>NZ_FODR01000035.1 GCF_900110415.1 Mucilaginibacter sp. OK283
AGGATTAGCTTGAATTTCACGTTGTTTAATACCAGCCCATATTCTTTATGTTTTAGTTTACTTTCTGCATAGCCCTTCAACTCAGGATCATGCTGTATGGCTATTTTAGCCGCTTGGTTAAGTTCTTGCTTTAGTTCTTTTTGTGCCAGATTACTCGTCCGCCTCCGCCCTTTTTTACTTGTACCCGAGGTATGCTCAAACGGGATTACCCCCACATATACCGCATAATGCCGTCCATCAGGAAAGCTTGTAAAATTCTCTGTGTATGCTATCGTCATCCAGCCATTTACAGGCCCGATCCCTTTGATACTCGTAATAATCCGATAGTTCAGGTACATCGATGCATCGCTTTTGATCAACTCGAGTATCCGGCTTTCCACCTCTTGGATATACTTCGTATTTGCTGCTATTTTTTCACGCGCAATACGAATGATTAGATCTGTATCGCCTACTTCATACATATGCTCCCGCTCGCTTACCGTGTTCTTATAACCGGCACTATCCCGCACTATCCGCTTTCGCGCCGAAAGCAATGTCTTTAATTCTAAAATCCTATTATCCAATGGCTTGTCCGGCACGAGTCGCTTGATTTTGTCTTCGCCATACTGGCTGATCCTAAAGGCATCGGCTTTGTCGCTCTTGCCCCTGGATATGCCCAGGGACTGCTTGATCTCCAGCCCGGGTACTCTTTTGTAATTTATGGATTGCGACTCGCAAAACTGCATGAAACGGTACTCATACCCTCCGGTATGCTCCAGTACGATGAACGTTTCCTGCAAACCAATACCCTTTTCCTTGCACCATTTCTTGAATTTGCTGAACCCTGCGCTATTGTTATCTACCTTAATAAATAACTTTTGTTCTGCCCAGCAGATGTCGACTGTCTTTTTCGATACATCAACACCCAAAATAACATTCCATGTTTTCATACGTTTGTGCTTTTGATAAGTTAATGAATTGCCTTTTTCCTAATCACCTTTGATAATTCAAGGGAATAATTCTAGTTGGGCCTTGGGCAATTTTAAAAGGCAGGGAACTAATACGAACAATGGTTCTCCAAAACCAGAAATGACAAAAGTTCACCCTGCCTTTTTTATAACTTATCCACAAACTTTTTAGTTTTTAACCCCCCCCTGCACCCCCC
>NZ_FODR01000034.1 GCF_900110415.1 Mucilaginibacter sp. OK283
CATAGCCGTCAATTTAAGCCCAAAAAAATGTTTTAAGCGCAAGAATCGAAACATCAAAATTGAGTCAATTATTGCAAAGGCTTAATTCAGAGGTATTTAATGAGGGAGTTTTGGATAAACTTGCTAAGACATCGGGAGCGATAAAACGGGTACGAAAGATTACCGGCAGTCAATTGGCTGATTTGTTGATGTTTGATGCCGGCGAATCTCTGAATGGGATGAGTATGCAATTAACGCTCCGACACGGATTGTCCATCTCGAAACAAGCCCTGCATCAAAAGTTTAATAAAGACATGGTTAGTTTTATGAAGCAGATATTCGAGACCCTGATAGCAGTCGAATTACCCGATCAGGAGATACAAGGTCTTGACATCACTATTAAAGACGCAACACGTTTTGCTTTGCCGGACTGTATGGTGGAAGAACTGCCCGGTCTTGCCGGTTCGGGAATGAAGGCTGGTGCGGCTGTTCAATTCGAATTTGGCCTTAAAAGCGGCAAGGCCAGTATCGGATTAACAGCTGCCAGGGTGAATGACCAAAGCGAAAGCCGCAGAGACCAGCAGGAGGTTCGATCCGGAGAACTTTATTTACGGGACTTAGGCTATGCCCATATCGGTTATATGAACAATATCGACAAACAATCTGCTTTTTTTGTCAATAAATTAAACCCTCAAACACTGGTTTATACGCAATGTAACGGGTTTTATGAACTATTAGATCTCGATCTGATAAGAGGTATAACCGATATGCAGGTCTACATCGGTAAGGAAAAGTTACCGGTACGGCTCATTATCGAGCCGGTAGATGAGGTAGTAAAGGCATCCCGGATCGAAAGGGTCAATAAGTACAATAAAAAGAAAGGACTAACAACTTCCGACCGGTTTAAACAACGGGCAGGTTTCAACTTCATTATATCGAATCTTGATAAGGATGTTTACGAAACATTGTTACTACAAAAGCTCTACCACCTGCGCTGGCAGGTCGAACTGGTTTTTAAAGCCTGGAAATCATTGATGAAATTACACGTGATGGGCACAGGTTGTGTACACCGGATATGGTGCAAGCTCTACGGCAAATTGATCTGGGTAATGCTTGGCTGGAAGATCACGATGTCTGTAGGTAAGGTTGGCCAGATCAGTTTGCTAAAGATGTATGGAATGATAGCTTCTACACGCGAGGCATTACGTCAGCAAGTATGGAAAATTAACGATAACTGGATTGAATTGGTGAGCAGAGTACCTATAACAAAACTGCTTAAAGAACAACGAAAAGGTAGGTTAAAAATAGAAGAAATTATATTAAGTATTTGATAGTCAAATAAATATGACGTATATTAAAGTATTAAAAAGCAAAGGCGGGCCAATTGCTAAACCACCCGCCTTTAAAAATGATAAAAATAGTATGAGCGCAAAAATACATAGTTTGCCTTTACGGCAAACTACGCTCTGTTCAAATTATGGTTGTCCTGCGTTTATTGGGGCTTCTGTGCTTAAGTTGACGGCTATG
>NZ_FODR01000033.1 GCF_900110415.1 Mucilaginibacter sp. OK283
GTGGTCGTTGCGCAACTATTGAGACTATTATACAGACGTGAGCCTGTTCGTCCGTTCTTTGAACTATTGATTAAAACGAAGTTAGGAAGTTCACAGCATGTTGGTGTTTGTACCCTATAAATTGCATGAACAACTGATTAAACAGACCTTTCAGGCCACCTATGGCCGGGATTGGCGCTGCTATCAGTGGCCCGAACTTACATTTGAGCAGTTTTTTGATATTATAAGCGGCGGCAGCCATAAGCATACATTTATTTGCTTGTTTAAGTCCTTTAGTGTTTATTCGGTCTAAGCTCGTGTAATTAATTAAGGAGCCGAATACCGGTTCGACTGTACTGGAGCGCAGCGACATCATCTGTTTACCTCTGGGGCTCTCCACCCGCCGTTGCATATATTCATAAAGCGGTTTGTCCGCAGAGTCAACCAGCTTCTTGAAGCCTTTTTTATTGGCGCAAATGTCCTTAAATGGACAGTTTTTGCAATCACTAATGCTGGACTCATAAATCTTCTTGAAAACAGTCGGTTCATTATAAGCAGATTCGATGCGTTTGAAGGGCAGATGGACACCCATTATACAAGTATACCGGTCATAGTTATCATCGTATATGAACCCTTCGCCTTCCCTTGAAGACTTATAAGTTCCGGGAGCAGGAATATATCCTTTCATACCATTGGCAGTTAATGCCCGTATAGCTTTACCGCTACTGTAGCCTGTATCTGCCAGAATTTCTTCAACCTGAATGGCATGGTCAGCCATGTTACCGGCAATCTGCGGTAGTATTACCGGCAAAGAACTGTTGTCAGCCTCGTTTCCCTTAAATGCCTGTATATAGGTTATGCAATGACTGGCTGTATCCACACTCATTTGCGACCGGTAATACAATCTCATCGGTTTACCTGGCTTGGTGGTTAAACGGGCATCCGGGTCTGAAGGGCTGAAGTGTGTTTGATTGGTCGGCGCAACGTCTTTATTCTTCGGCCCTTCATCATTGTCGCTTTTTGGCTCCTTCGGCTTTGCAGGATCATCCTCGATATTATCATTCAATTCCCGGCTGAACACAGATGCATCTTCCATCACTATCCGCTCAACCATACTTTGTTTAGCCGCATTGGCAGGTATTAAAGCACTGTCCACAGCTTGCCGTTTGCCGCTAATCATCCCGTTATTAATGCAAAGCTTCAGTACTTGCTTAAACAATTCAAGGAATGTTTCCTCTCCAAAAAGCTTGCGGGTGCGGCTTAACGTAGAATGCCACGGTAATTCCTGGCCAAGGTCATAACCGAGAAAATAAAGAATGTCCATCCGCATTCCCGATGAAATAACAATCCGGCGGTCGCTATTAATATTTTCGAGATAACCAACGAGCATCAATTTCATAAATACAACCGGGTCGATGCTTTTTTGACCTTCCTTGCCATAATACTTCAAAGTTGTCGGATACAAGAAGTCTAAATCAAGCAAACTTTTTAACCGACGGTAAAAATTATCAGCTGGTACGTAGTCGGAAAGCTGAAACTGTATGAACAAGCTTTCTTGGTGTATTTTCTTTCCTTGCATGTACTAATATACTAATAATCAATATTTTAATCAATATTTCAAAGAACTTAATTCTAAAGCCACTGTTGGCTTGTTTAGTTGTGCAACAGTCAC
>NZ_FODR01000032.1 GCF_900110415.1 Mucilaginibacter sp. OK283
TGCCGCCCTGAACAAGAGGGCACTGAAAAAGTGGCTATTTAAGAGCGGCATTTATAAGCGATTTAATAAAGGATCATCTTTTATTGAATCGCTTTTTTATTTCCTGTATATTTTCAGCTATGCTTGAGGAGGAACAGGTGTCGAATGAAGGCAAAGCAAGGGTGTTTCAGCCTAAACTTTCTTGCTTTTCGACTTTAGCTGGTTAGTTTGATAATTCTTTTTAGGTTAACAGTAAAAATTGCCAAGGCTCCCTGCATCTGCATATTTTCAATCCCATAAGATATCGCTCTGTGGTAACCATGAACATTTTTTAACTCACTGTTTTTCGCCTCAATCTTGTATCGATGCTTGGTTTTCTCTTTATAGTAGTCTGTTTCCTGAAAAGCCATCTGCTGGCTATGCTGGTCCGATTTAATAGTTATAGAATATGTTTTGGTCTTTGCGCCTGTTTTATAACAATTATCTTTTAATGAGCAGGTTTTACATTTTTCAACATCAAAGTAATAAACGAGAGCTTGGTTCTTCCCACGGTTCTTTTTTCCCTGACGTGCTTTTTTTATAGCCATATGCCCGGCAGGGCATACAAACATGTCAGCATCCTTATTATAATCAAACTTGTCTTCTTCCTTTCTAAAGCCTTGGGTTATTGCAGGGTTCAGCTTGGCGACTATTTTTATGTTCTGATCATCTTTGCCTTTCAGGTTAAGATTTTCCTTGCCGGAATAGGCCGAATCGCCGATTATCGTATCAACCTGAATACCATTGTCACGGCTCAATTCCAGAAGCATTGGCAGTTCAGGGCCATCACCTTTTTCGCCTGATGTTACAACCGCAGCTGTAATGATACGCTCCTCTGTCATGGCCAGGTGTGTCTTATAGCCAAAGAATTTGCTATCAGCTGACTTATGACCGGTTTTGGCATCCTTGTCTTTGGATAGGATGTAGTCTTCCTGCGTATCTTCCACGGTTTCCTTCAATAGGTTCAGTTTTTCTTTGACTGCAGGGATCAAACTTAACGTTTGGTCTGATTCGATACACTTTTCAAGTTCCTTACAATAGGCCAGTTCCTTTTCCAGGTCATCTGAATCATTCTTTTTCGGCATCCGGCCTTTCATCTCTTCATCTATATGGTAAACTGCTTTTCGCAACAGTTTTGAACGTTCTCTGAGAACTTCGAGTGCTGAATGTGGGTTTGACCTGGATAACGAATGGGTTGCATCAACAATAATGGATTTGGATTTAATAATATCCTTTTCAATCGCTATAGAAACAGTTTTGCTTATTAGCAGGTTCAACAGGTCTGCATCTTTCAAACGCAGCTTCCTGAATTTGGTCAACGAACTGGGATTAATTACTTCATCCTCAGGAGCCATATCAAGGAAATATTTGAAGGACATATCATATTGTGAGCGTTCAACGACATCTACATCCGAAATGGTATAGATCGTTTTCAGCAACAGGTATTTGAACATGCGTACCGGACTTTCTGCCATACGCCCGTTATTAGAACAATATTTGTCTAACAACTCATCATAAATAAAGGTGAAATCTATCAGCTCGCTGATCTTGCGAAGCAGATTGTCCTTGGGAATGACCAGATCATAGAGCCTGGAATAGGAACTGAGCTGAATTTTTTGTTGTTGAGCTAACATCTAAAAGGCTGCCGATTATACCTTTAAGATACAAAAAAAGGAGTAGAAACCGTAATTTCTACTCCTTTTTATCCCCTGTTTTCAGAAAGACTTTTTCAGTGCCCTCC
>NZ_FODR01000031.1 GCF_900110415.1 Mucilaginibacter sp. OK283
GGTGTGCCGTGAATTACGAGCCTTCTGAATAAAGGTAAGTAAATGTTGTATAAAAGATGGTAGTAGGCCTACCAGTGTCGCTGTGCAAGCAGAGGCATTAAACCACCTCTCGGTGCTTGATTAGTAATAGTTAGGTATTGAACGGAAAGAGGAAAAGGCTACGGGAAGTAGTCAGGTATGAAAAAGAGAGATGAATGCAAATGAACCATCGATGAAGTGATGAGAGAGCGAAACCCATTGTCAAAAGCTAATGTTCTTGCGTATTAGTGAAAGATTATAGCGGGAACTTGCATACTGGCTATAAGGCAATCGTCATAGAGGTGGCATGACTCTTATTCAGGCTTTTATACGAAACACGGGAAGTCCTTAACGGATGTTAAGAGAAAGGCACAAGCGGGCAATACCCGTGAGGCCGAATACCGAAGCTGTTAAGGATGACGGATGATGCTGTAGTAGTGAAGAAGCCTTTGTAATGAAGGTGGAGCGAAGGGCATCAATTATACAGTTAAGAATATTCTAACAACTTTTAAAAGAAGGAGGATTAAAATGTTTGAGACAACATCAAGACCAGTACCGGTAACGAAAGAAATGGTAAAGAAAGCCTATCGGAAAGTAAAGGCAAACAAAGGATCAGCAGGAGAAGATAAAGAAAGCCTCGAAGATTTTGAGGTGAACTTATTAGACAACCTGTATGTATTATGGAACCGAATGAACTCCGGCAGTTATTTTCCCAAACCAGTTCGCTCAGTATCGATACCCAAAGCAAACGGCAAGAAGCGGGTGTTAGGCATCCCGACAGTAAACGACCGGATTGCCCAACAAGTAGTAAAGGATTACTTAGAACCACGCTTAGAGGCACAGTTTCAAGATCAATCGTATGGCTATCGCCCATTGAAAAGCGCCCATCAGGCAGTAGCAGCAGTCCATGAAAATGTACTCAGGTACGCATGGGTGATTGATATGGACATCAAAAGTTTCTTTGATGAGGTAGACCATGAACTGCTAATGAAAGCTGTAGAGCGGCATGTAGCGGAGCCATGGGTAAAGATGTACATTAGGAGATGGCTGGAAAGTCCGGCGCAACAACCCGATGGAACACTTATTCAAAAGGGAGGGCAAGGTACGCCACAAGGCGGAGTGATAAGCCCTTTATTAGCAAACCTGTTTTTGCATTATGTACTGGACAAATGGCTTTTGAAGCAATACCCCGGAGTAGCATTTGTACGCTATGCGGACGATATTGTAATTCATTGTCACACAGAAACGGAAGCGAAACAATTGCTGGAGGCTATCCGGGCAAGACTTGCAGAATGTAAACTACGTCTTAGCGAAGAGAAGACGAAAATGGTATACTGCCAGAACTATCGAAGGCCCAAGAGGAAAGACTATGGAAAGAAATTCGATTTTCTGGGGTTCACATTCAAACCAAAACCAATAATATCCAAAAAAGGAGGGTTGTTTTTAGGATATGGGAGTACCATAAGTCAAAAAGCACAATCGAGGATAATCGAAGGATGGAAGCAGCTCAGGTGGCATCGGCGAAGTGATTTAACGATGCAAGACATAGCCGATCAGATAAACCCACAAATGGTAGGGATTATCAGGTACTATGGGAAATTTAAGCTACGAGGCCTACAACCATTGATGAAACGCTTTGAGTTTCGTTTAGCCAAATGGGTATTAAACAAGTACAGGAAGTTTAGAGGCAGTTATGGAGAAGCGCATAAATGGATAAGTGAGTTAAAAATCAGCTATCCGGCCATGTTCTATTACTGGACTGTTTTTAAACACGTTTGATGGTATAATAAGAGCCGTATGAAGTGAGAGCTTCACGTACGGTTCTGTGAGAGGCTTGGGCTGAAATGCCCTTGCCTACTCGACCCTCCAG
>NZ_FODR01000030.1 GCF_900110415.1 Mucilaginibacter sp. OK283
TTCCTTACATCTTCGGCATCAAACATTACCCCATAGCGCGGGGCGTTGGGTACAATAATCAATTCGCCGGCAGTTTTTGCGGCTAATAAAACTATTATGCTCTTTGGCCAAGAGCTGCATTGTGCTGCTAAACGGCAAGCTTTCGCCATTTTTTGACACATAGCCCGTTGCTAAACGTGCGTTAGTGATTACTATTTAACCGAAAACTGGTAAATCCCCGAGTTTGAGGTATTGCCCTTGCTATCTTTGGTTACTACTATCCAGTAGTATAGTTTGCCTGTTTGTACGGCAACATCGTTCAGGAACATATCTGTTACGCCGCTTCTTATTTTGGCAGGATTGGTTTGTGTACCCAGGTAAATATCATAACCGGTAATATCGCCGTCTACATCGCTCCCCGTCCAGGTAAGGTTTACTTTTCCTGCTGTAGCAGTTATACTGGCCCCAAAAACCGGAGAAGTGATGGCGGCCGGGAATGGTGCGTAAGCCGCTGCACCCGGGCCCGAACTATAAAACTTCCAGGTATTGCTTTGCCCGGTATCGGTTGATTGTTTTGATCTGGATATGATACTCCACGAATAGGGTGTATTTCTTGACAGGGTAACTACCAGTTTTAACGCCGTGGTGTTTTGCGTAGCGGTAATGCCCGTAAACAGGTTTTTGACAGCAAGGTCATAACTATCGGCATGGGTTGCGGCTTTCCATGTAAATGTAATAGCGCTGGTGCTGTCGGTCACAATGGTGCCTGTCGTACAAACCGCATCTTTTGCAGGAAGTTGAAGCAATGCTTTGCCCGGTGCCGGTGGAGGTATGATATTGCCCCCGCCCGACGATTTACCACATCCTGCAGTTAAAACTATCAGTAAAAAGAGCAGCGGGCTTAGTTTTATATATTTCCTGGTCATCGGTTTAGCTGTTATTTTTTGAATATTTTAAATATCTTTTCATGGTTATCCATATGAACGTGCATCGCGAAGATCCCGCTTTTCAGGTCGCTTACATCCAGCTGTAATACGCCCGAAATATTACTGAACTTTTTAGAATAAACGGTTTTGCCATCTGCCACGCTGAAGATCTCGACCGTAATGGTGGAGATATTTTGACTTCCGAAGTTGATTTTGAGCATATTGGTAAACGGATCGGGAAACGGCACTATTCTTTTTAAAATGGTGATCGTTTTTTCGATAACCCCCTGGCAAAGTTTATCGGTACTTACCTGGAGGCTGTTGGTTCCTTCGGCAAGCGGCAAGGTGATAAGCCCGGTTGATGAACTGTAGTCAACCCCGTTTAGCCTGATACTGTACTGGTTGGCACCGTCAAGGTTTAATGTTACTGTGTTTTGGTCCTCATTCACGGTAGAATACAGCGAAAGGTCTTTCGGCTCGGTGATAACTACATCAAAGCATTGCCGGTAACCGGCTTGCCCTGCTACTGTAATGCAAAGCTGGTAGGTACCTGCTGCCAGCGCGCTAATCACCTTCTTTTGCACAAATGGGTATGACGTGTTTACACCGTTGCCTGTAATGGTGGCGGTATAATTGAGGTTTTTCGCGGCATCGATGGTTACCGATCCATTGGCCGATCCTTTACAGGTAGCACTTACAGTAGATAGCCTAAAGTTAGTGGCCGGCAGGCTGTACACAAAGCTAAAGCCTGGCAAAGTTGTTGTGCCGCCCGGTGTGGTAAGGGATATAACCCCGGATGAACCGGAACCCACCACTGCCGAAACGCTGGTTGGTGAATTTACTGTAACCGAGCTTGCTGCCGCGCCTCCAAAGCTTACCGCACTGGCATCGGTTAAATTGGTACCCGTTATAGTTACTGTAGTGCCTGCTATGGCGTTTTGCGGTGTAAAAGATGTGATAACCGGTGCCGGTGGCGGGGTTATGGTTAACGTACCGGCAACGTAGGTAACCGTATAATT
>NZ_FODR01000028.1 GCF_900110415.1 Mucilaginibacter sp. OK283
TAAATGAAACCATCACATTTTCAGCTATCTAAAACTTAATAATCTTTTTTTTTAATTATTAATCATTAATTTTAACCCAACACTTATCACTTCCCGGGATGATCAAAAACCTTACCACCAAAACCCTGCTTATAATCCTTTTATTATCGGCTATAAATGCTTTGGCGATGCCGGTCAGCATTTTACCATTGGTTAAAAATGCAAATAAAGGCGAGTATAAAAATATTACAAACTCGCACCTGGCAAGCCTCAACCACACACTGCCATCGTTACCAGATCTGGTGATCATAGCGGGTTCACAAACGGTATCGCCGGCATCTGTGCTTGCTGGTGGTAATGTAAAACTGACCTGCTCCGAGTCAAACATAGGCACTGCCGCCGCAAAAGCCAATACAGTAGTACTTTATCTTTCAAAAACAAATAAATTGAATATTGATAGCGCTACCTGCGTTGGTACTATAGCTTTTGGCGCGCTTAATGTCAATTCAAGTATTTCGGTAAGCAGCACTCTCCAAATACCTAATACAACACCAGGAGGAAACTACTTCTTGTTTTATTGGGCTGATGGTAACAATGCTGTTGCTGAAAGCAATGAAACCAACAACCAGGCAAGTGTGCCACTTACGGTTATTCCCGGGCAGGCAACTGTTAATGCTATTACACTACAAAATTTAAAAATAATTCCAGGGGAAATAAGGGTAGGCAATAAAGTAACTATTTCAGGTACGTTAAATACTAATGTACCTTATAACAATAACATGCGACAATTAGATGTGTATCTATCGTCTGATCAAAACCTGACAACGGTAGCTACCGATGGCGACTTTTACCTTGGTCAGATGTCTGTTTGGCCTTATATTGGTGATAAACAAAAATTGGATTTTTCTGCACAGTTACCAAATAGTATAGGCACTTACGCTAAAGATGGCACGGTATGGTATGTTGTGATAACAGGTGTGGGTGAGTGGCCGCCGCTATTTATTCCGGTAAAAATTAACAACGCGGCACCTGTACTTACTGTAGTTCCGCTATGTTTTGGCTTATCAAGTAGAATGCAGCTAAATTGGCCTGCAGTAAAAGACGCGGTATCTTACGACATCCTGAAGAACAACGCTTACATTGCGACTATTAGCTCGGGAACAACTTACACTGATACAGCCGTCATTGCAGGCAAAACTTATTTATATGAGATAAAAGCAAACGGCGGCGCCGGCTTTAGCGGCACAGCAATACGATCTGCAGTTGCCTCAAATAATTGCACGGTACCTTTACCTAAAAAGCCGGTTGTAACTCTTACAACTAACTGTTCTTATTTTGATCGTAACAATCCTCGAAGTTATATTAATATAACGTTCCCGGTTGAAAATAACAGTACTGTTTATAATTATTACGTTAACAATAAAGAGGTTCCTGTTAATTCCGTTTTTGACCAACCGACACGCACTTTCTTTTACCAGTCGAGTTCCGATTTAAAAGTCACCATTGTTGTAAGGGCAATAAACAGCGCTGGATATATCGATTCAAATCCCGTAACAATAAAATCCTCCAGTTGCAAATTAGCTCCCCCCCCTGGGCCCATAAAGTTAACAGCTACGACAGCGTGTAATGGTATAAAACCACAGGTGACACTTAACTGGCCCGATGTGGCAAACAACAACGGATACGAGTTACAAAAATCGGGACAGCGGGGTATAATTTATGTAGCGGCTCCTCCATATATTGATACCAATGTAACCGATACCACATCTTATAGCTATTCTTTAATAACAAGGAACCCTTTTGGTATTGCCCAATCGGATACAGTAAAAATCAGAACGGCTTTTTGCAAAGCAGGGATATTACCCTACCCTATAAAATTGCTCTTTCAAAACGAGTGCATTGTCGGCAAACCGAAAATAAGTATTTTCACCCAAACATATAGTGATACCTACACAGCATCATATGACATATATCGACAAGGAATATTAGTTAAACACAATTCTCCTGGCTTTCTTATAGATACTGCCGTTGTAGCCGGTACAACCTATAGTTATTATATTGTGGCAAAAAACTCCGCTGGCACCGTTACTTCAGATACCGTTTACGTTACCGCAAATGATTGTTCGCCAGGCACGCCGGTTATAACATCGGTAAATCCGCTGGTTGCGTATTATGGCGATAATATAATTATAAAAGGGACTCATTTGTTTTACGACGTTGCGCCCACTGTCACTTTTGGGGGGGTCTCAGCCACACCTAATCTATTTGGTTCGACTCCAACATTGCTCGCGGTAAAAATAGGCAGCGGCGCATCAGGTAACGTTACCGTAACAACTGCCCAGGGAACAGCCAGTTTTCCGGGGTTTAAATATTTCACAGGTGCCAAACCGCAGATAAGCGTTGTGAGGGGATGTAATCATCAAAAAAGCCAGGCCGAGCTTAAATGGGATACCGTTAACGGTGCAACTTCTTTTGATATTTTAAGAGATAGCGTATTGATAGCGACCGTTAATACGCCCGCATATATAGATACCACTGTGGCCGATGAAAAAAATTATACTTATACGGTAAAGATTAAAACAGCTACAGATACGATAACATCGGCAGCCTCTACACTTGCGACACATGGATGCAATATAAGTGTGATTAATTTGACAGCCACATGCGGAGATAGCAGTATGCTTAAAACCCAGGTAAGAATTGATGTTAAATCCAACAATGGCCAAATTATCGGTTTTTACCGCAACAATCTTTTAATAGCCAATAATTATGAATATGACTTCAACAGCAAAACGGCATATAATGTTGATTACGATGTTAAACCTGACTCCAGCTATACTTATTATGTAGTTACGAAAAATTTTTATGGCATACTCATCGCCTCATATCCCGAAACAATAACCGTTGGTAGTTGCGGTATAAATGCGCCACTCATTACCAAAATATCGCCTTATTATATTGCAAGAGGAGACACCGTAACACTTACCGGTAAAAATTTTACCGGTACAACCGGGGTGTCATTTGGGGGCTTTAACGTGAGGTATTTTAAAGTTGTTTCACCAACAATAATTACTGCCGTGGTTGATACCGCTGCAACCGCCGGTACAGCACGGGTTACTACAAGCTTTGGTGCTGTCAATGATAAAAATTATCAATTTGGCTTGCCTCAGACTCTTGTGATGGCACATACTGCAACCGCAGTTTATGGGGCCGAATTACGAACATACGGCTTTGCCGGCACAAATTCAGGATTGCATATTAGTTATTCCAGCAGCAACAGTTCTGTTCTTGATTTAAAAACTGGCATGGGTATTTTACGAACAGGCACCACCGTTATCACCGCTACGCAGCCGGGCAACAGTATTTATTTTCCGGCCAGCCCGGTTACACAGGTGTTAACTGTAATTCCGGCACCGCTAACCATAACGGCCGATGACCAAACAAGGCCATATAATACCGCAAACCCACCCTTAACAGTAAGCTATACCGGCTTTGCGCCGGGTGAAAGTCAAAAAACAGCACTTAATACAGCTCCGATAGTGACTACTTCGGCTACATCTTCCTCACCACCGGGTAAATATCCCATCACAGTAAGCGGGGCTACAGCTGATAACTATGTTATGACCTATGTGGCAGGCACCTTAACTATTACCCCGCCTCTTCCACCGCCCCCCCCGGTAATTACCGGCTTTAGCCCGCAAATTGCAGTAGCCGGCGACAAGGTAACCATAACAGGTTCTGGTTTTACGGCAGCTACCTCCGTAACTTTTGGCGGTGTACCTGCTACAGCAGTAACCTACGTATCGCCAACCTCCGTTATCGCAACGGTAGGGCAAGGAATATCGGGAGATATTACCCTAACAACTACGGATGGAACAGCTACTTTTGCCGGCTTTGTTTATGGCACCAATATCGACTTCAATCTTGTTTTAACAGCATCCTGCGTTAATGAAATCAGCCAGGTAAAACTTAATTGGAACTACTCGGGCGACGCTGTTTCTTATGATATTTTGAGGGATAGCACTGTAGTGGCAACAATTAACCCCGGTGCTATTACAAGCTATATTGATAACACCGTTATCGGAGGCAAAACTTACGCCTATCAGGTGAGGACGCATACCGTGGCCGGTACGCGCACATCACAGGTACAATCCATAGCGGCTGTTTATTGCGCAAAACCATCAATTGCCTATATCTCGCCTCAATATATTACAGCCGGCGATACCGTTACCATAACAGGATCGGGATTTGCAGGGATAACCTCGGTGACATTTGGCGGCGTTACCGCGCGGTCATTCACGGTAGTTTCACCCACAACCATTATCGCCATTGTCGATTCGGCACCTGCCAACGGTAGTGTTGTAGTTAGTACAGCTTTTAGTTCGGGAACCACCAGTTACCAGGTGCCACTGGTGCAAACCATTACTATGCCGTCGGTCGCGCTCAATGTTTACGGTGCCCAGCCTTTTTCGCCGGCAACCTCAAGCTCGGGTTTACCGGTAACTTATTCCAGCAGCAGCCCGATAGTTGTTGTAGAAAATGGCAAACTGAGCATTAAGGGGGCAGGCAAAACAACCATAACCGCCAGCCAGCCGGGTAACGGAACATATAAAGCCGCTAATACGGTAACCCAAACTTTAACCATAAGCCCGGCATTATTAACCATACGCGCTAATAACCAAACCAGGACATATAAGGCAGCAAATACGCCATTAACGGCAAGTTACAGCGGTTTTGTTTATGCTGATGATACCCTCGCACTGGATAAAACGCCGGTTTTAAGCACCACCGCCACAGCCACATCATTGCCGGGCAAATATCCAATTGTGGCAAGCGGTGCGGTAACCGCCAATTATACGGTTACCTACGTTGCCGGTACGTTAACCATAACCCCGCCACCGGCACCGGTTATCACATCTTTTACACCGCAAAACGCCATAGCAGG
>NZ_FODR01000027.1 GCF_900110415.1 Mucilaginibacter sp. OK283
GAGCAAAAGAAGTTAAAAAGCCGGAGCGATTCCGGTAATAGAAATGACAAATCAGACAAGGTAACTTGTAAAGATTATATAGCGGATTCGGATGATGAAGCGGGAAAGTTCTTTTAAGAAATAGAAAATCATGTAGAGTAACAACTCAAACAAAAAGAAGCTGCAAGGCGGAAAAGAGTAAGAGGAGTTATGATAACAAACAAGTGTTAGATACTGTATAAAGATATAATGATTATACAGATTCTATTATTAATAATAGGGTCAGTGAACAAACGAGACATTTTACAATGGAGAGTTTGATCCTGGCTCAGGATGAACGCTAGCGGCAGGCCTAATACATGCAAGTCGGACGGGATAGGAGAGCTTGCTTTCCTTGAGAGTGGCGCACGGGTGCGTAACACGTATGTAACCTACCTTGTTCAGGGGGATAGCCTCTCGAAAGAGAGATTAAGACCGCATAACATTATGATATGGCATCGTATTATAATCAAATATTTATAGGAACAAGATGGGCATGCGGAACATTAGCTAGTTGGTAAGGTAACGGCTTACCAAGGCTACGATGTTTAGGGGATCTGAGAGGATGACCCCCCACACTGGTACTGAGACACGGACCAGACTCCTACGGGAGGCAGCAGTAAGGAATATTGGTCAATGGGCGGAAGCCTGAACCAGCCATGCCGCGTGCAGGAAGACGGCCCTACGGGTTGTAAACTGCTTTTGTACGGGAATAAACCTTGATTCGTGAATCAAGCTGAATGTACTGTAAGAATAAGGATCGGCTAACTCCGTGCCAGCAGCCGCGGTAATACGGAGGATCCAAGCGTTATCCGGATTTATTGGGTTTAAAGGGTGCGTAGGTGGCTTATTAAGTCAGGGGTGAAAGACGGTAGCTTAACTATCGCAGTGCCTTTGATACTGATGAGCTTGAATGAACTAGAGGTAGGCGGAATGTGACAAGTAGCGGTGAAATGCATAGATATGTCACAGAACACCAATTGCGAAGGCAGCTTACTATGGTTAGATTGACACTGAGGCACGAAAGCGTGGGGATCAAACAGGATTAGATACCCTGGTAGTCCACGCCCTAAACGATGAATACTCGATGTTGGCGATATACGGTCAGCGTCTAAGCGAAAGCGTTAAGTATTCCACCTGGGGAGTACGCCCGCAAGGGTGAAACTCAAAGGAATTGACGGGGGCCCGCACAAGCGGAGGAGCATGTGGTTTAATTCGATGATACGCGAGGAACCTTACCCGGGCTTGAAAGTTAGTGAATTGAGCAGAGACGCTCAAGTCCTTCGGGACACGAAACTAGGTGCTGCATGGCTGTCGTCAGCTCGTGCCGTGAGGTGTTGGGTTAAGTCCCGCAACGAGCGCAACCCCTATGTTTAGTTGCCAGCACGTTAAGGTGGGGACTCTAAACAGACTGCCTATGCAAATAGAGAGGAAGGAGGGGACGACGTCAAGTCATCATGGCCCTTACGTCCGGGGCTACACACGTGCTACAATGGGCAGTACAGAGGGCAGCTACCTGGCAACAGGATGCCAATCTCCAAAAGCTGTTCACAGTTCGGATCGGGGTCTGCAACTCGACCCCGTGAAGTTGGATTCGCTAGTAATCGCGTATCAGCAATGACGCGGTGAATACGTTCCCGGGCCTTGTACACACCGCCCGTCAAGCCATGGAAGCTGGAAGTGCCTGAAGTGCGTAACCGCAAGGAGCGTCCTAGGGTAAAGTCGGTAACTGGGGCTAAGTCGTAACAAGGTAGCCGTACCGGAAGGTGTGGCTGGAATACCTCCTTTCTGGAGCAGTATCGATACATCAGTTATTGTAACAAGTTACCTACATGATTATTTCTTAAAATTGGTTGATTGGTTTATTGAGTTAGATTAAGTTGGTAGGTTATATGCTATATATAATACAAAACAACAAATCAGTAATTCACTAATTCAGTCATTCAATAATTAAACAAAAAAGGAAACCCAAAAGATGAAGCCATCAGTGGCAATAATCAAAAGGTGATACGAGATTGAAAGAAATCGGGAATAGGAGAATCACAAATCGTAAATCCGACGTCCGAAATCAAACCCAGTCCTGTAGCTCAGCTTGGTTAGAGCACTACACTGATAATGTAGGGGTCAGCAGTTCAAATCTGCTCGGGACTACGAAAGGTAAAGTCAAAAATCAAAATTCAAAAGTCAAAACCAGAAAGGCAATGACTAATGACCAATGACTAATGACGGTTCATTTTAGGGGGATTAGCTCAGCTGGCTAGAGCACCTGCCTTGCACGCAGGGGGTCAACGGTTCGAATCCGTTATTCTCCACCAGTAGATGTGCAAATGTTAGATATGCAGATATGCAAATGAGAAATCATCTGCACATTTGAAATCTGAAATCGGCACATCCGCGAACGTTCTTTGACATATTGGAAGAAGTAATAAAAAAGAGAAGACAACAGTATAGAGGACTGTTGCAGGCTTTTGAATATTGCGGAAAAGTAAAAAGGAGAAAGGCTTCGGTCTTGCTACTTGATACTAAGTACTTGATACTAAAAACGGCAACAAGAATCAAAAAGCATACATACCGAGCAAAAGGCGGTATAGTAGAAGAAAGTAAGAAAGGGTACACGGGGGATGCCTTGGCTCTCAGAGGCGATGAAAGACGTGATAAGCTGCGATAAGCTACGGGGATTTGCAAATAAGATTTGATCCGTAGATTTCTGAATGGGGAAACCTAATTAGTTGAAGACTAATTGCATAAATGCGCAAACCTGCTGAACTGAAACATCTAAGTAAGCAGAGGAAGAGAAAATAATAATGATTTCCTGAGTAGTGGCGAGCGAAAGGGAAGAAGCCCAAACCAATTATGTTACGGCATAATTGGGGTTGTAGGACCACAATATGAAAATCAAACAAAACCGGAACGGGGTGGGAAACCCGGCCATAGAGCATGACAGCTGCGTACGGGTAATGAATGATTGGATAGTGGTATCCTGAGTACCGCGAGGTCGGAGACGCCTTGTGGGAATCTGCCGGCACCATCCGGTAAGGCTAAATACTCCTGAGAGACCGATAGTGAACCAGTACCGTGAGGGAAAGGTGAAAAGAACCCCGAACAGGGGAGTGAAATAGAACCTGAAACCGTGTACTTACAAGCGGTCGGAGCAGAGCAATCTGTGACGGCGTGCCTTTTGCATAATGAGCCTACGAGTTACTCTTTCCTGGCAAGGTTAAGTGTTTAAGACACGGATCCGAAGCGAAAGCGAGTCTGAATAGGGCGTATAGTCAGGGGAGGTAGACGCGAAACCTTGTGATCTACCCATGGACAGGTTGAAGGTGCCGTAACAGGTACTGGAGGACCGAACCGATAAACGTTGAAAAGTTTCCGGATGATTTGTGGGTAGGGGTGAAAGGCTAATCAAACTGGGAAATAGCTCGTACTCCCCGAAATGTTTTTAGGAACAGCCTGGCGGTTGAGTTAATAAGAGGTAGAGCTACTAATTGGGTGCGGGGGAGTCAAATCCTACCAAATCCAGATAAACTCCGAATGCTTATTAATATACGCTGGAGTGAGGCTCTGGGTGCTAAGGTCCAGGGCCGAGAGGGAAAGAACCCAGACCATCAGCTAAGGTCCCCAAATTACTGCTAAGTTGAACTAACGAGGTCCGATTGCACAGACAGCTAGGATGTTGGCTTGGAAGCAGCCATTCATTTAAAGAGTGCGTAACAGCTCACTAGTCGAGCGATCGGGCATGGATAATAAACGGGCATCAAGCAGTATACCGAAGCTATGGATTTGCAGCAATGCATCTGGTAGGGGAGCATTCTATTATCCGGCGAAGCAGGAGGGACAACCGACTGTGGAGGGAATAGAAAAGCAAATGTAGGCATAAGTAACGATAAGGCGGGAGAGAAACCCGCCCACCGAAAGACTAAGGTTTCCTGATCAACGCTAATCGGATCAGGGTTAGTCGGGGCCTAAGGTGAAGCCGAAGGGCGTAGCCGATGGACAACTGGTTAATATTCCAGTACTTTTTATAACTGCGATGCGGTGACGGAGTAGTGACACTGACGCGAACTGACGGAATAGTTCGTTAAAGGCCGTAGGTATATGGACTGTAGTTAAGTACGCAGACCATGCTGAAAGCTGATAGTATACCAAACCTTCGGGGGCGGTAATAGTTCAGGTAATCAGACTTCCAAGAAAACCCGCTAAGCTTCAGGTTATAAAAACCCGTACCGTAAACCGACACAGGTAGTCGAGGAGAGAATCCTAAGGTGCTCGAGTGAATCATGGCTAAGGAACTCGGCAAAATGGCCCTGTAACTTCGGGAGAAGGGGCGCTTTCAGCAATGGAAGCCGCAGTGAAAAGGCCCAGGCGACTGTTTAACAAAAACACATGGCTATGCAAAATCGAAAGATGACGTATATGGCCTGACACCTGCCCGGTGCCGGAAGGTTAAGAGGGGATGTTAGTCGCAAGGCGAAGCATTGAATCGAAGCCCCGGTAAACGGCGGCCGTAACTATAACGGTCCTAAGGTAGCGAAATTCCTTGTCGGGTAAGTTCCGACCTGCACGAATGGTGTAACGATCTGGGCGCTGTCTCAGCCATGAGCTCGGTGAAATTGTGGTATCGGTGAAGACGCCGGTTACCCGCAACGGGACGGAAAGACCCCATGCACCTTCACTACAACTTAACATTGATATCGGATACAGGATGTGTAGGATAGGTGGGAGACTGTGATCCAGCTTCGCTAGGAGTTGGTTAGTCAACGTTGAAATACCACCCTTTCTGTATTTGGTGTCTAACTCTGCACAGCGGAGGACATTGTTTGGCGGGTAGTTTGACTGGGGTGGTCGCCTCCAAAAAGGTAACGGAGGCTTTCAAAGGTAAGCTCAGTACGCTTGGTAACCGTACGTGGAGTGCAATAGCATAAGCTTGCTTGACTGTGAGGCAGACAAGCCGAGCAGGGTCGAAAGACGGATATAGTGATCCGGTGGTTCTGCATGGAAGGGCCATCGCTCAAAGGATAAAAGGTACGCTGGGGATAACAGGCTGATCTCCCCCAAGAGCTCATATCGACGGGGAGGTTTGGCACCTCGATGTCGGCTCGTCACATCCTGGGGCTGGAGAAGGTCCCAAGGGTTGAGCTGTTCGCTCATTAAAGTGGCACGCGAGCTGGGTTCAGAACGTCGCGAGACAGTTCGGTCCCTATCTGTTGTGGGCGTTGGAAGTTTGAGTGGGGCTGACCTTAGTACGAGAGGACCGGGTTGGACTAACCTCTGGTGAATCTGTTATGGCGCCAGCTGTATTGCAGAGTAGCTACGTTGGGAATAGATAAGCGCTGAAAGCATCTAAGTGCGAAACTAGCCACAAGATGAGACTTCCATTGAGGGTCGTAGCAGACTACTACGTTGATAGGTCATAGGTATAAAGGTGGTGACATCATAGCCGAGTGATACTAATTGCCCGAAGCTTTCTCATAGCAGGTAATAATAGTGGTTGATGGCAAATGGATCATAGTTCATAGTAATATGTGCGATGAACCATGAACTATCAACCATGAACACACTAATATTGTTGTTTTCTCTGATTAATTACTTCTTTCAATAATATGTCATTGTTAAGGCAGAAAGGCCAAAGGATAAAGGCAAAAGGTATTAAAAACCTTTCACCCTTCACCTTTAAGCTTTCACCTCAACATTAAAAATATTCAGGTGCCTATATCGGCGGTGTCTACCTCTTCCCATTCCGAACAGAGAAGTCAAGCCCGCCAGAGCCGATGGTACTGCGGTAAAACGTGGGAGAGTAGGTCGGTGCCAAATCTTAAATCAAGCCCTTGCTGGAAACAGTCAAGGGCTTTTTTGCGTT
>NZ_FODR01000026.1 GCF_900110415.1 Mucilaginibacter sp. OK283
ATGTACTAATATACTAATAATCAATATTTTAATCAATATTTCAAAGAACTTAATTCTAAAGCCACTGTTGGCTTGTTTAGTTGTGCAACAGTCACGCGAAGTGGAGAGAGGGGTGACGGGCGTAGCCTCGTCGGGGTGAGTCGACTCGGCAGTATATTAAAAAGGAATAAAATATCGAATATGAAAAATATATGGAAATGTGCAGGGATTTTGTTGTGCCTGGCATCAGCGGTTAAAATATCCTATGCTCAAAATAAATCGCTTGTTAATACCACCAAAAGCCCCTTTGCTCAATTGAGTAGTGTGGATATGGGTAATGTAACCTGGACGAACGGCTTCTGGGCAGACAGGTTTAAAGTTTGCCGCGATACCATGATCCCCAACCTGTGGCGCATTTATACCGATCCGAAGATCAGCCACGCTTACCGGAATTTTGAGATAGCTGCCGGGCTGGATACCGGCTCGCATGAAGGGCCGCCTTTTCATGATGGGGATTTTTACAAACTGTTTGAGGCGGTTGCCAGCATGTATGCCTCAACGCGCGATGCTAAATTAGATGAGCTGATGGATAAAACCATTACCGTGATTGCTAAAGCACAGCGTGCGGATGGCTACATTCATACACCTACAATTATTGAGGAGCGCAAGCACACCGGCAAGGAAAAAGCATTTAATGACAGGCTCAACTTCGAAACCTACAACCTGGGCCATTTAATGACTGCTGCCTGCGTACATTACCGGGCAACAGGTAAAACCACTTTATTAAAAGTAGCCATAAAGGCAACGGATTACCTTTACAAATTTTACAAAACAGCATCCCCGGAACTGGCGCGGAATGCTATTTGTCCATCGCATTATATGGGGGTGATTGAGATGTTCCGCACTACGCGCGATCCCAAATACCTGGAGCTGGCTAAAAGTCTGATCAATATCAGGGGCCTGATGGAGAACGGTACCGATGATAACCAGGACAGGATCCCTTTCAGGCAGCAAACCCAGGCTATGGGCCATGCGGTGCGGGCCAATTACCTTTTTGCCGGCGCTGCCGATGTGTACACAGAAACAGGCGATACAACGTTGATGCATACTTTAAACCTGATGTGGAACGACGTTGTAAACCGTAAAATGTATATAACAGGTGGCTGCGGCTCGCTGTATGATGGCGTATCGCCCGATGGTACATCCTATAATCCCAATGATGTGCAGAAAGTGCACCAGGCCTACGGGCGCGATTACCAGCTGCCAAACTTTACCGCGCATAACGAAACCTGTGCCAATATAGGCAACGTGTTATGGAACTGGCGGATGCTGCAAATTACCGGCAAAGCCCAATATGCCGATGTGATGGAGCTGGCTTTGTACAATAGCGTACTATCGGGCATCAGTTTAAGCGGGCGGAATTTCCTGTACACGAATCCGCTGAGCTATTCGGATGATTTGCCCTTTAGCCAACGGTGGTCGAAGGATAGGGTGGGGTATATCAGGCTTTCCAATTGCTGCCCACCGAATGTGGTGCGGACAATAGCCGAGGTGAGCGATTATGCCTATAGTGTATCCGACAAGGGCCTGTGGTTTAACCTGTATGGAGGCAACACTTTATCAGCCAGGTTAAAAGATGGCACCCCAATTAAGCTTACACAAACTACCAATTACCCCTGGGATGGCAAAATTACTATCCGTTTGGATGAGGTGCCGGGCGATAAAGCATTTTCCATTTTTCTGCGGATACCGGGTTGGTGTAAGGGCGCAAGTATCAAATTAGCAGGTCGGCCTGTACCGCAGCTGAATACTTCGCCAGGGGAATACGCGCTGCTAAACGCGGTATGGCAAAAAGGCATGGTAATAGAGCTTAATCTGCCCATGCCGGTAACCATGATGGAGGCTAACCCGCTGGTTGAGGAAACCCGCAACCAGGTAGCTGTGAAACGTGGCCCGGTGGTGTATTGCCTGGAGTCGGCCGATTTGGCCCAAGGGCAAAAACTATTCAATATCGCTTTATCGGCCCAAAACGAACTGAAGCCGGAAATGATCATGATTGACAACAGCAATATCATGAGCCTCACCGGCAAAGCCGATGTGCGCAACGAGGCCAATTGGAAAAACCAGCTTTACAAGGAAGTATCAATCCCAAAACAAAACGCGGTGGATGTAAGGCTGATCCCTTACTACGCCTGGGGCAACCGCGGCCATGTAGATATGGAAACATGGATCCCGCTGGACAGGTAGTTTTTTAGTTTTTAGGTGAAAGGGCAAAGGCGAAAGGAAAAAGGTTTTAAGCAGTTTTGGCAAGGGCGATGTAAAACTTGAAGTTCTTGAAACTTCAAGTTTGGTTGGTGCATTTTCAAGGCTAACAGGGTAAATGCATCTAAATAGTTAAAGGCGATAATACAAATATTTGGATGCGCCTAAATTGCGGGATACATAAGTTTAGTGTTAACCTTGTTAAAAATACAAGGTATTGATTGTCAATGGATTGTATTGTATTTTATCTGAAATGTGTTAAGTTATGTTAACCCAATTAGATGTGTTTGCCCGCCAAGGTTAACGTTTAACTGCGGTACCGCGAGCTTTATTCGTAGATATACGATTGCGCTTTTAGTTTTTAAGCATCAGTATAATATCCTTCTTTCTTTCCTCCGGAATGACCTTTAAATTTTCCATTTTTCCGTTCTTCAAAATACCCTCAACAGTTGTATTGTAAGGAGCATGCAGCTTAAAGTGTACATCCCAATCCTTTGGCCATGCCGGGAAGAGGTAGATCTTTTTGTCGTCAACCTGCATCAGCATCTCCTGCAGGCCAATCATGCCCGAACCTCCCCAGTTATGGTCGGGCGTCCAATCGAAACCTGGTCCCCAAAAAGCCGGGAAACGCCTGCCGGAATCTTTGAGTTTAAAGGTGGTTAGTTCGGCGGCTTCTTTGGTCAGCCCTAACCGCGCTGCAAATATATTATCCTGTTTCCAGCCCATACCACTCCTGAATTTGATGGCAAGGGTGTCATATTTCCAGCTGTTAAGGGCTATGTCTAACCCCGGTTTGCCAATGCCGTGTATACCCCAGGGAAAAACAGTATAAAATTGCGTACTCTCCACATTGTTAACGCGTTCCCATGACTTTGCCGGAGTTAGTACCTTATGCCCGTCAATTTCATTATAGGTAACAGGCGGGATGCGTTTTAAAAATCCGGTTAGTTTTAATCGTTCATCTTTGTCTAAATAATTATCGGGCAAAGCCAACAGGCGCCGGGTAATCATTTGTAAAGCCGCAATAGTAGAGTTGGAGTTATAGGCCATTTTAAACGTCTCGGCTCCTGATCCGGGGTACAATACCAAATGGCCGTCGCCATCCAATGGCTTGCTGCCGCGTTTACGGGCAAGGTATTGATAATGCTCATCAAAAAATGTCAGGCAGCTCCTGATAAAGGGAATATACTGGTGGATGTCCTTTCCGGCATATCGTTCAGTTTCTAACATCATGAGGCAAAACTCAAAAACGGTATCCCAGGTATATTCCAGCCATTGGTTGTATTCCAATCCTTTGTCAAAACCGGCGGGGCGTTTCCAATTATACTCGGCGCTGTTGGGTAGTCCGAAATTCTCCAGTTGCTCGGTAAAAGCAGCTCCTTTATATCCCCAGTAAACCTGGCTGCGCAGTTCGGCGTTATGTAAGGAGCGCAGGTAGAAATCGAACTGCGGCTTCATCATATCGATATCCCCGCTCTTAAGCATCGGGAAATAAACCAGCCGCTGGTTTTGGGCTGTCATCAAACCGCCGCCCCAGTTACGGAAATCGGGTGTGTAACTGGTTTTCTCACTTACAAATACCGGGTCGTAGGTGAAAAGTCCGCCATTAAATTTTGTGGGATATTGCCCGTAAGCATTACAGCCCAGCATATACCTGAACAACTGGTAATTTTTGCCGGTTTGCCATGCAGCGGTGTCCTGGTTGTTTTTAGGGTTGATGTAGATAAAGCTTCTGTCCCAATATTGCTGCCACCATTTGGCTGTTTGCTGCCAGGCGGTTTTGCTATGGGCATTGGCTTCAAGAATAACTTTTTTCAGGTTGTTTTGCCATTCGGAAACAGCTGCTGTTTGCGTGGTATTAAGATAGATTGCTATGTTTTGGCTACGGGTAGCACTAATGCTTTGCAGTTTCCAGCCCTCAAAATCATTATCCATGTACTTACCGCTATAAGTGCCGGCGGCTTTAAGGTTTTTACCCAACATTAAACCGCCGAAAGTGAGGTTTTTAAGCGGGTTAAACAGCTGATTTTTCACCGCATCCATACCCTGCTGCTTCACAGTTACATCAAATATGGTAGAATCAAGATTATGGTGGTAAAACACAATACCGCCATCCCGGAAAGCGATTGAGTCCTTTAGCGTTTTAACATTACCATGCGCTCCAAATTTCCAGGAGCCCTGGTTGTTTTCAACACCTTTTACAAGTCTGTCTTTATATCGCCAGCTTTCAAAGGCTGCCTCTGTTTTTATTGCTTTATTGCTGTTGATCTCCAGGTGGATTACCGGCCGGTATATATCAACCCAAAGTTTTATAGCGACTTTAATATCGCCGTTTTTGCCGCTGATAGATATGGCACCATTTTGGAGTGTTAACTGTTGTTTAAATTCGGTGCCCTCAAAAGGATTTGGAGAGAGCTTTACCCTTACACGGCCCGCTTTAAGCATCGCGTTGTTTTCATCAAAGGTGCCGCTTCTTGCTATATAAAAAAGCAACTCGCCTTTTTCAGCCCATACATTCAGGCCGATATCGCCGCCGCCGCAGGGCATAGATTGGCCGGAGTTTTGGCTTTGGCTTGCCCAGGTAACGTTGTACAGCTCAATTCCCTTATCGGCTTGTGCGAGGGCGACAGTACCCCATAGCAAAAATATAGGCAGCCATATTTTTTTCATATTACCAATCGTCGGTCCTGAATGAAGATACGGGCAGCCCATTAGTACCAAACAGATCGCCGGTTACAAAATCGTTGAAAGCATAGCGTACAGCAACAGGTTCTTTCACCAGTGGAGATGAAACCACAATAGTACTGCCTGAAATAGCTGCCTGCGCCGGGTAAAATCTTTTATCTTTCCCTGCAATTTCAAAGTATTGGAGCGGTTTGTTGTATGCTGTCAGGCCATTTTCGGCATGCTCAAACCTGATAGTGGCTCTGTTACCTTCAATGGTCACGGCCTTATACAGCGGACTTGCATAGTCGAAGCCGGTTATGCCATATGTTTGGGCAAGGGCAAGATAAGCCAGGCGCGTACCTGCCGGTTCTTTTCGCGGAGGGTGAATAGTTGCCTGTTCGCCCACATCAAGCAGTACGGCCATGCCGCTATTGGGGATTATATTTAATGATTTTCGCTGGGCATCGCGCAGGTAAGCCGAATTGTATTTGCCGCCCGAATTGTACGGCGGAAGCTGGGCATAATCATAGGGCGCTATCTGCACGTAATAAAAAGGGAAGTCACCTTGCTGCCATAACCCGCGCCAGCGTTTCACCATTGCCGGAAATAGTTTTTCATACTGATCCGGACGTTCGTAGTTTGATTCGCCCTGGTACCAGATACAGCCTTTAATGCCGTAACCAATAACCGGGTTAAGCATGCCATTGAATAGCGTTGTTGGCGTGCGGGATACCGCTTTTATAGAATCAGTTTTGGCGGGGACCTTTATTTCGGGAAAGTCTTTTAATCCTTCAGCATCCATCCAGGCTTCAGCGCTCGAGCCTCCGTAGCAATCGCTGACAAGGCCGATGGGGATATGAAGCATATCGTTCAGCAAACGACCAAAATAGTAACCTGTGGCGCTAAAATTGGCCACAAACTCGGGCGAGGCCACATGCCATTCAGAAGGTTTACTATTTTCCTGTGCTTCGGTTACGGATGAACGCGGCACGGTATAAATATGGATATTGTTGTTTGCTGATTTTAAGATGGCATCAACAGAACCCGCTATTGGCTGGCTTTTATAGCCTTTCATAGGGATTTCCATGTTTGATTGTCCTGTGCAAAGCCAAACCTCGCCGATGAGTACATTATCAAGTTTTATCGTATTGCCGTCGCTGACGATCACAGTATACGGGCCTCCATATATTGGGGTTGATATTTTTACCTTCCATTTACCGCCGGCATTTGCCCTGGTTTTATAGCTTTTTTTATTCCATGAGGTGTTTACTGTTACGCTGGAACCGGGTTTGTCCCATCCCCAGATAGGCACATTACTTTGTTGCTGTAATACCATGTTACTGGTAAACACAGAAGCCAATTTTACCTGTGCGTTTGCAGCGGTATATAAAAATAGGATAGGCGCAAACAGAACTATTAATTTTTTCATTCGCGTTGTTTTAGTTGCTCAGTTTACCGGCGCGTTTTGCCTCAAGCCAGCCACTGAAAAGCAGATTTTTGTTGATATCGGGCTTTGGCCAAAACAGGCTGGCTATCGAGCCAACAATGATTACAACCAGGTGGCTGTAAACCCCCAGCATGTATTTATGCTGATTAAAGTTGTACTTACCCAGATCGACCAAAATGTGTTTATCAGTACCTAAGCCAATTTTGGTAGATGTTAAAAAGGCATATGCCGTAAATACGATACAGGCTGCTATCCCGATATTAAGCCCCTGCCGGTTGGCACGGCTGCTAAACAATCCTAACAAAAATATACCCGCAATCCCTCCCGAAAATATGGCATACAAGGTGAATACGATGCCTAAAGCCCCCTCATCACCTGCAAGCAGATAAAGCGAGGCAATCATGATGGCGCCGATGCCTGCAATTACTACTATCCACCTGCCCGCTTTAAGGTATTCTTTATCCGTTTTATTTGGTCTTAATTTTTTGTAATAATCCTCGACCCCGATAGCCGAAAGGCAGTTTAAATCTGCGCCAAGACTTGATATAGCAGCTGATATTAACGCGGCTAATATCAGGCCAACCACGCCTGTAGGCAGCTTGCTCATAATAAAATAAGGGAAAACCGCATCCGCTTTAATGCCTGCCGGTAAGGGGTTTTGCTGGTAAAAAGCAAACAAGGCCGTGCCTATAAACATAAATAGCGCCCACAGCGGAACGGTAAGCGCCACACCCATTATGGAGGCCCGGATGGCTGCCTTATCAGTTTTGGCTGTTAAGTAACGTTGCACCATGGTTTGATCGGTGCCGTATTTTTGTATAGCGTAAAATGCTCCATTAATGGCCATGACTATAAAAGTGAGCTTTTTGAAATCCCAGGTATAGGGGCCAAAATTGTTTTTATGATTGATGCTGGCAATATGCCAAAGCTGGGGCAGACCCCCTTTTATAGAGCAGATAAGTATGATAAATGATACAATGCCGCCGCCTATCAGCAAGAAACCCTGTACCACATCGGCCCATATTACCGCTTCGATACCGCCAATGAGGGTGATAACGATAATAACAAAGCCGATAATCCAGATGATTGCGTAGGTATTGGTATCTGTCATATTGGCCAACGCCAAGGCTAACAGGAAAAAGACAGTGCCCATTTTTGAAAAATGAGTTAAAACAAAACTTATTGAACTATAAAAGCGTGCAAAAGAGCCAAAACGCTTTTCGAAATATTCATAGGTGCTTACACCAATAACTTCGCGGTAAAGCGGAACGATAAACCACACGATAAGAAGCAACACCACAGGCACCATTAAACCCTGTACAAGCAGGATCCAGTTTGATGAAAAACCTTCGCCAGGATAGGCCAGGAATGTTACGCTGCTGATGAGCGTAGCCATAAGCGACATGCCAATTGCCCAGGCAGGTAGCGAGCCGCGCGATACAAAGTATTTTTTGGTTGAATTTTGTCCTTTTGAAAACCTTATGCCTATGGTTAGTGAAACGGCCAGCGCTAATGCTATAATAATATAATCTGCCAGGTGCAGGGTTTCATGTTTCATAATCAGGTATAATTAGTTGGTTGCCCAAACTGGCGCAGGCCATTCATAACTGCCGGGTTTTAAAGTTACATATAATTGGGTATCGCCGGGTATGCTCATGCGGATGACACCCGGAGCTAACTGGGTAACAGGCAATAATTTTTTAACATTTAACCGATTTAAAACCGACCATGCAGTTGCACCACCTTCAATTAACAATTCATTTAGGGTAGTATACTGAATTACCTGTTTTACAATGGCCGCTATTTTATGGCTTAATAAAACGGGATCGATTTTTACGCCGCTGAGAGATTCAGGATTTATGGCGATTATAGCATTGTTTTGCTTGATAATACTTGTGGCAACGTGACTGGCAAACAAAGAAATTATCTGCTTGTCGTCATCGCTGCAAATGATCGCGGCGGGCACATAATGTACAGCTATATTGTTCAGGATGCCATTATTAACCGCAAGTTTGCCCTGGTAAAATGTGCTGCCAAATACAAACAAACGCCGGCCTGGCAAGCCGGGATATGAATAACCAACCGGTTGCGCAGGGAAAAGATGCTGAAGCAGGTTGTTAAATAAACCCGATGCACCCGCTAAAAGCGTATCGCCGTCAGCTTGTTCAACCCAATAGTTTAAATCAATTTCATCACATACCTCACCAACCATAATGCCGGTTTCCGGTAATTCTTCCCCGGTTTTTAATAAGTTTATGGGGTTGGCAGCCCTAAGCATTTCTTTAACATTTGATGTTGTTGCCGGAAATACCGGATCATTGGCATAATCACTAAGGTGTATCGGCTCATCTTTATAATAATAAATGCCGTCAACAATCTTTTTTTCATGTAATGGATTGCCCGGAATAATTAATGTCCTTTTTAATCCGGAAACCGCTAACTGGCTTTCAATTTCATTTAAAATATGGCCGCGTAAAACAGAATCTATCTTTTTAAAGATGAGCTTTGGTTTAAGCAACATCAATTGAATAGTAAGGTCGGCCATGATGTGCCTGGCTTCAGCTTCAGGTAGTGAACGTGTATTGGTTGCGATGATAAGCAGGTCGGCTTTACAATCTGGATCAACAACGGTACTAACCTCGGTCTTCAGTTGATAACCAAGGCCAATACCGGCAAGCTCTGCTGCTCCTGTTAAATCATCTGCAATTACGGCTATCATGCGTTTTGCGTTATCCTGTTTTTGCTAAGCTGTACGGCCGATTCAATAGCCAGTATCATTGCATCACTGCTGGCCACGCCCTTTCCTGCTATTTCGAAAGCCGTACCATGATCAACCGAAGTACGTATAATAGGCAGTCCCATGGTAATATTCACTCCTTTTACACTGTCCATCTGTTGTTTTTGCGCGTTCCATTTAAAGCCGGTAAGCTTAAAGGGGATATGCCCCTGATCGTGATACATGGCCACTACGCCGCCGTAATATCCTGTTGAAGCTTTTGAAAACAGGGTATCTGCAGGTACAGGGCCTTCTACATCGTAACCGACTTTAAGGGCTTCCAGTACGGCTGGCAGTATTTCCTCGTCGTCCTCCGTTCCAAATAAGCCGGAATCGCCCGCATGAGGGTTAAGGCCGGCTATGCCTATTTTGAGATTTGTTTCACCCAGCTGAATCAATCCATTATGCAGCAGTTCAATTACCTGTACAATGCGGTCTTTTTTTACCAGGTCGCAAGCCTGCCTTAACGATACATGGGTTGAAACGTGGATCACTTTCATATTATCCTCAACCAGCAGCATGGCGTATTTTTTTGTACCGGTAAAATGCGCGTATATTTCTGTATGACCGGCAAAATGATGCCCTGCTTCGTTTACCGATTTTTTATTGATGGGCCCGGTAACTGTAGCATCAACCTCCCCCGCAAGGGCAAGATCAATCACTTTTTTTACGGCCTCAAAAGATGCATTACCCGCCATAGCCGATATTTCGCCAAAACGGAGCTGGCTCATATCAACATTTTGAAGGTCATATACATCAGGCTCGCCGTAAATAAAGGCGGCATCCTTTATGTTTTTTATAGGGTTGATGATGGCCTGCATATCAAGCCTTTTAACAATATCATTAAAAACAGCAGCATCGCCAATAATTACAGGGTTGCATATATCAAACAATCGTTTGGTAAGCAGGGCCTTTATAGCTATTTCGGGCCCTATACTTGCCGGATCGCCCATGGTGATGCCTATAATTGGTTTTTTACTGATCATTGGTAAATTGGTAAATTAAGGTTTTCGCGGGTAACAATTTTTTGGAGCCCTTCGCGTAACTGGGCCGCATTTTCGGCACTTACCTTTTGCAATGGAGGCATCAAAACAGACCGGCACAAACCAGCGCTTTCCATTAAAGATTTTAGCGCAGCCAACGATTCGCCTAACAAACGCTTACCCTGGTATAAGTCGCCCACAAGATTAGAATGTTTTTGCAGGCGCAATGCCGATGGCTCGTCGTTGTTATCGGCGGCAACGATCATTTTATAATAGATATCAGGAAACAGGTTTCCTGTGCTTGGTACAAGGCCGTCGCCGCCGGTGAACAAAGCATGGGCTGATTGCGCTCCCCATCCCAAAAAGTGGCTAAAATCAGCGCGGTTTGCCCATAACTTAATTGATTGCTGCAGCCGGTCATAATTCCGTTCAGAGTCCTTAGTCCCAACTATATTTTCGTGATAGCTTAAATCGTTAAGCAGGTTTAGCTGGATAGACACATCGGTTGTTGCCGGTATGTTGTATATAATAAGCGGCAAAGGAATGCTATTAGCCAGGGTTTCAAAATATTTTTTTATTTCGTACTCGGTTAACGTAAAATATGCAGGTACGTGAGCTACCGCAACATCAATTCCCTCATCGGCGCATTTTTTTGCCATTTCAATGGATTCGGCAAGGCAGTTTGATGAAATACCTGCGTAAATAAGTTTGTTAGGCTGTTTAAGCCTGGCTGCAAGTTTTATGAAATCAATTTTTACATCGTCAGGCAGGGATGGCGCTTCGCCGGTGGTACCCAATATAAATGGCACACCGCCATAGTTGAAAATATTGTCAAAAATCTTTTCGACTGCTTCATGATCGAGCTTATAGTTTTCGGTTAACGGTGTTATGGTTGGCACTACCAAGCCATTGTATTTCTTTTTTTGTTTCATTTTATTTCAATAAGCTTCCTCATAAATATTTATCGCGTCGCTAATGGTTATGGCTCGGGGATTGTTTTTAAGTAACCGGGTAATCTTCATTGCATCGGCAGCCATGGCAGGGATGGCAGACCTGGGTACACCTACGTCACTCAGCTTTTCGGGGAGATGGCATTGTTTAATAAGCCAGCTTACTTTTTCAACACCGGCATATGCTGTCTCTAAGTCGGTACCCAGACTATTGCAGCCCAATGCTCTTGCAACATCTGCATAACGCGCAGGTGCAGATATAGCATTATAGCGCATAACATAAGGCAACAACAATGCATTTGACAACCCGTGGGCTATATGAAACATGCTGCCTAAAGGATAGGCCAGGGCATGTACCCCGGCGGTATTTACCGGCCCCAGGCAAAAGCCGCCAAGCATACTGCCAATGGCCAACTGGGCGCGTGCGTTTTCATCTGCGCCGTCACTAACCGCTTTTGCAAGGTTGGCAGCAATAAGCCTAATGCCTTCAAAAGCGTACATATCAATAAAAGGATGTGCAAATAGGTTAGTGTAAGCTTCAAGGCAATGGGTAAGGGCATCAAGGCCTGTAGCTGCCGTAATATCCGGTGGCAAATTATAAGTTAACGCCGGGTCAATTATCACGGTATCCGGAACAAGGTATGGGCTGATTATCCCTTTTTTTTGATTATCAGTATCGTCAATCAATATGGCATTCGGCGATACTTCGCTGCCGGTACCGGCAGTAGTAGGTATGCATATCAATTTAACGCCCCGTTTTTTGAGCAGGCCATTACCTGCTATTTCATTTATGGTTTGATCATTTTTTATTTGTGCAGCTATCACCTTGGCTGCATCCAAAACACTGCCGCCGCCGATGCCAATAACTGCATCAACGGGCTGGCCTGATGCGGTTATTAATAAACTGTAGATATCGGCATAAGAGGGTTCGCGGGTTATTGATGTATTTACCTGTACCTTGATGTCTTTTTGTTGTAACTGCTTAATAACCGGGCCAATGGTTGTTAAAAGTACATCAATTGTAACAATTAATACATGAACGTGCCCTGCACCAATAATTTCGTCGGCAAGTTCAATTATTGAATTTTTTCCAATAATAATTTGCCCCGGAAATCTTACCTTTATGTTCCTGAGGGCACTATCTGTTTGTATCATTATATCGATATACGCTGTTGAAAATTGATAACCACACTCTTGAAAGTACCGGACTGATTGTATACTTGGTATGAAACAAAGATGTGTAAAGGCGCATATGGTTTTTATCTATCTGTTATCAAATTATTGTACGATCTTATCTAAAGATAATAACGCCTGGTTGAGAAATAGGGCCGGGATATTTGAACTTTAAGTATAAAAGTTACTGGACAGCCTGGAACGCATCGGCGTAGAAGAATTTGAGTTCTAAGACAGTGCATGACAGTTGTGCTTTGGTCTCCAATTACCTTAGTAAAAAGGTTTTTAGATAGTTATAGCAATAAATAGCTAATTGCAGGCTGGCGCATTAAGGTAGTCGGCGCCACCAATTTTAACTTTTACCTGCGACACCGCTTTGTGCACAAAGAGTGTCTTTATTTAAAAAACTAAAAACAATCTATATGAAGACAGTAAAAACATTAGGGCAATTTATTATAGAGAAGCAAGCCGATTTTCCGTATGCCAAAGGCGAACTTTCGCGGCTTTTGCGCGATTTAGGTATCGCTGCAAAAATTGTAAACCGCGAAATTAACAAAGCCGGACTGATTGATATCATTGGCGAAACAGGCGAAACTAATTCGCACGGTGAGCAGCAGAAAAAAATGGATATATATGCAAACGAACAATTTATTTCGGCATTGCAAAGCGGTGGTGAATGTTGTATTGTTGTTTCTGAAGAGAATGAAGAGCATATTTATATCGACTCTGAAATATCAAAAAACGCCAAATATATTGTGGCTATTGATCCCCTGGATGGTTCATCTAATATTGATGTAAATGTAAGTGTTGGCACCATATTTTCTATTTACCGCAGAAAATCAAACGAAGGTAAGGCAACGCTTCAGGATGTTTTGCAGAATGGTACCGAACAAGTAGCAGCGGGATATGTAATTTATGGCTCATCCACTATGTTGGTATATACCACAGGTAAGGGGGTAAACGGTTTTACACTTGATCCCTCAATTGGAGAGTTTTGCTTGTCGCACCCCGAAATGAGTATTCCTGCCGAAGGTAATACTTATTCTATAAACGAAGGATACTACACCCATTTGCCCGAAGGCGTTAAAAAATATATTAAATATTGCCAGGTAGAAGATGATATCACCAATAGGCCGTATACTTCAAGGTACACCGGATCGATGATTGCAGATATTCACCGTAATTTAATAAAGGGGGGCATATTTATTTACCCAACCACAGCACAGTATAAAAATGGAAAACTTCGCCTGGTTTACGAGTGCAACCCGATGGCGTTTATTGTGGAGCAGGCAGGTGGTCTGGCTACTAACGGATACGACAGAATTTTGGATATTGAAGTAGAGCAACTCCATCAGCGTTCGGCTATATTTATAGGATCGAAGTTAATGGTAAAAAGAGCGCAGGAGTTTATGAATTCTTTTTCACCTAAAAGCGCTGTTGCCTTGGTTTAGGATAAATTGGTTGTTTTGGATGCTATATTAATAACCTGCACGTAAAGAAAGCCATCCGATTAATCGCATAAACTTATTCATAAAGCATCTTCCTTTAATGGAGGGTGCTTTTTTATTATGTTGACATACCGCTTATGCCACAATAAATAATCCGGTTAACAGTTTAATCTATAACGTAATCCTTAAACGTAATCCTTAGAGATTTACCAAGTACCTGCTGTTTCTGGCGCAACATCCACAAACGTTTACCGGTTCGATGACAAATGCAGCTTAATCATTATGCATGATGTCTCCACCAGGCAAATTCAGGCCAACAGTGAACCATTCCCTCTCTGTTTTCTAAGCCCATCAACAGCCCTGGAAAATCCGTGCCTGTTATCCATTACTATTAACACTATTTTTATGGCCATACTTATTTTTTTTATCGCGCACTGGTTTCTATCGCTATTTTTTCAAACCTTCTTCCAGCACAGGTATGCTTCGCACCGAATGTTTACCACAAATAAATTCTGGGAACGCATATTTTATCTGATGGCCTATCTTTTCGAGGGCACTTCGTTTTTGAACCCGCGGGCTTATGCCATGATGCACCGCCAGCACCATGCTTTCAGCGATACAGAAAAAGATCCGCATTCGCCGCATTTCTTTGCAGATGTTTATCAAATGATGAAGCATACTATTAAAACTTTTGGTGATTACGTAAAACGGAGCAAAGATCCCGAGGTACAATTCCCGGGGCATTACCCTGAATGGCCGATAGTTGACCGCATGGGCTCTTCGATATTATCAAGACTGCTTTTTGGCGCGGCGTATGCCTGCTTTTACATTTTTTTTGCTGCCCATTGGTGGATGTTTTTATTACTACCCGTACATTTTATGATGGGGCCTATCCATGGCGCTATTTTTAACTGGTGTGGCCATAAGTATGGGTACAGGAATTTTGACAATGATGATAAATCAAAAAATACAACACCTTTGATTTTTTGATGCTGGGCGAGTTGTTCCAGAACAACCACCATAAGCACCCAAATAGTGCCAATTTTGGAAAAAAATGGTTTGAGATAGACCCGGTTTACCCGGTTATGAAGCTAATGCACTGGATGCGCATCATCACCTTAAGAAAAGCATGAGGTAGTGCCGCCCCGAACTAAATAAGATCAATAATAGGATCAATAATAAAACGCTTTCAGGTCGGTAACTACCTAAGGTGAAGTTGATTGTCGGCACCAAGAGTTCAGTAAATGAAAAGTACTGTCGTGGTTACCATGTCATATTAAATACCTCCCAAATTACCCTTCTACCTGCGTTATTGTCCAAAAGTCATCTGCAAGGTCAGTATTGGTAATGTAATCATAGGGCATTAAAAAATAGCCTTTTTGTCCCCAGGCGTCGCCCCAGCTGTTGCGGATAATGAATGCTTTTTTACTATCATCGTACCCGGCAGCCATAACCGCGTGGCCACCCAAAACACTTTCGGTTTTTGAAGGCATGGGTAGTATGCCGGTTTGTGCAACTGTAGCACTTTCAAAGCTTTGGTACACCGTAAACCCAAAAACAAAAGGATTGCCGGTAGCGAGGCACGATTTGAGTTCGCTAATGTTCATGTTATTTAAGCGGGTGTATTGCAGGGCCTGGCTTTTTTTTGCCTTTGTAAATGATGTTTTTGTTGGCTTTTTGGCAAATTTCTTGATGTTGTACGGCCAAAGTTTTTCGTCGCAAACACCCAGTGTGGCCACCGATTTTATGCCATCGCGCAGCTGGGCACCGCTGTCCTGTCTTACAGTGCCTTCCAGCACCCGTTCGTTATAATAAATAAACAGGCGCGATGGGTTAAAAACCGGCAATTTTTGCCTCATGAGTTCAAACTGAAAAGCGCCGCCTATAGCATTGGCCGTACATGAACCTAATTGACCCTGATCATAAACAGGCGGGCATTGTAGCCGCATGTCAACCATTGGGGGTAGCGGCTTGGCTAAAGCTTCGGGTCTTACAATAGCATATCTTAAATCGCGGTGATCGGGCAGGTCGGGTGTCCAGCCGTAGTGTTGAGTTTTTTGTATCATGACAGATGGGGCTAAGTAATTGTGAAGTAAAGCTATATGGATTCAGGTAGATATATATACGTGTTTTTACGCTATTTTAAGCGTAGTGCTACTGGTTTGTCATTAGTCATTGACGCTGCGCTTGTCATTGGTCATAGGTCATTTCGCTGCGCTGTCATTAGTCATTGGTAGATTTATTAAAAAAATTAAAACAATCGTTGCCAATCAAACTTGCCTTTAAATGACCAATGACCAATGACCAATGACCAATGACCAATGACCAATGACCAATGACCAATGACCAATGACCAATGACCAATGACCAATGACCAATGACC
>NZ_FODR01000025.1 GCF_900110415.1 Mucilaginibacter sp. OK283
CCTCTGCTTGCACAGCGACACTGGTAGGCCTACTACCATCTTTTATACAACATTTACTTACCTTTATTCAGAAGGCTCGTAATTCACGGCACACCTTGCGGCAGCGGAAAGCGCTTGCGGTAGCTGGGGACTACGGACAATTGGGCTGTGTTGTTTAGAACTATTTATTTTCTATGATATAACTTATAATTCCATCATGCCTAATTGATACTATCCAATTTAGACTTTCGTCAAATATGTCAATATCATCCGAACTTGGAAACCAAATATTATAAAAGAACTTGTCCAAATCAACGGCATTGAAAACATCTATTCGTTCAAACCTGTACCAATTAATGAATACTTCTTTCATTGGTGTAATTCCAATTTTCTTTAGATTATCAATCAGTTTAAAATTCTCCAAACTATCAGATTCATTATAGAATGATTGCTTAGCTGCTAAATCCATTTCAAAATTCAATATATTGATATTGTATTTCTTAGATATTTCATTCGCTAATTTCTGACTTTCGAGCTTGGTTAATTCTCTATGTTGTGGAAAGCTGGCGTTATGCTCATTTTCAAACAATGAAATTTTAAATTCGTCCATAATTTACTGTTTAATTGGAATAGCGCCACTTATACCGCCGCTACCTCTTTTACCATTAGTATAATCCCAAAAGTTCACATGAGGGAATTCTTCGCCTGAGCCAGGCTTAGCACTGGGGTGAGCAGGATCAAGTCGATATCCTTTCTTTGAAGTTCCTCGCTGTGGGCTACCAAACTTACCTTTTTCACCTTTAGCTAACGATTCTGTAGGCTCAAGACCAATTTTTGCTTTTGCTTCTACAAGTGCTTCTTTCGTTGCGCTTAATGAGCCTTTTGCGGCTCCTTTAGCTCCTTCGGCTATTTTACTTAAATCACTCGCGCCTTCAGCAAGCTTACTTGCTTCTGCTAACTTTCCAACTTTACCAACTTCCGCAAACTCACCACCGAACAGTTGACCGGCTTCGCCAACAAGGCCGCCAATCATAGCAGCCTTCACATTGGCATCACCATCCTTAAACTTTTGATAACCTTCTGAAACGCCATTGACAACCGCCATACCTACCTGTACCTGTGTTACCCGGTCCGCACCGAGGTCAGCCAACCCTGTCAACGTGTTTATAGGATGAATTACCGCTTGTACAGTTCCAACCACCGCACCTTTTAGGTCATCATATAATCCACCAGCAAATGCTCCTACGACTCCACAACAATCACCATCCGGCCACATCCCATCAGGATCAGTAAACCTCATTGGATCGTCAAAGGCATAGCCATACGGCGTTTCTTTTCTTCCTTTCTCCGCCAGCGGATCCACGCTCGTCCACCTCCCAATCACCGGATCATAGAACCTTGCACCGTAATCATACAGCCCCGTCTCCTCCTGCAACTCCTTATGATTATAAAGGTACAAATTTTTAGGGCTTGGCACGGTGTTCTGCAAACTTTGTATGGCATACCCAAAAGCGTAATATTCCGTATGCTGCAGGTTTAGTGGCGTAAGCTGGCTTACCGAATCTGCCGGGGCCCAGGTGGTGGTCAGCCTGGTGTTGCCCAGGTGGTCTTTCAGGTCGTATTCGTATTTGTAAGCAGTGCCGGTTTTCCTGGCCCGGCCTTCCTCCGTCTGGATGAAGGTCACGGCAGCGGTACCGTTGTCGTACTCTATCCCGTTAACATACTCGGTGGTGATGGTATTGCCCGAGGCTACATCTACAGAGATCTTCCGCAGTTTCCTCCCCGAGGCATCATAAACATAGGCTACCGAGTTGCCGTTCGATTTGGTAATAGTTTGCGGCAGGTTGAGCATATTGTAGCTGATCCCGGTGATGCCCTTGTTCAAATCTTTCAGCATATTGCCGTTGCCGTTGTAGGTATACTCGCTGGCCTGCTTTACCGTGTCGGTAAAACCCCAGGTACCGGCGTAGGACGAGCTGTCGTCTACCCTTGTTTGCCGGTAGCCGCTGTAGCTGTAGGTAAGGGTATCTATCCGGGTACGGTTGCCGTTTACGTTATCGTACCTGCCCAGGGCCGTGATGTCGCCCATCAGGTCATAGGTTGCGTATTCGCTGTGCAGGCCGTCTTTGGATGCAGAGCCTGTCGAAGATACCGCGTCGTTCAGCCGGTTCAGCTTGTCGTAGCGGTAATCGTAGGTAAGCGCCTGGTACGTGATTCCCGATACCGGGGCCGTTTTGGTGGTTACCCTGGCGATGTTACCATTGTACTGCGGCCGCGAGGTGCCCGTGCTGTCGTACTTCAGCTCCATGCCAAACTGGTCGTTGGTGCTGCTGCCGGTCAGCCCGCCGTCGGGCAAAAGCGTGGGGTTGTTGATATTGGTGAGCCAGCCCCGCGGGTTATAGCGGTAGTTTACAGTCTGTAAAAAGGCCGCGCCGTTAACAGAATGCAGCCCTTTTTTTATGAGCTGCCCGATCTCGTTGTAGGTGTTGAGCGATACAATGATCCTGGCCTGGCTGGTATTAAGCCCGTTCCTCAGTTGGTTGTAGCTTGCCCGCTTGCGGCCCATGTGGTCATAGGTGCAGCTGTCGGTCGAGGTGAGATAAAGCACCCCGGCGGTTTTGGCCGCATTGGTCACATAGTGCTTCCGGATAATGTTACGCGGCTGCTTTACAAAATTGTATGATGTGGTTATATCATCATAATTATAGGGGCTTAATGCCGATGCCCCGCCCAGGTAGTGCTGGCCGAAGGTGCGGACAACCTGCCCTTCGTTATCATAATAAGGCACCGTCCACAGGTAATCTGCCGTGGTGTTCAGCACCAGGGTTTTGGTGGCGGTTAACAGCCCCGTGGTTTGCTGGCTGTAGGCGGCATTGGTGTGCTGATCATACGGCGTGGGTAGCCCGGGAATGCCGGTATATACATCGTAATAATTAACGCTTAGCGTGGTACTTAATGTGGCCGGCCATGCATTTGCGGTATAGCCGATGCCGGTGGCTATGGGTGTTTCCCAGTAAGTGGTCGCGGCATCGGCAAGGGTCTGTACCGTTGCCAGGTTATTTACACCGGCCGTGCTGCCGGTGTGCTGGTAAATACCCGTAATTACCGCCCTGCCCATGGCATCGTACTTGGTAATGGTCCACTCCTGCGGGGCTTTCATCCGCTGTACCGAATCCTGCGTGGCAATCGCCTGGTCGAGCTGGTTATAGATCACATACTCCCAGCCTTTGCCTGGGATTTTTTTCTGGTTAAGCCGGTTCCGGGCATCATAGCGGTACTGGTAACACCGGGAGTCGATGGTGCTTTGTGATACGGCGGCATTGTTATCGGGGTTGGCCCCCGGCGGCAGCACAAAGCACAGGTTGCCCAGGTCATCGTACACGTAATAGGTGCTCAGCTGCTCGGCCTTGCTTGTCCTGGTGTTGAGGTTGTAGGTTCGTTTCAGCACTACATGCCCTTCCTTGTCCTTGTATTCCTCGGTAGTGCCAAAACAGCCGTCGCCCGGTTTCCAGTTCTCGTCCTTGCTGATGGTTACGTACAGCTCATTGGAGGGGTAGGTTGCCGTATTGCCTGTTCTGAGCAGCGAGCGGCTGCCGTCGGCATTAACCGGGGCGGTATAAAGCGCCGCTTTCCTGCTGCCTGCATTGGTAGTAATGTTGGTGGTACTGAAGGAACCCTGGTCGTTGGTGGCTATAACGCTGCGCAGTGTGTTTTTGCCGCTATTCGCATCCGGCGTACCCGCATTCTGCCAGGCAAGTCCCGGTGCGCCCTGCTCTATCACCCGGTTCAGTGGCGAGGCCTCAAAGCCGGTTTGCGCAAAGGGGGCCGGTGTAAGTACCACGCCATTGCTTTGCTTGCCTTCGGTTGCCCCGCCTGATGGATTATAAAATGCCCTTACGCCGGCACCGGTGTTTAGCGCGTCGCTGCGGTAACTTCCATAGCTGGTGTTGGTTGTGCGGTAGGGTAAATATTTTATGGCGTCCCGGCCGTAGGCATCGTACTCAAAAGGCTGGATGATGTCATAGCCGGAGGGGGATGCCCTTTGCTGCACCGTTTGCAGCGGACGGCCAAGGCCATCAACATACTGGATGGTGGTCATCACCGAATCTTTCGTCGGCGTTAGCTGGTCAAGCCGGGCATTGGTGGTAATGCCGGTGCGTGGCACGCGGGTGCGCACGTAGTTCTGCGTCGATGTTTGGGCATTTGCGGCATTGATGAGAAAAAATGTCCCGACTATCAGCAGGATATTTTTATATATTTTGATTGTCAATTCCATTGGTTCGTTTGAATAAGTGTTTAAGGGTTATGGAATTATTATATTTCAGGATTGACAGCTATGTATCCCGTGCCCGGCTGTACCGTTATCTGCGTGCTGGGCGTGTAGCAGATCTGCTTGTCGGCGGTGCCAAAGCATCCCGATATGATGATCGACCCGCTGGTGGCCTGGTTGCTGCCGGCGGCTATCGTGACCGTGGCGTTGGTGGTTGTTACCACCGGGTTAGGCGTGCGGCCGTCGGCATAGCTCGCACTGGTTACGTAGCTGTAATTGACGGTGAGGGCAACCGGGGCATTTACCAAAACAGTACAGTTGGCATCGCTGTAGGTATTAAACTTCAGCGTGTTGTACGTTAGCCCGTTGCTTATACTGGTGCTGCCCACTGTCTGCTTAACGTATACCGTCGCGGGCAAAGGACAGGCTGTAGTGTTGATGCCGTTGCTCACCCAGCGGGTCTGGTTGTAGGTGACGCTGAGCGGGTTGGTGTCCGTTTCCTGGCGCTCTTGCTCGCCGGTGGTCGAACCGGACTTGCATCGCCTGCCGGTATTGTCAACCCACACCGCCGCCTCGGATGCGTAGTTGTAATCATAATTCTTCAGGATCCTGCCGTTCTGGTCTTTTATATTCTGCAATCGCTGAAAGCCGTCGTACTCATAATAAGTGGTCATGCCCTTGGCATCGGTGCTGCTGGTCATGCCCACGAGCGGAAGGTAGGTATAGGAGGTCATCTGGGCATCTGCGGGATAAATCCTGATGTCGTCGTAAGCGGTGCCACCTGTCAGCGCGTATGAACCCGCAGTATAGGCAGCTTCGGGCTGGTACTGCCAAACACCGCTGCTGTTGCGGTACCAGTAGCTGATAACGTAGTTGCGGGCGTTAGGCCTGGTCCAGCTTACGGTATACGCACCATTGTAAAAACGCAGTCCGGTATGTGCCGTTCCGGCAACAACGCTGGCAGCCGTACTTTCTTCAAAGCCTTCATAGTAAAACTCGGTGCTAGCCGCGTTGGCTGCAACTGCTATTGGGTATTGACTGTAGTAGCCCCATTTGTAGCCGGATACCGGGGCGTTGGTTTTTTGCTGCTCCAGGATATTGCCGTAGGCATCGTATTTATTGAACTTTGTGCGCGTCTCTATCGGCGCCGACAATACCTGCTCGTCCACTGTTTGTGGCAACAGCAGGTTGTTGTTGCCGAACCAGTCGTTGTAGTTGATATTGGCGAGCGCCAATTGGGAGCCGTTCTTCAGCTGCTGGAACTTCACGGTCGGCGACACGATGTTGCGGGTGAGCATCTTCTGGTACACGTTGGTGCCCGAGGCCAGGTCGTGCGGGTACTTGATGACGTTGGTCAGCGTCTCGTTCCTGCTGTTGAAGGTCTCGGTCTTCGTCGGGAAGATGTGCGTCAGATCGTTATAATAGTTATTTTTTACCGTCACGAATTTATTGCCTGCATCGTCAAACGTGGTGTCCGATTCGGATTGCAGCAACATGGCGCCGGTGTAGGTTGGAACCCGACCTATGAAGAAATGCGTGTGAGAGCTACCTCCGGGGGAGTTTGGAGCGCCGTATCTTGTGTTCGGATTGTTATTGGCCCCGCTGATAACTTCACAACCTCCTTGCTTGATATACGTCGGTTTTATCTTAAGCCCCAATAAAGTATCGCGGCGATAAATCGAATAGTTGAAGTTCTTTATGCTCACCGGACTATACCCCGATCCGCTGGATTTATAAATACTCTCGCTGGCCATGAAGCCGTTCTTCCAGGAATTGTTGATCAGCCAGATGCCGATAGAGCCATAATCCGTAGAAGGCAAGCCTGCCTGGTCGTCATAGATCGGATAGCCGAAAACGCTTTTTCCGTTGGGGTTGCCGTTGGCGTCCACATCATACTTTGTTACGCCGTTATATAAAACCGGGCTGCCGCTGCATTGGGTGGCGGGATAGACGCTTTTGGCATGGTAAACCACGTCGATGTCCCCCATTGCCTCGGCACATGCTACCGCGATTCCATAGGAATATCCCATTGAATAAAATAGGTAGTCGTAGTTGACCGCCAGGTAAGAGGAGCCGGTGAGCAGTTTTCCCACCCCGTCGCCGTTGTACTGGTAGTTTTCCTTGTTGATGAAGTTACCGTTATTGTCATAGTTGGTGATCGAGCTAACCCGCAGTCCGCCCCCGCACCTTATAATAGTTCCGGGAACCGGCACGCTCCACGACACCGTGCAGGTCGCCTGCACCCTTGAATCGGTGCTGTAAATGTTGGTGGTGATAACGTACGTATGGCCTGCTACCAGGGTGATCGCTATATTGCTGACACTGTAGGACTGGCTGGGGTTGCCGACGTTGTTGACCAGGAAAACAGTCTGCCCTGTTGTCTGGTCGACCATCTTGATCTCTGGATAGCTGGTTACGCCAGGGTAGTTATATGCTGACAATGTTGCACTGTAGCGAAACGCGGTTTGGTTCGCGGCGACCGTGAAGGTCGTGCTGTTAGTTGTCTGGACGCTCCCATAGGCGTCACAATAGATAGACTGCAACTGGGTCGTCTGGTAATCCAAAGGATAACGGTGTGGCTCGAATGCAAAAACGCTCGTACCTTTCGTAGGGTATTTGATCGACTGCAGCATACAGGCCTGTACAAATGTGTTGGTAGAGTCTGCATCCATATTTGCTTCGCCGATTAACCGGTACGCGCCCTGCCACAATACAGTCTGCTTGGGCATCAGGGTCGGGTTGCCATATTGCCCGTTATTATACCCCCAAATGTCCTGCCCGAATGACTCGTTCGGGGCGATGGGCGTATTGTTGTAGGTCATGCTGTATTTCTGGGGCGGTAAAGTGGAGTTGACCGGAAAGAAGGTCACCGAATCCAACCGCAGCCTGTAGTTGCGGTAGTCGGGCGTTTTTCCCGGAACTGGGTTACTGTAAAAGTATGACTGGTTCAGCTTGGTGTCCTTGATCAGTTGGTAAGCCCCGTTGAGCCGGGAGTACACCTTCACGCTGTCGAGGCGTAGTTCCGTACTCCTGTCGGTACGGTCCTGCGTATTCTTTAACGTTACCTTTCCCCCGCGCCAGTCGATCTCGTTGAGAAAAAGCGATGCGTGGGACATCTGGGACATGGAATAGGCCTCCCCAGTGGCATCTATGGTCTCGGTGGGGGCCTCCGAATTCCCTCCCAGCTTATTGCCAAGAGTATATGTATAACTGAAGCTCCGTTCTATAGTTCCGCTGTTTGCCGTATACTTGAAATAAACCGTGTCAGCCATCGACGGATCTATTATCTTGGAAACCTTCCATGTTGTTGCATAAGGCACGGTCGCGGAGGCGGTAATCATGGTAGTTGCCTCCTGTTGGTCATAAATGTATGTAACCCCCTTTTGGTCCGTTATCTTGAAGTTGTTCCCTGACAGCTTCTCTATGCGGTTGTTGGTTACCGGAATCTGCATGATCGTTCCGTTCGGCCTGTAAATGAATTTTCCGCTGCTGCCATTTAGAGAGTAGGAAAATACGTCAGGTTCGGTATCTGCCAGGTTATCCCTCACGTTGTATATAAACTGGGCGTATCGAAAGTTCGCATCGGAACTATAATTAACGCCTGAATAATAATTAAACAACGAATCCAACGACACCGCGGACAGGTAACCGCCATTGCCTTCGTCGGGCAGGCCCACCATGCTCCGGGTTATCTCGGGAATACCGCTCAAGGCCCAACTGGTACCGACGCTAGATGCAAGTTCGTCAACCCGCACACCACCGCCGTGATAATCGAGCGACAAAGGGAGTTTGATTGCCCCGGCCGTGACTTCATACAGTGGAATGGTAACCGAGGGGATGCCGGTAACATAACTGACGGGGATATTGCCGAATTTCCCAAGACTTGCCGAATTGGGAGAAACGGTACTTACCTGCACCAGGCTGCGGAATTCGGCAGAGGTTTGAGCGCTTGCTTTTAGCAACAGCGTTAGCGCCATGAACGCGAGAAGAATTTTCTTCATTGTGAATAGTAGGTATGGGCGCTATTTCAAGCGCGTAATGATATAGGAGTAAAGGATTATTAATTGGAATGGAGAAGCATACAATGCACCACCGAGCCGTTCAAACTGATGTTCATCCCGATGGAATCAGCATACACCGTCCCGTTGTGGTACACATCAAGCCCGTTCACGGTAACTTTGAAGTGCAGGCCGGCGGTATCCAGTTTGCCCTGGTCGATCGGGAACTCGCCGAGGGTGCTTTTGGCCGTACCGGCAACAGAATCGCCGATGAGCGTAAAATTGTAGGTTAATGGGTAGGCCGTGCTGTCGGCGGTGAACAGGCTGCCGGTCCATTTGCCATCGAGGCCGGTGGCCGCCACAAAGCATAAAGCGAAGCAGCCCGATAATAGGGTTGTGATAAGGATTCTTAGTTTCATTTAGTTAAAGGGGTATCAATAGTTTCGGCGGTTAAATTAATAGCATCCAAATTATTTTGCAATAGGTGTTTTCACCTATTCGCTCACCGGTAAAACACCGGGTAATTGGAACACTACAAATTTACAGCACATGAGCGACAGAAATGGTGACACTACCTTGTCAGTAGCTGCGTTTAGTAGCAAGCAGTTATATCATGTCGCAATATTTTTAGATCACCCCCATTTTCGCGTTAAGGACTGCAATGGATACCGGCCAATGTCATTAAGTTAAGGGATTAAGGTCGATTTAATATCGAACACCGAATGTCCAATATCGAATAATGAAGGAAAAACTTCGGTGTTGGACATTCGAAATTCAGTGTTCGATATTATTTGCCCTTCTTAACCCGTGCTTAATGCCTGTAGGCGTATAGCCCGCCCCGGCCAAAGGTGGGTTACGCCATAATTCATAGTATTTCCACATATCCATCCGTCCCGTTCACCCGGATGCGCTGCCCGTCTTTAATCAGCCGGGTAGCGTGCTCTACCCCGACAACTGCCGGCAGGCCGTATTCGCGGGCTATAACCGCGCCATGGGTCATCAGTCCGCCAACTTCGGTTACCAGGCCTTTGATGGATACAAACAAAGGAGTCCAGCTTGGGTCGGTAAATGTGGTGACTAATATATCGCCATCTTGCAGGCTGGCGTTTTCCATTTTTAAAATGACACGTGCCCGGCCTTCTATAAGTCCCGACGAAACAGCCAGGCCCGCAATGGCCCCGGCCGGGAGGTGCTCCTTTTTGTACTTACCTGCGCCTATCTCGCCATCGGATGTGATAACCCGTGGCGGGTTTAGTTTTTCATTTAATTTGTGTTCGTCTTTTCGTTGGTTAATCAGCTCATAATCCAGTTTACCGCTGCGTACCACTTCGTGGAATTCCTGAAAACTGAGGTAGTAGATATCTTCTTTGTTGTTGATAACCCCGGCCTCCACCAGTTTTTCGGCTTCCCGCAGCAAAGCCTGCTTATAAACAAAGGAGCGGCTAATTATGCCGTATTTTGGATATTCGCGATAACCGGCGAAATTGCGGAGCAGGCTGATCATTTGTTTTGTTTCCTGGGCTTTTTGTTCGCCATTAGGCAATTGCTTTAGCCTGCTTAATAATTCTTCTTCTTTTTTCAAAGCCGCTTGCTGCCCCTGCTCAAACTTACGTTTACCGGCGTCTGGCCCAAAGTTTTTGATGTTACCAAGGATCATGGGGATAAGCATACCCGGGTTTTCGCTCCAGCGTGTTTTGGTAATATCTATTTCGCCGGCGCAGCGCATTCCATATTTGACCAGGTAAGCATCAATAGCATCCCGCGCTTCTTTTCCGCCCTCAATCTCAACCAGGCCGTCTAAAAAGTTATCATCCTTTACCTGTTGTAAATATTCAGTCACTGTAGGATAGGGCCTTATCACATCGGCTACGTTCAATAGCTCCAGGCCCATTTCTGATGTAATATTATTGGGAGCAGATTGAGCAAGCGTATCTGCCACGTTTTTCTCGCCCAGCCATTTTTTTATGTTTTCATTAATCCACGATGATGCATCTACAGAAGCCATAATTGCACTCATATTTTGCGGAACGAACAAGTTTTTCTTTGATTGCTGACCATCTTCCAGTATAAAATCAAATAAGCCGGCCCCCGATTGTGTTTGAATGTTATCTTTTAACTCGTTTACCGATAGCTGGTTGCTTTTGATTAAATCAGCGACGATAGCCGGATCGTTTTTGATTTGCGCCTGGATATCTGCGAACGATTTACCGGCACTGCTTTTAACACGAGGCTGTTTTTCTTTGTTGTTTTGTGCCGGTTTTATAAAATCTCCCCTTTCTACAATGGTTACAACAGCATCTTTTATGAGCGGATCGTGTTCTCCCATGGCATCTATTATCGCTTTTCGGCCAAGGGGCGTGCTTAGGTTATCGGTAATATCAACAAACAATCTTCCGCCGGCTTTAAACATTGGCCTAAAAGCGGTTAACTGCCATAACGATAATCCCAATGGTTTCATCGCATCGGTCATCATTTGTTGATGGCCGACAGATATATAAACACGGTTTCCCGGTTCACTGTTTTCGGGGACTGGGTACAGGGTCGTAATTGGCCTGCTTTGTACAATATAAAATGTATTATTGGTTAAACACCACTCAATGTCCTGTGGGCAGCCAAAATGTTCTTCTATCTTTCTGCCGATGCGTTCCATCTGTAAAATTTGCCTGTCTGTTAACACCTGCCTGTTCTTCCTTTCCGGCTCAATCTCCTGTTCCCGGGTGCCGCCCCCTTTCATGGCGACAACGGTCAGCTTTTTGGCAGATATTTTTTTGCTGATGATATGGCTATTGCACACTTTGTAATTATCGGCATTTACCAGGCCCGATACCAGGGCCTCGCCAAGCCCGAAGCCGGCATCAACAGACGACACCTTCCTGTTACCGGTGACAGGATCGGCAGTAAACAAAATCCCCGCCGCCTGCGGGAAAACCATTTGCTGAATACCAACCGCCAGCTGCACTTTACGATGATTGAAGCCGTTTTGGATGCGGTAAATTGCTGCCCTATCGGTAAACAGCGAGGCCCAGCATTTGCTGATATGTTTCAGGATGTCATCCCTGCCTATCACATTCAAATACGTATCCTGCTGGCCGGCAAAGGATGCTGTGGGCAAGTCCTCGGCTGTAGCGCTTGATCGTACAGCAAAGGCGTCCTGTTCGTCAAACTTTGCCAGGTGCCCTGTAATAGCATGTGCTATATCCCCTGCAATAACCGCCCCCTCTATAACCCCGCGAATCTTCGAGCAGACGGTGCTGATACTTTCCCTTTCATCTGCCTTAAAGCCTGCTAATTCATCCAGCAGGCTGTTCAGTTCGGCATTATTCTCCGTAATTTGTTTATACGCTTCGGTGGTAACACAAAAGCCACCGGGCACCCGGATCCCCTCAATCCGGCATAGTTCGCCCAGGTTGGCGCCTTTGCCGCCTGCAACCATGGTCATTGATCTGTCTATCTCCTGGAAGCTGAGCACATATTTGGGTGCTTTGTTTATTGAAATGATGTTGTTTTCTGGTATCAGCATAATGTATATTTTGAGATATGCACCCAAAAATATAAGGGATCAGCTATCAAAAAGTTGTTTTTTGACTATATTTTTTTTCTCGCAATAATCATTTAAACAGGGCGTTATCCTTACAAACAAGGGCACCGGAAATCCCAGCGGTGCCAACAGATAAAGCCAGAATATTACTGCACATTCCTGCCTCTGACTAAAATTATTTGGAAGAGTTGTTCCAGGTTTGTCCGTTTTATATAGTCAACGCTTAAATGATTCATTAACAAGTAATGCACCCGTCTCGCGGGACTCTTTTGGCTATTGCAAAAGAGCGGGCACTTATTTTCAATTATTTTTTTCGGTACCTGTAACCTGCTTCAAAACCGTGTTGTCACAGCATACAAATACACCAGTTAGGGTGATTGAAAAAAGAACTTTATTAACTTATTAAAACATAAATAAAATGGACACCGGGAATTTAGGAATATTAGCAGGCATTATTATTACAACAGGCTTTTTTGCCATGATATTTGCCATAGTTTACTTACACAAACGCGAGCGCATGGCGATGATAGAGCGGGGCATGGACCCGCGTGCTTACAAACCACAATCTGCACCGTATCAAAATTTAAAATGGGGCCTGTTACTTGTTGGGGCTGGTGTAGGATTGTTTTTGGCCTTTGTTTTAGACCACACGATGTTCCGCAGTATATCTGACGATGATGTAGCTGCACTTTACTTTTCACTGATAGCCATATTTGGCGGAGGCGGCTTGTTCATGTCATACCGGATAGAAAAAAAGGAAGTACTGGATAAAGAAGACGCAAGGCTGGAGAAATAATTACATCGAATCCTAAGAACACAAAAGGCCTTCCTGATCAACAGAAGGGCCTTTTGTAGTATTCAAAATGCTTTAGGCTGTTCTTAGCTTCTTTTTAAATCTTGGTTTTATAATAATAAACAGGATGATTAAAACGGCTATCCCGCTGCCGGCCATGGGTAGGTAATCGCCGTGCATCACATAAAAAGTAAGGTCGGAATTCAGGTTAATGTCTTGTTTTATGGCGGTTTTGGTCCACCATTTGGTTTGCTGCACCACATCGCCCCGCTGGTTAATAAAAGCCGAGATTCCTGTATTTGCCGACTGGGCTACCCACCTGCGGGTTTCAATGGCGCGCAGTTTGGCATAGTCCAGGTGCTGGTCTTTGCCTGATGTGTTTTCCCACCAGCCATCGTTAGTAATGATAGCAATAAATTGTGCTCCTTTTTTTACCGAACGTGCAATATATCCACCAAAAATAGATTCATAACAGATAACCGGATCAACACCTATGCCGCTTTGCGAATAAAAAACATCGGCATCTGCCTGGCTGCCGTAGGCCCCGGTTGCGCCGCCAAGGTGTTCAAAAACAGGCTTTAAAAACGATAATGCCTTACCAAACGGCAATGATTCGGCTCCCGGAACCAGCCGAGATTTATGGTAAAATTGAACTTTGTCGCCATTTTCGATATTTAACGCGGTACTAAAACTATCTGCAAAAACGCCGGGTTGCTGTGTTGGGCTTGCGGTGGCTGTTTTGCGGGTGTTGTATAGTTTGTACGTTTCGGCCCCGGTTACCAGGTTGCCGTTTTTATAGTTGCGCAAAAAGGAATGCGCCTGCCTGTAGTAAGGATTTTGCTGTATCCTGTATTCATCTATATAATCGGGGATGGCCGTTTCGGGCCATAAAATAAATTCGGTATTGGGCTGCGCTATGCCCTTCGAAAGGTTGACCATAATGTCAATCTGGGTGGCCGTTGGGATAGTTCCTTCCTTTTCATACGGATCGATATTGGGCTGAACAGCAACAATATTTGATGGATTGCTTTGCTCTGTGTAGTTATAATAAGTATATAACGAGAAACCCATGGGCAAAACAATGGCCAGCACAAACCCGCTGATAAGCTTTAGCCTTAACTGTTTGGTTTGTGCCTCGCGCAAGCCAATGTAAATTAAAAATGCCAGGATATTTACCATCCAAATCCAAACAGAGCCCCCATAAATGCCGGTGTACTCGTACCATTGAATCCATTGATGACTAACGGCAAACCCATTGCCCAGGGTCATCCACGGGAAATTGAGGTCCCAGCTTTGGTGCAGGTATTCGTATCCTATCCACAGGCAAACCAGGCCGGCTAAGCCCCAGCTGCGGCCGGTTAATAACCGTAAGCGATAATATAGCCAGCAGGCTGTAGCCATGAGCAGTGGCCCTAATGAATAGGGGATCAGCGTAACCGGGATAGCTGCCACGTTACCAACTTGTTTTAAGGCATTGTACACCCAATAAACAGATCCTACATTCCAAACAAAAAAGCCAATGAATGCAGTATTAAAAATCTGCTTTCCTTTTTTTGCAGATGTAGATTGGATGATGTTCTCCATTGCCAGCAGCATGGGCACAAAGCCAATAAAAAGCAGGAAAGTTGTATAAGGTGTCGGCGGCCATGCTATCCACAACAATAAACCGGAAAGTATGGCTAAGGGAATATTTTTTTTCATTAATAAGGGTAAAAGGGGATCTATTTAAAGGTGTCGCCGGGGTTTGCAAATTTATCGGCGTTGTATTTATCGGATTTTCCTTTTGGAATAGATAGCGATTGCCATTTTGATCCTGTTATCATTTTGCCTATAAAAACAATCTGGCCGATATGATAGGGGTAATGGGCCAGTTGCCTGTTTATTGCATCTTCAATACGGTGTGGCTCGTTCCGGATTTTTACTGTTTTTTCCCAATCTTCGGCAGTTAGCGAGTTTAACGCGTTAAACAAACAATCCCAGCCCTGGTCCCAGGCGGCCATGATCTGTTCACGGGTATTAATGGTTTCTTCAAATTCTGTATCACGGTTTCGCCATTCTTTCTCACCATCGGCGATCAAAAAATTGGTCCATCGCGACAGCATATTCCCGGATAGGTGCTTGATAATAACGGCAATACTATTACTTTCGGCATTAAACTGCCAAAACAAATCGGCATCATTTAATTGGGCAAATGTTTTTTCGCCCAACTTTTTGTAATAGGCAAACTGTGTAATGGCACTCTTCAAATAAATATCCATGGCTATTCGTCGTCGTTATCGTCGTCTTTGTACTTGTTCTTTGTCGGCTTCGGTTCGGCACCGGCCACACACATTACAAACTCGCCTTTTAGCGGATGTGTTTCAAAATATAATTTTACTTCGGCAACTGTTCCACGCACGGTTTCTTCAAACATTTTAGTCAGCTCGCGCGATACGGAGATTAGTCTATCGGCACCAAAATATAGCGCCATTTCGTCCAGCGTTTTCAGTAAACGGTGCGGCGACTCATATAGTATGATAGTACGCTCTTCTGTAGCCAAAAACTTATAGCGGGTCTGGCGTCCTTTTTTCAACGGCAAAAAACCCTCGAAACAAAACTTATCCGTAGGAAAACCCGAATTTACCAGCGCCGGCACAAATGCCGTAGCGCCGGGCAGGCATTCCACGTCCAAATTGAATTTCAAAGCCTCGCGCACCAGGAAAAAACCCGGATCGGATATCGCCGGTGTGCCGGCATCAGATATCAGCGCAATGTTTTTCCCTTGCAGCAAAAACTTAATGATCTCGTTTGACGATTGGTGCTCATTATGCTGATGGTGTGCAAACACCTTCTGATGAATATCAAAGTGTTTTAATAGCGGTGCCGATGTACGTGTATCCTCGGCCAAAATCAGGTCAACTTCCTTCAGCACGCGAAGCGCCCGAAGCGTGATGTCTTCTAAATTACCTATTGGTGTTGGAACTAAATATAATTTGCCTGTTTGGTTCATGGTTAATAGTTCATTGTTCATAGCCTATTCGTGCATAGGCCATTGTTAGATTGTCGTAAATCAGCCATGAACTATGAACCATATGCCATGAACTTAAATTCACAAAACAGCCATGAACTATGAACCATAAACTATGAACTAATTATATCTTTGCCTTAAAAATAAAATAATGCTGCAAGTTAGTTATATCCGGGATAACCGGGAACAGGTTTTGGAACGTTTGGCTGTAAAAAATTTTAAACAGCCCGAACTGGTTGATGAGTTGATAGGGTTAGATGACAAACGTCGCTCCACCCAAACCAGTATGGATAACGTTTCGGCCGAGGCCAATGCAGCATCAAAACAAATTGGCGACCTGATGCGTGCCGGCAAAAAAGCCGAAGCAGAAGAGATTAAAGCCAAAACCGGTGCCTGGAAAGAGGACATCAAAAAATTTGGTGATCAACTGGCCGCAACTGAAGAAGAGCTTTACCAAAAACTGGTATTGCTACCCAACCTGCCGCATAGCTCGGTGCCCAAAGGCTTAACACCCGAAGAAAACGAAGTTGTTTTAGAGAACGGCGCGAAGCCGGAATTACCCGCCAATGCCCAGCCACATTGGGAACTGGCTGCAAAATATAACCTGATTGATTTTGAATTGGGTGTTAAAATAACCGGCGCCGGTTTCCCGGTTTATAAAAATAAGGCTGCCAAACTGCAAAGGGCGCTCATCAATTATTTTATCGACGAAGCCGAAAAAGCAGGTTACGGCGAAGTGAGTGTACCGCTGATGGTTAATAAAGACTCCGGTTTTGGCACCGGTCAGCTTCCCGATAAAGAAGGACAGATGTATTTTGTAAATGAGGACGAGCTATACCTGATCCCTACTGCCGAGGTACCTATCACCAACATCTTCCGCGACGTAATATTAAAGGGGGATGATTTGCCCGTTAAGCATTGCGGGCATACGCCATGTTTCCGTCGCGAGGCGGGTTCTTATGGCGCGCATGTTCGTGGATTGAATAGGTTGCACCAGTTTGATAAGGTAGAGATTGTACAGGTGGTACACCCGGATAAATCATACGAAACCCTGGAGTTAATGAGTGCTCATGTGCAGGGCTTGCTACAAAATCTTGGCTTACCATACCGCGTGCTACGCTTATGTGGTGGCGATATGGGCTTTGCATCGGCTTTAACTTATGACATGGAAACCTGGAGCGCGGCACAACAGCGCTGGCTGGAAGTATCATCTGTATCAAACTTCGAAACTTTCCAGAGCAACAGGCTGAAACTCCGTTTCCGTAATTCCGAAGGCAAAACACAATTAGCACACACCTTAAATGGAAGCGCGCTGGCTTTGCCACGTATTGTTGCTACTTTATTAGAGAATAACCAAACTGAAAAGGGGATTAAAATACCAGAGGTATTGGTACCTTACACTAAGTTTGAATGGATTGATTAAGTCCGGGACAAGAAAGATTATATTATTTTAAGCGAACTTAGGTTCGCTTAAAATAATATTCGCAACAAAGTCTATTTTCTAAAACACCGTATCTTTAACTTCCTCCGCATGAACCGGGTAATCTGTAGTATAATGCAACCCACGGCTTTCTTTGCGCAACATAGCCGATTTTACTACGATGAACGATACCTGGATTAAGTTACGCAGCTCGCAGAGTTTTACAGATAGCTTGGTTTTTTTGTAGAACGATTCCGTTTCTTCGTACAGTAAACCTAAGCGGCGCATAGCGCGTTCCAGCCTGAAATCGGAGCGGACGATACCCACGTAGTCGTTCATCAGCTTTTGCATTTCGCGCACGTTGTGGGTTACCAGGATGTCTTCGTTTGATAGTTGTACGCCATGCTCATCCCAATCCGGAATGTTTTCGGGGATCACAAAACTTTCAAACTTTCCTATCGCGTCTTCATAAATACGGTGTGCAAATACCAGGGCTTCTAATAACGAATTGGATGCCAAACGATTGGCACCATGCAAGCCGGTTGATGAACATTCACCGCAGGCATACAGTCTTAAAATGGACGACTGGCCAACATGATCAACCATAATACCACCACACATATAGTGGCAGGCAGGCGCAACAGGGATCATATCCTTGGTCATATCTATCCCAATTTCCAGGCATTTGGCATATATATTAGGGAAATGGTTTAAAATATCTTTTTTACTGCGATGGCGGATATCCAGGTACACAAAATCCTCACCCGATTTTTTTATTTCGGCATCAATGGCCCTTGCTGTTATATCCCTTGGTGCCAATGATTTACGCGGATCGTACTCCTGCATAAACTCTTCACCGTTGGTACGTTTTAATACGCCGCCAAAACCACGCACTGCCTCGGATATCAGGAATGATGGATATTCGCCGGGGTTATATAAAGCGGTTGGGTGAAACTGGATAAACTCCATATTCCTTACTTTACCCTTAGCACGGTAAACCATAGCAATACCATCTCCGGTAGCAATGGTAGGGTTTGTGGTGATAGAGTAGATATGACCGGCACCACCCGATGCCATTACGGTTACTTTCGACAGAATCTTTTCCACAACATTGCTTTCGGTGTTGAAAGCGTAAATACCGTAACACGTAATATCGGTACTCGATTTACCTACCAATTCGCCCAAATGGTGTTGGGTAATCAGGTCTACAGCAAAATAATGTGTCAGGATCTCGATATTCGGATTTTTGTGTATCTCTTCTAATAACGACCGTTCAATTTCAAGCCCGGTTACATCCTTATAATGCAGTACCCTGAATTCAGAGTGGCCGCCCTCTTTGGCCAGGTCGTAAAAGCCTTCGTTGGTCTTGTCAAAATTGGTTCCGTAGTCAATAATTTCATTAATCCGCTCCGGGCCTTCTTTAACAACGGCTTCCACAACTTCGCGGTCGCAAAGACCGTCGCCGCTTATTAACGTGTCTTCGATGTGTTTTTCAAAAGAATCTTCTTTTTTATCAACAACTACTGCTACACCGCCCTGGGCATACTTAGTGTTCGATTCGTCTTCGTTTGATTTTGTAACTATCAGCACCTTACCGTGTTTGGCTGCCTTAAGGGCAAAACTTAATCCGGCGATGCCTGATCCTACGATCAGAAAATCAACATTTCGGGTCATATTTTATGTATATATGTGTAAAAGTACACTTTGTGTTAATAACGGGTATAAAAGATGTTAATTTCGTGTAAACAAATAGCTAACAAATAATCAAAGTGTGGAGAACTCCATTTTTGATGCTGAAAGTGAAAAAATTTTCAGCGACTTTTGCGCAGTTTAAACACTAAAGCTAACATTTTACAGGTTACCTAATTATTAACAAATAACTTTTTAAATTAATATTTGATTGTCATACAAATCACAGGATCAACTCAATAGAAAATAAAAACCTGTGGAAAACTGTTAATAAAAAGTGAAAAATAACTTTTATAGCATTTTTTTAAATGACTTTTGCACATAACTAACACCATAACAAACAATAGTTTTATTTATATATAAAATTAGTTGTTATTAATTGATTTGTTGAAATGGATATCTTCGAAGAAATAAATGTGACAGGATTTGTGGACGAATACATCGACCCAACCCTGGACTTGTTTGATGAAATTGAAAAACTCAAAAAGGAAAAAAATGCAGTCATTTTGGCCCATTACTACCAGGATCCCGATATACAGGATATTGCAGATTATATTGGCGATAGCCTTGGGCTATCGCAGCAGGCTGCCAAAACAGATGCCGATGTTATCGTTTTTGCCGGGGTACATTTTATGGCCGAGACTGCCAAGATACTTTCGCCTGCAAAGAAGGTTTTACTTCCCGACGTAAAGGCAGGATGCTCATTAGCAGATAGTTGCCCGCCACATTTGTTTAAAAAGTTTAAGGAAAATTATCCGGATCACCTGGTGATCACCTACGTAAACTGTACTGCCGAACTGAAAGCTTTAAGCGATATTGTTTGTACATCGAGCAACGCAGTGCAGATTGTAGAAAGCCTGCCGAAAGATCAGAAGATCATCTTCGGGCCCGATAAAAACCTTGGCGCATATGTTGCCAAAAAAACAGGACGCGACCTGGTATTGTGGAATGGGGCCTGCATGGTGCACGAGATTTTCAGCCGCGAAAAGATCACCAAACTGAAGGAGAGGTACCCCGGTGCAAAACTGCTGGCACACCCCGAATGTGAAGAAGTGATATTGCAAATGGCCGACTATATAGGCTCTACAACGGGTATTTTAAAGTATGCGGGTACTCACCCCGAAAAAGAGTTTATAGTGGCTACAGAGGCCGGAATACTGCACCAGATGCAAAAAGAGAACCCGGATAAGATATTTATTCCGGCGCCACCAAATAACAGCTGTGCCTGCAACGACTGCCCGCACATGAAACGTAACACGCTGGAAAAATTGTACCTGTGTTTAAAGAATGGATTACCAGAGGTTACCGTACCTGAGCATATTATTGAAAAAGCAGTGAAGCCGATTGAGAGGATGCTGGAGATATCGGCGAGGCTGGGGTTATGATTTGAGATAATTATTCACCCGTCATTGCGAGGCACGAAGCAATGACGGTAGTCTAGTACATTGGTTTAACTATAAGAGCGGAAAACGGGATTCGAACCCGCGGCCTTCAGTTTGGGAAACAGATGCTCTACCAGCTGAGCTATTTCCGCTAATTTTGTATTCAAACATAAAAGAAATTATTGAATTAATGAATTATCGATTTAATGAATTAGTTTAGTTATGTATAAAGGAGCGATAAATAATTAAGTCGGTTTCTTCAATTCAATAAATCAGTAATTCAACAATTAAAATGGTCATACTTCCTGTTAAAGATAAAAGCCCAATCTGGGGCGAAGATTGTTTCATCGCCGAAAACGCTACCATTGTTGGTGATGTGGTAATGGGCAGTAATTGTTCGGTTTGGTTTAATGCGGTTATCCGTGGCGATGTGCATTATATCAGGATAGGGGATAACACCAATATCCAGGATGGCGCGGTGATACATGCTACCTATTTAAGGGCGCCTACAAATATTGGCAGTAATGTATCTATAGGCCATAACGCCCTGGTGCATGGCTGTACGCTGCATGATCATACTCTGGTGGGTATGGGCGCTATCGTGATGGATCATGCGGTTGTTAACCAGTTTGTGATCATTGCTGCCGGCGCGGTAGTATTGGAAAATACGGTGTGCGAATCGGGTTTTTTATATGCCGGTATGCCTGCAAAAAAAATAAAGCCTTTAACAGATCAGCAAATAGAACTGCTTAAGCAGCTTCCAAAAAACTATAGCATGTATTCGGGTTGGTTTATGGAGTAAGTGGCTCCTTGGGCACTACAATAGGTTCCTCGGCCTCCCAATTGGGTCTCAGGGTAATTTCTTTTTCGTTTACCCAGGTATTTTCGGGTTGCTTTTTTAAGTGCACATTACCGCTGTCCCAACGGCCATTTTTATTTTCGTCGTAAATTACCCGGATGAAGTATTTGCCGGTTAAAATAGTTTTATAGGCAACAGGCCCGCTTCGCCTTATAGGGGTTGTCTCTAATACAACTTTTTGATCATTAAGCAACTCAATAACATAGGCTTTTGAGGTATCGGGCAATGTAACTTTCAACGTAAGCGAACTATAGTTTTCGGGCTTATCAGGCTGGAATTTTTTTGAAGCGTATTTATTTTTGTCACCATATATATCCGTAAATGCGCCGGGGTTAAAAATAAGCTCGTATTTGGCGTTTTGCCGCCAGCGGTATTTAAGTGTTAAGCTCTTAACATTTCCGGTATCTTTTTGTAAAGTATAATCGGATGAGCCCAGCCCGATAGAATCTTCCTTCAGCGTGATCTGAGAATTGTCAATAGCATCTACGGGCAGGTTGCTGGTAATTTTAAGATCGGTACCTGGTTTAAGCTTATCGTTGGATATATTGTATTTGAAGTTGAATACCCGGACGAAGGTTTCTTTTTTCTGTTTTAGCAGGTAGGTTGTGTCAACCGGTTTATTGTTATCATAAACGGCTACCCGGATGGAATCGAAGTTCATGTATTTTACAAATATGGATGCGGTATCCTTAGTTTTACTAAATTCTACAAACTTCTGGTTGTTGATATCTGCCGGGTAAATTATTTTTAGCGATGGGTTTTGCAAGGCCTTATTAAATATCAGCAACATTTTTCCGTCAACGTCAAACCGTTTTTCGGAGAATCGGAATTTTTCGGGGAATTGCTTAAAAAGGTTTAGTTTGATATTTGCTGTATCGGATTTAAGATTGATGGGTTTCTTTAAAAAAGCGATGAGTTCATTATCGTTGTTAAAAATTTTATCCGGGCTTGCTTCTTTTAACGCGTAAATACGATACTGGTCTTCATGTAAATTATTTAAACTAAAATTTCCCGATGAATCGGTGGTGGTAAAAATGGAGGGCTTCTTTTTACCGAAGAGGAGGGAATCTTGTTTCAGTGGGAAAAGCATTACCGTTACATCTTTTTCATTTTCCCTGGTGAGGGTATTGGTAACCGTTCCCGAAATGCTCAGCGAATCAATATGTGGGCCGGTTGAAAAAACGTAGGTGAAATTTTTCATCACGTTACTTTCGTTTACATCCTGGATGCCTTTTCCAAAATTGATAACGTAGGTTGTATTTTTTTTAAGGGTGTCTTTGAAAACTATACGCAGGTGTTTTTTATTAGCCGAGTACTCCGGTTGTTTTTCCATGGTTGGGCTCATGGTAATTTCGGTGTACTGGTTGGCCAGTTTTATAAACTCGTCAAATTCCAGGTTAATTTCTTTGGCGGCAAAATTGCGGGTCTTGTTGGCCGGCAAGGCCTTCACCAAAACCGGGGGTGTTACGTCTCGCGGGCCTCCCTGCGGTTGTTGCTGGGCTGCGCAGCCAAAAATGACCAAAGCGACAAAAATATAGAAGAAAAAATTGTAAAAATTAGCCGGTTTTTGATTTAACATAGTTTTTAGGCGATATAAGCGATTTTTATATTTTTACGAATCCTACTATTAAAAATGTAAAATAATTGATTTAAAAAGACTTTTTGTAAATTATTAATTATCAGTTAGTTATAATCTATCGGGACACATGAACCATCAAAACCGAAATATCCGATGGCGAAACGCCAGAAATTCGGGATGCCTGGCCTAAAGTGCGTGGTTTTATCTTCATCAATTTTTCGCGGGCTTCTTTTGATAATGAAACTAAAGTGTGATAATCGAAATTTGGATTGATCTCCCGGTCTTCCATTTTTTTCATCCGGTCAACAATTTCCATTTCTTTTATAAAGTAACTCTCATATTTGATTTTTATTTCAGCCTGCTCAATTGTTTCTTTGTCATAGGCCGATAATAATTCTTCCAGCCCGGTGTCGGCTTTTTTAAGATCGTTAAAACCAACCTGCGGGCGGCTCAGCAAATTGAAAAGTTTGGCGCCCTGGTTAATGGCCGATGTACCCAACTCCTCAAGCAAACCATTTACTACAGATGGGTCGATAGATTTGGTACGGGTGTAGGCAACGATATCATCCGAGTTTTTAATCTTCTGATTTACCTTATCTAACCGTTCGTCGCTTATCAATCCTAAATCATGGCCCATGGGAGAGAGGCGGATATCGGCATTATCCTGGCGTAATAATAAACGGTGCTCTGCCCTTGAAGTAAACATGCGGTATGGTTCTTCGGTTCCTTTAGTTACCAGATCATCAATCAATACACCGATATATGACTCCGATCTTTTCAGGATCAGTTCATGTTTATCATTGATTTTTTGATGCGCGTTGATACCTGCTATGAAGCCCTGCGATGCTGCTTCCTCATATCCGGTGGTACCATTGATCTGTCCGGCGAAGTACAAGTTGCTGATCAATTTGGTTTCTAATGTTAACCCTAACTGGATAGGCGGGAAGTAATCATACTCGATGGCATAACCCGGGCGGAACATTTTGGCGTTCTCGAAACCGGGTATTTGAATCAGCGCTTTATACTGTACATCTTCGGGCAGGGAAGTTGAAAAACCATTTACATAAATCTCTACCGTGTTCAATCCTTCAGGCTCAACAAAAATCTGGTGACGGTCGCGCTCTGCAAAACGGTTTATCTTATCTTCAATAGACGGGCAATACCTTGGGCCTAATCCTTTGATGCGGCCGGTAAACATGGGCGATTTTTCGAAGCCTTCTTTTAAGGTTTCGTGTACGTTGGTATTGGTATAAGTAATCCAGCAGCAGCGTTGCTGTTGTATCATTTCGACATCGGTGTAGGAGAAACGGCCGCGTTCTTCGTCGCCCCATTGTTCTTCCATCAGGGAGTAATTAAGGCTGCGTCCGTCAATGCGGGGAGGGGTGCCGGTCTTCATCCGGCCGGCATCAAAACCTAATTCAATCAGTTGTTCGGTTAAGCCCGTTGCCGATTTTTCGCCGGCCCGGCCACCACCAAATTTCTTTTCGCCTATGTGAATGATACCATTTAAAAAGGTGCCATTAGTCAATACAACAGCGTCGGCTTCTATCTCGACACCTAAGGAAGTACGTACTCCCGCAATGGTATTTCCTTTTATTAAGAGCGACGAAACAGTATCCTGCCAGAAGTCGACATTGGGGGTACGCTCCAGTGCTAAGCGCCATTCTTCGGCAAACCGCATACGGTCGCTTTGTGCTCTTGGGCTCCACATAGCAGGACCTTTTGACTGGTTTAGCATCCTGAATTGGATGGATGTTTTATCGGTGATAATACCCGAGTAGCCACCCAATGCATCAATCTCGCGCACTATTTGTCCCTTGGCAACACCGCCCATAGCGGGGTTACAACTCATCTGTGCAATCACGCCCATGTTCATGGTGATGAGTAAAACAGACGACCCAAGGTTGGCTGCTGCTGCCGCTGCTTCACAGCCTGCATGCCCTGCACCAACCACAATAACGTTATATTTCTTAAACATTTTATACCTCCATGTTCCACGTGGAACAATCAAATTTATCACACTAATTGTTACGAATTTTTTTCGAATTGCACGAATAAAACCCGGATGATTTGTATGCTCTAATTAGCTTTAATAGGAGCCAGTTAGTATCTATTAACAATGCAACTATTGCTGCTTTTGTTGACGTCGCTCTAATAATGGTATTCTTTTAATGTTCCACGTGGAACATTAAATCACGAGCACTTATCTGAATATATAGTGACAGTATAACTTTATTTTATACTCATGTTCCACGTGGAACGTCCCTTGGTTTAGTTATCTGTCTCTTTGTGATTTTTTGTATTTCTTTTAAATTTATTGCATAATACTTTAACTGTATTGTTAATTATTGGCCTGTTTTTACATCTACTTGAGTTAAAACAGTTATAAAACACCTTCTTTTATACTGACGTTCCACGTGGAACCCGCAATAAAGATACCAGTGCTACAGCACCCCAAACACCCTCTAAAACAACAAAAGGGTAGAAGCTTACCATATACGATGCATAGCAACAAGTACCCGCACCTATAAAATTAAATAGCTTGTAAACCCTGTTTTCTGATGAAAGTTTATTCAATAAATTAAGTACAAAGGCTATTAATAAAATAATAACACCTATAGATGCTATGATATCCGATAGTTTCATTTTATGCCTCGTTTAACTCAGTTAATTCCATCCAACGGGCGCTTTTGGCATCCAGCTTTTTATTTAAATCGGCTATCTGCGCTATGGTTTCATTAAGCTTTGCCAGCTCAATACCTACCTTGTTTAGTTCGTCGGTTTTAGCTTTTATGCTGTTTTCTATAACGGTAATTTCGGCCTCTATAGTCTCTAATTCCTTAGCTTCCTTGAAACTTAATTTGCTTTTTTTAGCTACAGGAGCAGCAACAGGGGTAGGGGCAGTATTGCCTTTTTTATTCTGTTGTTTGGCTTCATCCAACTCAACTCGGTACGATGAATAGTTGCCGTTATATATGCGCACTTTACCTTGTCCTTCCATAATAAATAGCTGGTCGGTTAGTTTATCAAGCAAATACCTATCGTGCGATACCATCATTAATATACCCGAATAGTTGGTTAAAAACTCTTCCAATACATTCAGGGTATCAATATCCAAATCGTTGGTAGGCTCATCCAGGATCAGGAAATTAGGATTCTTCATCAGGATGCTCATCAGCTGCAAACGTTTCTTTTCGCCACCGCTTAGTTTGGATATAAAGCCATACTGCTTGGCAGGAGGGAACAGGAATAATGTAAGCAGGGCAGAGGCGGAGATCATTTTACCATCGGCCATAGTAATAAACTCGGCCACGTTTTTTACCACATCTATCACGCGGTCGTCCTCTTTAAATAAAATTCCAGATTGATGAAAGTAGCCGATAACCGTGGTTTCGCCTTTTATAATGGTTCCTTTATCGGGCTGTAAACCTCCGGTGATTAAATTTAGCAACGTTGATTTGCCTGTACCATTTTTACCGGCTAAGCCAATCCTGTCGCCTTTTTTAAATACGTAGCTAAAGTTTTCGATATAAGTATTGCCGTTGAAGCCTTTATATAGGTGCTCCATCTCCATAATCTTGTTGCCCTGGCGTGCTGTTTTTACACTCAGTTCAACCTTATCACGGGCTCCGCCCTGTTTGGTTTTTTCTTCAAGGTCATAGTAAGCATCAATACGGGCCTTTGATTTGGTACCGCGTGCCTGTGGCTGGCGGCGCATCCATTCCAATTCTTTTCTTAACAGGTTGCTGTTTTTTTGAAACGATGCTTCGTCTGCTGCATCCCGCTCGGCTTTCTTTTCAAGGTAATAAGCGTAGCTGCCATTGTAGGGTACTATCTTGCCACGGTCAATTTCCAGTATCTCGTTACAAACGTTATCTAAAAAGTACCTGTCGTGTGTAACCATCAATATGGTTTTTGATCCGTCGGTCAGTAACTTTTCCAGCCATTCTATAGTATCAATATCCAGGTGGTTGGTAGGCTCATCCAAAATATAAATGTCAGGGTCTTCAATCAGCAGCTTGGCAAGCGCCAAACGTTTCTTTTGGCCGCCAGACAGGGTGTTGATGTGCTGGTTAAGGTGATGGATATCCAACCGGCCCAAAATAGTTTTTATTTTGTACTCGTATTCCCAGGCATCAACCTCGCTCATCTCTTCCATGATCTTTTCAAGTGCCTTGGCATTGTCAGGATCGTTTTCCAGCAATTCTTCGTATTTACGGATCATTTGCTGCTGTACATCATCGGCATGAAAAATATAATCGCTGATGGTTACGGCATCCTTAAAGCCGGGATCCTGTTCAAGGTAGCCCATGTTAAGGTCGCGCGCTTGCACTACCTTACCTTCGGTCGGTTTGATATAGCCGGCCAATAATTTTAATAAGGTTGATTTGCCGGCGCCGTTAACACCAACCAGTGCAACCCTGCGGCCGCGGTTAATGCCTATGGTTATATTTTTAAATAACCAGTTGTCATGAAATTGATGGCCAAGGTTCTCGGCAGATAGATAAGTACTCACGATAGTTGCTTTATTTGATCAGACTCGTATATAAACGTGCCAGTATTGTTTTTTGTTGATTGTTTGTACATGGCCATAGCTACAGTTTCGCCGGCGATGCTCCGGTATTTTTTCCAGCCGCCAAATAACAGGGGATCTATTATTTTAAAGAAAGCGATCAGCGCTTTTTCCATTGACCGTTTTTCCTGCCTGTTACCAGTTAACATCGATGGGCGGTAGATATATAACGCAGGTAACCCTAATTGCCGGATATCGGCCTCTGTTTCGCCCTTGGTTTTTGTATAAAAAACGGACGACCCGGCATCTGCGCCTATTGATGATACCAGGTGATATTGCCCAATACCGTTTTTCAGCGCCAATTGTGCCAGTTGCAGGGGATAATCATGATCGATATGCCTGTAAACTGTTTTATCGGGTGTTTTTTTGTTTGTTGTACCAAGGCAGCTGAATAAAGCATGCCCCGTTAGCGCATCGGCATAGCTATCCAACTGGTCGAAATTGACCACCAGCTGCGTTAATTTTTTATGATCGAAATCTATTTTTTTCCTCACAAGGATCAAAACTTCGTCGTAAAAGCTTTCACGCAGCAAAATTTGGAGCAATTTACTGCCAATAAGTCCTGTTGAACCTGCAATAATAGCTTTATTTGCCATTGATACTTAATTTTTTGCAAAAATACACATAATTAAATCAGTGTAAATATAAAGCGGTTTGAACGGCGGTGAAGACTCACCCGACGAGGCTGCGCCCGTCACCCTCTCTTCGGCTGCGGTGACTGTTGCACAACTAAACAAGCCAACAGTGGCTTTAGAATTAAGTTCTTTGAAATATTGATTAAAATATTGATTATTAGTATATTA
>NZ_FODR01000010.1 GCF_900110415.1 Mucilaginibacter sp. OK283
AAATACATAGTTTGCCTTTACGGCAAACTACGCTCTGTTCAAATTATGGTTGTCCTGCGTTTATTGGGGCTTCTGTGCTTAAGTTGACGGCTATGCTCTCGAGAGGGGGCGCGGTAGGAGGTGCGTTGGCAGGGGTGTGTTTTTCCGCGTTTCATTGCGCGTGCATAACACACCCCTCCGCCCCTCTCAAGAGGGGAATCGCACTTTTCCACCGCTTTTTAAAAGGAAGCGCAAATCTGATGGTACCCAGAATAACCCCATTTGCAACCATGTCATTACTGTTTTTTCCAGCCGAAGCTGATGGATACTCGCAATGACGGGTGGTAACAGGTGGTTATAACACTATAACAAACAAAAAAAGGTGCCCATCAGAGCACCTTTTCTATTTAAAAATATCCTGATTACCCAACCAAATAATTCCAGCCATGGGTATCTTCGGCACGGCCGTATTTAATGGCATCAAGGGTGGCCAATACTTTTTGCGAAAACTCGCGCGTTTTTGGATCGCTCAGGAAATATTCCTCGCCATCAACGCTGATAGAGCCTACCGATGCGATAGTTGCGGCAGTGCCTGCACCAAAAGCATCGGTTAGTTTGCCGGTTTTGGCGCCTTCGATAATTTCGGCAACCGAAACTTTGCGGGTTTCAACCTCAATGCCCCACTCTTTGGCCAATGCAATAACCGTATCGCGGGTTACGCCATCTAAAATGGTGTCTTTTGCTTCGGCGGTTACTAGTTTGCCATCCAGCATAAACATGGCGTTTGCGGCACCCATTTCTTCAACGTATTTATGTTCTTTGGCATCTGTCCATATCAGTTGGTCAAAGCCCTCTTCGGCCGCCTTGCGCGAAGGTAACATCGCGCTACCGTAATTGCCGGCTGCTTTTGCGTAACCCATACCACCTTCGGCGGCGCGGGTATAATAGGTTTCAATTTTTACACGCAGGGTTTTTGAAAAATATGGTCCAACAGGCCCGCAAATTACCATGTATTTATACGTTGCCGATGGTGTTACACCCAGGTAAGGATCTGTTGCAAACATGAACGGGCGAATGTATAAAGCATGGTTTGGTTTTGATGGAACCCACTCGCGGTCAAGGTCAACCACGGCGGCCATGCTTTGTAAAAATATTTCTTCGGGCAGGGTAGGCATACAAAGCCTTTCTGCCGATTTGTTAAAACGGATAGCGTTTTTGTCGGGGCGGAAAATGGTAACCTTTCCATCAGCATGTTTGTAGGCTTTCAATCCTTCAAAAAATGACTGGCCGTAATGTAAGGCCGAAATTGCCGGGCTCAAACCAATTTCGCCGTAGGGAATGACCTGCAGGTTTTTCCATTCACCATCAGCATAATCGGCCACAAACATGTGGTCAGAAAATGTTTTTCCGAAAGGTAAGTTGTCAAAATCCGTTTCTGCTAAACGGGAATGCGTGGTCTTGGTGATCTTGATGTCCAGCGTCTCTGTCATGGCCTTAAGTATTATAAATTAGAAAACGGCAAGTTAGGAATTTTTTTGTTTAGGTAGTGTAAGGAATTGAGTGTAAGGGTAAAAAATGCCGCATCGGATAGTAATGCCGGGTATGCTGTTATTTTTCAAGGGAGTGATTTAAACGGAAGTGTGGGTTATAAGGGGACAACTATTAAAATTATGTAGCATAATTTTCCTTACCGCGTTTAAGTACTGATCGTAGCGGTTGCTAATTTCTTATGATATCGTATCCAAAGAAACCTTCGCTTGTGGTTAAAGTGAGAGATTTCTGTTTATCAACAACAGTGCCGCAGGGATAAATGATCTGCTTGTTTAGTCCTTTATGTTCTATTTCGATGTAAGGCTCAACACACTTGCCGATAGGGCTACCATTATCCGCCGCAATAACAATATACGTTTGTGTTGTGGTTTTGGCATCGGCAAAATAATAGTTTGCGGCCATAAACAGGTAAAGTGGCAGCCCGGCGCATGCAATTCCATAACCTATGGCCAAAAAAAACAAAGACGATGTGGGCGGATAATATTTCTGAAATATGCGAAGAAGCAGTAAAGACGCTACGGTCGAAAATCCGGCCCATATAGTCAAGGCGCGCGGCAGCGATATAAACGTGAGCCTGAATAAGCTGATTTCTGCTACCAACGCAGCTATACCAATGAAAAGAGCAATCAGTATGATAATACCGGGAATTTTTGATTTGGGTGGTGGATATATAGTAGCGGGCCGAGAATAATTGTATGGCATGCCGATCTATGATTTAGGTTGACAGAATGGGAAAGACTTACGAAGTTTTAAAAACTTCGTAAGTCTGGGATGTCTATGGTAATTGCGAATCTTTCAAGTTGATCCGCACAGTTCGCGATTGCTTCGTGCCTCTCAATGACATGGCGGGGAGTAATTCAAAAGTCTCCCCCTTCAGGGGGAGATTATTCATGTGTGAATTGTTTTTATAATGGATTCATGATGGCTTTGCCGTTTAGAGGGGGCTTCGGTTTACACCGTCAATTTCTTATACTTAATCCTTTTCGGCGCAACATCACCTAAGCGTTTCTTGCGGTTTTCTTCGTAGTCGGAGTAGTTGCCTTCAAAGAAGTAAACCTGCGAGTTGCCTTCAAAGGCCAGGATGTGGGTACAAATTCTGTCCAGGAACCAGCGGTCGTGGCTGATCACTACGGCGCAGCCGCCAAAGTTTTCAAGGGCCTCTTCCAAAGCACGTAAGGTATTTACATCAATATCATTGGTAGGCTCATCCAGCAGTAACACGTTCGATCCTTTTTTTAGGGTGATGGATAAGTGCACGCGGTTACGCTCGCCGCCCGATAATACGCCCACTTTTTTCTGCTGATCGGCGCCGTTAAAGTTGAATTTTGATACGTATGCACGGGAGTTTAAGGGTTTGTTGCCCACCATGATAGTTTCCAGTCCGCCGGTGACGTTTTCCCATACTGATTTGTTGGGGTCAAGGTCATCATGCATCTGGTCAACATAACCTAAGGCAACCGTTGGACCTACACGGAAGGTGCCCGCATCCGGCTGGTCCTGCCCGGTAATTAAACGGAACAGGGTGGTTTTACCCGCACCATTGGGGCCTATGATGCCTACTATACCTGCAGGAGGCAGCGAGAAGCTGAGGTTATCAAACAATAATTTATCGCCATATGACTTGCTTACACCATTAGCTTCAATTACGATGTTACCTAAACGCGGGCCTGGCGGAATAAACAGCTCCAGTTTATCCTCGCGCTCTTTAGTTTCCTCAGATGCCAGTTTTTCGTAATTACCTAAACGCGCTTTTGATTTGGCGTGGCGGCCTTTTGGCCCCATGCGTACCCACTCCAGTTCGCGTTCCAGGGTTTTCTGGCGTTTGCTTTCGGTTTTATCCTCCTGGGCCAAACGCTTGGCTTTTTGATCCAGCCATGAGGAATAATTTCCCTTCCATGGGATTCCTTCTCCACGGTCAAGCTCCAGGATCCAGCCGGCAACGTTATCCAAAAAGTACCTGTCGTGCGTTACGGCTATAACGGTACCTTTATATTGTTGTAAATGTTGCTCCAGCCAATCTATCGATTCGGCATCCAGGTGGTTGGTAGGCTCATCCAATAGTAACACATCCGGTTCCTTTAATAAAAGGCGGCACAAAGCTACGCGGCGGCGTTCGCCTCCCGATAATACCGAAATTTTGGTATCCGGCTCTGGGCAGCGCAGGGCGTCCATGGCGCGTTCCAGTTTGGTATCCAGTTCCCAGGCGTTTACGGCATCAATCTGGTCCTGCAACTCGCCCTGGCGGTTCATCAGCTTATCCATTTTATCGGCATCGCTGTAGTATTCTTCCAGTCCAAATTTTTCGTTTATTTCTTCATATTCCTTTAATAAGGCCGTGGTCTCGGCAACGCCTTCCTCCACAATTTCGCGAACGGTTTTCTCCGGATCAAGCTCGGGCTCCTGGCTCAGGTATCCTACAGTATAACCCGGCGAAAAAACAACCTCGCCTATATTGGTTTTATCAATGCCTGCAATAATTTTTAATAAGGATGATTTACCCGAACCATTTAAGCCTATAACGCCGATTTTGGCGCCATAAAAAAACGATAAGTAAATGTTTTTTAATACTGTTTTTTGCGGGGGATAAACTTTGCTAACCCCAGCCATTGAAAAAATGATCTTTTCGTCTGCCATTATAATTGATTTGAAATGCTGATGAACATTTTATGGTGTGAGTAGCTATTTCTAAAAATAAAAAGTGTCGTTTTGAACGCAGACGACGACTCACCCCGACCAGGCTTCGCCGGTCGACCCTCTCTCCGGCTTCGCCGCAAAGAGGGTAAGGAGATCAGCACTCTTCAAGCCCCTCTTTCCACTGCAGGTGAAGAGAGGGTGGCGGGCGTAGCCTCGCCGGGTGAGTCTTTCCTTGGTTAGTTTACGGCATACTTGCCTGTAACCTGCGCCCCGATTTTCCTCAGCCAATAACAACTCTCTATTTAAGAACTATACTCACACTATAAATGAATATCGCAACAAATATGAGTAAAATAGATGGATTCGCTTAAAAAACCGGTGGCAGAAAAATTATTTACTGCCAAATGCAACTCCATGTTACTTTATACATACTTGTAAGTATTTAATTGCGTTTAACACAGTAAAATGGCAACTGTTTTGCTTGTTTTTGCGTACATATAGATGAACACAACGTAAATATTATGTTAATGCCTTTATGGCATATGTTATGACGAAATGCCTGTTTTGTTGCTATCGTTATAATTTATTAACAAAATGTTTAAACTATTTTGAATTTTTTGTATCAAAATGGTAAGTTCCGTTCGTATATTGTAAAAAAATTAGGTCATTGTTGGATTTTTTGATAAAAATTATTGTTTAAACCCAAACTTTAATAGCTTGCATATCATATCAATGTCTGTTTCTGCAAAGTGTTAAATGTTGGCAATATTGTTGATAAATGTTAAACCGTGCGTCGGGTTTGTAAAAACAAAATTTATAGATTGCGGCGTTCATAATAATTGAAAGGTATATATGGAAGCTAAATTTTCGCCGAGGGTTAAAGATGTCATTCAATACAGCAGAGAAGAGGCATTACGCCTTGGGCACGACTATATAGGAACAGAGCATCTTTTACTGGGCCTCATCAGGGATGGTGATGGCGTAGCAATTAAATTGCTGAAAGGTTTGAACGTTGATACTGCAAAGCTTCGCCGTGCTGTGGAAGATGCCGTTAAAGGTACCATTGGAACCAATGTACACATAGGCAGCATCCCCCTGACCAAGCAAGCCGAAAAAGTATTAAAAATTACTTATCTGGAAGCCAAAATATTTAAAAGTGATGTAATTGGAACCGAGCACCTGCTGCTATCTATATTACGCGATGAGGATAATATCGCATCGCAGATATTGGTACAGTTTAACGTAAACTACGAGGTGTTTAAAGGTGAAGTGGAATCACATAAAAACGATGTAACTGACGAAATGCCCGGATCACCAACCGGCGGCGATGACGACTTTAAAGAAGAAGAATCATTCAGCCAGCCTAAAAAGGTATCTGACATTAAATCAAAAACACCGGTGTTGGACAACTTTGGCCGCGATTTAACCCGCGCCGCCGAAGATGGGAAACTTGACCCGATTGTTGGGCGCGAAAAAGAGATTGAGCGCGTATCGCAAATCCTGTCGCGCCGTAAAAAGAACAACCCTATACTAATAGGTGAGCCAGGTGTAGGTAAATCGGCCATTGCCGAAGGCCTTGCACTACGCATTGTACAGCGTAAAGTATCGCGTGTATTGTTTAACAAACGAGTAGTAACGCTTGATTTAGCCTCGTTGGTTGCCGGTACAAAATACCGTGGCCAGTTTGAAGAGCGTATGAAGGCGGTAATGAACGAACTGGAAAAATCTCCTGATGTAATTTTATTTATTGATGAAATTCATACTATAGTTGGTGCAGGTGGTGCCTCGGGCTCGCTTGATGCATCAAATATGTTTAAACCCGCTTTGGCAAGGGGCGAAATTCAATGCATTGGCGCAACTACGTTAGATGAATACCGCCAGTACATCGAAAAGGATGGCGCTTTAGACCGTCGTTTCCAAAAGGTAATGGTTGAACCAGCTACCCCGGTTGAAACGATCGAGATCCTGAACCGCATCAAAGAGAAATACGAAGAGCATCACGGTGTAACATACACCCCCGAAGCTATCAATGCCTGCGTTAACCTAACCACCCGTTATATTACCGATAGGTTTTTACCGGATAAGGCTATCGATGCTTTAGACGAGTCGGGCTCGCGTGTTCACTTAACCAATATTCATGTGCCACAAAATATACTGGATATTGAGCAAAAGATTGAGCAGATAAAAATCGAGAAAAACAAGGTTGTACGCAGCCAGAAATACGAGGAAGCTGCCCAGCTACGCGATACCGAAAAGAATTTGATTGCCGAACTTGACCAGGCCAAAGCTGTTTGGGAAGCCGAAACCAAATCAAAACGCTACACTGTAACCGAAGATAATGTTGCCGAAGTAGTATCTATGATGACCGGCATCCCTGTACAAAGGGTAGGCCAGGCCGATAGCCAAAAGCTATTGAACATGGCAGATACTGTTGCCAGCAAAATTATTGGCCAGGACGATGCTATCAAAAAGCTAACCCGTGCCATACAACGTACCCGTGCAGGCTTAAAAGATCCTAAAAAGCCAATTGGCTCATTTATTTTTCTGGGCCCCACCGGTGTTGGTAAAACCGAGCTTGCCAAAGAGCTTGCCCGCTTTATGTTTGATACCGAAGACGCGCTGATACAAATTGATATGAGCGAGTACATGGAGAAATTCGCGGTATCGCGTTTGGTAGGAGCGCCTCCGGGCTATGTAGGTTACGAAGAAGGCGGACAGCTGACCGAAAAAGTACGCCGTAAACCATACGCTGTAGTATTGCTGGATGAGATTGAAAAAGCTCACCCGGATGTATTCAACATATTGTTACAGGTATTGGATGAAGGCCAGCTAACCGATTCCTTGGGCCGTAAGGTTGATTTTAGGAACACCATCATCATCATGACCTCGAACATCGGCGCCCGCCAGTTGAAAGACTTTGGGCAGGGTGTAGGTTTCAGTACCAATGCTAAAAACTTACAGGCCGATACGCATTCAAGAGGCGTTATCGAAAACGCTTTGAAACGTGCTTTCGCCCCTGAGTTTTTGAACCGTATTGACGATGTTATCGTGTTTAACTCATTAGGTAAAGAGGAGATTTTCAAGATCATCGATATTGAACTGGCATTCCTGTTTAGCCGTGTAAATGGCCTGGGATACAAAATTGAGCTGACTGAAGCCGCTAAGGAATTCATCGCCGAAAAAGGTTACGATTCGCAATTTGGGGCACGTCCGTTAAAACGCGCCATCCAGAAATATTTGGAAGACCCAATTGCGGAAGAGATCCTGAAAGGCGAATTGAGCGAGGGTGATATCATGAAAGTTGATTTCGACAAAGAAACCAGCCAGATCACCATCATCGACGAAAAAGGCGAAAGCAAAACCCCAACCGAAGAGGAAACCAAATAAGCAAGTTCTTATTTAAAAATACAACCCCGTTTGTGCAAGCAGACGGGGTTTTTTGTTGGGTGGCAGTTAAGTGAAAAGTACTAAGCCATAAGCCTAAAGCTGAGTTTTTTCTTTAGAACCGGAGACTTGGGACTAAATACTATCCTTCTATTTATAGATACATGACACCGGAATGATTTTAAGGAAAATAGTTTGCAGGCAAAACCGTTGCTATGCCAGCTGCGGCCCAAGCGCCCTCGATAACAATGCTTTGCGGATTTATTATCCCATTGACGCCAAAAAATGCATATTGTTCATTAAAGGTAATTATAGTGGTTGCATATGGCGGAGCATAGGCCGGGAGATTAATTGCATTTACGTTTGTACGGTCATGCTTTTTTGTATAAATAATATATAAGCAATCAATATAGCTCAGTGCAAATGTCCCTATCTTATCTGTTTTATGAACAAGGCTGTCTATTAGCAATGGTTCGTCCTTATATAATGTCTGGATATACGGCAGGCCATAATAGCCGGGCGTATTATAGTCCGGATTAGGCTTCCGGGTTAATTTTAACACCTTAAACCCCTCTTCTTCTACCTGATTGCCAACTACCGACCTGAAGAAATGCATCGATGAGCCAAAGTATGCCGTCTGGCGTTGCTTTTTCCATCTTTTCTTGTCAGAGTCGCTACCCTTAAGTTCCTCAAAAGCAGAAGTCCCATCGATATATGCCGATCCGTCCGGCCTATAATAAAAGATACCTAATTTATATTTTATAAGATATCCTAAGGCCTTGTTTTCAATTTCAATATCTTCGTCAGAAAAAGCGGTGATTTTTTTTAACAGTTTGTTATATTTTACAAAAATAACATCCGGGTTTAAAATGGTACATTGTTTTGCATTGTCAGAACGGCCCAAAAATACCTCTTTAAAAATACTAAGATCGCGTTCGCGGTCCTTGTAGTATTTGTTGTTAACAACATCCAGTTCATCTAAAAGCAACAGGTTAATATCTGGTACTACAACATTATTGTCATATACAATCAACGTATTGGCGTATGTTTCATAGTCTGATGAACTTACTACCAGTACATACTCGCCAGGTTTAACATTGGTAATGCTAAACGCCCCATCAGCATCTGTTTTGTATTTTGTTGTATCCTTATCCAAAAATACCCTGGCGTTTGCCACTGGATTTTTGTGACGTTTATCAACAACCTTTCCTGTGATCTTAAATTGGGAGAAACACACCGTGGGGAGCGATAGAAGTAATAAGAGTAAAGGTTTTAACATGAATAAAGCTAACCAATAAATTTTATTTTATAAATAGCCTATACGTACCATATGTCGGGTTTATTTGGTAACAGCGGGACCATAATCCACCGGCAGCAACTCCGCAATCCGGCTTTTGCCCCAATCCCCTTCAAATACGATACTGTGCGGATTGGCGATGATGCCGTTGTTATCAAAGAATGCATAAGGCTCTTCAAACGCTAATATAGTGACCGGGTGGTTTGGGATCTCGAGCGGATGATAAACAGATAGGTCAGTTTCTTCACGTTTTTTGGTGTAGATGATATATAGGCAGTCGGTAAAGCCAATGGCAAATAACCCGGGCTGATCGGTAGGGTGCGCAAAGTCTGGCGGGCCCAGCGGTGGTTTGGTGTATAGCGACTGGATATATTTATAATTGTTATTGCCCAGCTGCCCTTCTTTATAATCGGGATTTGGTTTGCGCACAAGCCGCAAAACCTGGAAACCTTCTTTGTCTGTTTGACCGCTGATAACCGAACGTAAAAAATGCATAGATGAGCCAAGATATGCCGACTGGCGCTGCTTTGCCCATTTGCGCAGCTGCGATTTGCTTCCTTTCATTTCCTCGAATACTGAAATACCTTCGTAATAAAAAAAGCCTTTAGCATCATAACTGAATTTCGAAAGCTTATACTTTATCAAATAACCCAGGGCCTTGTTTTCAACCTCGATAAAGTCGTCATTGCTGGTGGCCGACAGGATCATCATTTTGGTGTCGAAATCAACGTCCACAACATCGGGGTTCAGGATTTTACAAAGGGCGGCATTATCTGAAGTGCCCAGGAACAAGCGTTTAAAATCGGCATAATTACGCTGCCGGTTTGGGTCTGGCCGGATATTAACTTCCTGTAGCATGATTGTTTTTGGAGCCAGCGAAATATCAGCGAGCACAATATTGGCCGCACCCGCCATCAGGGTAACGCTATGGGTTTCGAAACCAATGGCGGTAACAATGAATGTATACTGGCCGGGTTTTACATTGCAAAGCGTAAATGTGCCATCGTCGGCAGTTTTATCGCCAACTATGGCGTTGTTTAAAAACACACTGGCATTGGCAATTGGCTTTTGGTCGGCAGTATTAATTACTTTGCCGGTAATTTTTATTTGCGCCAGGCAAACTCCGGGTATCAGCAACAAGAGCAAGGCAAGGGTCTTTAGCATAGATAAATTAAACTAAAATTTTAGTTATTTCAAAATGCTTTTATTCACGCCTCGTATACCGCCTGTGGATGATGGTTAATTGTATCTTTATAGCCTATAAATGCGGGTTAATTCATTGTTTTAATTGGTAATGCGGGTAAATAAAAAGGTTATCTATAAATGGCTGTTTGTGGTTTCGGTTATGCTGAACGTGATTACGGCGGGCTATTTTATCGATCGTAAAGTTTATTTTGGTTACATGCGCCGCCACCAGTTTGAGAAGCAAAAATGGGATGCGCTTTTCAACACTCAAAGAGATAACCAAGAAATTATATTTATAGGTACAAGCTTAACCGAAGGCTTTGAATTGAGAAGCAGCTTTGGTAATATGCATCTGAAAAACATGGGTTTTGCCGGATTGGAGACTGATGAAATTCTGGAAAACCTGAAAAGGATCATTGTACGCAAACCACCGAAAATATTTTTGGAAGCCGGGATAAACGATGTACGCAATGGCAAAAATATGGATAAGGCTTACAATAACTTTGTGGAAATGAATACGGTAGCTAAAGCCGCTTCGCCCGCAACCAAACTGTATGTACAATCGGTATTGCCTACTTTGAACAGCCAGTTTAACCAAAAGATAAAAGCCTATAACCGCAGGGTGGCAAACTATTGTTTAGCCAACCATGTGGTTTACATAGATATGTATGACTATTTTTTAGTTGATAATAAACTAAACGCCCTTGCAACTACCGATGGTACTCACCTTACTCCTTATGGTTATTATTTATGGAAAACGCAGCTGGAAAAATATATTGCCGAATAGTTAATGCTGTTTTTGAAATAAATTATCTCAGATTCCGTTAAACCTTTTTAAATTATATTGTTCTTACAATATATACAATCGAAACATTATGAAAAAAATCTTGACTTTAATTTGCTGCACAGTGATATTGGCAGCTACATCCTGCAAAAAAGAAACAATTATCGGCCCTGGTGCAACAACTGTTTTTACATCAACTACCGGTTGGAGTTTTGATAGCACAATAGGCAATAACGGAGCTTATACTTCAGATATCCCGATGCCCGAAATTGATAATTATTATGACAATCACGGAGCTGTATTAGTTTATCTGGATGACAGTGGAACTTATGAGCAGCTTCCGGATGTGTTTGACGGGATTACCTACAGGTTTGTTTATACCAAAGGGCACGTGTATATTGACGCTCAGAATGCCGATGGTAGTAAATTAACAGTTGCGCCCCCAAAGCTTAATGTTAAGATAGTTTTGGTACAATAAAGCCTAAACAGTAAAATAAAGAAGCCCCTTTGCATTTGCATAGGGGCTTCTTTGTTGAATAGTATTTTTTTATTTCGCCATCTGATCTATAACAGCTTGCGTTACACCGGTAAAGGAGAAGCCACCGTCATGAAAAAGATTTTGCATGGTAACCATTTTTGTTAAATCGCTGAACAGGGTGATGCAATAATCAGCACATTGGTCGGCATCGGCATTGCCAAGCGGGCTCATTTTTTCGGCAAATTCAATAAAGCCATCAAAGCCTTTAACCCCAGATCCTGCAGTTGTACGGGTTGGCGATTGTGATATAGTATTTACGCGTACTTTTTTGCTTACGCCGTATTCGTAACCAAAGTTACGGGCAATGCTTTCTAAAACGGCCTTGTTATCGGCCATGTCATTATAGCCGGGGAAATAGCGCTGGCCGGCTATGTAACTTAAAGCAACTACAGATCCCCAATCGTTAATGGCATCGTGTTTCATGGCTGCCTGTAAAATGCGGTGCAGGCTTAAGGCCGAGATATCAAAACCTTTATGGGTAAAATCGTAGTTGTTTTCTGGATAAGGAATGTTTTTACGCACGTTGATGCTCATGCCGATAGAGTGCAGGATAAAATCAACACCGCCGCCAAAATGTTCTTTTGTTTTGGTAAACAGGTTGTTGATATCATCATTGCTGGTAACATCAGCACCTATGATAGGAGCATTGCATTCTTCGGCAAGTTTATTGAGTTCGCCCATGCGTAAAGCAATAGGAGCGTTTGATAATACAATTTCGGCACCTTCCTGTACAGCGCGCTGCGCTACCTTCCAGGCGATGGATTGCTCATTAAGGGCGCCAAATATGATGCCTTTTTTGCCTTTTAATAAATTATAAGCCATGTTTTGATTTTTTACAATTGGGCGTAAAGTTATAATATTAGTATCAAGTAGTTAGTATCAAGTATCAAGATTTTTTCTTCAAGTAGTAAGTATCAAAATTTTTGACTGTCGGACTAAAAGGCTTCCAGACTTCCGGTCTTACTACCTGATACTTGCTAATTACTACTAAGTAGTTCCCTGGCATTCTGCAAAGCGCTTTCGCCCGGTTTATCACCGCTCAGCATTTTGGCAATTTCCAATATGCGCTCCCGGGCATCCAGTTGTTTCATGCGGGTATAGGTAGTTGCCGCGCTATCGTCCTTATAAACAAAGTAATGGTTTTTACCCTTGCTGGCAATTTGCGGCAGGTGGGTAATGGTTATCACCTGTAAATTATCGGCAAGGCGCTCCATAATAGTTCCTACTTTATTGGCTACTTCGCCCGACACCCCGGTATCGATCTCATCGAAAATAATGGTTGGCAACGCAGTGTATTTAGCAATGATAGATTTGATGCTCAGCATCAGCCTGGATAGCTCGCCACCGGATGCTACCTTACTCATTTCGGCCAAAGCATGCCCTTTATTGGCTGAGAAAAGGAACCGTACCTGGTCGACACCGTTTTTCGTGAGATGGTCCGCAAGTCCGGAAGTCCGCAAGTCCGGAAGATGGTTTGACTTTCCGACTTCCGGACTTTCCGGCTTTCGGACTATATTTTCAATCTTCAACGCCGAGCTTCCCATCCCCATTTCGGTAAGGGTATCAATTACCTGTTTTTCGATGGCAGGGATGGCTTTCAGGCGGTTTGCAGTTAATTTGCCTGCCAGTTTTTCAAGCTCAGCTTTATCGGCAGCAAGTTGTTTTTGCAATTTTTCGATGGTTTCATCGCCAAATAAAGCCTGTTGTATTTTCTCCGATAGGTCATCCTGTATCTGCAATAGTTCGGCGTTACTATTTACCCGATGCTTTTTTTGCAGGTTATATATCAAACTAAGCCGGGTGTTAATTTCATCAACCCTGGCATCGTTGGTATGTGTTTTTTGTTCGATGCCTTCTACTTCGGCGGCAATGTCTTTCAGTTCGATAATCGTGCTGTTCAATCGCTGGTGCAATTCCTCAATCTGTGCATCAAATTTTTCTATTGCGCCTAATTGCTGTCCGGCCTCGCGCAGTTGCGCCAGGGCGGCGGTTTCGCTTTCCTGTACCAGGTAATAGGCTCCGTACAGGTTACGTTTTATTTCTTCGGCATTGTTTAAGGCGTACAGTTCTTTTTCAAGCGGCTCCTGCTCGTCGGCAGCCAGGCTAACTTTTTCAAGTTCATCAAACTGAAACTGGTAATAATCCAGGTCGGCTTTGGCCTTATCGCTTTCGGCAATCAATTGGGTAAGCTTGCCGGTGTCTTTTTTAAATGCGCGGTATTTAGTGCGGTAGTCGTTCAGCAAATCATCGTGTTTGGCTACCGAATCAACCACCAATAGTTGAAATTCCGGGTCGTTAATCTCTAATGTAGCGTGTTGCGAATGGATGTCAATCAGCTTTTCGCCTAATTGTTTAAGCGATGTAAGATTCACCGGTGTATCATTTACAAAAGCACGCGATTTGCCATCGGCAGATATCTCGCGGCGCAAAACGGTTTCTGCTTCATAATCCAGGTCGTTCTCTTCAAAAAAGGAGCTGAGGTGAAAGCCGCTGATTTTAAACGAACCTTCGATAACGCATTTTTTTTGCTGGTTAAAAAAATAACGGCTTTCGGCACGCTGCCCCAAAATAAGCGATAGTGCACCCAAAATGATCGATTTACCTGCGCCGGTTTCGCCGGTGAGTATGTTAAGGCCCTCGCCAAAACTTATCTCCAGGTTATCAATCAGCGCGTAATTATTGATGGTTAGCTTTTGAAGCATAAAAAAAGTATCCTTAATTTTATTAAGGATACTAAATTAAGCATTAAGCTTCTTTAAAATAAAATTTAATAAATTATTGCTAAATAATTTAGTGTTGATCTTTGGTCGGAAGTCCGCAAGTCGGGAAGTCCGCAAGTCCGAAAGTCAAAAATGCAATTCAGAATTAGCTCTTTCCGACTTTCGGACTTCAGTTATTCTTTGTCGTCGCCCATTAGGTAAGCCTCTTTTTTGGCTTCGGCTATGCGCTTTTTAAATTCGGGGCTGTTGGTATATTCGCGCAGTTTTTTGCTGGCTTCACGTAATTGTGCTTTTGCCTGTTTCATTTCGGCATTATCCTGGTAGCCACGCATTTGTTCGCCAAGTTTTCTCATCTCCTGCTTTTGCTCTTCCATTTGCGGGTTGCGGAAGGCTTTTCTCAAACTATCGCTCATTACCCTAAGCTCCTCGCTTTTTTTGCGAAATTCTGGTGAGTCATAATGACCGCGCATTTCCTCGCCCATTTTTTTCAGTTGTTCGGTTTGCTCTTTTACCTCGGGCGATATTTTGCTTTGCAGTTCATCCTGGTATTTGCGGTAGTTCTCATCTTTCCGGTCGTCATGGTACTCGCCTTTTATGCCGTACTTTTTCCTGAGCTCGGCATTCATCCGTTTAAACTCGGCGCTGTTATAGTAGGCGCCAACCTTTTCGCCCAGCTTGCCCATCTGCTCGCTCATCTTGGTGGTTTCACCGGTTTCGGCCCAGTTTTTCTGAAAATCTTCGGCCATTTTTTCCTGTTCTTCCTGTATCTTCTTTAACTCCGGGTTGTTGTAAAACTTCTCCATAGCTTCGCCTTTCTCTTCCATCAGCTTTTGCAGTTTTTGAAAATCGGCGCTGTTGTAGTACTTATCAATCTGTTTTGCGTACTTATCAACTTCGGCAGTTAGCCTGTTCAACTCTTTGTCATCAAAGTTATTGTAACGCTCTTCGGCAAGCCTTTTGTTCCTGATGGCGGTTTTATTGGCTACAACCTTTTTTGCTTTAAGAACCTTTTTTCGGGTAGTATCGGTTAGTAATTCTTTTAATGCGGCTGGGTAGGTAATTTTTACTTTTTTGATAGCTATTTTACCATCGGCTATGGTTGGGTTAAGCCAGGCAATACTGCTGATGCCTGCTGTAAGTATTGCAACAGCCACTAAAAGGTGGCGTATGTTGCCTATTGGTTTTTGGGTTTTCATGATCCGTTCAATTCTGTTTAATAAATGATATTTTTTCCCGGTGGCGGCAAGGGCCATTTGCAGGTTTACCTGCCTTTTTTGCTCCAGTTTTAATAGTGCATGCGCATACACTAAGGGCTGGGCAGTGGTTTGTACTACCAGGTCATCGCACCGGTTTTCGCGTTCCTGGTTTATTATCCTATTAATTAATTGGGCAAAGGGGTTAAAGAAAAGCAATATGCTCATAAACTGCTGCAACAGGTTGAGCAGGTAATCGTTACGTTTGATGTGCGATAGCTCATGTAATAAAATAGATTTTATCTCGTCGGCAGATAAGTAAGTAGTGAGCGAAATAGGCAGCAATATTATCGGGCTAAAAAAGCCAATCATGCAGGGCACATCCACAAAACGACTGATGTTTACGCTTACGTACTTTTTAATGTTCATTTGCCGGCAGAGGGTATCCACGTAAACCTGCACGGTATCAGATGGCATCATGGTGCGTTTAATATGGCTGATTTTTTGCCAGTTGAGCCCCATTTTTAAAATATTAAAAGTGAGCCCGATGAAGTAGATGGCCGATATGTAGGGCAAATAGCCCTCAATAGCATAATAGTAATAGTTATGTTGCGCTGTATAATGGATGTTAACCAAAGGCAGGTTAAGCGCAGGTAACAGGGTAGGGGCATTTGCAGCTGCCAAATTTACCCACACATGCGCCTGTAGCTGGTTTACAAAGGTGTAAACAAACCACACGCTAATAGCCAACATGGCAACCATAGCGGTGTTATGTTTTTTTATGGTTGATAGCGACGGTGCGCAGGTTAGTAACAGGCGCAAAGCAAACCAAACCAATAACCCCTGCCATAATGAGTGGATAATAGTGATACCCAAAACCTGGCTTATATTATAGAACACACTTTCCATAACGTTTTATTTTTTATCCTGATCAAACTGATTTAAAAAGTTTTTAATGGCATCTATCTCATCCTTTGAAGCCCGGTGCTGGCCAAGCGCCTGTATCACCAGATCGGATGTGGAGCCTTTAAACACAGTAGACAATATTTTATCCAGAGCGTTGCTTTGCGCCTGCTCTTGTGTGAATAAAGCTTTGTATAAATGTGTTTTTGAGGTGGTATCGCGCTCAACCATACCTTTATCATGCATAATCTGCATTAATTTAAGGGTAGTAGTATAGCCTGCATCTTTAGTTTTGGCCAATTCTTCGTGTACATCGCGTACGGTACATTGTCCCATTCTCCAGATCACCTGTAAAATTTCCAGCTCGCTTTCTGTTGCTTTTATATCCATTTTAGTTTAATACGAATTTCTTCGTACAAATATCTACGATAGATTTCGTATATGCAAGGGTTTTGTGAAAAAAAAGTATCAAGTAGTAAGACTTTTTTGATGTACAGGCGATTTTGTCTGAATCAGAATTTACAGAATTTTGTAATTATCAGAATATCGCTTTATTTATTCTGTTAATTCTTTAATTCTGTAAATTCAGGTTCAGACAAATGTGTTAGGGATGGCAGCGAATACCGGCCTCGTGGGTAATGCCCGTGCAGTATAAGCGTACAGCCCGGGCCGCAGGCAACACGATTATTTAGATGTGAGAGATTAGATGTGAGATTTGAGACAAAAAAACAGAGTCGCAAGAATAATTGGTCATAGAACTTTTTGTCTTAACTCTTGATTCTTGGATCTTGACTCTTTTTCCTACTTCAGCGCCTGGTACTTATTCCCATTAGCCGGATCGGCTTGTAAAAATAAGTTCATGGCCTGTACGCGCTCCTGCGGATCGGCCTTGCTGTATAGGGATACCAGCTCATCGCTTTTGGCGGTATAAAATATGAGTGGGAACATAGAGCCCACGCGCTGCCTGTCAACCTGCTGCAGGGTGGGTAAAAAGGAAGAGATAGCTTTACGCCCTTTATTCACATTGTCGGCCATTAAATCGAGGCCGTTGCGGTGGTAATCGTACATAAAACCGCGTAGCTGGGCGTAAAGTTTGTTGTTTAAATTTTCGGATAACCAATAACGGTTGGTGTTGCCGTCAAACGCTTTCCAGCCTTTGTATGATCCGGTTTGGGCGTTGTTTACCACTGTTTGCGCTGCAGCAAAATATGGGCTGCCCCCAAAGCGCGAAAAGGTATCATAATCCATCCCTACAATAATGTAGGCGTAAAATGCCATTACCGAACTTAGGTTACTTTGAAAATTCTGATCGCTATAGTCAACTGTCTGGCCTTCATTATAGGTGAAATCAACGTCGCGGTCGTTAATATTAATCAGGGTTGTGCTGTATGACGACCCGAAAACAGGCCTTGATGATTGTACCTGCAATTCGCCGCTAAAGTTGCTGCCGCCATCCCAGTTTGTAATGTTCAATACAAAATTACAATCAATACGCTCCTGTGGCAAAATAGGGTCGGCACTCCACTTACGGCCATTTAAAAAATCTTTCATGGCCGTTTCCAGTGTTTGGAAAACCCGCTTATTGCTCACCTGTATTTTTGGCGAAACTACCGATACCCGCGCATTCAGGTCCTGTGCGGTGCACCTGAAACCCCAAAAAATCAGGATAGCGTAAATGGCCAGTTGTTTCATCCGGTTATAAGTTGTGCAAGTTTAAGGCAAATATCATGTGCCACTGCCTCCTTGCTTTTTAGTGCGAAGATTGTTTTTTGCAGGTTACGGTCAATAATGGTAATTTTATTGGTATCCTGTTTAAAACCGGCGCCGGCATCATTCAACGAATTTAATACAATAAAATCTAAATTCTTCTTTTGCAGTTTGGTTATTGCATTTGTTTCCTCGTCGTTAGTTTCCAGCGCAAAACCAACCAGGATCTGGCCATCAGCTTTCTGTTCGCCAAGGGTCTTTAAAATATCGGTAGTGGTTTTCAGGCTGATATTAAGCGTGGCATCCTTTTTTTTGATTTTTTGCGGTGCTACCTCGGTTGGAGTATAATCAGCAACGGCTGCGCTCATGATGCAGACTTTTGCATCTTTATAATTGGTTAAACAGGCATCCAGCATTTCGGCTGCCGATGTAACGTTTATGCGTTTAACAGATTTTTGTTTGCTAACCTGTGCTGTTGGGCCGCTTATTAATATAACATCGGCGCCCATTACAGCCAGCTCATCGGCAATAGCGAAACCCATTTTGCCAGATGAATGATTGCCTATAAAACGTACCGGATCAATAGCTTCATAGGTTGGACCGGCGGTTACCATGATTTTATGCCCCGCTAAAAGGAGTTTTTTTTTAATTGCCGACGACAAAAAATCCACAATTTCTTCGGGTTCGGCTAATCGCCCTTCGCCGTACAGTCCGCTGGCCAGCTCACCGCTGCCGGGAGCTATCATGATGTTGCCAAATGATTGCAGCCTGGCAACATTTTGGCGGGTTGCCGGGTGCAACCACATATCCAGGTCCATAGCGGGGGCAAAGTACACCGGGCATTTGGCAGATAGGTAAACGGCTGTAAGCAAGTTATCGCAAAACCCGTTGGCCATTTTTGCCAGGGTATTTGCGGTAGCAGGGGCTATAATGACCATATCGGCCCATAGGCCAAGCTCCACATGGTTATTCCATTCGCCGGTTTCGGTTTTGTAGTAATCAACCAGTACGGGCTTTTTAGATAGGGTAGAAAGGGTAAGCGGTGTTATAAAATTAACAGCATCTGGTGTCATCACCACCTGCACGCTTGCCCCGGCCTTAACCAATAGCCTAACCAGCAATGCCGATTTATACGCAGCTATACTGCCGCAAACTCCCAGGATAATGTTTTTACTTTTTAAATTCAAAATTCAAAATTCAAAAGTCAAAAAATATGACTTAGTCAACGACATCGATATGGCTAATTCAAAAAAGATAATTTAAATAACCATGTGAATATAGCTAAAAAAACAAAAGTCAAAACCCAAAGTAACCATACAGATCACTTTTGAATTTTGACTTTTGAATTTTGCCTTAACGAAGCTTACGCTTCTTTAGCCGGGTTACGGTAGTAAATCTTATCGTCTAAAAACTCCTGAACGGCAACCAATGATGGTTTTGGTAGTTTTTCGTAATATTTAGAGATTTCGATTTGTTCGCGGTTTTCAAAAACTTCTTCCAGGTTATCGTTCGATGATGCAAACTCAGAAAGTTTTTGGTGTAACTCTTCTTTAATATTATTTGATATCTGGTTCGCCCTTTTAGACATGATCACAAGCGACTCATATATGTTATCCGTTTTAACGTCCAGCTCGCGTAAATCGCGGGTTACAGTGCTGCTTGCTACTGCTGGTTTGTTGGTGTTGTTAGCTGTCATATCTTAATTTTTTTAATTATGGTATCCTCTGGTTCTGATTCTTTTCTGATGGTGGCTGCGTTTTGATGGTATCTTTTTTTGCCAGTTTTTTTGCCAGTTTATCATCTGCCAATGCTTCGGCCATTACGCGTTTGGCATCCACTATACCTATTTGACTGTCTTTTTTTAGCCCGGCAACTTCGTGGTTATATTTGCTTTTAGGAAACTTGTCGGTAAACTGATCGGCATAAGTTACAGCCTGTTCAAAACGTTCTTCCTGCCTGGCTTCAAAACTATGGCTGGCGTATTGATATTGTGCCTTTATGATCAGGAACTCAATCTCTTCACCATATTTGGTATCCGGGTAATCGCGCAGCACATTATTAAAGGCAATAACCGCCGATTGATAATCGCTGATGGTTAAATATAATTTGGCGTTTTCATAAGCCTTTTGCTCCAGCTTATCGCGCAGGTTTTGTATCAGCTTGCTTGCCTCTGTTACACGGTCGCTTTTAGGGTAAAGGTTAATAAACAATTGTAACGTTTCAATAGCCTTTAACGTGTTTTCCTGGTCAAGCGAGTAAGTAGGCGAATCGAGGTAGTAGCAATAAGCCGAAAAGAAACGGCATTCCTCGGCCCTTGGGCTCGATGGATAAGTGTCAGCAAATGTTTTAAAATGAAACCTTGCAGATGTATAATCCTTTAGCTTATAGTTGGTGAAGGCATAGTAATAAAACAGGTCTTCGGCAGCACTGCGACCACGATAGCGTTCAACCAGCACATCAAATAAACCAAGCGCTTTTTCGTACTCCTGTTTATTATAGTATTTAATAGCCTCCTGGTATTTTTTTGCGTAATCGTTACTTGCTTTTAACTTTTCGTATTTGCTTTTACAACTTCCCAATGTAATAATCAACAGGGCTAAAACACAGGCGAATAACGTTAGTTGTTTTTTAAACATTTTGCAAAGATAGGTGATTAATGTAAATCAGTCAATTATTTATTTAGGTGCTAATATATAACGTGTTTGGTGCTCCTTTTATACGTCGCGCGCGCTTTTAACATCTTTTAACTTATGTTAGTTTTAAACCACATGTGCCGGGCGTATAAAGCAAAGGTTTTATTAACGTTGATTTTGCTGTAATAATTATTAGCTTGGTTTTAAATAGGCTTTGGAAAACACCTTGCCTTTTCTATTGTTTAAAAGCATATGAAAGTTTTACTTGCTGGTGCCAATGGTTACATAGGAACAAGGCTTATCCCGGTTTTGCTGGAGAAAGGTCACGATGTAATTTGCCTGGTGCGCGATAAGCGCCGCTTTCATGAACATAGTGATTTTAGTAAACGGGTTACCCTGATTAATGGCGATTTGCTTAAGGAGGCGGATATTGAAGCTTTTCCCGAAGATATTGATGCCGCTTATTACCTGGTTCATTCCATGGCGCAGGCGCAGGATTTTGCTGCCCTGGAAGTGCTATCGGCTTATAATTTTATAAAGGCCCTTGATAAAACGAATTGCAGGCAAACCATATTTTTAAGTGGTATTACCAACGATGAAAACCTGAGCAGGCATCTTGAATCGCGCAGGCATGTAGAGGATGTATTGAAGGAGGGCAAGGCTGCGCTTACGGTATTAAGGGCCGCTATCATCATCGGCTCGGGCAGTGCGTCGTTCGAGATCATCCGTGACCTTACCGAGAAGCTGCCTGTCATGACTGTTCCACGCTGGGTAAATACCCGTTGCCAACCCATTGCTATTCGCGATGTGTTGGGCTATCTGGAAGCCGTAATGCTTAACCCCAAAACATTTAACAAAACATTTGATATTGGCGGCCCGGACATTTTATCTTTTAAAGATATGATGCTGGTGTATGCCAAGGTGCGTAAGCTTAAACGGCACATATTTATCGTGCCGTTTCTGTCGCCAAAAATATCGTCGTACTGGCTTTACTTTGTAACCTCCACCAGTTATACCCTTGCCCAAAGCCTGGTAAATAGTATGAAGAACGAAACCATCATGAAGGACCATGCCATTGACGATGTTGTACCACGCAAATGTCTTACGTATGAAGAAGCGTTAAACCTGGCCTTTGTTAAAATAGAACAAAACTCGATAGTATCCAGCTGGAAGGATGCCCTGAATATGGGCTACCTTACCACCGGCTTCATGGATCAGATAAAGGTGCCCCAAAATGGTACACTTGAATATAAAGTAAAAGTACCCTTTGAACGTGATAGCCAGGATGTGTTTGTTAATTTTATGTCGGTAGGGGGCAACCGGGGCTGGTATTATTGGGACTGGATATGGAACCTGCGCGGTTTTCTTGATAAATTATTCGGCGGGGTAGGCTCGCGCCGGGGCCGTACCAGCAGCATTAATATAGCGCCGGGCGATGTGATAGATTTTTGGAGGGTATTATTAGCCGATAAAGAAAATAAACGCCTTTTACTATATGCTGAAATGAAGCTGCCCGGCGAGGCCTGGCTTGAATTTAAAATAATAGAACGTAATGGCTCTAAAAATTTGAGCCAGGTAGCTACCTTTAGACCCAGCGGCCTTTGGGGCAGGTTATACTGGTATGCCATGTGGCCATTCCACCTGTTTATTTTCAACGGCATGGCCAAAGAGATTGTACACTATGGGGAGGTTGATTAGTCATTGTCGCTGCGCTTGTCATTGGTCATTTCGCTTCGCTGTCATTGGTCATTGATGGTTTGCAAAAATACTTTAGATAATCAAAACAATAAAAGCCCCGGCCAATTCCCACTAATGACTAATGACTAATGACTAATGACTAATGACTAATGACTAATGACTAATGACTAATGACTAATGACTAATGACTAATGACTAATGACTAACATATTAATAACAGGCGGATCGGGAGGCTTAGGTAAACGGTTAAGTAAGCATTTGCTGGGCAAAGGCTACCATGTAAGCGTGTTGAGCCGGACACCGGGTGGCGACAACACTATTAAAACCTTTTTGTGGGATGTAAATAAAGGTACCCTTGATGAACATTGCATTGATGGAGTAGATACTATTATTCACCTGGCCGGTGCCGGTATTGCCGATAAACGCTGGACGGATGAACGTAAAAAAGAGATAGTTGAAAGCCGTACCAAATCAATAACGCTTATTTATAACCTGATGAAAAATCGGGCCAATAAGGTTACAACGATAATATCCGCATCGGGTATTGGCTATTATAGCGATAGGGGCGATGAACTGCTGACAGAATCCAGCGCAGCTACCCGTGACTTTATATCCCAATGTTGTGTTGAATGGGAAGCCGCTGTTGATGAAGGCGAAAAGCTGGGGCTGCGGATACTGAAATTCCGTACCGGTGTGGTTTTGGATAAAGATGCAGGGGCATTACCAATGTTGGCCCTACCAGTTAAATTATACGTTGGCTCGCCCATAGGCAGTGGTAAGCAATGGGTCCCCTGGATTCATTGGCAGGATGTAATTGATATGTACCTTTTCGGCATCGAAAATAAGGGACTGAAAGGCGTGTACAATATGGTGGCGCCAAACCCGATTACCAATGCGCAAATGGTACAAGCCGTGGCCCGCCAGTTGCGTAAGCCACTGTGGGCTCCCAGGGTTCCGGCTTTTTTATTGAAATTATTGTTGGGCGAAATGAGTTCGCTGGTTTTGGGAAGTACTAAAGTATCGGCACGAAAAATTACGGATGCGGGCTTTAGTTTTAAATACCCCGAAGTAGCCGATGCGTTAAAGGAGATTTATGGATAATAATACACCCGTTACCATATTCTGGTTTCGGCGCGATTTGCGTTTAAATGATAATGCCGGTTTGTACCGGGCGCTAAAAAGTGACAACCCGGTTTTGCCCGTATTTATTTTTGATCAGGAGATACTGGACAACCTGGAAGATAAGAACGATGCAAGGGTAACTTTCATTTACAATACCATCGAAAACCTACGCAGCCAATTGCACAAACACGGTAGCAGTTTGCTGGTGGTGTATGACAAAGCAGCAAATGCCTGGGACAAGATCATCAAAGAATACCCCGTTGCCGCGGTATATACCAACCATGACTATGAACCCTATGCGACGAAACGCGATGACGCTGTAAGGGAAAAACTAAAACAGCACGGAATCGCCTTCCATACTTTTAAAGACCAGGTAATTTTCGAAAAGGACGAGGTTATCAAGGATGATGGTAAGCCTTACACCGTTTACACGCCTTATCAGCGCAAATGGTACGCAACACTTAAGCCATTTTATTTAAAAAGCTATCCTACCGAAAAATACCTCGACAACCTGGTGAAAATTCATCACCTGCCGCTGCCGTCATTAAATGAAATGGGTTTTGTGCAAAGTGAAGCCCACTTTCCCGATCAGGAATATAAAGAGGTAATTGGCGACTATGCAGAAAGGCGGGATTTTCCTGCCATCAAAGGTACCTCGCATATTGGCTTACACCTCCGTTTTGGCACAGCAAGTATCCGCGAGCTGGCTAAAACAGCGCATGGCTATCAAAATAAAACGTGGCTGAATGAATTGATATGGCGGGAATTTTATATGATGATACTGCACCATTTTCCGCATACGATGGATCATGCTTTCAGATCCGAATATGACCGGATAAAATGGGTAAATGATGAAGGCCAGTTTAAAGCCTGGTGCGAGGGGCAAACCGGCTACCCGATTATTGACGCAGGCATGCGGGAGTTAAATGCAACCGGCTTTATGCACAACCGGGTACGCATGATAGCAGCCAGCTTTTTAACTAAAGACCTGTTGATTGACTGGCGCTGGGGCGAACATTACTTTGCCCGTAAGCTGTTAGATTATGAAATGGCCAGCAACGTTGGCGGCTGGCAATGGGCTGCAGGATCGGGCACGGATGCTGCGCCTTACTTCAGAATTTTTAATCCCGAATCGCAAACCAAAAAGTTTGACCCTGAACTGAAGTACATAAAAAAATGGGTTCCGGAATATGCCGATTTCAGCAAGTATCCTAAACCCATTATCGATCACACATTTGCGCGTGATCGCTGTTTAAAAGTATTTAAAGCCGCCTTGGCTAAGTAATTTAATTTGTAATAGTAACTATTGTAAAATCAAACCGCAGGCTGGTGTTCCCTGCAATACCTGTGGTACCAGCCCTGCCGTAACCGTACCTTGAAGGCAACAGTAATGTAACTGCTGCACCAGTTGTAAGTCCTTGCAGGCCTTGTGCTACACCTGGCACTACACTATCAATGGAAAGAGACGCTCCGGTAGTATTGGCATCAAATTCAGTGCCCGTTAAAAATTTACCACTATACGTTGCTGTAAAAGTAGAGTATTGATCAATAGGATCTGTGCCTGTGCCCGGTATAGTTACTTTGTAATAATAACCGCCAGCAGATTTGGCAAAACCAGTTAAACTATTGGTGGCAATGTAGTTTTTGATGATCTGATCGTCATATAGATTTTGATCGGATACTACATTTACATAGTAATCAAGGCATTGATTGCCTGCAATACGGGTGTTTACATTGCTTGAGCTGCCCGATCCGTAACCATTTACACCATAAGCCAGGCGCGATGGAATCAATATGCGTGCCCTTGTACCTTTATATTTGATAATATTATGTATAGCCAATTGCAACCCCTTAGGATAGCCGCTTTGGCTGATGTGTCCTGCAAAGCCATCAAAGTGGTTATTGGTAAGCGAATCGAGTGAGTTGTACTTGCCGTCAAACGATTTTAAGGTAAATACAAACTTTACGGTATCGGAGTAGGCAATGGGCGTGGTAGTTGCGCCCTGCGATAAGATCTGGTAGTATATGCCGCTGGTGTCGCCATTTGACGTATCTCGAACCATTCCGGTAAGACCATTGGCTTTAATGTAGTTTTGGATATTGGTGGCGTCGTATTGCGTGATATTCGGATCGTCGCTGGTTTTGCGGCAAGATAATAACCCTACAGAAAGAAGGAATAAAAGCGTAAAAGTAATTTTTCTCATTTATATTATTTGTTACCGGTAAACGGCGCGTAATTATCAGCCTTTACCTTCATTATTGTCTTTTAGTTTGTTATGTTAAAAAGCTGTATATTAAAATCAAGCACCGAATTTGCCGGCAAATGTATCGAATCCTGTGCATATGGCCCGTAAGCATAGCGCGATGGTATCAATAAACGCACTTTGCCCCCTTTTTTTATCTGTGGAACGCCTAACTGCCATCCCTTTATCACACTCCCTAATGTGTACGAAGGGTGAAAATTATTGGTTTGCGCAAATGTATAGCCCGTAGTCAATATCTGTCCCGTAAATCCTACAGTTATGGTTGTGGAACTGGTAAACAAATCGTTCCCTGACCCCTGCTCACCTGTTTTAATGATATAATATACCCCCGTAGTATCAATTCGTTTGGCACTGTCCCCGGGGTGTGCTGCTATGTAATCGCTTATGATCTTATCGTCGATACCCTTTTGAATATTATACTGCACCATCGGGTCGACAGATTTTTTACATGCGCCCAAGCCAGCCATCAAAACCAATAACAAAACCAGTAACCTGTTCATTTTTTCAAAAGGCAAATTTATTCTTTTATAATAGAAAAACGGCAGCTTAACATTTTTTAACACAATCAATAAAAAAAAGCACCAAGCCGGTATACAAAAACATCTGTATCAGCAAAAAACGTATTTCAATCAAAAAAATTATCTGTGCTTTTTTTAGTTCATTGGTTCATTAGTTCATTGGTCTTTTCTGGTGGGATTGTCAAATAGGAGGCATTCAGCCAAAAAGCCACTTGCCCGCCATGCCCGCGTTCCAATGAACCAATTAAGGTTTATAGTTAAGGGTGAGTTTGTTGATCTTTTTGAGCATTTCGGTTAAGTACTCTTTATCAGCTTCGCTAATGTGCTCGTTGAGGTAGTTGTTAAACTGTTTTACTATGGCGCGGGCCTGGTGGCGTTTTTCTTTGCCGAGTTCGGTCAGGTAAATTTTTACCGAGCGTTTATCGCCCTGGTTTGATTCCCGGTAAATAAGCCCTGTTTTTTCCAGTTGGCTGAGCATCCTCGATAAACTGGTTGACTTAAGGCCCAACAAAGCTGCCGCCTGCGATACGGTGGTGCCCTCTTTTTCGTCAATATTGATCAGCAGGTAACCAATTGATTGCGTAATGCCAAACTCGGTAACCAACTGGTTATACCTGTTAGCCACAGTTTGCCACACAATCTTCAAAAAATAATCGATGGTTTCCTGGTGTTTTACGCTTTTATGCATTTTTATAAGTTGTACGTGATACGTTTTAAGTGATACGTTTTTTCACGCTGCTGGTTTATAAGTTTTTGCCCAACAAATATAGGCTGCAGATGTAAACGATGGTACGAAGGTACATTTTATTTTCTTCAACCTTAGCTGACGCGGGACGTTGTAAGTTTTACGTGATACGTTTTAAGTTACATGTTTTTTACCCTGCTGGTTTATAAGTTTCTACCCTCAAAAAATTATCGAATATAAAACGTACAACTTAAAACGTATCACGTACAACCTAATACCCTACCGTCGTATCATCTCCCCTTGGATCAGCGCCGCCTTCGTAGTAGCCCGATTGGGTTTTCAGGATGGCATCTACCCGGCCGATTGCCCCTCGGTTGGTTATTTTGTAGCCTTTACCTTGCAGTTTTAAAATTGTGGCGCCATCAACCCCATTCTTTTCAATAGTAACCTCGTCTGGCAGCCATTGCGAGTGGAAGCGTTTAGAACTTACCGCCTGCTGCATGGTCTGGTCAAATTCTATCACATTCAATATCGTTTGAAAAACAGAAGTTATAATGGTAGATCCGCCTGGGGTGCCCACTACCATAAACAGCTTGCCTTCTTTTTCGATGATGGTTGGCGTCATTGAAGATAGCATGCGTTTGCCGGGCTGAATGCTGTTGGCTTTACCGCCAACCAAGCCATACATGTTGGGCACGCCGGGTTTCGAGCTAAAATCGTCCATCTCATTATTTAATAAAAAGCCGGCGCCATTTACAAAAATCTTAGACCCAAAACTATCATTTAGTGTAGTGGTGATGGATACCGCATTGCCGTCCTTATCTACTATCGAGTAATGGGTGGTTTGGTCGCTCTCGTACCCAACAAAAGTGCCGGGTTGTATACTGGCGCTCGGTGTGGCTGCATCCCAGCTAAATGTGCTCATGCGCGATGTGATATAGGCCGGCTTAAGCAGGCTATCAACAGGGACTTTATAAAAATCAGGGTCGCCGAGATACCTGGAGCGGTCGGCATACACACGGCGTTCGGCCTCAACAATTAACCTGATGGTCGAGTCCTGGTTATAGCCCCATCGTTTTAAGGGATATTTTTCTACAGATTGAAGTAGTTGCAATAAAGCAATCCCCCCGCTTGATGGCGGCGGCATGGTAATAATTTTATAGCCTTTGTAATTGCCAGTTATGGCTTTGCGCCAAACCGAATGATAACGTTTAAGGTCTTTTTTGGTCATCAGCCCGCTGCCGTTTTTCATTTCGGCAACAATCTGGTCGGCTACTATGCCATCGTAAAAACCTTTACGGCCTTTATCGCGGATAAACTCGAACGTTTTGGCCAGGTCTTCCTGTACCAGCACATCGCCTTCATTCCAACCTCCTTGTTTTAAAAGATAGTTTTTACCAGGGTTCAGTTTTATAAATTGCGCCTGGGTGTGGTTCAGGTCGCTGGCCAGGTGTTTGGTTATTTTAAAACCGTTGCGGGCCAGATCAATGGATGGTTGTACCAGGTCGGCCCATTTAAGCTTGCCGTATTTTTTGTGGGCGGTTACCATCCCATCTACCGATCCGGGAACTCCGGAGGCCTGGTGGGTATAGAGGCTCATATCCGGAATTACATTCCCCGCTGAATCGAGATACATATTTGCACTGGCGGCACCAGGGCCCTTTTCCCTGAAATCAAGCGTTTTGGTTTTGCCTTTGCCCGACCGGAAAACCATAAAGCCGCCGCCACCAATATTACCGGCCTGCGGATGCGTTACGGTCAACGCGAATTGTACCGCTACGGCAGCATCAACAGCGTTGCCGCCTTTCTTTAAAATATCAACCCCCACCTGCGAAGCATCCGGATAGGCGCAAACCACCATCCCATTACTGTATTGACCAGTATTGCTTATACCTGATTGCCCATGTACGTATCCGGCGGGTATAAACAAAAGTACCGCCATAGCAAGGCCAAGATGTTTGTTGTTTTTTATTTTAAAGGAGTGTAATATCATTATCAACTAAAATTATTTTCACTAAAGTAACCTATTTATAGGCAAAAACCCACGGAAAAAGCTCATTATTTAGGATTGAGAATCAGTTGACTGCACACAATTTAGCGCCCTTTTTAAGCCGAAATAGCATAAAAAGCATATTTGAACGTTTATTTACCTGAACATTCGGGTCGAAAATTGGTTAAACCTATGTTAAATTCAAATGTCATTGCATTACCTGTTTAATTCATTTACTAAAACTACTACATGAAAAAAATCATTTACATCCTGTCGTTATCGGTTTCGTTTTTATTGATAAACCAGCGTTCGCAGGCGCAGGATTACAAGGCCGCGGCCGGTTTAAAGTTTGGCGCTTATGAGATAGGCCCATCAGGAAAATATTTTTTGAACCAGACAACCGCTATTGAAGGAATCCTGGGCATCCGCGATCATGGTATAGTAATTACCGGTTTGTACGAAATTCATACCCGTGCTTTTAATGTTGATAAACTGAACTTTTTTTATGGCTTTGGCGGCCACTTAGGCTCGATAGGCAGCGGCTATTACAAACGTTTTGGCAGCGATGACCAGTATTATAAAGACAGGCATCTTTTGTTTGGCGCCGATGGCGTTGCAGGCCTGGAATGGGTAATACCCAACAGCCCCATAGCTGTAAGCCTTGATTTGAACCCACGCCTTGAAATAGCTACCGGTCCGTTTTTTGATATTGCACCCGGTGTTGGCGTAAAGTATACGTTTCAGTAAAGAGCCTCACCCTGCCCTCTCCAAAGGAGAGGGTTCTTAAATATCTCGAAATTCGCCATCACGCAAATCAAAAGTCCTCTCCTTTGGAGAGGGTTTGGGTGAGGCTTAATGCACCACAATCACCTTCTTGGCATAAGCTTTACTCCCCATTATCGCCCTTAATATATACACGCCGGGCTGCACTCCTGTTACATTTATTACCGTGCTGAAATTGCCCTGCGGGATGCTTTGCTTTTCGGAAACTATAGTTTGCCCCACGGAGTTTACCAGCGATAAGTCAAGATCGGCAGCGGTATTTGCTTTAAAAACAACATACAGGTTGGCACTTGCAGGTACCGGGAAAACGGTTAACCCAATATCGGTAGATTTATCAACGTTGGATGCCGTACGGGCATAAGCAAACACATCCGATATAACTGCGCAACCACTGGCCAGTGTATCAACAACCTGGTAATTTCCGCTTTGCAAAGGGTCAAACGTAGCGCCTGTTGCACCCTGTATGGGTTTGCCGTTTAACAGCCACTGGTTGCCTGTTGTAAAGCTGGAGTTTAAGGTGTTGTTATTTTGTGTAATAGCCGGTTTGGTTAAGGTAACCGCCTTACGCGCTGCCGAAGCACAACCCAGGCTTTGTACCTTCATGTCATAAAAGTAATAGTAAAAGCCTTTGTAGTAAGTAGTATCGGCAGCATTATCACCCGTGGCATCATTGCCCACTATGCTGAAGATTTTGCCGATGCTAAACGGGTAACTTGTTACGCCTGCATTATTACGATATATAGTGGCTGTGTTGTCATAGGCGATGGATATCAGGTAATTGCCGGCCGCAGGCAATTCAAGGTTAAGGTCATACACTTTGCCCTGGTCGGCAGGGTCATCGGCCTGGGCACCAGGTAATGGGGTGGTACGTGTGGCCTGGGCATTAATGGTGGTAGTGGCAACTATTTGCCCGCTGCTGTCACTTACGTTAAATGTTATTTTGCCCGAATTGCCAATATATAAACGTGCCGACTGTATAACCACCGGAACTTTAGTGTTAACAATCACCGATGGCGTAAACTGGTTATATCCGCCACCGGTAAAAATATTTTTTGTTGCCGGCCCAACAGTGCCTTTAAAATCATTTACACCCGCGTAAAAGATGTTGTTTACAGGCGTTGTAGTAGTATTTGCAGGGCTGCCTGCCGCAATTGGCACAGCGTCATTCGCATTTTGATACCAAAGCATGGTGCCATCGCCCTGCCCCAATAGTTGGTATTGTTTGGTATCGGTACAATAATAGGCACTTAAATCGCCTATTGCCGATGGGCTGTTGATGACAATGGTTGTGGTAACCGTATCGTTATTTTTTACCGGATCGCCGGTTAAATTGCTGATGGCCGTTATGGTATAAGTGGCGCCGGCCAGGGCATTAAAGTTTTGGGCGAAGGTAAAGTTATCCTGATCGCCGGGGGCAAGGGTACCTGTGTAAGTACCGTTAAATGTAGTTACCGTATTATCGGCGGCGGTTATTTTTACGGTCAATGGCACGTTGGTGATAGCCGCACTGCCAAAGTTTTTAACCGCTATAGTAACCGGCGTACTTGCCGAACATGCCCCGCTTGAACCCGGATTAACTATAGATAGCACGCCGGCATCAATACTGGTTTGTAAAAACTGTACCCGGTAGTCCTGCGTTTCGCCTTTGGCATAGCTGCCGCAGGCTGTAATGCTGGCCGCGCTGTTGGTTTCGCTGAGTACTACCCGCATCAGGCTATAAGTTCCGGCTACAACGGTTGCCGGTATTTTGATGTTTGTAGTATAGGTGCCTGTGCCATTTATAATGCCGGTGGTTGCTACCAGTTCCGTATCTTCAAAAATGCCGTTCTCGTTATAGTCAATAAAAACTTTGGCGGCTTTATTGAAGTTGGCGCCGCAGGTGCCCAGTGTAAGGCTAAGCGGGTATGATTTATCCTGCTCGAGCTGAATGGTTAAATTGGTGTAGTCAGAATAGCTTTTGCAGCCTGCTGCCGGGCTGTTATCGATATTGGCCAGCTTGACATTGTTAATGCGCGAATCGGCATCGCTTAGAGGGGCAGACGTGCAATAGGCAGTGCCGCCTATCCCGGTAACTATAAGCGAGTAAGCCTGCGGGCCGGATGTTAAATTGCCTTTATGCGATACAGTTACGGTGTAAGCTTTACCCGGTACTGTATTGGCAATATATACCTGCTCCACATTATCCCTAATGTTGTTGCCGGTTGTAGCGGCTGCCGATGGATGATCGGGATCTAAAACCCAGGCGTTGTAAGTTGTGGTGCCATCACTTACTTTAATATCAAGGTCGTTAATTAGTTTTGGTGTGCGGCTGTTGATAGTGCCATCGGGCGAAACTGTTCCCTGGGGGTCTGTCCAGGCAATGGTGGCAATCAAGGCGCTGGCGCCCGATGCCAGTACGTTAAAGGTTTGCGTTTGGCCCTGGGCAAGTGAGTTTTCCTTTACCATGCTTTTAACGCCATTATCGGTAATGGCCTGTGCCGCCTTGGGCATATCAAGCAATCCCCAGCCATAAATATAATCTGGGCCAACGTTGCCGGCATCAAAGGCGGTATGGCAAACCAGGCCTTTCAGTGTGGCCGATTTCATGAAATTCCCACTGTTTTTTTGAGCATAGTATTCCTGCAATAAATACAACGAACCGGTGATATTGGGCGCGGCCATCGATGTGCCCGATAGCGTAAGGTACGATGAACTGTTAGCTATCCCTACAGAAGTTACATTTACCCCATCACCCACAATATCCGGTTTTACGCGACCATCATCCGTAGGCCCCCAGGCGCTGAAATAGGCAACGCTTATATCGTTCCTGTTGGTAGGGCCCGATGGCAAGGGGTTTACTGCACCAACCGTCAGCGTGTTTTTGGCGTTACCTGTGGTGCTGATGATATCATAGTCGCTATTGTCGCTTATTGTTGAGGGGCGGGCGCCTTTATTTACCATAGTTTGATCGGTGCGGCTGCGGTAGCCGTAGTAAGTTGCACCTATGGCCGGCCCGTTGCTGGCCCTGCTGTTTCCTGCCGATTCCACAATAAGGTAATAGGGGGCCGTATAGGCTATTTTATCCCATGACTGGGCGCGGGTATCGTAAAATCCAAAAGTGTAATCAACAGTATCACCCGGCAGGCCATACCACTCCCAGCGGCTGGCATCGCTGTTATAATCCCAGCCGGCAACATCGCCATAAGAATGGTTTGATAATAACAGCCCCGCTGCAGCGCCGCTCATTTCAGATACGTCGTTATCAAAATCCCATGACAACAGGCTGCTCGCGTTAAACGCCATGCCTTTAGCCGGCGCGTAAACGCCTTTGGCAATCATGGTGCCGGCCACGTGAGTAGTATGATCAAGCACCGAAGCGCCATCTTTTATCGTAATGGTTTTACCTGCAAATTCCTGGTGCGCGGCATATACCGAACCGCCATCCCAAATGGCCAGCTTACCAACAAGGTTGCTGCCAGATCCTGAAAGGTTTAGCCCTAATGAGCCACCTGGCTGCACGGCGTTAGTGCCCGTTGTGGCCGCAGCCGTTGTATTGTTGTGTGTGGTAAGATATATAGGAAAACCAAGGCTGTTAACACCCTGTAAAAACACGTGGTTACCGTTGCGCGACCGACGTGTAACCGGCCAGCCTTTTTGCGTCGCCAATGAAAGGGCCTGTTGCTTATTTACATTGAAAGTACTCCTCAATTGCGAAGAAAAACTGCTTAATTCGGCTTTTTTTGCATCGCTAACCAGCGGTTGCTGAGCAAATGTTTGAACTGCAATACACAGCAAAAAAAAAGAAGTACATACCGCGGCGTATCGCTTATTCATAGACTTGAAATATAGGTATTTTTAGTATCAAGTAGTTAGTATCAAGTATCAAGATTTTTTGTTTCCAAATTTTTTATGAAGCGGTCTTGATACTTGATACTAGCTACTTGATACTGTCTCAAGACAAATATTTCCCTACTATTGGCATCCTGCGGCCCATGCCAAATGCTTTGGGGGATACCCGTAATATTGGCGGGGTTTGGTAACGTTTATGCTCGGCGGAGTTGGTGAGCTTGATCACCCGGCGCACGGTTGCTTCATCGTATCCCATTTTAATGATCTCGGCAGATGAGCGGCGATATTCAATATATTCTTCCAATATCTTATCCAGTATATCGTATTCGGGCAACGAGTCGGTATCCTTTTGATCGGGTCTTAACTCGGCCGATGGCGGTTTTACAATGGAATTTATCGGGATAATCTCTTTGTCTTTATTAATATGGCGGGCCAGGGCAAATACCTGGGTTTTGTATACATCGCCTATAACAGAAATGCCGCCGCACATATCGCCGTATAAAGTTCCGTAGCCAACGGCGGCTTCACTTTTATTACTGGTATTAAGCAATATATAGCCAAACTTGTTACACATGGCCATTAACAATACCGCCCTGGTACGCGATTGGATATTTTCTTCGGCAATGTTAAACGGAAGGTTTTTAAATTGGGGATGCAGCGATGTTTCTATAGCCTGGGTTATATCTTTTATGGCGATGGTCTCGCTCTTGCAACCCAGGTTAGCCACCAGGTCTTCGGCATCTTTGAGCGAGTGATCGGTTGAAAAACGGGATGGCAATAATACTGCCATTACATTTTGTGCGCCCAGGGCCTCGGCAGCCAAAGCGCAAACCACGGCAGAATCGATACCGCCGGACAGACCTAAAATTGCCTGCTTAAAGCCCGATTTATAAAAGTAATCGCGGATGCCTAATATGATGCCCTGGTGAATTTGCTCAATATCGCCGGGACGGTCTGTTTTCATGGTTGACGGATGCTCAAAGCTGATACTGTTATCCTCATTGAGGGTATAGTATGCCGTACTTTCTTCAAAATAGGGCATTTCATCTATCAGTGTCCCTTTATTATCAAACACCAGCGATCCGCCGTCAAAAATCAGTTCGGTTTGTGCGCCTATATTATTGATATATAAAAGAGGCAGCTTGTAACGGCTGGCATTATCGCTTAAAATAGCAACCCGTGTTTCATCATGATTATAGGCAAATGGCGAAGCTGCGATATTGATCATTACATCAGGCCGCTGATGGATCAGGATATCCATAGGTCGGGTGATGTATAAAGGGTTTTCAATCGTGTTCCACAAGTCTTCGCAAATGGTAAGCGCTATTTTTTTGCCTTTAAATTCAATACAGTTAAAATCCGTTGACGGTTCAAAATAGCGGTATTCGTCAAATACATCATAGTTGGGCAGCAGCGCTTTGTTTACAATTGCCTTTACTTTACCATCCTCAATAAAATAGGCCGAATTATTTAAGTCCTTGCCTTCGGTTTTATTGTTAACTGTAGGCAGGCCGATAATACAGGCGATATCAATACACACTTCGGCTATTTTTTTTGCCGATTCTTCGCACAGGCCAATAAACTCGTCAAATTCCAAAAAGTCGCGCGCCGGATAGCCGCACACGCACAACTCGGCAAAAACCACCAGGTCGGCGCCGTTTTGTTTGGCTTTTAATATGTGGTCAATTATTTTGGCTGTGTTCGATTCGAAGTTACCTATATGATAGTTAAGCTGGGCTAATGCAATTTTCATGGATGGTATAGTAACGTATTAATGCAAATAAAAATTATTTTTGCTCAAAGGATAAATATGATAACTACCCGGTATAAAGCAAAACAAATTTACTTAATTTTTTTTATCGGTATGATATTGTCGGCCTGCCGCGGCAACAAAAAGGTTGATGTAAGTAATATTGACCTTGAGGTGAAGATTGAACGCTTCGACCAGGATTTCGACGCCATGCGCACCCACCCTATGGCACAGCAGGCTATCCACCTGCATAATAAGTACAAGGTGTTTTACCAGGATTTTATTGAACGTATTTTACCGGTAGGCAGCATTAAGGATACCGCTTATTTTAAAACCCTGCGCAATGTTTTTGCCAACAAAGCCTATAACGACCTAAGGCACGATGTGGAGGCTACTTACCCCAAGCTGGATAAGCAGGAAGCCGAACTTACCGATGCCTTTAAGCATATTAAATATTATTACCCCCAAAAAAGGATTCCTAAGGTTTACAGTTATTTTTCGGGCTTCCAGGCGCAAACATCCATAGGCGATGGGTATTTTGCTATCGGGCTCGATTTGTTTTTGGGTGCTAATTCGCGGTTTTACCCTTCCATCACCAGCGCGTTCCCGCATTATTTATCAAAGCATTTTACGCCCGAAAACATTACGCCGCGGGTGGTTGAAGGCATTGCCCGCGAAGATATGTTCCCCGAAAGTGACGATGATAAATCGTTGTTGACAAAAATGATTTACAATGGTAAGATCATGTATTTTATGGACAAAATTTTGCCCGATGCCGGCGATACCCTGAAAATAAGCTACACCCGCGACCAGCTAAAATGGTGTACCGATTTTGAGCCTAAGATATGGGCTTACTTTTTAGAAGAAAACCTGCTGTACGAAACCGACTATCCCAAAATTCAAAAATACCTTACCGAAGCACCCTTTACCCCCGGCCTTGGCGAACGCAATGAATCGGCCCCAAAACTGGCCGTATGGACGGGCTGGCAAATTGTACGCGCTTATATGGATAAACATCCCGAAGTTACCCTGCAACAGTTGATGGCCAATAAGGATGCGCAGAAAATATTGAATGAATCAAAGTACAGGCCTAAGTAGGACGGCCCCCCCCCCCCGACCCCCTGAAGGGGAAGTTTTTGATTTGCGGATAAAGAAAGTTTTATAAGATATAGAGAGGGCTTGTCAGTCTGAGCCTGTCGAAGACTCGCGCGGAGAGGCCTTTGCCCGCAATGCTTCGATAGGATACATGACGAATCCAATTCCCCTGTCATCCTGAGGCACGAAGGATCTATCAACCGTGCATAACCGATAGAAAAGTTCGCGAATAGATTGCTTCGTTCCTCAGCATGACAGTTTTTATTTTTGAAAGTCATTTCCGCTTTGGTATTTTGACAATTTTATAACTGAATATGACCACTTTTTAAAAATGCACCTAAACCAAAAAAGCCCCATCCAAAAAATGAACGGGGCTTCTTTATAATATGTATTTTCCCAAACTCCCCCTTCAGGGGGCAGGGGGCTTTACTTCATAATTGCGAAAACAGCTTTTAAAGCTATCAGGGTACCAATTAACAATGCTGCGTTGGCTATCCATGAGAAATAAGCTGAGTTTTCATCACCTGCAAAACGGATAAATACACCAAAAATGCCTATGATGATTGCGACAACTAATAGTTTGTAATGTTTCTCTGCGTTAGCGTTTTCCATTGACTCCATGATACCGATATTTTTTGTACCGCAAAAATAGAAATGTTTACCGAAAATGCTACTAAATTTTTATGATTTTATAGTGCCGAAAAATGCCGGGTGTTTTCGCCTATAATACCTGAACAATAGCCATAAACAGATGGCAGCTAAAACGAATACCCAGATATTGGCGAAACCAACGGCCAGATTGATAAAAAGCGACCATCCATAAATTAATGCGCTAACCAAACGTTTAGAAGCAGGCAACTGATATGCTGATGCATCATTACTTGGCAGTACCTCTTTTAATACCGTTCTGCTTTGGTAAAAACTTAATATTACGGTACTAAACTTTACATCCTGGTCTGTTTTAAGGTTAGCAATTTTTCTGTCGACAATGTCATCTTTAGCCGTGAGTTGTTTTTCCGGGTCGATCTTTTCACCGGTGTTCGCCTCCTGCTTCACCGCATTTTCTCTGTTTTCGCGCTTGAGCTTTGATGATAAATAATCAAGAGATTTATCTTCGATGTTCATTTTCCTGTTCTCGACATATAGCCCTATTTGCGCAACCTGGTTCATGAAATCTTCCAGGTGATTTGGTGGAACGTTGACTGTCATATCGGCAACGCTGCTAAACGAAGAAATGTGCATCATAGAATCATTACCGACGCTAAGGTCCTGGCTGCCTTCGTTTGTGGTTTGCATTTGGTGATGAATTACCATGCCTCCATATTTTGCAGTTAAGGCGGTAACCGTTTCTGTGGCTTTGCCAACATCTTTTACTTTAATACGCATATCGGCCGTTTTAACCAGCTTAGCATCGTCAAGTTTGTCGGTTTTGGCCGTAACTGCAGCAGGCGATACGCTGGCCGTATCTGCGCTATTGGTGCTTTTTTCGTTGTCGTAACTTCCGCCAGATCCCTTACAAGCGCCCAGCAGCAATACTCCCGCCGCAAGGGCAGTAAAAATTTTTGTTTTCATGATGTTAATTTGTTTTTTGGTTACTATTGATACCAAAAAGGGTATTTAGGTAACCGTTATGTTTTTAGAAAATCAGTAAGTTATGACGAGCGCCTGGACGTTGGTTAAAGATTCACCCCGCTCATGGGTATTATCTAACCATAATCTGCTCCACGCCATTTTCAACACCCTTCGTCGCCTTTGCCGAAAGGAATGAAAATGCTATTCAGGGTTTTATCGCACCTAAAAAAGCCGGGTGTTTTCTTTTATAAAATCTGAATAACATCCATACGCCTATCGCGGCTAAAACAAATACCCAAAGATTGGTAAGCGCCAAAATTAATTCGGTAAACAAAAACCAACCGTAAGCCACCGAATTGAAAAAACGTTTGCCGAAAGATAGCTGATAGGCCGATGGATCATCGTTGGCGATGTTTTCCTGGATGATGGTATTGCTTTCATAAAAGTTAAGGGTAATTACGCTAAACTTAACGGCAGCATCTATTTTAAGATTGTCAATCTGCCCGTCTACCATATCATCCTTTAACAACAATACATTCAGCGGATTTTTGATGGTCACCTTGCCTTTCTTTTGCTGATCTACCAGTTCTTTGCGGCTTTTGAGTTTTAGTCTGGCAGATAAATAATCGAGCGATTTATCTTCAATATCCATTTTGCTTAAGGTAACATGCGTACCCATATGGGCCACCTGGTACATAAAATCCTCCAGTTTATCCGAGGGGACTTTAATGGTCATATCCTCGTTGGTATTGAATGCCGATACCCTGCGTACGGAGTCACCACTGATGCGGTAATCCTGGCTGCCCTGAGCCGATGACTCCATTTGGTGATGCATTACCATGCCGTTGTGTTTAACTGTCAGTGCTGTTATTTTCTCGGCCGTTTGCTGTACGTTTTTTACTTTGAAACGCATATCGGCCGATTTTACAAGCTTGGGCTGTACAAATAGGGAGGTATCGGCCATCGTTTCTTTATCTGACTTAGCCGAATCGGCGCTGCTGCTGTTGTTAATAGCTTCGTAATTTCCCGACCTGCCTCCCTTACAAGCGCCCAGCAGCAATACTCCCGCCGCAAGGGCAGTAAAAATTTTTGTTTTCATGATGTTAATTTGTTTTTTGGTTACTATTGATACCAAAAAGGCCATTTATGTAACCCTACGGACGAGATAATCAGGGGATTAAAGTTGTGGGGCCGTAAGGGCAGATTGACTTTAATGTAGTGTTTGTCGAACGCTGGCCACTACTCACCCCGGCTACGCTTCGCTGGCCGACCCTCTCTCCGGCTGGCGCCGCAAAGAGGGTTAACTCCATTTTTATTTTATTATTTTTTCGCCCCTCTATGCGACGTAGGTGGACATAAATTACAAGGCTTGAAATCTTGCCGATCAATCGTCTGAGATTTAAATATTCAACAATTGATAGAAACAAGTTTGCCAGTATTGAAATCTCAGCATGTCAAACGACTACAAAAAGTGTATTTTTTCTCGCGACTAAGTTGTGCAACAGCCACCGCAGTCGGAGAGAGGGCAGACGGGCGTAGCCTCGTCGGGGTGAGTCAACCCGCCGATGTTATATCCCCGCAAAGTTTTGCCAGCTTTTCACCAATGAGCTAATGAACCAATGAACCAGTGAACTAACCGAACCAATGAACTAACCTTCCTCCTTTAAACTATCCACCGGATTGGCTATTGCTGTTTTGATAGATTGAAAACTCACGGTTATCATGGCAATTACAACGGCCGCCAGTGCGGTAAGCACAAATACCCACAATTGGATATTTTGCCGGTAAGCATATCCCTGCAACCATTTTTGCATGACCAGCCAGGCCAGGGGGGTAGCAATAGCGATGGCAATAAGTACCAGTTTGATAAAATCTTTTGATAACATGGTTACCAGGCTAAATACCCCGGCACCTAATATTTTGCGGATGCCTATTTCGCGGTTACGCTGGCTGGCGGCATAAGCTGCAAGGCCAAATAAGCCCAGGCAAGCTATCATGATGGCAAGGGTGGTAAATGCCACAAACAGGCTCCCCATGCGCTGCTCGGTGCGGTAAAGGGCGTCAAAATCGGCATCCATAAACGAGTATTCGAATTGCTGGTTAGGGGCAAGCTTTTTCCACTCATGTTCTGCATGGTTTAAAAAAAGCCGCAGGTTTTTGGTATCCACTTTAACGCAAAGCAACTGCCGCCAATCCTGGTCCATCACCATTACCAGCGGACTGATGTTGTCCCTTAACGAACTGAAATTAAAATCTTTTACCACACCAATAACGTGATATGTTCTGGCATTTGGCCCCTGCCCGGTAGTAAGCGTTTTGTTTAAGGCATTGTTATTAAAGCCCAGCATATTGGCAGCTGTTTGATTGATGACCATTCCCGATGAGTCGGAACGGAACTGGCTCGAAAATCCGCGGCCTGTTAACAGGTGCATGCCCATTGTATGCAGGTAATCTTCATCAACCGACCAATATTCGGCCATCAAACCGCTTTTATGTTCGCTGCTGATGCTGTTTGGGAAATGGGTTGTGTTGGTAGGGTAGTAGGTGCTAAGTGTGGCGTTAACAACGCCCGGTAATTGCTTTACCTGCTGTTTTAACAACTGCGGATTGTTTAAGGCGTTTACATTTTTTACCAGTAGTAACTGGTCGCGGTTAAAGCCAAGGTCTTTATTTTGGATATACCTGAGTTGGTTGTAAACTACCATGGTTCCAATGATCAGGAAAATGGAAATCGAAAACTGGAATATCACCAAAAAGCTGCGCAGCATGCCTCCTTTAAACCCGGTTGATATTTTTCCCTTTAAAACATGGGCAGGATGAAAGGCCGACAGGAAAAATGCAGGGTACGAGCCGGAAACAATGCCAACAATAACGATAATAATCGCCAAAGCAGGCACCAGCCAGCTAACCATTTGCGTGCTTATCGTTATTTGTTTACCGGCCAAGTGGTTAAATGCAGGTAACAACGCCCATGCCACTAATACCGCAATAATGGTAGCTGCCATGGTAACAATAAATGATTCGGACAGGAACTGTACAATGAGCGACCAGCGCGAGGAGCCCAGTACTTTGCGCACCCCAACTTCGCGGGCGCGGTTGGCGGCGCGGGCGGTTGAAAGATTCATGAAGTTGATACAGGCCAGCACCAAAATAAACAATGCAATGGCCGAGAAGATGTATACATACTGAATGTTGCCGTTTGGCCCCAGTTCGCGCTGGCGGTTTGATTGCAGGTGAATGTCTTTTAGCGGCGTTAAATTCAGGCGGATATAATTACCGCCTTTTTCAAACTTATCCATGTTCATACTGCCGTTAAGCCATTGGCGCATCATGGCCGGGAGCTTGGCTTCGAGGCGGGAAGCGCTTACACCGGGCTTCAATAAAATATATGTGCTAAAACTAAAATGATTAAACGTTTTATCGCGCGATGACTCCTGCGACAAAATTGACAAGAAGAAACCGGCCGTAAAATGCGATTGCACGGGTACATCTTTAACAACCCCGGTTATTTTATGGGGAACGCTATCTGTATTAATGGTGAGTGTTTGGCCCACCACGTCGGTTTTGTTAAAGTATTTGATGGCCGACGATTCGGTAAGTACAATGGCGTTCGGGTCGTTCAGCGCGGTTTTCGGGTCACCATTAATCATGGGTAAGGTAAATATCGAAAACAGGGATGGGTCGCAATAGATCACTTTATCTTCGGCAATATCCTGGCTGCCTTTTTTAAAGCGGATATTTAATGCAGGCGAGACCCTTACCGCGTTTTCTACCTCGGGGAAATTACTTTTTAAAGCATCGCCCACGGGTGGCGCGGCAATTGCAAATGAGGTTATAACGCCGCCATATTTTAAATCGGTGTTTACCCGGTAAATGCGTTCATATTTTGCATTGTACCTATCGTAGCTCAACTCATCAACCACATATAAAACAATGAGCAGGCAGGTTGCCAGGCCCATCGCCAGCCCTAAAATATTGATAAAAGTAAAACCCTTATTTTTTAAAAGGGAACGGAACGCGGTTTTGAGGTAATTCCTGATCATAGCTTTATTGGTTGATAGGATAAAGCTATAACTAAATATTTAGTTAATCAAGGGTTGAAAGAAAATGGATCTGATTTGTTTTTGCCATATCAGTAAACAGAGATATTATGGCGGCGCACTCGAGAAAGATCGTAGTGAAATTTTGACCCTTTATTTACTATGTTTTCATTTAATTATCATTCATTTGCAGTATAAAAACACGCATCATGTCATTACAACCAGGCCAGGCGGCACCTCAATTTACATTAGTATCATCAGGGTTGAAAACTGTATCACTGTCCGATTTTAAGGGGCGCAAAGTGGTATTACACTTTTTCCCTTTGGCATTTACAGGCGTTTGTACCACGCAACTGTGCACCATGCGCGATAGCTTTGGCTATTACGATGGTTTAAATGCTACCATACTGGGCATCTCTGTTGATTCGCCTTTTTCGCTGGCTAAGTTTAAAGAAGAAAATGGCTACCAGTTTGATTTGTTGTCGGACTTTAACAAAGAGGTATCTACCGCTTACCAAGCCATTTATGCCGATTTTGTAATGGGCTTAAAAGGCGTTTCAAAACGTGCCGCATTTGTTATCGACGAGGAGCAAAATATCATTTACGCCGAAGTACTGGAAGTTGCTACCGACCTGCCAAACTTTGCGGCCATTGCCGAAGTGGTAAAATAATTTTGTATACTATAGCACACCGAGCCTGTTAAGCAGAAATGCCTGGCAGGTTTTTTTTATGCCTTTTTGTTTTTGGCAAAATGTTTCTTCAGCTTTAAGAAAAACTTCTCGTAATAAAAATACGATAACAATGGCACCAGCGCCAGGAACAGCAGGTTGATGGGATATTTGGTAAGCGGGAACCGGGTATCGTTAGATAGGAATAGTTGCTGCCAGATATAGATACTGTACGATAGGACGCCTATAAAGCTCAACTCCTTTAAGTTCAAAAATTTATAGATCAAATTAGTTTTAGGGCTGATGTTATTGACAATGATAATGCCGACAAAAATAGATATGAACAAATTGATAAAGCAGGATTGCAGCGTAAAAAAGGCATCGAACTTTAGGTAAAATATCATAAAAACGGATACCAGCGTAGCCGCCAGGCTCAATTTGCCAAAGTTTAAATAACCTTTAAATAACAAAACCGAGAACAGGCAACCCACAGCGATGCCCTGGAATTTAACCAGGTAACGTAAAGCAGCGGAGAGCACGCCGTTATTTAAAAAGCTTACGATGGTTTGTAGGTAAACCAGTGTCGGTACCAACAGAATGATCACTAATAGAATGCTTACGTATAGCTGGAATTTCTTTTTGATAAATACCGGAAATAACAAATAAAACTGCTCTTCGACCGATAGCGACCAGTAATGGGCCAGGCTCCAGTCGAACTGTAACCTTCTGAAATAGGAAAGGTTGGCGATGAACAGCGCCGATGAAATAAAGCTTAACGCACCTACCTGCAATTTAAAAAAATAATTAAGTATGGCAATCACCACTATGTACAGGTAAGCCACCGGGAGGATTCTTAACGCGCGGCGGATGTAGAAGTTTTTGAGCGATAAATCGCCGGTTGTGATTTTCTCCTTAATGCATAAAGTGGTGATTAAAAAACCGCTGATCACAAAAAACACATCAACACCCAGGGGGCCGATAAATACAAGGCTTTGAAAATAAGGGTTGTAGTTGAGGATGAAATGATGGATAAGCACCATGATGATTGAAACGGCCCTTAACCCATCAAGCGACGGATATTTTTTTTGATCTAAAATAGCAGGCACCGACTTTATTTCGGAGAAAAGGCTGGCGCTATTGTTAAACTTCACGTTGGTTATTATCCGGTTAAAAAATTAAAGATATAAAAACAAATAACTAATTATGAAGCAAAGTAAGACTATGCAATACTGCGGTTTATGGGTTTTTTGAAAAAAAGTATGAGAGATTAAAAAGAAATTCTATCTTTGCATTCCGTTTCGAAAAGCACTCGTAGCTCAATTGGATAGAGCGTCTGACTACGGATCAGAAGGTTAGGGGTTCGACTCCCTTCGAGTGCACATAAAATATGCCTTTAAATGGTTTTGTCCATACGGGTACAAAGTTAATCCTAAGCCTTTCTGTGTAGTACCGAAAGGCTTTTAATTTATAACGAGCATGCTAAACCTGGTATTGTTTGGTCCTCCCGGAGCCGGGAAAGGGACTCAGTCACAAAAGCTTATTGAACAATATGGATTGATCCATTTATCAACCGGCGATCTTTTACGTGGCGAAATTGCGCAAGGAACAACACTTGGGTTAGAGGCCAAGAAGCTGATGGACGATGGTAAATTGGTTCCAGATGCGGTTGTAATTGGCATGATCAGCAATAAGCTGGACAGTAATAAAGATGGCAAGGGTTTCATTTTTGATGGTTTCCCCCGCACGGTTGCACAGGCAGAAGCGCTGGATAGCCTGCTAACCAGCAAACAGTCGGCTATAACCGGCATGATAGCGCTTGAGGTTGATGATGATGAATTATTGCGTCGCCTATTGCTTCGTGGTAAAGATTCGGGCAGGCCCGATGATGCTAATCCGGAAGTGATTAGCAAACGCATCCATGAATACAATGATAAAACGGCTCCTGTGGCCGGTTTTTATAAAAACCAGGGTAAATTTAAAAGTATTAATGGCATAGGCTCGGTAGATGAGATTTTTGGCCAGATACATGCCATTATTGAAGCCTGGTTAAAAGATTAATATTTAAAGTCCGGAAGACGGGAAGTCAGTAAAGTCCGGAAGTTAGGAAGGATAAAGTCGGGAAGAGAGGAAATCGGTAAAGTCCGAAAGTTAGGAAGTTAAAACTCTTAAACTTTCGGACTTTACTGACTTTCGGACTTTCGGTCTCCAAAAAAAGAAAAAATTATGTCGCAAGGTTCCAATTTTGTTGATTATGTGAAAATCTGTTGCCGCAGTGGCCACGGAGGGGCGGGCTCTGCGCATTTACACCGTGATATATTAACTTCAAAGGGTGGCCCCGATGGTGGCGATGGCGGTCGTGGCGGCCATGTTATTGTTAAAGGTAATGCCCAGCTATGGACCATGCTGCACCTTAAATACCGCAAACACGTTATTGCCGGCGACGGTGATTCGGGCGGCAGCTCATTACGCAGCGGCAAAACCGGAAGAGACGAGATTTTGGAGGTACCTTTGGGTACTACAGTTAAAAATGCCGAAACCGGCGAAGTGATCTTCGAGATAACCCAGGACGGCGAAACCCGGATTTTAACCCCTGGCGGCCGTGGCGGCCTTGGCAACTGGCACTTTAAAACCCCAACCCAGCAAACCCCCCGCTTTGCCCAACCCGGCGAAGATGGTAAGGAAGACTGGAATATACTGGAACTAAAGATCCTGGCTGATGTTGGTTTGGTAGGATTCCCCAATGCGGGAAAATCAACCCTGCTTTCGGTAGTATCCGCCGCCAAGCCCGAAATTGCCGATTACGCTTTTACAACCCTGGTACCCAACCTGGGCATCGTATCGTATCGTGATAACCGCTCATTTGTAATGGCCGATATACCGGGCATTATTGAGGGTGCATCGCAGGGCAAGGGTTTAGGCTTTAGGTTCCTGAGGCATATCGAGCGCAACTCGGTACTGTTGTTTATGGTACCCGCTGATACGCCGCGCACCATCAAGGAAGAGTATGAAATATTACTAAACGAGCTGCAGGAATACAATGCCGAACTGATGCACAAGCCCCGCGTTTTAGCTGTAACAAAAATGGATTTACTGGATGACGAACTTCAGGCCGAAATGAAGAGGGAGCTGCCGGAAGGAGTGCCTTCGATTTTCATCTCGTCGGTAGCCCAAAAAAATCTTACCGGATTGAAAGATTTGCTTTGGGCCGAGATTAATAAAGCGAGCGTTTAAAAGCAGAGAGTTTAGGTCCCAAATCAGAAAGCTGGTTTCCGCAATAAGTTGTACACCCAACTAAAAACTTTAGGCTTTCAGCTTTACGCCTTCAGCTCATTTAGCTGAATACAGTACATATTTGTCACTCAGCATGTCCATACGAAAACCCTTATAACCCGGGAAACATTTGCGTATGATGTTTGATTTTGGTCCCATGTAACTTGCCGGGAGCATGATAAAGATGGGACCGGCATGGCCATAATGTACATAGTCATCAAACGCAATTTTTACATCGGGGCCAATGGGGTCTAATATTACGTAGCGGTTATGGTTTATCTCCAGGCCCAGGTCGGGGCTGATAAATACAAAGATAGCATCGGTGTTTTTCCGGTCGAGTTCCATAATCTGGTCTAACGATTGTTGATCAATAAACAGCTGCGCTATACCAGATGTTCCCCTGGCATTTTTGGTTGAATTTTGATAATAGCTGGGGGCAAAATACCTGATACTTAAAGCAGTAATAAACAGGCACACCAAACCAAAACCAATTTTAACAGGCAGCTTACTTAAACTTACCAGGTAAACAATGCCCGGCGTTATCAGCAAGCCTATGATCCGCAAATGCCTTCCCTCGTAAGAGATATTGGCCTGCTTTAAAAAGCTATACCCAAAAAACAATATTGATACCGAATAAAAAACGGCAAGCAGCAGCGTATAGTTTTTATCAGGAACAACCCTAACAATACGTATTACTAAAATTACGCTTAATACCGCGGCCAATATCAAAACCACTAACGACCACAACGGATTAAGTATGGGTGTATTGCTATGCGTTATGAGGCCATTTAATATATCATCTAAAGAAAAGCCCGTCAATATCGGCGAAGCTAAAGGAAAACTTAATGCTTCCCAGCTAAATTTAAACCCAAATGATATGCCGGCCGGGTTTGCCCCTTTTGACATATATTGAAAATAAATTACAGCAAATGATAGCGCGGCGGGAATACCAATCCAGATGCCATTTTTAATCCAATCAAGCACTGCTGTTTTATTTTTAGAAAGGCTGATCCACAGGTAGATACACCCGGCGCCGTACATCCACAAAAAAGATGATTTACAGAAGAACCCTATCCAGCCGGATAGCAGCAAAAATAAGGCAAGCTTCCAGTTGGCGTTGTCGAAGCTAACACAACCATACAAAAACCAGCCCAGGAAGCCGAAAAGTAAAACCTCGCCACCATTATAAAATACATAAGGTACAAAAAAAGCCTGCTGAATAACTATAATCAGCACGCTCACGGCAGCTAAAAGCTTTGTAAAGCCTACCTTTTTAAAAAAGGCATACAGCCCGGCTATGCCTAACAAACCGCATACAGCAGTAGTAATGGCCGCTGCGCCCCCATCGTTAACACCTGGCAATGATTTAAAAAAGTACGGAGCCAGATATTGCCCCGGCGACCACCATGATAAAAACTCGCTATAGTTTTTGCCGATATCAGTACGGTCTGGCTTGTTTGTAATATTAAAAGCCCCGCCTGCCTGCATTTTATGCATAACCTGTAAACCCCAGGCCGGATCCGGAAAAATGGCTGCCGGGGCTATAAATATCATTATTCCTAAAATGAGCACAAACAAGCTTAATGCTATCAGTATAATTTTATGCGTTTGAGATTGCTGTGCGATCATATATAGTGGTTGTTTTTTACAGGCTAATTTCGCGGTCGCGGATTTTTACTGCCGGGTTACCCTGGTAAATGCTGTAAGATTCCATGTTTTTTGTGGCTATTGAGCCGGCGGTAAGCATAGCATGGCTTCCGGCAGTTATACCCAGGTTTACCATAGCGCCGGCGCCTATCCAAACCCCATCCTCCAAAACAACGCTTTTGGTTATCAGGTTAAACGATGCTGTTTTATAGTTATGGCTGCCGGTTAGCAATATTGCCCCCTGTGATAAGCATACGTTGGCGCCAATGGTAATCATTACAAGGCTATCTATCCAAACGTTTTCGCCAACCCAGGTATGGTCGCCAATTTGCAAAAACCAGGGGTACTTGATATTTACGCAAGGCTTTATAGTTACTTTTTTGCCTATCCTGGCGCCAAATAGCCGCAATAAAAATACTTTAAAACCACTTGATGGTATAAAGCTGGTTTTAAAGAAAACGGCATTCACATAAAACCATAACAGCCTTTTTAACGCATTGCCACCCGGGTGAAAAGGGTGGTTGTTATAAGTTGACAGGTTGGTTTTGTGCATGTTTGTTTAAGTGATTGTCGCCTTGTTTAACCCAAAAATACAGGCTTGCCATTATAATGATGTATAAAATGATATTAAATACCGTATGATGGTCAACAATCCGGCTTGAATTTTTATTCCAGAATAATGCCAACAGCACAAAACGCAAAATGTTTAAAAGCTGGATGGCTAAAATCCCGGTGACTAAAAAGATAACTTTTTGCTTTGTTTTTGTAGGATAGGCAATAACAAATGCCGCAAAAAAACTCATCAGCCCAAGCCCGAGGCAGGAGTATACCAGCACTATAGCCCCTTTGCCTGCCACCAGCAATTCGGTGCCATTATGAATAGCCGAAAAACCAAACCAGTTAAGTACCTGGGCGCTGATACTCAGCAATAACCAACGGAGGCCCCGTATGTAATTTAAGTGATTAGCCAAAAACGGGTAGTAATGTTTGCCCGGATTGGTTATCCCAAAAAACAAAATGTTAAAGTAATAGAATATCAAAAACAACGCAAGAAACCTGAAGATAAATTTCACTGGCGAGATATGGCCTGTTGTTGCTGCCCTGCCTTGTTGCCCGTTTCTCAGGATTTCATCAATTTTAACATCTACAATCAGCCTGAACCAGAAACCTTGTAAAAAATGAAAAATTACGCCTGTACGTCCATCTAATATACCCAATTGGAATATCATACGATAGGTAAAGTAAAGCATTGGCCTTACATAGCGGGGCAATTGCCACCACAACTGCTTAAGCCAGGCGGTACGCTCGTCCGGCGAGCCAAATATTGATGGTTTAAGGGTTTGCTGCCGCGTTTTTTGCATACGTTCTACCTCCTCCTGCGCCAGTAAATCGCTGTACCGGTTATGTTTGGCTATCCAGAAACTGATGTGGTTCTCTTTCAGGTTTTCTTCCAGGATATGCCCGTCTTTCCATACTTCGGTTTTGTCAGGTACGATGAACCTGTGGTCCATATTTTCATTCAGATCCGAGTAGCCGACACCAAAGCGGATCATTTTAAGCAGGTAAAAGGGATAATACCCGCCATGTTTTATCCAGCTGCCTTTAAAAAAATTCTTCCGGTTAAAGTAAATGCCGTTAACGCCCTGGTAATCCTGGTCTCTGAAATTCGCCAGTTTTTCTTTCAGTTCCGGGGTAACAACCTGGTCGGCATCTAAACAAATAATCCAGGGAGTTTTGATATCGAAGTTTTTAAGGGCGAAGTCCCATTGTTTAGGATGATTTTCAAAGGCGTGCTGCAAAACAGTTGCTCCAGCTTTTTTGGCTATGGCTACAGTATCATCATCGCTGCACGAATCTAAAATAAAAACAGGCGCATCAAGCCCGCCGACGGAATCCAGCAAACGGGGCAGGTGCTGCGCTTCATTATGGGTAATGATGATAAATGAATATGCCGGGTTCAATGCTGTGTGCTAATTTTAGTATACAAACCTATATATTTTTCAACTATGCTACCCGCGTTAAAATCGGTATAAATAATATCGGGTGCTTGTTGCCTGATGCGTTCCAGTTCATGGGGCTGGGCCACTATTTGGTCAATCATTCCGGCGACAGATATCGCGCTTGTTTCGCACAGCCAGCCAAGCTTATTTTTATTAACATAATCAGCAAGGCCCACTTCGCGGCTAATGAGTACCGGCGTGCCAACACTTAAGCTTTCAATTACGGCGTTGCCAAAGTTTTCATCATAGGATGGCAGTACAAAAAGATCATGTTTTTGTAATAACTCAAACTTGTCCTCATTTATAAAGCCCGTCCAGGTTATTTTATCGCTAACGCTTATATCGGCAGCTAACTGTTTCAGGCTATCAACATAGGCTTCGCTGCCACTGCCTGCAATGGTAAGATGGAAGGCGGCTTTGACTAAAGACAGTGCATCGATCAATATATCCAGGCCTTTTTTTTCTTCTATCCTGGAAAAGAATATGAGCTTAATTGAAGCTGTTGTTGCGTTTTGTACCGATGGATGATAAACCGGCAGTTTTACAAAATTAGGTATGATAACCGAACTTTTTGGGCTGATAATACTGTTGACAGCATCACTCTCCCGCTGCGAAGTGGCATGGATATGGCAGCGTTTCAGTATGGGTTTGCTCAATAGATTATGAATGAGTGATTTGATTGCCCGGTTTTTATTTTGAAAAGAGTAGGGGCTTAAAGTACCCCTGGCCGATACCACCACCGGTACCCCACGTATTACCGCTATAAGGCAGGATATTACCGAAACCAAATTCCACCATGCGTGGATATGTACGGCATCATAAGTTTTAGCGTTTTTCCAAACGGCTTTTAACAAGGCAGGCGATAAATGGCTATGGTCTTTAGTGATGCGCTTAAAATAAGTAACGTTTACACCATCAACCATTACCGTTTGGTTAGGGGTTACATCAAGTTCGGAAACGCCGTTGGCTGTTGTTGCAAATACGCACACGTCGCAACCTGCATTTGCCAACTGTTCGCTTAGCATCGCTACCGACATAGTTGGCCCGCCATAAACGTAAGCAGGTTTGTATGATGCCGAAATTTGTAAAATCCTCAAACTTCTTTTAAAATGTTAGATGCCGTAAGTATTTTATGGATAGCCAGCATACTGATATAGCTCCAGAATACCGTATTGATGAGGAACTCAAAACTAAGGCCGCGCCACATGATCTGGAACAAGCCGCTAAATACAAGCGCGGTTCCTAAAATATATCCACCAAAAAGTTTTTCGGCTTTTACCGAGATAATTTGTGCAACGGCCCCGTAAATAAGCATCATGACAAAAACTCCCCAACCACCAAGTGTAAGGTAGGCATCTACTATAAAAGCGGGCTTTGCTGATACCGACGAGGCCCTGTTAACTACTCCGGCATCATACACCCGCTCCATAATCAAATCTTCGGTGCTTGGTTTACCGGGCCAGAAAATGCGCGGAATGATAGCCATACCCGATTGGGCAAGCAATTTTGTGCGGTAAAAATCAACAGTCTTGGGCGTTGACTGGGTGAATTTGATGAACATATCAATTTCGCTTAATCTGTAAACCATAAAGCCCCAGTTTGAATCATCTTCATCGCCCGAATCGCTATTCAACGCGGCATCAAGTGCCAATTGGGTGGCCTCATCTGCCGAGGCATCGCCCGACCACGCGTTTTGCCTGAAAATTCGGTTATAGGTAGGCAAAAACATAAATAAAATAAGCAACGCAGGTATAAATATGCCTGCCACCATTTTTTTGTAATTGGGATACAGGAAAACCCCCAAAACCAGTACGCTAATAATAATAGGCTCCTTAAATCCCGAAGTTAAGGCGGTGTAAAAGTTAAAAAAATAAAAGGCCAGGCAAATAAGGGTATTGCCGATTTTTTTTTGAGGGATAGCAAAAGCGAGCGCCAGGGTGCCGGCTATAAAACTCAACGAACTAAACTGGTTGGCAAACTGCGATAAGCCCGGAATGCGAATGAAAAATATTGATGCAGGGAAACTGACAACGGCAAACATCATCAGTAAATTAGCCAGCTTATCTTTGGCGATGTAGTATTTTGATTTGGTACTATAATCCATAAAAATCAAAATACCCGATACGAAAGCAGCATGCCCTAAACAATAATAGCGCTGACATTGCGCGGTATACTGCAAGCGGTTCTGATCAACCAAGGTGGTGCTCACTTTTTCAAAGTTTTGATAGCCCAATACATCCAAAAAGTAAAATATGGAGGTACATGCCATGTAGCCTGCAAAAATGATCTGTACCAAAAAAATCGGGCGCATCAATTGTTCGGCTACGCTCATGTCATTAGGTATAGGCTTAACCCACCCCGTTAGTGTTAAAAAAAATATTAGGAATGATCCAAGCCAGGCTATGATATATGACAGCTGGGCATCGCTGCTTAACAAAGCAGCCAATGCCCAGGGGACATATAACATAATAATGCGTTCCATCGGGGCCTGTTTAGTTTGCATGGCTGTTATTAATTACGTTTAACATGGCATCGGCCTGTTTACTAAAGGTCCAGCCTGCTATTTTAGCTTCGGCATTGCTACCCAAAATTGTTAGCCCATTTTTTTCCCCGATGAGCGAATGCAGCTTTTTTTTAAGTGATGATGCGTTACCGGCTTCAAATATTTCGCCAGTAACGCCCGGGTTTACCAGGTCGGTAGCGCAACCGCATTTGTTTGATACTAATACTGGTTTACCAGCTGCCATGGCCTCATTTACTGCAAGCCCCCATGTTTCGCCAGGACCTTGTGAGGGCAGGCAAAACAGGTTGCAGGCCTGGTAAGTAGCCGGCATTGCCAATTGATTTTGAAAACTTAAAAAATGAACATTGCTGTTTCTGCAGGCATTTGTTTTTAACGTCTCTTCCAAAATACCGTTACCAACAAATAATAAATGAGTGTTTGGCACGTCCAAAGTTAAAAAAGCATTTAGTAATAAATCTGGCGATTTCTTTTCTTCGAATTTACCGGCAAACAATATTAAAATGTCACCCGGCTTGATGCCTAAATTCGACCTGATTTTGAAAGCTTCCTCACCTTTTTCGGCAGCAAACCTGTCGTTATCTATAGCGTGCGGCGCAAAAGTGAGCTGTTTATCTTTCAATCCGTATTTTTTAAAGTAAGCGTCATTATTGCTGCCCACATAAAACGCATGATCAACGTGGCCATAAATCCATCTTAAAAAAATAGTCCGCAATAATTGTTTAGCGCCCGGTTTAACATCCAGCAGCGTTGAGTCGCCACGAAAGTAAACCGGTATTTTATTTTTAAAATGCCTGATAACCTTTAAATGGCTATCATATGCCCAACCGTAAACCAAAACCGCATCGGCTTGCCATGATTTTATTTGATTGATAAGACCCGGATTTACAATGCCTTTAAAATTATGGGAACCCGGTTGGGTGGATGTGTTTTTTATCCACTCGTAACAATAACCATCCAGCAATGGGATATCCCATGAGATGGTTTTGCCAAAGCCTGGATCAAATTTTTCCTGCGCCTCATTACCCCAGGTATAAAATACTTTAACATCAATTTTATCTGCCAGTAATTTAAATACAGGGGCGTAGTACTGGATGGGATGAGTAGTAATGATTGCCAAACGCATTTTAAATAGCCTCGCCCATGATTTTAAATCCTTTCGACGCTTTTATACGTGTTTTTATAAACTCCACATCGCGGCAATAAATGGTATTATAACTGCCAAATGAATCCATCAAATTTAGTTCCCGTTTAAAAGGATCATATTGGTATGGCTTAAAACCTACTGACAAAAGTGCTTTGTGTATATCATCTTCATTAAAGCCATAGCGCAAACCACTACCATTCAATTCAATAATGATTGCTTTGAGTGTGGGCGGCTTTAGGGTGTCATTCATCCCTTTCAATACTTCGGTTTCAAAGCCCTCCACATCAATTTTTATGAGGGCTGGTTTATCATTAAGGCTGATAGAATCAACGCTGATCACATTTACCGTTTCTACATCCGTTGCCTGGCTTTCACTGGCACTGATAATGTGGTTGGTGGTGTCTTCGTTTTTTGAAAAAGTTAATATGCCTTCCTTGGCGCCTGCGGCCGCGTTTATTAAAGTAACCTTACTCTCCAGTTTATTCAGGCTAATGTTTTTTGTAGTTATGGCCGCAGTATTTGCCGATGCCTCGATGGCAAAAGTTTTGGCGTTACATACTCCTGAAGCCAATAGGGTGTACGATCCAACGTTGGCACCTATGTCAAAAAAAACATCGCCGGGTTGTAAAAAATGCAACAGAAACGCCATGTCATCAAACTCATGCAAGCCCGTATAAATATTGCCTGTAATACCTGTAAGGCCCTTGCGCGCATAAAAATTGATACCGGCAATATAGGGTTTCACTATAAACTTAGCCGGTTGCATACTGCTTTGAGCCTGCCAGGTTAAAAAACGGATGAAGGCTTTAAGCGGATGCCTTTTACCTAAAGGATGGTTTAATATAAAACCGAATGTTCTTTTAATTTTTCCCACCGGTAGCGCTGTCAAAAAGTTTGCATTGGTTTATAGTCATTTGCCTTGCCGAATATTTATCTACGGCCCCGGCATGATATTGGGGCGGTTCCGGGCTGCCGTTGATAAGGGAAGAAAAAAAAGCGCTGATGTTGGCCTCGGTAACAGTTTCATAATCATATACCTGTTTAACGCCATATTCCTTCATAATGTTTATTACCGAGCTTGCCTTGTTAAATATAGCTAATAGTGGCTTGGGGGTAAGTAAATACGGATAAATTTTTGAAGCCGTGTATTTAGGATCATCCGAGCCCGGAATAAATAATGCATCGGCCTGTTGCAGGGTTATTAATGTATGATAGTAGCTTATCCTGTCGGTAATTTCAATTACGCTTTCAGCAACGCCCAGTTGCCGGGCAAGCGGTGAAATGCTTGGCTTGCCTTGCCCGTTGGGGGCGTAACTTGTACCTATAAAATAAAATCGCAATGATTTTAAAGTCTCGTTGCCATTATCCAACACTGCTTTAAGGGCTTTAAACAGTGGAGTAATCGCCGGGTGCATGTCGGCACCGCCACGGCCTATGTACACTACGTTGGTGTAATTTGAGTCGAGCAGATTGGGGAAGGCATTCTTGTTCTGTTCGGCTATCTGCATATCCGGCTTAAATGCCCCGAAGGTTATAGTTGCTGATGGGATGTGTTTAATTAAAGGATAACGGTTTTTAAGATCGCTGATGTAATTATCAGATACACTGATGATGCCATCTACACTGTTCATAGCAATGGGTTCCAGGTATTTGTTGAGGCGATAAGAGAACCAGTATTTGGGTGGTCTTTGCGCTTTGGGCTTATCCTCGTAATAATCAGAAAACCAGGGATCCTGCATGTCAATTACGTAAGCGATACCATATCGTTTTTTAAAATAGGCACCTAAAATGCAAACCGGGAATTGGGTGGTCGAAAAATATATCAGATCGTAGGATTGTGTTTTTAAAAGCTCCTTTATTTTTTGCCTGTAAAACCACAGTGAGCGTAAAGCAATACTGCCCAAACCCAGTTTAGATGTAATGCTTTTTTTTAACGCTTTAACTTTATAGATCCTGATCTGCTCGGGAATACTTTGTAATAGCAGGTAATCGGTAGGTAGGTCGGCATATTGTTCATCCACCATTATTACTTCGGCTTCCCAGCCATTGGCCGCAAAATAGGGCAGGCTCATGCGGATGCGCTGCATATCGGCCCCGTTTACGGGCGGGAAGTAGGGTGATATGATGAGCAGTTTCTTCACAGGATTATTTTATCAGTCTTTTCCACCAGCGATTGTTGCTGATTTTTTCGCGCGCTGCCGACCAATCACAAACCTCATCAATAATATCGTAAAAACCCTGCTGCTTTTCGGGCAGGTTATTTGTCGCTATGATTTTAATCAGTTGCGGCAGCCCATCATAAAAAGCCTTGGTACGATAGGGTGGATGTAACGACCATAATCCTTTGCCGCTGCCTAAAAAATCAATCCGTTTTAAATGATGGCCGGTGATATAGGCAGAGATCAGGTGTTCGGGCAAATCGGCGTTGGAGTTACCTTCAATTATGGCTTTTATCTGCCCTCGTACCGGCGGTTTGGCTAGTATTAACTTATCGGTTTTAAACCAGCTTTTATTAATCATGAAAATCCTTGTGCTCATGCCTGCCAGTTGCCAGGCGTAAGGGGCAATTTTATTAACCACCTGTTGCCCGGTTAAAGTATCCATACTATTGGGCGGGCCAGGCAAAGGTGCCATAACAAAGCAGGCGGGATCTGTTTCAAAAAAATGTGCGGCTTCGGCAACCCATCCGCCATTTCCGCCACCTAAAAATATATCGGAATCTAAATGGAAAACGAGGTTATTGGCAGCCGAATAGATTCCGAAAAAATAAGCATAAAAAGGACCGCCCCTGAAGTCTTTTTCGGGCATATCCTTTTTACCGAAGAAGTAGCCTGCAACTTTTTGTTTGGTTACTACAGAATAATCAACCGGGATAACTTTAACGTTATACTTGGTTTCAATTTCTGTTGACAGGAATTGGTTTAGCAACTCTTTGTTTTCCTCCCATCCCTCGGCAAAGCGGCCTTTGCTTGGCCGGGTATCAACCGTTAATATAATCTCATCTACCTGCGTACTTAAAATAGCTAACTGATGTTTAAGGATATACCTGGCATGCGGATAATCGCCGGGCGCCAGGTTTATTTGTAGGCTTACCTTATTCTCCAAGGGCGTTGTTTACTAATTGAAGCAATTTTTTCGACTCGTTTTCCCAATTGTAAAACGCAGCTGCCTCAATGGCTTGTTGTTGGGCTAATTGTAGTTCGACGGGATTGCTAAGCCACCTATCCAACTCGTTTATTTGCTGTGCCGATGGCTGTTGCGCTAATTTGAAACCCGGTTTAAATTTATCAAAGGCTTCATCCTGGCCTTCTGTTTCACTGGCGATAACAGGCAGTCCCGATTGGATATACTGGAAAAATTTATTGGTAATGGTATAATTACGGCTTGGGGGGGTATCCAGTTCCAATGCCAGGCCAATATCAAAACCGGCTATTTTTGCGGCCAGCTGATTTTCATCAACAAGGGGATGGAAATATAGCCCGTACTGAGTGGGCATTAGGGTGGTGAGTATTTCGCGATAGTCTGTAGTTATATTGCCCAGCAAGTGTAGTTCAATGCCTGTTTTCAACGTGCTCAATACGTTTATAAATTGTTCAAGCCCCCGGCCAGGGCCAATGGTTTGTGAAAACCAGAATAATTTGAGTGGCGTGCTAAATTTTTTTATTTTATTATGAATGAATCCAGGTGACGGAAAAACATTATAAATGACTTTTGGTTGCGGGCATAAATACACCTTCGATAATTGGTTAGCCAGGGCATTTGAGGTTGTAATGCAACAGGAGCCTTTATTTAAAGCTATAGCCTCTATCCGCTGGAGTAAGCTGATGGGCCTTTCGGCGCGTGCTTCGGGCAGCAAGTCCTCCGAGTACCAGTCTTCAAAATCAAACGCCACTTTGTAACCTTCATTTAACAACCTGGTACCTATGTACGTAGCCAGCTCCTGGTGGCAGATGTATAAATTTGCTTTTGCAGCCTTAGCTTTATTATAATAGCGCATAGCGCCATAACCAAGTGCCAGGCTGTTTTCTATTTTAAAGTTACGCACAAGCACGCGGCCAATTTTACTCAGGAGCTTATCAGTAAATGAATTAAGGGTTGATGCAGAAACATTTGAGATTAACTGTAACTTAATGTTAGCAAAGGAGCCTATAGCTAACAGGTCTTGCCGGTAAAGGTCTTCCGAAATAATGCCTGTTAAAATATGAACATCATAACCTGCAGTAGCCAAAGTGGTTGCCTCTTTTAAAACCCTGGGGTTTCGGCAAAGGTGCGATTGTGTGATGATGCAGATTTTTTTTTGCAAATGCTTTAATTGTTTAGCTAAACAGCCTGGTTTTTATGAGTTGTAATGATTGCGGAATGGAATGGGAGTTAAGCGCGCGTTGCTGCCCTTTCATTCTCAGTTCTTTGCGCTTGTTTTTTGAAGCAATAAGTTCCCGGCATTTGTAAACCAGTTCATCGGCATTGGTATAGGTTTCCATATCGGTGCCCAACTCATATAACTGGGATAAGCCGGCAGTATATTCCGTCAGATAACAGGCACCCAGCATAGGCGCTTCCAGGTCACGAAGCCGGCTATAGGTTATGATATCTTTGCCAAGCGTATTGAATGTTGGCACCCGGTTGATGCCAAGTGTTACTAGGCTTTCACGGCTAAGGCGGATGTATTCGTCGAAACCAGGTTTTTCAAATATGTTTTCAACAGGTATGTTCGCAGGTATTACTTTTTTATTGCGTTGAAAATGATACGCTACAAACACCTTGATCCCTGCATTACGCAGCAGGTTGAATTGATTTTTAATTTTGGATGAGGGTTTTGGCGACAGTTGCTGTGCTGCAGGCTCGTTTGTATCATTCCAGCCATTTCCCCTTATTTGTATTGGGAGGCCCCTGGTAATCGCATCTGCCAAAAGCTGCGCGCGTAAATCATCTCTTGATCCGATGAAAGAGATGATGTCAGTTTCCTGCTCATTAAAATGGCGGTATTTAGGATCAACCCACATGGGCATGGGCAAATTAACGTGCGGAACCCGGGCGGTTTGATAAAGGTGCAGGGCTTCAAATTCAGGCACCCACACCAGGTCGAATACCTTAAACTGGAGTGGCAGTTTAGTAAACGAGCGCACATTATCGCAATAAAAATTAACGCATGGTATTCCCATCGCTTTAATTTGTTTTATTGCCCCGGTATCAATTTGTTTGGGATATAAATAACACAAAAAAATATCTATTTGCGCGCGGTTTGCTTTAATGTGGTTTATCGTTTTTTCCCATGCCTGCTGTTGCCATTGTTGCAGGGCCGGGTCATTTTCATAAGGTACAAGGCCGGCAGCCCAGTCAAGGTTTGGTACTTCAGTCCATTGCATCCCGGCTTCTTCTATCCCGTTTTTGATATAGTATGTCCAAAAGCGGTACGCCGGTATGGCATGTGGCTGGTGGCCGTTATCCTGTAAGAATGAAAGGAGGATCCTCAATTAAGGGATATTAAATAGATGTTTAACTCGTTTTGTAGCCTTCCAGCCAATTAAACCGGCAATTATTTTGGTTATGCCCCCTGCCATGAATTTTAATGTAGAACCGCCAAGCTCGAATACGCGTTTTTGCGCTTCGTTTGCCAGGCTGGAATGTTTGGGATAAGCAATGTATACATAATGCTGCCAGGTGTTGGCGCATGCCAGTTTTGCCTCGGCACCTGACCTTACTGCCAGCAGATTTTTTGTGGCTTTATCAATAGCGGTAAACGCCGATTGCATGGCCTCCTGCTGTTTACGGTCGGATAAACTGCCGCTATTGCCCGACCGGTAGTATAATATAGAATTGGGGTCGAACACTACCAATTTGCACTTTAATATAACCCGGGTAAAAAAATCAAGGTCGTCAATTAAGGTAAGCTGCTCGTCCCAAAGGCCGGCGTTTTCAATGATTTGCCTGGGCAATAAAAAAATGCCCGATTGTGTCATGGAGTGGCCGTTTTTCCATGATGAGCAAATCCAATCATATGCAGGCAGTGTTTGCCAGCAATCTTCGGGGCTCAGCTTAAAAGTATCCAGGCTGTTATCGTAAAACCTCCCCCATTTTGCCGAAATAATACAATCCGGGTTTTCAACGGCCAGCTTAACTTGGCTTTCAATCATTTGAGGATTGATGATATCGTCGCCATCTAAAAATTTGATATACTGCCCGTTTGATTTGTTGTAAGCCAAATTACGGGCAGCGGCAGCACCACGGTTTTGCTGATAATAAATGCTGATATTTTGATGCTGCAGGCTTTTTAATAAACTTTTGGTGCTATCTGTAGAGCCATCATCAACTACTATTATCTCGATGTTTTTGTAGGTTTGATTAACTACCGCATTAATCGTATCAATGATATAGTTTTCACCATTATAAACCGGGATGCACACAGAAACTAAAGGAGCGGAAACAGACATTTTATTTGATACCGTGTTTACGCTTTAGCTTCTCGAACAATGAACCCTTATCGTATTGGCCATTTTTATCAAGTTTGCCGGTATTCCATATTTCGTTCCAAAAATGTACAGTGTACGATTCCGGGCCTATTTTTCTGCCGGGCATGGTATCAGGCTTTAACAGAGGCCTTAACACTTCTTTTACTTTACTGCTTGTGCTCATTTTCCCCAAAATCAATTCACTTACATTTTTCCAGGCAATAGGGTTAAAATAACGATATGGCAGTACAAGTTTTTCTAACTCCAGTTCTTTTACCGCTTTTTGAAATAAAAACGGACCAGCTAAACCGAAAGACATGGTTTTGAGATCAATCAGGGCAATTTGGTCAAGGCAGTATTGTACAAAATCGCTATCCTTTGGTGCTTTAAAAACGCAGTTGTTTACCAGTTGGTCATATTCACCTTCATAGCTCGAACAAAAAACGGTATCGGCTTCAAAGTCGAATTTTTTGAGGCAAATGATATCCATGTCAACCCACCATCCCCCGTTTTTTTGAACCATCAGCAAACGGAACAAATCGGCAAAGCCTGATACAGAACCAGCGCCCCAGCCGGTTTTGTATTTGAAAATAGCCTCTTCACCAATAATACTTCTTGCGTTATGGATAATGGTATCTTTAGGTGCGTTGGTTATTTCTTCATAGGCATATAAATGAAAATTGTGCCCATGATCAATAAACGATTGTATACATAATTGTTCAACCTTTGATAACTGGCCGCCTATCCATAAGGATTGGATATGTTTATTTATATCGCTTTCCATGCTTTCTTAAAGTATCCTTCTTTTGATAAATCTACGTAATGATGAAGTGTCCCAATATGACTGTTAATCCTGTTCGTATCAGGATTAACAATATATTCGTCTGCCGGTAAAACCACTGCTTCTACGTTGGCTAATAACATGGCCGTTAAAGCTTGTTCAAGGTAATACGAGCTGCCTTCCTTTTCCTCCAGTCCTGTTGTCCAGCTTTCTAAATGGGCCCAATTTACAGCACTGCTTTTGAGGCCAATTGCGCCTACATTTAACAATGACGGAATCTTGTTTTTACAAAGCTGCTCCATCAATTGTCTGCTGTAACCATATGATTCCTGGCAATCCTGCATATATATAGGGTTTTGGGGTTCTTTTAGCCAATTAACGATGGCCAACGGATCGTTCCAAAACATCATATCCGAATCTAAAACCAATTTCCAATCCTCACCGGGGATGGTATGTACATCTGTCAGTTTCTTAATATGCGGATAAACCTGGCGTTTATGGTGTAAAACCGGGTATTGGTGTTTGGGCAATATTTTATTAATGTTTTGATCTATCATTTGCCTGCTCACTATACCGGCACCGGGTAATTGGGTATTTATTTGTTTAATTAGCTGTTCGTCAAAACTACCATCATCAACCAATATAAATTTAAAAGGAGTTTGGCTGACCTTTATTAATGACTGTATGCAGAACAGTGTTTGGTACAGGTACTTTTTCCCGGTTAAAAAGTAAACCTCCAGGCCATCTGCCGCGGATTGAACGGGCGGCAAATGAGTGGCCGCATGCTGCATCAGTTTTTGACCCTGCAGCATTTTACGGTAATTAAAATATCCACCAAAACGGTTAAAGTGTTTTAACCGGGCCTTAGGGTAACGATATAAAACATTAATTACTGACTGCAACACTTATAAAATGCCGATTTAAGTAGATAAAAGAAATTTTCATTGTTTGGCCAGGCCATCAAAAGTGCCGCAGGCACCCTGCCACCTGATGTAGTTTACCTTATTTTTCCAGGCTTTATAAGTAAACCATGCTTTTATCTTGCGTGGAAATACTGTCCAACCGGCAATTTGCGGCCAGGGGTTTATCCCGTGGCTTTGCAGCAGCCGCACCCATGAGTTGCTGCTGTTATTGATTAACCGCGCCATGTAGCCGGTTTCCAGTCTTTGGGCCGGGATAATATGGTGTAATACCAGGCCTGGTAAATAGGCCACATGCCAGCCTGCTTTCAGTATTTCTAAAACAATATCATTGTCACCACCCGAACTTAGGGAATCGCCCTTTCTATCGGTAATAACATTTTTTTGTGTTTCAATTTTTTTGATATACGTGTTCAGCGCCACTTTCCTGATAGCTATCCCTGCACCAATGGGTGCACAAACGGGGTATTTATGATTCCATGAAGCAGTTAAAATCTCATCGCCAAGGTCGCGCAAAGCTAAGCTTGAATAGAACTCCGGTAGCCATGCCGGTGGTGTGCCTTCAAATACAGCAAGCGATTTGCCCCCTATAGCACCAAGCTTAGGTTGTTCCAGGAATGCTTTTAATGCATTTTGCAGATAGTTATCTTCGAGTATGTTGTCATCATCAACTAATATCAAAACTTGCCCCTGGGCTTCTTTAAAGCCTTTTAGCCTGGCGTAGGTTAGCCCTTGCGCTGTTTCCCTGACAATTTTATGATTAGGTTGCCATCCAAGGTCTGCATTAATGGGTTGGTTGGAGTTATTATCAACTATTATTAATTCCCATGCCTGCAATGGAAGGCTTTGCTTTTGTAAACCGGTTAACGTTTTAGCAAGCCTGTTTGCATCAGGGTTGTAAGTGGGGATGATAACACTTAGCATATCAGCCATTTCTGTAGTTAACTACTTTTGCGGGCACACCCATTGCTATAGCATAGGGCGGCAGGTTTTTGGTAACCACCGAACCGGCGCCAACAACGCAGCCATCGCCAATGGTAACGCCGCCTAAAACTTTAACCCCGGCGCCTATCCAAACGTCGCTGCCAATTTTAACCGGCAGCAAAATATCACCCTGCGAGCGGATTAGCGTGCCCTTATCGGGAATGGTATGGTTAGCGCTTACAATACAGGTATGCATAGCAATCAATGTATTTTCGCCTATGTCGACCCCGCCATGGCCGTAGATACACACGTATTCGCCTAAAAAAGTGTTTTTTTGTATGTTGACGGTTCCTCCATAAGCCTTGATAATTACGCCCCGCGAAAGTTCGCATTGAGGCGCGATTGTAATTTCACCCTTTTTGCCGTTCAAAAAACCCCGTGACAAAAAGGTATTTGGTTTTATGATAACAGGTTGATGAATAGTTATGCCTAATAACCTAAAAAACGTGGCATACAGGCTACTTATTAGTTTTGACATACAAAATCATTCAATAATGTTTTCAAAAAGGCAAGGCCCTTCTTACTGTCGTGTTCATCTTCAAAATTGAGCCAGGCTACATGATGTTTCAGTTGGCATACTGACGATAGCCTGTAAAAACAAGGTTTAAAAAGCATCCCATCGGGGAATAACTCCAAAATATGTGTACCCTTGTTACATAGATAAATGTTACTTAAACCTGCGCCATGGGGCGCAATAATGTGTGTGGCCGACTGCATCTTTTCGATAGTTTCGATAGCGCTCAGTCCCGAAAGGTCGATGGTTTCAATCGATGGGAAATGCTCCAGCAATGGGCGTTCCCAAACAATATCCCGTGAAGCGGCCCCTTTACGGCTGATCCAAATTATTTTGCATGGAGCGGGTTGTTCTGTTGGAGTGATATTGAACAGGGCCTTTAAGGCGTCAATGCTCCATGGGTTTATCTGCTGATCGTTAACCAATCTGCCGGTAAATAACAGCTGCTCACATTCGTAATGTGCGGTGTTAGTGGCCCAGATTATTTTTGAGGTATCGACGTTTGCCCTTTGAAGCCACTTTAATTTCCAGTCGGTTGCCGGTCCATTAAACAATATATGGTCAACATGCCTCATTAGTGGCATGGCAAAATGGATTTTAACTATCGATTCAAATAAAAAATGATAAAAACCACCGTCGGCACCATTTGTCAGGCAGGAGAGTGTGGTGCCATCCAGGTACGTTTTTTGCGGGAAATGGACAACATTGGTTAAAGCAGAATCGCTTAAATCAACCGTCCATTCCTTGGCAGATTCATCAATAAAGCATCTCCGCTGGCTATCGTATACCAATCCGATAGCGCACCAAACTGTACCCTCTGATACACTATATAAGTACCTGTGGGGCTCTTTAAACACACCATTGGTTTTAAACCTTGGCTTTTTCCCAACTGTTTGCCTCGGGACGGTTTGGTTGTAAGTTATAAGCGGTAAATCGTAAGCTATTGGTTGGCCCGCTTCGTGCAGTAAAATGCCGGTAAGCGATTCGGGACGGTCAATGGCTTCGCCGGTTTTGGGGCGGTACAGGTCTGTAAAACTTTTAATTTGATATGGGTTGCCGGTGAAGCATCTGATCCATATTTTTTTTAAAAGTTTCGAGATCATTTTATAAGCTGGCTTTTTTTAATTGTATCATCAAAGTTAACCTTTACCAATGAGCTGTTTTTTTATCCTGGGTTGAATAACGAGTTCGGCAATTGTTGACAGGGCACCGGCGATTAACACCGATGCCGATAGGCCAACTATTAATAAAGTAACGCCCGAAAGATATTTTGTAAGGCAGCTATTTAAAAAATAAAGCACCGGGAAATGGAAAACATACAGGGCATATGAGATGCGCCCTAATTTACTTAACCGCCCTAAAAAGTCAATTTTGAAATTGATGGGCAGTGTGATAATTGCAAGGGCAAAATAAAATATGCCATAAATCCAATTAATCTGCGAAAATAAAGGGTGTTTGAAGTAAAGTAATAACAATAAGTGGAATACCGGAATGGAGTAGGCCAAAAGCTTTATGCAATTCATATATTTTACTGACCTGTTGGTTAGTTCCATAATTATAATGAAGCAGACAGGCAAATAAACCAAATCCCCAAAAGAAACTTTAAAAGCAAAGTCAAGTTTTAAATGTACAAAGTGAGGGATAAGATTGCGGGTATCAAAACTATGGATCGCCAGGAGAAGAGCGAAATAGCTGATCAATGAATGCCACCTTTTTTTGGTTGCGACTATAACTGTAGTTTTAGTTTGGGCTATATAAAGGCCAAGCATCCAAAAGATTGCGCCAACTAACAGTGATTTTAAAATTGTAGCATCCCGATTGCTCAATACAAATGCAACTGATAAAACACTAATGGCTAAGCACCAATGCACGTTGTATCTGCCAGCCTTCCATAAAGCTAAAAAAAGTATATAAAACGTTACCTCATAGCTAAGAGACCATAAAGCACTATTTGACGAAATGGTGCTTACAAAAAACTCCTGCATAAAAAAAAGATGCCCTAACAGTTGCCGTACCGAAAAAGCTCCGCCTTTATAAACCAGGAACGAAATGATGATTGCTAAAATATATATAGGGTATAAACGGACGGCCCTTTTTTTTAGATAAGCAATAACATTTATTTTATTAAAGGGCGTATAGATATGATTTAATCCGATTACGTAACCCGAAAGCACGAAAAATATGAGCACCGCTTCATGCGCAAACTCAAGGTGCACAAAAAAATCATAATGCGGAATTTGGAATGAATGAAAAAAATCGAAGGTCAGGAAGTGGGATATGGCGACAACCAACGCGCATAATCCTCTCAATCCCTCCAATTTATGGTCATAACCCGATTGTTGTTGTTTAGTCATCGGCACTGTTTTTAAATGCAATTTTGAGTTGAGTCATCCGCAGGTTGATCCTTAACCATGCTGGCAATATAGTGTTTATCACACCCCAAACCGGGCTTTTGCTATCCGGAACCTTTAATCCGCATAGCTCACTTAGCCTTAAGGCAGATTTGGCATCGGGATATCGGCGCGAAAGAATAAGTTTACTGGCCGTCAGTTGAGCTTGTTTTCCTATCGTGCGCAGAACGTTTTTATCAGTATAATGTTTCTGGTATGTTTTTAAAAGCGTCAGCCTGGTTAGCCAGCCAGATGTTTGATCTGCGCTTGCAGAGTTTGAATATCGGATAGAAATAGAAAGTACCTCCTCAATAACATAAAACCTTGCGCCTGCGCCAGCCAGCCTGACATGAAGATCGGCATCTTCCCAAATACGTAAGCTGGTATCAAAGCCGCCTGCCACTGAAAATTTTTCTTTTCGGTACAAACCATTAATGCCGCCGATAGGATGGCCGATGGTATATGAAACAGGGGACTGATTTATTTGCTCGTTCGAGTATTTCCAGCTAAGCAAAATATTTTTTTGATCGGTGCTGTACCAGTCAACATTACAGAGTATAACATCGTAATTGCCGGTTTGCGCAACGGCCACAGTCTTTACCAGGTAATCGGGATCTAAAAAATCATCAATATCGTGAAAATGAAACCAATCGCCTTTTGCCGCCGATGCAAGTGTATTCCGTGCAAAACCGGGCCCCCGGTTGGTTTCTCCCTTTATTACCGTGCAGCCCCTTGCCTGCAGTATCGAAACCGTATTATCAGTGCTTGCATCGTCATAAAACAACACCTCGTCGAATGCTTTGTTTAAATTACTGATGTTGGCTAAAAAGCCGTCAATGAATTTTTCTGAATTATAACATGGAACTAATAAGCTATACACTGTTTAATTGTGCAAAATCCGTTTTAATTTTTTGTAAGCTTTAACCAGCATTGGCGGCTCTCTTCTGTCGAGTCCTGCAAAGTAGGGGTGAGCCGGTGGCAGGTTGAGCCTGGATGGAATTGCGATTGTTTTTTTTTGCCTACCCGCTAAATCGTTAAACAACTTAATCCAGCTGGCCAGGTTTTTATCTGAAGAGAATTGGTCATTTATCAATTTTTGACAGTTTAAAGAGATCTCTTCCCATTTACCGGCATTGTGCTTTAGGTATTCAATTTTCGATAACAGGCCTTCCGGACCATTGGTAAGTAAGCCGGTAATGCCATCGTGTACCAATTCGGGGACGCCCGAATTGATGGATTTGCAAACCGGTACTACACCGCAGCCCATCGCTTCCATTAAAGCTACAGGAATGCCTTCATAATCAGACATCAATACAAAGACGTGACTGGAAAGCAGCACCCGTTGAACATCATCTGGTAAAATGCTTCCCTTAAAAAAAACATTTTCGGGGTTGTTGTACGCGTTAATAATACTATTTACCAAAAAAGTGTCAGGACCGGAACCATAAATATAAAAGGCAACATCGGGTAACTTTTGCGCACATCTGCAAAAAGAAGTTGTTATATCATCTATCCTTTTTTGGTCCTTAACTATCCTCCCAATGTACACTACATTAAATGTTTCCCCCGGCTTTAATAAGGCCTTCTGTTTAGGTACAGGGGCGCCACATGGTATTTTATATAGCTTGATGTGCTGGTTGCGTTGTTTTACGTTTTTGTATAATGCTTCTGATACCGTTACAACTACACTGACATTGGTGTGGTTACCTTCGGCAACAAACTGGTCAATTATCGCGGCATATTCAGCATCGTCATTGTGTAGTACTGCAATAGTTGGTAAGTCGGCCTCTTTTGCCCATTTGGCGGCGTGCAGGGCTGGTACCATGTTTCCCGGTACAAATACATCAGCGTTTTCGGCCTTTAAATATTTCAGTATCCAGTTAACCTGCTTCCCGGTATAGTGCGGGGTGGGTATTATTGTACATTTTATACCTTTTGCCCTTAGCTGGGGAATTGTAGTACAATCTCCCTCGGCCGCCCAGGCTATAAAAATTACGCTTACTTCAATATTGTTTTTTAGTAAATCAGGCAGTAACCTTATTAGCCAGGTATTTATCCCGTTAATGATGTTTTTTCCGTCGTAAGCACAAAAAACAACTTTCACTGGTTTTATTTAAGGCTAATTTTGTCTAAAATGTTAATGATCCTGTTGTATGCCCGGTAAAGTAACATTTTCTTATCCCAGTCATAAACCGGGCCATGGCCATCCTGGCTGCAAATAAGCTGGTGGTCTTTTTCTCGTGCCGCATCCAGGTAGGGACTCGATGTTTTGGCATCTTCATGCACATTGGCAACCGATAATGGCTGTTTAATTAACCGCCGTGTATTGCCTTTAATAATGCGAAGCCAAAGCTCATAATCTAACGAGCATTGCAAGGCCTCATTAATTGGCTGATGGATGCGGGCAGCCCAGAAGCACGAGGGCTGTGGCAGCGCAGGGATACGGATAAAATAATCTAATAACGGATTAACTTTTAAAAGTTCAAATCGCGCTGTGTTAACGTGAAAATTATAAGCATAGCCATATATAAAATCAACCTTGCCCGCTATAAAGCCACGGGCTACTAACCCAAATACATCCTTCAAATAATAATCATCACTGTTTATCCAGGCCATGTAGTCGCCCGATGCCAGGCTAAAGCCTAAGTTAATGGCATGACTTTGGCCCTTATCTTTTTCACTTTGACTGTAACTGAGCCAGGGCGAATATTTTTCGATAATATCTTTAGAATTATCTGTGCTGCCGCCATCAATTACAAGATACTCCAGGTTAGGGTAGTTTTGTAACAATACCGAGCGGATGGTTTGCTCTAAAAACCGGCCCTGGTTATAAGAGGGCGTAACAATAGTTAACTTAGGCCATGTTGTGTTATTGTTGTAAATGACCGGGCTGCTTTCTTCTGTCCAGGGCCAGCCGGTTTTACCGGCGGGCTGGGCAGGTAGTGATTTTAATAAACCATTTTTTGCTGATGGCACCACCGGGACAGGGTAGGCTACGCCTTTTTTTTGGAATGACGACCGGTATGCGGCAAGGTCAGGAAGCGGGAAGTTCAATTTAGTGTTCGATGATGTTTTATTATCAGGGGCTTCCATGTTTCCCAATCATGTTTTTCGAAAGCATGGCAGCCAAAGGGCAGTTCGCCATTTAGTTTTTTTAATGATAGGAGGGGAGATTCCTCTATCGAAAACCTTAAAGCCACTCCGTCGGCCGGTAATTTAAAAAACGGGTAAAAAACGTTTCCCCAATATTTAAAGAAGCCATCTTCATTATGGGTTCCCCAGGCTTTAACTTTTCCCTTTAATATCTTAAGCAGCCAGTAACAGGCTTTGGTTTTTCGTAAAGAAAAGCCGCCGTTGCCAACATTGCTTATTTTATGGTTTGTTTTAAAAAGGTGGTTAATAAGATTTATAAACTTTGTATAACCTTTCAAAAGTTGCATTCGCCCGTCCCGGTTTTCATGTGGCATATGCGGTGCGCCAATGAAATCGTAATTTTTATTGCACCAGTAGGTTAGCTCATCTTTAAAAACATAGGCATCCAGCTGATAAATAAGGATAAACTTATAGTCAAAAAATGATTTATAAAAGCTGGGCGATAACATTAATTGATTATACCCGGCTATGCTTTCAAAATAACAATCATCAAAAGTTAACAAGTTAAACCCGGCATCTGCGCAAATGCTTTTATAGGCATCCGGATTTAGCCTGTTTGGGCCTACAAATATGATAGGATGTTTTTTTAAGACAGATAAACATTGTTTTAGCGAAATAACCTCATTATCAGAAAGCTGTTGTTTGTATATTGGGATAACTACCGCGGTAAGCTTATTTGCCATTTTTTTGAACCCAAAGTTTGCTAAACCTGCTAATAACAGATTTTAATTTATTGGTGTAATACCCTGCGTTTGAGCCTATCAATATATTGTATCGCTCATAATTATCGGCTTGTTTATTAATGCTGATTTTTTGAGGATGGTGAATAGCCATAATTGTATGTTGTTCCATCTGGCTCTGGTGCGAGTTGCTATCAAAAGTATGTGTGGCGTGTGGGCCAAAGCCTATATTTGAAACCATATTTTTCCATGGTACGGCGCATAGACCGTTATTTTTCCAAATCCAATACATCCATTGATAATCCCAGGCATCAAGCCCGTTGATAATCATTTTTAAACTGCCTTCCCAAAGCCGGCGTTCCCTGCTGTTGGCAAATGTGTTTTGTATCACATTGGTCCTTACAGCTTCGGTTTCATCATCCAGCTTAAAGTTGTAATTGGCCCAGGCCCGCTTCCAGGTTGCCCAACCCCAGGCATGCGGATATCGTGAAAAATAGTATGTATCGGCATTTAATGGTTTGGGCTGATAGCTGGTACCGCAAATCATCATTACGCTGGCATCATTATGATATTTTTTTAACAGATTTTCGCAAAACTCAAAAAAACTCTGATTAGGGATACAGTCATCTTCCAGTATGATGCCTTCATCCACCTGCGAAAAAAACCAGGTGATGGCTGTAGCCGGCGCGAACCCACAGCCCAGGTTTTTAGATTGATATAGTGTTTTTACCTCGCAGTCCCAATCAATTTGTGATACTATTTGCTTGCACTGATTGCCCAGTTCGATGTCGGCAGGTTTATGTTCCCGTGGCCCGTCGGCAGCAATGAACAAGTATTTTGGCTGTTGCTTTCGGATTTCAGCAAAAACCTTCTCCGTGGTGTCCGGGCGGTTAAATATCAGGAATAAAATAGGCGTACTTAACACGTTAGGTGAGGGCGGATTGGAGTTTTAATTTTGTATAAGCAATTAAACATATGGCCCGTTTCCAAATGTTTAGCGGCGAGTTGGCCGATAAGGCCGCTCTTTGTAAGTAAAGCCGGGAGTTGACAAATTCTTTGCCAAAAATCTTTTTACCAAAGTATTTCAAAAACAGTGCACCGCGGTCTTTATGAAATTCATTGTCAGGAAAATTGGTGCTTTGGCCACCAACAAAAAAGTTTGCTATAATAATGTTTACATATTCAAATGCCGTTGCGGTATAGCATCGTAAATTAAAATCATAATCGGCATTGGTTTTATATTTTAAATTGTAAAAACCGCACTTTTCAAACACCGTCTTATTGTAAAACATGGCCTGGTGATTTATGGTAAGGTCGAGTAATTTTTCAAGATTGTATTCGCCGTTGAAAATTACATTATCCAGGTTCCACTGATTTTGGCCCCGCATTTTTACGTTACCGTAAATAACACCGGCAGCGGTTGTTTTAGAAACATTTGCAACCAACGTAATTACCTTATCATTGTATAATGTATCGTCGCTCCCCAAAAAATATAGCCAATCGCCATTACATTTGTTTATTCCCTTATTCATGGCGTCATAAATGCCATTGTCTTTTTCGGATACAAAGTTTATATAAGGGAATGCAGATTGATATTGTTTGATAATGTTTAACGTATTATCAGTAGATAGTCCATCCATCAACCATACCTCCATATTGGCGTAGTCCTGGTTAACAATGCTGTCCAGGCAATTAGCCAAAGTTCCCGCCGCGTTGTACGTTGGGATTATGATAGAAATTTTGGGATCGTTAACAGCTTTAAGCGCCATTAAATATGGTTGTAGCGTAAAAACGGATCAGCCTAAGCTTATTAACGGGCCTTAGCCTCCAGAAGGATTTTTTGCCCAGTAGCAGTAAAACACTTTTTTGTTTATATGGATAGTAGGCCTCAAATATCCTGTTGTCCAGGTTGGCAGCGGTATTATTTAACAAATAAAACTCCCGGTGATCTTCCATAAGTTTAACCATATCAAGCCGGTTAAAACTCATATTCATGCCCGTTGCCGATTTGTTCCAGGTGTAAATGGGCTTGCTTAAGTAAAAACCTTGGTTGCCACTGGTTATCACCCTGATCCAAAAATCAACATCCTGTACCGAGTAGGAGTATTTGAGGTTATAGCCGCCAACTTTTTCCCAGGCGGCTTTTTTGCATGGGCTTGTACCCAATAGTTTCCAATCTATCCCCAGTTTTTTAATGTCAACTGTGCCTGCCGTTGTTATGCCGCTGCAATCTACAACCCCGGTTTGGCCGGTTTGTACGTCATTAAGGTAATAATTGCCAACTATAAAGTCAAACCCAGGATTTTGAGTAAAGGCCGTATAAATATCATCAATGGCATGTTCGGGGAAAATATCGTCGGCATCAAGCGGTAATATGTAGGGGGTGGTGGCGTTTGCAAAACCAATGTTACGTGAATTGGATAGGCCAAGGTTCTGTTGGCTATAAATCACGTTGTATTTGGTGTGTTTTGCCAGCAATTGCAAAAGCCTTAATGTAACCGGATTTGTTGAGCAGTCGTCAATAATAATTACCTCGGTTTGTTTATAAATATCGTTGTGGTATAACGATCTTAATGCCTCAATTAAGCACATTTCTTCATTAAACACGCAAATTATGACTGATAATTTATACATGATTTAATGAATGGGGATATAACCGGTTTGAATATACACATCACCCAAAAACAGAAACGAGTTTAAACACTGCCCTTTGGGATATGGGTTCGGGCTTTGCAAAAAGTTTTTTAATAATAAAGGGCGCCACCTTCTTCCCTTTGTAATTAAGATGGGATATGATAAGATTGAGACATTGGGAATGGAAGTCTTGATTAAAGATGTACCATTTTACTTTATCTATAAGTACCTGCCTGAATTTATCGGGGGCGTGTTCTTTAAGCAAATTGCTATAAGCGTGAAATATAGGCGCAGCGATACCTGTATTTTGAAAGGTTGATTGGTTGCTATGTACCCGGTAATAAAAAAGCCTGTCGGGAATTGATTTAAACACTTTATCCGCAATAAGTAATTTTAACCAAAGGTGGTAATCTTCTGCGTTTTGGATATCAGCATCCTCTGTAAATCCGCCCACCTGTAGCAAAGCTTCTTTTTTTACCAATACAGCAAGAATAGGGATACGGTTTTGCTGAACAAAATCGGCGAAATTATCGCTGTTCCAAGCCGTTTTTACTTCTACATTATAATCTTCAACCTGGCTGTTTGTAAGGCTATAGCCTTGTGAAAAAAGCAGGTCGGTGTTTTTATCTTCTGATGTCAATTTCGTCTGGATGGTCAGTTTATCGCTTGTCCATTTATCGTCGGCATCTAAAAAGGCTATGTATTTGCCCTTGCTATTTTGTATGGCCAGGTTACGGGCTTTTCCCTGTCTGCCATTTTGTTGATACAGGTATTTAACCCTTTGGTCGGTAGTTTCAAAACGTTTTATTATTGTGGCTGTGTCATCTGTGGATCCATCATCAACAACAAGCAATTCCCAGTGAGGATATGATTGGTTGATAACGCTTTCAATACTTTCGGCAATATAATTTGCCGCGTTATACGCGGGCATTATTACAGAAACTAAATCTTTATCCAATTTAACGGAACAATGTCTGTTTTGGCCGATACAAACCAGTTATCAGGTGCAATAATCACCTTATTGGGATTGTTATTTAACCAGGCGCCCCACCAGCTGTAGCTGCTGTTGGCAATAATGTTGTGGCTGCACAGGCTCATCAGGTACATATCTTCCCAGGTGTTGGCCGAGGCTTCTGAAACAATGGTAACCTTATCACCCAGGAAATCAAAGTTTAACCTGCACCATTCCGGGTCATCCGAAAAAACAAAATAATGAGGGCTGCTTACCTGCATTTCTAATTTATCTTTTGCCTGTTGATAGTAAGATAGAGGTAGCGTGCCATGAAATGCGTTTACCTCGGGCCTCAAATAATCTCCGCGGCGTACGTGAATGCTTACCGGGTTTAATGCTTCGAGTATCGCATCCTTTTTTTCGATGTTTCCTGCCGGAAATTTAAAATCGTGTAAAAGTTGTTCTCTTATCGGTTTAAAATAATCTTCATTTTGAAAATAGCCATCCAAATAAATCGCAGGTGAGGTTATTGCCTGAAGATTGATAAACTCATTATTTTCTGTTTGACAGATGAACACTGCCCGGGGCATCAGGATGCGTTTAAGATACCTGTAAAAAACTTTCCTGCTTTCTATTAAAGGTTTCATAAACCTGTTTGCCGTTTTGAACCGGATATTGTTAAAAATGGCTAATTCAAAATGCCTTGCAGTAAGTGTGTTTGTGCTTGTGGTATTGCTGCTTAAAAAATTCAGATCAAAATATACCGGTTTGTTGCCGCATATGCTCCTGGCGGCAGCATATTGAAACATTTGGTTACCAAGGCCGCCCTGTAGTTTAACAATAAGCATTATTGTTTTTTAATAAATTGTTGCCGCTGCCAAACCGGGATACCTTTTGCAATTTATTATAGCGAAGAAATTTCTACCTGCATGGGATTGAGCAGGAACCCAACATTAGTCGTTCTGACAATTGAGCTATCTATGAACGTATCTGTTGCTTCTGATATGACAAATGAGGCCACATTTTCAAGGTAATGAACTGATCGTTCAAAGTTAGAAAGCCCAACTGTTAAGTTATAATTGCCAGGCGCAAGTATTAAGTGCGTTTCTTTAAAAACGGCTTCATAATAACCTTCATCCAAATCTGTTTTTGTGCTCCAGGAGGTGCTAATATTAACATCGATAAAACTATTGATGCCCAATCCAATAATAAAGTGTTGTGCTTTTTTATTGATTTTAAAAAATACGCGTATTTGCCAATTTTGGCCAACCGGTATCTCCTGGATAACGTCGCCGTAGCTATTTTCAATTTGTATTTTTGAAGTATAGCCAATCATTTCGTCGGCGTTATGGGGCAACGGGATTTCGAACACGGCCTTTTTTACCTTCGAATCCTGTAAGTACTGGTCAATAACGCTTTCTGTTTTTCCGACGCATATCAGCTTCCCGTTTTCCAGTAACATGCCATGTTTACAAAGCTTTTGTATAGCCGCCATATTGTGGCTTACAAATAGTATTGTTCGTCCTTCACCTTTGCTTACATCGCCCATTTTGCCCAGGCATTTTTTCTGGAATTCCGCATCACCAACGGCCAACACTTCGTCAACTATCAAAATTTCCGATTCCAGGTGGGCGGCCACTGCAAAAGCCAGGCGCACATACATTCCAGACGAGTAGCGTTTTACCGGCGTATCAACATAACGTTCAACGCCCGAAAAATCAACTATTTCATCAAACTTTCGTTTTATTTCGGCTTTTCGCATTCCCAGGATGGCGCCGTTGAGGTAGATGTTTTCGCGGCCGCTTAATTCGGGATGGAAACCCGTACCAACTTCAAGCAGGCTGGCTATACGCCCCTTTATTTTTACCGATCCGGTTGTAGGGGCAGTAACCCGGCTTAATATTTTCAGAAGTGTACTTTTGCCAGCACCATTGCGGCCTATAATTCCAATAGCATCGCCTTGTTGAATATCAAAGTTTATATCTTTCAAACTCCAGACAACATCACTATCGCCTTTTTTTGAGCGATCATTAACCTCGCCTATTTTCAAAAAGGGGTCTTCTTTGCCACGGATCCTGGCCCAATAGCGTTCCAGGTCGCGGGATAAGGTACCGGTGCCTATTTCGCCCAGTTGATAAGCTTTTGAAAGGTTTTCGACTTTAATTACCGGTGACATATTTTTTATACAGTATCAACAAAGGTGCGTTCAACGCGGTTAAAAATTATTATTCCAGCTAAAAGTATAATAGTAGTTATCAGGGTTGTTATACCCAGCGATAACATGCTAAATGTTCCCTTGCCCAAAAAACCATACCTGAAAGCTTCTATTATGGGCGTCATCGGGTTGTACTCTACCAGCCAGGCATATTGGGGGTATTTTTCTTTTACGGCAGACAAAGGATATATAACCGTTGTCAGATACATCATAAGCTGAATGCCGAAAGTGATCAGAAAACTAAGGTCGCGGTATTTTGTGGTTAATGCAGATATGATCATACCAAGCGCTAAGCCCAGCATAGCCATTAATATAAGCAAAAACGGAAACAGCAAAAGGTAGGCATTGGGATGAACATTTGAACCTTTTATAGAATAAAATATCATGGTTAGCACAAAAAGCGCCATCTGCACTGCAAAACGGATGAGGTTGGAAACAACAATGCTTAACGGAACAATTAATCTGGGGAAATAAACTTTACCAAATAAGCCGGCATTTGTTACAAATACTGCCGACGTTTTGATGAGGCAATCAGCAAAATAATTCCAGGCGGTAATACCGGCCATGTAAAACAAAGGCTTGTCTAAATTATCGGCAGATATGTTGGCCAGGTTTCCAAATACAAAAGTGTATATAATGGTTGTAAATACAGGTTGGATAAAAAACCATAGCGGCCCAAGGATGGTTTGTTTATAAAAAGAAACAAAATCGCGGCGTACCAGCAGCATCAGCAAATCGCGGTAATGCCATACGTCTTTCAGCTTTAAATCGAGCAGGCTGCCATTCGGGCTTAATTCAATATCCCATTCTTCTTCTATAGGTAAGCTCATTCGTTTAGTAGCAGTTGTAATTTTTTCATATAATCTGTTTCATTAAAATACATCAAGCATTTTTTTTGTAAATTTTCCCGTCTTGCCGGTGTTAATGGGGTGTCTAAGTAGCCGGTAATACAATTGTATAGCTGGGCAGGATCATCGGCATTGATGGCTTTGCCCAATTCACCGTCCCTTATAGCATCAATGCTACCATCGGCATTGCCGCAAATAACAGGCAGGCCGCAGGCCAGCGCCTCGATAAATACAATGCCAAATCCTTCTTTTTTGCTTGGCAACACAAACACATCGGCCAGTAAAAAGTGATCAGATAGCTCATCTTCCTCAATAAAGCCGGTCAAAATTACTTGTTCGGTTACGTCGTGTTCTGCTATCAGTTTTTTTATTCTGACCTCTTCTTTGGCATCGTACTTCCCAGCCAGGATATACTTGATATCGGGATAGCAGCTTTTTATTTTACTTACAGCTTGTATAACATGCTCGTAACCCTTGTATTGTTCAGTAGATGCCAGGCGGGTGAGGGTGAAAATTACAGGCTGTTCCGGGTTTAATTTATAGCGGGCCAACAAATGCCGCGGTTTTTGAAAATTGACAGGCAATTTCATAAAAGGGTCAATTGCATTATTCAGTACGGTGCAAACAGCGGGGTTAAGATTGTGCCTTATTATCATTTGCCCACGGGTAAAATTGCTTACACATATAACCTTGTCGCAACGTTTTAACATGTATGTTTTAACCGGCGAGAGTGGCCGCCAAACTTCTATGCCATGGGCAATAACCCATACTTTGCATTTAGGATTAACTAATTTTATAAATAAACCAATAACTGCAAGGTTAATGTGGCTCAAAATAACTATATCGGGCTTTACAGACCTGCTTATGGCCCTTAAAACAAAGCCTATTTTGTTTACACCGAAACCCTTAAACGCGCCGGATGGCAGGTATTGTGGCATCAGGTCGTTGTTTTTATCATAGGCCGACCATAACTCAAAATGCCAGTTAATGTTTTGCGAAAGCTGATATAAGGAATGCCCCAATGTACGGGTCATTTTTTGAATTCCACCGGTGCTGCTAAACGTCTGTAAGGTAAAAAGGATCACTTTTTTAGACATAGGGTTGTATCTGGTAAAGTGCAAAAGCTTTTGACCAGTGGATTTGATTGTTCGTAAACTTTTTTATTGTTTTTTTTACCAGCTTGCCTTTATATAAATTACTATCGCCTATTGGCTTATACTGGCTCATCCAGCGCTGCAAAGGAAAGCTAAAGCCCATTTTGGGCCTGTTCCAGACAGCCTGTGGCAACAGGTCGTTAAAACTGTCAATAAGTACTTTTTTGGGTTGTAGCGGGTTAAAACGTATTGCGGGCGAAATGCGTTCGGCCAGGGTTGTGAAATCTTCATCTAAAAATGGTACCCTTACTTCCAGGCCATGGTTCATACTCATTACATCGGTGTCCCTTAATAACTGATTTTTCATATAAAGGTTTGCCTCAAACCATGAAGCTTGTTCTGCGTCGTAAACACCTTTTTGCACTTCCTGACTGTCAAAAAGTACTTCTTTTACCTCTCTGTCGCCAATGTCAAGCATCCGCGCAATATCGCCCGTTGAAAATAATCCGCGCAATAAAAGATAATCGGCTATCGGGTTGTCATTTGCCAAAAAAGTAAGCTTTTTGTACGGATCGGGCAATAATTCCTGAACGGCCGAGAACAGGAAAGGAGGGATTTTTTTTAAATATTTTAGATATCCGATCCGGGTAAATGAGGGGTAACCGCCAAAGTATTCATCGGCGCCTATGCCAGACAATACTGCTTTTAAGCCATCCTCGTGCGCGTATTTGCTGATAAACCAACTGTTGATGCCATCAGTGGTCGGCATATCCATGGCGCTGATAATTTGCGGCAGGTGGGTTTCAAAATCCTGTTGCCTTACTAAATGCGAGAAGTTTTGGCCACTTAGTTTATCAAGTACCAGGCGCTGATACGCCTGCTCGTCATAGCTTTTTTCATTAAAAAAAATGGATATAGTTTTAAGCTGTTCTTTTTTTTGCTTATCGGCCAGTAACGTAATCAGGCTCGAATCGGTACCGCCGCTTAAAAATACCCCTAACGGGGCATCGGCTATTAGCTGGCGTCCTACTCCGTTTATCAAAGCTTGTTTAATAAGGTGCCGCGCTTCATCAGCATCTGTTATCTGATTGTTGTATCCTCCTGTTATTTTGTAGGCAGCTATAAAATAGGTAGACGATGTATGGTCCCAGCATAAATAATGGCCTTTGGCAAGGCTGAATACGTTTTTTAACGTAGTATAAGGTTCCGGTATATGTCCAAAAGCCAAAAAACGTATCGGCCATGAAGCATCGTTACTATTAGTTATACCGGCAGCAATAAAAGCCCTTGTTTCAGATGCGAAGCTTAACTGGCCGGCCTGGGCAAAATAATACAAGGGCTTTACGCCCGCGGTATCACGTACCAGGTAGGTGAGTTTTTTAATGCTATCAAACAATGCAAAAGCAAACATGCCCCTAAACTTGCAGAAGGCTTCGGTGCCCCATTGCATGTATGCGGCTATGATAACTTCGGTATCGGTAACCGAGGTGAATTGTGCACCAAGGGTTAAAAGCTCGTTTCTGATTTCCAGGTAATTATAGATTTCGCCGTTAAAAGTTATCCACGTTTTTTGCCCGGGATCGGCCATTGGCTGGTGCCCGTTTATGCTCAAATCAATGATTGATAGCCTGCGGTGCCCAAAAGCAAGGCTGTTTTTTTCGTCGAAAAACACGCCCTCATCATCAGGACCGCCGTGCTTCAATGCCTGGCACATGGCCTTAACTTGTTCTTTGATTAGTTGAGGCTGTAAGCGATTGTTAATTACACCTGTTATCCGGCACATTTTTAGTTAAGTCTGTTCATAGCTTCGCCCGGTAAGTCACATGTATTATTTGTAACTTATTATTAAACAGCCTGTTGTGTTTTTATTTAGCTGCTGTTTATTATGTTGTCGACCCGAAATGGGTTCAATTTAACTTTTATTTAAAATAAAGTAAAATTCAGTTAAAATCTTTCAATGTATGAGGCAGCAACATGTACTATTATGGAGCATCCAATACTTTCAAGCCTCAATATCAATTGCTTTTGTGATCGTTGTGATATTATTTCACCGGTCATCCCTTTTAACGGCCCGCCTTTTATCATGATTTTTTCCCCGGGTTGCAGGTCCTGTTCGGTTACCTCTAATTCATAGGGGCTGGCCATTAATAACTTTAACTCTGTTATCTGGCGATCGGGCATTGAGGCGGGCTTTCCCATGAAATATAAAAATCTTGATATACCTTTTGTCATCAATATATCAGCCTGCTCATGTTGGGCAATGTTAACAAATATGTACGATTTAATGAAGGGTTCTTCAACCCATTTTTTGCGGTCGCTCCATTGTTTTAACTGGCGGTGCAAGGGAAGGTAAGCTTCAAACCCTTTACCGGTTAGTGCCTGGTATGCTTTTTTTTCGGCACGTGGCTGAGTATAAACCGGATACCAGTTTTTTGTTGAGCGTGCATTTAAATCCATTCTCTATATAAGTATGCAAATTTTATTTAAACCATCGCCGTATGTCCCACCATTTATTTTTGTCGTCTTCCAGGTAATATCCTGATCCTGAATAGCCGCTATAATCTGAATAATAGTAATACCGGGCTCCGGCGCTATCGCCACTGAATTTGGTAGTGTAATATCTTGAATGCAAAAGGTCCTCTTCAAAAGCGTTGAGCACTATTACTGTATTATCAAGATGATATTCCTGGGCAATCCGCTGCGGAACACTGGCCGCATAAAATTTTGACTTGCCCGATCGGATTACAAAAACATTAATATCACTAATCCTGATCAACGGAATAGCGTCAGATACCAGGCCTATAGGAGCGGTATCAATCATTACGATATCATATTTTAATTTTAGCTGGTTTATCAAAGCCTGCATCCTGTCACTATGTAATAATTCAGATGGGTTAGGGGGCACTGGTCCCGAAACTATAAAATCGAGGTTCTGTTGGTCAGAATGTAGTATAATGTCTTCCATCTCGTTTTGATGGGCAAGGTAATTGCTTAATCCCAGGTCATTAGGTACATGGAAGGTTTTATGTAGTTTTGAGCGTCTTAAATCTGCGCCTATAAGTACTACTTTTTTATCAATAAGCGATAAGGTGCTCGATAAATTTACAGCTACAAACGATTTGCCTTCACCGGCAACTTCGGATGTAATACAAATTACTTTACTCAATTTTTCTGAGGCAAGGAAACTAAGATTTGTGCGTACCGAACGTACTGACTCGGCGAAAATAGACCGTGGTTTGCTCAACGCCAAAACCTGCTTGCTGTTTTCGTCAATTATGTCGGGGTATTTTCTTATAATACCCAGGATAGGTATGGCCGTAAGGCTTTCGATAGTCTCCTTATCATAAATATAAGGGTTTAGCACGCGTATTAAAATAATAAGCCCCAGACCAATAGCCAGGCCAAAAATAATTGCCGACCGGTGGATATCATGCTCATTTGGCGATACCGCGTTAAAGTTGGGTTGGGCAAATTCAATTACCGTAGCGCCCGGCAATATCCCAGCGCGACTTATTTGCGCCTCCAGCTTTTTTTCGGACAAGAAAGAGTATACTTTATCGTTAATTTCGAAGTCGCGTTGCAAGCTCACCAGGTCGCGCTGGGCAGCGGGTAAGGCCATTATTGTTTGGTTTACCTGCGATAGCTGGCTATCTAAATAAGCCATATTTTTTTCGATGCTGCTGCGAATACCTTTTATGTTATTTAACGCGGTAAGCTTGGTTTGTAAAATTTGTTGGTTAACCTCTTGTAAAGGTTGCGAGTTGGGGGTAAATGTTTTTAATAGACCCGATCTTTCAGATATCAGCCCATCTAACTTAGTAATCAGGGCGTTTAGCGCAGGTAAATCAGTTCCGCCGGCGCTGAAGTTTAATGTGACGTTATCTTTTTCTTTGGTAATTTGATCTTTGAGCTGATCGAGCGAAATAAGCTGGATTTTTAGCAACGATCTGTTCGATTCAATCTCGGCGGCTTTTGATGCCGATGTGGCTGATGCCGAGTTTACATCAAGTATCTTGTTTTTATTTTTATATTTTTCTATTGAGCTTTCGGACCCTTTTACCTCATTTGATAAGAATGATAGCTGACTATCGATAAAATCGATCATTTGCGAGGCCGATTGTGCTTTTTGGTTACGGTCGAATATCACGTATTCTTTCATGATATTGTTAAGCACATCGGCCGCAAACTGTGGGTTCGAGTCGGTTTCCTGGATGGAGATGATATTGGTATTTTTTCCTGTTTCTCCGGCCCTTAGGCCACCCTGTACCCTGCCTATATAATCTTCGGGGATGTTGAAATTAAAAAGGTAAATGGTGCTATTATCAATGGCTCCGGGGTATTTTATATTGAAACTGGTATTGCCAATGGTTACAGGGCTGTTATACCTGTAATTATTTTTTATTTCTTTATCGCCCGCTTTATAGCTTAGGCTAAACGTTTGCCTGTCAATTGGCCTATAGCTAATTTGTTCATGAAAAAAATTTAAGCTGTCAAATTTTATTAACTGAATGTTTAATGGTTTTGATGGATAGGTTTCTGTAGTACGCACGCGGCCCGAGAGGTAAAAACTTACCCGGTAATCCATATCCTTAATAGCGCTAAGTATAACGTTGCGGCTTTGCAGCACCGATGTGATGCTTTGTATTTTTGAGGGACCGCGCTCGGGTACTGCCATAACAGTTATCAGGTCAGATACCTCAGATTTTTTTTCTTCTATTTTAAGCGTACCGGATGTTGCATATGTTTTTGGTGTATACCACAAATAAGCATATGAAATGACTACGGCAATACCTACAGATGTTGCTATCCAGTACCATCGGCTCAATAATATTTTACCTAACTTAAAATAATCAATTTCTTGATTGGGTAGTTTTCGTTGAAATTTTTCTGTCTCTTCCATTAGCGACGTGAAAGCGATAAAACTAATAAGGCCGTATTAAATAAAAGTAATATGGGCTGTACAAGAGTTGATATGTTTTGTAAATTATCGTTACGTATGGAACGTTTGTTGGGCGATGCATAAACAATATCACCGTTTTGAAGTATGGCCCTCGGATCGTTTATGGATTGTATGTCCCTCAGATTAATATAGGTTACCTGCGGGTTTTTTTGATCGCCGCGTATAATTTTTATGTTTGTTTCGTTTGCCTTATCTGACAGGCCTCCGGCCTGTCCAATCATTTCAACTAATGTAGTCCTGTCTTTTACTAAAGGAAAGTTTCCCTGTCCTTTAAATTCTCCAAGTAGCGTCACTTTTAAATTTGTAATCTTTAATTCAATTATGGGATCTTTAAGTAGGTTTTTACGGTAAAGGTCCTCAATAAGTTTTGCTGCCTGTACACGTGTAAGTCCCGATACAAGTATATGCCCAATAACAGGCAGCGCTATGGTGCCATCTTCTTCTACCTGGTAAACCTGTCCTGTACCGGCAACTCCGCCACCACCGGTGCCCGAAGCCGACGGACTTTCATCAACAACATATTTGATATTTTGCAGGTTTCGTATCTGCAGTAAATCCTGGGGCTTTATATGGTAGCTGGTCAAATCACCATTGCTCCTTTGTGATGTATCAGGATTAATATTAGTTGCTTTTTGTTCAAAAAGTATTTGGTATTGTTTACCCGAACATGAGGTTAAAACAAGAGTTATTAAAAAGAAGGAAAAAAAGTAGATTATTATACGCATAGGGACGATAACTTATGCTTAATGTGTTTATAATTTTGCAATATTTTCAAAAATACATAATTTGCGGGTATTAGTGCGGTGTATTTTTTCAATTTTCAGGGTTTGAAGGTATCGTTAATTACAGTTGTTTATAATGCCCAGGATACAATTGCCAGATGTATCGAATCTGTTATCAGCCAAAAACATCCCGATATCGAACACATAATCATCGATGGCGGATCAACAGATAACACCCTTCCAATCATCAATCGGTACCGTTCATCAATCAGCCATTTGGTTTCCGAGCCTGATAAGGGAATATATGATGCCATGAATAAAGGCATTAAGTTGGCTACCGGCCAAATTATAGGGACGCTGAATGCCGATGATAGTTTGGCCGGTGCTGATGTTTTATCGGCAGTAGTTAAGGAATTTATTGAAAATAGCGCCGAGGCTGTATATGGCAACTTGCTGATTGTAAACCTTGCCGGCCAGGTTAAACGCAAATGGAATTCTAAGCAATGCGGGGTCAATTCCTTTAACCTGGGCTTTATGCCGCCGCATCCCACCTTTTACTGCAAACGGGAATTGTTTCAAAAATTGGGTTTTTACAGTCTTCAATACGGTTCTGCCGCCGATTACGAGTTAATGCTGAGGTTTATGCACCAGTATAAAATCAGGAACTTTTATTTAAATAAAGTAATGGTAATTATGCAGGGTGGCGGAGTTAGCAACAGCAGTTTAATAAACAGGGTTAAGGCCTGGAGCTTTGATTTAAAGGCGATGCGCCAAAATAACATCATGGTTCCTGTGCTGGCACTTGTATTAAAACCATTGCGGAAAATTTATCAATATTTTTAATTTGAAATTAAACTTTTATTAAACGCTTGCGTATAACGGCTTAACAATAAAACGAATTGATCTTAATACCCCCACACAATGCTTGAACTTTTACATTCGTCTCATTTAATTTACAATATTTTAATAGTAGTATTTTCAGCATTAATTACACTGCTATGTATCCCATCTATATTACATGTTGCGCGTTCAAGGCACTTGTATGATGACGTTGGCCATTTCAGGAAACAACATGACCATGGCATTCCGCGTTTGGGCGGTGTGGCCATTTTTGTAAGCTTTACCATTACTACACTGTTATTTAGCATAATTGATAAAGCACTCCCGCTCAGTTATGTGCTTATTTCGTGTATCATACTTTTTGCAATGGGATTAAAGGACGATCTTTCCGGCGTTAATTCAAGCACCAAGTTTTTAATCCAGTTTGTAGTTGCGTTAATATTGGTGTTGCTGGGCGATATCCGTATTACCAGTATGTATGGTGTATTTGGCATTACGCTGTTGCCCTACCTGCCAAGCGCTGCATTATCTGTATTGCTTATTATGCTTATCGTAAATTCTTTCAATTTAATTGACGGGATAGATGGTTTGGCCGCTACTACCGGCATTATTGTAAACGGCGCATTTGCGTTTTTATTTATGTATATCAGGCAATATGAGCTTGCCGCCGTTTCGCTGGCAATGGTGGGTGCTGTTATCGGGTTTTTAAAATTCAATATTACGCCTGCCAAAATATTCATGGGCGATACAGGCGCGTTGCTTATTGGCTTAATATCGGCAGTGATGGTTGTTAAGTTTATCGAGGTAACAAAAATTGAGCATAAAAACATCCCGGCTATCAGCCATGCACCCGCATTGGCCATAGCCATATTGATAGGCCCGGTATTTGATACTTTAAGGGTGTTTGTCTTGAGAATAGTAAGCGGTAAATCGCCTTTTGAGGCCGACAGGAACCATGTTCATCACCGTATTTTGAGGTTAGGACTTAATCACCTGCAAACAACCCTGTGCTTATCAATAATAAATTTATTATCAATAGGGATGGTGTTTATGTTTGATGGCTTGAGTAATTCGTTGCTCATCGTGTTCATCCTGTTTATTTCGATAATAACTAACTGGATTATTACATTTAGCCTGCGCTCAAAAGAACGTGAGCGAGTTGCTCTCCGTAATTTTTTCGCTTAATCCCATTTGTTTATTTTGCCATCTTTTGTAAAGTATTTACAACTAAAGTATTTACAACGTCACTAAATCAGTGTCGTTGTAAATACCCGTTCATCTTCATTAACTTTGCGCTCTCCATAAAAAAAACACAAAAGAAGATGAAGATAGCTATAAATGGTTTTGGCCGTATTGGGCGCATATTTTTGCGAAATATCCTAAACCGGCCAGGTATCGAGGTAATGGCTATTAATGACCTTACCGATACCCAAACCCTTGCCCACTTATTTAAATATGATTCAGTTCATCGCGGTTATAAAGGCAAGGTAAATTTTGATGCCGGTAATCTTTATATTGATGGTAAAGCAATAAAGGTTTTGGCCGAAAGCAACCCTTTGGCATTGCCATGGCAAAACCTGGATATAGACCTCGTGATCGAATCGACCGGTAAATTTACGTCAAGGGAAGGTGCGCAAATGCATTTAACCGCCGGTGCAAAGCAAGTAATCATCTCGGCGCCGGCAACAGATAAAAGTGTGCCAACAGTGGTGCTGGCCGTTAATGACGGGCAGGTTGATTTATCATCGCCCATATTATCAAATGCTTCTTGCACAACCAATAATGTTGCGGCAATGGTAAAAATTCTTGATGAAAACTGGGGTATTATTGACGGTTATATTACTACTGTACACTCGATGACCGGCGATCAGAATTTACATGATGCGCCGCATAAAGATTTGAGGCGGGCCCGTGCGGCATCGGCCTCCATTATTCCAACTACCACAGGTGCCGCCAAAGCTATAACTGCCATATTTCCGCATTTAACCGGCCGTTTAGGGGGCGCGGGTATCAGGGTGCCGGTGCTCAATGGTTCGTTAACCGATTTTACCTGCAGCTTAAAAAAGCAGCCAACTATAAGCGAAATTAACCTGGCATTTAAACAGGCGGCTTACGGGGATATGAAAAACGTACTGGAATATACAGAAGATCCAATAGTATCTACCGATATTTTAGATAACCCGCACAGCTGTATTTTTGATGCCCAGCTTACATCAATAGTTGGCGGGCTGGTAAAGGTTGTTGGCTGGTACGATAATGAAATGGGTTACAGCAGCCGCCTTGCCGACCTGGTTGAAAAAATAGCCCATTTTAAAAAATCATAATCTAAAGTGCCTTGATATGCCACCTGCAGTTGTGTTTTATTAGCTTAACGCTTTACAAAACACAGGTTTGCACTTTTAATACTAGTTTTAAGAATGATAAAATTTATTGAGGTTGAAGCATTACTACCCATTAGGAACGAAGTATTGCGCGAGGGGCGGCTTACCCCTGATGAATGCCGTTTCCCGACAGATGTAATAGCAGCGGCTTTTCATTTAGGGTACTACAAAAATGATGAATTGGCTTGCATCGCATCTTTTCACCCACAAAACTATGGCGAATTTAGGGGCACTGGCTACCAGTTACGCGGAATGGCTACTATCCCCCAATATAGAGGGCGGGGGCTGGGCAACCGGCTGGTGAATTTTGCGCTTACCTATCTGCGCGGCCAAAAGGTAAATTATGTTTGGTGCAATGCCCGCAAAAAAGCTGTTCCATTTTATCTCAACGCTGGTTTTGAGGTTGTTTCGGCCGAGTTTGAAGTACCGGGAATAGGGCCGCATTTTGTGATGTATGTTAAGTTAATATGAAATATTGGGCAAATTAGAACAGCTTTTTACTTTTTTAGTTAAGAATTAAGAATAAAATGCTGAATTTGCGCGCCTTACCATTAAACGACCCATATTTTATATGAAAACCGTAGATCAAATTAGTTTTGCAGGCAAAAAAGCCCTTATCAGGGTTGATTTTAACGTGCCTTTGGATAAAGATTACACCATTACCGACGATAACCGGATGACGGCTGCGTTGCCTACTATAAAAAAGATTTTGAAAGATGGCGGCAGGGTTATCCTGATGTCGCACCTGGGCAGGCCGAAAGATGGCCCTAATGAAAAAGATTCTTTGATACACGTAGTTACTCATCTTTCAGATTTGTTGGGCCAGCAAGTGCAGTTTGCTAACGACTGCATTGGCGAAGAAGCGGTTGAAAAGTCAAAAAACTTAGGTAACGGCGAGGTGCTTTTATTGGAAAATCTTCGTTTTTATAAAGAAGAAGAAAAAGGCGACGTTGCCTTTGCCGAAAAGCTTTCAAAATTAGGCGATATATATGTGAACGATGCTTTTGGCACCGCTCACCGTGCGCATGCCTCAACATCAATCATCGCGCAGTTTTTTCCTGATGCCAAATATTTCGGTTATCTGATGGCCGGCGAATTGGCTAACGCCGAAAAAATATTGAACGGCGCTACCAAACCTTTTACAGCTATCATGGGCGGATCTAAGGTTTCTGATAAGATTCAATTGATAGAAAAATTGTTGGATAAAGTAGATAACCTGATTATTGGTGGCGGTATGGCTTATACTTTTGCCAAGGCAGATGGCGGCAATATTGGCACATCATTGGTAGAAGCTGATAAACTTGACCTTGCAATAAGCCTGAGGCAAAAAGCTAAAGATAAAGGTGTAAACCTTTACTTACCGGTAGATAACGTTATTGCCGATGCTTTTTCAAATGAAGCTAAAACAGGTGTGGCCAAAACCGGCGAAATTCCAGATAACTGGATGGGATTGGATATCGGCCCCGAAACCGTAAAAATATTCAGCAAGGTAGTTGAAGAATCAAAAACCATTTTATGGAACGGCCCGATGGGGGTTTTTGAAATGGAAACATTTTTGGTAGGTACCAAGGCTATTGCCGAAGCCGTAGTTAAAGCAACCGAAAATGGCGCATTTTCCTTAATAGGAGGTGGCGATTCTGCAGCGGCAGTTGCTAAATTTAACCTTACCGACGAGGTTAGCTACGTATCTACAGGTGGTGGCGCACTGCTTGAATATATGGAAGGTAAAGAGCTGCCCGGTGTAAAAGCAATTAACGAATAACTTGATATATGTAAGCTTTTTCGTACCGGTTCTAAACGCTGGTACGAAAAGCCTTACTTCTCCTAATTAATTGGCAGTATCCCCGGGGCTGCATTTCAACTAATCCCCCCCGGGAAATAAGCGTAATAGCACGGCCACTCTGCATAACTTATTTGCACATCAGTATTCTGTAATAATTCTTACAACCTGCACGCAACCTTGTGATTGGTTAAGTGGTTTTTAACTACATTTGCACCATGATTGAATTGCCGGTAGTTCCTGCAGCGAGCCAGATCCAACGTAAGCCCGATTGGCTTAGGGTGAAGCTCCCCATCGGAAAAGAATACGCTCACGTGCGCGGCCTGGTTGACGAGCACAAACTACATACTATTTGCGAAAGTGGTAACTGCCCTAACATGGGCGAGTGCTGGGGTGCCGGTACGGCCACCTTTATGATACTTGGCAATATTTGTACCCGCTCATGTTCATTTTGTGCCGTAGCAACCGGCAGGCCGCTGGCTGTTGATGTTGATGAGCCAAACCGCGTAGCTACTTCGGTTAAATTAATGCAGGTAAAACATTGCGTTATAACCTCTGTAGATAGGGACGACCTTAAAGATGGTGGCTCCATCATCTGGGCCGAAACTATCAATGCCATCCGCCGCGAAAGCCCTGAAACTACTTTGGAAACCTTACTGCCCGATTTTCGTGGTAACTGGGATAACCTTGCCCGCGTACTGGAAACCCGCCCCGAGGTAGTATCCCACAACCTGGAAACTGTAAGGCGCCTGACTAAGGAAGTGCGTATCCAGGCTAAATACGACCGTAGTTTGGAAGCATTGAAACATGTATCAGCCGCCGGTTTGCGTACCAAATCGGGCATAATGCTTGGCCTGGGCGAAACTGAGGACGATTTGCTGGAGGCGATGGATGATTTGTTGATGGCAGGTGTGCACATATTAACCCTGGGGCAGTACCTGCAGCCAACCCGTAACCACCACCCTGTTTTGGATTGGATTCACCCGGATCAGTTTGCCCGGTTAAAACAAATTGGCCTGGAAAAAGGTTTTAAATATGTAGAAAGCGGCCCGCTGGTAAGATCATCTTACCATGCCGAAAAACACTTATTTGAATTATAACAATTCCTTTATATATTCACCTCGTTGAGTAAGAAACATAAAATATCGCTTTCGGAAGATGAGTTGGTGCTTGCATTGAGGAAGCATGAAAAAATTGCTGTCGAGGCGCTTTATGACATGTACTCATCGTCGTTATATGGTGTAATATCCCGCATTGTTGTTGATACCGCCGTAGCTGAAGATATTTTGCAGGAAACTTTCGTAAAAATCTGGCATTCCTTTTCCAGTTACAGCGCCGAAAAAGGCCGTTTATTTACCTGGATGGTTAACATTGCCCGTAACCTGGCAATTGACAAAATCAGATCAAAAGATTTTAAAAACCAAAACAAAAACCAGGAGATTGAAAATAACGTAACTTTTATTGACGAACAAAGGAGCACTGCTTACAAGCCTGAGTTAATGGGGGTTAAAGATTTAGTTCAGACTTTGAAGCCTGAACAGAAATCAATTATCGACTTGGTTTATTTTAAAGGGTACACACACGTGGAGGCAGCCGAAGAGCTGGGTATTCCGCTGGGTACTATTAAAACAAGGCTGAGAATGGGTATACAGGAACTCAGAAAACATTTTAATTGAAAGTGGAAGATTTAAAAGCATATATAGAGACAGGGATACTGGAACTTTACGTTTTGGGGGATGTAACCCCCGACGAGAAGCGCCAGGTGGAAGAGATGGCTTCAAAACATCCGGAGATAAAAGCCGAGCTGGATGGAATTGAGCGCTCGATGGAATTATATGCAAAGGAAAACGCTGTTGAACCATCAGAAAATTTACGCAGCCGGGTTTTAGGCAGCCTGCTCACCAACTTAGGCGATGACAGGAATTTCAGTAAAGCACATCCGCAAAAGGACAATGAGACCGATGATGAGGATGAAGATAATGAAGATAATATTGTAACCCTGCCTGTTCAAAAAAAGGAAAGTGGTTTTTACAAATATGCTTTCGCGGCCAGCCTGGCGCTGTTGGTAGCAAGTACCATTGCATTGGTAAATGTTTACAGCAAGCTGCAGGCCTCAAATGAGCAACTGGTTGCACTACAGGCCGACAAACAGCATTTTGCCAACCAGGTTAAGCTAATGGATGGAGAATTGACGGTTTACCGCGATACCACCTACAAACTGCTAAGATTAAAGGGCACAGCCAAAACGCCGGAGTCGGTATTAACTGTTGCGTTTAGCCCGGTACATAAAAAAGTTGTTATCGATCTGGCCAATATGAAAATGCCAGTGAATGATAAAGCACATCAATACCAGCTTTGGGCCCTGGTAGGCGGTAAGCCGGTTGACCTGGGCGTTTTTGATTCGGGTGATACCCTAACCAATATTAAAGAGATGAGGTCGCTGGCCTCGGCAGATGCATTTGCGGTAACACTTGAACCGCGTGGCGGCAGTGTTAACCCAACTATGGATCAGATGATGGTTATTGGCAAATTTTAAAAAAAAACACGCAGTCCTTCCCTAATAATTATAATTTAAAGCAGCTAACACGGGATGTTGCTGGCTTTTTATATCCAATAATTGTCATTTTGAGGTAATTTGAGGCGTATTTGTTAAGCTAATACCCGGTTTGCAAAATATTTAATACTTATTTAACAATAAGCCAAACCATTTATTCGTTTTTTTGTAACTATTAGGATGTCACCGACGTCTTATAACCAGTTAGATTAAACAGAGCCTGTGAAGTAACGAAAATGAAAGTGATAGATCTAACTCATAAACATGAGTATTTAGTTCTTTATAAGATCAGTTAATAGTTAATAAAAAAGGATGTATGATACTTGCATCCTTTTTTTATGCCATCAACTTTGCCATGGTAACCGGCAATTGAGAAATGATTTTGCCTGGCAACACTACATTAAGCCGGCTTGGTAAGGCAAGTTCGTCCCCGGCCTTTCCATGTATATAAATCCCTGCCAAACAGGCTTCTAAAGGTGTATATTTTTGAGCCAGCATAGCTGTAATTACCCCGGTAAGTACGTCGCCCATGCCTCCTGATGCCATAGCAGCGTTGCCTGTGGGGTTAAAATAACATTTGCCCCCGGGTGTTATAGTTATAGTATAGTCGTTCTTTAATACAATATAAATATTTAGCTGCCGGGCTTCTTCCAGTCCGGTTTCAAGCCTTTTCCACCAACTTGTATGCGGGCCGAACAGGCGGTCAAACTCCTTCATGTGGGGCGTTAAAATGCTACCTGCGGGCAATTTTTTTAGCAATTCTTTATCCTGGGCTAATAAATTAAGGGCATCGGCATCAATAACTAATGGTTTTTTATAGTTTTTTATGAGGGCCGCTAACAGTTTTACGGCATCATCGTGCTTGCCCAAACCAGGCCCAATGGCTGCGGCGTTAAATTTCTCCCATTCAATCTCCGGCAATTCATTTTCATTACGTACAATCACCATAATTTCGGGCAGGTAGCTATTTAAAGCAGTCAGGCCGCTTGCGGGTACACAGGCCGTTGTTAAACCAGCGCCCGCATGTGCCGCGGCCGATGCGCTAAGCAAGGCCGCTCCCATGGTTTTTTCCTGCCCGGCTATAATCAGCGCGTGCCCGTAAGTGCCTTTGTTACTAAAAGGGCGGCGGGCTTTCAATATTTTGCGAATGTCTTTCTCTTCAATAAACTGGTATGCGGAGTTTAGCGATTGCACAAAACTTTCATTAATGCCAATATTTACGGCTTCCCAGCAAATGATGTAAGGTGCCGATTCGGGCAGCAGGAAACTGATTTTAGGCTGTTGAAAAGTAATCACCAGGTCGGCTTTTATAGCTACTGCGTTCGGTAATATTTCGCGTTCTGAAAAAAAGCCGGTTGGCACATCTACCGCAACTATTGTTCTGTCAAGGTTATTGATGTAATTTACCAGGCGTCCATAGTCGCCGCTAAGCGGTTTGTTTAGCCCGGTGCCAAGCAAAGCATCAATTAATATAATGCCGTCGTCTGGTGGCAGCTCTGCGCTTTTGTTTATGTTAATGATAGTAACACCGGTTTGCTTTAACCTTTGCAGGTTAGCCTTAAAATCGTCGGTCTGCCGTTCGCTGAAGTAAGCTATTTTAACGCTTAGTCTTTTATATTGATGATCTTTAAGCAGTCGGGCTATGGCCAGTCCGTCGCCGCCGTTATTACCGGTGCCGCAATAAAAGGATATACCTACATTTTTATCCGGAAAATGGTTGATAAACCATCCTACAAACGCTTTCGAAGCTCGTTCCATCAAATCTATAGAAGCTATCGGCTCATTGGCGATGGTAAAAGCATCGGCCTGGCGTATTTGTTCGGAGAGGAGTAAAGGCAGCATATAACCTAAAGTTAGGAATTATATGTTTTGTTTGGGATTGAAATGATAATTGAAAATTATGTGCCTAAAAAATTGCTCATTGGATACCGGCGGTTACACTTTTAAATAGAGCTGATTTGGTGAAGCCGCTACATCAAACCCAGGGCCCCAACATTTCTTTGCGGTAACACATATAAAATTACCATTATTTGCGTTTAGTGTAACTTTAGCCGTTTAACTTCGTCCTATCAATACATCACCCAATAACAAATTGGGGCATCCTATGAGTAAAACATGCCCATTTTGACCCTCACTAAGCCCTATACCGATCAGCAGCTCCTGGATTTGATCAGGACGGATGACCGCGGTGCATTTACCGAACTGTACAACCGTTACTGGGATAAAACCTATGCCGTTGCCCTGCACCGCCTTGACGACGAACACGAGGCCGAGGAAGTGGTACAGGAAGTATTTTTAAGCATCTGGCAGCGCCGCGCGACGCTACAACTAACCCATACGGTGGCTACCTATCTTTCTGTTGCTGTAAAATATAAAGTAATTAACCACCTGGCCAAACAACACCGCCGGCAATTGCAGCATGATGAACTTACCATCACATCGCCGGTGGTTGCCGACAGCACTGCCGACTGGCTGCATGAAAAAGAATTGCGGCAACTGTTAGAGAAAACCGTCAGCCAGCTCCCCGAAAAATGTCGTATTGTTTTCCTGCTCAGCCGCGACGAAAATAAAACTTATGCCGAAATTGCCGCCGAACTGAACATATCGCAAAAAACAGTAGAAGCACACATGAGCAAAGCCCTGCGCGAATTAAGGGAAACGCTGGCCGTATCGGCACCCGTACTGGCTTTCATATTGCTTAATGCAGACCGGTTTTTGTAGCGAGAAATTAGTACCTTAGATAAACAGCTAATATACCCGGGATATGACGACGCCATCTGTAGACATCAGTAACAAAGAGTTTGAACGAGAACTTGGCATTACCCCGGTTAAACATCCTTTAAATAAAGTTGAGTTACGTGTCTACAACAATCTTAAAGCTTCGTTTGAACAAATCAAATTACACCAGGAAGGTAAGATTCAGCTTCAAAATGCAAAAGAAGCCTTGGTTGAAATAGAAGCATCGCTTAAAGCCAATGACCTTTGATGTTGTTATGATAACTGTAAAACTATCACTCAAACAATTGATGGATGCTGTGAAGCAATTGTCTCCCTCCAAAAAACTTGAACTTAGTAAGTTGATTTGGAATGACGATATGGCTATCCCCCTTGGATATCAAAACTTGGTTGAGGATAGAAAAAGTAAATCTGATACAAATCCCGACCTGTTGTTGGATTGGGAAACAGCATCAAAAGAACTTATTTCTTAGATGTCGCGTGCAAGATAGTAGGGGCGTTTACTTATTTTCTCTTAGCGCCTTAGCGATCTTAGCGCGAAATCAAAACCCTCATATTTCTCTTAACTTAATCCACACGCAAAATAAATTTCATTTCTCACTAAGGGTATCCGGCCCTGCCGTTGACTATATGTACAAAAGGTAGATATATTTTACGATGGAAAACAACGCCTACGATATTAAAGAGCTTGCCCATAAGCTTGAAAACGGAACCATTACTCCCGAGGAAATGGCCTGGTTTGAGCAATGGTACCAGGGGTTTAATGATGAAGAAGTACTGCTCACGGGCAGCAGGCACTCCGGAACCAGTGAACTTAAGGATAGCATTTTTAATCGTATTGCATCGCAAATGGAAGCGCCGGTGCAACCAAAGCGTAAGATTATTAACCTATGGCGTAACATGGTTGCTGCAGCGGCTATAGTGGTATTGGTTGCCTTTGCGGCCTTTTACAAAAACGCTATCCTGGATATTGTCGACCCGGTAAAACAGGTGGATTTATTGAGCAAAGCGGGCCAGCACCGGCAAATCAGTTTGCCCGATGGAACCCTGGTGTGGCTAAGCCCGTCGACCCGCATCAGCTACCCGGATAATTTCAGGGGTGCGCAGCGTTTAGTAAAACTGGATGGCGAAGCATTTTTTGATGTAAAGCACGATGCCAATCATCCGTTTATCATTCAATCCGGTGCCATCAAAACCGTGGTGCTGGGTACCAGCTTTAACGTAAGAGCTTATAAGGATGCAAAAACGGCCGAAGTTACGGTGGTAAGCGGGAAGGTGGGCGTGCTCACATCGGCAAGCGGCAAAAATCAGCGGCAAATCATGACAGCCAGGCAAAGGGCGGTATTCAACAAAACTGATGGCTTGCTGGTGAAAGAAAACTATCCCGACGCCGAAAAATTTCTTACTCAGCGTAATGGCAATTACGATTTTGAAGGCGCATCAATGCAAACCGTTGCCGATGAACTGGCCCGGCAGTATGGCGTGCAAATAAACGTCGACCCGCGCATAGCCAATAGTTTATACTACGGGCACTTAAACACCACACGCCTTATCGGCACCGAGCTTGATGTGCTTTGTACCGTAATGGACAACACCCGCTGGCAAAAAGTGGGCAACCAGTATTACATCCGGGAAATTATTGCTAAACATTAACCTTTAGCCCGGCTAATTGCCGGGCATGAAAATCAACTCAAATTAGGGAAGCTTTTTACCGGCTTACCCACATTTAAAAAACCTACACAAAATGAATAAAACCAAACCCACATGGTTATCCATGTTGATTTGCGCTGTACTGCAAATACCTATCCTGTTCCGAACGTTACTTTGCGCCATCGTTTTATTGATAGCAAGTCAACAGGTTTACGCGCAAAGCCCCCTGGACAAAACCGTAACCATCAGCATAAATAATGAACCTGTTAAACAGGCCTTAGATAAAATAACCGCCGCCTGCGGCGTTAGGTTTACCTATAACCAAACCGTCGCGCAAAGCCCCGCAAAAATCAGCATCGATGCCAAAAATCAGCCTTTAGGCGATGTATTAAAACAGGCTTTTGCATCGGTCCCCTTCAGCTTTTCGGTGTTAGACCAGGACGTCATGATTAAATATGATGCGGCTAAAATAAAAAAGTTGCCGGCCGCCGTGGCAGGCGGCAAATTCACCCTAAGCGGTACCGTTAAATCAAAACAAAGCGGCGAAACCATTATTGGCGCCACCATCAGGGTGCCCGACGCCGGCCAGGGCACTTCAAGTAACGAATACGGCTTTTACTCCATTACCCTGCCGGCCGGCAGCCATCAGCTGGCCATCAGCGCTGTTGGTCAAAAAAGCACTTTTGTGCAGGTAGACCTTACAGCCAACCAGCAGCTTAACATCAGCATGGATAATAACGAACAGGCCCTGCAGGAGGTTACCATCAGTGCCAAAGCACCCGGCACCCGCGATTTGGCCAGCCCGCAAATGGGGGTTGAACATTTAAGCGTACAGGAAACCAAAAATATCCCTGTGTTGCTGGGCGAACGCGACATCATCAAAACCATACAGCTGTTGCCGGGCATCAAATCGGCCGGCGAAGGCAGTGGCGGCTTTTATGTGCGTGGCGGCGCATCTGATCAAAACCTGATACTGCTGGATGAAGCACCTGTTTACAACGCATCGCATTTGCTGGGTTTCTTCTCCACCTTTAACTCCGACGCCATCAAAAACATCAGCATTTATAAAGGCGACATGCCTGCCCAATACGGCGGCAGGCTATCATCCGTGCTGGATATTAAAATGAACGAGGGCAACAATCAAAAGTTTGGCGTAAGCGGCGGTGTTGGGCTGATAGCCGCCCGCATTAATGTGGAAGGCCCTATCCAAAAAAACAAATCATCGTTTTTGATCTCGGCCCGCCGTACTTATGCGGATGCTTTCCTGGCTTTCTCTAAAGATTCCATCGCCAAAAAAAGTCAGCTGTATTTTTATGATATCAACGCCAAAGCCAATTATATTTTGGGCGATAGGGACAGGATCTTTTTATCCGGATACTTTGGTAAAGATGTATTGAAAGCAAGCGATATAGCAGGCATTAACTGGGGAAACACCACCGGCACACTCCGCTGGAACCACATTTTCAACAGCCAGCTATTTTCAAACACCTCGCTTATCTACAGCGATTACGATTACAAAATCAATATCAAGGAGGATGTAAACGAATTCCTGATCTATTCGCAAATAAGAGATCTTAACCTGAAGGAAGACCTGCAATACTATGCCGGCGATAAAAACACCATCAGCTTTGGCTTTAACGCCATTTATCATACCATTAAGCCTGGTGAAATATCGTCGACAGGCAACTCGGGTATTATATCGCAGAACCTGCAAAACAGGTACGCGCTCGAAAATTCGTTATATGCTACCAATACCTGGAAAGCATCTGATCGTTTTAGTCTTACTTATGGCGTACGCCTGTCGGCCTTTACCATCCTGGGGCAGGGCGATTATTATACCCTTGATGTCGATGGCAATATCACGGGCACAAAACACTATTCAACGGGGCAGGCGGTTAAAACCTATGTTAACCCCGAGCCACGCATCGCGGCAGCCTATTCGCTCAATGATTATAGTTCGGTAAAGGCATCGTATGCACGTAACGCGCAAAATTTGCACCTTATATCCAATTCCAACTCGGGTTCGCCAACAGATAAATGGGTGGCCAGCACCAACATTATTAAACCCGAACTGGCCGACCAGTTTTCGGTAGGCTATTACCGCGATTTCGGCGACCATAAATATGAGTTCACCTTTGAAACTTATTATAAAAAAATGCAAAACCAGGTTGATTACCGTAACGGCGCCAATATTTTTACCAATCAGCCTATTGAAACCCAGCTGCTTTACGGCAAGGGACGCGCTTATGGCGCCGAGGTACTGCTTAAAAAGAAAACCGGCCGCTTAACCGGCTGGATAAGCTATACCCTGGCAAAAACCGAACGCCAGATTGATGGCATTAACAACAACCAATGGTACAACGCCCGGCAAGACCGTACGCACGACCTGGCCATTGTAGCCATGTACAAAGCTACCGAAAAGTGGACCCTATCGGCCAATTTTATATACTACACCGGCGATGCGGTAACTTTCCCCAACGGCAAGTACCAGGTAGATGGGGCCAATTACTATTACTACACCAGCCGTAATGCCGACAGGATGCCGGCCTACAACCGGCTTGATCTTGGCGCCACCCGCCAGCTAAAAAAGACCAGCAAATTTGAGTCGGATTTAACTTTTAGCCTGTACAATGCCCTGGGCAACCACAATGCCTACCGCATTTATTTCCGCAATAATAAAGACGATGCCAGCCGCACTGAAGCCGTGAGGACTACCCTATTCACCTTTGTGCCTTCCATCACCTATAACTTTAAATTTTAACCGTATGCACACCACTATAAAATATATCATACCCACCCTGTTTGCCATAGCGCTATGCTCGTGCGAAAAGGCCATTAACCTGACACTGAAAGATACCACACCCCAATATGTTGTTGAAGGCGTGCTCACCAACGAAACCGGCGGATGCAAAGTAACCCTGAGCCAAACCAAAAACTTTACCGATAATAACGATATAGCAGGTATTGATGGCGCACAGGTAACCATTACCGACGATAATACCGTTTACCCGCTTACCGCAGCGGGCGGCGGTATTTATAAAAACAGCACCCTGACAGGGGCCTATGGCCATATTTATAAGCTGAATGTGCTTGTTGCGGGCAAAACATTCACCTCCACCTGCGCCATGCCCGCATTGGTACCACTGGATAGCATTTACCTGGTAAAAAGCGACTTTGGCAACAACAAGGATGGCAGCATCCGTAAATTTGTAACCGTAAAATACCACGACCCGGTGGCTACCAAAAACTATTATCGCTTTGTGCAATATGTAAACAACCGCAAAGAAGAATCGGTACTCCTGGATAACGATGAATTTACCAACGGCCAGGAAGTAAACACCCGCCTTAACTTCGACAACAATAATGACGACCCGGCCCGCGACATCCGCCCCGGCAACCAGGTAACCATCGAGATGCAAAGCATCGACCCGGCCGTGTACAAATACTTTTTTAGCCTTAGTACCGGCGCTACCGGCGATGGCAATAATGCCGCCCCGGCCAACCCGCTTAGCAATATTACCGGCGGCGCGTTGGGCTATTTCAGCGTGCACCCAATTTCCAGGAAAACCCTAACCGCTCCGTAATGGGGCGCGGGCTGGTGTTGGTTGGTTCAAAAAATTGATGTTTAGGCTGGACCAAAACACACCTGCTAGCCACCCGCAACAAACTTTTTGACTTTTGAATTAACAGAGCGTTCCCCGCTGGTAGAAGCGGCGGTCAGGCTTTCCGTTACAAGTCCTCGCTTTGCATTTGCCGCCCTGTCCTGCACACGCTGTGGGCTTTTCACTGCAATCCTTAACGCGAACTGCCGGTATACAAAGACTCCCGGGCGAAATTAAACATCCGGGAGTTTTTGCATATTCATTACTTGGCAAAATTCTTGCTACAGCCGCGTGAAATACAGTAGTTACAAACTACAAGCATAGCCGTTCGATGGCAGAGAAATTGAACAGCGCGGAAAAGGCTTACGGTCACAGGGGGCATTTTTACGAAGTCACTTTCTTTATTTGGCTAAACGAATAATTTAATATGTCAGGTTGTATAGCTTTTTTATTTCATTCAATGTAAGAGCCCTTTTATAGATTCGAATTTCGTCTAAAGCTCCCTGTACATAATAGCCGTTAGTTGGTACTTCTGGATTGTCCTTGCCGATATACAAGTCAGTTGTTATGTTGGCATTAGGAGAAGGCAGGCCGTAAGTGACATTGTCTAACGCACCATCCACATATATGCTTATTTGTTGTTTTGTTAAATTATACACGGTAGTAACCATGTGCCATTGGTTTAAACCAATAATGGCTGTACCCCTGGCAAATGCGCTTCCGCCGCCCGGGCCATATGTAACGATGCCTTGAGTGGCTATTGAATAGCCCGTTATGCCCCAGGCCCATCCATTGTCAACTCCGGAAATACGTTTAGATAATAAATTGACACCATAAGAAGCATTATAAACATCTAATTTGACCCAGCTATTTAAGGTAATATCGGTATTGTTCAATCTAAGCGACTGATTATCTTTTACCTTGATGTAACTTGTTGTGCCATTAAAATAATAAGCGCTATTTGCTGTTCCAAACCGGTTTGGGACCGAACTAATATTGTAAACCATCCCATGGTTGGCATTGCCGGATGAGTCAACACCACTGTTATTAAAAGCAAAGTATGCAAGCAAGCCCACTTTTAAGCTATCTATAATGGTTTTTGGAACTACATTCACAAGGCATGTTACAGATATGGTTTGTTTATCATTGGTAGCTTTAACAATGGCAATACCCGCTTTTATGGCAACAATTTTGCCCTTGTTAGTCACCGTTAAAACAGTAGTATCCGACGACGATAAACGAAGCAGCGATTGATCATAATCTGTAGGTGTAACCGCTAAATTAAGTTGATAAGTTTGTCCTGCAACAAGAGTCAGGGTATCCCGGCCGAGGCTTATAGTTTTTAATTCAACCGGCACGGGATCGTGTTTTTTCGAACACGCATTAAACAGTGCAATAGCAACTAACGCAATTAAAAGTGGGAAGTATTTTTTCACGATAAGGTTTGGTAAATAATAAATTAAACAACTTTATTTCTATCCAAATATCAGAATAATTTGTCGCAAAACACATAGTTTAAAGACAAAAAGGTTGCCCGCGCTGCAGCAAGCTTCCTGGCTTGTGCGCCCACATGCCAGGTACATGCCATGCCTTTAGGACAATCGACAATATAGGTTGTTAAGCTTAGCGCTTTTGTATTATTCTTTTGCCCTGTTTAAAACGCCACCCCCCCCGGATGAAACTTACATCCGGGAGTTGCATATTTATTACTTAGCAAGGCGTTTAACCTCTCAACGGGCGCACAAGCCTGGAGACGGCAGCGAAAAATGCTTGCGGGAGCTGGTGGCTGTTATCTGTCTTTTGTTTTTAATACCAGGGTGGTTACCAGTGAATCTAATTGCATTGTAGCCAGGTCAAGGGTGATGCCTGTCGCGTCCTGTTGAAATTTAACTTTTTCACCATGCAGAACCGTACACGCTGTAATAATCTGCCTGGTTGGTGGTAATTTAATAACAGCAGTTCCCTCCGGAATTTTCAGCAGGTGGATATATATATTATTACCTCTGTACGTAGCTCCATAAAAATCATCAACGGGTTGAAATGGCCCCGGACGCGTTTGATATATACCTTCGCCATTTTTGGCTAACCACTGCCCCACTTCTTTCAGACGCTCCACATGAGTAGGAGGAATGACACCATCCGGGTCTGGTCCAACATTTAATAACATATTTCCCCCGCGGTCAACCGTATTAACAAGCATATCTATAATCTGTTTCAAGGGCATCAGTTGCTGAGCTCTATTATACCCCCAGCTTGTTGAATTGAGGTTGAGGCATTTTTCCCATGGAAAAGGAATAATCGGCCCTTTAACATCCGCGCCGCCTTCGTCGGTCTGGAAATCTCCAACCATTCCCGATCTTGGGTTAATAACCACATCCGGGTTATAGCTACGTACCATTGCATTAAGTTTTAAGGGTTCCCAAAACCAGGCTGCATCCGCATCGCTACCCTTATGTGCCAACCAGCCGCCATCGTACCACAAAATATCTATTTTGCCATAATTTTTCATTAACTCTTCTACCTGCCCATAGGTTTGTTTCTTAAGCAGCGCGGCATTGTCAGGAAGTCCCTTAGGGTCGAAATAACCAGGAAAGCGCCAATCCAGCGGCGAGTAATAGATCCCTACATGGAGGCCCGCCTTACGGCATGCATCGGTGTACTCTTTTACAAAATCGCGGTGAGCGGCAGTTTCCCAACTATCAAAATGCCGGTAACTCGACGGGCTGTTCCAAAGCGCAAAACCATCATGGTGCCTGGAAACCATTACCATATATTTCATTCCGGCTTCTTTGGCTACCCTTGCCCATTCCGCAGCGCTGAAGTGTTTCGGATCAAACTGACCGGCAAGTCTGGCATATTCCTCAGCCGGTATTTTTTGATTAAACATGGTCCATTCGCCTGTGGCCGGAATTGCATATAAGCCCCAATGTATGAACATTCCAAATTTCTGATCTTCCCACCATTGCATCTTTTCGGGCGGAAGATTGGAACCCGGACCGGATACGCCTTGCCCTGCACCCTTTAATGCAGTGTAGATCGTTCCTTTCTCCATTGATTTTTTTTCTGCGTCGCCCATCTGCTGGCTCTTTACGGCAAAAGAATGGCTCAATAGTATTAACAACAGGCCGGTCACCTTAATCGTTATTTTTCGTTTGTATATCATTTTGGTTTCAAAATTTGAACTATTTAAATAATTGGCCAACGCTGCCATCTTTTTCGCCTATTTATAGTTGAACTGGTTAACTTAGCGTTAAAAATTGTCATATAAACTCCGATGAAAAATTTAGGCGCATGGCGTGGTTGTGAAAACACTGAGCTGGCTGGTATCCATAAAAACCTTGCACAATTAATACAGGCTTCGTTTCAATACCGGTCGCGGCTGTTTTTAAAGTGTGGTCTATTTATCGGTTGGCTTATAAAGGCTTTTGCAAATAACTCATATGTTGGTCAGTCGGGCTATTTGATTAAAACAAAACTATATAAAGTCTACCATGCTGAATTACTCCAAACAGACTTTATTTTATACAAAACCGACTTTCACGCTACTGCACATTTTTCCCTGAGAGAATATAGCATGTCTGTTTTATTTCTTTTTCAGCCTTGTCACAAAACCAGCCCCACGCTACCGCAAGTGTCCTCACTTGTGGCCCGCGTGCTAAGTACACGCCATGCTTTTAGGACAATCAAGAATGTTTGTTGTTAACCTTAATGCTTTCGTATTACTCTTATGCCCCGTTTAAAAATACAAAAACTCCCGGACGAAATTAAACATTCCGGAGTTGCATATGTATTATTTAGCATAGCGTTATCAGCGGGCACACAAGCCTGGAGGCAGCGAAGGCGATCAGTTTAGTGTTAACCATGATAAAATATAAAACATTTATTATCAAATATTTATAATAAATATATTCGAAATGTGTTAAGTTATGTTAACCCAATTATATGCATTTACCCTGCGGCAAAGCCCTGGCTTCTTGATATTTTAAACCAATACCATTATATTTATTCTGTTTATATAAACGTAGTTATCACCGCCGCAGGAATGAACTTATCGCAAAGCACTAAAATCGAAGTTGTACCACACAAACCCTGGGTTAAAGGCGCGCACTTTATCATCACCCTAAGTTTCCTGGCGCTTACAGTTAGCGGTTTTGTTATCCTGATGTCGCATCCCAGGCTTTACTGGGGCAAGGCAGGTAACGACCTTACCCCGGCACTGTTTGAGCTCCCGATAAGCCGCAACTACCACCATGGTGGCTGGGATAAAAGCATACCGTTTAAGCACGTAACCGGGCAGCAGGTTACCGCCGCCCGCACTTATGATATTTTTAATGAGAACGGCTGGGGGCGCAGTACCCACTTTTTGGCCGCCTGGTTCATGGTATTAACCGGCCTTATTTATTTTATAGCTGGGTTTTACAGCGGTCATTTTTGGCGCAACCTGCTGCCGCGCCGCCGCGAATTTAGTTTAAAACTACTTTGGCGCGATGTTGCCGCACATTTGCGCAGGCACATGCACTACACGGGCAAATATGGGCTATTGCAAAAGATTACCTATCTATCAGTTATCTTTTTACTGTTCCCGGTGGTTATTTTAACCGGCTTTGCCATGTCGCCGGCTATTACAGCATCTTATCCCTTTTTGCTGAAAATATTCTTCGGCCACCAATCGGCGCGCACTATCCACTTTTTTGCGGCAGTTTTACTGTTGCTGTTTTTGCTGGTACACGTGGTTATGGTGATCAGATCGGGGTTTAAACGAAATATTTGGGCAATAACTTTTGGCAGGTAGCTATGAAAAGAAAACTACTGATGAACCGCCGCCAGGCTATTTTAACAGGACTTACCTCTGCTGGTGCGCTTTTGCTTTCGGGCTGCCTTAAAAAAGCACCGCCCACCTACGGCAATATTTTGCGGATGGGCGACGATTTAACCTACATTGCCCAGCGCGGCCTGCTTTCGCAGCGGGCCCTGGCTGTGGAGTATCAAAAAAGCGAGATAACCAGCTTCCCGGTAACCGATATTGGCGACCCCGCCGATCCGGCGAGCAAAAAAGCCTACAGCAAAGCCTATCAGCAGCTGCAACTCAATAATTTTAAAGATTTTGAACTTGTTGTAGAAGGCTGCGTGGCCACACCGCGTAAGTATTCAATAGATGAGCTCAAAAAACTGGGCGAGCGAACCCAAATAACCCGGCACACCTGCGAGGAAGGCTGGAGCGCCATTGCCGAATGGACAGGCGTACCGCTAAGCGCCCTACTAAAAGATGCCGGTATTTTAAAAACCGCCCGTTATGTAGCCCTGTACGGCTTCGATAATTATGCCGAAAGCATTGATATGCTTGATGCATTTCACCCGCAAACCATCCTGGCCCATACCATGAACGGCGAAGACCTACCTGCGCGTAACGGCGCGCCCTTACGCCTGAGGGTAGAAACGCAGCTGGGCTACAAAAACGTTAAATTTTTGCAGCGCATTGTGTTGACTGATAAATTCACTGATCCGGGGCCCGACATTACTTCAGGATGGTCGTGGTATACCGGCATCTGATTTTTGGGGCTTTGGTTTAGATCTGGCTATTGATAGACGCCTATGACCGGCTCTGCCACTACCATGGCAAGACAATGCGCAAGTTTTTCCGCTGACTCAGCCTGAGGGGTCGGTGTGATAACACCGAACACAGGCTGAATAGGTGAATTTTGATTGACTAAAATAGAAGCAAAACCCCAACTGTAGCTAAGGATGATCGTCATATACCTTTTATTATCGATTTAAATTCGGCCAAATTATTTGGCGGCATGACGTTATAGCAAAACATAATTAACGATGATTTAAAATCGTTTTTTAGCATCTGTTCATATTTCGACTCAAACTGTTCATGAACCCCGAGGCCTAAAAACAACGATCCGTCTTCGTTAAAAAACATCATCGCGAAGGGCGCTTCACTATTTTCCTCATTTTCAAAATAAAAACAGAATCTGCTCTTTTCCTTTTGCAAAATATATGATAACATTAATTTGTAATCGTCCGTTTCAAATTCGGTTTCACCTCTGAAACGTGGGTATTCGTAGTAACCGTTAGTCTCCTTAAAGCCTTTTAAGTAGTTTTGGGTGAATGCCTCTATACTTTCGTTTCTTTTGGGAAATTCAATAGCTACATATATATCTTCGATATCTTCCATCTTATTTGTTTTTGATCTTCAGCTAATGTAAGTACCGTCAGTTCAGACTGTGATCGCGTCATCACTGTTCGTTTAGCTCACAGAAACGCCGCATTATAGTTCTGGCACTGAAATATACGTAAAATACAACTTGGCTGGTGCAATGATAACACCGACCGCTCAATCTACCCTCACCGTTTTTTCACCCAGCTTGCTAATTGTCAAAGTAAAACCCCTACCAACATCAGTTAAGGGTATCGATATGCTATACTGTATATTAAGGTTGTCCTGGTCAAATTCGACGTTCGGGAATAACAATACACCATACTTTTTTAAGCTATCGTCCAGTAAGTGTAAAAAATCATCCTTTTTGATAAATCCTTTAAATATCAGCTTGCTGTTCCGCTTTACCAGTAACGCGGTTATAAAGTTATGCGTTTTAAACTTTTTGAGGCCGTACATGCGTAAGTACCGGGGCGGCAGGTTTATTTTACCATCATAAGTACAATAGTGCCTTAATTTAACTTTCAGGGTATCACCCTGTTTCAATACAAACAGTGTATCCACCTTAGTAATTTCATGATGGTGTTTGAGCTCATCGTGCAAGATGCTTTTTAGCGTGGGTGTGGGGTCATCTTCAAGCCGCGGATTTAGCTTTGGCTTACGGGAGGTATCGGTTTTTGTGATGCCCAAAATACGCCCAATGCTTTTTGCAGCCAAAACATGAAAGCCCGGCAAAAGCAAGAATAGCACAATGATGGATAGAATAGTTTTATTTTTCAATGTATAGGGGTTGTTAATATTATTTCAGTTGTTCACGGTTCCGGCGGGGTTCTTTTTTAAACAAAATTCAGCAATAGGGATAGCAGCGGGTACCGGCCTGCGCCTAAAGCTTGTGCGCGTATGAGCGGATAGCCCGGGCCGAAGGCATTGCCCTGTTTAACTTTATTGATCGAGTTTATTGTCATTAAATAGCTCTTTCAAACTTTCATTCATCGGAACAATCTCAAACGGATCATGGGTAATGGTATAAATCACTTTATCGGTGCTGATGCCGATGAAATCGCCGTCTTCCAGGTCTTTAATGTGGTAATAGGTGCTTCCGTTTAAAACTACTTCGTATACTTCGCTGGGGTTAATTTCTTTAATATTATCGGCGTTTAACAGGGTGGCCAGTTTATCAAAATCGGCATTGGGGTAGTAAACTTTGGTATAGGCGCTCGCATCAACGCTATTCAGGTCGATAACCGACTGATCGTAGCCTTTTAACGAATAGCCGCAAATCACATCGGCAGCAACCAGGATGCTATAATCAAAAATCCTTTTATCGATGTTGGATACTTTAATATTGCTGATCATATAATCTTGCACGCGCCGGTTTTCAAAATCGCGGTAGATATCCGGGTCGAAGCTGAATGATATATAATCAGGATCGTATGTGCTATTGCCGGTAGAAGCTACTGTAAACAGCGGGTATTCAAGTTGCTGTTTCAGGTGCGCAAACCCGGCCGGCAACTGGTTTAGGGCATTGTACATGATGCACATTTCCCATTCGGTTATCGGCCAGGTTCTCCGTTTTTTATTCTTTTTAAACAATCCAAATATTTGCGCTGCAAATTATAACGTGATGTGCTGCAATCTCCCTTACACCAGCGCCACACACTCCACCGAAACCAGGATGCCGCCCGGAAAAGGCATTACCTGCGGGGCGCTGCGTGCCGGCGGGTTTTCGGGGAAGAACTCGGCATAAATTTTATTGATGGCTGCAAAGGTTGGGTCCTGGCCGCTAACCATCCAGATGGTGGTTTTTACGATGTTATCCATGTTGCTGCCGGCTTCCTGCAATATGGTTTGGATGTTTGTGAAAGCCTGCCGGGCCTGCCCTTCAAAAGTATCGTCGATCAGTTTGCCGGTTTCGGGATTAAGCCCCGCCATGCCCGAAACGTATATTAATCCTCCTGCTATTACGGCCTGTGGAATAAACGTATTTAAACGCGGTATTTTATCGGTATTGAAGCTAATTTTTGAGGCCATGGCGATAGGTTTTTGAGGTGATTGACTGCTTATAAATATAAAAAATATGCGATGATATACCGCGCTGCTAAACAGCTTTTATTTACATGGCATGTTTAATTAACTACAGGTGGATATTTGTAAAGTGCAGGTTTTACAGGCACTTTAAAATCCCTTCTTCCGGGTGATGCCGGGCTTGCGGTTTTTGCGGGTTTCATCAACTTCGCCAACGCCTTCTGCGCCGTAGCGGCGGGCCATTTTGGCAATACGTTCTTCCATAGTTTCGGTAGTCAGTTTTTCACGGCCAAGGCTGTCAACCATTATCGGGAAGGCAAGTGGCGTAGGCCGCTCAATGGTTTTCAGGATGATGGTTTGGGTGGCTATCCGTTGTAAAGCTGCACGCAGCCTAAACTCCTCCAGCTGGAAAGCCAAAGCCTCGTTATATGCCTGGCGCACCAGCAGGTTATCCGGCTCGTACTCGGTAAACACCTCGAACAATAGGGACGTAGATGCCTGCAAATGCTTATTCTTAACCTGCTGACCGGGGTAGCCTGTAAATACCAGCCCCCCAATATGCGCTATATCCCTGAACCGTCTGCGGGCCATTTCATTGGCATTAAGGCTGTGCTGGATATCATCAATGAGGTTATCTATCGAAAAAAAACTGGCGTCTTCCAGCACGTCCTCAATGGGTACGTCCTCGTCGGTAAGTAGTTCGAAGCCATAATCGTTCATGGCAATGCTGAAGCTGGCATTCCTGATCTTACTGATCCTGAAGGCCAGCAATGATGCCATCCCCTCGTGTACCAGCCGCCCTTCAAAAGGATAAAACAACAAGTGGTGCCCTTCGCGGGATTTAAACGACTCGATCAAAAACTCGTGGCTCTGGGGCAGGTGCGATAACTCCTGCTGCAATTTGAACAAGGGTTTGAGGGCAAGCACCTCCACATCTTTTTCGATGCCATGCGCCACCTCGTCCAGCTTATCCCTGAACACCGCAGCCAATTGTGACGACAGGGGCATGCGCCCGCCGTTCCAGCTGGGTATTAAACCCTTGGTGGAGTTGGATTTTTTGACAAAGGCCGTCATTTCCTTTACCCGGATAAACTCCAGGCTCCGGCCTGCAAACCAGAAGGTATTGCCCGGCTTAAGCTTGGATACAAAGGATTCTTCGATAGTGCCCAGGCTGCCGCCGCTCAGCCATTTTACCCGGATGCTCAGCTCGCTGGTGATGGTGCCTATGCTTAGCCGGTGCCGCATGGCTACCCGGCGGCTGTTTACTTTGTACAGGCCGTTCTCTATTTCTACCTTTAAAAACTCGTCGTATTGGGCCAGTGTTTTGCCGCCGGTGGTTATAAACTCCAATAACTGGCCAAATTCGTTGCGGGTAAGGTCGGCAAAGGCGTAAGTGCCCTTTACCTCGTTAAACAGGTCATCGGCCCTAAAACCGTCGGATACGGCCAAGGTAACCATGTATTGTATCAGCACGTCCATGGTAAGCAGCATGGGGTCGCGGCTTTCGAATATGCCGCGTTTGATGGCGGCTTTAAGCGCGGCCCCTTCCAACAATTCCAACGAGTGCGTGGGCACAAAATACGCCCGTGATACCGCACCCGGATGGTGGCCGCTTCGCCCGGCGCGCTGCATAAAACGGGCCACGCCCTTGGGGCTGCCCACCTGTATCACGCAATCAACCGGCCTAAAATCGACGCCAAGATCGAGGCTGGATGTGCACACCACCAGTTTCAGGGCCTCGGCATGCAGGGCCTGCTCTACCCAGTTGCGCAGCTCGTTATCTAACGAGCCATGGTGCATGGCCATAATGCCGGCATATTCCGGGTAATTATCTAAAATAGCATGGTACCAGATCTCGGATTGCGACCGTGTATTGGTAAATATCAGCGTGGTTTTGCTTTTGGCCACAATCTCCATCACTTGCGGCAGCAGCTTTAAACCAATATGGCCTGCCCATGAGTAATTCTCCACATTATCGGGGATGATGGACTGGATATCCAGTTTCTTCTCCAGGTTGGCCCGCACCATCCTGATCTGATCTGCCGGGAAATTATTGCCCAGCAAAACCTCGGCCGCCTGCTCCAGGTTACCTATGGTTGCGCTGATGCCCCAGATGCGGAGCGAGGTTCGGGAAGTGGGGCTAGGGGAGCCGGGTTCGAGGCTCGGGTTATCAGGTTCGGGTTGCCTTTCGCCTCGCGTTATATTTACGCTATCAATTCCCGAACCTCGCAACCCGAACCCCGAACCCAAAACTTTCAACTTAGACAACCCCAGCTCCACCTGCACACCGCGTTTGGTGCCCAGTAGTTCGTGCCACTCGTCAATCACTACAACCTGCAGGTTACTGAATAATTTGGGGTACTCTTTTTGGGCCAGCATCAGGTGCAGGCTTTCGGGGGTGGTAAGCAGCACCTCGGGCAATTTCCGTTTCAGTGCGGCTTTTTCTGCTGCAGATGTATCGCCCGTGCGGGTAGCTATGTGCCAGGGCAGGCCCATTTCGTCGCAGGCTTCCTGCATGGCTTTGCGGATATCGTTGGTGAGCGCACGCAATGGGGTTATCCATAGCATCAGCAAGCCATTGTTTTTTTGCGTGGTGTAACTATCCGGGTGCTTGTTAATAAAATCGACCAGGAAAGGCAAAAACAAAGCAAATGTTTTACCGCTCCCCGTAGGTGCGTTAAGCAAGCCGGAGTAGCCGCCCAGGTAGGCCGCTTCCATTTCCTGCTGAAAGGGGAATTGCTGCCATTTTTTTTGCTTGTACCAATGCTGTATAACCTGCCGGCCTTTTGTACTCATTTTTTGCCTAACAATTTAATTTGCGTTTAGTTAGCCAGTGCAACAAATACGCGCCAACAAATTAGTGATAAATCCTGTTAGCTATAGTATGATAAAAAATAGCCTGATCATATTGCTGGCAACAGGCCTGTTATCCTGTAACCAGCCAGCCCAAAAACAACCAACTGCCGATACCTCCAAAACCGGGGCAGCTGATACTACACTAACCGATAAATCTATTGTCGACGATTCTGCAGCCGATAAGCTGATAACGTCAGATACCTCAACTATGAGTAACGTTGCTACCGACCGACTTATTTTGCCGGGAAAAGGAGTAGGCCATATCCTGATTGACCAGGACCTGGAGCTGGCCTTAAAGCAATTAGGCAAGCCCGATAGTTCGGATGCAGCCATGGGCAGCTCATTAATGGTATGGTTTGCCAAACACGATACCAAAGGCTACCGCACCAGCATTTATTCGCACCGTAACATGGGTGGCAAAGATGAATCTATCAGCCGTGTCCAAAAAATACTGGTAACATCGCCGTGGTTTAAAACTGCCGGTCATTTGGGTGTTGGTGCTGCTTTAGATGTTGTTAAAAGAAATTATTCGTTAAAACCTGTTACCAGGTATAAAGCCAACGGCCACAATGTACAGGTTTATACAGATGCCGATAAGGGCATATCCTTCGAGGTAGATGACGTTACTAAAAAATGTGTAGCCGTTGTGGTGCACAAAGCACATGAGGCGGCTTCTGCTTATATCAATATGCATTAGCTAACCAAACTTGCGAAGTTTCAAAAACTTCGCAAGTTTTTCTCAGTCAACAAAAAGCGCCCTGCCGGATAAACCAACAGGGCGCTTTTACCATCAGCAAGAAATAATTATTTCTTCTCGGGCAGTAAAATCAATTTGATAAAGTTTTTGCCGCTTAAGTATTTGTTGGCGGCATCTTTGGTGCTTTGTACGGTTACCTGTTCAAGGTTACCTACGTGTTGCAAAATTTGATCCGGGTTTTCGCCATTTTGTGACGATGATGCCAGGTATCCAGCCCAAAAAACATTTTCTTTCATTTGCTCGCGTGTGCTGCGGGCTTCTTCGGCTACAAACTTCTGGATATCGGTTGCCTGGGCACCATTTTGTTTAAGCTTGGCTATCTCATCCAGGGTAGAGGCTATCATTTTGTCTACATTCTCCGGCGCACATCCAAAATAAACGGTGATACTGTACCTGCCGCTTGGCGTTTTGTGGTAACCGGCCCTTACACCAGGAGCATAAACACCGCTTTCCTGCTCGCGCAGGCGTTCAATCAATTTAATATTCAATACTTCCTCCAACGCATCCATTTGGATGTTATTGGCATCGTTATACTCATAATCTCCGCTAAATACCAGCTGCACGCTGCTTTTTTCGGCTTCACCCTTGTTAACTATTTTGGTGATCTGGCCGGCCGGAGGTTGAATGTTCAAATTCTTGTAGGTTTCTTTGCTATTGGTTGATGGCAAACCTCCTAAATAGTGCTCCAGGTATGGTTTTACCGTTTCCACATCAAAATTACCCACCAGGGTAAAGGTGAAATTGCTTGCATCGGCAAACCTTGCTTTATAAAAGCTATAGGCCTTATCCAACGATGCTTTGCTCAGCCTTTCGGGCGTGGTAACCATTCCCCTGAAATTGTGGTTGCTTAATGTTGCTGATACCGTGTCCTGGAACACGCTCGGCGGATCGAGGCCCCTGTTAGCCAATACAGATTTTGTTTGGGCAATTGTTGATTGCCAGATATCGTTATCCTTACGTGGCTGGGTAAAGTACAGGTAAATTAACTGCAACGCCGTTTCAAAATCGGCAGGCGAAGAGTTACCCGAGATACCCTGGGCAAATTCGCTGATGTAAGGCGTAATGCTCACATTTTTGCCAGCCATTTTTTTATCAAGCATGCCCTGGTTAAACTGGGCAATACCGCTGCTGCTAATGATAGACGAAGCCAAATTAGCCGATGTAAAATCATCATCGCTTGCTAACGACGAGCCACCAAAGGCATAGCCGTTAATCAAGATCTGGTCGTTTTTATAATCGGTTGGTTTTAATATCACTTTAAGACCGTTGCCAAGGGTCAATGTAGTAGTACCGATCAGAGAATCGACAACGGTATTCACAACTTTGGTACCCTCGGGTAATTTACTCAACAAAGGCTCTGATGATACATTGTCAACATAGGCTGTAACACCTTGTCCTGCCGCACTTATCCATTGCAGCAAAGTAGCTTCAGTTGGTAAGGTAGCTTTGTCTTTTTCGGGGGCTTCAACAATCACGGCCCTGTTCTGGTCGCCAATAAATTTACCGGCCAAAGCATTCATCTGGTCTACCGTAATCTTGTTAATGTTGTTTACATAATAATTGTATTCATACTCAATACCGGGGATTGCTTCGCCTTCTAAAAAGTGTTGCTGATACTCACGTACAAAATTTGCTGACCGTGTTTTATCGCGCTCTTTATAGGCATTACCCATTTGCACCAGCGCATCCTGCTTGGCGCGTTCCAACTCAGTAAGGGTAAAGCCAAACTTGCGGGCGCGTTCTGTTTCGGCAACAACGGCTTTAATGGCGCCTTCTAACTCGGCAGGCGTTTTGGCAACGGCAATGGAAGTAAAGGCATCCTGTTCGCCCAAAAAGCCACCATAGCTTGAGCGGCCAAACAAAAACGGTGGATTTGGTTTTTGCATCAATTCGCCTAAACGGGCATTCAGCATCTGGTTAAACAACCGGATCCTGACACTCTGCATATAGTCAACTGTATTTTTAACCGTTGTACCCGGATGTTTTACAATGATTTCGGCCAGCGTGTAAGGAAATTCCTTATCGGTAGCTATTTTAACAGCAGTCCCCGGGGTAGCAGGCACGGTATACTTTGTGCGTGGTTTTTCGGCAGTTGGATTTTGCAGGCCCGAGAAGTTTTGTTTTATCAGTTCTTCAACATGTTTCGGATCAAAGTCTCCTACAGCAATTACAGCCTGTAAATCCGGGCGGTACCAATCATGGTAAAAGCTTTTTATTGTCTCGGGTTTAAAGTTTTTAAGGATATCTTCTTTACCTATAGGCAAACGCAAGGCGTAGCGGGAATTATTAAGCAACACCGGTAATATCTGCTGTTGCAAACGCTCCTGCGCGTTTTTGCCGCGTAGCCGCTGCTCTTCTAAAACAACACCGCGTTCTTTATCAATTTCAGCAGGGTCGAAGCTTACGTAGCCCGCCCAGTTGGCCAATATTTTAAAGCCATTATTAAAAATAGCTGCCGTATCGGTAGGAATGGGTAGCTGATAAACGGTTTCGTTGAATGAGGTGTATGCATTTAAATCGGCGCCAAATTTCACACCCGATTTTTGCAGGTAATCAACCATTTGGTTTTTAGGAAAATCGCGGGTGCCGTTAAATGCCATGTGCTCGGTGAAGTGGGCAAGGCCTTGCTGATCGTCGGTTTCTAAAACAGACCCCGCCTTGTTTACCAGGTAAAGTTCTGCTTTGTTTTTAGGTTCAACATTTTGCCTGATGTAATAAGTAAGGCCATTGGACAGTTTGCCAATAATTACCTTATTATCTATAGGCAATACATCTGCTTTTGCAAGCAATTGCGATGCTACCGGTTTGCTTTTAGGCGATGGCGCCGGCTTTTTTTTAACTTGTGCAAAAGCACTTCCTGAAGCTATAAGGAAAGCTAAAGCAGCTACAGAAAGCTGTTTATTTAAATTCATATTATTATAGGGAATATTTTATGCTAAGATGCTAAACGAAAGTATTAGTTACAAATTGTGGCTCTTAATTATTGCCTGGCCGCGGGCGCTTCTTTTTTCGCAAATGCATCTTGCATCATTTGCTCCAGCTCAGGCCTGTGGTCGGCTATGGTTTTTTGTCCTAAAGCCATGCCCTTTTGCATTAAAATTGGAGTTTTCGCGCTTAACTTTTTGCCAAGCGGCGAATTATAAAAGGCCGTTAATTGATTGAGTTCATCTTCGGTATACTCTGTGGCGTATATTTTTGCAAATTCACCTTTCAATATATCCCACGAATAGTATTTGACCATAAAACGTTTCATTACGTTTACAAATTCGCCTCGTTGCGCTTCAGGAACCTGGGCGCTTGACGTATTTATCATGTTATCAACAATTCCTCCAAATTGGCTGTTTATACCGGTGGCTATTAAAAAATTTTCGGCCGCTTTTAATTGCGATGCACTGAAGGATGGAGTGGTGGTTTGCGCCTTTGAGTTGGTGATGCAGAAGAGCAAAATGCCCATTAAGGCGATAAGGGTTGGTTTAAATTTCATTTACTATATTTTGATAATTATTTTTCGAAGATACAATATCCACATCACCAGCCATAATATAATAACTGTAAATATGGCACTTGCCAATGAGGCATTCAGGGGCGAGAAATGGGGCGCAAAAAAGGTTTGATAAATAGATAAACCGCCAATTTTTATCATGTTCATATAATGCGGAATAAAACCCGAAAGCACATACGCCGTTATGGCGTTGGCCCCAAAAACCACAAAAGGATAGGTAAACCTTTTACGCCCCTGCACATCAATAAGCCAGTAGCTTAGTGCAAGCGCAATGGTGGCCAATCCGCCGGTATAAAGCACAAAAGAGCTTGTCCACAGGGCTTTATTGATTGGGAAAAATAAGTCCCAAACCAGGCCCGCAACAACGGCGATAACACCATAGGTAAACATCCAGCTAACCTTAACATTGTCATCTACATCTTTCCGCTTCAGCCAGGTGCCAATCCTGATACCGAACAATCCGGTTGCCACAGCAGGTAAGGTGCCCAATAAACCTTCGGGGTCCCAGGTGTGCGATTCACTCCAGAGGTGATTGGTGGTAAATACCAACCTGTCTATCCAGGCCCCCATGTTGGTGGCCGGCTCCAGGTTGGCATAACCTACACCCGGAACGGGGATAAATGTCATGATGATAAAATAACCAATTAACGCGCCGGCAAAAATCCAATCGCGTGTTTTTTGTGACGTTTTTAGATAGATGATGGTACAAATGAAATAGATCAAAGCAATACGGGGCAATACGCCGGGAAACCTTAAATGCGAAAAGCCACGGTCCCAATGAAATATCAATTGCGTTATCCAGGGGATGGCAATTAAGATAGCGGTGCGCTGCAGGGCCTTCAGAATTAGTTTGGAATGAGAAACGGTTGCTTTCCTGCTTTCCATGGCATAGGTAACCGATACCCCAACCATAAACAAAAAAAATGGGAATACCAGGTCTGTAGGCGTACATCCATTCCATTTGGAATGTTCAAGCGGTGCATAGATGTGGCCCCAATCGCCGGGATCGTTCACGAGTATCATGGCGGCAATTGTGACCCCACGCATTACGTCGAGGGAGAGAAGTCTTACTGGTTTTTGAGTATTGGTTTCGCTCATTTAAATACTGGTGTTATTTTATAAATATAGCGATGGATTTGAAACCCATCGCTATGGCATGTTCAATCATTCGCTCGGTTGATAATGGAGATTTCGATGCCTATACCTAAATCAGCTGCCAGTTTTAACAATTCCTTTGGTAGATATTGGGTTTGCGTGAACTTATCAGGGTTATATGCAACTCCAAAATCCAAAACTGCATATTGAATTTCAGAACCAGAATTGATGAACAGCAATTTATTCCTATTACTTTCCAAAAATTCAATAACATCTTTCACCTGTTGCTTAAAGTCGGTAAAATCGGCCTCACTGGCATCTATCGCGCAGCCAGAGTGTTCAAATTTTTTTCCATCTGGCTTCGACTTAACTTTAGGATCCCCTTTGTAGAAAACTTTATATGGATCAATTCCGGTCTTTAAGATAAAGCTATCTACATCAAAGTCTTCTCCAATTATTCGCAGTACACATGACATAACCTATTTTAAAAAATAAATCGCTTAAATCCTTCCATGGCTTCATATTCTGCTAAACCAAGTCTATCATATTTCTTCGCGGTATCTCGTGTCCTGTCTTCTGCACGAACCCAGAATTCGCGTGCATCATCACCTGGGAAAACCGGACGATCTTTTTGAGATTGGTGTTTGAAGATAGCGTTACGCTTGCGGATAACCTCCTGTGGAGAAAGCGGTACAGCCATTTCAATTTCATGAGTTTCAAACTCGTGCCATGCACCGCGGTACATCCATAACCAGCAATCTTTTACCCATTCTTCGGTTGCCTTCAAACGGTCAAGGGCAGCTAAAATGATATTGAAGCAAACCAGGTGGGTTCCGTTAGGGTCGGCAAAATCACCGGCAGCGAAGATCTGGTGTGGTTTTATTTTCTGTAACAGGTCGATAGTTAACAGGATATCCTCCTCGCCAACGGTGTTCTTTTTGGTTTTACCGGTTTCATAAAAAGGCAGGGCCATAAAGTGGATATGATCGTCAGGCAGGCCTGCATAACGGGCGCCTGAGATGGCTTCTGTTTTGCGGATAAAACCTTTTACATTCCTGATTTCGCGGGTATCAATCTGGTTGGGTTGTTTTTGCGGGAAGAAGGCACGCATCTCTTCGTATAACGAAGTCAGGTGCGCGCTGTCCTCACCAATGCTGTTGGTAAAATCGATGGCGAATTCCATGTAACGCAGTACATCATCATCCCAAACTGCGGTGTTGCCCGATGTTTGGTAAGCAACATGCACATCATGCCCCTGGTCGACCAGGCGAATGAAGGTACCACCCATCGAAATCACATCATCATCCGGGTGCGGGGAGAAGATAACCGAGCGTTTTTTTGCCGGTAAAGCCCTTTCCGGGCGTTGTGAATCATCAGCATTCGGTTTGCCGCCCGGCCAGCCGGTAATGGTATGCTGTATCTGGTTAAAAATATCAATATTGATGTTGTAAACAGGGCCCTGCTCTACAGCTAATTGAGCCATACCATGGTTGTTGTAATCTTCTTCGGTAAGTTTTAATACCGGTTTACCAATGGTATCAGCCAGCCAGATCACGGCTTTCTTTTTCAGGGTATTATCATCCCATGAACAATCTTTTACCAGCCAGGGGGTATCAAAGCGGGTTAATTCAGATGCTGCCGCTTCGTCCAGCACAAATTCAACATGCTCTGATAATTGCAGGTAGGTGGCAGGTACTTCGCCTGATATCTCGCCTTCCACGGCTTTTTTAACAATAGGGGCTTTTTTGGCGCTCCAGGCCATCAGGATGATTTCGCGGGCTTTAAAAATGGTGCCAATACCCATGGTGATGGCTTTGGTAGGCACATTGGCCTTGCCGCCAAAATCGCGGGCGGCATCGCTGCGAGTCAAATCATCTAAAGTAACCAAACGGGTACCCGAATTTGGCGCAGAGCCAGGCTCATTAAATCCGATGTGGCCGGTACGGCCGATACCTAATATCTGCAGATCCAGGCCGCCTAATTCTTCAATCTGTTTTTCATAATCCAGGCAGAAGGCAACCACGTCTTCTTTATCCAAAGTACCATCGGGGATATGGACATTGGCTTTATCAATATCAACATGGCTGAAAAGGTTTTCATACATGAAAGTAACATAGCTTTGGGCGGCATCGGGCTTCATGGGATAGTACTCATCCAAATTAAAGGTGATGACATCTTTAAACGACAAGCCTTCTTCTTTGTGCAAGCGTACCAGTTCGGCATAAACACGGATGGGGGTAACACCGGTTGCCAGGCCAAGCACTGCCTGCTCGCCTTTTGCCTGCTTATCGCGGATAAGTTTGGCTATCCTGCCTGCTACGGCAATGGATGCCTCCTGCTGGTTGCCATAAACGCTTACCGGCAGCTTCTCGTACCGGGTCTCTTCCAATAAATTTAATCGGGCCATGGGATGGGTTGAATTTGGTTGAAAACAAATATATCAGATATTTATTGACCACAACCATTATTTTAACTTTTGTAAACGGCCAACAAATAGTAATTTAACCGGATGTTACCGTTAAACCAAAATCTGCAAAAACTTTTTGATGTTGCACAAAAGCCTGCCAAAACCGGCATTGGCTTAATGTCGGGTACGTCATTAGATGGACTGGATATTGCTTTATGCAGTTTTACGGGCAATGGCTTACAAACCCAATTTGAGTTACTACAATTCATCACGATACCATATCCCGAAAGTTTTAAAGCAGAAGTGCAGCAGGTATTCGCCCTAAAAACAATCGACCTGGAGAAACTGACTTTACTAAATGCTTTCATCGGCAACTATCATGGACAACTGGTGCTTCAGGCGCTCTCTGAATGGAATATCGAACCACGTACAGTTGATTTTATTGCCAGCCATGGCCAAACTATTTACCATGCCCCAAAACGGTTACATAAGCAGGTGGGGTATCCGAATGCTACATTACAAATTGGCGATGGTGACCACCTGGCAGTAAAAACGGGGATATTAACCATAAGCGATTTCAGGCAAAAACATATTGCCGCGGGCGGAGAAGGTGCGCCGTTGGCCCTATATGGAGATGTACTATTGGGCAGTAAACCCGGCGAAGAAAGAATTTTGCTAAATATTGGAGGTATTGCCAACCTTACTTATTTACCGGCTGATAGCGATGCAAGCAAGGTTTTATGTACAGATATCGGCCCCGGTAATACATTGATTGATGCCGCCTGCCGCAAGTATTTTAACAAAGCTTTCGACGAGGATTCTGCTATAGCCAACAGCGGTAAAGTAAATGAGGATTTGCTTACCGCACTACTCAACCATCCGTTTTTTGCCGAGGCCGCGCCAAAAACTACCGGGCCGGAATTATTTAACCTGGCGTTTGTTGAAGATGCGCAACAACGATCACAAACAAAGAAACTTGCACACGAAGATCTGGTAAGTACATTAAGCGCCTTTACAGCTGCATCCATCATCAATTTTATCGAATCCAATATAGGGGCTGATGATCTAAAAATATTTGTAAGCGGCGGCGGAGCAAGAAACCCCTTTGTGATAGCCCGGTTGAGGCAGGTGTTTGCAAACATTAAAGATACCGGCAGTTTGGGGATCAACCCGGATGCTAAAGAGGCTATATTGTTTGCATTATTGGGCAATGAAGCTTTATGCGGCGAGCCTATTGCCATAGGTAACAATCCAAGGGTGTTGATGGGGAAATTTAGTTTTGCCCTATAAAAATTGTGTTAATCAGATTCAAATTAGGTATGATAGATAATCAATTTGCATTACAGTTTGCCGCTGATTGGATAATCTGCTGGAACAAGCAGGATTTAGATACGCTGATGGAGCACTACACTGATGATTTTAGCATTCAAACACCATACGCCCTGAAAATATACCCCGATTGCGGCGGTATTATATCGGGTAAAAAAAACGTAAGACTTTATTGGGAAACCGCCCTGAGCAAACTGCCTAACCTGCATTTTGAGTTGTTGGAAGTACTTACCGGCGTAAATAACATCAGCATATATTACCACAATACTGATAGCGGCAAAAATGCCGTGGAGAATTTATTTTTTAATGGTGATGGTATGGTGGATAAGGTTATTGTGACGTATAATTGAATGTTGTTGTTGTATCTTAATATATTGCAAACGCCAGTTTGTGAAAGATACTTTTTTATATTTAATGGCATCAAAACCTTTACATGATTAAAAATAAGAAACTCCTCATCGTTACCTTGATCTGTTTTATCGGCATCAACACCTCTTATTTTTGGGATAGCTATGCAGGGGTTTTATTTCTGCCACTTGCACTGGCTGGTTTTATAACATTTGTTATTGCGTTTTTACTATTGTTAAGGCAGATATACATGGTGGTACGGGAGCGATTTGCCGATAAGTCAAGATTGTATACCACAATAGCGATAACCGTGTTGCTGGCTCTTATCGTAATTGAGCCGTTCGGGATCATCGATTTTGAAAAACTGGAGGGTAAAAGTATTTTCTCTGCCGGGTATAAAGGAGTTGCAAGCTGCAGTTCGGCTTTAAAGTTAACAGCAGACCATAAATATTTTGTACGGGGAGTTTGCTTTGGAGTAGAACACCTGAGCGGGACATACACCGTTGCTAATGATACAATAAGGTTTAACTCCCCGGCATCTGGCCGATCAAACGGTTATTATGAGTTTGGTGTGATAAAGATGCTTAGTAACCCGCCGGGTAGCCATATTATAGGCGAATTACGCCTGTACAGGTCTGTAAAAGATTCCATGCCATTGCCTATGGGTGTAACGCTGAACGAATTGACGAAATGAGTTTTAGATAATACGATGACCTGCCTATCGCAGCAACTTTGTACCAAAGAAACTATTATTCCTAAATACCCTCGGCTACCCTAATATAATACCCGTTGATATCAATAAAAGCAAATTCCCTTAATCCATACGGATGTGTTTTTAGGCCATCGGCTATTTCAACGTTTCGTTCCTGTAGTTCGGCATAAACGCTGTCAATATTATCAACAAACCACATCAGGGGCAGGCGGTGTTTGGTATTGTTAATTGCAGCGGTAAACCCGGCATCTTCACCAAACAGCAGGCGCATATCATCGCGTCTTATTCCACCGTCTTTATCGCCCTCGGTCCACTCATCATAAAAGCCAAGGGTTTCACGGTAATAATCAAGCGTCTGTTTTAAATCCTTTACCGGCAGGTGCGGGCTGCTACGGATAAATTTTTTTGTTTTCATGAACGGAGAGGTTGATTACAGTAAATTTAATATGCTTTTTTAATCAGTACAAAAAACAGGTGTCAGTAACCAAAAGATTGCAGCGTATTATGCCGCAGCTTTAACAGCTTTTTATCTTTTAAATAAACCATCCAGAATTTGGCGCGATCATCGGAGTTGCAGCCATATACGTTTGCGGAGTTACATAGTTTGGCAGGGAAACCCGGCCCGGAATCATAACGCCTTTTTTCAACGAAATATACAAGGACGGCAACATTATGATTTATCAATAATTAATGATAAGTTGGTATTCATTTCCATATAAACCGGGGATCAGCATAATGGAGGATAAAAAAGGTCGCAGAAGCTTTTTAAAAAAAGTGGGTGTTAGCGGAGCCATGGCCATGATGCCGGCTGCTGTTATAAATATTGCAGATGCCAAAGCGTTGGGCGAACCCGCTGTAGATATTAACGATACTTCGGGCAAACCTGTAAAACGGGCGTACAATACCGCCTATACCGGTGATCATTTAAACCGTGTTGCATTCCCTATAGGCGGTATGGGCGCGGGCATGTTTTGTTTGGAGGGCACGGGTGCTGTTTCGCATGTATCCATACGCAATAAGCCCGATATTTTTAACGAACCCGGTATATTTGCCGCCATTCATGTAAAGGGGGTTGCCCGGGGAGCAAAGCTTTTGGAAGGCCCCGTACCCGATTGGAAAAAGTTTGGCCTCCGCGATGCCGGCAATGGCCTCACGGGTTCAACTACCGGCTTGCCGCGTTTTCACGCCGCCGAGTTTAAAACCGAATTTCCGTTTTGCCACATTAAACTTATTGACCAGGATATCCCATTATCTGTTGGCATTACCGGGTGGAGCCCCTTTATCCCTACCGATGATGATAACTCGAGCCTGCCTGTCGGGGCCATTGAATATCAATTTACAAATACAGGCACATCTAAAGTTAGCGCGGTGTTTAGCTTTAACGCCCGCAATTTTTGGGGCGACGCAAAGGGAAAGGACGCGGTGCTACCCACAAAAAACGGGTTTACGGCTACAGCTACCGGCAACGGCGAAACCAGTTTCCCTTTAGATTTTACGGTATTTACCGATGATGACCATACGGTTGTTGATCATTGCTGGTTCAGGGGTGGCTGGTGGGATCCGTTTACTATGGCCTGGAACGCCATAAAAGATGGCCGGGTGGTTGATAATCCTGCTGTGCCTGCCAATGCCCCCGGCGCCAGCCTTTACGTGCCTTTTGATGTAGCGCCCGGCAAACAAAAAACAATAAAGGTGATGCTGGCCTGGTACTCGCCCGAAACCCGGCTAACATTTGGTACCTCGGGTAAAAAAAAAGAGGGCTGCGACCCGGCCTCGGGCTGCTGCAATTCGCCGGCAGATATTGGTTTGGATAAGTACGACAAGGATTTTGACGGTAAATTTTATAAGCCCTGGTACAGTAACCGTTTCGAAAATATAGATAGCGTAAGCAGCTACTGGCGACAAAATTATAACGACTTAAAAGCAAAGTCGCGGTTGTTTACAAAGGCGTTTTATGCCAGCACCTTACCGCCCGAAGTTATTGAAGCGGTAGCCTGTAACCTTTCTATTTTAAAATCTCCAACTGTAATGCGGCAGTACGATGGCCGCCTGTGGAATTTTGAAGGCTGCGGCGATGACTCGGGCTGTTGCCATGGTTCATGTACCCATGTTTGGAATTATGCCCAGGCAATTCCGCATCTGTTCCCCGCGCTGGAACGCAGCCTGCGGGCCACTGAGTTTTGCGAAGACCAGGCCGAAGACGGCCACCAAACCTTTAGGGCCAACCTGCCGATAAACCCGGTGGCGCATGATTTTCATTCGGCTGCCGACGGGCAACTTGGCGGCATCATGAAGGTTTACCGCGATTGGCGCATCAGCGGCGATAACGACTGGCTTAAAAAGATATTCCCCATGGTAAAAGTGAGTATGGATTACTGCATCAAAACCTGGGACCCACGGCACAAAGGTGTGATAGAAGAACCTCATCATAATACCTACGATATTGAGTTTTGGGGAGCCGATGGCATGCATACCAGCTTTTACCTTGGAGCGCTCCAAAGCTTTATAGCAATGGGCTGGTTTTTAAAACGGGATGTTGGTATTTACCGCGATTTACAGGCCAAAGGCAAGGCGATGATAGAAAACGCGCTTTATAATGGAGAGTTTTTTATACAGGAAATTAACTATACCGGCCTTAACGCCAAAGATCCATCCAAAGAAAAATCATACGGCGGCGAATACTCAAAAGAGGCTGAAGCATTGCTGCATACCGAAGGCCCCAAATACCAATACGGCAAGGGCTGCCTGAGCGATGGCGTACTTGGCGCCTGGATAGGCCGCATGTGCGGATTGGAGGATGTTATCGACAGCAAAAAAATAAACAGCCACCTGCAATCGGTATACAAATACAATTTTAAAAGCGACCTTAGCGAACATGCCAATCCGCAACGCCCGTCATTTGCGCTGGGTAACGAGGCCGGCCTGCTGCTTTGCACCTGGCCCAAAGGCGGCAAATTATCGTTGCCGTTTGTATACAGCGACGAAGTTTGGACAGGTATTGAACACCAGGTAGCATCGCACTTAATGCTCACCGGCAAGGTGGCCCAAGGCCTAAACGTGCTGCGTGCCTCCCGTAACCGTTATGATGGGAAAGTGCGCAATCCCTTTAACGAGTACGAATGTGGCCACTGGTATGCACGCGCCCTATCAAGCTACGGCTACCTGCAGGCACTCACCGGTGTAAGGTTCGACGCGGTTACAGGTGTATTACATATCGATTCGAAAATTGGCGATTTTACAAGCTTCTTATCAACGGCAACAGGTTTCGGTACGGTATCGCTTAAGGCAGGTAAACCATCCTTAATTGTTGTTTACGGGAGCATTAATGTTAAAAAGGTAATGGTGAGCGGGAGGGAAGTGGTGATGGGGTAACGGGATATTTGAAGTAAAAATGCTCCCTTTATAAGACTTGCGAAGTTTTCTAAAACTTCGCAAGTCTGGCATTATCATGGTCTTTACGTCGTCAATTCCGCTTCCGCCAGTTTCGTCCCCTCAATCCTGGCTTTTATCTTTGCGAAGGCGGTTTCGCGTGTTGTGGATACATCGTCGCAAAATGGCGAGAAGCCGCAATCGTCGGTGGTGCCCAATTGGTTGGTATTAATAAAGGCTGCCGCTTCAAGTACCCTGTCGCGCACTTCTTCTGCAGTTTCTATTACGGGGTTAAGTACATCTATCACGCCAATAAACACTTTCTGATTGGGCTTTAGGTATTGTTTAATAACCTTCAAAACTTTTACCCTGTCGGGCTCGCTGGCCAGTTGCAAATAAAAGCTGCCTACATGCAGTTCAAATAAATCGGGTAAAAAATCGGCGTAATCAACATCCGCGCTATGGGTCGAATCGTGGTCGCCGCCGGGGCAAACGTGTACGCCCAGTTTTTGCTGTTCTTCAACGGTAAAACGGTCGAATACCTGGTTGTTAAGGCCAATGAAGTGTTTCAATACACCGCCGGATGGATCGAGCTTTAACGATAGCCGTCCTTCTGTAAAATCCATTTGTACTTTATAAGCGCCCTGCTCCAGGCAAAGCCTGATATCTTTTTCGCATTCATTCAGCAGATCGGCAATGAATTCAGCTTGCGGATAGCCGTCAATGCCATCCGGAGGGTAAATTAAGCTAAGGGCCGATGCCGATATGATGGCTTGTTTAACGGGAAGGTTGGTTAGTTTTTGAGCTGCGGCAAGATATTTTGATGCATAATTACCGTACCTGAACGGCCCTTTGGTAAGCAAAGGCAACTGCCGCGAGTGGCCATCCTCAAAATTGATGGTCATGCCTCCGGATGCTAAGTTGGTTAAGCCCTCCAGCGGATAAGTGACAAAGCTTGATTTGGTTTGCTCACCATCGGTAATAACAGGCGAACCGGTTTCAGCAAACTCCTTTAAAGTGTCGGCAATTGCAGCTGCATAAAGTTTATTTAACTCATCGGCATTGGCTTGTGTGGTAATTGCCGTTACAAACTCAGGCGACCTCGGAATGCTCCCGATAGGTTCAGTTAGGATTTTCATAGACTTTAAATTGGGTTTATAGATTACATAAATCTACCGCAATTTTATATGGAATAAAAAATATTGCCTGGTAATTATTATAATAACTTGCCAAATGCTTTTAATAACCTAATTAAATATAGTTACTGAACCACTAAGCACCTGTTTTGTGCCTTTTGTGCTAATAACGTAATAGTATACCGAAGCGGGTAATTTACTGCCGTTATAGGTGCCATTCCAGGGCGTGGCATAACCTTGTGATTGAAATACCATACTGCCCAGGCGGCTATAAACCCTCACGGTTGTGGTTGGGTCGCCCTCCAGGCCGGCTATTACCCAGGTATCATTATGGCCATCGCCGTTGGGGCTAAATGCATTTGGTATATGTATATCATCGCAATGGCTGCTTATGGCAATGGTTTGTGATGCCTGGCACCCGTTGTTATCGGTTACCGTTAAAATAACCGATCCTAATTTATTGGTTGTAAAAGTGTTGGTGCCGGGTTGCCCGTTCCATTCGTATTTGACAAAACCTGCGGGGGCTGTAAGGGTAATGCTTTCATTGGTATACTGACAAAGCGTAGCCGATGGTACGTTTAACGTTGGATTGGGAAAATACTGCACCGTAGCAGATTCATCAACCGTACAACCCGCCGTTGTTGTAACTGTAGCTTTGAATGTACCCGAGTGCTGGATGCTTATTTTGTCGGATGTAGCGCCGGTACTCCAGGTAACAGTGCCGCTTGTATAGCTTGCTTTAAGATCGACCGTTTGACCATCGCATAAGGTGGTATTCACAATTTGTTGAATACTGACAGTGGGCGGTGGGGTAAATCCTAAATTATAGGCAGACGACGCGATATTGCAGGACCCAGCACTTACAACGGTTACCGTATAGTTGCCACCTATATTGGTTGTTATGCTCGCTTTGTCCTGTTCGTCTGGTAATATATTTCCGCCCCTGAGCCAGTTTACAGTCGTAAACGGGTCTATATTAACATTCGCGGTTAGTTGGGCCATATCGCCAATGCAATATGCCGGTTTACTAGCAGATACAACAGGTTTTGGCAGTCTAATGAAGTCGACCTGCAGCTCGGCGGACGAAACCGAGCCGGAACAACCGGTTACCACCACTTTATATTTACCCGGCTGGCTCACGTTTATTGATGCAGCGCTGCCGGTTATGGGGCTGTCATCTTTATACCAGGCATACTGGTAACTTGTCCAATTCAAAATAGCCGAGGCATCAATAGGCACATTGGCCGATAGTGTGGCCTGGTCGCCATCGCAGTAACTTGCTTTATCGGTGGTCAAAACCGGCGTTGGGATAGCAATAAAGTTTACCTGTACCTCTTTTGATGCTACCCAATTGCCTGCACAGGCGCTTACTTCTACCTTGTACTTGCCGGTTTCGGTAATATTATCAAGCGTGGCGGCTGTATTACCGTTTAACGCGCCATCCTTATACCAGCGATATTGGTAGTTCGGTTTGTCGTCGGTTTTTAAGCTCGCTGATGAACCGGCGCAGTAGTTTAATACATCGGGATAGCTGAAGGTGAATTCGGGGGCGGCAATTTGGGCTATTTTTAAATGGTTTGATTCGAAGTGCAAAGCCGAACAGGGATCATATAAAATTGCATAATAGTCGCCGGCACTGGTAATGGTATACTTGTCCTTACTTTCGTTTGGGATCTCTACGCCATCCTTATACCATTGTGCCAGGCCGCCAACATAATTTGAGTAGGTGAGCCGTGCCATTAAGATAGTATTTCCGCATACTTGAAACTTATTTACACTCGGGTCCTGACCATCAATATAAATTCCCTGTAATTGTTGGGTTTGGTCAATGTATGCGCCATAATCGGGCTTTAATAGATACAAACCATCCTGAGCGGCAACCCAAACCCCGTCCTCGCATGTTGGCGACGTGTAAGAAGTGGCGTTAACACAAATATCGTTGATCACCTTATTGCCCAAGCCGTCATAATGCTGAAATGAGTAATCGAAAAGATTGTCGTGAGTTTTGTTGTTCGAATTCGAAAAATACAAACCTTGGTCGGTTCCAAGTAAATAATTTTCTTGCGTTAAGCTTTTTACGTTAATTAAGCCAAAAATAGAGGTGATCTTGTTGATGTTTATGCCGTTAAGATAGTGCTTATATGAGTTATATGAGTTATTTGAACCGCTCCACCTGTTTTGGAATAAACCATTTTCTGTTGACCAAAACTGATTGCCGGTATAAGGGAATCGCTGGTTGTAGGCATCAAAAATGTTACCATTACCGTAGTAGGCAGACTTAAGCGTTTTGCCAAACTTATCCCCCTCCAGCCATATAAAACCGGTATACTCAAAAGAAGATGTATAGAAATTGGCAACTTCGTAATATTTGGCGTTGCCGGGATAGGTATTGGCGTTAATAACATCAGTAAACATGAGCGAGCGATAGGTGCTTTCAAATAACCGCATATTGGTGTTAACAATGTTGATACGCCTCGCCGTTCCGTCCTTCATAGAATAAAAATAAAGACCATACGTTGTAGCTATCATCAATTCGTCTTTGCTGATATCTCCTAATCCCTGGCTAAATACGGATTGTGTATAATTAAAGCCGATGGAATTTATAGTTCCTGTTATATCTTTTGACGTACCAATAACTTCGATACCGCTGCTTGTATATTTAAGTACAATGCTGTTTGTAGCAATACATACTACATCCTTGCTGTCGCCGGCAATGTCAATAAAATTAACATTGCTATAGCCTGCAAATCGGCTGCTGTAATCAACCACATCACCGGTAACGCTGTTGATGCGAAAAACGCTATTGCCCTGGGCCAAAACCCATAGGTATGGATCAAGAAAATCGCGTTTTACCTTTAGAATATTTTTGCCCGCTAAAAAGGTGTCACTCAAATGCAAGTCCATATCCTGCTGAGCATGAACTTTGTAAACGGTAGCAATAAGGATTAACAGCAGCAAATAGCGCAAACGGGACATGACAAGGCTTTACAGGCAGAAAGATAAGATAAATATTAAAATATTTAAAACACTATTCTTCCCACCTGGCTGCTATCCCCCATAAATATTATACTCCAGAAACGCGTTCCTGAATTTACCATGAGGGTCATAATCTGCAACCACCTTTTTAAAATCGGCTATTTTTTCATAACGTGAGGCCAGCACTTTCGGATCGAGCGTAAACACTTTGCCCCAATGTGGCCGGGCATTAAAAGGGGCAAGGGCCTTTTCAATAACGGGGAGTAGTTTGGTAACAGCTTCGGTCTTCGGTTTCCAGGTAAAGTGAATGGTTACCGAGGTTTGATTATGGCAAGGGCTCATCCACAGGTTATCTGCCGCTATGGTGCGTATCTCGGTTATAAATAAATGCGGGCCAACCTGCTTGCCTAATTTAGCAATCGCTTCAATGGCTGCTACCGCATGTTTTATCGGTACAAAATATTCTGCCTGTAGTTCTTTACCGCTGCTTGGGGTAAAGCCCATTTTAAAATGCGGCAAACGCTCGTACCATGGTCCGGGTACACCTAACTGGTCGGTGCAGCTTTCGGCAGGGTGGTCATAAATAGGGTGCAGGTTTTTGGTGGCCGCTTTGGCACCATAAAATTCGGGATCGTCATGGTCTTTTTCGGTCATGCGGCTTTTTATCCAAACCTCGTTTACGTAGTCGTTTTGCCAATCGGTAAACAGACTTACGCTGTAACCTGCAGATACTATAGCTTCAAAATGTTGCTTAACCTGTGCCATAGGCAGTTTCAAAAACACGCGCTGGCGCATCATATAAGTGGGCTCGATGGTCAGGGTAACTTTGGTAATAATGCCTATCGCCCCTAAGCCAACAACCACCGCGTTAAACTTTTCCGGGTCAGCAGCTTTTGAAAAATGGACTATGCTGCCATCGGCAACAACAACTTCCAGCGCTGTTACGGCGCTGGCCAGGTTGCCGTTTTTAACACCACTGCCATGCGTAGCCGTGGTGATTGAGCCTGCAACCGAAATATGCGGCAACGAAGCCAGGTTATGTAAAGCATAGCCTTCTTTATGTAGGTAGGGGGCCAGTTCGCCATATTTTATGCCGCCTTCAACAGTAACGGTCATGGCTTTTTTATCGATAGAAATTACTTTATTGAGTTCTTTGGTTGAAACCAGGTCGTCCTTGCTATCGGCAATGCGGTTAAAGCAGTGCCTGGTACCCAGCGCCTTTAGCTTGCTATGTTTTTTTATGAGCTGCTGTACCTCGGCCACCGTAGCCGGATACTGCACATTGGCAGTGCTGTAAGTAAGGTTGCCCGCCCAGTTTTGCAAGGGAGCCTGGCCGGCCAGGCAGATAACGGGAGATAAAAAAGGTGTAGCCATAAGTGTGCCGCCTAAACGGATAAAGGTTTTTCTTTTCATAACTAATTGGTTGATACAAGGTAGGATTTTAATTGCCATAAAAAATTAAAATTAATCACAAATATAGTTGACTTTGTCAACTATATTTGTGAACTTAGCTTTTGTAACTGCATTATTTATATGGAAACAAAGTCGTCACCAGTTCAGCAAATTCGGGCCTTTAGTCGTTTTTATACGGATATTATAGGTTTGCTGGATAAACACCTGCTGCAAAGTGATTACTCGCTGGCCGAGGCGCGTATCTTATACGAACTTCATGCGGCTAAAAGCATGCAGGCCTCGCAAATTATCCCGGCAATGTATATCGATAAAAGTTATTTAAGCCGGTTATTGAAGAAACTGGAAAAGGATAAACTGATTGCCCGTAAGCCTTCGGAACATGATGCAAGGGCGATGGTTCTTTCGCTTACCGATAAAGGAACGGCCGAATTTGAAAAACTTAACCAGGCATCAGACAAACAAATTAACCAACTGATAAAAGATTTGCCTGCTGCCAGACAGCTGGAACTGGTAGCGCATATGCAACAGATTATGACTATTTTAAAATGAACAATGGATAACGAAAAGAGCACAACGTTAAACATCGGTGATATTAACATTCGGACAGTATTACAACCCGGCGACCTGGGTTACATCGCTTACCTGCACGGAGATATTTATGCGCGGGAATGTGGCTACGGACTTAACTTTGAACGTTATGTATTACAAGGCCTGGCCGACTTTGCCAGCCAATACAACGCCGGTAAAGATAAGGTATGGATTTGCGAGCACCGGCAGCAAATGATAGGTGTGCTGGTTGGCGTTAACCGCGGCGATAGTATACAACTGCGCTATTTTATTTTTAGGCCCGAATACCGGGGGCTTGGCCTCGGCAAAAAGCTGATGGATGGGTTTATAAACTATATGCACGAATCGCAGATAAACAAATCGTACTTATGGACAACCAACGAACAGCATGCAGCCATCTCGTTATATACGCGCTATGGCTTCCGGTTAGCCGAAGAAAAGGTATCCAACGGGTTTGATAAAGAGCTTACCGAAAGGCGGTATGACCTGGAACTTAACAATAAATATTGACTACCCAATGCCGAATCCATCGCATTAGGTAGTCAACACTAAACTCAATTGGCCGTGAGTGCCACCGGCGCCAGTTGCCTTGGCGAACCATCGGGTCCAACCGCTATAATATTATCAAAAATTACCCTTGAACCTGGCTTGATGCTGTTAAGGGATGCCGTCATGGAATCATTCAGGGTGTTGCCCGATCCAACCTGTACCGATGCGGTTTCGCGGGGGTTGGCTATAATAAGGCTGAACCGAGTGATTTTGAACCTGGCGTCAAAATCAAAATTATCCAGCATGGCAAAAATAGCATTCTGAGCTTTTAAGGCCACGGTAGGTACGCTGCCGCTTGACCGGCCCGAGAATTTTGCAACTGGATCAGGAATGCGTTTGGCCCTGAACTGGGTATGGCTTAATACCTGTACTTTACCCGGCGCAATTTCTGCCGATACCGAAACGGTTACCGTACCAGGAGTAGTAACCCTGGCCACATATTTCCCTTCGGAACCACTGAGCGTGCCGCCCGAAATACCTATCCTGATGCTTTTTGATGGGATCCCTGGTACAGACACTGATACCGGGTTATCTACCCCGATATAAAATACATTCATCTTATCGGGCGACACCACTGCCGATGGCCTTGAAACAATGTAACGCTGCTCGGGCGTGGTATAGGTTTTTATAGTACCATCGGTTTGTTTTACGCTGATGGTGCCCTTCCAGTTAAATACCCCCTCGCGGCTGGTATTTACATTGTATACACCCCGGCCATCTTTAACTGATATGGGGCTGCCGCCAACCTGTACCGTTGGGGTTGACCGTGAATCATAAGCAGTTAAAAATACCTGCGCGGTGTAAGGCTGTCCTTGTATCAGGTACGATGTTGGCGCCACGGCCACTGCCTCAAATTTATCCAGGTTCACTACTGCCTGGTCCATTTTGCCCAGTATCTTTTTCACTACTTCCGATTCGGCATTTTTGTTATCTGCCTGGATGCGCGATAGTATCGTAAACGTCGCGGTTAAGGGCACGCCTTCACCAAAGTTCAACTCTTCCCAGTTGCGGTGGCTGGGGCCTCGTTTTACCGGGTCATCGGCATTAAGATTGAATGATACCGTTTTGCTATCCTGCGGGCCTAACAAAGTGAGCAGCCTTTCGCGGGTATCATTAATTTTTTGTTTAAGCGCGGTAGCCCGCTTTTTGTTAATCATTACATCAAAGCCGATATCAAGGTTATCGCGCTGTTTTAAGTCGCCGGTTACAAAGTCGTATCCGTTGCTTTGATTACTAAGTTCTGCTTTGATGTCCCTGATGTAAGTATCCAGTTCTGTTGTTACTTCCCTTGCCTGTTTTGCTTTTTCATATACAGGTTTGGCCCTTTCGGGCGATTCCTTAAGGCGGGTTTGCTCAAAAGTGCTGAACAATTGCTGTACCGAATTACCCACGTTTGCCGCCGAAGCAGTTAAGCTGTCGTTTATGGTTTTAAACGCGTCCAGTATGGTTTCTGATACATTCAGGGCCAGCATTGCCAATAAAACCAGGTACATGATATTGATCATCTTTTGCCTGGTGGTTTCTTTTCCTGCAGCCATTTTTTTAAGTTTTAATTTGATTTATTAATTGCTTTGATAGGGTATAAACACCTTGTGGGATGTTGTTAGCCGTAGTGAGGGGTACGAGAACTATCGGGTTTGAACGCTGGTTAAGACTCACCCGGCGAGGCTGCGCCCGCCACCCTCTCTTCGGCTTCGCCGGAAAGAGGGGCTTGAAAGCGTTTTTGTTTACTTCCATTAAGGATATTCCCCGTTCAATTCCCTCTTTCCACCGCAGGTGAAGAGAGGGTGGCGGGCGCAGCCTCGCCGGGTGAGTTTTCGCCGCCCTACATATCCACCATCCTATACCAGCGTTCCAACCCGAAAAGTCGTTCCCCTTTTACTACATCCGCTGCTGATTCATAGCCGAAAGCATGTTGGCGTAGTAAACATTTAATGATGATATATTTTGCACCAGCTTGTTCACCTCATCCTTAAACACCCGGGTTTCGCCTGCCGACTCGTGCAAACTATTCAGGGTGCCGGTAAGGCCCTGGTAAAACTGGTTAATGCGGCGCAGGTTATTATCGGCCCCGCTCAGTTCGCTCTCGTATAATGAGTTTAAATGTGCCAGGTTATGTGTTAGCTTTAAAACCTGTTGCTGATAGGCATGGGCATCATCGCGGCTATCGGCAATGGTAGCAAAGCCGGCCGATGCTTTTTCGAACATGGTACCCAACAGATCAAACTTGGACGAAGCGGTTTTTAGCTTCGCCGCAAATTCGTCTGTCCCTAATGAAGCATCAGCTATAGCGTTTATCCGGCTCATTTTATCCGAAAATTGTTTTAATCCTTCTCCCAAATTGTTAATCTTTTCGGGGCTTAGGTCTGCATGGGTAAGTAAGCCGTCAAGGGCAGCGGTAACGCCGTTGGTTTGATGAACCGGCCTGTGCCTTGTTACTTCGCCGGCATAATCAACAGCCAGTTCGGGATATACTTTTTCCCATTCCGGCTCTTCGGCCGGAGGGAAAAAGCCCAGGGTAAAAAACAGCAGGGCTTCTACAGATAAACCAAGCCCTATCATATAGGTGCCAAGCTGGCCACCCCAGTGATTAATTTTAAACATAGCGCCAAGGATAACTATACTGGCACCCCAGGAAATGGCTATATGCAGCCAGTTGATTTTTTTGCTCTTTAACATGATATTTGATTTTTAATGGTTTTACAGATCAGAATTTTACATAAATGGTTACCGCCGAATTAAGGCCAGGCAGCAGGCCCCGTAACCCGCTGCTTACTTTGCTGGCCTTATCGCCATAGGTTGATGTGGCCGAACTGGTTGGAATAAACCACCCCAAATCCGTACGCATACCTATGTTTTTGAACAGGTGGATATTACCCAGCCCGGTGCCGATATAGGGTCTTACTTTCGACATGTAGATAGTGTAGTTGGGTGTAGTGCCTATCCCTTCCCTATACACATTATTTGAAAAATAATAAGCAATACCGGTAGATATGTACCACTTACGCGCCAGCCAGTCGCTTTGGCCGTACAGGGGCTGCCAATCGGCAATGGCAAATACCGATGTGCGGTTAAACTGGGCACCGCGGCCGTTGTATTGCACCGTCATCCCCGGGAAGGTATTGAAACCTATCCTGGCGTTAAATGATTTCAAAAAACTGTATGATCCCTGGATGCCTAACCCCTGCGTACCAACCTGTACGCCAAATGATGATGTTGGAAATGCACTATACTCGGGCAGTACCTGGGCGCTGGCCTTGCCGCAGCAAAACAACAGCCCCGATATGAGCATCATCAATAAAAACTCCTTGAATAATTTTGCTTGCGTTGTCATAGCTTCTCCTCCTTTTTACTATCTGTTTGTGCTAAATTTTTTGCGTTTACGCCCCTGGGGTTTTGCCAGATGTGTTTTTTTAGGTCGGCAATTTTTTGTTCAAGTAATACCGCTTCGGTGCTGCCCGGCTCCAGTTGCCCACTTTGTACCCCACCCGGCGACGCTTGTTTTACCAGGTAGGCCGAAAACTTGTGCTGCATAAACACATCATCCAGCGTAAAATCAAAAATGTCCTTGTCGGGGTTGCTCACATCCTCCTGCACCAGCGTGTACCGCAGCTGTGGAAAATAAAGCCAGAAGGCCGGGGTAAATGCCAGGTTGTCGGCCAGGTCGGCTGATGTGCTGATGTGCATCATGGGGGCCAGCGCTACAATGCGGGTGTCAACCCGGCCGCGCTGCCTGTCAAAAAACACATCTTCCTTAATCCGGAACCGGCGTACTTTATCGGGGTTGAACTCGTTAAGCGCCATCCTTGAGCCTGTTTGGTTACCGTCTTTATCAAAAATTGGTATCAGTACCGAGTCGGCAAAGCGCAACTCGCCTTGTTTGGCGCTGAGTTTCTTTTTCAGATCCTCTTTTTCATAAGGCGTAAGCTTGCCTGATTTTATCCCTTTCATGATAGCTTCCATAAGGGATTTACCAGGGATGGTAAGGATGCTGTTGCCCGAGTCGGAAAGGTCGATATCCCGCCAAACCTGTGCATATAACCTGATGTTGGCGGCATTAGCCTTTGGATAGGGGAAAGGCTTTGCTTTTCCTAAATCGGCCGATTTAATTAAATTATCATATGCCGGCAGGGTATCTGTTAACGTACTATCGGCCACTATTGCCTGGGCAAAGGACATACCCCTGCCGAAACCGATCAGCAGAAGGGTTTCAATCACTATTATTATCTTTTTCATAAAATTATCGTTTAGCGTATTTTCTTGTTTTCACCTGCTCGCCGGGGAGTTCAAAGGCGGCCATCACGCAGCGGAAACCTATGTAGGAGTGGGCGTTACCCTGGTCTTCAAAACTACGGGTATCACTGTTCAGCATCTCGCCGTTATCTTTCCATGATCCGCCGCGTACTACCTTTCGTTTTAATAGGGGCGAGTCTTTATCGGCGGCATCATACAGCAAAGCCGGGTTTAAATCGTTTACCAGTTGCGATGCCGAAGGGCTAAAAGCGTCCATCGTCCACTCAGATACGTTGCCGGCCATGTTGTAAATGCCAAAGGCGTTGGGGGTATATGAGGTAACCGGCAGCGTAAATGTTGATCCATCGCTGGAGTAGGCGCCCTCGCCTTGTTTAAAGTTGAGCGAAAGTTTTTCCTTACCGGTAGTTTTATCAATAGTGGTTTTTACTGTTCGTTCTACAGTATCAGCTGGATCGAGCTTGGCTTCGGCGGCGTATTGCCACTGTGCTTCGGTAGGCAAACCAAAACTTAGTTTAAAATTTTTAAGGTTGGGATTGTTCCTGATGAGCACCTTTAACTGCGTACTGCGCCAGTCGGCATAAGCACGGGCCTGTTTCCAGGTTACCCCGACTACAGGGTTATACTCATAAATTTTATTGCTGAAGTAGTTGGCGTCCATCACCGTCATTTGCGCGTTCGGAAAATCCGTCGACCATACATGCTCGTTAGGATAAACGCCGACCGTATCCATTACATACTGGTTGTTTTTTTCGCCATCCATGCGCACGTAATAAAACCGGTAGTTCATTAATGCCGGGTCGGGCATACGCTGGCCATTGAGCATGGTCATCATACCGGCCAGCTTTTCTTTTACGTCTGCCGGTGCGCGTTTCCATAAGGGCGAAATCTTGTGCACTTTATCCCAGTCTATCAGCCTGATCTCCTTGCGGTTTTTACCAACGGTTGCCCCTGTGGATGGCAGGTAAAAGGAATCATCGTGGAGGTAATCGGTAATGGCTACCGAATCGGCAACCCAGTTTACAAAGGCCTGGTATTGCTTATTGGTTACTTCGGTTTTGTCAATAAAAAAAGCGCTTACGCTTACATTGCGTTTTTCGGATTTATCATCATCATCTTGCAGTTTGTATTGGAAAGTGCCTGATGGTATATACACCATGCCTGCCGGCGGGATGAGGCGCTTTACAGAAACAGCGCGGGTGGCCGGGGTATTGTATAGTTTTGACTGGCAGGAGCTGAGCACTATTAGCAGCAAGCCTGTAATTTGAATTGACGATCTCATAATTGACTTATCGGGGTTTTAAATAAAAAAATAGTCGAGGTGAGATCATAGCGTTTTTTTAATTGGTGAAACAATGACTCAAATATGGGAGGTGTGCACCCAAGGGGGCATAATGTGCCGATGAACAGACTAAATAACTCGATAAAGAAATTGGCGGGTAAAAAGTAGAATTTTTAGTTGGTTGCCTGTGCAATATATCAGTATGGATATGCGTTTTTAGTCGCGCTTTTGCGTGTTTCACAGGTATTTAGCAGATTTTGGCTGAAAATATTGTGTGATTTTTTGGCGTTACGATTGGATAGGACTACACGAAATGCCGGTTTGCAAGAAAGGTATTTTGATAAAACTATGGGCAGCAGGAGAGCAGGATTTAATTCACCTGTTTTCGGGCCAGGGTTAAGTCCGGTTGTGTAAACAAAAGGCCCAGTATTACTACACAGGGCCTTTGTATTATAAAGCAGATCGGCTAAAAATTATTTTAAAATACTGCCCACATAACCTTCAACTGCCCGTTGGGGAGCGCGGTTAACATAAAACGATCTGTCTTGCGGCGCCCATGTGCCCAGGCCATCTACATAGCGGTTAAACATGCAAAACGATGCGGCTATCAGCACCGTGTCGTGTATCTCTATATCTGTAGCGCCTTCGCTCCGGGCGGCATCTACCTGCTCGGTGGTTACATTTTTACCCCCTTTTTGAACACTGCCGGCAATGGTTAATAATGCTTTAATTTTAGGCGATATATTAGCGGATGTAAAATCGGCTTTAATAGCATCTATATCGTCTATACTACAGTTAAGATAGTGGCCGGCTACCGCGCCATGCACGTTCTGGCAAAAAAAGCAGTCGTTCAGGTACGATACGTAGGTGCCTATCAACTCCCGCTCGCCACGGGTTAGCGAGTTGTCTGAGCGCAGCAAAAATTCGGCAAGGGCATTCAAGGGGGCCTCGGTTTCGGGCCGGTAAAACATCAGGCCTCTTATGCCTGGCAAGTCGTTATTTAATTCAATATGTGCCATGGTATATTTTTTATGGTGAATAATTATTGTTGTTGAGGTGGTAGGTGTTCGGATCATTTATTTCCTCCGCACGGGAGGGGTGTGGCTGGCAATGTGCGCAAAAGCAGGGAGGGGTTTCGCCGCGCGACCATAAAAGTGTACTTGATCGCATAATTAAACCCCTACCTCCTCCTTCCCCAGGGAAGGAATCGCACATTCCACCGCTTTTTTTCTTCCGAACACCTATGGCGTATTGGGAGGTAAAGTATACCCCTTTGCCATACGTATGCCCATTTCTGCATAAGCTTCCGGATCTGTTGGTGTAAGGCTGGCCAGCCCGTCTACATAACGGTTAAACATGCTGAATGACGCGGCGATCAGTACCGTATCGTGTAACTCGCGGTCGGTAGCGCCAAGACTTTTGGCGGCGTCAATATCGGCCTGTTTAACTTCGGTACCCAGGATTTGCACTTTACCAGCTATGTTTAATAGCGCTTTCAGCTTATCGCTTACCGGGGCCTCCTGCATATCTCTCAATACCTCGTCAACAATAAGGGCATCGTCTTCATACAGGCACCTTGCCGCAGCGGCATGGCTACTGTAGCAAAAGGTGCAGTTGTTGCGGTACGATACATATGCGGCTATCAGTTCGCGCTCAGCGGGTGATAGGGTAGATTCGCCCCGCAGCAGTATCTGCGCCAGCTCATATAAAGGCTTACCTGTTTCGGGCCTGAACATGACCAGCGAACGGATGCCCGGAACGCCTTCGGGTACATTGATGTGTGCCATATTTTTATTGAATTATTGAATTATTGAATTATTGAATTATTGAATTATTGAATTATTGAATTATTGAATTATTGAATTATTGAATTATTGAATTATTGCTCTTTAAAAACCTTTTCGCTTTAACCTTTCAGCTTTTGCCTTCTCTTTTATGGCCAAAAAGCACTACCAGCAGACCTACCACAAATACTAACGAAAAAATGAATATGGCATTACCATAGCCGCCCAGGGCCGATACCAGTATGCCTACAAACAATACGGCTGTTGCGGTAAATATTCTGCCTATGTTAAAGCAAAATCCCGTTGCTGTGGCACGGATGCCGGTTGAAAATAGCTGTGGTATGTAGGCTGATAATACACCCTGGCTGGCGCCGAAAAATAAAGCCAGTACGCAGATCTCGGCATAAATAACAGGGCTGAAGGTGCTGTTGGTTTTAAACAACACGAACGATAAACCGGCACATACCGCAAAACAAATCAGCATCGACCGGCGCAAGGTAAGCAGGTTTACCAGCCACCCCGAAAGGAAACCACCTGTTAGGCCACCCATACCCAAAAACATCATGCTTAAGCCACGCTCTTTGGCTGCATCATGATTGGTGATAAGGCTTTGCACCCAGGTTGGCAGCCAGGAAAATATGGCCCACAGGCCTATTAACATAGTGCCAAAGGTCAGCGAACCTACTACCAACTCCCGGCGATGGGCGGGCGATAGTAATTTATTTAGCGGGTTGTTGCGGTTGGCAATATCGTTACGATAGCTTAGCCAGCCTGGCGATTCGGATAAAACCCAGGCGCCAATCAGCGCCAGGGCCAGCGGGATAACGCCGATAAGAAAACCTGACCGCCATGACGATACCACGTAATTGATAAGCCCGGCCGAAAAGATGCCCACGGGGAAGGCGATAGACAGGATTCCGATAACAACGGCTTTGCTTTTGGCAGGCCAAACTTCGCTTATAAGGGTAATGGTTGTTACCAACACGCCACCTACACCAAAGCCGCTCATAAAACGGCATAGCACAACGCCCCACCAGGTGGGCATTTGGCCTGTTAAAATGGTGAAGATGCCATAACAGCTAATGGCCATCAGTAAGGCGGTTTTACGGCCCATTTTGTCGCTGATAACGCCCCATGTAAAGCCGCCCAATGCCCAGCCAAAAATGAAGATGGCGTTAATATAGCCACTGATGGAGTTAATTTCGTTTGGAGGCAAATTGCCCTGCAAATCTTTTACCACCACCGGCAGGTAAACCGACATCAGGGTAGATACCGTGCCGCCAAGCGCGCTGCTCAAAAAACAAATAGCAAATAGTATTACCCGGTAAGGTACGCTGATATCTGTTTGCGGTTTTAAACCCGGCTTATCAATTACAAGTGTGCTCATGTTGTTTATTTTAAAAGGTCATCAAATACTATGGATACGTAATAAATAGCGCCAATGGCCGGCGAACCGTACGACTGGTAGATGTGCCGGTTGAAAATATTGCTGCCCCCCAGCTTAACTGTCGATTTGAACTTTGGGAGCTTTTTGCTGATCTGCGCATCAACCACCGAGTAAGCATCTACACGGCCCGGACGCGTACCGTTAAACGTACCGTACCAATCAAACGCGCTTTGCCAGTGCCAGGCCAGGTTAAAGCCAAAGTTGTTGGCAAAATTGCTGTTGCCAAAAGTGGTATTGGTAGCCCATTTAGGCGTGTTAAAGGCTGCAATGTTATTTGGATTTGCGTTGCGCAGATTGAAAGTTGATAGCGTAGCGTTGGCACCCAGGGCATATCCTTTATCAAACAAATAAGTTAAGCCTGCGCTTGCGCCCTGTGCCGATACTTTATCGGGCGCGTTGGTGTATAGCTGGAAGGCATGTACCTTGCCACCGGGAATATCACTTGCCGATGCTGTGGTAACTTTGCCATCGGCACCTAATATTTGATCTTGTGGCTGTATTACTACCGTGTTCAGGATAAAGTTGGTATAGCTGCTGTAGTAATAGTTTACATCAACCAGTAATTTATCCATAATTAAGCCTTTATAGCCCAGCTCAAAGGCCTTTTGCTGCTCGGGCTTAATATAGGCCACATTTGATTTTTGCAATAACCCTTTGTTTTGCTCAACCGCTTGCGGAAAGGGTGTTCCGCCGGCAACAGCCGCGCCAAATGCCGCACCAAAGGCACTTACTGATGATGCAGTGAACGAGTTTTCATAAACGTTTAACCCTGCACTGTTTTTGGGCGCGCCACCTAAAATGGTGATAGGGCCTACGTTAAGGTGAATAAACTGATCAACCGGGGTAGGGTTCCGGAAACCGGTTTGGTATGATGCCCTGAAATTATGGGTTTTATCAACGGTATAAACTGCCGAGAAGCGAGGCGTAAAGCTGCCTTTAAAGTTTTCGTTTTTATCATAACGGATAGAGGCCGTTAACTTCAGGTTATCGTCAAACAGTTTTTTGGCGGCCTGCATAAACGCGCCGTATTCGGCAATTGTTACGCGGTTGGTTTTATCATCAAACAAGCTGCCGTTGGTAAACATGCGGTAATCGCGGTAACTGCCGCCGGCCAGCAGTTCAAACACTTTAATAGCGCTCGAGAAATCGTATTGCCCATCAGCATGGTAAAATTTACTTGCACTAAATACACCCGCACCGCTTAGGCCGTAGTTATGAATAGATGCATCTTTGGCAGCGTTGAAGGCAGCTGTGCCCGGTAAAAAACGGCCCTGATCTGCAAAAGACCTTGCTGCCGCATTATCGTGGGCGGTTACGCCGCTGGCGTTGCCGTTGTATGCTGTTGAGTAACGGGTAAACCAGGTATCGTCGGCTTTATCGGGCGTTACGGTGTTGCCGCTTAAATCCTGTACCCAATCGCGGTTGATGAACTGCGCCAGCGAACGGGTATTATAGGAATCGTGCGAGTTTTCGGCTACGGAGTATCCGCGGATAAAAAAGTTACTGCCTTTCAGCTCCACCCTGTGGGTTTGCAGTACAAAGTTATTCAAATCAAAACGGCTGCTGCCGGTATAGCTGGCGGTTCCTTTACCAAAGTTGTACTGGTAAATGGCCTCCAGGTTATTGCTGATGCGGTAATGCAAAGCGCCGTTTAACTTAAGGCTGTATACGTTATAATTCATCAAGTCTTTTTCCTCGTAACCAGTTCTCGATACCAGGCCGATGCCGGGAAGTGTACGGGATACTTCATCGCCGTAAATATTCAGCGCGTCGCGTCCGGGGTTATTGGGCCCCCGTTGGGCAACCGGGGTTGATGCGCTTACATCGGTATAGTTTTCGGCATACCAATCCCTGCCGGTTAAATACGAGGCGTTAATTTTTAAGGCAAATCTGTCGTTGAAGGCTTTGGCATATCGCGCAGCAAAATCATATAACCCCTGTGGCTTTACAGATGATTCGCCAAAGTGGTTCATTCCGGTTTTAGCCTGCAGAGTTAAGCCCTGGTATTTGAAGGGATCTTTTGTTTTTAACGACAATAAACCATTAAAGGCTACGGGGCCATATAAAGCTGATGCCGCACCTGGTATAACTTCGGCGCTTTCGATATCAATATCCGATGCGCCGAAAAGGTTACCTACCGAGAAGTTGAGGCCGGGTGTTTGGTTATCAACACCATCAACCAACTGCAAAAAGCGGCCGTTACCAGTGCTGTTAAAGCCACGGGTATTTACCTGTTTGTAGGTTAAGCTGCTGGTTACCGCTTCAACCCCTTTTAAGCTTTGCAAGCCATCATAAAACGTGAAAGAAGGATTTTCCTTGATAGCTTTCAGGCTCATTTTTTCGATACTAACCGGCGATTGCAATATGCTTTGGTTAATACGGGTAGCAGATGATACAACCTCGTTTAGTACGATGGATTTTTGCTGTAATTTGAGGCTTACTTCGCCGGCGGTTGTAACATTGTTTTCTATTTGCTCATACCCTACGGCAGATATAATGAGCGTAAAGGGCGGCTTAATTTTATTAAGGTTGAGGGAGTAATTACCCTTCGAGTCGGTAATGGTACCGGTTAATTTTCCTTTAACGGTAATGCTGGCGCCCACAACAGCCTGACCGGTTGAGGCATCGGTTAGGGTACCCGTTATTTTGCTTTCCTGCGCAAACAGGTTGATTGACGAGAGCAGTAATATGATAAATAAAAGTTTTTTCACAGTGATTTGGTTTTAAATTAGTTAGGGTAATGGCTTATTTTTTTAAGTGATCATAGCCTTGCGGCAGGCGGGTATAACCATGGTTAACCAGGCGATCGGCCAGGATGTTATAGTACCCGGCATCGGCAGGTAACGCTGTAGCCAGGCCATCAACATAGCGGTTGTACAGGCAAAAAAGAGCAGCTATTAGTACGGTATCGTGAATTTCGATGTCCGTCGCGCCCGCAGCTTTAGCCCGGTCAATTTCGGCGGAGGTTACATTTTTACCGCTTTGGCCGGTTAGTTTGGCAATGGTGAGCAGTGCCTTCATTTTTTCGCTCACTGGTGCTGTCTCGATGTTTTCTTTGATTTTTCGGGCGGTATCATTTTCGCCTAAATACAAGTCGGCAGCGGCGGTGTGGGCGGTAGTACAAAACTTGCATTGGTTGCCGTGCGATACGATGGTTGCTATCAGCTCGCGGTCGCCCTCGGATAGGGTCGACGGGCCGCGAAGCAAAATTTGGGTCAGGTCGCGAATAGGTGCAGCACTTTCTTTGCTGTACTCCAATAAACCGGTTATGCCCGGTAAATGGGATTCAAGAGGAATATAAGGCATTTTAATTTGAAAATTTGAAGATTTGAAAATTGCCGGAGAGGTAATTAGCTTATCGATACTCTTACTACGCCACTGCCGCGTTTTTGCTCTTGCTAAATGCAAAGCAGCAAACTGCGTTAAAGCACACAGGCAAATTCCAATAAAAGCAAATCAATGGTACTAACAGTACCGTCCGGAAAAATGAATTAAAAAGAGGGGATTAGCAGGTGGCTTTTGGCGGTTGCTCAGGAATGTCCTGCTGGTAATAAACCAACGGCTGTACAGGTTGTACAACGTTTTTCGGTAAGTTTTTTATAGGGCAATTAAACTCAATTTGCGCAAAAGAGAAACTTATGTTTTCCTGCACAATGGTTTTGCCGTAGGGTACATGATCTTTTTGTGGTACCGGGATATCTTTAACGCCTTTGGCATTAACTACATTTTTATCAATATGTTGTGTGGTTTCGTAATTGGGGATGCACATCAGGTGTAAACCAGTGCGTGTCATCTTCATTTTTACGTAGTTGTAGTTGATGCTCCCAAATTGAATTTGCCCGGCAATGTTCTCAAAGCTTTTCCAGTCGTGAATATTGGGGAGGTTAACGGGGATAACTACCTCTGTTAGATCTTTAATATTGTAAAGCCCTTTACGGGTTTGCTCGGTATAAAACTTATTTGTTTTGTAAACCAAATATTGATGAAATGCCAGCTGCCCGCCAATATTTAGCAGGTGAATGTTGAGTAACATTAAGGCAATAAATTTTTTCAATCTGGTTTAAAGGCAAAAGAGTTGTTTAAAGTTGTGACTTTAAAACAAACTTTCAAAATTTTATTTAACAATAGCGTGAATATCTGCCGGGTTTACGCCCTATTTGCTCCGGAGTTAATTTTTAATGTACATTTATGCTGCCAACTTTATAAAACAGCTACCCGATGTTTAAATATTTTACCTACTGCCTTGTCTTCGTGACGTTTACTGTTAAAGTATTTGCCCAGCAAACGCCAACGCCACAATGGCGACCAGCATACCATTTTACGCCGCCCACCGGCTGGACTAACGACCCTAACGGACTCCTCTTTCTCGACGGGAAATATAACCTGTATTATCAGCATAACCCTTTCGAAAATAAATGGGGGCATATGAGCTGGGGACACGCCACCAGTACCGACCTGCTGCACTGGAAAAATCTGCCGGTAGCCATTACCGAAATAGTGACAAAGGATACTTTAACCTATGTCTACTCCGGCTCGGCAGTGGTGGATAAAAATAATACCAGTGGTTTTGGTAAAAATGGTAAAGCTCCTATTGTTGCCATTTTTACAGCCGATCAGCCCAAACAGAAAAAAGAATCGCAATATATAGCTTATAGTAACGATGGAGGCATAAGCTACACCCAATACACCGGCAACCCAGTTATCGATTTGAATAAAAAAGATTTCCGCGACCCCAATGTTTTCTGGCACGAACCAACCAAACAGTGGATTATGACTGTAGCCATGGTTGACGAGCATATGGTAAGGATTTACGGCTCTAAAAACCTGAAAGAGTGGACAAAGCTCAGCGATTTTGGCCCTGCTGGTTATACTAAAAGCGGCTGGGAATGCCCATCAATGGTGCCGTTGTTAGTCGATGGCAACAAATCGAAAATTAAGTGGGTGCTTTTTGTTTCGGCCTTTACAGACCGCGGTCCATCGATGCAATACTTTATTGGCGATTTTGATGGCACTACTTTTAAAAATAGTTATCCCGGTGCCGCAACCTTGCCGGTTGATGGTGGCGATGCTTTTTATGCTGCTATCCCCTGGCGTTTACCTAATCATAAAATTACTTTATTGGGTTGGTTGGTGCCTGGTAAACCAGATACCTACCCGTGGCGCGGCCAAATGTCTATCCCCCGCAATCTTTCCTTAAAAACTACAAGCCAGGGATTGAGGCTGGTACAACAGCCTACTGTCGACAGTGAAAAGAAACTAGATACAATGGCTGCCAGTGTTATTTTTAAAGACATCCAGATGAAAAAAAGCGATATACCATTGCCGGAAGCTGGCAACAGTAATGCTTATTGGATAGATGCCGAATTTGTTATGAGCACAACTGAACTGGCCGGTTTTAAAATTGCACAAAACAAGGATATGCCAGCCAATGATATAATTGTAGGGTACGATGCTGCTAAGCAACAACTGTTTATTGATTGCTCGAATGCCGAAAAGAATAATAAGCCAGCTGTTAATCACATTCAAGCTATACCCATGCGGCCTATGAAACTCTTGAATACACTGGTGAAGATCCAGCTACTTGTTGACCGTAATTCAATAGAGATATTTGGCAACAATGGGGAAAAGGTTATTACTACGGCTTTTTACCCTGATGCAAAATCTACGGGGGTATCAATATTTGGCGAGTACGTTGACGTTAATTTGAAGATCAGAAGAATGGATAAATAAGGGTGTAATCGTAAAGAAAATGCGTTTTCTGTAAGTTTTATTTTGTTATTAAACTTTCAAAATATTTTGAAAGTTTAATAATTTATTTAGATTTGTACTATCTAAACGGATAAAAATAAATACCCTGTAAAATGAAAACCATAGGTTTTAGTATTCAGCAATTGATCTGGTTTGCGGGGCTGGCCCAGGTAGGGTTGGCGGTTGGCAGCCTGACCATTCCCCGGGTTTTAAACTGGCGGCCCGAGCTGTTAAAAGTGCAGCCCCTGATTAAGCAAATGTTTTGGACTTATGCCGCATACATCCTGGTTATTAACCTTTGCTTCGGGCTGCTTTCGGCACTGGCATCTAATGACCTTGTTAACGGAACACGGCTTGCAACATTGCTTACCGGCTTTATCGCCGCCTACTGGATCTCCAGGGTGCTGATCCAGTTTCTTTATTTCGACAGGGCAAATTTCCCTTCAGGTAAATTGCATAAACTGGCCGAGGCGGTATTGGTTGTTCTTTTTGTTTTCCTGAGTATTGTTTATAGCAGGGCCTGTTACTTTAATTATATGCAGTCATGATCACCACGACGGTACTATTACCCTTGTTATATTTCGGCATCACAAACGCTGTTGTTGTACTGTTGGGCTATGTTTTTATAAAATATAAAATGGTGTGGCAAAGCTGGGTTTTGCTGATTGTGAGCATCCTTATCGTTGATCTCATATTTTTACATGCTAACCCCATATTGCGAATGCTGGCCATTATTTCCACAACCTTTACCGCCATGAAGGTTATTGCTGTGGCTCAAAATTATAAAAGCAAAAAACTTACCCTTCGATTTAATCAATGGCTGGTTTTTGCAGGCGGCTGGGCCGGCATGCGTGCCGAACCTTTTGAAAACCTTGGGCATGCACCCTTAACCAATGCCTGGGCAATGATTTGGTTTGGCCTGGGCCGGGTAATAGCCGGCGGGGTATTTATTCTGCTGGGGCGCCAAATTGTATTGCTGCCTTTGGGGCCGAAGCCGGCTTACCTGTTAACCACCGCTTTTTTACTGGTTGGGCTAAGTCTTATTCTTCACTTTGGACTGTTGAGTATTAGCGCAGGTACGTGGCGACTTAAAGGCGTAAATACCTATTACCTGTTCAAACAACCTGCCAGGGCCATGAGCATTACTGAATTTTGGGGTAAACGCTGGAACATGGCCTTTAGCGAAATGACCTCCATAACCATCTTTCGCCCCTTGCGTAATAAAATAGGGCCGGCTGCCGCGTTAATGGTCGCATTCGGTTTCTCGGGACTGCTGCATGAACTGGCCCTTAGTGTACCGGTAAATAGCGGATATGGTTTGCCTATGATATATTTTATTATCCAGGGAGCTATGGTACTGCTGGAAAAAGTGTTGACAAATGGTGGGGCTGCTTTTTTAAAACACCCGTTCACCGCCCGTTTATGGACATTGTTTTGGGTGATAGCACCAATGCCCTTGCTGTTTCACCCGCAGTTTATCAGGCAAATTGTGTGGCCGATGGTGGGGTTACACGTGTAAGCTTAAATAACGTGTATCGCATGGGCGTTCAATGGAACATTTGTGCAACTCCTGCCCATGACATATTCTTTAAACTTCTCTTTTGTCATAGCGAGTGACAGAATCCGCAGTCAAGAAACTCCGGAGCTGGAATTGATTTTCAATGGTACACCCCACTCAAAAAATATGTGCACAATGCAGCATCCGAATTGCGACCTACACTGTTAGATAAACATCCGGCATCGTTGAAGGTGGATAAAGCAGGTTTATAATTAATGGAATAAAGTAGTTATCGGGCATTTTATACCTTTAATTACTTGCAAACTTGGGTATATTTGGGGGTAAACGCATTTCAACGGCGAATGTACGATCAAAATAAAATAGACGACTTTTTTCTTCGCTCTGAACAAACTATTAAAACTTGTGATCGAGACAGTGCTTTCATACTTATTTCGTCTGAAATAGACAATTGCGAAACCAGGTATCTTAACGAATACATTACAGCTCTGAATTTTATACGTCATGAAAAAGTTTTAGACTGGATTGAAATGAGTGCCCATAGAATAACTGATGTAAATCTCAGTTGGGGGCACCTTGCAGCCAGTTCCTATTTTAACTGGAATAAGGCAGATAAATGGTTGACAAAAGGGAGGCCCTTGAGTTTAATAAGCCTTGATGCATTGGTGTTCTGCACGTCAATTGGAGAACGATTAAATCAATCGCCCTGGATGAGACAAATTCAGCCAAGGCTTGTTGATAATCCAAAGCCAGAAATTGTTGCTGCAAGAGTTCAAGAATATTTGAAAACAGACGCTGTGCCGAGAACAAAGCGGGTTGTTAATCAGATTATTGAAAATATTTTTGATGCCGGATATTAGTCATTAAGTATGCTGATTGTATTAAAAAGTGAGTTCAGCATCCCTGATTCTTCGAAATTGCTGAGTACTCACCCGCCTGTTCGCAGTAGTCGAACTGCACCGCTCTCGGGCGATTGCAGTGTACAGACGCTCGAAAATTTGAATTTTATTTCGCAAACCCTAAGCCTCGTTCAAGCCCCATCTTTCCTGCACAGCCGAAGAGAGGGGGACGAGCGCAGCGATGCCGGGTGAGTCTTTGCCTGCGTTCAAATATTTACCCCTAAAACACAAACACCCCGTTATGCCGGGCATAACAGGGTGTTGCTTAAGTTTATGATAGGTTAAAGGATAAAGGCTTTTAAATAGGCGTTGGCATAAGTGCCCCAATCTTTCATCACATTTTTTAGGGTAGCTGCCAGTTGCTGGTTGTTTACCACTTTTCCTTTTTTGGGCGGCGCAAGCGCTTTGTCGTCCACAGGCACTTCGTTTACCTTGGTGGCAAACCAGGTTACGTTTTCATGCGGCAGGGCAAGGCCCAATATCATCCCGGGAAGGCCTGTGAAACTTTCTGGTCCGCCAGGTACGGCAATGTCGTCGGTATAAAACGCTACCACATAAATAGAGTCCATAACCAGGGCGTTGGCACGGCGGCAGGTAAAGCCGGCTATTTCCCGGGTTTCGCTGGTTATCTTCCAGTTTATTTTGCGCAAGGTATCTTTTACCAGGAAGTTTTGCTCAAAAACCTTTTTCTGGTTGATGCTTAGGCCCGTGGTTAAATCGTCGGCAATGGTATTTACCTGGTTTACTACAGGGCTTTCGCCAAAAAAGCCATTATCGGGCGCATCAGATTCGATAGGCGTAAACATCGTTTTGTTATTGGCAAATGTTAACGTGCTTTTAAGCTTTTTAAACTGTGGCTGTGTTTTTTTATAGGAGTCAAAAGCAGATCGAAGAAAGTCTTCATTGTTTTTATTGATCTGTTTTTCAAAAAAAGCAAACATGTTCACAGTTTTTTCAAACTCGATGGTGCCATTCATGGTAAAGTGCTTGTTTTGAGCAAACACGGCACTACTGCCCAAAGCAATTATACAGGTGGTAAGTATTATAAGGTTTTTCATAGTGCTTATTTTTTAGGTGCTGCCCCGCCGCCAACATGGTTAAAATCCCAGGTAAGGGATAACATAAAATATCTTTTAATCGCAGTATATCTTTCCTGAGTAAGTATCCCGGCAGATCCTGACCGGTTGTACCCTTTATTTTGGTTAAGCAAGTCGTTGCCGCTTAAAGTTATTTTAATACTTTCGTCCTTCATAAACGCCTTGCTTATGTTGGCATTTAGCGTGGTACGCTTAAAATCTTCAGGAAAAGATTGCGTTTTGGCGTTGTATTGGTAATTACAATCGGAGCCAATACCGAATTTTGCCGGTAAATAAATATTAAACCCGCCGTTGGCATTAAACCCGCTGCCGTTATTGTTTACATTTGGTAAAAGCGATGATGAGTTAAGCGTATAGGCGGGGCCGGCAGATGCCCATACATTATATTTTTTTTGCTTGTATTTTGATAAGTTAAAATTGGCCGAGTAGGTGTACGAGGTAGTTTTATTGAGCTTGTTGTTTGACAGGTTATAATAGGTATTTCCATTAGCATCGGCGCTTAAACCGGCGTTGATATCGCCAATCGGGATTTTGCGGCCGTAGTAAACATTAACGTACATATTAACAGTTTGCTTATCCAGGTTTGAAGATTGAAAAACACTTTTACCGGTTTGCGTATCGGTAACCACATTACTTACAATAGGGTTCATGGTGCTGCTGTATGAGCCGCCTACGTACAATGATTGATCGCTGATAACCTGGTAGGAGTTGTACCATAACGAAAACCGGTTAGTAAATGATGGCTTCAGGTTAGGATTACCCAATGTAACATTTAGCGGGTCGGTATTTACCCTTACCGGCTGAATCTGGTCGATGTTTGGTTGCGAAGTATTACCGTTGTAACTGATACGGATAGATTGCTGCTGCGAAAACCGGTATTGGTATGTAGCCTGCGGAAACCAGTTTACAAAGTTGCGGTTCCGGGAATTGGCATCGTTAAATAAATCAACCTGTTTAAAATTAACCGTTGCTACTTTTGAGCCAAAGTTGAAAGTGGCCTTTTTACTTTTATAATTAAAATTTAAGCCAAACTGGTTAGAAAGCTGATTAAGCTTATAATTATTGCTCAGCGAATCAATTTGTACGTTATAAACACCCGGGGCCGATTGGTTGTAGGAGCGCCTGTCTGAGGTTCCGTTGTTCACGTTGATGCCGTAATTTACAACAGCCGAAAACTTTTTAGATAGCGGCTCGGTATAGGTTACAGTGGAGCTTAATACATTATTTTTAGTTTGGGTGGTTTTACGCTGATCTATGGCCTGCGTACTGGTTGCATTTTCCAGCGTATCAAAAAACGCCGTGTTTGATTTCAAAAAGCCCTTCGCATCGCTTTCATTGTAAGCTTCACTGATGTTTACCGATAATGTGCGTCCTACTCTTTTAAATTTTTTGGTGTAAAAAGCGCTTGCATGAAATATTTTGTCGGTAACATCATTGTTTACTGTCCGGTTATTGGTGTTTAGCTTAGTACCGTTTTGGCGTAAGCTTGTCGAGGTGTAAGTATTGTCAACCTTGCTGTGTTTATCAGTTCCGTCAACCATCAGCTTTAAATTTGATGACGTATCCAGTTTTACCTGGTACGTTAAATCAAGCTTTTGGCGAAACATATATTTATGAAAGGTTTGATCGGAGTTGCTGTTGATAAAATTGCCCGGCAGTGTATTTTGGGTTAAGATGTTTTTTGTTCCATCCACATCAAGCGAGCCTATTTTATAATTGGCGTTGATTGATTGTTTATCAGCATTCCATTTGGTATCATAATGTGCACCGGCGGTGCGTGCTAATGGAATACCCTCGCCTTCAAACCTGCCATTCCAGCTGTCAAGGTCGCTCTCGTCGCCGCCTCCGTTAAAGAATAAGCCGCCGTCGTCGCTAAACTCCAGGCCGGTGCCGCCGTATTTATTTTCGTCTCTCCAGCCAAGGCCTATTTTACCGGTATTGCCTATAGTACCATAAACCGAAAACTTTTGCTTTCCCTTAAAGCGGTTAAACATCAGTTGTTCCTGGTAATATTTATCGGTACCGCCTTCAGCATCCAGTTTGCCAAAATAGCCGTTCTTTTTATCCTCTTTAAGCTTAATGTTGATGGTTTTATTTTTCACCCCGTCATCAATACCGGTAAATGCGGCCTGGTCGCTTTTTTTATCGTAAAGCTGTACTTTATCTACCATATCTGCACGCAGGTTTTTGGTAACCAGGGTTGGGTCATCGCCAAAAAATTCCTCGCCATCAACCAAAACCTTACTTACGGTTTGGCCCTGGGCGGTAATTTTACCATCCTTATCCACCTGGATGCCTGGAAGCTCCTTCAAAAGGTCTTCTACTTTTGCGTTCGGTTGTACAGTAAATGCATTGGCATTAAATTCGGTAGTATCGCCCTTAATTTTAACCGCCGCTACCTGAGCTTTTATAATAACTTCTTTAAGCAGCTGTGTTTTAAGTATCATGCCTATGCGGCCAAAATCGTGCGTGGTATGTGCCGAATCGAGTGTAAAACGCTCCACAAAATCGGCGTAACCAGAGTAGCTTACCAGCAAAATGAATTTACCTTTTTTTAAATTGTTAATGGCAAACTGACCATCGTTTACCCGGGTAAACTTTTGCAGGATAGAATCTTTGGCATTTAAAACAGCAACAGTAGCGTTGGTTAATTTAGAATTTGAAGCCGTATCGGCAACTCCGCCTTTGATGGAATAAGTACTTTGTGCAAAAACAGAAGCTGTACCAAGCAGGAGTATTATTAGTGCAGTAATTGTGATTTTCATAAGGTTATTTATGGAAACCAAGATATAACTAAGTTTTTAGTAATCAAAACGATTTAACATTTGCACCTGTATATTTAACATTTAAAGCCAAAAATTTAACATGTATGAATTTTTTAAAGCATGCAAGCAATTGATTTTCATCTTAGTAAACAAATATGGGCTTGTAGTGTAATAATATTATTACATTTTAAATAAAATACCGAAAGATAACCGGCGAATAGCAAAGGGATAAATGTATAAAGCATGGTGCTATGCAAGCCAATAGTGTAAAATGGAAAATTATAACTTGGAATTGCTTTTTACCTTGAACTTAAGATTGAAATATTGTTGGTGATTGAACAAGTTAGAAAATATCACCTACTGCTCCTTGTTTTTTTGGTAGGCTACCCAAACGTAAAAAGGTACGCTCATCATCAGCAAAACAAAGCCGTAATACACGGCATCTTTGCCCGTGCCTACAATATTCCACAGCGAGTAACCAAATGCTACTATAGCCAAAGCCACCGCGCCAAGCCAGCCATCTGCCTGTTTATTTTTTACCTTGATAATAAGATAGGACGCAGCCGATAACAGGTAAGGAATAAGCATCGACAGCAACGAAAGCATCAGTAAAAACCGGAATTGTTCAACAAATCCTTTGGAGTAATTCATACTCATAAAAACAGAAACCAGCGTACTGCTAAGCAGGATTCCCATGTAAGGCACGCCTTTTTTATTTTGCTTGCTAAATATGGCGGGGAACAATTTATCCCTGGCAACGGCAAAGGGCATTTGCCCCTGCATCAGTGTCCACCCGTTAAGCGCACCAAAAGCGGCAATGGCAACACCGGCGCTTACCCAGTAGCGAATGTTATTGCCATAAATTATAGCAGCGGCATCGGCGTAAGGCGTTTGCGATTTTGCCAACTCCGCAGCGGGAATAAGGCCCATTACGCTTACACTCCCTAAAATATACACCAATGTAGCAATTAACAGGCCCAGCAATGTGGCACGCGGCACCGTTTTTTGTGGATTTTCTACACTCCCGGCGGGTATAGTGGCGCATTCAATCCCGATAAACGAAAACAGGGTCATGGCTGCGGTAGTGCTTATTGCACCATAGGTACTTGTACCGCTGCTATTAAACGGGCTAAAGTTTTTGGCCTGTAAAAAAAACAGGCCGCCAAATGCCACAAGCACCAGTGGTAAAATTTTAAGTATAGTTGTAACCAGCTGCCATTTGCCGCTGGTTACAACTCCGCGGGTGTTAATATAAGTAAGCAGCCATATAGCGCACAGGCCGGTGGCTATTGCTGGAAGGCCGCTTGCCAGTGCCGGGAAAAATGTACTTAAGGCGCTCACCAGCGATTTGGTAATGGCCGCGCAGGCGCATGAGGTAGATAAGAAATAACCCCAGGCCACCAGGAAGCCTGCAAAATCGCCCAGTCCGTAACGTGTAAAGGCGTAGGGGCCACCCGTAGCATGTGGCAGTAGCTTACTCATGTTACTGAAAACCTTTGCCAGGAAAAACGAGCCCACTGCCGAAAATATCCAACCCAACAAACCAATACTCCCGAAACTGGCCATAGCGGCGGGCAGTAAAAAAACACCTGCACCTATCATATTGCCCGCCACCAGGGAGGTGCTTGTCCATAAGCCTAATTTTTTTTCTGAGTTGGGCATTGCAGTAAATAAAATTGAGGATGATAAGATAGGGTTTTTATTAAATACTGCCGTAGTAATTTTGTATAAGTGTCCAAAACTTGGTTTTGAACGCAACTTGAATTTTGTTTAAACATTTCCCGTTCAAATTCCTTTTACTACCGGCAAATACCTGCTGCCGATTCATAGTCGGCATATAATTTCCGGATGAAGAAAAATTTTTTTTTAGGAGCGATAAAAACGGTTACGGTGCTTTTGGCCACGGCCATTGCGGCAATAACACTCGCTTTTGTTTTAAACAAACATTCTGACAAAACACTGACTGCCGATAAAAACAATGGCGGGTTATACCTGCCCGGTAATTTCAAAGCCGTTATTGCCATTGATAGCCTGGCCGGCAGGGCACGGCACCTGGCCGTAAATACCAATGGCGATATTTATGTAAAACTCAGGTTTCCCGATTCTATTGGCGGCAACATTGCGGCACGGGATACCGATCATGACGGCAAGGTAGATACGATTAAAAAATTTGGCAACTATGATGATAAAGGGCCTTATGGTACCAGTATGCGGGTGCATAAGGGCTACCTGTATTTCAGTTCGGAGGTAAACGTTTATCGCACCAAATTAAATCCGAATACGTTGGTGCCCGATGGTCCGCTGGAATTAATATTACATGATGCTCATGGCGAGCACGAGCATGACGCCAAGCCCCTGGCTTTTGATGATGCCGGGCATATGTACGTGGCCTTTGGTGCTCCATCTAACGCATGCCAGGAGCAAAACCGGGTTCCCGGTTCGCCGGGAATAAAAGGCTGCCCCTTGTTGCAGGAGTACGGCGGTATATGGCAGTTTGATGAAGCCAAACCCAACCAGCAACAAAAAGATGGCATCCGCTATGCTACTGGCTTACGCAGCGTGGTAGCCATGGATTGGAACACGGCGGATAATTGCCTGTATGTTGTAGCCCACGGCCGCGACGACCTGCGGTTGTTGTTCCCCAAAAAATTCAGCGCCTGGCAAAGCGCCGTAGCGCCTGCAGAGGAATTTTTTAAAATAAAACAAGGTACAGACGTTGGCTGGCCTTACTACTATTACGACCCCATTAAACATAAAAAACTGTTAAACCCCGAGTATGGCGGCGATGGCATAAAGGCGGGCGACGGCGCAAAATATGCCCAGCCATTGATTGCCTTCCAGGCGCATTGGGCACCCAACGATTTGTTGTTTTATACCGGTAACCAGTTTCCGGCCAGGTATAAGAATGGCGCTTTTGTGGCTTTTCATGGTTCAACCAACCGCTCGCCGTATCCGCAGGCCGGCTTTTTTGTGGCTTTTGTGCCCTTTAAAAATGGCATGCCGACGGGTAAGTGGGAGATATTTGCCGACGGTTTTGCCGGCCGTAATACCGTGGTAAGCGTAAGCGAGGCGCTTTGCCGCCCCATGGGTTTATCCACAGGGCCCGATGGCTCATTGTACGTGAGCGATACTGAATTAGGAAGGGTGTGGCGCATTTTTTATCAGGGCGATAAAACTAAATTTATCAGCACCATGCTGGCCAAAATGGAACTGCGTAAAAAGCTGCCCAACTTTAAAATACCCGATCAGGCACGCAATAATTTTGCTACCGGGATGCTTAAAGGCGGCGCAAAAATTTACACCACGCATTGTGCCAACTGTCATCAAAAAAATGGCAAGGGAGATGGTAACCTTTTCCCCCCGCTGGCCGGATCGGAGTGGGTAACAGGCGGCAAATATATGGAAAAGGAACTTGCCATAAGGGTTTTATTAAACGGCCTGGAGGGGCCGGTTACCGTTAATGGCAAGCCCTACAATAGCGTAATGCCAAAGCATGATTTTTTGAGCGATGCCGAAATAGCAAGTGTGCTAACCTATATCAGGAGCAATTTTGGCAACAACAGCAGCCTGGTTACCGCATCTGAAGTAAAAAAAATAAGGGCGAGCCTGCCTGGTAAATAGCTCACTTATCCGTTATAGCTATCACCTTGCAGTAGGGGCTTATATATAAACCCCGTAGCTCATTTTTAATCTATCCATTACTACATGGGTATAAAAACGCTGCACATCGGGGCTATCCATAAAATATTTTTTGCTGAATTGCTCGTAGTGTTTCATATCCCTGGTGTTAACAATAAGCACCAGGTCATAGGTGCCGGTTACGTAGTAGCACTGGGATACTTCGGGGCAATTTTCAATTTCGGACCTGAACCTTTCGATGGTGCGGGAGCCATCTTCCTGCATGCAGATATCTACTATACAAGTTAGCCCAATACCTGCCGCCGCGGACGAGATGATAGCTACATCTGCCTCAATAATTTTTTCATCACGGAGTTTGGCCAGTCGCCTTTGTACAGCCGATGCACTCAGGTTTACCATTTGGGCCAGGGCCTGGGCGGTAAGGCGGTTGTCTTTTTGTAATAAACGCAGCAACTTTTTATCGTAGTCGTCAAGCATGTACATAATTTACCCGTTTTAAGGGCTAAATTAATTAAAACATGCGCAATACAGGTCAATAAGCGATTTTTATGCAGGGGCATGTTGGTAGTTTTGAATTATCATCCACAGTAAACAAACAGGTAAATATTTATGAAACTATTAGCCAACAGCATATTCACCCAAGCCGAAATTGAGCAGTTCAGAAACGATACTATCGGCTGTACCTATGTTAACCATTTAAACAACGCCGGTGCCGCATTGATGCCCAATGTAGTCACCGATGCCATTACCGGCCATATTAAGCTGGAAGCAGAGATAGGCGGATATGAGGCCGCCGCAGCAAAGGCCGGTGCCATTGCCGGATTTTATGGGCTGGCTGCGCGGCTTATCAACAGTAAACCCGGTAACATCGCTTTTACAGCAAGCGCTACCGACTCGTACATCAGGGCTTTATCTTCAATTCCATTTGTAGCGGGGGATATTATTTTAACCGATTGCGACGACTACATCTCAAACCAGCTCCATTTTCTATCGCTCAAAAAACGGTTTGGAGTTGATATTGTCCACATAAAAAATGCTGCCGCTGGCGGTGTCGACCTTGCCGACCTGGAAGCTAAATTATATGAGCTTAAGCCCCGTTTGCTGGCTATAACCCATATCCCCACCAATTCGGGCCTGGTGCAGCCTGTTAACCAGATTGCAGCCATCTATGCTAAATATTGCCAGGAAAATGGTGACAAAACATGGTATATTTTGGATGCCTGCCAATCGGCAGGGCAAATGAAACTGGATGTACAACAACTTCAATGCGATTTTTTATCGGTAACTAACCGCAAGTTTTTGAGGGGGCCGCGTGGTTCGGGCTTTTTGTATATCTCGGATAAAGCTTTACAGGGCAAACTTGAGCCTTTGTTTATTGATATGCGCGGCGCACGGTGGACAGAAAAAGACCAATATGAGCAACAGCCCGATGCCAAACGTTTTGAAGACTGGGAGTTTGCCTACGCTACCGTAGTTGGCAGCGCCGAAGCTATCAGGTACTGCCTGGCCATCGGCGAAGACAGAATCTGGCAGCAGGTTAAACAGCTATCTGCCTATTTGCGAACACGTTTAGCATCAATACCAAATGTCAGGGTGTTGGATCAGGGGCCCGAATTGAGTTCGTCTGTTACCTTCACGGTTGCAAACTCATCAGCCGAGTACCTGGTGAAACAGTTTTTACAGCACAATATCAATGTGGTATCGTCCTATCGTGAATTTGCGGTTATCGATTTTGACCAAAAACAGGTAGAGTGGGCTATCAGGGTATCGCCGCATTATTATAATTCCATTGATGAACTTGACGCGTTGGTTGATTGCCTGGCCGGTTTTTAATTTAGAGAGGCGTTTAACCCTCCAGTTTGCCCAACACCTCTTTGGCATATGAACTACCGATTGGAATACTTTGGCGGCCAATTTCAATATGGCTGCCGGTGTAGGCATTAATATGATTGATGGAAATTATGTAAGAACGATGTACGCGGATGAAATAATTGGCAGAAAGTTTTTCTTCCAGGTAGCCAAGGGTTTGGTAGGTGATAACGGGTTTATCTGTAGTATGTATTTTTACATAATCTTTCAGGCCTTCAATGTACAGTATATCTTTGAGTAGCAGCCGCACCATTTTTTTATCGGCCTTTACATAAATAAAAGCATGCTGATCGGGCTTTGATGACTGAAGGGGTGCGGGTAGGCTTATAACTTCGGGCGCTTTAGCGTTGATGAATTTATCAACGGCTTTTAAAAAGCGCTCAAATGATACGGGTTTCAGCAGGTAATCAATCACATTAAGTTCGTAACCTTCCAGCGCAAACTCGCGGTAAGCGGTTGTCATTATAACCGGCGGCGGATTTTTTAGGGTGCGCAATAACTCTATTCCGGTTAATTGAGGCATCTGGATATCTAAAAACACCAGATCGACGTTGTTTGCTTTAAGTGCATTGTAAACCTCCATGCCGTTGGCACAAATAGCAACCGGGTTTAAGTTTTGGAGCTTGCTTACATGGTTTTGCATAATTTCGCGGGCAAGCTCCTCATCGTCGGCTATGATGCAGTTTATAGGTTTCATAGGTCAAGTTTCAGGTCGGCCTCAAAAATGCCATTGTTTTGGTTCAGTACAAGTTCATAATGGTCCGGGTAAGTTAGTTCCAGCCGCCGTTTAACATTTTTAAGCCCAAGGCCATAATTAGCTGGTTTGGGTAATGGTTGATAACTGTTTTCTACCTTTAAAAACAACCTGTTACCAATAACTTTAATGTTAATGGTTATCCACCCATCGCTTTCGGCAAGGCTGTGTTTAAATGCATTTTCAACAAAAGGCAATAACAAAAGCGGAGCTATCATTTTGCCGGCAATATCGCCGGAGTATTGGAACGATAATTCAAGCCTGTCGGCAAAGCGCATTTGCTCAATGCCAATATAGTTTTCCAGGTGTTTAATCTCGTCCTGTAGCAATACCTTGTTTTCGCTTGCTTCATATAACATATAATGCATCAGATCCGACAGGCGAAGTACCACTTTTGATGCCTGTTCGCTGCCCTTTAGTGTGAGCGCATAAAGGGTATTTAGCGTATTGAAAAAAAAGTGCGGGTTTATTTGTGCTTTTAATAAGCCCATTTCGGCATTAAATTTTTCCTTCTCCATTTCTCGCATGTTTTTTTCCTGCTGATATGCATTACGCATAAGTTTAATAAGCATGGCAATAAATAGGACAGGAGCATTGCCCGCCGCATTTTTGAAGATGCGTACAGGAATCCAGAAGTCTGTTTTTTCCATTTTAAACATAGCAGGGTCATGAATTTTATCCCAGGGTACCCAAATGGCATAAGCAAAAAAGCGCGGCAGCAAACCGCCAATTAGAATTAGCGCCGCCATCCCGATGGCGTATTGAGTATACTTTTGAGGATAATAAAATAACGGCATCAACACATACAGGTTTAAATAAGTAACCAGCATGCATATAGGAACGCTTGTTGACAACTGCGGATCGAGCTTAAAAGCAAATACATCCTTATCTTCCCAACCGTTGTTTACACATTGGTACAGGATATAGGCCAGCCAAAACAGCAGGTGCCGCGTTATAGCCTGGTATGGTATCTGCCTGTTTTTTTGCATGTTGTAAAATTGAACATTCTAAGCTATTTGTGCCTGGTTTTTCGACAAATCTCCTTTTTTAAGCCGTTAATTATACGTTTACCACCTTTAACGGGTTTAAGCCCGGCAAAGGCGTATCGGCGGCTCGTAAGCGGCAGTATGTCTAAAAGTACAAAATAGAAGCTTTTAGCTCCATTTATTTGGGGTATGAAAATTTTTACGGCTTTAAGATTTAGCAAGAGTTTATGTTTATTGGCGGCATTTATAACAACCGGGTTACACCCGTTATACGCACAGGAAGCGTTTGCCCCGCTGCCTGTAGCAAACCGCCCGCATTTGCAGGCCACACGTGTTACCGGGCCAATAAATATAGATGGTATCCCCGATGAGGCCGCATGGAATAACGCGCCGGCAGCCGCTCATTTTACTACGGCTTACCCACGGCAGGGAGATAAGGCTACCTACGATACCGAAGTAAGGTTGTTATATGACGACAAAAATATCTACATCAGTGCCCGCTGCGATTTTCCGCCGGGGAAAAAAAGCCTCCAGGTACAGGATTTGCGCCGCGATTTCAGCTACAGTAATAACGAGCTTTTTGAGATCCTGATTGATCCTTTTAAGGATCCGCGCATGCCGGTGATGACATTTTGTGTAACACCCTACGGTACGCAAATGGATATTATGCACTATGCCGATTTTAGTTACGACTATAAATGGGATGCGGTATGGCAGGCCGCCAGCAAAATACAGGAACATTCATGGACAACCGAGGTGGCTATTCCGTTTACCTCATTGCGGTATCCAAAAAACTCAACGGAGTGGAGCATTAATTTTGCACGCAACATCCGCTTTATTGGCGAAACCAATGGCTGGTCGCCCTGGCCACAGGCATTTAGCGAAACGCAGCTGGCTTATGGCGGCATCCTTACTAACATAGTGCCCCCGGATGCCGGTTTTAATTTACGGGTTGAGCCCTACGCCCTGGTAAATGCCAAACGGGCTGATAATAACGGGACACATTACAAACCCGAAGTTGGCGGCGAAATTAAGTATGCCATCAACTCCAACACCCTGCTTGAAGGTACCATCAATACCGATTTTGCCCAGGCCGATGTGGATAAGCAGGTGGTTAACCTGAGTCGGTCGAGCGTTTTCTTTCCCGAAAAACGGCAGTTCTTTTTAGAAAATTCAAGCCTGTTTTCGGTAGGTCAAAACAGTATTATTCAGCCGTTTTTTAGCAGGAGGATAGGGTTGAGCGACAATGGCTCGCCTTTAACCATCAATGGCGGCTTAAGGTTTATCCACCAGGATAACAAACAGTCTGCCGGAATACTGGTCATGAAACAAAATGGAGATACTACAGAAAACGGGGCTTTGTTTGGCGTTTTTAGGTACAAAAGAAGTGTTAGCCAGCGCTTGCAACTGGGCGCCATGGAGGTATTGAGGCAAAATTTTGCCGGCCTAAATCAGTCTGCTTCTGTTAACCCTGTCGAGGTGGTGGATGCTTTTTGGCAGGTAAGCCAGCCGTTATTTATAAGGGGCATGGCATCTTACTCGGGCAACTCGCTAAGCGGGCAAAAGGGGCCGGCCGCCTTTGCCGAATTTAACTACTCGGCTACTCATTTTTTTATCGATTGGTTTCAAACGGCTGTATCTAAAGGCTACCAGGCACAAACCGGCTTTACCGCCAGGGACAATTTTATCAATACACAACCCACGCTGTATATTTTTATGCATAAAAAATGGTTCCCCAAAAATGTACAGTTTTTTAGCCCGCAGTTTACTGCCGATATTTACCATGAGGCATCAAGCGGCAAATTCCAGGAGGCCAGTGTGGTGGTGATGCCGCTGCAATTGTTTTTTACCAATCAATCGCACCTTGATTTTAGTATCACCAGTTCCTGGGAGAACCTGACAGATAATTTTCAACCGGTGCGGAATGTTGACATAGCTGCGGCCAATTATCACTTTAACCGGTACGAGTTTTATGGCATTACCAATGCCGCAGCCCCCTTTAGTGCCGAAACCCGGCTGAGTACAGGCGGCTACTATAATGGCAGGCTTAATAGTTATTATTTATCGTTACGTGCTGCTCCCGTACCCCAGCTATCGCTGGTAATGAGCTATACCCGCAACGATTTTAAAAATGTGGGTATAAACCGGGAATCAGCCACTACCCACCTGCTGGCACCCGAATTGCGGGTAGCTGCAAATCCCAAAATGTTGCTCTCGGCCTTCTACCAATACAATACCGATGCCCGTAACGGATCGTTAAATGCCCGCTTCTCCTGGGAGTACAGGCCGCTATCGTTCATTTACCTGGTGATAAACAGCGTTAATAATTACTATAAAACTCCATTCGGAATTCCGCAGCGACAGCAGGGAGGTATCATGAAGCTTACTTATATCAGGCAGATATGATCCAGGGTTTAACTTCCTGCTCGTTTTTGCTCGTCTGCCGATCCGGAATCAATTAACGACGTGGAAATAGGTAAAATAGAACTCCCCATTGGCGATACTTATAAGGCTTTGGTGCAACAGTTAAAGCGGTAACGTCTCAAAGCGTTTAAATTGCTTCTCAGGGAATCAAAAAATACAGGCCGCCTTATCTATTCCCCGCCGCGCCAATATCATTCTCCTTCAGCTATCGTTTTTACAGTATCCAGTGCTTTTGGCCATACGTTCTTAAAAAAAGCGGTCATATCTTTGGGGAAATTGCCGCCGCTAAGTTGAACTGTAAGCAAGGTTTTGCCATTAGTGTTTTTGAGAGTATATTCTTCTAACGAGCCACTGCACATCTTGGCACCACTACTATCGTAATTCTCGATTCCCTTAATTATTTCGCCAATGCCTTTAATCGCCATAAATTCATTTGTAATAGCTCTATCAATGACTCCTATCATTCCCGATTTCTTATGGTCTAAAAATAAAGCCTTGCTGCCCTCTTTCCAGTCGGTAACGGCGTGCGAGCCTTCGCAAAAAACTGCGGTCCACGTTGGGTAATTGGCATCGGTAAAAAGTACGTTCCAAACTTTTTGGGGTGATGCATTGATCTCGACATTGAACGTGATGTTTTCCATTATTGTATGTTTTGATAACACAAAAATGGTTAACGCCCGGCTGATTAAAAAGGGCAAAAAGCGACAAACTACGGTGGTAATACAGACAGTAGCAAGCTTTAAGCCGCAAACGCCGGATGCGGCACATAATTAATGAGTGCTCCGTCCTGTGTTTGATCTTATCCTTTATCTAAAATTCTTTGCTCCTTGTTTCTAAAAATCAATTTTTGCCAACCTCAATAATATGAAATGACCCAGGCACCTGTTTTGGGCGGGGTTTAGGATTTTCGGCCGTCACCACACCAGGTTCGGTTTTAGCTGCGGGCAGGTATAGTTTATGAGTAAGCAAGTCGATGCCGATGGTACGGGCGCTGGGTTCGGTTGGGATGTTTTCTACAAACTCAAATTTATCGGCACTAAGCTCTTTTACCACGCTGATGGTTCCCTCGCCGTTTGAGGCATAGGCTAATTTTAGTTTTGGATCAAACACCAGCCCGTCGCAACCGCCTATCGGGAATTTGGCTAAGTTTTTACCATTGGCGGCGTCCATTACCACCATGGTGCTGTTACCACCGCAGCCAATAAACAGGCGATTGGTAGCACGATCGATATCTAAACCCGACGGTTCATCGCCGCCTTCAATTTTATAACGGGCTTCTGCTTTTAAGGTAGTGGCGTTAATAACAACCACCTCGTTAGTAGTTTCGGCATTTACAAATACTTTTCCTTTGCCGTCAGAAACGCCCGTTTCTGGCTTCGCGTCCAGCGGGATGGTAGCAATCACCTTATCGGTAGCCACATCAATCACCGAGGCATCTTTACTTCGGCCATTAAAAGTATATACCTTTTTTGCAAAAGGCTCATAAAATATAGCATCGGGATTGGTGCCAACGGCAATTTCGCCCAAAACTTTAAAGGTGGTTAAATCAAAAACAATCACTTTATTAACACGGCCGGCGCTGATGTAGCCTTTATTTAAAGCATGTACCAAAGCTATTCCATGTACGCCGGGTGTATTGGGGATATAACTTACAGAATCGCCGCTGGTTGATAATATATTTACCTGGTTGCCGTGCGACGTATAGATGAGTTTATTGGCCCCGTCAACCGTAATATAATCCCAACCACCCGTGCTTTTTATCGGGAAGCTTTTTAACATATGTAAGCCTGTTTTTTGCTGGGCCTGGGCATAAATTGGTTTAGCTAATATAAAAATAGCCATAAAGGCCAATCCAAGTATGAGTTTAGCGCTTTTCATGATTAATTGATTTGATGCAATCTACTTCATTGATTCTGTAGAAATGTTGGATACCGGAAAAGAAAATGTACCCGGAGGTTTTGGCTACACTTATCCCCGGGCTTAAAAACAAAAGAGCGACCTGTTTACACCAGTCGCTCTTTTACTTTAAATTTTATTTAAAAGATTACAGGCCAAAAGCGGCTTTCACTTTGTCAACGTAATCCAGCTTTTCCCAGGTAAAAAGCTCTACTTCGCGCAGTAGCTGGCTACCATCATGGGCAATAAAAGTTTTTGTTACCGTTTCGTTGGGTTTACCAAAGTGGCCATAAGCTGCAGTTTCGCTATAAATAGGGTTGCGCAGTTTAAAGCGGGTTTCAATGGCATATGGGGTCATATTAAATACCTCTTCTACCTTTTTAGCAATTTCGCCATCGTGTAAAGCAACTTTTGCAGTGCCGTAAGTGTTTATGTAAATACCCATTGGCTGGGCAACGCCAATGGCGTATGATACCTGTACCAAAACCTCGCTGCAAACGCCGGCAGCTACCAGGTTTTTGGCTATATGGCGGGTTGCATACGCAGCAGAGCGATCGACCTTTGATGGATCTTTGCCAGAAAAAGCCCCGCCACCGTGTGCGCCTTTGCCACCATAGGTATCCACAATAATTTTACGGCCGGTTAAGCCGGTATCACCATGTGGGCCGCCTATAACAAATTTACCGGTCGGGTTAATATGGTATTTAATCTGATCGTTAAAAAAGTGAGCGTATTTTGGATACTTTGCTTTAACACGAGGGATAAGGATGCTGATAATATCCAAACTGATTTTGGCCAGCATAGCCGCCTCCTCGTCAAAATCATCATGTTGGGTTGATATTACAATGGCATCAATACGCTGTGGCTGGTTGTCATCACTATACTCCAGCGTAACCTGCGATTTTGCATCCGGACGAAGGTATTTGATCTCATTGTTTTCCCGGCGGATGGCAGCAAGCTCTATTAATAAAGCATGGGCAATATCCAATGCCAGTGGCATATAGTTCTCAGTTTCGTTGGTGGCATAGCCAAACATCATACCCTGGTCGCCGGCGCCTTGTTCTTCGGGCGCTTTGCGTTCAACACCCTGGTTAATATCCGGCGATTGCTCGTGAATTGCCGATAGTACACCGCATGAACTGCCATCAAACATGTATTCGCCTTTGGTGTAACCAATTTTATTAATTACCTCGCGGGCTATTTTCTGTACATCTAAATAGGCTTTTGATTTAACTTCGCCGGCTAAAATTACCTGCCCGGTAGTTACCAGTGTTTCGCAGGCTACTTTTGAGTTAGGGTCGAATGCTAAAAAATGATCAATCAACGCGTCTGAGATCTGATCAGCAACTTTATCCGGATGTCCTTCTGATACGGATTCAGAGGTAAATAAATATGGCATATAAACTTTTTATACAATTAATGTGAAACAGCCGAGCGGGGGATTTATGAGGGATCGTAGTAAAAAGAAGCATGGGTATTAGCACTTTTTTACGTGGTTGCAATCCTTTCCTTTCGATAAAGGGTGTTAAATCAGTCCACTTTCGGGTGGCAAAAATAAAACAAATTTTACAAAGCCGAAAATACATTTACTTTTGATACTTTAAATAATACAGATAATTGAAACGTAAAGCGTTGTTTATAATAAACCCCATAGCAGGGGGCAAAAAGAAGGATCGTGTGCCGGAGCTGATTGATCAACATCTTGACAAAAATGTATTTGATTACCATATAATATTTACCGATGGTGTTTCGCATGCACAACAAATAGCTGCGGAAGCTGCGGGTAAAGTTGATATTGTAGCTGCTGTGGGCGGGGATGGTACCGTTAACGAAATTTCGTCGGCCATAGTAGGCAGCACTACAGCGTTGGGTATTGTGCCATTTGGTTCGGGTAATGGCCTTGCGCGCTTTTTGGGCATCCCTATGGATACCGCGGCATCTATAAAAACGTTGGGTGGTTATAGGGTTGAAACCATCGATTCGGGTTTGATGAACGGCCAGCCTTTTTTTAATATGGCAGGCATGGGGTTTGATGCCCATATAGCCGAAGTATTTTCGCATGGCAAAAAGCGGGGTTTTTTAACCTACATCAAATCAACCATGCAGGAGATCATGAGTTACCGGCCTGAAAAGTATTGGATTGAAATTGATGGCAAAAAACATGAACGCGACGCTTTTATAATAAGTATAGCCAATTCATCGCAATGGGGCAATGATGTGCATATCGCTCCCGGGGCGTCGGTACAGGATGGTTTGCTGGATGTTTGCATTATCAGCAAATTTCCGGCTTGGCGCCTGCCCGAGATTGGCGCGCGATTAATGCTGAAAACAATTGAGGCGTCGACATATATTGAGATTATAAAGGGGAGGGACATTCATATTAAAAGAGTAGGCCCGGGCGCGATACATCTGGATGGCGAGCCACAGGTAATGCAGGCAGATTTACATATTAATATAGAACCAAAGTCATTAAAAGTTATTGTAGGGGCAGGCTATAAAGATTAATAATCATGGCAAAAAAGAATTTTACAGGGGTGGTTTATTCAACTGATCCCGATTTTGAATACCAGGAGAATGGCGGGCCCAACGCACAAACGCTGCCTCCGCAACAACAAAACCTCAAAATATATCTCGACCGTAAAGGCGGCAGCAAACTGGTATCCAGGGTAAGCGGCTTTATTGGTACAGATGCCGATTTGGAGGCCATTGGCAAAAAATTAAAAACAAAATGCGGGGTAGGCGGTTCGGTAAAAGATGGCGAAGTACTGATACAAGGCGATTTCAGGGATAAAATACTGATACTCTTACAAACCGACGGATACAAAGTAAAAAAAGCAGGCGGATAGTTTATAAGTGCTTCATAGCCTATGCATTAAGCAGTATCATAGCGTATTTTATACACTAAAACATCATTATAAACCGGTGATTGCACCATAACAAATAAAGCACATAACATGTGTGTAACGAAATAGTAGCATAAATTTTATCACTATTGCTTGATAATATTAAAAAAAATGGTTTTCATTGCAAATAATTGTAGTGGCAACACACAATAATTTATCGGTATTACGTTATTTATATCCAATTGCACACAAAATGTAATTTGGTATTAAAAAATTGTAAAGAATAATATAAATGGTTTTTTTATTTCAATAAAATTCTATTTTTGTTATTCGCATTTAAGTAGCACATTTAACTAACTTATAACATAAACAAAAACTAAAACTAAAAATTTAAAAGTAATGGCAAACGCACCAACAAAACCAACTACTCCTGTTAAAAAAGAAAGCTCAAGTGCATCAAGCATATTTGCTTCTTTAACTATTCCAATTTGCCTGGTAGTAGCAATTTGTATTTTCGTATTTATACTTGGTGATCCAAGCAACTTTAAAGGTGGTGATGTAGCTAATGGTTACCCTGCAAACATTTATGGAACAGTTCACAAAGGCGGTGTTATCGTACCTTTGATCATGTCGTTCTTATTAATGGTTATTGTTTTCTCTATCGAGCGCTTTGTGGTAATTGGTAAAGCATCAGGTACTGGTAGTGTAGATTCTTTTGTTAGAAAGATCCAGGCTGCCCTTAACGCTGGTAACATTGCAGCAGCATCAGCTGAGTGCGATAAACAAAAAGGTTCAGTAGCAAACGTTATCAAATCGGCATTGAAAAAATATGGCGAAATGGAAGCAGAACCAAACCTTGATGTTGACCAAAAAACTTTAGCCATCCAAAAAGACATCGAAGAAGCAACAGCTTTAGAAATGCCTATGTTGGAGCAAAACTTAACTATCATCGCAACATTAGTATCTATCGGTACATTAACAGGTTTGTTAGGTACGGTTGTGGGTATGATTGGTGCGTTCTCGGCGTTAGCAACTTCAGGTGTGCCTAACCAGGTTGAACTATCTGCCCACATCTCTGAAGCTTTGATCAACACTGCATTTGGTATCAGTACTTCAGCTATCTCAATTATCATGTACAACGTATTTACGTCAAAAATTGATAAACTGACTTACGCTATCGACGAAACTGGTTTCAGCATCGTGCAAACATTTGCTTCGTCACATAAAAACAAATAAAAATATAGTAGTGCATCTGCTGCGTAATTAACGCCGGCAGCGTTTAAACACATTATACACTATATATTTTTAAAAAATTTTAATATGGCAAGGATAAAAGTTCCAAGAAAGAGTACAGCAATCGACATGACCGCCATGTGCGACGTGGCGTTCCTGTTGCTAACTTTCTTTATATTAACTGCAAAACCAAAAACGGAAGACCCGGTTCCAATCGATATTCCGAAATCTTCCATCCAGCAGCCTGTGCCTGAGTCGGATTTTGGGACAGTATCTGTAGGGTCTCAGAAAGCATTCTTCGGCGTTGAAGGGACTGACATTCGCAAGGCGCTTTTAACTCAAATGGGTGATATTTATCACATTACTTTCACCCCTGAGGAGCAAAACAGGTTTTCTACAATCACCTCTGTAGGCGTGCCTATGAGCCAGTTAAAGCAGTTTATTGCTTTATCTGCAGATCAGCAAAAGAAGTTTGTTGCACCAGGTATCCCAAGAGATTCTGTGAGTAACGAATTATTTAACTGGATTCGTGAAGCCCGTAAAGCAACTGTTGCATTGCATAATACGCAAATGCGTATCGCAATTAAAGGTGATAGCAAAGAAGAATACCCGGTTATTAAGGATGTTGTAGGTATTTTGCAAAAGCAAAAAGTTAACAAGTTTAGTTTAATAACAGATCTTGGTGGCGGTGGTACTGCCCCTAAAAAATAAAGAATCATGGCAGAATTAGACACCTCCGGGGGAGGGAAACATAAAGGCGGGAAGGTTAGAAGTAAAAAGCAATCAACCCGTGTAGATTTAACCGCGATGGTTGACCTTGCATTCTTGCTGATCACCTTCTTTATCATGACTACTACATTGGCCAAATCAAAAGCGATGGACCTTGCAATGCCTGATAAAGATGAAAAGACCAAAGATCAGTTGCCAATTGCCGCTTCACGTTCATTGACCCTTTTATTAGGTAGCGATGACAAACTGGAGTGGTACCTGGGCGAACCTGGTAAATCGGCTCCTGAAGTTACCAATTACCGGCCCGATGGCTTGCGTAAGTTGTTAATTGAAAAAGGCAAAGATGTACAGGCAAAAACGGGTAAGGTTATGTTTGTTGTAATAAAACCAAGTGATAAATCAAAATACAAAAACATGGTAAGTGTTTTGGATGAGATGGCTATCACTAACATAACAATGTATGGTATTGTTGATATCACAGCACCCGAAGTAGAGTTGCTGAAAAGAGAGAACATTTACAACGATAACAAATAATAATAAATAACGTTAATTACTATTAAAGCCTGACAAAAAATGTTTGGATCAAAATTAGACATATTAGATCAGAAATGGATCGACGTTGTTTTTAATCTTAGGAATAAGTCTTACGGGGCTTATGAACTTAGAAAGGATAACTCAAAAAATACATCAAGGGCGCTTATTTACGCCATTGTGTTTTTCGTGCTTGTTGTTTCTGCACCTACTATTATAGCGAAGATCAGGGGACTTATCCCGAAAGCTGATGACAAAGTGAAGATAACAGACGTAGTGCTGTTACCGCCACCACCGGTGGATCAAACCAAAAAACCACCTCCGCCGCCGCCAGAACCACCGAAACCAAAAGTTGACCAGGTGCGTTTCCCTCCTCCGATTGTAAAACCGGATAATGAGGTTAAGGAAAAGGATCCGCCAACTGTGAAGGAACTTCAGGTAGCTGACCCTGGTCAGAAAGATCAGAAAGGCGATCCTAACCAGGAGATCAGGATTGATGAGCCTGTAGGTAACTCAGATATTAAACAGGTTGTTGAGGAAGACCCTAATAAGATCTTCGCATCTGTTGAAAATTTACCGGAGTTTCCAGGTGGCCAGGATAAATTTATTGCTTACTTGAGTAAAACTATACGTTATCCTGCTGTCGATCGTGAAAACGGTACACAAGGACGTGTAATTCTTACCTTCGTTGTGGAACGTGACGGCTCGTTAACTGATATCAAAGTTTCAAGAAGCCTTAGTCCTGGTACCGATGCGGAAGCTGTTCGCGCGTTGAAATCATCGCCGAAATGGAAGCCGGGTATTCAGAATGGCAGGCCAGTGCGTGTACAATATAGCGTACCGGTAAGCTTTGCATTAGCTGCCGATAATTAGGATAATGTCAATTAATTTCAATAAAGAGCAAAAATCGCCCAAAAGGCGGTTTTTGCTTATTTTAGGAACAGCCGCATTTATTTGTTTTATAGTTTTAGGCTTGATGATTATGTTTTGGGATGCACTCCCACTACAATTACAGCCATATCAGCGAAAACTTTTTGGAGCCTTTATAATAGGCTACGCTATTTTGCGTTTCTCAAGGGTATTCAAAAAAGATAAGTATGATGAATAAGTACACTAAAAAATGCGCTTTTTTTATGTTTCTTGCAGCAGCGTTGCTGCAGGCGTGTGAGCCTAATCGTACTACTCACTCAGGAAGCGATACTTTTGATTCGGGAAAAGCCCAGTTTGCCGCGGACGAATCATTTGCCCCAATTATTGAGCAGGAAGAATATGTATTTAAAAGTAGGCACGCTGATGCTAACCCAACTTTTTTGTATAGATCAGAAAACCAGGCCATTAATATGTTGCTTAATGATAGCGTGCGGATGGCTGTATTGGCCCGTAATTTGGATACCGTTGAACGCAATGTGCTGATAAAGCGTGGTTTGAGTGTTGAGGTACAACGATTTGCAATTGACGCCGTGGCGTTAATTGTAAACCATGCTTCTAATGATACTACTATTACAGTAAGCATCTTGAAAAAAATGCTCAACGGACAAGGTGATCCGAATAAAACAATTGTTTTTGATAACCCTAACTCAAGTTTGGTAAGGTATTTGAAGGAGTTTTCGGGCAACAAGGAATTTAAGCAGAAAAACATTTACGCGCTTAAATCAAATAAAGAAGTTATAAAGTACGTTAGCGAACACCCGGACGCCCTTGGCATTACAGGTTTTAGCTGGCTGAACGATCCGGGAAAGGATATTGCCGCTTATGTGGACAATGTTAAAATAGTTAGTGTTAAGGATGAGGCCAGTAAGGAGTATTCCGGCCAATACTTTAAACCTTCACAGGAATCGCTTGTCTTAAAACAGTATCCTTTAAGCCGGGGATTGTACCTGGTTAATAGTTCGAGTAAGATTGGTTTAGCAATTGGTTTTGCAACCTTTTTAGGTAGCGATGTAGGGCAACGGATCATATTGAGATCTGGTTTGCTCCCCGATTCAATACCGCCACGGGAGATAATTTTAAAAAGTAAATAATTAAAATAAGATGAAAATGATCAGTAAAATAGCTAAGGCAACATTAGGACTGGTATTAATAGGTTCATCATCAGTTTTTGCGCAAAGTCTAGCCGACGCCAAAAAAGCTATTGACGCCGAACAATATCAGAAAGCCAAATCGATGCTTAAAAACCTTACGGCCACGCAGGCCGACAAGGACGAGAATTTCTTTTACCTGGGTTGGGTGTACATCAAACAGGATTACTCCGACTCGGCTAAGGCGGCCTTTAACAAAGGTATTGCCGTAAACCCAAAATCGGGTTTAAACTATGCCGGTTTAGGTGCTGTTGCCCGTTTGGATAAAGACAAAGCAGGTGCTACAACAAACTTTAACCAGGCCGTAGCCCTTGCAGGTAAAAATGCGAAGCCTTATGTATTTGTGGGTAAAGCTTATTTGCTGCCGGTAACTACAGATGGTAAAGTATCTGTTGACGATGCAAGCGCTGCAATCGCGGTGTTGCAAAAAGGTAAGGCTGTTGCCCCTAAGGATGTAGAACTATTGATTACGTTAGGTGATGCTTATGCTTCGCAAATAAAAAGTAATGAAGCTTACCAGGCTTATTCTGATGCATCAACCATCGACCCTAAAAACCCTGCTGCTAAAGTTGCAACCGGCGTTTTATGGAGGTATGCTAATAACTTTGAGGATTCTGAAAAGCAATTCCAGGATGCTTTAGCCATCGACCCTAACTATGGTCCGGCTTACCGCGAGTGGGCCGAAACAGATAACCGTTGGGCAACAACTGACCCTAAAATGGCGTCAGTAAAAATTAAACAAGCAGTTGAGGAATATAAAAAATATATAAGCCTGACAGATCAGTCGCCAGAATCGCAAATGCGTTATGCCGACTTCCTGATAAGTGCAGGCCAATACGCCGAATTACAGCCAGTTGCGGCCGATTTGGTTAAGTCAGCTAAGTCAAACTTAAGGGCTTATCGCTATCAGGCTTATGCCGCTTATGAAAATAAGGATTATCCCGCCGGTTTAACAGCCATGAATACCTGGATGACAAAAGCAGATCCTAAAAGGATTGTACCCCGCGATTATTTATACCTGGGTCGCTTACAGATGAAAACAGGTACAGATTCGGTAGGTATCAATACTTTGAAAAAAGCGTTAACAATGGATTCAACACAAACAGATGTGTATGGAGAAATTGCGAAGTCATTGTTCCAACAGAAAAAATACCTTCAAGCTGGTGATGCTTATAAGTTAGTTACCGTAAAAGGTGGCCGTGCTGTGAAACTTACCGACTATTTTTACGAAGGTATTAGCTATTACTACGGTTACGACGAAAAGAAGCCAGGTGCTGACTCGGTAATTGCTAAAGCTGATTCGGCTTTTAGCTATGTTACTCAAAAAGCGCCTACAACTTCAGATGCATACATTTACCGTGCACGTGTTAACGAGTTGAAAGATAAAGACCGTAACAACATTGTAGGTTATGCCAAGCCGTTTTACGAGAAATACATTGAAGTTGCAACTGCTAAAGGGGCACCAGATGATAAAACTAAAAAGAACCTTGCAGAAGCGTATGTTTATTTAGGTACTTACGCCGAATTTAAGGAAAAAGATTTGGCCAAGGCTACCGATAACTACACCAAAGCAAGGGACAACGACCCCAATAATAAGCAGGTGGTGGCTTTCTTTGCCCGCAAAGCAGGCGGAGCGGGTAAAAGCAAATAGTTTTTAGAACCGAGAGTTAAGAATCAAGAGTCAAGACGAGGAAAAGCAATGCTTTCCTTATCTTGACTCTTTTTTTGCGCCGGGTTGCAAGAGGGGGTAAGAGTTAATATCAAAAGGCGACGCGGTTATTATCTGATCGTCGCCTCATATTTTCACTGGTGTACAGACTATATGAAGATATTTTTTTGCCTTAACTCTTGATTCTTGAATCTTGAATCTAATAAGGCTTTTTTATTATCAATCCATTAGTATATTTGCACCATGGAAGCACACAGTTTACCGGGTAGCTATCTGCCCATTATATTTCAAATGCTGGTGGCGTTAGGGTTTGTTGTTACTACCATGTTTGTAACACATAAAATTGGTCCTAAACGTAAAACAAAAGATAAGCTTACACCTTTTGAATCGGGTATTGAGGTTGTAGGTAATGCCCGTACGCCTATTTCTATCAAGTATTTCCTGGTAGCCATCCTGTTTGTATTGTTTGATGTGGAAGTTATTTTTATGTACCCATGGGCGGTTAATTTTAAAGCTATGGGCGAACAGGGAATGATTGAGATGTTCATCTTCATGGCTACCCTTTTATTAGGTTTTATCTACGTTATTAAAAAGGGCGCTTTAGACTGGGATTAGTTTAGAACAATTCTAAATATAGCCATCGGCTACGCATAGTGTACCTTTTACATCGTTATTTATGTAATTTTGCGCTCATTACCTGTTAAGGCAGGTAATGTTTTCTATTAACATTATTCAATGAGTGATATTCAAATAGTTAATGCCCCTATGGGGGTTGAAGGTTCCGGTTTTTTTGCCACGTCGCTTGATAAGGCGGTTGGCTTGGCCCGCGCTAACTCACTATGGCCATTGCCTTTTGCCACATCATGCTGCGGTATTGAATTTATGGCTACAATGGCTTCTCACTACGATCTTTCGCGTTTTGGTGCCGAGCGTTTAAGTTTTTCGCCACGACAGGCAGATTTGCTGATGGTTATGGGTACTATAGCCAAAAAAATGGCCCCGGTACTGCGCCAGGTTTACCTGCAAATGGCCGAGCCCCGTTGGGTTATGGCTGTCGGCGCCTGCGCATCAAGCGGCGGTATTTTTGATACTTACTCTGTATTACAGGGTATCGACGAAGTTATCCCTGTAGATGTTTACGTACCCGGCTGCCCGCCACGCCCCGAAGCTATCATTGATGGTTTTATGAACATACAGGAACTGGTAAAAACTGAAACTGTGCGCAGAAGAAATGAGCCTAAATACCAGGAATTATTAGCTAAATACGGAATTCAATAGTAATGGCCCAGATACCCAACGAAGAGCTTTTAAAGAGAATCGGCGAGAAATTTGGCGAGCAGGTTACCTTAGTGGGTGAGCCTTATGGTTTGCTGACTGTAGAAACAAGCCGCGAGCAGATCATTGACCTGTTAACTTTCCTGAAAACAGACCCGGCCCTTAAGTTTATATTTTTAACAGATATTACCGGCATTCACTACCCAGAGCAGGAAAAGCAAATTGGCATTATTTACCATTTGCACAGCCTTACTACCAACACCCGTATCAGGATAAAGGTATTTTTGGCTGATGGCGATGTCCATATCCCGACTGCCACCGTACTATGGGAAGGCGCTAACTGGATGGAGCGTGAAACTTACGACTTTTTTGGAGTGATCTTCGAAGGTCATCCCGACTTGCGTCGTATTTTAAATGTTGACGATATGACCGCTTTCCCGATGCGGAAAGAATTCCCGCTGGAAGATCCTAACCGTGTGGATAAGAAGGATTACTTTTTTGGAAGATAAATACATGCCGCACAGGGTAACCTTACGCGGCATCACTATATAAAAGAAATATAAATTATACTGATGCAAAACCATCCTGTATATACAGATAACGATCCGCAAAGCGAGCTTTCAACCTTAAACCTCGGCCCAACCCACCCTGCTACCCACGGTGTGTTTCAAAATGTGCTGCAGTTGGATGGAGAAAGAATTGTGAGCGGCGTATCAACCATAGGCTATATTCACCGGGCGTTTGAGAAAATTGCCGAACACCGCCCTTTTTACCAGATAACCCCGTTAACCGACAGGCTTAACTACTGTTCATCACCCATCAATAACATGGGCTGGCACATGACGGTAGAGAAACTGTTAGGCATCACCACACCAAAGCGTGTTGACTATCTGCGTGTAATTGTGATGGAACTGGCCCGTATTGCCGACCACATTGTTTGTAACGGCGTATTGGGTGTAGATACCGGCGCTTTTACCGGGTTCCTGTATATGATGGAATTCCGCGAGGCTATCTATGAAATTTATGAAGAGGTTTGCGGCAGCCGCCTAACTACAAACATCGGTCGTATTGGTGGTTTTGAACGTAATTTCAATTCTATCGCTTTCGCCAAACTGCGTAAGTTTTTAGTTGATTTCCCTAAAACATTAAAAGAGTTTGAATCGCTGTTTAACCGTAACCGCATTTTTGTCGATAGGACAAAAGATGTGGCCGCTGTTACCGCCGAAGATGCCTTAAGCTATAGTTGGACAGGCCCTTTACTGCGCGCCGCCGGTGTTGATTACGATGTAAGGGCCATGAACCCATACTCGTCATACGAAGATTTTGATTTTGAAGTACCGGTAGGAACCAATGGCGATGTTTACAGCCGCTTTTTGGTACGCAACGAAGAGATGTGGCAAAGTTTGCGCCTGATTGACCAGGCCTTAACCAAACTGGACAAAGAGCCATCGGATGTTTTTCACGCCCATGTGCCGGAGTTTTACCTGCCTCCAAAAGAAGAAGTTTATAATAACATGGAAGCCTTGATCTATCACTTTAAAATTGTGATGGGCGAGATACCAACCCCTAACACCGAGGTTTATCATTCGGTTGAGGGCGCTAATGGCGAGTTAGGTTTTTATTTGGTGAATGATGGCGGGCGTAGTCCATACCGTTTGCATTTCCGCAGGCCAAGCTTTATCAATTACCAGATGTACGCGCCAATGAGCCGTGGGATGTTATTATCAGATGCGATTATTAATATGAGTAGTTTAAACGTTATAGCCGGAGAGTTAGATGCTTAGAGTTGAAGATACTCAGGTTTCGGTTGAGTTTAGCCCGGAACTGCTGAATAAATTTGCTGATGTGGTTACCCGCTATCCTGCAGGTAAACAAAAATCGGCATTGTTGCCTATCCTGCACTATGTACAGGCCGAGTTTGGCTGGGTAAGCCCGCAGGCTATGGATAAGGTAGCAGCCTATTTGGATATATTGCCGATAGAGGTTTACGAAGTAGCTACATTTTATACCATGTACCTGCTTAAGCCAAGCGGTAAATACGTATTGGAAGTGTGCCGTACAGGCCCATGTGGTGTAGTTGGTGCCGATAAGATCATGGATCATATTGAGCAAACACTTGGTGTACCCGAAGGCGAAGTTACTGCCGATGGCTTATTTAGCTGGAGAGGTGTAGAGTGCCTTGCAGCGTGTGGCTACGGCCCTGTTTTACAAATAGGCCCCGAATATACTTTTTACGAAAATTTAACTAACCAATCGGTTGATAAACTGGTTAGTGATTTAAGGGCAAAAGCAAAAAATTAAAGCAATGGGACGCAAATTACTTTTAGAACATATAAACGTACCCGGCATCAATACATTTGATGTGTACCGCCAAAAGGGTGGTTATGCATCTGTAGAGAAAGCTTTAAAAACCATGACGCCTGAGGCGATTGTGGAAGAGGTAAAAAAATCAGGCTTACGCGGTCGTGGTGGTGCGGGTTTCCCAACCGGCATGAAATGGAGCTTTTTGGCTAAACCCGAAGGGGTAGAACGTTACCTGGTTTGTAATGCCGATGAATCGGAGCCTGGTACTTTTAAAGATCGCTATTTGATGACTTACATCCCTCACTTATTAATTGAGGGGATGATTGTTGCCAGCTTTGCGCTGGGTGCCAAAACATCATATATCTACGTTCGTGGCGAAATGATGCCGCAGATCCGCATCCTGGAAAGGGCTATCGCGGAAGCAAAAGCAAAGGGATTTTTAGGAAAAAATATATTAGGATCGGGCTACGACCTGGAGCTGTATGTACAACCGGGTGGTGGTGCATACATCTGCGGAGAGGAAACCGCCCTGTTAGAATCATTGGAAGGTAAGCGCGGTAACCCGCGTATTAAACCACCATTCCCGGCTATTGCTGGCTTGTATGGCTGCCCGACAGTGGTAAACAATGTGGAATCAATTGCCGCCGTAGTGCCTATTATCAACGAAGGTGGCGACGAGTATGCAAAAATAGGTATTGGCAGAAGCACAGGCACCAAGCTGATCTCGGCTGGCGGTAACGTGAAAAAACCAGGTGTTTACGAAATTGACCTTGGCCTGCCTGTTGAAGAATTTTTATACTCCGACGAATATTGCGGTGGCATCGCCAACGGCAAACGCTTAAAAGCCGTGGTAGCAGGCGGTTCATCTGTACCGATTTTGCCGGCTAACCTGTTCATGAAGACCATTAATAACGAACCACGCCTGATGAGCTATGAATCATTAGCTGATGGTGGATTTGTAAGTGGTACCATGATGGGTTCGGGTGGTTTTATAGCTTATGATGAAGACCAATGTATAGTACGCAATACCTGGAACTTCACCCGTTTTTATCACCACGAAAGTTGCGGGCAATGTTCGCCATGCCGTGAAGGTACAGGATGGATGGAAAAAGTATTGCACCGTTTAGAGCATGGCCATGGCAAAATGAGCGATATGGACCTGCTGGTTGATGTATCTAAAAAGATTGAAGGAAATACCATTTGCCCGTTAGGTGACGCTGCAGCCTGGCCCGTAGCCAGTGCGATACGACACTTCAGGGACGAGTTTGAATGGCACGTAACTAATGGAGCTGAAGCTGTGACAAGGAATTTTGGGTTGGCACATTATGCGGATCCATTGACCGTGGCGGCGGCGGTATAATACACACGCGTCATTGCGAGGTACGAAGCAATCCCCGACTATGCTGAGCGGATTTGCAAATCGGGGATTGCTTCGTACCTCGCAATGACGGAACTCTTAAACTTTATAATTGAAAAATTAGAGTTTAGGATTTTGTAATTAGGATTTAGAGTTTATACGAGGACGTTATATATATAAATGTCGATGAAAGTAACGATTGACGGAATACCCGTTGAAGTAGAACCAGGAACAAGCATACTTAATGCCGCGAGGCAGATAGGTGGCGACATTGTTCCGCCTGCTATGTGCTATTACTCCAAACTGGAAGGCAGTGGTGGTAAATGCCGTACCTGTTTGGTTAAGGTGACCAAAGGATCTGAAAAAGACCCTCGCCCTATGCCTAAACTGGTAGCATCATGCCGTACCGGTGTAATGGATGGCATGGAAGTGCAAAATATTACATCGCCCGAAGTTATTGAGGCTCGCAAAGGTGTGGTTGAAATGTTATTGATCAATCACCCGCTGGATTGCCCTGTTTGCGACCAGGCCGGCGAATGTCACCTGCAGGATTTAGGCTTTGAGCACGGTGCGGCTAAAACCCGCTACGAATTTGACCGCCGTACTTTTGAAAAAATTGATATCGGCGATAAAATTCAGTTGCACATGACGCGTTGCATCCTTTGCTACCGTTGTGTTTTCACTGCCGACCAGATCACCAATACCCGCTTACACGGCATCCTGAACAGGGGCGATCATTCAGAGATCTCTACCTATATTACAAAAGCTGTTGATAACGATTTCTCGGGCAACGTAATTGATGTTTGCCCGGTAGGCGCGTTAACTGATAAAACTTTCCGCTTTAAAAACCGTGTTTGGTTTACCAAGCCGGTAGATGCGCACCGCGATTGTGATAAATGCTGTGGTAAGGTAACTTTATGGTATAAAGGTGAGGATGTGATCAGGGTAACCGGCCGTAAAGATGTTTATGGCGAGGTAGAAGAATTTATCTGCAATACCTGCCGTTTTGATAAAAAGAAAACAGCTGATTGGGTAATTGAAGGCCCGCGTAAAATATCGCACAAATCGGTTATCAGCTCAAATCATTACGAGTTTACGCCGCTGCCGGTTGTTAAAACCAACCCGGTATTACTTGAAGCCAATAAAGAACAATTTGAAAGGGATACACGCTTATAATGGGAACCGATTTAATATTTAGGATTGTACTGATCGTTGTTATTTTCCTGATCAGTTTGGTTGTGGCCATGTACTCAACCTATGCCGAGCGTAAAATAGCGGCGTTTTTCCAGGATAGGATAGGCCCTAACCGTGCCGGTCCCTGGGGTATTTTACAGCCGCTTGCGGATGGTGGCAAGATGTTTTTAAAAGAAGAGATTATCCCTACAAATGCTACTTCTTTTCTGTTTATAGTAGGCCCTTGTTTAGCTATTTTAACGGCTTGTATAGGTTCGGCTGTTATCCCATGGGGTCAAAAAATGGTTATCGGCGGTCACATTGTCGATTTGCAGGTTACCGATATCAATGTTGGTGTATTATATATCTTCGGCGTGGTATCATTAGGCGTTTATGGTGTAATGATTGGCGGCTGGGCATCAAACAATAAATACTCATTGTTAGGAGCTATCCGTGCGGCATCTCAAAACATCAGCTACGAAATTTCGATGGGTTTATCCATCATTGCCTTATTAATGCTTACCGGCACTTTAAGTTTGAAAGAGATTGCCGAGCAGCAGCACGGATTTTGGGCTAATGGATGGTTTAGCTGGAATTTTTTTCGTCAGCCATTAGGCTTTTTGATATTCATCGTATGCGCATTTGCCGAAACCAACCGTACGCCGTTTGACTTGCCCGAGTGCGAAACCGAGCTTGTAGGTGGTTACCATACTGAATACTCATCAATGAAATTAGGTTTCTATTTGTTTGCAGAGTATATCAACATGTTCATCTCATCGGCAGTGATGGCTACCCTTTACTGGGGCGGTTATAACTACCCTGGTATGGATTGGGTTACAGCACATGTAGGCCCTGCAATTGGCCCGCTGATTGGCACTGTTGTGCTTTTTGCAAAAATATTCCTGTTCATCTTCTTCTTTATGTGGGTGCGTTGGACAATCCCGCGTTTCCGTTATGATCAGCTGATGGATTTGGGCTGGAAGATATTGATACCATTGGCTATTGCCAACATAGTGCTTACCGGTGTGGTGAGTACAGCACTTAAACACTTTGGATTTTAATTAAATGGAATCATTAAGCAATAAGAAAAAAGTATTGGAAGTAAAGCCGCTCAATTTTCTGGAGCGTGCTTACCTGCCGGCCATTGTTGGCGGTTTGGCCACTACGATGAAGCACTTTTTCAGGAAGCCGGTAACCATCAGCTATCCTGAAGAGAAGCGTGAGTTTTCTGAAAACTTCCGCGGCATGCACTCGCTTAAGCGCGATGAGGATGGTAAAGAACGTTGCACCGCCTGCGGTTTGTGCGCTTTATCATGCCCTGCAGAAGCTATTACAATGACGGCCGCCGAGCGCCAGAAAGGCGAAGAGCACCTGTACCGCGAAGAAAAATACGCTGCTGTTTACGAAATAAATATGCTGCGCTGTATTTTTTGCGGCTTATGCGAAGAGGCCTGCCCTAAAGAGGCCATTTACCTTGACGGAGATATTGTGCCTGCCGACTATTTAAGGAAGGATTTTATTTACGGTAAAGACAAATTAGTAGAGGCACCCTTAAATCAATAAAGAAGTTTTATACCTTTGCCCAACCTTAAAGCAGGGCAAAGGTATTTTGTAAATATAAACATGAGTACATTTTACTTCATCGCGTTTTTGTCCATATTCTTTTCGATATTGGTAATCTCGGCCAAAAATCCGGTACATAGTATCCTTTATCTTATACTTACCTTTTTTACGTTCACCATTCACTATATTTTACTGAATGCCCAGTTTTTGGCTATTGTAAATTTCATAGTGTACATGGGCGCTATCCTGGTATTGTTCCTGTATACCCTGATGCTCATTAACCTGAATAAGGAAAGCGAGCCGGTTAAACCGTTTATGATCAAAATAGCCGGTGTATTTGGCGGTGGCATTCTTGCTGTTGCAATTGCATCGTCATTAAAACTGGTTGCCACATCAAACCCGGTGGTACTGCAAAACCCCGACCTTGGGTTGGTGAAAAACCTGGGTAAAGTATTGTTTAACGAATTTTTACTGCCATTTGAAGTATCGTCTGTATTGCTGTTATCGGCAATGGTAGGCGCTGTTTTGCTGGCTACAAAAGACCCTAAAACTACATAATGGAAAGTTTAACAAATACCATGCACGCGGTGCCGCTTAATCATTACATATTGTTAAGTGCCATTATTTTTTCGATTGGTGTAATGGGCGTATTAATCCGCCGTAATGCCATCGTGATTTTTATGTCGGTTGAGTTGATGCTGAACTCGGTAAACCTGTTGCTAACTGCATTTTCTGTTTACAGGGGCGATGCTACCGGCCAGGTTTTCGTATTCTTTATTATGGCGCTGGCTGCTGCCGAAGTAGCTGTGGGCCTTGCTATCATCGTGATGATCTATAGGAACACAAATTCGATAGATATTAACGTGCTGAACAGACTGAAGTGGTAAGGTGATTTTAGATTTCGGAATTTCGATTTCGGATTTTAGAATTATAACAAATATAAAACATACCGTCATTGCGAGGTACGAAGCAATCCCCGATAGGCAAACCGGATTTGCATTGGGAGAGAGTTTTAATCTGGCGACAGACGAATAAATAAATTAAAAACGTATAACGTAGTACGTAAAACGTATAACTCAAAACATGAATCAATATATCTGGCTTATTCCCATATTACCGTTAGCCGGTTTTATTATTAACGGACTTGGCCGTAATTCATTATCAAAAGGCGTAATAGGCTTTATTGGCAGTGCGCTGGTATTGGCATCGTTTGCCTTAAGCATTGCTGTTTTCTTCCAGGTAAAAGCAACCGGGGTAATTAACGTTAACTATTTCGATTGGATTAACGCGGGGCCCGTAAAAGTGCCTTTCGCGTTTCTTGTAGATCAATTGAGTTCTATAATGTTGCTTATAATTACAGGTGTAGGTTTCCTGATCCACTTGTATTCTATTGGCTATATGCATGATGATAAAGGTTTCGGTAAGTTTTTCTCTTACCTGAACCTGTTTGTATTTTTCATGCTTTTACTGGTGATGGGCTCAAATTACATTATCATGTTTATAGGCTGGGAGGGTGTTGGTTTATGCTCATACCTGCTGATAGGCTTCTGGTATACCAACCCAAGCTATGCGGATGCCGCCAAGAAGGCTTTTATCATGAACCGTATTGGCGATCTTGGCTTTTTAATGGGCGTATTCCTTATTATCTACGCTTTTGGCACTGTTGAATTTGCAACTCTTTTCCCTAAAGTAGCGGCAATGAAAGTTGGTGCTGCACCGCTTACAGCTATTGCTTTACTGCTGTTTGTGGGTGCAATGGGTAAATCGGCACAGTTACCGTTGTTTACCTGGTTACCGGATGCTATGGCCGGCCCTACACCGGTTTCGGCATTAATACATGCTGCAACCATGGTAACAGCCGGTATATATATGATCGCCCGCTCAAACATTATTTATACACTATCCCCGTTTGCTATGGAAGCGGTTGCGATAGTAGGTTTAGCTACGGCCTTGTTTGCCGCGCTAATTGCTCTTACACAAACTGATATTAAAAAGGTACTGGCTTATTCAACTGTGTCGCAGTTGGGGTATATGTTTTTGGGCCTGGGCGTTGGCGCCTACACAGGTTCTTTCTTCCACGTGTTAACCCATGCCTTCTTTAAAGCTTTATTATTCCTTGGTGCAGGTTCTGTTATTCACGCGGTAAGCGGCGAACAGGATATGCGTAAAATGGGTGGCTTGAAAGGTAAGTTGCCTGTTACTTTTATAACCATGCTGATTGGCACCATTGCGATATCTGGTATCCCGCCATTCTCTGGTTTCTTTTCAAAAGACGAAATTTTAGCCCACGCCTACGAACATAGCACTACATTTTATGTAATTGGTGTGTTTACAGCGATGCTAACCTCTTTCTATATGTTCCGGATGATGTACCTTACCTTCTGGGGTAAATTCCGCGGAACCCATGAGCAGGAACATCATTTGCATGAGTCGCCGGCTACCATGACTATTCCTTTGATTGTATTAGCTATATTATCCATCGTAGGTGGTTTAATAGGTGTGCCTGAAGTATTAGGCGGCCACCATGAGTTAGGGCAATACCTCGCGCCGGTATTTAAAGCATCAACTGCCGCGTTGCCAATGCATGAATTATCTGCAGGTACAGAAAAAGCATTGATGATAATTTCGGTAGCGTTAGCATTTGCAGCATTAATTTATGCTTATGTTAAATATGTTAAAAACGGCCGCGTACCGGTGGCTGATACCGAAGAGCGCCCGGCACTAACCAGCTTATCATACCATAAATTTTATGTTGATGAACTGTATGATTTTCTTATCCGCAAACCCCTGGATTTTCTGTCGACCTTCTTCTACAATGTAGTAGATAAAATGGGTATCGACGGCCTGGTGAACGGGATTGGTAAAGGTACAATTGAAACCAGCAAAGGCTTGCGTTTACTGCAAACCGGTAATGTAGGTTTTTACATATTTGTAATGGTACTGGGTATTATAGGCGTACTGCTGTATACCGTATTTGGATTAACTAAAGTATAAACGATAGCGTTTAAAACATAAAATGACCGTTAGTATATTAATTTTTTTACCGGTAATTGCTGCAGTTATAGTAGCCTTTTTAAAAGGCAACACAGCTAAATATGCCGCCTTATTTTTTGCAATAGCCGAGCTGGCAGTAGCGGGCTTGTTTTTAAGCAAGTTTGTACCCGATGCAACTTCGCAGTTTGTTATAGATGCCCCATGGATACCAAGGTTAGGCATTTATTTTAAAGCGGGTATTGATGGGATTAGCATGATTGTAGTGTTACTTACGGTATTGCTTGTTCCGCTTATCATATTAAGTACATTTAAGCATGAGTACAAAAACGCGGGTGCTTTTTACGGCTTGATTTTGTTTATGCAGGCTGGCTTGTTGTTGGTGTTTACTGCGATGGATGGCTTTTTGTTTTACGTAGGATGGGAGGCTGCATTAATTCCAATTTACTTTATATGCGCCCTTTGGGGTGGCGAAAACCGTATCCGCATTACGCTTAAGTTCTTTATCTACACGTTTGCAGGTTCGTTGTTTATGTTGGTGGCCATCATCTACCTGTACCTGCAATCACCAACAAAAACATTTGATATACATGCCTTTTACACTTTAAAATTAGGCACTCAGCAGCAATCATGGGTGTTTTTGGCGTTCTTTTTGGCATTTGCCATTAAGATGCCTGTATTCCCCTTCCATACCTGGCAGCCCGATACTTATACAGAAGCCCCAACCGGCGGTACCATGATGTTATCAGGTATTATGCTTAAGATGGGTGTATATGGCGCTATTCGCTGGATGATCCCAAATGCACCTGCAGGTCTTGACCACTGGCAGGCCATTATAACTACACTGGCGGTTATAGGCGTCGTTTATGCATCGATTATTGCTTTTAAGCAAACTGACGGCAAACGTTTGGTAGCTTATTCATCTATTGCGCACGTTGGCTTAATTGCCGCAGGCATATTTACATGGAGCCAGCAGGGCGTACAGGGAGCGTTGGTGCAGATGCTTAACCACGGTATAAACGTTGTTGGTATGTTTTTTATTTGGGATATCATCAGCACCCGTTTAAACACCCGCGAGATAGGAAATCTTGGTGGTATTGCTAAAGTAGCACCTAAATTTTCCATAGCGTTTTTAATTATTGTATTGGGTACAGTAGGTCTGCCGTTAACCAATGGTTTTGTAGGCGAGTTTTTATTGTTAGATGGGGTGTTTCAGTATAGCGCATTCCATTACATGAATATTGCTTTGGCTGTTATTGCCGGTACAACCATTATTTTAGGTGCGGTTTATATGCTGCGCATGTACAAAAATGTAATGCAGGGCGAAACCAATGAATTAACTACCAATTTTAAAGATATCAGCGGATCTGAGCAATTAGTACTTGGTATTATCTGCGTATTAATAATTGGTATAGGTATTTATCCGCAACCTATTTTGCACATATCTGAGGCGGCTGTTACTAATTTGATAAATACTTTGAATACAAAACCAGCCTTTTAATGCTGGCTGCGCGCATTTAGAGTTTAGAATTTGGCTTTTAGAATTTATTAAAAACATGACTACTTTAATCATCATATCTGTTTTACCGATAGTGTTGCTGTACCTTGGCTTGTACAAGGTTTCAAAGGCATTATTACCTGTTACCATTGTTGGTTTGCTTGCTGCGCTGGCTTGCGCCGTGGCGGAGTATAAAAGGCCCGATACCACAATCCCTACTTTTCATGGTATGATGATGTTTAATAATTTCTCTGTTGTATTTTCATCAATAGTTATAATAACAACCATTTTAATCCTGCTGTTATCAGCCGGATATTTTGAGAAGATAAGTAACCACGTTGCCGAGTATTACGCTATTATCCTGTTTTCATTAACAGGGATTATAGTAATGGTTTCTTACTACAACCTAACGATGATGTTTATTGGTATCGAAATCATGTCGGTAAGTTTATACATACTGGCGGGCATCAAGAAGAGCGATTTTGCATCAAACGAGGCGGCATTAAAATATTTCCTGATGGGGGCGTTCTCAACAGGTTTCTTATTGTTTGGTATTACTTTGCTTTACGGCACAACAGGCTCTTTTAGCCTGGAGGTTATTAATGATTGGGTTGTTGCGCATCCACACGCGGATCCTATGTTTTATACAGGCATAGGGCTTATTATTGTTGGGCTATGTTTTAAAGTAGGCGCTGCGCCTTTCCATTTCTGGACGCCAGACGTTTACGAAGGCTCGCCAACCCTTATAACGGCTTTCATGTCTACGGTGGTTAAAACTGCAGGCTTTGCTGCATTCCTGCGTTTGTTTTCGGTATGCTTCGCGCCGCTATCTGATTTCTGGACACCAATTTTACTGGTTATCACTGTAGCAACATTATTTATAGGCAACATTACTGCATTATATCAGCAAAGCTTTAAAAGGATGCTTGCTTTTTCAAGTATCTCGCATGCTGGTTACCTGCTTTTTGCAATTGTTGCTTTAGGCGCAAGTTCGGCTAATTCGGTATTTATTTATGCAACTGCCTATTCTGTTGCATCCATTGTAGCATTTGGTGCCCTTATTTTAGTGCAGCAACAAAGCGGCAGCGATAATTTTGAGAGTTTTAACGGCCTTGCAAAAAAGAATCCCTTCCTGGCATTAGTACTTACTGTTGCCATGCTTTCATTGGCCGGTATCCCGCTTACTGCAGGCTTTATGGGTAAGTTTTATATGTTTACCGGTGCGCTTGCTAAATACCAGTTTTGGCTGGTTATAGTAGCTGTTGTAAACGCAATCATCAGTATTTTCTACTACTTCAGGGTTATTGTGGCCATGTACTTCAGGGCGGCAGATAGGGCCGAGCTGGTGGTGCCGGCTTACTATAAAATTGTTTTTGCTATTTCGGCATTGGCAACTATCATCATCGGTGTTTACCCTGATTTTATTTCCTATTTCATTTAATAGTAACTGGGTACTGCAAATTGATATAATATTTGTAGTTTTACAGATATAGTGAATGGAAAGTTTTTGGGATTACCTTCAAAATTTAACGGACGCTCAATCCATCATAAGTAGGGGAGGTTTTTATTTCCTGCTTGTTGTTGTTTTTGCTGAAACCGGGTTGTTTTTTGGTTTTTTTTTGCCAGGAGACTATTTGTTATTTATGGCAGGCTTGTTGTGTTCTGCAGGCAAGGTTGACGTAAATATATCTACATTGGTGTTATCGCTCATTGCAGCAGGCATATTAGGAAATTTTACGGGATATTGGTTTGGTCATCGAACGGGGCCTGTATTGTTCAATAGAAACGACTCGCTGTTTTTTAAGAAGCGATATGTGATACTGGCCAGCGACTTTTATAACAAATACGGCGGTATGGCTTTGATTTTGGGCAGATTTTTCCCTATCGTTAGGACATTTGCCCCTATATTTGCAGGTGTTGTTAAAGTTGATCTTAAAAAGTTTGCTTTATACAACCTTGTTGGTTGCGTAGCATGGGTGTGCACTTTTACCTTGGGCGGTTTTTTTTTAGGAAAACGGTTCCCGCAGTTAAAGGATTACATGCAGTATGTAGTTTTGGGGCTTATAGTAATTACTACCATACCCCTTGTTGTTGCTTACGTACGGAAGAAAATTGCAGAGAATAAAGAACAGAATATTAGATAATAAATATACTACAAATACCAAATGAGTACACAACATCCATGGCACCAGGTTTCTCCAGGGGATAATATGCCCGAAATTGTTAATGCGATAATTGAAATACCTAAAGGCTCAAAAGCCAAATATGAAATTGATAAAGAATCTGGTTTATTAAAATTGGACCGTGTGTTATTTTCATCGGTGATGTATCCTGCCAACTACGGCTTTATACCGCAAACATATTGTGATGATAAAGATCCGTTGGATATACTGGTGCTCTGTTCAATTGATGTTTTCCCGATGTCGATAATAGAAGCAAAAGTAGTAGGCGTGATGCACATGGTTGACAATGGCGAACAGGATGACAAAATAATTGCGGTGGCAAAAAATGATATGTCGGTTAATTATATTAACGACCTGAATGAATTGCCGCCACACGCCATGACAGAGATTGTACGTTTTTTTAAAGATTACAAGAAACTGGAAGGCAAAAACGTAACTATCGAACATTTATTAGGTGTGCGTTACGCACATAAGGTAATAAAAGAGAGTTTGGAATTGTATAAGTCTACTTTTCCTGTCACGCAATAATTAATAGATGGACCCCGCGCATTACGAAATAAGTACCTTTTATTTAATTGCAACCGTATTCCTGGTTTTGCTCAACGGTTTTTTTGTAGCCGCAGAGTTTGCCATGGTAAGGGTACGGGGTTCACAAATTGAAATTAAAGCAAAATCGGGCAGCGGAGTAGCAAAAGTTGCTCGCGGTATACTGCATAACCTTGATGGATACCTGGCTGCTACCCAGTTGGGTATTACCATTGCCTCGCTGGCGCTTGGCGTAGTGGGCGAAGAGGTTGCCACTAACATTGTTATCCGTGCATTTTTAGCTGTAGGTATAACACTGTCAAGCGGGTTTATTACCGCCAGTCATATTTTGGCTTTTACTTTTATCACCGTATTGCATATTGTATTTGGCGAGCTTGCTCCCAAATCTATTGCTATTCAAAAGTCGGTTCGTACGGTGCTGGCCATTTCGCTGCCGCTTAGGTTTTTCTTTGTGTTTTTTAAACCTTTGATTTGGGTACTGAACGGCTTTGCCAATTTTATTTTAGGGCTTTTAGGTATAAATACTTTAGAGGGGGGTGAAGCACACCACAGTTCTGAAGAATTACAATACCTGCTTGAACAGGGAAAAGAATCGGGCGCATTGGATTCAAACGAACATGAGCTGATCCAGAACGTTTTTGATTTTAACGAACGTGTAGTTAAAAATATCATGGTGCCGCGTACCAAAATTTCGGGCATCGATATCAGTTCAACCAGGCAGGAACTGCTGGATATGATCATTGATGAAGGCTATTCTCGAATGCCTGTTTATGACGACGTTATAGATAAAATTATAGGCATTGTACACGCCAAAGATATTTTGCCGCTGCTGGCACGCGACGAGGAAATTGTGTTGAAAAATATAATCCGCAAGCCATACTTCATCCCCGAAACCAAAAAGATCAACGATCTGATGGCCGAACTGCAACAAAAACGTATCCAGATAGCCATAGTGCTTGATGAGTTTGGCGGAACAGCGGGGATGGTTACCCTGGAAGATATTGTGGAAGAACTGGTAGGTGAGATACAGGATGAATACGATGAGGAAAAACCAATTGTAGAAAAAGTTAATGAGCGCGAGTTTATTGTAAATGCCCTTGCGCCCATATATGACGTAAACGAACACCTACCCCATGACTTGCCCGAAGATGGCGACTTTGATACTGTAAGCGGCTGGCTGGGCGACATATTCGGTAAAATTCCGGATGTTGGCGAGCAAAAGGAATCAAATGGCTATAATATTACGGTGCTGCGCAAATCAGACCAGAATATTGAATCTGTGAAACTGGAATTGCTGATAAATGAAGAAGATGCTGTAGATTTACATTAATCTGCTTAGCCAATGCATCTTTTTTATACACCTGATATCGCCCCCTCGCACCCTCAATATTTTCTAAGTGAAGAAGAGAGCAAGCATGCTATACGTGTTTTGCGGCTGGAGGCAGGTGACGAAGTTCAACTGATTGACGGCCGCGGCGGATTTTATAATGCGGTTATTCACGATGCGCATCCTAAACGTACCATCCTCAATATTACTTCTGTTACTCCGGAGTTTAATAAACGGAACCATTACCTGCACATAGCTGTAGCACCCACCAAAAATATCGAGCGCCTGGAATGGTTTTTAGAAAAAGCCACCGAAATTGGTATTGATGAAATATCGCTTATCATTACCCAGCGTTCTGAGCGTAAGGAAGCCAAAGTTGACAGGCTTAACAAGATTATTACCGCTGCTATCAAGCAATCGTTAAAAGCATACCATCCTGTACTAAATGATGCGGTTAAATTTAACCAGCTGTTAGCTCTACCTTTTGATGGACAAAGGTTTATTGCTCATTGTGAACCGGGCGATAAGCTCGATTTGCGTAAAGTAATAAACCCACAGGGGCGTTATTTAATATTGATAGGACCTGAGGGTGATTTTAGTCCTGCCGAAATTGAGCTGGCTTTGGAAAGCGGCTTTAAACCGATAACTTTGGGTGAGGCCAGGTTGCGTACCGAAACCGCTGCCCTGGAGGCCTGCTTTGAGGTTAATTTTTTAAACCGGCTATGAAGAAACTTACGTATACTGCTATAGCTTTTACCGCATTTGTTGTAATGTGTGGCTTTTGTGCACCAGCATACAAAATGGCGCGGCTTAAGTACGCCGGCGGGGGCGATTGGTATGGCGACCGAACTGCTTTAACTAACCTTGCAAAATTTTGTAATGAAAACCTGAAAACTAATTTTGATGTCGATGATGAGGTAGTAGAAGCAGGCAGTGCATCTATTTTTAATTATCCATTTGTTTTTATGACAGGGCATGGTAACGTGATTTTTAGCGACCAGGAAGCCCGAAACCTGCGCAAATACCTCACAGGTGGTGGCTTTTTGCATATCGATGATAACTACGGACTGGATAAATTTATCCGCCCGCAAATGAAAAAGGTTTTCCCAGAACTTGAATTTGTTGAACTGCCACTTAATCATCCCATTTATCACCAAAAATACAGCTTCCCTAATGGCTTGCCCAAAATACATGAACATGATGGTACCCGCGCACAAGGTTTTGGACTGATATACAAAGGGCGATTAGTGTGCTTTTATGACTACGAGTGCGACCTTGGCAATGGCTGGGAAGATTATGGCACCTACGCGGGTGATACCCAGGAAACCCGTATTAAGGCGCTTAAAATGGGTGCCAATATGGTGCAGTATGTTTTTACGCAATAGTTATATATCCGCTGAGGTTTTAAATTGACAGTAAATTTAAATTTGCCACTGGCGGTAGTCGGGATATTTGCATAACTTTAATTTATCCTTACTTAAAAACTACACTATCCTGCAACTCAAACCCTGCAACACATGTATCAGCTAAAAATAAATGAGAAGTATAGCTTTGAGGCGGCGAGAAACGATGACGGCCTGCTTATTAATAATAAGGCTACCACTGCCGATATTAAACATATCGGCGAAGGCATCTATCATGTTATAGAAGGCAACCAATCTTACAATGCCGACGTAGTATCTTTTAACAGCGTCGAAAAAACTGCCCAAATTAAGATAAACAACAATATCTATACAATTACGGTAAAAGATCAGTTTGATATTTTGCTGGATAAATTGGGACTGAGTAGTTTATCCGGCGCCCAGCTAAGCGAGATTAAGGCCCCCATGCCGGGTCTTGTACTCAAAGTATTTGCTGTTGAAGGCGATGAAGTTAAAAAAGGGGATAACCTTTTGATACTTGAAGCCATGAAGATGGAAAACATTATCAAATGCCCTGCTGATGTTACTATAAAAAAAATCAGGATAAAGAGCGGGAACAAAGTAGAAAAAGGGCAAATCCTGATTGAGTTTTAAAATTTGGTTATTTTTTACGCTAATTTTTATATTGTGTTTGTAAAAACGCAGGCAATCTTAATTGCTTTAATTGTTTTTTTGCCTTTTTGTTAATAACTTACTTTTTTTTAATTAACATTTTAACTCTATGAAGAAAAATCTACTAACAATTTTGTTGTTATTTTCCTGCATTTCATTCGTTTTTGCTCAAAACCGGATTATTACAGGTAAGGTAACAGATCAAAAGGATGGTTCGCCCTTACCTGGGGTAAGCGTGACCGTGAAAGGTGCCGCCAGTATTGGCGTTCAAACAGATGTAAGTGGAGCCTACAAACTTTCGGTACCTGCTACAGCCAAAGTTTTAGTCTTTAGATTTATCGGTTATACACCGGTAGAAATTGCAATAAGTGGTATGGCTGTTAATGCGAGCTTGGCCGTTGATGCCAAGCAGCTTAACGAAGTTGTGGTTGTTGGTTACGGTACTCAAAGCAGGGCATCGTTAACAGGCTCGGTTTCAAAAATTAAAGGCGCCGACATTGAAAATATTCCTGTACCAAGTTTAGAGTCGGCTATTCAGGGCCGTACACCGGGCGTATATATCCAGGCACAAAACGGTAAGCTGGGGCAAGGCATACAGGTGCGTATCCGTGGTGCTTCGTCTGTATCAGCAGGTAACCAGCCTTTATACGTGGTTGATGGTTTGCCTATCACTGTTGATGATTTTTCAAGCAATGGTGCGTCAACCAATCCGTTGGTCGATCTGAATCAAAATGATATCGAATCTATTGATATATTAAAAGATGCATCTGCTGCTGCTATTTACGGTTCAAGGGCGTCAAATGGTGTGGTTTTAGTTACAACCAAGAAAGGTAAGGCCGGCGATACCAAAGTAACCTACAACCAGTATTACGGCTTTAGCAAACCGACACGCGAGCGCGAGTTTTTAAATGCCGAACAGTATGTTACTTTATTAAGATTGGCTGGCGCTGCCGGAGGGTATTCAACAACTTCTGTTGAGGCGCGGTTAAAGAGGTATGCTGCCGGCAGTGACAATTATAAAACGTACGCTGTAAATACCGACTGGCAAAAAGAAATTACTCAACATGCCCCCGTGCAAAATTATAATCTTGTACTGTCAGGAGGTACCGATAAAACCAAGTTTTACATATCCGGCACCTATAATAATCAAAAAGGCTTCCTGATAGGCAATGCTATAAACCAGTACAGTTTGCGTACCAATGTTAGTAACCAGGCTAATAAATGGCTGGAAGTGGGTGCCAATTTAAGTGTATCGCGTACCAAAAATTATCGTTTATCAAATGATGATCAGTTTTCGACCCCCGAGCAAATTGTTGCATTAAGCCCGATCACGCCCGTTATCGATCCGCGTACAGGTTTAACAAGTGGCGCGCTTGATCCTACTACAGGTACACCAAACAGTAATTTTCCTATTTATTATAATCCATTATTAAATGCGCAAAACGCATATTTTAATACAATAGATTACAGGAATCTTGGAAACGTATATGCGCAGGTAAAGCTGCTCCCTTCTTTAAGTTTCCGGTCGGAAGTAGGTGTGGATATATTGAATTCAAGTGAAGATAGTTACGCAGGTAGTTTAACCTCCCGTAATTCAGGTACACCAAACGGGGTTGGCTTTAACTCGTCCGTTACATCGGTAAATTTTAACACCAATAACTTTTTACAGTTTATAAAAGACTTTGGTAAAAGTAATATCAACGCGGTAGGTGGTATGACCTATCAACGTCAACAAAACGATCTTAACTCTATCAGCGGTGACCAGTTTCCGAGTGACGCTTATAAAAAGCTAATCAGTTCCGCCGATATCACAGCCGGATCGTCATCATCAACAGCGTACTCATTGCTTTCGTACTTTGCCAGGGCAAATTATAAGTTTGACGAAAAGTACCTGTTATCGGTAAGTGGCCGTATTGATGGCTCATCAAGGTTTGGGGCAAACCACCGTTATGGATTTTTCCCGGCAGGTTCTGTTGGCTGGGTTATTTCGCAGGAAGGTTTTATGAAACAGCAACAACTGGTTTCTGATTTAAAATTACGTGCGAGTTACGGTATAACGGGTAACTCAGAGATTGGAAACTTCCCATCGCGCGGGTTATTTTCTGAATTTGGTTATGCGGGTGTTGCGGGATCAAGGCCTACCCAATTGCCAAACCCGGATTTGAAGTGGGAAACATCGGCTACAACAGATATTGGCTTAGATGTTGGGTTTTTTAACGGAAGGCTTTCCGGACAGTTTGACGTTTACTTGCGAAAAACTAAGGATCTTTTGTTAAACGTACAAGTGCCTGCAACCTCTGGTTATACAACAATTACTCAAAATTTAGGTAAGCTGCAAAACAAGGGTTTTGAAATGCAGATAGATTCTAAGAACATAGTGGGCAAAGAGATTACCTGGTCAACCAGCTTTAACTTTTCAGTTAACCGTAATAAAATTACCGATTTGAAAGGCCAGGTGATTACCGGAAGCGGAGATGGCGTAAACCGTGCAGTTGAGGGACAACCATTGGGTGTTTTTTATACTGTTGAATTTGCGGGTGCCGATCCGGCCAATGGTGATGCACTTTATTATAAAAACACCGATTTGGGCGGTGGTAAGCGAGACCGTACAACAACCAATGATTATAATGCAGCAACTCCTGTTGTAGTTGGCGACCCTAACCCTAAATTTATTGCCGGCTTAAATAACACTGTTAGTTATAAAGGAATTGACTTTAGCTTCCTGTTGCAGGAAGTAAATGGCGATAAGATTTATAATGGTGGTGGGCAGTACATGTCGGTTGGTTTTAATAACGGTGCCGACAATCAAACTCTTGATCAGCTTCAATCATGGAAAAAGCCGGGCGATATTACAATGGTTCCTGAGGCCCGCTTATTTGGCGGCAATGGCGTATCGCCAAGTTCGAGGTACTTAAGTGATGGATCATACCTTCGTTTGAAAAATATTGTATTAGGTTATAATTTCCCCAAAAGTATACTTGAAAAAATTAAACTACGTAGTTTGAGGATTTACGCGCAAGCTACAAACTTAGCCACCTGGACCAAGTACAAAGGTTGGGACCCTGAGCTGAATTCGGACGCGTTTTCTGGCAATATTACCCAGAACTATGATTTTTATGCAGCGCCGCAGGCTAAAACAATAACATTTGGTATTAACGTGGGATTTTAATTTAAGCTGAAGAAGATGAAAAAAATAAAATATTCAATTATAGCATTGAGTACATTAGCAATGCTGTATAACTCTGGCTGTCAAAAGCAGTTAGATATTAAACCGCAAAATTCAGTCGAAGCTGACCAGGCTCTCAAAACATCAAAAGATGTGGAAGGGGTGCTTATCGGAGCATATACCGCAGCCGGTTTAAGAGGGCTATATGGCGGGCGGTTGCAAGCAACTACTGATTTTTTGGCCGATGACGGAGATTTCTCTTATTTCGGGACATTTTCTGACTACACCGAACTCAACGACAAAAAGATTACGATTAACAACTTTTTTGTTGAGGGGGCATGGGACAGTGGTTACAACACCATTGGAGTATGTAATACAGTTTTAGCCAATCTAAACCTGGTTATTTCAACAGATAAAGCAGGTGTTGAAGGAGAAGCCAGGTTTTTACGCGGGATGACTTATTTTGATTTGGCCCGGGCTTTCGGCAGAGCGTGGAATGATGGCAGTCCGACAACTAACCTTGCTGTGCCTCTTGTTTTAACACCAACCACGACTATAGCCGGCATTCAAAAAGTAAAAAGAAATACAGTTGCCGAAATATATGCACAGGCCATTGCAGATTTGAAGATTGCTGAAGCTAATCTCCCAAATAAATCAACTTATGCAAGCTCGGCGGCTGCTTCGGCTGTTTTGGCACGTATTTACCTCACCCAGGAAAATTATGCCCAGGCAGAGGTTGAGGCATCTAAAATAATAGATGGGGGTGCGTACAGCCTTATTGAACACTTTGCCGACGAGTTTCAACATCCGGATCAGGCTACACGCGTATTTAATACCGCCGAGGATATTTTTGCTATTCAAATCTCAAATCAATCGGGTTTTAATGCATTGAATGAGGTTTACGCAAGTTCTGATTACGCTGGCCGTGGCGAAACTTATATCAATCAACAACACTTTGACCGGTACGAAGCAGGCGATGACAGGGCCAATGAGTTTACCGATGATCCCTTCACAACCAAGTTTAATAACGCATTCGGTAACGTTGTAACTATTCGTCTGGCCGAGATTTATCTTATCCGCGCCGAAGCTAGGATCAAGAAAGCCGTTCCCGATCTTGTTGGTGCAGCTGCTGATATAAATAAGGTTAGAAACAGGGCCGGTTTAGCTAATACTGCAGCTGTAAGCGCTACTGCTTTGTTTAATGCCGTGAAGCAGGAGCGCCGGGTCGAGCTTCCTTTTGAGGGCTTTAGGTTAGGCGATTTGAAACGTTACAAAGAAACTACCCGATCGGTAGATGGTGACGGTAACACTGTAGATACATTCGATTGGGACTCTCCGAAATTGGTATTCCCTATACCAAAACGTGAAATAGATGCCAATTCTAATTTGATACAAAACCCAGGTTACTAGTAAGCACTACACTATATAGAATGAAATCCCGGTAGCTGATGTTGCCGGGATTTTTTTACCTCATGGGAGGCCAATCTAACCCGATTAAATAGAACATACCAGATGTCTGGATATAAGGCTCATCAACGCCAATGCCAAATGCCATGGGGTTTGTGGCATCGGCTGTTAACAATTGCATTATGGCATTTGTAGGGAGTATGATATGGCTGTTTCCAGGCAGTGATAGCCTTGACGAGACTATATCAAATAATTTATGGCGCTTTGATGGCTTGATAGTTGCAACTGATACAGAGGATCAACGGAATCCGGATCTTATTTCTGAGCTGCGAACGGTGCGGGCACTTTAATCCACCACAACAAACAAGGCCATTCAAATTGAACGGCCTTGATACTTAAGTTTAAAATTGGGTATTTTATTTAGCCTTAAATGGCTTTGCTTTTTTAACCGGGTAGTGTGGCTTGCCGTTAGGATAAACTTCCGGGGCACCTACTAAGGTCATCGCGCAACGGAAACCAACTTCGGCACTCGATTCTTCCTCGTCCATAAAGCGGCGGGTTGCCGGGTTCATCCAATAGGCAAGGTCATTCCATGAGCCACCTTTATAAACTTTCGAATGATCGTTTACTAATGTTGTATTACCGTATAAAGCTGTATTTACCGTATCCTTTTCGCCCCTGAAATCAGGATCGTATTTTTTGCCGGACTCTTTAACCAATGAGCCAACAGTAGTATTAGGAGCGGTAGCGTTTGGCTGTGCCCCCGGAGTTGCCGGCGCGCCGTTGGCAGGTGTACCCTGTGCCGGCGCACTATTAACGGTATTTGGATCCTGGCCTTGCTGTAATGCCAGGTAATCGGCATACTTCATTTTTTTGTTTGATTTGGCAGGGTCTTTAATGGGCTTGCCATATTTATCTTTGGCGTATAAGCCTTTAGATGGGTCGGCTAGGCGTTTGTTGGTATATTGGTTACCGCGGAAAGGGTTAAAATCCTCAAACTCCTCAAAAGATGTTTGGCGGTAGGTATCCTGCACCCACTCGTTTACGTTGCCCGACATTTGGTAAAGACCAAAATCATTTGGAGGATAGGTACGCACAGGTGCGGTTATGTCGGCTTTATCATTCAAATAACCACCCACACCCATGTTGTCGCCGGCACCCCTTTTAAAGTTGGCTAAAATTAAGCCACGGGTTTTGCTCTTTGCCGAACGAACCCCCATGCCATTCCATGAGTACATTTTACCGTCATCAATATTTTCAAATTGGGTGTTGCCTGCCAGTGCCAAAGCAGCGTACTCCCACTCGGCTTCTGATGGTAAACGATAAGCCTGTTTCAATATACCATCTTCCATACGCACGGGCCTTACGGGTTTAGCATTTTTGCCAGTACCTGCGGCAGCGTTAGGGCTTAAGTTAGGCATCATTTTTTTACCGTCTATTCCGGCACCTTTCATTTGGCCATTCAGGTATATATCGGTATTAAAAGGCTGCGATGCTCCCGTCGCTGCCGTAGCGCCGCCGTTTTTGCCTTTTGCGTTTTGATCTTTCCAGGTTACCATACGCCCGGTTTCACGCAAAATGTTTTCGTTGGTGCGGTCGGTACGCCATGCACAATAATCTTGTGCCTGGTCCCAGCTAACACCCACCACCGGGTAATCCTGAAACGCGGGATGGCGCAGGTAGTTATCAACGTAAGGATCGTTATATGATAATGGTTTACGCCAAACCAATGTATCTGGTAAGGCATTGTAATACAATTCACGGTCTTGAGGGAAAGTAATGCTTAACCAATGCAGGTAGTCAAGCCAATCCTGGTTGGCAACTTCTGTTTCGTCCATATAGAATGACGGTACAGTTACTCTGCGGCGTACATTGTTATAATCATAAGTAACGTCCTGATCGGCGCTGCCACCCATTACAAAGGTACCACCTTCAATAGGTACCAGGCCCGGGCCTGGCGCGGGATGTGTTTGCCTGTAACGCTCATAGCCACCATTATTTTTGTTATTATAAACTAAACCGGTTTTTTGCGATACCGATGGTTTACTACAGCTGCTTACCAATGCACATACAGCCGCAAGGGCTAAAGCAGTTTTAGTAAAAAGTATTTTCATAATTTTACAATTATATTAATGACGTAAATTTAGAAAAAAATGAGTATAATGCTAATGCTAATGCATCTTCTTCTAAATAAATCAAACAATTATTGATGCTTTTAACGGAAATGGTGCAACGTTGGTTGCAATGTTTTGTTTTTTTTTAGTCGTTTGCAACCAAATGTCTTCACAAAAAAATCCGATATAAATTATGAGCGGATATTTATCAATTTAAATAATAAAGCTAAATTGCACCCAATGAAGTTTTTTACATTTCGGAATATAACCTTCTTATCATTGTATTTACTGCCATTTACGGTTGTAGGGCAAACAAGTACTGACGGAAGCGCATACAGAGGATCGCGCGTTGAAGTACCGTTTTTAAACATTACCCCCGATTCACGTTCGGGCGCGATGGGCGAGGCGGGGGTTGCTATTTCGCCGGATGTTAACGCTAATTTCTGGAATCCCTCGAAGCTTGCTTTTGTTGAAAGTAATGATGCACTTTCGTTGTCATATTCTCCGTGGTTAAGGCACCTGGTGCCCGACATTAGTTTGTCGTACCTAAGCTATGCCCATAAAATTGACGATCGTAACACACTCGGTGCTTCGTTGCGCTATTTTAATTATGGCTCATTGCAGCTTAATGACGACCAATCCAATAACCAGGGTACTTACACGCCAAATGAGTTTTCGCTCGATGTTAGTTTTGCGCGTAAGTTTGGAGAGAATTTTTCATTGGGGTTAACCGCTCGTTACATTCATTCAAGCATTTCCAGTGTGTCGTTTGCCACTGCGGGATCAACCCAAACAGGCAGGGCCGGCAATGCTTTTGCTGCGGATGTATCGATGTTTTATAAATCGACCTATGGCGATGATAACCTGTTTGCTTTTGGTGCCAACATATCCAACATTGGCACAAAAATTAGCTATACTACCAATGGGCCTAAATATTTTTTACCTGCCAATTTAAAGTTAGGCGCGGCCAACACCTGGAACCTTGACGAAAATAACCAGATAACGGTTGCCTTTGACATAAACAAGCTGCTAACACCCACTCCTCCTATAAAAGATGCCAACGGCACAATTATAAGTGGCAAAAACGATGATGTATCGGTACCATCGGGTGTTTTTCAGTCATTTGGCGATGCCCCTGGTGGTTTTAGCGAGGAGATGAAGGAAATAAGCCTGTCGCCCGGCGCCGAGTACTGGTATAACAACCAGTTTGCCATAAGGGCTGGTTATTTATATGAAAACCCAAGCAAAAGCGACAGGCGTTATGTAACTCTCGGCTTTGGTGTTAAATATGATATTTTTAAGTTCGATTTCTCATACCTGGCAGCCAGCCAGCAAAATAGTCCTTTGGCCAATACCTTGCGTTTTAGTTTATCGGCAAGTTTTGGCGGTACCTCCAATGTGTCAAAATAATAATGGGTAAAATTAAAGTAGGGTTTGGTTTTGATGTTCACCAGCTGCGTGAGCAGCACCCATTTGTTTTGGGCGGGGTTAATTTAGAGCACCATTCCGGCGCTTATGGCCATTCAGATGCTGATGTACTTTTACATGCCATTTGTGATGCCTTGCTTGGCGCCGCTAATATGCGCGATATAGGTTTTCATTTCTCCAATACAGACAACCGCTGGAAAGGTATCAGCAGCCTTATCCTGCTTCAGCATGTTGTTAAATTAATAAAAGAAAAGGGCTTCAGCATTGGCAACATTGATGCCATGGTATGTTTGGAGGCACCAAAGATAAACCCCCACATCCCGGCTATGAAGGTGCATATAGCCAAAGCGGCATCTATCAGCGAAGATGACATATCTATAAAAGCTACCACTAACGAGCAATTAGGCTTTATAGGGCGTCAGGAAGGCGTTGTTGCTTATGCGGTTTGTTTGATCGAAAGAGAATAACCTAAAAGGCAAGGAATCAAGAAAAAATACATTCCAGACGCGGGGTGTTTTTGCCTTGACTTGCTTACAGTTCTTTAACTTACATATACCACTTTTTTACCACCCAGAATACAATCGCAGCAATTATTAGCAAAGCAACAATAATGTAAATTGCCGAGTTGTTCTTCTTTTGACCGCCTTTAACATTTACGTTACCGGTACGTTTTAGTACGCCCCAGCCGCTTAACTCGCCTTTAAGGGCCTTACGCATCGATTTAAACAGTACGTAATACATCAGCTGTCTCCACAGGAAACGTTGCGGTATAATGTAAATAAGCTTCCTGTAATCTTCTTTTTCCATTCGGAAAGCAATAATGCCCACAATGAAATCGATAACCACAAAAGCCACATAGTATATCAGCATTTTCTCCGGCTTCTCGCCAAACAGCGCGAAGATCATCATCAGATCGGCCAACGGGGAGAACAGTGGTAGTATAATCTGGAAAATGAGGATATTGGGCATGCCCACCATCCCAAAGAATTTATACTTTTTGTTAAACAATGCGTCGCGGTTTTTCCAGAAGCTTTGAATAACCCCGAAACTCCAGCGGAAACGTTGTTTAAGTAACATATTAATGGTTTCCGGTGCTTCGGTATATGCAATAGCTTCGGCACAGTTTTTTACAATGTAGCCTTGTTTGAGGATGCGCATAGTTAAATCACAATCCTCGGCCAGGGTATCGTAAGTAAAGCCGCCGGCACGGAAAATGGCCGATTTGCGGAATGCTCCAATAGCGCCTGGTACTACCGTAATGCTATTGATGAGGTCGAAAGCGCGGCGGTCCATGTTTTGGGCGGTAATGTACTCTATTGATTGCCACCGGGTAATAATATTGGTTTCGTTGCCAACTTTTACTGTGCCTGCCACAGCGCCAATTTCCTCATCGGTAAAGTAGCTCATCAATTGATAAATAGCGTCGTTTTTAAGTTGCGTATCTGCATCAATACAAACAACAAAATCGCTGGTGGCATGGGTTATACCAAAGTTAAGGGCCGATGCTTTACCACCATTGGGCTTGGTTAATATTTTAACCAGCGGATGGCCTTCATAAGCAGCCGATACTACTTCAAATGTTTTATCTTTTGATCCGTCGTCAACAAAAATAATTTCAAAAACCGGGTATTCGGTTTTTAATAAACTTTGGATAGTGGCAACGGCATTTACCTCCTCGTTATAAGCTGGTACAATAATACTCACGGGGGGAAGTGGCAAATTGTCGCCACGCAGTTTTACGGTTTTTTTGTTCTCGCTGTTTTGTCTTACCGCAAGTATAGCAATCAAAACAATACGGCCTATAGCCAGGAATATAGCCGACAAAAACACATATATCAAAAACCAGTTGAAGTAGTAATAAGCATGTACCGCGACATCATACATAGGGCCAAAAATGCCGGTATGATCGTCTTTTATAGGTGGCATCAGGTCATCTTTGGTTTTGTCAAGCACATCGGCAATAGTAGTAAACTGGTAGCCATGAGTTTTAAAGTAGTGTATAATGGCTGGCAATGCCTTTACTGTTTCTTCACGGGTATCGCCGCCGGCATCATGCAGCAGGATCATCGATCCATTGTTGGCCTGCCTGATGGTGCGGGCAACAATGCTGTCGGCTGTTACGCCGGGCTGCCAATCCCATGGGTCGATAGATTCGCCAATAGTGATATAGCTTTGCCTGCGGCTTTCGGCTACAGGGATTACTTCGGCCAACGTTTCGGGCTCGGCATCTGCATTAAATGGCGGGCGGAACAGGATGGTACTGCGGCCTGTAACCGATTCGATGATTTTGCGGGTAGCGTTTAGCTCAAGCACCACGCGTTGCAGGCTGATGGTTGATATATCCGGATGGAAGAATGTGTGGTTTCCAATTTCATAACCGTCCTCATAAATTCGCCTCAGGATGGCTATGTTTTTTTCGGCCATGGAACCCACTACGAAGAAGGAGGCCGGAACTTTTTCTTTTTTTAGGATATCAAGAATGCGTGGGGTGTAATCCGGGTCGGGTCCGTCATCAAAGGTCAACACAACCTTTTTAGGCTTATACCCATACTTACGGATCATGTACTTGGTGGGCAGTCTTTTATAAGTTTGCGCAGTGATGGTATAGTTGCCTGTATCCAGTTTTACATCAATCTCGCCGGTTTGGGGCGTGGTTATCAGGTCGAGCACCTCGCCATCGCCATCATACTCTACGTTTTTACGGCTATTTAAACCAACAGAAGTTAACTTTTTTAAGTCGACACCGGTTTTACGCAGCGAATCGATAGACAGGTTTTTCTGGAAGAACGACCATAGCCTTGGATCTTCGGTACCCATGCGCCACAGAGCCACCCCGCCGGTTGCCCAGTCATCGGCCATGCGGATGACGTTAAAGTTGGTAGCAGCGTCGGCAAAATAAATGGTATGGTCAAGGCTATCCTTATCCATATAGGTAAAATGAGAATTTGCCGAAGCCGGATCAAATGTGATCTTGCTTTGGTTTTCTTCGGCAGCGCTAATAGCCTGCTGATAACCTATGGATTTGCCGATGCTGGTTTCGCGCCAGTCATAAGCGCCGCCTGCAAAGGTCAATATAATTTTTTCGCTGGGTACCTGGCTGCATACATCATCCAGTATCTGTTCAACCCAGTGCTGGTTTGATAAATCGCCCGGATTGCTTAGCTCATTATGCTCATCAATGGCCATAATGAACAAAAAATCGTTAACATGCTGCAACCTTATAATATTGTAAGCCTCATCTTCGGGCACTACGTTTTGTGTAACCAGGAAACCCTTGGCTTTTAATGTTTTATAAAGCTCGGTTTGAAAAGCAATATAAGTTTTGCTGTTGCGGTCTTTAATTTCGTCCAGGTCTACATTGATGCCTTTAAACTTATATTTTGTAAGGGCATTTACAATACTGTTAATAAAACCGGCACGCAAAGCAGGTTTTTTAAAAATACGCTCAATATCATAGCTATCATAACCGCCTTCCTGGTTGTTTTTATTTATATAGTTTGATAGTGTGAGTACAATGGGCTTATTATATTTTTTATTAACGTTGATGAGCCCCGTATCAACTTTGGTAATTACAGTGTCGACACCCGGAAGGATAGAAAAACCTTCGCTTACCACCATATCAAGCTTTGGCATGTTATCCAGCAACGAATAATAAGCCTGTGGCTCCCATGGGCGGTAAAAGGCCACATTCAGGCGGTCTTTATTATTAGGATGTTTGCGTTGATGAAGGCGTTTTGCACGTTCAAGAGCCTCAATTTCGCCTTTTTGTATTTTAAACGACCGGTATTTGGTTGACCGCTTGATTTGCGCAAGTTCCTCTTTCGACATTTTTTTTGGCGCCAGGTCGAGGCTTGGCAGACTGGGGTAATAGGTAGATTTAATGGTAACTATTACAGCAACAATACCTATTGCCAAAAAGGCAAACAGTATGCGACTGAGCCATTTAAAGCGGTTCCATCTGCCTGGTGAGTCTGCCTGAAAAATTTGCTTATTTGAAGACATTAAGTGAGATTACTTCTGGTTTAAAAGTATGGGTAACAAATGAAGATATGATGAATGGATGTTGCAGGCTACTTTTTTGTTTTGCCAGGCTCGATGCCCGAAAAATCAACGCCGCATTTACAATTGCCTCCGCAGCTTTTTTTTGCCGTCAGGCTTTTATATATCATACGGCCGATGTAAAAAATAGCGGCGGCAAAAAGAACAATAACTAAAATTACCTGGATGTTCATGTTGCAAAAATACTTAATTTTTAATATATACGTACAGACGCCGTTGATAGTATATGGTTTAACGCGGCATAAAGGCAATTGTTCCGCCAACCCAGTCAAAATCTTTATTATATCGTACACCAATCATTTTTCCGCGGCTTAACCGGGCCAGGTTTATGGCCAGTGTAGGTTTTTCGTCTCCGTCCGGCCATAGGTACAACAACCTGATTTCGGCCTTTACCCCACCATCTGGCGATTGCACAACAGGTTCATAATTAACTTTTTGCTGTAATATCCAGTTTTCCGGATCTTTAATACTGCGGGTATCATCCAAAGTAACATCAATAATTACACCCTGACCGGCAAAAGAAAACAAGGGCTTCAATACATAGTTTTCCAGGTCGGCAGGCAGGTAATCTACCTGGTGCAAAAACTGTGTTTTGGGGATATAACTGCCGCTTAAAAAAGGCATGGTAAATTTACTGATGCGGTAAAACCAATTGGGGTGTGTTATCCACTCCACATCAACAGGCTCCCTGATATCAACAACCTTTTCAAAAATCTCCGGATCATTATCAATTTCATCAAAAATCAAGCGGTTATAAATACGCTTAATTAATTGAAGGCCTCCATCTGTTTTATAAAATAGCTTATTTTGTTGTTGCACCAGCTCGGTTAAAGATACCACCGGGATGCCAAGGTATTTTTCAGTAATATAAAAGTCGACCGCGGTTTTTTGCTCCGGGGCATTTACATCCATTAAAACTACTTCGGCCGGTTTGCAATCGCCTATAATAGTTTTCCTGAGCAGGTCAATGTAACTGGCTTTGTTCAATCCGTTAAAATAAACGGTTTCATCACCGGCAATATCAAAAACATCCGCATAAACATCGCCCAGCAAAACCTGGAACCCGTATAAGGATGGAAAGCCCTGCATTTCTATCAGCTTAGGTACAATATTGCCGTATTCATCTTTGCATACGCCAAAATCAAGTGCTATAAAATGGGGATGACTGGTCTCATTGGCAACACGCCATTTATCGGGAATTGCCCGTTCAGTAAGTTCCTTAAAACCGGGTCGGAGGATGGTATCTACGATGTCGTTCCCGGCGGCAATCAGCCTGTCGCGAAAATCGGTAGTCAAAAAAACAGGTGTCTCGGCCACACGAAATTGAACAGGGCTGTGCAGCCCCTCGTTAAGTTTGCTCAAAAATTCCTGGTATTTGGCATCGGTAAAGCCTGCGTTAAATGTTTTCCTGGGTGATGGGTTCATATGGTAAAAAAAAGTTTTATCCCCCTGTCATGCTGAGGAACGAAGGATCTGTTTGCCGCTTTTCAGGCGGCGATGCATGTCGGCCAACAGATCCTTCGTTCCTCAGGATGACAGCGCTTGATAGCAGTGACACTATAAACAAACTTAACCAATTTAGTTTATCATTTTAAAAGCCCTTTAATTTTAGTCGTCAAGCACTTTAACCTTTCGCCTTTAACCTTTCCCCTTATCTGAATAAAAATTCCTTAATTTGCTTTGTCAATTAAAACTTAAACCTGGCATTACTACTTTAATTTATTAAATGTATAACAAAAAGATAACCGTTGTTGGCGGAGGAAGCTGGGCTACAGCCAATGTAAAAATGTTGGCTGATAATACTACCGAAAAGGAAATTTTTTGGTGGATGCGTAATACGCAGGCGGTTGAGCACCTAAACAAATTTGGGCATAATCCCCATTATTTAAGCTCGGTAGAAATAAAGCTGCCTAAACAAAATATATCAACAGATTTAAAATCATTGATACAAGTGGCTGATATTGTGTTGCTAAATGTGCCGGCTGCTTTTTTAAAAGAAGCACTAACTGGCATTACGCCTGCAGATTTGGCTGGCAAAAAAGTTGTATCGGCTATAAAGGGTATTGTGCCCGATGAAAATTTAATTATCGGCGAGTTTTTACACCAAAAATATGGTATTCCGTTTGAAGATTTTATTGTAATAAGCGGACCTTGCCATGCCGAAGAAGTTGCATTAGAGAAACTCTCTTACCTTACCATTGCATCCGGTGATGCTGCTTTGGCTACGGAGTTTGCGGGAATGATTAATACCCGTTACATAAAAACCAATGTATCTGATGATATTTATGGCACCGAGTGGGGCGCTGTATTAAAAAATGTGTATGCCATTGCGGGTGGTATTTGCCATGGAGTAGGGTATGGCGATAATTTCCAGTCGGTGCTCATTTCAAACGCGATACGCGAGTTGGAAAGGTTTGTTGATGCAGTGCACCCTATTAACCGGGACATTAAAGAATCGGCTTATCTGGGCGATTTGCTGGTTACCGCTTACTCGCAGTTTAGCCGTAACCGTACTTTTGGCAATATGATAGGGAAGGGGTATACCGTTACATCGGCCCAGCTGGAAATGAATATGATAGCCGAAGGATATTATGCAGTAAATTGCCTACAGCAGGTTAACAAACAGTACAAGGTAAACATGCCCATTTGCGATGCTGTTTATGCTATTTTATATCAAAAACACTCACCGGTGGTTGAAATGAGGCTTTTGGCCGAGAAATTGAGTTAAATGCTAATAGCATTAACTTAATTTATTTACTACCATGAAAAATTTATTCAAAATTGCAATGTTTGCAGCCGGTACATTTATGATATCGCCAGTATTTGCACAAACCCACAAAGACAGTACAATTGGACATAAAATTTCAAGAACGGCTAAAAAGGTAGGGCACAAAACATCACAGATTGCCGCCAACGGCGCATCGGCTGTAGTTGATAAGAAGTACGAAGGAAAGGTTGGTCCTGGTAACCATACCGTTTACATTGATGAGCATGATAAGTACTATTACATAAACAAAAAAGGACACAGGGTTTATGTAAAAAAATCTCAGCTTATTGATAAACCGGAAAAATAAAAATTGTATCTTAACAGTGCAGGCTTAGGCCTGCACTTACTATGTTTGCCATGAAAAAATATCCGTTAGTGGTTGTACCCGTTGTTTATGTCCTTATATTGTTTGCATGTAATAGTAATCAGACTGCAAAAAGCGAAGTTAACAGAAAATTGATAGGCAAATGGGTTTCAAAAGATGGTGCTACTAAACTGGAGATAACAGAAAAAGGTTTTACCACTGATGATGGACAACCGGTTACTGAAGATTATTTTGTGCAAAAAGATACCATTTTTACATCGTACCAGGGTAGCAGGCCATATACTAAATTCCTGATAAAAAACCTGGATGATCATAAACTCACGCTCTTTTACCCGGATTCGGATTTGGTGGAGTTTGCGAGGTAGGGGCTGTGAGTGGTGAGTAGAGAATAGCGAGTGGTTTTATTGTGAAGGTTGAGATCTTTTTTTCGTGTAGTCTCCCGTGTGCAAATCCAACTTGCAAATTCGCCTGTCTGGCGGGAGACGCAAAATGTTGCGTCGCTACGGTGGGGAGGTATATCAAAAAACAAAAGCCCTCATGCTGGCGGCATTGAAGGCTTTGTTAACAAAACTAAACTAAAACTCGCTTCCTTACCAGGGGAAGCCCATGAAAACTATCTTTTATCCAGTAGTAAGTATTTAGTATCAAGTATCAAGACAGCTTCAATAAGTTAATATTATCTTGCTACTTGATACTTACTACTTGATACTAAACTTAGAATCTTCTTTTGCGTTCCGGGCGATCTTCGCGGGGTTTGCCGGAGAAGTCACGGAAGCCACCACTACGACGATCACCGCCGCCTGAGTTGCTTCTTTCGCCACCACGGTAACCACCACCTTCTCGGCGTTCACCACCACGGTAACCACCTTCACGACGGTCGCCGCCACGGTAACCACCACTGCTTTCACGACGGTCGCTGGTGCCTTCGCCGGATACTTCTATCCGTACGGGGCGACCTTTGTACTCGGCGTCTTTAAAGCCTGCGCTTACCTTTTCAACATCTTCGTTAGGTACTTCAAAGAATGAATAAACACCTTTAACATCTATTTTACCAACGCTGCGGCCGCTAATTTTTGATGTGTTGCAAATGTAACCTAACAAATCGCCGCGGTTAAATTCATCAACCGAACCTAAGTTTATAAATAAACGGGTGTAAGCAGAGGGGCCGCTTGAAGCACCACGTTCGCCTCGCTCACCACGGTCATCCCTATCCCTGCGGCCACCTTCTTCAACGCTTGCGTTAAGGTCTGGCGCGTTTTTGTAATAATCAAGGAAACGGTTAAATTCAATTGATGCAAAGCGTTTGATAAACTCCTCTTTGCTCATATCCTTAAACTCTTCCATAATACGCGGGATATATTGCTCAATTTGCTGCTCATTAACCTGTACGTTGTGTACTTTATGAACAATGGAGAATAATTGTTTCTCGCAAACATCAAACCCGGTTGGAATCTCGGCTTTAACAAAGCGCTTACCCAGGGTGCGCTCAATCTGGCGTATTTTACCTAATTCTTTGGCGTTAATAATGCTGATAGATACACCTGTTTTACCGGCACGGGCTGTACGGCCGCTACGGTGGGTGTAGTTTTCAACCTCGTCTGGTAACGAGTAGTTAATAACGTGTGTTACATCATTAACATCAATACCACGTGCAGCAACATCAGTAGCAATTAACAATTGCAGGCTGCGCTCGCGGTAACGTTTCATTACTTTATCGCGTTGCTGTTGCGACAGGTCGCCATGTAACGAATCGGCATTGTAACCGTCTTTGATCAGGGCTTCTGCAATATCCTGCGTTTCAATTTTGGTACGACAAAATACGATACCAAAAATATCAGGATTAAAATCAACAATACGTTTAAAAGCGGCATACTTATCACGGGCACGTACAATGTAGTACTCGTGCTCAATATTGGCATTGCCGGTGTTTTTTGTGCCCATGGTAAGCTCAAATGGCTCGTGCATGTACTTTTTCGCTATACGGCGAACTTCAGTTGGCATGGTGGCCGAAAACAGCCAGGTTTTTTTCTCGTCCGGAGTGGTAGATAAGATATTATCAATGTCTTCCTGAAAGCCCATATTGAGCATTTCATCAGCTTCATCCAATACTACAAATTTTACCTTCGAAAAATCTATCGCCTTACGGTTAATGATATCAAGCATACGGCCTGGTGTGGCCACAACGATCTGTACGCCGCGTTTAATCTGGCGTAACTGATCCATAATGCTTGCTCCGCCATAAACGGCCACAACGTGAACGTTGTCCATTTTTTTGGAGTAATTTTTAATGTCGTTCGTGATCTGTAAACAAAGTTCACGTGTTGGGCATAAAACAAGTGCCTGTGGATGATTTTCTTCAAAATCCAACAGCTCTAATAATGGTAGGCCAAAGGCAGCAGTCTTACCGGTCCCGGTTTGGGCTAATCCGACAAAATCGTTGCTGCCTGTTAACAATACCGGAATTGACTGTTCCTGGATTGGCGTTGGGTTTTCAAACCCTAACTCAGAGATGGCATTAACAATATCATGACGGATTCCCAGTTCAATAAATGGGTTCATGAATTAAAATAACGAATTTGGCAACATCGCCAAATCGGGCGCAAAGATAGCGCTAATATTTTACAAAAGCAATAAGTATATGCAGTCAAAATCGCTTTTGAGTAATCTATTTTGATTTTGGCGGTAATAGCTTTTGAAATAGCAACTTAATTATGGATTTTGTAAATTTTACTGATCAATCCGGGAGTACCGGACGTATTTTGGATTGGATTAAAAACAGGTGTTATCGCTTTTTTTTGCCTTTTGTAGCAAAGCTATCCAAGCACAGGTTTTTAATTTGCACTATTACTTGTTAAAACTTTGCTTATATAATACTATCTTAACCTATCGGCAGATTTGATTAGCTTTTCATCATTTTTGATACCCTTGGTGGCCAATAGCAGCATAATAATGCTTATTGATGTTAGGAACAAACCAATTCCCATTGTATGCGTATCTAATTGAACGCCTTCGCCTACCGCTTTTTTTACAGTTTGCGCCATCCAGAAACTGTAGCCAAACAATACCAATATAGCGCCATAGCAAAAAGCCAGTTGCTGCTTGCGGTTTTTGAAAAGGAAAATTATAACAAGTGGTATAAGCGCCACTACAGCCGTTATGGCCGTAAGCGCCGTAAAAGATTCGATATGTTTTTGCGCGCCGTTAACATCCTGAAAAATGCCGGTGACGGTAATAGTTACAGGGACATTATTTACGTAAACGTTATGGGCCAGCGGGAAAAAGTAAAGGGCAAACAAAACCAGGCTGGCTGCAAGCAGGTAAATGCTTTGTATTCGTTGTAGCATAATGTTAAAAATATAATGGCAAATATAGTTGTTTTAGCCATTGCGTTATTGTTTTTTAATGGAGATGTAATTTGCTTTTTATGATAATTATTATAGTATCTTTAAACAGATTTTCCAATAATTATTAAGCGATGACCCCAAGCCCTGATAAAAACCTATCGCCACAGGAGGTGAAGTTTGAAGATGCGCATCTTAAAAAAATTTTCCTCGAACACTTAAACAGCATTTATTGCGGCAAGCTGCATCTTATTCATTTTTTTGAGGAGATAAAAACCCTGGCAACACTGCAATATTTAAAAAATGCCATACAGGATTGCAGTGATGATGCTGAAAACCAGATGGTACACATTGACGGGATATTTAGCGCGATAGGCGAAGATCAATCAAAAATAAGCGTACTGGGCATGAAAGCCATGACGCTTGAAGCCTATATAACTGCCATCCGGTCGGGCAAAACGCCTATGGAGCGAGATGTTTTTATTGTATTTTATCTGCAACTAGTTGAAGGTATCGAGGTTACATATTTTAAGGTGCTGAAGAACCTGGCGAAGGCGATAGGTTACAGTAACACTTTTTTAGATAAACCATTTAAACAGGCAGTAGAAGACAAGCTAATGTTTGAAGGTATTTATAAAGAATACATAACCCAGCCATCTGCCGGTTAAACAATAGCTTCCGGTAAAAAAATGAATAATATTTAGTTTGTTGATTATTAGATAAAGATAGCTGATAGTCAAATGTTCCGTGTCCTGCCTGTTCCAGGGCATTTTTGTAGAATGGTACCACCGCTGCCGCGAGTTTTTGTGGCTAATAGCTGCCTCGTACCTGCCCTTGATAAAGGTGTTTTTCGCAACATATCATTTCTTTCTCCCAGATTGATAATCATCTATCAAAATGATAGGCAATATTCATCAATTAAATCCATTTTGTCGCTGATGTTAAATGTTAATTAACTGTAATTCAGTTATTTGATAGGTGTTGTCATTTATTGGCATCTACTTGGTAAAGCTCTCTGCAAAAACATAAGAATATGGATATTTTACAGATTGCAATTTACATAGTGACTTTCGTGGTCATATTCTGGATCTTCTTCAAATCAGTTAATTACTTCGAAAAAATCTAATCATCATGATCGCATTATTCATCGTGGCAGTGGCTGTGTTTGTATACATGGTGTATGTGCTGCTTAAACCCGAAAAATTTTAAACTATTAAACCATGAACACTGAAATTTCAGGTGTAATTTTTACTTACCTGCTCACGCTGGCAATAGCCATCCCCCTGGGCCGTTACATCGCCCGCATTTTTAAGGGCGAAAAAACCTGGCTCGACTTTTTAGCCCCGTTTGAACGTTTCATTTTTCGTTTCAGCGGCATTGATGCCAAAAAGGAAATGAACTGGAAACAGCATTTATTTGCCCTGCTTACTATCAATAGCGTATGGCTTATTTATGCATTTGTTTGCTTAATGGCACAAGGCCACCTGCCACTTAACCCGGATGCAAATCCTGGCCAGTCGCCCGATACGGCTTTTAACACCGCCATCAGTTTTTTGGTAAACTGTAACTTACAGCACTACTCGGGCGAAAGCGGCGCCACTTACTTTACACAGCACTTTGTGTTTATGTTCCTGCACTTTGTATCGGCAGCTACCGGTATTGCAGCGCTGGTTGTGCTGTACAGGGCCCTGAAAGATAAAGTGACCGATAAACTGGGTAACTTTTGGGATTACTTTGTAAAAGCCATTACCCGTATATTATTGCCTATTTCATTTGTAATAGCTGTCATCTTCGCCTTTAACGGCATGACTACCAGCTATGCAGGTAAAGATACTTTCATTAGCATGCAGGGCGATACCGTTCATGTATCCCGCGGCCCGGTTGCTGCACTGGTAGCTATTAAACACTTAGGTACAAACGGTGGTGGCTGGTTTGGTGCAAACTCTGCCCACCCTATCGAAAACCCTAACTACTTAACCAACACAGTTGAGTTGGTTGCACAGCTTATTATTCCTATAGCGCTGGTATTTGCCCTGGGCTTTTACCTTAATAAAAAGAAATTTGCTTACGTAATTTTCGGGGTGATGACGCTGGGAATGCTCATGCTGATGATACCAACCATTAATGCCGAACTAAACGGCAACCCGGCTATAACCCACATGGGTGTTAGCCAGCCTACCGGTGCTATGGAGGGCAAGGAAGTAAGGTTTGGACCGGCCAATTCCGCATACTGGAGCATAATGACTACTGTTACTTCAACAGGTTCGGTAAACTCCATGCATGATAGTACCATGCCTTTATCAGGTTGTATGCAATTGCTGGGTATGATGGTTAATTGCTTTTATGGCGGTGTGGGTGTTGGTTTCCTTAATTTTTACATCTTTATCATCATCGCGGTATTTATATCGGGCCTGATGGTAGGCCGTACACCGGAGTTCCTGGGCCGCAAAATTGAAGCCCGGGAAATGAAGGTAGCTTCGCTGATTGCTTTATTACACCCATTCATCATATTGGTAGGCTTAGCCGTATCATCATACGTGGTGGTACACATGCCTGGTGCCGATTGGGCAGTAAAACCGTCAACATGGTTAAATAACCCCGGTAACCACGGTTTTTCTGAAATGCTGTATGAGTATACTTCAGCAGCGGCCAACAACGGTTCGGGTTTTGAAGGGTTGGGCGATGGTAACATTTTTTGGAACGTAACTACCGGTATTGTAATGGTGCTGGGCAGGTTTTTACCAATAATTGGTCCGCTGGCTATAGCTGGTTTATTGGCCAATAAAAAATACATTCCTGAATCTGCCGGAACACTTAAAAGCGATACCTCAACTTTTGGGTTAATGATATTCGCGGTGATTGTAATTATAGCCGCCCTGTCGTTTTTTCCTGCACTGGCTTTAGGTCCAATTGCTGAACATTTTTCACTTAGATAATCATGAAAACCTCAAATACATTATTTCAGGGCGATCAGATGAAAGAGGCTTTTAAACAGTCGTTCATCAAACTAAACCCACGCATACTGTTCCGTAACCCGGTTATGTTTACCGTTGAAATAGGAACGGCAGTAATGCTTATTGTAACTATATTTTCCTTTGCAAATAAAGGACAGGGCAGCTTTGCCTATAACTTCACCGTGTTTTTGGTACTGTTGCTTACCGTACTTTTTGCCAACTTTGCCGAAGCTATCGCCGAAGCACGTGGTAAAGCCCAGGCCGAAAGCCTGCGCAAAACCCGCGAGGAAACTCCCGCCCGCTTACTGGTTAACGGTAAGGAAACCATGGTAATGTCGAGCCAGTTAAAAAAAGGCGATGTGTTTATATGCGAAACAGGCGACAATATCCCTACCGATGGCGAGATTATTGAAGGTATTGCTACCATCGACGAATCGGCCATCACAGGTGAATCTGCCCCGGTTATCCGCGAATCTGGCGGTGATAAATCGTCGGTAACAGGTGGTACCAAAGTATTATCTGATAAGATAAAGGTTATGGTAACCACCCAGCCCGGCGAAAGCTTTCTGGATAAGATGATTGCGCTGGTTGAAGGTGCATCGCGCCAGAAAACACCAAACGAGATAGCTTTAACTATCCTGCTTGCAGGCTTTACGCTCATCTTTGTTATTGTGTGCGTTACCCTGAAACCTTTTGGCGATTATTCAAATACCCCGATAACAATTGCCGCATTCATCTCATTATTTGTTTGTCTTATTCCGACCACTATCGGTGGCCTGTTATCGGCCATCGGTATTGCCGGGATGGATAGGGCATTACGCGCAAATGTGATAACCAAAAGCGGTAAAGCGGTTGAAACTGCAGGCGATTTGGATACCTTGTTATTAGATAAAACAGGTACCATTACCATTGGTAACCGTAAGGCAACCAATTTTTATCCCGCCACAGGTGTTAGCAACGCCAGCTTTGTAGCCGCATGTGTATTAAGTTCTCTGGCCGATGAAACCCCCGAAGGTAAATCGATAGTGGAACTTGCCCATGAGGATAAAACCTTATCTAAAGTGGTTGCCCCCGCAAATTCGGTATTTATAAAATTTACCGCCGAAACCCGCTCAAGCGGTTTGGATACACCCGATGGTTTACGCATCCGTAAAGGGGCTTTTGATTCCATTCGTAACATTGCCTTAAAGGCTGGTCACGCATTCCCAACCGAGGTTGAGGATAACGTTAAAAAAATCTCATCAAATGGTGGCACACCGCTGGTAGTATCGCAAAACGAGGAGATAATGGGTGTAATTGAATTACAGGACATTATTAAACCAGGCATTGCCGAACGCTTTGACCGCCTGCGTAAAATGGGCGTTAAAACGGTAATGGTTACTGGTGATAACCCTTTAACTGCCAAATTTATTGCTGAAAAAGCAGGTGTGGATGATTTTATTGCCGAGGCTAAGCCCGAGGATAAAATGAACTACATTAAAAAAGAACAACAAGGTGGCAAACTGGTAGCCATGATGGGCGACGGTACAAACGATGCCCCAGCCTTAGCCCAGGCCGATGTTGGTGTAGCCATGAACAGCGGCACCCAGGCAGCCAAAGAAGCCGGTAACATGGTTGATTTGGATAACGACCCAACCAAGCTGATTGAGATTGTGGAAATTGGTAAACAATTACTGATGACCCGCGGTACGCTTACCACCTTCTCGATAGCCAATGACGTAGCCAAGTACTTTGCTATTGTTCCGGCCTTATTCATGGTATCTATACCATCATTAAGGGCGCTTAATATCATGGCATTGCACAGCCCCGAATCGGCCATATTATCGGCAGTGATATTTAATGCCATCATTATCCCGTTGCTGATACCGTTGGCCTTACGTGGTGTAGAATATAAACCGATAGGTGCCAGTGCGTTGCTACGCCGTAACCTGTTGATTTATGGCCTTGGTGGTATACTGATACCATTTATCGGTATTAAATTAATTGACCTTGCCGTAGGCGTATTTATATAGAAGAGATTTGAGAGGTGAGATATGAGATTTGAGATAAAAAAAGAATGTCGAAAATCTCATATCAAAGCACTCAGATCCAATTTAAAAGATGTGAGATAAGGAAATCTCATATCTCAAGTCTCATATCTCAAATCTAAAAAGAAAATGAAAACATATTTGTTGCCATCAATCAAGTTAACTATCATCCTGATAGTAATTACAGCCGGTATTTATCCATTAGCTATAGCCGGTGTTGGTAAATTGACTCCCGGCCATGGCGATGGGGAAACCGTAACATACAAAGGCCGCGTAGTTGGTTATGCCAACGAAGGTCAAAAATTTACTAAGGACGAATACTTCTGGAGCCGCCCGTCGGCTGTTGATTATAACGCTGCCGGTTCGGGAGGTTCAAACAAAGGCCCTTCAAACCCCGATTATTTGAAACAGGTTGAAGGCCGCATCCAGGATTTTTTAAAGCATAATCCCGGTGTAACCCGTGCCCAGATCCCTGCCGAACTGGTTACCGCATCGGGTAGTGGGTTAGATCCTGATCTTTCGCCTGCAGGCGCAAAGGTACAGGTAGCCCGTGTTGCCAAAGTACGTGGCCTATCTGCCGATGTTGTAACCAAACTGGTTGATGAGCATACCGAAAAACCATTATTTGGCTTATTTGGCCCATCAAAAGTAAACGTACTGAAGTTGAATGTAGCATTGGACGAGCTAAAGAAATAGCCCTCTTTAAGTAGTTAAAAAAAGCGGGGCCAAGTGCTATTCCCTTCTTGAGAGGGGGGAGGGGTGTGTTTAACCCGCGAAATGGCATAACACACCCCTGCTACCGCACAATCCCAACGCACCCCCTCTCGAGAGGGGAACTGAAAAAGTAAATGATTTTTATACATAAATGAAAAAGACCTTCATATTAGTACCTGCATTTTTACTATTAAGCGCTTTGATAACCAAAGCACAGGACACTGTTAAAACAACATCCGATGCGCCATTGGTGATCTTTGGATCGGTTGATACTTATTATAAATACGACATTGCTGATAAAGGCAGCCAGGTCCCTACCAGTTTTGCTACCGACCAAAATTCAGTTTCGATTGGGATGATAGACCTGGGGATTAAAAAGAAAGTTGGTAAAGCTGCCTTTTTAGGCGAAATGTCTTTTGGCCCAAGGGGGCAGGCGCAATCCGTACCTAACGGGCCAAACGGCGACTCGTATCATATCCAAAACCTGTATGTAGCGTACGATGTAACCGGTAAATTAACCCTTACCGGTGGTTATATGGCAACCTTTATTGGTTATGAGGTGATAAGCCCTGTTGGTAATTTTAACTATTCTACATCGTACCTGTTCACCAATGGCCCGTTCCAGAATGCAGGCGTAAAGGCAACTTATGCTTTTACCGATAAAATAAGCCTGATGGTTGGGGCATTTAACGATAACTGGAATGCCTACCAAGCTACCAAAAGGGTTAACAATTTTGGCGCTCAGCTAACGGTTATCCCGGTAAAGGGATGGGCAGCTTATCTGAATGTTATTACAGGTGGTTTACAGGGGACAGAATTTGATTTGACCACAGCCTACCAAATAACAGATGCCTTTAAATTAGGCTTAAACGCTGCCGACTATAAAGCTAACAATGGCATAACAGGAGGTTTTAACGGGGTGGCGTTGTATCCGCAATACGCGGTTTCAAAAGATGTAACATTAGGCCTTAGGGGCGAGTACTTTAAAACAAAAACCGGCACCTATACCTCGACAGCAGCGCCTGCACCCGGCGAAAACGTAGCGGCTGTAACTTTTACAGCAAATATTAAGGCTGGTCCGCTGGCATTGATACCCGAGTTTAGGGTCGACAATGGATCGGCAAACGCGTTTAAAAATAACTCGGGCGACCCGACTAAAACTGCCTCGCAATTTGTGCTGGCAGCGGTGTACGCCTTTTAAGCCCCCTCTAAATCTCCCCCTGAAGTATGGGGCTTTGGATTGCAGTTTTTTCTCAAGTCCTCCCCTTTAGGGGAGGATTTAGGTGGGGCTCAAGATATGTATGAATGGTTGTATAGTTAATTTTGGTTTAATTATATGTTAGTTTGAGAAACATTCATACCTTAAAAGGGGGGCCGCGAGGGCTCTCCCTTTTATAAGCCCCCTCTAAATCTCCCCCTGAAGGGGGAGACTTTTGACTTGCGGGGGGGCTTGGTTGTAAACCAAAATGGGATTTGTGCGGCTTTAAACATAATGGGTATTAATAAGTGTCAAATAAATTAAAATTTTTAAAGTCTCCCCCTTCAGGGGGAGATTTAGAGGGGGCTTGGGCATATGGACGGCGAAAAAGAACGGTCGGTTGAGCATTTCCTGGAGCTGATAAAAAAATCAAGGCGCGGGAAATTCAAGGTTTACATAGGCATGAGCGCGGGCGTGGGTAAAACCTTCCGCATGCTGCAGGAGGCCCAGGCTTTGATGCGTAACGGCATCGACGTTAAAATTGGCTACATTGAAACGCATAACCGCAAAGAAACCGTTGCCCAATTAGAGGGTTTGCCGGTAATACCCCGCCGCAAACTGTTTTACAAGGGTAAAGAGCTGGAGGAGATGGATTTGAAAGCCATCATTAGCCTGCGCCCCGAGGTGGTTTTGGTTGATGAACTGGCCCATACCAATATTGAAGGCAGCAGCAATGAAAAACGCTGGCAGGATGTGCTGGAGATATTGAACGCGGGTATTAATGTGATCAGCGCGGTAAACATCCAGCATATGGAAAGCCTGAACGAAGAGGTGGAACGTATAACCGGGGCCAAAATAAACGAGCGTATACCCGATAAGGTTTTGCAACTGGCAGACGAGGTAGTAAACATCGACCTTACCGCCGATGAACTGATAGACCGCTTAAAGGAAGGTAAGATATACGACGAGAAAAAAGTGCCTATGGCGCTCAACAACTTTTTCCAGGCCGATAGAATTTTACAGCTGCGCGAACTGGCCCTGCGCGAAGTAGCCCACCAGGTAGAGCGGAAGATAGATATTGAGATACCCAAGACCATTAAACTACGGCCCGAGCTTTTTTTGGCCTGCATTAGTACTAATGACGAATCGGCCAAAATAATTATTCGTAAAACGGCAAGGTTGTCATCATATTACCGCTCTAAATTTTTTGTTTTGTATGTGCAAACATCAAGAGAAAGCAGCGATAAAATAAACCTTGCATCGCAGCGCCACCTTATTAATAATATGAAACTGGCAACACAACTGGGGGGCGAAGTAATTAAAGTGAAAAGCGACCGCATAGCTCAAACCATTTGGGAAACGGCCGAAAAATACGACATTACCACTATCTGCCTGGGTAAGCCACGGTTTAAATTTTACCAGGTTATTATGAAAACGGCAGTGTTTACCCAATTGTTAAATAAAATGTCAAAAACTGATATAGACCTTGTAATACTATCATAACCATGACTATTAAAAATAAACTCCGTACAGGCATCGGTTTCTTGTTTGTACTGGCGCTCACCTGTTGCGGGTTATCTGTTTACTTCCTTAACCGGCTGTCGGCCGATGCCGGGGCAATACTTAAGGATAATTATAAAACCCTGCAGTTTACCCAAAACATGCAGGATGCCATCGATGCGAATGATAAGGCGCTTTCGCCAAAACAAATTGCGGTTATCGACAATAACCTTAAACTGCAGCAACATAATGTTACAGAAAAGGGTGAGCAGGAATTAACAGATTCGTTGACGCTTGTTTACACGCAGATAAAGCAGCATAATAACAATATAGCCGCGCAATTGCCTTTAAGGAGCCATGCCCGCCGGCTTATTTATGGTATTATGCACCTGAATATGGATGCAATTTCGCGAAAAAATGCCATCGCCACTGATACGGCAAGCAGGGCAAATGTGCTGGTGGCCGTCAGTGCTTTTTTGTTGTTTACTATCGCGTTCACTTTTGCGGTAAATTTTCCGGGTTATATAGCCGATCCGTTAAAGGAATTAACGGCAAGGATAAAAGAGGTATCAAATCGTAATTACCACCAGCAGATAGACTTTCACTCCGATGATGAGTTTGGCGAATTGGGGCAGGCTTTTAATAATATGACCCGGAAACTGGATGAGTATGAGAACAGTAACCTGGCCAGCATCCTGTTTGAGAAAAAACGGATAGAGACTATTATTAATACCATGCACGATGCTATTATTGGTTTAGACGAAAAGCAGTTTATCATATTTGCCAACGAAGTAGCGTGTAACCTGATAGGCATGACCACCGAACAGCTTACCGGCCGGTACGCACCAGACATAGCGTTGGAGAACGACCTGCTGCGCAACCTGTTAATTAATGAACAGCCACGGTTAAAGATTTTTGCAGATAATCGCGAAAGCTTTTACAGCCGCGATTCATTATCCGTGAGCAGTAAAAGTAAAGTGATAGGTAAGGTAATTATCCTTAAAAATATTACCGAGTACCAGCAGCTGGATGAAGCTAAAACCAATTTCATCGCCACCATATCGCACGAGTTAAAAACGCCCATATCGTCCATCAAAATGAGCCTGAAATTACTGGAGGACGACCGCATAGGTAATGTAAATACCGAGCAACGCCAATTGCTGGAAAATATTGACGATGATGCCCGCCGCCTGCTGCAAATAACCGGCGAACTGTTGGATATGGCACAGGTTGAAACCGGTAAGCTACAGCTTAACTTCGGCAGCACACACCCCCGTAACATTGTTGATTATGCGGTAAAGGCCATTAAATTCACAGCCGATCAAAAGCAAGTAAACATCAAAGTAAAATGCGACGATACCCTGCCCGAGGTACATGCCGACCTTGATAAAACTACCTGGGTACTTATCAACCTGTTATCAAACGCCATAAAATACAGCCACGAAAAATCAGTTGTGGAGCTAACTGTTAAAAAGCATAAGAACGACGAGATTGAATTTTCGGTAAAAGATCATGGTAAAGGCATAGAAGAGCAATACCTGTCGAGGTTATTTGAGCGCTACTTTAAAGTGCCCAACGCCACCGCCGACCAAACCGGCACCGGCCTTGGCCTTGCCATTGCCAAAGATTTTATTGAAGCCCAAAGCGGCCATATTATGGTTGATAGCGAGATAGGGGCAGGGAGCCGGTTTGCCTTTACGCTGAAGAGGGCGGTGTAGCCCCTCTAAATCTCCCCCTGAAGGGGGAGACTTTTAATTTCTAAAGCCCATTGCTCTCTAATTTAAACTTGCGAAGTTTTCAAAACTTCGCAAGTTTTTTTGCTTGGTGTTGTCGTCTCGTCAATGTCAAAATCCGAAAAATCCGGAGAATCTGTTTAATCCAGGTTCAGACAAAATTACCCCTCAATTTACCTCCACAATCTTCATCCCCCAAGGCTCCAATTGCATAGCCGAATTGCTGCTTACATTTGCTCCTGAGAACAGTTCCTTCCCGTTGCCATAAGGATAGGTAAAGTTTATTTCCTTATCCGAGTAATTAAAATAATAATGCACCGTTTTACCCGCCTGGTTTACGCCGTACTTGGTAATTACAGGGAAAGCCAACTGCTGATCGGTACCCCAAAGGCCTGCCTTTTTAACCGCGTCGGCCAGTATTTTATCGGTAACGGCGCTGGTTGTAACGCAGCCAATGTAAGTTGCCAGGCCTTTGCCGTATGTGTTTTCGGTAATGGCCGCGTATTTGCCCCAAACCGGGTGGTCATAATAGGCCAGTACTTTGGCAGTGGTAGGGGTGATGAGTTCCATCCACGTATTAAGCTTTTTATCTTCCGGTTTCAGGTTAAAATCATCGCCTTTAAGGCCAACGTTTTCGGGCACCGTGAACTGGCTGTAGTAAATTCCTAAAGCTTCATTAATTATGCCGGGTTGGTGAGTGGTGCGTACCTTAACATTTTCGTCGCTAAAGCCGCTTTTAAAAGTATAAACAACGTGGCCGCCATTTTTAACATAGCGGTTAAGCCGTTGCAATAAACTATCGGGTGCGGCATACAAAACGGGCACAATCAGTAGCTTGTAGTTTTCGATGTTCAGGCTGGTAGGGTCAACAAAATCGCAGCCTACGTTCATATGGTATAAGCCGTCGTACAATTGGCGCAATACTTCATTATAACCGGTGCGTACACCCCAACCAAAGCCAAAAGCCTTAAAGCCCGTAAGCGCCTCGTTGCTGAATAGTATGGCTACATCGTTTTTCTTTTTCAGGTTGATGAGTTTCGGGCTTAGCCGGTCAAAATCTTTGCCGATGGTTTTAGCTTCGTTATAAACCGGGTTGGGCTCAAAATCGTGGCTTAACAACCCTTTCCAATAGGTTTCGGCCGAGTTGTGGATGGAATGCCATGGCCAATAACCAACCATATTGGCGCCCGAGGCCAGGTGACTGAAAGCCTGTAATCGTAGCTGACCGGGATAAGGCGTCCATTGAGCAAATCCCTGCGCTTCGGTCTCTATGGTCAAATAGTTTTTACCGCCCTTCATTGATCGGGTAACATCGCCGCCAAAAGAAATCTCGGCGCCGTTAAGCTTATCCTGGCTGGGGTGATAAATATCTATCCCGGCAATATCCAGGACCTTGGCAGCCGCAAAATGGTCAACATCGGGCTGGATACCGAAAGAAGAGCCACGCCAGTCCAGGTCGAAGTTTTGGGTAATGAATTGGTCGGGGCGTTTGTATTCGCGCACAATGGCCGCCTGCCAGCCTAAATATTGAGTAACCACCTGGCGCTGAAATTTGGCAAATTCAGATGATAAACTTCCATTGATGGTGTTATTCATCGATGGGAAATCTTCCCACGCATTAATGCGGTTGCTCCAGTAATCCAGGCCAAAAATATGGTTAATATTATCAAGCGTTTTGTATTTGGCCTGCATGTATTTTACAAACAACGCCTGCACATTTGGGCCAGATGTACCGTATGATTTAGTTTCGTTATCAACCTGGTAACCAATAACGGCGGGGTTATCTTTCACATGCTCCATTATCTTACGGATCACCCGCTCGGCATACATCCTGAAATCGGTATTAGTAATATCCATATTTTGCCTTGGTCCGTATTGGTTTTGGCCCTGTGGTGTAATGGCTAATATTTCGGGATGTTTTCTGGCCATCCATGTAGGTATGGCATAGGTAGGTGTACCAACAATCACTTTGATGCCGCCTTTTTGCATGGCCGCCAGCACCCTGTCAATATGGGTAAAATCAAAAATACCATCCTGCGGTTCAACGGTGCTCCAGGTCGATTCGGCAATGCGCACCACGTTTATGCCCGCCTCTTTCATCATCTGCACATCTTTGTCAAGGCGTTCGTAAGGCATATATTCATCGTAATAAGCTACGCCGTAAAGCAGCTTATCCATTTTGGGGTATTGCGCAAATGAAGCGGCGCAAAAAAATAATTGCACAATGAAAAGCAGCAGGTATCTCTTTTTCATAAAACTGGATTTTGGTACAAATTGGTTTACGCCATGAAGCTACAAATTAATTGTGTTTTTAACACACAATGATAAAAAGTTTACAATTGGAGTAATGGTTAATGTGGTTTGGGTAAACTTTTAGCCAAACCGGGTGTTTTTGTGCAGTAAATGTAGTAGTAAGCCATCTTTTAATTGTTGTTTAAAAACAGATATTAGCATCCTGTTATTACCTATATAAACCAGTGCATATATGATGAAGATAGCTGCCCGTATTTTACTGATGCTATTGCTTTGCTTTTTCCTGCTGCATGCAAGCGCGCAAACCAAAAGGTTAACTTATTGCAATCCCCTTAACCTCGATTACGGCTACACCCCTTTTGATAGTTTTGCAAGCTGGGGCAAACACCGCGCAACTGCCGACCCCACCATGACCTTGTTTAAAGGCAAATACTACCTGTTCAGCACAAACCAGTTTGGTTACTGGTGGAGTGATGACATGCTGAACTGGAATTTTGTATACCGCAAATTTGTACGCTCCTACAACCAGGTTGCAGGCGATGAACTTTGCGCGCCTGCAACATTAGTTTTAGGCGATACCTTGCTGGTGATAGGATCGACCTATAATAAGGATTTTACCCTTTGGATGAGCACCAACCCTACCAAAGATGATTGGAAAGCGGCTAAAGACTATTTTAAAGTAGGCGCCTGGGATCCTGGCATGTTTGCCGATGACGATGGCCGGGTTTACATTTACCACGGATCGAGCAATACCCTGCCGCTTTATGGGCAGGAGATAGACAGGAAAACATTTGAACCCATCGGCCCCAAAAAAGAAATGGTTAAGCTGGATCCCGAAAAGCATGGCTGGGAGCGCTTCGGCGAACATAATGATAATGTATTCCTGCTGCCCTTTATTGAAGGCTCGTGGATGAACAAGCATAACGGCAAATACTACCTGCAATTTGGCGCGCCCGGTACCGAACAAAGCGGCTATGGCGATGGCGTTTTTGTGGGCGATAAGCCACTTGGTCCGTTTACCTATCAAAAACATAATCCGTTCTCGTACAAGCCCGGCGGCTTTGCAAAAGGAGCGGGGCACGGAGCAACCTGGGCCGATAAGTATGGCAACTACTGGCATATCAGCACCATGGGTATTTCGGTAAAAAATAACTTTGAACGCCGCATTGGCTTTTGGCCTGCCGGTTTTGATAAAGACGGAACGCTGTATTGCAACACCGCCTATGGTGATTATCCCCAATATTTGGCCACCGGCGCCGAAGACCACCTGCAAAGTAACTTTACCGGCTGGATGCTGCTGAACTATAATAAGCCGGTAGAAATATCGTCGACCCTGGGCGCTTACTACGCCAATAATGCGGTTGACGAAGATATCAAGACTTACTGGAGCGCCAAAACTGCCAGCAAAGGCGAGTGGTTTAAAACCGACCTGGGCGAAATCAGTACCATCAACGCCGTGCAAATTAACTATGCCGACCAGGACGCCACGTTTATGGGCAAATCAATGGGCGTTTATCACCAGTATATGGTTTACTCGTCGGTAGATGGAAAAACATGGAAACCTTTGATTGACAAAAGCCGAAATAAAAAAGATGTACCGCATGATTATATCGAACTAAAAACGCCAGCAAAAGCGCGTTATCTGAAAATGATTAATCTGCATATGCCTACCGGAAAGTTTGCGCTATCAGGATTCCGGGTATTTGGTAAGGGTGCAGGCGCAAAGCCTGATACTGTTCAAAACCTGATTGTGCTGCGTGGCGACAGCGAGCGCCGTAACTCCTGGCTTAAATGGAAACCCAATGATAACGCCACCGGCTATACCATTTATTTTGGCATAGCGCCCGATAAACTGTACAACAACATGATGGTATACGGCAAAAACGAGTTTTATTTTAGCGGGATGGATAGGGATTTACCTTACTATTTCCAGATAGAGGCCTTTAATGAAAACGGGATTTCGGCAAGGACAAAGGTGGTAAAGGTGGAATAAGAAAGCGTTCTGTTCCTTGTTTAATGAAATGTTTATTTTATATTATGAAATCGAAGAGTGGTAAGATAATGAAAGCCGAGAGCCGACCCCAATAACATTCGGGTTTAGTATGCATCGGAAACCCTTTTTTATACTCCCCGCGTTTTTTAAGGGGGAGATAATTATCTTTATTAGTATAGAAATCATTAAAAAAGGAGCATGGATCAAAGACTAAGAAACCATATAGAAAAGATCGTGTTACTCAACGATGATGAGTATGAATTTGTATTAAGTCATTTCACCGCTAAAAAATTTAAAAAACATCAATTTCTTATTCAGGAAGGAGAATCTGTAAAACACAATTTTTTTATTCTGTCCGGGCTTTTAAAGCTGGTGTATATTGACGATACGGCAAAGGAGCATATTGTCTCGTTTGCTATGGAAGACTGGTGGGAAAGCGATTTTCTGGCCTATTATACGCAGACCCTATCGACCATGTCACTGATATGCCTGGAAGATACAGAAGTACTGTGCTTAACGCTGGAAAATTACCGCAATCTTTGTGATAGAATGGAAAAGATGGAAAAATTTTTTCTCGAAAAAGCCAACTTCGGCTTTCTTGGTGCACAAAGGCGCATCGTCTCTTTGTTAACCTCTAATGCAAAACAGCGTTACGAACAACTTCTTAAGCAATATCCTTCACTCGTTCAGCGGGTGCCGAAAAGTCAGCTGGCTGCATTCCTGGGAGTATCCCGTGAAACTTTGAGCCGTTTTAATTAATAGTGTGATATACCTCACATGATAATGGTGAGGTATATCAAGGCTTGATCCCGAATGTTATCCGGATTTTTGCACTGTAAATTTATACTGCAATTATGAAAAAGATCGCAAAACTGGCAACACTATTATTAACAATTACTGCACCTGCATGGGCGCAAACTTCAAAACATGCACAGATGGAAAAAAGGATAATCAATCCCTGGGGGTGGCAGGACGAACGCAGTTATGTACAGGCTGTTGAAGCAAGACATGTGGAAAGCACACTTTACATTTCGGGACAAACCGCTATAAGCGATGACGGAATATCAAGTAATGACGATATGAAAACTCAACTGACCAAAGCATTGCAGAATTTAGAGACTGTGATCAGCAAGGCAGGGTACAAACCTGAAGGGATCGTCCGCTTAAATATTTATACGACATCGACCTCTGAGCTTTTGTCGAATTTTAAGATTTTTCAAGATTGGGCTGTCAGGAATGGCGTCAAACAAGCACTTACGCTTTTGGAGGTGAAAAGCTTATTCGAAACTTTAAAAGTTGAGTTGGAAGCAACTGTCGTTAAATAAAGTATTCGTTCGAGGATTAGTGGAAACGGAAGACTCACCCGCCGGAATGGGTCTTTCGTTTGCATAACTTCTACAATCAATTATTAATTTAGGTTTCAGGCTTCTATCTTTAGGCATGAAGGTAAAGGAGCATAGGTCAGGGATATTAAGTAGGATTCGTTTTGATTATTTGGCGTATCGTATTTCATAACTATTACGCAAATTAAGAAAGGTGGAAGTTTATTGGCCTAATAGTTGCGGCTTTTTTGTAAACTGCAACCTATGCTGAAAACAATACCTGTATTTATAGCTTCCCTGTTTATTTATAGTGGAATTGCGGCGCAGACGCCCGATAGTACCTTGAAAAAATCGCCTGTTAAAACTTTAACTGATGCGCAGTATACCGCATTGTTAAAAGGAGATGATATTTATAATATGCCGCCGGTGGCACTGCTGAACCATTACCCAATGCCGGATGTGGCTATGCAGTTTAAAAAGGAGGCAGGCCTTAGCCCCATACAAATTACTAAGATTGAAGCTATTGCTAAAGAGCTGAAACGCAAACGAATTGAAATGGGGGGATTTATTGTTACCAACGAAAAGAGACTGGATGATTTGTTTAACAAAGGAACCGACGAAGGCAGCATCATTTTTTATAGTAACCGGTCGGGCTTGTACTACGGCGAACTGCGGGATGCCATTTTGATTGCCTGCTACAATACCTGGAAACTGCTATCGCCGGCCCAGATAAAAAAGCTGGAAACTTTGCAAAATCATAATTGATAAATTTGCCGATTGATTTGTTTAATTTAGCGGCCCCAAATAAAGTGTATGAAAATAACTTTTGATTTTGAAAAACCCCTTGCCGAGCTGATGCAGCAAATTGAAAAGGTGAAGCAGGTTGAAGATAAAAACAAGTTGGATATGTCGGCAACGGTTGCAGAGCTGGAAGCCAAATTGGAAAGCACCAAAAAAGAAATATACGGCAACCTTACCGGCTGGCAAAAGGTACAGATCTCCCGCCATCCCGAAAGGCCATATACCCTGCAATATATTGAGCTGATGTGCGATGATTTTATTGAATTGCACGGCGACCGTACAGTTGGCGATGATAAAGCCATCATTGGTGGTTTTGGAACATTAAATGGCCAAACAGTGATGTTTATAGGCCAGCAAAAAGGCCGTAACACCAAAGAGCGCCAGTACCGCAACTTTGGTATGGCTAACCCCGAAGGCTACCGGAAGGCTCTGAGGCTGATGAAAATGGCCGAGAAATTCAACAAGCCGGTTGTTACCTTAATTGACACCCCCGGAGCATTCCCCGGCCTGGAGGCCGAAGAGCGCGGACAAGGTGAAGCCATAGCCCGTAACCTGTTAGAAATGTCGATACTTAAAGTACCTATCATCTGTGTTATTATAGGCGAAGGTGCATCAGGCGGCGCATTAGGTATAGGTATTGGCGATAAAGTAATGATGCTGGATAACTCCTGGTATTCGGTAATATCGCCGGAGAACTGCTCAACCATCCTTTGGAAAACATGGGAAAATAAAGAACGTGCCGCCGAAGTTTTGAAACTGACATCTACAGAAATGCTAAAAAACAAGCTGATAGACGGGGTTATTAAAGAGCCCCTTGGTGGCGCCCACCAGGATCCCGTAGCTATGGCTGCCACGCTTAAAAAGCAATTGCTAAAAGATCTTAAAATCCTCAAAGAAAAAGACGTTACCGAACTGGTTAACGAGCGCATCGAAAAATTCTGTTCGATGGGTGTAGTAAACGAATAATAGTTTTCGGACTTTAATAACCATATACTAAAAAAAGCGGCGATTGCCGCTTTTTTTAGTATCACCCTTTTTGTTACAAGAGCGTCTATTCTTAACGTATTCGGTGGGAGACCTGTCAGTCTGAGTTGTAAAATTTCGCGAAATCCTGAAGGAAGAATGACAATGATTTCGCCCTAATGTCATGCTGAACTTGTTTCAGCACCCCACGTGCTAAGTATACTTCATGCGGGTCACCTGTCCTGTGGGATCCTGAAACAAGTTACAAGGATGACTTCCGTTTTTAACTTGTCATGGGTAGCCTGTCGAAGACTCGCGCGGAGAGGTCTTTGCCCGCTATGGTTCGACGGGCTCACCATGACAGCCCGTTTAAATTCTTAATTCTATTTCCCCGTACCCATGCCTAATTTCTTCTCATATTCTTTAAACTGCGCGTTAAATTTGGCGTTCAGTTGTGGTTGTTTGTAGTTTTTGGTAAACTCTACCAACCCGTTCAGCATCGACATCGAATATTGGATATCGCGGCTCTCCAGCGTGGTATCGCCGCTTTGCAACAGTGTTAAATTATAAGCCAGAAGGTTGGTTACGTAAGCATCAATCAGGTTGGCCAGTTTGTTGGCCATTTGGGTTTCGCCCAGGCGATAGGCGGTTTCAATCAGGTAATATTTGCGGATGGCTATCTCGGTATTTGGGATGGTCTCCGGCATTACCTCGTCGTATTTTTTTAACGCGTTTTTAGCCAGGTCGGTTTTTCCTTCTTTTAACAGGTTATCGGCCAGGCTGGAATATAACCTCGAGATCAGTGGATAAAACATGGTGTTTGATTCATGATCAAGATAGCTGGCCGTTTTCATGTTGCCCCATTTGTATTGTGTCATCATATTATGGTACATTACCGGGGTGTTAATCAAATCGGCCGCGTTTGCAGCAGTATCAACTTTTAATGGCATCAGGCGGTTTGCAAAACCTTCGCTATACAAATATTTGCCCAGGCCTATCAGGTTTTCATCAGGCACGGTGGTAGCAAAGTAAATTGGCCTTTTCCAGTTATTGTGGGCCAAAATATCCATCATAGCCAAAATATCTTTGGTTACGTATTTGCCGTTAAATGTCCAATCCATTTCGGGTGTTATCTGATCCTTTTGGGCGGCTGGCACTGTTCCGGTTTTTACCACATCGTCTGCGTTAACCGTTATTTTGAATTTTTTGGTTGGCAGATAGTTGCCCATTTCGCCATTACCATAGTCGGCCATCGCTTCCTTTTCATCCGAAGTAATAAAATCAAAAACATCCTTTAACTCGGTTGAGCCCGGCAGGTTTTTATCGCTTAAATAAACCACATCGCGTACACCGGCTTTAAATTTATCGTCGGGCATCGTAATAGGCAAAGGCTCCGATTCATTCATCTTATGTTTCATGCCCCGGATGTACCAATCGGTACCCAGTAAGCTTAAATTTACAATGCGTACATCGGGCCTTACGTTTTCAACTTCCTGTATATACCAAAGCGGGTAGGTGTCATTATCGGCATAAGTAAACAAAATAGCATTTGGCGCGCAGGAGTTAAGATAGTTGTAGGCCATATCATGCGGCGTAAGCTTGGTCGACCGGTTATGGTCGTCCCACTCCTGGTTGGCCATTAAAACGGGAGCGGCTAATAAACAAACCACGGTGGCAATAATTCCGCTGGTTTTAGCATTAACCACCTTCCTTAAAAGCTCGGCCACGCCCATAACACCAAGGCCTATCCAAATGGCAAAAGCATAAAATGATCCGGCGTAGGCATAATCACGTTCGCGTGGTTGTAGGGGGTCCTGGTTAAGGTAAAGCACAATGGCCAAGCCGGTAAAAAAGAAGAGTACCAATACTACACCGGCGTTTCGCTGGTCGCTTTTAAAGTGGAAGAATAAGCCCACCAGGCCAATAATCAGCGGTAAAAAGTACAGGCGGTTATAGCTTTTGCTTTGGGTAACCTCGGCAGGCAATGGCTTGTTAAAATTCCAGCCGCTTATCCAGTTGCCATCGGCGCCGCTATTGCTGGTTTGCCCGTCAAGGTCATTGGTACGGCCAACAAAATTCCACAGGAAATAGCGAGTATACATCTGGTTAACCTGCCAGGTACCAAAAAAGCCCAGGTTGGTTGCAAAGGTTGGCTTTTCGCCATCGGCCAGTTTGCTCCATGCCCGGTAGAACTGCGCATGGCCGCCCTTATCGCTAAACATACGCGGAAAAATGGTATTACGATCATAAACGGTTGTCAGTTTTTTGCCTGCAACCTCGTACTGAGTTTTGCCGCGGCGGTAAATTTGGGCGCCTTGGGTTTGCTCGGTAGGGGTAGAGTCAAAAAACTGGCCGTATAGTAATGGCGTATCACCGTACTGATCGCGGTTTAAATAGCTGTTAAGGGCAAATGCATCCTGCGGATCGCTGTTATTAAGGTTAGGATCGGCCTTGGCACGCACTACTATCATCACAAATGAACTGTAGCCAAACAGTATGAACAACAGGCACACAAAAAAGCTATTGAGAGCAAAACGTTTTTCACGAATTTTAATCACGTACTCCAACAAGGCCAAAATACCTATGCCAATAAGTGCACCAATAATGCCGGTACTAATACCCAGCGCCAATATAAAACATACCGCCGAAGCTATAATGGCAAGCTGCGATTGTTTAATAGTATAATAAATGCCAAAAGCAATGGTGCCTATCAATAATGCAAAAAAAGCAATAGCACCGCTGCCGAAGCCCATACCCAGGGTGTTTACAAAAAGCAGATCGGAGAAGGCCGCGCCTTTAACTGTAAACTGGATAACGCCCCATAACACAAAAGCTACCGATACCACACCCGCAAAAAATGCCAGTAGCGTGCCCTGGGCGGTTATGGCTTTTGCCTTGCGGAAATAGATTACTAAAGCTATTGCCGGTATTACCAGCAGGTTTAACAGGTGGATGCCTATTGATAAGCCCATGATGTAGGCAATAAAAACAATCCAGCGGTTGGCGTTGGGTTCATCAGCATGGGCATCCCATTTTAGTATAGCCCAAAAAACGATGGCTGTACATAAAGATGATTGCGCATAAACTTCAGATTCAACTGCCGAAAACCAAAACGTATCTGACCAAGCATAGGCCAAAGCACCAACCAAACCTGAACCTATAATGATAATCAGGCTGGCGATATTAATATCTTCGGCTTTTTTTACCAGTATTTTTTTAGCAAGCGCAGTAACCGTCCAGAATAAAAACAGGATAGTTGCGCCGCTGGCCAATGCCGAGGCCATATTGGCCCAGTAGGCAACCCTGGTATTATCGCCCATAGATAACAGTGTAAATACTTTACCTATCATGGTAAACAAAGGCGCTCCCGGTTGATGAGCTACCTGCATGCGGAAGATACAAGCTATAAATTCGCCACAATCCCAAAAGCTGGCCGATGGTTCAAGTGTTAAAATGTAGGTAATGGTAGCGATAATACCGGCTATCCAGCCAAAAATATTGTTGATCTTAGTGTAGTTCATGTCAGGTACTTTCGTATATCAAAAGGCTTAATTGAGCCGAAATTAGCAAAAAACTATTATGATGCCGAAACCAAACGGCTTACCTTAACTCTTTTTAATCGTTTTTAGCTGTAAAACAGGCTTGTAAATACTTTTTTCAAATTCTGTTTTGAGAGTTAAAAAATCGTCTTATATTTGCATTCCTTTTCGGAGAGTAAAACATCCAGGGAGATTGCCTGATAGTATAATGGTAGTACGACGGTTTTTGGTACCGTTTGTCTAGGTTCGAATCCTGGTCGGGCAACAAGAAATTTCGGATTTCGAATTTTTGATTTCGGATTTATTCCGTTTTAGAAAATCGAGGTCCGAATTGTATTTTAGGGGGTTGTTAACGGCCTGGTTTATTTTATTTTAGCTTGATAAGCAATTGAAAATTAACCAAATCCGAAATCGGACATCCGAAATTCAAAATTCAAAAAAATGCCATTACAATTTAATCCGGTTAAATTATTTGCAGGTTCGGGCTCAAAAGCGCTGGCGCAAAAAATTGCTGAAGCCTATGGCCGCGAATTGGGCGATGTAGTACTTTCACGTTTTAGTGATGGCGAATTTCAACCACATTTTAATGAAACTGTAAGGGGATGCGATGTATTCCTGATACAAAGTACCCACCAGCCTACTGATAACCTGATGGAATTGCTGATGATGATTGATGCCGCCCGCCGTGCATCGTCACATTATGTAAACGCCGTTATCCCGTATTTTGGTTTGGCGCGCCAGGACAGGAAAGATAAACCCCGCGTAGCTATAAGCGCAAAACTGGTAGCCAATTTATTGGTGGCAGCCGGTATTAACCGCATCATGACCATGGATTTGCACGCAGCGCAGATACAGGGATTTTTTGATGTTCCGGTTGATCACCTGGATGCTTCTATCATTTTTGTGCCGTACATTAAAAGCCTTGGTCTTGGTAATTTAACCATTGCATCGCCAGATATGGGGGGCTCATACAGGGCGCGCAGCTTTGCTAAATTTTTTAATGCCGAGGTTGTAATTTGCGATAAACGTCGTAAACGTGCCAACGAGATTGAATCGATGACATTGATTGGCGACGTAACCGACCAGGACATTGTATTGATTGATGATATTTGCGATACAGCCGGCACGCTGGCCAAAGCAGCAGGCTTAATTATGGAACGTGGTGCACGCAGCGTACGCGCGGTTTGTACACACCCCGTATTATCTGGTAAAGCTTACGAAACTATCGAAAACTCGGTGTTAACCGAACTAATAGTTACCGACACCATACCATTGAAATATGAAAGCCCTAAAATAAAAGTATTATCAACTGCCGAATTGTTTGCAAAAGCTATAAGCAATGTAAATGAACACGGTTCGATAAGCCAGTTGTTTAGGGTAGACTAATTAGTCCATAGCTGATGGTCAATAGTCCATGGCAGAGGGAACACGCATTAAAACAAATCCATGGTCTATTGACTATCGACCATGGACTTAATAAATAATAAATAAAATAAAAAACAATGAAATCAATTGCTATTAGCGGTTCTCCAAGAGAGAACGTAGGGAAAAGAGACGCTAAAGAACTGCGTTACCAAGGCTTAGTGCCTGCAGTACTTTACGGTGGGCCAACCCAAACCCACTTTTCAGTGTCCGCAGCTGATTTGAGAGCCGTAGTTTACACTCCGGTTGTTCATTTCATCGATCTTGACGTTGCTGGTGTTAAATCACAGGCTATTATTAAAGATTTGCAGTTTCACCCTTTAACTGAACAAATTATCCACGTAGACTTTTTATTGCTTGACGAGAAAAAGCCTATCACTATCGAGATCCCTGTTAAATTAACCGGAACTTCGCCAGGTGTTAAAGTGGGTGGTAAATTAGTTCAAAAACTAAGGAAACTGCGCATCAAAGCATTACCTAAAGATCATTTAGATGCTATTGAAGTAAGCATTGCAGCTTTGGAAGTTGGTAAATCAGTAAAAGTGGCCGAAATTAAATTGCCAAACTTAACTATTACCAATGCACAGGAAGATACTATCGTATCTGTAACTACTTCACGTGCATTACGTCAGGCTGAGCAGGAAGCTGCTTCAGGTAAAAAATAATTTTTACCCCCTGGTAAAAAAAACGCGATCGGGCTTTGCCTGGTCGCGTTTTTTTTGGGTCAAGAATTTTTGGCAAAAGCAAGGTTTTTAAACGCCTTGTTGTGGTTGATTGGTGGTTTGAGTCGGAAGTAAGCAACAAGCGAAAATGACTTGAGACTTGCAACTAAATACTTTTGACTTAGCGTTAGCTGTTTGAATTTTGTAATATTTAGTTTGATACTTATAACCGCATCGCTTTGCAGGTTGTTTAAATTTGTATCAACAAAAACATAATACCTATGAAATACAGAAATTTAGGGAATACCGGCGAAAAACTATCTGCCATTGGCTTAGGCTGTATGGGCATGAGTTTCGCCTATGGCCCGATAGATAACGACGAATCATTAGCTACACTTAACCTGGCGCTTGACCTGGGCATTAACTTTTGGGATACTGCGGATATGTATGCCAACGGCAAAAACGAAGAACTGATAGCCAAAGTATTGAAGCAAAACCGCGATAAAGTATTTATAGCCACCAAATTTGGTTTCAGGGTGAGGGATGTCAACGCCCCTTATGCGGGTAGCGGCACCGCCAATGTTTATTTTGACGCCTCGCCCGCTTATATGAAAACTGCGGTTGAGCAAAGTCTCAAACGATTAAATATCGATACCATCGATCTATACTACGCCCATCGTATCGATCCCAATGTGCCTGTGGAGGAAATGGTAGGAGCTATGGCCGAATTAGTTAAGGAAGGCAAGGTGCGTTACCTTGGTTTATCTGAAGCATCGGCTGCAAGCATCCGCAAAGCGCACGCCGTGCATCCTATTGCTGCCCTGCAAAGCGAGTATTCATTACTTACCCGCGATGTAGAGAACGAAATACTGCCGGTATTACGCGAGCTAAATATTTCATTAGTGCCTTATAGCCCGCTATCGCGTGGCCTGGTAACCAATACCTTAAATAAAGAAGGACTTGCCGACGGCGATTTCCGTAAAACATTGCCACGTTTTAACGAGGACAACTGGGACAATAACCAAAAACTGGCCCGTGAATTTGCTGTCCTGGCACAACAAAAAAATGTTGCACCAGCACAATTCGCCTTAGGTTGGGTATTGGCTCAGGGCGATGATATTATTCCTATCCCAGGCACCAAAAAGCGCAAATACCTGCAGGAAAACGCAGGAGCTGTTGACGTGGAATTATCCGCTGTCGATTTGCAGGAGATTGATGATCTGTTAAAAAAATATCCTGATACCGGCCAGCGTTACTATGAGGCATCTTTAAAAATGACCAATCTGTAATTTTATTTAATGGTGTTTATTTTTATGGTGATATTAGATCATGAAAGATCATCATTATAAAACCACCATCACCTGGACAGGCAATACGGGCACCGGAACCAAAGATTATAGATCATATGAACGTGCCCACACCATCAGCATTGATGGTAAGCAGGATATTTCAGGTTCGTCAGATCCAAGTTTCAGGGGGATAAATCCCGTTATAGTCCCGAAGACCTGTTGCTTGCATCGATAGCTGCCTGCCACATGTTGTGGTACCTGCACTTGTGTTCGGTGGCGGGCGTGGTGGTAACCGCGTATGAAGATAGGGCAGAAGGTACTATGGTTGAAACCAGCGACGGCGGAGGCTATTTTACCGAAGTAATATTAAAGCCGGTGATTACCCTTAAAGAAGCCGCTATGCAGGCAAGGGCAGCTGCACTGCACCACGAGGCTAACAAATTATGCTTTATAGCCAACTCGGTTAAATTTCCGGTTTTGCACCAGGCGGAGTATAGGGTGGAGGGCTGAGATAAATTGTGTTTAGCTTCTGAATGGAGAAACACACATCCGTGTAATAAAAAGATTGAGGAATGTTTTAATTTCCGGCGTAATGTTTAAAGTACCACGATTGAGCCATTACGCCGGGGGCATTTTTTTAAGAGCCTTTATTGTATATTTTTATTGTTTATTATTGGTTTGCCAATAATTCATTTTGCAATTGTTTTTTACCCCAATTGTGTAAATGCTCAATAAACGGAATTAATTCCCGCCCTGTCTCGCTCACCGAATATTCTACTTTGGGTGGCACTTCGTGATACATTTTCCGTGTTATTAATTTATCGTCTTCCAATTCCCTTAAAGTCTGGGTAAGCATTTTGGTGGTAATATCGGGCAATGTACGGGTTAGCTCGCCGTAGCGCAGTACAGTTTTTGAGTGTAAATACCATAAAATCCTCGCCTTATATTTTCCGCCGATGCGTTTAAACGCATATTCAACGCCACAATTCTGGATTTGCTCAGGGATTTCGCGTTTATTTTTCATTTTTATTTTATATAAAATATTGATAATCAATTATACATACTTTTTGGTATATAACATACAAATAAGTACATACTTGCCAAAAGTATACAAATATATTAGTATTGCAGCTCATTAAAAGCAATAAAATGGACTTAAAGTTAAAAGATAAAGTTGCGGTGGTTACCGGTGCATCAAAAGGAATTGGTGCCGGAATTGCAAAAGCATTTGCAAAAGCGGGTGCAAAAGTTGTGGTCAATTATGCATCGGCGAAGGTGGACGCAGATAAAGTAGTTGATGAAATAACGAAAGATGGTGGCGCTGCCATCGCTATTCAGGGTAACATAACACTATCGGCAGATGTGAAAAGGTTGTTTACCGAAACAAAAACTGCGTTTGGCCGGCTGGATATCCTTGTGAATAATGCAGGCGTTTTTACTTTTGAGCCTTTAGAGGCCGTTACCGAAGATAGTTTTCATGCACAATATAACACGCATGTGCTGGGTAACTTATTGTGTACCCAAAGCGCGGTTGCGCTATTTGGCCAGGAGGGTGGCAGTATTATAAACATCAGCTCGACAGTAAGCCAAAATCCCATGCCCGGCCTGGTGGTATATTGCGCGGCAAAAGCTGCCGTTGATACCATGACAAAACTATTGGCCAAAGAGTTGGGTGGACGAAAAATACGGATAAATACTATTGCTCCCGGCGTTACCGAAACGCAAGGTACACGTAGTGCGGGTATAATTGGAGGCGATTTGGAGAAACAAATGGTTGCTAACACGCCGTTGGGCCGCACGGGTCGGCCGGAAGATATTGCAAAGGTTGCGGTATTCCTGGCTTCTGACGATGCCGGTTGGGTAACAGGCGAAAGAATCACTGTTGCCGGTGGGTTGTTGTAAAATTCAGGAACAACTTTTTCTATTTCCGGTCAGAGGAAAAAATCCCCATTAAAAAGTAAATCACCGCATCGCGCGGTGATTTACAAACCCAAAAGGGACCAGAGACCAAGCTGCCCCTTTGATATGAAAAGTAAACAAGAAACTATTTTTTTAGCGCCAGGTATTGATATGGCTGAATAGTAAGCTGGGCACCTAACGTGATATTTGCTTTGGTGAAGCCGTTTGTCCAAGTGGTACCTTGCAAGGTTGCCGGAACGGCGTAGGTAACGCTGCTGTTTTTTGAATTTACCAGTACCAATACATCATCCGCTGCCGTCTTTTTCTCGAAGGATACAATATCATTATCGTTATAAGCGGTTAATGTTCCTGTTTTAACAGCCTCGTGCGCCTGGCGGAAGGCTATAATCTTTTTGTATTCGGCAATCATATCCGGGTTGGCGGTATAATCTACCGGTATATTATTAAAAAAGTTAATGGAATTTGGATAGCCCACTTCCTGGCTGCTGTATATTAATGGCACACCATCCATATAGGCCGCCAAAACAAACGCGGCCAGCGCACCCTGCTTGCCTTTATACTCGCTGATGGTGCTGCCATCTGACGATGCATTATCATGGTTGGTAATATACCTTAATTTAATACCATTGGCCGGTAACGAAGCTTTTTCGGCAGTGTTTGTTGAGTATAGGGCCGATGGGCTGGATGTACCTGCAAATACGTTTTTAAGCGTACCGTAATAGCTGAAGGCAAAATTCATCTGGAAACCCGCGCTTATTTCGGGGCCTTTGGTGCCCTCGGCTAAATATATCAGCTTATGGGTGGTAATTTTGTTTAAAGTATCTATTGCCTGTACCCAGAAATCATTAGGGATATTGTCGGCAAAATCGCAGCGGTAGCCATCGATATTGGCTGTGTACACCCAGTATTTCATGGCCTTAATCATGGCGGTACGCATGCTGGTATTGTTGTAGTTTAACGCGGCAACATCAGCGTAGTTTGTGCCTGGCGGAATAATAATATTGCCAGATGCATCCTGCTGGTACCAGTCTTTATTCTGGATCCATGCATTATCCCATGAGGTGTGGTTTGCTACCCAATCCAATATAACGGCTATGCCCAGCGTATGTGCTTTGGCAACATAAGCCCGCAAGTCATCCAGCGTGCCGAAATCGGCGTTTACAGCCGTGTAATCCTTAACCGCATAGGGTGATCCTGAAGCTTTCAAAACGCCTACCGGGTAGGTTGGCATTAGCCATACCACGTTAACGCCAAGCGCTTTGATAGAATCTAAACGAGCCATGGCACTGCTCAGGCCAACCGGCGAGTAAGTTTTTAAATTCACCTCATACATCACAATATCTTTGGTTGCGGGTACGCCGGTAAAAGGGGTGCCGTATTGGGCAGGGTCGGTATTGGTTGGGGGTGGGGTAGTGCCGCCGTCATCTGTCGTTGGCGATTTTTTGCCGCAGCCCAGTAGCGAGCCTATTAGCATTATAAATAGAATTAAACTGTTCATCTGGTTTTTTTTGTTACTCATGATCATACTCACACTTCCTTTTTAATAATTTATCTGGATGTTATTTGGTGCATTACTGATGGTTACCATTTTAGCCGGGCTGCTATCGGGCCTGTTTATGCTCCCTTGCGGGTCGGTATTTGCTGCGGCACCTAAAAACGCGATGCTGCTATCCTGTAGCTTTAAATTGCTGTTGCCTGCTTTAACTGATGTTGATTGTTCAAAGCCGTGCAGCACCAGCCTGATGTATTTAAAATTGGTTTTAAAGCCCCCTTCTGCCTTATCAAATGTGATGGTTTTTTTATCGGGATCAAACCTGATGGTTCGTTTATAAAAATCACCTTTTTGGTAGCTGAAGCTTTTACCATCATCCTCGTAATACACAAAATGATTGGCTTTGCTGCCCTTATATACATGCACCGCGAGCGTATCGGTAGGCAATTCGGCAGTTGATTGGGTAAGCGATTGCATGGGGATAATGCTGCCGCCTTTTACGTAAACCGGCAGTTTGCTAACCGTTAGCGGGATAGTTACCTCCTGTGCACCCTTTTGTTCGGCCCCGGTATACAGATCATACCAGTTGCCTTCTGGAAAATATACTTTGCCAAAAGCCGCGGTGCTTTCAAAAGGGGCAACCATAAAACCGTTACCAAACTCGTACTGGTTTTGGTAGGTGGCGTCCATCACTTTCGGGTCAAAAGTATAGTTGATAGCCAGCGAGCGCATTACCGGCAACCCGTTTTGCGTCGACTCATAAAAGCTGGAGTATAAATAAGGCATTAACTGGTAGCGTAAGCTGATATAGTTTCGTGCAATGTCCAGCACATCCTCGCCAAAAGCCCAGGGCTCGGCAGCGCGGCTATTCAAGGCCGTGTGGTTACGATAGTAGGGGATAAATGCGCCAAGCTCAATCCAACGGGTATATAAGGACGTGGTGGGATTGCCGGTAAACCCGCCAATATCCATCCCTGTAAATGATACGCCGCTTAGGCCAAGGCTGTTCATTAAACGTACGCCCAACAACATGTGGTCTTCCTCGGCACGGTTATCGCCTGTCCAGAGGGCTGAGTAACGCTGCAAACCTGCATAGCCCGAGCGACTCAGGATAAAAGGGCGCTCTTTAAAATGTTCCAGCGCGCCTTCGTAGCTTGAACGTACCATTTCTAATCCATACACGTTATGCGCCTGTAAATGGGTAGTTGGGTGGCCATCATAATCAAATAAAACATTATCGGGCATTTTTTGGCCCCAGGTAGATATTTCGTTCATGTCATTCCAGATACCGCTTACGCCCGATTTTGCGAAGAAATCTACCTGGTTACGCCACCATGTACGGCCTTTATCGCTGGTAAAATCGGTAAAGTTGCACCAGCCCGGCCAAACCTGGCCTGTGTATGGTGAACCATCGGGGTATTTGATATATACATCCTGTTTCAGGCCGCTTTCATAAGCAGGTGCACCCTTTTCAACCTTAATCCCCGGGTCTACAATAACCGTAAGTTTCAGGTTCATTTTGTTAAGCGCATCAGTCATTTTTACAGGATCGGGGAAACGGCTTTTGTTCCAGGTGAATAGCTGGTACCTGTCCATGTAATGGATATCTAAAGTAATACCATCAGCAGGGATTCGCTTTTCGCGCAGGGTTTGGGCTATACGCATTACCTCGGCTTCGGGGTAATAGCTGTAACGGTTTTGCTGGTAGCCTAAAGCCCATTTTGGGGGCAACGGCATACGCCCGGTAAGCCAGGTGTAGGAGGCAATAATATCTGCCATTTTTTTATGGTAGATAAAATAGTAGTTCATTTCGCCTCCGTGCGCGCCGAATGACGAGAAACGGTTATTACTGGCGCCAAAATTAAAATCGCTTTGGTAGGTGTTATCCATAAAAATACCATAGTTTAACCCATGATGAATGCCGGCATAAAAAGGGATGGTGGAGTAAAGCGGATCGGCCATGGTACTGTAGCCATATACATCCGAGTTCCAGTTGGTGTAGGCGTTGCCCTTGCGGTCAAGGTTGCCGGTTTTTTCGCCAAGGCCTACAAAATGCTCATCATCCTGCATTTTTTTATAGGTAGTTACCGCATCGTTTACCCATGACGTGGTTAAACCGGGTTCGTCCTGGTTAATTATCCTGCCATCAATTGTATAGAATGTTATGCTGAAAGGTTTCTTTTGGATTACCGCTTTTAACGAATCGGTGCTGATATCAATCTCATTATCTGTTTGGCTGATCTGCACTTTTACAGCATGCGCTTTGCCAACTACAGCGTACGAAAAATCGTCGCCCAATACCTTTTTATCCAACCGCACCCGAATGATGGATGGGCTGTAAACAGATATGCTGCCGTAAGCATTGGTTGTTTTTAAAGAAACTTCCTGTTGCCCAATGGTAACGGTTTCGATATTTCCGGGCGTTACTACCGGCGATTGCGCCATAACACACGGCAAGTTTAAAACGCAGGCAAGTAAAAGTGTGATCGTAATAAATTTCATGTATAAAAGGGGTGATGAATTGTTATCGGAAGGTAACTGGCAGTAAAAATCAGGAGCCCGGCAAACCCGGTTACTCCTGAAAATCAACTAATGCACACTTGTAAAATCCGTTAACATACTCAAAGTATATTAAAAAAAGGTATGATGTAAGGCAGCAAACGCGCTGCCTTACCGGTTAATTTTTCTTTAACTTAAAGTTGTAATTATTTGGATCATGCAAATCCAGCGTAATGGTATAATTACCATTTGACGGTACAGTTAAGTTGCCTAACGAGCCGTTGTACGGTAATGCAGGGTTATCGGCGTATTGGATTTTGCCATCTGCTGTGATGCCAAAATCAATAGCCCACTGGTTATTAGCCCTGAATTTGAACGATCCGCTGGCAACCATATTGGCAGTAACCGTCCACACTTGTTTGGCCGGGTCGTACGTCATTTGGGTATCCGTGCTCCAGCCGCCTGGGGTGGCGTCGCCAATAATGCCCCACGTAACCAGGGTGTATGACCAGGTAAGGCTTTGCGGGTTGGCAACCAGTTCATAAACACCCGGGCCAGGCAAAACCAAATCGCCTTTGGTGCCATCGGTGGTTAATAAGCCCGGGCCGCCATCGCCGTAGTTAATGTGGTTCCAATCGGGCGCGCTGGTAAACTTAAAGTGATAGCTGCCACCTGCAGGCTCATAAATGTAGCCTTCGTAAATGTTAGGTACCGATGCCGCTACTGTGCCAGCAGTGCCCGGCGACCATCCCTGGTAATCGCCCGGAAGATATAGTACCGGGTAATTGTTGCTTGGCGGCAGGATAATTTTATACGGGCTTATAGTTAATGTTACCGCTTTTGAATAAGCATTCCTATCCTGGTAGGCTTGCACCCTGAACACCATTTTACCCACTTCATTTGGCGTAACGCCTAACGCAAGGGCCAGGGTGTTTAAATCGCTGCCTTTGTAGGTTTTGGTTAGTACATCGGTTCCAATTAATACCGACGTAGCGTTTTGCCAGGCGGTTGCGCCTACGGTATCGGCAGGCAAATCGGCCTGCAGGGTGTAGGTTACGTGCGATTTGTAAGGGTAAACTACCGCAGGCCAGGTAAAGGTAATTACCGACTGATCGTCGGTTGTAGCAGACAGGGTGACTGCAGTTGTTGAGGCCGTCATGTTACCCGTAAAGGCAACCGGTTTCAGCGTGGTCAACTCCGCCTGCTTATGGCAGGCAACGGCCATGAAGGCCATTGCTGCAAATGTTAAGTTGATTATTTTTTTCATCACTTTATGAATAATTAATAACCTGGATTTTGTTTCAACGTGGTATTGGCGTTAAGTGCTTCAGTTGGTATCGGGAACAGCATCCTGTAGGCAGGTGTAGTTTGAACGAAACCGTGCGGCAGCAAAAATTTGCCAAACCTGATCATGTCCTGCCTGCGGTGGCCTTCCATGTTCAATTCAAATCCACGTTCATCGTAAATGTTATCTAACGTAGGTGCTGCAATATCGCTAAGTCCGGCACGCTCCCTTACCTGGTTCAGGAATGGGGCTGCGGCTGTAACGTTGCCTAAGCGAACATTACACTCGGCCTGCATCAGCAGTACATCGGCATAACGGTAAACCGGGAAATCGTTTGATTCGCCGCTGCCGTCAGATGGTTTTACGGGGAAAAATTTATCGTCGCGGATACCCTCGTTAGGGCCTGCACCCGGGTCTATCAATGACGATACCTCTTTGGTATAAGTGATACCGCCGGCCTGTGCGCCAACCAGGAATTGTTTTTTGCGAACATCGGCGTTATCAAACTTGTCATAATACTCTGAGGGGATGATGGTACCGTTCCAGCCGGCAAAGCCTATAAGAGCCACGCCATTGGGGCTGTTTAAGCTACGGATGGTGTAAATGTTGCCGCTGATAACGTTTTGCGTAATGTATAAGGCAAAAATGGTTTCGTCGTTAGGGCATACATCGCCAAAAAGGTCATAGTAGGTGTTTCCCAGGGGTGCAGTTGTGCTTGCGCCGGCAGCGTGTAGTGTAAAACCACCCGATGCTACTTTATTGGCTGCTGCCAAAGCTTCGGCCCAATGCGGGGTGCCGGTATAAACCTGGGCATTTAAGTAAACCTTGGCCAATACCATGTAACCTGCCCACTTGTTAAAACGGCCGTAATAGGCGCCGCCACGTGTTTCGGAAAGTAAATCAACATTGGCTTTAAGCTCGTTTACCACAAAATTGTAAACATCGGCACGTTTTGCCTGCGGTATTTTTGAAACGTTGGTATTGTTGTCGGTATAAAACGGCACATCACCAAAATCATCTATCAACAGGTAATAGATCCAGGCACGCATCACTTTGGCCTCGGCAATTTTTGCCGGATCGGCTTTGGCCGATGTAAGCTGGGCAATGGCCAGGTTGGCGCTGTAAATTGTAGAGTAAGCCCAGTTCCAGGTATTATTGATGATGCCCAGGTTTGGCAATTCGGTACGGGTATACAGTTGGGCAAAGTCAAGCTGCCAATCGCCGGTGTTACGGTGAGGTATTACCTGCTCATCTGATGAGAAGCTATTTAAATCGTACCAGCAATTATCGCGGCCGGCATAGTTTGAGCCCCAGCTGCCGGTAATTTTTGAGTACACATTGGCCAAAGCATCATCGGCACCCGCCGCGGTTGAATAAAACTGGTCAGCTGTATATTTGTCATACACATGCTCATTAACCTTGGTACAGCTTGCAGCAAGGCTAATAATACAAATACTGATTAATATTTTTTTCATGATCAAATTATTTTAGAATAACATTTAAACCTAAAGAAAAGGTCCTGGTGCGCGGATAGGTGCCGTAGTCGCCGCCCGATGAGCTGTCGCCACTCACGTTCACTTCAGGATCAAGGCCTTTGTATTTGGTTATAATGGCAAGGTTTTGGCCGGTTACAGATAAGCGTAAAGCGCTGATGTATTTTACTTTGGCCAGGTTAAACCTGTATCCTAACGAAAGATTTTCCCACCTTAAATACGATCCGCTCTCCAACCAAAGGTCAGACCCATAAGGTGACGATTGAATGCCCAAAGGCACCGCGCTGGTAAGCACGTTTGATTTTCCCAGGTTTTCAAGCAGGCTCAGGTCCTGGCGAAGGCCGTTATAGATTTTGTTACCGCCCGATCCGCGCCAAACCATTGATGCATCAAAGTTTTTGTAAGTAAACGATGGTGTAAAGGCATAGGTATATTTAGGCAGCGATTGGCCTTCTTCATACCTGTCTTTACTTTGCGATCCCTGGTCGATGGTGCCGTTTTTATCACGGTCAACAACGGTTTCGGCGCTGTTGGCATCTTTGCCCAGGTGTTTTAAAATAAGAAAAGTGCCTACAGGCTTGCCTACAACAAGGTAAGCATTTGGTCCCCAGCCAACATAGTTGGTAGGTACATCAAAGCCTTGTATGTTGCCGCCTAATTTAAGTACCTTGCTTTGCAGCAATGACCCGTTTGCAGCAAGGGTAAGTGTCATATCCTGGCTTTTTATCACCATATAGCTTAAAGAAAGCTCGACACCTTGCGAGCGCAGGCTACCTACGTTTGCCAGAATGTTATTTACAAAAAACTGGCCTACAACGGGTACGGTGTAGTGGTATAGCAAATTATCGGTAGTAGCCCTGTATACATCAAAAGTACCGTTCAACCGATCGTTAAACATCGAGAAATCGAAACCGGCATTGGCCTGCTTACGGGTTTCCCACTTTAAGTTAGGATTGGCATTTTGTGTATAAAAATAGTTGGGAATGGTCGATCCGCCGAAGAACACCGAACCTGCCTGGCCTACCAAGGCAATAGAGTTTTGCGGGGTAATGCCTTGTTGGTTACCGGTAACGCCATAACCCACACGCAACTTAAAGCTGCTGAACAGGGTTTGGTTTTTCATAAAATCTTCCTGGTCAATCCGCCATGCAAGCGCTGCCGACGGGAAGTTACCCCATTTGTTATTAACCCCAAACACGGTTGAACCATCGCGCCTGATACTGGCGGTTAACAGGTACTTGTTGTTGTACGAGTAATGGATCTGGCCGATATATGAAATAAGCCTCCTGTCGTTTTTGTACGATGAGATATCGCCCTGTAAAACTTTGGAGATATCGCCCAGCTGCAAAGCGTTATAAGTAGCAAAATCGTTTACAAAACCACGGCCCTGTGCAAAGCTGCCGTTATAGGTTTGTGCCTGCCACTCATAAATAGCCGATGCATCAAAATGGCTTAACCCAAATTCATGTTTGTAGCTCAGGCTGATGTCCATCAGTTTTTCGTCAACATGGTTGTTGCTGATGTTGGCGATGCCTTTGTTATCAATAGCGGTAGCTATGGTTGATGCTACCGGCGCGTAATAACCTGTATTCGTATCAGATTTTCTCCAGCTGCCAAACCATCCGGCAGATATGCCTTTGTAAATATCCAGGTCGCCCCTTAAACTGGTGAACAGGTTGTTGGTGTTCACATCGTTTTTAACCGTTTTTGCAACAGCGTAAGGGTTGATGTACTGGAATACGTTAGGGTCTGAGTAGTATGATCCATCGGTGTTAAATACAGGGTCAGTCGGCCTGGATATGTACGTATTGCTGATCAGGTTTGAAGTAAAAGCTGCGCGGCCGATGCCGATAGGGCTGTAAACATCATTGTTGATGCCGCTATTTACGTTCATGGTGAGGGTTAACTTATCATCAAGCGCTTTTTGTGTAGCGGTAATGCGGCCTATATATTTTTTATAGTTGGAATTGATAACAATACCGGTTTGTGTAATGGCACTTACCGATGCACGGTAGTTAAAGCCATTGGTGCCGCCACCAAAAGCAAGATTATGGTTTTGCGTAACGCCGTTTTGGGTAAGCAGGTTAAACCAGTCGGTATTTGAACCGTGGTTTGCAGATACATCTACACCTTGTTTTTCGGCTTGTGCAGTCCATTGCGCGGCGTTTAGTTCCTGCAATTTGTGTGCAATTACGTCCAGCGAGCTGTTTTCGGTATACTCAACACTGCTTTTGCCGGCGGCGGTTTTCCTGGTAGTGATCAGGATAACACCCGGGGCGCCTCGCGAGCCGTAGATAGCGGTGGCTGAAGCATCTTTAAGGATGTCTATTGATGCAATTTCACTTGGCGGCACCTGGTTTAGCAGGTCCATATTGCCTTGAATACCGTCAACAACAACCAATGGATCATTGCCACCCTGTAACGATGTTAGGCCACGTATGCGCACCGTTGGTGCCACACCGGGTTCGCTGCCTACCTGGGTAATGTTTACGCCTGCTGCTTTGCCGGCAAGTTGTTGCAATGGGTTGGTAACCGACCCCGGATTAAGGTCTTTAGCGCCGATGGTTGCAACGGCACCCGTCAAATCAGATTTTTTAACCGTTCCGTAGCCCATAACCACTACTTCGGTTAAGGCTTTCGATGAAGGAACTAATTGAAAGGTGGGGTTTTCGTTGGCTTTGATTACCCGCTCCAGCACATCGTAGCCAACAAAAGTAATCTGCACGGTTAATGCCTGTTGCGTATCGCCCGTAAGCGAAAACATACCATTAGCATCTGTTACTGTTGTTTGAGATGCACCCTTAACGTGCACTGTGGCGCCGGGTAATGGCTGGTTAAGATCATCAACCACCTTGCCCCTGAAAGCACCTTTTTGAGCAAACGAAGCTATCGCCGAGATTAAAAGGAGCACAGTCAGGCCGTACTTAAATAAGTAAACTTTTTTCATGTAAAATTGGTTTTAAAAATTGGTTTTTGCAGATGTACCATAGCTGGCAAATCCGAATCAAATAAAAGGAGGGAATTTTGGCTAATCAATAGCTTAAAAGCTCAATATAGAAAATATAGGCGGAATAATATTGTTAATTGATTGATTGTTAGGTATTTTTATTGTTGTTTTAGGAGTTGTAATATAGATTTAATATGGGGCGATATAGACGGGTTTTGAGGAGATGATTGGGGCTGTTGGGGGAAATAGTTGCAAAGCTGCCAATTATTCATCACATAAAAACTTAAATTGCAGTATCTTCAGCAATCCACAACAGATGAAAATAAAAAGAGCCCTGGTCATATGCCCCGCATTGGTCGTTGTTTTTTTAACCGGTCAGTCTTTTTATCACCGGTATCAAAAAAAAGTCACAAAAACCGCGTTTTTGCATAAGGCTATTACACGTCCCGTGGTACTTTGCAGCGGCGGGTACAACCTGGCAGATGATTTAAAAGAAATTCCTGCTTTAAATGGCTGGGGAAATTATAAATGGAAAATCACTACCCCGTCTGACAGCGCCCAGTTTTATTTTAACCAGGGCCTGAGCATGTATTACGCTTTTCATTCTATTGAAGCTATAGCGTCATTTACCAAGGCAACCCGGTTTGATCCGGAATGCGCGATGGCCTGGTACGGCAGGTCGCTGGCTATGGGGCCAACCATCAATTACCCTAATGGCTACGCCCCGCCCACCGATGCTTACGAAGCATCAGTAAAAAGCCGCAACTTTGCCAATAAATGCACGCCGTTGGAGCAAGCACTTATTGCGGCAATGCAACAGCGGTATAGTAAAGATACCACCGTCACCGTGTTGCAGTTACGCAGCAATTATGCCAGGGCCATGCAAAAGGTTTACGCCAGCTACCCTAAAAATGCCGAGGTGATAACATTATATGCAGATGCCCTGCTATTGTTACATCCCTGGGATTTATACACCCACGATTTTAACCCCAAACCATGGACGCCGGAGATCCGCGCATTATTGGAGCAGGCTATTGCAATAAGCCCCAAACATCCGGGAGCCAATCATTTTTATATCCATACTATGGAGGCATCGGCCACGCCGCAACTGGCTTTAAAAAGCGCGCATTTGCTGGATACTTTAATGCCGCTGGTATCGCATATTACACACATGCCATCGCATATTTACATCCGTACGGGTAATTACCAGCAAGGTATTGCCAATAATAACGCAGCGGTTGCCGGGTTTAATTATTACGTGGGCCTTTACAACCCGGTGGTTAACGGGGCCGTGTTGTACCAAACGCATAACATTCACCTTAAAGTAAATTGCGCGCAAATGGGCGGTAACTATAAGGCCGCCATTAGCGGTGCCAATGAAGCAAAGGCTACCATTATACCTGATTACCTGGTCGCCAAAGGGGCTGATGGTAATTTTTTTCAATACGTTTATATGCAGCCTGCGCTAACCGATGTGCGCTTTGGCAAATGGGACGATATTTTAAACACCCACGTAGGCGATACTCTTGCCTATGCATCGGTATTGCTTCATTTTGCAAAGGGCATGGCCTGGTGCGGTAAGGGCGATTCACAAAAAGCTGCCTCAGAACTAAAACTGATGGAAGCCGGTTTAACTGATGCATCGTTAAAAGCACCAATAGATAATTTCAGTTCGGCATTTGAGGCCGCCGGCGTCGGCCACCTGATATTGCAAGGCAATATTGCTGCCACGCAAAAAAACTATGGTGCTGCAATCTCCACTTTACAACAAGCAGTTATAGCCGAAGATAAACTCATTTATAACGAACCCCGCGACTGGCCCTTACCCGCCCGGCATTACCTGGGCAATGTATTGCTAAAAGCAGGTCGTTACAACGAGGCCGTGGCTGTGTTAAATAAAGACCTGCAAATAAACCCCAACAATGGCTGGGCGCTTACAGGCTTGCAATGGGCCTATCAAAATGAGGGGAATGCACTCGCTTTAAACAAAGTAAAACAACGTTTAAAAACCGCCTGGAAAATAAAGGATGTGGAGATAGACAGACCTGTTTTTTAATGCTTCTATAATGAAAATGCTTATCAATTTGACCTTTTTCCTCTTGTTAACCTCTGCGGGCTGTTTTGCACAATCAAAACAAGAGGTCGACAAATTATTGGCTGATATTTATAAAACAGGCAACTCAAAAAATATAATTACCAATGCTTCGGCAAAAAAGTTAAAAGCTTATGGAAGCAAATTGCTGCCCACCATAACAACCTATTTTGGCGACACCTCCACCACCGGTATTCGTTCCGATTGCCAGGACAGATTTTTAAATAAGGGAGAGGTAGCGATTATTATGGCCGACCATATAGAGCCGATGCATTATTATACAGTAACAGGTATCCAGAATTGCATAGTTGAATATTGTAAAGGCAATCCCAACCTTATAGAATATTATTTATGGGCTATAAAACGTGATGGGGTATTGTTATTTCAAAAACGCTATACTATCTGGCTAAGCAGTGCCGACAGGCAAACGTGGCCGCCTTATACTTATAATAAGAAGAGAAATAAAGTTTGAATTTAACAGCTTAAAACTACACCGCCTCTATCGCCATGATATGATCTTCAAACTCATCATTAGCGATAAATGATTTGTTTTTGATACGATTTTTGTAGGAGTAAATGGTATTTACCGAGTAGCCCAGGAGTTTGGCAATCCGGTCGTTATCGTGGATGCCCATGCGGATAAGGGCAAAAATGCGGTGCTCGGTGCTCAACAACTGCCCGTCGGCAATGGCAATTTTATCGTCTTTGTTAAACAGGGCTTCAAACTTTTCAATAAAATCGGGGAAAAGGGAAAGGAAAACCTTGTCGAAAGTATGGAACAACTGGTGCCGCTCGTTCTCCAGGTTCAGGCTTTTAATTGCTGCCTGGGCATCTTCGTAGCGTTTGCTGCTCAATTTTTTATCCAGCGATTTCTGAAAGCTCTCCAGCTTATCAATGTAGATGGAATTGATATTGAAGTAATAGCCAATGTATTCATTCTTGATTTTATTGGCCGTACTTAGATTTCGATTTAATGCTTCCAATGCAACGTTGCTTTCCTGTAACGATACATTGGCCTCCTTGATGAGGTTATCGGCAATGCGTAGTTTTTTAAGCTGGCGGAATATGATGAATGCAAACATCACCACAAAAAGCACCAACACTGTAATGATAGAAGCGTAAATAATCAGCGACTTGCGTTGCTGCTCAACCGTACTGATGCGCTGCGCCTCGATAATGGGCAATATACTGCTGATGGCAACCTGCCGGTGGCGTGCCCCATAAAAGGTGGCATCGTCCATAGCTTGTTTGATATAGACGAAGGCGCTGTTCAGGTCGCCTTTTTTATACAGGAAATCGGCCAGCTTATAAATGGCGACTGTTTCTTTAGTGGCCGACTGCAAGTCGGCAATGGCCGCCTGGATCAGTAATTGGGTCGATTTGTCCTGCTCGCCGAGCACTTCATAAATGTAACTTAAAGAGCAGGCGCTTATGGCAAACTGGTTGGGCGTTAAGTTTTTTAACTTAAGCAGGGCGGTATAATCTTTTACGGCACCGGTATTATCGGCCTTGCGTAAGGCTTGCAGCCCCCTTAATGCATAATAGTTGTAGGTTCCGGGCGAGGCTAATGAAAGGGCCGAATCGATAAACTGAATGCCTTTGGGATTATACATAGCCGAGTAATCAACATTCCGGTCAAAATCGGATAAGTCGAAATAGCTGCGTGCTTTCAGGAAGTAATACTCCACCTTATCATCGGTTGATAGGTATTGCAGGCTGATGCTGTTGAGGGTTTCCAGCGTCTCTTTAAACATGCCCGATGAAATGAGCGTAAAGCCCAGTTCCATTTTAGCAAAAGCCATACGGTTAGGGTCGTTTAGTTTGGCGGCGGTTTCCTGTAGCTTTTTGGCGTAGTTATAGGCTGAATCGTAGCTGAAGTTTTTATACTCGTTATATAACTGCTGGTAAATATTATATTTTTTATCCAGATCATTGGCCTGGCTTAGCTGTTTGCCCAGCTCATCAATGTGGTTTGTTTTCTGCTTTACGTATACATCCTTATCGGCCAGTACCGCGTTAAGCTTGGTGAGTAACGAATCGGTAGCAACTGACTGTGCATAGGCCGGCCGGCTTATCGAAACAAATAAGAAAAATAAAAGATATAAGCCTGGCCTCATTTAAAGTAAAGGAAGTAATTGGATGTTCACCACTAAAGATAGGCAAACATATTAAAATATGGCGTATGGTTTTTGGTAAGCGGTGTATTTCGGCTACGCCCACAATTTTTCCACTCCGTCCATACATCCAATCGCAATAAGCCCTAACTTGCCGTCCTGAACATGAAAGACATTCCAGTACATCTTTTAAAGGAACGTGCCTCATCGGGCCTGGAGATTAATCGCTTTTTTAAGGGCGATAAACCCAAAGCCGATGAACCCCTGGGTGCTCACCGCGATGATCATTATATATTTTTTGTTATCGAAGGGGGATGGGGATCGCTGATGGTAGACTTCAACGAGATCGTGATACAGGAATCCTGTCTTTACTATGTTTTACCTGGGCAGGTGCACCATCGCATCCAAAACGAAGGCGCTTATGGATGGTTCATAGCGGTGGATACCATGCTGATACCGCCCGATTATCGTAATGTGTTTGAAAATCAATTACTGTTGCAGCAGCCTTATACCTTAAACGACGTGCAAAAACGCCAGTGCCAAAGCTTGCTCAACCTTTTATTTGAGCGGTACAGGGAAGACGAGCAGGCTGTTTTTAATTTATCTGTTGTGCATTCGCTGCTGCAATCGTTCCTTGGGATAGCTGCCGGGTGTTTTAGTCAAACGGGTAAACCGGGTATGCTGATGTCGCGCCCGGTACAGTTGGCGCAGGATTTTAAGAAACTGCTGGTTGAGCATGTACGAACGCTCAAAAGCCCGTCGGCTTATGCGGCTAAGCTAAATGTATCTGAAACGTACCTGAATGAGGCTTTAAAAAAAGCTACGGGACTGTCGGTAAGTTACTGGATTCAACAGGAAGTTATTTTGGAGGCTAAACGTTTGCTGTATTATAGCCAGTTGAATGTTAAAGAAATTGCGCACGCGCTGGGGTATGAAGACCATGCCTATTTCTCGCGCCTGTTTAAAAAAGCAGAAGGTGTAACGCCACTCGCCTTCAAAGCCGATTACCGCAAATAGTCCAATCATTACCGCAGGTATGCCATTTCATTGGGCATAGATAAGCCTTTTCTTTGTGATAATAATTCTACATCACATGGAAACATCCACTCTACAGAAATTAAAACAAAAAACCGACAAGCTATTTGAAGGCCGCCTGCAAGCAGGTAATGTTTTGGAAGTAAGGTATTGGGAGCCCTGCACTTTAATTGAGGTTGACCTGCACCTGCCACAAATAGATATGACCGGCTGGACCGAAATTCCTTATATTAAATTTAAGGTAGATAATCTTACTTTCAGGGATTACACGCCATCGGGCTGGGATGCCGAAACCCAAACCTGCACCATTTATGTTGATGCCGCTCATAACGGCCCAGGCAGCAATTGGGCACGATTGTTAAAAAAGGGCGATAAGGTAAATTATCTTAAAACGGGTACTACTAACCAAAGCCCTGTGGCTACATCGGCAATAGTTGCCCTTGGCGACGAAAGCAGCATGGGGCATTTACTGGCCCTGCAAAAAATGGTGCTGCCCCATACCCGGTTTTCGGGCGGTATTGTAATTGGCAACGAGCATCACCGTAAATTATTCCAGGAATACTTTTGGACGCCGCTTGAGCCAATAGCCCGCCGCGATGTTTATGGCCATCACAGCCTTATTGAATGGGTGCTTGATCAGCGTTATAGTTTAGAGAACACCGTGTTTTATTTAGCCGGTAATAATACCATGGTAGCCCAGTTGCGTAAACTACTCAAAGGGCAGGGGTATCCATCGGCACAAATTAAACTTCAGGGCTTTTGGGACTGAGCTTTTTAAATACGCCGGCCAGTATTTTTACGGCCGTTTCCAGTTCCTTAGGGTTGAGGGATGCAAAACCTATCCTGACATAGGGATGATTGACGGTGTTATGGTAAAAATAATCGCGGCCGTTATTAATGGTGAGGCCCATAGCCGATGCTCTTTCTGCTACGTCGGCAGGGCTAATGCCATCGGCATACTTAACCCAAACCGCAAAGCCGCCATCTGGAATTTTAAAGCTTAGCCAGCTGCCAAGATGCTCTTTCAGCAGGGCGCAAAGGATATCGCGCCTTTCATGGTACAATTTATTGGCCTTTTTAAGGTGACGGCCTATATCGCCATTTTTAAGCAGGTTGGCTATGGCCTCTTCCAGCAGGTGCTCGCCCTGGCGGTCAATCATTTTACGCAGCCTGGTGGCCTGCACAACCAGGTTGGCCGGTGCAACCATAAACCCAATGCGAATGCCGGGCGCTATAGTTTTACAAAATGATCCTACGTATATCACGCTGCCATAGTAATCGGCACTGGCCAGGGGCAGTATGGGGCTGCTGGCATAATGAAAGTCGTAATCATAATCGTCCTCAATAATGGCAAAGCGGTATTTGCGGGCCAGTTCCAGCAGGCGCATTCTCCTGTCGGCACTTAGGGTAACCGTAGTAGGGCGGTGGTGATGGGGGATAACGTATACCAGTTTTACTTTCTTCTGTTCGCATATCTCTTCTACTGCGTTTAAATCAATACCATGCTCGTCAACCGGTACCAGTTTTAATTTGGCCCCGGTTTGTTCAAATACTTCGTTGGCGCCCGGATATCCGGGGTCCGCGGCAATTACAACATCATTTTTGCTTAGCAGGATCTGGGCTGCCAGGTAAATGGCCATTTGAGCGCCCTTGGTAATCAGGATATCATCGGCGCTAACCTGCAGGCCACGGGTTTCGCCCAGGAAACGGGCCAGCTCGGTACGCAGGTTTGCCGAACCTTGCTCGGGGCCGTAGGTTAAATACTTTTGAGTGAAATGGTAGTTGGCAAACCTGCGGTACTCCCGTACCAGTAATTCAACCGGGGCTACGCGGGTATCGGGGAAGCCATCGTCAAATGTTAGCAACCGGGGCTTATCATCGTTAAATAAGCCGGGGTAGGGTACTTTCTCGGCAACATCAAAATGGGTTTTTAAGGGATAAGCATTTTGTTTTACTGTGTTGTTGATTGGCCGGGGCGATACATCGGGCAGGTTTTTGGCTACAAAAAATCCTTTACGCGCGTAAACATCTACCCAGCTTTGGGCATACAACTCGTCATAGGCAGCCACAACTGTTTTTCGGTGAACTTTTAAAGCGGCGGCAAGCAGCCTGCTGCTGGGCAGGGGTGATGCCGGTTTTAATGTACCTTGCCTGATGTGCCCGATAATGCTATTGGTTATCTGCAGATAAACCGCTACCTGTGCATTCTTATCAATGCTGATTAATCCTATGCTGAATTTCATACTGGACTATCTTATTTGTATTTTCTGGACTATAAAGATAGGCCAACTGTTGCATAATTTTATACCAGTTAATAGAAAAGATATGCAACTCATTAAAAATTATGCCATCCCGTCTGTCGCTTTGCGTGGTGCTTTGGCTACCAGCTACCTGTGGGAGGTGGCAGATCGCCTTGGTTTTTTTGGCGCCCATGGGCAACCCCATGTAGGCTGGGGCGATTGGCAGCACTTTATGGATTATGCCCGGCAGGTAATGGGCTTTTTGCCTTCGGGAATTATCCCAACACTGGCTGTGATAGCAACCATTGGCGAGGCCGGCATAGGTTTGTTATTACTTGCGGGTTTGTTTACCCGTACGGCAGCATCACTTAGCTGCCTGCTTAGCCTGGCGTTTGCTTTGGCCATGGCTGTATCCGGCGGTATCGAGTCGCCGGTAGGTTATTCGGTTTTTACCGTAAGCGCGGCAAGCCTGCTGCTGGCCACACTGCCCGATTATAAATGGAGCATCGATTCAATCATCAACAAAAACTAAAACTATCATGACAACAGTTAAACAACAAAAAGCACCTGCGCTATTGGTAATCATAGCATTCGCTACGGTTTATATTGTTTGGGGCTCTACATACTTTTTCATAGGGATGGCAGTACACGGTTTCCCGGCTATGCTGATGGGGGCGCTCAGGTATACTATCGCCGGACTGCTTATGCTGGGCTGGTGCGCTTACAGGGGCGATAAAATATTGGTGAAACGGGATATCATCAATTCGGCTGTTAGCGGTATGCTGATGTTGTTTGCAGCCACCGGCATGGTAATTTGGGTTGAGCAAACTTTGCCCAGCGCCATGGTAGCCATTACAGTATCGGCCAGCCCCATTTGGTTTGTGGTGCTGGACAGGCCAAACTGGCGTGTTAACTTCAAAAGCAAATCGACCATTATCGGGCTAATTGTGGGCTTTGCCGGTGTTGTGCTGCTATTTGGCGAACAGGTAGCCAAAGCCCTTGCCGATAAACATCATACAACCACTTTTTTGGGCGTAGCCCTTTTGATTTTGGGGCCGATAGTATGGTCGGCCGGTTCATTGTATTCCAAACACAACGCAAACAGCGGCCCGGCAAGGTTAAATACAGCCTGGCAAATGATTATTGCCGGTTTGGCTTTTATCCCCGCAGGCATGCTGCATCATGAATTTGATGGCTTTAGTTTGACGCAGGTACCTGCTTCATCATGGATGGCTATCGCCTACCTCGTTATATTTGGATCTATTGGGGCATTTAGCGCTTACATTTGGCTGTTGCAGGTAAGGCCGGCTACGCAGGTAAGCACACACTCCTATGTAAACCCGGTTATCGCGGTGCTTTTGGGTGTATCGTTTGCCGGCGAGCAGGTATCTGTTTTACAGGTTGTTGGTTTGGTTATTATCCTCATCAGCGTACTGCTTATTAACCTGGTTAAGTACCGTAAAGTTACTTCCGAAAAGAAAGTAGTGCCTATGCCGGGTTTAAAAACAGCTGAATTGCTGGTGAAGGCTTGTTGAAGGATGGTCGCTTCGCTTGTCACCGGTCATTTCGCTGCGCTGTCATTAGTCATTGGTAGATTTATTAAAAAAATTAAAACAATCGTTGCCAATCAAACTTGGCCATAAATGACCAATGACCAATGACCAATGACCAATGACCAATGACCAATGACCAATGACCAATGACCAATGACCAATGACCAATGACTATAAACCATTTGCCCTTACCGTTATTTCGGCAATATCCAACACCTGTATCTCGTCCTGTTTATCCTGTAGCTTAACACCATCGGTAAGCATGGTCATACAAAAGGGGCAGCCGGCAGCTACAATATTGGCTTTGGCTTCAATTACATCCTGCATGCGTTCAAGGTTGATGTCTTTTTTACCTGGTTCGGGTTCTTTAAACATCTGCGCGCCGCCCGCGCCGCAGCATAAACCATTACTTTTGCAGCGTTTCATTTCAACCAGTTCGGCATCCAGTATTTCCAATGCGGCACGCGGGGCCTCATAAACATTATTTGCCCGGCCTAAGTAACAAGGGTCATGAAAAGTGATCTTTTTACCTTTAAAGCTTTCGCCTCCCTCGGCTTTCAGCTTACCTTCATCAATTAATTGTTGTATCAGCTGGCTATGGTGTATTACATCATAATTACCACCCAAACCCGGATATTCGTTCCTGATGGTGTTAAAACAGTGCGGACAGCCGGTTACTATTTTTTTAATATTATAGGCATTAAGCACTTCAATATTGGTCATGGCTTGCATCTGGAACAAAAACTCGTTACCGGCCCGTTTGGCAGGGTCGCCGGTGCAGCTTTCTTCGGTACCCAAAACGGCATAGCTGATGCCTACATGATGCAATATTTTACATATATCGCGGGTTATTTTTTGCGCCCGCTCGTCAAAACTACCTGCACAGCCAACCCAGAACAATATTTCGGGTTCAATGCCGTCGGCGGCCATTTGGGCCATAGTGGGTATTTTGAAATTTGTCATAAATCCTGATTATAAGTCGTCGGGCAACTCGTTTATATTGGCTATAAAATCATTTACGCCGCTGTAGTTTTTAAATACAATTGCCGTGTTGTTGGCATTTAGCTGGTTAAGAATATCGAGCGCCACATTTAAAGCGGGGCTTTCTTTTCCAAACATTTTGGCGTCCCAGTTAATACCGGCCAGTACGTCGTTTTCATCCATTTCTACACACCAGCTCTCTAAAAATTCGGCTATCAGAATTTCAACCGGTAAGTAGCCTTTCCAGTCATCACGTGCGCAGGCTTTGGCCAAAGCCCTATCCGACCAAAATGGAATCACGCTAATACCTTCATCGTCGCTTGAATGTGAATTGGCCCATCCTGTTTTACTTTTTAATCCCCATACCGATTTGGCTGCGGCTGCCCTTTCAATAAATGTATTATATTTCAGTTCGATGATTGCGATATCCTGCAGCATGTGTGTATTTAATAAAGCCTGTAATTAATCATTATTTGCCCAGTTCAACCTATCGGCCTGGCTGTATTTCCAGGGGGCCCCGTTATTTTCAACATTGCTAAACATATTGTTCAGGCTTGCCGGTGCCTGTGATTCTTCCATTACCACATAGCGGCGCATTTCCACAATGATCTCAAGTGGATTGATATTTACCGGGCAGGCCTCGGCACAGGCATTGCAGGTAGTACAGGCCCAAAGTTCTTCGCGGGCGATATAATTATCCAGCAGCGATTTGCCATCGTCATGATCCTTGCCGTGTTTATCCAGGTTGTTGCCCACTTCGGTAAGCCTGTCGCGGGTATCCATCATAATTTTACGCGGCGATAGCAGTTTGCCGGTAATATTTGCCGGGCATACTGATGTACACCTGCCGCACTCGGTACAGGTATAGGCCTCCATCAGGTTTTTCCAGGTAAGATCAGTTACATCCTTCGCGCCAAACCTTGCAGGCTCGCCGGTATTTTCCGGAACGAAAGCAGGATCGAGCATGGCCTTAACCTCGTTGGTAACCGATGCCATGTTCGTGAACTTTCCTTTGGTGTTCAGGTTTGAATAATACACATTGGGAAAAGCCAACAGGATGTGAAAATGCTTGGAGTAGGGCAGGTAATTTAAAAACGCAAGGATACCTATGATATGAAACCACCAGCAGCCTCTTTCCAGCATCACCAATGACGCTGCGCTATCGGGCAATATCGGTGCTATAAGCGAGCTTACCGGGAAACTGCCTGCTTTTACATAATGTTCAAAATGTAATAGCTGCAATTTATAGTCGGCCGCGTTCATGGTTAAAAACGCGGTCATGAGCAGTATCTCGATACAAAGGATATAGTTGGCATCTGATTTTGGCCATTGGGTCATCTCGGTGCCCGAGAAACGTTTAAGATGAATGATGTTACGCCGGCTCAGGAAAACAATACAGGCAACAAGTACCAATACCGCCAGCACCTCAAAACCGCCTATCAGCAGGCTATACAAGCCGCCCAGCGGGCCCGAAAAAATACGGTGCGAACCGAAGATGCCGTCTATCATAATCTCCAGCACTTCCAGGTTAATGATGACGAAGCCCACATAGATAAAAAAATGCATTATGGCAGCTACCGGGCGCTTAACCATTTTGGTTTGGCCAAGCGCTACTTTGGCCATTATTTTCCAGCGGGTTGCCGGCTCGTCGCTGCGGTCAACATCCTTGCCCAATAATATATTGCGCCTTATTTTGCCTGCGTTTTTGGCAAACAGGTAAACGGCGGCTCCTAAAATGATGATAAATATAGCCTGTGCAATCATTATGCGTGCATAGTATTTTTATTCAAAGTTAGCTGAATTGTTGAAACGGCAAAATGTTACTTGTTATTTAAGATCGGCATCAATTTCTAAATTTAAATCCATCACTGCCTGCTTTGCTTTCGCTATCCTGTTATTTATTGGCCCGGTGCTGCCATCAACGTTAATGTCGGTCATTTTGCTCAAGGCATCGGTATACCATTTTGCCCATACATCAATTTTATGTTTTTCGGCATCGGCAGGTAATCCTTCTTTAATAGCCTGCGCGCTTAAAGCATATTCGTCATTTAGCCTGTCGGTCGCGTTTTTTTGCAGCTCGCCAATTAGCATTAACGTAGTTGGTTCATCTGCCGCGGTTAGTGTGTATGCTGTCGCTAACGCGCTTATACCCACATTTTTCATTTCCTGTGCCGAAACCATATTTAACCGGTCGGCATCAGTATGGTAAAATACATCGGTAAAATGCCACATTAATAAACCGGGAATTTTGGCCTGCAAAAATGGGGTATGATCGCTGCCGCCTTCAAAAGGATTGCTTTTTACTACCCAGCCATTATCCCGGCCTTGCTGCATACAGCGGTTAAGCGTTAAATCATTAAAATAATGCGGAAATAAATCTGATTCCTGCAGGGCCCGGCCGCCCCACTCGGTATGTTTATCTTTACCGCGGGTCCAGATAGCCGATGGGTCGGGCATTTTTTCAATCAGGAAACTGCCGCCGGTTTTGTTTACATCCTCGCCCACCATATCCAGGCTCAATCCCCATTTAATGCCTTTTGCCCGCAGGGTATCTGCGGTTATATACCTGCCTGTCGACACAATTTCATCGCCCCATAAAAACGTGATGGTACGCTTAGGGCTGAACTTTTTCTGGGTGATTAGTGTTGCGGTTACCCTTGCCATTTCGGCCAGGGTGCCTACGCCTGTGGCATTATCATTGGCGCCCGGCTCCTGTACGTGGGCGCTAAACACAAAACGCTCATCGGGTTTAACCGAGCCGCGGGCATTAGCTATAATGGTGAGCTCTCTTGAGGGATATATTTTGGCTTCCACATCAACATGTACTTTAACCGGGCCTTTTTGTAATGCCGCTTTAAGTCTTTCTTTAGCTGCATATGACAGCAGGATCCCAAATTTCTGACTCAATGAATCCTGGTACCTGATGCCGCCAAACTGGATAGAATTTACATTTTTTTCGGGCTGCGTATAGGCCGGCATACTATAACCGATTGCGCCGATTGCACCGTTTTTTACCGCAGATGAGTAAAACATGCCCACATTAGCCTCGGCAAAAACAATTTTACCTTTTATTTTTTTACTGTCAATATTTTTCAGATCGGCCCTGTCCACAAAAATAACTTCAGCAGTAATACCACCAGGCGGGGTACTTGCCGAATAAATAGCCAGCATGTTGCGGTTGTTAGTAAAGGTAAGTAAGGGCTTTTGCTCTCCCTCGATAGTTACCATGGCGTTTACAGGCTCCCATGCGGGGCGTTGCATTTCGCGGGTTTCAATGCGATAGGTTAAGGGGCCATCAGCCTCACCTGTTGCTTCTTTTTTATAGCCGGCCTGCTGTAACGTTTTCTCCACTTCATATATGCTCTCGTTAAAACCCTTATTGCCCGGGAGCCTCCAGCGTTTTTCAACAAATGCTACCGTTTTATAAGCATTGGCCTCAATAAATGTGTTTCGCAGAAGTGGATAATAACTATCAATAGTATTTGAACTTTGGGCGTTTGCCACTGCGGCAGATAGTGCAAGCAATGTTATTAGTAACGGTTTAATCATAAGGGCAAGTTAGCGATTGGCGGGTATAACGCAAAATAGGTGGAGGTTGAAATGTTTTTTGTAGAGGTGCATCACCTGCCTATCCCATATGCAATCGAATCCGTGTTCACAAGCAAATTTGATTTGAACGCTGGTCACGACTCACCCCGGCCGACGCTGCGTTGGCCGACCCTCCTCTCTCCGGCTGAAGCCGCAAAGAGGGTAACCCCATTTTTTCTCTTTCCGGGCCCCTCTATGCGACGCAGCCACGTCGGGGTGAGTCGACTCGCCGACATGCGCTGTACAACATTTTCCCTTCCGAGTTCGCAGATTTACAACTCGCAAGGCGCTAAGAAACTAAGCGATTTGATTGTTTTTTGTGCTTTAGCGCGAAAAAAACAACCTCAACATAAATCTCATCCCAAGTCTTTTTACAGCATTCATAAAGTGATGAAAATCAGATTTGTTAATGACCTGCATTACAAGTTGCGCTTTTATTTAAGCTTATTTTTACTTAATAATTCAGGCGATATGAATAACATCCTCGTGCTTACCGATTTTTCTGAAAATGCAAACCACGCAGCCAAAGCAGCCCCGCCGCTTGCCGCGAAATTGCACAGCGACATAATCATTTTTAATTCCTACTACAACCATCCGGTAATACCAGCTTATGCCGGTGGTCCCTTAGCTGTTGATGAGCTTGTTTTTCGGAAGAAAGACAGTACCTCCGGGCTTCATCAGCTTGCCAGGCAATTGGGCCATTTGCACAACGGGCAGGCTAAAGAAGAATTTAAGCCCCAGATTCACACGCAATGTGGCGAAGGCCCGTTAGGAAACAATCTGGCGGCAATTATCAACGGGAAAAAAACAGCGTTTATAGTAATGGGCGGCAGTTTAAACAGCCCGGTTAATCATCTTTTTTTTGGTAGCGATACTATGGATGTAGTTGACCATGCATCGTGCCCGGTTGTAATTATTCCCCAAGAAGCCACATTGGAAAAGCTAAAGAAGATCACTTTGGCAACCGCATTTGAACCGTTTGATAATTTTGCCATCACCTACCTGGCCAATCTGAGCAAGAAACTGGATTTTGAGCTGGAAATTGTACATATATCGGTGTTTGAAAAATATGAGGATCCTGACAAGGAAAAAGCTTTGTTAAGGCATATCAAAAAGCTCGAAGATTCGGGTATAGTTTATAAACAGATACGCGGGAAAGATGTAATTGAAAGGCTGAATCATCTTTGTAAGGAGAATGGGTCAGATATGCTGGCACTGGTTCATTATGAGCATGGTTTTCTTTCCGGTATTTTCAAGAAATCTACAACCGAAAAAGCGCTTGGCCATCAGCACATCCCACTGATGATAATTCCGGCAGATATTCAATAAGTAGTGCCTGGCAAATCATGTAATGAAGTACGGTCCTTAGTCGACAGTTTTAAGCCAAAAAGAATAGATTTGACTCAAAGCTTACTACTATTAACTTAACAGTAGTTTGTTTGACGATTGTTTTACTAATGCCGATTCAAAAGCCCACAAATGAAATTAAATAATCCGGATATAAAAGGACTAAGCGGCAAGGAGATTATAGAGGCACGGAAAAAATATGGCGTCAATAGCCTTACCTATAAAAAAGAAAACGGTTTTATTGATGCCCTAAAAAGTATTGCAAAGGAGCCAATGGTTATTTTACTATTGGTTACGGCGGCTATTTATTTTATCAGCGGTAAAAATGGCGACGGCTTTTTCCTGGCATCGGCCGTTATACTGGTATCGGGCATTTCGCTATACCAGGATTCGAGGAGCCGAAATGCCCTTGATAAGCTTAAAGATTACTCGCAGCCAACCTGTAAGGTTATAAGAGACGATGTTATAGTAGAAATAAAAAGCGAAGACCTGGTTATTGGCGATTGTTTGATTGTTGAAGAGGGCACCTCTGTATCGGCTGATGGCATAATTATACAATCAAATGATTTTTCGGTAAATGAAAGCATCCTTACCGGCGAATCGCTGCCGGTTTATAAAGATAAATCGTCGACAGATAATACAATTTTGCGAGGTACTACGGTGGCTGGTGGGCTGGCCATAGCAAGGGTAACTGCTATTGGTAATAAAACCCGCCTGGGCGCTATTGGCAAAAGCCTGGAAGCAATTAATGAAGAGAAGACCCCGCTCGAAATTCAGATTAATAATTTTGTAAAAAAAATGGTGATTGCAGGCGCCATTGTTTTCGTTATAGTATGGGCCATTAACTACACGCATTCACGCAACCTTACTGATAGCCTGATCAAGGCGCTTACCCTGGCCATGAGCATCCTGCCCGAAGAGATACCTGTCGCCTTTACCTCGTTTATGGCCTTAGGTGCCTGGCGGCTGATGAAAATGGGCATAGTAGTTAAACAAATGAAAACTGTTGAAACGTTGGGCAGCGCATCTGTTATATGCACCGATAAAACCGGTACCATTACCGAAAATAAAATGAGCCTGGCTAAAGTTTTCGCACTCAAATCGGGCAAGGTTACTGATGCAGGGGGCGCGTACGATGAAGCCGAACGGGCGCTCATCAGGCTGGCGATGTGGGCCAGCGAGCCTGTACCCTTTGATCCGATGGAAATTGCCTTGCATGAGGCGTATGCAAAAAACACCGCAGCCGATGAAAGGCCCCAATATAAAATGGTTCATGAATATCCGCTGAGTGGCAAGCCGCCCATGATGACCCATTTGTTTGAAAACGACAATAAGGAACGGATCATAGCGGCCAAAGGCGCGCCCGAGGCGATAATGAAGATAGCCGGACTGGCTGAAACCGAACGACAGCAGTTGCAAACTACTATTGATACACTTGCATCTGAAGGCTATCGTATCCTGGCGGTGGCAGAGGCCCATTTTGCCGGAAACGATTTTCCTGCTACGCAACAGGAGTTTGAATTTGGATTTAAAGGTTTGGTGGCTTTTTATGATCCGCCTAAAAAAAACATAAAAGCGGTACTTGAAACCTTTTATAAAGCAGGTATAACGGTGAAGATTGTAACCGGAGATAATGCCGCCACCACTGCAGCCATTGCCCGGCAAATAGATTTTAAGGGTGCCGATAAATGCATCAGCGGCGACGAACTGATGGACCTGGATAGCGAGCAGCTTGAGCATTCTGTTCAAAAGCTAAACATTTTTACCCGGATGTATCCTGATGCAAAGCTCAGGATTATTAACGCATTAAAATCGCAGCGCGAGATAGTAGCGATGACAGGAGATGGCGTAAACGATGGCCCTGCACTTAAAGCCGCGCACATTGGTATAGCCATGGGCAAAAAGGGAACTGAAATTGCCAGGCAGGCCGCGTCGCTCATATTGCTGGAAGATGATTTATCAAAAATGACAGATGCGGTGGCCATGGGCCGCAGGATTTATACTAACCTTAAAAAAGCAATACAGTATATCATCTCAATCCACATACCCATTATACTAACAGTGTTTATCCCCCTGGCGCTCGGCTGGATATATCCTAACATATTTTCGCCTGTCCATATTATTTTTTTAGAACTGATTATGGGGCCTACCTGTTCAATCATCTACGAAAATGAACCCATGGAAAAAAACACTATGCTGCAGAAACCGCGTCCGTTTACTAATACTTTCTTTAATTGGAAGGAGTTGGCCACCAGCGTTGTGCAGGGGCTAATGATAACCGCCGGAACTTTAGCTACCTATCAATGGGCTATAAAAGCCGGGTTAAATGAGCAGCAAACCCGAACCATGGTTTTTAACTGTCTTATAGCTGCCAATATATTACTCACGCTGGTAAACCGCTCTTTTTATTATTCGCTTTTTACAACTATAAAGTATAAAAATAATTTGGTGTTGCTGATAATAGGCATAACCATAATTATCACAGGCTTATTGCTTTACATAAAGCCTTTATCCATTTTCTTTGGGTTTGCATCTTTGAATTTATATCAACTGGCAATTAGCTTTGGAATCGGATTTTTATCGGTTATCTGGTATGAAATTATTAAGTGGAAAAAGCGGTGCAAAAAGCCAATTCAAATAATAAATCCTCCTCATAACGCATCATGAGCAAATGCGAAATACAGAATGCGAATGCACCCGAAAACAAAGTCTGCAAAAATTATTTTTTTTAGCAGTAGCCAACATCGACGGTATAACCGGCATGTGATTAAGCCGGTTTATCAGGTCAAAAAATACTCCTTGCTTTGGGCTTGCTGTTATGCCGATCATTGATTTTTACTGGCTTGTCGGGTAAATGTGCCCGGTTTATAGCATGAAACTTGTGGCAAAAAAAATACGTAAAAGTAGTTTCGGCACTGCACAAAATCAAAGTGTACGAACCTAATTACACTATTCGTGGTTACAGCCAAACAGATTATTCATTTATGGATTTGCGCCTTTTTAATTACAGGTGTGCCGCTGGCTTGTTTTGCGCAAAACCAAAGCCTGAAGTTTGACCACATCGGCACCGCCGAAGGGTTATCGCAGGTTGACGTGAGCAGCATTATCCAGGATAGCCGCGGGTTTATGTGGATTGGAACCGGGAATGGTCTTAACCGGTACGATGGTTATAAATTCATCAATTACCGTTTCGACCTGGCTAACAATAGTTCGCTAAGCAATAACGTTATCAGTGACCTGGCAGAAGATAAATCCGGAAATATATGGATAGCCACTAAAGGTGGATTGAATAAGTTTGACAGGGCATCCGGACGCTTTATCAGGTACCTGCATAATGACCATGCCCCGGCGAGTTTGGCTACTGATGTGGTTAACCGGCTAAGCTTTGATAGCGCCGGCAATTTGTGGGTAGCAACCCAAAACGGTGGTCTTGATTACCTCGACGTACATTCAAATAAGTTCAGGCATTACACACATTCCGACGTGGATAGTAATAGCCTGAGCAATAACAATGTATATACAGTTTTTACCGACTCGCACCACAACCTTTGGGTAGGAACGGCTGGCGGGTTAAACCTTTACCGGCCGGCAAGTAATAACTTTTCAAGATTTAAATATTCAAATACTGATGCAGGCACCTCAGGCGATCATATCTTCTGCATCTATGAAGATAGAACCGGCAACTTGTACCTTGGTACTATATCCGAAGGGGTTTTTGTATTTAACCCCGCAAAACATACCCTTAGGCATATAAAAAATAAAGATAGCCTGGGCAATAGCACTTCGATTAACACGGTCAATAGCCTGGGCCAGGATGATAACGGCAATATTTGGATAGGGGCCGAGCATGGTGGGCTTAGTTTGCTGGATGCTTCCGGTAATCTTTATAACTACCAGCATGACGATATTGACAATAACAGTATAAACGGTATCTCCATTAATGCCATCTGTAAAGATAAAAACGGCAATATGTGGCTGGGCGCTTTTGGTGGCGGAATAAATCTTTATAAAAAGGCAACTTCGAGCTTTGCACTTTATCATCACAATTCTTCACCATTAAGCCTCTCGAGCAATTTTGTGCTTGACTTGTTCGAAGATCGTGATAAAAATATATGGGTAGGTACCGATGGCGGCGGTCTTGACCTGTTTAACCGGTCAACCGGATCTTTCAGGCATTATAAACAGCCTCCGGCCGGTAAAAACGGTATTACCGGCAATTATGTGCTAACTACAACCCAACACCCCGATGGAAACCTATGGATTGGCACCTGGGGCGATGGATTCAGTATATTTAATCCCAAAACGGGCATATTCAAAAATTTTAAAGTAACCCCCGCTAAACCGGATGGGCCAGGCGGAAATAACATTTACGCCATACTACATACCAAAGATCAAAACACATGGCTGGGGACATTTAATGACGGGCTTGATTTTTATGACCGTAAAACCGGTAAGTTTAAACATTTCAGGTACGATGCGCATAACCCGCAAAGCATCAGCAGCAACCGCATTTATGATTTGTGCGAAGACCGTGACGGCAACTTATGGATTGGCACATATGATAACGGCCTTGATATGTTAGATAATAAAACAGGCGTTTTTACCCATTTCAGGCACCATGATGGCCAAAACAGCCTGAGCGGTAACACGGTCACGGATGTTTTTTTAGATAGCAAGGGTAAATTATGGCTTTGCACTATTAGCGGCCTTAATTTGTTTGACCCGGTTACTAAGCATTTTACGGTTTTTACCAAAAAAGATGGCCTGGCCAGCGATATTATTTATGCAATAAAAGAGGACGGCGCCGGTAATTTTTGGGTAAGTACCAATAACGGCATATCGATGTACAACCCGGTTGCCCGGTTGTTTAAAAATTATACTACCGAAGATGGCTTGCAGGGCGATGACTTTAAACCGCATTCGGCTTTAAAGACAAACAGTGGCGAGATTTTTTTCGGGGGTATCAACGGCTTTAATGCTTTTTACCCGGCACGGATAGCCCGGCCTGCACCATTTTCGCCGGTGGTAGTAACGTCATTGCTTATTTTTAATAAACCAATAAACACCGTAATAGGCGCTGATGATCCAAACGCGCCGAAGCAGGATATAGCTGATACCAGGAGTATTACCCTATCCTACCGGCAATCTGATATCTCGATGGAATATGCTGCCCTCGACTTTGCTTCTGCCGACAGGAAAAAATACGCCTTTATCCTGCAGAATTATGATACCCAGTGGAGTGAAGTCGGGAGCAGGAATACTGCCTCCTACACCAACCTGCCCGCCGGCGAATACTATTTTAAAATAAAGTACCAGAATAGCGCCGGGCAATGGTCGCCGGTGGCAACCGCACTTAAAATTACTATTGTACCGCCATTTTGGTTAACATGGTGGTTTAAATTGTTTGCCGTTATGTTTTTGGCTTCCGCCATTTACGGGCTTTTCAGGTACCGGTTAAGATCTATTAAACTACGGCAACTGGTGTTGGAGCGGCAGGTACAGGAACGTACCGAGCTGTTGGCCAAAATGACGATTGATGAGCATAAAGCACGCATGGAGGCCGAGCAGGCTAACGCTGCTAAAAGCCTTTTTATGGCTACCATGAGTCACGAAATACGCACTCCCATGAACGGTGTAGTAGGCATGGCCATGCTTTTATCTGGTACGCAACTTACCCCCGAGCAGGAAGAGTATACCGAAACCATTAAAAATTGTGGCGATGCGCTGTTATCCGTAATTAACGATATTCTGGATTTTTCGAAAATAGAATCCGGGAAAATGGAGCTGGATGAAAACGATTTCGACCTGAGGAACTGTATTGAGGGTACCCTGGATGTATTTGCAGGCGGTGCGCTTAAACCCAACCTTGAGTTGCTTTACCAGATTGCACCCGATGTTCCGGCTATTGTTTTTGGCGACGAACTGCGCCTGCGGCAAGTACTGCTAAACCTGGTGAGCAATGCCGTTAAGTTTACCGTACAGGGCGAGATTGTTATTAATGTAAGTATGCTGCCCGGGCACAACCAGGATTTTGCTTTATCGTTTAGCGTGCGCGATACCGGGATTGGAATACCAGCCGAAAAATTAGACAAGCTTTTTCAGGCTTTTTCGCAGGTCGACTCGGGTACAACCCGCAAATACGGTGGGAGCGGGCTGGGCCTTACCATTAGCAAACGGCTGATTGAATTGATGGGCGGCGAAATTAAAGTTGAAAGCGAATTTGGGAAAGGTACTACTTTTTGCTTCCATATTAAATCGGCAAAAGGGCATCAAAGCGGTATGGCCGAACATATGGAAAGCCACACCAGCTTGCAAGGAAAAAATATATTGATTGTTGATGATAATGAAGCAAGCCGCGGGGTATTGCAGGCGCAACTTGCACAATGGGAATTTGCTGCAACGGCGATAGCGTCGGGGAGCGAAGCCCTGGAAATATTGGCTGTGAATGATAAGATTGACCTGGTGTTGGCCGATTTTAATATGCCCGAAATGGATGGCTTTCAGATGGCAAGGCATATACGGGCCAGCTACCCCGCTGTGCGCGTGATTTTGCTTGGGCCTGCAAGTCACGAGCAAAATAAAAAAGAACCTGGTCTTTTTAACGCCGTAATAGCCAAACCTGTTAAATATCATGTGCTCTATAGCGCTATTATTAGCCAGTTAAAAAAGGTTGATGTGGCCCACGAACCCCATGTGCGCGGAAACCTGTTCACTGAAGAATTTGCCAGACAATATCCTATAGATATCCTGATAGCAGAAGATAACCTGATTAATCAGAAATTGGCCATGCGGGTCCTCACAAAAATGGGTTATGTGCCTGATGTGGCACCAAATGGGCTGGCAGCTTTGGATTCGCTTACCCGCAAAAAATATGGGCTGATTTTTATGGACGTTCAGATGCCCGAGATGGATGGGCTGGAGGCCACCAGGCGAATCAGGCTGGGAAATGTTCATCAACCTGTTATAGTGGCAATGACGGCCAATGCCATGCCCGAAGACCGTGGGGCATGCCTTGCCGCCGGCATGGATGATTACCTGAGTAAACCTATAAAAGTGGATGAGATACTATCGGCGATAGAAAAATGGTGGAAAAAAACACAGGATTATTAGGGTTAAGTTGAGCGGAGTGAATAAATAACGTGTTCTGATGATGAAAGTGCTTACGCCGCTCTGGTCAAACGCATCTAAATAGTTGACGGCGATAAGCTGTTAATTAATAATAGCTAAGGGAATAAGCTTATTGCGCGGGGAAGATATAAGCACCAAAAGCTACCTTGTTTTTATTGCCTGATACTGGTTAAATCATCCAGGTACCAAAGGGACTTGTATTGGCCAATAACAGACACAAATATTGGATGCGCCTAAATTTCGTGATTAGTTTAGTGTTAACCATGTTAAAATATAAAGCATTGATTATTAAATATTTATAAAAAAATATTTTTGAAATATGTTAAGTTATGTTAACCCAATTAGATGCGTTGCTGTGTTACGCTGCGGAGTACCTTAAATAGGTATCGTTTAAAGTTTGTTTACTAAAAGGTTTTGAAACAAAGGATTTGACGAACGGATAATTTTTTGATCTTGAAAAGTCCCTGGGATCAATTGACGATGATACGATGTACACATCAACCGTTTTGTTAAACAGTGGAATTAACTCCTTAAAATGTTTCAGAAATTCCCATCCGTTAAAATCGGGCATATGAAGATCTAAAAATATCAAATCGGGAAGCTTATCGTTAAAACTGCTGTTTTCTCTAAGCGATTCAATTTGCACCCGGGCATCCGAGCTATGTGAAACATGTTGAAAGAGGTTGCCGGAGTCAATCATCCGCTGTAAAATCAGGTGTTCAATAGGGTTATCATCAATTATCAAAAGCCGGCACATAATCTTTTCGTTTAGCAGTTGGTATGCAATTTAGGTGCCAATTATTTTTACTGGTCATTGTCGCTTCGCTTGTCATTGGTCATTCGCTTCGCTGTCATTGGTCATTGTCGCTTCGCTTGTCATTGGTGTTTGTTTTAATTGAAAATAATTAAAACAAACACGGTGTTTGAAAATTCTTAAACAACTCACAACTCACAACTCACAACTCACAACTCACAACTCACAACTCACAACTCACAACTCACAACTCACAACTCACAACTCACAACTCACAAC
>NZ_FODR01000008.1 GCF_900110415.1 Mucilaginibacter sp. OK283
TAGTTAATAAATTGATTGTCAACTATTTATAAACAAAAACCATGCCCTTTGCTCTCTTTTTATACACTTTTCTTATCCCGAACTCACGTTAAATAAATATTTTTCGCGATAATATAAGATTATAACCGGCGTTTAATTTGATTTTGTTCGACAAAGTTACCTTCCCTCCAAACTATCCCTGTACTCCTTAAGTGCCCTTAAAATCGATGTAGCGATTGTGAACTGTCCGTCTTTTGAGTTCAGGTATTCTTCGTCGGCCGGGTTATTGATAAAGCCTGTTTCAACCAGCACCGCCGGCATACCGCTTTGGGCCAGTACCAGTACACCCTGTTCTTTTACGCCAAAGGTATGGCGGCCATCCGCTTTTTTAATCTGGTGAATAATCATATCGCCAAAATGAATACTTTGCTTACGGTACTTTTGCTGAAAAGCGTTCAGCACAATGGTATTCACCACATTATCTTCGCCGTACCCATTATATTTGTTCTTGTAGTCATCTTCAATAAAAATGGAAGCGTTCTCGCGCAATGCCTCACGCTGTTCCTGGCTGCGGTGAAAACCATAAACCAATACCAGGGTACCGTGCTCTTTAGCTCTTTTTTGGGGCGATGAATTACAATGGATAGAAATAAACAGGTTACCGTGGTTGCTGTTGGCTATTTCGGTGCGTTTATGCAGTTCGATAAAGGTATCCGTACTACGGGTCATGAGGGTTTTAACACCGGGCATTTCGTTATTTACCAAATCGCGCAGTTTTTTGGCTATGCTAAGCGCTATATCTTTTTCTTTTGAAGTAGCGCCGTGCGCGCCTGGATCCTTACCGCCATGGCCGGCATCGATGATAACCGTTTTAAACTTGAAGTGATTTGTAACCGGCTTTGATGCGCCGCCTTCTTGTCCGTATAAACTTTTAACAGAAAGTAAACCGAAGAAAAAACAAGCAAATACAAGTATACGCGTACTTTTTAGGTAGATGGAAAACATGAAGAATTTTGTATATAGGTACTTTAAATATTTTAACTATAAATGCCATAATTAAGATATTGTTTGGCGTACTTAGTTTAAATGTATGTTTAATTAAATTCCGCAAAGGTAGTATTAGTTAACATTTTAACGTTATTTGGGTTCAAAAAATGCCAAAATCACAAAGCGACAAGGGATGCAATAGATATCATGTTTAATTTTTATATTTATGTTTTACTAATTACCATTTGATATATGCCATTTAAAAAATTGTTGTTTGCCTTGTTCGTTTTCATCTTTCTTGTACAAACCAGTTATAGCCAGGAAAAACAAATACCTTATGGCGACAATGCATTGGTGGGCAAATATTACAACATACGTGGCATTAAGCTGTACACCGAAACGTATGGCAGCGGCAAACCCTTGCTAATGATACATGGCAACGGCGATAAAATAAGCGCCTTCAAAAACAACATCCCATATTTTGCAAAAAAATATAAAGTTATAGCGGTAGATAGCCGGGCGCACGGAAAATCAACCGATGCAGCCGATTCACTGAGCTTTGAACAGATGGCCGATGATTTTGCCGCCCTGCTGGATGCAATGCATATCGATTCGGCTTACGTGGTTGGCTGGAGCGACGGGGGCATTAATGCGCTGGAACTGGCTATGCGCCATCCGGATAAAGTTATAAAACTGGCGTCGACAGGTGCAAACCTTTGGCCCGACTCAACCGGGTTAATACCCAGCTTGTGGAAAGATATGCAGAAAAACTACGCGGCACATAAAAATGAGGTTTGGAAAACTGCTAAAGAAAAAAACGACTGGAAAATATTCATGCTGGATTATAACCAACCGCACATCAAATTAACCGAACTACACAAAATCAAGTGCCCATCGCTTATTATAGGCGGCGACCACGACCTTATCCCCGTTGAGCATACGGTAATTATTTCTCAAAATATCCCTAAATCCTATTTATGGATTGTACCCAACTCCGGCCACCCAACGCTTGTTGAACATAAAGACGAGTTTAACAAACTGGTTGATGACTTTTTTGAGAAGCCGTTTAATAAACGATAAAAATCGATTTTAAAAATATCAGTCTCAAGACTGATAAATAATTTATTTTTTAAGGCTATAGTCTGAAATAATCTTGTTTATTTCAGACTATAGCCTTAACTTTGTTTGATAGTAAAGCGACAAAGCGTATGAAAAACAGAAAACAACAATTGATTATTGAACAAATGGATAAAAAACTTACCGTTTTTAAATCAGTTGAGAATGTTATTATACCGTCAAAAGGCTGGTTAAATGCTGTGCGGGTATCTCTTAAAATGACTTTACAACAATTAGGCAATCGTTTAAATATTACGGCACAAAGCGCAAATGACCTGGAAATGCGGGAAGCCCTGGGCACTATAAGTTTAAACCGCCTGCAGGAAGCTGCTAATGCTTTAGACATGAAATTTGTATATGGGATAATACCCAAGGATGGTTCTATCGAATTAATGATTGAAAAACGAGCTAAGGAGCTTGCCCAAAAGATTGTGTTGCGAACATCTAATTCAATGAAATTGGAAGACCAGGAAAATTCGGGAGAAAGGATAGAGAAAGCTATAAACGAGAAAGCAGAAGAAATCAAAGCAGAGTTGCCCAAATATTTATGGGAATAAATTTCGAATACGAGGATGGGCAAACTCCTTTGGACGAAGAGGAAAAAGAGGGTTTGCTCATTGCTACCATCACTACACGAGCAGAACTGGATGAGTTTGAACAATTGAACATTCAAAAAGCTGTAGAGTGGACCTTAATACGGAAATTCAAATCGGATAAAGTGTTAACGGAGGGGTTTATTAAAGAACTTCATTACCGTATGTTTGGTGACACCTGGTCATGGGCAGGTAAATTCAGAAACACAAATAAAAACCTGGGAGTGGATTACTTTAAAGTAGGCATAGAGCTTAGAAATCTATTAGATGACACAAGATTCTGGGTAGATAAAGCAATTTATCCACCAAACGAAATAGCAATCCGTTTTAAACATCGAATAGTTAGCATTCACTGTTTTGCAAACGGCAACGGCAGACATTCCAGATTATTAGGCGATATTATAATTGAACACCTTTTTAAGTTGCCGGTGTATTCATGGGGAAGTTCAAACCTAATAAAAGCAGACCAGAGCAGAAAATTTTACCTGACCGCTATAAGAGCCGCCGATAAAGGTGATATTGAACCGCTTATACGGTTTGCACGTTCTTAAGTCAATACCATTCTCCCAACTTCATTGAGGAAAGCATTAAAAAATTGATTTCGCGCCAAGATGCCAGGACGCTAAGATAAAACAAGCAAATCACTTTGCGTCTCTGCGTCTTTGCGCGAAAATCCTCTACATTGCCGCCCCGCCTAACTCATGACAGTCCATGACAGTTCCCGGATTACTATTGCCTACATTAGCTTTACCAATTTAAACCAGTTAAGAGTATGCAAATTATTTTTGGAGTCTTTTTCCATTTTATCGGCGGGTTCGCTTCGGGGAGTTTTTATATTCCCTACAAAAAAATTAAGGGCTGGGCCTGGGAAAGCTACTGGATAGTAGGTGGCATTTTTTCCTGGTTTATAGTTCCGCCGCTGGCTGCATGGCTAACCATACCTGGCTTTGCCAATATCATTAGCCATACCAGCACATCCGTTATCGGGTGGACTTACATAATGGGCTTACTATGGGGCATTGGAGGGCTCACCTATGGTTTAGGTGTACGATACCTTGGGGTATCACTGGGCAGTACTATTATATTGGGCCTTTGTTCGGTATTCGGCGCTTTAATACCATCGGTATATTATGACCTGGTTCCAAAAGAGGGTAAGGATACGTTTAGCATGATGTTGCATAACCAATGGGGGCAGTTTGTATTATTAGGCATATTGCTATGCGTTGCAGGTATAATTATATGCGGTAAAGCCGGCATGATGAAGGAGAAAGAGCTATCGTCCGATAAAACCATCGCCAACGAAAACAAAGACTACCGTTTTGGGCTGGGTATCCTGGTAGCTGTAGTATCGGGGGTGTTAAGCGCTTGCTTTAACTTTGGCATCGAAGCGGGTAAATCAATGGCCGATACCGCAAACCACCTTTGGCAGGCCGGGCATCCCGGGCAAGGTAACTTTCTGTACCAAAACAATGTAACGTACATTATTATATTATGGGGTGGTTTAACCACCAACTTTATCTGGTGCATGGTGCTAAACGCCCGCAACAAAACGTTTGGTAATTATACCGATAAAAAAACGCCGCTGCTTAAAAACTACCTTTTTGCTGCACTGGCCGGCACCACCTGGTTTTTACAGTTCTTTTTTTACGGTATGGGCGAAAGCAAAATGGGCAACGGAGCCAGTTCATGGATTTTACACATGGCCTTCATTATCCTGATAGCCAACACCTGGGGCCTGGTGCTAAAAGAATGGAAAGGCGTTAGCAAAAAAGCCTTTACTACGGTTATAGCCGGCATAGCGGTAATTATATTATCTGTGCTTGTGGTAGGCTACGGTAACTCGTTAAAATAATGACTGAATTAGTGAGTTAGTGAATTAGTGAGTTGAACGGCAACGCGGCTTTATCAATAATTGTTAAACAGTAAACATTCACTAACTCACTAATTCAATAAATCACTAACTCACTAATTCAATAAATCACTAACTCAATAATTCAACAATTCAATAATTAAATACATATGTCTGTCAAAACAACACAATTTAAGCACGTAAGCTACCTGTGGGATGATGCCAAAGCAGCCGGGCTCGCCGGCGACGAGGTAGCATTATTAATATACCGATCAAACTTATTAGGTGCCGATTTGCGGTTAACTAACTATGGCGGGGGCAACACTTCGTGCAAAGTAATCTCCAAAGACCCTTTAACCGGCAGTGATGTTGAAGTAATGTGGATTAAAGGATCAGGCGGCGACATTGGCACGTTGAAAAAAAGCGGTTTGGCGGCCCTATATATCGACCGGCTGCGCAGCCTTAAAAATGTTTACCGCGGTGTAGAACATGAGGACGAAATGGTTGAGTTGTTTAATCATTGTATTTACGATCTGGCATCAAAAGCTCCCTCTATTGACACTCCTTTACACGGCTTTTTACCTTTCAAACATATCGATCACCTGCACCCTGATGCAGCCATCGCTATCGCTGCAGCAAAAGATGGTAAAAAAATAACACAAGAGCTTTTTGGAGGTACCATAGGCTGGGTAGAGTGGAAAAAACCGGGCTTTGAGCTGGGCTTGCAATTGAAGCAATGTCTTGACGAAAACCCAGGCATCCGTGGCATTATGTTAGGTTCGCACGGTTTGTTTACCTGGGGCGATACGGCTTATGAAAGCTATGTGAACACATTAGAAGTAATTGAGCGTTGTGCCGAATACCAGGAAGAAAACTATGGCAAAAAAGCCCCTGTTTTTGGTGGTCAAAAAATTGAAAGCCTTGACGAAACCGGCCGTAAAAAACAGGCTGCCGCTATTGCCCCTATCCTGCGCGGTTTTTGCTCAAGCGAGCGCCATATGGTTGGGCATTTTACAGATGATGCCCGCGTGCTGGAGTTTATCAACTCCAATGATCTTGACCGTTTGGCGCCGTTAGGAACCAGTTGTCCTGATCACTTTTTGCGTACAAAGATTAGCCCGCTGGTATTGGATCTTACACCCGGCGAAGATTTGAGCGACGTTAAAGCTTTACAGGAACGCCTGACGCCGGCGTTTGAGGCCTACCGCCAAATGTATACCAATTATTATAATACCTGCAAGCACGACAACAGCCCGGCCATCAGGGATACCAACCCGGTAATTATCCTTTATCCGGGTGTTGGCTTATTCTCCTTTTCAAAAGATAAACAAACCGCCCGTGTTGCAGCAGAGTTTTATACCAACGCCATCAATGTAATGAAGGGTGCCGAGGCTATATCAGAATATACATCGCTGCCGCGCCAGGAAGCATTTGACATTGAATACTGGTTATTGGAAGAAGCCAAGCTACAACGCATGCCAAAACCAAAGGCTTTATCGGGCAAAATTGCCTTAATAACCGGCAGCGCCGGCGGCATAGGCAAAGCCATCGCCAAAAAGTTTGTTGATGAAGGTGCCGTTGTGATCCTGAACGACATGAATGCGGAACGTTTGGAAAGCGCAGGCGAAGAATTTAAAAAACTGTACGGCAAAGACTCGTATGCCACTGCTGTACTTGACGTTACCAACAGCGAACAAATTGACTCGGCTTTAGCAGTTGCTGCCCTGGCTTTTGGCGGGGTGGATATTGTGATTAACAACGCAGGTTTATCCATCTCCAAATCCATTGGCGATCATACCGAAAAAGATTGGGACTTGTTGTATGATGTTTTGGTAAAAGGCCAGTTCTTTATTACGCAGGCGGCCGTGGCCATCATGAAAAAGCAAGCTATCGGTGGCGATATCATCAATATTGTAAGCAAAAACGCCTTAGTTAGCGGACCGAACAACGCGGGCTATGGCTCTGCCAAGGCTGCGCAACTACACCTGAGCCGCTTAAACGCCGCCGAGTTAGGTGCCGATCACATCCGCGTAAACGTAGTTAACCCGGACGCGGTTATCAGCGATAGTAACATCTGGGCTGGCGGCTGGGCCGAGGGACGTGCAAAAGCTTACGGTATCACCGTAGCCGAACTGCCAGCCTACTACGCCAAACGCACTTTATTAAACGAGGTGATTTTACCAGCAGATATTGCCAACGCCTGCTTCGCCTTTACCGGCGGCCTGCTCAACAAATCAACCGGCAACGTGTTGAATGTTGATGGTGGGGTGGCAATGGCGTTTGTTCGTTAAGCAAATGGTTCATAGATCATGGTTCATGGTCTTTAGAGGACTATATCATTGCGAGCGATAGCGTGGCAACCTCGTCGCCAAATGCATTCCGGCCATGCAATCGGCACATGTATGGCTACGAGGTTGCTTCGTCGTTCCTCCTCGCAATGACATAGTTTAGTTTACAAGAGAAGAAAATTATAACCGATAAATAATGCAATTAGAGAAGAGCATAATCGAAGAAACTAACCATCAGCAACAAGCCGCGCACCAGCGTAAGTTTAATTTTGTTGCTGAAGATATAAAAGGGTTGGACACCATCCTGAAAAAATTAGGTGATTTTAATATCGCCATACCAAGTTGGGCTTTAGGTACCGGCGGCACACGTTTTGGTCGTTTCTCTGGCGGTGGCGAACCACGCAGCCTGGAAGAAAAAATTGAAGATGTGGGTTTAATTCATGCATTAAACCGCAGCAGTAATTCCATTTCGCTGCACATCCCATGGGATATCCCCAAAAATGCCGATGCTATAAAAGCGCACGCCGCACAATTGGGGCTGCATTTTGATGCCGTAAACTCCAACACCTTTCAGGACCAGGCAACACAGGAGTTGAGTTATAAATATGGCTCATTGCACCACGTGGATAAAGCTGTGCGCAAGCAGGCTATTGCCCACAATATCGAAGTTATAAAGTACGGTGTCGAGCTGGATTCAACAGCATTATCGGTTTGGTTATCCGACGGATCAAATTTCCCGGGGCAACTAAACATGCGTGGCGCTTTTGAGCGTACGCTGGAAAGCCTACAGGAAATTTACGAGGCCCTACCTGCCGATTGGAAAGTTTGGGTGGAATATAAACCTTACGAGCCGAATTTTTATTCGACAACTATTGGCGATTGGGGCCAATCCTACCTGCTGTCGTCCAAATTAGGCGATAAGGCACAAACCCTGGTCGATTTGGGGCACCATTTGGGCAGCACCAATATTGAGCAAATTGTTTCTTTATTGCTGATGGAAGGTAAGCTGGCCGGTTTCCACTTTAACGACTCTAAATATGGCGACGATGACCTTACCGTCGGCAGCATTAACCCGTACCAGTTGTTCCTGATATTTAATGAACTGGTAGAGGGTATGGATGCCCGCGGCATGAACCACGCGACCGCCATTGGCTGGATGATTGATGCATCGCATAACGTGAAAGACCCTATTGAGGATCTGATCCAATCGGTAGAGGCTATTAAAATTGCCTACGCACAGGCCTTATTAGTTGATGTAACTGCGCTAAAACAAGCCCAGCAAGATAATGATGTAGTTAAAGCGCAGGAAATATTGCAGCATGCTTACCGTACTGATGTACGATCGCTATTAGCCGAGGCACGTTTACACGCCGGCGGAGCATTGGATCCTCTTGCCCTGTACAGGACACAGGCGGTACGTAGCCAATTGATTAAAGAACGCGGAGCAAAAGCTGTATCAACCGGATTATAATATGGCGCAAATACCTGTTATAGCTGTTTTTGATGTGGGTAAAACCAACAAGAAGCTGTTCCTGTTCGATGAGAACTACAAGATAGTTTTTGAACGCACAGCCCGCTTCACCGAAACCCACGACGAAGATGGCGACCCATGCGAAAATCTCGATAGCCTGCGCCTATCAGTATTTGATTCGCTGCGCGAGATTTTCAAGCATAAAAAATTTGATTTGAAAGCGGTTAACTTCTCTACCTACGGCGCAAGCTTTGTTTATGTAGATGAAGATGGCACGCCGCTAACCCCATTGTATAATTACCTTAAACCATATCCGCCAGAGTTGAGCAGGCAGTTTTACCAAACCTATGACGATGAAGCCCGGTTTGCGCGTGAAACTGCCTCGCCGGTTTTGGGCAACCTCAACTCGGGTTTGCAATTGTACAGGCTTAAATACCAGCAGCCAGAGGTTTTTGAAAAACTTAAATACGCCCTGCACCTGCCCCAATACATGAGCTACCTGTTAAGCGGCCAAATGGTTTCCGATTTAACCAGCATAGGCTGCCATACTGCCCTTTGGGATTTTGCTGCAAATGACTACCACACATGGGTAAATAATGAGGCCATACTGCCTAAAATGGCCCCGCTAAAGCCTGCCGATAGTGTTTTACCATCGGTATTTCCGGGCACTACTTTTTGTGTGGGAGTTGGCCTGCATGATAGCTCGGCGGCGCTTATCCCCTACCTGGTAAGTTTTAACATGCCCTTTGTGCTCATATCAACCGGCACATGGTCTATTAGTTTAAACCCATTTAACCAAACACCCCTTACGGCTGATGAGCTAAAAAACGACTGCCTTAACTACCTGCAATACAAAGGCAGCCCGGTAAAAGCATCGCGCCTGTTTACAGGGTACGAATATGAACAACAGGTAAAACGAATAGCAGATCACTTTAACCGTGATGTTATTATTTACCGTACCATTAATTACGATGCGGCTATTGCCGCAAAGCTACACCTACGCAGCAGCGCGTTAAAGAGCAGCAAACAGGATGGTGAACTGCAAAAGTCGGTTTTTGAACAGCGGGATTTAAATGATTTTGCTGATGATATTGAAGCCTATTACCAATTGATGATAGATATTGTTAATCAGCAAAGCATATCAACTAACTACGTACTGCAAGACTGTAAAGTGCAAAGGATTTTTGTAGATGGCGGTTTTAGTAAAAACAGCGTATTCATGCACCTGCTGGCGCTGGCCTACCCCCAACTGGAGGTTTACGCCGCATCAATGGCCCAGGCTACGGCTGTTGGCACGGCTTTGGCTATCCATTCATGCTGGAATAGCAAAACACTGCCACATGATTTGATTGAATTAAAATATTATTCGGGGGTACAAAATGAAGTTGCTTAACACTCCATATGTCGTTGCTTACTTATAATGACGCAATTGTAAGCTATTGACTATCAATATCAAATATCCGTCATTGCGAGACACGAAGCAATCCCGAACAATGTGGGATTTAGCATGTAGGGGATTGCTTCGTGCCTCGCAATGACGGTAGTTTTGAATATTTGTTTAACTATATCCCTTGCACGTCATAACCATTTTTTTCAGGTTTTACCTGATAGTTCCTCGCAAAAACATATTTTCAAATCTCTTTCACCTATTTTAAATCCCTGTCACCAATTCAACAATATCCGCCACAACCCCGGCATCTTTAACAATCCTTTCGTGCCCAAGTCCCAAATATTCGTGCGTAACAATATCCGGGTTAAAGGTCAAAAACTCCTGCAGATAATCATATGGCGATACTTTATCTTCCTTATCAAAAGCCAGCCAGTGCTTTAGCGCCCCCGTTATGTGCTTGGTGTTGATATCAAAGTAAGAGGCATCCAGTTCAAAAAGTTCCCTGAAACTTTCAAAAAACTTTTCCTGCGCCGATACCGGTACTTCGGCGGCATTCATGGTGGCTTTAAAGTTTTCTTTTAGTTTAATTAACGGGGCAATGCTGATCTGTAAGGCCGGTTTAATATTAGTTTCGTTTATGGCTATAACGTTGGCCATGGCTCCCAACGAATGGCCTATCATAACATCCGGTGCGCCATATCGGCTGATAACCGCCTCGGCAGCTTTTGCAAATAATATCAGGTTGGATAGTTCCCCTTCCGAACTGCCATTGCCCGGCGCATCAAAGGCAATAATCTGGATATCGTCAATTGCTTTTAACCCGGCTATCACCTCATCAAAATCAATGGCCTTTGAACCCCAGCCATGGGTTATCAAAACCTTTTTACTACCGTTGCCCCAAATAAAACCATTAAAGTTTAATACCGATTTTGCAAAATGCGGATCATCAACCGGCAACGTAAACTTTTGGGCTTCATCTAACAATTGCTGTTGCTGTAACCTTGGCGACATTTTGGGCGAATAGCAGATGAGCTGCCAAAGCATATCGGTTAAATTAACATCTTCTTTATTTTCTAAAGCGAGGATGTGGCGGTGCAATAGTTTTAGTTTTTTCATGAAGTGGGTAGCATGTTCAGAAAGCGAATGTAATAAAAGTGCTGCTGTGATCAGCGTCCTGAAAAGGTTAAACTTCCTCTTTAGGAGACCGAGAAGCTACTTCCCTCGACCCAGCCACAACAAACTATTAATAAGCAACTGGTTTTGTGTATCGTTATCAAATGTGTAAGATAAGGTTCGGTCGGTGCCCCCGTCATAGTCCATATCATTATGGCCCATATTGAAGTAAACCATGCGGTATTTTTTGTTTGTCCATACAACAGGATAATAGCCGCTGTGCCAAATCTCATATGGTTTAGGGCCGTTACCCAGCGGGAAACTGGTTGAATCCACGGATAATAAAATATCGATATCCGGATTTTTACGCAAATCATGCTCCCAGCGATACCACTCGTTGGGTTGTGTTTTAAAAGTTACCGGTATGCCTTTGGTTACCGGGTGTTTGGTATCCTCAACCCTTAAAATAGCGGGTGTAGGGTGCCATGTATTGCTTGCATACTGCCCAGATCCCAGGAACTCATTGTGATACCAGTTCCAGTTTTGAGGATAATCTGATGGTGTAAGCGCAAAGGCCGAGAAATGAAACCCCATCCAGCCGCCGCCGTTTTTCATATATTGTTCAAACGCAGCACGTTGGGCAGGATCATCCGGCCGGGTATCTAAAAACAGCACTACCTGGTATTTGGCCAGGAAAGCGGCGTTCATATTACTCCAATTGTTGGTAGAGTCGTAAGTGAAATTGTATTTTTTACCCATTTTGGGGAAACGTTTATTGGCCTCGTGCATAAAACTGATGTGTGCCTTATCGTTACGGCCGGTATAAAAAGCTATTACTTTAAAAGGCTTGTTCTTTTGCGCGTGTGCCGCATAAAAACCAAGGCAAAATATACAAAGCACAGTTGCCTGTACAGCAAGTTTCGACATACTGCGGATAGTCATGGTTGATGTGTTGGTTTACTACCATAAAACTAATCATTTTATTTAAAATGAACAGACGCCTGCATACTAAGATTTAAAGTAGCCATGCATCAAACCGGTGAAATCTGGTACAATCGCTAAAATATAAAACAAAAAAACAGCCGCTGCATTACTGCTGGCGGCTGCCCCTAAGCTATTGTCCCTGATTACATAACTTATTGTTCAAAAGTATCCTATCTGTATGTTAAAACAATCAGGAATATTACGGATTTACCATGCGGGTTTTACGGTTTTATAACCGGGGAATTTACGTGCAAACACGAATACACCAAATAAAAATGCCTGGCTTTCCGCGCAACCAGGCATGGGATATTAAATATAGGTTTACAGGTTAGTATCTTAGTTACAAGATACAACTTTTTCAATAAAAATCAATTATCATAAGTAAAAGGAAAATATATTTTTAATTATAGTTAATTAATCATCTCCAAATTACCAAAAAAGGGTTATTAAAGCACAATATTAACTATAAACCAAAATAATCGTCGATACGTTTGCCTATTATTTGCAGGGGAATTTTATGATTGCCAAAGCGATGCTCAACCACCTCCCAGCAATCGGCGCCAACCTTAGTTATGGTATGAAATGAAGAGTGGTTAAAGACGCTAAAAACTGTGGTTTTTCCTATAGCTGACTGTATAACCTTATAGGTTCTTTGATCAACTTTTAATTCAAATGACTCCATTGTATAGTTTACCAAAACTATCACCGGCAGCGTTCATATGCAAGTGTAATTACCCCGTGTTTTAACCCATAGCACAATAGGTGTTTTAACGGGGTGCCAGGATAGATTAAAAAGGCATGGCCCGCACCAGCTTTAAAATATTTTGCTTTACCGCCGGGTCATTATCAATAATTTGCTCTAATTCCATGTCAGATGCTACATGTACAATCACAAAATTACGCGCCTGGTTCCAAAAGTTGCCGCTGAGCAAAACTTTCCCGGCGTTTTTAAGGCGCTGATAATAAATAATGCGCTCGGCCATGCAGGTATCATTAACCTGGTTTTCTTCAAAAAACAACATTACATGGTGTGGGTTCTTATAGGCTGATGCTGGTGTCATAAATGATGAATCGCTTTTTTATTAAATATTATTACAGGCCACCTCGGTAAGTATATTGCCAGGGGCATTAAAATAAAACCCATAGCCGCCGCGCATACTGGCCGGGGCCTGCCCTACTTCAAACCCATCTTTCGAAAGCCGGTTATGTATCGCTGTCACCTTTTCCCGGCTATCTACAAAAAAACCAATATGAAATGCATCCGGAAATACAGAATTGCCGCCGCGGTTAAAACTATTGGCCATTAATACCAGCGTAAATCCATCGGTTCCCTGCAATATGGCAATCTGGTTGTCTCCCTTTTTGCTGGTACATTCAAAATCAAAATATTGCTCAAAAAAAGCGCAGCTGGCGGCAACATCGGTAACAGGCAGGTTGATATGGTTAAGTTTCATAGGTATTTAGCTTCTTTTTTTGAATATTCTTTTTTAACAAATCAATTTTTTAGGGCTTAAGCGCTTTTAAAACCAATTGAAGCGTTTGCAACATCAACTCGTCGCTGAGTTTAAAAGTGCTGTTTACATAGGTACGCCCCTGGAAATGGAATTTTATCAGTTGATATAAAGGTGCAAAAGCAATTGACCAGTACACCTCAAACGGCAGCGAAACAAGCTGTTTCTTTTTGATAGCATTTTGCATAAACGGTCCCAACACCGATCCGAAGTTTTTTGTGATGGTTTTAGTTGCCTCTTCATAATACTGGGTATAACGCATAATTTCGATAAACTCCATCTCGAGAGGGAAGTTTATAAAATATGCCATACGGTTGCGCCATTGTATTTGTAACCCTTCGGCAAAATCCATTTCCGGGCTAAAATCTTTAAAGCTGTAATCCATCATTTTGCCGGCAACTTCTATACCCAATTGAACTATTAAATCGTCTTTATCTTTATAATAAATGTAAATGGTAGCCGGCGACACACCCGCAGCCTTAGCAAGTTTATTTACACCAAAACCGTCAACACCATGTTCAACTATCATTTCTATAGCTTTTTGGCGTATCAATAACTCCTTGTTTTCATCGCGCGGTCTCATACAACAAATATAAGTGAGCGTTCGCTTATTTAAAAATATATTTTTCTTTTTTCCAAATATCAAAATCCCTATTCAAAAACTATTATTTTGCACTATGAACATCCTGCGTTCCCTTGTAGTTTTCGTACTTGCCGGTTTATGCGAAATTGGCGGCGGCTATCTAATCTGGCAATGGTTAAAACAAGATAAACCACTTTGGTATGGTATTCTGGGCGGCATTATACTGGCGGGCTACGGTATAGTGGCAACATGGCAATCGGCTGGCTTCGGCCGGGTTTATGCTGCCTATGGTGGTATTTTTATACTAATGGCGCTGATATGGGCCTGGCGGGTTGATGGGTTTAAGCCCGACAAGTATGACATAATTGGCGCCATGATAGCTTTAGCAGGCGCCTGTATTATAATTTTCACACCACGCGCTAAATAAATACCGGCAACACCTTTCAAAACACCGGCAGCATACTTTAAGCTGATGAAATTAATGGCATACGGTACTTGTTGGCCGTCAAAAAAATATTTCATACAAAATGCAACCAACAGGCAAACAAACCTTGGTTTGATTTGTACTACAGTTAAATTTTAATTTTTATTTAAATCATAAAGAAATAATCACTACCTTAGTATTATCATACTAAATGTTAATAATTATGGAAAAATTAATAATATTGAGAATGTTTTTTTGCTTCCCGTTATTCGGGTTGCTATTGCCGGACGCGGGCATTTTACTGACAAAAAACACTGGCAGCATACCTTTAAGCCACATTGGTATCGAAATCGGGCTCATTTTTTGCATCCTGATTTGTACTGCTATAATCAGTTATGGTAAAAAAAGGGGCCAAATATTGGAAGAGTAATACAAAATAAGCCTCTTTGTCCTTAAAAACTACCGGCATCAATTTGGTACGGTCCACGCTGCACAGCTATAAATGGGGCTATTATGCCCCAAATTTCCTCCCCACTTTATTTCCGTGGGTATTTTAGCATGAATTTTAATGAATTGCCTTTCGGTATGGCCTTTGCTCTACCGATATCGGTATTTTTGTCGATATTTGATTAGCAGCCATTTCTTAAATGAAAAAAGTCCTATTCCTCTTACTTTTACCCATTACTGCATTTGCCCAAACGGCCGGTACCTATATTCAAAACGGAAACGCCAGGGCTAATGAAAAAGATTATAAAGGAGCTGTTCAGAATTTCACCCGTGCCATCGAACTAAACGATAAAAGCAGCGATGCCTATTTTTATCGCGCAAATGCAAACGGCAACCTCCGTGATTTTAAATCGGCCATTGCCGATTACGCCAAAACCGTTGAATTGAAGCCGGATTTTACAACCGCTTATTTTTATAAAGCCAACGCCGAAAGTAATATACAAGACTACCAGGCTGCCATCGACGATTTTAACAAGGCAATTGCATTAGGACCAAAAACAGCCGAAATGTTCCTCTATCGCGGCAACGCAAAATCCAATCTGAAGGACTATGCCGGCGCCATTGCCGATTTTACAATAGCGTTACAGCTGTCGCCCGATAAGGCCGAAATTTACGAATACCGCGGCCTTGCTAAAAACAACAAAGGAAACTATGCTGCTGCCATTGACGATTATGATATCGCTATTAAATTAAATCCTAAAAAAAGCGCCGTTTATGGGTACCGGGCTGGCGCAAAAGCCAGCATAGGCGATCAAAGCGGGGCCGTGACCGATTATACAACGGCCATCAGCATGAACCCTCAAAACGCCGAGGCCTACTTATATCGCGCAAACGCCAAAGCCAATTTGCAGGATTTTAAAGGGGCTATTGAAGATTATAAAATGGCCGCATCTATAAACCCCGAGCTCAAAAACGTTTTTCTTTACCTGGCCAATGCCCAAAGCAAAATGGGCGATAACAAAGGTGCACTTGATTATTTTAATAAATCAATTGAACAACACCCCAGGTTTGGGCTGCTATACCTTTACCGCGGTATTGTTGAAAGCAACACGAAAAATTATGCCGCTGCTATGGATGACTTTGACAAGTCGATTTTGCTGGGTAACAAGACCGCCGAAACCTACCAAAGCCGTTCATACGCAAAGCTATCTGCAGGTGATGCTTCGGGAGCTAAGCTGGATGCCGATACCGCGATAGCTATTGACCCTAAAAATATTAATGGCTACATAAGCCGCAGCAAAGCAAAACTGGCCATGAAGGATACAACCGGCGTAATGGCCGACCTGGCCTTGGCAATAACAATTAACGGCAAAAGCGACGAAGCCTACCTGGTGCGCGGCGATACCCACCGCGATCTTGGCGATATGACAGCCGCCATAAATGATTATACAAAAGCCATACAGGTAAACCCCAATTACACCTACGCCTATTTAAACCGCGCTATTGAAAAGGATAAAATGAATGATAAAAATGGCGCGGTAAAAGATTTTGAAAAACTAATAAACATAGCGCCTAAAAAAGAAGAAGCTTACGTGCGCCTGGGCAAGGTGACCGATTTTTATAAATATACAACTAACGGCCTACAACTATTTACAGCAGCCATTGCCTTAAACCCTGCCAACTCAAATTTTTACCTGCACCGTGGCGAGGCCAAAGCAGCTGCGGGCGATATTGCCGGCGCCATGGCCGATTATGATACCGGCCTGGCCAAAGATCCAAAAAACACAGCCATATTGCTTAAACGCGGGTTGGTTAAGGCCGGTAAGGAGGATTATACGGGCGCCATGGCCGATTTTAACACGTCGTTAAAAATCGATTCTACATCTGATGCTGCCGCGTTACCCTATCAAAACCGGGGTTATGTAGAAACCAAACAGGGCAACTATAAAGCGGCGATGAAAGATCTTGATAAGGCGGTTTCTATATTCTCAAACGAAGAAACATTTTTATTCAGGGGCGATTTAAAACTCATTTTAAAAGATTATACCGGCGCCGCCGATGATTATCATAACGCGGTTTATATTAACCCTGCTTATGTAAAGGCACTGGCACATAGCGGTATTGCCAAAAGTTACCTGGGCGATGCACAGGGTGTTACTGACGATTTTACCGCGGCCTTAAAAGCCGACCCAAACAACGCAGATACCTATACCGACCGTGCCGCAGCCAAAGTAAATTTAAAGGATGCCACCGGTGCCCTTGCTGATTGTAACCAGGCCATACGGCTTAACCCTAAACATGCCCGCGCCTACCTGCAACGTGGCCTGGCCAAAATAGCCCTTAACGACAAGGCGGGTGCCTGCGCCGACATGAACAAAGCCGCCGAATTTGGATCGAAAGACGCGCCCGCTATTATAGCTAAATATTGCAAATAGTTGATAGTTCATGGCAAAAGTTTAAGATAATATCAATTTGCAAGGCTTGAATTGACTTCAGCCTGAAGCTCGAAATAAAAAAGAATGGTTTTTAACCCATTTATTACAGCCTGCGCCAGGCAACCTCGGCAATAACAGCCTGCCCGCCCTGGGTAGTGTGCGTTACCACATATTTAATTTGACTGCCCGTATAGGTGTATGAGCGCTTTTGTACAGTACCCTCCCAATTAGGGAACGATGCATGAGCTATGTTAAAAACAATGGTTTTGCTTTTTTCATCAACCGAATACCTGCCGAAATGCGCGTTGCTACCCTGTACCATTGCCGCATTTTCTTCGGGTGTACTCTTATTTTTATCACCCGATGCAACCTGCGTCCGTAATGCTTTATAAATCTGGATGGCGTAGTTTCCCTGAGCATCAAATATCAGCAGCCCCTGCGGATTATCGCCATAAGGATGCACCTTGCTGCCATCCGGGTAAATGTTATCAACAGATACAAGCGTCCAGGTACCTGTTAACTCTTCGGTTAACGGCTTCTTATTTTCCTGGGCGTACAGGTTAGTCGCTGCAAAAATTACCAGCAGCATAAATGTTATTTTTTTCATGATTTTGTTAATTTTTTATCTCTCAATGTTCTACTTGTATAGCTCAAATGTTTCCGTAGTACATCTAAATTCATTCTGATGATGCAAATTTATACAGATATTGGCATGCATCTCCTGTAAGTTTTTTCACTAATTCTGTATTTTTGAATTGATGAAAAAAGAGAATTTATATCGTCCGTTTGAAGTTGATTTTAAGGTATTGGAGCATTTTCCCAAAGTAACAAGGAGCAACAACTTTTTTGAGCTGATATATATTGTAGACGGCACGGGCGTGCAATTCATCAATAAAAACAAGTTCAATTATCGTAAGGGTAATTTGTTTTTATTAACCCCACAGGATACACATTCTTTTGAAATAAATACGGTAACCAAATTCTTTTTCCTGCGGTTTAATGAATACTACGTGCAAGGTAGCGCATCAAAAGATAAAGCGATGATACAAAGGATGGAGTATATCCTTCAAAATGCAAGCCACCGGCCGGGCTGTATTTTAAAAAACAAAGTTGATAAGCCGCTGATAGCCAATTTGGTTGAAAGCATTATCCAGGAACAAACAAATCAACAAATTTATTGCGATACCATTATCACCCAGATAGTGAATACCATTATCACGATAGTTGCCCGCAATATAGCACTGAAACTTCCTAAAAACATTAAGGAAAACACCGGCGAAACGGTATTGGAGATTTTGCATTACATACAGGAAAACATATTCGACCCCAAAAAGCTGAGGGCCGAAAACCTGGGGCGGCACTTTGGCATCTCGTTAAGCTACCTGGGCCGTTATTTTAAGAAACAAACCGGCGATACATTACAGCAGTACATTTCGATGTATAAAATAAGGCTGATTGAAATGAGGTTGTTACACAGCGATATGCGTATAAACGAAATTGTTAACGAACTCAATTTTGCCGACGAAAGCCATCTTAACAAAATATTCAAAAAATATAAAGGCCTGAGCCCCACCGAGTACAAAAAGCAATTTTGCTGATAATGTGTAGAAGCTAAAAGCAGAATGCACAAAGCTTAAAGCTAACTCATTGATTTCTATTTGATAAAAGAACAAATGTGAAATTAATTAGGAGATCTTATATACTACAGAATATAAAATAAAAAAGCCGGGCATCTTCACGAAGCCCGGCCACTATATTTTTAATTTTACTTATTAACCCGCTTTTCTATCATTGCCCTGCAGCTGTTGGCGCAATTCTTTTAGCTCCATTTCATAAGCGCGCATCCTGGCCTGAAGAATATCTACTTCGGTACGCATCATTTGTATTTCGGTAATTAGCTTGGCCGACTCGGGTTTATTGATTTTTTTTTCGCCTGTGCCAAGGATGAGCCATTCGGGCGAGTATTTAAGCTGAAAACAAAGTTTACGAATAAGGTAATAACTGATGTCCTGTTTTTTGTTTACCACCTTGCTGATAAAACCCTGGTCGACACCAATAGCAGTGGCCAGGCCCATTTGGCCGCCATGCTCCTGTACAATTACTTTTAGCCGTTTTATGATTGCTTCGTCAGACATATTATGCCTGCAATAATAAACAATTTGTTTATTAGTTTATTGGTTCACTGGTTCATTAGTTTATTGGTTCATTGGAACGCGGGTATAGTGAACAAAGGGCTTTTTGGCTGAATGCCTTGTATCTATCTTGCAACCCCGCCAGAAAAGACCAATGAACTAATGAACAAGTGAACCAATGAACGAACAAACTAATGAACTTCTACCGTGCGTAGTAATTCGCTAAGATGTTTATTGTAGGTGGTAATACTTATCCGACCCGATTTATAATCAGAAGTAAATTTATCGAGTTGTTGTTCGATATTTACTGGTACAACAGTTTTATTGAGGGCATTATTTAACCTATCCAGCTTTTGGCCAAGGCTTTGCATCAGCAGCAATGGTTCAACATCGCTGGTTTGATGTAGTATTTTATTTACTTTACGGCGCTGTTGTTTATCAAAATGTAATATTAAAAATACAGCAGCCGATCCCAGGATTACGAAAAAGTAAAAAGCGTCCATAACATTAAAATAAATTTGAATACTACTGTTAATACGCTTAATTGAAACTATTGGTTACGGCTTATTTAATAAAAGTTGTTAACAGCTTAATGAATGGTTAAATAAAGGCCCGGCTTTTGACACTTTATAATTGTTTTATTACGCTGTAATTTAGCCCGGGTGCTTTTAAAATTTGATTTAAAAAGCAGTACTTTGTATCGTACTTAATATGGCGAAAACAAAACACCATTTTAAAACGCTTATAACGATATGAAACCAGGAGACAAGGTAATTTGCATTAACGATAAGATAGATCCCGAAAAAAGCGAAGAGATACGCCGCGATTTTGAGATTTGGATAACCCGGGATAAGGAATATACCATTCGCGAGATACTGGATAATAATGGCATTGTCACCGGCGTATTACTGGAAGAAGTACACAATTTCCCCAAATTTTTTAAACTGATAAATCGTTTCCAGGAGCCCGCATTTGCCCAGTGGCGTTTCCGCAAACTCAATTATGCCAGCCAGCCGGCAGAGGCGCTAAGCGAAGTAGAGGAATTGATAGAGCAACTGGAAAAAGAACAACAACAGGTAAAAGTAAAATAAGCCCGCAGAAATCACCTATTACTGGTGATGAAATTATTAAACCGGAAGCGAATTGATGGCAGTTAAAATCAGCACGATAAATGTTTAACATGCTGATTTTAATTCATTTTTTGGTGCACACTGAAGAATAAACCTCGATAATAGCGGACCGTATTCAAATTGGTTGATGCCATTTTCAATATGTATATAATTCCAAATGGCATAAATCAATCATAGGTACCAGCAGCCTCTGTTTCTACAAGTTGAGTAAGTATAGCTTTTAATGTTGCTTCGCGCGCCCATTGTTGCTCAACGCCCGAAGCATCTTCCTGATACCATTTAAGCGGGCTGTTAATTTCAATACGGGCTTTATAAACAAAGTTTTTTGTGGGGTGCATTTTGCTGCCTTCGTAGCTGTTCAGGTTCTCGGCCCTGATTATTTTTGCAAAATCACGGGCCTTTACATCCAGCAGCAAACATTCATCCAGCGAGTTTTTAAAATCCTGTTTGTCCTCCAGCCATAAAATCAAAGCATCATCGGTAAGCTCGTGATCGGCAATAGCTATGCGGCTATAATCATAATCAACAGATATAATCATCCACCATAATTGGTCTTTTAGTTTTTGTGTAATTTTCATTTTTTGTTAGTTTATTGGTTCACTGGTTCATTAGTTCATTGGATATTATGCCCTTATCGTGTAAACTATTGCAACTCTGCTAACTGCAAACCGGCAACGGCAAACTGCTCAACGGAAAGCGGGCTGCCAGCCTGGGCTGTATTTTTGAATAGCTATGATCTCTTTACTTAGTTTTTGGCAGGCAGCAAGGTAGGCCTGGTAACGAAGCAGCGGCTCGGGCAAATCGCTATTATCATTATTGGGGTCTGGTGAAAATACCGCTGTTCCATTTGGTTGATTTAGTGCAGAGTAGGCAATATGCATATGTGTAGATTTTGGTTTATTTAGATTTTCTGTAATTAATCGATTAAATATTTCTGTATTACACTTCTGTAAATTCCATGTAATTAAATTTGTTTTTGATTTAATTTGTCTTAAATTAGCAAAAGAGAACACGACAAATATAAAGAATTATCTTTAATATAATCAAGAAAAATCTGTAAAAAAATATCTATATGGATGATGCATTAAAACCAAATAAAATCAAAACCATTCGCCCGGAGACGCTGGAGTTTATTATATTATATACTCAATTGAAGGGAAAAGCGTTTGCAGGCAACGCGCAACTTGCAGAAGCGTTAGGTTTTAACTCGCCCAGCTCCATCACCGAAATTGTAAAGAGCAGGCAAAATATCGATCCGGATAAATTCAGAATTTTTAAAGAAAAATACAAAGAATTCATATCTTGCGAACATAAGATCATAAATAAAGAAAAAAATACAGAAAACAAAACAAAGGAAGGCATTCCAATGTATGAAATTATTGCAACCGCCTCGGGTGTCGAGGTCTATAATGATATAAATGATTCCCAACCTGTTGGGCGTATGAACTTTCCGGGTATCGAGGATTGCGATTTTGCATTGCCCGTTTGGGGGCACTCCATGTACCCGTACCTGGAGAATGGCTGTTGGGTAGCCTTAAAAATTATTCACGATAAGAAAATATTACCCGGCGAGGTATATTACATTGAATGGGGCGATTATCGCATGTATAAAAGGCTGCTGGCCGGCGATAAGCCGGATGAAGTGATAGCACACTCAGATAATACTACCGAGATGGTTGGCAACCGCCTGAAGTACGCCCCCTTCCCTATCAACGTTGCCGATATCAAAAAGCTTTGCCTGGTAAAAGACATTCATAAAAAACATAATCATTAATAAGAAAAAAAACTATATGTAGATTTCAGATGTGCAGATTGTGGAGTATGTAGATACTGCATTCAAGCCATTGGAGCACTCATCCTGAAAATGATACAGTCGAGATCTGTCTTCACGCTCTCAACCAGTTCGTCAACTTCGGCCTGGGATAGGCCTTCCCTGAAGTCATTCCGGCTGGTATCACTCAAATATTGCAGATAAGGGGCAATCATAAGGTTGTGCTTTTTATTTAAACGATTGCCATCGTAAGCCACCATTTTAAACATCTTATCAAGGTGCGCAAAATAGTTGCGCTTAGTTAAGCCCTCTATATCAGCCGATTCCCTTTTTATTTGTTTCAAAAATTCTTCGGGAATCATATTTTATTATTTACCTTTAATGCCCGCTATTTATATACCCCGGCAAAGATATAAACAAACGGACTACTACCCTGCAATAATCGATTTATATTGCACCGGTATTTGTATTAAAATAAAAGCTTAAACCCTTATAAAATTCCTAAAAGTTGTATAACAATTTAATAAGCACTTCGTTTATCTAATATAGCAACACATTATGGCAAGCAGGGCATCACAATTTATCTCCCACCAACTCAGCGTTGGCAGTGCCTTGCAAAACGTTCTCTTTTACGGAATGCTGGCTTTTTTAGTTTGCCTGGTAATAGCGCAGCTGCAAACTAAACATGCACATGCCCGGCACCGATCAATTTCAAAATAAAACAACAACTATCATTTGCGTGGCAATTATGCTTTGTAAATTTCTTGTGGTGTTTATCCCATAGAAGTGTATTAATTTTAATTTCACCAATTAATCTGCCATGCTTAACTTTAATTATGCTTATCAGGCTCGCTACCTTTAATGACATTCCTTTTATAATGCAGCTTATCGCCGGTGTTATCCCGGGCATGATAGCTTCGGGCAACCTTCAGTGGGACAATGCCTACCCCAATACCGGCGTTTTCACCGATGATATAGCACAGGGTTGCCTTTGGGTGGCCGAAATAGATAGCCTTATTGCCGGCGTTGCCGCCATAACCACCAACCAGGAGCCCGAATACGCTCAGGCAGGCTGGGATATTACCGAAACTGCAATTGTTACCCACAGGCTTGCAGTACTCCCCCGGTATCGTGGCCGGGGTATAGCCGCCGCTTTATTACAACAGGCCGAACTGGAAGCGATTAGCCGCGGTATAAAAACGCTACGAATTGATACCAACATGCATAACCAGGCTACACAAAAGCTATTCCCTAAATTAGGATACATTTTTGCCGGAGAAATTAACCTGGGTTTCAGGCCGGGGCTAACATTTTATTGCTACGAAAAAAGGCTTGATTAAAGCATTTGTTGTCACGTAAAAAATTACCGGCAAACGCCAATAAATACCGGAATTATCGGCTATAAACCACTTAATAACTGGCGTTTGCCAAATAGTTATTAACATTTGACCAATTTATTAACACATATTAAACATTCATACACAATAGCCATATATTTATTTCAGCCAATGCCACAGCTAATACTCCAAAGCCGGGCAAACTAAATTATAAACGAAGAGAAGAATAAAGATGGATCCTGTAATGTCGCTTTTAATTAGTGGTATCGTTGCCGCAATTATTTTAGTAATGTTTAACAAACAACAAGTTAGTAAAGTAAGTAACAACATTTATACAGATGATGTGCAACAACTTTACCTGCTTACCGCTGCCGAATATAAAATCAACGCGTTGGAAAATCAGCAACAGCTTAGGCAGAGTAAGCCAGAAAACAAAACCACCGTTTTGTCTGACATTGAATTTGACATAGCACAACTGACCCAAGCCTTTAACGAAGGTAAAATTCAGTTAAATGAGCTAAATAGCAAACTCGATAACTTATTGGATAAATTCGGCGTTAATAGTGCCGAATTATCGCAGGCCTGCTAATTTACTTTACCCAAATAAAAAACGACTTGCTTTAAGCAGCGGGCTTTGCTTATTTTGCTTTTATCCTGTTATCTTATAACAACTACATACCCGGATAATTTCGCGTGCCCTTTTTGGGGCTCGATGATATAATAGTACGTTCCGGATGGTACAATACCGTTATTGTAATTTCCGTTCCAGGCCTGTTTATAATCTACCGATCTGAATACCGAAATACCATGACGGTTAAACACGTTTACTATGCATCCCGGATAATTTGCCAGCGCCGGTATGCTCCAGGTATCATTACGGCCATCGCCATTGGGCGTAAATGCATTGGGTATAACTATGGGCGCTATGATACAACCAGCTTCGGGCTTAAGGCTTATATCGATGATGTTTGATTGGGCCGGCGTGGGGGCAACACATTTGCCATACGTAGTCATAACACAATACACCTGGTCGCCATCAGCTAACATCTTAGTAGTATAAGTATCGCTGTTGCTTACCAGTGCGCTATTTAAATACCATAAGTACGTTGGCACACCGCTACCGGTTTGATAGTTTGCCGGTGTAGGTGTAAAAGTTATTTCTTTACCCTGGCATACAGGCATAGGCACCGATGCCGCTATAGTAACCGTACTCACCTGAACAGGATCGGCAATAATATTTGCAACTTCAGATACCGGCGAGGAAACAGGTGTGCAACCATCGTTATTTACAACCATGCACGTCACTTTATCGCCCCCGGCCAACGTACTGGTGGCATACACACTGCCCGGATTATTAATTTGCTGCCCGTTTACCATCCATTGGTAAGTTGGGTTACTACCCGCGTTAGTGGCCGTGGCGGTCAAAGAAAGCGCAGCTCCCGAACACGAGCTGACTGTCCCGTTCGGATTAATACTAACCGTTGGCAAAATAACCGGCTTTATCAGTACTTTAATTATGTTTGATTGAACAGGTGCAGGCGTAACACATTTACCATATGTAGTCATAAGGCAATATACCTCGTCACCGTCGGTAACGGTATTAGTGGTATAAGTATCGGCACTGCCAACCGGAGCGCCATTCAAATACCAAACATAGGTAGGTAAGCCTTCAGATGTTTGATAATTGGTAGGCAACGGGGTAAAAGTAACCGTGCTGGCTGCACATATGGGTATAGCAACCGATGAACTAATGGTTACGGTACTTACCTGTACCGGTGTTATAATAATATTTGCTGGTGCCGATACCTGTGAAACAATTGGTGTGCAGCCATCATTGTTGATAACTGTGCAGGTTACCATGTCGCCGTTGGCCAATGTATTAGTGCTATAAGTTTTGCCGGAGTTGTTAACAACCGGCAAGCCGTTTAAAAGCCACTGATAAGTTGGATTAAGGCCTTCATTTACTGCTGTAGCCGTAAACACTAAGCTACCGCCCGCGCAGCCGCTAATGTCACCTGTCTTATCAATACTTACCGTTGGCGGGGCGGCGTCGGGCCTATAAGATACCCTGAGTGTATTTGACGTAACTGGTGCACTGCAAAGCAAGTCCGCAGCCGTTACGGTACAGGTAACTGCATCATTGGCCTGTAAAGTGCTGCTGTTAAAAACTGCGTTATCAGTTCCTGCATTGGCCCCGTTTACCTGCCATTGATATGCAGGATTGGCACCTGCATTGGCTGCCGTAGCATTAAAAGATACTAACTGACCGGCACACGGTATATTAACCTGGTTGATGACAACCGTTGGCGTTGCCGCGGGGTTAACTTTTATGGTAAAAGTAACCGGTTTACCGGCGCACATTAAGCCCGTGGCCGAATTGGGCGTAACGGTGATAGTGGCCATTAAAGGCAAGCTGGTTTTATTAATAGCTGTAAAAGTTATATTTCCTGTACCTCCAGCCGGCAGACCAATAGCCGGGTTATCATTTGTCCAGCTATAAACATCGCCGGTACCCGTAAAAAGTATGGGTGATGTTACCGCACCATCGCAATAAGGTTGCGGGTTTACAACCGGGTTAACTACCGGCAATTTGTTTACCTGGGCGGTAAGCGGCACATTAACATTTCCTGCATCGGCTGATGATAATATCAACTCAGCTGCATATGACGCGGCAGGTGAGTTATTTTTTAATTTCACATACAGTGTTATGGGCTTAACCTTATTGCCCTGCAATACAAGGAACATAAAATCACTATAACCCGCCGCCGGGCTGGCGGAAACCTGGAAACCGGCCGGGGGGGTAACATCTATATTTGAAGCTAAATTTGTACCCTCAACCGTAAATTGCAGATAATTTGAAGGCGCCCCCTCGCAAATATTTATATCACCAGTTACTGCCGATGCAGTAATGTTGCCCACAAATTCCCTTACTTCAATGTTTAGCGTAAAGCTGCTACTCCCTCCGGCGTTGTAAGCTGTAACAACATAATCGGTAGCTGGCCATATCACTGTTGGCGTTCCAGTTATAATGCCTGTTTTAGGATCAAACACCAAACCTGCAGGTAGGACCTTATCAATAGTGTAGCCCGTGGTTATTACTTTTTTTAAATAATTGCCGTCAAATTCAGATACAATCAAATTGCCATCGGGGCCCAAAGTTATGCCTGCCGGGCTACTAAAATAAACACCTGTTCCAACTCCACTCTGGGTGCCCCTTGGCCCCCCGCCTGCAATAGTGGTAACCACCTGGTCGGGCGTTATTTTCCTTATTGTACCATTGCCCCGGTCGGCTACGTACAGGTTTCCCGATTTATCAATTGTGATACCGGTTGGGAAAGCAAACTTTGCTGCTGTACCCGTACCGTCGCCGGCACCAAATGTACCGCTGCCTGCAAAAGTTGTTACATCGCCAAAAGGGCTTACTTTTCTTATAACATTGCCTCCTTGTTCGGCAACATATAGGTTGCCTGCGGCATCAACCGCAATCCCTGCAGGCTGTTTAAAGCTTGCTGTATTGTATTTGCCATCCACAGTGGCTGCTGCACCGCTGCCCACAAACGTATATACATAGCCTGTAGGCGAAATTTTACGAATAAGGTTACTACCGTCAGATACATAAAGGGTGCCGGCAGCATCTATAGCTATGGCGTTCGGGTTTATAATACTGGCCGCTGTACCTTGTCCATCCTTGGGCCTTCCAATTAGCAAGCCGCCGGCAAATACGCTAATCGTTCCATCAGGTACTATCTTTAATATGTTATGCTTAGCATAATTAGCAACATACAAATTACCTGCCGCGTCCCTGGCAATACCATACGGAAGGTTAAATTTGGGCGAAGCAAAATTTGGCCCTCCCGGAATTCCATCAGGCGCAAGGGTTGATACTATACCATCTGGCGTAATTTTACGGATACGGTAATTGTCGGCATCGGCAAGGTAAATATTGCCTTCGGCATCAGTCGTCATTCCATACGGCTCTGTAAACTGTGCCTGGTTGGCGTTGCCATCCTGCGCACCATGTAAACCGGTGCCGGCCAGCACATCGGTTTGGCCGTAAATGGTCGCAGGCACCTCGCCGCCGGTATTAGTTGGCTTCAACGGTACAATCAGTGCATTTTTTTTGTACACATTAGGGGTAGTGTAGCTAATATCAGGTGCACTAACCACCGGGGGCAAAGCATTGGCCTTTACCTCTATCATGAGTGCGAAGCTGCTTTCTCCACTTAAATTATAGGCCGTAACTGTATATTGGGTTGGTGCCCATACTTCTGATGGTGTTCCGCTGATAGCTCCTGTTGCCGGGTCAAAAATCAATCCGGCAGGCAAGGGCTTATCAATGCTGTATCCGGTTACCTGTATTTTTCTTATTATATTATTGCCCTGGTCTGCTATAAACAAATTACCAAGGGCGTCAACGGCAACACCAAGCGGCGCAAAAAACTTTGCTTTTTTTCCGATATCGTTAACCTTGCCCGATGAGCTGCCCGCTACAGTAGTTACCACACCATCGGGTGTTATTCTGCGTATAAGATTATTCCCCGTATCGGCAACATATATATTCCCCAATGCATCAATTGTTAAACCATTGGGAAAATTAAAGCTTGCATTAATGCCTTTACCATCAATAGCGCCTACAATATTCCTGTTACCTGCAAACGTGCTTACGGTACCATCGGGCGCAATTTTGCGGATTATAGAATTGCCGCCATCGGCAACATATATATTACCTGCAGCATCTGCAACAAGCCCGGTAGGGCCATTAAAACTTGCCGCAATACCTTTGCCATCGAGTGTCCCCCTGTTGCCGCTGCCGGCAAATGTCGTTTTTACGCCGCCGGGGGTAATTTTTAAGATAACATGATTAAAAGGTTGCGATATAAATAAATTGCCCAACGCATCTGCAGCCACGCCATAAGGCTGATAAATACCTGTTGCAGGAGACGATACATCAGCCGCCATGGTAATTTTCCGGATACTTGAGTTTACGCCGTCGCCAACGTATAGATTGCCGGCCACATCTTTACTTATATACACCGGGATCGAGAACCTTGCAGCAATGCCTTTACCGTCAACATTTCCTTGTGTGCCATCGCCCGCAAATACAGACACTTCCCCGGCAGGCGTAATTTTCCTGACCTGGTGATTTTGAGAATCGGCTACATAAACATTTCCGGCATTGTCGGTAACAACACTCACAGGTGCATGAAATGATGCCAATGCACCTTGCGCGTTTACATTACCTATAACGCCGCTACCTGCAAAAGTACTAACACCACCATACGCATTTGCCGGTACCGCGCCACCTGTATTATAAGGCTTTAACGCCGTTATAATCGTATTAATCTTGTAAACATTTGGAGTTGGATAACTGATATCCGGGGCCTGGCCAAAAGATATGATTGCCGTAAATAACAGCAAAACTAAAATAGCCGATACTTTTACAGACGCCTGCACTTGTTTAGGTTAATTTGTAAAACAACCAGGACATTAAGGGCTTATAAGTGCCAAATTTTAAAGATTTGTATAGGTTAGGCATATAATATAATTTAAATATGAAAGCCAAAGAAATTGGTATTATAAGTAATACTAAATTAGGCATTTATCTATCAGATAATCAAATTTAAAACCTTGCATTTAAACAAGAAAAACAGGGCGGGTTTAACCCCAATTTTCGGACGCAAAAAAAGCCGGACATAGCCCGGCTCATATCTAAAAAAGAATAAATTTTAAAGCTCTTAGTTGCGCCTGAAACCGCCTTTGCCTCCGCCGGTGTTGCCACCGCCGTTAAAACCAGGCCCTTTGTCTTCGGCTATGTTAACCGTAATCCTGCGTCCATAATAACTTGCGCCATTCATACACCTTATCGCTTCCTTCGCTTCGTTATCGTTCACCATCTCTACAAACCCAAAACCCTTACTCTCTTTTGTTTCGCGGTCTTTAATGATCCTGAGCGATTTAACCGGCCCAAAATCACCAAAAACTGCTGTTAATTCGGCCTCATCTACTTCTAAAGGAAGCCCTGCAATAAATACTTTCATCAATGTCTTTAAAATTTGCATAAAGGTACAAAAAATAAGGGGTATTTTACCCGCTACCTTTGTAAATAGCTTGGTTGCAACGGCTTTTTTACCTTTAAATTACGCAAGCAATATTAACTCACACTATAAATAAAGGCTATTAAATGAAATGATAATTATTTAAGCTGGAGCTCGAAACTGCCTTCTACACGATAAAATGGCGAGTTTTCTTTATCGTCTTTAGCCAAAAAGGTAAAGAATGTACCTTTTGCTATCATATTATCCTTGTTGTATTTATCAATAGTTATTTTGCCCGAATCATCCTTGCCAACAAATTTCGTTAGCGTGTATTGCAGCAGTGGTTTTTTTTCATCAACCGTAAACAAAAACTGGCTGCCGGCAACCTTGCTGTTAATATTGGCAGAGGCAAAACCTTCTGAGCTTATTCCAAAACTCATGGTATGCGCTTTGTTGATGGCTGTAATGCCAAAATACTTGTTATCGCCGTTATGAACGTTAATGAATGCTATCGAATCTGTTCCGGCATCAAAAGTATAGGTAGAATCCTCGATCGTTACTTTTAACGTTCCTTTTCCGGCCAAAAAATTACCCGGGTTATTAATAATACCTAAGGCTGTGCTATCAGCAGCCGTTACCGGTTTGGCAGTCTCCATATCCTTTACACTCTCATCTTTCTGACATGATGAAACCACCACCGAGATAAGTAAAGCATATAAAACAAACCATTTAGTAAACCGGATGCTATTCATTAGGTTATTTGATGCATAAAGCTAACAATAAAAATTCTAAAAATTTATCAACCGGAATTAATTTAGTAAATATTTAACTTTTTTTAACGCCCATATGATACATAAACACCGCTACGATATTATTTTTCGGAATATTATAAATTATGCCCATATTTAACTAACAAACACCCTTAAAAAGCTTTGGGGTGGGGCGTTAAAAAACTTCGCCTACATTAATGAACAATCCCCTGGAGCCCTGCCGGCCGAAGCCATAATCAATTGCGATATTTGTTTTTGATACTTTATTAAGCTTAATACGCAAGCCCGGTCCATAACCAGGTTGTGGTGCCTGCAACCCGGTACCTGGCCCTGCAGAAAACGACTGGCCATTTACAAACAATACACCGCCCAATAAACCATTGCTTGTAATTTTAAAGCGATACTCCCCTTCAAGATATATCATCTGGGCGCCGCGAAAACGGCCCTGGATATAGCCACGACCGGTAGTAAAATTTTGATCGTTGGCGGTTGAAGGCAATTCCAGGTAAGCGGGCCGGCCATTAATTATCAACCAGTTGTATGACCATATGGCAAAAACATTTTCTGAATTGCCGGGTAAATGGTAGTACTTTCGTATGTCAATAATAAGCGAACGCCAGGGCCTTGTGCTACCCAAAAAAGTAAAATTATCCCGGTAGGTTATTGCTGTATAAAAACCCCGCGCCGGGTTTATAGAATTATCGCGGCTATCAAATAGTGCATTAAATGTTAAACCGGTTGATATAGCGCGCGGTACCGGGCCATATTTTTCATAATCGGATACGCCGCCATTTAACTGGCCTTTTTCCTGCATGTTCCAGCGGTCGTCAAAAATATAGCCCAGGCCGGCAAAAAAGTTGCCGCCAATATTACGCAAAACCGTTTCATTAATCCTGAAAAAAGAGAAATCAAGCGGATTTTCGTTTACCATGTTTGAATGGCTGCCTAAACCAAAGGTGCTCTGTGGGTATTTAAAATACCTTAAATCGCTGATAATATTAAGCTGGTTATCCTTTGTCCAGATGCTGGCCAGTAGTGGTACAATAACTTGTTTTTTTTGAGTATAGGCCGGGTTTATGGTGATGGTAGAGATGCGGGCCTTTGGCGCTGTGCGAAAAGCAATGTTGCCGGATATGGTAGCCGCCAGGGATGTTTGCAATGTGTAGCCGAAAGCCGGCAAAATAGAAAGTACAGGTTTTGTGCCGATGGAATCGACTTTTGCATTTTTATCGGCCTTAACAAAAACTGAGCTGATAACGTCGATAATATCCTTTTCATTGGCCGTATCAGCCGGGGTGGCAACAATAGTATCTTTAAGCTTAGAGTGCCCAAGCGGAATATACCTTTTATCCTGCGCGTATAATACCGAGCAACCAAACAGCAGGACAATGAGCGCAAAACTAAAAGTGAATATTTTGCCAGGCATTATTATTTGGCATTTTAAAGTTTGGTAAAATTACAAGTATAGCATAATTATACCATTTACCTATTTATATCAATTTAAATACCAGGGCTTTTATTGTGCTTTTAGCCGTGGGTCGAAAGTAAATTTATTTACGCTGCGAATTTTTATTTTTTCAAAATCCGGGTGGGCCGGGTTAAGCAGGTAGTTATATTCCAGGTCGATAATTGCCGATGGCACTTTTAAAATCGCGGTTTCCATTTTATGCAGCCATTCATCGCCCAACTGTTGGGTAATGGGGTAATTAATCACCTTGGCCCATTGTTCGTTGAGTTTGGTAAGTTGGCTGATCGTTATTTCGGCGATGGGTAGTTTATCCGGAACCTCAATAATGATCACCGAAAAATTGCCGCTTTGTAACGACGTACCTACCGAATGGGCAAGTTTTTCTAAACAGGAAAGCGCCAGGGAACCGCCGGTATAAATTACATACTGCCCCAACGAGTTCCATCGCCCGTCGATACCCGACCCTTTGCGGTCATAGGCATATTTGGTTTGGCTTATGCGGTAGGTGAGCAAGTTTTAATTATTGAATTATCGATTTATTGAATTGCTGAATTATTGATTTAGTCGAATTATCTAAATTGGGGCAACCATGCACAATCAATAATTCAATAAATCGATAAATCAATAATTAATTAAGCAAGTACCCCATAATCAATGCGGATAAGCTGGGCTATTACAATATTGATGCCGGTGATGGTATCGAGCAAATCAAAGGGAATGGCATCAATGCCGGGGTTGTAATGCTTTAACCAGCTTTTAAATTCATCAAGCGTGCCAAAGGTATCAAGACCTTTATTAAAAAGTTCAAAAAGCTGGATGATGTGCTCACTCAGGCCCTGGTTTAAATCCCTTGCGCCCTGGATGTGTTTACGCAGGGTTGGCTCGGTGATATCAAGCCATTTGGCAACATCAATTTGCGTTGCGCCCGTAACACGAATTAAATCGGTGATGGCGGCAGATTGCAAACCGTGTTTTATAGCACCAAGCTTGGCCAGGGGCGATTTAAAATAAGTTTCGTAAGGCACAAACAAATCATGTAACATAAATGCCGATGCATCATGTTCAGGTATTACATACGGTTTTGAAGGCACCTGCCTGGCGTTTGTTGTGGTATACTGCCCTTTTACTGATTTCATACACAAATGTAATTATTTTCTTTTTAAAAAGAAAATAATTTAGTTCACTTTAGTTCATTGGTTCATTGGTTCATTGGTTCATTGGTTCATTGGTAAACGCGGGCGTAACGAATACAGGGCTTTAAACTCTCGCTGCCGAACTCCCTGCCTGTTATACCACCAGACAGGACCAATGAACTAATGAACCAATGAACTTATTTACTAATTATTTGCTAATTTTTTTGGTAAGTTAAAAAATAATCCTTACATTTGATTCTACTTTATGCCAATCGGCATTTTAAACATAGCAATGAAAACTTCTTATAAATTCAAAAACGCCCAACAGTTGGGCGAGTTGATAGACGATTATTTTTTATATATTAAAGGAGAGTATGAATTAATGCAGCCAAAAGGACGCTCAGCAAAACCAATTCAGAAAATTTATAGCCGTGAACCAGAATTCCCTACCATTAGCAGCCTGGCTTTATTCCTTGGATTTGATAGTATGACAGATTTTAAGCAATATGAAGAGATGCGAAAATATTCAAGGCCTTTTAACCATGCCCGATTGCGTATTGAAGCGGCATACCAGCAATTACTTTTTGAAAAACCAACCGCTACCATATTCGCACTGAAAAGCATGGGCTGGAATGACAAGCCAGGAGCAACTAAAACATCAACCGAAACCCACAAAACCCTCAAAGTCGAGATGACCAGCACCGGCCCGAAACCTGCATCTACCGAAAAGGAAGTGGATGTTTTAATTTGAGAATCTTTCGAATTTGAAAATTTGAGAATTTGAAGATTTGATAATTAATCGCCATCCCTCCAATGCCCAATGGCAGCGCAGCGAAATGACCAATGACAGCAAAGCGAAATGACCAATGACAGCGAAGCGAATGACTAATGACAGCAAAGCGAAATGACCAATGACTAATGACCAATTAACCAATGACCCCAAATTTGAAGTATCTATCCTGTTTGGGCAAAATTTCAATACCGACGCCCATGTTGTGGTTAACCAGGGCGGCACAAGCTCGGGTAAAACCTACGCCATTGGGCAGGTGCTGTTTTGTATAGCTTGCCAGGCGCCAAAACAGGTTATAACCATAGTAGGCCAGGATATTCCCAACTTAAAAGCAGGCGTGCTGCGCGATGCGTTAAGTATTTACAATAGCTCGGTTGTGTTACAAACAGCGGTAAAAAGCTATAATAAAAGCGACCGGATATTTGAGTTCCATAACGGCACTTTAATCGAATTTAAAAGCTATGCCGATCCGCAGGACGCAAAATCGGGCAAGCGCGATTACCTTTTTATAAATGAGGCCAATGGCATAAGCTACGCGGTTTATGCCGAGCTGGCCTTGCGCACCCGCAAACGTATTTATATAGATTATAACCCCAACAGCACCTTTTGGGTACATGAACAGGTAATAGGCAGGCCGGGAGTGCAAACCATTATATCCGATCACAGGCATAACCCCTTTTTGGATGATACTGTCAGGGCCAAAATAGAATCGTTAAAAACCGAGGATATCGAATTATGGAAAGTGTATGCCCGGGGCCTTACCGGTAAAATATCCGGGCTCATATTCCCCAACTGGTATGTTTGCGAACAAATTCCGCCCGAAGCCAGGTTAATTGCCACCGGCCTGGATTTTGGTTTTACCAACGACCCAACCGCCTGCCTGCAGGTTTACCTGCAAAATGGCGAGCTATGGATACACGAATTGATATACCAAACCGGGCTCACCAATACCGATATAGCCACCAGGCTAAAAGCCGAAGGCCTGAGCCTTAAAACCGAGATTATTGCCGATAGCGCCGAGCCAAAATCGATAGAAGAATTTAAGCGCATGGGCTGGTACATCACCGGGGCAAAAAAAGGCGCCGACAGTATCAATAATTCTATTGATATACTTAAACGGTATAAAATAAACGTAACCCGCGCCAGCGTCAACCTGCGTAAGGAGCTCGACCGCTATAAATGGCGTGTTGACCGCAGCGGCAAAACCATCAACGAAGCTGTAGATTCCTACAACCACTTGATAGATGCCCTAAGATATGTTGCTTTAAATAAACTGGCAATAAACAACCGGGACAGAAAATTAAGATCAAGGCTGCCATATAACCCTAAAACAACCAGCCGCAGCATGTTTGATGAACTAATTGGCTCACGTTTTTAACCGACCATTAAAACTCCCCCTTCAGGGGGCTGGGGGGCTAACCAATAACACTATCCCTGTAAATTAACCAATCAAAAACTCCCCCTTCAGGGGGCTGGGGGTTCATTATGATAGAAAAAACATTAAAAACAACTACGGGCAAACTGCCCATCAAAATCCCCACTCAATTAAGCGATGTTACGCTTGGGCAAATGATGGTCATGCAGGCCAAACCAAACTTAAATGATATTGAAGCCATCAGCATTTTATCGGGCATACCCGTCAGCGAGCTTCAGCAGGTAAAAGATGCCAACGATTTTCTTGTTTTTGCCGATAGCGTACTGGCATTGGCTTACCAGATCAAATATCTGTACAACAGCGACGTGATACCCAAACAGATTAGCTTCCTGCTGCCCGGCGAAAACCGGCCAAAAACGGTAAAGGTGTTAGATAACCTATCGGTTGAGCCGGCAGGCGCTTTTATGGCCGCACGGGAAATTATTGCCGATGAGGTAAACAACCACATTAAAAAATTTGGCGAAGAGGACTGGAAAGAAAACTTTAACCCATCATTAAACGCCTGTTGCCAGGTATTGGCCCACTATTTTTATTGCCGGGCAACAGGCAAACCCTATAACGAATACCAGGCCGAAGAATTTATCAACCATATAAAAAACATGCGGGTAACGGAGGCACTGCCCATATCCAAACATTTTTTTTACTGTTATCCCAGCTTATCGAAACCGAAAATAAGCTTCTGGCGTCGCCTGCAACAATTTTGGAAAAACGGGCTGGCATACAATCGTTCGAAAAATTTAAATATATCAACACCATAAACGCCCTTGCCGATGGCGATATCACCAAATGGGATATCATTCTGAACATGCCCTACGAAAGGGTGCTCACCAAACTCCTGCTCAACAAAACCGAAGCAGAATATCAGAAAAGGTACGGGGAAATCAGTCGGGAGTCTTAAGTTCTGAGTTTTGAGTCTTAAGCTCTTTGGTTTAACATAATCTCACTCGCAAATTACTTTAAAATCAATAATTCACTAAATCACTAATTCAATAATTGCCTCCATGCGCAACCAAATAGAAGCCATTGTACAATCATTAACCGGCGGCCCAACATTTGCCTACGGTACCCAAAACGAATTAAACACCCTGGCAGATGATAAAATTTTCCCGTGTGTGTTTATGTACCCGCTGCAGCCCATCGAGGTATCGCCACAGGTAAACGGCTCTGTTAATAATACATTCACCATCTATCTTGAATTTTTATTTAAAACAGATTTCGGGCAGTTTACTGCCGACAACGAAACCTTTGTGCAGCAGGCGCTGCAAATGGCCAACCAGTTTATAGTAAAAGCATCAAAGTATCGCGAAGGCGAAGGCAGGTACTTCCGCATCAAGGCTGGCATCAAGGCAAAATGCCTGCCGGTATATAATAAGTTTGATGTAAATACTACAGGTGTCGGATTAACCATCACCCTGCCAACCATGTACTACGATACATTTTAAGCCAACTTTTGACCACCTAAAAATCAAAACAATAAAAACATGGCTATAGTAGCAAACATCACCATTACCAACACAACCAGCCCCAGCGAAGACCAGGTTTATGGCGACGGGCACATTTTTTTAACCGATTCTGAAACTAACCAGCCCGTAAACGGCAACAACGTTCTTGTAACCTTTACCCAGAATATTAATGGCAACATTTCCACACGATCGGTAACCATACCAGGGCAAAGCATTAAAATATTCTCGGGCCTTATTGCCGATAAAATAACCGGTTATTTTGTTACTTTCAGTACGCCGCAGCTGGGCGCCGTGCCCGATCCGGAGCCACCGGTAAACACCTGCGACCTGAAGATCAATTTTATCCACATAGATAAGCCCGAATCGGCCCCCGGGGCAGCCGACGCCCAGGTGACGGTTAATGCATCATCAACCTATGGCCCTATCCAATACAGTATCAACTTTGGCGATACGTGGCAGGTTTCGGCTACATTCTCAAACCTCAGCGGTGGTATACTTTCGGTAGCAGTTAAAGATGCCAACAGTTTGGGCTGTACAGCTAATGGCTCAGTAAACATCCCTACCCTATCCGACCTGCTGATCAATGATCCATCGGTAACCATCGGCGGCAATACCTCCCGCTGGAACGCGGCATTTAATCCCGTGGTGTTCACCTATCAGCGTAAAGACTTTAGCGTATCGGCCGTTACTGCTAATTACGAAGCCGGCTACGCCTGCGTCACGTTAAACACAAACCTCACCAACCTGGCCGGTGACTCCCTGGTAAAAACCGGCGATAAAGTTTACATAAACGCCGGCTCTTACAAAGGTGTTTACGAAATAGTAAAACCCTATACGTATAACCAATTGGTGATTAAAACGCCATTTGTTGGCGATGCAACGGGTTTTATCAACATTAACAATTTGCGGCCCTATTACAAGGTAATTACCCAAATAACCTACATAGATAAACTCACCGGCCGCCAGGAAACCATCACCTCAAACAACCGGCCCGATGGCACAGGGCTGGTAAAGGCAGATTTATCTAACTTTTTGCAAAGCCTTTTACTACCCATCGATAACAGCGATTATACTCAAACCAATTTTCGCGACGACAACCTGAGCGCCAGCTACCAAATACAATATGCCCAGCACTGGGACGATGGCACATCCGAAGGGCATACCTCGGAATATGTAAACCTTGTGAACCCTTATTACGTGGTTTACGCGGCAAAGCAATTAGGCGAACAATATGGTGGTAACCTGGCTGCATTTGTTCCCTTTGTCAATGTAACTAACCCAGCCCAACGCGCCCGCTGGATAACCGATTTTACCGAACCGGCCTATTCCATAGGCTACCCTTTTGATATTGGTTTTATTTACAGCGAAGAGATGCTTGGCCGGCAATTATATTGCGAAATAACTTTGCTAAATATTAACCGCCAGCCCTTAGCCGGCGAAACCGAGGTAAGCAGCCTGCTTAACGAAGATGGCTCCTGGCTACTAAACCAGGATGGCAGCAAATACATTATTGCCGGGCAAAACCAGGTAAGCTTCCCTGTCCCCGGCCAGTTAGGCTTAAACCGGGTGATGATTAATAATAGCTTCCCGCGCGAGGCGTTTTACTTTAACCTCACCCTTAAATATGACGATGAGCATGGCACGCATACCGTCACCCAAACACAAACAATAAGGATAGACGATGCGGTTGACGACCAGTCGGTTTACCTGCGCTGGATAGGACTGAGTGGTTCCTTTAACTATTATCGTTTTGTTTTTAACCAGGAGCTTAGCCTTGATGTCCAAAATGCCACCATCATCAAAAACTACGTGCACGATTGGGAAAACCAGCAGGGTATTGAAGAAGTGATCAGCAAAACAGCTGGCCAAAAAGTGAAGGTGATGGCCGAAGACCTGTCCGTAAACGACATTAAAGGCCTGCAATCCATCAAATACTCGCCCAAAGTGCAAATGCTGACAAACAAAAACCCGGTTAAGTGGCAAACCATCGTCATCAACACCGCCACCTTCAGTGAGTACGAAACCCGCAACGGCCAGGCCCCATTCAGCATCACGTTTAATATGCCGTCTATCAATATACAAACGCAGTGATTTTTGATTTGGGATTTCGGATGTTCGATTTCGGATTTATTTTGCCATACAAATCATCCAATGACAGCGAAGCAAATGGCAAGCGAAGCGATAATGACTAATGACAGCGAAGCGAAATGGCAAGCGAAGCGATAATGACTAATGACAGCGAAGCGAAATGACAAGCGCAGCGACAATGACCAATGACAGCGCAGCGATAATGACTAATAAAGATGAACGATTTACAACTATATATTAATGACCAGCAGGTTGATCTGAGCGATGACAGCCCCATCGCGCTTACCTTCCAGATCAACAACCTCGCCGAGGTTAAAAACCAGCAGGGCAATACCAGCAACCAGTTTAAACTGCCGCTTACCCAGCGCAACCGGCAAATATTGGGTTTCCCGGATGATGTGACCTTTACTACCGCCCAACCCTACAGTTACTACGATGCCCGCATTATACAGGATGGGTTAGAGATTGTGCCTTACGGTATTGCCCAGTTAAACACCATCGAACAAAATACAGCCAGCATAACCGTGCTAAGCGGCAATGTTGATTTTTTTGATGCTATTGAAGGTAAAATGTATGATATGGGCGATAGCACTACACCTTATGGCGCAAAACAGCCATTTAAACCATTTCAGCACAAATGGACGGTAGAAAATGCGGCAAAATCGCAGGTAAAAACAGATGGCTGGATTTGGCCTGTTGTTGATTATGGTAGCCTGGTTTACAAGGTTACCAACGATAACGAAATCAATGTACGCCAGTTAAGGCCGGGCTTTTTTATAAAAACAGCTATCGATTTGATGCTGGCGAGTAACGGGTATAAGGCAACGGGCTCGTTACTTAAAAACCCGGTTTACCCGCTGCTGATAGCGCAGTTTAGCAATGATAATTTTGACCATGGCAGTGATTACCAAAATCAGCCGGCCACCAACGGAATCAGCTATTACAATGGAATGGACATCGTTAAGGCAGAGAAAAAAAATTCGGGCCATCAACCCGGCGGCCTTATTGCCTTTCCGAATGTACAATGGGACCCAACAAACCACTATACCGATGGAAAATACACCGCGCGTGAAACTGTTACGGTTCAGGCTACCCTTACCATTCCCAGGTTCCATTTTTACGGAAGTGCAGGTGATAACAAAAGCTCGGTAGATATCAGCATTATTTTGGATACACCAGGGGAAGGTATGCAGTCGCCGGCAATAAAGACATTTAATTTCGACGATGGCTTTGATACATACGAAGGAAGTGGTAAATCGTTAAAGGCTGGCAAAACATACATAGGAACGGTTATCAAAACAGCCGATCTGGAGTTAGGCGCCGGCCAGCAGCTGCACATCGAGTACGATTTTCACGGTGCCGCCCCCTACAACTTTACAATATACGCAGGCGCTACATTTACAGTAACGGTTCAAAATCAGCAGGTGTTATATGGTCAGGATGTTCAATGCGAACGTATTTTTCCGGATATCAGCCAGAAAGACCTGCTGAAAGATACCTTGCAGCGATTTGGCGTTATCTGCCAAACCGACAATATCACGCGTACCATTAATTTCGCGTCGTTTAAGGATATTGTAGGCAATATTCCCAACGCCAAAAACTGGACCGGTAAATGTCTTGATCAAGGCAAAACCGTAAGCTTCCAGCTGGGTGGCTATGCACAGGTAAACAACATGAAATACAAAACCGACGACAATATACTGCCCAAAAGCTTTGCCGACGCGCAGATAAAAGTAGCCGATAAAACGCTGCCCGCCAATGCCGATTTGTTTGAAAGCCAGTTTGCCCCCACCCTTAACCGGCCTTATATTGGCGGCACCGTAGCCCAGATAAAAATGATTGACGATACAGCCGACGATAACAGTTTCAGCATCGGCGTTACGCCACGGATATTGGTCGATTCCAAAGTACGGCTGGCAGGCAAAACCATCAAATTTACCGATGGCGATGCAGCCAATGATATGTTTGTGAACGATTATGTATCGGCCCCCTATTTTTACAAGCCCGACGGCGAACACAACCTATGCTTTGCCGATATGCCCGGCAACGGCCAGGGCAAAATGCTGCCGGGCTTAAAAACCTTGTATTATCCCGAACTGGAAAAAATACTACAGCAAACCAAAAAGGTAGTGCGTTATTTTTTACTTACGCCGCGCGACATCCTGGATCTTGACTTGCTGATACCCGTTTACCTGGAGCAGGACAGCTGTTACTACTACATCAATAAAATTGACAGCTGGCGCAAAGGCCAGCCAACTAAGGTGGAGTTGGTGAAGCTGGGATGATACTAAAAATAAAGTTGTTGGCTTATTTGCAACAAACAAATGTGTTTATTATTTTTACCAATAAAATTAGCAACCTAAAACAATATCATATGGGACTGTTTGGCAATAACAACTTAACTGATGAGATCGTAGAATTAGAATGGACCCAGCAAAATACTAACTGGGGGCAAAGAGTAAGCAATTTTGGCTTCGGGAGGATGATGACTTTATTATTAATTGCAGTGGTTGGTGCTTTTTGTATCTGGATGGTCAATAATCAAATAGAATTAACCTGGGGCAAAGTAAAGGCAAATGATAAATTATATGCATCTGAGTTGTTCATTACCGATACATCTGGCTTAACTATCCCACTAAAAAGAATGATAAGACCCGTTAATCAATCTGATATAGATACTATGAAGATATCATTACTCGAAAAAAGAAAGATGTCGACCCAATTAGATACAAGCAATACCGAGCAACGGATAGTTGATATAAGTGATATAATTATACCACAGGACAGCATTTTTAAATATGGAACGGCATTCGTAGGAACATTTTTATCAAAAGACAGCACTACAAAAACTTTTGAAGGAGTTACGGCCGATAAGACTTATGCAATAATACCTAATAGCCAGCTTGTTAAAACCGGTTACGAACAAAAAATACCCAAAGGTTATATATTGGCAAATAATTACTATTACGTGAGTCCGGAAGATGTGAGGTTAGAGGAACCAAACGCACTTAAAAGCCATAAAACGCCAGCTATAAAAACTACAATATCCTCTACTACAGATAGTTCCAAAGCTAACAACCAGCCTGTTCCTCCGGTAAAACATCATAAACACAAGCATAAAATCAATTCATGATCTACGGCATGATATTACTACTTGTACACTCAGGCTCTGACTTGCTATAACTTTAGTAGCTTATATCCTAACCGGTTGTTGCTCTTAATAAGAATTTAATACTCCATTGGAAGTATCTTATTTTCAATAATCGACAGCATTAAGTGGTTGCGAGAGTGGATCAGCACCATTGCATAAAACCTGCTTTTTAGTTTGTTAAAGGAGCCGGTATCGACAACTTAAACATTGCGAATATTAAACTCAGATTCACGCCGAAGTCAACTATGCCAACAAACATATTAAACATATAATTATGCCAGAAAAAATAAACAAACAGCTCGTATCCGACATAAATACCAGCACCGATCAACTTAAAAACCAGGTAATTGAAATAAATAAATCATTGGATGATTTATTAAAACGCCAGAAAGACCTGGTTACCGCAGGCGAAAAAAGCGGAAAGGCCTACCAGGATGTGGCGGTGCAAGTTCGGCTTGCAAAAGATTCCATTAAGGAGATTACCGCTCAAATTGATGAAAACATCAAATCGCTCAATTTGTCAAAAAACTCATTGCAGCAAAACAAAGGCTTTCTGCAGGCGTTAATGGCGCAATATGACGAACTAAGTAAAAGCCAAGGCAATAATTCAAAAGAAGTTAAAGCTTTAAATGTCCAAATTGGCACACTTAGCAATACCATAGCCGATCAGGAAGAGAAAGTAGAGAAAAGCCGGAAAGTGTTTGATGTGCACAAAAGCACTAATGAAGCCCTGAAATCGTCGCTTGATAAGCTAAAAGAGTCGAATAAAGAGTTTGGCCCTACGATAGAAGAAGTATCAAAAGGATTTAATGCCATGAAAACCGGACTATCGGCTGTAAAAACCGGATTTCAAAGCGTTGGCGGAGCTATTAAAACTACTGGTTTTGGATTGTTGGTGCTGGTTCTTCAATCGTTGGTTGAATACTTCACAAAAAATGCCAAAGGTATAAAGCAATTAAAGGGATTCATGGCCGCTATCGGCCTTGTTGTAGAAAAAGTAAAGAAAGGTTTTCAAAGTTTAGGAGAATTTATAGTCAATGCGGTAACCCACCCTGTTGATAGTATAAAGAACCTCGCAAACATAATCAAGGAAAATATTATAAACCGGTTTAAATCATTCTCGGTAATACTTGATGGTATTATGCATCTGGATTTTAAAAAGGTAGCAGACGGGGTATTACAGAGTTTCACAGGCGTTACCCATGCAACTGACAAAATTAAAGTTGCGTTTGACGCTACAAAAAAAGCCGCTGTAGATGCAGGTAACGAAATAGTCAACACTTATAAAGAAGCGCAAAAGGAAACAAAAAAAACAGAGGCCGCTAAGGGAACCTTACATAAAAACGATCAAACGCGGCATCGGGAAAAAATGCAAATGCACAAAGAGGAAGCAGATGCAAGCAAACAGGAGTTAACCCCAAAAACGAATACAGATACCAACGAAAAAACCTACCAGGATTCCCTCATCAAACAAATACAAGCCACCGCCAATGGCTTAGCCAAAAAGGCTGAACTGCAACACAATAGTTATACCGAAGAACAGGCAACTTTAAAACGTTTGTATGATAGCAAACTCATCAACCAGGAACAATACCAACAGGAAAGTACTCAACTGGAAGAAAAATATCACGTTGGCATTGGCGAAATCATCAAACGTATGAATGCCGAAGACCTGGAAAAAGTTAAAAAACAGCAAAAAGAACTTGTAGAAGCCCAACAACAAAAAGAGCTTATTAGTAAAGACCAACACGATGTTGACAAAGCCATTCTGCCCTGGAACAAATTGGAAGCCGAAAAAAAACTGATAACAGACAAATACAACTTCGAGATACAAAAGGCAGCTGAAGCAGGTAAGGATACCGCCGCCCTAAGGCTCGAGTACCAGGAAAAAATTACCGAAGCAACCAAAAAATCAGAAGAACAGCGTAAGGCATTTGCCATTCAGGCCGCCCAACAAGTTTCAAGCGCGGCCTTCTCCCTCATCAGCAACAGCATCAAATCATCCAGCGAAGCCAAAATACAGGCATTAGAAAGTGATAAGGCCAAAGAGCTAAGCAACACCAACCTCACCAAAAGCCAGAAAGCAGCCATCGAGGCCAAATACAAGAAAAAGGAAAACGACGAAAAAGTAAGAGCCTTTAAAGCCGAGCAAAAAATGCAAATAGCCCAGGCGGTTATTAACGGGGCCATCGCCGTTACAAAAACGTTGTCGACCATGGCCCTGCCGGCTGCCATTCCGTTTATAGCGGCAGATGTAGCCATGACGGCCATGCAAATAGCAACCATAGCATCGCAAAAGCCGCCAAAATTTGCACGGGGTGGCCAGTTTATTTCTGATGGCCGTGGCGCATTATTACCCGGTTACAGCCGAACAGATAATACCAACGCTTATCTGCGCTCGGGCGAAGCGGTTGTAGTATCCGAAGCCATGCGCAATCCCTGGGCCCGCAACCTGGTAAGCGCCATCAACGTGGCCCATGGCGGCCGTGATTTCTCGGCACCAAACCCGGGCAATGGTTACGCCATCGGCGGCATATTTACCGACGGTGGCAACGCCAACCGCTACTATAACCAACCGGTTAATGATGTAAAAGAACTTGCCAACACGGTAGCCTACCAAATGATCAACAACTTCCCCCCTATTTATGTGGACGTAAAAGACGTTAACAACCAGCAAAATATACTGGCACAAACGGTGGATAGGGTGAATCTTTAATTCAAAAGTCAAAATTAAAAAGTCAAAAACAGGAGTATCCTGAAGAATATCCATGCCAAAAAGCATAACGAACATACCTTTTGACTTTTGACTTTTGACTTTTGACTTTTGACTTTTGACTTTTGACTTTTGACTTTTGACTTTTGACTTTTGACTTTTGACTTTTGACTTTAAAAAATGAATATCAAAACAGCAAACACATTATTTGACGATGGCGTATTTTCGGCCATGTACAGGGCGGGGTTTATTACCACCAAAATTTTCACTTACCGCGAAATTTACCTTTGGATCCACGCCCAGATGCAGATCCGCAATATCACCAAAAACCAGGCGGTGCTGGAAGCCGAGGTAAAATTTGGCAAAGACGAGCGTACCATCTGGCGCGCGTTGAATTGTTTTACAGAATAATCAGTTGCGGCTGTCCGAACCGGAATTCATCGAATTAAAGAATTAACAGAATTTCAAAATTCGAGAAATTCAGCTAATTCGTTTAATTCGAGTTCAGACAAAAAAATAATCCACTGACAAACTAGTGTCACCATTGCATTAAAACATTGTCCCGATATTTGTATAGTTCAGTCGCCTGAACCGGAATTCATCGAATTAAAGAATTAACAGAATTTCAAAATTCGAAAAATTCAACTAATTCGTTTAATTCGAGTTCAGACAAAAAAATCAACCACTGACAAACTACTGTCACCACCAAAACAAAAACTAATACCGATCTTTGAACTATGCCAATCGGCATTAATAACATTAGTAATAATAATCGAATTCAGGCTGATCTGAGCCAAACAAAACTTCCGGACTTTCCGACTTACCGGACTTCCGGACAAAAATCCCAAATCTCAAAAAGATGAGTTACAAAATTTACTTATACGATACCGAAACCGACTGCATCGGGTCGGGCAGTTTATCATCGGCATACATACAAACGCAGTTGCAGGAAGCCGCCGGGCAAGACCTGGAGGTGCACATCAGCTCGGTAGGCGGCAGCGCGTTTGATGCCATTGCCATATATGATCTGCTTAAAAAATATCCGGGCAATGTAACTACCTACATTGATGCCCTGGCCGCCTCGGCGGCCTCTATAGTAGCTATGGGTGGCAAAACCATAGTGATGAGCAAATATGCGCTGCTCATGATCCACAAACCAATGGTTGGCAGCGGCGGCAATGCCGATGAGCTTTTAAAAGATGTGCAGATGTTGAATGTAGTACAATCGCGCCTGGCGCAAATCTACATGGACAAGTCCGGGTTGGACGGAGTAACAGTAAACAGTTTAATAAACTCCGTCACCTGGATGACTGCCGACCAGGCCCTTGACATGGGCTTTATTGACCAGGTGGAGGATTATAGCCCTGATATTACCAACAGCGCCCTCATCAAAAAATACACTACCACAGCCCCAGCGGTTTACCAGCGATGCATTAACAAAATCTTAAACAATAAAAACAATATGAACATCGAAAACAAAGAACTTATCGAGAAAACCACGTCGGTTTTGGATAAGATTATGAACTTTTTCAAAAAAGTGGTAAACAAGCAAACCATTACCGACAAAGGCACGCTGCACCACGCCGGCGAACTGGCCGAAGGTGCCGAAGTGTACAACGACGAAGACATGAGCACCCCGGCGGCTACAGACACCTACACCACCGCCGACGGTAAAAAGATTGACGTTAAAGAAGGCCAGGTGCAAAAAGTAGCCCCCGCGCCCGAAGCCGACCCCGAGGCCGAAGATGAGGACGACGATGTACCAACAAGCAAACTTAACCCGGCAAAAAAAGCTACCGAAATTCAAAACCGCCTGCAGCAACTAAAAGCCAGGTTACATGCCCAAAACGCGCTGTTAACCGAAGCCCGCACAGCCCTTGAAGAAGCAAGCAACCGCCTGCAAAAAACCCGCACCGAAGTTAAAAACGAAATAAAATCAACCTACAGCCCCGAAGGCTCCAAACGCAGCAACAAAGCAAAAACCGAAACCACACCCTTCTTCGCCCCGCAAAGCGAATTAGCTAAAAATGCGGTGAAAAGGGCGGTAGCGAAATAGTCGATGGCCGATAGTCGATAGACCATAGATAAAAAATTACAATTACCAAACCATGGACCATCGACTATGGTCTATGGACTCTAAAACAAAAAAATGGCTCAATTTACATTCACCAACAACACCTATGCCGGCGAAGCGCTGGCCGGGTTCATGGCAAGCACGCTGCTGGAAGCCGATTCAGTAAAGCGTGGACTGCTCACCGTTATTAACGACGTTAAAGCCCGCAAAATTATCCTTGATGTTGACGACGAAGTGGTACTGCAAGACCCATCGGGCATTTTCCACGACCAGGGTACCACCACCATGCAAACCGAAAGCTACCTTGACCCCGTAGTTTACGAATTTATGAAACAGGAACAATGGGACAAACTGGCCCAAAGCTGGGAAGCCCAATCCCTTAAACCCGGCGCCTTTATGGATTACGAAGGCATTGTAGACTTATCCGACTTTATGGTGCAGCGCTACTTAACCAAAATACAGGTAGCCAACGAGCGACTGTACTGGTTAGGTAAAGGATCAACTAAAGAAGCCACCTTTAGCGCCCCATTTGCCGGCTTACTGCCAACCATTGCAGCGGCATCGGGCGTGTACAAAGTAGGCCTGGGTAAACCAACAACATCTATGAGTGCTACAGCCATCAGCGCTTTAGGCGTGGTTACCGTGGCCGATACATCAACCTTAGCCGATGGCGATGTAGTAACCGTTACCCAGGTTACCGGTACCAGCAAGGATACCACCAACGGCGCGCCGGGTATCGATTTAACCGGCCAGTCGTACTTTATCCAGGTGTTAACGCCTACCACGTTTAGGCTGGTGCGCAACTACAACGAGGTTAACAGCCGCAAACCGGCAACATTCCTGAATACCTCATCTGCGGCAACCATCAGCTACATTAACGTAAGCAACGTATTGCAGGTTTTGGGCAGCGTTTACGCCCAGCTTGATCCTGCCGACCGGATCCAGGAAGATTTTAACCTGCAGATTCCTTTACACGTAGGTTATGCCTATGCGCAGGCACAGGCCAACAAAGCGCTGAACGTTATCAACGCCTTTACGGATATGAAGAAAATGGATTACCTGGGTATTCCGTTGCAGATCATGAACCACTGGCAGGCTAATACTATACTGGGTGCCCGTTCATCAAACCTGTTTTTAGGGGTCGATTTACTGGGCGATGCTTCCGAACTTTCAACAGTTTACATGAAGCCCTATACCAATGATAACGTAGTACGCATGAAAGCCCGCATGAAAGCAGCCGTAAACTTCAAATTTGCCAACGAGCTGTTTTACTTAAGCGCTTAAGAGTAGTAAGTATCAAGTAGCAAGACAGCTGCAGGAAGTTTGAATCCGAAAGCCTTTTGTCCGAAAGTCAAAAATCTTGATACTTGATACTAACTACTTGCTACTAAATCAATAATTCAATAATTCAATAATTAATCAATGTCAATTTACAATAAAATAAACGCGGGCTTTAAACTGGGTACAGACGAGCCTGTAACATCGGGAATAGAGGATGTTATTTACATTTTTAACCAGGATGATATCACGCTAACATATGATGTGGCCAACCCGCTTATCATAACCGGTTTAACAGCAGTAGGTACTGCAAAGGTCTACAAGTTTGAGGGTACCAACAATAGCTTCAACACCATGAGCAAGCTCACCAAAACACAGGTGGGGCCACGTTATACCGAAGAGATAGATTTTAATATTGCCGGCTTATCGGTTGATATTAAAGGCCAGCTGATGGCGATGGGCTACGGCCGTTTACGCGCCATAGCGGTTAACAACTACAAATCGAGCGACTCGGCAATCGAACTTTTTGGTGCCGTGAACGGATTGATCCTGACCGATGCCGAACGTAACGCAGCCGATGAAACCCTGGATGGTGGCTACAAACTAAAATTAACCAATCCCGATAAGTTAAAAGAGCCCTACCCTCCCCGCGCCATCTCCATCGCGCCCGAATCAGGTTCGGCCACTTACACCAGCACTATTGCAGCAATCGAGGCGCTGTTGGCGGCTTAATTAGTGAATTGGCGAGTTAGTGAATTAGTGATTCATTGAATTATGACTGATTATAAATCCGAGCACTCCATTCACCCTCCCTTATCAATCACTAATTCACTCATTCAATAACTCACTAATTACCCCCCCTTATCAATCAATAATTCAATAATTCACTCATTCAATAATTAAAATGAAAACTTACTTACCGCAAATTGAGCGAAGAATATTGGTAAGGCCCAACCAAACCTACGGGATATTAAATTACGACCTGGATAACGCTTACCCGCAGCGGATGCTGGAACTGGTTGCCGGATCGCCAACGGCTAAAGATTGCTGGAACAAAAGGACCAAATTTATAGGCGGTAATGGGTTTGAAGCCACTGGTTTAGGCAAGCAGATCATCAATCCCAAAGGATTGACCCTGGCTAAGCTTTTGAAAGCGTTGGCAACAGATAAGGCGCTTTTTACCGGCTTCGGCATTCATGCAAATTACAATGCCAACTTTAAAATAGCTTCGGTTAATTACATTAAGTTCGAAGACATCCGCATGGGCGATACCGATTGCCCCGAAACGGCCAACAAGTTTGCCATTTATAACGATTGGGGCCGCAAAACCTGGAAAAACATCATGCGCAGCAAGGTTATATTCTTAGATAAATATGACCCCGACCCCGCGGTTGTGCAGCAACAGGTTGACGATGCCGGCGGGTGGGATAAATACAAAGGGCAGCTGCTTTATTTTAATCCCGAGATTGATGATTATCCCCTGATAGAAGCAGATTCTGTTTGGGAGGATTTTGAAACCGAAGCAGGCATTAAGATTTTTAACAACCGGGAGGTTACCACGGGCTTTTTGCCGTCAACCATGTTGTTCATGAAATCGCGCCGCGAAGAGGCCGATAACAGCAGACCTAATGCAGATGAATTTGCAGGAATAAATACCCCATCGCAGTTGGAGCAGGATTTAGGTGCTTTCCAGGGAACGAAAAGCGCTCAAAAAATCATTGTTATAGAATATGAGGATGAAAACTCAAAACCGGAGTTTAAGGCCTATCCTATCCAGAATAACGATAAGCTTTTTGAAACAACCGAACGATCTGTTGAAGCCCGCATCATCAAAGGATTTTCAGTACCCAAGGAACTGGTTAATCCCGACAAATCATCTGGCTTAAGCAACGGCGGCGAAAAGAAACAGGCCATCATCGAATTTAACGATAATACCGCGCCCGACAGGCTGGAGCTTGCTGAAACCCTTGCCGAAGTATTCAGTCATTTTTATACCAATATCAATCCGGCCGGTAATTGGGCTATTACACCAGTGCCTGCCATAGCCGCCGATGATAGCCCTGGGATTAAAGCGGGTAATGCTATCAACGATCTGCTTGCATCTGCCATCCCGTTGCAAAATAAAATTGCTGCCCTGGTTTATGCCTATGGCTTTAAACAAGCCGAAGCGGAGGCTATGTGTAAATAGCAGTCAGCCCCTCCTAATCCTCCCCGAGGAAGGACCATATGTGTTCGGAAGACTTTTTAGTCCCTCCCCACGGGAGGGGTGCGGTCGGAAATGAGCGCAAAGGCAGGGAGGGGTTTACACGAGCGGAGAGTTGCAAAGTGGCTTGAACGCCTGATTTAACCCCTACCTCCTCCTTCCCCAAGGAAGGAATCGCACCCCCCGCCGCTTTTTTTATTTCTCCCGGACACCCGTGAAGGGAGGAGTTAAAAACAAACATTAATCCATCGGCCCAAAGTCTCCCCTTCAGGGGGAGATTCAGAGGGGGCTTACAATAAACTTATCTATTAACATAATCAAAAGTCTCCCCCTTCAGGGGGAGATTTAGAGGGGGCTATCCTATGATCTATCTCATCAACCAAACCACGTTTCAGCAATACGAGGATATTACTGTAAATATAAAACCCGAACGCTTGAAGGTATTCATCAAAAAAGCGCAGGAACTGGATTTAAAACCTTTTTTGGGGCATGCCCTTTACTATGATTTTTTAAGCCATTTTAATGAAGATGGCACCCTGCAGAATGATGCCCCGCAACCTTATAAAGACCTGTTGAATGGCAGCGAGTACCTTGACGATTACGGCCATATTGTATTGTACGAAGGCCTGGCCCCTACTATGGTTTACTTCACCTTCGCGCGTTTTATTGAAAACGATGCCGTGCACTATACAGCCACCGGCCCGGTAATTAAACGCCATGAAAACGGCGACGCCCTTACATCGCCCGAAGTGGTAAAACTGGTACAGCAGCAACGCAGCATTGCCAATGCCTATGCCAACGACATTGAAAAGTTTTTGTGGGATAATAAGGCCGATTTCCCGCTATGGCGATATAACGCCAAAAACAAAAGCAGCAGGCAGGCCGGCCCCCGGATAAGGGGTGTGGATAAAACCGACTTTAATTACCCGGGCAGCTATAACAATTACAATTTAACCATTACCGAATTTTTAAACTGATGGCAACCGACAAAAAAATAACCGACCTGCCGGTAGCATCCGCCATCGCTGCGTCCGACAGCTCCATTTTGGTTAAAAACGGCACCGATTACCAGTTTGCATTCAGCACCCTGCTGGAGTTTATCGGCGCCGGGTTAACCGTAGGCGCGGCCATCTCCTTCGGCACTACCCTGCCTGCCAATATATCGGGCAAAAATGGCGACGTTTTTATTAACACCGCCGCTGGTATCATGGCACAAAAAATAGCAGGCACCTGGGCAGTGGTTTACACCTTCCCTACCGGAAATGCAGCCGACGGAACCGTTTTGTACGGCACCAGCATTCCGGCAACCGCCACCGGCAAAAATGGCGACACCTATATAAACACGCTCACAGGCATCTTCTACAAAAAATCGGCAGGCGTGTGGGCGCAGGTATTTTCCATGCAAACAGGCCCTGCCGGCGTTGCCGGTCCGCAAGGCGCTACCGGCCCCGCCGGTGCCAATGGCAAAACTATTTTAAGCGGCATCACCAACCCATCCAATTTGTATACCGGCACCGATGGCGATTATTATGTTAACACCGCAACCTACACCTTTTTCGGCCCAAAGACAGCCGGTGTTTGGCCGGCCGGATTTTCGCTGGATAACACAGATGCCGAAGCCATAGCTAACGAGGCTGAGTTGAGAAGTGCGGCGGACGAGGAATTGCAGGGGCAGATAGATGCGTTGGCAGGCAGCTTTGATATGCGGGCATTTATATCAACTGCCCCGGTTTGTGCAGATGAGGCGGCCGCAACAACAGCAGGATTGACGGCTTATACATTGTACAAAACCAGCACAGGCGAACTACGCTATAAACTGCCTGCAGAAGGTGAAGGATTTACTTACACATTACCCCTAATACTAAGCTAAAGACATGGCAAACAACACAGTTGCAACCAAAAACACCGGCGATACCTTAACCGCCGCAGAAATTAACGATATTGCCTCGAAGGCGAACACTAAACAGGAACCTTTAGGCTTTACCCCCGAAAACGTCGCAAACAAAGGTACAGCCAATGGCTATGCAGGATTAGACGGCACGGGGAAGGTTCCTTTAACGCAATTACCAGCCACAGGCGGCGATGTACCCGACGGTGGAACAACAGGGCAGGTACTAACCAAAGCCAGCAACACAGATCAAGACACCACCTGGGTAACACCATCTGGCGGCGGTAGCGGCTCATTACCCGTTAGTATTGCAGATACTAATAGTATTCCTTTTAATAATATGCTTACCGTGGTTGGCGATCATACCATGAGCGGAGCATTGGTTATAACACCAAATACTGTTGGTGCGGTTGCGGGGTGTGGGGCGGTGCAGAGGATAATTTCGGATGGCACTAATATCCCAGACATATCAGCATTTAAAATATTAGCTTCATCATCTGCCTATAATAACGGCGTTGGTACCGTTAATCTTTTAGTATTCTTTTATGACGGCATTTCCTTTAATACCGCCATAACCCAAAATGGAGAGATTATATTGCCTGATGCAAATACTGAAGTTGCGGCGTGGGTGGCGCGCTTATCTATAGCAGGCTACAGTATTTCAAGTCCGCGCAGGGCTGCATATCAGGCATTTTGGGATACCATGAAACAAAATGGTATTTATAATCTCATAACAGAGGCATGGATGTTTGAAGGAGGCACGGCCGCCACAAATGTTTTAGGTTTTAAGGGAGTATCAGATGGTGTTATTCACGGCACTATTACTCATTCGGCTACCGGCTCAAAGGGTGACGGCTCAACCGGACATATGGATTTGGGTATTAGCCCAGACCCGGGCGGCACCGCTATTCCCATAGGCAACATGCAGTCGATACACATTGCCGGTTATCTTCGCCTTAACGAAGCTGGGGGCAGTGGTGCTGGGCATGATGCTATCGGCGTTCGGGGTGCCGGAGAGAACTATTTAAGCGTGAATCCCGCCTCGTCTGGCTACACCAGCTATTTTAGTATAGGTGGCGTAACTTTTACACCTACTACTATCGATACAAATGGCCGTTTTATCGCAAGCAATATAAGTCCGAATGCCTTTATTTTGCGAAATGGCGTAACTATTGCAAGTACTGCTTTCAACACAAGCATAGGCACCAATAGTGTACAACTATCGGCTTTCGCAAGTATCGATGGAGGTACGGTTGATTCGTTTTCACCACAAGAATTAGGGTTTATATCTGTCGGCAAAGGCTTAACAACAACACAAGCAGCTATATTAGATACAGCTATGTCAACCTTATTTGCAGCAATTTCACGATGAGTATATTAAAACACATATTAAATTTAAAGGGCCAAAAAATTCATATTTTTTTTGGTGATAGCATTACGATGGGCGTTGGTGCATCTAATGACGCGCACCGTTGGTCTGCTTTATATTGTGCTGCAAAGGGCGATATTGAAGAAAATCATGGAGTAAGCGGTAGTCCTTTACAAAATTCAACTCCCTTGAACCCCACGGGTGCGCCAAATTTCAGGGACGCGGCCAGTCAGCTAATACCTACTTATATTATAGGATATGGTAAATTATTTATATCATACGGAACTAATGATGTAGGACTAAATCTGGTAAACTTCACCGCAGCCAATTATAAACAACAGCTAAAAGAAGTAATTTCAATTGCCATTTCAAAGAACTGGCCTTTAAGAGATATTATCGTTGAAAGCCCCTCATATTATGAACAGTCTGGCAGAGACGGGTATGTTGGGCTATATGGTGTAACTATAGCCGCTGATTTAACACGGCATGAAGCGCATGTATTGGCGGCAAACCAAGCTTGCCTAGAAACCGGCGTTGTATTCGACGATAGTTATGCCTATATGAAAAATAATGGTGGCGCATCGTTGTTGAGACCAGATGGCTTGCACCCTAACGATGCTGGCCACTTAGCTAAAGCAACACATAAACTTACTTTGTAAATACTATTTAATCGTTTTAATGTCTTTTTAAATTCACAGAAGGAATTTAAAAAACCCTTTAAGAACGCGTTTGATAGGTAATTTTTGAAGCGTAAAGCTACCTTTTATCCTTAAATAACCTCATTCCCCTCATAGCCTATTCTAAAACTAAGGCTGTTTAAACTACCCCAATCATGAAAAAGAAATATTCGTTCTGGGAGCGTATCACCAGTGATACGCCCTCATTTTTTAAAAAAGTTCAAATTTTAGGCGCGGGCCTTGTGGCTATTTCGGTTTCACTCACCGGAGTTGGCATCATTCCGGTTGCCGTTACAGGCATAATAGCTGCTGTGGGCACAACTATGGGGGCAATTGCCCAGCTTGCAGTAAAACAATCCGAACCCGATACTACAGCTTCGGAAAAATAATTAATTCAACCAGTTATGACAACACTCGATCAACGTGAAATCAGGGGGATCACCCTCAAAAACATCACCGTTACTATTATCAGCACGATAAGTATAGTTGTTTCTGTGATGACAACTTACTTCCAGTTAAAAGGCGATATCCGGGATGTGCGGTCAACACAGGAAACTCAAAACCGGGTTAATGAAATACGCCTTAAAGTTCTTGAGGGCGAAGTGGCTATCCTGCAGCAGGAAGTTCGGGAACTAAAAGACAGCAAAATTCGCAAAGGTGCTTAGCTGAGCTGCCTGCTTAGTTTTCTAAAATGCGCACCAGGTCATCGTTAACATAAAACGTTTCTCTACCATCTTTAATCTGGCTCAAAACTTTTGCATCAACCAATTCACCAAAATATTTGGTAAGTGTTGTTCTGGACGTGATGCCTAAACGATCGCCAATTAGTTGGGGCTTGATGTATGGCTGACTAAAAATCAATTCGTTTACCTCCTTGCTATACCATTTAATTTTACCTTTAGCGTGGATAAGCGTCGCTTCCATTTGGGCAATAATGTTATTAATAAGCTGGCTTGTTAAATGGGATGTGTTTTCGACGGCATCAAGCATGTATAATATCCAGGGCTTCCATGATCCCCGTTGCGTAACAATTCCCAGATTGTAATAATAATCTTCCTTGTTTACAATGATGTATTTTGACAGATAGAGTACCGGCTGGCTCAGCAATCCTGCGTGCACCAGGTACAACAGGTTTAATATTCTGCCGGTGCGGCCATTTCCGTCAGAAAAGGGGTGTATCGCTTCAAACTGGTAATGAGAAAAACACATTTTAAGCAACGGGTCGGTTGGGTATTGCTTATCATCGTTTAAATATTCCAATAAGTTATCCATCAGTTTTTCTATTAATCCGAGGCCTCTTGGGGGAGTGTATATCACTTCCCCTGCCCTGAATTCACTCTGCCCGCGCTGGATTACCGTTAATGATGCAGGCGACCGCAAACCGGCCGATAACTGTTTAATTTGCCTGAATACGCCGGTTATGCTTTTTAAATCAATCTGATTTTTCTCTTTTATTAGCCTGTAGCCTTCCCATAACGCTTCACGGTAGCGCAAAACTTCTTTGGTAGCTATATTGGCCCTGTCTTCCTGCACGGTATCCGAAACTGCTTTGTACAATTCATCTTCTGTTGTAAAAATATTTTCAATCGCGGTAGATGCCTGGGCTTCCTGCAACGCTATAGTGTTTACCAGCATTAAAGGATTAGGCAATCGCAAAATACCAACATTTACAGCTGCCAGCGCCCTTGATGCGGTTACCAGCTTCTTTAAAATATCTATATCATTCTCAATAACCGGATCCGGTGGGAGTAATGGTAAATCGTTAAATGGTTTGGTCCTGTCGTATGGCATAATTTACATGTTCACATTTTAACAAAAAATGAACATGTTGCAAATTAACAAAGAATTATCGACAAAAATCAATAATGTGTTCATTTTTTGTTAAAAAATGAACACATGATAAAAAAACCATCATAAAATGAACACAAAAGTGCTATATGTCCATTTTTTAGTAAGAAAATGGACATATAGCACTTTGTAACCTCGGACAACTAATCCAGCTTCAGATTATCCAGCCGGGAATAAATCTCGAGCATAGCGGCCTGGTCTATCAATGATTTTATCTTTTTAGGGCCTACAAGGTTTTGATCATCTTTTTCCTGGGCCCAGATACGGTTGGCATCGTTTATCATGAACTGCAATTGGGCTTTGTTCTTGTCCACCTTATACAATTCAATGTATCCCCTAAGCAGTACGGCGTTAAACCAGTAGTTGCCCGGTAAGCGGCCGTTCCGGTAAAAATGTTGTTCGGCAGCTTTGGCTACATTTTGTGCATCATTGAGATACCTTTTGTTTTTGGTAATATTATATAGCATCACACCCGATTGAAGCATTGTCCCCGCGTTATAAGTATAATAAGCCGAATCCACTTTCATCGATGGTACCCTCACTGCGTCGTAATAAACGCCATTAGATGATAACAAATGTTTTTTTGCCCAATTGTAAGTTACGATTGCGGTATCCAAATAGGCTTTTTGATGGGTAGCCTGGTATAATTGCAACGCCACCAATATAGCCGGACCATTAGAACAGGTGTTTTTCCCTTTTTTATCGCCCTCTACCCAATAAAAGCCACCGCCACCAACCATATCATGGCCCGATAACAGGAAGCGATAAATCATCTGAGAAGTTTCCAGGTAATCCTTTTTATGATTGCGCGCATAGGCATCCATCAAGGCGATGGCAATCCATTCGTTATCATCATAAAAACGTGAATCAACTTTTTCTTTAACTACCATAGCCTGGTAAGCCGGCACCGGCTGCCTGGCAGAATAGTACTGATCAATAGCTTTCATAACGGAAGCTATGTAATTTTTTGAAGGGTTGCCAGCCTCCATTTCATTGGCGGCCTGCACCATTGCGCACAGGGGCCACAAAAAGGAGTGATTACCTTTATTGGCCGCACTATCATTGGTTTCGAAGTACAGATTTGCCTTGGCATCGTAAAACCCATCATAGACGTTTTTATTAATGATGGAAATACGTTCTTTATAACTGGCAGTAGTTTGAGCGGTAGCATTCAAAACTATTGCCAGGCAAAAACTGATGGTTAATATTATGTTTTTCATAGGTATATGCAGGGTGATAGAAAATATCTTCCGGTATGAATTCCGGAAGATATTTTCAAAATTAAAACTTACCATCGGCTTTTAAGGCTGCGGCAGCTTCTATCATCATTACGCCACTTAATTGTGTGGTTAAATCTGTGGTGCCCGATGGCAGGCTTTTCCAGTCGGGACTTACAAAAAGCGCCGGCCGGCTAATGCCTTTGGTGTATAAAGTTTGGGCATTAAATTTCAAAAATTTAACAAAGGCATCCCTGTCGGTCGAGCTTACAGCCGGCTCTTCAATCAGCAAAGTAAGATACCTCACCAAAATACCTTTAAACAACCCTCCGTCGCCCTGTCCTTCTGATTTCAGTAAACCACCCGGCGAAATATCCGTGTCGTTAATGGTAGCTTTGGCATTGCGTACGGCGTCGGCGAGGTAATCGGCATTATTAGTCACATGGTAAAGTTCAAGCGCGGCCCCCATATAAACACCCTGATTATAGGTGAATTTATTCTTGCTGATTTGCCCGTCGTGGTTTCCATTAATGCCATCCCAAATTATCCCGTTCGAAGGGTCAACCAGGGTGGCGTTCAGCCAGGTGTAAAGACTTTTTGCTATTGTAAGGTCCGCATCGTTCTTTTTTAAAGCATACAAACGGCAGGCAAATATAATAGCGGGCGCGTTGGCGGGGGTATTCTTATAATCCAGCTGCGATTTGCGCCAGGCTATACCACCGCCCTGGTTGGTGTTTTGGCCGGTTTTAATATCCGTCCAAAGGGTATTTGCTGCATCCAGGTAATCGTTATCATTGGTAGCCTCATAAGCCCGCAGGCTTGCAAGCGCCAGCCACTCCATATCGTCATAATATTCGTTTTGATATTTATTACCGTTGGTAACGCGGGTACCATTTAACAACGATTTCATTCGTTGTTTATAAACGTCGTTTTTGGTACGTAAAAAGGCATCGGTAAAAATATCCAGCGTATGTGCCTGGGGCCAGTAGTTATAATTGGTATTACCTGCGTTATTTTGCACAAAATAATTTCCATTTGCCGACAGATAGGTGCTGTAAGTTTTTTCCTGCAATGAGTCGGCAGTAGCAGCATATTTATAATCAACGGTTGCCGTTTTATTGTTAGGATAAAGCGGAAAAGGCTTATCCTTTAAGCACGATGTGAGCACAAGCGGTATCAATGCTGCAAATGCCCATTTCTGTATATGTTGGGTTATGATCTTCATAAATTTTATTTTAAATTCTGTACCGGTAAAATGATGCCGGTACAGAATTGATGGTTTATTTATTACTTAACGGTAACAACATGGGTATATGCAGGTACGTCTGCGCTCCAGATAATTTTAATATCCGCTTTACCATTATCGGCACGGTGATCAAATTTAAAGCAGTAATCATATTGCGAATTGTTAACCGGCACCATATAATAATAGGATGCGGCAGTGGTTGCGGTAGCCGGGCTGTTATCTGAATTGGTACTGCCATAGTACTGCGTTGATGTTGTTCCTGCAGCATCTTTAAGCGTAAACATAAACTTGTAACGCTCATCCCTGCCCCATGATTCCTGGTGGAAAACGATGGATGCATTATCAATTTCCCAGCTGCTGCCACCAACGTATGGCAGGTTAAACCAGATTTTGTTATCGGCAGCGAACCATAAACCTACCGATACAACTTCTGTCATCGATGCCGATGCTGTAGTAAAATCAACCACTATCCGCTCAACTTTGGTAGCGCCTGCAATGGTAGTATTGCCATCCTTTAACAATTTAACGCCATCAATAGAATAAGTTGCAGGTGTACCTGTGTTGCGTTCGGCAAAATGAAGTGTTCCTGCTTTTAATGAAGTATATGCTTCAAAAACGCCGGTTGATATTTGTTTTAAATGTATGGCCTTGCTTAAGTCATCACCACCTTCGGTTGCTGTTCCTGTAATATACAAATCGGCAGGAATTTCGCTAAATCCAGGCGCGCGCTGCACTTCAATAGTGCGCGATAAACTACTTTTTTGTACGTTGATCCCTTTTGATGACATTACCGTCCATTTTAATTTACCGGTTTCCTGCGGTTGGATACCTGCCAGATCGGCAATTTTGTTCAGGTCTTTAAAAGAGATGGTTAGCTTGTTGTATAAGCCATTGCCATCAGATGGCATGGTATAAATCGGCTTGGAAAAATCGCCGGTTGTTTTATCAAATGCTACTTCATACATCACCAGGCCATTATCTTCGGCCTGTGCCTGCTCCCATTCAAACGATGCCGAACCGGAAGCTGGCTCAAGTTTTATGAATTTGTTATCAACAGGCGCAAAAAAGTTTTTTACTGCCGATACCTGCGTGTGGTTAAGGGTTTTATCCTTTTTACAGCCGGATACAATTATTAATGCCAATATGCCTGCCATCAGGCAGAAAGTAATTTTTTTCATGATCTTAATTGATTATAATTTCTTTATAAATAATTATTGAACTACCAACCTGGATTTTGTGTAAGATTTGGATCCACAGCACGTTCGTCCCTCGGCACCGGCCATAAATAGGCTTTGCTTTTATCAAAACTTCGCAAATCGGCCCTGATGTATCCGTTATCCACAGAAGCCGGCCCGAATTTGGCACCATGCGACCAGCCGTTTAATACCACTTCGGCAGTTTTCCACCGGCGGATATCAAAAATGCGTAAGCCTTCCATAGCCAACTCGGTACGGCGTTCGTTCCGAACAATGGTACGCAGATCGGCCTGGGGAGCGCCACTGAAAGTAAGCGCGGCGGGGTCGGTAAAACCGGCACGGCTCCTTAAAGCTTTGATGGTTTTGTCCCATACGCCGCCGTCCAACTGGCCCAATTCATTTTTAGCCTCGGCATACATGAGTAATACATCAGCATAACGAATAAGGATAAGGTTTAAACCCGACTGGAAATTTACGGCAGATGTAGGGTCGTAATATTTGCGGATGTAATAACCTGTTGGCGAACTCACTTTACCGGGTGCATATTCATCCAGTTTATCCGTACCAGGATCAGATCCGGGTTTGGTATAAATGGTTTGGGTACTGCCATCCGGTTTTTTCCATTTGTATAAGTTATAAACTACCGTATTAGTCATCCTCGGATCGCGGTTTACGTACGGATTGTTCTCGTCGTAGCCAGATCCTGCGTCGGTAATCTTTTTACCATTGGCCATCAGGTAGCTATCAACCAGTTCCTGTGTTGGGGCAAGGGCATTAAGGCGGGCACCAACTGCAAGTGGGGCAAAATCAAAAAACTGGCTGTATGTTTTAATAAGCGGTACAAATTCAAGGTCGAGGATTACTTCGCTGTTATACTCGTTTTGCGGTAAAAACACGCCTTCGTACGATGGGAACAGGCTATAGGTGCCATTGCTGTTATCATTTATCAACTTTTCGCAGGTTGTTGCTATATCCTGCCAGCGGCTGTCATAAAGATAAACCCTTGCTTTAAGCGCAATGGCAGCGCCTTTGGTAATACGCCCCCTGTCTGCAGCGGCATAAGCTGTGTTTACCGGTAATGCAGCGGCTGCATCGTCCAGTTCCTTCAATACAAAATCAATCACCTGCGCTTTTGGCGTACGGGCAATGGTTTTGGCATCGGCTATCGAAATATCCTTATCAAACAACGGTACATCGCCAAACCAGGTAGCCAGCTGAAAATAATGATAAGCACGAATAAATTTAGCCTCGGCCTTCATGCGGACTTTAAGGGCGGCGTCCATTGAGGTTACCCTGTCCACATTCTCTAAAAAAATATTACAGGTTTTGATACCTGAGTAATGATATTGCCATTCCTCTTTAATACGCCCCAGCGAAGGATCATAAGTTCCGGCTGCAAGTGACGCCACTCCATTGGCGTCGCCGCGGCCATTGTACGCATTGTCGGATGCGCCTTCATTGTAAAAGAAATAATCTGAGCGAAACATTTGCGAATACGCGGTATTTAATACGCTGTTCGCTTTTTCGGTAGTTGTCCAGAAGTTGATATCGGTAAATTTATTTACCGGTGCCAGATCGAGCTTTTTACAGGCTGAAACCATAACAGTTAACAGGGCTATAAAAAACACGGTTCTATATGTCGTTAATTTCTTCATCTATAATAAATTATAATGTTACATCAATACCAAACCCATAATATATCGGCGTTGGATAGGCCCTGCCGCTATTAGCACCCCGAGCCTGTACATTACCATCAAACTCCGTCGACTCAGGGTCAAGGAATTTTATGCCCGAAAAGGTGAGGATGTTTTGACCTGAAACGTAAGCCCTTACTTTATGAGTGCCTATGGCCTTAGCTACGCTTTGCGGTAACGAATAACCCAGCGTTACGTTTTTAACGCGCAGGTACGAACCATCAAAAATGTACATATCAGATCCGCGCCTGAAATTATTGGTATTTGATTGACTGCCGGCAGCTGCCAGGCGCGGATAACGGGCATCAGGATTTTGAGGTGTCCAGTAGTCCAGTTGGTGCTGATAGATCACCTGCGAATAGTTGAAATGGAAGGGCTCAACTTGTTCGCCACGAACAAACATGCTGCGTTTGCCTACGCCCTGCATAAACAGGTTGAAGTCAAAGCCCTTGTAAGTTACGTTATAGGTAAAGCCAAATGTTAAACGCGGGAAACCATTGCCTAAAACAAACCTGTCGTTATCATCAATAACCCCATCCTTGTTAACGTCCACGTAACGGTTATCGCCCGGCGACACTGTTAAACCGGCCGGTTTTGGCCCGTTAACAATATCGTTAAGGTTTTGGAAATATCCATCGCGTTTTAAACCAACGTATGAGCCAATCGGCAGGCCAACTTTGTTAATAACCTGCAATTCGTCGTAGGTTTTAATCTGATCGCCACCTTCAAGCGATAATACTTTATTTTTAGTATCGGCTACGTTAAATGAAAACGAATGGTTAAAGTTTTTGCCTGATAAGCGGTAGTTAACAGTCAGTTCCCATCCCCTGTTTTGCACCTTACCGGCGTTATAATCGGGCAGTCCGGCGCCAAACACACCTGGCACTATTGGTGGCAGCAAAATATCCTTTGTTACTTTGTTAAAATAATCGGCAGATATGGTGAGGGTGTTTTTGAAAAAACCAGCATCTATACCTGCATTAAATGTGGCAGCACGCTCCCAGCGAATATCCGGATTGGCAAATGATATGGCTGCGCCACCAACGCCGGCATTATTAAAGCCATAAGCATTTTGGAAGGGGCCGTAAGTACGCTGGTATTGGTAATCGCCAACGTTCTGGTTACCCAAAATACCGTATGATGCGCGCAACTTTAAATCGCCATAGTTATCGCGGTAGCTTTGCATAAAATTCTCTTCGGTAACGCGGTAACCTACCGATCCCGATGGGAAGAAAGCGTTGCGGTTTTTTGTATTAAACTTTGATGAGGCATCTATCCTGAAATCAAACTCACCATATATCTTATTCTGATAATTATAACTTGCTCTTCCAAAAGCTGAGTTCAAACTCGTTTCTGTGGTGTTATTATTGGTGTTTGACGATGCAGGGTCAATTATAGTACCTGTTGTAGGCGTACCCAACTCCGGGTCGGTATATTTCAGGTAAAGGCTATTGCCCTGGTTAGTTGTCGATTCATTGGCCACTCCCACCAGCACATCTACGTTATGCGATTTATTGAATGTTTTGGTATACTGTGCAATTACCTGTGTATTTAAAAACAAATTCTTGTTATTCTCATCATTCGTATTCCTATCTGCACCGTATGTACCTTTCGGGAAATAATCAACTTCTATCACCCTGCCAAACATGTGGTTTGATAATAGCGTACCCCCGAAAACACCTTTCAACTTAAAGTCTTTGGTAATGGCCAACTCGGCATTTAAATTACCGAAAATGTTATCGTTATCACGTTTGCGGTAGCCGCCTGCTTCTAAAATCCCAAGTGGGTTAAATTCTGTTAATACATCATTGGTCAAATACCGTCCCTGGTCGTCTTTAATTTTATAATAAGTTGGCGTTCTGCCGGCATCAACTATAAGGGTTGATGTGTTGTAAGAATGCTCTTTAATTTCGGTACGCGAATAAGACAGGATACTGGTCAGTTTCAATTTACCATATTCGGTGCTCAGGTTCATGCGGTAATTGTAACGGCGCAAGCCATAGTTAGGTCCAACAAGGTTACTCCGTTGATCTGTCACTCCGGCCGAAACCAGGTATGATGATGAGGAATTACCACCAGTTAGTGCCAGGTTATGGTTTTGCAGCACGGCATTTTTTAAAATGGCATCTAAAAACCATTGCTGATCGCCTGCCTGTTGAAAATTTCGGATATCCTGCGGGCTGTAAATTGGCTGCAAACCTGCATTTACCACGGCCTCGTTCCTAAGGATGGCGTTTTCATAGCTGTGAACTGGCTTATAACCCACATGTGGTTCCTGTACACCGCCCTGCCCGTTGTAGGTAAGCTGGGTGTTGGAGTTCTTCTTTCCCTTTTTGGTAGTAACCAATATCACACCATTTGCCGATCGTGAACCGTAAATGGCCGCGCTGCCGGCGTCTTTCAAAACTGAGACACTTTCAATATCCTGCGGATTAAGCAGGTTAATGTCACCGCCGGTAATACCATCTATAACTACCAGCGGGCTGTTATCGCCTAAAGTACTTACACCACGAATGTTAATGTTTTGATAAGCACCAGGCTCGGAGTTAGTTTGCTGGATGATAAGATTGGGCGATGTGCCCTGTAAAGCCTGTGTTAAATTTACGGATGGTTTACCTTCAATAGCTTTTGACGAGATCTGATCGACCGCGCCTATAATATTGGCCCGTTTTTGTGTGCCGTAACCAATCACAACTACTTCGTTTAATGAAGTACGCTCGGGCGATAGCTGCACGTTAAAGGTAGTTTGATTATTTACCGGCACGTCCTTTGGTGTGTAACCAATAAAGCTGAATACCAGTACATCGTCGCTGCCTACGTTAGGCAAAGTAAAAGTTCCGTCTACACCGGTAATGGTGCCGGTGGTAGTTCCTTTTATTTTGACGCCAACGCCAGGAAATGGCTGACCTGTTTCGTCGGTTACTTTACCTGTAATTTTAATGGGGACCGGCGGGGCCTGCTGTATGACGCCTGTGCTGCTTTCTACCTCGGCTTTTTCATCAATAACAATTACGTCATCAATAATTTTATAGCTAAGGTTAAATGGAGTTAACACCTCATTAAGCACAGTTTTGATGCTTTCATTTTTGGCATTCAAAGTTACCCTGAAATCTGGCTTTAGCACATTATCCGCATAGGCAAATTTAATATGTTTATCGGCCGAGATCTTATCGAGCGCGTCGGTAAGCCTTGCGTTCTTGAGCTTCAGCGTAACCGAAATCTCCAAAAAGCGTTGGCCAAATGAATCATTTGCTACCGCCGAAAGGCACATGAAGCAAACAACAAAGCAGGCGAGCGAGGTAAATTTCATTAATATTAATACATAACGAACTACTCCATTTGAAAATAGAGATATATTCATAGATTTGAGATAATTAAAGTGTTTGAAATTGAGTGCTTTGTTCTGAATTGGACCTCGAAACGTTGCACTTATTAATACGCTGCATTTTAGTAACCCTGTTCAAATCCCTTTGATCAGGGTTTTTTGTATGTATTTATGTTGTCATGCTCTTCTATTTAGGTTAGCTAATAATTGGTTATATTTTGGATAAATTGGTTTATTTTATTGATTAACAGCCTTTGCCCTTAAGGCGGTAGCCGCCCTTATCCTGTATGGCTTTACCTTTAACAATTTTTGATAAAACCTTCATTACGGTTTCCAACGATTTATTGGTCAGGTCGGCTGTTATTGAACATCTCACAAGATTGATATCCACGTCAACTTTAACATTGAAGCGATGCTCAATTGTACTTATTACCTCCGGCAGTGGCATCCGCTTAAATACCAGGTCGCCGTTTTTCCACCTAACCAATATATCAACGTCAACTATTTGGGTTTTAACGACCTGGTTATTATCCTTGTTAAAAATTACTTCCTGGGCAGGGGTTAAGAAAACTGTTTGCGATTTTTTGGCATTGTTAGCCGCCGCTATTACCCCTACCTTACCGCTCAACACATCTACCTTCACAAAATGATCTTCGGGATAGGCTTTTATATTGAAACTTGTACCCAACACCTGGGTGCGTACAGCGCCGGTATGAATAATGAATGATTGATGATCATCATGCGCTACATCTAAAAAAGCTTCACCTGTTAAAGTGATCTCACGGCGGTCGCCACGGAATTTATCGGGATAAGTAAGTTTACTGCCGCCGTTGAGCCATATTTTAGTGCCATCGGCAAGGGTTATATTTACAATTTTGCCATTGGCTGCTGCAATTTGCCTGGTAGTTATTGGCGAAACGTAATCAAGTATATTATTGCGGTATATGTAAGCCGACAAGCACAAGCCTGCCAGTAACGAAGCCGCTACCAGCCATTGTTTTTTAAAGGTTTTGATTTTGCCGCCGTCAATTTGCGCGGTAATGCGGCTATATACTTTGTCGCTGTTAAATTCAACACCATGATCGTTTGCTTCGGGTAATTTTCCCAAATCCAAATCATCAAAATACCGATTTACGATTTCCTCCTGCAAAGATTGATCTTTAGCAGAAACTTGTTTTCTCCTGAAATTAAACTTTCTCATGGTTTATATATGCAGGATGCATTGAACATGTCCTACCCCCCAAAGCAGCTGAAAGTTTTTTTGAGAAATTTATTTCAACGTGTAAAAATCTAACTACAACAAGTCAAAGTGCCGCCTATTATCACATCTTATTCCATAAAAACCGAACCTGTTGGCACAACATCCGCGTGCGAGAACGAGCGAAGAAAGCCCGATTTATATTCGGCCAGGTTTTGTTTGTGATTTTGTGCTTTAATGCTTTGATACAACCCCAATAACGACCAGCCATTGCCAGGATTACGCACCAGGTCGGCCCGGTAAACCTGCTCCGCCCGGATATTATCATCGTTTTTTAAAAGGTAAGCTCCTAAAAATTGCCTGGCGGGGATGGGCCATTGGGCAGGCTCGGAGTAAATCATGTGATCTTCAACTGTTACGGCTTTGTTAAAGCTGGCTATACCGCTTTCATATTTATTTTGTGCCAATAAAATCGCACCTTCCAATATATTTTCGGCTATGGTAGCGCCTTCAAACGGTGTATTAAAAGGGATATCTCTTATTTTTAATACCGGGGCATTAATTTTATCACGTATTAACCCCAGCTGGCTATTTGCTGAATCCGGCCTACCGGTATAAATAAAGGCCAGTCCTTTTGCAAAATTATGGAGTACTTGCGCGTAAGTCCAATCGGCGGCCGGCGGGTTATTATCCTTCAATACCTCGTCCCATTTACCCAGGCGTACCATCGTGAGCACGGGCATCATATATAAATACTGAGCATAACTATCTGTGGCTGTTGGCTTAACGCTATTGCGACAATGCAGGGCAACTTCCCGCGCCTTTTCGTACATCCCTCCGCTAAAGGCGCAGTAGGTTTCTACAGCGTACACATGAGGGATTGATTTAGCAAGGGATAAATTCTTCACCATCGAGGCATACAAAATGGAACTTTTGCCCGACTTTTCGTTGACATCTACCCCCTGAAAATATAGCCCGTTCCGTTGATAAACATGGCTTGCCATATGTACCATGTGCCCTACCGCCGGGAAAAGCCGCTTTAAGGCTTCGGCACTGAACATAGCCGTTTCGGGATTATGGGATGCTTCTGTAAGATGAATATAATAATGCAATGCGGCCGGGTTATCCGGTTTTGCTTTCAATACGCCTTTACATAAATCCACCAGTTCGGGCGTCCATTCTTTGGCCAGTCCATCAGTAGTCCAAAAATCCCAGGGATGTATCAGCATCATGGCATCTATATATAACATTTTTATGTCCGCGTCATCAGGATATGCCGATACCAGTTTCCGCATGCCTTGCGCATAAGCCTTTTCATCATGATTAGTTTGATCTTTTACCAACGGGTATCTCAGGTTCATGACACTGATAAGTGCTTTTTCTTTCTCAGACGCGTTACCGGCAGTTGTATTTAACCGCTTTAAAACGCCGGGTAGCCCTTGCGGCACTTTATAAAGGTGAACCGCGTTGTAGTACGGGCCCATAGTTAAAGCCTGGCCCCAATAAGTCATTGGCGAAGCCGGGTCAAACCGGGCAGCTTCTTTAAATGATGCCAGCGCTTCCTTCATGTGATAGCTATAATACATGGTTAAGCCCTGGTTAAAATAAAACTGGGCGCTATCATTATGGGTTGATATTGAATAGTTATAATTGCCCCATCCCGGCAGCTTTATCATGTATTTTCCATCGGCCGCAGTATCGATGTTGTTGGCAGCAAATGATCCACAGGTAACCGGGTAGCTTTTCTTTATAGTTTTTTCACCGGTTGAATTATGCAAATTGAACGCAAGCAAGCAGGTCCCGGTTAAAATAACGGGGAACACAAAAAAAAGTGATACCTTTTTCATTGTAGTTTTTTTAACAGACGTGAACTATAAACAGGCAACCGGTAAAGTTTGTAATTGGAGGCCGATAAAAAGCCGGGCTGCTATCGGTACTAACAAATTTAAATAATAGTTTTTAAATACCCGCCGGATGAATAATCCCTACCAGGGCAAACGCATCTAATTGGGTTAACATAACTTAACACATTTCAAATAAAATACCAATAAGTACCTAATAATCAATTTATTATATTTTATCATGGTTAACACTAAACTGATAGCACAATTTAGGTGCATCCAAATATTTGTGCCTGTTGCTGGCCAATAAAAGTCCCTTTGGTACCTCTATCATTTAACCATTATCAGGCAATAAAACAAAGTATCGTTTGATGCATATATCTTCCCGACGACATAAACTCATTCCATTAGCTATTTAGATGTGTCTGCGCTATAACCTCTACCGCATCATATAAACCATTAACAGGGCAACAACCGATGGCAGGTAATCTGTTAACCCGGTACGCAGATAGCGCAAGGCAATGGTCATCTGATTTTCGACGGTTTTGATAGAGATATTTAGCCGAGAGGCTATTTCTTTGTTGGATAGATATTCTTTACGGCTTAGCGTAAAAATCTGGCGGCATTTTTCGGGCAACAGGGCAACATTGTTTTCCAGCAGCTGGCTAATGTCGCTCTGTAACAGTTTGCTGTCTGCCGTATATTTTTCAATCAGCTCTTCAACAACTTCCAAATCAAGCGTGGCTTTTTTGGTGCGGATATAATATATAACGCGATGACGGATGGCCACTTTCAGGTATGACTCAAGCGAGGTGATGTTGAGCTGGCTACGTTTTGTCCATAAATCAATAAACAATTCCTGCACCAGGTCTTCGCAAACATCGCGGTCGCGAAAAAGGTTGTAGGCAGCGTGGAACAGCTTGGCCGAATATCTTTTGTACAGCAATTCAAATGCCTCACGGTCATCCAGCCTTAGTAAATCTAACAATTTAGCATCGGGCCACATTTGATATTCCTCTCCTGGAAGCATAAATGGACGGTAAAACGGTTTCTGAATTGGACAGACATAATTACAAGATTATTTTTAAATAAAAAATTCTTTTTTGTTTCAGGCAATTTCGCGGGCAGCCAAATGACATATCTGTCACTTTTAAATTACTTTTGGGTTGCACGCTATTTTATATCACTATGACTAAAAAACACTACCCTTTGTTCTTGTTGATGATGCTGATTTTCGGCATGATGCAGGTAAAAGCCCAAACCAGTTTAAATGATATCAAAGCCATCCTCCAATCGCCATATTTTGAAAAGCTGTACTCCAACACCTATTATAGCCTTTTGGACAGGATGAGGAAAGATGGCTTTTTACCCGAATCATTAACCGGCGCTTACGAGGGTATGTATTGCCGTACAACCGGCGCGATGGTATCATTGCTGATAGAAACCAGCCGCTTAAAGGAGGCCGAATTAAACATTAAATGTGTGCTTGATGCCACCACCCAAAACGATATGGAGCGCATACCACATGTTATAGGGATAAAGGATAATAAATATACAATCATCAGCGATGAGCACCAGATTGACGGACAGGCACATGTACTGCTGGCCTGGGCAAGGCTGGCACTTAAACGGGGCCACACCAATTTTGAAGATAAAACCTGGCCACTGGTAAGTGCGATTATGAAACGTACCTGCGACCGTACATTTTTTCAGCATGGCTGGTGGTCGGTTGAACCAGGCCTGGTGCGTAATATCTCGTTTGAACATTCAAGGGAAGGCCGACGCTGGGATGTTTGGGATTTACTTACCCAAAGTTTTGTTGGCGCAGCTTTGAATGATATGGCGACCGTAGCCGAACGCCGCAGCGAAACCAAGCTGGCTGCGGACTGGCGTAAAAAAATGGAGATACTGCAACAAGGCATCCGTAAAAACCTGACCACGGTACGTAACAGCGATACCACTTACCTGGAAATGCGGCTGCCCGATTCAAACGGAGGTACACCTTATTTAGGGATGGGATGGGTAACCCTATCGCCTGTTGCCGCACAATGGGAGGGTTTAAACCACCAGGTAATGCGCAATACCGTAAAAGCTATGCAACAGGGCATGCTTAAAAAAACAAACGGACTGGCCTGGATGCCTACAGATAGTTACCCGGACGGAACAGTATCTAACGAAATTATTGGCAAAGGACAAGCCTGGGAAATGGAATTTGCCCGTACAGAAAAAGATTACAACCGGATAAAAGCAATCCTGGACCTGATAAAAATTGTTAATGCCCCCAAACCAGTGTACATGGAAGGCGGCTGGCTTGACGGCAACGGCCATAAACAATCTGAAAAGATAAGTGATACCGACCTTGCAGCTATGAACAACGCGGTATGGAAAACCAAAGATGCCGGTAATGGCGAACAATGTGCCTGGTGGTGCTGGGCCATGGCACGCCTTAGGGTTGCCGCTGGCCTGCCTGCCGAACCTGCGAGAGTTAAATAAACCCGCTAATAAAAAAGCCCGACAACTTAACAAAGTTCCCGGGCTAAAAATAAACGTACAAATGAATCTTTAAACCATTTTGCCCATCAATGGGTCGCTAAAGCTATGTTTACCACTTTCCACCCGGCCGGCATATCTTTTTTCGAAAGCGTGCGACCCGGTTACTTTTATGCTGAAATCATACCAGCCATGGCTTTTGGAAAGGTCAAGAACTAACGTGCTTTGGCCTTTTTTATTTACTACAACTCTTTGATTATTGGTTTTATAACCATGATCGGTTACTTGCATATTATAGGTCTCATCGTGGCTTAAATTGGCCATTTTCAGCACGATGTTAGCTTGCTGATAATCGCAGGTTACATCCAGCAACGGATCGGCCGCGGTACCCTTGTATTCGCGATAAAAACCATTTGGTCCGTACACGCGCAGGTGGTATTCGCCATTTTCAAATTCATGTAAAGGCCAAACATCTGCAAGGCTATCACCAGCGGTTAGCGCGTATGCCCAGGTACGCAAAGGCTCCATTTTTTGCGGATCTCTGAAACTGGCGTATTTGCCAGGGGCATATACATTGAACGGCGAGCCCAAAGCTTTATCGCCAAATAACTGTTTGCTCGCATTAAATTTTATCCCGAATGATTTTTTATCGGCACTTAATTTCCCATCAGCATATAACTGGTATGGCAACGCTGATGATGGCTTAATACCTTTTTCCTGTTGCGGTATGTAAGGTGACGCATGCGGAGTTTTGTTAATCAGCGCTATCTCTTCCGCAGTCAGCAACTTATAATCATTTGGCAGTTTTTTAAATTGCGCTTTATGGATGCCTTCTAAAAACATCTCCCTGGCTACAAATTCGGGGTTAGGAATAGTTTCGCCATTGTACGGACGGAAGGTGGTTGAAAGATCGCCACAAACCGTACGGCGCCAGTTGCTTATATTAGGTTCAACAACCTTTTTGCCGGTTTTATGACTCAGGAATTTTTCTAAAAACTGCAGGGTTGATGTATGGTCAAAAACCTCCGAATTTACCCAACCTCCCCTACTCCAGGGCGATGCGATAACTAATGGCACACGGAAGCCAAGGCCAATAGGACTTTCGCGATCAAAAACTTCGGGGAAGTTGTTTCGTGCTTTTTCCTGCTCGTAGGTTACAAACTCAACGCTGGTATCAATCCCTTCCGATACCTTGCCTGTTCCTGCTTTATGCGGATGCGGGGCCGTAAAAGGTGGCACATGGTCAAAATAACCATCATTTTCATCGTATGCTAAAATAAAAATGGTCTTTTTCCAAACCTCGGGGTTTTGGGTTAATATATCCATTACTTCGGATACATACCAGGCACCATACCAGGCCGAGCTTGGATGATCAGAAAAATGCTCGGGCGCCGATAGCCAGGAAACCGTTGGCAAATGACCGTCTTTTACATCTTCCCTAAACTGATGCAGCACATCGCCTTTAGGCACCAACAACTCACGCTCGGTGCCACCATCATTATATTTTAACGGGCTTAAAATGCGGTAATGCGGGTCGTTGGTATTGGTTACAAAACCCTTCTGGTGAAGGTTTTTTTCGCGTTGTGATAATGTGACAAACTTACCCGGATCAAGGCTGGCCATGTCTTTTTTTACATTCTCCAGGTCGCGACGTTTTTGTTTAAGCTGTTTTTTTAAGTGATCGATATGCGCATCGCCCACTGGTAAAGCGGCAATTTGCTTTTCAATAGCATCTATTTCCCCGGGTAAATCTGTTGATTGTTTTTGCAGGTGGGCTATGTGCCTATCATACAATTTAATATTATACTGGCCAAAAAACTCCAGTGGATTATCCTGGAAGTTGGATAGCCAGGGGTCTTCTTCACCCTTAAGGCCGGTATCTATGGCAATCTCGTTTTGGTAGTGTTTCCAGGAGATGTTATGGTCTTCCAAACGCTCGGGGAACGTGCCCCAGTTGAGCGTGCCGTAATCCATATCATCATTCCAAACGTGGGCTAAGGAATTTTCATGCTGCTCGGCGCGGATGGTGCCCGTAAAAAAGTACAGCCTGTTGGGATTGGTACCGGTTAAAGCCGAACAAAAATTCTGGTCGCAAACGGTAAAGGCATCGGCAAGTGCGTAATAAAAAGGAATATCCTCGCGGCTGTGGAAACCCATTGTTAAAGGCATATCCGAGTATTCTTTAATACTGTTGCGTTTAACATTCAGCCATTGGTCAAACCTGCCATCATTACGCGCATTTACCTGGTTGGCCCATGAATGTGGCAACGAACTCATCCAGGTGGCTTTGGTGTTTTTAATATCCAGGTGAAAAGGCGCATAAGTTTCGCCTTTATGGTTTGATTGCAGCCAAACTTTGTTTTTATTGGGCAGATCGATAGCCCTCGGATCGTTATAACCACGCACACCTTTCAGCATCCCGTAGGTATGATCGAACGAGCGGTTTTCCTGCATCAGGATCACGATGTGTTCTGCATCAAGGTAAGTGCTGCCGGGTGCAGGGTTAATGGCCATGGCCTTTTGAATAGATTCGGGCAAAAGGCTTGTTAAGCCGGCGGCCCCGGTTAGCAAAGCCGCTTTTTTAAGAAAATCCCGTCTTGAATCGAGCATAATTATTAGGTTGTATGTTTTACGTTATACGTTGTACGTGAAATGTTAAATATAGTATGGTATACCATCTATGGACTATAGACGATGAACCATAGACCATAGATGATGCACTATCGTCCATGGACTATGGTCCATCAACTATGATCTACCTGGCGGCTATCACCTGCTCGCACAAGCCTAATGAAAGGGTCATCCCGTTACCGCCAAGGCCATTAATAATAGTTACACCCGGCTCCACGTCAACAATAAGTTCGGTTGCACCATTGGTCATCTTTGGTAGTATTCCGTGCCATGATTGCAGCAACCGCCAGTCTTTAAAATTAGCAAAGGTATGTAAGTAGCCTGTTATCATTTCATTAATAAACGCCTTATCAAATGGATCATGCACCAGGCCATATTCGTGCGAATCGCCGATGGTTAGTTCGCCATTGCCGTTTTGGGAAGCCATTACATGGATGCCCCATTTCAAATGTGTAGCGTATTGTTCCTGGTAACGTGCGCGCAAGGCCGGTAGCGAAGCAGCAACCTGGAAGCCGGGATAATGTATCATAGATAAGCCGCCACAAAGCGATGGCCCAATGCGCCAGCCATCAGGCTGGCTCACCAGCCGCATCATTTGCAGCTTGCATTTGGTAATATCTGTTTGCGCAAATAACTCCGGATAAAGCGTTTCAAAATCGGCACCACTGCAAACGTAAATTTCATCTGCCTCCCAGGTGCTTTTTCCCGAATATACTTTTGGATGCTCAATACGGCTGATAGCGGTATTCCAATGGAATTCGACGCCATATTTATCGGCCAGGTATGCTGCCACCTGCCCAACAGCTTCCCGAGACTCGATGATCATTTCTTCACCGCTCCATAAAGCGCCTTTTAAACCATCGGTATTAATTGCCGGTGATTTTACAAATGCTTCGCCAGGGCTTAGCAACGCGCAATCACGATGCGCCTGGTTGGCTTCTACATATTCCTTTATCACCTGTAGCTCATCATCATGGTAAGCCAGGTGCAGGGAGCCAACTTCATCATGCCATATTTTAGCCTCGGTACAAATGGTTTTCCAGATGCTGCGCGAAAGCATGGCCCGCTCATACATGGGCCCTGTAGCCTGCCCAATTGGCCATATCATCCCAAAATTGCGGATGGATGCACCAACCGCACGTTCATTGCGTTCAAATACGGTTACCTTATACCCACGCAAAGCCAGCGCCCGCGAAGTAGCCAGGCCAACTATGCCCGCGCCTATTACTATAACAGAGCCCCCCTGCCCCCTGAAGGGGGAGTTTTTTGAAGTATTATTTTCACTCATTTTATTGTTGTCATTAAGTCATCACCCACTGTGTTGTTTTGACTTTTGAATTTTGAATTTTGACTTGATTTAGCGCTTTGTAAAAAATACAGCAGCGATAATACACCACATATGCCGCCTACAATCGCCACTATCATTACGCCTTCTTTAAAAAAAACACCCCAGCTGATGGTGGGCCGGCCAAGTTCTTTTATAAACAGAATACTTACACTACCCAGGTAACCCATCGAATCGGCTATGTACATAATGAAGCCCACATTGCTGCGGTAATTAAAGGTAGCTATCATCCTGTCGAAAAAGATGGCATTATAAGGTACATAACCCATGTAAAGACCAAGGCCGGCCATCGTCATCCAGGTTACAGGGCCAATTATTTTAAGAGAGAAAAGTAAAGTGGCACCACCCACCAATACGCATCCGCCTATGATAAACAGGTGAACGATGCTAAACGCCCTCAAATTCTTTTTAACCAATATCAGCAAGCTAATACCCACCAGTACAATCACCGAGATTATAGAATCAATTCCTGTATAAATGCTATTGCTTTTGATGCCAAGGTCGGCCCATATTTCTACCTCAAAATTGTCGCGTACGTCGCGCATAATGGTCAGCAATACATAAATGATAATGGTGAGGATAATACCGGGCAAAAAACGCATCAAAAAAGCTTTGCGTTCGGCGGCGTTCATGGGGCTGCGCTCGGCCCGCAGGCTGATATCTTCAGGCGTTGGCGCGGGCATTAACTCCATAAAAAAAACAAACAATAACAGGGGCAAAACAAATATGGCACCCGTTAAAAAAGGCATATGAAATTCGTTTACATGAAATACGGTAAGCAGCGTGCGCCCCACCGTTTTTACAAAACCCGATGCAAATATGAGGCTGATAGATAATACAGCCGCCATAAACTCGGTAGACCGGCGCCCTTCCAGGTAACCGAAAACAAGTCCCCATATCAACCCTAAGGGAAAGCCATTAATGAAAAGGAAAACGATATTCCATGGCGCAGGCACAAAAGCAAAGCAAAGCAATGCCCCCCATGCTATGCCAATTAATGTTAATATGTACCGGCCCCTGTTTTTAGCATTTACCTCGGCAATAAACCTGATGCCATAAAATTTGCTGAAAGTATAACCCACTACCTGCGCTATAACCAGCCAAACCTTATAATCAATATGCAGATATTGCTGCCCGGTAAAAGTACCGGCGGCAAAAGCTTTTCGGAACGCATACATTGATGTATACAACCCAAACGCAGACACGGCCGCCATTACCGACAACAAGGAATAAGGCCATTTGGCAACTTTGCCCCTTAACTGTTCTATCAGCCTCATACCCGTCATTGGTTAATCAATGTAAAATTTCAAATGTTTAGCAATACTAAACTTATTTCATTAAAGGCAAACTAAGTTTATGTTAAGGTTTGGTTAATATCAATTTGAGAATTTGAAGATTTGAGAATTTGAAAATTAAACCCAATTAGGCAATTTTCAAATCTTCAAATTCTCAAATTTTCAAATCAACCCTACTTCTTTTCCTCAAAAAAATAAACAACCAGCATGCTTGCAGTTGTGCTGCCCGGATTTTTAGGTGTATGCGGTAGGCGGCCGTCAAACAGCATCGAATCACCCTGGTTTAGCAGCACCTTATAGTCATCAAAATAATACTCTACGTCGCCGCTTAAAATATACTTGTATTCAAAAGCTTCGGTAGTAACCATTGGCCGCGATGAACCAGGCATCAGGTCAAGCACCACGATATCAACCGTTGACCGGTTAATGGATTGTGTAAATATCCTATGGTAATGAAAGCCCGATGCATGCTCCTTTTCAAAATGCTCATACTCGTCTTTACGTTTAATAAGCACAGGAAAATAATTACTTTTCGACCGGATATCTTTAAAAAATTCGTTCATATCTATCTCAAGCGCTTTAATAATATCTATTAATACAATAAGCGATGGTATGGTACGGCTATTTTCAATTTGCGATATCAGTCCCTTACTTACATTAGCGCGTATGGCCAGTTCCTGTACGGTTATATTTTTTTCGCGGCGGCGTTCTTTTATCCGGTTACTGATTTGTATCAGTATATCTTGTTCCATTTTGTTTAGTATTGGTAAACACTCGCAAAGTAAAAAAAAATGTCAAGCCCCCCAACCCCCTGAAGGGGGAGTTTTTGATTTGCATGGTGCTTTGCCCCCATTATTATAATAAACCTGACTGTTCACTTTTTGGTATCTTATACATAAAACAGATAAAAAACGTATCATTCAAAATGTTCCCCCTTCAGGGGGTTAGGGGGCTTTTTTCACAAACATTTAATAATATAGTAACCTCAATCGGCTTAATTTGCACTAAAAACCTACCAACATGACTTATTCTGCTTATGACCCACAGGCTGTGGTGAACGAAATATTTTCACTATATGAAAAATATGGCGACGAAGATTATATAGGCGAACCTGTTTCACAATTGGAGCATATGTCGCAGGCTGCTGCCCTGGCTAAAGCCGAAGGCTTTGACGACGAAGTAGTATTGGCCGCTTTTTTTCATGACATTGGCCATTTATGTGCCGAGGCCGGCGAAGCCGAAAGCATGGATGGCATGGGCAATGTAGACCATGAACAAATTGGCGCCGATTTTTTACTGGAACGCGGTTTTTCCGAAAGGGTTGCCAACTTGGTACAGGGCCATGTAATTGCCAAAAGATACCTCACTTTTAAATACCCGGAATACTATAACCGCCTGTCGGACGCCAGTAAAGCTACCCTTAATTTCCAGGGCGGGGTAATGACTGCTGATGAAGCCGCCAACTTTGAACTAAACCCTGATTCTGAGCTGATTATAAGACTCAGGTACTGGGATGATATGGCCAAAGAAATGAATACACCTGTTGATAATATCGACTATTTGAAAGGTATTGCACTTGCTCATTTACAACAGGTTAACCCTTAATGGCCATGTGTTAATTTTCCATAAAGAAGATGTGATATTTTCGTTACAAAAACTACCTGCTTAACACAGGGTAAACAAAAGCTTAAGTATAGCTTAATACTAAATTGGTTTACTAATAATAAACAAAGTTTAGCATTGCTGTATGAAAAAACTACATGTTTCACCCTTAAATTTTAGCAGATGAATAAGTTTTACCAGAGACTAAAAACCGTTATTACGGTTTTGTTATTTTGTATTGCGCCATCTATATTATTAGCTCAAAGCAAAATAAGCGGTACAGTTACCGACGAGAACCACTTACCAGTACCCGGTGTAAGTGTACGCATTAAAGATCAAAACAGAGGTACGGTTACCGATATTGAGGGCCGTTACATTATTTCGGCAAGTGCCGGTCAAACACTTACATTTTCGTTTATTGGCTACACCCCACAAAACATTGTGGTTGCCGATAAAAATGTAATTAATGTAAGCTTAAACGGCGACAACAAGGTATTAAATGAGGTAGTTGTTACAGCCCTTGGTATTAAAAAAGAAACCAGGCGCATTGGTTACGCTATACAAACTGTACAAGGCGACGCCTTAACAACTGCCCGCGATCCTAACCCGATCACAGGCTTAATAGGTAAAGTTGCAGGCGTATCTGTTGGCCCATCTGCCGAGTTATTAGGTAACCCTAACGTACTGATCAGGGGTAGCCAGGTATCATTATATGTTGTTGATGGTTTCCCTATCAATACAGATACTTATAACATTAGCCCGGATGATATTGAAACTTACACTGTATTAAAAGGCCCTGCCGCTGCTGCACTTTACGGTAGCCGCGCACAATATGGTGCCATTTTAATCACCACAAAAAAAGGTGCCAAAAACAAAAAAGGTTTAACCGTTGATATCAACAGCAGTACTGTATTAAACAGCGGTTTCCTTGCTTTCCCACGTACTCAAAACTCTTTCGGGCCGGGCGAGAACACCTTTTACGAATTTGTTGATGGTAAAGGTGGTGCACCAGGCGGTGTAGACGGCGACTACGATGTTTGGGGCCCTTATTTTAACGGCCAGTTAATTCCGCAATATGATAGCCCTATTGTTAACGGTGTGCGCCAGGGAACGCCCTGGACAGCACGAGGTAAAGACAACCTGAAAAACTTTTTGAAAGTAGGTTCGCAAACCAATAATAACGTTGCATTAGGCGTCGTTGGAGATACTTACACAACCCGGTTTTCGGTTTCACAGCAACACCAAACCAGCTACATTCCATCGCAATATCTGAATATCGCTAATGCCAATTTATACGCGTCATTTACGCCAACTCCTAAATTGACTTTTGAGGGTAACGTTGATTTCAACAGGCAATCAACAGATAACTTCCCAGACGTTCAATATGGTCCTAATAGTATCATTTATAACATCTCGATATGGACAGGTGCAGATTGGGATATCAACGCACCAGACATTAAAGCCATTTGGCAACCTGGTAAAGTTGGTGTTCAATCGCAATTTGAGGAGTATCAGCGTTACCATAACCCATATTTGTTAACTCAAAAATGGACCCGTGGCCATTACAAAAATGACACTTACGGTTACCTGGGTGGAACTTACAAATTCAATGATAATTTGAATTTAAGGTTACGTTCACAAATTGACACCTACAATATTTTACGCACAGAAGACCTGCCTTTTAGCGCCCACCCTTACGGACGTGAAGGCAACCAGGGTGACTATCGTGAAGATCGCCGTAATTTGTTTGATAACAACACCGAGTTAATTTTAAACTACAACTACACGGTTAAGAATTTTTTAAATTTATCTGGTTTAGTAGGTTCAAACCTGCGTACCATGAGCTACAATTCAAGCTGGGTATCTACAGATTACTTGAACGTACCTGAGGTTTATGCTTTCAGCAACTCAAAAAATCCAATCCAGGCTACCAGCTTTAACGCATCTGAAAGAGTATTGAGTTTTTATGCGTCGTTAGATATGTCGTTCGGTAAATATGCCACCTTATCCGGAACTTATCGTAGAGACAAATCAAGCGCTTTCCAAAACGCGACTACTTATAATTATCCAAGTGTGTCGGCAGCAACTGTAATTTCTGATTATATTAAACTGCCCGAAGCCATTTCATTCCTGAAGGCACGCGGATCATACGCCAATGTAAGAGCCGATGTATCAAGCCCAACTATTGGCCCTGCTCCATTTAGCTCAATTACCGCTTTCGGTGGCAGTACCGGCCCATCATTGTTTAATAATCCGCTGGGTTACGGTTCTACTTATACTTCGCCATACAATGGGCCCGATTATTCGCTGAACCCATCTTATTCAACAAGCAAACCATACAACAATACAACGGCTGGTTATGCAACCAATTCGTTATATATAAATAACATTAAAACATCTACCCGCGTAAACTACGAGGAAGGTTTTGATATTAAATTTTTGCAAAACCGGTTGGGCCTAAGCGCTACTGCGTTCCAGTATATTGATGGTCCAAGAGTATTCGCAAGCCAAATTTCTACCGCCACAGGCTACACCACACTATACTTAAACGCTTTAAAAACTAAACGTTCAGGTTATGAAGGATCATTAGAAGGTACACCTATTAAAAATCTGGGTGGCTTTACATGGAATGTGTTGGTTAACGTATCGAACAATAAAGAAGTATACAAAGAATTGCCTCCGGGTCAAAACGGCACCTACTTAAATTACTACAGCGTAGGCGACCGCACCGACATATTACGCGGCAGCAAATTTTTAAGAACAAAAGAAGGCCAGATTATTAATGACGCAGCAGGCAAACCACTATCAGTTGGTGGCCAGGTATTAGGTCACGAAAATGCTAATTACAACTGGAGCATTGCCAACAAAATCCGTTACAAAAATTTCAGCATGGGCTTCCAGTTTGATGGAGCTGTTGGTGGTGTTATTATCGATTATATGCACAATAAAACCATGCGTGGTGGCGCTAATATCGAAACTGCAACAGGCACCCTTGGCGATGCCCGTTACCAGGATTGGAAAAACTTTGGCGTAGCTGGTTACAACGGTACTTATGTTGGTCCGGGTGTAAACGTATCAAACGGTACAGCAATCAACCTTGATTCAAAAACAGGAGCTATCTTAAACTATTCTGCCTTGCAATTTTCACAAAACAAGCAAACAGCATTGGTGCAGGATTATGTAAGTAAATATTACAACGTAGACGAATCAAACCTGATGGATAAAACCTTCAGCAAACTGCGCGAAGTAACTTTTAGCTACGATTTCCCTAAAGCCTGGTTGCAAAAATCGTTTATCCAAAAGATCTCTGCATCGCTTTATGGCCGTAACCTGTTGTACTTCTATAAGGACAAACGCTTTAAGGATGTGGATCTTGACCAATACAACGGCGCCCAGGCTCAAACTGTATTGCAATCGCCAACAGTACGCAGCTACGGCTTCAACTTAAATTTATCATTCTAAAATAACAGATGAATATGAAAAAGATATTTAGAATTTATTTACTGCCGGTATTCATGATACTTACAGTAACCAGCTGTAAAAAGAGTTTCCAGGAGTTATCTGTTAACCCAAACGTACCAAATGCGGTTCCGGCTTCGCTTCTTTTTAATGGCATATTGAATACCATGGCAGATTTTCCTGATGGTTCAAATGAAATTTATGCCCAGTATTATATTTACAACTACGATTATTACGGTAACAACCGTTATGATTTTGGCAGCGGCGACAACTACTACACTACCTTAAAAAACGTGTTGGCCATGGAAAACCAGGCTGTTAAAGCAGGTGCGCCCGCAGTTAACCCATACAGCGCTCTGGGGAAATTTTTCAGGGCATATTTTTTCAGTAAGATGAGTATGGAAGAAGGCGATATCCCAATGACTCAAGCATTACAAGGTCTTTCTAACTTAACCCCGGCTTATGACTCGCAAAAAACCGTGATGACCCAATCATTAGCCTGGTTAGAAAGTGCGAACACCGATTTAGCTGCTTTGATAGGCAAAGGCGATAACACCCTTGCGGGCGATATCTACCTAAGCAATAGCTTAACAGCATGGCAAAAAGTGGTAAATACTTTTCGGATCAGGTTATTGATCCAATTAAGTAAAAAGAATGGTGATATTGATGTTGCTAATCAATTTGCCACTATCGTTAATAACCCAACTAAATATCCGGTTATGACAAGTGCCGCTGATAACCTGCAATACACTTTCTTGAGCCCAACAAACTATTACCCACAAACACCGGATAACTTTGGCCAAAATGGTTCAAGGCAAAACACATCGGCTACTTACATCGGTTTATTAACCGGCTTAAAAGACCCACGTGTTTTTGTAACTGCTGAACCTGCACGTTACAACGTTGATAACCTGCATCAAAGCCCTACAGCGTTTTCGTCGTTCATTGGTGCCGATCCGGGTTTGGACTTAGGTGTAATGTATAACAACGCAGGCTTACAGAAATACTCATTCCTGAACAGGAAACGTTATTACTCAACCTACACCGGCGAGCCGGCTATTCAAATAGGTTATGCCGAATTGATGTTTAACATTGCCGAAGGTATTAACCGTGGCTGGGCAACAGGTAACGCCGAAGATTATTATATCAAAGGCATCCAAACTTCGTTTGCTTATTATGGTATACCTACAGGCGCAGGTAGCTTTACCGCATACTTTTATCGCCCGGGTTCAACCAGTACAGCAAATTTAGCTAACTATGATACTTATCCCATCAATGTTGATTGGGCTACCTACTACGCACAATCAGGTGTTAAGTATACTGCTGATGCGGCTGGCCTTACCAAAATTTTAACACAAAAATACCTGGCATTGTTCCGTCACTCAGGATTGGAATCTTACTTTACCTACCGCCGTACCGGTGTACCTAACTTTACAACTGGTCCGGGTACGGGTAATAGCGGTCGTATAGCATTGCGTTTCCAGTACCCTGGTTCCGAGCGTACTTCAAATGCTGTTAATTATAACAAAGCATTAGCCGATCAATATAGCGGCAATGACGACATTAACGGTAAAATGTACATTCTTAAATAAAAATTATTAACCTCAACTTTGCAAAGGCCCTCGTCAAACGGGGGCCTTTATTTGGTTAAAAACAATTTATCTATGCCAGTTAAAAACAAGTTTCTTTTATCATTCGCAATCGGCATTGGGCTTATGCCATGCGCCTTTGCCCAAAAGCAGCAGGTAAGCATTTTACAGGTACCCGGGATTAATCAATACTGTAAAATAGATACTGCCGGCGCATCTGTTTTACCCAGCGGCAGGTTAATAACACCAGCCGGCCAAACCATCCGCATAACGCATGATCCTTTCGGGTTATCCATATCTCCCGACGGCAAAAAAGCGGTAACGCTGCATAACGGTGTTATCACCCTTATTGATATTGCCACCATGGGCAGCTCAAGGGTACCATCATACGATAAAAAGATCGCTTCTCCTTTATCTAATGGTTCGTTTTTGGGTGTAGCATTTTCGTCCGATTCAAAAACACTGTACCTGAGCGGTGGCGATAATGGCGCTGTGATTGTATACGATGCCGAAAAGTTTATAAAAACAGATTCGCTATCATTAAATGGCAGGGTTGGCAATAAAGATTATGACGACAGCTTCACATCCGACCTACTGTTTAATGCCGATAGAAACGAGTTACTGGTGCTGGACAGGGGAAACTTCCGTATGGTGCGGATTAATCTGGAAACAAAAAAAATAACCGCATCAATCAATGTAGGTCGCCAGCCCTTTGGCCTGGCTTTAAGCCCCGATAAAAAAACAGCCTTTGTGGCCAACGTAGGCATGTATTCTTACCCATTAATAACCGGAGCTACCCCTAAAAATGCCGATTCAATCATGATCTCGCGGCACCCTTATGGCGATAACACCAAAGAGTCGCGCGAGGGAACTGTTGTTGAAGGCCGAAAGATTCCCGGTGTTGGCAGCCCTTCATCGCCCGAGGCTATGAGCGTTTTCACTATCGACCTGGCAACCAACAAGGTGATCAATAAATTTAAAACCGGCCACCAGGTTGGCCAGATGCTGGAAGATGCCGAAGTAACCGGCGGCGCAAGCCCAAACTCAATAGCTGTTGGCAGCCAATATGCTTATGTTACCAATGCCACAAATGATAATATCACCATTATCGATTACAAAAACCATAAGCTGCTGGGCGATATCCCGATTAAAGTTGACATTCGTATTGATAAATTCCGAGGACTGTTACCTTTCGGCATTAGCTTAAGTAAAGATGAAAAAACACTTTACGTAGCGCTTTTAGGTTTCAATGCCGTTGCGGTAATTGATATCCCTACCCAAACCACCAAAGGGCTTATCCCAACTGGCTGGGGAACATCAAGGGTAAAATTATCGGCCGATGAAAAGGAACTGTATATCACATCCTGCCGCGGCTACGGCGCCGGCCCCAACGGCGGCCATAGTTTTGTTGCCCCACCGCAAGGTACCTACATCGGCGATATACAGTTAGGCACCTTTCAAAAAGTTGCCATGCCCGATAATGCGCAGCTGGCCGGGTACACCCAACAAGTTATCAGCAATACATTTATAAGTAAACCGGTTGATGCTGCTACCAACAACCCATTACCGGTGCTGCCAGGCTCATCGCCTACGCCTATCAAATACATTGTATACATTACCAAAGAAAACCGCACCTACGACGAAATTTTAGGCCAGTTGCCCAACGCCAAAGGCGATAGTACCCTGGCCCGTTTCGGCGTGCATTGCGAGTATACGTTGCCGGATGCTACCCGGATGCAGTTCCCTAACCTTAATGTATCGCCCAACCATATTAAGGTAGCCACACAGTACGCTTTCAGTGATAATTATTACTGCGATAGTGATGCATCTATACATGGCCACCACTGGATGATGGGCGTTATCCCCAACGAATGGGTGGAAGCAAACTCCAACGTGAGCAAAACCGCTAAACTATTTTCAAACGCCCCCGGTCGCCGTTTTCCCGGTTCAACAGGCAGTATGGACCCTGAAGACTATGCCGAAACAGGGGGCCTGTGGGAAGCCCTGGAGCGCAAGCATGTAGACTTTTACAATTTTGGCGAGGCCAACGAAACCGCACACGTGCGCGAAGAATGGGAAGATACCAACACCGGTGCAGCCCATATTGTTATGGTGCCTATGCAAAAGGCTTTATACACACGTACCAGCCATAACTACGCCGGCTTTAACACCAATATCCCCGACCAATTCCGTGTTGAGCAGTTTAAAAGCGAGTTTACCAGGATGTGGATTACCGGTAAAAAGAAAATGCCTTCGCTGATAACCATGCAGGTTCCTAATGACCATGGAGCAGATGTAAGGCCTAAAGACGGCTACCCGTACAGGCAATCGTACATGGCCGATAACGACCTTGCTATTGGCCGCATGCTCGATTTCCTGTCGCACACTAAATACTGGAAAAACATGCTGGTAATTATTACCGAGGATGATCCGCAAGGCGGTGTCGATCATGTGGATGCCCACCGGTCTATCCTGATGCTGGCTGGCCCGTATGTTAAAAAAGGCTATGTAAGCCACACCCATGCCAATTTTGGTTCGATATTAAAAACCATTTATAACGTGCTGGATGTGCCTTATGTAAACCAGTACGACGTTACCGCATCGTTATTACAAGATTTTTTTACCGATAAGCCCGACTATACCCCATATACTTTTATACCAAGCGATACGCGCATATTTGATACAAAAAAGGCAATGGCGCGTTACAGCAAAAACACCAACTGGCGCAAAATTAAAAAAGGTGTTGATATGGACGATGAAGACCGGGAACGCAACGACCATTACAAGCAAAAAGGTAAAAAAACATCGGGCACAATAGTTAACTAACACTTATTAGCCAAAAAGCCCGGTTAAACCCGGGCTTTACTATCTTACTAAATCAATAATCATGAATTTTTTGTTTATCACCATTATAGCCTTCATAGCAGGCCTAACTTCGTTTACGCCTAACCCGGCCCCAAAATCAAAACATAAATTTATTATAGCGGCCCACCGCGGAGACCATGTTATTTATCCTGAAAACACCTTAGCAGCCTATGAGGAGGCCATCAGGAACGAGGCTGACTATGTAGAGATTGACCTGCGCACTACTAAAGACGGCGAGCTGGTTAGCATGCACGATGGCACTATCAACCGCATGACCGACGGCAAAGGCAACGTTAAAGATTTTACCATTGACGAGCTGGAACAGCTAAAAGTAAAAAGCAAGGATACCACAGATAAAACCGTATACCATATCCCTACCTTTAAGCAGATACTTACTACATGCAAAAACAAGATCAATATTTACCTTGATTTTAAAGCCGCCGACCCGGAACAAGCCTACCAGATGATAAAACAATACGGCATGGAAAAACAAGTGCTGGTATACATCAATAGCGCAACCCAGTTCACCGGCTGGCGTAAGGCCGCGCCAAAAATGCCCCTGATGCTGAGTATGCCCGATAGCGTTAAAACGGTAGCGGCAATGGAAAGCTTTATCAATAAATATCAGCCCGATATCCTTGACGGCTCATACAACCAATACACCAATGATATGGTAGCCCTTGCAGCCAAATACAACATCCCGGCCTGGCCTGATATCCAAAGTGCAGGCGAGGGTCCGGCCGATTGGAATAACGCGTTAGACAAAGGCTTAAAGGGCCTGCAGACAGATCATCCGGCCCTATTAATAAAATTTCTGAAGGAGAAAGGGCTAAGGTAAAAGGCACCAAACGTGATTGATACCTGTTATTTAAGGATTAAATAAATTTTGATTGCATTTTAGTTTTGGTTTGCTAAATTGCCTCTCGCAAACCTATGTAACCGCCCCTTGCGGTTTGTGCCAACATTATTTAAAACTTAATTTACCATGTCAACCGACCGCAGAAAATTTATTAAGCACCTGGGTGCTTCCGTTTTGCTTACTTCGGCTACGCTTAATAGCCTGGCAGCCAAAGAAGAACATGAGCTCCGCATCCTGAGCACCGAAAAGCGCGTGGGGCCTAATGATAAAATCCGGATTGCCACCATAGGCATGGGCATTATGGGTTTTGCCGATACCAGGGCCGCATTAACCGTACCCGGTGTTGAGTTGGTAGCCTGCTGCGACCTTTACAAAGGCCGCCTTGACAGGGCTAAAGAACTTTACGGATCTACCCTGTTCACTACCGGCGATCATCGCGAAATATTGGCCCGCAAGGATATAGATGCCGTTATTGTAGCAACCAGCGATAACTGGCACAGCCAGATAGCCATTGATGCCATGCGCAGCGGCAAAGCCGTTTACAGCGAAAAACCCATGGTACACCAGATAAGCCAGGGCCTTGCCGAGATTAAGGCGCAACAGGAAACAAAAATGATTTTACAGGTTGGTAGCCAGCGGGTAAGCAGCATTGCCTATAAAAAAGCAAAAGAATTGTATGAGGCCGGTGCCATTGGCAAAATCAACTCTATCGAGGCATCTTTTAACAGGCAAAGCGCGCTTGGGGCCTGGCAATACACTATTCCCTTTGATGCATCGCCACAGACTGTAGATTGGGCAAGGTTTCAATCAAACGCCAAACTGAAATATGATTATGACGGCAAGCGTTTTTTCAGATGGCGTAATTACCGCGAGTATGGTACCGGGGTTGCCGGCGACCTTTTTGTTCACCTGCTAAGCGGCATACACTTTATAACCGGCTCCAAAGGACCCGAAAGAATCTACTCAATCGGCGACCTGGCCTACTGGAAAGATGGCCGCAATGTGCCGGATGTAATGAGCGCCGTGATCCATTACGGCGAAACAAAAGAACACCCAGCGTTCCAGGTAACACTGCGGGTAAACTTCATCAGCGGCGAGGGCGATCACAGTACTACCAAAATAGTAGGTTCAGAAGGTGTGATGGACCTGATGGGCGATGATAGCTTTTCTATCCGCAAAAACAAAATGCCGGTAGCTACGGGCATCGGAGGCTGGGATTCGTTATCAACTTTTACCGAAGCCCAGCAAAAAGCGTTAATGGACGATTATAACAAACGCTTTTCGCAGGCCGACCAGCAGCAGCCTATTCTCCCAGGCGAGAGTTACCGCGCCCCGGAAGGGTATAATGCATCAAACGATCACTTTGCCAACTTCTTTGATTCCATACGTACAGGTAAACCTGTTGTAGAAGACGCCGTATTTGGTTTCAGGGCTGCGGCACCTTGCCTGGCCTGTAACGACAGCTATTTTGAAAACAAGGTAATTAAGTGGAATGCAGAAGAGATGAAGATAGTGTAGGTATTTAAAACCACACACATCATTGTTAGAAACAAGTGAAAAAATCCCAGACTTACGAAGTTTTAAAACGGCAAAGCCATCAACGATTCCATTGAAAAACAATTAAATGGAGTTAAACTTCGTAAGTTTTTCACTTTGGTTCGGCAAACTCAATCATCACCGCCCCTTTTTAAACCTGTAATTAGGCCTATCTATATTCCAGCTGCTTTTTCAGCACCACGTTATCGGCAGCTTTTGCTATCATTACATCAAAAGTTCCCGGCTCGGTAACCAATTTCATTTGCCTGTTCCAAATTGCTAAATCCTTATAGCTAATGGTAAAACTCACCGTTTTTACCTCACCCGGGGCAAGGGATATTTTGCTAAATCGCGTTAAGCTCATTTCGGGTGTACTTACCGAGTTGATCTTGTTGCCCAGGTACAATTGCACCACCTCTTTGCCCAGAACAGCACCTGTATTTTTAACATCTACCGAAACTGACACCCGTTCATTTTTACTGAATACGGGTTTAGATACCTTTAAGTTATCGTATTGAAAAGTGGTGTAACTTAAGCCATACCCGAAAGCAAACAAAGGATCGGTTGATGAGTATACATAATCCTGTCCCGGTTTTTCAATGGTGCCATGCTGGCGGTTAATTCCTTTTGATGAGTTAACATAGTTATAAAATATCGGGATATGCCCTGTTGATTGGGGCACGCTCATATTTAACCTACCAGATGGGTTTACCTTTCCGAAAAGGATATTGGCAATGGCAGTACCGCCTTTTTCGCCGGGGTACCAGGCTTCTAAAATAGCCGGTACATTATCTTTCTCCCAACTAATGCTCCACGGGCGGCCGTGTACTAATACCAATATCATCGGCTTGCCGGTTTTATAAACCGCCTGCAACAACTCACGCTGAACACCTTGTGGGTTAATGTCGGTTACATCATAACCCTCGCCGCAGGTAAATGGATCTTTAGGCTCGTTACCCGGAGCCTGCCCGTTCCACCCCACACCCGACCATACTACACTTGTAGTACCCAACACCACAACGACCGCGTCGCTTTCATTGGCGGTTTTTACAGCTTCATCAAAACCGCTTTTGTCCAAGCCGGATAGCTCGCAGCCTTTAGCATAATTTACTTTTAAGTTATTTCCTGCAAATTGCTTTATCCCCTCCAAAACGGTTACGCCCGATAGGTTATCGCGGGTAAAGCTATAATCGCCGTATTGTACTTTATTGGCATTGGGACCGATAACAGCTATCGATTTCAATTTGCTGATATTTAAAGGCAACAGGCTTTTTTCATTTTTTAACAAGATGATAGATTCTTCGGCTATTTGCTGCGAGAGTTTGATATGTTCATCGGTATGTAACCTGCTTTTAATGCGTGCAGTATCGGGCAGCGGCTTTTCAAAAAGGCCTGCTTTAAATTTCATGGTCAGGATACGGGTTACGGCGGTATCTATCTGTGCTTCCTTTACCTTACCTGCCTTTACTAATTCAATCAAATGACCATAAACATCCGGGCGCGATGCCTCCAGGTCTACCCCGGCTTTGATTCCCAAAAGTGCCGCATCCGAAGCGGTTTTGGCCACCTTGTGGAAATTATACAGTTGACTTAGGCCGCCATAATCCGAAAAAACATAACCTTTAAAATCCCATTCCTTACGCAATATCTGCTTCAACAAAAATTCATTACTGTGGGCCGGGATACCGTCAATCTCGTTATACGATGGCATAATAGCCGCTATGTTGGCCTCTTGTACAGCTGCCTTAAACGGTGGTAAAAACATTGATCGCAGCTCTCGCTCGCCAAGCTCAGATGGGGCAAGGTTAATACCGGCAATAGGTTTGCTGTAGGCGGCAAAGTGTTTGCCTGTACACATTACTTTATCAAAGGCAATGCTTGTTTTTGTTTTGGCAGGATCGCCCTGCATGCCCCGTACAAATGCCGAACCCAACTGGCCAACCAGGTAAGGGTCTTCGGCAAAGCATTCCTCTACCCTGCCATAGCGGGCATCCCTGATCAGATCAAAAAGTGGCGACAGGGCTTCATCAACGCCCGATGTTGATGCCTCGTAAGCAATGGCAGCGCCCATTTGCTCAATCAGCGCCGGGTTCCAGGTGCTCCCCTGCGCTATTGCCTGCGGGAAGGTAGTGGCGCCGGCCGATAATTGCCCATGCAGGCATTCTCCAATTTGTATGGGTGGAATACCAAGCCGGGTATGCTCGCGCGAGTATTTTTTGGCGGCAATCGATTGTTGGGCAATATCATAAACATTGGTAAAAGGGCTCTCCAATACACCGTAAGCAATCTTGCTTTTGCTTGCTTCGCTTAGCGACGACATGCTCATTTGCCCAACTTTTTCTTCCAGCGTCATCCGTTTTAACAAATCGGCTACACGTTGTGCAACGGGCGCTTTAGGATTTTTATAAAGCTGTGCCTGAACACCGGCAGATAAAATTAAAGCAACTGGAATAATGGCAAATATCTTTTTGCTGATCATTTTTTAAAGAAGTTTGTTTTTATAGATGTAGTATTGAAAGATGGTGTTTATTATATCACCTTTCAATCAATAACCTAAGATACTTCAACTTTATTAATCGGAAAGTGTTTTTGTTGGATTTCCGCGAGTAGCGTTTCTGTAGGAATAAATTTGGCTAAAACCACCTGATTCTATCTTTTTTCAGGATTCCATGCACCTGAATCTTTTCAAATAAAAAATGTCATTTCGAAACGAGGTACGAGTGAGAAATCTTAGACGCATTGCATCCTGATCAGCTTGATGGAATGCGTGGCGTTCAAGATTTCTCTTCACTCCAGCGCTCATTCCCACCCTGGTTCATTCGAAATGACAACTTGTGGGCGATAAAGCAAACCTGAATATACCGGCTTTATCAATGTCGGGTTTAAGATCTTCTTTCTAAAACAAATTCCCCTGTTCCATTTCGGCACCCAATGTTTCCTGCAGATAAGAGCGGATCATGGCGATGAGCTGCGGGCCATATTGTGTGGCTTTTTGCGGGCCGACCCCTTTAATGGCACCCAAAGCTTTGATGGTGGGTGGCAATTTTTCGGCAACAGCGGCAACCGTCTTCTCTGATAATACCATTCCCGGCATTATATTTTCCCTCTCAGCTGCGGTATCGCGCCAAGCCATTAACTGGTCAAAAAGCTGTTGATTTGGCTTTTCGTTCAAAGCCTTAACGTAGGAGTTTGATTGGTTTGAACCAGCCTGGTCTTGTGCCTTCCGCTTTTCTTCAAGATATGTAGTTGCGGTAAAAGTATTTCCAGAAAAATGGTCCATTAACGCGATTCGGGCCATCATCCATTGAATCAGTTTATCCGCTTTGGCGGCTTTTGTTTCTTTATCTTTAGATAAGCCCATAAGCACCGGGATTTGCTGATGGAGGTTTCCGGTGGCTTCAGTCAGTTTATCTTTGAAATAGAGGGCCGCTTTTTGGATGCGTTCGGGCTGATAAGTGGCTAATTGCTGAGATAACTTTTCGGCCACGTTAAAAATATCTTTTTCCATGTCTGGCGTCGCCTCTTCAAACCCGGCGACCCGGTTTTGTAAACCGCTGAAATTGAACAACTCGGCCAGCAACGATTGGCGATATAGCTCGCGGTCGCGTTCCAGTCTTTCCTCATCCGGTTTAAGGGACTTTGCCTGCTCATTAAAACGGGCAACGGCGGGGTCGCCAATAATATTATTTGCAGCAATAGGGTTACGCAATACCATTCCCGACAAGGTTCGGCAACGGCTGAGCGCTACGTATGCCTGCCCGTGGGCAAAAGCCTCGCTTACATCAATAATGGCTTTATCAAAACTCAGGCCCTGGCTTTTATGAATGGTGATAGACCAGGCCAGTTTAAGCGGGATCTGGGCAAAGCTGCCTGCATTGGTCTCGTTAATTTGCTGATCTTCCAGCTGGTATTTAATATTGGTCCACTCCAAAGCCTGTACGGCAATTTCGCGTTCTTCCTGCCCGCAGCGCACAAAAACAGTATCTGGTTCTATCCGGGTTATCACCCCTATCTTGCCATTATAAAAAAGCTTTTCGGCCGAGCTATCGTTTTTCACAAACATTACCTGGGCGCCTATTTTAAGCTTCAGGTTGGTTTCAGTGGGATAAGCATCCTTGGGGAACTCGCCGCGGATAGTGGCCGCAAATTCAAACTCCTGCCCTTCCAATGCTTCCACAAATTCGTTATTCAGCTGCTGGGCAATGGAGTTATGTGTAGTAAGGGTGATGTAAGGCTCTTCGGCCGTTGGCCGAAAGCCGGGCTGGTGCCGGGCATTCAGCAACTCCAGGTTACCGGGGCTGATAGTTTGGTTACGCACCTCGTTCAAAATATCAACAAAGGCCTGTTCTTTTTGCCTGTACACATGATCCAGTTCAATTTTTACATAGGGTGCTTTTTGCATTACCAGGCTGCTGAAGAAATAGGGGGTACTATAATACCGCCCAAGCATCATCCATTCCTCATCGCGGATGATGGGGCTTAGCTGCGACAGATCGCCTATGAGCAAAAGCTGTACACCGCCAAAAGGCTGGGCGGTGCCTTTCAGGTTTCGTAATATCAGGTCTATCTGGTCAAGCACATCGGGCCGAACCATACTTACTTCATCGATGATAAGCAGCTCCAGGCTGGATAACAATTCCTTTTTCTCGGGGCTATAATGCATTTCGGGCCGCGTATTACCTGCCGGGATGATGGGGCCGAAGGCGATCTGGAACAGCGAATGAATAGTCATGCCGCCCGCATTAATAGCAGCTACGCCCGTAGGCGCTACAACAGCCATTTTCTTTTTTGATTCCTGCCGTACCCGCTGTAAAAAAGTGGTTTTACCCGTGCCTGCCTTACCCGTTAAAAAAACAACCGTATTGGTTGTTTCCAGGTAATCAAAAGCCATCTGCATTGCCGGGTTTGTCTCGTTCATATTTTCGGTTGCAATGTTAATATAAATTTTATTTGAGCCGGATATTAAAGTCATGAATTATGGCAAACGCATATAATTGGGTTAACATAACTTAACACATTTTAAAAAATTAAATTATAAACAATTGATAATTAACATATTATAAATATTCATGGTTAACACTCAACTTCAATTAACAAACAGCTTTTAAAGCTGCAATTTTCATATTCGGTTTATCAGGAAGCTATTTAAAATTTGATTTTCCAGGAACATTTAGCGTTTATAGCAATGGCGGTTTTGAACGCCGGTCACGACTCACCCCGGCTACGCTGCGCTGGCCGACCCTCTCTCCGGCTGCGCCGCATAGAGGGTGAAGCTCATTTTTTGTTTTGTCTTTTTCTTCCACTCCCGCGAGGTTAGCGTAGCGTAACTCGTGGGTACAACTGGTGTAAGCTTATAGCTTACGGAGTTCAGCTGAAAGCTGAAACCAGCCTTTCGTCACGGGTTATAACCCCGCGACAGTTTTATTTTTTTGGCTCTTAATTCTTGGCTCTCCTTTTTCCCCTGTTATTTAAAATTCCTGCCTTTGTGAAAAATCTCCTTAACCGGCGTAACCAACGAGGTTATTTCATCGCTGCGCGATAGGGTTAATACCGGCAAATCTTCGGTGTGGGCGGCGGTAAGGCCGCGTAATAGTGTCGACAGGTTAAAAAAGCGATGTGCTATCACATGGATTACCTCTCCCTCCACCTGCAATTTGCCCTCTACCATCAGCAGGCGTGATTGTAAGATCTCTTTACGGTATTTATCAAAAACCTTTTCAAACGCCACCAGGTTGGCAAAGCCGGTTTCGTCTTCTATGGTAATAAATAAAATCCCCTTAGCTGTACCGGGTCTTTGCCGTACGGTTACCAGGCCGGTCACTTTAACCGGGTCGCCATCTTTTAGCTGTGCCAGGCGGCCGGTAGCTGTTACTTTTAACAGATCCAGTTTTTCGCGCACAAAACTAACAGGGTGAGCTTTTAAGGATAAACCGGTAGATGCATAATCCTGTACCACATGCTCGGCCTGGGTCATTAATGGCAACGTAACCTGAGCCTCCATAGCACTTTCGGATAGCTGGCCGGCAAACAGGCCGATGGGCTTATCATTCAACGCGGGTACTTCCCATAAAGCTTCGCGGCGATCAAGTTTCAGGGAACGGAAGGCATCGGCATCGGTAAGCTTTTCAATAGCCGCTTGTGGCACACCGGCATCGCTTAACCGGCTAATGCTGGTATAACCGCTCCCGCGACCGGCTATCAGCGCCTGCATGTCGTCCTCACGCAGGCCGTTCACCTGCCTGAAGCCCAAACGTACGGCACAAAACTTACCATCTTTTTCTTCGAGTGTGTTATCCCACATAGAGTGGTTTACATCTGCCGGGCGTACAACTACCCCATGCCTTTCGGCATCTATCACTATCTGCGCCGGCTGGTAAAAACCCATAGGCTGGCTGTTAAGCAAAGCCGCAGCAAAAACATCAGGATAATACCACTTAAGCCATGATGAGATGTATACCAAATGCGCAAACGAAGTAGCATGGCTTTCGGGGAAACCATAACTGCCAAAGCCCTCCAGTTGCTTAAAAATGCGTTTGGCAAATTCTTCGGTATAGCCTTTGGCCGTCATGCCAGCCACAAGTTTATCCCTGAATTTACTTACAAGTCCTTTAGCCTTAAAAGTGGCCATACTTCGCCTTAACTGATCAGCTTCGGCGGGGGTAAAACCTGCTGCAACAATGGCAATTTCCATCGCCTGCTCCTGGAATAAGGGCACGCCTTTAGTACGCCCTAATATATCTTCCAGTTCTTTAGACGGATATTCTATAGGGTCTATTCCATCGCGCCTGCGTAAATAAGGGTGCACCATATCGCCCTGTATAGGGCCCGGGCGCACAATGGCTACTTCTATCACCAGGTCATAAAACACCCTTGGTTTCAATCGCGGCAGCATCGACATTTGCGCGCGGCTTTCTATCTGGAAAACGCCAAGGGTATCGGCATGGCAAATCATTTCATATACCGCAGGGTCATCTTGTGGCACGTTTGCCAGCGTTAATTCCCGCCCGTAGTGCTGCTTAACCAGGTCAAACCCTTTACGGATACAGGTAAGCATGCCTAAAGCCAGCACATCTACCTTTAAAATGCCCAAATCTTCCAGGTCATCTTTGTTCCATTCCAGTTGGGTACGGTCTTCCATGCGGGCATTCATTACGGGACAGATATCCGAAAGCTTGCACCGCATAATTACAAAGCCACCCGTATGCTGCCCTAACTGCCGGGGAAAGCCCATCAGTTCATCGGTTAGCTGCAGTACTTTCATCAACAGCGGATCATCGGGATTAAGCCCCTGCGAAATAATGCGCTCGCGGTCAAAGGCTTCTTCCGAAAAATCCCAGATAGCACCTGCAAGCCGGTTAATGGTATCAACAGAAATACCCATAGCTTTCCCCACATCGCGTATGGCCCCTTTATGCCGCTCCTGCGTAACGGTGGCTACAATACCTGCATGCTCGCGGCCATAGGTTTCATATATCCACTGGATAATTTCCTCCCGGCGCTCGTGTTCAAAATCAACATCCACATCGGGCCATTCCTCCCGCGAATCGGACATGAATCTTGAAAACAACAACCGCGATTTGGTGGGATTAACAGGAGTTATCCCCAAACAAAAACAAACTGCGCAATTAGCAGCCGAACCGCGCCCCTGGTGAAGTATTCCCCACTCTTCGGCTTTTTTCGTATACTCGTAAATGCGCAAAAAATAGGGTGCCAGTTCGCGCTTTTTAAAAAAATCAAGTTCAAATTGGATTTGCTCCCGCACTTGTTCAAACTCCTCGTCGTTAAACATTTTTTTGGCACCAGCCCAGGTATGGGATGCCAGGTGTTCATCTGCCGTCCGCCCATCAGGGCTAACCCACTCGGGCTCCAGGTATTTTAAAGTATCCAATGAAAAACGGCAGGCTTCGGCAATCTCGCGGCTACGTGTCAGGGCATCAGGATATTGCTGAAACAGGCGTTCCATCTCTTCAATAGGTTTCAGGTGTCTTTCAGCATTGGCATGCAGCCGGAAACCGGCGTTATGAATGGTGCACTTTTCGCGTACACAGGTTACCACATCCTGCAATTCGCGCCGCTCCTCCACGTGGTAATGCACATCATTGGTAGCCACCATAGGGATGGTTAACTGCGAAAGCCGGTAAAAGCGTTTAGCATCATCGCCATGGTATGAGCGCGTTGCGGCTATATATAAATCATGGCCTAAAGCTATCCGGTATTCCTTTAAATCCTGCTTAAATGAATCATCAAAATCAAACCAGGTGTTTAATTCATCGGGGGGTATCACTATAAATTTTATGCCTTCGGCATGTTCAAAAACATCATTTTTATACAGCTCGCATTTGCCCTTTTCGGTACGCAGGTTACCTTTAGTAAGCAAAGCGCACAAACGCCCCCAGGCTGTAATATCGGTAGGATAAGCCAGCAGACTGGGGCCGTCCAACAAATCAAGCCGACAGGCCGGGATAAAACGGATGCCGGCACTTTTTGCAGCGGCATGGGCACGTACTACACCGGCAACGGTATTACGGTCAGTAAGGGCAATGGCAGTATAACCCAGCTTAACTGCGGCCTCAACCAGCTCGGCAGGATGCGAGCCGCCGCGCAGGAAGCTAAAATTGCTGGTAACCTGTAATTCCGTATACTCCATAACCTATGCAAAAAAGCCATGAATAAACCATTGATTTGTTTCACCGGCCACATAGGCCCCCAGGCGAAAGATCCAGTAACGCTTGCCATCCATATCTTCAACATGGTAATAATCCCGGCGTTCGCCATTTTCAAGCCACCATTCACGCTCAATACGCTCGGGGCCATCTGCCTTTTTGATTGGGTGTACTTTATCCTGGTAGATAAAAAGCATGGGCGGATAATCGGGCACCAGCGAAGTGACCTTAACCGGTTCGGGCCGGGCCAAAAGCTGTGTGGGCCGTGGCCTGCTGATGCGCCAGGCGGTAGTTGGTTTCTCCAGGATAGTAGCGGCTTTTCTGACAGATCGCTCGGGCCAGTAATGCTCATCAGGCAGGTAACGGCGAATAACATTGGTATTTATTTTACCGGCAATCCTGTCCAGCAGTTCGGCTACTCCTGTATCATCCAGGCCGCCAACCTCGCACCACAGGCGTTCCTGTACAGGGTCGGCATCATCTACTTTGGGGGCATCCAGCACAAAAAGCTCGATACCCAGGGCAGGCTCTATCGTGGCTATTTTAAGCTCGAATAATTTAAAAAGATGCTCCACATGATGCGATGCACGGTTTGTGCCTATCTGCACCTGCTCTACCTTACCATCCACCCGGTAGCACTTAAGTACACCCGTTCGTAACCCTTTGCCATCCTGTTGCAGCCGTTTACATATACTTTCCAGTAACCGCCTGATCGCTATCCCTATCCCGGTGGCGGTATTGATGGGTTCCATGCAGGGCAGGCGTTCCTGGTAGGGTTCAACGGGCTGTAATAATTGCATCGGCTCATCCTCGTTACCCAAAGCCTGGTTAAGCCGCATCAACAAATGCTCCCCAAACCGGCGGCGTAGTACCGACCGTGGCATTCGGATAAAACTGCCGATGGTACGCAGCCCCAGTTTTTGCAAACGTTCGGTAATAACCGGCTCCAGCCGCAAGGCCACCGGCGGTAATGGCAGCAATGCCGTGGCCTGCCCATAGCTTTCAACAATGGGGCTCAGCCTGCCAAAACGCGCAACGGCCCAGGCCGCGCCAATGCTATCGGCCATGGCGGCGCGGGCATCGTAGCCCTTGCTTCTTAATTTAAGTACTATCGTTTTCAGGTATTCCCGTTCGCCCCCCCAAAGGTGGGTACAACCGGATACATCAAGGATCAGCCCATCGGGCAAATCAATAGCGATGATGGGCGTGTAGCGGATGCACCACTCGCCTAAGGCATGTAATAATTTGGCGGCCCTATCAGGTTGTTCATCTATCACCTGCAGGCCAACTATTATGGCTTTGGCATCGGCAGCAACCATACCTGCTTTTACACCATGCACTTCGGCAGCATGGTTGGTGGCGGTTATTACCATGCGGCCGTGATCTTTTATCGCAAAAACAAAAGGCACATCTTTCAGCTCCGGCTGCTTCAGGGTAAGCCAGTCGGTAGTTAAATGACGAAACCATATGGACATGAATCGCTTAGGCATATTGATGGTATGCTATTTCTGTTACCGCCTTCTCTTCAACAACCAGCGCAAAGCTGCCGGCCACCCATTCCACCTGCCAGCAGCCGGGGTTGCCGTTACGCACCTTTAAAAGTTCTACCTGCCAGCGCGGGAAACCGACGCCGGGTAAACCATCTTCCAACTCGCTGGGCAGGTGCGTTATTTGCCAGCGGGACACACAGGCGGTGGTACTTAGCTTTTTAGCATCGGTGCGTAAAACAAAGCCGGTAACCTTACTACTTTCAACCGCCAGCTGCAAACGGCGCGACTGGGTAAAGTTGATGCCCGGCAATTCGGCAATAACGGCTGCCAGGCCATCGCATTTCAGGGCTTCTTCGGTTGCCCAAAGCAAATCTTTTTCGCGCTGCAGATCTATAAATATCACCCGCTCAGGCGGTACTCCAAATACCTTAAGCGCGGGCGGGAAAACCGTACGCGCTTTGCTTATCCACAAGCAAACCCCATTGTTACGCATCAGCTGGGCCAGTATGCCGCCAATAAAGCCGCTGGTGGCCGCGGCATGCTCCGGCTCGGTAGTTAAAAACTCATGCACTGCCCCTACCGGGAAAATCCCATTTGGAAAAGCAGCCTCAATAGGCCCCAGGCCAAAGCTATCGTCGGCCCCGGCAATGGGCGCTTTAAAACCCTCCCACAATAAAATATCTTTTTTCAGCTGGCTGATAATATCCTTTTTTGCTTCCATGAGTTTCAGTTTAAAGTTGGTTCACGAAAAACAGGTATAAATAATCCCATATAAACCGTTAGGTGCACTACCATGTGCCTGCTGATAGCCTGCCCAATTTCATGGATGGCCTGTACACTTAACGGGCTTTCATAATCGGCATTACGCGGGTCGGGCACAGGTTCAAAATAACGCTGTATATCGTCATCCTGTACACGGGCGTTACGATCATACCATTCCCCCTGCTCAAGTTGCAGCATCATGGTGATAAATTCCCGGCCGTTATAAAACTCGATGATAAATTGCGGCGCATAGGGCAAATCCCATTGCTCAGGCGGCACCTCGTCCACCTGTATCCGGGTCATGCCCCGGCTGAGTTCCACATCGATATAAAATTCTTCCATCAGAAACAGACCACAAATCTAATACTAAAAATATTAGCATTTTAATATCTTTGTAAAAAAAAATTTAGCAAAGAATGAACAATGGCGTATATCGCATGGCGGTGAAGACTCACCCGGCTGCGCTGCGCCCGCCACCCTCTCTTCGGCTTCGCCGGAAAGAGGGGCTTGAAATTTTATCACTTACTTTTTTGATAAACTTTTGATATTCAACGTTCAAACCCCTCTTTCCACCGCAGGTGAAGAGAGGGTGGCCAGCGTAGCGTAGCCGGGTGAGTCTTAGCCAGCGTTCATGCGAATGTTTATGCAAATTTTAGTGCGCAATGGATAGGTACGAAGCAATAACGGTCTGTTTTATATTTTTAGACAGATCTTCTTAAAAAAAGTTGGAGGTTGATATGGAACAGCTATGTTTTTTTCCTGATGCCGGGCAAAGTAAGGGCCTGCCCAGCCATTTATTAGATTACCGCCCAGGCCTTTTTAATGAGCAGGAAAGCGATAGCCTGCTTCAAAAGTTTATTGCCGAAACTCCCTGGAAACAGCGTATGCAAAGGATTTATGATAAAGACATTATTACCCCGCGTTTGACCGCCTGGTACGGCGACCCGGAGGTTTATGATTATGCCTCCCTAACCCAAAGCAAGCCCAATTACTGGACGCCCGAACTGCTGATGATTAAAAATAAAATAGAACCACTGGCCGGCATCCAATTCAACAGTGTACTGCTCAATTATTACCGCGATGGCAACGACTCGGTAGCCTGGCACAGCGACCGCGAAGATGTACTGGGCAAAAACCCGGTCATCGCATCGGTAAGTTTTGGGCAGGTACGCAGCTTTGATATCCGCAGCAAACAGCATCACCATGAAAAATATTCGGTACGGCTGGAACATGGCTCTTTCCTTCTGATGAAGGCCGGATTGCAGGAGCATTGGGAACACCGCATAGCCAAATCTGTAAAACCGATGAAGGCGAGGGTTAATTTGACGTTCAGGGTGGTGATATGATCCGTTTTTTTGTGGAGACGTATAATTGCGTCTGCCTGAGTTGTAAAATTTCGCAAAATTCTGAAAGTAAAAATGGCGTATATCGCATGGCGGTGAAGACTCACCCGCCGGCGCTACGCGCGGCACCCTCTCTTCGGCTTCGCCGGAAAGAGGGGCTTGAAAATTCATTATTTTTTTCTCTATAATATATTGATATTGAGCATTCAAGCCCCTCTTTCCACCGCAGGTGAAGAGAGAGGGTGGCGGGCGTAGCCTCGCCGGGTGAGTCTTAGCCCGCATGCAAATCACACATGCAAGGTCCGACCTATAAATCCGACCATGAAAATTCTGAATATCCTACGGGAGACGCAATTATGCGTCTCTACAATTTTAAAGGACCAAACCCCTTTTGTCATCTTAACGCAATGAAGTTTAAATGGTTAAAATCTTTTTGATACTTGTTCGTCTAACCTAAGTATGAAGAAAAGAGTACTTGCCATTGTATTGCTATGGCTTATTATTGATGTTTATTTTTTTGCGGCGGTACAAACGCTTACCGTCAATACAACGGTTTACCTGGCCTACTGGCTTTTTGATGGCTTGCTGGGCGCCACTATCGTTTTAAGCGCCTTTACCGGTAAAACCAAAGTTATATCGTGGTTAATGGCATTAATGCTGTTATCATTTGTGCCTAAACTTATTGGCAGCATTGTTTTATTACTGGAAGATGTTACGCGCCTGTTCCGTGGCTTTCCGCCGCATAGCGTGGGCGTAAGCCAGTTTGTGCTCATCATAGCCGGGGTGTTTTTCCTGCTGCTGTTGTTTGGTGTTACCCGCGGCCGCCACTATTACAAAGTAAGGCGCGAGACGTTGTACTTCCCCGACCTGCCCGAAGAATTTGATGGTTTTACCATCACCCAGTTATCTGATATTCATTCCGGCAGTTTCAGCGATGCCGAGGGTGTGCAAAAAGGCCTCGACCTGGTGAACGCCCAACAGAGCGATATGATATTATTTACGGGCGACCTTGTAAATAACCACGCTGCCGAAATGGATCCCTGGATACCGGCCTTTGCCAAACTGGAAGCCCCTTATGGCAAATATTCGGTATTGGGCAACCATGATTATGGCGATTATATGCGCTGGGATAACGTGAACGATAAGGATGCCAACCTTGTACGCCTGAAAAATGTGCATAAGGAAATAGGTTTCCGCCTGCTTTTAAACGAATCGTTAACTATAGATAAAAATGGCGAATCGCTGGCGCTCATCGGCGTAGAGAACTGGGGCAAGGGCGGTTTCCACAAATATGGCGATTTGGAAAAGGCTGCCGCCCGCGTGCCCGATGACGCTTTTAAAGTGCTGATGTCGCATGATCCATCGCATTGGGATGCGGTAACTATGGGGCACCACCAGCATGTTCACCTTACTTTATCCGGCCATACGCATGGTGCGCAGTTTGGCTTTGAATTGTTTGGCTTTAAGTGGAGCCCCATTAAGTATGTGTACAAGCAATGGGCCGGCCTTTATGAGCAAAGCGGCAAATATTTATACGTAAACCGTGGCTTCGGTTTCCTTGGGCTAAAAGGCCGTATAGGCATCTGGCCCGAAATTGCAGTGCTTACTTTAAGGCGTAAATAGTTATTTTTGACGGCATGAGCCAACCTGTATTGCCCCTTTCTGCCATCAATTTTTTAACCGACCTGAAAAATAACAATAACCGGGAATGGTTTACCGTGCATAAGGAGTTTTACCAGCAACAGCTTGGTTTTGTAGAGGGTTTTGTAGATGCCATTCTGGCCAACTTAAATCTGCACGATGTTATTGAAACGCCAACCGGTAAAAAAAGCATGCACCGAATTTACCGCGACACCCGGTTTGGTAAAGATAAAACGCCCTATAAAACCAATTGGAGCGGCAGTTTCAGGCGCGCCACCAAATACAGGCGCGGCGGGTACTATTACCATTTTGAGCCCGGGAATGCCTTTATTGCCTGCGGATTTTGGGCGCCCAACCCGCAAGATTTAAAACGCATCAGGGATGATATTGCTTTTGATGCTAAGCCCTTGCGCAATATCCTCAACAGCGCAGCTTTTATCAAAAGCTTTGGCACGCTGCGTGGCGAAACCGTGAAAACCACTCCCAAAGGTTACCCCGCCGATCATGAAGCTATCGACTTGTTGCGGTACAAGCAATACCTGGTTGTACACCGCTTTACCGATGAAGAATTTTTGAATGCCGGCTTTTTTGAAAGTGTTTGCCAGGTATTACGGGATATGCGCCCGTTTTTAGATTATATGAGCGAGGTGCTGGTGACGGATATTAATGGGATGGTTGATTAGGGTGAGAGTTATGGCTATGCTTTGAATAATATCTTTTAAAGATTTGTCGGGCTGAGTTGTAAAATTTCGCAGATTCTGAAGGAGTAATGACAACGTCCCCCCGATGTCATGCCGAACTTGTTTCGGCACCCCACATGCTAAGTTAACTTCATGCGGGTCACCTGTCCTGTGGGATCCCGAAACAAGTTCGGGATGACTTCCGTTTTTTAACTCGTCATGGGTGAGTCGTAGCCGCCATACGATATACGTTACTCTCCCCCAAAACTATCATTGCTAAAACCAATCCCACACCTTAACTTTGTGTTATCCAGCACCATTAACCATCCCACGCTATGGCCAATCAAACAACCAAAGCCCCAAACATTACTCAAGCGGTACCTTTTTTTATGATCACCGAAATGGAGCGATCATTACACTTTTATGTGGAAGGATTGGGCTTTACGCTGGTTAATCAATGGGTACCAAAAGATAAAATAGAATGGTGCTGGCTTCAGCGCGGTGGTGGTGCCCTTATGCTGCAAACCCTGCATAAGGACATGCCCGGGCGAGGTTTGGGGGTATCTGTTTGCTTTCAGTGCCAGGATGCGCTGGCATTGTATCAGGAGTTTGTGGAACAAGGTCTTAAACCCAACGAGCCTTTTGTTGGAAACAACATGTGGGTTGTTACCATAAAGGATCCCGACAGCTATAACCTGGATTTTGAAAGCCCGACAAATGTACCGGAGGAAACTAAATATTCGGACTGGAAGAAGGAACAATAAATGAGTTTATGATGTATGTAATATCAACTCTATTTCGAGGATAAATTGCATACGCCGAACAAATATTTCTTTTTTTTTGTTTAAATTTGTATTTAATTTAAAGTATATCAAAAAAATACGCATCATGGAACAAGTAAATAAAAACACTGTTTCTGAACCCCAAAAAAACTCCAATCCAATCATCCAAATGATTGAGGATAAAAAAAGGATTGTTAAGGCAATTAAAAATGGAGAAAGTTTATCTACGCTAAAGGGAATTAAAATTGTCTCTCCTGTATAGCTTTGATGTAACTGAAGACGGTTCTTATAGTTTCATTTCTGAACAAAACCATCATTACTTAATTTACTTTTCTGAATCTACTTTGCCCGATTCAGATGGTAATATTCATATAGTTTATAATTTAGGGTTTAGCAGGGACGGAGATCATTCATCTACCCCTTTCTCGTTCAAGTATGATAGATTAATAAGAGCCACTATTATGTCTATCGTTAATGATTTTTTTAATAAAAACGACCACAGAGTACTTATATATTTTTGTTTCGGCGACGACGGATATTCAAGACATAGAAAAATTGTTTTTAACCAGTGGTGCAGCGATTTAGATTTATCTGTTGAAAAGCACGACAATGTTATTCCATATGAAAACACTTATGTGTATGGATCATTGATGATTGTAAAAGATAACCCGCTAAAACAATTAATTTTAACTTCATTTAATAAATTCTTAGAGGATATATACAATAAATAAAGGTCACATATCTTGAAAAATGACGGCCTTTTCCCATTTATTTTGTTTGCTATAACTAATATGCATATCTTGATTTAACCATTAATGATTGGTTTAAAACGTAGATTAATTTCCATATTTAGCTTCTCTACATATCCTTTCCTCATGAAAATAGAATCGGTTATCCCCATACTTTATTCTGATGATGTTACGCGCAGCCTGGCCTACTATACACAGGTACTGGGTTTTGAAGAACAATGGACATGGGACGACCCGCCAACCTTTGGCGGTGCACTAACGGGCGACACCACCATCTTTTTTTGCAAAGACGACCAGGGCCATGCCGGAACATGGCTTTGCCTTAATGTTGAAAATGTGGACGAATATTATACAGCTATTAAAGAAAAAGGCGCTATAATTTTATCGCCCCCGGAAGATAAACCCTGGTTTATGCGCGAGATGCTGGTAAAAGATCCCGATGGGCACATTTTGCGGGTAGGCCATAACATTGAGTGCGATTAGAGAAGGAGCTGAAAGCCGAAGGCCTAAGGCAGAAAGCAAAAAAAGGCTCTTTTTGGTAAACTTTAATTATTTAACATGCTGCAAAACCGGGTAAACCCTCATGGCGATATTATCAAAACAAGTTCACGGGGCGCCTGGATAGGTAACCGTGGTCAGTTGCATGGTAATACCAAAACCATACTGCGCCCTTTTAAGCTTAAAGCCTGGATTACCTGCCTGCTACAGTTTAAAGGCAGGCATCGCGAGGTGATGTCGCCGGGCTTGTGGACAGAACTGTTCTTTTTGGATGAGGCCACCGCTTTTGCAGCTGGCCATCGCCCTTGTTTTGAATGCCGCCGCGATAATGCCAACAAATTTAAAACAGCGTGGCTTAAGGGAAATCCCGGGTTTGGGTTTGATAATAAAACCGCCATCGGAAAAATTGACGAGATTACACACCAGGAAAGGATTGATAAAAACGGCAGCAAAGTAACGTTCGATGCCGATGTACAGGGCCTGCCCAACGGTACTTTTATACAGGTTGATGGCGAACCCTACCTGGTAGCCGATAGCCAGCTTTATCATTGGACGCCTGCCGGCTATGAAAAACCAGGCTTACCAATAAAGGCGGGACAGGTAACTGTACTCACACCCCGATCAACGGTCAATGCGTTTAGCGCGGGCTATCTGCCGCAAATTGCCCTTTAAGCCTTTTGATTACTAATGCCGAATTTACACCTCGTTTTATAAATATCCGTATTTTATATACAGGGAGCTTATCTTAGCATATTAATTATACAGGTTATGATTTTCCATTTCAGAAATAAATTCCCCCAATTAAATCCTTTTTGGGATAAGTACCTGGAATATCAAAAACGGCTGGAGGTACCTGCTAAAACAATTTTGCTGGAAGAAGGAAAAGTATCACAGCACTATATTTTTATTGAGAAAGGCTGTGTGCGTACGTTTTTTTACAATAATGGGGATGATAAAACTGTACAATTCTTTTTTGAGGATGAAGGCCTCGCTTCGCTCGAAAGCTTTATCAATAACACGCCAAGCGCATTCACGGTTGAAACGATAGAGCCGTCAGTAGTCTATTTACTCCCCAAACAATACGTTACTCAATTGATGGATGAGCTAAGCCGGGAACCCGGTTTTGCACAAATGATATTACAGCTGTCTGCCGGCAGGCAAACCCATTACATCAACGAGTTTGTTTCTTTTATCAGGGATACACCCGAAGAGCGTTATCAAAAACTGTTGGACGAAAGGCCGCATATTGTGCAGCGGATACCGCAACATTATATCGCCTCGTACCTGGGTATCAGTAAAGTACACTTAAGCCGCATTAAAAGCAAGCTTGCAAAAGGTAAATTACATTTCTGAACTTGATAACATATGTTATCGTTGCGCTGCTAACGTTGCAGCTAATTTTGTCTTAACAAAAAATAAAAAGATGAAAGCAGCAGTAATGTATCAAAAAGGGGAATTACCTCAATATGTTGATTTTCCCCAGCCGGCAATTCAAAATAGCGATGAGCTATTGGTAACTGTAAAAGCCGTAGCCATTAAACACTTTGATAAAGGGCGTGCCGCCGGCAAACACTACTCAAGCGATGCCCCTGCGGCAAGCGGCCGGGTGATTGGGGGAGATGGCGTTTGCCTGTTGGAAGATGGAACCCGGGTTTATGGCATGGGTGTGAGTGGTATGCTGGCCGAAAAAGCGACCATTAACAAAGACCAGATAGTAAAAATACCCGATGGACTTAATGATGCTGCAGCGGCAGCCTTGCCTAACGCCGTAATAGGCGCGGCAATGGGTTTACGGTTTAAGGCCGGTATTAAGCCGGGCGATGTGGTGCTGGTAAATGGCGCTACCGGTTTTACAGGCCGGGTAGCCGTTCAAATTGCCAAACATTATGGTGCAAAAAGAGTGATTGTAACCGGCAGAAATCAAAAATCGCTTGATGACTCGCTCATGATGGGTGGCGATGAGGCGGTTTCTGTTTTGCAGGATGATGAACAATTTAAGGCCCGTATTAAAGCTATTCACGCACAAACCCCCATTGACGTTATTATAGATTACCTGTGGGGCCATACCGCCGAAATGATACTTGCTTGTTTAAAGGGCGATGGTTCATTTACAAACAAGGTACGGTATGTATCGGTTGGCAGCATGGCGGGCGATATCATACAGCTCTCCGCCGCCAATTTAAGGAGCGTCGATCTTCAGCTCACCGGGTCGGGGCTTGGCGCATGGTCAAAGCAGGAGGTTGGCCAGCTTTTTACCGGTATACTACCCGAAATGTTTGCCCTTGCAGCCGAAGGAAAACTCAAAGTGGATACTATCACCGTTACCCTGGAAGACATTGCCGAACTTTGGAATTTAGATGTACCGGACGGGCAACGCCTGGTTGTAACCATTTGATGCTATCCCGTTATTACAGAAGCAAAAAAACAAGGCAATAATGTATTGATTTTCAAATTAATACGCTAAAAGCTTCCGTATCTCATTATCTCATTCACTAACACTTTAACAACAACGCTATGATTGCTGCATTATTGATTGCCGCTTGGTCGGTTATCGTCCTGAAATTTCGGAATTCGGCAAGGGCTAAAAAATTAGTGCCCAGGTTTTTAAGGCGTAAACCAAAAACCGGATGACCGCCGATTTGAATTGTATTTATAAGCCCGGGTATCTTCAAAAGATAATAACCGGGCTTATTTAATTAAGGTGTTCAATTTGTTACCTTATGCTTTGCAAATTTATTGAACGGCGTGCGCGCCAACTTTGTACGTACCAACAGCAGCCACATTAGGGAATGCAAGGTTAACGCGGTTGTAGCTGTTAATGGTGATAACAGCCAAAGTTAAATCAACCAATTCTTCTTCAGTAAACTGTTCGCGGGCTGCCACGTAAATTTCGTCGGGTACGGGACCACCTGCAATTTTTGTCAAAGCTTCGGCCCATGCAAATGCAGCGCGTTCCCTATCGGTATAAAATGGAGCTTCCCGCCAGGCATTTAACATATACAGGCGTTGTTCGGTTTCGCCGTTGGCACGTAAATCTTTCGAGTGCATATCCAGGCAATAGGCGCAACCGTTAACCTGTGATACCCGGAAATAAATTAAATTTAAAAGCCTTTGCTCAACCGGCGACTTAGCCAGGTAGATGCCCAAACCATACAAAGCTTTCATAGCGCCCTGGCCTTTTTCAAAAACATTGAGTCGTTGTTTCATGGTGTTATTTATTGATGTTTTACTTATGCCCTAATAGCGATTGAGATGTGCGGAATAGGACATATGCTTAAAAAAATATGGCTATCCCCAATTAATTACATCCACCTGTTTTCCAATACCTGGACCTATAATCATGACACCGGCAAAGGCGACGGTGATTATCCAATAAATTTTTGTGGAGTTTATAGATCTCTAAAGGGCTGCAACGGAGACCCTGCCATTAGGTATAATCACATAAAATCCATGGCCGCCATAATCGCAGCCATGGGCAATCAAATAACTGATTTCAAATACTTTATTTCAGTTCGTAAACTACTGCTTCATAAGGTTTAAGCGTTCCGTTTGTTGAAGATTGGGGATAATTACCCAATAAAACACTGGCTTTGCTAAAATCTACCCCGGTGTTGGTTGTGGCCGCCTTGCTTGTAAAATTTAATAATACCAGCAATTTTTTACCATCCAGTTCCCTGGTATAGCTGTAAGTATCGGGGTTTTGGCCATCAAGCAGGGTGTATTTGCCATATACAAGCACCAGGTTGTCTTTACGCAGTTTTACAACCTTCCTGAAATAGTTAAGGGCACTATTGGGATCCTTTTCCTCGGCAGCCACATTAATGGTGGTGTAATTAGGATTTACCGCAATCCATGGTTTTCCGGTCGAAAAGCCGGCATTTTTGCGGTTGTTCCATTGAAAGGGTGTGCGGCTATTGTCCCTGCTTTCAAAACTCATACGTTGTAAATACTTTTGCATATCGGTGCCAAGATTTTTCTGGCGCTGGTATTCGTTCAGGGTTTGCACGTCACGATAGTCTTCTGCTTTACTAAATCCGGCATTGGTCATTCCCAGTTCGTCGCCATTATAGTAATAAGGGGTACCGCGCATGGTCATTAAAAACGTGGTCAGCATTTTTGACGATACCGCCCTAAACTCCGGGCTATCGTTGCCAAACCGGGTAACCAGCCTTGCCTGGTCATGATTGGCCAGGAAAATGGAGAGCCATCCTTTTGCAGCAAACGCGCTATCCCATTTGGTAAATATCTGCTTTAAATGCAACACGCTATAACCATCGGGTTTGGCTATGTCTACTGCTTCAAACGCATAAGCCATATTCAACTCATTCCTGTCGGCATCAACCAAATTGTGTGCATCTTCAAAAGTATTGCCGGCCCCTTCGGCTACGCTCATTACATTGTATTTGCTTAAAACCTGCCGGTTCATCTCCTGCAGGTAACCATGCAGGTTGCCCTGCATGCCGTAATACTGGGTAAAGTTTTTTTCGAACCCATTCGGGAAAGCCGGGAAGGTGGTATCTTTTGCCGCAAACTGGAAAGCATCCAGCCTGAAACCATCGATGCCTTTGTCGCCCCAAAACTTCATGATATTGTATACTTCCTGCCTTAGTTTGGGGTTTTCCCAGTTAAGATCCGGCTGCTTGCGCGAAAAATAATGCAGGTAATAGGCATTGGTAAGCGAATCATACCGCCACGCATCGTGGTTTACATCAAAAAGGCTGTAACGGTAAGGCGGCTTGCCTTTTTCGGCATTCCACCAATGGTAATATTCGCGGTAAGGGCTGTTGCGCGAGCTGCGGCTTTTTTTAAACCATTCGTGTTCATCGCTGCTATGGTTTACTACCAGGTCCATCACCAGTTTTATTCCGCGGGCGTGCATGCCCTTAAGCATGGCATCAAAATCGGCCATGGTGCCAAAATCTTTCATAATATCGCGGTAGTCGCTCACATCGTAACCGTTATCGTCATTTGGCGACCCATATATCGGGTTAAGCCAAACGGCGTCGACACCTAAACTTTTAATATAATCAAGCCTGGCAATTATTCCCTTTAAATCGCCAATGCCGTCGCCATCCACATCATTAAAACTGCGCGGATAAAGCTGGTAAACCACAGCCTCTTTCCACCATTTACGATCAAGGCTATCTTTACGGGACTGGCTGTTTTGGGCACAGCTGTAATTACCGCCCAATAGCAAAAAGGCAGCACTTATGATAAGCGTGTTAAAAATTTTCATGATGAGCAAATAACTAAACAGCAGCAGGTTAAATTGGCGTTCCTGGTAATAATGTTCAAGTTATAACAATTTATGCATGCTACAAAATATGTTTAAAAAACACAGCAAATTAATAGTGTTAACAATACACATTTATACTTAAAAACATTAAATTTATACATTATTATAAACCAATTGCCTTATCCTTAAAAAGGCACATCAATACGTTAAATGAGAAGACTTTTTTTACTCACGTTTTTATTTTTTACCCTTGGCGTTAAAGCACAAACGCTAACACCGCGGCAACAGTTTCCGGGCTTGTTTGAGGCTGTTCAGCTTGGCCAGATTTTTCCGGATAATAAAACTTTTGTAGATGCTGTACCCAAACAGGATCCGGCCATGATCATGAAAGCCTACCAGGACGAAAAGGATAAACCCGGCTTTGATATTAAAACATTTGTACTGGCACATTTTGATATGCCGGTATCACACAACTCGTTTCAAACAGATATTGAAGCGGGTATCCGCAAACATATTGACACTTTATGGCATGTTTTACAGCGCCGGCCCGATGAGGCCAAACCATTTTCGTCATCACTGGCTTTGCCAAACCCCTATATAGTACCGGGTGGCCGGTTCAGGGAAATTTACTACTGGGATTCGTACTTCACCATGCTGGGCCTGCAGGAAAGTCACCAGGTAAAGCTGATCCACAATATGGTTGAGAATTTTGCTTACCTGATTGATAAATATGGTTTTATACCCAATGGAAACCGGGCTTATTACCTTACCCGGTCGCAACCGCCATTTTTTGCCATGATGGTAAACCTGCTGGCAAAAAACGAAGGGGAGAAAGTATTGATTCATTTCAGACCGCAGTTGATTAAAGAATATCAGTACTGGATGCAGGGCTGGGAAGGTTTGGCTGCTAACCAGGCATCGCACAGGGTTGTGAAAATGGCAGGCGGCGAACTTTTGAACCGCTACTGGGATGAGAGCGATCAGCCACGCGAGGAATCATTTGTGCAGGACGTAACCGCCGGCAAAGAAACCCAACAACCGTTGCCACAATTTTACCATAACATCAGGGCAGCCGCAGCCTCGGGCTGGGATTTCAGTACACGCTGGTTTGATGCATCGGGCAAGCTGCCAACCATACAAACCACCAGCCTGGTACCTGTCGACTTGAATTGTTTGCTGTATAACCTTGAACTTACCATAGCCCGCAGTCTTAATCAAATTCAAAATGGAAAGCTGGCTAAGCTGTACAGCAAACGCGCCGCCCGCCGTAAAGCCGCTATTTTAAAATACTGCTGGAACCAAAAAACAGGCTGGTTCGATGATTACAACTGGCAGCTAAACCAGCTATCAACTGTGCCCACCCTGGCAGCCGAGTTCCCCTTGGAATTTAAAATAGCTACCGTTGAGCAGGCCCGCCTGGTTGCCGAAGGATTAAAAAACAACTTCCTGAAAGCCGGCGGATTGGTTACTACGCTCAACTTTTCGGGCCAGCAATGGGATGCACCAAATGGTTGGGCTCCCTTACAGTACATAGCTATTGACGGCTTGGAGAACTACCATTACAACGCGCTGGCCAAAGAAATTGCCACGCGCTGGCTGCGGTTAAACATCAGGGTTTTTAAACAAACCGGCAAACTGCTTGAAAAATACAACGTGGTTGATACCAAACTTACCGCAGGCGGCGGCGAGTACCCGCTACAGGACGGCTTCGGCTGGACCAACGGCGTACTGCTGCACCTGATTAACCGGTACCATATTGATACCGAACATGAAAGTAAAGATTTGCCGGAAAATCAGAATTGATAATTGTATGTATTATTCGTCTGTCGCGAGGTTTCAACTCGTGACACAATCTGGCTGCAGCTTTTAGCTGCACCGCGTTCAAATTAAGTGTATTTACAATTTGGTAAACGTAAGCTGGAAGCTTACTCCAAATTTACTCACGGGTTACGCTATGCTAACCCCGCGAGAGAGAAGTTGATTATGAGAATAATTGCAAAGCGGCGAAAGACTTACGAAGTTTTTTAAACTTCGTAAGTCTGGGTTTGTTCAAATGAAGAAACTTTATTTTATCGTATAAGTCGTTTTGTTAACTCCAACACCGGTTATCTTTAGCGATTTCCAGTTGGGTGGCAGCTTGCTTTTAACCTGTGTAATACCTGTGGGGGTTATATCCAAACCTCCAAAGCCCATGAGTAAGCTCTGGATAATACCGCCAGCGCCTGTTGCAAAATAGGGATTGGTACCACCCTTGGTTTCGGCAATTACGCGGAATGGCGGGTTGAGGTTTGGCTCGTAAGCGTCCTTGAAAAAGTGATATGCTTTATTGCCGTTACCCAGGCGGGCATATAGCAGGGCAAAAACAGCCTGGGTCATGGCCGGGGTTCCTTCGTTGGGTACACGGGTTTCGTAGTATTCCAGGTCTTTTTTAATCTGGCCGGCATCGGTTATCGTTTTCAACGGATAGGCCAGCAGGTTAACATCTGCCTGTTTAATACCTTCGCCGTTATAGGTGGCATGTTCGCGGGTTACGCCGTTATCCATTTTCAGGATGAGGATATTTTGCGCTACCAGCTGCCAGTCGGCATCCGCTTTTTCGCCTAATATTTTGGCAGCAGCAGCGGCGTTTTGCAGGTTGGCTATGGCGGCGGCATTGGTAAAAGCATTGTTATCAATATTTTCGGCCCACTCATCGGCAGCTACCACGTTTTTGATATCGTAGTGCCCGGGGCCGTTACGCTCAACCCGGCTTGCCCAAAAATCGGCAGTGGCCGATAGTATGGGCCAGCCTTTTTCGCGCAGCCATTGTTTGTCCTGGGTTACGCAATAGTAATTCCATGCTGCCAGGGCAACATCGGCAGTAATGTGGTGCTCAAACGGACCGCTCAAGGCCCAAACGGGGGTTTCTTCTACCCCGCTATCGGCACTTTCCCAAGGGAACATAGCCCCTTTATACCCATGCGAAAATGCATTTTTACGGGCGGCATCCAGGCGTTCAAAACGATATTCAACCATAGATCTGGCTATTTCGGGGTGTAGCACCAGCATAGCGGGATACATCCAGATATCGCAGTCCCAAAAAATGTGTCCGTTATAACCCAAACCCGAAAGCCCCATTGGCGACGGCGAATAAGCAGTACCCGCCCGCGAAAACGAATACAAATGATACAGCATGCTATGTACATCCTGCTGCGCCTGCGCATCGCCTTCAATTTGGATATCACTGGCCCACAGGTCGTCCCAGGCTTTGTTGTGGAATTTGATCAGGCGGTCGCGGCCTTCCAGTTTGGCAAAAATGGTAAGGCGTTCGGCCTCGTTTAACGGATCAGCATGGTGTGCCGAAGTTATAGACGAGCCTGTAACCGCATATTTATAGGTTTCGCCGGCAGCAACGGCTTTGCTGAATTTCATCAGGTGCATGTTATTATCCCACATTTCGTGAATAATACGCGGTTCCTGGCCATGCGGCTCGTTAAATAAAAACGAAGTGGACGCGCACAACTGCATTTTCCCTGTAGGACTTTTCGCTGTAGATGTTAACAGGCTGATGGTTACATGCGGCCTGTCAATTTCATTATAATAATTTTGAACTTCCTTTAAAGCATCCGGCGCTTCCATTACGCTGGCCGATGTAATATTGATGGCCTTTTTGGCTATAACAGATACATCCATCAATACGGTAAACGGCAATTGTCGCAGCGAGTAGTAGGTATATCTGATGGTAGCTTTATCACCATAATCAAACGTGGTGGTAAAGGCGGCATGCTGCATATCCAATTCCTGCTTAAAATTGCTGATGTTTTTGGCATCAATGCGGCGGCCATCAATCTCCAGGTACATGTTCAGCAGGTTAAAACTGTTTAAAAAATTGCTTACCCTGCCCCTGCCGTACAGGTCATATGCTCCTGCCAGTACCACATTTTTCACTTTAAAAGGCTCAGGTGCCGATACAATACCTATCATCCCGTTGGCAACGGTGATACCGTAATAATTTGCCGGGTCTATTTTATCTGCTTTAACCGTCCATGGGTCGGCACCCTGGGCATTTCCGGTCATCGGAACAACAAAAGCCAGCAATACCAGCCATTTTGATAGCTTGTTCATTATCAATATCGTATATATTATTTTTTCAATTGCAATTTTTTTACCACCAGCTGCCCAATTTCGGCACCTTGTTTATTGCCCACAACACAGGCGTTTTTAAAGTGGATGCCGCCCAACACCCGCGACATGGCTGCCGACTTCGCGGCTTCCCTGAATGACTTGAACGATAACGGCGCTATCCCAAATTCCATCTCCGACGAATCGGTATAGGCAAAATTATCGCCAAACTTGCTGGTGAGTACCTCAGCAGCGGCCGATGATATTACCGCGTGCCCGCTGCTGTATTCGGGAAAAGGTGGGGTTTGGATATACGGCCGCCAATCAGCATTAATGTATTTGGTGATAATAGTTTCGGGGCGTACGTAGTTTGAGCGGTATTTTAAATACCAGCAATTGATAAAACCATCAAATAAAGCAATGGCAGTTTCGGTGTAAACACTCACTGTGGTGTTAAAATCAAGCTTTTTGGCGCGGGTAACTGTTCCGGTAATATTCATCCAGTGGCCTCCCGGCGAAAACTTTTTGGTGGCAAATGAGGCATGGCCCACTACGTTCAGCTTAAATGCGTTGTCGTCCCAAAAATCGGCCTGGTGCTTTTGTTCGGTGGTAAGGCTGTCGACAATGTTTTTCACTTCAAGCGCCTGCAGGTAAAACCTTCCGTTTTTGTTTTTAACGTCAAAAGCCGGAGGATCTGGCGGGATTAATTGCGACGCAGAATCCAAAACCATTGGCCTTATCTCGCCCCAGTGTGCTTCCAGTGCCTGGGCATACATAGGCGGCGTCGGGATCCAGCGGCCATCCTGCTGTTTCACCGTAAATTTACTTGCCGACCGGGTTTTTAAATAATTATCGCCTTTGCTCCACTTCATGATAGATTTGGCCACTTTATTGGCATAATTTACCGATCCTTCAAACAAATCATCGGGCATGCCGGCATCTTTTGCTTTTTGTTTAAGCCCGTCTACATACTGGTCCATACTGCCTTCCGGAAACGTTACCGCATTGCCCACAAAGCAAAATGCCAGCAGCGATGCAAACTGGTAATCAACCGTGGTATCTTTTGAGGGCTTTGGTGTTGGCGGCAAATGTTTGATTTGGCCGGACAGCGACCTGAAATGCGCCGGATCGCCGGCCGCGATAACCTGGTAGGCTGCGATATTGGCATACACATAATTACGTGAAGCAGTAACCGGCGGAAAGTTGTTCTCCAGCACAATATCGTTTAATTTCTTTACGGTAACACGGTACAGTTCAGGATCGTGCATTGTTTTTTGGTACTCGGGCTTTTTGCAGGAGGAGAGTAAAAATAGCCCGCCCGCAATACAAATTAGAAAGGATCTCATAAATTATAAAATAGGTTAAAAAACAAGCCGGACAAAGAGGATAATCCTGCTGTTTTTTGCATTGATTGACAGCTAATATAGGCTTTTATATGCTATACTACGCTATAAAAAAGGGGGTTTTTATGTGATTTTTTGCTGGAATTTAAGCTACCCAAATTTAATTAACCATTACAAGGCTGCAGCTTCAATATCATTTGAATTGTACAAGTAACGGATTGATTATTACAAACGATTGCAATGCTAATAATGGCAATTTTGTATCATAAAAATTATCAAAATGGAGAGTAAAAATAAAATAGCCTTAGTAACCGGTGGCAGCCGGGGCTTAGGTAAAGATATGGCGCTTCGGCTTGCCGAAAAGGGTATTGATGTGATACTTACCTACAACAGCAAACTGGCAGAGGCGCAAGATGTGGTTAACCAAATTCAACAAAGCGGCAGAAAAGCGGCAACGCTACAACTCAATGCCGGCGACATTAAAAGCTTTGCCGCTTTTACTGATCAGGTTAAAGATATTTTAACCAATACTTTTGGTGCAAACCGCATTGATTTTTTGATTAATAACGCCGGCATCGGGGGATATAAATTGATTGAAGAGGTTACCGACGAGTTTTTTGATGAGCTGCTAAACATTCATTTTAAAGGCGTTTATTTTTTAACGCAAGGCTTAATTCCACTGATGAATGACGGCGGGGGCATTGTTAACATATCCAGCGGTTTAACCAGGGTATCTTTTCCACGATCGTCGGTTTACGCTGCTATGAAAGGAGCCGTTGAAGTATTTACCCGTTACCTTGCCAAAGAGTTAGGTTCAAGGGGCATCAGGGCCAACACTGTGGCACCCGGCGCGATAATGACAGATTTTGGCGGCGGGCACTTCCGGGCAAGTGAAGAAACACAAAAACAAGTAAGTTCGGTAACGGCATTAGGCCGGCCGGCTGTGGCCGAAGATATTGGCGGCGTAGTGGCCTTTCTATGTACCGAAGATGCGCGGTGGGTAAACGGGCAACGCATCGAAGCTTCGGGCGGCATGCTGGTATAATAAAACTCAATGAAAAAGCAGGTAGTACCTGATTGAATAGTGTACCCTGCTTTTACCTGCCGATAATGGCAATTGCCGATAACAATGCATTAATTGCTAACTTTAAATTTCGGAAAGCAGCATGATTACCACTACATCCCTCGAAGATTTTTACCACCGGAACGGCGCGCCGTTTCACGGTGGGACGAGTAAAGAGCTTGGCCATTTCAATGTATTTGAAGCCGAAAAGTTGTTTGATAAAGCGACCGGAGAAAGAATAATGCCTTACAGCCGCAGGGCATACTACAAAATTAGCTGGTTAAGAGGCAAAAGCAAGGCCGAGTATGCCGATAAGGTAATAGATATACAGAAAAACGCCCTGCTGTTTGCCACACCAAAAATCCCCTATCGCTGGCTGCCCGAAGACGGCAACCAAACCGGTATGTTTTGCATTTTCACGTCCGATTTTCTTTCGCCAGGCAAATCAGCCGTATTGTTGGATGAATTGCCCATATTTCAACCGGGGCAGGTACCGGTTTTCCAGGTTTCTGAGACAGAGATAAACGAAATTGAATACATTTTCAGGAAAATGCAGCGGGAGCTTGATGCCGATTACCAATATAAATATGACCTTTTACGCACCCTGGTTTTAGAACTTATACATTACGGGCAAAAACTACAGCCCATGTTGGCCATGAGTACCACGCAAAACGCATCCGAAAGGATATCTTCCTTGTTTATCGAATTGCTGGAACGGCAATTCCCGCTTGAGCCCCCACACCAAAAACTTGGTTTGCGAACCGCCAAAGATTATGCTGACCGCCTGGCTGTGCATGTTAATCACCTGAACAAGGTACTAAAAGAGGTTACAGGTAGTACCACGACCGAAATTATTAGCAACAGGATAATACAGGAGGCTAAAATATTGCTAAAACAAACCCATTGGAGCGTAAGCGAAATTGCCTATGCACTGGGTTATGATGACCCTGCCCATTTTTCTAAAAACTTTAAAAAACAAACATCGTTTACCCCTGTGGCGTTCAGATCATAGGGAAAAATATTTGCCTGCTTTTTATTTGGGTATACCATCGCTTATTTGCGTTTCGAATGCCGCGCATTGGTCCATTATATTTAAATTTGGACGCCCCTTTATAACCCAAATGAAGAAAACCGTACTGATAATTTTTGCCGCTGTTGTAGTTATTGCAGCCCCTATATATTTTATAATCCCAGCTACTCTAACCGTAAGCAACCAGCTAACCATCGAAGCATCGGATGGCGTGGTGGCCAAATTCCTTACCCATCAACAACGTTGGGACAAATGGTGGCCTGGCACAAAAATCAATGAAAACCAGTTTGCTTATGACGGGGTACAGCTCACCATCAATAAAACCACCAACGGCGGTGTAAATGTAGATTTGCAACAGGGCAGTTTTAAAATTAATGCTGATATTAATTATTTAGCGGGAGATTTTTCGGCAAAAGTAACTTTGGTGGGCAAAAAACAAAGCAGCATGAACCCGATACAACGGGTAACAGAATATTTTGCCGCGCGCGGCCTGCAAAATAAAACCCGGCAGGTTTTAGCCCGCTTCAAAACATTTTTGGAAGATCAGAAAAATGCCTACGGTTATAAAATTTACATAAATAAAGTAACAGATCCATTTTTACTAACCAAAACTGCAAGCACAGCCACCTACCCCGACATGCAAAGCATCTATAGCAGTATCGAAAACCTGAAAAAGGAAGCTATAGCTAAAGGAGCCAAAATGACTAATTTCCCGATGTTGAATATCACCCAGGTGGGCAGTAAAGAATACCAGGTTAGCTATGCTATCCCCATTGATAAAAAAATAACGCCGGGTAAAGGATCGATTATCAACAACCTGGTAATGGGTGGCAATTTACTGATAGCCGATGTAAAGGGCGGCCCCAATACGGTAAACGATGCCTTTGAAGAAGTAAGAATGTATATGAAAGATCATAAACTGGTAGCTCCTGCCATGCCTTTTGAATCGATGGTGACCGATAGGTATCTTGAAAAGGACACCTCAAAATGGGTTACCAAAATATACTCCCCCATATTTTAAAGGATAATTATTGAGTAACCAGCATCAGCCTGCCATCATAAGTTACGATCAGGTAATTGGTGGATGTGGCCCTTTTTATAGTACTGATGAACGGGAGCTCCTGGAAATTAAAGGCCGCATTCACCATATAGCCGGGTGCCGAAAACTTTTTTTGATTTTTATCATAGTGCAGACCAACCAGGCCTAACGCATCGTACTTACCTTCGTAAGGTACCACGCCCCAAAAGTTGCCGTTCAACAGCAAATCCCCGGCTTTGTTATTCGCACGCATAATTGACCGAATGGGCGCCTGCTGGTATTGATAAGGCAAGGGCTCAAATTTGGTGGCATGCAGCACATCGCTCACAAAAATACTGCTGAACTGATTGGCGGTTAAACGGTTTTCTTCATCCAGTTTATCTTTAAATATTTCGGCGGTGGTTTTATCGGCCATTTTTTGGTAGCTCAGCCATTCCTTTTTCAGATACGGTAGTTCCTGCTCCAAATCGTTTTTAGGGCGAAATGGATAGTATTGTCCTTTTACACAATAGGATAGTATCAAATCGTTTTTACCATCTTTATCCAAATCGCTATTGTAAGCATACAAGGGCTGTTCTGCCGATACATTGTATTTATTGTTGGTTCCCCAATTACCTGCTACCAGGTCGGCTTTGCCATCGCCATCCACATCGGCCACCATTACCGATTGCCACCAGCCCTTTTGGGCTTCCAGCACCGGTGATGAAAATTTACTCAGCTTTTTGCCATCATTCAAAAATAGCTGTATGGGCTGCCACTCGGCGGTGATTACCAAATCGGGTTTACCATTGTGGTCAATATCGGCTGTAACTATATCCGTTACGTACTGAATGGCAGTAATATCATTGTACTGTTTATCATGACTCACCTCGAAATTCCCGTTACCCTTGTTAATCAAAATGGTCGACGGGCGCGGTGCGGTATAGTTGGTATAAGAAATGCTGCCCGTTAATAAAACATCATTCCGTCCATCTCCATTAAAATCAAACACGGCTATTTTAGCAGTTTGATTAACTATTTTGGGTAATGCCTTATACTCGAACCGGAAATTTCCTTTGTTAATGTACAAACGTGGCGGCAGCAACTTATCACTTTCCTGTAAGGGGTGATTGGTGCTAATCACCAGTAAATCGGGTTTGCCATCATTATTAACATCGGCCCAAACAGCCTGTCCATCGCCGTAATCTTTAACCTGGTTAAATTCAGGTACCGCTACTTTGTTGTAGCCGCCGCTTTTGTCGCCAGCCAGCAGGTATTTTTCTTCGCCGGCAAAGCCGCCCACGTAAATATCATCAATACCATCGCCATTAACATCGGCCACGGCAACAGCAGGCGTGTGCGGCAAATAAGTATGTGGCAACAGCGAATAGTAATTAAAATCGGGCGTATCAAAGGGTTTTAACCTTGCCAGTAACTTAGCCTGAACCGGCGTATAATCAAAGGGTTGCTTATTACTGATAAATGTATTTATTACCGAGGACACATCGCCGGTTGATTGCGTTTGGTCGCTGTCAAATTTTATTACTGTTTTAGTGCCCGGCTTAAAATCCCTTATCAACTGCCAGCTGTTATCCGGCCATATTACCAACATTTCCTGCGGCTTATCGCCCGGCAGAAAGGTAAAAAGCAACTCGCTGCTCAGGTTGCTCGCATAAGCATTACTGGTTTGAATTTCCTGGTGGTCCAGTTGCTTACCCGATTTCAGGAAAAACCTGGTACCAATACCATCCGGATTAGCTTTGGTATATTTAACAGCATATTTCAAATATGCCGGGTTATCTTTCCCCCTACCTTCCATGGTGGTATTATTGTAAATGTAAGCCTGCTCATCCATGTTGTTGGTTACAATCTCCAGGTCGCCGTCATTATCCAGATCGACGGCTACCGAGCCTGCCGAGATTGACGGCTTTTGCATATCGTTGTTAAAAGATGCATCGGTGAATTTTAGCATGTCATCGCCATGGTAAAAAAAGTTGTGCACAGCACCATCGGGCATCATATTGATTTTATCCTTATCAAATACCCGGCTGTTTTTGTATTCCTGCATCACTTCAGGATTGCCCAGGTATTTCAGGTAATCCATATCGTTAAGGCGTTTTTTTATTCCGTTGCTAAAAAACATATCCTTGCGGCCATCCATATCAAAATCCTGCACCAGGGGCGACCACGTCCAATCGGTAGCCGATACCCCACCGTATAAGCTCATATCAACAAACTTATTGCCGCTGCCAACATTAAGCTGCAGGCAATTTTTTGAGTACTGGTAATAATACCCGGCATTAACTTCCTGGTTGTAAATATCCAGTGGCTCGTCATTTATGGTCGACCGCAGTGCTTTCAAATCCTCGGGCAACATATCGGTGGTGAGCACGTCCAGGTGGCCGTCCTTATTGATATCGCTGATGGTGTTACCCATCGAGAAGAGGCTGGTATGGCCAAAAGCACTTTTTAGCTGTTCCTTAAAAGTGCCATCGTGCTGGTTGATGTAGTAATAATCCTGTTCAAAAAAATCGTTGCTTACATAAATATCGTCCCAGCCATCATTGTTCAAATCGCCAATGCTAAGGCCAAGGCCATAGCCTATCGGGGCGCTGTAAATGCCCGATTTGGCAGTAACATCGGTAAAATGCCCATTATCGTTCCTGAAAAAATGGTCGCCTGCATCGTGGCTGTATTTAAACCTTAAGGTAGAATCGCCATAGGTATCGTTGCTATGCACCGATGAGGTAAGCAGGAACATATCCAGATCGCCATCTTTATCATAATCAAAAAAAGAAACCTGGGTGGAGAAGCCCGCAAAATCGAGCCCGTATTTGGCGGCAGATTCGGTAAACGTCAAATCGCCGTTGTTAATGTAAAGCTGATTTTTACCTTTAAAGCCTTTATAGCCCGATACTACCGATACATAAATATCTTTAAGCCCATCGCCATTGATATCAACAACTGTTACGCCGGTTTTCCAGTTACCTGTACCCGCTACGCCCGCTTTGGCGGTAATATCCTGAAACTTTAATTTCCCTTTGTTAAGGTAAAGTTTATTGGAACCCTGGTTAGATACAAAATACAGATCCTGCAGGCCATCGTTATTAAAATCAGCAGCAGCTACACCCGCGCCGTTATAAAAATACAGGTAATCAAGAATGTTAACAGAATCGGAAACGATATTTTTGTTTACAAAATCCAACCCGGTTTCATTAGCAGGTAATAACTTAAAAACGCCCTCGCCCGCCTTTTTAGGTTTGCAGGCCGATAAGAAAACCGTCACCATAAAACAGCTCCACAACAAAAACTTCGCCGGCAATGATCTGTATATTTTGTAAAACAACATTTTGAATATTAACGGAGTTTATAAGCTTTTAAAGGTTCGTCATTGATGCCAAACAGGTAGTATTTGCCTCCCGATAGATTTTTTATAACCAGCGACGACCGTACCTGCCCGCGCAAATCAAACCCTGTTTTTGCCGGGGGCAGATAGGTAAAGCCATTTTTGTTATATTGATAAACCAGGCCGCGGTTGGCATCAAGCCGGCCTATCTCGGGCTTAAAGCCATAAAAATTGCCGGCCAAAATTATTTTAGTGTTACCTGCGCTACCCATATCATCGCACAAAATGGTGTTCAACATAGATAACTGTGCGTCGGCAGGCAGCAATTTACAGGTAAATTTTTTGCCGTTATTTAAAAATACGGCCGATGCTAAAAAGTTCATCTCGTGGGTTTCGGCACCTTCCAGCATCTCGGGGGTAAATACTTCATTAAAAGGTTTACCGGCATAATCCACATATTGCAGGAAGCGTTTTTTCAATATCGGCAGTTGCCCAACCAAATCGGGCTTCATATGAAAAACATAGCTAATATCATCGCCGCGGTACATAGATGTTACGCATTCTTTTGTGCCATTATTATCAAAATCTTTAATATAAATCTTCATCGGCTCGGTAAACGATGCCCTGAATTTGGAGTTTAACCCGATGTTGCCGCCAATAATATCCAAGTGGCCATCACCATCTACATCGGCTACTTCCAGGCTGCTCCACCAGCCTTTGTAATTTGCCAGTTGCGTATCTTCAGTAAATTTGCCCTTGTTGTTCCTGAAAATGCGGATGCCCATCCAGTCACCGGCTACAATTAAATCGGGGTAACCATCTTTATCCAGGTCGGCCCATTTGGCCGATGTAACCATGCCCAGTTTGGTATCCTTGCCTAATACCGAAGCAGATACATCGGTGAAATGGCCATTACCATCGTTATGAAAAACATATGATTGTGGTGAACAGCCGTAAAGCCCGGGCACACTCCTGCCGCCAATAAATAAATCGGGGTGGCCATCGCCATCATAATCTGCCGATACAATCATCGACGCATTAACCGCTGCATGTAATGTACGGCTTGCATCACGATGGAAGTTCCCTTTGCCATCGTTTTCATAAAACCGGGGGAAATATACAGGCGTACCTGCTTCATCGGCATTGCCCCCTACCCCAATGATGAGATCCTGGTCGCCATCGCCGTCAAAATCGGCGAATACGGCACCAGCATTTTCAAGGTAGTTTTGTTTAGCCAAATCATCGGGGATGGTTTGTTTAAAACTGCCGTTTTTTTGTTGTATGTAGATGGCCGCAAATCCGTTTTTCGAACTGCCAAAATAAAAATCAGTTAAGCCATCGCCATTCACATCGGCGCTTGCCATATAAGGATTTTCGGTAGATAGCATTTGCAGCATCAGCCGCTCGTTATCAAAATCGATAAAATCATCTTCCTTGTGTTTGGGAATGCTATCAAACACGGCTTTGGTTACATCGGCAAATAATGATTTGATTACCGGCTTGTTCCAGTTATAATTCAAATTTGCGTTGACTTGTTTGCATGTATAAACGCTATCGCCTTTAAGATTTTTAACGAGCTGGTATTTACCGCCCGGCCAGATTACCTGGAGCGAATCGACCTGTTTATACTTACCTATACCAATAGTAAGCAAATTGGGCGATGTGCAGCTTTGAAAACCACGGGTGGGCTGGTTATAATAAATAAGCGCGCTGCCTTTCATAAAGGCTTTGATGGTTGTGCCCACACCAAAAGTATTTAACCCACTACCTTTTAGTTTTAATTGAATAAAGTGGTTGCCGTTCCTTTCGGCGTTGCTTTTATACACATATAAAGGCATGTTTACGTTATTAACCACCAGGTCATTATCGCCATCGTTATCCAGATCGGCATAGGCAGCACCATTACTGAAGGAAGGTTTATCTAAACCAAAATCGGCAGCTTTATTGCTGAATGTGAGGTTGTGGTTATTAAGATAGGCGTAATTTGACAAAGGCGTTGATACCATTTTATCTGTAAAATCCTTAAAATCAAACTTTTTACGCCCCGCGGCTATTTTGGCCATGTTATCCCTATTGCCCAAAAATTCGATATAATCCTGGTCGGTAAGGTCTTTGTAAATTCCGTTGGAGATAAAAATATCTTTCCAGCCGTCGTTATCCATATCAAACATCAACGCTCCCCAGCTCCAGTCGGTAGCGGCTATACCCGAGTAAAAAGCAGTTTCGGAAAATGTTCCGTCGCCATTATTTACCTGCAGGCAGTTTTGCATATACTGATTGTAATAACCATCGTGCTGTTTGGCCTTGATTACATCGTACGATTCAAACGAGGTCATTTTTTTGAGGCGCTTATCGCCTTCGGGCAGCATCTCGGTAGTAAAAATATCATACTGGCCATCGTTATTAATATCGGCAATGTCCGAGCCCATAGATGCCAGGCTCAGGTGGCCGGTCTCGTTTTGGATATCCTCTTTAAAAGTTCCGTTTTTTTGGTTGATGTAGAGGTAATCGCGTTCAAAAAAATCGTTAGATACATAAATATCCGGGTAGCCATCCTGGTTAACATCGGCCACGGATACCCCAAGGCCAAACCCTATATCGCTGGAGAAAATACCGGCCTGTTGCGTAACATTGGTAAAATGGCCGCCATCATTACGGTACAAACGCGCGCCGCCCAGGGGGTCGACAACCTCGCGCAGGTTTTTGCTAAAATCAAAAGAGCCAATTGGCCTGAACGAGTTATTCAACACAAAGCAATCCAGATCGCCATCGTTATCATAGTCAAAAAATATGGCCTGGGTTGATAAACCATTATCTACCAGGCCATATTTTTCGGCCTCTTCTTTAAACGTGCCATTGCGCTGGTTAATAAATAATTCGTTCCCTTTTTCTTTACCACGGGCGTTGCCGCTGTGGCAAACATAAATATCCAGCCAGCCATCACCATTAATATCAACCATAGTTGCGCCGGTGCTCCAATATTTGGTGCCTTTTACCCCTGCTTTGGCGGTAACGTTTTCAAATTTCCAGTTGCCTTTATTTATAAAAAGCTGGTTACCCCCGGTATTTGAAGTAAGGTAAACATCATTAAGCCCATCGTTATTAACATCGCCAATGGCAACGCCGCCGCCGTTATAATAGTTGCGGTAGCTAAATACGTTGGTGCGGTCCTGATCGGTTAACTGGTTAATAAAAGTTATGCCTGTTTCATCGTTGGGTTGTAATGAAAACAACGTGCTTTTTTGGCCACCGTTACAACTCCATAATAACACAACTCCTGCAAAAACAAAAGACCACTTTTTAAATAGCATCATATCATCAGCAAAAAACAAACGTAGCGGAAAATTTCCGCTACGTTCTGTTATAAATCAAATAAACCCCAATATATTAATAACCTGGATTTTGTTTAAGATTAGGGTTGGTATCCACAGCACGCTGAGGGATAGGGTACAAAGTTTTTGATTTATCTGTCTTTAACGGACGCTGATCAACCGGATCATTGAATTTTTCAAAACGGATCAGGTCATTCCTTCTCCAACCTTCGTAATAAAGTTCGCGGCCACGTTCGGCCAGCATAGCTGCAGCATCAACACTTGCCAATGGAGTAGCTCCGCGCGGTACGCGAATAGCGTTTACGATAGCCAGTGCAGTTTGCCCGCTTGGATCGGTACCACCACGCATAATGGCTTCTGCTTTCTCAAGCATAACATCGGCGTAACGTAATATTACATAGTCATTATCTTCGCCGCTGTCGGTAACTGTTCCGTCAGCATTCGGGTGCGGAAAGTATTTGAATACCCTGATACCTTGTGCTTCTGTTGAATAATTTAGATTTACATCGGGAGTAAAAACAAGTGGTTTTCCACCGCGTTGCTTTAAAGCTACGCCCTTAGGGCCATATTGCTGGCCAACAGCAAACCCTGCTCTTAAACCAACTTTGTCGGTAAGTCCCGGATAATCAACACCTCTACGCTCGTCTGTAGCTTCAAATGATTTGTAAAAATCAGCCAGCGTAGTAAAGCCATTCCATCCATCGGGTGTTTGGTTGTAATGCAAGCCCATCTTCCAACGATTTTTGGCCGAGCCTTGTACTTTATCTACTGTATTATAGATACCAAAGATGTTTTCATGCGATTGAGTAGTGTTATCCCAGGCAAAGTCCTGGAAGTATTTGCCGGCCGGTTCCAAAGAATAACCAGCAGCAGTAACTTTGTTTGCATACTCAATAACTTTATCCATATCGGCTTTTGCAAACGTAAAGGGCCCGCCAACTGTAGTTGCTGTATAAACAGCTTTATTTAAATAAACTTTGGCTAAAAGCGCCTCTGCTGCGGCTTTGCTGGCAATGCCGATATTAGCAGACGCACCTAATTTTGATTCCGCAAACTCCAGGTCGGCTATAATAAATGCGGTAGCTTCTGAGCGGCTGTAAACTTTAGGAATAGACGAGTTTGAAGCATTGGGATCGCGAAAAGGGGCCTGGCCATACAAGTCAACTATCTGGAACATAAAGTATGCACGCAAAAAGCTGGCTTCAGCCTTAATCTGGTCTGTAGTTGCTCTTGAAATAACCTGCGTAGCACGAAACACCCCGATATTTAATTGGTCCCAGGTATCATTAACCTGGTTGTGTGAAGGCGTCCAGGTATGAGTGTGAAGTTTGCGCCACGTACCAAAGTCTCCCCAATCGGTACCACGTGTCGGCCCCATCATTTCGTCTGTAGGATGCTCTTGTAGAGCATAAGTATTTGCCTGATCTGATTGTCCGAATAATTGTGAATAAACGCCGTTAAGATCGGCAGCGCTTGCCGCTCCGCCATTGTCAATAGACTTGGAACCGTAAACGGTCTCGTCTAACTTTTTGCAGCCCATAGTGCTCAAAAGTAGGAGACTACAGGTAACTGCTATTGATGTAATTTTTTTCATACTAATTTATATTAAAAACTTGCATTTAAACTTAATGTAAATGTGCGTGCGCTTGGATAAGAAGTATAATCTATCCCTCTTGAAGGCACACCATTTCGTTCCTTATTGGTATTAATTTCCGGGTCAAGGCCACTATAACCGGTTATCAGGAAAAGATTTTGGCCGGTGACTGCAACACGCAGTGATTTGATTGCCATTCGCTTAACCGGGAATGTGTAACCCAGAGACGCGTTGCTCATTCTTAAAAAATCGCCTTTTTCAAGGAAGCGTGATGATACTTCGCCAGAGTTTAAAGGATTTTCATTGGTTGAAGCAACTGCTTTTGTCACGTTACGGCCGCTAACAAGGTTACCTTTGTAAAAGAATGCGTTGGCTGTGTTATTGTAAATATAAAAGCCTGTTTGTGCATTCAGGAAGAAACTTAACATCCAGTTACCATATGTAAAAGTGTTATTGATACCAGCAAGGAAGGTTGGAAGCGGGCTACCATGAGGTGTTGCCGCATCAATACCATTTGGATAGATACCAAATCCATTAGCGTCCAAGCCATTATACTGAGATACGTTAAACTCATACAACGGATATCCGTTTCCGAAAAACTGTGCATATGCACCGGATAAGCCCTGGCCATCTATGTTACCGGTTATTACGTTGCGGTTACCAAAGTTTTCGATGCGGTTTTTAACAAACGTCATGTTATAATTAATATCCCAGCTGAATTTTTTACCCTGAACAGCTTGCAAAAGCAAACCTACTTCTACACCTGTGTTACGCACGTTACCTGGCAAATTAACCCAATACCTTGTACTGGCAGCTGGCTGTGCTAAATCCTGTAAGAAAAGGAGGTTTTTTTGAGATTTATTAAAATAATCAACCGTACCAGATATCCTGCCGTTAAGTATGCTGAAGTCTATACCGGCGCCATAGGCTGTTTGGGTCTCCCATTTCAAATCGGGGTTTGCTGCATTTAACGGCGTGCTTGATGTACCGTAATAATTAAGTTGCCTTAAAGCAAGCGATGCATATGACGGAAACTCCTGGTTACCTGTTTGTCCATAATTCAACCTAAGGCTTAAATCGTCAAATATTCCTTTGGGAGCAAAGCTTTCATTGCTGATACGCCATTTTGCTGCCAACGCCGGAAAATTACCATATTTATGATTGTTACCAAAACGGCTTGAACCGTCTCTTCTGAGCGTACCTGTTAAGATATATTTATCTTTATATGAGTAGTTAACGCGTGCAAAAAAAGACTGTAACCTGTAACTACTACTATCACCAACCGGGTAAGCCAAATGATTTTTGAAATCATTATAGTTTTTAACAAACTGACCAGAAGTTGCAGTTCCCCAGCCAAAATCGTTACGGCTGTAGTTTTTATAGTTTGAATATGAATAACCGGCCAATGCAGTTAAACTACTATTATCAGAAAACTTCTTTTCGTAATTTAACGTGTGTTCGGTAATAATACTGGTAAGTTCGGTATGCTGCAGAATACCCCGGCCATTACCGGTAGCAGAAGGTACATTAAAATCCCTGATGTTGGTTTGATCTGTAAAACCAACTATTGTTGGATCATAAAATGTTTTTCTTAACCCACGGGAAAGATCCACTCCTATATTTCCCTTGTATGTTAAGCCCTGTACAAGTCTTACAGTAAGCGTTAGGTTGTTAAGAAAACGGTTAATATTGTCCCTGTCATCTATCTGGTTAAGCATTGATACAGGGTTTCTGAAACTGTTATTTTTCGGAAATCCCTGGTCATCGTATCCGTTGATATCAAAATACCTTCCCTTATCATCATAAACAGGTATAGTAGGGTTAGTTTGCAAAGCAGCACCTATTAAGCTTCCGTTAAAACCGGCGTTATTGGTGATAGGCGCAAACTGATCCTTTACATTTGAATACAACGATTGCAGATCGAACTTGATACGGCCGCTAAATAATGATTGAGAAGCATTTAAACGTGCATTAAAACGCTTTAAATCGGTTTTTTTCACGATACCTTGCTGATCATCATATCCTGCAGAAAAACGGTAATTACCTGTGTTATTAGCCCCGCCAAATGCTATGTTATAGTTTTGAGAAATGGCTGTTCTCAAAATTTGATCTTGCCAGTTGGTGTTGCCTTTGTAGTCAACCGAAGTAGCGTCCGCACCAACACTCGCAACGGCTTTCAGGAAATCTTCCCTGCCAAGCAAGTCATAACGTTTTGCCGCATTGGAAACGCTTGTACTTGCGCCAAATTGAATACCTGCACCTTTACGGCCCTTACGGGTTGTAATTAAAATAACGCCGTTTGCACCGCGCGAACCATAAATAGCAGCAGAGGATGCATCTTTTAATATACTGATATTCTCGATATCGGCAGGATTAATAAAGGCTAAAGGGTTACGGGCTGAAGAACTACCTGCGCCGCTATCATAACCACCTGCTGTACCACCGTTATCAAGAGGAACACCATCCACTACGTATAATGGATTATTACTTGAACGAATAGAACTTGCGCCACGGATGTTAATAGTTGCACCGGCACCTGGCTCGCCACTTGAAGGGGTAACCTGTACACCGGCAATTCTACCTTGTAACAATTGTTCAGGCGTTGCAATAACACCCTTGTTGAAATCCTTAGTGCTTAACGAAGCAACAGAACCTGTTGCATCCTTTACTCTTTGCGATCCGTATCCAATAACTACAACCTCGTTTAATGCTTTACTGGAGGCATCCATCGTAACATTAATTGTTGTGCGGCCATCAATATTAACAGTTTGACTAACATAGCCAACATACGTTAATACCAAAACGGTAGCGTTCCCGGGAACTGAAATACGATATTCGCCCTCGGTGTTGGTTATCGCGCCACCCGGGGAGGTTAATGAAGTTTTAACTGATACCCCTATTAACGGAGATCCATCTTTCTTGTCAGTTACTTTTCCGGTAATTATCTTATTCTGGGCCATAACGGGCACCGAGAAAAGATAAATTACGGCAAAGAAACATACTTTGAGTAAGTGTTTAAATTGCATAATTACAGAGATTTAGTTGAATTGGTTTAATTAACTGGTTTAGACTTTTTGGGCTAATAAAAATGACCTTTCAAATTAGCGACCGGCATATGTTGTAAGTATTTTCAATTGAGATCTTGAAAAAAAATACTTAATTAAACGTTAAAAATTCTCGTTTAAAACCAATTCAAAATGGCGTCACTGAGAACTAACTAACAATACTGGCTACTGAAAATGTAATGGTTTATAATATTACACCTAAAAATCTTATGCAATTTAGTTATTAAAGCAGTAGAAAAATGTGATGTAGGACACAAGATTGGTAAAACGCGGATAATTTTAAATTTATATAAACATTTTCGCTGTTTTTATTTTTTACATACCTAATTATCAGGTACTTAAAAAACAAGACCATGATAAAAATATAAAGTTTTTATTACCTCTATTTTAACAAATTTTGGTACTAAATTACCCGACAAGCGCTTTTTAAACTTCATAAACACCTATTGAGGCTTAAAAAAATTAACTGATGTCAAATGGTTTGATGTTCATGATGCGCTGCTCAAATTGTTCGGGGTGCAGCGATTTGGCTTTGATACGCATTTTATAAACGTAGATGGTATTCACAGAATATTCTAATATTTTGGCAATAGTATCGTTATCAGCAATACCCATTCTGATAAGCGCAAATATTCTTAAATCGGTATTCAATAACTCATCTTCCTGTGGCCAAATCTGATCTTTTTCGTCAAACAGGCTGTTAAATACATTAATAAAGTTTGGAAATATTTTCACAAAAATATGGTCAAAACTATAGTATAAATTCTCCCGCTCTTTTTTAATATCTATATTATTGATGAGTGAGGTAATGGCATCGTACTTTTTCATCGAGATTTTAGCCTCGATAGATACCTTCAGGTTTTCGAGCTTTAGTATATATCCCGATATCGCTTTAAAAAACTGCCCGATATATTCTTCTTTAATCTTTGCATCTACAAGGAGTTTGCCATTTATATCATTAAGCTGTGCATTTTTCCCTTCTATTATCTTTTCCTTAGTTTTCAGTTTTCTAAGCTGCTTAACAATCATCACCAGGAAAAACACCACCAGTAAGGCCAGGGCCGTTAGCGTAATCAACAGGATCAGAAAGCGGTTTTTCTGATGTTCGGAGTTATTGAGTTCGGCGGCGGCAATTATTGGCAATATTGATCCTATCTGGATTTTCCGTTGCCTTGCTCCATAAAAATCGGCATCTGCTTTGGCCAATTGTATAAAACTATAGGCGTCTTTTATATTTCCTTTTTTATATAAAAGGTCGGCAAGGGTATAAAGGGCAACGGTTTCGCGCGTAGAAGATTTGATATCGGCGATGGCCGATTGGATCATCAGGTTAATGCCCTCCTCTTTTTGATTTTCCTGTAAGTAAATCATTCCCAATGAGCAGGAAACCATTGCCCTTAAGTGCATGGTTATTACCATGTTTTTTTCGAGCAGCTTACCAAACCAAACTTTGCCCTGAACGTAGTTACGTTCCTGCAGCTTTTGCAAACCCAGCAGATAATTACGGCTCACAAAGTCATCGCCGCAAAAAGATATGGCCGAATCGATAGATTTATTGCCCGCTGTAATGTAACCGGGCGTAAAATATTTGTCGTTACTATAATTAGCTATATCGTAATAACACCTGCCCAAAAAAAAATAATAATCAATTTTGGCCGGGGTCTCCAAAACCTTAACATCAACCTTATGCAAATAATCAAAAGCTTCGTGAAACATGCCCGATGACAGCAGGATAAAAGCCATTTTAACGTAGCTGTAATATTCGCCTTGCTTATCGCCACGTTGTTTACTTAGGGCTATCATCTTATCCACATAAACATATGCCGAATCAAACTGGTAGCCTTTATATTCGCTGTAAATACTGTTTAATGTAGAAAACTGACCATCATAATCATTTTTAGATAGCCTTGCCCGGTATAATTTCAGCCTGTTAATCCGCGACTCCTTAATACGCTCGTAAGCACCTTTTTTTCCAATCTCCGTTTTTAATTCTTCAAGTAAATTATTTGTTGCATCAGATGCAAATGTTGATAAAGAACTTAATAACAATAAGAAACAGAAAAAATACTTCATGCTTATATAATTCAAAGGTTTAAACACATTAACTAACCCGCCCTTCACAGAACAATATTCAAGTAAGCTGCAACGATAAAAACAGCGTCCGGTACAGATCTTCTTTTATTTTACTACTATGAAATTGAAATTACGGGTTTATATCTCAAAGATATATAAAGGAGCAGTCTTTATGGCTTACTTTATTAACATAATTAAACCATACGGGCATATTGCGGTGCTGCCCGTGCAGCATATTAAAGCGAACCACCTTCTACAAGGACAGCGTTAATTTTTATTTCCTGCATACCGGTACTTCCGGCTATGCAGGCCATCATTTTTACAAAAGCGCTTTTTGCCAGCTTAAAGCCACTGGTTTCAATAAAGGTAATTTGCGGGTAATAAAATGTAGGTACCTGGCCCTCGCTTATAGCTATAACACCAACATCGCCGGGTATACGTAACTGCAGGGTTTGTATAGCTTTCATTACCCCTATCAGCACCTCGTCGCTCATGCAAAAAATAGCGTCTGGCTGTTGATGGGGTAAGGCCTTCATTACAATGCTAAAAGATTCATTTATTGAGCTTGCATGATGAATGGTTAACCTTGCCCCGGGATTATCCGCCTCCAATGTTTCGGTAAAAGCGCTTAGCCTTTTTTTGGTGATGGATAACTCTTCATTTCCAAAAACGCCCAGGATATTTTGTTTGTTTTTAGCCATTAACGTTTTGGCTGCTATGGTTGCTGCCATTACATCATCAACACATATTTTAATACAATTTTCAAACGCGGGCACCTTATCAAAAAAAATAATGGGGATAGGGTGGTCGCCTTGTTTAAGAAAGCTACTGATATCTGTAGTTTTGGTAGTTATCGAGATAAATATGCCCGACACCCTCCCCTGCCTGCACCGTTTCAGGTTTTGTTGCTCTATGAGCGGGTCGTCGCCGGATTGCAGCATAATCAACGAGTAGCCATACAACCGCACTTCTTCTTCAAGCGAACTGATGAACGACTGGTAAAAATCATTGGCTATTGTTGGTATAATTACTGCCAATTCCTTGCTTTGGTTGGTCCTGAGGTTAATGGCGTAGGTATTAGGCTCATATTCGGCAACGGCAGCAAGTTCCTTAACCTTTTGCCTGGTTTCTTTTGAGATATCCGGATGATCTTTTAGCGCCCGCGAAACTGTAGAGATACTTAAATTAAGCATTTCGGCAAGTTTTTTTAAAGTTATATCGGGCATAGCATTGGCTGTTGGTAATCGGTTATTAAAAGTAGTACATTTTTTTGTTTCAATTCAGGTGCCTGCTTTTAAACCGTGCCGCTTATTGCTATTATCCTGTTAAACAACACCCATATTCACTTTATCACTCCATTTAGCCAACGCTTAAAACGGTATTTCCTTAACTATTTTTCAACAACAAACATTATCGCAAACGTTTGCAGGCTTTTGCGAACCTTATTTTGCTTGCCGTGCGTATAAAACATGAAAGCTAAACCCTACTTTTAGCAAAGTATTCCCAATTATAACCTGTTACTTTTTTTGCCAGCTAAAATTACCGAAGACATGAGCATATATCATACTGCCTCCGTTTTTTCATTTTTTTGCTATACGTACCTTTTAGAAATAAGCGGAACCTCTTTGTTAAAAGATATTCCTGCGTTTATGCTTCATATGCCGCAAATAAATACCGGCATCGCTATAACCCTGGCAACATCGGTATTGGTATCGGCTGCCTGTATACTAAGAGTTTATGCATTATCCAAACAAATAAAGTTTCAGCGGGATATTATAGCAGAGCAGCAATCGCGCTTGCTTAGTTTAAATGAAATAATAGAGCAAAACGGGCAAAGCAAGGCCGATCATATAGGCCACTTTGTTTGCCTGGTATCAAACTATATTACCAAATTTGAAAAACTAAACCGGAGCATAAAACGCCACTTAGCTGTAAAAAACTACCGTGATATACTTCCCTGTTTTGATGACATAGACGTTAAATACGAACGCAAATCGCTTTGCCGCGACTTTGACAAGTACTTTTTAAAAGCCTTCCCCAATTTTGTTATGGAATTTAACGCGATGCTGAAAAAGGAAGACCAGATATGGCCAAAACGCATCGGGCAGTTAAATACCGAACTGCGCATTTTTGCCCTCATGAAACTGGGCATTACCGATTGCGAAACCATAGCCGGTATTTTAGAATATTCGGCCAATACCATCTACGTTTATAAAATGCGCATCAAGGCCAGGCTTAATATGCCTGCCGATGACACGGACGGGGTTACTTTGTTTAAAGCTTCATTTGATGAAGCCGGCCGTTATGTGAAATCAGCTTAAATATGCTATACTTTCTTAACTTATCACAATTTAACAACCATCCATGTCTGTTTTAAAACCCCGTTTAAGTTTCTGGCAAATCATTAACATGAATGTCGGTTTTTTTGGTATCCAGTATAGTTTCGGGCTTCAGCAAACGGCTATAAACCCGTTATATACTTTTTTGCACGCCAGGCCCGAAGACCTGCCACTGCTTAATTTAGCAGGGCCAATGACAGGTTTGCTCATCCAGCCACTTATTGGTGCACTGAGCGACAGGACATGGCACCCGCGCTGGGGCCGGCGTAAGCCTTTCTTTTTAATAGGAGCCATTTTTTGCAGCATTTGCCTGTTTGCATTCCCCTTTAGCCGGGCTTTATGGATGGCGGTTGGTTTACTGTGGATATTAGATGCAGCCAATAATACCGCCATGGAACCTTACCGGGCATTTATAGCCGATAAGCTACCCGAAAAGCAACGGGCCTTTGGCTTTTTAACACAAAGTTTTTTTACTGGCCTGGGTATTACCCTGGCCAACTTATCCCTTGGCTTTTTTAAAAATATCATATCGGGCAGTACAAAAACCAGCGATGGGCAGTCGGGTATCCCCTACTGGGTTTTCGGGTCGTTTTTTGTGGGTGCCATCTGCTCTATCGTTTCGGTCATCTGGTCGGTAACCACTACGCCCGAAATTCCTCCTTCCGAAGCGGAATTGGCCGAACTAAGGAGCAGGAAGAGAGGCCTTTTTGAACCGGTAAAAGAAATTTTTGCAGCTATTAAAGATATGCCTGGCACTATGTGGAAACTGGCATTGGTGTACCTGTTTCAATGGTATGCCATGTTTTGCTACTGGCAGTTTGTATCGTTAAGTATAGCTAAATCGGTATTTCATACCACGCCCGATGGGAACAAAGAGTTGTATGAGCAGGCCGTAGTATGGGCGGGCAAGGTAAACGGATTTTATAATATAGTTACCTTTTGTTCGGCGTTTGGTTTGGTTTGGCTTGCACACAAGTTCAGCGCCAAGTACGTGCATATTGGTTGTCTGCTGATGGCCGGTGCCGCCTTGCTGATATTCCCGCACCTTACCGACAGAAATTTGTTGTTTGCACCAATGGTAGGCTTTGGTATAGCCTGGGCCAGCATGATGGGCGTACCTTACATTATGGTAATAGGCAGCATCCCCAAAGAGCGGTATGGCGTTTATATGGGCATCATCAACATGATGATTGTTGTACCTATGATATTGCAAACCATTAGCTTTGGCTTTATTTATAAAAATTTCCTGGGCGATAACCCCTTAAATGCCATCACTTTTGCAGGGGTGCTATTATTAATTGCAGCTGCAGCAACCATACGCATTAAAAAAGATACCATTACAGATGATGTGATAGTACCAGCCGGAGCAGTGCATTAACGATATGGACAACCTGTTTTATCAACCCATTTTTGGATAAAAATTATAATCGTGTACAACCATCAATTACATCAGCAGGTTAACAGTATTTTAAACCAATACAAACTTGACATAGCCGGCACCGACAATGCATTTTACATACGGCTGATGACCAGTGCCGATACCATACAAGACCTTTATCAGGAGATCTACGGCAACCACCCGGCCGCTGCACCTGTGTTTGAACAACTGTTCTTAAATATCATCAAAGCCTATTCAAAAAGGCCGGCGGCGTTTAAAAATAAAGATGAAGCAAAAGCTGCAACGGACAACTGGTTTTTAAGCAACCAAATTACCGGCATGAGCCTTTACGTAGATAGGTTTTGCGGCACGTTAACCAACCTGGGCAATAAACTGGCCTATTTTGAAAATCTGGGTGTAAACTTTTTGCACCTGATGCCCTTATTTGAAAGCCCGCCGACTGCAAGCGATGGCGGGTACGCGGTATCTGATTTCAGAAAAATAGATGAACGGTTTGGATCATTGGCCGATTTAAAACGGCTGCGACGGAAGATGGACACCAAACAAATGTACCTCATGACGGATATTGTGCTTAACCATACATCCAACCTGCATGAATGGGCGTTAAAGGCAAAAAATGGCGACCCTAAATACCAGGACTATTTTTACATGTATGATGACAGGGCAATTCCAGATCAATACGACCAAAGCATGCCCGAAATTTTCCCGGAAAGCTCGCCCGGGAATTTTACTTACATACCGGAGTGTAATAAATGGGTAATGACCGTGTTCCACCACTACCAATGGGACTTAAATTATACCAACCCCGCTGTGTTCCTGGAGATGTTGGATATCGTGCTTTTTTATGCCAACCTGGGTGTAGATATTCTGCGGATTGACGCACCCGCGTTTATCTGGAAGCAATTGGGCACCAATTGCCAAAACCTGCCGCAGGCACATGCCTTGTTGCGCCTTATTAAGCAATGCGTATTGGTAGCATCGCCCGGGATGGCGCTGCTTGGCGAAGCTATTGTGGCCCCCGCCGAGATTATGAAGTACTTTGGCAATGGCCGGTTTACCGCTAAAGAATGCGACTTTGCTTACAACGCCACCCAAATGGCGCTACAATGGGATATGCTGGCCACAGGCGACACCCGTGTAATGCTTGCCGCGCAAAACCAATTGCAACAAAAACCATACGGCGCCTCATGGATTACCTATACCAGGTGCCATGACGATATTGGTTTAGGCTACGATGATGAAATGATCAGGAGGGCGGGCTACGATCCCTATCGCCATCGCCGGTTTTTGCAGGATTATTATACAGGCAATTTTGTATCGAGCCCATCGGCAGGCGCTTTATTTTCGGCGAACCCCCAAACGGGCGATGCCCGCATCAGCGGTTCGCTGGCTTCATTATGCGGCCTTGAAAAGGCAATACAACGTAACGATACAGGTGCAATAAACACGGCCATTCAAAAAATTTTACTGATGCAGGCGCACAGCTTTTTTCTTGGCGGCATACCCATGATTTTTTATGGTGATGAAGCCGGCTATACAAACGACTACTCCTATTTAACCGATGAGGCTAAAAGTTATGATAACCGGTGGATGCACCGCCCGGTGATTGACTGGCAAAAAAACGATTTGATAAATACCCCCGGAACAGTTGAAAATATTATTTTTTCGGGCACTCAAAAGTTAATCTCCATACGCAAAAAATTACCGGCCGTGGCCGATCATAATAACCTGAATTGGTTTAAGCCTTATAACATTCATGTAGCGGGCTACGCCAGGACTTATGAAAACAAAACCTTTTACGGTGTATTTAATTTCAGTAACGAGGTATGCTATCTTGCATGGGCAGCCTTTGGGTTAAATGAGGGTATTACAACGCAGTTAACCGACCATTGGACCGGCATTGAATACGATATTGCCAATAGTGATGGATACCTGATCATTGAACCCTTCGGTTTTCATTTAATGGAGGTTTTATAACCCCGATCCATCAATATTTTTGATAGTAACTGGGCGGCCTATGTTCCAACCATTTGTCCTTTTCATTTTGTAGCACATATCATTTTGTGCAGTGACCATCGTCATACTTTTGCACGGGCACTTTAGCCAATTTTACTCCCGGTTAAATGGCAAGAAATGAAAACATTATTAATTCCTACCGATTTTTCAGATAACGCCGGGCATGCAGCCGAATATGGCTATTACCTGGCTAAACAAATGAGGGCAAATGTATTGCTGTGCAATGCAGTAATTGTACCGGCAGAAATGCCGCAAGCGGGATTTACAGGCTGGCCGATAGAAGAAAACGAATTGCTGATAGATGATAGTACCGCTGAATTACAGCGTTTAAAAGCCCATCTTGAACTTACTGACCAAACAGACACCTTCAGGCCCGAAGTTGGTTATGTAAATGAAGCAGGCCGGGTTACTGATGTAGTGAACGCAAACTGCGCAACTGCCGATGTTGGTCTTGTTGTTATCGGCAGGCATGGTAATAGCGGGTGGGGCGGATTTTTATTAGCAAATCATTGCAGCGCCCTCATTGATGCAGCTAAGAAGCCACTGCTGGTCGTTCCGCCCGAGGCGGATGTAAGGATGGTTAAAAAGATCGCTTTCGCTACTGATTTTAACAAAATCGGGAAAGACATGAAATCTATATATGAACTAATAGCATTAGCCCGGCCCCTTAATGCCGAAATTCTGTTGACCCATGTTTATACCGATAAGCACCATTCTGCGGCACTTCAGTTGCTGATAGATCAGTTGCTCACCGAACTATCTAACAAAGCCGATTATCCCCACATTTATTACCGTGCGCTGGAGGATACCAATGCCGAAAAAGGCCTTACCCGGCTATGTGAGCATGGGCAGGTAGATATCCTGGCTATGAACCATGGCCCCTATAGTTTTATTGATGATATTTTAAGCTTAAGCCATACGAAAAAAATGGCTGCCCAACTGTCTGTTCCTTTACTGGTTTTCCGGGCGTAATTGATTTGGAAACCAGCTAACTAAACAAAACGCTGCCTGCACTCCGGGCGGCGTTTTGCTATTTATGGTAAGGAAAAACAACTTCTACCGCCAGCACATGCGTTTAATTGGGTTAACATAACTTAACACATTTCAAATATATTTTTTATAAATATTTAATAATCAATATTTTATATTTTAACATGGTTAACACTAAATTGATCGTGCAATTTAGAAGCATCCAGATATTTGTGCCTGTTGTTGGTCAATACAAGTCCCTTTGATACCTGGATCACTTAACCACGATCAGCTAATAAAAACAAGGTATCGTTTGATGCTTATATCTTTCCGACCCCATAAGCTTATTCCGTTAGCGATTATTAAATGACAGCTTATTGCCGTTAAGTATTTAGATGTGTTTGCCCTGCTTCTACCTCCTTAATATTTAACACAAAATTCTATCACAAATACACCAGGAAAATTCAAAACATTTTAATACCCATCGGGTTGTACCTAAGGATATGATATACATCACTATTTATGGTCATGAACGTCATTCCCCGAGCCGGTAGTAAGCTATAGCTTCGCATTGTAGTCCATTTTAAAACTACACGATTAAAACAGGTATGGCGGTCTCCTTAAATACTTTTCTGTTAACCATTAATTGCGGTTCATCAAGCCTTAAATTTAGTTTGTACCATACGGGTTCGCTGCAGCAGGAGTTATCGGGCAGTGTAAACGCTATTGGCAGTGCATCAAGCAAACTTGTGATAAACAAGCAGGAACAAGCGCTGCCCGGCCACCCCGCCGGATTTAAAAACCTGGATGCAGCAGTAAAAGCCGTAATCCGTTGGGTTAAAAAAAGCCCATACAACAATAGGCTGCTGGCCATAGGGCACCGGTTGGTGCAGGGCGGACCAAACCACCGGGCACCGCAACTCATAACAGACGATTTACTGAAAACCCTGCACCAATATATTTACCTGGCGCCTAACCACCTGCCCGATGAAATAAAAGCTATCAAAGCATTCCAACAAGCTTTTGCGCAGTTGCCACAGGTAGCCTGCTTTGATACGGCCTTCCACGCTGATATGCCGGATGAAGCTAAATATTACCCCCTGCCCGATAAATACCGGGAACAAGGCCTGCTGCATTATGGCTTTCATGGCCTTTCGTACCAATACATTATGCAAAAACTGGCCGCCGATGGTATTAATGTGAATAAACAAAATATCATTATAGCTCATTTGGGCAATGGCGCCAGCATGGCCGCTGTAAAAAATGGTATCAGCGTAGAAACTACCATGGGCCTTAGCCCTATTGGCGGCCTGGTAATGGGTACCCGTTCCGGTGATCTTGACCCCGGCGTTGTGCTGTTCCTGCTGAAACAAGGGCGGCTCACTACTACACAGCTGGATACTTTACTTAGTAAACAATCGGGGTTAAAGGCCATTGCAGGCAAAAGCGATGTGCAGGAATTGCTGGGCCTGGCTGCCCATGACGCCAAAGCCCGCGCGGCCATTACCACATTTTGTTACCAGGCACGCAAGTTTATCGGTTCGCTGGCAGCGGCGATGGGCGGGTTAGACCTGCTGGTTTTTACCGGCGGCATAGGCGAGCATTCGGCAGTTATCCGGGAACTGATCTGCCACAACCTGTTCTTTTTAGGCATCAACATCGACGAAAAATTGAACAACCATCACAACGAAAACATCTCGTCACCAACAGGCAAGGTAAAGGTTATGATGCTAAAAACCAATGAAGAAGCAATGATTGCACAACATACACAAACTATTATTTTAAAACAAAACTCACCATGGAAACCGAAATTTTAGATATAGAACAGGCTGAATTATCGCCCGAACTATTAAGAAAAATACACGCCTACTGGCGCGCTGCAAATTACATATCGGTAGGGCAATTGTACCTGCACCACAACCCATTGTTAAAAGAACCGCTTAAGCTGGAGCATGTAAAAAACATGCTGCTGGGGCATTGGGGCACCACACCGGGGCAAAACTTTATTTATACGCACCTAAACCGTATCATCAATAAATATGATCTGAATATGATCTATGTTTCTGGTCCGGGACATGGCGGGCCGGCTGTTGTTGCCGGCACCTACCTGGAAGGAACATACACAGAAGTTTATCCTGATATTACACAAGATGAAGACGGCCTGCGGAAACTGTTCACCCGGTTTTCTTATCCCGGCGGCATATCCAGCCACGCTTCGCCGCAAACGCCGGGCTCTATCCACGAAGGTGGCGAGCTGGGCTATTCCCTAAGCCATTCATTTGGCGCGGTGCTGGATAACCCCGACCTGGTGGTTGCCTGTGTTGTAGGCGATGGCGAAGCCGAAACCGGCCCTTTGGCAACAGCCTGGCACTCCAACAAATTCCTGAACCCGCTTACCGATGGGACTGTATTGCCTATACTGCACCTGAACGGTTATAAGATCTCTAACCCCACCGTATTAGCCCGCATCACCCACGAAGAGTTGGAGCAACTGTTCCGCGGCTACGGCTGGAACCCCATTTTTGTGGAAGGCGAAGACCCTGAGCAAATGCACAAGGACATGGCCGCCGCGCTTGACTATGCGGTTGACCGCATTAAACAAATAAAATATGATGCCGGGCGACCCAATACCGAACGCCCGCGCTGGCCAATGATCGTATTACGGTCGCCCAAGGGCTGGACAGGGCCTAAGGAAGTGGATGGACATAAAATTGAAGGCAACTTCCGTTCGCACCAGATCCCGCTGGCAGTTTCTGCTTCGGCACCGCCCGAACATTTACAAATGCTGGAAGACTGGATGAAAAGTTACCATCCCGAAGAATTATTTGACGAACAGGGCAAACTGGTGCCCGAACTGGCAGAACTGGCGCCAAAAGGCGACCGGCGGATGGGTGCCAATCCGCATACCAATGGCGGTAATTTACTGCGCGATTTGCGACTGCCCGATTTTAGGGACTATGCCACCACGGTGGAAAGCCCCGGCGTTAACGGCGAAGGTGATACTTACGTAAGCGGGCGCTTTTTACGCGATGTGATCAAGGCAAACCAGGAAAAACGAAACTTCAGGATATTTGGGCCCGATGAAACCGTATCAAACCGACTGGATGCTGTATTTGAAGTAACCAACCGCCAGTGGGACGCCCCAATAATTCCGTACGACGAATTCCTGGCAGCAGATGGCAGCGTAATGGAAATGCTGAGCGAGCACCAATGCGAAGGCTGGCTGGAAGGCTACCTGCTTACCGGAAGGCATGGCCTGTTTAACTGTTACGAAGCCTTTATCCATATTGTCGATTCGATGTTTAACCAGCATGCCAAATGGTTAAAAACAACGCTCGAACTGCCCTGGCGCAGGCGCATAGCATCGCTTAATATTTTATTGACCTCTACCGTTTGGCGGCAGGACCATAACGGCTTCACTCACCAGGACCCCGGCTTTATTGACCATGTGGTAAACAAAAAAGCCAACATTGTGCGGGTTTATTTACCGCCCGATGCCAACTGCCTATTATCGGTAATGGATCATTGCCTGCGCAGCTATCATTATGTAAACGTTATTGTGGCAGGTAAACACCCCGCACCGCAATGGCTTAATATGCAACAGGCGGTTGAGCATTGTACCCGCGGCATAGGGATCTGGGATTTTGCCAGCAACGACCAGGAAGCCGAACCGGATGTGGTAATGGCCTGCAGCGGCGATGTGCCAACTTTAGAAACACTTGCAGCGGTATCGATTTTAAGGGAACACCTGCCCGAGCTAAAAATAAGGGTTGTTAACGTTGTAGACCTGTTTAAACTTCAAAAAAGCACCGAACATACGCATGGCCTCAGCGATAAAGATTATGACGCGTTGTTCACCATTGATAAGCCCGTGGTGTTTGCTTTCCATGGCTACCCATGGCTGGTACACCGCTTAACCTATAACCGCGCCAATAATGCTAATATGCATGTGCGGGGTTATAAAGAGGAAGGCACCATCACCACATCTTTTGACATGACCGTACTTAACGAAATGGACCGCTTTCACCTGGTAATGGATGTTATTGACCGCCTGCCGCAAACGGGCAGCAAAGGCGTTTATCTTAAACAGTACCTAACAGATAAGCTTACCAAACACAAGCAATATATTAAAGCCAACGGCAAGGATATGCCCGAAATACTTAACTGGAAATGGAAACAATAGAACAAGAGGTAGTTGTAAGGCCCGATATGCATACCTATTACCGCAGCTATCGCGTTGATAAAAATGACACCGGAATAAAAATGATACCGGCAAATGACTTTAGCCTGGTTGGTGCCCGATTGACAGACCGGCATAATGTTATTTATACTTTACAGCCGGATTATGAGCAATATTATCAAACAACCAGTTTGGTAAAAGCTATGGAAAAAGCCAAGGAAGGTGCCCTGGCATCCATAAATGAGTTAATTAAACGCGGCGACGACGGTGTGGCCGCATTATTGCAATACAGGATAGACCATTACGAAGATTTACATGTAAATCTGGTTGATGCCAACATCCAATTGGTTGAACAGCAGATAGTGGAAGATAGGTATTTTAAATGGACACCTTATAGGATTAAAAGTTAAATATGCTGAATAAACAAGATATTTTTGGCTATGAGCCGGATCAGAAATACAAAACATCCGTTGCTTATTTTTCAATGGAATTCGCGGTTGACCAGGCTTTAAAAATCTATAGCGGCGGATTGGGTTTCTTATCCGGCTCGCATTTAAGAAGTGCTTATGAGTTAAAGCAAAACATGGTAGGCATAGGTATGCTGTGGAAATACGGTTATTATGACCAGGTGAGGGATGGCAACGCCTTTATGAAGCCGGAATTTATTGAAAAGCAGTATTCCTTTTTACAGGATACTGGTATAGTTTTTATTGTACAGGTGCATGACGCGCCTGTACATGTTAAAGCCTGGTTGTTAAAACCCGAAACATTTGGTACGGCGCCCATATTTTTATTGAGTACAAATGTTCCGGAAAACGATGAAGTGTCTAAGTCGATTACCTATAGGCTATACGATTCAAACGAGGCAACCCGGATAGCGCAAACCATTATTTTAGGCGTTGGCGGCGCTATATTGCTGGACATTTTAGGCTTTGAACCGGATATTTATCACATGAACGAAGGGCACTCGGTATCATTAAACTTCTACCTGTACGCTAAATATAAAAGCCTGGAAGAAGTGAAGAAAAGAGTGGTTTTTACCACCCATACCCCCGAGATGGCCGGTAACGAAGCGCATAGATATGACCTGCTAAAAAAAATGTCGTTTTTTTATCATTTACGGGAGCACGAAGTAAAATCGTTGTTAGGGATGGACGGAGATAGTTTTAACTACACCCTGGCGGCGCTTAAGTTCTCGGGTAAAGCAAATGGCGTATCTAAACTTCATGGCGAAGTAGCGCGGCAAATGTGGAGCGATAATCCCGGTGTTTGCGAAATTATAGCCATCACTAACGCACAAAATAAAGCCTATTGGCGGGATGTTGCATTAGATGAGGCCATCGCTGCGAATAATGCTGAAGCTATTGTTGCCCGTAAAAAGGCTATGAAGCTTGATCTGTTCCGGGTGATAGCAGACCAGTGCGGAAAATTATTTGACCCAAACGTGCTGACCATAGTATGGGCCCGCCGTTTTGCCGGCTATAAACGGGCCGACCTGGTAATGCAGGACTGGGAAAGATTTATGGCCATGGTAAATAATGCTAAATATCCTGTACAACTGATCTGGGCCGGCAAGCCCTACCCGGAGGATGAAGGTTCTATCGCTTTATTCAACCAGATCATCGCACGTACGCGGGCATTTGCCAACTGCGCGGTGTTAACCGGTTACGAACTGCATTTATCGGCCTTGCTAAAAAAAGGATCGGATGTTTGGCTCAACAATCCGCGGATGTACCGCGAGGCATCGGGCACCAGCGGCATGACTGCGGCCATGAATGGCAGCATTAACCTCTCCCTGCCAGATGGCTGGGTACCTGAGTTTGCCAAAGACATGAAAAACTGTTTCCTGGTTCAGCCCGCATCCAACGAGCTGCAGGCGCATGAAAAAGATAACCAGGAAAACAGGAACCTCATGGATGTGCTGGAAAAAGCGGTATTGCCCATGTATTATGGCGCTCCAAAAAAATGGTTAGGTATCATGCAACAGGCTGCCACAGATGTGGCACCCACATTTGAAGCCGGGCGATTGGCAGCCGAATATTACGAGAAAATGTATAGCCTGTAACAAGGTATCTGTATATTAGTTGTTAATTGATTGGCCGTTTTGTGCCCAATGTCAGTTTTTTCCATGACGGCCATCATGCACAATGGCAGGTTTTAGCACGATCTTTATAAAGCTAAAACCAGATAAAGATGCAAAAATATCACCGCTTGTTTTTCTTTTCGGCAGGAGTAACTTTGTTGTTATTGTTATTCGGCGCTGCACCAGAGGCCGCGGCATACAGTGCCCGAAAAGATACATCCATAGCAACCTCTATAAAAAGCCAACTCGCAGTACACCGCAAAGAATTATACTTCCCAAACAGTGTTCAGCGCGTTTACCGGCAAACCGGCTTCAAGCTGGCCTGGATAGCGCCAGACACCGTTAAAACTCATGCTACCGATGCTATGCTGTTGCTTGATTGTGTGGTTACCTACGGGCTAAAACACGCCGATTATCATCCAGATCAGTTATTATACGATAAGTTGAAGCTACTCAGATCAAGCTCAAGCCCGGTTAGCAACAGGCAAAAAGCGATGTTCGACATCCTGTTAACCGATGCCATAATTGCTTTTGAAAACAACCTGCATTATGGCCGGCTTAACCCGAATTACCCTACCGCAAAAATCGACTCGGGAATTAAAAGCGAGTTTAATGCCGAAAAGGTGCTGATCAATGCACTTAAAAGCCAGCAATTTGAAAAAGAGATCAGCAAGGTGCAACCTCAATCCAAAGCTTACGCGTCCCTGAAACATCAAATGTATTTGATGAAAGGACTTTATGAACTGGATTGTTACGAGTTTAGTGAAGCCGACGTGCAACGGGTAGCCATCAATATGGAGCGCCTGCGCTGGTACAGCAACAGGAAAAAAACACCTGTTGATATCAACATCCCTTCAGGTATATTAACTGTGCATACCAAAACCGGCGATCAATACTTCAAAATAAAAATAGGCAAACCTGGTATGGATATGTTGGCGACAGGCCTGGATTATTCGGCAATCAACATCACCACAGCTAAAGGGCATGTATTTTTGCAGGTAAGCAGGCCGGGCTATCAAAAGCAAGGAGAACCGGTTATAATAACACCCGTTGTTGGCCAGGATACAGCCATTATCCAGGTTAATGTTGTCCGCGGCGCTAAGCTTTTGGCCTTGCTATCAAACATCGGCAAAAAGCAGTCCATTCCAGTCTCGCTTACTTACCTCACCTGCGATATCCGGAACGGGCAGCTGGTTACTTATAAAGATATTTTTTATGCCGATCAAAGATTGAAAAAAGCATTATACAAGGTTAGCAAGCCTTGATCACGCCACCTCACCGAAAATTTGATACCGGTTTTAGCATTTTAACTACTGATTTTGATGATTAACCCAATAACGGCAGCTATACCAATAATATAAGGTTCCTGTATTTTTTTGATATAAATAAGTGCAGCTACGGTAGCTAAAGCAATCAGCGCTGTAGGGATATCAACAATTGACCGTAACCCGATAATAATTACCGACCCTACCAGGGCGCCTATTACCGATGCGGTGATGCCCTCTACAAATGCTTTGATGCTGGTATTTTTGGCGATCTTTTTAAAAGATGGCGCTAAAGCGACAGTGAATAAATAACAAGGCAAAAAAGTAGCTAACGCGGCCACACATGCTCCCGGAAAACCGGCAACAAGATAACCGATAAACCCAACCGTGATAACCACGGGTCCCGGCGTGATCATAGCTACGGCAACCGCATCTACAAATTGATTTTCTGTTAGCCAGCCAAACTCCTTTACCACACCGCCATGCAAAAACGGCACAATGGCCAGGCCGCTGCCAAATACAAACGCACCCGCTTTTGCAAAAAACCAGGCAATCTCCTGCAAAGTCTTTCCGTCATATTTCCAGAAACCGGTACTTATCAATATTCCGGCCGGCAGTACCGCCGGCTTTTTGACCCACCGGGGCGGCGCTTTGATAACCATATACACAATGCCGCAGCCCAGGAACAATAGTATTTCTTCTCTTTCGGTAATAATCGTAATTACAACACCGGCTATATAAAAAAGCCACAACAGCCATTTGGATTTCATGGCAGCCGGTTCAAACTTGCTGATAGATTTAACAGTTAGTTTATAAGCGCTCATGGCGACGATACCAATAACCGCTGCACCTACTCCATAAAACACTGCCTGCATCCAGGTTAAGCCGCCATAAAGCTTGTATGCCATGCCTAACAGCACCACCATGATAAAGGAAGGCAGTACAAAAGCCAGGCCTGTAAGCGTTGCACCGATAAGGCCATAGTGAACAAAGCCTATATAGATACCCAACTGAGCCGCTAAAGGCCCGGGAGCCAGCTGCGCTAAAGCCAATCCTTCTTTATATTCTTCGGTCGTTAGCCAGTCTTTTTGCTCAACAAGGTCGCGCTGCATATACCCTACCAAAGCTACCGGGCCGCCAAAACCCCAGGTGCCCATTTTTAAAAAGTATTTTGTAATATCCAGCAATGAATAAGCCGGTTGTTGTTTGGTTAATTGCTCTTCCATGGGTATTTCTCCTCGTTGTGCATATTTGCCAGGCTACAATATTTGCCTTTTTACCTATTGCTTTACCTGCACGGTTGTGCCTTCTTTCAGTTCCTCATTGGCTTGTGCCACCAACTGGTCGCCAGGCTTCAAATCGCCGGCTATCTCGGTTTTTTCCTTGCCGGTAAAACCGGTCTTTACATCTACCCATTGAGTTTTTCCGTTTACCACCCTGATCACAAACTTGCGTTCCTGGGTAGATACCACTGCTTTAAACGGCACCAGGAACCCATCTTTGGGGCGGCTAACCGGCAATACAATTTGGGCGAACATGCCGGGTTTAAGTAAACCGTTTGCATTTGGAAAGGTAAGCTCCCAGGTTTCACTTCGCGTTTGCGGGTCAATGGCATCTGATTTTCGTGCCAGTTTGGCTTTAAACACCTGGCCGGGATTGGCCGATACCGTAAAACTTGCTTCATTATCTTTTAGCGTGGTGGAATTATATGCCTCCGGCACTGCCACATCAACCCTTAACGACGAGTTATCTTCAACACGGAACAGCAGCGTTTTACCGGTATTATCTACAAAATCTCCTTTAAATATGTTCCTGGCTGTAACCACACCGTTAAAAGGCGACCGGATCACCAGGTAATCTTCCATAGCTTTATTGGCCTGAGTAGCCGAACGGGAGGCCTGGTAAACGGCACTATCCGTCCGCATTTGGTTTCGTGCAATTTCCAGTTCGTTATCAGCCACAGCACCGGGCGTTTGCGCAGCTTTTAATAACCTTAAATATGTTGATTTACTGGATTCATATTTTGACCTGGCGCCCATGCTGTTACTTTGGCTTTGCGCTTGCGCCGCTTTTAATTCGGGAGCATCAAGGACGCATAAAACCTGGCCTTTAGTAACTTTTGAGCCGATATCAACTTTTACTTCCTTCACATAGCCCGGTGTACGGGCATAAATATTGGCGCGATCGAACGGAATAATTTCTCCGGTGAGGTTCAGTTTGTTAGCAATGGGTTCTGGTTTCAGCGTTAACAGTTTAACCACCGGTTTTTCCGGCAGGCCCTGGGGGGCTGCTTTTTCGGCCTGGTTGCCGCCACAGGCCGCCAAAAGGCAAACAGGGACTAAGAATATATAATTGACAGCTTTCATGATTGATTTTCGGTTAGGGATTGATATTTGCTTTGCGGATCATCCGGATCCAAAGAGATAACAGGCACCGGCCGGTTACCTATGGAGAACTGGTATATTAACGGCAAAATAACCAGGCTGGAGAAGATGGAAAAGATAAGGCCGCCTATTACGGCTGTACCTAAGGGCGATGTTTGGTCGCCCCCCTCGCCTAAGCCTAAGGCCATTGGCACCATTCCGGCAATCATCGCTAAGCTGGTCATCAGGATAGGTCTTATCCGGTCTTTAATTCCCTGCAAATAGGGCTCCTGTAATTTTTCACTTCTATATTTTTCTGCCTGCGTTACAAACAGGATGGCATTGGCCACGGCCACACCTACAGCCATGATACAGCCCATATAGGATTGTATATTCAGTGTTTTACCGCAGATCCATAGCAACAGCAGGCTCCCGGCTAATATGCCCGGTATAACCGAGATAATGACCAGCGATAACCTGAACGACTGGAAGTTTACTGCTAACAAAAGGAAAATTACCACGATAGCCAGCAAAATACCATTCTGCAACTCCTGAAAAGTTTGTAAAAAAACTTCGGCCTGGCCCGGCTGCTGTATTTTCATGCCTTCGGGCAGTTTGCCGGTTTCACTGATAATCTTATCGATATCGTTAATGGCCGAACTCAGCGCTTTGCCCTGCAAATTGGCAGTTATGGTAATAAAGCGTTTTTGGTTTAAGCGGTCAAATTCGCCTTCGGTATTGCCCATTTTCCAGGTTGCTACATCGCGCATATAAACCTGCTTGCCGTTATTGGAGCTCAACAAAATATTATCTACCTGCGCGGCATCGTTCATTACCTGCTCAGGTATCTGCACCTGTACCTGGTAAGCTGTTCCGGCTGTTTTATCTACCCAATAATTGGGCTGCGTAAAACGGCTGGATGAAGTAGCCGCAGCCAGCGATTTCCCGGCATCCTCTACAGTAAGGCCTAATTGTCCCAGCTTTACCCTGTCAAATTCAATTTTCATGGCTGGGTAACCCTGCGGGGCGCTATAAGCTACATCGCGCAGGTAAGGCAGGGTTTTCAAACGCTCAACAATCTTTTTCCCAAACTGCCTGTCTTGTGCCAGGCTTTTACCTAAAACCTGCACCTGTATAGGAGTGCCCGTTCCCTGGCTCATTACCTGGCCTACCAAATCGGCGGGTTCAAAAGAAATATGTGCCCCGGGCATTTGCATACTTACCGCCTGGCGTACCTTTTCCCTGAAATCATCTATTTTGATACCGGAGCCTGTAATAAATTTAACCTTTAGCAGTGCCTCTTCGGGTCCGCTCGTCCACAGGTGAATAACGCTAACCGGGTAACTTGAACCCATCAAACCAACATAGGCCGATGATATGGCAATTTTATTACCGCCCGAAAGACTATCGACCAGGTGAAGCAGTTGTTTTGTTTTTGCTTCCGTCCGTTCAATACGCGTCCCTTCTGGCAACCTTAGCCTTACCTGGAACTGCCCGGCATCAACTTTCGGAAAAAGCTCTTTTCCCACTGTAAGAAAAAGTAACGCCGCCAAAGCAATGGAAAGCACGAGATAAACAGGTATTAAAATATTCCTGCCCGGCGACAGGCGATGAATCAGCCCTTCATGTCTTTCTTTAAAGCGTGTCATCCGTTTACCTTCTTTTGTGGTTTCGGCCAGCCGATCTTTGAACAACCAATTAGCAACCACCGGCACAAATGATTGCGATAACAGGAACGAGGCTATCATCGCAAAACCAACCGAAAGGGAAAGCGGCAGGAACATGGCTTTAGGAATGCCCGACATAAAGAAAGCCGGAAAAAATACCGCCAGGATACAAAGCAGGATTAACAATTTGGGCAAAGCAATTTCTTTACAGGCTTCTAAAATGGCCCGTCCCTTCAGCTCGCCTTTTTCCTGGTGATGGTGGATATTTTCTATCGTTACGGTGGCTTCATCTACCAAAATACCTATGGCCAGCGCCAAACCGCCAAGGGTCATGATGTTAATGGATTGCCCAAAAAGTCTGAGGCAGATAACCGCCGAAAGCAAGGCCAGCGGGATAGTTAAAACCACGATGAGCGAACCGCGCCAATCGCGCAAAAATAGCAGTACCATAAGGCCGGTGAGCAAAGCTCCTAAAATACCTTCCGTCATTAAGCTTTTTAATGAATTGATAACATAGCCCGATTGATCAAACTCATAACTTACTTTAATATCAGGCGGAATGGCCGCCTGCATATCCAGCAAGGCTGCTTTCACCTTTTGTACCACATCCCAGGTGGAGGCATCGGCCCTTTTGGTAACAGGGATATAAACAGAACGTTTGCCGTTAATTAACGCATAACCTGCTGTAATATCGGCACCATTATCCACCTGCGCCAGGTCATGTACATAAACGGCCGGGCCACTGCCTGTTTTTACGGGAATATTGCCCAAATCCTGTATATTATCTACCACCGTATTTTGGGGGGCAATGAGCATCTGATCGCCCACACGCAGGTTACCCGCCGGCAGGATGGTGTTCCCTTTGGCAATTGCGGTCACCAGTTCTTCGGGGCTAACCCCATAGCTCCTTAGTTTATTAGGATCGGCCTTGATGAGCACCGAACGCTGATTACCGCCAAAGGGTGGCGGCGCCGAAACGCCAGGCAGGGTAGAGAACATGGGCCGTACTTTAAATAGGGCCAGATCTGATACCTCGCCTAATGACCTGGTAGGGCTGCTGAAAACCAGTTGGCCAACCGCCACGCTGCCCCCGTCAAAGCGGGTTACAAATGGCGATACCGTGCCGGGAGGCATAAAAGCCCGCGCGCGGTTCACCATTGATACAACCTCGCCGGTGGCCTGCCCCATATCGGTGCCCTCGTAAAAATTCAATTTTAATAAAGTAACCCCCTGGATGGTTTTGCTTTCTACAGATTTAATACCGGTTACATACAAAAAGTGGTACTCATAATAGGAGGTTACAAACCCTTCAATCTGTTCGGCCGATAGCCCGCCGTATGTTTGCGCCACATAAATGGTGGGGGTACCCAGCTTCGGGAAAATATCTACCGGCATGGTACGTATTGATACCACTGCGAAAAAAACGATGGCAATAACGGCTACAACAATGGTGACCGGCTTTCTTAATGAGGCGTATAAAAACTGGATAATGTTCATTTGCCGTATTGATTTAAAAACAGGTTCAGGTTGCCGCTGTAAGCCGCTTCATTTAATAATGCGCGCCATGCACTGTAATAAGCGATGCTGACTGTAGCTGCCGACTGAAATAATAATTGCTGCGCCTGTATCACATCGTAATAATTAATAAGACCCGATTTATATCTTGATTGAATACCCTTGTAGGTATACTCGGCCGAGCGTAATTGCTGCGGGGCAAGCTGTGCCGATTGCAGCGCCCTTTTAAAATTGGATGCTGCAATTTCTTTTTGGGTATTAAGGTGTAATTCGGTTTGCAAAAGTTGCTCACGGCTTGATGCGGTGATAAGTTCCTGTTGTTTCCATAGGGGCTTCTGCCTGAAAACTTCCAGTATCGGAAAAGCAATTTGTGCCCCCACACCATAATTATAACGCTGAAAGCGCCAGCCGTCGCCGGAGTTTACCGAACCATCGGCGGCAATGCCCGATCCCCGACCGTAACCGGTGCTCCATAAGGTTAATTTGGGCAGGATGCTTCGCTTTAATGATTTTAACGCCAGTTCATTGGCATTTAGGTTGGCCTGTCCCAATTGCACTTCGGGGTGGCTGGTTGTTATAGTATCGCTTAAAGCAATTACGGGGAGAGTTTTAAAAAGTGAAGTATCAACCACCAGGCCGGCTGGTAGCGTACCACCTACCAGTTCCTTAAGCGCTATCAACGTGGAATCCTGTTGCTTTTCAAAAGTGATTAATTGCATTTGGGCCCGTGTATACTCCGATTGAAAGGACGAAGAGTCGGTTCCGGGCCGCAAACCGCTTATTACCAGGGTTTGGGCCTGTTTTAAATTAAAAGCTGCTCTATCAATATTTGACCGGTAAACTTTAATCAACTCGCTAACCAGTAAATAATTTAACCAGGCGCCAATTACATTTACCTGGTGCTGAAACAGGGTTAAGTTCTCGTCTGCCTGCCCGTATTTCAATATGCCCTTAGCCAGGTCAACTTCGGCACGGCGCTGACCAAAAGTAACGGGTTCCCATTGCAGGTTAAGTGCGGCCGCGCTGCCCGGCACGCCGCTATAATCATTACCCTTGCTTGGCGGACCGCTGATAGGTGTAATAAACTGCGGATAAACCATGCCGGTTATATTATTGGCGGTTGCATAATCTACCTGGTACGATGCGTTAAGCGACGGAATAATGCCATTCTGCTTATACTTCACAGCATATTGTAAAGATTGTGTTTGCAATCTCTTGGCTTTTATCAAGGGATAATTAGCTGTTGCGGTATGCAGCAGGGAATCAAGATAGGGCTTACTTTGCTGCCCCAAAGTTTGCCTGGGGAATAAAAAACAAAGAAGCACACCTGCAAGCACGCTGATTTTTGGAAGGGCGGGTAAGTCGGGATATTTCATAGCTGGAAATCCAGTACTGTATATGTAAGCGCAATACTATGGCAATTTACTATTTTAAAATAGAACAGATTTTACCGAATAGAATCTGCTTTACTTTTTACCACGTTTTTTTTGTAGTCGGAGGCTCTCATCCCCATTTGTTTTTTGAAAATCCGGTTAAAATGGCTTTGGTCCGAAAATCCGGTGAGGTAAGCAATCTCTGTTAAAGAATAGTCGGTAGTTTCCATCAGGTTTATTGATTTTTCGATGCGCATTTTACGGATATAGTCGCCGAAGGATAAATTTTCGAAGTACCTGGAAAACTCCCGCGACAGGTAGGCCGGGTTAATCTTTAGTTCTTCCGACACCTGTTGCAAGCTTAAGCTCATATTGGTATCAATTTGGTCCTGGATCATCTCCTTAATCTCTTTTGCCCATACCGGTGCTTTTTTTGATCCCTGCTGCTTCAGGTATTTATTAAAAACCTCCAGTAAAAGGAATTCTACAGGCTCCTGTATATGTTTTTGCTCGTACAGATATTTGGCCCAGGTGTATAAGCCGTCATATACTTTTATACCCAGTTCCAGCAGTTCGTGGTCATCAGGGATATTTTTTGATAACCCTAAAAAAATGGCCGACAAACCCGATGCCTGAGGGGCGAAATCATGTCTATCCGTATCGGCCCCCCGAACAATGGCAGCTATGCGGTCGAGCGCGATATCCTTGAGCTGATGCTTTTTTATAAAATAATCAAAGGTACACTGGTCGTCGTAGTGCGTGTACTCTACACCCGGAAGGTCAAAGGGAATAGCATTCAAGACTGCGGCCTGCGAAATCACCTGGTCTACCGGTACATAAATAATCTCAGCCTCGGAATCGATAAAGCGTTTGATTAGCCAGGGACAGGCAATACGGTCTATCTTCGGATGTTCGCGGGTAATCCATTTCATTTCGTTACCAAAGTTAGAAATCTAATCCTTTTTATAGCAACGGATTCTTTGGCGACTATCCGGGTGTATCGTAACAAATTTGTTCAATTCCCAGAAACATGCTAAAGCGGTGATTGACGCTTATTCCCGTATCTGCAAAGTAAAAACACCGCCAACGTTTGGTCAGTTAATAGACTCCAGTGTCATGGTGCCCATTAGCTTGCCATTTTTACTATAGGTTTCCGACTTTACAAAACGGCCCAGTTTTGGCGCGAACCACTCGGTTACTTTCATCCTGAAAGGTATACTGATCCCCATCATCTTCATCGTGGTTGTAGCATCGTACGTTACTTTAAAGCAATCAAAACTACCGGCCCCGGTGGTTACTGTTTCGGTTGCTTCTACTTTACGGTTAACAATGTCCATTTGCATCTCCCCTTTTGCCGCGCCGCCATTATTCAGGCTGATGGTTACCGATCCATCATCAAGCGTTTGCCCGGCTTTAATATCGGCAGGGTAACTAAGGTACCTGGCTTCGCCATTCACCTGCATGTCCCCGTATTGTTTCATAGAGGCGGCCGGGATAAACGATTTCATATCAATCTTAATCGCGTCCCCGCTGCAAATCATCTCCGAATCGCCGGTGCCCATAACCTTGCCATTATGGTCGCTGATAACGGCATGTACCGCCACGGTCGACGCGTCTTTTTTGGTGCTGGTATAAACAGCGGTCATTTGTGGCTGTCCCTTGGCATCGTGGTTAATATAACTGAGTTTTTTGCCGTTGACGTTGTTAACAAACTGGTTACAACTTTGCGCGTTGGCTGTATGCCCGCCAATAGCAGCACATAGCAGCAGGATGATCAATTTTTTCATGACGTTTAAAGATGATTAAACCGGGAGTAAATATCCTGCCTAAAGAACAGATATACAATCGTATAAATACGTCATCATGATGCGGCAGTTACGTAATCTGAAATGTTAAAAACAAGGGATATTTTAAAACAAGGGGTAAGTTCGGATTTTACAATACAATTCGGCCCCCAAAAACCTAACATGGTAACTGTATAATGCTTATTGACAAGTAGCCGCGAAAGGACATGTTAACAAGCGGGCCTGCAAAATCATGATTTAAATGATTTCCCGGCATCAATTCCTTATTGGGCTTTTGACATACAATTATGGAAGCATTTGGTTGGGCCAAAATAAAAAAATGACAAACCACCCGCATTCCCCTTTGTTGTAACAGTAAGCCGGATATTCCGGCAGATCAAAAATCAAGAGGAGGAAGCATCATGACACTTGTAAAGTTTAATGACGGGAAAAGCAGTATGCTGCGCCCGGGGTTCGACGACATTTTTGAATCTATCATGAACGACACTTTTTTATCCGACCGTATGGTATCGCGCGTGCCGGCGGTTAACATTTCAGAAACGGATGGCTATTACCATATTGAACTGGCCGCGCCGGGGCTAAGCAAAGAAGATTTTAAAGTAAGCCTTGACCGCGACGTACTCACCATTTCGGCCGAAAAACAGAGCGGGCAACCGGCTAACGACAAAAAGTACAACAAATGCGAATATAATTATACCTCATTTGTACGCTCATTTACACTGCCCGATTCTGTGGATGACGAGGGTATCAATGCGGAATACACCGACGGCTTACTGAAGGTTAATGTGGCCAAAAAAGAAGAAACCAGGACGGCCAGCCGCCAGATAGAGATTAAATAAGCCACAACTGCGGCAATTGTTAACAGGCGCCGTACCAGGCGCCTTTATTTTTTTAGTTATGTTGGCCAGTATAGATCAAAGCAAGCAAAATGATGCCGGGCAACCGGCACCCGAGCTTAAAACGGAAGGTCCGCTTGCCGAAAAAGATCAGCAGGGACAAGCGGCAGAGCGTGCCAGGAAACTCGCGCAGGAAGCGCTGGCAAAATGGCGGCGTTTGCAGGAAAAAATTCAACATCCATTTAAAAAATAAAGTCATGTGGTATTATCAATATTACTGGGGAATGAACTGGATTTGGTGGATAGTTTGGGGCCTGATAGTCATTTGGATATTTGCCCTGCCTATTGGCATACCCGGGCAGCGGTATCAGCGGGAAAGACCGCTGGATATCCTGAAAAAACGTTTTGCCAGGGGCGAGATTGACCAAAAAGAATACCGGGAAAGAAAAGCGGAACTGGAAAAGTAAATAGTTTTTATAGTTTTTAACCAAAAAATTGCCGGGCCGGGGATTGGCCCCGGGGTTGTTATTCCTTGCCCGGCAAGTGATGCATGTACAGTTGTTTATAAGGAATGTCCAATATCGGGTAATGAAGGAAAAAACTTCGGTGTTGGGCATTCAGAATTCAATGTTCAATATTATTTATCTTTCTGCTTTTTTTAACTTAATGATATTAAGCCCGATGGGGCAATGTGATGAATCAATAGCTGTTTTCTGCCTCGTTACCGTAGTGCCTGTAAAATTCATTTTCATTCGTTTCGGGCAGCGGCACCGAGGGGTCGTATTCAGGACTGTTCTTTACGGCGTTAACCGTGATATCTACATAAACCGCGTCTTCTTCCCATTTTACATGGGTGATCCATTTGGGCGATACCAGCACCTTTTTTCCCGGAAACCAATGACCGGTATCCACTACCAGGAAATGGATGCGCCAACTTTGATCGTCAACAATAAAATCTTCCACATCGCCAATTTCGCCGTTAGTGGCATGAATGCGGTAACCTGTAACTTCGCGGGTGCTGCGCAGATGTGGGTTGACGTGCTTATCGCCGGTTGTTGTTGCCAAAATGCTTTCTTCAAACGGTACCCGGGACTCCATCATGCCCGACATACCCATGCCCCCATAAAATCCTGCTCCGGCGGAACCCATGTATGGCCAGCCGTAGTGACTATACAGGTCGATTTCCTGCTGCCGGGAAACTGTTCTTTCCGTATCAATATCAGGGCTGTGTTCAATTTGCTTTTTGGTTAGGTTCACCGGGAAAACTTTATTTTCCCAATCGGGCGTTTTTAATGCAGCAGGCGAAATCAGCACCCTGCGGCCAAACAGCCAACCCCCCGTTTTAACAATCAGGTAACGTATAGTCCAGGTTTCATCGTCAAAATAAAACTCTTCCAGTTTTCCAAATTCACCATCGGTTGCCCCCATACTGAAGCCAGCCAAACTTTTTACATTCCGTTTCATGATTTTTTCGGTTTATCGCAGCATCTGCTTCTTAATTACCCACAAAAATCATGCTGAAAAGCGGAATATCTGCGGGATAATCCATTGTTAAGTCAACAGTCTTTAGCCGGAAGTCTCAAGTCATATTTTGCTTGTCTTTTATTTAGAAGCTGTTTAAAAACAGCCTCATGGAACTTAAGACTTTCGACTCAAGACTAACCCTCACCTAATCATTACAGGACACTTTTACAGATACTGTACACCACTTGCCGAAGTAAAACTCCTGTCGTCTGCCGAAGGCCCATATATTGATGGCACCTCAATATCGTTCAGGCGCATATAAACTGTTAGTTGCCCGCGGTGGTGCACCATATGGTTAATCGTCGATTCTACCTGCTCTTTTTTGGATGACCGGAGCAATTCCCGGCCACCTGTTTTAAGATAAAAGGTTTCTGCCAATTCACCTTCGCCGACATTTAACAGGGTTGCTTTAGCCCCTGCCACGTTTTGTTTAAAATAATTTACCAGGCCTTGCGTATCATCCGGTTTAAAATGCTGAAAGGTAGCAAAGTCGATCTCGGAATGTTTGATGATATGTGTAATCCATAAGGGTATCTCGGCCACAAGCAACGCCAGGTAACCCAGTTCCATGGATCTTTCATGCGGTTTCCAGCCAAACAGCCGGGCAGGGATCCGCTCCAGGCATTTGAGACTGGCAGGCGATTCGGCCTCCAGCTCCCTGGCAAATTCACTTGCAAACAATGCGTCGTTCATGAGCTTGAATTTTATTGGTGACCAATAAGTCAAAAACAAGTGTGCCTTAAAAAAGTTTAACCCAGGCTTCGTTTTTTTTAATTTGATTGAAATTTTCCCTGTCAATTAAAAAAAATGCAAACCAATAAAAATGAGCTTTGTTCTATAAACATTGTATAGGGACCTGTTAATTAATTTCACCACATAACACCTTTATAAATCGAAAGCCAAGGCATACTGTTTAGTCCTTGTGCATCCCATTTTCCGGCTTCTATATAATACCATACTGACGATAGCGGGCCCAGGATCCCGCTGTTTAAAATATTGAAACATGGAAACTAATAAAATCAAACAAATTCAGGAGTTCGGCCAAAGCATTTGGCTGGATTTGCTGGACAGGGGCCTCATCCGCTCGGGCAGGTTAAAAAAAATGATTGAAGAAGACGGCCTGCGGGGCATGACCTCGAACCCGGCCATTTTTGAAAAAGCCATTAGCGGTAGCGCTGATTACGACGAGCAGATCAGGGAACTGGCAGAAAAGTACCAAAACAACGAGGCCATTTTTTATGAGCTGGCAATTACAGATATCCGGGAGGCGGCCGACCTGTTCGAACCCGTTTTCAGAACCGGGCATGACGGTTTTGTCAGCCTGGAGGTTTCGCCACACCTGGCGCGGGATACCAGCAGGACCATAAGGCAGGCAACGGAACTTTGGCGAAAGACGGACCGGAAAAACGTAATGATCAAAATACCCGCCACCGCCGAAGGTTTGCCCGCCATCCGCAGGGCCATTTGCGAGGGGATTAATATCAATATCACGCTGCTGTTTGGGCTCGACCAATATAAAGCTGTTACCGACGCTTACCTGTCGGGACTGGAAGACCGCTTAGCCGATGGCTAGCCAATTGACCAAATTGCTTCAGTAGCCAGCTTTTTCCTGAGCCGTATTGATGTACTGGTAGACCCTATGCTGGAAAAAAAGGGCTATCCCGAACTGAGAGGTGAAATAGCGATTGCCTGCGCCAAACAGGCCTACCAGATATATAAAAGGGTTTTCGGCAGCGACCGCTTTAAAAAATTGCAGGAAAACGGCGCCCACCCGCAACGCGTGTTATGGGCCAGCACCGGCACCAAAGATCCATCTTTCGCGGATACCAAGTATATAGAAGCTCTTATTGGCCCCGAAACCGTGAATACCGTGCCACTGGAAACGCTGGACGCCTACCGCGATCATGGGCAGCCGGAAAGCAGGTTAGAGCAGGGCACAGATGAAGCTGTGCAGGCGCTGGCCCGCCTGAAAAAGATAGGGATCAATATTGATGAGGTTACCGCACAATTGGAAACCGAGGCAATCGAAAAGTTTAACAAGCCATACGACCAGTTATTGCAGGCTATCGAAGAGAAAAAAGCACGGTCCCGGGCCAGGTCTTACGCTCTTTAAAGCCCGTAAGGGAAAAACTATTCCATAGCAGGTTTAGTAAGATATGGCTATTTAAGTTATTAACAGGATGCACGGACGGGCATTCGACAGTTTAGCGCTTTACCCGGTGGTTGCTAATTTAATACAGCAAAAATTAAAAAAGCACCATCGGGGAAAGCACAATTTATGCTTAACTTTATTTACCTTTTTGCTGGCTACTTATACGTTTGTTCCGGTTTCTATCTTTTCATCTAAAAATTAAAAGTTTATGGAAACAATTATGGTACAAGAAGCGGATGCCGCTACCCTGGATGTGGTAGCCACTGCTTTACAAATGGAAGGCTACCGGGTTTGCAGCCTGGACGATACGAACGAAAATGCGTTGGAAATGATCAGGCGCCATCACCCCAAACTGGTTTTACTTGACTGTTGGCTCAGCCACAATTCGGCGGGGCAGGTTAGCCAGTGGATAAAAGCGCATTTCCCACACCTGCCGGTAATCGCTTTTAGCTGTGATAACCAAATTGAAGCAAAATACCGGCAATTTGGCTTTGATGATTATATCCAAAAGCCGTTTGAGCTGCATAAACTATACCAAGTAATCAGAAAATATTTACCCCAACGCCATAAGCGCCGGGAAACTGCCGACCACGCTTAACCCGTCAGCATAAAGCAACCGGTTAGGTGGCCGGCTTATTTATAGTTTGATTTTTTGATCAGCCGCTGTAAGTCTTTAACCCATATTTTACGGCCATCAGTTTCTACGATGCCTTCTGCTTTAAACTCCTTTAATAAGCGAATTACGTTTTCTTGTGCAATGCCCGCCATATTAGCCAGATCGAGCCTGGTGATATTTAAAACAATATTTTTTTCATCGGCACCTTCTACTTTATATTTCTCCCGGAGCACGATAAGGGCTATGGCCAACCGTTCCGAGGCTGTGCGCTGCGCGATTACCGAAATACTGTTGGTTAATACCGTAAATTCATGGCTTAACGCCTTGAGCAGCCGCCAGGTAAAAGCCGGAGACCGGTGTAAAATGCTGATAAAATCTTCCTTGGGTATAAAACTTATCAGGCTATCTTCAATAGCCGCTGCCGAGTCTGGGTACCGCTCATCAGACAGTACCGCATGGTAACCGAATAACTCGCCCTGGTTGGCCACATAAAAGATTTGTTCTTTTGCGATATTATCAACCTTGTATTTTTTGACTTTGCCCCTTTTAATTAAAAATATGCCCGAGGGTACGGTACCTTCCCTGAAAATCACGTCGCCTTTCTGGTAATGCTGATCGCTGTGGTGCGCAAGTAAATCTGCATGGTCGGCTTCGGAAAGCACATGAAGCGTTGATTGCGTGGTAAAATTCCACCTGTCAATTGGAAAAATTCCGGATAGGCTCATACGCTAAGGTACGGATTTTTTAAAAACTGATAAATATCAGTTCCTGCGTTGATCTGTTACGGAAAACCGGGTTACCTAAGCATTTAAATTTACCGGCAATGAAAGCTTACCCTTTTTTCCATTTCTTCCCGTCGGCAGATGACGTCAACGAAGGCCAGTTAAAACTAAAAAAAATCGATCCGATTACAGGTTTATTCAGCGATGATGCGGCATTTGACTGGCTGTACCCCGAACATTTTCAGCTGCTATCGCTGAAACATTGGACACCATTGGCCATTGCACATAAAGCTGCCCATTTTTTGGCCGAGCCTGGCGCCCGGGTGCTGGACATAGGCAGTGGCGTTGGTAAATTTTGCCTGGCTGCAGCTTACCATTTTCCCGAAACCTATTTTTATGGCGTTGAACAACGGCATGAGCTGATATGCATGTCTGAAGAAGCCAAAGGATATACAAAATTGCCCAATGTAAATTTTATCTATGCCAATATTACCCAGGTGAATTTTAAGGAGTTTGATCACTTTTATTTTTATAATTCCTTTTATGAAAATATCGATCCCGAAAACAAAATAGATGATAGCCTGGAATTATCGCAAAGCCTTTATGCCTACTATAACCAGTACCTGTGCGCCGAACTGGATAAAAAGCCATTGGGAACAAGGCTGGTTACCTTTCATAGCCTGGAGCAGGAAATACCATCCGGCTTCAGGCTGGCAGATATAGCCTGCAATGGCCTGATGAAAATGTGGATTAAAGCCTGACCTGATGGAAACTCCAATTTTTACCCCCGTCTTTAAAAATTTTTATCCTTCCAAAAATAAAAGAATGCTTAATGAGCTATTAAACCCATCCCTGTTTTACCATGACAGCGCTTTTGACGAGTTGTATCCCGAACATATCCGGAAACTGTCGCAAATGCACTGGACACCCGTGGAGATTGCCAAAATAGCGGGCAATTTCCTGGCCGTTCCTAATACCAGGGTTTTGGATATCGGCAGCGGCGTTGGCAAATTTTGTATAACCGCCGGTTTTTTCCATCCCGAAACAACGTTCTCGGGCATTGAACAGCGGCGTGAACTATACAATTTTGCCGAGACAGCCAAAGCCGGGTTAGATTTGCCCAATGTAACTTTTACACACGGGAACCTGACTGAACTGGAATTTAACAACTACGATCATTTTTATTTCTATAACCCATTCTACGAAAATATTGAACCCGACAGCCGCATAGATTATGCTGTTGAAACTTCCTTTGAACTGTATGACCAGTATAGCAGGCTGGTTTACCAAATGCTGGCTGAAAAGCCTTCAAAAACGCGGCTGGTTACCTTTCATACCCCCGGCGGCCAGGTTCCGCCTGGTTATCAGCTGGTAAACAATTCCTATAGCAGGCTATTAAAAATGTGGATTAAAGAATAAGCCGATGTTTAAGCCCAAACTCATAGATACCCTAAAGTATTACGGGAAAGAACAATTCTTTAAAGATTTGATTGCCGGGACCATTGTGGGCATTGTGGCCCTGCCTTTGGCTATAGCGTTTGCCATCGCCTCCGGCGTATCGCCCGAGAAAGGAATTTTTACTGCCATTATCGCCGGGCTAATCATTTCGGCACTGGGTGGAAGCCGGGTGCAAATAGGCGGGCCAACAGGGGCTTTTATCGTGGTAGTTTATGGCATTGTACAGCAGTTTGGTATCAACGGACTAATCATCGCCACTTTTATGGCCGGTGTATTGTTGATTGTTATGGGTGTTACCAAATTAGGCAATGCCATCAAATATGTCCCCTACCCCTTAATTACCGGCTTCACTACGGGCATAGCGCTCATTATTTTTTCCTCGGAGGTTAAGGATTTCCTGGGACTGCATATGGGCAGCGTTCCCGCCGATTTTATCAGCAAATGGCTGGCTTTTGGCCAGCATATTTCTTCGGTCAATCCATACGCGGCGGGTATCGGAGTGGTTACCCTGGGCCTGGTTTTGCTTTGGCCCAGAGTAACACACAGGGTGCCTGGTTCGCTGATTGCCATCCTGGTTACAACCTTTGCCGTAAGTTTTTTTCATTTACCTGTCGAAACCATCGGCAGCCGTTTTGGCGCTATACCGTCATCCCTGCCCCGGCCGGTAATTCCCGGTGTCAGTTTCGCCACCATTCAGCAATTAATAAGGCCGGCCATTACCATTGCATTGCTGGGCAGTATCGAATCCTTGTTATCGGCAGTAGTGGCCGATGGCATGACCGGCGGAAACCACCGATCCAATACAGAATTGATTGCCCAGGGGCTGGCCAATATTTGTTCATCGCTGTTTGGGGGGATACCTGCCACCGGGGCTATAGCACGGACGGCCACCAACGTAAAAAACGGCGGCAGAACACCGGTGGCCGGGATTGTTCATGCACTCACCTTATTAATTATTATGCTGTTTGTGGGCAAATGGGCTGCCTTGATCCCGATGCCGACATTGGCCGGAATATTGGTTGTGGTTGCCTGGAATATGAGCGAGCTGGAAAGTTTTAAATCGGTACTTAAGGGCTCCAAAAGCGATGCCGTAGTTTTAGTTACCACTTTTGCGCTCACTGTATTGGTTGACCTGACAGTGGCAATCGAGATCGGCATGATCCTGGCTGCATTCTTGTTTATGCGGAAAATGATGCAGGCCAGTTCTGTACAGCAAGCGGATGTTTTGCCGGGCGAGTTATTTAATCAGGATGATATGCCTAAAGGCCTTGATGTTTTTGAGATTAACGGCCCTTTATTTTTTGGCGCGGCTTACAAGTTTAAGGATGCGATGAAGGTTATTGAAAACCCGGCCCGTGTGCTGATCATCCGGATGCGGAACGTGCCGGTTATTGATGCTACCGGCATCAGGGTGTTGCGGGAAGTACATGCAACAACAAAAAACAACGGAACAAAACTGGTTTTAGCCGAGGTTGCCAGCGGACAGGTTATGGATGAGCTGAAAAAAGCGCGTTTATTATTTCAGATTGGTAAGGGAAACGTTAAAGATACTTTTGAAAACGCATTAAAGCGCGCCAACAGTATCTTGGAAGCCGGGTAAAATCAGCAATAATGGCCGGCCTGTGTTTGCTAAGGTTGTAAAACCCATCGGGTATAAAGGCACGCTAAAACAAAAACTGTTATTATTTCCTTAGGCCAGCGGCAACGTAAAATAAAACGTAGAGCCTTTGCCGCTTTCGCTTTCTGCCCATATTTTGCCATCATGCCTTTTAATAATTTCAGCGCTTAGATACAGGCCGATGCCGAAACCTGAAATATGACGTAAATCGCGATTTTCAACGCGATAGTACCTGTCAAATACCCGGTCAATTTCTGATGCTTTAATGCCTATCCCTTCATCTTTTACACTCACAACCACCATTTTTCCTTCAGTTTGGCATCGAATGTCAATTAATTTTCCCCGGGGCGAATACTTTACCGCATTGCTGATGAGGTTGGAGATAACAGAGCCGATTTTATCGCGATCTGCGTTCACCGTAATATCGTTACATTCATTGAGGCTAAAAATATGACTGCTCACGGTGAGTTTAGTTTCTTCCAGGGTTTCGCGCAGTAGTTCATCAAGCCTGAAAGGTTCTTTTTCGATAAGCAGTTGCCCCGATTCCAGCCGCGAAATATTCAGAAAACTATTGATCATACTGGTCATCTTTTTAACCTGGCGGCTGGCGTTTTCCATGGCGCCGGATAAAAATTCGTCCTCGCTGTTCCTGAGCTTACTGGTGCCCATTTGGATGATAGCACTAAGCGAGGTGAGGGGTGTTTTAAGTTCATGGCTAACCATCCCGATAAAATCATTCTTCCGCTGCTCTTCCTGTTTTTTTTCGGTAATATCCCGGGCTATTTTAGATAAACCAATAATATTGCCCTGCGCATCTTTAATGGGAGAAATTGTTAATGAAATATCCAGTAAGCGCCCGTCTTTGGTTAGGCGTTTGGTTTCAAAATGATCTACCCGCTCTCCTTTTTTTAAACGGGCCAGTATTTGAGGCTCTTCATCCTGGCGGTCAGAAGGGATAATCTTATAAATTGTCTGGCCTATCATCTCGTCTTCCGTATAGCCAAATATCCGTTCGGCTGCTGCATTCCAACTGGTTATCACGCTTTCCAGTGTTTTGCCAACGATAGCATCGTCAGATGATTGGACGATTGCGGCCAGCTTCGCGCTTTTTTCTTCGGCCTGCTTAATGCCGGTAATATCAAGGGTAATGATCAGGCCGGCATCTACTTCGTTTCGCTCGTTTTTTAACGGTACAAAATGTACAATATAAAATTCGCCGGCATCAGTTTTCCATTCAATCGAAAACTGGTCGCCGTTTATCACCCTTTCATACAGGTGGCGGGAGGCTTCATAACGTTCGGGCGAAACCTCCGAGGGATGCCTGCCTTCATATTTCTGCCGGTCAAAACCCATCTTTTCCATGATATCGCCCTCAATGGTTATATACCGGTGGTTCCTGTCAATCACCATAATCAGCGACCCGGGAATATTCAGTGCAATTGACCGGAACAATTTTTCGCTCCGCTGAAGGTTGGCCTGGGTTTCAATCAACGCGTCGTTGGTGGCCGCCAGCTCTTCATTAGCCGCGGCAAGTTCTTCATTGGCGGCAGCAAATTCTTCGTTGGTAGCGGCCAGTTCTTCATTCAGTCCGTGCGCGGTATTCTCCAGCAGCCATACAGCTAAACTGGTAACACTACCTTTGCTGTTTTTTATTGGAGAGTAAACAAAACTAACCATTACCATTTCTTTCTCACCGTCATGTAACTGCAGCATCTCCCTTTCCCTGGCAGTATATGGGCGACCTTCCTGGACGGCTTTATTAAGGATCATTTCATCCTGATCAAGCCTGTCCAAAGGAAATATTTCCCGGTAATGCTTCCCCAAAACCGCCTCTTCCGGCTTACCGGCCAATTTCAAAAAATGAGCATTAGCCATTTCGACCACCAGGGTGGCCGCATCCACTATGCAAATACCTACCGGCGCATTTCGCAATATATAGGATAAATTGTATTCGTTGATGATTTGCATAAAGTCACAACATTTTCCTCAAAAATAAAGATAAGTGAATATCAGTTAGATTATTCTTAAATAATTTTCCAATCCGTTAACTAATAACAAATTCTGAATACCTGACGATATTTTACCGCCAGCGTGGCCGGTTTGGTTAATACCATTGCATTTTTTCATTCGGAGTCTTTTTGTTTTTGCTGACTGACACCCGGAATGGCTGTAACACTAATCAGCAAGCGAAAGCATAAAAACCAACAGCCCCAAAAGCTTATTAATTTTGCTGGGCAGATAACCAAACTTCTTTTTAAATGCCGTTGTAAAATGATGGGCATTTTTATACCCCACCTCAAAAGCCACTTCCCTTACCGGCTTTCCATCTTTTAAAAGCAATTTCGCTTTGTCCATCCGTAAATCATATAAATAGCCAAAAACCGTTGTCCCAAAAACTTCTCTAAAACCTTTTTTTAGTTTAAAATCGTTAAGGCCTACCTTATGCGCCAGTTCAATAAGCGAGCAGGGGTTTAACAAATTTTCCTCCACTATGGTTTTGGCCTGGTTAATGCGTTCCAGGTCGTGCATTTTCAAAAATGAATTGGCCGGTTGTTCCGCTAAGGCAGCTACCTGTTCCAATTCAAGGAAAAGTAACTCCAATGCCTTCGCTTCAAAATAAATGTGATGGTTCCCCTTTTTTTCAATATTAGCCATTATACCCTGAATAGCCTGGCTCATTTGCAGCGTGGTTGGCCTGTTTACCTGCAGCAACTCCAGCTGTTCGGGGCTCAATGCACCCGGTAAACTTTTTTTCAAACTATCTCCAAGGAAACAGACCACAAACAGTAATAAATGGCCCTGAAGGCGGGCTTTAAATTTTAAATGGCCGGGCGAAAAAAAGCTATTGTGTTCGCCTTCACAAAATGGGAAGCCCGCTAAACCTGGTTGTGTTGGCCCTGATAAGGTAAAGCTCATCATCAGGCATAGGGTATCAACCTCCACCGTGACCGGGGATATTTTATCGCCTTCGAAATCGATTACAAAGAAACAGATATCAGGCAGTTTTACCGTGATGATGCTTACACGGCCCCAGTTCCCGGTTTGATTAAATAAGGCTTTATCCCTTAAACTACCATCAAAATGGTAAACATCATCATCCAATAAAGCAGAAGTAATCCTGATCATTATTAATCCGTATCGCGTTTATTAAAATCCCGCTGGCGTTATCATACTGTTTGTAAATCGCCCAAATTTGCATCATTATTTTTAATTAGTCTAAATAAATGCAAATAAAATATATCTTTTGCGCTTTTGCTATGTTATTTACATTCCATATGGCCTATGCGCAAAGGCGGGATACATTGAAAAAGGATACAGCAAATATTAAGCAGCTGAAAGAAGTAGTGGTTACCGGAACCCGCACCCAGAAAAGCCTGCAACAGGTGCCAATACCAATTACCCGCATTACAGCCGACGAAATAAAGAAAAAAGGTTTGGTACGGCTGAACGAGATTTTGGCCGAGCAAACCGGGATGACCATTTTAGATGACCCGCACGGGCAGGGCATACAGATTCAGGGCTTTGACCCTGCCTATACCATGATTTTGATAGACGGGCTACCTTTAATTGGCCGCAATACGGGTATCCTTGAGCTTTCCAGGATTACCATTAATAATATCGACCGTATTGAGATTGTAAAAGGCCCAACATCTTCTTTGTACGGCAGTGAAGCGATGGCCGGGGTTGTAAATATCATTACTGCCGATCCGGTAAAGGGAATATCGGGCGGGGCGGCAGCCAGGTATGGTACCAATAATACCGCAGATATTAGCTTAAATTCGGCCTACAAAAATGACCGGTTCTACATTTCGGGCTTTGCCAACCGTTACAGCAGCGGCGGTTATACATTACAGTCTTCATCGGGTCTGCCTACGGTTTCCCCTTTCGCCGGCTATACATTTAATGGCAAATCATCTTACAAAATAGACGATAGAACAACCATCAAACTTTCTGTAAGGTATTATACCAATGACCAGGACAGCAGGTACCTGGTTGATAACCGTTATGCTGCAGGGACGGGTACCGAAAAAGATTTTAATATAGCCCCGGTAATTACGCACCATTTCACCGATAAACTGCTTTCTACCTTGCAGCTTTACCGCTCAACCTATAAAACCAAATCGGACGTAAGGTATGAGGATGACCAGTCAGTATACGACCAGACCTATTTTAACCAGGCCTTTAACCGTGCCGAACTGCAAAATGATTATGCTTTAACGGATAACCTGAAACTAACCGGCGGTGCAGGTGGTCAGTATGAAACGGTTGAGGCTACACGCTACACCAAACTACAATCGTTCACATCCGGCTACAGCTACTTCCAGGCCGACTGGCTGCCGGTAAAAAAACTGGATATTATTGCCGGTGGCAGGTATGATGTGCACAGTGTTTATAAATCGCAGTTAAGCCCCAAACTGGCGGCAAGCTATGCACTTAGTCCAAAATTTACAGTGTTAGGGTCGGTTGGTAAAGGTTATAAGGCCCCCGACTTTCGCCAGCTTTACTTAAACTTTACCAATGCCGAGGTTGGCTACAGTGTTTTTGGTTACGAAGAAGCAAGTGCAGGTATACAGCGCTTACAGCAGGCCGGCCAAATTGAAACCTTATTGATTGATCCCGCTACGCTTAAAAGTTTAAATGCTGAAAGTTCCACCGCCTTTAATTTAGGTTACCGGTACAAACCAACAGGCAAACTCTATTGGACAGCCAACCTGTTCCGCAACAATATTACCAACCTGATAGAAACTGCGGCTATAGCCATAAAAATCAATGGCCAATCTGTTTTCTCTTACTTCAACCTCAATAAAGTTTACACGCAGGGTGCCGAAACCGATCTGAGCTACCAGGTATTTAAGTCGCTACAGTTGGCGGGCGGCTTTCAATACCTGGAAGCATATGACCAGGAAGTGCTGGACCAGATAGCCGCGGGTAAGGTTTTTACCAAAGATCCCGAAACCAATCTTACTAAAGTTATTAAAAGAAGCGACTACGGCGGATTGCTCGGCCGGTCAAAATACACGTACAATATCCGTGTAAACTACCAGGAAAATAAAACAGGCATCAACGCCTCTATAAGGGCCATCTATCGCGGCAGGTACGGCTATAAGGATACCGATGGAAACGGCATTGTAAACCGCGGTGATGAATATACAAAAGGATACGTGCTTGTTAACGCATCGCTATCAAAGCCTTTCCTGAGCGATGCCATCAGGGTACAGCTTACCGCGCAAAACCTGCTGAACTATAAAGACACCCAGGTTATCCTTAACCTGCCGGGCAGGCTCATTTACGCCGGGGTAGCCTACAATTTCAATAAAAAATAACACACAAATCAAATAACAATTCAAACAATAAAACACATGAACAAATTTGCAACTTTATCATTGGCATTAAGCAGCGCTATCATTTTACTAACATCATCGTGCAGTAAAAACAGCGATGACGTTACTCCGGCAGTAAGTAAACTCACCACAAAAACAGTTACCGATCTTGACGGCTCAACTGCCGCCGTTTATTACAGCCTTTCAACCGGCGCGCAAATTACCGGCGCCGATACGGCCACAACCAAATGGGATATTAAATTTAAGGGAACAAGCATATTTATAAACGGCGGCACATCGGGCACCGGAACTACCCAGGCCCAAATAGTAAGCAGCACCTTTGAAACTTTGGCTACCGCGCCAACCGCCGGTTATCAAACAGATGCAACAGGCGCACCTGCCATATCGGGATGGTACACCTACACGGCCACCACCGAGCCACAGCATGCCATCCTTACTGTGCCAGGGAAGATCATCGTGATTAAAACATCGGCGGGCAACTATGCCAAGGTAGAAATGATAAGTTATTACAAGGGCAACCCAAACACAACAACTGCCGAATTTGCCAACCTGGCCACCAGGCCGGCATCGCGCTATTATACCTTCCGTTTTGCGTACCAGGGCGATGGCACAACCAGTTTACAATAGTTTGCTTTAAAAAAGAAACAAATAAAACACTTCAAATCATCATGAAAAAACAAATATGTTTAACATTGGGCCTGCTGATACTGGCTGCAGCCGGCCTTTACGCGCAATCAAAAATGGAACAGGACCGCGCGGCCATCCGTTCGCTCGGCGGTTTTTATAAAGTAACCTTTGACTATGCGGAAACTTTTGCGCCCGATACCGCTTACAAAAACCATCCTAAATATCATTCATCCGGTTATGAATGGGCTGTGGTTGAAGAAGAATCGCCAAAAAAAATTGTGATCCAGCATATCCTGGTTACCGGCGATACCTCTGTGATTAAGCATTGGCGCGAGGATTGGGTTTACGAAGAAAACAACCTGGTAACTTTTGACAAAGACAATACCTGGAAAAAAGTGAACTTAAAACCAGCCGAAGTAAAAGGCCGCTGGGTCCAAAAAGTATTCCAGGTAGATGACAGCCCACGCTATGAAAGTATAGGCACATGGGTACATGCTGATAGCAGGCATGAGTGGCACAGCGAATGTGATGCGCCCCTGCCTCGCCGGGAGTTTACCAAGCGCAACGATTATAACGTACTCAGGAGGGGAAACCGGATTTACCTGACAGCCAACGGCTGGATGTTTGAGCAGGATAACCAAAAAATTATCCGCTCGGTCACCGAAGATAAATTACTGGTACGAGAAAAGGGCTACGAAGAATTTACCAAAGCGGATGAAAGTAAATTTAATTATGCTAAAGGCTGGTGGAAAACCCGGAAACCTTATTGGACATCAGTCCGGCAGGTTTGGGACCAGGTTTATGCGCAGCATGCACAGGTAAAACTAAAAGGAAAAACAGATGGAAAGCTCCTGTATGAAAGGCTGTTTGATCTGGCCGACCAGTCGGCAAAAGAAAAATGGGATACCGCCAAAAATAAATTGGAAATCAGCAAGGTGATCGAAAATTATTTAACGGCAATTTAAGAAACAAAGCCCTGCGCTTACCGCCAGATTTATCCGGAAAATGCGGTAAGGCAGGCACTAATTTTTCAAATTCGGCAGCATAAACATCAGCTATTCCTTACTAAAAGCAGGCATCGGGGGCTTCATGATTAAGCCCCCGATAGCATGCACCAATATTTAACCGGGAACTTTATCCCACCATTTTAACGGGAATTTTATTTCGTCGACTGAACTTGCAACCATATCCGGCTTAAATGCATAATGCGCAAGCCTGTCTTTAGTTGATATCCCCGACAAAACCAGGATTGTTTTGTAACCCATTTGCACGCCCCCCTGTATATCGGTTTCCATCGTATCGCCTATTACAGTGGTTTCGGCTGTTTCCAACCCCAGAAATTTACGGGCCGACCGCATCATTACCGGGCTTGGCTTGCCTGTAACAAAAGCCTTCCGGCCGGTTGCCTCTTCAATCATGGCGGTAGTTGCCGCAATCCCTAAATTGTTCCATCCTGGTTTTTTCGGAGAGGGGTCGCGGTTGGTGGTAATAAATTTGGCACCCGCCAAAATCATATCTACCGCACGCTGAACCATCTCCAGCGTAAAATTGCGGCCCTCGCCCAAAACCACAAACTCCGGATCGGTATTTACCAGTGTAATGCCATTTTCATGCAAACTGCTCAATAAACCTCCTTCGCCCAAAACGTAGGCTGTTCCGTTAGGGCTCTGATCGCCCAAAAACTTCCCGGTAGCCATAGCACTGGTATAAACATGCTTGTCCTGAACCTCAATTCCCAAACCTTTCAATTTACGCACAACTTCCAGGCTTGTTCGCTGACTGTTGTTGGTCATAAAAGCAAAAGGTATATCGCTGTCAATTAAATATTTGATAAATTTATCCGCCCCGTATATCAGTTCCTCGCCGCTATAGATAACACCATCCATATCGATTAAAAGTCCTTGTTTCATATTATGTTTTTTTAAATTATAAGTTGTAAGAAGACCGGCTTCTATATATCCAAATATACTATATTAATAACAAATTGATTATTTTATTAAAAATTCAATAACAATTTTCTTTATTTATTAATAATTTATTAATATAACTAAGGTTTAGAAAAGCACTTCAGGCATATTAAACCTTCAATGCCACAAAACTTTGGGACATTGGTTAATTGCATGGTCAGGCTGTTTTTCTGACTTAACAGGTCAGGTTTTATTCGCCCAGGCGAAACATGATGTCCGTACGTAAAACATACTTTGTACCTTCCGTTACCGGCCTGCCTTCGTGTTCTAAACTGTGTAAGAAAACGAGTGCCAAACCTTTTTTGGGTTGAATAACCAGGTTACCAAAATTTGTTTCCCCTCCTTCATAATCTTCATTCAAATAAATCATAAAGGTGTAATAGCTGGCTTCGCCATCACTCCTGATGTAACTCTGATCTCTGTGGCGTTTAAATTCCTGCCCTGGCTGATATTTGTAAAATCTAAAAAGTTCATTTAATCCGACGGCTTTACTATAACCAATCTGTTTCGGCGCAAATGGTTTTAGTTGCTGCCATAGTATATCGGCAAGCTCATAGTCTTTATAAATAACCCTGTTATTATTACGAACACTTGTAACAACTTTTTGCCCGCCTTCTGTTTCAATAGTCGCAGGTTCGTAACCAATAGCTTCACTTTTAAAAATAAAGTCGTCACATTCTTCGAGATTCCAAAAATCTTCAATTATGAAAATATCATTTGTCAGAACGCGGAGTTGCATCACGTAGTTGTTAAATCTCGGCTTATCGTTTATGGTTTTTGTAGCAGGACAGCATTCCGCCCGTCAAATATAGTACAAAAGCTCGTCAACACCTTACTGATTATAACGGTTCCCTTCTGGCGGCTCCTGATTTATTTATTAAGAAATTGTAATACCAACCGTTCCCATTCCTCTTCCAAAGACAGGTCGGGGCGCATTTGCCGTGCTTTACGATACCAATAGTCCGCATTCGAAATATCCCCTTCTTTACGATGCAGGTAAGCATGTACCAATGCCGATGCCTCATCGCTTAAATGATCAACCTGGGCATGCGCCTTTGGCCAATCGCCTTTGCCATCATACCAAAGGCTTTTTAACTGCACAGACAACCCGGTAGCTGGTTGTGCTGAGTTTAATGATGCTTTAAAGTCGGCTAAAGTTTTCATAGGTATCATTTTGGGGCTCAAAATACAAAACATTATCTTACGCTTAATAACAGAAAAGCCACCTTTGCGTTAACAAGGTGGCTACAGAAATATTTGTATCACGGCTTTTACTTAAAGAATTTGGTAATATAGCGGCCAGACTGAACAAGCTACTAATAAAAATAGAGAAAACTCAGCCGACTAAGCCGGTGAAATATTAAGATTTTAGTGGACCAACATGCCGGTAAGTGTTGATGAGCAAGCCCGTGGGCGTAGTTTTCGAGTCAACAAAAGCAAGCTCCCGGGCGTCAATACTATCCGACAATAAGCGTTTGCCCCGGCCAAGCAAAACCGGGTAGGTAATGAGTACAACCTCGTCAGCCAGTCCCTGGTCAAGCAACACGGACGTTAGCGTCGAACTCCCCACTACGATCAGATCGGGCCCTTCTGTTGACTTGAGATCGCGAATCGCCTTTATAACGTCCTCGCCCAAATTCTCTACCGGACCCCATTCCAGGCTGTCGGGCCTGTGGGTTACAATGTATTTGGTTGCAGCGTTGATAGCATTTGCCATAGGGAAATTTCCGGCATTAGGCCAAAAATTACTAAATATATCGTAGGTGTGGCGGGCAAGCAGCAGGTCAAATTTCGGCCCGTATGCCTCCAGGAGGGTTGCCGCGCCGGCAGGGCTGCGATAGGGTGTTGTCCAAGCGCCATAGGTGTAGTCTCCGTCATGTTCTATCACGCCATCCAGCGAGATGTGTTCAAAAATTCTGATTTTTCTCATTTTTTTATAGTTAGTTCATAGATAAATCTGACATTAAAATTCCTCTCTTAAAAATACCAGGGTCGATTTGGTTACTTTAAAAAGTCGTCCAGGTAACCTGCTATTGTTTTCGTCTGCATCATCAGGCTCACGTGACTCTGCGCAGGCACAATGGCTAAATGTGATTTTGGCATCGGCCCCAAATCGGCAGATACGCCACCTCCCAGTAATTGGTACGTTTTCATCAACTCTACCTTGTCCAGGCCATCATTGTCGCCCGAGATAAGCAATACCGGCGATGTGATTTTTTTAATATTGGCTTCCCCCACGTCAAATGGAACGGCGGCAAAAGCAATCATTTGTTCAATAAACTTTCTCCATTTTGTTTTGTCGGGCGCTACTGCATCATATGCGGTTTTTATAGGCGTATTGTCAAAAAAATCAGGTTTAAAATCTTTAAACCCACTATTGATAACCGGCAGCCAGCCGTTGGTTTTGTAGGTGGAAGATATGATCACTAATTTTCGTACCCGTTTAGGGCTTTTCGCCGCCAACTGGTAAGCTATAGAGCCGCCCATACTATATCCTGCCACATCGGCGCTATCAAGTTTTAAAAAATCCATTACCCCTTCCACATCACTTGCAAGGGTAGCAATGTCTAATTTCCTGTCCGAAAACGGGGTGTGCCCATGTCCTTGCAATTCAACAGCAATTACCTTTCTTGTTTTTGACAATTCGGGTATTAATTGCCCCCAATTCATCTCAATGGTATAAAATGCACCATGCAGTAAAACAAGGGGCTTACCCTCACCATATACCTCATAGTAAACTTTAATGCCATTAACAGGCGCATAGCCACTTTCGGCAGGTTTAAGCTGTTGGCCCTTAGATTGAAATACCGTAAAAAAAAGCATAGCAATTATGAACACCAGGTTTAGGACATTATATCCTTTAGATACTCTTTTCATGATGCGTTATTTAAATTATTGATTTTAGTGATAAAACAAAGATAGAAGGCATTTCAGGATTTTGGGCTGTGTAAAAATGACATTTTGAGGGGCGGATAGCGACAAAAGCATTACCGTTATATGGGATTAAGACCGGATCAAAACCGTCCCCGCCGGAAAGGAAACTAAAGCAATTCAGCTGATTAGCAGGAAATTACAATGCAAAAAAAAACGGAACAACCGATTTTTCTTCTCAATTGTCCCATCCAGTGATCCCGCTGGGATTCGAACCCAGGACCCCAACATTAAAAGTGTTATGCTCTACCAGCTGAGCTACGGAATCGTACTTTTTAACTTTCCCGGTACTGCTACCGTTTCTGTTTAAAGAGATTCAATTATGGTTTAAAATAAGAAAAGCCTTCTTTCAAAGGCTTTTCGTGATCCCGCTGGGATTCGAACCCAGGACCCCAACATTAAAAGTGTTATGCTCTACCAGCTGAGCTACGGAATCATTACTTTTCAACTTTCCCGGTACTGCTACCGTTTCCGTTTAAAGTGGTGCAAATATAGGGCGATTAATTATATGATGCAAGTGGTATTTACAATTAATTGTAAAGTATTTGTTAAGCTATTAATTGCCAATAAACTACATTTTAAATATAGCTATTTTACCCTTGTCGCCAGCCAATAAAACCAGTTTTCCGTGTTTAGCCCTCCGGCAAACATTAAAACTGGTTCTATCAATTTTTTTCCAGGACTCTCCGTAGGCTGCCGATAAGCTGGTGCCGGATGTCCCGGTAGATAAATATATCCGCCCTTGTATGCGCTCCACACATGACTGAAACCCTGTAACACCTGCCGGCAAAACTTTGTAGGCGTTGCTTTTTTTGTCGTACTTACAAATTACAGAATCCGTTGCTTTGTCCTTTGAATAGTTTCCCCCTACTGCCACCAGCAAATCATCAGATATCGAAAAAGAGCCTTTACTGTTTGCATTTTGTGCCAGCGGTAAACTTTTTATTTGCCATTGTGGCTTATCGCAATTACACAATTGTAAAAAACGGGCAGCCATGCCGCCGCTTGCTATAACCACGCCAAAATCTTTATTCACCCTTAAACAAGTACCGCTTGCTGCAAAGGCCGCTTCGCCAGGTAAGGCATCGGGCGTGTTTTGCATTTCGGCCCAGGTTTCGCCGCCATCGTTGGTTTCCATCAGCAGGAATTTATTTTTGATAGGGTCGCCTAAAATATAGCCGTGTTTGGCGTCGGCAAAATCCATCGCATCAAAAAAGTATATGCTATCGGTTTTGCGGCATTTTTCCTGCCAGGTTTTGCCGCCATCGGTAGTTTTTAACACCAGCGCCGGGCTGCCCGAGCTCATGATTATGGCCTCTTTGGCGTTAAATGCTTCAATATCCCTAAAATCGGCTTTTTCATAGCCGGCAACCTGCTGCCAGGCCCAGGTTATGCCGCCATCGGTAGTAATAGCTATGTGGCCTTTACTACCGCTTATCCACGCGGTTTTATCATCAACAACCGATAAACCGCGAATGCTGGTTGGCTTATCCTGCTGTAAAATGGTGATGGTTTGCGCTGCCGAAATAAATGGCGTAAACAGTAAAACTGTAATTATTAGCTGGTAAAAACGTTTCATGAAGCCTAAATTAAGCCTAAACCGGGCAAGTAACAACTGCCCGCCAATTTTTTAATTTATTATAAGGCTTTTTGACAGAAACGTTTATATTTGCACGCTTGTTAATAAAACAACAGGCCCGGATGGCGAAATTGGTAAACGTTGCGGTCTCAGAAGCCGTTGAGAATTGTCTCTTGAGAGTTCGAGTCTCTCTTCGGGCACGCCGGAAATGAAGTTGAAAGTCTTAAGTCTACAGTCTAAAGTGAAATACTTAAGGCTTAGAACTTAAGACTTTAAACTTAAAATGCCCAGGTGGCGAAATTGGTAGACGCACCATCTTGAGGGGGTGGCATTCGTAAGGATGTACGAGTTCGAATCTCGTTCTGGGCACTTCGCAAAAACTCAAATCATTTCCTTCACAACCCCAGGTTATAACAAGCGTGCTTGCAAACATCTGATGATATTGGTTGTAACGTATATACGTTAAACAAGCAGATGTATAAATACGCCCTATCTATATTCATAACTATAGCTACCGCCTGCAACCTGCGGGCGCAAAACCAACCTATCTATCAATATAAAGATCATGTTTTCCCTAATATCGATATAACAGAAAACTTAACTTATAATCCCGCTGCAAAGCCTGCCGACGCTATTTCATACCTCTTCGATCTATATCAGCCCAAAGGTGATCATGCCGCAACCAGGCCGCTTATTATCTGGATGCATGGCGGTGGTTTTAAATATGGCTCAAAAGCCGACAAGGGCATCAAAATATGGAGTAATGATTTTGCTGAGCGTGGCTATGTATGCGCGGCTATTAACTACCGGCTAAGCAAAAATAACCCGGTATTCCATTTTGATGAATTGCAAAAAAGCTGCTATTACGCCGTACAGGATGTAAAAACGGCTATAGCTTACTTTAAAAAACACCGGGCAGAATACCATATCGACACCAACAAAATAATTCTTGCAGGCAGTTCTGCGGGCGGCATTATAGCCTTGCAAGCCGCTTACAGCAGCAATGCCGAACTTTCCCGGCGTACAGGAGTAGTTGACTCAACAGTCTTACTTAGGCCCGCCGATAGGGCTAAAATTGTCGGCATCATTAACTTTTGGGGAGGCATTCTTGACATCCGCTGGTTAAAAAATGCGCGGGTACCTATTGTAAGTGTCTACGGCTCGCATGACCGCATTTTAAACGCCATACAGGCCGATACAGGGATGTATGGCAGTATTACCATCCACCACCGCGCGGATGACCTGCATATTAAAAATAGCGTAAAGGTATTTGAAGGGTTCGGTCACGAATTGCAACGGCATTTCAACCCTTTGTTTGATGCCGGTAAGCCCACGCAAAAAAGATGGCTTGAGGCGGCGCAATTTGCCGCCGATTTTTACTACGAAATATTATTTAAGAAACCGGAGTAAACAATTGTTGTTTTTTGTAGTTATAATGTTGAATTTGCTTTGATCCAATTAATTACAAGTACATGAGAGTCACAAAAATTATCACGATTGCAACCATAGCGTTAATGAGCTTTGAGGCTTTTGATGCCACAGCCGAAGCATTACCTGCTGTTGCGGCAACATCTGTTTTGCAAATCAAGCTTCCGCCACCGCCACCACGTCCGCCAGCGCCGCCAAATCCGTTCAGGAGGCATCACAGGCGCGTACGCAGGCACCACCGCAGGGTGCATATCAAATTGCCTCCGCGTCCACCTGCACCGCCAAATCCATTGCATTTACCAACGCCGCCGCGTCCACATTTGCCGCCGCGTCCATAATTAAAAAAGCCCTCCCGATAGTACATCCGGAGGGCTTTAACGTTTAGGTTTATTGCGGAAGGTTATAAAAAAATGTTTCGGTTACAATTTTACCGTCTTTAACTTCGTAAACGCAAACTTCGCTCATCATGCTGCGGCCCTGGCCTTTATAGGTTACATCCATATCCATGGTTACTGCAAAAAAGTTACCGCTTACAATCGGGTCAGATACCTGGCCGCTGTGAACCTCTTCAACCATATCATACCATTGCTGGTTTTTGGCTATCGCGGCTTCCTTACCCTCTGAAAGCTCCATGTGCGAACCTTTTGGTTCGTGGCTTACCACATCATCAGCATACAGCTCACTTATGGCATCTAAATTTTTGCCTTCGCGGCAAAACTCAACTAATTTTTCAGCTACATCCTGTGTGTTCATCTCAATTGGTTTTATTGGTTAATGCTGATATAAAGTTACGCAGTATTATAAAAACTATGGCATTATTTGTTTTAAGTTTAGGTTAAGCTTTATTCAAGTCAATAGTCTTAAGTTCTAAGTCTTAAGTCGATTTTGTACTTTCTGATGCGTTATTCAAGACTTAGAATTCAAGCCTCCGAATAACCAAACAAAACGCCAACCTTTCACCTTTAACCTTTCGCCTTTAACCTCCTCCCCCTTTCCCAAAAAAAGTTTAATAAACTCAATTTTTTATGATTACTTTGAAGGTTAAATTTTTGCAAGGGATACAACAAATTAAATGCAGCTTACCCGCTTAGAAATCAAGGGCTTTAAGAGTTTTGGAGATAAGATCACCATTAATTTTAATGAGGGTGTAACTGCTATTGTTGGGCCCAATGGCTGCGGTAAATCAAACGTCGTCGACTCTATCCGCTGGGTACTGGGCGAACAAAGCACCAAGATGCTCCGGTCGGAGAAGATGGATAACGTGATATTTAACGGTACCAAAACCCGTAAAGCAGCCAACCTTGCCGAAGTTTCCCTTACTTTTGATAATACCAAAAACGTACTGCCCACTGATTACTCGCAGGTTACCCTTACCCGCAAGCTTTACCGCACCGGCGAAAGCGAGTACCGGTTGAATGATGTGCAATGCCGCTTAAAAGACATTACCGATCTTTTCCTGGACACGGGTATCGGCTCAGATTCGTACTCCATCATCGAGCTACGGATGATTGATGAGATCATCACCAACAAGGAAGGCTCTCGCCGCAATTTATTCGAGGAAGCATCGGGCATCTCCAAATACAAACTGCGCAAAAAGCAAACTTTTAACAAGCTTAAGGATACCGAGGCCGATTTGGAACGTGTTGAAGACCTGCTTTTCGAGATTGAAAAGAACCTGAAAACGCTGGAGAACCAGGCCAAAAAAACCGAGCGCTATTACCGGATAAAGGATCAGTATAAATCGTTGAGTATTATGCTGGCCTCGTTCCGCATCGTGTCCTTCAGCGAATCGTTGGCAAAAATTCAGGACCAGGAGCAAAAGCAAAAAGCCGATAAAGGTGGTATTGTTGCCCAGATAGATACTTTGGAGGCAGCCCTGCAGCAACAAAAGCTGGATAGTATAACCAAGGAGAAAAACCTATCGGTACAGCAAAAAACCACCAACGAATTTGTATCGAAGATTCGCGCTTATGAAAGCGAGAAAAAGATAAAAAATGAGCAGCTGAAATTCCAGCAGGACAAAGAAGCGCGGTTGACAGAGGAACTTGACAAAGATAAAAACCAGTTAAACCACGTTTTTTACAACATCAAACGCCTGTCGGAAGAAAAGGCGCTTGAAGATGAAACCCTGCAAACTATTAAAACCCGCCTGGCCGATTTGAAAGAAGCGGTTGACGAGTTACGCCTGCAGCAAACATCGGCCCGCAACGAGCTGACCGAAATAACCGGCATCAACACCCGCCTGCAAAACCAGGCCTATAAGGCAGAAAAGGATATCGATATCCTGCAAATTCAGCAGCAGGCGCTGGAGCAGGAAAGCCAGCGCAACATGGAAGACACCACCAATAAGGAGGTGGAACTTTCGCACTTTAACCAGGTGGTTGCCGAGCTGCAAAACAGGAAGGAAACGCTGGATTTTGATTACCAGCAGGCCCTTGATTTTGAAAACAAGTTAAAGGAGCAGATAGCCGAAACGGATGCCGAACTGAGTTTGGTAAAAGATACCATCATTAAAGAAAGCCGCAAGCTGGATGCCAAACAAAACGAGTACAACCTTACCAAAAGCATGGTTGATAACCTGGAGGGTTTCCCCGAGTCTATTCGCTTTTTAAAGAAAAATACCGACTGGGCCAAAAATGCCCCCCTGTTTAGCGATGTACTGTTTTGTAAAGAGGAATACCGCGTAGCTATTGAAAACTACCTGGAGCCGCTGATGAATTACTATGTAGTTGAAAATTATGACGAAGCTATAAAGGCTATCCAGCTATTGAGCAATTCGTCGCGTGGCCGCGCGCATTTCTTTATCCTTGAAAATTATAACGAGATAAATCCAACTAACCCTGCTTTTGAAAATGCGGGTGCGGTATCGGCCCTTAAGGTTATCGAGGTTGATAAACGCTACATTAACCTGTGCAACCATCTGTTGAAGGATGTATACCTGGTTGATGACGATAAAGACCAGCAAATTAACAACGCTGCCCTGCCCGACGGCGTTGTACTGATAGGCAAAAGCGGCAAATTCAACAAATCCAGGCATACCATGGCCGGCGGATCGGTAGGTTTGTTTGAGGGGAAAAGGATTGGGCGCGCCAAAAATCTGGAAAACCTGGCTAAAGAAATTAAAGGCATCGAAAGCCTGGTTAACACGCAGAAAAGTAAATCCGACGAATTACAGAGTAAGTTATCTGCTTTAAGATCATCAACCAAAAGCGCCGAGATTAACGAGCAGCAAATGATCATTAACCGGCTGAATACCGAACTGATTACCGTTAAAACCAGGCAGGAGCAGTACCAGACATTTATTGAAAACAGCCTTAACCGTAAGGATGATATAGCGCGCAAAATTGAGGGCATTAAAGCCGAAATGGAAGCCCTGCACCCACAACTGGCCGATTTAAAAGCCCAAAAGCAAATTCAAAGCGAATTACTGGTTGATAAACAAGCCGAATTTAATGAGCTGAACGAATATGTATCGGTGCAATCAAACGCCTTTAACCAGGAAAATATCCGTTTTCACCAACAGCAAAATAAGGTGTCGGGCCTGGTAAAAGACCTGGAATACCGCGATAATCAGCAGGAAAACCTGGAGGCCCGCATAAAACAAAACAGCGCCGAACTGGAAAAAGTAAAAATTGCCATCCAGGATAACCTGAAGCAATCTGACAACTCCGACGATGACCTGCTGGAGATGTACGAGCAGAAGGAGAACCTGGAAAAAGCCACCCAACAGGCCGAGCAGGAATACTATCAATGGCGTGGCATCATTACCGAAAACGAAAACGAGATAACCGCGCTTCGCCGTAAAAAAGATAACCACGAGGTAATTGAAAATGAGCTTCGCGATGAGCGTAATAACCTGAAGCTGGAACTAAACGCGCTAAAAGAACGCCTCTCTGTTGAGTTTAACATAGATATTGAAGACCTGCCCGAAACGGAAGTACCTACTGAAAGCGAACAGGAGCTACGCGAAAAGGCCGAAAAATTAAAAAAACAACTGGACGATTTTGGTGCCATCAACCCTATGGCGGTTGAGGCATACAATGAGATGAATGAGCGTTACACCTTCATCCAGGCACAAAAGAAGGACCTGAGCGAAGCTAAGGCATCGCTGCTGGCCACCATCCAGGAGATTGATGATACCGCCAAAGAAAAGTTCATGCATGCTTTTGTCATGGTGCGCGAAAACTTCATCAAAGTGTTCCGCTCGTTGTTTAATGATGAGGATTCATGCGATTTGATCCTGACCGACCCAAGCCACCCGCTTGAATCGGACATTGACATCATCGCGAAGCCAAAAGGGAAACGCCCGTTATCCATCAACCAACTATCCGGGGGAGAAAAAACCCTTACAGCCACGGCCATACTTTTTTCCCTTTACCTGTTAAAGCCCGCCCCTTTTTGTATTTTTGACGAGGTGGATGCACCACTGGATGATACCAATATTGATAAATTTAATAACATCATCCGCACCTTTTCCAAAGATTCGCAATTCATCATTGTATCGCACAATAAACGCACCATTGCCAGTACCGATGTTATTTATGGTGTAACTATGGTTGAACAGGGAATATCGCGCGTGGTAGCTGTTGATTTGCGGGAATTGGCTGATTAAATGCTTTCGCGCGAAGCAGGTAGTCTCTACACCAAAGATCTGGCGCAGTTGGCTTTCTACAAACACATAGCAGCCCTTATCATATTATCCCCCTCAATCCTATTTACACGTTTGGATACATTAAATTAAATAAGAAATAGTTGTCATTTCGACGAGCGAGGGCGGGTCATTGACCAGGCGAGGAGAAATCCTATACGAGCGATGTCCACAGTTGGCATAGCGTGCAAGATTTCCCACCCTTACGCCGCACAGGACACCCTCTCAAGGGAAATGACAGGCGGGCACTAAACATCAATGCCGAAAATTTTGTAAAAGCAGATCTTACAACTGTAATAAATTAAAAAAGGGCAAAAGATAAATATCCCTGCCCCCTTTTTAATTAGATTCAATGCTTTCCACTTATCTATGGCGAAGTTCTTTCTTTCCTCCTACCATTCCTTTAAATTTACGTTCGTCCAGTTTTAGTGTCATGTCTGAAACCTGCTGTGCCGACATAGTTTTAGTTTTTGACAAGCTTTGAACTTTCGGGCCCGACACATCATAAACGCCCGTAGTAATATAGTTTAAGGCATGTTGCAATAATACTTCAGTACTATCGCCAAAATCCTTGGTAACATCATCATAATCAAGCTTACCCGGGTAATCTGTTGAACCTGGCGTCATCCCCGAATAATACCCACCCTGGTTGGCCGAGTTTTTGGTTTCAAACTGCGGCACATATAGTTGATATTTATTGATATCGATAGCAAAAAAACCTACCGGTTTACCGTAACTGGTGCGACCTATAAGTTTAACTTCCATTTCGGGGCGCAGATTATTAATAGTTAATTCACTTGCCGATGCAGTTGAGCCGGTTACTATAAAAAACACTTTACTTACATTCAGCGAACCACTTTTGGCGAAATTAACCCGGTTGTTAGCCGGTAAAAAATCGCCTTTATTAATGTCATATATAGCGCTTAGCAATGGGTGGTTATCGGCTTGTAGCTTATTATTATAATAATAAGTAAACATCTGGGTGCCGCTTTTTGCAGCAGGTACAATCAGGTTATCCAGGTATTCGGCTGTTTCAACACTTCCACCGCCATTATAGCGCAGGTCAACAACCAGGTCGGTAACGCCTGCAGCGCTAAAGGCATTAAAGGCTTTTAACAATTGGGGGCGGGCGTTAGCTATTACTGTAAAAGTATTAAAAACAACATACCCTATTTTTTTATCACCCATAGTAAAAACCTTGTATTTTAAAACCGGGTTAATGGTATAATCGGCCACACTTAACGACACGTCAGCTGTAGTATTGTTGGCCTTTTTAAGTGTCATAGTAATTGGGCTGGTGCCAAAAATCGCATTTACTACAAAGTTTACATTGGTGCCGTTATCATAATCCAAACTGGTGCGGTTATTAAGTTTCACTATCTGATCGCCCCTTTTTATACCTGCACTATCAGCAGGCGAACCAGGATATACATATTTTACGCGCAGATCGTTGGTTTCCTGATACAACACCGAGAATCCAAAATCGCCGCTTACACCGCCCAGTTCTGAAGAAACAGACCCATCATCAATAAACGAGTATTTAGCCGAGCCAGGATCGGCCGCATAGTATTCATATGGAAGGCTTGTTGCCGGGTTAATTTTATATTGCGATAGTTTATCTACCTCGCTGGTAAGTGCGGCTATTTCGTTAGTTCCCGTGAACGAACGAGGAGCAAATGTTTTATAATCCGGAATAGCATCATACCATAAATAGGTTTCTTTAGTATACAGGTAAACCGAATCCTTGATCAGGTTAGATATTTCTAATTTGATTGCGGTAGAATCGGTACCGTTCACGATTATTTTTTTGTCCTTATGGCAAGCTGATAACAAACCGGCGGCAAGGATGATGATCAAGTATAATATTTTTTTCATGTACAACAAATATAATGTGTTAACGAAATAAAAATAAGTATGTTACAACAGGTGTTACAAAAATTTGTCTACGCTTAAATAGTCAATTCCAACAGTTTCGGCGCATAAGCTATCTACCTCCGAATTGCCTATCATCAAAATATCCCTTCGTTGCAGGTTATGCTCCTGCATTAACAGGTGTATTACATCTGGCTCGGGTTTTGGGGCGGTTTCATCGGCCAGGTAGCAAATTAGGTATGGTTCAAGTTTATGCCACTCTACCTGCCTTATCTTATTTACCTGCTGCGTAACTTTCCCGTTGGTTACAATGAATAGCTTTTTGCGGTCGACAACAATTTCCTGAAGTAAGGTAAGCATATTCTGGTACAAAAGCAATTTCAGGGGCAGCTTCGCGGTATCAAAAAGGTTGTAAAACTTGTCCCGGTACTGCGCCGCGACAGGAAATTCCTTTTCAAGCTTATCAAATACAAAGTCAGGCCCTTCGGCAACATAGGTATCTGTCATCAAGCTAATTACTTGTTTGGCATCAACCAGTTCAACATACTCCAGCATGTTTGCAAACAGGTAGTAAACCTGGTATATATAATCTTTGGCCGGGTATAACACATCATCCAGCTCCAGTACAAACGCAGTTTTGCGCTTATCAATATCCTTATACTTCATCGTTGCCGGCAATGATTGTTATATTATATTCGTTAAATAACACCTCCGATTGTTTTAACAGGCCGGTTTCCTGTTCGCGGAAAAGATAAACTTTGTCTACCTCCAAGTCAAGGCATAAAGCCAACATTTCATGCGTGTAACTGGGCGATGCAGGATTAGGCAGGCGAATGAGTTGGCCGGGCTTCAACATAAAATCCGGCAATTCCATATAATCGCCCATAATAATATCGGCGCCGTTTAATTTATTTTTTTGCTTATAAGCTTGTGCAGCATTTGCTGCTGTTATCAGTATCTTCAATTTAATAGCTAAGCTTATGGTACAATTAAACCGTCTTTCATAATAACCGTACGGTCAGATAGGTCGGCAAGTTCTTCATTATGAGTAACAATAACAAAAGTTTGATTAAAATCATTACGCAACTTAATGAAAAGTTCATGCAACTCCAGCGCGTTTACTGAATCGAGGTTGCCCGATGGTTCGTCGGCAAATATTAACGCCGGATTGTTGATAAGGGCACGGGCAACGGCTACCCGTTGTTGTTCGCCGCCCGAAAGTTGGTTGGGTTTATGGCTCAGCCTATCGCTTAATCCCAGCAAATCAAGTAACTCTTTGGCTTTTTTTTCGGCATTTGACTTTGATACACCTGCAATAAACGCCGGTATACATACATTTTCCAGCGCCGTAAACTCGGCCAGCAAATGATGAAACTGGAAGATAAAGCCAATTTTACGGTTCCGAAAATCACTTAAGTTTTTATTATTAAGCTTGCTTAACTCAATATCGTTAATATATAACTCCCCCGAATCCGGCCTGTCTAACGTGCCTAAAATATTAAGCAGGCTACTTTTGCCGGCCCCCGATGCGCCAACGATGGTTACAATTTCGCCTCGTTTAACCTCCAGGTCAACACCCTTTAATATCTGTAACTGCCCGTATGATTTATAAATGGATTTAGCTTTAAGCATAACGCAAAGTTAATATTTTGGTTGATTTTATCGGGGCGCAACAAACCTGCAGAATATGACTAAATTTAAAGCGTATAATGTTAAAATAGTATAACAAAACAGCTAATATGCCGTATACACCCCTGTGAAATAAAACCTTAAGGAGTAATATTATTGCAATCACCTAAATATAAAATATGCGCCTTCTGATAGTTTGCTGCATTTTACTTATCAATGTACCGTTTATTAATGCCCAGCAGCTATTTGTTGAAAAATACCCAATGAACGTTTACGGCGCCGGCATACAAAGCTGGACCATGGCACAGGATAACCAGGGGGTACTATATATTGCCAATAACGATGGTGTTGTTAAATACGATGGCCTTACATGGGATTTAATGCCCATTGCCAATCAAAACTACGTATTTTCATTAGGCATTAATTCAAAAAATGAAATTTTTGTAGGCTCCTATAACGAACTTGGTTACTTCAGGAAAGATAGCGCAGCAAATTATAAGTATCATACTTTATTGCCCCTGCTTCCCAAAACGTACAAAAACCTGAATGATATACGTCAAACAATAGTTTTTAATGACGAGGTGTTTTTCAATAACAACAAAAACATTTTCCGGTACAGCCAGGGCACACTTAAAATACTCAATATTGCCGATAACTGGCTATTTCGGCAAAAAAAACAATTGTTTTCGTTAGGTAGTAACGGCTTGTTAGTATATAAAAACGGCCAATTTGCAGATGCCGGTTTTGGCAAACAAATGGCCGGGCTACATTTGAAACGAATTGCCGACTACGAAGATGACAAATACCTTTTGCTCGACGATAACAACCGGATATGGGCATTAAACCCGCTGGAGGCAGATAGCACTAAAAAAATGTTACTCCTCACCAAAAATCCGGTTACAACCACCAAAAACGTTCCTGTACGAAGCCTGCTTTACCTGGATATGGGAAAAATAGCCCTGGTTGCCGAAGAAGGCGTTTATCTTTTAAACAAAAATGGCGAAACGGTAAATTTTAACTCAAAAGATATGCTGGGGCTTAACCTCAACACCGGTTTTTGTTTCCTGGATAAGGCCCAAAACATTTGGCTTGGTGCCGATACCTATATTACGCAGTTGGTTTCAAGTTCGCCCTTATCTATTTATGACCACAATAATGGCCTGGACGGTACCATACTATCCCTTGGTAAAAAAGGCAACGATTTATATGTGGGTACCGACAAAGCGCTTTTTTATAAAAATGGTAATTCAACTTTTTCTGCCATCCCCGGAACCGAAAGCGAAAACTGGAATATGTTTAATTTTGGCAGCAAACTATATTTAGCTCATCGTAAAGGGGTTTTTGAAATACAAGGCAAAAAAGCTATTCCGCTCATTCATCATTGGTTTATCCAAACCCTTGGCGAGATAAAAAACAAGCCCGATTGTATGATCATGGGCACCTATAACACGGGCATCTGGCTTTTATCAAAAGAAGGCAATACCTGGCACGAAAAAAAGATCAGGGGCTTTGAACAGGAAACCCGCTATATACAACAAGATGATGAAGGTAACGTATGGATAAGCCACTACAATAAAGGTATTTATAAACTAAGGCTAAACGCGCAAATGGATTCAGTAATCAGCACGGCCTTTTATGATACAAAAAACGGATTACCATCAACCCTCAACAACCGTATTTACCGGTTAAACAACCGCATTGTAGCCACCACCACCAACGGTTTTTATAGCTACAACAAAATAAAAAACAGGTTTGAACCCGATGCCATACTTGGTAAGGTGAGCCGGGGCGTTTGCATTTACACCGCTACACAAACTACCGGGGGCGATATTTACTTTTGGGGAGCCCCATCAAAAAAAGTGCAAAATGCTGGCGTCTTTATAAAACAAGCTGATGGTTCGTTCAGGTTGTTGTTTACTCCATTTAAAAAAATCGCGTTGACAACACATGGCCTGCTGCCTGTTGATGTAGATGCACCGGTACTTGCGGCCGGCAACAGCCAGGTTTGGATTGGAAATTTAAAGCAGGTTGTAAATTACAACCCCAATCAGCAAACTTATTACCATAAACCGTTGCCTGTATATATCAAAACCGTAAAGGCGGCTGATTCAACCATTTTTACTACCGGGGCCGGGTTACCGCAAAACGATATTCCGTTTTCAAAAAACAGGTTGAAATTTATTTTCACAAGCCCGTTTTTTGAGGATGCCGACAAAATGCAATACCAATACCAATTAAACGGATTTGAAGATAAATGGTCGGGCTGGAGCCATGACCGCGAAGTTTCATTTACCAACCTTGCCGATGGCGATTACACCTTTTTTGTACGGGCCAAAAACATTTACGGGCAAATAAGCAGTACAGATGCTTATTCGTTTCATGTTAACGCCCCCTGGTTTAAAACCTGGTGGGCGTATTTATTTTATATACTTACAGGGTCATTGTTTTTTTACTTGTTCAGCATATTTAATAACAGCCGCATTAAAAGACAAAAGGTGGTATTGGAACGAAAGGTTAACGAAAAAACCAAGGAATTAAGTGATAAAAACGACGAAATTTTGACCCAAAGCAGGGCGCTACAGGAATCAAACTTAACCAAAGACAAACTTTTTTCAATCATCTCGCACGATTTAAGGGGCCCAATAGGGCAGCTCAAGCAAACCCTCGACATGGTAAAATCCGGTTCGATATCGCTCGCTGAATTAGGTGAGCTTATCCCCCATCTCGATGAAAATATTGGATCGGCATTTAGCCTTACGGATAACCTGCTTTACTGGGCAAAAAGCCAGATGGACGGCATCCAGGTACACCGGGTTTTGTTTGATATAATGGAAATTGCCGACGAAAATTATCACCTGTTTAAACTGAACACCGATAACAAACATATTGAACTGGTTAACAACATCAATAAAAGCATTGCTGTTTACGGCGACAGGGATATGATAAAGCTGGTATTGCGCAATCTGATTGGCAATGCCACTAAATTCACACCTGTTAACGGCAAAATAACCCTGGGATACAGTACTAAACCCGGCTTTGTTGAAGTGTATGTAGAAGATACCGGCGGCGGAATGTCTGCCGAGGATATTGCCAAAATATTCCGCAGGGAAAATTTTCATAAAGATGGCACTTCGGGCGAAAAGGGCTCGGGGCTGGGGCTCTCGCTTTGCCAGGATTTTATCGAAAAAAATGGGGGTAAACTAACCATCCAAAGCCAATTGGGTAAAGGAAGTAAAATTTCTTTCTGGCTTAAAGGCGATGATAAAATAAGTGCTGTCAAATAAACGCTACAATCCTCCCCTACTTTAAACAAAAATTGTAGATTTACCGCAAATTCTTCAAAAAACATGAATATCCACGAATATCAGGGCAAAGCGATATTAAAAAGCTTTGGCGTACGAGTACAGGAAGGCATTGTTGCTGATACACCCGAAGAGGCTGTTGCAGCTGCCCAAAAATTGAAAGAAGACCTGGGATCAAGCTGGGTGGTTATAAAAGCCCAGATCCATGCCGGTGGCCGTGGTAAAGGCGGTGGCGTAAAGCTGGCCAAAAATCACGATCAGGTTAAAGAAATTGCAGGCAATATTATTGGCATGCAACTGGTTACCCCACAAACCGGCCCCGAAGGTAAAAAAGTAAAAAAAGTTTTAGTTGCCCAGGATGTTTACTATCCTGGCGAAAGCGAAACTAAAGAGTTTTATATGAGTGTACTGCTTGATAGGGCTAAAGGCCGTAACATTATCATGTACAGCACCGAAGGCGGTATGGATATCGAAGAAGTTGCACACTCAACCCCCGAACTGATATTTAAAGAAGAAATTGATCCTAAAGTTGGCCTGCAGGCTTTCCAAACCCGCAAAATCGCTTTCAACTTAGGCTTATCGGGCGAGGCTTTTAAGGATATGACCAAATTCATCGCGGCATTGTACAAAGCTTACGATGCAACCGATTCATCGCAGTTTGAAATTAACCCGGTATTAAAAACATCTGATAACAAAATTTTAGCTGTTGATGCCAAAGTTAACATTGATGATAACGCCCTATACCGTCACCCGGATTACGCTGCTATGCGCGATACCGACGAGGAAGACCCTACTGAAGTTGAAGCCAGCAAATCAAACCTTAACTATGTAAAGCTTGATGGCAACGTAGGCTGCATGGTTAATGGTGCCGGCTTAGCTATGGCCACCATGGATATTATTAAAATTGCCGGCGGCGAGCCTGCCAACTTCCTTGACGTTGGTGGTACTGCCAATGCCGAAACCGTAAAAGCAGGTTTCAACATCATCCTGAGCGATCCGAACGTTAAAGCCATCCTGATCAACATCTTTGGCGGTATCGTTCGTTGCGACCGTGTTGCACAGGGTGTTATTGACGCCTACAAAGAAATTGGCAACATCCCTGTACCTATCATTGTTCGTTTACAAGGCACAAACGCCGCCGAAGCAAAAGAATTGATAGATAACTCAGGGTTAAAAGTATACTCGGCCATTTTGCTTAAAGAAGCTGCCGAAAGAGTAAAAGAAGTATTGGCTTTGTAGTTAAAGCAGATTATGTTGTAGTTAAAGCCGATTATAATATATTGGAAGAGGCGATGGGTATAAACTCATCGCCTTTTGTTTTTTTGTAGGACCGCATTACATGGGCTCCCCCATGCAATTCACGCATCACGTTATCCACAAGCATCATTTAAAACAAAATGTCATTTCGAACGAACCGGCGTAGGCTTTGTGCGCGGGGGTGAGGAGAAATGACATTTTTTTAGTTTTACCCCTCCCCCATCAAAAAGCAGTCCCAATAACCTCCAGATAATCAACCCTATTTGACTTTTTAAAAACAATATCCCGGCAGTTATTAAATAGAATAAAGGCTTTTAGCGCCGCTGTTATCTTCCCTATCATGGCCTCGTCAAGCTCTACCTCCTCAAAATGCAGGTTATGCACAATTAGTACTTTTTGTTTTCTGTCGGCTTTGGCATCCATGCGGGCTACAAAGGTGTCGCCTACCAGTACCGGTAAACAGAAATAGCCGTACTTGCGTTTGGGCGCGGGCACAAAGCATTCAATCTGATAGTCAAAGTCAAAAAAGTCCCTCAAGCGGTGCCTGAATACATTCAGGATATCAAAGGGCGAAAGGATAAAAGCATCACCCGCCAGTTCAACCTCGGTTTGCTGGCCAGGCAACATATAAAGCGGGGCGCTTTTTAACCCTTCTACCTGTACGATGCGCACTTCGCCTGTGGCTACCATTTTCTCCAGTTCTTTTTTAACCAGGTTGCCCTTTACATAACGGGCGCGCCAGGCCATTTCTTTAACGTAGGCTATCCCCAATGCACCCAGCGTTCGCCTGATCACGAAGCGGGCAAATTCCTCTGCCGTGGGCATGGTTAAATCCGTATCCGGCGGAATTAAATTTATCGGCACATCATATACTTTATGAAAACTTTTAGTGCGGGTGATGGTCAGTTTGCCATCCAGGTACAACCGTTCGAGCGCCACTTTGGCCGGGCGCCAATCCCACCAGCCCGAGCTGGCCTCCAGCCGGTCGTTCTCAAAATCACCAACCATCAGGGGACCTTCGCGTTCCACCCGGTCAAGCACCTGTTTCATGAGGCGGGTCTCTGCCGGTGTCAGGGGCTTCCGGTTTACCGAAAAACCTTCCTTAACGGGCAACGAAAAACGAAAATCCCTCATCGGGATATACCCCGCGTCGGAAGTAAAATATTCAAATATCCGGCCGTCTGCTGTCAGCTCGCCCAGCCATTCCGGCTCATAATCGGGTACGCGTGCGGCCATCACGTGGTGATGCGCCCTTTCCACCACGTAGTTGGTATCCAGCTGCACAAAACCCAGGTGATCAATAAGCCGGTAAACCGCCTCAATCCCCGTCCCAAACTGCTCCTGCCTGGCTAACCCGGCAGCGTGAAGGATGATTTTTCGGGCCTGTGGTTTTGATAGTATCAGAGGTTCCATACCAATTCGTTTTTCAGCAGAGGCACATCACATAAACCTCCGCAAAAATTCCGTTCGCAATTAGGTCATTACCATTTTTCGGCCTGACGACATTACCCGCAATGGGGCGTGCATTATGTATTATGATAACAAATCGGGTTAAACTGCAACTGGCAATGCCACCCCATCGGCCTCTTCGGCAACCAGCGGGTTAATGCTTTCATCATCTTTTTCAACCCGCAGGTTGTTTACAATGTGCATCTGGCGGGTTGGCGTGTTTTTGCCCATAAAATATTCCAGCAGGCCTTTAATATTGGCGTCTTTCAGGATCACGGGATCAAGGCGAATATCTTTACCTATAAACAAGCCAAATTCATCGGGCGAAATCTCACCCAATCCTTTAAAGCGGGTAATCTCGGGCTTGTTGCCTAATTTGGCTATGGCGTTACGGCGTTCCTCATCGCTGTAGCAATAAATGGTTTCTTTTTTATTACGGACCCTAAATAGCGGTGTTTGCAGGATAAACACGTGGCCAGCCTTTACCAGGTCGGGGAAAAACTGCAAAAAGAAAGTCATCAGCAGCAGGCGGATGTGCATGCCATCCACGTCGGCATCAGTAGCTATTACGATGTTGTTGTACCGCAGGGCATCCAGACCATCTTCAATATTAAGGGCGTGCTGTAGCAGGTTAAACTCTTCGTTTTCGTAAACTACCTTTTTGGTTAGACCGAAACAGTTAAGCGGTTTACCTTTTAAGCTAAAAACGGCCTGGGTCATTACATCGCGCGATTTGGTGATGCTTCCGCTGGCCGAATCACCCTCGGTAATAAACAGTGTAGTATCCTGGCGACGCTCGTGGGTATCTTCAAAATGCAGTTTACAATCGCGCAGCTTACGGTTATGTAATGATGCTTTTTTGGCGCGCTCATTGGCCAGCTTTTTGATGCCGGCAATGTCTTTACGCTCCCGCTCTGATTGCAGAATGCGTTTTAATAATGCATCGGCAGCAGCCGGATTTTTATGCAGGTAATTATCCAGTTCCTTTTTCAGGAAATCGTTGATGAAACCACGCACCGATGGCCCTTCGGGGCCAATATTTTGCGAGCCAAGTTTGGTTTTAGTTTGCGATTCAAAAACCGGCTCCTGTACCTTAATGGCTATAGCCGCAACTATAGATGCGCGGATATCGGCAGCATCAAATTCCTTTTTATAAAACTCGCGGATGGTTTTAACAACTGCTTCGCGGAAAGCAGCCTGGTGGGTACCGCCCTGTGTAGTGTTCTGGCCGTTTACAAACGAGTAATATTCCTCGCCATATTGCTGCCCGTGGGTCATGGCTATTTCAATATCCTCGCCTTTAAGGTGGATGATAGGATAGCGCAGCGTTTCTACATCGGTATTACGCGTAAGCAAATCATACAGCCCACGTTCCGAAAAATATTTTTGACCGTTAAAGTTAATGGTAAGGCCCGAGTTGAGGAACACATAGTTCCAGATCATACTCTCAACAAACTCCGGGATAAAACGGTAATGCCTGAAAATGGTATCGTCGGGTATAAAGTTAATAGCCGTACCGTTGCGTTGCGTGGTTTCCTTTTCGGGTTCGTCCCGAATCAACTCGCCTTTGGCAAATTCGGCCAATTTGGTACGGCCGTCGCGGTATGATTGTACAATGAAATTGTTCGACAGCGCGTTTACCGCCTTGGTACCCACACCATTTAACCCTACCGATTTTTGGAAGGCCTTGCTATCATATTTACCGCCGGTATTTATTTTACTTACGCAATCAATAACCTTACCCAACGGGATACCGCGGCCATAATCGCGCACCGATACTTTATGATCGCTCATATTTACCTCAATGGTGCGGCCGCTGCCCATTACAAACTCATCTATCGAGTTATCAACAATCTCTTTAAGCAATACGTATACCCCATCATCATAAGCCGAGCCATCGCCCAGTTTACCAATATACATACCTGGGCGTAAACGGATGTGCTCCTTCCAATCGAGCGAGCGGATACTATCTTCACTGTAATTAACTGGTTCTGCCATTTATAAAGTAGAATTTTAAAGCAGGTGTTACTATGCACCTATTTGCAAAAATAAAGTTTCGGTAATGAATTGAGTATCCAAAACTGTTAACTTACTAACATAATGTTAATGAATCTTAAACTTAAGGCAATTGCTGGCCCTATCGGCGTTCCGGAAAAATTCGGGATCTTTTTCGTTGGTAAAGCAAACCGCCATAATTGTACCGGTATGGTTACGCTGCAAAATAATGAGTAAGGCGTATTTGTAGCTTTTGGTTTCGGGCATGTCCATCAGGGTTAGCAGGTACGATTTACCGGCATCGGCATTATAACGCGCCAGCACATTGGCCGGAATGGGCCTTACAAAATTGTCCTGTTCGCCAGAAAAATTAGTTGCCTGTGCTTTACCAACCTCCAGGTATGACGAATCGGGATTTTGCTGTTCATGGTTGCGCTCCAAACTCAGCCAGTTTTGTTTTAAGGATTTTACCTGGAACCATATCTCAAACTCACGCCCCGGAATTTCCATAGCATAGTCAAACGAAAAATTCTCGTTATTTACGGCCGGAATCTCTCTGAAACCTTTTGGGAAGGTAAAAGTAACATTGGCATTGGCCAAAATTTTTGAAAACTCGCGAAATTCCGTGCTACCCTTAACCGGCTTAACCGTTACAGCAGGCAGGGACTTTTTCCTGTGTGCGGCCAAATATAACGGACGCTTTGCCTGTGCAAAAACATCTGTAATGCATAGCAATAGTATAGCCTGAAGTAAAATACATTTAAGCTGCTTCACAATAGTTTTCATTAACGCGAAACCAGGGCTGTTTCTTTATGTAATTCTATAAAAATAGAACCACAAATCAAAATTAATTATAATTTAAAAACACAAACAACTAAGTTAATATCAGCTATTTGCATTAGTTAAATGGCATCTTATACCACTTTCCTCTTTTTATTTAGCCGGATAAAAAATCAACCAAAAATACTGCAACAAAATAGCTTTATAAATTTTGTTACTAATTTAGTTTCGGCACAAATTTAAAAAAAACATGAAATACCAGGACATCCCACTTATTAATAACGAAGCCATGCACAATTTTGAACTTATTGTAGATGGCAACAGGGCCTTTATTGATTACAAGTTAAAGGGCGATAAAATTTACCTGATACATACAGAAGTACCCGTAGAAATGGAGGGCAATGGTGTTGCTGCCGCGCTTGTTGAAAAGGCCTTTAATTATATTGAAGAACGCCACCTGAAAATTGTGCCGCTTTGCGCATATATCATTGCTTATTTAAAACGCCATCCCGAGTGGAAGCGTTTACTTGCAATAGCAGAATAAGCTTAAAGAAATCGCCCGGCAATATCATGTTCCTGGGCGGTTTGCTTTTATGGCTGCAGCCAAACAACTTTTACACCTTTTTTGCCGCTTTCTTTTGATAGCTCAAGGGTGATATACAAATCGTTTTTACGATCGTAATCAGATATCGAGAAAAGGCCAAGATCGTGATCGCGTTTGCTGGCAGGGTTACCAAAAACATAGTCTCTTTTTGGGGTAACGGCGGCGCCGGCGAGGGGATAGTAGAAGCCATCACAATCGCTCACGCCCTTGATGCCAACCAGTTTTCCGCTTTCCTGTTTATCGTTGTTGCGTTCGGTATCATTAAACAAAATAAAACTTTTGCTTTTGCCATCCAGGTAGGCAAATGATTTAAACTGGTTGCCTTTAACCAGCGTTTGCGCCGTCCCCTCCCTTACAGAGTGATAAAACGGCCGCAAATATGTTTGATTAAGCACATGATTTTTGCGGATCAGGTACTCGCTTACCATCTCGCCGGTTTTGCTGTAGTTAACCACCGCCATATCGCCCAAAATGGTTTCGGTAATACTGCCACCATACGAACCACCGGTGTGCGTGTCTATAGTCATCTTTTCAGATACCACAGTAAAGGTGCCATCGGCATTAACAAAAAGGTTTTGCGGCAAACCATTATAACCTCCCAGCTTTTCGGAGGGTGATATTGGGTCTACCCGATTTATCTTGCGCTCAAAAGGATTTACAAAAGCAAGCAGCGGAATATAGCTATTGCTGCTTTGTTTTTCTCTGGCTAAAGCAATTAATACTAATGATTTGGTAGCGGGAATGTAACGGGCAATGCCATTATCAACTATCAGGTCTTTTGAAAAACCAAGTTCGGTAAAGTTAACAGAGGTTGCGCCTTTATCCAGGTTGGCCATAATCAGTTCGCTCTCTTTGCCGCCGCTATTTTTGGTATTAAAACCGTAGGCCAGCACGCACACTTTATCGCTGCCAATAACGGCCATATCTACATAGCGCAGGTATTTGTATTTTTCTTCGGGCGAGGCATAAAAAGCCCTGCCCGTTTCTTTATTATCGGCCCCATAAGTTACGATTTCGATGCGTTTGCTCCTTTCCGATTCAAAGGAGTTAAACTTTACCACAGCATAGTTATCACTGTTGGGATCTTTGCGCACATAAAACTCGGGCATCGGCACATCGCCAAAGGCCATGGCATAGCCTTGCATAAAACCTACTCGGCTCAGTTCGCTTATCTTTTTATCGTCTTTTAATGTGCCGGTTTTAGCATCAATTATCAGCCTGTATAAAACAGGGGTACGGGAATCCACTTCGCTTATCAGTAAAACAGCATCGCCGTTAATTTCAAAAACACCCTCAATATAACCTTGCTTCAATTTGCCGTATGATGGCTTCACATTGGTTACCACTGTTTCTTTATGGCTTGGATCATAAACGCGGATATCGATACCATCTTTATTGGTAATGCGAAAAAACAAGGTTCCCCCAGTCTTCATTTCCAGGATTTTGGCAAAACCATCTTCGGGTTCCTTAAAAACAGGTCCTTCGGCAATAGGTTTGAACTGGGCTTTAACTGTAGCACAAAGTAAAACTAACAGGAGTAGTGAAAAAGGTCTTTTCATTTGGTTTTAATAACTGGCGATTAAAAATAGGTAAAAATAGGTTTCAGAACAACTACAAATTGTTTTGAAATAAACCCGGCACCAACACTAATATTGGTAAAGCCTTCCATCCAAATTATTTCCTGATGTTTACCGGCAGTTCTTCATTTTCGTCTATCATTCATCGGTAATTTTCCGCCGTTTACCGGAAGTTTGCTTTGCTTCGCCTAATAACCATAGTTAAAAGGCCATTCTGTTTGCATTTTTGAATCAACAAATCGCAATCACCATGAAAACTTTACTTGCTATACAAATCATCCACCTGATAGTTAAAGCTGCCGAACACGCCGAAGCTATCATTAATTCCATCGGTCACCTGATAAAATAAGCCCCCCAGCCCCCTTGAGGGGAGCTTTTAATTGTCAGGTTCTATATATATCAACGTTACTCCCATAATGCTATTAATAAACGGCAACGCCATGCAAAAAGGGAGATAAAACAAACGGGAACTGGGCAAAATCGGCAGCCGAAGATAAAACGGTTAAAAGCACGATGAGCCCGTAACCAAAAACATAAAGAGCAGCCCCCCCGGAAGGGAGAGCTTAAAAAAGCCTCCCCTTCCGGGGGAGATTATTTACATTGTTTTTATTTAAGGGGTGTTCATGATGGCTGCGCCGTTTAGAGGGGGCCGGGCGCATTTAAATAATTCATGGTTATTTCATTATTCTGTTGCATTTTTACCCTATGGCAAAACCACCCATTATCACTGTAAAAAACCTGGTAAAAAACTACGGCGATTTTGCAGCCGTAAAAGGCATCAGCTTTGAAGTTTACGAGGGCGAGATCTTCGGCTTACTTGGCCCCAATGGCGCCGGGAAAACTACTACGCTTGAAGTTATTGAAACCCTGCGCGAAAAAACATCGGGCGAAATCACTGTTGACGGCTTTAATATTGATACCGATAAAGACAGCATTAAGCAACGCATAGGTGTGCAGCTACAGGCAGCCGGCTATTATCCTAACCTTAACCTATCGGAATTGATAGAACTGTTTACCGGATTATACGGGGTTGACAAAACACCCACCGAAATGCTGGAGAAAGTTGCACTTGTTGATAAGGCCAAGGCAAAATATAAAGATCTTTCAGGAGGGCAAAAGCAGCGGTTCTCTATCGCCACCACGCTTATTAATAACCCAAGGATCATTTTTTTGGATGAGCCCACAACCGGCCTTGACCCGCAGGCCCGCCGTAACCTTTGGGACCTGATCCGCGAAATACGCGACCAGGGCACAACCGTTGTGATAACCACTCATTACATGGACGAGGCCGAGGTGTTATGCGACCGTGTTGCCTTTGTTGATGGCGGCCACATCATTGGCATAGATACCCCCGATCATTTTATTGATCAGCTGGTAGAAACCGGTTTCGAACGTAAAAAGCAAGTTAAACTGGCCAACCTGGAGGATGTTTTTATTAACCTGACGGGTAAGGAATGGCGGGAAGGTTAGCCCCCCGGCCCCCTGAAGGGGGAGTAAGTTGGCAGTTTTGAGTTGGCAGTTGGCATTCAAAAAAATGACTTAATGACGCCGCAGGCAAATAACTCAACGACCAATGATCCCGCCGGAAAAGACCAATGAACTAATGAACAAGTGAACCAATGAACCAAAATGAACCAAAAGAAATATAGCAATACAAAAGCAACCCTGGCTATTGCCAAGGCAAGTTTCAGGGCCATACTGCGCAGCCCCTCGGCGGTGGTGTTTACCTTGGCATTCCCTTTAATATTTATTATTGTTTTTGCCAATATTGGCGGCGGGGCCCCTTCTGTTGATGTTGGTGTTGCCAAAGGCTGCGATACTACCGGAAAACTTTATCAGCAACTTAAACAAAAGCAGTTGATAAATTTTATTACCGATCAGTCGGCTGATGAAATGAATAAGAACCTGGCAAAAGGGCAAATAGATGCTATTATAGATATTAAACCGCTGGTGCCCATGCAACCCTTGAATATAAAGGTGCAATACAGCAAGGCTTCAAACAAAGGAGGCATTTTACGATCGATACTGAACAATGCTTCTTATAACGCGCAACTGGCCGAGTTAGCCAAAATACAATCGGTATCGGGCTTTAAAATACCCGAGGCTGTGCACCTGGAGGAAACTACCGTATCAGGCCGCGCTTATAAATACATCGATTTTATTTTACCCGGGCAGTTAGGTTTTTCCATTTTAAGCAGCGGCGTTTTTGGTACTGCCTTTGTTTTCCTGAGTTTACGTTTAACGTTGGTTATCAAGCGTTTTTTTGCTACACCGGTAAAACGATCAAGCATTGTTTTGGGTGAGGCTTTGGCCAGGATAACCTTCTCGTTACTGGGTGCGTTGTTCATCATTTTAGTTGGCCATTACCTGTTTGGCTTTACACTAATTCACGGGGTTATCACAGTTGTAAATATGCTGGTACTCTCGGCTTTCGGTCTCATTATATTTATGGGCTTTGGATTCATCATTTCGGGCATTGCCAAAAACGAGGGTACGGTACCTCCCCTGTCTAACATTATTACCATGCCGCAGTTTTTACTGTCGGGCACTTTCTTTTCAGTAACAGCTTTCCCTAAATGGCTGCAGGCCATCAGTAACGCTTTGCCTTTAACACATTTAAACAATGCTATGCGCAAGGTGGCTTTTGAAGGTGCGGGCCTGGCAGATGTAACGCATCAACTCCTGATCCTTTTAATTTGGTTTGTGATTGTTTATGCTGTGGCTATCAAAACTTTTAAATGGGAATAGTTTTTTAGTAGCAAGTAGTTAGTAGCAAGTAGTAAGATTGATTGCCCCCAGAGCAAACGCATCTTAGGTGGGTTAACATAACTTAACACATTTTAGATTATTTTCTTATAAATACCTAACAATCAGTATTTTATTTTTTCTCAAGGTTAACACTAAACTGATATCTTCTGCTCATTCTCTAAATCTGCAAACAGCGTAGCCTTCTTGAACACCTCTTAAAAACAAACAAAAGGTGAAAATGCTGATTCAGACAATTCGCGATAGGGATAAAAGCGGATACCGGCCCGCGCCTAATGCCATGTGCGCGTATGAGCGGTGAGCCCGGGCCGCAGGCATCGCCCTAAATCGACAAATTTTAAATCTCACTACATTAACAAAATAAACTTTTCTTTTCCATCGGCCCACTCATTGATAAAATTTAACATTAACTTAACATTAAGGCGTTGTAACTTAACACTAACGTAACATTAAGGAAATACATTTGCACAATTAAACCCCTAAGTTATGTTCAAAATCAACATTGGTGCCGTTTTAGTTTTTATTTTGTTAACAGTATGTTCATTCGCCGTTAAAGCCCAGGATACCAAAGTTGGTACATGGGGCATAGCCACCGTGGTATTACCGGGCGATAGTGCTCATAAATGGGGCGGATACTCCGAAATTCAAACCCGAACAAACGGCGCGTTTACACAGTTTCAGTACTACGAGGCAAAAGCGGGCGTAAGTTACGATCTGGATAAAAATTTTACCGCCCTGCTTGGTACCGGAACTTACCATACTTATGATTATACCGATCTTGATAAAGGCCCGACAACCAATGAATTCAGGTTTTGGGAGCAAATGACGGTTAACCAGTTTTTAGACCGCTTTAAATTCGAACATCGTTACCGTATAGAGCAGCGCTGGGTAAATGGCGATTATCGCAACCGCTTCAGATATCGCCTAAACATGTTTATCCCGTTAAATCACAAAAAAATTATTGCCAACACCTGGTTTATCTCAGTTTTCGACGAGGTGTTTTTTAATAACAGGGTACCCAATTTCGAGCGCAACCGCATTTCTGCTGCTTTGGGTTACCAGGTGGATAAAAGCTGGATAGTACAAGCCGGCTGGATAAACCAACGTAATTATACAACCATACAAAGCAGCGCCAAACACAATATTATGCTCATGTTGATGTATCGTATTAACCGCAAAAACGCTGTGCAGCGTGAACATGTGCCTACCACGACCGATTAAGGCCGGAATTTTTCCTTTTAAAGACAAAATCAGCATAAAAACATTTTAATTTCATGTTAAATTGCTGTTACCCTTTGGCATTATTGATTAATAATGATAACAAATACAAAATTTCGATTGTGATTTCTTGATTTTGCTGTTAACTTAGCCGCCGTTTACAATTTACAAATATCTGACAATAAAAAAATGAGCTTAATAATTGACGTACACGCCCGCCAGATTTTAGATTCGCGCGGTAACCCTACTATCGAAGTAGAAGTATTAACTGAAAATGGTGCGTTCGGTCGCGCTGCGGTACCTTCTGGTGCATCAACCGGTGTACACGAGGCTGTTGAACTTCGCGATGACGATAAAACAAAATATATGGGTAAAGGCGTGTTAAAAGCTGTTGCCAACGTAAATGACATTTTAGCTCCCGAATTAAAAGGCATTGATGTATTTGATCAAAACAGCATCGACGCCCTGATGATTGAAATTGATGGTACCGAAAATAAAGGCAAAATTGGCGCCAACGCTATATTAGGTGTTTCATTGGCCGTTGCAAAAGCAGCAGCACAGGAAAGCCGCCAGCCTTTATACCGTTACATTGGCGGTGTAAATGCCAATACTTTACCTATCCCGATGATGAACATCATCAACGGTGGTTCGCACTCTGATGCACCTATCGCTTTCCAGGAATTTATGATTATGCCGGTTGGCGCCCCTTCTTTCTCTGAGGCATTGCGTTGGGGTACCGAAGTATTTCATAACCTGAAAAAAATTCTGCACGACCGTGGCTTATCAACAGCTGTAGGCGACGAAGGTGGTTTTGCTCCTACTTTTGAAGGTACCGAAGATGGTGTTGAAACCATTTTAAAAGCCATTGAAAAAGCAGGCTACAAACCAGGCGAAGATATCTTTATCGCTTTTGACTGTGCTGCATCTGAATTTTACAAAGACGGCAAATACGACTACACCAAATTTGAAGGCGAAAAAGGTGCTATCCGCACCAGCGCCGAGCAGGTTGAATACCTTGCCGAACTTGTTGCCAAATACCCTGTTATTTCGATTGAAGACGGTATGGCCGAGGATGATTGGGATGGCTGGAAATTATTAACCGAGAAACTGGGCAAAACTGTACAGCTGGTGGGTGATGATTTATTTGTAACCAACACCAAACGTTTACAACGTGGTATTAACGAGGATACTGCAAACTCAATCCTGGTAAAAGTAAACCAGATTGGTTCGTTAACAGAAACCATCAACGCGGTAACTTTAGCGCAAACCAACGGTTATACATCAGTAATGAGCCACCGCTCTGGCGAAACTGAAGATGCTACCATTGCCGATTTAGCTGTAGCATTAAATTGCGGTCAAATCAAAACCGGTTCGGCTTCACGTTCAGACAGGATCGCTAAATACAACCAATTGCTTCGTATTGAAGAAGAATTAGGCGCAAACGCAAAATTCATTGGTAAAGATTTTAAATTCTACAAAAAATAATTTCGACCGATACTAAGAGCCATCTGTAAACAAAACGGATGGCTCTTTTTTATAAAATGACCAACATTTGGGCCCGCATTTTATGGGGCCGACAACTTAAGTAACGCCTGTTACGTTATAAACAAATACCAGTACTAAATTTTGATGGATAAGAAAAGGGTTTCGAGGGGATTTTGGTTGTTATTGCTTTTAGCATTAGTTATTGGGGCCGACAGGATCAGCAAGATATATGTACGTGATCATATTCATTTTGCCATTGTTATTACGGTTGTGAAAAACTTTTTGACCATTACCAGGGTAGAAAATACAGGTGCATTTTTAAGTATCGGCGATAAGCTGGCCAATCCATGGCATTTTATCCTGCTTTCGGTTTTACCAGCCGCGGCATTGGCCTGGGGTTTATTATACGTGCTATTAAAACGTGGTTTAACACTGCTTAACCAGGCCGGCATTATTGTAATACTGGCAGGTGGCATAGGTAACCTGTATGATAGGGCTGTTTATGGCAGCGTAACCGATTTTGTACACATGAACTTTGGCATTTTTGAAACCGGCATATTCAACATAGCCGATGTAGCTATTATGGTTGGTGTAGGCATGCTGCTATTGAACGCCTTTATGCGCGAGCGTGAACAGAAAAGGCAAGCGGCCGCCGGGAAAGCGGTTACGGCTTAACGAGTTTAAAGCAAATGTATAGAGGGGCAGTTTATAGGTAGTATCAAGTCTTAAGTCGAAAGACTGAGCCTCAATTTATGAGTGACTTGACAGTAGTATTCCGGTGTATTGCCATTTTTACTAGTTATAGTGCCCCAAACGACAAATTTAGGCTTTAATATGTGCCGAACCTACAGCTCTCAAAAATTGTTTGTTTACCCCCCAACGGGTTGAAACCCGTTGCTACAAAATGAATCGGGGCTACGCCCCCGGAGAGGAACATTTTATCGACGAGTACACAATGTTTCCTCAAGTATGTTATCACACCCATCCACAGCAGTCACCGTAATAATTTTCAAATCCTCCTCACATTCTCAAATCAATCATCTGCACATCTGAAATCTGTAATCTGCACATCTACGCCGTCTAATTTAAAAAGCGTATCTTTGCAGAAAATTATGCCTCGTTAAAAACATAGGCATAGCAGTCTATAATATTACAAGCATATCTGCACATCTGAAATTTGCACATCTGCACATTCAAACAAACATGTCATTCGAAAATTTAAAATTAATTGAGCCTCTCCTCAAGGCCTTAAAAACCGAGGGATATACAACCCCTACTCCTATCCAGGCGCAAGCCATCCCTATTGTATTAAATCACCGCGACTTATTGGGTTGCGCACAAACAGGTACGGGCAAAACCGCAGCCTTCGCATTGCCTACTTTGCAGCTGCTGTTCCAGGACAGGATGGCCCACAAAGAGCAAAAAGCTATTAAGGCCTTAGTGCTTACCCCTACCCGCGAGTTGGCCATACAGATTGCCGAAAGCTTTACAGCTTATGGCAAACATACCGGCTTAAAAAACCTGGTTATATTTGGTGGTGTATCGCAAAACCCACAGGTTGATGCCTTACGCCGTGGCGTTGATATTTTAATTGCAACCCCGGGCCGCTTACTGGATTTAATGAACCAGCGCTTTGTACACCTTGACCAGGTTAGAATGCTGATACTGGACGAAGCCGACCGCATGCTGGATATGGGCTTTGTAAACGATGTAAAAAAGATCATCGCCAAAGTACCATCAAAAAGGCAAACGCTGTTTTTCTCGGCTACCATGCCTGCCGAAATAACATCATTAGCCAATACCATCTTAACCAATCCCGAACGGATAGAAGTAACCCCGGTATCATCTACAGCCGATACTATACAACAGGCCTTGTATTATGTAGAAAAAAATGATAAAAAATCATTGCTGATCCACATACTTAAAGATAAAGGAATTAAAACCGCGCTGGTATTTACCCGTACCAAACATGGCGCCGATAAAGTGGTTAAAGACCTGAACAAGGTTGGCATCACTGCCGAGGCCATTCACGGCAATAAATCACAAAATGCGCGCCAGCGGGCTTTAACCAACTTTAAAAACCGTACCACCCGCGTGCTGATAGCTACAGATATTGCTGCCCGTGGTATTGATATTGATGAGCTTACACACGTTGTAAATTACGAATTGCCTAACATCCCCGAAACTTATGTACACCGTATCGGTCGTACAGGCAGGGCCGGTGCCGACGGCATAGCCATGTCGTTCTGCGATTCGGAAGAGATACTGTTTTTACGCGACATCCATAAACTGATAGGGAAAGAAATCCCTGTTGAGGAAGGTCACCCTTACCCAATGAGCCCCGTGGCTATGGCAGCAAACTTAGTGGCAGGCCAATCCAAAAAAGGATCGGGCAGCTTTAAACGCGAAGGCGGCCGTGGCGGTAGTGGCCGCAAACCATCCGGCGGCGGCAGATCAGGTGGCGGTCGCTCGGGAGGCAACAAATCAACCGGCGGCGGCAGCGGCATGAGCGGAGCCAGCCGTTCATCGGGCAGGAGATAGTTGATTAAGTGAGTGGTTGATTGGGTGAGTGGTTGATTTAGTTAAACGTCAACCACTCACTTAATCAACCCAATAAACCACTCACCAAAAATATTTGCAACCTTCAAGAAAAATAAATAGCTTTAAATGAAATTCAAAGAACCCATATAGATGAAACGCCTCATTAGCCTTTTTAAGAATAAATTCTTTTTGGTTACGCTGGCTTTTGTAGTGTGGATGATTTTTTTCGATAAAAACGACCTGTTTTCGCAATACGAATACCGTACCCAGGTAAACAAACTTAAAAAAGAACGCGATTTTTATAAAGCCCAAACAGACCAGGTTACCAAAGAGCTAAACGAACTAACATCCAACCGGCAACAATTAGAAAAATTTGCCCGCGAAAAATACCTGATGAAGAAGGACAACGAGGATGTTTACTTGATCGTCCCGGAGAAAAAGGAAAAATAGAGGCAAGATATTTGATAGCGGTGAATTGTTCATCGCTATTTTTTTGCAGCAAAAACTGTGGACTCGTGCGATTCCCTCCCAACGGGAGGGTGCAGGGAGGGGTTGCTTCACACTAATAAAGCACTATGTAGTTAGTAACTCCAGATCAAAATCCTTCGGCAATTTAATAGTACTATCATTTTTGATAATCTCAATTACAGTAGTTTCTATTGTTCTGAGCACGTTAAACATATCATTTTTCATTTCGGCCTCAGTAAATCTCAAAAACGTTATCCCGAAGTTCTCCAATTTTTGCTGACGTATTTGGTCTTTGACAAAGGCCACCTCGTTGTTATTCGACATGCCATCAATTTCAATGGTCAGCATTAAATCTCGACAATAAAAATCAACGATATATTCGTCTATAAAACGCTGTCTGTCAAAGTCGAATCCCAGTAGTTTATCATGTTTCAATTCATTCCAAAGCAGCAACTCGCCATCGGTCATGGTTTTCCTGAGCTTTCGGGCTAAGGCTTTTAGCGCCGGGTTGTATGGAATGATCTTTCTATTCGCCATTTTGTCGCTTTAATAAACCCCTCCCTGCACCCTCCCGTTGGGAGGGAATCGCACAGCCCCCTGTTTTTGGCTCCACATTTTATGCCCTCTTGACTCTATACTTCCCCCTCGCGTTTCCTCAAAAACCACTCAGCACTAAGCAATAGCAATATTAGCACAAACACCCATTTTACATCAATGACATCGCTGTAGCGCTTATCTTCATAAACCACAGTCTTAATATTGTCGTTCTTGCGGATCAAATCTGCAAGCTGGCCGATTTGCGATGGATACAGCATTTGCCCGCCGCTTTGTTGGGCAAGTGCTTTTAACAACTGGTGATTGGCTGCGCTTTGGCGGGTTTCCAGGTTCAGGGCTTTAACGGTAAGCTGGCCGGATGCCTTAAACTGGCTTTTCCCGTTTTGGGTTGATGCAGTATAGCTATACTCGCCAACAGGTAAGGCTCCGGCATCTAATTGGTAACTTGGTCCGCTGCGACTGAAAAGGAAACTGTAGTTTTTTCCAGTGCTGCTTTTCAGGTCGATTTTCACATCGGGCGTGTTAATCAATTCAAGGGCATCATTGTATAACTCGGCGTTCAGTATCACGTTTTCGCCCTCGTCAAATACGTTGCGGGCCGGGTAAACGCGGAAGCGCTGCCTGTTGGTGTTGGCCGTTAAATACTGTACCGTTTGGCTCAACAACTCATCCGTAGCATTTCGGTTGCCGAAGTTTTGAAACTCGGATAGCTGCCACCGCCAGATGCCTTCGCCGGTTAAAACAGCGGTGCGGTGGCCACCTTCATCACCAAAAGCCAGTAAGGGGTAGCTTGTGCCAATAGCGCCAATTTTTTGCTTTAATAAAATGGAGGTGCCTGCCGCCGTTCCGTAGCTACCAAACGGCGCCAGTAATGGAGGCAAATTGCTGATTTTTTTACGCGACGAGTCGGACAGGGTAAAAGCGGCAAAACCAGCTTCGGGTAAGGCATAAACTTCCTGCGTTTCGCTGCGGCCGGCACTTATTTTTACAACGCCTTGCTCGGTATTAAATGCCGGCAAGTCGCTTTGCGAACCTAAGATGTACCAAACCGGGATTTTGCTTTGGGCGATGAATTTTTTCCCGGGTGCAAAGGTGCCTGCACTAATTTGATATAATATGATAAGGCTGTAATCGGGCAGTTTTATGCCGGTCATGTCGGCCAGTAGCGCTGTTTTTACCTCATAATTTTTATTTGTCTCGATGGCTTGTTTGATGACCGTGATATCGGGGTGCGCACTTTGATAAAGCACCAATACCTTTTGGCGGGCATCCAAAACATCTACATAAATAACTTCGGTGTTATTTTGGGTTGATAGTTCGTTTTTAACCGGGGCTATGTTGATGGTGAATTTACGAACGCCTTTTTTATCGGCCGTTAACTTAACAGGCACAAGCTTTTTAAAATCGGCACCGGTTACCGGGATAGTTTGCGAGAATACTTGCCTGCCATCTTCGGCGACAGATAGATGAATGTTTTCGCCTTTACTTTGGTAAGCGGCGGTTAAAACCTCCACCTCAAAATCGTTACCTAAAAAGGCGGTTTTGTTATAGTTTACATTGCCAATCAACAGGTCGCGTTTGGCCACCGTGTCACCAAGGGCAATGGTATAAATACTCGTCTTGATGTTTTTAGCCTCATATTGCGGGTCGTTCCCCTGGTTGTATAAACCATCGGTGGCTAAAACCAGTGCGCCAATGTTTTGGTTAACAAATTTATTGTTTAGCTGGTGTAAGGCATTTGCTAAATCGGTTTGCTTACCGTTGAATTTATTGGACAGAGCATTGTTGAGGTCTTTATCAAAATTAAACTCCTGCACATCGTATTTATCGCCCAGCTGTTCCTTAAGTTTCGAAAGATCACTTACCAGCTTATCAGCATTAAAACCCGGAGCTTTAAATGTATTTACGGATGATGAATTATCCTGTGCTATCAACACCAATGGTTTCTGAGGATCGTATTTGACGGATTTTACCAATGGAGATACCAACAGCATCGCGATAAAAAACACCACCACCGCGCGGGTAACCGAAAGCCCGTACCTGAAATATTTACCAAGGTTTACCGGTTGCCGGTAAAGCAGCCAGGCATATACAATTCCTAACAGCAAACAGGTGGGCACCCACCATCCCGAAACCGAACCCCATGTAAGTGAAAATAGAAATAGCATATTGTAAGTGATACGTATTACGTTGTACGTGTTACGTTATGGTGCAATATCAGAAAATATGCCGAATTGCAGGGAATTAATCATCACTTCCCAGGCAGATTGTAAGCGGAAGAGAATACCGGGTAGCTACCGGTTTGCCGTTCATCTTGCCAGGTGTCCACTTTGTTTTTTTGACTATATCAAACAGTCTGTTCGAAAGTAAATGATCGTTACCGCAGGGATCTCTTACAACGGTTTCATTATCAATTGTTCCGTCTGCCTCTACAACAAAGGCAATAATTATCCTTCCGCCGGGTAATTCACAGCTATCGGGATAATGCAGCTTTCTGGCAATAGTACCGACAAGGTTTTCTACTCCACCCTTTGGCCTTGGCATTTCCTCTACAGACTCGTAAATGTGTCGTTGTGGTATTGGAAGAACTACCTTCTTATGCGCCACCACCTTTTTACTTTGGGCATGGCTGCTTGCAAAGGCAAAACATGTGACTAAAGTAAGCAGGAATATCTTCACGGTTTAAAGCATGGTTGGCGATATTTAAAGTTAACTACTTTTTATCACCAAATTGCATGAGGGTGGCATAAAACAAATAAGGCAAGCTAAATGCCTGCCTTATTAAATATGAGTTGTCATTAGTCCCTTTGCTATCGTCGAATTCCAGACTTACGAAGTTTTAAAAACTTCCTAAGTCTCCCGTCGTTTGGTTCCAACGCAAAAGCTTTTTTTGACTTTTTACTTTTGAATTTTTACTTACAATTATAGCATCCCTCCATCAACCGGAATAACCTGCCCGGTAATATAGGTTGCCATATCTGATGCCAGGAAAACGCAGGCATTGGCTACGTCTTCAGTAGCGCCGGCGCGTTTAAGCGGGATTGCTGCCGCCCAGCCTTCAACCACCTTAGGGTCTAACACTTCGGTCATTTCTGTTTTGATAAAACCTGGGGCCACCACGTTGGTACGGATGTTACGCGAGCCTAATTCTTTAGCCATTGATTTGGAGAAACCAATGATACCTGCTTTTGAAGCGGCATAGTTACCCTGCCCGGCATTACCCTGAACACCTACAACCGAGCTCATGTTAATGAAAACACCGTTACGGTTTTTCATCATGATTTTTGAAGCGGCTTTGGTTACGTTAAAGATAGATTTCAGGTTAACGTTCATCACTTCGTCCCAGGCTTCTTCGGTCATGCGCATCAGTAAACCGTCTTTTGTGATACCGGCGTTGTTAACCACAATATGAAGGGTGCCAAAATCGGCAATGATATCAGCTATCAATTTTTCGGCTTCGTCGTATTTTGAGGCATCGGAGCGATAACCTTTAACCTGTGTGCCAAAGCTTTGCAATTCCTGCTCTAAAGCCTGCCCTTTTTCAACAGACGACAGGTAAGTAAAAGCTACATTAGCGCCGTGCTCGGCAAATTTTTCGGCTATTTTACGGCCTATTCCTTTTGATGCACCGGTGATAAGTGCGGTTTTTCCTTCTAATAATTTCATTTATGTACTATTTCGGGCGGTGAAGTTAGTTAATAAGTACGAAAGTTGGAAAAACAGAGTTTGGTTGGCAGTTTGCTGCATTAGTTTGCCTTTAGCTTTGTAAATTGATAGGCACAACCCTCAAAACAGAAATAAGGGTAGATCGGGCTTATTTGCAAAGTATCTTGCTTAACCTCGTAAGTATAAGTTTGTACTTTGTGATCAAATGAGGTGATAGAAAATCTTTTGTATTTTTCAATTCTATATGTTTTGGCTCCTCCAAAATAATTGCCTTTTATACGTCCATTTTTAAAAAACAGCACAAATTGTTTTATACTATCTGCTGTTTTTTGCCATCTTCCGCTGCCATCGCCAGGATCAACATTGTATGCTGAAAATCTCCATTTACCATATAACGGGCTTTTGGTTTGCGCTATCGATTTTAATGATAAAATAACTGGCAAAAGAGTAATAAATATTATCAAACAACGCTTTTTCATTTTTTATTATCCCATTAGGTTACCCATCAAACTTAACTCATTTGTGAATAATATAAAACTTTAGAACTTTGCTGATTTTCATAGATTTAGCAGTTCCCGATTTCATTTATGTATTATTTCGGTCGATGGAATTAATAAGTACTAAAGTTGGAAAAACAGTAAGTGGCATAGTTAATGTTTCCCAAAAAGCTCAAAACTCTACATCTAAATCTAATTCAGGATTCGATGAGTTTTCGTTAACCTTTATCCCGTATGTTAATAGCAACGTGAAATCATTTAGGTTAAATATCATCGCACTAACATTCTTTTTCAGTGGAAAATTGAAACTGAATCCATCGCAGGCAAATTCTACATTGATGAATTTACCCGGAGCCATTTTAAGTTCAAAACTCAGATAGCGTATTGTTCCACTAACGCAATCCTGCATCTTCATTCTAAAGCTATCCGGTTTAATTAAATCATAAGTATATTTCATTCGCCCATCTAAATTATTATCAATAGATGTAATTAGCGTTTTGGCTTTATTAATCGTCATTGTTGGCTTAAACTTCTGATGGATAAATGTATGAATAAGTCGTTTAAATCTCCTGTTAACCTGCCTTGTTAATCATTTTAACCTGTTGTGGTGTTTAGCGGTTGCAACTACTTTAGATGATCTAACCAATTTATTTTCGCCCCAACCTAAGTTACTATGACCTATTAACCATGATCCATGAACTGCAAACTTTTCGTTTGCAAAAAAACAAATCAATTAACTAAATATCACTACCTTTGCGGCTCAAAAAATCACTGTAAATGAGCCAGTCTGTTCAAATAAAAAATGCTTTAATTTCTGTTTACTACAAAGACAATTTAGAGCCAATAATTCTCGAGTTAAACCGCCTTGGTGTTAATATATATTCTACCGGTGGTACCGAAACTTTTATCCGCAATTTAGGGGTAAATGTAATGCCTGTTGAAGACCTTACCTCGTACCCGTCTATATTAGGCGGTCGTGTTAAAACCCTGCACCCTAAGGTATTTGGTGGCATTTTGGCCCGCCGCAGCTTTGATAGCGACGAGAAACAACTGGCCGAATACGAAATCCCAGAATTGGATTTGGTGATTGTAGATCTTTACCCGTTTGAAGAAACTGTACAATCTGGCGCAGGTGCCGAAGATGTGATCGAAAAAATTGATATCGGTGGTATTTCCCTGATCCGCGCTGGCGCAAAAAACTTTAAAGATGTTACCATCGTTGCTTCAAAAGACGACTACGGCATACTGGAAGACATCCTGAAAACACAGGATGGCGTTACCACTATCGATCAGCGTAAATCATTTGCGCAAAAGGCATTCAACATTACTTCAAACTACGATACGCACATTTTCCAGTATTTTAACCAGGAAGAGCCGCTACCTGTATTTAAGCAAAGCATCCTTACCAGCCAAACCTTGCGTTACGGCGAAAACCCGCACCAGAAAGGCACTTTTTATGGTAACCTGGATGCCATGTTTAACAAACTGAACGGTAAAGAGCTTTCATACAACAACCTGGTAGATGTTGACGCCGCTGTTGCATTGATTGACGAGTTTACCGGCGAACCAACCATCGCCATATTAAAACATACCAATGCCTGCGGTATTGCTTCCCGCTCGTTCATTAAAGAAGCCTGGATAGACGCATTGGCTTGCGACCCGGTTTCGGCTTTTGGTGGTGTAATTATCGCTAACGATGAGATAGACGCCGCTACCGCCACCGAGATTGACAAAATATTTTACGAAGTGCTGATTGCACCTGCCTATACCGACGAAGCAGTGCAAATATTGCAGGCTAAAAAGAACCGCATTATTTTAGTTCGCCAACCGGTTGAATTGCCGGCTAAGCAGTTTAAAACTTTGCTTAACGGTGTTATTGAGCAGGATAAAGACGCAGTTATTGAAGGCCCGGCACAAATGACCCCGGTTACCAACCGCAAACCAACTGAGCAGGAGCTGAAAGATTTGTTTTTTGCCAATAAAGTGGTAAAACACACCAAATCAAACACCATCATATTTGCCAAAAACGGCCAGCTGATGTCAAGTGGCGTGGGGCAAACCTCAAGGGTTGATTCATTGAAACAGGCTGTTATTAAAGCCAACAGCTTCGGCTTCGACCTGCATGGTGCAGTAATGGCCTCTGACGCTTTTTTCCCGTTCCCTGATTGTGTGGAACTGGCTGCCGAAGCCGGTGTTACCGCTGTATTACAACCAGGCGGATCAATAAACGATAAACTATCTGTAGCCATGTGCGATGAAAAAAACATCTCGATGGTAACTACAGGAGTGCGTCATTTTAAGCATTAATGTTTGAGTTGATTAGGTTGATTGAGTTGGATTAAGTGAGTGGTTTAAAAAAACAAGAGCGAGTATAACAACTCAATCAACCTAATCAACCCAATCCAACTTAATCAACCCGCGCAAACAATAAATATTAATTTTTAACGCTTTTAATTGCAAGTATGTAATTTTATTAAGCGTATTTTTATAAACTTTGCAGATTATTTCAAGGGAAACATTAGATGGGTTTATTTAACTTTTTTACACAGGAAATTGCTATTGATTTGGGTACTGCCAATACCCTCATTATACATAATGATAAAGTTGTTGTTGACGAACCGTCTATCGTGGCGTTCGACAGGACTACCAACAAGGTTATTGCCATTGGGCGCCAGGCCATGCAAATGGAGGGTAAAACACATGATAATATCCGTACGGTTCGCCCGCTTAAAGATGGTGTAATTGCCGACTTTAACGCTGCCGAACACATGATACGCGGTATGATCAAAATGATAAACCAGGGTAAAGGATGGTTCTTCCCATCGTTGCGTATGGTTATCTGTATCCCATCGGGTATTACCGAGGTTGAGAAACGCGCGGTGCGCGACTCGGCCGAGATTGCAGGCGCCAAAGAGGTTTACCTGATACATGAGCCAATGGCTGCCGCGGTAGGTATAGGCATTGATGTGGAAGAGCCTATGGGTAATATGATCATCGATATTGGTGGTGGTACTACCGAGATTGCGGTTATCGCGTTATCGGGTATCGTGTGCGATCAGTCTATCCGCGTAGCGGGTGATAACTTCGACTCGGATATTGTACAATACATCCGCCGCCAGCACAATATCATGATTGGCGACCGTACTGCCGAGAAAATTAAAATTGAAGTTGGTGCAGCACTGCCCGAGCTGGCAGATCCACCGGCTGATTTTGCAGTACAAGGCCGCGATTTGATGACCGGCGTGCCAAAACAAATCATGGTATCGTATACAGAGATTGCACATTGCCTTGATAAATCTATCTCCAAAATAGAAGAAGCGATATTAAAAGCGCTGGAAATTACCCCGCCCGAGCTTTCGGCAGATATTTACCAGACTGGTATTTACCTAACCGGTGGTGGTGCCCTATTGCGCGGCCTTGATAAACGTGTGGCAGCCAAAACCAAACTGCCCGTTCACGTAGCCGAAGACCCCCTACGGGCCGTAGTACGTGGCACAGGAACCGCCCTTAAAAACATAGGTAATTTTAAATTTTTAATGCAATAGTTGATCAATGACTGAATTATTGAGTTAGTGAATTAGTGATTTTTAATTGCTTTTTCAATTCAATAATTCAGTTATTCACTAATTCACTAATTATAAAGCGATGCGTAACCTCTTGATATTTATCACTAAGTATAACGCGTTTTTTTTATTCCTGATTTTTGAGGTGAGCGCGTTGCTTATCTATATCAAATACAACTCTTTTCAAAAGGCTACTTTTATCAGTTCGCAAAACCAGGTTACCGGCAGTTTATTTGGGCAGGTAAGCGAGTTTAAGGGATATTTATCTCTAAAGGACGTAAACGACAGTCTTGCACGAGAAAACGCAAGGTTACGGGGAATGCTTAAAACATCATTTTATGTTGATACTACCGAAAAGCATAAAGTTGTTGATACTGTTTACAAGCAGCAATATACTTACCTGGTAGCCCGTGTTATCAATAATTCAACCAATCAATCCAATAATTACATCACCATAAACAAGGGCAGCAGGGATGGCATAGCCAAAGATATGGGTGTAATTTGTGGTGCCGGTGTGGTGGGTATGATAGCCGACGTAACAGACCATTACGCTATTGTAAAATCATTGCTGCATTCAAAAAGCCAGTTTAGCGCTATGCTGGTAAAAGATAAATCTGTTGGCTCATTTATATGGGGAAACGATCTTAATCCGCGTAAGGGTTTACTAAGCCTGCAAAATGATGCCAAACCCACCCTGGGCGAAATGGTAGTAACATCAGGTTATTCGCTTTTCCCAACCGGGATCCCTTTTGGCAAGGTAACCAACCTGCATGCCAAAGAAGGCGGCTTGCTGCTTAATGTAGAGGTTGGCCTTTCGGTTGATTTTAGCAAACTGCAATACATATACGTAGTAGTTAACAAATACGCACAGGAACAAGCCGGATTGGAGGCCGCAGAAGTCAAATAATGGGGCGCACTATCATCATCAATGTAATCCGCTTTTTGTTATTGGTGTTTATGCAGGCATTCCTGCTCAAAAACATCACTTTTTACAACCTGTCTACTCCTTACTTTTATATCCTGTTTATATTGCTGCTTCCGTTCGAGACACCGAATGTGTTGCTGTTTGTATTATCATTCCTGTTAGGCCTTACAGTAGATGCATTTTACGATACTCCCGGTTTGCACGCCGCCGCTTGTGTGGTGCTCGCCCTGGTGCGCATCCTTTTCATCAATATAACCGTGCAAAAAGAAGGGTTTGACAACGAGCCCGAACCAACCCTGAGCATTATGGGGTTCAGGTGGTTTTTCACTTATGCGGTGATACTTACGTTTGCTCATCATTTTTTCCTGCTAACCCTGGAAGTATTCCGGTTTTCTGAAATACAATACACACTAAGCCGTGTTGTTTTAAGTTCAATATTTACGGTATTTTTGATACTTGTTTCGGGCCTGCTATTTTTCAAAAGGAAAGAACGTAAATGAATAATTTTTTCGAGCGTCGCTACGTTATCACCGGTATTTTTGTCGCTATAATTTTAACGCTGCTGGCCAGGCTTTACTATATCCAGATAGTTGACGACCGCTACGCTATTTACGCAACCAAAAACGTAATACGCAGTTTTATTGTTTATCCTGCCCGCGGCCCCATTTTGGATAGAAATGGCAAAATACTGGTGCAAAATGTGCCCATTTATGATATCATGGTAACGCCCAAAGATGTAAAACCCTTTGATACCGTTGCATTTTGTAACCTGTTGGGCATTGATAAGGACGGCTTTAACAAGCGCTGGATAAAAGCCATCAAATACTCGCCTAATAAAGACTCCCCTTTTGAAAAACAAATTTCGGCCGAACGCTTTGCTTCGATACAGGAAAAAATAAACGATTTTGTTGGCTTTTATGCGTTACCCCGTACAGTACGTACCTATCCCGATTCGGTTGCGGCGCAATTTTTAGGTTATATTGGTGAAGCACAGGACCGCGATATCAAGCGTTCCAACGGCTATTACCGGCTGGGCGATTATATTGGTATAACCGGTGTGGAGAAAGCTTACGAAAATGTTTTACGCGGGCAGCGCGGTGTTAAAAACATGATGGTTGATTCGCGCGGCATACAAAAAGGCTCTTTCGCAAATGGTGCTTTTGATACGGTAGCCCGTACCGGCGAACGGCTTACCTCCTCGTTAGATATAGAATTACAAAAGCTGGGCGAACAGCTGATGCAAAATAAGCTGGGCAGTATTGTAGCCATTGAACCATCAAGCGGCGAGATCCTGGCTTATGTAAGCAGCCCCAGTTACGACCCTAACCTGATGGTTGGCCGTGAGCGCGGTAACAACGCTGCTAAAATGTATAACAATCCGTATAAGCCATTTTTCATCAGGCCTATACAGGCGCAGTATCCGCCAGGCTCATCATTTAAGCCGTTAAGCGCTTTGATAGCTTTGCAGGAAAACATCATCTCCCCTTCAGAAACATACTATTGCACGGGGCATTACAGGGCTGGCAACCGGCTGGTACCTTGTAACCATGGCGAGGCCCACGGGTCAGTAAACATGAGCAGGGCTGTAGCCGAATCATGTAATGGCTATTTTTCGATGGTGTTTCAACGCATATTGGAACGTAGCGGGGCAAAGTATACCGAAGCTGCATTTACCAACTGGCGTGCCAACGTAATGAAATTTGGTTTAGGCGCCCGGCTGGACCTGGATATGCCTGCCGAAAGCCGCGGAAACGTACCAACGCCCTTACATTACGACAACGTTTATAAAAAGGGCGGCTGGCGCGCCAGCACCATCATTTCTTTAGCCATTGGCCAGGGCGAGCTATTGGCAACCCCATTACAAATGGCCAACCTGGAGTGTACCATAGCCAACAAAGGTTTTTTTTACAAGCCCCATTTAATTAAAGCCATAGGTACCGAAAATGTGATTAAAGCAGAGTATACCAAAAGAAATTACGTTGGTATAGATTCGCAATATTTTGAGCCGGTTATAAATGGGATGCAGGCTGTGGTAGAGGACGGAACCGCCCGCCGATCAAAGATACCAGGCATTATCATGTGCGGTAAAACAGGTACAGCGCAAAACCCACGGGGCGAAGACAACTCGGTTTTTGTGGCTTTTGCCCCGCGCGATAACCCCAAAATTGCTATAGCCGTAGTAGTTGAAAACTCGGGCGAGGGCGCGCATTGGGCCGCTCCTATTGCCAGCTTTATTGTCGAAAAATATTTAAGGGGTAAGATAACACCACGCGAATCGGGCATTACGGTTGATTATTTTGCCAATGCTAACCGCATGCCCGATTTAACGCTTTACGCCCTGGATTTGAAAAAGGAACGCATGCGCGATAGTATCCGCGCGGTGAAGGCCGACTCGATAAAAAAATTCAAAGCCGATTCCATAAAAAAGGCAGCGCGCTTAAAAACGGCAAACAATAACAAACCTAATAGCTGGGGCAGTTTATTAGCAGGCAGGGGGGCTGGCAAATAGCATGAACAACAACAATAATAATCAGCGCAGCTTCTTTTTTAATGTTGATTGGGTAACGGTGTTCCTATACCTTATCCTGTGTACTATTGGCTGGTTCAACATTCATGCTGCTGTTTACGATGAAAGACATCCAAGTATAATAGATGGCGCCACCAATTATGGTAAGCAATTTATATACATCATTGTGGCTGTAGTAATTGGCATGATCATCCTGCTGTTAGAAAGCCGCTTCTTCAGTGCCCTGTCTCCGGCTTTCTACGTTGTAACCGTGCTTTTGTTAATGGTTGTACTGGTTATTGGCCGCAATGTTGGCGGTAACCAGGCCTGGATAAACCTTGGCGGTGGTTTCAGGCTGCAGCCGTCGGAGTTTGCCAAGTTTGCTACCTGCCTATTATTGGCCCGGTACCTGAGCGGGCCGAATATCCGCGTTACCGATCCGAAATCTTTTATGGCGGCGGGGGCTATCATTGGCTTGCCGATGATATTGATTATGCTGCAGCCGGATACTGGCTCAACACTGGTATTTTGTTCGCTTATCTTTGTACTCTACCGGGAAGGTTTATCACCGTACTTCCTCATCGTAACCGGTTTGCTGATCACACTTTTTGTGGTGGCCCTACTGTTTAATCCCTTGCATATCATCATTGCATTGGTGGCATTTACTGCCCTGGTTATCTTTTTATTCAGGCGTAACCGCAAACTCATCAGTACCATGCTAATAGGGCTTGCTATCTCCATCACGTTTGTATTTAGCGTAAAGTTTATTTACACCAATGTTTTAAAACCCCACCAAACAGACCGTATCAATATCATTTTGGGCATCACTACCGATTTAAGGGGCAAAGGATATAATGTAAACCAATCAAAAATTGCAATAGGCTCGGGTAAAATGTGGGGCAAGGGTTATTTACATGGCACCCAAACCAAATACTCGTTTGTGCCCGAGCAAAGTACCGATTTTATTTTTTGCACTATAGGCGAGGAATGGGGCTTTGCAGGCTCGCTTGTATTATTAGGCCTTTATATTTTCCTCATTCTCCGGGTTATCTTTATCGCCGAGCGACAGCGATCCCCCTTTTCACGCATCTATGGTTATGGGGTAGCATCTGTACTCTTTTTCCACGTGGTGATCAATATTGGTATGACGATAGGGATAGTGCCGGTTATCGGGATCCCGCTGCCATTTATAAGTTACGGGGGGTCGTCGTTATTAAGCTTTACCATCCTGCTTTTCGTGCTCATTAAGTTCGATTCTAACAGAATGGGGATTATTTAAACTGCAAAAAATAAGCGTTTGGATAACGAAAGCGTACTAATAACACACATTTTCGGCATTCTTAATTTCCTAAACAAAAAAACATCTGCACACCTGAAATTTGCATATCTGCACATCAAAAAAATTATTCTTCATAATTTTTTCCCCTGTTTTCCTTTTTTGCCGATTGCCTCTTTTTGTTGTCAAGGCGGGCGGCTTTGGCGGCCTTGCTTACTTTGGTGGGTTTACGCGCTTTTTGTACCTGCAGGGCACGACCTAAAAGAGCAATCAGCCTTTCAACCGCTTTTTCTTTATTAAGGTATTGGCTGCGCTCTTCATCGCAAATTACTTGTACCAGGCCATCTTTATTTAAGCGATTTTGCAGTTTGCCCGTAAGCAATGATTTCTCATCATCAGTAAATAAGCCGGAACCGGCAACATCAAACAAAAGCTCAACCTTGCTTGATACTTTGTTAACGTTTTGGCCCCCCTTACCCCCGCTGCGTGACGTTTTGTAGTTTATTTCTTTTTGTAAATCGGCTTTATTCAGGTTCATTTTTCAAATGTAGCTTTTTTAGGTTGATTAGGTAAATTGATGTGCAGGTGTGCAGATTACAGATGTGCAGATGTTTTTAACTTAACCCACTAACCAAGTTAATCAACTACTCACTTAATCAACCATTCAATAACCAACAATCAACAAAAATCGTTATTTTAGCAGCTCTTATGAACAACAATATCGTAGTAGCAATTGATGGTTATTCATCATGTGGTAAAAGCACTTTAGCAAAGGCTTTAGCAAAAAAACTTCATTTTATTTATGTAGATAGCGGTGCAATGTACCGTGCCGTGGCTTTGTATTTTCTGCGTAATAACATCGACCTGACCAATCATGAACAGATTGCCGAAGCGCTGAACAACATCCACCTTAACTTTCATTCAAGGGATTACAAAACACATATCACCCTTAACGATGAAGAAGTATCTGACGAGATACGCCAGATGCATGTGGCCGACAAGGTAAGCACCATAGCGGCAATACATGAAGTGCGCGTTGCTATGGTAAAACAACAGCAGCGCATGGGCAAATCAAAAAACATCATTATGGATGGCCGCGATATTGGCACCGTTGTGTTCCCGAATGCGCAGGTAAAGCTGTTTATGACTGCCGACCCAAAGATTCGCGCCGAGCGCCGGTATAAAGAACTGTTGCCTACCAACCCCGAAATAACCTTAGAAGAAATTTTTGATAACCTGGCCCACCGCGATTACCAGGACACCACCCGCAAGGAAAGCCCGCTGACACGTGCCGAAGATGCTATTATTTTGGATAATACAGACCTGAGCCCAGACGAACAACTACTGTTTGCCCTGAGCCATATTGAGCCTTTCCTGGCCGATTAAATATTGACATTAGCATTGTCCGGAACAAAAATTGGCCGGGCAATGCTAATCTTCTGTAAACCTCACCGTTGGTACCCCAAAACGGTTTAAAAAATCAACCCCCTCGTCGCTGCCAATGCCTTTATATTCGGCGTACGATTTATCAAAATAAACCTTAGTTATGCCCGCCGAATAAATAAGTCGCGCACAAGCAATACATGGCGATAGTGTGGTATACAACGTTGCCCCTTCCAGCTTTGCGCCGCTTTTAACGGCATATAAAATCGCATTTTCTTCGGCATGCAACGCCAATGAGCAACTTCCTTTTGAATCGCGTGCACAGCCTTGTTCCGGCCATTCCTCGTCGCAGTTATGCGTACCCGCAGGCGGGCCATTGTAGCCTATGGATATAATACGGGTATCACGGGTTAAAACAGCGCCCACGTGGGCTTTAACGCAGTGTGAACGCTTAGCCAGATCGGTTGCCAGGTTCATGAATATCGAATCGAAACTTGGTTTCATAAATTAAATCATTTTGTCATTAACGCCATTGGGTCATTAAATCAGTGAAAATGACTTAATGACCCAATGAAAAAATGACGGGTTAAAAATTAGTGGCCTGCTGCAACCTCAACATGGTCAAGGTCGATACCCTGGCTACGCAGTTCGCGGCTCACTTTCCAGGCAAAATAAGCAAGGTAAGCAAAGCCCAACACAGGAACAATATAGGAGAAGTGAATACCGCTCATGCCCGGTATAACGTTACCTGCGCCATCAGCTACTTTGCCTTGTAGCGGAGGGATAATAGAGCCACCTAAAATCATCATGATCAGGAATGCAGATCCCTGACTGGTGTATTTTCCTAAGCCGGTAATAGCTAAAGAGAATATGGAAGGCCACATGATAGAGCAGCACAACCCACCGCTGATGAAAGAGAATGTTGCAACTTTACCCGTTGTAAATAACCCAACCAGCATAAATGCAACGCCTAATAAACCTAATACAGACAGAGTACGTGTAGGTTTTTGCTGACCGATAAAGAAGGCAACAATCAAGATGGCTACACAAGCCGCATAACCATACAGGTTGCTCACATTTACACCAGTGGCGGCATTTACTAATAGTACTATACCAAATGCTATAAAAGGAATAAGAACTGTTAACACATATTTAACCGTTTTAGAAAGGTTAAACGCGCCTATCGCGCCGGCGAAACGGCCGATCATTAAGCTACCCCAGTACAATGAAATATAAGGCGCGATGTCCGATTCTTTGAACGATCCAAACTCAGGCGTTTTTAATAACGATCCCATATTGCTTTGAATAGTAACCTCGGTACCTACATAAGTAAATATAGCCAGCATACCCAAAATCAATTGCGGATACTGCATAGCGCCCCAGCCCTCTTTACTTTGTTTAGCGGCAAAAATAGTCCCCACCAACGTCAATACAATAATAGCCAATGAAGCATACACAAAATACTGGCTTTTTATATAATCTGAAGATAGCAGCTTATTAAGATAGGCACTCAACGGATCGGCGGCTAAAATTAAACAGAATGCCAAAAACATAATTAAAAGCGGTGTATTTGCCTTGGGGCTTGCCTCAATTTTTTCATCGCTGGTAACCTTTGGCAAATTTGAAAACCAAAAGAAGATAGCTACAGCAATAAATAAACCGGCAAGCATGTAGTAAAGGTTGTTCACAGAAGAAATTTGTACATTCTTTGCCTCTATTTTGGCCGCTGCCGAGCCAAATAAAATAATACCCACTACTACGGGGCCTAATAAACCACCAATGTTATTAATACTACCTGCAAAATTTAACCGGTTTGAACCTGTTTCGGGCGGCCCCAAAGCAACTACAAAAGGATTGGCAGCAGTTTGCTGTAACGAAAAACCAACCGCTATAATAAAAAACACCGTTAATATTAAACCAAATGATCCCGATGCAATAGCCGGAATCATGCCGATTGCGCCAATCGCAGAAATTACCAGGCCTAATATGATACCATTTTTATACCCCATTTTATTCATGATATCAACTTTGCTGAAAGATGAAGCAAAGTACAGGATCAACGAACCTATGAAGTAACCACCATAAAATGTAAAATCAATCAACTGCGATTCAAATTGGGTTAAATGAAAGTGTTCTTTACAAAAAGGTATGAATACACCGTTGGAGGCAGCTAAAAAGCCCCAAAAGAAAAATACAGTTATAAGCGTATAAAGAGCCGAACTGTAACTTTTAGCATTGTTTTGTTCCATTTTTAAATTAGGTTATACAGAATAGATTTTGAATCGTTAAACATAATTGATTTTTTGTAAAACTGGTCATACTATTTTAAATTAAAATAAATCACAATTTTAAGTTTCGTTGTTTATGAGATAAAATTGCATATTCGCATTGTTCAAAAATGAACAAAGCCTAACTTAATGATAAAAGCCATTATTTCGGGAATTGGGTTTGGATTGGTGTTGACGGTTATTACTGGCCCGGTCTTTTTTGCTCTTATTAAAACCAGCATCGAAAAAGGTTTTCATGCGGGTGTAGCCCTTGCCCTCGGTGTTGTTACCAGCGATGTAGTATTTGTTGGCGCCTTACTTTTCGGTTCGCAATATATAGATGTATCTGATCATACTAAACTGATTGCAGGCGTTGTTGGCGCCGTAATATTGTTTACCCTTGGTTTATACTATTTGTTTAAAAAGGCCGAAGTAAACTACGACAATAAAGTACCAACCGGCATCAACCGCGCAGGCTACTTTTTAAAGGGCTTTTTGATGTGCATCTTTAACCCCACCCTATTATTCCACTGGACAGTTGTTATCGGCGCCGCCAGTACTACTTTCCTGGTTGGCACCCCCCACCGCTCATTCCACATAGCCGTTATGTTTTTAACTATCCTTATTGTGCAGTTTGGCATGGATACCACTAAAGCCTTTTACGCAGATAAGCTGCGCGATAAAATATCGGTTAAACTCATCCACCGCCTCAACGAAGTGGCCGGCATAGCGCTTATAATAGCCTCGCTGGTATTGATTGATAAGTTGGTTACCCACTTTGTTTTCGCGGCACCGCCAGGGTCGTGAAGCCCCCCCCCAGCCCCCTAAAGGGGGAGTTTTTTGATTTGCAAAGCGTTCCGTTGGAACGCCTGGTACACCCGGAACGCCCCGGAACAATTTATCGCTGATAATCAATGACTTACGACTTTAGCAAAAGCGGGAGCGGAACACTATAAACTCTCATTTTCAGCACCTTAGCCAATATCCAAATTTTCCGGGTTCTGAAAAAAATGTCACAGTAAAACCCCAGACTTGCCAAGTTTTAAAAACTTCGCAAGTCTTTCGCCGGTTTCTCATTCCCCCTACCATAATTCCGCGAAATTCTACAATTCAGGATAACCGCGTTTCACTTTTGATACAAAAAAGCACAAAAACCTTCAAAAAAACACAAAAAAAGGCGACAAGTATAAACTTATCGCCTCTATTATATTTTTCCTCCCCCTTCAGGGGGCCGGGGGCTGCTCTTACATATAAGCCCTTTGGTTTTTACCTTCCATCCAGTTAACAAAGGCGCGGTTAACAACTTTATTGCCGCCTGGGGTTGGATAATCGCCGCTAAAGTACCAGTCGCCGGTATGGTCGGGGCAGGCAATATGCAGGTTATCTAAAGTTTGATAGATAACTTTCACTTCGCATTTTATTTCTTTAGGAGTAATGATCTGCGCTATACGGTCAGATACCTGCTGATCGGTAAATAGTTCGTATATCGCCTTTACGTGGTTCTGTACTTTTTCTTTCGGCAACTTAATGCTGTCTTTACATTTCTGGTAAACGTCAAGGATCACATCTTCCCTGTCCATTTCCTTTAACAGGCTGATGGCTGCTTCAAAAGCAACAAACTCGCCCATGCGCGACATATCTATACCATAACAATCCGGGTAACGGATTTGCGGCGCCGATGATACCACTACAACCTTGGTTGGGCCAAGCCTGTCCAATATCTTCAGGATACTTTGTTTAAGTGTAGTACCGCGAACAATCGAGTCGTCCAGAACAACAAGGGTATCGGTGTTACGTTTTATTAAACCATAAGTGGTGTCATAAACGTGGGCAACCATTTCGCTGCGGTCGGCATCCTGGGTAATAAAGGTGCGCAGCTTAACATCTTTAATAGCAATTTTTTCAACCCTTGGGGCCATTGCCAGTATTTCGGTAAGCTCTTCGTCGCTAATTTTATCCTCGCGGCTCAGTAGCTTGTCGCGCTGGTATTTTTTTACGTATTTGTGCACGCCCTCAACCATGCCATAAAAGGCAACTTCGGCAGTATTGGGGATGTAGGAGAACACGGTATTTTTGATATCATTGTTAACAGCGTCCAATATTTGCGGGCAAAGCAGCCTGCCTAATTGTTTACGCTCACGGTAGATAGATGCATCGCTGCCACGCGAAAAGTAAATACGCTCAAACGAGCAGGATTTCTTCTCTTTAGGCTCACTAAACATAGTCTCGGTTATCTTCCCGTTCTTTTTAACAATAAGCGCGTGGCCAGGTTTAATCTCCCTGATCTCCTCCATAGGCACGTTAAATGCGGTTTGGATAGCAGGGCGTTCTGATGCTGCTACAACAATTTCATCGTTGTAGTAATAAAATGCCGGGCGAATGCCAACCGGGTCGCGCATTACAAAGGCATCGCCATGGCCTAGTATACCGGCTATGGTATAACCACCATCCCAGTTTTTGGCCGATTTTGTTAAAATTTTGGCAACGTCCATGTCATTAGCAATCAGTTTGCTAATCTCCACGTTATCGTCTAATCCTTCGCGTTTGTATTGGTCAAACAAGCCCTGGTTTTCGGTATCAATAAAGTGGCCCATTTTTTCGAGCACTGTAATGGTATCGGCTTGTTCCTTTGGATGCTGCCCCAGGTCGTAAAGTTGCTGCAAAAGCTCATCAACATTGGTCATGTTAAAGTTGCCTGCAATAACCAGGTTCCTGGTTTGCCAGTTGTTTTGGCGCAGGAACGGATGGCAGCTTTCGATAGAGTTTTTACCATGGGTACCATAACGCAGGTGCCCTAATAAAACCTCGCCGGTAAAGCTTACATGTTCTTTGAGCCATTCGGCATCCAACATTTTTTCGGGGGTTTCTTTCTGAATCTCCGCGAATTTCTTCTGGATGTATTCAAAAATATCAGCAACGGCGTTTGAAGCCATTGACCGGTGACGACTGATGTACCGCTTGCCCGGGGCAATATCTAATTTAATGGTAGCAACACCTGCGCCATCCTGGCCGCGGTTATGTTGTTTCTCCATTAAAAGGTAAAGCTTGTTCAGTCCGTACAGCGCAGTTCCGTACTTTTTCTGATAAAAAGATAGTGGCTTTAATAAGCGGATAAATGCCACACCGCATTCATGTTTAATCTGATCGCTCATGATTCGGAATGAGGCTGCAAAGGTATCATTTATAATGGACTCTTTATAAAATCATTTGTCATTAAATAGTAGTTTAAACATCTTTTTAGATGTGCAGATTTTAGATTACAGATGTGCAGGTGTTTTTGGCTGATTATTCGTCAGAATCACTCTTTTTCAGCAGGGTAAAATGATTGCGTGACCTCAATCAACCCTACAATATGATCGTTAAATTCTTCCAGCTCTTCGGCCGGCACCCATAATTCGTTATGGATTGGGCCTCCAACATTTTCAACATTATATTTTGCCAGGAATGCGGCAGGTAAACTAAACTTAGTTACAAAACCCGAACCTGACGCAGGCACATTCCAATCCCTTGCTATCTGAATAGCGTAAGCTTCATTCAGCACCGGGTAAAAGATGGGTTGTTGCGCCAATCGTTTAGGGAAGCGTTTAAAACCCGACTCTTCTATCAGCTTTAATTCCCTTGGCCCAACCGGCCGCCATAATGTTGTAAGTTCTTCTTTTTGCACAAGGTAAAAATAGGAAAAATGTCTGTTTTTTTGATGTGCAGATTATAGATGTGCAGATTTCAAATTTCAGATGTGCAGATGCTTTTTCCTATCAAATATTTTCAAACCGGAATTAACAGAGTGAGCTTCAAATTCTGGTCATTCCACAAATTCCGGTTCAGACAACATCTGAAATCTGCATATCTGAAATCTGCACATCTGAACCCCTACCTCGAAAAACCTACCATCCTATGTAAAGCCACCGGGTCATAAACCCTGCCGGCTTTAATCACAACCGATACTTTGCGGATATCGCTGATATTTTTTAAAGGATCGCCATCTACCAGTATAATATCTGCCTGTTTGCCCGCTTCAATTGAGCCTGTTTGTTTATCAATGCCCATGGCCTGAGCCGGTGTAAGGGTAGCCGTTTTGATGGCCTGGGCGGGTGTTAAACCTGCCGATACATACAGCTCCAGTTCCCTGTCCAAACTATAACCAGGGAAACCCATATCGGTACCCGCCACAATGATAACGCCTGCATCATACAGTTTTTTTACAGATGTAACCATGCCTTGCATCACAGGCCGAAATTTTGTCGCATTGGCCGGCTCCATCCCCATGTTTTTAAACAGCGTTTGCAATGGGGGCGGTAATGTGTTGTATGCCGGCTCCAGGTTTGTGATGCTATCTTTTACATTTCGAAAGGCAAGTTCAAAAACACCCAAAGTGGGGTCTATCACCACATGATGGTCTTTAATAAATTTGATTGCCGCCACGCTTACCGAATCATCAAAATCTACAGATCTGTCTTTATTTCTTTTTAAAATGGCGTAAACATATTGCTCGTGGTTTACCATGTTCATCCCCGAGTCTACCCCCTGCTGCAAGGTCATTCCGTTAGGGATGTGGCCGGTTACTGTTAAGCCCACTTTATGGGCTTCATCGCAAATAGCCTTTACTATTGAAGGTTTTACCGAGCTGTAAATTTTTATCTGCGCAAATCCATTTTCTTTATAACGGTCAACCGCTTTTATGGCTTCTTCCTTTGTATCTGCCTGTATAATACCCAGCGACATTGGACCCTTGCCGTCAATAATACCTGCTTTCAGGATATTTGGCCCAACACCTTTGCCGCCATCTATGGCACTTTTTATAGCATTAATATATTCAAATTCGTTGCCGCAGTCCCTAACCGTTGTTACACCGGCTGCCAGGTAGGCCGGGCCCCACTCTGCCTGTTCAAAATGCGAATGCATATCCCATAAGCCAGGTAAAATACTTTTACCGTTGGCGTTTATTACTTTGGCGCCGGCAGGTATTTTAACACTGCCCGCTTTACCTGTCATTTTTATCAGGCCATCTTCTATCAATACTACTGCGTTGGGCATACTGGTGCCGGTATTTACATCAACCAGGTTCCCCCCGGTAATGGCAATCACCTTATTAACCCCCCCCGTAGGCGCTGCTGCCTTAGCGAAGATCTGCATACCGTAAACCGCCGCTTTGCTAATCAGTTCGGGCAACAGGCTCTCATATTCTTTACGCACCGACTCCAGTTTGTCGCCTTCGGCATCATTGGTGATGAGGCAAATGAGTTTACCGCCGGCATCCGCCCAAATCAGTTCGTTGCCCCAAACCAGGCCGCTTACGGTATATCTCTCAAGCAGCAATTGCTTACCGTTAAAAGTCAATTGATCTGTACCGTCTTTCTTTATTTGTACCGAGCCAAAGGGCAGGGTTTTCATAGTTTCCGGCTGCTTATTCTTTTTCCAGTATTGCAGCATTGCTTGTTGTACCAATGTAGGTGAGTAACCTGCCACAGGAAAGCTAAGGCGCTGATGCGTTTTATAGCTGGTAAGTTTTTCATCAACCTTAAATACAACACCGTCATTTAAAACCCTTACCGAATCGTCAATTGTCGAAAACCTGGATGTTTTCCCTTTTACAACCAGTTCGAGCGGGTTACCTGTAGCAGTTAACTTTAAACTGGCTTTCAACGGCACAGGGGAACCCCGGTCGACAAACTTAAAATCGACGGCATACTTAATGGAGTCCTTATATTTAGTTACCCAATAAGTTTCTTTACCAATATGCTGCGCAAATTTATGCAGGAAGAAAGTCCCGCTATCAGTTAGTAAAACAGTTTGAGCCTTTACATTAAAAGCCAGCGCTAAAAGCGGGATAAACACAATAATTTTTTTCATATGGCAGGTGGATTCAGATAAACTAAGTTATTACTTAATCCCTGATGTTGCAATGATTGAAAAGCAATACAGATGTGCAGATTACAGATTTCAGATGTGCAGATGCTTTTTGCCTGCCAATTATTTTCTGAATTCATCGAATTAATGGATTAACAGAATTCTAACAGCAAATTCCAGAAATTCTAAAAATTCGTTTAATTCGAGTTCATACAACATCTGTAATCTGCACATCTAATACTTAATATCCCTGAAAGTTATATTGATCCTGGGCCCCGGCTGTTTGGCGGTTTTGGGTACCTGGTGCAGCCAGTTATGCTGCGTAGCGCCCTGCATTATAAGCAAGCTGCCATTATTAAGGGCGATAGAAACTTTAGCGCTCTTTTGTTGCTTGTGTTTAAATTGGAAAGTGCGGGTAGCACCAAACGATGCCGAGGCTATAACAGGATTGCCGCTCAATTCTTCTTCATCGTCGCTGTGCCAGCCCATACTGTCGCCGCCATGGCGGTAGTAGTTAAGCAGGGCCGAGTTAAATTGTTTACCGCATTGTTGCTCAGCAGCCTCCTTTATCTGCCTTAACAATGGCGTAAATGGAATGGGTGTATTTACTACGCCGGAGTAGGTGTATTCCTGGTCGCCATCGGCATACCAGGAAGTAAGCCGCGGGAAGTTGACCATTTTACCATAGATCTTCATCTTGTCCTGCTTCCAAAGGATGCTGTGTTTTAGCTGTTCAAAGATATCGAGACTACCCTCCTCTTCATAAAAATTGGGATACAGATAAACCTCACCATCAAAAGGTAGCATATTTTGATGAGCCGTTGTAAACATTCCTAATTGATTATCTGAAAACATATTTTTAAAATTGAGTCAAGAGCTAAGAATCAAGAGTTAAGACAAAAACACGTATTAACACCACCTTATAGACAAGTGTATTGTCAATACGTTTAATAACATAATATTTTTATGACTACGCGGCAATCATCGCCCCCTGTGTCTTGACTCTTGACTCCCTCGCCGCCACTAAATAAAAAAAATCCGGCTTCTCAGCCGGACTTTCGGGTTTATAGATTTGGTTTGAAATTCAAGATTAAAGTTTTTCGCCGTGCTGGCTGATATCCAGCCCCACAATTTCATCCTCGGCAGATACCCGGAGAGGCGAGATCATATCTGTTATTTTAAGTAATAACAACGATCCGAAAAACGCGAAGACAGATACGCCTACCAGTGCTAAAAGCTGCACCAAAAACAAGTGCGTTTCGCCAAAGAAAAGGCCGTTGCCGGTAGTATTTGCAGCATTTACGTGCTGATTGGCAAAAACACCGGTTAGCAGCATACCCACCATACCACCTACCCCATGGCAAGGGAATACATCAAGTGTATCATCAATGGTAGTGCGTGTACGCCACTCCACAACCAGGTTACTGATTACGGCCGATATAATACCGATAGCCAGCGAATGGGGAACAGTTACATAACCTGCAGCCGGTGTAATGGCCACAAGGCCTACTACCGCTCCTATACAGGTACCCATAGCAGATGGCTTGCGGCCAAGCAGCATATCAAAAAATATCCAGGTAATACCACCCGCAGCCGAAGCTGTTGTGCTGGTTGCTAAAGCGGTTACTGCCAAAGCATTGGCACCAAAGGCCGAACCGGCATTAAAACCAAACCAGCCAAACCATAAAAGCCCGGTGCCTATCATTACATAAGTAATACGGGCAGGCGAATGATTGGCCTCATTGCGGCGTTTTAAATATAATGCAGAAGCCAGGGCGGCCCATCCGGCCGACATGTGGACTACCGTACCGCCAGCAAAGTCAAGCACGCCCAGTTTGGCCAGTATTCCATCGGGATGCCAGGTGCAATGCGCCAGCGGCGAGAATATTAAGATGGAGAACAATACCAAAAAAATAATGTACGAGTTAAAACGGATCCGCTCGGCAAATGCACCGGTAATCAGCGCCGGGGTAATAATGGCGAATTTTAACTGGTACATGGCAAACAATAACAAAGGTATGGTTGGTGCAGCCTTCCAGGTGGCGTTACCCAGCATCCCCTTCATCATAAAATAGGTAGCAGGGTTGCCTATAATACCATGAAAACTTTCGCCAAAGGCCAGGCTAAAACCAAAAATGCCCCAAAGTACCGTGATGATAACCATACAAACAATGCTTTGCAGCATGGTAGAGATCACGTTTTTTTTGTTGACCATCCCCCCGTAAAAGAAAGCCAGGCCGGGCGTCATGATCAAAACAAGGGCGGTCGACATCAGCATCCAGGCAATATCCCCGGTATTAAAATTGGGATTGCCGGAGTTTTTGAACTCGACTGATGGAAACAAAAAAGTAAGCGTAAGAATTATAAGTATAATTAGAAAAGGAATATACCGCTTCATTTAATTTTAAACTTGTTAAAAAACAGCCTAAATTAATACTTTTCTATCGATAAAAAGAAGATTATGTTAACTTTATATTAAATAGGTAATAAAAAATTACTTTTACAGGTATTTTAAAACAAAATCCGGGAAAACTCCCAGCAAAACCAACACAAAACTTATAATTACAACTAAAATGAGCAGATTATAAGATTTTTTATATTCAATATCCTGATTTTCTGACCTTTTAAGGAATAAATTAAGTGGAATTTTAATGTAGTAAAACAAGCTTACTACTGTTGTTAAAGCCCCGGTAGCCATCATCAGCATCAGCCAGATGCTATGATTTTGCTGATATAGCCCGTACACTGCCGAAAACACAAACACCTTACCTGTAAAACCGGCACTCACCGGCAAACCTGTAAGCGATATTAATATAATAGTGAAACAAACACCGGCAACAGGGTACTTTAAACCAAGGCCTTTATAGTCGTCCAGGTTTTCGGCGCCCATTACATTGGTAAAATAAGTTGCCAGCACCAATGCGCCAATATTGGCCAATCCATAAACCAACAGGTAATAAGTTAAAGCCGATATTCCTTGCTGGTTAAGCACCACCACTGCCATCAGCGCGAAACCGGTATGGCCAATGCTGGAGTAAGCCAGCATCCGTTTAATATTGCTTTGCAATACCGCGGCAAAGTTCCCCGCTATCATGCTGATAATACCCGCCGCTGACAGCACAATAACCAGATCGAACCCAGTATTGGTACCCAATAGCATAAAAGGAGGTAAAAGGTTGACCAATAAAGCAAACGCGGCAATTTTGGGTAAAGTTGACAGGTATGCTGTAACCGGCGTTGCCGCGCCCTGGTACACATCGGGCACCCAAAAATGAACGGGAACAAATGACAGCTTAAACCCGAGGCCCACCAACACCAGCACAATAGCAAAGGCCGAGCTGAGGTGATTAACCTTTAAAAGTTCCATAACGGTATTGTGCTGCAAAATATCCAGCGAGCCACTGAACGCATACAACAACGACATACCATAAAGCATAATGGCCGATGATGCTGCCCCAAACAATACATACTTTAAGCCCGCCTCGGTACTAAAGGCGTTCTCGCTCCGGTAAGCTACCATCAGATACGATGCGATAGAAACCATCTCGATAGCCAGGTAAATAGACAGCAGGTTTACCGCCATTACCATTAAATGCAGGCCGAATATGGAAGCGATGGTGATGGTATATAAATCTGATAAGCCTTTTTGGTGGCGTTTCAGTTTCTCGTCCCACGTAAAATACAACAGCAGGATAAAGGCAAGCAAATCGATGATTACTTTAAACCACAGTCCGCTCCGGCTAAGGAGCATCATTTGGCTAAACAACAGGTGTGGCCCGTCCAATATCAACCCAAATTGCTTTAAATCGGCAAATACAATCAGCAGCAAACCTATTACAGCTACCATGCGGCAATAAATGGCAGATGCTTTACCAAACAGCAAATCGGTTATCATCACAAACACAAACAGCAAACCCAGGTATGCTTCGGGCATAAAATAGTGCAGGCTGGCAATTACCTGGGTTAGCTGTTCGGATATGTTGATGAGCAGTTGATGCATTTATATTATTGAACTATTACTGATTGATCCTTGGGATATTTAACCTGGTACTTTAACAGCACCTTTTTATCATCCTGCGAATTTAACACGAAATTCCATGAAAGTTTGCCCGTATGGGCATCCAATTTTGCACCCGATATTTCCTGCACATCTACCTGTATATCGGTATTTTGCGAAACGGGCACCTGGTCTTCTACCAATAAACTAACCGGCTGGCTTTTGCGGTTTTTAGCTTCAATGAGCCAGTTGCGGGTCTCTTTTTTGTTAGATCCAAATACCTGCCTGCCTGCCAATTCTTTTTGCAGGGTACGGGTAACCACTATATTTTTATCGTTCCCTAAGGATAAATTCAACGTATCGGTAGTGGCCTGTGTATTAATCAGCGACTTGCCGATAAACGTTCCCTCAAAAAACAAACTGGCTTCACCGGATAGGAAATTGTATTTGTTCCAGTTGGCAAGCTGGGCGGTTAAAAACACATCTGTGCTTATTTTGGGCGCTACGTAATACTGGTAGCTGGCTTCCAGGTCAAACTGGCCAATCTCTACCATATACTGCTTGCCGTCGGTTGGTACGGTGTAGGGGTTGGCAATGGCAAACTCTACGTTGGTTTGGTTTTCGATTTTTTGAACTTCTATCGGTGTAGTGGAGTAGCCTAAACTTGAAATTCCCCTGATCTTTATTTTATCACTTGATCCGGGTATAACACTCGCTCCGGAAACCCGACCTTCAAGAGCGTCTGATGTACTGCTGTAACCCACCACAACAACCTCATTTAAAGCCCGAGCTGATGGCTTGAGCGCTACACTTATTACTGCAGCATTAGCCTGCCGCTCCATCGTTTCATAACCAATGTAGCTATAAGTTATGGTTGGGTTACCTCCGGGTACCTGGATATCGTAATTACCATCCTTATCGCTTACAGTGCCTATGGAAGAACCTTTTATCCTGATAGATACGCCAGACAAGGGCTGCCCGTCCTCCTGTGCAACAACTTTGCCCGTAACTTTGGTGATGCTGCCGGCAGCTCCTGAATAATACATGCCAAAATTTAAATAATCCGGGGTAAGCTCGGGCTTACTGCCGCTTACGGTTGGGTTGCCTGTTGACAGGGTGATTTTTATGTTCTTCCATTCCTCGCCGCTTTGCTGCGATACATTAGCTTTGTAGGTAATGCTGATGGGGCTGTTTACATTTTTGGCCCTGATATCATAAACCGGGTACCAGCTGGCGGTATGCACCACATAGTTGATGGTAAATGCAGACTGCAGATCGGTTTTAGACGATACCGTAACCAACACATTACTGGTAGTGCTGCGGCGGCCTTTAACAATATCTACAATTTGCTTATCATATTTTTGAAGCTCGAGGTTTAGCAGTGCAACCTGGTCGGCCACGGCTTGTTGTTTTTGTTTGATCTCGGTTAGGCGGGCTGTTTGAAAATCAAGCGCCTGTTTGAGTTTTATAATGTCGAGCCCATTTTTTTCTCCGCTGCCAACCTGGTTTTTTGATAGCATATCGGCCTCTTCCTGGTAAATAGGGAGCAGGCTGTTTTGTAGGGATATTTTATCCCTGATAAGTTTTTGCTGGGCCTGCAGGTCGGTAATTTGTTTTTGCTTTAGTTCTTCGTTTAAAAAATCAAGTTCGTGCTTAACCGATAGGATAGTAAAATTGCCCCCGGCGCTCACCTGCAGGCTTTGCACATCCATATCTGCCGATAGGTTATTGAATACCAGGGTAGATGTGCCCGCGCTAATATTTACCTGCGCGGTACGGCTTACCTGCGCACCGCTTAAAAACACGGTAACTTTTTGAACTTTCGAGGCAATTTTTTGCCCTTCGTCGGCTTTGGAGGCAATAGCTATAAATAAAAAAATAGCGGTTGATAGTTTTTTGAACATAACGTCTTCGGTTAAATGGATACTTGCTTTTAGTTTTCCCCCATCAGCCTCAAAGGGCGTTGGGTAAACTAAAGATGCAGCGGTATGCATTTTTCCATAAAAGAATTTATGCTGGTACACTATCAATTATTTGGTGTGTAAAAATTGTATAAAAGCTAATACCGAATCGTTGATCTTATCAAAAACCAATGATGGCATTATACCCAATGCCAGGGCGATGATGGCCAGTGGCGCAAGGGTAAGTTTCTCGCGCATGTTTAAATCTGTCAGCGCTATTTTCCAAACGGCACCACCTTTTAATGATTCTTTACCGAAGAACATGCGCTGCAGTGTCCATAAAAAGTAGGCCGCGCCAAACAGTATGCCCAGCGTTCCAAAAACGGCCATCCAATAGGGTAACAAACCATTTTCTGTATGCGATTTAAATACACCGGCTAATGTAAACGCCTCGGCCACAAATGCCGAAAAGCCCGGCAAGCCCAACGAGGCAAAAAAGGCGATCATGACAAAGGCCGTATATTTTGGCATCAGGGTAGCCAGGCCACGGAAATGGTAAATATCCCTGTCGTGCACCCGATTGTAGATAACCCCTACCAGGAAAAACAGCATGGTTGATAAAAAGCCGTGGCTCACCATCTGCATTACTGCTCCGCTTACGCCCTCGGCAGTCTGCGATGCAATGCCCAGCAGTACAAAACCCATATGCGATACTGAGGAATAAGCGATCATCCGTTTCAGATCGCGTTGTGCAAGCGCGTTGAAGGCGCCGTATAAAATGGAGATAACTCCTAACAGGCCCAACCAAAAGGCATGCGCGGTAGCTACTTCGGGGAAGATGCCTATACAGATGCGGATAATACCGTAGCCGCCAATTTTTAACAGGATACCGGCAAGGATAATAGATACCGGTGTAGGTGCCTCTACGTGCGCGTCGGGTAGCCATGTATGCAAGGGCACTACAGGCACTTTAATAGCAAAGGCGATAAATAATACCACAAAACCCACGGTACGCGCAGGCATGCCTAATATGGTTTGGTGGCCTGCCAGGGAAAACACCGACCCGGCATTGAAGTTGGCCGGGTTCATCATCTGCACCATGTTAAAAGTATGATTACCGGTGGCCGGATCGGTAACCGAGAGGTACAAACCCACCATCACCAATAACATAAATACCGAACCAAAAAGGGTGTACAAAAAGAACTTGATGGAAGCATACTCGCGCCTTGCACCACCCCACATCCCGATCAGGAAGTACAGCGGCAACAGCATCAACTCATAAAACATATAAAACAGGAAGAAATCCAGCGCGCAAAACACGCCGATAACGGCCATATCCAGCAATAAAAACAACAGGAAAAAACCTTTAAGGTTGCTCTTGATTTCCCAGCAGGCCAGGGTGGCTATTACCAATACCAGCGACGTCATCACCAGTAAGGTGATGGAAATGCCATCTATCCCTACGAAATAATCAATCTGCATTTTGCCCAGGCTTCCCAGGTTAAGGCTTATCCATGGCAGTTTTTGCACAAACTGAAATTGCTCTTCGTGGTTAATGCCTCCGTAGTTTGCCCCGGTTTTAAAATTGATATACATCCAGATGCTGATGCCCAGTTGCATCAAAGTAGCGCCAAGGGTAATATATTTAAAGCTGTTGCGCATGCTTGACGGCAGCAGCATAATAATAATGCCGAACAGTACAGGTATAAATATGAGTAGCGTTAATATATTCATCAGGTTTATATCAGTATTTTTAAAATAAACATCAGCAGCACAATGGCCAGCATACTAAACAAATAATATTGCACTTTACCCCCCTGGAATTTACGTGCAAAATTGCCAATACTTTGGACAATGGCCGCCATCAGGTGCAAAAATCCATCGACGATATATTTATCAGCCCAGGCGGCAAAACCGGCAACGCATCTGCTCATAGTGGCAAGCAGATGGATAAATCCATCAATAATATTTTTATCAAACCAGTACATGAGCTTGCCCAGCCCTAATACGGGTTTTACAAATAGGCGCTTGTATATTTTATCGAAGTACCATTGGTTGTAGGATAAACTGTATAAAAACCCGGTTTGCGGGAATGAAAAACTGCTTTGTTTTACATAGATGGCATAAGCAGCGTAAATGACCAGTAGGCTGAAAATATTTACCAACGCCGGGATGATAAGGTGATAAATGCTTTCGATTTTGCTGATCGGCGAAATATTGGTTCCTTGAAATAACCAGCTTTGTTGGTAAGAAAACGGGGTAAACGAAAACAACGGAAAGAAGCAGCAAAGCGCCAATAATACCAAAGGCAGTTTGTATTGCCAGCCACCATCTGCCATATGAAACTTTAAGTTCGGGTAGATTTTGTTCAGCCTGAATTCGCCAAAGAAAACTTTGAAGATCAGCCGGGCCACATAGAAAGCCGTAAGCCAGCTGGTTAATAACGCCATGACAGGGATTATCTTAAACCAGGCAGCTTTACCATCGCTCCATTCAAAAGCCTGGATCAGGATACCATCTTTAGATAGATAGCCCGATGTAAGCGGCAAACCTATCAACGCCAAACCACCAATAAGGGCGACGACGAAAGTTAGCGTCAATTTTTTACGCAGGCCACCCATTAACGAAATATCCTGCGGATCAATATCGAGGTTGTTATCATCCTTAACATGCTGCATTTCATGGATCACGATACCGGCCACCAGGAAAAGTAAACACTTAAAAAACGCATGCGTAGCCAAATGAAACAGCGACGATGAGTAAGCACCTACCCCCATACCCAAAACCATAAAACCTAATTGCGATATGGTAGAATATGCAAGCACCCGTTTTAAATCATTTTGCGTAAGCGCGATAGTGGCCGCCATAAAAGCAGTAAAACAGCCAATGCAGGCGAGTATGGTAAGCTCTGTTTGGGTAAATATTGGGTAAACCCTGCCTAACAGGAACACCCCGGCGGCCACCATAGTAGCAGCGTGTATTAACGCAGATACCGATGTTGGCCCTTCCATAGCGTCGGGCAGCCAGGTATGTAACGGGAACTGTGCCGATTTAGCAGCAACTGCTAAAACGATACCTGCGACGGCGATGTATTGCCAGATGGCGGGTAGTGAGCCAGAAGCCCCACCGGATAGCCATATTGACCCGTAAGACGTTGGCAGCAAATCGGGCTGTATAGCCCATTGCCCATCCCTTATGGCAGAAATACTGAGCATCCCCTCATGCCCAAATAACGCATTGATATCAAAAGTGCCATACATGACAAACAGGATAATTATTGCGCTTAGCAAGCCAATATCACCTATCCTATTCATGATAAAGGCTTTTTTATTGGCCTGTACCGCTTTATCTTTTGTAAACCAAAAACCGATTAAAAGGTACGATGAAAAGCCCACCAGTTCCCAGAAAGCGTAAAACAGCACCAGGTTATCCACCACTACCAAAGCCAGCATGCTGAAACAGAAGAAGCTGAGGTAGGTAAAGTAGCGGCTATACCTGTCATCATGATTCATATACGCCGTAGAGTAAATATGCACCGGCAATGCAATAACCGACACCAGCAACAGCATCAATGCCGATAGGTTATTGAGCAGAAGGCCCGCATAAACTTTGGTATCGCCAATAGTAAACCAAACCTGTTTTACGTGAATCTGCGGATTATTCCATACCCCGGCAAATACTTTGGCTGCCAAAACACAACTTAACAAAATAGCCACGGCAGATGCCCAACCCGCAACCTTACTTTTTACCGGCAGGCAAAAGTTTACCAAAGCAGCAAGCAGCGGCGATGCTACAGCTGCAAGGGTGCAGGCGATGAGGGTGGTGTCGGTATGGGATATTTCGTTGTTCAAACTGTCGTTGCCTTAGGCGTATATTTTAATAGTTTTTTAAGCGTCATTGCGAGGTACGAAGCAATCCCCAACTTGCAGTTCCGCCTGCAAAGTGGCGACTTGTCCTAAAGAGATTGCTTCGTACCTCGCAATGACGATCTCTTTATTGTTTATGTTAAAATCCAGACTTACGAAGTTTTAAAAACTTCGTAAGTCTCTACGTTGACAGCCGCTAAATACTTTCTCATCATCAATCCCTCAAATTATTAATCTTACCCGGATCAATAGTTTTATACTTCCTATACACGTTCAAAATAATAGCCAGCGCTACGGCGGTTGTGGCGGCTGCCAAGACAATGGCAAACAGCGCGAAAATTTGCCCGCTGTTGTTGGCTGCGTCGTGTTTGCCAAAAACAACAAGGTTTAATATGGCGGCATTTAATATCAGTTCGATGCCGATCAATATCTGGATAGCGTTGCGTTTGGATACGATCATGTACAGGCCAACGCAAAACAGCATTACACTCACAATCAAAAAGTCGGTTAAGGTAATCATGCCTCGGCCTCCTTACGTGAAAGGTGGGCCGCGCCAACTAACGCCATCAGCAATAAAACAGATATGGCCTCAAAGGGCAGCAGGTAGCGCGTCATTAAGTTAACGCCTATGTTATCAATCATCACCGCGTTTGGGGTAATGGTATTATTATTGGCGATAGAATCCTTTACCCAGCCCAGGTTATCTACATCAGCCTTTAAGGCTACGTTAATCATCACGATAAAAAACAAGGCAGCAAGTAGTATTGCGGGCAATTTGCCTATGCTGAAGAATTTACCTTTTTGTTGCTGCAAAACATCCAACGTTTCTTTACCGGATAGCATAAAAGCAAATAATATAAGTACCAATATTCCGCCTACATAGATCACCACCTGCGTAACAGCCACAAAATCGGCCAGGGCCAAAACGTACAGGCCGGCCAGGGCAAACAGGGTGACAAAAAATACAAATATGCTGCGCACCAAATTAGTGGTTGATGCCGCGTACAGCGCCGAAGCCACGGCGATAAAACTCATGAAATAAAACAGCACACGGACTAAGCTCATGCCCCGCCCTCCTTTTTTTGCATGGCGGCCAGTTTGGCGGCTTGCTTTTCGGCCTGTTGCTTATCAAACAAGGCACGTTTTTCGGCAGCAACTTCGGGTGGCATATCCGAGAATTCGTAAACCAGGTCACTCAGTTCAAAAACGGTTTTATCATATTGGTTGGTCATTACAATGCACTCGGTTGGGCACACGATGGTGCACAGGCCGCAGTACATGCATTTGGCCATATCAATATCAAACTTAGCTGCGTAAAGCCGTTTGGTGGTGCCATCAGATGTTTGGCCAATGGCTTCCGTAGCTTTTATGGCTTCAATATCAATACAATCTACGGGGCATACTTTGGCGCATAAATCGCACACAATGCAATCGTCCATCTCCACATCCAGCTGGTACCGGCCAATTTCGGGCACCGGCAATTGCTGCTTGGGGTACTGGATGGTGTTGGTGCCTTTTTCCAACTGTTTAAAGTAGTTACTGTCACTTACTGTTGTAATCCTCCGCGCAGAATTATTGGCAAACAAGTGCTTCACGGTAAGGCTTAAACCTTTCCATGCCGTTGTAAAACCGTTGATTAACTTAGTTAACAAATTCTAATACTGTTGAAATTCTAAACTCTAAATTCTAAAAAAAATCGTCTGAACCGGGATTTATCAGATTAAGGGATTTACCCGATTTTGACTTTTCGATGTCCGAAATTGCTTTGTTCCTTTTACCTTTCGCCTTTAACCTTTCACCCCAAATTACATCAGCCACACTCTCCATACACCCGATATCAGCACACATAAAAATGCCAGCGGGGTGAGTACTTTCCAGCAAAGGTTCATCAGTTGATCTACCCGGAAACGGGGCAGTGTCCACCTGATCCACATTTGGATGGCTACCAACCCTAACGTTTTTAGGCTTACCCATAAAATGCCCCACCACATACCGGTTGTCCATGTTGCCAAATGCACCGGGCCCATATTTGGCAACGGTGTATTCCAGGCGCCTAAAAAAAGGATCACCCCTATCATGCTCACCAAAAACATCATCGAATACTCGGCCAAAAAAACCAGCGCGAACCGGATGCCTGTAAACTCGGTATGAAAACCCGCCACCAGCTCTGATTCCGCTTCGGGAATATCAAAGGGCGCGCGGTTACTTTCGGCCAATGAGGCTATAAAGTAAATTACAAAAGCGATGATGAGATGCGGAGCACGGAATATATTCCAGCTCAAGAAGCCGCCTGTCGCGGTTACATCCCAAAAGCCGGCAAATTTTATTTTCTCTGGCGATAACACACCTTGCTGCATGGCCACAGCCTGCAGATCCAATGTTTGAGCGATCATCACTACGGATATAATGGCAAATCCGGCAGGAATTTCGTAAGATATGATTTGCGCGGCGGAGCGCATGGCGCCTAATATTGAATACTTGTTATTTGATCCCCATCCGGCCATCAGGATACCCAATGTTTCGATAGAGATAATGGCGAAGATATAGTAGATGCCTAAATTAATCTTTGATGGAATAAGCCCAGGCCCCCAGGGCAGGGCGGCAAAGCCCATGTATACCGCTATAAATATTACAGCGGGCGCCAGCATAAACAGCCATTTATCTGCGGCTGCCGGTATGATGAGTTCTTTTTGGATCATCTTTACAATATCGGCCAGGGTTTGCAGCGAACCGAATTTTCCCGTTTCGGTAGGGCCAAGCCTGTCTTGTATAAATGCCGAGATCTTCCGCTCAGCATAAACACCAAACAACGCAAAAAAGGCCGAAAAACTGAACAACCCTATAGCAACAATAAAATATGTGATATAATAATTCAAGCGCTTTTTTGATGAAGCTGCAAACTTACTAAATGTTGAGTTATTTTAGACGACAAGTTTGGTATATTAAATTGGTTAGTGGTTGATTGGGTTGATTCGCCCATATGTCATTGCGAGGCAGGAAGCAATCTCTTTAGGACAATTATCAAACTTTGCATATCGCGTTTAGCATTCGGGGATTGCTTCGTACCTCGCAATGACGATCGTATTTTACGATTTTGGCTCACCAACCACTCACCTAATCAACCCAATCAACCGCTCACTTACACGTAACCAAATCATTGGCCGAAATAAAAGTCGACTTTACCGGCTGCGAGAAAAACAGCGAGGCGTGATGATCAAAATCGGCGGTATCATCTGTAGTAGTAAAAAACTGGTTGGTGCCGTTTTTACTGAGCCTGGCCTCCATTTCGGGGTGGCGTTGCAGGTAATCGACCAGGCTTCTGGCTACAATATCGCCCTGGGCTATCACTTTAACATGGGCAGGCAACAGGGCCTCAATTTTATCCTGAATAATGGGATAGTGCGTACAGGCTAATAAAATGGTATCAATTGCCGGCGACTGTGCCATCACTTCATCAAGATATAGCTTTACAAAATAATCGGCACCAGGCTGATCATACTCGCCATTCTCTATCAGCGGTACCCAGAGCGGGCAGGCCTGCTGGTAAACTTTTACATCCGGAAAAAAATTTTGGATCTCGATAAGGTATGAGCCCGACTGTACCGTTCCTTTGGTGCCCAGCACTCCTATTTCCTTACTTTTGGTGTAATTACCAATAATTTCGGCAGTAGGCCTTATAACGCCTAATACGCGTTTTGTAGGGTCGGCGTTTTTTAAATCCTGCTGCTGAATTGTACGCAGCGCTTTAGCTGATGCTGTATTGCAGGCCAGCACTACCAGCGGGCAACCCTGTGCAAACATCCATTGCACACACTCCCAGGTATACTCATGAATGGTTTTAAAAGAGCGGTTGCCATAAGGCGCGCGCGCGTTATCGCCCAGGTAAAGATAATCGTAACCCGGCAGCTGGCCGATGATTGATTTAAAAACCGTAAGGCCCCCAAAGCCCGAATCAAAAATACCTATAGGTTGATTGTGCATATACAAACATAAAAAAAGCGCCCCGTAGTACGGAGCGCTTTTTTATAAATGACTAAAGGTTGATATTATTTTAAACCTAATTTTAATTTTACAGCTGCCATCAAATCGTCAGCATCTGGCGATACCAACAGGCTAACTTGTGATGAATCCAATACATAAGCGTAACCTTTTTCTTTGGCAACAGCTTGTACTGCGGCAGTAGCTTTGTCAAAAAGCGGTTTGCCCAATTCATTCTTTTTAGCTTCAACTTTTTGCTGAGCGTCTGTTTGATAATCAGACATACGTTTTTGCATATCCTGTAACTCTGCACCTTTTTGGCTACGTATAGCATCGGTCATAGTGGCCTGGTTTTTTTGAAAATCAGTGCCTTTTGTAGTGTACTCATTGTTCATGTTGGTAAGTACATCAATAAAGGTTTTCTGGTAAGCCTGGATTTGGGCCGAAACGGTTTTGGTTTCGGGCATAGCATCAATAACCGCATTAAAATTAATATGGCCAATTTTGGTCTGCGCATTGGCAAAGTTGCCGGCAAATATCATTCCTACTGCAACTAAAGCAACTTTAAATAGTTTTTTCATTTTTTTCTTGTCCTGTTTTAATAATAGTTTTGTTCTGTTTATTTTACTTTTAAATTTATTTGGCTAATACGCCGGGCTTAAGCCCTAATTTGGTTATCACCTCTGCACTTTTATCAAACCTTGGGTTTGCGTACAGCATAATTACCTCGCTATTTTTATCAAAAATGATATCTAAATCATTGCTTTCGGCTACTGCCTGTACAGCTTTAGATACTCTATCCTGAATTGGTTTAACCAATGAGGTACTTTTTTGTGAAAGCTCGCCATCAGGTCCGAATTTTTGACGCTGAAAATCCTTGGCTGCTTTTTCCTTATCTACAATTTCGGCCTCGCGGCGTTTCTTCATATCAGCTGTCATCAACACCTGGTCGGCCTGGTAGGCTTTATATAAACGGTCAATTTCCTGGAAACGGCCATCAACCTCTTTTTGCCATTGATCAGACAAAGCGGCCAGTTGTTTTTGCGATGACGCGTATTCGGGCATATGTTTCAATATATAATCCGAATCTACATATGCAACACGTTGCGCATATGCCCCTGCAAATGCAGTTAACGTTAAAAAGGCTACTAAAATTATCTTTTTCATATATCGCGGTGCAAATTAATTAAATCCGCCGGATAAACTCTGAGAAATTGTAAAATGGAACTGCCCCCTGTTTGCATCAGGCGCACCCGGTATTTTATCAAATCCGTAACCATAATCTAATCCAAGCAAGCCAAATATAGGTAAAAATATTCTTGCACCCACACCTACAGAGCGACGTACGTTAAACGGATTGAACTGGCTAAAATTGTTCCAAACGTTTCCGCCTTCGGCAAATGCTAACAAAAATATAGTTGCTGATTGACTGGCGATAACCGGATGGCGCAGCTCCATGGTGTACTTATTATAGATGGTACTACCTGTATTAGTGTTTTGATTTTCATTTGATCCTTCTGGCACAATTGAGAAGTTTTGGTAACCCCTTAAGCCGATGATCTCGCTACCCTGTAAAAACTGGTAGCTCTGCATACCATCGCCGCCTAATTTAAAGCGCTCAAACGGTGAAGGGCCCACTTCTTTATTATACATACCCAGGAAACCAAACCTTACCTGGCTCATCAGCACAAATTTACCCACAATTTTATTGAACCATTGCGCGTCGTATTTGAATTTATAGTACTCTACAAAGTGGTAACGCTCCTGCGGGGTAGCTACTTTATAGTTCACGTTGTTAAACATGGAATACGGAGGCGTAGCCTGTACGGTAAACTTAATGTTTGAACCCTGTGTAGGGAATATAGGCGCATCAATAGAGTTACGTGTTAATTCCTGTGTTAATTTGATGTTGAACGAAGTACCATTGCTAAACAGGTAACCGGTATAGTTGTCCAGGTTATAGTGGTCAAAGTTTAATGAGTAGTTAAGCTGGAAATAGTTATCCGGCCATTTTAAACGTTTACCCAAAGTAATACCAACACCGTTAATACGCAGGTTATTGTAGTAAGGGCTTGTTTTTGCATAATACTGGCCTGTTGAACTACCTTGTGTATAGGCCGATAAAGCAAAGTAAATTGGCTTTTTACCGCCCAACCATGGCTCACTGAATGTGAACGAGAAGTTTTGATAGGTACGACCGCTTGACTGGCCTCTTAAGCTTAGCTTTTGTCCATCGCCTTTTGGCAGCGGCTTGTAGGCTTTAAGATTAAAGATATTACGTAACGAGAAGTTGTTGAAAGTAAGCCCCAATGTGCCCACCAACTGCCCGCCGCCAAAACCGCCCGAAAGTTCGATCTGGTCTGAAGGTTTTTCAACTACGTTATAAACAATATCTACCGTACCATCCTGCGGATTGATATTGGTTGGCTTAGGCTCAGTCTTCTGCTCGTCAAAATTACCCAGCTGGCCAATTTCACGCGCACTGCGAATCAGCAACTCTTTATTGAATTTTTGGCCTGGCTTAGTTTGGATTTCGCGCAACACAACCTTATCGTTGGTTACATCATTACCTTTAAGGCTTACACGGTTAATGGTGTACTGCGGGCCTTCGTAAATACGAATATCCAGATCAACAGTATCATTATAAACCCTTGTTTGTACCGGGTCGGCGTTGAAGGTTAAATAACCGTCATTCAGGTAAAGAGATGAAACGTCGTCATTACTTGGTGTTGGGCCGCTTAAGCGTTTGTTTAACTCATCTTCGCTAAACACATCGCCTTTTTTAATGTGCAGGATCCTTTCCAATATATCGGCCGGATACTTGGCATTACCACTCCACTGTACTTTACCAAAATAGTATTTAGGGCCTTCGTAAACTTTTATCTTTACATTAACTGTTTGGTCGTCGTGTTTCCAAACAGAATCGCTTACCAATTCAGCGTCGCGATAACCCTTGGCCTGCATTTTTTCGATAAGGTTTAACTTATCCTCTTCGTATTTATCCTGTTTAAATTTCTTCGATCCAAAAAGATTATACCAATGTCTTCTGCGGGTTTTGCTTAAATAACCACGCAAATCACCTTGCGAAAAGGCTTTGTTCCCCTCAAAAGTAACGTCGTTAATTTTAACTTTGGTTTTTTTATCAATTTTAACATCCAATATCACACTGTTAGCATCTCCCGGGTCTTTACGCTGGGTCATGGTTACGGTGGTATTTAAAAATCCTTTTTCGTTAAAATGTTTTTTGATAATGGCCGATGTTGTGCTCAGTAAATTTTCGTTTACTATTTTACCGGTTTTATCGGTCAGCTTTTTCTGAACGTCTTCTATTTCGCCTTTACGGATACCAGTAATATGCAGGCGCGACAAACGTGGCCGCTCTACAACAACAATCTCCAGGTAAACGGTATCCATGTTAATTTTGGTGATATTTAACTGTACATCGTCAAATAAACCCTGCTCGTATAATTTCTTTATTACCTCGGCATTACGCTCGCCCGGCAGGTTAATACGATCACCTTTGGTTAGTTTAGATAACAATATCAGGTTGTCTTTATCAAGGTATTTTACGCCACTTACACTAATACCACCAATAATATAATCGCGCGGATTGAGGTAACTTAAACTATCGGCCGGTATCTGTTTGGTGAGCTGTGGCCTTGGCGCATTTGAAACCTGGGCCAGTGCAGCAGTACCAAAAACAGTGAAAAGAATAGCAAAAAGAAATTTATACATTCGAATATTTTAGTGGGCTAAAATTAATTTATACAGTTGTTAAAATTTGTTAAAAGAAAAAATTTAGTTAACCTGCTCACTGGTCTTACCAAAACGGCGTTCGCGTTTTTGATAATCAAGTATAGCTTCGTACAAATCTTCCTTCCTGAAATCGGGCCACAGCTTGGTTGTAAAATACAATTCGGCATAGGCAATTTGCCATAATAAATAGTTGCTTATCCTATACTCGCCGCCGGTACGTATCAATAGTTCGGGGTCGGGCATATCATTGGTAAATAAGTTGCGTTCAAAAACAGCTTCGTCAATATCTTCAATCTCCAGTTCGCCGCTTTTTACCTGCGCTGCTATATTTTTGGCAGCATGTAAAATTTCGCGCCTCGAGCCGTAGCTTAAAGCCAGTGTAAGAATCACTCCGGTGTTATCCTTTGTGGTTTCCATGGCGTTGTTAAGTTCTTTTAAACATTTGGAGGGCAGCAGATCCAGATCGCCAATGGCATTAAGCTTAATGTTGTTTTTCATAAAGCCGGCTATCTCTTTATGGATGGTGCTTACCATCAACTCCATAATGGCCATTACCTCAAACTTAGGGCGGTTCCAGTTTTCAGATGAGAAGGTATATAGTGTGATATATTTTACACCCAGTTTATCGCATCCTTCAACAACATCCCTTACAGATATTACACCATTGTGATGACCAAATACGCGTAATTTGCCTTTTTCTTTGGCCCAGCGTCCATTGCCATCCATAATGATAGCTACGTGCTTAGGTAGTTTCAACAAATCAATCTGATCCAAATATTCCATATTGCTCATTATCAAAAGCCGGTATTATGGCTATAAAAAAGACATGCTTGTTTTAAATGTCGTCAATGCTATGTCTAATAAATATTTGTTTTTTAGACTAATCCGCTTTTACTAAATCAGCCGTCAACAGCAATAGTTAAATGCCACGTTGCCGGTTTTTTCAGGGTACAAAGGTAAAACTTACTTTGTATTTTTTTAGTATGCCGCAATAAAAGAAAATGTTATTGTAAATAATGTTAATAAATGTCATAAAAAACACATAAATGGCATTTTATACCGCTGTTTATTTTCATTTATAAATCAACAAAACGCAAAAAAGGGCATCAACGATCAGTTAAATGGTCGTGATGCCCGTCAAAAGTATATGTGTAAGGTTAGGTGGAATTACTTGAATATCATTTTAATAAATACCTTTTTGCTTTAAGGCATCTATATCGGGTGTGGCAATATCAACAATAGAATATCTGTCTGTTTTGGTGATGGTAAGTTCGTCCAACGTACTCACCAAACTGCTGTAAACAGAATGGTTACTGGGTTTAACTAAAACAATCATGTCTTTACCATATTTATCATGGATCATTTTATTGGTTTCGATAAGCGCTTTTCGCAAGCCATCATGCCCAAAGCCGACCACAGTAGGCGCAATTACAGGATTCTTAAGTTCGCCCAGGTAATACACAACCTTATCATTTTTTCCAAGGCAAATGGTAAGGCTTCGGCTTGCAGGCACAGGCTGTTCCTTGCTGTCTACTGGCATGGCTAAATCCATCGCCTTTGGCTTGGCCAGTGTTGTGGTCATAATAAAAAAGGTAATGAGCAGGAAAGCCAGGTCGACCATTGCGGTAAGATCAACCCTGAGGTTTTGTTTTTTGCGCCCGCGGGCTGCGCCTGATTTTTGGGGAGAAGCAGTTAATTCGGCCATGACATTATAGATTAAGGTTAAAATTTAAAAGCAGTATTAAATACTGATTTTAATATCAAAACGAACTATAAGATCATTTATTGCGATAATAACAAAATTTAATTTGTTAAATTCTGTTAAATTAAAATTTAATTTTGAAAATAACAGCGCTTGGTAACAAAGGTATACGAGATGGTAAGCCCAACTATAAAATAACTGTCGCGTGGTTTAAGGTCGCCGCGCTGGGTACCGGCCGAGCCAATGTAGATGCCGGTTTTCTCGCCCGACCGATCAGATAATGCCCGGGCGACACCTGTTAATTTACTTTTATCGGCATACATACCGCTTACATCATCAAGGTAGTCGGTAAAGGTGTAGCGGTAGCCCATATCTGCCGCCAGGCTAAACTTTCCGCCGATATTGTATTTTATGCCTATCCCGTACGGAATTACTATCGTATTATCACCATACTGGGTCTTCTGCCCCTCGGTTGTCAGTTGCCTGAGCGATCCGGCACTGCCGTTATAAACCGTACGCGGGTCATAAGCAGTGATGCCTACACCTGCGTATATAAAAGGAGTAAATTTATTAGGACCGGCATCGGGTATATATTTCAGTAAATTAAACTCGCCGATAACGGCAAGCTCCATCACCCCATCGGTAAAACTCAGGTTACGGTCGCGAAATTGCTGGCTGGAGGATGTACTGTCGGCCGCGCCAAATTTTGCATAGCTAAAGTTTAGTTTTGCCGAAAAGTAACCATCAAAATTGCGTTTAACATATAAGCCTGCAGATGCCCCGCTTACTTTAACCGGATTATCGGGGTTTAAATCGCCAATATAACCTGCCCCGCCAACAGAGCCGCCTACCTCCCAGGTTTGGGCCTGTACATGATAAGAAAATAGGAAGAGGAATGCAAAAAGTACAAATTTGGGCATCAAGCAAAATTAATAATTACGGGCATCCAATCCCCATAATAGTTTGTTTCTTAACGTGGTTAAGTAACTTTCATTATTTAACCTGATTAAATTTAGCTGGAAGTTTGCTTTTTGCACCAGGAATTTCATGGTTTCGTCCATAACAGCCATCCGCGAATCGCACGATACCAGGTATTTGGAGCTGCGGGTTTCCACCTCGAAACACAGCTTACTGTTATCGGGCAATATAATTGGACGCACATTCAGGTTATGCGGCGATACCGGGGTAACCACAATACTGTTTGATTGCGGGAATATAATTGGGCCGCCGCAGCTTAGCGAATAAGCGGTTGAACCGGTTGAAGTTGATATGATAAGACCATCGCCCCAATAGGAGTTTAAAAACTCGTCGTTTAAAAACACATGGGTGATAATCATGGCCGCATCATCACGTTTATGAATGGTTACATCGTTAAGCGCGAAGTTATCATTGCCAAACACATTGGTTTTTGAATCGATGCTGAGCAGTTCGCGGCAATCCAGCGTAAACTCCCTGTTTACCACGGCGTGTATAGCCGCGTTAATGTCGCTTTTATTTACACTTGCCAAAAAGCCCAGCCTGCCAAAATTGATACCGATAACGGGGATGCCCGAATCGCGGATAACGGTTACCATATCCAGCAAGGTGCCATCACCGCCAAGGGTTATAAAAATATCTATAAAACCCTTTAATGAGTCGGTGGCTTGCAGGATGTTATATTTTACCCCGTTTATTTTATCCTGCAGATACTCATGAAGCTGATAGTGTACGTAAATATCTACATTGTGCAGCGCCAGGTTATCAAATACCTGCTGTATATAAGGGATAACCGAAGGTTCATTAAATGGCCTGCCGTAAACTGCTATTTTCATGCTTTACATTTTGGGTGGTGAATTTGTTCATGGTTCATAGATCATGGTTCATGGCCGGTTTTCAAATGATATCATGTTATACCAATAACTTTCTGCTATGAACTATGAACCATGAATTATGAACTTTTTATAATGATCCATGAACCCGTGAACCAATGAACGATCAAAGATTGAGATAATTCATGAGCGAATCGTACCGGTCGCGGGCGTTATCGTTGTTGTCGGTATGGTTAAAGGTTGCTTTAATATCATACTCATAACGGAGGAATGTGGCTACAATGGTTGATATATCCTGCTTGTTTATTTTTAACGTTACCTCCATCCGGGTTGAATCGGGGAAGGTTTGTACATATGAACTTAGCACCTGGGCATTATCCGATTCGACAATTTGCGACATGTGTGCCAGGGAATTATTTTTATTATTGATTTCGAGTACGATAATACCACCTGGCTGCGATACCGCTGTGATTTTAGCAAAATATTCGGTAATGGCATTTATCGATATCATGCCCAGATAATTATGCTTGGCATCAAGCACGGGCACTATGGTAAGCTGGCGTTCATAAAACAGGCGGATAACATCATAAATATGCTGATCTTCCAGCACATAAGGATTAACCAACGATAATGCCAATGCGCCAACAGGCACCTGGTTATCACTTTCGTTAACCATATCGTCCTCGGATATAAGGCCCAGAAACTGCTCTTCGTTTACAATTGGCAAATGGCGCACACGAAACTCCACCATACGGTCATAAACCTTCTGTATCGGGTCAGAAGTGTGTACCGGTGGTATCGCGTTAGCCATCAACTCAATTGCAACCATGTTTACTTATCCTTTATTTTCTCTAAAAATGCGCCCAGCAACACGTTAAACTCTTCCGGCCGCTCCATCATAGGGGCATGGCCACATTTATCAAGCCAGTGCAACTCGGCATTGGGTAATAATTCGTTAAATTCCACCGCTACCTCGGGCGGAGTTATTTTATCGTCCTTGCCCCATATTAAACAAACCGGCATTTGCATTTTATGAAGGTCTTTTTTCATATTATGCCTGATAGCCGATTTTGCCATAGCCAGTAACCTTATAACGCTATGCCTGTCGTTTACTAACTTGTATACGTCATTAACCAGCTCATCTGTTGCAATAGCAGGGTCATAAAATGTATATTGTACCTTTTCTCTTACAAAATCAATACTCTCGCGCCGAGGGAACGACCCCCCAAAGGCGTTTTCATATAAACCTGAGCTGCCGGTTAGCACCATGGCCTTTATATTTTCGGGATGAGCCAAAACATATACCAAAGCCACGTGCCCGCCAAGCGAGTTACCAAGCACAGTAATATTGCTTAGTTTTTTAAACTTGATAAACTTATGCACAAATTTCGACAGGCTTTTAACACCTGTAGTAATAAGCGGCATATCATAAATAGGCAATATAGGTATTAATACGCGGTATTTTGATTTAAATTGATTAACCACGCCATCCCAATTGCTCAACGAACCCATTAAACCGTGCAGTAGTAACAGCACCTCGCCTTCGCCCTCATCGATGTAACTAAAACCGTGTTCCTCTTTAAGCACGAAATCCATATAAATAATTAGTATTAATTTTCAATTAACTATACCAAAACCCGTTTTAGTATATAAAATGTGTTAATCCGCTGTAAAATTAGTTTACTGCGAACGAGTTGCAACAATTATAGCAATAATTTATTAATGTATATGTTAACGTTATATTGATTAACCGTTACTATCCTAATAATTGGCGTACAACTTCTGATATAGTTTTGCCATCGGCCTGGCCCGCAAGCTCCTTATTGGCCATACCCATAACACGGCCTAAATCTTTTGTTGATGTGGCACCTATACGGCCTATCAATTCCTCTAAGTAGCCTTCAATTTCAAAACGGGTCATTTGCTGCGGTAAATAAGGTTCAATTACGCGCATTTCTTCCATCTCAATCTCGTACAGATCTTCGCGGTTTTGCGTACGGTAAATATCTGCCGATTCTTTACGCTGTTTAATCAGTTTTTGCAGCACTTTAATTTCAGCCTCCTCGGTAAGTTCCTCGGCGGCTCCTTTTTCTGTTTTGGCTAATAACAAGGCCGATTTTATGGCCCGCAGCCCCCTTAAACGATCTGGCTGTTTGGCCAGCATAGCCAGCTTTATATCCTGGTCTATTTGTGTGATTAGTGACATTATTTAATTAGTGAATTATTGAGTTAGTGAATTAGTGATTTTTGATGTGCAGATTTCAGATATGCAAATGTGCAGATTAATAATTTAGATGGGGAGACGATTAATTCGATGACCGTACCTGAACATTTTCAAATCTTCAAATCCTCAAATTTTCAAATCAATTAATCATCTGCACATCTGAAATCTGCATATCTGCACATTATTTCCGGAATATATTCCCGGCCGTGGCTTGTGCTGTTGGCATAATTACCAGGTCGTTGATGTTTACATGGGGCGGGCGCGATGCTACAAACCAAATGGTTTCGGCAATATCCTGTGCTACCAGGGGTTCAAAGCCATCATATACTTTTTTGGCCCTTTCCTTATCCCCTTTAAAGCGCACCTCCGAAAACTCGGTTTCTACGGCACCGGGATGTATGGCCGTTACTTTTATACCATGAGGCAGCAAATCAATACGCATGCCTTTATTTAGGGCATCAACGGCATATTTGGTAGCGCAATACACGTTTCCATTAAGGTAAACCTCCTTGCCGGCTATCGAGCCTAAGTTTATGATATGGCCTTTGCCGTTTTCAATCATCCAGTTGGATACGATGCGGCTTACATATAATAAACCCTTTACGTTGGTATCAATCATGGTTTCCCAGTCATCAACATTACCGTTTTGTATCGGATCGAGTCCCTGGCTTAGCCCGGCATTATTAATCAATACATCAACATTTTTCCATTGGGCGGGTATGCCATCAAGGTTTTCCTGCACCTGAGCACGGTCGCTCACATCAAATGACGATATGGCTATCTCCGTATCATATTTTTTGTTTAAATGACCGGCCAGTTTCTCCAGCCTTTCCAGTCTGCGGCCGGTAAGTACCAGGTTATATCCTTCGCGGGCAAATACGTGTGCGCATGCCTCGCCTATGCCCGATGTTGCGCCTGTGATTAATGCAATTTTACTCATAATAGAAGTATAACTATGGGTGCGAAATTATGTTTTTTACTTTGGATTATTGTCGTGTGTGGGTAAGGATAGTTTTGGGAGGGAAAGTTGCAAAAACGCACCCGACGAGGCTGCGGACTCTTCGCTTCGCAGAAAAATAAAACAATAAAAGGTGTGGTTAATTCCCGCTTATCAGCAATGATTATAAAACAGAAATCCGCTTGATAACCGATTCAGTACCGGCTACTACACGTACAAAGTAAAAGCCGCGGGTAAGCTTGTTGTTAATCTGATAGTTAATATTATGGTCGCCGCCCTCAACACGCTGGTTAAATACGGTGGTAATATCGTTGCCCAAAACATCCATTATTTTAACGGTAACATTGGTGTTACGGCTAATTGTGTATTTAAGGTTAAGCTGATCAGTTACCGGGTTGGGATATAATTGCACATCATTTAACAATTTATCATCGGGCCGGGATACATTTACTTTTATTGTTGATGTAACCGCAGGCTTCAACGGCGGCAGCGCCAGGTGAAGCCCGTTTTTTAAATAGGAAGGTTTACCGCCCTTAGTTTTGGTTACGTGGTATACGGTATCACTTTTAAATTTATTAGCATCGGCTTTTTGAGGAGACGCAATCCCTTTGGCAAATGCAAAATTCATAAAAATTGCCATCGCAATTAATATGGACCACGCATAAGTGTAAGTAAAAGGGTAAGTAATTTTTCGCCTCATTTTTAAGTTTCCGTACAAAAGTATAAATAATGCCCTCACGGCCTAAGTAATTGACGTTTTTGTTAATATTTTTAACAAAATTTAACAATGAGGACTGTTTTATAGTATAGACTGACTAAAGCCTTATACGTTTAATATTTATTTAAGTTTGAATGAAATAGTGTTTTTTATACATTTATTAAACTTAATCAAAAAGAATGCTTTTTGCGGTTTATTTTTTAACATTTATATCATTATACAGCATTGGGTTTCAATTACTTCATTATTGTTTATTAAACGCCCATGAAATTTGCATTATTTATAAAAAACTTCCTAATTCTTCATGAACTCTTAATAATTTGACTTTGAAATGTAAAAAATTAATATTTTTGCCGTCTCAAACTAACACATAGTGTCAAATCATAAAGATCTGCAAAAACTGTCGGCAGCCGGCCTGCTCATCAGTTTAGGAATAATTTACGGTGATATTGGTACCTCGCCATTATACGTATTCAAGGCCATTGTTGGTACCAACCACATTTCAGAAACATTAATACTGGGAGGTGTTTCCCTTATTTTTTGGACTTTAACGCTTCAAACCACCCTGAAATATGTGGTAATAACGTTACGTGCAGATAACAAGGGCGAAGGTGGCATTTTCTCGCTGTTTTCATTAGTACGTCGTAAAGCCAAATGGCTGATAGTGCCTGCGGTGATAGGCGGCTGCGCACTGCTTGCCGATGGTATTATTACCCCACCCATTACTATTTCATCGGCTATTGAGGGTTTACAAACGTATTACCCCAATTTGCCAACCGTAAAAATTGTTATAGCCATTATTACAGCGCTGTTTATTATACAACAGTTTGGCACATCGTTGGTTGGTAAGGCATTTGGGCCAATAATGTTTATCTGGTTTACTATGATGGGCGTACTTGGTATCTCCTATATAGTGCATTCGCCTGGTATAATCAGGGCGCTTAATCCCTATTATGCTTATGAATTATTAAGCTCAACCGGCAGCCACAACGCTTTTATCATATTAGGCGCCGTATTTTTGTGTACTACCGGGGCCGAGGCGTTATATTCAGACCTGGGACACTGCGGAAAATCAAACATTCGCATCAGCTGGATTTATGTTAAGGCATGTTTAATCTTAAACTACCTTGGCCAGGCGGTTTGGTTACTGCAAAGTAACGGATCGGTAATGGACCTTAACGTGAACAACCCCTTTTATAAAATAATGCCGGAGTGGTTTTTGATATTCGGTATCGGTATCGCTACCGTAGCCGCTATTATTGCCAGCCAGGCTTTAATATCCGGGTCGTTCACACTAATTGCCGAGGCGGTTAGGCTTAACCTGTGGCCAAAAGTAAAAATCAATTATCCATCTGAGCAAAAGGGGCAATTATATGTGCCCAGCGTTAACTGGCTGCTGTGGGCCGGCTGTTTAGGTGTGGTGCTAATATTCCGCCATTCGGATAAAATGGAGGCGGCTTATGGTTTAAGTATCACCGTGGCCATGTTAATGACCACTATACTGGTATCAAAATTCCTGAAACGTAAAAAAGTGCCAAACTACATTATCAATACATTTTTGGCAATTTACCTGGTTATTGAAGGCACTTTCCTTACAGGTAACCTGGTTAAGTTTTTGCATGGCGGCTGGTTTACACTTTCGATAGGCTTTTTATTGTTCACGGTGATGTGGACATGGCATACTGCCCGTAAGATAAGGAACCGGTATGTTAAATTTGTTGGAATTGATGATTATTACAACATCATTAACGAGTTGAGCGCCGATGAAAGCGTGCCCAAATATGCATCACAACTGGTGTATTTAACCAGCGCCAACTTCAATTCTGAAATTGAATCAAAAATTGTTTACTCAATTTTACAAAAGCAACCCAAACGGGCCGATGTATACTGGCTGGTTCACGTTGATGTAGTGGACGAACCTTACAAACGCGAATACGAAGTAGACTTTTTGATACCTAATAAACTGATCCGTATCGATTTCAAACTCGGTTTTAGAGTTGAGCAGCAAATTAACCTGTTATTCCGTAGAGTGGTTGAAGACCTGGTGAAAAAAGGCGAAGTTGATATCACCAGTCATTACAAATCATTGAATAAGCATAAAATTGTTGGTGACTTTAGGTTTGTGGTGATCGAGAAAATTTTCTCCCGTTCGCATAGCTTATCATTTTATGAGCGTTTTATCATGGATTTTTATGTTTACCTGAAACATTTAAGCCTTTCGGAAGAACGTGGCTTTGGTCTTGATTTAAGCTTTGTTACGGTTGAAAAAGTACCGTTGATGTTATCAATACCTGATGCTATTGAAATTCATAGGGTAAATTAGCTTTCACCCCGCCCTTTCCAAAGTAGAAGGGGCCTGATATAAGATATTTTTACGTAAGTGGAAATTAAAATAAGGCCCCTCCTACTGGGGCTTTATTGTTTTACACCTTTTAAACTGATTTGCAAAGTATTATTATCGCGAGGATGCCTGGCGCACATTTTTTCAACGGCCTCCTTTAGAGCGGGCATAGCGAGGCAAATAAATTCAGTATTACTACAGATTGTTTTCACATATTTACAACGCTGAAGTAATATCCTGTGAAAAAAAAATTACAATTAACCCTGTTATCCCTGCTTTTTGCCACGGGTTTATTTGCCCAGGGGGCCGATCTTAACCTGCTTAAAAGTATTAACGGGCCACCAAACGGTGCCGATAGTAAATGGAAGTTTATGAGCGATAAAGCTGTCATAGTAAACGTGGCGGCCCCTATAAGTTTAGTTGTTGCCGGCTATATTAACCACGATGACAACCTCAAAATAAGCGGTTTACAAACAGCCGCGTCATTTATTGTTGCCGGTGGTGCAACCTTCGTAGCTAAAAAGGTATTTAACCGCGAACGGCCTTTTGTTACCCATCCCGACGTAATATATGCCAAAGAATATCCAACAGACCCGTCATTCCCATCAGGACATACTGCTTTTGCATTTTCAACGGCCACATCGTTAAGTTTGGCTATTCCTAAATGGTACGTTATAGCGCCATCGTTTGCATTTGCCGGCGCGGTAGGCTATTCACGAATGTACCTGGGTGTGCACTACCCCAGTGATGTTTTGGGCGGGGCAATAGTTGGCGCCGGCTCAGCATACCTTACCTGGAAGCTGCAGAAATGGATTGTGGGGAAAAAGCCTAAGGAAATGGTTCATTAGGAGCCATAATGAAACGCGTCATCGCTTCGTTCCGACTCACTATTTATAATAAACTCTGATGCGTAACGCCTGTTAGTCTGAGCTTGTCGAAGACTCGCGGGGAAGGCCTTGCCTAAGATACTTCGGTAAGCTACCCATAACATGTCCAATTTTCCTGTCATCCTGAGGTGCGAAGGATCTATTAGCTATGTATGATAGATAGAAAAGTTTGCGAATAGATACTTCGTACCTCAGCATAACAGTCTTTTATTTCTGAATGTCATTACCCTTCAGAATTTCGTGAAATTTTACCGCTCAGCATGACAGCACTGTTAGTAGGGCATTCTCATTTTCAGAGGCAATTGGGTTTTACATTTCGTAACGGCAATCTATAGGTTACATAATAATAACACATCTTAGGCGACAAGTGCTATCTCCCATTTGCTATTGCAAGGAGTATATACTTTCTCAGCTCTTCATTAATATCCTCCTTAAAATACATCCTGAAGTAATGGTTGTGCTGGTTAGTACCGGGTACGGTTTTTATTTTGCTGAAACAGAGGTTATCGGCATGTATTTCATTAAACGGAAAAACCACATCAATAAAGTTTTTGCCTAATTGGGTTACGTAGGCAAAATTGGTATGCAGACCAAGTGCTATCATACTTTTAGTAGGATAAACTTTGATGGGCGCCATGGCTAAAAACTCTTCTACCAGGTAATCAAACAACTCAACCGTTTGGGCAGATTTACCATTCAAAAAATCGCCCAGGTTGCGTTCGCGACAGGAGTGTACCTGGTTGGTATTTGTAAATTCGCGGCTGCAAATGGGGCATATCCACATAAAGTTATTAGTTAGGCCGTTTTAACCTCCCTGCCTAATACACTGTTTTTGTAGCTGTAGGTAAAGTAGATAACCAGACCTATTACCAGCCATATCAGAAACCGGAGCCAATTGGTATAACCAAGCTCGGTCATGAGGTAAAAGCAGCTCATGAGCCCTAAAACGGGTATCAGCGAAAAGTTTTTGAGGAAACTATATATAGCAATTATAATAATGAGGATAAAGAACAGGTAATTAGGAAAATTGTACAGGAAGCCATCAAAACCAAGATGGTATTTTTTAAGCTCACTGATTGGTGTTATCCGTAAGGCGCTGTTAAATTTATCTTCTTCCAGATCTTTAAAATATTTTTTTTGCGAAGCAGTGTCAGCCAAGGCGGGTGTCCCGGTGTTGAGTTTAACTACAGAAGCATATATGGCCTTTATTTCGCCTGCGTTAAGGGCGTCAATTATGACAGGTTTTTCTCTCAGTTTTTTAAACTGCATCATTTCAACCTGGGGGGCAGGTTTAAAGTAAACTATCGAGCCCAGGATAATGATAGTTATCAATGGCACTATGTATTTGCCATTGGCGTATGGCAAATGAAATTTGCCTTTAACCGCCTCTTCGCGCGGAAGCAATAAAACACCGCCGCAAACCAGTACAAAGGCAAACAAGGTGCCTATGCTTGTTAAATCAGTCACCTCGGTAAGGTTCATGAATAAGGCTGGTATTGCCACCACAAAACCTGTAATTACTGTTGCAAAGGCTGGTGTATGATATTTGGGGTGAATGCGGGAAAACGCTTTTGGTAATAAACCATCGCGGCTCATGCTCATCCAGATACGGGGCTGCCCTAACTGGAATATTAATAATACACTTGCCGTTGCAATTACCGCGCTTATGGATATTACGTAGCTTACCTTATGCAAGCCAACTTTGGCAAATACAAAAGCCAGCGGATCGCCTACCTGTAAGTCTTTATAACTTACCATCCCGGTAAGTACCAGTGCTATCAGGATATATAGAACCGTACAAATAATAAGGGAATATATCATACCGCGGGGTAAGTCGCGCTGCGGTTTTTCACATTCTTCGGCCGTGGTCGAAATAGCATCAAACCCGATATAAGCAAAAAACACACCCGAAACGCCCTTCATGACACCGCCAAAGCCATTAGGCATAAAAGGGTGCCAGTTGGCCGGGGTAACATAAAAAAAGCCCACTACAATAACGGCAATAACAATCAGTACCTTTAGGATAACCATGGCATTGGTGGCCTTTTTTGTTTCGCGGATACCAATATAAACCAGGTACGTAATAATAAAAACAATACCCAGGGCCGGCAAATTGGCTATCAGCTTAAAATTACCTACGCCGGGCGCATTATCCCAGGCAACTGCCCCTGCTTTTAGCCTGTCGGCAATATCTGCAAGTACTGCCCCATGTTTGGTTACAGCTTCGTGCCCCCTTAGTGCCGAAACGTAATCCATGGTAAGGTATTTAGGTAAATGAATATTAAAGCCTTCAAGCAGGTTTACAAAATATTCGCTCCATGATATAGCTACAGCGATGTTGCCAATAGCATATTCCATTAATAAATCCCAGCCAATTATCCAGGCTATCAGTTCGCCAAAAGAAGCGTATGCGTAAGTATAGGCGCTGCCTGCCACCGGTATGCGCGATGCAAATTCGGCATAGCATAGTGCCGAAAAACCGCAGGTAACGGCCGTAACAATAAATAACAGAGAAACGGCCGGTCCGCCGTGAAACGAGGCTTCGCCGATGGTGCTGAAAATGCCCGCCCCAACTACGGCGGCTATCCCCATCAGGGTTAAATCTTTTACGTTTAATTCTTTTTTTAGTTGGGAGTTTACTGTGCCGGGATGTTCACTATCGCTGAAACCGCATTCAACATCATGTAATATTTTCGAGACTGATTTTTTACGAAATATGCTTTTCGACATTTAATTTAAATAATAAGTGCAACCTATTCCCAAACATAATCATTTTTTTGCATTAGATAAGTATATGCTTACTTTGCATCATGAAGATAGGGGTACAAGATGTTTTATACAGGATAAGGCCATTTTTTTTACTTTACCTTATTGTTTTGTGCACCTGTTTGGTTATCAAACTGCTATATACCCGCGAGCAGATTTTTTTTGCGGTAAATGGGTGGAACAGTCCCTGGGCCGATTATATTGAACCCTACATGACCGACCTTGGCGACGGCCTTACCGCGGTTACACTTTCATTGGTTTTTCTGTTATTTAGCTATCGTAAATTCCTGTTGCTGGCATCAAGCTATCTTTTAACCGGGTTTGTGGCCCAGGTAATTAAATATTTTGCCGATGCACCGAGGCCCAGTTTGTATTTTAAAGACCAGTGGGCACCGGTACATACAGTTAAAGGAGTAGAAATTCTAACATATAATAGTTTCCCTTCGGGACACACTACCAGTGCCTTTTCGGCAGCGGTGGTGCTGGCTTACCTTGCAACAAAAAAAGGCTGGGGTATCCCAGCCTTACTTATGGCCATATTAATTGGCTATTCAAGAATGTACCTTACCGAACACTTTTTTGAAGATGTTATAGGAGGTTCGGCTATCGGCGTTATAGTTACTGTTTTGTGGGTTACCTGGTTAGAAAACAAGCAGTTTATCCATTCCGAAAAATGGCGTACCGGGTTAATTAAAACAGTCTTTAAATAATTAGCCTTCGGCAGCCAACCGTTTTTTACGACGGATGGTTACCAGCACAATAATGATAATGAGTGGCAGCCCCCCGTATAACCCCACTTTAACCGGGGTTGATAAGCCTTTTGCGTTTGAAATATACTGATCGTTACGTTTCAAATCAGGCGCCAATTTAATAGAACTGGAAAACTCGTTTAGCTCGGCCTTGGCAAGTTCGGCCCTGGCTTCCGGGTAATAATATTCAAGCGTATAAGTAACATCCTGCGTATATATCAAAATAAACTTTCGTAACTGCGCCGCTTCGCCGGTCGATCCGCTATTATCGACCCGCAGGGTAAACACCCGTGCTTCAAGGTTGCCAATAGTTGTATCGCGCGGGTTCATAATACTGCCGTTGCGCGATTGCTTCCTGATGCCATCGGCAAAAGTATTAAATACCTTTTTCAGGTCTTTTTCTTTATTTAGCGGCTTATTGTTAGCTGCGTTTTGGGCGCGGATTACACTTATAAACCCAAGGGAGGCCGTACCCTGGTAAATTTGCTGGCCCAATGTATCTTTCTTAGTAAAGTTTGCAGGTAAAGAGACCGTAACCAAACTATCAATCTTGACTGGCTTAAGTACCTGACTAAAGCCTAAAGTTGCAAACAGGATGAAGCTTAAACTTAAAATTGTCTTTTTCATAGATTGTTTAACTCTAAAAAGAGCAAACGGTTTTAAAAAAGAATCGAAAGAGAGTCTTTTGCTGATTATAAAAGAATGGTAATTGCTTGTTTTTTAACAGGTTGATAATTGCTTGAGTAACTATTCAATAAAGCTATAACGATAATTGCCTGTTATTGTATTGTGTTTTTAATTGTACATGGCCAGATATATTATCGATTTTCCTGTTGCTTTGTGCTAACAGCATGGCTACTCCACCAAAAACCAGGTATAGCTTTCTGCATCTATTGTAAAGGTTAATTTGGCGGTATAATCGCGGTTAAGTTTTACGTTGATTTTCGATTTTCCCTGCTCCAAAAATGTTGCTGATTGCGTAAGCCCCGTGTAATAAAGCGGTACTTTGATAGTCCGCGTTATTTTTTGTTTCAGCGGATTATACAGCATAACAAGCCCTTTAACGGGTAACTGCGGGTTAACATGCATGATGCCGTCCCAATCACGCCCATCGGCGCGCCTTAAATGAATGATATCTGAGTTAAGAATATCGCGGTACTTTTTATACCAGTTAATTACCCCGGTTACTGTTTGCTTTGTTGCCGGGCTATCGTACAAACGCGGGCCGCGGTAGCAAGCCTGTACACCGACGCCATAATATTGCATCATTAAGGCTTTATAATCCTTCAAATGATCTTTTAGCGGTTCAAGTACAGCCTCCGGCCCGCCGCCCTGGTATTTGGTAAGCGGCACAAAACCCCATACCATTGATGGAATTTCGGTCCAAAGGCCATCAAAAATGTTTTGCCTGTTCAATATCACCTGCTGCCCGCGCGAAAGCGAAAAATTCACTTCGCGGTAGCCAATGGCAATTTTGTTGGTGCCATCCAAAAAATACCAGTCAGGGGCGTTAATGTAAACACCCCGGTTGTTTAGCCAGTGGTACAGTTCTTTCTGAATAGCCATTTGCTGCCATTGGCTATCTTCTAAACCTTTATGCCCCGGATGAGTGGTTGATGCACAAACATCGCCGGGGTATGGACCATCGTTTTCCCAAATATCAAAGCCGGTTGTGGCATAAAACTTTTTAATTTTATCGCGGTAGCCCAATCCCCATTTGCTGCCATAGCAAGGTGCGTTCCCAAAAAGCGCACCGCCCGGTTTGCCGGTTTTAGGGTCAATAACATCATCCGAATCGCTGATGCGCCGGGAGCTGAATAACGAATAGCCGCCAATTTTAACATTTTTACCATGCGCATAATCAGCCAGCACTTTCCACCGGTTTAAATTTTGCATGGTGGTATCTTCCTGGTTTACCTGACTGCCAAAACTCATTATCAAAGCTTCGTACCCGGTGGCAGCGCATTGATCAATAGCACCGCGTACCTCATCGTCGCTTTTGCTTACCAGGTGCATAAAAATGGGATTGGCGGTTACCCAGGGTGCAATGGTACGGTACATTTTGCGTATAGCAAGGCCGCGGCGCTCGCGGTCATAACTATCCATCAGCAATTCATAGGTTTGAATCGACGTAAAATCTTCGCCGGGCCTTAGCTGTACGCCCAATACCCTTTCAGGGTATACCTCAAGCAGGCAAGGTGTTTGATAATCATAGTTAACCTGCGATGTGTAGGCTGGGTCGGCCTTCCAGTGCGTGGTTTGGTCGCTAAGGATGTAGCGCATGGCGTTGTTAAACGCGTAATTGCTTTCAAAATAGATACCGCGCGGCGGCTGCATTTGGGTTGTGCTGCCAACTACGGCGGTTTCTTCTTCTACCATGCCCAGTATTTCGTTAGCCACCTGCCCAAGTGTAATGCTGCCTGTTGACTGGTTTTGAACGCTAACCCATTTACTGACAAGCGGCAGGCCATCATAAATATTGTAATGTACGCTTACAACAATACCTTTTAAATCATGAAGTGCCGATTGGTAAACAAAAGTAATTGTTTTGCCGGCAGCCTGTTTTTTATTAGTGGCCCACCAGCCGTCACTTTTCCAGTTGATAATAGTTTTTATAGGGCCTACCTGGTAATGGCTGAATTTGAAATCGCTATCATTGGCTTTAAGCTCGTCTAACTGTCCGGGAACCAGGTAGGCATTTTCCTTTTGACCATACAAGCCGCCAACGTTATAGCTTTTACCATTTACCTGGATGCGCGCTTCGGGTTTTACCGAACGTAATAGCTGCTGATGGTTTTGCAGGTTAATAAAATCGTAACAGGCAACATTGGGCGTAATGCGGAAACTTCGCTTTAGCAAGCCATTGTATAAAATAATGTTTTTGCCATCGGCACTTTGGTATATGGCAGCTTTTTCAAGTGCAGGCTTAACCAGCCAATCTGCCGGTTCATCCTGCCTGGTTGCGGTATTCCAAACGGGCAATGATTGTGCATACAATGGGGCGGTACTTTGGAAAGTGCCGATAAGCAGGAATAGCGTGATTAACCTACCCCAAAATGAGTTAGCTGATTTCAAGTGTTTAGTAATTGGTTGCCATAAAAATAAGACATGTTTAGCGCATTAAGCAAGCTGCTTGCTTTACAAAGAGGTATTTAGATGCTGTTGCGCTTCAGGCGCGTTAATCTTGCCCGGTTGTATTGCTGCAATAGTATAGCGCAAACGTTGTATGATTTGTACGAAGGAGACGCAATTATGCGATTTCTACCTTGGGAGAGATAAATTTGACCATCAATACCTCGCAATGATACATTTGTAAGTTATTGACTGTCAGTATAAAATATCCGTCATTGCGAGGTACGAAGCAATCCCCGACATGCTAAGTCCCATATAGTTCGGGATTGCTTCGTACCTCGCAATGACGGTAGTTTAGAACATTCGTTTAACTATATTCGTTGCACGTCATAACGTTTTTTTCAGCTTTGCCTAATGGATACTCGCAACGACGGTTTTAATAAGAACTCTTTTACCCAATCTTATCCATTTCGCCCTTTACAAACTCCGCCAGTTCCTTTACATATCCGGCGCTGAAATCAAACTTAATTCCGGCGGTTTCGTAAATTTCTTTGATGGTTTTGGTGTAGCCAAGCTTCAGGGCATCCATGTATTGTTGTAGGCCTTTCTCGGGGTTTTCTTTATAGTTTTTCCATACGGCAATTGCGCCTAACTGGGCCATGCCATACTCAATATAGTAAAATGGCACTTCAAAAATGTGCAATTGCTTTTGCCATAGGTTTGCTTCAGCATCGGGATGTTCGCTCCAGTCAACAAAACCGGCACCAAATGGTTCGTAAATTTCCATCCAGGCGGCACGTCGGTCGGCATCGGTATGGTCGGGGTTGGTATAAATCCAGTGCTGAAACTGATCGACCACGGCCACCCACGGCAAGGTTTTCAATACGTCGAACAATTGATCGCGTTTGGCACGTTTCAGGTCTTCTTCGTTATCAAAAAACACATTCCAGTTATCCATCGAGATCAGCTCCATCGACATAGAAGCCAGCTCGGCAACTTCGGATGGGCAATGTTTAAAATCGTTTAACTCCAGGTCGGCAGTAAGGAAGGTATGTACCGCGTGCCCGCCCTCGTGTACCATGGTGGTTAAATCGCGGAAGGTATTGGCCGAATTCATGAAAATGAAAGGCGCGCCGGTTTCTGATAGCGGGTAGTTGTAACCGCCCGGTGCTTTGCCTTTGCGGCTTTCCACATCAAACAGGTTATTATCTTTCATGATCTCTAAACGCTCGCCCAGGTAACGGTTGATGTTACTGAAACACTGGATTGATTTTTCGATCAGGTCATTACCATTTTGAAATGGTTTTAACGCCGGTTTGCCCGATACATCAACATCCATATCCCATGGTTTTAAAGCAGGTAAATTAAGCGCTTTCTGCCGTTTTTCGGCCTGCTCGCGCAGGATAGGAACAATCTCCTTTTCAATGGCCTCGTGGAATGCATAGCAATCCTGCGGGGTATAATCAAAACGGCCTAATGCCTGGAACATGTAATCCCTGAAGTTTTCGAAGCCCGTGTTTAGCGCTACTTTATGACGCAATTTGCGCAAGTGGTCAAAAAGCGTATCCAGTGTGTCTTTTTCCTGCAAACGGCGATTGGTTATCTTTTCCCAAACCTCCTGGCGCTTAGCGCGGTCTGTTCCTTTTAAAAACACCGATGCCTGCTCCAGGGTATATTCCTTATCGTCAATATGAACCGACATAGCGCCCGTTATCGACTGGTATTTTTGCTGCTCCACCTGGATTTCGGTTTGTACCGGGATATTCTCTTCGCGGAAAAGCTCTAAGCTTTTTTTGATCGCCCGTAAAAACACGAAATATTTTTCGCTATCCAACTGATCGACATAAGGACTTGCAACCAGCTTTTTGTTCAACCCGTTATCATAAGGCGCGATTTTTGGTGAAATTTCGGTAGCAAAATACTGGAAGCTTTGTAGCAATTCTTCGCTGGTGGTATCGCAGGTCATGCGAATATAGCGCCAGGCCGAATCTTCTTCTAAAGCGGCTTCCAGTTCACTCCTGTCATGCAGCCATTTTTCCAGCTCCTGAACCGAGTTTATGGGGCGGTCCAATAATTCTTTGTAAAACGGTTCAAGCGTTTCCCATTTAATGTCAAGCGTAGCCGGGATATATTTTCTTGTTTTTTTGTGGATCATAATTTTCAGATGTACAGATATGCAAATATGCGGATTTAGTTGGAAAGACCGGAAGTCGGAAAGTCCGAAAGTCTTGGAGTTGGAAAGTCGGAAAGACAGGGAGTCCGAAAAAGCCAGAGAAGCTACTTTCGGACTTTACTTACTTTCCGGCTTCCGGCCTTTCTCTACTTCGCCTTATACAACGTTTCAGACAATTCTTTTAACCCCTGTTCATAGCTTGTAGGTTTAAAATTAAAAACCCTTTCAAATTTGCTGCTGTCAAAAATATAGTCATGATCGTATTGGTAGTACATCTCCACAGTGCCCATCACCACTTTTTGAAACAGGCCTATCAGCCACAACATATACTTGCGTAAAGTAAAGAATTTAGGTTTTACACCATAAACCCGGGCGGCAATAGTCATAAACTCTTTGCCGGTTATAGCCGGCGGGGTGGGCATGTGCCATACCTGGTTATCACTATCGGGGTTTTGGCCAAGCAGGAACATCGCTTTGCCGGCATCGGGAATGTAAATAAAGTTGTGTTTTTTGTTTGGATTGCCAATCCACTGGGCGGTTTGTTTAGCAGCATACTTGGTTATCACCATCATATCCACAAAGCTGTTTAACGAGTCGGTGCCATAAAAATCGGGGGCACGGGCAATGGAAGCGCGGATAGTGCCAGCCTTAACTTCATCCATCAGCATATTGGCAATGCCTGCGCGTACCTGCCCTTTTTTGCTGCAGGGGTTGTAAGGGGTATCCTCTGTCATGGGGCCATCAACCAGGCCATACATGTATACGTTACCAAAAAATATTAATCGTGCCCCGGTGGCTTTGGTAACATTGATCACATTTTGCATAATAACAGGCCATTGCGCCTGCCAAATAACTGCATCATAAACAATGCCCGCCACCAGGTAAATAACTGTTGATCCCTGGGCAGCCGCCAAAACTTCGTCATAATTTAACAGATCGGCCTTTTGCCAGGTTACATTTTTGCCTGTAATATTTACCGGTTTGCGGCTAACCAAACGAACGGTTTGGTTTGCGTTAATCAATTCGCGGGTGAGTACGTTTGCTACTGTACCGCCGGCTCCTAATATGGTGTGCATCATCTTTTCGTTTTTGTTTATCCAAAGATATGGTGGCTATGAATATCAAAACGTTAACAAAAGATAATAAAAACACGATCTCGGGATTATGCTGGATTGACAGGATTTGATGTGCAAATTTCAAATTAACTGCGTGGAGGGCTGCGCCGTTTCGGATGACTTAGGCATTTAGCTGAATTGCGGAACTTAGCTTTTGGCCTTAACCCTTCCGCTTTAAAGCTCATCAGGCGCTTATCTTCATAATCCTTCTCCTGATCCGCGAAAGCGAAACCGGGGTGATGCCTAAAAAATTGGCTATATAATGTTGAGGGATGCGCTGCATTACTTCGCCGCCAGTTTCAAGTAATTTATGGTAGCGTTCTTCGGGTGTTTGGGTGATGAAAGAGGCTACACGGTCTTCATAGCAAATAAGATAGTGTTCTGCCATTAGCCGGCCAAAGCGCTCCATTTTGAAACTCATTATTTGGTTGGCGCAAACTTCCTGTAGGGCATTGTGGCTCAAGGTAACAATTTGCGAATCTTCCAAAGCCTGGATATAGAATAAACCTGGTTGGCGGGTAAGGAAACTTTTGTAGGAGCTGAGCATCTCATCCTCGAAACTAAAATAACCGGTTATTTCTTCGCCATCTTTAACATGAAAATACCTTACTGCACCCTTTACAACCAAACCAATGTGGTTGCATACTTTTCCCGGCTCGGCAAAGTTTTTTTTCTTTTTCAGAGCGGCTACTTCCAGGTACCTGGAAAGTATACTCCATTCGTCATCAGTAAGCACTACATATAAATGAAAATGCTCCCTGAATTTGTTGAGGGCCGTTAGCGCGTCCATATTCTATCTAACAGGAATAACACCGCAAATACAACACTGGCAATGCCGTTGGTGGTCATAAATGCAAAGTTTACCCGGCTCAAATCGTTCGGTTTTACCAACAGGTGCTGGTAAATTAACATAGCGCAGAAAAACGCTATGCCTACGTAATATAAGATACCAACATGGGTAAATAACACCGGCATCATTATAAATAAAGCCGACAACACATGCAAAAACGTTGACAGCCGTAATGCATTTACTTTACCCAGATAAGCGGGGATAGAATGCAGGTTTTGGCTGCGGTCGAAATCTTCATCCTGCAGGGCGTAAATAATATCAAATCCGCTTACCCAGCATAAAACCGAAAGTGAGAAAAATATGGGTGTTAACGCAAATTCGCCCGTCACTACCAGGTAAGCGCCGATGGGAGCTAAGGATAAGCCCAGGCCTAAAACCAAATGGCATAATGCTGTAAAACGCTTGGTAGCACTGTAGCCCATTACCACAAATAAAGCAACTGGCGACAGGTAAAAGCACAAAGGGTTGATAAAAAATGTGGCTGCTATAAACAGGCCGCAGTTGATCAATGTAAAGGTTAAAGCCGAGGCCGCGCTGATACGCCCCGCCGGGATATCCCGTTGTTTAGTGCGTGGGTTTTGGGCATCGATGTCCCTATCCAGATAGCGGTTAAAAGCCATGGCCGAGTTGCGGGCGAAGATCATGCACAGCACCATAAGCACCAGCTTACGCCAATCGAACGTATGCTGCGTAGTAGTTACCGCCAAAAAAAAGCCGATAAATGCAAACGGCATGGCAAAGATGGTGTGGGTAAATGTTACTAATGAAAGGTATTTTTTCATGTTATATGTATCCCTTTTTATGGGGTTATTTTCGATGTTTATTTTAGATGTACACTGCGTTTACAAATTAAAGCAGATCAAAAAAGCGCTGGCCCCGTGCGATTCCCCTCTTGAGAGGGGGGAGGGGTGTGTTCTGCAACATAGCTCTCAATTGTTCTTAAAACATTAGCGATATCTTTTCTTACTTCCTGTTCGGTAAAACGAATTACTGTTAAATCATATTTTGCAAGTTCCTGGTCCCGTAAATTATCTGCCTCAGCTTTTTCTTCGTGATTATGATAATGTCCGTCAACCTCAATCACCAAATTTAACTCACTGCAATAAAAGTCTACAATATAATTTAACAACGGTTTTTGCCTATGAAAATCAAAACCAAAGCCTTTTCCCTTTATTTCATTCCAAAGCAATACTTCGCCCAGGGTACTATCGTTTCTTAGCTTGCGGGCTAAGTCTTTCAGGTTTGGGTTGTATGGTATTATTTTGCGTGGCATAAATACGTATCGCTTTGCTTTAATGGCGTACAACACACCCCTGCAGCCGCACTTTCTTTCACGCCCCCTCTCGAGAGGGGATTTAAAAAAGCGACATTTTAATCCCTCGGTTCATAATGTGGTACCACAAAACTCTTATTAATATTATCTATAAAATCCAAAATCTCGTCCCGGCCCAATTGCAGCTCGGCCGAGGTGATGAAGTATTGTGGGGCTTCTTCAAAAGTTTCCAGCAGGGCTTTTTTAAATTTGGCTATGTTTTGGTCGGTTTTTACGCTCGATTGCTTGTCTGCCTTGGTGAAAACCAGTACAAACGACAAGCCTTTTTCGCCCAGCCAGTTACAAAATTCGATATCTATTTTTTGTGGTTCCAGGCGGCTATCTATCAATACCATAACGCATTGCAGGCTTTCGCGCTTATCAAGGTAGTTATGGATAAATTTATTCCAGTTGGCTTTATTTGTTTTTGAAGCCCGGGCATATCCGTAGCCGGGTAAATCAACAATATACCAGTTGTCGTTAATAAAAAAGTGGTTTATCAACTGGGTTTTGCCTGGTGTTTGCGATGTTTTGGCTAATCCCTTTTTTTGCGTGAGCATATTGATCAGCGAAGATTTGCCTACGTTTGAGCGCCCTATAAAAGCATACTCGGCCTTAATGGGCGGCGGTAGCTTCGAAATTTGGGTATTGCTGCAAATAAATTCGGCCGTTTTAACAATCATGCTGCAAAGGTAATTATTTTTAACTGCAAGCACGTGGCAGCCTTAGGCTTGATGAACCAATGTGCCTTAGCTTGTTTACAATAGGTAAACAAATGTAAATGCAATAATACTTAAATTTGATGTTTAAACATGTAAAAAAATGAGCAATTATAAAATACCAGCCCAAACCCGCATTGGCCATGTACATTTAAAGGTAAGCGACCTGCAAAAATCCCTTGATTTTTATTGCGGTTTGCTTGGTTTTGATAGAATGATGCTTTACGGCGATCAGGCAGCTTTTATATCTGCCGGGGGGTATCACCACCATATTGGTTTAAATACCTGGCACAGTAAAGGCGCTTCGCCCGCGCCGGAATATGCACCCGGTTTATACCATACTGCTATACTTTACCCCGAACGTAAGGATCTTGCTGCAATTTTGCAGCGGCTGATTGATGCCAAATACCCTATCACCGGTGCATCAGATCATGGCGTATCCGAAGCCATCTACCTGAATGATCCCGACCAAAACGGTGTTGAACTTTACTGGGACAGGCCAAAAGAAAACTGGCCACTTGATGAAAATGGCGATCTGACCATGTTTACCAGGAGGCTGGATATTGAAGGGCTTTTGGCTTTAGTTAAGTAATTATCTGAACCTGGATTAAGCAGATTTTTCAGATTACGCGGATTTTTAAATAAATCTTCAATCAAGTCTTTTGTTAAAATCTGAAAAATCTGCTTAATCCAGGTTCAGAAAAAATCCTATCAATATTGCAAATTGCTAAAACGTTTTACAACTCTTTTATCCTGATGTTCCGGAAATACGCCTTATGCCCGTGGTCCTGCAGGGCAATTAAACCGGTTTTAGCGGTGCCGTAGTCGGGATAGTCTTTCCATTTACCTTCGGCTTTTTTCTTGTTCCATTCGTCGGTCCAGGCCTCAAAAGCAATTATTTTCGATCCGTTTAGCCAGTGTTCTACATGCCCATTGTTGAATACTATTTTGCTGATGTTCCATTTACCAACCGGCTCCAGCTTTTTAAGGGTGTTGGGCAGGTGCATGGCATAATCGCAGCCCGTTTTTTGCCACTCTTCCAGTTTGTCGGGCCAGCCTTCATCGTCTATGATCTGGTATTCGGGGCCAGTGTTATAAGTGGCATGGTATTTCGGATCTTCAATTACGTGGTATAGTACGCCGCTGTTACTGCCCTTATCAATTTTCCATTCCCACTCCAACTCAAAGTTGGTATAAGCTTTATCAGTTACAATGTCGCCGCCGGTATCGCCTTCGGCCGCGCCCAGGCAAACCAGGGCACCATTAACAATGGTCCAGTTTTTAACCTCGCCTTTTTTGTTGAAGCTATGCCAGCCATTTAAAGTTTTACCATCAAAAAGGTTTACCCATGGGCCCCTTTTAACAGCCGCTTTTTTTACGTGCGGCGGTACTTTTACACTAACCGCCGATGTTTGCACACAAACCAAAGCCGCCGCAGCCATTACCAACCCCAGTTTTTTCAATTGTTGTTTCATTAGATTTGATTGAATTTTCTTCTGTCTTGACTCTTAATTCTTAACTCTTCTTCGAAACCTGCATTTTCTCCGGATCCCAAAACATAGGGCTATTATTATAATAGCTATCGTTGCATAACAGGGCAGGTGCGGCAGCGCGATAACCAAATACGGCATCTTCGGTTACCTTGCCATTATTACGGATGGCAGTAAAAAAGTTGACCATGTGATCATAAGGACCGCCCATATAACCCTTATCGGCATCATACGTAATTTCTTCAGGCGGCAACATCTTTTTACGTTCGGCATAGCCAACACCGGCTTTCTTCAATTTATCTAAATAAAAGGGATCGTCGGATGCAAAAGTTTTGTTGCGTTTAAGGGTGACTTTATCCCACGTAATATCCATAGATCCTTCGCTGCCTACAAGTTTTAAATAGGTAGTGCCGCTGGTGCCATCCACAAAATTACACCTCAGCGAAAGGTTGAATGCCGGGTGCGCCTGGGTTTTGCCGTAATCAAAAGTGCCCAACAATACATCGGGCACTTCGCGGCCATCATTCCAGAAACGTAGCCCGCCCGATGCATAAATTTTATTCGGCCCCATCGAGTCGGTTATAAAGTGCAGGCTCGAAAACAGGTGCACAAATAAATCGCCGGCCATGCCGGTGCCGTAGTCGGTATAGTTTCTCCAGCGGAAAAACCTTTTTTCATCAAAGGGGCGTTTTTTGGTATTGCTGATGTAGGTTTCCCAATCCAGCGTTTGGGGCGATGCATCTACCGGGATGGGGTATTGCCAAACCTCCAGCGGTTCGCGGCGCGCCCAAAATCCTTCTGCATAATTCAGCTGACCGATAGCACCGCTTTTTAACAGTTCATGCGCTTTCTCGTTACCTAACGATGATACGCCCTGGCTGCCCACCTGGAAAATTTTCCCGGTTTCCTGTTGGGCTTTTATCACTGCCGGGCCTTCGGTAATGGCATGTACCATGGGTTTTTCGCAGTACACATGTTTGCCCGCGTGCATGGCATCAACAGATATTTGCTGATGCCAATGATCGGGCGTGGCAATTATTACGGCATCAATGTCTTTACGGTTCAGGATTTCTTTATAAACCCTGGTGGTAAAAATATCGGCACCATATTTGGCTTTGGCATCTTTAAGGCGGCCATCATACAAATCGCAAACAGCTACCAGCTTTACGCCGGGAACTTTTAGCGCTGTATCAGTATCGCTGTTGCCCATACCACCAGCACCTATCAAGGCAATGTTAATCTGATCGTTAAGCTCATAACCCAATTGCCTTTTTAATATGGCGAAGGGTTTAACGGTACTTTGCGATGCAAACAGGCTGTTGCCAACCGCAACGGCGGCAGTGGTTGTGGTTAATTTTCTAATAAAACTCCGGCGCGAGGATTCTTGTTTTTCTTTCATAGATAAGGGACAATCAATTGATGTATAATTTTAATTTAAAGAAAGCCTGAAAAATTGTTCTCCTTTTAAAGGATAGCCTTGCTGCATTTGCTTAACCTTAAATTGGTTTTTAAAATTAGCGAATTGACTTAACATTTACACAAGCCTGTCAACTTAATCCAACCAGATAAAATCAATCAACATACAATCATTATCTTTGCGCACATTATAAAATGAGCAAAACCATAACTCCGTACAATAATGAGCAGGCCACCAAGAAAGAACAGGTGGCCGATATGTTCAATAATATATCAAAAACATACGATTTTTTGAACCATTTCATGTCTTTAGGCATCGATATCATCTGGCGCAAAAAAGCTATCAACGAATTAAAAAAAGATCGGCCCAAACTGATCCTCGACGTGGCTACCGGCACCGGCGATTTTGCCTTTGAAGCTTTGAAAATACTGAAGCCCGAAAAAATTGTTGGTGTAGATATTTCACGGGGAATGCTTGACATTGCTGAGCAAAAAATTGCTAAACGTGGCCTGGGCGATAAATTTGGAGTAAAGCTTGGCGATTCGGAGAAGCTGCCTTTTGCCAATAATGAATTTGACGCCGTTACGGTGGCATACGGTGTACGCAATTTTGAGAACCTGGAAGTTGGCCTGGCCGATATTCAACGGGTTTTAAAACCTGGTGGCAAAGCTGTGGTGTTGGAGTTTTCAAAACCTAAAGCATTCCCTATAAAACAGTTGTACAATTTTTACTTTAACTATATAACGCCGGGTATCGGCAAGTTATTCAGTAAAGACTCCCGCGCGTATAGCTACCTGCCCGAGTCGGTTGCCGCTTTCCCCGATGGCAAAAATTTTGTGGCTTTAATGGATAAAGTAGGTTTTAAAAATACCAAACACAGGCCGTTGGCGTTTGGAATTTGTTCGATATACACAGGCGTTAAATGATCAAAAACCGGTACCTCTTACTTTTATGCCTTTTATTTTGCAGCAAAATTTCGCTGGCACAATATGTACCGGCATGGGGCGGAGGGGCCGATCAGCAAGACCTGAGCTTTGGTTTTAGCTTTAGTTATGTAAGCAGCGACCTGCGGATAGTTAAAAAGCCCGACTGGCGCAAACCCTTTTTTGACGCCGCCACCAACAAAAACATTACCGACTCGGTAAACAGCATAGGCTCAAAAAGCCAGCCCGGCTTTGCCATCGGCTTTTTAACCCGCTACACCTTAACCGAACATTTTGAAGTACGTGTAACCCCATCACTGGTTTTTGCCGACCGGAACCTGAGTTATACTTACTCCAATCCTGACCAAAACCAGGTAAAGCAAATTCAAACGACTTCGGTTGAAGTGCCCCTTTCTTTCAAGCTAAAATCCGACAGATTGGGCGATTTTCGCGCTTATATTTTGGGGGGAGTAAAATACACCAAGGCCATCGGCACCAAAAAGGATGAAACCAATCTTGACCCTTTAGATAAGATGGTAAAAAATGTTGGCGGTTTTAGCTCCTACGAAGCCGGCCTGGGCTGCGATATCTATTTCGAATTTTTTAAGCTGTCGCCACAAATCAAAGTATCCAACTCCTTTGGCAATATCCTGGTGCCCGAAAATCACCCGTTTTCGGCGCCTATCAGTAAGTTGTCGTTACATACGGTGATGTTTAGTTTGTTTTTTGAGTAAAACCGTTTATTGCCCGGGTGGCTAAAACCCGCGTGCCGGCGCCCTCATCTACACGCGAAGCAACCGAACTCAACCTTTTTTTTTAGCTTTGGCGTTTAAGCATATCGTATATATGAAAATTATTGCCATAGGCCGCAACTATGCCGAACATGCCAAAGAGTTAAATAACCCGGTGCCAACTACCCCGGTTATTTTCATGAAACCCGACACCGCGCTTTTAAAAGATAACAAGCCATTTTATCATCCCGATTTTTCGGAGGATATTCACCACGAGATTGAATTGGTGCTTAAAGTGAGCAAGGAAGGCAAGCACATAGGCGAAAAATTTGCCGCCGGTTATTATGACGAGATAGGCCTGGGAGTTGATTTTACCGCCCGCGATATCCAGGCCCGCCATAAGGAAAAAGGCTTACCATGGGAACTGGCCAAGGCTTTTGATGGCTCGGCGCCTATCAGCAACTTTGTGCCCAAATCAAAATTTGCCGATATTTATAATATTAATTTCAAGCTGAATATCAACGGCGAAACCCGCCAGCAGGGTAATACCAACATGCTGCTTTTCAGCTTCGAGAGCATCATCGCCTTTGTGTCCCGCTACATCACCCTAAAAAAGGGCGACCTGATATTTACCGGTACACCTGCAGGCGTAGGCCGGGTAAAGGTTGGCGACAGGCTGGAAGGATATATCGGGGATGAAAAAATGCTGGATTTTTGGGTGAAGTAAGCAAGTTGCTATTGTAGAGACGCATAATTGCGTCTCCCGCATGCAAATCACACACGCAAATTAACAATGCCGTGCAAACCCGCTCGTCTGCCGGGAGACGCAATTATGCGTCTCTACGTTAGGAAATAATAACATTATCAAATTAAAATTATTCCGCTATCAAGCATGGTAAAAAAAACAATTGTCCTCCTCTCGATATTATTTTTAGGCATATACACACAGCTACCGGCGCAAACAGCCACCATTCAAAGCAGAACTTATCCTCAAAATTATTTCCGCTACCCGCTCGATTTATTGCCGCACACTACCGCTGGTTCTTTTGGCGAATTACGGCCGGCGCACTTCCACTCCGGGCTCGATTTTAAAACCAACCAGCGTACGGGCTACCCGGTATATGCTGTAAACGATGGGTATATCTCGCGGGTGCGGGTTCAATTTGGCGGCTTCGGGCGGGCTATTTACATTACGCACCCTAATGGGTATACAACAGTATACGGTCACTTACAAGCTTTTACGCCTGCCGTAGCGACGCTGGTTAAAGCCTATCAATACGAGCATCAAACTTACGAGGCCGATTTTAAATTGCCCCCTGCCCAGGTTACAGTTTGCAAAAATGATGTAGTGGCTATCTCAGGCAACGCGGGTGCATCTGCCGGCCCGCATGTGCATTTCGAAATCAGGGATACCCAAACGGAAGAAACTATCAACCCACAATTGTTTGGATTGACCATTCCAGACCAGGTACCGCCTACCATTAGCTCCATCGGCATTTATCACTTAAATGGCAATCCGTTCAGCGAAAAAACACCGCGCGAGTTTATGGCGGTAAGTGGCGCTGCCGGTAATTACCACCTGGCTAAACCACAAGTGCTCCATTTAAGCGGCAACGTAGGTTTTGGCATCAATGCAACCGACATGAACAGTACATCGGCCAACCACAACGGCATCTATTCACTGGAATTAAAGCTGGATGGCCAAACGGTGTACACCTTCGCGGTCGAGCGTTTCGCGTTCGATCAAACACATGCCATTAACGCTTATATCGATTATCCATCATATACGCTGGAGCGACGATGGATGCAAAAATGCTTCATAATGCCGGGCAGCCATATTTCGCTTTATCCGCAATCTGTTAACAGGGGCATCATCACCTTCAATGATAATGCACTGCACGAGGTTGAATACATTGTTAAAGATGTTGCCGGCAACACATCAACCTTAAAGTTAAAAGTACAGGCAAGCCCTTTTAATGCAGTTGCCAATAAAATAACAGGGACGCTTTTTCACTATGATACAAAAAGCGAATTTGGTACCGATAAGGTAAAGGTTATTGTAATGCCCGGCAATTTGTATGACGACCTTGATTTTATCTACTCCATTTCGGCAAAGCCAATGGGCGCCTACTCGTCATTACATCATATCCATAACCGCCTTACCCCTATTCATGAAAATTATGAGTTGTGGATAAAACCAGAAGCCGACCTGGGCAAGTATGCTGATAAAGCCGTTATTGTAAGCACTACCATGGGCTGCGTAGGCGGTTACTACCAGGACGGCTGGGTAAAAAGCCAGACCAGCACCTTTGGCGATTATTTTATTAAACTGGATACCGTGCCACCGGTTATCCACCCGCTTAACATCCGCGATGGCAGCAATATGAAAGCTGCCCGTACCATCAGCTTCAGGATGAGTGATAACCTTTCGGGCATCAAAACTTACACCGGAACCATTGATAATAAGTGGGTTTTAATGGAATTGGATTATAAAACTAAAATTCTAAATTATACCTTTGGCGGCGATATCGCACCGGGTAAGCATACATTTAAATTGGTGCTGGTAGATAACAAAAATAATTTTACAGATTTTACCGCGAATTTTTACCGATAACACTTCAAAAACTTATGTCAACATTAAAAGAAGGCGATAAAGCCCCGGATTTTACAGCAAAAGATCAAAACGGAAATACCGTATCGTTATCTGATTATAAGGGCAAAAATGTGATCCTATATTTCTACCCTAAAGATGATACCCCTGGCTGCACGGCAGAATCATGCGATTTCAGGGATAACTACCAATCATTACTTAGCAAGGGTTACGAAGTGATTGGCGTAAGCACCGACGACGAAAAATCGCATAAAAAATTCGAAACCAAGTATAGCCTTCCCTTTACCCTTATTGCCGATGAAGAAAAATCTATTGTAGAAGCCTACGGGGTTTGGGTAGAGAAGAACATGTACGGCAAGCAATATATGGGCACCGCCCGCACTACCTTCATTATTGACAGCGATGGCAATATTAGCCACGTTATCAGCAAGGTAGACACCAAGAACTCATCACAACAAGTACTCGACTTAGTAAAATAAGTGTTAAAAGAACAATAATTATTTTTACTTTAGCCGTTCAGTTTCCTAAATTTATAATGAAATCAACAATTCAAGACTTAGAAAAAACCGCGTCGCAAATCAGGCGCGACATTGTACGTATGGTACATGGTTGTCAATCGGGCCACCCTGGTGGATCATTAGGTTGCACAGATTTTTTTACCGCCCTATACTTTGAGGCGATGAACCACGATCCTAAATTCAACATGGATGGTATTGGCGAAGATCTTTTCTTTTTATCAAACGGCCATATTTCGCCGGTGTTTTACAGCACCCTGGCACATGCCGGTTATTATGGTAAGGCAGAACTGGCAACTTTCCGTAAGCTAAATACACGCTTACAAGGCCACCCTACCACCCACGAGCACTTACCGGGAGTACGCATTGCATCGGGTTCATTAGGCCAGGGTTTATCTGTTGCCATCGGCGCGGCCTTGGCCAAGAAACTGAATGGAGATAAATCGCTTGTATATACCTTACATGGTGATGGCGAATTACAGGAAGGACAAATTTGGGAAGCAGCCATGTTTGCGCCGCACAACAAGGTTGATAATTTAATTTCGACCATTGATGTTAACGGACAGCAAATTGATGGGCCAACCAACTTAGTGTTGTCGTTAGGCGATCTGCATGCCAAATGGGTAGCTTTTGGATGGGACGTTTTGGAAATGAAAGGTAACGATATGGCCGATGTTGTTAAAACATTGGAATTGGCTAAAAGTCGCACAGGCCAGGGTAAACCTATTATGATATTGATGCACACCGAAATGGGTTACGGCGTAGATTTTATGGCAGGCAGCCACAAATGGCACGGTATCGCACCAAATGATGAACAGCTTAAATTAGCTTTAGCACAATTGGAAGAAACTTTGGGCGACTATTAGGCCGTGCATGCTTTTTTAGGTTGTACGTTGGACGTTTTACGTTCTACGTTTTCCAGGAAATAAGCACATCAGAAGCACACCATTCAAAATAACACGCAGAACGTAAAACGTACCACGTAAAACCCTATCTCAACTAAAATGAAAAAGTATACTTATACAGATAAAAAAGATACCCGCTCGGGCTTTGGCGCCGGGCTGCTGGAAGCCGGCAGAAAAAACGACCAGGTGGTTGCACTTTGTGCCGACCTTATCGGATCGTTAAAAATGAATGATTTTATAAAGGAATTCCCTGAGCGTTTTGTTCAGGTTGGTATTGCCGAAGCAAACATGATGTGTATTGCCGCAGGTATGACCATTGGCGGTAAAATACCTTTTACCGGTACTTTTGCCAATTTTTCAACAGGCAGGGTTTATGATCAAATTCGCCAGTCGATAGCTTACTCAAACAAAAACGTTAAAATTTGCGCATCACACGCCGGCTTGACTTTAGGTGAAGACGGTGCCACCCACCAAATACTGGAAGACATAGGCATGATGAAAATGCTGCCTGGAATGACCGTAATTAACCCTTGCGATTATAACCAAACCAAAGCGGCTACCATGGCTATTGCCGAATATGAAGGTCCGGTTTACCTGCGTTTTGGCCGTCCGGTTGTTCCTATTTTTACCGATCCAGATCAAAAATTCGAGATTGGCAAAGCGTGGATGGTGAACGAAGGCGCAGATGTTACTATATTTGCTACCGGTCACCTGGTTTGGGAAGCTATTTTAGCCGGCGAAAAACTGGCAGAAGAGGGTATTGATGCCGAGATTATTAACATTCACACCATCAAGCCTTTGGATGCCGAAGCTGTATTAAAATCGGTAGCTAAAACAGGCTGCGTGGTTACTGCCGAAGAACATAACCGCCTTGGTGGTTTGGGCGATAGCATAGCGCAATTGCTGGCTGTTAACAACCCTACCCCACAAGAATTTGTAGCGGTGAACGATAGCTTTGGCGAAAGCGGCACACCTGCGCAATTGATGACTAAATATGGTTTAGATGCAGAACATATTGTGCTGGCGGCCAAAAAGGTGATCGAAAGAAAAAACAAAAATGCTTAAATAGCATTTAACTATAAAAATTATAAAATGTCGGTGCAGGTAGAAGATTCAGAGATTTTAAGCAAATTCCAGGACGAAAAAACGCGTAACGAAGCGTTTAACCTGTTGCTTAAAAAATACCAGCAAAAAATTTACTGGCACGTAAGGCGTATGGTTATTGACCACGACGATGCAGACGACCTTACCCAGGATGTTTTTGTAAAAGTTTGGAAAAACCTGCTGGGCTTCAGAAATGACGCTCAGCTGTATACCTGGATGTACCGCATAGCATCCAACGAATGCATTACTTTTTTGAATAAGAAAAAACTTAAAAATAATGTTTCGTTGGATGATGTTGCTTATGAACTTGCCGATACGCTGGCCGATTCAACCTATTTTAACGGAGATGCGGCACAGCGTAAATTGCAGGAGGCATTGCTTACCCTGCCCGAAAAGCAGAAGCTTGTATTCAATATGAAATATTATGAGGATATGAAGTATGAAGAAATTTCGGCAGTATTGGGTACAAGCGTAGGTGCTTTAAAAGCCTCTTTTCATCTGGCAGTCAAGAAGATAGAAGCATATTTAATCTCGAAAGATTAAATTCAGAATTAATTCAGAATTACGTTAAACCTTTTAGCACTTTGTTCATCTATAGTTATGTATGAAAAGCGATATGGACAATAGGGAATGGCTGGATGACTTTGAGTCACTAAAGCAGGTTGATACAAGCAACCCGTTTTTAGTGCCTGCTGGCTATTTCGATGAATTAGCGCAGCACATAACATCACGCATCAGGCTGGAAGAGCTTAAAAGCTCATCCGAAGGGTTTACTATTCCTGAAAATTACTTTGAACAATTAAACAGCAACATACAAAGCCGCATTAATATCCAGGCAGCTTTAGGTACGGAAGAGACCGGTTTTACTACGCCCGAAAATTTTTTTGACGAACAAGCCGGCCAAATCCAAAGCAGAATTGCCATTGAGCAGTACGTGAATAATGAAGCTGAAAGCTTTAGCGTTCCCGAAAATTATTTCGAGGAATTGAATAATAACATCCAAAGCAGGGTGGCCATCGAAGAATACATGGATGGCCAGGATGAAGGTTTTGCTATACCTGAAAATTATTTCGACGAGTTAAGCAGCAACATCCAAAGCCGCATAGCGGTAGAGGAGCTGATGAATAATGATGCCGAAACCTTTACCGTGCCGGCAAATTATTTTGAGCAGCTAAGCCAAAACATTTTAGATAAAACAGTTAACGAGGTTATAACGGTTGAGATTGAAGAAACCGACAATGTTATCAGCTTTAAACAAACTGTTGACAAACGCAGTATTGTGCGCAAGATGCTGGCATCGGGCACTTTCAGGTATGCTACCGCTGCTTGTTTCGCGGTTTTAATAAGCATTACTGTTTTGCTTAAAGGCAATTCTGTGCCAGATCATAACCACTCGTTTTTACATGAGCAGGTTTCTTCTGTGCCTGTAGATGAAATAAAAAGCTACCTGGAATTGCACAGCGACGCAAGTGACACCCGCACATTGATAGATGCCAACCAAAAAAGTAACAGTTCAAACGTGGACGAAAATCTGTCGGATTATATAGATGCTAATTAATAAGGAGTTTTAATGGTTAAATTGATCAGGCATATTTTTATAGTACTCTTTTTTATAGCGGTGGGCTATCAATCGCATGCGCAGGCACAACTGGTGCCGGGCGGACGGGTTACCCCTAATACAAAGCTTAAAAAAGGAACAGGTGCCAAGCTTGAGGCAGCCCGTAACAACTACATTAGCAGGCAGCTTGATTTAAGCGACGAGGAAGGCCGAAAATTTTGGCCACTATACCGCTCGTATCAGCAGGAATTGACAGCTGTACGCATCTTAAAACGCCTAAATAACTCCAAAGCAGCATCAAACGGTACCGAACAGATAGACAAGGAAATTTATTACGAAAGTCAACTGGTAGCTATCCGCAAACGTTACAGAGATGCCTTTGCCAAAATTCTGCCCCCCGAAAAGGTGAGCATGCTTTACAAAAGCGAGCAGGAGTTTAATGACGAGCTGATTAAACGCCTAAGCGAAAGCAGCGAAAGAGCGGGGAATTAGTCATTAGTCATTAGTCATTAGTCATTAGTCATTAGTCATTAGTCATTAGTGGGAAATACTTTTGGGAATCTTTGGTTTGATTATTTTTCAAAAGTCTTTTCTAAAATCTTGATACCTGATACTGATTACTTGATACTATCCCCCCTACCTGCGTATAAACTCAAAACTCCCGTCGGGTGCCAGCTTCATGATGGTTGATGGATTGCGGATTTCTTTACTGTGTTGTTCCAGGTCAACTACGTAGTCTACCCCATCGATGATTTCCTGGTCAATCTGCGAAAAATATTGAGGCGATGGCTTACCGCTGATGTTGGCCGATGTAGATACCAGGGGCTTGCGCAGCCGCTGTATGAGTTGCTTGCAAAATTCATGATTGCTTACCCGGATAGCTACGCTCCCATCGGCAGCTATTACCGCTGGCGATAAGTTTTTTGCACCGGGCATCACCAGCGTTAGTGGATTTTCGGCATATTCAATCAGATCATAAGCCAAGGGGTTAACTTCCTGTACATAGCTTTCCAGCTTATTTTCGGTATCAACCAATATCACCATACTTTTGGCCTCATCGCGTTGTTTCAGGCGAAAAATTTTTTTGATGGCTTCGGTATTGGTGGCATCGCAACCTATCCCCCAAATAGTATCTGTTGGGTACAGGATAATGCCTCCCTCCTGCAGTACTTTAAATGCGTTGGCAACTTCGTCTCTAAGCATTGTTCAATATATTAGTGTACAGCTGCTGCAATTGCAGCGCCAGTTTATCATCGTTAAAGTTGGCGGCATGCTCGATGCCACGGTTAATCATTGTATGCCTTAAAATATCATCGCCAAGTATCTGGTTCACCTCTTTAGCCAGGCCAACCGCATCATCAGGACCGACATATCGGCTGCCCGGCCCGCCGGCCTCTTCCAGGCATGAGCCTGTCGCAGCTACAACAGGGGTACCGGAGTTTAAAGCTTCCAATACCGGGATGCCAAAACCTTCATACCTCGACGGATAAATAAATACCGATGCTAACTGATAAATGACCGGCAGTTCATCAAACGGAATATCCCTTAAAAAAATCACACGGCTGGCTAAATTACCGGCAGCAATGTAGGCGTTTACTTCGTCTGCGTATTTTGTTGGCTTACCAATTACCACTAAAGGGATCTCGCCCTCAATGTTTTTTAAAGCTACTACCGTTAGTAACAGGTTTTTGCGTTCTTCTATAGTGCCTACGCTCAACAAAAACTTATCGGGCAGGTTGTATTTTAGCTTTACTGCGGCTTTTTGATCGGGCGTTTTTGTAACGTCAAATATAACGTCGCAACCTTGGTAAACTATTTCTATTTTCCGGGGATCGATATCAAGCAACTCTACCAAATCGGCCTTGGTTTTCGCACTTATGGCGATGATTTTATCAGCTACCTTGCAGGCGTATTTTACTTTGGCCAGGTAAATACGGTAATTAAACCAGCCAAATTGTTTAGGGTAGCGCATAAAGATCAAATCATGTATGGTAACAACCGACCGTATGCCACTACCGGCAATACCCGAAGGCAACTCATGGCTAAGGCCATGATACAATTGGATACCATCGCGCAATAAATCCTTTACAATACCTTTGCTACGCCACCAGGAAGTAAAAAATTTGCTGGCAGGCGTTAAAGTAAAAACATTGCCATGATCACCCAAAAACTTAAGTCTTACATTTGGTTTAGCTTTTGGTGTATATAAAAAATAGGTGTTTTCGGGATGGAAATATGCCAGCGTTTTAATAAGCCAGCGGCTGTAGTTGCCCAGGCCCGTGTTATTAAAAAAAGCCCGCTTGGCATCGTATCCTATTTTCATGTTGTAGATGTGAGATGTGAGATATGAGATATGAGATGAAAACAGCCGCGTTTGAAGCTATCTCAAATCTCATATCTAACATCTCATATCTAATCTTTAAACCGCTACATTATTTTCTCTCAACGCATCGTTTAGAGAAGTTTTTTTATCTGTCGACTCCTTGCGGGTGCCGATGATAAGTGCGCAAGGCACCTGGTAATCGCCGGCAGGAAATTTCTTGGTATATGAACCTGGTATAACTACCGAACGGGCAGGCACACGGCCTTTATATTCAACCGGGGTCGATTGGGTTACATCAATAATTTTGGTTGAGGCGGTTAACACAACGTTGGCGCCCAACACGGCTTCATGCTCCACGTGTACACCCTCAACAACAATAGCCCTTGAGCCAAGGAAGCAGTTGTCTTCAATGATAACAGGAGCAGCTTGTAAAGGCTCCAAAACGCCGCCAATACCTACGCCGCCACTTAAGTGTACATGCTTACCAATTTGCGCGCACGAGCCCACTGTAGCCCAGGTATCAACCATGGTCCCTTCATCAACGTATGCGCCAATGTTTACGTACGATGGCATCATGATAACACCTTTTGCAAGGTATGCGCCATAACGGGCAATACCGTGCGGAACTACGCGAACACCGTTTGCCTTATAATCGGTTTTCAAATCCATTTTGTCATGAAAAACAAAAGGACCAACCTTAATTTCTTTCATGCTGCGGGTAGGGAAATAAAGGATAACAGCCTTTTTTATCCACTCGTTCACATGCCAGCGGGTACCAATCATTTCGGCCACGCGGATCTCGCCTTTATCTAACCGTTCAACTACGGTTTCAATAGCTGTGATATATTCGTTATAATTCAGCAGATTCCTGTCTTCCCAGGCATCTTCAATCATTTTTTTAAGATCTTGCATCGGTAAAATTAACTTTTGGCAAATTAAAGGATTTTTAGGGAAAAATACAGGATTAGCTTCAATAACTTGTTATCCCATTGCTTTTGCACCAGGCCAGTAAACCTATCTTCAATTATTAAAAAATAAACCTTAAGGCAAAAATATATTAACTATTACAACCAAAGTTAAATGCACTGATTTTTAATAACATAAGTTATATAATTATGATAAATTAAATTTATCATTGCCATTATAAAACACAAATACACCAACCTAATCTCCCCCCTGATTATGAACATTATGGCTTTCTTTTGCATCGCTTTGCTGACAATCTCTTTCCTTATGATTGCCGGAATCGCATTTTTTAGCTTCTTAAAGTGGATCAAAAAGACTTATTATCCAAACTGGAAATTCCCGGATTATATTAGCGTTGGTTATGCCGAATATCTGTATCACAAATTCATTAAAAAGGACCTGGAGGCCTGGCAAAACAACCAGTAGCATTATTAGTTGGATTGCTTAATTTTGCGCAAGTGCCGGCCAAAACTATAATAACCGGACCAGTGTAAATTAATGTCCCATCATCTCAATTTTTGTAAAGATATACTGTTTGGCGTTGCTGTCGGCGATGCCATAGGCGTTCCTGTTGAGTTTAAATCACGAGAAGAAATTGCAAAAAAACCGGTTATCGACATGGTCGGGTTTGGCACTTATGACCAATTGCCGGGCACATGGTCTGACGATAGCTCACTTACTTTTTGCCTTGCCGAATCGTTAACCAATGGTTACGATATACATGATATTGCCAACAATTTTGTAAGATGGCGTTGCGACAATTATTGGACGGCCCGGGGCAAAGTTTTTGATGTTGGTATTACTACCCATGAAGCTATTGAAAGAATAGTAAGGGGTGTGCAACCAAACCTTGCCGGCGGATTTGATTCATGGTCGAACGGAAATGGTTCACTGATGCGGATTTTGCCACTATTGATTTACATTAAGGGTTTACCGATAGCAGAGCGTTTTGCTATAACCAAAGATGTATCCTCCATTACCCACGGCCATATCCGGTCGGCAATTGCCTGTTTTTATTACCTGGAATTTGCTGCCAAACTGCTAAAAGGTAACGATTTGCAAACTATCTATCACGAAGTAAAACAAGAAGTAACAGCGTTTCTGGATACAACAAGCATCAATAAAGACGAGATAAAAATGTTTGACCGCCTTTTAGCCGGCAATATTTATGAATTGGCAGAAAGTGAAATAAATAGCAGTGGCTATGTATTGCATACGCTGGAGGCAAGTATCTGGTGCCTTTTAACTACAACAAACTATAAAGAAGCTGTACTTAAAGCTGTAAATTTGGGCCTTGATACCGATACAACCGGTGCTGTAACCGGCGGGCTGGCGGCCCTATACTATGGTTTTGAAACAATACCCCAAGATTGGGTGCTTAAACTTGCCCGGGAAAAAGATATAGACGATTTAGCAGCCAGGCTGGCTAAACTATTTTAGTATTAAGTCAACAGTACTAAGTCGTAAGTTAAAAGTTAAATTTTTTCTTTTTTGGCTTAGAACTTAAGACTTTTGGCTAAAGACTATCCGTCAATTTATCGATTACACGATAGTTGCATAATTGAATAAACAATGGCCGAAAAAGAAAAACTAAGAATTGATAAATACCTGTGGGCTATCCGCGTTTTTAAAACCCGTACACAGGCATCTGATGCCTGTAAAGCCGGACGCGTAAAGCTTGACGGCAAAAACATAAAACCTTCATACGAGGTAAAAATTGGAGATACCTACCAGGTAGCAAAAGGTCCCGACCGGAAGGTGATTCGGGTAACCGGCTTGCTGGAGAACAGGGTTGATGCAAAAAAAGCGGTTGATTATTATCTGGATATAACCCCGGTTGAACAAACCCAGGCCTTTAAATCCATGTTCCACGCCCCTATCCTCAAACGTGATAGAGGCACCGGCCGTCCCACTAAACTTGATCGCCGCGAGATAGACGATTTAAAAGATAATTTTTTTGAAACGGAGGAGGAGGAATGATTTGAAAATTTGAAAATGAAAAAGACAATTTGAGAATTTAAAAAAACCAATCTAAAAATAAGTCAAATGAGCCTGGCCAGACAAGCATTTTCAAATTCTCAAATCTTCAAATTCTCAAATTAATATTTCGTCTTATTCTCCTCTATTTCCCACAGCTTAAAAACAGCCATCGCTTCATCGCGGAGTAATTGGACGAAGGGCAATTTCCTGCCAGCCATGGGGCTTTCCAGTTCATCATATATATCATGGTCGTCAAAACCAATAGCTGCGGCATCGGCTTTGGTATTGGCATAGTAAACTTTATCAATGCGGGCCCAGTATATGGCGCCAAGACACATAGGGCAGGGTTCGCAACTGGTATAAATTTCGCACCCGGATAAGTCATATGTCCCCAACTCCTGGCAGGCCAGGCGGATAACCGATACTTCGGCATGTGCGGTTGGATCATTGGTAGGCACAACCCGGTTGGCGCTACGGGCCAGGATCATGCCATCCTTTGTTATAACGGCTCCAAAGGGGCCACCCATCCCCTGCTTTACATTATACTCGGATAGTTCAATTGCTATCCGCATGAATTTTTCGTGTGCCGTATTTTCCATAGTCCTCTAAATTAAAAAACCTCAGCCGGAGTTGAGGTTTTATTTGAAATTTGAGAATTCTGCAATTTGAAAAATTTGAAGATGCTTTTCATTTTCAAATCTTCAAATTCTCGAATTTTCAAATCGATTTTATTTTTTCTCTTTCGCGTAAGCGTCGTTAAGTCTTTTTACTACGTCGGTGGTTACATCTAACGATGGATCGCCATATAATACAGTTGGATTTGCTTTTGAGTATAGCAACACCAGTTTGTACCCTTTTTCTTTGGCGTAAGCTTTAGCAAAGTCTGCAATTTTATCGTATTGCTTAGTGGCTTCAGTAGACTGCAGGTTTTGGAACTCGGCAGTAGCATTTTGCTGGTAACCTTGTAACTCTTGTTGTTTACGTTGTAAGCGTTGCTCGGTAGCCTGGCGCTGGTCGGCTGATAGTGTAGCCTGGCTTTTTTGATATTCGGCAACTTCACGCTGAAATGCCTGGCCTTTGTTTTGTAAATCGCCTTGCGAGGCTTTGCCTTTTTCTTCCAGGCGTTTGTTCATATCTTTTGTATACTCATATTTACTTAATAAGGTATCAGAATTGATATAAACAATTGCTTCTTTGCTATCACCTACAGTAGTAGCGGCTGTGACTGGTTTATCACCAGTTTTATTTTGGTTACAAGCAGCAATGCTGCCCGCAATTAATATCCCGAAGGTGAATTTTGTTAAAGTTGAAACAGTAGTTTTCATTATCTCACGTAAAAATTTAAAAAAGTTTGACAAAGATAAACTTTCATTGCAAGTATCCTAATGGATGTGTATATTAACTTCGATGAGGGCTTCGCTGTTTTTGATTCCGTATATGCTGATGCTTTTCGCGGAGGTTCCGTATTGACCGTAAAAATTTGGACGCCCATTAACGGCCCAAGATAAACTAAGCCGCATTGTGGTACTGAAACAAACCAGTATTCAATAAACAGCACGGCCTTTTGAATGCCTTTGCGAATTAAAAGTGGTGCAAATGCATTTATGTACAAATCGTGGAAACCTTTTTATCCCTGTTTCGTAAAAATCAATCATTATCTATTAATTTAATTATTTTCCTGTGAATAAATAACATTCATCAATAATTTCCGTTACCGAGCTTTTAGCTATTGATATATGCCGTTGACATTCAAAACACAAATTCTACCCGAAGTAATAATCCCTCTAATTAATTTAAAATTTGCTGCATGAAAAAAGTACTGCTTCTTTCCTCATTGCTATTGTTTGTATTTATTGCAAGCACCCTGGCACAAATCCCCCCGTTGCAGGGGGCTATTTTAAACCAAAAATCGATACATATTAACGCAGGCACGCAAGGCGCTGGTGCCGAATTTGCTTACGGCATTTCTCAAAAAACAGCCTTACGGCTGGGCATAAACGTTATCCCGGTATCGGCCAACAATGTGTTCAGTATCTCGGGGTTTAACTCCACTTCAAAATTTTCGGCCTCGTTTTCAAACATTCATTTACTAACCGACTATTCGCCATTTAAAAAAGCAACCGGTTTCAGGCTGGTGGGTGGCGCGGCTTATTTTATGAATGCCAACGGCAACATGCAGGTACAATCTGCCGACGGTTATAAATACGGCGATATTGTGCTGAATAAAGACGAAGCCGGCAATCTGAACATGAATGTAACCTGGAAAGGGTTTGCGCCTTATTTAGGTATTGGTTTGCTAAAAGCTTTCCCCCAACGCGCCTTTAATATCAACCTTGACCTTGGCAGCTATTATTTAAGGCGGCCAGATGCCAAAATTACCGGCACAGGTTTATTAGAAGGTAACTCATCACAATCTGCCCAGTTAAAAGAAAACTTAAAAAACTACAGATTTTTACCGGTAGTACAGCTAAACTTCAATTTCAAACTTTAATTTGATTGATTATGAACAACGTAAAAATAACATTCCTGATATTGATAATGGCAATTGCGGCCTGTAAAAAACCAACCGAAAATTTAAAAATAGTAGTTGATACCAATATTATTAAATACACCGCCCTGATACAGGTTACCGATGCAGTTAACGGCTCAACAACACCCGCCAACGCAACTTTAACCATTGGTGGCACCAACGCCGCCGATATATATGAAATATCGGGCAAAAAGCAGTTTAAGCTTATCAACGGTATTATAACAATAGGCCCCGGCCCGGCCGCTATGCCAACTGCCGATAAACCTGCAAGCTGTACAATACAAGTTACCGCCCCCGGCTATAATGCCGCCGCGCAAACCATCACCTTTACAGCAGATAAAAAACAGCAGGTAATAAATGTATACCTGGTTAAAACCGGCAGTACAGCTACCGGCACACCAACAATAAAACCGCTGCCTGTTTATGATGCTGTCAGCCTGACCTTTACAGGAACCTGCGCAAACAAGCAAGACCTGGAGATTAGGCCGAGCATGTATGTATTTTATCGTGAAAACGCATCGGGAGACGACTATCGATACCTGGGGTATATGGATAAAGGCGATATTACGACAACAGCGCTTGCCAAGGGCAAAACTTACGATTTTCAACTCACCTATGGCGGCAAAAACTATACTACAACCCAGCAAATCAATCAATCCGGTTATAATTTAAAGGTTGATATGGGCACGGCTTGCAATAGTTTTTAAACACAGATGGGGAATATTACAGATTAACCGCACATCTATCCACACCTCCTTTTTTATCCACATTCATTCGTCATTACCATCAAAATTTCGTACTTTTGAAGGTTGTTGTACTAAATAAATATGAGCGAAGAAAATCAGGACAAATCCAATTATTCAGCAGATAATATACAGGTATTAGAAGGTTTAGAGGCGGTACGTAAGCGTCCGTCCATGTACATTGGTGATACAGGCGTTAAAGGTTTGCACCATTTGGTATATGAGGTTGTTGATAACTCTATCGACGAAGCCCTTGCCGGCCACTGCGACACAATTAAGGTTTTTATACTAAAAGATAACTCGATAAGGGTTGAAGATAATGGTCGCGGTATCCCAACCGCTATGCACACTAAAGAGAAAAAATCGGCTTTAGAGGTGGTAATGACCGTGTTACACGCCGGTGGTAAATTTGATAAGGATACTTACAAGGTATCCGGCGGTTTGCACGGTGTGGGTGTTAGTTGCGTTAACGCGTTATCTATTCACCTTACCGCTTTAGTTTATCGCGAAGGTAAGGTGTGGACACAGGAATACTCTGAGGGCAAACCTTTGTTTGAGGTTAAAACTATTGGCGACACGGATAAAAGAGGTACTACCATTATATTTAAACCCGATGCTACCATTTTTACCCTTACAACCGAGTATAAATACGATACCCTTGCCGGCCGCCTGCGCGAACTTTCATTCTTAAATAAAGGCATCCGCCTTAGTTTAACCGATGAGCGCATCCCTAACGAGGATGGATCATTCCCTACCGAAGAGTTTTACTCCGAAGGTGGTTTACGCGAATTTGTTAAGTTTTTAGATGGCACACGCCAGTCTATCATTCCAGAACCCATCTATTTGGATGGTGTAAAGAATGGTATCCCGGTTGAGCTTGCCTTTCAGTATAATGATACCTACTCCGAGAATGTATTCTCGTACGTAAATAACATCAATACTATTGAGGGCGGTACACACGTAGCGGGTTTTCGCCGCGGACTGACCCGTACGCTAAAGGCATATGCCGATAAATCGGGATTGCTGAAAAATATGAAGATGGAAATTACCGGCGATGACTTCCGCGAGGGGTTAACCGCTGTAATTTCTGTTAAAGTACAGGAGCCGCAGTTTGAAGGCCAAACCAAAACCAAATTGGGTAACAACGAGGTGATGGGCGCCGTTGATATGGCAGTAGGCGAAATATTGGGCAACTTCCTTGAAGAAAACCCGAAAGAGGCCAAACTGATTGTAAACAAAGTAATACTTGCTGCTACAGCCCGTGCCGCTGCCCGTAAAGCCCGCGAACTGGTACAGCGTAAGAGTGTAATGACCGGCTCTGGCCTGCCAGGTAAATTATCTGATTGTGCCAATAACGATCCATCGTTGTGCGAACTGTACCTGGTAGAGGGTGACTCGGCGGGTGGTACCGCCAAACAGGGCCGCGACCGCGAATACCAGGCTATTTTACCTTTACGTGGTAAAATCCTGAACGTGGAGAAAGCCATGGAGCACAAAATTTACGAAAACGAAGAGATAAAGAACATGTTTACCGGCCTGGGCGTAAGCCGCGGTACGCCTGATGATGACAAGGCGCTTAACTTAACCAAACTACGTTACCACAAAATCATCATCATGACGGATGCCGACGTGGATGGATCGCACATTACTACGCTGATCCTTACGTTCTTCTTCCGTTATATGAAGGAATTGGTTGAAGCGGGTTATGTTTACATTGCATCGCCGCCATTATACCAGGTTAAAAAAGGTAAAGAGTCTGAATACTGCTGGAATGATGTACAGCGAGATGCTGCCATACAACGCCTTAAAGGTGCCGGTAAAGAAGATAGCGTACACGTACAACGTTACAAAGGTTTGGGCGAGATGAACGATATCCAGCTTTGGGATACCACCATGAACCCGGCCACCCGTACCCTAAAACGCGCCACCATTGAAAACGCCGCCGAGTGTGATCATACCTTCAGCATGCTCATGGGCGATGAAGTAGCACCGCGCCGCGAGTTTATTGAGCGCAATGCTAAATACGCCAAGATAGATACATAGGAAGATCTGCAAATTTGCAGATTACAAATGTGCAGATGCCATTTGAAGATAAGAATCAGCCTCGCTTAACGCGGGGCTTTTTCAGTTTAACAACCTGTTTACCATAGTCAATCACCGCTCTGTATTTCATCAATATATCGCCGCCTAAAACACCCAATACCTGCGGATGCCCCAGCTGGCCGTAAGCTATATTGATAGTAGATAAATCCAATACGGCAACTTCAAAATCAGCAACCAATACACTGCCGATTTGCATACCGCTGATTAAAGCTGTGAACGACTGCATGGTATTGGTACCCAAACCTGTTGATAGCCTGTCGCTCTCGGATATAAAAGTTGCCTCACTTGCTTCGGCCAGCATGGTTTGGTCAAAGGCGGTTTTTGATGCGCCGGTATCTAAAACCATAATAAATGCTTTGCCAAACAGGATCACCTCAATTAACGGATGGTAACCATCGTCATGCAGGTCGATGATCTGGAGTGGAATGGATGTCATTTTAGATGTGCAGATTACAGATGTGCAAATATGCAGATTATAATTATTGATAACTGAATTAGTAGGTTTTCAACTACACTTAACTCAATAATTCAGTAAATCAATAATTCAATAATTAAAAAGGATATCCTATTGCCAGGTTAAATACGCTCCTGTGCCAGTCAAGGTTCCATTGGGGCTCGCCGGGGCGAACGTATGGGGTGCGGAGCGGCACGCCCAGGTCTGTACGCAATACCAGTACCGTAATATCAAAGCGCAAACCAAAGCCAACATCAACCGCTATATCATTAATAAATTTCTTACCAAAAGCCCCACCAGGCTGGCCTCTGTTTGAATTGAGCAGCCAGATATTACCGGCATCGGCAAACAATGCGCCGCGAACAATACTGAATAGTTTTGGCCGGTACTCAATGTTGGCTTCAAGCTTAATATCGCCAGATTCATCGGGGAAGAAATTATTCTGCGCCACGGTTGCTGTGGGGTTAAAGTGACCCGGACCAATTGACCTGGCCTGGAAACCCCGCAAACTATTAGGGCCGCCTATGAAAAACTGCTGACTGTAAGGTAGCTGTGTAGAATTTCCGTAAGGTAATCCTACACCAACGATAACCCTGGACGCTATGGTACTGCTTGGCGCCGTTTTATGAAAATATCGAATTTCGTTTTCAAATTTTACATACTGATTAAAAGTGGCACCGAATAACTTACGCACTTTACCTGCAGTTGTATCGGCACCGGTAATTAATCCGTACAAATTATTGGATAAACTTACCTTTCCGTTATAGTACATGGTGTTGGTTCGATAGTCGTCAGTGGTGTTGGTATAGGTATAACTATAGCTTGGCCCCAATATCAATTGCTTATCAATAACATGCTTTAAAGCCGGGTTTGGCAATACTCCCGGATGCTTCACACCGCTTATGCTATCAAGGTATAGCTGGGATACACTCAAGGGGTTTACAAATGTAAAATTCAATACATTCAATTCATGGGTCCGATGCGCGTTTTCTTTCCAGTTGTAGCCAAATGTGGCATTGTATGAATTTAGGTTATAAAGCTTTTGCCTGTTAACAATGGTATAGCCCAAAGTTAAATTGGTATGCGGTATATAGGCATTATCGGCCCGGGGCTCAATAGGGCTAATAAATCGCGGCCACGACAAAGTGGTTTGAATACCAAACTGGTATACGTTAAAACCATTGTTGCCCCCTCCTACCTGTACATCAGAGCTACCAAAAAGTGTAACGCCCAACGCCTCGGCCCCCATAAAGGCGTTCCGGTGTTTCCAGCTCAGGTTTACCTGGGTACCGGTATAATTGGCAGATGTAGTGCGGCCCAGGATCTCAAATTGTAATGATTTACGCTTGTACGGCGTTAAAAAATAATACACATCCAGCTTAGGCGAATCGGGGGTTACATCTTCAAACCTGTTTTTTACAAATTTATAAGGGCCCAGGTTTACAAACCTGTTTAAGGAATTATTATGAACCGTCCGGCTGTAAATATCATTAGGATGCAGCAATACCGTATTGGCAAATGCAAAGCTGCTGATGGTTTTTCGTCTTTCTACTATGTTATACCAGCGGTAATGTTTTGCTTTGTCGAGCATCAGCGAAGTATCTGTTAACGAATAATTGGGATACACATAAATATTCCGGATGGTGTAAACCTCCTTAGCCCGTTCAACGGTGCTGTTTTTTATTTTAACAAACAAGTCAACCTGGTGATTAGCCACAGTACTATCATACCTTACAATAATATCATCGGGCGAAAAAAAGAAAAAACCCTCCTCTTTTAATTTCGCGTCAATCCGCAGGCGCTCGTTTTTTATAACGTCAAGGTTAAACTTATCGCCCGGTTTCAACAATGTTTTGGCGGCCGTTCCGGCAATGGCCGTATCGGCATCCTCGCCTTCTTTAGGAAATCCCACTTTCCTGATCTTATAAGAAGGGCCTGCATACACGGTATACACTGCCTTAGCTGTTTTGCCTTTGCTAACCGTATCACCATTAACCTGCGCCTGAAAATAGCTTATATTTTGCATACGGTTTTGGAGTATGCTGCCATTTTTATCGACATCTACCGCGCTTATCAAAACCGGCGGCTCGCCAAATTTGGTATTAAGCCAATGTGCAAGGCCTTTTGTTTTTTTTGTTTTGGTGATGTTGTAGATATATAGTTTTACCCTCAGTCCTAAAACAGATCCATTAGGATAAGGCCTCAGCAACGATGTTAAATCGTCGGTAATTAAGTCCCGGTCACTTTTGCTGATCGAATCTTTATCGGCAATTTTAACCTCGCTACCCGTATACAATTTTTGACCAGGCGCAAGGTATTTTGTATTACTACAGGCGTTCAGTAAAACAGTTAATATTAATATCAATATATATCTTAAATGTTTGCTCATGGGCTTAGCTTGTAGGTGTATTTTGTGCTTTTTCGGCGGCTGCTTTATCGGCGGCCTCTTTGGCTTTATCTTTTTCCTTTTGTTCCTGCCTGTACTTGCGGCGTAATGCTTTTTCTTCTTCAGTACGCTTACGGAAGATTTCCCTGAAACGGTTATAATCTACGGTTAGCGTAAAGCCCAAACCTGTTTCAATAACCTGGCCCTGTATCACAATAAATTCGTCCTTACGGTAGGCGCGTAACGCATAACGGCCATCCTTGCTCAGTTTATAACCCACCGAAACATCACCGGCAATGTTGGTGGCTTTTTGCCCCTGCTGTGCGCCTTCAAGGTTAAAATTATTACCTACGGATACCGTGAGCCTGTCGTTCAGGAAACGTTTGGATAGGCCAACGTTTAAATCGGTACGGTTTGTTGCCGTACCTGATGAATAATCCTCGCCCGATGTTAATCCAAAATTCAGGTCAACGCCCGAGATCAGGCTCCCGGCGAGTTTATTCAACTGGTCTGATAACAAGCTGCTCACGCTATTGCGGATGGCACCTTCAACGCCACCACCGCCACCCTGGCTTTGCAGTGGGTTATCCCCAATAAAGTGGCCCAGCACCAGTACACCCAATACTTGTTTATTAAGCTCGTTAGGGTCCTGCCTTACCTGGGCAAGCCGCGTATTAACGTTGTTTACTACATCTGATGATACGGTGTTAGTACCTTCGGGCAACACAATATCAAAGCTGATATCTGGCGTTAACAGCTGATTTTTAAGGCTCAGGTTAACATTAAATGGCAGCTTCTGCTTATACATCACCGAATTATCATTTGCTGATAGCTGATTTTCAACTAGGTCTATCGGGGGCACGTTTGCTACATATACCGCTGTCAAATCAATGTTAGCGCTGGTGGGGTCACCTGTCCACACAATGGTGCTGCCCTTTTTAAACTGGAAGGTGCGCTTTACGGTAGCATACGCCAGGTTGTATGAACCCGAATTAACCACATAAGTACCCGTTAAATTTATTTTCCCACTCGGGTCAATGCCGCCGTTTAAATTGGCTTCGCCCTTCAGATGCACTATATCGCCATTGCGTTCGTCAACCACAATAGTGAAAGCTGCGTCCTTATCTATTTTTATATTGGCCGATACATCCAGCCCTTTTACATCCGCTTTTTTGAGCGAATCCAACTGCCTGGCCAACAGTATCGAATCCAGCTTTGGCGCATTTTGATCAATAGCTTCAACTACGCCCGCCCTGTCCTCAATACCCGGATCGGTAGTTGGCAGCACAAAGGTCATGTCTGTTTTGGGGTTTACTGTAAGGGTGGCATCAACCACGGGCTTTATCATATTGCCGCGGATGGTGATGCGGCTATCGATATAAAGCTTACCGTAAAAAAGTTTATTATCTGCCTGGGTAGAGTTTACGGCCCTGAAATTATTGGAGTTGATATCCAGGCCGAAAGCAAAGTCGGTATAGTTTTTTGTGTACACGCTGCCGGTAACAATAGCCTTGTTCCCGGTTGAATCAACCAGAGTAAAATCATTAAAACGGATACCCTGGTCATTAAAAGTAATGCTCTCCTTAGGCATGGTAAAATAGGAGTTGAGCATAGCAACATTAAAACCCACTTTGTTAAAATTAACATCGCCGCGAATTGACGGAGCTGTAGTTGTTCCTGATATTTTTAACTGACCGCTGATGATACCGGATGCGTTTCGGATATTGCCAAATGCAAAACCTTCGATGCTTTTCATGTTTAAGGTTACAATGTTCAGGTTAAGATCAAACTTACTTTCCGGATTGGTATAGTAAATGCCATCTAATTTAACCTGGTTCCCTTTGCCCGTAATATCCACATTGGCGGCGTAAGCATCGGCCGTTTGGTTATTTACCTTTAAGGCAATATTACCTACGGTATCTCCTTTAAAATTAAAATCGTTAATGTTGATTGCTGCAGTAAATACCGGCGAAGCCTGGAAATTACTAATCTCCGCATCTCCGTTAATAACGCCCCCTACCTGCAGGCTATCCTGTTTGGCCATTTTGGCAAGGCCCTCTATTTTAAAATTGCTGAACTTAACATCAACCGGCGCATTCATTTCCTGCGTTTTGCTATTAATGCTAAGCACCTGGTTATTGTTGGTTATAGTAAAATTATGGGCTAATATTCCTTTCGGCCCGTATTGCAAAAAGTTATCGGCATTAACCGCCCATGGCATATAATCTAATAAAAGGCCATCGGGGTTAAAGCTAAACCGGTATTCATCTGGCAAAACACTCAAGGCGCCTGCTACACGAAAACGCTCTTTTTTTGCAACATCCTTTACCTGTAAGCTTACGCCCAGCTTATTGTTTTGGGCGCTGCCCGATAGGCTGGTATACAACAAATCAACCGACGAGCCAACTTTAACTTCATCTACAGATAGATTATAATTAAGCGCATTGTTGCCTGTATTTATTTTTAGGTTTCCCTTGTTAATGGTATTGGTACCGTAAACCACTTTTGGTATCGATCCGTTTACAATCAGTTCGCCGCTATCGCTATTAAAACTACCTTTTAACAGTACCGGGTCAAGTTGTTTTAAATCGGGGGCAAACTGGGTAAGCAAAGGTGTTTTAACCAGTTTAGTATCAAACACAAATTGCTGCGGCGAATATTTGGCGGCTACGGCAGGTTTAACTTTGCCTGTTTTAACCAATTTACCTTTTGCATCCTTTTTGGTAATGGCCACTTGCTGCCCACCGGCAATGGCGGTATTAAAGTATTTATTAATTACATCCTGCACAGCATCGCCAACCCGGGTAAGCTTGTATTTACCGGCCATGTGGGCACTCAATACGGGCGTTGTTAAGCGCAGGGTGCTGCTATCGGCATTAGCGGTAGATATAAGGCTTATTGTATCCAATTTTATGCGTTGGGTTCCGTTTACCACCAGCAAATCGGTAGCCTCAACATCGGCGTTCAGGTAATCAGGATCGGCGGTTGGCACATCAGCCTCTATCTTGCCATGAAAGCGCATTTCGCCCGTTGTAAAATTAAGTTTCTTAAGGTTGATGCTGTCAACGGTTAACGTGCCCGAAGCCGAAGGATATTTTTTATTCAGATTGGCTTTGGCATCCAGGCTAAAATCAATATTAGGGTCCTTCATCCGGGCCATAGCGGTGTAAGCCCCATTGTGCGAACTGCCTTTTAAAACCAGGTTTTTATAGGTATAACCTTTTACGTACGCATTGGCCAGGTTACCGTCAAACTTGATATTGGCCGTTTTAGGGTCAAGGCCATAACCATCCACATTAGCAGTTAAAGTAATTTTACCTACGGTTTGCGGTTGTTTGGTAAGCGCACCTACATTTAGCTCGTTAACTTTAATATTGGCCTTATAACTCGCCTTTTGCTTGTTTTGTAAGTTTTTTACCGACACAATAACATCCGCGGCACCAAGGCTCGATCTCAAACCCAGTTTGGTGTTAAAAGTATACATCCCGCCTTTAAAGTTCCCCTTCAGGTTCATATTTTCGGGAATAGTTACGTTTTCGGGGATGCTGCCTGCCGGTGCCAGTTTGGCAATATCGGCACGGCTGGTGTTAAAGTCATTTATGGTAACATCAAAATAGGTCTTATTTATATCGGGCAGGCCTTTAAGCTTTGCCGATGCTTTAATGCGGGTGTTGCTTAGTCCGGCAATATCAAGGCTGGGGATATCCAGGTTATTTACCTGCCCCCTTACTTTGCCGTTTATTTTAAATACAGCCCCCGGCGATGATTTAAATGGTTCCATGGAAGCCATTGTGGGCATCAATAGTAGCACATCTTTTAACCCCAGGCGGCTGCCGTTCAAATCGGCATTAATGCCTAATGAGCCAACGTTTTTACTGATAGCAGCAATAGAAGGATAGCGCACCTGTACCGATTTTTGCAACGTGGTTTGCGGCGTTTGCAACAGCAGGTCATTCATATAGGCATTGGTGGGCCCATAAAAAAATGCTGTATGAAACTTATTGATCTTTAACCCGCTTTTTTCTGCAAAGGAAAAGCTGTTGATTTTTCCCGAAATAGTATCCGGATTATAGGAAATATTTTCGGCATTGGCATTAAGGTTGCGGATATCCATATGCGCATAATCCAGGCCCCTGGCTATAGCCTTTTGCGCGTTATTATCAAACTTAACGTTATTGTTGATTAAGCTGATCTTTCCTAAAGTAACCGCCCAGCGCGATGACTGCGGCGAGGCCACCAGCGTATCCAGTTTTTTTGCGGTTTTGATAATGGCTTTGGCTACAGTTTGGGGCTTGGCAAAGCTAAAAGCTGCTTTAGTATCATTCAGTTCAATGTCTTTAATGCCTACTTTCTGGTGTTTAAGATCTACCTTATTCATCTCCACAAAAAGCTTATTCAAACTGATATTAGCCGTCATTTCGCTGCTTTGGTAATCAACTTTTATTTTAGACAGATCTACCTGGCCTAAATTTAAATCCAGGTTCAGGGGTTGTACCGCGGTATCAACTTTGGCTGCCTGTGCTATTGAAGATCCTGCCGGTGTTTGAATGATGCGTGCATTTACGCCCGACAAAGTAATTTTGGGTATGGTAAACTTCATTTTATCCATATCAAAATCCTTTATCCGGGTATCAAAATGGCCAAGGAGGAACTTCACATCGTTGCCTGTAGTCAAATCCTTGTATTTTACATTGATCCTGTCCAGGTTCACATTATCAACAGAAAATTTCATGGTAGAGGTTGTATCCTCAGGCTTAACTTCTTTTTTTTGTTCGCCTGCGAATGCCTTGATAATGTAATCGAAATTAAAAACACTGTCAGCGCCACGGTTTATGTTGACTGTGATGCCTTGCAGGTTAATTTCATTAACTTCTACCTGGTTGTGCAACAGCTTAAGCATGCTGATATCCACCTTTAATTTTTCGCCGGCTATAAGGGTGTCTTTCTTCTGATCTTCAAAGTATACATCTTCCAACACCAGCAGCTTAGGAAGGCCGAGGCTGATGTGCCCTATTTTAACTTTAGTGTGGATTTTGTTTTGTAAAAAAGTTACCGCTTTATTTTTTGCAAAATTTTGCACGGCGGGCACCTGTATCAAAATAACTACAAGGACAACCAGTAAAACTACACTCACCAGTATCCAAAGTATCGTTTTGAGGGTTATTCGTAGTATTTTTTTCAATTGTATTAATTTTTCAAAGGTGAAGATCGATGCGCTTAATATAGTCAAATAATGTGCTAAAGTCAGCCCGGCCCCCTCTAAATCTCCCCCGGTAGGGGAGACTTTAATAAAATGCGTTAGAAGCCCTCCCTTCCGGGGAGGGTTGGGAGGGGCTTTTGTTTTTTCAACACTCAACCCTGCGAACTTGTTTTTTAATAACTTTGTATTTCTACAGATTTTGTTGAAACGGATTTACTATGCCAGATTTTTCTCACTTACACGTTCATACCCAGTTCTCGTTACTTGATGGTGCCGCCGACATCTCTAAACTGTACAAAAAGGCCGCAGCTGACGGGATGAAAGCCCTGGCCATTACCGATCATGGAAACATGTTTGGTGTATTTAAATTTGTGGCCGAGGCAGGTAAACACAATGTAAAACCCATTGTGGGCTGCGAATTTTACGTGGTTGATGACAGGCATAAGAAAACTTTTACCAAGGAAAAAAAAGACATCCGCCGCCACCAGCTGATGCTGGCCAAAAATCCCGAAGGTTATAAAAACCTGGTCAAACTGTGTTCATACGGCTACATGGAAGGCCTTTACAGCAAGTGGCCCCGTATTGATAAAGAACTGATTTTAAAACATCATAAAGGCATTATCGCCACCACCTGTTGTATTGGCGCATCGGTGCCCCAGGCTATATTAAGGGATACCCCCGAAGCCGCAGAAACCGAGTTTAAATGGTGGCTTGATTTGTTTGGCGAAGATTATTACATCGAACTGCAGCGCCATGATATTCCCGACCAAAACACCGTAAATAAAGTACTGCTGGAGTACGCGAAAAAATATAATGTAAAGGTAATTTGCTCCAACGATTCGCATTATGTAGATCAGCAAGACTCCAATGCGCATGATATTTTGCTTTGTGTGAACACCGGCGATATGCAAAGCACGCCAATTGCTACCGATGAGGAAGGCGGCCGTGGCTATCGGTTTGGTTTCCCTAACGACCAGTTTTATTTTAAAACCCAGCAGGAAATGAGCCACCTGTTTAAAGACCTGCCCGAATCATTGGATAACACCAACGAGATTGTGGACAAGGTGGAAGTTTTAAAGCTTAAACGGGATATCCTGTTACCCAATTACGTAATACCCGAAGAGTTTAAAATTCACAATACCGGTGATGCCGATACACTGAACCAGTGGGAATACCTGAAGCACCTTACCTTTATGGGTGCCAAGGAACGTTATATTGATATATCGCCCGAAACTGAAGAGCGCATTAACTTTGAGTTGTTCACCATCAGAACGATGGGTTTTGCCGGCTACTTTTTAATTGTGGCCGACTTTATAAAAGCGGGCCGGGATATGGGTGTATTCATAGGTCCGGGCCGTGGTTCGGCAGCGGGATCGGTGGTAGCCTATTGTACCGGGATCACCAACATCGACCCGATGAAGTACAACCTCCTGTTCGAGAGGTTCCTGAATCCCGACCGTAAATCGATGCCCGATATTGATACGGACTTTGACGATGCAGGCCGCCAAAAGGTTATTGATTACGTGGTAGATAAGTATGGCAAAAACCAGGTAGCACAGATCATCACTTACGGCTCGATGGCTGCCCGTACCAGTATCCAGGATGTGGGGCGTGTATTGGATATGCCGCTATCCGAAATGAACTTAATTAAAAAGCTGGTACCCGATACACTGGGCATTACCCTAAAAGATGCTATTGAACAGGTACCCGAGCTTAAAGAGATATTAAATGGCAACGATTTGCGCAGCCAGGTACTGCGCGAAGCTGCCAAGCTGGAAGGTTCGGTACGTAATACCGGCGTACACGCGGCGGGCATCATCATTGCCCCATATGACTTGACTGATATTGTTCCGGTAGCCGTTGCCAAAGACTCCGACCTGTTGGTTACCCAGTATGATGGCCGTGTAATTGAAGATGCAGGTGTAATTAAGATGGACTTTTTGGGCCTTAAAACCCTTACCATTATTAAAGATGCGCTCCGGATGATCAAACAAAATCATGGTGTACACATCGATATTGATTACATCCCGCTTGATGATTTGCAAACTTATGAGCTTTACCAGCGTGGCGATACCAATGGTACTTTCCAGTTTGAAAGTGATGGTATGCAAATGTACCTGCGCGAGCTTAAGCCCGATAAGTTTGAGGATTTAATTGCCATGAACGCCCTGTACCGGCCAGGCCCGATTGAGTACATCCCCAACTTTATTTCCCGTAAACACGGCCGCGAACCTATCGTGTTCGATTTGCCCGACATGGAGGAATACCTGGGCGAAACCTATGGTATTACCGTATACCAGGAGCAGGTGATGCTTTTATCGCAAAAGCTGGCCGGCTTTAGCAAGGGTGATGCCGACGTTTTGCGTAAGGCCATGGGTAAAAAGCAAATTGAGGTACTCAACAAAATGGAGGCCCAGTTTATGGATGGCGCTATGGCCAAAGGTCACCCCAAAGATAAGCTGACCAAAATATGGACCGATTGGAAGGCCTTTGCGCAGTACGCGTTCAATAAATCGCACTCCACCTGTTATGCTTTCGTAGCCTATCAAACAGCTTATTTAAAAGCGCATTATCCGTCCGAGTACATGGCAGCGGTTTTAAACAACCAAAACAACATGGAAAAGATCACCTTTTTTATGGAGGAGTGCCGGCGGATGGGTGTAGAGGTTTTAGGCCCGGATATTAATGAGTCGGACATGGCGTTTGCTGTGAACAAAAAAGGCCAGGTACGCTTTGGATTAACCGGCGTTAAAGGTGTGGGCGATAAAGCGGTTGAAAGTATTATTGAGGAACGGGTTGCCAACGGACCTTACGTATCTGTTTATGACTTTGCCCGCCGGTCGAACACCCGTAGCGTAAACCGAAAATCATACGAAAACCTGGTTTACGGCGGCGCCTTTGACGAGTTTGGCTATAACCGCGCCCAGTTTTTTGCAAAAACAGATGTTGGTGTATTAACTGGTATTGAACGCCTTACCAAATACGCCAATGATTACCAGAATGTGCAAAGCAGCTCACAATCATCGCTATTTGGTGGCTCGGTAGCATCATATGTACCTGAACCGGCCATGCCCGAGGCTGAAGAATGGCCATTGATAGAGAAGCTGAAATACGAAAAAACGGTGATCGGAATTTACCTCACCGGCCACCCGCTGGATAACTATAAGGTAGAACTTGACCGCTTTTGCAACAGCACCATCAGCGATTTGAAACTGATGCAAAAAGCACGCTCGGGCGAAGGTGGCGAAGAGATAATGGGTGCTTTTAACGAGTTACGTAAACGTGGCGAAATCCGGATAGGCGGGCTGGTAAGCAGTGTTCAGCATAAAATAACCAAAACCGGTAAACCCTTTGGCACCTTCGTGTTGGAGGACTACAATGAATCGTACGAGTTTGCCTTGTTTGGCGATGATTATGTGAAATTCCGCAACATGATGATGGATGGTTATTTTTTACATATCAAAGGCACCATCGAAGAAAAATTCCGCCAAAAGGACAACTGGGATCTGCGCATCCTGGTGATGGATTTACTGTCCGAAATGCGCGATAAGCTCACCAAATCATTAACAGTTTGTATAGATGTGAGCATGCTCAGCAGTAAATTACTTGACGATATACAACACATCATCGACGAGAATAACCAAAAATACCCGGTAAAAAACTGCAAACTACGCTTCAAGATCAATAACCGCGAAGAGGCCATGCATGTGGAGCTATCATCCAAAAATTTTAAAGTAAACCCAAGCGATGATTTGATTGAGGGGATATTTAACATTACGAATACGCAGCCTTTGTTGGGGTAAGGGCTCTTGTAATATTTGAATTAATAAGTTAAATTTGATTGACAACATAATCGTTATTATGGAAACGGAAGTAATCAGAGAAAGACTACAGGAGTACATTCGCTTCGCTGAAGATAAAAAAGTGAGGGCAATATATACTATGGTGGAAAGTGAGATTAAGATGGATATTGATCTGTGGGAAGACGAAGACTTTTTGAACGAGATAAATGCTCGTGTAGATGATTATGAAAGCGGAAAGGTACAGGGTATATCTTGGGAAGAAGTTAAGAAGCGGGCGAGAAATCATCGATCATAGTGGAATACGATATTGAATATTTGCCTAAAGCGCAAGTTGAATATCTTGAAGCCTATTTGTGGTACGAAGAGCAATTGGCCGGATTGGGAAGTCGTTTTGAGACGGCTGTAGAAAGAAAATTAAACCGCATTAGTAAATATCCACTGTTATATCCCAATAAAAACAAAAACTTACGTGAGGCTACAATAGATGATTTTCCTTTTTTAATTATTTACAAGGTTTACCCTCAAAACAATGTGATATTTATTTATGCTATTTTTCACACAAGCAGGCGGCCGGGAAAAAAATACGGAGCATAATCAGTTGCCAATAACTATTTTGATTTGATCTCTTGTTAAAAACTTACAGTCACGCCAGCGTTAAGTGGATAACTTATATCAATATAATTGTCACATTGTCAGGTGTGGTTTGTGGCAAGCTATTTGAATAGTATATATTTGTACAACAAAATTTAAAAAATAGAAATCATGGCTTTAGAAATAACTGATGCAAACTTTGACGAACTTGTCCTGAAATCAGACAAACCCGTACTTATTGACTTTTGGGCTGAATGGTGCGGTCCGTGTAGGATGGTTGGTCCGGTAGTTGAAGATATTGCAAAAGAATACGAAGGCAGGGCTGTTGTTGGTAAAGTTGATGTCGACAACAACCCAGGTATATCTGTAAAATTCGGTATCCGTAATATCCCTGCTTTATTGTTCTTTAAAAATGGCGAAATAGTGGATAAACAAATTGGTGCAGTTCCAAAATCAGTATTAACTGATAAATTAGCTAAGCAATTAGCTTAATCCGTACAGGCATAAATTAAGTTTATTAATAACTTAATCCACCATATTTTACTTTAAAAAGCGTTGCTAATGTTGGCAACGCTTTTTTTATGCCCTATATTAGCCCTATGCCCAAATTAAACGACGATCAGCAAATACTGCAGTTAGCCAACCTTGAACTGTTGGCCCGGCAGGTAGTTGAAGGTTTTATAACCGGCCTGCATCAAAGCCCTTTCCATGGCTTTTCGGTTGAGTTTGCCGAGCATCGCTTATACAACAACGGCGAATCGGTAAAAAACATCGATTGGAAATTGCTGGCCCGTACCGATAAGCTGTTTGTAAAACAATTTGAGGAAGAAACCAACCTGCGCTGCTACCTGCTGCTGGATACGTCGTCGTCCATGAACTTCCCCGAAAAAGGGACCAGCAAGCTGCAGTTTTCTATCTATGCCATTGCATCATTAATGCATTTGTTTAAAAAACAAAGAGATGCGTTTGGGCTCTGCCTTTTTTCAGACAAGGTAGATTGGCTGAGTTCGGCAAAATCAACTACAACACACCTGTTTCATTTATACGCCGAACTGGAGAAGGCTTATAATAACCCCAAAGCCAATACAGTTACCAACATAACACAGGTATTGCACCATGTTGCCAACGAGATTCATCAGCGATCCATGGTCATTATTTTTAGCGATATGCTGGAAAATAGCCTTAACCCCGATAAGGTGCAAGCCTTGTTCGCGGCGGTTCAGCACCTGAAGTTCAGCAAACACGAAGTAATTATTTTTAACGTTAGCGATAAGCAAAAAGAAGTAGACTTTAACTTTGATAACCGCCCACATCATTTTATCGATATAGAAAGCGGTGCCGAAGTAAAGGTGCACCCCAGCAAAGTACGGGATGCCTACAAAGCAACCTTAACCGAATATCGCCACCAACTTGAGCTTAAATGCGCCCAATACCACATTGATCTGGTTGACGTTGACATTAATGAAAGCTATCATAACGTGCTAAAAACTTACCTTGCTAAGCGAAATAAAATGATATAAGTTATTGAACCTGTATAGGTGTATTAAATATCAACATTACCGATGTGCCCTCGCCCTTTACAGAGTTTATTTTTATTTTAATACCATGAAAGGTAGTAATACTTTTAACTATAGCCAGGCCTAAGCCATAACTCTCTTTTTCATCGGTATCCAGCTTTTCAAAACGGTTAAAGGCGCTTTCTATTTGCTTTTTTTCCATCCCGGCGCCAGTATCGGCAATGATAATTGTATAAATACCATCTTTAAGTTCATCAGAAATGGTAATGCTACCTCCCGGATTGTTATATTTTATTGAATTATTAATAATGTTAAACAATAACGTATGCATAAGCGGCCGGTTGCCCTGTATGGTATAAATGTATTTGAGATTATTGGTAAACTTCAACTCCTTTTCTTCAATACGATCTTCCAGTTCCTCCCGTATTTCCATAACTATGGCCGCAATCATTACCATATCCGCTTTATCATACTGGTTGTTTTCAACTTTCGATATTAGTAACAAACTATTGATGATAGACTTAAGTCTGTTAAGCGTTTTTAACGAGGCATGCATTTTATTTTCGCTGCCCTCGCTTAATTCCTCATGCAATAAAATATTCTCCAGCCTTGAACTGATAATGGATATCGGCGTAAGCAATTCATGCGATACATTGGCAATAAATTGTTTTTCGAGGATGAAAAGGTTCGAGATCTTTTTCATAAGCGAACTGATACTGTCATCCAGCAATTCAAAATCCTGCGTAGTGGTCTTTATTTTTCCATAATCAAAATTCATCGGGTCGTTCACCTTAATCAATTTCCGGTCGATGATCTGGTAAAAAGGCGCCAGCAGGAATTTGGTGAACACAAGGTCGCTTAACAGGGTTAAAACCAATGCTATAATCAACACCACAATGGTGAATTTTTTAATGATGGATTTTAATTCCTCAACCGATTCAATGGCCACCCCAACCTCCAGCATGTAAGTATGGTTTTTAAGATTAAAACGGTGCGATAACACCCGGTAATCCTGCATATTGCGGTCTATTTCGCGTCGCTCGGTGGTAAATCCGCCGTTGGGGGCCAATACGGGTTCATATTTCACAGGCTTAATAGAGATAAACTCCTCCTTAAGAATGTTATAATCGGTATAAATTTTTTGAGTGCTCAGATATCCGCTGATTTCTTTGGATGACAGGCTTCTTAATATTTCCCGCTTATCATTCTGCAGCCGCAATTCAATATGGTTATAAGAGATCTTCTCGATAGATAACAGGATGAACAACCCTGTAAACAGGATGATAGCTACCTTGGTTAAAGTATTATACAGGGCCAGTTTTACCTGCAGTTTCATTGACGGTTTGTTTAAATATTCACGCGGTAACCTATACTCCGTACCGTCTCAAACCAATCAATAGAGATGTATTGCGACAGCTTTTTGCGCAGGTTTTTTACGTGTACATCAACAAAATTCGAGTCGCTGTTTATTTCAAGTACATCGCCCCAAACATGTTCGGTAAGATTGGTACGGGATATCACCCTGTTTTTATTGAGCACTAAATAATTCAAAATCTCAAATTCCTTTTTGGTGAGGTTTATACGTTCATCGTTAAACATTACCGTGCGGTTTTGAATATTTATTTTAAGGCCTTTTATATTAATGTCGTTACTCTCCAGCCTATGTTTTCGTCGGGTAATGGCGTGCATCCGGGCCAGCAACTCGTTTAATGAGAACGGTTTGGCCAGGTAATCGTCTGCGCCTTGCTCCAGGCCCGATACCCTGTCGTCAACCGCTCCACGGGCGGTTAGGATAATAACAGCATCATCGCGCTTGTCAAGCCCTTTCAGCATTTTTAACAGGTCGAAACCGTCGCCATCGGGCAGTCCGAGATCAAGCAGGATAAAATCGTAATTATTAACAAAGATCTTTTCTTCGGCCGATTTTTTAGTGCGGGCGTGCTCAACAGTGAACCCTTCGTGACTTAAAAATTCGTCAACCTCAAGGGCTAAGCCCTTTTCGTCTTCAACAATCAAAACATTCATAAGTGTGCAAGTTACGAGATTTTAGAGTCAAGAGCCAAGAATCAGGAATCAAGACAAAAAATTTACATTCAGGCCTATCAATGAAAATTTGTTTTAATTCTTAACCCTTGATTCTCTTTTTGAAAAATAGCTAAATCAATTTCTGCTTAATGGTGTTACCAAATAAATACTACTATTGTATATATGAGACTTTCCATCGAACGAAAACCAATAAGAGTTAACCCCGATCCTAAACGCGTTATTGCCAGATTTTTTTTCAATGGGAACGATCGTGCAAAAGAAGTAATTGAACGCGTTATGCAAATAAGCGAAGAGGTAGCCTTCGGCATTGTGTCGCCGCTATTGCAGGAATACTCCAAACGGCACCGTAATATAACCAGGGTTTTAAACCGGCACTGCAGCAAATTAAAGCCGCTTTTTTTAGAGTTAAATATCGATTACGATACATTAACTATTAACCGCAAGCTGCTTATAGGCTCCTATTTTACCCATGAGTATTCTATTGAATCGGCTGCTTTTTTCAATCCGTCTATCGTGGAAGATCCCGACCAAACCGAGTTGGAAGATGGGCAACGCAGGGTAATTATTAGTTTCAGGGCCGTAGGCGAAGGGCATATCTCATCCATTACCTTTCGCAGAGGGATGATAGATAAATATAACAACATCACCATTTTACCTGCCGGCAGTTATATTGACGAAGCCGAAATTGTAAGGAACGCGGTATACAATAAAAAGCTGTTTTTTGATAAAGCCGCCGTCACGCAGATCAATATTGATATTTTACACGAACTGGAATCCAAGCTGGATCACCATTTTGAATACGCCAACCTCCGCCGCATCATTATCGATTCGCAAAAATTGCAGGAAAGCGATATGAAGAAACTGGAGTACGACAAAGTACTGTGGCTGGCCGACTCGTACTACGAAATAGTTTTTTCGCTGGATACAGATATCTCCGACAGGGTGATATTCCCAATATCGGAGTATGAGCGCAAAGGTATTGAGGATGCCCGTTTTGTACAGTTCAGAAACGACGACGATACTTCGGTTTATTATGCAACTTATACGGCATATGACGGGGCGCTTATTATGCCAAAACTGTTACAAACTACCGATTTTTATAATTTTAAAATAATGCCGTTATATGGTGCGGGGGCCCAAAATAAAAACCTGGCATTGTTTCCGCGTAAGGTGAATGGCAAGTTTGTAATGATTTCGCGTATTGATGGTTGTAATAACTATATCATGTACGCCGATAAGATTAATATTTGGGAAAAACCAATTATGCTGCAGCAACCCCGCTTTAGCTGGGAGTTTGTACAGATAGGCAACTGCGGATCGCCGATTGAAACCAAAGATGGCTGGCTGATGATAACCCACGGTGTAGGCCCTATGCGCCGCTATGTACTGGGTGCAAGCTTATTAAAACTGGATGACCCTGCCATCGAAATTGGCCGCCTGCGCGAGCCCTTGCTTATCCCCAACAGCGATGAACGCGAAGGCTATGTACCCAATGTACTATATTCATGCGGGGCGATAATTCATAATGAAAAACTGATAATACCTTATGGTGTGTCCGATTCATCAACCGCCTTTGCAGAGGTTGGCCTGCAGGAGTTACTGGATAAATTGAAGAACGATCAAAGCGAATAACGCCGCTTTTGTTATCAGCTTAAATAATATTAATTTAACCACTTAAATAAAGCGTCATCAGGTGGTTATTATTAAACGGATAAATGGCCAGCTGGCCAACAGGCTGCACTTTCTGTCATACTTTATAGCCAACAGTAAGGCTTATAGTTATCCATTGCTTGTAACATGTTTCCCGGAGTATTACAGTTGGTTTAGCCCTGCCGGCGATGACGTGCTTAGGGTTACGTTTACAAGGCCCGGAATAAAGCAAAAAGCCATAAACAAAATTTTAAATAAGCTTCATACGCTCGCTTCAAAATTCAGGATTAAACTGCCGGGCATCATCTTTCACTCAATTGCCGAAAACGATCTGAAGCTTTCGCAATACGATATCAACAGTCCCGAATTTGTTAAATTGGCACAGCACCAGGTTGTGATACCCGAAGGCTGGGTTTACCGCGATTACGTTAATTTTAAAAAATACCTGCCGCAAATTAAAAATCTATTTTCGCCCAAACAGGAATTCAGGGATGCAATACAACAGGAAGTTAACCGTGCACGAAACATGGGCGATATCCTCATTGGTGTACACATCAGGCGTGGCGATTATATTGATTTTAATGGTGGCAAATGGTTTTATAGCAACGAGGTATATATTAACAAAATGGGCCAGGCAGAGCAACTTTTTGCAGGCAAACAATGCGTGTTTATCATATGCTCGCAGGAAAAGCTGGACGCTAATGAGTTTAGCGGTTTCAAAACCGTAATTGCCCAACGGCCTGCAATTGTCGACTTGTATTTACTTGCCGAATGTGACTATATTTTTGGCCCGCCAAGCACATTTACAGGCTGGGCATCGTTATACAACACCGTGCCTGCTTACTACATAGAGTTGGCCAACGAAAAGATAACGATCAATTCTTTTAAGGAGTTTTTTGATTAGCAATAAACGCTATCGCCAACTGGTGCTGATTTTTTTAAGAGTAAACTTTTCAAAAATCCTGACAGCAATTTCTTTGTGATCACCCTTTTCTGATTTACGTACGTAATTAGTTAAATTCAAGAGCTTTAGCTGCGATGTATTATTGTTACCGCTGATGTTCAGGCTGGCATACATCGTTTTTAAAACTATGGTATCCGCATCTTTTACCCGTTCATAATCAATAAGCATGGCCAACGTATCTCTTTTGTTTTTGATCAACGACGAACTGTAATAGAAAATATTGCTCCTGCTGTCAAAATCAACCCTTGCAGTATCTTTGTAAAGCGCGCCGTAACTGTGTTTATTATTGTCCTGAACGTATTTATTAAAATCATGAACGTAATCAAGTTGCAGGGCATTAATCCTGGAAACCAGTTCACGCTTAGAAAAATTGAAGGTGTATACTTTATTGATATTATTAAACCTGGTATAAGCACCCGGAGGCATGGTTGTAGCAATAAAAGATATCAAACAACCCACCACCAGCATATTTAAAATTACCGGTTTGAAGTGATATTCTGCCTGCTTGTTAAACTGATAAAAAGACACAGGCAAAATGAGCAGTGCTATATAATCGGTATAATCAATTGTGCGGTGAATTGGCACGCCGGCACCATTTAATGCATTGATAACAGGCTGCATTAAAGGCGATTTCCAAACTATAAAAAACAGTAATGTAAAAAAGTAAACCAGCTTTATTTTCCGCGGAAATAAAGCACTCAACAAAAATGGCAACGCAAACAAGCCGGCAAAATCAGAAAGTTTGCCGGTTAAATCGTTATGAAACGTTTGTTTAAAGTACCAATCGTTTACAATTAGCAACAAAACCGCGGCTATAAATACCGGGTTACCTAATTTATGCTTTGCCATTGCTGCAGGTTAATTAACAGCAAGTTATGAAAATAATTAATTCAGGTGTCCGCCAAACTTATTAAGTTTTTGAAACTTCCTAAGTTTCTCTGCACTACCGCCAGGGCATTTTTATAAAATGTTTATTGAAGCTGTATAAACTGCCCCATAAATCTGCTTGTTCGTCATTTTATTGGCCTCCAATAAACGACAAACCGTCCTAAATAATAAGCGAATTATTTGGCGCTCCATTCCTGTTTCTCTGTGGTTCATATGCAAAAAGAGCCGTTGCGAATTAATACAACAGGTTATTAAAAAGATTTGAAAAAAAAGGAGTCTGGCATGTCCATTGAATATAAATAATTTAGTATATTTAATTGGTATAATGAACGTTACAAATTATTATATGATAAAAAACTTATAAAGCCATGGATCATTTCAGAGAAATAAAAAACAGCTTAACCTGGCACAATGAGGGCAAATTTGAAGTTGAGCTGATTAATGGTATTATTACCAAACTTAATTTTTGTGAGCCGGGCAAAGGCCCCGAAGATGTAGGCAAAAGCCTTACATCAACCAACTACAAATATTTGCAGTCGGTTTATTCGTGCCTTGGCGATTTGTTTAATTTTATTGAGGAAGAAAACAAAAGGTTAGGCTATAGCTATGCCCGCGCAAACGAGGTTTTACCACCACAGCAGGAAGAAGTTACTGAGAACACTTACCCGCTGCTTGGCGAAACCAAAATAAGGCCGCTAAGTGATTATGCCAATCAGCCGGAACCAGGCAATTCTTCCCAGGAAAACGAATTGATAAGGGATGCCGGCTGATAGCTTCGGGCAAGAAGCTGATGCCTTTTCGGTGTTGTGTGGTGCTTAAAGTACCGCATAGGCTTCTTTATGTGATTACTCTCAGTTATATATCCAGTATCTTCTTATATAGTTTTAAATAGTCTTCAACCATTTTATCCCCCGAAAATTGCGAAGCCGCCCAGTTACAGCAATCAATTCTGTTAATTTCGGCTAACCTGCCCACAGCCTCAACAGCCTCATCAACACTATCTACCAAAAATCCGGTTTGGGCATCTTTAATCAATTCCGGCATCGATCCCTTGTTAAAGGCTATTACAGGCGTTCCGCAAAGCATGGCTTCGGCTACGCTCATACCAAAAGGTTCATTAAACCTGATGGGGTGTAGCAAGGCAATAGCGTTGCCTAACAATTTTTTCCGCTCATCGGGTCCGGCATGGCCAATATATTTTATTTGATCTGATAAAAAAGGTTCAACTCGTTCACGGTAGTAATTCCCATCCTGGATAATACCTGCAATTAACAGCTTCCGTTTACTTTTTTGGGCTATATCAATGGCTTCGGCAGTGCCTTTATCGGGATGGATGCGGCCAAAGTACAAAAGGTAATCTTCCGGCTGTTTATAAAACTCAAAATCTCGGGTATCCAAACCGTTGTAAACAGTAGCCAGGTAATCCAGCTGGGGGCTGCGATCTGAATTACTGATGGATACATAATACCCCCTGTCGTTATATTTTTTATAAACCGGGATAATCTTCTGCGACGAAAAACCATGTATAGTGGTGATAACAGGCGTTTTAATGAGCCCGGAATAAGTGAGCGGCAAAAAATCGAAATTATTATGAATAATATCAAACTCAGCTGCTTTCTCCATCAGGTTGCTAATGTGCAAACATTCCAGCACTTTGGCATCCTGGCTTCGGTCTTCTTCGTATCCTGTATCACAAATTGCATCCAGTTTACCGGTAGTTGTCGAATCGCCGGTAGCAAAGAGCGTTACCTCAATACCCAGTTGTACCAGGCCTTCGGCAATGTTAGATGCAATTTGTTCCCAGGGACCGTAATGCCGGGGTGGTGTACGCCAGGCTACGGGGGCTAAAACAGCTACCTTCATTTAGCAAATTTCCAGTTTCTGACCGTATTTATTGTACTCGTATTCCAGCTCAAAAGCCTTCAATACCGTCAAATGCGAAATCAGGTAAGCCAGCGTACTTTCGGCGCCCTGGTTGCGGTTAATGCCGCCAGGCAACAAGCCATCGCAACAACCCTTGGTTTCGTGGTCGTAAAGCGGGGCACGCAGGGTATTTTCGCCCAGGAACCATTTGTAGCACAGAAACATTTTCTCCACATATTGTGGCACCCTGAAAATGTGGTAAGCCTGAAAATGCATCAGTACCATGGCCATGGTTTCGATAGCCTGCTGATCGAACGTTGGGAAAGTGCCGCCACGGTGATACCAGCCATCGTTGCCCACAGGGCTTAAATAACCATTTGATAAAGTCAGCTTATCTAAAAACGCCATCGAAGCCAGGGCAATCCGTTTGGCATCCTCGTTCCCGGTTATTTCGCAGGAATGTAATAAGGCCAGCGGAAGTATCGCGTTGTCATAAGTCATCTTATCTTCAAACCATTGCCAATCATCCGATTGTGTATTTTCATAGGCATTTATTAAGGGCTGTGTTAAATCATTTAAAATCCTGATCATGCCGTCATCAGTAGGTACGGCCTGCAGGTAAAGGCTAATACCTATAATTGTATTCGCTATACCCCTTAGATGTTTTAAAGCAGCAAAATGGGGTACCGATTTATGAAAAATCTCTAAGGCAAACTCCCTGTATGAGTTACTGGCAGCGCACCCAATCAAATGCCCTAACGACCAGATGGTGCGACCAAATGAATCCTCAGAACCAACCTCATCCAGGTAACGCCTGTCAAAACTCAAAAAGTTACGGAAGTTACCGTCATCCGTTTGCATATAATGTATATAACTGAGGTAAATGGGCAGCAGTTCAAAGGCCTCCTTGCTTCCGCTGCGCTGGTAAGCCATCAGGGCCATGATAAGCGCGCGGGCGTTATCATCCAGGCAGTAACCCTCTTTTAAATTAGGAATGCCATATTTGGCGTGTTGAACAATCCCCGTATCGTCAGTTAGCCGCAAAACATGTGTCAGGCTGAACTTTGGTAGTACTTCAGGGTCAACAATGCTGTTTTTTAATATCTTATCACTAAAATCAAACCGTAAAATAGCCTCCTTGGCAGCTTTTATAAATTCGCCCCCAACTACCGGCCATCGCAGGTGCAGGCCGTATTGGTAGGCATTTTCTTTCAATTCCTTTAAAACCCTGTCCTGGTCAAGCAGTTCAATTACCGTATCGGCAAGGGCATCAGAATTTTTAAAGTCGAACAGTCTGCCGCGGCCATCTGCCAACAATTCAGTAGCATGCCAGTAAGGTGTTGAAACAACTGCGGCACCCGCGCCAACGGCATAAGATAAGGTACCACTGGTAATTTGAGCCTCGTTAAGGTAGGGGGTTACGTAAATATCGCAGGCCGTAAGGTAATCCACCAGCTCCTGTTCAGATACAAATTTATTGATGAACGATAGGTTTTTAGATACCCCCAGTTGCGCTGCCAGCGATTTCAGGTGATCGCGGTACTCCTCTCCCGAATTTTTTATAACGCCCGGGTGAGTGTTACCTAATACAACATACATTACATCGGGGTGTTTTTCAACAATTTTGGGCAAAGCTCTTACTACGGTTTCCAATCCCTTATTACGGCTGATCAGTCCGAAAGTAAGCATCACCTGGTGATTTTTAAACGAGCTTAACGTTTTTACGGAATTTTCTTCAGAAGCTTCAACATCAGGTACACCGTGCTCTATAATCTGGATCTTATCAGCAGGAATTTCATAAATAGTGGTTAAAAATTCCACCGCACGCTGGCTCATCACGATAATCTTTGATGATTGTTCTGCAATTTCGCGGATGATAATGCGCTGCACGTAGCTGGGGTCTTTTAATATAGTGTGTAATATTGATATCAGTGGTTTTTCCAGCCTGTTTATCAATGGCAATATGTAAATACCGCTCTCGCCACCATAAATACCAAATTCATGTTCCATAATACAAACATCAGCGGCACTGGTGTTAATGTAATTGGCCGCGCGGATATAGTCCTTTTGATGGTTTTGGCGAATAACATATTTTACTTCATCCGGGTATTCGTACTCATGCAGGTCTTCAGAGTCATTAAGCGCTACTACAAAACCACCTTGCAATAATGATTTGCGTTCAGGATAATTAGCACTGATAGCGCACATTAAATTGTAATTGAATGTGGCTAAGCCGCACTCGCGGGGCGGGTAAGTTGATATATAAGCGATTTTCATAATTCGATAGAAATATTAAAACCCGTAGTTGTATAAGTAAACAGCAATATGGAGGCACTTGTTTAGTCAAACGACCACAAAAAAGTGCATTTGTATGCAAATTCTTCTGATTAAAGGCCACTAAGACACTTTCTACTACGGTTATGTGATAGTTGCATAAACCATACCAGTTTAACTAAAAATAAATATTATGAGATATTATTTAATACAGATACCGTAAAAGTTACATAACAGCACCTGCAAACCTGGTTATTAAGATAATTTCGGACGCTATCTCTGCAAAATTTTGTCAAATTATAGGGTGTAGTATCCTATTGCTTCGATGATCACCGCGCAGGCCTGCTCTATCTCCTGGGGTTGGATAATGAGCGGCGGCGCAAGCCGCATGGAGTTGCTGCAATGTAAAAACCAATCGGTTATTACACCGTTTTCAATACAGCGGTCTATTATTCTCTTGTTCAGGTCGAAATTTTCCAGTTCAACGGCCAGCATCAAGCCTTTACCGCGCACCGCTTTAATAGCCGGGTGTACCAGTAGTTGCCGGAACAAAGCCTCTTTTTGGGCTACGCCAGGTATAAGGTTGTCATTAATCAATACCTCCAATGCTGCTAAGCCCGCCGCGCAGCATACCGGGTGGCCCCCAAACGTGGTTATGTGGCCAAGTATAGGGTTATCCTTTAACGCACCCATAATTTGGGTTGATGCTATAAATGCCCCTATCGGCATACCACCGCCCAGCGCCTTGGCCAGCAACAAAATATCGGGTGCTATACCAAAGTGCTCAAAAGCAAACAACTTCCCGGTACGGCCAAATGCCGCCTGAATTTCATCCAAAATTAATAACGCACCCGTTTCATCACACCGCTTACGCAAAGCTTGCATATAGGCGATGTCAGGTACCCGCACTCCGGCCTCGCCCTGCACGGTTTCTATGATAACGCATGCGGTTTGGTCGGTTATCAATTGCAGGTCATCGGTGTTGTTAAAGTTGATGAACCCTACCCCGGGTAGTAACGGGCGATAGGCTTGCTTAAACTCCTCGTTGCCCATTACGCTTAAAGCGCCATGGGTACTGCCATGGTACGAGTTGTGGCAGGCGATGATCTGTTGCCTGCCGCTAAATCGTTTAGCTAACTTCAACGCGCCCTCCACCGCCTCGGTACCCGAATTGGTAAAATAAACCGATTGCAAATTATCTGGCAACAACGATGCAAGTTTCTGTGCAAACATTACCTGCGGTGTTTGCACAAATTCGCCGTAAACCATCAGGTGCATGTATTTATCAACCTGCTGTTTAATAGCCTCTTTTACATAAGGGTTACCATGCCCAAGGCTGCTTACGCCAATGCCCGATATCAGGTCAATAAACCCCCTGCCTGATGCATCGTACATATAAATACCCTCGGCGCGCTCAAACTCCAGCAATAAAGGAAAGTTGGTAGTTTGCGCGTTATTAGCCAAAAAAAGCTGACGGAGAGTAGGCATGGGAAAGTTGTATGTTATGAGTTATAAGTTGTATGTATGGCAACAGCGCAAAGATAATGTTAATGCCGCAAAATGATCATTTTTCAAAAATCAGGAATTATGTGTTTTCAAATTGCGATGAGGCTAAACAGGCACAAATATTTTGATGCGCCTGAATTACACTATACATCAGTTTTCATGTTAACCATGCAAAAATACAAAACACTGATTACAAGATAGATACAAAATAAACATCTGAAATATGTTAAGTTATGTTAACCCACTTTAGGTGCGTTTGCCGTGCAGCTTTTAACGTTTAAAATTTAGAGTTTAGATTTTAGCATTACCTTTGTGTTTACTTAACGGCCATCTAAACAAAACACTGTCATTGCGATGGCCGATAAGAATTTTATTACACTATGAAAGATCACCTGCGGCATCCTGTATTTTCTGTTATTTCAAAACTTGCTGCGCAGCATAATGTTCAGGTGTATGCTATTGGCGGCTTTGTGCGCGATATTTTTTTAGATCGCCCGTCAAAAGATATTGATATTGTAATTATAGGTAACGGAATTGAATTTGCCGAGGCCGTAGGCGCCAAGCTGAAGGTGAAAGTTGCTGTTTATAAAAATTTTGGCACTGCATCGCTCAAATACCAGGACCTGGAGGTTGAGTTTGTGGGCGCCCGCAGAGAATCGTACCGCCGCGACTCGCGCAAGCCTATTGTTGAAAACGGTACGCTGGAAGACGATCAAAAACGCCGCGACCTTACCATTAACGCGTTGGCCATATCCCTTAACCCGGAAACTTTTGGCCAACTGCTTGACCCATTTGGCGGCATTACCGATTTGCAAAAAAAATTGATCCGCACACCACTGAACCCGGTTGAAACTTTCTCTGACGACCCCCTGCGCATGATGCGTGCCATCAGGTTTGCATCGCAGCTTAATTTCAGGATAGACGACGAGGCCGTTACCGCCATAAAAAACAATGTAGATAGGATTGGCATTATATCGCAGGAGCGTATAACCGATGAGCTGAATAAGATCATACTATCGAAAGTGCCTTCCATTGGTTTCAATTATTTGTTTGATACCGGCTTGCTGCATAAAATATTCCCGCTGATGGCCGGCCTTTACGGCGTTGATTATATTGACGGCAAAGGCCACAAGGATAATTTTTACCATACCCTGCAGGTACTGGATAACATTTGCGAAACCACCAACGATCTTTGGCTGCGCTGGGCGGCTATTTTGCACGATATTGCCAAGCCCGCCACCAAGCGCTTTGAACCCGGCCACGGCTGGACATTTCACGGTCATGAAGACCGCGGCGCGCGTATGGTGCCTAAAATATTTGCCCAGTTAAAGCTGCCGCTTAACGAAAAAATGAAGCAGGTGCAAAAACTGGTACAGCTGCATTTAAGGCCCATAGTTTTGTCACAATCTATCGTGACAGATTCGGCAGTGCGGCGCTTGCTTTTCGAGGCCGGGGATGACATTGAGGGCCTCATGTTGTTGTGTAAAGCAGACATTACCACAAAAAACGAATACAAGGTTAAAAAATACCGTAACAATTTTGAGCTTGTTCAACAAAAATTAAAAGATGTTGAAGAGCGCGACAGTATCAGAAACTGGCAACCGCCGGTTACCGGGCTGGATATTATGGAGCTTTTTGGCATAAAAGAAGGCCGCGAGGTAGGAATAATCAAAAACCAGATCCGCGAAGCTATACTGGAAGGCGAAATCCCGAACGAACGGGAGGCTGCCATCAACTACACAATTGCCAAAGGTTTAGAAATTGGCTTAAAAGTTGTGGCAAGCTGAAATTGAATTAAAACACTATTTTTGTCCCCATTAAAAATTTACTAACAAAATGGCACTATACAGGTTCAGGGTTACTTTCGAAGATTATGATGATGTGATGCGTGAAATTGATGTAAAATCGAATCAAACATTCGAAGATTTACACCGCGCAATACACCAGTCAACCGGTTATAATCCCGAATTCCCATCGTCTTTTTATATCAGTAACGATCAATGGATGAAAGGCGAAGAAATTACCTATTTGCCAAATCAAAAAAGAAAAGATCGTGGTATTTCGCTCATGACCAATGTAAAGCTCCTGAGCTTTATTGACGATCCGCATCAAAAATTTTATTACACGTTCAACTTCGATCGCCCTTTTGATTTTCATGTCGAACTAATGAAAATCATTCTCGACGAAACACCGGGCACTACATACCCCGCAGTTATAAAATCAGTAGGCGAAGCGCCAAAGCAATTTGGCAATGTATTTACGCCGGCTGCAACAGCTGCTGCTCCTGATGAAGATTTTGACTTTTTAAATGAAATGGCCTATAACCCGGAAGATGCCGAAGATTTTTCGGAAGTAACCGACATTGACGCCGACCTTCCCGAAGAAAAAGCAGCAGAGGATGAAGAAGACGATGAATTTGGCAACGAATTTGCCGATGATGAAGGCTTCGACGAAGATGACAAACCACATCATGGTGGTGATGATTATTAATTGCTTCGCAGATCATGGTTTATTGATCATGGTTAATGGTAATAACAAACAATAGGGTTCATGGTTGATGGTTCATAGTTCATGGCCAGATCTATAAAACGGAAATGTTTTTTAACCATGATCAATGAACCATGAACTATGATCAATGAACTATGAACTTCCCAAAAACCAAAACCCTAATTGTAATTGCCGGCCCTACAGCGGTTGGTAAAACGGCGGCAGCTATTGAGGTGGCAAAACGTTTCAATACGGTGGTGGTATCGGCCGATTCAAGGCAGTTTTTCAGGGAAATGAGTATTGGTACGGCCAAACCCGACGCCAATGAACTGGCCCAGGTAAAACACTATTTTATCGATTCCCATTCTATAACCGAGCCATTTTCGGTGGGTGATTTTGAGAGGGAATGCCTGATGTTACTCGACGACCTTTTTAAAAAGCACGACTATGTCGTTTTGGCAGGTGGCTCTGGCCTGTACATCAAAGCTATTTGTGAAGGCTTTGATGATTTGCCAACGGCCGATCCGGCTATCCGCGAACAATTAAATCTTGAGCTGGAAGAAAAAGGACTAAGTTATTTGCAAGAGAAGTTAAAACAGGCCGATCCGGTTTACTATAACCAGGTTGACCTGGGCAACCCGCAACGCATCATCAGGGCGCTGGAAGTTTTTGAAAGCACCGGCAATCCCATTTCGTCTTATCGCCAGGCAACGGTTAACAAGCGCCCGTTCCACATCATCAAGCTGGCCCTTAACATGCCGCGAGAAGTGTTATATCGCCGCATTAATCACCGGGTTGATATAATGATGCAGCACGGCTTGTTAGCAGAGGCGACTTCATTACTCCCCTACCGCCATTTAAACGCCTTGAATACGGTAGGCTACGCTGAGATTTTTGATTATATGGACGGTGCCACAACACTTGATAAAGCAGTTGAAATGATTAAGCAAAATACCAGGCGATTTGCCAAAAGACAACTTACCTGGTTTCGTAAGGATCAACAGTTTATTTGGTTTGATGCCGGAGCACCAAACCTGACCAAAAAAATGGTTGAGGCGGTGGAAAATGTCTCTTAAAATCCAATCGCCTGCCCCTCCATTATATAGCTTGGTCAAAATCCATTTAATACCCTCAACATTAGTATAAATTTGCTAATATTGCAGTTTAAATGCTAAGTACTACTATTTAGGTGGATTTAGCGGGTTTTTTAAATTAGCATGCACAAATATTATCTTACCCATCTGCAGGAATTGGAATCTGAAGCCATTTACGTGATACGCGAAGTGGTTGCCCAGTTTGATCGCCCTGCAATACTGTTTTCGGGCGGTAAAGACTCCATTGTTGTTACTCACCTGGCCCAAAAGGCTTTTTGGCCTGCCAAAATACCAATGCCACTTATCCACATTGATACCGGGCATAATTTCCCCGAGACTATGGAGTTCAGGGACCAACTGGTTGAAAAACTTGGTGTACAACTGATTGTAGGATCGGTACAGGAAGCCATAAACAAAGGCCGCGCAGTTGAAGAAAGCGGTATTAACGCCAGCCGGAACGAATTGCAAATCGTATCGTTATTAGATACCATTGAGCATCATAAAATTGATGCGGCTATTGGCGGCGCACGCCGCGATGAGGAAAAAGCTCGTTCAAAAGAACGCTTCTTTTCGCATCGCGATGAGTTTGGCCAGTGGGACCCTAAAAATCAACGGCCCGAACTGTGGAATATTTTTAACGGCCGTAAACGCATGGGCGAACATTTCAGGGTATTTCCGATTAGTAACTGGACGGAAATGGATATATGGAATTACATTCTGCAGGAAAACATTGCTATCCCGTCGCTGTACTTTGCACATAACCGTAACGCCGTTTACCGCGACGGTACCTGGCTGCCTGCATCGGAGTTTTTATCATTACGCGATGGCGAATTTGTAGAAAACAAGCTAATGCGTTTCCGTACCCTGGGCGATATTACCATTACCGGCGGTATTGAATCGGACGCAGATACGCTGGAGAAAATTGTTGCCGAGGTATCGGCCACGCGCAGCACTGAACGCGGTAACCGCAGCGACGACAAACGCTCGGATACATCAATGGAAGACAGGAAAAAACAAGGTTATTTTTAAATTGAATTAACAGGCTTTTTGGCCAACAATATACTACGCCAACCTGGCAACAGGCCACACGTACCTCATTATTATGGAACTATTACGTTTTACAACAGCCGGCAGTGTAGATGATGGGAAAAGTACCCTCATAGGGCGGTTACTATACGACTCCAAATCTATTTTTGAAGATCAGATGGAGGCCGTAAAACAATCGAGCGAAAGGAAAGGCTTACAGCATGTGGATCTTTCGCTTCTTACTGATGGTCTGCGATCTGAAAGGGAACAAGGCATCACTATTGACGTAGCTTACCGCTATTTTGCCACACCAAAACGTAAATTTATTATCGCCGATACCCCCGGGCACATCCAATACACCCGTAACATGGTTACCGGGGCCTCAACCGCTAACTTAGCCTTGGTACTTATTGATGCCCGCAAAGGAGTTGTTGAACAAACCTGCCGTCACTCGTTTATCGCGTCGCTGTTAAAAATACCTCATATCATCGTTTGCATCAACAAAATGGATTTGGTTGGTTACTCTGAAGAGGTATTTAATAATGTAGTTGAGCAATACAAAGCTTTTGCCGCCAAAATAGATGTTAATGATATCCGTTTTGTGCCTATCAGCGCACTTGAAGGCGACAACGTAGTTAACGATTCTGTTAACATGCCGTGGTACAAAGGTGAAAGTTTGTTGCACACTTTAGAAACCATTCATATTGCAAGCGATGAAAACCATGCCGATGCCCGTTTCCCGGTACAAACTGTGATTCGCCCGCATGCTGCCGAATATCATGACTACCGCGGCTATGCAGGCCGTATTGCCGGTGGTATATTTAAACCAGGCGATAAAATAACGGTATTGCCTTCGGGACTAACATCGGCTATTAAATCAATCGATACGTTTTCGGGGCCGGTTGAAGAGGCTTTTGCGCCAATGTCGGTGTCTATTACTTTAGAGGATGACATTGATGTAAGCCGTGGCGATATGATTGTTAAAGACGAAAGCGAACCATTTGTAAGCCAGGATTTGGAGGTGATGCTTTGCTGGATGGGGACCCGTGGCCCGCGTCCGGGAGCTAAATATCACCTTAAAAATACAACCCGCGAGGTAATGGCCATTATAAAGGAAGTTTATTACAAGCTGGACATTAACACCATGGAAAAGCTTGAAAATGCCGGGGATATTAAAATGAACGAGATGGCCCGTGTACGCCTGCGTACCACTCAGCCACTTGTTTTTGATGAATATCGCAAAAACCGTATTACCGGCTCATTAATTTTGGTTGACGAAGCCACCAATGAAACCGTAGCAGCAGGAACGCTGGCCCCTCCCGCCCTTTAATTGCAGATATGCAGATTATAGATTTCAGATGTGCAGATTTCAAATGATGGAATATTAGCTTGTTAAGCTAACAGGGTCCGGTTTAAAAAAAAGCCGGACCCTGTTTTGTTTTTATCATCTGAAATTTAAAATCTGCACATCTGAAATCTGCACATTTGCACATCTGAGACGCTAAATATACTTCGCCCCAAACTTGCTCTTCACATCGGCAACTATCTGTTTCACATTCTGCTCTTCGTCGCGCGGGCAAATCATCAGGGTATTATTGGATTCAACTACGATGAAATCATGCAGACCCTTTAAAATCACCAGTTTTTCGCCAGGTACATTTACCATACAGTTTGATGAATCGTACATGATCACCTTTTCTGAAGGGATAACAGCATTACCTACGTAATCCTTTTCGGCCAGGTCGTAAATAGATGCCCAGGTGCCAAGGTCGCTCCAGCCAAATTCTGATGGCAATACATAAACATTATTGGCTTTTTCCATAATCCCATAGTCAATGGATATATTAACACATTGCTGATAAGCTTTGTGTATATGGTTTTTTTCGGCATCTGTATTATAAACCGGCCTGGCGTCAGCAAAAATTTCGTGCATTTCGGGCAAAAAGGAATCAAAAGCTTTCACAATTTCTTTGGCCGACCATACGAAAATACCGGCATTCCATAAAAAATCGCCGCTTTGGATAAAAGTTTTTGCTATATCAAGCGTTGGCTTTTCAGTAAAGGTTTTCACCTTGTGGAAGTCTGAATTTATGGTATTATCGGTGTATTGAATATAACCATAGCCGGTATCTGGCCTCGATGGCTTGATGCCCAAAGTTACAAGGCAATTATTGGAGGTGGCAGTCTCTAACGATTTAATGATGGCCGTTACAAAAGCGTCTTCATCTAATATCTGCTGATCCGAAGGGGCTACAACAATTGCGGCATCAGGGTTGAGGCTTTCTATTTTAAAACATCCATAAGCTACGCAAGGCGCGGTATTACGCATAACCGGCTCGGTAAGTATTTGTTGGTCTTCCATATCCGGAAGCTGCGTTTTTACAAGTTTGGTATAATTTTCGTTAGTTACAACGTAAATATTTTCTTTAGGACAAACTTTCAAAAAGCGTTCGTAAGTATTTTGAATAAGGGTTTTTCCGGTTCCAAGAATATCAATGAATTGTTTAGGATGCGATGTGCGGCTTATAGGCCAAAAACGGCTACCTATTCCGCCTGCCATGATGATGGCATAGTAGTTTTTGTTCATGTGTAATTTTAAGAATTAAGCTGAATATATCATAATCGAAAATTAGCAACTTTGAGTACTAAAATACACTAACAATTCAACAAAGCAGTAGTTTCATTATAAATTATTTAACAATTAAATCACTCATTATTAAGCACAAAAATCCCGGCCAATTTAATAACCGGAACTACTTTAAAAATAAAATGCAATTATCAGGCCTTAAATACACCTATTGGTTTAGCAGTAAAATCAGGAAAGAGGACTTTATCATTACTGATCCTGAGGTACTTATCGACCACTTCGCTAAACACATTTCTAAAATCGGTTGTAACGGCAAGGTCGCGGCCATCTTCCAGGTTTTCTGTTGCGAGTGGCTGCATATTGCCGTGCACCAGGCCACCGTTTACACTGTTGCCTAAAATAAAGTTACAGGATGCGCGGCCATGATCGGTACCGCCAGTTCCATTTTGATGAACGGTGCGGCCAAATTCGGTCATTGTCATTACGGTTACGTCATCCTGGTAGGTACTGCCAATGTCCGTCCAGAAAGCCATCATGCTATTGCTCAGATCTGCTACGTTTCGGGCAAATATGCCATTCGCCGTTCCCTGGTTAAAGTGCGTATCCCAACCATTTGATTCGGCAAAAGCTACTTCCATACCCACATTCATTTTTATCAACTGCGCAATTTGCTTTAAAGAATTACCTAAAGCCGAGTTTGGATAAACGGCGCCGTTGGCGGGTACATAATTTTTAATATTGGCCTTTTGCAGCATTTTTAAGGCATCAAAACTCTCCTTGCCAGTATCTTTTAATAAACCGGGAGCGGTTCTGTCATAAAGCTCTTCAAAGCTTTTTGCGGCCAGGTTGGTACCTGCAGGGTTACCACGCATTTGCAATGCAAAATCCTGCAGGTTGCTGATTGCAACGGCCGGGTTATCGCCATAAAAAGAACGGGGCATAGCCGATGTTAAGCTTACTGCTGTAAAAGGTGTAAGCGCATCATGGCCTAACAAGCCAATAGCACGGTTAAGCCAACCACTTGCAGTACCTTTATTAAAGGGTGTGCCGCTTTCCATGTAATCCTGCGCATCAAAATGCGAGCGAGTGTTATTTGGCGAGCCGATACCATGAACTATGCCCAGCCTTTTTTCGCGAAACATAGGTTCAAAAGCCTTCATTGACGGGTGTAATCCAAACCTGCCATCGAGGTCTATCAATGGGTTATCGTTACCTGTTTTGGCAGCATCCATAAATAAGCCGGGGCGGGCCTCCTTAAGGTATTGATCGGTAAACGGGGTTACGGCCATCAATCCATCCATTGCACCACGCTGAAAAATGCACACCAGCGTTTTTCCTTTTTTATAAGGGGTTATTATCTTATCCTGCGCGGCAGCTTCGGCTATAAATGCCGGTATGCCTCCCATAAGCCCAACGCCAAAAAGGGCAAGGCCACCTGTTTTTAAAAATCCTCGTCTTGATAACATAATCTTTTGCAATTTATCAAATTAACGTCGTTGGTATTCCGGCGATCCAATGATAATACCAACTACCTGGGCCATCATTGATTTTGCCTCATCGGGCTTAGGCATTACCTGTGTCCTGGCTTTTTTGCCCGCGGTGTCGCCCACCATTGATAAGGCATCTTTAACCGGCGACGTAGTAATATTACTTGCCTTATCTACCTTTACCACCAGTTGCGGATCATTGAGCATTGGGGTGAGTTGTTTTATAGTGTTATCCAACGGCCGTTCGGGCATAATAAGTTTGCTATAGGTAATAAGTGCTGCCTGGCTGCTTTCGGGCTCGTGGCCTCTGTTTAATTTTAATAAGTCGAATTTTATGCCGGGAATTCTACCTGTTGCAAAAGCCAGCCCAAAGTTCATCCGGCTAAGTAAAGCACCTGTGTTGATCCAGTACTGGCCCTTATCCGGGAAGCCGGTTGGCGCCTGGTAATAATATACCTTTTCGCCCATCCGGTTTATCCAGGTATATAACTGGTATGGCTGTGTCACCTGGGCGTTTAAGCTACGCACTGTATTTATGGCCAGTTCAAACGGCGATTTTGTTTTTTCGCGCAAGGCAGATGCCGACCAAAACTCCGGCGCAGATACCATCGCAATTAATACCTGTTTAATATCGCCATCGCTGTTTAAAAAGGTTTTGGCCATTTTATCTATTAAACTCTGTGGCGGTGCATCGCTTACAAACCTTACCGCCAGCTTACGCGATATGAATTTTGCTGTAGATGGGTGATGTGCCAGCATACTCAATAATTGTACACCTTCATCGTAACCTCCATTGGGGCCAAAGTGCCGGCCTAATACAACCTTTTCGCTGTGATCATGGCGGCCCGGGGTGAATAAAAAATCGCCGTCATGCACCATTCCTTCAGCAATAATACCCTTATCTATAACTTTTGATATGATATCTTTTCCCTTGCTAAAATCACCCATAGGGTATACCGACCAGCCTGTAAGCACTTTAGCCGCCTGGGTAACATCCTGCTGGCTGTACCCGCCATCAACACCCAGCGTATGCAGTTCCATTACTTCTCGGGCGTAGTTTTCGTTAAGGCCACGTTGCTGCCTTGCTTTTTTTAATTGGTTAAGTGCCATGGCTTGCTTAGTTGTATCAGCAAACACCAATTTGAGTGTTATTTTAGGCTTCTCTGGCGGGGCAGATGCGCTGCTAAAATTATCCAGGTAATACAACATAGCCGGCGATTTGGCTGTGGCTAACAACAAATCATTAAACTTACCCAATGCATCAGGCCTGATAACATCGCGCTCATAATCAGGTATAAACTGGGCGCATTCATTTTTAGTAATAGATACGTTGAAATGGTTAAACCAAAAACTGGTCATTACCTCCTGCAGCTGGTTATTTGTATAGGCTGCCCTTAGTATTTTTTGATTGATGAACTGCCTGAATAGCTCCTGCTGTGGTTTCATGCCCTTTTGAACCATATACTCCTGTAGCATCTTTTTATATTCGGGCTTATTATTTTGAATTGAATCTTTATTGATAATCCCATCTTTTATAGCCCGCCGTGCTACAATCCCCGGCCGGGGATAGGTATCAACAATTTGGCTGTTGCTTAGTTTAAGAGCATCAAAGCTATCCAGCGTATGGTTAAGGGAATCATCCGGTAGTTTGGCATCCAATTGCTCGCTAAACCATTTTTCCAAACCCTCGCGGGCTACGGCTTCAACCTGGCCTGGCGTGGCGCCATAGGTAAAACGGCTAAGTAAATGTGCCGCAGCCTGATTTTTACTCAAACCAGCCTGTTTATAGGGGAACTTATGAATCTCATTTGGATTATTGCGGTCATAAAACGATGAAAAAAACAGCAAACCGCCAATGAGCACAAACACCGGCAGCACCAAACCTTTTAATGATTTCATAAATGAATTATTTTCCGTTTACAATTCTATGACCAAGATGAGCAGGGATAGTTTAATCCAAATGTAACAGGACATTGTAACAAATATGTGCAGGAATTGTAAAAACTAAAAAGCCCGCAAATAGTTTGCCGGCTTTTTATGGAAGTTTTAAAAATACTAATAAAACCCAAACTGCCCGGCAGCCATATCGGCAATTGCATTGCCAATAGCTAATGATGCCGTTGCTGCCGGCGACGGGGCGTTGATAACATGCAGCATATTATCCTTGGCCTCAATTTTAAAATCATCAAGAGTTTCGCCTTCGGCAGATATGGCCATTGCCCTTACGCCGGCACGGCCCGGCTGTAAATCGTCCATAGTAAGGCTGGGGATAAGCTGTTGCAGGCCGGTTAAAAAACGTTTTTTTGAAAATGCACGCCGGTACTCATCAAGCCCAAAACGCCAATGTTTTGTAAACAGGTTCCAGGTTCCTTTAAATTTCAAAGCCTCGATAGTATCGCCTAACGAAAAATCGGTTTTGCCGTATCCTTCGCGCTTAAATACAAATACGGCGTTGGGGCCGCACTCTACGGTACCGTCAATCATCCGCGTAAAATGTACGCCAAGGAAAGGGAACTCGGGATTTGGTACCGGGTAGATAAGGTTTTTCACTTTGCTTTTCCCCTGTTCGGTCAAATCAAAATAATCGCCCCGGAAGCCAACTATATGGGCCTCGCTTGGCGCACCGGCACCGGCTGCCAACCTGTCGGCTTGTAATCCGCCCGCGGTAATTAAATATTTTGTATTAAAGGTACCTTTGCTGGCAATAACTGTGGTATAATCGGCATGGTGTTCAAATGCTTTGGCAGCGCAATTGGTAAGTACTTTGCTTTGGGGGAATTTAGCCTCAAACAGTTCGCGGTATTTACGCGTAACGGCAGCAAAGCCAATAATGCCGGTGCAAGGCACCCAGATGCCTTCAATCCCTTCACAATAAGGTTCAATTTCTTTAATCTGCGCACTGTTTATACGTTCAATCCCTTCTACGCCGTTGGCCAGGCCGTTATTAAAAACCTTGTTCATGTGGGCCAATTCCGATTGTTTGGTAGCTACAATGACTTTTCCGCAAATATCATGAGGTACCTTATGCTCTTTTGCGAACGCAACCAGTTCCCGGCGGCCATTTACGCATAATTTAGCCTTATATGAATTGGGTTTGTAGTAGATACCCGAATGAATAACGCCCGAATTATGCCCCGTTTGGTGGGCGGCCACCTCGCCTTCCTTCTCCAGCACAAGGATTTTTTTATCAGGATTGCGTGTATTGATTTTATAGGCTGTCGCCATCCCAACAATGCCGCCACCTACAACAATAAGATCATATAGGTTTTCCATTGCTTGATTATTCCATGTTACTTTAATAACGTTAATTTACGCCTAAACTTTTAAGTCCGTCCAAAAATACAAAAAACGGATTGGCGCAGTCAATCCGTTTTCATTTTAAAACCCCATATAATTGGGTACTATGCTGCTATTCTTGTATTCCTTGAATATATTTCCCGTATCCGCTTTTAATATATTTTTGAGCTAACACTTGCAGCTGTTCATATGTTATAAAGCCCATCCTGTAAGCCACTTCTTCAATGCAGCCTATTTTGGTACACTGTCGTTTTTCAATAACCCTCACAAATTCCGACGCATCGCTTAGCGAATCAAAAGTACCGGTATCAAGCCACGCGGTACCGCGGTCCATTACACCAACCTGGAGTTCTCCTTTTTCAAGATAGAGCCTGTTTACATCGGTAATTTCAAATTCGCCCCGCGGGGATGCCGGGATGTTCTTTGCAATTTCTACAACCTGGTTGTCATAAAAATACAAGCCGGGCACGGCATAATTTGATTTTGGCTTTAAAGGCTTCTCTTCGATAGACAGCGCTTTAAAGTTTTTGTCAAACTCAACTACGCCATATCTTTCAGGATCAGCAACGGGGTAAGCAAATATAGCTGCACCATTTACGTCGTTAAAGCTTTGCAACAACTTGCTAAAGCCCGATCCATAAAATATATTGTCGCCAAGTACCAAAGCTACCTTATCAGTGCCAATAAAATCAGCCCCAATTACAAAAGCCTGCGCAAGCCCATTAGGTACTTCCTGCACTGCAAACTCAAAACGGCAACCAAGTTCGCTGCCATCGCCCAGCAAACGCACAAAACCAGGCTGATCTTCGGGGGTTGTTATTATTAATATCTCGTTTATCCCGGCAAGCATCAATACCGATAAGGGATAATAAATCATTGGTTTATCGTAAATAGGCATCAGTTGCTTGCTGATGGCTTTGGTAATTGGGTAAAGACGGGTTCCGGAGCCGCCTGCCAGGATAATTCCTTTCATATGAGGGTTGTTTAGATTTTTATTGTGCAGATTCAAGCGCTTCAATACAAACTTTAAGACTGTCACGCCAGTACGGGATACTAATGCCAAATGTTTTCTTAATCTTTGATTTATCCATTACAGAAAAAGCGGGCCTTGTTGCCCTTGTAGGATATTCGCTTGTACGTATGGGATAAACTTTCACCTGGGTATTTGATATATCAAATATGCCCTTCGCAAAATCGTACCACGAGGTAACGCCTTCATTGCTGTAATGATAGGTACCGTAGTTGCCTTGTCCCGAAGCAATGATATCCAATATAGCGCCCGCCAGGTCAATAGCGTATGTGGGTGTACCCACCTGGTCGACAATGATCTTCAACTCGTCCCTTTCGGCACCAAGCTTAAGCATAGTTTTAACAAAATTATTGGCAAATTCAGAGTACAACCAGCTGGTACGGATAATGTAATGCGCCGGCAAAATTGTGGCAACCTCCTGCTCGCCTTCTAATTTTGTAAGGCCATAAATGCTTATTGGTTCGGCAATATCATCTTCTGCAAGTGGGCTGGGTACGTCCCCCCTGAAAACAAAATCGGTTGAGATTTGTACCAATACAGCATCGTGTGCCTTACACTGAATTGCCAGGTTTTCGGCACCTGTCTTGTTTATTTTTCGGGCAAGGTCAATATCGTCTTCTGCTTTATCCACAGCGGTGTAAGCTGCGCAATTAATAACATAAGCAGGTTTATATTGTTCAAATACCTTATTTAGTAACCCTGCGTCCAGGATATTGGCTTCAGATTCGGGAGGAAAAAACATGGAAGTGATACCTTTAACGGCGGCTACCTTTTTCAAACACTGCCCCAACTGGCCAGAAGCACCGAATACTACTATATTTTGCATATCGAAATTTTATAATTTAAGTACTGGCGATAAATGTAATTATTAAAAACCCAGCTCACCTGCATCTTTTAAAAATGGCAGTTCAAGGTCCTTTTCAGATACTAACAATTCGCTTGGCGGCATCCCCCAATCAATATTCAACTCCGGATCAGCATAATGTAACCCGCCTTCGGCCGCTTTATGGTAATAATTATCGCATTTGTATTGAAAAACTGCAATATCGCTCAATACGATGAAGCCATGTGCAAAGCCACGGGGAATAAAAAGCTGCTGGTTATTTTCTTCAGATAGCTTTACCGAGAAGTGCTGGGCATAAGTGGGCGAGCCTGTGCGCAAATCGACAGCTACATCCAACACCTCACCTTTAGTTACCCTCACCAGCTTTGCTTGCGCATATTCGCCTTTTTGCAGATGCAACCCCCTGAATACGCCTTTTGTTGAATACGATTGATTATCCTGAACAAAATTCACCTCGTAACCTACTACATTGTTAAAGTTTTGCGTGTTATAGGATTCAAAAAAGTATCCCCGGGCATCATTAAAAATCCTGGGGGTTATAATTATGCATCCTTCGAGCGGAGTGGGTGTGATTAGCATCGTGTATGGAAATGATTATTTGTCGGTTAAAGTTTTATATTTTGTATAATATAAGTAATTATAGCTTGTATCCTTATTAATGCAATATTATTGGTTATTTTGATGTTCGGGATGGCCTTTCAAAATAAGCATTGCCCATTTGTTTATTTATGTGTAACTTCTTTTTAATTTTGTAAAGGTACAAAATCAAAAATTTCAATACGGCTGCTTTACCAGTCCCGGCTGTATATTTAATCACCTATAAATAATTTCAACAATATTTTCTGCCCGCCAGGTGCAGGAGACCACGCCATCGAAATAGCACAATGTGTGTATCAAAATAAATAATCTTTTTTGTCCAAACATCGCAAATACTTTACTTTAAACATCCCCACACAAAAAAATGTTTTTCAGCAGAGCTGGCAGCTATTTCATCCAAGCTATCCAAAAGGATTACTTCCGGGCTAATCAACCCTAAAAAGCACACCTGCAACAAATTCATTATCTTTGCGGCACAATGCAATTAACAGGAGAGAAAACAGCGGTTTGGGAAAAGGGTTATAACAATTATGGCCCCTGGCTTAAGGAAAAATACAAAGGTCACCGGGTATTTAAAGTTATTGTTGATGGCGGCTTTACCTGCCCCAATCGCGACGGCAGCAAAGGCTATGGCGGCTGCACCTATTGCAATGTCGATTCGTTTACGCCATCTGTAAGCCGTAATGCCCCAACCGTACGCCAACAGGTTATAGAAGGCATGGAGCGCGCCCGCAAAGGCAACAAGGCCGATAAATTCATCATCTACTTTCAGCCTAACACTAATACTTATGCTCCCGCGCATTATTTAAAAATGATGTACGACGAGGCGCTGAGCTACGGTACCGAAGACATTGTTGGTTTGAGCGTTGGCACCCGTCCCGACTGTATTGATGCCGAAAAAATTGCCCTGCTTGAAAGTTATACCGACAGGTTTGACGTAGACCTGGAAATGGGTATGGAATCGATATATAACGAAACCCTGGGCCAGATAAACCGTGGCTGCAGTCACGAGGAATTGGTAAAAGCCCTTAAACTGGTTGAGAACAGCAAACTGGATATTTGTGTGCATACCATTTTTGGTTTCCCATGGGAAACCCACGAAATGATGCTTAAATATGCCGATGAGATAAACCGTTTCCCGCAGATAAAATTTGTAAAATTCCACCATCTGCATATTGTAGAAGGATCGGTAATGGGCGTAAAATACAAACGTGAGCCATTTAAACTTTTCGGTATCGATGAATACGCCGACTTTTTATGCGAGCTTCTCCCCCGAGTTCGTCCTGATATCGTAATCCAGCGCCTGTTTGGCTTAAGCGACCGTGAACTACTGATAGCTCCAAACTGGGGCTTAAAAAAATCGGAGATCCAATATTATATTGATCAAAGAATTTTGAGCCGGGGTGTGGTGCAGGGGAGTGCGTTAGGTTTGTGATCAAACTGTTTTAACCTAACCCGAATGAGTTATTTATAAAATATTTTCTGTGAAGCTTTAAACTCATTGTTAACATAAAATAGTTTGGTATTCACTGTGCCATTCGGGTTGTAAATAATTTTGGTAATCACATCAAAAGGTTCATCGCCTTTATAATCGTACTTAACTTTTTGCACACATTGTTGCAGGTTATTGTACTTAAAAGACCTGAAAGGAGCGCCCTCCCTTAACACAGTTATTGTTTTTTTATCGGCAGTGGTATCTGTTCTTATGGTATAAGAATAGTTGACGCGCTTCTCTGGCCCCAATAAAGTCTATTTTCTCCAAATTACCATTATTGTAGTGAAAAATATTAGATATGTATAGGTACTTGTTCTCCGAGTTCCGGGCTATTTTCAAAATATTTCCTTGCGAATCAAACTCCCTTTTCTGACTATAGTTAAATACACTGTCAGTATCATATGAAATGTTAAGAGTTAATTGTCCGGAATTGTTATAAGCAAACTCCGTAATGCTCACATAATCTTTGAGTGGGCCTTTATGATCAAACTTAACATAGTCAGTTCTTTTTTCAATCAGGCCAAGGCTATTATAGATGTACAAATATTTATAAGTGGATGAGTTGAGTTTATTACATTTTTCCTCCTGTAAGATTTGACCCGCACTATTATATTGATAATCGATTGTTTCAAACAGCGTCGAATCGGTGGCCCCGGTTTTATTTTCCACGTATTGCCAGGTTTCCTGATGTTTTATGTTATTTACCTGGATAAACTTATCTGGCGAAAAGCTTTCATGTAATAACGTTTCAACAATGGTTTGTTTTGGCTCAAAATCGTCCTGAAGCAAATTCCTGATAAATTGTGGAGTTCCCTGAAGATCTGAACGATATTGAGCCCACAGGTTATTAAAGCTATTGAGTAAAATAAACAAAAGTAAAAATTTGCGCATAAACGGTTTAGTATGCTCCTAAAATATAAAATATTTAACAATTGCAACATCGCCATAAGCCATCTTGACCCAAATTTCAAATCTACGGGCATTAAATTTCCCTTTGGTACCAGTTTTGTTAACCCATAGTTGAAAAATCCCGTATAAAAATTTTAACTTAGATACGTTTTGTCACAAAGAGCGCAACAAAATTACATTCCAGCATTAACCGGTGTACGCGCGATGGCTGCTTACCTGGTTTTTATATCGCATTTTGCGTATGTTTTTGATGAAAAATTTCCTCACTCTGTGCAACGCTTTTTTAACGAGTTCCACATTGGGGTTACCATTTTCTTTGTACTATCGGGCTTCTTAATTGCTTTCAGGTACTTTGATAGCTTTAAGCTTACCAAAAATTGGTTTAAGCAGTACCTTAAAAACAGGGTTGCGCGCATATACCCCATGTATGCCATTTTAACCGTCGGCGCTTTCATTGCCTTTTATTTTACCAACAATCAAATTGTCACCGCGGGGCATAACCCCATAGCCATGTTCCTGATGAACATCGTTTTTTTGCGGGGCTTTTTTGATCAGCTTAAATTTACCGGGGTGGCACAAGGCTGGTCATTAACTGTTGAAGAATGCTTCTACTTTTCGGCGCCTTTTATCTTTTTGATAGCTACCAAATACAAAAGGTTTTATATTCAGCCTATAGCTGTTACCGGCCTGGGCGTTGTGCTGGTGTTAATATTCAGCCATGTTAACTGGTATGGCTTTTTTGGCAACTTCACTTTTATGATGTTGTATACCTTTTTGGGCAGGTGCTTTGAGTTTTTTGCAGGCATACAGCTTGCACTTATAATACGCAGGCAAAAGCCGGAGGGTAACAGCAAAAAGAAACTTACCTATCTGGGTTTTTTCCTGATTTTCGTTTGCGTGTGGATTATGTCGGTACTACCTATTCCGAAGGGCCAGGAAGCCGGCTTGCATAACCCTTTGGGTATTATCACCAATAACTACCTGCTGGCCTTATCAATTACGTTGTTTTTTTATGGCATACTAACCGAGACAACTTTGCTGAAAAAAATCCTGGCCACCCGGTTTGTTGAACTATTAGGCAAAAGTTCGTATATATTTTACCTGGTACACCTGGGCTACATGTACAACTTTTTACATTTTGGTTTTAACTGGCTTAACGATTATACTTTTACACTTTATGACAAATGGGGGGTCGACTGGCATTCGCCGTTTCAGTATGATAGCTTAAACCTTCTGTATGCTTTTATCGTTTTAAATATAATTTCTATCACCTTATTTAAGCTAATTGAGGAACCGTTAAACCATTATATCCGAAAATCAGATTTTCTGATCAAAAACAAATCACCCAAGCCCGAAAATGAACCGGCAAATATCAATGCTTAGTGAATATATTATGGTGCGTAAATTAAAAAGATACCTGATTCTAATCGGGGCGTTATTGGCTTTTCAGCAGGTACTTGCGCAGCACGATTCGCCGGTTAACCCTAAAAAAGAAGATGAAGAAAGCGTATCAACTATATTAAATATTAATAACAAAGACGGTATATTTAATTCGGTTGCGTCATTTACCTTCGACGTAAAAAACACCTATGATACCCAACAGGAAGGCACTGTATCATACCTGATTACCGACGAAAAAGGTGTAAAAGTTAAAGCCCTTTCAAAACCTGTAAAAATTGAAAGAAAAAGCACAGAGCACTACAGCTTTGAAATCCCTGCGCTTAAAACCGGGTTTTATAAGCTTAACATGATGATCAATGTATCTGACTATGACGATACCACCCGCCGGGCTTTTGGCATCAGGGCCGATGAGATCAAATCAGCGTATCCTAAGCCGGCAGATTTCGACAGTTTTTGGGCCAATGCCAAAGCCGAGCTGGCTAAAGTAAAACCACAATTTAAGGTAACTGAGGATCCATCCCAAAACACCGATAACCGCAGGGTTTTCCTCATCGAAATGAAATCGTTAGATAACCTGACTATCCGGGGATGGATGACGGTTCCCAAAAACAATAATAAAAACAAGCAATTTTCAGTACTTTTAGGACTACCGGGCTACCAGGTTAGTTTGCAACCCATTGTAGGGCGCGATGATGATTTAGTAATTATCACCTTAAATACCAGGGGACAGGGTAATAGCCGCGATGTTATACATACCGAACGCGATGCCTTTATATCATACAATATTGAAGACAGGGATAAATATGTAATGCGGGGCGTAATTATGGATTGTGTACGTGCGGTTGACTTTATTTACTCGCGTAAAGAGCTAAGGCACGATCAAATTCTGGCTACCGGTGGCAGTATGGGCGGCTATCTGGCCATTGCCCTTGCTGCATTAGATAAGAGGATAACTATTTGCTCGGCCCAAAACCCTATCCTGAGCGATGTGCACAATTTGGTTGGTACAGTGGAATGGCCCATAAAGGATATCAGAAAATATGTAGCAGGCAGGCCCGGCGTAAACTTTGACCAGGTACTGCATAATATGGAATATTACGACACTAAAAACTTTGCAACTGATATTAAGTGCCCTATTCTGCTGGGTTTAGGTCTGCTTGATCCCTATGTGCCGCCGGGCAACGGCTTTGCGGTTTACAACTCATTAAATACCGATAAAAAAGTAATGGTATTTAAAGACCTGGGACACGAGGTAAGCCAAAAATACAAAGATTACGAGGGTGCCTGGATGCGCGATACCTTTGGATTATTTTAACTATACACCTATGGATAAAAACATGACCGCAAACAAAAAATTATTCAAATACCTGCTTGCAGTGGCAATACTCATGGCTTTTTCACCACGCGATAGCTATGCCGATGGCTTTCCGGTAAGGCCGGGCCGGTTTATTTTATCACCGTCGGTAAGTTACTTTTTTGCCAACAAACAATTCGACTCAACAAGCCATAGGCGGGCGTTTGATGATAACGGGCGTTTTCATTCTGTTAGCTACTCGTTTTATAGCGAATATGGTATCAGCAGGAAGTTTACACTATCTGCCCTGGTGCCTTATTCCATGAACTACTTTAATACCGACAGTTTAACGCATGCCATCACCACATCGGGTTTGCAGGATATTGAAATTGGCCTTAAATATTACCTGGCCAACATCAACTACAAATATTATTTCAGCATAAAAGCTACCGGTATTATACCTACCTACCGTAATAATGCAAGCCTGGGTTATGGTTATTATGGCTCCGAACTTAAGCTTGCCTTTGCGGGCAGCGGGCATTTATTTGGTAAGCAAAGCTATTTTGTTGCCGAAAATGCCGTTCGCGAATATTTTGGAAGCGAATCTGTTTTCCAGGACAGGTATAACCTTACGTATGGCTTAACGCTCGATAAAAAATTCAAGGAACAGCTCTCGATAAGTATCGGCGGCTTTTACGCAACAAGCAGTAATTCATTTATAAATCCTAATCCTATTATTTCGGCCAATCCTAATACCAGCAAAAACTTTGCGTTTAACCAGGTATCGGCAAGTTACGGGCATGCTTTTACTAAAAATTTATCGCTGTTTTTAACCGGCGGAACTTTTATAACCGGCCGCAATACAGGTGCGGGTACCAGCCTGTCGGCATCGTTGAATTACCGGTTAGATACCCGATAGTTTTAATACATATTTGAAACAGAATTATGAACGGCCTAAAATCCTTTATCCTCGTGTTACAACTTGTCCTGCTTTTAATAACAGGCAGCGCGAATGCAATAACAACTGTTCATAAGGCTGATCAGGAGATATCAACCACGCTCATAGCCGGCAGTAAAGATGCCATTTTTAATGGCCGCGCCAGTTATACCTTTAACGTAAAAAATGCGACGGATGTGCCGCAAACCGGCACTGTATCGTACATCGCAGTTACGCCCACAGGGGTTACGGTTGCAAAAGAAAGCAGGAAGGTAAATCTATCCAAACATAGCAGCGCCAGCTATGACTTTACCGTACCGGAGCAAAAACCAGGATTTTACAAGGTCAATTTTATGATCAATGTATCTGACTATGATGATACAACACGCCGCGTGTTTGGCATTCGCCCGGAAGAGATCCAATCACAACATGGCCGCCCTGCCGATTTTGACAGTTTTTGGCAAAATACCAAAAGCGAATTGGCCACGGTTAAGCCGCAATTTAAGATGACCGAAAAAGCCGAGCAGGAAACAGAAAACCGCAAGGTTTATTTGATAGAGATGCGCTCGCTGGATAATATCACTGTACGGGGCTGGTTAACAATTCCTAAAACCAGCATCAGGAACAGACGCTTTAGCACCCTTTTGGCATTGCCGGGCTACCAGGTTGATTTAAAACCCATGTTAGGCGAAGACAATGATATCGCCATTATTACTCTTAATGTGCGCGGCCAGGGCAACAGCCGCGATGTAATTCATCCTAAAAGACCAGATTATATTAGCCTAAACGCCGAGGATAAAAACAAATATGTACTTCGCGGCGCCATTATGGATTGTATCCGCGCTATTGATTTCATTTATTCGCGGCCCGAACTTGATCCTAAGCGTATTGAGGTATCGGGTGGCAGCCTGGGCGGTTTTCTCGCTGCTGCGGTAGCGGGGCTGGATAATCGTGTGCAACTCGTTTCATCACAAAATCCTATCCTGAGCGATATCCGTAATCTTCCCGACCAGGAAGACTGGCCTTTGTATGATTTGCACAAATACGCAGGCGAAAAAGGGATTAAATTTGATAAAATATTGGATAACCTGGATTACTTCGACATCAAAAACTTTGCGCAAAATATTCAAATTCCCATCCTGTTGGGTATCGGTTTGCTTGACCACCTGGCACCGCCCAATAATGAGTACGCTTTTTACAACCTCATTCCCCAAAAGCACCGCGGCATTATGGTTTTTAAAGACCTCGGCCACGAAGTACCAATGACCTACGTGCTGAAAGATGGCCATATGATGCGGGATAAGTTTGGCTTATTTTAAAATGCTGCCGCGGGTTTAACGAAACGTAACCCGTGGTAAAAATAATATAAGCATCAAACGCTACCTTGTTTTTATTACCCGATACTGATTAAATGATCGAGGTATCGAAGGGACTGGTATTGGTCAAAAACAGGCACAAATATTTGGATGCGCCTAAATTGCGCTATCAGTTTAATGTTAACCATGATTAAATATAAAATATTGAATATCAGATATTTATAAATATTTTACCTGAAATGTGTTAAGTTATGTTAACCCAATCAGATGCGCCCTGGGGATTGATTTAATGTTGATTTAAATTGTGTTTATTAATTTAAGCTGGAAGCTTAAATTAATAAACACGGGTTACGCTTCGCTAAACCCACGGCAGCTTGTTTTAAAACGTTACAACAAATCCTTCAGATGTTTATAGTTGGCCTTAACGGTGTCCAATACCTCGTCCATATGGCCGTTAAGCATTAGTTTGGTCATGGAAACCGCCATGCCTGCAACCTGTTTCAGTTCAATTTTCGGCGGCATGGCCAGGGCATTAGGGTCGGTAAAAACGTTTAACAACGCGGGGCCGTCAAAAGCAAGGGCATCACTTATAGCCTGTCTTACTTCGCCGGGTTCGGTAACGGTGAAGCCTTTAATACCCATAGCCTGGGCAACCAATGCAAAATCGGGGTTGTACATATCGGTTTGCCAATCGGGCAGGCCGGTAACTTCCATCTCCAGCTTTACCATGCCCAATGAGCGGTTATTAAAAACTACAATTTTAACCGGTAATTTATACTGAACGATTGTTGCCAGATCGCCCAAAAGCATCGAGAGGCCGCCATCGCCGCAAAGTGCTATCACCTGCTGCCCTGGCCGCGAAAGCGCCGCGCCTATGGCCTGGGGCATGGCATTGGCCATCGATCCGTGGTTAAAGGAACCTATCATTTGTCGCTTGCCAGTAGCATTAATATAACGCGAGCCCCATACGCACGACATCCCCGTATCTACCGTAAAAATCGCATCCTCGGCAGCGAGTTTATCCAGTACATGAGCCACAAACTCGGGGTGAATTTTGTCAGTTTCGCCGCTATCGTCAACATAAGTTTGCATTTTATCTTTAACATCGGCATACACTTTTAGCTGGGCCTGCAAGAAGCTGTCATCTTGTTTTTGGGCGATGAGGGGCAGCAGCGCTGTTAAAGTATCTTTCACAGTTCCGCATAAACCAATATCAACTTTGGCGCGGCGGCCAAGCCGTTCGGGCTTAATATCTACCTGTACTATCTTACAATCTGCAGGCATAAATGGTGTATACGGAAAATCGGTGCCCAGCAGTATCAGCAGGTCGCACTCATGCATGCTGTGGTAGGCCGATGGCAGGCCAAGCAGCCCCGTCATGCCCACTTCATTAGGATTATCATACTGGATATCCATTTTAGCACGAAACGAATAGGCTACCGTAGCATTCAGTTTTTGTGATAACTCCACCACTTCGTCATGCGCGTCGGCAGCGCCAATACCGCAAAATATAGTAATTTTATTATTACGGTTAATTAATTCGGCCAGCTGCTGCAAATCGGCATCTGTAGGGCGGATAATAGGAGCCGGATTAAAGTTTTGGATTGATGTTTCGATATCAACGGCATCCATGCCGGATAAATCGCCCGGCAGGCCAATTACGGCAACACCCTTTTGATGCACCGCGCTTTGGATACCGGCCTGCAGCATGCGCGGCAATTGTTTTGGCGTGGTGGCTATCTGGTTATAGTAACTACAATCATCAAACAGCTTAATAGTATTGGTTTCCTGGAAATAGTTTGTGCCAAACTCAAAACTGGCAATTGTTGACGCAATGGCTATAACGGGCGCGCCCGAGCGGTGGGCATCATATAATCCGTTTATCAAATGTACATGACCTGGCCCGCTGCTGCCTGCACAACAGGCAAGGCCGTTCAGCTGTGCTTCGGCACCGGCAGCGTAGGCGCCGGCTTCTTCATGTCGGACGTGGACCCACTGAATGCTGCCTTCGCGCCTTACGGCATCATTTACTTCGTTAAGGCTATCGCCTGTTACCGCGTAAATTCTTTTGATGCCGGCATCTACCAGCATCTGTACCAATTGGTCCGCAACTTTTTTTGCCATTGTAATTTTGATTATCTCCGTATAGCTTAACCAAATTACAAGGCAAGGGTTTTCAGTTTATCCCTTATTGCAAATAAAATATTTTAAAGTGCCGTCAGGCTTTTTGTTTATAAGCCACCGAAACATTTTTTAACTTCTCTATAATTTCGTTCAGTTTCATGGGCTTTGCTATATAATTATCCATACCGGCCTGCAGGCAAATTTCTTTATCTTCGGCCATGGCATTAGCCGTCATGGCGATTATGTAAGGCTGCGGCCGGCCATTTTTCCGGATGTGTGAAGTTGCTTCAAGCCCGTCCATGCCGGGCATTTGGATATCCATTAATACTACATCAAAATCATTTTTCTCCATTTCATTCAAAACTTCAATACCATTTTGAACCATTTCGGGCATATAGCCCAGCTTATTTAAAACACGCTGTATCAATTTTTGATTTACAGGATTATCTTCGGCAACAAGTATTTTAAGCGGGTTTTCCGTTGCAAAATCAACCGAAAGCATTTGTTTACTTTTATCTTCAAACAACGGGTTGTTATTATTTAAATTTAAAGCTACCTGCAGGCTGCTAAATAAGTACTGCTGCTTGACAGGTTTTGTCAAAATGGCCGCGAATAATCCCGGGAACTTCTTTCTGCTCTCGTCGCCTATCGAGCTGAGCATAATAACAGGTATTAGCGGATTAACGCTTTTGATAGCTTTGGTTAAACCCACGCCATCCATTTCAGGCATCTCCATATCGGTAATAATCAACTGTATACTACTATCTGTTAACAATTGGTTAAGGGCATCTTTGGCCGAAGTAGTTGCTGTAACCTTCATACCCCAGTTTTCGAGCTGGTTTTTTAAAATTTTAAGATTTGTTTTATTATCATCTACAATTAATACCTGTATCCCATTAAAACCTGCTGTGGTATACATATCATCCCGGGGCGCTTTTGCATTACTTACACCAGCATTGATAGTAAAATTAAAAACCGAACCCTCTGAAGGCAGGCTTTGAACCCATATTTCGCCGCCCATAAACTCAACAAGTTTTTTACTAATTACTAAACCAAGGCCGGTACCGCCATATTTTCGTGTGGTTGAAGAATCTACCTGGCTAAAAGGCTTAAATAAATTTGACAACTTGTTTTCCGGAACACCGATACCCGTATCCTTCACACTAAAACCTATCAGTATATTACCGTCATGAGGTTTTGATGCAGCAAATACTCTTATAAATATTTCTCCTTTCTCGGTAAATTTTATGGCATTACTTACCAGGTTTATCAATACCTGTTTAAGCCTGAGTTCGTCGCCCACAATGCATGCCGGTACATCAGTATCTATTTCATAAATTAAATCAATATGTTTTTCGGCAATTTTGGTCGAGAACACATCCATAACATTTTCTATACTTTTACGAAGTACAAAATCCTCGTGCTCAATTTCAATTTTTCCTGATTCTATTTTCGAAAAATCAAGAATATCGTTAATCACATTCAGCAAGCTTTCGCCGCAATTGATAATCGTATCGGTATACTCGCGCTGTTCGCTATCAAGGTTGGTTTCGGCCAATAATGATCCCATCCCGATAACACCATTCATAGGCGTACGTATTTCATGGCTCATGGTGGCCAAAAAAGTACTTTTTGCCAGGTTGGCTTTTTCGGCTTCTTCGCGGGCCAGGTGCTCCTGGTGTTTTTGTTCGGTTAGCTGCTGGTTAAGTATTTTCAGGTCGTCGGCCTGCTCAAGCAACTTATCTGATTTGATGGTCAATTCAGTATTTAACGAATGTAATTCTTCTGATTGTGCCTGCAACTCCTCGGCCTGTGCCTGCAATGCTTCTGATTGCGTTTGCAGTTCTTCGGCTTTATTGGCAATATCGGCAGTCCGTTCTTTAACCTGCTTTTCAAGCTCTGTTTTTTGCTTGTTGATACCGTTGATACGGTGGCGGTAGTAAGAATAAATACCGGCAATAAAACTAAGCGCGGCTAAAATGCGAAACCAAAGCGTTTGCCAAAACGGAGGCGTAATAATTATTTGAACCGAGGCTGTTTTTGGGTTCCAAAAGCCATCGTTATTTGATGCTTTTACGCTAAATGTGTAAGTACCAGGATCAAGATTGGTGTACGTTGCTTTTTTTGTCGCATCGGCAGTTGTCCAACCGGTATCAAATCCTTCCAGCTTATAAGCATAGTTGTTATTTTCGGGGATTACATAATTTAACGCGTTAAATTCAAACGTAAGGGATGTTTGCCTGTAGTTTAAATGCAGCTGCTTTGTTAAAGAGATATCGGTTTTTAATATCGAATCCTTTTGCCCCGGAACAATAGTTTTATTAAAAATTTGAAGCCCGGTAATAAAAACAGGCGGAAGAAAGGTGTTGATTTTGATATTTTTAGGATAAAAAGTGGTAAGCCCTTTGGTACCGCCAAAAAACATTTCGCCATCTTTTGCCCTTAAAAACGAATTGGATTCAAATTCAATCCCCTGCAGGCCATCATGAATATTAAATTTTTTGTAGGTGTGCTCATCCGGATTAAACATAGACAGGCCATCATTTGCGGATACCCATAGGTTGCCAAACTCATCTTCGGTTATGCCTTTAATCACATCATCAAGCAGCCCTGCCTGTTGGCTGTAAGGTGCAAACACATTTTTTTTTGCATCAAAAAGATACAAGCCTGTTTGACCTATCCACAAACGCCCTTTATGGTCGGTAAATATTACCCTTATATCGGGTTTCCTGGCAAATTCATTAAAATAGTGCGAGAAGCGCCTGCTTTTTAAATTATAGCAGTTTAAGCCGCCATCGTCGCCGCCAAACCAAACATTGCCGGCTTTATCCTGGTTAATCACAAACACGTTATTGCCCAGGAAGCTGGTAACCCCATCGGGATCTTTGGTAACACGCCTGAATTGGTGAGTTTTAGCATCCAGCAGGTTAAGGCCCCCGCCAAAAGTGCCCACCCACAGGTTGCCCTCGCTATCCTGGAATGTTTTAAATACCATATCCGAACTAATGGTTGTTTTGTCATTCGGATTATTTTTAAAACGGGTAAACCTTGTGCTCCACGGGCGGAGCAGGTTTAACCCGCCGGCCCAGGTACTTATCCATAAGTTTTTGTCCCTGTCTTCGGTAATATCAAGCACTGCGTCAGAGCCGATGCTGGCCGGGTCGGCCTCGTTATATCTGAAATGTTTAAACGATGCTTTTTCCCTGTTAAAAAGGTTTAGTCCGCCCCCATCGGTGCCAATCCAGATATTGCCCCTGCTATCTTCACAAAACGATTTAACATCACTAAAACTTAAACTATTGGGATCTTTTTCCTGGCGGTAAACGTTAAACCTGTTGGCAGCGGGAGTGTATAAGCTAATGCCTCCACGGCCCGTACCAACCCATAAGTTGTCCTGGTTATCCTCAAATAAACCCGATGCCGAGGTTTGTGCAAGGCTTGTCGGGTCGTAAAACTTATGGGTATAGTGATAAAAGCTGTCATCAGCCGGATTATAAAGATTAAGCCCTTCGTTTATCGTACCTATCCAAACATGGCCTTCGTGATCAATGAGCAAACCGGAAAGCGCTATCTCGTTACCCGATAGGCTACCCGCCTTGCCGGTGATATGTTGATACTGTTTAAAGGAACCATTTTGCGGATCGAAAACCAGCACCCCCGCGGTTTTAGTGGCCAGCCAAAGTTTGCCATCCCGGGCCAGCTGCATTGATTGTATATTGTTAGCCGCGGATCCGAACTTGTTTTTTATCAGGTTAAATTTTCTGGCAGAGCGGTTGTAAACATTTAAACCAGAATCAGTTGCTATCCAAAGCCTGTTCTGCCTGTCTTCTAAAATATAATGAACGGCTCCTGCACTAATGCTGTTGCCATCCTTCTTGCTGTGGGCAAAATGTAAAAACTGTTTTGTTTGACGGTTAAAAATATCAAGGCCACCATCTTCAGAAACCACCCATAAAACATGCTGTGTATCTTCAAAAATGCAGGCAATCATGCTTCCGCTAACGCTATTCTTATCTGTAACATCATGAGTGTAACGTGTAAATGAATTGCTATATGGGTTAAAGCTATTGAGCCCGTTTGCAGTTCCAATCCATAAAATTTTATTGCTGTCTTCGTAAATATACTTGATCAGGTTGTCACTCAAACTATGATTATCGCCCGGTATGTTGCGATAAACAATCATTTGTTGCCCATCATAACGGTTTAAGCCATCCTGTGTACCAAACCACATGAAACCCCGGCTGTCCTGCCGAGTTGCAAAAACATAACTGTTTGATAAGCCTTGCTCGATACTAATTTGCTTGAATTTTATTTCGGGCGCTTGTGTTTTACCATCTGTTGGATATAAAAGACACACAAGCACTGCAATCCCAGAAACCCAACATGTAAACCATCTGTGCGGTTTAATCATCACTATATAAAAATTGGTTTAGCTATATACTTTTTTATACGATTGCTTTTAAGTAAAGTTGGCATTAAGTAACATTTTATATATTTATTAAAAAATTGATTCATAGGCATATATCCATATTAAAATCTGTTCATATTATTGCATTAATAAAACCCTTATGGCACGCATAGTTATTATAGCTTACAAACCAAAGCCCGGCAAAGCACTGGAGCTGAAAGAACTCACCAAAACCCATGTACCGCGTTTAAGGGCCGAAGGACTTGTTACTAACCGTGAAGCTGTAATTATGGAAGCCGTTGATGGCACCGTGATAGAAGTTTTTGAGTGGCTATCGGCCGATGCCATCAGGCAGGCGCATGCCAACCCTGTTGTACACCAGTTGTGGGCCGAGTATGCAGAGGTATGCGACTATGTAAACCTAAGCAGCCTTGCCGAGGCCGGCAACATGTTTGCAGAATTTAACGCAGTTGATTAACCAGCTAAATAACATGCTATCCAATTAAACAAATTACCCGTATGCCAACAAAGCGCGTGTTTTGTTGTTATGGTAGGGTTTTACAGATAAAATATCAATGCAGAATTTACTTTAATACCAGTGAATATGAAATTTAACCTTGCGCCAATCATCACAATTTTTACCTTTTGTCTTATAGCGCAAAACTCATTTGCCCTTGTACAAAAGGATACAGTTAAAACCAACACCGTTACAGTGGCACCAGTTGAAGTGTTGCCGCAATTTCCAGGCGGGCAAGAAAAGCTTACCGCGTTTATTAAATCGAAATTACACCCTGTAAAAGGTGCATCAGGCAAAGTTTTAGTTTATTTTGTTGTGGAGAAGACCGGAAAACTAAACCATATTAAAGTAATTAAAGGGCTTAGTGCCGAGGCAAATAAAGAGGCGGTGCGTGTTATCAAACTTTCGCCCAAATGGAAGCCGGGTACTCAAAATGGCGTTGTGCGTAGGATAGCCTATACTACTCCGGTAATTTTTAGTTAAGAGCTGGTTCATAACAGGCTTTATTGGCCCCGGTGGTCAATACAAAAGTGTGATGCCCTTATCTAAAATGAAAATTATCGGCCTTTAACCGCTTCTGCATTTCCTGTTTATAGTTGCGGCCAATGGGCAATTCGTGCCCGTTCACTTCTACACTGTAGGCGTAAAAGGAACTGATATGCGCAATGGCTATAATAAAAGACCGGTGCGCACGCACAAACTTATTTTCAGGCAACATCCCTTCCAGCAGGCTTATTTTTTGTTTGCTGATATAAGCGTTACCCGTAGTTATTACCTTAACATAATCACGCAAACTTTCCACCCATAAAATATCGTTTACATTTATTTTAATGGTTTTACGTTCAACCTTCAGGTACAGGAATGCCTCGGTATCGCCAACGTTTTTTTCATAGTTGTCGCCTGCGCTGGCTTTGTTGCCATTAAGCTGGTAAACCTTATCAATAGCGCGCATAAACCTGTCAAGCGGTATGGGCTTAACCAAATAATCAACCACATTTAACTCAAAGCCATCAAGGGCATACTGGCTATAGGCTGTAGTAAAAATAGTTTTGGGTGGATTTTTAAGGGTCTTTAAAAAATCAATACCCGTTATTCCAGGCATCTGAATATCTAAAAACATTAAATCAACAGTTTTTTGCTGCAACAACTGGAAGGCCTGGATGGCGTTACTACATTTACCTACAATCTCCATATCATCAAAGTTGCGCAGGTAATTCTCCATCACTTCAATGGCATAAGGCTCGTCGTCAACTATGAGTATACGCAATTTCATGAGTGTTTATTTTAGATGGGCTTTGAGGTGCAAAATTAAGCCTGAGATCGAGCACGGCCAGAAAAGTATCATTGTCATCCATTATTTTAAGACTGTGGGTGATTGGGTATATCAGTTCAAGCCGTTTCCTAAGGTTTTGCAGCCCGATGTTGCCGGTTTTGCCGGCACCTTTATTTGCGCCCGCTGCTTTACTGTTTGATATTTTGAGCTTAAGTTCATCGCGCATAACATATAAATTGATGTTAATCCACGCATCGCCCATTTGCTCGCCGGCACCATGTTTAAACGCATTTTCAACAAGGGGCAACATTAGCAATGGAGCTATCAGCTTTCCATCAGTATCGCCATAAATATTAAAATTGATATCCAGCCTATCTTCATAACGCAGTTTTTCAAGGCTTATAAACTGTTGCAGCATTGTAATCTCCTGGCTTAACAATACCTCGCCAGTATTACATTCATATAACATGTAACGCAGAATATTACTCAGGTTAAGGATCAGCTGCGGCGACTTTGCAGATTGGTTTAAACTTAAAGCGTAAAGATTATTTAGCGTATTAAATAAAAAGTGAGGGTGTACCTGCGCTTTCAGCGCATTCAGTTCTGCCTGTAAAGTGGCTTGTTTACGCTGATACCACATTTTAAAAAGCTTAATGGCCAATACAAAGCCTATTACCAGGTTGGTGCCTTTTAAAGCGTTGATCATGTTTTGTAAATCGAATAGCTTCACTAAAAACGGCCGCCGCGAGGCTTCAAAATAGTCGCCTTCGGTAAGGTGCATCATGCGGATGGTATAGGGCGTTACAAACAAAATACCAACTATACGTGTAACAACAACCGACAATACAAACACCCCCAATGCCAGGAAACAAAACTTCAGGTACTTGCCCGGGAACAGGTATTTAGGGATAAGCCAGCCGGCTATAGCGTAATAGTAGGCTATCTGGATAGGCATAAAAATAAAATTGTTACGTAGCGATACCATGAAATTGGTTGGTACCGAATACATCAGTGTTATGATAAAGCTCACGATTAGCCAAAACAATATGTGCTGCATGGGCCTTGGCATTTTAAATTGGGTAACATCAAAATCGGCAAGCTGTTTCATATAGCTAAATTACTTATAGTCAGTTAAAAGAATGAACCATTTAGTCGGTCCGTCGACGGATGACACGCCGGCGTCGACAAAACGCATTTCAACAGGTTTATCCGGCATATTTTTGCACATTAATGCAGTTTATGTATACCACAAGGCTGTTTGTATCCGGTATCCTGCTATATGACGCTGATAGTTTATAAAGTGTTACCCGGCCTATAATTTAGTTACCGGATTTAAAAAATAACCGACATGAAAAAGACCATATTAACATTTGCCATTATTTGTATGGCGGCTGCAGGCAGCATCGCCCAAACAAAAATCAATAACACCGCTACCTGGGTTGTAGAAAGCAACCTGAACAACCCGGGCATCCAAACGGTAAGGTTTTATGATAATGATAAGCACCTTATTTACAGCGAAACCATTAAAGCCCGTATAAATGTGAGCAACAAAAAAGTACAACAAAAGCTCAATAGCATGCTGGACCTTTTAATGACAACCGGCAAACCAATAAGCGACGGCAACATGCTTGCTGCATCCTTCAAAGTAAAAAAGAGATAAACGTGAAAAACAGAATTGAGGGGTGTTCATTTGCACTAAATCAAAAATTATATAAAGATGCTTTTTAATTATACTCAGGGGAGCGCGAGGCGAACCTGTTTATTTTTGCCGATGTCATTAAGTAAAAACAAAAAAGGCAAACTTGTTATAAGTCTGCCCCTTTTTTATGTACCAATATATAGTGAAGCCTTTAAACGGCTGCTTGTTTTTGTAGTAGTTGTACCTATATCTTTTAATTATAACCTTGAATAGTCCTTTATTCCCACGAATGCTGGCTTTAGGCATTCGGCCTTCAGCTTTAGGCTTATTACCTGTAAATGATGGTTAGTATCTGGTAGGTACCAAAGTACAATTGCAGTAACCTGCTTTTTATAAGTTCGATATTTTGCTTTTTCATGACCGTATTGTTTGATTGACATGTCAAAGGTACTGCGCATAGCAGGGCGCATCAATCTCAATAAATCGGTTTTAACAACCAATTTTTCCTGAGGCTGGTTATTACCGTCAGCCGATAGTCATAACGGTGATTTGGGCAAGATAAACTGGAGAGAGTTTTATTGAAGCTGCTTAAACTCCGAAGGATTATTACCGGCAAAGCGTTTAAAAAAACGACTGAAATGCGAACTGTTGTCAAAGTTCAGCCGCTCGGCAATTTCCTTGATACTTAAACCGGATGAGGAGAGCAGGTATTGCGCCTCCAGGTACATCCGGTTATGGATAACATGCAGGGCATTTTGGCCGGTCTCGGCTTTTACAATTTCGGTTAAATACTTTGCCGATATAAACAAAGCATCGGCGTATTCCTGCACTGTTTTAAGAGTTAGGAACTGATCCTCAACCAGCTTCTTGAATTTATAAACCAGTTGATATTGCTTGCTGAGGTGGCGGGTAGAATGCAGCAGGCAGTTTTCGCAAGCCCGGTTCATTTCGTAAAGCAAATCCGTTAACAGCAATCGCAGTATGGGTAAATGGAAAGCGCCTTTCTCCCTGCTTTCGTCGCTTATTTTTTCATAAAGCGCCTTTAACGAGGCGCAACTTTTTTGCGACAGTCCGTAAATTGGCGGATAATCGGGGTTTACCTCCAACAGGTTATCCAGTATGTTTTCTTTAAGCAGGTTATTGGTCAGGAATTCCTTTTTAAACAACACCTCGTACAATAACAAATCGGGCGACGCATCTTCAAAGGAAGTTATAAACTGGGGCGATACCAGGTGGATAGAATTGGTATATACCTCGAACACAAAATGACCGATTGTTTTTTTACAGCTACCCCTTAAACATAAACTCACCGAGTAATAATCTGTTTTAACAGGCAAACCATGTGTAAGCCCCGGCTGATTATTGAGCACAGCAAAATCGTCCTGGTTCCAGCCATCGTTAACAATCCCAAAATCGGGCGCATGATCGCCTGCCAATGCCAGGTGCTTTTTTAGCGTTGATGGAATATCTAAAACGGTGATCTTATCGCTCATAAATTAGGGTTATTCCTGCTCAACCCAGTTTCCGTCGTCTTTAATGATGCCTATAAGCTCATCTAAAGCGTTTGCTGCGCTGATGTTTTTCTTTACGGCTTCTTTACCACGGTAAAGGGTGATTTTATCGGTACCCGAACCAACGTAGCCATAATCGGCATCCGCCATTTCGCCGGGACCATTTACGATGCAGCCCATAATACCAATCTTCAGCCCTTTAAGGTGACTTGTGCGGCTGCGGATCATCTGCGTGGTAATCATCAAATCAAACAACGTACGCCCGCAACTTGGGCAACTGATATATTCTGTTTTGGAAATGCGCGAACGCGTAGCCTGCAAAATACCAAAAGCTGTAGAAGTAATTACTTTGGTATCAACCTCAGGTGCCTCAATCCAAATGCCATCGCCAAAGCCATCAACCAATAAAGCGCCAAGGTCGGTGGCGGCGTAGAGCTGCAGTTTAGATGTGAGATCAGTTGTGTTACGCCCATGGTCCATGATCGATGGTCCATGGTCTTTTTCAAACCCATAGCTCCTTTTTACTATAACCGGCACTTCCAAACCCAGTTCTTCCATTTTGAAGAAGAAGTGGCGTTGGTCGGCCATGCCGTGCAGGGCGTTGGTTTCTAAAACAAATACCAGCGAATTATCAAACGGTAATGAGCCGAACTCTTCCGAATCAATATCTTCCGGAAACAGTTTCACCAGGTTTAATGCTGATGTTTTGTTGGTGGCCCCAATATATTCCTTCAGCGTAAATAATGGGTGACAAAGGGTTTTATCAACCAGTTTTAACCAGGTTTGGTAGTTATAAATCTGCTTTAAGTTACCTGGCAGGTTAAACGATGGCAGCTCATCTGCCAGGTAAACAAAATCAACCGATTGCTCGGCCATGTTATATTTATCCAGCAAGGGCGAGTAGATATAACCGGCATCCGCCATAATACCAGGATCTTTCAAGTTCTTCATTGACAGATCGAGCACCACCCTTGGCACCATGTGCCCGCCAATGAAAGCATTAGCCTCGTAGGTGTGGCGTTTTTTGTATTCGTAGGGATTATGCGTTTGAGGCGAAAGGTGAAAGGTGAAAGGTGAAAGGTTCTTATCGGTAATAATCTCATTGCCTTTTGCCTTTAACCTTTCGCCTTTAACCTCCTTCTCCCTTAAAGAGTAGCGCTTCACCAACTCGATAGCCACGGGCGCTTCTGCCTCAGGTTCTTCGGTTAATGATACGCGAACGGTATCGCCAAGGCCGTCTTCCAATAAGGTGCCTATGCCTACGGCAGATTTAATGCGGCCGTCCTCGCCGTCGCCGGCTTCGGTTACGCCAAGGTGCAGGGGATAGTTCATGCCTTCGGCAACCATGGTTTCTACCAGCAGGCGATAGGCCTGCACCATTACCTGCGGATTGCTCGATTTCATGCTGATTACCAAATTATAATAATTCAGCGTTTCGCACATGCGCATAAACTCCATAGCCGATTCAACCATCCCTTGCGGGGTATCGCCATAACGGCTCATGATCCTGTCGCTTAAGCTACCGTGGTTGGTGCCAATGCGCATGGCGGTGCCATACTCTTTGCAGATGTTTACCAGCGGCGCAAACTTCTGGTAAATGCGTTCAAGTTCGCCCTGGTATTCCAGGTCGGTATAATCAATCTGGTCGAATTTCTTTTTATCGGCGTAGTTGCCGGGGTTAACGCGTACTTTTTCGACAATACGCGCAGCCACTTCAGCGGCGTTTGGTGTAAAGTGAATATCGGCCACCAGGGGTACATTATACCCACGGGCACGGAGCTGTTTTTTTATCTCGGCCAGGTTTTTGGCCTCTTTAATACTGGGTGCGGTAATGCGTACATACTCGCAACCGGCATCAACCATGCGGATAGATTGCTCAACGGTACCAATGGTATCCATGGTATCGGTAGTGGTCATGCTTTGTATGCGGATGGGGTTATTGCCGCCCATGGGCACATCGCCAATGTTTACCTCGCGGGTAACAAAACGCGAATATTCGGTTAACGAATTACAATAACGGCCTTGCAGCAATTTAACAGCATCAGTATTCATGCAGCGGATAATTAATAAGCTGCAAATTTAACGATTATGTTGGGGAATAAGTTGTTTGGATGTAAATGATAAATTAATGGACTGTTAAGTTATGGCGAGGATATAATTTATATTTTAGGGATGAATAACCTTATCGTTAAAAATGAAAAAACTCATTTTCTCCTGTTTAATACTTTTGCTCATTATCTCTTGTAAAAGCAATACAAAACCAACAAATGCCAATTCTTTATCGGCAACCCAACCATTAAATACAACCGAGGCTTTAATTCAAAAGTTTGCGCCCATCATTCAGGGATTTTGGGTAAAAAGCGACTATGTAACAGCTATTACTCATAGCCGGTCGCCTTACGCATCAAGGAAGTCCTTAGACGGATTGGCGGCTATTGAGATTAAGATGGACTCCTTAAAAAAAGACAGTGTTTTAGCCGGTGCAAGCTTAAATAATCATGAAGGATACCAGTTTGCCGTATTGTTTAAAGCAGGTCATAAATCTAATTCCATAGAAACACACATGCCCGATTGGAATGTAAACACCAATTTTTATGAACTTGGTTATACCGTAAATGGCAAAGATACAACCCTGGTAATGTATCATTATAATAAGAACAATCGCCTGTTAGATAGTGTAGCTTACACTAAAGTATTAAACAACTACGCTTACAATTACATGGATTACGGGATATCTTACTTAACTAACAAAGCGCTTATCAGCGGGAGATATACTACAACAGACTCTACCGGCACTGCTTTAAAAGTAGAATTTAACGATGAGGGGAAAGTTTTGGGATTTTTAGAATTTGTAAAGTATGATATTAATACCGACTTTGTTGCAGGCCCAGAAAACGATCTTGATCAGATCTATTTTGATGATTATGAAAAAAATCAAAAGCAATTTTTATTTAAGATAAAGGCTGATACATTGAACCTTTATGACGTAAATAAAAGTGCCGATTCGATACACCTTGTTTGGGGAAAACTTAAATACAAACTGGTGAGAGTGAAGTAGCTTATTTTATTAGAACAGCTTTTCAACATCTACACTGACACCTTTTCCTGCATTTAAGTCTTCTTCGCCTTGTAAAATCATGTTTACAAATTGAGGATCGTAAGTGCTTTCTTCTTCAAAAGGGATGTTAAATGCCTTCATCAAACCTTTTAAAGCATTATACTTTTCTTTATTATCAGGATAAATAACTAAAGTGGTCATATAGGTTTTAAATTTCTATATCCAATAATCTTGAACCGTGCACAATTCTAATAATATTGATGTTCTTTTCATCAACAATTTGGTATATGATCCGATATTTGTTTAGCAGCAATTCCCGCACAGATCTGTTATTGATTTCCCGGACAAATTTTCCCGACATCGGGTAATGATAGAGTTGATCGATTTTATCAAATATCTTATTAATGAAGCGTCTCGCTATATATTCAGAGTCTTGAGAGATATAAGTTTCAATATCTAAAAGATCAGCGTAAGCCGATTCAGTAATTGTAATATTTACTGGTTCCACTTATCGATAAACTTTTTTTTAACTTCTTTATAATCCAATACTTTACCCTCAGCAACATCTTGCAATCCCTTCTCAACTTTTTCGACAAACAATAGTCTTTCAATCAGTTTTTCAGTATCAAACTCTTCATCAAACGAATCAAGGGTTTCAATAACGGTGGTCTTTTTCATCTGATTTAATTATATAAGCTAATATACAAAATAATTAATTACCCCCTCAAAACAACCTCTCCTTAATCACGAGCGTGCCAGCCATCATATCATGTAAACATTGCTGCTTCTTGTTAAAAAACGCCATGAGGTAACCGATAAAAAATGTAAGTACCGAAAATATTTTGCACAGGCTACGGGCTACGGCTTTGCCAAAAGTAATGCGTTCGCCGTTCATGTCAACCACTTTTATTTTGAGCATCAGTTTGCCGTAGGTGGCCTGTTTGACCGAGCTTTCCATCACCATATGGTAAATGATCTTGGCAAATGGTACGCAAGCCAATAAACCAAAACTGGCTGTCATGCGCGTTTCCTTATCCTGCAATATCAATAATACCACTACAAAAATAACCACCACAAATGCGCCGAAAACGATAAACCAATCTAAAAACGAAGCCAGCAATCGCTGGTCGAAACTGCCGAAATATTGCATAAGCAGGGCGGGTTTGGCAAAGCCGAAAAGGTCCCGCAGTTCGGCAATTTCCTGGGCTTCCTTGTAATCGGGCATTTCGGGCGTTTTTACAAAGTCGGCAGGTTTTATTTTTCTGGCTTTTAGTTCATCAATACTGAAAGGCCCTTCGGGCTTACCATTGATCACTAAAATGTAGTTTGGATGCATGTGCAGGAGCTTTTCTGTTAAGAATACTTTTGGTGCGAAAAGTTACAAATTTAGTATCAAGTCGCAAGTATCGAGTATCAAGTACTTTGCATGTTGTTTAGAATTTTACTCTTCTCGATCCAAAAAAAATCTTGATACTTGATACTAAATACTTGCTACTATCCTATGCTTTACGAGGACGAAACATTTACCAAAGCCCCTGCCGCGCAGCTTACGGGGCGCAACCATACCTACGAAAACTGTAAATTCATCAGCTGCGATCTGTCGCATGCTAACCTGTACGGTTTGGTTTTTATCGACTGTGTATTTGATGGCTGCAACCTGGCGCTGGCCGATGCCACTGATACAGGCTTTCAAAACATCAGGTTTAAAGATTGCAAACTAAGCGGACTAAACTTTGGCAAAGCCCGCGACTTTCTGTTCGAGGTGTACTTTGAGAACTGCATTTTAGATAACGCCATCTTCTACAAAAAGAAAAACAAAAAAGGCCGGTTTACTGATTGCTCCATGACGGAGACTGACCTCACCGAAGCAGATTTAACCGAGGCTAAATTCATCAATTGCAACCTTAACCGGGCTTTTTTCAGCCGCACCATATTGAAGGGGGCCGACCTGCGCAGCTCCTACAACTACACCATCGACCCGGATGATAATATGATTAAAAAAGCCATGTTCTCGCTACATGGCGTGCCTGGCCTGCTGGCCAAATACGATATTAAAATTGAGGAATAATATTCTGGCAGATATTTAGTTATATGTATTCTTTGGGATAAACCTTATGCGAAAAATTGTATTACTTGTTGGATTATTGGTAACTATGGTAATATTTAGGGTGGCTGCCCAAGGCGACTATTTAGATCACCATGACCGGGATTATTATTTCAAACGTTTTAATGCGCTTAACTCTGCAATTTTAAAAGGCGGAGTAAAGAAAGATGCGTTTGTTAAGCAGTTTGATACTCTTTTTCATGCAATGTACACTTTTGATGCCATGAAGAGCACCATAATTATCCCACTATACCATAATCAATGGGTGTTTCCATTAAAAGGTTATAAAGTTAACGCTATCGGCGGCAATGGAGATGGTTACTCAGATAAAGGATATCATTTTCTTGACGGCAATAAACACACTGCCCATCCTGCACATGATATTTTTATTAGAGATAAAAACCAGGATTGTATGGATGATTATGCGAAGAAACCTGTAGATGTGCTTGCTGTTAGAGGCGGCTGGGTAGTAGCTTGTTCTGATACATGGGATGTGAACAGCAATCTCCGTGGAGGAAAATATATTTGGATCTATCATCCTAAAGATCTTTCAGGAAGGCCTGAAGGCCTTAAAGGAGGCTACTTTACCTACTACGCCCACAACAGCGCCATCTTTGTAAAACCCGGACAAGAAGTTAAACCCGGCCAAAAAATAGCCGAAGTTGGCCGCACCGGTTACAATGCTTATAAAAAACGCTCGCCAACACATTTGCATTTTTCGGCGTTCAGGCTGGTTGATGATATCCCTGTGCCCTTTAACCCCTATCAGCAATTAAAAAAAGCTAAAACATTATGAGAGTTATTTTAATGCTCATGGTATTGGGGTTGATGAGCAGCCCGGTAAAAACCGACAATGTTATTACCCGTTTTAAGCCCCCTGCTGGTTATAAACAAAGTGCAGTGTCACCCGGTAGCTTCAGTGCCTGGCTGCAGGCGGTACCGCTTAAACCTTACGGATCGCAATGCCTCACCTACCAGGGTAAGGTGGCCCGCACCGAAGCTTATACTGCGGGCATAGTTGATTTGAGCGTTGGCCAGTATGACCTGCAGCAATGTGCCGATGCTGTGATGCGCCTACGCGGCGAGTACCTATATAGCCAAAAGAAGTACGATAAAATCTCCTTCAACTTTACCAGTGGTTTCCGTTGCGATTTTGTGCATTATGCCAATGGCTACCGTTACAGTAATGACCGTTGGATACTGAAAGCAAAAAAAGACTATGGCTACGATAACTTTATGCGATACATGACCCTGGTATTTAGTTATGCCGGCACCCTATCGCTGCAAAAAGAATTGAAAACCGTAAGTAATCCATCAACCTTAAAAACAGGCGATGTGTTTATTAAAGGCGGTTCGCCGGGGCATTGTTTTATAGTGATGAATGTGGTAGAAGATGCGGCCCATCATAAAAAATTCCTGCTGGCACAAAGCTATATGCCAGCGCAAAGCATCCAACTGCTTCAATACCAGGAAAACCCCTGGTTTAGCCTTGATGAACCAGCCTATATCCTTTATGGCGAACTGGTAAGTCCCGGATATTTAAAACGTTTTGAGTGATCATGGTCATTTATTAAATTATACCCTGCCTGTACATTTGCATGCCCCTTTAAAACAATTGCGTTTGCCAAAGGGGTATGGATATTGATAATAAATGTATAGTTAACCAATAGTGATCATGAGAGATTTTTTTATAAATAGCCTGCACGTTTTTGTTATCGTAATTGTAGGTGGTTTCTTCATATTCGGGACCATGGCATTAATGGGTAAGTTTGATCATTGGGATTCGCGTTTTATCAAAAAAGCACAACATGCTTTCAATCGCCTAAGGCGTTACTTTGACCGGAAACATACCAGGCAACAAGATAATCATAAGGATACGCGCCATGAGCACCACGCACATCACGAAACGCATACAAATGACGATCAAACTATTAAGTAAGCCAGGTCGATATTATAATGTCATTAAACTATGGGATCACGAACAATTTAAATATTGAACACCGAATGTCCAATATCGAATAATGAAGGAAAAAACTTCGATGTTGGACATTCAAAATTCATTATTCGATATTATTTGGCCATCTGTTTTTGTTAACCTACTACCTTTTCTCCACCCTATCATAAAACCCGCCAAAGCTGTTATTTTTAACTGCCTCCTCGTTAAAAAAATCGCCGGGGAAACCTAATTCAATGGCACTGGCATCACTCAGGCGTTTCATCTGCTCGGCGTTTAAAACTACATCAACGGTTTTTAAATTATCAAGCAACTGATTTACCTTGGTAGCGCCCACAATGGGGATGCACGAAAAATATTGCTGGCGGGTCCAGTTAAGGGCAACGTGGCTTTCAGATACACCAAGTTCGGCGGCAACTTCCATTACTACTTTGGTAATCTTTTCGGCTCGGGCATTCAGCCGGTTACTTTCGGGTTTTATACGGCCTTTATCGCCTTTTAAATATTTACCTGTGAGCGCGCCTCCGGCAAGCGGTGCCCAGGGCGTAACCGTCATCCCAAAGTGTTTGGCCATGGGTATCAGTTCGCGCTCGGCAGTACGGGCCAGCAGGCTGTACTCAACCTGTAAGGCTATAAACTGACTCCAGCCCATCAATTCGGCAAGGGTATTGCCTTTGGCTACCACCCAGGCAGGAGTGTCGCTTATGGCGGCGTAAGTAATTTTGCCTTGCTTTATCAGGTCGTCCATGGCGCGCAGTACCTCGTCAATGGGGCTAATATTATCCCATATATGCAGGTATAAAACATCAATAAAATCAGTTTTCAGGCGCTTCAGGCTTTCCTCTACGCTGCGCATCATGTTTTTGCGGTTATTGCCCGATGCATTTGGGTTGGTTACGTTATCTTTTAGCGTATACTTTGTTGCCAGCACAAAGTAATCACGGTCGTGATTGCTCATATAATCGCCTATGATCTTCTCGCTGGTGCCCAGCTTGTAAACATTGGCAGTATCAAAAAAATTGCCTCCTGCGTTGGCATAGGCATCCATAATAGCAAAACTGGTTGCCGCATCGGCACCCCAGCCGCCTTCGGTGCCAAAACCCATAGTGCCCAGGCACAGTTCAGAAACTTTAAGGCCCGACCGGCCGAGTAATTTGTAGTTCATAGGAGATGATGTTAATAGTTCAATTGCAGGGCGGTCAGACTCACCCGACATCGCTGCGCTCGTCACCCTCTCTTCTGCTGCGGTGACTGTTGCACAACTAAACAAGCCAACAGTGGCTTTAGAATTAAGTTCTTTGAAATATTGATTAAAATATTGATTATTAGTATATTAGTACAT
>NZ_FODR01000006.1 GCF_900110415.1 Mucilaginibacter sp. OK283
CGATTATACCTTTAAGATACAAAAAAAGGAGTAGAAACCGTAATTTCTACTCCTTTTTATCCCCTGTTTTCAGAAAGACTTTTTCAGTGCCCTCCTGAACCAAGGCGGCATTTTTCACGAATAAAATATCTTTAAAAATTCGGCTTCAACACATATTTATTGTAAAAACGGGTAATATGGTCAACTGCTTCTTCGGCGGTATCAACTACGCGGTAAAGCATCAAATCATCGGGGTTAATGTTATGCTGATCGGCTAACATTTTTTCTTCTATCCAGCTAAATAAGCCTTTCCAGTAATCAACACCCACAAAAATAATAGGGAAGCGCGCAATTTTACCAGTTTGGATCAACGTCATGGCCTCGAAGGACTCGTCCATTGTTCCAAAACCGCCGGGCAAAATAATGAAGCCTTGCGAGTATTTCATAAACATTACTTTGCGTATAAAAAAGTAATCAAACTCCATGATCTTATCCCTGTCGATATATTTATTGTGGAACTGCTCAAACGGCAGTTCGATATTTAAACCTACCGATTTGCCACCTGCTTCGTAAGCGCCTTTGTTGGCTGCCTCCATGATACCTGGTCCGCCGCCAGATATTACGCCATAACCATGCTCGGTAAGCAGGCGGGCGGCTTCTTCGGCCAATTGGTAATATTTATTATCATTATGTGTACGTGCCGATCCGAAGATGGATACACATGGGCCAATTTTGGCCAGTTTTTCAAAGCCGTCAACAAATTCGGCCATTATTTTAAATATCTGCCAGGAGTCTGTAACTTTTATTTCCTGCCAGTTTTTGTTTTCAAATGCTTGTCTTATTTTATCGTCTCCGGTCATATCCTTTTTTTTAGCAGTCCGGAAGTCCGAAAGTCGGGAAGTCCGGAAGTAGTTAGTTTTTTAGTTCTTTAGTCCGGAAGTCCGAAAGAAGGAAAGTCCGGAAGTATTATTTAGTACATCGAATTTATTATTATGTTTTTGTTGTTGCTTTCCTTTTACCCCGTTACAACTTTCGGACTTCCGGACTTCTCGTCTTTCCGACTCGAGCTCAGCAACAAGCCGACAAAGGTAATTAATCCGTTAACAATGATGAGCTCATTGCTAAAAACATATCCGCCCAAAAGTGATTTTGATTCGGCATTTAAAAAGTAGCATATAGCAGGCGATGCCACACAAATAAAGGGAACCAGCTTATCCCTCACCTGCCTGTTACTTACAAATAAACCAAACGAATAAAGCCCCAATAACGGGCCGTACGTGTAAGATGCAACTGCAAATATAGCGCTCACCACCGCATCGTTGTTAATAGCGTTAAATATCACAATGGTTAAAAACATCAGCCCCGAAAATGCAATATGCACTGTATGGCGTGTGCCTACCTTTTTTTTGCTGTTAAGATCGGTGCTTTTGTTGAAGCCTAAAAAGTCTACACAAAAAGAGGTAGTAAGTGCCGTAAGAGCCGAATCGGTAGTGGCAAAGGTAGCCGCTGTGAGCCCCAGCATGAAAACCATGGCCGGTACAATACCCAAATGTTGCAGGGCGATGGTTGGGTACAGGTAGTCTGTTTTATCCACATGTATGCCGTATTTGCTGGCATACATCCAAAGCAAAGCGCCAACACTTAAAAAGAAAATATTGATGATAACAAATACCCCGGTAAAACTGAACATGTTTTTTTGGGCTTCCTTAATGTTTTTAAGGCTCAGGTTTTTTTGCATCAGGTCCTGGTCAAGCCCCACCATGCCAATGGTAATAAATATGCCACCTAAAAACGCTTTGGTAAAATGGAATTTGCTGCTCAGGAAATCATTAAAGAAAAATATTTTGGCATAACTGCTGTTTTTAATAGCATCGGCAGCCTCAAAAATATTCAGGTGCAGGCTGCTGCAAATAAAGTATATCGACAGAAATACGGATAACACGAGGAAGAAAGTCTGTAAGCTATCGGTAATAATAATGGTTTTTAATCCCCCTTTAAATGTGTACGACCAGATAAGGACTAAACAAATGAGCACCGTAACGGCAAAAGGAATATGATAACTATCAAAAATAAATTTCTGTAAAACAATAACCACCAAATACAACCGGAAGGATGAGCCGATAACCCTGCTGATGAGGAATATCCCGGCAGCGGTTTTATAGCTCCAGGTGCCCAAAGCCCCTTCAATATAACTGTATATTGATGTGAGTTTTAACCGGTAATAAAGCGGAAGCAATACGGTTGCAATGATGAGAAAGCCCGCAGCGTTGCCCAGCACAAACTGGAAGTAGGAAAACTGATCGCCGGAGGGCGCGCCAACTTTGCCCGGTACCGAAATAAAGGTTACACCACTCAGGGCGGTGCCAATCATCCCGAAGGCTACCAGGTACCATTTAGAGTTGCGGTTGGCCACAAAAAAGGTATCATTATCTGATGCTTTGCGGGATGTAAGCCAGGATATAACCAGCAACACTAAAAAATAACCGATAATAAATGATAATAGTACCCCTGGCGACATAGATGTTTTATTAGTCCGGAAGTCGGGAAGTCCGAAAGTCCGGAAGTAGCTCCGAAAGCCGGAAATATCCGTAAAATCCGAAAGTGAGTTGCAAAGTACAGAACAAATTAACTATTCACAAACTTTAGTCCGAAAGTCGGGAAGACGGGAAGTCAGAAAGTGGGAAAAAGGCCCAGAAGTCGGAAAGTAAATTGCATAGCGCAGAAGAAATTATCAAAATACAAACTTTAATCTTTCGAACTTTCGGACTTTCCGACTCTCCCAACTTCCCGACTTATTCCTTAACTTCGCACAATGAATTTTTCGTCCAAATTACTGGAAAATGCTGTAGCCGAATTTGCCAAATTACCCGGGGTAGGTCAAAAAACCGCGCTCAGGCTGGTGCTGCATTTGCTAAACCAGGATAAACAGGATGTAGAACGATTTAGCACCACCGTGAGCAAGTTGCGTAACGAGATTATGTTTTGCTCGGTTTGCCACAACATATCCGATCATGCCGTTTGCGAGATTTGCTCGTCGCACAAGCGCGACCGCAGCCTTATTTGCGTGGTTGAGGATACCCGCGATGTAATGGCTATTGAAAATACCAACCAGTACAATGGCGTATATCACGTATTGGGTGGCTTAATATCGCCAATGGATGGGGTAGGGCCTTCGGATTTGCAGGTAGATACTTTGGTTGAACGCCTGAAGGAAAACGAAGCTAAAGAGATCATTTTTGCCCTTAGCGCTACCATGGAGGGTGATACCACTTTGTTTTATTTAAACAAGCGCATAAAATCTTTCCACATTACCATATCAACCATAGCCCGTGGCATAGCCTTTGGAGGTGAGTTGGAGTACGTAGACGAGATCACCCTCGGGCGGTCTATCGCTACACGTGTTCCGTATGAAAATTCATTGTCAAAGTAAGGTATGAAACTCTCTGTCATCATTGTAAATTACAATACCTGTGATATGCTCAGGATAGCGCTTAATTCGGTAATAAGGGCCGCTGTGGGCATTAATTACGAGGTTTTTGTGGTGGATAATGCCTCGGCAGACAAATCTGTAGAGATGCTAAGCGGTGAGTTTCCTGATGTTAAAGTAATTGCCAACACCAGCAACCAGGGGCTGGCACAAGCTTATAACCAGGGAATTAAAGAAACTACCGGAGAGTATATTTTAGTAGTCAGTGCGGATACAATTACAGGCAAAAAAACTTTTGAGAAGGCGCTTGAGTTTATGGATGCACATTTGGATGCCGGAGGGATGGGTGTACGGATGATTACGCCCGACGGCCGTTTTCTTGCCGAATCAAAACATGGGTTTACCGAGCCCTGGGCGGTGTTTTTTAAACTGACAGGCCTGGCCAAATATTTTTCGAAATCGCGCCTTACCGATGTACAGCGTAAAGATTGGGTGGAGGAGTTTCAAACTTCAGAAACCGATGTGCTGAATGGCGCTTTTATGCTGATGCGTAAAGAGGCTATTGATAAAGCCGGGATGTTTGATGAGCGTTTTCATACCTATGGATATGATATCGACCTGAGTTACCGCATCAGGCTTGCCGGGTTTAAAAATTATTACTTTCCCAAAACGTATATCATTAACTTTAACAGCCGTAATAATGTGAAATTTAGCTGGGATTATCTTAAGGAATTTTATGGTGCGATGATTATCTTCGCCGCCAAATATTTATTTAAGGTGCCCGAAATTAAAGTGGAGGGTTTGCCGCAGCTATTCCCTTCAACTTATGAAGTTAAATGATAAAGTTATAGTAATAACCGGGGCATCATCCGGCATCGGAAAATCGTTAGCTATTGAATGCGCTAAACGCGGTGCAACTGTGGTTTTGGCAGCCCGCCAATATGTAACCCTTTGCGTAATAACCCAGGATATTGAAAGACGCTACCAAACCAAAGCCCTGGCTGTACAGTGCGATGTAACTATCGAGGACGATTGCGCCCAGTTAATTAAACAAACCCTCATTACTTTTGGAAAAATTGACGTGTTGATAAACAATGCAGGCATATCTATGCGGGCGTTGTTTAAGGATGTTGATTTAAAAGTACTCAAGTCATTAATGGATGTAAACTTTTGGGGTACGGTTTATTGTACCAAATACGCGCTGCCCGAAATTGCCAAAACCAAAGGTAGCATAGTAGGGGTATCATCCATAGCGGGCTATAAAGGCCTTCCCGCTCGCGCGGGATATTCTGCTTCAAAGTTTGCCATGAACGGTTTTTTGGATGCTTTGCGCGTTGAAAACCTGAAAACCGGTGTCCATGTATTAACCGCTTGTCCCGGCTTTACCGCATCAAATATCCGCAATACCGCCCTTAACAAAGAAGGGATAGAACAGCGCGAAAGCACCCTGGAAGAAGATAAAATGATGACGGCCGACCAGGTAGCCAGAATAATTGTAAATGGCATTGAAAACCGCTCACGCACGCTGGTTTTAACCCTGCAGGGCAAACTTACAGTATTGCTTAGTAAGCTACTGCCAGCCTTTTTAGATAAGATGGTTTATAATGTTTTTGCCAGGGAAAAGAACCCGCTTTTGAAGTAGTGAGTGGTGAATAGCCAAAGCTGATCAAATTATCCATTCACCACTCACTATTAACCATTCACCAATTCATAAGTACTTATCTTACTCATATCCAAAATAGCCTGTCCGTCTTCATCACGATGAAATACAGGTACAAATTTGGCGCCCCAAACTACGTCCGAATAAATGTAGGATGTTCGGGAATGTACAGTTTGTGAAAAAGTATCATCAAAGGTTTTAAGGATGACGGATAAACTGGCCTGTTTAGCTTCCAATTCCTCCTGGGTCATGTCTTTTAACGGGCTGTTTTCATCAAGGGGGTGCACCACGGTCCAGTTTACTGTCAAAATGCTCACAAACTTTCGTTCCAGTTCCAGCTGAAAAAACTTGCGAATCACCTTGCCGTTCACTTCTTCGTTATAGCCAAATACAACCTCAATCTCGAGGTCTATCAATATATTACGCCTTAAATTGGCCAGTCTGAACATTAACCCCCAACCCTTATCGCGATAAGGAGCAACCAACACCTTATCACTATACAATATTTTAGCCGATGGCCTGGAGAAGCGCCCGTATAATAAGCCTGTAGCTAAGGCAAAAGCTAATAAGCCCATCATCGATTCTAAAGCGGCCACACTGTTTGCGGCCATTCCCTTCGGACTGATATGGCCATAACCAACAGTCGAAATGGTTTGCGCCGAAAAAAAGAAGGCATCCATAAACCTGTCAAACCCGGTATTGCCACTCCGGCCGTCAAGCACATCGGTACCTAATGAAACATATATGCATGCAAATATGATGTTGGCTGTAAAGTACCCGCTAAAAACAATGAGCCAAAACTTTCGCCAACTCATGGTAATAAGCGAGTGGTAATTGTTTGCAGTAGAAAAACGCGGCAGACCGGTACGCTTTACGTTAATAGATCCATCTTTATTGATAACAGGCTGGCTTTTTACTACAGGCTGGGTGCCGAAGCCAAGGTCATCCTCGGGGTTTATTTTTTCTTGATGTATAGCCATTTTTTTAATTAGTGAATTATTGATTTAGTGAATTATTGATTTGGAACGCAGGTTAATATGTTGATAATCCATTAAATCAATTATTAAGCAGTTGAGTGCTTATTGCAAAGTTTCATTAAATTTTCCTAATTCACTAAATCAATAATTCACTAATTCATTAATTAAATTTATCTGTTTGTTTTTATAAAAACTATTTCCATATTTGTGGCATAAATGAAAACGAACGCATTAAACAATAACTGGTGGTGGCTTAACGAGATATCGTAAGGCAATTCCGTGTTTGTTTAAAAAATATATTCAAAGGAAGGGTTGCCATACGGTAACCCTTTTTTTATTAGCCCCCCGGCCCCCTGAAGGGGGAGGGAAAAAGTCGGGGGCTAGGTAATTAACAATTAAAAAGTACCCCTTTAGGGGGCCAGGGGGCATGAAACAGATACTTAATCATCTATTCGAACACAAAACCTTTAGCCGGGAGCAATCAAAAGGGATTTTGATAAACATAGCTCAGGGTAAGTACAACAACTCGCAAATGGCCGCGTTTATGACGGCCTATTGCATGCGCAGCATTACCGTTGATGAGCTGGAAGGCTTTCGCGATGCCATGCTGGAACTTTGCCTGCCTATTGATTTGCAAACCGGCGAACTGATAGATTTGTGCGGAACAGGCGGCGATGGTAAGGACACCTTTAATATATCCACCCTTGCGTCCTTTGTGGTAGCGGGAGCGGGTTATAAGGTGGCTAAACACGGTAACTACGGTGTATCATCGGGTTGTGGCTCGTCAAACGTGATGGAGTATTTGGGGTACCAGTTTACTAATGATGCTGATAAACTGAAACGCGGAATTGACAAAGCCAACATCTGCTTTTTGCACGCACCGCTATTTCACCCGGCCATGAAAACGGTGGCGCCCATCCGCAGGGAGTTGGGGGTGAAAACGTTTTTTAACATGCTTGGTCCGCTGGTAAATCCGGCGAAGCCTGAAAATCAACTGGTTGGTGTTTTTAACCTGGAGCTGGCAAGAGTATATGCATACCTTTATCAAAAATCGGCCACTAAATATACCATAGTGAATGCCTTGGAGGGTTATGATGAGGTTTCACTTACCTGCGATTTTAAAACCTTCTCTGCTGAGGGAGAAAAGATTAATAGCGTTGAGGCCCTGGGCTTCGAAAAGCTTGATCCATCGGAAATTGCCGGCGGTGATACTGTAAGTGCCTCTGCATCAATATTTAGCAGCGTACTTAATGGTGATGGTACCAACGCGCAAAACAACGTAGTGCTATCAAACGCTGCCCTGGCTATCAGGACTATCAACCCCGAAAAGACTTTTGCCGATTGTTTTTACGAGGCAGAAGAAGCCCTGCTGAGCAAAAAAGCACTGAACAGTTTTAACCTGCTATTGCAAAACTAAACATGAAGATAAAAGTTTGCGGTTTAAAAGATCCCGAAAATATTGAAGCGGTAGCCGCATTAAAACCCGACTACCTGGGCTTTATTTGCTACGGGCTTTCGCCCCGATATATCGGTCAATTATCTGCAGAAAGTTTAAAAAAAATACAAAAAAACATCAAAAAAACAGCCGTTTTTGTGAATGAAAGTGCAGAAATAATCGATTCTTTGATAGATGCGTACGGTTTTGATGTAATACAACTGCACGGCGACGAATCGCCGGAATTTAGTCACAGTTTTCGGGACAGGGTTACCGTGTTTAAAGCTTTTGGGTTGGACGGAAATTTCGATTTCGGCCAGCTCGATAATTACATAAACAAAGTAGACTATTTCCTGTTCGATACAAAAACTGCTGCCTATGGTGGCTCGGGTAAAACTTTTGACTGGGGGATGCTGGATAATTATAAACTGGAAGTCCCCTTCTTTTTATCGGGTGGAATAAGCCTGGATAACCTGGAAGAAATTAAAAAGATTAATCACCCGCAATTTTACGGGGTTGATTTAAATAGCCGTTTTGAAATGGCGCCCGGTGTTAAAGACACCGGTAAACTAAAACAAGCATTTGATATCATCAACAATCAAACTATTACAGATGAAATACGGAGTTAACGAGCAAGGTTATTATGGCGATTTTGGCGGCGCCTACATCCCCGAAATGCTTTATCCAAATGTTGAGGAGTTAAGGCTTCAATATATCAACATTATTAATGATCCCGGTTTTAAAGCCGAATTTGACGACCTTCTGAAAAACTATGTGGGCAGGCCTTCGCCGCTATATCATGCCAAAAGATATTCGGAAAGGTATGGGGCCAACATATTTTTTAAACGCGAGGACCTGAACCACACCGGATCGCACAAGATCAACAATGCTATCGGGCAAATTCTGCTGGCTAAGCGCTTAGGGAAAAAACGTATTATTGCCGAAACCGGCGCCGGGCAGCATGGTGTTGCCACAGCTACTGTTTGTGCCCTGATGGGTATTGAATGCGTGGTTTACATGGGCGCAGTTGATATGGAACGCCAGGCTCCCAATGTATCGCGTATGAAGATGCTGGGCGCTACGGTAAGGCCAGCTACATCGGGCAGTAAAACCCTGAAGGATGCTACCAACGAGGCCCTGCGCGATTGGATAGGCAACCCCGTTGATACCCATTACATCATCGGATCGGTGGTTGGTCCGTATCCTTTTCCGGATATGGTTGCCCGCTTTCAATCCGTGATATCCGAAGAAACTAAAAAACAGTTATTGGAGCAAACAGACAACGAGTTACCTCAATACGTAATGGCTTGTGTAGGTGGCGGCAGTAATGCCATGGGCATGTTTTACCATTTTTTGGACGACGAAGATGTGAAACTGGTTGCCGTTGAAGCGGCAGGTAAAGGTGTCGACAGCGGCCACTCGGCAGCAACCACCTTTTTGGGGCAGGAGGGTGTACTGCATGGCAGTCGTACCATTCTGATGCAAACACCGGACGGGCAGGTGGTGGAGCCATACTCCATATCGGCTGGGCTGGATTACCCGGGTATTGGTCCGCAGCATGCGCATTTGTACAAAATAAACCGCGCCCAGTACACCAGCATTACCGATGATGAGGCCTTACAGGCAGGATTATTATGCTCGCAAATGGAAGGCATTATCCCGGCCATTGAAACAGCCCACGCACTGGCACAACTGGAAAAGATGACATTTAATGCCGATGATAACGTTGTTATCTGTATCTCGGGCCGGGGTGATAAGGATTTGGATACTTATATTAAATATTTCGGGTATTAATTAGTCGATGGTCCATGCTCGATAGTCCATGGAGGGAAATAAAATAAACAAAACCATGGTCTATGGACTATGGACAAACAAAATACAATGAACCGCTTAAACAAGCTTTTCGCTACCAAAAAAGATAATTTGTTATCTATATACTTTACTGCGGGTTATCCTGCCTTAAACACCACCGTTGATATTGCCGAAGCTTTGGAAAAAGCCGGCGCCGATTTCCTGGAAATTGGTTTCCCATATTCAGATCCCGTGGCCGATGGCCCGACAATTCAGCACAGCTCTGAACAGGCTTTAGAAAACGGGATGACCCTTAACCAACTGTTTGAAGAATTGGGCGAACTACGCAAGCGCGTTACTATCCCCATTTTATTGATGGGCTATTTTAACCCTATAGTACAATACGGTATCGAACGTTTTTGCAAAAAAGCAGTTGAATTGGGCGTTGATGGCGTAATAGTGCCCGATTTGCCCATGTATGAGTATGAAGCTAAATACGCCAATTATTTTACAGATAACAACCTGAGCAATATTTTCCTGGTTACTCCGCAAACATCCGAAGACCGCATTCGTAAAATTGACGAACTGAGCAACAGCTTTATATACCTGCTTTCATCATCTTCCATCACTGGCGGCAGCCTGCAGCTAACCAACAGCATTGAAGATTATTACAAGCGCATTAAAGCCATGGAACTTAAAAACCCAACTATCATTGGTTTCGGTATATCGGACAACAATACTTTTAAACAGGCATGTGCTTATGCAAACGGTGCTATTGTAGGCAGTAAGTTTGTAAAGTTGCTGGCCGAAGAGGATTATATGGGGAAGATACCGGGGTTTATTAAGGGGATAAGGCCGTAAGGGACAACACACTTTTTAGTCGTCATTGCGAGTGATCACCATGTAAAACCTGAAAAAATCGTTATGACGCGCAACGGATGGGTTAAACGAGTATTCTAAACTACCGTCATTGCGAGGTACGAAGCAATCCCTAACAATCTGGGACTTAGCATGTAGAGGATTGCTTCGTACCTCGCAATGACGGTGGTTTAGGGTATGTTACCGGCAACGACGTAAAATATCTTTATGTCGGGTGACAGCGCACCTACAAATACATTTCCAAATCCCCCTTACCCTCACGAATTACCTCAAACTCGCCATTGGTACAATCGACAACGGTCGAGGCTATGTTATCACCATACCCGCCATCAATCACTATATCAACAAGGTCTTCGTATTTTTCGTGGATCAGTTCCGGGTCGGTAGAGTATTCGATGATATCGTCGTCGTCGCGGATAGAGGTGGATAGGATGGGGTTGCCTAATACACGTACAATTTCGCGGGCAATATCGTTGTCAGGAACACGGATACCAACCGTTTTTTTGTTGCTGCTTAATAGCTTGGGCACCTTATGGCTGGCGTTAAATATAAAGGTAAACGGGCCTGGCAATGCTTTTTTAAGAACACGGAATGTTGTGTTATCTATCGGTTTAATATAATCAGATATGTGGCTTAGATCATAGCAGATAAATGAAAAATTAGCCTTCTCGGGTTTAATATTCCTGATTTTGCAGATGGCTTCGATAGCTTTATGGTTAGTGATATCGCAACCAAGCCCGTAAATGGTATCTGTAGGATAAATGATCAATCCGCCTTTGCGCAGCACTTCAACAACCTGCTCTATCGCTTTAGGGTTCGGGTTTTCGGGATATATTTTAATGAGCATATTTAATAGACAAATATACGCTGAAGTAGTTTAAAAAATGTATGGTTATATAAACAACGAACGTAAATGTGTTACCGTCCGAAGTTATATAAATCGAACAGTGTGATTTAATTGCAAGTGTGTGTACTGGTACGGCATGAAACGCCCTGAAACACCCTGGTACTGGGTGGTACACTACCAATGGTTAATGTTTTTAACCCGGGGTAAATTTCGGATTTAGCCGAAGTATTGCTTAGTTAGTGACGCAAAGGGCGACTTATGATCAAAAAGGATTGTTTGTTAAACCCATAAATCTGCCACCCTGCAGGCAGCCACTCAAGGCGCTAATGGGGATTTGAGGGTACTCAAATTCTACCATCAATGCAAGTTTCCCGCTTGCGGTTTCAATACCTTAACCAGTTTGCCTACCAGTTGTGTATCTACAACAGATTTTTCAATAATATCAACAAAACCCATCTTTAAATACATTTCCGCATCTGCCGTCGATCCGCCTATAGCAATTACAGGTAACTTATTGCTGGAGGTGGTTGATTTTTTTATAGCCGTCAACAATTCGGCAATAGCTGTTTCGGGTGCAGGCACGGCTGTAAGCACAACGTTTACATCGTTTTTGCCAATTATCTCTGATGCTTGTTTTGCGTTGCCTGCCTGTAAAAAATTAACATTCCACCGGGCCAGTATCATTTTTAACGACATCAAGTCAAGCTCATTGTCGTCAACTGCCAAAATGGTAATACCATTCAATAACAACGCAGGGTCAAGTGTGTCGGGTTTAACAACAGCCGTGGTATTGCTTTTTTCATACGGAATGGTAAAACTAAACGTAGTGCCTGCTCCGGGTTTGCTATCTACGGTAATATGCCCGTCCTGCAGCTTTACCAGTTGTTTGCAAATAAACAGGCCCAGGCCGGTACCCGCCTTTCCGTTTGATGAACTGGTTTGATAGTATTTTGAAAACAAATTGGACTGCTGATCCGGGCTAATCCCATCCCCGGTGTCCCTGACATCAACAATCAGCTTATTTTCCGGGCCAACTAATTCGGCCATTACCCTGATGCCGCCTTCTTTTGTGAATTTAATGGCATTGCTTAGCAGGTTAACCATAATTTGTTTAAGCCTAAGGCTATCACCCAATAAAATCGCGTTTTTGTCGCCTTTAAAATGGTAATCTAACGTTAACCCCTTTTTAGTTGCGCCAAACTCCATGCTTTCTACAACAGTTTTTAATGCATCATCGGGATTAAAAGGTTCGGTACTAATTTTAAATTCGCTGTTTTCCATTTTTGCGGCATCCAGCGTATCGTTAAGGGTACGCAGCAGCATATCCGAAGAGTGATTGATAGAATCGAGCATGTCGGCCTGTTTTTTAGCCAGGTTGGTTTTACCAAAAATGTAAAGGAAACCCCTGATGGCGGTAAGCGGGTTACGTACCTCGTGGCTCATATGCAAAAGCAGATCCATCTTTTGTTGGGCAATGGTAACCGATTGTTCAATCTCTTTATGTAGCAGCAGTTCGGCCCGGTTAAGCTGTATGATGAATATAATGAGCAGGGTGGCAAACACCAGCACCAGGAATAAAGCAATAAGTGAGAAGTTATTTAACAACCCTGTAGTTTCCTGGTAGTTTTTAAACGACATATCCCTGAATTCGTTGGTCACGTTGTAATTTATCTCCTTCATATCGTTAATAATGCGTTCCAGTTCATTACTGATATGTGAGTTCAGGCCAATCAGCTCGCGCTGCATCGTTATTAACTTTAGGTTTTGTTGCTGCAATTGTTTCAGGCTGTTGGCGTAAGCTTTCTGATCCTTAGTTAACAACTTTTGTGTGGATGCATTAACCTCCTTTAAATTGTTGCGATGGTTAATCTCTATTGCTGATATCGCCCTGTCGTCTTTATCGTTAATGGCATCTTTAATTCGTTTAAAAAGCCCTCTTTTTACTACCGGTGTGGTGTTTTTAACAGTATCTGTACTGGTTTTAAATGATTTATTTGCATTGCGCGAAAGTTCCTGAGCGTATTTACCAGCTTCGTTATTAAAAGCAGCATAGGCGGTAAGCAGCGAATCAAAATTGTGTTTAAGCCCGAAGAGCTGGTTAGATAGGGCTAGCTTTTTTTGATACCACGACTTTATTTTATTGCTTTGGATAATGTTAAGGTTGCTTGTATCGGCATCTGCTTTAAGCAAAGTATCCAGCTCGTTAAATGCCGATGTTAGCTTTGTTTTATAATCGTCGCTATTTTTACTGTTAGTATTGAGTAAGGATGCCTGGAAATCATCTTCGGCCTGGTGCAGTAATAACAATATATGTTCGGGATGGTGATTGCCCTGGCCCATATTGTTGGCCAGTTTAGAAATATTCTCTAATTTTTTAGTGATAGACCTGCGAACGATAAGCGCTGTTACAGAAAAAATGATGGCGAAGGCAAGGAACGCAAAAAGAATTTTTCGGGCTAAAGTTTTGGTATACGTTGTCGGCATAAAATCGCGTTTGGCACAAAATACATGGTATAGTTTGGCGGGCAAAATTATCAAAAATTAAGCGCATTTAATTGATGATGTTGTTAATGACCAGGAAGCATTTAATGACGTGTTTATTTTTTAACTGTGAGCGGGCGTGTAATGAAGAGTTTGTCGAAGGGGGGTGTGGAGAGGCCTTCGCCCGCAATGCTTCGATAGGCTACCTATGATGTGTTTCTACCTATGATGTGTTTGAGGTTGCAAAAATATTAGGTTTTGAACGCCGGTCACGACTCACCCCGGCTACGCTACGCTGGCCGACCCTCCTGGTGCGCCGCAAAGAGGGTTGAGCAAATGAAAATAATATTTTAACCCCTCTATGCGACGCAGTCGGAGAGGGGCAGACTGGCGTAGCCTCGTCGGGGTGAGTCGTAGCTGCCATGCGATATTCGTCAGTCTCCTCCCGAATTTAGCCGAATTGTATAACTTATAACGTCGCCCGCAACATAATTTAACGCTACTTCCTTTTCAGTGTAGTATGCACTTTAACCCCATTAGCCGCAATGTCCACGCCGATAGAATCGCCATAAAATTTGCCGCTGTGTGGTATTTCGATATCGCCAAGGGTAACCGTGAATGTGAATTTATCTCCGCTAATTTTACCGTCGTCAACGGGTAGTTCGCCTTTAGGGGTTTGTACGGTGCCGGTTAGTTTATCACCATCAATTTTAAAATGATAGGTTAAGGGATATTGGTCGCCATTCTCCATGGTTAAAATTCCGCCCCAGCTTCCGCTAAAATCGGCAATGGCAGCTAAACAGGCTAAAAAGCAGCAGCACAGCAATACAGTTGTTAAGAATTTTCTTTTCATAACGTGTTGTTTTTCTGTAGCTAAAAGTACTGTTGCTATTAAAATTTATCATAAACAATAGGTTAAGTTTTAATGTATATGGAGAGGGGGGGCGCAAGGTTAACATTCAAATGTAGAGACGCATAATTGCGTCTCCCACATGCAAATCGGTATTGCAAATCTTGAATGCCCTGTAATAGAGGTAATATTTATCGCTGAAAAATAAACGTAAGGCAGATTCCATCCGCCTCACGCAAAAAAATAAATAAGCCTACTCAAATTTATCTGCTATTACAAAGATTTTCATTCCCGGCTTTTCCTCGGCTTCAAACGTAAGCGTAACTTTGCCTGCTACGCCGGTGATAGTTATGGTTGCTGTTCTGTCATGACCATTGTCATCACTGAGTTTCGCTTTTATAACCGTTTTGCCGTCTTTAAAAGGCGTTTTCCAGTCGCAGGTTTTTGAACTGATTGGGCCCGACATCTTGTGATCGTCGCCACCGGGAACAATGGTTACATCTGTTTTAGTAATGGTAATAACCGTGTTTTCATCCCTGCTGTCAGTGTTGCCCTGGTCATCAACCTTACTTGTTTTTGATGATGTTAAGGTTACGGTTTGGTCGCACTGCGCAAAAACTGTTGTGCTGCCGGCTACCAGCAAAAAGATGATAATAACCGCTTTTTTTAAATCGAATGCTGTTTTCATATACTGATGATTAAGTTTAAAATAAAGGTAAGTGTTTTATATAGTATTATGTAATACAAAGTACTGTATAGAATATAAATAACTGATTATAAATGATATAAATTATTGTTTCATTGATTTATCGCTTGAAGTCGATTTTACGGACGTGAGTTGTTGCTTATAGTATCAATATAGCAGCGGGTAATTTTCTGCTAATAACAGTTAAAATTAATTAGTGTGAAAACAACAATTAATGTACATTTGAAATGTAGTATCTTTATATTGTTATTGCCAATTATATTAACCCGTTATGCGTAAAAACATCTGTTTATTATTAGCTGTATGCTGCGGCTTTTCGGCCTTTGCACAAAAACAGCAGGATTATCCTATTCAGCCGGTTCCGTTTACCAGTGTAAAACTGGCCGATCATTTCTGGAATTCGCGGATTGAAACTAACCGCACGGCCACTATTCCGGCATCGTTTACCCGTTGCGAAAGTACCGGCAGGGTAAAAAATTTCCAGATGGCCGCGGCCCGTTCGGGCAAATTTTGTACTACGTACCCCTTTGATGATACCGATATTTATAAAACCATTGAAGGCGCATCATATTCGTTAGCCGTACACCCTGATAAGCAGCTGGATCATTACCTCGATTCGATGATCACCATAGTAGGCAAGGCGCAGGAACCCGATGGCTACCTATACACCGCCCGCACTATCGATCCGATACATCCGCAAGCCTGGGCCGGCCCCGAGCGCTGGGTGAATGAGCAGAATATGAGTCACGAGCTTTACAATGCCGGCCATATGTACGAAGCCGCCGCCGCCCATTTTCTGGCTACCGGCAAACGTAATTTCTTAAATATCGCCCTTAAAAACGCCGATTTGCTGGTACGTACTTTTGGCCCCGGTAAACGCACGGTTGCGCCTGGCCATGAAATTGTTGAGATGGGCCTGGTACGCCTGTACCGTATCAGCGGCAAAAAGGAATACCTTGACCTGGCCAAATTTTTTATTGATGCCCGCGGCCACAAGGAATACAACAAAAAAAGCAAAAATCCATTCGAAAACGGTGTTTACTGGCAGGATGATACCCCCGTTACCAACCAGGAGGAGGCCGAAGGCCATGCTGTACGGGCAATGTACCTGTATTCGGGCATGACAGATGTTGCAGCCCTCACCGGCGATAAAGAGTATATCGCCGCTATTGACAAGATCTGGGATAACATGGTGAGCAAAAAGATATACGTACAGGGCAGTATAGGCGCCGTGGGCGATGGCGAACGTTTTGGCGGCAACTACGAGCTGCCAAACACAACCGCCTACAACGAAACCTGCGCGGCTATAGGCAATGTTTTCTGGAACCAAAGGATGTTTTTATTGCATGGCGATTCAAAATATATCGACCTGTTGGAGAAAACTCTGTATAACGGCTTAATATCGGGTGTTGGGCTCGATGGTAAATCTTTCTTTTATACCAATGCTATGCAAATCCGCGATAGCTTTACGCACCCGGATATTGAGCGTGAACGCTCGGGCTGGTTTACCTGCTCCTGCTGCCCAACCAATATCGTACGGTTAATTCCGTCTATCCCCGGTTACATGTATGCTCAAAATGGCAAGGATGTGTATGTAAACCTGTTTATCAGCGGATCGGCAAATTTAAAGGTTGCCGAAAAGGGGCTTAAAATTACCCAGCAAAATAATTACCCCTGGGATGGCGGTTTGGTATTCAACATCGATCCGGCATCGGCGATGGACATGAACCTCAGGATCCGTATTCCAGGCTGGGCACAGGACAAAGCTATCCCATCCGATTTATACAGCTACGAGAAACCATCGGCACAAAAAATAGAAATAAAAGTAAACGGTAAAGCCGTTGATTACCAAATGGAACATGGCTACGCGGTGATCAGTAAAAAATGGAAAAAGAACGATAAGGTAGAGCTTACCTTGCCCATGGATGTGCAGCGTGTAATAGCTAACGAAAAACTGGCCGACGATAATGGCAAAATCGCCATCCAACGCGGCCCTATCATGTATTGCGCCGAGTGGAAAGATAATGCCGGCAAGCCAAGCAGTTTTATTATCTCTAAAGACGTTGTTTTTACCCCAACCTATAATGCTGATTTGCTAAATGGCGTAATGACGTTAAAGGCCGATGTAAAGAGTGTTAATGTTGATGAAGCTAATCAGAATGTGAGCACCGTTACCAGTACGCTAACCGCTATTCCGTATTATTCATGGGCAAACCGCGGCAAAGGCGAGATGACCGTTTGGTTTCCTGAACAGGTGAAGTATGTGGATTTGTTGAGTAAGTAAAAGCCGGGCCCCCTCTAAATCTCCCCCGGTAGGGGAGACTTTTGGGTTGCTACGTATATACTTTTGTTTGAACCGACGGCATATCTGGAAGATTGATTTTTAGAGCCCTCCCTATCGGAGAGGGTTGGGTGGGGCTGCTTAATAAATGTTACATATACATTTCTATTTTCTGGAAATCTTTATACCTTTAAAAAGTATTAAAAAACCAGTAAACCATTCTGAACCAATTGCAAGCCGCCTTAATTTATGGCGACTTTTAGTGGTATCATTAAAACATTAATTATGATAAGAAAAATTTTTACCATGTTATTCCTTGCGACGGGTTTCCTGACAGTTTCGGCGCAGGAGGTTTCCATTAGCAAAGGCTGGAAATTTACAGTCGGCGATTCGGCCCAGTGGGCGTCGCCAACTTATAACGACCAGCACTGGCAGGTTGCCAATCTTAACGACAACTGGGAACGCCAGGGCCACCCCAATTATGATGGCTTCGGCTGGTATCGTACCAAAGTGGTTATTCCCTCGTCATTAAAAGATAAATCGTATCTGAAAGACAGCCTCCGCTTAAATTTAGGTACTGTTGATGATAATGATGAGGTTTACCTTAACGGTAAACTGGTAGCCAAATATGGCGGTTACGGCGGTACTATAAAAGATGGCCATTATGGCGGCCGCTCATATACAATAGCAGCAAACAATCCCGCTATTTTGTGGGATAAAGAAAACGTGCTGGCAGTGCGTATATTTGATACCGGCGGCGATGGCGGTTTGGTAACCAGCGGCTACGGCAGCACATTTAACATCACCATGGCCGATGTAATGGACCATGTGGCTGTAAATACCGAGGCCGATTTTGTTTACGGCGACAACAACAGCCTTAGCAAAAGTGTTAAACTACACACCACAAATGCTTACCAATACAGCGGCACCCTTGCATTTAAAGTAACCGACCCGGAAAACGGTACCGTGCTTTACGAAAAAACAAATCCGGCCAATTTTACCGGTGGCAAGCCGTTTACCTACTCGTTTTCGATAGCGCGCCTGGCAAAAAGATCATATACTATCAGCTACACTTTTACCGATACCAAATCAGGAAAATCGATAGTACAGACAGAAACTACGCCATATATTTTAACGCCTTACCCAACGGCTAAGGTGAAAATTAATGGTGCCGATGTATTTGGCGCCCGGCCGGGTCACCCATTTCTTTACCTGATACCTGCTACAGGTAAAAGGCCATTATTGTACAAGGTTGCAGGGCTTCCAGAAGGTTTAAAGGTAGATGCCGCAACCGGGGTTATCAGTGGTTCGGTAGCGCAAAAGGGTAACTACCCGGTAACTTTTACGGTAAGCAATAGCCTTGGTGCTAAAACAAAACAATTTACCATTAGCATTGGCGATAATATTGGCTTAACCCCTGCTTTAGGCTGGAACAGCTGGAACGCCTGGGGCCTGAGTGTTAACGACGAAAAGGTACGCATATCTGCCAAAGCCATGATTGATAAACTGAGCGCGCACGGTTGGGCTTATATTAATATTGATGATGGATGGGAAGCGGAAAACCGCGCTGCTGATGGCAAAATTGTAGCCAATAGCAAATTCCCCGATATGAAAGGTCTTACCGATTTTGTACATGGTTTAGGCTTGCGCATGGGTATTTATTCTTCGCCGGGCCCGCGTACCTGCGGTGGGTTTTTAGGCAGCTGGCAGCATGAAGACCAGGATGCCCAAACCTACGCCGACTGGGGTATCGACTATTTAAAATACGATTGGTGCTCATACTCGGATATTGCACCCAAACCCGACCTTGATGGACTGAAAAAGCCTTACCAGGTAATGCAGGCCGCATTAGGTAAAGTAAACCGCGATATCATGTATAGCCTTTGCCAGTACGGCTGGGGCAATGTATGGGAGTGGGGTGCCGATGTAAACGGCAATAGCTGGCGCACAACAGGCGATATCCAGGATACCTGGCAAAGTATGTCAACCATCGGCTTTAACCAGGGACAGGCAGCGCCACATGCCCAGCCCGGCCATTTTAACGATCCGGATATGCTGGTTGTTGGCAAAGTAGGATGGGGCCCAAGCCTGCATAACACCAGGCTTACGTTTGATGAGCAGTATACACATATCAGCTTGTGGAGCCTGTTGGCATCGCCTCTGTTAATTGGTTGCGATATGGGGCACCTGGATGCCTTTACGTTAAGCCTGCTTACCAACGATGAAGTGCTGGCAATTGACCAGGACGCATTAGGTAAAGGCGCAAGCCAATATATCAAAAAAGATGATTACCAGGTTTGGGTAAAAGAGTTAAAAGATGGCGGCAAGGCAATCGGCCTGTTCAATACATCCGATAAATACCAAAACATAAGCCTTGATAAAGCCGATCCTGCTATAGCAGGTTATACCAAATTCAGGGATGCCTGGCAGCAAAAGTATATTGTGGTTACCGGCAATGCCTTAACCGCTAAAGTTGCACCACATGGTGTGTTGTTGTTGAGGGTAGAAAAATAGCCCGGGAGCAACGTTTGCTGCCGGCAATTTAATAGAAAATGCCTGTGAAGTTTTATATTTCACGGGCATTTTTTATTTGGTGCTTTAACTCGCTATCGATTTATTTTTCCGGGCTATCGTAATAGTAAATGGGCGAAAATACGCCCTCGCTTGTAGTATAGTATCCTTTGCCATCGGGTGTAAAACCTATGGCTTCACCTTGTTTTTCAATAGTGTAAGGCAGCTCCCTTGGTTTCCTGGCCATGGCATCCCATACATGCTCATTCGGCCGGCGTTGCCAATAGTAAACCTTTTCATAGCTTTTTAAAAGGATCTGTTGCCCGTCTTTAGAGATATCTCCGGCCGTAATCCATTTAAATGGCTTAAAGCCGGGGAAAAACAGTTTGGTATGCCTGGTTAGGGTAAGGGTATCATTGGCTTTATAACTTAATGGCGATGTATAAACCGCTACGGTGTCGCCACGCTTGGTTACAATATATAAAAGCTTTTCAAGCGGGTCAATCATTAAGGTTTCAGCATCTTTCGGGCCATCCGGATACTTTAAATTAACGGCTACGGGTACGGCATGTGCTGTAGTATCCTGTGCCCATAAAGCGTTTTCCAAAAAACGGTAAACTGTAATCACCTTCCGGTTTTGCGCGTTATCGCCAATATCGCCGAGGTAAACATAGCTTTTGCCTTTTTGCGGACCAGGGCCAACGGCAATATCCTCGCAGTCCTGAACACCTAAATGTTTATTCTTGTCGCCTTTAAAGTAAATGGTGGCCTTTAATTTGCCCTCGGGGGTTATCGAAAAGAAACGGCTGGTATCACCGCTGTCATTATGTACATAATATACATCGGGGTTGATAGATGAAGCCGCTATTCCCGATGTTTCGTCCATTAGCTTGTTGCTCAACGTGCCGCTTATTGGTTTTTTATCCAATAAACGGTGCTTGGCATATGCGCCTAAAAATAGCAGCATTACAAAGGGTATCAGGATCTGTAATTTCTTTCTTCGGCTCATGTTAATGTTGCAAATAATAACGCAAATAAATCATATTAGTATGAAGTTCGCATTAGTTAAATGCAATTTTTAACAAAATATGCAAAAATAAGGCCAAAAAGGATGCTGCCTTGATGTACCATTTGCTCCCAAATGGGAAGTATCCTACAATTTACACTTTTTTACGCCTTTGGGGATGATCGAATTTTTGAAACGGAAGTTTTAATACATTTAAAAATCTACCATTCAGATTTTCGTCCATGTGGGTGTCAATGCCAAAAATGATATCTTTCCTATCCACATTGGTATAGGTGCCAAACAGTCTGTCCCAAATGCTTAACACATCACCATAGTTACAGTCGGTGTAAGGCAGTTGGTAGTGGTGGTGTACGTGATGCAGGTTGGGGGTAATAAATACCAGGCCGATAATTTTGTTGAGCCTTGAAGGTAGCTGGAACTCGGTATGGGCAACAATATTTGAAAACGACTGGAAGGTTTGTCTTAATATCAAAACGCTGATGGCTGGTCCACAAATAAATACCCAAAGCATTAAAAAGCAGGTGCGGATGCACGTTTCACAAGGATGTTCCCTGATGGTGGTAGATACATCCACCTTCAGATCGCTGTGGTGCACCAGGTGAAATTTCCACAACGGCTCTATCTTATGCATGATAACATGGTAAACATATTCGCAAAAATCCATCATCATAAACATCACGACGTAATATACCCAGGGATTGGTGTGAAAAGGGATAAAATTGATAAGCCCCCAATGGTGGGCTGTAGCCCAGCCGGATATTAAAACTACAAACGTGGTTAATACCAGTTGGATAGGCAGGGCAGTAAATATGAATAAGGTGTTGACCGAGGTGTGTTTCCATTTGATCTTTATTCCGTCAAAAGAGGCCAGCATTTCGGCAAACCACAGACCCGTAATTACACAGGCGTATAAAAGTACTTGCGTAAGGTCTTCGTGCTGAGAAAAAAATAAGCTCAGTTTGTGCATAGTCAAATTAAAATAGAGATTTAAAGATAATAACTTTGTTACAATTACCTTAATCCTATGTTAATTCTTCATTAAATATTCATTTTTCTGTCAAAAAAAATGAGCATAATTTCGATTGGTTTTAGCTTGTAAGCAATTAGCAGCCAGTAGAGTGTGATAAAACAAGAAAGGGCATTGATGAAATGCCCTTTCTTGTTTTAGTGTTCTTTTACCATTTCCATTTCCACATCGGGCTTGGATACATCGGTGAGTGCAACCCGGCCGCGGTCCTTACGCAGGATGCGGTTAAAAAGGGAAATTTCTCTGTCAAAAAGAAACCGGAAAAATAGTTTGGTCCATGAGGTATGATAATACAGCGTATCATAAAATTCAGGAGCGGTTTTCTTGATCTCTGGTAATTTATTCCAGGGGATAGAAGGAAAATCGTGGTGCTCGTTATGGAAGCCTACATTGAAAGCCACCGCGTTGAAATTACCATAATAGCTGTAAGTTTCCTGCTCCACACTGTGGGTAAGGTAATGTTCCTGTATCCAGCGTGCGCCAAGCGGGTGCAGGCCTACCGAGAAGGAAAAGCTAAGCAGTAAAAACGCTACTGAATGCCAGCCCATAAAGTAAGCAATAGCGGTGGTAAAAATAACCTGCAACAAAAAGTTGGTAATTATCCAGCCATCAATAGGATGTATCTCTCTTAAGCGTGATAGACGGAAAAGCTGGAATACCGGGAAAAACAATAACCAAAGCGCTTTGCCAAAAAACGAATTGCTGATGAGTTTTGCTTCCCATTTGTTTGGCAAATCGGCATCCAGTTCATGCACACCCTGAAAAGAGTGGTGCTTGATATGGTATTTTTCGAACGAGATTGCGCTTGGCAATATTTGCGGCAAATTGGCAAACATAGAAGCCCAACGATTGGCGTTACGGTTTTTAAACAGCAATTGGTGGGTACATTCGTGAATCATCACAAACAATGCATGATCGGCAAAGGCGCCCAACAGGTAGGCTGCACCAAATACCCACCACCATGATTGATCGCGCAGAAACCAGGCTAAAACTACCTGGAACACTACCAAACCAATAATGGCAAATATGGTATTGGGATTTTTACCTATCAGCTTACGCAATTGCGGAAACTGCTTTAAAATTTTTTTTGTACGGATACGATGTGGTTCAGACTCGGAAGAATAAACAAAATCAGTTCTTTTAATCATATAATATGTAAACGTTAAATATAGGAATAACGTTTTAAAAATATCATTTTGCAGTCAAAATAAAAGTTAGATACTTAAAATTCACAAACATTTCATGATTTTTTTATATAAAAATAAGCTTACTGTAGCTTGTAAACCAGTACTTTAAAGGTGCCGGGCAGTGCTTTGCGTGTGCCTGGCTCAAATTCGGCCACGCTTAAATAAATTTTGTGAGTTTTGGCGTCAAGCGCCAAAGTTTTAGCACGCACCGCAGTTTTTAACGTTTGAATAACGCTATAATCGTCTGCCGATTTTTGTTTGATAATGGTGGTTGTGCCATCACCATTGGAGCAAAATATAAGCTTGGTTTCAGCATCATAAGCCACAGCATCAACGCCTGCGCCAATTGGTATGGTGGCAGTTACTTTACCCGTGTTGATATCAACAACACTCATCCCCTTATTTTCGCGGCAAACAGTAAATACCCGCTGGTTGGCAGCATCTAAAGCAAGGCCGGTAGGGCCGCCACATGGCGTCAAGGGGTAGTTTTTAATTACCTTTAGGGTTTTACTGTCAATAACGTTCAGGCTGTTTTTATCTTCCAGGTTATTATATATTTTGCCTTTGCCATCGGGTACTGCAAATTCCGGGCCTCCGCCCAGGGCCACTGTACCAACCTGTTTTAAAGTTTTCGGGTCGATAACCGACGAGTTATTGCTTTCACCATTAAAGCTGAAAATTCGGTCCGAAAAAGCATCATACATAATAGCATCCGGCCCTTTAGCATCGGTAAGTGGGATAGTAGTGATTGTTTTCAGGGTTTTAATATCGAAAGCAACCACCGCGTTGGCCTTGCCATCGGTAATAAAGCCGCGGTTTAGTTTATTTACTATGGCAATACCGTGTATGCCTTTCATGTTATCAATGGAGCCCACTTCTTTATCGGTTGCCATGTCAATAACGTTTACCTGGGTGCCATGCGATACATATAAACGGTTGTTTACTTTATCAATGGCCAGGTAATCGTACCCGCCATCGCCGGTCAGTGCGATGGTTTTATCAGCCACGTAGGTTTGGGCTTTTAGGCTAAACGGTGCTAAACCGATTATTGCTGCGACAAAAGTTAAAATTTGTTTTTTCATTTTGATAGATCTGAATTTGCAATGAAATTACTTTGCGAATCTGTAGAAATATTGTGGATTTGTAAGGGTTTTGGTAGTTTGTTTTTTGAATAGGGGATGCATTATATTGACTTTATACGGTCGAAACTTGGGTGTTGATGGGGATGGATAAATGTCATTTTTGAGCAGTGTGGATTTTGAAATTATGAAAGAAAATGGCGGATATCGCATGGCGGGGAAGACTCACCCGCCGGCGCTACGCACGGCACCCTCTCTTCACCTGCGTTGTAAAGCGGGGCTTGGACGGTGAATATTATAATTGAAAAGCAACAAACCATGCAATGAATTTCGAGCCCCACGATACACCTGCGGTGAGGGGCTTGAATGTTGGATATCAGAGTATTGTTAAAAAAATCAAGTAATAAAATTTCAAGCCCCTCTTTCCGGCGAAGCCGAAGAGAGGCTGGCGGGCGTAGCCTCGCCGGGTGAGTATTAGCCGGCGTTTACAACTAAATGCGCCTCATGATCCCCCGCCGGCGATACAAAGCCATTACGGTATAAAATACGCAGCATGGCAGGCAGTACAATTAATAATAACGGCAACGCAGCCAAAAAGCCGCCTATTACAGCAATGGCCAAAGGCTGGTGCAGTTGTGCCCCAGCTCCAATGCCCAACGCTAAAGGCATTAAGGCGATAATTGCGCCTAAAGCAGTCATCAGTTTGGGGCGTAACCTGGTACTTATGGCATAGGTTACAGCATAATCAATTGGGTTATCAAGTGCGCATTGTTTAAACTGAAGGAAGGTGAAAATGGCGTTTTCGCCAATGATGCCCACTATCATAATCAGGCCTGTGTAGCTGCCTACATTTAGCGGGGTGCCTGTTAAATATAAGGCTAAAAAGCTGCCGCCAATACCTAAAACGCCCAAAACCAAAATAAGCAATGCAATCCTGAACTGTTTAAACAGGAACAGGATTACCGCGAAAACCAATAAGCTGGCCACTATTAATATGATAAGCAATTCTTTAAACGATTGCTGTTGCTCGGCATAAGCGCCGCCATATTCAACATGGTAGCCTTGCGGCAGGCTTACGTTTTGTGCGATGGCTTTTTTTATGGCCGGTATAGCCGTACCTAAGTCGGTGCTATCCAGGCGGGCGGTTACAATATTTAAATTTTGCAGGTTTTCGCGATTTATTTCGGCATCGCCCGGTTTTAGGTTCACCTGCGCCAATTCGCTGATGGGTACCAGCCTGCCGTTCGGTAAAAATATGTTCAGGTTGTTTATCCCCGTAACGGTTAAAGCCCGGTTGCCGGGATAAACCATGCGGATAGGGGATAGCTGTTCCCGCTCAAGCAGGGTGCCTATTACATTGCCCTCCAACGCGGTTTGCGTTTGCAGCTGCAAACTTGCAGCAGTTATATTATACTGCGCCAGTGTTCCGTAATGAGGGTCGATACTTACCGATGGGCCGGCTATAACTATGCCCGGCAATACATCGGCAGTTCCTTTTACTTTTTCAACCTGGGCGGCAATTTGTTTCGACAGGATGTTCAGCCTTTTAGGGTCATCGCCAAAAAGCTTAATTTCTATAGGCTCGGCACTGGTGGTCAGGTCGCCCAGCATATCGGTTATTACCTGGCCAAATTCAACTACCAGGGCAGGCTGTGTTTGGGCAATTTTATTACGCAACTCGCCAATCACCTCTTCGGTTGTTTTATCGCGCGTTTTCTTTAGCTGAATGAGGTAATCGCCGCGGTTTGGCTCGGTAATAAAAAAGCCCATTTGGGTGCCTGTTCTGCGCGAATAGGTGGCAACCTCGGGTTGCTTAATGATGATTTTTTCTATTTCGCGCAGCATCCGGTCTGTTTCCTCCAATGACGTTCCGGGCGGCGAGTTATAGTCAAGCACAATACTGCCCTCGTCCATATCAGGTAAAAAACCGGTTGCCAACTGTGAAGGCACCAACACAATAATCCCGGCTAAGGCAATCATAATAATGAGGGCTACATACGGGCGAAGAATAAGAAAACTAACCCAGCGTTGCTGTTTTACAGGGTGGGGCTGTTCCTGTTTTGCTTTCGCGATGTTCTTAAATTTAGGTTTAGGCGTAAGCAGCAGATATATTACCGGCAAGCCGATCCAGGTTACAAAAAACGAACATACCAGCGTAATGATCATGGTATCGGTAAGTACTTTAAAATAAGCGCCCGCTACTCCACTCATCAGCACAAACGGAATAAAAATAACAATGGTGCTGATAGATGACCCCAGCATAGCCGGGAACAAATAATCAATCGCCCTTTGTACAAGGTGCCTACTCAGCTCATCCGAATACTCTTCATGCGTGCGGTGAATTTGTTCAACCACTACAATGGCATCGTCAATAATTAACCCCAACGAGGCAGCAATAGCGCCTAACGTCATGATATTAAAGGTATAACCCAGGCCATAAAGCACCAGCAAGGTTAATCCCAAGGTTACCGGAATGGTAATTAATATGGTAGCACTTGCCTTTAACGATCGTAGAAAAATAACAGCCACAATAATAGCAAGCAGTAAACCTATCCATAAGCTGTCGCTCACGCTTTTTACCGAATCGTTTACAAAATCGGCCTGTACATAGTAGGGTTTTATGGTTACGCCGCCGGGTAGTATTTTTTGTAATGCCTGTATTTTATCGGCCATATCGTTTGATACCGATATCAGGTTGGCATTTGGTTGTTTAATAACGGCTATCAATACACCATCATGGCCATTGGCATTAATGCGGGTGTATTCAATGCCTTCGTTTATGTTAATGGTTGAAAAATCCTTTAGCCTGAGTACCCTTTTGCGGTTATTGCTGATCACCAGGTTTTCAAGCTGATCTTTGGTGTTAATGGTGGCATCGGTAACGGTGAGGTACAGCATCTTATAATCGGAGAGGTAACCGCCCGATTTAACAAAATTTGTTGTGGCCAGCGTACTGCTGATGATATCGGGCGTAATGCCGAGTGAGCTCATTTTGCGCTGATCGAGCGTAAGCCAATACTCCTTTAATTTGCCGCCGATAACCCTGATCTCGGATACGCCATCAACCTGCGATAAAAATGGTTTTACGGTGTAGGTGGCTATCTGCCTGAGCTCGATAGGCGATTTGGTATGGCTCTCCAGCGTATACCCGCTCACCGGTAGGATAGAAGGGTTCATCTTCTCAACCGAAATATTAACGTCGGGTGGTAAATCGTTCTTGATCTGATCGATGCTTGATTGGATGCGCTGCTGGCTCAGGTCGATATCCGCGCTCCAGTTAAACAGGGCCGATATTTCGCAGCTGCCCCGGCTGGTTGTACTGCGCACCAATTGCAGATCGGGCACTTGTTTAATGGCATTTTCCAGCGGCCTGGTAACCGTAACCATCATTTTGTTTACCGGTTGCAGGCCCTGGTCGGCAATGATCTTGATTTTGGGGAATGTAATTTCCGGGAAAAGCGAGGTTTGCAGCCTGGAATAGGCAAACAAGCCCCCCATAATAAAGATGAACAGTACCAGGCCCAAAGGCTTGCGGTGCGATATAAAAAAGTTTTTACCGGCGCTCATGAGTGTTTGGTTAGATTAGACATGGCGGTTAGACTCACCCCGACCAGGCTCCGCCGGTCGACCCTCTCTCCAACTTCGTTGCAAAGAGGGTAATAGAAAAATTCCGGTTTTAACCCCTCTATGCGCGAAGCGGAGAGAGGGGTGACGAGCGTAGCGATGTCGGGGTGAGTCGTCTTCATTATTGCACAATTTTAACTTTGGCCGTATCGGTTAACCCGTAATTGCCCGTTACCACAATTTGATCCTTTGCCGAAAATTTGGGCGTTAATATTTCAACCCTGTCGCCGGTTTCTATCCCCTTGGTTATCGGGGTTTTAACAGCAGTTGTTGGGTTAATAAGTTTCATCACCCAAAAATCCGTCTGCGTTTCGTTGGTTAATATGGCCGATTTAGGCAGCGATGAGGTATTTGATCGTAATGACCGAATGATCCTGGCCTTGGCCACTAAATTTTCGGGTATGGGGTTTGCGCTGTTTACTTTGATAACCATGCCCTGTGTTTGCGACAGGGTATCGACTGATGGCATTTCAGATGCTACCTGCCCATCCAGCTTGTCGCCGCCGGGCAAAATTAGTTGTATACCCTGGCCAATTTTAACATACCGGCGCATTTCATAAGGTAGCTGCATCACAAAAGCAAAGCTCGATCGGTCGCTGATGATGGCCAGCTGTTCGCCGTCTTGCACGTAATCACCTTTTTGGTGGGCCAATTGGGTAATGTACCCGCTGCCCGGTGCTTTGATGCGGTTAACACCCGAAAACTTAAAAGTAGTATCTAATATATTAATGCTGTTGCCAATGCTTTGGGCTTCTTTGGTTTTAATGGTAAAAACGGTTGATCCTTTAGCAACGTAATGGCCCAGTTGGGTATTAACACCTTCAATATACCCGTTGGCATTTGCCTTTACCACATTTTTTTGCAGGAATATAGATGTAGCGCTCACATCAAAATAATCAACCATCGAGCTATCGGTAACGGTAGTTACTGTAACAGGGGTTTGCGATGCCACGGCTGCGTCTTCGCCGTCGGCGGGCTTATCGGCACCCTTGCATGAAAACAGCAGGAGCGGCAGGCAGGCAAATAGGTATATATGTTTAAATTTCATATTATCGGTTCCAGTAGTTTAGCTGGTTAATAAGCTGCAGATTGGTAATGTTGGTTTGCGTTTTTAAGTTTTTGATAATCAGGTAATTGTTGATGGCCAATATCAGATCGGCAATGCGTAAATCGCCGGTTTGCATGAGCTTGGTATCAACCTTTATCAGGCTTTCAGAGAATTTCATTTGCTCATCAATATCGGCCAATAATTTTTGGTTGCCATCAATTTGTTGATTTAGCTGCGCAATTTGCTGGCGGTATTGTACATCAAAAAAGGCCTTATAAGTACGGCGGGTATCCTCTTCAAGGGATAGTTTACGGTATTGCAGCTTACGCTGGCCACCATCATATATTGGCAGGCTAAAACTAAAGCCAACACTTACCCCCCAGTTTTTATAGGGCTGCGATGCAAAATCGGAGTTGTAGCCACCATCGGCCAGTAAATTGATTTTGGGCTTGTAAGTAAAATCGACCAAAGTTTTGCTGTTTACCAGTTTCAGGCTATCTAATTTATACTGACTAAAAAATATACTGTTGCTAATATCGGCCTTTATCATTTTATGCAGGCCGGGTTCCTGCAGTTCGGCATAACTGGTATCGGCCACGCCGGTTAAATAGTTAAGTGTGGCAAAATCGTTTTTATACAACATGCGCGATTGCTGTAAAGCCAGTTGCTGCTGTTTTAAAGTGACTAAAAAAGTAAGATAATCGCTTTGGTGGTAAACGTTGGTGCGGGTGAGTTTTTTTAGCAGCGTTTCTTCCTGGTTAAGCAGATCAATAACTTCCTGGTTAAATTTTACTTGCTGCAAATCGCCATAAGTGGTAATGTATTGCGCGGTAATGGCTTTTTTTAAGTCCTGCTCAGATATTTTGGCACTGTTACTTACCGATTGCGAAAGCAAGGTGATAGCCGCAAGCTGGGCTGCTATATTTTTTTTGCTATCTAAAGATTGGTTTACGCCCATTAGGGCATTTAAAGTATGCTCGTTGGTTATAGCGCCTGCATAGCCAAAGCCCCCAATCACGGGCGAATAATTACCGGCGCTGGTAGCATTTACCTGTGGCTTATACTGGGCGCGGATACGCAAGCTATCTAACTGGTTGTTGGCAACCTGGTTGCGGAGGTCTTTAAGCAGGGGGCTGTTATTTTGGGCAAGCTCTAAATAATGATCAAGCGTGTATGTTTGAGCGCTTGTAGCAGTATAGGTAATTGTAAATAATAGAAGGCCGAAAAACCACTTCATTAACTGATGGATAAGTTCAATTTAAACATAGCTAAAGTATAGCATAAATCTGTAAAAATTTAGGATGGCAAAATATCAAATTTAAAAAACGATGATGAAGATATGGTGAGGGTTTTGGTATTGATAGCCAAGTTCAAAGCCGAGGCTTTGGCAAATTTGTTTGCTGATGGTAAGCCCAAGTCCGCTACCATCAGAATGGGATGACTTATGAAAACGGGTAAATATTTTATCCTCGTCCAGCGGATCATCGGTGCCGGTATTTTTAATGGTTAAAGCTTCTGCAGTCAGATTAATTATAATTTCACCACCTGTATGATTGTGCCGGACGGCATTAATGATCAGGTTACTTAGCAAAATTTCAATAAGATACCTGCTTCCCGAAATTTCTTTGTCCTGCAAAAGGGCGGTTACCGTGATTTGTTTATCCGCAAAAATATCTTCCAGCTGTATAAGCAGTTCATCAATTAAGTGTTTCAGGTTGATGTTTTGCTGATCTGTAAGCAAGCGGTTTTCTATTTTTACCAACAGTAATAACGATTGATTAAGGCGGCTCAACCGGGCCACTGCGCTGTAAAGGTCGTTAAGCAATTTACTTTGCCTGTCGTTAAAGTTTTCGGATTGTATTAAGGTATCTAATTTGGAATTGATGACTGCTATTGGAGTAAGCAATTCGTGCGATGCATTTTCGGTAAATGTTTTAAGCTCCTTATAATCATGCTTTGCCCTAATGGTCATGGCGGTGGCTGCCTGGTTTAAATCGGCAAATTCATCAATACGGGTTTCGGTTTGGGTAATTTCTTTGTTATCGGTGATGTTAAATAGCTTCATCTCCTTTAAAATAGCATGAAACGGCTGCCAAAGGCGGTTTAATATTAGCCTGTTGGCAACAAGCAATACCAATAATAAAAATAAAATCAATCCAAAAGTGATGGTGAAAATAATCCGGATCAAATCTTCGGTTTCTACCTTCGATTCAACAATGAGGATTTTATAGTATTTACCATCAACGGTAATTGAGCTGATAAGACCCCGGCCAGCCTCAAATTCGTCTTTATCTTTTTTGTACAAGGTATCGATAAATTCTCGCGTGACCGAATTAGGGGTCGCCTGGGTAAAGCTTATTTGCTGATCTTTGGAGTCAAAAACCTGGGGGAGATGTTTGTTGAGTTTTACGTAATCAAAAACCTCATCTTCCTCAACTTTAAGCGCTTTATCATTTTGATCGATTAATATCCAACTGATGGCTTTGTAGTAAATAATGCCGGTTATCAACATTACTATTATAGTAGTAATAATGTTTACCCGGTTATATAAGGTAAGCAATTTCATTGCCCGGCAAATTTATAGCCCATACCATAAGCCGCCTGGATATAATCGTTGGCGCCGGCTTCTACCAGCTTTTTGCGGATGTTTTTAATGTGCGAGTAAATGAAATCGAAATTGTCTGCTAAATCGATGCCATCGCCCCAAAGGTGCTCGGCTATGGCATTTTTTGATACTACCTTGCCTTTGTTGGCAATAAAATAAATAAGCAAAGCAAACTCTTTACGGGTAAATTTAAGGGGCTTATCATGCACGCTCACCGTTTTTGCCTGCAAATCGATGCTGATTTCGTTAAAAACAAGCAGGTTACTGCCGTTATACATTTTACGCCTGATAATGGCCGATACCCTTGCCTTAAGCTCCGACAAGTGAAAGGGTTTTACCAGGTAATCATCTGCGCCCAGATCCAGGCCCTGCAAGCGGTCGTCAAGAGAGTTTTTGGCCGATATAATAAGTACACCGTCGGTATGGTTATGGTCTTTTAACCGTTTAAGTATATTAATACCATTGCCACCGGGCAGGGTAATATCAAGCAAAATGCAATCGTAGGTATACATTTCTATTTTAGAAATGGCCGCAGGGTAGGTAGCAGCGGTTTCGCATATATTACCGGCTTCGGTAAAGTACTCTTCAATACTCTCGCGCAGGCCTTCTTCGTCTTCAATGATCAGTAGCTTCATGATGTTTTAAGTTGTGCGTTATGTTATACGTTGTACGTTTTAAGTTGTACGTTGTCGTATTAATTATAATATATAATGCAACTATGTAAAGTTAGCAGCCCAATTTGTATACATTTTGGATTTGACCAGATTTACTACAGCTTTGTCAAGCAAATTAGCCTATTAATTGTTGATAATTTACAAAACGTACAACTTAAAACCCAAAACTATGTGGTGGATTTACGCTCTACTATCGGCATTATTTGCCGCACTAACTGCAATATTTGCCAAAATAGGCATTAAAGGGGTAGATACCGACCTGGCAACCGCTATCCGTACAGTGGTTATTTTGGTACTGGCCTGGGCCATTGTGTTGTTTAAAGGCAGCAACCAGGGTATAAATAGCTTATCCAAAACCAACTGGACGTTCCTCATTCTGTCTGGCTGTGCTACCGGCCTGTCGTGGATTTGCTATTTCAGGGCTTTACAATTGGGTAAGGTATCGCAAGTAGCGCCAGTTGATAAACTAAGTGTTGCACTGGCCATTGTATTGGCAGTGGTGTTTTTAGGCGAGCCGTTGACGTTGAAGAACGGGATAGGTGCCTTATTGATTATAGCGGGGACTTTGGTGCTGATATTTTGAGCGGTGGGTTATGTTAGTATTTTTTGTTTATCCGCCCAAATCCTTTTGTATCGATCCTTTTCCGCATCTCCTAAAAATGATGCGTCAATCACGTTAGCAACCTTTTCGTTCATTAAGGAAAATTTGGCCATACTATTTCGCAAGGCCTTTTCAGGAATCAGGAGACTTTTGCCTAATATTTCAAAATCCTTAATAGTAATCTTTCTTTTTTTTGCATTCAATGTTAGGGCAAGTTCCTCATCATCCGCAGGGTTTAAAAGGTTAACGTTTAGCAAATCGTAAGCAGGACTTAAACAGATACCGGTATTTGTATGCAGCAGCGAAAAGTTTTTAAGATGCATGTCGTTATTGCCCGTCAGGTAGCAGAATAAGACCAATTCAAAATAGTTAAGCGCATCTAAACCGGTATTGGCGCAATACTTTAAAACCAACTTTCCGGCTTTTTCATACGAGCCTTTATATTTGTTTTCAGTGAGGAATTCAGATAACTGGCAAAAATCTTCCACGTGAATTTTTTTTCCTTTAACCCGGTCAAATCTTTTCGCAAGGTAAACCATGTTCCCGTCGGTTGCCCTCAATAGTGTATGGCCACAAACCGGTATTTTAAATAATGATGCAAGGTGCATCGTCAGGTCTTCCGTTTCTGGCATAAACGGATATTGCCCTTGCTGCGGTTTCAGGATGTATTCTCCCCAAAGACCAACTATGGTAAGCCTTGTACTACCATCGCTTTTTTGCAGCGAAACAGAAAGTTTTGGTTGCACTCCTGTTACAGCAATCCTTTTGTTAATGGTTTGTTCGGCCAATTCTTTTATTAACTGGTTGTTTAATTCCAGCACAGGTGGTTTAAGCGTTCCGAAGAACTTTTTTGAACACTTTTCATGGTATCCTGTATCTCCAGCATCTTGATAACAAAACCAGCAATTTGCCATAATTTATTCGTTTTCGGGGATAATGGTTACCGCGCCAATGGTATCCCTGCATGTAAGTAATAATAATTCAAAACGATTATTTCTTTTAACTTTCCAATGGTCGATTGCCAGGTTAAGTAGCCAGCCTTCAGGTATCAGGCCGTCAAAAAAAGCAAATAATACCTTATTTGAATATTTCTCCCGTGATAATGGCAAGGTCAAGCTGATAGGTTTAGCGGCTGCATTGTTTAAATAATTGGTATCATAAGTAAATTCATAGCCCTCGTCAGTTTCAGCTATGAAACCGGCAAGCTTGTCCGCATAATATACCAATCCCCGTTTATTCATCGCCTTTATGTTTTGTTACCACATCTAATTCCGAACCAAATAAGGCCAGTACCTGGTTAACCTTGTCCATTCGTAAGGTAGCTTTTCCTTGCTCCATTTCCCTGATTACCCTTAAACCAACTCCCGCCTTTTTAGCAAGGTCGTCCTGGGTGAGATTAAATATTTTTCGTTTCGATTTTAAAAAATCAGATAACATATTATACCCTTTAGGGTGTAAATATAATCTTTTTTTATTTATTATACCCTATCGGTGCTAATTTAAATATATAATCAAAACTATACCCTATAAGGTATAGTTTTGTATTGTTTTTATCTTCTTTCGTTATCGCTTGCACATGATTCCGGGATTTCATTGTAACAAATTTGAAAGAATTAACCTTATTGTAACAATAACACAACAAATCAGAATTTATCCAATGTTTGTCTTCAAATTCGCACCCAAATGAGCGATTTCAAGATAATGAGGACCCGATATATCTTACTGTTTTTATTTGTATTTTTTGGGATAAGCACCTGGGCACAGGCACCGGCCGGCAAGGGCAAAATAAGCGGCAAAGTTACCGATGCCGCTACTAAACAGGCGGTTGACTATGCTACCATATCAGTTTATAAAGAAGGCGTGACGGCTCCGTTTAATGGTATCAGTACCGATCCGAAAGGCAATTTTACTGTCGACCAGATTCCGCCGGGTGAATATCGGGTCACCGCCGACTTTTTGGGCTATCAGCGTACTACCGTTGATCATGTAATAGTTAAACCCGGCGCTACTACTAACCTGGGCGAGGTGTTGTTATCGCCAAATACACGGCAGTTAAAAGATGTAACGGTAACTGCTACAACCCCTACGGTTCAAAACAAGATTGATAAAATGGTATACAATCCCCAAAACGACCTGAGCGCACAGGGTGGGGTTGCTATAGATATCCTGAAAAAGGTGCCGCAAATTACAGTTGATATTGATGGAAACGTGGAACTGCAGGGTAATGCCAATATCCGGTTTTTAATAAATGGCAAACCGTCCAGCATATTTGGCGCCAGCCTTGCCGATGCTTTGGCCAGCATACCGGCCAGCCAGATCAAAAGTATTGAGGTAGTTACCAGTCCCGGCGCTAAGTACGATGCCGCAGGTACAGGTGGTATTATTAATATTATTTTGAAAGATAGCCGGGTTGAGGGTGTTAACGGCAGCGTTAATTTATCGGCCGGTACCCGCCGCGAAAACGGATCATTTAACCTGAATATGCGTAAGGGCAATTTTGGCGTTAACGCGTTTTTTAGCGGCAATGCGCAAATAAACAGTAACGCCCCAAATACCAATAACCGTACATCTGCAGACGGCCTTGGAAATACCACAACGCTTTTTCAGCAGGGCAGTAACAATTTTAAACGTAATGGTTACCAATCGGGATTAAACTTTACCTGGAACATCAGCAAACACGACGATCTTACCGCATCGGTTGGCTTTAACCATTTTGGTAACCATGGCAACGGCATTACCAACCAGGACGAAAATAAGGTTGACCCGAACGGCATCGGACTTTCTGACATCAAAACCCTGCGTACATCCAGCAGTAAGTTTAGTGGTACATCTACAGATGTAAGCCTGGCCTACAAAAAAACGTTTGAGAAAGAAGGGCAGGAGCTTGATATATTGTATTCATCAAGCTTTGGTAATAATAGTTTTAGTTCATCGCAACTGTTACAGAACTTGCAGGCCGGAACCATACCTACCGGCATTACCAATAATAATCCGGGTAAGGATAAGGAAACCAACATTTCTGTTGACTATACGCACCCTTTGAGCAAAAACTTTACCATTGAAACAGGCGGTAAACTTGATTTTAACCACATTAACAACAATGTAGTTACCGATACCTTGCTAAACGGAGCCAACGTACCCAATTATAATCAAACCTATGGCTTTACCTACGACCGTAAAATTTATGCCTATTATTTATCGTTAACTACTTCAGTGTTTAATAACTTTTTAGATATCAAGGCTGGGTTAAGAGATGAGTACACTGTTACCACGGCCGACTTTAAAGGTACCAATATCCCCAACTACAATATATTAGTACCTTCATTGGTGTTCTCACACAAAATAAGCGAATCGCAATCGGTTAAGTTAAGCTATACCCGCAGGATTGAGCGCCCCGATTATGGCGACCTGAATCCCTTCCTTAACATCAGCGACACCCACAACATCAGCACCGGCGACCCCACCCTGAAACCGGAGCGTGGCGATAACTTTGAATTTGGCTATAACAAATCATTTGATGGCGGTGCAAATATTAATATAGCCGCGTTTTACCGTAAAAATACCGACGACCTACAGCGCTTTACCACTTTTTATGATACTTTACGCATTGATGGCAGTACCTACACCAATGTAGCATTAACAAAACGATATAACATAGGCTCAGAAGAGCGTACCGGTATTAATATATATGCATCCCTGCCAGTTACCAAAGATTTTAACCTGCGGACGAATATGATATTTTCTGAGCGGACAAATAACAACCCCGGCAGCCCAAGCGTATCGGGTTTTGCCTACCGTTTAAATCTTAACGCCCAATACAACTTCGGTCATGATTTAAGTGCAGAATTTTTTGGAAACTATAACTCTTTCCAGAAAAACATTCAGGGCACACAACCTAAATTTGTGTTTTACAACTTTGCCATGCGTAAAATGTTCATGAACAAAAAGGCCAGCATTGGTCTTACTGCATCAAACCCGTTTGCCAAATATGTAAGCCAAAGCTCAACTACTTATGGTACCGGCTTTAACCAAACCAATATCCGGTATGTGCCCGTACAGTCGTTTGGCATAAGCCTGAGCTATAAATTTGGCAAGCTTGAATTTAAGAAAGAGAGAGAGAAAGACGATAACGGCGGCAAACAAGATGATATGCCAGCTGATAAAGGGAAGTAAGCTGAAAGCCTAAGGCTCAAAGCCAAAAGCTTCTTCAAAAAAACGGCCCTTGATTTTAAAAAAATCAAGGGCCGTTTTTTTAGCTTTTAGCTTTTAGCTTTTAGCTTTTAGCTTTTAGCTTTTAGCTTTTAGCTTTTAGCTTTTAGCTTTTAGCTTTTAGCTTTTAGCTTTTAGCCGTTCTTTATCAAAATGCTTTCAATAATCAATGTGGCATCTTCGCAGCTATCAGTTGCAGTTTCCATCGCCATAAAAACATCTGTGTATTTTATAAGTTGTATGGCATCGGTTTCGTTGGCCAGTAAATCGGCAAATGCTTCGTTGTAAACAGTATCGGCCTGGTATTCCAGTTGTTTGATACTGTTACAGATATCGAAAATATGGGCCGAATTACCCAGGTTATTCATAGCCTTAACAGCACTTTCAAGCGCCTGGGTAGTTTGCAGGATAAGATCAGCAAGGTTGATAATAGGAGGGGTTATTTTAGGCACATCGTACAGGTTTATCCTGCGCGATGCCATAGCTATGCTATCTGCCACGTCATCAATCGCCGCTGCAAGTTCGCACATATCTTTACGCTGAAAAGGAGATATAAGTGTACGGCCCGATTCGGTAAATACCTGGTGCGTAATTTCGTAACTTTTTGTTTTTAGCTTATCAATGTGTGTAAACTGAAATTTTTGCTCGTAGGTATCAGTGGAGTTCACCGCGGTATTAAGCAGGGTTGCCATTTGAGTGGCATTGTCAACCGCCCGGTTAAATAAATCATAAAAAACCTGGTTTGAGTTGGGGAATATCGACATCTATTGAAATTTTTTATGATACTTTTTAAGTAAAAATCAATTTAACAGTTTATATACTAACTATTTAGCATATGCAGGCTGCTTTTATTTTCGTGGCTAAATGTAACCATTAATTTGCAGCAATAGGTCACGGAATTGTTAATCCAATGTTAATTAAATGTTATCAAATTATTGATGCTGTATCTGGCCGTTAAATAAATTTCACCGTTAAAAAATGCTATGTAACATTTACTGTTTTTTAAAACAATAACACCGTAATATATATTACCTTAATATTAAGTAAACCGTTATGAAACCCGCTGATAAACATTATAAATTCATAAACAGTAAAACTGGTTATGCAATTTATTATCACTCCCTAAGCAGCGACCTCAACGCCACAGAGATCAAAAATCAACTGCAGGACATTAAAGCCCGTGTGGCCATACAAAATGGTATTTACCTGGAAACTGTATACTGGGAAGAGATAAAGGAAAATGCCGAAGTGTAGTAGCGTTAACTTTTTAAGAAATTAACGCTCAGTATTTTATTTGTTTTGTGCGGTTAATTGAGGTATATTTAATCACCAATTTTAATTACCTCTATTTAAACACCTTCCCGCATGAAAAAGATAGTACCTGCACTTTTTTGCGCCTTATATTTTTGTGTGCCCGCGTTTTCGCAGGATGCCAAAACACCGCTTTCGTTAGACGGAATAGTATCACGTCTGCAAACCTTATCAACTACAAAAGCTACCGAAAAAGTTTACCTGCACTTTGACAGAACGACATACAATGCCGGCGATACCGTTTTTTTTAAGGCCTACCTTACACTTGGCGAGCAACACCAGCTGTCAAAGTTAAGCGGCGTATTGCATGCCGACCTGGTGAACCCAAATGATTCTTTGGTGAAATATATAACACTGCAGGTTAACAACGGGCTGGCCTGGGGCGATTTTGCTTTGCCAAACAGCCTGCCAAAGGGCCTATATCATATAAAGGCTTATACCAAATGGATGCTGAACAGCACCGACCCTAATGTTTTTGATCAGCCTATTATAATTAATAGCCCCGTATCACCAACGCGTACATTATCAGCTCAGCAAACTAAAATTGCCAATACGTACGATATTCAGTTTTTTCCGGAGGGCGGGACCTTTGTAAATGATATTCCCGCTAAACTTGCCTTTAAGGCTATTGACCATAACGGCATTGGGGCTAATGTTAAGGGTGTGGTTGTTGATAACCTGAATACCGAAGTAACCAAATTTGAAGCCAGGCACCTGGGGATGGGTATTATTAACATAACCCCTGTTGAAGGCAGAACATATAAAGCCAGACTTACCTATGCCGATGGTACCAGCGCCACGGTTGATTTGCCAAAGGCCGAAGAAAAGGGCATGACACTGCTTGTAAACAATACCAGCCCCGATAAGCTTTTAATTGAAATTAACGCCAACCGGGCCTATTACCTGGCCAATAAAAACAAAGAAATTGGTATCACCATTTATTCGGGTGGCGGGGCTGTACGATCGGTAAAAACAGCTTTAGATGGTCAGGTGCTTGATCTTAACCTGGGTAAAAAAGACTTTCAGACGGGCATAGTACGGGTTACCCTGTTTTCGGCAACCGGCGAGCCAATGAACGAGCGGCTTTCATTTATTCAGAATGATGATCTTATTAATTTGCAAACGGCAGTAAATAAACAATCGTACACATCCAGGGAAAAGGTGCATCTTACACTGAATGCCAAAAAAGACGATAAACCGGTTATGGGTTATTTTTCTGCATCGGTAGTTGATGCCACAAAAATACAGGTGGATGAAACTGCCGAAACTACCATTTTAACCCACCTGCTGCTCACATCTGATTTAAAAGGCTTTGTTGAGCAGCCCAATTATTATTTTAACCACGTTACCAACGATACCCGCGCCGATTTGGATATGCTGATGCTTACCCAGGGTTATCGCCGGTTTGAGTGGAAGCAAATTCTTGCCAACGATGAAACTACCACATTAACATATCCTGTTGAAAGAGGCCTGGATATATCGGGCACTGTTAAAACCAATAACGGGGCACCTGTTGCTAACGGAAATGTTACTTTACTTACAAAAAACGGTGGCAGTATGCTAAACCAGGTTACCGATGCTAATGGCAGGTTTATCTTCCCCAATCTGGCCTATACAGATAATACTCCTTTTGTAATCCAGGCAAAAACCGCCGAGGGAAAAAACAATACGCAGATAATTATGGATATGCCAAAAGAGGCTACATTGTTTACTAATAATAACCGGTTAACAGGTAGCGCCGAAGCTGGAAACGGTGATGGCAAGCCCGGCCCCGCATCTGTTTATATGGCCGATGCAAGCGGAAAACTATTAAAGGAGGTCATTGTGAAAGATAAATTTTTAGACTCGCACAGTAATACTATTACCGATTTTACCGATCAATCGGGATTGGGCCGTAGCCTGGAAGGACACTTACCCGGAGTTTCATTAACCAATGGCGTGCCTTATTTGCGCGATAGGATAGGAATATCCGAAGCCGGGCCAATGCTGGTAATTGTAGATGGAATGCAAGGTGGGTCCGTTCCGGACTTAAACGTATCAGACGTGGAGAGTGTAAAGATGTTGAAAAATTTAGATGCAGCAATTTACGGCCTACAGGGATCAAATGGAGTTTTATTAATCACAACAAAAAAAAATAAGAATTTGACTGTGAATAAAAAGCTATCACCCGGGCTTATTACTTATGCTCCCAAAGGTTTTTACAAAGCCCGCACGTTTTATTCGCCTGCTTACGGAGGGACGGTTAAGCAGGCAAATAAACCAGATGACAGGATCACCATTTATTGGAACCCGGATGTGGCCACAGATAAAGATGGTAACGCTACGCTGGATTTTTACAATGCCGATGGCAAAGGAAATTATCGTGTAATTATTGAAGGCATTGATGAAAATGGCGCTATAGGTCGTAGTGTTTATACTTACAAAGTTGAATAAATAAAAAACCCTTGCCGCAAGGCAAGGGCCAAAAAAACCACAACAATTGTTTAACCTTCTGGCTATGTAAACCTTAAGGTCAATTCCTAACTGCAATGTGGTAATTCTGATGATATAACAATGCTGATTATTAATGGTTTTTAATTATCATGACATTTTTACAACTGTAGTACAGGTTTATTTATATTATCAATTGCTACCCGACAAAATTTCATCCTATATTTATACCAAATAAATCATGAGAAATATTATGAACAAACCTTTTCAATTTAAAGCAGCATTGGTTTTTGCATTTGCTTTATTTTTAAGCAGCCTGGCCTTTGCCCAGAACAAACCTGCGAGCCCGCACGATAGTACAAGCGCTACAGTTGCAGGCTCATTAATTAAAATCAAATACGGTAGTCCGTATGTAAAAGGCCGTAAAATATTAGGCGAATTGGTGCCTTTTGATAAAGTATGGCGTGCAGGTGCCGATTCGGCAACCAGCTTTACAACCAGTAAAGCTATTAAGGTTGAAGGTAAAGCGCTTCCGGCCGGCAGGTATGCTTTTTTTGTAATTCCATCTGCAAGCGGTACATGGACTATTATATTTGATAAAAACCCCAAGCAATGGGGCGCTTACACGTATAAACCAGAAAACGACCAGCTGCGTGTAACCGTTAAAGGTAAAACCGCGCCAAAGGCCGAAAGCCTTACCTATACTATAACACCCAAGGGTTTTAATCTTAAATGGGATACCTTTGTGGTTCCGGTATCTATTAAATAAGCATTTAATTTAACCCGAATAAAGAAGAGCTCCTGTAAAGGAGCTTTTTTTGTATTAGGAAAGCAGAAAAAAAACTTCTTACAGGTGAAGCTTTGTTATATTGCTTCGGTTAACATCTATAGTATACAATGCGTAACTACATCAGCAAAAATCCATTCATTAAAAGGATAATAACCATATTATTGTTAGCCATGGTTCTTTTTTTGCTTATGCTGTTGGCAGGCCATCCCGCCTTGGTCGAGCGTTATTATTCGCAGGGATTTTATAAAATAGTTTGCTGGATTTTTCACCCTGTTTTTAATTTATTCCCTTTTAGCGTCGGCGATTTACTTTACATCGCCGTTATTGTCATTTTAATTGTAGCTATCGTTAGGATGGTAAAGCTGTTGGTTAAAAAGCAGTTCAAAAAAGTTGGGTTACAGTTGCTGGGCTGGGTAATAAGCATCCAGGTAGCTATTGGGTGTTTTTACCTGTTTTGGGGGCTTAATTATTTCAGGCCATCAGCTGCAGACCGCCTTAATTTAAGGGATACTACATTCACCACGACCGATTTAAAAGCTGTAACCAAATTGTTGATTGATAGTGCCAACGCCTGCCGCGCGAGGGTTACAGCGGCCGATCTGGCTCAAAGCAATAGCGCCATTTATCAAACCGCGGTAAATGCTGTCAAAGCGCTCTCGGCCGATTCTGTCAATTTTCGCGCTTTTCAACCTGGCATAAAACCATCCATGATCACTTTTCTGCTGAATTATATAGGAACTTCGGGCTATTACAATCCGTTTACGTCCGAAGCGCAGATTAATTATGCCATGCCCGTATTTAACAGGCCGTTTGTAGCTTGCCATGAAATGTCGCACCAGGTAGGTTACGGGGCCGAGGATGAAGCTGATTTTGCCGGCTTTATCATCGCCATAAAATCAAAAGATCGCCTGCTGCGTTACTCTGGCTATCACCTGGCGGTTGATGAGTTTATGCATACCCTGCGCCGGCGCGATACCGTGGCCCATAAGGAATTAAAAGCAATGATATCCAAACAGGTACACCAGGATTTTGTAGCCGAACGCGCCTACTGGATGGCCTACGAAACCCAGCTTAGCTGGATAAGCAGTATTTTTTACGATAATTTCCTGAAAGCCAATAACCAACCCCGCGGCCTGGCAACATACAACCGCATGGTTTTATTGGTAATGGCCTGGGAAAAATGTTCATTGGTTCATTAGTTCATTGGTGGATATTGGGTTAGCCTGTATGGTCAATTTCGGTCGGCCAACTGTAAAAACCAATGACTGTTTTAGCTTATTAGTTATTGGTTGATTTAGTTTGCCCTCATAGTTGCCAGTTATGGCACCACTTGCAATGACCTAAATAAAAAATGCGTTCCGTATCTCACCCCGGAACGCACTGCAATATCATTTCTCAGATGATACTGTATCAACTAAACCTCAGATCTCATGTAAGATGATTAATCCAAGCTCTTATATTTACCGATGTAATAACCGATAAACAATTTTTTTATTATATTGTGTCAGCAGTTTTTAAACAATGTTATATTTAACCTTGCTTCTATAAATTGTGAATAATTTAAGGCAAACGAAGATACAATATAAATATTGCGTTTAAACGCTCAAATTTACCTCATATTATTAATAAGTGTCTATCTAACGTTACTTTATTTACTTAGATGTCCGGGTAAAATATTTGTTACCATGAAATTGAATTTAACCTTTATTTTATTGTTTTCTCCCGTATTTGTATTTTCTCAAAAAATTAACCGGCAGGAAATAAAACGAGCGATAGATCTGGCCAAATCGGTAACTATCATCCGCGATAATTATGGTGTGCCGCATATTTACGGAAAAACCGATGCCAGCGTAGTTTTTGGATTGATGTACTCGCAGTGCGAAGATAACTTTAAAGGAATAGAACGCAATTACCTTTACCAGTTTGGTAAACAAACCGAAGTGGATGGAGAAAATAGCCTGGCTACCGATATTCAGTTACAATTAATTGCCGATAGTGCAGATGCCATTAGGGATTATAAAACGAGCGCCCCAGCTTTCAGGAAACTATTAGATGCTTTTGCCGGTGGTATAAATTATTACCTGTACAAACATCCCGAAGTAAAGCCCAAGGTATTTAAACATTTTGAGCCCTGGTACGCGCTGATGTTTACCGATGGAAGCGTAGCCGCCACCGAAACAGGGGGTATTAAGCTGGATGAAACAAAAGAATTTTATATAAATGGCGGCGACAAACTGGGTTATGTTCCAGATCGCCCGGCCAATGCTTATGAATTTGTAAACGAACGCGAAACCGGGTCTAATGGGTTTGCTGTCTCTCCATCGCGGTCGGCTTCGGGGCACGCTTTGTTGTATATTAATCCGCATGTGCCCTTTTATTTCCGCAGCGAAGTGGAGTTGGTGAGCGAAGAAGGTTTGCATGCCTACGGGGCAGTAACCTGGGGACAGTTTTTTATATACCAGGGTTTTAACAAGCACTGTGGATGGATGCATACCAGCAGCTATGCCGATGTTGCCGACCTGTATGCCGAAAAAATGGTAAAAAAAGACGGCAGGTGGTTTTACGAATACAATGGCGCCCTTAAACCCGTTACCGAACGTAAATTGGTTATAAATATCAAAAAAGGCGATAAGCTTGAGCAAAAAACAATAACCGGCTACTATACCCATCATGGCCCGGTAGTAGGCAGCCGCGACGGCAAATGGCTGGCGCTAAAGGCCAATAATCGCTCATATAACGCGCTGTTAGAATCATGGCAAATAACTAAGGCCAATAACCTGGCCGAATATAAAAAAGCCATGGACCTGGTATCCAACGCCACTAACGCCACTGTTTATGCCGATGATAAGGGCAATACTATTTTTTGGTATGGCAATTATATCCCCAAACGCGACCCCAAATATGACTGGAGTTTACCCGTTGATGGTAGCACGCCCGCTACCGAATGGCAAGGGGTACACCATTTAAACGAAATTGTTACCACGATAAACCCCGCTACCGGCTGGATCCAAAATTGCAATTCAACGCCTTATACTGATGCCGGTGCAAGCAGTCCGGATAAAAGTAAATATCCGGCTTATATGGCGCCCGATGGCGAAAATTACCGGGCGGTTACGGCCATTAACATATTAAAGAATGCTAATAACCTTACACTGGATGGCCTTATAGCAAAAGGATATGACCACTACCTGGCTGCCTTTGACGATTTACTGTCCGCGCTATTTAAAGCTTATGATGAAGCTCCTGACTCGTTAAGGTACTCAATATCAGGTGCTGTAACAATATTAAAGCAGTGGGATAGGCGTACGGCCGCCAATTCGGTAGCAAGTTCACTGGCCATTGAATGGGGTACGGCCATGCTGAAATTACTCCCTTCGCCTAAAACCGACCAGGAAAGTACTTTTATCACCCGGCGCATTAAAACACTGGCCGATAAAACCCCAGGCAAGCAGCAGCTGGAGCTTTTAAACGCGGTTATGATAAATTTGCAAAGCCGTTTTGGCACCTGGGAGGTACTATGGGGCGATATGAACCGCTACCAGCGACCTGCCGATGGCATAACCTTTGATGATAAGCTGCCGAGTATCCCGGTGGGCTTAACGGGTTCGGGGTTTGGGCAATTGCCATCGTTCCAGAGCCGTACGGTAAATACTTTGAAAAGGTATGGTTACTCGGGCAATAGTTTTGTAGCTGCGGTTGAATTTGGGCCGAGGATCAAGGCCAAAAGTATCATGACCGGCGGGCAATCATTTGATGCCGCATCGAAAAACTTTACCGACCAGGCACAGGGTATTATTGAAGGTAAGTTTAAAGATGTGCTATTTTACCGCGAAGATGTACTGAAACACGTAAGTAAAAGCTATCATCCGGGCAGTTAATTTAGTTAAAGAAAAAAGTATATTTGGATACGATAACAAAAATGAAAAAGTTCCTGTTTGTGGCTTTATTATGTTTTTGCGGCACCAACCTGTTTGGACAAAGCATAACAGTTAATGACCTTATCAATTTAACCAACCTAACAAACGCAGATGCGCATAAATACCTGGTTTTGGCAAAAGGCTTTAAAAAGGCCTATACCCAGGACGTTGATGGTAATACTATTGAACATTTGAGTAAAACAGATGCCCAGAAGAAACAAGAATCGGTAGATATCGGGGTAGCTTTGAAATTAAGCAGCGGGGCCATACTGCGTACCGTAACCTATAAAACAGCCCGTACTGAACAAATTTTCCATTTAATTTCACAGGCAAAAAGCCAGGGCCTGCCCATGAAGTTCCAGGGGGCCGATACAATAAACAACATTTACCAGTTTGATAACGACTTTTTTCATATCGTAATGTACATCAGCCGCGATAATACCGCCGGCTACGTAGAGGTTAAACAAAAAGAATATGTAGGCTTTGATTGATAAATGCATTTACACTTAGGCTATCTGAAATTCCATCCGGCTTTTGGTATATTGCAATACCAATTTATAAGCTTATGGAAAATATCAGCCGCAAAAAGTTTATTGCAGCAGCTACAATGGCAACGGCCGGCATGGCATTAGGTTTAAACGCCAAAGGATTTACTTTACCCAAAGGCTCAAGTAGGAGCGATGCCGTTCAGTCTTCCCCCGGAAAAATTAAAGTAAGCATTTTCTCCAAGCACCTGCATTGGCTCAATTACGCGGATATGGCCTCATTGGCGGCAGATATGGGCTTTGATGGGGTAGACCTTACAGTAAGGCCCGACGGCCACGTATTACCGGAGCATGTGGCTGCCGACCTGCCAAAAGCAGTCGCCGCAGTTGAGCAAGCCGGTTTAAAAGTTTATACCATTGTAACCAACATTAAATCGCCCGACGAAAAATATACTCATGATATTTTGAAGGCTGCATCGGCATTAGGAATTAAATACTACCGGATGGCCTGGTTAAATTATGATAAAAGCATCGGCATCCCCGAAAACCTGAAAGCTATAAACAAGCAATTTAAGGCTCTTGAGGCCCTTAACGGCCAATATAACATGCATGGTGCTTATCAAAACCATTCGGGCGAGTTATTTGGCGCCTCGGTTTGGGATCTTTGGCTGGGGATGGATGCAACCAGTCCTGATTTTATTGGATGCCAGTACGACGTAAGGCATGCCACTACCGAAGGTGCCGACACCTGGTCAACATCTATCCAAACACTTATCCCACGGATTAAAACAACCAATGTAAAAGATTTTTACTGGGACAAAAAAGATGGTAAATGGCAGGTTAAAAGTGTGCCTTTGGGCGAGGGTATGGTGGATTTTCCAAAATATTTTCGTATATTAAAGGAACAGAAAATAAACGGACCCATGAGCCTGCACTGCGAATATGAACTTGGCGGCGCGCAGGATGGCGCCAAACAATTAACTATCAGCAAGGACGCATTTACAACTGCTGTGAAAAAAGACCTGGCCACCTTAAGAGGATGGTTAAAGGAATATGATCTGTAAAAGATCAACTATGAATATATAATACATTAATGAATACCAATTTAACAAAAAACAATCTACTACACATCACTACCGAATTATACCGGGATAGTATCCAAAGATTACCCAAGACCGGCCAGCATTTGTTAGGCCACCAAACCGAAGATCTTATCGTTGTTTACTAGGCCTATAATCATCAAATTGCCGATTTTGCGGTAGAGCATCAATTCTTTGGCGGTAACCATTGTAGTTATAGCCGGATGTCGTGGATAAAGCCCAATTTTTTATGGATGATGTACCGCTGCGGCTGGGCCGAAAAGGAAAACCAGGAAAGGTGCTTGCCCTGTGGATTCAAAAGATAGATTTTGAGAAAATCCTGGGTGAAGCAGCCATATCTTCATTTAATCCTCAATATTACCAAAGCCACGCACAATGGAGGGCCGACCTGGAGCAAAAGGAAGTGCGCCTGCAATGGGACCCTGACCATGACCCGTATGGCAATAAGCTGCAACGCCGCGCAATTCAATTGGGTTAAAAAGGGAAAATGCTGGAGGATTTTGGCAAACACCAAATCAGGAAGGTTCAAGATGTTACAGATTTTGTAAAGCAGCAGAAACAATTGTTAGATGCCGGCTGCCTGGATGAACTATCAGTGCCATTTGAAACTGTATTTAAAACCAGCGATGCTGCTTTGAATGACAGGGTAGGCATAGAGTGATAGGTTTTGTTGGGAATTATAACTATAAACAACGGAGTAAGCCAATGATGCCGGGAAGATATTAGCATCAAACGATAGCTTGTGTTTATTGCCTGATCCTGGTTAAAAAATCCAGGTCGCTTCGGCACCTGTTTTAACCAACGGCAGGCACAAAAATTAAGATGCGTTTACATTGCGCGAAACATGATTTTTAATGTTAACCATGTGAAAAATGCAAATTATTGATTACTAAATATTTATATCATTTTTCACCTGAAATGTGTTAAGTTATGTTAACCCAATTTTGGCGCGTTTGCCTTAAATTCCGAATAAAAACAATTTGCAATTATAACAAGTTTGTTACTATATTTATATAGCGTAACCAATCTGCTTTATTCTCCCCGCAAGCCGCCTGGTTGCCAAAACCAATTACACCTTTAAAAATAAGGAGGCTGTTATGAATGTGGTTCATAAAATTGAACATTGGGGCGATACACATCACCCTAAAATCCTTGATCTTATACGTGTTGCCCTTGGGGTATTTTTATTGCTGAAAGGCATAGCCTTTATGGAAAACACGGCCTACCTGCGCGATCTTATCGACAGCCAGGATATCGTTGATCTTTCGCCAGGGGTACTAATGGTTTTGGTTTATTATGTAACTTTTGCCCACATGATTGGAGGCATCCTGATAACGCTTGGTATATTTACCCGGCTGGCTTCTCTTATCCAGATACCCATTGTGTTAGGAGCCGTATTTGTAACCGGTATTTTCCGGGAACCCATAAATGCCCTGGAATGGCCATCGGTAATTGCATTGATCCTACTATCGGTGTTCACCATCTTAGGTTCAGGCCCAATCTCCTTGGATAGGTACCTGGAAGGATAAGCTGGTTGATGTGCAGATTTCAGATGTGCAGATTTCAGATGATTTGAGTTGCGCAGTTGAAATCTGCATATCTTAAAACTGCATATCTGCCCATTAATTTTTTCATCTGCACATCTGAAATCTGCACATTAATTCCTTCATCTGCACATCTGAAACCTGCACATCTACCTCAATACCCCGTCACTGCTTCATCCACATAGCACCATAGCCATCTTTCGCCGGGCTCGGCCGATATTACTACCGGGTGGCCGGTGGCTTCAAAATGTTTGGTCATGTGGGTATTGGGCGAGCTATCGCAGCATAATGTAACGCCACAGGTTTGGCAGGTGCGCAGGTGCATCCATGATGAATGTGTTTTAACGCACTCTTCGCACAGGTACTCCTTTGGTTGTTTAATATCGGTAATTGCCGCCAGGTGCTGGCATATTTGGTCGTCTTCTTGCATATGTGTTATTAAACTTCAGCTAAATATTTGTGAACAAAACTAATGGCCATTGAGCCTTCGCCCACGGCAGATGCCACCCTGTTCATGGCCCCGGCGCGTACATCGCCGGCGGCAAAAATACCCGAGCAGCTGGTTTCCAGTAAAAACGGATCGCGCTTAAGTTTCCATACTTTGTTAAAGCTTTCGTAGCTGCGCAGCTCGCGGCCGGTTTCTATAAAATCCTTGTTGTTTTTTATAATGTCGAGCTTAATCCAGTCGGTATATGGTTTGGCGCCTATAAAAATGTACAAGGCAGCAGCCTTATTTGTAAAAGTTTCCTGCGTTATACAGTTTTTTAAGGTTAATTTTTCCAGGCAGTTACCGCCGTGAGCTTCTACAATCTCGGTATTGCCAAGCACCTCAATGTTGGGTGTTTCGCTGATTTGTGTAATTAGGTAGGCCGACATGGTTGCCACCAAATCCTCGCGCCTGATCACGATATGTACCTTTGTTGCATATTTAGAAAGGTGCATGGCAGCCTGCCCGGCCGAGTTACCACCGCCAATTACATAAACATCTTTACCCGTACAAGCCGATGCCTCGGTAGTGGCTGCGCCATAGTAAATGCCCGCGCCTGTAAAGTTTTCCACACCTTTAACCTCCAGTTTACGGTAGTCAACGCCGGTAGTTATCACTACAGTGCGGCTTATAATTTCGGGGCCGTCATCCAAAATAATGGTTTTGTAACCATCTTTTTGTTTGATATCACTAACAGATTGGGGCGATAAAAATTCGGCACCCAAACGCATGGCCTGTGTAATGGCCCGGCGGGTAAGGTCGGCACCGCTTAAGCCGGCCGGGAAACCCAGGTAGTTTTCAATCCGCGAACTGGTGCCTGCCTGTCCGCCCGGAGCTTTACGCTCAATCAGCAGGGTTTTTAAACCTTCGGATGCGCCATAAACCGCGGCGGCAAGGCCGGCGGGGCCAGCGCCTATAATTACCACATCGTAAACATCGGTTAATGTTTGGGTGTTTTTTTCAAGCTTTGCGGCTATGCCCTGTATCGATGGTTTTTGCAGATAGCTGCCGTCCTCAAAAAATACCATGGGCAGGCAATCGGTAGATAGGTTGTTTAAAGCCAGTAGCGTTCCTGCATCCACATTCTTTTCGATATCAAGCCAGCGATAGGGGATAAGGTTACCGGCCAGGTAATCTTTTATCACATGCGATTGCGGCGAAAACTGGTACCCTACCAATTTAATACCTACAAATTCGGGAATGTAACTGTTATGCCAGTCTGCAAGCAAATCATTTATTACCGGGTACAATTTTTCTTCGGGCGGGTCCCATGGTTTCATAAGGTAATAATCCAGCTGCACATCATTGATGGCTTTAATAGCCGCCTCGGTATCGCTGTATGCCGTAAGTAATACCCTTTTGGCGTCAGGAAATACTTTTTTTGCTTTTTCTAAAAATTTAACGCCTTCCATTTCGGGCATGCGCTGGTCGCAAAGAAACAAGGCTACCACATCCGAACCATTTTTGAGTTCGGTAAGTGTTTCCAGTGCTTCCTGTGCCGATGTTGTACTTAGTATTTTGTACTCTTTACCGTACTGTGACCGCAGATCACGGCTAATAGACCGTAGTACCTGCTGATCATCATCAATTGAAAATATAATAGGTCGATTCATAGGTTTTGCTACAGGTAAATGATAAATATATTATTAAAAAATGTTGGCTACCCGTCAATAAGAAAGCAAACATTAAACACGGTACACTCGGGCTTCGATTTTACTTTGATCGATCCACGGTGTTGTTTTACAATCCGTTGCACCACTTCAAGCCCCATGCCGGTACCCTTGCCCATCTCTTTGGTGGTAAAAAACGGATCGAAAATCTGGCTTTGGATATCTTCGGGGATACCCGGGCCATCGTCGATGATAAAAACTTCTACAAACTCCCGGTCACGCCGGGTTTTAATGGTCAGGATGCCTTTGCCCGCGGGTGCCATAGCATCAAGGGCATTATCAATAAGGTTTGTCCAAACCTGGTTAAGCTCGCCAATCAGCGCTTTAACTTCGGGCAAAGTTCGGTCAAAATCTTCAACAACGGTAATATTTCCTTTACGAATTTTGTAACCCAGCATGGTAAGCGTGTTGGTGATACCAATATGAATATCGGCATACTGCTTATCCTGTCCGCGGTCCATATGCGTAAAAGTTTTAACCGAACTTACCAGTTCGGCTATCCGTTTGGATGATTCCTGGATATCCAGGATCATTTTTTCGGCCACCAGCTTGTTGCTCATCCAGTTAAGGATGGTCGACAAAAACTGTTTTGGGATATAGCTTTTTAAAGTGTCGAGATTTTCTAACGTAAAATTAAAATCAACAAAGCTTTCGGCTATATCGTAGCTGTTTTCTATCTCGTTTTCATCAAGCCATTCGCCAATTTCATCTTCGCGTTGGGTACGTTGCTTCAAACTCAGGCGTGTTCCTTCTTTTGCCCCAAGCACTTTAAACATCTCGCCGGTTACACCGTCAACCTGTTCGGGGGTCATTTTTATGGCAAACATTCCCTTTACGGCATCAGGCGCTAACTGTAAGTGCTTGCTTAGCGAAGTAGAATCACGCACAATGGCCGATGCCGGGTTATTCAACTCGTGGGCCAGCCCGGCGGATAGTTTACCTAAGGCCATCATTTTTTCGTTTTGCTGCTGCAGGGCTGTAAAATCGCGAACGCGGTTGGTCATGATGTGTACTAACGCCTGGGTAAGCTCAAAATGATTTTTTATCATTTCGGTTATCCGCTCGGTAGGGAAACTCAAAACATGCAGTTCGCCAATAGCTTCGGCATAGCCTTTAGAAATGAGTCCGCGCGAAAACGGAAGATAGCCTGTTATACTTCCGGGCCCTACGGCAACAAAATCGCGACGGCCGCGGTTTTGCAGCATGTAAAAGCGCATACTGCCTTCAATAATTATATGTGGCCCCGTAGCGGGTGAGCCAGGCTCATTAAGCAGCGTGCCATCTTCAAAAATTTTGTATTCACTATTATCTATCAGCCATTGCAGCTGATCATCCGGGACATGCTCTAAAGCTTCGAGCGATTTAAGCCAGGATACGGTTACCTCTTGCATAAAATAAAATTAGGGATTATTATTTAATGCGGGAGAATAGGAGAGAAAAAATTGCAAAGCGATGTTGTCTGAATCAGAATTTTCAGAATTTAAGAATATCCGGAATTTATTTCAACAGACAGGATTCTGTTAATTTTCAAATTCTGAAAATTCTGATTCATACACTTACACCCACTTGCTCAAAAATACCCCGAAAGCATCCTTATACTGATCGCCAACGGTGATGTTTACCTTGCCAATTTGCAGGGCGTTGCGGGTAATAGAGTTTATTTTATCTAACGATACGATGAACGAGCGGTGCACCCGCATAAAGCGTTTTGACGGCAATTTTTCTTCCAGCGATTTTAAACTGGTGAGCGATAGCAATGCTTTCTCGGTGCCTTGCAGGTATATTTTAACGTAATCTTTCAGGCCCTCTATGTACAGGATATCTTTAAGTGCTATGCGCACCAGTTGGTACTCTATCTTTAAAAACAGGTAGTCATCCTCAATACGATGTTCTTCGGGAGCAATCATCGCGGCGGGGGCCGGGTTGGCTGATCGTTGTAACAGCTCGGCATAGCTTAATGCTTTGTTGGCGGCATGCAAAAACTCTTCGTAATTAAAAGGTTTCAACAGGTAATCCAATGCGTCAACTTTATAACCTTCCAACGCAAACTGATTGTAAGCGGTGGTAAAAATAATGCGCGGTTTGCTGGCGCCGCGGCTATCCAACACTCGGGCCAGCTCGATGCCGTTTAAATTGGGCATTTGTATATCCAGGAAAATAAGATCCACCTTTTGGTCCTGTAAACCAACCAGTGCTTCAACCGCGCTGCTGTAGCGTCCTGTAAGCTTTAAAAATGGCGTTTGTTCAATAAATGCGCAAACCAGCCCAAGGGCCAGGGGCTCATCATCAACGGCTATGCAGTTTAATATCATGACAGGTTGAGTATTAAGTGAACTTTATAGGTATTTGCGGCGACATCTTCCTTTATATCCAATGTGTATTTTCCGGCATACAACAAATCTAAACGACGCAGGGTATTGGTAAGGCCAATGCCTTTGTTTTCTTCCAGGTTGGGGTTGGCGTCTTTGTAAATGGAGTTTTCTACCCTTAGTTCCAGCATCTCTGCATTTTGTTCAACGCTGATAAGGATTTCACTGGGCAGCGTGGCGCTGATGCCATGTTTAAAGGCATTCTCCACAAAAGGTAAAAATATCATAGGGGCAACGGTCATATCATTAACAGCTGGGGGCGAATTAAATGTAACTTTCACCTTATCGGTAAGCCGTAGTTCCATCAGGCTGATGTAGTCTTTTATAAAGGCTATTTCCTGGCTTAACAGGGCTGTGCCGTGTTGGGTATCATATAACACGTACCGCATCATTCGCGAAAGCTGGTGAATGGCTTTGCGTGATGTTTCGGCATTGATATGGGTAAGTGCGTAAATGTTATTGAGGGTATTGAAAAAGAAATGCGGGTTGATCTGCGCTTTCAGGAACGATAACTCCGAACTGATTTTATCCTGTTCTAAAGTTTCGCGGAGCCTGATATCGGCCTGCCACTTTTGAATAGCCGTAATGCTGGTGCTGATGCCTAATACCAATGCCATGATAAACACGATTACAAAATCAAAAATATGATTTCTGCCGCCGCCCTGTTTTGGCGGCCTGCTGTGTTTGTGCGTAGCTGCATCCATTAATTGGTGCATATTTAAAGCACTGTCGAAAAGATTGTTTAAAAAATATATGGCAATTATTAACCCAATGATAATCAGGAAGTACATTCCGGTACGGTTTTTTAATAGGTATACCGGCACAAGTACAATAGAATTGATATAGAAAGCAACCACCAGCACAATAATAACCAAAGCCTGTTTTACCCAGAATTGATAAGGTAATACAATGTTCCAGGTAAGCGGCTGGTATAAAAGCAGCGCAAAAACCAGTACGGCCCATATTAATACATGAATTAGGATAGTAATCGTAGTGCTTTTTGATTTGAGGCTCATTGCTGGTTATAATCAGAAGTCAAGATACGAGAATCAGGACTATTTATGTTTTTTATTTTTCGACAGAAAATCTTGACCTGAAGATTCTCGATGGCGGTTTAATAACTGTTCAATATTACTAAACCAATTGGCTATCAATCAAGCATAATCGCCTAAGAGGCATAACTCGCCGACAAATGGCCAAAATTAACCGTTAAATAGTGTTATTGGAGTTTAAGGGGGCAAATACATGGGTTTATAGGTAAAAAGCATGCCTTCGTCTACGTTTGTAGTGCCCCTGTCTATTGCTTTTTTGGGGGTGATGCCGATGTTATTGCTTTGTGTTGTAAATAAGCCGCAACAGGATGAAACTCAAATCTACATATCTGATAATCGCAGCATTGCTGTTTAGCCTCACAACCTTTGCCCAAACGGGCAGGCAGGTCAGGGGAACGGTCACCGACTCAACCGGGGTAACCTTACCGGGTACTACTGTTAAATTACTAACCGGTACCGATAGCACCAAAGTAATTACCGATAGTAAAGGTGCATTTACCTTTGACGATGTAAAAACAAACCAGTTTAGCCTGGTTTTAAACTCGATAGGTTACCAGGGGCTGCGCCGTCGTTTTGTGTTGGATAATGCCAGTACTCCTGTGTTGTTAAAGCCCATTATTCTTAAAAATGATACCTATATGCTTAACACGGTTACCATATCTGATGTTAACCCGGTAAAGCTTAAGGAGGATACGGTTGAATTTAATACCGCTGCTTACCCGGTTCGTGATAATGCCCCTGTGGAGGATGTAATTAAAAAATTGCCTGGTGTTGATGTTGATAAAGATGGCAATATTACCGCCCAAGGTAAAAGTGTAACCAAAGTAAGAGTAAATGGTAAAGATTTTTTTGGTGGCGACGTAAAATCAGCCACCAAAAACCTGCCCGCTGATATTGTACAAAACATCCAGATTATTGATGATTACGGCGATCAGGCCAACCTTACCGGTGTAAAAAGCGGCGAGCCTGACAAGATCCTTAACATCACCATAAAACAGAGTAAAAATTACGGGTATTTTGGCCAGGCCAGCGTGGGCGGGGGCAGGGATGCTATTCCCGGTATCTCCAACAGCCAGGAGGGGAACAGGTATGTGGCATCGGCAAATATGTTCAAATTTAACGGCGATCAGCAACTGGCCTTTTTGGGCAATCTAAATAATACCAATACCAACCTGTTTACCTTTAACGGCGGCGGCCCCAGAGGCGGCGGCCCGGGTGGTCCTCCGGGTGGTAATAGCAGCAATACTAACGGTATCACTACAGCACGGTCATTTGGCCTTAACTACCGCGATAGCTGGGGCAAAAAAGTTACCGCTTATGGCAGCTATAGCTTTGCCGATAATTCGGTATATACCATCAACAAAACCATTCAAAACAATATATCTACATCAAACCCAAGCACCAATACCAATAACAACACCCAAAACGACGAAAAGCTGAACCATCGTTTCAACTTCAATATCGAAATTAAGCCCGATACCGTTAATTATATTAAAATTACACCATCGTTTGCTTATGCAAAAGTAACTACCACACAGTTAGGCAGTAGTTTGTTGGTTAATAACTCCCAAACCATATCCAATTATAATTTTGATACCTACAGTAACCAAACCGAACCAAATTATGGGGCCAATGTGTTATTTAACCACCGTTTTGCCCGTAAAGGCCGCAATTTTAGCGTAAATGTTGGTGCCGGATCATACAAGATCAATAAATACCAAAACCCGGTTTATACCTATTTAGATGGTGCTGCAAACGCGCCGCTCAATCAGTTTATTAATACCAACAGCCGTACTGATAGTTTGGGTACAAGCGTATCGTTTTTGGAGCCGGTGAGTAAAAAAGGGTATCTTGAATTAACATATGCTTATCATTACGCCTATACTACGGCTGATAAACGGACAGATACCCTCAGCCTTGATGGCGTAACCAAAGATTATTATGGCTTGCTGAGCAATAATTATAACTCCACGTTTATTACCAATCGTTTTGGCTTAAACTATCGTTTTATCGATAAAAAGTATAACTACACCTTAGGTTTGGTAGCACAACCAACCATACTGCGCGGGCAATCATTAACTAACGGTGCTTCGCCAACAGATAGCCATACATTTAACTTAGCACCTAATGCCAGGTTCATTTACAACTTCTCGCGTAATCAGTCGTTAAGCTTAAACTATAACGGGGTGAGCAACCAGCCAACCTATACCGAGTTGCAACCTGTTACCGATTTCAGCAATGCATCGTACCCGGTTCAAGGTAACCCCGATTTAAAGCCAGAGTTTAATAACAACCTATCCATCAGGTACAACAAGTTTAATTTCGAGAGTGGGAATGTGTTTTTCAGTAATTTATCTTTCACCACTACCGATAATAAGATAGTAGCCAACACTATCAATTACCCTAAAACATACACGCCAAACAGCAAACTGGCCGGAAGTATTTTAACCCAGTATTTGAATGCCGATGGATTTTACTCGGCACAGGGTTTTTACGTATTTGCCAAACCCTGGGAAAAAAGAAAATATAATTTATTCTTTATAGGCAACGTTGCCTACAATAATAACATCTCTTATATAAGTAATGTCGATTCGACAAGTTATGCCATGACAACCGAGAAAAATATAGCTAAAAACCTGGTGCTCTCGCAAGGCGTCAGATTCCGGTTGAGTATTACTGATGTTGTAGATGCCGAGGCCAGCACAACCTACGCGGTAAATAAGTCGAATAATTCGATTACTACGGCCAACATCAACAATAATTTCAGCTCGCTTAACCTGAGCATCAACGGCAAAAACTATTTATGGAAGGATTGGACAGTAAGTTACGATTACTCCAAGATGTTTTATTACGGCTATAAAGGAGCAACCAACCCCAATATATTAAATACCTATGTTGAGCGCAGGTTTTTAAAAGGAAATGCAGGTACTATCCGCCTTTCGGCAATGGATGTGTTTAATCAAAATACGGGTTACACCAGTACGCAAAGTGGTAGCTATGTAACCCAAACCAGCAGCAACAGGCTGGGTAGGTATTATTTGTTAAGTTTTACACTTAAGCTACAGAAATTTGCAGGTAAGAAACCAACAATGGGGCCCGGTGGTATGGGCGGCCCTGGCCCTGGTGGCCCCCCTCCGGGTGGCGGTGGCCCGTTTTAATGAGGGAGAAAGTCTGAAACGATATTTAAAATCTGGCTATCCCTGAGAAAGATGGCAAGCAATGATCATACGCGAGGTTGATCTGGATTTAGTTGATGTTATTGGTTTAAGCCATAACACAGCGTCCCGGGGGTGAGATACCGGGACGCTTTTTTGATTTAAAACTCGTAATTAATGCCCGCTTTAATGCTGTTTGCATTTATAGTATAATTTTTGCTATTGGTAATAGCCGCGGGAGTGGAATAAGAAACATATATGTCCACTTTTTTACCTAAAGTTACACCCAGCTTGATAGGGAAACTGATTAGTCCCGAACTTAGAGAAAGGTAGTTGTACGTAGTTGTTTGAAGATGGCTGTTGTAGATAGAATTGCCCGTGGTTTTTACGAAAGTATAGGATATACCGGCGTCGATAAAGAATTTAAAATTGTTGGTGTTATAAATGTTGTATATCACCTGCGGATTAACAATAACTAAAAATTCCTTTACATTAAAATCAGATTTTGGTATATCCGGCTGGTTAAAATAGAGATCTACAGAGTTCTTATACGCTGCCCCGGTAACCATTATTTCGCCACGTACAATGAGTTTGCCAACACTTGGATTTGGATATAAATTTACACCTGCTGACACTGCGGGGTACACAGATGTTGTATTTTTTGCGTTGTAAAATTTGGTGCCCTGGCTGGTACCCGGACTGGTTGTAAACAGGGTAGCATTAACACCCACGCCGGCAAAAAATTTCCACGCCGATTTACCACCATACGTTTTTTTATCAACAGTAATATTGTTGAGTTTTTGGGAAATGCTTTTTAGGTCGGGTAAACTATAAGTAGCATTTTCTATTTCGCTTTTTAATTTCTCCGATGTCGGGTTATATTTAATAGCCAGGTCATACAGTTGCGGTATGTAAATATTTTCGCTCCGGGTTTGTACGCCGTGATCTGGCAAATAATAAATCCGGTAAACAAGTTCCTTAACCTGGCTGGTTTTGTTATCGCCAATAAAAAACCTCGTCTTTTTGGCATCAATGTATGAATACAAGGTTACATTTGGGCCATTTTGCTCCACCCTTAAAAATACCACATCCTGCTTTCTGGTTGAATCAACTCCTGTTTGCAATTTTGAAGTATTGGTTTCATCCATACTGATCTCGCCGGAGTACCGCTGATAAATAGATGAATTAAGCAATTCAAAATAGCTTATATCATTTACCGTATAGTTTTTAACGCCTGCAGTGCTTTTAAATTCGATGCTTTTGGGGTTGCCAAACCATTCTTTCTGGTTTATTTCACCGCGTAAAGTATCACCCTTTAGGGTAACAATGTAGCCTGGCTTATAATTGCTTTGCGCAAACGTTAAAGCAGGTAGCAACGTTAATGCTGCTGCTATTGAAAATAAAGTTTTCATTGCGATAGAGGTTTAGTTTTTAATTAAAATAGTAGTTTAAGGCTATTTGAACAGCACTTACCTGCATGTAATTTGTGTTATCCTTGGTAAAGATCGCATTCGGTATATATCCTGCTGTGATGTCGAATTTTTTACCAATCACCGCACCGATATTTATGGGGTATGATATCCAATTTGATTGTAACAGATAGCCATCTGTAACGGTTGTTTTACCTGCACCTGAATAGGTATATTTGTTACCACTGTAAGCTGATATATTAAATGCGGCACCGGCAGCGGCGTAAAATTTAAAGTCATTTGTATTGTAAAAATTATACAGGATTTGTGGTATCAGCGATATATTATTTTGAGTTAGCGAATAAGTAGAGCCGCCGGTTTGATTTCCTTTAAACTTATTACTGGTATAAGCAAGCTGCGCCCTGAATATCAGTTTTCCGGTACTGGGGTTAGCCAATACATTTATTCCGACAGCAATGCGCGGGAATATTGATGAGGCTGATTTGCTGTCAAATTCTTTAAATGCGTCGATGCCTGATGTAATGTTGCCAAAGTTTACACCCGCCGAAGCAAAAAATTGGGTGCTTTTACTGCCATCGGTTAATGTTGCGTCTTGTTTCGCATTAGTTTTATTGATAAATCGTGCTATTTCGATTAGGTCATCCGCATTATAGTCGGCCTTTTCAATAATGGTTTTGGTGTTGTTGGAGCCGTTGTACTTTTCCGATAACAGGAATAGTTGTTGTTTATATGCATCTTCGTTTATGGTTTTTCCATCATTCTTATAAACCCTGTAAACCAGTTCCGTTGGCTGAGCATCGCCACTTCCGCTAACAAAGTAATGATTCTTTAAATCGTCGGCATATTCAAATAAAGTAATATTGGCTCCTTTTTGGATGATCTTTAAAAACACCGAATCAGTTTTGGTATCCGTGTTTCGGCCGTTTGAAAGGCTGGATATTTTGGTTGGATCGACGTTTAGTAAGCCAATATATCTTTGATATGCTTCTGAATTTGTAGCTGCAAACGAAGTGATATCACTAACACCAAGGTAGCGGGGGGGAGTATCATTTGTCGATGTTTTAAAACTAACCTTTCGTGGGTTAACAGCCCATTCTTTAATGTTGATGAAGCCGCGTAAAGTATCGCCTTTAAGCGTAACAACATAACCTGGTTTGTAATTGCTTTGCGCAACAGAAAATAAAGGCAATATTAATGCCGGAAGCAGCAGTTTGTAATAAGGTTTCATTAGGAAATAATTGGATTTAATCTGGCAGCAAGATATAAAAATATATCACTTAAAAGAAAATGTGACGTGTCGTTTTTTTAGTGGCGTAAAAAAAGTGCGACAATCAGCTATTTTTACAATTATTGGCTATATTTATCGCATCAATTGTAAAATAAGCTGAATGAAACCGCAGTTACTAAAAGTTTCTTCGGGCCCTGCACACTCGTTTAGTGTGCGGCACGATGTATTGCCCGATATTAACAACCGCTGGCATTGCCACCCCGAACTGGAACTGATTTACCTGAAGAAAGGCAGCGGTACACAGTTTATTGGCGATAGTATTAAACAATTCAAATCGGGCGACATGGTGTTGGTTGGCCCCAACCTGCCGCACTACTGGCGTTTTGACGATTTGTATTTTAACTCCGCTGAAAATAAAGGGGTAGAGGTTTTTGTAGTACACTTTTGCGAAAACTTTTGGGGCGAGCAATTTTTGCAATTGCCAGAGAATAAATTGATCAAAGTATTGTTCGAAAAATCAAAACGCGGGTTGCAGATTACCGGGGCAGCAAAAGAAAAAGTAGCCGCCCAGATGGCAGCCATGCCAGGTACCGATGGCGCCGAGAGGATTATCATGCTGCTAAAGGCACTAAATGCTATTGCCACCAGCGCGGCATCGAGTTACATGGCTTCCATTGGTTTTAAATACGATCATAATGATTCAGAGAACGACCGGCTAAACAATATTTATGAATATTCGATGCAGAATTTCAGGAAAAAGATTTACCTGGATGAGATTGCCGAGATAGCGGGTGTAAGTTCCAACTCGTTTTGCCGGTACTTTAAATCAAAAACCCGCAAAACCTTCTCGCAGTTTATCATCGAAATAAAAGTTGGCCACGCCTGTAAATTACTGATAGAAGATAAGTTGAACATTAAACAGCTATGTTACGATAGCGGGTTCAATAACTTTTCAACCTTTCACAAACATTTTAAGCTGGTGACCGGCAAAAGCCCGCTGATGTACCAGAAGGAGTTTATTAAGAATTCGTAAGCCCCCTCTATATCTCCCCGGTAGGGAGACTTTTGATCTTCGTCTTTTTTTTAGCTATCTCTCCCCTTGCCACAAAGGACTGAATGCATGGTAAGAACAGCGTAATGATTAAACTCCGGCTAAATCCTTCCCATTAGATAGGATTTTAACAAATAGTCAGGTAAAATCTCCTGTACCGGATTTAGAGAGGGGGCTGCTCTGTATATGCCAAAAAAGCTGAATGTTTTAACCATTTTATACCAACTATTTACCTGTAAACTTTATTTCTTTGTATAACCGATATACTACTTTTTAAATCTATTTATGGCCCACCGCTATTGTTTAACGCTTGATTTGGTTGACGATGCCAAGCTGATTGCCGAATACGAAAAATACCACCAGGCTATCTGGCCCGAGATTCATCAAAGTATTACCGATTACGGCATCACCAACATGGAAATTTACCGTTTTGATGTGCGCCTGTTTATGATCATGGAAACCGACGATACTTTCAGTTTCGAAAAAAAGTCGGCTGCCGATGCTGCTAATCCAAAAGTGCTGGAATGGGAAAACCTGATGTGGAAATATCAGCAGGCTGTTAAAGGGGCCCAAAAAGGCGAAAAATGGGTTTTAATGGATAAAATATTTCAGCTATAAATAACCTGTCAACTAAATTATAAACCTCATGTTCAAAAAACTTCAATTATCTATGCTGGTGATGCTGGTAGCCGTTTTATCGGCTTCGGCACAACAAAAAACAATTGGCACCGAAACGGATGCCCAAAAAGAAAAACGGATGGAATGGTGGAAAGACAGTCGCTTTGGCATGTTTATTCACTGGGGATTATACTCGGGCGCGGCAAGGCACGAATGGGTAAAGCATAACGAGAAGATTGACAACGCCGGCTATCAGAAATATTTCGACCAGTTTAACCCCGATTATTTTGACCCTCAGAAATGGGCTAAACAGGCCAAAGCTGCCGGTATGAAGTACGCGGTACTCACCACTAAACATCATGAAGGGTTTTGTCTTTTCGATTCAAAATATACCGATTATAAAGCGCCTAATACCCAGGCCAAACGCGATTTGGTACGCGAGTATGTAAACGCTTTCCGCGCACAGGGGCTTAAAGTTGGCTTCTATTATTCGTTGTTAGATTGGCACCACCCCGATTATACTATTGATGAAATTCACCCGCAATCGCCAAAAGATAAAAGCGACGCCAGTTATGCCAAACTGAATAAAAACCGCGATATGGCCAAATACCGCCAATATATGCGCAACCAGATAACAGAGTTGCTAACCAACTATGGTAAAATTGATATCCTTTGGCTCGATTTTTCTTTCCCGCGTGGTGATGGGCATGGCAAGGGTAAAGACGAGTGGGGATCTGTTGAACTGCTAAAACTGATCAGGAAATTGCAACCTGGCATTATAGTAGATAACCGCCTTAATCTGGAAGAATATAAAGATGGCGCCGATTTTGAAACACCGGAACAGGTAAGTACAGCCGAACTGGCCAAATACCGTGGCAAAACATGGGAAACCTGCCAAACATTTTCGGGCTCATGGGGATACTATCGCGATGAAAATACATGGAAAACCCACCGCCAGTTATTGGATTTGCTGATAACATCGGTAAGTAATGGCGGTAACCTTATCCTTAACGTAGGCCCAACAGCCCGCGGCGAATTTGACTACCGTGCCACAAACGCGTTGGACAGTTTGGCACACTGGATGCATGCCAACGATAAATCAATTTACAACTGTACTTACGCCCCAGATACTTATAAAATACCCGAGGGAACAAAACTTACTTACAATAAGGCAACAAAGAAACTTTATGTACAATTGTTTGATTACCCCGGGGGCAAGCTGATACTGCCTGGTTACGCCGGTAAAATTAAGTACGCGCAGTTTTTAAATGATCATTCGGAGTTGTTATACAAAATATCAGGATCTGATGATTTGGAGGTTACCATGCCAGCTAAACCGCCGTATGAGATACCGGTTATTGAATTGTCGCTTAACTAAAAGTTCATGGTTGATAGTTCATGGTTCATGGTGAAAAAAAAGCTGCCGGGAACTATGAACTATGATCCATGATCCATGAATAAAAAATATGTCGCAAAAAGAAATATTTTTAAGGATTCACCCACATGATAACGTGCTGGTCGCGCTTCAAAACCTCGAAGCCGGTACAATAATTAATTTTGAGGGCGAAAACTTTCCGCTGGTTGACCGTGTGGCCGCCAAGCACAAATTTGCTATTAACAAATTGGCACAAGGTGCAGAAATTTATATGTATGGTGTGTTGGTGGGCAAGGCTACGGTAACTATACCAAAAGGTGGCTTGCTTACTACGGCCAATGTACACCATGCATCAGAGGGCTTTCACTTAGGCGAGCGCAAACTTAGCTGGCACCAGCCCGATGCCTCAAATTTCGCGGGCAAAACATTTAACGGCTATCACCGTGCCGATGGGTCGGTAGGTACTGCAAATTACTGGATAGTAGTACCACTGGTATTTTGCGAAAACCGCAACATCCAGGTTTTAAAGGAGGCTTTGGTTGATAAGCTTGGCTATAAAAAAGCCAAAAGCTACGAAGGTGATGTGGAGCAGTTAATGGAGCTTTACCAGGCAGGTAAATCGGTTGAAGAGATTTTGAATGCCGATATTCAGTTAAGTGCTGATAAACCCAATTCAAAACGCCTGTTTAAAAATATTGATGGCATCAAGTTCCTAAACCATAGCATGGGCTGTGGGGGTACCAAGGATGATTCGGATGCTTTATGCGGATTGATTGCCGGTTACATTACCCATCCAAACGTTGCCGGGGCAACGGTGCTGAGCCTTGGCTGTCAGCATGCGCAGGTAAGCATTTTGCAGGCCGAGATTGCCAAACGCGATCCCGCGTTCAGTAAACCAATGGTGATATTGGAACAGCAAAAAGTGGGTACCGAAAGCGAATTGCTTAAACAAGCCCTTAAACAAACCTTTGCCGGCCTGGTACAGGCCAACCAAACCCAGCGCGAGCCCGCGCCGCTTTCAAAACTGTGCATCGGCATGGAGTGTGGCGGATCCGATGGTTTTTCGGGCATTTCTGCCAATCCGGCTTTGGGTTATGTATCAGATTTGCTGGTTACCATGGGCGGCTCGGTAATCCTGGCCGAATTTCCAGAGCTTTGCGGGGTAGAACAGGAATTGAGCGACCGCTGTGCCGATGTGGAAACCGCCAACCGCTTTATGCAGTTAATGACTACATACAACGCCCGCGCCGAGGCAGATGGATCGGGCTTTTATGCCAACCCATCGCCAGGTAATATCCGCGACGGTTTGATCACCGATGCTATTAAATCGGCCGGGGCTGCCAAAAAAGGCGGCACATCGCCGGTAACCGCTGTGTTGGATTATCCTGAAAAAGTAACAAGGCCGGGGTTAAACCTATTATGTACGCCCGGCAGCGATGTGGAAAGTACTACGGCCGAAGTTGGATCGGGCGCAAACATTGTGTTATTCACCACTGGTTTGGGTACGCCTACAGGTAACCCCATTACACCTGTTATTAAACTATCAACCAATACGGTAATGTTTGAGCGAATGCCCGATATTATCGATATTAACTGCGGTACTATCATCGAGGGTGAAGAAACCATACAACAGGCCGGCGAGCGGATTCTGAATTATGTAATACAAGTTGCCAATGGCGAAATAGAACCCAAATCGGTAAAGCTTGGCCAGGACGATTTTATACCGTGGAAGAGGGGAGTGTCGTTATAAAGAGCCTTACCCAACCCTCTCCAAAGGAGAGGGCTTTGAAAAGGATATTTAACAACCTGTCATGCTGAGGAACGAAGCATCTATTCTGCAATATGCATATTCAATATGCAAAGTTTACTAATAGATGCTTCGGTCCTCAGGATGACAAAATAGAAAATTATTATGTTCAAACTAACCAATAAATCAGCAGTAATTACCGGCGGTGGCAGCGGGATTGGCAGGGCAATGTCGATACTTTTTGCGCAGCAGGGCGCTACTGTGCACATCATCGAATTAAATGATAAAGCAGCGGCTGATACAGTTGCCGAAATAGAGGCCGCCGGTGGCAAGGCTAAAGGCTATGCCTGCGATGTAAGCAACCAGCAACAAGTGGTTGATTCTTTTACAAACATCGGCGTTATTGATATTTTAATAAATAACGCAGGCATTGCCCACATTGGCCGCGCCGATACCACCAGCACTGCCGATTTTGAAAAAGTATTTAACGTAAATGTAAAAGGTGCTTATAATTGCCTGTACGCCGTTATCCCTATGCTAAAGGCAAACGGGGGCGGGGTTATCCTTAATACAGCCTCGATAGCGGCCAGCGTTGGTATTACCGATAGGTTTGCTTACTCTATGAGTAAAGGGGCTATACACGCCATGACGCTGTCTGTGGCCCGTGATTTTTTGCACGATAATATCCGCTGTAACTGCATTTCTCCGGCACGTATCCATACGCCTTTTGTAGATGGCTTTATCGCCAAAAATTATGCAGGGCAGGAAGCCGAGATCTTTGAAAAACTCTCCAAAAGCCAGCCGATTGGCCGGATGGGCAAATCAGAAGAGGTGGCAGCATTGGCACTTTATCTATGCTCAGATGAGGCCGGGTTTATCACCGGTACCGATTATCCTATCGATGGCGGTTTTATCACGCTTAATAATTAAACATAACCATAACAACAAGATACAATGAAGCTTATTAGATTTGGCGAACACGGCAAAGAGAAAACAGGTGTTATCCTTAATAATAAAAAATACGACACATCGGCTTTTGGCGAAGATTATACCGAACAGTTTTTTGAAACCGATGGCCTTGCACGTTTAGCAGCATTTATAAAAGATGCTGAACTGCCCCAGGTTGCCGATGATGCACGTTTGGGCAGCCCCTTCGCGCGCCCGTCAAAAATCATATGCATCGGTTTAAATTATGCCGACCATGCGCATGAAACTAATGCACCGCTGCCGCCCGAGCCGGTAATTTTTATGAAAGCTACCTCGGCCATTGTTGGTCCTAATGATAATGTAGTGATCCCCAAAAATTCGGTCAAAACCGATTGGGAGGTTGAACTTGCTGTAGTTATCGGCAAAAAAGCATCCTATGTTGATGAAGCTGATGCCATGAGCTACGTTGCCGGTTACGTATTACATAATGATGTATCTGAACGGGAGTTTCAACTGGAGCGTAACGGTACCTGGGATAAGGGTAAAGGCTGTGATACCTTTGCGCCGTTTGGTCCGTTTTTGGCGACTGCCGATGAAATTGAAGATCCGCACAACCTGCACTTATGGTTAAAAGTGAACGGCGAAATTATGCAGTACGGTACCACATCAAACTTTATATTTAACCTGCCGCACATTATTTCCTATACAAGTCAGTTCATGACCTTGTTGCCCGGCGATATTATATCAACAGGTACACCGGCGGGTGTTGGCCTGGGTATGAAACCGCCGGTTTACCTTAAACCTGGCGACGTTATTGAATTGGGTATTGACGGCCTTGGTGAGCAAAAACAAAACGTGGTAGCATATGCTTAAAATAGATTCGCACCAGCATTTCTGGATTTTTGACCCCGTGAGGGATAGTTGGATTAACGACCAGATGCTGGCTATAAAACGTGATTTTTTGCCGGTTGATCTGTTGCCCGTTTTACAACACTACGGCATAGATGGGTGTGTATCTGTACAGGCAAGCCAAACCGACGATGAAACCATGTTTTTGCTGGATCACGCAGCCGCAAACCCGTTTGTAAAAGGCGTAGTAGGCTGGGTAAACCTGCAAGCTGATGACCTTGAAGACCAATTGCTGCAATATAAAAGCTACGATAAGCTGAAAGGTTTCCGGCATGTTTTGCAATCAGAGCCTGATGATGAATACATGTTGCAGCCTGCATTTCAAAAAGGCATAGCCACGCTCGAAAAGCATGGCTATACCTATGACATTCTGATATTTCCCCGGCATCTGCCTTTTGCTAATCAATTGGTAGGCAATTTTCCCAATAAAAAGTTTGTGGTCGATCATTTGGCCAAGCCTCACATCAGGGATAAAAAAATAGGCGACTGGCAAAAGGATATCGAAGCGCTGGCCAAACATGAAAATGTATCCTGCAAAATTTCGGGAATGCTAACCGAAGCCGATTGGGCTAACTGGAAGGTTGATGATTTTACCCCATACCTTGATGTAATATTCAAGGCATTTGGCCCGGCCCGTGTCATGTTCGGTTCCGATTGGCCGGTTTGCCTGCTGGCAGGCGGTTACGAGGGTACCATGCAGGTAATGCAAAACTATGTTGCTAAGCTATCTGCCACCGAGCAGGAACAATTTTGGGGAGGCAACGCTATTTCGTTTTATGGCTTATAAGCCTCACTTTCCCATACTCATTTTATTAAACTTGCGAAGTTTTTAAAACTTCGCAAGTTTTCTGTCTACAGGCTCCATATCCCTCAATTTTTTGCCCTCAAATTGTAACATTCTTCTAAGCATAAACGTTAATAAAATGTTGGCACATATTTAGCTATGTATAGGCAACGATTACAGCTAAAATTATAAACCGTTAAGTTTTTATCACAGTTTTAGATGTGCGTATTAAACAATTTATTTTCAACGTTATGCCTTTTATATTTTTCCAAATCACTGCACTGCTTGCCGTAATCTGTTTCACAGTCGTTATCTTCATTTTGCGCTCTAAAACACGCAAAAAATCAAATTCTGTTACAAAATATAAAATTGATACCGATACAACCTATGCCCGGTACGCAATTAACGAGAACGGTTTCCTTGAAGAAATAAACGAAGGGAAATTATCAAAGTATAGGAATTAGTATCCACACAGCAAGACATGTAAAAGACGATTGTTCTAAATAAAGGACAATCGTTTTTGTTTAGTAGTAAGTAGTAAGTATCAAGATTTTTTAACTTTCGGATTAACCAATTTTCGCAGCTGTCTTGATACTTACTACTTACTACTAAATGGTACTTGCTACTTCGCGTTGATACTCTCCGCTCAGTTCGTCGGCGCTGGGGCCGTAGCTGCCGGGTATCGGAATGTTTAGCAGGCGCAGGTAAACACCTAACTGGGCGCGATGATGTACAAGCTGGCAAAAGGCAACTCTGATTACTTCGGCTTTGTTATAGTTTTGCAATATCACATCGCCATTGCTTAGTGTCCAGGGTTTCAGCAGTTCTTCTTCGGTTATGTTTTGCAGGGCTTCTTTGCCTTTAGCTACCGATTGTTCCAGCAAATCTAACAGTTCAGTAGTGTTTTCGGCTTTAGGTGGATTGTAAGGTTCTGCGGCAAAATTTAATCCATCGGTGTACACCGCTAATGCAAGCCAGTTTGGCAAATCCACAATATGAACAGTAAGGTCTTCAATGGTCATACTTTTCGGGTGTGGCTGCCATTGAAATTTGTCGGTTGGCACAATTTCGAGCATTTTACGGGTGGTTTGGGTTTCCTGCTCCAATTCCTTTAAAAACATTGGGATAATATTCATAGCGTTTTTGTTTTTGATTATAACTCAAAGTAACAACCAGCTTGTGACAGCCCTATGTCAGTAGCATTTAATAAAGTTTAATTTATTTTATTCGTTTTCCATCGCCAAAAAAATCATGCGTTAGTCTATATTAGTACAGGTTTTAAACCTGCGTTTATGAAAAAAATAACCCTGCTTTTAGTATTGCTCAATTTTACCGCCTTGGCTCAAACTCATAAAAAAGCTATCATAGTGCTTACCTATGATGATGCTTTGCCGTCACAGTTGGATATAGCGCTGCCACAACTCGATTCGTTAGGATTTAAGGGTACGTTTTTCCTGACGGGATATATAACCCAGGCAACCATCCCACGCTGGCGGCAGGTAGCTTTAAATGGGCACGAATTGGCTAACCACTCGCTATATCATCCCTGTTTAACCAATTCGGTAAAAGCCAATCCTGCAAATAATTCGGCCAACTATTCGGTATTTATGATCAAGCGCGAAGTTGCCGAAATGAATAACCTGCTGTTTGCCGTTGACGGAAAAACAGGTACGCGCACGTATGCCTACCCCTGTACCGAAATAGCTGTTGGCGGCGTAAAATACGCCGATTCGCTGGGTGCCGCCGGCATCGTCAAATACGCACGTATTGGCGGCGGCGCCGATGCCGTAATAACCGATTTTAAAAAGATTGACCCCATGCAGGTACCGGCCTGGGGCATACATGGCGGTGTTACGGGCGATGAATTGGTTGCTTTTGTTAAAAAGACACAACAAAGCGGTGGGTTAGGGGTTTTTATGTTTCATGGTATCGGCGGCGATTATATAACTACACCGGCTGCAGCACACAAACAATTATTGCTTTACCTTAAGCAGCACCAGGACGAAATAGAAGTGCGTACATTCCAGGACGCCCTCGATTATGCTAAAACGATTAATTAGGGGAGAGACAAAAGACAGACGGGGTTGCCATTGCCGCACGCGAATGATATCATTGGTAACCAATCATAAATCATGAAACGTATTTTACTTTTTTTATTTGCTGTTTTGCCGGCGATTTGCATGGCGCAAAAACCTGTTGTTGAAAGCCTGACCGCCGAATATTTAACCAACCCGATAGGTATCGATATCAGCCATCCGCGGTTGAGCTGGAAAATTAATACCGCGCAAAGGAATACTTTACAGCAAGCCTATACTATTGTTGTTGCTACTGAGGCATCATTCTCGTCGTCCAAAACTGTTTGGAATACGGGCAAGGTAGCATCCGATTCATCGGTATTTGTTACTTATAATGGAGTTGCGCTAAAATCGGCGACACGCTACTATTGGCGGGTAAAAGTATGGGATAACCACGGCAATACATCTGCCTGGAGCAAACCCGCTTATTTTGAAACAGGATTGTTTAACGCCGCCGACTGGACGGCCAGTTGGGTGCAACCCAAGCAGGATAGCTCACGCAAAATGCCTGCAGTTATGTTACGCAAGCAATTTTCGGCATCTAAAAAAGTGATATCGGCCCGGGTTTATGCTACCGCCCACGGGGTGTATGAGTTATATCTTAACGGCCGCAAAATAGGTAACCAGGTACTTACACCCGGCTGGACCGAGTATAAAAAACGCCTGCAATATCAGGTTTATGATGTTACCACGATGCTGCAGCCCGGCGATAACGTAATTGGTGCCATGATTGGCGACGGCTGGTTTAAAGGCACGATAGCTTACATGAACAGCTGGGGTTTCTGGGGTAAAAACCTTGCCTTGTTATGCCAGTTACAAATAACTTATGCCGATGGGACTATCGAGAATATAAACTCAGATGGCTCATGGAAAGGTACCCAAAACGGGCCGGTAACGCTTAACGGCATTTACGATGGTGAAAATTATGATGCCCGTAAAGAAATAACCGGCTGGAATAAGAAAGGGTTTGATGATGCAGCATGGTTGCCGGTTGATGTTGTTAACAATATCACAAAAGCCACATTGGTTGGGGTACAAAGTGTGCCTGTACACCAAATTGCCGAACTGAAGCCCATAGCGATTTTTAAAAGCCCTAAAGGAACCCAAATTATTGATTTTGGCCAGGATATGACCGGCTGGATAAGGATGAAAGTGAGTGGGCCCGCAGGAAAAACAGTTACCATAAGGCATGCCGAAGTGTTGGATAAGTTTGGTGAGTTTTATACAGCCAACCTGCGCAATGCCACGGCAACTATTAACTATACGCTTAAGGGCGATGGCGTGGAAATATTTGAGCCGCACTTTACGTTTATGGGTTTTAGATATATTGCTGTAGAAGGTTTCCCGGGCGAGATTAAGCCGGAGAGTTTTACGGCTGTTGTAATACACTCAGATATGGCTGTTACCGGGCAGTTTACCTGTTCAGATACCATGATTAACAAGTTACAGCACAATATTCAGTGGGGGCAAAAAGGTAATTTTTTAGATATTCCTACAGATTGCCCGCAGCGCGATGAACGATTGGGCTGGACAGGCGACGCACAGGTTTTTTCGCGCACGGCAGCATTTAACATGAATGTAGGGCCATTTTTTGCCAAATGGATGAAAGATGTAGCAGCCGACCAGTTCCCGGATGGCGGAGTGCCTTTTGTGGTGCCAGATGTTTTACAAACTAACCGTGCCACATCGGCAGGCTGGGGCGATGTGGCCGTTATTGTTCCCTGGACAATGTACCAGGTTTATGCAGATAAACGCATTTTGCAAACCCAATATCCCAGCATGAAAGCGTATGTTGATAAGATCATCAAAAAAGCGGGCGATAATTACATTTGGCGGGGAGGTAGTGTTTTTGGTGATTGGTTGTTTTACCGTCCCGGCATCTATGATTTTTCGGAGCCAAACGGTTATACCAACCCTGATATGATTGCTACGGCTTTTTATGCGTATTCGGCAAAATTACTTAGCCAGGCCGCGGGTGCTATAGGCAACACCGCCGACGAAAAGAAATACAATGATGTGTTTGAAAGTGTGAAAAAGGCATTCATCCATAATTATATGACCCCCACAGGGCGCATTTTTGCCGATTCGCAAACAGGCTATGTGCTGGCATTGAAATTTAACCTGGTGCCCGATAGTTTAAAAAGCAGGGCAGCGGCTTACCTTGTTGAGGATGTACGCAGCCGGAACAACCACCTTTCAACCGGGTTTTTAGGTACGCCTTACCTGTGCCAGGTGTTATCGCAAAATGGGTATACCAATGTGGCTTATGACCTGTTATTGCAAAAAACGTATCCATCATGGCTATACCCTGTAAAAATGGGTGCTACTACCATTTGGGAGCGTTGGGATGGTATTAAAACCGACAGTACTTTCCAGGATAAAAGCATGAACTCCTTTAATCACTATTCGTACGGTGCCGTTGGCGATTGGATGTACCAGCATGTTACCGGCCTGCAAATTGGTAAACCGGGCTATAAGAATATAGTATTGAAACCCGAACCCGGCCGCCAGTTTACCTTTGCCAAAGCAACTTTTGAAACCATGTATGGTCAGCTGCTTTCTGAGTGGGAAGTTAAAGATGGCATCATGCGCATCCATGTTAAAATTCCTGCTAATACCACAGCAGGGCTAACACTGCCACAGGCACATTCCGAAGATGTAAAACAAGATGGTAAACCGCTGGCAGGTGCCAGTGACGATGCAAACGGCACAACAGTACATTTAGGATCAGGCGATTATACATTTAACTACCCTTGGGTTGTGTTAAAAGATAAAGTTGCCGCTAAATAAAGGGTGATAAATTGTTTTCTGAAGGTGTTTGATTATATTTATTGAAGAATGTATATGATCAAACACCTAAACTATAAAGGAGTAATGTTACAACTATTCTCCCTTAGAACTATGCAAACTATAACACTTTAAAAAGGTAGACGAATGGTATTTTAACAAATGGAGAAAATTAACCGTGATTAGGAATTTTATCTAAAAAAACAAAGGGGCAAAAGCCCCTTAATATTTTCGTCGCAGATAGGGAAAGAAGGATGCAAATAAATACATCCTTAACCTCGTAAACCAAACATCTCATTAGTAGTAATAGGGTTACAGGGCGTTCTAATGCAACATAAGTTACGAATTTATTTTTTAGCGAAAGTGATAAGTACCGTGAGTTTACCATTATAAAGGTAATTGGTCATAGTCACAACCTGATATCCTTCAATTTCATGTTTGACTATACAATTATTAATTCTACCTAACGGTCCGTTAGGCTCATCTACTGTTACAACATCGAATAACTGGTTTGAGGGCTGGCTCGTTGCAAAAACAGACTTAACACCAAATACTGTTAAAACGCAAATTGCGATTGCCGATACAATTAATAATAACTTTTTCATGGGGAAATATGATTAAGGGTTAAAGTATCTAAATTTACAACTTTATTTACCCATTGTCAATCCGTTAAAGTGCCTTATTTTGAGATGATTATCTTTGTCTCAGCTTACTTATCATTACCTAAGATTATTATCACTAATAGGATGGTTAGTAAGCGCCTTAGAGAAAACGAATGATGGGTACACTGCTTTTCATGAAATGAGAGACGGCAGTGTGATATACACCGACGGGGATACGCTGACGGAAACTTTACTACTTGCTATTACTTGATAGTTGTGGTTATATTCATGATGAATCGCTGGCAGTTTTTAAAGATTTTATTGAGAATGGTTTGTTGATAGAATAATTTTTGTTGCCCGGTAAACATCTCGACCGGTCGGTTTTGTGGTTCTATGACGATTTGCATGGGTAACATCGATGTGGTTGCTGATCAGTTTCTAAAGATATATTTTGTTGACACATCGGGGTTTGTTCAACACGACTTAGAGGCGTAGCCTCGGCCAATCTTGTAGCCACGGGTTTTAACCCGTGGAAAAAAACGACGAAAACATTGAGAGCCGTAGGTTCGATCCATATTATCAACAGGTATATATCATCGTTTGAACAAATTGAAAATATCTGGATTTACACCCCAATATGTGCCGTGCCGATGGCACTCTTGTTGTGCTTTGGCCAATCATCCCCGGGTTAAAACCCGGGGCTACAATATGTGCCGGGCCGATGGCCCTTAGGAAGCGTTATGTAGAAGTTAATTGAAATTGAATAGCCCATACAAAGAGTCATAGATCCGGTTTTATTCAATACACACGCAAAAAGCGGGTAAAGAATAAATTGGTACACCGGAGGATATCGGGAGGGTGCCGTAAGTGTGTTGGTAAGGTGCTCAAAAGGTATTCAAAGGTGCATCAACGGTACACCAAAAGATGTGTAAAATTTATTTAACTAACTTATAATAAGATGTTAATATTTTTTATTATTGCTTAATTAGATATTTAAAACGCTAAAAATGCTGCCGGGTTTTATCAATTAAATGAGTAAAGTTCATCCCTTTTTTGCATGTTTGTTTCAGTAGATATTCACCACTGTTTTTTGGCTGTATTTGTGCGATTTTAGCCCACTAACTGGTTAAATAGCCTCAACAAGGTTGCCTCTGCATCCTTGCACAAACCCGGATGTACCTTTGACGATTGCACCACAGTACTACGAGTAGCAGTAAGCCATCTAAAGCGCGAAGCTATATCCAGTTTGGCAATGGGGCCGGCATCCGGAGCGCCATGGGCTATTTTTTCAAGCGATTTAACGTTATCTTTAAGGCAATCTATATCCAGGCCGGGTGCAAAAGTCGCTATCCGGGCTTCATCTATTGATACAATTGCTTTTAAAAATTGCTGTTTTGGGCAATAAAGTATTACGCCAATATTTACAAATTCCTCGCGCTCTACCCTGGGTACAACGCGTATTACGGCATACTCAAATAGCTGATCGGGCATTTTTAGCTTCGGTTACAAATATTGCCGATAATGCAATACGGGTTAATAAAAATTGCGCGTAAACTTCCCTGCGCTCGGCCGGTGTTCCGTTTCCTGATTCATCGGTAAGCCAGTCGTCGGGGATTAAATTCACAATGTTGTAGATGCGTTCAGATGTTACAATGGACTTAAATTCGGCATCCACCTCATCCAATTCAGATGCCTGCGGAAGCAGTACATGGTCTTTTACCTGCACAAACGGCCTTTTTGCCGATTCCTGCCAGTTATTCCACGAGTGGTGAAAATAGAGGGCCGCCCCGTGGTCAATAAGCCAAAGTTCCTTGTGCCACATCAGCATATTGGTGTTGCGGGGGGTACGGTCAACGTTAGTGAGCAGGCAATCAAGCCAAACTATTTTAGATGCCAGTTTAGCATCCAAAGTATTGACAACCGGGTCGTATGTTATAGCGCCCGACAAATAATGCAAAGCAAGATTAAGCCCTACGCTGAATTTGAGCAGGTCCTGGATCTCCTCGTCGGCCTCGGAACGGCCGAAGGCTTCATCAAGATTTGCAAACACCAGTTCGGGTACTTTCAGGCCCAACAGGCGGGCCAATTCCCCGCCAATAAGCTCGGCGATAAGTGCCTTTACGCCCTGGCCGGCCCCGCAGAACTTAAGTACATATAAAAACTCGTCGTCGCCTTCGGCGATAGCCGGCAACGATCCGCCTTCGCGCAGTGGCGTAACATAACGGATCACCTTAATGGTCCGGAGTTGGGGTGGGTTGTAATTCATTTTTTGGCAGAAAATTAGGGCAAATTTATGAGAAATATGATAGCCTGCATTTTATTTCCGCCATCCCAAAGATAAATCCTATTTTGGCTGGTACATGATGCAGGAATATATATTAGGTATTGACATTGGTACCGGCAGCACAAAGGCTGTAGCTGTGGCATTAACGGGCCAGGCATTGGGTGTAACCCAACAGCATTACGGAATTGATATTCCCGAACCCGGTTATAGCGAACAGAACCCCTTAATTATCTGGGATGCTTTTGTAAAATGCGTGCAGGAGATAGTGGTTAAAATAGGGTATGCGCCGCAGGCGTTTAGCTTTAGCAGCGCGATGCATAGCATTATCCCCGTTGATAAAACAGGTACGCCGTTGGCACCCATGATTACCTGGGCCGATGCCCGTGCCGAAAATATAGCCCAGGATTTAAGGAACTCGCCAAAAGGGGAGGAGATATACCGCATTACAGGAACGCCAATTCATGCCATGTCGCCCTTATGCAAGCTCATTTGGCTGAAAGCAAATAACTCCGGTCTGTTTGCGCAGGCAGATATGTTTATATCGATAAAAGAGTTTATCTGGTTTAAACTGTTTAATGATTTCCAAATAGATTATTCTATCGCCTCGGCCACAGGGCTTTTTGATATTTTAAAATTGCAATGGAGCAATGAAGCCTGCCAGCTTGCCGGTATAACTGCCGATAGATTATCAGAGCCAGTGAATACCACTTATTATAAGGACAATCTTGACGCTGCTACGGCAAACTTGCTGGGCATACCAGCTGATACCAAATTTATTATAGGTGCAAGCGATGGCTGCTGCGCAAACCTGGGCAGCCATACTACAGGGCCGGGGGTAGCGGCCCTCACCATTGGTACAAGCGGGGCGGTACGTATTACCAGCCCGGTGCCTGTTTATAATTACCAGGGCATGACCTTTAACTACCTGCTTAACCAAAACACTTATGTGTGCGGCGGAGCTGTAAATAACGGTGGGATTGCGATAAACTGGCTGCTGAAAAACTTTTTACAAAAAAATAATCTAACAGGTGCCGATTATGATGCTTTATTCAATACCATTGAAACAGTACCAGCCGGCAGCGACGGCCTTTTATTTTTACCTTATCTATACGGCGAGCGTGCTCCCCTTTGGGACACCAAAACCAGCGGCGCATACTTCAATATTAAGCCAGGCCATACCCAGGCCCATTTTTTAAGGGCTGCGCTTGAAGGGGTTTGTTTCGCTTTATATGATGTGCTTAAAACGGTTGAGGATGCCTCTGTTGCTATTACCCAGGTTAATATAAGCGGTGGTTTTGTAGGTTCGGGCACCTGGACACAGGTACTGGCTGATATTACCGGCAAAAAACTGGTGGTGTTGCAACCTGAAGACGCATCTGCTGTAGGGGCTGTTTATCTCGCCATGCAAATAATGTATCCCGAAAGTTATGATGAACTAACTCATGTGAATAGTGAAACCATTATAAGACCTAAACAGCAGAATCATGAATTGTATAAAAAAAACTTCGTTATTTTTAAAAAGCTTTACCTCGATTTAAAGGATACCATGCACCTGGTTAATAACCTGGGCATCTGAAAAGGTAAACGTAAAGCATTAAAGTTGCATTAGTGTTTTCTGAAAAAATGAAGTTGAAATGATTGTCCGCTTATTTAAAACCCAGCGCTTTGGTAAAACGATGGCAGCAGTAAACAATAACCGGGGCCGCCAGCACATCCATGGTATAGTGAATATGCTGGATGAGCAGCAGGAACATTAAAATGATAGTGGCGGCAAGTGCAATGCGTTTATCGTTTTTACGTTCGAGGTTTAAATAAATTAAAAAGAGGGTTGATGTGTGGCCCGAGAAGAAAAGGTCTTTGGTTATTGCGGCATGCCCGTAAAAGTATCCGGTAAGCGGGTCAATCAAGGGGACAAGCCCCACCGGCGGATCCAGGTTGACGAGGGTTAATGTTATAAAGCGGGCTATACATACGAAAATTATAGTCCAAAGGTAGCTTATGCCTATATCCGGTTTGTAAAGTGTCCTGATTGTCATGAGGATACCCATTCCCCATATTAGCGCAAAAATTGGTATCGATACGTCAAGCGCAGGCAAATTTGCCAGTACCAAATCATGCAGCACTACGCCATGGCGTTGTTCAATAGCTTTAAAAAAAGAAGGCATCGTATTAATTATCGCCACAATAAGCATGGTGCCAATAATAAGCCTTACCCGTTTTAAGCTCGTATTAAACGCGGTTTGCCAGTTAATTTTTATTCTATGTAACGTAATCTGGGTCAAAATTATATCAGGAAAATGGTTTGCAAAGGTAATTATTGACGCGATTATTAATAATATGTTACACCAATGTTAAAGTTATTGGCAAATATAATGCAAATTTAAATGCAATTTTGTTGCATTTATTTATATTTGTGACATGAATCACCATAAGACTACGGCAAGGATAGATAGGATTGGTATAACAGCATCTACGTTATGCGCTATTCATTGTGCGGTTGTGCCGCTTGTTTTTACCGGCCTGCCACTTATTGGCCTGAGTTTTTTGGCGTTGCCGCTGGTGGAGTGGGGGATGATCATTTTTGCGCTGATGATAGGTTTATACTCAATAGGCTTATCTTACCTGCGCATCCACAGGCGGCCATTGCCGGTAATTTTATTAGTAACCGGCTTTGCAATTATTATGCTTGGACATGTTTTTTTGAGTGGACGAATGGAGGGTATTATTGTGCCGGCCGGGGGCCTGTTTATAGCGGTAGCTCATTTTATTAATTACAGGTGTACGGAGCCGCATCCCAATGTCATAAGTTGAGGAATTAAGGTCGATTTAATATCGAACACTGAATGTCCAATTTCGAATAATGAAGGAAAACTTCGGTGTTGGACATTCGAAATTCATTATTGTTATACGAGGTATTGCATAACTTAATAGCATCCGGGTATCTCCAAAAGGGCGGCATGTTGATTTGAAGGGACTCGCATATTGTTGCTTCCTACGCTTAGCAAAGGATGGCGTGAAACTTAAAATGCTAATTCTCCATGCTCAATAACAGCCGAATCACAAACGTAGGTAGGAACAATACCGGTGGCATTTATACGGTTTTCGGCGTCAACCGCCTGGGTGTTGCCGGACAACACCAGTACAGTATCAAGGCCAAACTTATTGCCACCCAAAATATCGGTTTGCAGGGTGTCGCCAACCATTACAATATCTTTTTTGCTGATTGGTCCCTGGTCGCGCAGCAAATCATAGGCAAACATGAACATCTGCGAGTCTGGTTTACCAAAGCGGATAAACTCCTTGCCAACAATTTTTTCAATCATGTGGGCAATTCCGCCGATGGCTATCGATACGTCGTGTTTGCTGAGTGGATACGCATGGTCTGTATTGGCAACTATGGCCGGGATGGTGCGTTTGCGTAATATGTTTACCGTTTTATTTAAATCTTCAAACCAATCAAAACCCTCATCATCTAAAAACACCAGCGCATTTACCTTATCAATATTCGAAGCATCAATCTGGCTTACGGGCAGGGTGTGCAGCCCCGAGCTATCTATATAATGTGCAGAATCTGGCGTCCCCAGGTAAGCCACAATACCATCATTCACTTTCAGGTCAAGATACTCTTTAGTAAGCATGCCCGATGAGATGATCTTATCCGGAGTTATGGCAAGCAGGCCTTTGTTATTATATGATTCTGCCAGTTGTGCCGGGCTGCGCGATGCATCGTTGGTAACAATATAGTAATCCTTCTTTTGCTGATCCAGGTAGGCAAATGTATTTTCGATGCCTGGCAGCAGCCCTTTATAGTTTTTTAGAACCCCAAAAGCGTCAAAAAAAACAACTTTGTACCTGTCTATTATAGATTTAAAGTTGTCTATCCTGTTCATGCCTGCGTTTGCTTTAATTAAGCTGCAATATGCTTAAATATTAACTCAAAGCCTATTTTAATTTAAGCGCTTCGATGATTTTTTCCGCATCAAAATCCCTGTCTACCGATGGTAAATAAACATTAAATGCCTCGGTTTGCAATTTTTGAGCATATTGTTCGCTAAAAAAGTGCTTGCCGTCCTTAATTACATAATTGAGGATAAAAAAGCGGTACGCTTCTTTCATAAATCTTATTTCGTCGGCGGTAAGCGGGTTTACTTTATGATATTCTTTCAGGAATAAGATGAATCTATCCTCCATCATAGTGTTAATCACATAACTAAATACCGTACGGTCGCCAATGTCTGATACCACCCGGCTGAAAAAGTAAAAATCAAGCACTCGATAGCTCATCCTGAACCAATCATAGTCCCAGCGGGAATACAATTCAAGGCTTGGGGTTACCGAAAAGTTGCCGATGTTCCAGTCGATAAAAACCGGGATAATCTCGAAAGAGCTCATGTTGTATTTCGACCGGTTTTTCATGAAAGTTTCGCAATGATACTTCAAAAAATCGGCCTGCATGGCAGTGCCAAATTGTTTCTCGTTGGTTTCCAACTGGTGCATCAACGACGAAATATCGGTACGTAAAGTTTTTGAGGATTTTGGAAGTACATTTTTAACCCTCGAACAGGCTTTATGAAACTTACCCACTTGTTGCCCAAGCTTTTTAATATGGTTGTCATCCAGGCGGCGCGGCAGGCGGTTTAGTATACGCGTTGGGTTATAAAATACCACCCAGGCATCAGTTTTGCCATGCTTATAATGATAAATATATACCCTGTTATTTTTAAGTAACGAGCGTGCAAGTAAATTTTCAAAAGGATAAAGCAGGTTATTGGCTAAGGTTTGGATGATGCGGTGATCCTCTTTAAAGTGCTCAAACTTACCAAAATAAGATAGCTTGGCAATAATGATATCGTCGTCATCAAAGGTAATACGGTATACATGGTTGGTAGATACCATGGCGCTGATGTCCTCAATAAACTTGATAGTTTTGGACGCGTCATACCCTTCCCATGCTTTTTTAACAATTAAAGAAAAGTCCATTTACATAATTTAGGCTACAAAGATTAGATAATAAAATGGAATAAGGAATGTGATTTGCATAATGTTTTGTCGGTGATGGAATAAATAGGTTCTTTGTCTGAACCGGAATTTGTGGAATTCAAGAATTAACGGAATTCTGAAAAGCAACCTGACATTCTGTTAAATCTATAAATCCGCCTAATCCGAGTTCAGAAACCTCTATATCACTTCAAAATACCTCTTCAATTCCCAATCAGTAACATGTTTTGCGTATTGGCGATTCTCCCATAGCCGTGTTTGGGTAAAATGGCCAACAAAACCCTCGCCAAACAACTCTTTGGCTAATGACGAATTTTGCATATTTGTGGCGGCATCAAACAGGTTTTTGGCTAATACGCCGTTGCGTTTATCTTCATAGCCATTGCCTGTGGTAGGTTCGATGTTTAGTGGCAGCTTGTTTTTTATACCGTACAAACCAGAAGCCAATGCTGCCGCTATGGCCAAATAAGGATTTGTATCTGAGCCCGGTATGCGGGTTTCCAGGCGGGTATAACCTGGCGTGGTATTAATAACACGCAGGGCTGTGGTGCGGTTATCTACCCCCCATGTAATGGTGGTTGGCGCCCAGGCGCCCTCAACAAGTCGTTTGTAACTGTTAATTGTAGGAGCGTACATAGGCAATAAGTGTTGCATGCAATGCAGTTGCCCCGCAAGGTAATGCTTATGTATATCGCTCATTTTATGTATATCGTTATTGTCATAAAACAAGTTGTGGGCCTTATCCTTACTCCATAGGCTTTGGTGTATGTGACCACTGCAGCCTGGCAGGTTTTCGTTCCATTTGGCCATAAATGAAGCCATGATGCCATGTTTACTGGCAATCTCTTTAACTGCTGTTTTAAATAGCACAGCCTTATCGGCCGCGGCCAAAACCTCGTCATGGGCAATGGCAGCCTCGTAAACGCCGGGGCCGGTTTCGGTATGTAGGCCTTCTATGGGTATATTAAATTGTGTAAGCAAGTTAAACAGGTCGTAATAAAAATCGCTGTTTTGTGATGTACGGAGTATGGAATAACCAAACATTCCCGGTGTAAGGGTATTAATATTGGTAAAGCCTTTGTCATTGATGGATTGCGGTGTTTCCCTGAAGTTGAACCACTCAAACTCCTGCGCAAACTCGGCATGATAGCCAAGGCCTTCGCATTCGTTAACTATCTTTTTTAACAGGCTACGCGGGCAGGCCGGCAGGGCGTTACCATTAGGGTTGCTGTAGTCGGCCAGAAAGAAGGGGATATTATCCTGCCACGGAACGTTTCTTAAAGTGTTCAGATCAATGCGGCATAACTTATCGGGGTAGCCAGTATGCCAGCCTGTAAGTTGCACATTATCATAGCAGGCATCATTGCTGTCCCATCCAAAAACTACATCGCAAAAACCATAACCGCTTTGCAGGCCCTCAATGAATTTTTTGGGATGTATAACTTTACCGCGTAAAACGCCATCAATATCAGCAAAGGCGAATTTTATTTTCTGGATGTTATTTTCTTCTATATAGGTTTTAATCTGTTTGGTATTCATGGTATATAAGTTATAAGGCTGGTTTTAGTTGGGTAACATAGCCATTACGATGTAAACATAAAAAAATGCTATTGGTGTTTACAAGTATTGATACGATTTTGCTGTTACCTTTGTTTTATGCAATTTTATAATGACAGCAATTAACCGGTATTTATTTGTTTATGGAACTTTATTGGCCCAGGGTAACCCTTATGCCGCCTATTTACAGCAACATTGTAGGTTGGTTGGCGAAGGTAAATTCAGGGGGCGACTTTATGATATAGGCGAATATCCGGCAGCAATTAATGATATAAATAGTAATCTGTTTGTATACGGCAGCATTTATTTGATGGATGACGCTGTTGAAATTTTATCTGTTATTGATGAATATGAAGGAGTAGGCCCAAGTGAGCCTGAGCCTCATGAGTATACCAGGAGCCTGACTAATATTGAGACAGAAAATGGAATTGTTGCCTGTTGGGTATATATTTATAAATGGCCGCTCGAAGGGAAGTTTCAAATAACCAAAGGCGATTATCTGCAGTATCTCAAACAAAAACAATAGGGGCAAAAAAAATCCCCTGATCTTTTTAAAACCAGGGGAAATTAATGATATAAGGGGGATTAAACTTTAGCTGTTTTTACAGTTTTAATAATCACCGCAGCCACTTTGTATGGATCGGCAGCCGAGTTAGGACGACGATCTTCCAGGTAACCACTCCAGTTGTGTTCAACTGCATAAAGTGGGATACGGATAGAAGCACCACGATCTGATACGCCATAGCTAAAGTCGGTAATAGAAGCAGTTTCGTGTTTACCGGTTAAGCGCTGATCATTATCGGCACCATATACAGCGATACACTCAGAAACAGCCGGGCGGAATGACTCGCAGATAGCTTCGAAAGTAGCTTTGCTGTTTGCAGTACGTAAGGTAGTGTTTGAGAAGTTAGCGTGCATGCCAGAACCGTTCCAGTCTAACTGACCAAGCGGTTTGCAATGCCAGTTGATAGATACGCCATAGCTTTCACCAATTCTTTCTAATAAATAACGTGCAACCCAGATTTGGTCGCCAGCTTCTTTAGCGCCTTTAGCGAAGATCTGGAATTCCCACTGACCTGCTGCTACCTCGGCGTTGATACCTTCAACATTTAAGCCGGCTTCCAAACACACGTCTAAGTGCTCTTCAACAATTTCGCGGCCGTAAGCGTTGTTTGCGCCTACAGAGCAATAGTATGGTCCTTGCGGGCCTGGATAACCACCAGCCGGGAAGCCAAGCGGTTTGTTGGTTTTAGGATCCCATAAAAAGTATTCCTGCTCAAAACCAAACCAGAAATCATTATCATCATCCTGTATAAGTGCGCGACCATTTGACTCATGAGGTTTTCCTGTTGAATCTAAAACTTCGCACATAACAAGGTAAGCGCTTTTTCTTTGTGGATCCGGGCATACAAAAACTGGTTTTAAGATACAATCTGATGAACCACCTGGTGCTTGTTCAGTTGATGAGCCGTCAAAGCTCCAGTTATCCAGATCTTCTACTTTACCGCTGAAATCCTTAACGATTTTTGTTTTGCTACGCAGGCTTTGTGTTGGTTTGTACCCATCAAGCCAAATGTACTCGAGTTTAGTTGCCATTTTTTAATTAATTTGTAAAGTTGGGGTTCTATTGATAGTTTTTGTATTAATCTCGCCAATTAACAAGGCGAATTTAAATTATTTTTACAAAAATCACCATGAATTTGTGATTTTTTTATAATTTTTTTCAACAAATACCACGTTTTAACTGTAAATGCATAATAATTAATCTAATTGGCGGTATTTTTAGTGATTTAGTATTTTTACGCCTATGGGAGTGCTGAATTTTAAAAAGAATGCAAAATAGCGGGGAATTGTAAACGGGAATAACTAAAAATTTCGCCCTATGTTGGCCGTTTACGAGATCAATCTTTTTCGCTTAACTTTTCAGAAACGTTTTTAACATTTTTGTCCAGTTCCTCGGCCGAGTATAATAAATGTTTGCGTATTTTAAGTAGCTCTTCTTTGGTTTCAATGTCCTTAACCAGGTCAAGCAGGCCCAATATGTTTGATAGGTGTTTGCGTACTTCGTGCGAGTTTATTGTGGCCAGCTCTTGTTTTTTAGCTGCGAATAATAACTGCTCGTAATGGCGTTTTTGCCTGCTGCTGCGGTAAAAGATAGCTACAACAACAACCGCTAAAACAGCAATGGCAATGGCGAATATCATCCATAAACGTTCGCGTTCATACCTTAGTAAGTTTACATAATACAAGCTCTGTACTTCATTTATTTTTAACTGTGATGATTTATCGCCCACCTGCAAAAGGTTATTAATGTTTTGTTTTAACTCGCCCAAAGCCAGTTTGAAATTGTCGGCAGCAAGTTTTTCATTATTGTCGCGTTCGGCTATCTTTCCAAGTACTTCATAAAGATGATATCTTATTTCCGGATGGTTTCTTTGGGATGGCAGGTTTAACTGTTTTTCAATCATGTATCTGGCCGAATCTGTTTGTCCGTCATTAAAATAGGCGTCGGCAAGCATTAGTCCCTCCAGGTCGCCTTTTACATAAAGGCTATCTTTCAATAACTCATTAATTTGCTTTATAGCACCTTTGTAATCATGTTTTAATAAAGAGAGATAATACCCGGTACGTTTTTGGTAAGTATGTAATTTGTAAGTCCGGTTTTTAGGGCCGAATAGTTTTTGGTGGCAAACCTTTAATGAATCGTAGTTTTGGGTTCTGAAATAATTTTCGGCTTTATTATAAGTAATCAAGCTTAAAAGATTTAACCGGTTGATCTTATTTTCATCAATTAGCCGTTGGGCCTGATTGAGGTTGGATATCGATTGGCCATACAGGCCGCTTTTATAATATATATCAGAAATATTGACATTTAGCACAGCCTCTAAATAAGGGTCATTTAAATTTTTCACCTCGTTTTTAGCCAATCCATAACTGGATACTGCGCCAATGGCGTTTCCTTCGTCGGTTTGTACAAATGCAAGATGCGTAAAATAATTAAAAAGAAGCCAATGATTGCTGCTTTTGTGAGCTTCGTCAATAGCTTTTATTAAAGCATTTTGTGATTCGTGGAGTTTTTCAAGTCGTCTTTGATATATACTTTCCATGAAGTATAAAATAGACTCTCTCTGTTCTAAATTATACCGTACAAAGGTGTCGGTTATGGCCTTTTTTTTAGCTACCAGTTGGTTTAAAGGGGCATTTTGAAAGAATGACTTGATGTACCTGATTACTTTATCTTCGCGTTTCTGCTGATTTTTCAGCAAAATGTAATCAACCAAGCTATCTTTTTTTGCGCTGACTTGCGCAGGACTCGCTTTGAATGAGCAAATCAATAAAATTAATATAGTAAAGCGCAGTGTTTTCAAAGTGCAGGTAATTTAGGATAAAAATACGCTTGCAAAAAATAAAATTAAACTTGCAACTCAATCAAAAGAGTAATTGTCAAGAATTTATAATAATGTTTAAACCTTTGTGGGAGGGGTAACGTATAATGATTTATTTATGAGGAAATATATAATAAGATACATTGTTATGTATAAGTCTCAAAATCAGTGGGAGGTGATTGTTGGGTTAACTATAATGAAATATTGCCGGTTGATGAGTTAAGATTGATCATAGGTGATACTGTTCTGGATATTTATTTGATTAACATGTTTATTTTGATTATTATTGTCAACAGTTTTAAATTATGAAAAAAATTACGTTTTTATGTTTGGCAATTATTGCCACAGGTTATTTTTCCTGTAAAAAGGAAAATGCGGCTCCGGTATCTAAAAGTATAACCAAAAAAGAATTGTCTATTGCTGCAAAAAAAGATACAACCACGCCAAGATTAGTTGTTGCTAAAGATACAACTACCCCAAGGTAAATAGTTACAATTACGCTAATAACAATAGAGAACTTAACTATCAAATTTTTCTAACAGTTTCAGCAGCGTTTCAAAATCCTTGGGATAGGGGGCATGTATGGTGATTTCTGTCCCGGGGGTTATTTTGAATGTAACTTCGTATGCATGCAGCGCAAAGCGTTTCATGATAGGTAATTCTTCCTGGTCTTTCGCTAAATGATATTTCCTTTTTATCTTAGATAGAAATACAGGTTCACCCTTGTACATTTCGTCGCCGGCTATTGAAGCCCTTTGTGTAGCCAGGTGAATCCTTATCTGATGCATGCGGCCTGTAACCGGGCGACACTCCACCAATGTATAATGCTTAAAGTATTTTAGTGATTGAAACCAGGTTTCGGCACGTTTGCCTTCCTGCCTGCTAATCGTTACGTTGCCCTTGCCCACGTTTAATATCGGCAGGTCAATCAGTAAGTTATCAAAAGTATGGGTGCCGTCAATAATCGCATGGTATACCTTTTTTACCTGCCGTTTTTCAAATTGCATCGATACCATCCGGTAAGCTTCCGGGTTTTTGGCAATAATAAGCGCCCCCGAAGTTTCTTTATCCAGTCGATGACAAATTTGTGCATCTTCCCAATATCCTTTGGCCAGTCGCAATAAATTCACCTCGCCACCTTCACGCTCGTCGAGCGAACTCAAAAAAGGCGGTTTATTAACTACAATAACATCATCGTTCTCAAATAGTATCAGGTCGGCAAATTTCGGAAACTTCATATTTTATATATAGCCGGCAAAAATACGGTTTATAATAATGATAACACGCCTGCCGTCAATTTTTTAAATAACAACAACGAGTGCACGGTGTTAAACACGGAGTCAAATGACCTTGTAATATGACCTTAAAAAAGTACAATAAACTTAAATTAAGGCCATTTGCTTAGATAGTATAACCATGGAATAGTATTTGTTTTATGTTAAGCAACAATCTAACTGTAAAAACAACATGAGTATTAACAAAACCGAACCTGAAGAAAAGGGATTTTTTGAGAAGGTTAAAGAAACAATTGAACATTTGTGGGAAGGTACCAAAGATACAGCCGAAGACGTAAAAGAAGCCGCAGCGGATAAACTGGAAGATATTAAAGAAAAGGTAACCACAAAAAAAGCAACAACCGCCAAAAAGGCTGTGGCTGCAAAAGCTGATGTAACAAAAAAGGCAACTGAAGCCGCCGATAAGGCGAAAACTGCCGTAGTCGAGGTAAAAGCCGAGGCGAGTGAAAAAGCAAAAAAGATTACTGCCAAAGCAAAAAATGAAACCATCGTGGCAAGAAAAGAAGCTGCCGATGTAAAAGCCCTGGCCGAAACAAAAGCAAAAAAGATCTCGGCCAAAGCCAAAGGTGCCGTTGCCGCGGTTAAAAAAACAGCCGCGACTAAAACGGCGAAGGCAGCTACAACAGTTAAGAAAAAAGCTTTGGCAGCTAAATAATTTTTTAATATTAGTTTGGAAGCGATGCACCTTACAGGTCATCGCTTTTTTGTGTAACACGTTTTATCGACGGGTTTAAGGCCTATGCTTCTGTTAGCTGGCAATAGATCGTTTAATCTTTTTTATTTTAAATGTAGTATTTACATTTATTTTTCTACTTTTGAAAAATCAAACGCAATTACCAATTGCCTTAAGCCAATAAAACCTGTACAAATAACACAATGGAAACTAATAATTTCGATCTTAAAGAGCATCCGCACAGTCGTTTAAATATTTTAACCGGCGATTGGATCCTAGTATCACCGCACCGTACCAAACGCCCGTGGCAAGGTAAGGTAGAAGCCACACAGGCTAATGACCGCCCGGCTTACGACCCCCAATGTTATCTTTGCCCAACCAACAAGCGTGCCGATGGCAGCGAAAATCCTGATTATAAAGGCAGCTTTGTTTTTACTAATGACTACTCATCGTTACTGCTAAATACGCCCGATGGCGGCCTTAACGATGATGAACTATTGGTAGCCAACAGCCAAAAAGGTATTTGCCGTGTGATTAGCTTTTCGCCCCGGCATGACCTTACATTGCCGCAAATGGAAACTACGGAGATTCGTAAAGTGGTTGATGTTTGGCAATCTGAATTTGAAAACCTGGCATCATACCCCTGGATAAAACATATCCAAATATTTGAGAACAAAGGCGACATTATGGGTTGTAGCAACCCCCATCCTCACGGGCAAATCTGGGCGCAAAACAGCATCCCGGTTGAGGTAGCTAAAGAAACCCAGCAGCAAAAATCTCATTTTGAGCAAAAAGGCAGCAGTCTGCTTGGCGATTACCAGGCGCTTGAACTTAAACGCCAGGAACGCGTTATTTTTCAGAACGATCATTTTGTAGTACTGGTACCGTTTTGGGCGGTTTGGCCCTATGAAACCATGATCATCAGCAAAAGGCACGTTACCAGCATCCTTTATTTTACAGATGAAGAAAAGGACGCCCTTGCTGATGCCATTAAAAGGCTGACCGTGAGGTACGATAACATGTTCGAAACCTCGTTCCCTTACTCGGCAGGTATGCACCAATCGCCGGTTAACATGGGCGAACATCCTTACTGGCACTGGCACATGCATTTTTATCCGCCATTGCTGCGATCGGCAACCGTGAAAAAGTTTATGGTTGGGTACGAGATGCTGGCCAACCCGCAACGCGATATTACTGCAGAATACGCTGCCGAAAAGCTGCGTGCACTAAGCGAAATTCATTACAAAGCGAAAGGAGCGTAAAAAACATTACTTTTAAACCAACCAATACAACACCTATTTATGAATCACTTATTTAAAAATCTATCATTAATTATGGTACCGGCCTGCCTATCTTTGGCAGCTTGTAATCAACCATCAACCCAACAAAAAACCAGTATGACAGATAGCACCAAAACGGATAGCACCAAATCATTCGCTGCTGCATTTGAATCAACCATCAATGGTAAACAAACTCATCTTTACACCCTTAAAAACAAAAATGGCGTTACCGCTACCTTTACCAATTATGGTGGGCGTATAGTAAGCCTTCTGGTACCCGATAAGAATGGTAAACTTACTGATGTAGTTTTAGGTTATGAAAGTGTAGAAGGTTTTGAAAAATCAACTGAACCTTATTATGGCGCTACCATAGGCCGTTTTGGTAACCGGATTGCCAAAGGTCATTTTAAAATTGATGGTAAAGATTATCAATCATCTATCAATAATCCGCCAAATACGTTGCATGGCGGTAAAAACGGATATCAGAGTGTTGTTTGGGATGCCAAACAAATTGATTCGACCACCCTGGAGCTTACCTACCTGTCAAAAGATATGGAAGAAGGTTTCCCAGGCAATCTTACCATAAAGGTGGTTTATAGCCTTACCGACAACAACGAATTTAAATGCGTTTACGAAGCCCAAACCGATAAAACAACCGTGGTAAACCTAACCAACCACGCGTTTTTTAACCTGAACGGCGAAGGGAGTGGCACTATCCTTAATCATTTGGTACAAATTGATGCGGATAATTATACCCCGGTTGATGCCGGTTTAATCCCCACAGGTAAAATTGAGCTGGTAAAAGGTACGCCGTTTGATTTTACCAAACCAGAAACTATTGGCAAACGCATTAATGACGATAATCAGCAGCTGAAAAACGGCAAAGGTTACGATCATAATTTTGTGCTTAACAAACACGATATCACAATCCCGATTGCTACCGTAACCGGTGATAAAAGTGGTATTAAAATGGAAGTTTATACCGAAGAGCCCGGTATGCAGTTTTATAGTGGTAACTTTATGCAGGCCAAAAACGCCATGAAACGCGGTATTAAGGACGAATTTCGTACCTCGTTTGCAATGGAAACCCAGCACTACCCCGATTCGCCAAACCAGCCGCAATTTCCATCAACCGAACTTAAGCCGGGCGAGACTTATAAAACTCAATCGCTGTATAAGTTTTCGGTGATAAAATAAGCTTGCGATTTTTAGATATTTTGAAAAGATCCGGTCATTTGACCGGATCTTTTTTTTGCCCGACTGGGAGGACCGAAAGACGACCTGCCTATTGTTCTTAACTTCAGGGAGCGCCAAACTGGCCTTTCATATCAAATCACATATCTCAAATCTCACATCTAAACTGTATATTTCCACCAGCCAACAATGAACTCTTTATTGTCAACCCAATTATTTAAGCAGCGGTTACCTACAAAGCAGTGTCTTTGGTTGGTTTTGTTGTGCACCTTTCAATTGGTATTTAATACAAAAGGTAATGCACAGTTGGTTACCATCGGTTCGCAACCAACCAGCGGCTGTGTTGGGCAGCCTATTACATTTACAGCAGTGGCCTCAGGTGTGGGCGTATTACCGGTTTACCAATGGCAGGTAAACGGAATTAACGTTGGATTCAATCAAAATAAATTTACCAGTAGTACACTTGTTAATGCTGATGTAGTGCAATGCAGGGTAAGTATCCCTGGGCCTAACGGTACATTTAATATCGCCAACAGCAACGCCCTTACCATGACCATCCTTTCGCCGCCTGTTATTGTGCAGCATGATACCGCTATTTGCCCTGGCAGCACTATGGTACTCCAGGCCGATGTTTCCGGCGCCGCCTATGCCAAATACAAACCGGTCGATTTTTCAAACCAGTTCAATTTCAACATCTCTACCAATACTTTTGGGCACCAGTTTGTTAACTGTCCTACGGGGAATGTCACATTCAATGGTATCCCTTATATCCTTTACCCATGGAGTGATACCTTTACCGGCTGGAATGCAAGCAACGCTACCGGACCCGATCCGCGTAAACTTTTTATTCCCGTTAACGAGGATGGTGCTGTGGCCATCAACCTGCTGGCCAATACCTATTTTGGCATACCCGGCCCGGCGTCGTATGTAAGCGTAAGCTTTTGGGCCAATGGTGCCGAGGTGTACAAAAAAGACCTCATAGGCGACCAGGACATCCGCGACTTTAACGCTGCCCAGTTTACCAACCAAATCAATAACACCAGCACTACAAACGTGTGGTTATCGCCCAACCGGCAAAACCGGCTGGATAATGTGCGCATCCAGATGCCTGCACCAACGCGTATAGACAGCATTGTGGTAAATGATCATGGCGGCAACGGCCAACGCCTGTTCATCATTGGCGCCACCGTTGAGAAAACACCCGTTGCCCTTAAATGGTCAACCGGCGAAACCACCCCATCCATCACTGTAGCCCCAATGCAGCCAACAACTTATACCGTAATGGCTACAAATGGGGTAGCCAGTTGTAGCGGTGGCAGCATCAATGTAAGCTTTACTACGCCGGTAGTGCCGTCAATAAGTATCAGTCAGTTAACCGGCAACGTTTGCCAGGGCAACTCTATCACTTTTGAGGCAGGAGTGCTTAACGGTGGCAGGGAGCCTACGCTTAAATGGCAGGTAAATGGCGCCGACGCCGGTACCAACAGCTTTATATTTACTACCAACAGCCTTATAACCGGCGATATAGTAACCTGCCAGGTAACCCCACACAACCTGTGCCTTACTATACCCACAGCAACAAGCAATGCACTTACAGCAACGCTGTTACCGCAACCTGTAGTTGATGCAGGCCCCAACGTAACCATTCACCAGGGCGATGCCATCCAGTTGAAAGCCACTGCAACCGGCGATATAATGAACACGAAATGGAGCCCTGCCACCGGGCTTGATAACCCAGGCATACTCAACCCCATAGCAACCCCAAATCAAACAACCAAATATACCTTGCTGGTGCAAAACCAAAATACATGTACGGCTACCGACAGCCTGATTATAAAAGTGCTGCCGCTTGATGTAGTGATCCCCAACGCCATCAGCCCTAACCACGATGGTGTAAATGACGTATGGAATATTCAGCACTTAGATCAGTTTGCCACCTGTACTGTAAATATATTTAACCGCTACGGCCAAAAGCTTTTCACATCCACCGGCTACGCCCATCCGTGGGATGGAACCTATAAAAACAGGCGCCTTCCTGCGGGCACCTATTATTACATTATTGATTTGAAGGATGGCAGCGCAGTACGATCGGGGTATGTGGTGCTGGTGTATTGAAGTATAGTATCAAGTATCAAGACTTTGGTGGAGTGTTGGATGTACCAGCCGTTGCGCAATTGTAAGCCAAATACAAGGTAATCACCCAACCTTCTGATTCGTAATATTCCTGATGAGATTGGGGAGTAGAAAAAGGTCGATGAGATTTAAGCTGTAATTACTAACTTTACCTCATGCTTACGTCCTACAAATTCATTAAAGAACCCACCAACCGCTGGTATATTAACCTGCCCGACTGGCAAGGTATGCATGCCGACCTGGAAATGGTTGATGGTGCCGACATCATGCTTGACTATGTTGGCCAGGGTGCCCGCGAAGTAGAACTGCAGCTGGCCGAAGAACCTTTTGAAAACGCAACGCCGCTTCAACTTATTGAAGATTATCGCGATCATGTGGGCGGCGGCATTTACCTGCTTGGCCAATACAACGGCGAAGAGCTTAACCAAAAAATGTGGCTTTGTGGTGTTACCGAATTTGTGTTTGGCAAACTGCCAGAGGTAATTTATTTCAAGAAAGTGGAAACTAACAAGCAATGGCTTAATGCTTAAAACCATATTCAGCAAAAAGCGGCTATCCCAACAGGAACAGCCGCTTTTTTGTTGAACAGTAATTACGCTTACTGGGTAATAGTTACTGTACCCATATCCTTCACCGAACCGTTTACCACGGTTACCCCGGTAACGGTTTTTGTAACATATGGGCTTACCGGTACAAACTGTACGTTGTAAGTGCCTGCTGCCAGGCCCGAAAAGTAGAATTTGCCCGTAGCATCGGCCACAGTACCAACGGTATCGGCGCCGGTTATTGCAAACACTTTAGGGGACGACGCGGCAGGCGATACTACACCGCTTAATGCTCCCGAAACGGCTTGTGGTATTGCCCTTATCACTGGTTTTAGTATGTATTTGCCGTTTCCGGTTAATACGATCGACTGTGCCGCGTCAAAATCTAAACGGAGGGTGTAGGCCACGCCTGCAGTTAAATTGTCGTGTACGTTGAGCTTTACGCCTGATGTTTGTCCGCTGGGCGTGGTCAGGTCGTGAGATACGCCGGCTACAACTACCCGGTTGCCGGAGTCGTTTAAAACCAGCCTTATTTGCTGGATAGTGCCGGCCGGGATGTCCTGTGCAGCCAGCACGGTATCTTTACCCGCCCTAAACCTTAGGATGTCTATCGGGCCGCCGTTTACATCAAGTGTATTTTCCCCTTTATCGGTAACTACAACTACGCTTTTAACATTCAGGATAACGGCATCAAAAGCGCCAGGGGCATCGGTCATCTTCACTGTTACGTGCGATGTGCCGCCTGCACTGTTGTTGCTGTCCTTTTTACAAGAGAACAACGAAAGGCTGAGTGCAGCGGCAAATAAAAGTAACTTTTTCATAATGTATTATTTAGTGTATAAACCAACGTTCAAAACTGGTGCCTTGTAGGGCAATGTGCCGACGAAATGGCAATATGTATCGATGAATAGGGGTGTTAGTTGCAGAATAAGGTCAAAATATGTTACAGCGTAAAGTTTCGGCGATTATTGACCAGTTATCTGCACAATTTTCCCCTCAATGGTCTGGCAATTGTATGCCTTTGTGGCCTGTGTGCAAAAGTTTACATCGATGCTATGGCGCGCAGGTGACCAGTTTTGCCAACAGAAAACCTGCGCTCCATAGCTTTTCTTCAAACCTGGCGGGCAGGGCGTATGTGATTTAATTGTTAAGCCCAAATCAAACTTAAATCATTTCGCGGCCGGGACTATAAATTGTGCTGTAAAAAGTGTACCTTCGCGCCATTATTTTCTTGAAAACAAAGCGTTTAATTATCATGCTTTTAGCTTCAACGACGATAAAATAAAAATAATAGAATGAAAAAAATTGTCGACTACAGGAAGCTTTTAAATGTTACCGAAGCTGCAGAACTACAGGAATTAAAATCAAACTACCGCAATATGATGAAAACCTGGCACCCGGATAAGTTCCAGGACGAAAGCAGGGTTGAAGCGGAAGAAAAAAGCAAGACCATTATTGAAGCTTACCACTTTTTGGTAAGTATAGCGCCCGAAACCCGTGCGCAATCATTAACCGAATATACCGCCACTACCACGCTATCAAACATTGCCGACTTTGAATACAAATCGCAGGTATTAAAAATTGCCTTTTTGGATGGTAACGAATATGAGTACTTTGATGTACCTAAAGCGGTTTATGTAAAACTGATTAATGCTGATTCGCCGGGAAGATTTGCCCGCAGGCATATTTACAACGAATATGTTTACCGCAGCGTGAGCAGGTTGGTAGCTACTGCGTAGTTTTTAGTAGTGAGTAGGGAGTGGTGAGTGAACGTTAAAAAAAACTCACAATTAACCGCTCACCACTCACCATCTCATTCCCGGTTCAATCGTTCAAAATCATCGATTGTATCAATATCAATGGCACCCAGGCCAAACGGTACCGACATAACATCGTCCGGGTAGGCATTGATGATGGTTTTTGCCCCTTCACTGCCTGTTAGCTTCATTAATTTGACGAAATACTTTTTATCAAACAAAGCGGGCACACCCAGTGTGTTTTTATATTCGCAGGCTATTATCCCTGTATCATTCTCGGTTTTGCGTTCGGTTAATTGATAAAGTAGCAGCGGGTCAACAAAGGGCTGATCGCAAAGCATCAGGATTGCCGACGTAATCAGTGGCTCTAAGTACATTAGCTGGGCTATTCCCAGGCGGATTGATGAAGCCATGCCTTCCTGCCAGTCGGGGTTATAAACAATATTAACTTGCTGATCGGATATGTTGGGGCGTATTTCGCCTTCGTTGGCTCCCAATACTACTACAGCGCAATCGCAGCAGGCCGAAGTTAAAGCGGTTTGTATAGCGCGTTGCAATAATGTTTTGCCCTGGTAAACCAGGTTCTGTTTTGGCGATCCGAAGCGGCTTGAAGAGCCGGCAGCAAGTATAATTATCCCCGTCATTCGTTTTCTTCAGTTTTTTTAAGGCATAGATTGATGTACAATTTGCTGCGGTACATGGTTATGGATACTTGTTTTATAACGTAATGATGTTCCTGACCTACCCTTTAGCACCGCCTGCATTTCGGCAATGATGGAGAGGGCAATTTCATCGGCATTTTCAGATCCTATATCCAAACCCGCCGGCCCAAATACGCTTTCCAATTGTTGCGGGGTAGCCGTTATACCTTCACCAGCAAACTCATCCAGCATTCTTTGTAACCGTTTTTTTGGTCCCAGCACCCCGATGTAGGAGGGGCTGAGTGGCAGTAGCTGCTTTAATACGCAGGCATCGTAATTATAGTTGTGTGTCATCAAAATAATTACAGTACGCTCATCTATTTTTACATGTTGTAAAGCGTATTCCGGTTTGGATATGGTGATTTTGCCGGCCAGCGGGAACCGCTCCGGAACAGCGTAGTTGGCGCGTCCATCTACCAGGTGAATTATCCAACCCAGCGCAGCGGCTATCTGTACCAGCGGTATGGTATCATTGCCGGCACCAAATATTACCAGCGATACGGCGGGTTGCATCAGCTCAATAAAGCAGGTAAATTTATCGCCATATAAATAAGTTTTGGTTACCGAATTGCCATTGGCCAAAACGTGTTTGGCATCTTGCAACAGGGCATCCTTAATAGCGTCATCGGGGAATTGGCCGGTTATTTCTTCATCCTTATTTAGTAACAAACAAGTGCCGGGCTGCGGTGCCTGCTTATCGTTCATGGTAAACAGCGTGATGAGCACCACAGGTTCGCGTTTGTTCAAAAATTGTTTAAATAGCTTTATGGGGTTATCCTGCCTATCAGCAAAAATAGGTTCAATCATAATGTGTATAATACCATTGCAGCCCAGGCCAACGCCAAACTTGGCATCATCATCGTCGGTAGTATCATAAGTAACCAGCATGGGTTTGTTTTGGGCCATCACCAGGCGGGCCTTGCGCAGGGCGTCGCCCTCCAGGCAGCCGCCGCTAATGGCGCCGGTAAGTTGCCCGTCTTCGGTAATGAGCATGCGGGCGCCGGCGCGGCGATAGGATGAACCCTCTACGTGTACAACCGTAGCCAGCGCGGTTTGCCTGCCGGCATTATGTGCGGCGTCAAATGCCGTTATTATATCTTTAAGTTCTTTCAATGGGTAGTACGTTTATTTTTTCTTACAATTATTCTGTTACTTCGGGGGCCACAAATCTAACCTGGTTATGTTTTTAATATTGCCACTATTCATGTCCATGTGCCCTTTCCTTTGACTATCAAAGGTTCCGTCCATGATTACGTAATGTTTATTGTAGCTTTTCAAGCTATCTAATCCGGCGCGTGGGACGTCAACCCAAATGCCATTCTTGGTTATCATATTATCAAAATCAACTTTGTGCAGATACAAAACAGAGGATTCAAAATAAAGCGTTAAATATCCTATTACCCTCACTTTTTTTCTGTCATATTTTTCTGGTGAGGCAATTAAATTTATGATAGAAATGGTCTCGGGCTCATCTGAAACGTTTTTGTCTGTTTTTTTTATAAAGTTTTTTTTATCCTTATGTAAATCTTTATTATAAGAAAACGCTAAGCTGCTAATAAGTAAGATTATACATGTTGTAATTTTCATTGGCAATATTAGTAAAGTATGTATAAGTTAATTTAGTAATTGACGAATTGGGATTGTTGAATATCGTTTATATAACAGACAAAAAAGTACATTTAAACCACAATGTTCAAATTTGTAATTTTTATTTTTACATTAACGATCATTAAACTTAAAAACCACAGATTTGTTGATTAAATTGTATACACTGTAAATTTTATAAATTGTTAATAGATAATCACGGCCGAAACATCAATTACCTTCGCTTTGCGGTGACCGACAGGTGCAATCTGCGCTGTTTTTATTGTATGCCAGAGGATGGCCTCAACTGGCTATCCCGTAAGGAACTGATGAGCTACGAGGAAATGCTGCACACCTGTTCCCTGCTGGTAAAAATGGGCATCCAAAAAATCCGCATTACAGGCGGCGAGCCATTTGTACGCAAGGATATTATGACCCTGCTTACCTCTATTTCGCAACTGGATGGATTACAGGATTTGAGTATTACCACAAATGGGGTTTTAACTGCACCTTATGTGCCCGAACTTAAAAAGATAGGTATACGATCTGTAAACCTTAGTTTAGATACGCTGGATGCTAATCGTTTTTTTACCATTACCCGCCGCGATGAATTTGCTAATGTTATGGCCGCTTTGGAGGCTTTGCTGCACCATGATATCGAGGTGAAAATAAATGCCGTGGTAATGGACGGCAAAAACACGCAGGATATTATTCCATTGGTTGAAATGACCAAAGACTTGCCCGTAAGTGTAAGGTTTATCGAGGAAATGCCTTTTAATGGCGACGGGCATATTTATACCGGTTTGCAATGGGATTATGTACGCATCCTGGATGAGATTAAAAATAAATATCCACAGATCCAGAAACTAACCGATGCGGCTTACTCCACATCATATAATTACCAGATACCGGGGCATAAAGGTACAATTGGTATCATAGCAGCCTATTCGCGCACGTTTTGTGGTACCTGTAACCGGATCAGGATTACCCCGCAGGGCGAATTGAAAACCTGTTTATATGACGATGGCGGGCTTAATATTAAGGATTTGATACGCAACGGTGCCAGCGATGATGAATTACGGTCGGTTTTGCTGGATGCTTTTGGCAACCGCGCTGCAGATGGCTGGGAGGCCGAAAAATCGCGCGTGGTACACCCCGGGCTTCACGAATCAATGGCATCTATCGGGGGGTGATGAGCTTAAGGCTGTAAGCTAAAAATAAAAAAACAGACCGTCATTGCGAGGTACGAAGCAATCCACACCTTACAGAGTGGCTTTGCAAATCCGATCTGCATAGTTTGAGATTGCTTCGTACCTCGCAATGACGCGTGGACATGTGTTTCATTTGAAGTATAAGATCAACGAAAACGCTTTAGGCTTTCTGCCTTTAGCTTTTAGCTAAAACTATGACAACTGTTGAACAAGCTGAAAAACTAATACTTGCCCAGGTAAAAGATTATGGTGATGAAACCGTACCCTTTGAACAGGCTTTAGGTAAAGTTTTGGCCGAACCAATAAAGGCTGACCGCGACCTGCCACCCTTTAACCGGGTAACTATGGATGGCATAGCCATTAATTACCAGGCTGTTGAAAACGGCATCTGCACGTTCCATATAAAGGCCACCCAGGCTGCGGGCGATGTGCCTGTTGAAATTACCGATCGCAACGAGTGTATCGAGATTATGACCGGGGCGGTTTTGCCATCGTCGGTCAATACGGTTATCCGTTACGAGGACCTGGAGATGAGGGCGGGGTTAGCCAGTATTAAAGTGGATGGGATTAAGCAAGGGCAAAATATCCATATCCAGGGCGCCGACAAAAAACAGCATGAGGTATTGGCAGCTTCGGGTCAATTGGTTACACCGGCTATCATTAGCCTGGCTGCATCGGTTGGTAAAACTCATTTGCTGGTGAAAAAAATGCCCAAAGTGATCATTATATCATCGGGCGATGAACTGGTAGATGTGCATGAAACACCTTCGCCCTACCAGATTCGTAAATCAAATAGCTACACGGTTAAAGCGGTTTTGCAGCAATATGGCCTGCAGCCGGATATCCTGCATATTCCGGATGATCCTGAAATTACAAAGGCCCAAATTCAACAATGCCTGCTAAATTACGATGTGCTGCTGCTAAGCGGAGGTATTTCTATGGGCAAGTTTGATTATATCCCCCAGGCATTGGAAGATTTGCGGGCAGAGAAAATTTTTCATAAAGTAGCACAGCGCCCCGGTAAGCCGTTTTGGTTTGGCAGGTACCAGGATAAAGCCCTGGTTTTTGCCTTTCCCGGCAACCCTGTAGCCACATTTATGTGCCTGCACCGGTATTTTTTAACCTGGTTAAATGCAACCCTCGGTTTGGCCGAACAATCGCCGGTTTATGCTGTTTTAGCTAAAGATTTTAAGTTTCAGCCCCCTTTACAATACTATTTGCAGGTGAAACTGAACAGTAATTTACAAGGACAATTAATAGCATCGCCTGTAGAAGGAAATGGTTCGGGCGATTTTGCTAACTTAGCAGATACCGAAGCTTTTTTAGAATTACCCATGGAAAGGGTTGATTTTAAGCAGGGGGAGGTGTTTAGGATATGGAAGTTTGTCTGAACCGGAATTTCAGGAATTTATAGAATTTACTGAATTATTTCCGCAATTATAAATTACCGTTTGCAAAGCAATTCTTAAATTCTAAAAATTCGTTTAATTCGAGTTCAGATAAAATTATAATGTTAACCCACATAGATAAACAAGGTAACCCATCAATAGTTGATGTATCTGCAAAACAGGTAACTCATCGTACCGCAACGGCACGTAGCATTGTTGTTTTGCCCGATGAGGTGTTGCAGCACCTGGCAGATGGTGATCTGATCAGCAAAAAAGGTCCTGTTTTCCAAACAGCGATAATTGCAGGCATCATGGCCGCCAAAAAAACCGGCGAGCTGATTCCGCTTTGTCACCCTTTGGGTATGGATAATTGCCAGGTTACAGTTGAAGTAAATGAGCAGCAGGAAATTGTGATTGAATGTACGGCGAGCATTACTGCCAAAACGGGTATCGAGATGGAAGCACTTGTAGGCGCGTCTGTAGCGGCGCTTACCGTTTATGATATGTGCAAGGCCATGAGCCATGATATTGTGATAAAAGAAACCAAACTGATAGCAAAAACAGGAGGTAAACGTGATTTTAAAAGAGCATAACCCCGAAGGCAGGCATAAAAAACACGCCAAACTGGCAAGGCCTTCCACCGGGAATTTTGGAAGAAACGAGTGGGCAATTGTTGGCGGGCCATGTACGGTAATAAAATTACTGGCCGATGATGTAATAGCTGCTTTATCTGCAAGCTATAAATGTGCTTATGCCGATACTGCGCACAATCATGATATTACACAGTTACCAGGCAGATTGGCAAGTGGTGCTATAGTAGATTATACCGACCAGGTAAATTATCAGCAATTTAATTTTCAAAACCTGCTGATGCCTTACCAGCTTAAACAGCAATTTGCCAATGCCGACCTGGTACTGGTGAATGGTAACCACCAGCAGGCAAATGCGCAGGTTGTTATTATCGATATTAATAAAAAGGCATCACTACAAAAACGGGTTGAACAGTTAACCAACGTACAACTGTTTTTATTAGCCGATTACAGCGACGAACCTTTTGATTTTATAAAAGAGGCTATCCCAAACTGGCAACAGATCCCCATTTATAAATTAGCAGACAGGGAAAGGATCATAGCTTTTTTTGAAACCAATTTGCAACAGGTAAGGCCTGTACTAAACGGATTGGTGTTGGCCGGCGGACAAAGCCTGCGTATGGGTTTTGATAAAGGGAACGTAAACTGGCATGGCAAAGCCCAGCGCTACCACATGGCCGATATGTTAAAGCCTTTCTGCAACGAAGTTTTTATATCCTGCAGGTCCGGTCAGCAAGGTGAAATAGATAAGCAATACCCATCGCTGGAAGACACCTTTACGGGGCTTGGCCCTTTTGGGGCGATATTATCGGCATTTCGGGAAAAACCGGATAGCGCCTGGCTGGTTATCGCCTGCGATCTGCCTTTGATGGATGAGGGTACCTTGCGTAATTTGGTAGCCTGGCGTAACAGTTCTTCTGTCGCTACAGCCTACCACAGCCCGGTAACAGATTTTCCTGAACCGCTTATTGCCATTTGGGAGCCGAAAAGTTATCCTGTGTTATTGTCCTATTTGGCGCAAGGATATTCTTGCCCGCGTAAGGTGCTCATCAATACCGATATTACACTATTAAACCCGCCGGAACCGGAGGCGTTAACCAATGTGAACACACCGGATGAACTGGAAAAAATAAAACGGGTTATACACCAAAAAACAGCCACAAGCTAATGGATACCGATGATCTGAGATATAGCTGCCAAATTGCCCTGCCTGGTTTCAGCGAAGCCATACAGCAGCTATTGCAGCAGGCAAAAGTACTGATAGTAGGAGCGGGAGGGTTGGGTTGCCCCGCAGCACAGTACCTTACATCAACAGGAGTTGGTACAATAGGCATCGCCGATTTTGACGTGGTATCTGTAAGTAACCTGCACCGCCAGGTTTTGTATACGCCTGAGGATATTGGAAAGGAAAAAACCACGCTTGCCTGCCAGCGTTTGCAAAAACAAAATCCGGGTATAAAACTGGTACCTCACAGGGATAAGATAACTTCGGCCAATGTTTTAGATATAGTAAACCGGTACGATATTGTAGTTGATGGCACCGACAACTTTGAAACCCGTTATTTATTAAATGATGCCTGTGTTTTAAGTGGGAAACCTTTGGTTTACGGTGCCATTTACCAGTTTGAAGGCCAGGTAGCTGTATGGAACGTACTTAATAAGGATGGGCAAAGGTCGCCTAATTACCGCGATCTTTTCCCCGAGGTGGATGCCACCCAGATCCCTAATTGTACAGAAGGTGGTGTGATCCCTACGTTGGCAGGTATTATTGGCAGTATGCAGGCCAACGAGGTAATTAAATACATCACCAAAACCGGCGAACTGCTTGCCGGTAAAGTATTGATCTTTGATGCTCAAAGCATGCAGAGCCGCATCATTAAAATTGGCTTGATCACCAAAACACATATCAGGCATTTGGCTGCTACAATTACTTTTTCAACCATATCTGCAGAAGAACTTAAAAGGCGCATGCAGGAAGATGATACTATCGAACTGATTGACGTACGTACAATTCAGGAGCGTGATGCCTATGATATTGGCGGTACGCATATTCCTTTAGACGAGCTGGAAGAGGATATGCCATACTTCACCAGTACCAATACTAAAGTGTTGTACTGCTCAACCGGCAAAAGAAGCGCCGAAGCGGTAAAGCTGATCCTGAAAAGAATTCCCGAGGCTGATGTGTTATCGCTGGAAGGTGGGTTGAGTTTATATACAGAATAGGCTGATGATATGTTTCCTGTGGGTAAAATACTGTCCGTTTACTTATAAAATCCGAAATAGTAAATCCCAAATCCGAAATTAATCAAGGATGTGCTGCCACCCATACCTCGCCATCTTCAAAAGCCTCCTTTTTCCAGATGGGTACTGTTTGTTTAAGGGTATCTATGATGTAGCGGCAGGCCTCAAATGCCGCATCCCGGTGGGCGGCAGATACAGCTATGATCACCGGTATTTCGCCAATTTGTAACTCGCCTGTACGGTGGTGGATTAATACTTTCTGTACCGGCCATTTGTCAAAAACTTTGTTGGCTATCTTTTCCATTTCGCTTATCGCCATAGGTGCATAAGCTTCAAAATCGAGTTTTAAAACCGCTTTGCCTTTGGTGGCATTGCGTACTGTACCAATAAATACATCTATCCCGCCAGATTCCGGCGACATTACCCAGTCAATACAGGATTGCGCATTCAGGCTTTCCGCAGAAAGTAATACTTGTATATTGTTCATGGATTGCTTAATCAATTAACGATTTCATCAAATACTTTGGCGACTCATGGTAACCCTGGCGCTCATAAAAACGATGCGCACCAACCCGGCGCGAATGGCAATGCACCTCTATCCGGTCGCATTTTTTTTCGGTAGCCAAATTGGTAAAATATTCCTCCAATAATTTTCCAACTCCTTTGCTGCGGGCATTCTCGTCCACGGCAAAACAACTTATCCTTGCAAAACTGCCTTTAACTACCAATTGTGTTAAAAAATCAAAAGCAATAAAGCCTGCAACCTGCCCATCCAATTCATAAACCAAAACTTCCGATTGTGGCTGGCCAAGCATTTGTTCCAGGTTTTTAGCTAAAAAAGCTTCCGTGCCTGGATAGCCCAATTGATTTAGCAAGTTTGATATAGCAGACTGATCGGCTAAAGTGGCTCTTCTGATACTCATTTTTTTATGATAAAAGACTGAAGGAATATGAATTGAAAGAACAAGCAAACAGGAAATAAATCCTTGCTCCTTTGTCCAAAAGTCCTTTGTCCGAAAGTCTCCAAGTCCCCAAAAACTATCCCCCGCTTACCGGCGGAATAATGGCTATTTCGTCGCGTTCGTGGATGGTATCGCCGGGTAAAGCATATTCGTTATTTACCGCAACCATATACGATGCCAATTGCTTTAAGCGTGGATATTGCTGCTCAAGTACATACTTTAAATTGTAAATGGTAGCGTCATTTGTTAATTCCAAACTTACCAGCGAACTTCCGAATATCTCCTTTGTTACACCAAATGCCAGCACATTGATCTTCATCCCTCAAAATTAGGGCAAAATGAGATATAATATACCATAGAATTTTAAATAATTGATATTCAAAAACTCACCCTTTAGCCAAGCGGCTGACTAAACAACTTGTGTGCTAAATTGTATATTTACATATGGCCGTCAAATCCACACATCAAATACCTGTTGTTAAAGTTACAGCTGCAACCAACATCCGGGCAACCGATGCGCTTGCTGTTGAAGAACCTTTAGAGATAAGGCTGGAGTACGGAAAAGAAGGGCAGCGGCAGGTACAGAATATTTCGGTTACTATGCGTACGCCGGGGCACGATGCCGAACTTGCAAACGGTTTTTTATTTACAGAAGGTATTATAAAAGATGCGGATGATATTACATCAACCGCTCATTGCTTTATTGCCTGTGCCGAAAATAAGGAGAATGTGATCCAGGTTACCTTAAATCCCGGTGTTGTACCACTCCTGCAAAATAGCGGGCGTAATTTTTATACCACATCAAGCTGCGGGGTATGCGGCAAAGGCTCTATAGACGCCATTCGCACGGTGAGTAATTTTACCGGCCTGGTGGCAGATCATGATGCCGTGGCTGCGGAGATTTTATACCGGCTACCCTTTATTTTACAAAGGAACCAGCGCGTATTTGCTGATACCGGCGGTTTGCATGCATCGGCTTTATTCACCACGCAAGGCGAATTATTATTGTTGCGGGAGGACGTAGGCAGGCACAATGCGGTTGACAAATTGATAGGGGCGGCCCTTGGTTATGGCTGGCTCCCCCTGCAGCAAACCATATTGCTTTTAAGCGGCAGGGCAAGTTTTGAGCTGGTACAAAAGGCGGTTATGGCCGGCATTAATATTATTGCGGCTGTAGGCGCTCCGTCAAGCCTGGCCGTACAATTAGCCGAAGAATTTAACATTACCCTGATAGGTTTCCTGCGCGATGAGCGTTTTAATATTTACACCGCGGCACACCGCGTATTGATACCAAATTATGAAAATACGTATTAAAGGCAATTCATTAAGATACAGGCTTACCAAAAGCGATGTAGCGCAACTGGCGGAGGAAGGCCATATGCAGGAAGAAGTTGACTTTGGTGGCCAGCAGCTATACTATGCCATTAAAGCGGTTGAGGATGATCACCTGTCGTCGATATTCAGGGAAAATACCATTATCCTGTTTGTACCGAATGATGTGATCAAAGAGCTTGCGGAAACTGATAAGGTTGGTTTTGAAGGCAAACATGGCAGCCTGCACTTATTGGTAGAAAAAGATTTTACCTGCCTGGATAATGTAGCCGAAGATCAGAGCGACAACTACCCCAATCCTTTAGCCGATAAAAAGTGATGAGTAAAGATGCTAAAGAACAGCCGTCGGCAGAAAACCCTGAAGAACTGCTCAACCTGAAAATCAGTAAGCCAAAAGTATGGGCAGCCGGCATCCCCGCGGTAACTGTTGCTTTGGTTGATATTTTGCAGGAGTCGGGCTTTGTGCGCGGCATGGAAGGCCTGTTTAAAATGAACAAAAAGGATGGCTTTGACTGCTCCGGCTGTGCCTGGCCCGATCCGGATGATGACCGGTCGCCCATTGCCGAGTATTGCGAGAACGGGGCAAAAGCCCTTGCAGAGGAAGCTACTACCAAAAAACTCACAGCCGAATTCTTCGCGCAAAATGCCGTTGCCGACCTGGCTAAACTGAATGATTACGAGATAGGTAAAAAAGGGAGGATTGCCCAACCCATGTACCTGCCAAAAGATGCAACACATTATCAACCCATTAGCTGGGACGAGGCTTTTAAAAAGATAGCCGGTAAACTCAATAGCCTTGCCTCACCAAATGAAGCCGCGTTTTATACCTCTGGCCGCACCAGTAACGAGGCTTCTTTTACTTACCAGTTATTTGTAAGGGAGTATGGTACCAATAACCTGCCCGATTGCTCAAACATGTGCCATGAATCAACCGGTGTTGGTTTGGCCGAGTCGATTGGTATAGGCAAGGGCACAGTTACCCTTAATGATTTTTATGATACAGATGTTATCATCATCATAGGCCAAAACCCGGGCACCAACCACCCGAGGATGCTTACCGCATTGGAAAAGGCCAAAAAGAACGGATCCCAAATAATTGCAGTAAACCCCTTGCATGAGGCCGGGCTGATGGGATTTAAAAACCCGCAAACCGTAAAAGGTTTCCTGGGAATGACCACCCACCTGGCCGACTTGTACCTGCAGGTAAAGATCAATGGCGATATGGCACTGCTGAAAGCCATAGAAAAGCTGTTGTACAAGGCCGAACTGGAAAACCCAGGTAAGGTGTTTGATCAGGAATTTATAAAAAACAGCACTAAAGGTTATGAAGCATTCCTGGATCACCTCGATCAATTTGATATAAACCATTTGGCCGATGAGGCTGGCATCCCCCTGGTCCAGATTCAGCAGGCGGCCGACATGCTGAAGAACAAAAGCCGCATTATTATTTGCTGGGCAATGGGCGTTACACAGCATAAAAACGGGGTTGATACCGTAAAGGAGATAGTTAATCTTGCTATCCTGAAAGGCGCCATAGGTAAGCCAGGCGCCGGCTTATGCCCGGTACGCGGGCATAGCAATGTACAGGGGAACCGCACCATGATGATATTTGATAAACCGCAGCCCCGGCAACTGGATAGGCTTAAAGAGGTTTTTGGCTTTGAGCCTCCGCGCAGGCATGGTTATGATGTGGTTGAAACCATACAAGCCATGCACGGGGGGAAGCTTAAAGTCTTTTTTGCCATGGGAGGTAACTTTCTGTCGGCTACGCCGGATACCACTTACACGGCTGAGGCTATGCGCAGGCTGGAAATGTCGGTACATGTATCAACCAAGCTTAACCGCAGCCATTTGGTACATGGCGATGAGGCGTTGATATTGCCAACCCTGTCTAGAAGTGATAAGGACATGGTTGGGGGTGAAGCCCAGTTTATTAGCTGCGAAAATTCCATGGGTGTGGTCCAGACGTCAAAAGGTATGCTTAAGCCCATTTCCAAAGATCTGCTGAACGAGAACCAGATTGTTTGCCGCCTGGCCAAAGCCACGTTAGGCAGCCGCTCGGTAGTCCACTGGGATACCTATGCAAATAGCTATGATGCTGTGCGCGATGTAATTGCCAAAGTGATTCCCGGTTTTGAGGACTATAACCAAAAAGTGCGCCTCCCCGGAGGGTTTTACCTGCCCAATGGTCCACGCGCGGGTAAGTTTAAAAGTGTGCAGTATGGTGATAAGATCGGTTTTAATATTGCCGGTTTGCCCAATCACCAAATGGCCGCAGGGGAATACCGGATGGCCACCATCCGCAGCCATGACCAGTTTAATACCACCATTTACGGACTGAACGACCGTTACCGCGGTATCCACAACGAGCGCCGGGTGATATTCATGAACGAGAGGGACATTGCCAAAGCCGGTTTCAAAGAAGGGGAGCACGTAGACCTGTACAATAACTTTGGCGGGGTTGAGCGCGTGGCCCGCCTGTTTGTGGTGGTTTCGTACAACATCCCCGAAGGCAACACCGCAACCTATTACCCCGAAGCCAATGTGCTGATCCCGATTGATAGTGTGGCCGAAAAAAGCAATACGCCAACCTCAAAACTGGTTTTTATCAGTGTAAAAAAACATGAGGTGAAGTGATATTTCACAGTAATAATTTTACAGCCGTTGTAACTATATCCACAAAGCCCCTAATGCAAACAGCAACGAAACCGTCATAACCAACGCCCCCAGCTTTAAAAACGTCCAAAAGCTTACATCCAGTCCTTCGCGGCGTAGCGCAACCAGCCACAGGATAGTTGCCAATGAGCCCGTTACCGATAGATTTGGCCCAAGGTCGATGCCGATAAGTACCGAACTTTTGATAATTTCGGGTACATTGCCCTGTACAACGTTGCCGGCTATTAACCCGGCAGGCAGGTTGTTCATCAGGTTACAGGCAAAGGCGGTAATGATGCCGCTACCCCAGGCGGCCGCATTTACTGAATGTGCGGCATTTTCATGAAGCAGGGTTGTTAAACGCTCTATAATACCGGTTTTGCCCAGCGCCTCTACAATAATAAATAACCCGGCAACCAGGGGCAGCACCGCCCAGGAAACTCCTTTTACCACCATCCACGGATTTTTTTTAGCCCTGAAAATTACAATGGCCGATGTTAAAATTCCTGTTATGGCAGTTGGCAGGCCCAATTGAATATCAAGTGCTGATGCAATCAGTAAAATAATGGCTGTAGCACCTATACCAATGATGGCTGTTTTGCCACCCTGGGCCAAAACCGGGATAGTGATATCTGTTTCAATTTTTGCTTTTAAAGCCTCGCGCTGTGTTAAGCGCAACATGATATAAGTAACCGTTATAGCAAAAAAAGAAGGCAAAGTATATTGCGCCAGCCAATGTAATAGCGGTGGCATATGGCTTCCATAAATTACCAGGTTGGCCGGGTTTGATATGGGCAATACAAATGAGGCGGCATTGGCTATAAACGCGCAAATAAACAGGTAGGGTAGGGGCTTATCAACCTTAGCAGCCCTTACAGCGGCTGCCACAGCGGGGGTAAGTACAACAGCAGTGGCATCGTTTGATAAAAATATGGTAACCACCACGCCAACAAGGTATATGAGCAGGAAAAGCCTGCTTGCCGACCCTTGAGCCATCCGCGTGGCGTGAGCCGCCAGCCAGTCAAACAGTTTTTCTTCGCGGGCGGTTTCGGCAAGCAGCATCATGCCGGTTAAAAACAGGTATACATCAGTGCCTTTGCCAATGCCCGTTAAGCCATCGTCAGGTAATATCAGTTTAAAAATAACCAGCAAAACAGCCCCTGCTACGGCCCAAACTACCTCAGGTATTTTAAACGGCCTTATAATGACGCCCGTTACGGCAAAAAAAGAAATTATCCAGATGTAAGTATGCCCCATATAATTATTCAAAGATGTTGAATTAATTGATTATGGATATACAATTGCATTTATTTTGATGGATTTTGCTATAAGCCATTTTGATATTCCCCGGAATTTTGTCATCATTTCCCCGAAAAATATATTCAGTTGATGTTAAATTACTTCAGAAGTGTGTTTACTTATTGTTAGGTAAAAGTGTGTTTTTAATGAAGAAGTTAGGTCATTGTTAACTTATGGAAACCATTGAGTTAATTAATAGATAATAGACTTAAAATTCAAAATTGCTACAGATTTGATGGGGTTTCTTTGCTGAAAATATCGTGTTAATGAAACAGATTTATTCAGCATTGATCTTCATGTTTTTCGTCTCAGGTTCTTATGCTTCTACCATATCGGGCTCTGTTTTTGATAAAAATGTTAACGAACAACTTGTTGGCGCAACATTGGTACTACAACCCGGTCCGGTTAAAACAGTTTCGATGCTTAATGGAAAATATGCATTGAGTAATTTAAAAGCGGGTACTTACAGATTAAAGGTTTCATACATTGGTTATGTATCAATTGATACTACTATAACACTTGCCGACAATCAAAATTTAAAACTAAACTTCGCCCTTGTTTCAAATACTTCCAGCTTAAATGGCGTAACCATATCCGCAAAGGGCAATAAAGAATCGGACAGGTATGCCAAAAGGGCTGAGCAACGGGCCGATAACCTGGTTAACATAGTTTCGGCCAATTCTATTGCCATATCACCCGATATTACTGTTGCCAACGTGCTGGCACGTGTTTCCGGTGTTTCTATCGAGCGGGGAAATACAGGAGACGGGCAGTATGCCATTATCAGGGGGATGGATAAGCGTTATAATACAACGTTGATAAACGGGGTGAAAATTCCGAGCCCGGATAACAAGAACCGGTATGTACCATTAGATATATTCCCCGCAGATTTGGTTGAACGGATTGAGATTTCAAAATCATTAACTCCCGATATGGAAGGCGATGCCTCCGGAGGTGTTATCAACATGGTGATGAAAACAGCGCCGGACGAATTCAGGTTAGAGGGAAATGTTGGCGCAGGTTATAGTCAGCTATTTTCAAAACGACCATTTGACAGTTTCAACACATCATCAATAAATAAACAATCGCCAGCCGAAATTTTGGGAAATGGTGTTTATGCGCCGGTTTCTTCTTTCCCTTACAATAACCTGGTAACAGGTACAAAAAAGACCCCTATCAACAGCAATTTTAGCCTAACGATAGGCGATAGATTTTTAAATAAAAAACTCGGTGTAATATTTTCAGGTACTTACCAAAATACCTATGCGGGCAACAATACATCGGTATTGGTTCAAAATGCAACATTAGGGCCGGCGGCGGGCCCCAATGCCACGATGACACAGGTTTTCCCCGATTACCAAACCCGTAAATACTCCTCGTTAACCAATAGGCTTGGCTTGATCTCGACAATCGACTATAAATTTAATGCAGATAATACGGTAAGCCTTTTTGGTACTTACCTGCAACTAAACGAAGACCGGGTACGGTTAACCAACGATATTCTTTTGGGCAACTATTCTTATAACGGTTATATAGGCGGTTTTCAAAACAACAACCAAACCCAAACCAGGCAAAATTTACAAAGCATTTACAGCCTGATATTGCACGGTAATAGTAAACTCGCTTCATTTTTCACTACAGATTGGTCGTTAGTTTATTCGCAGGCCAAACAACAATTGCCAGATTATGCAGCGTTCAATACATCGCAGCAAATTAGCCCTAATGCCTCGGGTACAGCCACCTCACTCTCATACGGGCCTGTCTCTGTAGAAAAAGAAACACGTGAATGGACCCGCAATACAGACAGGGATATATCGGGTTATTTGAATTTGCATTATAGCACCAAAATAAACAATCATACTACACAAATTGGATTTGGTGGTATGGCAAGGCACAAAAACAGGGATAACTACGATAATCAATATAAGCTGAGCCCGGTTCCGGATGCCGATTCAACTTACCAGAAATACGTTTCTATCCCCGCTTCGCAATTTAAATTTATACCCAATACCGATGCTTTAGGCACGGCATTTAGTAATCCTGGTGTTTATACTTTTCAGGAAAACATTCAGGCAGGGTATGTGCAAGCAAAGTATTTTATAAATGACCGTTTTGACGTTCTATTTGGGTTACGGGCCGAGCATACATCACAATCATATGATTCATCATTACCGGCAACTATAGCAGGTAAATCGGCATCTATAACTTATACCGATTATTTGCCAAGCGTGAACACTAAGTATGCGTTAAGTAATAACCAGGCTTTAAGGTTATCTTATTTTAAATCGGTTTTACGCCCCGCATATTCAGACCTGGTCCCATACCAGGATAATACCGGCTTTGCTACAGATAATTTCCCGATACAAGGCAACCCGCATTTGCAACACTCGGTTATCGATAATTTCGATTTCAGGTACGAGGTTTTTCCGAACGGTTTAGATCAGTTTATGGTGGGCGCATTTTATAAAACAATTACCAACCCTATTGAATACGCCCTGGTGCAAACAGACTTTTCGGCCAACCTTACGTTAAGCCCATATAATTTTGGAACAGCCCATAATTATGGCCTGGAGGCTGTTTTTCGTAAATTCTTCGGCAATGTTGGCGTATCAGGTAACTATACTTATACCCATTCGGTTATCAATTCTACCAAGAAATTTACTTACGTAGATCCAGCTGATAACAGTTTCCATAATATTGAGGTAAACCAATCGCGTCCGTTACAGGGACAATCGGCACATGTCGGTAATTTTTCATTACTGTATAAAGATGGTAAGCACAAATTAGATGCGCAGCTTGCCGCGGTTTACACGGGCGAAAGAATAAATACCCTGTCATTATATAAAGATCTTGACAACTGGGAAAGGCCAACTATCAACCTCGATTTTTCTGCCCAGAAGGAGTTTAGCGAGCATTACATTGTATATGTAAAAGTTAACAACCTGCTAAACACGCCCTATAAATTAATAATAAAACAATCAAACAAAGCTTATAGCGGTAATAATAAGCTGCCTATACAGGATAGCCCTAATTACGCAACTGTAGAAAACGACAAGTTTTACGCCAGGTTCCTGGTTGGTTTCCGGTTTAAATTTTAACAATAAATTACTATAACCCATTTAATCATGAAAAATTTAAGAAATGCATTGGTTTGCCTATCAGCATTGGTACTGGCAGCGTGCAGTAAAAGTAAAGATAACGCCGTTATATCGGTTCCGCTGTTGCAAGTAGGGCAAGCGGTTAGCAATACCGCGCCGCTATCCGGCTCAATCAAAGGCACAATGCTTGCCGGTAAAACGTACACCATATCTGGCGATGTTACCATTAATGCAACAGATACCCTTTTAATTCAAAAAGGGGTTACTGTAAAAGTAACTAACTCGGCTACTTTTATTGTAAAAGGCACATTGGTTAGTTTAGGCACCAAAGACGCTCCGGTTACTATAACTGATCCGCGCAGAACCAAAACTACAGGTAACTCAACAGCCGCAACAGATTCTGCCTATGCAGGCGGATGGGGCGGTATTTATGCCGATGTTACCTGCAAATTGTTAGTTATAAAGTGGACACACCTTGATTTTGCAGGCGCAGGTTTAAAGTCACCTCCGTTTACCGGCCCGTCAACCGGCGATCAGTATGCTATATACTGGCAAAATCCAGACGGAAATTTTATTTTAGAAGATTCATGGATTTATGGTACGCCTGATGATGCCGTCCGTTTTTATGGTGGCCATGTCAATATGATGAGGAATACTTTGGAGAAATGTGGCGGGCTTGGCGGCGATGGTTTTAATGCCAAAGGCGGTACGCAGGGCAACATGGCGTATAACCTGATTATTGGTGGTGCTACCAACGGAACAAAATCGGCAAATGATGGGGCAAAAGGATCTATCCAATGCCAGATAGCCATGTACAATAATACTTATGTTAACGGTGGTTTCCGAAACCACGGTGTGTACGGCGCACGGTCCGGATCTGTTGAAGTTGAAAATAATTCAAGGGCATTAGCCTACAATAACTTAATTGTTGATTGCAATTTTGGGGTACGTATTGCAGGTGGTAACAACGTTACTGCTAAAGTTTATTTAGCCGATACTTTAAGCCACGCAGATGGCCCTATCACTAAAACCGCTTATGGTTATAATTTCTATTATGCCGATAACGTGGCAATTGCTAATCAGTTTGTACCAACAAATATTGCACAAGCTGTTGTAACACATCCACAAGCTACCGATATACCTAATATGAAAGCATTTTTAGGTGCCGCTTACACCTTTGGTTTTAAATATGACGGTACAACATTGGTAGGCCAAAACAACCCAATGTTTGTAAACTATCCGCTTCCAAACCTGAATTTTGTAAACCAGGCATCTGTTGATGCATTTAACTTCCGCCTTCAGGCTGGCTCCCCTGCAGTAGGCAAGGGCTACACCGGCTTTAGTGCTATTGCTAATGTTCCCGTTGACCCTAACTTTGGTTCAAGCGGCATAACTCCTCCGGGTAAAGATATCGGCTGCTACCAAACTGATGGTACCGGCAACCAGCATTAATAATAGTAGTAAGTATCAAGTAGTAAGTAGTAAGACTTCGGCGTCAGAGAGATAACATATCGCAAAGTCGCTAACTTTTAAGTTTAGCTGCTTTTGCGCTTATCTTGATTCTTGATTCTTAATTCTTAACTTCAATAATCATCAACAGCATGACAACCCCATTTAATGTAAATAAAACAACAAAATACATTAAATGTGGGTTGTTTTGTTTTTTGATAATTATTGCAACGGCCTGTAAAAAAACAGGTAGCAGTGTTGTGCCGGTAAAAGATACGGTGGCAACAACGCCACCGGTCACTCCGGTTGTATTCCCGTCTCCAACATACGATCCCGCATCGTTAGATACTACCAGGCTATTTAACGCGGTGCCGGTAACCAATCATCTTTTCCGGACAGATCTTGTAGAGATATCCGGCGTTGCCGCAAGCAGGTTAACCCCCGGATTGTTGTATATTCATAACGATAGCGGCAACCCAAACCAGGTTTACCTTACCGACGGAACAGGTGCCGATAAAGGAACGCTCACTTTAACCCAGGAAAGCAACCGCGATTGGGAAGATATAGCCGTAGGGCCAGGGCCGGTTGAAGGTAAAAGTTACGTATACGTTGCCGATATAGGCGATAACGATGCGAAATATAAAACGGTAATGATCTACCGTTTCCCGGAACCCGATTTAACCGGAAAAACTTTACCGGTTACTTTGGATATAAATGATGTAGATAAAATTGAATTGCGTTATCCGGACGGCTCCCGTAACGCAGAGACACTGATGATTGACCTTAAAACAAAAGATATTTATATTGCCAGTAAAGAGAATAATCTTTCAAAAATTTATGTGGCCAGGTACCCCCAAAATACTATTGCGATAACAACTTTAACTCCCGTTGTTAAGTTGCTGTTTAACAAAGCTACCGGCGGAGATATATCTGCCGATGGTACCGAAATTTTACTGAGGAGCAAGGAGTCTATATGGTACTGGAAGTTGCCCGCGGGCCTTTCCATAACTGCCGGGCTGCTCACTAAACCGCAATATGCCCCTTACTTCAATAACGAGCCACAAGGCGAAGGTGTATGTTTTGCTGCAGATGGCTCCGGGTATTATACCAACACCGAAGTAAGGGACTATCCCGGTTCTTTAGCTACTATTTCTTTTTATAAAAGAAAATAATCCCCAATTACAAGCTCATCTTCATCATTGATTAAAACTGAAAAAATGAAGTTTTTTAAAATTTTATTTATGGCAACTATTGCTATAAACGCTTGTTGCTTAAATGCCTTTGGTCAAAAAGGAATTTCCAATGATTTGAAAATTATTTTCATACGCCATGCCGAGAAGCCGCTTAAAGGCGATAACCTTACCTGCGAGGGTTTAAACCGGTCGTTAAAACTACCGGCTGTAATAACTGCAAAGTTTGGTATCCCGGCGTTTGTGTTTGTGCCTTCACTTGGTTTGGGCGAGGCTACCAAACATGCCCGCATGTTCCAAACTATTGTACCGCTTGTGGCCAAATATAATTTAACCATCAACAGCAGCCGCACCGAGAACGATTCGTTAGGCATGGCGGCAGATCTTAAAAGTCGTAACGGTGTTGTACTTGTTGCCTGGGAACACGGAGGTATTGCACCAATAGCAAGAGCGCTTGGTGTAAAAGAAAGTGGTTTAAAATGGCCGGATGACGATTACGACAGCATTTGGATAGTAACCTTTGATAATGGAGTTGCTGTTTTAAACAAAGATAAAGAAGGCATCGTTGCCTCAAAAGGATGCGATTTTTAACATGACGTTACTGAATGCAAGCCTGTTTCAAAATTAAGTATTACAGGTTAAATAGATGATAGTTTTCGATGAGTGAGAGGCGGGGGGGGGCAAAGGCCCAAATAGCCCGGTATCCCGTTAAAACAATGCATTGAGCTATTTATCCAGCTTAAACTTTATGATAACACTATTTCGGCCACGGTAATATTTCCCGGTAATAACCTCCGGTAATTTATCATATGAATCCTGGATGTTGGCGAGTACAAAATATTCGATTTTTTGGATATATCTTGATTGGAACATCAGGTGGTTGCTTGCATCGGCGTGACCGCTGTTTGCATAATAGGTTACGCTGCCCATTTGTATCTGGCTTGAGCCGCTGAAGCCAATAGCCAGTTTAAGTTTAATTTGCCGGCCGTGTAAATTTGCCGTGTAAGTTGCGGTACGCGGCTGGGCAAACCCTAAAAAAGGTAATAAACTTAACGCCAGTTTGAGTAAAGCTTTAGGCTGCATAAAATTGGTTTATAAACAATAGTACGGGCAAGGTTATGTGGAGGTTACAAAATAAATTCAAAAGTCAGAATTCAAAATGGACTGTCTGGTTGAATAATAAATAAAATACATCGTCGAATAATAAAGTTTTTCACCACTCACCACTTTCTACCTTTCGCCTTTAACCTTTCCCCTTTCACACCACCTAAATAAACATCCATTCAAACAAAAAACGACTCCGGTGTTTTAATTAATAAAAAGTATTATGTCATTTGATCAATACCACGAACCAGTAAATGAATTGTCGGCCGAAACCCGCACATTTGCAAGGATGATTGTTTCGCTTACCGAGGAGGCCGAGGCCATAAACTGGTACGAGCAACGGATAGCTGTAGAAACAGATAACGACGCCAAAGCCATTATGCAAAATGCCCAACATGAGGAGTTTAAACATTTTGGTATGGATTTGGAATTTTTGCTGCGTAAAAAGCCCGTTTGGCGCACCACTTTAAAGGCCATCCTGTTTCAACAAGGTGATATTGTTGAATTGGGTAGCAAAGGCGAGGAGGCGGCTGAGGACTAAACTATTTTACCATGAGTAACCAACGAATAAAACTGGTACAGGGCGATATTACCAAAATTAAGGCCGATGCCATTGTAAATGCTGCCAACACATCGTTACTGGGCGGCGGGGGAGTTGACGGCGCCATCCACAGGGCGGGCGGCAAAGCCATACTGGAAGAGTGCATCCAGATTCGTAACCGACAGGGCGGCTGCAAAACCGGCGAGGCGGTAATTACTACAGGTGGTAATCTTCCCGCTAAATACGTGATCCACACGGTTGGACCGGTTTATAATAATGGAGGCAAGGGCGAGGATGGATTACTGGCTTCCGCCTATTTAAACAGCCTTAAACTGGCTGCTGAAAACCATGTGGAAACCATTGCTTTCCCTAATATCAGTACGGGTATTTACCATTTCCCTAAAAAGAAAGCGGCAACCATCGCCATAAAAACAGTACAGGATTTTCTGGCAGAGAACGACGGTATTAAAGAGGTAGTTTTTGTTTGCTTTGATGACGAAAACTGTGGTATTTACAAAGGTTTGTTGTAGCAATGTGGAATATTGTTTTAAGGTGATAAGGGATTACGCTTAAATATTTATTATGTTAGCTACATGCACCCGGTTTTAAAACAATACTTTTCTGGTAAGATTGATCTTTCTGCCGGGCACGAGGCATTGATTGACCGTTGCTTTAAGCTGAAACATGCTAAGCGGAACGAAATATTGGTACCAAAAGGCAGTGTAGCTAAAAATATTTACTTTGTGATCAAAGGCTGTCTCCGGGTTTTCCTGGTTGACGACAGCGGGAATGAGTCTACCAGGTTTTTGATATTTGAAAACAATATGGGCACCGCTTTCCCAAGTTTTATCAACGGCACGCCGTCCCTGGCTGCAATTCAAAGCCTGGAGGCATCAGAATTGCTGGTGCTAAGCCGCCACGACAGGGATCTCCTGCTAAAGGTGGTTCCCGGTTGGGAAACCATGTACCGCATAGGGCTTGAGCAGGATTATATCGCATCCATCCAACGGATAGAAAGCCTGATTACCATGGATTCAAAAACCCGTTACCAGGTGCTGATGGACACCCGGCCAGACATTATCAGGCGATTGCCTAACAAAATAGTGGCCGATTACCTGGGCATCTCGCAGGAAACGCTTAGCCGGCTGAAGGCCCACCGGCCCACTAAAGCCTAAGCTCCCGCGAGCTTCCAGCTCGTGGGTCGCATAGTTTCAGCTTTCAGCTGAACTTAAGCCAAAGGCTTAAACCAGATTACCCCACGAGTTACACTAACGCTACCCTCACATGAGTTTGGCACACTTAACCAAACCAATGACTAATGACCACTGACCAATTTGATTTATTGACAATTGTCAATCTTTTTGACAACGATAAGCACTTGATTTGTACTATTAAACCATCCATATTATGTACAAGCAAATTATAACCGCCTTTATATTTTTACTATCGGGAAATATCGTTTTAGCACAAACTAATATTGGCCAGCGTACTTTTCAGTTTAAAGACGATAAGCGTAACCGCCCGGTAACAACTGAGGTTTGGTATCCCACTACAGATTCGGTAAAACAGGCCGATAAATACTTTTCGCCGTTTACCCGTGTGCAAACCGTGCGTAACGGAAAACTGCCTGCGGGCAAGTTGCCGGTTATTATGCTATCGCACGGTACAGGGGGCGGCCGGTTAACGCTGGAATGGCTGGCAGCAGCATTGGCACAAAACGGCTTTATTGTGGTCGCGGTTGACCATTGGGGCAATACTTATGATAACAAGATAAAGCTGGAGTTTTTAAAGGCCTGGGAGCGTCCGCAGGACATTAGTTTTGCATTAACCTCGCTATTGAACGACCGGGATTTTAAAGAGGTTATAGATGCTGACAAGATAGGAGCGGCCGGCTTTTCACTTGGCGGATTTACGGTAATAGCGCTTGCCGGCGGCGAAGTTGATTTTGAAGTACTACGCAATTATTATAAAACCGCTGGCCGTAAAGAAATCGAGATCCCCGAATATCCCGGCCTTTTAAAATCGCTGGATGACAGTGCCCTGTTGGCCGCATCAAAACATTATCCTCCGTTGAAAGATAAACGGATAAAAGCATTCCTCTCTATCTCGCCGGCCATGGGCCCGGGTTTTGTAAATAAGCAACAGGTAAAAAATATCAGCAGTCCCGTTTATATCGTGGGTTCGCAAAGCGACAGTATAGCGCCGGTAAAAACCAATGCCATTCATTACCACCAATTGATAAATGGATCGCAGCTGTACATTAACCCCGGCAAAACCGGGCATTATGTAATGCTGTCGGAGGCTATCGACCCTGTAAAAAAAGAAGCCCCCATGTTATTTACCGATGACCCATCGGTTAACAGGCATGCTGTACACCTGAAGGTGGATAGTTTGGCTGTAGCGTTTTTTAGGAAGGCACTGTAGTAGCCTTAAAGGGCGGATGCGTAATAGTTAAATAATAGAGAAATTATTTAAGCTGAATTTCTGGCGTTGGGTAAACAGCAAGATTATGTACCTGTTCATCTTTGTATTTTTTTAATGATCTTAAGAAAGGTGTAATATTGTCGCCATATGCCCTATGACTAATACCAACGAGCAGTATACCTTTGTGACCCGCTTTATCGGTATAGGGTTTATAATCGTAGGCACTCCATTCAACAAGACTTAATGTATCATTGTTGCCTTCGCTCATAATAAAATTAAGAATGTATTCATTACCATCCTGGCTTTTAACAACCTCGAAATTACAAACTGCATCTGTCTTTTTTCGCTCGTAGATGGTGTTTATCTGTGCGCGCGCCGCATCCTTGGCGGGTAAATCGGTTACAATGAAATCTATCAGCAACATATCGTTAAATCTATCAGCAACATCACCTTTGGGTAAATATTCCTGCTTGTAATAAGTGTCATTGGGATGCGAACTCCATGATAATGTGAAGTCTGTTTTGTAGAAAGAGATGGCTGTGGGAATGCCATAATAATTTACAACGTCGTCGTGAACTACACTTTTAAAGCCTGTAAGTATAACGAATAGCGTTATTAAAGGAACTGCAAACTTGGGAGACATATGAGTGGTTTAGCAATGCTAATTTACAAATTTTAATGGTAAATACAACACGCGGTCTTATCCATGTTTCGGCTTTTTTTGCCACTTGAGACCATTGTTCTCAGCTAATTGTAACAGCTTGGTGATATATTCCCGGCATTACTATATTCTCCTATATTTGAAGTACAAACCGCAATTCATCTACATGAGAAAAAAGTATTACCTGCCGCGCATTTGCGTGGTAACGGCAATGGCTGCCGGGCTTACCTTATCAGCATCAGCACAACAAAAAAATATTTATCATAAAGGCTGGATAGACTTTAACAAAAATGGTAAAATGGATGTGTTTGAAGACCCATCTCAAACCATTGATAAGCGCGTTGCCGATTTACTAAGCCAGATGACCGTTGACGAAAAAACATGCCAGATGGCTACCTTATACGGTTATAAACGGGTACTCAAAGACGAAATGCCTGTCGCCAACTGGAAAAACGAGATCTGGAAGGATGGCATAGCCAATATAGATGAAGAACTAAATAACCTTACATCGCATACGGATGATGCGCCTACGCAATATTCGTTTCCCTTTAGCAAACATGCTTCGGCAATTAATACCGTGCAAAAATGGTTTGTGGAAGAAACCCGAATGGGTATCCCGGTTGATTTTACCAACGAAGGGATCCATGGCCTGAATCATGACCGCGCCACACCTTTACCGGCGCCTATCAGCATTGGCAGTACTTTCGACAAACAACTGGTACGCCAGGCAGGCCAAACCGTAGGCCGCGAAGCCAAAGCTTTGGGCTATACCAACGTATATGCCCCCATACTTGACCCCGCCCGCGACCAGCGCTGGGGCCGCGTGGTTGAGTGTTATGGTGAAGACCCCTTTCATATTGCCGAAATGGGCAAACAAATGGTTTTGGGTATACAGGAGGAAGGTGTTGCCTCAACCCTTAAACACTTCGCGGTATACAGTGTACCCAAAGGTGGCCGCGATGGTGCAGCGCGTACCGATCCGCATGTGGCACCAAGGGAAATGCACCAGGTTTATTTATACCCTTTTCGCCGGGTTATCCAGGAAGCGCACCCTATGGGGGTAATGAGTAGTTACAATGATTGGGATGGCGTGCCTGTAACCGGTAGTTACTACTTTTTAACACAATTACTGCGCCAGCAATTTGGCTTTAATGGTTATGTAGTGAGTGATAGCGAAGCTGTTGAATACCTTTATTCCAAGCACCATGTAGCAGCCGATTATAAAGAAGCCGTAAGGCAGGCGGTTGAGGCAGGCCTTAACGTGCGCACCAATTTTACCATGCCGCAAACCTTTATTTTGCCGCTGCGCGAGCTGATTAAAGAAAACAAGATTTCGATGAAGGTGATAGATTCGCGGGTGGGGGATGTATTGCGGGTAAAATTCCGCCTGGGTTTGTTTGATAGCCCTTACGTTAAAGATCCAAAAGCTGCCGATAAAATTGTACATACGGCCGATGATGCCGCCATGTCGCTCAAAATGAACCGCGAATCGATGGTGTTGTTAAAAAATGAAGGCGGCTTGCTGCCTTTGGATAAAAAGAGATATCCCCGGATATTAGTTACCGGCCCATTGGCTAAAGAAACCAATTATGCCATCAGCCGTTACGGCCCCTCGCATAACCCGGTTACCAGTGTGTACGACGGCTTGGTCAATTATATGGGCAACGATGGTGTAATTGTATATGCCAAAGGATGCGATATGATAGATGCCACCTGGCCCGAGAGCGAGATTATTGAAACGCCGCTTACTCACCAGGAGCAAATAGAAATCGATAACGCTGTAAACCAGGCCAAAAACGTGGATGTGGTTATAGCCGTTGTGGGCGAAGATGTAGATAGGGTAGGCGAAAGCTTATCGCGCACAGGCTTAAACCTTCCTGGCAGGCAATTAAAGCTGATACAGGCTTTACAGGCTACCGGTAAGCCCGTGGTTATGGTGATGATAAACGGGCAACCGCTTACCATCAACTGGGAAAATAAATATGTGCCGGCTATTTTAGAGGCCTGGTTCCCGAGTGTGCAAAGCGGGCAGGTAATAACCGAAACGTTGTTTGGCGATAATAATCCGGGTGGTAAGCTGCCTATCACTTTCCCCAAAACAACAGGGCAAATTGAGTTTAACTTTCCCTTTAAGCCTAATTCGCAGGCAAGCCAAAAAGGACAAAACAGTTGGGGCAAAACCAGTGTAAACGGCGCCTTGTATCCATTTGGTTATGGCTTAAGCTATACCAAATTTGAATATAGCAACCTGGTGGTATCGCCTGAGCAGGAGAATTCAGAGGGCGACGTGCAGGTAAGCGTTGATGTAGCCAATACAGGCGCCCGCGCAGGCGATGATGTGGTACAACTATACCTGAAAGATGAAGTCAGCAGTGTAACCACTTACGAGTATGATCTGCGCGGTTTTGAACGTGTAAATCTTAAACCCGGCGAAAAAAAGACGGTCCGGTTTACTCTGCACCCCGATGACCTGGCCCTGCTGGATAAAAATATGAACTGGACGGTTGAACCCGGTAAATTTATGGTGATGATAGGTAGCTCATCGGAAGATATTAAGCTGAAAAAGGAGTTTGACGTAAAATGATATAGATACTAAAATAAACCGGCTTAAAAATAAAATGAAAGGTTTGCGAAGTTTAATAATCGCAAACCTTTTTTGTAATATTGATATATGATTGAAGATTTGTATTTAGGCGACTCATGGATCTCGCTCGAGTTTTCGACAGATGAAGGATTGCCGGTTTTTGTGAAATTCAGGCCTTATCTGCAAAATTTCATCGATACCGGTTTTTACAACCAGCGGATGGATGTGATATGGTCATATAATTCGCCCAACGAAACTTTGCTGCCGCATGAAACAGACCTTGACCTTATGGAACAGGTTGAGGAAGCGCTTGCGGATATTTTGGAAGAGGATAACCAAACCGTCCTGGCGTTTTCATTTACCGGCGGAAATGAGCGATGGTGGGCATGGTATACTACTGATGTTGATATAGCAGGCGAACGCCTGAACGCGGCATTGGCAGGCTTTGATGAACTACCCATCAGTATTACCGCCAATACCGACCCGGACTGGGACGAGTATAACGGTGTTCTGGAAGATTTTGCCGAATAGTTTTTAAATAACGTTTCACATGAAGATACCTACCATTACCGGCATTATAGACAGGCGTATATTGGTTAACTTTGCCGTTGATCCTGACGTTGCTAAACTAATAGTTCCGGCACCGTTTAGTCCCAAAATTGTTAATGGCAAAGCCATCGTGGGTATTTGTCTTATCCGGCTAAAAGATGTAAGGCCTAAAGGAATGCCTGCTTTTATTGGGATGGGTTCTGAAAACGGCGCGCACCGCATTGCTGTTGAATGGCAGGAAGATGGTGAAATTAAAGAAGGTGTTTACATTCCCCGAAGAGATACTTCATCCCGTTTCAACACCATTGTTGGCGGCAGGATATTTCCTGGCAGGCATTACCATGCCAGGTTTGATGTTAATGAGCATAATAGCAATTATCACGTAGCTTTTGAAAGCTCTGATGGTACTACCATTAGCATAGATGCTAAAATTACCGATACTTTTAACGTGGATTCTGTTTTTAAGGATTTAGATATTGCATCTGATTTTTTTAAGGCGGGCGCTACAGGTTATTCGCCCAATGGCAACAAATATGAAGGTTTGTTATTGCATACAGAAAACTGGAAGGTAGAAGCCCTGGAAGTAAGCAAAGTATCATCAAGCTTTTTTGAAGACGAAGCTATTTTCCCAAAAGGAACTATTATGTTTGATAATGCGTTGTTGATGACTAATATACAGCACGATTGGTATTCAAAGCCCGATAAGGCGGTTGTAAATAACTGACCATGCCTGTAAGCATTTTCCGTAAGATAAAATTTGATGCACTGGTTATTATTACATCTCTGCAGATAGCGGCATGTATATTTTAGATCGGGTAGTGCTGTTTTTTTAAGGGTCTATTTACGGAGCCATTATGATTCGCACTTTATGGTCAAAAATAATTCGCCCGATGAAACTTTGCTGCCGCACAAAATAGATCTTGACCTTATGGAACAGGTTGAGGAAGCACTTGCAGATATTTTGGAAGACGATAGCCAAACCATCCTGGCGTTTTCATTTACCGGCGAAAATGAGCGATGGTGGGCATGGTATACTACTGATGTTGATATAGCAGGCGAACGCCTGAACGCGGCATTGGCAGGCTTTGATGAATTACCCATCAGTATTACCGCCAATACCGACCCGGATTGGGACGAGTATAACGGTGTTCTGGAAGATTTTGCCGAAGGCACGTAAAACCATATGCGACTATGGTAGACCATCGCCGCTTTATATTTAAATGGCCACTAAAGCTTTAATAAATGTAGATTTCAAAATTATAAATAAAAACGGTGCTAAAAAGTTTGTGTTAAACCTATTGGATTATAAGGTTCATAGCCAATTACAAATCCCCCGGTAGTTGGGTCGGTTATAAATAGGTTTCCTGTTAATATCGTTAATGTATTACGTTGTAATTGTATGCCATGTATCGTTTTTTTTGCCACCACGGCCGCGGCTTTAGTAGCCGTAATTGTTACGTCAGTAGTGTGGTTTGTTGCAAGAATGTTTCTTAGCGGCCCGATTGTGAAATTGGTGGTGCCTATTTTGTTAGCTGGAACTGTGGCTAGCCATGTATAGCGTTCAGGATTTGACGACGTGTCGGCAAAATAATTATATTGAGTATCTACAGATCCGATAACCACCGAAATCTGCGTCACTCCGGCAGGAATAGCGTCTTTAATAACCACTTTCAATTGTGAATCTAAACGTTGTAAAACAACATCTTGTTGTAGGTATGAAGCCCCGACTGTAAAGCTTATTTTTTTGTAAAATGTTTCTGAAAGTGGGGTCGAAAATGTGGTTGCAGTTTCATGAAATTCAATTGTATCCGTCAATCCTACAAATACCGCTGTATAACTACCGGTAGCAAGGCTATCTTTAATTGTCCCAAAATTAGGCTGCCCTTTTTTTATTACCACCGTTTTTTTTAACGTATTGGCGGCGTTATATATTTTATATATTATTTCCAAAATATTAGAGGCTTCAGGAGTTACCGCATTTGTTTTAAGTTTAAGGTTTTGATCAATAGGAGTATTCTCCTGCGTAAAATTGGTTACATTAAAGGCAATTGGGTATAATTTCCCCTGTGGGCCAGTTTTGCTATGATCGTCTTTTTTGCATGATAACCATACTGTGCTTAGCAGTACGAAGCAAAAAACTAAATTTTTTTTCATGTTGATTGTGTTGAGATATTAAAAACCTACATTTACAGTATTCCAATCCTGATTAACTGTTATATCAAACTCGTTGTTGCCAGGCGTAAATAAATTACCGCTTAGCGTTGTTTTCGTATTTGTTTTACACAGTACATTCTTTACTATTTTTGTACCTAAAGGGCCGGCCGGATTGGCGCCGTAATAGCTAATAGTTACATCAAACAACTGAGTATCATTAACCGTATTCGCTGTAATGGTATAGTTTGTTGTGCCAATATCTGCCGCGTTAATGGTTTTAGTAGTGACGTTGGTAGTTACGAAGGCTGCGTTTCCATATTGCGATAAAGCTTCAATTTGCGAAGTATCCCTAAAACTTACGGTTATTTTTGTGGTACCGGCAGGGATGGCGTCTTTTAATATCACGTCCAACCGGGCAGTACGTCTTTTCATAGTTACTGGCTGGTTAATACCGCTTGCTGTAACAGTTATAGGAACTTTTGTTAAGAAAGTATCATCCCAGTAAGTTGTAAAGAAACCCGAGCCGGACGCATATCCAAAATAATTATAGGCATAGATATTTAAGGCCGCAGAACCGCCTATAAATACAGCGGTGTAATCGCCCGGGGCGACATTATCTGTAAAGGTACCGAATCCAGCAGCCCCCTTTTCAATACGTTGTTGACTGATTAAGGTTAAAGCAGGTTGAATTTTAAATAACATATAAACCAAAGACTGAACCGGCACTGTATCCGCAGCCTGCGTAGTTAAAGAGGTAGTTTTTGCCTTGCCTATGGGCACTTGAGTTTGCGTAAACCCGGATAGGTTAAAGCTTATTGGATACAATTTAGTAGTTGGTGTAACTTTTTTGTCTTTTTTACATGAAAAAAACAAGAAAGCGCAAATACAGCAGAGTAGGATTTTGGGCTTCATCGGCTTAAGTTTTGTTGTGTAAATATAGTGTATATATATTTGAACTACAAAACTTTATTAATTAATAATTTATTTTTGATATGGAAACTGGTATTGGATGAAATAGATATTTAGCAGCCGGCTGACGAAACCTTTCAATTTCTTTTAATGTTATCCGGAGCCTCTGCATGTTGTTATTATATTTAGGTTTTTATCAAGCTGCATAACCGTGAATAAAATAAGTTTTAAAGCTTCGGTCATTATCGTATCGCTATTGATAAGCGGCACTTATGTTTTGGATAGGGTAGTTCAGCTTATTTTAAGGTCGTATTTACTAAACCATTATGATTCGCACTTCATGACCAAAAATAAATCGCAGGTTGATGCTGCCGGAATTGCTTATTGGGCATTATTTTTAGAAAGCTACTACCTTATTGTGTTCCATTTATTGGTACTAACAGCTGTATTGCTGGTTTTTTTTCAGAAACAGTTAAAATTGTATAAACGCGAACTGCTGTGGGCTTATATTATAATTGTAGTTTGCTATATTGGGTATTTTGCCATTGCAAGATTATTTGTTAAACATTAAACAGCGCTTTATGAGTACATCAAACCAACAAATTATACCTATGCTGGCCTACGAGGATGGCATAGCCGCAATGGAATGGCTTTGCAAGGTTTTTGGTTTTACCGAGATAACCCGCATGACTGATGAGCAAGGCCGCCTGGGCCATGGCGAAATAGCCATGGGCGAAAGCCTGGTTATGTTGGCCGAGCCCACGCCAGATTACCAAAGCCCAAAGCATCATGCGCAAAATTGTACTATAGTTGCTAAAGCTTACGAGGTGCCCTACGTTATTAACGGGGTTTTGGTTTATGTGGATGACGTAACCCGGCATTATGAACACGCTAAAAGCAACGGCGCTACCATATTATCTGTGCCGGAAGAAGGCCACCCAGGCACCCGTTACCGCGCTGCCGATTTGGAAGGGCAGCGTTGGATGTTTATGCAGAAGGAAATTTGAAAATGAAAGAAATTTATGACCTGGAATATTGGCAATTAAACAAAACCGTTGCAAACACAAAACGTTTTGCAACAGTTAAAATCAATTTCGTTTATCCTTAAAGTAAATTAGCAACCCCACAATGTAGATATGCTGGATGTGGAAGCTGAATACCAAAAATAATTTGCTATATAAATAGAGTATATCGGTCAAATAGTCCAATTAAGCTCTATTATGTAATTTACTTTGTAATTAAAAGTACTTTTAATATTATTGCATAAATATTCAATTGTTATGGCAGCAGCAGGTCACTTTATTTTCGAGTTATTTAAAATAGCTATCCTGAGTTTTATTTACAGCGTTTTGCTGGGGATATTGCACTTGATTTTTTTGACTGCAAAAGGAATTAACCCCGTGTTTGGTAAACAAACATTTAACCGGCTGTTTAAGATTGTTTATGCATCGCTGTTTGTGTTTTCATTTACCTATTATGGCAATCACGGCCTTGGCGATGCGGATAATATTCCGCTTGGATATGGCGAAACTATGGAGGCGGGCGATTTGCTGCCCTATTTTTGCCCGAAGGGAAAAAATCAGGTGGCTGTGAAAAATTATCTGGTGAGGGGTGACAAATTGTGCGCCACCACCTATTATGGCGTAATGGTGTACAACCTTAACACCAAACAGCTAAAAGATTTTAACAGCGATGAGCAATACAATGCATATGCAGAAAACCATGATTTACCGCCAACTGGCCAAATGCTCGGATTCGAGCAACAATACAACGAGTACTGGAGCGGATGGCGTTTTTGGGTATTGCCTTAAGCCTGTGATTCCCACAAATCATAAGAATTAATTTATTTATTATCAATTCATTACTTTTACCCAATTAAGCAGGCTGCTAAAAACCGTAATAAATACAGTTGCTATATTGTACTTTATTTATAATTTTATAAACTTTAATTACTTAGGCATAGCCTTTTAAAAACTTTAACTCTTATATTGTTGAATGGAACTCGAAAATAAAGGTGTGAAGGGCAGTCAGCTCAAAAATATGATCATCAAAAGGCTTTATTTTAATAAAGCGATGTCATGTGCCGGACTGAGCGACTTGTTTGATAAAAGCATTCCGTCAATAGCCAAGGCCATCAATGAACTGATGCATGAAGGCTTCGTGGTTGAGCATGGGTACGCCCCTTCAAGCGGTGGCCGCCGCCCGCTCATGTATTCTGTTAAGGCCAATGCCATGTATATACTGGCCGTGGCCCTCGATCAGCTTACTGCACGTATCCAGTTGTTCGATTTGCAAAACAGCCCTGTGGCCGATATGCTTACGTTTGAGCTTAAATTACTCAATAACCCCAACGCGCTAACTATACTTACCAACCAGATTAATAGCTACATCAAAACATCGGGTGTAGCCAAAGGCAAAATTGCGGGCATCGGTATAGGTATGCCCGGCTTTATCAATGTAACCCAGGGCATTAATTATACTTACCTTGACGCCAATGGCAGCCTTACCGCTTACCTTACCGAGCATACCGGTATTACCACCTATATTGATAACGATTCGAGCCTGATAGCGCTTGCCGAGCAAAAGTTTGGTATCGCAAAGGCGCAAACCGAAGTAATGGTAATTAACCTGGGCTGGGGTATTGGTTTAGGGATGATTGTGAACGGGAAATTGTTCCGCGGCCATACTGGTTTTGCAGGGGAGTTAAGCCATATCCCGCTATCGGAAGATGGCTCATTATGCGAGTGCGGTAAACGCGGTTGCCTGGAGGCCGAAGCATCAATGCTGGTAGTAGCTCGTAAAGCCATCGAAGGTATTCAGCAAGGCCGTATAACCAGTTTAAAACACAATACCAACGATCACTCCAAACTTATGGGCGATGCCCTGCTGGATGCCGCCAATAACGGCGACCAGTTTGCTATAGAATTGCTATCAGATGCCGGTTACAAAATAGGGAAGGCCCTGGCTATCCTTATCCATATCATGAATCCGGCTATTATCGTATTGAGTGGCCGTGGAGCAAAAGTTGCCAAAATATTGATGGCACCCATACAACAGGCCTTGCACAAATACTGTATCCCCCGTTTATCTGCCGGTACCGAATTACTGGTATCCGAACTCGGCTTTGATGCCGAACTGATTGGCGCCGCAGTATTGGTGATGGAAAACTTTGATAAAACCGTGAAGGCAAAAGTGGCGAAGGCTGTTGCCTGATGTGCAGATTTCAGATTTCAAATGTGCAGATGTTAGATTTGTATATCGGAAAATACTAAATGTTCTTGCGATTCGGAAATTAAGCGTTAGGGGTAGCAGCGGATACAGGCCTGCGCCTAAGGCCATGTGCACGTATGAGCGGATGACCCGGGCCGCAGGCAACGCCCAACATCTAAAATCATCGCTTTTTCATCTGCACACCTGCACATCTGAAATCTGCACATCTACAAGAACACCCTCCCCGAATATTCCATTGCTTCCCGGAATTTGCCCATATTAAGCCCCGTGGGCTCTTTTTCGCTTTCAAGGTATCCAATTAGGTTTTCGGTAGCAATGTTGCCTGTAAGGTCATCTGCAGCCATGGGGCAGCCGCCGTAGCCTTTAATGGCAGTATCAAACCTTTTGCAGCCACTTTGGTACGCGGCTTCTATTTTGGGTTGCCAGGTATCGGGCGTACTGTGCAGGTGAATACCGAATTCGGTATTTGGAAATGCCAGGCAGAGTTCGGGATAAATGCTGCTGATCTGGTCAGCTTCCGAAATGCCGATAGTATCGGCCAGGGCTATGTTATTAATTCCTTCTTTTACCAGTTTGTCTGTCCATTCATGAATAATGCCGGCGTTCCATTCGTCGCCATACGGATTACCAAAACCCATAGATAAGTAAACGAGTAGTTTTTTGTTACTTGTCGCGGATAATTCCTGCATCCGTTTTACATTGTCGAAAGCCTGGGATAGGGTAGTATTGGTATTGCGTAGCTGAAATGTTTCTGAAATTGAAAACGGATACCCCAGGTAAGTTATTTCCGGGTGCTTTGTAGCTTCCTCGGCACCACGGTAATTGGCAATAATGGCCAGTAGTTTTGACTGTGTATTGCTTAAATTTAATTTACTCAACACCTCGGCAGTGTCCTGTAATTGCGGAATGGCTTTTGCCGACACAAAACTTCCGAAATCAATAGTATCAAAGCCCACCTGCAAAAGCAGGTTGATATAAGCTGCCTTTACATCGGTAGGGATAAAATGCACTATCCCCTGCATAGCATCGCGGGGGCACTCAGTTATTTTTATAGTCATTGATTGGTGAGTTGTGAATGGTGAGCAGTGAGTAGTTAATTGATTGTTAAATTTGCCCTTTTATATGCAAGCTTAAAACTTTTATTAATAATTATCAACTCGCCCATTCACCACTCACAATTCACCACTCACTAATCTACCGTCTCCGGTAAATGCTCGTCCTCGGTTAGTCCTTCACGTTCAAACTTGCGGATAATGAGCCTGGTACCGCCGTTGTAGTTAATATAGCTGGATACCCAGTTGATGAAAACAATTACCTTGTTACGGCCGCCCAAAAGCGATATCAGGTGCACAAACATCCAAACCAGCCAGGCAAAAAATCCCTGGAACCTGATCTTGCCTAAATCAGCAACGGCTTTGTTGCGGCCAATAGTGGCTAACGATCCTTTGTCGAAATATTTAAACGGAGTGGTGGGCTCATGGTTAATGAGTTGCATAATGGTTTTACCCACGTGCGCACCCATTTGTATAGCTACCTGTGCTACGCCGGGGTGTCCTTTAGGGGTTTCGTCGGTTATCATCGCTGCCACATCGCCAATGGCGAAGATGTTATCGCTACCCGCCATGCGACAAATGCTGTCAACCTTTATCCTGTTACCACGTTCAATATTGCCTTTTTCGATGCCTTCGGGTACCACGCCCATAACCCCGGCGCTCCAGATCACGTTTTTGGTGCGGATGGTTTTGCCACCCTCAAACTTTATCTCCTTACCGTCGTAGCTTTCTACCTTTACACCTAATAATACTTCTACGCCCATTTTGGTAAGGAAATCTTTAGCGGCGTTTGATGCCTGGTCGGAGAACGGCCCCAGTACCTTTGGCAAAAAATCTACCAGGTAAACCTTCATATCCTCTTTTTTAAGTTCGGGATAATCTTTGGTCAGTACGTGGTTACGCAGTTCGGCTAATGAGCCCGAAAGCTCAACGCCGGTAGGGCCCGCACCTACCAACACAAAGGTAAGCAGCGCTTCGCGCTCATCTTTGGACGTTTTAAGCAGGGCTTCTTCAATATTCTGAAGTACCGAGTACCGTAAGTTTAATGCCTCCGGGATTGATTTCATCGGCATCGAAAACTTTTCGATATCATGATTGCCAAAAAAGTTGGTGGTTGATCCGGTGGCAATCACCAGGTAATCATAGGCTATCGGGCCAATGGTGGTGTCAATGGTATTGTTTTCGGCATTTACCTTTAACACCTCGGCTATTCTGAAACGGAAATTTTTTTGACCCGAAAAGTTTTTACGCAGGGAGAAGGCGATCGATTCGGATTCCAGGCCTCCCATGGCTACCTGGTATAACAATGGTTGAAAAGTGTGGTAATTATGCTTATCAAGCATCAGCACGTCAACAGGCTTATCTGCCAGTTTTTTGGCTACCTGCAAGCCGCCAAAGCCACCACCAACTATTACTACTAAAGGGAATTTTGAACTATCTGATGTGTTCATGTGAGGGGTTATTTGTGTTCCTGTTTTAAAGTGCAAGTTTTACACTTCTGTCTGTTTTGGCAGACGCGAAGGGGCGTCTGTCTATTTTATAGCCAACAGCACAATACCCATGCCGATGGCAATGTTTGTTATTGTTTTATGATGCAATTATACTTCATTGTAACCAATCTGCAACCCCGTCCATCGGCCTTTTTTGGTTGGGGTAGGGCTAAAAAAAAGGCCCCAAATGTTCTTTGGAGCCTTTTAAATAATGTCAGATTATTTTATTATTTCAGGTCTTTTTTTCCAAAGTCAACTATCACAGGTGTTGCCACGCAGATAGACGAGTATGTACCGAAAATAACCCCGATTAATAATGCGAACGAGAAGCCTTTGATAACATCACCACCAAATATGAACAACACAATCAGTACGAAGATTACCGTTAATGCGGTAATAATGGTACGGCTTAATGTACTGTTGATAGCGCGGTTAATAACATCTTCCGTTTGTTCATCTTTCGATTTATGGTCAAGGAACTCGCGGATCCTGTCGAACACCACTACGGTATCGTTAATAGAGTAACCGATTACCGTTAAGATAGCGGCGATGAACGCCTGGTCGATATCCAGCGAGAATGGTAATATGCCATTGAATAACGAGAAGAAGGATAATACCAGCAAGGCATCATGCGCGGTTGCAACCATCGCACCCAAGCTAAACTGCCATTTACGGAAACGAATAAAGATGTATGCCGAGATCACGAGGATGGCTATCAATACCGTGTAAACAGCCGATGTTTTTAATTCCTCGGCAATGGTAGCACTCACTTTTGATTGCCCCTGGATATCGCTATCGCTTATTTTAGTTTCTGGTTTGGTTGCCAGTGCTTCAATCAACGTTTTTCTTACCTGTACATCAACCGCAGGTGTATTTTGCTGGATAAGATAATTTGTAGTGATGCTGATTTTATCGGCATTTACAGTTTTAACCTCGGTACCGCGACCTAATAAAGATGGATCAACAACGCTGTGAATTTGTTCGGTTGTTATGTTTTTATTAGGGAAAGTAATTATAAAGTTACGGCCGCCCTCAAAATCAACACCATAGCTAAAGCCACGTACGAATATTGAAATAATACCGGCGATAATAAATGTACCTGAGAAAATGTAGAATTTGAAACGGTTTTTAACAAACGCGTAATTAGCATTTTTAAAGGTATGTGAACTCCATGGGTTGCTGAATTTAATATCCCAACCTTTTTCAAGCATCCACTCAAATATAACCCTTGAGATTAACAGCGAACAAAACAGTGAAGTGACAATACCAATCATCAAGGTAGTTGCAAAACCCTGGATAGGGCCCGAGCCGAAGATGAACAGGATTAAACCGGTAAGGAACGTACTGATCTGTGAATCAAGAATAGACGGCAGCGCGTGTTTGAAACCATCGGCTATAGCTATTTTTAATGATTTACCCAAAGCAAGCTCTTCACGTACACGCTCGTACACCAACACGTTGGCATCTACCGCTATACCTAAGGTAAGTACGATACCCGCTACACCAGGTACGGTTAACACCGCACCCAAGCTGGTTAAAACACCCATCAGGAAAAATATGTTGATGATAACCGCAACCACCGCAACAGTACCTGCACGGTTATAGTAAGCAATCATGAAAACAAGTACTACTACCAAACCCAGTACGCATGATAGCAAACTGGCGGCGATAGCTTGTTTACCTAACGATGGACCTACAACATCTTCGGATACGATGTGTGCAGGAGCAGGTAAACGACCGGCCTTTAACACGTTGGCCAAATCCCTCGTATCTTCCTGTGTAAAGCTACCTTCAATGGACGATACACCACCCGAAATTTCGTTTTGAACGTTAGGGGCCGAGTATACGTTATCATCCAGTACAATGGCAATAGCGCGCTTGTTAGTTGCAGCTGCCGCCTCGGCAGTAACGGCACGCCATTTTTGGGCACCTTCCGAGTTCATGATCATTACAACCTCAGGGCTGCCTTTTTGGTTAACATCGGCCCTTGCATCGGTAATTACAGCACCAGAAAGTACCGGACCGTTTTCAGCACCGCTTAATTTAATGGCGTATAATGCAAAAGCTTTTTGTTTAGCATCCTTCATCGGCTTTACATCCCAAAGGAATTTCATATTGCGTGGGATAGCTGATTGGGCAAGTTTGCTATGCAGATAGCTATTAACCTTGGCGGTATCTTTTAACAAAGCATAACCAACAACAGGACCGATACCTAATTGCTGCTGACCGTTTTGACCTGGATATAGGTTTAACGACATTACAGACAATAACGGATGTTGCGCAGCTAATTGCGATTTGCCGGCCAAAGCATTTGCCGAAGTATCTTTTTCAGCACTTTTTTGAACCTTGCTTAACAACGATCCTGCTTTTTTAGCAGTATCGGTTTTAGCGGCGGCGGTTGCTGTAGCTGGTGTTTTTGTAGAATCGGCTTTAGCGGCAGTTTTGTTTTTGGCACCAAGCAGGTTATCAACGGCTATAATGGTTTGGTAAGCTTCACTATTATCAAATGTTTGATAAAATTCCAGCTTTGCAGTTCCTGATAACAGTTTACGAACGCGATCTGGTTCTTTAACACCAGGCAGCTCAATCAGGATGCGGTTTGAACTTGCCTCTAACTGAATGTTAGGCTGGGTTACGCCAAACTGGTTGATACGGGTATTTAAAACCGTGAACGATTGTTTTACGGCGGTGCTGGCCAAATCTCTCAGATAAGCTTCAACTTCGCTGTTGGTGGCGTTGAACTTTAAGTGGTCCTGGTTATCTTTTGTTGAAAAGATAGCGGCCAGTTTACCATCCGGATTCAGTTTCTCATACTCGCTTACAAACAGCGCGATATAATCTTTCTGGCTGGTTTTAGCGTCAGCCTGCAGTTTATCGGCGTTTGCCAAAGCCTGGTTGAATGTTGCATCGGGGTTGTCGTTCGCAATCTTGCGTACCAGCTCATCAAGCTGTATCTGCATCGTAACGTTCATACCACCTTTAAGGTCCAAACCTAATGCAAGTTCCCTTTGCAATACAAAAGCGTAAGTGTGTTTGAATATCGGATATACCGGTTGTGTAGACATTGAGTCCAGGTAAGCCTTCTCTTTTTCAGCATTCCCCTTTGCGTATGCCTTGGCATCACTCTCAACTTTTTGGGCCACCCATGTAAAAGACAGCTGGTAGATACACACAACTGCCAGCAGAATGGCGAAAAATTTAATAACCCCTTTACCTTGCATCGAATTTGTAATATGTAATTAATTAGTTTATAAGCTATTTTTAATAAGACGGCAAATCTAATAAAATTTCGCAAGCAGAAAATTTTAAATTAAAACAAATTGATGACAAAAAATGTTAGCGACGTTGCAGTGTGATAAACGAATAGCTATACTTGTTTTTGTCATCAGGCTCAAAATTTTCCCTTTGCGTTTCCTGCCAGTCCTCTGTGTTTAACTCAGGGAAAAAGGTGTCTCCTTCAAATTCCTGGTCAATTATGGTGAGATATATGCGGCCTGTCAGCGGGATGGCCTGCCTGTAAACTTCGGCACCACCTACAATAAATACTTCATCCTCCCCGGCACAAAGCGCTAATGCCGCTTCAATTGATTTTACAACTTCGCACCCTTCAATGCTGATATCCTGGCGGGTAATTACAATGTTGCGCCGTTTTGGTAGCGGTTTACCCACCGAATCGAATGTTTTGCGGCCCATGATAACGGTATGCCCGGTGGTAACCTCTTTAAAATGCTTCAGGTCGTTTGGTAAATACCAAAGTAATTTATTGTCTTTGCCTATTGCACGGTTTTTGGCGATAGCCACTATGATAGATGTAATCATTAGTTCATTTGTTCACCGGTTCATCAGATGAACCAGATAATTATAAAATCGTCATTGCGAGGTACGAAGCAATCCTCGATACGTTAAGTCCCACATAGTTCGGGGTTGCTTCGTACCTCGCAATGACGGTAGTTTAGGAAATTTATTTATATTTCGTTGCACGCGTCATACAGGTCAGCAAATTCTGAGAATTATTTAAATTTTGAAAATCCTGATTCAGACATTATCATTTGGCTAAGCGCTCCAATAAACCTTTATCCTCGCTCATGATCTTTTTTAAATTATTATCGAGGGTTGATTGATCAAACGGATGTGTTTGAAATTGCTTCAAAAAATTTAAAACATCGGCTAATGCCGTTTCTGGCATATCATTCAATGCTTTTTGTATTTCTTCTTTTATCTGAACCGCAGTCATAGTCAAATCTACAAATTTTTAATTTCCTAATCCATCCCAAACAATTCCACGTCTCAAAAATTCTCACCAATGACCAATGACCAATGACCAATGACTATACCGCCACCACACCCTTAATATGCGGATGCGGGTCATAATTTTCCAACGTGAAGTCTTCAAATTTAAAGCCGAAAATATCCTTCACATCCGGGTTAATCTTCATAGTTGGCAGCGGGCGGGGCTCGCGGCTCAATTGCAGGTTAACCTGCTCCAGGTGATTGTTGTACAGGTGGGCATCGCCAAGGGTATGGATAAAATCGCCATAATCCAGGTCGCATACCTGGGCCACCATCATCGTGAGCAGGGCGTATGATGCGATGTTGAAAGGCACACCTAAAAATATATCGGCACTGCGTTGATACAACTGGCACGACAGCTTGCCTTTTAATTCCCCCTTCAGGGGGTTAGGGGGCTCCACATAAAACTGGAACAGGCTATGGCAAGGTGGCAAAGCCATCTGGTTTACTTCTGCTACGTTCCAGGCAGAAACAATCATGCGGCGCGAATCCGGGTTGTTTTTAATTTGGTTAACTACCCGGGCTATTTGGTCAATATGGCCGCCATCAGGTGTTGGCCAGCTTCGCCATTGCACACCGTATACAGGGCCAAGGTTGCCGTCGGCATCCGCCCATTCGTCCCAAATGCGTACGCCGTTTTCTTTCAGGTAACGAATATTGCTGTCGCCGCTTAAAAACCATATCAACTCATGGATGATTGATTTAAGGTGCAGCTTTTTAGTGGTCACCATCGGGAAACCATCTTTAAGGTTGAAACGCATCTGGTAGCCAAACACACTTACTGTACCGGTACCCGTCCTGTCGTGCTTTTGCGCGCCGGTTTCCAATACATGCTTCATCAAATCGAGATACTGTTTCATTTTTTAGTTCATTAGTTCAGTGGTTCATTAGTTCATTGGTCTTGTCTGGTGGTTTGCTGTGGCGTTCGTTTGGTATAATCGGGTTAAAAAAATGGCTATTTAAAAATCAACCATGCAAATTAAACGCTGTGCTACCAATGAACTAATGAACCAGTAAACCAATGAACCAACCACAAAGAAAAATAATCTGTGTTAACTATCCTAAATATGTGTAAAAATACACGTTTGTTAATCATTCCGAATCAATAGGAAGATGATAACTTTGCTGCGGTTGGTTGATTAGGTGAGTGGTTGATTAAGTTAGATGAGGGGTAAAAAAATCTTTGAAAACTACAAAACAAGATCGGGGTTAATTGTCTTAATCAACTTAATCAACCATTCATCTAAATTATGCTATCAGTTTAGTGTTAATCATGGTAAAATATAAAATATTGATTATTAGATACTTATAGATATTTTATCTGAAATGTGTTAAGTTATGTTAACCCAATTAGATCCGTTTGCCTTACTTAATCAACCACTCACCTAAAAAATAACCACTCACCAAAACGCATGATCCTTTTTCCCAACGCAAAAATTAACATAGGCCTTAATATTACCGAACGCCGCCCGGATGGTTATCATAACCTGGAAACTATTTTTTATCCTATTGCCATAAAAGATGCGCTGGAAGTGGTTGTAAGTGATGAGCTTACTTTTTCCTCATCGGGGCTTGATATTCCGGGGAGGGTGGAGGATAATCTTTGCTTAAAAGGCTATCACATGCTTAAAAAAGACTTTGATTTACCGCCGGTTAGCATTCATCTGCATAAAAACATTCCGATAGGGGCCGGGTTGGGCGGAGGATCGGCTGACGCGGCTTTTTTTATCAGGCTGATGAATGAGCAGTTTAACCTTTGCCTTTCGGTAGATGAAATGACTGGCTATGCCCGGCGCCTGGGGGCCGATTGCGCCTTTTTTATCGAAAATAAACCCGTGTTTGCGTTTGAGCGGGGAGACGAATTTGAAACAATAAAACTCGACTTATCGGCTTACAAAATTGTACTGGTAATGCCCGATATTCATATTTCTACTTCAGAGGCCTTCAGCGGTATTAAACCAACGCCTGTTAAAGATTCCCTGCTGGAACTGATTAGCGAACCCATAACCGAATGGAAAAAACATATCAAAAACGATTTTGAAACCTCCATTTTTAAAAATCATATCGAGATTCGCGGCGTTAAAGCGGCCCTTTATGAGGCTGGTGCAATTTATGCCAGCATGAGTGGGAGCGGGGCCTCTGTATTCGGAATATTTGACCACACACCCGATCTGGGGTTTTTAGAGGCGGATAATGAAGTGTTTTATTTATGATTTAAATAGATAGGAATCAAGAGTTTTTTCTGACTCTTGATTCCTATCTATACCTTTTAAAGTACTATCCGCCTGCCTTCTTTTATCGATCTTTTGGCTGCATCCAATATCTGCATCACTATCATATTATATCTTAATGACGACCGGTCGTTATGCGATTTAATGGGGTTTTTAAGGGCGGCCGTAAAATAGGGCACAGGCGCATCGGCGGGTGCGGGCAAAGCCGGCGCCTTAAAGCTGCGCACACTGTTGTTAACTCTTACTTCAACGCTATCTTTATCAAAGGTGTGGATATAGCCTTTGGCGCCAAATATCTCCATGTCTTTGATGCCGTATGGCCAGTTCCATGATGCTTCTATCATGCCGGTGGCGTTAGGGTATTCAACAATAATGGTGGCATCGTCTTCAACCTTAGGGTATACCGATGGTTTGTAATGCCTGGCCACCGCAGTAACTGCTATTGGCCTTTGCCCCTGCATCAGCCAGGTCATCATATTGGCGCCATAGCAGCCAAAATCGTTTAGCGCACCGGCGCCGTTAAGTATGGGATCTGTTAGCCAGGCCAAAAAATCTTCGCTGCAACCAATCTCGCGCGGACCCTGGTGGCCATCATGAAACACCATTTTACGGATCATTCCCACACTATCTGCCCGTACAGTATTATAAGCATCTTGTACCGATGGGTACCAGGTAGTTTCATAATTGGTAAGCAGGTTGATGTAATATTTAAGCGCCAGGAACTCCATACGCCGGGCTTGTTCAAGCGTGGCGGCCAAAGGCTTCTCAACCATTACCGAAATGTGCAACGGTGCGCAGGTTTCTACCACATCTATATGTTTGCCAACCGCATTGTAACCTAAAACTATTACTGGTTTGCGGGCCAGGCACATGGTTTTTAAATCTTCAAAAAACAACGAATCGGGTACGCCATACATTTTGCCATATTTGGCCCACAGTTTTTTATCGGGTTCGGCAATGCCAACAATATTAACGTTGCCGTTGCGGTATTCGTTTAGGATCAGGTGTATATGGTCGTGGTTTAGGCCGGCTATGCCCACTTTTGGCCCGGTGGCTATTTTTTTCACCGGCACGGTGTCCTTTTTTATTAATGTGGTATCCTTTCCAAGCTTTTTTGCTGTATCTGGAGGCAAGGCTTCGGGCTTATTGGGCACCATAGGTGTAGTAGGAGTGGGAATGGTTGTTTGCGCCAGGGTAATACCTGCGCAACTAACAAAAAGCAGGGTTAAAAATAATTTAGCCCCGTGTTTAAAATATGTTTTCATAGTAGTAGATAGAAAATTGTTCACAAACTTATTAAAGCCCCCTCTAAATCTCCCCCGGAAGGGGAGACTTTAGCTTCACCTCCAATCAAACTCCGAAGGTGAAGATCTGAAATTAAAATAACGATGGGTTGCCCCCAAGTTTTATTTTGCCCAAGTGTTTATAAGCGCTCTCGGTGCACTCGCGGCCGCGGGCTGTGCGCATTAAAAAGCCTTCCTGTATTAAAAATGGTTCGTAAACTTCTTCAATGGTACCCTCATCTTCACCAACGGCAGTCGCTATGGTTTTTAACCCAACGGGGCCGCCTTTAAATTTATCAATAATGGTGCTTAATATTTTATTGTCCATTTCATCCAGGCCATGCTCATCAACATTAAGGGCATTAAGGGCATATTTGGCTATGGAGGTATCAATATTACCGTCGCCCTTTATCTGAGCAAAATCGCGCGTGCGGCGCAATAACGCATTGGCTATACGGGGCGTACCACGGCTGCGGCGGGCAATTTCATAAGCGCCTTCATCGGTAATAGGTGTTTTAAGTATGGATGACGACCGAAGTACAATGGTAGTAAGCAGTTTGGCGTCATAATACTCCAGCCGGGCATTAATACCAAACCGGGCCCTTAAAGGCGCGGTAAGCAGGCCCGAACGGGTGGTGGCCCCTACCAGGGTGAATGGGTTAAGTGATATTTGTACCGAGCGGGCGTTAGGGCCGCTTTCCAGCATAATATCTATCTTAAAGTCTTCCATTGCCGAGTATAAATACTCTTCAACCAGGGGGCTTAAACGGTGTATCTCGTCAATAAAAAGAATATCGCCTGTTTCCAGGTTGGTAAGCAGGCCCGCAAGATCGCCGGGTTTATCCAACACGGGGCCCGATGTTATCTTGATGCCTACGCTCATTTCGTTGGCGATGATGTGCGATAGCGTGGTTTTGCCCAGTCCCGGAGGGCCGTGCAGCAACACGTGATCAAGCGCCTCGCCACGCTGGCGGGCTGCCTGTACAAATATTTTTAAGTTAGCTAATATTTTATGCTGACCGGTAAAATCCTCAAACTGTTGCGGGCGTAAAACTTTTTCGATATCACGCTCGGTATTGCTGAGGCGTTCCGGTGCCGGATCAAGGTGCTCGTTCATTACCAACGAAATTAGTTTTTTTATTTCGGATTTCGGAATTGGGATTTCGGATTTGTCATTCGGGGAATTTAAAATTGGGGAGTTGAAATCCAAAAATCTTCAAATAAATAAATCCGAAATCGAACATCCCCAAGAAATATCGGATTTCGGAATTGGGATTTCGGATTTGGAACGGCAGGTGGAATAGAAATCTAAAATTAAAATAAATCCGAAATCGAACATCCCAAATCCGAAATCAAGATCATCCTTCCGGGTATTTCCTGAAAATGCTGTTGAGTTTCATTTTTATTACGCCAAAAATAGCTTCGCCAAATATGCCCGACGACATTTTGGATGTGCCAAGGGTGCGGTTGATGAATATAATGGGTACTTCTACCAGTTTAAAGCCGTGTTTAACTGTGGTGTATTTCATCTCGATCTGGAAGGCGTAGCCCACAAATTTTATCTTATCAAGCTCGATGGTCTCCAGTACTTTGCGTTTGTAACACATGAATCCGGCTGTCGAATCGGCAACGTCTATCCCGGTAATAAAACGAACGTATACCGATGCAAAATAACTCATCAGTACGCGGCTCATAGGCCAGTTTACCACGTTTACCCCTGTGCTGTAGCGCGAGCCGATAGCCGCATCGGCACCATCAATACAGGCTTGCCGCAGTTTCAGCAAATCGTCGGGATTGTGCGAAAAATCCGCATCCATTTCAAAAATATAGTCGTAATGGCGCTCAATAGCCCATTTAAAACCGTGGATATAGGCGGTGCCTAAGCCCTGTTTTCCCGCCCGCTCTACTATAAAAAGCTGCTCGGGATATACGTTCATTAAATTTTTTACAATGGTGGAAGTGCCATCCGGCGATCCGTCATCGATGATAAGCAAATGAAAATCATGCGGAAGGGAAAATATTTTGCGGATCATCCGCTCGATATTCTCCTTCTCGTTATAAGTAGGTATAATTATAATACTATCTGGCACGCGCTATTTCTGATGTTTGATGAAATAAAACACAAAACAACGGATTTTATTATACAATTGGGTTATCAGGATGAATTGGAGTTACTTTATCGTCATGAATATCCAATCCTTTAGCCAGCACTTCATCTACCAGGTAAGCTTTTTCCTTTAATCGTGGGCTTACAAAAAGAAATATCACAAAAAAGGCAAGGCAGATGCCCGTGAAAAGCCAAAAGAAAGAGGCGCCGGTAAAACGGGCGAAATAACCATGGTTTGCGATGCTGTTATTAACAATGGTATTGAAGAATGAACCTACCGAATAAGTAAAATACCAGATAGCGGTCATGGTGCTCTTCATAGATACAGGCGATTGGGTGTACGCGTACTCCAGCCCAACTAATGAAACCAATACTTCGCCTGCTGATAATATCGCGTAAGCGAAAATCTGCCACCAAACGGAAGGATGTAAGCCTTTATCAACCTTTTCCTGTAGTAAGGCGATGATTAAAAAGCTACCTGCGGTAACCAACAAACCAAAGCCTATTTTACGAAGCGGAGTTAGCTTTAAGCCCAGTTTTGTGGCCAGCGGATACAAAAAGAAATTAAAAAGGGGAATCATCGCCAACAGGAAAACTGCGTTTACTGTTTGTATTTGAGATGGAAGAATTTTCCATCCGAAAACACCTAAATTTAAATCGAGGTGAACAGATTGTAACACCCATTCGGCACTGTTCATATCCCATAACGACCAAAAAACCGGTATAAAAGCAAATACAGCCATGATACGCCAAACGGCTTTAATGCCATCAACTTTATCATATCCGTATTTGGCTTCTGCTTGTTCCCAGGCAGTTCCGGGTGCTTTTGGGCTCAATTTACACAAAAGTGTATAAAAGCTTACCGATACAAAATTATCTTTATTAATGCCTTTTGCGGGTAGCTTTACATAACTTTTACTACCCGAGAAGAATATCAGGGTAGCCAGAGCCATTAATATCCCCGGTACGCCAAACGCCCAGGCAGCGCCAAATTTATCATAAATTAAAGGGATCAGGAACAAACTAACCATAGATCCTGCATTGATACTGAAGTAAAACCAGCTGTAAATGGTACTCATGAGGTGCTGGTTGCTATGGTCAAACTGGTCGCCAACATTGGCAGATACGCACGATTTAATGGCACCTGCCGAAAATGCTATAATAATTAAGCCGGTTTGGAAGCCGGCCAGGTTGGTATCAAACATCGATAAAAGGAAGTGCCCGATGGTATAAATAAGCGACCCAATGAGGATAACGCGGTACTTACCAAAAAACCAGTCGGCAAGGATAGCACCAAGCAGAGGGGTAGCATAAACCAGGGTAGAAAACATGTGGTTGATACTGTTGGAGTGGGCATTGGCTTCAACCGGGTTTTCATGACTGAAAAACTGGTGAACTAAAAAAACAGCCAGGATACTCCGCATTCCGTAAAAACTGAAACGCTCTGCAAATTCATTGCCTATAATAAATGGTACTGCCCTTGGAATTTTACCTATCGATCGTGATTGTGCTGCTGTTTTTTCCTGCATTTATTTGTCAACTTAAAGTTTTGCTAAAGTAGTATAAATCTTTTAAATCAAAATTTTATACCGAAAGTGTTACAAGCTATCTGTGGATTGTTTTGATTATTAGCCGGTAAGGTGGCTATAATTCTAAAATTAATGTGATGTTGGAACAAGTTTTTTATCGCGTAGCGCTTGTTTTTTGGGGTCGATATACTGAGGATCGACGGTATTGCTGGTATTATCAGGCACGTTGCGCATATCCAGCTGTTCAACATACACCCAACGGCCATTCTTTAATTTATAGCCATCGTAAGTTAGGTCGGGTCCAAAGGTTTCGGGTTTGTTTTTTTCTTTGGCATCAGGCGGGGCGAGGTGGTCAAACACAATAAGGTTTTGTTCGGGTACATACCTTAGCAGCATAGAGGCCTGGCGGGCATACTCAAATACTACACGTTTGCGGGTTTTGCCGTTGCCATCAAATACCGGCATGCCAAATACCGGCCCGGCATCATTAAATGAAAGCACGTCAATTACTTTCTTGGTCGATTTTACCGTGTTGCCCTTCCAGCCTAACAAAATGTAGTAGGTTTTGGCGGCGTAAACAGGTACAATTTTATAATACTGCGCGCCCAGCCATTTGCGGTTATTTACCACGGAATCCTCGGGGTTTTTTAAAAAGGGAGAGTAATCTTCTAAAGGGTACATTTTTAAAAAACCGCCGGTATTCATTTGTATGGTGCCGTAAAAACGGTAGCTGCCATCCTCGTTCATAATAGGCCATGTAAAAATACGGAACCGGTTATCGGGCGAGTTGATGATGCTGATGGTTTTAACAGAATCAAAATGATACAGGAACGAGTTGGGTGTTTTTAAGGCGCTCACCATCGTTTTAATAAATTTATAGTTGGCGTTTTTGCGTGCCAGGTCGTTTTCGTCGTTAATGAAGGTTTTACCTAAGTTTTTTAGGGTGTCTTCGTAAAGTTTTAACTGTTTAATATGCGCGTTCTCGTCAGAGTGCTGGGCATAGGTATGAATACAAAGCAGGATGGATGCGAGGGATGTAAGAAGCTTTTTAATCACGGTATTAATATGATTTTGTTCTAAATATAACTATATATTTCTAAAATTGGTTATCGCGGGTATAAGATGTTCATAATGCGGGGGGCTGTTGATTCTGAGCTTGCCGCACGATGTGCGTATGCAAATTGCCTGTCATCCTGAGACACGAAGGATCTATCAGCTATGCATGACCGATAGAAAAGTTCGCGAATCCGCCGTGCCTACCTGTGACATCCAATTTCCTGTCATCCTGAGGTACGAAGGATCTATCAGCTATGCATGACCGCTAAAAAGTTGGCGAATAGCTTCGTTCCTCAGCATGACAGTCTTTTATTTTTGAATGTCATCTTCCCTTCAATATTTCGCAAAATTTCATCACCTGCTATACACTGGTATTTAAACCTACTAACGTAAATTTTCGATAACCATTGCGCTGCCGCCGCCGCCGCCGTTACAAATTCCGGCGGCCCCCAATTTGCCCTGGTTTTGTTGTAATACGTTAATTAAGGTAACAATGATTCGCGCACCCGATGCACCCAGCGGGTGGCCTAATGAAACCGCACCGCCATTTACGTTAACTTTTGCGGGGTCGAGCTTCAACAATTGATTGTTAGCGATGGCTACAACAGAGAAGGCCTCGTTTATCTCGAAAAAATCGATTTGATCTGATGACAAACCAGCTTTGTGTAATGCTAATGGGATGGCCTTTGATGGGGCGGTGGTAAACCATTCCGGCGCCTGCTGTGCATCGGCATATGCTAAAATACGGGCCAGCGGTTTAATGCCCAGTTCATCAGCCTTTTCACGGCTCATTAATACTAAAGCCGCCGCGCCATCATTTAGTGTTGATGCATTGGCAGCCGTTACAGTGCCATCTTTTTTAAATACGGGCTTTAATGAAGGGATTTTGTCAAACTTAACGGCTTTAGGTTCCTCGTCATCTGTAAACATCGTGACATCGCCTTTTTTATCTTTTAGTTCAACAGGGCTTATTTCATCCTTGAACTTGCCAGCTGCCTGGGATTTTTGTGCGCGATTGTATGATTCAATGGCAAATGCATCCTGGTCTTCGCGGCTGATGTTGCAATCAACGGCGCAAAGTTCGGCTGCCGAGCCCATGTGGTAATCATTATATACATCCCAAAGGCCATCTTTTACCAGGCCATCAATAATTTGCCCGTTGCCTAAGCGATAGCCGTTGCGGGCTTTATCTAAGTAATAAGGTACGTTGCTCATGCTTTCCATTCCCCCGGCAACCACAATGTCGTTTTGGCCAAGGGCGATGCTTTGCGCAGCAAGCATAATAGCTTTCATGCCCGAAGCGCAAACTTTATTAACCGTAGTGGCAGGTAAATAGGGTAGGCCGGCAAATATAGCTGCCTGGGTAGCCGGCGCCTGGCCTAAATTGGCCGACATTACATTACCCATATAAACTTCTTGTATCTGATCTGGTTTTAACCCGGCCTTTTCAACTGCCGATTTGATAACCTGCGCCCCAAGTTGCGTGGCGCCTACAGTGGCTAAGCTGCCACCGAAACTGCCAATAGGCGTACGGGTGGCGGCTACTATAACTACTTCTTTCATGTGTCCCTCATTAAAATTGGTAGCGCAAATTTAGTTATTTTGAGGAGAGTTAAAAGCTATGCATGCATAATAATTGGTTCATGGCGTATTGTTCATGGTTCATGGATAATAGTTCATTGCCGGGTTACTTATATTTATTAAAATGCCGGCCGTGCGCCATTAATTTACCCCTTTCGGCCATGAACCATGAACTAAATCAATCGCCCTTTTTCTTCTTCGCCCCTTTTTTACGTGTAAGCAGTGCCTGTTGCATCAGGTATTCTATTTGCCCGTTGGTGCTTCTGAATTCTTCGGCAGCCCAGGCTTCCAGTTCCTTTAATACATCGGGATTAATGCGTAATACAAATGCCTTTTTCTCAGCCATATCAACTCCCCGCCGCGGCAGCGGCCTGCGCTTGTTTTATCAAAATTAAATTTACCCCCAAAAGTACAAGCAACGGCATATCAGGAATGCTTTTCAGCTTATCCAGGTCTATCGATACTTCAAATGGCTTTTTAAAGCCCCACACAGCGGTTTTTACACTTAAAATGTCGCCATATTGATCGTTTGTTAAGCTAAACGTGCGGGTAAAAAGCTTCTTGTAGGCATACACAGCTTCAAAGCCATTGTTCATGCTCAGTTTTACCTTACGGGATAATATCTCGGGGGTTATAGCACCCAATTCTATTTCGTTAGCATCTTTTATCAATAAAGTGCGGCTAAAAATGGCCTTGCGTTTTATAATCCATGTTTTTTGTGCCGACTCCAATATCATCGTGGTTTTCCAGATGTTGCCATAGCTTAGTTTGCCATAGCTAAACTGCCCGTCACTAAGTTCAAACGATGGCCTGAAAAAGCCATTTCTGATGATGACAAGCTGGTTGGTGCGCAGCTGGTCAAAACTTCTGAATAGGTCCATGTTATTAATGATATAAAGTGCCTGTGTTTACAACGGGGTTAACGCTTCTGTCGCCGCATAATACAACCAGCAGGTTGCTTACCATGGCCGCCTTTTTTTCTTCGTCAAGCTCTACAATGTTTTTTTCTGACAGCTTGTTCAGCGCCATCTCCACCATGCCTACAGCGCCTTCAACAATAAGCCTGCGGGCGGCAATAATAGCCGATGCCTGTTGTACCTGTAACATAGAGTGCGCAATCTCGGGTGCGTAGGCCAGGTGCGAGATCCTTGCTTCCAATACTTCAATGCCGGCGCGATCGAGCCTTTCATTTAATTCTTTTTCCAGCAAAAGGCTTACCTGCTCGGCACCTCCGCGTAACGTAATGGTGGCGGTTTCGTCCTCCAGGTTATCATAAGGGAACGAATTGGCCAGGTGCCTTACGGCAGCTTCGCTTTGTATGTTTACATACTGGATATAATTTTCGACCGCGAATACGGCGCTGGCAGTGTCCTTTATCTGCCACACAATAACAGCAGCAATTTCAATAGGGTTGCCAATGCTGTCGTTTACTTTTAATTGCTGCCCGTTAAGGTTAAATGCCCTTAACGAAACTTTTCTTTTTACGGTAAAAGGGTTTACCCAAAAAAAGCCGTCTTTTTTTACGGTACCCACATATTTACCAAAAAGGGTAAGCACTTTTGATTCGTTGGGGTTTACTATAACCAGCCCGGGCAGTATGAAAATAAAACCCAGTATACCTAATATGGAACCTATTGGCTCTTCGCCAATAAATAAGCAAACGGCAGCTACGGCCAATACAACAAGCAGTAAGGCAAAAGCCGCAAAGCCAGATGGTGGATTGATGGTTTTTTCGGAGTCCATGGTGATTTATTTTGATTTTAAAATGATATCACAAAGATATCATAATTAAAATCAAAAAATCAAAAAAAACAGGCAAATAATTAACAGTCCGAGGATTAACGACGGAATATCAATTTAACAAAGCTGTATCGAGCTCGGTTAACGATGAAAATTAATGTAACAACAAATAAGTGAAGTATCTTGATTATAGCTTCCTGGCTCTTTTTTTAATTGCCTGTTTTAAACAATCGTCCCCAAAGCCTGCCAAAGAAACCTTTTTCGCCCATAGGGATGTAGCTTGAATTCATGGGGTGCTCAATTACGGCACCAAATTTCAACGAAAAACCCAGAAATATATCCATACCCGAGTAGGTGCCAATATGATCTATTTGTGTTTGGTTGCCCAGCGCGGCAAAAGCAAGCCTGCCCGTGTTAATAAGCCTCTCGGAGCCTCCGTAAACTTCAAAATTGGGGGTTTTATACATCAGTTGGGCGCCTAAGTTAAATAACTTCATATCATCGTAACTGGCAGTAATTGTGGCGGTATAATTTTGATACTGCACATGGTTAACCAATGCAGCAGTAAACCCGGTAAACCAAAACTCTTTGGAGCCAATTAGGGTTGGCGTGTATTTAAAATTATTGTCGTAGTCTATCCAATATGTTTTTGATGCGCTCAATTCGCCCCTGGCATTTGTTTTTGTGGTAAATGAGCCAATTTTTGACATCGCTTCGGTGCTTCGGAACAGCTTAATTACTGCGTTGTAAATGCTGTCTTCCCGCCGGCCTGACCCTAATCCGGTGATGGTTGTAGTGTTATCAAAATCAGCGGCAAGCGAACGGCTGCTCCAATGGATAAAACCTAAATCTTTAATATTGGCCTGTATGGTTATTTTATCGTCGGTTATATACGATGTTCCAATGGTTATAGAGGCACCCGGGTTTCGAAAGGTAGGCAGGTAATCATGTGCAGATGGCTGGCCTGGTATGTAGCTTGAATAATAGCGGCCGCGCATGCTTAGGGTTGCTGCGTTGTTAACCGAATCAAACACTGCGTGCGAACCTGTAATATCAAATTTTGAGTATTTTATACCTAACAGCGCACTCAGTTTAAAACCAAAGGCAAACTGCTTATTAATCCGTTCGCGGTACGAATAGCTGATCTGGTTATAAGTTTGCATTTGAAAATGATCGTTAAAAATATCGTCGTAAGGATTGTCTTTAAAATTACGTACATCGTCAAACAAAGCAATCGTTTCATCAGATACAAGGCCGCGGCTTTCTGCTTTTAATTGGTATGAGAAGCCCATTTCCACATCGCCGTTAAGGCTGGTGAATGATTTAAGCATAATGCCATAAGCATTTACATTAGCATTAAAGTGGTTGTACTTGCTTTTACCGATTTGAAGTGCGTTTGCTTTGTACTTGGGATCGGAAGCAAATAAACGGTTTTTAAGTGCCTGCTGTACATCTCCCGTTACGTAAGCATTGGCATTAAAGTTGGGTATGAAAAAATTAAATGCATATTGCCTGCTTGAGTCGGGTATAAATGATCTTACCGATGGGTTTTCGAACGAATCATAAAGCGTGCCAGTGTTATACTGAGAAAATTGCTGGGCCGAGGCCGAGAAAGAAATGAGCAAAAAGAAAAAAACGATGTAAATTTTATTCATATTATATCTCGCGAGCCTTAGTCCGTTTTGATTTTTTAAAGATAAAATTCAAAACTGGTTATCTGTAAAAAAGGGTAAAATAATCAAGCTTTTTAACGCATTTTGGCATAAATTGGTTGTGAACCCGCCAAATTAATTTTTTTTAGTAAACGCCGCGGTGTCAATATTGTTTATTTTCATGCAAAAATTAGTGTAAAAGTTCTTGTCAGACGCTGTAAATTGATAAGCCGCCCCGTAAAAATCTTTCCAGCCGGGGTGGTTGTTTTCAAAGGCGTCATAAAATGGGTTTTTAAGGTCGCGCTTTAATATCGGCTGTGCGTTTTTAAAGTTGATAAAAAAAGCAACATTGCTTCGCTCGGCCAGCAAATTGTCAAACTCGTTATACTGCCCGGTTTTGCTGATGAATTTACGGTTGATATAGGTATCGGTATAGCTGCTTAGTTCTGATGGCGACGCAGCCAGCACCAGGTAGTTATCTATGACCATGAAATAAGGTTTTCTGAAAATGCTAAAAGCATCGCCCAGTAAAAAAAAAGGTATTTTTTCGTAATTAAACTGCCCTATACCATCGCTTACCATGGTGCTGATATTAGTCATCAAAGGCAATAGCTTTGATCCATCTTTAACCGAAATAATGGCAAACTTTTCCTGGTACCGGGTTGTCACCACCGCAAATTCATTACTTAATAAGGGCTCAAATTCGTTTTTTAACAACAGGCCGGTTTCCTGTTTAATTTTACCGAAAAGCTTATCCTTTTCGGCGTTTACGCCTGCCTTAAAGTGCCATTGGGACAAATCGGCTTCAAATTTTTGCGGGTCGGATACGGCAAAGCAAATGCTATAGGCCGTAGTTGCGGGGAACATATCTTTCAAGCGATTGTCAACAGGCTGCTGCTTGGTAAACAGGTTTAAATAGCTATAGTTGTGATTGTTTAAACTGGTTATCCCGTTAAACATTAAAGCGTCGTTTTTATAATTTATGCTCAGGGCGGCAACGGCCGGCAATAAACGGAAGCTTTTGAAAATATCGGTATTATTGTTTTTAAAAACCTCATCAAACAGGGGCGACAACTGGCCGTAATTGATGTATAAGTTGGCCAGCGAGTTGGCGTTTTGCTGATCGGGCAGAGGGACAAATATGGTTTTGCTTTTGTCGCTTTTGTATAATGCGCTTAAATCTATCAACGCTTTTGAAAAACTGCCTACAAAAATATTATCTTCTTTTTTAATGATATAAAAATGCTTGTTGATACCTTTTATCAAAATATCGTATTCGGGCCCGATAGCATTGTGGTTAATAGTAATTGAAAGCGCACCTTTTGATTGCCCCGTTATCTGGTTAAATGAGTTTGGATCAAAACCAACAGATGCCGTTGTGGTTATCAATAATCCTATATCGCCGGTATCTGACGGATGAACGGAGATAAATACATTTTGGCCCGAAAAAAACTGATCAGACAGCGGGGACAACATAAGCAACCTGCGTATGGTATCCAAATCGCTTAATTTTTGTTTGCCAACAGTTGCGGCTAACAGCTGGTTGCCATTAAAAATATCATAAAAGCCTTTTTCGTTGTTAAATTCAAACACTGCAACCGCGTTATCTGGAATGCTTTGCATTACCTGGTTATTGCGTACCCCTGGCGGGTTTAAATTTTTAAAATATACAACCGTTATAAATACAGTGGCAGCCAGTAAAATTATGGTGGTTACTATCAGTCGTCTCATAGCAGTTTGCTTTACAAAGATAGAATTTTACCCTGCGGCATTAAAGTAATACTTTCAATTGGTTAACTTAGCTTTTTATATCTGCATGAACAAAAAAATAATCGTCACCGCTTCGCTTTTAGGAATGCTCGCTGTAATAACCGGTGCTTTTGGGGCGCATGGGCTTAAAGCAGTTTTGCAACCCAGCCAGTTAGAGGTTTGGCACACTGCCGTACAATATAATTTTTACCACGTATTTGCCCTGCTTTTTCTATCTACCTTTAAAGAGTCAAAGGGGAAGCTGATTAAAGCCGCTTATTACCTGTTTACCTTCGGGATAATATTTTTTTCGGGGTCATTATACCTGTTAAGCTGCCGCAGTATCATAGGCTGGAGCTGGTTGATATACATGGGCCCGGTAACACCATTGGGCGGCTTGCTGTTTATTTTAGGCTGGCTGATGATGGCGATAGCTGCCTTGGGCGATAGGGAAATTAAATAAGAATCAAGAGTTAAGAATCAAGAGTCAAGACGGAAAATTGGTAACCATTTTTGAATTCTAACTCTCGATCAATTTTAACATGCAAAATTTAAAAGTTCACCATCAGGGATTTAGACGGGAAATAGACCAGCGTTGTCTTAATTCTTGACTCTTAATTCTTGACTCTGCTAAAAACAAATGTTAGAGTTTACCGAATTTGAGCACACTGATCGTAAAACGCTTTTTGTAGAGGTGATTTTGCCGCTGTCTATCTCAAAAAATTACACTTACCGCGTACCTTTTGAACTGAACGATGCTATTGCCATTGGCAAAAGGGTAGTGGTGCAGTTTGGTAAAAGCAAGCTTTATACTGCAGTTGTTAAACACATCAGCGAACTGGCGCCTGAAAAATACGAGGCCAAGTATATTATTGACATATTGGATAACCTGCCGGTGGTTACGCCCCACCAATTGCATTTTTGGCAATGGGTGGCCGATTATTATATGTGCAACGTAGGCGAGGTAATGAATGCTGCACTGCCCGCGGCCTTGAAACTGGCCAGCGAAACCAAAATAGAACTTAATAAGGAATTTGATATAGACCGGAGCGCGCTGCACGACAAGGAGTTTTTGATTGTGGAGGCGCTGGATATTCAGCCTGAATTAACCATCAGCGACATTGCTAAACTGTTAGGTCAAAAAACGGTTATGCCTATTTTGAAGCTGATGTTTGAGAAAAACCTCATCCACATCAGCGAAGAAGTAAGTGAGCGTTACAAGCCCCGTAAACGTACTTTTATTACCCTAAATCCGGTTTATAACAATCCCGATAACCTTCGCGAACTATTTCCGATACTGGAAAAACGCGCGCCTAAACAAGCTGATGCCTTGCTGGCATACATCAAACTATCGCGTACCCAAAAGGCTGTCACCAAAAATGAACTGATTGAGGAGAGCGGGGCTGGAGAATCGAGCATAAAATCGCTTATAGAAAAAGAAATTTTATTCGCGGTTGAAAAAAATGTAAGCCGGCTTCATTTTGAGGAAGATTTGGATGCCATTACCAACTTTGACTTAAGCGGGCAACAAACGGAAGTGCTGGAAAGCATAGGGCGGCAATTCCTCGAAAAAGATGTTACGCTGCTTCACGGAGTAACTTCGTCTGGTAAAACGCAGCTTTATATCAGGCTGATAGAGGAGATGATGCGCAACGACAGGCAGGTGCTTTACCTGTTGCCCGAGATTGCGCTTACCACCCACATCATAGAACGGCTGCGCATCTATTTTGGCGCCGACATTGGTGTGTACCACTCCCGTTTTAATGATAATGAGCGGGTAGAGGTTTGGCAAAAAGTACTCAACAACGATTATAAGGTGATATTGGGTGCCCGGTCATCCCTGTTTTTGCCCTTTAATAATCTTGGGTTGATTATTGTTGACGAAGAGCACGAAACATCGTACAAACAGTTTGATCCTGCTCCCCGTTACAACGCCCGTGATGCTGCCATATTTTTAGCCAACATGCATCATGGCAAAGTTTTGTTAGGTTCGGCTACGCCATCATTTGAAAGTTATCATAATGCGAAAACCGGAAAATATGGTTTTGCAGAACTTACCGAGCGTTTTGGAGGGGTAGAGTTGCCTGATGTGGAAGTTGTGAGCATCGCTACGGAAACGAAGCAAAAGACAATTCAATCGCATTTTACCAGCGTGTTGATGGCCGGTATAACCGAAGCATTGGCTAATAAAGAGCAGGTTATCCTGTTTCAGAACCGGCGTGGCTATGCCCCGGTGCTCATGTGCAAAATTTGCGCCTTTACGCCCAAATGTATCAATTGCGATGTAAGCCTTACTTATCATAAAAGCAGCGGCAAGCTGCATTGCCATTACTGCGGTTATAAGGAAGATTCGCCATCTATTTGCCCGGCCTGCGGATCAACACACCTGGAATACAAGGGTTTTGGTACCGAAAAAATTGAGGATGAATTAAGCCTGCTGTTGCCCGATGCCCGTATTGCCCGTATGGACCTGGATACCACGCGTGCACGCAATTCGCTGCAAACCATATTGAATGACCTGGAGGAAAAAAAGATAGATATACTGGTAGGTACCCAAATGGTAGCCAAGGGGCTCGATTTTAGCGACGTTACCTTAATCGGGATCATCAATGCCGATAGCCTGCTCAAGTTTCCGGATTACCGCGCCAATGAGCGCAGTTTCCAGATGCTTGCCCAGGTAAGCGGCAGGGCAGGCCGCAGGGGCAAGCAGGGAAAGGTGGTGATACAAACTTATGATCCGTTCCATCGCGTTATTAAACAGGTAATTGCTAATGATTACAGCGATTTGTACTACACAGAAATGGCCGAGCGTAAAAGCTTCAAATACCCGCCGTTCTACCGTATTATTAATTTAGATATCAAGCATAAAAACCCCGAAATACTGTATAACCAGTCGGTTTACCTGGCTAATGAGCTACGTAAACATTTCGGCGAAAGAGTAATTGGTCCCGAGTCGCCGTTGATTAGCCGCATTCGTAATTTTTATATCAAATCCATCATGTTAAAGTTTGAGAAGGATGGGATTTCGATTGTAAAGGCAAAGGCGATACTAAAGGATGTGATTGTGCAGTTTCAAACCACTAAGCTGAGTAAAGGGAGTATTGTACAGCCGGATGTTGATCCCTACTAAATAATGTTTCCATTTTGTCATTCTGAGCGGTAAAATCCACGGATTCTGAAGGGAAGATAACACTAAAAAATAAAAGACTGTCATCCTGAGGTACGAAGGATCTATTCACGAACTTTTCTATCAGTCATGCACGACTGATAGATCCTTCGTACCTCAGGATGACAAACGGGAAATTTACTGGTTAACACATAAGTGTTTACGATTTGCTGTTCAATCCCTCTCCCAAAATCACCAAAATCCTGCTAACTTTACTGTGTAATGGCTCAAAAGTACATCGATAATTATCGCGAAAAAGGTGCCCGTAAGCGGCTGGTTGATTTGTTGGAGAAAAAGGGCATCCAGGACAAGGAAGTGTTAAAAGCAATTGGTACCGTACCCCGCCACTATTTTTTTGCCGAAACTTTCTGGAACCAGGCCTACAAAGATATCGCATTCCCGATAGGCGAGGGGCAAACCATTTCACAACCTTATACCGTAGCCTATCAAACAGAGTTATTGCACATCCGCAAGGGCGATAAGGTGCTGGAAATTGGAACAGGATCGGGTTATCAAACCTGTGTTTTGTTAGAGATGGGCGCTACCGTTTACACCATCGAACGGCAGGAAAAACTCTACGAAAAAACAAAATATGTATTACCCGAAAAGATGGGTTATAAAGCCAACTTTTTTTGCGGCGATGGCTCTATCGGCATAGCGAAATATGCCCCTTACGATAAAATTATTGTAACCGCCGGCGCACCCACAGTACCCGATGTGTTATTAAAACAATTGAAAATTGGTGGTATTTTGGTAATCCCCGTAGGCGACGAAGACACCCAAAAAATGGTAACCATCCTAAAAGTGGCTGAGCATGACTATGAAAAAATTGTGCTGGATACCTTCAGGTTTGTGCCGCTGGTAGGGGATAAGGCCTGGTAATAAAAATTTCGGAATTGGGATGTTCGATTTCGGATTTTTAAATTGAGATTTGATTTAAATTTAGAATAATACATTTTCTAAATCCGAAATCGAACATCTGAAATCCCAAATCCCAAATCAAGTTACCTTTTCATCGCCCTGTCCATTTCAATTTTGGTATCACGCTCTTTCATAGTATCCCGCTTATCAAAGGTTTTTTTACCTTGTGCTAAACCGATTTCCAGCTTGGCAAAACCGCGTTCGCTGATGAATAACGCAAGGGGGATAATGGTTAATCCTTTTTCTTCACCGCGAGTGAGCAGTTTTTTGAGCTCCTTTTTGTTTAGTAGCAGCACGCGGTCGCGTTTGGCTTCATGGTTGTAGAACGAGCCGTACGAGTATTCGGATATGTGCAGGTTACGCACATATAGCTGCCCGTTAATGAAAGTACAAAATGCATCATTAATATTGGCCTTGCCTTCGCGAATGGATTTAATTTCGGTACCCAGCAATTTTATGCCGGCCGTGTATTTATCCAGTACGTGGTATTCAAAGTAAGCTTTTTTGTTTTTGATGTATATTTTATCCTCGGCCATTGTATCCTGATGTAAAGCTTGCAAACTTACAAAAAAATAACCCGCTCTCTATCTTACTTAAATAGCGAAAGCTTTTGCTGGTTTTTATTAAATCCTCCTCTGAAGGGGAGGATTATTCGCAATTTTATTTTTAATAGGCGCTCATGAAAGCTCCGCTATTTAGGTTGGGTTACCCTTTTTGTGGCTTCACAATCAACACCGGCACATTAACCTTATGCCGTACTGAATTTACTGTTGTTCCAAATATCAGGTCTTTTAAAGCTTTGTGGCCGTGCGAGCCCATCACAATAAAATCTATCCCGTTTTTGTTCACAATATCGGCAATGGCATCTGCCGGGTTACCAAAGCCAATCTCACCTTCGGCCTTGTAGCCTAAATTTTTCATAACCTGCACGTATTTATCCAGGTTGTCAAAATCGCTTTGGGTTTCGTTGTCCATTACCTGGCCGCCGTAATAACGGGCCCCGGCGGTTTCTACTACGTGTATAAGGGTATAGGTAGCGTGTATGCCTCCCTGCATAATGGCATGGCGCATACAATCATTATCGTTTTTCGAAAAATCGATGGTGATGGCCAGGTGTTTATATATAACAGCGTCCAGCTCGTTAATGGAATTTGCAATACCATGCGGCACGTAGATAGGTTTATCGGTATGTTTATAAAGCATCGGTCTTAAAAATACATAAACCAGCAACAATGCTATCCCGATAACTATTGGTATAACAAAAATATAAATGTATAAATCAGCTTGTGGGTTGCCTTTCAGCCAATCGCCAATTTGGTCATAAACCAGTTTGGCATTAAGGCCAACTATAAGTATTGCGCTTGCCCAGGCTAATATTTTTACTTTAAGGCTGATGGCGAAATTTCCCATCCGCTTTTTATCGGATGTGAAGTGGATTAACGGAATTACCGCGAAACCAAGCTGAAGGCTTAATACCACCTGGCTTAAAATAATCAGGCTGCCCAAAGCATCTTCTCCGAAGTATATGATGGTGAATACTGCCGGTACTATAGCTAATACCCGCGTAAGCAATCGCCGAAGCCATGGTTCAATACGCAGGTTAATATGGCCCTCCATAATGATTTGGCCAGCAAGGGTACCAGTAATGGTTGAACTTTGCCCCGATGCAATAAGGGCGATAGCAAACAATACGGGCGCTATACGGCCAAATATGTGTTCCAGCAGTTTGTAGGCATCCTGTATTTCGGCAACTTGAAAATAACCGTTTTTAAAAAAAGCGGTAGCCGCCAGGATCAATATGGCTGCGTTTACAAAAAAAGCAAGGTTTAGCGCGATGACGGTATCAAACAGGTTGAATTTTATGGCCGATTTAAAGCCCTCTTCGGTACGGGTAATTTTTCGGGTTTGTACCAGCGACGAGTGCAAGTAAAGGTTATGTGGCATTACCGTAGCACCTATAATGCCAATAGCGATGTATAACATCTGTTGGCTCACCGCATCATTTTTAAACAGATTGCTGGGGATAAACCCCTTTGCAACATCCAGTACCTGCGGCCCAACAATAAACATCTCTACCAGGAACGAAACGCCGATGATGAAGATCATTGATATAATAAAACCTTCCAGCTTGCGCATGCCTTTGTTCATCAAATAAAGCATCAGCACAGTATCAGTTATAGTAAGCGATACACCCCAGATGAGTGGCAAATGAAATAATAACTTTAGGCCAATGGCCATACCGATGATTTCGGCCAGATCGCAGGCTATAATGGCAACCTGGGCCAATATATACAGGCAAAAATTTACAAAACGAGGGTAGGCATTCTTAGAGGCCTGTGCCAGGTCCAGCCCACGCACTATGCCCAGCCGGGCGGCCAGCGATTGTAGTAACAAAGCAATGAGATTTGAAGCAAACAAAACCCAGATGAGTTTATAACCAAAGGCGCTGCCTCCGGCAATATCGGTTGCCCAGTTGCCGGGATCCATGTAGCCCACGCTAACCAGGTAGGCCGGGCCTAAAAAGGCCATAATTTTACGCCACCCGGTTAAACTCTCGGGGTTAACCGAACTGTGTACGTTACCTAAAGAATGATTATCATTTGTATTGTTTTTGCTCATAGGGCTATCAGTAAATTATTGGCAACCTCGCGGCTGATGTGTACTTCTTTATCTGTATCGAGCTTTAATGCCACCGAATGATCATATTCGATGATATCGGTAATGGTTATTTTTTTGCCAATGGTAAGCTGCTGCTTTTCCAGGTATTGTAAGAATGGCGATGTATGATCACGTACTCCCGAAATAACCCCGCAATCGTTAATTGTTAATGCCGAAACCGGCTTAAGCTCGGCCGATTTAAATTTGCCGTTGCAATCTGGTATCGGGTCGCCATGCGGGTCGTGCTTTGGATGGCCCATAAATTCGTCGAGCCGGTCAATTAATTCTTCCGAAGAGATGTGTTCCATTTCTTCGGCCATATCATGTACCTGGTCCCATTTAAAGTTCAACTTCTCAACCAAAAAATACTCCCACAGCCTATGCTTACGAATAATGCCAATGGCTATCCTCTCGCCTGCAGCCGTAAGACTTACGCCCTGGTAACGGGTATAGTTAATCAGGGCTTTATCTGCCAGCTTTTTCAGCATATCTGTTACCGATGAAGCCTTGGTATTTAATGATGCTGCAATTTGATTGGTGCTGGCCATTCCGGCGCCTGTTGCCAGGTGGTAAATGCATTTTAAATAGTTTTCCTCGGCTAACGTGTTCATTTATACAAATCTAATAAAAAATTTAGACTAATCTAAAATATGAAGAGTAGAGAAATATATTTTTGTTTTACTCGTTTTAATTAAAATTTAATTTCGTGAAATGCGGAATATATTATATTTGCAACACTATGGGCGCTGAATTAGATAAAATAGACTTACAGATACTAAAGATATTACAGGAAAATGGAAGGATAACCAACCTTCAATTGTCCAACGAAATTGGCCTTTCGCCGGCACCAACGCTTGAGCGTGTGCGTAAGCTGGAAAATGCCGAATACATTAAAAGTTATCATGCGCTGGTTGATGAAGAAAAACTGGGCCTGGGTATTAAAACTTTTATCCAGATTTCGTTGGATTTTCATCAAAAAAACACCATCCAAACTTTTTTAGATGAGATAAAAAACATCAAAGAAGTAACCGAGTGCCATCACGTAACCGGCCAGTGCGATTTTTTACTGAAGTGCTACGTGCGCGACATTAAATCATACGAGCAATTAATCATGGAAAAAATAAGCCGCATTACGGTTGTAAAAACTTTCCAAACCATGATGATCATGTCGACCAGTAAAAAGGAGCCGATAGTGCCGCTGGAATACTAATTAATTTGAGAATTTGAAGATTTGAGAATTTGAAAATTATTTAACGCCGACCATTTTCAAATCTTCAAATTCTCAAATCTTCAAATTACCTGATTTGCCAATCAATCTCTTTCTTACCTTCTTTCCTCAATATCTCATTTGTTTTTGAGAATGGCTTGCTGCCAAAAAAGCCCCTGTCGGCCGAGAAGGGGGATGGGTGGGCGCTTTTGATGATGAAGTGCTTTTTGTCATCAATAAGTGCTGCCTTTGATTGGGCGAAGGCTCCCCAGAGTATAAATACGATACCTTGTTTTTTATCGGATATGGTTTTGATAACCTCGTCGGTAAATTCTTCCCAGCCCTGTTTTTGGTGCGAGCCTGGTGTGCTTGCCCTAACGGTTAACGTGGCGTTCAATAGCAATACGCCTTGCTTGGCCCATTCTTCCAGGTTGCCGTGTGTTGGGATGGTAAAGCCCGGGATATCGGTTTTTAATTCCTTGTAAATATTGGATAACGACCGCGGGATAGCAATCCCTTTTTGTACCGAAAATGATAGCCCGTGTGCCTGGTGTGCGCCGTGGTAAGGATCCTGGCCCAGGATAACCACTTTAACATCATCAAAATGAGTGGTATTAAAGGCGTTAAAAATGTCGGCGTTTTTGGGGTAAACTATTTGTCCCGATTCTTTTTCCTTTAGCAGAAATTGTTTCAGTTTTACCATGTAAGGTTTGTCAAATTCGGGTTGTAAAACTGCCTGCCATGATGGGTCTAATGAATTAGCCATAAATATTTTTATAGATGTTGATTTAGCGTACAAATAAACAGATATTTGCGCTTAATATATAGTAAAGCAAATTATGTCAAATATCGTTCGGTTAGTAGTAGCGTGTGTATTCTTTGGCGCAGCCGTTGCGCTTTGTGCTTTTAGCTTTTGGGGCTGGGGGATTTTAGTATTGTTATTTGGTGGCATTGTACTGTTAAGTTTCTTTTTTAACGAAAACATGATCCTGGCGCAATATTTTTTGCGCAAAGAGAATTCTGAAAAAGCTGAGACCTGGTTATTGAAAATTACCGACTATGAAAAGCAATTACATAAGAATCAGCACGGTTATTATAACTTGCTGATCGGTTTGATCGAATCGCGCAAAGCGCCGATGAAATCTGAAAAATATTTTAAGAAATCATTGCAACTGGGCATGAAAATGTCGCACAATATTGCATTGGCTAAATTGAGCCTGGCAGGTATCTCGATGGCAAAACGCAACAAACGCGAAGCGCAGATGTATTTATCTGAAGCATCAAAAGACGATAAGAATAAATTACTTACCGAACAGATAAAAATGATGAAAGGCCAGTTGGCCCAAATGGATAAACAGGTAGTAAGAGGCGGATATCGCCAGTTTTAATCCGGATTATAAATAGATGCAATAAAATCAAAGGAAAAAAGATAAAAAATAAAAGAGACCCAAAACCGGGTCTCTTTTATTTTTCGTCAATAGCGCTAAAATAGTCGGCTGTGGCGGAGTGGTTTTGATAAGGGTGGATTATACGGTCGCTATAAGAAAACTCGCTTTCGTCGCTTGGGTTGGCCACTTCAACCATCTTTAATAAACTCCTGATGAACGACAGGTTGAAATTGCTCCTGTTTAGCTTTATCAGGTATTCGTTTTCGGTGATTTCAAGAATTGAATTGGTCATGGTGTTTTGTATATTATTGTTTATTACAATTATAATGAAATAATATTAAGTTACAAGTTGTATTTGCTTTAAGCTTTCATTAACAAATTGTTATGGGTATCACTTTTTTTATTTGGTGGACTTAAGCTTTATCATATATTTATAAAAGTGTTTTTATCTTTATAAGTAAATGACCAAATCTGAACTAATCAAGCAAATAGCCAATATTATTGGCAAGCCCAAAGTGCTTGAGCTAAGCCGGATATTGAAGGCGCAGCAATTTGCATTGCATGATTTGATCGATATTACTTTTCACCCCGATAAAGCTATCGCCTTTAGGGCCGTGTGGATCCTGGAAAACGTTTTTTTAACCGAACCGGAAAGTTATCTTAACGATCTGCACTATATGATCTCGCGGTTCGGTGAAGTGAGACATCCTGGATGCCAGCGTCATTATGCAAAAATAATAATGCACATTACTGATGCAAACACCCCGGAGTCGTTACAATTAAAGCTTCAGGAAATCAATTTTGAACCAGTGGTTGAGCAACTGTTTGACTGGATGATAAACCCCAGGGCAAAGGTTGCTGTGAAAATATTTGCAGCTTATGCCTTATTCAATTTAAAGGATTCATTCCCCTGGGTTAAAGAAGAACTTACCGCTCAAATGGAATTTTTAATGCGTAACGGCAGCGCAGCCATACAAGCAGGCGGGAAAAAAATATTGAAGAGCTTGTAGATGTGCAGATTTCAGATGTGCAAATTTCAGATTTCAGATGTGCAGATGATTGAGCTGCGGATGTGCAGGTATGCCACGGATTCCAGATGATGAGCTTTAGGATGTACAGATGTGCAGATGATTATCAGAAGACTTCATTTGCACATTTGAAATCTGCACATCTGAAATTTGCACATCCGCATATCTAATTACGCATGCGGTCTGTCCTCTCCGTGCAAATTATGGCTTACCTGGCCGTGACGTAGCTTAGCATGTATGGCAGATGAACTATCGTCGGCATAGGTGCCATAGGCATTCACCAATACGCCTTTTAGCTTATATTTTGGTGATGACACCGCATATACTATAGACATATCATCGGGATTGCTGGCGCCTTCAAAACGGTAAAACTCGTCAATTATAAAATCGTCGGCACCCATATGAATTGCCTGGGCTTTATCATCTATGGTGTCGCCTTCGAGGCTAAGGTTAGCTGTATATCCCCGTTTGAAAAGATCATTGGTGGCATCAAGTAAGCTTTCGTAATTTTTCATGATGGTGATGTTTTGTTTAAGTAATAGCAATTGACAATGCGTGTATTTGTGTAACCAATGAACTATTGATGTTGTTTTGATTTAATGAATAATAAGAGTCCTTTGAGCACTATACAAAACAAAATGTCTCATTACATTTAAGTAACAAGACATTTTGTTTATTTAAGGTACTTCCTTTTTGAAGAGGTTTAGGTGAGGCTAATTACTGCGCCTTAGCCAGCCACAGCGAAGCGTTTAAATGCAAAGCAGGGTGCGAAGTATACCCCGATGGCGCATCGCCCGACCAGCCGTTAAATAAGCTGTCGTTAGTATCGCCTGTGCCGTCATCGGCAGGTGAGCTATCACCAATAAATACAATCCTGCCGCTGCCGTATGTTGCTAAAAGCGCCATTGCATTGGCAGTACCGCCATTAGTATCACTGTTGCGCCAGAATAAGCCCTGTACGCTTGAATTATTTGCAGGGTACAAGGTAGCGGTTGAACCGTTATAGAAAGCCAGTTTTGAAGCCGTACCGGCCGCGCCGTTTAATACTATCTGCGCATTGGTATTGGTGCCTGTATAAACGTTGGTTGAAGGCCCTTCGCTGATATCAACATAATTGATATTGAAACCAAAAGGATTGTTGTTATTGATGCCGTTGTTGGTCATCAAATCGTTCCAGACACGGGGCGAATCGTAACCATCGCCATCCCTGTCAGACGGGTTGTAGCCATTGGCATCGGTACCGGCAGTTGTAGCCGCGGTGTGGTCGGCTATCATAAATAAGCCGCCACCGTTGGCAACAAAGTTCATTAAAGCGGTTTTTTCTGCAGCAGTGAATAAACGGTTAGGCTCAACAACCACAAATACATCATAATTGCTCAAATCCTGCGCGTTTGCTGTACCATAGGTAATGGTCGATCCGCTTGGCAATGATTCTACCAACTCGCCGCGTTTCACCAGTTCAACAGCCCATGACGAAATAGCGCCTTTCCAATAGGTTTCCGCAGTACTTGATGTTATGCCTGTATAAGATGGGGTAGGGATACTTTGGGCTTTTGTTTCTACAGTGGTACCACCGGTGTAAATTGGTACACTTTCAGTGCCATCGGCATCAATCTGCCAATCGGCGCTGCCTGCATTTTCCAAATGACTTGCATCAAACAGGAATTTTTTGCCTGTAAGTACAGTGCCGCCACCACCGGTGCCTCCATTATCGTTTATGGTAATGTCATCAATATCTATACGGTTTGTACTACCGCTTAGTTTGCGGATTTCTATACGCGCCGTGCCGGTTACACCGGTGATTGTAAAAGTTGATAAGGTTAAGGTTGTAGTACTGGTAATGGTTGATCCGGCCTGTGTCCAGCTGCTACCGCCGTTTACAGAGTAAAACAGTCCCCATGTGCTTGCGCCATCGGTGCCGTAAGTACCGCTTTTTACGGTAACGGTGCTAATGCCGGTAGTAACATCAAACAACATGGTAATTTTACCGGTATTACGGATGCGTGCTGCCCACGAGCCCGCTTTTAAATCGCCCGATAAGTTGCCAATTAAGGCATCATACAAATTCCATGAGTTGCCCGATAGTGTAACGTTGTCGCCGCTGCTTGAGCCTGTAGGCGATACATCATAAGCCGTTTTAGGGCTGGTTGCTCCTACTTCGAAGCCCTGGGTAAGTGATACCGCCTGGATTTTAAGTTTTGTTACCGATGCTGTTTGGTTGTCGGCAGCATTTTGAACCGGTTGGTTTGCATTTTTTTGACAGCCTGAAGCCAACGCTCCGGCCAAAGCTAAGGCAGCAAAAAGCAGCCTCGGATTTGTAAATTTTAGCATAGTGTGTTTTTTAGGTGATTAATGTATAAGTATATGTTTATTAACTGCGTGTCAAACTTGGTGATTATTATGTAATTAACTATTGCTAATATATTAACTTATTGTTAAATATGGTTGATTGGGTTGGATTGATTGGGTGAGTGGTTGATTAGGTTGATTGAGTTAGGTTAGGTTGTTTATCTTGAATTTCGCCAGATATTACAACCTGCCTGTTTTTAGTTGGCCCGACGCGCATTTAAGTTATCATTTACTATATTTATCCATGCTTAACCACGAAATCTTAATCAGCATAAAAAACAAGGCCAGGCATGGGTTGCTGGCGTTTACTTTGTTGTTGAGCTTTTTTGCAATTTCGGGTTATATAAACAATAACCGATTGGCAACAGGGCCAGTGAATAACGAAGCCCTGGCGGTTAGAGAAACTGCAGGCCGGATGGGGATAACCTACAAAAGGGCTGCCCTGGCTTTTTGTAGCAGAACCGCTGTTCATTTAACTGTAAAAAAAAACCGGCCACCCGGATTTCTGTTTATAATAAAATCATTGCCGGTAGATATGTGCATTTAAAGCATCTTTTTTTAGTGCATAAAAGCATTGCCAATTTTCAATTTATCCTGCTTTGGTATCCTGTCGATCAGGAATATCCCGCTATCGCTTAGTGCCTTCCTGTTTATCCATTTAATGGAATAAGTAAAAATTTCTTACCCGCCTAACACGTCTCGGCGTTTGTTGAGCATATTGCTATATGCATGAAAAAGCTAAAAAAGCTCCTCAGGCTTGTTTGCTTGAGCCTGTTTTTATTATTGGCTGTAACTGGCATCTCTATTGCTGGCGCAGCCCCCATACTTGCCAAAAACGAAGAACGTTTTAATAATAACGAAACCCTTGTTGAAATGGTTGATGAAAAGAAGGAGGATGAGGAGAAGTTGTGAGTTTCGGATTTCGAGTTTCGGGTTTCGGGTTTCGGGTTTCGGGTTTCGAGTTTCGAGTTTCGAGTTTCGAGTTTCGAGTAAATTGGCGAACAAGGTAGGCAATTCTGAAAATTCTTGAATTCTGTAAATTCTGATTCTGACAAATTTGCGTTGGATTAGCGTGGATACCGGCCAACGAGCGTAATGTCTGCAGGAGTATGAACAAAAATCCCGGGCCGCAGGCAACACCAGGGAAAAGAATCAAGAAAACTTTGTCTTGGCAAGCGATCAGACTCCAAACAAAAATAGCCACCCTGAAAGCCGGGCGGCTATTTTTAATGTCTTAGTTATTACCGACTACTTCCTATTTACCAGTTATCTTAAAGCTGGCACTTAGCTTTTCGTCGGCCGAGTTACTGCCCATAATCAGCTTATAATCCCCCGGATAAAGCTTCCAGCCGTGCTTTTGCAAATCCCATTTTTGTAACTCCTTAACCGGTACTTTTATGGTTACCAGTTGCTCGTTTCCTTTGCCAACACTTACTCTTTTAAAGCCTTTCAGCTCTTTAACCGGCATCCTGTCTAAATTTGGATATTTAATATAAGCTTGTACAACTTCATCGGCGTCCATATTGCCCGTGTTTTTAACTTTAATAGTTATACTAATGGTATCTTTGGCCGCATATTGCTTGGCCGGTGCGGAAGCGGCCTCGTAACTAAACGAAGTATAGCTTAAGCCAAACCCGAATGGATATTGTACAGCGCCACCAAAGTAGCGGTAGGTACGGCCTTTCATGCTATAGCTGGTATATTCCGGTAAATCCTTAACCGAATTATAAAACGTAAGCGGCAGGTGGCCCGACGGGCTTATCTTTCCAAAAACAACGTCTGCCAAAGCGTTTCCGCCTTGTTCGCCGGGGTACCACGCGTAAATAATGGCATCGGCATATGGCGCTATCGCGGCCACATCTACATCGCTGCCGGCAGTTATTACAGCAATGATAGGTTTCTTTACACCCTTACGCAATTCTCTCATAAAGGCTATTTCGCTTGCAGGCAGGCTCAGCGTCTTTTTGTCGCCGCCAGATTCAGCCAGAAAAGCATCCCCGGCTTCGCCTTCCAATACGGGCGATAAGCCTATTACGGCGATGGTTACATCGGCATTGCCTGCACCCCAGATACCGCCAAAATGGGTAGTGTCGCGATAATCGCAGCCCAGGTCATATTCTACACGGGTACCCTTATCTACATTGGCGGTAATGCCCTCTACAAAGTTTACTACTTTGCTGCTCACACCATGGTAACTGCCAACCATCGCATCTAAAGCGGCCGCATTAGGGCCTAATACCATAAAGCTGGTGTATTGGCCTTGTTTAAACGGGAGTATATTGTTATCGTTTTTTAGCAATACCATACTTTGTTGCGCAACCTTACGGGCAAGCGCAATATGAGCATCGTTGTGGATGCTATCGGCACCGTAATTTTTAAATGGAGCCGCACCGCCATCGTCAAAAAAGCCTAATTTGAACTGGGTTTTTAAGATACGGGATAGTGCTACATCAACTTCTTTTTCTGTTAACAGCTTTTGCTGTACAGCCTTCACCAGGTCGCCCTGGAAAACCGACGAACAATCCAGGTCGATACCGGCCTTGATGCCCGCGGCCGCCGTTTCAACAGCTGTCGGGATGGTTTTGTGAGCTAAAAAAACATCGTCAAGTGCACCGCAATCTGTAACTACATGCCCTTTAAAGCCCCATTCGTTCCTTAAAATATCTGTTACCAGGTTTTTATTTACAGAGTTTGGTACGCCGTTGATACTGTTATAAGCTGTCATCACAGATTCTACACCAGAGTTTACCAATGCGCGGAATGCATACAGGTACGTTTCGCGCATGTCTTTTTCATCAACAATAGCATCAAAGGAATCGCGGGTAGCTTCGGGGCCGCTATGCGCTGCAAAATGTTTGGCGGTAGCAGCCGCCTTCAGGTAACGGCTGTCTTTGCCCTGCATCCCGTGTACAAATGCCGATCCTATGTGCGCGGTCAAAAACGGGTCTTCGCCATAGGTTTCCTGCCCGCGTCCCCATCGTGGATCGCGAAAGATGTTGATGTTGGGTGTCCAAAAGGTGAGGCCCATATACTGCAAACGGCGCCCTAATGATGTGGATAAGTTGTATTTGGCCCTTGCCTCGGTCGAGATCGCATCGGCCACGGAATCAACCAGTTTTTCATTAAACGTTGCCGCCATACCAATGGCCTGCGGAAATATGGTGGCATCGCCGGCGCGTGCCACGCCGTGTAGACCTTCGTTCCACCAGTTGTAAGCAGGTATATCTAAACGTGGTACTGCCTTGCTCCTGTAGCCCAATAAGGATACCTTTTCTTCTAATGTTAATTTAGCTATCAAATCCTTTATTCTTGTATCAATCGATTGCGAAGCATCTTTATAAATAGGCGTATTTTGCGCCAAGGTAGGTAACGACGATAGTATTAACGCGCAGCCCGCTAAATAGGCAGCACTTTTTTTCATGATGGTATGTGTAATATATTTCATTAGAAGGCAGATATTTATGAAGATAGATGAGTCTTATTTAACAAGTGGCAATATACCAGCTTTTTTTATTTTGGTGATAATGGCGTTTCCAACTTTTTTCCCTTGTGCGTTGCCATTTTCTATGCTTTGCATATAATGGATGCCGCCATAAAAGCGCGACATAGATGCTTCTGCTGCTGCCTGGCGGAATGACTTGAAATCGCGCTGGCCGCTGCCAAAAGGAATCTCGGTATTGTCGGTATAGGCAAAATTATCGCCCAGTAAATAGGTTAGCATTTCGGCCGATGCGTTCGAGATAACGGCGTGCCCGCTGGTGTACTCCGGGAAAGGAGGGGTTTGTAAAACAGGCTGCCATTTCACATCCATGTACCGGTTAATAAAAGTTTCCGGCCGGATTCGGTTACTGGTAAATTTTTCTTCCCAACAGCTGATGAAGGCATCCATTAGCGTAACACCCACTAAGGTTGTTACCTCGATAGAATGGTCAAAATCAAGCCCTGCCTGGCGGGTTACCAAACCAGTTACATGCATCCAATGACCACCCGGGCTAATCTTTTTATAGCCGATTGCCATATGGCCGGATGTGGTGATGGCAAATGGGTTACAGTCCCAAAACAAGGCAATGTTGATCTGCTCCGTCGAAAGGTGTTTTGATACATCGTAAACCGCCTTTACCTGTTTATAAAATGCCGATGAGGTATCTTTACTAAATGGGATTAATGGGGCTGGCTTGTATTGATTGGCCGAATCTATCACCATTGTGCGGATGGTTTTCCAGTTGGGCTCCAGGGCTTCAAAATATCCCGGCGGGGTAGGGTACCATTTACTTTCGTCTTTTATAGGGGTATATCTCTTTAGTGCACTCAGCTGGCTGTAATGGTCGGTCTTTGAAAACGCGACAGAGGCGGCGGAGGCCAACTTTGCTACTTTAATTGAGTTTTGAATGATGGTTGAATCTACATTTGTTTTTTTTAGTAGCTGCACAAAGGCATCCTGATCATCAGTCATCATAAATCCGGATGGCAGCAGTAGTTTGGCAGTTTCCAGGATGCTGTAAAAAGCTGCAATTTTATAGTCGTATTTTATGTGGATGGTATCCAGGGTACTGTTGGCCTTGTAGTCTTTGATGAACTTTTGCAGTTCGGGGATGTTTTTATTGTTGGCGGCTACAATATTATAGGCACCCAGCATTACATAAGCGTAATAACGTGCGGCAACAGGAGGGCCAACCACATCATGCAACATCACCATGGTTACCGCGTTTACTGCATGATCTGGCTGCAAATAATCAGGGTAATTATTATTAGTATTTTGAGCGTAGCATTGTTGTGTTATAAACGCGCAAAATATCAGGAGCGATTTTTTTAAGTAATTCATTATTCTTTATAAAATTGAAGCGGCCCGTCGCTTACGCCTATCAGTAAATATAATGTATTGTTGATGTTGACCTCCACTGCCGATTTTACATCGCCTATAACCGACAGGCCCGATGTCGGCTGATCTACATATGTAAAACCGCCTTTGCCATCGCCTTTTAGCAAGCAGCCATAATTTGCATCAATGCTGCCAATTTTCAGGCGATTATCCGAGTGATTACCTAACAAAAGAATATCGGTATGCCCATCGTGATCAAAATCGCCTGTCAGAATCTGGTTGGCAGGGGCAAACTGGGCTTCTGTTGGTAAGGATATTGCAGCGAATTTGCCATCAATATTGAGGTACACCGTTGTCTGCATATTATTAATGCTCAATTTGTCGGCTTTGGCCATGTTATCGGTACTAAAAATTTCATTAATAGTAGCATCCGCATACATTTTGTACGAATTAAATTTGCGGCGCATAGGGTAAATCTGCTCGTTTAACTCATCGCGGCTCACAAATGGATAGCTTTTACCCTGGATATAAAAATTGAAAAACGGGTCGATAGAACCGTTGCCGTCCACATCGGTAAAATACATTTCGGCAGGCTCTTTATCTGTGGCTTTAATTTGAGTGTTTAGGCCAAGGTTACCTGCAATCAGATCTGGTTTGCCGTCGCCGTTTACATCGGCAAAGGCAATTTTGTTCCAGAATCCTTTTTGCGGGGTATTAAAATAATCTGCGGTTTTATCGGTAAAACCTTCTTTAGTATTGATGAAAATGGTTATCGGCATAAACTCGCCGCATAAAACCAGGTCTTTGCGGCCATCATTATTCAGATCAATCCATTGGGCATCTGTTACCATGCCAATTTTATTAAATGGTACAGCGGCGGTGGTAAACTTACCTTTGCCGTCGTTAACCAATAGATAGCTTTGCGGTGCCAGAGGGTATTGGCCCGGTATTATACGGCCACCTATAAACAAGTCAAAATCGCCATCACCATCAAAATCGCACGCTTTTACTACCGATTTGCTGTTGGCATTCATTACCGGCAGGGCAGTAGGCGATAGCACAAACCGGCCATTACCTTCGTTTATATAAAGTTCGTCCTGTAAATCGGCAGTGTTGGGTTCATACAACGAATAACCGCCTTTTGCAACATACAAATCGGCTTTGCCATCGCCGTTGGCATCAAAAAAAGCGGCTGCCGCTGTTGTACCGATGTTATCTATGCCGCCCCGAATTATGTCTTTAGCCAGGTACTTGCCGCCGGCCTGTTGCAGGTATATTTTGCCAGGGCTGTCCTTTTCGCCGCTTATAAATAAATCTTCCAGCCCATCACCGTTTACATCGGCTTTGGTAATAACCGGCGCGGTTTTGGAGTACATGAACAGCATCAATAACTGGCGTTTAAAATCGTTCAGTGTAATTTCTTCAGGTTTAAATTCAATAACGGGCTCGGCGCGTTTAAATATGGTTTTCTTAATTTCGGTAGTTTGCCCGGAAAATTTTCCGCTTGGATCATATTTAACGGTGAGCAACTGATTGGCATTTACATCCTTTAGTAACTGGGTGGAGTTATCTGGCCAGGTAACCCGGATAGAATCAACTTTCTTCAGATCTCCCAAGCCAAAATTCAGCGTGGTTGATACACTTGACAAATAACCCCTGTTTGGGTTTACCTCCTGGTATTGGATATTTTTACCGTTATACACGCTTACTTTAGCACCTATGGCATTAGTGTTTTTGCCTGTACCTTTCAATTTTACCGCAATGTACGAAGTGTTGTTAGCCTCGCGGCTGGTGTTTTGGTAGATGGATGCCGGCTGGTTGATATTGTTTACTACAAGATCCAGGTCGCCATCGTTATCCAGGTCGGCGTATACGGCACCGCTTGATATATTTTGCTGATTGAGGCCCCATTCAACCTGTTTATTGGTAAAGGTAAGGTCATGGTTGTTTTTGAAAATATAATCGGGTACGGCGGTTGAAGGCATGGCCATCACCAGGTCCATCAGGCGGAATGGCTCGCCGGCCATTGCTTTTTTTATCTTATAATCGCCCCAGTAACGTAAAAAATCTTTATTGGTGTAGTCCCTTAAATATCCATTGGTGATAAAGATGTCTTTGTATCCATCGTTGTCAAAATCGGCAATAAGGGGGCACCAGCTCCAGTCGGTATTTGATACGCCGGCCAGCTGTGCTATTTCGCTAAATGTGCCGTCGCCGTTATTTAGCTGCAGCATATTACGCATATATTGTTTGTAAAGTCCCTGGTTTTGCATCAGTGCAAAAGACTCGTAGTTTTCTTCCAGTTGAAGTGATTTTTGCCTATGGTTATCCTCGGGCAGCATATCAAGGGTCATAATGTCGGGCAGGCCGTCATTATTAAAATCAGCAATATCAACACCCATCGAAAAGTGCGACATGTGCCTTAACATTTCTTTTGATTTTTCGGCAAAAGTACCGTTGTGGTTATTAATGTATATATAATCCGGTTCGTTGTAATCGTTGGTTACATAAATATCGGGCCATCCATCCTTGTTTATATCGGCAATGGCTACGCCCAGCCCAAAGGTGAGCGGATTTTGTACTATCCCGGCTGCTTTTGATACATCGGTAAAATGCCCGTTATCATTGCGGAATAGTTTGTTGCTGGCCAGATCATCTGTTTGATCTTTATAGCGGGCCAGTTCCATGTTGTCAATCTTTTTAATATTGTGGTTCAGCAGGAACATGTCCAGGTCGCCATCATTATCATAGTCAAAAAACACAGCCTGGGTACTGTATCCCGGGTCGGCTAAGCCGTATTCTTTCGCTTGCTCTTTAAATTTGTTATCACCCTGGTTTATAAATAGCTGGTTGCTCCGGGTGGCGTTATCAGTTTTGCCCGAGTAGCATACATAAATATCCAGTAATCCGTCGCCATTAACATCGGCCATGGTAACACCGGTTTTCCAGGAATCGGGCCGGCCGCCCAAATCAGGGCTCGCACTATCGGTTATGTCCTTAAACTTCATGTGGCCCTGGTTAAGGTAAAGCTTGTTCGGCTTCATATTCCCGGTAAACATCAGGTCGGGCAGGCCATCATTGTTGATATCACCAACCGCTACGCCACCACCATTGTAAAAATATTCGTATGACAGCACGTTAAGCGACTCGGTCTCGTTGATATCGTTGCTGAATTTTATATTGGTTTCCTTACTGTTCAATAAATTGAATAAAGGCTGCTGGGCATAGGAGGGAAGCACCGAAAAACTAAACGCAACAGTTGCTAAAGCGGGTAAACCTACAAACCGTTTTAAGAAATATGAATTAAACAGGAACATAAATACTTTAATTAAAACTCATGTTTTGGGTACACAGTTCTAAAAAGATTGTTAAACAATGTAGCGGTAGTAAAAACAAACAGGGAGGCAATATTGCCTCCCTGTTTGTTAGAAAATTAAATTTTATTTATCCCACCATACTTTAGCAGAGAAAGTATCTCCGCCAGTTAATCTTGCAACGGCAGCAGCATAATTTGCTGCGTTGGTTGCCGGCAAAGTAATCGGGTACGGCATTCTTCTCGGAATTGTACCTGAAGTGAACTGGTTTGGATAAGTAACTGCTGTTAAAACAGGATATCCTGATCTTCTCCAGTTAGCCCAGGTTTCATTGAAGTTAAAAGTTGAAGATGTTTCAACAAAATACTCCATATTGATTTGCTGAAGGGCCGTAGCTGTTACCAATGGGTGAGCGGCTACATATGTAGCGATTGCAGCGGCATCAACAGTAGCACCAAACTGGCCTAAAGTTTGCATACCTGCAGCAATGGCGTTTGCAAAGTGAGTGGCAGCAACGCCGGTAGACCATCCATATGAAGCAGCTTCGGCCAGCAATAACTCAGTTTCACCATAAGTTAGAATGAAGTTATAACGATTTTTTTGGTCGTAAACTGCGAAGCGTGGACGAGAATACTTGCCGTCGGGAGCTGGTGAATCAGATGAAGAAGCAGCCGGAGATGCGCCAGGATAATTCGGAGCTTTTGAAATATCAGTTGCCCCGCCTTTCAAGTCATAACCGTTTGGCATACCAAACTGCGAACTCGCGGTATTAATGCCTGCTGCTAATGTTTCGTTGGCTGCCTTTCCCGTTCCAGCTGATATCTCGGCAATAGCACTGATGCGTGGATCATTATTTGCCTTCATATAACTGATCAAAGTGTTTGACCAACGTACTTCTCTAAAATCATCTTTTACCAACAAAGCGTTGGCATCGCTGTTGCTGTTGCCACTGGCATCTTCTGCATATACACGGGCGTTGTCAACAATTGAAGTCATGGTACCACCTGTGTATGCCATTTCAGCATATTTTTTTGCTGTAGCGGCATCTACCTTGGTTAATCGCATAGCTACTCTTAGCATTAAAGAATAACCCAATTTTTTCCACTCAGTGATATTACCATTGTAGAAAAGATCGCTTGTTGGTATAGCCTTGCTTGCGTCAAGAGCAGGAATTGCAGTAGCAAGCTGGCTTAGCATAGAAGTGTAAATAGCTTGTTGAGTATCAAAAACAGGGGTAGTAACGCCTGTTTTTGCTTGCCCTTCCTGCGAATACGGAATATCGCCGTATGCATCGGTAACACGCTCCAACATCATAATACGTAAAATAGTGCCGCAATTATCAAGATTGCTTAATGCAGCTTTACCGGCAACCAGATTTTTCATCTCATCAATAAGGGTTACCGCACCATAGCTGGTATTCCATGTACGTGATTTGTAACTATCATTACTGCCCGAGGCTACGTACTTATCGCCATTGCTATAATAGTCATAAGTTGAGGCCAACGATTGTGACCACATGCTTTGATATAATAACTGATCATAACCTGTGTTTGCAAACTTCATTTGTGCTTGTGACATCAAAAAGTTAGGATCGAAAAGAGTGCCGTTTACTTTTGTAGGATTGGTGTTTATTGCATCAAAGTTTTTAGTACAACCCGCTATAAAGGTGGCACCTACAATTAGGCAACTATATATAAGTCGTTTTTTCATCTTTGTTATTTTTTAAGTTTAAAGTTTAGGTTGAAACCATAAGTCCTCACAGCTGGCACACTTGTACCTTCAATACCGGCATAGTTAATACCCGGAGCGAAATTTGATTCAGGATCAATATTGTCGCTGCGTTTCATGATGGTCCATAAGTTTCGGCCAACCAATGAAAGTGTTATTGAATTGAAAGGTGTGTTAGCTATCATTGTTTTTGGTATAGAATAACCTAATGATACCTGACGTAATTTAATAAAACTGCCATCCAAAACGTTTACAGAAGAAACGGTTGCTAAAGCCTGGTAGTAAGCTTGTGCAGTTGCAGTTTTGGTGTTTGCAGCACCGGTTGTTGCGTCAACACCCGCTCCAACAATACCACCTTCGCGGCCATTTAGGGTCATTTTATTTAAACCACGGTAAATGCTGTAATAGCTTGTTGCAGACAATATTTTGTTACCATAACGATAATCGATCAGGAACGAAAGATTAAAGTTTTTGTAACTGAAATCATTATTAAAACCACCGTAAAATTTAGGTACAACACTACCAAAAGGCTTATATGCACCTTGTTGCGGAACACCATCTTTGTATATAATAGCGCCCGAAGCATCACGTTTGTAATCGTATGCCAAAATTTGCGGGCCATCCATACCTACTACGAATGCAGTAGATGCGTTTAACGGACGGTATGTACCTAAGCCTAAGTTCTGGCCGGTTGCGTCTGTAGATAATACTTTGTTTTTTACATAAGTAAAGTTGAAAGATGAATTCCAGCTAAAGTCGTTCATCTTAATTGGAGTACCATGTAATTCAACCTCGATACCTCTGTTACGGTTTGAGCCAGTCGCGATATAGGCATGCGCGTAGCCGGTTGAAACGTCTATAGTGCTGTTAATGATTTCGTTCTTCGTCTTTTTATTAAAGTATGCTACATCTAATCCAAAACGGTCATTGAAGAATTTCATCTCTGTACCAACCTCAAATTCGGTTAAGGTGAATGGCTTCAATAATACGTTTGGTAGTTGATCTGCAAAGGTACCAGCCTTAACAGCGGTTGGTAGTGCGGCACCTGTTAAATAATCTCTGCCATTAATAGAGTTTGCCAAGCTATAATATACCTGGTTAGCATAAGTAGGTGCACTGTTACTTGTTTGCGCGTAAGAAGCACGGATTTTACCGAAATCTAACCCATCTATGTGAACAAGATCAGAGAAGATAAAGCTAGCTGATACTGACGGGGTAAAAATACCAGGTCCTACAGCTTTTGATATAGAGCTATAGTAATCATAACGACCGTTTGTGCTTAACACCAAGAAGTCTTTGATTGCGAAATCAGCGGTATAGTAGGCAGAATTAACTTGCAGGGATGATACACCGCCGTCTATATTACCACTATCCCTCGTATTTCCATTTGATAAATCATAAAAATAAGGGATGATCAGGTTATTCGCGTTAATATAAGTACCTAATGAGTTATTTTTACGAATGTTACCACCCACAGATAAATCAAGATTTAAAAAGTTCTTTACGATATCATGCTTTGCACCTAACAAAACGTCAGCGTTAAATTCAGTGATACTGCTGATTTGGGTTTGCATCGAACCATTAGAATTGCTTAGGTAAGCAGTACCGGTAGGGGTAATGGTTAAACGGTTGTCGTTTATTTTATCGTAACCAACACGGCCTTGGGCATATGCCCATGGAGTAATAGCATATCTTGCAGATATAGACGAGATTAAACGCTCTCTTTTTGTGTTAGTAACAAAATTGTATGCTGCAAAGTAAGGATTGGTAACATAAGGGTCATCTGTCCAACCCAACTCGTTGCCACTTGCGTTAGTGCCAGGAGCCAAAATGCTTTGTGCAATGTTTGGAGCCAAAAACTGTACGTTGTTTGGATTACCAGGGCCATCACTTAAGCCAGAGCGGTTTTTAGAGTTATCTAAGATGTAATTTGCAATTAGGTTAATGTCCAGGTTTTTAATTACAGTTTGCGAACCGTTGAAGTTGAATGTTTTACGATCTAAACCGCTATTTGGAGTAATAGCATGGTTGTTCAAATCAGACATTGATAAACGGAAAGCTCCGGTTTCATTGCCGCCGGTTAAGGCTACAGTATTAGTAAATGTGTTACCGGTTCTGTAAAATTTAGTATAATCGTCGCTTGTTTTTGAATAAGCATACTGTTTGCCATCAAATTGAATAGCTTGTGAGCCATCTAATTTACCACCCCAGGCAAAACGGGTTGAATTCAATGCATCATTGGCGTTAGCTGGTTTTACACCGCCTAAACCCTGGCCATATTGAGTCTGATAGTCTGTGTTATCATAAACTTTATCCATTTGGTAGTTGGTATTGTATTCAACACCGAACCCCGAATTCTTTTTACCAGATTTAGTTGTGATTAAAATAACACCATTTACGGCACGTGTACCGTACAAAGCAGATGCCGACTGACCCTTAAGTACCGTCATAGTTTCAATGTCGTCAGGGTTGATGTTTGAAATACCATCCCCAAAGTCAGCACCGCCCCATTCGCCAGATTGGCCTCTTTGGGTGTTGTCCATTGGTACACCATTGATGACAAATAATGGAGAACCTGCGCTTGCGCTAGTTACACCACGTAGTAAGATACGGGCAGAAGAACCAGGACCGCCATTTGTTCCACTGATACTTAAACCGGCAACACGGCCTTCCAGTGAATAAGCAACGTTAGTTTCTTTTGCCTTATCCAATGAAGCGCCGCCAACTGTAGTTACAGAATAACCTAATTTTTTCTGGTCTTTTTTGATACCCAAAGCTGTTACTACAACTTCGTTCAGGCTTTTAGCAGAAACGGTTAGTTTTACAGATAGCTCTGTTTTGCCGCCAACTGGCACTTCCTGGTTTTCATAACCTAAAAAAGAGAAAATAAGTACAGCGTTGGCTGGGGCATTGATAGAGAAGTTACCATTGGCATCTGTTATAGTGCCTGTGGTTGTTCCTTTAATCCTTACCGAAACGCCAGGTGCCGGTGTACCGTTTTCGTCAACTACTTTACCTTTTACAACCGCAGCATTTACAACTTCATTTTTTTGAGAGATAACGATCAGGTTGTTTTCAAGTTGGGTGTAGGTAAAGTCGGAGTTTGCCAAAAGCTTATTCAAAACCGACGTAACCTCTTCGTTTTGTACATTAAGCGTTATCTTTTTGGTTGATGGGATTTTACGCTCGCTGAAAACGAAGTGGTAGTTAGTCTGCTTTTGAATAGCAGAGATAACCTTACTAAAATCTGCCGATTTTATGTTAAACGTGACTTTTTGTTGCGAGTAGACATTTGCAATGGATTGCAGACTAAAGGCTACTACTAAAATAAATGTCAATTTCATTATTAATATGGACTTAAATAGCCAATAGTTATCTCTTACACCCTTTGGGTGTTTAAAATATTTCATACTTTTACTTAATTAAAGGTGACTTGATTAAATGGCAATGTTCTGTTCGAGAGAACATTGCATGATTAACTAACAGATCTTCATCTTCGCGGGAGTTACCTCTGGTAATTCCCGTTTTTTTTGTGGTATGTAAAGCTTTCTTTATGTCATAGGCTTATTTATTGTCTGTATTAGGTTAATAAATGTATACGGTTTCATTTTTGTACTTGTATGAAAATGGTTCGATCATTTGCAGTGCCTTTAAGGCTTGCAAAATGTTTTCTTTTTCAAAAACACCGGTAAAATGATAGTCTTTAGCATCTGTGTTTTTAAAGTTTATTTTGATGCCATACCAGCGCTCCATTTTGTTGGCAATTTCGGAAAAGTCCTCGTCCTTAAAAATCAGTCGGTTATTTACCCACGAGGTTTCAACCACAGTAGTGTCATTTGATTTTAAGTAAGTAAGGTTGGTAAGCGCGTAGCTTGTTTTTGCAGTATCGGGAGTTTGCGCCACCAAATTACGGTTAATGGTATGCCTTTTAAACGTAGTGCTTTTTAAAATAAGCTTTTCATTTGGTTTAAGGATAATCCTATCCGATGGCCTGTCGGCCAGGGTAACTTCAATGGAACCTCTGATAAGGGTGGTTTCGCTCGCAATATCGTTTTTATACGATTTCACGTTGAAGGCAGTACCAACAACCCTGATGCTCATTTTGCCCGCGTGTACTATAAAAGGATGCTGATGATCTTTGGCTACATCAAAAAAAGCTTCACCATTAAGGTAAACCTCTCGCGTAGGCCCTGTAAATGATGATGGATATTTTAAAGTAGTTTCGGAATTTAATGTTACTACAGTTCCGTCGCTTAAGTAAATTTTTGATTTTACGCGGCTTGAGGTCTTTTTCTGCTGAAAATCGGCTAACGCAAAGCTTTTTTGATTGTAAGCCTTTAAATAATAAGTAGCAGATAAACCAATCCCGATTATTAACAACGCTGCCAGGCTCCGTAAAAATATAATCATGCGGCGGGTTTTAAAACGCTCGCCGGTCGCCTCACTATCCTGTTGTTGTATTTCTGTTGCAGGTACCTCAATTTTAGATACGATGCGCTGAAACATCAGGTTGGTATTTGAATACAGTTCCTCGTTTTTTATCCAGTAGGTTTTAAAAAAAGTGTTTTGCTGCCTGCAAGCCTCATCGTTTGCAAGCAAAAAATTGAATTCCTCCAATTCTGCTGCATTCATCTCATCCGAGAGCTTTTTTGTTAACAGTTCAATAAACCTTTCGTTCACCATTTTTTCGCCTAAAGCGGGCTTGTTTTTAGATAGGACAATAGTTTTTTTAAAATTGCCTACAAGCTTTGAAAAAAAATTTAAAAAGAATTCCTATAACAACGAAAGCCCCATGATGTCATGGTCAGAAGATGCCCTCTCTGATGATTTAGATGCAAGTTGATGCGCCGAAAGAATGATGCTTAATTTCTTCATCGCCCTAAAAAGCTGAGTTTGTACCGTACGGGGCGATATGTTTAAAATTTCGGCCACTTCCTTATATTTCATGCCATCCTCTTTAATTAATTTAAAAATGATGCATGCCTGTTGAGGGAGAGATGCGATAGCCTTATCTAATAAAAAATGAAGTTCTTTGCGTTCTAATTCCTTTTCGGGATCAAAAGTATTTACAAATTCAACTTCGTCTGAAGCTTCTATCTGTACAAGGTGGATATTGGAGAATTTTTTTAGATAATTGAACGATTGATTTTTAACCGCTACAAATAAATAGGTTTCGGGATTGGCAACTTCGGTGAGGCTTTTACGTGATTCCCAACATTTGATAAATACATCAGATACGATGTCTTCTGCGGCTTCTTTCTGGCGTATGTAAAAAATACAAAACTTAATAAGCCGGGTGTTTAAATTATGAAACAATAATTCAAATGCTTTAATGTCATCATTAAAACAAACCTGATTCCATAAACCCGAAGTATCTGTTTTAGAAATTTTCAATAGTTTAATAGTTAAGTGTTGCACAAAACAATTATCGCGATGCAATGTAACAATTTGATAACAAAAACAAGCATTTATTTTAATTTCGACAACTTTTTAATCAGAAATTCATCTAACTCAAAATTTATTTACTTAGTGTGTAGGCAAATTGGCTCATAAAGTTGTCAATAAGGTGTTTAAAGGCCATTTTTAGAGTGTTTTAAAATGTTAAATTGACATTTTAACTCCATATCTGAAGTTAAATAAGATGATATGATAAGATATTAATACTTTTTTAACATTTTTGACCCTGAGTTCGCTATTGTATCTAATACACTAAGTAGGGCTATTGTTAATTTATTACTCATAAAAATACACTTAAAATATCCGGATTTTACCCGGTTTTTATTGGATATTATCAGAATTGTTTTTTTGGGCGTTTAAATCGGTTATTTTATAAAGAAACAAAAAATACATATATAAATGAAAAAACTGTTGGTTTTTATCTCTTTCCTTTTGCCCCTGGGCAATATCATGGCGCAGCAACATAATATGTCAAAAGATTATGTAGTGCCCGATGACTCGCTGGTGCAAAAAAATCTTCATAAATGGCAGGGGCTTAAGTTTGGACTTTTTATGCACTGGGGTACCTATAGTCAGTGGGGCGTGGTTGAAAGCTGGAGTATCTGTCCCGAAGATGAGGGGTGGACGCAGCGCCGCGGACCGTATGGCGCCGATTATAACGGATATAAAAAAGCCTATGAAAATTTACAAACAACCTTCAACCCAACTAAATTCAATCCCGAAAAATGGGTGGCAGCGGCCAAGTATGCCGGGATGAAATATGTAGTATTTACTACTAAACACCATGATGGCTTTAGCATGTTTGATACAAAACAAACAGATTATAAAGTAACCAGTACAAAAACACCTTTTTCAACTAACCCACGCAGTAATGTGGTCAAAGAAGTTTTTAGTGCTTTTAGCAAAGAAAATTTTATGATCGGGGCTTATTTTTCAAAGCCCGATTGGAATACGGAGTATTACTGGTGGCCTTATTTTCCGCCTAAAGACAGGAATGTGAACTACGACCCGGCTAAATACCCGGATCGCTGGCAAAAGTTTAAAGATTTTACCTTTAACCAAATCCAGGAATTAATGACCGATTATGGCAAAGTTGACATTTTATGGCTGGATGGCGGCTGGGTGCGGCCAAAAAACACAATTGATGCCGCTGTTGACTGGCAACGTACCATTCCGTATGATCAGGATATTGATATGGCGAAAATTGCCAAAGCTGCCAGGATTAAACAACCAGGCCTGATAGTTGTTGACCGTACCGTGGCGGGTCAATATGAAAATTATACCACGCCCGAGCAGCAGGTACCGGATGTACCCCTTGATCATCCCTGGGAAAGCTGTATTACCATGGGCAATTCCTGGAGCTATGTGCCGGGCGATCATTATAAATCGGCTAATGAGATTGTAACCCTATTGGTGAAAATTGTTTCACGTGGCGGCAACTTACTTATGAATATTGGCCCCGGCCCCGATGGCGACTGGGACCCAGCGGCTTACAGTCGCCTTAAACAAATTGGCGACTGGATGAAGATTAACGGTGAAGGTATTTATAGTTCGATGGCTATAGCGCCATACTCTGAGGGAAATACCTACTATACTAAAGCGGGTAATAGCGTTTACGCTTTTATACTGGCACCAAAAGACCAGGATGAAGTGGTACTGCCTGCAAAAATTGCTTTGCACCTGACAGGTAAAAGCAAAGTGAAAAAAATAAGCTTGTTGGGTGTTAACGCAAAAGTTAAATACACCCTGAATGAGGGTGTGGCAAATATAACTATACCTTCGTCTTTGCAAACGCAATCAGGATTAAAACAAGCAGCGGTATTTAAAATTCAATATTAACATTTACTACATCATATACTAAACTATAAAAAATGCCCTCAACTTTAATTTACAGGCCGGCAAAGCTAAAATTGTTTGTTACGCTGGCTCTGATCTTACCCTTTGTTAATATATACGCCCAAAGTAGCTACGAACTGAATTCCGGCTGGAAGTGTGCGCCTGTAAGCAGCGTAAAAGAAAGCGGAACAGTATTGTCTACTCCGGTATTTAGCACCACAGCCTGGATGCCGGCTACGGTACCGGGAACAGTATTGACCACGTTATTAAACAATCAAAAAGTGCCCGATCCATTTTGGGGCATGAACAACGAGCATATAGCCGATATTTATAAAACCGGTGCCGATTACTATACCTATTGGTTCACCAAAGATTTTAAAGAAACGCCGGCAACGGGCAGTAACCAGGTTTATCTTAATTTTAGGGGAATAAATTATAGTTGCGATATTTATTTGAACGGACATAAGCTGAACAGAACAATTCAGAAAGGGATGTTTTTGCGGTTTGACTACAATATAACGCCTTACCTCGCAAAAAACGGAGATAACCGCCTGGCGGTATTGGTGCACCCGCCCGATGTTGTTGGTAACCCAAATGGTGGCCAGGGCGGCGACGGTACAATTGCGCGTAACGTTGGTTTACAATACACTGCCGGATGGGATTGGATACAGCCGATGCGCGACAGGAATACCGGTATATGGGACAAGGTAACCATCCAAAAAACAGGAGCGGTACGTATTAATGACGAACACATTGTTACCCTGGTGCCAGGTGTAAGGCTTCCCGAAGGTGCGCAACAGCCTGCGGTTATTAAAGTAGCGGCCGAACTAAGCAACCCAACGCCGGCAGCGGTAAATGGCTCCTTAAGTTTTGAACTGGATGGTAAAGTCATCTCAAAAGCAGTTAGTTTGAAGCCAAACTCCACTACGAACGTGAGTTTTGTCGATTATAGCCTTCCAAATCCTAAACTCTGGTGGCCTAATGGTTACGGCGACCAGCATCTTTATAGTTTTAAGTTAAAGTTTACCGCGGCGGGTAAGGCTGTTTCAGATCAGCATCAACTTAATATAGGAGTACGGCAACTGACGAGTGAATATAACGAACATACCGGCAGCCGCCAGATTATGGTTAACGGCCAGAAAATTTTTATCAAGGGTGGTAACTGGGTAATATCTGACGCCATGCTGCGCCTTTCGGATACGCGTTATGATGCCGAAGTGCGTTTTCATCGTGATATGAACCTGAACCTGATAAGGGTATGGGGTGGTGCCATGATTGAGCGCCCTGAATTTTTTGAGGCCTGTGATAAATATGGTATCCTGGTTTTCCAGGACCTCTGGGGATCTGGCGATTGCAACGGCCGCTGGCAGGATCCCCAAAAGCTGGACGACCAATGGACGCGCCGCAAATATCCTGATGATCATGGCTTGTTCCTTCGTTCGGCAATTGACCAGATAAAAATGGTACGTAATTATGCCTCGTTGGCCATTTGGTGCGGCGGCAATGAGATAACACCACCCGAAGATATCCTGACTGCTTTGCGCGATACCATTTTACCAAAATTGGATAATACCCGCTGGTTTGTTGATTACTCCAACTCTGATAGCATGTCGCACAATGTATTGGGTGGTAACGGCGATGGGCCATACGGTATTCAGCCGCTGTCGGTATTTTGGGAGTTTAAAACATTTCCATTCAATTCCGAAGTTGGCTCGGTTGGCGTTGGCGATTATGAATCATTAAAACGTTTTATACCCTCGGCCAATATGGTTCCGCCGGTATACGACGAGGAGACCCACAAAACAAAAACAGACAGCGTTTGGGATTATCATAAATATATTGGCTATGATACCGCCATTAATAAATATGGCAAAGCCAAAAATGCTGCCGATTTTGCCATGAAAGCCCAACTGGTAAACTACGATCAGTATCGCGGCCTAGCTGAGGGCTTTACATCGCATATGTGGGATTGGTATACAGGTTTCATCATATGGAAAACCCAGAACCCATGGACAGCCATGCGCGGCCAGATGTATGACTATTACCTTGACCCCAATGCCTGCTTATATGGCTTGCATAACGGCAGCGCCCCATTCCACATCATGTACAATCCAATTAACGGAATGGTAATGGTGGCCAATAATACATTTAAAGCACGCCGTAGCATGATGATGGTAGTAAAAACCTATGATATGGAGGGTAAAGAAAATTTGCTTACCCAGGTTTTTGCTGATATAAATGCCACTACTGTTAAAAAGTATTTCTCTATAAAAGGCACGGTTGATAAGCTGGCCGCAAAGGAGGGCGTTTTTCTGTCGTTACAACTGCTGGATGAAAGCAAAAAAGTAATTACCGATAATACTTACTGGATTCCGGATAGCAAAGGAGGGTTTTCAGGTCTGCAAAAAATGAAAGCTGAAGAATTATCGGTTAAAGCAAAATATATAAAACCAGGCAGGGTAGAAGTTACGTTAGTTAACAAAGAGAACAGTGTGCTTGCTTTTTTTAACAGGATAGCGTTGGTAGATGCGGACAGCAAAACAAGGGTATTGCCGGCATTTTACAGTGATAATTATGTTACAGTGTTGCCTGGAGAGGAAAAAAAGTTAGTTATTGATTATAATGTACCTGCATTTAAGAAAAAGCTTGAGGTGAGCATTAACGGCTGGAATGCCTCAAATGTTCCGCAAACGATAAGTATAGACGAATAGAGACAAATATAAAAATCAGGCCGGCCGTCGTAACAACACTTTTCCTGCTAACAGGGATGACCGGTCTGACTTGACTGTTTTGTCTTTGAAAAAAAGCCGGCATCAAACCCCAAAAAGCCGGCCTCTGTTTAAAGAGAGCCGGCCTTACTATATATTAATTTAATAGGGAAGTTTTTAATGAACAGCGAAGGCTTTTACAAAGGTGCCCGTAGCATCAAATACAACTACATACTTGGTACTGTTGGAGGTGATTTCTACATCATATCCTTTAATGACACCGCTTACACTATGTGAAAAAGCTTTATCAAAAACATAACCGGGATAAGTGGTTGTTAAATAGGTTGTGATGGCAGCTGGCAGGTTTGCTGCGGTAACTGCAACGTGAGCGCCAACGTGTTTATCAATTTGTATGCGTTTTATTAACGTTCCTGTTGCCTTAATAATTGTTATAAAGAGGCCATTGTTTTTGCTTACTAATGCGTATGCGCTATCTGGCGTAATAGATGCATGCAATAAAGTATCTGTTGGATAAGTGGTTTTAAAGTAGCTGGTTACTGCAGCTGGTAAGGCAGTTAGTGCTATGGTATCACGGTGTTTGCCATCCCGGTTATCAAACGGCCCGCCACGGTGCCATCCCTGGCCCTTTAAATCATTACCGTCGCGTTGCTCAAGTGTACTTACAAATACACCGGCGGCAGTAAATTTAAGGCCAACCAGCGCACTGTTATATTTAATCACAACAATGTAGTTGATAACAGTTTTGGCACTATCGGTAATAGCATACGCCTTTTTAAACGTGTAGCCGCTGTAATTTGCTGTAAGGTAAATGCCTATGGCTGTTGGTAATGTGCTAAATGCTATTGAGTCTTTTTTGTCATGATGGCCAAAGCAGCCAACCATATAAACCGAGTCGGTTGTACCCGATGCCAGGCTAATGGCAATAGCGCCTGTTGATGCAATGGTAGAAGAAGTTGTAGTCGTGGTAGTAGTTGTTTTAGTGCCGCTTTCTTTTTGGCAAGAAGCCAAACCGAAGATAACGGCCAGCACCAACACCCATGAATAAGTAATTTTCGTTTTCATCTGGATTGATTTTGATTAATAAATGGTACCCGATATAGTTATCGGGATTGTTATTTAAAATTACCAGTGATGGATTTGACAGGCAACGATGTGTCGATAAAACGCAGTTATTTATCGACGAATGAATTTTGCTGTTAATTATTCTTTAACCCAATAATGCGACTTGCGTAATTTGTCAGATACTCGTTTTTTATAAAAAAGTCGAGGCTGAAAATGGTGCGGTAATCTTGTGTAGTATTAGGGTTTGCTACTTGCGTAAGATTACCCGTGCTTGATGTAACGTAGGTATAAGTAAAACCCTGGTTGGTTTTTAAAGTAACTGTTGTATTGGTTGGCAAAGAAACAGCGGCGACCGCAAGCTTGTCTTCGATAGTGCTCACCGACGGCGTACCTGTATCAAATAAAAATATAGCATCGATGGTTTTATTGTTATAAGTTAACGTTCCTTCGATGTATGGATTGTAACTATATTTTGGCAATAATGGGTGCATAATAAACCCGGCCGACGATAAGTCAGCACTGGTTAATCCAATAGTAAGCAAGTTGGAAACATACGTAGGCGTGCCCAGGAACGAGGTGCTGCTTAATGTTGCCAGTTTAAAACCGCTGGTTAAGCCGGTACCGTAAGAATAGGATTTTAACGGGCTCGATATATTGGTATTTGTGCTGCTTGTTCCTGTTCCTACCCCAAAAACGTCTGCCGAATGCGCGGGATATATGTTACCCTTGCTGTCTTTTATTTTGTAATATAAAAAAAATGGCACCCGTTTTAATTCCAGGCTTCCTAATGAATTACCAACGGTAACGTTGGCATAAGCTAAATTTCCGTATTCTATTGTGGTACCTGTTGCATCCCCAAAACTGATGGTCGATGTTTTTGAAGTTACGGTGATACCGCTTACCACAGTTGAGTCGCCTGTTACTGTGATACCCGCAGATGTTATCATCGATGCCGGCAAAATACCGTTAGCATCCAAAGTCATTCCCGGTGACCCGGTATCAAATATGGTTCCGTAGTTTACAGTTTGCGTGCCTATTTTTGTAATGGGAACTAATAACCTCTTATCAACGCCGCTGGCATATTCGTATAACCCAATTGTTACCGGCGTCGCGTTTACAACGGCATTTGTTTTATCTTTTTTGCAGGAACTAAAAGTTATAATTATTAAAAGACAGCCAATAAGCTGCATTTTTAAAAGTAAATATTTTATTTTCATTTATAATTTATATACGGTAATAGTGCGTTAACGGTTGGCTAATGATTTATACAACGAGATTACAAAACGCTTCAAAATCAATCAAAAGTATAATGCCGGCCCGACAAAAATTATAGTGAATCGATAAACGACCATATTGTACCGATTAATTACAACGGTTTAAACCATCGATGCTTGAAGCATCGGCAGGCTTAATAACCAGCGCGCGTTCAAAAAATGGCTTAGCCTCGGTTTTTTTTCCGGCCATCAACGTGCTCCAGCCCAGCATGTGGTTGCCATCATAATCAAAAGGGTAAAGGGTTACAACTACCCGAAAACACCTTACAGCGGAATCATATTGTTTACGGTTATAATAAATTACCCCTGCCCAATAGTTAGCTTGCGTGTTTTGCGGGTCTATTTTTAAAATAGCCAGGTATTGTTCAAGTACCTTATCCCAGCTTTGTAAAAACGACAGGGGTTTTACAAAGCCAAACTTAGGTTCAATAGCATCAGGTTTTATGCTGATGGCTTTTTGATAGTAAGCTTGCGAAGCTGTATAGTTTTTGTTTAGATAATGCAGCCAGCCTAAGCGGATATTTACCTCGTAACTATTGTCGCTCAGATAAGGGTAAATATCGTTTATAGCAGCCGTATAATTCTTATTCTGTTCATCTACATAGCTATTACGAAATGCTTTTTGCAGCACGGCGTTGGTTTGGGCCTGTAGCTGTACTGCAAATAATATTAAAAATACTGCTATAAACGTTTTTTTTAAAATTTCCATATTATACCTAACGTAACAGAATTCTGGTTATAGTTTACAGAGCGGTAAATATCCGTCTTCTTTTCATAAATATAGTTTAAATTCAACAGGGCGTGGGTGTTTAACTGGTAAAAAACGGTTTCCCCACATTTAAATTTTGTTGGGTCGATAGAATTATATACGTAAAGGCCATCAGCATCCAAATAATCGTCCTGGTTGCCAAAAGTTACCGATGTTTCAAGCCAGGTTTTGTTAAATGCTTTAAAGCCCAATGCCTGGTTGTATATAAAACTGTTGGTTCCGCTTAAGTTTAATACCGATGCCCTGCTTGTTGTATATAAATTAAGATTGCCCAACGGATAAAAATTTAGCCTGGTATTATATTGTTTTAATGTTTTGTTTATCAATCGGCCAAAATTAACATCTGCCTGTAAGTCAACAAAACGGCCGTTGTATTTTATTCCCAATAAACCTAAATTACTATTGTTTATGCTGCCCCGGTAAGTAGTGTAAATGTAATGATACGATCCAATAACGTTTACGTGCGGGCTAATACCAAATTGTGCCCTAACAAAATATTCTGTTTGCCTGTCTGTTTTGCCCGATAGATATTTGTCGGCATCCTTGTCGTCAAATAATGATCTGAATATGTTTTGACTGAAAAACATGAACGACTGGTCTAACTGCAAACGCCACGACAGGCGGTTACTTAACCCAACACGTTCAAAAAAGCCATTATCGCGCTGGCTATTGTTGGGCAGTTTTATGCCGCTTTCCAGTTCTGCATCTATCAATCCAAATGGAGAAAGTTTGAGCGCGCGCCTGGTTGCCGTATCCAGTTTACCGGCATTATACGATGCCCCAAGGTCGTTGTTTAAATAAGTATTGCAGTAATAAGCATACAGGCGCGCGGTAAAAATGGCCGAATCATTACTTAATACCTGGTCAAAGTGTTCGATAGCTGCCTTATAGTTTCCGGTTATCATGTAAGCATATCCAAGTTTAAAACGCAGGCCTGGGAAATCAACGCTATCCGCAATAGTTTTGTTGCCAAATACGATCATTTGTTTCCAATCGCCGGCATTGTACAGTTGTTCAGCAGTACTATCTGCCACGGCAAATCTATTATCCTGCGCTTTAGCGGCCAACGCAACAAATAAAGTAAAAATCAGTATTAGTTTTTTGTACCCCATTTTGCTGTAATGTTTTTACCATTTGAATTGATGCTGAAAGAAATCAGATTGCCATGATCTACATAAACGCTTAACTCAGCTTCCTCGTTTTTTTTACCTGCTATTTCAGTATGAATTTTAGACGTGATGCTTACTCCATTTTTATTAACCAGATTGTAGTTATTGTAATTAATATTAATAAACCCGTAAAATGGTGCAATAACGTCTTGCAGCCAAAGTGAAAACTTATTGACTGTTTCGCTAAGCGGTAATTTGTCGGTTATTGGCATCCCTTCGTTATTGCTAAAAACAACTTTGTATGCCGCCAGGTAAAAGTTATAAAGCAGCGATTTCTTACTACCGTAAAAACTGGTAAAATAAAACATAACGCCGTTGTTAATAAAATAAGCAACGGCACCTGTTGTTTTGCTATAAATGTATGATTGGCCCAACGCATCCTTAAAAACCTCCCAATCTTCGGCAATACCATTTTCCGATACAAGGCTTGCAATATATCCTGGTTGAAAATCAAATGCCTTTTTAATTGGGGTGTCAATTTCAGGATTGCCAACAAGCTCGCCTTCTGCAGGTATCGTATGGCTTATTAATCTGTTTTTATTTTCAGCCCGGCTAATATAGTGGGATATGGGATAACTCAACGTCCTCGACCCGATGTATGGCGTAGCTTGCACCTGAAAATGCAGATGTGGCTCGGGCGACCGCCCCGAATTGCCGCACAAACCAAGTAAATCGCCGGTTTTTACAACATCACCGGGCTTAACTTTTACTGAATTTTTTTTGAGGTGCGATACTTTGGAATAGAAGTCTGCTGCATGACGGATCACCACGGTGTTTCCCCAGTTTTCTTTAAGGTTTTCTTTGCCTATGGCGTTATCTTCTATATTGTTTACAACCTGTTCAACAACGCCGGGGCCGCAAGCCAAAACAGGTTTGTTAAAGCAATAAAAATGTTCGGGCAAGGTACCCGGATACTGAAATGTTTTATGCTCATCATCGCTGATCACAAAATCCAGCGCCTGGCCCCAGTCTCCTTTGTGTGTTATGTTGCCATTGTATCCCTGCGACACCGTCCAATACCCCATAAACGGCAGGTTCAGCTTGTAATATTTAAGATCGTTTAGCCGCTCCTCCTGGTTTAAAAACTGGTAAAGGTTCCTTTCCGGCGAATAGTGCTGGAAAACAACCAATTGTAATTTGCCGCTGGTATGTCGCAGCTTTAAAAAATATAAGAGGCTGATATTTACGATGCAAAATGGAAGCGAAAATACCGGCAAGGCGTGTACCGACATAAAACCTGTTAAGCCATTAATGATAAGAAAACTCATTGGAATGCTCAAAATTGCCAGCAAATAGGAGCGGAGGGAGGGGATTGTAAAAAAACTTCCAGTGGCTACTGCCGCCATCATGAAATTGGCTCCTAAATGATAATAGCTAATTCCCTCGGGGTAAGTATGCGTGAGCCCGTTGATGCCAATTGCGCATACAAAGCTGATGATGAGTAAGCTAAAAGCAATACGCGAATGAACAAGCATCCCTACACTGATAAGCATCCCCGCGATGATATTATGCTGAAATAGCACGGCACTTAATGAGCGGAAGAAAAGACTTACAAATTGCGGCAATTCCGTAGCCAGGTAACCCTCAATGCCTGCCATATGGTTGCCCGGGCCGGCATAAATCTCTTCTAACAGGTAGCTGTCTTTTTGTTGCAGGCCCATAGCGAAAATACTATTAGACGCCAGCAGCACCAGCCAAAACACAAGCACAAATGGCAGCGATAACATGGGCAACCCCTGCGTACCTAACCGCGTGGAGATAATGATTGTGGCAACGATTACAGCACAGCACGCAACAAAAAGCCATAGCAAAAACATAACATTTACATTGTAAAATGCGCCGAAGGCAATGCCTAACAAAAGGCAATTAAAACTATAAATACCCAGTTGCAGATTGTCTCCATCAAACTTTAGCAACCTGCATACTATTAACGAAAAAACAACACAGCCCAACCCCGCAAAGCCGGATACAGGATTGAAAAAAGAAACAAACAGCAAGATGATCCCTAATATCTGGTTCTGCGAAAAAAACAGTACCGAATAGGAACTAACTACCGATTTTATAAATGCTGTAATTTGCTTCACTTGCTGGCTTTTAAATGTTCGGGCATAAGCTCGGGCCCTTCTGTGTATTCAAGTGTTTCGTTGCTTCGGATAAGGTGTGTACGCTGTTGTTCATCTATTAAAACCACAGCAGGCCTAAGCGTAATAAACTGCATCCACTGCGTCATGTTGTAGGCGCCAACCTTGTGTACTACCACGTTATCTCCCGGGTTAAGCAAGGGCAGGTTAATGCTTTCCCTTATTATATCAATATTCATGCATAGCGGCCCGTAAACCACCATATTTTCTGTATGCGGCGCAAAGTCCTGGGCCGGGCTTATCTGGTGTTCATACCAAAACGAGGTGAATAAAATATTTACGCCAAAATTCATAATGGCAGCCCTTTTACCATTACTTAAGCGTTTATTGGCTATTACCGTGCCCAGCAGGTAACCGGCGTCGTCTATCAATAACCTGCCGCTTTCCAGTATAAGTAAAGGTAAATCGTCATTTGCAAAGCCGAAATTGAGCATTACCGATGTAATAGCCTCGGCAAAATCGTCAACGGAAGGCACCGTATCATTTCCGGGTAAATAGGCGCCTTTTAAAGTATTGGTTGATGGGAAACCACCACCCATATCAATATATTCTATTTTATGACCCAGTTGCGTTTGGCAGCGCATAGCCAAATCACATAATTTAGTTGCCGCAATGCCGTAGGCTGCTGTTGTAAGCATATAGGTGCCTATGTGGCAATGTAACCCGGCCAGCTGTAGCTTGCCCGAATCAATTACCTTTGATAAGGCTGTCCACGCTTCGCCGTTTTCATAATTAAAACCAAAACGGTCCCAAAGCGGGTATACGCCGGTATCCATATTTACGCGGATGGCAACGCGTGGCTTGTTGGCCAGGTTGTTGCTTAATGCGAGTAACTGGTTAAGCTCTTCAAAATGATCTATATGGATAAGCGAGTCGTTTTCAATAGCCAGTTGTAATTCGTCATTTGATTTGCCAGGCCCGTTAAAAATAATCTTGCTGCCCGGCACGCCGTTACCTAATGCTTTTTGATATTCAAAACCGGATACAACTTCGGCCCAGCTGCCTTCCTGGTGAAATACCTGGCAAACGGCATTCAGGTAATTGGTTTTATAACTCCATGCAAATTGCACCTTCGGGTAACGGGTACTAAAAGCGCGATAGGCCGAACGATAATTTTTACGGATCTGTTTTTCTGATAATACAAAAACCGGCGAACCGTATTGCTCAACCAAACTTTTAACAGAAACACCCTCGATGCTTTTAACAGGCTGTATGCCGGTGCGCGTGCCAAATTTGTTCATCACGCCGGCGTGCAGTTTTTTAATATATGGCTTTTCGTATTTCAGCTTTTCCATTGTAATCAAATTATAATTCGCCAAATACCGAGATGTGCTGAAAATCGCTGATATCGGCAATATGGTCCCATGAATACCGCACAAACAACTTACCGGCCTGGTAATCGGTGTATGGTAAAACATCATCGCCCAAAGCCATTTTTACCATAGCTTCGGGCTGGTTTTGGCCGGCACCGGCTGTTAAATAAATCCATGCCGGAAACCGCGGGTTAATTTCTAATATATATAAATGCCCCTCGGCATTGCTCATGATCTCCATTTCGTAACCACCTTTCCAGTTGGTTGCTTTAGCAAAATTGCCGGCCAGTTCAATCAGCTTATCTTCCTTGATGGTAACTCCGGCCCATGCTTTACCTTTATCGGTAATATATAGTTTCCGCATGGCCACTACGCTGGTATTGTTGCCTTTACCATCGCCCAGCGCAGCTATATTTATTTCGGTGCCGGTTATGTATTGCTGTGCTATTACCGGTACTCCCCACGTGGCATTAAGCTGATGAAAGGCTTTAAGGGCCTGGTCCATAGTATATACCACATAGGCATCATAAAATTTACCTTTTATTACCATCGGGAAGTTAAACTCATCAGCTGTTTTTTTCAGGTCGTCGGCATGATATATTTTATGATCGTCAGGAACGTAAAAACCGTTTTTTGTTCCAAAATCCTTTAAGTTCACCTTATCGCGCAGGGCCAGTTGTTGTTGCGATGGCAGTAAAGTAGCAATGCCCATTTGCTGTAACTGCGGCGCTACCTTTATAAAATTAAACAGCTCCGAATCAAAATTAGGAATAATAACATCCAGGTTTTCCTGCTGATGGATATACCCCAATCTTTCTAATAACGCACTGGTACCTTCTGTTGGGTAAGGTATTTGATAGGTTTTATTTACATGTTCCCGCAAATAAATCCCAGGCTCCAATGACTCATAGGATAGGCCGATAACTCTTAATCCTGCCCCAAAAGCTTCCCTTAATGAACGGATAACAGCCATCCCTGGCCCCGGGTTGTCATTAGCGTTAAGGCCGGTAACTGCAATGCATAAGTTACTGTACTTGTTTGGCATTATCGTTCAGTTTCAAGCAGGTTTGCTTCCTTTAGCTGTACCATCCAGTCTTCCCAGTCCAGATCCAGCTGGCGCTCACTTACGTTATATCTGTCCAGGATATCTTGCTTTATCTCACTTTCTGTTTTGCCACTTTTCATAGCCAATAACAGCAGTGCAGCGGTGGTATTTCCCGAAAAAGAATCGCCGGTTGCAGGGTTAAAAATAAACCCGTTTTCGCTGGTAGCTATGTTACTTTTAATTTTCATTTATAATTGCAGGTACGGTAAATAATAAAGGCTAAACTTAACAGGTTTAAGTGGGTTTTACAAAACTGATGTTTTTGGTTGATTGGGTTGGATTGAGTTGATTAGGTTTTAATACCTTAACTGATCTAATTCAGTCCAACCTAACAACTTATTCCAACTCACTTAACTCAATCAACTTACTCCAACTTATCCTAACTCAATCAACCAAACTACGACGCCATTAAATACTCCATTCTCGATGCCAGTAATTCCATATCCAATGGTTTTACAAATAAAGCATCGCATTTGTATGATTCCAGCTCGGCCTTTTTGCTTTTGAAAGCTGTAACCACAATTATGGGCACCTGCCTCAATTGCTCATCGTCCTTAAAATCCTGGCAAACTAACGCGCAATCCATATCCAGTAATAGATAATCTAAAATGATCAGATCTGGATGTATCACCTTCGCTTTATCATAAATGGCATTAGGATCATAAGTAAGGTGTACATCAAAATCGCCATAATACATAATATCATCAATTACAGATAACATTCTGCTGTTTTTATCTAAAATCAGGATCTTCTTTTTGCTGCCTGTAGTTTTCATCTGTTAGGGGATTAAATAAGTTTATAGTATAAAAATCGCCTTAATGCCGCTGTTTAAAAACAATGTGTCGGTTAATACCCCCAATGTGCCGATGAACCGGTTAAAAGGCAATCATTTAGACCAGTCTTTGATGAAATCGGCGTAATTAGTGCCTACCGGAAGTTCGATATTGCGCAATTTTACCTTGCGGTTGTATATCGACCTGATTTGAGCCTTTGCCACCACAAAACTTCGGTGGATGCGGATGAACTGGGTAGCCGGTATTTTTTCGATCATGCTTTTTAACGACATTAAGGTGAGTATAGGCTTTTCGGCACTGAGCAGGTGGATTTTAATATAATCCTGCATACTCTCTATGTATTCAATATCCCTTATGCCGATTTTTATCACCCGGTATTCCGAATGTACATAAATGTGTTCATCCTCGGCGGTATGGTCGGTATGCTTAAATTGGTAATAATCAATGGCTTTATGCACGGCTGCGCCAAAGCGGTTGCTGTTGATGGGTTTCAGCAAGTAATCCAACGCCTCCAATTCAAAACCTTCAAACGCAAATTTTTTATAGGCTGTGGTAAATATAATCATCGGCTTCTCGTCCAGTGAACGTACCAGGTCAACCCCGGTAATATCGGGCATATTAATATCCACAAACAGCACATCTACCGGGTTCCTTTTTAGGTACTCGGCACCCGAAATGGCGTCTTCAAAAGTATTTACCATCTTCAGGGATGGATAATTTGATACATATTTTTTGATGATCTCCAGCGCCAGCGGCTCATCATCAATGGCTACACATTTTAACTGCATAATGATATTTATTTAAAGCTAAAAGCTGAATGCATAAGGCAAAAAGCTTTTAGTGTCTTGTCAATGTAAAATGAGTGTTAGTCTTAAGCTCTAAGTTCTGAAAAGACAGATTTCGACTTGTGGCTTCCGACTATGTACTTATGACTTAAGCGTCAATTTCCAGCTCAACCCTAAACATTGCGGCTTCCTGGCTAATGTTTAGCCTGTGCCTGCCCGGGTAAATATGTTGTAACCGCTGCCTTGTATTGGTAATGCCGATGCCCTTGCGGCTGCTCGCAGGGCGGTTATCAAATATGGTATTCTCGCAGGTGAACAATATTTTATCCTCGGTTACTTTTATATTTATGCTGATTACCGAAGGTTCGTGTTTGCTTACGCCATATTTAAACACGTTTTCAATAAAGGTCATCAGTACTAACGGGGGTACTTTCTTTTGCGCCATATCGCCATTAAAGTTAAAATCCAACTTGGTTTTTTTTCCTAAGCGCAGCTTTTGCAAATCAATGTAATCGTTAATACAATCTATCTCGCTTTGCAGCAATACAAAGTCTTCGGTCACCTCATCTGTTACATAGCGCATTATGTTGGATAGTTTCATGATGCTTTCTGAGGTATGTTCACTATCCGTTACCGATAAGGCATAGATATTATTGAGCGTATTGAACAAAAAATGGGGATTGATTTGCGCCTTGAGGAAAGATAGCTCGGCATGGGTTTTCTCGGCTTCGGCCCTGATCACCATCTGTTCTGTAAGCTGCCATTTTTGCACCGTACTCATAGCTATGCCCAAGCCTATTACAATGATAAAAATGAACAGGCCTACCATATCTATATTGCCCGATTGATGGATTAAAATAATTTGGTTGGATGGTTTTTTCAGGCTTGGGTCTTGCATCCGTAAATCCTCATGAGGCAGTGGCCCGAACGGCAGATTTTTTGGGTTGGCGGTACCGCTGTCGGCGCCCGGTATCAGTTGTGGTCCGATAGGGGCCGCAGTGCTTTGTTTTTCTTTAACTAAGTTATGTAAAAGCAGGTTATCAAACGGTTGCAAAAAGTATACGCAGCCCGATAGTAGTAAAACGATAAGCCCGTAAACCACATATTTTTTATGGAAGACAAACCGTGGCACCAGGTACCAGGCATTGAAGTAAAACATAAAAATATAGGTAAGACAAAACAACCAATAATACGGTGATAGAATAACATTATATGTGCTGCTGCTGCTTTGCTGCGTACGGTTCATGAATAACAACGGGAAGCCAAAGAATACCAGCCAACCGGCTGCATGAATGAATATATTAGTGGCTTTTTTAGAAACGATCATCTGGTTAAAAAATTTATTAAATATAGCAGCCGTTGCAATGCCAATTACCGATCATGTTAAAATAGTTAAACTCAGTTGATCATTTGTTTTTCATCTGGGTGGTTCTGCAGGGTTAAATAAGCGCCCCGGAATTAACCACGGGGCGCTTGCAACCTTATGAAAAAAAACAGAACACAATAGCCGGGAGATGTCCCGATATCCCGGTTACTGGTTCAAAGGTGATAAATGGCAGGGCAAGGGGCAACCGTTTATCGGTGAACCGTGCTTTTGTATAGATGAATGATTAAAAAGGCGCTGACGAAATAGATAAGGCTTATATAAACACAAGCGGGGGAAGAAGCTCTTAAAGAAATATATTACTCTTTAAGCGCACTATCCCAATGCTCGGCTATTTTGCCGTTTTCTATACGCAGCATATCAAACCAGGTGGTAGTATATTTTTTGCCTTTTGCTTTCGGATCTGGGCGCTCATCTTTGAAACTAAGCACCACGATCCCGCGCCGACAACGCAGGATGTGAAAAACCAAACGGATGCCTTCACTGATATAGCCAATACGATAATACATTAAAATTCCGGTATTTACAGTTAGCCTTTTGTGTAGCCTGTTTACATATGCATATAAATTGCAAACTTTTTAACTATCTTTGTACTCTTAACTGCAATACTGCACACCGGCAAATTGCGAACTCAAAAATGGGGTCGACCGGAATTGACAGGATGGAGATAAGTAGGTAAGCATGCAGCGCGTTGGGTGAATTAGCGCTTTAATCTGAACGCTCAAACTTACAAATGGCGAAAATAACTACGCCTTAGCTGCCTAATTTAGAATTAGCATAGCTTTTGTCCCGCCGGTTCTGCGTTTCATTGGATCGGCATCAGGGGCATCGACAAATGAAACTGGCCTGCTTAGGGTGTGATAAGCAAGCGAGATAAAGCACCTACGGAACACGGTACAGGTAAGCGACTGACCTTCCTGTTCCCGACAATTAAACAGAAGCTAAGCATGTAGAAAGCTTACCTTATACCATGTTTGGACGAGGGTTCGAATCCCTCCGGCTCCACCAGCTAAAACGCCTGCCCCTGATAAGGGGTGGGCGTTTTACGTTAATACTAAATGATCATCCGGTACCGGGCTCAACCTGCTCCCGGCGGGTATGTCATGGCACTGTGCTCAGCAGCGTAAAAAAGACCAGGAGTGACCATTACAGGGTTAACATAACTTAACACATTTTAGGTTTAAGTTAACTTAATTTATTGATTATCAATAAGTTGAATTTTTGCATGGTTAACACATTTTAATTGCTAAAAATATTAGTAATTGTCAATTATTTTTGCTAACTTGCTATAAATTAAAAACATCATGACAAACACAAAAACAAGGCGCTCGGTAGCCCTAAGGGATACTGACGACAAAATTAACAGGCTCCTGGCTAAAGAAAAAATTACCGCGACAGATGTAATGTCCCTTAACGAGCAGGAACAACGACTTTTACAGAACAAGCTTTCCGAAATCCTGCAACAAGCACATGGCGCGGAACGGGACAGCTTCCTGGAAAAAATAGACCCCATCATGAGTGGAAATACAAAAAACGACATTTGGGAACGCAACCACATGCAGATAAGTAACGCCATTGCCAGTCATATGCGCGAGTATGGCGTTATGCCCACAAAAAACGATTTAGCACAGGAAACCGGCATCAGCCGCCAAACCGTTGCCAAGCATATTAAAGAATATAAAGAACACCCGGAATTTGCCGCCCAAATGGAGCAATTTAAATTTATGAGCCACAAGATATTGGCTAACGTATTTAAGCACGCCAGCGATGGCGATATGAAGGCGGCCAAGCTCTTTTTTGACATGGTAGGCGTCGCTAATAAACAGCCTGCCGCCAACGTTGTTACCGCTCAAAACAACTATATCCAGATAAACAATACCATCCTGAGCCAGGAAAATTTGAAAAGCCTGACCGCGGCACAATTACAGCAGATAGAGAATATCGTTACCAATAAACCGGTAGAACTGCCTGCGCTGGGCGTATAAATTTTTAAGGTATCCCTTTCTTCATTGCAGGTTTCCCTTATCCGGGCGCCTGGCCTTCCTTTTATTTGAAATTTAAGGATTCAGGCTGAAAAATTCTGTATTAATTGTATTGATCGAATAGTTTTTATGGATTATTGTGGTAAATGATACCCAATTTTGGCGTGGTGTTGTGTGGTGCTATGGCTGATTTGTGCTTACAATGTGATATTTTACAGGAGTCACAAGTGCGCCAACCCGCGGGCAACCGCGCAACACCTTGCGCCAAAAAAAGGGACAGAAGATGTGCCGGCAATGAAATTATCTTCCGGGTTTCACACAAGTAATTCAACCGCAGGCAGCCTCACAACACTTGCGCGAAGGCGGGGCTGGTGCGCTCAATCTTTAAAAATATCCTTAGCAATTACGGCTGTTTTTGAATCTTCTATGCGGACCGTCAGCGGTATTACTGATTTCATCATATTTTCCAGCTTGCGGATATTCCTTTTAATATTAACTTCTTTAGAAAACCAAACGCAAAAAAATATAAAGTTTTTGAAGTCGATGAAAGCGGCTACTTCAATTGCCGGGTAGTTTTCAACATTTGCAATTCTTATGACAGTTTTAGCATCATTCCGCTGAATTGAATCTTGATAGTTGATATAATTTACTTTTCGTCCGTCGCGAATACCATCTTCCTGCAATTTGAGTAAATTATCTAAAGTATCTGAACCCGACTTCTTATCCCAAAAGTTAATATATGCAAGCTCCCTTGCTTCTCCGGCTTCGTCAAATGTTAAGCCACGTTGGTATAGATAGCATATTGCGCCCGGGGTGCGCCTTGCGTCAACGATCCATCCGAAAGGTGCGACTATAATTGCACCGTTTTCGCCAGCCATTGGAATAGCCAGTTCACCATGAAATCGGTCTTTGAAATCTTCTAAGCTGTAAATATCGAGTTCAAGGTGTTGCGGGTTATTATAAGCCCGTTGCAATGCAGATTCAGTATAGCCTTTTTCAGAAATCATCAATCCTTTATCGGCTCCAATGTCATCTAACATACCTATGAACGATTCCACCTTTTTTATGTCAGCTTTCTTATTGTAATATTTGCAATCAACTGCAATTTTAATTTCTTTTCCACCGACAGTCTCTGTGATCATAATGTCAATTTGCCTGCTTCTTTTTGAATGCCGGCCTCGGATTTTTACGTCTTTAACTACTTGTGCATTAGGAAATGATAATTTACAAGCCCCAAATACTTCTTCTTCGTACTTACCCCAATCCATTTTTTTTCCTTTATCAATAACTCAAAGATGGATAATTTTTTGCTCGTCATATACGACAATTAATTCAGTGTCTGTTCAGCTTATAATTTGATATTTCTTTTGTAATTCATTTCAAATATTTATATCATAAGATTTGCAATTAATCTGTATTTGAAAGGTGGTGATTAAATCGGTGAGTAAGAATTTATATCCATGTAAAATATTGAATATCAAGCCGTAGTATGGGAGATTTAAATCCCTCCGGTTCCAGATCAAAGATCTGTTTTCTTACTGAAAATAGGCTTTTTTGTTTTTAAGCATTTTTTTTAGATAGTCAAACAACTGTCAAGAGCGAACTGGTTTTGGTCAGGTTTTACATAAATTTTTGTTAAATTATCGTAAAAAGATTACAACAGGTTACCCGCGGGCATCAAATAATAGGTATCGCCCACATATCAGTAATTTATCAACGATTATGATTGAATATATTAATAATAATCATAACTTTATCATGCTAAACCTCAACGCATGTCAACCAGCAAAACTCCACAGCAATCAGGACCTGTAACCGTCAGCAACATTACGGGTTCCTCGGTTATCCTTGGTAATAATAACAAGGTAATCGCAAATATCCATTTTATGCAATTCAAGGATAACATGGAAACGGCTGATCCCAAACTATGGGAAGAAGTAATCGCAAAAATGGATGAAATGCTGAAGGTAGTAAAAGGGATAGGAGATGAACACGAGGAGTTGCGTGACATCGATCTTATCCCGGCGGTCGGCAGCGCGAAGAAAGAAGCGGCGGCGATTGCGGCTGACCCGAGAAAGCCCAAGTCTTCCTTTATAGACAAGTTCAAGAATATTTGCGATCTGTCTGGCAAGGCGGTGGAGGTCGGTACTAAACTGGCACCATTCATTATGACCGTTGGGAAATTATTGGGTATCGCTTAAACTGTTTGCCTTATGATGCCATTTCCAGGATTGAATGATGTAAGGGTGCAGTGGTTGGCCATTCAGCGGGGCAACTATAAGATATATGGATTTCTCATCTATACGGGCTCCGATTACGCTATTGTCGAATTTCTCAAAGAAGGGATTATTGATTTGGACGTGCTTTCCGGAGAGGAATGTGCGATCTTTCTCATTGAGCCACCTTCCAAACGCTGGATCGACTATGTCAATAAACATAACCATCCCTGGAAACAATACTTAGACCAGTTGATCGTACTTCAATCCACAACGCTGGCTACTGAAGATGACAATGATGCCGAGGAACGCGGATCGGTTCCCGATAACGTCCAAATGCGCAATATCTTCAACTCTGTCGTCATTGTCGGCAATGGGAACGAAGTGAACGTCGAACAGCTCATGACACCCAACTATGAGGCGCTGTTCGACCGAAGCGAAGCTTACGAAGTGGCAGATCATTTCCGAATCCCCAGGAGCCAGTTGCCTTGCTTGGTCTTTTTCAAAAGCCTGGATGACCGGAATGTTTGGCCATTATCCTTGCGCATCTACCGTCAGCCATGGGAACTGACCGATTTTTTCAGAGACTTTTTCGAATCACCTGCTTTTAAAGCTTTACTTGCATGATATGGATTTTGAGCAACTGACCCCTGTCCTGATCGAAGGAAACGTTGGCGAAACGCTGGATCTTTCCGCATTGTCAATGCTGCCTGAAGCATTGCGCAATGATCAATTGGTGAGATGGCTCGTTAATTTCACACGGGAGAATACCGATAATTTTGGACGCCGCGACAATGAAAGACCGGAAGATTTTTTCGTTAAAGACCTGCTGAAGGACCTCGTCGCCGAAAATGTTAAATTCTATTATGCAGTCCTTTTTCATATCGGCCGGCGTTTAAAAGTCGCCGCGCTGGCTGATGAGACCATTATGTCTGCACTTGAGACCGGACAGCTCCGAGACACCGTAGCCAATAATCCGATGCTGTCTGGATATAATCCCCAGGTGGCGGCCGGGGTGCTGCGGGAAATGTTGCTGGATGCTAAAAAAGAACATGCCCGCGTAGCAGATCAGAACTACGGCCTTTGGTTGATCTGGCGAGAAGAGGTAGCTGATTTCGAATCGGCAGTCTTTGAGACGTCCAGACGCTACAATGAGCAGGAATACGACCGCTATGACCGAGACCCCAGATATGGGCGCGTACTGCAGGTGTTCGCTTTACCGGGCATGCTGTTAAAAGCCTCCTTCCGGAATAAGCAGTTGAATCAGCGGATGAGCGAGCTCGGTTTCAATGTCCAAGTCAGTGAGCCAAGCACAGACCTGATGCCTATGGCGCTGCTGCAACTCGCTGCCATGCCGGACAAGGAGCGGTACGGTATGATGGATTTGCTCCGCGAATACAATATCAGTAAAGGCCTGGATGTCGAAAGCCTGCGCAGGCAACGCGAACAACAGCTTTCGGCAAGTATGGAACATCTGCTCGTGCGTGAATTTGGAGATAAAGATCCATTTGAGGCATATACTGCGTTGGGCAAAACCGCGGATGAACATTTAGCGGCGCTTTACGCAAAATGCGAGTTACCTGGCGGCAACAGGTTCTTTTATGCCGAACGCTGGCTGAAAGGGCTTGTGAAAGATTTCTACTATTATTACGAAAACCAGAGTCCTAAATACAAACCAGCTTTTGATCAGGTCGACTTCGTCGCTTTTGCGCGTAGCGCTGATTCCAGTATCAAAAGAAGTTGGGTGCAGACCTATCTTCAGCCGAGTATCAGCACCAAAGCGACATTGCAAACCATTTTTGAATTGAACTGGATCGAACCCATGGTGATTGCGATACAATACCAAAACCAGCAGCAACTTAGCGGTTGGAATTTAGCCAGCGTGACCCAGGTTATTGAAATGACCGTGAAGCTTTTGAATGAACTTGGCTATGGGTTGTATACGCCTGCGGAGGAGCGGCTTGCCGCGTTATGGAAAGCCGCAGAGAAAGAAACCTATCGGATCAAGTGGTAGGCCCATTCAGCTTCTGGTCGGTGTTATCAGGCTGACCGAGAATTGCTTTAGATAGTAAAGTTTGATCCAATTTTTGGAGATTTTGTTGAAAATTGTCAAACTGTTTCACTTACAAACTGAAATCCCCCTTAGCGCAACTCTTGTGCAGCAGCCTGCGGGTTGATGACTTGTGACTTGTTTTACAAAACGTATCGCGAAGCAAAGGTCACCTATAGCTCAAAGCCCCATAGATAAGACCTGCGCCAAAATGAGATAACACCGACAACAGGCTAATAGCACCTCTATCGAGCTGTAAGCAAGGCGCAAAAAGCAAATATTTTTAGTATTACTCAGCTTTTGGTCGACGTTATCACCGCACCAGCCAAAGCATGTATTTTACATATGCTTTAGTTGCAAATCTGTATAATGCCGGGCTTCCGTAAGGCCAACCGGAATTGGTGCAGTGATAATACCGACCGCAGGCTAAAATGGGCTTTGCTACCGCTCTTCCATCCAGGAAAGGAACGCGGTCGATTTTTCTTTGTTGATCAGCAGCTTTTCCGGCGTTTCAACCATCAACCGGACATACAGCTTGCGCAGAAAATAATGCTCCACCTCTTTTATCGCTTTAAAGTTAACCAGGTATTGCCGGTTAATTCTAAAGAACTGCTTGGAGGAGACGGTATTGGTAATTTGATCAAGCGACTGGCTGATAGCATATTCCTGCCTGTCGAAACACATGATAGAGGTTGCATCATTCCGAATATAGAAAAAGGCAATATTGTCGGTATGCACAGTTGTATACTTCTGATTTTTGAAAACCAGGAAGCTGGTTTTGCCGGCCGGCGACCCTAATTTAGATAGTAGGTCGCTTAGGTCGGGCATTGCTTTTTGTTGAAAGAAGTTTTTAAGTGCATCTACTTTTCTGAAAGCTTCTGCTATATCATCCTTTGAAAAAGGTTTAAGCACATAATCAACCCCGTTGCGTTTAAATGCCTCTAATGAATATTCATCAAAAGCCGTGCAAAACACCACCGGGCACGTGATGTGGACGGACTTAAAGATTTCAAAAGATAAACCGTCGGCTAACTGGATATCCATAAAGATCAAATCGGGCTGCGGATTATTTGCCAGTGCTTCTATAGATCTTTCCACGCTTTGATACTGGCCGGTGATCCGGGCATCGGCGCGCAGGCCCAGTATAATATTCTCTAATGATTTAGCTGTTCTCAGCTCGTCTTCAATGATGATGATGTTCATAAATAAGTGGTAGTTTGACCTGGAAAAGTTTCCCGTCATTAACGATTGCTACTTGTTTTTCCAGCAGGTGATGGTAACGCTGCTGGACATTCCTTAAGCCTACGCCCGTCGAATTGTGATCGCCTGTTTTTAAACGTACCGGGTTTTCGATGATGATTTGATCGGCCTCCGCATATAGGCGGATATGCAGCGGTTTATCTGTCGATACAACATTGTGTTTGATGCAATTTTCTACCAAGAGTTGCAGGGTGAATGGTGGAATAAGCGTTTCTGATACCTGCTCATCTAATTCAATTTTAAAGGTAAAACCGCCCTCAAACCGGGCGCTCTGTAGAAATATGTAGGCTTTGACGATCTCCATTTCATCGGCAACTTTGATTAAATCGAGTTTTCGGCTTTCCAATGTGTAGCGGTAAAAATTAGAAAGCTTGAGTATAAAATCCACCGATTCACTATCACCGGCTTCCACCATCGCTTTCAGCGTGTTTAAGCTATTGAACAAAAAGTGCGGATTGACCTGTTGCTTTAACAATTCATATTGCGCCCCCAGGTTGTCGTTTTTCATGCGTTCCAGTTCCATATTGACATACTGGTTTTCATAGTTTTGCTGCAACAACTGCAGGAACATGTAGAAAACGAGGTTAATCAGGATACCGCGAACTTCTATCATTAGCATCACCGGCCCGAAGTTGATATGCGACAGGATAAGTTGTTGTATCCATGCCAACCCGAACATTACCCCAATACCGATCAACAAACTATTGACAAGCCTTGGATATGATATCTGCCGTTTGGGCGACCTTTCGGACTGATAAGAAAATATATAGATGTTCACGTACCACATTAACAGTGCAAAAGCCGAAGTAATACCTGCATTTACAGCCGCCTCTGTCAAATTAAAATGTTGCTGGGCGATCTGCGGTACAGATGATAACAGTCCGATGGTAATAGAACTGATCCAGATGACTGCTGCCGTTATTTTCAATTTTTGACTTTTCATGATAAGCGATGACCAAAGCTATGCAAAAAGCAGGAACACTTTGTTCAAATGCCTCCTGCTTTTCTTAACCAATGAATCGGTGTTAAACAGCCACATTAATTGTTACATTGATATTGCCCCGGGTGGCTTTGGAATAAGGGCAGGTATCATGAGCGGCTGTTACTACTGCTTTTGCTTGCCCGGCCGACAACCCGGGTAGGTTAACGTTTAAACGCGCCTGCAGCAAAAAGCCATTTTCATTAGTACCCAGGTCCACCTCGGCATCAACAGACGCGTCTTCGGGCAATATAAATTGTTGTTTTGCCGCATTGTGGCGCATAGCGCCTATGAAACAGGCAGACCAGCCGGCGGCAAACAATTGTTCCGGGTTGGTGCCAACGCCCTTGGTGCCAGGGGAACTCAGGTTAATATCCAGCCTGCCGTCTGTGCTTTTTGCAATTCCGTCTCTGCCACCTGATACGTGTACTTTCCCGGTATATAAAACTTTTTCAACTGTAATTACAGCGTTTTCTACAACTTGATGATTTTCCATTTTGATGATATTTATTTGAATTTGATATTAAAAAGTTTGTTTATTTAGCCAGGCCATCAGCTTCCACAATCGCGTCGGCAAAGGCCTGGGGAGCTTCCTGCGGCAGGTTGTGGCCAATACCACCCGCTAAAGTATGATGCGCATATTTTCCTGAAAATTTTGCGGCATATTGGGCCGGGGCTGGGTGCGCTGCGCCATTGGCATCACCTTCAAGCGTAACGGTAGGTACCGAAATTATTGGTGCTGTGGCTAATTTCGTTTCCAGGGCATCATATTTGGCTTCGCCTTTTTCCAGCCCCAAACGCCAGCGATAGTTAGAGATCACGATAGCCACATGATCCGGGTTGTTAAAAGCCGTAGCTGATCGTGCATAAGTGCTATCATTAAAGTGCCATTGCGGTGAGGCGGTTTGCCAGATTAAACGGTTGAATTCGTTTGTATTGGCTGTATAACCGGCACGGCCACGCTCGGTAGCAAAATAATATTGATACCACCAGGTTAACTCTGCTTTAGGTGCAAGCGGCGCTATGTTTGCCTGTTGGCTGCCTATCAGGTAACCACTTACAGATACCAGGGCTTTACACCTTTCAGGATATAAAGCGGCTATGATATCTGCGGTGCGGGCACCCCAGTCAAAGCCGCCTATAATTGCTTTAGGAATTTTTAAAGCATCCATGAATGCTACAATATCCTGCGCTAAGGCTGCTTGTTGTCCGTTCCTTGGTGTTTTTGCGGAAAGGAAACGGGTTAACCCATATCCTCTTAAGTAGGGAACAATAACGTGATATCCTTTTGCAGTTAGTATGGCTGATACCCCTGAATAACTGTTAATGTCATAAGGCCAGCCATGTAATAATATTACGGGGGTTCCGTTTGCTGGCCCGGCCTCGGCGTAACCTACGTTTAATACGCCAGCATTGATCTGTTTTATTTCGGTAAAGCAGGTGGGTAAAGTATTAGGGGTTGCTTGTTGCGCATCCGCAGTTGGTGTTACCACAAACAGGGTAACGATCAGGATTAATGCGGTAAACCCTGGAAATAAATAACGGCGGTTGTTAAGTTGATTTTTCATAATGCTCAGTTTTATTGTTTTCAAGCGATTTATTTGCTTTTCTTGAGAACAAAATTAGCTGAGCAGCGCCCCCCGGCGTGAGCAGTTCTGAGGCTAACCGGACGTTTTAGTACCCGAACCGGACAACGGTGCACTTAAAGGTTTCGATGGTCTTTCAGCTTCTGGTTGGTGTTATCACCGCACCAGCCAAAGCATGTATTTTACATATGCTTTAGTTGCAAATCTGTATAATATAGGCTTCCGTAAGGCCGACCGGAAGTGGTATGGTGATAATACCGACCACAGGCTAAAGCCTGGATGTTTTATTTGAGTAATAACCTAAGCTAAAATTGATTCTTAATCACTACCTGCCTAATCAAAGGTTTCATTATATTTGCTATCCAGGGTATCAGATAAAACGCCGCTCCCTAAAAAACACAAGCTTATATTTATGTCACAATCATTTACTGCAAAGGGTAAGGTATCTTCTTTTTTCTCGGTTTTAAAACAGGCAATAAAGGGTCAGGAAGTTGATTTGACCTCCATCAGCATAAAAAGGGCAATTGTTTTATTAGCTATCCCCATGATGCTGGAAATGGCCATGGAATCTGTTTTTGCACTGGTCGACCTTTATTTTGTAGGCCATTTAAAAAACAGCAGTCACGCTATTCAAACAGTGGGTTTAACCGAATCTGTTTTAACCGTAATATATTCGCTGGCCATAGGTTTAAGTATGGCTGCAACGGCAGTTGTTGCCCGCCGTATTGGCGAAAAAAATCCTGAAGCCGCATCAAAAGCCGGAATGCAAACCATCATTATAGCGGTACTTATTAATCTGGGCATAAGTATTTTTGGCTTTTTACATGCCCGGGGGCTGCTTTTGATTATGGGCGCTTCTGCAGAAACGGCAGATCATGGAACTCCATTCGTTCGCATTATGATGGGGGGTAGCATCATCATTGTATTGTTGTTTTTGATTAACGGGATTTTCAGAGGTGCCGGTAATGCCGCTATAGCCATGCGCAGCTTGTGGATTGCCAATATGGCAAACATTATTTTATGTCCTATTTTTATCAGGGGGCTTGGGCCAATTCCTGCTTTTGGATTAACAGGAGCAGCCATAGCCACCAGCATTGGCCGTGGTTTAGGCGTTACTTACCAGGTTTACAATTTATTTAATGGCAAAAATGCCTTAAAAATCCGCATAAGCTATTTTATACCCGATTGGCAACAGATTAAGGCGATTATAAAAATTGCTGCGCCGGGTATTTTACAATTTGTAATAGCCAGTTGCAGCTGGATATTTTTGGCACAATTGGTTGCCACAACAGGGGGAGACCATGGCTCTGCCGGTTATCAAACATCGCTCCGGCTGATGATGTTTTTCCTGCTGCCCGCCTGGGGTTTGAGCAATGCGGCCGCAACATTGGTTGGGCAAAATTTGGGGGCCGGGCATCTGGAGAGGGCAGAACAATCGGTATTTCAAACTATAAAATATACGGTTGTGTTTTTAGGCATCGTGAGCATCCTGTTTTTAACCTGCGGACATTTGTTTGCCTCATTTTTTACAGACGATGAAGAGGTTAAGAAGATAGCCACCCGCTCTTTGCAAATTTTAAGCGGGGGCTTTATTATTTATGGTGTTGGTATGGTTTTAACCAGCGCGTTTAATGGTGCCGGCGATACCTGGACACCAACAAAAATTAACGTTTTTACATTTTGGTTATTCCAAATTCCTTTCGCTTATTTAATGGCTAAGTATTTTGAAATGGGTCCAACGGGCGTTTTTGTAACCATCCCCATTTCTGAAATAGGATTGACCATAGCCGCTTACATATTATTTAAGCGTGGGAAATGGAAGAAAACGATGGTTTAGCATTTAACCTTTTAAATTTGAATAAGCGGTTTTTCTAAAAGGCGTGTTGCGCTTCATTAACTTAGGCTAAATCAGGTCTCTGCGTAATTCAATCGGCTTCATTGTAATAGTAATATGTTTATTTTAAAAATAAATAATTTATATTAGCCTTGAACATTAATCATTGTCACAATTATATATGCCTGAATTAGTCGAAGTTCTTGAGTTTTTAGATAACTCGGGAAGTGTAATGGTAAAGCGGGTTCCGGATAACGGACCTACAGAAATCAAATGGGGCGCGCAACTGACTGTACGCGAAACACAGGAAGCAATTTTTTTTAGGGATGGCCAGGTAGTAGACGTTTTTGCGGCGGGGCGTTATATGCTGGAAACGCGTAATTTTCCGGTGATTACAAAATGGGTTACGAGTTTTGCTTATGGCCCTAATTCACCGTTCCGCGCCGAGGTTTATTTCACCAATAAAAAACTATTTACCAATCTGAAATGGGGCACGCAAGAACCAATTTTGTTTGCTGACCGAGATCTGAAAATGGTACGCTTACGTGCTTTTGGTAATTACACCATCCAGATATCAGATTCCCGCGTGTTTGTAAATCAAATAGTAGGCACAATGGGCATGTACCAGGATGCTGATATTGCCGATTACTTAAAAAATATTATTGTATCTAAACTAACCGGGATACTTGGAAAACAAGCACAATCGGTTATGGATTTGCCCTCGGCTTATGATACCATTAACGAAAATGTAAAAGCAGCGCTAGAGCCCGACTTTCAGAATCTGGGTTTATCACTGCACAATTTTTACGTTGGCTCAATTTCCGTGCCCGAAGAAGTTCAGGAGATGATCGATCAACGATCGGGCATGTCGGCCCTGGGTAATATGGATGAGTTTATGAAATACAAAATGGCCATGTCGATTCAGGATGCTGCAAATAACGTCAACGGAATTGCAGGACAAACCGTAGGCGGTGGGGTTGGGCTGGGGATGGGTTTTATGATGCCGCAAATGGTTCAGCAGGCTATGGCGCCAACTATACAGCCAGGTACTTCGATGCCCGAACAGAAATCGCCTATCGAAAAACTCAAGGATCTTAAAAGCCTTTTGGATTTGGGGATTATTACCCAAGCTGAGTTTGATCAAAAGAAAGCACAATTGTTAAGTCTTATATAACCTTATCCACTTATGACGAATAGTCATCCATATGAATTGTTTGCTGCAGCCAGCCAACTGGTTCAGCAACAATTACTATTTGACGCCATGCGGCAATTCATGGACATTACCCGGCTTTATCCAGATCATGAACTGGCGGATGATGCCTTGTATAATGCCGGACTTTGTCATTTTCACATGAACTCCTTTAAGTCCGCCATTCTTATCTTTCGCGAACTCATTCAGAACTATCCGGATGCCACAATTTATCAGGATGATAATACCAGGGAATTCGGCCGTACGGCCGCTAAAGCTCATTATTCCATCATCAACTGCTACCTGGGATTGAACGAGGTCGAGGAAGCAAAAGCGGAATTGGCCATGCTCAGTAATTTTGAAGATGCATATGTTTTCTCTGCAATGAACGAAACTATCAGCTACAAAAACCTGGGCCTGATTGCGATACAAACATTTGAACAGCTTAAATAAATGGAACCGGCTACCACACAACCCGTCAGCGGCAGCAATGCCTGTAGTAATTGCGGCGCAAACCTCGAATACGATTTCACAACAAATACTAATAAATGCCCCTATTGCGGAAGCGCTTTTAAGACGAATAAATCAACTGAGCATTCAATAACCGGGCCGGCACCTGATGCGGGCTGCATTCGTTTCAGGAATGACCTTTCAAAATTCAGAGATGCGGTAATTAAGTTTCTCAGCAGCGGCGATAAAACGCCCGTCAACCTGTTATTCGAAGCGGAGTTCCTGCCCGTCGAGCAGATATATGTTCCGTTTTACCAGTTTAGTGGTACTTATACTGGTTATTATAACACGATTGATAATAACGGAAAAGTACTTAGTCAGAACACTCCGCTTAGTGGCAATTTTTCAGTTTCGGTTTACGGCGGTGAAAGTAAGGCGGAGGGAGAAAACATGGCGGTCTTTGTCAATCGTGTCGACAAAAAGCTAATAATTCCAGTTAATGCTATCCAAACAGACGGTATTAAATTAACTGATAGCCAACCGGAACAAAAAGCCTGGGATAATTTGGGCCAGTTACAAGCGGCTAACCAGGTTTATAGCGAACTTACTAGTACCGATCCGGCGCATAAACATCAACACTATTTAAAATATGACACTAAATCGGCCAGTAAATTTTATTACCCCGGCTGGCGGGCAGTATATTATTACCATGGGAATGACTACGCCATTTACATGGACGATGTGACCGGGGAACTAAACGGCAGGAGACCGGCTGATGCCAGTTTCGAACCTCCTCAACAATCGACTGTTTATAAAAAATATCTGTTAATCGGCTTAGGGCTTTGGTTTGGTGTCCTGGTTTTACGCGCTGCATTGACAGCATTTGCCGGAGATTATTTTGACTTCAAGAATCACTCTTTAAATAACATCATTTTTAGTGAGCCTGTAGGGTTTTATTGGTTGTTACGCGGTGCGTTTTTTCTGGGCTTGCTCCCGCTATTGATGGTAAAAGTACTGTATAAAAAGACTGTTGCAGACTATTATGCCGCGCTTGCCCGGGTACGGAGCGGTAACGTAGACCTTTTAGCATCAGGGAGGAAATCTATCAAATTTCGCCAAATACGTTAAAGTTCATGGATCCCCGGAAATTAAGTAAATGTAGTAATTGCGGTGCCGAACTGGAATCAGCAGCTAATACAACTATCAAATGTGCTTACTGCGGCAGCATATTTGAAACTGCGATAAGCGAGGTGTCGCCCTCCGCCACGCCGTTAAGCGAGGATGAAGAAGCCTTTCAGCCTGTTGAAACTTCACGGGCGAATCCTGGCGTTAGTCAAGAAAAAAATAGCAGTTCTGGAGCAATCATCATCACCATCTGCGTGTTGGTGTTAATAGGGCTGATAACCACAATCCATAATTACGCCATTGAAAATACCACTAACAATACAGCCGATTCGGTTGCTATTGACAGCGTTGCGTCGATCAATAAGGCAAAAAAAGACAGCGCCGGTGTAATAATTAGTAATGAGGCAAAGCAAGGTGCATCGTCGAAATCTGCAGTCAAAGAATTGTCTTCAATTGTAGTGGATGCCGCAACGTTCAGAAAACTTTATCGCAATGCGCGCAAAAAACATGATCGGTTTTCGGGCAATACATTTATCTATGATCAAAGCTCCCCACGTTATGTGAATATCAATGGCATATTCGCCTATATTAGTACGGAGGACAGTAGTTACACACTCCGGTTTACCACTCAATACACCTCAAAGGATTGGTTATTCATTAAAAATATGACTTTCAATGCCGGTGGCGAAAATTTTGATTACGCGCCTGATTTTAAAAGAGATAATGGCGACGGTGCAACATGGGAATGGAGCGACGAAGAAGTCCCTGAGGCAAACCTTTCCATGCTGGTAAGGATAGCCATTTCCAAAAAAGCAAAAGTTAGATACGATGGCGATAAATACTATGATGTTGTAAGGGTAACCCGCACGCAACAGGCAGCGCTAGAAAGGCAGCTTCAAATTTATAAAGGGCTACTTTTAGGCTACGATAGGCCGACCAAAAAATAAAACATAGCCATCGGCATCTGTTACTTCAAAACCGCGCAGCCCGTCGCTGTTGTTGTGGATAGGTTGCCGGAAGCTTATGCCGGCCAGGCTGAATTCTTCAAATAAAATATCAGGATCTTCGGTAGAAATGTATGCATCCCAGGCGGCCCATTCGTGTCGGGTAGGATTGGGGATGGGTTTTATGTCGGCTGTAATTGCCTTTAGCATTATGGAAACGGGGCCACGGCCCACCATGGCAAAAAACGGATCACCCTCGGGCCCCATGTACCGAACTTCAAACCCAAGTTTAGTTACATAGAAATCAATCGAATCGGTTACATCGGAAACAATAAAAAAAGGCGAAATAAAATTAAGCTTTGACATTATTTTACATTTCTACAATATGACAAACTGCCTCATCAGGACAGTTTATAACTCATCTGCGCTACAAAAACTTACTTACAGCCCCGTTATAATTACAACTTGCTTAAGGCCTCATTGATTAACGCTAACCCATTTTCCGAATAAGGCAATTTTAATGCGAACTGATGCCCGTGTCCGTCCATTTTTAATAATGATTTCCGAAGGATATTAATTATTTTCTCCGGTTCCTGCTCGTATTTTTTTCTGAATTCTTCATATTGTAATTGCAGGAATACCAGGCAAAGCGCATTTTCCATGGTCTGCACATCAGCATCAACCTTAATTCGTTTCTTCAGGATGATTTGTTTAACACGATCCGATGTTTCGTCGTCATAACCAGCATCTTTCATTAAACGGTCTGCAATGGCGGCATGGTGCAGGGCCAGGTCTTTACGCCATTTCAGGTATGGCTCACGTCCCTCCGGGTAATCTTCACGCGGAATTTCCCAACGCCCAATGTGCTGACTTCTGGATGCCAATAATAATTCTTCACCAGCGTCCGGAGCTAATTTTAAAACCCATTCATATAATTTAACAGCAAAAAAGTATTCTTGCGGCTCAGTTACACCTTCCCATGTAAAACTGCGTGGATCCTGCTTATTATAAGCATCAAAAAGCTCAAATGCCTTACTTAGTTTACTCATAGGTTGAAAATAAGTTAAATATTTATAATGCCATCATAGTTTTTTTAATTGGCACAAATTCCGGCAGCTTACTAATCCAAATTTAACTACTGAACCTAAATAGTCTTGCTTGAAATCACAAATATCCAATAGATTTGTTTGTTATCCATCTAACCAATAATCTTATGAGTACATCTACAGCAAATTTATTTGAAGCCAGGGCCAATGAGTTTAAAATGCTGCATCAAAGGGCTGGTATTTTTGTAGTTCCTAATCCCTGGGATGCGGGGTCGGCAATGATTTTGGAATCGTTGGGGTTCAAGGCGCTTGCTACAACAAGCGCCGGGCTTGCCTTCTCTTTGGGTAAGCCTGATGGGCATGCTTCCATTACACGGGAGGAGACGTTGCAGAATGTGAAAAATATCATTGCGGCAACCAGTTTGCCGGTATCTGCCGACCTGGAAAATGGCTATGGTGACGACCCTATGGTTTGTGCTGAAACGATTAACCTTGCTGCAAATATCGGTTTAGCAGGAGGCTCTATTGAAGATGCCACCGGGAATCCGGCCGATCCCATTTACCCGTTTGAATTGGCTGTTGAACGGGTGAAGGCTGCCGTACAAGCTGCCGGTGATAGCCCGTATCCGTTTACATTAACTGCCAGGGCCGAAAATTTGATATATGGCAGGCCCGATTTAAAAGATACCATTAAACGGCTTGTGGCCTTTGCCGATGCCGGAGCCGATGTGTTATTTGCACCCGGCCTTAAAACGCGCCAGGAAATTGAGGCAGTGGTTAAGGCTGTAGCGCCGCGCCCGGTTAATGTAGTTATGGGCCTTTCGGGCAGCGATTTTTCGTTGAATATGCTCGAAGATATTGGCGTGAAGCGTGTAAGTATTGGCTCATCGCTCATCCGGGCAGCTTACGGGGCGGTTTTTAGGGCGGCAGAAGAGATACTTCAAAACGGTACTTTTAGCTATGCAGACCATGCGAAGCCGTATGGTAATTTGAATAAGTTATTCGGAGGGCATTAAAAAATTCTAGTTTTACAACAAAACCCGGCTTACCGCCGGGTTTTGTTGTAAAACATTATCAAATAAATACTTACTGAAAATCACTAATTTTTAACGGCAAGCTGCTCCGTCGCCACTACTTTTCCGGGATACACCTTCAAAGCCTCCTCCAAACAAATCATGGCGCTTTTTAAGTCGTCGTTGTTAAGTACATAGGCCATGCGTACTTCATTTATCCCGGCGCCTGGGGTGCTGTAGAAACCCGTTGCGGGCGCCATCATTACAGTTTGATTGTTGTAACTGAAGGTCTCCAGCATCCATTGGCAAAACTTATCGGCATTGTCAATAGGGAGCTGTGCCACTACATAAAAAGCGCCTCCGGGATTGGGGCAATAAACCCCATCTATGTTATTTAATGCGGTTACCAGGGTGTTTCGCCTGCTGGTATACTCTTTATTTACAGCTTCAAAATATTCATCGGGCGTATCAACGGCTGCCTCGCCGGCAATTTGTTCAACCATGCCTGCACTCAAACGGGCCTGGGCAAATTTTAACGCCGCTGTGCGTAATGCTACGTTTTTAGTGATCAGGCAGCCTAAACGGGCGCCGCATGCGCTGTAACGTTTGCTTACGGTATCCATAACCACCACGTTATCATCCAACCCTTCTAAATGCATGGGCGAAATAAATTTACGGCCATCGTAGCAAAACTCGCGGTAAGCCTCGTCTGAAAACAAGTACAGATCGTATTTTAAACACAATGCCCTTAAAGCCTCCAATTCTTCCTGCGAATACAGGTACCCTGTTGGATTGTTAGGATTGCAAATGATAATAGCCTTGGTTTTATCAGTAATCAGCTTTTCAAATTCGCTGATAGGGGGCAGGGCAAATCCGTTATCAATGTATGATAAGATAGGTTTTACAACAATATCACTCTGGCTGGCAAAACCATTGTAATTGGCATAAAAAGGTTCAGGAATTATTACTTCATCACCTGAATCTAAACAGGCCATCATAGCTATGGTAATGGCTTCAGACCCGCCGGTGGTTACAATGATGTTATCCGGCGTAATATTGTAGCCTAATTTGTTATAGTACTGTGTAAGCTTTTTACGATAGCTCAAAGTACCCTCGGATGGGGTATAGGCCCAAACTTTAAAATCAATGTTTTTAATGGCATTTAACATGCCTTCAGGCGTTTGAATATCCGGTTGCCCAATATTTAAATGGTACACTTTTTTGCCGTCCAGCTTAGCCTGGTCAGCATAAGGTGTTAATTTACGAATAGGAGATGCGGGCATTCGCTGCCCTTTCTGAGATATTTTTGGCATGTGCAAAATTACAAAAAAATTATCCGGCTCTGAAAACAGTTGCCCTGGTTAAAATCCGGATTCATTATAATGATTGTCAAATGAATTTCAAAAAAAAACACCGCGTCGCGGTGTTCAATATTTTATTTAAGCCTCCCTTCCGGGGAGGGTTTGGCTGGAGTTTATTTACTTGAGGCCGGTTTGGCAATAACTTCACCTATAATATTTAAATATTTTTCGGGTGTAACCGCGTTTGATTTAACCACGATAGTTTTGTTAAAAGGGGCAGCCACTGCAGCGTTATAAGTGATTTTAATTAAACCTTTATCACCGCTTTTTACAGGGGTTTTGGTATAATCTGCAATAGTGCAACCGCAGGTTGGCCTTACTTCGGTAAGTATAAGTGGCTCTTTACCAATGTTTGTAAATTCAAAAACGGTAGTAACAGGTGTACCCTGGGGTACTTTCCCAAAGTCATGCTTCTCTTCGTTGAATTTAAACTCGGCCTTTTGGTTATCTTGTGCCGATGCAGTGAAGGCAAAACCCAAAACCACTGCGCAGATCATTAATATCTTTTTCATATACTATATTTGATTAATACAAATATAAAAGGTTTAACGTAATAACAAAACTATTAGCAATACTTCATGTTTTAAGTGTTACTATACCAAATACAAAATAGAATTTTATAATTTTACCGTCTAAACGAAATTTTATATGCCTGGAACTGCAATTCGTGCCACCAGTAAATTTGATACCGCAGAGCTTAGTTTTGATGATTTTAAAAAGATCGTTATTGAAGATTATCGTATTGGTTATGAGAGCAGACAAGCCAGTATTATAGGCCGCAAAGAGGTATTAACGGGCAAGGCCAAGTTTGGTATTTTTGGCGATGGCAAAGAGGTTGCACAACTGGCTATGGCCAAAGCCTTCCGCGCCGGCGATTGGCGCGCAGGCTATTACCGCGACCAAACTTTTATGTTTGCCACGGGCATGAGCAACCTGAGGGAATTTTTTGCCCAGCTTTATGCCCATCCTGATGTAGAAAAAGATCCTGCTTCGGCTGGCCGGCAAATGAATTGCCACTATGCCACCCGTTTTATCAATGCCGATGGCAGTTGGATAAACCAGGCCGATACGATGAATTGCTCATCGGATATATCAACCACAGGCGGTCATATGCCACGTTTGCTGGGTTTGGCTTATGCTTCAAAACTATACCGGCAAAATAAAGAATTAGAATATCTTAAACAGTTTTCGGTTAATGGCAACGAGGTTGCCTTTGGGAGTATTGGTAATGGTGCCACATCCGAAGGCGTTTTTTTTGAATGCTTCAACGCAGCGGGCGTGCTACAGGTGCCGATGGCCATATCCATCTGGGACGATGCCTATGCTATTTCGGTGCCGGCTAAGCTCCAAACTACCAAAGAAGATATTTCTGAAATATTAAAAGGTTTTCAGCGCGAAAATGGCTCAAATGGTTTCGAGATTTTTAAAGTAAAAGGTTGGGATTATATAGCACTTTGCGAAACCTACGCCCGTGCCATTACTTTATGCCGCGAAGAACATGTTCCGGTACTGATCCACGTTACCGAGATGACACAGCCACAAGGCCATTCAACGTCGGGTTCACACGAACGATATAAATCAAAAGATCGCCTGACCTGGGAGGATGAGCACGATTGTTTGCTAAAAATGCGCCAATGGATGATAGCTTCGGCCATCTCAACCGAACAAGAGCTGGATGAATTAGAAGCAGAGGCCAAAAAATATGTACGCGACTGCCAGCGCGAAGCAGCAGGGGAGTTAGTAACCCTGATAAATGCCGAACTGGAAGAAGCGGCCAAAATGATTGAACAATTTGCCGAAGGTGTTTCTGTTAAACAACAATTGACAGAAATAGTAGCCGAATTGCATAAAAGTTATGACGCCGGCCGCAAAGAAATTGTCTCTGCTGTAAGGAAAACTTTGAGGGCTACCGCTAAGGAGGACTCGGCTGAAAGGCAAATACTCGTAAACTGGTTAAATACTGAAAAGGAAAAAAATAACGAAAGATACAACACAAAGTTATTTTCAAATACACCACAATCACCTCTTTATGTGCCCGTTGTTCCTGCAACCTACAGTGATGATGCGCGCTCAATTGATGGCCGTGAAGTTTTAAACGCTTGTTTCGACGCCAATTTTGCAAGGGATAAAACCATTGTCGCATTCGGTGAAGACGTAGGCGCCATAGGAGATGTAAACCAGGGATTTGCCGGCCTGCAAAGCAAGTATGGCGATTTGCGGATAACTGATACCGGTATCCGTGAAACCTCCATTATTGGGCAGGGTATGGGGTTGGCTATGCGTGGCTTAAAGCCGATTGCCGAAATTCAATATCTTGATTACCTGATATATGCTATGACGGTTATCTGCGATGATATTGGTAGCCTGAGTTACCGTACTTTCGGCGGGCAAAAAGCGCCGTTAATTATACGCACCCGCGGGCACCGCCTGGAAGGTATCTGGCATTCGGGCTCACCATTAGGGATGATATTAGGCTCCATGCGCGGGTTTCATATCTGCGTGCCACGTAACATGACCCAGGCCGCAGGTATGTACAACACTTTGCTGCGCGGTGATGAACCAGCATTGGTTATCGAAAGCCTTAACGGCTATCGCCTGAAAGAAAAACTCCCTGCAAACGTTGGCGAGTTTACCGTTCCGCTGGGTAAGGCCGAGATTATGCGGGAGGGGGCCGATGTTACCGTGGTGTCATACGGCTCAACGTTGCGTATCGTTTTAGAGGCTGCCGAAGAGTTGGAAAAAATGGGTATTAACATTGAAGTTATCGACCCGCAAACTTTATATCCTTTTGATAAAGAGAACCTTTGTGGTGTTTCGTTGAAGAAAACAAATAAGCTGCTGGTTGTTGACGAGGATGTTCCGGGCGCAGCATCGGCCTATATTATTCAACAAATCGTTGAAGTCCAAAAAGGTTATTACTCGTTGGATAGCCAGCCGCGTACATTAACTGCGAAAGAGCACCGCCCGCCGTATGGTTCAGATGGCGATTACTTTAGCAAGCCATCTCTTGATGATATTGTTGAGGCTGTTTATGCCATTGTAAGTGAAGCAAACCCAGGCAAATTTCCGCCGATCTTTTAAGTATCAAGTAGTTAGTATCAAGTATCAAGATTTTTTAAAAGACGCTATGATATTTACTTGATACTAACTACCTGATACTATGTACTAAATTTAAAACCATGGATTCTAATTCTTTTGCTGCCGTTGCCAGCGTTATAAAAACTCGTCGTTCGGTTAAGCCAAATATGATGAACGGGCACAAGGCCCCAAATGGTCATGTTGCTGCCCTGCTTGAACTTGCTGATTGGGCGCCAACACACGGTTTTACCGAGCCGTGGCGCTTTATTGTATATGAAGATCCTACTAAGTTTTGCCAAATTCATGCTGACGTTTATAAGCAAGGAGTAAACGCCGAAGAATATAACGAAACAGTTTACAATAACCTGCAACATCAGGGCGATAAAGCTTCCCATGTTATTATCGCTATTATGGAGAGGGGTAACCTGCTAAAAATACCAGCTTTTGAGGAGGTGGCTGCAGTTTCCAGCGCTATTCAAAACATCCTGCTTGGCGCTACAGCCTTAAGTATGGCTTCATTCTGGAGTACAGGTGGTGCAATATTAAAACCGGGTTTTAAAGAATTTTTACAGTTGCGTGAAGAGGATCAGGTAATGGGCGTATTGTACCTCGGTTATGCCGATCAAAATCCCGAAGGAAAAAGAACCGTTCCCCTCGAAAATAAAGTTAAATGGATTAAATAAATAATCCTAACCTTTCCATTATTTCCACCGTATAAACTTGTATTAAAGTTTCTTTTATTGAAATAAAATTTCACAATAACTAAAAATATGTTAAAAATGATTTTTTAATTAGATTGAAATTTATACATTTGTAATTGTCCGGTTCCTAATACCGGTCAATTTATCAATTCTAAGCCTTCACTAATTTAACTTATTGATTAAAAATTAAACTCAACACAAGTATGAGGAAATGTTTTTGGGGCTTAATATTGGCGATTTTTTTATTTTCTGCAACGGTTATTAGCTGGAGATCGCCAAATGCTAACAAATCAAACGGAGGGGTAAATTCTGGTCTTGCTGCCAAGGAGTTATTTAATCAGTACGTCAATAGCCTTTATGTGGCTACAGGGTTGCAAGGATCGGGGTTGGCTTTTGATGTATTTGAAAAAGCCTTTACCGGTTATACCAATCTGAAATTATCACATAAAATACCAGAAAATAGCGCGGTGTTAACCATAGTCGATTTCAGTAAATCAAGTCGCGAAAAACGCATGTGGATTGTCAATTTATTTAGTAAACAACTGTTGTTAAATACCTGGGTAGCCCATGGGTCTGGAAGCGGAATGGAAATGGCCGAGCACTTTTCTGATCGTAACGATTCGCACCAAAGCAGTTTAGGTTTTTATCTTACCGATAATGTTTACATAGGCAAACATGGCCGGTCGTTGCATTTGGATGGATTGGATTCTGGTTTTAATGCCAGTGCCCGTTTTCGTGATATTGTTGTTCATGCAGCAAAATACGTAGGCCAAAGTGCTATTGACCAGCAGGGACGTTTAGGCCGTAGTTTCGGCTGCCCGGCTGTAGCACCCAACGTCGTTAATTTTGTGATCGACAACATCCAGGGTAAATCAGTGCTTTTTATCAATGGTAATGATGATACCTACACTTCAAAATATCTTGATGAAACAGCACTTTTAAACCAGGTAGCGGCCGATTCTACATCTTTTGATATAGCAAAGCTATAAAATATAGCCTATCCAATTATAAATCTGAATGCCCGGCCTAACCAAGCCGGGCATTTTTTTTATTTGCTCAGAAATTTTTTCAGGTGAGCATATAGCACAATGTCCAGTCCATATACATCTTGCCTAAATTGTAATGTGCCAGTTTCGTCAGCCCAACAGGTAACGTACGTGATATAAATAGGTGTTTTTTTAGGCAGCGCTATGCTGGTAGGGTCTGGATTGTCAGAAGCCATGTCTTTTGCAATGGTATCAAATTCTTCGCCCTCTCCAAAAAGGTTTTTTGCCAGCGCCTGTGGATCTCCAAGGCGCACACAACCATGGCTCACGGCCCGCATGGCTTTTCCGAATGCAGATTTTGCCGGGGTATCATGCAGGTAAACACTGCTTTTGTTTTTAAACAGGAATTTTATCTTTCCTAAAGAGTTATCCTCCCCGGGCCGCTGTTTAAAATCATAGTCCAGGTTGTCTTTGGTAACAGTACTCCAGTCAACATCTTCGGGGTTATCAATCAGGTTTCCGTCTTTGTAAACATCAATATTTTTGTTGGATAGGTAATACCTGTCTTTGGCGGCCTCTATTATAATTTCTTTGGTGGCTATGCTTCGTGGTATGTTCCATACGGGGTTTACATCAACGCTATGAATTAAGCTGCTCAACTGCGGCGTTTCACGCGCGAATGGTTTATCAATTGCACAAGTATCATCATATTTAATCAGGCTGTTTTGCGCACTCATATTTCGGCCCTGGCCAACACAAACTTTCATATTTAATACAGATTTGCCATTTTCAAAAACATCAAGCCTGTAATCCGGGATATTTACATATACATATTTGGGCTCATAAGGCTTGTTTCGCCAGCGCAAACGTTCCATATTAACCAACAGATACCGTTGGGCTTCTTCTTTTGATAAGCCATCAAACGTATCACCGTGCAGGTATGCATTTTGCAAGGCAATATACTGTGGGTCTTTAGGTTGGATGCTATCCAGGTACGCCCTTGTATCTGTGGCCATAAGCACAGCTTTCATCGATGTACTGTCTGGCCGTTTGGTTACGGTAAAATACCTCGAATAGATTTTTTTGGGATTAAGTAAGCCAAACTGCATGGCACTGGCATATTTTGTTAATGAACTGGTTGCCAGTAATTCCAATTTTGCCAGATCAGCATAAGCTTCATCTGTAGTTTTGATGCTGTTTACATCATGAAACTTAGCAATCATAGCTTTTAGTTTCGTGGTGCTAAATAGTTTTGGATCGATGCCATGGTCGGTTGCTTTGTCGTAAAAATCAGGTATGGCATCCAGGTCGCCGTTGGCAAGGTGGTCCATTACAAATACCGGCAGGTAATTATTTGCTTTGTAAAAGGCTTCAACCACAGGTTCGTTGGATAGTTTTAATTTTTCATTCTCCAGCTCTTTTTTAAACGCAACGACATATGCATCGTCATCAAAATCTTTGAAGACTTTGTTTTTAGTTATTTTGAAAAGATTATTGGCTATTTTGTCATGCTTTTCTTTGCAGCTTTGAAAAGTTAATAATAAAGCAAATGACGAAATAAGGATAAGGGAAATCGAAAGTTTATTTTTCGTGACGGGAGGCATATCTATAAAAATCTGTTAAATATAGCTTATTAATAGCAATAGCCATACCACAAAGGCTGCAAGTTTTTAATTAAATTTGAAATCAGACAATTTATCAGGAATATTTGACTAATCGCCTCAATAGGCCGCTTAATGAAAAGACAGTTATTAATTATAGCAGCAACTCTTCTGCCATTTGTGGCCGCTGCCCAGGGTTTTAAGCCGGTGAACAAAAATGCATCGCCCGAAGTGGTTAAATTACTATCCTTTTTATATCAAATAAAGGGCAGGCATGTCCTGTCTGGTCAGCAGAATTACAATAGCGATTTGAATACGTTTTCGGATAGTGCTTACGCCATTACCGGAAAATATCCTGCATTATGGGGTTCTGATTTTATGTTGTGGGGCGATAAAGACCTCGGGCAGAAGCTTGTATACGAAGCTCAAAAGAAATGGCATGATGGTTACCTGGTTACCATTATGTGGCACCAGGGCCGGCCAACCGATGATGCGCCATATGATTGGAAAACAAGTATACAGGGCAAACTTACCGATGCCGAATGGACAGAGCTAACTACACCAAATACGCCCTTGAATAAAAGATGGCTTGCCGATATAGATAAAAAAGCGGTTTATCTAAAACAGTTACGAGATTCGCATGTGCCGGTTTTGTGGCGACCTTACCACGAAATGAATGGCGTATGGTTTTGGTGGGGCGATAAAAAAGGTAAAAACGGGATCCAAAAACTTTGGAAAATGATGTACGACAGGTACACCAATTATCATAAGCTAAATAACCTGATTTGGGTATGGGGCGCAAACGGCTTGCGGGATATACCAAAAGATGAAGCGTACGATTATAAACTATATTACCCTGGTGCTGATTATGTTGATATCCTGGGTGCGGACGTTTATCACTTTGACTATGAGCAAAAGGATTACAACGAACTGCTAAGCCTGGCCAACGGTAAAATTATAGTGCTTGGCGAAACCGGCGAACTGCCCAGACCAGAGGTATTGGCAGCCCAACCCGAATGGGCCTGGTTTATGGTATGGACAAGCTGGCTATGGACGGATAATACCCATGAGCGGGTAAAGGAAATTTATAACCTGCCACAAACCCTTAACCACGATGAAGTTAAAGATATGCTACAAAAATAATGATTGATAAAATTAAACTACCTGAAGTTTGGCTACGCGGTCCATTAAATGGTATCCCGGCGTTGCTGCAGCCCGTGGCACATGCTTTATTACAGGCCAGGGAAGAATTGAACGAGCTAATGGCCGATTTTCCAGATCCATTGTTGTGGGATAAAGTTGCTGGCATGGCGTCGCCTGGTTTTCATTTACAGCACTTGGCAGGTGTGCTCGACAGGCTTTTTACCTATGCAAAAGGAGAGAGGCTCTCCGCAGATCAATTGACCTATTTAGCCGCGGAAGGTAAACCTCATGAAAACCTTTTTACTGCAGTATTAGTTGAGCGATTTGATTTACAGGTTGATGCAGCTTTGAAGCAATTGGCCGAAACCGACCAACTGATATTAACCGAAGTTAGGGGAGTGGGGCGCACACAAGTTCCATCAACCGTTATTGGCCTTTATATGCATGCTGCCGAACATACGATGCGCCATTTAGGGCAATTGCTGGTTACCGTTAAGATTTTGAAACAAAACTTATAAAACCCGCAATTCCCCGATCTACATAAATGTGGCCACTGCATCCTTAAGGCTTTTTGATGAATGGGTTACAACAGCACCTGTGTGCCTGTCTTCCGGATCAAACAGAAAGGTATCGATACCCAATGAAGCCGCCGCCTTTATTTCAGACTCAGGATCATCGCCGATGACCAGCAGCTCTTCCGGCTGATAGTTATTGTTGTTCATAATCATCGTGAAGATATCCTTTTTAGTTTCGGGCGATACCTGCGGATCGACAATATGAATCGCTTTAAAATCTCCCTCGATGCCCAACAACCTTATTTTACTCCATTGCAGTTTGGTAAAGCCCGTTGTTACCAGGTACTTATCTATCGGGGTTGCGCTGATGTGTTTATATTCCTCGTAGGGCTGCATCGGCAGCACATACTCAAGGTCTTTAAGTAAATCAAGGCCCTTATTTTTCGCCGCTTCGCTAAAGTTGAATTTTTTGGCAACCTGTTGGTAGGGGCTACGCTGCATTTCTGCCTTCACCTTTTCTATTTCTTCGGTCCCGATTTCTTCGGCCAGGCTGTCTACAAATTCAAACACCACGCTAAAAAGATTTTCAGAAATTGAACTAACCGGGTAAATGGTGTTATCCAGATCTAATATAATGGCCTTTTTCATAATATATTTTCTACAGCGTTCAAGGTGATCGGTTTGCTTGTTGTGCGTTTTCTCATGATGTAATATCCTACAGATACAAACAGGCATATGGCAGCAAATACCCACCATAAGCTATCAAAACCACCATAGGTAATAATTCGTGCGCCAACTGCAGGAGCAATAATTTGTGCAGCCGACCACGACATGCCATAAATAGCGGCATAGGAGCCCCGGTTACTATTGTTGGTCCGGCTTACCCAAAACGAGTTCATGAATGGCATAGCGATGATTTCGCCAAAAGTTATCATTACTACTATCAAAACGGCTATCCAGGCGTTATGCGGAAGTATGTTCAAAAAAACAAATGTAATGCCCGTTAACAGCACCCCAGCGCTGATATAAGTTAAAGGGTGCCTTTTGCCATCAAGTTTATGAACAAGTACCATTTCGACAGCTACAATCAAAATTCCGTTTAAGGCCATTAAAAAACCGATAAAACGCGGGCCGAGGTGCCATTGTATAGTATAAAACACCGGTTGGGTTATAAAAAACTCAAAGAAGCAGCAAGAGAAAAGTGTGTTTAAAATGATGAATATTAAAAACACACCATCGGTATGGGCCGCTGCCGATTTTGCTTCTTTCAACACATCTTTCACTGATTTCCTGATTTGCGAGCGGGGCATCAGTTTCAGCAAAAGTATGGCAGCCAAAATATTGGTGCAGCCGTCAACCCAAAACAGCAAGTGGTAATTAATTGAAGCTAAAAATCCGCCTAAACCACCTCCAACCGCCCAACCAAGGTTAACAGCCAGTCGGTTTAACGAATAGGATCGTGTTCTGGTGGTCTCATCAGCATAATGCGCAATTGCCGCCGAGTTTGCCGGCCTGAAAGATTCATTACAAATGCTGAGTACAAACGTAAGAATGCTGATACTGATAAAGGAATGCTGATAGCCTAAAATGATAAACTGGATGCCACCTAAAAGCAAGGCCCCAACCTGCACATCATAAAAACCTATTTTATCGGTTAGCTTCCCGCCTAAAAACGCTCCCCCAAACGCACCAATGCCAAAAAATGCCATTACCCAACCCGACTGGATTACCGTAAAGTGCAGTTTTTGGATGGTATAAACGCTCATAAACGGAACCACCATAGTACCGCTCCGGTTAATAAGCATTACCAGGCTCAGGTACCAGCTGTTTTTAGATAGTCCGTAATAAGCGTTTTTGTAGGATTGGATAACAGGAGTTAGCATGGTTAAACAAAGATAGCTTTTAAGGCTAAAAGCAGAAAGCCCAAAGCCCAACGGAATAAAAGCTTTCTGCCTTAGGCCTTCGGCTTTTAGCTTAACCTCGAATTGCGGTTACGCAACCAATGATCGGCCAAAACCAATGCGGCCATCGCCTCAACAATTGGTACCGCGCGTGGCACCACGCAAGGGTCATGGCGGCCTTTGCCCGATATTTCGGCAGCATTACCTTCGCCATCAATAGTGGCCTGGTTTTTCATGATGGTGGCAACCGGTTTAAAGGCTACTTTAAATTCGATAGGCATACCGTTGCTGATGCCGCCCTGGATACCGCCCGAGTAGTTGGTGATGGTTGCTATATCGCCTAAATGCGACTTTATAAAAATATCGTTATGCTCAGATCCCCGCATTTCGCTGCCGGCAAAGCCCGACCCAAATTCAAAGCCGTGTACGGCGTTGATGCTTAGCATGGCTTTACCTAAATCGGCATGTAGTTTGTCAAATACAGGGTCGCCTAAACCTACAGGGCAATTTTTTATGTAACAGCTCACTTTGCCGCCAACAGTATCACCGTCTTTGCGTACGCTGTCAATAAATTCTATCATTTCTTCGGCTGTTGCCGGGTCGGCACATCGCACGATGTTTTTCTCGCGCTCATCAATAAATTCCTGAACGTTTTTAATTTCCACATTTGGTGCATCTATTTTGCCAACGCTGCTTACATGGGCTGCAATCTCGATGCCCTGGGTTTTGAGCAATAGCTTAGCCAGGGCACCCGCGGCAACACGCGCCGCTGTTTCACGGGCCGAGGAACGGCCACCGCCACGGTGGTCGCGAATGCCATATTTGGTTTGGTAAGTATAATCGGCATGCGAGGGGCGGAACACATCCACATTATGGGTATAATCCTTTGATCGCTGATCTTCATTCGGGATCAGCATAGCAATGGGCGTGCCCGTGGTTTTTCCTTCAAATACGCCGGATAAAATCCGTACCGTATCTGCCTCTTTACGTTGTGTGGTAATCTTCGACTGACCTGGTTTGCGTTTATCCAGCTCGCCTTGTATATAATCGGTATCAACTACCAATTGTGCCGGGCAGCCATCTATTATTACCCCAATTGCCTCGCCATGTGATTCGCCAAAAGTGGTTATCCTGAATACTTGCCCGAATGAATTGCCTGCCATTGTTTTAGATGTTAGATGTTAGATATGAGATTTGAGAAAACTCAAATGTCAGAATTTAATTCTAATTAAACCGTCATTGCGAGGTACGAAGCAATCCCCTACATGCTAAGTCCCACATTGTTCGGGATTGCTTCGTACCTCGCAATGACGGGTGTGTTGTTTTTTTTCAGGGTTGCAAATTTCACTACGTCATTGCGAGCGTAGCGCGGCAATCTCGTCGGTTGCATGGTTGTCTTGCAAAGTTCGCGATTGCTTCGTGCCTCGCAATGACATATTTAGTGAATGGCCTAACCTTTTCCCTTTCACCTTTTCCCTTTAACCTTCTACCGCTTCCACAACAAACCCTTGCTTCTCCAAATCATCCCAAAATGCCGGATATGATTTGTCGACTACCGGGCCGTTTTCAAATTCCAGTTGAGGAACAACAAGGGCCAATGGTGCAAAAGCCATAGCCATACGGTGATCATGGTAGGTGTTGATGAACATACGCTCCGGGATAAACTTTTCGCTGCAATCCAGTTTATAAACCTGGCCTTTTTCACTGAGTTTAACCCCCATTTTGGCAAGCTCGGTTTGTAAAGCTAAAACCCTGTCGGTTTCTTTGATCTTCAGCGTTTCTAACCCGGTGAAAGTTGCTTCGTGACCTAATGCCGCGCATACTACAATTACTGTTTGTGCCAAATCAGGGCATTCTTTCATGTCGAAGATTTTGCGGCTTAAAGGTTTGGCCTCTTTTAGTAAATGTACACCGCCATCTTTAAATTGAGATGTGATACCAAAGTTGGCCATTATCTCGGTTATCACGCTGTCGCCCTGCAGGCTATATGCAGTTAAACCGGTCAGGAATATTTCTGCTTCATCGGCCAGGGCGGCAATAGCATACCAGTACGATGCCGCGCTCCAGTCTGGTTCAATGTATAATGATGTTGTGGCAAAATCCTGGTTGACTATGGTAATCACATTATCAGTCCAAGAGTGCTGGATACCGGCTGTTTGTAACATAGCCAATGTCATTTCTACATAAGGGCGCGACGTTAGTTCGCCTTCAATATGCAGTTCCAAACCAAGCGGCAACCGGGCTGCAATTAGCAAAAGTGCGGTAATGTACTGACTGCTGATGTTACCTTTGATACTGATTTGACGGCTTAGCTGCTCAAAACCACCTTTTAATTTAATAGGAGGGTAGCCATCTTGCTCTTCAAAACCTATATGGGCACCTAATTGCCTCAAGGCATCAACCAAAACACCTATCGGCCTTTCCTTCATGCGCTGGCTGCCGGTTAAAATCACCTCGTAATCCTGTATGGCATAATAAGCCGTTAAAAAACGCATCGCCGTACCGGCAGGGCCGATGTCTACGGTTTGTAGCCCATGGTCTATGGACGATGGACCATGGGCGCTACCATCTGCCAATACCTCTTGATTCTTCCTCAAGATGCCTGCTAACAACACAGAATCGGCTGAATCGGATACATTATCTACCTTAACCTTACCGTTGCTCAGCGCTTCGATAATGAGGGCGCGGTTACATTCACTTTTTGAACCGGTGAGGTTAACCGTGCCTTTTATATACTTATTACTTTTACTCAGGATGATGTTTTGCATCGTTTGGTTAGTCTTAAGTTCTAAGTCGATAGTCTGAAGTCAAAAGCCAATAGATTAAACCACTTTTGACTTTTGACTTTTAACTTTTGACTTAAAATTACGCGTGTGTTAGTTTTTCTGCTGCCTGGCCTGCTTCGCTGGCGTTCATGATGGCTGTTTGCCTGCTGATAGATTCGGCGTGTAAAAGCTCCAGTAATTTTTCGGTAAACTCGCTGCCTAATTTTAATGCTTTAGCGTAGTTAGTGCGTTTCTGCAGGATTTCGTCCCAACGGCCAACCTGTAAAATAGTAATGCCATTATCTTTTTTATGCTGACCGATTTTATCGGCAATCAACATACGCTCGGCAATTTTCTGGATAACTAAATCGTCAATTTTATCAATCTGGTTGCGCAATTCGTGCAGTTTATCGTTAACCTCGGCATTGCGTACTTCTGGTTTACGTAAAGCCAAATGATCGATGATGTCGGCAAGTGCAGCAGGGGTAACCTGTTGTTTAGCATCTGTCCAGGCTACGCTTGGATCGATGTGCGATTCGATCATTAAACCTTGCATATCCAAATCCAAAGCTTTTTGTGAAATGTAACCAATAAGGTCGCGGTTACCTGATATGTGGCTTGGATCGTTAATGATAGGCAATTCAGGGGCTAAAGTTTTTAATGCGATAGCGATATCCCACATTGGCTCGTTACGGAAAGCAGATTTTTCGTAAGATGAAAAACCGCGGTGGATAGCAGCAAGTTTAGTGATACCGGCGTTGTTGATACGCTCTAAAGCGCCAATCCATAAAGAAAGATCAGGGTTTACCGGGTTTTTAACCATTACCGGTACATCAACACCACGCAAAGCATCAGCAATTTCCTGTACAGTAAAAGGGTTTACTGTTGAACGTGCACCAACCCAAAGGATATCAACACCTGCTTTTAAAGCTTCTTCAACGTGTTTACCGGTAGCTACTTCAATAGCGGTTGGCAGGCCGGTTTCGGCTTTAGCGCGTTTTAACCACTCCAAACCAATTGAGCCAATACCTTCAAACTCTCCGGGGCGGGTACGTGGTTTCCAGATACCTGCACGTAAAGCAGAAATTTTACCGGTTTGGGCTAATAAATGAGCGGTTGCTACCAGCTGATCTTCAGTTTCGGCGCTGCAGGGGCCAGCAATTACCAATGGTTCTTTACCGGTCTTAATCCAGGTATGAAGCGGCTGTATGTTTAAATTTAGTTTCATTGTGTTTGTTATTTGTTCCGGCTGTTTGTTTTTTAAACCGGGGTTGTTTTATATTTTAATTTTTTGATTTCCTGTTGGGTCCGATGATCCTGGGATCATCTTTATTTGTTTAAACGTTGCGGCGGATGTTAATATATCGCCTGCCGCGATCAATTCTTTGGGGTTTGGGTGCTACTGATGGTTCGTCATCGTGTCTTTCATATTCGCCAAGTATGTTAAAATTTTGTGTGTATTTCAGTATCTGCCGGATAGCGCTATCGTAGTGTTTCTGCTCGTCCCACTCCACATCTACATAAAAATTATATTCGTTGCGCTTTCCAAGTATAGGCATTGATTGAATTTTGCTCATATTTAAACCTTCTTCGGCAAAAATGTTTAGCACTTTGGCCAAAGCCCCAACCTTATTGCTCACCTGGAAACAAAGCGACGCCTTATTGGCCGTTTTTTTATCCATGTTTTCATGATGGGTGAGGATTAAAAAGCGGGTAAAGTTTCTTTTGTTTGATTCGATGCGGCGTTCTAAAACATCCAGTCCATACAGTGTTGCAGCCAATGAATTAGCAATAGCTACTGTATCCGTTAATTGTTCATCGCGGATGCGTTTGGCACAGGCTGCGGTATCGCTGCTCTCCACAATTTTAAGATGCGGGTACTCGTCAAAAAAATCGACACATTGGCGCAGGGCAATAGGGTGCGAGGTTACGTATTTTACATCCTCAAACTTTACACCGGGCAAAGCCATCAGGTGTAATTGAATGGGCAGGTAAATTTCGCCTACAACAGGGAAGCCATAATCTAACAGTAAAGTGTAGTTGGGCAATATGCTGCCGGCAATGCTGTTTTCAATAGCCATTACCACATAATCGGCCTCGCGTTTTTTTAAACTTTCAAAAGTTTGTTTAAAAGAGTTGCACTCAATCATCTGAGCGTTTTCGCCAAAATAACGCAGGCCGGCTTCTTCGTGGAAGGAGGCGCGGATCCCCTGAATGGCAACTCTTGGTTTTTCTATTTTCATGACCCCTGTTAATGCAAAAAGTCCCGGCATTTTGTGCCGGGACTTTTTAAATTTTTATGTGTGTTTAGTACATATTAGTCCCGGCTCTTACTGGTAAAGTAAAAGTAGTAACCATAAAAATATGCACTGTTAAATTTCATTTGTTTTTTATTACGTTGTAAATGTACGGTAAAAAATGATTCTGTCAATAGAAAATTTTATTTTTTGATAAAAAAAGTAGGTGAACCAAATTTTATATTGTAAAAAATGATTTTACCTTCTTTTAAATAGACGACTGCTACTATAAATAACAGGTATACCTAACTTGCCCGAAAATTTCGACAAAAAATCGTAACTGCTAATCAATATATTGGGAATTATCAGGTAATCACCATTCCGAAATTTAACCTCGATTTTCTTATTAAAGTCAAGGCGAAAGCCGCGGCGGTCATTGTTTTCATAAATGACGATGTTTTCGATATTCAGTTTTTCATAGGCTAATATGTTTTGCGCATCTTTTCCAAAATAAAACAAATTGTTGCCCCTTGAAATTTGAAGGTACAAACTACGGTTTTGAATAGCGAGAAATACGGTGTAAAGTATAAAACCTCCGATGATTAAAATAAAAAAGCAGGGATAGAGTATAAATGGGGTGTCACTGGGAATGCTGGCTGCAAAGCTGATAAATAACCCAATATAGACCAATAACAATGCAATTAGCATAAATACCCGGGAAGGTTTTACTTTATATATAAAGTTATTGGTGATAAAATGAGGCTGGTTACCGATGTTGAAAAAGTGCTTCTCGAAAACGCTTAGATCAAGGGTTTTATTAAAAAAATCGGCAACAAGTTTTTCTGCAGCATCAATATCAGCAGCATGGTATTCATATAAATGATTATCCTTGTCAAGGTAATAAATACAAAATTTTCCGCCGAAATAAAGTCCCAGTTTTAGATAGTTAATATCATCATCCTGTATAGTCACCGATGGGCCGGTTAGTTGAATATCAGTTAAGGGGCGCTCCAAATCCCAGGGAAAGTCTTTTATCAGTTGAATTGTTTCATTCAAATTTCTTGGCTGCTCGTCAGAAAATTCGCCCTTTTCGTAAGTGTTATGTTGTAGTTTGGATATAAATTGAGGCATAGGTTATATAGGGTAATGCTTGTTTGCTTATACTTCAAATATAGCATCGATACCTATACGGTTTGCAATAAAATTAAGCGGTTTGTTTTTGCTCGATGAGGGGCGAAATATGCTGAATTTCATACTCCTGCTGCATTACCCTTGCAGTTTGTGTACTGCCATCGTGGCTCCAGCCCGGCGGGTTAAATAAATACCCCATTTTATTTTTAAAACCCGGCGCGTGTTTAACATCGTGTATCAACGCCTTCCATTCGTGAAATATAACATTTACCGGACCCATATCATCAGGTTGTTTGGTAATGCCGTATTTAACAGGCTCGGGCAAATCCTCGTCGCGGAAGGTGCCAAACATCCTGTCCCATAAAATTAATACCATGCCCATGTTTTTATCCAGGTAGGGGATGTTTGATGCATGGTGCACACGATGATGTGCAGGCGTTACAAAAATCCACCCGTACCATTTTGGCAGCGGAATTTTATATTGTGTATGTACCAGGTTGCCGTAAAACTGCGTAACCAGGTAGGCATATAAAATATCTAAAGCACTAAAGCCAAATAACGCCAGCGGCAAATAAAAAAATACCCTATACAACGGCTCAAACACCGTTGAACGGAAACCGGTAGTGAAGTTGAAATGTTCTGACGAATGGTGGGTTACGTGTATGGCCCAAAAAACGCGGCAATAATGGCCAATGTAATGCAGCAGCCAGTACAAAAAATCCTGTGCAACAATCAGTACAAACCAATACAGCCAAACATTATGGATTTGAAATAACCGATACCTGTAAGTAAAGCTCAGGATGATAAATGTGCTGCCTTTTACAATAAGGTTTGTTACAACAGCAAGCGAGGTAAGATAAATATTGGTAAAAGTATCGCGCGTTTCGTAGTAATGCCTGTCCTCCCAATAACTTAAACCCATTTCTACAAGGGTTAAAATAACTAAAAGGCAAAGTATTACAATGGCGCTTATTTCCGCTTTATCTAAATGGTGCATTTACAAATTAATATAATACAATAAACTCTCACAAAGTTCGGCTTCTGTGCAGATATTATCAATATTACATTGACCAATGTTGGTCAGCAGGGTGCAATTTATATTACCGCTCTGGTTCTTTTTATCCTTTTTCATATACTCGAACAACGTATTGAAGCTTGATTCGTGGATGGTATAACGCGGATAAAGGTTATTAAGTGTATCAGTTATCTCTTGCAGTTCTTCGGCAGGCAGGCCTGTTTTTTTATGCGCCAGGTAGGCCTCGCAAATCATGCCTATTGCAATGGCCTCGCCATGCGATAAATGATCTTCATCATTGATCAGTGAATAAGTTTCAACTGCATGGCCGATTGTGTGCCCAAAGTTTAAAGCCTTGCGGATCCCTTTTTCGTGCGGGTCTTCAATGGTGATCTTGTTTTTTATGGCTACAGACCGGTGTACCAGTTCGGCTGATGGCTTGCTCAGGTCGCTGGTTTTTAACTGGTTCCAGTAAGCGGCGTCCTGGATAAGCCCGTGTTTCAGCATTTCGGCCAGGCCCGATAGGATTTGTTTTGGAGGCAGGGTATCTAAAAAGCCCAATTCAATAAATACAGCTTTGGGTTGTGTAAAGGTACCTATGATGTTTTTAATGCTATCGATATCGATCCCGGTTTTACCGCCTACTGATGCATCTACCTGCGACAATAGGGTAGTAGGTACGTGTACAAAATCAATCCCGCGTTTAAATGTAGACGCGGCAAAGCCGCCCAGATCGCTGATAACGCCGCCGCCAAGGTTAATAAGCAGGCTTTTACGGTCGGCTCCAAAGTCTATCAGCATTTTCCATATGCCAATGCAAAAATCAATGTCCTTACTTTCTTCGCCTGCGTTTATCTCAATGATATCAAAGTTGTCCTGATCTTCTATTTTGCTTTTTACAAGGGGCAGGCAATGTTGGGCGGTATTTTCGTCGGTTAAAATAAAAAAACGCGAATAGTGGCCTTGTTTTACAAAATTGGCCAGTTCATCAATACTATTTTCAAAAAAAATGGGGTAATTATCGCTCTGAATGGTGTCCATAATTTAAATAACCATGATTTTATTTCCTCTGAATTCAACCAGGTCGCCTCGTTTTACTTTAAGGCGTTTGCGGTAATCAACCTGTCCGTTATAGCTTACTTCGCCCTCACTTACAACTATTTGCGCCTCGCCACCGGTTGGTACCAGGCCAGCTGCTTTTAGTAGTTGTATCATTGGGATAAAATCGCCGTTTAACTTAAATTCAATCATGGTGGGCAAAAATAAACTATTCATGGAATAATGAGTTATCATTTTTATAATTTTGCGGATGCTTTCTAACGAAACTAATAATACTTCCAAACACGGTAAGCCCTCTTTTGAAAATACAGAAATAGCTTTTCGTCATTCATCTAATGCTGATCTTAGTCGGGCTTACTGGTTATTCAGGATCATTAATGTTAATTTTTTGGTAAAGATAGGGCCGCCGGTCACCAACTTTGCCATCAAGATAGGACTGCCGATTAAGGGCATTATCAAGGCGACTATATTTAAACACTTTTGCGGCGGCGAAACCATTGCCGAATGTGATAATACCATCAAAAACCTATATAGTGGGGGGGTAGGTACTATTTTAGATTATTCGATAGAAGGCGAGGACGATGAAGCCGTTTTTGATAGTACCAGGGACGAGATCATCCGCACCATAGTACGGGCCTCAAAAGATAAAGCGATACCGTTAACCGTATTTAAAATAACGGGCGTTGGTCGTTTTGCTTTGTTAGAGAAGCTTGACGCCCGCCTGCCGCTTACGCCAGATGAAGAAAGCGAATGGCAAAGGGTGCAAAGCCGGGTATTGGCTATTTGCGATAAGGCCTACAAAAGCAACGTGCCTGTGATGATTGATGCCGAAGAAAGCTGGATACAGGAAACTATTGACCTGCTGGCTTTAACCATGATGACGCAGTTTAACACTAAACAGCCCATTGTTTATAACACTTACCAAATGTATCGCCATGATAAACTGGCATCGATATTAAACGATCATGAGATTGCCAAAGGCGAGGGTTTTATATTAGGAGCAAAAATTGTGCGCGGCGCTTACATGGAAAAAGAGCGTAAGCGTGCCCTTGAAATGGGTTACAATTCGCCAATTCAGCCCGACAAAAAATCCACCGACCTGGATTATGATTCGGCATTGGATTATTGTACCAGCCATATCAACGAAATAGCTTTTATAGCCGGTACGCACAACGAGGAAAGTTGCCGCCTGCTGGCCGAGCTTTTGGATAACAAGGGTATCGATCATAAACACCCGCACGTTTATTTTTCGCAGTTGCTGGGCATGAGCGATAACCTGAGCTTTAACCTGGCCGATGCGCAATATAATGTGGCCAAATACGTGCCCTATGGGCCAATAAAAGCAGTGCTGCCATACTTGTTCCGTCGCGCACAGGAAAATACCGCCATTGCGGGCCAAATGAGCCGAGAATTGAGTTTGATAGTGAAGGAACGGGCGCGAAGAAACGAGAACTGAGAATCAAGAATTAAGACAGAAAAATATGGGCCGCTAAAATTTAGCGGCTTTTTTTATGGCGTTATTTTTGGAGAGCGCTGTCCGATAGCGTTTGATTGTTGTAAGGGGAGGGGAACGATCTGTGGTTCACAAATATGATGGTTAATTACCACTAATAAAAAGACGTGATTTGCAGGAAAACAATAAAAAAATTTGCATTTTTATATCAGGCATTATCATATGCCACCCTAAATTATGAAAAATGCATTTGTAACAGGTTTAATCCTGGGTATCCTTAGTGGTACCTGGTTGTTCATCATGCGGTCATTTGGGTATAACAGTACCGGGAACCACGTAAGCCCGGTTGAGTATTTATCATTACTAATACCCTTTTGCGGTGTTTATTTTGGGGTGAAACGTTACCGTGAGGATGATAAGCAAGGCGAGATTGGTTTTTTTGACGCCTTATTTCAAAGCTTTAGGATTTTACTTATCGGTGGACTTTTTGCCTGTTTGGCAGGAATTGTTTACATTAACTATTTTGATATGGCGAGCAACCTTTTTGCTTTTTCGGGCAGGCTGTTTGGCGGGCTGGTAATTGGTATCTTAATTTGCTTAGGAGTGTCTGCCGCGTTGATGAATAAATCAAGCAAGTTAAACTAATAGGAGTGTGGCCGTCGCCGCCGACTTAAAGGTTATAAACCATCATCGATAGCTACGAATAATATAAAGTTTAAGAATATTTAACGTCAAATGTGCGCTAATGAATGGGTTATAATTTAACTCGAAATTTAATTAAAAAAAAGTTTTGCAACTTGATTTAAAATCCTACTTTTGCCAACCCAATCGGGAACGGGATGTAGCGTAGCCCGGTATCGCGCCACATTTGGGATGTGGAGGCCGCAGGTTCGAATCCTGCCATCCCGACGAAAGCGATACCAGTAAGTATCAAAAAGCCTTTAAATCTATGATTTAAGGGCTTTTTTGATTTACCACGATCGGTTTGGGCCTTGCCAGAAAGATTATTTCTTGATCTCATGTTTCCAGGGAATTTTTAATGATTTGTATTTTAGAGGGTTATATTTATATTGAATATTTTTAACAGGAAGGGTTGATTATTTGATTTTTAAATTTTACCTTCGCCAACCCAATCGGGAACGGGATGTAGCGTAGCCCGGTATCGCGCCACATTTGGGATGTGGAGGCCGCAGGTTCGAATCCTGCCATCCCGACGAAATGCGATACCAATTAAGTCGAAAGCCCCTTAAATCATATGATTTAAGGGGCTTTCGACTTAATACAACACCAGCAGGCTTATGGGTAGTTTATATTGCCCGTCACCAAGCCCTCTTTAATCCTGAAATTACAAGCCGGCTAAGAAGATTATATCGGTTTACAAGCTTACAGCAACTGCGTATTTGTTAAGCGTGCTCAATAGCATGCTTCAAAGCCGCGTTGTGCCTGTACCGGAATACAAATGGGAAAATAACAGCTATCACTAAAGCATAACCGGCAAAGCTAAGCCAGATACCATGCCAGTCTTTACTTTGGTCGGCATGTGTGAAGAATTTATCAATCACGATGCCACTTATACGGCTGCCAAAAAAAGCGCCAAAACCGTTTACCATCATCATAAATAAGCCCTGCGCGCTTCCGCGTATTTCTGGCGCTGCCTGGGTTTCTACAAATAGCGATCCCGATATATTAAAGAAATCAAATGCCATACCGTATACAATACATGATAAAACTATCATCCATAAGCCTCCGGCGGGATCGCCAAACGCAAATAAACCAAACCGTAAAACCCAGGCCAGCATGCTAAAAAGCATTACATACTTAATGCCGAATTTGCGCAGAAAGAAGGGGATAGCCAGAATAAACAATGTTTCGGAGATTTGCGATATGGACATAATAATAGCCGGATACTTAACAGCTATCGAATCTTTATAAACAGGTACTTTGGCGAAATCATGAATAAAGGTATCGCCATAAGCGTTGGTAAGCTGTAACGCAGCACCTAACAGCATGGAAAAGGTGAAAAAGATAACAAACTTGGGGTCTTTGAATAAAGCAAACGCATTTAATCCCAACGAGTTGGCAAATGATTTTTTTTCGGTTTTAGCCGATAGTGGCGGGCACTTGGGTAGGGTGAAAGAATATAAACCTAATACCAATGCTACCGCACCAGCTATGTAAAATTGATTCGCCGAAATTTCGCTATGAGTTAAACTTACTGTCCACAATGCTGCGATAAAACCTATAGTACCCCAAATTCTGATAGGTGGGAAATCTTTGACGACGTCGATGTTATTACTTTTTAATGCAGAGTATGATACAGTAATGGATAATGACAACGTAGGCATATAAAACATCATATTCAGCAAAATTACCCAAAAAAAAGCTGAAGGGTTGGTAACAAGGGGCAAGCTGAATAACGTTAGCGCACCCAGGATATGCATTATGCCATATAGCTTTTCTGCGTTAATAAACCTGTCTGATATAATGCCGGTGATTGCAGGCATAAAGATAGATGAAATGCCCATTGTTGAAAAAATAGCACCGAATTGTGCCCCCGACCAGTGTTTGTTTTGAAACCAATACGCGCCGATAGTAAGCAACCAAGCTCCCCACACAAAAAATTGCATAAAATTCATCAGTATTAAGCGGAACTTAATATTCATACGGTATTGGGTTTAAATAATTTTAGTCAGTGTTAAATTAAAAACGGGAAAGTAGCGAAATAAACGCAAATCAAAAAGCTAAGGGGGGTAGAATTTAGCAAAATGATCCTAAATGTTATGCTTTGTTAACGAGTTTACAAAAATGGGTTTATTTGATAGGGGGGATAATAGAATTTGAGAATTTCGGAGGTTTATTTACTAAATCCGAAATCGAAATTCTCAAACCCATAATCAGGAGGCTTTTCGTTTATTCAGTTCGTCGCGGATCTTGGCTGCCTTTTCGTACGATTCTTCGGCAAGAGCTTCCTGCAATTTTGTTTTTAGCTCGTCAACGCTTAACGAAGCAAAACCACTGCCTACTGTTGAGGTGTTAACCGTTTTTTCTTCCTGCGTTTCGTTGATATTTTCAAGGTAAACAAAGTCGTTGCCTTCAATTACTATTCCGGCTGTCGACAGGATAAATTCGTAAGTAAAAATAGGGCAGTCAAACCTAACCGCTATAGCAATAGCATCTGATGTACGGGCATCAATTTCAACCGGGCGTTTACCATCGCTGCAAATTAACTTGGAATAAAAAATACCATCAACCAGGTTGTATATGATAATCTCCTGCACCTCTATCTGGTACGCCTGCGCAAAACTTTTAAAAAGATCATGTGTAAGCGGGCGGCTCGGTGTCATCTTTTCTATTTCGATAGCTATAGCCTGTGCCTCAAAACTACCTATAATAATAGGCAGCCTGCGCCTGCCACTTACCTCGCCTAAAACTAAAGCATAAGCGCCGGATTGTGTTTGGCTGTATGACAAGCCTACAATATCCAGCTTAATTTTTTTCATGTTATTACCCATCGCACCTAATATTTACGCTGAAGCTTTATATTCTTTTACTGCCGCTATTAATTGTGGCACCACTTCAAAAGCATCGCCAACTATCCCGTAATCTGCCACTTTAAAAAACGGCGCTTCCGGGTCTTTATTGATAACCACTATTACCTTTGAAGAACTGATACCTGCCAGGTGCTGAATAGCACCTGAAATTCCTATCGCAATATACAAATTTGGACTGACAGCTATACCAGTTTGTCCAACATGTTCGCTATGTGGCCTCCAACCTGCGTCAGATACCGGTTTTGAACAAGCTGTAGCTGCGCCAAGCAAATTGGCCAGTTCCTCTATCATACCCCAGTTTTCGGGGCCTTTTAACCCACGTCCGGCAGATACAACTATTTCGGCATCAGGCAACGAAACTTTATCAGTAGCACGAACAATCTCTTTAATTATCGCCTTAAAATCCGATTCTTTGGTTGCTGCCGCAAAATCTTCCACTTGCGCGGTGTCGCCGGTTTCTACAACTTTATAAGAGTTTGGAATTAGGGCGATAACCTTATTTGCCGACGTTAACTCAACTATCGCGAAAGCCTTACCCGAAAAAGCTGTTTTTTTAACCCTGAATTTTCCATCATTTTGATCCGGAAGGGCCACAGCGCCATCGGCAACACCGGCTTCCAGTTTAACGCCTAAACGCGGCGCCAAACCACGGCCCGAAAAAGTGTTTGATAGTACTACAACATCGGCACCCTCTTTTTTTGCAGCTTCGGCTATGATAGAAGCGTAGGCTTGGTTTATGAAGTTTTTTAGCTTATCGCCCGATACATTAAGCACTTTTTTTGCGCCGTACTTGCCAAGGGAGGCTAATCCAGCAGCATCTACGTCGCCAACAGAGATGGCTATCAGATCGGTATTATTTTGATCGGCAATGGCTTTGGCATAGCTTACTGCTTCAAAAATTGATTTTTTGAATGTGCCGCCGGCATTTTCCGCATATATTAAAACTGACATATATAATGAGTTTCGTAAAAAACGATTTGAATTAAATTAGATAACGCGTGCTTCGGTATGTAAAAGATTAACCAGTTTGGCCACGTCATCTGCGGCTACCAATGTAACCTGTCCGCGCGGGGCCGGTGTTTCATAACTGATGATTTCCGAAAATGTTTTTACCTCAACAGGTTCAACCACAACTAAAGGTTTGGTACGTGCCGACATAATGCCGCGCATGTTCGGGATCCGGGGCTCGGCAACACCCTCGGCAGTTCCGGCAACAAAAGGGAACGGAATGGTTAAAATTTCTTTGCCGCCTTCTATTTCCCGCTCAACTGTCGCCTCATTATCTCCTGCATCCAGCTTTTTAATGATAGATACCGAGGGAATATCTAAAAGCTCGCCCAGCATCCCGGCAACTTTTGATCCGTTATAATCAATAGACTCGCGACCCGTCAGGATGAGGTCGAAAGCGTTAGTTTTTGCATATTGAGCAACCTGGTAAGCTACATACCATGCATCATGTGGCTTAGCGTTAATCCGTACCGCGTCGGTGGCACCAATGGCCAGCGCTTTGCGAATTGTGGCCTCGGTGCTTACTTCGCCAACATTGATAACTGTTACTGTGCCTTTACCGCCGTCGGTTAATTCGATAGCCCGTGAAAGTGCTATCTCGTCGTAAGGATTTAATATAAATTGAACACCGTTGGTATTAAATTGGGTGTTGTTATCAGTAAAAGTTATTTTTGTGGTGGTATCGGGAACGTTACTTATACATACCAAAATCTTCATAACAATAGGTTTTGGCAAATTTAACTAAAAAACATAGAGTTTAAAATGGAGTTGAGCAGATTAGATAAGCTATTGGAATTTATTAAAAATGAACCTAACGACGAGTTTTTAAAATATGCGCTCGCTACCGAATATCTACGTCTTAATCAGGTAGATAAGTCTCTTGAATATTATGAAGACCTGGTAAATAACCACCCCGGTTATACCGGCACCTATTACCACTTAGGTAAACTTTATGAGGCCCTGAACCGCAAAGATGATGCTATTGCCACCTACGAAAACGGCATGAAAATCACCAAAGCCAAGCGCGATAACCATGCATTTTCGGAACTGCAGGCTGTTTACCGGCAGGCAATGGGTATTGAGGAAGATGATGACGATTATTGATTTTGCCTATAGTTCATAGCAACTTCATTTTATTAAAAAAAACTATCATCAAATTAGCCCTGAATTAACAATCAACGATGTATAATATTTTGCTTGTAGCTGAAGGTTCATAGTTCATGGTAGCTTCATTGGATTTTAAATAACTATTGCCAAATTAGCCGTGAACTTACCATGAACAATGATCTATGAACCATGAACTAACACAATGACCAAACGCCATCTATTATTTCTTCGCGATGTTTTGATGTACACCTTTACGGCTTTTGGCGGGCCACAGGCCCATATAGCTGTTTTGCTGCGCGAATTTGTACAAAAGCGCCGTTATATTACCGAGGAGGAATTAATGGAACTGAACGCCTTATCGCAGGTATTGCCCGGCCCTTCATCAACTCAAACACTGGTAGGTATAGCCTGGAAAGTTGGCGGCCTACAATTAGCGCTGATAACTTTTTTTATCTGGATTTTGCCTTCGGCCACCATAATGGGGATGGCTGCTATCAGCTATAAAATGTTTGCCAACCAAGCTAAGTTTAACCATGTGGTAAGTTATGTACAGCCTGTAGCAGTGGGTATTGTTGCTTACGCTACTTACAGTTTTGCACAAAAGTTTTTGAAAACAAGGGTAAGCACCATGCTGGCTATTGGGTCGTTAATTGCCACGCTGATATTACAAAATGCCTATGCTTTTCCGCTGTTGATTCTGTTAGGGGGGATCCTGTCATCAGCGATGGAGACGCAGCCACAGGAAAACGAGCTTAGGGTAAAGCTTTATTCCAATGTAAACCCCAACAAGGTAGCTTACTTTATAGGTATATTGCTGTTTTTTGCAGCCCTCGGTGCTATCATTAATCAAACATCGCCATTCAGTTTACCTATCCGCCTCTTTGAGAACTTTTATCGCAACGGCATCCTCACATTTGGCGGCGGGCAGGTAATGGTACCTTTGCTTTATACCGAATTTGTTGAAGTGAAACGTTATCTCAGTAGTTCGGAGTTTCTGTCAGGCTATGCCTTGCAACAGGCGCTTCCTGGGCCCACGTTTTCGTTTACTTCTTTTTTAGGAGGAATTACTTTAGGTAACAAAGGGTATGGTATTGGTGGTCAGATTGTTGGCAGTTTGGTGGCAGTGATAGGCGTAAACACCCCCGGGCTAATTCTGATACTTTTTATCGTGCCTTTTTGGGAAGATCTTAAAAAAATAACACGTATCAAAAATTCGTTAAGCGGCATCAATGCAGTAGCTGTAGGCTTTATGGCAACAGCTTTTATCCTGCTGGTACGCCCATTCGGCGGCAACTGGGTGGCTTATTTGTTAATGGCTTGTACTTTTGTGCTATTGAAATTTACCAAAATTAAAGCACCGTTGATTATAGTTTTTGGGGTGATTTTAGGATTGATAGTTTAAACCTTTGGCGTGGTGCAGCTGAAAGCTGCAATCATTGATAACCACGAGCTGAAAGCTCGCGGCAGCTATCAAAAACAAATCCGAAATCGAACATCCCAAATCCGAAATTAAAATGGCGGCTCATCATCAATATCATCCATTCTCGACGGGCGGATTATAAAATTACTTTGCTTTTCAAAATCCTGCGATGGTGCAAGGCCGCTAAATGCGTTACCGGCAATAGGAGGGAAACTGTCCATGCCTTCTTCAAGGTTAGCAAATTTTACATATTTGCCTACAAATTTAAGCCTTACGGTGCCGGTTTCGCCGTTACGGTGTTTAGCGATAATAACCTCGCCTACACCCTGGGTTGGGTTACCGTCTTCGTCTTCAGTTAAGCCATAATATTCGGGGCGATAAAGGAACAATACCATATCCGCATCCTGCTCGATAGACCCCGACTCACGTAAATCTGATAGCATTGGCCTTTTAGCATTACCCGGCCTGGTTTCTACGGCACGGCTTAACTGCGATAGCGCGATAACCGGTACGTTTAATTCTTTGGCTACTGATTTAAGGGCGCGCGAGATACTACCAATTTCCTGCTCACGGTTACCACCGCCTTTGCCGTCTGATGATTTACCATGCATCAGCTGCAGGTAATCGATGATGATTAACTGGATGTCGTGCTGCGATTTCAGACGGCGGCATTTGGCCCTGAACTCAAATATATTTAACGCGGGGGTATCATCAATAATAAAAGTAGCTTTTTCCAGGCGGCCGATTTTTGAGTGGATCTGTTGCCATTCCCATTCTTCTAACGTTCCTTTACGGATCTTTTCCTGCTCAATTTCGGCCTCGCCTGCAATTAAACGATTTACTAACTGGACTGATGACATCTCGAGCGAGAACACTACAACAGGTTTGTCAAAATCAACCGCCGCGTTACGGGCACAGCTTAACACAAAGGCTGTTTTACCCATCGCGGGGCGGGCAGCTATAATTACCAGGTCGGATTTTTGCCAGCCCGAAGTCATACGGTCAAGCCCGGTAAACCCGGATGCCACGCCGGTTAAGCCATCTTTCTTATCTTTTAGCGATTCGATATCACGCAGGGCCTCCTGTACCAGGTCGTCCATTTTACGGGCGTCACGGCGTAAATTGCTTTGGGCTATCTCAAAAAGATTCTTCTCTGCTTTGTCAAGTAAATCAAGCACATCGCTGGTGTCTTCGTAAGCGCTGTTGATTGTTTCTGTAGAGATGCGGATCAGCTCGCGCTGGATATATTTTTGAATAATAATACGCGAGTGGAACTCGATATTGGCGGCAGATGCCACACGGCTGGTTAATTCGGTAATATAGTATGCCCCACCAATCATTTCCAGGTCGCCTTGTTTGCGTAACTGGGCGGTAACGGTAAGAATATCTATCGGTTGCGATTTTTCGAAAAGCTCCTTAATGGCAGCAAATATTTTCTGGTGATTGTCGCGGTAAAAAACTTCAGATTTTAGTACGTCGATAACAGATGACAGCGCATCTTTTTCCAGCATCAGCGCACCTAAAACTGCCTCCTCCAGGTCTGTAGCTTGCGGGGGTAACTTGCCCATTCCAGTATAGGGAGTTGGGTTGGTAATTCGGCTGCGGCGTTCGTTTGTATTAGGCTTGTACTGATTCTCGTTCTCAAAACTCATAAGGCAACAAAAATATACAAAAAATAGTTTACCGATGCTACTATTCCATCCACATAGTGTATTGAGGTTTTAAAGCAATCATTCTCAATTTAATAATTTATAGTGTTGAATGCTTTTGATATTAACACACAATTGTTAGTAAGATGTTAGTTTGGATATTAAATAGCTCATTGATAGTTACTTAAAACGGTGTTAATAAAGTTTGAAAATGTTAGTTGTAATGGTGTGAACCAAAATGTCAATTGAGTTCAATAACCGCTTAATCAATTAATATAGCTATTTTTGCCAAAATATACCATATCAAAAATGACATTTAATTCAAGACCTCAGCGCGAAAGTAACCAGATGGTGTTTGGCATCAGGGCTATCATGGAAGCCATCACTTCGGGCAAAGAGATTGAGGCATTATACATACAACGGGGTGCGGCCGGCGGCTTATCGCACGAACTAAAAGCCCTGCTTACCGAATATAATATTACAGCACAGCAAGTGCCTATTGAAAAGCTCAACAGGCTCACGGCCAAAAACCACCAGGGCGCTGTTGCTTTTATTTCGCCAATTGTTTATCAAAAAATAGAGAACATTATTCCTGATGTTTTTGAAAAAGGCGAGGTGCCGCTGATATTGGTTTTGGATTCTATTACCGATGTACGCAACATGGGTGCTATAGCGCGTACTGCTGAATGCGCAGGTGTACATGCCATAGTTATCCCAGCGAAAGGATCGGCTCAGATTAACCCCGATGCTATAAAAACCTCGGCCGGTGCACTGTATAAGATACCGGTTTGTCGCCATGATAATTTTATGCAAACTGTTAGGTTTTTGCAGGAATCGGGCCTGCAGCTGGTTTGTTGTACCGAAAAAACCAAAGAAGATATTTACGTGCCAGATTATACCGCCCCGACAGCCATCATCATGGGATCGGAAGAAGATGGCATCCGCAACGAGATCATCCGCATAGCGGATCACCTGGCTAAAATCCCGATGTTTGGCGAGATTGAATCGTTAAATGTATCGGTATCAACCGGGGTTATTTTGTATGAGGCGATAAGGCAGCGCGGGTTGATTAAGTGAATAGTTGTCGGTGATTTTTAACTGATCAACTCGATCAGCCACGCAGCAAAACATCAAATAAAGTTTGTTGCCAATTTGCCGCGCCGGTTGGCAACCGTAAACCGTCAGGCGAATAACTTGTATTCCATATCCGGAAGTTCTGTTTTGCTAATCTGCTGTACCGTCCGTTGGCCGCAACATAAATATTTCTTTAGAAGAATATCGGCTAAAAGTTATTTTCAGGGCTTACAATAATGGCATAATCGTTTTTTTGCATAGCCACCGTTTTAAGAATTTTAATTCGGTTTAGCAGGCATAAAAATGGATAATAATCTGTTATTTATCACTGAAATAAAACTAAATAATTACCGGGTGAATTTGATAACCATTTAAATAGTTTAAGCAGACAAAATGTTTTTCACTTAATAATCATATTTGTTTAAAATTTAAAAGTAAATCCCTCGTTTATTCATAAATTTTTGTTACTTTAAACTTTTAAATCGGACTTTAAGATTATTTAAGATAATGATAGAAACTAAGAAGTCGCTATTTGATAACCTTCAGAATTTTTTCGGATTCGACAACTTTAAGGGGGAGCAGGAAGCGATAATCACTAATATCCTGGCGGGTAACGATACTTTTGTTATTATGCCTACAGGTGGTGGTAAATCCATGTGTTATCAGTTGCCGGCGCTAATGAGCGATGGTACTGCAATTGTAATTTCGCCATTGATAGCCCTGATGAAAAACCAGGTAGATCAGTTAAGGGCCTTCGGAGGCTCGGATAGTATAGCTCATTTTTTAAATTCGTCGCTTACCAAAGCAGATATTGGCCGGGTTAAAGAGGATGTATTAGCTGGTAAAACCAAGCTATTGTATGTAGCTCCTGAGTCATTAACCAAACAAGAAAATATTGATTTTTTACGCCTTAACCAGGTATCATTTGTAGCCGTTGACGAAGCGCACTGTATCTCGGAGTGGGGACACGATTTTCGCCCCGAATACCGTAAGATACGGCAGGTGATCAGTAATATTGGGGATAATATTCCAATTATTGCGTTAACAGCTACGGCAACGCCAAAAGTTCAGCAGGATATTCAAAAAAACCTGCAAATGAACAATGCTACCATTTACAAATCATCATTTAACCGGTCGAACCTTTTTTACGAAGTACGTGCCAAGCGTAACGTGATTAAGGAGATTGTAAAGTTTGTAAAACAAAACCAGGGTAAATCGGGCATTATTTATTGCCTCAGTCGTAAAAAAGTTGAAGAGGTTGCCGAAGCCCTTAACCTGAACGGTGTTAAAGCTCTGCCATACCATGCCGGGTTAGATCCTAAGGTGCGCGCCGATACACAAGACAAATTCCTGATGGAAGATGTTGACGTTATTGTGGCTACCATTGCCTTTGGGATGGGTATTGACAAACCGGATGTGAGATATGTAATTCACCATGATGTGCCTAAGAGCATGGAAGGCTATTACCAGGAAACGGGTAGGGCAGGCCGCGATGGCGGCGAGGGCGTTTGCGTTGCTTTTTATTCTGAAAAGGATATCGACAAGCTGCAAAAGTTCATGAAGGATAAACCTGTTGCCGAACGCGAGATTGGTACACAGATATTGAAGGAAGTTATTGACTATTGCGAATCGTCGGTTTGCCGCCGTAAGCAGTTGCTGCATTACTTTGGCGAGAACTTTAACGAGGCCGGCTGTAATAATATGTGTGATAACTGTTGCGGCCATAAAGAACACTTTGACGGTGAAGAGCATTTACATAAAGCCCTGAGTTTGATTAAACACATTGGCGAGAAGTTTGACGATCATCACATCATCAGCATCCTGATGGGGGAGGAAAACGCGCAAATTAAAAACTACGAGCACGACACCCTTGAGTACTATGGATCGGGCAAGGAGCAGGGTAAAAACCTGTGGAATTCATTGCTGCGCCAGGCGTTGCTAAGCAATTATTTATCAAAAGATATCGACCAGTATGGTTTGCTTAGGTTAACCAAGCTTGGGAATTCGTTTATTGAGAACCCGCACAGCATCCGTTTTGTGATGAACCATGTGATAGAGGGGACAGATGACGATGATGAAGCAGACGGCCCTAAACAAGGCGGTGGCGCCCTGGATACCCAGTTGCTGCAAATGCTGAAAGACCTGCGTAAAAAGCTTGCCAAACAAAAAGGATTGCCTCCTTTTGTTATTTTCCAGGATCCATCACTGGAAGAAATGTGTACGCATTACCCTGTAAATACCGAAGAACTGAAACAAATTTCGGGGGTGGGTGCCGGTAAGGCTTTAAAGTTTGGTAAACCTTTTACCGATCTGATTCAGAAGTATGTAGACGATAATGATATTGACCGCCCTGTTGATATGGTGATTAAAAGTGCCGCCAACAAATCGGCCCTCAAAGTTTTCATTATTCAAAACATAGATCGTCATTTAAACCTGGATGACATTGCAGCCTCAAAAGGGCTTACGTACGAAGAGATATTGAAAGAAGTTGAAACCATAGTTAACTCGGGTACCAAACTTAACCTTAACTATTACATTGATGAGGTGATTGATGAGGATAAGCAGGAAGAGGTGTTTGATTACTTCCGCACCGCCGAAGCCGATTCGATAGACGATGCCCTTGCCGAATTAGGTAATGATGATTATACCCGTGAAGAGGTGCAGTTGATGAGGATTAAGTTCCTATCGGAAATGGGGAATTAATATAAAACGATATAGGAAAAAAAGGGAAGCAATCATTGTTTCCCTTTTTTATTGGCCAAAAATCTTAATTTTAATATTCAACTTTAAATCAATTGGCAAAGGCTTTAAAACTGATCGCAATAATTTTGATTTTTGGAATATTGACGATATTGACTCAAATAGGCGGGGTTGTGTACCTGTTGTCGTTTTTTACGCATGCTATTATTAAAAAGAAATTTGTCAACCGATACGCCATATTTGTTATAAAAACTACTACATTCCTTGTTCTTTATATTACATGCACATTTTTAATTGTACCTCCGTTGGCCAAATTATTGGGGCGGGTGCCTTTGCCGATGACAAGCACCAATAGCCTGCAACCGCTCAATATCTTGACATGTATTTTTAATCGTAACTATGTCCGGCCACAACTAAAAGATGTCGCTTTTAATGCCGGCAGGCAAATGAATGAAAGATATCCCGGTACGGTTATAAATTATTTGGATGCCAGTTTTCCGTTTATCAATAGGTTTCCGTTATTTCCTCACCTAAGCCACAATGATGGTAAAAAGCTTGACTTTGCCTTTTGTTATATCGACAGCAAAACGTCACAATCAACAAATTCAACGCCATCTCCTATAGGCTATGGAGTCAGCGAAATGCCACGACCAGATGAAATAAATACTGCGGCACTTTGCAGCCAGCAGGGATATTGGCAGTATAGTATGGTCATAAAAATTGTACCCCAAAAAAACAAAGCGAATTTTTTGTTTGACAGCATGCGTACCAAAAAACTTGTGGAAATACTTGCCTCAGAAAAATCAGTAGGTAAAATATTCATTGAACCTCATTTAAAGGCAAGATTGAACCTCACTACAAGTAAAATACGATTTCATGGTTGCAGGGCCGTTCGGCATGACGATCATATCCACGTTCAACTTATTTAAAGTCTAAATAATCTAGGTTCATATTACCATTAGCAACAATGTGAAGTTTTAGCACATGTACACCTTTGGTTAAAGTTATTGAGCCGATAGAGTTTGATCCGTTCCAATGATGCCATTGTCGCCAGGCAATAGTATCCTGGTTATTGTGGGTTGATGCTATTTTCATGGGGCCGGTAGCATCTTTACCATCAACATCTATAGAGATAGCACCATCGCCATTTGATGTATATAAAACGCCTATAGCATAAGTTCCTGATTTGGTTACTTTAACCGTATAGTTAATCCATTCGCCGGGTTGTGTCCAGCCAACATAAAACTTGTTCATGTCACGCGGCACCTTGTTGTACGGGTTATCGTCAATATGGTCATGAGCTTTGGTGTACGATATATCAACACCTTCTTTCATTCTGAACTCATTTAAAAAAGTTCCGTTGGCGGGGTTAAGCTTGCCGCTGCCGTTATTGGTGCTGTCGCTGTCATGATAGGCTACACCCTCGCCACCGGTATTATAAAATTCGCACTCCAGCCTGCCGGGCAGTTCCTGTATTTTATTTTGCCAGGGTTTGCCGGCACCAGTTTGCTTAAATGTAAAGGCATAGCAAAAAAACGCCATACCGAACAAGGACAACAGAATCGTTTTCATTTTTGAGGCTATAGTTGGTTGGCCTAAGGTACCAAAATCAACATAGATTTAACAACAACCGTTTTATTTCGCAATAATCATAAACTCTGTACGCCTGTTTTTGGCCTTGTTTTCATCGGTAGTATTTGGTGCAATGGGCTGGGTTTCGCCATAGCCTTTATAAACGAGGCGGGCAGCCGGTATGCCGTTGGTAACAAGATATTGGTAGACAGATTTTGCCCGGTTTTCTGATAGTGTTTGATTAAACTGAACCGCGCCAACGTTATCTGTATGGCCTGATATTTCGATATGAACAGTTGGGTTTACGTTTAAAAATTCAACCAGTTTTAACAGTTCTGCTTTTGAGTCGCTCTGCAGGTCGAATTTGTTTGTATCAAAGAAGATATTTTTCAGGATCACTTTATTGCCAACCTCTATTGGAGATAATAACGCTTTAATATGGAAAGGTTTCTGCTCTTTGTAACCAACCAGCGAGAAATTATCCGAATAAAACAAGTAGCCGCTTTTTGAAATATTCAACCCGTAATTTTTGCCCGATGTTATAGTAGCCAAAAAGTCGCCCTCGTTGGCACTACTGTAGTCCTGGTAAACTGGCGTGTTATTTTGCAGGTCAATAATCTCAACGGCGGCTTCCAGCGGCTCATGGGTTTTTATATCGTTTACATTGCCTTTTACATAAGTTACAATATGGGGCCTTAAGCTTGCGGGTAGTTCAAATGTATAAATATCATAGCCTCCAAAGCCATTAAGGTTATCTGAGGCAAAAAAAGCGTAGTTTCCGTAAGCTGTAAGTGTAAGGCCGTTTTCATCGCCATTGGTATTAATAGGATAGCCCAGGTTTTGAGGCTTTTGCCATTTGCCATCTTTGCCAAGCCTGCTTACAAATAAATCTTTGTTGCCTAAGCCCGGCCAGCCATTTGAGCAAAAATAAAAAGTACTGTCATCGGCATGAATAAACGGCGATTGTTCGTCATAGGAGGTATTGATATTGGGCCCCATATTTTCGGGCTCGCCCCAGCCTTTATCGGTCAGGGACGATTTCCATATATCGTAGCCGCCGTACCCTCCTTTTTTATTGCTTACAAAATACAGCGTACGCCCGTCGGCGCTTATTGATGGCTGCGATTCCCAGCCCGAGGTATTTATGGGCGGACTCAGGTCGAATGGTTTGCCCCAATCATCTCCTCGTTTTTGTGCAATATAAATATCACAACGGCCGTGGCCGTCGGGGCGATTACAGCCCGTAAAAAAAAGGTATTTACCATCCTGCGATATAGATTGCGCGCCCTCGTTGTATTGATCGGTGTTAATGCGGTTGCTCAGGTACGTGGCCGTATCCCATTTGCCGTTTACTTTAAGGCTTTTATAAAAGTCTTCGTTTTTATTTATTTTACGGGTAAAAATGAGCATGCTTTCATCCGCGGTTGCCACGGGCAGGTATTCATCATCGGTGGTATTGATATTGACGCCCATGTTAATGGGTTTAAATGGTACCGGATGTTGTAGAGCCTGTATGCTAAACTTTGTATCGGCTATTAGCTTTTGGGCCAATGCATTATTCTGGGGCGTTAAATCAGGATAGGTGAGGTATTTTTCCAGGTGCTGTTGTGCCTGTGTGTACTTAGCTTCAAAAATTTCCGTTTCGCCAATTCGCAGGTAAATGGAACGGTTAAATTCGGGATTTAACTGTATTACTTTAAGATATTCATCAATTGCCTGCTTATAAAGGTGCCGCATCTTCAATACATCCGCCAGCTGTGCATGGGCCTCAACAAACTTCGAATCTTCGGCGATAGCTTTTTGCAGGTTCTCAATGGCATCATCGTAATAATGCTCATCCAGGTTTTGACCGGCCTGGGCAAAATATTTTATTGCCTCACTGTTTTTGGTGGAATATTGCCTTTGCTGAGACCATCCAGCAACAGAAAAGAACAAAAACAGGGCGAAGACGATTACAACTCTCATCTGTAACAATACGATATATTTATATCGTAAGTTACAAATATTACGGGATATTCAGGTATTTATGCGTTTGCAACGAAATTTCCCATTGAGGATTATTCATCACATAGTCAACAATAAGCGGGGTCATTTCTTTTGATTTTGACCATTCGGGTTGTAAATACAGTTTACAATCGGGTGATACCATTTTGGCGTGATACTCGGCCCATTCAAAATCCGATTTGTTAAATACAATCACTTTTAATTCGTGGGCGTGCTCGGCAACCTGTTGCGTTGGCGCTTTGAACTTTTTTGGCGACAGGCAAATCCAATCCCAATCGCCTGATAGCCGGTATGCACCGGATGTTTCAATAAAAGTTTTTATACCCCGGTCATGCAATTGTGTGGTCAGATAATCAAGATTGTAAATAAGCGGCTCGCCACCGGTTACCACAACAGCCTTTGAAGGATGTATGGATGCATTGGCAACAATCTGATCGGCAGCGGTAAGCGGATGCAGTTCGGCGTCCCAGCTTTCCTTTACGTCACACCAATGGCAGCCAACATCACAGCCGCCAAGACGGATAAAATAAGCGGCTTTGCCGGTGTTGTATCCTTCGCCCTGTATTGTATAAAACTCTTCCATTAAAGGAAGCAGCGTGCCATCGTCTGGAATTTGGTGTGCCATAATATTTTGCAAAAGTACCTAAATAAGCCGAAAGCATGAAGCTGAATGGTAAACGCAGGGTAAAACGTTTATCCGTTTTGTACATCCGGCACGTCCGGCATATCGTTGTGAGCGGTTATTATTAAATAAACAATATTTAAGTACCTGTATCACTGCAATAATTGGTTTTGAATTGTAAATTAGCGTCATGAAATCATAATTAATCTATAAAACAATTGTTACCATGAAAAAACTATACGTTCCAATTATCTTTTTGGCTTTGTTATGTTTTAGCTCATGTGTTGACATTGAAGAGCATTATGACTTTAAAAGCGACGGCAGCTGCAACGTAGCGTATGGTTTTGACATGAGCAAAGCTGTTTCGGTGTTGGTAAACCTCGTATCCGATTCGTTGAAACAAACACCTCAGTTTAGTTTGATTAAGGATACTACGCTCAATTTTTACAGTGCTATGCCCGATAGTACCCAGCAAAAAATGAATGCCTCCGAAATTGAACTGGCAAAAAGCAGCGACCTTACCGTGCATATGAACCTGAAGAAAAGCATTATGAAAGTTGCTATTAATCATAAAGCCAAAGATGCTGCCGACCTTAAATATTACCTTCAAAACGTATCTAAAATAGCACTGAATAGTCAAATCAGCGGCCTATCAACAGGGGAAAAAAACAGTAAAACCCTTGATGCCAAACAAATGGTTGCAGGGCAGGACTATTACTCGTACGAGATTACGCCACACCGCTTTTACCGCATAGTTGATAAAATAAAATTTAACGCATTTTTAAAGAAAACAAAATCAACTTTTATGATGGCAAAAGCCATGTTGATAGATATGCCCTACAAGGTGGTGTTAAATTTTGCCAAACCGATAAAAAAACTCAATAACCCTAAAGCCGTACTCTCGGCCGACAGGCGAAGCATCACCCTGGTAACAAATATGGACGAGGTGATTAAAAATCCCTCGGTTATGAATTTGAAGATCGATTTTTAGCAAATGACCTGGTATAAAATCGCCGAAATAAAAAATACTCCTGAGCCATTCATCAAAAAAGTAAAAGCCGGAAATAGAAGCATTTGCCTGGTAGGCTTTGAGGGCAAGATTTACGCAACTGCAATTAACTGTCCGCATGCCGGGTTTGACCTAAGCCAGGGTTTGTGCGTTAAAGGAAAAATTGTTTGCCCTTATCATCGCTACACCTATAATCTAACCACCGGCAAGGGCGGGGAGGGGCAGAATGATTATTTGGAGACTTACCCTGTCGACATCAGGGGCGATGATATTTACGTTGGTATTAATTCTTTTTGGGATAAGGTGAAGCAAGCATTTAAGTGATAGGTTGATTAAGTTGGATTGTGTTGCTTATAATTGATGGAGTCGGTTTGCGCGATACTATGTATTACCAACAAACTGTGTGTACCACCTGATAATGAAACACCCAGATACACCCTGGTACGGGCTGAAACACCCTGGTACGGGGTGGTACAGTATGTCTATCTGATATTATTGCTGCTAACTTAATCTAACTTACTCACCCCAGTCAACTTACTCAACCTAATTATACACTTCTTTATTGGCCGAAGCTAAAGTGTTTTTCAGTAGTCCAATAATGGTCATTAAGCCAACACCACCAGGTACGGGAGTAATCCACGATGCTTTGGGCGCCACATTATCAAAATCAACATCGCCATAAAGTTTAAAGCCCGATTTGGTTAGGGCCGATGTTTCGCGGTTCATGCCTACATCAATAACTACAACGCCATCTTTTACCATATCGGCAGTGATGAAATTCTTTTTGCCGATGGCCACAATCAAAATATCTGCATCTAAGGTAAATTTTTTGATATCCGGTGTACGGCTATGGCAAATAGTTACGGTACAATTGCCGGGAGTAGTATTCCGCGCCATTAAGATACTCATAGGGGAGCCAACAATGTTACTGCGGCCAACTACTACGCAATGCTTACCAGCGGTTTCAATGCCATATTCTTTCAGCATTAATGTGATGCCATAAGGAGTAGCAGGAATAAATGATGGCAGGTTGCGCTGCATCCGGCCCAGATTTACCGGGTGAAATCCATCCACATCTTTCCTGTGGTCAATACGTTCTGTTACTTTTTCCGGATCGATGTGTTTTGGTAACGGGAGCTGCACAATAATGCCGTCTATATCGGCATCAGCATTTAGCTCTTCTACTTTCAAAAGCAGTTCATCTTCGGTAACATCGTCTTCAAAACGCACCAGGGTTGATTTAAAACCAACCTTTTCGCAATTTTTGATCTTACTGGCTACGTAAGTTTCGCTTCCGCCATCATGGCCAACTAATACTGCAACCAAATGTGGCTGCCTGCCGGTTTCATTTAATATTTTAGCTGCCGCTTCGGCAATTTCAACCTTAAGTTTTTCTGATACGTATTTTCCGTCGAGTAATTGCATTTTTATCGAAGATATGAGATATGAGATATGAGATATGAGAAAGGTTTAAGAGTTTTAATCTCAAATCTCATATCTAACATCTCAAATCTAAATTAATCTAATTTCAAAACCGCCATAAACGCCGATTGAGGTATCTCTACGTTACCTACCTGGCGCATGCGTTTTTTACCTTTTTTCTGTTTTTCCAGTAGTTTACGTTTACGCGAAATATCACCACCGTAACACTTGGCAGTAACATCTTTACGTAACGCCTTAACCGTTTCGCGGGCGATAATCTTGGCGCCAATAGAAGCCTGGATTATGATTTCAAATTGCTGGCGGGGTAAAAGTTCCTTCAGTTTTTCGCATATTTTTTTACCAAAATCATATGAATTACCCCTGAATATCAACGATGATAAGGCATCAACAGGCTCGGCATTTAAACGAATATCCAAACGTACAAGATCCGACTGGCGATAGCCTATCTGGTGATAGTCAAAAGATGCATAACCCTTTGATATCGTTTTTAGCTTATCATAAAAGTCAAATACAATCTCGCCCATTGGCATCTCAAAAACAAGCTCCACGCGGTCAGATGTTAAATATGACTGATTGGTAATACTGCCTCGTTTTTGGATACATAGAGACATTACCGGTCCAACAAATTCAGATTTGGTGATGATTGTGGCCTTAATATACGGCTCTTCAACAAAATCAATTTTACTTGGATCGGGCAAATCAGATGGGTTGTTTACTATAATGGGTTCCCCTTTGGTGGTATGGGCAATATACGATACGTTAGGTACGGTAGTAATTACCGTCATGTTAAACTCGCGCTCTAATCGCTCCTGGATAATCTCCATGTGCAGCATACCCAGGAAACCGCAACGGAAACCAAAGCCCAAAGCAGCCGACGATTCCGGTTCAAAAACCAGGGATGCATCGTTAAGCTGTAATTTAGCCATTGATTCACGTAGTTCTTCATAGTCCTCGGTATCAACCGGGTAAATGCCGGCAAACACCATTGGTTTCACCTCTTCAAAACCCTGGATACCAACTTCGCAAGGCCTATCAACATGTGTAATTGTATCACCTACTTTTACCTCTCGCGCCTCTTTAATACCCGATATAATGTAGCCTACGTCGCCGGTTTTTATGACATCTTTAGCAAGCGGGCGAAGTTTTAACGTACCCACCTCATCGGCCAGGTATTGTTTTTCCGTAGCAACAAATTTTACTTTTTCGCCTTTTCTAATCTCGCCGTTAACTACTTTAAAATAGGCAATGATACCGCGGAACGAGTTGAATACCGAATCGAAGATTAACGCCTGTAATGGCGCTTTAGGATCGCCAACCGGAGCGGGGACACGCTCTACTATAGCGCGCAGAATATCATGAACGCCCATGCCGGTTTTACCCGAAGCAGCAAGAATTTCTTCGCGCTTACATCCAATCAGGTCAACAATCTGGTCTTTAACCTCCTCGGGCATAGCGCCGGGAAGATCCATTTTATTAAGTACCGGGATAATTTCCAGGTCGTTTTCCAAAGCAAGGTACAAGTTGGATATGGTTTGTGCCTGGATACCTTGTGCCGCATCAACAATAAGCAAAGCGCCTTCGCAGGCAGCAATGGAACGTGATACCTCGTATGAGAAATCTACGTGGCCGGGGGTATCTATCAGGTTGAGCGTGTATTTTTGACCATCAAGTACATAATCCATTTGGATTGCATGACTTTTTATGGTAATACCCCGCTCGCGTTCCAAATCCATATCGTCAAGCAATTGCGCCTGCGATTCGCGTTGGGTTATAGTGTTAGTGTATTCTAATAACCTATCGGCAAGTGTGCTTTTGCCGTGGTCGATGTGCGCGATGATACAAAAATTACGAATATGCTCCATTGAACGGCAAAAATAGCTTTTTAGGATGATAAATTAGCAGGCTGTTTTTTATTTACAATTGTGTTGTTGCTGTATATCTTAAATATACTGTACAATATGCTATAGCAATTCAAATAAACAAGCCGTTAAATTAAAGCAGAAGTGAAAAAATATACCGTACCAAATGGTATTTTCACGGATACGCATGCGTCCGATAAATAACGCGAAAGGAATAAGCCAAAAAAGCGAAACAAAACTTAAATGTATTATGGCAAACAGGAATGCCGATATGTAAATCGCCTGCTCTTTATCAGCTACCTTTAACAATACTTGCAACAGATACCCCCTGAAACCCAGTTCTTCAAACAAAGCGGGTAATACAGCAGTGAAAAAAACGATCCAGAACGCTGCACCGTAACTGCCCGAAAAAAATGAATAAAAGTGCTCTTCTTTTGAAAATATGGTAACATTTAACCATCCCACCGCATAGTGCACCAAAAATGATCCCAACATAGCCAAGCCACAATACGCAGATAGCTTTTGTATCGAAAAGTCGGGCCACCTTAAAATTTGTTTAGTTTCGACCCAGTTGTAAGCAAAAAAGATAACAGCTGTGCCGGCAATAATTACTTCAATAACCAAACTCCATCCAAAGGTCTTAAAAATGTCGACAAAATTACCCAGCGAACATACAATGATGTATATGCTATAGAAAATGGCAGATTGTTGGAGTAAGCGCCATTTATTTGCGGACGTAACAATTTGGCCAGCCTGGGCAGAGCCACAATTGTTACAAAATCTTATTTGCGGCAAAATCAAAGCCCCGCATTTGATGCAGGGCTTTTTATCAGGTAATTCTTCAGCGTCTAAAAACAAAGGGTCAGGCTAAGTGGTTGTCTTTTTTTATTTTTTCGATGTCAATGGCCGATTTGATTCCTTTTATCAGGTATCCGATAATTGCTATTTTAAAAATGATACCCCTGGCAATATTAATCGGATCGTCAATAGCAAGCAAAATCTGAACAATTACGTAAAGGCTTAAACCCGAAATTAGACAAGCCAAAGGCTTTTTTGCACTGTAGGCACCTAATATTAAAAAAAGTACAGCTAAAATAAAAATAGGAATTACTATAGCAAGTACTTCAGGATCATCCTTACTGAGGAAAAAGTTAACGAAACCGCTAAGCACAAAAATACCTGCTAAGTAATATAATGACATGCCTGCATTTTTAAGCTTCTTATTAAGGTCGGCCAGATCAATATCATTGAAATTGTGTTGGGTTACAAAGTTCTTTTGCTCAAGCTCGGTGCCTTTTAAAGGATATCCGCAATTAGTGCAAAAAATATCATCGGTTTCGGCTTTTGATTGGCAATAGGTACAAAGCTCTGTTTGTATTACCGGTGTAGATACAGAATTTTCCATTTAGTTTAAATTGTGATTAAGGAGAGTCGAATATAATTATAGAAATTTAATTTTTTAATAATTATTGTAAAAAAGTATATTAGGATGCATAGCGTTGAAGATATTATCAAGGCCATTGAAACCTTTTTTGACACAAAGGTTTTGAGTGCTATGCCCTTAAGCGGCGGAAGCATTAATCGAGTTTACCGCCTGCAAACCGCTATGGAGCGTTTTGTACTTAAGGTTAACAATCGTTTTAATTTTCCCGGCATGTTTAACCTTGAAGCGCAAGGCCTGGAAACTATCTGTAGTACCCAAACCATAGCCGTACCAGAAGTTCTGCTACAAAGCGAGACGGATACGGAGAGCTATTTATTGATGGAATGGATAATACCCGGACATACCACGCAAAAGGCATCAGAGGCGTTGGGTGAGCAACTTGCCCAAATGCACAGGCATACATCACATAGTTTTGGCTTTTATACCGACAATTATATGGGCTCACTTCGGCAAAGCAATCAGTTGCATGAGCATTGGAGCGATTTTTTTATAGATGAGCGTTTAAAACCTATGGTAAGGATAGCTCAAACAAAACAGCTGCTTACAAATAATGATTTGCGTTTATTTGAATTATTGTATCAAAAACTGCCCGGTTTGTTTACCGAAGAAACTCCGGCGCTTGTTCACTGCGATTTATGGAGCGGTAATTACATGATAGACACTCATGAAAAGCCTTACCTGATTGATCCGGCAGTAAGTTATAGTAACCGGGAATTTGATATCGCTATGACCACGTTGTTTGGCGGTTTCGACAAAACTTTTTATGATGCTTACCACGCGGGCTATCCATTGCAAACAGGCTGGCAGCGGCGACTTAAACTATGGAACCTTTATCCCTTACTTGTTCATGTTAACCTTTTCGGAAGTGCTTATACCAGCCAGGTACGTGAGTGTTTAGCCAGCTTTGTTTAATTTACCTGGTTAGTACCCTCAACAAATACGGGGGTTTCGGTTACGTTAACAGTTAATTTACCGGCCACAGTTGCCACCTGGGTTTTTACCGCCGAAGCTAAGCCTGGTTTTAAATTGTAAATATTTGCTTTTGAGGTCCCCAAATTAAGGATGTAAGTACCTGAGCGCCCTTTCGAGTCGGGAATAGTCAATACATACATTGCTTTTTTACCATTTACATATTTGTCAACCAAGGGGTCGCTATTAATAGTCGATTTATAGGTGTAATGGCCCATTAATGTATTGGTTTGTAATATAAAATCGGCGGCAGGGCGGCGTTTACCGTTTTCTGACAGGCCGGCGGTGGCATACTGAACACTGCTAAATGGTTTATCATCCTGCAACTGGTAATAAAATACCCTTTTGATACTGTGCCTCATGTACAATAGCGATGTTCTTAATATCCAATCGCCTTGCGTATCCAGGGCTGATTTATTGCCGATGTAGGCGGCTTTCTGATAACTGTATAGATTGATATCATACCCCGACTCGGTAACCCACACTTCCGGTGGTTTGCTTAATGAATTAGATAGTTTTACAAACGAATCGGCAATTTGCCCCGCCATTGAAAGTTCGGGTGCAACGCCGGTTGTTGCGCGTTCATGCTTAAGTATGTCGCCATTATTGTTATAAAAATGGTAATTGATTATATCAAAACACAAGTTGATGCTGCCATCGGCACGGTAGCCCCGGTTAACTTTGCACCAGTTTATCATTCGTTGTACAAAGTTAACATCGCAGCTTGCAAGGCCGCCCATTACTACCTGCATAGCCGGATCGGCTGTTTTTACACCTGCATTGGGGCCGAGTTTTCCTTTATTGCCATCATAAAAGGCCGACATGTTGGCTGCATACTCTTCTGGGCTCTGCTGCGTGGCAGGGCCTTTCCACCATTTATCGCGTTCGTTATCACATTCCATATATTTGATAAGGCCCATCCCGATTTTAACAACATTCACCTCGTCATTATTCCAGCGCGGACGGCTATCAACTTTTACCAAAGCCTTATCTATAGCGGTGTTATATCCATATCTGGCGGCAAATTGGAATGCAGTTCGTGCCTGGTCGGCGTATGACGCCGGATCGCTTTTATCCAAACCGTATGGCGCGGGTACGTTTTCGTTGTCGCGCATCCCGGTAGGGTAGGTGGCTTCCATCCAGTTGGGGCAGTTTTTAAGATCGGCGAGTACTAAAATACCATCTTGTTTACAACGCGTATACATCAAATCGTAATCCCAGCTACCGTTGTTTGTGGGGTTATAGGTGTAGTTTCCCCTGGTATTTTCCAGCTTATTCCAGTTCATATAATGTCGTACCGAACTGAACGATTTAATGATAGCCATGTTGGCCTCGTAAATAGTATGGTGCTGGTTAATGTTTGCCGGGTCCTGTAAAAAATTCCATTCGTAGGCGTTAATGCCAAACATATTTTTTAAGGCAATAGCATTGGGCTTTGCAGAGTTATCGCTAAGTATAAGTTTACTTATCTTCACGCTGTCCCTTGTATCCGCTTTTTTATCTTTTTCGGCATGGCAGTTGCCAAAAAACGATGTAACAGTAACAATGAGCATCAGGTACTTGTAATGAAATAATATATTCATCGTTTTTGTCGATTTTTTGCCGATCAGCTACAAATTTAAGTTTAAATTAATCAGAGGACAGGGGAATTGAAGTGTTTACGACCTGTGTATCTTCAAAGTTGCATAGTTCAGCATTGTACCGGTATTTAAAAATGCAAATTATTGTTTATCAGAATATTAAAAACGCCTGGAGTGATGTTTTATCAATAGCGAAATAAATAAGGCCGAAAGATATTTCGGCCTTATTTATTTAAACAATTAAAATTAAGTGTTATTTAACTTTAACATAAGTTTCAATGATAACATGGTCTATTTTTAGGCTATCTATTTTTTCAATGCCGGTTTGTATAAGCGTATCACCTTTAAATTGAACGGTAAATTTAAAATCCCTGTTTTCCCAATCACGGGCATCACAATAGGCCAGGTGTTCGGCATAATCATTCCCGGCAAGGGTATAAGTACCGCTACCCGAACTATAAACAGGCTTGGCGGTTTTGCCGTGCGCCAAATCATGAGTAAAGAAGGCGAAATTAGTTGCATTAAAAATTTTGACCATTTCTTCATCTTTTGATGGGGTAGTTGTCACGGTATCGCCTTTTGTAATGGCTTTGCTGTTGATCAAATGCCAGGTGCCAATTAAAGGCTGATCTGGTTTTGGATCAGCTTTGGTCTCTTTTTGCTTACATGATGATAGTACAGCTGCGCAGATTAATACGGTATAATAAAGCTTCATAATAATGGTTGGTTTGCACAATATTACTATTAAATGCCGAACAAAAAAAGCAGCTTACATTACTGTTCGCTGCTCAAAAAACATTGTTTATTTTGTTATTCTCCACGTTTTAAGCCAAACTTCTCGATCTTACTGTACAGGTGGCTACGCTGAATATCAATATCATCGGCAGTTTTTGATACGTTCCAATTGTTTTTTTCCAACTTGAATTTAATGTATTCCCGCTCGGCAAAATCCTTATACTCCTGGAAGTTATTGAACTGGTCGAAATCTGTTTGTGGTGCTGCATGGCTATCTGCTACTGCCGCTACCGGCGCCGTTGGATTGGCAAATGCCCTTACATCATTGTCTGTAATGGTTTTATCGCTCAAAATAATCAAACGCTCAACCATGTTTCGCAACTCACGAATGTTTCCTGTCCATGGTAATGCTTTAAGGGCATCAAGGGCCGCGTCTGATATCTTTTTAACCGGCATACCGTATTCATTACATATCTCATCAAGAAAACTTTGGGTAAGCAATGGAATATCGTCCTTCCTGTCAACCAATGGAGGTACGTGGATTAATATAACGCTAAGACGATGGTAAAGGTCCATACGGAAGTTGCCGGCTTCAATCTCCTTGAGCAAGTCTTTATTAGTCGCTGCTACAACGCGTACATCAACATCAATTTCTTTTTCCCCGCCTACACGCGTAATCTTACTTTCCTGCAGGGCGCGCAATACCTTTGCCTGGGCAGATTGGCTCATGTCGCCTATTTCATCAAGGAAAAGCGTGCCACCGTTAGCCGATTCAAATTTGCCAATACGTTGTTTTATAGCCGACGTAAATGAGCCTTTCTCGTGCCCAAACAATTCGCTTTCAATTAATTCAGAGGGGATGGCGGCGCAGTTAACCTCAATAATGGGCGCATTTGAGCGGTGCGATTTTTCATGCAGCCAGCGGGCCACTAATTCTTTACCGCTGCCGTTTGCGCCGGTAACCAGTACGCGGGCGTCTGTTGGGGCAACACGATCAATAGTTTCTTTTATTTTAAGTATGGCCTGGGAATTACCTAATATAGGGCGAACCTTGGATACTTTCCGTTTTAATACTTTGGCTTCTACAACCAAACTTCCACGGTCGAGCGCGTTACGTACAGTTATAAGCAGGCGGTTTAAATCAGGTGGTTTCGATATAAAATCAAAGGCGCCTTTTTTGCTGGCTTCAACGGCAGTTTCAACGGTGCCGTGACCGCTTATCATGATGAACGGTAAATCGGGTTTCAGCGCCAAACCTTCGGTAAGCACTTCCATGCCATCCATCCGGTTCATTTTTATATCGCAAAGTACCAGGTCAAAATCTTTCTTTTCAATTAATTGCAGGCCGTCAATACCGTTATCTACGTCCTCAACCTCATAATCTTCATACTCCAGAATTTCCCGCAAAGTACTGCGTATTGCCCGTTCATCATCAATAATTAAAATTTTTGCCATGTTTTATATATGTAATAGGTTGTAATTGTTCTGTCGCTAATATATCGTTTTGTATAGAAAAACAAACACTTTTGCTTGTAAACAAAAATAACCCCTTCCTGTTTGCAGGAAAGGGTTATATAATTCAGCAGCAAACCTGTAAGCCGGGTTCTGTATTGCCCCTAAAGGCAACTTCTATCATTAATCTGGCCCTGCCATTGCTGACAGGTTTAAACAACCTACCCATCTTAACGTCGCCAACAAGTTGGCGAGCGGGAGCGAGCAGCCCCACTTTCAAGACCTATTTGGTTTTTCAACTCCTGAGGTTTACCGTCATCTCCGGTCGCCCGGAAAAGCCGTGAGCTCTTACCTCACGTTTTCACCCTTACCCCGGTTTGCACCGTGGCGGTATTTTCTCTGTGGCACTTTGCTGTCGCCGGCTGCCGGCGCCTTCCCGTTAGGAAGCAGGATGCTCTGTGTTGCCCGGACTTTCCTCCGCTAATAAATTAGCAGCGATAGAACGTTTTGCAGGCGTAAAGGTAGCAGTTTTAGTTCATAGTTGATGGTTCATAGTTCATAGTCTGACCAGGAATCTATTGTTTAGCTAACGTGCAGAGCCAATTATCTATTTACATTTCTCCAAATCGCCCTGCACTTGTTGCAGGTTTATAGTGCCTAATTTATTGCCGAATGAGTTGGTAACATAAGTAAGTACCTTGGCAATTTCAATGGGGGCAAGGCTATCAGCAGGCATTTCTCCATCAAAAGTTTTGTTATTGATATTAATTTGTCCCTTAAGCCCATTTTTAAGGAAGCAGGCCAAAGCGTTTTTGTTCTTTTTAAGATAGCCTGAATCTGTAAGCGGTGGTATCAGTGCCTGCAAACCCTCGCCTTTGGTGCCGTGGCAGTTTGCGCAGCGGGTAAGGTAAATGACGCTGCCACCAGAGTAATAGCGGTTAAATTCAAGCTGCCCATCGTTCTGGCATGAAAAAAAAATGACTATCAACAGTAATAAAATACCCCCTGTTACTTTGAATTTCATTTGGCTGCGGCTTGGTCTGGTTCGGCCTTTAGTATTTTGATGTCGGCTATCATTTTATCCACTTCTTTGGGGTCGGTACCTTCGTACGTTCCGCGGATGCGTTTTTGTTTGTCTATCAATATAAAAAAACCATCATGTATATATTGCCCGGCGGGATTTTTTTCCTGTACTGTTTGCAGGTAGCTTTTGGCTATAGTATAAGTGCTGCCTTTATCGCCATGCAAAAGCCACCAGTTGTTACCACTAAGCCCCATTTTATCGGCATAGCGCTTAAGTACCTGAACGGTATCATATTTAGGGTCGATGGTGTGTGATATGATCCGGAAATTATCGTCGGCCTTAAACTCCTTATAAACATTGAGCATGTTGCGGTGCATTACCGGGCAGATAGAAGGGCAGGTGGTAAAAAAGAAATCGGCCACATATATTTTACCATCGAGGCTTTTTTGTGTTATAGTATCGCCATACTGGTTTACAAATTTAAAATCGGGAATAGTGGCGTAGGCCGTATCCACAACCGATTTTCCATCCACCGTTTTAGTAACAGGCTCGCGGTTGCCTAAAATAGGCAGTTTGCTTTGTTTATTGTTACAGGCATTTAACACCGATAATACGATAACGCCCAAAATTAATTTGCGCATTTATTTTTTATTTGGAGTAAGATATTTGTCAGATTCGGTTATCGCATTGCTGATTTGAACGTCAATAGCCGCGATTTTCTTTTTTTGATCGCGCAGGTAGTCGATGATTTCCTGGTGCGATTTACCTTTGTTTTCCACGTCAAACTTGTGCATCCAATCGCTCATGGCGCCATCTGCGTCATCAACCAGCTTAAGGCAAACTTTTGCCGAATCGTTAATGTTAGCTACGTTTTTAACCAGGCTATCCAGCAACATTTTGTTTTTCATCAGGTGCTCGTCATTAGCCATTACCTTGTCGTGCACGGCAATAACGCTATCCAGTAGCAATTTTTCCTGTTTTTTATTGTCGGCACATCCCGATAAAATGGCAAGGCTTAATACAATCCCGATATACTTTTTCATGGTTGCGTTTTGTATTGGCAAATATTGTAAATAAAGCTATTAATGTTAACTATTTAGTTGCCTTAAATAATAAACATAGTCGGTAATGGGTAAAGCTTCGGTGCCGGTAAGTTTCAACTGCTGGCCGGCCTGGGCCCTGGTATGTGTGCCATGATTTATTACATGTGTAAGAATATCGCTTACAGAAGTTTGATTACTGCCCAATGCGTTTTGGTATATGATAACTCTGTTCAAATCGTCTTCGGTAATTCGTTCCAGGAAGCCAAGCCACTCTTCATTATATTCGTTTACCAGGTGGGTACAATGCTCAATGGTATACTCTTTGGGCCATAATTCGGCATTGGGATAAGGTTCCACATCATTTACCCTATCCAGCCAACGCCGTTCGGCAGCAAGCAAATGCGACATCAACTTTATAGGGCCCCTGGGATTGCCTGCTTCTGCAATTGCTTTTAATAAAGCATGGTTAGCGAAGTGGCCGTATTTGAACATTTTTATAAAATAGCTTTTCATATAACACGAATTTATAAACACGAATGTCTCGAATTGAATCGAATTTCACGAATTGAATGGACACGAATGTCTCCAATTGAGTTGAATTTCACTGATTAGGGTGGTTAACGCAGATAAAAAGTTGGTTAAATAATAAACTATGCCTTTATAGTTCGTGGAATTGGCCTTAATTCGGGATATTCGTGTTAGTGAAATTCGTGTTTAACAATTTGATAATACAGTTGTTACAATTATGTTATATCCCCATGGTACCTTTAGATAATTAAACAACAAGGTTATGAAATTTATCAATGTGTTTTCAAGGCTCATTAGTGGTATAAGGGAGTGGATGATGTTAAAAAGCATGAAATCATCCTTCATCCATTAATAATAAAACTTTATACCCCGGTTTCGTAAATAATATTGCAATTTTGGACCCTCGTAGTCCATTTAATGAAATTCACTCCACAGCATACTGCTCTGAACAGAGAACTTTTTGGTCCCGATTTTAATTGGGGCGTATCTACTGCTGCATTCCAGATTGAGGGTGCTCATGATGCCGATGGCAAGGGCGAATCTGTTTGGGACAATTTTACAACGAAAAAAGGTAAAATATTAAATGACGATCATGCCCGTACCGCCTGCGATTTTTACAACAGGTACCAGGAGGACATCGATCTTATTAAAAAATTAAATATTCCTAATTTCCGGTTCTCGATATCGTGGACACGTTTGTTACCCAATGGTACGGGTGCAGTTAACCAGGCTGGTATTGATTATTACAACCGCATTATTGATTATTGCCTCGAGCAAGGGGTAGAACCCTGGGTAACTATTTACCACTGGGATTTGCCATTAGTGCTTGAGCAAAAAGGAGGGTGGGCCAATCGTGATGTTATTACCTGGTTTAGTGAATTTACCACCTTATGTGCGCAAAACTTTGGCGACAGGGTAAAACATTGGATGGTAATGAACGAACCGGTGGTTTTTACAGGCGCCGGTTATTTTTTTGGTATCCATGCTCCGGGACGTAGTGGTATCAGGAGTTTTACATCGGTAATTCACCATGTTGTTTTAAGCATAGTTGCAGGGGCAAAAATATTGCGTAAACTGGTACCCAATTCGCAAATTGGCAACACATTTTCTTGTTCGCAGGTTGAGCCTTTAACCAATAAGCCGCGCGATGTGGCAGCAGCTGTTCGGGTTGATGCCCTGATAAACCGCCTTTTTATCGAGCCGCTTTTAGGAATGGGCTACCCGATTAAAGATTTACCCGCTTTAAAGGGAATACAAAAATACATTTTGCCGGGCGATGAGGACAACATGAAGTTTGATTTCGATTTTATCGGAGTGCAAAATTATACCCGCGAGATTGTTCAATATTCCTTTTTTACGCCTTACGTAAACGCACGCATTGTTAAAGCCGAAAACCGCAAGGTTGAATTAACAGCAATGCGCTGGGAAATTCATCCCCCGGCTATTTATCATATGATAAAAAAGTTTGCCGCTTATCCGCAAATAAAGAACATCATTATTACTGAAAACGGCTCGGCCTTTCCTGACGAGGTTACCGACGGCGAAGTAAACGATCCCAAGCGCCTCCAATACCTGCAGGATTATTTGAGCCAGGTTTTAAAAGCAAAAAATGAAGGCAGTAATGTTAACGGCTATTTTGTTTGGACACTTACCGATAATTTTGAATGGGCCGAAGGATATCACCCGCGGTTTGGTTTAGTCCACGTAGACCATACTACGCAAAAACGGATTATAAAGGCATCGGGTAAATGGTTCGCGGAGTTTTTAAAAAAGCCCGTTAAACACGAAGAGTTTACTTTGGAAGCGAGAAGTAGAATGTAGTACCGTGTTCGGTATCGCTTTGAAACCAAATACGCCCATTATGCTTTTCGATTATTTGCCGGCATATTGAAAGGCCCAGTCCAAATGATTTTTCACCCTCGGTACCAGGGCGCTTTGCATCTGTAAACATATTGAAAACCTGGCTTTTAAGTTTGTCTGGAATACCAATGCCATTATCTTTTACCGAAATTTGCACTTCCCGTTCAAAAACTTCAACCTTAACAAATATTGGCGCACCGGCCGGGCTGAATTTTATAGCATTGCTAATTAAATTACTTACTACCCGCCATATTTTTTCGCGGCTTATCATAAGTTCAAGGGGGCCGGGTAATAATTCAAGGCTGATGGTCTGGCTTTTCTCTGCAGCTTTAAAGCGTAGCAGTTCAACACTGTTGGTAAGCAGGCCGTTAATTTCAACTTGCTCAAGATTTAATCCTGTATTGGTCGAATTTGTTGCTTCCAATATCTCATTTATCAGTTCTAACGAGTTAAAGGAAGTTTCTTTGATCAGGTTGAGCATTTCTTTTTGCTCATCAGTATAATCATCTTCGCCCATTACAGAAGTTAGCGATGCTATACCGCCAATAGGGTTACGCAGGTCATGAGCTACTGTACGTAAAATTCTATCTTTCTCCTGGCTGTTTAATTTAAGTTCGTTCAACGCATGTTCAAGATGGGTGTTTTGTTCGTTTATCTGTTGGTTTAGCCTTCCAAGTGTTTGAATGTTCTTTTTTGATTTCTGCCAATTCAGGAACACCAGCGAAATGATCATAACCAGCATCACCACAAAAACTATGGTTACATTAAGATAAATATTTTGTTGCTGATTGTTCTTTTTAAGTTTGTCAAACTCATTATCCTTTTCAAGGCGCTTTATCTGCTCGGCTATGTCCGCTTCCTTAAGTGCCTTGTTTTTTTGATTGATGGAATCTTTTAACGCATCATACTGTATAAAATATTTAATCGCTTCGTCCGGCTTACTTTTTTTTACCAAATATTCCGACATCAAGTAATTCCAATCCGCCCTGGCATCCTGCTGGTGTAAATATTCAAACTGTTTTTTTATTACATTTAATATGTTTAGCAGCGAATCTGCCTGGTTTAGATTGTTGTACACGGCGGCCAGCTTTAACTCTGCATATTGCGCATCCTGGTTGTCGTTACCTTTCCGCAAATTAATACGGATGCTTTTTTTTAGCAAAGTTTTAGCCTGGCTATACTTTTTAAGGCCAATATACACATTGGCAAGGTTGCCGTAAATAACACCGCGGGCCACATCAAGCATTTCTCTTCGGTCGCGATATTGTATTTGGTGCTGGTCAATGTAGTCAAGTGCTTTGTTATAAAAAAAAAGAGCGCTATCGGTTAAGTTTACGGCACTATAGCTTAAGCCTATGTTATCCGTTAGTTCCTGCGTACGATAAAATGCACCGAAATTGCCAGCACACGCGGCGCTTTCTTTTGCACTGTTTTTAAAGTATGCTGCCGCCAGCCGGTAGTGTTCTTGTTTATACATGATCATACCCATCCGGTAGCTGTAGTCGCTCAAAACGCACTCATCTAAGTTATTGTTACCAATTATTTTGCCGTGATAAAAGTTTTCATATGCCTCGTTATACCTGTTTTGGTCAAATAAAACATCGCCTTTATAAAAATATGACTGCCCGTATTCGGTGGCATATTTTGACTTTTTATCAGGTGTGTTAAACAGGCTGAGCATGCTATCTGCATATAACAAGGAGGTGTTTTTATCGGCCTTTACAGAATAAAAGTAGTTGTAATTAAACCGGTAATAGCTATAAGTTTGAAGCAGGTTAAGGTTTTTTGAATGGCGGTACGCCGAATCCAGGTAGTGGATGGCTTCTTCTTTTTTGCCGCCATCGTTCATATTGCTTACCGAATCAAGTACCTTGTTAAACGCCGCCGACGACAAAAACGAATTTGCAGCCCGGTTGCAGGAAAAAATTATGATAACGAAGCAAATGAAAAGCAACCTCGTCAGCATGTTGATGTGAAGCCCGTTTCGGAATATGCTTTTATAGTTGAACATTAATTTTAATAACCAGGGAATTGGGGCTATGCGTTTTAAATACTTCCTAAACTTAAATAAAATATTTCAGCAGCACATTTTTAACGAGAATTTTGTCGTTCGCAGCGGCTGGTGTCTGCATATTGTGTTATAAAACTAAACCGCCGGGGCCTCAAAGGGCAGAAAAACGTAAAAAGTTGTGCCATCGGTTGGATTACTTTGCAACCAAATTTTTCCATTGTGCTTTTCTATAATTTGCTGGCATATGGAAAGGCCCAGGCCGAATGATTTCTCGCCGGCTGTGCCAATCCGCTTGGCATCGGTAAACATATTAAAAACCTGTTGTTTTAGCTTGTCGGGGATGCCTATCCCATTGTCGTTTACTGTTATCTCAACACCGCCTTCGTGATTTTTTAAGCCTACTGTTATACTGCCACCATCGTAGCTGAATTTAATAGCATTGGTGACCAGGTTGCTGATAACACGCCAAATTTTTTCCCGGCTTATAAATACCTGCGCCGGATTTTCGGGCATGTGAAGTTTTATAGACTGGTGTTTTTCGGCAGCTTTAAAACGCAATAATTCTACACTATTGGTTGTCAGTGCGTTAATATCAACCCATTCCTTCTTAATGGGCGCGGCGGCTGAATTAGTAGCTTCTAATATCTCGTTAATAAGGTCGAGCGAATTGTAAGAGGTATCTTTTATAAGGCTAAGCATTTCCAGCTGATCAGGCGTATAATCTTCGGTTACCATGACCGCCGAAAGTGACGCTATGCCACCAAGCGGGTTCCTGAGGTCATGTGCAACAGTTCTTAATATGCGGTCTTTTTCCCGGCTTCCGCGGTGCAGTTCATTAAGGGTATGCACCAGGTTTTCTTTTTGATAGTTTATTTGCTCATTTAACGTCTTTATAGCCAGCATATCCCTTTTTGATTGCTTCATGTTTCTGAAAATCAGGAATATAATTATTACCGCCATAACAGATAATAAAACAGCAATGTAAATGAATATTAGCTGTCGTTTATTGTTGTTTTTCAGGCTGTCTATCTCGCTTTGCTTGTCGTAATTGGCTTGCTGCGTTGTTACATCGGTACGCTTAAGTGAATTGGCCAGCTTTACTAATGAATCCTTTTGTGCCGAGTACTTTTTTAAATAAGTTAGTGCCGCAGTGTTATCATTATTTTGCTGGCTGTATTTACTCATTAAATAATTCCAACCGGCTTCTGCATCGTTATTAGGGAGGCTGTCTAATTGAGTGCGCAGATTTTTAAGTAGCAGGTAAAGATCCTTTTGCCGGTTTAATTTAAGGTACAGGCGTGCGAGCTTTATTTCAGTTAATTGAGCGTCTTTGTTATCATTACCCTTTTTAAAATTTATGGCGATGCTGCTTTTAAGCATCTGTTCGGCCAGTGTATAGTTGCCTGTTATCAAAGCCATATCCCCCTGGTTGCCATAAACCACCCCACGGGCAGTCTCCAGCATTCCGGCCAGGTTGTTAAATCTTGCATTATTGCTATCGATATATTCAAGTGTTTTTTTGAAGTACACAGATGCGCTATCTGCTTTTCCCGCGTTTTTATAACTTTCGCCAATATTATCCAGCAGCTCCTGTCGTTGATAAAATGCCCTGAAATCATCTTTATAAGCCCGGCTTTGGCTATAACTAAGCTTAAAAAAATTGGCCGCATCCAGGTAGTGCGCCTGTTTAAACATCACCATGCCCATCCGGTAGGTATATTCGGCCAGTATTTGATTGCTAATCAGCCTTTTGCCAATATAATATCCCTGATAAAAGCATTTATAAGCGTTGCTGAACTGCGAAAGGTCAAAATAAGCATCGCCGAGGGCGAAATTGGCCTCGGCATAATTAACCTGATATTGGCGTCGCGTTACGCTTTGTTTGGCCATAGCCAGCATACTGTCAGCATAAGCAAGAGCCTTTTTTGAGTTATGGGCAACTTTTCTTTCGTAAACAAAATGAAAACTATAAAAACGGAACCTATCATTTACAAAAGGATTTTTAAGCCTTTTAAAAGCGGAATCGAGATATCGCGTGCCGACAAGCTGCCGTTTTGTTAGCTGATGGTAGTTATTAATAGTGTCGTAAATGGCGTTAAACTGCTTTGAATAGTTACCGTCATCTTTATTGTTATAGTTACAAGCTCCAAAAAGTAAGGCACAAAAAAAAGCTATGCATAACATTAAATTATGCGAATAACTTTTACCGCAGAAAACAATAGGTTTAATCGAACACATTAACTGTATAGCAGCAACAAATATAGTGTTTGGAAAACGCCAATACTATATTTCGGAACTTAAATAATTGCTGCCTATACTATTTAAATGCATCAAGGCCAGTGATATCCATTCCTGTTATCAACAAGTGAATGTCATGTGTGCCTTCATAAGTAATTACCGATTCAAGGTTCATCATATGCCGCATAATAGGGTACTCGCCGGTGATGCCCATGCCACCCAGTATTTGCCGGGCTTCGCGGGCTATATTGATGGCGGTTTCTACACTGTTACGCTTGGCCATCGAAATTTGGGCAGCAGTAGCCCTGTTCTCATTTTTGAGCACACCTAAACGCCAAACCAATAACTGGGCTTTGGTTATCTCGGTTATCATCTCGGCCAATTTTTTTTGCTGTAGCTGAAATGCCGCTATTGGTTTCCCAAACTGAACACGCTCTTTCGAATATCTTAAAGCGGTATCATAACAATCCATAGCGGCACCAAGTGCACCCCAGGCAATACCGTAGCGTGCCTGGTTAAGGCAACCGAGCGGGCCTTTTAAACCGATGGCATTGGGCAATAAGTTTTCCTTTGGTACCTTAACATTATCAAAAACCAATTCGCCAGTAGCCGATGCTCTTAACGACCATTTGTTGTGCGTTGTAGGTGTAGTAAAGCCCTCCATACCGCGCTCCACTATTAATCCTCGTACTTTCTTATTCTCGTCGCGGGCCCAAACAACAGCAATATCGGCAAATGGAGCGTTGGAAATCCACATTTTGGCGCCATTCAGGATATAATGATCGCCGGCATCTTTTATATTGGTGGTCATCCCGCCAGGGTTTGATCCGTGATCGGGCTCGGTGAGCCCAAAACAGCCCATGATTTCGCCGGATGCTAAGCGGGGCAGGTATTTTTTACGTTGTTCTTCAGAGCCGTAGGCATAAATAGGGTACATTACCAATGAGCCTTGCACAGATGATGCCGACCGAATGCCCGAATCGCCACGCTCAATTTCCTGCATAATGATACCGTAAGCCATATAATCCAGCCCTGCACCGCCATACTCAACCGGGATTGTCGGGCCAAATGCGCCAATTTCGGCAAGGCCTTTTACCAGCTGCATCGGGAACTCTGCTTTTTGGGCATAATCTTCAATTATGGGGCTTAATTCCTTTTTTACCCAATCGCGTACCGACGAGCGGATAAGCTTATGTTCTTCGGTAAGCAATTCATCTAATTGATAATAATCGGGCGATTCGTACAGATCTGTTTTAGCCATAATGTTATACTTGGTGGGCAAATATATAGCATTTAAAGTGGACTTATTTAATTCAAAAATGCTGTTTTTAGATACTACAAGCCACTTTATATCAAAAACTATGTTTAGATAGTTTAAACATGGTTTTTGACGAAGTTATTTTTTTTGAAAAAAAATCAGGCATAAAAAAATATGCGTTTTATGTACCGGTTTTGCCACAAAACGTTTTAAAATCAATTGGTAAATAAAGCACAAAAAAGAGCTAAAAAACTGCACTTTTTAGTTAGTAATTTTCAATTTATATCAAGTTTTGTGCAAGTTTTTGACAAATAAATCAATTTTTAAACCAACAAAATCTGCTACTTTTGAACCATGACTACTATTGCCCTGCAGGGTGCAGAATTTTTTGCATACCATGGATTTTATCCCGAAGAACAAAAAATAGGCTGCCGTTTCCTGGTAGATATAACTGTTGATTTTATCCCCCAGAGTGAGCCGGCCGACGACGAGCTTAAACACACTGTTGATTACGAAAAGGTTTATTATATGGCCTGCGAGGAAATGAAACATTCGCGCAAACTGATAGAAACCGTAGCACAAGCTATCTTAGACAGAATAAAAAGAAAATACCCATACGTGGACAGCATTAGTGTGGAAATAAAAAAGTTAAACCCACCGTTGTTGGGTAAGGTAACACACTCGGCTGTTACTGTTAACTATAACAAGCAGTAAAATGGAATATAATAAAATAACACCATCGATATTAGATGCCATTATAGCTATTGTTGGCGCCGGCAACGTTATCAGCCGGCATGACGAGCTTGAAAAATATAGTCACGACGAAACGGAAGACCTGGTTTATTATCCGGAAGTGGTTGCCCGGCCACAAATGCCCGGGGAGGTTTCGGCATTAATGAAACTTTGTTATGACAACCTGATCCCTGTTACCCCGCGTGGTGCCGGTACTGGCTTAAGCGGCGGCGCCCTGGCTATTAAAGGCGGTTTGCTGATAGCGATGGAACGCTTTAATAAGGTGCTGGAGATTGATGAGGCTAATTTACAGGCCACGGTTGAGCCAGGTGTTATTACCGAAGAGTTTATGAACCAGGCTGCTGCTAAAGGCCTGCTTTACCCTGTTGACCCCGCAAGCAAAGGGAGTTGTTTTATTGGCGGCAACGTATCCCATGGTTCGGGCGGGCCAAGGGTGGTTAAGTATGGCACCATTCGCGAATATATATTGAACCTGCAGGTGGTTTTACCATCTGGGGAAATTATCTGGACAGGGGCAAATACCCTTAAATATGCGTCGGGGTATAATTTAACCCAGTTATTCATCGGGTCGGAAGGTACGCTGGGGATTATTACCAAAATTGTGGTGAAGCTGATTCCATTGCCTACGTTGGACGCCTTGATGCTGGCCTCATTTGCTACTAATGAAGCTGCCTGCGCAGCTGTTTCTGCCATATTTCGTGCAGGTATTGTACCATCGGCATTGGAGTTTATGGAGCGGAGAGGAGTGGAGTGGGTGAAAGAGCATGATGATATCGCGTTTGATTTACAAGATGATATCCAGGCTTTTTTGCTGATTGAAGTAGATGGTAATAACCAGGACGTGATTTTTGCCGACTGCGAAAAAATTAACGCGGTATTAGAAGCGTATGATTGCAAAGATGTGCTCTTTGCCGATTCATCGGCCCAAAAAGAGGAGCTTTGGCGGCTGCGCCGGACTATGGCTGTATCAGTAAAATCAAACTCGGTTTATAAAGAAGAAGATACCGTAGTGCCCCGCGCCGAACTGCCCCAGCTGATTAAAGGAATAAAAGAGATTGGTGTTAAATATGGCTTTAAATCAGTTTGTTATGGCCACGCGGGTGATGGAAATCTTCATGTAAATATTATTAAAGCCAACATGAGCGATGAGGACTGGAACAGCAAACTCAAATTCGGTATCAAGGAGATTTTTGAACTTACAGTAGGGTTGGGTGGTACCCTATCCGGTGAGCATGGCATCGGTTTGGTTCAAAAAGATTTTATGCCGATAAAGTACTCGGAGGTGCATTTTGCCCTTTGGCGCGGTATCAAGAGTATATTTGACCCGAAGGGGATTTTAAATCCGGGGAAGATATTTTAAATTTGAGAGTTTGAAGATTTGAAAATGGTAAAACCGAAGAAAAACTAATTTTCAAATTCTCAAATCTTCAAATTCTCAAATTATTTTTAAATTACTATCCCTGTGTTCAAATCAACTGTGTAAGCTGTGCCGTTGTAAGTTATTTTAACTTTCCAGTTTCCTAAAAACTCAACAGTTCCTGTATATTTATCGGTATTGTAAGATGCCGAACCGCCATCGTAAACATGCTCGCCGCTAAAATCGGCTGTACCCTCATATATATTGGGGCTTATTACATTAGGATCTGTGCCTGTATTGAATTTTACCCCCTTAAGAATGTAATTGGTTGAAAAGGAATTGTATTTAACCGTCTTGCTGCCGTTCAGCGGATAATCTGACGTTTTAAAACTTGATTTACCATTTAACGAAAATTGGGTATAAGCTAAATCGATACCATATACAGCAAAATGCTGGGTAGCCACCCTGGTAAAGCCAAAAGTTGGTGTTTTGCCAATAATTGTAGTGCTGTCGTCAAAGGTATAACCGCGTAGTAAGCTGGCGGTTTTACATAACGAAATGAATTTAATTTTATCAGTAAGCGTAGTTATGCTGTCTCCTCTGCTCAAATCGAAAGAAACAGTAGTATCCATCATTAGCCCGCATTCGCCAACATAAAAGGAGTTAACAGCAAGCTTACTATTCTTTTTATTTATATTACTGTAGGCGTTCAGGCCGTTTTGTATGTTCGCTCCACCGTTACTGCCACTTAGCGATTTATATAGGTTTATGGCAATCTGTGCGGCTATTTTGGAGTCAGTTTTTTTGTCAGCAGATGTGTTTTCTTTTTTACAAGCCGGGTAAACAATGCTCACAAATACGGATAAGATCAATAGGTTTTTAACGGTATATTTCATTTTTTATGTACTGATAAGGTTGTAAAGCGCCTTAAAGGTAGGTGTTTTAATTTGAGAATTTGAAGATTTGAGAATTTGAAAATGAATTCTTCTTCCAACCTGGCATTTTCAAATCTTCAAATTTTCAAATCTTCAAATTAATTCGTATTCAATATCAATCTCGGCTCATCATATGCAATCATGCTCCTGCGTTCATCCGGCGGGATAGAAACTGATTTATTGGCGGCGTAATCATAGCTGATGCAAACTGTTTTGCCGGTTGTTACAATTTCTTCGCCCTGCGGGGTTATTTTTACCAATACGTGCATCACATCAAAGCTGCTGTTGCCTATACGTATGGTGCGCACGTAGCAGGCTATTTTATCTTGAACGGTAATTTGTTTTAGGTAATTGATTTCTGAGCGACCTATAATAATACCGGCGTTATTCCAATCCCAACCTATGGCGTCTTTCCAATAGTTGGTCCTTGCTATTTCAAAGTAAGTTAAATATATGGCGTTGTTAACGTGTCCTAATGAATCAATATCCGAAAAACGGATAGGTATGTCAGTTTTAAATTTGTAATCGCTGAGTTTTTCGGCCATTTGTGTCATTTTGTCGGTAGTAAATCTTTATCAATGACAAATAGTCATATAGAATATTGATTTTCCCTGTTGGTATAACAGTTGATTAATACTTCACGAAGTTAACAAAAACAAAAACTTATAAATATACATATCATGACTTTAGTAAAATTTAACAACGGATTAAAAAACAACGCGAGAGGCCCATTCTTTAACGATGTATTCGATTCAATTTTAAACGATTCGTTCCTTGGCGATAAACTGGTAGCCCGCATACCTGCCGTAAACATCAGCGAAACTGAAAATGAGTTCCAGGTTGAATTGGCTGTACCAGGCTTAAAGAAAGAAGACTTGAAGATCAGTTTGGATAAAAACGTATTAACCGTAGCAGCTGAAAAGAAAACTGAAAACGTTGAGGAAGGTAAAAAATTCAGCAAACGCGAATACAGCTACAACTCATTCAGCAGGTCGTTTACCTTACCCGAAAGTGCTGATCATTCAAAAATCGAAGCAGACTATACCGATGGTATCCTGACTTTGACCATTACCAAAAAAGAAGAAGCTAAATTTCAATCAAGAGAAATAGCTGTAAAATAATTAAAGACTGTTTTCATAAAGTAGTTAGTTTGGTTTGAAGGCCGTTCCCGCAAGGGGCGGCCTTTTTTGGCTTGAAAAGCTGCTTAAATTGGTGTTAGTTTTAATATTTTATTGTATTTTACGCTGTGTGATAGTCGCTGCGTACCTGCAAACGCGTACATGAAAAAGACTCGTCACCGCGTTATGCAATAAATATATTTTCAACATGATTAAAAAGCTACTTACCATTCTTTTAATTTCAATTACCGGTTTATCCTATGCCCAAAACAAAATTGTAGTTTTCCAATCCGATTTTGGCGTAAAAGATGGCGCTGTCTCGGCCATGAAGGGCGTTGCTACCGGTGTTTCTGCCGATTTAAAACTTTATGATCTCACACACGAGATTCCTGCTTATAACATCTGGGAAGCATCATACCGTCTCTATCAAACTGTAAATTACTGGCCTGCAGGTACGGTATTTGTTTCGGTAGTGGATCCTGGGGTAGGTACCGCCCGTAAATCTGTTGTGCTCAAGACCAGAACGGGCCAATATATTGTTACGCCTGATAATGGCACATTAACGTTGATAGCTGAATCGCTGGGAATAGCCGAAATCAGGCAGATTGATGAGTCCCGCAATCGTCGTAAAGGGTCCGAAAAATCATACACTTTTCATGGCCGCGACGTATATGCCTACACCGCCGCACGCCTCGCGGCCGGTGTTATTACCTATGAGCAGGTAGGGCCCGAACTGCCTAAACAAGTGGTGAAAATTCCGTATCAAAAAGCAATATTGGAAGGCGGAACCCTGAAAGGTACCATTGATATCCTTGATATTCAATATGGCAACCTGTGGACAAATATAGGCGATGACTTGGTAAAACAACTGAACGTTAAAGTAGGAGATACCCTCCACCTGGTAATTTACCAAAATGGCGAAAAGAAATTTGAGGGTGATGCCCCATACAGCGATACCTTTGGCGAGGTAGCGAAAGGCAAGCCCCTGGCTTATATGAATAGCCTGATGCAATTATCTTTTGCCTTAAACCAGGGCAGTTTTGCCGACATTTATAAAATAGGCAGCGGAAGCGACTGGAGCGTGGTAGTGAGCAAGAAGTAGTAGTGAGTGGTCAGTTGTGAGTGGTGTGTTGGGCTCTCGAGTAGTTTTTTTCAATAAACACAAATGGCGTATCGAAAGATGCGCCATTTGTGTTTATTTCCACTGACCACTGACCACTGACCACTGACCACTGACCACTGACCACTGACCACTGACCACTGACCACTGACCACTGACCACTGACCACTGACCACTACGCCATCTCCCGGCTTCGCTTCATTTCTTCGGCCATTTTTATTCCTTGCTTTCTCACCTGTTCTGTTCGTACGTAACGTTTATCCGCGCCTAAATTGGGCTTGGTAATAAAATCATAAAACATTCGCGTCCAGGAGTGGGTCGAATCCAGGTGCTGGTAAAACTCTTTGGTAATTTTATAATACTTAGGCAAAAAACGGCCCGGTATGTTCATAATATCGTGGTGTTCATTATGGTAGCCTACATTAAAACAAACCCAGTTGAGCCAGCCATAGTACGAATTGGTTTCCTGTCCTTCTTCAAATATAAAATGCTCATGAATAAAATGCCCGGCTGCGGGATGCAGGCTGAATCCCCATAAGGTGGATAGGAAGAGGTAGATAATGGCAATTTTCCCTAAAAACACAAATATCAATACATCGGTAATAATCAGCGTAACGATGTTGGCCCATTCCCATTTGGTTGGCCTGGTATCAAATCCCCTTACCAAAAACAGGAAGAATATGTAAAAAAACAGCCAGATGAATTTCCGGATCCCCGATTTGCCTACCATTTTCACTTCCCAATGGCTCGGGAAATCATTATCAACATGCTCGATGCCCAGGTGGGAGTGATGCTTCATATGGTGTGTACGAAAGGCGATAGCGCCCGGCACCAAAACCGGGATATTGGCAAATATGGCCAGTGCCTTATTTTGTGCAGGCGTTTTCAGCATCAGGTTATGTGCCATTTCGTGTACGGCCATGGCCGACCAATGGTTCATCGTGCCGCCCACCACGTATGATAGCAGGATAATTTGCCACCAATATGTTCCAAACGAAGGAAACCATATACTAACACCCCATGCAAAACTAATTTGCCCTGACACAATAAAAAAGGTAAGCACTGCCGCCCAGGGATCGTAGCCCATTAATTGTTTTACTTCCGGGTGTTTTTTTAATACTTCTATCCGGCGCAAAAAATGTATATCCGGCGTTTCAATTGGTTCAAAAGGAGTATCGGTTTTCATGTTGATGTGTTTTAGGATTATTGCTAAATAACATAATCAGCTTTAAATTACTCCCGGTAGTTGTACGTATTTAGCTGCGTAGAATTACTTAAATATTAATAAAAACACTGCGATTAATCCGAAATAAACATTGGGGTAATATACAAGGCGTCTTAACTTAATAATACTTATCCAGGCAATTTCCCGTTCTAACTGGCAGTTAAGGATCATGCGCATGCCAAACAAATTGTCATTTAAATCCTTTTTTTAATAATGCCGTATGGGCATTAAAGCCATGTGGCAAATATTTTTTTATGTTTACCGAAAAATCAAAACCAACTATGAAGTTTTTAAAAGCCCCTTTATTTTTATCGCTTATTGCTTTAGTAGCCGTCACTTTTCCTGCTTGTAAAGCCAAGAAATTAGCCGAAAAACCTGCTCCTGTTGAAACCGAGAAAATGTACGCGCCGGCACCGAAGCCAACCCCGCCGCCTGCTGCTGCACCTGCGCCAACCCCGCCGCCTGCACCTGCTAAGCCAAATTATAATTTTACCAATATCCAGTTTGAATTTAATTCGGCAGTGTTAAAAACCGCGTCATACCAGGCGCTTGACCAGGCTGTTATAGAAATGAAGAAAGATCCATCGGCAAAATTCGTTTTAAATGGAAATTCATCTGCCGAAGGTACCGACGAACGTAATATGGAATTATCTGTTCAGCGTGCCAACTCGGTTAAAACCTACCTGGCAAATAGCGGCATCAGTGCAGATAACTTAACAGTTAAGGGCTATGGCGAAAGCAAACCCATTGCCGATAACACAACCGAAGAAGGCCGTGTTTTGAACCGCAGGGTGGAGATTAAGCTTGTGCAATAGTTCGAAGTCTTGAGTTCTAAGTCTGAAGTCTGAAATGTCATTTTTAACTTAAGACTTCAGAGTTAGGACTCAAGACTTAACACACGGGCAACCATTACGCGCCTGGTGCCGTAATGATAAAGTACTAAAATACTTTATCATTACGGCATTTTGAAACACGTTTTTAAGGGAATTCTTTCGCTGCTTAGCGTAACCGAAAAAAACAGGTTGTACAGGCTTATCCTGCTCGATCTGCTTATCAGCGTACTGGATATTGCCTTTTTAGGGGCATTGCTTATCATCATAGGGCTTTATACCTCGGGCACGCCTGTTCAACATCATTTATTACAGCTTAACTGGCTTAAACAGCAATCTATACTGCCAATCGGTTTATTTATGCTGCTGTATTGCGGCAAAAACTGGCTGGGCTACCTGATTACCCGATTTCAGCATCATTTTTTTTACGGAGTAGCGTCGCGATTGTCGAAAAGGAATATCCTTCACTACCTGAAAGATGATTATATCAAATTTATTAATGTCGATTCATCTGTACACATCCGCCAGGTAAGTCAGCAGCCTATCGAATTTAGCCATTACATCCTCAATAATGTACAGCAAATTATATCGCAAAGCCTGCTCATTTCATTTACCATCGGCGCTATATTGATTTACCAGCCATTGCTGTTTTTTTTATTGCTGCTGGTGCTGTTACCGCCCATAATTATCCTGGCGTATTTTATCAAACGGAAATCGAAACAGGTGCGCGAACAAACAAAAATAACGAGCGAAAAAAGTATCCAGTATCTACAGGAGTCGTTAGCCGGGTTTATAGAAGGAAACATTTATGATAAGCGCACTTTCCTGGCCGATAGGTACGCAGGTTACCAGGAGCAGCTTAATAACAATATTGCGGCCCAACAAACGTTGCAGGGGCTGCCTGCAAGATTGGTAGAGATTTTTGCCATTTTTGGTTTTTTTATCCTGGTGCTGGTTAACAAATGGGCGGCACGTGGGGCAGTGGTTGATGTGCTTACTATTGGCGTTTTTATTACAGCTGCCTACAAAATCATCCCCGGTATTATCAAAATCCTGAACAGTATGGGGCAAATAAAAACCTATGAATTTACCCTGAATGATTTACTTGCTGTAAAAGAACCCGACGCGTTGCAAAAAGCAGGCACACTTAATATTGTTGAACCCATTGGCTCTATCCGTTTTCACAACGTCTGTTTTAGTTATGTAGACCAACCGGTAGTGGCCGGCATTAGCTTCGATGTTTACGCAGGCGATTTTGTTGGCTTATCGGCAGCCTCGGGCAGTGGCAAAACAACCATCATTAATTTATTGCTTGGTTTTTTGACGCCTCAGTCGGGTTATATTTATATAGATGGGAAACAAACTGATACCCATAAAAGACAGCAGTACTGGAAAAAAATAGCTTATGTAAAACAACAGAACTATTTTATTCACGATACCATCCTTAAAAACATTACGCTTACTGATGATCAGGAATATGATACCGCGAAACTGGAGGAGGCCATATCCTTTTGCGGACTTGCCCCCTTGCTAGCCGGCTATCCCGAAGGCATAAATAAAATAGTGCGCGAAAATGGCAAAAACCTGAGCGGCGGACAAAGGCAACGCATAGCCCTGGCAAGGGCCTTGTACCACGATTTTGATGTGCTGATCATGGACGAACCGTTTGGCGAAATGGACCAACAGGCAGAGGAGGCTATACTTACCCAACTAAAGCAGTTAACAGCCCAGGGCAAGATCATATTTTTTATAACACACAACATTGCAAGCCTGAGCCATTGCAACAAAATAATCCCTTTAATAAATGAGTAAGCCTGAAGCATTGGTCATATTAACGCCGGGTTTCCCTGCCAACGTTAACGATACCATCTGGGTACCGCCTATGCAGGGTTTTGTCAGGACTTTAAAACAGCATAATCCAAACATGCATATCGTTGTTATCAGTTTTCAGTACCCTAATACAGCTTCAACATATAACTGGTGCGGAGTCGAAGTTATAGCCATTGCGGGCAGGGGCAGGGGGCAGGTATTCAGGTTAATAACCTGGCAACGGGTATGGCAAAACTTAAAAAAGCTTCATGCCAGTTACAAACTTATTGGTTTATTAAGCTTTTGGATGGGGGAGTGTTCCTTTATGGGCAACCGCTTTGCAAAAAAATACGGTTTGCCGCATTATGCATGGCTGCTCGGGCAGGATGCGAAAGCCGGTAATGATTATGTTAACAGGATAAAACCCGACGGCAGTTCAGTAATCGCGATATCAGATTTTGTGGCAAAAGAGTTCAGGTTAAATTATGGCATTCAACCGGCGCATGTTATCCCTACAGGTATCGATGTAACGCTTTTTGGCGCCGGTGCAGCCCATCGCGACATCGATATTATGGGTGCAGGTTCGCTTATTCCGCTTAAGCAATATGATCTTTTTGTAAAAGTGATCAAAAGCCTGGTTACCGAATTTCCGGGATTAAAAACGGTGATATGTGGCAACGGCCCCGAAATGGATAATTTGAAAAAACAAATAAGCAGGCTTGGGCTGGAGAATAACATCGAACTAAAAGGCGAGTTGCCACACCCGGAAGTATTGGCCATGATGCAACGTTCCAAAATATTTTTACATACATCACGCTATGAAGGTTACAGCACCGTTTTAAGCGAGGCTTTATACGCGGGCTGCCAGGTGTTGAGCCTGGTTAATGGAATGAATACAAGGCCATCTCAGCACCTCGTACCCGATAATGTCGAAGACTTACCGCTTATTATTAAAAAACTGTTAAACGATAAAGAATTAAAGCACGAACCTGTGCTAATTTACACCACCGAAACAATAGCGGCCCGCATTACCAGCTTATTTATCCATTAATTGATGACAAATATCAACCAGGTCGTCGGCTATGGTTTTAAAGCTTAGCCTTTGGGTAAAATGGCTTAAAACAGCTGCCGAGAGCTCTTGCAAATCTACCCCCTCAAGCCCCTTAAGGGTTTCGCCTAATGCCCCGGCATTCCCCGGTGGATATAAAAATCCATATTGGCCATTTAAGGTGATTTTTTTATACGATGGGATGGTGGTAACAACAGGGATGCAGCCGCAGGCCATAGCTTCTAACAAGGCGTAGCCGCTGCCTTCTTTATGACTGCCCGATATATAATAATCTGCTGCGCTAAACCAGTAAGGCAAGTCGGTATTAGCTACCTGACCCACTAAAGTGACCGAATTTGATAGCAGGGCAGAAGATGTTATTAACTGCTTTATATCATTTAACAGTGCATCGGTTTGGTAAATCATGTACAACTTTGCAGCGGGATTAACGTGCAGGTAATCATGAAAACCGTTCAAAACGGTTAAAGGGTCTTTATTTTTATTCAGGTGACCCACCCAAATGAAGTTTGCTTTACCGGCAATGCCGGTATGTTGTTTTGCCAGGGCTTTATCAATAGGTTTAAAAACGGTAGAAGCTTCTAATAATTCAAATATCCGGGCATCAGGTTTAATAATGTTCTTTTTTTTCCAGGCATCCGCATTGCCGGCCGAAGTGAAAAGGAAGGCATCTGTCATATTGCAGGCTATCTTTTGCAGCCGGCCTTTTAAGCCATCCGAGGGTAATTCGCCATGATGCTGTATAACCAGTTTGAACTTGTTGCCACAAAACAATTTTAAAAACATTACTTGTAAAGGGAATACCAGGCCTTGTACCAGCACAATATCAGGCTTTAATTTCCAGATAAGAACATGGGTTTTTATAGTGAGAGACCAGAACCTGTTGCGGCCTTTAAAAAAATAATAGGGTACGCCGTTCATTACAATATCCTGTTCAAATGTTGTATGCTTTACGAAAGCAAAATCAAGCCTGTCCTTAAGGTATATAGCAAAGGTGAGCGCCGGGGCATGGTTTTCTGTTACCTGCTGCGGGCGGGTATAATTTAGATGGGAATAATAAACAAGATCGATCAGCTTTATCAATTTCAGATAATTTGATGTTGTATAAAGGTAACCGGGAAAACAACACCTGGCAAATACGATTGAATGGAGGCCATCAACTCCCCGATATTTCCTTCGACATATTTATAGGACTCACCCACCTTTATCAAACTGAACGATTTTCCTTTTAATGCACCGGCCAGCACAGGCAACAGTTCCTGGTCAAACAACCTGATGTTCCCTTTCTGGATCACTATTTGGATGTTTGTTGGCCGTGTAGCAAAAAAGGCGTCATAACGGCCAGCGCCATGGTTTGCTTTCGCGATAACCAGGTCGGCCTGCCTGCTGGCAGCAATTTCGCCGGTATTAATTGCCCATGTTTTTGCTGCAGTTTTATTGAGCGATTGGTATAGTTCCTCGTCGGTAAGCATCCCTATGCTACGGGCCATACTAACGTGGTCCCACATATTCCAGTTACCTGTAAGGGTGGAATCTGACCCGAAAAGAATATCAGCAAACGCTTTTAGTTTATGTATATCTGCCGTTTTGTTCAATAGGTAAAAGTTCGATTCGGGGCACCAAACAATGGCCTTAAAATAAGGGGCCTGTTCTTTGCTCATAGCTACAGCGTGAACGCCAACCAAAGCACGTCCTAATTTATTCCAGCTAATCAGTTCATCTATTTCGCGGGTGGCCAGTTCATCTGTCCCTTCACCCGTATGGATAACTACCGGTAGTTTGCGTTTTAATGGATTGTTGAGCCTAAGCTTCCAAAATTTTTCGAGCGCTGCGGAGTGCAGGTCATGCGTTTCCTCAAATATGTTAATCAGGGCATTATCAACATGTACTTGTTGCCCGTGATTTACAACGGTAGTAACGCCGCACAGTAAATTTTTATAGATTCCCCAAAGTATACGCTGGTGTCGGGGGATATTGAGCACCGCAGCAATTTCGGCTTTAAACTCCTGGTGAATATGTGCTCCCCATTCAATATAGTTATTATAAATGTGATTGCCCAGTTGCGGGAAGAGGTCAAAATCAAGATGATCGTGCGAGTTAATCAGGCCGGGTAAAATGATGGAGTTTTCAAAATACAGCGATAGCTGATCATCGGCGTTTATCATCGATAAACTAACCTGATCAATCTTTTCGCCTTCAATTTTGATATCAACTGCCCGCCCGCCATCAGCCGGTTTTACATTCCTCAGTATCATTTACGCTCTTTTTAAATAAATGCCATAAATAACCGGGAAGCCAACGTATTTTTCGTAAACATGCAGGGCGTTGGCATCGGCGTAAAATTGTTTCATGGTTTCATCAATTTTTATTTCCTGCTGTGTTATCAGGTTAAAACCATCGTTTGATAGCGCTTGCTTTATGGTAAATATAGGATGTAAATAGTTACGCACTGCTATTAATGCATTACCATGTTTAAAGGTACGCTTACCGCCAAGTGCCAGCATATGCGGGTGAAAATCGGTGATGATGATTTCGCCACCCGGTTTAAGCAAACGGCACCAGGCATGCAGGGCTTCGTCTATATCTTCAATATGGGCAACGGTAAGTGTTGACACTATCATATCGAAAGAAGCATCCGGGATATCAGAAAATAAATTATCGGCAATTTTTAAGGTACTTGCCTTCGGATATTTTTCTTTTAATTTTTTTAACATTCCGGCCGATACATCAAAGCCTGTTAGCGCAGCCGGCTGTTTATTAAATATAGCGGGCCATTGCCTGCCGGTACCACAGCCTATATCAGCTATAAATTTGCCTTTCAGCTCCAATCCTTCCAACAGGCCTTTAAAAAGTTTTTCGTCAAGGTGCAGCATTAAGTTGCCCGGCTGCATATCGTGGTCAGAAGCCCACAGGTCGTAAGCCTCTATAACGCCTTTTTCGGTTACAGGGGGGGCTATTTTGCTTTTTATATAGTTTTTGGCGGTTGCCAGCATCGCGCGCGTTTTTATAACAATAACGGATACCGGGGCTTTAGGGTTGCCCCGCCCTTTTTATTTTGCCACAGGCAACCCCGGCAGTTTGGCTGTCGTAATATATGATGAATGGTTTAATTATCGATCTGGGTTGGCAGTGGTGGGAGTGAAGCCCGTCGCTGCTGTTTAACTGCGAATGCTACATGAATAAGATATTACTTTATAGCCCTAAAAGCACCGATGCCAGGCGTCGCGTACAAAACTATATTTTAAACTTAGCCCAATAACAATTGAACCCCGAAAGAAACGATATTGCCATAAACCAGAGTCCGATAGCTAATGATGCATTTGAGGCCATGTACGTTGCTGTGCGCGATAAAGAAGGCAGGCTGTATAGCGATAAACAAGTAACGCGCCTGCCGGATGTTGATTCCGGTCACCGGTATTATAAAGAATGGAAAATGAGAAAGCATTCTGCCGAACAGCTAATCGCTTTCCTTAAAAAACAACGGGGCCCATTGGATATCCTGGAGGTTGGTTGCGGCAATGGCTGGCTTTCGGCTAAACTTGCTAACATCCCCAAAGCTAAAGTAACCGGGATAGACCCTAACAGGATAGAGATTGAGCAGGCCAATAGGGTTTTTAAAAAAAGGAACCTTAAATTTATCCATGCCCCGTTCAGCGGCACTGCGTTTAACGAAGGAATTAAATTTGACGTGATTATTTTTGCCGCATCCATCCAATACTTTCCATCGCTTAAGGAAGTTATGAATAATGCATTTGGTTTGCTGACCTCCACCGGGCGGGTACATGTACTCGATACCCATTTTTATCATTCGGGTGAAGTTGAAACAGCAGCCGAAAGGAGTAAGGATTATTTTACATCAATAGGTTTTCCGGAAATGGCGCAGTATTATTTTCATCATCCTTTAAAACAGGTAATGCATCTTAAGCACAAGGTAATGTTTAATCCTACTGCGTTTTTTAATAAGATATTCAAAAAAAGTGTTTTTTACTGGATAAAAATAAAATCCTGACTAATGAACAGCCAAAGTGTATTACAAACTTTTAAGGGTAATGAAAATCAAAAGCAGCTTACCAAAGTAAAACTTGTTTGCTCGCTTAACCTGTCGCCATTAACCCGTCTATCTTAATTTTATGGACCAGCTAAATAATATATTGTTCACTCATTCCTACTTTTTACGGTTCGATCCCAAGCAATGGGCAATAGGGCAGCCGTACGCACCGCTGGGTACACTATATGCCGCATCCAATATGCGGATGCATGGTTATAACGTATCTTTTTTTGATAACATGTTTTCGTATACGGCGCATGATGTTGTGCCCGCCATAGCGCAAAATAAACCCGGTTTTTTTGTGATTTACGATGATGGGTTTAACTATCTCACCAAAATGTGCCTCACCAATATGCGCGAGGCCGCGTTTAAAATGTGCAAGCTGGCCAAAAAGTATGGTTGCACCGTAATTGTCTCCAGTTCCGACTCGACAGACCGTTATAAAGAATATTTGAACGAAGGCGCCGATTTTGTAATCATAGGCGAGGCTGAACAAACGCTGTTGGAACTTACCAACGCCATCAAAAGCGGTATTGAAGATATTGCGCAAATACAGGGACTTGCTTATATCAAAAATAACATCCCCTTTAAAACCATCGCAAGGCCGGTATTGAAAGATCTGGATACCTTGCCACTGCCCGCCTGGGATTTGATTGATATTACCCCTTACCGCGAAAGCTGGCTTAAACATGCGGGATATTTCTCGATGAACGTTGGTACTACCCGCGGCTGCCCTTTTAAATGCAACTGGTGCGCTAAACCGATTTATGGCAACCGCTATAATTCGCGCAGTGCCGAAAATGTGATTGCCGAGCTTAAGCTTTTAAAAACCATGTTCAACATGGACCATATTTGGTTTTGCGACGACATTTTTGGATTGAAACCCGGCTGGGTAAAACAGTTTGCCCAACTGGTAAAAAAGGAGGGGCTGAAGTTCAGGTACAAGCTCCAATCACGGGCAGATTTGTTGCTGGACGATGAAGATGTGGCTGCGCTGGCTGCATCCGGCTGCGAAAATGTATGGATAGGCGCCGAGAGCGGTTCGCAAAAGATACTGGACGCGATGGATAAAGGCACCAGTATTGAACAGATAGCGACAGCCACAAAACTGATGAAAAAGCATGGCATCAGGCCATCCTTCTTTATTCAGTTTGGCTACCCCGGCGAAACAAAAGATGATATCGCCCTTACTATCAATATGATCAATAACCTGTTGCCCCATGAAATCGGGATATCTGTATCGTACCCATTGCCAGGGACTTTATTTTATGAAAAAGTAAAAGCCGACCTGCGCCAAAAAACAAACTGGACAGACTCCGACGAGATGGCGCTGATGTTTAGCAACACGTTTAGCGCTGCGTATTATAAGCAGCTGCATCGCTACGTGCATCAAAATTACCATGCCCACCTGGCCAAAAACAGCCTGGTAAAACTCCTGAAAAATCCATTTAAACCCAGTTTAAAACGTATCAGGAAGGCCGCGTCGTTTATTTACCATGCCCCGGCAACTTTGATAGAAGGGTTTAAACTTCAAAAACTGGAAAACACCGTATGAGCCAAATCAGCTTTGTAAATAATGAAGCAAGCGCATCAGATGCCTTTAGCAGGCAATCTGCGGTATTTGACGAAATTTATTCGGGCAATACCATTATCAATTACAAAAGGGCAAGGGTAAGGGAACATGTACTTCAATATTTAAAACCGGAGGGCAGTATACTCGAATTGAACAGCGGGACAGGGGAGGATGCCATTTTTTTTGCCCAACAAGGGCATTATGTTCATGCTACAGATATATCAACAGGGATGCAACACGAGCTTCGGCAAAAAGCAATGCCCTATAAAAACCGTATAAGCACCGAAATTTGCTCATTTACCCAACTGGATCAATTAAAACAAAGAGGCCCGTATGATCATATATTTTCCAACTTTGGCGGCCTGAACTGTACCGGTGAGCTGGAAAAAGTTTTGTTATCATTCGATAGTCTTTTAAAACCCGGCGGTAAGGTAACGTTAGTTATCATATCGCCATTTTGCCTGTGGGAAACATTGCTTGTTTTTAAAGGACGGTTCAAAACCGCGTTCCGGCGATTTTTTAGCAGCAAAGGGAGATCTGCCCATATTGAAGGTGCTTACTTTAAGTGTTTTTATTATAAGCCATCATTCATTATCAATACTTTACAAAAGTCATTTAAAGTATTAGGTATTGAAGGCCTGTGTACAATAGTGCCACCATCATACATAGAGGGTTTTGCCGAAAAGCACCCTAAAGCATATAAATTCCTGAGCAGCAAAGAAGACCGGCTAAAAAGCGCCTGGCCCTGGAAGTATATCGGCGATTACTTTATTATTTCGCTGGAGAAAAACAGCACACACGAATTTCACGAATTTACATCGGTTTAATGTTAACCTTGTTAAAATATAAGGCATTGGTTATTAAATAGTTATATCCTATCGTATTTAAAATGTGTTAAGTTATGTTAACCTACTTTAAATGCGTTGCCCCTGCCTGCACAATTAGGCCCTAAACCAGAGAATTAACTATTTACTTTAGAGTTCTTGTCTATAATATCCATTCGGATAGCCGGAGAACCTGCCATGTTATTCGTGAAATTCGAAAAAATACGTGTGAATTCGTGTCTCTAAATTGGTGTTTATCCTACCTTTGCGGCCATATAATACGCCCATGGTAAAAAAAATCCTTCCTGGTTTATTGTTTAGTATTCTTTGGGCAACCGGGTCTGTCGCTGTAAAATTCGGAATCCGCTCGGCAGATGCACTAATATTGGCCAGCATCCGGTTTATTGCCACCGGCTTCATATTCGGTCCTTTTTTTGGCCTGGTCAGGAATGAACGTTTCTGGCCGCTAAAAAGCGAATGGAAAAGCATCGTCATTTACGGCTTTTTATGCACCACTTTAACTTTAGGTTCGTTTTTTGCCGCCCAGCGATACGCATCGGCCGGTATCAGTATGTTGTTTATAGCGGTTGCGCCTTTACTAATCGCCCTTTTTTCGTCAATAATTGTTAAACGGAAACTTACCAGGTTCGAAATTATTGGGATGCTGATTGCATTTACCGGCCTGGTGCTGGCTTCTGCAGCGGCGCTGCCTAATGCCAGTATAAAACCCCTTGGTATCATATTGCTGCTTATTTACATTTTTGCCTATGCATCAAGCAGCGTTTACTTCTCTACATTAACTATGCGCTTGCCTAATGTATCGTTCAATATTTGGCAGGTATTTGTCGGTGGTATAATTTTGCTGCCGTTTTGCCCGCTATTTGGGCAGCAACATGTACACCACATTAACGTCAACCTGTTTTTATCCCTTTTTTGGCTAATTGTGGTGCTCTCATTTATCGCCAACCAATTGTGGCTATACCTGGTTGGCCAGGATGCTGTAACCGCCGGGACCTGGCTTTATCTTACGCCTGTATTTGGGTACGGTTTTGGTTACCTTTTACTTGGCGAACAAATCTCGGTTTACGCTATAGCGGGAACTATTTTGGTGGTAACCGGGCTTGTGGTATCTAAAATTAAAGCTGTACAGCAGGTTTCAGAATAAACTATCTTTTCAATGGGCTACACTATGCTGGTTTTCGGCAAGCAATTGTATTATTTTATTTTGAAAGCGCCTAATCAGGTTCGACTGAAAATTTCCCGGATCGGGTTTGGCACAATGTTTACCGGTAACTATGGCCAGTAATACGCCATGATCATTAAGCTTCTTTTGCCTGGTTTTCTCACTCCACCTGCGCGATGTTATATTCATAAAGCCATCATCCAGTAAATCGCCCAGCTTATTGTTAAGTAAAAATTCAGCCAGGCTTTTTAACCAATTATTTTTTAGCGACTTAGCTGTTGATACCCGCATAATATGATTAGGCAGGTATTTGCGCGTCCAAACGTTGGCTGCAAAAAAATCAGCAAAAGTAGTGTCGCCCTGGATGGGTATCAGGGTAACTACTTCTGTAGCGGTATATATATTTTTTTCGGCTATTTCAAGCGCTTGTTCATCTACATAATAGTTCATGCAAAAGCAATGTTGCTTATTTACCAGGAAGGTTAGCTTCTTAAAAAAATGCATCAGGGTACGCGCTACCCAAAGGCGATTTGCCGCAGTAATTATAAACAGGTCGATATCTGATCGGTCGTCGGCATAATTTTTAGATAGTGAGCCCGAAATAGCGATACCCCGCACGTAAGGGAAATTAATAAGTAAGCTGCCAACCTTGCGTGCTGTATTAATCATTTCAATAGCCTTTTGGTTTCCTTTGTTACGGCGCTGCGCCAGGTATTGATCGTTTTTTAAACAGTAAAACTTATCAAAACGGTATACCATCCGGGTTTCTATCAAGCAGGTCATGGCGTCGTCAAAAGTCTTGCGTTCATATTTTACCTGCAAAAACAAACATATCTCTTCGCGCGTAAGCGGGTAATTAAACACATCAAAGTAGGCCAGCGTAGTTAATATGTTCTTTTTAATTTCTGACACAGTATTGATGCTTGGTTGATTAAAAACGGACCTGATCTGCATTATTTATAGTATTAAGTCTTAAGTTCTGAGTCTTGAGTTCTGAATTTTATCTCGCCGTTGTTGTAGGCTTGTAACTTAGGACTTTCTACTAAGAACTATCTACCATTTTATAGGCGGCACAACATTAGTATGACGTAAGTGCTAAACTGTTGGTTGCCACTTCATCTAAATATTCCGGGCTTTTATTTTTGACGATTTCTTCAGGCTTCACTTCGCCGCCGGAAAACAACAGCAAGGCAAAAAACAAGCTGTAAAACATAACACCCTTATCGGCATCCAGCACATTTTCTGAAAGCGAAACAATGGCAATCAGTAGCATAAAGCTGATAAATACCACGTCCTTTTTTAGGATAGCGGTTTTAAAACCGTATGCCAGCGTTATCAAATAAACAAGCAGCCCCCAAATGCCCGATTTTACCAGGAAGCTGAGGTATTGGTTGTGCGAATTCAAGTTGGCTAAAAATGAGTCGTACATTTTAGCCTTAAAAAATTCATCGTGTAACAATTTCTGCTCAGAACCGGAGCCATGACCAATTAAAGGCTTCTGCTTAATAAGTTGGGCTACCACGTGCCAGCGGGCCAGGCGCGAGTCGGTACTCTCGCCGGGTTTAAATGCCGAAAAATCATCTGTCAAACTGGTTAAGTAACGTTCTTTGAATGAGGACACATTTAAAATTGTTGCAAAAGCCAACGCCGATATTGCTGCGCCGGCCATTATAAACTTCAGCCTGCTTTTACCCTTAAGCAGGCAATACGGGAGTACCAGGTTAATAATTATAAATAAAATCGCCAGAATTGATTTTGAACTTAGCTGGATAAGTCCGCATAACAATATGAAGCTGCAAATACCGCAAATTAATTTTACAGGCAATGTTAGCGGTTTAAACAATAGCGTTAACAGGTATACCAATGCTACCACCAACTGTAATGAAAAAAAAGTGGCATGTATATCAAGCGGCTCCGAGAAATTATGATTGGTAAATGCCGGCGAAAAAATGGTTTTAAGCGGCAGATGATAATATTTAATGGTGATAAGGGCATCAATATATAGGTAGATGATGGTTGCCGTACACACAATGGCAAAAGCAAATAAAAAATTAGCCCGATATTTTTTTAAGTCGAGGCCGTTTAATAAAAATACTGGCGGCAAAATCAGAATGGGTAAGCGCAATACCCATTCGTTAAACGCTTCGGAACGGTAAAGGGAGTAAATCGTGGCAACAAGCGTAACAAAAAAAACAGATTGCAGTACTACAGTTTTTAATGTGAGCATAATCCTTAGCTTTTCCTTTTGCAAATGGATAAACGTATGCACAATAAAACTAATGAGTATAATATGGCTGTAAAACCTGTCAAACGGCAGGCTTGCCATAAGTAACATGATGTGGTAATAACTTACCTTATTAGCGTTATTATCATTTATCAGCAATAATTGCTTCATGGTTTTTGTGTTTATAGCTTTCGATAATAAACTCCTCGTATTGGTCAATTACCCGCTCCCAATTAAACTGGTACTGAATTTTATGCAGGTTATTCATTACCATATTTTTTTCGGGCGCTTTACGCTGCACATTCTCTACCAGGTGGGTTACTTCGGTCGCATTTGAAAAATAAAAAGCATCCGTATTTAATACCGACTTATTAAAGGGGTTATTATGCGCCGCTATCAGGGCCTCGCTGGCCATCGCTTCTAACAAGGATGGATTGGTGCCTCCAACGCTATGCCCATGAAAATACAGGTAAGAGTTATTTTGCAACGAACGTACCTTGGGCGTATCAAAAATGGCGCCTTTAAATTGAATGCGTTGGTCGTTGGCAAATTTATTGGTGATGAACTTGCCAAAACGATTGCTGGTATCGCCCAAAACTTTAAACTTTTTGCCCGAATTACTCCTGTTAAAACCTTCCAGGATGGCTTCGATGTTATTTTCGGGTTCCATGCGTGCCATCAGCAAAAAATAATCCTCCTTTAGCGCTTCGCTTACATCATATTGCTCGCGCTCAAAATCGGTAAAAATATCTGCACCATAGGGGATGTATTTACTGTTGATGTTATACTTATCCTTCAGATACGACTTTATCACCCTTGAATCGGCAACATAATAGTCGCTGTGTTTAACTGCCAGCTTTTCGGCATATTTTAAAAACTGCTGTACTGGTTTGGAGTATTTAGTCCGTTTCCACTCCATGCCGTCCATATTGGTAATAATGGTGCTGTGTTTAGGATAAAGCTGTCCCCAAACCGAACTGCTGGTATAGCCCATAAGCATTACCACATCAAAATTTCGTTTACGGGCATCTAACAGGCAGTTCATGTCATAAACAAATTGCCCTGCGGTACCAACCAGGTACTCAGGATCATAACAATGCCTTATTTCGACACCGTTCCAGCTATCCTGCTGATATGGATGATTGTGTGAGTTATAAACCGTTACCGAGTGGCCGCGCTTTACAAGGCCGGCCGATACATATTCCGAAATATGTTCAAACCCACCGTAGTAATTTGGTACACCCCTGGTCCCTAATATGGCTATGCGTAGTTTCATGTTATAATACAGATTGGTATGCTTTTAAAGTTTCAGTAGCAGCCTGTTTCCAGGTATATTTTTGTAAAATCTTATCGCGTAAATCTTCGTTAACGGGGGCCTGGCTGGCTTTTTCAATGGCAGCCAAAATGCTTTTAGGCATTGCCGGATCGCAATAAAATGCATCGTCGGCAAAATATTCCCTTACATCGCCTTTGTCGCTGATAACCAGGCTGCAGCCCATTAAGGCGGCTTCTATCGAACTAAGGCCGGTGGTTTCAAACCAACTTGGTAATACATGTACTTTGGCCTGTGCATAGTACTTTACCAGTTCATATTGCGGTATCTGCTCAATGAAGGTGATGTTATCTGCCGCTGTTTTGCGGCATTCCTGGTAATAAGCTGCCTGGTTGGGAGAATGGGTTCCGATAAGCAGCAAACGGTAAGGCGTGTTATTTAATGCTTTTATCAGGTTCAGCTGGTTTTTAATGCCTTCTATCCTGGCAACACAAAGCACCAGTTTATCATCTTTTGTTACCGAGGCATCGTATTTAAACAAATGCTGATCGGTGCCGTTCGGTACCACCATGTGCCTTACTTCGCCCGGGTAATTGTTTAATACCCGGTGATACTCCGAGCGGGAGTTGGGCAATATCATAGCCGCCCGGCTTAAAATATCCAATATACTTTTGCGCTGTCCCTTCCAGGTATAAGCCAAACTGGCCAGTTTATCGCGGCCAAGCAGGTAACGGGCTATGGTTTTAACATATTCCACACCATCTGCCGGCAAATACTTGAAAATTCTGCCCAAACCTTTACGATGCTGCTGATCATACTCGCTGTAATTACATAGTATGGTTGATATCACGAATGGCTTTTCGGCCTTATGGCTATGGTATAAAATATCGGCAGGACGGCTGAGGTTAAAAAAATGCAGCAGGTCGTAATTGTTGTAATTAATGTGCTCGTTTGCCAGTTTTATATCGGTGGTAATGCCCATAAAAGTAAGATGGCGCGCGGTTTGCACCACCTGCACGGTATCGCCGCCGGGCACGGTATACAAGGTTGACCGGGTGATGAATGCTACTTTCATATCGCAGCACCTCCTGATACTAATTTATGCAGCCAAATAATTACTCGTTCCGGAAGGTAGCTAACAGTATACAGCAGGTAGTTATCTAACCTTAAGGGCGAGATGCTGATAGCCCTGGCCACATGAACGCGGGCCTTTTGTGGCTGAAAGTTATTAAGCAGTAGTTTTTTACCGCAAAGCGCATAATAAGAGCCTTGTTTTATTTTAGCCGAATATTGTTTTTCGCCTATTTCTGCCAGTAAACTGCCTTCCCGTTTACTTATAGCGCGGTTTTTAAGCGTAGCATATTTGATATCCCTGAACTTACGGGGCCTCCATTTTTCATCAATGGTGATTGATTCGGGGTTTAGCCTTACTTTAATTAAGGGTAGGGCAAGGTTGCAGGCCTTTTGATCTTTTAAAATATTAACCCATAAAAAATGATCTTCAAAGCTATAGGCATGCTCATTATACCCCCCCTTGCTAATTACCATATCTTTTTTGTAAAAAACACAGGAGTGAATGAAAGGGCAAACCGAATATTTTAACTGCTGAATCTCGTCGTTATCAAAAGCCGGGGGCTTATGGGTAAACAAAAAGTGCCCCTCCATGTCAATATAGTCAGCAGCAGATCCAATTACGCTGTACTCTGGATTCGCTACCATAAAATCATACTGCAGTTGCAGGCGTTCGGGGTAGCAAATATCATCGGCATCAAAGCGCGCTATATATGGCGCACGGGCATACTTCAGTCCGTTGTTAAGCGCACCGGCAATACCTTTGTTATCCTGGTAAATTACTACAATGCGCTGGTCGTCAAATGAACGGACAACGTCGATCGTATTGTCTGTCGATCCGTCATTTATTATAAGTAATTCAAAATCCGCAAAAGTTTGTTCCAGTACCGATGTTATGGCATCGCCAATATATTTACCGGCGTTGTAGGCAGGCATCAATACCGTTATTTGTGGGATGCTAAAGTTCATGTGCCAACAGTTTAGGGGATTTGGTTTCTTTGATGTTTAGCAACAGCAACAGTTCGAAAAATACGATAACCGAAAGCTGTTCAAACCAGTACTCGATAAAAAATGCTGCCAGCATTAACAGCAAAAGGGGCAGGCCATAAGTTAAAGCTTTATAATGCCTGGCAAAAAAGCCAAGGTAGTAAACGGCAAATACGAGTAAACCAATAATGCCATATTCGGCTAATAACTGGTCATAAACCGAAAACGGACTATTGGTTAACGAATGAAAGCCCGCCCTTTTGCTGAAATAATTGAGGTACAGGTCGAGATGATTTACCATAAAATCATGCCCGATGTAGGTGAATTTATGCGGATAGCCTCCGGCAAACCCCAGGCCGGTAGCCCTAAAAGCCAGCTTCGACGAAAAATTGCCCATACCTGCGCCGGTTATTATTTTATTAATATGGTGACGCAAAAAATTGGTTGTTTGTAAAAAGCCAATCAGCTTGCCGGGCCTATCCAGCCTGGGCACTACAATTTCCTGCCCGGCAACCGGCAACGCCGTCTTGTGTGCATCAATAAACTGCACCAGTTGTTTTTGCTCGGGAGGGGTTTGGGTACTGCTTTGATAAGGCGCCGAATTAATATCGGGCCCCTTAATGGCTATCCGGCCGCCTTCGGTTTCGTAGGGCTTGTCCTGTGGCTTTATAATCTCCGTTCTTTTGGGATGGGCTGCCTTATAAACGCTATCCCTGAAAATGATGGCCTGTTTTTGCCTGTGTTCATCAAAGCTTAATACACTATCCGGTCTCGCTTCTACAGGTACATTTGCCCACACCGGGGGGGTGGGCGGGCTTGGATCTTTATGCAGCAGGATCGAAATTGCGTTAGTTGTATATTGATTATTTTGAGGCGAGATTTTCGCCATAAAAACGCCTAAAAAAACCAGGCAAACTACAATCAGGCTTTTTTGATAACGATCTGTTTTGAAAATAAATAACATTAAAAAAACGAGAACTATAACAATATTGATAAAATTGCTGCCCGTAAACAATAAGGTAGCCATACACACAAAAAGCATGGGGGCGTTTTTGCGCGTTAAAAAGTAGATTACGCCAAAAGCATTTAGCATAGCGTTGGTTGTGGAGGTATCAAAAGTTACACCCCTTATATAATCGCCGGTGTTTAAAAAATACTTTTGCAGCTGACCCTGGTAGGTATAAGGGTTAATGGCATGGGTCTCTAAAAATATGGCAGCCAGGTTGCCGGCCGAGAATAATGCATTGATAATAAAAAAAACCAGAATGGTTTGATGTATTACGACAGGCTGGTTTTGCTCAACAGCCAGCTTTACCTGGTGAATGGCAAGGATGCATAATATCCAAAACCCTATACCAGCCGATAACATAATGTTATAATTAAGTTGCGTATAATTTTTGCCTATAAACCAGTTAATAACCGCTATAGCTATTACTAATGGATAAAACAGGGGCAACCGGGAGTTTTTGAAACTAAAACCGAACTTGAAATTAAATTGAAGGAGTGTGAACAGGATGATAACCGGGATCTTGATGCCGATTTTTACGTTCAAAAATAAAAGCAAAAAGGCCAGTAGCTTCCAATCCACCTTTTGCTTTAATTTATCAATGTAAAAAACTGCTTTGTTAACCAACATTATCCTTGGGCATTTAAAGTCATTACGACCTGAAAACCGTATTGGTTGCCTGCGTAAAGCAGGAAGATGCCTTATTTTACCAGTTTAACAGCCCGATTAGGCCAGCTCTGTCATCCCGCTTTAATTGCATCGTGATCAATAACGAAACACCGTAAAATACAACCGCCATTATCGCGGCCAGCCATAGGTTTGGGAATAGGGCTTTGGCTGCCAATCCGCTAAAAAAGGCACATGCGGTACAAATGGCGAGTGTATAAAAAGAACCCTTAAGCCCCGATTTGTCATTGGCGAGGTAGAAAACACCCTGCACCAGGCAGGCCAATAAAAACGCGAGGGCAGCCCCTTCGTTTTTGTAAAAAGGGATTAATACAAGGTCGCCAACTACATTTACGGCAAAAGTGAGCAAAAACGAATTGAAGATCATTTTTAACCTGTTTTGCGCAAAAAAAATCGTCCACAAAAAATTATTTAAATACAGCAGGGGTAAACAAAGCGAGAGGATAAATATGGTTGTTGTATTAACCGCGCCATACCTGCCATGGGTTATGTTGTCAACCACAGGGTTCCAACACATATTTAAAATCAAAGCAGTAAATGCTGCTATTATAAGTTCTATCCGGATGAGCAATTTAAGATCGGCCCGGCGATGGTTATCAGTTTTAAATAATTTGGTAAAACGGGGAAGAATTAAGGGGGCGATAGCTAATAAGGGGAGGGTAGAGATCTCAAATATCTTGTATGCGAAACTATACTCTGCCAAACTAACTGCCGATACCATAAACCCGATGAACAACCAATCGAACCGGGCCAGGGCCGAAGTAATTAAGACCACTCCAACCTGTGGCAATGATTGGCGCAGTAAGGCAAAGTAAGGTGATTTTCTCCAGGCGGGAAGTACGGGCACCCGTACATAGCGCCTGAAAAGATAAAAGGACGCCGTTAATTCAAGTACATCGCCACCAATAAATACCCATATTATGGTGCCTATGCTTACCTGGTGCAAAACGGCCAAAATGAGCAGGCTGATGCCCCTTACCATATTGGATATGACCAGCATGCATGCCAGTAATTTAAAACGCTCCATGCCGCTAGAAACCTGCTTTAATGGTGTGGAAAAGAAGATCATAAGCTTGCCCAGGCCCAACAGCAGCATCAGGCGGTATACTTCATTGTCATGTATGAAAAACGTGCGGCCCAATAACAGGATGCCATAAAATAGCCCTCCGGCAAACAACACATGGAAAGCATAAAGCGACAAAACTGTTTGAACATCATCGCCATGCGCTACTTTTTTAATAATTACCTGGTCGATACCAAAAGAAAGGATGTTGAATGCAGATAGCAGTACCGCTAAGGCCAGATTAACCTGGCCAAAGCTGTTTTTATCAAGATTTACAGATAATACATAAAAAATAATCACCCCAAACAGCTGGTTGATGACAAGCTGCAATGTATTTGCCGAAAGATCAATTACCAGCTTTTTTTTCATGAACAATGCTGTGGTTTATTCAACACGCGCATGGGTATTAAGTTTATATGCCACGGTAGGTACGTCATGCTGGTAAATCGGCTTATTCTTTAGGCTTTGTGTAGCTTTACTAAGGTAATGATATTTTAGCCATGTATTTTTAAATGCCATCCGCGAAATGATGAAGCCTTCTCTGCCATCTAAAAACCCCAATAAAAACAAGTAGGTCTTCACAAAATGAAATACCGGCGCCAAATACTGCTTTACAAGGCCCGCCTTTTTTCCGGCTTTCAGGTACTTTATGGCGCTTAATTGCGAATAGTGAATTGTTTTCTTCTCATACTCGGCCTGGTTTTCCACAGAATAATGGTGCAGGTTACCGTCCAGTTTTTTTACAACAACGTTTTGCGGCAGTTGCAATGTTTCGTGTACCGGCGTTTCGTTCCATTTAACATGCTGCCTGTTGAACAGGCGGATATGGTGATCGCGACCCCAGTTACCAAAGCGGATGAGCTTTTTGCCAAAATAAGTTTTAAAGGCTATATCGTAAACGGTTTTATCATCGCCCGGAGCCGTTGCCTTTATAGAGTTGATCAGGGCCTGGTCGGGTATCTCATCACCATCAACGCTTAGTATCCAGTTATATCGCGCCAGCTGAATGCCTTTATTTTTGTTGGCGCCGTAGCCAATCCATGCCTTTTGATATACTTTGCAGCCATATGCCGTGGCTATAGTTACGGTTTGATCGGTACTGTTATTGTCAATCACAATAATGTCGTCGCTGATCTGTTTCAGCAGCGGGATACTTTTAACAAGGGTACCGGCCTCGTTTTTGGTAATGATCACAACAGAAATTGGATTCATGTTATATTAATGTTAATCGGTGTCTGTTGCTTTAAGTAATACAAAAAGCAAAGGGCATCTATTAACTATATCGTTATTTTAGGCGGGAGGGTTGCCCGCGCACCAAAAACTTATTTCAAAAAGCGCGTGCGGCCTCATGTTAAAGCATTAATTTTATGCAAATACATTTTACCATATGAAAGCAGGAATAAAAGCCATTGTTACCGGCGCAACCGGAATGGTAGGCGAGGGGCTTATGCACCAATGTTTACAAAACCCGGATGTTGAGCAGGTATTAGTGATTAACCGGAAGCCGTCGGGGGTATCGCATCCCAAATTAAAAGAGATTATTCATGCCGATTTTTTTGATCTCTCGCCAATCAGTGATCAGCTTACCGGTTATAATGCGTGCTTTTTTTGCCTGGGTGTTACTTCGGTAGGTAAAAAGGCCGATGAATATTATAGGCTTACTTATACACTCACCATGCACATGGCTCAAATATTGGCAAAACAGGATCCGGAGATGACCTTTTGCTATGTATCGGGCGCTGGCACCGATAGTAATGAAAAAGGCAACGGGTGGGCCGCGGTAAAAGGTAAAACAGAAAACGACCTGATGAAACTGCCCTTTAAACAAGTTTACGCCTTTAGGCCCGGTTTTATAAAACCAATAAAGGGTTTAAAAAATGCCCATAACTTTTACAAGTATATCAACTGGCTGTTCCCGGTTGGCCGTGCGCTTTACCCGGCGGGTTTTTGCACCCTGGAGGAATTGGCTACCGCCATGATAAAGGTGGTTAACCAACCGTATCCCAAAAAAGTGATAGAAGGAAAGGATATCATAGCATTGGCAAGGTAATACTGCTGCCAGATCGATTAAAAAGGGTATCTTTAACAACATGCCTGCATTTGCCGGATAACATGCTAACTCACCTTTATTGGAAGATTCATTCAATTGCCTTATCGATAGTTACCTTGCCGATAAGGTTGGCATAGCCGATCATTTTTTAAGTGACACGCTTGCTGCCGATCTTAAGCTAAACCTACTGGCACTTGTTCAATCGAGCTTGCTGTTATCTGCCGGAACCGGTAACGATAGAGCCGTGAACCATGACACTAAAGTTAGGGGCGACCACATCTACTGGCTCGACCGCAAGCATGACACCCCTTGCGAAAATGATTTTCTCGACCTGATGGATAGCTTTGTTGCCTATCTTAATAAAACCTGTTATACTGGTATCACCGGCTATGAATTTCATTATACGTTGTATGAAAAGGGCGCTTTCTACAAAAAACATCTTGATCAGTTCAGGAATAACGATAGCCGTAAATATTCAATGATCATGTATTTAAATACCGGGTGGTTAGCTGCCGATGGTGGCGAATTGCGTATACACCATTTAACTCGTGAACAAAACATCGGCCCTGAAAACGGGCGCACGGTATTCTTTAAAAGTAATGAGCTTGTTCACGAGGTTTTATGTACTCAAAAACCAAGAATGAGTATTACTGGCTGGTTAAAGGTAGATCATTAAATAAGTCTGAAGTCGAAAGTACTAAGCCCTAAGTCAAAAAATCGAAATCCATTTTACGACTTAAAGTGCTCTACTTAGTACTTCAGACTTCGGCCTATCATGGCTTAAACCCTGAACCAATGTTCCAGTTTATACCAAGGGCAACGCCGGTTGATTTGAGGTCGACCTTGCCATTGCCAATACCGGTAATCGGTAGTTTCATGTAGGGTTGTAAAACGGCGCTAAACTTTGAATTTATTCTTCGCTGGTAATTAACATTAACGTTCAACACGCCAAACAGGTGTGTATTTTTATTTCGTATTTCCAGGTTATAGGGTTTCCAGCCGCTTTCGGCCGAGTAATCAAACCTGTAATTTTCTTTAAGCATAAAGTACGATGATAACCCCGTACCAACACCAATAGCGTTGCTCCCTTTTGAATACAATTGGTAACTGAGGTTCAAAGGAACATCAAGCACCTTACAATTTGCCTGGATATTGGTAGGCGTTATTGATGGATTGTAAGACGCAGACGAATAACTGGTAGGTGTTGATGAATAAGGCTTAATAGCGTATGCTGCACCCGTGCTTATAGTTAACTTTTTTGTAATCCGTAATGAAAGCTGCAATCCATAATTAGTACCTGTTTGGCTATGCCCAAATGAATTTACCGCATTAGCGTCAGATGCGGCCAACACGCTGATAGAAAACTGTGGCCTGTTTTTTATTGCTGATGCCTTAACAATAGCCATTTGTTTTTTTGCCTCCCGCTCTGCTTTCTTATTCGCTGTCGTATCTGCATTTTGATTTGCTGCCATGTTGTTTTTAACCTGGTTGCCTGCCGGGGCTATTTTACCGTCATTATCAGGTGTATCAATACCGGCTGTTTGGCCATCAGGTGCTTTATTTGCACTTGGTGTTTTATTATCGGCCAGTTGGGCTGCATTGCTGCCTGGTATGGCTTTATTAATTGTTTCCGTTTTTTGCGCGTTATTTTTAGGCCGCACATCGTTGGCAGCCATGTTAGTAGCTTTATCGTTAAGATTATTTCCCGTGCTTACTTTAACTTTTGATGCCCGGTTGTTATTGGCTGAATTGTTTACGGCCATGTTTTCGGCTTTATTGTTAATCGTATCTTTTTTTGCAGATTTAACGCTATTGGATTGCCCGCCCGGCGCGGTTACCGCGAGATCATCAGTTTTATTGTTGAGGCTGTTGCCGGTATCGCGATCAGGTGAACCTGAATGTTTTTGACTGTAGCCTGTTTTATTAACCTTTCCGTGTAATTTAGCTGGATCTGTAGTATCGTTTTTGCTGTAAAAATATAAACCTAAGGCCAGCAGCAATAAAGCTGCAATGCCGGATGCATAATACATAATACGGAAGAAGCCTGCTTTTTTATTGGATTTTTTATCCAGCAGCTGCTCCATAGACTCCCAATCCTCCTCACGAAAAGCAAAGTGGTCTCCAGGGCCGGATAACCCGTCCCTGAATAATTGATCCAGCTTATTTTCGTCTTTCTCTTTCATTTCATTATTAATTCTATCAATACCGACATACTGATGCTTATAGTGCCAATAGCCACAATGGTATGTTGCCCGCTGCCGGAATTACTATCCGGCAGCCTGCCGGAGTTGATTACCATATTTTTCAATTTTTCACGCGCTTTAAACAAATTTGATTTTGATGTACCTGTACTTATATTTAGTTTCGACGCTATCTCCTCGTGCGAAAATCCCTCAATAGCAAAAAGGTTAAACACTGTCCGGTAGGCGTTTGGCAGTTGTTGCACCATGCCAATAAGATCATCGTAATTTAACTTCCGATCGGGGAGTTCATTATGTCCTATGTCCTCGGCGGCGTCAAGGTCATCGGTAAGTGAGAGCTTTAGGTTACTTCTGTAATAATCAACGGAGGTGTTCATCATAATCCTGCCAACCCATGCAATAAAGGGGCGGCTGGTATCATATTTTTGCAAGTTGGTAAACACTTTTAAAAAGCCCTGGTTCATAATCTCAGCAGCTTCGTACCTATTGCCGGCGTATCGCAGGCATATACTCATAGCAAAGCCATAAAATGCTTTGTAAAGCATCTTCTGGTCTTTTCGGCTATGCTGTAAACAGCCTGCAATCAATTGTTGTAGTTCTGCTTCTCCCATATATACGGGCTACCTGTTTAATTAATTCCTGTTTGCAACTAACACGTATTTATAGTTGAAAGGGTTGCCTTTGGTTTTACTTTTTTTTCAGAAAGCTTATTTATGATAAATCCAGTTCGCTTTTAAAAGTAAAAGAACCGTAAAGCAGGTATTATTAATGTGTTTTGCAGATCGCAAATTACCCTGAATAATGATGCATTACTCCGTTACTTCATTCACATCAATCATCGTCCAGTTATCCTGTACTGCCTTGGGGCCTCCGTTGTATTTTAATGTGATCTGAAAATTGGTTTTTACTTTTTCTCCTTTTTTATCAATTGAAGTTACGTATGATTTAATGACAAACACCGAATCTGATTTTTTTGCAAACTGATAGTGATCTTCGGCAAAAGTTAAATTGCCCGATTTGATGGTAGGTGCAATGTACTGCTTGGCTGCCTGGTATGCATCATCGCTGTTTGGGAACATGGTAAACGTAAGCATATCAGATGATCCTCCCGATGTGGCAAACTTTACAACTATCATCATAAAAATAATTCCAAAAATCGCCAGCATCCATGCACCTATCATGGCTGTTTTCTTTTTATGTCGTTTGTCTTTAAGATAAGACTGGTCGGGTCTTGCTTTGTGATAGATTCTCTCCATCGTAATTCAGGATATATAACTTGATAAAGGTATATAAAATTCTTAATAAAAATCATAACAGCGCCTTGCCCCTTCAAATTTATGATAGGTATCCACACGGGAGGGCAAGGTGGTTTCATAACCGATACTTCCTTCGGTTGTGCCGCTGGTATTACTATAATTAAGGCCCGAAATTGGTGCATCATGGCTTACACCCATCCGGAGTTTCTCTCCACTTTCTTTGTTTAAAAACAAGTCGAATATCAACGAGAACGTGATAGCAGATGGCCCGCCCGATCCGGCAGTACGCACCCATAAACCAGCATTAAGGTTATGTCTTTTATACTGTAGCCCTATATTTATTGATTGCGCCGTTGATTGTTTATAAAAAACAACTGATGGAATAAAAAAAGATTTCTCGTCCTCATCAAGATTTTCATCCTTGTTAAGGTCCCATCTATAGCTTATATGTGCCGTGCCGCGCATAGGCAATTTTGCGGGCGTACCGGTAAATGATTCATTGGGGCGGTTAATATGCTGCAATGCACCGCCAATATTAAAATCGCTTAAAGCAAGGTTTATACCCGCGCCTGAATCAAAGTAGAACCGGCTGTCGAATCTTGGCGACTCGGCATTTGTTGGCGATCCGGGGATGTACCCTAAACGCGGGTCAATCTGGTCGCTGAAAATCAGTTTACCATAATCAACCGAGCGGTTGGTTACCCCTGCCTGCACGCCAAACGATAATACAAAATCATCGGAACCAACACTATAGGAATAAATGCCGGCTATATTGTTTTTTGTAAGCCCGGCGGTACCCTCATTGCCCCGGGTAAATATTAAACCAACCCCGCCGCCAAATTGCGGAATATTATAATCTACCGATGCTGTAAGATAGTTAAACCCGCCAGGCACCGATGTAAATTGATTGCGATAAATAAGGTTCATCCGCAAATCGCCCTGGAATTGCCCGTTTAATGCAGGGTTAAGATACACGGGCGAATTAAAAAACTGAGAGTACATATGATCCTGGGCAACCGCCACGCTAACAAACAACAGCATTAACAACCCTAAAACATATCCTTTAAGCAAAACGCGCATTATTTATCTTATTAAATGAACAACACCCGTTCGTTTGGGTAATGAATTATTGTACGACATTCCTTTCCACTCGCTGCCGTTTATAAATGTTGCCGAAGCCTGCCACACGTAAACGCCCTGCTCTACGGGTACTCCTTTAAAAGTACCGTCCCAGCCATCGCCATCAACTGGGGTGCCTTTAGGGGCCGATAGTTTCGTGGTTTCCCAAATCAGCTGGCCAAAGCCATTAAATATTTGCAGGTGCCATTGCTTAATACCCGATCCTTTGGCCGCAAACTTTCTTAGTTCGGTTGTACCGCTGGTAGGCATAAAGGCGTTAGGCAAATACAGTTCGCCGGGAATACCTGTTATACGTACATAGTGTGTTACCGCGCTATCGCAAAAATCTTTGGTGCTGGTTACCAGCGTCACCTTATATTTTCCGGTATCCGCATAAGTATGGGGCGGGTTGCGAAGAACACTTACAGTTCCGTCTCCAAAATCCCACATCCAATTGGCCGGCGTTCCGGTAGTTTGATCAACAAACTGAAACTGGTAATTTGGTATGCTGGTGATAGTATCTGGATTGGCTGTAAAAGCAGTGCCCGGTGGCGACGTAACTTTTATATAATCTTTTTTTACCAAACTGTCTGTACAGCCTGTTAATGGGTTAAGGGCCACAAGTTTAACGGTGTAAGGCGAATTTTTATAATTGTAGGTATGTGGTGGTGGCGTAAATCCGGTGGCTGTAGCCCCATCTCCGTAATACCAGGTATAGGATAGGGCTACCGGCTGTGTGTTAGGATCGGCGTAGGTAGTATTTGTAAACGACGCGGTAACATTTCGGCAACCCGTGGTATCTGATGCTGCAAAGCCGGCTTTGGGTATATCATATACCATAACCCGGTTTGTTGATTTGGATGATTCATTGCCCGACGAACATGTACTTGAAGCGGTGATGGTTACGTAATACAGGCCTGGTTTGGTAAACACATAAGGCAGGTTACCAGTACCGGCTGCTACATTGGTTACTACTGCGTATTTATTATCATAAATGGTGTAATAAAAGGTATCGCCGCCGGATGAATTATTTACAAACGTTAAATTTAAAGGCGCACACCCGCTGTTTTTATTATTCAGAAAAAACATATCCGGCGTAATAGTTGGGGCCGATACCGTGATGGTGCGTTTGAGCGTGGTATCGGTATTGCCACAGTAATTTTGGGCAACCATAAATATGGTGTACTGCTTTGTACGGGTGGTATTTAATGGCGTATCAAACTTAAAATCGCTTTTATCGGTATATACTTTTGATTCCAGCATCAGCGGCCCATCATACAGATAGTAGGTGTACTGTAAGTTTTTACCGGGCGATGAGTTTTTGCCTGTTACAATAAAAGGCGAGCAACCTTCAACTCTATCAGGAATTAGCCTTGCAATTGGTTTTTGTGGGCTTATTCTTACCGAATCGAGGTAAGGAGGGGCTATATTACAATTGCTTACAATGCTTAAACTGATGTGATAAACAGTATCCCGACCGTCTGTTTTTGCCAAAAATGTGTGTTGGGGATTGGTCCCTGTATCTGTTGAGCCGTCGCCAAAATCCCATAAAAAAACACTGTTTATTGGCTTAGATGTATTAGTGAACTGAACCAGCAGATTACCGCAGGCCGTGCTGTTATCCTTGGTAAACGAAGGGGTAGCAATAGCCGGGGGGATAGTTACCGTAAGCACAAATACATCGCTAACACAATCCTGGCTGGTTGATATAATATTATACGTTACAGTTGCATTGCCGTTTAAATCGCTGTTGGTTAAAACATCGTTTATAAAGCTACCGCTGCCACTTACCGTATAACCACCAGCAGTTGCGCTGGTTTTTGATGCATCAACTGCCCACGTAAACGTTGTTGCAGGTTTCGTTGCTGTGATAGTATAACCAAGCGATTTTCCTGCACAGGACGTTACTGTATTTTTACTTGTAATTGAATCGGCTTTATTGATAATGATTGTTGCTGGGTCGGTTATGGTATCGCAGGGTGCGGCCAGGGTTGTTATCCCCTGAAAAAGGAGGGTAACCTTGCCCGCCTTTATTTCGGCGGCTGAAGGCGTATAAACTGTCTGCGCCAAATTTCGGTCGGTAAAGGTGCCGGTACCGCCAGCCCAACGCATTTTTATTGAAGGATTATTTGATGTGCCATTCAAATTAACAGGTGTTCCGGCGCAAACGGCAGGGTAGGTGCCTGCGGTAACTGTTGGCGCAGCAATAAATTGTAAATGCTGGCTGCTGGTGGCCGGGGCTCCGCAAGCGTTGGTATTTGTTACGGTAACGGTATACTTAGCAAAATCGTTAAATTTTATGACCGGATATTGTGAAACGTCGGTAGTATTATTAATAAAAGAAAATGCCCCGCCGGTTACCGTCCATTTGTAGGTTGCACCGGTGTTTTGTGCCGATCCGGAAAATGTTACTTTAGTTGCGCTGTTATTGGTATTATCAAATTTAAGTGTGGTATTTGTTCCGCAAAACACGGTATCTTTTGATAATGTGGCTGTGGGCGCATCATCAACCACAACCGTTTGTGTAGTAGCATCGGTTATCAGTCCGCAACTTATCGTCGAGATTGCCAGTTTAATATTATAAACACCTGTTTTGTTAAATAAAAACTGTGGCGTTTGGCTGTTTGCATCAGTTCCGCTTGCATAAGCTACGGGTGCTGGGCCGGTAACCGTCCACACATATTTATTTGTATTATTACAGTTTGCGTCAATTTTTGATGTGTTTACGGGAGTAACCGTAAGGGGGATGCAACCCGAATTAACAGGCAGCGAAAAGACAGGCACAGGAGCTTCCTGGATACAAATATCCTGCGTAACATCGGCAACAGCGCATGAGCCTGTGTTGTTTTGCAGTTGCAAGGTTACTGTATGTGTACCGGTGGTTGTAAAAGTATAAATGAAAGCATCAGATAGTTTGTAATTAACTTGTTTGGTTACGCCGTCAACAAGCCACGTATACCGGGCTTTGCTGTTTGTACAACTTGCCGACGTACTGTTGGGGTCGTCGCCCGGAAAAGAATTGTTTACAAATTTAACCGCAGTATTTACACAGGCGGCCACCGGCACAACCGGCAGGTTAATTGGCGGCGCTATAACTTTTGCGTAACTGGCAACGGGGGTGCCTACATTGCCGCAAAACGGGCTTACTAATTGCAGTTTTACTTCAAATGAATTGTTTTGGCCTTTAACTATGTTTCCGCATGATGCCTTAACATATTGGTGAGAAACTTTTCCGCCGGCAGCAAGTATCTGGCAATAGGTATAAGATACCGATGGCGTACCATCGCCCCAGGAAACATTATAAAGCAACCCGGGATAGTTGCTTTTTATAACATTAGGGTCGATGTTGTACGTTAAATTAGTAGCCCCACTGCCAAGGCAGGCTGTTGTGCTACCCTCAACACCGAAACTATTGTTAACCAGGTTATTGACCAGGGTATAAGTATAAGTACCTATAATACCTCCTAAAACAGCTTTTACGCTAACTGTATAATTGGCAGTTTTGGCAGCAAAATTACCATTATTGGTAAAATTAACATTGGATGCTTCAGTCACCTGCGAAAGCTCGTTGTAAAAGCTCGCGGTGACTGTGGCACCCGCAGTTGATGTATTTATAAAATTATAAGAAGAATTGCCAGAACCCGAACAAGTGCCAAACACTTCGGGATAATTGGCATCTATCGATTGCGAATTTAACGCCGCAACAGTGCCTGCGCCGGCAACAATTGATATGGCAGCTGATGACCCGCTTGTAACCGATGGTGTGGTTGCAGTCACCCTAATCAAATAACCGGTGCCGGGAGTAGTGCCGGCTGGTATAATGCCATTTACAAAAGTAGCATAGTTGCCCGTGAACTTGCCAATTAGTTTTTGCGACGCGAAACTACCGCTGGCATTTGAAAGGTAAAGATTGTAGGTATTAGCAGGATCGATGCATGCCCCCGTTACCTGGATGGGAACGCTTATTGTCGACCCTGGCGCATAGGGGCCGGCATCTACATTGCCAATAGTTATAGTTTGCGCTAAGGCCGAAAAAGCAACTAAATTAAATAAAGTAAAAAAAAATAAATTTGTAGTAAATATTTTATTCATTCACTTGCTTTTACTGTAGATAATTGCTTAAAATTCAATAGATTGGTCGAAAATAATAATAATTTTCAAATAATAATTGAATTTATTGCAAAAAGTAAAATTTTAGGGCCGAAGATTTTTCGCCAAAAACGAACAAAATAATTGCCGGTAACAGCAATAAAAAAGATTGCTAAATAATGAATGATGGCGGTACTAAGCTTACTTTAAATTTCCAAAAAATAAATAAGAGATGAATATTGCAGCTATGATACCGGCTGCATCGGCAAATAAACCGGCGGGTATGGCGTACCGTGATTTTTTTATCCCCACGGTACCAAAATATAAGGCAACTATATAAAATGTAGTATCGGCCGAACCGTTGAATACACTACCCAGTCGACCTGCAAAACTATCGGGGCCAAAGGTTTTCATTACATCTATCATCATTGCTTTTGAACCAGATCCGCTGAGTGGTTTCATGTAGGCTACGGGCATAGCATCTACAAACCTGGTATCAAGGTTGGCCTTTATACAAACCCAACGCAAACCCTCGTTCATATAATCCAGTGCACCGCAACTACGGAACACGCTAATACCTACTAACATTGCCACCAGGTAAGGGATTATCTTTACCGACGTTTCAAATCCACTTTTTGCTCCTTCTACAAAAACATCAAATACATTTATTTTTTTTATCAATCCGCCTACGATAAATACTACCGGGATAAAAAACAATAAAAAGTTACTAACTACTTTAGATACTACGCTTATTTCTTCGTTAGTTAAGTACTTTGTAAAATACCATACCACTATCGTAATAAAAGCGGTTACCCCGCCCAGCCAGGCAATGATAACCTTATCCCAAAGGTTTATCTTTTGTTTTATAGCTACAATTAATAAACCAACAACCGTTGCTACGTAGGTTGCTATAACGCATGGTAAAAATATATCTGCAGGATCTTTGGCATTTAAAATGGCACGTTGCGCTATGATAGTAACCGGCAACATTTGCAGGCCCGAAGTATGCAGCACCAGGAACATGATCTGCGCGTTTGAAGCCGATTCCTTATCTTTATTTAACTCCTGCAGGCTCCCCATAGCTTTTAAACCCAGCGGGGTGGCCGCATTATCAAGCCCAAGTAAATTGGCCGAGAAGTTCATGAGCATTTGACCAACGGCCGGGTGCTTTTTAGGTACATCAGGAAACAGGCGGCTAAAAAACGGACCTACCAGGCGCGATAGAAAATTTATGGCGCCTGCCTTTTCGCCCACATTTAATATACCCAGCCAAAAAGCCATAGCGCCAATCAATGGTAAAGCAATATCCATTACCGATGATTTTGACGAATTGAAAATACCGTCGACAAGCAATTTAAAAGCCTCTACGTCGCCAAAAAAAATAAGCTTGATGAGTGCTACAACAAAAGCGATCAAAAAAAATGCTATCCAGATATAATTAAGAGCCATACGTGTCTTTAAGGCTTTGAAGTTAATGGTTTTGTATTTCAATATGAAATAATACTTAACTTGGACAGTGGGAAGATAGAGTCAAGAGTCAAGAATTAAGATAGCGCGAATTGGCTAAGAATAGGATCGAAGCTGTTTCTTCATTAAAATTAATCCTAAATTAGCCTTTATAGTTTTTGTCTTGATTCTTGACTCTTGATTCTCTCCCCATGTATTAAAAAAACAACACCATGACCACTACTTCGGCCATTTTAAACACCGCTATAACCGATTTTTTGCAAACCAGGTCACCCGATGATAATTGGGATTTAAAACCCGCACCCGGTAAATGGTCAAAAAAAGAGGTCATTGGCCACCTGATTGACAGTGCCCAGATAAACCTGCAGCGCTTTGTACGCTGCACTTACGAGGAGAACTTTAAACTGGTTTATGAGCAGGATATTTATGTTGCTGTACAACATTACCAGGATGTTGATACTAAAGAACTGCTTGATCTATGGATTTTGCTTAACAGGCAAATAATAAGGGTTTGGGAAAATTACCCGGCAGATAGGCTGACCGCCCGTTGCGATAACAGCAAAGGCGAACCCAACCTTCAAACTGTTGAATGGCTGGCTAATGATTATGTTGAACATTTAATGCATCATTTAAAAACTATTTAATTATATGGCAGGATACTCCGGTACACCGTTGGCAAAAAAGCTGGGCATAAAGGCTTCGGCAACAGTAATGCTGATTAACGCCCCCGATTATTATTTGCAGTTATTTACCGACATGCCGGCCGAAGTTTACTTTGTGGATGATGCCGGTGTTAAAAAAGATCTTATCCATTTTTTCACAAAAAGCCAGGACGAGTTTTTAATTAATTTGCCGCAATTGATGAAGCAAATAAAACCCGATGGCATGATCTGGGTGTCGTGGCCCAAAAAAGCATCAAAAGTGGTTACCGATATTACTGAAGACGTAATCCGCAATTTCGCACTTAAAATAGGGCTGGTTGATATAAAAGTTTGTGCCGTGGACGAGATTTGGTCTGGTTTAAAATTGGTTATTCCGGTAAAGGACAGGAAATCATTGGCTTAAAACTTTTTTGGTAATAACAGCGTAAACAATCATCAGCTATTATTTGCAAACGCCAACAATTACCTAACTTAGCATCATCATAAATTTAATACTATGGCCACAATAGAACTTAAACGTGTGCATGGCGATTTCGGCTTTGAGGCCGTGGATTCCATTGGTCACACAGTAAAAATGGATAGCAGCCCCGAAAGTGGTGGCGAAGATTTTGGGATACGCCCGATGCAAATGCTGTTAATGGGCCTTGCAGGCTGCTCGGCAATTGATGTTATCAGCATTTTAAAAAAACAACGCCAGGAAGTAAAGGACTATAAAATGGTAGTTAACGGCGAACGCGAAGCCGGCAAAGAACCTTCGTTATGGCAGGATATCGAAGTTGAATTTCACTTGTATGGCGATATTGATGAAGATAAAGCAGCCCGCGCGGTTGAATTATCATTAAACAAATATTGCTCTGTAGCTGCTACGCTTGGTAAAGCCGGTGCCGATATTAAATCGAAGGTGTTTGTTCACCCGGCGGTAGAGATATAACGACAACAAAATCTATTAAAGTTCCGGGGAAATTAAAGGGACTTATTTAAAACGTAAAAAGCGATGGCTATAAACCATCGCTTTTTACGTTTTAACCTCAGGCTCTCACTCGCCTTCAAAAAAATCTATTAATCCGCCAAAGTAGCTATGGGTCCAGCCATCGGTTATATCGTCAAAATCCTCATCGGGAATGTTGGTGTGCTCAATTTCGGCAAATGTGACTTGTTTATCGGGGCGTATTTTATGGTAACTACAAAATCATCTGATTTACCTTCAGGATACCATTGCCGTACAATTTTTTCGGGATGATAAATGGTTGGCAGCCGATTAGGTTTAAAACAGTGTTTGCTGCCGGCATTTTTCAATGGTGTACCAGCCCGTACCAGGGTGCGACAGGGTGTTTCATTATCAGGTGGTACACACACTTTATTGGTTATGCATAGTACCTAAAATAAGTAAAAAACAACCCGTTTTTCAATTAGTATCCATTTGGTGAGCCACGTGGTCAGTTTTATTATAGATCCTTGATTGACGGTTATTTAAGTAATCCCAATTAAATTAAACAGCTATTTAATAAAGGCAGTTAGCCGGATAATTTTTTGGATAAAGAAAAATAAAAGCTACCTTTCAACCTGTAGTCTCAAATACTTTAACCAATAAATGCTTAAAATAAAACATGAAAAATTTATTAATAATGGGTAATAGTCCACTTTGCCGTTTCCTTCGGCTACAAGTAATGCTAATGTTATTTGCGTTCCCGGTCTTAAAAGTATCAGCCGGAGAAATCGGGCCATCGAAAGACCCTGATGTGATAGGCAGATGGGATATCACCATCACCAAAGGCGGTAAAAGCCTGCCATCATGGCTGGAGGTGCAAAAATCCGGTACCCATACTTTAATCGGTCGCTTTGTGTATGCCTTTGGAAGCGCGCGCCCGATTTCGGAAGTTAAACCGGATAATGGAAAATACAGCTTTTCTATTCCCCCGCAATGGGAAGAAGGAACCCGGAATATGGATTTTCAATTTGAAGTTAGCGGCGATAAACTGACAGGTACCATGGTTTACACCGACGGTGCTTCTTATGAGTTTACTGGTGTACGTGCCCCATTGCTTGTGAGAACTAAAAGCCCGGTTTGGGGTGCGCCTGTGAAATTGTTTAACGGAAAAAGCGTTAAGGGCTGGCATACAGATGGCAAGAATCAATGGATAGCGGAGGGTGGAATTTTGAGAAGCCCGCATTCGGGAGCTAACCTGATAACTGATAAAACTTTTACCGATTTTAAACTCCATATTGAATTCAGGTATCCGCAGGGAAGCAACAGTGGCGTTTACCTGAGGGGCCGGTATGAATTGCAGGTGATTGATACCAAAAGCGGCGACCCTGAGCCTATTAACAACCAGTTCAGCTCGATCTATGGTTTTCTGCCGCCAAATAAAATGATGGCGAAAAACCCCGGTGACTGGCAATCGTATGACGTTACGCTGGTTGGCAGAATGGTAACTATCGTAGCTAATGGGAAAACGGTAATATGCGACCAGATAATCCCCGGGATAACCGGCGGCGCTATAAATAGCCAGGAAGGCGAACCTGGCCCGATATTGATCCAGGGGGATCACGGACCGATTGATTACAGGAATATTATTATAACTCCTGCCAAATAAAGGATACTAACAAGTAAGAAAGCCTTCCTGAATAATCAGGAGGGCTTTCTTGCAATACGCCGGGAATGTTTTCGGCGTTGGGGCCCCTTTTATATCTATCTTATTTTGTGTTTAATTATGGTAGTTCATCTGTTAAAAGCAACCAATGGTCGGTAGTCTTCAGCTGATCGTCGATTCACCTGCCGCCTTTGCAGAAAGCCCGGTTTGAGTTCTGTATATTTGTTTTCGGGAAGATCATTTCTAATGATTGACTTTGATGCCAGCGTATAAACAAAATTTATTACAGTTTCTTTTAATTCATCGTCATATATGAACAAGTTCCTGTGTAACTCAATTTTTAAAGCCACAAAGTTTAATCTGGCCAAATTAGTTGTTATAAACGTTTTATGTACATTGTTGATTTTTGCGGCAACAGGATGCGCCGCGCAGACTACGCCGGCGCGTTTCCTGCTTGCGCTTTCAAAAACCGATCATATTCTGGCGATCATTGACCCCGTTACACTAAAGATTATCGCCCGTGTACCTGTGGGCTCCGATCCTCATGAGGTTATTGCATCAACTGATGGAAAGGTCGCTTATGTTTCTATTTACGGCGGCGGCAGTTTGCACGAGCTTAGTGTGGTTGACCTGGTAGCACAAAAGCCTTTACCTGCAATTGATACCAGGCCACTAATGGGGCCACACGGACTAACGTTCGCCAACGATAAGGTGTGGTTCACAGCGGAGGGATCAAAGGCAGTTGGTCGATATGATCCGGCGATAACCAAACTCGACTGGGTCATGGGAACAGGCCAGGACCGGACACATATGATTTATGTAACCAGCGACGGAAAAAAGGTTTACACAACAAACGTGTCGGCAGGGACGGTAAGCATTTTGGTAGATAGTCTGCTCAAACCCGTCGCCTCCCCAACAGGATTTGCACCTCCGGCACGCCAGGATTGGGTGCAAACTGTTATTCCTGTTGCGGTAGGGTCTGAAGGTTTTGATGTCTCGCCCGATGGCCGTGAATTGTGGACGGCAGGTGCTAATGATGGTGCCATTTCCATTATCGACATCGCCGCCAAAAAGGTAACCGGCAACATCGACGCAAAGGTTGTCGGCGCCAATCGGCTCAAGTTTACACCAGATGGTAAGCGGGTATTAATTACAAGCCTCAGGACCGGCGATCTGTTTATTTATGATGTGGCATCGCACAAAGAGTTGAAACGCATCAGTACCGGCCATGGAGCAGCCGGCATCCTGGTAGACGATGACGGATCACGGGCATTTATCGGTTGTACGGGCGACAATTACGTGGCGGTGGTCGATCTCACAGCGCTAAAAGTGACAGGTTATATTGATATTCCGGGGGCAGACGGCCTGGCCTGGGCAGTTAGGCCTTAGTATTACGATGGGAGAGGATCAGGGTGATAAAGTAAAAGAAATTCATTGCCAAAGATTTATGGAGATAATTGGTTGCCATTGATCAAGCTGAATTATATAGAATGATAAAAATATCCATAGCAGGCATTTTCACTGTGCATTTTTTTGTTGTAAATGCTTGCTATGGATGTTGTAAATTGGACTAATTAACTAAGCTTTTTCCTCATCATTTTCCAAATGTGGAGGTATTAATTTATACATTACCGGAGTCACTATCCGTGAGAGGATGGTAGAACTAATCAGTCCACCAATCAAAACAATCGCCAACGGGGCTATGAGCGGGTTAGGGTTCAAAGCGATTGGAAGTAAACCACAGATTGCTGTTATCGAAGTCAATACAACGGGCAGAAAGCGCGTTTCGCCGGCCATGTTGATGGCTTCATCTATGCTGTGTCCTTCCAGGCGCAAGTGGTTAGTAAAATCAACCAATAACAATGAGTTTTTAACCTGTATCCCTGATAAACCGATGAATCCGATGATAGACACAAGCGACATCGGGTTGCCTGTCATCAGTAACAGAACCACCCCGCCAAGTATGCCTAATGGTATGATCGAAAGCACGATAATAATTCCTTTAAAGGTTTTGAATTGAAGGAGTAGCACACCAATGAAAAGGAATGTGCTGAGTATGATCACAGACAGAAAGTTACCGCCCAGCGCATCACCTTCAGACTCCGCTTCTCCGGAAAGTTTGTAATAATAACCCGGCGGCATTTTTAGCTTGTTCAGCTGCGGAACGATATCCTTCAGGACGTCGTTCGCCAGGACGTGCTCTTTGGTCAGGGAAGTCACCTTCGCAAAGCGTGATTTATTAAAATGGTTGATGGCCGTGGGCGACATTTCAAACGAAATAGTGGCGATCTGATCAACCAGTACCGGCGTGCCCTGCACATTGTTGACATACAGGTTTTTTAAAGCATCGAGGTTAGAGAACTTGTCTCTTGGAAGCGTGATCACCACGTTGCGCGAATCACCCCGGTCATCGATATAGTCCCCGACAGTTAGTCCCGCCACCGCCATACGGATCACTTTGTCCACATCACTGGTCAGCACGCCTAAGGTACGGGCCTTCTCTTTATCGATCTTTATTTTGACATCTGATTTATAAACATTCAGCTCATTATTGACATAAAATGTACCGGGATGCTTTTTCAGAATTTCTTCGACTTTAAAAGAAAGGGATCGTATGGTATCCTGGTTTTCTCCAAATACCCTTACTACGATATTCGCTTCGATCGGCGTTCCCTGTTCAAAGTCTTTCACTTCGATCCTTGCATAGGGAAAGTCGTTGAACTTCATTCTCAGTTGCTTGATCAGTTCGGTCTTTTCACCGGGGCTGGCCTCTTCATCCAGTTGAACAAATACTTGGACAAAATCAGGCTTTACATCCTGCTGGTGCACGTTGTAGTAAATTTGCGGATTACCTTTGCCCACATTCGATGTATAAAAAACAATCTCTTTGTGTTTCTTAAGTTCACCTTCTACCAGTTTTGTCACCCGGTCGCTTTCCGGGATATCTGCCTGGAGGGGTAATTTAATATTGATCAGGAACATCGGTTTTTCCGAAGTTGGGAAAAGCTTGAACCCGGTAATAGTGAACAGAAAAAAAGCAAGTCCGCTCAGGGCTAACGATATCCCGATAGTAACTTTAGGCCATTTCAAGGCAAGCGGCATCACCCGGGCATAAGAGCGGGTCAAAAACCTTTGCAAATGCTTCAAGAAGAAATTACCTTCGCCATGGGTATGCGTTTTTAACATACGGCTGCCCAAAAAAGGTACAAGTGTTAAAGCTACGATCATAGACGACAGCACACTGGTCATAACAGCCACCGGCAGGCTGCGGATAAATTCACCGGCCGCATCAGGTAAAAAGGCAAGCGGTAAAAATGCGATAACCAGGGTAGCTGTACAACCTACAACTGCCACACCAATCTGTTTTGTCCCTTTCAGGACAGCATCCATGCGGGAGTGCCCTTCCCTGAGCCAGCGCTCAATATTCTCTACTACAACAATACTGTCGTCTACCAGCAGCCCTAATGCTACCACAAGCCCAACAATACTGAGTTGATTTAAAGAATACCCTAAGAAATTCAAGGCGATAAGCCCCAGGCCCAAAGAAAGCGGGATGGAGATCATCACGATCAGCGATGCCCTGAACCCCAATGGCAGCAGAGTGACGACGACCAGAACGATGGCTAACCCAAAGTCAAAACCAAGGTGGCCCAAACGCCTGGATACCATATCGGCCTGATCGAAGTTTTTGACCATGCGAATGTTTTCAGGCAGGCTTTTGTTAAACTCATCCAGAGTCGGTAAAAACTCTTTCTGAACGCTGGCAATATTTACATTGCCTTTCATTGCCGCCGTAACCAGTACACAACGGTGCCCGTTTAAACGGGTAATATGGTCTATCGTGCCGTCCTTATAACCTACGTCGGCCACATCTTTCAGGTAAATGATTTTGCCATTAGCATTATAGATAACCGTATTGGCAACATCATCGACACTCTTGAACTTGCCGCTGGTTTTAACATTAAATACCTTGCTGTCCAGGTTGATACTTCCCCCGGGGATATCCGCGGCTTCGCTTTGCAAACTGCCGATGACCACATTAAGCGGTATTTTCAATTGCGCCAGTTTATTGAGTTGCATATCGATCCGGATCTCCTGTTCGGGCATACCGAAATACTTTACCTCCTTTAAATTGGTGATCTTTTCTAATTGTGTTTTCAGGATGTCTGCTTTATCCCGCAGCAATTTACCGGAAGCGTTATCTGACACGAGCGCAACCTGCAAAATTTTTACGTCTGATGAGGATACTTTTTCTGTTTTGATCAGATAGATATCTTTAGGAAGTTCACTGTTCTTTAGCGCATTGATCTCCGTGGAGATTTCCTGGTATTTGTTGTCCACATCTACGCCATATTTAAACTTGGGCTGGATAACCGCTACACCGTCCTCTACGGTTGTCAGGATCTTTTCAATGTTTTCAAGTCCATAGATCTTGTTTTCGATGGGTTTTACTACCTGCTCTTCCATATCCTTTGGACTGGTTCCAGGGTAAATCACCGTGATGATGTATTGCGGCGGATGGTTTGTCGGATCTTCCGAACGGGGCATGGTAAACAGCGTGAGTAAGCCTACAACTGCCACCAAAAGGAATATGATCAGGGTGAACTGATAGTTCTTAACGGCAAAATTTGTGATCTTCATGGCCTTACTTGATGATTTTAATGAAAGATTGTTCGTTGAGATAAGCGCTGTTGGAGACCACGATCTGGTCTATACCTTCCAGTTTATCCTTCAGATAAACATTTTCGTTGTCAAACTTCAGAATGGTAACCGGTACTCTTTTTACCCTGGTTGCGCCTATGGTGGTAAATACGAAACCTTTATTGCCGTCAGCTTCTACCAGTGATCCGTATGGGATAATCATCACGCTTTTATCCTGGTGGGTGGCTATCTCCGCTTTACCAAACATACCAACCGCGGGTTTTACGCCGTTTAATTGCAGTTTCAGTTCTATCTGGAACGAACCCAGCTCCCGATCGGCCGCCTGCGACTTGCGGAACACGGTAGCATCAAAGGTTTGACCGGCATAGCCGTCGAGCGTTACTTTAGCGGTTTGTCCGGGCCTGATGATGGCCCATTCGCGGTCAGTCACGCCAATTTTAAGTGAATAACTGTTTTGCTGTTCGGTAGAGTTGGTCAGCAGTACCGGTATACCCCCGGCGATAACCTCGCCTTCATTGGCTGTTTTCTTGCTTACAAAACCATCAGATGCGGCATATATTTTAGAGTAGCGCTCGTTGAAGGCTGTTGCTTCCCTGGCTTTTTTTGCAACATCCAAAGCGGTTTTAGTATTCTGCAATTGTTCCAAAGTGTAAACACTGTCTTTGTAAAGATTTAGTGCCCGGCTATAGTCACGCTGCGCTTTTTCTACACCTAAGCTGGACTGGGCTAATCCAGCTGAAATTTCGGTAGAATTGAGCGTGGCCAGCAATTGCCCCTGTTTAAAGAACTGGCCTTCCTGTACCAGGATACGGTTGATTACGCCGCCTATTTTAAAGGCATATTTGGCTTCATCCTCCGTACTGACCAGGCCTGTAGCGGTGATCTGGTCGGGTACGCCTAATGTAGATACTGATGCGGTTTTAACGGGTATGATATCCGGTTCTCCAATTGGATTACCTTCCCTGTGTTTTGCTTTGCAGGAAGCCATTGAGATTAACGCTGCTATGATAATGCTGAATAATTGTAAGTTTTTCATCGTTTTAATTTGTTTTTTAATGGAGATGAATCGATCATGAGCTTATTTATATTGTCTTTTAAGGGTTGCTCATAATGGTTTCATGATCTTATTTTTATTGAATGGTGAAACTGGCATTGGCGCGTTCTATAGCGGCGTCTGCAATCCAGGTGTCGTAAAGGGCAATATTGGCGTGAAGCTGGGCATCGATCCATTGGTTCTGGGCATCCAGCAGTTCGATATAAATGGCTGTTCCCTGTTTGTATAACTTCAGCATATCCCCGTAATAGGTCTGGCTGGTTTTTAATTGGGATTGTGCGGCCTGGTATTGCGCAATGGCGCTTTGCATACCAGCCTGGCGAACTTTAAGTTCGGTAAGCAATTGCTGCTGCACGTAATCGGTCTGTGATGCCAGGGCCTCGCGGTCGGCAAGCGCCTGCTTGACCCGGTAATTGTTTTTGCCGGAAGAGAACAGGTTCCATTCCAGGGAAACCCCGAACAGATAGTAACGGCTGTTACTGTTAAACTTCCAGTCAAAAGCTTGCGAACCCAGATCGATAAAGGTTCCTAACTTGGGGACGATATAGGATCTGGCCAGCCCAGTCAGGTTGCCATTGATATCTTTTGCTATCCTTAGTTTGGATAATTCCTCCCTGCCATCAACATTGTTACCCGGGCTTTGTTCCCTTGCAGGCAGTGTTTTAATATCGTCTGAAAGTATGCTGTCTGTCAGCGGCCGGTTAAGCAGGAAGTTAAAATAGTAGCCGGCTGATTCCGCTGTTTTCTGTGCCTCAATAAGCGAAGCATTGATTCTGGATACTTCATTCTGACTCCTGAGCACAACGGTACGGTTAACCTTACTGTTGTCATACAGCTTCGTATTGATCCTTTGACCTTCTTCAACCAACCGGAGTGAAGATTCATAGATGCCGGTAGCATAAACGGCTTTCTGGTAATTGTAATAGGCTGTTTTGATTTCTTTGACCAGTTCGCGTTTATAGAGCAATATCTCGGCCTTTTGCAGATCTACCTGCTGCCTTTTGATCCGCTTATTATAAATCAGTTCCGCATTCAGAATAGGGAGTGTGGTGCGAAACTTAGCATCATAAAAATTATCCGGATTAAGCTGTATCCGCTGATTTTGCAACTGCGGAAAGGCATTGCTACCGGTCAATTTATTCAGCGTGGAATAAACTCCGTTAAAAAGGTCGCCGGTAGGGAAATCTATCGTACGGCCGCCATCAGCCTTTGTGTAGGTAGTCGAAAAAGTAACATCGGGCAGAAACATGCTTTTCGCTTCCTTAAGCGCGTAAATATTTTTTTCGAGCACGAAGTTCTGCTGCCTGATGCTTTCATTTGAGGCAAGGCCCTGCCGGATATACTCATCCAGCTTGCCCTGCGCTTTTGCAAAGGGTGCAGCCAGTAAGGCTGACGACAAAAGCAAAAGTTGGTAAAATGTTTGACTTTTGAATTTCATTTTAAATCATCGTTTTAATTTTAAACACTGTTCAATAGTATATTAAAAAAAAGGGCTAACTTTTTTCAAGCAACGCCACAAAAGACTCGTACCCGTTTTGCATGAGTTGTTCATTTGTTTTGCCAACAAAGCTTGTATTGCGGTGTTTGCAAAAAAGCGCACAGATGCCGTGTACTACAGAGATGATCAGGAAAGTAAAATATTCTGTGTCCATATTTACGAACTTGCCTTTCTGCTGACATTCCTGTACCATTCCCTGCATATACCTGATCGCTTCTTCGGCGATCTGGAATCCCTCGGACAGGGAATCTTTAACCGGTTCGTCAACAATGAACATCAGGTTATAATAATCTTTATTATCCTGGGCAAATTGAATAAACACGCGCCCGGATGCTTTTAACCGCTCAAAAGGGTCGCCAACTTTGTCCAGCACTTTCAACTGGTTCAACAACAGGCGAAAGCCCTCCTTATGTAATTCGTGGAAGATCTCACTCTTGTCTTTGAAATAGAAATAAAGCGAGCCCTGGCTGTAACTAATCTCAGCGGCGATATTGCGCATGCTGGTTTTTTCATAGCCCTTTTCTAAAAATATCTTACGTGCACCGTTAAGGATGCGTTTGTGCATTTCCTGTTTCTCTTTTAATTTTCTTTCTGCTATGCCCATTTTTAGATAATGATAAGATACAAATATAAGATCGCCGTCCGTGTAGCCAAATTTCGGATGGGTGTTTTTGCTTAATTCTGCATGCCGGGGCTGATCTTGCTCATAATGTTCACCGCAGCAACTCTGGGTAAAAACCTGAAACCGAATAGCATCAAACGATTTTTCCAACCTTGCATCACTCTTGGCTTCTGTCTTTTTTGTAGCGCTTTCACGAGTTCCCTGGCAACATCCTCAACAGAAGACATTACAAACTTTGGGAAATCACTGGTATGCCCACCTGCGTTTGCATGGAAATCGGAGTTTGCGGCGCCAGGATTAAAGCCCGTCACATAAATACCTTTAGGCTTGAATTCGCACCACAATGATTCTGAGAAATTAGCGACAAAACTCTTGGTGCCTGCATACACCGCACCGCCCGGTAGAGAAGAATGGGCCAGCAGCGAACCGATATTGACGAGCGCATCTCCTTTGACAGCTTTCTGTAAAAAGCTATAAGACAAAGTTACCAAAGCTTGCATATTGAGCTGCATCGTGGCCAGCTGGTCTTCCAGCGGGATATCAGTAAATTTTCCGTAAGTACCGTTACCCGCGTTGTTGATGAGCACGTCGTACTTTTCAGCGCTGAGATGTGCCGCCAGCTTTTGCAGGTCTTCTTTGTTGTTCAGATCAGCAACCAGGATGGTATGGCCGCTGCCGCTTAAACCGCTTAATGCCTTTTCGAGGCGGTCCCTGTTACGGGCTACCAGGGTAACCTGGTAATTCTGTTGAGCCAGCTGCCGGGCTGTTTCGAGCCCGATGCCTCCGCTGGCACCTGTGATCAATGCTTTTTTCATAATTGCCTGGATTAATTTAAAACCGGTACAAACTTATTGAACACTGTTCAGTAAAACAAAAAACATTATGCATCATTTTAAAAACTGACATTTAAAACAGAAAAGGGTGGGCGTTGAAGTTCACACGTTGCTGATCGTCACCACAAGAAGGGATGATTTAATCAACTATTATTCCCGTTCCGTCACTTTCTTCTGGTGTTTTTAATCCCCGGTCTTTAAGGGAATAGATAAGGGGCGCCAGGGTATCGGCATATTCACTCAATTGATAGGTAACCTTCACCGGGCAGCCATCGATCACGGTCCCGGTAATCACACGTTGCTGTTCCAGGTCTTTCAGTTCTTTGGCTAAAACTTTTGGGGTGATACGGCGAATGCTTTCTTGTATATCGGTGAACCGGTTGTTTCCAACAAGCGCATCTATCGCGTACTTTAAACGGAAAGCCGTTACTGTTGAACGTATATCAATCGTAAGATCTTGAAACGAGCGCTGCTTATAAATATTCAATAATTACTTTTCCACTATTGAAAAACGAAAAGACTCAACTCTGTGCAGGTTCGTCTCAGGTTTGCTAAAATAAAATTGACCCGTATAGCTAATCTTGTAATTAATACATCGGTCTTTAGGCGCTTCTGATTTGCCTGATTAAGATTTTGAAAAAAAACTCACCTATTATTTCCAAAAAGGGAGGGTAATAATGCAAGCCTAAAAACAACAAAGCCCCGATACCATGGTATCGAGGCTTTGTACCCAGCGCCGGAGTCGAACCGGCACGGTTTCCCACAGGTGTTTGAGACCAGCGCGTCTACCAATTCCGCCAGCTGGGCATGCTCTGTTATATTGATCTGTGATCTTTTACAGGCGGGCTGCAAATGTATCTAAACTCTCTTTAATTCGCAACAGATATTTTTGTCTATAGTAAATATTTGCAATTTTTATGCGGCGTTGTTCCTGCGCGGTATGGTCAAGTTGGGTATAATCGGCTGTTAGCTTATTTAGGCTTTCATTAATATCGGCCTCAAAAGCAAGCACTTCCGCTGTTATGGAAGCTAATTCTGTGGCATTGTCAACTTCCATCAGGCGTTCGTTAATATCCATCATTTCCATTAAAAAATCTGCAGGTAATTGTGGTTTTGCCCCCTCAGATACCAGGTCATGCAGCTTTAAAATGTACTCCATCCTGCGTGCCGGATCATTTAATACCTGGTAAGCTTTGTTATTTAGGGTAGATAGTTCCAGTATTTCCTGCTGTTTTGCCTCATCTTCGCCCGCATAAAAATCGGGGTGATATAGTTTGCTTAGTTCGTAAAACTTCTTTTTAAGCTTTGCCGGTTCAACGTTAAATGATTCGGGTATGCCATAAAATTCAAAATAATCCATATAACCACGAATTTCACCAATTATGTCGAATTTCACGAATGTTAATTGATACTAATTTCACAACAGGACACCGGACAGGTTCAAGATTATAAACAAATGATATATTCCTGCCTGTATATTCGTGCCTATTAGTTTCATTCGTGAAGTTCGCGCTTATCATTATCTTTGCCGTATAACCTACATAATATGTTATTTGAGCAGATGCGGCAGAAGCCGTTTTTTATATTAGGCCCATGTGTAATGGAAAACCAGGAGCTGTTATACACTGTTGCTGAAAAGGTTGCCGAAGTTGGCCAAAAGTATAACGTCCCTGTGATTTTCAAATCATCTTTTGATAAAGCTAACCGGACATCCATTCACTCGTACCGCGGCCCGGGCATAGGGAAGGGGATGGAAATGCTTCAGAATGTTAAAGAAAAATTTGGTTTGCCCGTTATTACCGATATTCACGAACCCTTTCAGGCGGCTGTAGCTGCTGAGGTGGTTGACGTGTTACAAATTCCGGCGTTTTTATGCCGTCAAACCGATCTTTTGGTAGCAGCAGCCGAGACCGGTAAAATAGTAAATGTAAAAAAAGCGCAGTTCCTGTCGGGAGCTGATATGTTTTATCCTGCGCAAAAGGTGTTGGAGGCTGGTAATACCAAAGTCATACTAACTGAGCGTGGTAATATGTATGGTTACAATAACCTTGCTGTTGATTTCAGGAACATATATGACATGAAGGCTTTTGGGCACCCGGTTTGCATGGATTGTACCCATTCGGTACAACGACCAGGGGGAGCAGGTGGCAAAACCGGCGGCGACCGTACTTTTGTGCCTATGATGGCCTTAGCGGCAAAGGCTTTTGGCGCCGATGGCTATTTTATTGAAACCCATCCCGATCCGGATAACGCACTTAGCGATGGCCCTAACATGCTGAAGTTACATGATTTGGATGCGTTGATAGGTTCGCTTGTATAGTGTTGGTGTTTTACGTATTACGTTGTAAGTAGTACGTGAACTACCATTAAAAACGTAAAACGTATAATATTAATGAAGGATATTGCCAAAAGAGTTTTTGACATCGAAATAGAATCGCTGAAGCACGTGGCGGGGTTAATTGATGACGAATTTACTAAAACCGTTGAGGCCGTATTAAATTGTACCGGTAAGGTAGTAGTTATTGGTATCGGTAAATCCGGCCTTATAGGAAAAAAAATTGCTGCCACGCTTGCCAGCACTGGTACACCAAGCTTTTTTTTACATCCGGGCGAGGCTTTTCACGGCGATCTTGGGATGGTTGGCCCCAACGATACTGTTATGCTGATTTCCTATTCGGGTGAAACCGATGAAGTACTACGCATAATCCCTTTCTTAAAATGGAACAATAATCTGGTTATTGGAGTAACGGGTAATGTAAATTCTACTGTTGCTAAAAACAGCCATCATCATTTAAATATAAAAATCGCGCGCGAGGCTTGTCCGCTTGAATTGGCGCCAACATCATCAACTACTGCGGCCTTGGTAATGGGCGATGCGCTTGCCATTGCTTTGATGGAGTCGCGCGGATTTAAGCAGCATGATTTTGCCCGATTCCACCCCGGCGGTAGCCTTGGCCGAAAATTGTTAGTTAAGGTAAAAGATATAATGCGTACCGATAAATTGCCTTTTATACATGAAGGTGCGTCGTTCACAGAGTTATTACTCAACATGTCGGCCGGGCGGCTGGGGATGGTGATAGTTGGCGAGGCGAATAATATTAAAGGTGTTATTACCGATGGTGATTTGCGGCGCGCTTTATTGAAACACCCGGACCCATCGACCCTAAGTGTTTTGGAAATAATGACGGCCAATCCGCTTATTATTGATGGTGAGGAGTTTGCAGGTTATGCCGAGCAATTGATGATCGACAAGAAAATTACCACCTTGCTTGTGGGGTCGGCGGCTAACAGGTCTGTCGCGGGCGTATATCAGATCTACAGTCAATAATATGGTTTATCAACACAAAAAATAATATATATTTGCAAATATCTACCCTCGTTTAAACATGTTTGATCATCTGTCAAATCAAATCCAGCAACAATTTAACGCCCCGGAAACTACCCGCATTGCAATAATAGGACTGGGATATGTGGGATTGCCCCTGGCCGTTGAGTTTGCAAAAAAATTCCCGGTAAAAGGATTTGATATAAAAAAAAGTAGGGTTGATGAGTTAAATAATGCTTTTGACCGTACGCTGGAAACTGATGCCGAAGTATTGGGATCGGTTTTATCAGGCGGCGCTGGCAACGGGCTCGTATTTACTTCGGATATTCAGGATATAGCAGATTGTAATGTATATATAATTTCAGTACCTACACCCACAGATCAGCATAACCGGCCCGATCTTGACCTGATAAAAAAAGCAAGTGAATCAGTTGCCTCTGTACTTAAAGTGGGCGACGTAGTGATCTATGAATCGACAGTTTACCCTGGAGTTACTGAGGATATATGTGTACCCATACTTGAACGGATATCGGAGCTTAAGTTCAACGTTGATTTTTACGCAGGGTATTCGCCTGAGCGGATCAATCCAGGGGATAAAGTGCATACCCTTACTAATATTTTGAAGGTCACATCCGGCTCAACGCCCCAGGCCGCTAATTTTATTGATAACCTTTATCAGGCAATTGTTACGGCGGGGACTCACAAAGCCCCGAGTATTAAAGTTGCCGAAGCCTGTAAAGTAATTGAAAACTCGCAACGCGATATTAATATTGCATTTGTAAATGAACTGGCCAAAATATTTCAGATAATGGGTATTGATACCCATGCTGTTTTGGAAGCAGCCGGTACCAAATGGAATTTCCTGAATTTTAAACCCGGTCTTGTTGGTGGTCATTGTACCGGAGTTGATCCGTATTATCTTGCCCAAAAAGCACAGGAGGTAGGTTATCATCCCGAGATTATACTGGCCGGCCGCCGGCTTAACGATGGCATGGGCACATACGTAGCCCTCGAAGTTATCAAGCTGATGGTGAAAAAGGAAATCCCGGTTAAAAACTCAAATGTGCTGGTGCTTGGGTTCACTTTTAAAGAAAACTGCCCCGACGTACGCAATACCCGTGTAATTGATATTGTAAAGGTTTTAAGTGAGTTTGAAGCATGTTATGAGATTTACGATCCATGGGCAGATCCATCCGAGGTTGAATTAGAGTACCGGGTTAAAACTATTAAAACTTTTGACGAGCTGAAGGGTGGATACGATGCTATAATAGTAGCGGTATCACATAAGGAATTTTTCGGTCTGGATTATAACCGGTTGAAAAAAGAAGCCTCATCAGTTATTTATGATATAAAGGGAATACTGGATAAAGGTATAGTTGATGGCCGGTTATAGTTTAGCCAAAGTTGTTTTTGCTATGTGATAGTTGTAAAATGTTACGGTAAACACATATTTGATTTGATATAAATTTCTTAATTTTTAATTTTGCCACACATGCAATAACATATTTGTAACTGATTGTACTTCCAATTATCACATTGTTATTTATAAATAAATATGCTAATTTTAGCAGGTGTTAAATACTTCAACAAGCTCTAATACATGATTCACAGATACGCTACTTTTATTAAAGCAGTGAACCTTACCATTGATTATATTATACTTAATATGAGCATGGTAATCTCTTACTTTATCGAGGATAGGTCATACATTTTTTGGATAAATAACAGGAAATATTTACCCGTTGTTTTAGTGTTTAATTTAATATGGCTGTTGTCGGCCAATATTACCGGGTTGTATGAACATGTTTTAAATAAAGATTCAATCAAAACTTATCGTGGTGTTATAAAAACATACATGCTGTTTGTAAGTTTTATTTGCTTTACCATAATTATACTGATAGGTACCAAGGCATATTTTATTACGCGTGAGTACCTGTTTTACTCACTTGCGTTATTTGGGTTTTTGCTTGGCTTGTGGAAGCTTATATTCCTTACAATACGCAAAAGCGACAGGGCATCATTGATAGATACCCGTGCGGTGATTATTATTGGCGGAGGTAGGATTGGTACTGATTTATATGGCTTTTTTAAACAGAATCCGGAGCGCGGGTATAATCTGATAGGTTTTTTTGATGATAATCCTGAAACGGTAAATGATAAACACCTTTATTTGGGTGGTACTGATGATTGTATCAGTTACGTGCTGAATAACAAGGTAGACGAAATTTTTTGTACGTTGCCTAACTCGGAGGCGGCAACAATTGAAAGATTAATGCTCGATGCCGACAAAAATCTCATCAGGTTTAAGTTCATCCCAGAGTATTATGACTATGCAAAAAAGCCAACTTTTATTCAAAGCTTTGGGCATATTCCGGTTATATCGGTAAGGCCCGAGCCGTTGGAGAATATGCTTAACCGGTTTATTAAGCGGTTGTTTGATGTTTTGTTTTCGCTATTTATCATCTTTTTTGTATTCAGCTGGCTTTTTCCTATCCTGGCTATTCTCATCAAACTTGAATCCAGGGGCCCTGTGTTTTTTGTGCAGGAGCGCTCGGGAAGGGATAATAAACCATTTAAGTGTTATAAGTTTCGCAGTATGCGGGTAAACAAGGATTCTGACAAGAAACAAGCAACCCGCGGCGATGCCCGTATTACCAAAACGGGTGCTTTCATCCGCAAAACAAGCCTTGACGAACTGCCTCAGTTTTTTAACGTGATATTGGGTAATATGTCTGTAGTAGGGCCGAGGCCGCACATGATTAGCCATACACAACAATATTCGCAGCTTATAGACACCTTTATGGTAAGGCACTTTTTAAAGCCTGGAATTACAGGTTGGGCACAAATAAATGGCTTACGGGGCGAAACTCAAACAACCCAGGCAATGCTTGAACGTGTTGAAGCCGATGTTTGGTACCTTGAAAACTGGTCATTCCTGTTAGATATGAAGATCGTTTTCCTAACGTTCTGGAATGCTTTAAGAGGCGAGAAGAACGCGTTTTAAGATGGCCGGGTTTTGCGACCAGTTAAACCGCATAATTAATCTGCCTGCCATACCAAAGCGCATAGTTTCGGTAGTGCCCTCGCAAACCGAGCTGCTTTTTTATTTAGGTTTAGACACCGAAATTGTAGGCATTACTAAATTCTGTATCCATCCAAAGCAGAAAGTGAAGGCGGTTACAAAGGTAGGGGGGACTAAGCAACTGGATATCGGGCTTATTAAATCCCTGCAACCGGAACTGATCATAGCCAACAAAGAGGAGAACGAACGGAGCCAAATTGAGGCACTGATGTATATTTGCCCTGTTTGGATCAGTGATATTCATGACCTAGAAACGGCTTTCAGCATGATTCAAAGTGTTGGTCAACTTGTTGGCAAAAAGCAGGAGGCAGACGCTTTAAACAGCGAAATCCGGCATCGTTTTAATACACTTGTTTTTCACCCGTTAAACATCAAAGCAGCTTATTTTATATGGAGGAAACCATACATGGTCGCAGGCAGGCAAACTTATATTGATAGCCTGATGCAAATGTGTGCCCTGAATAACGTTTTTGAAGCGGAGCGATACCCGGAAGTATCAGCCAATGATTTGGTTACCGCAAACCCCGACGTGGTGTTTTTATCATCCGAACCATATCCGTTCAGACAAAAGCATATTGATGAATTTAAACAGTTGTTGCCAAAAGCCAAAGTTGTTTTAGTTGATGGCGAAATGTTTTCATGGTATGGCAGCCGGCTGCCGGAAGTTCCTGGCTATTTTAATAAATTGCTGAATGAACTTGGTTTGCTCTTTAAGTAATCACTTTTATTAAAGCGGCAAAAATATAATTATGGAAATAATCACCATTTTCCTATTTTAAATATATATCCTTCAACATATTACAATGGTGAACATTGTGCCCAACAACCATCCAGCCCACACTTCTTGCGGTATAAACCGGCAGTTTGTCAAATTTGAAATCCAGCATGGCATCGGTCATGTGTTTATAAAGGCTGATGGTAGCTTCCCTTATGGTTATCAGTTCTTCGGCTATATCTGTTAAGGTGCGGTTTTGCGCGTTAAAATCTTTGTTATAATCATTGCCCTGCGGCACTTCTAATAATGCGTCAACCTGCCGCGAGCAGCAAAAAGCTTTGTAGGCATAATAACGCTCGTCATCAGCGAGATGAATTAACACTTGCTTTATAGTCCATTTACCCCCGGCATAGCTGTAATTTTCCGCTGATGATGAGATCGACCTGATCAAGTCAATTGTTCGCTGTTTGTTAACCTCCAATGCTTCAATGAGGTCATCGCCTTTGGCTAAATCGAAAAAATAGGGGTACCAGGAGGGTGCATCCTCAATATATGGGCGGGCAATCTTTATCATCGCTTATCAATAGCTTTTTTCTTTATGGTAAAGTTACGGTATGTAATTTGATTCGATGACCTGTGTAACCGACCGATTAAGGGCGATATACGACAGGCTGCTAATCTGACACATACTCCCAGGCGCTTTGGTAGCCGCCCAGCTTTTCGGTATATTCCACAAAATCAGCATAAAACCGTAAACGGGTTAGGGTAGCGCTATCGCCTATAACTACCAGTTTTTTACGGGCGCGGGTCATGGCTACGTTCATGCGGCGGATATCTGCGAGGAACCCTATTTCGCCATTGGCATTGCTGCGCACCAAGCTGATGTAAACCATATCGCGTTCCTGCCCCTGGAAACTGTCGATGGTATTAACGGAGATATTATCGATATAAGGCAACAGCTCCGGGTTGGCCTGCAATTGTTCATTCAGCACCCTGATCTGTTCTTTATAAGGCGATATAATGGCTACCGATGGGAATTTTTCGGTAGGGTCAATCTCCGTTACCAGGCGGTTTAGATGTTTGAAGAGCAGTGCTGCTTCATCCGGGTTATAGGTACTGGTGCCTGCTACTTGCTCTTCAAACCCGGCCCCGGCGGTATCGATAAAAGTAACCGGCGTATCGCCATTGAACAATAATCGTGTTGCTACGGAAGCATGAGCCTTTAACTGATTGCCATAAAACTCCCGGGACGAAAAGCCCATGATGGACTCGTTCATCCGGTATTGCTCATCCAACAAAACAACAGCTTCGGGGTGCAGGGCAACGCATTTCTCTAACAAAGTAGTGCTTAAGCCTGCACGGGCAGCATCGTTTGATTTAATGGTAGGGGGCAGCTGCAAATGATCGCCGGCCAAAATTATTTTCTGTGCTTTCAGGATAGGAATCCAGCAGGCAGGTTCAAGGGCCTGGCCGGCTTCGTCAATAACCGCAGTTTCAAATTTTACTTCGCGGATGGTGTAGTGGTTGGAACCAACAAGAGTGGCGGTTATTACCTGCGCTTTGCTCACCAGGTCGTCAATAATGTGTTGCTCCGTTAGGGCCACATCTTTCATGATCTTGTGCGCCTCGTTAAACAGGGCTTTGCGCTGGTCGCGTTCCGATTTGCCGAAGCTGCGCTTGTACTTGTGCGCCATGTCTTTATAGGCACTGGCCTGTTTTTTTAGCGTACGGATGAGTTTATTATCAGCGTGTTCGGCCATTTTGCTATCCAGCGTAAGCGAAACCAGTTTTTCGGACACCCGGTTTGGGTTGCCTATTCTTAATACGTTTAAACCTTCGTCGGCCAGTTTTTCGCTCAGCAGGTCAACAGCGGTATTGCTTGGGGCCACCACCAAAATTTGTTTGTGGGTTTGTTTAGCTAACAAACAAATAGCCTGTACCAGTGTGGTGGTTTTCCCGGTGCCCGGTGGCCCATGAATTATGGCCAGATCCTGCGCGGTTACTATTTTGTTTACTGCCGCCAGTTGGGATGTATTCAAACGGGAAATATTTAATGGCTGGGCAGCATCAGCAAAAACAGGGGAGGTTTTGCCACTGAGGATATTTACCAAACGGCCTTCCGGTTTTTCGCCCAAGGCCGATGCTTGTTTAATGGCCTTGAACATTTCGTCATAACTGTTATTATCAAATAGCAGGTCGATGCCCAGTTTGCCGTCGCGGGCCCAATCGGGCAGTTCGTCGGTATATAAGGTAATTTTGAGCCTGTTACCGCCCTGGTAGGTAATAGTGCCATCCACACGATCTTTTTGAGGATCGTGATTGCTGAATAAGGCGGCGGGTACACCAAAGCGTAACTGGTGCGAAATATCCTGGTGGGTGGTACGTTCCACCTCTACATTGATGTAATCGCCCCGGCCGGGTTCGGTATTCCTGATGGCGATAGGGTACCAGGTGAGGCCCTGCGCACGACGATCTGCAGCAGATGTGTTTTCGGTAAGCTTGAGGTAGGCGCTGCGGTCTTCTTCTTTTTCTTTGTTCAGCAGATCGAGCAGCTTCTTAAAATAATCCATCGGCGCAAAGGTAGTAATAAAGCTAAATGCTTAAGGCGGAAGGCAGAAAGCTATCAGGACAAACACATCTAATTGGGTTAACATAACTTAACATATTTCGGATTTTAAATTTATAAATATCTGATAATAAATATTTTATATTTTTTACATGGTTAACATTAAACTGATGTATTGGCGTAATTTAGCCTCCTCCAAATATTTGTGCTTGTGTTGCCCAATACAGGAGCCGAAGAACAGCCATCGTCAAGGTAAGAGAAACAGAAGGGTAATTAATATCGAACACTGAATTTCGAATGCCCAACTCTGAAGTTTTTCCTTCATATTCAATATTGGACATTCGGTCTTCGATATTAAATCGACCTTAATTCCTTACCTTTAATGGCATTCATTAAGCGCGACCCTTACAAAGCCGATAAAGCCACGCGCACTATATCTTCCAATACATTGCTGCCGACCCCACTACGGGCCGATACCCTTAAACCACTTATAGTACTAAAAATAAACCTTGCCAGTGCCCGGGCGGGCAGGGCGGTTTTAAACTGCCCCTGGTGCTGGCCTTTCTCTATAGCGCTGGTTAGCGCATCTTCCACACTTTGGTTGTTTTGAGAAACCAGTTCTGCAATCTCTTTATCGTGGCTGGATAATTCGATGGCTGTATTTACCATAAAACAGCCTTTGGTAAATTTGTCTTCTTCGCTTTCGCGGATCACACCATACAGAACCTGTTTAATGGCTTCTGCCGGGTTTTCGGTATTGTTGAGTAATGTAAGTACAGCGCCGGTATTTTTGCCCTGGTACTGCCGTAAGGCCTTTGAAAACAGCGTTTTTTTATCAGTATAGGTATTGTATAAACTTGAGCGGCTAATACCCAATTCATCTACCAAATCCTGGGCAGATGTTGCATGATACCCTTTATCCCAAAACAACTCAACGGCTTTGCCAAGCAGTTCATCTTCGTCAAAATCTTTATTCCTGGCCATAGTTTAAATTGTAATAATACAAAAACCTATTTGGAATATTCATTCCAAATAGGTGTAAATTTTTGATTTTTTTTTTAATAAATAAGTGCATTAACAGTTAAGCCACCATCAACAACAAGCTCGGTACCGGTTATAAATGAGGCATCGTCGGAAGCAAGGAACCTTACCGCATTTGCAATTTCTTCTGATTTGCCAAAACGGTTAAGCAAAACCCTTTGGCTTAAAACAGATCCAAAGCCGCTAACCTGTTCTTCAGTTAAGCCAAGTTTACCATAAAGCGGGGTTTCAACCGGGCCTGGTGATACGGAGTTAACACGGATTTTACGGGAGGCTAATTCGCGGGCAAATACTTTAGTGAATGATAGCAGGGCTGCCTTGCTTGCTGCATATACACTGCTATCGGGGGCGCCTAATGATGCGTTAACTGATGCGTTGAATATGATAGAACCGCCATCATTTAAAATAGGTAGAAATTTTTGAACGGTGAAATACACGCCTTTTACATTTAGATTCATCATGGTATCATAATGCTCTTCGGTTGCAACTTCCATCGGGCTGAACAAGGCTACACCGGCATTAAGAAATAGTATATCTATTTTGCCAAATTGTGCTTTCACCTGGGCAATCAGGGTGTCTATCTGGTTTAACTTAGCCTGATCGGATACTATACCGGTTACACCCAGTTCTTCGGCTGCTTTACTTACTGTGGCGGCATTACGCCCGGTAATAATTACCTGTGCACCTTTGGCTGCCAACTCTTTTGCGGTGGCGTATCCTATGCCGCTGTTACCACCTGTAACTACGGCTACTTTGTTTGTTAAATTGCTCATTGTTTTATTTTTTAATAACTGTTTTTTGTTTGATGACTCAAAGATAATAAAACTGGAATGATCATTCCAAAATAAAAATAATGTTTTTACTGATGATTACATTTGGATTACAAAGCGGGGCTGCAACTGATTTTTTGGGGTGCAGATCAATGCTAAATGACGCCGGATGTTGTGTTATTGTTGCTTTGCCCGGGAGATATTTTTTAACTTCATTTGTCATTCCATAAAATAGCGTTCAAAGGCGATTTGGCTAAAAGTAACATATCACATAGAATACATAAACTATTTATTATAAAGTGATTAACATTATTTGACTTTGTTTAAAAGCTCGTTGTGTTTTAATATTTCCGTCAAGCTTACTTGTAAATCCGGAGTACAGATAAGGACGAAGCCGCTTAACTTTCTGTTGGTAAGGCTGGCTGCGCTATATCATGCAAAATTTACTATCGCCTAAACGTTATACCAGATGATGGCTTAGTTGAGCGTGGCCCGAGGTTGGGATTTTACCCATGCCACTTCTTTTATTTCAATGCAGCAAGGACGCATTTGGGCGAATTTGAGAAACTATAATTTATAAGCTGCCGGAATTAATGTTTTTATAATGAAAGATAATTGCAGAAAATATTACATTTATCGCCGTAACGATATGGGGAATTTTAAACCAGCAGATTTTTTTGATCGTGATTTAAACACACATTTTATTACCATATTTGTTACAACCACTGGTTAACCCAATCATCTTTTAAATACTATACCAATGCAGGACTTAGACCCATCCATCCTAAAAAAAGTAAACACCTGGCTCGAAGGAAATTACGATGCCGATGTTAAACAGGAAATTCAAACCTTATTAGACAATAAAGCATATACCGAGTTAACAGACTCGTTTTACCGCGACCTGGAATTTGGTACCGGTGGTTTGCGTGGTACCATGGGCCCAGGCTCAAACCGTATTAATAAGTACACTATTGGTGCAGCTACCCAGGGTCTGGCAAACTACCTTAAAAAAACCTACCCAGGCCAAAAAATTAAAGTAGCTATAGCGCACGATAGCCGCAACAACGCCGACTTATTTTCGAACATTACCGCCGAGGTATTTTCGGCCAATGATATCCATGTTTATTTTTTTAAGGCGTTGCGCCCAACACCCGAGCTTTCGTTTGCCGTACGCCACTTTGGTTGCAAAAGCGGGGTGATGCTGACTGCATCGCATAACCCTAAAGAGTACAACGGTTACAAAGCATATGGCGCCGATGGCGGCCAGTTTGTATCGCCGCATGATAAAGCGGTTATGGACGAAGTTGCTAAAATAGCCAGTATCGACGATATTAAATTCAGCCGCGTTGATGCAAACATTGAGGAGATAGGTGAGGAGGTTGACGAGCTTTATTTAGAAGGGATCACTAAATTATCCATCTCGACAGAGGCTATCGATCGCCAAAAAGATTTAAAAATTGTTTATTCGCCAATCCACGGTACAGGCATTACCCTGGTGCCACAGGCGTTGGAGCGCTTTGGTTTTGAGAATGTGATCCTGGTAGATGAACAAACCACGCCCGACGGAAACTTCCCAACAGTAGTATATCCAAACCCCGAGGAAAAAGAAGCTTTAACACTGGCACTAAAAAAAGCACGGGAAGTTGACGCAGATTTGGTGTTAGCAACTGACCCCGATGCCGACCGTGTGGGGATAGCTGTAAAAAATACCAGTAACGAATTTATATTGCTTAACGGTAACCAAACCGGCAGTATGCTTATTAATTACCTGCTTAGCGCATGGGAAGATAAAGGCAAACTTACAGGTAAAGAATATATTGTTAAAACCATTGTAACATCAAACCTGATTGATGCGATAGCTAAAGCCAAAAATGTAACGTGTTACAATACATTAACCGGCTTTAAGTACATAGGCGAACTGATGACCCACTTTGAAGGCAAACGAACCTTTATTGGTGGAGGCGAGGAAAGCTACGGTTATTTGATAGGTGAACTGGTGCGCGATAAGGATGCTGTTGTTTCAAGTGCCTTTATAGCCGAAATGACAGCTTATTACAAAGACAAAGGCAGTAGTTTATTTGAAGCCCTGATTGATACCTACGTGCAGTATGGTTTCTACAAAGAGAAGCTGATATCGATAACCAAAAAAGGTAAAACCGGTGCCGAAGAAATAAAAGCCATGATGGAAACATTCAGGAAAAACCCGCCTGCCACTTTAGGCGGATCGAAAGTGGTTACCTTAAAGGATTATGAATTCCAGGTAGAAACCGACCTGAATACCAACACTACCAAAGCAATAGAGTTGCCTACATCAGATGTGTTACAGTTTATTACCGAAGATGGCAGCATAATATCTGCCCGTCCATCAGGTACCGAGCCGAAGATTAAATTTTATTGCAGCGTTAACGGTAAACTGGCAAGTAAAGAAGCTTATGCCGACACCGACAAGCAATTGGATGCTAAGATTGACGCCATTATGCAGGACCTGGGCGTGTAATCCAGAAACGATATAAAGCGGGGTTTATCCTCTTTGAGGCTGTCTCATAAGTATGGGAACAGCCTCTTTTTGTTTAATTTATTAGGGTAGAGGTGGTGGAAATCGTTTTCGTATAAGCAATTCTCAAAGTCTCCTTTTCATAGTCATAGGATTCCCCACTCATTATTCACCATATCTGGATAAATAATTCTATTTGCTTTAAAATAAGGCGTTTAAATTAAATAGTATCATTTTTAATTTGTAACATTATATTTTTAATTACCTAAATTTTAACCCTATGAAATCCGATAACCTTGTACTTGTGTTTGTTCACGGCTGGAGTGTTACCAACCTTAACACCTACGGCGAATTACCCCTGCGTTTAAGGAATGAAGCTGCCGGCATTGCCCCATCAGTAACAGTTAAGGATATTTACCTTGGGCAATATGTCAGCTTTCATGATGAAGTACAGGTACATGATATTTCCAGGGCGTTTGAACATGCCGTTCGGGAGCAGTTATCGGCCGAGATACTTGCAAATAATCGTTTTGTTTGTATAACCCATTCTACAGGCGGCCCTGTGGTAAGGGAATGGTTTGATTTTTATTATAATAAACCAGGTGCGCCTGTTTGCCCTATGAGCCATTTGATTATGCTGGCGCCAGCCAACTTTGGCTCGGCTTTGGCACAATTAGGAAAAAGTAAAATAAGCAGGTTAAAATCATGGTTTGAGAAAGTGGAGCCGGGACAAGGCGTGCTTAACTGGCTCGAACTTGGCAGCGATAAATCATGGGACTTGAATGAGAAATGGATAAAAGGAAAAGGAGGGGAGATTGGCGAAAACGGTATTTTTCCGTTTAGCATCATAGGACAGTCTATCGACCGCGCGTTTTATGATAACCTTAATTCGTACACCGGCGAACTGGGTTCCGATGGGGTGGTAAGATCGGCCGCGGCTAATTTAAATGCTACTTATGTGAGTGTAAAGCAAGGGCCAGTTGTTAATACCGATGGTAAAGATACGCCAGAGGCGATGACAGTCGAGTTTGATACTGCCCCTAAAACAGCCTTCAGGGTGGTTAAATGGAAAGCTCACTCGGGCACCACCATGGGAGTTATGGCCAGCCCCAAAGAAGACTGGAAAGATGATTCCGCAGAAAGCGCTGCATTAATTGAAGCGATATTGGATTGCATTAAGGTTAATAATATAAATGATTATGATACCCTTATTGATGCATTTGCTGCCCAAACAGATGAGGTTCAGGCAGTGGAACAGGTGGAGAAAGTATCTGAGGGCTTTTTCCTGCACGACAGGTATTTTATTCACGATAGGTTTTCGATGGTAATTTTCAGGATTCATGATTCGGAGGATTACCCGGTAACAGATTATGACCTTATTTTTACCGCCGGCGACAATGCAGATCCCAATCATCTGCCCGAGGGCTTTTTTGCCGACAGACAGCGAAATAGTATATCGCCGCAAACAGTAACCTACTTTGTTAATCATGATGTGATGAATGGTTGTGCAGGTATTAAATATGATGGGAAAGAATTACGGCCGGCATTACCGGGAGCAAAAAAGTTGGGCCTCATTGTAAATCCGCGGCCGGATAATGGATTTATTAAATATGTGCCATTTGAAATAAACGCCGCGGATGAATTTTTGAAAAAAGTTATACAACCCAATTCAACTACTCTTATAGACATTTGCCTGCAGCGCGTGGTTAGCCAGCAAGTGTTCGGGTTGATCCAATATGATGGGCCAATGCCTTATAATCATGATTTTAGCGACCTGGATGCGGGTACGGACTATGTAAATTGATTAGGCGGCTGCCTTTAAGATTAACCAAATATTATGAAAATGATAAAAAAAGCATAGGATTTAATTAAATTTTGCCCTTTTGTTACTTTTTATCCCCTTAAAACTATCGTTTTAATATACTTTGCTTATATAACTGAACAAAATGTTAATATTCAACTATTAATAGTAACATTTCTTATCAAAAACAAAGAAATTTTATAACTTCGAGGCCCAAATAAAAGCTCATGGATTTAAAAAATTATAAAGGTGTTCTGCACGGCGATCAGGTGCAGGAACTGTTTGAAGCAGCTAAAAAGCATCAGTTTGCTTTGCCGGCGGTAAACGTTATAGGTACCAATACTATTAACGCAGTTATGGAAACAGCTAAGCTGGTAAATTCCCCGGTTATTATTCAGCTTTCAAATGGCGGTGCGCAATTTTACGCCGGCAAATCATTAGATAATTCAAAACTGCAAGCCTGTATTTTAGGTGGTGTATCAGCTGCAAAGCATGTTCACTTGCTGGCCGAACATTACGGCGTTGCCGTAATTTTGCATACCGACCATGCCGCAAAAAAATTATTACCATGGATTGACGGCCTGTTAGATTATGGCGAGAAGTTTTTTGCCGAAACAGGCAAGCCACTTTTTTCATCGCACATGCTTGATCTTTCTGAAGAACCTATCGAAGAAAATATCGAGATATCTGCTAAATACCTGGAGCGTATGGCCAAAATGGGCATGACTCTTGAAATTGAATTAGGTGTTACCGGTGGCGAAGAAGACGGCGTTGACAACTCTGATGTTGACAGTTCGCGTTTATACACCCAGCCAGAAGAGGTTTCTTACTCATATGAGCATTTATTAAAAGTGAGCCCACGTTTTACAGTGGCAGCTGCTTTTGGTAACGTACATGGTGTGTACAAACCAGGCAACGTTAAATTGCAGCCGGTTATTTTGCATAACTCACAAGAGTATGTAAAACAAAAATTCAACTTAACCGAAGAAAAACCTATCAACTTTGTATTCCACGGCGGTTCTGGTTCAAGCCAGGAAGAAATCCGCGAGGCTATTTCATATGGTGCTGTTAAAATGAATATTGATACCGATATGCAATGGGCATACTGGGAAGGTATTAAAGATTACTATAAATCAAAAGAAGGATATCTGCAATCGCAAATTGGCAGCCCTGATGGCGAAGATTCTCCAAACAAAAAATATTATGATCCGCGCGTATGGTTACGTAAAGGCGAAGAAAATTTTGTTAAAAGACTTGCGGCGGCTTTCGAAGATCTTAATTGTATCGATGCCACAAGCAAACTATAAATAACCAATTTAAAACTATTAAAGCGCCGGTGCAACAAATGTACCGGCGCTTTGTTGTTTAGCCAAAATGATCACTAAGTAACATCTACAAAATGGCTAAGGCAAAAAAAAAGAAAAAAAATCTGTTTGAAAGGTTTGCCAACTGGGCAACTATCGCTACCGGAAGTTCCGCTGCCTTTATAGGCGCGGTATCTATCATCATCATATGGGGAGTAACTGGGCCCATTTTTCAGTACTCCAATACCTGGCAGCTTATTATTAATACCGGTACAACAATAGTTACTTTTTTAATGGTTTTTTTGATCCAAAAATCACAAAATAAAGATTCAAAAGCCATACATTTAAAACTGAATGAATTGCTGGCCTCGCACCAGGGTGCAAGTAACCGGATGGTTGATATCGAAGACTTGAATGAGCTGGAGCTTGATCAGTTGCATAAGTTTTATGTACAGTTATCTGAACTTGCAGAATTGGAAGATGATATCACCTGCACGCATTCGATTGACGCGGCCGCCGCAAACCATAACAGCAAATTAGAGCACCTTAAAGCAAGCCCACATTACATCAATGCCATCAAAAATCGAAGTAAAAAAAGTAATTGAACAAACAGAACTGGATAAGGCATCGGCCATCAGATATGAAGTATTTGTTATTGGCCAGGATTGCCCCCCCGAGCTTGAGGCTGAATTTGATGAGGAATCCACACATTTTTTGGCAACAGTGAATGGAGAACCGGCCGGTGCCTGCCGCTTTAGGAAAACCGAAAAAGGCTATAAATTGGAACGATTTGCTGTACTACAAAAATTCCGGGGGCTGGGTATTGGCCAGACCCTTGTAACAGCGGCGCTGGAGGCCTTGCCGGCCGACGCAGATTACATTTACCTGCACGCGCAGGTACAGGCAGTATCACTATATACCAGGTTTGGTTTTGTGCAGTCGGGGTCAGAGTTTGAAGAAGCTGGGATGAGGCATTATAAAATGGTTAAAAAATAATGCAATTTGTTCATAAGCAATATTGAACTATACAAGTAGACAACATAGGCCGCGATTCTGTATACAGCCCGCAAGCTACTCAAATAACTCCTGCTCATCTGTATAATAAGTTTTCCTTGAGCCTTCTTTTACCTTGATTTCTGCGCCTTTTGGGCTGTGGGTTTTCTTTGAGTTATGGATCAGCATAAAATCGCGAACCTCACCGTTAATGATGTCCGGATTTGATTTAAGGATCGCCTTTTCAGCATCTTTTAAAACACGATGAATTGAATCAGTAAGATCATTAAGCCTCGCTTCGGGTATTTTGTTACTTACCGAAAAAGGGGAGATGCCCGCATGCCACAATATTTCGTCGGCGTAGGCATTGCCTATACCCCGGATGATCTTTTGATCTAATAGAACAGTTTTTATGTTGGTTTTGGTTTTAACTAACCGTGTTTTCAAAAAATCGGCATTAATTGCCATGGCATCCGGCGATTCTTTTTCTTCAGGGTTTAAGGTTGGATTGGCGATTCCCTGGAAGTCAGTTAGCACCAGGCCGGTACCATCGGTAAAATGTAATTCGATGATGGGATATTTATTTTCGTTTTTTCCATCAAACAAAAACAACTTGCCGTGCAGCATCAGGTGCAGGGCAAGTATATCACCTTTGCCGAATTTTAAATAAAGCTCTTTGCCCTCGCGGTACACCTTATCCAGCTTTTGGCCTTCAAGGGTGTCTTTTAACTGTTTATGGGTTACATTAAGCTTTTTGGCATTAACTATAACAACATTCTTAACGGTTTTACCACTAAGTTTTTTATCAAGGTTGTGGCTGAAAGCCTGCAGATCGGGTAGCTCGGGCATGGTAGTTGATGTTTTAAAAATCAAACCAAATATAAATGGATTAGTTTTTAATTTACCAGCTGATTGTCACTTGCCCTGCCAAATCCTACTGTATCCCGGTACATTTGCGGCGATACATCGGCATTGGTTTTAAAAAACCGGCTGAAATAATATTCGTCTTCATATCCCAGTTCCCATGCTATTTCTTTTACGGGCTTATTGGTTAAATACAACTCGCGTTTGGCCTCGATGATAATGCGTTCGGCAATCAGGTTACTGATGGTTTTATTAAAATGGCTTTTGGTGATGCGGGCCAGCGCTTTTGCCGAAATGTTGAGCATATCGGCATAATCGCTCGCGCTGTGCTTGGTTTTGTAATGCATTTCGATGGCATCTTGAAGGCTTTGCAAAACAAACGGTTCTTTATTTATTTTGTCGGGATCCCTGTCCAACACCTGCTGTTCGGATTTTAGGCGGGAAGCAGTGATCAAGAAAATTTTCAGATACGATACCAGGATATCAAATTGGGCTATGCCCTTGTTTTGCATTTCGGCTTTTACCTGGTTTATCACCATATCAAAGGTAGCGGCACTGGTGGCGTCGATTTTTATATATGGCGGATGGTAAATATTGTCAAACAAAATACCACTGCACGATACCTCTTTATGATGCTTATGGATACAAAAAAAATCGGGGTGAAACTGAATAGCTACGCCGTTAATAGCCTGCGCTGTAGAAAGCATAAAGGGCTGATAGGGCGTAAACGCAAGCAGGTTGTCCTTTTCAAAGCTATATTCCGAAAAATCAGATTTTAACCTGCCCGATCCCTCTTTTACCCAGATAACCGAAAAATAATTATTACGCTGTAAATGGTCGAAATAGCTGTTATCCTCAAATAAAAAAAGTTTAAAGGCAAGGTTCCCGGTTAAAGGATCAACCAGGGTAAAAGTATTTTGGTTGTCGGTCATTTATTTTGATGCTAACTGTGCTTTAAGAGCGTGGTTTTCGGCTCTCAATTTATTGATGTATTCGTGTTGGGCCGCAAACTCATGTTGAATCTCCTCAAGGGTATACCGTGGGGTAATATGTTGCGGGCAGTTCCAATCGTAAGCTGTTACCTTTAATATAATGATCCTTTCGGGCTTAAATTTATAATCCGGCAGGTTTAGCTTATCATACAATTCGGCGTTATTATCGATATCTAAAATACTTGCTTCTGCAAAAATCTTAAGCCGGGCTTTTGCGGCCTGGTCCAACAAGAACAAGGCTACTTTATTGTGGGTAGCCAAATTACCTGCGGATATGTATTGCTTATTGCCTCCAAAATCAATAAAGCCCAGTGTTTCATGATCCAACACCTTTAAAAAGCCTTTTGGTCCGCCGCGAAACTGTATATAAGGATAACCACTTTCGCTAATAGTTGACATGTAAAAATTATCCTGCCGGCTTATAAAATCCTCTTCGGCTTCGGTAAAACCATCAGTGTATTTAAATTCCTGCTGCCGTGCATAACCGGCCCGGCTGCCGTAGCGTTCCTGGAAACCCTTTACGGCATCGGTAAAAGCAATTTGCGCGTAATTCATAACCCTGGTTTTAAAACAGTTTCCTGTCGGTTTCGGCAATAGGCATATCGTTAATGCTGGCAAAACGTTTTTGCATATAGCCGTTCTCGTCAAATTCCCAAAGTTCGTTGCCATAGCTGCGGTACCACTGGCCGGTGTGGTCGTGCCATTCGTACTCAAACCTTACAGCCATACGGTTTTCGCGGAAACCCCAAAGTTCTTTCTTTAATTTATAATCCAGTTCTTTCTCCCATTTCCGGGTTAAAAACTGTTTAACTTCTTCGCGGCCATTTATAAAATCGGTGCGGTTGCGCCATTCAGTATCAATGGTATAGGCAAGGCTCACCTTTTCAGGATCGCGGGTATTCCAGGCATCCTCGGCAGCCTGCACTTTCTGCTGTGCTGTTTCCATGTTAAAAGGAGGGAGGGGATAGCGTTTGTTTTCCATGATGTCGTTGTTTTAAACTTGATAAAAGTAGTGAAAGAGAGGCGAGAATCAAGAGTCAAGAATCAAGATGAAAAAACTGCACCTGTCTAATTATTGATCGCCGGCACTTAATTCTTTTTAATTATGCTGAAAAAATACCTGGAGCTGTCTTAATTCTTGATTCTTGATTCTTTTTACAAGGCTTCAACAGAGTTATAAGCGTTTACCACCGGGAAATCAATGTCGGTTTTGGCGGTATTATTAAAATAGTTGGTCAGAACATTTAGTGCAACGTGACCAACAATTTCGCCTATCTCACCATCGGTGAAGCCTGCGGCTTTTACCGCTTCAACGTCGGCATCATTTACAAGGCCTTGTTTAGCTGTTAAAATAGTTGCAAATTGCAAAGCCACTGCTGTTTTAGCATCATGGTTATTCGAGTTACGGGCATCGGTTAAAGTTGCAGCGTCAATATGTGCCAGCTTTTCGCCTATATAGGTATGTGCAGATAAACAGTAATCACAATTGTTTTTTTCGGATACGGCCATAGCCAGCAGCTCACCGGTTTTTGCTCCAAGCTTGCCATGTGCCAGTGCCCCGCTAAAGTTCAGGTAACCTTCTAACAAGGCCGATGAATTGCCCATGGTGCTCATCATGTTGGGTACAACACCCAATTTACTTTGTATTGCAGAAAATAATTCTTTTGTTTTGCCTGTAGCTTCGTCAGGATTTAATGCTTTTAAACGTGCCATTGTAGTATGTTTTTGTTTGTCGTTATTGACAATACAAAAGTGCACACAGCAGCAAAGCTGTAACATGGATGAATTTCGTTAGTACATGGACAATTTTCCCAACCGCGTTTTTTTTGCGCAAATGGGGGAGTCACAATGATTTTATCCCCCCTTAAACAACGCATTTATAATAAAAAATTCTTGTACTTTTTTGCGGCAGCCTCTAATGCTTTACCCTGTGTCTTATTGAAATCGCCAAATAGGTTATAATTAATATCAACGGTATTTGTTTTAATTGTCCGCTTCCAGTTGCCAACAACCTGGTTATCTATCACTATTACCGGATCGAAAATTACATACCTGGCCTGCTCCCTGTATTTGGGCGCAACCAACGCGTCGCGATCTTTATAGGCTATGGCAAATTCATCAAACGCGGGCAGCAGGTACGCTTTATTTTTAGTTGAAGTAGTTGCTGTATGATGGGGCATCCAATATGTCTTTCCGTCAATCACTTCGCTTATTAGGTGCTCTTTTATATTTTCAAGACCGGTACCGGCGTCTGCAATAGTAAGCCCCGACCAGTTGGCAAAATCGTGTACGGTAGCTGGCCCCCGCGTATTAAAAAAGCCCGTTGCCAGTTTAGTTAGCGCTTCGTCGTGGGTTAGCAATGGGGTTGCCGGTGCTCGGTCATCAAGCAGCGCGTATGTAAATTGTTTACCAATGCGGCCACCACTGCAAATAACGCCGTCAAGTTCGGCATGCATCAGTAAAAGGGTAAAGCGTAACTCGTCGGTTGGGATATGATTTCTGGTTAGCGCATCGGTTAATTCTGCTCGGGTGAGTTGTTTATTGCCTTGCATGGCTTGTATAAATACCCCGTTAGCTTTGTTAAATACAATACTATCCAGTTCGAATTTTTTATACATCCCTGCGTTAATGGCATGTATACGGGGTGCAGTAAGCGCCAGTATCCAACGGATATCGTCGGGCGCAACAAAGTGCCAGGTAGGCCTTAGCAGATGGGTGCGCAATATGCGGCCATCAGTGATAGCTTGTTCAACAATACTTTCTTTTGCCGAGGTCATACGTATCCCAATGGCCCATTTGGCCCCTGCGTAATCCTGGGCCTGCATAGCCAGCATGTTTTTAACAACATCCTCCGGCTTGCTAAAAACAGGGCTGCTAATGTACTGGTTATGAATTCGCAACCGGGCTAAAGGATTATCTTTCATTGATAGTATTTTAGTTATATTACAAATTTATCAGGCCTTAATGACAAAGGCATGTCAGCATGAAAAATTTGTTATAAGTAAATTAAAAACATTAACTCATCGCATTTAGCAATGGGTATTGCGATAGGCCTGGCACTCCACAACGTAGCTATAGGTATATCTTTGGGCATTGCGGTTGGTTTGGCATTTAGCGCACAAAAAAGAGAACAATAACTTTAATAGGCACAAAAAAACGCGATACAATTAAGCATCGCGTTTTTATAATATCAAAATATCAATTTTGTAAAATCTCTGGGTTATGATTTAAAAATCATGATACAAATTCCTGAATGAGCTTCTTAACCCAAAAGTAACCATCGTTGTTTTATTATCAGCTTTCGCGCTTTTTTCCTGGCGGTACAAGCCGCTTAATTCAAAACGGAGATTATATTTAGGGTTAATTAAAAATGAAATTGTGCCTTCGGCATAGTAAAGCTGGGTGCTCAATCCCTGGCCAACATTGGTAGTAGTAGTTGCCGTTGGTACAAATGGTTTGTTCACTATTTTGCCGTTGTTTATGCTTTTTAATGTATCTGTACCATATTTGGCATAGTTTATTTGTCCTTGCAGGTCAATCCTTCCAAAAGAGTAGTTCAGAATGCCCAAAGCCTCCCTGAAATTTGCGCCATATGGATGTGCTAATGGATCGCCGTAAAAATTGTAGCTGCTTATGGTATTGGCATTTTGGTAAGTATACGGTTTAACGGTATTAAACTCAAAAAGGTAGTTAAAGCGCTTTACAGCAAAAAGATCGGCGCCGCGGATACCGACTTGTACGCCATTAGTATTATCGGCATTATTGCCTGAGAAAAAATTACTGGCCTTAAACCTGTCAATCAATAACTGGGCATACAGCGCGGTTTTATCCGAAATTTTATATTTACCTGTAAAACCAACCAACGTATTGTCTTTAGGTTGTTGAGATGGCCCCAACGAACTGGAGAAGAAAATCGGGTTTATCATGTTGGCATCAAAACCGCGCCTGTTGCCGTTTGCATCGGCTTCGGGCGAAATAAGCGCGTTAAAGAAACCGAAGGATACCCGGTTGCTCACGTTCCAGTCGATATAATGAAAAAATGCCCATTTGCGGCGGTTGCTGCCAAAGGTGTCGAATTTTGTTTCTTTCAGGTCTTCTATATAAGCCCAGGTTGCCATATACTGCACATGCTTACCCAGGTTGGCGGTCACCCTTAACAGGGGCATATTGGCTGCATAATCTGACAACAATAGAGATCGGTAACCATCGCCTATAAACATTTTATCCTCGCCCAGGGTAACATTGATATTTTTTGTTACGTTATAAGATAGGATTGCTGTGACATACGACCAATCTGCCAGGCCTTTAGTTATGCCATAATAGCGCTGATAAGCCAGCCCCGGTATAAAGCCGTTGGCATTAACAACCGTATTATAATAGGTAGGGAATTTTGCCTCGTTTTCATAACCACTGGTGTAAAATGAAAAGTTTTTACCAATGGTACCACCAAATTGATACCCGCGGGTATTTAAATAAATACTTGAGTTTACCGTAAGGCTGGCTAACTGCCCCTGGGACGAAAACGTTTGGGCAGGACCGCCTGTTTTTGCGCTAAAATCTTTACTTACATCCAAATCCAGGAGGATATCGCCGTAAAAAGTGTAATTGGGCCTTTTAACTTCAAAAAGGTGTTCATTCAATAATTTGCGTGTAGCCCAGCTTTTACTGTTGGGGTTCACCCCAACATTCATAACCGAATCATAGCTGTGCTGGATAATGCTATCTATCAAAAATGGGCGCATGGAACTATGAAACGCTGTTTTTGTTGAATAAATATCGGCATTGAACTTTTGGTACAGCTGGTAGGAGTTTGGCAGATAGGTTGATTGTGCCTTAACCCCTTGAACCGAAACCAGGAGGATGCCGGCTAACAAAAATGATTTTATGGACAGAAATGGGTAGATTTTTTGCATCGCAACAAAATAAGTATTATTTATGGTAAGATAAAAATTTTCATTGGTAATAGATTTTGCAGGACATTTTTGAGTCCGAATATCTTGTTCTAAAAAAGTTAATAAATGTTAAATTTGGCACAGGCAAACTGTTTTTTTTAATTACCATTTAAAAATAGTGATATTTGCCCGCGCGATAAAACCCTTACTATTTAATATAAATGCAGTACAAAAAAATCAATAATCTTTTAGGCTGGCTTTGCTTTGTTATAGCTTCAATTACCTACATCTTAACATTAGAACCGTCAGTTAGTTTTTGGGACTGCGGTGAATTTATTTCATGCGCCTATAGGCTACAGGTTGCTCACCAACCGGGGTACCCTGTTTTTGCCATGTTGGGCAAGTTGTTTTCATTACTTTCATTCGGCAATAATGCTAAGGTGCCTTATTATACCAATATGGGGTCGGCTATCGCCAGCGGGGCTACCATTATGTTTTTATTTTGGACAATTACTGCATTAGCCAAAAAATTATTACTCAATAAACGTGATGAAGAAGTTAGCCAAACAAACCTGATCATGATTATGGGTGCAGGCCTTGTTGGCGCGTTAGCATTTACTTATACGGATACTTTCTGGTTTTCGGCCGTTGAAACCATTGTATTTGCTTTATCATCATTATGTACCGCTATTGTATTTTGGGCCATTTTAAAATGGGATGCACACGCCGATGAAAAAGGCGCCGATAAATGGCTGGTTTTTATAGCCTATGTAATTGGTTTATCAATAGGTATTCACCTGCTTAATTTATTAACCATACCGGCTTTGGCCATTGTTTATTTCTTCCGCAGGAGTAAAAATGTAAATGTAGGTAACGGAATATTGGCGTTTTTGGCCGGTATAGTTATCCTTGGCCTGGTACAGTACGGTGTTAGGGGATACACCATTAAATTTGCCGCCTACTTTGACCTTTTCTTTGTAAATACCTTGGGGCTGGGCTTTGGCAGCGGTGCATTCTTTTTTATGCTAATCATCGTGGCTGCCCTTGTGTCGGGTATTATATATAGTATCCGTGCAAAAAAACCAACGCTTAACCTTGCTTTGTTGTGCCTCGCTTTCATTTATTTTGGATATGGCTCGTTTGCTTACATCCCCATCAGAGCTACGGCAAATCCCGATTTAAATAACTCGCACCCCGATAATGCATTTACCCTTTATGGTTACTTAAACCGTATCCAGTACGGCGAAAACCCTTTACTTTTTGGGCAGTATTATGATGCGCAGGTTACCGAACAAAAGGAGGGAAGCATCATTTATCGTAAAGGAAATACCAAATATGAAAATGCTGGCAAAAAAATTGAAACGGTATATGATCATACCACAATTTTGCCGCGTATGTACAGTACCGATCCGCAGGATGTTCAATTTTACAAAGAGTGGTTGCGCATTCCTGAGGGGCAGGCGCCAAATTTTGCCAACAACTTAAGCTGGATGTTTACCTGGCAAATGTACCAGATGTACTGGCGTTATTTTTTATGGAACTTTGTGGGCCGATACAATGACGCCGATGGCCAGCAAAGCATGGTAGCCATTGATGGTAATTGGACAACCGGAATATTTGATGGCGGCAGGCATTTGCCAAAATCAGTTACAGGAGCAGTAACCTATACGCCATTATATGCATTACCGCTCATTATCGGTTTAATAGGTGCTGCTTACCATTTTAACCGTAAAAAGAAAGATGCGCTGGTGGTATTGTTACTTTTCTTCTTTACCGGCCTTGCTATTGTATTATATGTTAATCAAGCCAATGTGCAGCCGCGCGAGCGTGATTACTCCTATGTTGGCTCCTTTTATGCCTTTGCTATTTGGATAGGTTTAGGCGTTATAGCCATTGCCGAAAGCGCCCGTAAATTTATTGATGGCAAAACTGCTGCTTTAGCTTCAACTGCCGTGTGTTTATTGGCTGCACCCGTGTTGCTGGCAAGTAAGGAGTGGGGTGATCACGACCGCTCTACAAAAATGACACCGCATGATATGGCTTATAACTACCTGATATCGTGCCCTAAAGATGCCATATTATTTACCTATGGCGATAATGATACCTACTCGTTATGGTACGATCAGGAAGTTGAAGGCATCAGGCCCGACGTACGCATCGTGAATCTGAGTTTATTTACCGGCGATTGGTACATACGCCAGATGCAGAAAAAGATGAATGAATCGGATCCTTTGCCTATTACCATGCCTTATGATAAATATAAAGAGGGTGTGCGCGATGCCATTTATTTTAACGACAAAAAATTAGACGGTCCGCAGGAAGTAAAAGAGGTTTTTGACTTTATAACATCTGATGATAAAGCCGCCCAGGTTGAATACCAAAGCGGCGATTTTGGAAATTACCTGCCTACCAAAAATTTAAAACTAACCATAAACCCGGACCAGGTAGTAAAAATGGGAGTAGTAACGCCCGATCAAAAAAGCAGGCTTGCAAGCGTAATGGATTGGAAATTTCCGCCAAATTATGTAACCAAAGAGAACCTGGCGATATTGGATATACTTGCGCATAATAACTGGAAAAGGCCTATTTGTTTTACTACAACCATTGGCAACGAAAACCTGATTGGTTTACAGCCATACCTGTATAAAGAAGGTTTTACTTACCATTTAATACCTTTCCAGAAAGACACCACCGTGCATGACCAGTTAAGTAAAACAAACACAATCGTGATGTACAATAATGTGATGAACAAGTTTAAATTCGGGAACTTTAAAACCGCTAAATATCTTGATCACGAGTCAACGTCGATGTTTTACCCGGTAATGACTACCACTTTTACCGATTTGATCCAGAATCTGATGAAGGAGGGGCATAACGACCTTGCTTTAAAAGTACTGCATAAATATGATCAGGAAATGCCCGACATTAACCCTTACATTGACATTGCCGGCCGTAAAATATTTTTGATACAAATGGCATTTCAATTAAATGATGTAGTTTTAGGTACCAAAATGGCAAACCATCTTGATGAGTACGTAACCGATCAGCTTGATTATAATTACCATTTGCTAACATCAAACGATAATACTTTGAGCACCCGCGATGTTCAAATAGGGTTACAAATATTAAATGGCATGACAGATTTTGTTAAAGAAAATAATCAGCCTGCATTATTTAAGAAATTCGATGGCCAATTAAAGGATTACGTTAAAAAGTTTGCCCCATTGTTGGGCAATCAACAACAATAGGTTCGCCCAATCCTCTCTAAAGGGGGGCTTTTGATTTGCCTGATAAAAGGAAGTTTTTCAAAAAAAACTTCCTTTTATGGTTTTATAGAACTGTTTTCTTAACTACCTATCCGTGATCTAAACTCAAGGCTCTCCACTGGCAGATATTAAAGGATTGGGGCGGGGCCAATAATTAAATAAATAATTATAAATCCGGTTCTTTTTTTTATTTTAATAGCCGGTATGCAAAATTGTTTTAAACTATACTTAAACCTTATTACTGGTGCTTTGCTGTTGTTAATTAATAAACAGTGTGTTATGGCGGCGGGTACACCCGTAGTGCACGTAACACCCAAACCCGGCTGGTTAAGTGTCTGTAAGCCTTATAACCAAAGACCGTCGGCACGTACCATAGAAAAAGGTTATTTTTTTGCTCTTTTTGAACAGCAGGTGCATGTTGAGTTGCAGGCCAATTACCACCATGTAATTAAAGAGATAGTATCTGAAACAGGCATTCAAAATGCATCACAGGTTAATGTGAGTTTCGATCCCAGTTTCCAGCGTCTTGATTTTCATAACATCATTGTTTGGCGCAACAACAAGCCTATTAATCGCTTAAATGTATCTGCCTTTAAAGTAATTGCCGACGAACAGGATTTATCCAACTTTATTTACCAGGGTAGTTACTCGGCTTTGCTGATCCTTGACGACATTCGTAAAGGCGACAGGATTGAATATTCATATACACTAACCGGCCGCAACTCTATTTTTAATGGCAGGTTTTGCGATGATATCGCTTTTCAGTGGTACCAGCCTATAGCACATCAGTATACGGTGCTCATAGCGTCGGCACAAAGAAAATTGAATTTTAAGGCGATTAATGCCATACCTAAAGTGGCTATCAGCCAAACTGCTGGCTTAAAGCGGTACGAATATGAGGGTTTCCAGGTACCACCCGCGCGTGACGACGAAAACCAGCCTGCCTGGTACGAAAGCAGGCCCCGCGTACAGATCAGTGAATTTAATGGCTGGGCTGGCGTAGTAAATTGGGCATTAAGTATTAACCCGGCGGCAATCAATATTAAAGGCGAATTGGCACAGCGCATTGCCGAGATTAAGGCAAAAACAGGTAACGACCAGGTAAAATATTTTCGCGAGGCGGTTAAAACCGTGCAAAATGAGGTGCGGTATATGGGCATCGAAATGGGCCAATACTCGCATAAGGCAAATAATCCCGAAAAGGTATTTAAACAACGCTACGGTGATTGTAAAGATAAATCGTTATTACTGGTATCAATGCTGAAAGCCGATGGTATAGATGCAGCGATGGTGCTGGTAAATTCGAGCGTTAGGGCGCATATTGAAGATTACCTGCCAACTTACTATGCATTTGACCATGCTGTGGTTACTGCCAACGTAAAGGGCAAACAGGTTTGGGTTGATGCCACTATTGACTACCAGGGCGGCTCGGGTACCGATATTTATTTCCCTAATTATGGTAAAGGTTTGGTATTAAGAGCGGGTGATACTTCGCTTACTACCATACCACAATCCAAAACAGGTAAAGTGATTTTTAATGATATCTATAAAGTGAAAAACGACCACGCGCCGGTGATGTTCACTGTAAAAACCACTTACACTTTAAACGAGGCTGATGATATCCGCAGCAGGCTTGCCTCGACAGGCATGGCCGAAACGGAGAAAAATTACCTGGATTATTATGCAAAAACATATACAAAAATCGAACAAAAAGACTCGATTACAGTGGATGACGATCTGGATAAAAATGTACTTACAACTACCGAAACCTATACTATAAAAGACTTTTTCCGGGTAGATACCGAGACCAATAAAAAATCGGCTGACTTATATGCCAACTACATTTCGCAGCAACTGCCATCGTTAAACGGAAGAATAAAAACGCCTGTGTCATTGAGTTACCCACTTGATTATGATTATACCATAAGCGTTATATTAAAAGGAGGCTGGGACATAACTGACAAAACCAATGCAATTACAAGGGACTATTATAAATTTTCGTCTGATTACACATCTTCGGGCGATACGCTACAGCTTAATTACAAGCTTGCTTACTTAAAGGACAATGTTCCTGTAGATAAACTGGACGAATTTAAAGAAGATATTAAAAAGCTTAACAGCGACGGACTTAGCTATAGTTTTAGTTACGGAGCCATCAGCGAACCCGGATCGAACATTAACAACCCGATGGTTATTTTTGCAGGCTTTTTGGTGGTTGGCCTGATTTTTTTAGGCGTATGGTTTTACCAGCGCGAAACACCGGCTATTGTTGTTAGCTATGGATCAACGTTTATGCCTATTGGTGGCTGGCTCATATTGATAGCCATTGGCCTCGGGGCAACAGTCCTTAGCGTTGCCCGGAATCTTTACACCGGCAATTTTTTTGATATGGCTACCTGGAATTCCTTTGCTACCAGTAAATATGGCTTTAACCACAAACTTTTGTTGGTTGTTGGGGCCGGTGGCAATATTATACTCATGATGCTGGCTGTTTTTTGCCTTATCCTTTTATTAAATAAACGCGATATATTCCCTAAAGTTATTACCGGTTATTTTTTATATGTCTTGGGGTTTGGCGCTGTTTTTTACATCATATCATTAACCGTGCATGATGAAAAAGTTGTTTCGCAGTCTTTGTACTTTTTAATAAGGGCATGCCTTGTTTCTGCTATCTGGATCCCATATTTCAAAAGGTCTACCCGGGTAGAGGATACTTTTATTGTGCCTTATCCGCCTTACAATTACAGCTACGAAGGTCCCGATTCAAAATATCCAGCAACTAAAGACTAAATTATATTACAACTTAGTAACGTAATTTCGTGATTTAGCGATATATCAAGACTTCAGGAAAGAAAACTTTAATTAAGTATTTGAAAATTAGATATTTAATCAATGGTATAGGTTTAGCAAAGTAATTTAGGTTGTAAATCAATTTAGTCGTCATCAATTAATTATCAGCAATAAATTAGCTTATAACATTAAATCGACAGCAAATAGGGATTTTTAGAATAAATTTGATTAATAATTACATTCAGGCCAATGAAATTTCAACAGTTATTAGAAGACGTCAAAAAATACGTGATATCTTATTTTGATGCCTACCAGGACCCCAACTTAATTTATCACGATCTTCAGCATACCAAAGATGTTGTAGCTGCCGCTACAAAAATTGCCAACCACTACCAGCTTAGCGATGAGGACTTTTTTGTTGTTGTAGCTGCCTCATGGTTTCACGATACCGGATATTTTACTGATAAAGCCGAACACGAGGCAAAGAGTATCAGCATAGCCGAGCATGAGCTTAAGCAGCTAAAAGTTACCGATGCGGTAATTGAAAAAGTAAAAGGCTGTATTATGGCTACCGAAATGCCACAGAAGCCCGTTGGCTTGTTACAGGAAATTATATGTGATGCCGATCTTTTTCATTTAGGAACCGATGATTTTAACGAACGCAGCAAACTGGTGCGTAAAGAAATAGAAAAGGTAAAAAACATTGTACTTGATAAAAACGTGTGGCGTCAAAAGAGTATCGAACTACTGCAATCGCACCGGTATTTTACCGATTATTGCCGTCTGCTGCTTGGCGATCAGCAGCAAAAAAATCTGGATAAACTGATAGGCAAACAGGCGCTGGTAAAAGACAAAGCGCCTGCAATTGCTTTGGCCGAAGAAAGCGTTGTGACTGACACAGACGATGATAAGGCTGATACCGAAAAGCATGGTAAAAAACATAAAACGGATAAGCCTGAACGCGGTATCGAGACGATGTTTCGCATTAGCTCAAGCAATCACCAGCGGTTGAGCGATATGGCCGACAATAAGGCACATATCATGATCACCGTGAACTCTATCATTTTATCGGCCATTATTAGTTTGGTACTGCGGAAAATTGATGAACACTCCAACCTGCTGGTGCCAACCTTTATGCTGCTTGGGGTAAGTTTGCTCACCATCACCTTTTCTATACTGGCAACCCGGCCATCGATACCTAATGGGGTATTTACTCATGAGGATATCGAGAATAAAACCGTTAACCTTTTGTTTTTTGGTAATTTTTACCGTATGTCGCTCGAAAAATACAGCGAGGGCATGGTTAAAATGATGGACGACAGCGATTTCTTATACGGAAGCCTTATCCGCGATAATTATTCGCAAGGCGTGGTATTGGGAAAAAAATACCGCTTGTTGCGTGCCTCGTACAATGTATTCATGTTTGGCCTTATTATTTCGGTAGTTGCGTTCATTATTTCGACACTGATCTAAAACGGTAAGTACTATACCGTTACAAATATATCTACTTATGGATCATTACTCATTTTTTGACAGGGATTTAAGCTGGCTGCTTTTCAATGAACGGATTTTGATAGAGGCCGGAAAAGATACTTTGCCATTGATGGAAAGGGTAAATTTTCTCTCCATATTTTCGTCCAATTTAGACGAGTTTTACCGGGTACGGATGCCTGTATTATTGGCCTTACATAACCTGGCCAAACACGGCAACAGCGAAAAAGAGGATGTATTGCTGGAAGCCCAGGAATTGATAGGCCATCAACAACAGAAATTCGGACATGTTTTTACCGGTGAGATTATACCTTTATTAAAAGCCAAAAAAATCACCCTGCTTTTTAACGAACCTATACCCAATGCAATTGCAGACAAGGTAAGCGACTACTTTTATAGCCAGGTTATGGCGTTTTTGCAACCTATAGACCTGGCTGATACCAAAAAGAATTTCTTCCCGGAAAATAACCGATTGTACTTTTTAGTGACCCTGCAAGCTGAGCACAAAACCGAACGCAACGTAATCCTTAATATTCCGTCAAACCAGCTGCCCCGGTTTTATAGCGTGAATACAGATGATGGTCAATACATTGTTTTTTTGGATGATATCATCAGGCACAACCTGGATAAGTTATTTAAAAACGAGGTGCTTACGGGCTGCTACAGCATAAAAATAACCCGTGACGCCGAACTTGACCTGGACGACGAGTACCAGGGCGACCTATCTGAACAGGTTGAAAAACAATTACTAAAACGCGATCTGGGTATTGCCACCCGCTTTTTGCACCAACCGGGGATGCCTTTACGCACCCTGCATTTTATGACAGATAAATTTAATCTGCAAAGCTCGAGTGTAGTGGAAGGAGGAATGTACCACAACCTAAAAGATTTGTCGGGTTTACCTGTGAATAATTCTTCGTTGCGTAACACGCGATGGACTCCAATAACAGGCTATCATGTAAATGATATGGGATCGTTGTTTGATCATATCGAAAAACAGGATTACATTTTTCATGCCCCATACCAATCTTACGATACCATCCTTCGTTTTTTTAACGAAGCCGCTACCGATGGTTCGGTTAAAGAAGTGTCTGTTACCCTGTACCGGGTGGCCAGCGAGTCGCGCATTGTAAATGCCCTTATAAGTGCCGCTAAAAATGGGAAAAAGGTGCGGGTTATGGTCGAACTGAAAGCCAGGTTTGATGAAGCCAACAACATTAAATGGGCAAAAAAAATGAAAGCCGCCGGTGTAGATATTATTTACAGCAATACTGCCTTAAAGGTTCATGCTAAAATTGCCTTGGTAAAAAGACATGTCGATGGCCGCGATAAATACTCCGGATTATTGGCAACGGGGAATTTTAACGAAAGCACCGCGGCCTTTTATACCGATCATATCATGATGACGGCAAATTCATCATTACTGCGCGAAATGGAGTTGCTGTTCATGTTTTTAGCAAAGGGTAAAAAATCGGCAGATGGCTATCCAATTGATTTTAAGCACCTGCTGGTAGCCCAGTTTAATTTGCAGGGCCGTTTTTTAGAGTTGATTGAGCAGGAAATTGCCAACGCAAAACAAGGCCTGCCGGCATTTATCACTATAAAGTTAAACAACCTGGAGGAGCGTACGCTGATATCCAAACTGTATGAAGCTTCGCAGGCGGGCGTTAAAATTTCGCTGATAGTACGCAGTATTTGCTGCCTTATCCCTGGGGTAAAAGGAATGAGTGAAAATATCACCATAAGACGCATTGTAGATCGTTACCTGGAGCATGGCCGCATTTTTATTTTTCACAACAACGGCGATAAAAAAGTTTTTCTTGGTTCGGCCGATTGGATGAACCGTAATATTTACCGGCGGATAGAAGTTTGTTTTCCGGTTTATAATGATAACATAAAGGCCGAGGTTTTGCAGTTGATTGATTTTCAGCTTAAGGATAATACACAGGCTGTTGCACTCGATGATGAGCTACGGAATATAAAAATAAAGCCGGTGCCGCCTATGGTGCAATCGCAAAAGGCGATTTATGAATTTTTAAAATCGAAGCTCAATGATTAAGGATATGCGCAACACATTGATGGCGGTTATTGTAGCGGGTATATTGTTAAGTATCTCTTGTGCCAGCAAAACAGGTACACAAGGCTACGATAGCCCCACCGGATACAACCTCAATAAACCTGTAAAATATTACATGCCCGATGGCTTGCTCGAAATTTCGGGCATAGCCTTTAACAATGGCAAAAGTGACTCGGTTTATGCCGAACAGGACGAAGATGGGAACATTTATTACCTGAAACTGGGCGATAAGCAGGTTAACTACAGCAAATTTGGTAAAAAAGGCGATTATGAAGATATAGCTATTTGCCATAACCAGGTAATTATGCTGCGTAGCGATGGGGTGCTGTTCACATTTCCTTTTGGCCAGGTACGGAATAAAGAAATTCCTGGCGTTCAAAAATTAGAGGGGCTATTGCCCGAAGGTGAATATGAAGGTATGTATGCTGATGAAAAAAATGGCCTGGTATACCTGTTATGTAAACATTGCACCGACGACAAAACTACCAAAAGCAGCAGCGGCTATATTTTGGCTTTACAGGCAGATGGCGCACTTAAACAGAGCGGAAGTTTCAACGTAGATGTAAAAACAATAGAAAAGCTAACCGGGAAAAAGAAGATTAGTTTCCATCCGTCAGCCTTAACTAAAAACAGCAAAACCAACGAATGGTATATTTTATCATCGTTTAATAAATTATTGGTGGTTGCCGATAACAACTGGAATGTAAAAGCAGTTTACAGTTTAGATCCTGTTATTTTCAACCAGCCTGAAGGAATTACATTTGATAATAAATACAACCTTTATATCTCAAACGAGGGCAGCAAAACGGCTGCGGGTAATATCTTAAAATTTAATTATAGTAAATAAACACATGCCAAAAAAGATCAAGCTGGTAGCTATACTATTAACCATTTTTAGCATTACCTGTTATCAAACCTGTTTTGCTCAAAACCTTGATGTTGATATCTTAAAAAGCATCAACCCGCAAAGTCCAACGTCTTCTTACTGGCATAATACAAGTACATCAGCTTATTACGTAGCAGGGGCCGCTTCGTTCGGTACTTTAATATACGGATTGGCAAGCGGCGATAAAGCAGCTAAACAAAATGGATTAGAAGCCGTTATTAATTTAGGTGCAACCGAGCTTTTTACTTACGCTATTAAAACTTCGGTAAACCGTACCCGCCCGGCAGATAGGTATCCAAACGATGTATTTGTTAATTCGCCAACACACGGTCAGTCATTTCCGTCGGGACACAGCAGCCTTGCTTTTGCTACCGCCGCTACCATATCCATACAATACCATAAGTGGTATGTAACCGTACCGGCTTATTTATGGGCTTCGTCTGTTGGATACTCCCGTATGTACCTGGGCAAGCATTATCCATCAGATGTACTTGCCGGCGCGGCCGTGGGCATTGGCACAGCATACGCGGGGCACTGGCTTAATCAAAAACTATTTAAAAAGCATACTGTAATTCATGAGGGCCATGATTAAAAAATTACTTCTGCTATATATATGTTTAACTGGCGGCCTTAATCTGCTGGCACAGGACCCGGTAAAATACCGGGTGATACTTATAGGCGACGCCGGCGAAATGGACATGCAGCAAAAGGCGGTTTTAAAACACGCGGCGGCCAACATCATCAAAAATAAAACAATTGTGATGTACCTTGGCGATAATATTTACCCCAGGGGAATGGGCCTGCCCGGCAGCCCCGAAGAGAAGCAAACCCAGAAGATCCTTCAATCGCAATACCAGCCTATGCGGGCCAATGGCGCACCGGTTTACTTTTTACCCGGCAACCACGATTGGGATAAAATGGGGCCGCAGGGCCTGGCCAAAATAAAAAGGGAATGGGCGTTTTTAGAAGAGCAGCAGGATAGCCTGTTAAAAATGGTGCCCCGCAATGGCTGCCCGGACCCTGTGGAAATAAACCTGGGGGATAACCTGACAGTTATAGCCTTTGACAGCGAATGGTGGCTGTATCAATTCAGCAAAGCAAATGATGCCGCCGAATGTGATTGTAAAACCAAAGAAGATATTATAGATAAATTTGAACAGATCCTGAGCCGGAACCGCAATAAAGTTATCCTGCTGGCATCACATCATCCGTTTCAAAGCTATGGCACCCATGGCGGCTATTTTTCGTTAAAAGATCACGTTTTCCCGCTGACGGCGGTAAACAGTAACCTGCTTATTCCGTTGCCTGTGTTAGGGTCGTTGTATCCATTTTTGCGATCATCATTCCCAAACCCCGAGGATTTAAACCATCCTTTATACAAGGACATGGTGAAACGAATAGATGGAGTGTTTAAAGGTTTTCCCAACGTCGTCCACGTGGCGGGGCATGAGCATGGCCTGCAGTTTATAAAAGACGATCAGCTGCAGGTTGTAAGTGGCGCGGGCGCCAAGCATACTTATGCTATAAAAGGCAAAAACTCCCTGTTTGCCGATGCTACCCAGGGATATGTGATAGCCGATATTCTTGCCGATAACAGCATGCGTTTTACCTACTTTATTGACGGAGAATCCGGCGTAAAACAGGCTTTTGTTTATACCCAGCCTTACATACCGGTTAAACCATTACCGGCAACCCCGTTTAAAGTAATTACAGCAGATAGTTTGGTAATTAAAGTACATCCATCATATGATAGTGTAAGTAAATTTCACCGTTTGTTATTTGGCGAAAACTATCGTAAAGAATGGGCTGCCGATACCAAATTGCCGGTTATCAATATAGCTACCTTTCAGGGAGGGCTGACACCCGAGAAACTGGGTGGTGGTTTTCAAACACATTCGCTGCGTTTAATTGACAAAACCGGTAAAGAGTGGGTTATCCGCAGCGTTGAAAAAAGCCCGGAAAAATTGTTACCCCCGGAGTTTCAGGAAACTTTCGCCAGAGATTGGGTAAACGATGCCATGAGCGCCCAGCATCCATTTTCGGCATTGATTGTGCCTCCATTGGCCGACGCGGTACATGTGCCGCATACCAACCCGCAAATCGGCGTAATGTCGCCCGATGAAAAGCTGGGAAAGTTTAACAAAGTATTTGATAACAAGGCAGTGCTTATTGAAGAGCGGGAGCCTACCGGCAAATCAGATAATTCGGAAAAAATGAACGCCACCATGTTAAAGGATAACGATAACAGGATAGATGCCGAAACATTTTTACGCGGCCGCCTGCTTGATTTGCTGATTGGCGATTGGGACCGCCGGGGCGATCAGTGGCGCTGGCAGGGTACCAAAACCGACAAGGGTATTTATTATACCGGTGTCCCACGCGACCGCGACCAGGCACTTTACACCAACCAAGGCATCATTCCATACATCGCCTCAAGGGAATGGGCAGAGCCCGACCTGCAGGGCTTTGGCGGAAAAATTAAGAATATATATTACTCATTGTGGAGCAGCATGTTTGCCGATTTGTTTCCGGAGATGAAATATAATCACGAAGATTGGACGAGGATTGTTAATGAATTTGTGGCTGCCGAAACCGACGAGGTTTTAGAAGCCGGCTTACGCCGGTTGCCCGCATCGGCTTATAAATTAAGGCATGACGTGTTATTGAAACAACTAAAAGAGCGCCGTGCGAACATACCGGCCGCCATGGAAGAGTTTTATAAGATCAGTAATAAAATTGTCGAGATCCACACTTCAAAGAAAAATGAATTCTTTAACATTAAAGATATCCCCGGTAATGGATTAAATATCATCATCAACAAAATCAGCAGCGGCGGTAAAGTGCGGGATACCTTGATGAACATCAATTTTATGCCCGATATTACCAAAGAGATCAGGATTTACCTGGGTGCCGGTGCCGATAAAGTTGTTTTAAATAATGCCACGTCGCCCATAAAACTCAGGTTTGTTGATAGTGTTGATGTAAAAGACTATAACATTGTCCGTTCAAAAAACAAAGTGCAGATTTATGACCCTGGTACACTGAAATTAACAGGCGATAGTAGCAGGGTGCGCAAGTATTTATCGGCCGATAGCGCCAATATCTCGTATATGGCTGTAAACCTGTCAAACGTTACCATGCCCATGGCCAATATCGAGATAAACCCCGATGAAGGTTTTTTATTGGGGCTTGGGTTTAAGTATACGCACCAGGATAGTTTTCGTAAATTTCCGTATAACGATGTGCAGCAGGTATTTTTGAGTCACTCGTTTTCAACAAAAGCTTTCAGGGCCAGTTACAGCGGCGAGTGGATTAAAGCCATTGGCAACGCTAACCTGTTATTACAATTCCAGGCCAATTCGCCGGAGAATATCAACTTTTTTGGCCGCGGTAACGAAACTGTATTCGATAAAACCGGTAATTACAAAAAGTTTTATCGTACCCGGTTCACAACCGTTCAGTTCGATCCGGCTTTAACCTTGCATAGTGCGGGCGGTACTACGATAACCGTTGGGCCGTCATTACAGTACTATAATTTAAATGCAGCTGACAATACAGGCCGTTTAATTACAAATCCCTTACTCACCAATAGTACAGATAGTTATACCTTTGATCAGCGAAAACTTTTTGCGGGTGCAATTTTTAACTTCACCAGCGATTTGCGTAACAACAAGATACTACCCGCATGGGGAAGCTACGTAAATGTTAAATTGCAGGGGTACACGGGTTTAAATAGTAACTCAAACTCGTTTATACAACTGATACCGCAGGCTGCTTTATATAAAAGCTTAAACGCCAACAGCACCATAGTGCTGGCCGAGCGGGTAGGCGGCGGTATCACCATTGGTAAGACCGCTTTTTATCAATCGTTGTTTTTAGGCGGACAGGATAACCTGTTAGGTTACAGGCTTTATCGCTTTGCAGGGCAATATAGTTTTTATAACAATTTGGAACTGCGCTTAAAATTGTTTGATTTTGCAAGTTATATTGTACCCGGGCAGGCTGGTTTAGTAGGTTTTTATGACATTGGCCGCGTTTGGGAAAATGGCGAACATTCTGACAAATGGCATAATGGTACCGGCGCCGGCTTATATATTGCTCCTGCCAAATTAGCGGTTATAAAAATTGTGGCGGGGCATTCCGAAGAAGGTTGGTATCCTTATTTATCAACGGCCTTCAGATTTTAACTAAGGTAATTTATAAAAAATGCACACCGAAGTACTCAACATAAGTAAAAATGATTGCAATGTTTGCCAGGTAGAAACCTGCCTTACGTTTGATCCTTTTGTAGCGCATTTACAGGAGCGTGTAAAAACAGAAAAGACCCTTAAATCTGAGTTTTATAAATATGTACTCCATAAGTTTGAAACAGACTTATGTATTGATCTGGAGGTGAACCCCGATTATGCAGAAATGTACAGGGGTACATTGGAGTTGATTTACAGTATACTTACACCACCTATTTTAAATGAAAAAGAGTTTTTTTGGGCGCTGAGCACCCCGGTACCCGAAAAGATATTTTTCAGCACCGAGGCTTTTTTTGAATTTCATTCCAGTCACCATTCCGGCCTGTATGCGGTCAACATGGCCGATCAGGATTTATTTGCACAGCGCCAAAAACGTTTTATTTACAACCTGATCCTGGAGCGCATGTATGGCTTCAGTACAATTCTAAGGAACGAGTTGTTGTACAGCTATGTAGATCCCGATACCAAACTTACACGTTACTATAACATTTTTACCAACCCGCAGTTTGTTAATGTTATATCAAAAGGAGAATTGCCTGTATTAAGCTTTGAGGCCATTGAGCCTTATCTTAATGATTTTGAGGGTATAGATGTGCTTGAAAGCATTTTACCACTCTCAAATTTTAAGTTCGAAGGTTTCTCGGTAATAACATTAACTGATGTTACCTTGCCCCATGCGATGGAAAATATCCGGAACGAACTGGTTAACCACTCCAGTAACGAAACCGAACAATATGAGCATATCATCAATTCGTTAAAAACCCTATCCGAAGACCCGGCCATTGAATTTGGCCTTATGCCTTTTTTAACAGTAAATAACCGGCCGATATTCGATACTGATGAGTGCTCGCAAAGTGTACTTATGTCATCTGCAAAAAAATATAGTATGGCCGAAGAAACCTTTGTGGCGATTGCCAATGATTATAACAAAAATCCCAAGCCTATATTCTTTAACGTTATTAACGACGAAAAGACCATAAAGTATCCCTTTTTAAAGGTATTAAAACAATCGGGTGTTAAATCATACGGTATTTTTCCTGTTTACTACAATAAAAAAAATGTGGGTATCCTTGAGGTATATGCTTACAAGGAAATAGCATTTTACGAAAAGCTACTATCAAAGCTGCAAACCGCTATGCCCCTGATAGCGCAGTTACTCCAAAACAGCATCGATCAGTTTAACGACCGCATTGAACGGGTAATTAAAGACAAATTTACCTCGCTTCAGCCATCTGTTCAATGGAAATTTAACGAGGTGGCTTGGGAGTACCTTAAAAGTGGTAATAGAAGGCGTAAAAATCAGGAAATAGAAACGGTTGTATTTGATAACGTGTACCCACTGTTTGGCGCAATAGATATCCGCAATTCCACCATTGAGCGTAACACTGCCCTGCAGGATGATTTAAAGGCATTCCTTACGCTGGTTATGGATACCCTTACCTCGCTAAAAAAACACATTCACCTGCGTCTTATTGATAACCTGGTATTTAAATGTGATGAGTGGCTGCAAAGGGTAAGTGGTTTTATTACCACGAACGACGAGCTTACGCTGGATGGCTTTGTTAGGGACGAACTAAACCCATTCCTGGAACATTTCAGGCAAAACTATCCCGATGAAAAACCGGTGATTGATAAATACTTTGCAGCACTGTCTGAAGATACAGGTCTTTCTTTTGCCAATAGGCGTAACCTGGAAAATTCCATGCAGCTTATTAATAACAGCATCAATCATTACCTGGAGGTAGCACAGGACGAAGTGCAGGAATCATATCCATGTTATTTTGAAAAATTCAGGACAGATGGTGTCGAATATGATATTTACATCGGCCAATCCATAGCCCCCAGCCGGGTTTTTGATTTGCTCTATTTAAAAAATATCCGTTTGTGGCAATTAAGGTCGATGGCTGAGATAGCAAGGATCACCAACTCTTTAATCGACCAGATTTCGCATCCGCTGCAAACAACACAGCTGATTTTTATCCACTCAAACCCAATACAAATCAGTTTCAGGAATGACGAACGTCGTTTTGACGTGGAAGGCGCCTATAACATCAGGTACGAAGTAGTTAAAAAACGTATCGATAAAGTATTGATAGCTGGCACTGTTGAGCGCCTTACCCAGCCGGGCAAAATTGCTATGGTATATTTTAACGCCAACGAGGCAACCGAATACCAGGAATATATTAAATACCTGCAGGATTCGCATATATTGAATAATGATCTTGAATACCTTGACCTGGAGGAATTGCAGGGTGTTACCGGGCTAAAAGCCTTGAGGGTTGGGGTAAATTATGATTTTAAATCATAAAACAAAACGGTGTATTAAACTATTGTGTACTATGCGTTATTAGCTTATCACCTTGAAAAATACGTACCTAAAAAAAAAGATGGTTAAAAGCTTATTGCTGCTGATATTAGCCGCAATAGGTACAATGCGCGCTTATGCGCAAGCTACTGCCGATAGCATTAAGCTGGCTATTGAGCCCGGATACAATAATGTGAGCGGCACCCATCGTTTTTTTCTTGGTGAAAACTACCGTAAACTTTGGGCAGCGCCGGTGACACTGCGCATTTTCCATATCCAAACAGAAAAAGGCGGTTTAAAAATTCTGCAAAAAGGCGGCGGTCAGCAAACCAAATCATTACGCCTGCAAGACCCAACCGGGCAGCAATGGGTATTAAGAACTATCCAAAAATATCCCGAAAAAGGATTACCGCCAAGTTTACGGCCAACAGTAGCTAAGGATATCCTGCAAGATCAGGTTTCTGCCGCACATCCATTTTCGGCTTTAACCGTGCCGCCATTGGCTGCGGCGTTGGGCATACCTCACTCCAATCCCGAAATTGTTTACGTGCCCGATGATGCTGCATTAGGCGATTATCGCCAGGATTTTGCCAACCAGATTTTCTTGTTCGAAGAGCGTGAACCGCTGGATGTCGAAAAAACCGACAACACCGATAAAGTGCAGCGAAAATTACAGGCCGACAATGATAACCAGGTTGATGAAAAAACCGTGCTGCGCGCCCGCCTGCTGGATATGCTGCTGGGCGATTGGGATAGGCACGAAGACCAATGGCGCTGGGAAAAACTCGACGGCGAAAAGGGAGCCACCTATGAACCTGTGCCACGTGATCGCGACCAGGTTTATTACAAAACTTCGGGGCTATTTCCGTGGATAGTAGCGCACCAGTGGCTCAAATCAAAATTTCAGGGCTATAGTGACGAAATAAGGGACATCAACGGCTGGAATTTTAACGCACGCTATTTTGATCGCTATTTCCTGAATCAATTAGGCGAAGAGGATTGGAAAGAACAGATAGCCTTTGTGCAAAATAAACTAACCGATAACCTGATAAAAAGTGCAGTTAAACGAATGCCCGATACCATTTTTAAACTTTCGGGTGCCGAAATCATCGGCAAAATGATTGCCCGCAGGAACATACTGGATAAGCAGGCAATGGAGTATTACCGTTTTATAGCCAAACAGGTAGAGATACCTGCAAGCGATAAAACAGATAAGTTTGCCATTAACACTGAAGCGGGAGGCAACCTTACTGTTACCGTTAACAAGATCAAGAAAGACGGCAGCATTGATAAAATAACCTACAAACGCACCTTTAAACCAGATTTAACCAAAGAGGTAAGGTTATATGGCTTTGCCGGAGACGATCAGTTTGTAGTTACAGGCAGCAACCCATCGCCTATAAAGGTGCGGATGGTTGGTGGTGATGGCGTAGATAGTTTTTACGTAGATAAAAACCTGCACAATAAAAGCAGCCTGTACGTGTACGACAGGTCGGATCAGCAGAATAAGTTACCATCGTCTGCCGACGCGAAGATTCGTACGTCAACAGATACGGCGGTAAATCAGTATGATAAAAAGAGTTTTAAATTCGACCGGTTTGAGCCTATTGTACTGGCCAATTATAGCCCTGACTTAGGGATCTCATTAATAGCCGGGTTATCCTGGGAAAAGCACGGATTCAGGAAAGAGCCTTATGCCTTCCGTGATGAATTCCTTGTTAATTATAACCTGGGCAGACAATCATTCATGCTGACGTATAACGCCGATTGGAAAAAGGCCATAGGTAATAATGACCTGGGTATTAACATCAGGTCATTAGGGCCACATAACCTCAGTAATTTTTTTGGCATAGGCAACAATACCGTTTTTGAAAACGAGGGTGATAAGGAGATCAGCTATTATCGCAACCGTTACGATTTTGTTACCGCCAACGTATCTCTTAGTCAAACCAGCAATAACTGGCAGTTTAGCGAGGGCATAGCAGGTCAATATTATAACAGTAGTGCTTCAAACAATGCCAATCGCTTTTTAAACGACTATAATCAGGCTAATACCGATCAAAATGTTTTTGGCACAAAATTCTACACGGGCGTTGTGGCCAGCGCCCGGCTGGATACCCGCAATAAGGCAACCATCCCCACTAAAGGTATTTTATGGAATACTACCATTGGCGGCTACACCGGTTTAAGCAAAAACAGCCATAGCACCTATGGGCAAATCCTATCGGAGTTTAGCTTTTATCTCAATCCTGATAAGGATTCGGTATTGGTGATAGCCAACAGAACGGGCCTTGGTACTACGGTTGGCGACGCTACATATTTTCAGTTGATGAAACTTGGCGGTGCGCAAAATTTCCGTGGTTTCCACACAAACCGGTTTACGGGCAAGTCTATCGCCTATAACAATCTCGAATTACGCCTCAAAGTATTGGATTTTACATCATACCTGCTGCCAGGTTCCATAGGTATTATCGGCTTTAACGATGTAGGCCGCGTTTGGGTACCCGGCGAAAAGTCAGATCAGTGGCATGATGGCTACGGCGGTGGGTTTTATATTATCCCTGCCCAGCTGGTATTAATTGAGGCCGTGATGGGCTTTTCCAAAGAGGGATCGTTGCCTTATATTACTATTGGGTTAAGGTTTTAGAAAAGCCCCTCCCAAACCCTCCCTGGTAGGGAGGGCTATAAAAGATAAACTGGAAATCAAAACCTGCCAGCAAAATCAAAAGTCTCCCCTCCCGGGGGAGATTTAGAGGGGGCTGGGGCTCGTGCCTTACAGCAACAATATATCAATCTGGTGGGCATGAACCATATTTACCACCGGCGACCATGCAAAAACTGTAAACCTGCCATCCTGCGAAGCCACCAACGCTATGGCATCCTTTTGATCGAACACAAACTGGGCTGCCGATAAATGCCTGGTGCCGCCGTTTTGGGCCGGGTGGATCACCCTGGTGGAGCAACCAACAACAGGCTCGGTTACCACAATTTCTTCTACACGGGTGCTTTTTGACGAACGGCCTATTTTGGCCCCAAAGGCCAGCAATTCATGTTTATCGTTAATTACAGTAGCACCATCTATTGATGTTAAGCCTCCGATGGTGTCGACAGCACGGCGCAATTTTTCCTGCCATGGCGTATGGTATTTTTCAATCCCCTCGTGTATCATCAAATCGGTAAGGCCGGAGAATGCCGGGGAAACCGGGTAGGAGATAGGCTGGATGATAGATTCCAGCCAGTCGTCGCTGCCGGATGGAACAACCAGCAAAATACCGCCCCGTTTATGGGCCTGCATAGATGCCGCCAGTTGCACGAGCACATTCACCGGATCGTTCCATGATGATGGCAGCGTAAAATCAAGCATCGACGTAAGTATGTTGGGGCAGTCGGACAGGGTCGATCCATTTTCATCAACAACCTTTATTTCGTCGCCTTTTAAAATGGCAATATTCACAAACTTGCCAAAGCCGTCAACCCGGCGATGTTTTATTACCAATAGCCCTGGCTCAATTACTTCCAAAACAAAACAATAAGCAGGTATGGCAAGGGTGGTTCCCCAAACATACAGTTCACCATCCTCTAAACAAACACCAAGGTGGATGCCCGGCTGTTGTACTGCCGAAGCAAATTTAGTAAGTATATTAGGCGCCAGCTTAATTTTATGGCCAAACAATAAAGGCTGCCCGGCACTTTCGGGTGGTAAAAAAGCAAGCGTAAACTTGGGCGAATAACCTTCTTCGCGGCGTAAACTTGCCCAAAAGGCTAAATCTATCAGAGTTTCAATAGTTTGTATATCAGGCGTAAGGCCAAGCTCGGCAGGGTTATCTGCCGCCAATGAATGAAAATGTTTAAAATGCCGTTCAATTGCGGGGGCAATTTTTCGGGCTGCTTTATATGTTGGTTCAGAGGTAATTGTCCTTGATTCCATGCTGTTTTTAAGATGATGCCTGCCGGTATGGCCGGTTAAAAAGATTGTCTACCAAAAATAAGCCATAAAAGCTGCCAACACAAACAAATGCCTCAAAATTGCAATTAACCGATAATTGAGATATATACGCCTTACAGATTCCGCCCAAGGGCAAGCGTTTCTAATAGGGTTAACATAACTTAACATATTTCAGATAAAATATTTGTAAATATCTTATAATCAATATTTTATGTTTTATCATGGTTAACACCAAACTGATAGCTCAATTTTGGGCGCATCCAAATATTTGTGCCTGTTGTTGACCAATACAAGTCCCTTCGGTACCTCGATCATTTAACCAGGATCAGGCAATAAAAACAGTGTGTCATTTGATGCTTATATCTTCCTTACGCCATAGGCTTATTCCTTCAGTTATTAAATAACAGCTTATCGCCGTTAATTATTTAGACGCGGTTGCCCTGGATACCGCCCTTACTTTTTTTGCAGCGCTTCCCGTAAAATAGGATAGTTTCAAACCTGGCCCTCCCGCCAGAAACTTTAAGCCGCATCCGTAAACAGCTGGCAGGCAAATAATTTATTTTTACTTTTGCCGCATGGACAACACCAGTGTTGCTAACAGGGCTAAACTACGTACCGGCATCAGTATTTTTTTCTTTATTTCGGGGTTTGGGTACTCATCATGGGCATCGCGCATCCCATCACTGCAACAGCAGTTACATTTAAACGAAGCAGAATTAGGTGCGGTTTTATTTGCCCTGCCAATCGGCCTGATGCTTACCATGCCTATCACCTCTAAAATGCTCAGGCATTTTAGCAGCCGCAGTATCATGTTTGGCGGGGTAACAGCGTTTACGTTATTGCTTTGCCTGCCTGGCTTTACTGCTTATATGTGGGAGCTTATTTTGGTGTTGTTTTTTATAGGCTCCACACGTAACGTAATTGCCATAACCGTGAATGCGCAGGCGGTAGGGGTGCAAGCTATGTATGATAAACCTATCATGGTTACTTTTCATGGCATCTGGAGCCTGGCGGGTTTTGCCGGGGCGGCAGTAGGCTATATTATGGTTTATTTTAATGTTGCGCCAACCTATCACCTTATTGGTGTAAGTGTTGTACTGTTTATACTAACACTCTGGTTTTATCCCAGCTCCCTTGAGCAAGCTCCTTACGGCCAAAGCAACACTACCGTTTTTTCATTCCCCGATAAAGATCTGCTCAAATTCGCGCTCATTGCATTTGCCTGTATGGCCTGCGAAAACACGATGTATGACTGGAGCAGCATTTATTTTCAAAAAGCGCTGCATGCACCAAAGGCCACCTCAACGGCTGCCTTTGTAGTTTACATGTTTTTTATGACACTTGGGCGCTTTACCGGTGATAGGATAGTAGCTGCCACCAGTATTAAAAAAGTATTGAACTTTAGCGGCGTATTTATTTTACTCGGTTTTTTAATGGCTGTGCTTTTACCTTACATATATACCGCCTTTATTGGCTATGCCATGGTTGGCATGGGTATTTCCTGTGTAGTGCCATTGGTATTCAGTATGGCCGGCCGGTCAAAAACCTTAAAAAGCGGGCAGGCCCTGGCGGCTATATCTACCGTAAGCTATCTTGGCTTTTTAATTATCCCGCCGTTTGTTGGCTTTGTAGCCCAGGCTGCTGGTTTACGCTGGGCATTTGGCATAGTATCGGGCTTTGGCGCACTTATTATCATGATGGTTGCCCGTATTAAAGAAGAATCGGAAGCCGACGAAGTTTTGGCATAATTCATTTTAATCCTGCAAAATCCTTAAATCGTGTCAAAACATTATTGGCGCAATTTTATTGGTTATATTGAACAATCAAAACTGTTAGCATGAACCAAACTCCATCGTTAAAAGATCAATCGGCCCTGGTAACAGGCGCCGATAGCGGTATAGGTAAAGGCGTTGCCCTGGCGCTGGCGGCCGCGGGTGCCAAAGTAGTAATCAATTATGCGCATAACCAGGCGGCTGCCGAGGAGGTTGTTGCACAAATAACAGCCTCTGGCGGCGAGGCCTTCGCAGTGCAGGCCGACGTAAGCCACGAAGACGAAGTAAAAGCCATGTTTGCGCAAATGTTTGCGCGCTACCATACAATAGACATATTGGTTAATAATGCCGGGCTGCAAAAAGATTCCAAATTTGTAGATATGACGCTGGCGGATTGGAACACGGTAATCAGCATCAACCTTACCGGCCAGTTTTTATGCTCGCGCGAGGCCGCCAAAGAATTTATCCGCAGGGGAGTAGTCGAAGAAAGAAGCGTGGCCGCCGGCAAAATCATTTGTATGAGCAGCGTACATGAAGTAATTCCCTGGGCCGGGCATGTAAACTATGCCGCCAGTAAAGGCGGCATCAGTATGTTTATGAAGAGTATAGCCCAGGAGCTTGCACCGCATAAAATCAGGGTTGTTGGCATCGGGCCGGGTGCTATTCAAACCCCCATCAACAAATCGGCCTGGGATACACCCGAAGCGCTGGATAAATTACTAACCCTGATACCTTATAACCGGATAGGCAAACCTAACGATATAGGGCAACTGGCAGCATGGCTGGCATCAGACCAGGCCGACTATATAACCGGTACAACCATATTTATGGATGGAGGCATGACTTTATACCCCGGATTTGCCGACAACGGTTAACTCAATGTAAATTAATCGTAAATATATCGGTTTAGCATCTTGCTAAATCGATATTAGTCTATTTTTATGGTGAAGATATTGTAATATGTACACTAAGTAAATTGCGAAAAATTAAATTTTATACGTCAATTTGACTGTTATTATAAAATATTCATAAAAATTGAATTTTATTTGCCAAATTTACAACATTAGCCTATTTTTGTTGTGGATTTAAAATTTAACATAACATGAAAAAGATATTTATTACTACCGCAATAGCCGCTTTATTAAGCGTTAATGTATTCGCTGCCGATGGCGGTAAAAAAGCTGACGGAGGTGCAAACGTATCATACGTAGCATTACATGGTTTTACTGTTGACTTTGCTGATGCAACAGATGTAAACTGGACAGTAACTAAAAATTGCCAAAAAGCATCGTTCACTGTTGATGGCGTAAGGAAAACTGCTTTTTACAACCTTAGCGGCGAGTACCTTGGTGTAACTCAACGCGTTGACGTTAAGGCTATCCCAGCTAAAACGATGAAACAAATCAACAAAGATTACGCTGGTTACGAAGTTGGCGAAGTAATTGTTTACCAGGCTAACACCGAAGTAAATTCAAACATCGATGCTACTTCATACTTTGTTGATCTTAAAAACGACAAACACGAAGTGCTTGTAAGGATAACCCAACAAGCAAACCTTGAGTTTTTTCAACAAGTAAAGTAATTCTTTAAAAAAATCACAACTATTGCAAGCCATCCTGGTATCCGGGGTGGCTTTTTTGCTTGAATCGATTTAGCAAGGGGGAATCAAATAAATAAAAGCATGCACTTGATGTGTTTCAGTTCAAATAATCATTCGGCTTTTGAACGCTGGCTACGACTCACCCGGTCGAGGCTACGCCCGACCACCCTCTCTCCGGCTGCGCCGCAAAGAGGGTGAAGCTCATTTTTGTTTTTCCTTTTTAGCCCCTATATGCGATGCAGTCGGAGAGAGAGACAGACAAGCGGAGCCTCATCGGGGTGAGTCGACTCGCCGACATGCGATATACGTCATTCCTCCTTCAGAATTTCACGAAATTTTACCACTTATAATGACATCATTGTAAATTATTGATTATCAATATTGTTTTTTTGTAGAGACGCATAATTGCGTCTCCCGCATGCAAATCACACATGCAAATCGGCCTTGCAATCGCACCTTGCAAGTCCTGAATGTCCTGCGGGAGACGCAATTATGCGTCTCTACAAAAGCCTCATTTGCAGCAATGTCATTTCTGTTTTTTTCAGCCAAACTGGTGATTACTCACAATGACAGACCTTTTTATAATCTCTTTTTCCCTTCAACATTTCGCAGAATTTTCCATTCGGGCTAAAGGCATCATTTTGTCGCTGGAAATTTACTGGAGAATTACATATTTGAAGCCAAAAGTTAGCTGTTTAATGCATTTAGATTTAGCTAAACCGATTTATTTGCGTTTCAATTCTTTAAGATATTGTAAAATATACACTAAGTGTATTGCTAAAAATTAAATTTTACACTATAAATCATCTAAAATTATAAAATATTCATAAAAATTAAATTATAGTTGCCAAATTTATAATATTATTCTATTTTTGTTATGGATTTAAAATTTAAAACAACATGAAAAAGATATTTTTAACAACCGCAATTGCCGCTTTATTAAGTGTTAATGTATTTGCTGCCGATGGCGGTAAAAAGAATGATGGAGGTACTAACGTATCATACATAGCCTTACATGGTTTCACCGTTGACTTTGCTGATGCAAAAGATGTGAACTGGACTGTAACTAAAAATACCCAGAAAGCAACATTTACTGTTGATGGCGTAAGGAAAACTGCTTTTTACAACCTTAACGGCGAGTACCTTGGTGTAACTCAACGCGTTGACGCTAAAGCCATCCCCGCTAAAACAATGAAACAAATCAGCAAAGATTACGCTGGTTACGACGTTAATGAAGTAATTGTTTACCAGGCTAACACCGATATCAATTCAAACATTGATGCTACTTCATATTTTGTTGATCTTAAGAACGACAAACACGAAGTACTTGTAAGGATAACTCAACAAGCAAACCTTGAGTTTTTTCAACAAGTGAAATAATTCTTCAAAAAGTACGCTCATACAAGCCATTCCAATTATCGGGATGGCTTTTTTATTTTATGATAATTGCAATAATTATATTTTATCAAACAACTTGGCTGTTTATGACTTTATAAAGTATTAGTTAATATATTTTATAATTATTATGCCAAAGACCATTATCGTATCTAACCGGTTGCCTGTAAAAATCTCTAAAACCGATAGCGACTATAATTTATCATCAAGCGAGGGAGGCTTAGCTACCGGCTTAGGTTCAATTTACAAACAAGGTGATAACGTATGGATAGGCTGGCCCGGCGTTGAAATTACAGAACAAGAGGATAAAGATACCGTAACCCAACAGTTAAAAGAGTTAAGCCTGGTGCCCGTTTTTCTTGACCAGGAAGAGATTAACCAATATTATGAGGGTTTCTCGAACGAGGTTTTATGGCCCGTTTTTCATTACTACGCATCTACTTATGCCACCTACAAACAATCAAACTGGGATTATTATCAGGCAGTTAACAAAAAATTCAGAGATGTAATACTGACTATCGCCGAGCCCGGCGATGTTATATGGATACATGACTATCAATTGCTGCTGCTGCCGGGCCTGGTTAGGCACGAAATCCCCGATGTTTCTATCGGATTTTTCCTGCATATCCCTTTCCCATCGCATGAGATGTTTAGATTGATTCCCTGGCGATCGGAATTATTGGAAGGAATGCTTGGAGCCGATCTGATCGGCCTGCATACCTTTGATGATGTAAGGCATTTTTTAGGTGCCACAACCCGTATTTTGCCGGTAACATCTTCGGCAAATATCATCGCGACCGGCGAAAGATCAATAGTAGTCGAATCATTTCCCATGGGGATTGACGAGCAAAAATATGCATCGTTACCATTGCAGGACGATGTAAAACACCAGGTAGAACTGATCAAGAATAACTTTAAAGATGGTAAACTGATACTATCTGTTGACAGGCTTGATTACAGCAAAGGCATATTACAACGGCTTGCGGCATTTGAATTATTGCTGCAATTGTGCCCCGAATGTATTGAAAATATAGCCCTTTATATGATAGTGGTACCATCGCGCGATACAGTGCCGCAGTATGCACACCTGCGCGATGAGATTGATAAAAAAGTGGGCAATATCAACTCCATTTACCGTACTATGGATTGGAGTCCTATTCACTATTATTACAGATCGTTCCCCCTCGAAACGCTCGCAGCCTTATATGCCACTGCCGATGTTTGCCTGGTTACGCCAATGCGCGATGGGATGAATTTGGTGAGTAAAGAATATGTAGCCAGTCGCGTAAATAATGATGGAGTATTGATTATGAGTGAGATGGCTGGCGCATCTAAAGAATTAATAGATGCGATAATTGTAAACCCCAATAATACCGGCGAGGTATGCAGGGCGATATTACAGGCAATTAACATGCCGCTTGATGAGCAAAAAAAACGCATGATTCCAATGCGCCAGTTAGTGGCTAAATTTAACATCAGGCATTGGGTTAAAATTTTTATGGACAGGCTAAAGGAGGTAAAACTCATGCAGCGTTCATTGCAAACCAGGCACGTGAGTAACACTACCGAGCAATCCATCATTAACCGCTACAGTAAAACCAAAAAACGCATTATCTTTTTAGATTATGATGGTACTTTGGTTGGGTTCAGATCGGCCATTGAGCAGGCCAGCCCCGATAAGGAGCTTTATAACATTATTCAAAAACTTACTGAAGACCCTGCCAACCAGGTAGTGCTCATCAGCGGCCGGAAACATGAAAACCTCGACGAGTGGTTTCAGCACACAGATATGTATCTGATAGCCGAGCACGGTTCCTGGTTTAAACAGCCGGGTACTACCTGGCATAAAATAGCCGGACTATCTGACCAATGGAAGCACGATATATACCCATTATTGGAAACCTATGTAGATCGCACACCAGGATCGTTTATCGAAGAGAAAACATACTCACTGGTATGGCATTATCGCAAAGCCCAGGCCGGCCTGGGAGAGCTAAGGGCAGGGGAGTTGATGAATAACCTCAAGTACCTGGCCAGCGATAAAGGCTTACAGCTATTGGCAGGGGATAAGGTACTGGAAGTGAAGAATATGGATATCAACAAAGGCAAAGCAGCTTTAACCTTGACAGAGGGCAAAGATTATGATTTTGTGATAGCCTTTGGCGACGACTATACCGACGAGGATATTTTTAAAGCCCTGCCAGAAAGCGCCATTACCATTAAGGTGGGCAGTAATCTGTCGGCGGCTAAATTTTACCTGCGCAATCCGCAAGAGGTACGAAAACTGCTCACCAGTTTTACCAAACAATACGTAGGACAAAATTCAGGGATTTTGCAAGATTAATGCAGATGTGCAGATTTCAAATGTGCAGATTTCAGATTTCAAAGCTTGGTAAAACTTCGTTAATGACGAACTTTTACCAGGCGTTAATCAAAAAAAAACTGTCAATCCTGCAAAATCCTTAAATCGTGTTAAGGGTGAGAACCTGTCTAAATTTGATTTAGATTATTTATGTATCCTATAAAAATCATTGCCGTTGACTTTAGTCAACGGAATAATGACTAAAAGGCGAATGGCTTTAGCCAAATTCCACTGAATATTTTGGCTAAAGCCAGCAACGATACCTTCTTTTACCGTTGACTAAAGTCAACGGCAATAAATAAATCTCGTTTTTAGACAGCTTCTTAGAGGAATATAGGCCTATCCAACTTAATAGCTATCCTGTAAGCCGCGTTCATTAATCCCACATGGCTGTATGCCTGTGGAAAATTCCCCCATTGGCTGCCGTCATTTTCATCCACGTCCTCGCTGAAAAGTAGCAGGTGATTGGAGTATTTGAGCAGGTTACCAAACTCGCGCTGGGCATCATCAATGCGGCCAACACTGGCCAGCGCTTCAACGTACCAAAATGCGCAGATAAGGAAAGTGGTTTTAGGTTTGCCAAAATCATCCTTGTATAAGTACCTGTAAAATAATCCATTAGTTGCTTTTAGCTCATTTTCAAGTGCAATTAAATGATCCTTTGCCCGCTGCGATGTTGGGTCGAGGTAATTCATCATGATAAGCTGTAAGGTACTGGCATCCAGGTTTGAACTGCCTGCCGAGTTGGTGTATACTTTCCTAATAGGGTCATAACAGCTTTCAATATGCGCGGCTGCGCGTTCTTTTAAAGCTATTGCCTTATCAATCAGTTCCTGATTATCAATCGTACGCGCCATTTTTTCGGCTGCTGAAGCTCCTGCCCATTGAAACAAATTACTGTAACAGTGGATATTGGCCATGTTACGGAACTCCCAGATGCCGGCATCTTTCTCGTCAATTGTAAACTCAATCTTATTCAGCAAAAACTCAATCCATCGTACCGAGTCTTTCCTTTCTGAGAAAACAAAGCGATGATCGGTGTAAAGTGGTAACATAGAGATCATTACCTGCCCGTAAATATCGTTCTGAATATGTTCGGATGCCTGGTTGCCAACGCGTACCGGCTGGTTGCCCAGGTAGCCTTCCAAATCGGTTAAAACAATTTCTACCAGATCTTTTTTACCGGTAATGCTATACAGTGGCTGGTAGCGCTCATTTGTTGAAAAAGAGATATCGGTAACGTAACTAAAATACCGCTCCATTTCTTCAAAATGGCCAATGTGGTTAAGTGCGGTTATCACATAGTAGGTATCGCGCAGCCAGCAGTACCTATAATCCCAATTACGGCCACTTCCCGGCGATTCCGGCAAACTGGTAGTGCTGGCCGCAATAATGGCTCCTGTGTCCTCAAACTGGTGTATTTTCAAAGCCAGCCCGGACCGGATTACATAGGGTTGAAAATAAGTGGCGATAGAGGAGTGTTTGATCCACGTGCGCCAGTATTGGATAGTTTCGGATAAAAAACGTTCGGCAGTTGTAATCAGCGGCGCCTCCAATGGTTCGCCATAAGTGAGCGCCAGGTATTTGATTTCGTTAAGCACAAAGGGCTGCCCGTCAAAAACATAGCTGATGGGAATATTGGTGGTTAGCCTGATGTTCTCTTCGCCGCCCAGGTATTGAATGTGATTACTGCCGCGGTTTACCCTAAGTTTCACAGCGCCGTATTCAGACACCGGCTCACATTTTACTTTAACCCTCGGCGACCCTTCAATAGCTTCAATTTTCCTGAACAGCATCAAAGGTTTATAATAGCGCTGGTGCTGGTAAAAACGGGGAGCAAAATCGGTTACCCGATACATGCCGCCTGAAGCCGGACTAATTTCGGTTATTAGCACATTGGTATTCTCGAGGTAATACTGATGGGACGTAAATTCTCCTTCAGGTAAAATGGAAAACTCGCCACCTTTTTTCTTGTCCAGTAAACCACCAAAAATAAAAGTACTGTCAAATCGCGGCCAGCAAAGCCATTCTATATTTGTGTTTTTGTGTATGTGCGCCAAAAAAGCGCAGTTTCCAATTATCCCGGTATCGTATGTATGTCGTGCCATTAATGTTAGTTTTTAGCCTGGTTCAATTGTTCAACAACATACCTTGTGTAATGTTGGCGTAAAAAGTGGTATAATTTCTGATTAATTTGGATTTGTCAATTAATGTATATTAACTTAGTAGACTTTAATCTACTTAAATTATAATTTAGTCATGAGTTTACGATTAGGCGATAAAGCCCCCAATTTTCAAGCAAAAACCTCGGCAGGAGAAATAGACTTTTACGAATACCTTGGCGATAGCTGGGGAGTATTATTCTCGCACCCAGGCGATTATACACCTGTTTGTACTACCGAACTTGGTAAAACAGCGGCATTAAAAGATGAATTTGCTAAACGCAATGCTAAAGTTTTAGCACTAAGTGTTGATTCGGTTGAATCACATACCGGGTGGATAAACGATATTAATGAGACGCAAGGAGTAGAGGTAAACTTCCCGATTATTGCCGATGAAGACCGTAAAATTTCTGAAGCTTACGATATGATCCACCCCAACGCGTCTGTAAACGCAACGGTGCGCTCGTTGTTTATTATCGGGCCCGATAAAGCCGTAAAGTTAATTATTACTTATCCTGCATCAACCGGGCGTAATTTCCAGGAAATTTTAAGGGTTATTGATTCGTTGCAGTTAACGGCCAATTACGGTGTTGCTACACCAGCCGATTGGAAAGACGGAGAAGACGTTGTTGTGGTACCTGCTACCAAGACAGAAGACATTCCGGCCAAATTTCCAAAGGGTTTCACACTCATAAAACCCTACTTACGCACTACTCCGCAACCAAATAAATAATTTTATTTGGTTTATTAATTATTTTATATATTTGAAAAAGATAGGGTTATCTATTCCGTCTGAACATTAAAACCATTTTATTTTCAGTTTGGCTTTAGTTTTTAATCTCACAACAATTTTTTAATACGATAATTATAATTATGAAAACTGGAAAAGTAAAATGGTTTAACACACAAAAGGGTTACGGCTTTATTGTTACCGAAGATGGTAAAGATCTTTTTGTACACTTTAAGGATGTGCAAGGTGGCGTAAATGCCATTAAAGATAACGATAGCGTTACTTATGAAGTGGAAGAAGGCAGAAAAGGATTACAGGCAGTAAATGTTAAAAAAGCATAAATAACCAAAGTTCTTGATAAAAGACCTCTGCATACACAGGGGTTTTTTTTGTGCTGTTTTTTTGAAACTATATGTATAATTCTGCTACTTTAGCCATCCAATTATTATAATTATGACTGATGTTACCGCCGCTAAGGCCACCAGGAACATGATATTCCTTGTACTTGTTGCTTCCCTGGGTTATTTTGTTGATATCTATGATCTGCTGGTTTTTTCGATAGTACGTATTTCAAGCCTTAAAGATCTTGGGTTGAATGAACAGCAAATCACCGATAAAGGTCAATTTATCATCAGCGTGCAAATGTTTGGCTTGTTACTTGGCGGAATCATGTGGGGCATTATAGGTGATAAACTTGGGCGAATAAAGGTACTTTTCGGTTCTATATTACTTTATTCAATAGCCAATTTTGCCAATGGCCTTGTTCATGATGTAAATACATATGCTATTGTCCGTTTTATAGCGGGAATTGGCCTTGCCGGTGAATTAGGAGCAGGTATTACACTGGTAAGCGAAACTTTAAGTAAAGAAAACAGGGGATATGGCACCATGATGGTAGCTGTAATAGGCCTTTTTGGCGCAACTGCTGCTTACGCTGTAGCAAAGTTTGGATGGCGTAATGCTTATTTTGTTGGGGGCGGCCTGGGTATTTTACTTTTGCTATTGCGGATAGGCACCTTTGAATCGGGCATGTTTAAAAACGAAAAAAACAGCGGTGCAGCTAAAGGCAACATCCGGATTTTATTGACAAACTGGACGCGGTTTAAAAAGTATCTGTTTTGTATACTTATAGGCGCGCCGTTGTGGTATGTTATAGGGGTGCTTATTAGTTTTTCGGATAAATTTGGCATTGCTTTAGGTGCTAAAACACTTATTAAGCCCGGCGATGGTATTTTTTATAGCTATATAGGTATTGCAGTGGGCGATGTTGTTGCGGGCCTGCTTGCGCAGTTTACAAAATCGAGAAAACTTACCATGGCAACTTTTTTACTGCTGTCGTTAGTGAGTGTTCACTTTTACCTGAGCAGTAAGGGAATTACTCCGGAGAAATTTGCGATGCTAAGCTTTTTTATGGGATGCACAGTAGGGTATTGGGCCACTTTTGTTACAATAGCCTCAGAGCAATTCGGAACAAATATCCGCTCGACAGTTACTACTACTGTACCAAATTTCGTTCGCGGGTTGCTAATTCCGATCATAATGGTGTTTAACCTTTTTAAAGCACATTACGGAGATATCACAGCTGGTTATATCATGATGGGATTACTTACTATTATTTCGTTATTTTCGTTAAGTCAGCTAAAGGAAACTTTTGGTAAGGACTTGGATTATGTGGAGATAAGTTAATTTGAAGATTTGAGAATTTGAAGATTTGAAAATTGATGTACCATTGTCCCTTTTTACATTTTCAAATTCTCAAATCTTCAAATTCTCAAATCAATTAGGTTCTCAAATTAAATTACATTTGCATTAATGATTAGCAAAGAACAAATAGCTGCAGACTACCAACAGATACAGGACGAGATATGTGCGGCGCTTGAATTGACAGATGGCTTGGCCACGTTTGAAGAGGAAAAATGGGAGCGGGAGGGCGGCGGCGGCGGCCGTACGCGTGTTATCCAAAATGGCAATATTTTTGAAAAGGGAGGCGTAAACTTTTCGGCCGTGCATGGCCAGCTACCCGATAGCATGAAAAGAGCGTTACAGGTAGAATCTGACGATTTTTTCGCGACGGGCGTTTCTATAGTGATCCATCCAAACCATCCGATGGTGCCTATCATCCACATGAACATCCGTTACTTTGAAATGCCTTCATCTATGAATGGTAATAACCAACCTATCCGGTGGTTTGGTGGCGGCATCGATCTTACACCACATTATGTGATTGATGACGACGCTAAATTTTTTCATACCAGCTTAAAAGCTGTCTGCGATAATTACTATCATGATTTTTATCACCGGTTTAAACTTTGGGCCGATGATTATTTTTACATCAAACACCGAAACGAAACCAGGGGTATAGGTGGTATTTTTTATGACAGGCTGACTGCCAATGACGAATTATCATGGGAAAATATTTTTGATTTTTCGAAAGCGTTAGGTCGTTCTTTCATCCCAACTTATACCGAATTGGTAAACCGTAACCGTAGTAAATCTTTTACCGAGGAAGAGCAGTTGTGGCAATACCAGCGCCGCAGCCGCTATGCCGAGTTTAACCTGGTTTATGACGCCGGCACCAAATTTGGCCTGGAAACAAATGGCCGTATCGAATCAATATTAATGAGCCTGCCGCCAACCGCCAAATGGGTGTATAACTACCAGGCAACGCCGGGTAGCGAGGAAGAAAAAACACTATCTTTATTAAAAAAAGGAATTAACTGGGCTTAATATCATTACCTATGAAAAAGCTTGTGCTGCCAATTTTAACAATTTGCTTTTTATGCTCATTTGCCGCAATAGATTACCCGCTTAAAGGCGTATGGGAATATAGGGGAGGTGTTGTTAACGGCAAAACGGATAGCGCTTCAGCCGCTTATTCGCTACAACGCACCTATGATAAATTACATTATAAAGCCGTTTTAAAAGAAAAGGGCGAGAAGGATGTGGTTTACGAAAAAGGAGATTACCAATTGCAGGCCGATACTTGTTTTGAAACGCAAACCTACAGCCTGCAATCCTCAGAATTGCTCAATAAAGTAGTGAAATATACTTATACAATTAGTAATGATACACTTAAATTATTCACCGTTTTACCCAACGGTAATAAGATTGAAGATCACTGGGTAAAAATCAAATAAACCAAACCTGCAACGTTAATAAATTAGCTTGTGTGTATAAATTATGCATGCATATTGTTGCCAAAATTGGCACATTAGTCAACTATTTTCTTAACTTCGCAGGTCGTTTAAAAATCAATTTTTAACACGAAAAACAGAGAGAAGGTTCTACAAATAAATAAAAATGGCTGACGATAATTCAAGCAAAGAAGACAGAATAATTTCGATAAATATTGATGAGGAAATGCGATCGGCATACATTGATTATTCAATGTCGGTGATTGTTTCCAGGGCGCTGCCCGATGTCCGCGACGGACTGAAACCCGTACACAGGCGTGTTTTATTTGGCATGCTTGATTTGGGCTTAAATAATAACAAGCCCTACAAAAAATCGGCCCGTATAGTGGGCGAGGTGATGGGTAAATATCACCCACATGGTGATAAATCTGTTTACGATACCATGGTACGTATGGCCCAGGAGTGGAGCCTGCGTTACTTATTGGTAGAAGGACAAGGTAACTACGGCTCGATAGATGGGGATGAGCCTGCAGCCATGCGTTATACCGAGGCCCGCTTACAAAAGCTTGCCGAAGAGATGTTGGCCGATATCAACAAGGACACCATTGATTTTCAGTTAAACTTCGACGACTCGTTACAGGAACCAACCGTTTTACCTGCTAAATTCCCTAACCTTTTGGTTAACGGCGCTTCGGGTATTGCGGTGGGTATGGCCACCAATATGGCGCCCCACAATTTATCGGAGGTTATTGATGCCACAATCGCATTAATTGATAACCGCCAGATAGAGGTTATCGAGCTGATGAAATATGTAAAAGGCCCGGATTTTCCGACGGGCGGTATCATTTACGGTTTTGAAGGCCCGCGTGAGGCATTGGAGACAGGCAGGGGCAGGATTGTTATCCGCTCAAGGGCCGAGATTGAAACTCACGGGAACGACAGGGAGCGCATTATTGTTACCGAAGTACCTTACCAGGTGAACAAGGCGCTGATGATTGAACGCACTGCCGAACTGGTGAACGATAAAAAGCTGGAAGGCATCTCTGCCATCCGCGATGAATCGAGCAGGGAGGGTATCCGCATAGTTTATGAGATAAAACGCGAAGCTAATGCAGCTATCGTACTAAATAACCTGTTCAAATACACCGCGTTACAAACATCATTTAGCGTAAACAACATCGCGCTTGTTAATGGCCGCCCGATGATGCTGAACCTGAAAGACCTGATTCACCACTTTGTGGAGCACAGGCACGAGGTTGTTATCCGCCGTACCAAATTTGAACTTGCAGAAGCCGAAAAACGCGCCCATATTTTAGAGGGCTTATTAATCGCCTTAGATCATTTGGATGAAGTTATCCGACTGATCCGCGCATCACAAACACCTGATGAAGCAAGGGAAGGCTTAATGGCCCAGTTTGGATTAAGTGATATCCAGGCGCGTGCCATATTGGATATGACACTTCGCCGATTAACCGGACTTGAGCGTGACAAAATTAAGGATGAATACGCAGCCTTAATGAAACTGATTGAACACTTGAAATCTATCCTGGCCGACGAAGGCTTAAGGATGCAGATCATTAAAGATGAACTGTTAGAGATCAAAGAGAAATACGGTGACGAGCGCCGTACCGAAATGGTGCACTCATCTGCCGAGATGCAGACTGAAGACTTTATTGAGGATGAAGATGTGGTTATCACCATATCGCGCGAAGGTTACATTAAACGTACGCCTTTAACCGAGTATCGCCGCCAGGGCAGGGGTGGTAAAGGTTCTATCGGAAGTAACAGCCGCGATGCTGATTTTATCGAGCATCTGCTTGTTGCATCCAATCACAACTACATGCTGTTCTTTACCGAATCGGGCCAGTGTTACTGGTTACGTGTATTTGAAATCCCCGAAGGAACGCGTACTTCAAAAGGACGTGCTATACAAAATATCATCAATATCCCTAAGGAGGAAAACATTAAAGCATACATCAAGCTGATTAGCCTTAAGGATAAAGAATACCTGGAAAACAATTTTATTATCATGTGTACCAAGAAAGGTACCATCAAGAAAACTTCTTTAGAGGCTTATTCCCGTCCGCGTGCTAATGGTATCAATGCTATTAACATTAACGAGGGCGATTCCTTATTAGAAGCAACCTTAACTACAGGCAGCAGCGAAATTGTTATGGCGCTTAAATCGGGCAGGGCTATTCGCTTCAACGAATCTACCGTGAGGCCAATGGGACGTACCGCAACGGGTGTTCGTGGTATTACTTTGGATGACGAAACAGATGAGGTTGTTGGCATGATCAGTATCAACGACAGTGAAACAACGGTGTTGGTAGTGTCAGAGAAGGGCTACGGTAAACGTACCGATATTGACGACTACAGGGTAACCAACCGCGGTGGTAAAGGTGTAAAAACTTTAAATATTACCGAAAAAACCGGAAACCTTGTTGCTATAAAAGGTGTTACTGATAAAGAGGATTTGATGATCATCAACAAATCGGGAATTATTATCCGTATAGCCGTAAGTGAACTGCGCACAATGGGCAGGGCTACACAAGGTGTACGTTTGATAACCCTGAAAGGTAACGATGAGATTGCTTCGGTTGCTAAAATTGAGCACGACGAGGATGAAGAGAAGGAAATTGATGAAAATGCAGAAGCAGGTGCAGCCGATGAAAACGAGGCAACCGAAAGCAGCGAAGAATCAAAAACTGACGAACCACCAACTGAATAACAAATATGCAGTGCCGTAAAATTGTTTTATCGGTTTTAATACCATTCATGACTACAACATTTGCCTTCGCACAATCCGAAGCGCTTAAAGTTGTAGTTAATAACCTGGCTTTCTATAAGCAAAATAAAGATTTGAAATACCTGCGGGCAGCCAAAAAATCGGCCGACAGCCTGGTGGTTACCAAATCAGATTCAGCAGATTTAGCCAGGAATACTTACCGGGCATTAATCAACGCAAGTATTTTATTTATCGATTCTGCAAATACGCTTGGGCAGCCTGCCACGTTATTGGCACAGACGTCAGATCTTACAGACAAGCTTTCGGCCAAAAGCAAGATATACAATTATCAGCCCGAAATGGATTATGTAAAACGTTGCCTGGCTAATGTTTACATCAGGAAAGGATTTGAATTTGTAAATAATTCTGACTTCGCTAACGGGCGGCAATCATTTGAAAATGCCAAAAAATATGCGCCCAATTTTAAGCAAATCAATGATTACATCGCCTATGCAAATAACAAGATGGGGAATTTGGTAGATGCTGCTAAGTATTACAGTAATTTATTAGCGGTAGACAGCACCCGTACCGAGTATATTGAAACGGCGTCAAGTATTTATAAATCATTGGGCGATACAGCAAAAGCGCTTCAAATACTCAAAAAAGGTCGAAAACTTGTACCTAATGACAGGTTTTTATTGCTGGATGAAGCCAATATCTACAACAATTTAAAGGATTATAAATCATTAGAGCCATTAATTGCGCAACTACTTGATATTAATTCAAATAACGCCGATATTGCATTTGTAGCCGCTAATTGCTACGATCATCTGAACAAATACGACCAGGCCGAATCGCTTTATTTACATACTATTGAGTTAAATGGCTCGGCTTATGATCCGGCACTTAACCTGGGGTTATTGTACTTAAAGGAAAGCGCTTTGGCAAAGCAGGAGGGGGAAAGTGACAGAAATATTGGTATGGCTATCCAATGGCTCGAAAAAGCGAATGAAATATCGCCGGGCAATGTGAAAGGTCTACAGGCTTTGCAAATTGTATATGCCAAAACCAATAACAAAGATCAACTTGAAAAAATAAACAATAAATTAAAACAGCTAACTAACTAATAAAACATGAAAATCAAACTTTTGATGGCGGGCCTGCTGGGCTTAGTTTCGGCAACAACGTTTGCACAAAAAGGCGAATTGAACACTGCCAAATCAGAATATGAAAAGTATGAAGGTTTAAGGGGCACACCCTTAGCTAAAGCAAGTTTAACTACTGCACGCACTTCTATCGACAAAGCAGCCGCTAATGAAAAAACAGCGACATTGCCGCTTACTTACGCATTAAAAGGTGTAATTTACTCCACCTATGCTAACCTGGATTCAGTAGCAACTACTTCGTTACCGTTGTTTACAACTGCCGAAGAAGCGTTAAAAAAAGCTAAAGAGTTGGATACTAAAGGCGAAAATAAACAACTTATTGACGCTGGTAACTTAAATCTGGCCCAATACCAGCTTACAAAAGGCGTTGCCGAATATGGAAGCGGCAAATATGATCTTGCTTATAAATCATTTGATTATTATCGTACTATATTGCCCGAAGATACCAATGCTATTTATTACACTGGTTTATCGGCAGCAAATTCAAAAAATTATCCTGCAGCCATATCAAACTACACTAAACTTGTAACTACCAAGTTTTCAAAAGTACAAGGTGTATATCTTGATCTGTCGTCTGTTTACCTGTTAAATGCGGATACAGCTAATGCACTAAAAACGGTTAGCGAAGGCGTAGCTAAATATCCTAATAATGCCGAACTACGCAAAAGAGAAATTGAGATAAGCCTGCAAACTGGCAAAGAGAAAGAAGTTTTGGATAAAATACAAAGCGCGTTAACAGCCGATCCTAAAAACAAAACTTTATATTATTATGCTGGTTTAACATATTCACAGACCGCAGAAGCAACTACAAAAGAACAAGCCAAAGCAAAAGACGCTGCTACAAAAGCCAAATTACAGGCAAGCAAAGTTGAAAACTATAATAAAGCGGCAGAAATGTACAAAAAGGCATTAGAGATAGATCCTAACTACTTTGAAGCCAATCTGAATTTAGGTTACGTTATCATTAATCCTGCTATCGATGATTATAATGCTGCCAATAAATTGCCGGCCAACAAACAAAAAGAATACGATGTAGCTATAGCGAAAGCAAAAGCTCAGTTTGAAGCGGCAAAACCATACTTGTTAAAAGCTGCAGATTTAAATCCAAAATCTATTGATGCATTAACAAACTTGCGTACTTATTACCTGGGAGTAAAAGACGAAGCAAATGCAGCCAAACTAAAGGCACAGATAGAGGCATTACCAAAGCAATAAAATATATTGAAAAGGAGAGGCTTTCATTGCAAAGCCTTTCTCTTTAATATATTTATTTAACATAATGTTAATTATGTAATATAATATCGCCTTGATGACCGATAAATAAAGTTCCATTTTCTACGTTGAATCGCAGCACTTGATTCTCTTTACTATTTTGTTCAACTTTACAACGCATGACAGTTACCACCTACGGACTACAGCATATTAAGAAAGAGATTCAGCATTTGCCACATGAGCAGTTATCTGAATTATTGCTTCGCCTGTCGCGTTATAAAAAAGAGAATAAAGAATTATTGGCTTATTTATTGTTTGAAGCCTATGACGAGGCTGCGTTTATAGAAAAAGTCAAAGCCGAGGCGGGGTTTATGTTTAGCCAATTGCCGGCATTAAGTTATAATGCCGCCAAAGGCATGCGCAAAATACTGCGGCTCCTAAACAAGTACACTAAGTTTACAGGATCAAAAACAGCAGAAATAGAGTTTTTGCTAAATTTCTGCAACAATTACCTGGAGTATGCCGACAGGCGGACCTCCTACAAACCAATCCGCCTAATATTAACCCGGCAGGTTGAAAAGGTAAAAACGCTAATAACTAAACTACATGAAGACCTTCAATATGATTTTGCCGATAACTACAATGCATTAATTGCCGATGCTGAAAAAAAATTAAACTGGTTTAAAAAGAGTGATTACCTGTTGTAACATATGTACACTAAGATAATCTAACGTATATAAATTCTATTAACAGTGGCCAACAAAGAAGCAGCATTCAAGGAAATTTATGCAGCTAATTCTAAAAAGATTTTCCATTTGTGCTATGGTTATACCGGCGACGATGACGCCGCGAACGACCTGCTACAGGAAACTTTTTTAAAAGTATGGCAAAACCTGGATAAATTTCGTAACCAGGCCATGATCTCTACCTGGATCTATCGTATTGCAGTAAACACCTGCTTAACCTACCTGCGATCAGAGAAGCGACAGGCAAAAGACGAACTTACCGAACAAATAGCCGAAACAAAACGAGAGGAATTTTCTGAAAAGAATGAGCAGGTTGCTTTACTGTATAAATGCATATCAAAACTGGAAGAATCGGAAAGAATTATTATAACACTGGTGCTTGATGAAGTGCCGTACCCCGAAATAGCAGATGTTTCGGGAATATCAGAGGGGAATTTGAGGGTGAAAATTTATCGTATTAAACAGAAGTTAACAGAATTATATAACCAGTATGAAAGACTTTGATCATTTGATGTCGGTTTGGCAGGGACAGCCAAAGCAAGATCAGCTTTCAGTGGATGATGTGCTGAAGCAGGTAAAGAAGGGAATTCGCGGCATAACCAACAAGTTGTATTGGACAATTGTGGCCATGGTGGCCGTTACTGTATTCGCGGCCATTGTTACATTTTTCCTGGCGTTCAAGTCAGGGGTTACAACGGCGGGTATTTTAATAGTATTGCTTACCATGCTGATGTATTTGGCGCTTACCGTAAGGCACTATCACATTTTAAGCAAGCGCGACGCAACCATTAACCCGGCCGAATATTTGGATAGCCTAAAAGAGTATCAAAAAACACGATCGAAAATTACAGGTTGGTTTTATTACATCTACATACTGTTAATCAGCGCCGGGCTGGCACTCTACTTTATTGAGGTGCTGGAAAACTCTTCCCTGGCATTTAAAATTGGCACTTACAGCTCTATCACCATCTGGTTTCTGTTTACCACTTTTTATTTAAAGCCGAGGATGTTTAAAAATGAGGAAGAAAAACTTAACCTGATGATAGATAGACTGGTTCGGTTAAAAGAACAGTTTAATTAAATATCGTTGAACGGGTTTCGTAACATTATTTATTCCCTTTGTTAATTAACAGTTGTATTACCCGTTCCCGTAGCTGTCTGCTAATAGGCACATGGTTTGTTCCTACATCCAGCATATTGCCATCAATTGAGTTTACCTTATCATATGCCACAAAGTACGATTTATGAGTTTGTAAAAACTTACGCTGCGGTAATCTTTCGCCAAAGGCTTTTAGTGTGCTGTGGGTGATAATCTTTTTGTTGACGGTTTGTATTACCACATAGTTCTCCATGCCCTGCACAAACAACACCTCATCAAATACAATTTTTTCAAGCTTGCCTTCGCTTTTTACAAACATATACCCCATTTCGAAGTCACTACTCCCCTTTTGATCAAAATAATCTTTAGCCTTAAAGGCAGCTTTCATAAATCGCTCAAACGAGATGGGTTTTAATAGATAATCCAGCACATCAAGGTCAAAACCATCGGTGGCATATTCCTTAAAGGCGGTGGTAAATATTACTTTTGGCGGGTTTTGCAACGACTTAATAAATTCAACCCCTGTTAAATGCGGCATCTGGATGTCTAAAAACAACAGATCGACAGGCTGTTGTTTCAGCACTTCGCTCAGTTCCATGGCATCCTCGCATTTCGCTTTTAAATCAAAAAAGTTGATCTTTTCCACATAACCTTGCAGGCCCTTGCGCGCAAAAGGTTCATCATCGGTTATTATACAAGTTATCAAGTTCATCAATTAAATTCTATCACCAACTCTGCCGAAAAACGATTTCCTGCACAACCAACAACTAACCTGTGTTTATCCGGATACAACAACTGTAAACGGCGACGTAAATTCTCTAACCCAATACCTGTATAGTTTTCGTTAGGCTGCATTTGTGCCGGTACATCGTTAAATGTAGCAAAAATAAAGTCGCCGTCGTTAATATTTGCACTAATGCTGATTTCAAAGTTGCCACCCGCGTATTTGAAAGCATTTTCGACCAATGGTAGTAGTAGTAATGGGTAAATTGGCTGGTCTGTTAACCTTTCATCAAAACAAACGTTCAGCTTCAATTTACTGCTGGCCCTTATTTGCTGAAAGCGGATGTAGTTTTGCAGGTATTCCAATTCGTGGCTTATAGGTACCTGTTGCTGCTGATCGTAAAGTTGATATCTTAACAAACTGGAAAGCAATTCTGTACTTTGCTTGGCCGCCGGCACATCCTCATCCATCTGAAAATAAATGGTGTTTAAAGCATTAAACAAAAAGTGCGGATGATATTGGGCTTTCAAAAACTTAAGTTCGGTTTCTAACTGATCGTTAGTCAACTTTTCCAGCTGTACCTTGTTGGCAATGTAGGCCTTTAACCATGTACTGCTACGGGCTATGCCATAATAAATAATGGCGTATAAGGTTGGTATCATGGTGAGGTCTGCCAGATCACCCCAGGATAGGCCGTCGTCAGTCAATGCAGCCATTGGAGTAAATACCAGGTTCACCAAAACCAGGTTAGCAGACACCAGTATAATTAATTCTCTTACTATTCCCCTATAATTAAGTTGCAATGGCCAGCGCCTGTCATAAAACCGAAAGAGCCAGTCAAATATATATATGCCTGCATAGCCCACCAATACACTGCAGCTCATTTCAAGGACATTTAAACCCCAGTCTCTTTTCCAAAACATTTCATCATGTTCAGTGTCGTGCAGCAGCCTTACGGTAAAATATACCAGCAGGCCATACAACGCGGGGGAAATATATTTCTTAAAAAAATTCATTTGGAAAGTCAGGAGTTAATACAAATGCCCTATTTCGACGTTCGTTAAGTTATGCATAATTGTTTTAATTATGCATAACACATTGGCCGATAAACATCCAACATCATATTATTATAGAGCCGATTCAATAATCCGATCCTGAATAATCGGTAATTCTTGCTTTTCGTCTTGAATCTTAATTCCTGGTTTTTGACTCTTCTTCTCCAAGGGTTTCATTCCAAATAAAAACCGTGTTAAAGCATAAGGGCGTACCAGTAAATGATAAATAAGCACTGTTACAAAAAAGGTAATACCAACCGTATAAATATATTTAGACAGGATACTTTCATTACGTGTTTGTACAATATAATAAACAACTAAAACTATTACAGTTTGATGCAGGACATAAAACGGGTAAACAGCTTGGTTAAGATAATTTAGCGCTTTGTGTGTACCATTAAGATACTGCTTGCCGTAGCCAACCAACGCCAATACCCATCCCCAGGCAATAATGGGCCTTAGGGCCGTAAAAGCGTAGCTAAATAGTATATTTTGAAAAGGCCACCGTGCTTCACGGGGTTCAATACCGTTCCAACGCATGCATTCCCACAACATTAGGCTTAAAAAACCGATGGTTAAGGCAAAGCGGCGGTTGCGCTCCAGGCTATCCATCAGTTTGGGTTGTACGATGCATATAATGCCGGCCAGTACAAAAAACAGCCAGTAAACAAAGTAACAGCCATCATGTACAAGGTCATTGGTTTCGGGCAATTGCCAGCTTAACAGGGTAAACCAAATAACGCCTGGCAGCATTAACATATATACCCATTTCCCTTTAGCCAGCAGTGTAAGTTTCTGTTTGAAGCCATCGCTTTTGGACGATACCATCCAGGCGAATATTGGCGCAAATATTAAATCATAGATGAGCAGGTAAGCAATAAACCACAAGTGGTGCCAGCTGAAGCTGCCTTTGGGATAAGGTACAAAATTAAATACACTTGTATAAAACTGCCCAAAACTGCCACGATAGCCATTTGCAAGCCGTTCCATATAAATTTGCGGCGGCACTATAATAAACATGCCAACCAGCAACGGGATAAACAGCCTGCGGAAACGTAAGCCGATGAAGTTTAAAGCAGATCGCCGCTGCATCATGTAGTAACTCACGGTACCAGAAATAAAAAAGAGCAGCGGCATGCGAAAAAGGTGCAAAAAGTGATTTGATTCCATCATCAGGTTGCTGGTTTGTGCGTTTTTGATGTGCCAGCCATCCTCGGCCACATAAGGCATAGCCGAATGAAAAAATAATACCCCTAAAATTGATATAATCCTTAACCAATCGAGGTAGGTTTGACGTTGTGTGGTTTCCATAGTCGTTTTGTTTTTTTATCAAAAGAAACAAAACCGGCATAATCAATATAAATACTTTGACCAACGGTTAAAAACCTTTGACCAACGGCAACCGAGAGCAAGTTTGAGATGTAAGATATGAGATATCAGACGCCTGGCTTATGTTGTTTCGAACGTTACTGCAACACCAAAAAACGAAAACTGCCCGAGTCGACTAACATTTTTATTGGTGCTCCCTTGCTAAACTCGGCCCTTATAATTGCGGTTTTACGAGGACCAACACGGGTATTGCTGTTGTGTGTATGAAATACATAGTATAAATTGCCCTTTGCATCCTGCAGAAAATCACCATGGCCGGTACCGTTGGCGCCCGTATTTTTCCGGCTGATGAGCGGGCTATCCTGCATTTTTGTCCACGGCCCATAAGGCGACGTTGATGCTGCGTAGCCCACCGCATAATCTTTACTACGAAAATCATTAGCGGTATAAAATAGGTAGTACAGACCGGCATGTTTTAATACGGTAGGCCCTTCTGACACAGGCCATTTGGATAAGTCGGTGTTTTCCCATGGCAGCTCTGCATGCAGGCATTCTTTTACAGTTGCTAAATCAATGTCAGAAAGATCGGGTTTTAAACGGGCAACAAAAATACGGTTACCATCTTGCAAACGCACGTAGTACAGGTACAGGTTTCCATCGGTATCCTCGAAAACAAAGGGGTCTATTTGTTTACCACTACCAGAAACCTTTTTTTTGTTCTTTTGCACAAATGGACCAAGCGGACTATCACTCGTGGCAATGGCTATCTGCTCATCAGCTGTGTAAGCCATATAATATTTACCCCGATATTTAAAAATCTGCGGCGCCCAAAATCCCTGTGTTCCAAAACTATCTCCTTTCAGTAATGCATGCCCACCTCTATTCCCTATCGGCCCTATCCAATGATGTAAATCAGTTGAGCGGTATACCAAAAATCCATCTTTGCTACCTGTACCGTATAAATAATAAACGCCTTTTTCCATAAAGATGGTCGGATCGGCCATTAAAACGGTATCGCCAGGCACGGACATCACTGGTAATGCCGATACCGGTATAGCTATGGCGAAGGAAAAAACACATAATACTACGCTAAAAAAAACTTTCATATTAAAAATCTACAGGTGTAAATATCGAAAATTTCGTCGGTGTGATTCTTGGCATACCTGGCCGTCAAATATCTTTGTATTACTTATTGGCTGTATTATCTGCACCAAACCATTGTTTAAATACTTTTGTCATCGCCCCTGCGATAACGGCGTTTCCCCAATCCGAAGGATGTAAGCCATCGTAAGTTAACCCGATGGCCTCCTTAGGATAAGGATATTCGTCGGTAACAGCATCAAAAGATATTTTCGTAAATTCCGGGTAAACGTAATTTTCGTAAGCACCAGATGCTGGGTTTTTAAGGCGTTTAAATTTAACCAGGTCCTCTATTGCCAGCCGGCGGTCGTGGTAAAGGTCAACCACAGGGATTTGTTCCCAATGGCCAATGGAATCTATAGCATTCACAACCATTTCCAACGACTGACCGTTCTTAGTGCGATAGCTGCCAAAGGCATTATTTCGCTGATTATTAATATACACAAAGTCGACTCTTTGCATCGGAGTTATCAGCAGAATTTTGGCAACAGGATTTAAGCTGCGCAGCTTATTGATAATAATGCGGAACGAGCCATAAACGGTAGTATTGCCATTACCGGCTTTATAATCGCTCATGCTGCCAACAGGCCTCCCCTGCCACCAGTCGTTAGTTCCCAAAAAAACAGTGTAAATATCCGCGACCGGGATTCCAAGGCTATCTATGTTTTTTGCGATACCGCCCGATGTCCAGCCATTAAACCCCTTATTAATATAATGCAAACCATTGCACTGCTTCGTTACACGGGTTAGATATCCCATAGTAACCCGGTTACCCGTTTCGTCAAGGTGATCGTTTAGGTAAGTGATTGAATCACCTATGGCCACCCAGGTCAATTCCTTAGATTTGTAAGCGCTCAGGGCCACGAATATGGGTACCAACAATAGCAGTAGTCTTATTTGTTTCATCATGGTGGAAATAATTACAGGTTTACCGGAAGTACGAACGCTAAATTAACCGGATTTTTTTACAAACTGTCCTTAACTGTATCTTCTCTCTCTTAGTAACCTACCCTTTCAAAAACGGATTAAAATTCCTCGTGCCAATATCCATTCCTGCAGCGCGGCAAACGGTTTTATCGCCAAATTTAAAGTTGATATTATCCATAGCCTGGTATAAGCGAATACGTTCCTCGTTATCCTCAAACAGGTTAATCTGGTAGCGGCCGCTGGCCAGGTTACTCAACCTTACTCCTATCAACCTGATGGGGCGGTGCTGGTTCCAGGCTTTTTTTAGCAGGTTTTTAACTCCTGGCAGCAAAATGTGTTCGGCAGCCGTAAGGGCTATCTTTTGCTGCTGCGTGTGGGTTTCAAAGTTGGCATACCTGATTTTGATAGCCAGGCATGATGCCAGTTTATTTTCCCGCCGCAGTTTTGACGATAGTTCTTCAGTCATCGAAATAAGGATGGTTTCAATGGTGCGCTGATCGTTTACATTGATATCGAAGGTGTGCTCCGTCGATATAGATTTACGGTCGGAATGCGGGATGATTTCGCTACGATCTATTCCATGCGCCCTCTCCCAAAGAAAAATCCCAGCCTTGCCGAAAACGGTTTCCAGAAACCTAAGATTGGTACGTTGCAGGTCGCCAATTTTCTCTATTCCATATTGATAAAGCTTTTGGGCAGTACTTTCGCCAAGGCCGGGAATTCTGCTGATTGATAAAGGTGCCAGGAATTGGAGTTCTTCGCCGTGTTTAATAAACAGCTGGCCGTTAGGCTTAGCCGCATTGGTAGCCATTTTAGCCACCGTTTTGCCCGATGCCATCCCAAATGAAATAGGTAAGCCCGTTTCTTTAATAACCCGTTGCCTAAGGTTTGATGCAACCGGGTAGCAATCATAAAATCTATCCATACCGGTAAGATCGATATAAAACTCATCAACCGACGATTTCTGGAATAGCGGTACCGAGTCCTGGATGATATCCGTAACCTCCCTGGATGCTTCAGAATAGCGGCCATGGGAACCCCGAACTATTGTAGCATGAGGGCAAAGCTTCATGGCCTGTTTCATCGGCATGGCCGAGTGGATTCCAAATTTACGGGCCTCATAACTACAGGAGGCCACTACCCCCCTATCTGCCGAGCCACCAATAAGTACCGGAATACCAATAAGCGCCGGGTTAAACTTACGCTCAACCGAAACAAAAAAGGAATCGAGATCGATGTGTACGATATATCGTTTTTGATCCATGAAACAAATTTGCTAATTAATTTGGTATTTTGCTAATTATATTAGTATTTTTGATTGAGAGAAATTTAAAATATGAGGATGTACGAAGATCACTTAATGCTGCTTTCGCCGCCGGAAATAATCAGAACCGAAATTGCCCGCTATAAAAAGGCATCGGCAAAGCTTATTGGAGATTATCAAAGCATGAACTCGCCTGCTCATATTTCTATCCAGCATAAGGAACGCCAGAAACCGTTCATGACGGATAGAAATGTTGACCTTTTAGAAACAGAATTGAGAAGCTTGCCGCCCTGAACAAGAGGGCACTGAAAAAGTGGCTATTTAAGAGCGGCATTTATAAGCGATTTAATAAAGGATCATCTTTTATTGAATCGCTTT
>NZ_FODR01000001.1 GCF_900110415.1 Mucilaginibacter sp. OK283
TGTGAACTTCCTAACTTCGTTTTAATCAATAGTTCAAAGAACGGACGAACAGGCTCACGTCTGTATAATAGTCTCAATAGTTGCGCAACGACCACCTTTGCCGGAAAGAGGGGGCTCGAATACGGATAAATTACCGGCAATTAGTAATAGTAGTTAATATTCAAGCCCCTCTTTCCACCCGCAGGGTGAAGAGAGGGTGACGGGCGCAGCCTCGTCGGGTGAGTCTTCGTCGCCATATTAACACGCCAGGCCAGCCTCTTGGCACGCCTATTGATGTTTAAACATATAAAAAAGGAACATATAACAATGAAAACAATATTTTATCCCGAAAACGAACGTGGAAAAAATGATATAGGCTGGTTAAAGGCAAATTTCTCTTTCAGCTTTGGCCCTTACTATAATCCCGAACTGATGAGTTTTGGAGCTCTTCGGGTTTTAAATGACGATATAATAGCCGGGGGCAAAGGTTTTGGCTTGCATCCGCATGATAATATGGAAATTGTTACCATCCCGCTGGCAGGCGGCCTTGAACATCAGGATAATATGGGCAACAATGGCGTTATTAATGCCGGTGATGTACAGGTAATGTCGGCCGGAACCGGTGTTTATCATTCAGAATATAATGCATCTAAAACAGATGCCGCTAAAACATTACAGATATGGTTGTTTCCTAAAGAGCGAAATGTAGCACCAAGATACGATCAAAAGAGTTTTAGTGGTCAGTTTAAGTTAAATGAACTAACCGTGCTGGTATCACCGGATAGAAGCGAAGGCAACCTTTGGCTGCACCAGGATGCCACTTTTAGCATGGGTACTTTCGAGGCAGGAAAGGCCTTAAATTATGCTATAAAAACACCCGGTAACGGCGCTTATGTGTTCTTGTTAGACGGCCTTGCTAAAATAAATGGCACCCTACTAAACAAACGGGACGCTATAGGTGTTTATGATGGTAGTTCATTTACAATTGAAGCCCAAGAAGAATCCCGTTACCTGATCATTGACGTACCCATGTCATAAATCCTGCAAGCCGACCGCCAAGAGCCGATTTTTTCTGAACTGCAAAACATTTTGACAATACGTTGTTGTATGTCAAATTATAACCTAATATATGGCAGAACAGGTAATTACCGGCTGGCGAAGGTGGATGCTAAACATTGGCGAACAATGTGTCTTCTTCGGCAGATTTTTTAGAAATATTTTTGCAGGCGGCTTCGAGTGGTCGGAGTTTGTGCGGCAGTGTTACGAAATTGGCTACAGGTCCCTGATGTTGGTGGGCATTACCTCCTTCATCATGGGCTTTGTCCTAATTCTTCAGCTCAGGCCATCGCTGGTCTCGCTTGGTGCGGCAAGCATGCTGCCTAAAACCCTCGCCGTATCGTTTGTGCGCGAAATGGGCCCTGTTATTACCGCCATTATTTGCGCCGGTAAAATAGCCTCCAGTATTGGCGCCGAATTGGGCAGTATGAAGGTTACCGAGCAAATAGATGCCATGGAAGTTTCCGGCGCCAACCCCATACAATACCTGGTAGTAACCCGCATTATAGCAACCAGTTTAATGGTGCCATTATTATCGGTAATTGGTGATGTAATAGGCTTAGCGGGTGGTTTCCTGGCCCTTAACACCAACGACAAAATAAGCTTCACCCTGTATTTTCAGAAATGTATTGGCTCGCTTGATTTTTCAGACTTTTTACCAGCTGTAGTTAAAACAGTATTCTTTGGCTTCGCGATAGGCTTTGTGGGATGCTACAAGGGCTATCACTCCAATAAAGGAACTGAAAGTGTGGGCATTGCCGCAAATTCTGCTGTGGTAACCGCTTCGCTTTGGATCTTCGTTATCGACGCTATTGCTGTACAAATCACCAGTATGTTATATTATAGGTAAGATGGCAGTAGCAAAGGAAAATATTGAAAGGGCAGAAAAACCACTTGAATCTAAGGATGAGGTGGTTATACACGCCAAAGGTATAAAGAAGTCGTTCGGGGAGAAGGAGGTATTAAAAAATATCACTTTCGACCTGAAGAGGGGCGAGAATATGGTGGTGCTGGGCCGATCGGGTCAAGGCAAATCGGTTACCATACAATGTGTGGTTGGCATGCTAAAACCCGATGGCGGAGAATTAATGGTTTTTGACGATGAGGTAGCCGAAATGAGCGACGAAGAGCTTAAGCAGCTGCGTATTAAAATAGGTTTCCTGTTCCAGAGCGGTGCTTTGTATGATAGCATGACCGTACGCGAGAACCTCGAATTTCCGCTCACCAGGGTACTTAAACTAAAAGACCAGGCCGAGATTGATAAAAAAGTAGAAGAGGTATTAGATAACGTAGGATTGCTTGATGCGATTGATAAACTGCCCTCTGATCTGTCGGGCGGGATGCGCAAGAGGGTGGGCCTGGCCCGTACGCTTATTGTGAACCCCGAGATTATGTTATACGATGAGCCCACTACGGGATTAGACCCAATAACTTCCCGCGAGATAAGTGAGCTGATACTCCACATGCAAAAAAAATATAAAACATCATCCATCATCATTACCCACGACCTGGAGTGCGCCCGCATTACAGCAGACAGAATTATGGTTATGAACGATGGAGAATTTATAGCCGAAGGCAGCTGGGCAGCGCTACAAAAATCAGAAAACGAACTTGTCCGATCATTTTTTAACAAAACAACATGAAAACCACATCATCACAAAAAATAAAAATCGGCCTTTTTACATTTCTTGGCCTTGTAATACTGGCACTCGCCGTATTTTTCATCGGGAGCCAGAAAAGTATGTTTAACTCCACCTTTACTGTTTATGGCACCTTTAAAAATGTAAACGGATTGCAGGTGGGCAACAATGTACGCTTTGCGGGTATTAACGTTGGTGTGGTTCAATCCATCAACATCATAACCGATAGCTCTGTACGGGTTGATCTTACCCTGAACGATAAGGTAAGGCAATTTGTAAAAACCGACTCGAAACTGAGCATCGGCAGCGATGGTTTAATGGGCGATAAGCTGGTTGTTTTGGCTCCCGGCGGTATCGCCAGTAACCAGCAGGTTGCCGATGGTGGCCGGCTTGCTTCAGTAAACCCGGTTGATGTGGATAAAATAATAACCAAACTAACTAAGGTGGCCGATAATGCCGAAGAGATGACCGGCGACTTAGCTGAAATTGTAGGCAAAATAAACAGTGGAAAAGGGAGTATTGGCAGGCTATTAAATAACGATAACCTATCCAGGAGCCTGGAAAGCACTGTTGCCCAGGCCCGTACAACTATGAAAAATGTGCATGCTACCACAGGCACCTTAAATGAGGATCTGAAAGCTGCGCAATCAAACTTTTTATTAAAGGGTTTCTTCAACAAAAAGAAAAAAGCAGCCAAAGCCAAGCAGGACTCTATCAAGAAAGCCCAGGAAAAATTGCAGAAGGGCCAGGATAAGGCCGCGAAAGAAAAGGCAGACGATAATAACTAAAAAAGATTCAATTAAAAGGGCTGTGTTGTACTGTAAAAGACATTAATTGGGAAGGAACCTATTTCAGATATGTTGCGGCAATCGGAACGGGTGTTATAGGTAAAAAGCCTTTACAATGCTATTGTTTTTAGTATCTTCGTTTAAACCTTGAACGGAGATACTAATTCATGGACGATAGCAATATTATTATATATCAAACCGAAGACGGCAATACAAAAATTGAAACGCGCCTGGAGGGCGAAACCGTTTGGCTTACGATTGATCAAATGGTCGAACTTTTTCAAAAATCGCGATCAACAATTAATGAACATATTTTAAATATTTTTGAAGAACAGGAACTCAATAGTGAGTTATCTATAAGAAAAATCGGAATTTCCGATTTTTCTACCAAACCAACTAATTACTATAACCTCGACGTAATCATTTCCGTCGGCTACCGTGTAAAAAGTCACCAGGGTACCAAATTTCGTCAATGGGCCACTGCCAGGCTAAGGGAATACATTGTAAAAGGTTTTACAATGAACGACGATATGTTGAAGCAAGCCGGAGGCGGAAACTACTTTGAAGAGTTACTTGCCCGCATCCGCGATATCCGGTCGTCCGAAAAGGTATTTTGGAGTAAGGTACTTGATATTTACGCTACCAGCATAGATTACGATCCCAAACTCGAAATATCAGTCCTCTTTTTCCAAACGGTACAAAATAAAATGCATTGGGCTGCCCACGGCCATACCGCAGCCGAAATTATTTATCAGCGTATTGATGCCCAAAAAACAAACCTTGGCCTTACCCATATCAAGGGGAACAAACCAACACGGCAGGAAATAGAAGTTGCAAAAAACTACCTTAACGAAAATGAATTGAACGTACTTAACCGCATGGTAACAGCCTATTTAGAATTGGCCGAGCTGCAGGCGCTTAACCGGAAACCTATGTACATGAGTGATTGGATAGCACGTTTAGACGAATTTGTAAGAATGACCGGTAACGACATTTTACAAAATGCCGGCAGTATCAGTCACGATCAGGCCTTAAAAAAAGCGAAAGAGGAATTCGAAAAATATAAAGAGCAAACCAAAAATGGCCTTTCTGAAGTCGAAAAGCATTTTTTGACCCAGATTGACAAGACCATTAAAAAAATAAAACCTAAAAAAACCGGATAAGCACGGTGTTATCCAATTAAGGTATGCAAACAACCCCGCTTTTATTTTCAATTAAAAAAAGGGCCCATCCTTTATACTATACTGTTAGTTAAAGTAGGCCCTCTTTTGTGTTTGTGGATATTGTTACAGGTTATCCTTTTTAGTTTCTACGGCATCCTGTACCGCTTGCGGCAGGTTTGATAGCAGATTATAACCGGTGGCTTTCTCAATGTCCCGCACGGTTACGCGGTATTGTTTCCAATCGGCATTAATGGTGTTAATATTGGGGGTATTTACGGCGATTACCCTTGTCGATGTTGTAATCCTGTTAACGTCGCCATCGCCGGTTGGCACAACAACAGCCACTTTCCACACGTTACTTGGCACCGTTACATGGCCGCTGGTAATAGTACTTACAGACCCATTTGAGCCCGTTCCGCCGGTTCCGTAACTTCCCATTACTATGTATACTTCATTCCCGGCAACAACCTGCTCGCGCAGGTAATTTTCAAGATTGGCCCAGGTTTGCTGGTTGTTTTGCGGCGCCTGTGGTATCATATTGGTCATCAGGAATGTGGCCGAATTGGCGTTAACCGAGCTTGTACGGTCGGCCGAAGGGCAGTTATGTCCCCTATCGAACCCGGAGCCAGAATAGCTGTTGCTTTCTACCTCGTAAAAACCTGCAGGCAAGCCGTTAAAACCTGCAAAATTGTCAAGTCGTGCGGTGGCATTGGTAATATTGGTAGCATCAAGATGCCAGCTTACCCAATTTGGTGTGCCGCGTGTGCTGTTATACGATTCTTCGTAATATTTTTGATCGATGAGGTAGTTGTTCGCCATAACAATAGCTGGCTGTGCATCTGAGGGATTGCCCAGCAAAATGTTGCTATTGTCGCCGGTTGCCGGCTGCGCATCGGTGCCTGCAATAACTCCCCTGTCGGGCGCTGCTGTACCGGTGTTGCCCGTAGTATCGCTGCCGCCGGTATCGGGTGGGCCAACAATAATTCCAGGATCGCCAAGGCCTTTAAAGGTTATATCATCAATGTTAATGCGGGTTGTACCCAGTTTCCTGATCTGAAAACGGACTTTTGCTGTTGTAGTCACCTTAAATGAGTCGGTAACCAGGCTGGTGCTGTTTTCGGCGATGTCCGTACCCAGCTGCGTAAATGTCGCACCGCTATCTGTCGAGATCATCAGTTGCCAGGTTGATGCTGCATCATTCCCGTATTTGGCATGTTTGATGCTGATTTGCTTTAAGCCTTTCACATCAAATTTCATAGTGATATCGCCGGTGCGCAGCCTTACTGCTTTATTGCCGTCTTTAACATCAGCAGCCAGGCTGCCGATCAATGCATCGTTAAAACTCCACAAACCAGTACTTAGCTGGACGTTTGCAATTGCATAGGCCATTTTGCTGCCGTTTTCAAAATTTTCAACAACTGTATAAGGCACAGGCTGTTGTATAACCGTGGTATCACCGGGCGGGATGTGCGGATTTTGAAGGTCTTTTTTACAGCCGGCCATAGCCAGCATTAAGCCAATGCAGATAAATAAATTTCGTAATTTCATAGGATAGTTTTTAATGAGGCAAAAATCAGCTATTTATATTAACTAAATATTAATAAACTATAGTAATGCTATAGTTGCGAGTTGTCTACCGAAATAATCACAAATTCAAGGCCTTACTAAGGCAAATGCATCTAAATACTTAGCACGATGAACCTTTATTTAATAGTAGTTGACGGAGTAAACTTAGGAGGTGAAGAAGATATAAGCATCAACCATAACTTGCGTTATTCCCCGGTTCTGATTAAAAAATCCATGTCCATCCGGTACTTGTTTTAACCAACAACAGACGCAAATATTTGTATGCGCTTACATTGCGTAAAGTACCCGTTTTTGTGTTAACCATGCAAAACAATAAGATATTGATAATCAAATATTTGAAAAGAATTTTACTCGAAATGTGTTAAGTTATGTTAACCCAACTTAGATGCGTTTGCCCCGAAACCGTTATCTTCTATCGCTTTACCTAATGGGAATAATTGTATTTTTGCCAATTGATGGCAAGATGCCGGCGTAATTACAAAAAACATGTTTGAAAATCAGGAAAGAACAAATCTGGAAGAATTAGGCGAATTTGGCCTGATAAGCCATTTAACCAAAAATATAAAACTAACGCAGCCAAGTACCAATAAGGGAGTAGGGGATGATGCCGCTGTGCTTGATTTTACAGGTAAAAAAGTGCTGGTAAGCACAGACATGCTGTTGGAGGGCATTCATTTTGATTTGGCTTACACACCCTTAAAGCATTTGGGTTACAAGGCGATACAAGTTAACCTGAGCGATATTTACGCCATGAACGGCACGGCTTCGCAGGTTACAGTATCTATAGGCATGTCGAGCAAATTTCCGTTGGAAGCCATTGAAGAACTGTACGAAGGCATTTACATAGCCTGCGAAAAATATAACGTGGATTTGGTTGGCGGCGACACCACATCATCAAAACAGGGTCTGGTAATCAGCGTAACATCTATTGGTTATGCCGACGAAGCCGATGTTGTTTACCGCAATGGAGCCGGCGAAGGTGATTTGATTTGCGTATCAGGCGATTTGGGCGGCGCTTACACCGGCCTGCAATTACTGGAACGCGAAAAGCTGATTTATTTGGAAAATCCCAATATTCAGCCCGACCTGGAAGGCAAGGATTACATTGTAGAGCGCCAGCTAAAGCCGGAAGCCCGCCGCGATATAGTGGAGCTGCTTAAAAGCATCGAGGTAAAACCTACGGCGATGATAGATGTATCTGACGGCCTTGCTTCCGAGATACTGCACATTTGCAAGCAAAGCGACAAAGGCTGCAATTTATACGAAGAAAAGATCCCGCTTGACCCGATGACCTACGAAACAGCCCGCGAGTTTAACCTCGACCCAACGGTTTGCGCTTTAAGCGGCGGCGAAGATTACGAACTGCTGTTCACCGTAAAACAATCAGACTACGATAAGATCAAGTTTAAAATGGATATCACCATTATTGGGCACATCACCGAGGCATCTGCAGGCTGTAACCTGGTTACAAAATCCGGAAATTCGCACCCCCTGAAAGCACAGGGATGGAACGCGTTTAAAAAAGCAGAATAAATGTTGAGGAGGCTTTTAGATAGGTTTTATTTAAATAATCACCCCGAGGGCAATGTACCTGTAGTCGTAAAAAGGGGCGTAGCATTGCTTTATTTAGCATTGATTATTCAAATGGCCAATAACTCGCTTGATCATATCCACCTGTTTGAATTTATTACCGAATTGCTTTTGGCTATCTATATCATATTTGCTACAGGTGAGGGTCGCAAATGGGCCAGGATCGTAACATTGATTTTTATTGTTTTTAATTTACTATCGTTCATATGGGCTGCGATAGTTTTCTTTCAAAAAAATCCGGCTGTAAAATTAAGTCCGGTAGTAATGGGGTTGTTTTTAGCAGAGATCCTGTTAGAAGTTACTGCCATTACCATGCTTTTTTCAAAGAGCGTGTCCGTTTGGTTTAACAGGCCAAGGGTTGTCTTATAAATATAAAATGGCCGGGTGCTATAGCACCCGGCCATTTTATGTTGCTTTAAGCCTTCGGCGTTCTGCTGAAGCTTATTTACCCATAGATTTATCCCTTATCGCTTTAAACTCCGAACCAGGCTTCCAGCCAGGGAAGGTGCTTTCATTACCCAGTTTGGTACCTATCCTGAAAAGAATATCGGCAATTTGGGCCATACCTGTTGCATCCATATCCGGCATGTAATTATCGGCCTGCTGATGGTAGCGGTTTTCGTTATAATCTTTTTCTTTATCGGCACCATAGGTACCATCATGTAACTTGCTGATGCTACCTATATTAATATCAAGCGCAGGCACACCGAGTTTGGCAAAATTGAAATGATCTGACCGGTAATAGCTTCCGGAGCCGGGTGTACGGTCACCAACCGTGGTTAGCCCGTCCTGCTGTGCGATAGCTCCGACGTAGTCTTCCAGTTCATTTTGCCCTTTACCGGTTATGGCTATGTCTTTAGTTTCGCCATAATCGCCAATCGCGTCGATGTTTAAATCGGCTACGGTTTTGTTAAGGGGATAAATAGGATGGGTTGCATAATATTCAGATCCTAATAAACCCTGTTCTTCGCCAGTAACCGCTAAAAATACAATGGAACGCTGCGGTTTTGCCGCCGATTTTTTAAACGCGTTGGCTATCCCGATAATGGATGCCACGCCATCAGCATTGTCAATTGCTCCATTGTAAATGCTATCGCCCCTGGCGTTGGGTTTGCCAATGCCCAAATGATCCCAATGGGCAGTATATAGTACGCATTCGGTGGGCCTGGCGCTACCTTTTAAAATGCCAATGACGTTATGAGATGTAGAATATTTTAGTTTGGTGTTAACGGATAAGTTAACAGTCCTGTTAAGTGGAATAGCCTTAAAATTTTTATCGCGGGCAATGGCGCGAAGATCTCCGTTTATACCGGCATCTGCGAAAAGCTTTTTGGCGGCGTCTTCTGTAATCCATCCCTCAACCTTACAGCGGTTCATGTGCTTGTCGGGTTGTGTTAAATAAAGTTTTGCTCCCGAGTTACTGTTTGAAACAACATTCCAGCCATAGCTTGCAGGCGCTGTTTGGTGAATAATGATAACCCCGGCTGCGCCCTGGCGCGCGGCTTCCTCAAATTTATAGGTCCAGCGGCCATAATAGGTCATGGTATCCCCCTTAAACAAATCTTTCCGGCCCGATTTAAAGCCCGGATCATTTACCAGCACCACTACCGTTTTGCCTTTTACATCCAGCCCTGCGTAATCATTCCAATGATATTCGGGTGCTACAACACCATATCCGGCAAAAACCAAAGGAGAGTTTTTAAGCTCAACAGTAGCCACCTCGCGGCGGGTGAAAGCTACAAAATCGCTGGTAACATGCAGGCTTAACGGCGATTTGCCTCCGCTGATCTCCATGGTTGGCGATGGCGTACTGGTAACCTCAACCATAGGAACATCCTGGTAGTAACTGCCATTATTTCCTGGCGCTAACCCTGCTTTTTTAAACTCAGATGAGATGTAGGCAATGGCTTTGTCCTCTCCGGCGGTAAACGGCTTGCGGCCCATCATCGAATCGGCTGCCAGTACCGCTATTTTTTCTTTGATTTCTTCGGGGCTGATGGCCTTGGCTGCCTCTTCCGTTTTTTTATCGTGTTTACAACCCGTAAATACAACGGCGCCGAATAATAATAAAAAACAAGATTGTTTAATATTCATATAGGTGGTGTTTTGTCAAATGTAATTAATTGGGGTTGATTATAAAAGCCGCCCCAATTGTCGTATCAACGATAAATTGACGGATTGTATTTAGCCCAAAGCCCTAAGTGCTAATTCAAAAAATCAACTTTAGACTTACGACTTAGTACTTTAGACTTACCACTATTGCTTAATGCCGTATTTGCGCGCAATTTGCGGGTACACATCAATCAGCGCGTTTGATTTTCCGTCCCTGTCAAAAATCTGTTCCCAGGTGCTCAGCGGTTCCCATATAAATGAACCGATACCTTTTCCGCCAGGTACAGTAAATGCAATATCGTTAACTTCTTTTTTTAGTTGAGTATACTCGGCAACCATAACCTGTTTATGATAACGAAGGGCCATATCGGCCATGTTGGCTTTCAAATCATCCGGGGTGCCATGCCATTTGGGATAGTATGACAGCCCTATCACATCAAACGGCAAATTTCTCGCTGCCATGTTATCCATAAAAAAGCGGGACTCGAGGTTTTGACCGCCCAGGGCAATATGCACCATGATGATGGTTTTCGGGCTAACGGCCTTTACGCCTTTTATCCCGGCATAAATGAGCTGCGCCAGGCTATCCAGGTTGTTAATCTGCCCTTCGGGCCAAATCATTCCATGATTAATCTCGTTGCCAACCTGTACCATATCGGGCGTGGTGTGTTGATCTTTCAGCTGTTGCATCACCATAGTGGTATAATCCTGCACCGATTTTTTTAGGGTCATAAAGTCCTGCCCAACCCAGGCTGCCGGTTTGTTTTGCTGCTGCGGATCGGCCCAGTAATCGCTGTAATGAAAATCCAGCAGTAGCTTCATACCCGCAGCTTTTACGCGTTTAGCCATTTGCCTGGTATGCTCCAGGTCGCAAAATCCTTTTGTTGGCGAATATCCTTTGGGCCCGGCAGGGGCATTAAAAATACGCAGCCGGATGTAGTTGAAGCCATGCTCCTTCAATATCTGAATGGCATCTTTTTCAACGCCTTTATCACTGAATTTAACCCCTTTTGCTTCCAGCTCGGGCAGGAAAGATATATCTGCACCCAATATTTTGTCTGTCACGGATTGGGCGACATACTTATTATTGGTTACCCTGTGTGGCCTTCCGGGCTGCACGGTATGTATTTCGGTTGATCCGGTCCATAAACTGTCGCTTTTCGCTTCAAACTTTATACGGCCACGGGTACTACCGGCAATAAGCTTTACCCAAAGCTCGCCGTTTTTCATGATAGCCCGCGCCGATGTATCAGTTATTGTAGCTGCAGCATCGGCTTTGCCGGACGTTATTATCGCCGCTATCCGCGCATCACCCAGTACCGAAAAACGGATAAGGTTACGGGCCGTTTTTACTTCGTCGCCTTTACTGTCAATTACCACCACTTTAATCATTACGTCGTCGGTACCATTGGCAATAACTGTAGTTTTATAAGGGGTAATTTGTACCTCGGCCGGCTGACCGGCGGCCTTCACCGCCCGGCGACGCTGGCCAAACGAAGCAGAAGCTAATAAAAGCAAGGAACCAATGACAATAAAAGAGAAAGAGGATCTTAACATAACTTTATAAATGGTTAATAAAGATAATGCTTTGTAGGCCTCGATGTAAAACTATCGGCAATGGATAACATGATCTTTACAAAGGCTATGTTCGGATTGTTTTATGACCAGTTTCTTTTGTACCATCGTTTTAGCCTGGCGAAAAAGGCAATGCGCTGCCAGGCAACCTCGGCACTAAGCAGGGCGATGATTGCGAATACAGACGCCTTTATGGCATCGCCCTCTGAAGAGAAGGTTCCGGCCAGGGCTATCACATATACCAGAACTGGAAGCATTAAAAGGATACAAAGCCCCGGCACGCCCAGGGGGATTTTGAATGGCCTTGCCCTGTCGGGTTCTTTTATGCGCAGTTTTACCAGCGAAATATATTCTAATGAAAGACCTGCCCCATACACGGTTACGTCGATAATAAACAATTCGCCCAATTTCCATAATATCATAAAACTCACCACCAGCGAGCAAATAATGATGGATACAAAGGGCGTGTTAAACCGTTTATGTAAACGGTTGATCCCTGCGGGCAGCAGCTTGTCCTGGGCCATTACGTGCGGCACCCGCGAAACGGATAATAACACAGCCGCATAAATACCTAAGGAACTCGCCATACCGCCTACGGCAACAACAACGCCAAGCCAATGCCCGGCTATCAATTCGCCCAGGGCCGGCATCCCTTCATCGGTAAATTTGGTATGATTGATGCCCGATTGCTGGGCTACCCAGGTTATAAAAAAGTAAACCACTATAACCAGCGTAAACGCGATGATTATGGATAGAATATAGGAGCGTACCGGCCGCTCTACTTCTTCGGCATAGGTTGTCACGTTGTCCCAGCCCAGGCAATTCCACATCACGGTATACAATGCCATCCCGAACGATGGAAATGTGAGGCCCTTAAAAGATGGTGCAGGCAGCGTTAATGGCCCGCTATGGTGATGAAGGGCCAGCACAATTACTATAACCACGGGAGCCAGTACAATGGCGCTTAAAAATAAGCTTGCTTTGCCCACAGGTACAATACCCAATATATTTAAGCCCGCTGATGCCCAAATGACAATTAAACAAACCTGTATTTTATATTGGGCAAGTTCGGGGTAAAAAAAGGAGGCGTACATAACAAACAACACGGGGTAAATGGCCAGGTCTACAAATGTATAAAGCCAGGTCCACCAGCCTTCATAAAAACCCCAGCGGATGCCAAGTGCGTGTTTTACCCATTTATAATAACCGCCATTAACGGGCATCATACTGTTTAATTCCAATACGGTTAATATGGCAGGCACATCCCACAAAAGCGGCGTAATTAACAGGATAATCAATGCGGCATGATCGCCGGCATAGCTTAACAAAGGTTCCAGGCCGTAAGGCCCACCGGATACGGTAAAGAAGATAACAGCAATAAGCTGTATGGGCCTTATCTTTTTTAATGCGGCGGGTGATGGCATAGAGTATAAAAATATAACTTAAGTGGTAATAAGCGAAGGGTGGGCTTTTTATTTAACAAAAAAGCCCCGATATCCCGGGGCTTTCAACAATCTAAATTGCGTAATTACAAACTCAGCCACTTCTTGCGCACAGCCAGCTGCTGTGCCGATGGGCTGTCAACAGGTACTATTTTATATTTTACCCTGTTGCTTTTCAACAGCGTTACCGGCAAGGTAACAGATTGCCCGTCGCGGTTAACGGTTACCTGTATTTTGTCGCCTGGTTTTTTGCCGGTTATCAGGTTTGAGCCATCGGATATCGGGTTGTCGTCAATTGCGGTTATTTCGTCGCCAACGTTAACCCCATCTATATATGCTGCAGTGCCACGGGTTACGCTGGTAACCATTACTTTTTTGGCTGCGGTGGTGCCGGTGGTAATGCCCAGGGCCGCATCATTGTTATCGGCCAGTTCATCAACTATTTTGTATCCGGCGTAACCCAGGTATTTGTTGTAGTCAACAGGGTCAAGGCCGTTTATGTATTTTTTATAAAAATCATCCAATTTTTTACCTGCAAACATTTCAAATCCTTTTTTAAACTCAGCATCGGTATAACCACGTTTTTTGGTTTTGTAATAGGTTACATACATGTACTTCATTACATCGTCAAGATTGTGTTTTTGGGCCGAGTTGTTAATGATCTCCAAATCCAGCATCATGCCAATTATTGCGCCCTTGGTGTAATAAGAAATGGTGGTATTGTTTGAATTTTCGTTGGGGCGGTATGCTTTTATCCAGGCATCAAAACTCGATTCGGCTACGGTTTGCACGTTTTTGCCGGGCAGGTTTTCTAATACGTTAAACTCGTTGGCAATTTGTTCCAGGTAGTTTTCGGGCGGATAAAGATTGGTGCGACGAACGGCTACCTCCTGGTAATATTCGGTAAAGCCCTCGGCAATCCATAGGTTTGTGGTATAATTTTCATTGTCGTAATCAAATGGGCCTAATACTATCGGGCGCAAACGTTTCACATTCCAAAGGTGAAAGTGCTCATGCGCTACCAGCCCCAAAAAACCCTGGTATCCTTTTTCGTTACCGTAATTATCGCGGCCAATACCCAAAACAGTCGACGCAAGATGCTCTATGCCGCCTCCGCCACGCAAATGATTGTGGATAATAAAAGTGTAATGCTTATTAGGGTTTTCGCCAAATATGGCCGCTTCCTGCTGAATAATTGCATGCATGTCTTTTTTAATGCGCTCTTTATCATAGTTGCCGCCGCCGTACATACATACTTCATATTTAACGCCGTCAACGTCAAACCCAAAAATGTCCTGGTTGCCCACTTCAATAGGCGAATCGAACAAAATATCAAAATTTGGCGAGTGGCGTACAAAAGGGTTGCCGTTAACCATCTCCAAACTGGATGAAACTTTTGCCCAGTCACTATAGGGTGTTATGGTGATGCTTGCCGGCGAGTGCAACATATTGGCAGGATAAATAAATATCCCGGATGTTGATAAAAAAGCGTGTGTTACATCAATATAACTGGTGCGAACCGACACCTCGTTGGCGTAAACGCGGTACCTGATGGTAACGGCGGCTACACCTTTGGTAGTAATGCGCCAGGTGTTTTTATTGATTTTGGGCGAGGCTACTATTTTGCCGTTGATGCTGGCGCTAAAGGCCTCGATGTTTTTGGCAAACTCTCTCACCAGGTATGAGCCGGGTGTCCAAACGGGCATTTTCAGGTCAAGGGTGGTTTGCTTAAGCCCGGTGATATTCATCTCTATTTCGACATAATGAGCCTGGGCTTCGGGGAACGAAACGGTGTACGATATATTTGTTTGGGGTTGCGCCTTACTGGCGTTTACATTCATAAAAAGTAAAATTAATGATACAGTCGCGGTCAGCTTAATTGGTTTCATGTGTGCAAGTTATAAAAATTATAGTTTTTTAAAATATCGGGCTGTTTTACACTTGTAAAATGGTTGATACATGCAACTAATTAACGCGGTGGCTCAGTATGTTTGCTGCCGCTTATTTAAAATGCAGCTGATAGAACCCATATCCCGAAAACTGATACGTTTAGGTAAGTTATACCTTAACGTGCTGGCAAAGCATACCGCACACCTGGATGTTACCCGGTACCATTTTATTCTATCGCTTATATATTACCATGACGGGCAGCTTACCCAGAACGCGCTGGCGCAAATACTGGATAAGGACAAATCGGCGATGGTAAGTATTATTAATATGCTTACCGCGAAAGGTTTTGTTTACCGAGAAAGCAACCCTAACGACCGCCGCGAGCATTTGCTGCGGGTTACCGAAAAGGCAAAGCTGGCAGTGCCGCAGATTGTGGAAACTTTTGAGCATATCAACGCGGATATTACCAGGGGCATATCGGCCCATGAAATGAAAATATTTGAAAGCGTATTGCAAAAAATGCAGGCGAACATAAAGCCAAGTACAACCGAACCCAATTTAAAAATCACAAAATGATTGTTGATTAAATATGAAAGCAAAATATATCATTTACACGGCGCTGGCCTTGCTGGTTGCTTATTTGGTTTACAACAAATTCTTTAGCAAAAGCGCTAAAGAAAGCGCGGCTGCCGAGGCTGGGGGCAAAAGCGGCAAAAAAAAGAACGGCCCGGTAAACGTTAACATCATGATTGTGAAGGATACCACCGTAAACAATATTATTGATGTAACCGGCAGCATTGATGCCAACGAAAAAGTGAGTTTGGTAAGCCAGACTGCAGGCAACATCACCGGCATTTATTTTAATGAAGGCAGCAAGGTGCAAAAAGGACAGCTACTTGTTAAAGTATACAACCAGGATTTAGAAGCATCATTGGCCCAAAACCAATACCAGGTAACACTGGCCAAACAGGTGGAATACCGTAATAAGGTATTGCTGCAAAAGGAAGCTATAAGCCAGGAAGAATACGATACTTCGTTAACTTCACTGAACTCATTAAAAGCGGCGGCCGACGTAATTAAAGCACAAATATCCCGTACCGAAATCAGGGCGCCGTTTTCGGGCACCATTGGTTTAAGGAATGTGAGCCCTGGCAGCTATTTGTCGCCGGCATCGCCTATTGCGCAGCTGGTAAATATCGATCCGGCAAAAATCACATTCTCAGTTCCTGAGCGATACCTAACCATACTCGGTGTAGGCAGCAAAATAAGGTTTAATACCGAAAGTTCGAGGGAAAACTTTACCGGAACAGTGTACGCCATCGAGCCATCTATTGATGTAAACTCGCGCACCATTACCGTACGGGCGAAAGCGCCAAACCCCAAAGGCTTATTAACCGCGGGCGGTTTTGCTAAAATTAATTTAACACTCGACCAGATTCCCAAAACCATCCTGTTACCAACGGAAGCCGTTATTCCTGATCTGAAAAGCAGTATTGTATATGTTGCCCATAACGGCATTGCTGTAGCAAGACCGGTAAAAACCGACATGCGGACAGACACTAAAATACAGGTTATTGATGGTTTAAAGCCTGGCGATAGCGTAGTGGTTTCGGGCTTGATACAGATGAGGGCTAAAGTTCCTTTAAAAATTATTAAAGTAATAAAGTAACACCATGAGTTTATCCTCAGTTAGTATAAAACGGCCGGTATTGGCAACAGTAATGTCGGTAGTTATTGTTGTGTTTGGTATTATCGGCTATAAATTTTTGGGAGTGAGGGATTTTCCCTCGGTCGATCCGCCAATTATTTCGGTATCTACCAGTTACTCGGGCGCCAATGCCGATGTAATTGAATCGCAGATAACCGAACCGCTGGAAAAATCAATCAACGGGGTACCGGGTATCCGTAATATTTCATCAACCAGTTCGGTTGGATCAAGTAATATTACGGTGGAGTTTGACCTGGATGCCGATTTGGAAACTGCCGCTAACGATGTGCGTGATAAAGTATCGCAGGCGCAGCGCCAGTTGCCGCAGGATATTAACGCCCCGCCGGTGGTTACCAAAGCTGATGCCAGCGCCGACCAGATCATCACCCTGACGGTAAGCAGCGACAAACGTAATATTAACCAGCTGGATGATTATGCCGAAAACGTATTACAGGAAGGTTTGCAAACTATCCCCGGCGTAAGTACCATCAATATACAGGGCCAGCGCCAGTACGCCATGCGCTTATGGATAGATCCTAACAAATTATCAGCACTCGGGCTAACGGCTACAGATATCGGAGCCGCATTAGCCAAGGAAAATGTTGAACTGCCAGCCGGTAAAATTGAGGGCAATAATACCGAGGTGACTATCAGAGCGCTTGGCAAGCTATCAACCGAAAAAGATTTTAACAACCTGATCATTCGTGCCGATAGCAGCCGGGTTATCCACCTGAGTGATATCGGTTACGCTGTTTTAGGCTCGGCAAATGAAGAAACGATATTCAAGGAATCTGGAGTGCCCATGGTGGGCCTGGCTATAGTACCGCAGCCCGGAGCTAACTACGTGCAAATAGCCAAAGATTTTTATGCCCGGTTAAAACAGATCCAGAAAGATTTGCCGCCCGATATTAAGGTAAAAGTGGCCTTGGATAATACACGGTTTATTAACCAGTCAATCACCGAAGTGCAGGAAACCTTAATTATTTCTTTTGTGCTGGTGGTTATTATTATTTACCTGTTCTTCCGCGATTGGCTTATTGCCTTCCGCCCGCTGATAGATATCCCGGTATCACTGATCGGTGCTTTTTTCATTATGTATGTGTTTGGTTTTTCAATCAATATTTTAACCCTGCTGGGTATTGTACTGGCCACGGGGCTGGTGGTTGATGATGGTATTGTGGTGACAGAAAACATTTACAAAAAAGTAGAGGCGGGCATGGCTATCCGCAAAGCCGCCTTTGAGGGTTCGGCCGAGATCTTCTTCGCGGTAGTATCAACTTCGGTTACTTTGGCGGCTGTGTTTTTACCCATTGTGTTTTTGCAAGGCTTTACAGGCAGGCTGTTCCGCGAGTTTGCGGTAGTAGTGGCCGGGGCGGTTTTAATATCGGCCTTTGTGTCGTTATCGTTGACACCCATGCTGAATGTAAAGCTGATTCGTAAAAACAATAAAAAATCAAGGTTTTATGAAAAAACCGAGCCGTTTTTTGTTAACATGACCACTTCCTATACCGAAACGCTGGTTAAATTTATGAAAGTGCGTTGGGTTTCATTTGTTATCCTGGCGGTATCGTTGCTTATAATTGGGATATTGGTGAAAGTTATCCCATCAGAACTGGCCCCGCTTGACGACAGAAGTTTATTGCGTTACAGCGTAACCGGATCTGAAGGCGCGACATACGAGTACATGACCCGGTATATGGACAAGGTATCTAACATGGTGGCCGATTCTATCCCGGAAGCCAACATTAACCTCGAGATCGTTTCGCCTTCATTCGGTGGCGGCGGCGCGTCAAACACCGGTTTCGGGCGTGTTGGTTTGGTGCCGCCAGATCAGCGTACCCGAACCCAGCAGCAACTGGCCGATTGGATGAACAAAAAACTAAGCAAAATGCCCGATGCCCGGGCCATTGTAGTGCAGGAGCAAACCATAAGCGGCGGTGGCAGCGGCGCACGTACATCGTTACCGGTGCAGTATGTTATACAAAACCAGGATTTTGAAAAGATAAGAAAAGTACTGCCCAAGTTTTTTGCCGAGGTATCCCGTAGCCCTGTTTTCCAGGGAACGGATGTGAACCTTAAATTTACCAAACCCGAATTAAGGGTAGTTACCGATCGCGACAGGGCAAGAGACCTGGGGGTGTCGGTAGATGACATAGCGCAAACCCTGCAGTTGTATTATAGTGCCGGCCGGTTAGATTACTTCCTCATCAACGGCAAGCAATACCAGGTAATAGCCCAGGTTGACAGGGCCAACCGAGATCAACCACTCGACCTGAAATCGGTATATGTGCGCAGCACCAAAGGCAACCTGGTACAATTAGATAACGTGGTAAAAATAACAGAGGGTGCTACGCCGCCGGCCATTTACCACTTTAACCGCTATAAATCGGCCACCATACAGGCTGGCCTGGCGCCGGGCAAAACGGTTGGCGATGGTATTGCCGAGATGGACCGGATTTCCAAAAGCCTGCTCGATGAGACATTCAGTACCGCCCTTAGCGGCCCATCGCGGGATTATGCCGAAGGATCATCAAATATCTTATTTGCTTTTGGCTTTGCCCTTTTGCTGATATACCTGGTTTTGGCAGCCCAGTTTGAAAGCTTTATGGATCCATTCATCGTGATGCTCACGGTGCCGCTGGCAATCTCCGGGGCGTTTTTATCATTATGGTTGTTCAATCAAACGCTGAACATTTTTAGCGAGATAGGGATCATTACCCTGGTTGGACTGGTAACCAAAAACGGGATCCTGATAGTAGAGTTTGCCAACCAGCGCATGGAACATGGCGTTGCTAAATATGAAGCCGCTGTTGAAGCCGCCACAGCCCGCCTGCGCCCGATATTGATGACCAGCCTGGCCGTAGTATTAGGCTCGGTGCCAATTGCTTTCGCATTGGGCGCCGGCGCAAAAAGCAGGGTGTCATTAGGGATTGTTATTATGGGGGGGATGTTGTTCTCGCTGGTATTAACACTTTATATTATCCCATTAATGTACGTGATCTTCGCATCAAAAACCCGCCGCGACCCTGAAGAAGAGCCGGAGGAAGAAACTGCGCCAGAAAAAAAAGAAATAAAACTGATTGAAAACCTTTAAGCGATATGATCATTAAAAAAACAGCTTTCCTGGTTTTTTGCTGCATCCTGCTGCGGATGTACACCCGGGCGCAGGATGCCCCGATGCTTACGTTAAAAGAAGCGGTGGAAATAGCGTTAAAAAACAATTACAATATAAAGCTTTCACAAAATAACAAAACCATCGCGGCCAATAACGTCACATTGGGCAACGCAGGAGTTTTGCCAAAGGTTAACGGTAATTTTGCATCAACCAACAGCCGGTTAACTACCAAACAAACCCGTACAGATGGTACGGTTAATAATATTCACAATGCCCCCAACACAGGTATCAACTACGGTGTTGCCCTTAACTGGACAATTTTTGATGGTTTTAACATGTTTGCCACGTACGACCAGTTGAAACAACTTGATCAGCTGGGTGCACTACGCTTGCAGGATACCATTCAGCGCACCGTGGCCAGCGTAATTACTACTTATTATGATCTCATCAGCCAAAACGAGCAGATTAAGGCTTTGAAGGGCGCGATAGAGATTTCGCGCACCCAGCTGCGTTATGCCAACGATAAATTTCATGTAGGGCGGGCTTCACGGCTTGATGTTTTAAACGCCCAGGTAAACTTAAATACAGATACAGCCAATCTGGTTAACCAATACCAGGTTTTTAAAACAACCAAAATCCAGCTTAACCAAATCCTCATTCGCGATTTGCAAACCGATTTTTCTGTTGCCGATACCATTGTGGTTGATGACAAATTGTTGCTGGGTAATATTTTAAGCAGCATGCAATCGCAAAATCCAACCATATTATCCGCCCAGTTAAACCGCCGCCTTGCCGAAATTAATCTTAAGCAGGTAAAATCAACCCGCTATCCGCAGGTGGCCGTAACAACAGGATATACTTTTAGTGATAATAAAACGCCGGCTGGTTTTACTTTACAGCAAAACCAGCATGGGTTAAATTATGGCCTTACCGCAACCATTAATATTTTTGATGGCTTTAATCAAACCCGCAGGGAGCGGAACGCCAAAATACAGATAGATAATGCCAACATTAGCGCTAAACAGGTGCAGCTTAATATCGAAGCCCAGGTAAATAGTTTATATGCTTCATATTTGTCGGGCCTTGACCTGATGGCTTTAGGCCAGGCAAACGTGGTTATCGCTAAGAAGAATCTCGACATATCCTTAGAAAAATATAAGCTGGGAAATATCACTCCGCTCGAAATCCGCGAGGCACAGCGCAACTATCTTGCCGCCCAATCAACTTTTTTTGCCGCCCAGTATCAATCCAAACAAGCAGAAATCACACTAAAACAGATAACCAGCAGTATAAATATTCAGTAGCGGATTATTTTATTTTAAATATAAAAACACATATATTTGAAAACATGTCAAATCCCTACAAAACCTGTCTGTTGATTGACGATAACTACATCGACAACTTTGTTACGCGCAAGGTTTTGGAGGCAAGTAACTTTGCCGAAACGATAGTTGTGCGCCAATCGCCAACAGAAGCGATTGATTCCCTGAGATTTGGTATTGTTAAGCCCGATGTGATTTTTCTTGATATCCGGATGCCCACAATGAGCGGGTTTGAATTTTTAAAGGAGTTTGATTTGTTGGATATTGATAAAAAGGGCATTAAAATATTTATGCTTTCATCGTCACTTGACCCTGTTGACATGAAACAATCAGCCAATAACAAATATATTACCCAGTTTATCCATAAGCCATTAACTTTAAAGGCCCTTGAAGAACTTAGTGCATGATTTTAGTAGCCGATAGCGGATCGTCAAAAACAGACTGGTTACTACACATTCCTCAACAGCAACCGGTATCATTTAAAACAGCGGGGCTAAACCCGTACTTTTTGGGCGAAAAAGAGATAGCCAAGATAATTGCCGACCAGGCGCCTGCAATGCTGGCTTATGGGGATGCAATTGAAGAGATTTATTTTTTTGGTGCCGGCTGTTCCAGCCCAGACAGGCATGAGATTGTTTCAAATGCTATCAGTCAGTATTTTCCCAAAGCTTATGTATCCGTTGATAGCGATCTATTGGGCTGTGCTTATGCAACCTGCGGCCACGAGAAGGGAATTTGTTGCGTGATGGGTACCGGATCAAACATCTCGTTTTTTGACGGGGAAGAAATTTTTGAGGGCCAGCACGGCTTAGGCTACGTTTTGGGCGACGAAGGGTCGGGCACCTGGTTTGGTAAAACCCTGATTACCGATTTTTTATATGGCCGTATGCCTGCCGAAATCAACGGGAAGTTTGAAAACGCCTACCACCTTAATAAAGATATCGTTATCAAAAATGTATATCAAAAGCCCAACGGGAATACCTATTTGGCTTCTTTTTCAAAATTTGTAAGCGAGATAAAATCAACACCTTACGGGCAGGAGATATTGGAGCGCGGCCTGTTGGAGTTTATCGAAACTAATATCAAATCGTACCCCGAATACCACAAATACAAATGCCATTTTGTTGGATCGATAGCGTACTTTTTTAAAGACGAACTTGCCGCGCTCTGCCATTCGCATGGCGTAAAAACAGGCAAAATCATTAAACAACCGATTACCGACCTGATGGCCTTTATTTTGAAAAGGAACGAAGGGTAGAAGTGCAAATATGAGGCAAATGTGCAGATTTCAAATTACAGATGTGCTGATGGCCGGGCCGTGCAAGATTGAATTGTCTTTATTTATCGGTCTTTAAATGACAATCAAATAATTTACGCTTAAGGTTAGTTACCATTAATACTTTTTCACAGTTGAATAAAAATCGCGTTTTTTGGTAAAGAAGACCGCATAATAAAACCGGGCTTTATATTTTGAATAATCAACAAAGTGTGTGTACCGGTACGGGGTGGTACGCCCTGACACACCCAGGTACGGCCTGAAACACCCTGGTACAGGGTGGTACACCACCGATAGTTAATTTTTGTAATTCAAATTAAAAAATCCATTTCGCACAAAGAAGGTGAAAGGCAAAGTAGCTTCTTTTTTTGCTTCTTAGCCTCCGTATAAATTTGGTTTACTAATGTTTTATACTTCTAATGAAGGGACAACGGCGTAACTCGCATGTCGGCGACGACTCACCCCGGCTACGCTGCGCTGGCCGACCCTCTCTCCGGCTTACGCCGCAAAGAGGGTAAACTTCATTTTTTATTTTTTCGCCCCTCTATGCGATGCAGTCGGAGAGAGGGGCAGACGGGCGTAGCCTCGTCGGGGTGAGTCGTCGCCGCCATGCGATATACCCCCTTCAGCATTTCGCTGGTTTTACCACTCTTGGCAAGGTTACGCAATGCCATACCTATCCCTAAAAATATTCAGGTGATGCAACTCGTGTCCGGCCAGCATATATACAAAAGCCCGTACGGTAAAGCGGCTGCTGCTGGCAATGCCATCGCGCAATAGCTGCTCATCACTAAAACCCTTAATCATGTAAAGGTTTGACAGGCGGGTAGCCCTAAACTCTTCGGCCAGGTTTTTAACGCTAATGTTGTTTACATCGTGATTTGCAACGTAAATATCCTGGTCAAAACCGGGCAACTCAATATGGTTGCGCGAAAAAACCAGGGTGCGGTATGCAAAAGTGCGCTCGGTATCAATCATGTGGCCAAGCGCTTGTTTAACTGTCCATTTGCCGGGAGCATAGGTGTACGCGCCCTGTTCTTCGGTCAGGCCGCTAAATAACTGATAGCTTGATGCCATTAGCTGTTCAAGCTTTTCAATTACATTTTCATCGGGTACCAGCCCTATATAACCGGCCGCGAATGGCGAATATTCATCGCTCTTTGGTCTGCTTATCATTGCGTGTGTTTTTTAATACAATCCTAAAAGTTGTGCCCTTGCCCAGCTCCGAGTCTTTTACAAATATCTGCCCGTTATGGTAGTTATCTATCATCCTTTTGGTGAGCGAAAGGCCCAGGCCCCAGCCCCGTTTACGGGTGGTGTAACCCGGTTGAAATACGGTGTCGAACTTGGAGCGGGGAATGCCTTTGCCTGTATCTGTTACATCAATAAACACCTGGTTTTTTACTTTATTACCGCTGATTTCCACTTTAATAGTGCCTTTGCCATCAATGGCGTTAACGGCATTTTTTAGCAGGTTTTCAATAACCCAGTCAAATAGCGGGATATTAAGGCCGGCCTTCAAATGCGGATTCCCGCTCATTTCAAAAGTGATATTTTTACTTACACGTACCTTAAAATAATCAACAAAATCTTTAACCACTGCGTAAACGCCATGCTCTTCAAGTACAGGTTTCGAACCGATTTTTGAAAAACGGTCGGCAACAATTTCCAGTCGCTTTACATCGTTTTCCATTTCGGCAACCAGCACGTCATCCTCGGCGTTAAACTTCTCTTTCATCAGCTCAATCCAGGCCATCAGTGAAGATATCGGGGTGCCTAATTGATGAGCTGTCTCTTTGGCCAGCCCCACCCAAACCTGGTCCTGTTCCGATTTACGCGACGAGCTGAACGCGGTATAAGCCATCAGCAAAAACACGGCAATAACAGATAGCTGTACATATGGAAAAATCTTGAGCTGCGTTAAGAGTGCCGAATCTTTATAATAAACAAAGTTTTCTTCGCCTAATATTTGCAGCCTGATAGGCTCGTGCTGCTTTTTCATGTATTCCAGTTCGTCCTTAAAATACTGAAGGTCGTATTTTTTGCCGGGCGAAGGCAAATCAATATAGGTTTTGGTGGTATCCAGTCCGCGTGATAAACGAATATCGCCTTTGGCATCGGTAACAATGGCAGGCACCACCAGGCTATCGCGAACGGCAATAGTATATTTCAAAAAGTCGTTATCGTCGGAGTTCAGGATCTGCCGCATGCTCATGGCCCAAACCTGCGCACGGGTACGCTCGGACCGGGCTATATTTTTAACCAGGTAGCTGGTGTAAAATAACGAACCGCTGGCAATAACAGTCGCAAATGCGAGCAGTAAATACTTCCACCTTTTTTTTTGCTGATACGGGTTTATACTGGCCACGGTTCAAATAACGGGATTTTTTTAGATTTCAGATGTGCAAATTTCAGATATGCAGATGAATGAACGGTTTTAGGGCATTTTTCATATTACTATATACCAGGTAGTATCAAAAAAATCTGCACATCTGAAATCTGGAATTTGCACATCTAAAATAACCTTATCTTTGCCCAACTATGACCGATAAAAAAGTAAGAGTACGTTTTGCGCCGAGCCCTACAGGAGGTTTGCACCTTGGTGGCGTACGCACCGTGTTGTTTAATTATTTGTTTGCCAAAAAACACCACGGCGATTTTGTTTTGAGAATTGAAGATACAGACCAAACGCGTTATGTGGAAGGTGCCGAAGAATATATTTTAGATTGCCTTAAATGGTGTGGCCTGCAGCCCGACGAGAGCCCCGTTGTTGGCGGCCAATATGCCCCTTACCGCCAAAGCGAGCGCAAAGCCATTTACCGCGAATATGCCGAACGCCTTGTAATGCAGGGCCACGCATACTATGCATTTGATACCGCAGAAGAGCTGGACAAAAACCGTAAGGAAATCCCCAACTTTCAATACGGGCAGGCGTACCGGGATACATTACGAAACTCGGTATCGTTGCCCCAGCATGAGGTAGATGCACTGTTAGATGCGCATACCCCGCACGTTATCCGCATAAAAATGCCGGCCGATGAAACGGTAAGCTTTACCGATATGATTCGCGGACATGTAAGCTTCGAAACCAACCTGGTTGATGATAAAGTATTACTAAAAGCCGATGGCATGCCAACCTACCACCTTGCGGTTGTGGTTGATGATTACCTGATGAAAATTTCGCACGCTTTCCGCGGCGAAGAATGGCTGCCATCTGCACCGGTGCATTTGCTGCTTTGGGAGTATTTAGGCTGGAAAGCCGATATGCCGCAATGGGCGCATTTACCGCTGATATTAAAACCGGATGGCCATGGCAAGCTAAGCAAACGCGATGGAGCCCGCCTTGGTTTCCCGGTTTACGCTATGAGTTGGTTTGATGCCAAAACCGGCGAATTAACACCGGGCTTCAGGGAGCTTGGTTTTTTGCCTGAAGCGTTTTTAAACCTGCTGGCTACCCTTGGCTGGAACGACGGCACCGGGCAGGAGTTATTTACGCTGGATGAACTGGTAGAAAAGTTTTCAATAGAACGTGTGAGCAAAGCCGGCGCTAAGTTTGATTTTGAAAAGGCCAAATGGTTCAATGCCGAGTGGATAAAAAGGCTGAAAGCTGAAAGCTTAAAGCCGAAAGTCAAAGCAGTGCTGGCCGATAAAGGCATTGTTGTAACAGATGATGCTAAGCTGGAAACGGTTATCAATTTAATAAAAGACCGTTGTGTGGTATTGCCTGATTTTTACTTGCAGGCGGGTTACTTTTTTGAGCAGCCGAAAGAATATGACCTTAACGCCGTAAAGCCTAAATGGACAGATGCAAAAACCGGATTTTTTAACGCGCTGATTACTTTATTGACAGCCGAAGCCGGCATTGAAGCCCATGATTTTGAAACCAAATTTAAAGCCCTTGCTGAAGAAAAGGCGCTGAAGGTTGGGGATGTAATGTTGCCATTTCGCATTATGCTGGTAGGCGGTAAATTTGGTCCGCATGTATTTGATATCGCGGCCTTGTTGGGAAAGGAAGAAACGATTGGCAGGATTGAGAAAGCGTTGGCGGCGTTTACCCTGTAAGTGCCATCGCCACCAATAAACGCAGGTTACTAACCGAAATTAGTTGTCGAGATCCAGACTTACGAAGTTTTTAAAACTTCGTAAGTCTTTTCCGGGCCATTAAGCTTCATCTCTATGGCCGTGTAAGATTCCCCAAATCCAGCACAATTGCATCCCCTTCTGGTGTTAAGCGCCAGGCAGAACCGTTGGCCGGTTTCGAAAGAGTTCCTTGCAAAGCCTTTAATTTATAATTTGTATTTTCAAACCTGCAGTTCAGTTGTTTCGGGTTGATGTTAATATAGGGTGTTGCAGCACCGGGAGCTACATCCATATCCAAACACCAATTATAGCTGGCCTTGTTATCCATGTATATTTTAATTTGCTTCTCGGTCAAATCAATTTCCAGCATGCCGCCTTCATTCAGCCGCCATGATATGTGCATGCCGCTTTTTCCGGTATTTGTAAACACCGGCGAATATCCTTTTACCAGGACTTCCTTTCCATCCACCATTTTTTTCAGCCTTAAGCCGGCAATATGATCGGGCTTGCTCCAAATGTATCCATCCACAACAGGCAGGGTAAAAAAGGTGCATTCGTTTGATGTCGCAGCTTTGGTTTCGTATACCGATGGGAATTTTTCGTCAAACAAATGAATGTCGCGAATGCGCAGACTGCCATCTTCCCACAGCATATTGATACGATAAAAGCGGCTGTTGTACCAAACGGTTTTCAAATCGCTGCCCGGGATGTCGTTGCTTACTGTAAATGAAGTTGCCGGGGTAACCGGGTATTTCTTTTTAAACCAGCGGCCCGATTGTTCGAGGGTTTCAACCCTCACTTTATGCTCATCGCGTAGTTTGGCAATCAGTGGCATCTGCATTTCGAGGCCTTTGGCCATGGCATCCCAGGTAAAAGAGTTTTCCTGTCCGGCCTGGGTATAATTAAAGCCGAGCGAAGGATCATCGGTAAATGATTTGAAAAACCAGTTTACCCAGGTTGAATCGCCGCCGCCAAATTTGTAAACGGGCTCCAATGTAACAACGCGTTGCCGGGTTGTACCAAGGCCGTTATCGTACTGCCGTACCGGATCGCTGCCCAGCATCCGGAAGATGGGAACAGGGATCTGGTTCTGCGCGTGCTGGGCCGGCATATACGAGTTTATTTTACTTGGATAATAGGCCTGGTTCCAGTAGCCGCCCCACAAGGTATACCCGTCGGTGCCATACTGATCTTTACAGTTTGCCGAAGCCACGATATGGTATTTTTGATACATATAGTTAATGCTGTAGGCATCAATAAACCACGAAGCCACCGATTGGGGGTAATAGCCAAAAATCTTTTTAAAATCGCGAAAGTATACATCTATCAGTTTTTCGCGCTCCTTTGGTGTATAGCCGGTAGAAAAGCCAATGTTGGCCCGCCAATCCCAGGGGTAGCGGCCGCGCCATTTAAGGCCAGCATTTTCCACCATAGGCTGCGGGATCTCCCACCAGGCGCCAATCTCGAACATCCCCTTTGGCAGGCTTGCCAGTAGCTTTTGATATCGCTTATCCATCAGCGCATCATACTGTAAAAGGAATGTGCCACCCAGGTGATACTTTTTCATGATCTCCACCTGTTTTACCACAGTTTGGTACAATACATCTTCGGTAATTGCCGGATCCCGTGGCTCCAGCAGGCGAATGAAGTTAACAATGTTAACAATTCTGGGTGTACTATCGGCGGGTATTGGTTTTTTATTTTGGGCGAGGGCAGTTATCGCCATTGAAATAAACAAAGTGCAAAAAATGAATTTGCAGGCAGCATTAGCTTTTGTAAAAATCATAGGGTAGGTAAATGTATGGTCAAATTGGATATCAACTCACTAACGTAGTGAATTGATTGGCGTTTGGCATCCCTATCTGTCTGATGTTGGAAAACAGTTATATATGAGAGAGTAACGTTCAGCTGACGGCTAAGGAAATATGTAACCGGTTTATATAAAATCAAAATAGCCCCTTTTGAATATAACTACTGATTGAGGAATAGTATTTTCTTCGTCAGGATCGTCAATTGTATTAACACCGATACCATATTTAAGAGAAGTAAATTCATCATGGTTAATTGTTAATTCAGGATCGAAACGTTGAAACAGGGAGACCAGATCGCGGTAGCGCGTTTCTAAAAGATTAACATTATTAAAAACAGGATTGGGCCTGAAATACTCGAACGCGTTTATATTTCCTTTTTCATCATAATAAACAAATAGCTCGCTTTGCTTAAAGTGATCGTAATAATCCTTGTAGTTATCTTTCCCCTTAACGCCGGATGTAAATTTTTCATTTAGTTTTTTCCTTATATCTTCCCGGGTATCGGAAAAAAGCAAATAACCAACAGATTTAAATGGAACTATTATCATAACTCAGCATATTATGTAATCGATTTTATTATTTCAACACCAAAAACAAATAAAGATACACCCACAAAATATCTATAAAATGCCAAAAGGTGGTGCTCATTTCTATGCGGTACAAAATTCTGTACCGGGGCTTGTTTTTTAACGAGCCGGATAGGGTGTAGCCCAGCAGCGCAATGCCGGTTATAATGTGTAAAAGATGAACGGCCACAAAAACATAAATAAACGATTGATAGCTTTTATGCATATCAAAATAAACTTTTTGATGAAGCAAAATACCCCAGGCAACAGCCTGCAGTAACATAAACAGTAGCCCCAACACCATCGTAATTTTTAGGTACAGGTGGAATTTGGCATTTTGCAATTGCTTTAAACTTTTGCCGGCTACATGTAAAGTGCCACTGCTACCGAGTATAACAACGGTACTAACGATAAAAACAAACGGCAATTGAGTATGTATGACATCGCCTGCCGAGGTTGATATCAGGAACACGCTGGTTAGCCCGGCAACCAGCATAAACGAAGATGCTATGGCCAGCCAAACCATAAACTTGCGGGCATTCAGGTTTTGTATATCCTTGCGTTCATCCATGCCGAAAATTAGCGAATTGTTGTGTTAAAAGTGCAATTGCCGGCGTATTTTCCGCAACTGGCATTAAACAGGCCGGGTACTTTTACGCGTAAAATCAATCAAATTGCTTTTGAGGTCCCCATTATTTATATTTGGTAAAAAAGCTACTTATGCGTACCAAACTTATCGCTCTAACTGTGTTAACACTCAGTTTTTCATTTGCTTACAGCCAGCAAAAAGGATATTACCGAACGCCCTGCATCAGCAAAAACACCGTTGTATTTACTGCCGAAGGAGACCTTTGGAAATACGACCTTGCCAGTAATGCATCAACCCGGTTAACCACCAATGCCGGGGTTGAACAAAACCCGGCTATATCGCCGGATGGAAAGCAGCTGGCTTTTACGGGGCAGTACGAAGGTGTTGCCGAAATTTACCTGATGGATATTAATGGCGGCGTGCCTAAACGACTCACTTACGACTATGACGGCCGCAATGAATTTATTTCTGGCTGGACAAAAGAGGGCGATATTTTATACCGAACCACAGCTATAAGCGCGCTGCCCAATCCGCAGATGGTAAAGCTGAACCCGGCTACAGGCAACAAACAGATTATACCGCTATGGCAGGCCTCGTTGGGATGCTATGACGACAATGGCGTGCTTTATTTTACCCGTTTCCCTAACCAGGGCAGTAAAACAAAACGATATAAGGGCGGCCTGATAGAGCAGGTGTGGAAGTTTGATGGCAGGCAGGAGGCCACAAACCTCACCGGCGATTTTGACGGAACCAGTACCAGCCCCATGTACTACAATGGCCGCATCTACTTTTTATCAGATAGGGACGGCACCATGAACCTATGGTCGATGGATACCGGCGGCAAAAACTTAAAGCAGCAAACCTTTTCAAAGGGTTGGGATTTGCAAACGCCGGGCATTTACGAATCAAAAGTGGTTTACCAGAAGGGGGCCGATATTTGGCTGTACGATATTAATACCAAACAGGAAAGGCTACTGGACATTAACCTCACCTCTGATTTCGATCAGCGCAAACCCCGCTGGATAAAAGGACCGGTAAACAGTATCAGCTTTTCGGATATCTCGCCAAATGGTAACTATGTGGCTATCGTAAGTCGTGGCCGCGTGTTTGTATCGCCGGCTAAAAGCGATCGCTGGGTGGAGATCAACCCCAAAAGCGGCATCCGGGCAAAAGACGTTCATTTTATAAACGATAAAAGCATAGCCGTACTATCCGACCAGAACGGCGAATTTGAAGTGTGGAAGATGAGCGCCGACGGCATTGACAAGCCGGTGCAGATGACCCAGAAAAGCACCACCACCATCTCTCTTTTCAAGGTATCGCCTAATGGTAAGTTTGTGGCCTACAGCGATAAAAACGAAGTGCTGCGGATAGCCGATGCTACAACAGGCGAAATAAAGTTTACTTACGATAAGACTTACGGAGGCATAGCTGAGCTTTCATGGTCGCCGAATAGCTTATTGCTGAACGTTACTGAAAGCATTGAGAATACCAACATGCAGATAAGCATGGTTGATACGCGCACCATGAAGATGAAAGCTGTTACCACAACCCGGCTTAACAATTATAGCCCGGCCTGGTCGGCAGATAATAATTGGTTGTATTTTGTGAGCGAGCGTAATTTATATTCAAAAACCCGCAGTCCCTGGGGGCCGCGCCAACCCGAGCCGTATTACACACAAACCGCAGGCATTTACGCTATGCCGTTAGATACAGGCGCCAAATTCCCCTTCCTGCAAACAGATTCATGGCTTACCGATTCGGTTTTTACGGCGATGGAAAAAAAGAAGATGGAGAAAAAAGCCGATAAAAAAAGCAAAGGTGTGGTAGCGCCGTCTAAGGTTTATGACTGGGCAACGGCCATGCAAAGCGTTTACCAGGTGCCGGTAAAAAGCGGCAATATAGCATCGGTAGCTATTGCCAACGGATTTTTGTACTGGCTGGATAGCGGCCCCGAGGGTGAGAACGATGGCGGCAAAATATTCGCGCTGAAAATTGAAGAGAGTAAAAAGTACGAGCCTACCGAGGTGGCATCGTTTGTACGGGATTTCAGCGTATCGGCCAATGGCAAAAAAATACTGATCCAGTTTACCAATAAATCGTTGGCTGTAGGTGACGCCAATGGCCAGAAAATGGAACTGGAAAAAACAAAAGTCGATTTGGCTAACTGGAGTTTTTCCATCAATCCGCAGGAGGATTGGAAAGAGATGTTTGACGATGCCTGGCGCATGATGCGCGATTATTTTTACGACCGTGATATGCACAAAGTAAAATGGGCCGATGTGAAAAAGCAGTACGAGCCCTTGCTGGCGCGCGTAACCGACCGTTATGAACTTGACGACCTGCTTGGCCAAATGGTTGGCGAACTATCGGCCTTGCACACCTTTGTGTATGGCGGCGACAAACGTACAGCCGTAGATAAGATACCCACGGGCTTTTTGGGTGCTACATTTAGCAAAGTTGCAGCAGGTGTTAAAATAGAACATATTTATAAAGCCGACCCAGACTATGCTTTTTCTTCGCCGCTGGATAAGCCGGAATTAAAAATTAAAGAGGGCGACATCATTACCGCGGTTAATAACATACCGCTTACCGGTGTAAATGATATTGGCGAGGTACTGGCCGATAAGGTGGGCATCCCCGTTAAACTGAACCTTTTAAGCAGGACCAAAAAGCCGTACGAGCAGGTAGTAAAGCCATTTTCTGCAAACGATGCCTACAAATTGCGTTATGACGAGTGGGAGTATAATACCCGCCAAAAGGTAGATAGTGCAAGCAATAATGATATTGGCTATATCCACCTAAAAGCCATGGGGGGCGATGATATGGATGCCTTTGTAAAACAATTTTATCCGATTTTTAACCGCAAGGGGCTGATACTGGATGTGCGCCAAAATTTTGGCGGTAATATAGATAGCTGGGTACTTGAAAAACTGTTACGTAAAGCGTGGATGTACTGGCAGGGCCGCGCGGGCGGGCCAACCTGGAACATGCAGTATGCTTTCAGGGGCCATATGGTATTGCTTTGCGATCAGCAAACCGCATCAGACGGCGAAGCAATCAGCGAAGGTTTCCGCAGGTTGGGCCTGGGCAAAGTAATAGGGATGCGCACCTGGGGCGGCGAGATTTGGTTATCAAGCGATAACAGGATGGTTGATGGCGGTATAGCATCTGCTGCCGAGATGGGCGTGTTTGGTCCCGAAGGTAAATGGCTGATAGAAGGGCACGGCGTTGATCCGGATATAGTTGTGGATAACCTGCCTAATGAATCATTCAAAGGAAAAGATGCGCAGTTAGAGGCCGCGCTGGCTTACCTGAAAAAACAAATAGCCGATAAGCCTGTAGGAGCGCCAAAGGTACCACAACACCCGGATAAATCATTTATATATAAATAGTAACGGTGTTGTTTTAAGTTTAACTTAATAATTAAAAACGCCTTCGCTTATTAATGGCATTAACAGCCAATAAGTTAAGGCGTTTTTTTAATTGACGATACTTTATAACTGGTTTTAATGTGGCAACTTATGCCGCAACAAACCATAGAGGTAAGTACCCGCCAATGCCCCGATAACCACGATGATAAAGGATACATACCCGTAGCCGATATTTACAAACATAGGGCCGGGGCATGCGCCGGTAAGCGCCCAGCCAAGACCAAATATCAGGCCGCCGATGATATACTTTGCCCTGCTTTTTTCTTTATCGGCAAATATGATGGGGTTGCCCTTCGAGTCTTTGATGTGAAACCTTTTAATAATGTAAACAGCCAATGCCCCTAAAACCACAGCGGTGCCAATAATGCCATACATATGAAACGACTGGAAGCGAAACATCTCCTGGATGCGGTACCAGGACACCGCTTCAGACTTGGTCATGATGATGCCGAAGATGATGCCGGCGATGATAAATCTTAATCCTTTCATATCGATAATATCAGCGGTAACAAAAAGTGTGTCATGATAAGCCCGCCGGCAAAAAAGCCAATGACCGCAATTAATGAAGGCAATTGCAGATTTGACAGGCCACTAATGGCATGCCCCGATGTACATCCGCCCGCATACCTGGAACCAAAGCCCACCAGTAACCCACCGGATAACAGGATGACAATGTTTTTGAAAGAAAGGCTATGAACCCCAAAAAGCTGTGTGGGATTTAGCTGACCGTCAAAATTTATACCGATAGTTTTAAGATCGGTAACGGTAGAGGCGGCCAGTTTTAATGGCGCATCGTTTTTTAACAGGGTCGCGGATATCAATCCGCCTAAAACCGAGCCCAGCAAAAACAGCAGGTTCCATTTTTGTGCCCGCCAGTCGAAATCAAAAAGCGATACTTTTTTACCCGCACCGGCCATGGAGCAGATGGTGCGCAGGTTTGATGAAAAACCAAATGATTTTCCGAAATAAAGCAATAAAACCATGATAGCTGCAATTGCAGCCCCCGAAGTATACCAGGGCCAGGGTTGTTTGAGCAAATTAAGCATCGTTATATATTAATCCTTATTATTAATTTACAAATTAATCAAGGCATTGTGCTTGGACACACATACGCGCTTATATTAAACCTGCCTGAATCTTTTATAGCTTTAAAGCCGCCCTGAACATCAACCAGGTTTGTAAAGCCCCGCGCCCTCAGCATCGAATTAAATATCATTGAACGATATCCTCCGGCACAATGCACATAGTAAGTCTCATTTTTATCCAACCGGGCCATATTGCTGTTGATGTCATCCAGCGGCAGGTTTTCGGCGTCTAATATATGTTCGGCATAGTACTCTGGTGCTTTACGCACATCAAGAATTTTTACCGGGCTATGGTTGCTTACTTTATCTGCAAGTTCATCAGCAGTTAAAGATACAATGCTGTCTGTTTCGTTACCGGCAGCCTGCCACGCCGCAATGCCGCCCTTTAAGTAACCAATGGCATGGTCATAACCTACACGGGCCAGGCGGGTAACTACCTCTTCTTCGCGCCCGTCTTCGGTAATCAACAAAATTTGCTGGTTAATATCCGGCACCAACGCGCCAACCCATGGGGCAAAGCTCCCATCTATGCCAATATTGATGGAGTTAGGCACAAAGGCCTTTGCAAAAACCTGGGGATCGCGCGTGTCAAGCAAAATGGCGCCGGTGCTGTTGGCCGCGGCTTCAAACGCGTCGGGGGTTAATGGCTGGGTTCCCTGGCTCAGTACTTTTTCAAAGCTTTCGTAACCCTCCCTGTTCATTTTAACATTTAATGGAAAATATACCGGCGGGGCGGTTAATCCACGGGTAACCTCAGTTATAAATTCTTCACGCGTCATGTTGGGGCGCAAGGCGTAGTTGTATTTTTTTTGATTGCCTAAGGTGTCAGTGGTTTCCTTGCTCATGTTTTTGCCGCAGGCAGATCCGGCACCGTGGGCGGGGTAAATAATAACATCATCGGGCAATGTCAGGATGCGGGTGCGCAACGAATCGAACAAAATACCTGCCAGGCCTTCCTGTGTCAGCCCGGATGCTTTTTGTGCCAGGTCGGGCCGGCCAACATCGCCAATGAATAAAGTATCGCCAGAGAACAACGCGGTTTCTTTGCCAAATTCATCACTCAAAAGGTAACAGGCGGATTCCATAGTATGGCCGGGTGTGTGCAGCACTTTTATGGTGAATTTGCCAACTTTAAAGGTTTCGTTATCTTTAGCTATATGCGCTTCAAAGCCGGTTACTGCGTTTGGCCCATAAACAATCTGCGCGCCGGTTTCCCGTGCCAGGTCGATGTGGCCCGATACGAAATCGGCATGGAAATGAGTTTCAAAAACATACTTGATGGTGGCGCCGGCCGCTTTGGCTTTAGCTATGTATGGCTTCACCTCCCTTAAGGGATCAACAATGGCAACCTCATTTTCTGATTGGATGTAATATGCACCCTGGGCCAGGCATCCGGTATATATTTGTTCTATATGCATGATATATTCTTTATACTTTAACAAAGTTGCGGTTTCGTACGCAAACAGATGGTAACCAAAGTCACCGCCGCATTAAATTTACTTAAAAAACAGTTCTTTGGCCAGTATATAAATACCCATTACCAATACAAACCAGCCAAAGGCTTTTTTTAATTTGTTGGCATCAACCCGGTGGCTAATTAAGCCGCCTGCAAATATGCCGGCGATGGCTATCGCGGTTATTTTTATCAGAAATGCCCAGTCTATAGTAAAATGACCCAGGTCGCCGGTAAAACCAATCAGCGAATTCATGGCGATAACGAGCAGCGAGGTACCAACAGCCTCTTTCATGGGCAAGCCAACCAGTAAAACAAGGGTTGGGATAAGCAAAAAGCCGCCGCCTGCCCCTAAGAAGCCGGTGGCCAACCCTATGGCTATACCATAAAGTAAAAGTTTGGTAATGTTGCTTTTTTTTTCGCCCGTGTTTTGTGGCACTTCCGTCTTACTGCCGCTTTTAATCATTGCTGTTGCCGCGGCCACCATCAACAGCGCGAAAAGCACCATGGTAAGGATATTTTCGGTGAGCTGAAATGAACCTATCTGTAAAATGTTATGGGGTATTAAGGGCAACAGGAACTTACGGGCGATAAAAACCGTGCTGATAGATGTTAAACCAAAAAGCAACGCTGTTTTCACATTCACCAGTCCCTTGCGGTAGTTGGTAAAAGCGCCAACCAAACTGGTTGAGCCAACAATAAACAGGGAGTAAGAGGTGGCCAAAAGCGGGCTGGCACCAAAAAGGTAAACCAGCACCGGAACCGTCATGATTGAGCCGCCCCCACCAATAAGGCCAAGCGAAATTCCGATTAAAGCAGATGCGAGGTAAGCGAAAGCGTGCATGTTTAAAACTAATTATTAACACAAAAGTAAATGATTTGCCCTCCTGCTGCGGTGACTTATGTCACCACGGATTTTTATTTTTTCCAATGCAATCCCGATATGCTTCCGGGATAGGACGCAAAGAGGTAATGATATTTTCAAACCAGGGGGTAAATCGAAAAGGGGTTATTTTATTTGCGGTTAAAAGGTGCCGGATACTATGGGTTGCCAACATGCGATAGCCCGACCCCGGTTTTATAGTAAATTAACCAGGCCGGGAAAAATAAAAAGCGCCGCACTCCGAGCAGGCGCTGATTAATTAACTATTAACTGAAAGTATCTTCTTAACAAGTATGAAGAAACAAGTAAAGAACGACAAGAGTATGATGATTTGCCAAAGCAAACCTCCCTTTGGGATTATAGTAGTAGTTTATTCATGCACTATTAAATTAACCGTTTTAATTTCAGCGCTGAAATTAGACTAAAACGTTTCCATCCGCATACTAATATCGGTGGATGCCCTTTTTATATCGATGAATAGCGTTCTCCGGGGTCCCCGGGCAGCATTAGGTATAAGTAGTAAACAGCTCGGGAATATGTTAAAGGCAGAAGCCCTTTAATTTCGCAAAAAATTTAGCACGGGCCCCGGCAGCGGATAAAAAAAAGCCCCGGTAAAACCGGGGCCCCTGGAATATCAGTTATATCTAAAATCTAATTAAAGGTATTTGGTAATATCTTCAGACATTGGCGTGGTTGCCGACCTGAAACGGTGGATGAGTTTGCCATTTTCGTCGATCAAAAACTTTTCGAAGTTCCATTTAATGTCGCCTGTAAAATCAGGGTTCGGTGCTGTTGTAAGATATTGGAACAATGGGTCGATATCTAAACCTAATACGCTAACTTTTCCGCTCATTGGGAAAGAGACGTTAAAATTGTCATGACAAAAGGTCTTGATGTCTTGATTTGTCCCAGGTTCCTGGCCACCAAAGTTATTTGCAGGAAAGCCAACTACAACCAATTTGCCTTTGTATTTTTCGGCCAATGCTTCTAAATCTTTGTATTGTTTGGTAAAGCCGCATTTTGAGGCTGTGTTTACAATCAATACCTTTTTGCCTTTGTATTTGGCAAGCGAAAAGTTATCCCCGTCGATAGTTTTCAGTTTAAAATCGTAAACCGACGATGGAGCGGTCGTCATCAAAACGAAGCCCAATATTAAAGAAAGTAATTTCATGGTTTTAAATAATTGATGGTTAAACAAATATGCAGGTAAAATTAGCCAATAAAACTACGCTTAGCTAAATACTCATCCTCTTTTTGTGTCATTTTTTTCTTTGTAACAACACTTTTATCTGTATAGCCTAACAGGTGCAATGCGCCATGAATAATTACGCGATGAAGCTCTTCTGTTTCTGAATGGCCAAACTTAACGGCGTTTTCACGGATGCGCTCTATCGATATAAAAATATCCCCCACAATATCGCCTTTAACCTCGCTGTTATCAAAAGTGATGATATCGGTGTAGGTATCATGATCAAGATATTGCTGATTAAGCGTAAGCAGGTAGGCATCAGAGCAAAAAATGTAGTTTAGCTCTTTCAATTTAAAACCCTCGGCAACAATGGTTTCTTTAATCCACTGGCGCACAAGGGCTTTGTTTTTTAGCTTATATTTAATGTCTTCTTCAAAAAAACTGATGGCGGGCATTATATTTTAAAATGTAGTTCAATTTCGTTACCCGCTGCGTTAAAAATGCATTGGTCGGCCAGGTGTTTAATAATAAAAACGCCACGGCCGGTAAGGCTCTCCAGGTTTTCTGGCGCTGTAGGGTCGGCCAGGTGATTATAATCAAAGCCTTCACCTTCGTCGGTAACCGTCCATATAACGCGCTTGGGGGCAACATCGGCATTAATAATTACCTTTTTGGTTGCATCAAGTTTGTTGCCATGTATAATAGCATTTATAGCGGCTTCGTTTAAGCAAGTCATCATGTTGGCAAAAGTATCATCTGCAACATGGTATTTATCAGCAATCTCTTCTATCAGCGCTTCAAGCTGCGTTATGCTCTCCGGGTTCGACGGTAGCTGTAACGTGAATAATTCGCCGGTTTGAACATTTGCCTGTTCCATATTATTTGGCATTAAGTTGATCAAAGTAAGATTTAATTTTTTGCTTGTAATACAAATTAAGTGCCGGAGATACTGTTTTTACCTGTTCTGTCTGTTTTGCCCGTTGTTGCTGGTAACCCTGCAACGCTTTTATGTATCCCGGAGGTATATTTTTGCCGGCCTGGCTTTCTCGCTGCTGATCCTGCTCACGCTCCTGTTGCGCTTTTTCAGCTTCCAATAACCGGCTTTGTATTTGTTGTTGCCTCTTTAACGCCTCGTCTGTAATCTTCTTGTTTACGAGATCTCGCTCAGTTTGTTCCATTTCTTGCGAAATTTTATCTAAATTACCTAATTTACCTGTACCATTGTTATTTTCTTCACGATTTATCTGCTCCAGCTGTTGTCTTATCTGTTGTTGCTGGCGCGCCATGCGGGCCAATTGTTCGCTCATGTTGCCTTGCCCGGGTTGGCTCTGTCCTGGTTTATTGCCCTGTTGCTGCATTTGCTCCCGTGCTTTTTGCATATTTTTGTTTAACTGCTGTTGCATTTTATTCAGTTGTGATATTGACTGCGGCTTGCCCTTGCCGCTTTTGCTTTTATTCATCATTTTTTGCAGTTGGTCCAACGCTTCGCTCAACATCAGGGCAAGGTTGTTCATGGATGTCATGGCATATTGTTGGTTGCGGTTGGCTTCGGCCGTGCGCCTGTCGCCCAGGTTATCCAGGGCCTGGTCTATATGGGTGTTTATGCTGCTTATCTCGGTATTAACGGTTGATTGAATTTGCGGGATGCGCCTGCTAAGTGCGTACAAGCTATCTTCGGCCGTTTTAAGGTTATCTTTAATATCTTTTTGGCTTTGCGACAGGGTAACGTAAGCCGGATCTGTGGGGCTGGTAGTCTTTAGTGTTTGCATCAGCTTTTCCTGGCTAAATGAACTGTTTACCAGGTTTTTCAACAACTCGCGTAGTTGCTGGGCATCAACCGCGTTTTCTTTGCTTTCGCCCTCCTGGTCTTGTTGCTGTAACTTGCCGGCCAAATCCTTCATTTCATCAGCAGCCTGCTTTTGCGATTTACTGGCTTTGTTTTTATCGTTTTTTTGTAAATCGCCGGCGCTTTGTTCCATTTTTTGCGCTATGCTTTGTGTTTCCTTTTCGGGATTCTGAAAATCGCTTTTGTGCTCGGTTTGTTCATTTGTTTTTTGCAGATCGTCAAATCCTTTTTTTACATCGTCAAATTCCTTTTTCAGGTTATCCTGCTCCTGCTGCAATTGTTTTTTATCGGCACCCTGTTGTTGTGTTTGTTCAGACAGCTTTTGTTCCTTATCAGCAAGTTTGTTCAACTGATCAATCTGCTGGTTTAGTTTCTGATCAAACTCCAGCTTTTTATACAGCTCCAGCATCCGGTCAAGTTCCTTTTTTAGCGATTTATTGTCCATCTGCATTTTAGACAATTCATCACGGGTGGCATCTTTTTGTTGTTCGTTTAGCAGTTGTTGCAGGTTTTGCAAAAGCTCCTTTGTTTTTTTATCAAGTACGTTGTTAAATAAATCTTCAATTTGTTTTTGTTTGGCCAGTATCTCTTCATTTTGCTGCTGACTTTCCTGGCGGTTGTACAGATTTTTTTTGTTATCGTCCTTTATTTCCTTCACAAGGTCTTCCAGGTCTTTTCGTTTTTGCAGCAAATCTTCTACCTGTTTCTTTTCGTCAAACGAAAGGGTGTTTTTGTTCAGCAGCATCTGGTTCAGCTTCTGCGACTCTTTTTCAACCTGCCCGGCCAATTTAATGGCCGATTGCATTTTTTGTTTGATGGCCTGCGTACCCGAGTTCAATTGCTCCGCTACTTCGTTGGCATCCGGTACATGAAGGCTGCGTTCGGGGGTGCGGGCTTTTTTGGGCCCGTTTATGCCATCATTATCTGCCACTTCAAAAAAATAGGTAACCTGGTCGCCCGGCTTAATGCCCATATCTTTTAAATTCCAAAAATAAAAGAAATCGGCCTGCGCTTGTGCCATATCGGCCGCCACATGTTTTACAAACGTTTTTGGATTGCCGCTATTGCCGGGTGATTGTACATTGTAATGGAAACTCAAAGCAGAAAAACCATGATCATCCTGAATTTTACCATTAAAATATAACGATTTCATACTTACCGAGTCGGGCTTCTCTTCAACACTTATTACCGGCGGCTCATCCAAAATCACGTTAATATGATAAGTGGCCGGGTCGGTGTGGCTTACCTGGATGTTTATTGGGGTAAGGCTGTAGGTGGCATTTTTGTAAACTTTTTCGCTATGCTCAAATAATCCGGCACCGCCGGCTATGGCCAGGCGTGGTTCATTGTCCATAAAAAAGCGTAGCCCGGTTGCATATTGGGTATGCAACAGCCACCTGACGGCCGTTCCTGCGGGTATTACCAAATCGCCGGCATTTAAAAATGTTTCGTTTTTTTTATGCAGGTAGGCGGGATAATTTAATTCCACATCAAAGTGAAGTAAAGCCGGTTTCTGGCTTACCTTAATCTCGTACGGCGCCGATGTAAAACCATTGCCAATGAGCCTGAATTTGGTGTTTTGCTGCAAATTTGTAAATTGATAATGAAAGCGGCTGATATTCTCTTTATCAAGCTTAAATGTGTTGTTGGCGGTTTCTACATATACATCAGCTGGCAATTTATCGCCATCAAGCCTCAACTCCAGCTTCAGATCATCGCCTTGAACTGCCGAAAGGGTTTTATTGAGCAGATTGAATTTAAAGGGCGCAGCAGGTATAAAATACTCATTATGCCTGATGAGCCTTTTGGTACTTTCGGTTAATACGGATGGGGCGGCCAATGCGATAACCACGATAACGGCAACCGGCACCAGGATATACCTGAGGTATTTAGCATTCTCGCGGATGTTGATAGCCGATGGAAAGCTCACAGGTTTTAATGATTCGATTTTTTGATTAATGCTGGCTTCGATAAGCGCGCGGTGGTTTTCATCGCCCGCGGCCAGTTTTTTTAGCTGCAGGGTGTTCAGCAGCTTATCATTTACATCCTGAAAATGTTTGCCTATAATTTCGGCGGCTTCGTCGTGGCTTAACGACTTGCCCAATTTAAGCCATGATAACAGCGGCGGCAATATAAGCCAGCATACCAGGCCCGCGTTGAGCAGGATAAAAAAATAAAAAAGGATAGTGCGGAAAAGAATATTAAAATTTCCAAAATATTCGCTCAGCGTAATTATAACATAAGCGCTAAACAGGCCGGCGCCCAAAAATATCAACCCACGCAAAAAATTATTAAAATAATACTTCCTTATAAAGATATTTATCTTTTCAATGAGTAATTCATAATTCCCGGCAGCTGACATAGTTCGGCGCTAAAGTATCAAATACATAATTAAACGGAAAATATTGGCGATATTATATTTATCGAGGGTGTTAAGATAAAAAATCAAAGCCGAATAAAAAGCAACGTTATAATATTTAACAATATAATGGCCGAAACCCCTTTAGCCGCGTTGCAGAATGGCTGGCAGCGTTTCTTTTGACGGAAAAGGGATTGTATTTAATTTACAGTTTTGAATTAAATCTGCAAATTATATATTTGCACTCCCTACATTATTTCGGGATGTAGCGTAGCCCGGTATCGCGCCAGCATGGGGTGCTGGAGGTCGGAAGTTCGAATCTTCTCATCCCGACTTGAAGAAGAAGCAATAGAGAGCATATCATAGGTGGTTTTGGCCTTATATGATGTGCTCTTTTTTGTTTGTTGACCCCTTGTGTTTCCCAAACACGGTTATAAAAACCGACGCTACAGTACAAAACCACGAACAACCCCGCCAACGCTATTTTCCCTTTAACCTATACTTTGCCAATTTCTGCCGCATATATCCCCGCCTGCGTTTATCGGCTTCGGCCAGCGTTGCTGCATCGGCGTAGCGGCCCGGTGTTTTAGCAATGCCAATGCGTTGCGAACCATAAATGCCCGTGTGCCCGCTAAAAAAATAGGCCGTAAAACAAGCTACTGCAAAAAACAATGCATACTGGCTGCCAAAAAGTTCAATCCCCATAAAAGTACAGGCCAGCGGGGTGTTGGTTGCGCCGGCAAATACCGCTATAAAACCCAGGGCAGCAAAAAGGCCGGCCGGGGCGTCCATTAAAACCGATAAGGTATTGCCCAGGGTTGCCCCGATGTAGAACAAGGGCGTTACCTCGCCGCCTTTAAAGCCGCTTGCAAGGGTAACGGTTGTATATATGGTTTTCCACAGCCAGCTCCAGGTATCGGCCCCACCCACCTTAAATGCCGATGGTATGGTGATTGCGCCGGTATGTTCAGGGTCGACCCCGAGGCCCAGGTAATCTGGTTTGCCCAACAGGATGGTAAGGCCAATAATGATCAATCCGCCAAGGACGGGAACGAGCCATGGTTTTGGAACGATTGCTCCAAAAAAAGATTTTAGCCCATGCACCAGGTAAGCAAACAGGTAACTGGCCAGGCCAAACGCTACCGAAGCTAAAACGATTTTGCCCAGCAATAAAAAATCAAAGGCCGTATAAGTAGCGTACCAGCGCGGCACGTTTGCAAAAACATCAATATGGTAAGCGGTATGGTGAATGCCCCAGGCGGCAACAGTAACATCGCCAATAATACTGGCCATTAAACAGGGCAGCAAGGCATTGTATTGTATGCGGCCAATGGTTAAAACCTCCATAGCAAATATGGCCCCGGTAACAGGCGTGCCAAATACAGCGCCAAAGCCCGCGGCTATGCCGGCAATAAGTATGGTGCGGGTATCGGCCGGGGTTAGCTTAAACCATTTAGCAAAAGCCTGCGCTATGCTGCCGCCAATTTGTACCGCCGTACCCTCGCGCCCGGCCGATCCGCCAAATAAATGGGTGATAACCGTGGTAAGCAATACTACCGGCGCCATCCGTTTGGGCACACCGCAATCGGGCTGGTGGATTTCGTCAATAATGAGGTTGTTTCCCTTTTCTGCCGATTTTCCGGCCAGTTTATATATGAAATGGATGGCAACGCCCCCAACAGGCAATAAATATAAAAGGTAAGTATGGGCAAACCGGAAATGTGTTGCCCAGCTCAACAGCCATAAAAACAAAGCCACCATGCTGCCGATAACTATGGCGATGGGGATGATGATAAGTGTCCACCTCAGCAGGTTTTTCACTATCGAAAAATGTTCGGACGTAAAAAGGTTATCGTTCATTTTATAGCGATGCTAATTTAGTTTTTAAAATTGATGGATTGTAAACGATGGAGCAAAACAACACCATAATAGCATTGATGCTTACCTGTTGATGCGCAGATATGTTATACAAAGGGAATACGGGCCGTGAGCAGCAGCCTGTTTTTGACTGGGATTTGATCTGAAAAATTTTCACCTGCAAAAAATTAGCGCGGAATATCGTTCCACGGGTTAATTAACGCAGGCGCCATCAGCTTTTTAGGGCGGTTGAGTAGGAAGACTCCATTTCCTTTGCAACAAATATAATAAAAAGAGGGAGTGTCTCAGCTTGAAGTTTAATTTTCGCTGGAAATCCCGCCTCCATATTGTATTGCCGCTTCAGGTATATCAAGCCAACACCAGGCACAAATATTTGGAGGCGCTTAAATTGCGCAATCGGTTTAGTGTTAACCATGGTAAGACATAAAGCACTTATTGTCAAATATTTATGTTAAAAAACATCCAAAATATGTTAAGTTATGTTAACCCAATCAGATGCGTTTGCCCTGCCGGTACACTATATAAAGATATACGCATTGTAACGGCATGGAAAGTGTGCGTTTAATTTCCGGGCAAAAACGTTTTTTTGCTGATTTAGCACGGCGTTTTCGGTCTGAATAATCTTAAATTCACACCCATCATGCAAACCGAACCTCAACTACGCAAAAAAGTAAAAACCTGGATCATTGTATTTATTATAGGGCTGGTATTAAGCGGCGTAACCGCTTTCCCGATAGAAACGGAGCTGGCTTTCCTGGCCGGTGTGAATATATTCCCCGCTTTTATGCACAATTGGATTGCACAGGTTTACCTGGCCGTAAAAACAACCAATCAAAACTACCCTTACTTAAGTTATGGCACCGATTGGTTGGCATTTGGGCACCTGGTTATCGCCATGGTTTTTATCGGCCCCCTGCATAATCCGGTAAAAAATATCTGGATAATACAGTTTGGAATGATAGCCTGCGTTATGGTTTTTCCGCTGGCGTTTATTGCCGGGCCTATACGTGGTATCCCCATTTATTGGCGGTGCATTGATTGTTGTTTTGGCATTTTCGGTTTTATCCCATTATACATTTGTTATCAAGATATCAAAAAATTAGAAGCATTAGCTAATTGAGCGCCGGGCAGCATCCTATGCGCCGGCTAAATGGAATGCATAAGCCACATATTGGCCATGGTGCGCCAATGAAACAGGTATGGTTGTTTCGGCCAATCCATCGTGCAAAACAGGGCAGCCTGACGAGGTTTTAATAATATTCAGCTGGTTGGATTCAAAAAAAGCACCGAGTTTTTTTATGATAAATTCCCGTACTTGTATTGATTGATATGCGGGGCTGCTATTGTCAATCGGCTTAACACCCCAGTACATATTTTCGAAATGATCACTGTTGTTAACTACAGTTACGATATAACGGTTGGTAATTATCGACCGGGAATAAAACGTATGTTGGTTAAAAGCCATGGTGCTTTTGTAGCAGGGCTGCTCATCAAACCCTTTACCTTCAATTGGCCCGTTGGTGGCGAGGGGCATGCTCAAAACGGGGGTAATATGCCCGACAATAATTTTTGAGGGAGAAAAAACAAGCCCGGGGTTATGCCTTTGTTCAAATTTGTAAACCGACTCTTTAACCGACCATAAAAGCCACACAAAACGCTCAGTTGGCATATCAGCCAGTTCGGGCAGGCTGCGTAATTCAATTTCGGGGCCGGTAATGAATTTGCTGTAAAACCTGGGGTCGCTTGTCCGCGCGGTGTCGATGGCCTGGAGGTCTACAATATCATTACCGGCGCTTATTGTCATGTTTGCTGGTTAGTCTTTTCTTCAATCACATCAATACAGCCGCCCACGTTCACCATTTTATCAGCAGCATCGTAATCTATTTCGATATTGTATTTAGTTTCCGCATCAATAATGATGTCAACAAGATTGGCCGAATTGATTTTCAGGTCCTTAATAAGGTCGGTATTTTCGTCTATGCCGGCCAGGGCTTCTTTATCAAGGGTATATGGCGATAAAACTTTTTTTAGTTCAATTAAAATCTCTTGTCGTGTCATTAGGGTTAAATTTAGAAAATATTAAGCAGGAATTGACGTCGCCGAAGCCAAAATTAGCTTTAGCAACGATATTGATGTCTTTTTTGACTATCGAAACAGGCAAACGGTTTAAATTGATGTAGTTGCCTATTTCGGGATTCGGATCATCCAGGTTTATATTAGGATGAACAAACCCGTGTTCCATTTGCAATATTGATGCCACAGCCTCGATAGATCCCGCTGCGCTTAAGCAATGGCCAATCATCGATTTAAGCGAATTCATCAGCGGGAAATCGTCACCGCCCCGGCCAAGCGCTTTGCACCAGTTTTGAATTTCCTGCATGTCGGCATTGGTGGCAGTCAGGTGGCCGCTAATGAGGTCGATATCATTAGGGCTGATGTTGGAGTTGGCTATGGAATCTTCAATGCATTTGATAACACCCTGCGGGTTAGCCGCCGTCATGGAGCCGCCCATGCGCTGGCCGCCGCTATTGGTTGAGCCGCCCAAAACCTCGGCGTAAATTTTTGCGCCCCTGGCCAAAGCAAATTCCAGGTCTTCCAAAACAAGGGCGGCCGAACCGGAGCCCGGTACAAAGCCACCCGCCGATATACTCATCGGCCTTGATGCCTTTTCGGGCTGATCATTATATTTACGGGATAACACACGCATAGAATCAAACGAGCCAAATACATAGGTGTCAACATATTCGCTGCTGCCAACCAGCATTCGTTTGGCGTAGCCATCTTTAATGGTTTCGTAGCCCATTAAAATAGCCTGTGTGCCGGTAGCGCATGCCGCCGAGTTAGTAATTACTTTATTACCCAACCCTAAACGGCCCGATACATAGGAGGTAACCCCGCTGTTCATGGCTTGCTCCACCACACGCGAACCTAATTTTTTGGCTTCTTTGTTATCAACGCGGGTTATTACGTTTTTCATGGCCTCTGTATCAGATACGCTGTTGCCAAAAATGCAGCCTGTTTCCCAACGGGGTTCGTCGGTATCATATTCCAGGCCGGCATCAGCCCAGGCATCAAGTGCGGCCATAAGGCCATAACCAATATTGGTGCCCTTAAGGCCGTGAAAAACAACCTCGGATATGTAGTTTTTGGTTTTAAGATCTTCCAGTACAAAATCGGGCTTGCCCGCAACATGACAGCTAAATTTCAATTCCTCGTACAAGGGCTGAAATTTAATGCCCGACACGCCGTTTTGTATAGCCTCAAGGAACGTGCTGATCCCGATGCCGTTTGGCGATACCACCCCCATACCTGTAACAACAACGCGCCTGCTCATTTTAAGTCAAGATGTTTAATAATGCCGGCAAATGTACCCCTTGCAACGATTTCCTTTTCGCTGTTCAGCATCTCCACAATGCATTTTAACTTACCAAAACGAAAATATTGTTTTTTAGAAATAACCGTAACCTTTTGGCCGGGTAAAACCATTTTGTAAAAAGAAACATCTGTTGACGTAAGCACCGGGTATAACGATGTATCGCTGGTAAAATCATTGTCTGGCTCTTTCATAATCAAAAATATACCCAGCACAACCAAACCAATCTGGGCCATAATTTCGGTAATGATAACGCCGGGTGTTACAGGATTACCTTCAAAATGGTCTTCATAAAAAAAGGCATCCTGTTTAAGCGTAAAATCGCCGGTAACCCCGTTTTCATTTAATGATGTAATGTTATCAATAAAGCGGAAAGTAGATTTGTATGGTAAATGATTAAGTATATGGTTATTCATGTTTTTAAAAATCAATATAGTTACAAACAATGTTCGCCACCGTCAACATGAATCAATGCACCATTTATCCAGAAGGCTTCGTCGGTACAAAGCATATATATTACGTTTGCAACATCTGCGGGCTTTGTTAACCGGCCCATCGGGTTGTTTGCAGTGGCCAGTTCAATTAATTTATCGCTGCCCGGTATTCTTTTTAATGATGCCGTTTCGGTAACCCCGGCCTGTATCAGATTGGTTTTTAAACCAAAACGGCTGAATTCAACAGCCATGTATTTTGCAAGGCTTTCTAACGATGCCTTGGCGATAGATACCGCCGCGTAGCTTTCCCAATATTTATGCGCCCCATCGCTGGTAAGGCCTATAATACGGGCATCGGCTTTAAAAAGTCCGGCGTTAAGCAACAACCTCGTCCAGTCAAGTAAACTATTGGCCATGGCATAGCTTGTGGCCTGTATATCATCAGTTGAAAGAACTGCGGTGCTGTCGGCGTTTTCTAATTCGGTAGCCAGCGGTTTTAAATTGCCCCGGGCTATTGAATGCAGTAATAACTTAACACAATGTTTATGTACAGCAACTTCGGTAAATTGTTTTAAAAATAAATCGCGCCCGGTTTGTTCAAGCGCATTTATGTTAAACGGCAGTATGGTTACCCCGTTTGCTTCAGCAATCTGGCTAAGTTTTATTTTGAGTGGTTTTTCGGTAATGGAGGTTTCCCGGTACAAAACCGCTACGTTCATACCATGTGCGGCAAGCTTTTGCAAAGCCCCAAACCCGAAGCCGCCAGACCCCCCTAAAATTACAGCCCATGAACCCGAAAACTGTTTAGTTTTATCCATGTAAATTGCTGATAGTTAATTTTGTCATTTATGGTACGGAAGATAGTGTAAATTATTTCGCTATTAAATTTCCGAAAAAAATTCAAACCCCAAAGTAAGCGAAAGAAAACCGGATTTTAATGGCGCAACCGCTATTAATTGGGCGTGGTTAAACCATTACAGGCAAAAAGTATCATATACAGTGACACATGGGTTTAAGTTATTAAAAAAATTTAAAACTAAATGAAGCAAAAACGGTTGCGCTTATGCTTTATGAGTAAAGAGCAAAGCTGTTTGCAGGGCACGTAATATTTATTACATTTGGTAAGCTTTATGAAGAATTATATTGAAAAGCGCATTGCTTTTGTTTGTTTTGTGCTGATAATTATGGCGGGTAGTAACACCACGCTTTATGCGCAGAAATTAGAAAAAGCTGCTTTTTATAAAGCAATGGCAAGCGATAATATTGACGAAATTAACCAGGAACTGGCCACATTTGCTGATGCCGGAACCGAAACAAAAAGCGGCTATGAGGGCGCTTTATTAATGAAAAAAGCCAGCCTTGCCGGCAAGCCAAAAGATAAGCTAAGCTTTTTTAAAGCCGGCCGAATTAAGCTGGAAACAGCCCTGCTGGCCGAGCCCGACAATACAGATCTGCATTTTTTACGTTTGGTTATCCAGGAAAAAGCACCAAAAATTGTGCATTACCGTACAGATATCGAAAAGGATAAAACTGTGGTAATAAAAAACTTTAAAACCTTGTCGCCTGTAGTACAGCGCGCAATAGTTGATTATACCAAAACATCTAAAGTTTTGCACACTGAAGACCTTAAACCGGCAGAATAATGAGTAAGAAGATCTTAGCTATTTACTACACCCAATCGGGTCAAATGCGTGATGTCATCGACTCGTTAACACAGCCTATTATTGACGCAAGGGCATCGGTTGAAAAGGTGGAGATAAAAATGGTAAACGGCTATAATTTTCCATGGACAGGTTCGAACTTTTTTGGGGTTATGCCCGATTGTGTTTTGGGCGTACCTGCCGAAATTCAACCATTCGTATTAAAGGAAACTAAATACGATTTGATTATTGTTGGTTACCAGCCCTGGTTTTTATCGCCCAGCATCCCTTCAAATTCACTGCTTAACCACCCCGACTTTATTAAAGTAGTACAAGATACGCCTGTTGTAACCATCAGTGCTGCCCGTAATATGTGGCTAAACGCCTTTGTGCGGGTGCGCAAATCTATTCAGGATGCCGGCGGAAGGCTGGTTGGTAATATTGCCCTGGTTGACAGGCACCTTAACCCAATAAGTTTTGTTACTATTTTTTACTGGATGCTTACCGGTAAAAAAGAAAGCTACCTGAATATATTCCCCAAGCCAGGTGTTGATGAGCAGGAAATAAAGGACACCAGCAAATTTGGCAGGGTTATAGCGGCCAGGCTTAATATGGTTGACTATTGGGATAGCCTGCAGGACGAGCTAATGCACAACGACGCCGTAAACATTAAATACCCCCTGATGTTTATAGAAGGGAAGGCCAGGATTATATTTTCGGTTTGGGCAAAAATTATTTCCAAACGCAAAAATAAGGGTGCATGGCTTGCAGCTTTTAAATATTATCTTTTTTTTGCCTTGTTTATTGTTGCCCCTATAGCATTAACGGTTGATATGATTTTAATACGTCCGTTTTTTGGTGACAGGATCCAGGAGAAAAAGAACTTTTACTTACAACTAAATTAAAAATATACATGTCTTTTAATCAGGTTTATATAAACGCCACATCTGCTTTTCTGCCCAACGAGCCCGTTGCAAATGATGATATGGAGCAGTATCTGGGTTATATCGACAATAAACCCTCTAAATCAAAAAAAATAGTACTGCGCAATAATGCCATAACCACCCGGTATTATGCTTTAGATAAAAATAAAAAGGCTACGCATACCAATGCCGAGATGACTGCATTGGCCGTTAAGGAACTGTTTAAAAATACCGATGCTAAAATAGAGGAAACCGATATCCTGTCATGCGGCACCTCATCGCCCGATCAAATGATGCCAAGCCACGGCGTAATGACGCATGGCTGGCTACCCGAGGCTGGCGCAATTGAGGTGGTATCGCCGGCTGGGGTTTGCTGCGCCGGGATGCATGCTTTAAAATATGCTTTTATGGCCATCAAATCTGGCGATGCCAAACAAGCGGTGGCTACCGGGTCTGAAAGGTTTTCGGGCTTGCTGGTATCTGATGTGTTTGAAGAAGAAGCGCAAAAGCTAAAGGAACTTACCGAAAACCCGTATATCGCGTTTCATAAAGATTTTTTAAGGTGGATGCTTTCTGACGGGGCATCGGCATTTTTAATGACCGATAAACCAAATGAAACAGGCCTGAGTTTGCGGGTTGACTGGATTGAAGGTGTATCATACGCCAACCAGATGGACGCCTGTATGTACATGGGGGCCGAAAAACAGCCGGATGGCAGCCTGAAAGGTTTTATGGACTTTACGCCCGAAGAGATTAAAAATAAATCCATCTTCAGTGTAAAGCAGGATATTGGATTGCTGAGTGACAATATTGTGCCTTTGGGCGGAGCCAAGATTAAAGAAATTTTTGAACGACGTGGGTTAACCACCTTGGATATCGACCACTTTTTACCCCATATCTCCAGCGACTTTTTCAGGCCGAAAATTTATGATATGGTGGAGATTTATGGCGGCGGCATCCCTTACGAAAAATGGTTTATGAACCTTTATACCGTAGGTAACGTTGGCGCGGCATCTGTTTATTTAATGATAAACGAGTTGTTCCACAGCGGCAAACTAAAAGCAGGCGAAAAAATATTGCTGTTGGTGCCCGAAAGCTCCAGGTTTTCATATATGTATGCTATGCTAACAGTTGTTTAATCGTTTTAGCCGTTTGCAATGAAAAAGGAAAACGTACCTCAGGACCTAAGTTCGCTTGGTAAAATTACCAAGGAGGTTTGCTATGCTACCGATAGCGACGGGAGGTATGTAACCCAGCTAAGCGACGGATGGGATGTAAAAATAACCGCGCTTGATGTAGCCTGGCAGGAAATTGATGGCCGCATTGCCAACGCTAAACAAAGGGTTTTAAATGGAGAGGCCAGTCCGCTGTTGTTTTTTATGGAATTGCGGCTAATGGACCTTGGTATTTTAGCCGATTATACCGGTTTTTGGAAATGGCAGATAAAACGCCACCTGAAACCCGGTGTGTTTAATAAACTATCGGAAAAGGATTTAAAAAAATATGCCGAAGCCTTTAATGTAAAGGTCGACGAGCTAAAAAGTATAGATGTGCATGAAGATTGATTTTGAACACGGACAAGCTGCACATTGCGAATCGGGGGTTACCAGTAATTTATTAAAAAAGATCTCGAACGGCAAAATAACCGAGCCTCTGGCTTTTGGTATTGGCGCCGGGCTGTTTTTTGTATACGTACCGCTAATAAAAATAAACAATGGGCCGGCAATTGCTTTTCGCTCTATGCCCGGCTTTATATTTAACCGTACCTGTAAATCACTGGGGATACCGGTGATACAGAAAAAATTCAGTTCCAAAGAAAAGGCCGAGGCCGCTTTAATGGAAAGCCTTGAAGCCGGGCAGCCGGTTGGCGCACAGGTTGGGGTTTATTATTTATCTTATTTCCCTAAGGAATACCGTTTTCATTTTAACGCCCATAACCTTATTGTTTTTGGCAAGGAGGGGGATAATTACCTGATTAGCGATCCTATTATGGAACACGCTACAACGCTTACCAGCTATGAGCTGGAGCGCGTGCGTTTTGCCAAAGGGGCTTTGGCGCCAAAAGGACAATTATACTATCCTGCCAATCAAACGGAAATTACCGACGACCAGATCAGGAGTGCTATTAAAAGCGGCATCAAAAAAAATGCTTTTAACATGATCTCCATCCCCGGGCCTTTCGCTGGTGTAAACGGGATAAGATATACAGGCAATAAAATAAAAGGCTGGCGCGACAAGCTGGGCCTTAAAACCGCGGGCTTGTACCTGGCGCAATTGGTGCGTATGCAGGAAGAGATTGGTACAGGCGGCGGCGGGTTCAGGTATATTTATGCCGCGTTTTTACAACAGGCTAATGATTACTTGCCAAACCCGGTGTTGCTACAGGCGTCAGAAATGTTTACCCAGGCCGGCGATATGTGGCGAACAGCCGCCGTACAGGCCGCGGGTATTTACAAAGGCCGCATAGGCAGCCAGGAAGATTTTAATGTGATGGGCAACTATTTGTTAGAAATTGCCGAAATAGAAAAGAAAGCGTTTACGCTGCTGAAAAATATTAAATGGTAACCATGAAATCCCTCGCCGTAAATATCGAAAACCTCTGTTTTCATTATCCGGGCAACTCGGGGGTGACTTATGATGGCCTGAATTTAAAGATAGCCGAAGGTGAACGTTTTGGCTTGTTTGGGCCCAATGGCGCCGGTAAAACCACGCTCATGAATTTGATGACCGGCCTGCTGGTTGCCGAAAAAGGCACGGTTGAATTGCTGGGGCATAAAATAGGTACCAAAAGTAAGGCTGTAAATAAGCTGTTTGGTTTTGTTCCGCAGGATTTTTCCTTTTACCAGGAATTAAGCCCGATAGAAAACCTGGAGTTTTTTGGGGCCTGGTACGGCTTAAGCCGCAAACAGATAGCCCATCGTTCGGCAGATTTATTGGAGATATTGGGGCTTACAGATGTAAGCCACAAAGCCGTTGAAAATTTTTCGGGAGGAATGAAACGACGGGTGAATTTGGCCATAGGGGTTATTCATAATCCGAAGATTTTGTTTTTGGATGAACCAACTGTTGGTGTGGATGTACAAACTCGCCACGCTATCATTGATTATTTAAAACAGCTGAATAAACAGGGCACCACATTGATTTATACCTCGCACCAGTTAGCCGAAGCCGAGGGGCTGTGCGAGCAGATAGCCCTGGTTGATAAGGGCGAGATTGTTAGGGAGGGAAAACTGGATAGCTTGCTGGAAGAGTATGGCCACCAGGACCTGGAGGAACTGTTTTTAAATTTAACAGGAAAGGATTACCGGAACTAATGTTTAAGCTTTGGGCCTCCATAGTAAAAGATGTAAGGATATTGCTGCGCGATAAGGTGGGCATATCGCTCATGTTTATCATGCCCGTCATTTTGGTTATTGTGGTTACGCTTATTCAAAACAGCACCTTTCAGCTGATGAACAAAAACAAGCTCACCGTAGTGGTTTCTAATAATGATGCCGGTAAGCTAAGCAAACAACTCACAACCACCATCAGCAAAATTGGCATGTTTAAAGTGGTGCAGGCAGCATCAAAATTAAACGAACAGCAAATTGGAGATGCCATGCACAACGCCGATGCCATGCTGGCCATTACCATTCCGTCCGATTTTTCGGCGAAGATTGAAGCAAAAGCCAAATCATCATCAAATAAAGCGCTGAAAAGCTTTGGCCTGCAGGCCGATTCTGCTAAAGAAGAAAAACTGACGGCACCTACGCCATTGATCTTACATTACAACCCATCCATTCCCGAATCCATTCGCTTTTCGGTAAACGGAGCCTTAACCAGCGCCTTACAAATTGTAGAAAGCCGGGAAACCCTGCGCACGCTCTACTTTGCTATAAACGAAAAGGAGATGCCCGAAAAGCTGGAACAGGAAATGCTGAACGGAAAGGCCGAAATAAAACAGGTGCCGGTATCAAAGGGCGGCAGCATAACCGCACCAAACGCCACCCAGCACAATGTACCCGCCTGGACTATATTCGCCATGTTTTTTATCATCATGTCGTTAAGTGGCAGTGTGGTGAGGGAAAAGGTTAGCGGCAGCTTTATCCGTTTAAAAACATTGCCTACTAATTTTGCTGTAGGCCTGTTATCTAAGCAGATCACCTATCTGTGTGTCACCTTGTTCCAGGCTATGGTAATTTTTTCGTTGGGATTATGGTTTTTTCCGTATATTAATTTGCCCGCGTTAAACTTACCGGCAGATATCTTCGGTTTGATATTGGTAACGGTTGCCGTTGGCTATTGCGCGGTAAGTTACGCCATTTGTGTGGGCGTGTTTGCCCATACGCAGGAGCAGGCAAACGGCTTTGGAGCGGTATCCATAGTGATACTATCGGCTATTGGCGGCCTTATGGTGCCTTCATTTGCCATGCCGGGGGCATTAAAAACAATAAGCTCATTATCGCCATTGCATTGGTGCATTGAAGCCTATTATGGCTTATTTTTAGAGGGCGCGGGATTAAAGGATGTTGTTATCAGCATTATTCCGTTGGTTGGAATTACATTTGTATTCCAGGCGCTAACATTTATTGGTTTAAAAAGAAAGAATTTAATATAGATACCAAATGGAAACTACAGAACTAAAAGAGAAGTTAAAAGTTCAGATCATTCAGTTCCTGAATTTAACTGATCTTACCCCGGCAGACATTAAAGACGATGAGCCGTTGTTTGGCGATGGCCTGGGGCTTGATTCCATCGATTCACTGGAACTTATAGTACTGTTAAAACGCGAGTACGGCATCAACATTCAAGACCCTAAGGAAGGCCGCAAGGTACTTGTAGACGTGAACACCATGGCAAGGTATATTGAGCAAAACGGGCAAAAATAAACACCGATAAAAATTGGACAGGATTGTAGTAACCGGGATTGGAGTGATCAGCGCTATTGGCCACTCGGTAGCTGAAAATCATACTGCATTGGTACAAGGCAAAACCGGAATTATTAAGGGAGGGGGCAATTTCCCTTCGCGCTATTCGGGACTTCTGCCTTTCGGCGAAGTATTGACCGGCACCCAGGAATTAAAAACAAAACTTGGCGTAACAGAACCGGGTGTTACCCGCACTACCCTGCTTGCCTTACATGCGTTTAACGAAGCTATTGCCGATGCCCGGTTAACCCAAAACGAATTAACGGCCGCCGATACTGCGCTTGTGGGTGCTACAACCGTAGGTGGCATGTGCCTTACCGACGAGTTATATGCCAATACCCATGGCGATGCCGAACATATTGAATACGTAAAATCATACGATTATGCATCGGTAAACCTATACATACAAACGCGTTATGGGATAACCGGAGTAATTAATACCCTGAATACGGCATGCTCGTCATCAGCAAATGCTATTATGTACGGTTGCAGGCTGATTAAGAACGGACTGGCAGATCGTGTAATTGTAGGCGGGGCCGATAGCCTGGCCAAATTCACGGTTAATGGTTTTAACGCCCTGCGGATTCTTTCGGATGAACCTTGTGCCCCTTTCGATCAAAACCGTAAAGGCCTTAATTTAGGTGAAGGCGCAGCATTTTTAGTATTAGAGAAAGAGGCCGATGCGACAGGAAAAAAGATTTATGCCGAGGTGAGCGGTTATGGAAATGCCAATGATGCCTATCATCCATCTTCGTTATCCCCGGAGGGCGATGGCCCGTACCTGGCTATGAAAAATGCATTGGATAATGCCGGGTTAAAACCAGCAGATATCGACTTTATAAATGCCCACGGCACCGGCACCGAGAATAACGACGAGGTTGAAAGCCGCGCTATGCTGCGCCTGTTTAACACCCTGCCCGGTTTTGCATCTACCAAAGGCTTTACAGGGCATACGCTTGGTGCAGCCAGCGCTATCGAGGCGGTGTACAGCATTCTGAATATCGACAGACAGGAACTATACCCTAATTTGAATTTTAATGAACCGATAACTGATATTGGCCTTGAGCCCGTGCAGGCTTACAACACCGGCACTATAAAACATGTAATGAGTAATTCGTTTGGTTTTGGCGGGAATTGTACATCATTAATTTTTTCAAAAGCTTAATGATGAAGTTGTATATCCACAAAACCACCTGTATTTCGCCCCAGCAAACCTTTGGGGATAATATCGACATTGAAACGCTTCGCCCTTCGGTTGAAAACAAGCTGTATGCCATTGAGCCTGCTTATCCGCAGTTTAAAGGCAATGCTTTACGTCGGATGAGTAAAAGTACCCGCATCGGCTCGGGAGCCGCCCTGCCGCTGCTTGCAGATGCCGTACAGCCCGATGGCATTATCATAGGCACCCAGGTAAGCGGAATGGAGGAGAACGGCAAGTTCCTGAACCAGATTATTGAGTACAATGAAGATATGCTTACACCCGGAAGTTTTGTGCAGGGTACACCCAATACCATATCATCGCAAATAGCCTTTATCAGCAATAACAAAAACTATAACCTTACCCACGTTCATCGCGGGCTGGCTTTTGAAAACGCGGTTATTGATGCAGCCATGCTGCTGAGTGAAAACCCCCAAAGCAACTATTTATTGGGCGGCGTTGACGAAATTTCGTTTAACAACTATACCCTTGATACCCTTGCGGGCTGGTTTAAGAAAGAAGATTGCCTGAACAGCGACATGTACAGTTCTACAACCGACGGTAGTCTGTCTGGCGAAGGAGCGGCCATGTTTATGGTTAGTCGTAATAAACAAAACGCCATGGCGCAATTGAAAGCAATAACTACCATACATAGCGCCGATGTTGAGGTGATTAAAATCCGCATTAAAAAGTTTGTTGAAGAAAACCTTGCCGAAGGCGAAAAGCCAGACCTGCTGTTAACCGGCGAAAATGGCGATAAGCGCTCGCTCCCTTTTTATACTTCCTGCGATAGCTTGTTTGATAAATATACCACGATAGCGCGCTTTAAGCACATGTGCGGCGAGTATCCAACGGCATCGTCATTTGCACTTTGGCTGGCCTGCAATTTTGTTAGCGGGGCGTTAATCATGCCGCAGCATATGATAAAAAGAAACGGCGAAGCAAGTAGCTTTAAAAATATACTGATATACAACACCCATAAAGTTGGGCAACATAGTTGTATGCTGGTGAGTGTGCCCGCATAAATTTCCGTTTTTCTGTAGAGACGCATAATTGCGTCTCCCGTGTGCAAATCACACATGCAAATCGGCCCTGCACAAATCCTGAATGTCCTGCGGGAGACGCAATTATGCGCCTCTACAATGAATCCATTTTAAATTATTAAAATTCATCCTGCAACGCACCGTTATCCCATGCGTCTTATCCTCTGAATGGTTAACATTATATCAGCCATTATCAGCAGAAATATGCCACCTCCATTGAAGTTTTTGACTCTCATTTTCTTCTTTCTATCCAATTGGACACATGCACAAACGCATGCTTTGTTAGATTCGATGACCCACGCCATCGAAAAGCAGGAATACACCGGCATCCACAGCATATTAATATCAAAAGGAGGCAAACTTATTTACGAGCAATATTTTAACGGTTACACGGCCGATTCGGTGCACGATTCGCGGTCGTCATTTAAATCGGTTACCAGCCTGCTGATGGGCATTGCTATTGATAAAGGCTTTGTGAAAAATGCAGACCAAAAGGTTTATCCGTTTTTCCCTGAGTATAAATCATTCGCTAACAACGACGCGCGGAAACAGCTTATCACCATCAAAAACCTTTTAGAAATGCGATCGGGCTTTGATTGTAATGAATGGGATGATGACGGTAAGGATTGCGAAACCGAAATGGTTGAAACCAAAGATTGGGTTAAGTTTTCGCTGGATTTGCCTATGAAAAACGATCCCGGTACAGTTTGGAACTATACATCATGTAACCCAATGATCATTAGTGGTATTATCAGCAATGCCTCCCATATGCCTGTTATGGCCTTTGCTAAAAAATATTTGTTTGATCCGTTGGGGATTACCAACTACCACTGGACAGTTGATCCTGCCGGGCACGGCGCCACTGCCGGATCCTTTTTCCTGTTGCCAAAGGATATGATTAAAATGGGGCTGTTGGTAAAAAACAATGGCGTTTGGCAGGGTAAACGGATAGTATCGGCACAATGGCTCAGGGCGTCAACCACAGCCACTATTTCAATTCCCGATTTTTCGTTTGTTAAATTGAGCAGGAATAAAATGGCCACTCCGCAGCCTGCTTGTTACGGCTATTACTGGTACAATGAGAAGGTAAAAACCCAGGGTTATACAGAAGACGTTGTTTTTGCCTCGGGCAATGGCGGCCAGTACATTATGATTATTAAAGATTTAGATTTGGTAGTTGTATTTACCCAGGGCAATTACAATAACTGGAAGGCCAAACGGGCTTTTGATTTGTTGGTAAAGTATATAATTCCGGGGTGTAAGTGAGTTTTTAACTAATAAATTCGAGATTACTGGTAGGCCGGGAGCCCAAGCATCTTATCAACCCGAACAACCCGGTAACCCTTCGCCTTTACCTCCCCCAAAAAGTTTGGCAACATAGCCACCGTAACCGGGCATCTGTCGTGAAATAAAAGGATTGCTCCCGGTTTCATTTGGAGGGTTACTTTTTGCAAAAGCGCATCAGCATCGGTAGCCATAGTATCATATGACCGAACACTCCAGCCTATGGGCAAATAGCCGCCTTTAATAATCGCGTTTTTTAGGTTGGGGTTCATCACCCCGTAAGGCGGCCGGAAGAGTTTTGTTTTTTTACTGATGACTTTATCTAATTCGTTGTCCAGCTGCTGCATCTCGGTAAGCATTTTTTTTGAGGGGAAGAGATCGAACAAGGCAGCGTGTGTATAACTATGGTTGCCGATGATATGGCCTTCGGCATCCAGTTGCCTGATGATGGTTTCATTGCCGGCAATACGTTCGCCAATGCAAAAAAAAGCGGCTTCAACGTTGGCATCTTTCAAAATTTGTAAAACCTGCGGAGTCCCTTCTGATACCGGACCATCGTCAAAAGTTATGGCTATTACTTTGTCGGTTGTTTTTGCCGCGCAGTATATCGGCATAAAAAAACCGGAGCTTACAAAATAGCAACCATAGGCAACAATAAGCGAGTATATAAATATGATTGCCCCGTATGCCAGCCAGCTTACACCATATGTTTTGTCGGCCCAGATGGTAAAACCCAACAGGATTAGGAACGCGATATTGGTGTTTCTGAATGTTAGCACGCTGATAGCAACATTAACGAATGACTGGTGTTTTGGTAATGGTTATAAACCAATATTTTTTTAATCGGGGTAATGGGTTCCGACCCCGGAATAGTATTTGTTTTGACAATTTGTGCAGCATACCACAACGCGAAGGCCGATGATGTGGGGTACTCGCCACATAGGTGTTTATACCTGGCAACATTACAGTAGTTAAATAACGATCCCTCCAGGTAGTCGTAAACTTCATCATTGTGAGCATCCCCGTTATCACCTGCTAACACCAGGCTGATATCATACATGCTGAGGTCCTGTGCTGCCAGGAAAGATTCAATTTGCTGTTCAACAGCTGCATGACTGCCGGGTTTATAAAACGTGGCTACTGCGTCCAGCTTAGCCAGGTCGTTTCCCGATGCTTCATTGGTTAACAGGAAAAATGCCGCACCTTCACCTGCAATGGTGCCTTTTGAATCGGCATTATAAAGGTTAGTATTGGAGATGGCGCCCCGTTTATACAGGCCAAGCCTGCTCAGTATGCTGTGGCTGATATCGGTTATCTCGTCAATACCGCCTACCAGTACGTTTTGGGCTTCGCCTTCCTGCAATAGCATCTGCGCGTCGAGCAGGGAGCTCTCAAACGATGAGCCACCATTTACAAACGTGTTGTTGTAATTGTTACAATGCAGCAGCAAAGCCACCTGCGCGCCAATGGTATTATGGGTTGATTGGATAAATGATGTTGGAGTAAGCAGTTCTTCGTCGCGCTCAACCATTTTACTTAAAAATACGCCGGTATCTTCCAGGCAACCATAGGCTGTACCTGTAATAATGGCATCGGGATTGGTTACGCCTCCATCCTGCAAACAGGCCATGGCAGATGCCACGCCCATTTTAATAACCCGGCTCATGCGGCGGATAAGCTTTGGATCGATGAGCTCTTTATAATCGGGCGTAACACAGTTGAGCCGGTTACCTTCATAAATCACTATTTCGTCAAGGAACGGGACCTTTCCGAATGTTTTTTGGGGCGATATGTTTGCTGTTGAACGTATATACATATCAGGCCGGTAGTTTTGAAAATATTAATGACGAACAGTTACCCCCAAAACCAAAGGAGTTGGAAAGCACGTGCTTTAAATCTGCGTGTTGTGTAAAACTTGTTTCGGGCGCAAAAGGATGATCAGGAATCTGTGTCTCAAATCGCAGGTTGGGGTAAATAAATCCCTGTTGCGCCGAGAGCACCGAAAACACAGCTTCGATACCCGCGCTTGCACCCAGCGTATGCCCGGTGAATGATTTGGTCGAACTCATTTTAGGGAAGTGCGGATCGAATAATCGTTTAATCGCCGTTCCCTCGGAGTTGTCATTGTTTTGGGTACCGGTACCGTGCAGGTTAATGTAGCCGATATCCTCCGGCTTTAACCCGCTCATTTTTAAAGCGCCCTCCATCGCCATGTATGAGCCTGTGCCATCGGGCGATGAAGCCGTTTGATGGTAAGCGTCGTTGGCGTTGCAATAGCCGCTCAGCGTGCAGTAAGGGGCTTTTTGAAGCCCTGTCGCAACCCGTTCAGATACCAAAGTAATGTACCCGGCACCCTCGCCAAGGTTTAAGCCACGGCGGTTGGCGTCAAAAGGCTGGCAATATTGGGTATCCAATATCATGAGCGTATTAAAGCCGTTTAGCGTAAAGCGGGTAAGCGCATCGGTGCCACCGGCTATAACCACATCAAGTATGTTGTTTTTGATGAGCCTTGCGCCGTACATAATGGCATTGGCTGATGATGAGCAGGCTGTACTGATGGTACTTATATAATTTTTTATCCCCAATTCATCGGCTACCAATTCGGTTACCTTGCCGCATTCGTGGTTAACCACATTACGCAATTTACCTTTTGCCGGGTTGGCCATAAATTCTACAAAAAAATCTTCTGTTTTATCCATACCGCCTACCGTGTTGGCCGATATAAAACCAGTGCGTAGCGAGGCGAAATTTTGGATGCCTGCATCATTTTTTGCCTCCCTTGCGGCAATTAGGCTTAGCATGGCTGTGCGGCTTATACCGGGCTTAAAGCCGGATAGTTGTGCCAGTTCATCATTGTTCAATTTAACCTCGGCAACCGGAAAGGTGTCTCGATGTGCGGTTTGCAGGTATTTAATTTTATCAATACCTGCGCGGCTGTTCTGGAGCGCATTAAGGCATTCGGCGGTATTGTTGCCAATACCCGAAATTACACCTACACCCGCTACAAAAACAGTTTTGCTCATTACTATATCATTTGCCGGCTATTTAGCCGGCAGGGTAAATGTTATTTAAATTTTCTGCACTAAACGGCTCCGACGTTGGGCTTGCATTCTTTTCTGCCAGGTATAAAACAGCTTTGTAATCTTCCTTCAGCACATCAACCCAGCCGCAAATGCAGGCTTGCAATATATTATTATTTAATAAATATGCCACGTACTGCTGTATAAATGCGGCATCAAAAGTTTCAAAGACAAAAAAAGCATTCTCCCCCTTAAACTTGTTTTTAATGCTGATCTCGCCGATAACAATATTGGGCAAAGTATACACAAACAAGGCGGGGCTGGCAATAGTTTTGGCCTGATCGTAATATTTAATGTCGGCATCCAGGCTGGAGTTGGAATTTGCTAAAACGATACCAACTTCCTGCTCTTTATATTTTTTACTGATATCGTTATCCTTCAGCAATACTTGCGATGCCAGCAAACCCAATTTGGACAGGTTATCCATTTTATAAAACTTGGGGTACTTAACCTCCAGAAATTGGTAGGCCGAAAGCAGGAATGCCCCGACATCACCCCCCTGATTTTCAAAAACAGGTTTGCCATTGCTGTAAACAACATTATTGCTGATGATGCAGTGCGATGTAATATGTAGTGCTTCTGTCAATCTTATATCTGTTATTTGCTTTTAGCTTTCCGCCTTATGCTTTCAGCTTTTTCGCAGTACAATTGCCGCGTTACAGCCTCCAAAACCAGATGCTGTTTTTAAGCAAGCGGTCAAAGGTATAGTTTGTATCTCTTTTGCCACGTTAAGTGGTTGGGTAACTCCCAACTCATGAAATCCCCTGGTGGGGATAATAATGTTGTGCTTTAATGAATGAGTTGCTATTATCGCCTCGATAAGTCCCGAAGCGCCAAGGGTGTGCCCGTAATATCCTTTTAAGCTGTTCACAGGAATATCCTGCATGCCCGCCAGGTTAATGGCTTTGGCCTCCATCTCATCATTATAAACGGTAGCAGTACCATGGGCCGATATAAAATCGATGGCTTCCGATTCAACTCCTGCGCTTTTCAATGCCGAGTTAATGGCATCAAAAAGTTCTTCACCGGTTTTTGACGGGCCCGAAATATGGTTGGCATCGTTACTAACCGAACCGCCCGCCAGTTGAATGTTTTCTGCTTTTTGTTGATTTGATGATAGGATAACCGTGGCGGCACCCTCGCCTAAATTAATGCCATCGCGGTTTAAATCAAAGGGTTTGCAAGGTTGAGCGCTGATAGCCTGAAATGACTGGAAGCCCGATAGCACAAACCTGGTGATCACATCGCCGCCAACCACAACGGCATTATCGTACTGCCCGGCCTGGATCAGGCGCATCCCGGTAATCATAGCCATTAAGCCCGAGATACAGGCATGCGAAACTATCAGCGGCTTATTTACGAAACCAAATTTTTCGGAAACTAATCTGGCCGATGTTGGCAATGCAATGCGTTGGTTTAGGTCCGGGTTACCGGCATCCGTTTCCAGCATGCTGATATTGCCTTTGGTGGTGGAGATAATGAGAACTGTTTTTTTATCTGTGCTATTTATGCCACTATTTTTTAAAGCATCGGTAACAGATGCTATCAGCAACTGTTCAAATTTGGTGTATTCGCCGGCTTCGGCTAACAGCGGATGCTCATCGCTAAACAATGATGCATAGAAAGGAACCGCCGATTTATCGCCCGCCGAGTGTTCTTTAACTCCCGAAATGTTTTGGGTAAGCTTGTCAAAATTTTCTGCAGAGGTATTGCCTATAGGCGACAAGATATTATCGGCAACAATAAAAACGGACTTCATCTCTTACAAACACTTCCTCTCATTACTTGTTTTATTGCCAAAAGTTATAATAATTATACCATTGCCCGGGATACTTTTTCACGTATTTTTCCATCTCGCCCACAAAATCATTGGTCATTTGCGCTATCCCGGCTTCTTTGCCCAAATGTAAATATTCCTTAACTGCGCTGGCGTAAAAATGATAGTGAAACTTAGTTTCTTTCATGGCAAAAACATAGGCAACCGGAACCCTGAATTTTTGCGCCAGGATAAATGGCCCTAACGGGAATTTGGCATCCTCGCCCAAAAAGTTTTTGGTAATGGTTTTATTGCCCTCCAGGTACCTGTCGGCATGCATGCACACCAATTCGTTATTCTGAAAAGCTTCGTTGATTTTGAAAATATGCGATATATCGTCCTTAATTACAATAATATTAACGCTTAGTTTGCCGGTAACCCTTTCCATAAAGGCTTTTATCTGCTGGTCTTCGCCATCAAACATCACAATGTTAATGCGGGTGTTGATATGCTTCAGCAAATCGCCGGCTATTTCCCAGCTGCCAATGTGTGCGCTTAAAAGCAGGCCGCCTTTGCCCATGGCCGCAATTTGGTTCAGGTTACTACGGCCGTCAAACTCAAAGGTAAATTTGTTGCGGATACCCGACATGACCACTACCTTATCAATAATGCTTTGGCCAAAAACATAATAGTTTTGGTAAACCATCCAAAGCGATTTAATGCGGTTGTAACTCAACCGGCTATGAAAATAGTAATAAATGCTTTTTGACGATTGGTAAGAGAAAACTACGTAGTAAAACGATACAAACCGTAGCAAAAAATAAGCGGGACTAACCCCGCCATATTTTAAAATAGCCAGAAATACCGAATAGCCCCAGGGCTTGCCTTTTGATTTTCCTTTCCAGGACGACATTTAAACAAGCTCCTTCGGCTGTACTTTAGTTGCTACGTAATCGTAAAAATCCTGGAAGGTAACAATGCCGGTAAAATCTTCGGGCTGCACCTTAAACGCAAAATTGGTTTCAATAACAACCACCAGGTCGATATAGTCAAGGCTATCCAAACCAAGTGTATCTTTTAAAACGGCATCGGGTGTAATGGTATCAGCATCTACCTCAAATTCTTCAGACAGGAAGGAATTTATTTTTGCAATGATCTCTTCAGTTTGCATAATGGTTTAAATTAATTAGCTAACATTTTGGATGAATCAGGGCGACACCCAAATGCTACGTAATAGGTTGTAAAAGTTTTTAAATATGTTATTTATTTAGTGTACACGGATATACCTGTTAAAGGGCATTTCAAAAATAAAACAATTGTTGGTGTTTATAAAGAACGATTTAGGTTGTTACATTCGCTGTTGCTTTGGCTTAACCGGTGGCTTTAAACCTATTCCTGCACTGTATACATCACCCGCCCCCACCAATCCCTATATTTAGGAAAAAATAATAACGTTTAATTAATAAAATTAATTAAATAATTTTACAAAAATACAAAATAATAAAAACATTTACTCATCTTTTGTGTATCGGAACAATAAAATATTTTAAATGCCCGAACAGTTGACCAGTCACGCTATATATCGTAAATCCATAAATTTCATCAATTTTAAAGCGATTGCCCGGGCCTTCTTAAATATATAACCCAAATCACAAACCAAATATTATTTTTGTAGATGACGAGCGAACCTGCAAAAAGGTTACGGCGTTTAAAAACAACTTAAACAAAACTGATTGATGGTTGCCGGTGTTGGGATAGATATGATAGAGATTGACCGTGTGGCTGTCAAAATTGAAAAGGGCAGCGGCTTTCGCGAACTGGTGTTTTCGGAAAGGGAAATAGCTTATTGCGAACGTAAGGCTGATAAGTACCAGCACTATGCAGCGCGTTTTGCAGCCAAAGAGGCGTTTTTTAAAGCATTGGGCACCGGCTGGTTAAACGGCACAGCCTTTAACGAAGTGGAGATTAGCAACAATACCGATGGAAAACCCGAGCTTACGCTGATTGGCCAAACCTGCGAATTATTAAGGGAGCAAGGCCCAATGAAAATTTCCGTATCATTAACGCATCTTAAAACCATCGCATCGGCCATTGTAATTATCGAAAAGTGACAGATCAACCCACATTTATATCGCAGGAACAAATAGTGACCATGCAGGAACAAAAACTGCAGGATTTACTGGCCTATCTTAATGTTCATTCGCCTTTTTATAAGGAGTTGTTTGATGCAAATAATATCAACATTGATGATATTAAAACGCTGGATGACCTGAAACTGATCCCGACGACCGTAAAGGAAGACCTGCAAAAGCGTAATGACGATTTTATGTGCGTTAGCCGCGACCAGATCATCGAATACAGCTCAACATCAGGCACATTAGGCAGCCCGGTTACTATTGCCCTTACCGAAAATGACCTTTTACGGCTTACCTATAATGAATATAGCTCATTTACCTGTGCCGATGGCAAGCCCGACGACGTATACCAGCTGATGCTCACGCTCGACAGGCAGTTTATGGCCGGCTTAGCTTACTACTCGGGTATTCGCAAAATAGGTGCAGGTATTATTCGCCTGGGCCCTGGTGTGCCATCATTACAATGGGAAACCATTTTAAGGCTTAAGCCTACCGCTATTGTTGCTGTGCCATCGTTTATTTACAAGCTGATCCAATACGCCCAGGAACATGGTATCGATATCAATTCAAGTTCGGTAAAAAAGGCGGTTTGTATTGGCGAGAATATCCGTAACACCGATTTTTCGCTCAATATCCTTGGCAAAAAAATTACTGATGCCTGGGATATCAAACTATACTCTACGTATGCATCAACCGAAATGCAAACGGCGTTCACCGAGTGCGGGTATGGTAAAGGCGGCCATCATCAGCCCGAATTATTGATTGTAGAACTGCTTGATGAAAATAACCAACAGGTTGCCCCCGGCGAACCCGGAGAAGTAACCATTACCACGCTGGGCGTTGAAGGCATGCCTTTGTTGCGCTATAAAACCGGCGATATTTGCCTGTATGATGATAAGCCGTGTGAATGCGGGCGAACTACCTTACGTTTATCGCCAATTATAGGCCGTAAAAAGCAGATGATCAAATTCAAAGGCACCACGCTTTACCCACCATCGCTTTTTGATTTGCTGAATGGGATGGAAGAAATATTGGATTTTGTTGCCGAGGTTTACTCCAACGAAATTGGTATGGACGAAGTGCTGCTGCACATCCTGCCGTTAAACTATACCGATGAGTGCGACCGGAAGATACGGGCCAATTTACAGGCCCGGTTAAGGGTAAGCCCGCATGTTACCTACGTGCAGTACGACGAAATTCAGAAGATGCAGTACAAAGAATCGGGCCGCAAACCGTTTAAATTTATCGATCGCCGGAAATAAAGGCACCTTCGGGCAATTCAGCAGGCAGTTCATCTTCCGATGGCGATTTGCCGAAGATCTTATCCAGCAGGTTTAATATTGGTACGGTCATAAATGTAGTTACCAGGGCCATAATCACCAATATGGCAAATACTTCTTTGTTTAGTACGCCCAGGTCGTAGCCAATATTAAGCACAATTAGCTCAACAAGGCCACGGGTATTCATTAAGGCACCTATGGATAGGCTATCTTTCCAGCTCTGCCCCACAAATTTGGCTGCCGACGCGCTGCCCACAAATTTGCCGGTAACGGCAACTAATATAGTTATACCACAAATACCCCAGAGGTACGCATCGTTTAGCAAGCCAATTTGTGTACGCAGCCCGGTAAAAACAAAAAACAAAGGCAGTAATAAAAACAAGGCTACATCCTTTATGCGCTCTACAAACACCCCGCGAAAGGTAATATTATCGGGCATTACAATGCCGGCCATAAAAGCGCCAAACAGCGCGTGGATGCCTATACTTTCCGTGGCGTATGATGAAATAATGAGCGTTAAAAAAAACATAGCCACCGGCATACCCACATAACCCGGCCTGATGTTGCGGCTGTAGATGCGCTTTAAAAGCGGTTTTACACCCTTCAGCATAATCAATACATAGGCAATGGCCATTAGGGCTGTATAAACAAAACTCATTACCGAACCAGCCTTAACTACGGCAATCACAACCGTAAGCAGGCACCAGGCGGTGATATCATCGGCAGCGGCGCAGGTGATAACCAATGCGCCAAGGCGTGTTTTGTTAATACCCCGCTCCTGGCAAATGCGCGCGAGTACCGGGAACGCCGTAATGCTCATAGAGATGCCCATAAACAAACCAAACGAAAAAAACGGAACGCCGGTGGGGGCCAGCGAACGATAGATAAAATAGGCCAGCCCGATGCCCAATGTGAACGGAATAATAATACTGGCATGGCTAATGACAACGGCATCCTTGCTTTTGCTTTTAATAGCACGCAAATCAAGCTCCATACCTATCACAAACATGAAAATGATGAGGCCAATCTGGCTCAGAAACTGCAGGGAGCTTAACGAAGCTGCCGGGAAAACAGCATGCGAAAATGCCGGGAAAAACCGGCCCACCAACGATGGGCCTAACGCTATGCCTGCAAAAATTTCGCCGATAACGCGGGGCTGCCCCATTTTTTTGCACAGCCATCCTGCTATATTGCCTGCTATTATGATAACGGCTATTTGTGCCAGTAACGTAGCCAGCGGCCCGGTTAAGTTTTTAATTAAGCCATCGGCAAACTGATGTGCCGAACTTTTGCTGCTTGCCGCCAGTTTTACAATGTGGCGGCCTTTTTCAAGTTCGCTGCCGGCTGTTAATGCCAGGTAAATTAAAAAGGAAAACCCGCCAATAAGGAGGATGTAAAAAAATATATTCCTGAATTTCTTCATTTTTTAAATACCCCTTTAAATTTAAAAAAAGTGGAAGCCTCATGCTGAATGGTAGCATCTACCTTTAACGTATCATCATCGGTAGTGGTATAGGTTACCTGCATATCGGCTGTGCTGTTTACCTGCGGGTTTAATATGGCCAAAAACTTCATATCGCCCGCTTTAAGCAGTTTTGTTTTGGCGCCTACAATATGTTCCAGCACCTCCTTTACCATCTGCATCATACAAACCCCCGGCACAACCGGCTGACCAGGAAAATGCCCGTCAAAAATCTGGTGACCCGCATTCAGGGTGATGATAGTTTTTGAGGTATTACCATCGGTGTTTGGCGCGGTAAACTGAAAAAAGGATTCCTGGAGCATATGTTTTTAGCTTAAAGCTGAAGGCGGAAAGCCGAAAGCTGTTAACTTCCGGGCAAGGGCTTTCAACTCCTTATATTATCAATGTTTTAACTAAAGCTTTCGGCTTTAAGCCTTCAGCTTTGGGCCTTCAGCCTTAGGCTTTCAGCTTATCGTTCTATTTTTTTTAAACCGATGGTAAATTTAAAATTTTTATGGTCGATACCTATAGTATCGGGTACGCCATTTTTGTAATTGGCCATGGTAGCAACCGCAACTGGTTTCCTTTTGGATGATTTTTCCATTCGTAAAAGGGCGTCGCCGGCCATATTGGTAATATAATAGTTGGCGCCTTTTTCCTGCGGAAGCACATAATATAAATGCGAGTTATCCTTAAGCATATAACGCTCATGGCTGCCCTCCTGGCGCATCAGTATCAAATCAAAATCCTTTCGCAATGTTTTAATTACCGGGCCTTTATCCATTTGCGGAATGATGGAGTATACTTTAAAGCTGCCATCTTTAAGAAATGCGAAGTCAAAAAATTTTACGCCCATCTCGCTCGAGAATACAATGCGGGTACTGCTATCGGGCATCACCTTCATCAGCAGCAGGCCGCTTAAATGATGGGTTGTCACGTTGATTTCGGCGTTATACAGCACAACCGAAAATTTGGGGCGAAACCGGTAGATATGATCGAAATTACCGATAGCCGGCTTCAGGTTTTTATAAACCGAAGTGCAGCCGGCCAGTGCAACGAGGCAACTACTTAGCAGCAAAAAGCGCGTCAGGCAGGTTTGCATTAATCTCTTTATTTATAAAGTGGATGGTAGTATTATCGCCGGATGGCTCCTGCATATCAATATTGCTTACCGAGTTGTCTTTTTTATCAACCGAGATATTGATCGACTTAAAAAAATCTTTTATCCCTTTTGATAGCGGTGCCAGCTCGACCAGGTAGCTCCCCTTGTTTTCAAACACCTTTACTTTAAAATCGGGGTTGCTGAGGATTGATCCCTGCACACAATCGATAATGATCTTATTAATTTGCTGGAAGAGTTTGTTGGATTTGGTATTGATTTTATTTTCCTTTTGCTCATCCTTTACCAAAATATTGTCTTTGTTGATGATCATCAGGTATTTGGATGGTTGCGTATATTCCATCCGCACCATGTTATCCTTTTTAAACCAGAATTTCCCTTTGGATGTAATCTTTTCTGACAGCATGCTCAGATTTTTCTCCTGCACAAAATCGCTTTTAATGCTGGTGGTTTTTTGAGCGGTAGCCGTAAACTGGGCTTTAAATGCCGATAGATCGGTAAGCTGGGTATATCCTGCATGCTGCGCACTGGCAGTAAATGCGGCGGCGAGCATGGCTACAGTAAGTAATAGTTTATGAGTTTTCATTATATAGACACGAATTACACGAATGGAACGGATTTAGGCGGATCATTATTATTTAATTATTTAGCAGAATAGTGACCGCACCAATTCGTGAAATTCGCTTTAATTGTCGCCGCCCTGCAAATATTCGTGTTTATTTATGCTGCCTGGTTAGCTGTAATGTACTCGGCCATGGTACGTACCGATTGAAATACTTTCGGCCCGTCTTCGGCTTTTGAAAGCTTAATTTTATAGATGGTTTGCATCAAAACTATCAGCTCCAAAACATCTATCGAATCCAATCCTAACCCATCGGCAAACAACGATTCATCATCGCCGATATCGCCTGGCTTAAGATCTTGCAGGTTTAACTGGTCTATGATCTGTTCTTTCAGATCATTCATTAATTTGTCCATTTTATAACTATACAGGCGAGTTAATTTGGTCGCCTAACTTAATAATTCGTGCTAATTTTTTTATTGCCGTATCATGATGTTTAACATACGGGTTCTCCTGGTCCCACACATATCCTGCCAAAACAGAACAGATCTGGTTTTTAATCTCGGGAACAAAAGTACCCGAAAAAAAGATGGTATCAAGCGTTCCTTCGTACCAGGCATTTACATATGAGCGGAAAACATCTACGCCCTGCATTACCTTTTCTGTATACTCCTTTTCCCAGTCAATGTCTTCGCCGTTTAGCTTGCGGATAACCAATTTTGCTGCATTTTGACTGGATACAGTTGCCAGTGTAACACCCGATGAAAAGATGGGATCTAAAAACTCGGTAACATTGCCTGTAAGCACAAAGCCTTCGCCGTGAAAAGTATTGGTGGTGCTGCTCCAGGCCTGTAATATCCTTGGTTCAAAAACAAATTCAACATCTTTAAAGCGCTCGCTCAGGTAAGGCTCCGCTGCAATCAGGCTGCGCAGTTTAGCTTCGTCATCAGCGCCTTCATAACTTGCAAAAAAATCCGGATCGCCTACAAAACCCAATGAGGTTACGCCACTGGAAAATGGAATGATCCAAACCCAAACGCCGGGTTTGTGTACCACGATGGTAATTCGGTTGGGCTCTTCAAACAGGTTGCGCTTTACATCTACCGTATGTGTAAATAAAGCTTTGCGCTGCGGCAGGCCCGATGGTTTATCAAGGTTAAACAACTTAGGGATAACCCGGCCGTAACCACTGCCGTCGATAATAAACCGGGCCTCGATTTGTGTTTGGTTGCCTTCAATATCTTCGACTGTTGTTATTGAATCAGATCCGTTAAATTTGATATCGGTAACCGTGGTTTCATATTGCACGGGGATACCCATTGTTTCGCAGGTATCGGCCAGGGTTTTATCAAACTCAGCGCGCGGCACCTGCCATGTCCAGTTCCAGCCATCAGTAAACTGATCAGAAAAGAAGTAATCGCATATAACGCCATTTTTTACAAACTTGGCGCCAAATTTTTTCTGAAATCCTTTTGCCTCCACTGCTTCAACAAAGCCGGCATCGGTTAATGCTTCCATACAGCGGGGCAACAGGCTTTCGCCAATTACAAAACGCGGAAATTTTTGCTTTTCAACAATTTTAACTTTAAACCCTGCTTTATTCACAATAGAAGCAGCCACCGTACCCGCCGGGCCGGCGCCAATTACCAACACGTCAACTTTTTCTGTATTCATCAATTTAACTCTTTTGTGTTCATTGTCAGTAAGCTTGCAGGCTGTCAATTAAACCCTAAAGCATTTATAATATCATTAAGTAATCGCCATTATCAAATTATAAGCACCGGAAGGCCTAAGTCTTTTGATTTGTCATTTTCGACTTACAACTTAACACTTTCCGTTATTTCATGTTTGCCCCAACGTTACCAATTAATTAAACAAACCCATATTTCTTTTTCCATTCTTCAAAAAACACCGGGTTGGTTAACTGAAGCATAAAATTATCGCGTTGTAAAAACACCTGTACGGTTGAGCCGGTAACCACAACCTCGCCGGTTGCAGCGTTTAACAGGCGGTAGTTAAAATTTAACCGCGCTGCTTCGCTTGGTATATATTCGGTTTCAATAATTACCCTGTCGCCGTAGCGCAAAACCTGTTTGTATTTGCAATCGATGCTTACAATAGGGGTTACGTATTGGTTATTGTAAACTGTAAGGTAGTCAATACCGTATGCTTTCCCAAAAGCTTCCCTGCCATCTTCAAAATAGCGTACATAGTGCCCGTGCCACACAATGCCCAGCGAATCAACCTCGCTAAACTTCACACTTATCTCGGTGGCATTTATCAGTGTTTTTTGCAATTCTTCGTTCTGTTTACCGCCAATACATTTATGCCGGCGTCATTTTTGTAAAGGATGCATCTATGCGGGTAAAGGCACAGATGCATCCCTGTTAGTACTTTTTATTTCCAGCTGTTATAATCAGATTTTACATCTTTCATTACGTTTAAAAACGCTTTTGCCCAGTAGTTTCTAAGGCCAAAACCGCCTGGTTTGCCTTCGTAATATTTGGTAAGCAAAACCGTTTTTGTTTTCATATCAACAAAGGTTATCCAAACACCGGCCTTATCAAGGCCTTTGTTCATGCCGCTTACAAAAAAGATATAGCCAATACCTTCCTTGCTCTGGAAATCATAATTTTTTACAATAGCCGTAATTTTTGCTTCATCCAATAATTTAAAATCGCTTGGATTATCGGTATAAAGTTTATCAAACTTTGCTTTGGCGTTTGAAGACTTAGCTACATCAAGGGCATAGTCAACAGAACTGTGGTGAATTGATTCGGCCACATCATATTTCTTTTGCTCGGTAACAAAAAGGCGGTTCCATCCTACGGTATAGTCGTCTCTGAATTCTTCGGGCGTTATATCATCTTTTCTTCCAATGCCCATTACCTTGGCTTCAGCCGTACCTATAAATTTTGTTTGTGTAAAATCAAGTCCTAACCAGGTAATTTTAGCACTGCCCGAAAAAATATCGGCTTTTGTGCTTTGCGCTACAGCAGGCAGGCTGCTTACAACTGTTAGTAAAAAGGCTATTAGCCAGGTGTTTTTTGTAGGTTTCATTTTGTAGATTAATTTATTTATTGTTGAATTATAAATACTTTCATCTGGCACTGCGCCAACGTTTCATCCCCACACTTCACCTTTCCCGATATCAGCGTTACATCAAATATTTGATTATCAATGATAATTTCCGTTTCTAAGATATCATTAATTTTAGGCAAAGAAAACACTTCCAGGTTTTTAATAGCGCCAATATAGCCTATGGCATCAGCCTTTTGGCTGTTTTGGGCCAGGTACCCGGCACGGGCGGCCGCTGTTTGGGCTATGTTTTCTACCAGTCCGCCTGTACTAAATTCACCGTCTTCAACCAATACATTATCTGCTTTTATACAAAATTGGCTGCGGCTGCTTTTTTCATCCGTCCAGGTCAAATGATCTATCATCACAAAAGGGAATTTTTGCGGGATAAGGTCGGGGGTATTGGCAGGTGGTGTAAACATATCAGCAGGTTTAATAGGTTTTAACAGTGGTTCAGGTAAAATCAGTAAAACATTTTGTAGATAGGGCCAGGTATTGCCCCATTATTTATACCAATTCCCCGGCGTTCACCCGGGTATTAACATACTCATAAAAATCCTGGAAGCTGACTATGCCAACAAAATCTTCGGGCTGCACCTTGAAGTTAAAATTGCTTTCAATTACAACAACCAGGTCAATATAATCCAGGCTATCCAGCTCAAGGGTATCTTTTAAAACGGCTTCGGGGGTTATTTTGGCCACATCAATCTCAAATTCTTCGGCCAGGAATTCGTTTGTTTTCTCTATAATTTGTGCAAAATCCATAAGGTGGGTTAGGTAAGGGTTTAATATTTTTTAATAATCAGCGACGAATTTGTTCCGCCAAAACCAAAAGAGTTCGACAAAAATACGTCGAAATCCCGTTCGATGGTGGTAGTAGCGATGTTTAACCTGGCCGAATCCTCGTCGGGGGTTTCGAAGTTAATGTTTGGCGCGATAAACGAATTTTGCATCATCAGCATCGAGTATACAATTTCGCTTGCGCCGGCCATCCAGCATTCGTGGCCTGTCATGGATTTGGTTGAGCTTACCAGCGGCTTGCTCGAACCGAAAACCTCGTGAATGGCTTTAGCCTCGCTGGCATCACCCGCGGGGGTTGATGTGGCATGGGCGTTTATGTAATCAATATCGGCAGCGGTCATGCCGGCGTCTTTCAACGCCATAGCCAATGAGCGTACCGGTCCGCCAACGGTTGGGTTGGATATGTGGCCGCCGTTTGACGAAAATCCGTAGCCAATAACCTCGCCTAAAATAGTGGCGCCGCGGCGTTGTGCCGATTCTAAACTTTCTAAAATTACGGTAGCCGCCCCTCCGCTTGGCACCAGGCCATCGCGGCTTTTATCAAAGGGGCGCGATGCTTTGGTCGGCGTATTTTCTAATGTGGAGAATGCCGAAAGCGCATCAAAACTGCCCATCGAAAAATGGTTAAGCTCCTGGGCGCCACCGCAGATAATGCCTTCCTGTAAACCACTTTTGATAAGGTGATAGCCTAAGCCAATAGCGTGCGAGCCGCTTGCGCAGGCTGCACTTACAGTAAGGTTGATGCCTTTTAATTTGAATATAGTAGCCAGGTTCATGCTGACGGTGGAGTTCATGGTTTGGAAAACCGCTCCTGAGCCTACCAGCATGGTGTCTTTTTTTACGCGGATGATATCGGTACAATCAATAACCGGCTTGGCCGAGCTATCGTTGCCGTAAAGGATGCCTATTTCGTTTTGATCAAGGTAATCCATATCGATGCCTGCCTGGGCCAGTGCCTCAATGGTGGCCATATAAGCATACTCACCCTGTTCTGGCAGCATAATACGCGAACGCCTGTCGAGTTTTTCTTTTAAGTTGGGCCTTTCTACAAAGCCGGTTAAGCCCGACCGGTAACCAAACTCCTTGCGCATAGAATCGAGCAGGATCCCCGATTTGCCGTGGAAAAGCGAGTCTCTTACCTCGTCCTGGGTTTTCCCAATGCACGAGTAAATCCCCATCCCTGTAATCACAACTCTATTCATAACGCAATACCGGCTTAGTCATTTAACAATTCCCTTAAAACTAAATAAATTTATTTAATCCCGAAATATTAATGTATTTGTTTATATGAACAAATGGTTAATTATGAATAAAGGCCGCCGTTAACAGAAATTACCTCGGCCGTAATATATGATGCCTCGGGCGATGCTAAAAAGCCCACTACGCTGGCCACTTCTTCGGGGGTGCCAAAGCGTTTAATAGGTATCATGGATTTAAGCTCCTTTTCATCCAGGCCTTCGGTCATATCGGTTTTAATAAAGCCGGGCGCAACTGCATTAACAGTAACGCCGCGGCGTGCAATTTCCTGCGCCAGGGCCTTGGTTGCCCCAATTACACCAGCCTTTGCTGCCGAGTAATTAACCTGGCCGGGCAAGCCTTTTAAGCCCGATAAAGATACTACGTTGATAATGCGGCCATATTTTTTAACCAGCATACCGTTTAAAACTGCCTGGGTTACATAAAAGAAACCGCCTAAACTGGTATTTAATACACTGTCCCACTGTTCGTCTTTCATCCACATCATCAGGGTATCATCCTTAATGCCGGCATTATTTACCAGCACTTCAATATATTTTTCGGTATTGGCTTCAACCCAGCCGCCCAATACAGCGCGGATATCTTCTTTGTTGGCTACGTCAAATTTCATAACCTCGCCATCACCGCCGTTTTCTTTAATTGCAGCTAAGGTATTGTCGGCTTCCGCCTGGTTACTTTTGTAATTAATAAGCACGTAGTAGCCCATAGTGGCCAGTTTATAGCAAACGGCACGGCCTATTCCTCTTGATCCGCCTGTTACTAATGCACATTTCATCGTCCTGGTGTATTAAATTGTTACGTAAAGAATATGCCTGCAATTATAAAATGTGGGAGTTTCTCTTTTTAATCAGGTGTACGTGCTCGGCTTTTTCAAAGTATTGCTTCACGTTCACCATATCCTTATACTTTGGCTTATCCTCAATAAATTTAGGAAATATAGCGCGCAGATCAGTATAAACGATGTGGGTTGTCGGCGACAGCTTTTCGCTGCAATCCAGGTGATCAATAGCTTGTAAAATAGCCATCATTTGTATGGCCAGCACTTCAAAAGTATTATCTATAACGCGTTTGGTCATTAATGCCGCGTTGCAACCCATGCTTACAATATCCTGGTTATCATTGTTATTAGGGATACTGTGCAGGTACATGGGGTACGATAGGGTTTGGTTCTCGGCAGTGGTTGATGTAGCCGTAAACTGCATACCCTGCATCCCGAAGTTAAAGCCCAGCACACCCAGGTTAACAAAAGGCGGAAATTTGTGGTTCAGCTTCTCGTTAAGCAGGTAGTTTAACTGCCTTTCGGAAAGCATACACAGTTTGGTAATAGCTATTTTTAGTTTGTCCATAGCCAGGGAAACATAATCGCCATGGAAATTACCGCCGTGGAAAATGTTTTTGGCTTCGTGGTCAATAACCGGGTTGTCATTTACCGAGTTCAGTTCGTCGGTAACAACGCGTTCAACCTCAAAAATGGTATCATAAACAGGGCCCAAAACCTGGGTTACGCAGCGCAGGGAATAGTATTCCTGAACCTTATCCAAAAACACTTCCTGATTAAGATTATCCGGATTATACAGGTGTTCGGAACGGTCGCGAATCATTTTGCTGCCGGTAAGCACATCGCGCATAATGGCAGCCACTTCGTTTTGGCCGCGGTGGTGTTTTACCACGTTTAGCTCGTAAGAGTAATGGTCATCAAAAGCCTGCACCACTTCGTTTATCATGGACGATAGTACGATTGACCACTCCAGCAGTTTTTTGGCCTGGATGATGTTTACCATACCAATACCCGTCATGGCCGATGTGCCATTGATAATGGCCAAACCTTCGCGGATTTTTATAGATAAAGGCTCGATGCCCAGTTCTTTAAATAATTCGGCAGTGTCGTGTTGCTCTCCTTTATAGCTTGATTCGCCTTCGCCTATCAATACTAAAGCTAGGTGGGCCAATTGCACCAAATCGCCGGATGCGCCTACGCCGCCATGTTCAAAAACATTGGGGGCAACATCTTTATTAATTAATTGGGTAAGCAGTTCGGGCAAATCGGTATGCACGCCCGAACGGGCCTGCATAAAGCTGTTCAACCTGGCAATCATCAGGGCTTTAACCAGCAGGGGTTGCATTAAATTGCCGCCACCCGAGGCATGGCTTCGGATAAGGTTATACTGCAGCTGCAACAGGTTTTCTTCGCTTACCTTATACTGGGCCATCGGGCCAAAGCCGGTGTTGATGCCGTAAATGAGCTTGTTTGAAGAGAAACCCTGCAAAAACTGGTAATTAACCTCCACATTCTTAACAACCGATGTATCCAAGCCAACTTCCTCGCCATCAAACAGGATCTTAGAAAAATCATCGGCAGTAAGGTACCGCGCCCCTATATGTATCATGAACTAAAATTATTTTATTATTAAAAAGAGAAATTCATTAAAAAATCACACAAAAAACGTCCGAAAATAGGATAAATATTTCAGATATGATACAATTTGACGTCTTTATTCCCGGTTTACAATAGGCAAATAATGTATGTATAAGTTATTAAGCCGCTTGTTCAAAATACGCAGACGCATATCAATAAAAAACGTTACAGGAATATTGTAGTGAGGTATTATGACAGGAAAAGTAACAACCGACAGGGAATAAAATCCCTGTGGATAAGCGTTGCCGGCTTAAAACATAAAACATTTCGGTGCTTTTCAGGTTTAAAAAACTGGCCCTGCATTTAAGGGCCAACATAAATAGTTGGAATTTAAATATTTATTATCCTGATAGTGCAGCAAAGGAACAGAAGTAGCCGGATTTATATATTAACGAAGATTTTATTATGGCCCGTATTGGTAACCATACAAAGCTACGCTTACGGGCAGGAAGTAGTACCTCACGACACCTTGAAAACGGATTCGATAAAACACCATGCCGATTCGGTGAAGTTTCAGAAAAAAGCCAATGATGTTTCAAAACAGTATGATTTTGGCAACCTGGTAACAGATATTCTTCACCCAAAGAAGAAACCCGATTCGGTTTTCAAAAAGCCTTCGGGCATAACCGTTATCCCTAATATTGCATCTAACCCCAGCATCGGGTTTCAGCTGGGTATAAAAGCCGTAGCCGGCCGCAAATTGGGTAACGACCCCAATACATTATTATCGGTTGCAGCAACTTCGGTATCCTATACTACAAAAGGCATTCTTTATTTTTATATTAACCATAACATTTACACACCCGGCAACAAGTGGAATTTTCAGGGTAATATAGTGGCGGCCAAAAGTGTTACACCCGATTTTGGTTTGGGAATAGGCCTGCCGGATCCCGGTGGCAGCGCGGCCGACCAGGCGCTTGTTAACGCTGGCCGCAAAGGCCGCGCATATCATTCGATATATTTAAACCTGAGGGAAAAGGTATATAAGGAAGTAGAAAAAAACCTGTTTGTGGGTGCCGGGGTATCGTTTGATATCCGTACCAAAATTCAGGACAAGGCAGATACCACCAACCATTTAACCCCCTATAATATTTATAGTGATGAGCACGGATTTAAACGGGACAGTTACCGGGCCGATGGTTTGCTTTTTAACGTACAATACACCACCCGCGATAATCAAAACCGTGCTTACAAGGGAATTTATGCCGATGCCGGGTTCCGGGTTAACCAAACCTGGATGGGCAGTACCAAAAGCGCTGTTCAGTTTACCACCGATTTCAGGAAGTATTTTAGCCTGTCGTCAGAAAACCCGGAGCATGTTATTGCAATCTGGAACTGGGGATCGTACCTCATTACAGGCGATATTCCGTACCTTGAACTGCCAGGCACAGCTAAAGACGGTAGCTTTAGGAGCGGCAGAGGCTATACTACCGGTTATTTTAAAGGCACCCGGTTTAACTACAGCGAGGTGGAATACCGCTTTCCTATCCTCAAAAATAAATTCATCAGCGGGGTAGCTTTCTTTAGCGAACAAACCGCCAATGACGAAGCCGGAACAAAGCTGTTCCAAAAATTTCAGCCAGGTGGCGGTGGTGGCTTGCGGGTGCTGTTTAACAAAGTTACCCGCACCAATTTATGCCTTGATTATGCCTTTGGCAAGTTTGGCTCGAAAGGTTTCTTTTTGGGTTTGAACGAGGCTTTTTAAAAGAGTATCGCGTTTGATTTGAGTAGAGTGTGCTTTGTCGACCAAGTGCTGTCTGAAAATAAAAAAAGATCACTATCGCTTCGTACGCACGCATCATGTATGGGAATTTACAGAACGTTCGGTTGAACGCTGGCTAAGACTCACCCGGTCGAGGCTACGCCCGACCACCCTCTCTTCACCTGCGGTGGAAAGAGGGTTTTTATATTTAATTATTTTATAATCAGTTATTTAAAAATATAAATTTCCAAAACCCTCTTTCCGGCGAAGCCGAAGAGAGGGTCGCCGGCGTAGCCTGGCGGGGTGAGTCTTCGCCGACATACGGAATACGTTGTTGTCCCTTCATTAAAAGCATAAAAACATTAGTAAACCAAATTTAGACAGATGCTCAGAGGCAAAGAAAAAAAGTCGCGTTGTTTCTTGCCGTCTTTGTACAAAATGTTTTTTTAATTTGAATTACAAAAATTAACTGTTGGTAGTGTACCACCCCGTACCGGTACACACACTTTGTTGATGATACAAAATATAAAGCCCGGTTTTGTTATGCGGCCTTCTTTACCAAAAAACGTTTCCTTAGCCATTCGCGAACAGGCTCGTCATACAGTTTAAGGCAGGCATAAGCAATGGCAATACTGCTAACCAACACCAGGGTACCAATGCAAAGGCTGTAGCCCATGGGCACTTTATTATCAATAACCCATGCGGTGTACCAATAAATTAGCGGGTAGTGGGTAATATAGATAGGGTAGGATATATCGCCAAAAAACTTACATACTTTGTTGGCAGTTTTGCCGGTCAGCTCGCCGCCGGCCCCTATAGCAACAATCAGCGGGAACATGACGATGATAACAAATGCTTCGTATAAGCCGTTCATCCAAAGATGATCGGGGCCGCCAATCCTGGGGATAGCCAGTACAATAAAAACAAGTATGCTGCATACCGCAAAAGCGCTTTTAATATGGATAAGTTTTCCTAAGCGCGAAAGCAGGACACCGGCAAAAAACGGGTAAAGCAACCGGATAAAGCCTATACTCAGCTGTTGTTTATTGATACTCCAGCCGCCTATAACATCGCCCTGTGGCCCCGTTACCAGGTAGTTGATAAGCAAGCCGGCAAATATGGCCACAAATATAGCAAGCACCGTTTTTGAAAAGTGGCGCACAATTACCGCGTACAAAATGTTAGCTATATACTCAAAAAACAGCGACCAGGCCGGGCCATCCAGCGGATGCATTTCCTGCCAGCCGCGTATATCCATAGATATGGGTATCGGGATAAGCGTAAAGCCTATCACCATAACCAGCAGCATTTTCCAAACAGGTGTTGCGCTGATAAGCGGGAACACCGTGGGCGATGCCTGTAAATAAAAAAATATGGCCCCAATGATGCTGCCCATAATAACCATTGGCTGTAAGCGTACCAGCCTGCGTTTATAAAACTCCCATTGGCCCATTTTGCCCCAACGATCATCATATGCGTAGGCCACCACGAAGCCTGAAAGCAGGAAAAAGAAATCGACAGCCAGGTAGCCGTGATTAATGATCTGGGCGAAGCGGCTGCCGCCATTATTGGCCTCCAAAACGTGGAAGGCTACTACCAGCAAGGCGGCTACGCCACGCAGACCGTCTAAAATTTTATAATGACTTTTTGATTCAAGGTACGCAGGAGTTTGGTTCATTGATTTAAATTGGCTAAAGGCTTTGTTGAGTGAGCCATAAAAATGGTTTATTTTATTGAAAAAACAAGGGCTGAAATACAATAATAGATTTTATTGCATAATGTAATGCCGGTTACATTGCATAACCCGAAACTGCGGGTGTTATTTTACCCGGCTATCAGCCAACATTTATTACTTTATTTGCATTTTACAAAATGCAGCTATTGTTGAGCGCAAAAAATGAACAATCTGAAAAAGGAATTATATGACCTGTGTGTAGCCAACGTTCGCAGGAGCATGGATGCCGCCGAACTGGCTATCAGCGAAGCGCAAAAATCATCAAACGACGATACTAAGAGCAGCGCCGGCGATAAATACGAAACCGGGCGCGAAATGGCGCAGCAGGAAACCAACCGCAACCTGGCCCAGCTTAACGAAGCCAATAAATTACTGGTTGCTTTAAACCGCATAGGTACCACCGGCACATCGGCCATAGCCGAAGCAGGCAGCGTAATTATCACCAATAATGGCAATTTTTATTTGGCTATAAGCGCGGGGGCGTTATCGCTTCATGGCAAAAGCTATTTCGCCGTATCGCCCGGTTCGCCGGTGGGCATGAAACTGAGCGGGGCAAAAACGGGCGACAGCTTTACGCTGAACGGGAAAACGTATGTGGTAGAATTGGTATATTGATATTAAAACGATGGTAGAAGAGGCATGATACCAGACTTGCCTGCCGGAGCCATGTTAATAACTATTAAGCAATGTTGCATTGCGGTATTTGTAATGTATCCGGGGGAAGGCGCGCCCGTTTGTAAAGTGAGCCGGTAAGCGTTGCCCCGCTGTTTTGGTAAAACATTTAAAACCAAATAATATGCGCAGCCACGGCGGCGATGTCACATGACAAATATGCACAAGGGTAATTTTCAAGCTGTTGATAAGGTATTTGCAGTGAATTTATCAAATTTTATCGGCGCGGGGCTTTTTTAATAATAAACGATATTACTTTTATAAACTATGCCATATAAATAAGGCCTTATTTAATATCCGGCCCGGGCAAATTATATTTTAACGGTTAAAAAGTGCTGTTTTTAACCTAAAATCAATAAAAATCAACTTTTTTTTAAAATAAAACCATCCATTCATAAAATCATGCAGTAATCATCAAATATCTATTACTATATTTGATGTTAACAAAACTGGGCAAACAAAACAACCTTGCCTTTTATAAATTAAAGATTGATGAACATATTTGTAGGAAGCCTTCCTTTTCAATTAGAGGAAGCCGATTTAAAAGAGCTTTTTGAAGCGTACGGTGAAGTAAGCACTGTAAAAATTATTATTGACCGTGAATCTGGCAGAAGCAAAGGTTTCGGATTTGTTGAAATGCCTGATGATGAAGCTGCACAATTAGCAATCACCGGTTTAAACGGATCAGATGTTAGAGGCAGATCAATTGCTGTTAGCCAGGCTGAAGACAAAAAACCACGCGACAACCGTGGCGGCGGTGGTTATGGTGGCAACCGTGGCGGCGGTGGCGGCTATGGCGGCGGCGGTAACCGTGGCGGTGGCGGCGGTGGTTATTCAAAAGATAGCCGTGGCGGCGGCGGTGGCAGCCGTTGGTAAATTATAAATAAACAAAGTGCCGGGTATTGGTACCCGGCACTTTGCTGTTAATAATACATCTACTTACTGTACTTTGTGGGATTGGTTTAGCAGGTTTTTTTACCTGCTGTGATAGTTCTATATCAAAAAACCATGCTTATGTTATTTTTCCGGCGATGATGCCTGTGGTAGCTTTACCTCAAATGTGGCGCCCTGTCCCGGAACCGAAAATATATTAAACGTTCCCTTAAGGCTTTCAACCAGGTGCTTTACAAGCGCCAGGCCAAACCCATACCCATTTTCGCCGCCGGTACCATTTGTTGATGTAGCGTTGCCCTGCAATATATTGGCTATTCCATCGGCATCCAGCCCAACACCCGAATCGGTTACTTTTATCTGCAATACGTTTTCGTTTCTTTTTTCAATCAAATCCAGGTCAACAGTAACAGTGCCATTATTCGGGGTGAATTTGATAGCGTTCGAGATCAGGTTCCCGGTTATCTGCAGTAATTTATTTTTTGAAAAGGGAATGGTTTCTGATGCCGATGAGGTATTCACTGTAAACGTTATATGCTTGTTCATGGCCTGCGGCACATATAGTTTTTCCAGCTTGTCTTTAAATACCACCTGGTTAAATTCGTTTCCCTTTAATTCGGGCGCTTTCTTCTCTTTTTTATCCGCACTCAAAATTTCATCTGCAAGCTCCAGTATAGATCGGCCGCTTCTGTGTATCAGGTTCATAAACTCCAATATCTCGTCCATCTGGTTTTCATCGCCCTGTTCACGAATAAGCTGTGCCAGGCCAATAATGCCGCTTAATGGCCCGCGAATATCGTGCGCTACTTTTTTCTGGGTTTGTTTTGCTTCAGATAAATTGTTCCGCAGGTCATCAATTACTTTGATGTATTTAAGCCTGTTCACAATTTCACCGGCAATTATCTTCAACAACTCTATCTTTTCGGGGTTAAGTGTCTTTGGCGAATGCGCATCAACCACGCATAAGGCGCCAATGTTATGATTATCTACATTAAGTGGAATGCCGTAGTAATAGCGCAGGTGAGGCCCGCCGGTAACGTAGGGCCTGTCTTTAAACCGCTCGTCGGCGCTCAGGTCGGCAATTTCCATATTTTCGTCGCTCATTAATACGTATTGACAAACAGATTCCTCGCGCGGCATTTGCTCCAGGTCCATGTTATGGGTCGAGATGGTCCATTGGGTATATGAATCGATGAGGTTAACCAACGACATTTCGGTGCCGGCAACTTTTGCGGCAAGTTTGGTTAAATCTTTAAAACTATCGGCATGGGCGCAATAGTCCAAATCAAATTCCGACAGGGTCATTACCCTGTCCATTTCATTTTCGGGGATTGGGGGAGTAAACATACAATCAATTAGTTACGGCTTTATACGGCAATATGCCCTCAATTGTTTTATAATAATACCCAATACGTGACCATGCACAAAATACAGATGTTGTAAAACATTGATTGCAGTTGCAGCATTTTATTAAAAATATGTAATTTAACATTCCTAAAAGCCGATTATTTATGGAAAGCAAAAAACCTTGTACCGGGGCTGATGAAGACCTGGATGTGAAGGATAGTTCGCGCAGGAATTTCCTGAAACAATCAACCCTGCTAACCGCCGTAGCCCTTACACCGGGCACTGCCATAAAAGCTGCGGCCAGCCATGTAGATGAGCAAATTGCCGCGGTTTTTGAAAAAATGCCTTTAAAAATGCAGGTAAACGGCAGGCAGCAAAACCTATCCGTTGAGCCACGATCAACCCTGCTGGATATTTTGCGCGAGCAACTCGACCTGACCGGCACTAAAAAAGGTTGCGACCATGGCCAATGCGGTGCCTGTACTGTTCATGTAGACGGGCAACGGGTAAACTCCTGCCTTACCCTGGGCATCATGATGAACGGTAAAAAAATTACCACCATTGAAGGCCTTGCTAATGGCGATAAGCTGCACCCTATGCAGGAGGCTTTTATAAAGCACGATGGTTTCCAGTGCGGGTATTGTACACCGGGGCAAATCATGTCGGCTGTAGCCTGTATCCGCGAGGGGCACGCCAACTCTGAACACGAAATACGCGAATATATGAGCGGCAATATTTGCCGCTGCGGCGCTTACCCTAATATAGTAAACGCCATACAGGAAGTAAAAGACGGGGGGATGGCCGTATGAAACAGTTTCAATACGTTAGGCCGGCAACACAGCAAGCAGTTTTAGATGCTGTGGGCAAACCCGGCAGCAAGATTATAGCGGGTGGTACAAACCTGGTAGACCTGATGAAACGGGGCGTTACTGCTCCGGATAAACTGGTTGATATAAACCAGCTACCGTTAAAAAATATTGGTATTACTAAAAACGGACTTCACATTGGCGCCCTTGCACTCAACAGTGCGGTATCTGAAAATAATTTGGTAGTCCAAAACCAACCGCTTTTGGCCATGGCGCTTAAAGCGGGGGCATCGCCGCAACTGCGCAATATGGCAACGGTTGGCGGTAACATGATGCAGCGCACCCGTTGCGGGTATTTTTATGATACAACCATGCCTTGTAATAAACGTGTGCCGGGTACCGGCTGCGGGGCAATGGAAGGCATTAACCGGATGCACGCTATTTTTGGTGCAAGCCCACAATGCATAGCTGTACACCCCAGCGATATGTGCGTTGCCCTTGCTGCACTGGATGCGACAGTAGTTATAGCCGGAAAAAAAGGCGAGCGCCGCCTGCCTTTTACCGAATTCCATCGCCTGCCGGGAGATCATCCTGAACTGGATAACCGTTTGGCCAAAGATGAACTGATTGTTGGGGTAGAAATACCGGATAATAACTTTGCCAAAAACAGCTACTATTTAAAAATCCGCGACAGGCAATCATATGCCTTCGCGCTGGTTTCTGTAGCAGTAGCGCTTGAAATAGATAACGGGCTGATAAAAAATGTCCGGCTGGCTATGGGCGGCGTAGCGCATAAACCCTGGCGGCTTTTTGAGGCTGAGAAATCACTTGTTGGCAAACCCGCAACCGAAGAGAGTTTTGCCCACGCGGCGCAGCTGGCTATGCAAGGGGCAAAAGGTTACGGCAATAATTCATTCAAATTAAAATTGGCGCCGGCTACTATTACCGAGGCTTTAAAACATGCAGCAGGCTTAGTTTAACATCACCATGAAAACAGCGACAATCAAAACGATGCCCTCATCGACAGAAGGCATGGGCCGGGTAGACGGAAGACTAAAAGTAACCGGTGCAGCAAAATACTCGGCCGAATATGCACCGGCGGGTTTAGCTTATGGGGTACTGGTAGGCAGTGCCATTACCAAAGGCAGCATTACTGCCATTGATACCAAAGCGGCTTTGAAAGCGCCCGGCGTATTAGCCATACTTTCCCATTTAAATGCTCCGAAAGTACCTGGCGACCAGCCCGAAAAGGACAAGAAAGCGGGCGGTAAGGGTGCGTTAAAGATTTTTTATGACGATAAAATATATTACAACGGGCAGCCCGTTGCCGTAGTAGTTGCAGATACCTTTGAGCGCGCGCTGTTTGCAGCATCATTGGTAAAAGCAACATACCAGGCCGAAAAGCATATCACCAGCCTGCCTGATAACATAGAAAAAGGATTTCCTCCACATGGCGAAGGTGCTTACAAGCGTGGTGCCGAAGATGCCTGGAAAACTGCCCCGTTTAAACTGGAGCAGGAATATATTGTGCCTACGGTAACCCATAACCCTATGGAGCTGCATGCTATTATTGCCCGTTGGGATGCGGATGATAAATTAAGCGTTTGGGATAAAACCCAGGGCGTTAAAGATACCCAGCAAGATCTGGCTCGCCTGTTTAAACTCCCCAAAGAAAATGTGCAGGTGCACTCGGAATTTGTTGGCGGGGCATTTGGCAGCGCTTTGCGTACCTGGCCGCATGAAGTGGCCGCCATACTTGCTGCTAAAGTGGTAAAAAGGCCTGTAAAGGTGGTTTTAAGCCGTGCAGATATGTTTACATCAGTAGGTTACCGCCCGTTTACCTGGCAAAAGATTGGCATAGGCGCTACAGCCGATGGCAAGCTTACCGGTATTACCCATGAAGCCGCCGGGCAAACTTCATCGTACGAAAATTTTACCGAAGGGCCTACCGGCGTAAGCCAGAATTTATACGCCTGCCCCAATGTAAATACCAAATACAACATTGTTCCGCTTGATATTGCAACACCCACATGGATGCGCGGCCCTGGCGAAGCCACCGGCTCTTTCGCGCTGGAGTCGGCACTGGATGAGCTATCTTACCAGCTGAAAATAGATCCTGTTGAATTGCGGATCCGCAATTACGCCGAGAAAGACCCTGATAGCGGCAAGCCATTCTCAAGCAAGTTTTTGAAAGATGCGTACGAACTGGGGGCCGATCACATAGGATGGAAAAATCGTAAGCAAGAACCAGGTATGGTAAAAGAGCATGGCTGGTATGTTGGCTATGGCATGGGCGGCGGCATGTTTGGAGCCTATAGGGATAGGGCAACAATAAAAGCTACTATGAAAGCCAACGGGACCTTATTGCTGCAAAGCGCAGTAAGCGATATTGGCCCCGGTACAGGTACCGCCATGGTGCTTATAGCAGCAGAGCAAATGAACATGCCAGCCGAAAAGATAAAATTTGAGTTGGGCGATTCATCATTACCCAACGCGCCCACGCAGGGAGGATCGGCCACAACGGCCAGTGTTGGCTCGGCAGTATATAAAGCCTGCGCCGATTTGAAAGAGAAGTTTCAAAAACTGATTGGCAATGGCGGCACCGATAACCCCGATTATGCAAAAATATTAAAGGAACACAACCTGGCTTCGCTGGACGTTATTACGGAGACGGATGGGGGTAACGGAATGCAAACATATGCCATGAACTCCTGGTCGGTACATTTTGTAAAAGTTTTGGTGAACGCTGCAACCGGTGTTGTTAAAATTGACAAGGTTGCTTGCGTATCCGATTGCGGCCGCATTATCAGCCCTAAAACGGCTCGTAGCCAGGTAATAGGCGGTGCTATTGGAGGGATTGGGATGGCTTTGATGGAGGAATCGGTTATTGATCACCGGTATGGCCGGTATATCAACAATAACTTTGCCGATTATCACGTGCCTGTAAATGCCGATATCCCGCAGATAGATGCCCTGTTTGTAAACAAACCCGACCCCATCATTAACCCGATGGGCGCCAAAGGCATGGCCGAGATAGCCCTCATAGGCATGGCCGCCGCGGTAGCCAATGCAGTATACAACGCCAGCGGAAAACGGGTACGGGAGCTTCCGATAACTCCGGACAAAGTGATGGGATAGCGAGCCCCATTTAACGTTCCCGGGAATGGAGGGCTCAAAAGCCCGGTCCCGTTTTAGCAGGGATATTTAAAAATGAGTTGGCAACGCAAATCAATTAGCCAACGTAACTGTTATTGAAAATAACTCAAAACTCAACCCATGAAAAAATTAGCCTTATTTACGTTATTAATCGCTTTTGGCTCACTCACCTTTGCGCAAAACAAAAAGGTGGTTTGCTGTGCCAACCCTTCATCAACCCAGCGCTTTGCCATGCTGGCCTCAAACCCAATGTTCCGGATGGCACATTTAAAACCGCTGCCTATCCGTTTTCAAAGCAGCATAGGTACAAATATTACCTATAAAACACCCGATGGCAAAACAGCCACAGCTTATGTGCTGAAAGCCCAAAAGCCTACTAATAACTATATACTGGTGATTCATGAATGGTGGGGGCTGAACGATTATGTAAAACGCGAATCGGAGAAAATTTATAATGATTTGGGCAATGTAAACATCATCGATCTTGACCTTTATGACGGCAAAGTAGCCACCGACCCTAAAGACGCCGGTAAATTAATGCAGGCCGTTGTTGAAGATAGGGCCAAAGCCATCATCAACGGCGCTATTGCTTATGCGGGTGCTAAAGCACATATTGCTACCATTGGATGGTGCTTTGGTGGCGGCTGGAGCCTGCAAACCGGCTTGCTTGCAGGCAAACAACTGGTTGGCAGTGTTATGTACTATGGCATGCCCGAGCAGGATGTGGCTAAACTGAAAACGCTAAACGCCGATGTGCTGGCCAATTTTGCTAATAAAGACCAATGGATAAACCCTAAAGTAGTGGCTAAGTTTAATGATGATATGAAAGCTGCAGGCAAAAAACTGTACCTGCACCAGTATGATGCCGACCATGGTTTTGCCAACCCAAGCAACCCGGCCTATAACAGCGATGCAACTAAAGATGCCTATGCCAATACCATTGCGTTTTTTAAAGCAAGGTTAAAATAAACAAAAATGCTAAAGTTGCGTTATTGGGTGGCGAGTTAATCCTTGCTTCATTTTTTCGTAACATTGCATAAATTTTAACTACTTGACCACTTCTACCAAGAAAATAGTTTCCTATCTGCTTAAAGCCGGCATAGTTATAGTAGCTGCATTGTTTATTTACAGGCAGTTTTCTAAAAAAAACAATGACCTGAAGGAGTTTGAACTATTAGTTTCAAGCATTAGCGCTACCAGGGTGATAGTAACTATGTCGGTAGTATCATTGTTGATGTTTGTTAACTGGTTCCTTGAAGCTTTAAAATGGCGCTACGTGAGCAAAGCCCTCATCAACATTACCCTTTGGGAAGCTGTTGAAGCTGTTTTTTGTGGCCTTACCTGGGCCGTTACCACACCAAACCGTATTGGCGAATATGGTGGCCGTGTTATGTTTTTGCCAAACCGCAAGCGTATCCCCGGTATTTTCGCCATGGCTGTGGGCTCCTTTAGCCAGGCGCTGATAACCAATGTGCTGGGCATTGTCTCTATGGTGTGGTTTATTGCAAACTTTATTCATGAAAAAACCTGGGGCTATGCGGGGTTTGCTGTCATTTCAGCCGTTGTGGTTTTGGTCCAGCTCATCATTTACTTTCATATCAAATGGATAGTTAATGTTCTTGACAGGATTGCATTTATCAGAAAATTCCATCGCTTTTTTGAGGTTTTAGGCCGGTATAAAACACATGAACTGATCAGGATCATGTGCTTTAGTTTGTTAAGGTATATTACTTTCACCACGCAGTATTACCTCATTTTTCAGATGGTGGTGCCGCAAATGCAGGTTGGGCCCATGCTACTGGTGTTAATGTTATTTTTCTTTATAACATCTGCCTTACCATCGCTTGATCTTTTTGATATCGGCGTGCGCGGGTTTACCGCCGCCCACCTTTTTGTGTACATAACCGATCAAAAGCTGGCCGTTATTTCCTGTGTTTCATCAATATGGCTTATAAATTTATTTATTCCTGCTATTTTAGGTTCTTTATTTGTTTTTAAAATCAAATTCTTTGATCGCAACGCTTAGTATAATCTCGTTATTGTTTACAGCCTTTTACCTGCTGTTTTTAGTTTATATCATAAAGGGGTGGTTTAATATAAAACCCCCAACAGTGGTAAACAAAACATCTTTTAATACCCGGGTTACTATACTTATAGCGGCCCGTAACGAAGCCGAAATTATCCATTTAACCATAGGCGATATTTTGGCCCAGGATTACCCCAGGCATTTGCTTGAGGTAATTATTGTTGACGATCACTCTACAGATAACACTGCTGCAATTATCGGAAGTTTTGCAGACCAGGGCATTACACTGTTAAAACTCAATGAAAACCAGCCATTAAACTCCTATAAAAAAAAGGCCATAACCGAGGCAATCCAATTATCAACCGGCGAACTAATGGTAGCCACCGATGCCGATTGCCGGATGAACAGCAAGTGGATATCAACCATAGTAACTTACTACGAAACCGAAAACCCGGTGCTTATTTCGGCTCCCGTGACATTTTTCCAGGAGAAATCGGTATTTGAGCTGATGCAAACGCTGGAGTTCTCGTTTTTAATTGGTATTGGAGCGGCATTTATTGGTAACGGAAGGGCATCAACCTGTAATGGCGCCAACATGGCCTACCGTAAAGATGTATTTAACGAAGTAGGAGGGTTTAAAGGTATCGATCAGCTGGCATCGGGCGATGATGAATTATTATTGCAAAAAGTGGCGGTACGCTACCCCGGCCGCATTGGTTTTATAAAACAAACAGACGCCATAGTATATACTCATGCCAAGCCCAATTTAAAAGAATTTATGCAGCAGCGTAAGCGTTGGGCATCAAAATTTACTTTATATAAGGATAAAAAGATTGTTCTTGTCGCTCTTATCTTCTGGCTTTTTAATATCTCCCTGCTATTGAATTTTTTCCTGGGATTGTTTTTTGCCGATATTTTCAAGCTTTTTTTGGCGCAGTTTTTACTTAAATATTTTTTTGAGGCTATTTACCTGATTCCTGTTACCTCGTTTTTTAAGCGCAGCTACCTGGTTAGCCTGCTTATAATTACCATACCGGTACACGTTGTTTACCTGGCCTATATGGGTTTAATAGGCAGCAATAAAAAGTACCAATGGAAAGGGCGGGAGGTTAAGTAGGTTCCAATGTAATTAAGATAGGAAAAGCAGCAATAAAAATAATATCGAACACGGAATTTCGAATATCCAACACCGAAGTTTTTCCTTCATTATTCGAAATGGAATATCCGGTATTTAATAAGAGATTAATACCGCTCGCGCCAAGTTAACTTATCACTCAAAACTCAGAACTCACCACTCCTTTTTAATATCAATGTAATTTGTACTCATGCCGATTGCTTATTGTATCTATTTAAGCGATATTTAGCCAAACGGAACTATTAACTATTGGCCCAGCTTACCCCCTCTAAACGTACCTGGAACGCATTTAAGCGTAATAAAATTGCCATGGCCGGGCTTGTTTTTATTACGATAACCCTGTTAGTGGCCATATTGGGGTATTTAATAATGCCCGATAACACCCCGCAGGCCAACAACATGACTATACAATTGAGCATTAAAAAGCCTGGCGCCAAATTCATGATGTTGCTTATGCGTAAAAGCGAACAGGTAGATACGATAAGCTTTTTTAACAGGATGCTTTTTGGGCAGCCATCTTTTTACAGGGAAGTGCCTATTACTGGGTATTATTTTAAACAGGATTCCATCCACGTAAGCGAATATATTGGCAATGAGGATAAGCCCGATCAAAAAGCCTATAATATTTTTGAAGTGGTAACGGGTATTAAACCACGATATCATTTTAATAAAGTGCTGCTAAACCCAACGCTCAGCTGCGAAAAGACGGCGGAGATATACAAGAATTTTACTGATAAAATTAAAGGCGAACAAATAATTACCAGGACCTTTTGGCTGGGTACCGACGTTTACGGGCGCGACCTGTTGAGCCGATTGTTGCTGGGTACACGAATTTCATTGGCAGTAGGGCTAATGTCGGTGATAATCAGCATGTTTTTAGGGGTCGCCGTTGGTTCTGTAGCGGGGTATTTTGGCGGGTGGATTGACGGCGCTTTAAGCTGGATAATGAACATATTATGGTCGTTGCCTGCGTTGCTGCTGGTTATTGCCATATCATTTGCATTGGGCAAAGGGCTTTGGCAAATATTTATTGCAGTAGGCTTATCCATGTGGGTTGAGGTAGCCCGGCTGGTACGCGGCCAGGTAATGAGCCTGAAACAGGTTGAATATGTAGAAGCAGCCCGCGCCCTTGGCTTTAATAACAGGCGCATTATTACCAAACATATTTTGCCCAACATAACGGGGCCTATCCTGGTGCTGGCATCGTCAAACTTCGCATCGGCTATTTTGTTAGAAGCAGGGCTTAGCTTCCTGGGTTTTGGGGCCCAGCCACCGATGCCTACCTGGGGTGGCATGATTAAGGAGCACTATGGCTACATCGTTATGGATTCGGCCTTTCTGGCTATTACTCCCGGCCTGGCTATTATGTTGTTAGTGTATGCTTTTAACCTGGTTACAGTAGGTTTACGTGATGCTTTCGATATAAAATCACAAAGTACGCGCATTTGAAAATATTTTTTTTACTTTAGTCATGCGACTAAAAACAAATGCAATACAAAGACGATAGTTCTGGCGAAGACGAATTAATAAGGCTGTTGCTTAAACGGCAATCCGAGTTGAATTCCTTATTGGAGATCACCAGGGCCATTAATAAGAATACTTCCACCCCCATACTTATACAAATGCTGGAGGTTATTCTGCAAAATTACCTGCAGGTTGGCAAGCTTCGTTTTCTGATAGAAAAGGAAAATAAGTTTATATGCATCTCTAAATACGGCGGCGAAATGGAATCGGCCATGGCATTAAGCAGGGCTTGTGATAAATTAAGCAAAGTTAAATCGCCTGTCGCGATAGCCGATCACCAGGATGTTACCCTGCGCAAGTACAATTATTTTATTCCCATATACCACAAAAGTAAGGCCCTGGCTTATGCGCTTATCGGCGATTTTGATACATCGGGCGAGATGCTAAGCAACGATCTTAACTTTATCCAGACGCTGATGAATGTGATCATAGTAGCGCTGGAGAATAAGAAATTATTTAAAGAGCGTTTACAATCAGAACGTTTTCAGCGCGAAATGGAGCTTGCCGTTGAAGTGCAGAATATGCTGATACCGCTCAGGATTCATAAAGATAATGCAGTAGAAGTTGGCGCCAAATACCTGCCCCATCAAAATATCGGGGGCGATTACTTTGACTTTATCCGCCTTAATGAGAGCGAGTTTTTATGGTGTATTGCCGATGTATCGGGTAAAGGAATATCGGCGGCATTGCTGATGGCAAATTTTCAGGCCAGCCTGCACGCCTGGGCCGCGGTGGAAGACGACCTGACCAACATTATTGACCGCCTTAATAAAATAGTGCTTAACAACACCAAGGGCGAACGGTTTATTACCCTGTTCCTGGCGCGTTATAACCAAAAGAAACGCAAACTGAATTATATAAATGCAGGGCATAACCCGACCATCCTTTTTGCTGACGGGGAAGCTATACCACTAAAATTGGGAACGACGATGATTGGCGTTTTTGAAGACCTGCCTTTTTTAAACGAAGGGGAGGTTGATATTGAACCAGGCAGTCTTATTGTAAACTATACCGATGGTTTGATGGACTTTGAATCAACCAGTACTAAGGTATGGAATGAAGATAAACTGCTTTCGTTTGTAAAAGCCCACGGTAACCTATCGCCCGATAATTTTAACGATTTGTTGTTAGACCACCTGAGCCTTGGACATAAAAGCAAACCGATAGACGATATCACCCTGCTTACGCTGAAGATATTTTAGATACACGAATAGGCGCGAATTGCAGCGAATTTAATACACACGAATTTCACGAATCGAGGCGAATTTAATACACACGAATAGGCGCGAATTGAACACGAATTTCACGAATTCCGGTCTAATGGTGTTAATGAACTATTCTTCGGTCTTGATACTTGATACTAACTACTTGATACTTATTCTATCTTTGTAACATGTTAGCAGCAAGGTACCAGTACGAATTAATTGAGGCGGGATGTGATGAAGCTGGTCGCGGTTGCCTTGCGGGGCCCGTGTTTGCCGCAGCGGTTATTCTTCCTCATGATTTTGATCACGATTTACTGAACGATTCCAAGCAGCTATCCGAAGAAATACGGTATCGGTTACGGGCAGAGATTGAAGAAAGGGCTATTGCCTATGCTGTGGCATCGGTTGATAATTTTGAGATTGACGAGATCAACATTCTAAACGCATCTTTCCTGGCTATGCATCGCGCTATTGAAAAACTTCAAATAGCGCCACAGTTTTTAATTATCGACGGTAACCGGTTTAAAAAATATCCAAACGTTCCGCATGAATGCATTATTCAGGGCGATGGTAAATATTTCAGTATTGCGGCAGCATCAATATTGGCCAAAACCTATCGTGATGATTATATGTTGAAAATTGCGGCCGAACATCCCGAATACGACTGGCACACCAATAAAGGCTATCCAACAATAAAACACCGCGAAACCGTTATGAAAATTGGGTTTACGCCATACCATCGTAAAACTTTCAGGGTGACCGACCCGCAGCTAAGTATTTTTTAAAGATACTTTGGTTAGATGTTTTGATAACCCCTTTCTGGTTGGTATTTTTGTGACAAACCCATCAATCATTTGAAGATCCTTATTTTAACACATCGTGTGCCATTTCCGCAAAATGGCGGATATGCTATTGTGGTGTGCAATACCATAAAAGGATTAATTGCATTGGGGCATGATGTGTCGCTGGTGGCATTAAATGCGCAAAAGTATAACAGCAGTTATCACGAAAAGGACGAGCTGGAAGATAAAATAAATTACACCTCGTTTAAAATCAACATCAACATATCTATGGTTGATGCTGCCGTGAACCTGTTTCGCAAAAAATCAAACAATGTTGATAGGTATTACGATGCCGAGTTTGAAAAGCTGCTTATCCGTGAGCTGAAGCAAAATGCGTATGATATTATCCAGTTTGAGGGTTTGTTTGTTACCCCCTACCTGACAGCTGTCCGCAAGGTATCAAAAGCCAAACTTATTTACCGGTCGCATAATATTGAACACCAGGTTTATGAAAGGCTTGCGCATCAAAAGAGCGACCTGCTGAAAAGGGGATATTTGCGCATGGTTGCCCGGCGGATTAAAGATTACGAATTACAACAGCTTAATAAGTTTGATGCAATAGCGGTATTTACCGCTGAGGATAAAAAAACCGTGCTGTCATATGGCGCTACCATTCCGGTAGAGATTTTCCCTGTTGGAATTGACCTTACCCGCTACCGGCCCGACTTTAGTAAAACAGAATTCCCGAGTTTGTTTTTCCTGGGTTCGCTGGATTGGCTGCCTAACCGCGAAGGGATAGAATGGTTTATTAATAATTTTCATAAAGACCTGACAGAAGGGGACCTGCGTGTTAAATTTTACGTGGCCGGGCATAATATTCCCGAGCGTTTTGACGACTACGAGGTAATGGGTAAAATATTTATCCAGGGCGAAGTTGATGACGCCTTTGATTTTGTAAACAGTAAAGCCATTATGATTGTGCCGCTTTTATCAAGCGGTGGTATGCGGGTAAAAATTGTTGAGGGAATGGCTATGCAAAAATGTATCATATCTACCGCCCTGGGGGCCGAAGGTATAAACTTTAGCAACGGCACCAATATTATGATAGCCAATGATCAGCGGGAGTTTTACCATGCTATTGAACGTTGTATATCCGATGAAGAGTTTTGCAAAAACGTAGGTCTTAATGCACGTAAATTGGTTGAGCAGCAGCACGATGTGAATAAAGTAGCAAAAGATTTGGTTGAATTTTATAAAAGGCTGAGCGCTCCGCCCGTACTCTCTGCATAAGCAGCAGCTTAAAAAGTATCATTAGCCCTGGCGCGGGCATTACAAATGGGGCTCATTTTCTCTTCAAAATAATTACCTTTGCGGCTGATTGAACTGACCGCATGAAGAATACTGCTTTAACCGATGTACATATAAAAGCTGGTGCCAAAATGGTGCCTTTTGCCGGCTACAATATGCCCGTGCAATACGTGGGTATTAACGCCGAACACGAAACCGTACGCAAGGCGGTAGGTGTGTTTGATGTAAGCCATATGGGCGAATTTATTTTAAAAGGCGACAATGCGCTTGACCTTATCCAACGGGTTACAAGTAACGATGCTGCCAAATTATACGATGGCAAAGTGCAATACTCCTGCCTGCCAAACGAGGATGGTGGCATTGTTGACGATTTGTTGGTTTACCGTATTGACGAGAAAACCTACATGCTGGTAGTTAACGCATCAAATATTGATAAAGACTGGGACTGGATCTCCAAATACAATACCAGGGGTGTTGATATGAAAAACATATCTGACCGTACATCATTGCTGGCCATCCAGGGGCCCAAAGCTGCTGAAGCACTACAAAGCCTTACCGATGTTGACCTGGTATCCATGGAATACTACACCTTTAAAAAAGGAACTTTTGCAGGTGTTGACAATGTGCTTATTTCGGCTACAGGTTACACCGGCGCAGGCGGGTTTGAAATTTATTTTGATAACCAGTACGCAGAACAAATCTGGAATGCAATTTTTAAAGCCGGGGAGCCATTTGGTATAAAGCCAATTGGCCTGGGGGCCCGCGATACCTTGCGTTTAGAAATGGGCTTTTGCCTGTACGGGAACGATATTGACGATACCACATCGCCATTAGAGGCCGGCCTTGGCTGGGTAACCAAATTCAACAAGGAATTTACCAATGCCGAGGCTTTGCAGCAACAAAAACAAGCAGGCGTAAGCAAAAAGCTGGTTGGTTTTGAAATGATAGACCGCGGTATCCCGCGCCATGATTACCCCATTGTTGATGCCGATGGCAATAACGTAGGCAAAGTAACATCGGGCACACAATCGCCATCGCTGCAAAAAGCCATTGGTATGGGTTATGTTGACAATGCTTTCGCTAAAGAAGGTACAGAGATATTCATCAGCATCCGCGATAATAAAATCAAGGCTAAAATTGTAAAGCCGCCCTTTTATAAAGCCCCCTAACCCCCTGAAGGGGGAACGAGAGTTTGCAACTCGAAATTATTATTAAACAAATGTCTGAAAATACCGATCACAAAACTCCCCCTTCAGGGGGCCGGGGGGCACACGTTTGCCTTACCCCAGCTTTGCTGCCACTTTTTAATGTGGAAGAATACATTGTAGTGGTTATTGATATTTTCAGGGCAACATCATCTATATGTTATGGTATTGAAAACGGTGCTGAGGCTATTATCCCGGTATCACAGGTTGAGGAGTGTTCCGCGTATAGAGAGAAAGGGCTGGATTACCTTTTGGCAGCAGAGCGCGACGGGAAAGTAGTTGAGGGTTTTGATTTTGGGAATTCGCCATTTTCATACACTGCCGAAAAGGTGGCCGGTAAAACAGTGGTGCTTACCACCACAAACGGCACCCACGCGCTGCATTTATCCCGCGCAGCTAAAAAAATTGTGATAGGATCGTTCCTAAACCTTACTGCGTTAAGCAACTGGCTTAAAACGCAAAACGAAAACGTGCTGCTGGTATGTGCCGGGTGGAAAAACAATTTTAACCTGGAGGATACCCTTTTTGCCGGCGCTGTAATTGATCAGTTAAAAACCGATGGCTATGTTTTGGACGATGCCGCGCTGGCCGCCAATGATTTGTACCAGTTGGGTAAGCATGATATTAACGATTACCTTAAAAAGACATCCCACGGCGAGCGGCTTAAAAAATTAGGCATCCAAAAGGACATCGATTTTTGTTTGCAGGTAGATATTACTACGGCTATCCCGGTTTTGGATGGGGAGCGGCTGGTTAAATTACAGCAATAAAATTAGCAGGCTATCAGCGCGCTTTTATTCAGCATCCTTCTCCAGTTTTCTTTTTCTTGCCCATCTTCTGAACCACCAAAACCCTATTAATACTATAACCAAAACCGGCCAAAGTGTTATTACGGTAAAAAACAAGTCTTGTACAATATCCCAGCTTTGGGTTATTGCCTGCTTAAACCGGTAGCTAAAGCCATTTTCGTTAGTTGTACGTTCGCCATGTTTATTGTAAAAGGTGATATCGAGCGAACTGAAAGCAACCTGGCGGGTCATATAATTTAGCTGCCCCTGGGTCGATTCAATATCCGTGCGTATTTCGGCTATCTTGTCCTCTATCTCCAATAAGTCGCTTGTTTTTGTAGCCCTTCTTAGCAAGTCTAGGTATCTGCTTTCCAGTAACTGTTTGTTTTTTAGCCGGGTTGCTATGTCGATAAAATCCGAAGTAACATCTTTCCTGCGGATGTTTTTAGTGTCGATGCTATCCCCGCTTGCTTGCAACGCATCCAGGAACCTGTCGAAATTTTTTGAGGGTACGCGAACCTTTAAATCAAACTCTTTCTGGCTGTTGTCGCCGCCGTTGGTTTCTGTTTCTTCGGCTACATAACCGCCAAGGCTTTGTAATGAATTTACTATTTTTTGTTTTGCAGCGTTAAGGTTGCCGGTATGGAAACGGATCTCGCCTTCCTTAATGATCTTTTTTGAAGTATCTATCGTTTCTTTTTGAGGTGATACGGTTTTATCTGCGGTTGATTTAGCTAAAGAATTTGCGCTGCCAATACTTTTTTCTTCTACCATCGGCGGCGGTGCCAGCATAACATCCGCAACCTGCACTTTTGATGCTTCATTTTTATTTCTGCATGCACAGAGCGCAAACAATAAGGTAAATGCGATAATATAATTTTTCATAATAAGGAAGCTTGGGTTTGAGATTTAACGACAATTTCCTTATTAAAGTATTTAAAATTCAGGATTTGACAAATTTAATTCCGTTAAATAGTAAAAATAAATATATAATTCGGCAATCGCTATTTTAACTTCTCGTTATTCTTATGCCGGTCGGCGTCACGGATGCTTTTCTTTTCCATATTCTTTTCCAGTGCATCCGTGAGGTCGATACCGGTTTGGTTAGCCAGGCATATCAGCACAAAAAGCACATCCGCCATTTCATCTGCCAGGTTAACCTCTGTATCCGATTTTTTAAATGATTGTTCGCCATACTGCCTCGCCATAATGCGGGCTACTTCGCCCACCTCCTCCATCAAAATGGCAGTATTGGTTAACTCATTAAAATACCGGATGCCCGTGGTATTTATCCACTTATCTACCAGATGCTGCGCTTCTTTAATTTCCATAACACGAATTTAAATAAACACGAATTTCACGAATTAAATCGAATTGTCGCGGAGGTTATGAAACACGAATTTCACGAATGTGGCGAATTACCCCGAATGCTTTTGGGCGAATTTTTTCGAATAGGAATAATTATATGATTACTCTTTGATATTCTACCGAGGGCGCGCCGAAATTTATTACAATACCTAATCTCAGGCCCGAGGCTTTTAAATAGTTAAGTGTTTGTTTAATATAGGGATCGCCAATATAATTTCCCGTTTTTATTTCAAGAATGATCGTGTTATATAATACAAAATCTGCAACAAAAAAGTGTTTGAGTTTTTGCTCTTTGTAGAAAATGGAATATGGTTTCTCTTTCTCGAATGGAAGACCTAACCGTTTAAACTCAAACTCCAGGGCATCTTTATAAACAACCTCCTTAAAGCCATGCCCCAATATCTTATGAACTTCAAAACAAGCGCCAATTATTTTGTAGGATTCCTCTTTGAATAAAATATCAGTCATAAAAATGAAAAGGACACGATTTTACTATTATACACGATTTTCACTAATTGAATCTAATTTTCACTAACCCGGCGATAAATAAATCCGTGAAATTCGCCTAAATCTGTGAAAATTCGTGTTTATTCCATTCGTGAAATTCGATAAAATTAGAAAAATTGGTGTGCAATTAATGATTGTCTCTGTCCCTGGTATCCATCACAATGGTTACCGGGCCATCATTCAATAAACTAATTTTCATATCGGCTCCAAAAATGCCGGTAGCTATTTTTTTACCGGTGATTGTTTGCAACGTTTTGATCATTTGCTCGTACATCGGTATTGCCTTATCGGGTTTTGCCGCCCGGATAAATGATGGCCGGTTTCCCTTTTTTGTTTGGGCAAATAAGGTGAATTGCGATATCAGCAATATGTCGCCATTGATATCGGCGAGTGCTTTATTCATCAGGCCGTTCTCATCGCCAAAAACGCGCATGCCTGCAATTTTATTGGCCAGCCAGTTCAGGTCCTCCTCGGTGTCGGCGTCTTCAATTCCCAGCAATACCAAGAAGCCGGCACCAATTTGCCCGGTTATTTCACCATCAACTTTGCAACTTGCTTCGGTTACCCGTTGTAATACTGCTCTCATATGCACACGAATTTCACGAATTGAATCGAATTTCACGAATTAACTGCGAATAAAACCTGTCAGCTCATTTTACCGGAAACCCTGCAACCCACATCCATACGAATTCGCCCGATCGTAAGGTTCGTGTTAGTAAAATTCTTCTCCAATCAGATTTGTGTCAATTCGCCACCGTCTGTGAAATTCGTGTTAATAAGATTCGTGTCAATTCGATTCAATTCGTGAAATTCGTGTGCATAAAAATCCTTAAGTTCGCAACCGCTATTATTTTTTTTACTGATAGGTTCACAATGACTACTAAAAGAGGCTTTACAACTACCCTATTACATGCCGACCGCCTGGGCAAGCCAGAGCATGGGTCTTTACATAAACCAATCCATACTTCGGTTACTTACGGGCACGAGGATGTGCAGGATTTGGTTGATATTTTTCAGAACAAAAAGAAAGGTTACGCTTATTCACGCCAGGGAAACCCTACGGTTACCGCATTGGAGTATAAAGTAACCCAAATGGAAAAGGGTTTATCTTCTATCGCGTTCTCTACCGGAATGGCGGCTATTTCGGCCACCATTATGGCATTGATAAAACATACAGATCATATAGTAGCCAGTTCGTTTTTATTTGGCAACAGCCGCAGTATTTTTCAAACGTATATCGACCTAGGTTTGGATATTACCTTTGTTGACGCTACAGATGTTGAAAACGTTCGCGCCGAAATAAAAGAAAATACCAAACTGGTTTTTGTTGAAACCATTGCCAACCCGGCCACCCAAATTGCAGATTTGGAGGGCATTGGTACACTTTGCAGCGAAAAAGGAATTTTATATGTGGTAGATAACACCATGACGTCGCCATACCTGTTTAATCCAATTGACGTAAAGGCAGGCCTGGTCATCAACTCGCTAACTAAATACATTGGCGGTCACGGCAATGCGTTAGGTGGCAGTGTTACCGATACGGGCTTGTTTAACTGGAGTATATATCCCAATATTTCGCCTGTTTTTAAAGCCCAGGTGAAACCCGAAACATTAGGATTGACACAAATCCGCAAAAGAGGGCTGCGCGACGCAGGCGGCACCTTATCGCCCGAGGCGGCGCATTCTATATCTGTAGGTTCGGAAACGTTGGCTCTTCGGTTAGAGCGTGCCTGCAACAATGCGTTTGCCCTGGCTACCTATTTTGAAAGCCATCCAAAAATTAAAAAAGTATTTTATCCGGGCCTGGAAAATCACCCCCAGCATGAGCGCGCCGGTAAGTTATTTGCCAAATTTGGCGGACTGATGAGCATCGAACTGGACGACAGTATTGATTGCCTTGCATTTTTAAATAAATTGCAGCTGGTAGTAAAATCAAGCAACCTGGGCGATACCCGTACCCTGGCTATCCCGGTAGCCCAAACCATATTTTTTGAGCTTGGTGCCGAGCGCCGTGCCGAAATGGGCATCCCCGAAAGCATGATCCGATTATCGGTAGGTATCGAAGATTTGGACGATTTGGTGGAAGATTTTAAGGCGGCTTTGGAGGGATAAGTCCAGAAAAAAGTGCGGATAAGATTCTTAATGACTTAATAAAATTTCATTCCTTTTCATTGATTGTTGCTTTTAAGGCGGGGGCATATTATGATCAGAAAAATTGTTATCAATAGTTTAATTATCTGTGTTACACTCGGGGTAACCCTTAATAAAGTCAACGCCCAATTTAAAGCCGATTCGCTTACTTACAACTTAAAAGCTGCTTTTTTAAAAGACAGCCTGCCAGGTCTAAGCGTTGTTTTGGTTAATGCACATAAAGTGATTTATCAAAAAAACTTTGGCTACGCCGATGTGGGCGGCAAAGTTCCTTATACTACAAGCACCGTTCAAAATATAGGGTCGGTTAGTAAAACGGTGATAGCAGTTGCCTTGATGAAGGCTATCGAACTTAAATACTTTACGCTCGAAACTGATATCAATGAAATTTTACCTTTTAAAGTGGTTAACCCCAACCAGCCGGATAGTAAAATAACCATAAGGGAATTAGCCAACCATACGTCGGGGATTATTGATAACCCCGAAATTTACTCCAACTCCTACAAATTCTATCCTAAGCTACGTTCGTACGATAGCACAGCTTTCGGCCTGCTGCAGCAATTAGGTTTTGGAGGCAAGGTGAAGGATACCACCATGAAAAGCTTTTTTTATAACTACCTGGCGCAGGATGGTAAGTATTATAGCAAGGCAAACTTTGGCCAGGGGCTGGCTGGTGGCGCCTCGACTTATAGTAACGTTGGGTCGGCATTGGTAGCTTACCTCATCGAAATTAAGTCGGGATTATCTTATGCCGATTTTACCAGTAAATATATTTTAGCTCCGCTAAAAATGGCGCATTCGGGGTGGTCGGTAAGTTCAGTAAATTTAAAAGACCTTGCCCGGCTTTATTACGATCAAAGCCGGTGTTTTCCCCTGTATGATCTGCTTACCTATCCCGATGGCGGACTAAAAACATCAGCCGCCGATTTAAGCAAATACCTGATGGCGATGATCAACGGATACCACGGCGACAAAACTTTATTGGATCCTGTTTCTTTTAAAACTATGTTCGCGCCCCAATTCTCCAAAGAACATCCACCCAAAAACATCAATTTAACCTACAGAAATAAAGGCATCTTTTGGAATTTGTATACCAACGGAACTATTGGCCATGATGGTGACGATCCCGGCGTTGGCACATTTCTGTTCTTTAATCCAGGCACGGGTATAGGCGGCTTGTTTTTAACCAATAAATATTTACCTAATAAACAATTGATAGTTGATATCCTTGTTAAAGCAGCGAGCTGTAAGCCGTAACTTTTGTCTCGACTCTTGATTCTAACGTCTTGACTCTTCTTTTAAGCCCTCGTATCATTCCCATTATAAATGCTCAAATAGCTTTCATAGCGTGATAGTTCAATATCGCTCTCTTCCAAAGCTTCCAGCACAGCGCAGCCGGGTTCATTAATATGGCGGCAATTGTTAAAGCGGCATTGGTTCATGCGGGAACGCATCTCCGGGAAAAAGTGACTTAGTTCGTTTTTTTCTATGTCGATAACACCTAATTCGCGGATGCCGGGGGTGTCGATAATAAAGCCGCCCTGGGGCAGTTCAAACATTTCGGCAAAAGTGGTGGTGTGCATGCCTTTGTCGCTCCACTCAGATACCATGTGGGTACGCAGGTCAAGGTTGGGTAACAGGGCATTAATCAGGCTTGATTTACCTACGCCGGAGTGGCCCGAAAACAGGGTTACCTTATCTTTTAAAAGTTCCTGTACTTTGTCAATGTTGGTGCCCTCCAATGCCGATACTTCAAAGCAGGGGTATCCAATTTTTTCGTAAACGGCTTTCAGGTCGGCAAGTATCTCAAGGCCTTCGTCGCTAAACAAATCTACTTTGTTAAATATCAATCGGGCGGGGATATCATAAGCCTCGGCAGTAACCAAAAAACGGTCGATAAAACCCAATGAAGTGCGTGGCGAGGCCAAAGTAACAACCAATAAGGCCTGATCGAGGTTGGCAGCAATAATCTGGGCCTGCTTGCTCAGGTTAATAGCTTTGCGGATAATATAGTTTTTACGCTGGTGCAGTTTGGTAATTACCCCGCTTTCCTGATCGGGTTCCATTTCAAACTCCACTACATCGCCCACGGCCACGGGGTTGGTTGTGGTGATGCCTTGCATCCTGAATTTTCCTTTTATCCGGCAATCAATCCGTTGGCCATCGGGTGTTTGCACCTGGTACCAGCTTCCAGTTGATTTTATGAGTAATCCCTGCATAGTAATTAAGGTTCAAAAGTAACAAATACTATGCTTATATCACCATTAATGCCATAATGCTGCGGGGTAAATGCATCTAAATAGTTAACGGCGAAAAGCTGTTATTTAAGAATAAGCTTATGATGTGGGGAAATGAGTAATCAAGCGATACCTTGTTTTTGTTGCCCGATCCTGGTTAAATGACAGAGGTACCCAAGTGACTTGTATTGGCCAACACCAGGCACAAATATTTGGACGCGGCTAAATTGCGCAATCAGTTTAGTGTTAACCATGGTAAAATATAAAACATTGATTGTCAACCGCTTGTAAGTATTTTACCTGAAATATGTTAAGTTATGTTAACCCAATTAAATGCGTTTGTCCTGCATAATGCTGTTAATGAGGCATGAGTTTTTAAAAAAGTAAAATAAAGCTTGCTTATTATAAAAATATCTATTTACTTTGTCGACATTATAAGTATGACAATTAACAACACCATTATTACAACAATTATTACCACCGGCATAAAACTCGGAGGAAGATAATCGTATGGTGTAAAACATAAACAAAAGAAACCAAATGAAGCCTTCCTCCAAAAACGAGGAAGGCTTTTTTATTATTTATATTGCTAAAAACACACAATGAAAGTTTTAAAATTCGGCGGCACATCCGTAGGTTCCGCCGCAAGTATCCAAACGCTTTTAAACATATTAAAAGGCGAAGTAAAAAATGAAGTTAAGCCGGTTGTTGTATTATCGGCGATGGGCGGGGTAACCAACCTGCTGGCCTCGATGGCCGAAGATGCCGCCAATGGTAAAGAGTTTACCGCTCAACTGGCCGAACTGGAAAGACGTCACTTTGATGTAGTAAAAACACTGCTCGATGTGCAAAACCAAAACCCGGCCTTCACCCGCTTAAAAATTCACTTTAACCAGTTAGAGGAATTACTGCAGGGCGTACTAACCCTGCGCGAGCTTACCCCCAAAACCCGCGACCAGGTGCTTAGCTTTGGCGAACGCTGCTCGACCATTATGGTGAGTAAAATTGCCGCCCAGCATTTTAAAGATGTATTGTATGTTGATGCTGCAGATGTAATTAAAACCGACAGCGCTTTTGGCAATGCCAAGGTAAATACAGAGCTGACAGAGCTGCTTATTAAAACGTTACACCAGGAAAATAAAGATAAAATATTGTTTGTTACCGGTTTTATTGCAGGCAACGATGCCGGCCAAACAACCACATTAGGCCGCGGCGGCTCTGATTACACAGCTGCTATTTTCGGCGCGGCGCTTAACGCCAAAGAGATCCAGATATGGACGGATGTAAACGGTATGATGACCGCTGATCCGCGCATGGTTAAAAAAGCATTTTCATTAACCGAGCTTACCTATACCGAAGCCATGGAGCTTTCTTACTTCGGTGCCAAAGTGATCTATCCGCCAACTATGATCCCCGCTTTCCTGAAAAAGATACCTATTGTTATCAAAAACACTTTCGAGCCGGAATTTGAAGGTACCGTGATCCGTCATGATTGTAAGGCGTCAAGCCTGCCTATCAAGGGCATTTCGTCTATAAACAATATCAGTATCCTTAATTTAGAGGGTAGCGGCATGGTTGGTAAATCGGGTTTTAGCGGTCGTTTATTCTCGTTGTTGGCCCGGGAGCAAATCAATATCATCTTGATTACCCAATCGTCGTCAGAGCACAGTATCACCTTTGCGGTACAACCACAGGATACCGAAAAGGCCAAACAACTGATAGAACAGGAGTTTGAACTGGAGCTGCTGGCCAAAAAGCTGGAACACCTGGTTATCGAAAAAAATCTGGCCATACTGGCTGTTGTGGGCGAAAATATGAAACAGACGCCGGGCATGTCGGGTAAGTTGTTCCATGCACTGGGTCGTAACGGAGTTAACGTGAGGGCTATAGCTCAGGGTTCGTCAGAGTACAATATCTCGGTAATCATTTCGGCCCAGGATCTTTCAAAGGCACTAAACGCAGTGCATGATGCTTTCTTTGTACAACTAACCAAAACGCTTCATGCTTTCTGTTTAGGTACAGGCAACATTGGTAAAACCTTGTTTGCCCAGCTAAATGCCCATACCGATTATCTGAAAGATAATAACGGCATCCAGGTAAAAGTTGCCGGCATCAGCAATACCCGTAAAATGACTTTTAACAGCGATGGTATCTCTTTAGATACCTGGCAAAATGACATAGAGGCATCACCATACAGCGCCGATTTGAAAGAGTTTATTGCCAGGATGAAGGCCATGAACCTGCCCAACTGTGTGTTTATTGACAATACCGCCAGTCCTAAGCCAATTGAGTTTTACGAGGATGTTTTTAAAGCCAATATCTCGGTAATTACCTGTAATAAAATAGGTAACTCGGGCAGTTACGAGCAATACCGTACTTTTAAAGATACCGCCCGCCGCCATGGGGTCGATTTCTTTTACGAAACCAACGTAGGTGCAGGCCTGCCTATCATCAACACACTAAAAAACCTGATGAACAGCGGCGATAGGGTACAACGTATTGAAGCTATTTTATCAGGAACCATATCGTTCATCTTTAATAACTTTAAGGGCGATGCCAACTTTCACGATGTGGTGAAAGAGGCACAGGAAAAAGGATATACCGAACCAGATCCGCGCGACGATTTGAGCGGGAAGGATTTTATGCGCAAAATGCTCATCCTTGCCCGCGATGCAGGTTATGCGATGGAAGAAGCCGACGTTGATATTGAAAGCGTATTGCCGAAAGCCAGCCTTGAAGCAAAATCGGTAGATGATTTTTATGCTACCCTTAAAACAGAAGACGCCCACTTTGCAAAACTTAAAGAACAGGCCGAAAAAGACGGTAAAGTACTGCGCTACATTGGCAAGCTGGAAAATGGTAAAGTAACCATCACCCTGCAAATGGTTGATGAAAACCATCCGTTTTACATGTTATCGGGCAGCGATAATATCATATCGTTTACTACCGATAGGTACAAAGAACGCCCGCTGGTAGTAAAAGGCCCCGGAGCAGGCGCAGAAGTAACCGCTGCAGGTGTATTTGCTGATTTGATAAATTTGGGAGCGAATTAAAGCACAGTCCCTTAAGCCCCCTAACCCCCTGAAGGGGGAACTATAGTTTGATAAATTTATATGGAAGATAATAAGACATTCGAAACAACTAAACCCTCTTTGGCTCCCCCTTCAGGGGGCGGGGGGGGCGTACACGTTTTTGCCCCGGCAACGGTTGCCAACGTAGTTTGCGGCTTTGATGTGCTGGGCTTTGCCGTTAACGAGCCCGGTGACGAAGTGATTATGCGGATGACCAATAAGCCAGGCATCACTATAAGCAAAATTACCGGCGATGACGGTAGGTTGCCGATGAATCCTGCAAAAAACACAGTGAGTGTGAGCGTTCAGCATTATTTGCAAAGCGTTGGCCGTACCGATGTTGGATTGGATATTGAACTGCATAAAAAAATGCCGATAGGTAGCGGCTTGGGTTCAAGCTCGGCCAGTACGGTTGCCGGTTTGTTTGCTATTAAAACCTTGTTAGGCGATGATAGCGATCCTGCAAAATTGCTGCCATTCGCTATGAAGGGCGAAGAGATGGCTTGCGGCCATGGCCATGCAGATAATGTTGCCCCGGCATTGTTGGGCGGTTTTGTACTTATCCGCAGTTACGAACCTTTGGATGTAGTGCGTTTGCCGCATCCGGCAGGCTTGTGGTGTGCCATTGTGTTCCCTGATGTAGATGTACCAACAAGAGAAGCCCGCCAGATAATCCGCAAAAATATCCAGATGAAAGATGCCGTAACCCAATGGGGTAATATTGCAGGGCTGGTAAGCGGCTTGTTTATGAATGATATTGACCTGATGGGCCGCAGTATGAAGGATGTATTGGTTGAACCGGTACGTTCCATGCTGATACCTGATTTTTATAAAATGCGCGAAATGGCGATGGAATTAGGCGCGGTGAGCTTTGGTATCTCCGGCTCTGGCCCCTCTGTTTTTGCCTTCACAAAAGATGAGGATACAGCGCATCGGATAACCCAAAAACTACAAAAACATTTAACCGGTTTAAAAATAGGCTCTAATGGCTACGTATCAACTATAAATGATGCCGGGCCGAGGGTTCTTTAAGTCAAAAGTAAAAATTCAAAAGTCAAAAACTCACCCGTCATTGCGAGGTACGAAGCAATCCCCGAGATGTCGGGCGAATAAGCTTGGTATACAGCCAGTCCTAAAGAGATTGCTTCGTACCTCGCAATGACGGGAGAAAAAAACAAATCCGAAATCGAACATCCGAATTCCCAAATCAAAATGAAACTCTACAGTACCAATAATATTCAATCAGAAGTATCTTTTAAAGATGCAGTTTTTAACAGTATGCCGCAGGATAAAGGTTTATACATGCCCATTAGCATCCCGCGTTTGAGCGACGATTTTATCAATAACCTGGATAAGTATACCCTGCCCGAAATTGCTTTTGAAGTAGCTAAAAACCTTTTAGGCGATGCGATGCCGGCTGATGATTTGAAAGCTTTGATAGATGACGCTATAAACTTTGATGCGCCGGTTGTAAAGCTGGATGATAACGTACACGTGCTGGAACTTTTCCACGGGCCATCACTGGCCTTTAAAGATTTTGGCGCCCGCTTCATGAGCCGTGTAATGAGCTACTTTTTAGAGGAAGGCGAAAAACAGCTGGATGTATTAGTTGCAACAAGCGGCGATACCGGCGGTGCCGTTGCCCTGGGCTTTTTAGGCGTTCCAAATACAAGGGTTACTATTCTTTATCCCAAGGGCAAAGTAAGCGGTGTGCAGGAACAACAATTAACCACAAACGGACAAAATATTCGCGCCCTTGAAGTTGATGGTACGTTTGATGATTGCCAGGCTTTGGTTAAACAAGCGTTTACCGATGCCGAACTGAACGAAAAATTCCGCCTGACATCGGCCAACTCTATTAACATTGCCCGTTTGGTACCGCAAACCTTTTACTACTTTAACGCTTACGCGCAGTTGCTAAGGCAGGGTGTTAAAAAAGTAATCTTCTCGGTACCCAGTGGAAACTTTGGCAATATCGGTGCCGGTTTGTTAGCCTGGAAAATGGGCTTACCTGTTGAAAAGTTTATTGCAGCTACAAACGCTAATGATACCGTCCCCGAATTTTTAAAAACAGGCATTTATCAGCCAAAACCATCGGTGGCAACCTTGTCAAATGCCATGGACGTGGGCAACCCAAGCAATTGGGTGCGCATTGCCGATCTGTTTAAAACAGATATGGATGAGCTGAAGAAATTGGTGATTGGCTTCACTTACAACGATGAGGAAACCATAAAAGCCATCAATTGGGTATTTGATACTTATAATTATGTGGTTTGTCCGCATACCGCTATTGCCTGGCAGGCCTTGACAGATTATCAGCATGATCACGCCAGTGCAGATACCGCAGGCGTATTTTTATCAACCGCTCACCCATGCAAATTTCCAGATGTTTTTAGCGATGAAATAGCTGCTAAAATTGATGTGCCGGCGCAGGTAAAAGAACTGCAATCTAAAACAAAATTGGCTATATCTATTAGCAAGGATTTTGAAGACTTTAAAGGCTATTTGCTGAACGCTAAATAATAAGCGCTTAGACTTCCGATGCTATAAACTTCGGAAGTCTTGTTATTCATTCGTCAATTTTACTATTCGTAGTTATATTTGATCTGTGAAAAATACTTCAATGCGCAACAAAAAAAACATCATTCTTTTTTGTTTGATTACGCTGTCGTTTGCGGCCTGTAAAAGTCATTCTAAATTTAACCGGGACGACTGGAACGACGGCGATGGCCTTACATTTAGCTACCGCGATGGTATGGTTGACGATTTACTGCAAAATTACAAACTCAAAGGGTTAAAATACCAGGAGGTGATCCACCTGTTGCACCGCCCGCAGCAAAGCAATAAAAGCCAGATGATTTACGAAATTGAGGAACTAAGGAAGCCCGGAAAACCACACTATGTTAAACAGCTTGTCCTATCCCTTAAAGATTCAGTGGTAACCGATGCAAAAATTTACGAGCATACTGATAAGAAATGATCAACACCATCATATTCGACCTTGGCGCAGTTTTGATAGACTGGAACCCGCACTACGTTTACAAAACCATATTTGATGACGAGCAGGAAATGCACGATTTTCTGGCCAATGTTTGTACTTCCGACTGGAACGAAGAACAGGATGCCGGCCGCTCGTTACAAGAGGGTACCGATTTGCTGGTAGCCCGGTTTCCGGAGCATGAGGCCAATATCAGGGCGTTTTATGGCCGGTGGATAGAAATGCTGGGTGAACCTTTTCATGGCACCGTCGAGATTTTTAAACAGTTAAAGGAGAGTAATAAATATAAGATTTATGCGCTCACCAATTGGTCGGCAGAGACATTTCCATTTGCACAGGCCCGGTTTGATTTTTTAAACTGGTTTGATGGGGTCGTAGTTTCGGGTACCGAAAAAATGCGTAAACCAACGCCGGAATTTTACCAAATCCTGCTTAATCGTTACCATGTTAACCCCGCCGAAGCTGTATTTATTGACGACAATTACCGCAACGTTGTTGCCGCCGAAAAGATGGGCATAAAGTCCATTCATTTTAAATCAGCAGAAGAGTTATCGGAAGAGCTGAGGGCGATAGCGATTTTATAACATTAAAAAAACAGGCAGTAAATAACTTACTCTTCGCCCTGGTGTTTTTCCTGCCATTGCCTGGTGAACGATTTTTCGGCAACTTCAGGCATTTTCCTTAAATGACCCCAGGTATTTTTAAAGAAAAAACGAAGGAAGAAGTTTTTCATTTTACCGCCAAAAAAATCTGTCATGCTGCGTTTCAGCATTCCTTTTTTCCAGATGGCCCAACCCCAGCGCTCCTTAGTGGTTACTAAGCCACCGTTGACTGCATCGCGGCGGTTAAGCAGCAGCATTTTGTGGATATCTATCTTAACCGGGCAAACCTCGGTGCAACGGCCGCAAAGGCTTGATGCGTAGCTTAGGTGTTTAAACTCCTCCATGCCGTCGGTATGCGGCGTTATAATAGCGCCAATAGGGCCACTGTAAGTAGTATTGTAAGTGTGGCCACCAACATTCTGGTAAACCGGGCATACATTGAGGCAGGCCCCACACCGGATGCAATATAAGCCCTGGCGTTGCTCTTTTTGGGCCAGCAGGTTGGTGCGGCCGTTATCAAGCAGTACCACGTACATTTCTTCGGGCCCATCGGTTTCATTAGCCTGGCGCGGGCCGTTTAATATGGTATTGTAAACGGTAAGGTTTTGCCCCGTGCCGTGCGTTGACAGCATTGGCCAAAATAAGTCAAGATCGGTTATAGAGGGGATAACTTTTTCTATACCCACCACCGCAATATGAATTTTCGGGAATGTGGTACATAAACGGGCATTTCCTTCATTTTCGCTGATGGCCACACTGCCAGTGTCGGCCAGCAGGAAGTTGGCGCCGGTTATGCCAACATCGGCCAGCAGGTATTTGTCCCGCAGTAATTCCCGTGCTTTGAGGGTTAACTCTTCGGCTGTGGCATCTAAAGGAGTACCGAAATGCTGATTGAATAGTTTGGCAATATCCTCCTTGCTCAGGTGCATTGCCGGGGTAACAATATGGTAAGGCGTTTGCCCTAAAAGCTGTACAATGTATTCGCCAAGGTCGGTTTCTAATGATTCAATGTGGTTTTCTTTCAAAAATTCATTCAGATGAATTTCTTCAGTTACCATCGATTTGGATTTTACAACCGTTTTGGCCTTTGCTTTTTGAATGATGTTCAGGATTTCGCGGTTGGCCTCTTCGGCGTCATTAGCCCAGATAACCTTGCCGCCCCTACGCTGGAAATTGGCTTCAAACTCGGGCAAAAATTTGTCCAGGTTTTCCATCACCTTCCACTTGATCACATGGCCCTTTTTCTTGGCGTTATCCAGATTTGCTATGCGCGATATGCCGCTTGCTGCAGCCACGTTGTACTTATCAATGCTGTTATTGATAATACGGCGGTGGTCTGCATCAAATACCTTCTCCGCAGATGCAACCAAAAATTCCTCGGCAGTGCTTCCCATATATGCGAATTTAGGGATTTTAGTGAGAAGTTGGTTTATTGGGTTGAATAAGTTGATTGAGTTGAATAGGTTAACCGGGAATTTGTAAAGGAAATTTTCCGTTAAAACAAAACGAGGCACAAATTTGCACCTCGTTTTGTTTTGAATAGTGGTTTTTCAACCCAATCAACCACTCACCATTCACTATTTAGCTCCATCAACAACCGGTTTTTTATCACGATTGGCTAACTCCCAACCTGTGTAAAATACCAATTGCGCGCGTTTGGCCAGTAGCGGGAAGTTAATTTTACTTACTTCATCGCCTGGCTGATGATAATCAGCATGTACGCCGTTGAAGTAGAAAATAATTGGCACGCCATGTTTTGCAAAGTTGTAATGATCGCTTCGGTAGTAAAAACGGTTAGGATCATTAGGGTCATCATATTTGTAATCCAATTTCAGGTGGGTGTAAGTATTGTTTGCCTTTTCGCCAATATCGTGCAACTCCTTGCTCAACATAGCCGAGCCGATAGAATATACATAATTTGCAGAATCGGATTTGCCGATGTACTCTTCGCCTACGCGGCCAATCATATCAACATTTAAATCGGTAATGGTATTGGCCAACGGATAAATAGGATGATCGGTATAGTATTCAGAGCCTAAAAGACCTTTCTCTTCACCAACATTACCTAAAAATAAAACACTGCGGCGTGGGCCATGGCCATCCTTTTTAGCTTTTGAAAACGCCCGTGCAATTTCAAGAATGCCTGTAGTGCCCGATCCATCGTCATCTGCACCATTATTTACCTTGTCTTTAGCATTTGGATCAGTTTCTAATCCAATGTGGTCATAATGGGCCGAAAATACCAGCACTTCATCTTTTAAATCGGTGCCTGGCATAAACCCTACAACGTCAACGGCTTTAACATCGGTGCGCTCATTTGAAAAATTGGCTGTAAAATCAGCCTTTGCGGTTACAACAGGTGTAGTGGCTGCTGCGGTTTTTAAATCGCCGTAAGTTTTTCCTGTTGATTTCACCAATTCATCAGCTATCGCTGTAGTTACATGAAAAACAGGCACACCGGCGTTGGCTTTGGCTGCGTCTTCTTTAATAGTTAAACGCGGGCTTGCGATGCTTCTGCCAAAACGTTTAAGTAAAGCAGTTAAATCGCCGTTGGCGGCCAAAATAATCGCGGGTTTTTTGCTTTGCAGGTTGGCAAACACTTTTAAACGGGCGGTGGTCATGCGTACGGCCACATTTGGTGTTTTACCTTCTTCGGGTTTGTCCTCGTTTATCCACAACACAACTTTGCCTGCAAGATCGGTTGATCCAATTTCGCTTTCTGTGCCGAAGCCTACAAATACTACTTCGCTGCCGCTTACATTTTTATCGGGCACAGTGCCGTTAGGTATAAAATCCTGCCCTAAAACAAATGGTTTGCCATTAACGGTAAATGCCGATACTTTTAGCGCGCTTTGTACCAGGGGTACGTTAAAGAAATACGATCCGTTTACCGGGGCCTGCAATCCTAATTTTTTAAATTCGCCCGCTATGTAGTTTGCGGCTTTCTCGGCACCAGGCTTGCCGGTTTCCCGGCCTTCAAATTCGTCGGACGCCAGGATACTTAAGTGTTTTTTGGCGTCCTCGGCCGTAATCAGCTTCCCGTACTTCATGGCAGTAGGGTTTTGCTGTGCACAGGCACTTACCGCAATCGCTGCGGAAAACGCCAGTAATGTTACTTTTTTCATGTATAGTAATTAATTAAGTCAGTTTCTTTTTTAGTATCAAGTAGCAAGTATCAAGACTGCTGCACAGGAATGAAAGGAATGAGTTGTAGCCCAGGGTGTTTTCTACCTTTCGCCTTTTACCTTTACCCTTTCGCCTAATTTACCTTTTCGCTTAAAATTAGCAGGAAATTTTCCCTACCCTGGTAGCGTGGCGGCCGCCTTCAAATTCGGTGGTGAAAAATGCTTCAATAATTTTTTTAGCTTCATCAATGCTGATGAAGCGGGCGGGGATACATACAATATTGGTGTTATTGTGACTACGGGCCAGAACAGCAAGTTCTTCGTTCCAGCAGATGGCGGCTCGGATGCCCTGGTGTTTGTTGGCTGTAATGGCTACACCGTTTGCGCTGCCGCAAACCAGGATCCCCAAATCGCATTCGCCACTTTCAACTGCCGATGCTACGGGGTGCGCAAAATCGGGGTAATCAACAGAGGTATTGGAATAGGTGCCAAAATCTTTTAACTGATCAGCCGGAATATCGGCGGATAAAGCTTGTTTATAATCAAAGCCGGCATGATCGGCACCAATAGCAATTTTAAGTCCTTTTTTCATCGTTAATAGTGTTTTTGCAAAGTTGCAATAAATGTGCAAATTTCAAATGCGCGGATATACAGATTATTGGGGGATGTGAGGATTGTTACAAAGCTGCGTTAAATGTGCAGATTAACTTCGTTGAGGGCTTCGCCGTTTCAGGTGTGCAGATTAACTTTATTGGGGGCTGGGCCGTTTTGGATGTAGATCGGTATACCCAGTTGCTATAATTGCGCAATAGTGGTGCAAAGCCCTCTCCATTGGAGAGGGTTGGGTGAGGAAGCTCTTTATATCGCCTTATCCTTGCAGCGTTCTACCACTTCAATGTAGTAATTTTCATAAAGCGGGAGTATGGTGGCCAGGTCGAATTGTTTGGCGCGGGCAAGGGCGTTGTTTTTAAAGGTTTCCAGGCGGGCTTCATCTTCCAGGATGTATATCGCCCGTTCGGCCATACCGTCTACGTCGCCTACATTGTTCAAAAAGCCGGTTTCGCCGTCAACATTCAACTCCGGTAAACCGCCGGCGTTACTGCTGATAACTGGTACCTTACATGCCATGGCCTCCAGTGCTGCCAAACCAAAACTCTCGGATTGTGACGGCATCAGGAATAAATCAGCTACAGATAGAATTTCCTCAATGGCATCCTGCTTGCCTAAAAAGCGTACATTATCGGTAACACCCAGATCGCGGCATAACTGCTCGCAGCCCGAACGTTCGGGACCATCGCCCACCATAAGCAATTTTGAGGGGATGGTTTTAACCACCTGGGCAAATATTTTCACCACATCTTCGGTGCGCTTTACCTTGCGGAAGTTGGAGGTATGCACCAGTATCTTTTCGCCCGAAGGGGCTATTGCCTTTTTAAAGTGGTCTTTTGCTTTAAGGCTAAAACGGTTTAGGTCGATAAAGTTTGGGATTACTTTAATATCATTCTCTATCTCAAAAAACTGATAAGTGTCCTCTCTCAGGTTTTGCGATACGGCTGTTACTCCGTCAGACTTGTTGATGGAGAAGGTAACCACCGGTTTAAAAGTACGGTCTTTGCCAACCAGCGTAATATCGGTACCGTGCAGTGTTGTAACTACGGGTATGTAAATGCCATAAGTGGCCAGGATTTGTTTGGCCATAAACGCAGCCGATGCATGCGGAATAGCGTAGTGCACATGCAGTATATCAAGTTGCTCGTGGCGTACCACATCAACCAAACGACTGGCCAGCGCCAGCTCATACGGCGGAAAATCAAACAGCGGATAATTGCTTACCGATACCTCGTGATAAAACAGGTTTTCGGAAAAAAGGTCTAACCGTGCGGGCTGGTTATAGGTAACAAAATGTACCTGGTGTCCCCGGTCTGCAAGGGCTTTACCAAGTTCTGTAGCAACAACTCCGCTTCCGCCAAAGGTTGGGTAACAAACAATTCCGATCTTCATTGATGAGGGATAATTATCCGCAAGTTTAACAGCAATTTATGGCAAATGTGTTAACACTGTGTAAAATGATTTTGAATTTCGAAAGTTGGATTTTGCCTGTTATTGCAACTGCGCTACCTAATCAACGCCGCTTTTTTCGCCGCTGATTTTTGTTCCGAAACCGGCACATCATCAATTATCTGCACATCTGAAACAGCGAAGCCCTCAACCAAGTTAATCCGCATATCTGTACACCTACTTCGTATACCTGTTAATAATATCCACAATCACTTTGTTTTTTTGTAATTGAGGCAGATAATCAAATAAAATATAGTGCTTTTCCGGGTCGCTGGTCAGGGCCATTTCCAGGTGGTTTAGCGCCTCGTTGTATTCGCCTTTGGCAAACAGGTAGGCAACCATCCTGTAGTATAACTCTGCAGCTTCGGGGTTGTTTTTTATAGCTTGTGATATAATCTCGATAGCGCCAACCAATCGCTGCTGCTCATACAGTATAGACGAGTAATCCAGCCAGGCATCAATATCCAGCGGGTTTAGTTCAACCACCTTTTCATAGGCCTGTTCGGCTTCGGTCATGTGGCCCAGTTTATACTCGGCATCGGCAATGGCAAACCAGTAGTCGGCATTGGCAATATCCAAATCAAGCGCTTTTTTGTAAAAATGCAGTGCCTCAAAATAGCGTTCTTCAAAGTCAAGCGTAACCCCGATACCAAACCAGGCATCTGCCAGTTTAGGGTCCATTTTTACCGACTTTTTATAAAAAGCCCGTGCATCATCCATTTGCTCCAGTTTTTCGTAGCACTCGCCTATGGCGCAATAAGTATCGGCATTGGGTTGCTCGTACTCAAAGGTGTGGCGGTACACTTCAATAGCTTCGGCATATTTTTCCAGGTTAACCAGGGCGTTACCCTTGTTAAAGTAGGCCGATGCAAAGCTATCCTTAATCAGGATGGCATAGTCATACGCATCAATAGCTTTTTCAAACAAACTTAGTTTGGTATAGGCGTTGCCCAGGTTGTACCAGGCGGCATAGCTATAAGGCTCGTTATCGATGTATTGCTGGTAAAACTGCACGCTTTCCTGCTGGTTGTCCATTACATCGTAGCAAAAAGCCAATTCGTAAAGGGCATCCTGGTTTTCCATATTTTGCTTAAGGCAAAGCTTAAGATAACTTATGGCGGTGTCATAATCGCCCATGTTTTGGTAAACGTAGGCTATGTGTAGCAGTATTTCGTCGGTTTCTTCGGCCAGGCCAAGGGCTTTTTCGTAATTCTCCAGGGCCTCGCTAAAGCGCTCCATACTCTCGTACAGGTTACCGCGAATAATGTAAATATCGGCATCAGAGGCCTCCAGCATGGCTGCTTTTTCAAGCGCGGCAAAAGCTTCGGGCACCTTATTGCCTACTACCAGCAACTGGGCCTGCTTAATTAAAAATACTGCTGCAAAAGGGTGCTGATTGCGCGCATACTCTGCTACCTGTAGCGCCCTGGCCGGATCATTCTTTTCGATGTAATAGTCGATAATGTTCTCAAACGCCTGGGCATCAAAAAAGTACTGGTCTTGATTTCGAATCATTTCCTCGTACCGTTCTACCGAAAATTTGGGATCTTCAGTAAAACCAAATTCAAATTCTTCTTCCATTCAATTTTGTTTGCAGAACATCCGCTTTAGGTTAACAATTGTAATTGTCTTGTAAAGACTTATTGAAGTCAAAATACAAATAAGTAAGCAACCAATTTGCAAATAAGTTTTCAACATTCAAACATTGTTAACAACCGTTAATTACAAAGCATTGATAATTAACAGTAATCATTATAAACCCGCAATTCAAAAAATTGCTTCAAAGATTTCTACCTTTGGCAAAAGTAACAATTATGGGCCTTGATATAACAGACATTTTAAAACGTTTACATATAAACGATGTAAATGATGCTTTTAGTACAGGCAGCAACTGGGGCAGCAGCACCGGTGCAGCAATAAAAAATATTACATCGCCGGTTGACGGCCAAAAAATAGCTTCGGTTAAATTTGCTACCGAAGCCGATTATAACCAGGTAGTTGAGCAAGCTGCCGCAGCGTTTAAAGCATGGCGTACAACGCCGGCGCCCAAACGCGGCGAGATTGTGCGCCAGATAGGCGAGGCCCTGCGCGCTAATAAACAGGACCTGGGTACCCTGGTATCTTACGAGATGGGTAAAAGCCTGCAGGAGGGCCTGGGCGAAGTGCAGGAAATGATTGATATTGCCGATTTTGCCGTAGGCCTGAGCCGTCAGTTGTACGGCTTAACCATGCACAGCGAAAGGCCTGAACACCGCATGTATGAGCAATACCACCCGCTGGGAATTGTAGGCATTATATCGGCCTTTAACTTCCCGGTAGCCGTTTGGAGCTGGAACTCACTGCTGGCAATGGTTTGCGGCGATGTAAGTATATGGAAGCCATCTGAAAAAACACCGTTAACCGCTATTGCCTGCCAGCACATAGCGCAGGAGGTTTTAAAAAGAAACAACATAGCCGATGGCGTTTTGAATTTAATTAACGGCGACCGCAACATTGGAGAATTGATGGCCAATGACACCCGCATCCCGCTGGTATCGGCCACCGGATCAACCCGCATGGGTAAAGCTGTTGGCGCGGCAGTTGGCGCGCGGCTGGGCAAAAGCCTGCTGGAACTTGGTGGCAATAACTCTATCATCATTACCGAAAATGCCGACCTGGATATGTCATTAATTGGTGCAGTTTTTGGCGCGGTTGGCACCGCCGGGCAGCGTTGTACCAGTACCCGAAGGCTCATCATCCACGAAAGTGTTTACGATGCCTTTAAACAAAAACTGGTAAGCGCTTATGGCCAGATACGTATTGGCAACCCGCTGGATGAGCATAACCACATGGGGCCACTTATTGATACCGATGCTGTTGCGCTTTACCTTGATTCGATTGAGAAATGTAAAGCCGAAGGCGGTAATTTTGTGGTAGAAGGCGGCAGGCTGGAGGGCGATGCCTATGCTTCGGGCTGCTACGTAAAACCTTGTATTGCCGAGGTAGAAAACCACTACAAAATTGTACAGCACGAAACCTTTGCCCCAATATTATACCTGATTAAATATTCAACCATCGGGGAGGCTGTTGAATTGCAAAATGGGGTTCCGCAAGGCTTATCATCGGCCATTATGACCAATAATTTACGCGAGGCAGAACAATTTTTATCCTATGCTGGTTCTGATTGTGGAATTGCCAACGTAAACATTGGTACATCGGGTGCCGAAATTGGCGGCGCCTTTGGCGGCGAAAAAGAAACCGGCGGCGGCCGCGAATCGGGATCTGATGCATGGAAAGTTTACATGAGGAGGCAAACCAATACTATTAATTATTCAAAAACGTTGCCTTTAGCCCAGGGGATCAAATTCGACCTCTAATTTTTATTATTTTCTAATACTTGTACATGTTCAACTTTCGTTCATTTATTTTAAGCGGTCTTTTATTTTCGTCATTAGCAATAACTACAACGTTAACGGCCCAGGAGGCCGTGAAAAAGTCCGATCCCGAACCGCCAAAGTTCTGGCACCTGATGGATCTTAAAACTGATGGCTACTTTGGCGTCAGCTTAAAACAAGCTTATCTTTTTGTAAAAGGCAAGCAAAGTAAAACAGTGGTGGTGGCCACATTAGATAGTGGTATTGACACCCTGCAAAAAGACCTTAAAAGTATTTTATGGGTAAATAAAAAAGAAATTCCGGGCAATGGCATTGATGATGACCATAACGGTTATGTAGATGATATACATGGCTGGAATTTTTTGGGCGGTGCCGGCGGAAAAGCAGACTTTAACGAAACTACCGAGGAGGTGCGCGAGTACAATAAGCTGAAAGGCAGGTACGCAAATGTTACCGATAGCACCGCTACCAACAAAAAGGAATTTGCTTATTGGCAGCGCGTTAAAACTGTTTATGATACAACCCTAAACAAAGCCACTACCGAAACCGCGCAGCTGCAGCCTATTATGAACGCGCTGATGGCAACCAGCGGATATATTAAACAGGCGCTTAAAATAGGGGCAAGCGGCACTTTTAGGGAAGCGGATTTGGTGAACATGAAAACCGCCAACGATACTTTGAGCCAAAGTAAATATGTTTGGACAACCATATTTTCACAGGAAGGCGGTAATAAAACCAATGCCGAAATTATTAAAGATTTGAGCGAATACCTGGCCAAACTGAACAATGACCTTGCGCCCGACCTGGAAGCCCGTAAACGAATTGTTGGCGACAATGTGGATAGCATGGACCATAAACCTTATGGTAATAACCTGTTAAAATTTGCCGATGCATCGCATGGTACAGGCGTGGCCGGGCTTATTGGCGCTGTACGTAATAATGGTTATGGAATAAACGGGGTAGCCGATAATGTGCGCATTATGGCCGTTAAAACGGTGCCCAATGGCGATGAATACGATAAAGATGTTGCCAACGCCATCCGCTACGCGGTTGATAACGGGGCCAAAATCATTAACATGAGCTTTGGTAAAAAACTATCTCCTCATAAACAATGGGTTGATGACGCGTTTAAGTACGCTGCCTCTAAAGATGTGTTGCTGGTACTGGCTGCCGGGAATGATAACGACGATATGGATAAGAACCCCGATTATCCGAATGATTTATTTGCCGATGGTTCATCAACAGATGCGGATAACCTGATCAACGTAGGCGCTTCATCAGCAAAATTGGGCGATCACCTGGCCGGCGACTTTAGCAACTACGGCAAAAAAATGGTAGATGTTTTTGCCCCCGGTGTAAAGGTTACCACTGTTGATACCGATGCGGAGTTTAACACCGAGGACGGCACCAGTTTTTCGGCACCTATAACATCAGGCATCGCAGCTCTTTTGCTGGAGTATTATCCTAGTCTGAGTGCCAAACAACTAAAACAGGTGATCCTGGCATCAGCCACCCCGCTTACCGGCACTATGGTTTACAAACCCGGCAGCAAAACAGATAAGGTTGATTTTACAACCCTAAGCAAAACCGGCGGCATTGTAAACGCCTATAAAGCATTGCAAATGGCGGCAACATTGCAGGGGGAGCGGAAGTAAAAATTAGCGCGGGGATCGAACTGGTGTTGATGAGATTACTGATTCATAAAACCCCGGGACTATGAAGAAGGCATAGCATGTGGGTGAAACTTACGAAGTTTTTAAAACTTCGTAAGTTTGGAATTTTCAATTTGTTAACGGATGCGACGGACGAAGGAAATCTATCGTGCGAAAACCCTCTCACCCGAAAAACTACTTTTTCTTATCGGCATTAATGGGTTTTACCACATTGGCTTTGCCCGATTGATAATCAGATGGTGCTTTTTTACTGCCTTCGGCGGCAGGTTTCTTTTTTTCTTTTACGGCTTGTCTGTCCTTGCTCATGATGATTCTGTTTTATAGATGTTAATATTAGGCCAGCAAATTTGGCAGCCTGGTTTAATTTGTATTGGAAATGGTATTTAGCCGGGAGTTTCTTTTTGCCCCGCCATTAAAGGAAGAAAAGGAATTGCTTTATTTTTTAAAACGCTTATCTTTGAATCGAATTACTAAAGCAATTAATTAAAGGTACTTGTTTTAAGTAATATAAAACGTTACAGCAGATTTTAAATATCAAAAAACTGCATAAATGTTTAACTTTGAAACGGTTTTTAACATACGTACATTAATATAATTACAACACAACAATAGCTACAACAATGAAAAGCTTCATTCCTACAACTACTTATGCAGTTTTAAATTATGTAATTGCCCTTTTACTAATTTCGACACTGTGGACATTTGATACCTTGCACATTGGTGGCGCGGCTTTATTTTTACCATTAATTATAGGATGGTTGCAATTGATCATGGCTATTTTTGCTAATAACAAACTGGGCTTTTTAAAAGTATTCCCGATGAGCATGCATAATGTAAACGACGTAATTATGGGTTCGTTTTTAATGTGCTCGCCATGGGTGTATGATTTTCATTCAACAATCTGGATTCCGCAGGTACTTTTTGGTGGCGCGTTGTTCATCATGGGTATCTTTACCAAGGGTTCTCCGCTACTTAATAAAGAGCACACCCTACAACAAGGCGGTCTCACTTCAACCGATTCATTGTAATCCCGGTTAGATAGATCATAAGATATTAAAAAAGGGGCGCAATTTGCGTCCCTTTTTTATTCGGGAACTTTTTGTTCCTGTGCTTGTTCCCTTTCGCGCAGGTTGCGCATGATTTTGGTATATCCGCGGTGACTATGCTGATCATCATATAACGGAAATACCAGTCCGCTGCCCCAAAAACGGGTGCCATTTTTACGCCTATGATAGCGTTCGTCAATGGCGCGGCCATCTTTCAGTGCTGTTTTTAATTCCTGTTCCGGTACGCCGGCTGCCACGTCTTCGGGGGTAAAAAACACATCGGCGCATTTGCCTAAAATCTCCTGTTCTTTATAGCCTAAAACCTTTTCGGCGCCGGTATTCCAGCTGTTAATGTCGCCATTGGTATCGGTAGTAATTACCGCGTAATCTTCCAGGCTTTCCAATACCTGCCTGAAAAAATCTTCACTCATCCTAAAATAACGGTCGTCAAATAATTCGTCCTGGGTAATTGTATTATCAATAGTATGATATTCAATAAAAATGTTGCTGCTATCTACGCCACAGGCCAATTGCATTGGTTCGCGGGTAATTTTATAAAAGGTTTCGTAACCATCGGGCAGGTTGTTTAACGCCGGTTTTTGTTTTACCGGCATCATGGTAATGGTAACAGCTTCATCGGTAAGCTGACTGTTAATATTTACTAAAAGATAACCGTATCCTTTTTCTATCAGGTTACCAAGCAGCTCGGGTGTAAATGGAACGCGCATTTTATTAAGGTTAAAACTGTTCGCGTTACCCTCGCAAAAATGAAACCATTTGTTATTTATAGTTACCAGGGCTGGCTTATGTGTAGATAAAGTATCTAAAATACTTCGTTAAGCCCTAAAAAAAAGCCATTGGAACCATAGCTGCCGCGTGCATAATCAAAACACATGTTTGATCGGGTGTATTTGTTAAACAGCAACCTTAGCCCAAAACCCGCGCCGGGTTCCCAATACCTGAATAATTTAATATCCCGCTGATTATTGGCCGATTCGATATTTACAAAAGTAACGCCGCTTAGCAGTTTGTTTTTAGTTAGCGGAAAACGATATTCGGCCTCGTTGTAAACAAAGGATGGACCTTTAAACCGGCCTATTATAAATGCCCTGCCAATGCGGCCATAGGCATCGCTTGCGGTGCCGGGCAATTCAAGGTAAGGTAACGATCCGCTTAAAAGGTAGTTGGCCCAGTGCCAAAAGGCCAGCACGTTTTCTGGGTCGGTATCGCTCAGGCTCCAGTATTTCCTGAACTCGGTTTTTAGTTGCACGGCATTATGGTTGCTGCCCAGCCAGCCCTGGTTGGTACGCAAAATTATATCGGCATAAACACCTTTAAACGCCCGGTTGGGCTGATCGCGGCTGTTATACTGAAAATTTAACAGTACACCATTGGCATTGTATTTAAACGGGTAATACCCTTTGCGGATACTATACCTGTAGTTGTGCGTTTCTTCAACCGGGATGTTTTTGCGGTTGTCGTCGATGTTGTTATAAAAGTTAAAGCTAAGGCCGGCGCCCACATAAATATGGTCGGTTATTTTCCGGTAAATACGTTCGTTTATTTTTAAGTAAGTATACCTGATAGGAAACTCGTTAGGGTTATCGCCAAAGTGCTGATCGCCCATATGAAAAGGGCCGTCGCCAACACTACGCCGCCCGGTGCCCAGGCCATTATCTTTAGCTATGGTTTTGCCTACCTGAAGGGTGCCCTGCAGGTTCCAGATATTTTTTGAAGTAAAGGCGTTGTGTTTAAATTCAAGTGTGGAAAGACCGTTTGTGGATATATAAGCCCCTGCATTCATGACTGATAATATGGTATTGCGCCTATCGCCAAAATATTTGCCGGCGGCCGATGTTGCGCCTATGGCAAAGCCCACACTTGGGTTGTAGGCGGCGGAGGGTAATACCGCCCAAAAAAAGTTTTTTTCCTGGAGGCTGGTATCTGCGGTAGCCGGTCTTTTACTGCTGAAAAAGGAGTTTAAAAGACCATTGGCGTCACTTTGGGTTTTTAACGAATCCTCTAAACTCATCCTGGTTTGCGCGCGAATGGCGGTTGTAATTAGGATAAGAAAAAGTAGCGCAAGGGCAAACCTGCAAATAAGTGAAATCAATTTAGGGCATTAATTAGGGATTGCTAATATAAACTTATCATTTTGAAAATGCGCATGTTAGGGTACAATTTTGTTTGGTATTTGAGTACGCCCGGGGACTTAAAAACTGCAACAGCAATCCAAGTCTCAACGTGCAACGTATATCTCTAAAAAACAAGTAACAAAAAAAACGTATAACGTAATTGAACGCGAAAAAATCATGATCTGCTTTTAATCTGTATACTATTAAAGCGGTGCATTGACAGTAAAAACCCAATCAATGTTATTAAATTTGACCGCGAATACACGTGATTGTTTGAGGCGGTTCGCTGGCGCTCGTTTACTTAGCTGCTCCGGGTTATGGCGCTGTAATAATTGAACGAATGAATTGTATTCACTATTTATTTTATAAAAGCCGCATGGTCCGTTTTGCTATTTGTATTGTTTTATTGCTGATATCCCTGCTCACCATTTTTAAGGCCTTTGAATACTCGATGTGGATGGTGTCTATCATAGCCACAGAGTTTTGCTGGGTGTTTATGCTGCTTACTTTAGTCGTATTGTTATCGGGTTTCTTATCATCCAAATATCAGCTTGCGGGTACCATCGCGGGCATTATGGCTTTAATCTTGTTTACAACGCCTATCATTAGGGCGTACCGAGTTGCCGCGAACCTGAAGCAGGATTTTATAGCCGTATTTGGCCCGGGCGGCCCTATTGCTGATAGCGCCAATACGCAGCTGCCTTACAGCTTTTTCAATATGTTCAGGCGCAATAACGATATTGCCTATAAAACCTATATCTACAACAAGTACCCGGATTTAAACCTAACTATGGATTATTTTCCCTCGCAAAAAAAGGGCAACAGGCCATGCGTGGTGGTGGTACATGGAGGATCATGGAACAAAGGCGATAACAAACAACTGCCCGAACTGAACAGCTACCTGGCCGGCATTGGTTACAATGTGGCGGCAATAACCTATCGCCTGGCGCCCAAATACCAATCGCCGGCACCGGTTGAAGATGTTTATGCCGCTATAGCTTACCTGCGCCAACATGCCGCTGCGTTAAATATAGATACCGGCAACTTTGTGTTGCTGGGTAGGTCGGCGGGGGCGCAGATAGCTTTGCTTGCTGCTTATACCCTGCGCGAGCCGGGCTTAAAGGCCGTGATTGATTATTATGGCCCGGCCGATATGGTGTGGGGTTATTCTGTACCGGCAAGCCCCCTTATTATGGATTCGCGAAAGGTAATGTGCGATTATATTGGCGGAACGTATCAGCAGGTACCAAAAAAATTCGCGGCTTGCTCTCCGCTGGAATTTGTGAATAAGCAATCGATACCTACTTTGATCATTCATGGAGCAAACGATGTACTGGTATCGCCCGACCATAGCAGGCGGTTGAACCTTAAGCTGGAACAAAACGGCATTAAACATTTCTATCTCAGGTTACCCTGGGCTACCCACGGCTTCGATTTTAACCTGAACGGGCCCGGCGGCCAGCTGGCCACTTATACTGTTGAACGCTTTTTAAATGCCGTCACAAAATAATGCTAACAACGGGAATACCTTACCCGGCTCATCAATACCGGCCTCAGCGTTATTTAGTTCCCAATCAGGCTTAATGCTTTTTTCAGGTCGGGATCGTTTTTTGTTACCACATCCAGCGGGGTATACAGCACGGCATACTTTGGTATAATACCCCTTGTATATAGCGGGTTTTTTGCAAAAGCATCTAATCGCATCCACGGAAACTCAACAACTATATGGGTATTTGGAAGCGTTAAATGTTGTAGCGTGCCCCCATTACAACCTTCCTCTGCGCCGGCTGTTTCACGGCCTATAAATGTCGCATTTTTACATTGCGCTTTTAGCGCTGCAGTAAACAGGGCAGCAGACGAAAAAGTAGCGCCATCAATTAAAACCAATAAATTCCCATTGTAATGGTTGGCCATTGCAAGCGGCAATGCGCCATATAACTTGCCGAATATTGGTTTAACACCAATGTGATACCATGAACTTTCTTTATTGCCCGGCTCAAAACCCGTTTTAAAACTTGCGGTCCGGCTTGTATCAAAGTATTTTTCAAAACTGTTTGCAGCCGGGTCAGGAATCCTCGATTTCATTTCCTTAACAATATGAAAAGGGGCATCGGCAAGGTATGATAATAGCCGGATAGCTATCCTGATATCGCCGCCTGTATTGTGCCTTAAATCAAGCACCAGGTTTTTTGTGCCCTGTTGATGGATTTGTTTGAATACCTCCTTGTAAAGCGTAGTATCGTCGTACTGAAATGTTGTTGCCTTAAAGTACGCGGTGGATTTATTTTTTAAAAAAAGCAGGGGAAGGTTGCCGGTGTTTTTTGCCTCGGCCCAGCCCGCAAAATTGTCAACCGGTTTCGGCTGGATGCTTGTATTGTTGCCGGCAGTATCCAACACTAAGTTTTTTACTACCCCTGCCTGTGTTTTAATGTTAATGTGATAGGGCCCTTTCCAGTGGTAATATTTATAACATGCATCTTCAAAGCCATCGTATTCGCTTAAAAATAATTCTTTAAATGTTTGGCCCTTGCCATCGGCGCAATACAAATCGGCCCCATGATCAATTATTTGTGCTGCCGGGATGTTATTCATACTTAAAATTTCGTCGCCCGTATTTAATTTATCAGTTTGGTGGGTTGTAACCCAGGCATGATGATCGCGAACCAATACTTCAAATGGTAAATGAGGTTCTTTATCAGCGGCTGTTTTTTTGTATCCTTCGGAATGCCTTAGCTGCGTATGTCCGCATTTTAACCTGCACAAAAAGGGGTAAATACTACTGATAAATTCAGTTTCGGTGAGCGGCCTGTCAATGGCCGAATAGGCCTGGTGATATGCTCTTTGTAAACTATCGGAGGAGGTATAAATTCCGTAAGCCGGGTGCATTTCTTTAATGGCCGCCCATAGTACGTCCATATCGGCCTGCATGTTTTTAACGGTAAGCTTATTCGCTGTTGTATTTGGAATTGCCAAAGCTTTAGGTCCATTTTGATGGCAGGCCGTAATTGTAATAACTAATGCCCATGGCATTAGCAGGAATAGGTTTTTCAAATTCATTGCAAAAAATATTATCTATTTACTCTTAACCCCTGATCCCGAAACAGTCTGAAATATTTTGTTTTTTCCTTTACGCAGGTCGGACATTTCAACCATTCACCCAATCAACTATTCGCATTATTCACCCACTCACCTTCGGCTCCCTGAACCGGCTAAAAAACACTATAGCCAACAGGCAAAGCACAGCTCCGCAAATACCATTAAGCCGCAGTCCGTAATCATGCCCCGGATCTTTACCATATACGGTTAAAAAAGCAAACAGGGCTATACCCAGTGTTTGGCCTAATTTTACAAACAGGTATTTAACGGCAAAAAACATCCCCTCGCGGTTTTCGCCGGTACGCAGGGCCTCGCTTTGGGCAATCTCGGCAAGTATCGCGTTCGGGAGGATCCCTAATGAGGCCAGCGGAAAAGAGGCGCTTAAAACCAGGATATAAATTTGTACCTGGGGCGCAAATGGAAATTTACCCAAAAAAAATATCGCTACAAAAATGAGGCTCAACAAGCCAAATGAAAAAAGTACAATTGTTTTTTTGCCGATTTTTTTTGACAGGTAATTAACAACAGGGTAAAACAACAGGGAAAGAAGCACCATCGACCCCATTAATATGCCACCCATTGATTTGGGCAAGGGCAGCAGTACTGTCAAAAAATATAATAAGCCACTGGATATGATGCTGAGCGACATGTAATACGAAAAATCGGATATGAGGTAGTACTTAAAATTACGGTTCTCGAAAGTTTTTTTGATAGCCGGAAAAAAGCGTAAATGTGTGGGCTTACTGCTGGAGTATTTTTTTTCATCGATGGTTAAAACCGGCACCAGCATAATAAGGCCGGCAAAGCCACACAAGCCCCAGATGGTATACTGCACTGCCGAATTGCGGTCAAATACGTGGAAACTTTGCTGCACCTGGTCGGCAAAGTTATTTACCATGGCCGATATGATGATACCAATAACAAAACCCACCTGTTGAAAAGATGAAAGCTCTACTTTTTCGGCAGCGGTATCGGCCATCTCGGGTAACAGCGCATTATACGGAATAATATAGCTGGTGGCAGCCATAAAAAAGCAAACAAGGGTAAACATGATCCAGGCCGCATTTTTCATGCTTTCCATTCGCATTACGGGATGAAAGGTAAGCGCACAAAACACAACCGCGGGCAAAATAGCCCATTTCATGAAAGGGATACGCCGGCCTCCCGGGTTTTCACTTTTATCGCTCAGCGAACCTATGAAGGGATCAAAAACGGCATCAACAAACCTGCCCGAAGCAACGATGATTGACATGATATTGAGCACCCCAAACACCAGCAATTGCGGCACCAGCGGAATTAAACCCGAGTTGGATGGCGGCAGGTAAAAATAAGGCAGCATCACGATAATGATATTAGTCATTACGCTCCAGCCTATCATCCCGCAAGCGTATGCAAGTTGTTTTGAAAGTGGAAGTTTAGCTGCCGGCATGGTATGCAATATGCAAATATTAACTCAATGCCGCAAAGGGTGGGAGGGAAAAGGTTAAAGGCGAAAGGTCAAAGGCAAAAGGTAGCTTCGGCGGCAGAGAGGGGGCGGATAAAAGGTGAAAGCCGAAAAGGTGGCTTCGGGTGAAGGAGATAAGCTACCGGAGGGTAGTGCTTAAATAAAGGCTCACCTTTCGCCTTTGACCTTTCGCCTTTGACCTTTCGCCTTTAACCTTTCACCTTCAACCTCCTTACAGTCCCGAGTAATAATCATAGCCTTGCTCGGCCCAGTAATCGGGCGGGCGGTTATCGCTAAAAGTCATGGTGCCTATGCGTTTCAGGTTTTTGATGCCATATTTAACCGGGATGATGAGCCTTAAGGGCGCGCCGTGTTTTGGCGGCAGCGGCTGTTCATTTACCTCGTAAGCCAGCAGGGTTTGCGGGTGCATAGCGCTCGGCATATCAATGCCCACGTAATATCCTTTATCGGGCGTTGCCAGGCCTACATATTGTAGTTTTGCCTGGTCGTCTAATTTAAAGTGACTGATAAAATCGCTGAATTTTACGCCACCCCAATGCGATATCTGGTCCCAGCCCTCAACGCATTTAAAATCATAAACAATATCGGTTTTTGGTAGGGCTTTAATATCATCAATAGAGATGTTCAGCACTTCGCCCGAGTGTTTTTTTACCTGCAACCGCCAGGCGGCTACATCTATTTTTCCTTCACTGCCAATATCTTCATTATGGCGTACATTTTTGGCCGCCATTTCTTTGGGGTAAGTTTTTACCAGGTTATTATTGCTGAATACCCTGCGGAAGGCAAGCTCGGTTTTGTTTAAAGCCCTGCGTAAAGGGGCCCGCGCCCCCGCGGTTACGGTTGCCGTTTCTTCGGGCGAATTATAAAGCCATTTCCAGCCACCATACGCGGCTCCGGCTGCTATAAAAAAGGTGCCGAATGATATAAAATTGCGGCGGCTTATCTTCTGCTCCACCGTAAGCGGTTTTTTAGGGCTTATATTTTTTTTATTGAACGGGTTTTTCATCGGTTTGTGGGGTTGGGGTTTCGGTAATTGGTTCAGGATCTTTTACTGCGATAACTTCAAAGCCGGATATTACCGAGCGGAAATTATTCCAGCCGGCCAGTATCACCTGTATGATGTGGATCAGGAAGAAAAATACATAGCCAATAGTTAGGGCAAAGTGAAGTATGCGGGCAAAATGATAGCCGCCGCAAAGCCAGGTTAAATAATAAAACTGCACCGGTTTGTAAATAGCCAGCCCTGTTATCAGCGAGCCAAAACCCATTACAATAATTGCAGTGTACGCAATGCGCTGCGCGGCATTATATTTGTTTTGAGGCGGCGCCATTTTGCGGATGTGCAGATCATGCAGCAGCACCAGCCAGGCTTCTTTAAATGATTTTTTTTGCGGCACCAGTTCGCGCCACTCGCCAGATATGATGGTGTACAATACATAAACCAGGCCGTTAAGCGCAAAAGCCCACATAAACAGAAAATGGAAGGCCATCCCCTCAGATAACCGGTGGGTTATGTTAAAGGCATGGTAAAACCCCTGCGGAAAAAAGCTGAAAAAAGTATGCCCAAACAGGGTGATGCTGTACTCATCATTGGCCCAGTAAATAAGCATCCCGCTCCATATCATAATGGTGAGGATGGGAAAATTTACCCAGTGCGTCCAGCGCATGACCAGCGGGTGTTTTTCTTTTATTGTTTTCATTGAGTATTATGTTTGACCTTGGAAAATTAAAGTGTTGAATGTTCAAAAGAGCGTCGGCTTGTGCGATTCCTTCCTTGGGGAAGGGGGAGGTAGGGGTTAAATCAGGCGTTCAGCACCATTCTGCTTGTCGCTCGTATAACCCCTCCCTGCCTTTGCGCTCATTGTCAGCCGCACCACTCCCATTGGGAGGGAATTAAAAAAACTTTCTGAAATTCCTTGTTTGTAATCCACAACCCGTTTGTGAACAACAAAGCTTTCTTTTTAATTATTTACTCGCACCCATATCAAATCCCGATTTTGCCGCAGCCAATATAGCACCATTGCCGGTGTTTTGTACAAAGCCAATAACCTCATAGCCGGCAGCGCTAAAACCATTTGGCAAAGCAATATTTGCTGTGCCGGCGCCAGCTGTGTTTAATGGTACGCTTTGTAGGTTACGTACTATTTGAACGTGCGATAATGTGCGGCCGCCGTTTTCGCCACGCTGCACTTTGGTTTGCCCGTTTTTTTGCACCAGGGCCAATAGTAATGTGGTGTTCTTGCCTGCACCTTCGGCCTTGTACTGCACGGCAATATGGCCAGCGTTATTTTGCGCGTTAAGCGTTAGGCCGCCCGCCGGGGCGGCGCGTAAGCCGGCGCTAATAGCATTACGCAAAGTACCTTCTTCCGATCCTACAAATTCCTTATGCCCGTTAACCACTACCTGTGGCGTATAAACCGATTGCAGGTTTAGCCAGTTAGCATATTGGTTTTGGCGTTTCGAGTAATCGGCACTGCTAAAAGGATCTTTCCAACCCAGGCGGTTCCAATAGTCAACGTGGAAAGCCAGAATGTAAACCGGTTTATCGCCATCTTCCTTCTGTATCCGGGCAACCAGCTCATCGGCCGGCGGGCAACTGGAGCAACCCTCGGATGTAAAAAGCTCAATTACCGCAAATCCGTTGCCTGTAATTTCCGGATGCCTTTTGTTTGCTGCACTATCGGAGATAGTAAATGCCAACGTTGCCAAAACCGTTACTGTAAGGCCGGCAGCGATAGCCAATATTTTAAATCGTTTCATAATCTTTATCAGTTTGATATACGTTTTTATGGCTTAGTCGGCTTGTTTTGGATATCCTTACAAAAAATTATTTTTTATTTGGCAGGCCCTATTGCAGGCAAATAAATGCGTAATTAAAATATAATCAACAGGATATATGTAAATTTAAGCAATTATAAACCGGTTTCGGGCAAGTAAAAAAAGCAATATTATATTGTAAGGATTGGACGGCATAAACGACTAATAGAATAAAGTTTCATGAATATACATGTTTAATGGCTACCGAAAATCAACTTTTAAATCCCCGGCTATGGGTTGCAGCCCATGCCGATTATCTGTATGGCTATACGCTGTCGCGATTGAACGACGAAGAACTGGCTAAAGACCTTGTGCAGGAAACTTTTTTGGCAGCTTTACAAAGGGCCGATAAGTTTGAAGGCAAAAGCTCCGAACGTACCTGGCTAACAGCTATCCTTAAAAACAAAATCATTGATGTTTACCGGAAAAAATCATCGGGCTTAAAAAACACCGATGTTAAACAGGCCGAAGAGGAGCAGCAGGATTTTTTTGACGAAGACAACGGGCATTGGAACAAGGCCTACCAGCCAAAGCCTTTTGGTATTGAAGACCATGACCCATTGGCGGGCAAGGAGTTTAACAGCATATTACAAAAGTGCATGCAAAAACTCCCCTCTCTTTGGATGGCTGTTTTTACCATGAAACATATTGATGATGCCAATACAGATATTATTTGCAGCGAGCTTAAAGTTACACAGGCCAACTTTTGGGTAATTATCCACAGAGCCAAATTGAACCTGCGTGCCTGCCTTCAAAAAAACTGGGTTTAAAAAATTAGCTATATGAGTCCACTAAAACATATTATATACAATTGCAGGCAGGCTACATTTTTGATTGAAAAAAAACAATACAAAAAATTAAGCTTCCGCGAATTTATCGAGCTGCGCATCCACCTGGCGGGATGCTCGGTTTGTACATTGTATAACAAGCAAAGCCGAGTTATTAACCAAATGGTGCAGCAGCTTTTTCATGACTCGATGAAAAACGAAGGGGCACATCTTGATGAGGGTTTTAAAAAAGACCTGCAACACCGTATTGACGAGGAACTGAATAAAAATTGAAATACTTTGTAAGGTATCATTAAGCCGCCCGACTAAGGTTGAAATGTTGGTATAAAACAACATGAAAACTAAAAATCAAAGTATGAAAACAATTATTTCAGGCGCATTGGCAGCAACAGTAGTTGCACTATGTTTAACCCTTAACGTGCAGGCTAAATCATTAACTCCGGCAAATTTAAAAGCACCGGTTACCGCAGTAAGCGATACCGGCAAAATGGCCAAGGGCAAAATGAAAATGGCTAAAATGGAAAAGAAAAAAATGGCCAAAATGGAAAAAAGCAAGATGAAGATGGATAAAATGAAAAAAGACACAGCAGGTAAAATGTAACCTGGTTTTGGTTTGTTGATCGTTTAGAGGGAGGTGATGCTCCCTCTTGTTTTTTAATCCTATTTTATAATTCTTAATTAATTCAATGATGAAAAAATACGTTTTAATGTTAGTGCTTGCTTTTGCGGGCTTACAGCTTCGCGCGCAAACAGGACTTAATAAAGGGGACGACGCCCCCGTTTTTAGCACTACCGATAATGCGGGCAAAGCCGTTGATTTGAAAGCTTTATTAAAGGCGCATAAATCGGTAGTGTTGTTTTTTTACCGTGGCGAATGGTGCCCCTATTGTAATAAACACATTGCCCAGTTGCAGGATTCGTTACAACTGCTGAGTGCAAGGGGAGCCTACGTAATTGCGGTAACTCCCGAAACTAAGGAAGGGATTGGCAAAACCGTCCAAAAAACACATGCGTCATTTTCGATAGTGCAGGATAAAGGGTACACCATTATGAAAGATTATAAGGTTAATTATGTACTTGATGATGCCACCGTAGCTAAATACAAAGGCTTTGGCCTTGATTTAAATGTAAGTAACGGCAATACCGACCATGTACTGCCGGTGCCTGCTACCTATGTAATTAATCGATCAGGAAAAATTGCTTTTGTACATTTTAATAAGGATTATACCAGGCGGGCATCAATAAGCGATATTATACGGGCTTTATAATGGCAACGCTGATTGGCAGGTCATGGATAGACAGTAAACGTATCTAATGGCTTATAAAATGAGCTTATGGCGCCGGGAAGATAAAAGCATAAAATGACGCCCGATCCAAATGCCGAAGGGTCCCTTTTATCTGGTATAAACAGGCACAAATATTTGGATGCGTCTAAATTGCGCGCTCAGTTTAGTGTTAACCATGATTAAATATAAAATATTGATTATCAAATAATTATAAATAAAATATCTGAAATGTGTTAAGTTATGTTAACCCAATTAGAAGCGTTGACCCGGGTGTAATAGGGGAGTCTTGTTTAAATTTTCAATAAGGCTCCCTATATTTACCAAACCATGAAAAAACTACTGCTAATTGCATTTCTCTATAGCACGGCTGCCTTTGCCCAGGAAAAGCTTAGCTCAACACAAAAGTTCAGCATTACCGGGCTGGTTGTAAAAGAATCGGTTATCACCCTTGATTCCATTATGCAGTACAAAGTGCAGGATATTGGTGAAATGAACGTGACCAACCATTTAGGTGAGTTTAAACATAAAGACGACCAACTGAAAGGGGTTTTACTAAAAGATATTTTAAGCCACACAACCTTTAAAACGGGCAGTCCTAAGTTGCTGAGTACTTTTTATTTTGTTTGCCAGGGTATCGATGGCTACAAAGTGGTTTACTCATGGAACGAGCTATACAATACCGAAGTAGGCAATTATGTTTTTATACTGACAGAAAAGAATGGTATAAAAGCCGATAAAATGCCCGAAAGCCTGCAAATGAGCTCGGCTGCCGATTTTAAAACCGGCCGGAGGTATTTACATAACCTGGATAAGATCATTGTAAAGCAAGCCGAATAAATCCATGTTCGACCGGATTAACCATACCAACTATCACCAAATTTGTGATGAACTTGCTTTAGCCGATCCTGATCTGGCTGATGTCATTAGTGCATACGGCTATCCGCCGCTTTGGTCGCGGCCCAACACGTTCGAAACCCTGGTGCATATTATCCTGGAGCAACAGGTTTCGCTGGCCTCGGCGCTATCCGCATTAAACAAAATGCGAGAGCGGGTACAGAAGATTACCCCGGCGAGGGTGCTGTTACTTACCGATGAGGAATTTAAAGCCTGTTACTTTAGCCGGCAAAAAACCAGCTATACCAAATACCTGGCCGAAGCTATCATTAGTGGCCAGATGGATTTAGCAGATCTTGAACAATTACCTGACGACGTTATCCGCGCTAAACTAACCGCCCTGAAAGGCATCGGTAACTGGACAGCCGATGTATACCTGATGTTTGTGCTGCAGCACGCCAATGTATTCCCCATTGGCGACCTTGCCGCGGTGAATGCCTTAAAGCGGGTAAAAAAACTGCCAAAAGATGCGACCAGGGAAGAAGTGCTTGCCGTGGCCGAACGATGGGCGCCATATAAAACCGTGGCAAGCATGTTGTTATGGCATTATTATCTATCGGCGTCGAAGGGGAAATAAACACAATGTACAAATCGATGATCTATTTAAATAGCCTTCTTTGTTGTCCTGGAACATAATGAAGGATCAATTCATTTACACAACATTGGCTTTAAACGATGGTTAAGACTCACCAACGAGGCTACGCCGGGCGTTTAAAACTATGTGTCCGTGTATCTCCCAAACACGTAGTGTAAACAAAGTAAACTGCCTAAAACAATTTTTGATTTAAACGTTTTATATTCTGCATTGTCATACATGTGTACATCAATGATAAATTGACTATCAAAACCTGATGAAAATGAAATATATCAATAGAATATGCGGAATAAGCTTAATAGCATTTTTGATGATGCTTGCCGCACCAAATATAAGCAAGGCCCAGGAGGGAGGCTATGTATCTGACCAGGAGTTTTACGACAATCTTGATCCTTACGGCACCTGGGTTGATGACCCGCAATACGGCAACGTTTGGATACCAGACGCCGAAGATGGTTTTAGGCCCTACGCAACACGCGGGCACTGGGTAGTTACCGATTATGGAAATACCTGGGTATCTGATTACCCATGGGGTTGGGCAACGTTTCACTACGGCCGCTGGCGCTATGATGATTATTATGGCTGGGAATGGATTCCGGGTCATGAATGGGCACCGGCATGGGTAAGCTGGCGCAGGGGGGGAGGCTATTATGGCTGGGCTCCGCTAACACCTGGTATCAGCATTAGTATATCATTTGGCCGTAGTTATCGCGTACCCGATTCATATTGGGTTTGCGCGCCGCAAAACTATATTAACAGCCCCAATATTTACAATTATTACGCACCCCATGCCCGGGTAGTAAATATTATAAACCGCACCACGGTTATTAACAATACCTACGTATATAACAACCGCACCTATGTAACCGGCCCAAGGGTTACCGAAATAAGACGCGTTACGCACAATAACAATGTGCCGGTATACAGAGTAGGCAACGATAGCCGGCCAAATGGAGGCGGCCGCATTGTGAACAACACCGTTAATATTTACAGGCCCCAGATAAAAAAAGCACCAGATGCCAGGCCGGCAAGGGTTGTAAACGCAGCCGAATACCGAAAAGCAAACCCTAACCAGGGCATTGCCAACCGCGCCGGCGGCCAGGCAACGGTAAATCGCAACAACGCCGCAAGATTGGCTCAGGTAGCCAAAAGCAATGATAATAAGTTTGTAAAGATTAACAACAACCGCCCTGCTGCACAACCAGGCCAACAACCAAACAACAGGCCTGCACAACAACCAAATGCAAGGCCAAACGACCAGCAAAATAAACAGCAGGCAGCCGAACAGGCAAAGCAGCAACGCACACGGCAGCAAAGCCAAGCAGTTCAGCAACGTGACGAAGCAGTTCAGCAACGAGAGCAGCAAGCTAAGCAGCAGCCGGCACAACCGCAACAACGCCAGCAGCGGGCAGAGCAGGGGCGTCAACAACAGCCACAGGTTCAGCAACAACAACGAGACCGGGCGGTTCAGCAACGAGAGCAGCAAGCTAAGCAACAGCAAGCGGCACAGGAGCGTCAGCAACAACAGGCCCAGCAACAGCAACGCCAGCAGCAAGCGGCACAGGAACGTCAGCAACAACAGCAGGCCCAGCAACAGCAACGCCAGCAGCAGGCGGCACAGGAACGTCAGCAACAACAGCAGGCCCAGCAACAGCAACGCCAGCAGCAGGCGGCACAAGAGCGTCAGCAACAACAACAGGCCCAGCAACAGCAACGCCAGCAGCAGGCGGCACAAGAGCGTCAGCAACAACAGCAGGCCCAGCAACAGCAACGCCAGCAGCAGGCGGCACAGCAGCGTCAGCAACAACAGCAGGCTCAGCAACAACAACGCCAGCAGCAAGCGGCACAGCAGCGTCAGCAGCAACAGCAGCAACGTCAGCAACAGCAACGCGACAAAAAGCCGGCAAATTAAACATCGGCTTTAACCATATTTTTAATAGCACATATAAACACCTGTTTTGGTTATATATGTGCTATTTTTATTGCAGCAATAACCCGTTATAAATTATGAAACACCTATCCAATCTGCCCCGTTTTATCGCCTCTTTACTCGTACTTGCCTTTTTGGGCTTTTCAGATGCCAAAGCACAGGGCTCCAAAAACTCCAGCAACTCCAGCCAGATAAATTTTATCGAAAACTCCCTGGGCGAGGCTATTAAACAGGCCTCCGCTAAAAATAAATATATTTTTGTTGATGCCTACGCCAGCTGGTGTGGCCCCTGCAAAATGTTGAAGGCAACCACTTTTAAAAATAACAAAGTAGCTGAGTTTTATAACAATAATTTTATTAATGTAGCCATTGATATGGAAAAAGGCGATGGCCCGCAACTCGCCGCAGCCTGGGGGTTGCGGGCTTATCCCACCCTTATTATACTCAATTCAAAAGGGAAAGCCGTTTATGGTACAGTAGGTTTCATAAAACCCGATGACCTGATTAAATTTGGTGTACAAGGCCTCAATAAATAACGAGAGATAAAAAAGCCGGACAGCTTTCTTGGTTGTCCGGCTTTTTACAATCCATATTTATCAACTTTATTTTACAATAAACAAGCCCGCCAACAGCACCAGGCCCAAGCTTAATAGCTCATCGAATGATGCGGTTGCAACAGCATATTTGTAGAAAAAAGACGTTAAAATTTGTAGGGTGGTATAATCAATTGCGGTTAAAATAACAGGAATAAAGTTGTTTTACATAAAAAAGACCGAAAGAACTCTCGCAGTTTTTTCGGCCCTACATCTACCTATGAAAAACAACCCTTTGAGAAGGGTATTATATTGAATTCAAATGCAATGCCAAAACAAAAACGGCCCCCAAAACCAATAGAATATCGCTTTTTGTTTGACCACTTTCGCGCATTGTAGAAATACTTCCCCCAACTATGTAGACTTTTTACTCAACCAACTGGTAAATAAGCCGGTACCGTAAGTTAAAAATATAAAAGCCGGCATACCGCTTTTTAATATAAATGAACATTCCAGAAACCATAAACCTTAAACATTGTTAACCTTTTTATGGATCATAACGTTTACTTATTGGCAACCGACCCTAAAAACCCTTGCCGGGATATCATTCATTCGCGGGATACCCGTTTGAAAGTGAGGGTATTTTGCCTTGATGAAGAAAGCTTTAGTCCGGATGATAATGAAATTCAATTGTACGGGTATGCCAACAATAAACTATATGCTTTTGAAACCATAAATATAGCAGCAGAGGACGCCCTTGACCTGATGGATGCCATACAATGGTATGCCGGATATATAGAATACCCAGATATGGAAATCTTGCCAGAAGACCCCAGGCCCGGGGCAACATACAGCGATGCAAAGTCAAATTAAGCATTTCTTAAAATATAACCCCCTAAAGTATAGTGTCTTAAAATAAAATGTAAAATATTTTTTGAAGAATAGATCAAAGCTTCTATATTTGCAGACCCAAACGCAAGGGGGTTAATCGAAAGATTAATACAAAAAGGGAGTTTAGCTCAGCTGGTTCAGAGCATCTGCCTTACAAGCAGAGGGTCACTGGTTCGAACCCAGTAACTCCCACATAGAAATCACACTGTGTTATAATAGTGTAAGAATTAATTAAAATGCAAAAAGCCTTCAGATTGTTCCCTGGAGGCTTTTTGCATTTTAGTTATATTTAGTATTTTTCATTTATATGAACGGTTTCATCACGTTAGAAAATGGCGGGAACTTTTCCATCAAATGGACTGGCTATGAGGAAATTATTAGAATTGCGATAAAAGAATTGTCGCTTTTAGACAATAGTAATGAACTGTCGGTATGGCTGGATGCGCAAGTTCCAAATGAGAATGAAGATGACGGAAATTCCGTCCCCTTTTACAAAGAAAATGGCGAAATGATATCGAGAATTATTGATGTGAGGGGATTAACAACAGCCAATAGGCGACTTTTTTGGACGGCACTTGAAAACGGAGAGGAAAAATTGTTAAGGTTGGGGAATGTTTATTCTGATTTAAATCCAATTGTGATAACCGACCTAATGAAAATGCATCTGACAATCCCTGATAATATTGAAATTTTTGAGGAAGACGCAGAATACATCGTAACGAATAATGACATTATAAAAAAAATTGGGCTTGGGTGGGCAAACTAATGTTTGATAGTTCGATAAATTATTCTGATGTAATAATCCTTGTCCCTGTATAACCTCTACTTTTTGAACCTGAAAATTTATTGGTTCAAATCCGCGATTAAACGCAAATCAGAAAGGAAATGGTTCGATATATGTACAGTAGGGGCCACCAAAACAAAAGCCTCTTAGGTATTCTCTTAGAGGCTTTTGTTGTCTTTAACTTTCTGTTAATCAGGGCGATATTCAACACAATTTCATCGACCTTTGGCGGTTCGAACTTTCGAGCCGTCAAAGGTCAATTTTTCCGGAAAAACTTTTTTTTTCGTCGCGTTATTGTTTTTGCACCCATATAAGCCTTATACAGATTCGATAGATTCCGTCGAATTACTCACCCCGATACCGGTTCAGTAAATTAATTATTTAGTTCGCAGTAGGATTGGCCGTCCTTGACAGCCGATATGCCGCCAGCAGATAATAAAAAGCGCCAAAGGCGGCATAGCCAGCCAGGCTACCGATTCCTTTTGACGTGTCGTGTGCCAATAGGATAAACGAGATGCCACCGATCATGGACTGGCCGCCGCTGATAATCATCGGCCACTGACCGCCCAGCAGTTTCCTGCGGCGTAGGCCTAAGATCAACTGGATCAGGCCGGTACAGATCGCCCAGGCACCAAACACAACTAACGCTTCCGGAACTCCTTTTTGAATAGCAACAGCTACTGCAAAAGTGGTGATACCACTGATCACCAGATTTATATATTGCGGTGTTTTTGACGGAACTGCCCTATTGGCACGAATATCTAAGATGGTGCCGATTACGTCCCAGGCCGGGTAAATGAGCAGCAAAATGGTAGCGAATATTGGTGATGTTTTAGCAAAAAGAGCGACTATGATCACCCAGGTAATAGAAAAGCCGGCACGGATAAAATAAAGCTTACACAAGGAGCGGGCAATTGAGGGAGCTGTTTTCATGGTTTTGATTTTTAAATATTTGTTGCCGCAAAATTGCCCTGCATCATTTGGCTAATTTTTCACTTAAGTGAAAATGCATTTAAAACTGACGCTATTATTACATTGCCGGATTTTAACTTAAGTTAAAATCATGGGTTAAATTTTCACTTATATTTGATCAGTAAAACTGTTCGAGATGAAACATGATCTACCATATTGGTACGAGCCGCTTAAAAAGAAATACCCGGTAGTAACCGATGCGGAGTGGGCTTTGCTTAATCGCATCGCCTCAGTTAAACACATCCGGAAAGGCGATCCTTTTTTAAAATACGGCAAAGTAGCCCGTTACTCGGCCTTTGTCATCTCGGGTTTGTTTAAATTTTCAATCCAGGATGAAGAGAGCGATGAAAAGATCATCAGGTTCGGCTTCCCGACGGATTTTCTGGCCAACTGTGAAAGTTATAACAAGAAAGCACCTTCGGCGGTGAGTATTACCGCGCTGGAGGATGCTGTAATTTTAAAACTGAACATCAAAAAACTGCAGCCGCTTTACGACCTGCACATGAACCTGCTGCATGTTAACCTGGATCTATACCGGGAAATATCAGAACAGCAATCAGAACACCAGCATATCCTTTCGCTGAAAAGCCCGCTGGGACGTTACCGCTATTTGCTGGAGCGCCGGCCGGTGATCATTCAAAAAATTACGCTGACCAATATTGCGCGTTACTTGTACGTTAGCCGGGAGGCACTGAGCCGGGCCAGGTTATTGATTTCCAAATAGCCTGGCGTGTTTTGTGACCGAAATCACAAAATCGGAAATGCGGGAAAGATAGCTTTGTTAAAAAACGATGAAGCAAAGCATGATCCTGCTGCATGGCCTATTCGGCGGCTTAAGCAACTGGGCCGGGGTGGTCAAATATTTTGAGAACCGTTATGATATGTATATTCCCGAACTGCCTTTATACGAAAAACATGAGGGGGACACTGTAAGATACCTGGTTGATTTTTTGGCTACTATGATCGATGCTGCGAAATTAACTAAAGTGATATTAGTTGGCAATTCGCTGGGCGGCCATATCGCGATACGTTACAGCTACCAATATCCGCATAAGGTTGATAGATTAGTCCTGACCGGCAGTTCCGGCCTGTATGAAAACACCCAGGTGGGCAGTTACTTTAAGCGCGGTAATTACGGCTACATCCGGGAACGGGTGGCGGCAACATTTTATGATCCGGCGGTCGCTACCGATGATCTGGTTGCTGAAGTGCTGGAGGTTACCACTAATGCTTATAAATGCTTAAGCATTATTAAATGCGCTAAATCTACCCAAAGAGACCGGGTGCTCACGCTGCTTCCGGAAATCAACAAACCGGTATTATTGATATGGGGTGAGGAAGATAGCATCACCCCTCCCGCAGTTGCACGGCAATTCCGGGAGAACCTGCCAGATGCAGCGTTAGTGATGCTACCGGAATGCGGGCATGCCCCCATGATGGAAAAACCAGCGGCGTTTAATGCCGCTTTACAAGAATTTATAAAATGACAGATAAAAACGATAAACTATCTGAACAGCTAAGGAATTTCGCGCAGCTGAGCGACAAAGATATTACCGACAGTCAGCTGTTTTGGAAAGCGCGAAAAATGCGCAAAGGGGATTTTTTTAATATGCAACAGATGGTGTGCAATGACCTCGGTTTGATCGCCAAAGGTATCTTCCGCATCTATTTTCGTCACCCGGATACCTCGGAAGATAAGAACATTTTCTTTTTTTCGGAGGGTCAGTTCGTCGTTTCCTTCCGAAGTTTCGTCACCCGCAACCCTTGCTGGTACTTTATTGAAGCGATGGAGGATTCGGAAATTTTTTTTATCTCCCATAAGGATCTTCATGGTTTATATGAAAGCCATCCAAACTGGGGAAAATTCGGCCGGCTGCTTGCCGAATTGTTTTTTACCATTGCGCAAACGCGCACTGAAGAACTGCTCTTTTTTTCGCCCGAAGAGCGCTATACCAGGTTACTAAAGGCGCATCCGGCAATTATTGAACGCATCCCGGCCTATCATATCTCGTCGTACCTGGGTATTACCAATCCTTCGCTGAGCCGGATCCGAAAACGCATTGAGAATAAAAAACTAAAATAGCCATCAGAATATTTGGATCAGGCAAAAATCTCGCGGGGCAATAAAAGTGTTTGATTTGTATTAGCAAGTCAAATACGTACGCTCTTGTCATCCTAATCTTTTTTATCCAAAATCCGAACGCCGAAAAAAACCTATAAAAACAGCAAAGCCCCTGATGGGCAGGGGCCTTTACTAACCAATTATAAACCTAAATTATGAGAAGAGCTGTAGGAGAAGGAGTCGAACCTCCACGGAGTGGTTATTTTTATTGCTAAAAGTTTCCCAATTTCTCCGCCACCGCGACAAGGAGGTGTGTCTGCCAAAAATTTCACCATCCTACAGTATATAAATCCCGTCTTTCATGGATTTGCTGTTGGGGAAGGATTCGAACCTCCACAGAGTAGTTAGCCCGCTTCGGGTTTTCTATGATCTCCGCCACCGGGACAAGGAGGTGTGTCTGCCAAAAATTTCACCACCCAACATTGTTTTTTGTTTAAAGAACGATAGGCAATTGTCATTTGCTTGATACAAATTTAAGAGACCTGTCAATTCCTTGCAAATATTTCAACAAAAATATTTTATTTTTATTCAAATTTTAATTAAACTTGTATTTCAATATAGATATTCAAATTTATGTCCCACAGAAAAGCTCAAAATTTAGAAATTGATAATCTCGATATCCAGATTTTATCAATATTAATGAAAAATGCTACCACGCCATACACCGAGATAGCTAAAGAGTTAATAGTTTCTGGCGGAACCATACACGTGCGGATGAAAAAGCTGGAGGAGATGGGTGTAATTAAGGGTGCCAGTCTGGAGGTAGATCCGCAGAAGTTAGGGTATGATATTACCGCTTTTTTGGGCATTTACCTGGAGAAGGGATCGCAATATAACGAGGCTGTAAAGCAGTTAAAAACTATAAAAGAGATAGTTGAGTTGCATTATACTACCGGCGAATGGAGTATTTTTGCCAAAATTGTATGCCACGATACCACCCACCTGCGCGAGGTTTTAAACGAGCAGATACAGGGCGTAAAAGGCATTCAACGTACCGAAACCTTCATTTCGCTTGAAGAAAGCATAAGAAGGCAGATTACCTTAGAATAACTATTACCAAACGATTCGCGATTTTTTTAAAAGAGGCTGTTATCTGGGCTTTGGCCCGGGGTAACGGTCTTTTTTATGATCAGAATTTGCAGGGTTTAAGAATTAACAGAATAAAAAATGTACATTAACTGGCATTCTGAACATTCTAAAATTCTGTAAATTATGATTCAGATTACGCCGCATTCGATATATACTTCACCAAACTCCTTTTTGCCACCGGCAACAGCGTTTGCTCCAATGGGAACGTGATGTCGCTGTGTACATAATATACCGCCGGATTGGGCATAAATTTATTGCGGTTGATAAGTTTTAGCTTCATGGCCTCGGGAGTGTTCACGATGCTGTATTCGTAGTTTTCAAGAAAATTAATGTTGATGCCCCGGTATTTATCATCCTTGCCCTCAAAAATGGTGATCTGGTACTCGTAAATAAAGCAGGTATGTTCTTTGCCGTTACGTAACGAGAAATAACCATGGTACGGCATCAGGGGTATAATACCAATAGGGTTTATATTCAATCGGCTCTCTACAAAGTCATAAATCTCCTTGCCTATTTGTATCGCGGGATTCATTTGGGCCATGGCGTAGGCGATAATCTGCTCTATCTCCTGCATACTTTGATCGTCCTGGATGATTTTCTGGTAGGTGAGCTTTACGGCATCAATATCAGCCTGGGTAAGTCGCAGCGGAAAGGCCTGCTGCATAAGCGATTTATTTTTCTTAAATTCTACCAGGTTATTATAATGGAATATCAAATCGGCAAGGTTGGGATATAGCCGGCTTTTATCAAAGTGCCGGTTAATTTCCTGCAGATAACTTAATAATACGTACTTTTTTTGTTCAAAGTCAATGTATCCTTCAATAAACCAGTTAACACTAAGTGGTTTCATCTTTTTCGGGCTCCTTTCAATAGCTTAAATTAAACAAAAAACACCAACTTTGCAATATGCCCTATGGAACCCTTTATTTAATACCCGTGCCCCTTGCAGAGGAAGCGGCCGCAAAATCATTCACCCCCTACCTGGTTAATACAATTAATAGTATTAAGGAATATATTGTTGAGAATGAAAAAACTGCCCGCAAGTTTTTAAAAGAAGCCGGTTTAAAAACCCCGCAAAGCGAACTTACCATTCACGATTACAGCAAGCATAACCGCGATATGGGTAAAGCCGATTTTTTTAAAGGCTTACAAGCAGGTAACGATGTTGGCCTGATGAGCGAAGCCGGTTGCCCCGGCATAGCCGATCCTGGTGCCGAAATAGTGGACAAAGCCCATCGCATGGGTATTAAAGTGGTGCCCCTGGTTGGCCCAAGCTCTATTTTATTAGCGCTGATGGCATCCGGCTTTAATGGCCAAAGCTTTACTTTTAATGGTTACCTGCCTATTGATAAGCTGCTGCGCAGTAAAAAAATAAAAGAACTTGAAGGCCTGGCCACCCGGCTTGACCAAACACAGATTTTTATTGAAACCCCTTTCCGCAATAACTCTTTGTTGGAAGAGGTACTAAAAACGGCATCACCCAAAACAAAACTTTGTATAGCTACAGACCTTACCGCAGCTACCGAATTTGTGCAAACCAAAACCATTATGGATTGGCAAAAGAAAGTGCCTGAACTGCATAAACGCCCCACCATATTTTTACTCTTCCACGGATAAAGTATGCAGATTACGCAGCAACATACCCAGGTGTTGATAGTAGGCGCCGGTCCATCGGGATTAATGATGGCTGCCCAGCTATTACGTTATGGTGTGCAGCCCGTAATTATTGATAGTAAGCAAGGGCCTACCGATAAGTCGAAAGCACTGGCTGTACAGGCGCGATCGATGGAGATTTTCAGGCAGATGGGCGTTATTGACCGGGTGATTGCCGGTAGCAGAGCAGTTGCCGGGGCAGTTATTAACCAGGAGGGCCTTGAAGTAGCATCCTTAGCCCTTGAAGGCATTGGCGCTGGGCAAACAGCCTTCCCATACATTTATATGTATCAGCAAAGCAAAACCGAACGCCTGCTGCTTGATTATTTAACACTTAACTGCTGCCCGGTTTATTGGAATACTACTTTACTAAGTGCGGAGCAGGATGCCTCAAAGGCCACCGTGCAACTGCAAACCGGTGCGGATACGCAAACACTTACCTGCGATTGGTTGATAGCCGCAGATGGTGCACGCAGCCCCATCCGCAAACACTTACAGCTAACTTTTAACGGCGATACTTACCAACACCAGTTTTATGTAGCCGATGTTAAAATAAAGGATGTTTTGGGCGATAAAGTGAGCCTATATCTATCAAAAAAGGGATTCGCGGCTTTTTTCCTGATGCCCGAGGAGCATTATTGCCGTATTGTTGGCAACCTGCCCGATGAGTTTGACAACCGCGAAGGGCTACAAATGGACGACGTAATACCTTACCTGGATACCATAACCGGAGCGGGCATTAAAATAGCACACACCAACTGGTTTACTACCTATAAACTACACCACCGCATGGCTGGTAAATTCAGGGACCAGCGTTGTTTTTTAATAGGCGATGCCGCGCATATCCACTCGCCGGTTGGCGGGCAGGGTATGAATACGGGTTTGCAGGATGCCTATAACCTGGCCTGGAAATTAGCAGGTGTGGTTAATAACCAATTAAAAGAATCCATTTTAGATAGTTATGCCGCCGAGCGCATGCCCGTGGCGCGTGAACTGCTAAACACTACCGACCGGATTTTTAAAATGATCCTCTTGCGTAACTGGTTTGTTGGGCTATTTAAAAAATGGCTGCTGCCGGTATTGCTGAAAAGGACATGGAGCAAGCCCGCATCACGGCAGGCGTTTTTTAAGCGGGTATCTCAAACGGGCATCAGTTATCGCGATAGCCAGATTAGCCTGAACCTGAGCCATGCTACTCAAATAAAGGCCGGCGACAGATTACCCTATCTCAAAGTTTTCGATGAGAAGAAACAACAAGAAACCGACCTGCACGAATGGTGCAGCAAGCCAGGCTTTACCATCATAGCGCTTGGCAAGCTACAGGAAATAGACCTGTTTACCCTTGCCAAATGGATAACCCAGAAATACCCGGCCAACCTCAACTTTTTTTATCTGCCCCCATCAGCCAAAAACCAGCCTGTATTTGATGCTTTCGAGATCAAAGAAAGTCAAAAAAAGGCCATCATTGTTCGTCCGGATATGCACATTGGCTTTTTAAATGATGTGGTGGATATAGATATGATGGATAATTATTTACAGAATGTAGTGGGGTTTGTTGGTGGGCAGTAAGCGGTTTGTAATGGGTAGTTTGCACTAATTGGAAACACGAGAATAAACCCTGTGGGTCCGGCCTTGTCCTAAAGTCGTGTAAAAAAGAAAGCGCCTGTGTGTCATAAACACAGACGCCTTATCGAAACTATTATGAAAAAAGGGTATGTTAAACCCAACTTTGCCCTGCAACGCCGTTGGGATAACGATGTAAAGATGCGATGGAATTGCTCCTTAACCAACCGTGTATCGGCGAATGGGCATTTTGTATAGATGAATAAATAAAATCCGGATTATTGAAGCGAAAAAACGGACTACAAGTATCCTTAGCGTGCTTTTTTAACGTGATTTCATCCAGTTTCTGACAAAATCAAGATAACTCTCGCTCACAGGCAGTTCAATATCGGTGAGTTTAACTTTACGGTTTTGGATAGACCGGATCTTGTTCACCGGAACAATATAACTGCGGTGAATCCGCTGAAATTTATCTGCGGGCAGCTTTTCCAGTACTTTTTTTAATGGCATCAGTGTAAGCACCGTTTTGGCATTGGTAACATGAATTTTGATATAATCTTCCATGCTTTCAATATATTCGATGGTGTTTAAGTCAACCTTCACCATCCGGTATTCCGAGTATACGTAAAGGCTTTCGTCGGCCTGTTCGGCGGCGGGCCTGGTTTTGTACTGGTGATAATCAACCGCTTTTTCAACGGCCTTTTCAAAGCGTTTAAAGTCGATAGGTTTCAGGATATAATCAATGGCCTCCAGTTCGAAGCCCTCAAACGCAAAGTTTTTATAGGCGGTGGTAAATATCACCATTGGTTTAACTTTGAGCGCGCGCACCAGGTCAATCCCTGTAATATCGGGCATATTGATGTCGATAAAAAGCAGGTCGATTGGTGTGTTTTTTAAAAACTCCGCGCCCGTAATGGCATCCTCAAAAGTATTCAGCAACTGCAAAAACGGAAAACGTGCAACATAGCCGGCAATGAGTTTTAATGCTAGGGGTTCGTCGTCAATTGCGATACATTTAAGCAGCATAGTTTTTATTTATAAAGAGGGGTTAACCGTGTATTGTCTCGCTTTTACCGTAGTTCTGAATCACTTTAGCTTCATAAGCCAAAAACTCCTTCCAGCGCATTTCCACATCTATCTCCACCGCATATTTTTTGGCCAGACGTATAAACATCGAATAGTGTGTGGCCTCGCTTATCATCAATTCATGGTAAAATTCAGATAGTTCCGCATCGTTAATGTTTTCAGATAGTACCTTAAAACGTTCGCAACTGCGTGCCTCAATCATGGCCGAAAACAATAAGCGATCTATCAATTGTGCCTCGCGGCGGCCGCCAATGATAATAAACTTACGCAGCTCATTCACATAATTGTCTTTACGTTCGCGGCCCAATAAAAAACCACGTGCTACAATTATATCATGTACCCGTTTAAAGTGGTCCATTTCTTCCTGTACCAACAGGGCCATTTCCTGCACCAGGTCGGATAAGTTTGGGTTTTGTACAATGAGGGTAATGGCATTACTGGCCGCCTTTTGTTCGCAAAAAGCGTGGTCGGTCAACAATTCTTCAATATTGCTTTCCACCACATTTTTAACCCAAAGCGGATCAGTAGGTAGTTGTAATTTAAGTATGGTTTTCTCGCTCACGAGGACAAATATAGTGGAAGTAGGTGAAAAGTTATTCTCCTGGCCCGAATGCCGGATTATTAGATATTAACCGGGAATGATGGTGGATGGAAAGAATATAAATTTTTTCGGAAGATACTATCTTATAAATTATCCTGTAATTTTGAAAAATTAGCTCTCTGTAATTAGGATCTTCCAATTCAGGAACAACCCGGCCAATTAATGGGTGCAAAACCAATCTGTTTATGGTACCCTCAATTTTTATTCTTTCCAGCCGCGCATATTTTATAGAATCGCGCTTTATGTAATCTATAATGTCTTTTAAGTCTAATCTGGCTGTTTTGGATAGTATTATTTTAACCACAGGTCCATCTCTTTTTTCATGTCCTCCCAGTCTATCCCCTCACCATCTTCAATTTCCTTCTCGCCATTTTCAATTTTCTGCAGTAAGATCACTTTATCCACCAGATCATCAACCGAAAAGGTTTCTGGCATGTGATCTATCAATTCCTTTACTTTATCTTTAGTAAGCATATCGAGCCCTCCTTTTTATAAATATACGGTTTTACTTATACAAACTCTTACTTTCGATAAATTTCAAAACAGGATCGGGCACAAAATATTGTACGTTTTTTTTCTCGGATATGGATTTGCGGATGAAGGTTGCCGATAATTCCATCTGCGGTGTCATGGTAATGGTTACGGATGGATGGTCGGCCAATTCGGCGTTCTCATAGCCTGGGCGGGGGTACACGTAAATGCGGTAATCGCGCAGGATAAGTTTATAATTCTTCCACTTATGCAAGGTGCCCAGGTTATCTGAGCCCATGATAAGGGCAAATTCATGCTCAGGATATTTTTCTTTAAGGTGGGTTAGCGTATCTATAGTATAGGATGGTTGCGGTAGCCTCAACTCAACATCGCTTACAGCAATATTGGTAGCATTGTCGGTTGCCAGGCGGGCCATCTCCAACCTGTCATAGGTATTAATCAGGTCGCCGTATTTTTTGAGCGGATTTTGGGGCGATACTACCAGCCAAACCTTATCTAATGTGGTATGGTTGGCCATGTAGTTGGCAATAATAAGGTGCCCTATATGTATTGGATTAAATGAACCGAACAGTAAGCCTATTTTCATTCTTTGTTCATAGTTAATAGTTCATGGATCATAGTTGTAGCGATCATAGCATTATAACAGATGGTTCACTATGAACAATGAACCATCAACTATGAACTCAGGCCCCAATAAAGTTCCTCACCAATTCCTGCGCTTCTTTGCAAGCCGTTTCAAGATCGTAATTTTTGAGGATAATATCAAACTGGGGCGCGTATTTTAGTTCTTTTTCTGCTTTGGCAAAGCGTTCTTTCAATTTCTCTTCACTATCGGTGCCGCGGCCGGTTAATCGCTCAATTAAAACCTCTAATGATGGGGGCTGAACGAAGATAGCCAACGCCTGGCCATCGTATTTACGTTTCAGGTGTAGGCCGCCTTCTACATCGATATCAAAAATTACAGTTTTGCCTTTTGCCCAGATGCGCTCAATTTCAGCTCGTAATGTGCCGTAAAATGTTCCGGTGTAAACTTCTTCAAACTCAACAAATTGCTTTTTGGCAATACGGTGCGTAAACTCGGCCAGGCTAATAAAGTAATAGTCTTTGCCGTCTTGCTCATCGCCGCGCGCCTGGCGGGTAGTTGCCGAAATGGAAAACTCCAGCTCGGGCATTACACCCAACAGGTGATGTACTATTGTGGTTTTACCAGCGCCGGATGGGGCCGAAAATATGATGAGTTTGCCGTTTTGGTTCATAGTTCATAGTTCATGGTTCATAGCAAGGTTGGTTATAGTTATGATACCTATGTTACCATGAACTATGAACCATCAACTATGAACTATAATACATTTAAAAGTTGTTCTTTAATTTTTTCCAATTCTTCTTTCATACCTACAACCAGTTTTTGGATGTTAGCATCGTTGGCTTTTGAGCCAAGGGTATTGATTTCCCGGCCTATCTCCTGCGAAATAAAACCAAGCTTTTTGCCATTGGCATCAGCATTTTTAAGGGTTTCGATAAAGTATTCGCAGTGGGTTTTAAGGCGAATCTTTTCTTCGGTGATATCCAGCTTATCTATGTAATAAATAAGCTCCTGCTCAAACCGATTTTGATCAATGGCTTCACGATTGGTGGCTTCCGCCAGGAAAGTATTCAACCTTTCGCGAATCAGCGGTATCCGTTTAGGGTCTTCCAGTTCAACCAGTTCAAGGTTTTTAAGGATGATGCCAATGCGGTATTTTACATCATTCTCCAGCACATTGCCTTCATCGGCCCTGAATTGCTGAAAAGCAGCCATAGCCTGCTGAAAGGTTTTTTCAACCTGCTTCCACTCATCTTCAGATACCGTTTCCTCGTCGTATTTAACAACTTCGGGCAAGCCCAAGGCAAGTTGCATCAGGTTGGCGGCAGGTTCGTTAAGCTCGTCGCTTACATCCTTAAGCTGCTGATAATAGTGCTTAAGCAACACTTTATCAATACCAGCTGCTTTTACAGAGGCATTAACCTGCTCTACATTGATAGATAAGTTTACCTTACCACGTTCAATCAGTTTACTGCAATCGTTACGCAGCTGAAATTCCTTTTCAGAGAAAATTTTAGGCAAACGAAGCGAAAGTTCAAGAAATTTACTGTTCAGGGATTTAATTTCAACGGTGTATTTAGTATTACCCGAATCAAAACTGGCAATTCCATACCCTGTCATGGATTTTATCATGTGCAAAGATAGGGTTTTAGTCGGAAAGTCCGAAAGTCGGGAAAGTCAGGAAGGCCAAAAGGTAAAAAATGCCTCACAAGGCTCCTTCTTTCAGACTTTCCCGACTTTCGGACTTTCCGACTTCCCCACAACCTTTAACACTTTTTCACACTTGGTGTAAAATACTCTGTATATATTTACGTTCTTATTTGTACTAATGCGCATTCGTTTTACCCTGCAGTTACTCGTTTGCTTTTGCTTTGTTTTAAATGCATCAGCACAGGAATTTACCCTAAAAGGGGTGATATCTAAAAAAAGCACACCCGAGCGTGTTGGCCAGGTAATGATCAAGGATTTAAAATCCAACGTCACTATCATGAGCGACGACCTGGGCTGGTTTTCTATCAAGGTTTCTGTTGGAGATACGCTGCTTTTCTCGAAAGAAAAATTTACACCGCAAAAAATAGAGGTACTAAATAACAGCGATATGCCTGTTTACCTGCAGCCCCAAATTGTATTGGCCGAAGTAAAAATTACCGGCCAAACCAAGCGGCAGGAGGTTAACGAAATTATGGGCGATTACCGCAAACAAGGCACTTTTTACGCCGGCAAACCACCTGTAACATCATTTATAACCAATCCGTTAACAGGAATTTATGAGCTTTTTGGCCAAACGCCAAACAGGGCCAAACGCTTTGCGCAGTTCTCTAAAGGCGAAATTGAGCAGGCCGAGGTAAACAGGCGATATAATATCAATTTTGTAAAACAAGTTACCAAAGTAAAATCAGATACCGAGGCGCAGCGTTTCATGAATTATTATACGCCGACATTCGACGAATTGAAAGGCTGGAATGATTACGACCTGATAAGCCACATCCAAAAATCGTATGATTATTACAAAAACAGCGGGGAAAAAGAGAAACTGGAATTGCTGAATTCGCCAACGTTTATTAAGCCAGATTCTACCAAGCTATCAAAACCGGGGCAACACTAAAGAAAGAGGTATTGTTAAGTCAACAGTATTAAGTCGCAAGCCTAAAGTTAAATTTTTTCTTTTTCGACTTAGAACTTAAGACTTTGGGCTAACGACAATCCGTCAATTTATCGTTGACACGACAGTATTGTTAAATGCCCAACGTTTCGCAGGCTTTTTCGGCGGCAAGCTTCTCGGCATTTTTTTTGCTGAATTCCTTCCCCGAGCCTGTTATTTCGCCATCAACCAGTGCCTGTACAGTAAACAGTTTTGTGTTTTCGCCATCCTGGTTGGTTACCAGTTCAAAAGTAATATCGCGGCCGTGACGCTGGCACCACTCAATTAATTTACTTTTAAAGTTGGTTTCGGTTTGCTCCAGTTTATGAATATCTATGTGCGATTTGATGATGTGGTTTATCAAAAAGCTTTTGGTAAAATCATATCCCTTATCCAAATAAACGGCGCCAATGAGCGCTTCAAAGGCATCGCCAAGTAATGAGCCTTGCCTGCTGGAGTTTAGCATGCGGCTATCGTATTCAATCAACTTATCGAAGCCAAGCTTACGGCCAAGGGCATTAAGGTTGTTACGGCTTACAATTTTTGACCGCAACTCAGTTAAGAAACCTTCGTCCTCATAGGGATATAGTTTAAAAAGCACTTCGGCTACAACACTGCCTAAAACGGCATCGCCCAGGAACTCCAGGCGTTCATTACTGTTCTTTACCCCCTTTTTTACGTTTTGGGCAACAGACTTATGCCTGAATGCTAACCGGTATAAAGACAAATTGCCCGGCACGAAACCGAGCAAATTATTTAAAACCTTAACATATTTTCTATTGGGCGATATATAAAGCTTGTATAACCGGCTGATAGGCATTAAACCACAATTAGTCTACGTATTTTTTAAATATCACAGAAGCATTATGGCCGCCGAAACCAAACCCATTGCTTTGAACTATATTAATATCTCTTTTTTGCGCGGCATTAAAGGTGAAATTAATTTTAGGGTCAAAAGAAGGATCATCGGTAAAATGGTTAATAGTAGGGGGTATTATACCATTCTGTAAAGCCAATATAGAGGCAATAGCTTCAACCGCGCCGGCAGCACCTAAAAGGTGACCTGTCATTGATTTGGTTGAGCTGATATTTATACGGTAAATATCATCGCCAAACACATCCTGTATCGCTTTAATTTCCTGCGGATCGCCTATTGGGGTGGATGTTCCGTGAACATTCACATAGTCGATATCTGCAGGGGTTAAGTTTGCGTCTTCCAATGCCGACCGCATTACCAGTGCGGCTCCAAGCCCATCAGGGTGTGGGGCCGTCATGTGATAAGCATCGGCGCTCATGCCGCCGCCCATCATTTCGGCATAAATTTTAGCGCCGCGGGCCTTTGCATGCTCCAGCTCTTCTAAAATTATAGTACCTGCGCCTTCGCCGGCCACAAAACCATCCCTGTCCAAATCAAACGGGCGCGATGCCGTTGCCGGATCATCGTTACGGGTTGATAATGCGTGCATAGCGTTAAAGCCACCGATACCAGCTTCGTTAATGATTGCTTCAGAACCGCCGCTGATGAACATATTAGCTTTACCCAAACGGATATAGTTAAAAGAATCGATAAGCGAATTGTTTGATGAAGCACAGGCGGAAACTGTTGAAAAGTTTGGACCGCGCAAACCATATTTGATCGAGATATGGCCGGGGGCTATATCCGCTATCATTTTAGGAATAAAAAATGGGTTAAAGCGTGGGGTGCCATCGCCTTTGGCAAAGTTTACAACTTCATCCAAAAACGTTTTTAAACCGCCAATGCCCGAACCCCAGATAACGCCTATACGGCTGGTATCCAGTTTCGAGAAATCTAAACCAGCATCCTTCACTGCCTCTTCTGTTGAGAAAAGCGCGTATTGAACAAACGGATCTAATTTACGGGCATCTTTACGACCCAAAAAACCATCCGCATCAAAGCCCTTTACTTCACATGCGAACTTAGTTTTGAAATGTGTGGTATCAAAACTTTTAATAAAGGCAGCGCCACTTACCCCATTGATTAAGCCATTCCAATACTCAGAAACGGTATTACCAATTGGAGTAAGTGCTCCAAGCCCGGTTACTACAACTCTTTTGAACTCCATTTAATCCAGTTAGGGAGTCTTATTTAACGTTTTTTTCAAGGTAAGCAACAGCCTGACCTACAGTACCGATAGTTTCAGCCTGATCGTCAGGAATAGCCACGTTAAATTCTTTTTCAAACTCCATGATTAATTCCACGGTGTCTAACGAGTCGGCACCAAGGTCATTGGTGAAACTCGCTTCTGGTGTAACTTCACTTTCGTCAACACCCAGTTTTTCTACGATAATAGCTTTTACTCTTGAAGCGATATCAGACATAGTCTTTATAGTTTAATGATTAATAAAAATTCAGTGCAAAGAAAAATAAATTCTGTCAATAATCAAATCTAAAACTTTTACAATATATTTCGATAACAAAATTTTATTGGAGCGGTTTGTATTTGTATTTTTGATGCGGTAAAAGTAATGATTTTGAACAGGAAATTTTTAAAGTTTGAGATCGATTTTGATTTTGTGCTTATTGCGGTAACTTCTTCTTTAAAAGATTACCGTGTATGTTATCTTATCAACAAATTTTTAAATTTTAATTTTATTAAAACTGAGGATTTGTCTGTTGATATCCACCCCGGAAGCGAACCCGTTTTATTCTCGAAGTACTATTATAGCTGGGAAACCACCGAAACAGATTTTTATTTTATAGGAAATAAAGGCTCTGAAGGCTATTTAGTGCCCGAAATGAAGAGCGCCGATTATTTTTTGATGGTGCGTAATTATATTGATGATACCGACCTTGATAACCTGATATCAACCCTAAATAAAATACCTGAAATTGTTGCCGCAGTAAAGATTGATCCGAAAAAAATAAAATCACGGGAAAATCTGTTATTTTAGCGCAAAATTTTAAAAGTGTTGGTATCACACCTAATGTGAATACAGTGCCAGTTTAACCCGATTAATATGAAATTATACTATAACCGTACTAAGATTGTTGCCACCATGGGCCCGGCATCAGCTAAAAAAGAAGTTTTATTAGCGATGATAAAGGCTGGTGTAAACGTTTGCCGCCTCAATTTTTCGCATGGACGCCCGGAAGATCATAAAGGCGTTATTGATACCATTAGGGAAATTAATGCCGAATATAAAACCAATGTAGGTATCCTTGCCGATTTGCAAGGCCCTAAAATTCGTATTGGTTTGGTAAAAGATGGCGGTATCCACTTAGTAAACGGAACCCAAATAAAAATTACTACGCAGGAGTGTATTGGCAATGACGAGCAGATTTATATCACTTACGATACCTTCCCTCAGGATGTACAGGCTGATGAGATTATTTTATTAGACGATGGCAAGCTGCAGTTGAGGGTTATTGAAACAAACAGGCTTGATACTGTTATGTGCGAAGTTGTACACGGCGGTATATTAACATCACGTAAAGGCGTTAACCTGCCAAATACCAAAGTATCTATCCCCAGCTTAACCGAAGAGGATTTAATTAACCTGCAGTTCGCGTTAAAATATGATGTAGAGTGGATTGGCTTATCATTTGTACGCACCGGACAGGATATTATTGAACTTAAAGAAATTATTGCCAAAAGCGGTAAGGCCGCTAAGGTTATTGCTAAAGTTGAGAAACCGGAAGCAATTGATAATATAGACGAAATTATTGCCGCTACCGATGGCGTAATGGTTGCCCGTGGCGATTTAGGTGTTGAAATGCCTTTAGAAGAAGTGCCACTGCTGCAAAAAATGATTGCCCGCAAATGCCGCGCGGCTTCAAAACCGGTAATTGTTGCTACCCAGATGCTGGAATCAATGATTACCACCCCGCGCCCAACGCGCGCCGAAGTTAATGACGTGGCCAACTCGGTACTTGATGGTGCCGACGCGGTAATGCTAAGCGGCGAAACATCTGTTGGCGAGTTCCCGATTATTGTTATTGAAACCATGGCCAAAATTGTACGCAATGTAGAAGAGCTGGGCTATCCATATAATACATCAAAACAAGGGAAAGTTGATCCTACAGCTGTAAATTACTTAAGTAACGCGCTTTGCGAATCGGCAGTGCACCTGGCGCAACGTACCGATGCGGTAGGTATTGTATCCATGACAACATCTGGCTATACCGCGTTTGAAATATCAAGCCACCGGCCTAAGGCAAGCACCTACATATTTACGTCGAACAAGCAATTGCTTAATGCGCTTAGCCTGGTTTGGGGCGTACGCTCTTTTTACTACGATAAATTGGAAAGTACAGATGATACCATTAGCGATGTAAATAATATACTTAAAACTGCAGACCTTATACAAGCTGGAGATGTGGTAATAAACACTGCAGCAGTACCAATTATTAAACAAGGCAAAACCAATATGCTTAAAGTAAGCGTTATTGAATAGATAATTAAGGCTCAGCCTAATATTAACGGCGGGTAATGTTTATGCATTACCCGCTTTTGTTTTTTTACGAGGTATAAAAATGCTATCAGTTGGCTATGTCAATCTGTTGCCCGATAGCATCAAGTTCGTGCTGGAGGAAGTCCTTAGTGTATGAAAGTGCTTTGTATTGCTCCATACTTGTTTTATAAATATTGGCCACCCAAACTCCATGCATATAAAGCGAATAATAAACACCTTTGATGACGGCATCGGTTTTGGTGCGGATATTTAAATTAAACTGTTTGTCTTTTACGGCGTACTGTATGTCGAATTTTTTCATAGATGTAAGTGATTGATGATTTAAACATTCAAAGCTGGTACTTTGTTTGTTTAAGTCATTGGTTTGTAGGCGACTTTAAAAACTAAATTAAGGAAAAAAAAATAAAAAAGCAACCACCGTGCACAATTGCAAGTGATTGCATGATTTTAATGCATGAACTTACCTCAATTCTATCCGCTGATGCTGATAAGGAATTTCAACCCGGGCAACCCCTTTTTCCTTTAACTTCACGCTAAAATGTTGCTGAACATCATATTCTCCATGAACCAAAAAAATCTCCTTTACCTTTGCCGGATCCTGGCAGGCCAAAAAATGCAGGAGGTCTTCATAGTCGCCATGGGCGCTCATTGATCTTATCGAGCGAACTTCGGCATTAACCTGGTACGTTTCGCCAAAAATATGTACTTCACTGTCGCCGGCAAGCAGGTGGCCGCCAAGGGAATTGGGTTCGCAATAGCCTACCATCAAAATGGTATTTTTATTATTGTTAATGTTGTTCTTAATATGATGCTTCACCCGTCCAGCCTCGGCCATGCCCGATGAGGAGATGATAACAGATGGCCGCGGATCGTTATTCAGCGCCTTTGATTCCTCGGTTGATTGGATAAAACGCAATCCTTTAAAACCAAAAGGATTGGCATCGGTTTTTAATACTTGCTTTACCTGTTTATTATAAACCTCCGGGTGGTTCATTAAAACTTCGGTGGCTTTTTCAGACAACGGACTATCTACGTAATAACGCAAATCAGGAAGTGTGCCTTTTAGCTCCAAAGCATTTAATGCGTATAGCAGTTCCTGTGTACGCCCGACACTAAAAGCCGGAATAATTACCTTGCCCCCTTTTACCTCGCAGGTTTGTTTAATAATTTCCAGTAAAGCTTCCTCTATCGGGCCCTGGTCTTTGTGCAATGAATCGCCATAGGTAGATTCCAGCAAAATATAGTCGGCCTGGGCAAACGGTTGCGGGTCGTTCAGCAGCATGTCGTCATAACGGCCAACATCGCCGCTAAAAGTGATGTTGGTAAGTTTGGCATCCTCGGTAATTGCCAGATGTACCGATGCACTGCCTAAAATATGGCCGGCATCTGTGAACTTTAACTTCACCTGGGGGGTTATTTCAAATTCTTCATTGTATTCCACAATCTTAAATAACCTTAGCGCATCCATGGCCTCTTTATCCGTGTAAAGTGGCTCAATCAAGGGTAACCCTTTGCGTGCGCGGTGTTTGTTGCTATACTCCGCGTCCTGCATCTGGATATGTGCCGAATCCATCAGGAGGATGCGGGTAAGATCCATAGTGGCCGGTGTGCAATAGATCGGGCCATTATAACCCTCGGCAACCAACCGGGGTATCAATCCGCAATGATCTATATGCGCGTGCGACAGTACCATATAATCAACCTTTTCAGGATTGAAACCGAAATGCTCGTTCAGGTTGTCAGACTGATCGCCCATACCCTGGAACATGCCGCAATCTAATAAAATTGCGGTTTCGTCTTTTAAGCGGATAAGGTGTTTGCTGCCGGTAACGTTACGTGCAGCGCCATGAAAGGTTATATTCATTTATAATAGGGTATAAAGTATACATAACGAAGATGGCGATTTAATGTTTAATAAAACAAAACTAAGTTTTTAGTTGTTATTTTGGTTTATAGTTTATAACTTAGATTAACCAATTGGACAAGCCACTGCGATTTTAAATAAGCATTGGCATTTTTACACAAAGCACATGGAAATTAAAGAGTTAACCCGCGCCGAAGAACAATTAATGCAGGTATTATGGCAACTGGAAAAAGCATATGTAAAAGATGTGATTGACATGTTGCCCGAACCTAAGCCTGCATATAACACGGTATCAACCATTATCAGGATACTGGAAACAAAGGGCTTTGTAGGGCATACGGCGTTTGGCAAAAGCCACCAATACCACCCGATAGTAAGTAAAGATCAATACCAGGATTTTGCATCTGATAAATTATTGAGCGGATATTTTGATAATTCGGTTAACCGCATGCTTTCCTTTTTTGTAAAAAAAGAGAAGATTGACCTTAAAGAGGCTGACGAGATCATGAAACTGATTGAAAAACTTAAAGACAAATAGCGATGAGCTGGTGGCAATATTTATTACTGGTAAACATTTACCTGGTTTTGTTTTACGTGTTTTATGTTTTGTTGCTGCGTAAGGAAACCTTTTTTCAGTTAAACAGAATTTATCTTGTCACGGCGGCATTGCTGTCATTTTTTATACCCGTTATACAGGCCGATTGGGTGCAAAACCTTTTTATAACCCAACAGGTAAAATATACTATATATAGCATTCCCGTAATTCAATACCAGTTTAGTGCAACAGAAAACAGCCATCTTAAAATGGGCGAAATTTTGGCATTTTTGTATTTAACGGGCATTTTAATTTTATCGGCCAGGCTTACCTGGCAGTTGTTTAAACTACGCCGCGTTATGCGGATGCCCAAAGCCGAAGTGCCTTATTCTTTTTTTAAAACGGTAAAGCTAAGTGAAGATAGCCCGGATAATGCCGTTATTGAAGCGCATGAGCAAGTGCATGCGCAGCAATGGCATTCGGCCGATGTGCTGCTGGTAGAAATGGTGATGATCATTAACTGGTTTAACCCGGTAGTTTACCTGTACCGTATTGCTATTAAACATATTCACGAGTATATTGCCGACAGGCAGGCCGTACAAGCCGGCGCCAGCAAAGCCGACTATGCATTGCTACTGTTGAGCCAAACATTTAACAGCCCGGTACACCGGCTGGTAAATCCTTTTTTTAATCATAGTTTGTTGAAACAACGCATTATGATGCTGCAAAAAAACAAATCGCAACGCATTTCGCTCATAAAATATGGCCTTTCGGCGCCCCTGTTTATATTAATGCTGGTTTTATCTTCGGCCACCATTAATAACAGCAAAACAGTTACTGCAATCAACAATAAGGCCAGGGAAATATTTATAATGCCGGCATCGCAGGTAGGCCTGGCCTCCATGATGCCTGATGACAGGCAGCCGTTTGCAAACGCCCGAAAAAGCACCGAAGCAGATACAAGTAAAAAAGATACGAGTAAAGTATTTTCGTCGGTTGAGCAATTGCCCGAGTTTCCGGGCGGCGTTCCCGGATTTATGAAATTCATAAGTATGAATATCAGGTATCCGCAAGATGCAAGGGAGAAAAAAATACAGGGCAGAGAGTTTTGTTCATTTATTATCGAAGAAGATGGATCACTATCGCACATAAAAACGTTACGTGGAATTGATCCTTCGTTAGATGCCGAGTCTATCCGGGTGCTTACACTCTCGCCCAGGTGGAAGCCCGGGATGCAAAACGGAAAACCTGTACGAACTCAATACTCTGTTCCGATAAGTTTTGCACTGGAACTTGATAACCAAGTTAATAAAGCAGAAGCTCAACCAGTAGCCGCCCCTGCCGACGTTTACAATACTGTATCTGATTTGCCTGCTTTTCCGGGCGGCTTTGAGGCATTAAGCAAATTTTTGGCCACCAATATAAAGTATCCAAAAGATGCCCGGGAAAAAGGAATAGAAGGGCGGGTAATATGTACGTTTGTGATAGAAACCGATGGTACATTATCAAACATCAAGGTTTCCAGGAGCGTTAGTCCTGATGTGGATGAGGAAGCAATGAGGGTACTTAAACTATCGCCCAATTGGATACCAGGCAAGCAAGCCGGTAAAACGGTGCGCGTACAATATAGCATACCTATCAGCTTTAAACTGAACGATGATAAGCACCCTATTAAATCTATCGGAACTAAAACTGGCAAAGTAATATCAGTAAACGATAACACGCCGTTTTACACAGGCGTTGAAACTCCAGGCGATACAATTAAAGATAATGCATCGCACCAATTACGCTTAACCGGGAAGGCCGATTATAAATATCAACCGCTTTATGTACTGAATGGAGAAATATCCTCTGCAACAGCAGTTAACCTGCTTGACGTTGATAAAATAGAATCAATAACCGTTTTGAAAGACAAAAGCGCGATAACCCTCTGGGGCGACAAGGGAAAAAATGGCGTTGTGGTGGTAAAAACCAAGAAATAGGTGTGGATGGTTATGAATGTGCAAATTTCAAGTATGCTGATGGTTGCATTATACGCGCAGGTTATACTATTCAAAAAACACTATCATCGACTAATACCTGGCAATATTTTGGTTTAATGCCCCCGGCAATTTGAATTGCACCTGGTTAGAGTTATTTACCGGTTAAATCTTTTTAATTTAGCTTAGCACCGTTATAAACCCTGAAAGCAAAATACTTATTGCTATGAACAACGCCATCAATATAACAATCAACGCTATACAACACATTGGTATTCCTGTTACCGATGTAACTGCCTCCCAATTATTTTACAGCCGGCTTGGGTTTAACAAGGTAATGGAGGCACCTTTTACCGACAATGGCGGCACCGGTACCTGCGTAATGATGCAACGAGGCAATATGATAATGGAACTGTACCAGCTACCCGGGGCAGGCTTGTCAGAAATCCGGGCAAGAGGTAACGGCCATATCGACCATGTGGCCTTTGACGTGTCCGATATCGATGAAGCTTTCAACGTAATATCTGAAGCCGGGTTTAATGTGATAGAGCCCGAACCGGTGTTTCTTCAGTTTTGGAAAAATGGGTGTAAATATTTTAATATTACCGGGCCAGACGGCGAGCGGCTGGAGTTTAACCAGGTACTTTAATGGCTATATGGTGCTCCACATAGGAAACTTTCTTGAAACATGTTTGGCCATTGTGGGCCACAACTGAACATCTTAGGGGCTTAAGTGTTATTTGCTTACTTTAGCATTAAGCTTACCGTACATGAAAAATACCACATACTTTTTACTGGCCCTGGCTGCAGCAGCCAGCCTGGCATCTTGCTCGCCTAAGGGGCCCTACGCTCTTACCAACAAAGTGTACAAACATCAAACAGACTCAGTACTTGAAGTGATATCCCGTGAACAGCCAGCCATGCTACAGGATAGCCTGGGCGTTCAGATACCCAGCGAATGGGTTGGTACGGTGAACTTTAACGCCAGGAAGCCTAACTATGTGATCATCCATTTTACGGCCCAGGATTCGGCCAAGCAAACGCTCAAAACTTTTACACTGGTAAAGCCGCAGGTGAGCGCCCATTACGTGGTAGCCAAGGATGGCAAGGTATACCACATGCTAAATGATTACCTGCGCGCCTGGCAGGCCGGCATCAGCAAATGGGGCAGCATTACCGATATGAACAGCTGCTCTATAGGTATCGAAATTGATAACAACGGGCACGAGCCTTTTAATGAAGTACAGGTAAAAAGCCTGCTGGCGCTGCTGGCACAGCTTAAAAAAGCTTATAATATTCCAACAGCCAACTTTATCGGGCACCAGGATATTGCCCCGGCCCGCAAGCCCGATCCGGGGCCACTGTTCCCCTGGAAGTTGCTGGCAACCAAAGGTTTTGGATACTGGAGCGATGAGCTGCTGGAGCTTCCGCCCGACAACTTTGACTATGCTACCGCGCTGCGCCTGATTGGTTACGATATCAGTAACCTGCAGGCTGCTATAACCGCCTTTAAACGCCACTTTGTACAGGTAGAGGACAGCCCGGTTATGAGTCAGCTTGATTTGAATGTATTATACAATGTGTACAGGAAATATTAAAAGAAAGACAAGGCCTGGGAGATCGATCCGGAGAATGAGCTTTATTATCTAACCTTATTTATTATCCCTGCTCTTTGGTTTTTCCACTTTTGGCCTCAATAAACTACTCATCAAAGGATATCTCCACATTGTTGCTTACCGGGTGCCCGGTGCAGGTGAGTACCAGGCCAGCGGCTATATCGGTATTAGTGAGCACATCGTTTTTGACCATCTCCACCTCGCCGCTAACACGTCTGGCGATGCAAGTAGAGCATACACCATTGCGGCAGCTATAGGGCAGGGGCAAATTGCTTTGCAGGGCAGCCTGTAAAATAGATTGGTTTTCGCCCACGGGCAAATCATGCAACTCGCCTTTGAATCTGATCCTGATGTTACGGGGAGGGAAATTGGTAGTGGAACCGGTTACCGCTACGGTCTCTAAAACAAAATTTTCCTTCCGGATCTGGCTGGGTTCAATCCCCATATATATCAACGCAAAGCGGATCATCCGCATGTACGGGAATGGGCCGCAGAGGTAAAATTCGGCATTTTTAAGTTTTGCGGGTACTATTTGCCGGGTTAAGGTTTCAACCCTATCGGCATTTAGCCGATTGGCTTCGCTGCTTAGAAGGTGGATAACAGCAAACCTATTGGCATGCTGTATGGCCAGTTGATTAAGCTCGTTTTTAAACAGTATGGCGCTGGCATCCTGACTGCTGTAAATAATTGTAAGCCGGCTTTTGCCTGCCCGGTTCAGGATATATTTTACCTGCGAAAATATAGGGGCAATGCCACTGCCGCCTGCAAAAAATAATATAGATTTATCTTGTTCATAACCACTCACTATAAACCTGCCCGCCGGCGCCAGGGCATTGAGCATATCGCCAACCTTTATTTTAGTAAGCATAAAGCGCGAAATTTCGCCGTTGCTGATACGCTTTACGGTGATGGAAAGCAGTGGCTCGTCTGGCGATGAACTAAGGGAATACGACCTGCGGATTTCCTCGCTCCGGTGGTTAAATATCAGTGTCAGAAATTGTCCGGCTTTATAACGCAAAGGCGGGCCCGACGAATTGGACAGGTAAAAGGTGGCCGTATCCGGAGTTTCCCACTTAATTTGCTCAACTTTAAGTTTTAGTATATCGATGGTCATATGTTAAAAAAACGGCCCCGTTGCGTTGTACGGGGCCGTTTCTGTTTTTAAATACCTGCTTAAATTAAGCTATTGCTTTTGCATAAAGCTCGGCAACATGTGCCCAGTTGATTACGCTCCAGATGCCCGCCAGATAATCAGGACGGCGATTTTGATATTTAAGGTAATAAGCATGTTCCCAAACATCGATACCTAAAATAGGGGTGCCTTTTACTTCGGCAATATCCATTAAAGGGTTATCCTGGTTTGGAGTTGAGCAAACGGCCAGTTTTTTATCAGCAGTAACAATTAACCATGCCCAGCCCGAGCCAAAACGGGTTGCACCGGCTTCGTTAACTTTAGTTTTTAAATCGGCAATTGAACCAAAAGTGCTGGTAATTGCAGCAGCTAAGGCACCTGTAGGTTCGCCGCCGCCATTTGGTGAAAGCAAAGTCCAGAACAGGGTGTGGTTGTAGTGACCACCGCCATTGTTGCGTACAGCAGGCGCGAATTTTGAAATGTTTTTGATGATATCCTCAATGCTGCTATCAGCTTCTGGCTTACCTTCAAGGGCTTTATTTAAATTAGTAACGTAAGCCTGGTGATGTTTACCATGGTGAATTTCCATAGTAAGTTTATCAATGTGCGGTTCCAATGCATCGGTAGCGTAGGATAACGCCGGTAGTGTAAATGCCATAATTACAATTTTAAAGTTTAATGATTGTTGTGTAACAAATATAAGAGTAGATTTTACTTTTTGTTCTAAAAATATTGTCAAGGTTGTGTCGTAAGAAAGTTCATGGTTCATAGATCATAGGTCATGGTAGCTTCACTATTTGCTAAGTGCAGCAGGCCATGAGCCATGAACTATGAACCATGATCTATGAACAAATCCTACTTCCTCTTCCCCCTGAAAAAATTCTTCACAAGTTCGGAGCATTCGTTTTCGCGGATGCCGCCGGTGATTACGGTTTTAGGGTGCGTTATTTTTTGGTTAAGCCTGCCAAAACCCAGTTTAACATCGTAGGCCCCAAAAACTATCCGCGCCACCTGGAACCAGTAGGATGCCCCGGCACACATTACACAGGGCTCCATAGTAACATACAAGGTGCATCCTTGTAAATATTTACCCCCCATTGAATTTGCAGCTGCGGTAAGCGCCTGCATTTCGGCATGGGCCGATACATCGTTAAGGCGTTCTGTAAGGTTATGGCCGCGGCCAATGATTTTGCCGCCATATGTTACTATAGCACCAATCGGTATCTCATCTTCCTCAAGTGCGTAGCGTGCCTCTTTTAAAGCCTCGCCCATAAAAAAATCGTCGGGAGATATGGCGGGTTCGTCTTCGAAATTTATATACCTCATTTAAATCAGTTTACTGCCGTTGGGCACGGGTTTATCAACGGCTGCCAGCACAATGTCGCCATTTTCATCGGCAAAGCCGGTCACCAAAAATTCCGACATGAATTTGCCAATTTGCTTTTTAGGGAAATTGATCACCCCCAAAATCTGTCTGCCAATAAGGGTGTCTTTTGTATAGTGTTTAGTAATTTGTGCGCTCGACCATTTGATGCCAAACTCGCCAAAATCAACCTTCACCTTATAGGCTGGCTTGCGTGCCTCCGGGAAATCAAGGGTCTCTAATATGGTTCCTGCCCGCAGTTCTACTTGTTCAAAATTTTGCCAGGTAATGGTTTCCATAGGGGCAAAGGTAAAAACATGTGGATTAGAATCAAGGGGCATTTGCTAACTTGTAACCGCTATAACACAACAAACCCCGATATGCTATTGGTTCAGCATATCGGGGTTTGTTTATTATTTGCTATTGTTGGTTGGCTGTCGGCCTATAAAATCTTAAAACCAACGCTTAAAGCCCAAAGGTTTTGGCGCTGACCATAGTTAGAGTTTACTTTGGATAAGCCACCCTCGTAACGCAGATCGGCAGTTATTGCACCGATATCAACGCCGGCACCAGCCTGGAAACCTAATGTGCTTTTGTTGTAGTTACCAAAATCCTGGTAAGCGCCGTTTACGTTATCGCTAAAACTTTGATTTTTATCAAGAGCATAGCTATAAACAGGGCCTGCCATAACTCTGAAATTCAGGTTTTTGGCCCCAAATGACTTGCCCAAAAGCAATGGTACATTCAACGTAGTAAATTTAACTTTACCCTCTGTTGTTACAGTGGTACCATCAGTTGCCTGAAAATCAAACTTTCCTCCCTTACTGGCTAAATAAAGTTCTGGTTGTAAATACAAGCCGCTACCAACCCGGGCAAATAAGCCGGCCTGGTAACCAGTTACAGAAGACTCGCCAACGGCGGAAGTATTGATTTTAGAAAAATTGACACCACCTTTAACACCTAAAGAAAACTGTGCCTGCGCGCTGATGCTCACTGCTATCAGTAATGCGGCACTTAATAAATACTTTTTCATAAATTTTAATTTTTAGCGGGGCGAAGCTATAATTTTTTCGAATAATTATAACCAAACCCCTTGTTTACATAGTTAGTTTACAAACTGGCTGTGTTGATAGCCTGTTTTATTGCCTATCAATTGACGCGCCAAAGTTTTAAACGTTGCTTTCGCCCGTTTTTTATAATCCGGCCAAAATAATTTTAACAGGGCTAACGCTCGAGGCTATTTTGCCAGTAATTTTTCCAGTATATCTATACATTGCTCCAGCTCTGCCGGGGTCGAGGAGGCAAAGCCCAGCCTGGTAAAATTTGGTGTCAGCAGGCTATTCCCGCCCTGGAAATACAGTCCTTTTTTTAAGGCATTTTGGGCAAGCCTGTTCAAATCTATCGCCGAATCAAAATAAGTCCACACGGCCATCCCCCCTTCGGGCACTTTAAATTGTACGTGATTTTTTAGGCGATCATTCAATAATCCGCAAAAAACATCACGCCGCTGTTGGTATACCCGTAATGATTTACGGAGATGGCGTTGTATTACACCATTTTGCAATAACTCGGCCATGGCATTCTCCAGCATAGTATCGCCCTGGCGGTCAATGGTGCGCCGTAATTGGGCCAAATGTTCAATCACGTTTTCGGGGCCAACCAAATACCCCACCCTTATGGCCGGCGAAATACTTTTGGAAAAAGCGCCACAATACAACACCATCCCCGCATCATCGGCGCTGGCCAATGGCATCAGCGGTTTGTTTTGGTAATGAAAATCGTAATCATAATCATCTTCAAAAATTATGAAGCCATGCTTTCGGGCCAGCTCAAGCAAGTGCACCCTCCTATCGGGCCGCAAGGCTACCGTTGTGGGGTAATGATGGTGCGACGTAACGTACACCAGGCGCACGGTTTGTCTGCTGCAAAGTTCATCAAGCCTATCTACATCCAATCCATGTTCATCAACCGGCACTTTTAACAGGTTTGCCCCGGCCTGTAAAAAATTGGCTTCGGCACCTGCCCAGCCCGGTTCGGCGGTAACTACGGTGTCGCCTGGTTGCAGCAGTCCGGTGCAGGCTAAATAAAGCCCCATAATAGTGCCCCGTACTATCAGGATATTGGCCGGCGTAACCCGCAGGCCGCGGGAAATATTTAAATAAGTAGCCAACTCCGCACGCAACCACGCTGACCCTTTCGGGTCGGCGTAACCCAAACGGGTATAAGGGTTGCCTGTTAAAAGCTGTGTGCGGTAAGCTCTCGAAAGTTCGGTTACAGGTGCCATGCGGGTGTCCGGGAAGCCATCGTCAAGGTGCAGATCAATGTTTAAATCGACGATCCCGCGCTGCAGGTGCGGCGCTTCCTTTATGCTAAAGCCGGCTACTTTAGCTACATCGGGACTATTATTTAACAACTGCCGGGGCTTTGTTACCGGTAAATGGCCGGCCACAAAAGTTCCGCTGCCCGCATGGCTTTGCAGCCAGCCCTGGGCCAGCAATTCGTCATAAGCCCTTATCACTGTTTTACGGTGCAGGTTTAGTAAAGTGGCCAGCTGCCGGGTACTGGGCAACCGGTGGCCGGGCTGTAACGTACCCCCTTTTACCATCGCCATAAGTTGGTTGGCCAGCTGAATATAAACCGGCAACGGTACCTTTTTATCAATTATTAAGCTTGATGAATATATCTGCATGAAATTGGACTACCTGTTTTGTGTTATCTGGAGCATTGTCGCCATCCAATAAACGCATAATTTTATCAAAAAACAAAATCATGGCTAATCCACCGACACATCTTATCCCCAGCAGGGCAGCAAAAAGGGCAAATTACGAGCCCGAAACTATCAACAGTATCCTGGATGAAGCGTTATATTGCACCATCAGCTATTCGGCAGATAACAAACCTTACGCTATCCCCACCGCGTTTGTGCGGTACGGCAGCCGCATTTATGTACATGGCTCGGTAGGCAGCCATTTGATGCGCGAACTGGAAAAAGGCATCCCGGTTTGCATTACCGTTGCCCTGATGGATGAATTGGTGGTAGCCAAATCGGCATTTCACCACTCGGTAAATTACCGGTCGGTAGTGATATTTGCGCAGGCAGAAAAAATTGAAAGCGTAGCCGATAAAACCGAGGCTTTTAAATGGCTTACCGAAAAGATTGTACCCGGCAGCTGGGATTATCTGCGCCCTATAACCGACAGGGAAGTGCTTAAAACCACCGCCCTTGCATTTAAAATTGATGAGGCATCGGCTAAGTTGCGCACAGGCATGCCGGTTGATGACGACGACGACCTGGAACTGCCCATTTGGTCGGGCCTTATCCCCCTGCAAACCAAACGACTGACGCCCATTCCCGATAAACTGAGTGAAGGATTGCCAGTGCCGCCTCATCTTGCTGTAATTTAATGTTAAAAAGGGCGTGCAACCTCATTTTTAATTCAGCCAACGTGTATTTTTTATATTTTTGCTTAAAATAATTTAACAATGGCCGAAATCAGTATCTCCAATAAAGATTGGGAACGTGTAAAAATTAAAGTTCAACGCAAATACAACAACCTGAGCGATGAGCAATTAAAATATACCGAAGGACAGGAGGAAGCCCTGATAACCAAACTTATGGAGCTTGTAAACCGTAACAGGGAATATGTGGTGTTCACCCTGAAAAAAGCTTTGGTGAATATTGACAATAACAGGCTGTAAATAAGCGTTCAATTGTAAAAATCGATAAGCTTTTCGTATTTTTATATGCTTTAATGTTGTACCGGGTATGGTGATCTCAAAAAAATACAAAAAGATAGGCTTGTTTGCTGGCATTGTAACGCTGGCTGTTGGTGTTGCGGCTTTTGACGATGACCTTTTCCAGATCTCGAAAAACCTGGATGTTTTTGCATCAGTTTATAAAGAAGTTAATATTAACTACGTTGATAACGTTAACTCGGCCAAACTGGTAAAAACCGGCGTAGATGCTATGCTGGATGGTTTGGATCCCTATACCGAATTTGTACCCGAGTCGGAAATTGAAGATTATAAGCTGCACTATGTAAGTACCCAATACGGCGGCATTGGCGCAAGCATTTTTACCCGCAACGGCAAAGTATACGTATCTGATGTATTTGAAGGTTTCCCGGCGCAAAAGGGCGATATACACCCTGGCGACCAGGTGCTAAAAATAAACGACATTGATCTTAACGGAAAAAACAACGACCAGGTAAGCCTTTTACTTAAAGGATCAAAAGGGGCGGCCATCAAGCTCTTTATTAAACGCGATAATGTTCCTCAGCCTTTTGAAAAAAACCTGTTGCGCGATGAAATAAAACAGCCAAACGTATCCTACTTTGGTATGGTGCAGGGTAATATGGGCTATATTAAGCTGGATAAGTTTTTAGAAAACTCCGCAGCCGAAGTAACCAACGCCCTGGTAACCCTAAAAAAGAATAACCCTAATGGCATTATCCTCGATCTGCGTTCAAACGGTGGCGGTATTTTGCAGGAGGCTGTAAAAATCGTAAACCTTTTTGTACAGAAGGATGTAGAAGTGGTATCGCAAAAAGGAAAAATAAAAGAAAAGAATTTTACTTACAGTACCGTAAGCGCGCCGCTTGAGCCAAACCTGCCGTTGGTAGTATTGGTTAACAGTCATTCGGCATCAGCGTCAGAAATTGTTGCCGGCTCGTTACAAGACCTTGACCGGGCTATTATTATTGGGCAACGCAGCTATGGCAAAGGCCTGGTACAGCAAACTTTTAACCTGCCGTATAACAGCCTGGTTAAAATTACCATAGCCAAATACTATATCCCATCGGGCCGTTGCATCCAGGAGCTGGACTATACACATCGTAAGGACGATGGCAGCGTGGTTAAAGTTGCCGATTCATTAATCCACGAGTTTAAAACTAAAAATGGCCGCTCGGTTTATGACGGGAGCGCCATTTACCCGGATATTTTTATCAAACAGGAAAAATTTGCCAATGTAACCCAAGCGTTGGTGGGTAAGCTGCTGATATTTGATTACGCCACCGTTTACCGCGATAAGCATGCTAAAATAGCCGACACAAAATCGTTCGTGTTATCTGACGGCGATTACGGCGATTTTGTGAAATACCTGGCCGACAAAAACTATAACTACACCACCTCATCAGAAAAGGTACTGAACAGCCTGAAGACCGAAGCCACCAAAGAAAAACAGTTTACCGACATACAGGCGGAGTACGATGTACTGAAAGCCAAGCTGATGGCTACCAAAAAGAACGACCTTCAGCTACATAAGGACGAGATTAAGCAGATACTTGAAAACGAGATAGCCTCCCGCTATTACTACGAAAAGGGCCGCTACGAAGTAAACTTTAAATACGATAAAGAACTGGCCCAGGCCGTAAAAACCATGCAGGATAAAACTCAGCTGGCATCCATCCTTAAAGGCGAAGGCAATTACAAAGTAATTGGTAAACCGATGCTGGCCATGGCAGGTAAAAAGGTTGCGGCCGAGAAAGACACCGACGACGACAATAACTAAACTCCGCAACTGACAATTAGCCCCTCTGAAATTATTGTAACTGATTAGTTACTCCCCCGGCCTATGCTTTAAACTAAACTTTTTCTGTCGGTTATTGTCATACATCGAAACAAAACGATAGCACTATGAAAAAGATAATTTTAACAGCCGCGATATTTTTAGGCTGTTTAGCAATAAAGCCCGCAAGCGCCCAGATTAGTTTAAGTATTAATATTGGCAGCCAGCCCGAATGGGGGCCAACCGGTTATGACAGGGCCGATTATTACTATATGCCCGACATTGATTCATATTATGATGTAAACGCGCATCAGTATGTTTATTTTAACAATAATGTATGGGTGCACTCGGTTGCGTTACCGCCCCGTTACAACAATTACGATGTTTACCATAGCTACAAAGTGGTAGTTAATGAGCGTGCACCATGGGTGCATAACACGGTTTACCGTACCAAATACGCAAACTATAGGGGTAGACATGATCAAACTATTATCCGCGACAGCCGCGAGGTTAAATACAAAAACCATTGGACAGGTAATGGCCGGGGCAACTCGCGCAAGGTAATTATACACAAAGAAGTACGCAAAACCAGCCATGGCAATAAAAGGCATGGTCACAAAGATTAATTTTTGATTGCTAATTTTTAAATACAAAACAGGTTTCCGATAAAATGGGGGCCTGTTTTTTGTGTATTGAACATGCGTCTCGCATGGAGGTTTGATTTATATTAAACTTTTTTGATTTAATATTGTCATACATCCAAACAATGCTACCGGTTGGCAATCTATTGATGGTTAACAAGGGGCACTACTTAAAAAACAAAACAAATGAAAAAGATCATCCTGTCGGCAGCTATATTATTAAGCTGCTTCGTTATTAAAACAGCCAGTGCCCAGGTAAGCGTAAGTTTAGGGGTAAACATAGGCAGCCAACCGGCCTGGGGGCCTGTTGGATATGATTACGCCAATTATTATTACATGCCCGATATTGATACTTACTATGATGTGCCAACACATCAATATGTATACTTTGATAATAATGTGTGGGTACACCGCGCCTATTTACCGGTACGTTATCGTAACTATGACTTATACCACAGCTATAAAGTGGTAATTAATGAGCGCTCCCCATGGGTAAGAAACGATGTTTACAGAACAAGGTATGCCAGCTACAGGGGCCGTCATGACCAGGTTGTTATACGCAACAGCCGCGATGTCAGGTATGCCAATTACTGGAGAGGCAATCATGACCGTAGGGTAGCGTACACCCGTGGTAATGGCCACTTTGACAATGGAAACCATGGTGGCCGCGGGCCACAGTTTCATGGCAACGGCGGCGGTCATTTTGGTGGCGATCATGGCAACCATGGTGGCGGCGGTGGTCGTGGCAATCATGGTGGAGGTGGAGAACATGGCGGTGGTCATGGTCATCACTAATAACCAAATAAAAACAGCAAAACAGGCCTCCGGTAACATGGGGGCCTGTTTTGTTTAAAACGGGTTGGCAATATTTAGGCATCCCTAACTATTACAAACCGACTGGTTTTTATTTATGTTTGTACGTTCCCAGTTCAACAACGGATGTATACATTATCAGAAGAAAATTATCTAAAGGCCATTTACCGTATCGCACAGCAAAAGGATGTTAAAATAACGCCAACTGCTATAGCCGAAGCGCTGGGTAATAATCCCGCCTCGGTAGTTGATATGATCAGGAAGCTTACCGAAAAGGAGCTGATTGCCTATGATAAAAAGGTGGGCGTAAAGCTTACCCCACAAGGTTTAAAAGATGCCATACTAATTGTACGCAGGCACCGCCTTTGGGAGGTGTTTCTGTTAGAAAAACTGGGCTATCATTGGGACGAGATCCACGATATTGCCGAAGAACTTGAGCACATAAGTGATGCAACTTTGGCCGATAGGCTTGACAAGTTCCTGGGCTTCCCTGAATATGATCCTCACGGCGATCCCATTCCAAAAGCCAACGGAAAGGTGCCTAAATCATTTTCGGTAACGTTAATCGATCTTAAACCTGGTGCGGCATGTCGCGTGGCTGCCGTGCGCGATACCAGCAATTCGTTTTTGCAATACCTTATCAAGCTTAATATTGGTATAGGTACCCACATCCTGCTAATTGAAAAAATACCTTTTGACGACTCGCTGGTAATCAGTATCAATGGTAAGGAAAACACTACCGTGTCGCAAAAATTTGGCGAGAATATTTTGATTGATTGAGAGGCGGATTTTTTTCAAGCGAAGGCACTAAGGAGCAAAGAAAGACAAACAAATACTTTGCGCCTTGACTTCTTTGCGTATTTGCGCGAAATAAATAGCCCTTTTGACTATTTGAAAAAAGTGTCATTTTTTTGTCTTTATTCCTTGCTATTTGCTCCAATTTATAGCCAAATCCCTGATTTACGTTATTCGCAATCTTGTTTTCATCTTATTTTCATATAAGCAATCTACCTTAGTTGTTGTAGAGGTGAGAGGTAACATTTTTGTTATAAACAAAATCATCCTACGGCGGGATTAGAGTAGTTTGATTTTTTGACGATAAAAAATTTATTTTATGCTGGCAGTAAAAACTTTAGGTAACAATTTAACCACCTACAAACGTAATGTACACGCTATGGGTGATAAATTTGAGATTAGTGTGGTTGGAAGTGATCCTTTATTGGCCAATGAACAAATAGAAATCGCTATCGACGAGATCAACCGGGTCGAAAAACTGCTTTCGGCTTTTGGCGACCACAGCAATATTAAACAAATTAACCGCGAAGCCGGTGTGGCCCCGGTAAAAGCCAATGGCGAAATTTTCAGGTTAATTAGCCGTGCTTTACAGATATCTGAACTTACACACGGTGCTTTTGATATTACCTATTTCACCGGTAATACCGGCAACGATACAACTTCGGTTGAAAACGTGACTGTTAAAACGGCCCCATACTCGGTAATGCAAACCAACTATCAAAATGTTGTACTTGATGCCGGCAAACAAACTATTTTTTTAAAGGAAAAAGGTATGCGCATTGGCTTTGGAGCCAACAGTAAGGGATACGCCGCCGACAGGGCAAAATTTATTTTGCAAATGAATGGCGTAAGCAGCGGCGTTATTAATTCAGGTGGCGATTTGCTAACCTGGGGCACACAGCCTAATAACAAACCATGGACGGTAGGCACTGCTGATCCGGAACAGCGGAAACAGCCATTTGCCCACCTTAACATTAGCAATATGGCTTTTGCCACATCGGTAAATGCCGAAAAATATGCAAGCATCAGCAAAAAAAAATTTCAAAGTATTGCCAGTGCCAATAAAGGTTTCCCGGTAAGCGAAATTAAAAGCGTAAGCGTGCTTAGCCCAACCGCCGAATTGGCCGATGCCATGGCATCTCCTATGATTAGCATTGGCATTAACGCCGGCATGTATTTAATTAACCAGCTAAATCAAATTGCCTGTGTTATTATTGACGACCAGGACCGCGTTTATATGTCAAAAGGCATCAGCATATAACACCTTTAATCTTATTTATTTTAAACCAATCATAATTATTCCGGCAAGCGTGTAATCACTTGTTTGTCTAAGCATTTTCTCTTGCTTAAATAAACAGGTGATAATTGTTATCAACAGTACCCCCAATTTGGGTATTACTGTTTATATTGACCGATATTTGAATATAATTTTAAGTTTTTCTTCCTCTCAATGGTAAAGTGGTTTGCGTATATTGTACTGTTATTGATATTTACGCCACATTTATCTGATGCCGGTACTACAAACAGCCCATCAAATCCTGTTGAATACCATTATACGGTTACGTTGCAGCATCATAATTTACCGGCCGATACTACGTTATCAAAAAGTAAAAAAGAGCAGGAAGAAAAAAATAAAATTAAAGAGGTAGCTAAAGCAAAACGGCAGGCCAAGCCCGCAAAGGTGAATGAAAACACTCTACCTGTGGCGCCCAAACCTAAGCCGAAAAGACAGCGCCGGCCCGAAGGGCTGGAGCGTCCGCCGGAAATACCTCGACGAAATGGCGATTAAACAGGTGGTTAACAAACAATTTACCAATTTTTGATGAAGTACCTTTGCTTATTTTTTTTTATTGCCGGCAGTAATGCCTTATATGCCACAGGTATTAACAACCGGTTTTTGACCGGTGGCAACATCCATATTGTGGCCGATACAGATACCATCATCAGGAAAAAATCTGTTTCGGTGGGGGTGAATTATGGCAGCGACGCCCTCTTTTTCGGACGTACCAGCCCTGTTAAATATCCCTTTGTTACCGGCGATGTTATTTATAACAGCAAACAAGGTTTTTTTGCGTATGGTTCGGTATTAAAGGTTTTGGGGTATGCGCCGGTTGATGAAGTTGATGTTGGCGGCGGATACTTTTACAAACTGTCTAAAAAGTTTTCGGGCACGGTAAGCTATACCCGGTTTATTTTTAATAAGCAAGCCAACGTAATCAAATCGGCTTCGTCAAATGATATTAACCTGAAAAACTCATATGATTGGAAGTTTTTGAAAACCAGCGTTATTGCGGACTACCTTTTTGGCAAATCAAACGATTTTTTTGTTACCGTTACAAACTCCAAATACATTGAAACAAGCTGGAGCATTTTTGATGATCAGGATTACCTTTCATTTAATCCATCATTCAATTTTATAACGGGAACCCAAAATTTTGTGCAGCGATACTCTGTAGACCATCGTTTTAAACAGGATATTGACAACATATATGTGTACGATGATGCAAACTCCGCACGGTATAACCGCAAGTTTAAAATGCTTAACTACAGCTTTAAGGTGCCCATTGCTTATAACAGGCCCCATTACACCCTTGAGGCTTCATGGCGTTATTCTATTCCGGTTAACGTAGAGGGGATGCTCGAAAACCATAAAGAATCGTTTTTTAACTTTACATTCTTCTACTTGTTTTATTAATACCAGCGCATGAATGTTTTAATTATTGAAGACGAAAAAGCGCTTGCACAGGAACTGGAGATATTTCTGACCAATTATAACTACATCTGCGAGGTTTGTTATAATGGTGCTTCGGCGTCAGAAAAAATTGCCACCAATTTATATGATTTTATACTGATAGATTTGGGTTTGCCTGATTACGATGGGCTCGATTTGTTAAAAGAGGTAAAAAAACAGGGTTTGGATGCGGCCTGTATCATATTAACCGCCCGCGCCGAAATCAACGACCGCATTAAAGGGCTTGACCTGGGTGCCGATGATTACCTGCCCAAACCATTTTCATTGCTTGAGCTGCAAAGCCGGATGCAAGCTATTATTCGCCGCAAGTTTGGGGTTAAAAATAATATTATAGACCTGGATGGTTTCCTGATTGATTTAACCAACCGCACCATATCATACGGTACAAGCATGGTTAATACCATCACCAAAAAAGAATTCGACCTGATTGCTTACCTCATCCTGCATAAAAACCGCACGCTTACCAGGATGCAGTTAAGTGAACATATTTGGGGCAGTGTGGTTAACAACGATTACGACTCCAATTATATAGATGCACACATTAAAAACATCAGGAAAAAATTAAATGCATTTGCATCGCCCGACTGGTTGGAAACAGTGCGGGGGCTTGGATATAAAATAAAGATAAACGCTTAATTATTTGAAATTAAGAACAAAGCTTACACTGTTTAACGCCATATCAAAACTGGTGATTGTGATACTTTTTGTATTGCTTGTACCCGTATTGATTAAAAATATAAGTAGCAGTTACGTTGATAGTAAGCTGATAAAACAAAAAAACAAACTGCTGCAAATTGTTAAAAGCCAGGGCATTGAAACTTATATAGTAAACGGCGAAGGCTATGGAAGTTACCTCCCGCTTAAAGATGAATACATAAGCCTTGATGAGGTTGACCCAAAGTATTTTTTAGATACCATTCAACGTGGTAAACGTCTTTTTAGCGAGGGCGACACGCTTGAGTACCGGATATTGAGCCATACCTTTAAGGTAAAAAACAAAAATTACCTCCTGGAAATTGGCAAAAGCGTTGATACTCTTGATGAAACCAGCATCCCCCTGCAAAACCTGGCTTTCCAGGTATTATTAGGCATGATATTGCTCACCGTACTTGCCGACCAGGTTTACTCCAATTATGTGCTTAAACCATTACGCATCATTATTAAAACCAAGCTTGTAGGCCAAAGGTTCCCAAATTTCCAGTCGTACCGAAAAGTGCGCACCACTACATCGGATTTTGAGCATCTTGACCTGAGCATCCACAATATGATTGAGACTATTGCCGATAAATTTCATAAAGAACGTGAATTTATCTCCAACGCATCGCATGAACTGATGACCCCGATATCTATCCTTCAGTCGAAAATTGAAAACATGTTTGAGGAGGAAGATATAAATGACGAGTTAAAAGTACGTTTGCTGGAGATGCAAAAAATTCTTAACCGGCTCAAAAGCATCACTAAAACCCTGCTCCTGATATCGCAAATTGAGAATGAGCAATTTTTAAAAGAAGATAGAGTTTCAGTAAGTGAGTTGTTGCAGGATGTTTATGACGAAATCTCCATTCGCCTGCAGGATAAAAACATAAGCTATGAAGTTTCGGTGCCCGATAACTGGTATATGGTAAACATTAATAAGTTCCTGCTTTTTAACCTGTTTTTTAACCTGATTAACAATGCTATAAAATATAACCGCGAGGATGGCAGCATCAGGGTTGCGGCAGTGGCCGTACATGATAAATTTATAATAAGCATAACCGATACCGGGATAGGAATAGATGCCGAAGCGCTGCCTCTGATATTTAACCGCTTTAAAAAATTCCGCCAATCGCTGCAGCAGGATAGCTTCGGCCTGGGCCTGCCCATAGTAAAATCTATAGCCGGCTTCCACAATATCGAAGTTGACGTAGTATCCGAAAAAGATGTAGGTAGTACTTTTAAGCTCATTTTTCCGGCTACATTGATAATTGTTGGTTGATCTGCTCTTCGCATTCCTCTTGTTGTATCGGGAATTTTACATTTATGTACTAAAAATTAGTCAGCCTATTAGATTAAGGCTAAACAATAATCATTTTTCAAATCGCTACTTTCGTAATTGTTAATAAAATAAAGCAGTAGTGTGTATTTGTCTTTATTGGCAGCCAATTTATGCCAATTTTGCTTTTGGCACCTGCTTTGCAAACGGAAGTATATATATACATATTATTATTATGAAATCTCTAAAAATTAAGGTAGCAACTTTCAGTTTAGCATTAGCTACGGTTGGAATATTAGGCTCGGGCTGTAATTCATTAACCAAAACACAAAAAGGGGCTGCTATTGGCGCTGGTGCCGGTGGTACTGTAGGCGCTTTTATTGGTAAGGCTGCGGGTAACACTGCTTTAGGTGCTATTATTGGTGGCGCCGTTGGTGGTACCGCAGGCGCATTTATTGGCCGAAATATGGATAGGCAAGCTGCAGAAATTAAACAAACAGTTCCCGGCGCTACCGTAACCCGCGAAGGCGAAGGTATCCTGGTGAAATTCGACTCGGGCATTTTATTTGATACCGACAAATCGGCTTTAAAAGCCGAAGCGCAAAGCAATTTGCAAAAACTGGCTGTATCGCTTCAAAATAACCCCGAAACTAATATTTTAATTGTTGGCCATACAGATAATACAGGAAGTGATGCACATAATATGGATTTATCCATTCAAAGGGCTCAAGCTGTAAAATCGTACATCGCGGCCCAAAATGTTCCTGCATCACGCTTACAAACTTCGGGCAAAGGTGAAACAGAGCCAATTGCCGATAACACAACAGTTGATGGACGTTCAAAAAACCGCAGGGTGGAAATTGTAATTGTTGCCAACTCAACAATGAAAAACCAAGCCAAACAATCGGCTCAATAATATAATAGTTAAGATAGAGTTAAAAAGAAAAACCTGGCCTTTGCGACCAGGTTTTTCTTTTTTGGTACGCCCGGCACGGGCGCAAACTATAGGGTGAATACCTCCAATGCAAGGGTTAACCAAAGGCACTGGGGGGAGTAGCTGACTTCCTACTTCGGCCCGTAAGTTACTATCGGAATGATCATCTCTTCCAACGAAATTCCCCCGTGCTGGAAGGTTTCGTTATAAAAGTTAACAAAATGATTGTAGTTGTTCGGGTACACAAAATAACTATCCTCCTTGGCAAATACAAAGCTCGAGCTTAAGTGCAGCTTGGGCAACATAGCATCGTGCGGATTGCGGATGTGGAACACTTCTTTGGCGTTATAGTTCAGGTTTTTGCCTTGTTTGTAACGTAAATTGGTATTGGTATTCCTGTCGCCAACAATTTTGCTTGGGTTTTTTACGCGGATGGTACCGTGGTCTGTAGTAATAATCACCCTAACCTGTTTCTGGGCCAAAAACTTCAACAGATCAAACAGGGGCGAATGCTCAAACCACGAGAGTGTTAATGACCGGTAGGCCGCATCATCACTTGCCAGCTCGCGTATCATCTGCATATCGGTACGGGCGTGCGATAGCATATCAACAAAGTTGTAAACAACCACATTCAGTTCGTTGTTCATCAGGTTGCTAACCGACTCATTCAGCGCACGGCCTTCGTCGATATTCAAAATTTTATGGTACGAGTATTTGCAGTCGCGGCGTAACACACGTTTCAAATGATCGGCAACAAATTCCGATTCGTAAAGGTTTTTGCCCCCTTCGTCCTCGTCGTTTTGCCACATTTGCGGGTAACGTTTTTCCATATCTAAAGGCATAAGGCCGCTAAAAATAGAATTACGGGCGTATTGGGTTGCTGTAGGTAAAATACTGTAGTAAGTATCCTCTTCCTCCATCCTGAAATATTCGGAGATGATAGGGTTGATGATCTTAAACTGATCGTAACGAAGGTTATCTATCAATATAAAAAACAGCGGCCCTTTGCCATCCATTTTGGGGAACACCTTCTTTTTAAACAACTGCGGCGAACTTGTAGGTGCCGAATCGGGATTTTTTATCCAGTTTAAATAATTACGCTCAATAAACTTGCAAAACTGCATGTTGGCTTCGGCCTTTTGCATGGTCAAAATCTCGTGCATGCCGGCATCTTCCAGTTTCTCCAGTTCCAGCTCCCAATAGATGAGCTTTTTATAAACGTCAACCCATTCCTGGTGGCTCAGGTTGTCGTTCAACGTCATGCCGAGCGTACGGAAGTCCATTTGGTAGGCCATGGTAGTCTTTTCGGTTACCAGGCGTTTATTTTCCGTTAGTTTTTTAATGGTAAGCAATATTTGCTTTGGGTGAACCGGCTTAATCAGGTAGTCATCTATTTTCGAGCCGATGGCGTCTTCCATCAAATATTCTTCCTCGTTTTTGGTTATCAGCACAATAGGAACATCATTATTAATGTTTTTTATTTGCTGCAGTGTTTCCAGCCCGGTTAGGCCCGGCATGTTTTCATCTAAAAAAACAAGGTCAAAGTAGCCGCTTTTGAAAGTATCAACAGCATCGTTGCCATTGGTTACGGTGGTAACCTTATAGCCTTTTTCGCCTAAGAAAAGTATGTGTGGTCGTAACAGGTCAATTTCGTCATCAGCCCATAAAATGGTGGTATCTTGCATAGTATCTGTAATTAAGTAGTCCGAATGATAAACGTATGAACCGGAATTCATCGAATTAAGGAATTATTTGAATTTTACATTAATAGTAAGTATTTGGCATTCAAACAATTCTGTTAATTCATAAATTCGATGAATTCCGGTTCAGAAATTATTCTGATTCAGTCAGTAAACCCCAAAGGGACGGATTTGTTGTTGATTAGTAAAGGTATTAACAAAATTTAACAAACATCACCGGCTTATTTTACCTTTGTTTTACATTTTTGCACTTTACTTAATCCATTGAACAAAAAGAAAATAATAAACGATCCGGTTTACGGTTTTATCAGCATCCCAACCGAACTGATATTCGACCTGATTGAACACCCTTACTTTCAACGGTTAAGGTACATTAAGCAATTGGGGATGACACACCTGGTTTATCCCGGCGCGCTGCACACCCGTTTTCATCACGCCATAGGTGCTATGTACCTGATGGATACTGCTATTGAAACCCTGCGTAACAAGGGCCACAACGTAAGCGACGAAGAGGAAGAGGCCGTTACTATTGCTATATTACTGCACGATATTGGCCATGGGCCATTCTCGCACGCTTTGGAGCGCACCATTATCGAAGGGATTGACCATGAGGATATTTCATCTATGCTGATGAACAAACTCAACGAGCAGTTTGATGGCCGCTTAACCATGGCTATTAGTATTTTTAACAATACTTTCCCCCGTAAATTTTTGCATCAGCTGGTTTCAAGCCAGTTGGATATGGACAGGCTGGACTACCTTAATCGCGACAGCTTTTTTACAGGAGTATCCGAAGGGGTGATCAGCTCCGAACGGATCATCAAAATGCTGAACGTTAAAGACGATCATATTGTCGTCGACGCGAAGGGCATTTATTCGATTGAGAAATTCTTGATTGCCCGCAGGCTCATGTACTGGCAGGTTTATCTGCACAAAACCGTAATTGCTGGTGAAGAGTTGTTGGTTAAGATATTTAAACGCTGCCGCGAGCTAACCATAAAAGGTGAAGATCTTTTTGCTACACCGGCCTTAAAGCATTTTATAAAAGGCGGTATCAGTAAAGATGCCTTTATGAACCAGGATCATCACCTGGAAACTTTTGCCAGTTTGGATGATACCGATATTATGGCAGCAGTAAAAGTTTGGACCGGGCATAACGATTTTATATTATCAACGCTGTCGCAAAACCTGGTTCAGCGTAAGTTGTATCATGTAGATATCAGTAACAAACGCCCTGATAAGGAATTTGTAAACTCGCTTATCAAAAAGGCGATAAAAAAATACAACCTAAGTGAGCAGGACGCCGGGTACTTTGTTTTCACAACATCCATACGCAATAACGCCTATACCGCCGGCGACGGCAACATAGGTATCTTAATGAAAGATGGTCATGTACATGACATTACAACGGCCAGCGATAACTCCAATTTGGAGGCATTAGCAAAAACCGTAAAAAAATACATACTTTGCTACAGTAAGGAACTGATTTAGTGAGTGGTGAGCGGTGAGTAGTGAATGCTTGCCAATGATTTTCCTAATCATTCACTACTCACCGCTCACCACTCACAATTAATATTTGCTGCTTTAATTATAACATTTAAATTTGTCGATGCAATTTACTGCCCAGGATATAAGTTTTCTGCTTAACGGAACGGTGGAAGGCGACCCTTCGGTTACTGTTAATCAGTTGGCTAAAATAGAAGAAGGTGCCGCCGGCAGTCTTTCTTTTTTGGCCAACCCCAAGTATGAGCAGTATTTATATACTACCAATGCTTCTGTAGTTATTGTTAATAACGATTTACAGCTTACCGGCCCGGTAGCGGCTACACTTATCAGGGTAGAGAATGCCTACAGCGCGTTTTCGGTATTGTTGGAGAAATACAACACTTTTAAGCTTAATAAAAAAGGTATCGAGCAGCCTTGCTTTATACACCCAACAGCCCAAATTGGCGCCGAGCCTTATATAGGGGCATTTGCCTACATTGGTCTTAACGCAAAAATTGGCGATAACTGCAAAATTTACCCCAATGTTAACATATCAGATAATGTAACCATTGGCAACAACGTTACCTTATTTTCGGGCGTTACGGTTTATTTTGATTGTGTAATAGGCAATAACGTTATTGTACACTCTGGCGCGGTTATTGGCAGCGATGGTTTTGGTTTTGCTCCTAATCCCGATGGCAGTTACACTAAAGTGGCCCAGATAGGTAACGTTATCCTGGAAGACGATGTTGAGGTTGGCTCAAATACCACTATCGACAGAGCAACCATGGGGTCGACGGTGATACGTAAAGGCGTAAAATTAGATAACCTGATTCAGATTGCCCATAATGTAGAAATTGGTGCAAATACCGTTATCGCCGCGCAGTCGGGCATATCCGGAAGCGCTAAAATTGGCGAGAATGTGATTATGGGCGGCCAGGTTGGTTTGGTTGGCCATATCAGCATTGCAAACCGTTCGCAGTTCCAGGCACAATCGGGCGTTAGCCGGACTATTGCCGAGGAAGGAAAAAAATGGGCGGGTACGCCTGCTACGCTATACAGCGCAAACATGCGTTCAAACGTGGTCATAAGCCGCCTTCCCGAATTGGAGAAAAGAATAAACGAATTAGAAAAAATAATAGCAGAATTAAAGAGGGACAGTCATTAGTCATTGGTCATTAGTCATTGGGTTTTTGCTTGATGACTATCTGAACTGTTCACCAATGACTAATGCCCAATGACCAATAATATGAATGTAAAACAAAGAACCATTAAATCACCTGTATCGGTTTCGGGTACCGGCCTGCATACCGGTCAAAGGGTAACCATGACCTTTAACCCGGCACCAGAGAACCACGGCTATAAATTCAGGAGGATTGATATACCAGGCTCGCCAATAATTGATGCCGACGTTGATAATGTAACTGACACATCGCGTGGCACTACCATTTCTCAAAATGGGGCTACCGTGAATACTGTCGAGCACGTATTGGCTGCTTTGGTAGGTATGGAGATAGATAATGTGCTGATTGATATGGATGGCCCGGAAACGCCTATAATGGATGGCAGTTCTATCCAGTTTGTCGACATAATAACCGAAACAGGTTTTACCGAGCAGGAAGCAGACCGCGAATATTACCACATACCTTACAATATCCATTACTCCGAGCCTGATCGTAAGGTAGAAATGGTTGCCATGCCTTTAGACGATTACCGCTTTACCTGTATGGTTGATTACAACTCACAGGTATTGGGTAGCCAGCATGCCAGTATCTCGAGCATTACCGAGTTTAAAAAAGAAATTGCATCGTGCCGCACCTTTTGCTTTTTGCATGAGCTTGAAATGCTGTTAAAGCATGACCTGATAAAAGGCGGCGATTTAAACAACGCTATCGTGGTTGTTGATAAAGAAGTTGACGAAGAAGAACTTGCCCACCTGGCCAAGCTGTTTAACCGTAAAGATATCAGCGTAGCCCCGCAAGGTATTTTAAACAATGCCGAACTACGCCACCAAAACGAACCTGCAAGGCACAAACTGCTGGATATGATTGGTGATTTGGCCTTGGTTGGCGTGCCGCTTAAAGGCCATATTATGGCTGCCCGCCCCGGTCATGCTGCTAACGTAGCCTTTGCTAAAAAAATTAAGACCCTGATTAAAAAAGAAAAAAGCCGTAAACAGGTTAAAGTTTACGATGCCAATGCTAAACCGGTGTATGATACCGTTGAGATTATGGGCTTGTTGCCGCATAGGCAGCCTTTTTTAATGATTGATAAAATATTGGAACTGACCAAAAACCATGTGGTAGGGGCTAAAAACGTAACCATTAACGAGGAGTTTTTTAAAGGTCACTTCCCGGGCGCACCAATATTTCCAGGCGTATTGCAAATTGAAGGTATGGTACAAACGGGCGGTATATTGGTGTTAAACACCGTACCCGACCCGGAAAATTACCTGACCCTGTTTTTAAAGATCGAGAACGCGCGCTTTAAAAGTAAAGTAGTGCCGGGCGACACCATTATTTACATTTGCGATCTGCTGGCGCCAATCCGCCGTGGTATTGCAACCATGAAGGGTGTTGGTATGGTAGGTAACCGGGTTGTTGTTGAGGCCGAGTTAATGGCACAAATTGTAAAAGTAAAAGGAAACGAAGCATGATCCAGCCTTTAGCATATATACACCCACAGGCAAAAATTGCCGATAACGTGGTGATTGAACCCTTTGTTACCATCCACAAGGATGTTGAAATTGGCGAGGGTACCTGGATCGGTTCCAACTCCGTAATCATGGATGGAGCCCGGATAGGCAAAAACTGCCGTATTTTTCCCGGTGCCGTAGTCTCTGCACCGCCACAGGATTTAAAGTACAAGGGCGAGCAAAGTACGGTATCTATTGGTGATAATACCACTATCCGCGAATGCGTAACCCTTAATCGTGGTACCGCTTTAGATAAAAATACCACCACCATAGGCAGCAATTGCCTGCTGATGGCTTATGTACACGTAGCGCATGATTGTGTTATTGGCGATAACGTAATTATTGCCAACGCAGTACAGTTGGCAGGCCACATTAATGTGTACGATTATGCTTTCATCGGCGGGTCATCGGCCGTACACCAGTTTGTAGAAATTGGCGCACATAGCATGATCTCGGGCGGATCGTTGGTACGTAAGGATGTACCCCCGTTCACCAAGGCAGGCCGCGAGCCATTATCTTATGTGGGTATTAACTCCGTTGGCTTACGCCGCAGGGGATTTTCGGCTGCTACCATAGCCGAAATCCAGGAGATTTACCGTATCCTGTTCCTTAAAAAATATAACGTAAGCAAAGCCCTTGACATCATTGAAGCAGAGTTTACCCCAAGTGTTGAACGCGACGAGATTATCAACTTCCTTCAAAACTCGCAAAGAGGTATCATGAAGGGGTTTGGGAATTCTTAAGAAAGTCCATGGTCTATAGTCGATAGTCCATGGTTCTTTTTTTCTTTTTTTACATATCATAATTCAACTATCGACCATCGACCATCGACTATGGTCTATGGACTAAATCTTCCAAATGACCATCACCCTCAACAACATCGGCCGCCGCTTTAACCGCGACTGGATTTTCAGGGGGGTTGATCATACGTTCACTCCCGGCGAATCATACGCTATTCTTGGTCCTAATGGGTCGGGTAAATCTACCTTGCTACAGGTTTTAAACGGGAGCCTGTCGCCGTCCATCGGCACAATAAATTATACTTTCCAGGATAAACCTATCGAGATTTCGCAGGTGTTTAACTACCTGAGCCTGGCCGCACCATATTTGGAGGTTATTGAGGAGTTTACGCTGAGTGAAATGGTCGATTTTCATTTCAAATTTAAAAACTACAAAAACGGGCTTGATAAAAAGCAGCTGATCGAATTATTGAATCTGCCAAAAAGTGAGCATAAGCTTATTCGTTACTTTTCATCGGGCATGAAACAACGCCTTAAACTGATCCTTGCCTTTTGCTCCGATACGCCCATGCTGATGCTTGATGAACCCACATCAAATCTGGATGCCCAGGGCGTTGACTGGTATTTAAGCCTGGTTGAGCGTTTTGCAACTGGCCGGCTCACCATCATTTGCTCCAACCAGGAGCACGAGTATGGCTTTTGCAAGCATAGGCTGAGTATATCGGATTATAAAAATTAGATTTGAGATGTTTGATATGAGATTTTAGAAAGAGTCGGAATCGTTCTTGTCGAAAATCTCTCTTAGGAATACATCGATTTTTGTCTCGACACATTATTGTCATAATTCGGTTCTTCCGCGGCAAAATCTCAAATCTCATATCAAACATCTCAATTCTATTCCCGTACCTTTAGGTAATCAAAAATAACAACTACTTATGATACCAGTTAAAGGATACGCGGCGCAATCGCCAACTACCAATCTTGCCCCATGGGATTTTGAGCGCCGGGAGGTTGGGCCTCATGATGTGCAATTTGATATTTTATTTTGCGGTGTTTGCCACAGCGACCTGCACCAGATTAAGAACGATTGGTTCCCGGGTATTTTCCCGATGGTACCAGGTCATGAAATTGTTGGCAGGGTTGTCAAAGTTGGCGACCATGTAAAAAAATTCAAAGTTGGCGATTTAGCCGGAACAGGTTGCATGGTTGACTCATGCCGGGTTTGCGAAAACTGTAAACAGGATTTGGAGCAATACTGCTTAAACGGCAGCTCGCAAACATATAACGGTCTGGAGCAGGACCATAAAACACCAACGTACGGCGGTTACTCCAACAGTATTGTGGTTAACGAAGATTTTGTACTGCATATTTCTGACAAACTTGACCTTGCCGCCACAGCGCCGCTACTGTGCGCCGGCATAACTACTTACTCGCCGTTAAGGCATTGGAAAGTTGGTAAAGGCCATAAACTGGCTGTTTTAGGTTTGGGCGGATTGGGCCATATGGGCGTTAAATTTGGTGTTGCCTTTGGCGCCGAAGTTACCGTATTGAGCACATCACCAGGCAAAGAGGCTGATGCAAAAGCATTAGGCGCGCATCATTTTGTGGTAACCAGCGACCCAAAACAAATTGAAGCTGCTAAAAACTCTTTTGATTTTATTTTGGATACCGTATCGGCACCGCATGATTTTAACATGTACCTGTCGTTGCTGCGCACCAATGGCGTACATATTTGCGTAGGTGTACCACCAGAGCCTGCCAGTGTGCAGGCGTTTAGCCTGTTGGGTGGCCGTAAAAGCCTTGCCGGATCGGGCATTGGCGGAATTGCCGAAACTCAGGAAATGCTTGATTTTTGTGCCGAACACGGAATTGTTTCAGATATTGAAATGATAGACATCAAAGATATTGATACTGCGTACGCCCGCATGGAAAAGGGTGATGTGAGGTATCGTTTCGTGATTGATATAGCTACGTTGTAAGATTTGAGCTATTAGATGTGAGATTTGAGACAGCTGCGGGTTTGGCAGTTATTTCAAATCTCATTTTTTAGGATTGCAAGGTGGGACCTTCGTCCAAAAAGTGCCTAAATTTTTCGCATGCTCCAAAAATCTCAAATCTCACGTCTAATATCTCAAATCTACTTTTCCACATCTCAAATCAAATTTCTAATTTTGCGCCTCAATATTATTTTATGGCCAAAGCATCAGATGTTAAAAATGGAAATGTGCTTCGCTTTAATGGCGAGTTAGTGCAGGTAGAGGAATTTTTACACCGTACACCAGGTAACTTGCGTGCATTTTACCAGGCCCGTATGCGTAACGTAAAATCCGGAAAATTAGTTGAATACCGTTTCCGCACCGACGAGGAGGTTGATATAGCCCGTGTTGAAACCAACGATTATCAATATTTATATGAGGATGGCGATTCATTAGTAGTAATGGATAACGCCACTTACGATCAGCATAACGTGCCAAAAGCTTTATTTGGCCCGGCGGTTAAGTTCTTAAAAGAGGGAATGAACGTTATTGTTGCCTTTGAAAGCGATGAGCCAATCATGGGTTCAATCCCGGGATCGGCCGAGTTAGAAATTACCTATACCGAGCCTGCCGTTAAAGGTGATACCTCGAGTGGTGCCCAAAAGAATGCCACGGTAGAAACCGGTGCCGAGATTCGTGTGCCTCTTTTCATTAACATTGGCGATAAGGTAAAAGTTGATACCGCTACCGGAACGTATGTGGAGCGCGTGAAAGCGTAGCCCACCCGTCCCATGAATGGGATCTTTCTATTTTGTATCTTATTATAAAATATATTTTTAACAACAAAGCCCGTATCGAAAGACCGGGCTTTGTTGTTTTTTAACCGGGCGTGCTAACATTTAAATAGCCCGGGCTGTTACATATTAAACTATTTGCCCGTCATTACAGTCATACAAACAAAAATAACCATATACACATTACACCATGAAGAAGCTATTCATCATTGCTACCCTGCTAACATTTACTTACGGAGCCTTTGCGCAGGCTGTTGATTTGCGCCGAAAAATTGAAGTTACCGGCCTGGCCGAACAGGAAGTTACCCCCGATATTATCAACGTTACGATATCGCTGCAGGAATATATGGATGGTAAAAAACACATCCAGATCTCGGACCTTGAGGATCAGCTTGAAAAAGCGGTTAAGGATGCGGGCATACCGGCGGCCGATTTTACCGTCAACAATGTTTCGGCCTGGAATAACGCCGTCCAAAAAAAGAGACAGCCAGATTTTTTAGCCGGCAAACAATATGGACTGCGGATAAAAGACCTGAACAAGTTTAACCAGATTGTATCTAAAATAGATCCCAAAGGAATTCAATCAACCAACATCGATAGCTACGATTATTCAAAAATAAACGAGCTGAAAAACGAGCTGAAGCTTAAAGCCCTGCTCTCCGCCCGGGATAAGGCTTCCTTTTTACTCAGCGGACTCGGCAACAAACTAGGCGACGTGCTCAATATTATCGAAACCGATAACAGCAGTTTCCCTCAGCCACGCCAATACAACACTATGATGTATAAAGCTGCCGTTGCCGATGCCCCCCAATCCGACATCGACTTTAAAAAGATCAAGATCAGCCTGCAGATAAATGCGGTGTTTGAGATAAAGTAAGCCCCCGGTGCCCCTGAAAGGGGGTTTTTTGAACAAATAAAAAGGTCGTCCTAAGTTTTAAGGATGGCCTTTTATTTTGAAACTGGTTTCACGAAAATGAAGCCATTAAAGGGATGGGGTCAGAAGATTAATGGTTTGTTGTAAATACAACGCACGCAAACATTATCCCGCAATAAAATGTTACCCCTAAAAAAATCACAAAATTATGCAATGGTTTGGCAGGGGCGAAAGCGATAATGTAGAAGATCAGCGTGGCAGCGGCGGCGGCCGTGGTATAGCAATTGGCGGCGGAATACTGGGCCTTATTGGGGCCGTAATTTATATGTTTACCGGGATTAACCCATCGCAGCTGCTTAACCAGAGCGGCGGCGACCAGCAACAGCAAACCGACCAGCAAAATCCCAATGCACCGGAAGATAACGGCAAAAAATTTGTGCGTGTAGTACTTAAGGATACCGAGGACATTTGGGGCAAACTATTTAACGATATGGGCCGGCAGTACCAGGATCCTAAACTGGTTTTATTTACCGATTATGTGCAATCGGCCTGCGGTAACGCCAGCTCGGCAACAGGGCCGTTTTACTGCCCCGGCGATGCCAAAGTATATATCGATTTAAGTTTTTACGATGAACTTAAAACGCGTTTTGGCGCCGGTGGCGACTTTGCCAATGCCTACGTGATAGCGCACGAAGTGGGGCACCATGTGCAAAACCTGCTGGGTGTAAGTGCAAAAATGGACCAGGCCCGCAGCCGGATGAGCGAACGCGAATACAATAAACTGTCGGTAAAGCTGGAGCTGCAGGCCGATTTTTATGCGGGTGTTTGGGCCCATTATGAGCAAAGCATCAACAAAGTAATTAACGAAAAAGATATAGAAGATGCCCTGAACGCCGCTAACGCCATTGGCGACGACCGTTTGCAAAAACAAAGCCAGGGACATGTGGAACCAGACAGCTTTACCCACGGTACCAGCGCGCAACGCGTATACTGGTTTAAAAAAGGCTATGAAACCGGCGATGTAAAACAAGGCAACACGTTTGCCGATGACAGGTACGCTTTTCTGGCTAATTAGTTAGTCATTCGCTGCGTGGTCATTTGCTGCGCGTCATTGGTGTGCCGCTCCCAATGTAATTGGATTTGCATTTACTATTGTTAAATATCGCGAAATACCAGTTCGGCTACCTCTTCGCCAACCAGACTTCCCATGGCTACGCCCATGCCGTTACAGCGTACCGCGCAAAAAACATTGGGCTGTATAGCTTTCACTATCGGGCTTAGTTGTTCGCCGAAGCCCATGATGCCGCTCCACCAGTAATCAACCTCGGTTTTTTGATCGGGGAGGATAACTTCGGCCAAATAGGAAAAGAGTTTTTCCTTAACCTCATCTGTATGCCCAAACTCCCAGGTTTCTTCGGCCTTATAATTCAGGTTGCGGCCGCCGCCAAACAGCACACGGTTATCAATGTTCCTGAAATAATAGTACCCTTCATTAAAATGATAGGTGCCCTTCAGTTTTAAACCATCTATAGGTTTTGTTACCAATACCTGGCCCCTGCCGGGCACCACATCCAATTCCGGGTACAGCTGGCCGGCAAATGCATTGGTTGCCAGTACTACCTTACCTGCTTTAAAGTTACCCTGTGTAGTTTGCAGCCTAACGCAGGTGGCCTCGTGCTCAATTGCCGATACCTGTACATTATTTAAAACCAACACCCCCAGTTCAAACACTTTATACAATAAAGTCCGCATCATTTTACCGGTGTCAATCTGGCCTTCAAAGTGGTTATAAATTATGTTGGCCACATTATTGAAGCCAAAATCTGCAATTTTTTCATTCGCAACTGCATAAATGTCAGTTGTTCCGATAATTGGCTGCAATAATTTATTGAGATGATCAACCTTATCCAAAGCTATGTTTGCGGCCTGGGGTTCATCAACCATAAACAGCTCGTGCCCGCCGTGTTGATGGTAGTCGATATTCTTATCGCCAAGGTTTTGCCGCAGGCGCTGCAGGCCGCGCCACTTATAATCAACCAAATGCATAGCTTCTGCTTCTGACGAGCGGTTTATTACCTCAATTTGTTCGCTAACTGTACCAAAACAGGCAAAGCCAGCGTTTTTAGTACTGGCTCCGCTTGGTAAAAAGCCCCGCTCAAGCACCAGTACTTTAAGCAATGGCTGCTGCTTTTTTAAATGCAGGGCTGCACTTAAGCCCACGAGGCCGCTGCCGATAATAATTATATCGGCGTTATCAATAAAAGAAGTTCGCTCCCAGTAGGAATACATTTTTTTTAATTCAAAAGTAAAAATTGCGCAGCACTCTTGAACACCATAAATAAAATAAACACATTGTGAAAAATTCAAAAATCAAAACCTATCTCTGTAGGCATTACTTTTTAACATGCGTATTTGGTACGGAATGGTTTTTGAATGTGATAAGTTATAAATGCATGTGAAAGTACGTATACACACTAAGCTTAAGCGGCCTACCGCATGCCAATCATTTTTGAATTTTGACTTTTTAATTTTGACTTAACAAATGAATCACTTATCGTTTATAACAGCCTATATTGGATATAACTCTGCCTGGTTCCTGATGATCCTGGTTGCCATTGTTAGCTTTATTGTACAATGGCGTTTTAAGAGTAAATTTAAACACTACTCAGAAGTGGGCCTGCTATCCGGCCTGTCGGGCCAGGAGGTAGCGGTTAAAATGCTGCGCGCCCACGGCATATTTGATGTACAGGTAATATGCGTTGAAGGCCAGCTTACCGATCATTATAACCCCGAAACCAAAACCGTTAACCTGAGCCAGGATGTTTTTTACAGCCGCAGCGTTGCCGCGGCTGCCGTTGCCGCCCACGAGTGTGGCCACGCGGTACAACATGCCCAGGCTTATGCGTGGCTTAGTTTCCGGTCGGCTATGGTACCGGTTATTAACATTGCATCAACGCTAACACAATGGACACTGCTTATTGGTGTAATGCTGCTCATTTTTTCGCACAATCCATTTGTATTGGCCATAGGTGTGGCCGCACTGGCATTGGTTACTTTTTTTAGCTTTATAACCCTGCCGGTAGAGTTTGATGCCAGCCGCCGCGCACTGGCCTGGCTTAACAATAACTATAGTATTGTACAAACTACAGAGGAGCATGAACAGGCTAAAGACGCCCTTTGGTGGGCGGCCATGACCTACGTTGTAGCCGCGCTTAGCTCGCTGGCAACATTGCTTTATTACGCTTCGTTTTTGTTTAACAGGCGGAATTAAAGGCCCGAAGGGCCTTGATGTGCAGATATGCAGATTTCAGATATGCAGATGATGAAAGCAAAAGAGGCCTTCCATACATGGAGGGCCTTTTGCTTGGCGCCCTTTTTAGCGAATCTGAAATCTGCACATCTGGAATCTGCACATTTTTTCCTACCTTACTGTAACCTAAGTAAAAGTCTTGTTGTCAGAGAGGTTGTAACACATGCAAAGCAAGCTTTCAGATATCGATCTTATTGAACAAACACTGGCGGGTAACCAATCGGCATATGCCGACCTGGTGAAGCGGCACCAGCGGTTTGTTTTTACACTTGCTTTGCGTTTTTCAAAAAACCGCGAGGATGCTGAAGAGATTGCGCAGGACTGTTTTATAAAGGCGTACCGCGCGCTGGCAACATACGGCGGGCAATCAAAATTCAGTACATGGCTGTACACTATTGTGTATAATACAGCTATGACATTTTTACGAAAGAAAAGAGTAGCAACCGATTCGATAGATGACGAAGCTACCTTTATACAGGTTGAAAACAACGAGTCGGCTTATGATGTATACAACGTAGAGAATAAATCGAGATCGTTTTACCTTAATCAGGCCATAGCGCAGTTACTGCCCGATGATGCTACCATTATAACCTTGTTTTATAAAGGCGAGCAATCACTGGAAGAAATTGCCCAAACTTTGGGGATGGAGGCCAATACGGTTAAGGTAAAACTATTCAGGGCGCGCCAGCGTTTGAAAGATAAGCTGGAGCGTAATTTAAAACATGAGGTTAAAGAACTGATATGAATACCATAGAAGAAGAACTCTGGAACTACATTGACGGCAACTGCACGCCGGCCGGGCAGGATGCCATTGCCCGCCTTATTGAGCAGGATGAGGCCTATAACAAAAAATACCAGGAACTGATGCAGCTAAACCTGGAATTTGCAGCCATGGAGCTTGACGAACCATCAATGGCATTTACGTATAACGTGATGGAAACCATCCGTACCGAAAACGCGCGACAGCCACTTAAAGCGGCTATTGATAAACGTATTATTATGGGCATAGCTGTTTTCTTTATTTTTACCATATTGGCTTTGCTGGTGTTCGCTTTTGCCAACACTCATTCGCAGCTTTCGGCTTTTGATGTTAAAGTTAAACTGCCGGCTGCTATAAAACTGCCAAATGCCGCCAATATTTTTACCAGCCCGGTATTTAAATGGTTTATCATGTTTGACGTTGTATTGGCCTTATTTTTATCAGACAGTTATTTGCGTAGAAAAAAAACGACAAAACAGGCCTAAAGTGTTTACCATGTAGTACGCAAAAGTTTACAATTAACTAATACCGGCTTTTTTTTAATTGATATTTATTTTTTAACCACCATTTTTAACTCGTATAGGCATATAATGCCAACTTGCTAAAAAAATTTACGAAGTTTTAATTTTTGGTATAGTAATTGTACAGGTATATATGAACTGGTAATCCTTACCGGTTTAATTGTGATAAGGTTTAGGTTGAAAGTCGCCCGACGCAAGGTCTGGGCGGCTTTTATTTTTTTAAGAGATTTCTCAATCTTGAAATATCAGCCTGAAAACCAACTGAAAATTCTTCATATTCCAAAACAAACTATTTCATTCTCCTTACCGTATAACCAAAACACAATAATAGCTGCCCCCCTTGACAGCTATGCCAATTGTATACTACATGATAAATCGTTTTGAGATAAATACCGGGGCCGATTTTAATTTCGAACGGTTTTTCGAATTGTCGGCTGATCTTTTCTGCATTGCCGGTTATGATGGCTACTTTAAAAGAATTAATGCGGCGGTTTCAAAAACATTGGGGTATACCAATGAGGAGCTTTTGTCAAGACCTATAAACTTTTTTGTTCATCCTGACGATCAAACTATAACTGAAAAAAAGCGCGATAACATCAGGCATGACATCCCACTTTTGAATTTCGAAAACCGCTACATAACCAAAAGCGGAGAGGTTGTCTGGCTCGCCTGGACGTCGATGCCTGTTGACCGCGAACAACTTGTTTTTGCTATAGCCAAAAACATTACCGAAAAAAAAAGGCAGGAGGCTGAACGCAACAATTTGATAACCAGCCTGACTCAAATAAACGATGACCTTAAACAGCTTACCTACACTACATCGCATGATCTCCGGTCACCGGTAAGTAACCTGTTATCCGTTTTTAATTTTATTGATATTTCAAAAATACAGGATGCAGAGACCATTGAGCTTATTGGCATGCTCAGATCGGCTTCAGAAAGCCTGAAAGAGACGCTTAATAATTATGTAGACGTTTTGAGCCAGAAAGACAGCCTGAATGTTCACCTGGAGAAAATCAATGTTAACAACTCGTTAAATACCGTTCTGCGTTCGGTTAGTTCGTTGATACAAGATTCGGGCGTTACCATCAACTATAGCATTGCCGGCGATTGTACTATCAATTTCAACAAGGCTTACCTCGAAAGTGTTTTTTTAAACCTGATTACCAATTCCATTAAATACGCGCGCCCTGAAGTTGTCCCGGTTATCGATATCAGCTTTAGAATTTATAAGGGCTTAAAGCAAATAATATTTGCCGATAATGGTTTAGGATTCGACATGGATCGCGTTAAGGATAAAATATTTGGATTTCACCAAACGTTTCATCACCATCATGATAGCAAGGGTATAGGGCTATATTTGGTTTATAACCATATTACCAGCCTTGGCGGACAAATTACCATCGAAAGCAAACCTAACGAAGGGGCTACCTTTATCATATCGTTTAAAGATTAACATGGCCAGTTGGGAACCGCTGATGCGGTATTAAGTCGAAAGTTCTAAGTCTTGAGTCAAAAGTTGAATTCATTTTGACTTAGACCTCTGACTAACGACTATCCGTCATTACCTGACTAATATAATGTAGTTATTTCTGTCAAAACCATTCATAGCACACAAACAAATGGGCAATTACAGGCTTTATATCCAAGGGTAATGAAAACCTTACATTAATTAAACATTGATATTACATACCTTTGCGGCTCGATCCTGACTGGTGGGGTATTGACAATAATAAATTAACAGCATGTACGATATTTGTTGCGTTGGGCATATAACGTTGGATAAGGTGGTAACACCGCGTGTAACTGCCCACATGGCCGGTGGCACTTCTTTTTACTTTTCAAATGCCATCCGCAATATGGATGTTAGCTACACCTTGGTAACAACACTTGCCGAAAGCGAAATGGTTGTTGTTGAAAAACTGCGCGCCAAGGGTATTAACGTAAATGCCTGCGCCTGCGGCCTCTCTGTTTATTTTGAAAATATATACTCCGAAAACCAAGACCACCGTACCCAGCGTGTATTGCAAAAAGCCAATCCTTTTACTGTTGAGCAATTACAGGAAATTGATGCTCAAATTTTCCATTTAGGTCCGCTACTTGCCGATGACATGCCGGTTGAGCTGATTAAGGAACTAAATAGTCGCGGCAAAGTATCGCTGGATGTGCAGGGCTACCTGCGTAAGGTTGAAGATAAAAACGTTGTGCCGATAGATTGGGCCGATAAGCGCGAAGCCTTGCAATACATCGATATACTGAAAGCCAACGAACACGAGACTGAAGTGCTTACCGGGAGTAAAGACATTCACGAAGGTGCCCGCATTTTGGCCGACTGGGGTGTTAAAGAAGTTGTACTTACCCTGGGCAGTATGGGATCTGTAATTTACACAGGTGGCGTTTTTTACAATATCCCTGCCTACAAACCATCTGCCGTTGTAGATGCAACCGGTTGTGGCGATACCTATATGGCCGGTTACCTATACCAGCGCATAAAAGGCGCATCTTTTCAACAAGCCGGTGAGTTTGCCGCAGCAATGGCAAGTTTTAAAATTGAATCATCCGGTCCGTTTACTGGCACCGAGGATGATGTTTTAAGCCTGATTGCCCGTGGCGAAAAAACTTACGCTTACTAACAATGTGTCTGTAACACTATGTTTGCCAAAAAAGGTGCAGCAGCCTTGATACTAAATACTTACTACTTGATACTGTTTCTAATAAGCCTTTGACATCCAGCTTTGTAATAATATTACGGCCGATATGGTATCTACCAGCTCCTTATTTTGGCGGCCTTTTTTATTCATACCGCTTTGGGCGATGGTAGCCGATGCCATTTTGGAGGTAAAACGTTCATCCAGCATTTCGATAGGGATGTCGGGGAAAGTTTTTTTAAGCAACCCCACAAAACCTTTAACATGTATGGCCGACTGCGATGGTGTATTATCCATCTGCTTGGGCTCACCCACAATAAAACGCTCCACCTGCTCGGTTTTTAAATACGTTTTCAGGTAATCAACAATATACATCGGGTGCACGGTATCCAGCCCGGTGGCTATAATCTGCAAAGGATCAGTAACCGCTATACCAATGCGCTTGGTACCATAATCGAAAGCCATTACTCTCATTATAGATGTGAGATATGAGATGTGAGATATGAGATATGCATTGGGTGTAAATATATGGGTTATTGTGAAATATTGGGGTTCATTCGGTCTTGATTCCTGACTCTTGATTCTTGACTCTGCCCTCACATTGTCAAAAAACGAACCTGTCTCAAAATCTCACATCTCACATCTCAAATCTATTTACTATTTTGCACCAAATGCAGTTTAAGGAAATAGTTGGACAAGCGGCAACAAAGCAAAGGTTGCTTAACTCGGTGGCAGAGAACCGGGTAAGTCATGCACAATTGTTTTTAGGTCCCGAAGGTTCGGGCAGCCTGGCGCTTGCCGTGGCCTATGCCCAGTACCTGAGTTGTGAAGATAAGCAGCCCGATGATTCCTGCGGCATATGCTCGTCATGCCGCAAGTACAATAAACTGATGCACCCCGACCTCCATTTTTCGTATCCATTCTTCGCTAAACATAAAGACGATACTGCCCTTACGTTTATTGAGCAGTGGCGCGAGGCTTTTGGTGCTAACCCCTATTTAAACCTGGATGCCTGGCGCGGCTACCTGGATGCCGAAAACAAACAGGCTAATATTAATATAGCCGAGTGCCACCAGATTATTAAAAAACTCAGTTTTAAACCCTTTGAGTCGGCCTATAAGATCCTGATTCTTTGGCTGCCCGAATATCTGGATAAAGAGGGCAACGCCTTGCTTAAAATCATCGAAGAGCCGCAGCCCAATACGCTGTTTATATTGGTGGCCCAAAACCAGGACCAGATATTGAATACCATCCTGAGCCGCACGCAGCTCATCAAAATACCCTGCCTGCATTCGGCAGAAGTAAAGGAGTACCTTATAGCCCAGCACCACCAAACCGAAGATGCCGCCGGCGAAATTGCCTACCTAACCAATGGTAATTTAACCGAGGCGCTTACCATGCTGCAACAGGATACCAAGAGCTATCATGAACTTTTTGTACAATGGCTGCGCCTGTGTTTCAGCAACAAAGGGTTGGAGGTTTTAACTTTTGTAGATAGCTTTGCCAAGATGGGGCGTGAAAATCAGAAGAATTTTTTACGCTATGGCATCAGCTTTATCCGCGAGTGCTGCCTGCTGATGGCCGGTGCCGGCAACCTGGTGCACCTGCCTGCAAAAGAGCTGGAAACCGCCCAAAAAATGACCAACGTCCTTGATATAAACAAGGCTCAATATATAAGTACCGAGCTTGAAAAAGCACACTACCACGTAGAGAGAAATGCAAACCCTAAAATTTTATTTTTAGATGTATCTTTACAGATTATAAAAATATTAAATTTAAAAACCATCCCCTCGGGGAGTCAATATATACCAAGTTAATTATGGGATGTGGAAGTTGCTCAACAGGGGGCGGATGCTCACCTGCGGGCTGCAAAAGTAATGGCTCATGCCTTACCAACGGTTGCAGCAAATTAGATGTTTACGATTGGCTATCCCACATGGATATGCCAACAAATTATAAACCTTTTCCTATTATCGAAGTAAAATTTAAAGGTTCGCGCAAGGAATTTTACCTCAATAACGATAATATTTACCTGGAAGCAGGTGATTTAGTTGCCGTGGAAGCTACCACCGGCGGCTATGATATTGGCCACGTATCTATCACCGGCGAACTGGTGCGCATGCAAATGACCAAGCGCCATGTAAAAGAGGCCGATGTGGTTAAAAAAATCTATCGCCGTGCTACCGTTGCGGATGTGGATAAATGGAAAATGGCCAAGGACCTGGAGTGGGAAACCATGCACAAATCGCGCAAGCTGGCCCTTGATTTAAACCTGAACATGAAGCTGAGCGACGTGGATTACCAGGGCGATAAAACCAAAGCTACTTTTTATTACACTGCCGAAGGTCGTGTTGATTTCAGGGAGCTGATCAAGAAAATGGCCGAAACCTTTCGCATCCGTATCGAGATGCGCCAGATAGGCATGCGCCAGGAAGCAAGCCGTTTAGGCGGTATTGGCTCCTGCGGCCGCGAACTTTGCTGCTCAACCTGGTTAACCGATTTTAAAACAGTATCAACCTCGGCAGCCCGTTACCAAAACCTGTCGTTAAATACCCTGAAACTGGCAGGCCAGTGCGGTAAGCTTAAATGCTGTTTAAATTACGAGCTGGATACCTATATAGATGCGCTAAAGCACATCCCCGATAATGTAAACGTGCTTAAAACCGAAAAAGGCGATGCCCGTTTGCAAAAAACCGACATATTTAAAAAGATCATGTGGTTTAGCTACCCGCGCGAGGAAGCGTGGATACCGATGCCCATAGCCAAGGTGAAAGAAATTCAGCAGCAAAACCGTGAAGGTATTATACCTGCCGACCTGGGCGAGCTGGAGATGGAAGAAACTGAGGTAATAAAAGCCCTTGACTACGAAAACGTAGTTGGACAAGACAGCCTTACCCGTTTAGACGACCGTAACCGCGCTAAAAACCAAAAGAAAAACAACAACAGTAAAAACCGTAACCAGCAGCAAAAACCTGGTGGTGCCGATGGCAGGCCTGCAAACCCGCCCCGCCCGCAAGGCGCAACGCCGGTAGCCGAGCGCCCAGCGGGTGCTCCTGAAGGTAACCGCCCGCCAAAGGGAAACCGGCCTCCGCAGCAAGGCAACAAACCGCCTCAAAGCCAGGGCAACCGTACACCACAGCAACAGGGGCAAAAACCCCAACAACAGCATGGCCCGCAACAAGGCCCCAGGCCACAGCAGCAACACGGTCCGCAGCAAGGCCCAAAGCCACAGCAACAAGGTAACCGCCCGCCGCAGGAAGGCGGCAGCAGGCCCGAAGGTGGCGGCAACAACAGGCGCCACAGGCCAAACCGCCCTAATAATCAAAACCGGAATAACAATAACCCGCCACAGGATAATACGCCCCAATAAAATGAAACGGTTTATCAAAATACTTTACCCGGCAACATGTGTACTAATCACCATGCTGTTGGGTAGTTGTACCGATCCCGGCGCAATTGTTGACACCAACACACAAATTGCCGATCATAACTGGTCGTACGTAAACCGGGCTAAGTTTGATTGTAAGATCGATGACGAAAAAGCGGCCTACAACCTGTACTTTAACCTGCGGGTAACCGATGCCTACAAATACTCCAACCTGTTTGTACTTATCCATCAAAAAAATCCAAACGGCTACATCAAAACCACCCGTTACGAGTTGAAGCTGGCCAGTAAAGATGGCCAGTGGCTGGGCAAAGGATCGGGTAATTTATATAGCTACCAGGTACCTTTTCAAAGCGGGTTCAAATTCCCGGTTAAGGGCACATACCATTTTGAGATTGAGCAAAACATGCGCGATAACCCCCTGCATGAGGTGAGCGATGTTGGGATACGGGTGGAGAAGGTGAAGTAATTGCTTCATTTACCTGCAAGGTCTGCAACGGACAGGCTGCACAACCGGTCGGTTACGTTCAAAATCTATTCTACGCTATGTATGACAGCTTGCAAGGTTTGCGAGCATATGCCTTGTGCCATTACATATCCAATTTTCCTGTCATTCTTAGGTACGAAGGATCTACCAGTTGTGCAGACCGATAGAAAAGTCCGCGAATAGATACTTCGTTCCTACTTACGACATATCCAATTTTTCTGTCATCCTGAGTAAGTTTTATTTGCGCACAAATGATCGCATTGCAAATGACATTTTTTACAGTTGATAATCAGCATGTTACAAATGTGTCAATGGCAGCGATAGCGAAGGATATATTGTACGCCATGCATAACCGCCAACAAAGTTCGCGAGTAGATCCTTCGTTCCTCAGGATGACAGTCTTGTATTTTTGAGTGTCATCCCGCCTTCAGAATCCGGGATATTCCCACTCAGCATGAAAGTCTTTAATTTTGAATGTCATTTCCTCTTCAGAATCTGCGGATTTTACCACTCAGGATTTGACAGTTTAATCATCGGTTCTCCATCACAGCTTCTCAAAATACTCCAGCTTAAGCTCCAATCCGTCAAATACAGCGTACGTATTGTAGTTAACCCACTCGCCAAGGTTAATGTAGCGGCTGTCGGGTGTTATCTGTATATCTAAGGGTTTATGGCGGTGGCCAAAAATAAGATAATCGTAAAAGTTTGTTTTCAATTCTTCACGACAAAATACAACCAGCCATTCCTGCTCACCGGGCTTACTATCCTTTTTGTCGTTGCTGATACGGCTTTTAGTTGACCAATAATTGGCTATGCCAACGCCAAAATTGGGGTGCAAGCGGGCAAACAGCCACTGGCAAAACCCGCTGCGGAAAAAGTTTTTTAGCAGCTTATAAAACCTATCGCCAGGCCCAAGTCCATCGCCATGATGCAGGAAGAATTTTTTGCCGCCACGCTCTATTTTCAATTCATCGCTGATGATAGTTGCACCAAGCTCTTTTTCAAAATAATCAAACATCCACATATCGTGGTTGCCTTTAAACAGGTAAAGCTTTACTCCGGCATCGGTAAGTTCGGCCAGTTTGCCCAAAAAACGGATATATCCTTTAGGGACAACGGTTTTGTATTCAAACCAAAAGTCAAACACATCGCCCATTAAAAAAAGTTCGGCCGCATCGGCTTTAATACTATCCAGCCAGCGTATTATCCTGTCTTCGCGAGCGCGGCTGCTGCCAAGAGCCCCGGCGCCCAGATGGAAATCGGAAGCAAAATAAAGTTTGTTACGGGATGGCATAGGCGGCAAAAATACGGTTATTGGGCGAAAGGAAAAAATGGGGAAGCATACCATGTTAAAGAACAATACAGAGGAAGCTCAGATACTAAAGTGTCGCGGCAATTTGAAGAGGAAAATGGCATAAATTGCTCAAAAACATAGCGTTGAAAATCTGTCGCTCATAAGCCTGTAATTATGATGAACGAAGCATATTCCCCATTCCGGATCAGCGGACTTTACAACTTAACAAAAGGATGAAAGCACAGATCCTAAAACTCCAGCTCCAACAATACCGGGCAATGATCGGAATGTTTGGCTTCGGGTAAAATGGCGGCCCGTTTGATATTGGCTTCCAGTTCTGTACTGGCCATGGCGTAATCAATGCGCCAGCCTAAGTTTTTGCCGCGCGCGCCAGCCCTGAAACTCCACCAGGTATAGTTATGGGGCTCTTTATTTACATGGCGGAAGGTATCTATAAAACCACCTTCGATAAATTTTTCCATCCATTCGCGCTCTTCGGGCAAAAAGCCGGATGAGTTGGCATTTGATTTTGGATTGTGGATATCAATAGGGCGATGGCAAATGTTATAATCGCCGCAAACCACCAGGTTAGGGATCTCTGATTTTAAGAGGGTTAAATACCGGCCAAATTCATCCAGGAAACGGTATTTAAAAACCTGGCGTTCATCGCCGCTTGAGCCGGATGGGAAGTAAGCGCTCATGACCGATACCTCGTCAAAATCAACGCGGATACAGCGCCCCTCGCGGTCAAAATCGGGGATGCCACAGCCGTATTCAACATGCTTGGGCAGTTGTTTAGTAAATATAGCGGTACCACTGTACCCTTTTTTTTCGGCCGGGAACCAGTAGTGCTGATAGCCCATCTGGTCAACCAGCCCCAGGTCGGTAAGTACATCAGGCGTAGCCTTAATTTCCTGCAGGCAAACTACATCGGCATCAGTAGCCTGTAGCCAGGCCAGCCAGTTTTTGCTTATTGCCGACCGGATACCATTAACGTTATAAGTGATTATTTTCATGTCGGATTTGGGATGTTCGATTTCGGATTTAAAATTAAGATTAGTAAAGCGTACAATTTTAGATTTTTTATTTCATCAATCGTTCACATCTAATGATAATTCAAAAAATAAAAATCCGAAATCGAACATCCCACATCCGAAATCAAGAACCCTGGCTCAGCAGCTTATCCAGTTGCTTACACTCTTTTTTACTTAGTACGTCTACCTTCATCGGGATATCGGTAAGCGGCCGGTCCCTGTCGTCTTTTTTTACTGCGGCAATATGGTCAACCATATCAAAGCCGGTCACAACCTCGCCGTAAACGGTGTAACTATGATCAAGTTGGGCTGTACCGCCAACTGTTTTATAATATTCGCGTTGCCAGGCAGGTATTTTATGACCTTTTAGCCGTCCGTTTTCCAGCGAATCCATTTTGGCATCGCTAAGGCGTTTGCCCTCCACAATATAAAACTGGCACCCGCTTGATGCCTTTTGGGGGTTATCATCGCGGGCGGCAGCCAGTACCCCGCGTTTGTGAAACAAGCTATCCCTGAATTCGGCAGGGATGGTGTAGCCCACATCGCCATTGCCCAATTCGGCACCGGGTTTGGCTTTGGCCGGGTTTTTAGAATCCGGGTCGCCCCCCTGGATCATAAAATTCTGGATCACCCGGTGAAACAATACACCATTGTAAAAACCCTTTTTTGCCAATTTGATAAAATTATCACGGTGCAAAGGGGTCTCGTTATACAGCCGGATAATTACGCTCCCGTAAGTAGTGCTGATACGCACGTACTGGTTTTTGGGAGGCTTTGCAAAGGCAATGGCAGTTATAAATAACAGTAAGGTTAGGGTAAGGAGTTTTTTCATATGTCGTCTGAATCAGAGTTTTCCGAATTTAAGAATTAGCAGAATATTGTCTGAACCTGAATTTTTCACTTGGTGTTTGTTTTAAAAGGTGTTCAAGAGGGTTACGCCGTTCGTCGAATTTAGGAAATTACAGAATTTCTGGAATAATAATCACAATAACCGATAATCTAATTGAAATGAGTAACAACTGTATTTGAATAACAACGATTGCTTCACTAACCACTCACCTAATTAACCCAATCAACCATTCACCACCTATATCACCCCCAGCTCTTCAAAATAAGTGATGATTAATGACTTTATGAGCATTTCCTGCTCCAACATGGTATAATTAGGAATAACTTTAACAAGTTTCCAGTGCGGCCAGCCATCCTGGTCAAGGCCTTCCAGTTCGTAAAAACCCATCATGCTCATGAGCTTACAGTTGGCAATATGCATCAGTTCTTCTTTCTGACGTTTGCTGAATTTGCGCGGCCCCTGGCCAAGTTCCTGAACGCCAATTAAAAACAATAGTACTTTTATATCGGGTTTCTCGTTATCAAAATCTTCGGCAATACGGTTTTGCAACGCACCCCACTTAATATTAATTTCTGCCGGTTTCATATCAGCAAAGATAGCTTAGTTCATGGTTGATGGTTCATTGATCATGGCAAAATGTTATCAACGTAATAGACTCCGGATCGCCATATGGTTTTTTGTTTGATCAAACGCGGATATGAGGAACAGGCAACAGGCGAAGCGGCCATGATCTATGAACCATCAACCATGAACTTATCACAATTGTTACAATGTTGCATTAAATTGCCCGTTTAAATGCTTACTTTTGCTATATCCTGCAAAAAGGGTGTTGACGTGAAGAAAAACAAGGTAAATATCATTTACTCGTGGCTGTTGCTGGTTTGCTTTATTGCAGGGCAGTATATGGTTTATACACACCAGCATCATTTGTTAAATGGTATTTCAAAATCGGTATCTATATCCAATACCCATCCACAACAAACGGTTAAAGAAAAATGCGATATGTGCGATGCCATGCACCACAACTTCGCGGTAGTTGATAATGCTTTATATGCAACGCACCAAACAGCGGTGATGCATGTTTTTAAGGCTTGCGACTATGATTTTGTAAACTTTTCGCTGGTACTGGCTGCCGGTCGTGCCCCGCCGGTGCTTTCGTAACAATTTCATCCTGTTATCATTTTTTACGAAGAAAGCCGTTTTATGAGCGGTATTTTATTGATTTACACTCCATTCTTGTTATGAAATTAAAGCTGATTAGCTTCTATATATTATTATTTTTAGGTTTTGGTGCACAGGCACATATTGCCCCCCATATTCTTAAAAACTTGCCCGAAGATGTTGTCGGGACATTATCCGGCACCATTACCGATAAGGCGGACGGCAAACCCATTATTGGCGCTACTATTACCATCCCCGATTTACGTAAAGGCGCAGTTACCGGTGCAGATGGCAAGTATACGTTTAACAATATCCCTAAAGGCATTTACCTGGTACAGGTAAGTTATATTGGTTACCTAACCATCAACCAACGCGTTGATTTTTCGAAAACAAAGGTGTACGATGTAAAAATGCAAACATCATCTGTTGAAGCCGGCGAGGTTGTTATAACCGGCGTAAGCAAGGCCACCGAAATAAAGCGCAGCCCCGTGCCAATGCTGGCTGTTGGTAAGGCCTATTTAGAGCAGCGTGCGGCATCGGGCAATATTATTGACCAGATAGCTACGCTGCCGGGTGTAAGTGCCGTTACAACAGGGCCAAACGTATCTAAACCCTTTATTCATGGCCTGGGGTATAACCGGGTAATTACGCTGATGGATGGCATACGCCAGGAAGGCCAGCAATGGGGCGATGAGCACGGCATTGAGGTTGACCAAAACTCGGTTGACCGTGTGGAGGTAATAAAAGGCCCGGCCAGTTTAACCTACGGTTCGGATGCCATTGGCGGGGTGGTGAATTTGATTTCGCCGTCACCAGTTCCCGAAGGCACTATAGCCGGTTCGGTGCAAGGGATTTATGGCACCAACCAGGGCTTGTTGAACGGGTCGTTCCGTTTGCAGGGCAATCAAAATGGCCTTGTATGGGGAACTGTTGTATCGGCCAAAGAGGGCAAAAATTACCAGAATCAGCACGACGGCCGGGTTTATGGTACCAACTATAAAGAAAAGGACGCCCGTGTAATGGTGGGCTTAAATAAATCATGGGGTACGTCGTACCTGAACGCCTCGGTATTTGACGACGAGCAATCCATCCCCGACGGCAGCCGCGATTCATTAACCCGGCAGTTTACCCGCCAGATAACCGAGGATGATGCCTTCCGGCCCATAGTACCCCAATCTGTGCTAAATAGTTATACGATTCCTACCCTGCACCAGCATGTGCAGCTGTACCGAATTTACAACAACAGCAACTTCAGGCTGGGCGATGGTAACCTGGTTGTAAACCTGGGCTACCAATACAGCCACAGGCGTGAGTATACCCACCCCCAGGCTGGTGATATTGCAGGGCTTAACCTGCATTTAACTACTTATACCTATGATGTTAAATACAACTTTAACCTGGGGAACGATTATGAAACTACGTTGGGCATCAATGGGCAATATCAAAATAATACTATTGGTGATGCTACCGATTTCCCTATCCCGGCATATCACCAGTTTGACATAGGGCCGTTTTTTGTAGTAAAGAAAAGCTATGGCAAGCTTGATCTGTCGGCGGGCGCAAGGTTTGATAACCGGTCATTTAGCAGCAGCGCCGCTTATGTGGATACTCTGGGTGCAAATGGTTTTCCGCAGTTATATACCGGCGCAAACCCAACATCTACACCAAATGTAAAAACACAGTTTGATGCTTTCAATAAAACTTTCCGGGGTTTTTCGGGCAGTTTTGGCGCTACTTACAATGTATCTGACGCATTTTTAGTAAAGGCGAATATTTCGCGTGGTTTCAGGGCGCCAAGTATTGCAGAGATATCGGCCAACGGGCCAGATCCGGGCTCGCAGATTTACCATATCGGCGATAAAAACTTTAAGCCGGAGTTTAGCTTACAGGAAGATATAGGCACGTTTTTAACGCTGCCCAATGTAACAGCCAGTATTGAATTGTTTAATAACGATATCTCCAATTACATTTACCAGCAACAGATCTTAAATCCGGATGGCAGCCCGGTTTACACCCAGGGTTACACTACATTTACCTATGTACAAAGCAAAGCCCGTATTTATGGCGGCGAGGTAAATGTAGATTTACACCCTATTTCGTGGTTGCATTTTGAAAATGCTATGAGCCTGACCTATGGCGAAAATAAAGGTAACGGGGGGGCTGTTGCCGATAGTTTGAAATACCTGCCATTTATACCGCCACTGCATACCCACTCTGAACTGCGGGGCACCCTCAACGGCGGTTTTGGCGATTTCAAGAACCTATACGTATTTGTTGGTTTCGACCACTACAGCGCCCAAGGCCGTTTCTTTTCGGCTTATGGAACAGAAACCTATACGCCGGGCTATAACTTGTTAAGCGCCGGTTTTGGTGGCAATATTGTGAACAGGGCAGGTCAACCGATAATTAAATTATTTATTGAAGGTACCAACCTGGCCAACGTTAATTACCAATCAAACATGAGCAGGCTAAAGTATTTTGATAATCCAACCGTACCACAGGGCGTTCGTCCCGGTATTTTTAACATGGGGCGTAACATCAGCTTTAAAGTGGTAGTTCCGTTTGGGTTTAATGCCGGGAAGAAATCTTAAACTCGTTTTAACCCCAAAGTCCATTTACAAAACAAAGGCGCACTATGCAGGTAAATCCTGGTAGTTCGCCTTTGTTGTTTTAATTGAATTGATGTGGTAGCAACTATTAATCCTGCGTAACTGGCTGATGGTGTTCATGACAAGCTTCGGCACAAACCAGGCAGGCCTGGGCACATTGTCGACAATGATCGTGGTTATATTTACCGCATTCGGCTGCGCAAAGGCGGCAAATTTCTTCGCATAACACCAGGTACTGATGAGCTATTACCGAATCCCGCTGTAACAGGCGTGCGGCCAGGGCGCAAATATCGGCGCAGTCTCGGTCCAGCCGGATGCAGTCTGTCATCATTTGTACATCGTCTTCACTTAAACACGCTGTTGCACAGTTTTCGCATGCTGCTACGCAATTCAACAACTTTTGAATGATTGCGCTATGATCGTGATTTTCCATATCTGTATTTGTTATCGTGTTTAATAACAATACCGGTAGGGCGATAAATGTTTTGAGGGATTTCAATTGCGCGGAAAACCCATGCTCAAATTAAATCTCTCAAAACAAAACAGGCCGCTTCGTTTACCGAAGGGGCCTGTTTTTATAATATTTGAATTTTTATTTATTATTGCTGATCTGGCTCGTCAGATGGGGTGCCAACAATTTTGTAAATGGTATCGCCATTGTTGTTTTGGCTTTCCTGGTAGTAATAACCGTCAGGAGAGACAAATAATTTTTCGCCATTGATCTTGATCTTGCGGCAGTCGTCTGGCAACTGAGTAACAATATCGCCAATTTGCGGGCCTTGCTGTACATCGCCGTTACCACCATTATCGGTATTCAACTCTCCATCTTTACCGGCTATTACGTATACCTGGGTGCCATCATCTTTTGTATAGGGCTGATAGTATACACCATTTGATTCATAATACTGCTCGCCGTTAATCATAATAGATTTTGCATCCGATGGTAAGTTTTTAACTTCGGCACCAACAGGTGGCTCAACCACAGTATACTGATCATTATATTGACGGTAGTATAAACCATCGCTATAAAAGTATTGGTAATCGCCATACCAGAATGGATAGTATCCGTAAGGCAGGAAACCTATGCTAAAGCCTATACGAGGGTAATAGTACGAGTAATAGTAATTGTGGTATGGGTAATAAACATGGCTGCCAAAGTAACCACCACGGCCACCATAGCGATAAGCGCTACCGGTATAAACCCTTCGTCCATAACCGCCCGAGCCGTTATAATAATTGCCGCGGCCACCATTATAAGCACGCCTGTCAATACTATTATAACTGCGGGTACCGCTGTATACACGTTGGCCGCCACCGTTAATGCTGCTGCGCTGAGGCGCAATAGCCACATTGTTTGATCTGTTACCATAGCCATAATTGCCACGTTGGGGCGCAATTGCCTGGCTGCCACGGTTAATGTTGCCGTTGCCGCTAAAACCACGTGAAGGAGGGGCTACCGAAACTCCCTGATTGCCGCCGCCATTGAATGACGGGCGTGCAACACCAATGCTGCCACCCCCCGATGGACGTGACACACTGACACTGCCGCCACCACCGCCGCCGGATGACCGGGAACCGCCGCCACCGCCACCGCCGCCAGATCTTTGGCCGCCGCCACCGCCACCACCTCGCTGTGCGTTTGCGGTAAACGCTAAAGACAAACTCAATAAGCCGGCTAAAGCGAATGAAAATAAATTTTTATATGTCCTTTTCATGATTGAAAGATTTTTAACTGTTCGGCAGGTTTCCCCGCCTTGTATAGAGATATAGACTAAAAAATGTTTAAACGGTTTAATTGATGTTTAATAATAATTTATATAATAATGCAAAAAACGAACCAATAAAAAAATTATCTATACAACAACCTCAAAATCGCCTTTTTATTGCTTTGTGCTTACTAATTTAAAGTCTCGGCAATTAATAAAAACGGTTCATCAAAGTTCAAGGTAAAAAAACCATCCACAGTTGTTTGGTACCTGTTTTGGCCTTTATCCAGCAAGCCGATGTATTTAAGTGCCCTTGTTGGCGACAATAATTCAATTTGCTCATCTGCCGGTTTCCACTTGCTGAAACCCGACGTTACCGGATAAATTTTTTGCCGGGCGTTAAAAATAACCAGGTTAATTTTATCGGCATAAGGCAAAAAATCACTCAGCTCCAGGTCGTCGGTTATCACGTTAACAGCGGGATAGTTATTAATCGTAAGGAACTTTAGCGCTGCCTGTGTTATATTGCTGTTTCCGGCAGCGATCAACCTCACATCAGACTGGGTGAAAACCGCTCCGTCATCATCAGTAATAATCCAATCTATTTTAATACCAAAACTGTTCAGCTTTTCGGCGGTGTCTGGGGTTGTTATCACCGTCGGACTCCACTCCAGTAATTGCCCCAGCAGTTCCTCCTCAAAATTATCTATCCCCAATACAAGTAAAGCAGGCTCCTGTTTCTCGCGAACGATATGATGCGACGACATTTGATAAAGTTAAGGCGAATAAATGAATATTGGATGAAAAGAAACCGGCCTGAAATGTTAAATTATCACATTTAACATTTCAGGCCGGGTAAACAGGTTATTTGCCCAAGCCATCGGGCTGAAAATCCAGCGATATCGAGTTCATACAAAAGCGCTTGCCAGTAGGTGGTGGCCCGTCGTCAAAAATATGGCCCAGGTGCGAATCGCAGCGCGCGCAAATAACCTCGGTACGCTGCATGCCCAGGGAGTTATCTTCTTTATAAATCACGCTGTTTTTACGCACTGCCTGGTAAAAGCTGGGCCAGCCACAATTGCTGGCAAACTTGGCATCCGACCGAAAAAGTTCGTTACCGCAAACGGCGCAAAAGTAGGTACCCCTGGCATTTTTGTCCCAATATCGGCCCGTAAATGGCCTTTCTGTAGCCTGTTCACGTGCAGTGGCATATAAAGCAGGCGACAGGATCTTTTTCCACTCGGCATCGCTCACAGCTAAATGTTTGGTATCGGTATTGGAGTAATAGGGGTTGTTCTCGTGCCCTTTGTTTGATTTTAGATGTTGGGCATTGGCGCCACATGCTGTGCCGATTAAAATGGCAAATATTATTAGTGCTAATCTCATTTTTTTAATTTCCCTTTAAATACACTCCTGAATTTTTCCAGTTCGGGCTGTATCACATATTTGCAATAAGGCTGCTCGCCATTTTGGTTAAAATAGTTTTGATGATAATCTTCGGCTTTGTAAAATACGGTATAAGGATTTACCTGGGTAACTATTTTGTTGGGATAAACCTTTTCGGCATTCAGCTTATTAATGTAGTATTCGGCTTTTTGTTTTTGGGCCGCGTTGTGATAAAATATGGCCGAGCGGTATTGCGTACCTACATCATTACCCTGGCGGTTAAGCTGTGTTGGGTCATGCGCTACAAAAAACGCTGCTAACAGTGCATCATAAGTTACTTTAGCCGGATTATAAATAATGTTGCAGGTTTCTGCATGGCCGGTTGTGCCGGTGCAAACCAGCTTATAACTGGGGTTGGCCACGTGGCCGCCTGCAAAACCAGATACAACTTTTACAACACCCTCTATCTGTTGAAACTTGGCCTCGGTACACCAGAAACAGCCGGTGGCGAAAGTGGCGGTATCAAGTTTGAGCGCGTTTAATTTGTTGGGTTTAATGATAGGCCGGGCAAACACCGATGCCCCGGTAATGATGAATAGTAGGAATTGAAATGTTATTTTTTTCATGTTTTAATTGATCGGTGCAGCTTTTGTTTCTGCTGCTAATGTTACTAACGTAAAAACCTGATGCTTGGTAACTATGTAGTCGGGAATTCGGGGATATCCTTACAGATTTTTACTCAAAGGTGATAATTTGTTAACAAAGCCAGATACAGATGCAAATTTAAAATGACGCAGTAAGGGCGTCTTTAATTTCTCAGCTTTTAAATCGATGCGCCCTCGTTTACTATAAAAAATAAGGTAATTTATTTGCAACCATTATTTCAGTAAAAAGCACTTCGCGGTGTACTTATGAAGGAGTGCACGGTTTTAATCTGAGATCCACGATTATCCCGGATTGGCAAGTTATAACTTTAACAACTCGTCATTTAAATAGCGAAAATCCGGCCTCGATAAAACATCCTGCGCCATACATGCATCCCTGATAATACCAACCTTTGCCAGGGTTTGGTTGCTTGGTTTGTTACTTAAACTAAGCAAATCGTCAAGCAGGCAGCCAAACGCCCTTACCTCAAGCCGTTCAAGTGCCGGGCCTATGTAGCTATGGTTTTTATCATAAAAGGAAGCAGCTCCAAAATCGCCAAACAGCGTGTTTGCATCATCATCAATCAGGGTGTTGTGGGCGTACATATCGCTGTGCATTATGCCCCTGTCATGTAACTGGAGCGCAACGGATGCAATTGTGGCAGCAATTTTGACTATTTGCCGGGTTGTGAGTGAAAGGGTTTCCTTAAAAACATCGCGGGTGCAGGTTTGTAAACTCGGAGGCAGGCCGAGGTTATAAAAAGATGGAGGGATTAACTCCATTACCAGGCCTTTTTTACCTTCGGGGTGCCCTTTTATTTGCCCCAACAGTTGTACCAGCCCGGGGTGAACATCAGCGGCTATGCAAGCATCCATTTCATCGTCGGGCGAGCCATCGCTGGTAACAGCACCTTTAAAAATTTTTATGGCTACCTCTTGCATTGCTGTCGCGTTGCGCCAGGTAGCTTTGTGTATAACGCCAGATGCGCCTTCGCCAAGGTGCCCGTTCAATTCCAGGTCATCCCAATGGATAAGATCAAGGGGCTGTACAGCGGGAATGGTACAAAAAGGGTTTCCGGAAAATGCCAGCCACGAAAGCCTGGGCATACGTAAAAGCCATTGGGGCAATTCACTTAGCCTATTGGCAGAAATTCGCAGTAACTCCAGATTGATGCAGTTACTAAGCTCCCATGGTAACGCGGTCAATTGATTGCCGGCAAGCATCAGCTTTTGCATCCTTTTGCAGTTGCCAATTGCGGCAGGCAAATCTGTAATGCTGTTGTTGGTGAGTATTAGCCAGCGCAGGCTGGCATTGAGTGATTTTGCAGAAACGGTAGCTATTTTGTTTGATTTAAAGCCTGCAATATCCAGCAGTGGGCAGTCGGCCAAAACTTCAGGTAAAATGGTAAACCGATTTTCTGAACAGAAAAAGATTTTCAACTTTTTCAGCCTGCCAAAATCTGCAGGTAGTGCGCTGATGTTGTTATGGGATAGGTCAAGCCTTTCTAAAGTATCTGCCAGGTCGAATATTTCTTCCGGGAAATGCGACAGTCCTTCTGTAAGCGTAAGTGAAGTGGCACCTTTTAGTTCGCCGTTTTGTAACTGTAATAAAGTTTGCATGACAGAGTTTCCTTAAAACAGCCCCTCAATGATATTGGCGGCAGATAGGCCCTCCGCTTCGGCGTGGTAACTGCGCACAATACGGTGGGTTAAAATAGGTTTGGCAACGGCTTGTACATCCTCAATATCGGGTGAATATTTTCCGTTGATAACGGCATGGCATTTGGCGCCAAGTATCAAAAATTGTGATGCCCTTGGGCCGGCGCCCCATGTTAATAAACGGTTTACCTGCGGCGTGGCAAACTGGGTATTGGGGCGGGTTTTTGATACCAGCTTTACAGCATATTCCATCACATTATCGGTAACCGGAATGTTGCGTACCAGTTGCTGAAAATAAATGATCTGCTCGGCGTTCAATATTTTTTTAACATCGGCCTTTAAGGTGCTGGTGGTGTTTTTAACAACCTGCAATTCCTCTTGAAACGAGGGATAGTTTAATGCCACATTAAACATAAACCTATCCAGTTGCGCTTCGGGCAGGGGATAGGTACCTTCCTGTTCAATGGGGTTTTGGGTGGCTAATACAAAAAATGGCTGGGCCAGTTTATGGGTGATACCGGCGGCTGTAACCGCTTTTTCCTGCATGGCCTCTAATAAAGCGGCCTGCGTTTTGGGTGGGGTACGGTTTATCTCATCGGCCAGGATAATATTGCTAAAAACTGGGCCTGGTATAAATTTAAAATTACGGTCTTCGCCTAAAATTTCAGACCCTATGATGTCAGACGGCATCAGGTCGGGCGTAAACTGGATGCGTTTAAAATCGAGGTCTAATACCTGCGATACCGTTTGTACCAATAGCGTTTTGGCCAAACCGGGTACGCCTACCAGTAAACAATGGCCGTTACTAAAAATAGATATCAGCACAAACTTTACCACCTCGTCCTGCCCGATTATTACTTTGCCAATTTCGGCACGTATTTGCTGGTAGGCCAGCTTTAAAGCATCTGCGGCTTCTACATCAGAGCGGTGTGGCATAGGTTATATATTATTTAGCTTGGGCAGTTGTTGTTACAGGAGGTGTTAACCACTTTTTCAATATGTCGCAAGTTTGATATTCAGGGTCAATTTTGATGAACGTTTGTTTACGGCGTTTATCAAACCATTGGTTTACTACCCTTGTGTTTTTATCCTGGTAAGCAAAATCTTTCAGCTTAGGAAAATCCTGCGCAAGGTTGGCTTTGTGTGCATCGGTTGCTGATTTAAGGTATAGTATTTTATAGCTCTTTTTACCATCGGCGCCGGTAAATATATCGGGTTTAGATATACTGCCAACTTTCATGGTATCAACAACCAGGGCAACTTTAGGGTCAAGCTTATCAGTAGGAATAAAGGTTGTGCGGGTTTGTACGTTTTCGGCGTTCAGCATCATACCGCCGTTAAATTTGGTTTCTTTGTCGTCCGAATAAAAATTCGCGGCAGCAGAAAAATCAAGATCTTTTTTATGCGCTATCATCAGCGTATAAATACTATCGGCTTTTGCTTTGGCCCTATCCAAGCTGGCTTGGGTAGTAGCCGGCGATATCAGGATGTGCCTTACGTGTACCTGCTCGCCACGGCGCTCAATAACCTGTAAAAAGTGAAAACCAAAGTCGGTTTCAAACACGGGCGAAATCTCTCCGGCTTTAAGCTTAAAGGCATTGGCAGTAAATTCTTTTACAAATGTAGTACGATCGGCAAAACCAAGGTCGCCACCTTCAACTGCCGATTGCGGATCTTGCGAGTACAAACGTGCTAAAGTTCCAAAATCTTCGCCTTTTTTTACGCGGGCAAGCAGTTCTTCGGCTTTTTCTTTATATAGTTGTTTTTCTTCTTTACTTAGTTTGGGCTGAAAAACAATTTCGCCAACCTCAACCTCTTTGTTGAATGAAGGCAAGCTATCCTTAGGCATTTTGTTAAAATAATCTTTAACATCCTGTGGGGTAACATTTAGCTTTTCGGTTATTTTTTGCTGCATTTTTTGAGCAATCATTTGCTCTTTCATGTCGGGGCGAATCTCGTCCTTGTACTGAATTATTGATCGGCCTAAAAAGGCTTCCAGTTTATCCTGGCCACCTGCACGCTGCATCATTTCGCGCATACGGCGGTCAACACTGGCGTCAATATCATCATCTTTTACATCGATACTATCAATAACGGCTTGTTGCGCCAATAGCTTTTGTGTTAATAACGATTGCAGTATCTGGCATTTTACAGCCGGATTTGGCTGCATACCCTCAACCAGGTAACGGGCGTATGATAGTTCAATATCCGACAATAAAATAGGGCTGTTGCCAACAATTGCGGCAATTTTATCTAATGTTTTTCCTGGTGTTCTGGCCGTGTTGGTATCTGGTTTAGCTGCTGTGGCATCTAATGTAACTTGTGCCTTTGCAACTGATATTATGGATATAAACCCTAAAACTAATAACCCTAACTTTCTCATGTAATGCTTTATGTACTAAATAAAACGGAAATAACAATTCCGTTAAAACTTCAAATTTCGGTAAAATTTATTAATTATAGCGGCACAATTAAACTGAATAAAAAACAGCGTATTAAGCCGGTAGTCTTTAGTTTAAAGTCAGAGGTCGAAACACGTCTTTTTTTTGACTTGAAACTTAGTACTTCGGGCTTCAGGTTAAGGCCATGCTATAATTGTGCTAATATGGTTATAATGCTTCAAACGGTTTAACTACTTTTGGTTAAAATTTGTTAAAGTGAAAGTTGAAAACCCGGTTGCCCTACGCTTTATTTTACAGGATGAGCTTTATTTGCTAAAAGCAGATAAAGCCATGTATGAAAACTTTGCAATAGCCCAACCCGAAATTGAAAGTATTGCTCCCGCTGTAATCGTTGCTGCATCGCCCTTGCCAATAACCAAACAACCGGAACCAGCAGTTCAATCACCCGTACCTGAAGTTAAAACGCCTGTAATAAGTTTTAATTATTTAGGTAAAAACTTAAAACGTTTTTTGGTACTGGTACACTATCCCGAATTGGAATTTATTGATGATGCCCACTTAGCCGCACTTACCAATATTATTAAGCGGAAGGATTTAAGTATAGACGATATTGTAATTTTAAACCTGGCCAGGCATGCCACTGTGCAATATAATGAACTGGTTAATTTTTTTAAACCAGCCAGGCTGTTGGTGCTGGGTAAAAATGCAATGCCACAAGGCATAGCCCCGCTGGCGTTAAATGCTCCCAGTACCTTGGGAGATATTGCAGGCTTATATAGCTTTAGCTTTGGCGAAATGATGGATAACGTAGAGCATAAGAAAGCTTTTTGGGAACAAATGAAAACGCTATAATTTGACGATTTGAAAATGGGGTATCGTAAAAACATCATCTTCAAATTCTCAATTTTTCAAATTGATTCAATATGACGGAATTAGTATTCGCTACCAACAATCGCCACAAACTCGAAGAAGTAGAAGCAAAACTTCAGGGTAAAATTAAGCTGCTTACGCTTAACGATATTGGCTGCTATGATGATATTGAAGAAATCGGTACTACTTTTAAAGTAAACGCTTCTATTAAAAGCCAATACATTTATAATAAGTATAAACTGAATTGTTTTGGCGATGACAGCGGACTTGAAATAGATGCCCTGAATGGCGAACCGGGCGTTTATTCGGCCAGGTACGCTGGCGAACATGGGAATCATGCCGCCAATATTAAACAGGTACTGGATAAATTAAAGGACGAAACTAACCGAAAGGCAAGGTTCCGTACTGTGATATCATTAATGTGGGCTGGTGAAGAATATTTTTTTGAGGGAACGGTTGAAGGAACTATCCGCACGGCACCCAGCGGAACAGACGGCTTTGGATACGACCCAATATTTGAACCCGATGGCTACGCTATAACCTTTGCCGAAATGACTATGGACGAAAAAAACCAGATAAGCCACCGGGCGAAAGCCATGGAAAAACTCATTGGTTTTTTAAGCATTGCTTAAAAAAAATATTCTCAGTTAACTTTCGTAACCTTAATGGCCTGTTATCCGTAAAATAGTGCTATAAGGAATACATCTATGAATCTTATTTATAAAATCAGCCACTCGTTATTCTCAAAAGATACCGACCACCGTTTTGCCAAAAGCCTTAAAAACGTTAAAGAGGCAGACCTGTTAGTTGCATCCATTAACCAGCGTTTATTCGAAATTGATAAGCAGCTTAAATCAAACACGGTTAAGTATAGTTAAGCTTTTGGCAGGGTTTATGCTTATATGCATTAAATAACTTTTGTCATGAAAAATGTACTAAAAACACCGATAGCGATCCTATCCCTTATCTTTTTGTTTGCGGCTTGTTCAACCCCGCAAAGTGCAACTACAACTAACGTATCCCGGGGTAAATTCACCGGCACCTGGACATTGAATAACGTAAGTTACCAGGGCCTTGTACAAGGCGCTGTTCAAAACGTATTTGACCAGGCGGCTCCCGAAGCATTTGTTGGCAGTACCTGGAAATTAACCAATAGCGGAAATGGTGTTTATACCATGAGCAACGGTACTTCGCAAACTATATACTGGTCGGTTTATAACGGGGGCACCACAGGTACGCAATTCCAATTTAAGAAAATTTACCAGGGCGATAAGCCTAAAAACGTAGCAGAGGGCTATCGATTGGATATTGCCAGTAACGATGGCAAGTCGATGGTTCTAAAATCGGCTGTTGATGTAGGCGGAACCAATGGGTATATCATTTATTCATTCACTAAAAATTAGGCGAAAGGATAAAGGTAAAAGGCGAAAGGTTGCCTTTACGAAAAAGGGGGCAAGCACAATTTACAGTGTGCTTGCCCCTTTTGATTTTTTAACTAATTGGCTGCTTTTGCCTGTTACCTTCGCCCTTTCACGTCAAAATTATTCTGCCGACGTAAACTTCAAACAAACGGGATTGCCGATATCTATTTTAATACCTGTTTGGGTTAGCTTACCTGTATTTTGGTCTATTTTAAATACAAACATACTGTCACTGCCCTGGTTGGCTACAACCATATAGTTACCCGATGGGTCGATGGCAAAATCGCGCGGGTTTTTACCGTATGTTGATTGGCGCGATACAAAGGTAAGTCCGCCGGTTTCCTGGTTAACCGCGTAACAAATAATTTCGTTAGTCTCTAAACGGTTTGATACATACAGAAAGCGGCCATCAGGCGATAGGTGGATAGCTGCGGCAGCTGTTTTGCCGGTAAAGCCATCAGGTAGTAAAGTTATTACCTGCTTCTGTTTAAACTTGCCATTGTCATAATCAAACACAAATACATTCGACCCCATTTCGGTTGCCAGGTAAACATGCTTTTTATCCAAAGAATATTCCAGGTGACGGGGGCCTTCGCCGGGAGTAACGCTTACAAAAGTTGGATCGGTTAATGGAGATTCCTTACCCGGGCGGTAACGATAGATGTTTATCCTATCGGTACCCAAATCATTATAAAACAGGTATTTTTCATCTGGCGACAATATGCTCATATGGGCATGCGGGCCTTCCTGCCGTTCTTTGTTGGGGCCTTTGCCGTCTTCGTTACGTACAGTTTCAATGCCGTTGCCAAGTGAACCGTCCTTATTAACAGGCAGTACAGCAACCTGCCCGCTTGAATAATTGGCTACAAACACATTCTTTTGTGCTTTGTCCACAGCAATGTAACATGGGTCGGCACCTAACGATGATTGTTTGTTAATGAAATCTATTTTACCTGTTTTGGCGTCAAATGAAAATGCGCTTACCTCGCCTTTGGTAATTTCGTTTACGGCGTAAATAAATTTATTGTTTTTGCTGATGGTGAGGTACGATGGGTTGGTAACGCCATCTATCTGGCTTAAATAAGCCAGTTTGCCGCTTTGGGTATAAAAGCGGTAAACCATAATACCCTTACTGGTACCTGTTGTATACGTACCTACAACCAAATCAAATGATTTGGGAATTGGCTTTTTATCCTGGGCGTAATTAAACAAAGGCGATAGCATCGCTATGATCAAAAGAACTTTTTTCATGTGGGTACAAATTGATTATGGAGCGCAAGTTAACAAAATAGACAAAAAAAACGCCCCGATGTTTAGCGGGGCGTTTTATAATTATTTTATCAGGTGTTTAAGCTGGATAATCTCGCTTTCTTCCAAATGGCGGTAGCGGCCGCGTGGAAGATCTTTTTTGGTGAGATTGGCATAAACCACCCTGTCAAGCTTTACAACCTCGTAACCAAGGCTTTCAAAAATGCGGCGTACCACACGGTTTTTACCGCTGTGGATTTGGATGCCTACTTCGCGCTTTGATGCACCTGCAACGTACGATACCGAATCGGGTTTAATTAAGCCGTCTTCCAGCTCAATACCATAGGTGATCTTATTCAAATCGCCTTGAGATAAGGCTTTACTTAATTCAACCTGGTATAGTTTGCTGATGTTGCTGCGTGGGTGCGATAATTTATCGGCAAGGTCGCCATCGTTGGTCATTAATAATAACCCGGTGGTATTCCTGTCTAAACGGCCAATTGGGTAAATACGCTCTTTGGTTGCTTTTTCAACCAGGTGCATTACGGTGCGACGTTCCTGAGGGTCTTCGGTAGTGGTAATATAATCCTTTGGTTTATTTAACAAAACGTAAACCATTTTTTCGCGACGCAAGGTTTCGCCGTTATATTTGATCTCGTCCTTACGGGGATCAATTTTGGCACCCAATTCATCAACAACCACACCATTTACCGATACCACACCTGCAATGATCAGTTCATCGGCCTTACGGCGAGAACAGATGCCTGCATTTGATATATAGCGGTTAAGGCGGATAAGGCCGTCATCCTTAGTTTTGGTCTCCGCTGGTTTTTTACGGCCACGCATGGTCCTTTCGGGCGCGCTGGTATCTTTGGTTATTTTATCGTAAGTGGGCTTACGCTGTGGCTTGTCGGCATTATAAGCCGGTTTATCTTTTGAAAAACTGCCTTCGCGTTTCTTAAATCCGCCTTCGGGCCTTTCACCAAATTTTTTATCTGTCGATCTTTCTGCGCCTGCACCAAAGCTTCTTTTGGGCTTATCGCCAAAATCGGTGTTTGATGTGCGGGTGCGTGGAGATGAGTATGGTTTCTTTTCGCCGGCACTGCTGCCGCCAAAGTTTCTTTTGGGTCTTTCTTCACCTTCGCCAGAGGTTGGACGGCCAGAGTAGGGCTTTCTTTCGCTGCTGGCGGATGAGCCTGCACCGAAGCTTCTTTTTGGCCTGTCTTCAAAATCGCCGCCTGTTGGCCTGCCAGAGTATGGCTTGCTGCGTGGCGAAAAGCTTTTTTTATCGCCGGATGAAGCACCGTCTCTAAAGTTACTTTTAGGTCTGTCGTCACCTGCCGCAGGTCTGCCTGAATATGGCTTTGATCTGCCCGACGATTTTTTGTCGCCAGATGATGCGTTGTCCCTAAAATTGCTTTTGGGCTTATCGTCGCTGAACCTGTTGCTTTGGAATGGTTTATCCGGTCTGGATAGTTTTTTCTTTTCTCCGTCCGGAGTGGCTTTACCTTTTGCGGTTGCCGGTCTTTTTGGCTTATCGTCGCCTCTTGAGCTTCTGCCAGTTGATTTTCCTGGCCTGTCATCGCGACTACCTGTTGGTCTCTTAAATACCATATTTTTTTGTTTAGCGCTTTCGCAGCGTGAGGGTCAAAGTTACGCTTTTTTGGCACACTTTAATTAAAAAAATCAAAAAAATGTCAGCAAACAAAATCACGGTTTAAACGGTTTTAAACACAGTTTTTGAACCGAAAACCCATGCTAAAAAAGTTGGCAAAATCCTAAGTATTTGATTATGTGATTTGTATGACATACCTTTGCAGCACATTTTACCTAATGTATAGTTAATGATAAAAAAAGAAATGATTAAAAAACACTTACTTACGTGCTCCGTAATCCTGGTGCTGGCCCTCATTTCAAAGCTTAATATCTACAGCACAACAATTGCTGAAACGGTTGCAAAACCGGCCAAATTAAGCCATCGGACCTCGAAATTTATTTTTATTAAAAGCACTGCGGCTACCTATAGTTTTGCCGATGAAGCTTTACCTGTTAACGATGCCAGGGTTACCAAAAAACTCAATAAATCGCTTAGCCAACATTCGTTTAAAAGTGTTCAGTCAACCTTGCTGCACCGCAAGGCCGAAGCGCTGTTCCCTATTATTGAGCCCATTTTAAAGTTTTATGGCATTCCTGATGATTTTAAATACATCCCGTTGGTTGAATCGGGCCTTAAAAGCGGCACTTCATCAAAAGGGGCATCTGGCTTATGGCAGTTTATGGCGGGTACCGCGCGTACTTATGGCCTAAAGGTTGGTCATGGTGTTGATGAACGCCAAAATGTGCGCAAATCAACAATAGCAGCCTGCAAGTACATCAAAGAACTGTATGGTGAATTTAACAGCTGGACGCTGGCTGCCGCCGCTTACAACAATGGCTCCATTAAAATGGAACGCGCCATTAATAAGCAAAACGAAGATAATTACTTTCGCTTAAGCCTCAACCGCGAAACCGGTTCATACATCTACAAGCTTATTGCCATGAAAGCAATTATCGAACAGCCAAAAAAGTTTGGGTACAAGGATTACATTGTTATCCCACCCACAACACAACTGTTAGCATTTAATTAGTGAATTGGTGGGTTAGTGAATTGGCGATTGAAGTAATCTTTTTTAAATCAATAATTCAAACACTCAATAATTCAATAATTAAAATTTTACGGAGCACTTGAAAGCCGATCTTCCTGGATGGAGGATCGGCTTTTTTTATGTTTTGCTATTCAATAATATACTTGCTCAATATCATAGTAAATTGATCATTGAGTCTGCTGCTTTAGGCTTTCTGCCTTAAGCTCTCTATAAAAACAAGTTTAAAAAACAGCGGTTACATTAGGGCTGTTATTTTTAGGTCAAATAACGTTTTGGGTTGTTGCATATCTTATAAAGCATCAGCTTTTTACATATATTTGCGAAAAATATTAGTATAGTTGGCGGGCATTTTTAAACCGGCTAAACGGTATTGTTTTTAAAAATACATATGATTGAAAAAACCATCGACCTGGGCGAACAAAGTGAAGTTGAAGTTTACGGGGCCAGGGTACATAATTTAAAAAATATTGATGTTTCTTTTCCGCGCAACCAGCTGGTGGTAATTACCGGCTTAAGTGGCAGCGGCAAATCGTCACTGGCATTTGATACCATTTATGCCGAGGGGCAGCGCCGTTATATGGAAACATTTTCGGCTTACTCGCGCCAGTTTATGGGTGGTATGGAGCGGCCGGATGTAGATAAAGTATCGGGCTTAAGCCCGGTTATTGCTATTGAGCAAAAAACAACCAGCAAAAATCCACGATCAACAGTGGGGACAATTACCGAGATTTACGATTTTATGCGTTTGCTTTTCGCCCGTACCGGGGATGCCTATTCCTACACAACCGGCGAGAAAATGGAACGGATGAGCGAAGATCAGATCCTGAAAACCATTACCGAAAAATTCGACGGTCAGCCCGTGAACATCCTGGCCCCAGTTGTAAAAGCCCGCAAGGGGCATTACCGCGAGCTTTTTGAATCTATCCGCAAGCAAGGCTACCTTAAAGTATGGATTGATGGCGCCATGGCCGACGTTGAACCCAAAATGCAGGTAGACAGGTACAAGATACACGATATTGATATTGTGGTTGACAGACTGGTGGTGACCGAAAAGGATAGCAAGCGTTTATACACCTCGGTACAAACGGCGCTTAAAATTGCCAAAGGCATTATTCGCGTGGGTGATAAGGATGGTAACGTAGCTTATTATAGTAAGTATTTGATGGACCCGGTTTCGGGTATCTCATACGATGAACCGCAGCCAAATACATTCTCGTTCAACTCGCCTTATGGTGCCTGCGAAAAATGTAATGGTTTGGGGTATATTTTTGAGGTTGATGAAGCATCGGTTATCCCTAATCCTAAGCTGACCATCATGAATGGCGGCCTGGCCCCGATAGGTGAATACCGGGAAACCTGGATATTCCAGGTGCTGAAGGCGCTGGCTAAAAAGTATGAGTTTTCATTAACCACCCCGATAGAAAAATTAAGCCGCGATCATTTAGATATTATATTGAATGGGGCGCCCGATACCATCAGTGTTTCTGTTGAGTACAATAAATGGAATGTTCAAAGTTATACCATCACTTTTGATGGTATTGTACGTATGCTGGAAGAGCAGCAGGAGCGCCGAAACGATGAGGGTATGGACGATATGGAAAATTATCGTGTACTGAAAACCTGCCCGGTTTGTGAGGGCGCAAGGCTGAAGAAAGAATCGCTGCATTTTAAGGTAGATAACAAAAATATATTTGAGCTGGCCTGCATGGATATCAATCACCTGCAGGAATGGTTTAACGGCCTGGAAGACAGGCTGAGCGAACGCCAGAATGTTATTGCCAAAGAGATCCTGAAAGAGATCCGGGCACGTATTGTTTTCTTGTTAGATGTTGGCTTGAGTTATTTAACGCTTGATCGTACGGCCAAAACGCTTTCGGGTGGTGAAGCACAGCGAATCCGTTTGGCCACGCAGATAGGCTCGCAGCTGATGAATGTTATGTACATTTTAGATGAGCCGAGCATTGGCCTGCACCAACGCGATAACGAGCGCCTGATTAACGCCCTCAAAAACCTGCGCGACCTGGGCAATACGGTTTTGGTGGTTGAGCACGATAAAGATATGATACTTGAAGCCGACCATGTTATTGACATGGGGCCGGCAGCCGGCGTACACGGCGGGCAGATTGTTGCGCAAGGAACACCTGCACAGCTGATGAAAGAACATACGCTCACTACATCCTATATCAATGGCGAGCGTTCTATCGCTATACCTGAGAAACGGAGAGAGGGCAACGGAAAAACACTAAGCCTTAAAAAGGCAACCGGCCATAATTTAAAAAAGGTTTCTGTTGATTTTCCTTTAGGTAAATTAATTGGTGTTACAGGGGTATCCGGCAGCGGTAAATCAAGTTTAATTACCGAGACGCTATATCCTATATTAAACCATCATTTTTTCAGGGCCAAAAAGCATCCGTTGCCTTATGAAAAAATTGAGGGTTTGGAGAATATCGATAAAGTGATCGAAATAGATCAAACGCCTATCGGCCGTACGCCGCGATCGAACCCGGCCACTTATACCGGTGTGTTTTCAGATATCCGGAACCTATATGTTGCACTGCCCGAGTCGAGGATCAGGGGGTATAAACCCGGCCGTTTCTCATTCAACGTAAAAGGGGGCAGGTGCGAAACCTGCCAGGGTGCAGGAATGAAAGTTATCGAGATGAACTTTTTACCTGATGTGCAGGTACCTTGTGAAGAATGCGGCGGCCGCCGGTACAACCGCGAAACACTGGAAGTGCGCTACCGTGGTAAATCCATCAGCGATGTGCTGGATATGAGCATTGAAGATGCCACGCCATTTTTTGAGCATATCCCATCGATATACCGCAAGGTAAAAACATTGAATGATGTTGGCTTAGGTTACATTACTTTGGGCCAGGCATCCACTACACTATCTGGTGGCGAGGCGCAACGTGTAAAGCTGGCTACCGAGCTATCAAAAAAAGATACCGGCAACACTTTTTACATTTTAGATGAGCCTACCACAGGATTGCATTTTGAAGATATTAACGTGCTGTTAGGTGTGCTTTATCAACTGGTTGATAAAGGCAATACGGTTTTGGTAATTGAGCATAACCTGGATGTAATTAAAGTGGTTGATCATGTTATCGATCTTGGCCCCGAAGGCGGTTCTGGCGGCGGTAAAATTCTTTTCAGCGGTTCCCCCGAAGGGTTGTGTAAAGTGAAGGAAAGTTTTACAGGTCAGTTTTTGAAAAAGGAAATGGGGATAAAATAAAATAGCGATATATTGTGGATAGAAACTAATGCAGATCGAAATGAAAAAGAGCGGGGCCATTCTATCCACAGTTTTTGTCCTGCTTGTTGCAGTGGCAGCGCTGGCTTTTACATGGACACATCAGGATGAAGATCGTTTTCTTAGTTACCGGGTAAACCCCCAAAAACACGAACTGAAACTTTATTGGAAGGGTGATAGAAATTCGAATTTCGGCAGTATCCAAAACCTTAAGCTTTGGCTTGAAAATAATAAGCGTAAGGTGGTATTTGCCATGAACGCTGGGATGTACAAACCGGATGGATCACCGCAGGGGCTGTACATCGAAAATAAAAAAACATTAGCGCCATTAGATACGTTATCAGGTAATGGTAATTTTTACCTGAAGCCTAACGGCGTTTTCTATCTTACAACAACCAATACCGCGGTCGTTTGCAACACAGCCTCGTTTAAAGATAGTGGTGATATCAAATACGCCACCCAATCAGGGCCGATGCTGGTAATAGGCGGTCAAATTCATCCATCATTTAAAGCGGGGTCAGCAAACCTGAATATCAGGAATGGCGTTGGCATTTTACCCACCGGCGAAGTTGTTTTCGTTATCTCTAAAGTGCCTGTTAATTTTTATGATTTTGCAGCGTATTTTAAAAATATAGGCTGTAAAAATGCCTTGTACCTGGATGGTTTTGTTTCGAGGGCTTATTTGCCCGAAAAGAATTGGATGCAGACAGATGGGAGCTTTGGGGTGATGATTGGGGTAACTGAACCTGAATAATGTTTTTGCTGACGGACACGACGAGAAGCGAAGGTAATTTCAAGTTTTTAAACGCACATGTACAATTTGTTGTACATGTGCGTTTTGTTTTTTATCTTTATTTAAAATTAGACAAATGGAAGTGACCACATATACAACCTTCAGGCAGCAACTTAAATTCTATCTGGATAAAGTTCGCAATGATCATAAACCCTTGGTGGTTACAAGTACCAATGCCGAGGATGTTGTAGTTATTTCCAAAGCTGATTATGAAAGCATGGAAGAAACATTTTACTTGCTTAAGAGTCCGGCAAATTCTGCCCGGTTGATGAAAAGTATCGAGGATTTGGAAAATGGTTTAGGTACCGAAAGAAAACTGATTGAAGAGTGAGAATTGTTTTTTCCGATCAGGCCTGGGAAGATTATCTATACTGGCAGACTACCGATAAATCTATTTTAAGAAAGATAAATGCTTTAGTAAAAGAAATAGAAAGAACTCCATTTAAAGGTTCTGGCAAACCAGAACCTTTAAAACATAATTTGGCAGCTTTCCGGTCTCGGCGGATAAATTTAGAACACCGTCTTGTATACAAAATTGACAACGGATCAATTCATATACATCAATGCCGCTATCACTACTAAAACATCAACAAATAACTCACATGTTTCAGCGTTTGCCTTAACTTCTCTAACGCAATGCTCACCTGGCGTTCAACCGTTTTGGGCGAAAGGTTGAGCTTACTGGCAATTTCCTTATACTTCATGTCGCTAAAGCGGCTCAATACAAAAATTTCGCGGCATTTTTCGGGGAGGGTGTTTATGGCTGCTTTTATCTGGTGGGCCAGCTCTTTTTCTTCGTACCCGTTTTCAACAGCGCTGCGTACTTCATCAAGCAGGTTGTTTTTTTGCAGGTAATCAACGTAAAGGTTTTCTATTTTTTGGTGCTTCAAATAATTGAGGCTACGGTTTTGCGCCATTTTATACAGGTATGAACTTACCGATGTTGAAAATGTAACTTCATGCCCCTTTTCCCATAAATCGGTAAATATTTCGGCAACTATCTCTTCGGCCACCGGCAAATCATTCACAAAACGATTGGCGAAAAGCGTAAGGCGGGTATAATGAAGTTTAAATAAAACTTCAAACGCGCCGGCATCCCCCTGCGTGAGTTTTGTTATTGATGTGTCGGTTTTTGAGGTAATCATTTATTCATAGGATAGGTAAAAAAGAATTACTTTTTAAAAAACTTTAACAAGTTAACGATTAAATTTTGAAAGCATCAAATTTAATATGGAAATATTGACAAATGCACTCGCGAATATTTTGCATTGTGGGTGTAATTCGCAATTAGCAGGGTTAAATTTTGTCTTTGTCCGAATTTAATAAAGAAATATTTTAGCCCCGTTTGAGGGTATGGGGTTTTCCAGTTGTCTTGCTAATAAGAACACGAATGGACAACGAAGAAATAAAACTGTTACTGGTAAAATACATAACCCGCGAAGCCGATGAAAAAGAAGTAGAGCAGGTAAAAGAATGGGTTAATGCGCACCCCGAGAATGAGCAGTACTTTGCCCAGCTATATGAAACCTGGCAAAACATGCTGTACCTGGAGCCCGATGTTATTAATGAGGAGAAAGCATTCGCCAAATTTTCGGCGGCAACTATCCCGCATGAGCCAAAATACCGCGTGCTTGCTATATGGAGTAAAGTAGCTGCAACCGTGGCCTTGTTTGGTTTGCTAACAGCTTTGCTTGTAAACCATTATTCAAAAAATGTGCAGAACACGAGGCTCGTATCTGTTAATAATGGGGGCATAAAAAAAATAGTTTTAAGCGATGGCACACTTGTTTGGCTAAATGCAGGCAGCAAGCTTAAATACAATACTGATTTTAATAAAACAAACCGGACTGTTTACCTGGAGGGTGAGGCATTTTTCGACATTGCCCCCGGCGGCAAAACTATTCCGTTTTTGGTTAACACTAAAAATTATACCATCAGGGATATCGGCACAAAATTTAACCTGAAAGCTTACGCCAACGACTCTTTTTTTGAAACCACGGTTGTAAAAGGCGAGGTAGCGGTTGAGGGTAACATAGATAACAACACCCGCGAGATGAACCGCATCTACGTTAAACCGCACCAGGTGCTCAGAATATATTATCCCAGTGCCGAAAAATACGCTGTAAAGCAGGATGATAAAGAATTGAAAAACCTTAACGAGATACAAGTATCGGAGGTTGATTCGGCAAAAATGGACCGCTACGATGGCTGGAAGGACGATTTGCTGGTATTTGATGGTAACACCCTCGGCGAGATTGCCAAAGTATTGGAGCGCAGGTATAATGTAAAAATTATTATGGACGATGCCGGGCTGCAAAACATCCGCTATTCGGGCAGTTTCAAAAGCATATCCAGTATAGATAAAGTTTTGGATCTGATAAAGGGCAATACAGCAATCAACTATTCTATTACGGGCAACACAATAAACATCACAAAAAACAATAAAAACTAATCTGTTAACCCTTTAAAAACAAAATAACTTATGGCGAAAAACTAACGCTCTCTCTTTCAAAATAAAAAACCCGGTGTGCGCTAACACTCCGGGCTTCAATAAAATCAATAGCTAATACCCTACGCTTGGGGAAGCATCGTATTAACTGATTAACAAACAAATTTATGATAAATTTTGACAGAAAATCTGTAATGGCTGCGCGCGCGTGGCAAAAAACGATTAAAATTATGAAGCTTGTAACTGTTTTACTCTTAACGGGAATAATGCAAATACACGCAGCTGCTTTTTCGCAAAACGTTTACAACTTTAATGTAAACAATATATCTGTTAAACAGATGTTTAAGCAGATTGAAAAAAACAGCAAATACACGGTTTTTTACCGGCTGGACCAGGTTAACATTGATAAAAAGATTAATGTTGAACTGCAAAACGCCAGTATTGAAACGGTAATGAAAGATGTTCTTAAAAATCAGCAACTCACCTTCCAGGTGGTTGATAACATCATTATTATTAAACCGGCCGATGGTAAAACTATAGCAACCGTTACAGTAACCGGTACCGTTACAGATGCTGCCGGGCTGCCGCTACCCGGTGTAAGCATAAAACTTAAAGGGAGCACATTAGGAACAGTAACCAATATCGACGGAAAATATAACCTTACATTGCCCGATGGTACAGGCACGCTCCTTTTTAACTTTTTGGGCTTTACACCACAGGAAGTACCCATTGCCGGCCAAACCGTAGTAAATGTAAAGCTTGTTGAAGAATCAAAAGCCCTGAACGAGGTTGTAGTCGTTGGTTATACCACTCAAAAAAAGAAAGACCTTACCGGCGCCGTAGCCGTAGTTAATGTTAAGGATTTGAATAAACAAGCATCATCATCGGTAAACAGCCAGTTACAGGGGCAGGCATCTGGCGTTACAGTAACCGGATCGGGCCAGCCGGGTGAAGAGCCCCAGGTACATATCCGGGGTTTTAACACGTTTGGCGATAATACCCCATTGTATGTGGTTGATGGTATGGAAACCTATGACGTGAGCACTATTAACCCAAATGATGTCGAGTCGTTACAGGTGTTAAAGGATGCAAGCTCCGCGTCAATATATGGCGCCAGGGCTGCAAACGGGGTTATCATCATTACCACCAAAAGGGGCAAGGGCAAAGTGAGCATTCAGTACGATGCGTATTATGGCTCGCAGGTGCCTAAAGGAGGCAACGTTTGGCATACATTAAACCCGCAGCAAGCGGCCAACTTACAGCTAATGGCCGAAAAAAATTCCGGGATTACTGATTTTACAGATCCGTTATATAACCCAACAGGGGCAAACTCCACTTTTACGTTGCCCGATTATATTACGCCTGCCGGTGCTAAAGAAGGCGATGCTTCGGTAAATCCCTCAAAATATTACGTTAACCCTAACTATACCTCGCCTGATGATTTTAATAGCTTTTATCGGATAACAAGGGCAAATAAAGCAGGTACCGATTGGTATCATGAACTATTCAAATCGGCTCCTATAACCAGCCATAATTTAACCTTAAGCGGCAGCAGCGATCAGGCAAGCTACCTGTTCTCGCTTAATTATTTTAACCAGCAGGGAACATTGATTGATACTTACCTAAAACGGTACACCCTGCGCTCAAATACCACTTTTAATATTACCAAACATATCCGTGTAGGCGAAAACCTGGCTTATTCTATCACCAAAACACCGCAGGTGGCTGCCGCTAACCATGCGCAAATAAGCGCCAATAATCCCGATGGTGTAATAGCTATGGGTTTAAGAGAGCAGACAATTATACCTGTTTATGATATAATGGGCAATTATGCCGGCACTTATGGTACAGGATTAGGCGATTCCAATAACCCTGTAGCTATACAGCAGCGCACTAAAGTAAATGGAGCCACGGCTTATCGCTTGCTTGGAAACATGTATGCCGAAGCTGATTTGTTTAAGGGCCTTACCTTGCGCACCAGTTTTGGCGGAGACATCACAAACAGTAACGACCACGCGTTTACCTACCCGACATATGAAAACGTAGAAAACTCCCAAACAAACAGTTATAACGAAAATTCGGCCAATAGCTATAGCTACAACTGGACAAACACACTTACTTATCTAAAAACCTTTGGCAAGCATAATTTGAACGTGGTTATAGGCACCGAAGCTGTTGAAACTTACGATAAAAGCCTGGGTGGTAGTATACAGGGCTTTTATAATTTTGATCCTGATTATGTTAGCCTTTCAACAGGTACAACAAACAAAAACACTTACAGCAGTAAGAGCTCAACGTCGCTGTTATCTGAATTTGCACGCCTGGATTATGTTTTTGATAATAAGTACCTGTTTAATGCTACAATCCGCCGCGATGGTTCCTCAAAATTTCCGGTAACCCAGCGTTATGGCTATTTTCCGGCTTTTAGCGCCGGCTGGCGCGTATCACAGGAGGGTTTTCTGAAAGAAGTAAAATGGCTTACAGACCTTAAAGTACGGGGCGGTTGGGGTATTATGGGTAACCAGATTAATATGGGGGCAAAAGATGCCTACACTACTTTTGGTACCAATATTGGTCAATCATATTATCCTTTGGATGGTAACTCCGCGTTGTTGCCTGGCTTTTACCAGGATCAGATAGCTAACCCCAACGCTTTGTGGGAAAAAGATATCAACTCCAACTTTGGTTTTGATGCAACCCTCCTTAACGGCAAAGTGGCTATAACGGCCGATTATTATCGTAAAGATATTAAGGACCTGTTGTATGCCGCAAGGCAGTTAGGTACTGCCGGTAATGGTAACGTGCCTGCACAAAATGTGGGCAAAATGAAAACGGATGGGCTTGATATATCTGTAACAAGCAATATAACTGTAAATAAAGACCTGAGTTTTAATGCCACAGGAACCTTAACAACCTATAATAACAAAATACTAAAAGTATCTGACGACAGGGACTATTTTGTTGGCGATGCCACAAGCCGCTTTGATAGCCCTATAACCAGGAGTGCTGTTGGTCATTCGCTGGGCGAATTTTATGGCTATCAAATAGCCGGTTTTTGGAACAACCAGGCACAGATTGACGCCGCAGATGCCAGCGCCCAAAAAGTAACCAACGACCCAAATGCTGTTTATCAATCAGATACCAAAGTGGGGCGTTTCAGGTATAAAGATGTAAACGGAGATGGTGTAATAACTGATGCCGATCGTACTTTTATCGGTAACCCCAATCCGAAATTTACTACCGGATTAAACCTGGCTGTAAACTATAAAAACTTTGATGCCAGTGTGTTTTTTTACGGCTCATTTGGCAACAAATTATGGAATAGCGTTAAATACTGGCGAGACTTTTACGCGTCATTCGGAACCGCCAAAAGTTATACCGCGCTTAATGATTCATGGACGCCAACGCATCAAAATGCAAAAGCCCCTATCCAGGAGTTGGATGCATCTACCAGCAGCGGCGCAACACCCAACTCATACTTTGTTGAAAACGGAACATACGTACGTATGCGCAATGCCCAAATTGGTTACACCTTTAAAGTCGCCGGTTTAAAAAAAGCAGGCATTCAGAAACTGCGCGTATATGTATCGGCAACTAACCTGTTCACTTTAACAGGCTATAGCGGTGTCGATCCGGAGCTGAGCGGCAACACCAAAGATTTTGGCATTGACGAAGGTAGCTATGCCAGCCCGCGCACATTCTTATTCGGAGTTAATTTTTCATTATAACAACAGCATTAAAAGTATTACAATGAAAGCAAAAAAATATTTCAGTATTATGTTGCTAAGCGTTTTTGCGCTTGGTGCGTGTAAAAAAACGTTTCTTGATAAATCAATCAACGGAGCGCTGGAGCCTAAGTTTTTACAAACCGAAGCAGGTGCAAACGAATTGCTTGTGGGCGCCTATGCGGCATTAGATGGTCAGCAGGGTGGCGATGCGGCTTTTGGTGGTGGCAGTTCATGGGAGGCGTCGCCAGATAACTGGATTTATGGCGGCGTTGCGGGCGGTGATGCTTCAAAAGGCAGTATAGCCGGCGATCAGCAACCCATCGAGCCTATCATGAAGTATAACCCCGATGCCAGCAACGGTTTTTTTGACAGCAAATGGAGGGCCGACTATGAAGGTGTTTCCCGCACAAATAATACCATTGCAATTACAAATAAGGTGCCCGGTATTACAGCTGCCGCCAAAACCAATATCATTGCACAGGCCCGGTTTTTACGTGCTCATTATTATTTCGACCTGAAAAAAATGTTTAATAATGTGCCTTACATTGACGAAACTACAACCGATATTAATCAGCCAAATACAACCGATATATGGCCAAAAATAGAAGCCGACTTTTTGTATGCCTATAACAACCTGCCCAATACGCAGGGAAATGTGGGCCGTGCCAACAAATGGGCTGCCGGTGCTTACTTAGCAAAAACATATTTGTATGAGCATAAGTACACCGAGGCAAAATCGGTTTTTGATGCCGTTATTGCGCAGGGCGTAACAGCATTGGGGCTGAAGTATGATTTGAACGAAAAATTCAACGATAATTTCAGGACCGCTACCAATAACAGTGCCGAATCGGTATTTGCCGTGCAGGCAGCCGCCAACACAGACCCTAACGGACCGTCAAACGCCAACGATGGCGATATGCTGAACTTTCCGTATGGCAATAGCAGCCCGTTTAGTTGCTGTGGCTTCTATCAGCCATCAATTGAACTGGCCAATCATTACCGTACCAACCCGGCTACCGGCCTGCCCTATTTGGATGATTATAACAGCCATGCTTTAAAAACAGATATGGGAGTAGCAGCCGGGGCCAATTTTGCGCCTGATGCCGGCACTATCGATCCGCGATTGGATTGGACGGTTGGCCGCCGCGGTATTCCATACCTTGATTGGGGTTTGCATCCTGGAGTGGATTGGATACGCGATCAGCAATACGGAGGCCCATACTCGCCAATTAAAAATGTTTATGGCCAGGCCGAGCAAAGCACCAATGGCGATAATACTTCCTGGGCACCGGGATCGGGCATTAACGTTAACCTTATCAGGTATGCCGATGTGTTGCTGATGGCTGCCGAAGCCGAAGCGCAACTGGGTAATTTTGATAAAGCTGAAAGTTATGTGAACATGGTGCGCAGCAGGGCAGCCAATACATCGGGGTGGGTGCATAAGTATAAAAATGATGATAATCCCACCGCCGGCTTTACCAATACACCCGCTGCCAATTACAAAGTTGGCACTTATCCTGCAGGAGCCTTCGCCAGCAAAGATTTTGCACTTAAAGCTATTTATTTTGAACGCAAAATTGAATTGGCTATGGAAGGCCATCGCTTTTTTGATTTGGTTAGATGGGGTATTGCCGATACCGAGCTTAATGCTTACGTAACTTACCAAAGCGCGTTCACCAATGATGTTAAAGGAGGCAAGTTTTTAAAAGGTAAAAACGAATACTACCCTATCCCGCTTACCGAAATTGATTTGAGCTCCAAGGGTGGCACCCCTGTGCTTAAACAAAATCCAGGCTATCATTAACAAGTATATTTATATCTGCCGGGGTTTTCAAATCCCGGCAGATTTTCTCAAATTGCTGCGTATTACCACCTGCTGTAAACCGGCCAACAACTATAAACCAAAATATGAACACAACATCGACACGATTTTTATCGCTGGATGTATTTAGAGGGATGACATTATGTTTTATGATCATCGTGAATACACCCGGGAGCGGAGCGGATGCCTTTGCGCCCCTCCAGCATGCGGCCTGGCATGGTTTTACCCCAACCGACCTGGTATTTCCGTCGTTTTTATTCGCGGTGGGTAATGCCATGAGTTTTTCGATGAAGCGCTATATCGAGATGGGTAATGCTGCCGTACTTACCAAGATATTTAAACGTACGCTGCTGATATTTTTAATAGGATACCTGATGTATTGGTTTCCTTTCTTCAATTTTGATAAAGGGCATTTTGAATTTTCGCCGATAAGCCATACCCGTATTATGGGGGTTTTGCAGCGTATTGCTTTATGTTACTGTTTCGCATCGCTCATGATTCATTTTTTATCAAAGCAATCGGTTATTATTTTATCAATCCTGTTCCTGATAAGTTATTGGATTATCCTGCTTGCTTTTGGCGATCCGTTAAACCCGTTAAGCATGACCGGGAATGCAGGGTATTTCCTGGATAAGCTTGTACTTGGTGCCGATCATATGTACCATGGCGAAGGAAAAGCATTTGATCCGGAAGGTATCCTGAGCACCTTACCGGCTATTGTAAACGTGGTTGTTGGTTACTACGCCGGTAAATTCATTCAGCAGAAAGGTAAAGGGTACGATGTGATATCAAAAATGCTGCTCATGGGCTGCCTGTTCATCTTTATTGCCTTGTGCTGGAATATGGTATTCCCCATTAACAAAAAGCTGTGGAGCAGCCCGTTCGTGCTGATAACCACCGGCCTCGATCTGGTGATCCTGTCGTTCCTGGTATATGCGCTGGAGATTAACGATTGGAACAAAGGCAACTGGACAAGGTTTTTTATCATTATGGGTAAAAACCCGCTGCCGCTTTATGTATTATCAGAAACTTTGGTCATCTTCTTTTACATGTTTAGCGTAAAAGGGGTTAGTTTATATAATTGGATAAATACAAACATTTACCAGGCTATAATACCCGGGGCAATTGGCTCATTGCTGTTTGCCATCAGCTATATGCTTATTTGCTGGTTGGTAGGTTACCTGCTGGATAAAAAGAAAATTTATATCCGGGTTTAAGAACCTGGATATAAACAAAAAGCGCGGCCCAATACAGCCGCGCTTTTTGTTTAATAGGAAAACTTTGTGGATAGCTATATGGCTAAATGGTAAATACGGCCAGATGCAGGTGCTGTATCGATAACTTGCCCAAGGTATTTTTTTGATACCGATTTTGGAGCAAAGCCCTGATCAACAACGGTAACATTTACCGCGCCGCTTGTTGGTTTATTAGCAGGGTTGAGCAACCTGTAGGTATCGCCCCCATAGCTGAAATTGTTATCAGTCACCTTGGTATTATCAAAATTATAAGTGGCTTTGAGGCTGCTTACTGAAAAGCCGGATGCCTGCACCTTTTTGCCGATCTGTTCGAAATTTACCAGCACCTCTTCTTTAAAGGTGATGAGATAGGTGTTACGGATCAAGTCGGTTTTAATATCGCCTACAAATGGCAATGCACGTAAAGCTTTTTCGGTTGATTTTGCGCAAAGGGCGCAGGTAAGTCCGCTAACCTGCAACTCGGCTTTGGTAAACTGAGCTTTGGCGACCGTAGCAGAAAGAGAGAACACGATAATGAATATTTTAAGCGTTTTCATACCCCAGCTTTTTTTGCAGATAACAAAAATAGATGATTAACCCGTTGATTACAAATTGTTTTTATGCTACTGTAATATCCGTAACCCCCGGCAAGGTAAGCAAAATCAAAACGCGTTCCTTCCTTCAAGGGGAAGCTTCTCTATTTCTTTTGTTGCTTATCAGCAAAAGAGAATACCTTTTGAAGCAACGGCGTAGTACGCGCGCCTAAATTCTGTCGAATATTCAGTTCCTCTTTGGCAATTTCAACAAATAAGCCAGCAATAGCTTTCTGGGTTACATAATCGGTAATGTCCGGATTTATTTTTGATACAAAAGGCACCTTGTTATAAGCCTGCGCGGCATCGGTATAATATTTTGTAGCACCAACTTTGTTTAAGCTTGCCTGTATCACGGGTTTAAACTGGCCGGCCAATTGTAAAGTAGTGGTTTTTTTGAAGTATTGAGTGGCCGCATCCTGGCTGCCAAGCAAAATGTTGGTAACATCCTGCAGGGTCATTTGCTTTATGGCACCAATAAATATGGGTTTGGCTTTTACAGCGGCATCTTCGGCGGCATGGTTAATGGAAGTTATAACGTTGTCGCAAAGGCTGCCAAGGCCTATGCTGCGAAGCGTTTTCTCGGCTTTTTGCGCTTCGGGCGGAAAAAGTATTTTAACCTCGGCGTTCTTTAAAAAGCCATCAACAACCGATAACTTATCAGTGCTTTTGCCGGTACCTATTTCAAGGGCTTGCTTAAGGCCGTTACCTATCTCAAACGTGGTAGGTGTTCCTTGTGTACTGGTGGTTGCAGCTTGTGCAACCTGGTTTAGTGTATCGCAGCTGCTTAAGGTTATAAAAAACAGTAAAGCTGTTATAGAAAATATTCGTTTTTTCATAGTGCCTAAAATTAGCAAAAATGAAGCCAACTTATGTGTAAATTATCCCCACACTTTTAACAGAGCAAATACGCCTGCCGCAATTAAAGCAGAAATTGGAATGGTGATAATCCAGGCCCAGATAAGGTTAATGGTTACACCCCAGCGTACGGCAGATACACGTTTAGTTAAACCAACCCCAATGATAGAGCCTGTGATGGTGTGTGTAGTAGAAACCGGGATACCAAACCTTTCGGTAATAAACAGGGTGATGGCACCTGCGGTTTCGGCACTTACACCTTCCAGCGGGGTTACCTTGGTTATTTTTGAGCCCATGGTTTTAACAATTTTCCAACCGCCGCTCATAGTACCCGCCGCGATAGCTGTATAACAGGCCAAGGGGATCCATTCGGGCATAGGCGCGCCGGCGTGAATTACCTTGCCTGCAATTAAGGTTACATATAATATACCCATTACCTTTTGGGCGTCGTTACCACCGTGTGCAAAGCTTAATGCCGCTGCCGATATCAGCTGCAGCCTCTTAAACCAACGTTCGGCAGTAGCAGGCTTTGCGCGTTTACAAATGTTTAATATCAGGATGGTTACCACGTAGGCTATAAGTAAACCTATAAACGGAGCCAAAACAATATAAGCGATGATTTTAAGCACATACTGCATTTCAATAGCGTGTAGTGCATTTGCGCCCATATAAATAGCATTGGTCATCCCGGCACCCGCAAAACCGCCAATTAGCGTATGCGATGAACTTGAGGGGATACCAAACCACCAGGTAATTAAATTCCAGGATATGGCAGCCACCAGTCCGGCCAATATTACATGCAGGGTAACATAATGTTCCAATACAATTTTTGATACTGTATTGGCTACCTTATGGTCTTTTATAAAAAAGTAGGCGGCAAAGTTAAATACAGCAGCTAATAGTACAGCCTGAAAGGGGGTAAGCACTTTGGTTGATACAATGGTGGCAATTGAGTTGGCAGCATCATGAAAACCGTTAGTGTAATCAAAAACGAGTGCAAGTAAAACTATAACAACAAGTAGTGAGGTAACCATTTAGTGATGATTAGGTATGCTTAAGCGTTTTTAACTAAAATAGATTCCATAACGTTGGCTGCGTCTTCGCACATATCGGTAGCGGTTTCCAGGGCAGCAAGGATTTCTTTATATTTTATCAGGCGGATAGCGTCTTTTTCATAAAGAAACAAATCGGCCACGGCACGGTCAAAAACATAATCGGCCTGGTTTTCTACGCTGTTTATCCTGATGCATGAATCGGCAATGTTGCGCACGTTGCGCAGGTCTTTCAGCTCGCGTACTGCTTTTTCCAGGTCGATGCTTGCCTGAAGGATCAGGTCAGATAGTTTGCGGATGTGCTCGTTAAAATCGTCTATCCGGTAAAGGCTCATGCGGTTGGCAGCGCCCTGGATGTAATCGGCAACATCATCAATAGCTGTAGCTAACGCATGGATGTCCTCCCTGTCAAAAGGGGTAATAAAGTTTTTGCCCAGTTCCAGGTATATCTGGTGGGTAAATTCATCGCCTTTATTTTCAAGCTTGTCAATTTGTTTAAACAGCTCTTCGCGGGTGGTAGCGTTATTGGAGTTAACGGCCTCGACCAAAATAGTAGCCATGGCTACTACATTGTTTGCTGCCTGCTCAAATAAAGGAAAAAATATCTTTTTGTCCTTAGGTACAAAGTATTGGAAAATGCTGTTTAATGACATGATGCTTAAAATTGGTGTAAAGGTACGGTTGCTATGTTAAATTAATGTTAACTTTTTAACACTGGTATATTGGGGAAAGGTAAAGTTTGTTTTGCTCTTTGCAAAGTAAAGCCAAAAGTTGATCCCAATCCCTCGGTACTGCGCACATTAATGGTTTGCTGGTGCGCCTCAATAATGTGTTTTACAATGGCCAGGCCCAATCCGGAACCCCCAATTTGGCGCGACCGGCTTGTGTCTGTGCGGTAAAAGCGCTCAAACAGGCGTGGCAAAAACTTTTCTTCGATGCCGATGCCATCATCGGTAACTTCAACTAAAACCTGGTCGTCAAGTACAAAAAGGCTTAATGATGTGCTTCCTTCTTCTTTACCATACTTAAATGAGTTATCAATCAGGTTTACCAACACCTGTCTTATTTTTTCCCTGTCGGCATATACAATGATCCCTTCATCATATTTCTGTTTAAATATCAGCTTTATTTTATACTGCTTGCCTTTTATCTCGAGCGATTCAAAAACTTCTTTAATCAGGTCGTTAATTTTAAACTTGCTGTAATTAATTGGTATCTCGCCCGATTCCAGCTTCGAGATCTCGTCCAGGTCCTTAATCAGGTAGCTTAGCCTATCCACATTCTTGGAGGCTTTTTCCAGGAACTGCCGCGCCATCTCGCGGTCTTCCATATCGTCATCCTGCAACGCTTCAATGTATCCCTGTATGGCAAAAAGCGGGGTTTTAAACTCATGCGAGATATTGGATAAAAAATCGCGGCGGAATTTTTCCTGCTTGCGCAGGTCGTCAATCTCTGATTTTTTTTGTTTTGCCCATTCTTTTACTTCCTGCTCCACATCATCAATAGGGTTGGCGGTTACATGTTCGCCCAGGGCGTCGCGCAAATCGCGGCCAAGCTTTAAATTGTGAATGAGTTTATAAATTAGTTTAATGCGCGAGTAAATATACTTTTCTATCAGGTAGTAAAATACAAAGTAGCTTACCGCTATGGTAATGGTGAAAGTAACCATTACATCATACCATTTATGCTGAAAATAAAAGTTAACCGCCGATAGGGTAATGGCAACCCCTGTGGCTGTAATTAAAACCAGTACACGCAAATTCATAGCGTAAAGCTACGATTTATAGATTACTAAAGCCCAGCGGAATGGCCACTTCCATGTTAATTTAAAATTATCAATTTGTGCTTTTTTTAGCAATGTTAATAATTCCCGCTTTTTAAAACCCCGCTTTACCGATAGTGGCCCATCGTAGCGTACCATTTTATTACGGGTGAAAACGTTTGTAATAAAAATAACGGCATAATACAGCGCCCAATGGCGGTGCAAATCGGTAATGATTATTCCTTTTTGGGCCGATGCATACATGTTTTTAATCATTTTGATCCATTGTTCGTCGTCAAAGTGATGCGTAAACAAGCTGCTGATAATGATATCGTGCCTGCCTAAAAGGTGCGTATCGTTTATCACATCGGCCTGCACATAGCCAATGCCGGCAAATGTTTTTGATGCATTGAGCGCATAGTTTATTGCGGCCGGGGCTGCATCAATGCCGGTAAGCTTTACGGCTATCTGTTGTTGCGTTGCCCATTTAGTAATGGCAATCAGTGTATCGCCGCCACCACAGCCCCAATCGCATATAGAATATCCTTGCTTTACCGGGAAGTTTTTTAAGGCTCCTATTGCTTCCTTATGCCCGCCAAACCATGAATTTACCTTGCCCAGGCCTTCCAACACAGGGGCTATCTCACTGTCGGGCAAGTTTAGGTCGTCCATTATCTCGGCATCAAAGGCGCGGTGTTTTAAATTGGGCATGGTATCAATGCAATAACCTTATGAAAATGGTTTTCCGTGAGTTTTACTGATCAGGTACCTGGATAATGGCGGTAAGCCGTTTAACAGGCGAAGCGTAAGTGCGGTTGTGTTGTTATTGCCAAACAGGCGCTGCAATTGCCGGCCTACCCAAAGCCGTTGTGCAAACTGACGGTTCCAGGCATCAGTATAATCGGCCTCTAAAGCTACACGGTTATCTTCATAAAATTTGCCGGTTTTATAATGACTGATAATTTTTTCTGATAGGATTTTGGCCGAGTGAATAGCCATGGTCATGCCGTTACCGCATAGTGGCGCTATCATCCCGGCCGTATCGCCGCTCATTAAAATATGGTTATCAACCGGTGCTTTCTTTTCAAACGATATCTCGTTAATTACCTCGGGCTTATCCAGTAAAAATTCGGCATTGGCAAAAATATTGTCGAGATATGGGTTTTTGCGGATAACGTTTTCTTCCAATCCTTGCAGGCTGCCATATTTGCGCAGGTCATCTCGGTGCGCCATGTAGCACATGCAATACCTGTCGCCGTCGGTTTTGCTCACGCCGCAATAGCCATCTTTATAGTTATTGAGCTGGATAAGATCCTGCGGCAAATCCATTTTTATATGAAATTTTACAGCCAGGTAGGGGCTGCGTTTATAAAAAAAGGGCCGTTTTAGTTTTTGATCGAGGTTTGACCGCTTGCCGAACGAGCCGATTACCAGCGGCGCTGTTAACACTTCGCCGGGCGTAACCACCTCAAACTGATTGCCGGTGAAGCGCACATCTTCAACCCTTGTACCTGTCAAGAAATTTACGCCTTCTGTTGTCGCTTTGTGGTATAAAAAATTATCAAAGGTGTACCTGCTTAAACCAAAGCCGCCCAGATCGAGCTTTTGGGTAAATTTAACGCCCGAGGCGGCGGTAACTTCCACCCGGTTAATGCGGGCAACATTCAGCTGATCGAGGTTGATATCTAAAGTATTTAAAAACGGGATTACTTCGTTGGAGATGTACTCGCCACATACACGGTGCATGGGGTATGTTTTTTTTTCGACGAGGGTAACGTTTAAGCCGGCGCGGTTTAATAGTATCGCGTTAAATAATCCCGCAAGGCCACCGCCAACTATAATTACATCGTTCATATGCTTTAGCAAGACATTTCCAATATCATACCCTCAACCGTTAGCCCGGGCCCAAAAGCAAAACTCATGACCTTTTGATCGATCAAACTTTCGGCCTTAAGCATTTTTTGCAGCACAAACAGGATGGTGGCTGATGACATATTGCCATACTGCTGCAGGGTTTCATAGGCAAAAGCGTTGCTTTCCTCGGGTAGCTCCAGCGCTTCCTCTACCGCTTCCAGTATCTTACGGCCACCGGGGTGTACAGCATAAGCGGTTATTTCATCTGCATTAAGTTTTACCTTTTGCAAAAAGCGGCCTGTTAAAGCCTTAATGTTTTTTTTGATTTGTTTGGATACCCGCGAGGTTAACTTCATCTCGAACCCGGTATTGCCTACATACCAGCCCATATCGTCGCGGGCTTCGGTCACAAATTCCGAGTAAAAGTTTTTTAAGATGAGGTTGGTGCCAGCCCTCATGCGTTGCAAAGAGTTCTCGACCAATACTGCGGCGGCCCCGTCTGAAAACAGGGAATTGGCCACCCAGTTGTCTAATGTATTATCTTTTTGAAAATGGAGCGTGCACAACTCCACACTTACTACCAAAACCTTGGCTTCGGGGTTGGCGCGGCAAATATAATCGGCCACTTTAAGGCCGTTTATGGCGCCATAGCAACCCATAAAATTAATACAGGTACGTTCGGTATCGCGGTTAAGCTCCAGTTTCTCTACCAGTTCAATATCAATGCCGGGGGCGTGCATGCCCGTGCAGCTGATGGTAACCAAATGGGTAATTTGTTTTAAAGCATCGGCCCCGAAACCGGCAAGGCAATTTTTAACCGCATTTATGGCAATAGCTATAGCCTCGTCCTGGTAAAGTTTTAAGCGTTTGCGGGTATCCGGAAAAGGATTAAAACTTCCGGATGGATCAAAAAAAGTATAATTGGAAGGGTCGCTTTCGCCAAAATCCGGGATCACCGAGTAACGATAATCAATGCCTGAGTTATCGTAAATGCTTTTTAACCGTGCGGCGTTAGTTGCATCCAACCCAAAAGCATTCACCATAAAATGGTAAATATCCTGCTGGGCTATCCGGTTATGGGGATTTGCTATCCCGATGGCACTGATGCAACTCTCCATTAATATTAGCTTTATTTAAGTCGATAGTCTTTAGTCTGAAGTCGTAAGTCTCTTTCGGCTTCAGACTAAAGACTTAGCGACTTTATTTAGTGATCTCCGTTTCTATCGAAACATTGGCCTCATTGGATAAAATCACGTTTTTGCCACCGATGCCAAAATCCGTCCTTAAAACCTGGAAATCACCTTTAAACGTAGCATTGCTACTCGCTTCAACATACGTAAAAGGTATTTCTATCAGTTTTGTTTTGTCTCTTATAGTTACGTTAAAACTGCCCGTATAGTTGTTTCCGCTTTTATGTTTAAATGAAACTGATTTTAGAATGATCCTGGGATATTTGACTACATCAAAGTAATCTTCGCTCTTCAGGTGGTTATCGCGGCTTTCATTATCGGTATTAACCGTATTTGAGGCCACAGAAGCCTCAATTGAACTTGTTGCGAGACTGGCGGGCTTAAAATTAATATCAGCGTTGAGGCTGCCAAAAGAGCCCTCGACGTTAAACCCAAGATTTTTAATTTTAAATGTAACTGCCGATCGGGTTACTTTACTTTGCGCAAACGTGTTTGCTGCTAAAAAAAATAAAATTGCAATGGTAAATAGTTTCCTGCTCATACTGCTGCTAAGGTGATTTTCAAACATAATAATTTATCTGTAACTAATTTTTACATTAGTAAGATTAAGCAACCTGCTGCAGGTTTAATACGTTTCAACAAATAGTATTGGTTGCTTTAGCCTATGAATATAAATATGCCCGCATGAAATTGAAACAATTAATCCCCACACCATCGGCCTGGGCACACATGCGTTTTGTTTTTTCCGTTTTTTTGTTGCCTGTTTACCTGTTTGCGTTTAGCCAGGCTACTTTTGTACAGCCAGGGCAGGCTGTACTTATATTTTTTATCTGGCATTTTTTGGCGTTCCCGGCAAGTAACGGGTATAACAGTTATTTTGACAAGGACGAGGATAGCATTGGCCTGTTAGAAAAACCGCCCCAAGTTGATATTAGCCTGTACTATTTTTCTATCCTGCTGGAAGCGCTTGCCTTCGGCATGGGTTTTTTAATTAGCTGGGAATTTGCGGTGGCTGTACTTATTTACGGTATTATGTCTAAATTGTATAGCCATTCTGCTACACGATTAAAAAAGTACGCCATCATCAGTTTTTTAACGGTATTTATTTTCCAGGGCTGCTTTATTTATTATGTCACCTATTCGGCGTTAAGCGGGCTCAGCCTGTTCAGGCATTGGGATACCGGGTTTATTGTTGCCGGGGCAATTTGCTCGTGTCTTATTGGCGCATCGTACCCGCTCACCCAGGTTTACCAGCACGATGAAGACAGCCGTCGTGGCGACAGAACGATTAGCCTACTATTGGGCTACAAGGGCTCGTTTATTTTCTCGGGCGCTATGTTTGCGCTGGGGATAGCATGCTCTTTTTACTATTGGCATTTGGAGGGCAAAATGGTCAACTTCTACTTTTTCCTGGTATGCGCGCTGCCCATATTTTTATTTTTTAATTACTGGTTTTACAAAGTAGGCAAATCGACAGCTAACGCCGATTTTAAAAATGCCATGCGCATGAACTTTTTAAGCTCGGGCTGTATGCTGGTTTACTTTGGCACCCTGGCACTGATGAGTTAAAAGATTGAAATATGGATGGCATGCGAATTTATAAATACAATCCGTACTTCATTTTGCCCATGATACTATCCGTGCTTTTACTGGGCCAGCCGGTGTATTCGATTTTTAATAAGCTTTTGATTTACAAAGATTATTCCAGCGCTATCATATTGGTGCTGGTTATCGATTATTTCCTGTTGTTTTTTACCCGGCACATTTATTATGTGCTACGGGGCACCCCGGCTATTATAATTACCCGCGAATTTATTTTTATCGAGAAAAATGGTTATACGATTGCCTGGCGGGATATTGAAAGTATAGATAAGGTACAGGGGCTAAGAATGTCGCTTAGAACAACCTGGCGCAATTGGCCCCAAATAAAAAACCCCATAGTCAGGATTTACTATGGGTATATGGCCAGCGGAATTTCGATACCTGGTATTTTAATTGCCGGCGATACCGAACAAATGAGTATTACGATAAGGGATTATTATTTTAAGTACCGGTATGATTAAAACTCCACATGCACCCTTAACGAAAACACGTTCACCGGCCCCCTGTCTTTATTATACGCCGGGTTTACAATAAACTGGTAATCGGGCGAAAGCCAGAATTTTTTTTGATAGGCGTTAATTTTGTAATATAATTCGGCAATCAGCTCGTTGCTGTAGTTTAATTTGCCATCGCCGATAATAAAGCCGTAACCACCCGCGGCCAGGTAATCGCGGTGCGGGCCTGATAGGCCGTTTGCCACAAATGCCAGCCCAAGTTCGTCGTCGCTGCGTTTCCAGGAGTTGCCTTTTAATACGCCTCCGAAGCTTAACGAGCGGTCTATCTCGGTAAAATACCAGGTTTCGGTGTGCCCGTCATTATAGCTCAGTTTGGCAAATACGCCAAAATCTTTGCTCAGGTATTGGTCGGCGCTAATGCCGAAGCCGTATTTGTGTTTGCCATAAACCAAATTGGTATCAACTACGGGGTTAACAGCGCTTATGGCGAGGGCAGCGCGGTAATTACCCATTTTCCCATTATTACGGAACCCTAAAATGCGCACTGTTCCTTTATTGCCGTTAATAGTATAGCGCCTTTCATACTCCATTGTTTGGGTGTTGGCTTTGCCAACTTTGGCATCCCAGATAGCTCCGTTGGCAGTAGTTGTCGACATGGTGAAGGCAAATCTCAGCGTCCAGTTGGGCATGCCTAACTCGGTATGGATACCCATGGCATAGCCCCGGGTGTTGGCGGGGTAATCCCAGGCGCCGTTATCCATCAGCGACCAGTTCATGAACTGGGATCGTGGATCGTGGCTAAATTCGTTGCCGTCGTAAAAATCGGCCATGCCAAATTTACCTGCAGTTACCGAAAAATAGCGTTTGCTTTTTAAGCCGGCAAGCTGGTTATTATCATCCTGCAGGGTATCCTTCTCTTTACCCCATTCAAAGTTTTGGGTAAAGTACAGGCGGGCGATATAAATTTTAGGCTCCGAGCCGCCAACGCGAAAAGTTTCGCCGTTGGGGAAACCTGCAACACCCAGTGTTTTACTTAAGCCCGAGCCGCCGGATAGTTCGGGGTTAAAAAAAGCCGACGCGCCTTTCCAAAGCCTGGCCCCGCCAAATAACGTGGTGGTGATGGAAGTTTGCGTTTCTGATTTGGTAAGCAAACTATTATCGCCGGTATAATTGGCCCCGAACGATGGTTTATACTGGGTAATAACCGTTTGCTGGAAATGGAAGTTAAACCGTTGCTGCTTAAGCGTATCCTGAGCGCTGGCAATAAGTGTGACGCCCAACAGGGGCGTTATAAAAAGTAAAGATTTTTTCATGCGTAAAAGTTGATCCTGAAACGATTATCGGGGCTTATGGTTTGCACTCCAGGTAAAATTGCTGTAAGTAAGCTACCATAAACTGATGACGTTGTTCGGCCAGTTGGCGGCCGGTTGGGGTGTTCATCTTATCTTTCAGTAATAATAATTTTTCGTAAAAGTGATTGATGGAAGGAGCCGGCGAATTTTTATACTCGTCCTTACTCATGTTTAAATTAGGCTCAATTTCGGGATTGTAAATCTCACGTCCTTTAAAACCGCCGTAATTAAAGGCCCGGGCTATACCTATAGCGCCAATGGCATCAAGCCGGTCGGCATCCTGAACAATAGCCAGCTCGGGCGAGTGGAAGGTTTGTTTATCAAAGCTTGATTTGAACGACATGTGCCGTATAATTTGCTGCACATGTTCAATAACAGCTGTATCCACGTTTTTGCTCAATAAGTAATTGCCGGCGGTACGCGGCCCTATTTCTTCATCGCCGTTATGAAATTTACTATCGGCAATATCATGAAGCAACGCGGCAAGTTCAACAATGAGAGGATCGGCTTTTTCGGTTTGGGCTATCAGTTTGGCGTTGGTCCAAACGCGGTGTATGTGCCACCAGTCATGGCCACCTTCGGCATTTTTTAATGTTTCACGTACAAATTGTACGGTATTATCAATGAGCTGTCCTGTTTCCATCCGGCTGCAAATATACATTACCCGGCGAAAAAGGAGGCTAATTAATGCATATTACGCGGCGGCCGTTTTTTCGGTAGCTATTAGCTCATGTACATCAACCTCCAATATGGTGGCTATCTGGAAAAGTCTTTCAACCGTTATTTTGGTATAACCAAGTTCGATTTTACTATATGCATTTTGCGATATTTTTAGCTTCGCAGCCAGGTATTCCTGGGTATAATTTAACTGTTCCCTTGTTCGCCTGATATTTGCCGCAATCGCTTTAACTTTATTATTCAGCGTCTCTTTCATCTCTATTAATCTATTATTATCTAACGATATTAATAGATCTTTGGATTTTTTGTTTTAAAAAATTTATCTAACGCACTCAAATAGAGGGCGAAATGAGGTTTTTGACACTATGAAAAAAGCTGTAAATCCAACCCATATAAACCGATAGTTTAATTCGCTTTTTAGTTTTTGTTAAAAATCTTATTGCTTTATATACCTGCTTTAATCGTTTGCTGAAAACTTTTCGCTTAAAAACCATGATTATAACGGTATAATGTGGGTGGATGAACTGCCGGGAACATAAGCGTTCTTTAACTTATAGTTTAGCTATAAATGTGTTACAAGCCCGCTTTTTTTAGAAGTATTTTTTTTCACAGGCCATCTATCACCCGAAATAATTTCCCTGGATATAAAAGTCCGGTATAAGCTGTCAATCCGGTGAAATGCCGGCTCAATTGCTAAAACTCGTATTTAGACTCTGAAGAGATCACCCGCTTTCGCCGCTCTACATCGGTTTCCAGGCTATGATCGTAGGTGTTATCGGTAACAGTAATATTCAAATCCTTGTCCCTGTCGGCCATGTACATATTGGCCTCGGCTATTTTGGCAACGGCCACATCATACGGGCCTTTGGGCGACATTAGTTTAACAAATACAGGTAAACATTCAAATAAGATGAACAGGTAGCCAATAAATGAGATGGCCATATAAGTGTCCAGATCGCGCGTGCCATTTTCATTGTACGATAGTTGTCCCAACGCCCAGTTCCGGTCAGAAAAACCGGCCACATTGGCCAGGCTATCCAGCTGATGATCGGTAAACAGCCGGGTGCTGTTTAGTCCTTCATAATCTTTGCGGTGGCCCAGGTATTCGTCAAGCTGACCCAGGTTGTCAGTTACAGTTTTCAGGCGGGCTTCTTTTTCTTCCAGTACTGCTTGCTTTTGCTTGGCGTAGGTGCCGTAGCCGGTTATGCCCGATGTTTGGTTGGTTTTATCGCCAAAAACCTCCTGGTTAAGCAGGAAACGGCTCCGGTTAATATCTTTTTCGAGTGAATCTTTTTCCTTTTTCAGATCGCTGGTTTTCCCCATCTCCATGGCATACTTTTGATTGTACGTTTTTTCGAGGGTGTCAATTTTGCGGTGCTGGCCTTTTAGGTAGGAGAGCTTCAATTTCTGGCGGATCTCTTTATCAAATATCTTCAGTTCCAGCGGGCGGGATATTACTATACCAATCATTATCGCCAATAATATCCGGGGTGATGCCTGCAGTATCTGCTGGTTGGTTGTTCCTTCTTTATTAATGCTGGATACGATATAACGGTCCATATTAAAAATGGCCGTTCCCCATAGCAAACCAAACAGTATTGCAAAGCCAACGGCAAAAGCATCGCCGTTAAAAACAAAGTACATAGCATATCCACCTGATAGCGAGGCAAACAGCGCCGTGAAAAATATGGTAGCCCCGATGCCCACATACTTATTATGCTCGATGGGGTATTTTTTTAGTGTATCTATATGCGCTCCTGAACAAAACCAGAAAAAGCGGGTAATTTTTTTCATGTATGTAGTTTTTTAAAATAGATGCCGGTTAATATTTATGTCAAATTATCAATCAGGCTATCCGCTATTTGCCGGGCAAAGATGGTTAAAAAGTATATTGTGCAGCAAATCATATAATAAACGCTCTTAGGCATTGATTGTTACAAAAATTGCGTGTAATTATTTGCATTGGAAAAAAAGCTACCTTTGGATTATAATTTTATTGATCATGAACGAGATAACCGTACAGGAATTAAAAGAAAAAAAAGAAAAAGGCGAAGATTTTCAACTGATTGACGTTAGGGAAGATTTTGAATATGAAACATCAAACCTTGGTGGATTATCTATCCCCCTTGGCGGCATTTTAATTGAGAGCGAAAAAGTATCTAAAGATAAACCGGTAGTGGTAATGTGCCGCAGCGGCAAACGCAGCGCAGCAGCTATTATGCAGCTGGAGCAAAGGGGTTTTACTAACCTGTATAACCTGCGCGGCGGAATTTTAGCATGGGCGGCCGAGATTGATCCTGACTTAAGCGTTTATTAATCATGGCTTTTAAATTAATACTTAACGTACTATATACCATTGGTTTGGTGTTGTGCGCGTTTGTGGCTTACCAGTATTTTATGGCCAAAAGCTACCCGGTTATGGCTGCCGCGATAGCTGTGGGCCTGGTGGTAGTTTTCCTGAAAATAAGACTGTTAAAAGACGTAAAGAACTCGCAAAAAAAGGTGTAACTTCATTGCATGTTTATAGCAATATTAGGAGTTATCGTGCTCGTGGTGGGCATCGTACTCAAACGCTCGCCCGAACCGGCCAGCCATTTTAGTAGTACCATAAGTATAGTTGGCGGGGCAATGGTGGTTATTGGCCTCCTGCTATCCAGTTTCAAGGTTATTGAGCCGGGAAAAGTTGGTGTACAAGTGCTTTTTGGCAAAGTGCAGGACCATATATTAGAAAGCGGCCTGCATATAGTAAACCCCGTTGTCGAGATCACGACCTTTGATGTGCGGCTGCAAACATACACGATGAGCGCCGTTCATGACGAAGGCTCAAAGGAAGGTGACGATGCAATCCGTGTACTGTCGTCAGATGGTCTTGAGGTGGCTATTGATCTTTCTGTTCAGTACAAAGTAAATGCCGATAAAGCGCCATTTATTATGCAAAATATAGGCGAAGACTACCTGGAAAAAGTAGTGCGCCCGGTGTCCAGGACTGCCATCCGCGATAACGCCGTGAATTATGCAGCGGTTGACCTTTATTCAACCAAACGGCAGGAATTCCAGGATAGGATAAACAGGTTTATTACGGCCAACTTTGCCAAAAGGGGCCTGGAGTTACAGCAGATCCTGGTGCGTAATATCACCCTGCCGGCTTCGGTAAGGGCCAGTATCGAATCAAAAATAAACGCTGAGCAGGATGCCCAAAAAATGCAATTTGTATTGCAAAAAGAAAAGCAGGAAGCCGAACGTAAACGTGTAGAAGCCCAGGGTATTGCCGACTATCAAAAAATCCTTTCAACCGGTTTGTCGGATAAGCAACTACAATATGAGGCCATCAAAGCCCAGATTGCTATAGCCACTTCGCCAAATGCCAAAGTGATCATCATGGGTGGCGGCAAGGGAAACCCGATAATGCTGAGCGATAAATAATATACACGGATTTAATACACACGAATATTCGCGAATTGGATCGAATTTCACGAATGATAAGCAGACTTCCGAAGTTTTTAAAACTTCGGAAGTCTTTTTTTAAGATTAGAACTATTTTTAATTGTAGATCTGAAACCTAAATCACATTGAGAATATTATGAATTACTGGAAATTTACATCTGCAGCCGGTTGGTTTTCGACTCTGTTGCCCGACAACTGGTCGGAATATGACGATGATGAAGGTACATATGCATTCTTCAATACAGATAAATGGAGCGGCAACTTACGCATAACGCCAAACAAATGGAAAAATAGTCCCGATATAGCGAGTGCCATTATCGCGGACGAATTGAAAAATAATCCGAAAGCCGTCGCTACGAAAATAGGAAGCTGGGATGCTGCCTTTTATAGCCAAAAAGGAAGTGATGAGACACTCAACTACTTCTGGACGACCGGAACCAAAAACTATATATTTATATGCTCGTTTTCGGTTGATATGGAGTTTCTTGGAACTGATGTCCATGACAAAGAGCTATCCGTTGTAGAGAAGATACTTGGCGACATTGAAATAAATAAGGACTGAAGACAATACACCTGTTCACATTTTACAAAAAGCAACAAGACTGTTCACTGAATGGCCATTTTAAGAATACACCCAGAACAATGATAAATCCAACAGATAAGCTTGAAACTAAATGGCAGCCAATCGTTCTGTTTTATGGATTTGCCATCTTACTTATAGTTATTGGTGCATTCATTTCGCCGACCAATTTAGCCGGGGCAGGGCTTGACTTATTGTTCGTCCTGATTGCTATCGTCGGTAACATCGTCCTGCTTTTCAGATCGGCATTTAAACTGATAAAACAAGGTAAAGCTTTCCGGGTAGCTGTAGCGATCCACGCAGCAGTATTTATGCTGTGGTTTGGGTCAATCATGTTTATTATTATCTACACTGCAATAACATCATCAAAATAAAGCCAGGGATCAGGCGGCCTTTGCCATTCCCGTAATAGCAGTTAGATATCGCAAGCCAAAAAAATGAGAGACTCGAATAAATCCGTGCTATCGGTGTCTATTCAAAAGTAAGCCCCGTTTCATCCAATTATGGAAAAACGGGGCTTTAAGATTTTATTCGTGTATAGCTACGGGTTGTATAGCAACACAACACTACTGTCATGCTGAGGAACGAAGCATCTGTTCGCAAACTTTTAAGGCCGCGATGCCTGTCGATTCATAGATCCTTCGTTCCTCAGGATGACAGGGAAAAAGAAAGGCTCTTATTTCACCAGCGTACCAATGGCTTCGCCTTTGGCTATTTTCATGAAGTTGCCTTCTTTGTTCATATCAAATACAATGATAGGCAGCTTGTTTTCCTGGCAAAGGGTAATAGCTGTCATGTCCATCACGTTTAAGCCTTTATCATATACTTCCTGGAAGCTAATCTCGTCGTAACGGGTTGCTGTTGGGTCTTTCTCCGGGTCGGCGGTGTAAATACCATCAACGCGGGTGCCTTTTAATACAACATCGGCTTTAATTTCAATAGCGCGCAATGATGCAGCAGTGTCGGTAGTGAAGTATGGGTTACCGGTACCGGCACCGAAGATCACTATTTTACCAACCTCTAAATGGTGCATAGCGCGGCGGCGAATGTATGGTTCGCAAATTTGCTCCATTTTAATAGCCGATTGCAGGCGGGTTTCAACACCTATACTTTCTAATGCATTTTGCAGTGCCATGCAGTTAATAACGGTGGCAAGCATGCCCATATAATCGGCCTGTGCACGTTCCATGCCCGATTTTTCGGCACTCAGGCCCCTAAAAATATTACCGCCGCCAACAACTATCGCAATTTCCATTCCAGTGTCGTAAACACTTTTAATATCCTGGGCATATTGCAAAACCTGCGCATTATCAATGCCATATTGCCGGGTACCCATAAGCGATTCGCCCGAAAGCTTCAGTAAAATTCTTTTGTACTTCATTTGGTGTGATTTGTTATTAACAGAAATAGAGGGAACTTGCTTTTGTAGATATCATGAATTGATAAAGCGTTGTTCATATGAGGTGTCGTTCCGCAAAAATAGCGAATAAAAATTAGTGTTAAAATTTTATGTTGTCTTTGTTAATAAATGACCGTTAAGGTAAGTTGCTTCTACCTCAAAATCAGCATTAAAAACAACCATATCGGCAATAAAGTTTTTCTCAATTTTGCCTTTTTTATCTTGTTTTGCCAATTCGGCCGGGTATAATGAGGCCATGTTAACAGCTTCGGCTAACTCAATGCCTGCTTGTTTCACACAGTTTTCTACCGCTTTTAGCATCGTAAGCGACGAGCCAGACAGCGTGCCGTCGGGCATTACATATTTATTGCCAGCCAGCCGGTGCTGGTAAGCGCCCTCGTTAGTTGAGGTAACGGCATCCGTAATCAAAAACAGTTTATCACCCAGCTCACGCTTGGCCAGGCGTATCATGGCCCAATCAACATGGTTACCATCGGCTACAATGCTGGTATACGGCCGTTCTTCAAAAATAGCGGGAATGTAGCCTGGTTCGCGGTGGTGCATTTGCGGCATGGCGTTAAAAAGGTGGGTTACCGCAGGGATGGGCTTATTTAAAAATGCTTTCCCCTCGGCGTAAGTAGCATTGCTATGCCCCGATGATATGATAACACCCGCATTGTGCAGGTAATCAATCACCTCCTGGTCCTGCAGTTCGGGCGCTATGGTAATCATTTTTATTTCGCCTTCGGCGCGTTCCACCCATCCTTTTACCTCGGCAAGGGTAGCTTTTTTTATATATTTTTCGGGATGCGCGCCTTTTTTGGCCGGGTTTAAATACGGCCCTTCCAAATGCAGACCCCAGAAAGCACCCTTCGCTTGTTTGCGATAGGCTTTAGCTGCATCAATTCCCGCTTCAACAATTTCATTGGTATTGGTACCTATAGTAGCAAAAACGCCGGTGGTGCCCTGGTTAAGCAAATCGCTTTCCAGCCGCTCCAAAGCAGCTACCGTTGGCGTGCCGGCGAATAATAAGCCGCCGCTGCCATAAATCTGTAAATCAATAAAGCCAGGGGCAAGGTATGAGCCTTTTAAATCATGCTTAGCGGCATCAACCGGAATGGCGGTATCATCAATAACATCGATAATGGTGTTGCCTGAAATTAAAACGGCTTTGCCATGGGTTATTTGCCCATTGGAGATTAGTTGGAGATTGTGGAGTGCTGTTATCATCTTGGTAGTATTAAACCTTTGTTGAATAAGCAATAATCGCAGCCTGACGGCGAAAACTCACCCGGTCTTCACTTCGCTGGATCACCCTCTCTTCACCTGCGGTGGAAAGAGGGGCTTGAAGATTGATCAAGTTTCATTTTATATAATACCCACTGTTCAATTCCCTCTTTCCGGCGAAGCCGAAGAGAGGGTGGCGGGCGTAGCCTCGCCGGGTGAGTCTTCTCCGCCATGCGATATGGAATGACATGAGAGGACTTACCAAACAATATTGCAAAAAAAATCCCCCTCGCTAAAAACGAGGGGGATAATATAATTAAGCTCCTAAAGCTACCCGCTTAAATGCGGTTACTGTGAGGCCTTTTTCAACGGTGGCCAGGAACTGGGCAACGTTTTTAGATGAATCTTTTACAAACTCCTGGTTTAACAGGGTTGAGTCTTTGTAAAACTTGTTCAGTTTACCTAAGCTGATTTTTTCAACCATTTCTTCTGGTTTACCTTCAGCGCGGATCACGTCTTTGGCAATTTCCAGTTCACGCTCAATAACAGAGGCATCAACGCCATCTTTATCAACCGCAATTGGGTTCATAGCTGCAATTTGCATAGCAACATCTTTACCAGCTTCGTCGGCACCTTCAGGGTTTGAGTTTAAAGCTACCAATACACCTAAACGGAAGTTACCGTGTACATAAGCGATAACTTTTTCGCCGGTGATGATCTCTAATTTAGAAACACCAATTTTTTCGCCGATTTTACCGGTCTTGTCAATAACAGCTTCACCAATAGTAGTAGTGGTGTTTTCTGTATCGATAGAAAGCGCGTAAAGTTCTTCGATGCTTTTTGGCTGGTTTTCAACTGCTTTGTTAGCAATTTCGTTAGCGAAAGCGATGAACTCAGCATTTTTAGCTACGAAATCAGTTTCGCAGTTAAGTTCGATGATAACACCTGTTTTGCCATCGGCGCTGGTGCGCGATATAACAACACCTTCGTTTGATTCCCTGTCCTGACGGCTTGCTGCAACTTTAGCACCTTTTTTTCTTAAAAAATCGATAGCTGCTTCAAAATCACCGTTAGTTTCAGTTAATGCTTTTTTGCAATCCATCATACCGGCGCCTGTTTGTTGGCGCAGTTTATTTACGTCGGCTGCAGATATTTGTACTGTAGACATCTTTTTTTGTTTTAAGTGGTATGTTATGAGTTATAGGCTACCGGCAAATTTAATATGCCCCTGTAACCTGCAACTGTATTTAGTATTAAAAAATACAGGTTGTAAAGTATCGGTATATCTACCTTAATTCTACAACCTATATGAAAAAGTCGTAAGTATTAAGCTCAAAGCCTCAGAGTATAATTCCAGACTTAGTACTTAGTACTTACGACTAAAATATAATTACTCTTCTGTTTCGGCAGGTGCGTCTGTATCAGCTTCGGCTACTACATCTGCAACTTCGGCAGTTTTTCTTGCTCTTTTACCGTCTTCGCTACGATCTTTAACTTCAGGAGCATCAGCTTTTGCTTTAGCAGCAACTGCTTCTTTTTCTGCTTCGTCTTCTTTATCGCGTTTGCGTTCTTCCAAACCTTCTTCAATCGCTTTGATGATAATGCTGGTAATCAATGAAATTGATTTGGTAGCATCGTCATTCGCAGGGATAGGGAAATCGATGTTTGAAGGATCGGAGTTGGTATCAACCATAGCAAATGTAGGGATATTCAACTTCAAAGCCTCAGATACTGCAATATGCTCTTTCTTAACGTCGATAAGGAATAATGCTGCAGGTAAACGGTTCAAATCAGCAATACCACCTAAAAGGGTTTCTAATTTGATACGCTCACGTTGTATCATCAGTCTTTCTTTTTTAGAAAGGTTGCTGTAAGTACCATCTTTAGTCAATTTATCGATGTTTGACATCTTTTTGATCGACTTACGTACGGTAGCAAAGTTGGTTAACATACCACCCAACCAACGCTCGGTGATGTAGGGCATGTTTACACTTTTTGCATAATCAGCAACAATATCTTTCGCTTGTTTCTTTGTAGCTACGAATAATACCTTACGGCCTGATTTTACTATTTGTTTGATAGCTGCAGCAGCTTCTTCAACCTTAGTTAAGGTTTTATTTAAATCGATAATGTGGATACCGTTACGCTCCATGAAAATGTACTGTGACATTTTCGGATCCCATTTGCGGGTAAGGTGACCAAAGTGTACACCTGCATCCAGTAAATCCTGATATGTTGTTCTTGCCATTGTGTTGTCCTCCTGTGATTAACGTTTACTGAATTGGAATCTCTTACGTGCTTTCTTACGACCTGGTTTCTTACGCTCAACCATACGGTCATCGCGAGTCATAATACCTTTAGCGCGTAATGCTGGTTTCTTTTCAGGATCCAGTTCAACAATGGCTTTAGCGATAGCTAAACGAACGGCTTCTGCCTGTCCTTTTACACCACCACCTGCAACATTTACTTTAACATCAAATTTTCCGGTGCTACCAGAAACCTCAGTGCTCTGAGTTACGATGTACTGTAATGGCAATGTTGGGAAGTACTCTTTGTAATCTTTACCGTTAACGATGATCGCACCATTTCCTTCTGAAAGGTAGATGCGGGCAACGGCTGTTTTTCTTCTGCCTGAAGTGTTAGTTGTTGGCATTTTTTTTCTCCTTTGAAATTAAAAAGTTAAATGGTTGTTGGGTTTTGTGCTGCATGTGGATGCTCGCCACCTGCATATACATACAGGTTACCAAATAATGCTTTACCCAAACGACTTTTAGGTAACATACCACGAACGGCTTTTTCAATTACACGTTCAGGATGTTTTGCCATTAACTCCTTAGGAGAAATGAAACGCTGACCACCTGGATAACCAGTGTAAGAAACATACTGCTTTGCGCTGAATTTGTTTCCGGTCAACTTTACCTTGTCTGCATTGATAACTATTACATTATCACCGCAGTCTACGTTCGGGGTGAAATCTGGCTTGGTTTTACCACGAATGATCATTGCGATCTTAGTGGACAAGCGCCCCAAAATCTCGCCTTGTGCGTCAACAACAACCCATTGTTTGTTAACGGTTTTTTTGTTGGCTGAGACAGTTTTGTAACTTAACGTATTCACTTGCTTTAAATTAAATTGTTTAAACGTTTATTATACCCCGCATTTTCGGGACTGCAAAGATACAGCTTATTATGTTATTAACAAATAGTTTTGCACTAATTTTTAAGCCGTTATTCATGCTGTTGCTCAAGTTGTTAAACCGGGGTGTTTTTGTTAACAAGTCGTTTGGGTGGAAGCAGTCGGCTATCCGTCGATCATAAATTAAAAAAAGTCGCTTCGGCAGACTTTTGACTGTAACCGCCTATATGACAACACTCATTAGCCAACCCGGAAGAAAATCCCTGGACTTAATATGATTGCTACAAAATCCCTGTGAGAATTGCATGGAAAGCAGAAAGGTTAAGCTGGCGGCGCAAGGCTTAATTCATGTGTTGTGGTCAAAAAAGAACAAGTATGCTTGCTTTATATGTATGATAATCTGAGCAATCGAGAATTATAGATAAGAATCTGGTATAGTTATCAGGTTATATTTTTTAATCCATTGCATTATCACCGCTCATGCACCGGACCCCGTTGTCAAGTTCGGTTTCGTGTTTTGGCGAATTTTCCGGAAACGATTGTAAGTTACAACACGATAGCCCTCTTGCCCTGTCCGGGTTATTTAACCGCCGTCCGGAAATAATTATCCCCGCAACTGCAACGATTCCTGGCCAAGCGCTGTCTTATCTATACAAATCAAAACAACATGAAAGTATATATTTTATCTGCCTTACTGGCCTGCCAAACCATTGCTGCTATAGCGCAGGATAATGATGGCAAAACGCCATATCTAACTAAATCGCTGGCAAGCGATGCCATCAACAGCGTTGTGGTAAATACATCGGCCGGTGGCATTGAAGTAAGCGGGCGCGCAGGGCAGGCGCCAAGGGTTGAAGTATACATCAGGGGCAATAACGGCCGTGATCTGTCGAAAGAGGAAATCAAAAAACGCCTTGATGAGGATTACGACCTGAGCGTAACCGTAACCGGCCACGAAGTACGGGCTATTGCCAAAAACAAGCATGAAAACCAAAGCTTCAACTGGAAAAAATCAATCAGCATATCGTTTAAGATATTTGTTCCGCAACAGGTTGCTACCAGCCTGAAAACCAGTGGCGGAGGTATCCGTTTAGATAACTTAAAAGGCAGCGAAACATTTACCACCAGTGGGGGAGGATTGGAAATTGACAGGCTTTACGGAACCATCAAAGGCACCACATCAGGTGGTGGTATCAGGGTTACCAACAGCGGCGATAATATTAACCTGCAAACCAGCGGCGGTGGTATCGAGGCCAAAAACCTGACAGGTAAAATCAACCTGGAAACATCGGGTGGTGGTTTACGTCTCGAAAATTTAAAAGGCAACGTAAACGCACATACCAGCGGTGGTGGCGTTGAAGGCAGCAATATTGAGGGCGAACTGATAACCAGCACCTCAGGTGGTGGCATCGACCTTAAAGGCATGAACTGCAGCCTCGACGCATCTACAAGCGCCGGAAGCCTGCGTGCACAAATGGTTAAAGTGGGTAAGTTCCTGAAACTGGACGTAAGCTCGGGTAATATTGATTTACAGCTGCCGGCAAACCAGGGCCTCAGCCTCGATATTCGTGGCGACGGTATTAACCAGCACCCATCAAAAATAAGTGGCTTTACCGGGCAGTGGGACAACGAACATATTAAAGGCACGGTGAACGGAGGAGGTGCACCGGTGACAGCCGAAGCGTCGAGCGGTAACGTAAGCGTTAAGTTTAACTAAGTAAACAAACCAATCAACCATATACAGGAAGCTCCGGGTCGGAAGATCAGGGGCTTTTTGTGTTTAGTGAAAAATAACAGCTTTGCGCCGGTTTTCAAAAAAAATGCATGAGCAATTGTGTTGCTTTAGATGGTGGATGATTGCTGTGTATGGTATTGATGATTAGGTATTTAAATGCTATTTTTTTAGGTTGTTGAGATAGGGTTTTTACTTTTAAAACAAATACTTGTGGCTTAAGGATTCAGGGATATTGAAGCAATAAACAATGAATAATATGCTCAAATAGTTGAATCCATTTAAGCTATTAGTTACGATTTTTACTGATTAGGTGTATCTTCATACGCCCCGACTTCAACCAGCATAAATGAGAAAACTGATAAGCATTCCTCCGGCCTTTAAACAATTTGGCGACCACCATTTTGCCAAAGAAAACTATTACTTCAGCTCGGACCCTAAAGAGGGCAAAGTTGGCTCGGGTGGCGGAACAGTTAATTTATTGTATGAAGCCAGTAAAGAGGAGAATGCTATAGGCCCGATAAGTAATTGGTTACGCAAAGAGAAGCGGTTGATTATCCATGCAGGGGGCCAAAGCCGGCGTTTGCCGGCCTATGCGGCCGTAGGCAAAGTGTTTACACCCATGCCCATCTTTCGCTGGAAAAGAGGACAGCGCATAGGCCAAACGCTGATTGACCTGCAATTACCGATGTATGAAGAAATATTGAACAAAGCCCCTAAAAGCCTCAATCACCTGGTAGCCAGCGGTGATGTGCTTATTCGTGCAGGGGGCGTATTGCCCGAAATTCCGGATGCGGATATTGTTTGCTTCGGCCTGTGGGAGCGGCCCGAGAAAGCATCTAATTTTGGTGTTTTTTTTGCACATAAAAGCTCGCCCAAAGAGTTGGCCTTTGCGTTGCAAAAACCCACAGCTCAAAAATTGCAGGAGTTGCAACCTAACTACCTGTTTTTTATCGATATCGGCGTTTGGCTGTTTAGCCCTAAAGCCATGGAATTGATGTTTGAGCGTAGCGGGTGGGATAAAGATAGTAACTCGTTTGCTGGCGGCATTCCCTCGTTTTATGATATGTACACAGAGTTTGGGCAGGCCCTGGGCAAAAACCCAACGTTGAAGGACGATGCCATCAATCAGTTAAAAGTAGCAATTGTGCCGCTCCCTAAAGGCGAATTTTACCATTTTGGAACCAGCGCCGAGCTGATAGAATCGACCGATAAGCTGCAAAACCTGGTGAAAAACCAGGAAGAGATATGGCATAATAAAATAAAACCCAGTGCCGACCTGTTTACTCAAAACGCGATCACCGGGATTGACTTTACCCGCGCAAACAATTCTATTTGGATTGAGAATAGTGATATTGCCCGCACCTGGAAATTGAGTAGTAAACATATTATTACAGGAGCACCTGCAAATGATTGGACGCTTAACCTGCCCGAAGAAACATGTCTTGATTTTATACCCATTGGTAATAACGATGAATGGTGTGTAAGGGTTTATGGTTTTTACAACCCCCAATTACCCAAACGGGAAATAAATGCAAATAACGGTTATTCGGCTGCCGACTGGTTTAACGAGCCTGTTTACCCTGTATTTGATGCGGCAGATTTGAACAGTGAGGTGATACAGGACCTGATTGATAACCCATGTAATTACCAGGCAAAGGGAAAACGGTTAATTGCCGCCGCTGATGTTGCCGATGAAATAAACCTTTACCGCCAGTACGCCCAGCGTGAAACTTTTTTAGAAAGTAACCTGCAAAGTATGGCAGCTAACTGGAAACAATCTGTTTTTTATCAGCTTGATTTGAAGAATGCTGCCGGGATATTTAAAAATGCAAAGCTAACATTACCGCCTGCTTTACCGGATGACGCTCCGCTGTTAACGCGCCTGCACGACCAGATGTTCAGGAGCGAGGTGTTAGGTTCAAACGATCCATCCGCTGCCGCCTACGAGGCAAAAGCATTTGGATTGCTTGCCGAAACTATTGTTGATACGGCCAAAGCTGAACTTGCGGCGCCGCGGTTGGATGTAATGTCCGACCAGATAGTTTGGGGCCGCAGCCCAATCAGGCTCGACCTGGCTGGTGGTTGGACAGACACGCCTCCAAACTGCCTCATAAACGGCGGGAAGGTACTAAACCTGGCTGTTGAGCTTAATGGCCAACCTCCGCTGCAGGTATTCATAAAACCGTCTGCCGAATATGTTATCACGCTGCGATCTATTGATTTGGGTGTAAGGGAGGATATAACCACTTATCAGCAATTAAATGATTATAATAATTCAGTCGGTTCGGCATTTTGTATTCCCAAAGCGGCGCTTTGCCTGGCTGGTTTTGTTCCGGAATTTTCGGCAAACAGGTACGGTTCGCTGATAGAGCAATTGAAAGACTTTGGTATGGGTATCGAGGTAACGTTGTTGGCTGCTATACCCAAGGGATCGGGCTTAGGCACAAGTTCAATCCTGGCAAGTACGGTATTGGGCACCTTAAGCGATTTTTGCGATTTGAAATGGGATAAATATGCCATCTGCTCGCGAACACTGGTTTTGGAGCAAATGTTAACAACCGGCGGCGGCTGGCAGGATCAGTATGGCGGTGTTTTTGGTGGAATTAAGCTATTGGAAAGCAACCCGGGTATTTTTCAAAAGCCCACAGTACGGTGGGCGCCTGAGTTTATTTTTACCGATGCTTCTGCAGCATCTGTGTTGTTATATTATACCGGAATTACCCGGATAGCTAAAAATATCCTGGCCGAAATTGTGAAGGGAATGTTTCTTAACGGCAATAGCTATTTAAGCATTCTTGAAGAAATGAACCAGCACGCCCTTAAAACCTACGAAGCTTTCCAATACGGCAACCTGCAGCAAGTGGCCGAGGCTACGGGCATTAGCTGGGAGCTTAACCAGCGGCTGGATGGCGGTACCAATACTCCGGAAACTCAGGCTATTATTGATCGCATCAGCGATTATATCATTAGCTGTAAATTACTGGGCGCGGGTGGCGGTGGATACATGCTAATATTTGCAAAGGATGTGGCCGCAGCGGCAAAGGTGCGTGGCGCTCTTAATACCAACCCGCTTAATAACAGGGCGAGGTTTGTTGATTGGTCTATTTCGCGGGACGGATTTAAGACATCAAGGAGTTAATGTAAGGGTTAGCAAGGGGTGCATGCTCGCACCCCGCCAAAAGCCTATTAATTTAATTGCCCGGCTCTTTTGTATTGCTGTTCATCAGCTTTCGCCCTTTGCTCAACACTTTTAACCGTTGCCTTTTTAGGGATATCGGCTGTGCTGTTTCATCGGCCTCATTATTATGGAGTCCATATGCAGCTATAATTTCTTTGCAGGATAGGCTGCCGATGATTGTATTTTCTGCCGATGTAACCGCTACCAGTCCTGCACTATGCTTTGCCATTAATTCGGCCGCCTGGCGTAATGATGTGTTGCTGTTTATCGTTAATGTTGATGGATGAACTATATTAGCGAGGGTTAGTTTGTCGGCCAGTGTATCATTATAAATATCGGCTAAATTGGCTGTACCTGTGTAATTGCCCTTTTTATCAACCACAATAAAATCATGGGTGTTTGTGCTGTAGGCCAGCAACGTGGCTTTTACTTCACTAACCGTGTTTTGGGCGTTTAGTATAACAAGGTCTTTGTTCATAACATCAACTACAGATAATTTACTCAGCACATCGGGCTCAAATGAAACAGGAGTGACTACCCCTCTGCGGGCAATTTTTTCGGTCATAATGGTATTCTCCATTAAAAAAAACGATACCAGGTACGATGCTGTGCAAGCGCCAAGCAAAGGGAGTAAGGCGTTTGATTGCATAGTAGATTCGAGCGCAAAGGTAATGCTGGTTAAATACGCCCTTGAAGCGCCGGCAAACATAGATGACATGCCCAGTAGCGCCGCCATAGGTATGGTTATACCCGAATTTGGAAAAAACATTAAAATAACCGCGCCGGTGATAGCCCCCGCCGCGCCGCCAATGGTTAACAAGGGAGCAAGCGTGCCGCCGGATGTGCCGCTACCCAGTGCAATTGCCCACGACAGAAATTTAAAAAAGCATAAACGCAAAATAAGCAGTAACGGAATGGTACCCGATAAAATGCTAATGATATTATCATAACCCACACCCAACGTATGAGGGGCAAAATATCCAATTAAACCAACACCAAGGCCGCCTAAGGCAGGCCACCACATCCAGTGAATGGGGAGTTTATCAAACCAATCTTCAATTAAATAAACGATTTTGGTAATCCCTAATGATAAAAATCCGATAAACAGGCCGATACCACTATAAATGGCTAACGCCCCATTAGATGGCACCGCTAAATTGGGCATAGGAAAAACCGGGCCCGGTTCAAATAACAGGTGGTGACCTGCCGCCCCCGTTATACAAGCCAGGGCGACCGGTAAAATAGATTTGGGCGAAAACTCAAATAAAAGCAACTCGATAGCCAATAACACCGCCGCTATAGGGGTGCCGAATATGGCCGACATGCCTGCGGTTGCACCCGCTGCAAGGATAACTTTACGCTCATTGGCGGTAATTTTTAATAATTGGCCAAGGGTTGATCCTAATGCCCCACCGGTTGCAATTATTGGCCCTTCGGCACCGAAGGGCCCACCGGTACCAATGGCAATTGCCGATGATATGGGCTTTAGAAAAGTAATAGAAGGTTTTATTTTGCTTTGGTTAGTTAGTATTTGTTCCATGGCTTCGGGGATACCATGCCCCCTGATGGCTTTTGAACCATATAAGGCCATTAGCCCCACAATTATCCCGCCAATGGCCGGCACAATAATAACCCACGGGCCCAGGTGGTTAGCGGCAGGGCTGTGGAAATGCACATCCAGCAAACCGTAAAAAGATATGTTGGTTACAATATTAATGAGGTATATAAGGCCCTTGGCTATAATGCTAATGGCTATTGCCACCGTAACAGATAATGCCGAAATATATAAGAGCCTGTTTTTTGTAGTACGGCTTAATGTTAATTTATCCTGATGACTATTAATGGCGTTTAAGGAAGGCGAGATGGGAATGCCTGTTTCTTTCTGTTTCATAATGAATATTACAGCCCGCATAATTATAAATGGGCGTCTATTTTATTGCAAAAGTAATATAAAATAGATTTTTTATGAAAAAACTTTACAATAAAACATTGCATATGCAATGTTTTATTGTAAAGTTTGTGGCGGAATTTATTAAAAACATTACAAGGATAGTAACATGAAAAAATTCAGTTATGCATTAATGGCGATAGGGGTTATCATCATTATTATTGGTTTTTTAACCTTTACCAATTTAAAAACAGTTAACGCGGTTGATTCACACAACTGGACAATTTACATTAATGGCGCAAAATCATTCCCGTGGCCTGTGTTTGGCGGCTCGGTAATTGCCATATTAGGAATTATTTTTAACATGGCTACCTGGGAGCAGCCAAAAGGCCGGTACTTTTAATAATTTCGCACAGGCAATTTGCCAATATCAACGGGGCATTCATACATGGCAAAAAGTAAAAACGTTTGTGATTTAAAAAGCTGCTTTTTGTGCATGCACTGCTTAAAAGACTGGATTCCGGCTATTGCGGCCCAGCGAAAAAACTATGTTGTAAAAAAAGGCGAGGCAATATTTAAAGAAGGCGACCCGGTTACAGGAATTTATTTTGTTTACGAGGGCAAAGTAAAAGTGCACAAAAAATGGGATGCCGAAAAAGAGTTGATATTGCGTTTTGCCAAAAAAGGCGATATTGTTGGCCACCTGGGGCTTGGCGATACAGGTTATTATCCTGTATCGGCTACTGCTATTGAGGCCGGCATAATTTGTTATATCAGCATGGATTTCCTGGAATCGACGCTGAACGTTAACAATAGCTTTGTAATAAAGCTGATGCGCTTTTTTGCTAATGAGTTACAGGAATCTGAAAAGCGGATGCGCAACTTGGCGCATATGCCCGTTAAAGGGCGGGTTGCGCAGGCGCTAATCTCCCTCAAAAATAAATTCGGTATCAATGCCGATGGGTTTATTGACATCGACCTGAGTCGGCAGGACCTGGCCGCATTTACCGGTGCCGCATACGAATCACTGTTTCGCACCATTAATGATCTGGTTGAGGAAAAGATCATCGAAATAGCCGGCAAAAGCATACTTGTTAAAAACGAGGGCTTATTGCTTAAGCTGACAGAAGAAACAACGGTATAGCTGGTACCTTAACGCTGATACCTGCGCCATACCATAAACCACTTTTTATTGTTGGGATATTTGCGATGGCCGCTTACATTGTTTACCAGCAAAGCTACCAGCAGCAATACTATTGCGCCGGATAGCACCGGGCTTAATACGTATAAATATCCCAATGCCTGTATTTTGGCCGAGCCAATGTTAGCAATCAGCGCTGTGGCGCCGCCGGGCGGATGCAGCGTTTTGGTAATTTGCATCAATACAATGGCAACTGATACGGCCAGGGCAGATGACAGCCAAACCTCGTGCGGGATAAGTTTATGCATAGTTACGCCAACAATAGCGCAGATTACATGGCCGCCAATTAAGTTTCGGGGCTGGGCGAGGGGGCTGTTTACAATGCCATAAATTAATACCGATGAAGCACCGAAAGAACCAATAAGGAATAAATTATCTGAAGGGCTAAAGTACCGATTGCTAAAAAAACCGATTAAGCCTATGCCCAGGAACGAGCCTATAAACGTCCAGAAATGTTCTTTATAATCAACCAGCGTCTCTTTATAAACAATGTAACGGGCGGTACGAGCGTGGCGATGTATCCTTTTGATCATAATAATTGGTCGGGACAAAAATAGGCACTTTAAATTATGGCGCAATGGATAAATTAAAATCAGCAACCGAGGAGATAAAATATTTACTGAAAATTAAAAAGCCCCAGGCTTTTAATCCGGAGGCCATATCTAAAAGCACGTGGTTATATTAATTTACCCGCTCAAACCGCGCAGCCCAGCCACCGCCAGGTGCCAGTTTTACAGATAGCTTGTCTTTCGCGGTTACGTTAATAACGGTGTGTTTATAATCGGTAGCGTCCTTATCGGCATTTACGCCATCCTCAAATACAATGGCCTTATAATTGCCATCGCCCAAAAATGCTAAATCGATATTTAAATCCCTCGCATCCCAGTTGCTCATGGCGCCGGCATACCATGTGGTGCCTTTGCGGCGTGCAATGGCTACATATTCACCTACTTTACCATCAAGGGCAACGGTTTCGTTAAAGGTGGTAGGCACAGCAGCTATAAAATCGGTACTTTCCTGCTCTCTGGTATAAATAGTTGGGTTATCGGCCATCATTTGCAGCGGGGCCTCAAATATGGTATACATGGCCAGCTGGTGGCAGCGTGTTCCCTGGCTCATGGGGTTGCCGTTTACCGGGCGAAAGTTTGCTTTTGTGGCATTGCGCATAGCCCCTGGGGTATAATCCATCGGGCCGGATAGCATACGGATGAACGGGATACTTACATCATAACCCGGGTGATTGGTTACACCCCATTTTACATTCTCCAGCCCTTTTACGCCTTCAAAATTCACAATATTAGGGAAAGTGCGCTGGATACCGCCGGGCTTGTACATGCCGTGGTAATCAACTATCAGGTGATGGTCGGCAGCCTTTTGGGCTATGTCATATAGCGATGCAACCATCTTTTGGTCGTCCCGGTCAATAAAATCTATTTTGAAACCTTTAACGCCCATTTTGGCGAATTTGTCAAAAGCTAAATCGGTTTGGCGGGTAAGGGCGTACCAGCTGGTCCACAAAATGAGGCCCACGTTTTTTTGTTTAGCATAATCCAGCAGTTCCTGCAGGTTAATCTCGGGCGAAATCTGGGTAAGATCCACAATACTCGACCAGCCCTCATCCAGCACCACATACTCTATTTTATTGGCCGATGCAAAATCGATATAGTATTTATAGGTTGGGTTATTAATGCCGGCCTTAAAATCAACGTGGCTGATGTTCCAGTCGTTCCACCAATCCCAGGCTACTTTGCCCGGTTTTATCCAGGAAAGATCGGTTAGCCTTGATGGCTCTGCAAGCTTTTGTACCATGTCGTTATTAGCCAGTTGCTTGTCATCGGTGCTGATAATCACCACCCGCCACGGGAAGCTGCGGGCGCCCGCGGTTTTGGCAATATAATCGGCCCGGCCGTTCACCACATAGTTCATATTGGCATATCCGCCGGTGTGTTCCACTGTAGGATATCTGGCAAATGCCCCTTTCAGGTTTTTGCTGCCGCTACCATCGCCGGTTAAATACATACCAGGATAATTGTTTAGGTCTGCCTCTAAAATGGCTGCTTTTTTCGGCGTGCCAACATCAACCAACACGGGCAAAAATGCCAGGGTGTCTTTTTTTACGGCAGAGATGTTGATGTTATCATAAAGTGCCTCGAACGAGGTTGTCCATTTATCCTTGTTCCTAAAATCATTCACAAAAGGCAGATAAGCCTTATCATCATCCTTAAAATTGAAGTTGGCTTCCTCGTCGACCACGGTAATTTCACCCTTTTTCTGCGTGGTAAAGCGGTAGGCCACCCCATCGTCATAGGCACGGAATACAACCGCGTAATCGCTTTTAAAGTTGATGGTGACCTGGTTGTATTGGTCACGAACCCTGTCTTTTTTATAAATAGGCGTATTAAACCAGGTATCGGCCGATGATGTTTTGGCCGATTTTACAACCGCGTTTTTGCCCAACACCTCGCCGCCGGCTAAAGTCATCGATATAGTTGAAGGGCTAATAACTTCGGTATCCTCATGTTTTACCGACCAGCTGATAGCGGTGCCGGTGGTTATAGCTAAATCGATTTGGCCATTCGGCGATTTTATATGGTAGCTTTTTGCCGATTGGGCAAGTAGTGTGCTAACAGGAAGGCATAGGCAAAGCAGGAGTAAAAGTTTAGTCTTCATCACAAAGGTGTTATGGTTAAAAATGGCGGTTTATGCAATCCGAAACTAAGTATAAATATACTTACGGCATAATGCATTCCCGACAAATTGTGATGAGAAAAAAGCAGCAGGGTTAGCTGGGGTTAATGAGGCTACTCGTAGCCCTGGTCGTACTCTTTATTTTTGGTTTGGAGACATTGTGCTGCGTTTAATAGGTGGAAAGTATTAAGTTGGTGTTAACCATCTTGAAATTTAAAACACTTATAATCAAGTGTTTATTAGCTTATGCGGCTGAAATGTGTTAAGTTATGTTAACCCTCTTTACTTGCGTTTGCCCTGGCCGATCAATCTTAAAATTCGTGAGATTCCATTAAATTGTAATTCTGCCAGCAGATATTCGTGCTTGAGTTTTTATCGCTACGCAGGCCGTTAACAACGACACAGCATTGGCCCCCAAATTCGTTTTCTGAATTAAAAAACAAAAAATCCTTTCAATTCCCCCAAATTCTGATTACGTTTGAATTTTTTGTTGATGTAGCTTCTATTAATTTTTTATCAAAAGTTAATGCTACGAGTCGACAGTACAAAACCATGCCAGATTATTTATGCCATTGCAAAGCATGATTACCTTGGCTATGTAATTGAGCCACATATCGTTCAGCTTAACCCCAACGGCGAATTTTCATTAACCTACCAGCGCTTGTTTTCCAATACGGCAAAGGAGTTTATGCAATATATTGATGAGGTTGATATTAAGCTTATCAAGATTTTGGAGGAGATGGAGCAGGGCAATGTAATAAAGCGCTTTTACAAAAAGCCCATCCGCCCGTTTGAGTTTTTTGCCAAAATTTTTAACGAAACATTATTTGATACCATTCGCCCCAAGCTGGAGAAGCGGATGGCCGAAGCGCTGAACCTGCTGATGCAAACCGGCAAAAAGGTTTACCAGATGAGTAAAGAGGGCTATCCCGGAGAACGAAAGCTGCAGATAGCAACTGAACCGGCCAGCGTGCTGTTCCATTTCAGGCGAAATGAGGAGGAGATACGATATTTCCCTACGATTAAATACCAGGGAATGCGCATCGAATTCATGTTTAAAAATGCCGAGATCATTTGTAACCACCCGGCCTGGATGCTCCTTGACGATACACTGTATTACTTTGATAAAGAGATAGAAGGTAAAAAACTGGTGCCCTTCCTGAATAAGCGTTTTATCGCCATCCCCAGGTCGTCAGAGCAATCTTACTTTGAAAAGTTTGTTGCGCCGCTGATTGAGAAGCACAATGTATATGCCGAAGGGTTTACGATAAACACCGAAAAATACGATGCGCAGCCAATTGTAAAACCTATTTATGTAGAGGGAGGCACATCGCAGCTGCAATTGTATTTTAAATATGCGGGCTATATTTTTCCTTACGGCGATGGACGTACGGTATCGGTAAGGATGGAGAAAAATGGCGACGATTACCTGTTCCATCGCATTAAGCGCTCGGCTACCTGGGAAAAGGGTAAAATGGCCCAGTTGGAACAATTGGGCCTTAAAACCGTATCCAGCTTGTTTCAAAACCTCGAGGTTGATAATAAGCATGATGAGGATGCCGATCATTCCTTCTCGGTATTTGAATGGCTTAATCAGCATCATAACCAGCTAATAGAGCAGGGTTTTGAAATAGAGCAACCTGACGGTCAAAAGCGGTACGTTTTTGGAAACAGTAAAATAGACCTTGAAGTATCTGAAAATAACGATTGGTTTGATATTAACGCCATTGTTTGGTTTGGGCCATACCGCATTCCGTTTATCCAGCTAAAGAATCATATCCTCAACCATAAAAAGGAATTTATTTTGCCATCGGGCGAGATTGCTGTTATTCCCGAAAAATGGTTTTCGCAATATGGTAACCTGCTGCATTTTACCGAAGGAGGCAATGACTTGAGGCTGCGCCGCCACCATATAGGCCTGGTTAATGACCTGGCCGAAGGCGAAATGGCCAACGTTACCATGACCCGAAAGCTACAGAAGTTGACCAATTTTGAAGAATTGGAAGAAATAAATATGCCTGTAAACTTTCAAGGTAACCTGCGGCCTTACCAACAGGCAGGTTATAACTGGTTTCACTTTTTAAAGCAATACCATTTTGGCGGCTGCCTTGCCGATGATATGGGCCTTGGTAAAACAATACAAACTCTGGCCCTGCTGCAAAAACATAAAGAGTTTACCGAAGCAGAAGGCAGCAAGAGCACATCGCTGGTTATTATGCCAACATCGTTGATATACAACTGGCTTAACGAGGCGAAAAAATTTACACCGCAATTGAGGTTGATGGTTCATACCGGTACATTAAGGTATCGGTCGGCAGATGTGTTTGCCAACTATGATGTGGTTATCACCACCTATGGCATCAGCCGGATAGATATTGAAATGTTTAAGGATTACTTTTTTGATTATGTGATACTTGATGAAAGCCAGAACATCAAAAATCCATCGTCAAAATCATTCCAGGCAGTTAAGCAACTCAAATCGCGATTTAAACTGATATTAAGCGGTACCCCGGTTGAAAATTCGGTAAATGACTTATGGACGCAGATGTCGTTTATTAACCCAGGCTTGTTGGGCAACCAGCAGTTTTTCCAGAATGAGTTTGTAACGCCTATAGAAAAGAAAAAGGATGAGGATAAGGCCCGCAAGTTGCAGGCGCTTATTAAACCTTTTGTGCTGCGCCGTACCAAGGAACAGGTGGCAACCGAGCTTCCACCCAAAACGGAAACCTTGCTTTACTGCGAGATGAGCGAGGAGCAGGGATCGGTATATGAAAAAATAAAGTCAGAATACCGCAACGAATTGCTCAAAAGTCTGGAGGACGGCACCTTTGCCAAAACCCAGATACAGGTATTGCAGGGGCTTATTAAGCTGAGGCAGATAGCCAACCATCCCATCATGATTGATAAGGATTACGAGGGCGATAGCGGAAAATTTGAAAACGTTGTGCACACCCTGGCCAGCGTGTTGGATGGCGGACACAAGGTGTTGATATTCTCGCAGTTTGTAAAGCAGCTTGCCATTTACCGCGAACACCTGGAACGGGAAGGAATATCATATGTGTACCTTGACGGCGGTACTCAAAACCGCGGCGATGTGGTTAAACAATTCCAGGAGGATAAAAAGACAAGGGTTTTCCTGATCTCGATAAAGGCAGGCGGGGTAGGCCTTAACCTTACTGAAGCCGACTACGTTTTTATACTTGACCCCTGGTGGAACCCTGCTGTTGAACAACAGGCCATTGACCGTACCCACCGCATCGGGCAAACCAAAAACGTATTTATCTATAAATTCATAACTAAAGATTCTGTTGAGGAGAAGATACTTGCCCTGCAGCAGCGCAAATTAAGCCTCAGCCGCGCCTTAATTACCACCGAGGAAAGTTTTATCAAATCGCTTACTGCGGATGATATAAAGGAGATATTGGGGTAGGAACCCCAGATGTGCAGGTGTGCAAATTTTAGATGTGCAAATGTGCAGATGGAAGATTTTGGATGTGTATACTTCAGATTATTTGATTCGGATAAAGCATAAAAAAATAGCCTCTCAATTGTTGAAAGGCCATTTTCTTTTTCATCATCTGCACATTTGCATATCTGAAATTTGCACATCTGACTAAGGTTTCACACTCGTAAACTTCGATCCTAAACTGATGTAATCAGTCATGATCTGGCCTACTTCACGTTTTACAAAGTCAAGGTCTTCATCTTTAGGCCTTTTATCCCCTTTTTTAAGCGCAGGCAGGCCTAAAGCTACGCGGCGTAGGTTATTACGTTCCAACGCTTTTTGCTCGTCGGCATCACGTTCTTTCTTAAGGTCGGCTTCATTTAAGGTTACACTGCCTTCGGTATTGTGTTTTTTAAAGTCGGCGATATCTTCAAGCATATATTTGTAGCTATCGCTGGTTGCCATACGTTGCTCATGCATTTTTTTAAGCTGTGGCAATACCGCCGTAAAATCGCCTGCTTTGGTAAAATCGCTTTTCTCTATCACATCAAAAGGCATAGCCGACGGCTCGGTATCCTCGCCATATTTATCCAAAGGAATTAATGATGGAAACTGGATATCGGGCATAACACCTTTATGCTGGGTTGAATTGCCACTAATACGGTAAAATTTAGCTATAGTTAAATTTAACTGGCCATAAGTACTCTGGCTGCCGGTTGATACTTTCATCTTTTTTGTTCCGGCAACATTTCCAGCTAAATCTTTTATTTTATCACGTATTGGCGAACCCAGTATCCTATCGAGGTCAATGGCGTTTTGTACCGAGCCTTTACCATAGGTTTGTGTGCCCAAAATTAATCCGCGGCCATAGTCCTGTATAGCACCTGAGAAAATTTCTGATGCTGAAGCGCTAAAACGATCAACAAGTACTCCCAACGGACCTGAATAAGTAACCGATGGGTCTTCATCTTTCTCTACATCCACCTGGTCTTTAGTATCACGAACCTGTACTACCGGGCCCGATTTGATGAAAAGACCGGTAAGTTCAATAGCTTCCATTAACGAGCCGCCTCCATTTTCGCGTAAGTCGATAACTACGCCATCAACATTTTCCTGTTTCAGGCTATCCAGCAATAATTTAACATCGTGGGTAGTACTCTTATAGTTTGGATTACCCGCCTTGTAATCGTTATAATCGATATAAAATGCGGGGATAGATATTACACCTATTTTAACAGCTTTACCATTACTGTTATAATTACGGATCTCTTTTTTGGCCGATTGGTCTTTTAAAATGATTTTTTCGCGTACCATTTCTACAACTTTGGGCTTGCTGCCTGCGCTTGCCCCTGCAGGTAAAATCTCAAGCTTTACCGTAGTACCTTTGGTTCCACGAATTATGGCTATAGCATTTTCAACCCTCCAGCCAACTACGTTCTGAAATTCGCCTTCTTTGCCTTGTGCAACACCAACAATGCGATCGTCGATGGATATCTGCTTGCTTTTATCAGCAGGACCACCCGGTACTATCGATTTGATGGTTACGTATTCGTTTTCAACTAACAGTGAGGCCCCGATACCTTCTAACTGGCGAGACATTTCGATATTGAAATTAGCTGCGTTTGAAGGGTTAAAATAGTTAGTATGCGGATCGATAGCCTCGGTAAAGGCATCCATGAAATATTGAAAAACGTCCTGGTTGGATAGCTTATTTGCTTGCGACAATAAGTTTTCGTAACGTTTTTTCAGTACTTCTTTATTTTTTGCCATGTCCGGGTTGGCTATTTTCAGGTTCAGCAGGTCGTATTTAACGCGCTGCCCCCACATGTCATCCATTTCGGTTTGATTGGCAGGCCATGGCAGTTTATCACGATCATACACAAACGATTCTTTTTTATCAAAATCAAAGCTTTTATTTAACCGGGCCAACGAGTAATTTACATGCTCAATGTACCTTTTCTGAAACACGTTGAAAATATAAAAAGCATCGTTCAGGTTGCCTGCTTTAATGTCATCATCAAGCACTGTTTTGTACTTTTCAAAGTCCTTAATATCCGAGGCTAAAAAGTAACTATGGTTTTCATCTAATGATTTGATATACCGATCGTATACAATTGCTGATATTGAATCGTTTAGTTCAACTTTTTTATAGTTGTAATTGGTAATCAGTTCGGCAATTTTTTTGCAGACAATACTCTGTTGCTCATCTGGCTCCAGGTCTGATGCTGCAACTTTAATTGGTTTTGATGGCGATGCCTTACATGCAAGTGCAGCAGCCAGTAATACTAATAAATATACTTTCTTAAACATATTTTTTACTGTAGTTAAATCGGGAGTGGTGTAAAACATCAATACTTGTGCCTAATAATAAATTATTGCTAATGTAAAAAAAAGAGACAGTCAAAATGCTGTCTCCTAATAACAATAACAATTATACGATAATGTTTTACTTGTAGTATACACGCAATAGCATTTTACGCTATTGTTACATAAAAAAATTATTTAATTACCTTTTTAGGTTCCTGATCAGCGGTTTCCGCATAGCGAATCTCTGCCCTTGGGTTATCTTTATTATCTTGCAGGTAGCGCATCTGTTTATTAATGTTGGTAACATCGGCTGTAAACCCATGGCTATTGGCCATATCGCGGGCCTCGCTCAAATCCTGCATAGCCTGCGTAAAATCGCCATAACCTGCTTTGCAGGTTGCCAGCCCCATTAGGCTGGTAATGGTATGTTTGTCGTCGTTTTGCTGGCGCGATATCTGCAGACTTTGCAGCCAATACCATTTAGCTTCGGACAGGCGATTTTGCTTCAGGTACATTTGTGCCAGATCGCTAAAATTGTAGCTTGCAGCATTGTAAACCCTGAACCTCATGTTATGCTGGGCCGTTTTCATTACCGCCATTTCATGCAGATAAAGGGAATAAGATGCAAGCTCCAGGCTAACAGCCGTAATTTTATGTTTAGCTAACTGGGCTACGGGCAACCTGCCAATGGAGTGATCTTTTACATCAGCAATCAGCGGAAAGCGTTCGTGTTTTTTAAATACATTACCAATGCTTTTAGCCGGTTTTACCCACCATTGTGCCGATGCGGATATACTTACAGAGCATAAGATAATTAGTAAAAGATATCTCATTGAGCCTTTTGTCTGAGTTTAATAAATTAATCAGTAAACAAATATAATTATAAAGTCCAGTTAATCAATACCCTAAAATGTAGAAATACCAGCCTTGTTTGTTTGATAAGAGGATTTAACGGAGCGCGGAGCTATAATGTTATGTCCAATTAATAATGCTTCTGCTAATCGGTTGATAATAAGGCAGAATAAAATTTTCTTTGCGAATTAAAATTTTAATTAAAAATACAGACAGAGCGGCGGCGATGTTACTGAGATTTTATAGCCATCTTAATAAACACACCCAAAACCCCGTTAATTGATTAGTAATTTGTACCCCCGGCCATGTACATTGATGATCTCGACATTGGGGTCATCTTTTAAATATTTACGGATTTTGCTTAAAAATACATCCATGCTGCGGCCGTTAAAGTAGTTATCGTCATGCCAAATATTCAGCAGGGCCTCTTCGCGGGTAAGCACTTCGTTTTTACGCATGCACAGCAGGCGCAAAAGTTCGGCCTCTTTGGTAGATAGCTTTTGAAGAGCCTCGCCTATGGTGATGATTTGCGAGGTATAATCAAAGGTATAGCGGCCAATTTTAAAGCTGGTTTGCTTTTCCTCTTCGGTTTTTTCGGTGCCACTGGATCGTTTTAGCAAGGCGTTTATGCGCAGCAGCAACTCTTCTATCCGGAAGGGCTTGGTAATGTAATCATCACCGCCGAGGTTAAAGGCTTGTGTTTTATCTTCGATCATGCCCTTGGCGGTGGCAAAAATGATGGGCACGTTGGGGTTTATTTTCCTGATGTCTTTGCCCAGGGTAAAGCCGTCTTTTTTGGGCATCATTACATCCAGTATCAGCAAGTCAAATACATGTTTGGTAAAGGTACGCAGTCCTTCTTCGCCATCTTTACATAAAATAACATCAAATTTCCCTTTCAGCTGCAGATAATCCTGTAGCAGTAAACCCAAATTGGCATCATCCTCAACCAGTAGTATTTTCTTCATGTTATGTTTAGTTCGGAAGTCGGAAAGTCCGATAAGTCCGAAAGTTTTTTTGTTTTTTAGTCCGGAAGTCGGAAAAGTCCGAAAGTCCGGAAGATTTTATTTTTAAGTTTAGATGTCAGCAAGTCCGACGGTTTTTTTATTTAAATAGTTAGCATCTTTCACAACACAACATCTTCCGGACTTTCGGACTTTCCGGACTCCCCGACTAACTACGCCACCGCGAATTTCAGTTCAAACTCCGATCCTTTTTCTTTTTCAGATTTTACGCTGATACTGCCGTTCAATCGTTTTACAATTGTATTTACATAGCTTAATCCCAGTCCAAAACCTTTAACATCGTGCAGGTTACCGGTAGGGATACGGTAAAACTGTTCAAATATTTTTGTTTGCTGATCGCGGCTCATGCCTATGCCTTTATCGGCCACCTTAATAACCACCTGCCCGTTTTTGTTAAAAGTGCTGATCGTTATCTCGGGGTTTTCATTACTGTACTTTATTGCGTTATCGATAAGGTTATACAACACATTTGAAAAATGAAGCTCGTCGGCCACAATTACCGCGTTTTCCGCGCCTAGTTCAAGAGTGGTTTTAGCATTGCATTTATGCAGCTTAAGCGCCATGCTATCTAAAACAACCGCTATCATATCATTTACATCAAGCGGTTTTTTATCAAGCTTAAAGTCATTTTTTTCAATGCGGGCAATATTTAATACCCGCTCTATATGGCTACCTAAACGTTCGTTTTCTTCAAAAATTATATTGGCCAGCCGCGATACCCTGTTTTGGTCGTTAGTAATTTCCCTGTCCTTTAAAGCCTCGCTTGCTATCATGATAGTTGACACCGGGGTTTTAAACTCGTGGGTCATGTTGTTGATGAAGTCTATTTTCATTTCCGATACCTTTTTTTGCTTCAGTATAGAGAAAATGGTATATCCAAAACAAAATATCAAAACGATAAGCAAACCGCCGGTAGTACCCATGGTGGCAGTCATCTTACTTAAGATGAGTGAGTTTTTTTGCGGAAAAGATAGTTTGATCTTACCCGGATCGTTGATCACATCGCGGCTAAAAATAGCAGTTTGATAGGTATTGGCCGGGATAAACACCGGCTTGTTACCCTCCAGGTCACTGGCATTCGAAAATATGAGTGAATCACTGTTGGCTGTACTTACTTCGTAGCTAAATGGCAACGATATGCCCTTGTTATGCAGTTCAAAACGCAAAAGTGTATCTATCCAAAGCAGGTTTAATCGTTTAGTGAGCGGCTGGTCCGATCTGCTGTATTCTTCGGCCAGGTTGGCTATAACATTTGCCTTGCCAGGGTTTGTGTTTACGCTTACGTTTTGGATCGAATCGGTTTCAAGCATTCTTTTGATCTGTGCAACCTGCCTTTCCTTTTGCTTGCGCACTTGTTCGCGCTGCCAAAGGGGGTTAATGCGCGGTATCAGAATTAATTGCTTGCCAAACTGCGGGTCGGGGTATTCGTAACGTAGCGTATCATATTTGCGCAGTTTATGAGGTGTTTTTACAGTGTGGGTAATGTGTGTACCAATTACCTGTTGTTTGTAGCTGGCATGCACAATACCCGCATCGTCGGTATATTGTGCCATGGTAACTTTAATATCCACGGTGCCCTCCTGCTGTAGTAAATCGCTTAGTTCATCATCAAGTTTTTGATGTTTGATCATACGTTCCAGGCTATCACGCAGCAGGGCAACTTTTTTTTGCCTCAAGCTTTGCCGCTTACCTGTTTTAGGAATAAAGGGTTTATTATCGGTGCTTTTTACCACTTTTATTCCCGCATCATCTATTTCGGCCGCTCTAACCTGGGCTTTTGAATTTAAAAAGTTGTTGGCATCCTGTTTGGTTACTTTTGATACCACGTTGTTAAGTGCCTCGTTAACAGAGCGGTCAAAAAGTTCGGATTGCATTTGGTACGATTGTCTTAAAAAATACAATTGCATACCCATTACACCCAAAAGTGCAAGCCCCATTAAGCCAATAATCAAACCGATACTACGTTTCTTCATTTGTTAACAAACAAAAATATTTTAAATAACCCAACAAAGGGGCTATTTAACAAAATTTAACAATTGTCAATTAATAATAACGCTTTGAAATATAACCTATTGCCGGCGTTTAAACGAGGGAAGGGAATAAATAAAAAAAGGGCTCATTTGAGCCCTTTTTTTATATTTAACGCAAATGATATACCAATTAAAATGGCAAATCGTCGTCATCGCTTGATGAACTGATGTCTGCGGCCGGTGCTGCATATTCCGGTGCTGAGGCGGCGCCTGCTCCTGCAAGAACGTTAATTTTCCATAGCTGTAACGAGTTGAAATAGCTTTTTTTGCCTGTTTTATCAGTCCATGGACGGCCACGCAGGTTAAAGAAAACTTCAACGTCATCGCCTATCTTTACATTATCAATCAAAGCACAGCGATCTTGTATAGCTTCGAACTTCAAATATTCAGGATATTGAGGGTTTTCAATATATTCTAATATCAATTCGCGCTTCTTTAGTGAGTCGGTTACCTGTTGTGTTGGCGACACTTCATGTACTTTACCTTTAACTTCCATAATCTTCAAATAATTTAAAATGTAAAGTTAATAGATAAGAAATTAAAATAGGGCGTTTTTAATGCTTAATTTCGCAAAATATCATGCAAGTTTTCCACAACGAAAGTAAAATAATAATTACCTGCAATAAAAGATTGTCAGGCTATCTTCAACAGGAGGTAGAGGCTTTGGGCTACACACCGGTCCGCGTTTTTCAAACCGGGGTGGAGCTTAAGGGCACAGTTACAGATACCATAGCGTTAAACTTAAACCTGCGCTGCGCAAGCCAGGTGCTTTATTTGATAAAGAGTTTTAAGGCCGCCGACCCGAAAGAGTTGTACGACGAGTTAGTTACCATTGAATGGGAGAAACTGATAGACTTTAGCGGGTACTTTTCTGTAACCTCGAACGTTAACAACGAGCATATACTTACGCCCTTGTTTGCCAATGTAAAGGTGAAAGATGCCATTGTTGACAGGATTAAGGAGGTTAAAGGCATTCGCCCTAACTCAGGCGCCGACGCAAATAAAACCCTGGTGCACTTGTACTGGCAGGATGATGAGGCCGATATATTTATGGATACTTCGGGCGAGACATTGGCCAAACATAGCTATCGCAAAATACCCGGTAAGGCACCCATGCTGGAAGCTTTGGCCACATCAACCATTATGGCTACCAACTGGGACAGGAAGAGCACATTTATTAACCCGATGTGCGGATCGGGTACTTTGGCCATCGAGGCGGCTTTGCTGGCTACCGATAAGCACCCCGGTTTATTCAGGATGAACTATGGCTTTATGCACATTATGGGGTACGATGAAAATGTATTTTTTGTAGAGCGCCGTAAGTTGAAAGATAAAGCTAAGAAAGAAACCGGCTTTAAAATCATCGCAACAGATATATCTGAAGACGCTATCGATATTGCCCAGAAAAATGCTAAAACCGCAGGAGTAGAACATTTAATTGATTTTGCTGTTTGTGACTTTGAAGATACCGAAGTGCCTGAGCAACCTGGTGTGGTAATGTTTAACCCGGAATATGGTGAACGCTTAGGTGTACACAGCAAACTGGAGATCACTTATAAAAGAATGGGCGATTTTTTGAAAAAGAAGTGCCTCGGATACAGGGGATATGTTTTTACAGGAAACCCCGACCTTGCAAAAAAGATAGGCTTACGCCCGTCGCGCAGAATTGAGTTTTATAATGGCAAGCTGGATTGCCGTTTATTTGAGTATGAGTTATATGATGGCAGCAAACGCGACCCAAGTGAACGCCCGCAGCCCAGGTAAGCAGTTAACATAAGAATACATTAATGAGAAAGACCATATTATTAGCCGTAGTAGTTTTATCATCAGTTTGCGCCATGGCGCAAACACAACTTGCTTTCCCTTTCCAGGGAGGCGCCCCGGTGATGAGTTCCTTTTTTAAAGATAGCGTTGTTGTATCGCCAGAGATAATTAAGAAAAGGGCCGCAGGAACAGCAGTTTTTAAGTTTACTGCTGATACAAAGGGGACGATAACAAGAATAGTGATTTATTATGCTGATGATTATGTTTTAACAGCGCCTATTATTGAAGCGTTAAAAAAATCAAACCATAAATGGATTATCCCCGATCATGAAAAGGTTCATGATTTTGTGCTGCCTTTCTCTGTCGGCTTCATTCCGCCGGCTGTACCGGGTAAGAGTTTAGAGAAGCACATGTTTGATTTTTATGCTCAGCGTAAGCCGATAATTACAGACAATCAAATTCCGCTTGATAACGCTACCTTATTGCCAACGGTGGTTATTAGCTATCAGTTGGGGCAGTAAAAATCAAAAGCTATCCAAATAACTCGCTGCTTAAATACCTGTCGCCACGATCGCAGCAAATAAATACGATTACGCCTTCTTTTAATTCGGAGGCTAATTTTATAGCTGCGGATAATGCGCCGCCACTGCTCATGCCCGCAAATACGCCTTCAACTTTGGCCAGTTCGCGCGCCCTTTGGGTAGCTTCTTCTTCTGAAATATCCATCACCCTATCTACCCTTGATGCATCAAATATTTTAGGCAAATAGGCCGCAGGCCACCTGCGGATGCCGGGGATGGATGAACCTTCGGTAGGTTGGCAGCCCACTATCTGGATATCATTATTTTGCTGCTTAAGGTACATGGAGCAACCCATTATAGTGCCGGTTGTGCCCATGGCGCTTACAAAATGGGTTATTTTGCCTTCCGTATCGCGCCAGATTTCGGGGCCGGTAGTTTTAATATGTGCGCCAAAATTATCGGGGTTGGCAAACTGGTTTACCAGGTAAAATTCACCGGTGGCGGCCTTTTCTTCGGCATAATCGCGACAAAGTTCAATGCCTTCTAATAAAGTTACTTTGGCCCCGAAAGCTTCCATGGTAAGGGTACGTTCGCGGGTAGAGTTTGATGGCATTACCAATTCAATTTCCAAATCAAACAACCGCGCAATCATAGCCAGTGCTATACCTGTATTGCCGCTGGTTGCCTCAATTAGTTTAGTGCCGGGTTTAATATCGCCCCGCTCAATGGCACTACGGATCATGTTGAGCGATGCGCGGTCTTTAACGCTTCCGCCGGGATTGTTACCTTCCAGCTTGGCAAATATCTGTACGTTGGGGTTTGGGTTTAGCTTTTTAATTTCAACCATAGGCGTATTGCCTATTAAATCAATGAGTGTAGCCATTGTTGTTTTGTTTTGGATAGATGTAAAACAGGGTTGCTCCTGGTTACCAAAAACAAAATTAGCAGTAATATTTAAATAGGGGCCAAAAACAGCAGTGCAAAAACACCTGAATTGACTTTAAAACTACTTTATTATTTATCAAGTACCTTTTGAATGTTTGTTTGCAGATCGGTAAGGCGCTGCTGATCGATATTGTCGTTCACAATAACAATATACCCAAGGTTTTTACCCGGATAAAAAAGGCACATGGTATTAAAGCCGATACCGGTATGCCCGTTATGATAAATAATAGGGGCGCCCTTATAATCAACATCCATCATCCACCCTAAACCAACGCCGGTATTATCGGGGTTTTTCCAGGTGAGCTGGTGGCTTAGTATTATTGCAGGGTCTTGTTCTGCCAAATTGGCTTTGATATATTTAAGCATATCGTTTATAGTCGAGTTCATGCTTGGGCCGTTGTAATAATCGGTTAAATTTAAAAATGGCTGGGGCTGATTGTTGCTGTTATACCCTTGGGCCAACCTATCAGAATGTATGTCAATTTGCGTTTTGGTATCGGCCATATTTAAATGAGTTTTTAAATAATGTGTTACCAATTGCTCATACGGCTCATGATAAATACGTTCCAGCAATAATATCAAAACCATCATGCCATTACCATTGTACCTGAATTTTGTGCCTGGAATGGTATCCGGATTTAAGCTGTGCAGATCTTTCAGCAGGCTATCGGCCCTATATACATCATAAAAGTGAAGTTGTTCTGGCAAGGTCAGTTTTCTTAAACTGTCTTTTATCGCTTTAGGAAACGGGTGCGCTTGCCCAGGTAAGCCAGATGTATGGTTGGCCAAATTAACGAGCCTGATAGGCTGGCCATTATACTGAAGGTTTGGGTAGATGCCGGGCAGGTATTTCCTGATATCATCATTAAGGCTGGCTTTTTTTTCAATAACAGCCTCGGCCAGCATGGTAGTCGCAAAAGTTTTGGCTACCGAGCCAAGGTTATAGAAATTATCGGCTGTGGGGAGTTTGCCCGTTCCCTTTTTTACTTCACCATAATTGTATGTATGGGCTTTGCCGTCTTTATAAATTCCGATAGATATGCCAACGGTATTTGGCGTATCCATATAAATGCGCACGCCTTTATCAACTGCCGAATCGAGTTTGGTTTTGAGCTGATTATCACTCAATAAAGATTTTTTATTTTGGGCGGTTGCATTTAAGCCGACAAAACACAGGCAGACAATTGCGAACTGGCTAAGTGATTTCATTTTTGCAGATGGTATTTTTTGAAGGATATAACCGCAAAATCAAGAAAAAACGAATCTACTTAGCCATGTAAACTGGCAAGCAGGGAGAAAATTTCGGTAAAAGGGTAATAATTGCCGGTCAATTATTTTTGCTCGCCAAAAATACGCCGGGTTAATTTTTTCAGGATACGGATGCTTGGCGTATGATACACCCTTGAATTTGGCGGCAGGCTTTTGGTTAGCCACACATTGCCTCCAACAACGCTGTTGCTGCCTATCACAGTTTCGCCGCCTAATATAGTAGCGCCGGAGTATATAACCACATTGTTTTCTACCGTTGGGTGGCGTTTGGTAAAAGCCATACTTTTATCAACGCTTAAAGCACCAAGGGTAACCCCCTGGTATAATTTAACGTGAGCGCCAATAGTGCAGCTTTCGCCAATTACAATGCCGGTGCCATGATCAATGTAAAAATAATCGCCTATAACCGCTGCCGGGTGGATATCGATACCGGTTTTAGAATGGGCATATTCGGTGAGGATCCTTGGGATCAAAGGAACATCGCGGGTATATAAGGCATGAGCCAATCTGTAAAGCGAGATAGCAAAAAAACCGGGATAGGTACGTATCACCTCAAATTCGCTGCGCGCAGCTGGGTCGCCGTTAAATATAGCCTGTATATCGGTATTTAAAACCTGGTAAAGCAGGGGCAGGGATTCAAAAAAACCGGCAGCACGTTTTTTGTTGTCACAATCGGCGCATGCACTTGTGGCCTCCATAATATGGTAAAGCTCGGCTTCCAGCAGCACAAATTCAGACTTCAGCTCTTCAACCGTCGAAAAGGTTTTTGCTGTTTGTTCCGGGTATAGCAAATGAATAACGCGCAGCGCCCACCTGGTAATTTCCCTGTTAGACGGCACGTACTCAAGCTTTTGCTGCTTGATGAAAATTTGCCCGTAAAATTCTTCACTCATGTTTTATAATACGTTGTTGAGGGGCAACAATCGTTTTGTACTGCAAGTTTAGGGAAAAGAATGTTGTTTATATGTAAAAATGGCTACTTAATTGATGGATGTAATAATTTTTGTATTTAAAAAAAAGCTAATGGTGCAGCCTGAAAAACACGCCGATGAATAAGTAGCCCGAATTATATTTTAAAGGAGCATAATATTTTGACCGTAACCGGTTGATGCCTGCTCCGTAATTTGAACTATCATAACCCAGTTCCAGCCCAACGCTGCCAAATTCGCCGGGGATTGAAAAAGTTATCATAGGCGAATAAGCAAATGTATAGCCGGCGTTTGTTGATTTGCCCTCCAGCTGTTCGGTATAATCATCACGTGGTTCGCTGTAACGATATACATCGCCGTAACCAACATTGTACCCCCCTTTTATTGATAGCGCGACAGCAACCTGAACGTCACTTTCGGGATTGATACAATAGTGTGGTGTTATAGCTATACCTGTATACAGGGTTTTGCTTTCAAGGCGCTTATAATCATCGTCAAAATAAAAGTTATAATTCATTACATCGGCAAAACCGGTTACATCAAACCCGGAGTGGCCACCGGCGAAAACTTTTCCGTAACCGATATTAACCCGGAACGAGCCTTTGCTTAAATTACTGTCTGGCAAATTGGCTGTTGGCTGCATAGTGCCAATCCTTAATAGCAAACCGCTTGATTGTGCTTGCGTCGTTAGGGTGTAGCATAACAAAAACACCAAAATCAAACCTGCAGGTAGTTTCATATTTTTATTGTGATAGGTAAAAGCAAATGGAGTAAGGTTGTTTGTAATAATATGACGGCCTTTTAATAGTTTGGTTTAATTAAACTATTCAAATAAAAACAAGTCTTTGCTTTTAGTATTGTTTATACAGTATATTTACATCACCAATCATAAACATCACCAATCTTCACTAATTATAAAATATAATTATGACTACCAGACGTTCATTTATCAAGACATCGGCTGTGCTTACCGCCGGACTTTTGGCGGCACCCCGTTTGTTTGCTTACGACAAAAAACAGATAGGCCTGCAATTATATACCATCCGCGATGCCATGGCAAAAGACCCGGCTGCCGCATTAGCTAAGGTAGCTAAGCTGGGGTATACTACCGTTGAAGGCGCCACCTACACCGGCACCGAATTGTTTTATGGCATGAATGCCAAAGGTTTTGCCAGTTTATTGGCGCAGGAAGGCCTGGCCATGCCGAGCGCGCATTACCGCCTTGGCCAGGAGCAGGTTAACGGCGCATCGCAAACGGGTACCATACTTAACGACTGGAAAAAGGCCGTTGATGATGCCGCGGCGGTAGGTGCAAAGTATATGGTTTGCGCTTACTTATCGCAAACTGAAAGAGGCGACCTGGAACAGTACAAAAAAATTGCCGGCTTGCTTGATGTTGCCGGTCAAACCTGCAAAAATGCCGGGATCCAGTTATGCTACCACAACCACGATTTTGAATTTATACAGGATAACGGACAATATCCTTACGAGATACTGCTAACATCTACCGATCATGACAACGTAAAAATGGAAATGGATTTGTACTGGATGACTAAAGCCGGACAAGACCCGATAGCTTTCTTCAACAAATACCCGGGCCGTTTCCCGCTGTTACACGTGAAGGACATGGATAACACACCTGAAAAGAAATTCACCGAAGTTGGTAACGGTGTTATCGACTTTAAAAAGATCCTGGCCCAATCAAAAAAAGCAGGCGTAAAATATTTCTTTGTTGAACAGGATGTATGCCCCGGCGATCCGTTTGATAGCATTGGCAAGAGCATCAGCTATATCAAAAAGAATTTGGTATAACGATATCAAAACGAACAAAAAAGCCAGGCATTGTCTGGCTTTTTTGTTGCGATAGCTTTATTCATAGCTATTGCGTTTTTACTCAGTCTCACTTTATCTCGAAAACAGCCTGCACCTGGAAGCTTACTTTTATCTTTTTATAGTTGATGTCAGACTCTGCAGGTGCCGCTTTGTTGAACATGATGGTGTTGGAGTACTGAGGGACTGATGAACTGAAATAGTTGGTTGCAGGATCGGTTTCATTAATGGTGATGGGGCGGCCTAATTTTTCGCCCAGGGCATCAAGCATATAAGTTGCTTTATCGCGGGCAGCAAGAAGGGCCTTAATCTTAAGCTCCCGCTTTAGTTCGATTATTTTAGAGTATTCGGAGCTTTGTACCTCGGTAGCAGAAATGCCTTTGGGGTTTATAGCGGCCAATATCTTGTTGTATTTATCAAGGTTGTGCACCAGGATATGATATTGCTTGCCGGCCATAAAATCGGGAGCTCTTTTCTTTTGATAATAATTGTTCCAGGCCGAAACATCGTCGATAGTGAAATCTTCTTTGGGGATACCGGCATCTTTTACTGCTTTTTCAAGCTGAGCCTCCAACTCATAAATAGGCACGCGTTTTTTGCCATCCATAAATTCCTGTAGTGCGATAGATACGGTGATATTATCGGGTGTAACTTCGGCTTCAGCTGTACCGGTAACAACAATAGTGCGGCGCGAATCGGTTGATTGTGCAAATACGGGAGCAACAAGCGCGAACAGGATGACAAGGGTAAGTAGTTTTTTCATGTTGTGTAAAGTTTGATGGTTAGTTTTGATCACTACGATAACGTAAGGTAGGAACATTTTGTGCAGAGATGGAGAAATATTTTGCTTTCGATGATAAAGCAGCGGAAGATTTATAAAATTTTTAAACGGAGTAGCCATCAACAAATTGTTGAAAAAAACAGCGCTAAATTAAACTTCTCGGGTCTGGAATTATTAAGCCAGAAAAGCCCCGGAGTATCATATCCGGAGCTTTCCTTCACAACTTATAAATGGCTTATTATTTTGCACCAACGGCCGCCGTCGCCTTAAACAATGGGTCAACTTTAAAGTAGGTGCCATCAGCAAAACTGATTACGTAATCTGATTTAAAGTGTGTGCTTTTTTTGTAGTAGTCGGTACTGATAATTTGAGCGCCCGATTTTTGCGCGGCGGCAAATGAGCTCTTATCATTATTGCGGGCTTCCTCGGTGTCCGAATCAGCACGGGTGCGGATGATATAGCCTTTTTTTACCAGTGCTTTTATTGCAACAAGGTCTTTTTTTGCGTTGTTCATGATATGGATGGCAGCTTCGGGCGTGCCGGGCATAGCATCGGCAAACAGCACCCTGCCTTTTAACGATGGGTGGCCGGCTATATAGGCGGCCCTTTTTTTGCCTTTTTCATCAAGGATAAATATAAACTTCCCTTTAGCTGCTTTTAGCGTTGGCCAGTTGTTATGTAATACTGCTGTTTCAAGGGTTTTATATTTGCCCCGTACATCGTCGGGGGTTATTACGTATTGTTTGCCCAGGTTATCCAAAATCTCTTTATCCAAAGCGTTAAATGTGGCCGATGTGAATTTTTCGGGGATGGTAAAGCCCGGCTTCTTCATCGGCTCGTCCTTGGCATTCATAGTAATAAAAACAGGGTTATGGCCTGGATGCGCGTCGCTCCATTTTTTTAACTCCTGCAGGCAAAGTTTAAAGGTTTGGCAATTGCTGCGGTAGTCAATATCCTGTATATGAAAAACTTTAAAGCCAGGCGCTTTCATTACACCGTCGGTATCAAAAGCAGGTTGGCCGGGTGCCCAGTCCAATCCTTTTGGGTGGGCATATTTACCGCCTTTGGCATCAGCGTAAACATCTATTTCCAGGGCGCCCAAACCTAAATTAAGCTGATCTGACAGACCGATGTGCTCATAATCAATTTTGCTCATGCCAACAGAATCGCGCTGCTGCAAAAATTTAAACAATTTGGGGTCGATAGCACGCTTATAACTATTGTGCGATCCGATTACCTGGATCTTGTTGATGGTAATATCATCGGTATCGTTTTTTAATACCGTGAGTGTGAATAAAAGACTAATCAGTAAGCCGCTAATGAGTTTCATGGTATTATATTATTTAGCTATCAAATTAAAACCAAATAAGCGCGAAAGACGTGTCTCCCGCGCTTATGATCTATCAACAAATATTAATAACCAGGGTTTTGCACCAGGTTAGGGTTTGTTTTTAATTCGGTTGATGGAATTGGGTATAACCTGCGGGTAGGATCGGTATTCATTTTCAAATCGTCTGTTTTACCACCGGCAACCGGCAGCGGATACTCTTTTTCAAACAACCCATAACGGATCAGGTCATTACGGCGCCATGCTTCCCATGAAAGCTCACGTGCGCGCTCATCCAGCAAGCCATCCAAATCAATGGATGAGGCCAGTTGCGCGTGAGCGCGGGTACGAAGTTTGTTTACTAATGTAAGCGGGATTTGCACTTCGCCGTTTATGGCTGTTGGTGTTGCCCCGCGCAATATAGCTTCTGCTTTCATCAGGTACACATCGGCCAAACGGAATACCGGTACATCATTACTGTTTAACCGGGTTGCCTGGATGATGTTAACATCCGGATAGTATTTTAGTGAACGCACGCCTTCTGATTGTGAAGTAAGCACATCGTTGCCCAAATCCATTGGCTTTAACCCGGTTAAGGTTAACGTAGGAATAATGTTTATTTGTGTGTTTGGCGGAACACCTGCGGCTCCCACAGGATAGTAAACCGGCTGATTAGTAAAGCCGCCATTCCCATCTGGATAATATTGCGGTCCAGCCAGCCATGTTTTGGTACGGTCGTCGCCCGGAATATTAAAACGGTTGTAAAACTCGGGCGTAGTACTCATAGCAATACTTAAACCCACGTTAAAGCCGTATGCATTAGCCAGGTAGTAAAAGAAACCGAAACGGGTAAACTGGTTGCCCGGTATTTGCTGATCGTAAGGTACTGCAAAAATGGTTTCATTAATTGCCGGGCCATTGGTTGGCAAAAATATGTCCCTGTATCTGGCATCCAGGAAGTAGTTGGCGTTGGCCTGTACGCTATCGCACATGGTAACGGTTTCCTGGTAACGGGTGGTTCCGGTATACACGCCGGAGTTGAGGTACATTTTTGCAAGCAAGGCAAACACCATACCTTTTGTTGGGCGGCCATACTGCGATACGTTTGTTGCTGCATTGGCGCTTTTAGCGGGCAATAAAGGTAAAACGGCTTTAAGTTCGCTTTCAATAAACGCGTATACCTTGGCACGCGGCTGGTTGGCAGGTTGTACAGTTACCGGAAAATCGGTAATGATAGGCACATTGCCATACAGGTCCATCATGAAATAAAGGTACAGGGCGCGCATTGCTTTAACTTCGGCAATAGAGGCTGCCTTTTTTGTGGCCGATGATGATGAAGCGTTAATTACGCTGATGATACGGTTACAGGTGTTGATACCCCCAAAGCCCCATTGCCAAACACCTATTACGTTAGGGTGGTCAAACGTCCAGGTGTGGTAGTGTAACTGCCTGTATTGGCCGCCGTCGTCAAAGTTACCATCACGAGCCGGCAAAATGGCCTCATCTGTAGACATGTCCTGCATGCGCCAGTAAGGCACCGCGTAGCTTGCCGATAGGTTTGAATAAATAGTGCCCAGCAATGCGGTATAATCGGCATCGGTAACCGGGAAATTTGTTTTTACGTATTGTGATTCAACAGGTACATCTAATTTTGTACATGAATATGTGCTCATGATCACGGCAATTGCGGCGCATATTATTAATATCTTTTTCATCTTTTTATCTCCTTCTGATTTTTTAGAATTGTGCCGTTATGCCTAAGCTAAACGTGCGTGTTTTAGGATAGAAATCCTTATTATCGATACCCGGTGTCAGGCCGCCGATATTAATTTCGGGATCAACACCACGGTATTTGGTGATGATAAAAATGTTATTTCCGGATGCATAAAAACGAAGGCTTTTAAAGGCCTGGATATGTGGCTTGATAGTGTAACCCAGTGTAGCGTTATCTAAACGCAGGTATGAACCGCTTTCCAGGAAACGATCAGATACGAGGTAAGCATTGATATCTTTAAATGATTCGCCTAAGGTAAACGTTGGGATATTCTGCAGTTTTGAATCGGCAGGGTTGTTCAGCGAGGCGAGGGTTGCGTTCAGTACTTTGTTGCCGTATACACCACGTACCAGGAAATTAAGGTCGAAGTTTTTATAGAAGAAACTGTTGCTCCAGCCGTAAATCAGTTTAGGTTGGGCATCGTATTTAATAAACTGATCGGAGGTAAGCGGTTGGGTAGCCGTTGTTGATCCGTCGGCCTTTTGATAGGTACTTACGCCGTTGGCATTTTTACCTAAGTAATGCCACAGGTCAAACGTGCCGATAGCATAGCCTGGCTGAATGATCTGGCTGTAGTTGCCTGATTGACCTTTACCGCCCAACTGTGCTGTTTGAATAAAGTTAAGGCCAAACTGGCTGTTTGACAGGCTTTGTACAACGTTTTTATTATGCGAAACGTTGAATGAAGTACGCCAGGTAAAATCGCGTGTTTTTACAGGTACCGCGTTGATAACAACCTCGATACCGCTGTTTTTAATTTTACCTACGTTAGCAGTATAAAATGGATAAAAATACAATGTTGTTGATACCGGGTAAGTGTATATCAGATCGGACGTTTTCTTGATATAGTAATCTACCGAACCGGTTAAACGGTTGTTAAACAAACCAAAATCCAAACCAACGTTGGTGGTTGCTGTACTCTCCCATTTCAAATCGGGGTTATCGTTACGTACAGGGCCAATAGGGTTAACAATATTACCGTTGCTTAAAAATTTACCGCCGCCCGGAGGAACGCCGTAAATTAACCTTGCGGTAAAGGCATCGAAGCCCAAACTGTTACCTGATACACCATAGCCTGCCCTTAATTTCAGGTCGCTGATAACCGGAATGGATTTCATAAACTCTTCGTTAGTGATCTTCCATCCTGCAGAAACAGCCGGGAAATAACCATGGCGCTGGTTAATACCAAATGCCGAAGAGCCGTCTTCCCTCAATGAAGCCTGTAATAGGTATTTGTCTGAAAACTCATACTGAGCACGTGCATAAAACGATACAAACCTTAATGTTGAAATATAGGCCGGATTAAATACTATTTGCGAAAGCTGGGTAGGGTTTGACAACGCAAGATAGTTGTAAGTTAAGGCATCGTTTGAGAAGTTTTGTGTTTGCACACCAAAACCGTCATTGTTACGATCCTGTTGATAAGAGTATCCACCCAATAATTTCAACGAGTGCTTTCCAAAAACACGGTCATAATTAAAATAAGCTTCAACAACATTGCTGGTATTAGTATAGGCACTGCGTACAGCAACGCCGTTTTGGTTAACATAGATACCCGACTGGCTTGTAGAGTATGTGTTTACGTTGTTCTGCTCTTTTTGGGTTGACCCAGATATGGTAAACTTTAAACCTTTTAATATGTCGACAGAAGCAAAACCATTGATGAGCGTTTTGTTATTTTCTGTTTTGGTGAAGTTGTTGTTAATTAAACTTAACGGGTTTAATGGGCCGCTACCTGTACGAGAGTAGTTCTCTTTATAGGTGCCATCAGGGTTAAAGGGGCTAACCGTTGGCAGGTAGAATAAAATACCCGATAACACCTGGCTTTGAAATATATCGTTGTTTTTGGTAACGCTGTTGGTAAGGGTGATACCCAATTTTAAACGATCATTGAAAAACCGCTGGTTGATATAGCCTTTGTAAATGGTACGCTCAAGGCTGGTATTTCTTAGTATACCATTGTTTTTCATATAGTTTACACTTGCACCATACTCCGAATTGGTACCGGCACCGCCGTATGAAAGGTTATGGTTTTGAGAATAACCGGTTCTTTCGGCAAGCTTTTGCCAATTGGTATTGGAGCCGTCATCATCGGTAGGCTGGGCCAATGCTTTTACACCGTTGTCGGCCAGGTATTGGCGCAGCTGATCGCCGGTAAGTACGTCGATGTTTTTTGACACCTTCTCAACAGCACCATAAGCGCTGTAAGTTAGCCTTGTTTGCCCGGCTTTAGCCTTGCGGGTAGTAACTATAATTACACCGTTTGCAGCACGCGAACCGTAAATAGCGGTTGACGATGCATCTTTTAACACATCAATGCTTTCAATGTCAGCCGGCGCAAGCAGGTCGATAGAAGCGCCTGGAACACCGTCAATCACATAAAACGGCTGTTGCGCAGCACCCTCGCGCAGGGTTGACGGCCCCCTTAAAATAGTTGCAGGCTGTTTGTTAGGGTCGCCGCTTTTGGTAATGTTTAAGCCGGCTACCTTACCTTGTAAAAGTTCGGCGGGAGTGGTTAAAACACCTGCGTTAAAGTCTTCGGCCTTTACCGAGGTAATGGCTCCGGTTACATCCTTACGGCTTGCTGTACCATAACCAATAACCACAACATCCTTAAGCTGTTTGGTATCGGTTACCAAAGTAATATTTACAACGGTTTTGCCGCCTACGGTTACTTCTTTAGGTACCGAACCTAAAAATGTAAATTTCAAAACATCAGCAGCACCGCTAACCGTAACCTGGTAAACACCGTTACTGTTGGTGGTGGTAGCTTTGCCCGTGCTTTTAACCGTTACCACAACACCGGGCAGGGGGGAATTGGTTTCGTCGGTAACGGTACCGCGTATGGTGGTGCTTTGTTGCGCCTGTACACTTGCCGAGGCTATCAGCATAAAAAGCAGCAGCATGGCTGCTTGCCTTGCGTGGTAAAATAGCCTTAAAATGAATCTGTAGTTTTTTTTCATAGTTCTTGATTTAATTTATACCCTTTTGATGTAAGATGATTGCCGACCCAAAGAATATTGGCCGACGATATTTTTGTGCAAAAAAACGCTAATGTTGTTAGCATGACATAAAATAGATGTTAACTTATCGGCAAATGGGAGCCGGGCAGATAATTGGTTGTACAAACAAAATAAATCAATTTAGCGCTGATTTTTATATAAATTCAAAAAATACAAGCATTTTGCAAATACCAGATATTAACTAATGATTAACAGTACTTTAAGAGATTTTTAACAAGTGTAAATGTTACACTAAATTGAGCCGGGGAAGGCGGTGGGGAGAGTAATATAACGGGGCGGTAACTTCAAAGCCGGTCAGGCAACGTCGTTCGTCACATTTTTTGGATGGTTCATCACATTTTAATAATTGGGCAAAATAGCTTTTGTACCATTGTACCGGAAAACACATACACCTTAAATCACAAACGCAATGTTTAAGCAAATAACCTTTAAGTTTAAAAACGACGTAACCCGGATTGAGTTTTGGGTAGTAACAGGCTGCATTATAGCGGCGTTGATACTTTCGATATTTGATATTATACGCAATAATCAGATAGCAGCCAATAACATGATCCAGGCGGGCCAGCAAGCGGTTACCCCCGCACTATTGAGCGCTACGCTGATGCCCATTCTGTTTAGTTATCTGGTAACATTTATCATCTATCTTTTGCTTTGCTTTTACCTGACACCTGCTTTTGAAGGTGATGGCGGTACGGCATTAAACGGCTCGCTGCTAATATTTATTTTCATCGCACTCAGTTATTTAGTGGGCATTATCAGCATCTATTTCGCGGCATTGCTGGCGCTAAAAATTCTGTTCATTTACTTTAACCGTAACCGCCAAAACGGCGAAAGCGCTCTGTATTATGAAGCTTCTTTGCTTACTGCATCGTGGATACTAATTACCATTGGGTTGCTTTATGTATCCACCCCGGTTATGCTGCATTTTTATATTTTGTATGATGTAGCCGCAGCAATGGTTTTATACCTATACGCCGTACATGTGCTATTGCCAAACGAGAAATTAAAAAACAAGAATATCATTTATTATTTCTTCCGGATGTTCCTGCTTGCGGCACTATCGTCTCTTGCGGTGTATCTCATCTGCTTATCCTTTAAAGGTGGAAGCGGATTAAGCAGGCCTGCTGCCATATTTGTGCTGGTTATTGATATTGGCGACGCAGAAAACATCGCATGGTTGGTTTTTCTCAACTTTTTAACGCAATTGTTTATTGTAATGCCGCTGGCCCGCACTACCTACAAAAGGCGCAACGCTAAAAAAGACGAAGAAATTAAAACCCTTAAAACCGAGTTAGGCCAATCAGACGCTAACCTTAACTTTTTAAAATCGCAAATTAACCCACACTTCTTATTCAACGCGCTAAATACGCTGTATGGCACCGCCCTGCAGGAAAATGCCGAGCGCACCGGCGAGGGCATTCAAAAACTGGGCGATATGATGCGTTTTATGCTGGAAGAAAACGTGCGCGACAGGATCCTGCTATCGCGGGATATTGATTATCTTAAAAATTATATCCTGCTGCAAAAGTTACGTACATCTGCTTCATCATCTATCATTATTGAAACCCAGATTGAAGATTACCAGGGCGCCCTCATGATAACCCCTATGCTGCTGATCCCTTTTGTTGAGAATGCCTTTAAACATGGCATAAGCCTGCAAAACCCATCGCATATAAAGGTTACCCTGCAAACCGATGGCAACACGCTTTACTTTGATGTGCATAACAGCATCCACATTCGCCATGATAACGACCCCGAAAAAGGGCAAAGCGGCATTGGGCTTGATAACGTAAAACAAAGGTTGGCACTACTTTACCCCAACCGGCACGATTTGGTTATCCGCGAGAACGCCAAAGAATTTTTTATACACCTCACGGTGCAGCTGGATATTATATAGAATTTACTAATTAATCTTACTTTAATCCTTTTATCAAACAGAAAATCAATATGTTAGCTTTAGGCTTTGTGCATTCTGCTTTTAGCTTCCATATAATAATTAATTTTAAAGAATGATAGCCATTGCCATTGATGATGAACCCATAGCGCTCGACGTAGTAAAATCGCACGCAGCCAAAGTGCCTTTTATTGAGTTGAAGGAAACCTTTACCAATGCATTTGATGCGCTAACCTATCTGCAAAAAAACAAAACAGATTTGTTATTCCTTGATATTAAAATGCCCGACATCAGCGGAATTGATTTTTTAAGCAGCATTGCCAACCCGCCGATGGTTATTTTCACAACAGCGTACTCCGAACATGCCGTAAAAAGTTTTGAACTGGATGCCATTGATTACCTGCTTAAACCTTTTTCGCTGCCACGCTTTTTAAAGGCCTGCAATAAAGCCTACGAGCTACATGAGTTGCGCAGCAAGTCGGCCGGCGCCCCGGAGATGGCTTCGATATTTATAAAAGACGGGTACGAACAAATTAAAGTTAAGCTGGATGAGATCCTTTTTATTGAGGCCGCCGGCAACTATACCAAAATATACCTGCAGGGCGATAGCACATTAAGCACCCGGATAACCATTACCGACATGCTGCTGATGCTGCCCGCCAAAAAGTTTATCCGCACGCACCGGGCTTTTATAGTTGCCCGCAATAAGATTAGCCGGTTTGACAGGTCCCAGATCAATATCAACGAGCATAGCATTCCCATTGGGGCTACCTATGACGTATTCCGTTCTTTGTCGTCCTAAATTGCGCAATCCACTGACTCTGAAGGGGATTTACATACAAAAAACACTGCCATGCTGAGTTGTAAAATTTCGCGAAATTGTGAAGGAGGAATGAAATATATCGCGTAGCGGCCATACGATATACGTGATTACCCTTTTGGAGCGTTTCGCCGGGTGATTTCGGAATTCGGATGTTCGATTTCGGAATTTTTTATTTTCGGATTTCGGATTTAGCGTTTAGAATTTACCCCTCATTTCCGCGCAAATCAGCCAAAAAAGTCTTACTACCTGATACTAAAAGCCCCGAAAATCAACCAAAAAAATCTTACTACTTACTACTTGATACTAAATGGGCGTTCCCTGCGGGCCGGGCTGTACGCTCATACGCCTGCAGGCATTACGCTCGTGGGCCTGTATCCGCTGCCATCCCTAACGCGAACGCGGGGAAACAACTGATTGTACGGCACCTTTGCTATAAATGCTGAAACGGTTTAGCATGAACATTAAAATAAGTAAAGGTGTAAGATGCTAATACGTTTTAGCGCAGGTGTTGAGTATAGGTTTAGGCGTTGGCTCACCTGTGCTTTGATTGGTATTTGTTTAAAGGAAGTTGCAAGTGATCCTCCCACACGCGGCGGCACAACACTTGCGCTAAAGGGGGGAAGTGCTTGCGATAGCCGGAGACCTCTTTTTTGAGGCCTCCGGTGATAACGCAAAGTGAATTTTATTAAAACAGTTTTTACAAACTGTTGGTAAGCGGTGTTAATTAAGGCAAATCGTAATAGGCTATACCTTCGTACGCAAAACCCGCGGCGCTGCCATCATTAATTTCAGTATAACTGGTGGTGAAGAAATGACCTGCAGACTTGGTTCCACGGTACCTATATATGGGTTGACTACCGGCTACCTGGGTAGAATAAACGTACCCCGAAATACCTTCCGAATGATAGCCTAACGTTGATATAATATTATCCCGTTCAGAGGGATTGATGGTAAACATATGTTCGGTACCATTATAAAGGCGGTACAACGGCACTGTACCCTTAGCCTGGTAGTTGTATACACGGCCTATGTTTCCTTCTTGTGTCCAATAGTTATTGGGGTGTTGGCTTCCAAACAGCCACGACCAAAAGCTTGGGGCAAAGTACTGATGAGGTTGATTTAAAAGCTGGCTTTTTTCCACATTGGAAGTGGTATAAAAGTGCTCACCGGCTGGTGCCGAAAACATCCTGTACAAATATATTATCGGGCCTGTTTGTTCGGTAACAGTAGTGCCCGAAGTGGTAGGCAGTCCCTGTACAGCTATTGTATATACAGGGTCGGCAATTTCCTTTTCGTTCGATCCGCTTGATGCATTATTCCAATACATGCAAAAATGTGTTCCATTAAGGCTTGGCGAAGCTACCGGCAGCGTAAAATCAAATGTTTGCGTCGAAAAAATATCCGTAGGTTTTACGTTTTTTTCAGTTATCGAAATTCCATATCCCGGAATGCCCGATGGTGTTAGTATATTCCCCGTAAAAAGTTCAAGCGTCGCGTTCAAAGTAAATTTGGAAACCTTACCTGTTGCAGGGTCATGAGGCAACGAGATTTTAACCGTTACCTTAACAGTTTGCGATTGGTTGTAAGGCACGTTAAGCGTTGTGCCGCTTAGTGTACCGCCGCTGCTTCCGGTTACTGCAATGCTGTAACTTATTACTGCGCCCTGGGTAACATCTGTGTAAAATGGCTTCATGGTACCATCATCACTAATAGTTTTGGATGTTAAGTTATAAGTAAGTAAGGTATTAGAATAACTGAGCAATGAATCGCCCGGGTTTGTATAGGGCGGAACTGTAGGTGCAGGCGCGGGTGTAACAGGAGGAGGAGTTCCGCTACAATCGCCGCAAGGGTCAACAGGTGGCGCAACCATATTGGTTGATAAGCCTTTGGCCTTTACGTTTATTGGCCATTTGTTATAAAGGGCTGTTATGTCATCAAAGCTAATTTGGTTTTTCCCAAAAGCAACAAACTGTTTGGTGTCGGCTTCATAGCTGATCTGACTGGGATCGATAGAAGTGAGTTTAGACAGATACGCCTTTAACGAATCAACTTCGGTTGAATGCCCGGCTAAATTTTGTGAGTTTGAAAGGACAGATTGTGATGTGTTTTTTTGGCAGCCCGTAACAATCACGAGTAAGCCAATGGCTAATAAAATTTTGCGCATAGGTTTAGTTTTTTTTATCGGCTTGCGCCGGTGGTTTATTAAATTAACGGATTAAAGATATAATAATTGAATAATATAATTATTATAAATTTTTAGTTAATAATATAGCTAATACAATGCATTGAATTTGCAATACCGTACCATCAGAAAAAACTTTGATACTATGTGGCAGTGCAGGTACTTACAGCAGCGGAGGATAGCATCGGCCATAGGCTGACACGCTAAAACGCTTTACAAATTGCTAACGTTTTAGCGCAGGTGTTGAGTAATCGGTTTGAGCGTTGGCCCACCTGTGCTTTGATAGGTGTTTGTTTAAAAGAAGTCACAAGTGACCCTCCCACACGCAGCCGCACAACACTTGCGCTAAGGGGGGGGGATCCACTTGCCTATCGAACTGAAAAAAGATAAGCTGTATCGAGGTGATTATCTATCAGCGGAGCACACGCGCCACGAATACGCCAGCGGTGGCATACATTAATACAAAGGCGCTAACGGAAGAGTATAATCTGCCATAGCGGCATATTTAATAATATTTTTATTGAATAAATATTAGGAGACATTACATAATGGTTAATTAATTAGTCATTATGTAATAATCCATGTCACAATGACGCCTTACAACAATTGGGAATAGCTGGCATATGGATTGAAGGGGAAAGTTGTTAAGAATGAATGGATTATCAATCTTATCGACCAAATATATTTGCCACCAATTCGAATATAAGCTTTTGGTAAACCGATAATAATCTAAGTCACCGAGCTAGTCGGCGGTACTATTATGAGAAGTTATGATGAAAAACTATTTTCATGCTGGAGCAGTGTTGCTTAAAAAACTGTCTGGATAATGCAGTGATGAAGTTATTTGTTAATTCAATTATTTTTATCACATGCCTCGAATTATAAAGGGGTATTAAAACATTTTTATGCCATCATTTAAAGAACATTTCAATATTCCTCAAAATCAGATCGTTGAGTTTTTAGATATACCCTTGGATGAAGATTTATTAGCTTTCATTTGTCCTTTTCTAATTGCTAATAACAGACAAGTTCCCATTTTTAATAATATCTTTTCACAGCTTAAAGCGTTTTTTGTTAAGCTTAATAGGGACTTTATTGTGCCTAACGATGCTCATAATGGCCTTGCTTTTTTATCACATTTACATGAGCCTAATGAATATCATTTAGGATATTCAGGTGCAAATAAAGGAAGAGCTATATCCGACGAGAGATCGGTACAAATTTTTGGTGCTTTAAGAAATAACAGATTTGCCAGGCAAGGGATACAAATTACAAATGAAGCTCATAACGTATTATTGTTAGTTAAGGGTATCGGCCAGGATATCATGTCAGACACGATTGCTAACGTTTGTCGAAATATTTTCGCTGACTTTACATTGAATCAATGTGTACAGCACAATATTCCAACTATACCGGTGCATTTTCATTATTATGACGCCGCAGCCGCACAGTGGGGAACGGCGGACTTCGATCTTCCTGATTATAGAGGTAAGCCAATTATATTGATACCCAAGGACATAATATCACCTTCGAGAAGCTACCCTTCAGGGTACAATAATTTCGTTGCGGGGAAATATATATCACCCGCGATATTAAATGGTCAGAAACAAGTTAATAATCCGGCGATATTCATAAACACATTAGCAAATGGAAGAAGACGGGCAATTATTAAAGCTATAAGAAAAGAATTCGGTAAGAAAAAAGAAGATTTGGTAGATTTTGTTGTAGAATATAACGGTTCATTGGATTCATTTGTAGATTATGCTAAAGAGCATTATCCAGCCCTTGATCTTTCAGGCATATAAAACAATATTGTGGCGGGAATTAATTAGTTTCCGCCACAATAATCTTATATCTTAATTAATTTAGACAGCAAGTCATTAAGTTTTATCGGTTCATTCCCTAATCGAAAAACCAACGGGGGATAAATGTCAGATGATAGTATATTTAAGTCATCAATTAAAATCTCTATCATAGATGGATCATTTTCGTGATTTTTCCATTTAACCGAACATTTTTTATTTAAAAGTTTAACCTCTTCGATAAATCTGGCGGCACTCGGGTTAGTTAAGTAGAAATAGTTTTTATCTCCTGTTTCCAAATATCGGCTTAACCCCTTAGGGGTGGTGTAACGATATCCTTTGATTGAACCAACTTTGGTTGGGACTTGTATAGACTTAGGACGTATTAAGTTGAAAACAACATAATTTGGACTACGTAAGTCCCAGGTGACTCCTTTTTGTTTTAACTCAAGATCAGAGTTAATTTCCCAATCTTTTACCTGATATAATTTAGACTCAGATGATACAGAATCATAAACCAATAATGATTTAGACATGTATAATTTGGAATTTAGATTCTTTACAAAAGGGACATGATATATATTTGTGTTAGAAATAAATTCTCTCCTTTTTTCAATGTCGCTCTTAGGAATAGTCCCAATTGTTATCCATTCACTCCATTGGTTTTGACTTTCTGAGTATTCCGAACGATCCATTTCTATGAATTGTTCAAAATGTTCTTCAGGTAATTTACTTATTAAATCTTTAAGTAAACTATTAACTAACCCTGTCTTGCTCGGTAAAAAAGGTAAAGCACCGATATTTACTTCTTTAATGCTCTTATAAAAATCGTTAGCCTTAAATTCCTTTTCCGAAAGAGGGTAGGGATATAGAATTATACCACCTAAATTTTTGACTGCGGATCGATAAGGTGCATCTGTTAGTTTGCTATGTAAAATCGCGTCTCTGTATCTGTGCAACTGCCCTATAGCATCTTGTGGGACGTTAAATTTTATTTCATTATCTGATTTTTCGTCAAATCGATATTTAGCATCAAATAGATACCAAAATGATTTTTCAAAACCCAACTTTGTGAATTCAATTGAGTAATCGGGACGCTGATTGAAAGTAAATACGTTTCCACCTTTTTTACCAAACTCTTTATTGAAGTAAATAGTTGTTGTCGTATTATTTATCTTGTTCTTAAAAGTAACCTTAGATTCATTCCCCTTTTTTAGTTCAACAACGAATTTATTCGCCTTAACTTTTATTAGGTCCTGGTAATTTAATTCAGAGTCATTTTGCTCATTTAATATTTGAACTAATTTTAAAAAACACCAGTACTCATATAAGGTGGAAATATCCTTTTGTTCAATTTTAAAAATATCGTTATCAGCAATTTCTAACCCTCGCAAAAGCAACAAATAAATATGCATAAAATCTCTGTAACCCGCTCCACGTGTAAGCGATGTCGAAAAATATGAACGATTTTCAAACTCTGTTACCTCGTTAAATGGATTTTCATGAATAATTGATTGTAACCTGCTTTGATATTGATTGAGTTTTAATAAGAGGGGGGAATAGTCTAAAAGATCTGAATAGTTTGTTATGTAGTTTTTGTATATTCTAAGTTGTTCGATAATATTTTTCACCGACCATTTTATAAATCGATTTTCGTAAGTATCATAAGAAACATATTTTTTTAAAGATAGTGCTTGAGTAAACGCTGATTTTGTGCTAACATTTAGTCCAATGCCATCTTGATTACAGTGCTGACCATTTTTTCGAAACCATTCTATATTTTTCTTTGAAGCTTGCCGAACTTTTTCTACAGGTAACACTACTTCGTACCTTTTAATGTCATGTTTAGGCTGCCGGTTTATGATGTATAAATTCAAAATCATTTGATCAAACAGAACATCTAAAATATTCCACCATTCAGTTTGTGTCGCCCTACCTGTTAGTTTTGCTCTGCTCTTACTAAAAGTGTCTTTCAGTGAGGCATATGACAGATTTTGAATGATTTGAGAAATTTCACCCATCATCGCCTTATAATCTGATTTGTAATCCATTTTTTGCGGAAACACTTCAGTTTTAAGAAGAAATATGGATTTATTTTCAGCATCCTTTATCTCTATTTGTGTACTTCCAACCTGGTCATTAAAGGAAAATACTCCGGTAAGCAAATGCAGACCATTTCTTGGGTTAGATTTATTTTCCCTTCTATTGTTAATTACAAGCTCAAAAGGTGCTTTAAAATTGGAACTTGCATCTATTATGTATGTGTATTGAATTTTTTGCCACTCAAAAAAATATAAAAGCTCTAACGGTTGTTGGCTATCTAACCCTTCAACTTTAATTGATAGAACTTCGGATATCGAGGATGTTTTGCTGTATACCTGCTTTACGGGCTTATCCAACTGTAAATCCAAAGTCCCGCGACCTTCAGACGTGAAATAATATGTTTGATTATTTATCAAAGCCAAAATGAGGTAAAACGGTCATCATCAAAACGTTTTAACATAAATGCTATTTTTTTTGAAGATCGGGTATAGTTTAAATTTTCAAAATCAACTTTCTGCTCAAAATCAACGTATTGAAAAGAGTTACTTTTAAAATCTTTGTTCTCCAATAAATTCAGGAGATCAATCAGTACTTTTTGAATTCGTTCTGAACTGCCATGTATACGAGGTAATACCTTTTGTACCAACTGAAAATCAATTGCTTTTTTATCTTCAATCAATTTATATTTCTTGTTTAGGGTGAGATAAAATGCAACCTCATCCCTTACGCGGTAGGCAAATTGTAAATCTGCATTTTGTAAGATATCATTTACTTTTTTCAGCAAAGCAAATTCTTCAGCTATCGAATTTTTGTCTGAATCAGTTAAATCTGTTGATATTAAAAATTCAGTCTCTAAAAATGTATTCGTAACATTAGTTATACTTTTTGACGATATTTTTGAAGCCTCAATCCAATCAAGATTTATATCATTCATCTCTATAGAATTGGCTCTATCTAATACTTTTCTTGAAAAAGAATGGGTAGTTTCATCCATGTTTACCGTACCAATCAAATACAAATTTTTTGGCCATGTCAAGTTTCTAAACTTTATTAAATCATCTTGCCGGAAAAAATCATCGCTAAAAAAAGCTTGTGTTTTGATGTTTGTCCCTTTACCGTTTTCCCAGGCTCTCGTTTCTATAACACTTAAAAAGTCGCTAAAGTAATGCTCAACTCGTGCCAAATTCATTTCGTCGAGAATAAAGAAAAATGGTTCTTCCGGTTTAGCAGCAGCTGACTTTATTGCGTTTGTTAGTTCCTTTGGAACAAATTTCCCTTCCAACGAGGTATATCCCAATAAATCACTTCCGTCGGTCCAGTCAGGTCGCACGGGGACTTGTCTGATGTTGTCTTTAATATTAATTGCCTCTGCGAACATTCGCGGGAGTTGGGTTTTTCCTGTTCCTGAAATTCCAGCAAGAATTACAAATGGTTTGGTTTTCAAAGACAAATAAAAGTTGGCAATTTCCTCATAATTATATTGAAAGCCTTTATTATTTAAATATTCATGAATGTGAATTATGTCCTTTGGGGATTTCTGATTTCTCTCGGTGGGTATTGTAACTGATGGATTCTTTAGAACCATGTTACTTTCCAGTATATTTTTTGCCTTATATAAAAGATCATATGCTTCTCCGGAAGAAAAGAGTTTCATAAGATCAGTTATTTTGCTTATCCGTCCTTCCTGCTTTCTGACACCTTCTTCAAATAATATGAGAGCCATTGTTTGACTGGCAAATGTAGATGGATCCTTGTAATTCCAATCCAAGGGGATTGTTGTTTTTTTTAGTATTTTAAATCTATAAAATAATTCAAATTGTCCCTCATTTGCATTGGCAAAAACCACATATTCGTCATCATTAATTGTATTTCTGCCGTTATCGAACGTTGGTATTATATCCTTCTTGTCGATTTCAGTAAACAATATCTCTCTAGAAAGTCGATTTACCCAGAACACAATATCTCCAAGTTCATAGTTGGAAAACTTCTTATTATCCCAATAAAAATATTTATGATCATTTGTTATAAGCGACTTATAATTTGATGATGCGCTCACACCATGAATATCATATAGCTTGATTTTTCTCATAAGATTAGCAATTTGTTTTGGGATAATTTTAAACCCATTTTCTTCAAGCAATTTAAAGCAAGGTGTGTTTAGTCCCCCGGCAAATGAATCTCGATCTAAGTTAACACCATTCGCAAAAAAATTAGCGTATGATACAATTAGCTTGGGCGGGTACAACTTATCTGAAAATAATACGTCGTAATATTGGGAATCGGCACCCTTGGGGATTCCTTCATTGTCAATTTTATTTATTGCCTTTAGTAAATGATCTTTACTTATATTATGTGGTATAGGCATATTATAATTCCCGATACTTTTTTGAAGACCCTTTTGCCTTGCTGACAGGATATTTAATTTCATTTTTCTTAATCTTGTCGGCTACAATTTCGCTTATGTCAAAACCATATTTATCTGCGATAAGTAAAGAATAACTTATAACATCGGCAAGTTCTTCCTTTACTTTTTCAATATCGGCAGTTTCAGCATCCTTCCAAAGATATAGTTCATTCAACTCTGCGGCTTCAATTGACAATGCTAAAGCAAGGTCTTTTGGATTGTGAAATTGTGCCCAATCACGTTCGTCTCGGAACTTGATTAATAATTCTTGAAGATTTTTCCAGTCGCTCATATTAGGTTATGATATTGGAAAAATAAGAAAAAATATTTGAGAAACCGCATAACCCTATGCTACTTAAGACAGATAGCGTAGCTCACAAGGCCTATGCCTAAGCTTGTGCTTTGTATAAGCTTAGGCATAGGCCCCTATTTTAGCGCAAGTGTTGTGTGGTTGTCCGCGTGTTCGGTCACTTTTGACTTAATGTGAAGCACAGCCGGCCCCATGCAAATCGCAACGCTCATTTGTAGCACAAATCAACAATCTATCCCCGCAGCCCACGTTAGTGATGGAAGTGGATACCGGCCCGGCGCTTAATGCCTGTGTGCGTATGAACGTACAGCACGGGCCGCAGGCAACGACATTTTAAATTCAAAAGTTAAAATTCAAAAGTCAAAAAAGGGAATCGGTCATTAGTTCACTGGTTCATTGGTTCACTGGTTCATTAGTTCATTGGTGGGATGGTGGGTTAGGAGGGCGTTTATTGGTTCACTGGTTCATTACTTAGTTGGTTCATTGGTTCACTGGTTCATTAGTTCATTGGTGGGATGGTGGGTTAGTTTTGGTTCATTAGTTCACTGGTTCATTAGTTTATTGGTGGATTAGCAGGAGGCTTATTGGTTCACTGGTTCATTGGTGGGTGGTGGGGGAGTTGTATGCCGGCGGAACCGGAATCGCCTGCTTCTGCCTTCTGCCCAAATGCTATTAATAAGGTAAAGATTGATTTATATGGAACACCGAATGCCCGATATCGAATAATGAAGGAGAATCTTCGGCGTTAGACATTCCAAATTCGGTGTTCGATATTATTTGTCCTCCTGTTTTTCTTAACTTAACAGCATTGGCCCTTCCCCGGGGAAGGAATGGCGCATGCCCTCAATTTATTTCTTCCGGACACCTGTGTTATAACCCCAACAACGGCGCGGCGCTTCATAAAAAAGGTTCGGTTGCCTAATTCAAACGAACCTTTTTTATTGGTATTTGCCAACTGCCAACTGCCCACTGCCAACTGCCAACTGCCTGCTGCCCACTGCAAACCGCCCACTTAATTATTGCCTTTCACCCTGCCTTTTTCATCGTCGGCGCCGCTGCGGTGCTGGCGTACTTTGATGGAGTTGTTGCCAAAGTTGTAGGTAAGGGTAAGCCGGCCTACCCTCGAGTCGTTTCGTTGCCTGATATCGAAGTTGTTGCCAAGCTCGTTGCTGCTTAGGTTATTGCGGCGGATGTTAAATACATCGTCGCAGGCCACTTTAACATTCAGCTTTTTATTATAGAAGGATTTGCTGAGGCCAAGATCGACCGAGTAACGGGGCCTTATTTTATAAATGCCGTAGGTTAACCTGGATTGGTAATCGCCCATGACCTCTAACCGGGCGCCGGCAAACTTAAAGGTTTGGGTTGTACGTGCCTGGTATGCCCACTGGCCATTGTTGAAGTTGAAGCCAGCAAGCGAATCGGATTTAAAGCCGAGGTAAAAGGCTGTTACGTTGATATTGCCTTCCCACCATTTGGTAATAGTGAAGGGGGTGTTAATGTTGGCATTGTAGCCTGTTTGCGTTTGCAGGTTTTTATTGGTTTGAAATGTTTTTTCGCCTTCGGTTAAAATCAGCTCGGTAATTGCATCTGTGGTGCGGCTGTAGCCCAGGCTAATATTAATGGTTTTATTATAGGTATAGTTAAACTCGAAGTTTTGGGTATACTGCGGGTTAAGGAAGGCATTACCTTTTTGAAAGGTATACGGATCGAGATAAAAAATGAAGGGGTTAAGCGCATCATAACCCGGCCTATCAATACGGCGGCTGTATGACAGGCTTACTTCGTTTTTATCATTGATAGTGTGGTTAATAAACGCGCTTGGGAAAAAGTTAAGGTAGCTGCGGTTTACCGGCGTGCTGCCAATAAGGTTACCGTTTGATTGGGTATGCTCGGCACGCAGGCCCACCTGTATAGATGTTTTTTTGAACTGCTTGTTCAGGTTAAGGTAGCCGGCTTCAATTTTCTCGTCGTAAATAAAGTGGTTGCTGCGGCCTTTATCGTTAATATATACGCCGCTGCTATCAATCTGGGCCCTTAAATCGTTATCAGTTTTAACATTGCTGTATTTGGCGCCGGCTTCCAGTTTTATGGTTTTGGTAAGCGGTTTGGTATAATCAACCTTGGCAGTATATATGGTAATGGTTGACGGGCTTTGGTTACGCAATAACTGCGACGGGCGCTGCGGGCTGCCATCGGCTAAAAAATAATCGGTAGTGTATTGCGCGTTGTTGCTGTTGTTAAATTTAGAGTAATCAAGGTCGAAGCTTAGTTCCTGGCCGCTGGTGTCAATTTTAAGCCTGTCGTTAAGGTTAACGGCTATGTTTTTGTAGGCCTGCTCAAAAATTGAATTGGTGCGCAGCGATGAATCGGCAGCGCCATATTTGGTGCCTATTATAGTAGATGTGCTGTTGTGGTTGTTTTCGGTATTTGAATAGCCGCTTACCACAAAGCCAATGGTATGTTTGGGGGTAAGGTCGTAGTCGGCGCCAATGCGGTAATTATTATAATGATTGGCATCGGGCATAAATGACTGCTGGTTAAAATAGTTGGTAACCCCCTGGGCGTTGCTCACCACGCGGTCGAGCAGTAAGTCGTGCGCGCGTTTGCTGTCGCCGCGGCTAAAAGTGCCAAACACATTCAGGTTGCCATCCTTATGGTTAAGGTTAAGGCTGCTGTTATCTCTCCAATACCTGCCTTTGGCCACGCCGGCCGTAATACTGCCATTGGTGCCCGACTGGGCATTCTTTTTTAATTTAATGTTGATGATACCCGAGTTACCCGCGGCATCATATTTGGCCGATGGGTTGGTAATAATTTCGATAGATTTAATGGTGTTGCCGTCGGTTGAGCGTAACAGGGTAGCCAGTTGCGCGGCGGTAAGGTAGGTAAGCTTATCATTTATCATTACGGTTACACCCTGTTTGCCTTTAAGGCTGATGTTATCGTCTTTATCCACAGTTACGCCGGGGGCCCGTGCCAAAATTTCCATGGCGGTGTTGCCGGCGGCGAGTACGCTGCCTTCTACATTCATTACGGTGCGGTCAATTTTGCGTTCAACAAGCGGTTTGGCGGCGGTAACGGTAACCGTTTTTAAAGTGGTATTGCCGGGCTGCATGTTTAAAACGGGCACTTCAACCTTGGTTGAGCCTTCGGTAACGGTAAAAGGTTTGCTCATCGCTTTTACATAACCTACAACGGTGGCCTTTACCAGGTATTTACCTGCGGGTATTTTGTCAAAGGAGTAAACGCCATTATCGTTACTTAAAGCGCCTTTAACTATGGTGGAGTCGGTTGCTTTGATGATGCTTACGCTGGCATAGTCAAGCGGTTTGCCCTGGTCATTTACCAGCGAACCTGATACTTTGGCGGCACCCGTATTGCCGGTTTGGGCAAAGGACGCGCTCCAGCTGATAACTACAAGCAGGAGTGTGTATAATATATGGTTGATTTTAGTTTTCATTATTGTGTTGTTAAAAAGTTTGGGCAATACAATGCCGTTAAGGAAAATAACTCCTTTTAAAATTTGTAAATAAGTTTTTAGCTGTTTTGGCGGTAGCCTTAAGTGTGTTTAGTAGTTATTTGATATAAGCTTTTTATTCATAGTGTATGTCAGTTTAAGGCTGGCCAAAGGGTAAGCGCCTTCGCCAGGGCCTGATCTGTAATTTTTGTGTCTTTTGGTATTAAGATGCACAATAGGGTACTTTGGTTACAGAGAAATTAAACTTTTTAACGCAGGGAATAAATTTTTAGCAATATTTATGATAACGGCCTGGCCTATTGGCTGGCTGCTACCGGGTTGGGTTGGCGCAGTAACAAATGGATTTGGTTTAACGGCAGGTGGCGGGCTTTGGTTAAATGTAAGGCAGTAAAAAGCAATAATAAGCCCGCTAAATAATAGCAGGCTTATATATTTTACAACTGATCGCATTTTATGTTATACAACGATGTGGTTTTATTGCTGATTTGCATTTTTAAGGCTATCGGCTACCTCCTGCCTTCTCAGGCTGTCGATAGTGGCCTGCGGTACCGGCGGAATGTCGCACTCGATGCCGTTTTCTTTCATGATAAATTTTGCGCCAAGCGGATTAATCGGTTTGTTGCTTTGCTGGCAATCATAAGGATTAAAACCGATGTTAACATCCAGCCTGGTATCAATAACCAGCTTGGAGTTCAAGGGTACCTTTAAGGTAAGGTGCAGCTCCTGCCCGCGCCACAGCGTACCGGCGGTCCTTTCCAGGTGACGATCAAATTTCAACACCGAGTCTTTTTGGATAAAGCGGTAGGTAATATTTTTTGTATTGGTAAGCGCATCCTCATAATCGCGGCCGCGGGCGGTGAATGATTCAACCAAAACAGGTTGTGCTACATCGCTTTTTTCAATATCGATGCTTACGCGGTTCGGGCCGTCCATCTCTTCGTTGCCATTAAAGTCGTCATCTAAAATAACCATGCCGTTAAAACGCTCTTTTATGCGCAGGCGGGTGCTATCCTCGTTGCTCAGGTATTTGGCATCGTTAAGCTGCAGGTAATAGGTGTTGTTTGCCGGGGCTTTAATGTTAATGGTGGTGTTTAGCCTTGCGCCTTCCCTAAAATCAACAGATGCCCTTACACCGTAATATACTACTGCGCCAAGCGCGGCCAGCCATACACATAATAAAGTGGTGCCAACCGAGCGGTTGAATGATGCGTTACGGAACAGAAAGCCAATAATGAGTAATATAATGGCGGTTAAAGGGATAGCCAGTAATAAAAAGCCGCCTGCTATAAATACAAGATTGGTATTATGGTTAACTATATTGAACGGAAATATATGGTAGATATCTGTTTTGCCGAACGCTAAAAACATAATAACAACCACAATAAGTGCAATAGCAAGGCCAAAACAGCCCAATAATATACCACCGGCTATTATTTTACCAAGCAAGCTACTGGCACCCCGTAAAAACACGCCAAGGTGGTCAAAAAAATCGCCAATGAAATCGCGGGTTTTGTAAACAAATGGCCTGGCCTCGTGCTGAAAGTTGTGCAGGTTTTCTTTAACGGAGCTCAGTTCTTCCTCGAAACTCTTTTTAAAACCTTTCAGGTCTTGTTTCTCGCCTTTCATAGCCATCCTGTCGGCACGGCTAACGGCTTTCGGGATCACCATCCACAATATAACATACAAGAAGAAGCCGCTGCCTGCCACACAAAGGAAAATTACAAAGGCCAGCCTGATCCAAACGGCCGGGATATCAAAATAATTGGCAATGCCTGCGGCAACACCGCTCACCAGGTGATCGTCCGGATCGCGAAAAAGCCGGCGACGTTCGGTGTTATAGGCATAGGAGGTGTTTCCGGGCGCTTTTGCATCGTTTTCGGCCGATTCAAAGTCCTCAACCGAGCCCATTTGCTCAATTACAAGCTTTACGTCCTGCTCAACAATGACTTGCTTGCTTTGGCTTGCTAAAATTTCGTTAAACATTTCGGCAATGCGGTTTTCGATGTCGGTTGTTATCTCCAGGCTATCGGCCGAGGTTGAAAAATGACGTTTTACATCTGTCATGTAAAGTTTAAGTACGTCATAAGCATCCTCTTCGATGTGAAAAACGATGCCATTTATGTTGATGATGATAGTTTTGTTCATGATGGGTAATAATTTCAGGTTTTTTTATTTTCTGTCTCCAATGGCCGTTTGCACAGCATAAACCAATTCCTGCCAGGTTTTATCCAGCTGTTCCAGCACATTCCGGCCCTCGTCTGACAGTACATAATACTTTCGGGGTGGTCCTGAAATCGACTCGACCCAGTTGTAAGTGAGCAGTCCATTGTTTTTTAAACGGGTTAATAGCGGGTACAGAGTACCCTCAACTACAAGCAGTTGGGCTTTCTTTAGCTCAGCAATTATGTCTGAAGCATATGTTTCGCCCTTGGCTATGATGGATAGGATGCAGTACTCCAGTATGCCCTTCCTCATTTGGGTTTGTGTGTTTTCGACGATCATAATACAAAGATATATGTTTAAGATTGTATTATGCAATACATAGTACTAAAATTATTAATATTTATTATTAAAGATGCTTTTTTTAAAAAAAAGTCATCTTTTTAAAGATTTTACTTGACTTTTTGATAATGTAACATTACTTTTAACATTAATTAACTATTAACTGATCTTATTATTAACAAAATGAAAAAACTTCTACTAGCAAGTTTGTGCTTTCTGTTGTTATGCCTAACACAGGTGCACGCACAAAACCGTACAGTTACTGGTACGGTTACGGCCAAAGACGATGGCTTACCCATTCCGGGAGTATCAGTGAAAATCAAGGGAACTTCAAGCGGTACGCAAACCAACGCTGCCGGTAAATTCTCTCTAAGCGTATCTCCGGGCGCGGTACTTTCTTTCTCTTTTATTGGTTATAACACCCAGGATGTGGCCGTTGGTACAAAAAGTACAATTGAAGTTGTGCTTTTGAGCGCCAACAGCCAGTTGAACGAGGTTGTAGTAACAGCGTTGGGTATCCAAAGGCAGGCTATTTCGGTAGGGTACTCTACTTCGAAAGTAACGGGCAAAGATATTACCCAGGCAAAGCCAATCAGCGTAACCAATGGCTTAACCGGTAAGGTTTCTGGTTTGCAGGTTACAACCACCAACAACGGTTTATTTGCGCCTACTCGTGTCACTTTACGTGGTAACAGGTCATTGATTGGTAACAACCAGCCACTTTACGTAGTTGACGGTTCTATCTTCTATAGCGATATCAGTACGCTGAATCCTGAAGATATCGCCGAAACAACTGTATTGAAAGGATCATCGGCATCTGCGGTTTACGGTTCTGATGCATCCAACGGTGTTATCGTAATTACAACCAAACACGGCGCCAAGGGAACTTCTGCTTTAACAGTGTCTTCTACTTACCAAATTGAAAAGGTTTCTTACATACCTGAGTACCAAACCCGTTTTGGTGCTAATGGTGGTGAAGGTGAAGTTTTCGATTTTTCAAAATTTGTTGATGAAATTGATGGACACTACAATTACTACCCTTATGAGAACCAAAGCTATGGCCCGGAATTTAATGGCAAGTTGGTACCTATTGGCCGGCCACTGCCAGATGGTTCATCTGAATTAGTTCCCTATTCGGCTGTTAAAAATCAAAAGAAAGACTTTTTTGACACTGGTATTACTACCCAACACAATTTTAACTTCACATCAGGTGAAGAAAACGGCAGCTTTTACATGTCAGGCCAGGATTTGCACAGTAAATCAATTATGCCTAAAGATGAAGGTCGCAGGGATGTATTCCGTGTAGGTGGGGATAAAAAATATGGGGCGTTTTCCACCTCCTATTCGGTTGCGTACACTTATTTAACAAAAAATCAAACCAATACAGGTGCTGTCTATAATGACTTGATCGAATCACCTGTTAACATTCCGGTTAAAGATTTAAGGGATCCAACAAGTAAATATGGCAACCCTGATACTTACTATAATGATTATTACATCAGTCCTGGTCAAATAATCAACGAATCAAGATATACACTGGTTGAAAACCATATTCAGGCAAACTTGCAGGCGAATTTAAAAGTAGCCAAGTTTTTGACCTTATCTTATCGTACATCTCTTGATAACACAAGCGGCAGATCTGAGGCTAAGGATGCCGGCAGAACTTACAGCGATTTTACCAAGAATGCCGAAACTATGATCTATCCTAACAACTCAGGTGGGTTAGATACTGTAGAAAATGACGGTGCCGGGCATAAATATGCCGCAAATGATTTATTGCCTTCATACGGAACAAGCGACTATACCAATTTGTTATTTAGCTCAGACTTCCTTGCCAACTACAACTTTAAACTTCCAGCTGATTTTAAAATCGACGGCACTTTAGGTGTAGCTTATTTGGATAACAAAGTAACCGCTACTACCGTAAATCAAGGTTCGATTAACTTTTTACCCTACAACACTCAAAACCTTTCATCGGTTCCAAGTTTGAGCGAATACTCACTTCAGGCGCGTAAGTTAGGATACTTCGGTACTGCTACTTTAGGCTACAAAAGCTATGCGTTCATTCATGGATCATACCGGACGGATTTAGATTCGAGGTTATCTTCGAAAAATAAATATATAGGTTATTATGACATTGACGGTAGTGTTGTACTAAGCGAGATATTTAAGGACATTGCTAATAACGACTACCTTAACTTTGTTAAAGTACGTTATGCACACTCAAAAACAGGTAACGCTTCGGCATTGTCAGGTGGCTCACAGTACATTGCGTTCGGTGCTTACCGCACCATCCCAACTGTTGGTTTAGCTGGAGGTTTCCCTTACAGTAGCACAGGCATTTCTGGCTACTCGCTAAGCGGTACAATTGCCAACCCTGATATTAAACCAGAAACGGTTACTGAAGATGAAGTTGGTTTGGATTTAGGGTTCTTAAAAGACCGCTTAACTTTAACAGCTTCTGCCTACAAATCAACCACTAAAGATGGTATAGTAACCGCACAAATTTCGCGTGCATCGGGCTTTACCTCGGCGTTATTAAATGCCGCCAACTCCGAAAACAAAGGTTTAGAGCTTGATTTGCATGGTACCGTTATCAGCTCACAAGCTGTTAAATGGACTTTAGGTGTTAACTATACCAAACAAAGCAGCAAAGTTATCAGTATAGTATCGGGTGTAAATGAGCTTTCATTAGGCGGTAATACTTTCGCTGTGAAAAACTTGCCATATGCCCAGATTAAAGGCTATGACTGGAACAGAGACCCTGCAACAGGCAAAGTTATTGTTGATGCCACCACTGGTTTACCGGTAAGGGCTTCGGCAACACAGCCGTTGGGCAATGTTAACCCAACAGATCTGTTAGGCTTTACATCATCACTAAGCTACAAAGGCTTTACTTTAAACCTTACTATTGATTACAGAAGTGGTTACAAGATCTTTAATGCTATCGGCAGTACGCTTGATCACTCGGGTAACGGTGTTACTACCACACTTACCGGTCGTCAGCGCTTTGTATTCCCTAACTCGGTTTATAAAGATGCAAGCGGAAAATATGTTGATAACACAAACATCCTTACACAAGATGGCAACTACAACTTCTTCCCAACTACATGGTTAGGTGTTGACGCTAACTATGTGATTAGTGCAGCTGCATGGAAATTACGCGAAGCTTCATTAAACTACAACTTTCCTAAGGCATGGTTAAGAGATGTTAAATTTATTAAAAATGTTAACGTAGCGGTTTCTGGTCGTAACCTGTTAATGTTCCGTCCGTCAACCAATAAATTTACCGACCCAGAGTTTAACGATGATACCAGCAACGCAGTTGGTAGAACAACTTTAAACCAGGCTCCGCCAACCAGAATAATCAGCGGCACTTTAGCTGTAACTTTTTAACAAAGAAATTGATAGAAAAAATGAAAACGAAAACAATATTTAAGCGAAAAGTTAGCTTAGGCTTATTTTTCACGGCTGTGCTCTTAACAGGTATTGTAGGCTGTCAGAAAGGAACATTTAATGTTAATGATGTAAACCCTAACTCACCAACGTCTGCACCTGCTAAATATTCATTAAGTTCATCATTGGCTGCTACCGCGAATTTGGTACAGGGTGGCAATGCTGATGTTTTGGAAAACTGGATGGGCTACTGGACACAAAGCGGAGGCTTTACACCAAGTACAACTTACGTAATTTACCAGATCACGAGTAGTAACTTTACGGGTAACTTCGATAATGCTTATTTAAATTTGTCAAACTATAACCTGTTATTAAAAACTGTAGGTAATGATCCTGTACAGGCTAATTACAGGGCCATTGCGATGATCATGGAATCATACGTATATCAACGTTTGGTGGATTTGTACAATGGTGTTCCTTATTCACAAGCTTTAATTGTAAACAGCACATTTTCATATAAATATGATGATGCTCAAACAATCTATAAAAGTATAACTGCTAAATGCGACTCTGCGATAGCCATCATCAATGCTAATGCAGATAAAGCAACAAGCCCAGGTAATTATGACGTGGTGTTTGGCGGCGATATGGCCAAATGGACTATGTTTGCAAACACATTAAAACTAAAGCTTTTAATGCGCCAAACAGAAGGCGGTATAGGGGGTAGCGCGGTGAAATCGGCTTTGGCAATAAATCCCAACGTTCCCGCTAACCAAGCTGATAAAACCTATAAGGCTTCTGACTTTTTGTCGATTGACGCAGCAGTAAATCCAGGTTATTCAAATGCATCTGATGCACAGGAGAATCCTTTTTACTTCGATGTAGTTGCAACTGCAACAGGTGCAAATGGTGCTAACACCGTTTACTGGCGTGCAAATAGCTACGGTGTTAATTTTTTCAGAAATAATAATGATCCCCGTGGTAACTATGTATATTGCCCGCAAGGTGTTGAAGCTGTCAAATATGCAGCCCCAATAAATGACCTTTCGAAAATTAAAGGTAGAGATTACGGCAGTGTTAATGGCAATGGCGAATCAAATACAGTAATTTCTGCTATTTTGGGAACCGGCTTTACATCTGCTGGCGTGCAAAAAGGTCCTGGGCAGGCAGCTGTACTTTTACCTGCTTCTGAGAGCTTATTTTTACAGGCAGAGGCAATAGAGCGTGGCTATCTTGCAGGCTCGGCAGCAACAATGTATAAATCTGCGGTTGCAGCATCCTTTACCTTTTTGGGAGCTCCGGGAGCAGCAGACTATACAAGCCAGAACAATGCATCGACAAACTATGCTGTTGCGACAGATAAGATCAAACTGATAATTACTCAAAAATGGGCAGCAATGAACTCAGTTGATCCATTAGAGTCATATAGCGATTGGAGAAGGTTGGGTATCCCAACAGATTTACCGGTATCAAAATACCCTGGCGTTACGGTAACACATATCCCGTACCGTTTGCCTTACCCAATAAACGAAACCACATTGAATAGTGCCAACGTGCCTGCGGGTGGTGGCGGTAATGATTTGTTTACTTCTAAGATATTCTGGATGAAGTAAGCTATCCGCTTATGTTTAATAAATAAATAATAAAACAGAAAGAAATGAAAAAATTAATCATATTATTAGGAGTCCTTACCGTCTCGCTTTCGTCTTGTTTAAAAGACAAGCCAAACGTGGATTTATCAAATATCGGTACCTTTGCCGAGTTGCCCCATAGCGGGATACCGTATTTTAGTGCGGATGCTATAACGGACGGACAGGATGCCGATGGTTTTGTTAGCAGAGATTTTTATATTAATATCACTGGCCAATATGCTCCGTCGTCGGATGTAGTAGTTACATTAGCCGTTGATAATTCGCTTGTTGATGCTTATAATACAGCCAATCCTGCTGTATTGCCAAATATCCCTTACATCGCTGTTCCAACCGCAGCTTACTCGTTATCTGCAACTACAACAACGATTAAAGCCGGTACACGAACTGCGATTATAACAGTTAAGTTTAATAAAAATAAAATGGATCCGGCCGCCAGCTATATGTTGCCGGTAAAAATTGCCAGTGCCAGCGGGAGTGGCGTAGCTTTGAGTGCTAACTTTAATATCCATTATTTTCACTTCATTGGTAATGACTTTGCCGGCCCCTATACCCATTATTATACCAGGTGGGAGCAAGCGGATAGTACAGCGTCAGCCCCTTCTTCAAAACGAGTTAATAAAGGGACTTCTATTTTTAACCCTATTAGCCCTCAGGAGTTTACTGTAACTACCTCTTATTATACAGCACCTCGTTATGACGTGACTTTTGTTAAAACAGGAACCGGTGCTTCTGCTACCTATTCAAAATTTGTAATTAAATTTTATGGATCAGATATAGCAGATCTGTTTACACCCGGAGGCGTGGTGTTGGCGACTGGTCCGTTCTTTTTACCGGCAAATTATCACACTACACCTTTTGATCCAAACGGGGTTTATACTTATGCGCAGTCGTTAAAACTATTCAGGTTTTACTTTACCACTGCTTCGAGAGCAATTATCGATGAATATGCTCGATAGGGGTTAGTAAAACATAAGCAATATTTGCTTTATAGTTTAACTGGATCTTCAGTTTTTAAAAAAGACCGCTCAGCAATGGGCGGTCTTTTATTTTATTTTACTATTATTATTAAAATCTTATTAGTAGCTTAGTATAAACATATTACGATGAAAAAGAATATTGCCTTTGCAGTTTTACTTATAGCGACTGCTAAGTTTTCAGTAGCACAATCAATAACAGCCTCGGGCACGGTAAAAAACGAAAAAGGCGAAGCGGTGCGATCTGCATTAGTGCAGGAGTCTGATACAAAAACGGTAACCTATACAGATTCACTTGGGTTTTTCACTTTGCCGGTTAAAAGTGCAAACGAACAAATAGTAGTGAGCGCGAAGGGTTATAAAGACGAAAAAGTATTAGCAAAAGATAACAACATTGTAGTAGTGCTTAAGCCCGGAAAATCGGGCGTTAAAGAAATGACGCCTGGTGATCCTGATAAAATTGTCAACTCTGCAGGTGGAGTTAACACTACTCAGGGTTATTCTTTCTTCAATGTTTCATCGGCTGGCGGTGGTAATTTATTTAATATCAGTCGCAAGGAGGATACCAAGGGTAGCCGCTATTTAGTTGGCGATGGCTGGGCTAAAGGCTATGTGGTTGACAAAACCGGTGCTACAGTTAAAAACGACAATTTTGCCTATAACTATGACAAGATCAATGGATCGTTGTTATTAACCCAGGATAAACGCGCAGCTGTTGATGTTGACCGCGACCAGATACAAAGCTTTACAATTTATAACAAACTCGATCAGCCGGAAACCTATACTTTGGTAACTGCTATTAATCCCACCCATTACAGCCAGGTATTATCAGATGGTAGCAAATACAAAGTTTACAAATTTACCAAAACAACCTTTGTGAAGTCGGATTTTAAAACCGATGGTATGACATCAACCGGGAACCATTATGACGAGTACGTTGACGAGCCAACTTATTACGTGCTTAATGTTAAAACTTCGGCTTTGCAAAAAATATCTTTGAAAGCAAAAGCCATCAAACAGATTTTCGCTGCCGATGCTGATAAAGTAAAAGCGTATTTCAGCGATCATGCTGATGATGATATTAACGATACCTTCCTGAGCAACCTTGCCGATTCCTTGAATTAGCAAATCGGAAAGGAATATATTTTTAAAAAGACCGTTAGCATAAAACCTAATGGTCTTTTTTATTATAATTTAAATAAAAATTTTACCGGTTTAAAATGAAAATAAAACATATAGCAGCGCTCGTGTTGTTCATGATAACATGCGACGTTTTAAAAGCGCAGACAGGCACAAACAGCATTTCATCTACGGGGATCATGTCTGGTACAGGGATGGCCTATAACCTGGTTAACAATGAAGGTACCAAGGGCAGCAGGTATTTATTTGACACCTGGGTTAAAGGTTACGTTACCGACAACAAAGGAAATACAGTTAACAGCGAAAATTATACATTTAATTATGATAAAATAGAGGGCGCATTACTACTGAGCCAGGATAAACAAACCGCCATTGCCGTTGATAAAGAACATGTAAAAAACTTTGTGGTTTACAATAAGGCAGATAAGGCTATGGCTTTTGAATACGTGCCCGCAATTGATGCCACGCACTATTGCGAAGTATTGGCAACCGGGAGCAAGTATAAAATATATAAGTTTACCAAAACCAGGTTTATAAAAGCCGATTATAAGAACGATGGTATATCATCAAGCGGCAACAAATATGATGAGTATGTTGATGAACCTGCTTATTATGTAGTTGATGCTAAAACACCGGCACCACAAAAAATAAGCTTAAAAAATAAAGCCATTAAGCAAGTTTTTGCTGCAGATGCGGATAAAGTAAAAGCATTTTTTACAGATCACAAAGATGATGATATTGACGAAGCATTCTTAGCGGCCCTCGGCAACTATCTGAATCAGTAAATTAGTAAGCACGACGTTGTTTGAGGCCCGCTTGCTAATTCGGGGCTACTTTTTATCCACACTATATTTACCCGGGCCTATAAATATTAAGCCGGCAAATACTATGGCGTCTTCAATAGCATGAGCCGCTTCGCCCAGGCCGCCGCCGGTGCGCAAATGCATTAGCGCAGCTATAACCAGGTTGATAAACAATAAAATACATACCGGGCGGAATGCAAGCCCGATAATAAGCAGAAACCCGCCCAGCAGTTCGGTAACGGCTGCCAGTAAGCCCCACACCATGGGTAAAAAGTGAATGCCAATATATTTCATTGATCCGCCAAGCTCGGTCCATTCCTTAGGGCCTCCCATCAGTTTAGGGTAACCGTGGTAAATAAACATAACGCCCAAACCCACACGGATAATTAAAAGTCCGAAGTTTTTGTAATTGCTTAAATTGCTAAATAATGCCATGTACTAATGATTAAAATGGTGTTTTAGTTTTGATTGCCTGTTATGATCCGCGGGTGTTAAACAAATTTCAAATGGCTGTGTTGCTTCCCTACACTCAGGGTTACGTTGCGGCCAAATATAAGGCTGCAGTTATCGGGTATATGTCCTGCCGGGAAATCAAAACAAACAGGATAATTGTAGCGCTGTACAATATCCATAATAATTTCGGGTACGGTTTGGCCAAAGGGAATATCGTTATCTTTTACATCGGTAAACCCGCCAACCACCAGGCCTGCCAGGCTTTTGAGCTTGCCTGCCCTGTCAAGGCAGCGCAGCATACGGTCGATGCTGTAAAGATATTCGCCTACATCTTCAATGAATAACACTTTTCCTGTGTAATCAATATCAGATACCGAGCCCGATACCGCTACAAGTAACGACAAATTGCCGCCGATAAGGATGCCGCTGCTATCGCCAGCGCGATTGGCGGCATGCGATGTAAATTCGTAAGCCAGTTGTTCGCCAAATAAGGTCTTTCGCAGCGTATCTAGCGACCGTACCGATGCATCGGGAATATTTACCGGCATTTGCCCATGAATGGTTTGTGCGTGGTAATTGGCAAACAGGTGGGTGTGTAATACAGTGATATCGCTAAAACCGATGATCCATTTGGGTTGTTGGGCAAACCGGCTAAAATCAACTTTGTCAATCATCCGGATGGTGCCATAGCCGCCCCGCGCTGCTATGATGGCTTTAATGCTGTTATCGTCAATAAAACGTTGCAGGTCTTTCGCACGCAATTCATCATCGCCGGCAAATTGATGGTAGGATGCTGTTACGGTTTCACCCAATATAACTTCCAATCCCCATGATTGTAACAGGGTAACCGCGTCTGTCATTGGATTGGGCAGTTTTTTTGCCGGGCATACAATGGCAATTTTATCACCTTTTTTTAAGTAAGGAGGAAGTTGGAAAGTTGGGAAGTCGGGAAGCCCGGAAGTCGGTGAGTTTGAAAGATCCGAAGTCGGCAGGTCCGCATGTTCAGAATTAGTTAGTGATTCACTCATGTTTATGTAATAAAGGCTTTCTATCTTTCGGACTTTCCTGACTTTCCCGTCTTTCGGACTTCCCGACTAAAAACCTATCTTTGCAAATTATTTATAACGTCGCTTATTCATGTCACAACTCAACAAATATAAAAGATATACGGTTACTTCTGCATTGCCTTACGCCAATGGTCCTTTACACATTGGCCACCTGGCGGGTGCTTACCTGCCGGCCGATATTTTTGTAAGGCACCTGAGGCTCAAAAAAAAGGATGTGTTATACGTTTGCGGATCTGACGAACACGGTGCCGCCATTACCATTAAGGCAAAAAAAGAAGGCACTACCCCCCAGGCTATTATAGATAAGTACCACACCCAGATAAAAGAAAGCTTTGAAGAGTTTGGGATTGCGTTTGATATTTACCACCGTACATCATCGTCTATACATCATGATTTATCGCAGGAGTTTTTCCTGAACCTTTACGAAAAGGACGAGTTTGTTGAAAAATTCAGCGAGCAGTATTACGACGAGGATTACCAGCAATTTTTAGCAGACAGGTACATTACCGGCACCTGCCCAAACTGCCACAATGAAAATGCCTATGGCGATCAGTGCGAGCGTTGCGGTACATCATTAAACCCAACCGACCTGATTAACCCGGTATCAACCCTCAGTGGTAAAACCCCCATTTTAAAGCCAACTAAACATTGGTACCTGCCTTTGGATAAATACCAGCCCTGGCTGGAGCAATGGATAGATACCAAGGAAGGCGATTGGAAAACCAACGTATTTGGCCAATGTAAATCGTGGCTAAAATCGGGACTGCAGCCACGTTCTATGACCCGCGATTTGGACTGGGGTATTGATGTGCCACTGGAAGAAGCTAAGGGCAAAAAGCTATATGTATGGATGGATGCACCGATAGGCTATATCTCGGCCACCAAGCAATGGGCCATTGATAATAATAGGGATTGGAAATTATACTGGAAAAAACAAGCCGATGAGCAGGATAATGCCTGTTTGCTGCATTTTATTGGTAAGGATAATATTGTGTTTCACTGTATTATTTTCCCATCGATACTGCACGCTCATGGCGAGTACATTTTACCGCAAAATGTACCCGCCAACGAGTTTTTAAACTTAGAGGGCGACAAACTATCAACCTCGCGCAATCACGCTGTTTGGCTGCATGAATACCTGAAGGAATTTCCGGGCAGGCAGGATGAGCTGCGCTATGTACTAACCTCGATTTTACCCGAAACCAGCGACAGCGAGTTTACCTGGAAAGATTACCAGGCCCGCATCAATAACGAATTGGTGGCTATACTTGGTAATTTTGTAAACCGGGTAATGATACTGATGCATAAATTTTACGATGGTAAAGTTATACGCGCGTCTGATAAACTCGAATTGCAGGATGAGTACCTGAATACCGAGATTGGTATTTGTTATGACGAGATAGAAAAAAACCTGGAAGCTTATCGCTATCGCCAGGCCTTGCAGGCCGTAATGGATATTGCCCGCCTGGGTAACCGCTACCTTACCGAAAAGGAACCATGGAAAGCTATTAAAACCGATCCGGAAGGTGCAAAGGAAGCCTTGCACAACTGTTTGCTCATTATTGGTCATTTGGCTACTGCCGCGCAGCCATTTTTGCCGGCAACAGCCAAAAAGATCATAGGTATGTTAAACCTGCCCAACCAGGTTATTACTTACGATCAGGAGATCACTTTTGATAACGGCCATCAGCTAAACCCGGCCGCGTTATTGTTTAATAAAATTGAGGACGACGCGATTGAATGCCAACTAAAAAAGTTACAAGATAAAAAAGAAGCCGCCGCCCCGGAAAAAACTATAAACGTGCAGCCCGCGAAAGAGAATGTTAATTTTGAAAGCTTCGCGGCAATGGACATCCGCACCGGGACTATCCTGACTGCCGAAAAAGTGGCCAAAACCAAAAAACTGCTCAAACTAACCATAGATACAGGCATCGACCAACGGACAGTGGTATCCGGCATAGCAGAATATTACGAGCCGGAAGCCATCATAGGCCAAAAAGTGAGCATCCTGGTAAATTTAGAGCCTCGTGAAATAAAAGGCATCGTATCACAAGGAATGATACTGATGGCCGAAAATAGCGAAGGCAAATTAAGCTTTGTTGCACCGGTGGAGGATTTTCATACAGGGGCGGTGATTAGGTAGACTTTGGATGTGCAGATGGTTGTGTTTTTAACCCGATAAAAATTTGCTGCTTAGGCATGTGATTTTTCAGGTATAATTTGCACCTTTGCAAGCTGATTAAAGGTTATGCCTTTTATCAGCCATAACAGGTCCCGTAGTTCAACGGATAGAATAGGAGTTTCCTAAACTCTAGATATGAGTTCGATTCTCGTCGGGACCACTAAAGGAAATGTTCTTTACAGAATGTTTCCTTTTTTAGTTAATTCAACTATTTGATTTACAGTTTATTATGTTGTTTTTCTTATCCGAAAAATGGAGTTCGATATTTTTTAAAATTGATATCAATTTACGAATATCGATTTCAAAATGTACGTTATTTCAATTTAAGCGACAATTTTGGAGTTTGATTCACGTCAGGTTGCGCATTCGTCAATAGATAGATTATTAACATCCTCATAAGTCTTGGCAAATAAATAAAGAAAATTCAGTATTTGTTTTGTCTGGTCCTCGTTTGTTAGAATTCGATTTCGTTTCAATAATTTGATAGCTTGATTAACCGCAACTTTTCTATTTGAATAAGTCGTGGGGCCTTTATAAAGCGGTCGATGCACCTGTTAGTTATGATTTTTTTTTTAATTTAGTAAAATCGTCAAAGTCTATGTTGTCATAAACGAAGTATTTTCTAGCGTTTTACATTAGTAATTGTTGTTTTGGAATGTCATGTAAGATCGCTTTGCGTATATCACCTGGCTGCGAAAATTATTGAAGGACGATCCGTTCATGGAGATCGTCAACAGCCGGGGTCACGGATACATTTTACGCCAATTACCTGCTGATTCCAAGATATAATTTGTTTGGATATCAATAATTCCAAATCACATCGACGGGATTTCGCAGCCTTTAATAACGCCATGTTGAATAACATGCTGTAATACAGTCAATTATTTGATGGCATTGCATTTGAATATTTGAGCGCAGCCAGTGTGTTAGCATTTAACTACCGTCATTAGGACTACACACTCAAGATCGTGATCACATGGAAACTGTTGTATTTAACAAAAGGTCAACTGCCATCATCGATCTCCATGAAAGAGGTTACGAGGTCGATTTTGTAATAACCGATGGGGTTATCGCCTGTGTACAGGACAGGTCCTTGATCAAGGCCGAAGATTTTGAGATCACGGAAAAGTATTTGTTTATAGATGACTGTCGTCTTGAAAGTAATTGCTTGATTTTTGCAGTCCACATTATTGACAGCGATACTAAAGGAATATTGATGGCCTCCTACCATCATAGCCAGAATATCTCTTAACGGATTTTTAAGTCATGAAAATTAGAAGTTTTAATCCAGGCGACGCCGTAGCGGAAATGCTAATGCCCGAGATACATGTCAGTCATTTTACGAACATTGAGGCTGCCGATCCGGTAAATTTGCCGCACCGCGATGCAGACTACATGTTATTGTTTCAGAAAAAAGGCTATTTCAGTTTGATGGTTGATGACGATCTCATTGAAATGCACGACCGGTCGGTGTATTTTATTTTACCCGGCCAATTACGTTATCATGTTGATTCGCAAACAGAAAGCTGGATTTTGGCCGTAAACGCTTCTTTTTTACAAGAAGGCCTCCGGTTAAAGCTCAATGAACATTATTACGGAAAAAAGCCGGTCCCGCTGTCACAAAAGAAAGCAGAAAGATTTACACAATGTATGCGTTTTTTGGCTGAAGACCTTCAGCACCCGCTTTATAAATTTAGCGGATTGGCGGTAAGAAAGGGGTTGATCGATGTTATTTCGGGTATGATCACGGAAGAATATGCGGTGGGAACTTCAGATCGGCAAGGGGAACATAGCCGCTTCGCTGCTATTACACGCGAATTTAAGGAACTGCTGCTAAATAATTTTAAGAAGATGAAAAAGCCGGCGGAATACGCAGATGCTTTAAGCTTATCTACACCCTATCTGAATCAGGTAATCAAAGCGTCAACCGGGTTCAATGTAAGCTTTTGGATCCAAAAAATGATTATGAATGAGGCCAGGGTGCTGCTGTCTGCTTCCCTGAAACCCATTAAAGAGATCGCTCATGAATTAGGTTATACTGATCAGGCCTATTTTTCGCGGTTGTTTTCCAGGACGCAAAAGATATCGCCACAAGGGTACCGATTGATAAAGCAGGCACAATTACCCTGGACCGGGAAAAAAAATAAAAAGACATTGTTCTCCGGATAGGATCTGCCATAGCTACGCCAAAATCGCCTTTTAATTCATGTCTAAATCCGGCAAATGATCCAAAGCCAGATCCAAATTAATTTCTTCCTGCCGCCGATCATTGTCACACACCACAACAATTCGTGTTCCGGAGGCATTTTTGAAGGTTATTTTTGCGTCTATATCCTCACATAGACCCCGCATTAAATTCAATCCCATGCCGCTGTTTTTTTTAGTTTTCACCTGGTTGTCCATCCCTTTACCATTATCCGCTATTTCCAACCTGATTTGTTCCTTAATCATTCCGAAAGCAACATAAACCTCACCATTTTTTCGGTTTGGGAACGCATATTTAAATGCGTTTGTCACTGCTTCATTTACAATAAGGGCTAATGGGAGTGCCAGGGAAACATCTATCATTAATTCTTCGACACTGATCCTGATATTGACTTGAGTTGGCCCTTGAAAGCTATCCTTGATATGTTCGATCAGCTGTGGCAGATACAGGCTCATATTAACCGACTTTAACTTTGATGATTCGATCAATTGCTCATGTACCAAAGACATAGCATATATACGGTGACGGCTGATGTTTACAGCATCGAAGGCTTCCCCTTCGAGAATTGCTGCCTGATTTTCCAATAATAATATAACCGACTGAAGGTTGTTCTTTACACGGTGGTTAACCTCTTTGAACAATAGGTCCTTTAATGATATTAATTCGTCTTTATCTTTTAATAGCTCGTTTTTATCCATTATCAGCTGTTGAAGGACATTGTTTTTATTGTCGATCTCCTCTTTTTGAAGCGTAAGCAAAGCATTGCTGTGTTGCTTCAATCTATAACGGCTGTAGATCAGACCGGTGATTATCAAAAGCATCGCAGATCCGCAAATAGTCACCTTCTGAATAAGTTGGTTACGCTTTAGTTTGATCTCCTTTATTTGTGCATCCATGGTGAGCGAGTCGATATGCCTGTTTTTTTCCAGTGTTTCATTTTCCATATCCAGCAGGAATATCTGATAGGCTTTTACTTTGTTATAGGCGGAATCCCTGATCTCCTGGTCTTTAAAGAAAGTTCCAACGTCGGACCTTGACCTTCGATCCAGTTTAACTAGCTTATAATACCGGTCATCGGCCGCCGTAATTTCTTCCACATATTTTAATTGATGTGCCAAGGCAGCATATAGATCTGTATAATGGAGAGCCAGCTTCAGCTGTTTAGTCTCGGAGTAATAATAGGCGAGCGCATTATAGGCATCCATGATCACTGCGGGATTATTCGGCGGAATTACCGGAAGCAGTTTCTTTAATTCTTTTACATAATGACCGGCCTGAGAGAATTGTTTAGCAAAGACCAGACTATTCAGAAAATCCACGTTTACAGATAATTTATCAAAATCACTGCTGGCTACGCTTTTCAATTCATTAAGGACCCCTAAAGCTTGGGGAAGCCGGTTACTGTGCGTATACGCAAAAGCTAGTGCCGACGAAGCCATCTTGACGCACCATGTTTCGTTGTAACGTTTTGCCATCTTCAATACCTTGATGGAATAAGGAATTGCCCGGTCATAATCTCCGGCTTTTATATAAGTGGAAGCGATCAAATGCTGTATGTAAACGACCTGCATGGTAGTATCGTTGACCTCTTTAGCCGTTTTTACGGCTAAAAGATCGTATTTTAACGCATTGGTATAATCACCTATAGCCATTGATATCCTGCCAATGTTCCAATAGATACCTTCAACCGTTCTTCGGCTTACACCTTTTCCCAGATTTAAAGCTTCGAACAGTAATTTTAGCCCTTCCGTCGATCGTCCCGCCTGGGTCAGCATATCTGCGTTTTGTGTCAGCAAAAATGAAAGCCAGAGGTTATTCCTGTTTTTCCTGAATATGGCAATAGCCTTGTTAATGTAAGATATCCTGCTCCGAAGTGAGACAGGATCAGAAGTCGGGTAGTACTGTGCTATAAGATGATACGACCTTGCCTCACCATCACTATTATTGTGCATTTTAGAAAAGGCAAGTGCGTTTTGAGCGATTTTTAAACCCGTTTCCCGGTCATTTCGATGATAAAACGTTTCTGCACTAAGGAGGATAGCATTAATTATTCCGAAATCATAGTTAAGTCGATGGCTGAGAACTGCAGCCTGATCCGCAAATTTTTTCGCCGAATCAATGTCCCTTTCTCCTTTCGTGGCTTTTAAAAGCATTAAATGTCCTAAGGCGAGTTGTAACTTGACTGTATTGGTATCATTCGTGCTTACGGAGAGTTTTTGCCTTAATACGGGCAAAGGCAATTCGTCAAAGCCGCTTGTTTGTGCAAAAGATGATTTGACAAAAAATAGCAGAAGTATAAACAGTTGGCACTTTTTCATAAAGGTATCTGTAACAAATGTTCATCAACAGCATAAATCTATAGATGAAAATACACATTAACAACATCAATTTTTTTAAAAAAATTGGCAGCTATTTACCCGCCATTTTATTGCGGGACCTGTAAAACACAACAGGGCGATGAAAAGTGCATTGATAACAGCCACTATTAAGCCGGCAAGAGAATAATATAAATAAATGCTCAATAAATAAGTATTCCATAACGCTTCCAGTCAGGCAATCATCGGTTACTATTACGGGAAAATATTTACGTTCTTCTCAGGGATCGGTGCAAAATTACCGGGCTGGAGGTGTTAAAATATCAGGTACTGTTGCCGAAGTTATGAAAGTATGGCGAAAAAGGACAGGCCCGGCTAGCACAGGGCCCAACGTAGTTTAGCTTAATGATCGTGCAATGCGGTGAGATTTGAATTAAAAATATCCCTGTACATTTTCCAGCCATTACGGGTCTTTTTCCAGACAACCAGGTATTTACCTTTATCTATTGTCTGTTCCTTTTCATCCTTTAGCTCATAAAGGCCTTCTTCATTGATCATATTGATGCTTCGCCCAAATAAGCCGGTTGTATGCAATGAGACTTTTCGGATGCCATGTTCATACCCGTTATTGAAGAATGATAAAAAGCCCTGTGGCGTACTAATACTTATTGAATTGGGTGGCATGATAGCGCCGTCAGCGGCATACCTGTTTACTACTAAGGCTGCATTGTGTGTCTCAAAACCCTTACTGTACAACTGGTTGGATGCGTTGATCTCTACAGCGATGTTATCCATATCATGGTGTTTCGCCTTTTGTGCATTACCTGCCTGATTAAGCGTTATGCAGAGCGCCAATAAGCTTATACTTTTTCTGAAGAACCTCATAAATTATATATTAATGTTCGGCCAAATTAGTATTCATCTCAGATAAGGACAATGGATAAATAGTAGTTCTTGTTGGATTTTTACAACACTTACGCTTATGATATGCCCGCTGCCGCAAACCGAACCAGGCCCTTAGTTGGAAATACATGAGCTATGGTAATGTACGATGAACCCTGCCGGTTTATTCAATAGTGGGATTTTTAACGATCCCAAGTTTCCTCATTTTGGAATTCAATGTAGATGCAGGCAGTTTCAATAACGCCGCCGCGCCACCTTTCCCTGATATTTTTCCGCCGCAGCGCCGTAAAACATCATTGATATGCTGCTTCTCAACGTCGGCTAAGTTTGTTATAACCTGGGCCTGTCCGATATCATGTTGTTCGTTTACATCAGGCAGGTAAATCTCATTTAATATCTTGCTATTTGAAAGCAGTACGCTTCGCTCAATCATATGTTCAAGCTCCCGAACGTTGCCTGGCCAGTTGTAAGCTTTAAGTTCATTCTTTACGGCGCCCGATATTCCGGTTACTTTACAAAAATGGTTCTTGTTATACCTGGTTAAGAAAAAGTGTGCAAGGAATGGAATGTCCTCCCGCCGCTCCCGCAGTGGAGGTATCAGGATAGGAAAAACGTTCAACCGGTAATAAAGATCTGAACGGAACCTTCCGGCCCCCACTTCGGCAAAAAGGTTGCGATTTGTTGCAGCAATTATGCGGACGTCGACTTTGATGGAGACTTTTCCTCCCAGCCTTTCGAATTCCCGTTCCTGGATCACGCGTAACAATTTCACCTGAACTTCTAATGGTAATTCGCCGATCTCATCTAAGAAGAGTGTGCCGTTGTGAGCGAGTTCAAACTTGCCTATCCGTCTTTCAAAAGCTCCTGTAAATGCGCCTCGTTCGTATCCGAAAAGCTCGGATTCAATTAGAGTTACCGGAAGTGCGGCACAATTCACTTTTACCATCAATTTGTTTTTTCGGGGTGATGATTCATGAATCCCCCGTGCGATCAGTTCTTTACCTGTTCCTGTTTCACCTTGGATGAGTACTGTAGCATTCGAATGAGCCACCAATGACATTAATTGATATACCCGCTGCATAGGCGCGCTTGTTCCAATAATATCCGAGAAGTTGTAAATTGAGCGTATTTGCTCTTGCAAATGTTCGTTTTCTACTTCGAGTTGCTGTCTATATTTAATGAGCTGTTCATTTGCAATGATATTTGACATCGCTATTGAAATCTGTGCGCACATACTGTCGATCATTTCGACATCGGGTTCGTCCGAATCGACCCAAAAGATCCCCAATTTTCTGGTTCCTGTTTTTAAAGGGGTCGCTACACACTTTTCTACATCCATGCTTCTCCAAAAGTGAAAGTATGATGGCGCTTTGCCACTATCGATCCAATCTTGCAGTTTATAAACGATAGTCTCGTTGCCGGCTAGAACGGCATCAGATATGCCGTCCGCTATCGGATAGACAGCGTCAAGCACAAAATGATGTCCCAATTCTTCAATGGCCCTTTTTACGTGATGGTCGAAGAGAAAAAGGCTCATTGTTTTTTCATCTTCATTTATTCCGCGAATGACGAATCTCGATATGTTTGATAATTGGCTCACAGCTTTCTCTATTGCCATGGTCAGATCATCTTTGTTACGGACTGCTGCAATGTCGTGGCTGAATGAAAGCAATAGCGCATTCTGCTTTTCTTTGCGCTCAAGGTTTTCATTAACCAGAATATTTGAAATAGCGGTGGATAAATGACGCGATATGCACTGAATGATTTGCCTGTCAGCCGGATCGAATACATTTTGTCTATATGATATCAGGATGAGGCCGAAGTTCGGCTCATTCCCTTCTGAAAGTATTTTCAGCATGATTTCACCACCTTTTTCGACATCGGCAGAGTTAAGGCATGGAGGAGCACAATCAAATTCAAAATTTTCGACATTGATGATTACCGGAATGGTTGTATCTGCTGCCTGGTCCCAGATGCCTTCACTGGCCAGATTTGCGCGGATCCAGTCTAATAAATCCGGGTGGGAAGTTAAACTGGTCAGGAAAATGCATTCGTTGCGATTTTCAGGGGCAATCGCTGTGATCAGAAACTCGTCAAAATGAAAAAGATTCTTGAGGTCGCGCTCAATAACGCTGTTCAAACCTTCACGCGTTCGTACTTCGGAAAGGTCATGACTAAACGTTAAAAGCAGTTCGTTGATCCATCCCCGTGGATCCAGCATTTCATGAATAATGGTGTTCGATACTGCGTAGGCAAGTTCTGTTGAAAGATGATCGATAACATGGATAAACCTTTCACCGAATGACCCTGCTTTTTTCGACCAGAAATAGCAAATCCCTAACATTCCATTTTTAATCTTTAGGGGTGTGACTAATACTTCCCGGAGGCCATAATCATAATTAACCTGGAGCCAGAATGGAATGGATTCGGACTTAACAATGTCATTCAAAGAAACTACAAAACTTTTGTCTGCCAATATCGCATCACGTACAATGATATCGTCCAACGGCGCCCTTGCGTTTGATAATGCCTTAAATTCACTCAGGTTTCTGCCACTTGTCTTTTGATTAAAAAAAAAGGGAAAGTATGTGTTCGTATGGTGATCGACCGAATGGATACTGACGCTTGTAAATTCATTTAGGCGCAGCATCGATGTGGCCAGCAGGTTAAGAAGATCATTACGTTCGCGGACTGCTGCGATTCTCTTTCTTAGTTCCGGGACAAAATTTGAGTAGTTTTCTTTCTTGTCATCTATAAACGCTTTCATTATGAAATTTTTTTGAAGGATGCTTCCGGAAGGCGTTGGGTTCATATCCGCTTTTGCGTTTTCCAATCCATTTTCATTCAGTTTTTGCAAAAAAAAATATATCTATTCCGATATAATTTTTGCAAACAGTATGCCCCTGCATATGTAATTGATTATCAGATTTTTACCATTTATCGGAATGAATGATTTGGTGATATAGCACTAAACTCGATGAGCCGTTTAGTGCTATTTGAACAAATGGCCGAATCGACTTATATAAGTGATTTGAAAAGTGCTTCCGGATAAAATCAGAGTTTTATATAATTGCTTGAAAATTCTTAATATTACTTGATAATTAAGCTACTGGTGGTTAAAATATCGTTGAAACAGATGCTTTCACCTGAGTGAGCCCGGTCCTATTTAAGAATTAAAGAATTTATCAGGATGAAATACAAGGCTAAAATTCTGATCGTAGAAGATCAATATATGGAAGCTAACAATCTTGAAGTGATGTTGAAGCGGGCGGATTATCGTGTGTGTACGGTTGCCCGCTCTGTTTCAGCGGCCGTTAAAATAATTGAAAAAGAAAATCCTGATCTCGTCCTCCTCGACATCCAGCTAAAAGGCAAATTAAGTGGGATCGATTTGGCAAAACTGCTGTCGCGGAAAAATATTGCTTTCATTTACCTATCGGGAAATTCCAAGCAGCAATTTCTAGATGCTGCAAAAATTACCCGTCCGTATGGATTCCTGGCAAAACCTTTTCGTGAAAAGGATATACTCATTATGCTTGAAGTTGCCCTATACACACATAAAGAAAATCTTGCGTTAACCCAGCAACGTCTGAATCCATCGGCGGTCGAAGGAGGCAATAACCACGTCTTTTCTGACATGATCGGGCATTCAAACCCAATGCTTACGCTGCAACAGCACATGAGACGCATTGCTACATCAGAGGTTTCTGTACTGATTTTTGGTGAAAGCGGAACCGGTAAGGAATTGATAGCACGCAATATTCATTTGATGTCCAACCGCGCCAGGCAGGCCCTGGTATCCGTCAATTGCGCGGCATTGCCTCCAAGCCTGATTGAATCAGAACTTTTTGGCCACGAAAAAGGCGCTTTTACCAGTGCACTGGATAAACGAATCGGCCGTTTCGAGCAGGCAGAAGGTGGAACGATCTTCCTGGACGAAATCGGCGAATTACCGCTGGATGTTCAAAGTAAGTTTTTGAGAGTTTTGCAGGAGAAAGAAATTGAGGTAATAGGGGGAAAGAATAAGAAGGTTAATGTCCGTGTAATTGCGGCTACAAATCGCAATTTGCAGGAAGACGTAGTTACAGGAAGATTCCGGGCAGATCTTTATTACCGGCTGAATGTTTTCCCGCTGGTTTCACCGCCGTTGCGTGAAAGAAAGCAAGACCTCCCATTACTGATAAACCATTTTATAACCAAACTAAGTAAAATTGAAAATAGTAATGTTACCGGCGTAAGTGAACAGGCAATGCAGGAGGTCCTGAATTATGATTGGCCGGGAAATGTGCGTGAGCTCGAAAACCTGGTTCATCGAAGCATCTTATTGAGTACAGAACCGATAATATCTACATTCGGAACGCTTATGGAACAACCAGGCAGGCCAATTGCAGAAAGTGGCTACATGAGAACGATAGAGGAGGTGGAGAGGGAACATATTATAGCTGTTTTAGAAAAGTGCAATTGGAAGGTGTACGGACCTGGGGGAGCCGCCGAAATATTAGGTATAAAAGTACCTACGCTTAATTCCCGGCTGAAGAAACTGAGTATAGAAAAGGCCGGGCTGAAAAAGAACAGTAAATCCTATAAAAATTAAAAGAGACCATATTTAGCGGTCTCTTTTAATTTTTATACTGATGTTATTATTGAACACCTGCAATGGCCTGGTTAATAACATCCACTACTACATCCGGGTGAGACAGCATCGGCACATGGCTGCTTTTTATCTCTGTCACTTTTGCGTTCATGCGTTTCGAAACCCAACGTTGCAGATCTGGATGTACCGTGTGGTCTTCGGTACATAAGATGTACCAGCTTGGTTTAGTTTCCCAGGTGATTTCCTTTATACACTGCTGGTCAAACAGTTGCTCGGATGGTGCATAATGTGTAGCCCAAACAACTTTTTGCTCGTCTTCCGGAAGGTCGCCGGCAAAGAACTCGGTACCTGAAGGAAGCATCCAAACGCGACCGTCAGCCACTTCAATACGGGTGAAAATATCAGAAGGGAATTTTTGCAGTTGGCTATTAACCGTTTCGCCGGGAGCAGGTGCCACTGCGGCAATATAAACAAGCCCAACCACGCGATCATCACTTGCAGCGGCCGTAATGGTAGCTCCGCCATAAGAGTGGCCAACCAGTATAACAGGACTGCTGACGCGGCTGATCGTACGCTTAATTGCGGCGACATCATGATCAAAATTCGTCAGTCCATATTGAACAGAAATCACGTCATGCCCTTCGGCGATCAGTTTAGGAATTATTTTGTTAAAGCATGAGGCATCTGCCCAGATACCATGGCATAATACGATTGAAGGTTTTTTTGATGTGTTCATAATATTGATTTTTTAAAGATTAATGGATTTGCGCTTTAAGAGAAATATCCGTCAGTACGTGGATTGATTTAATGATTGAGTAGTTGATTAATTATTTAGCCACGCTTGCTGCTGCTTCAATGATAACTTCGGCCACCAATTCGGGTTGTGACATGAATACCACGTGGCTGCCTTTGATCTCTGTGATTTTAGTATTGGACCGGCTGTACATGTTGCGCTGGATATCCGGGTTGATGGTTTTATCTTCAGTCGCTACACAACCCCAGCATGGTTTCGTTTTCCATGCAGCGTTGGTAATGGGGGAAGTAAAAGCTTTTCCATAAAATGCACCCTGGGAGGCGTACATGAACGCTGCCTTTTTAGCATCGATATCACCGCAGAAGCCGTCGTGGAATTTTGATTTCTCATAATAAACAATACCATTACCATCAGGTGGCAGTATACCGCTTTCCGGCGCTGGTTCCATGGTCTGGATCCAGTGAAGGGCAGATTCACCATTATCCGGCTGGAAGGCAGCTACGTAAACCAGGGCGGTTACATTCGGATGGTTTCCTGCTTCGGTAATTACCGCCCCACCCCAGGAGTGGCCCACAAGGACAGCAGGTCCTCCTATCCTGTCAAGGACTAAATTGGCCTGACGTACATCGTCCTCCAGCGAGCTGAGCGGGTTCTGTGCAACCAATACATTAAAACCTTTACCAGTTAAAACATGGAATAATGGTTCCCAGCCTGATCCGTCTGCAAACACGCCATGTACCAGGACGATGTTTTTAATTGATGTTTTCATTTTTTCGAGATCTTTTGATAATTAACTCACCTGTTTTAATTGCCGTGTCCGCAGCTATTATTTGGTCTCAACGGCAGGATATCGAAAAGGACCCGCCATCCTGGGCCATCAGCAAGTCGCCGTGTACAAGTACCACGTTCTTTATGTGTGTTTTTTGAGCCTGAGCATTTGTTGTAATTAATGATGCAGCTGTTAATAACACGGGCAACATTAACGCCGCCATGAATCTTTTAGCAATAGTTTTGTTTTTTGCTTTCATTGTTTTATAAATTGATAGATGTAGTTACAACACCTCTGCGGGTATATGTTTTTTATGCACGGATGATGCCAATGGTGCAACTTTCAATAAATCAGAGAATTAGCGACATTCAGCAATTCAAAACAAAGTCGCATGTCGCGAAGAGCGTTTAAGATTGATGATATATAAACAATTTAGGATCATCCAACGCAGGTGGGATAATCTTAAATTTGGAGCGTACAGAGTAGCCGCGAAAGATCGAAATAAAACTAATTCAGATAACTATAAAGCGCTTTTGCCAATCATCAGCCAAGGTTACTTGCTATTCTACAAGGCGAAGAAATACTATCTTCAATAGATAAGAATATAAAGCAGGCGAATATGGGTGTTAGCGGAGGGGAGGGATGAATCTTGAAATTAATATCGAAAGTATGTTGATTTAAAAAAAGTGACTGCTCCGGAAAATTGGAGCAGTCACTTTTTAAAGTTTCTACTTACTACGCATATGGAATACCGTGTGTACGGCCTTTCTTGCCCAATATGTTTGACTAGGTAGGACAGTTGTTTTTAAAATGAGTACGTGAGCAGGAAAGGGATCGCTTTTCCTAAGCAACGAGTCACGTGCTTTTTTTAAAAGGTGAGGCCAATAAATGGCCTACCCGATGATGTTTGTCCTGGTTGAATTCTTCAAGTCCATACTCAATTTCATGCGGTTGTTTTTTACTCCAGGTACCAAAAATCCGGTCCCAGAAAGTAAACACATCTCCGTAGTGGGAATCCGTCTGTTTTTGTTCGGATGAATGGTGGATCTTGTGCCAGCCAGGTGTTGCAAAAACTAAACTTGCAAATCGCTCAAATCTTCGCGGAAAACGAACATTACTGTGTTGCATAATTAGCAATGGAATGGAAATTGATCCGTAAATAACAAAGGCAGTAATAGGCAAACCGATCAATATGACACCTAAGCATTGATAAATACATTGGGAGACGATGACATCTATGGGATGAAACCTTAAGGAAGAGGAAACGTTCAAATGATTATCCGAATGATGAATACGATGGAAACGCCATAGAAACGGTATTCTATGTTGTAAATTATGTGTCAGGTAACTGCCGAAGTCGAACAGCAAGATGCCGGTTAGCAGTTTGACCGCAAAAGGAAGTTGTATCTGATTTAATAAGCCCCAATGATTTTGGGCTGTGAGTTCAACGATCATTACCAATACGCTTCCGAGAATGGCATTTAAAAGGAACGAAACCAAAGAAATAGTAAAATTTCTGCCGTAATGCCTTTTTTTATTGGCCGGCGGGGTTAAATAAGGCAGCATATTTTCAATGCAGTACAACAGAATAAGCATTACAATCAGCACTATGGGCTGCAGATTCGCTAATAGATCAATCATAAGTTTATTTTAAGATGCACATCTTCCTTAAAAAGTTCGGACGCGGCGATATTTTAAGAAAATTCACTTTTAACTTCACGCTCGGCATGATATAATCTTATTTCTGATAATTCATTTTTCTTTCGTAAAAATGTCATGTACGAACTAGGTGGACAATGGAGGGGAAATGCTTCACTATTGGAAAACGCTACGCGCAGTACAGTCAAATCTCCGCTTGTACTGCAAACATCTACAGTTTTGATTGAGCTGCCATGCACCAGGTCGTCCTCCATACCCCATTTGAAAATGCTGCGTCCGCTTGCCGTTTTTCCGCTTGTAAAAACAATTTTTAAATCTTCAGCTACGTGAGAAAAAAGATCGGTAAGCAAATTTTTATCTGTGTAAGAGCCTGGGCAGATTTCCTGGTAGTAACTATTCCAATATTGATTAACTTTAAATGCTGACGAATCTATATCGTCCGATCGTTTCCATAAGTTTGATAACTTCTTTTTGCTGTCACTAAGCCTGCTGCGGACGGTCCCAACGGGTACGCCGGTGATAGCTGCAATTTGATCATATGAGTTGTACCCGGTAAGGTAGCGTAGCATCACCGTCTCTCTCAAATGAAGGGGTAATTCAGTCAATATGCCATATAATGCGTCCTGGTTAGCGGCTCTCTCAAATTTCGATTCAACACTGTCTTCGATCATTTTATCGCTTTCCGGCCATTCATCAACGAGGATCGTTCGTTTTCCTTTCCGGCTCAATTGGTGGCACGAATTAATGACAATACGTTTTAGCCATGGCAGGAATGAATCTACTTGTCTTAATTGATGTCCATGCGTAAATACCGTGATCCAGGCATCCTGAACCGCGTCCTCTGCTTCGGCTGTATTCCCGCAGAGTCGTAACGCCAATGCCTGAACAAACGGATTAAATTTTTGAAACAAGAAGTTGATATTTAATTGAATTCCTTCGCGCTGATCATTCCCTTGGTTTTTCATTGAAGCAAGTGTGTTAAAATGTAGTAGTCAAAGACATCATTGTATTTAATATGTGAAACGCCCCTATTGATCGTCTGCAATAAAGCATTACATTGGTATAGAACCTGATTATGATTACGTTCCAAGGGTAAATCGACCCGCGTGAATTTCCGGGGGCAAAAATATTTCATCCAGGGCGTGAATGAAATGGATGATTGATAGTTTCGTATACACTTAAACGATATTCCAGTCTTTTTTTCGCCCAGAAGATTGGTGAAGTTGGGATAGCAGTAAATAAGTTGTGTAAGAAATGAAACCTTTGCGGGCCTCAAACCGGTCTTAGTATAGTTTGAATGCCCCCCGGCCCAGAAATGATCGCGCTTGTTGCCATTTGGTAAAATAAGGAATGATCAACAACGCCCGGGATCATCTTTACCGATATATTTAATTCAGGCAGTTCCGGAAATTTTTCGAAGTGAGCGTTCAAAAGATAGTTTCCATGAACGGACAATAACGGGCGATTTTCCTTGCTGCGAAGCGATAGGCTACAGCCAAAATCATCATAGTGCGCTTCAAGCCGGTTGACCACTGACAAGTATGCGGCCGGGATAACCTCGACGACCAGTGGATAAGCTGTGGGAAGTTGTTTCGAATACTTCCCGCTGTCGCCAATCAAAATAAATTCAGATGCCATGCCGGCAAGTATTTTTTCGACTGTGTGGATCCCGGCACCACTCTTCAGGGCATTTAGTGCTGGGTCAAACGCGTCACAACCGTCAAAATAAATGTCTGCCCGCTTCAATTCTTTAAGATCCAACACTTCCAAATCCAGTTCCTTCAGTCTGGCGACGGTCTTCCCGGAAGATGAGGTCAACCTCAATGAAGCAGCAAGCGGCAGATCTGATGCGATCAGGCCCGCCAGAAAAAGAACTGTTTCGCCATCGCCCAACCCGATCGTCTGACCTTTTCTGATTAACTTAAACGCGTGATCCGCCGCCTGCTGTTTATAATTAAGCATGTTCAGTTGTTGGCAATCTTATTGTTACTTTTTCAAATGCGAACCGAGCATCCAGGCCATTTTTTCATGGGCTGAGATCAGACCTGTCAGGAAGTCGCTGCTACCGTAGTCTTTATACTCAGATGCAAACGTATCAATATTCGCTCTTAAAGTAAATATAATGCTTTTATGATCTTCTAACAGATTTTTTATATAAGACGCTCCCGAGTTATCACCTTCTATCTTTTCAGAAAGACGCGTATGATCCAGGAATTCCTTCAGCGAAGCCAATGAGAAATGGCCCAGCGATCTGATGCGTTCGGCAATACTGTCAACGATTTCATCGAGTTGAGTAAATTGTTCTTCAAAAAACACATGCAGCCCGTGAAAATCGGTGCCCTCTAGATTCCAATGCGCATTTTTAGTTTTTGTGAAAAGTATAAACTCATCTGCTAATAGCTTTGATAACTCATTTACTACTTTCTGTGTGTTGGCTTCGCTGATTCCGATATTCATTTTCATATATTTTTTGACCTTTTTATGCTAATCGCATACCAAACAGCAACAAAATGATTATCAATCCAATAAGATTTAAATGCCCTAAAAGCTCATCGGCATTTCACTATTTCGCGAGTGAATTAGTGAAAATCGATGAGTATACGTGTTATCTTTAATGATTTGTGCTCCCTCTTTACCGGGTGGATAGCCTTGCACCGTTAAGCGCCCACAGTAAATGCGCTGTTTTCCGCAGCTTTTTAACCTCCACATCCCATAAAAGGAGGCCTGTTCTTTTTAACGGTATTTCAACAAACAATTCTAAACTCGTTTCATTTCGCAGGTTTAGACCATTAAACATCTTGCAATTGCTTAACAATCAATGTTTCGTATTGGAACGCCATTTGGGTTGGTAATGGCGAAGTGTGTTAGCGCCCTTCACAAGCATAAAATGAAAAAAGATGTTCAAAATACACTGCTTAAAAACATTCAAAAGCACGTTCTTACCTTTGTGATCGATGGCCGTATCAACACGGTGATATCCGGGACCAGTAGGCAACGGCAGCGCATGGAGGAACTACTAATCAAAATGGAAGCTAACTCACTGATTTGGTATGGACTACATATCAGCAATGCATCAGTGATGTCCTGTTATGTGCGAAACTTGAAAAAAAGGGCACATTCATTTTGTGGATGGGGCTGACGGCGGATACACCAATGCGGCAAGGTGCATGAAAAATAAAATGCGTGCCAACAGGATTTAATGGTAGTCCAGGTCTGCGTTTATGATTTTACAATCCCGCTCAATTCGAGCGGGATTGATCTTACTAATATATAAATGTGGACCGGCTAAAAATGAGCAGGAAGACCCTGCGGCTTAAGCGATAATGATTCGGCCGATTTATCAGAGTATTCATGATATCTCGAAACAAATTACAGGTTAACGGTTTGCTTTCCGGAGGCTATTTCTTTAATAAATTGATTTAGGCCCTGGAAATAGTTCTTTTGATCATCGTAAAAACACATGTGGCTGCCATTGGGACAAAAGAGGTATGAACCGTTTTTTACCTGTGATGCCATCCACTTCATGTGTTCGGGGTCCATCGTATCATACCTTGCCCCAATAGTGAGCGTCGGTACTGTAATTTTGGACAGATCGCCGTTCCTTTCCCAATGGGTTAACTTACCACTAAGCCCGAACTCACTTGGTCCCTGCATCATGCTGTAAAACGTTTGATTAAGCTTGCTGAAAGAACGTGTTAACGGTTCCGGCCATTCGGACAACCTGCAGATGTGCTTTGCATAAAAATTTGGCATTAATAGTTCCATGTAACGGGGATCGGAAAAATCTCCCCTTGATTCGATCTTCCTTATCTCGCACAATGTTTTTGGGTCAATTTGATTGGCCAGCACGTCTTTTGCATATTTATTATAGTCGGAAGCACTCGACACCATGTCAGAAATGATCAGTGCCTTTAAGTTCTGCTGGTATTTGAGGGCGTACTCAATAGCTACGATCCCTCCCCATGAATGGCCGTAAAGGAAAAAGTTGTCCGCATTTAAATGGAGTGCCTTCCGGACCTGTTCCACTTCGGCAACGCTTCTGTTCAGATCATATACAGAAGTATCTTTCGGCACTTCTGAATTACCGGTGCCCAACTGGTCATAATAAATTAACTCGATGCCTTCTTTCGGAAAAAAGCTTTCGAAGCACTCCAAATATTCGTGGCTCGCCCCGGGACCACCGGTTAGGAGCAGCACTTTGATTTTGGGGTTATTGCCAATCCTTTTAGCCCAGACCTTGAAGCTGCCTTTCGTCGTTTTTATTGGTATAATCTTAATACCGCCTGTTTGAAGCCCGGTGTCGGCGCTAAAGTACTGAGCTTGCGAAACGCTACCCTGTTGGGGGCTGCAAGACGATAAGGCCATAAGCAAAGCACTAAAAACGGTGCCTGAAAGCATGCTTTTTAATTTACCGTTGAATTTTCCCGGCATTTTTGTCACCGGGTTCGAGCGCCGTCCGGGTAATGCATTTTTAAAGCGGGTTGTAGATTTTAACATAGATTGGTGATTTAATAGCTCCATATAAAGCCTTTCTTTATAAAGCCTTTCTTTTCGTCGGTAAAGGTAATTTTCATCTTGGGGAATGGAAATGGACGATTAGGTGTAAGGCTTGGACGAACATTACTATTTAAGGCTTAACATATCCAGAAGTGCATTGTATCAGGCTGGTCATATAATTCCCTTCACGCTCAATTCAGTATCGGCTGCCCGGCTTCTATCCTGACTTATCAAAACTTTAGACTATTTATTTTTCCAGCCCCGAACTTTTCCTCTTTGCGAGAAAAAATAAAATCCGGCTCTTCGAACTTTCATTGCATTTCGGTATCTATTCAAAGTACAGCCTCACGATTCAATTGGCGGTTAATGGTTATGCAAATACCGGCGTTCTTTAAGTTTAATAATAGTTAATGTTAGCGCCGTCTTAATTAGGCGGCGCTTTAATTGAGTTAATGGTTGTTACCAGATGTCCCGAATAACCAGCCTTCATCATGCTAATTGAGATTCCCGTACACCAAATAAATTGATCATAAATATTAAGAAAAATGAAAACCACCTTCAAGTACATTGCCATTTGTTTTATCGCCGCTGATTTTGCCTCGTCCGTACATGCAAAAGAGTACCTGCCTGAAAAAAGAGAGTGATCTGATTTTTCAAGTATCAATGTTTTCTTGTCTGGTCTTGCATTCGCCAGCAACATTAAAAAAAACTTTTTTCAAATAATCTCGATAATATTATGTTAAGTAAAAAACGCAGAAAAAAACTACAAAATCACTTAGGGGGTAGCCCTCATTCTTGCTATCCTTTTGTAAATCAATTACATTAAAATTGCCGGGTCACCCCTGAATTATTAACTAAACGTTCGAGCTGGTCGAAAAATTTGTTGGAAATTGGTAAAGTCGGGACCACTTTGAGCCCGGTAATTAACCATAATTACCGGGCTTTTTGCGTAAATGAGGGTGGTTGTAAATGCCTTCAATATGTTTTAATTTCGGGAAGAATGATTAACGTTAATACGATATTTAACACATGAAAAGGCCGATCAAAATGTTTAGAATTAAAGTAGTATGCTTTCTGTTGTTTTATTTGTTTAGTACGCCCTCCATAGGCCAGGTCAAATGGCCGGCTAATCAGCTGCTTCCGTCTTTCCCGGCACCCGCAAAGGTCCAGGATTTTATTACGCTCCGTGAAAATTCTCCTTACTCTTCAGCAGAAATGTACTTGTTTGCTTCGTTAAAGGGCATCGTAAACAGGGCAAAGCCACGTATATTCTCCTATGAGGGTGATGCTTTCGCCGAAGGGCCGCATACCTGGTTGCAATCCCTGGGTTTAAGCTGGTCTGAACCTGCAGATAAATGGGATTTGATTGCTAAATACCGGAGCGAAATTTCAGGCGTGATTGTTTATGATCCCGCCCAGGAACATACAATTAACCTGGCCACGGTACTTGCAAAAAGCAAAGGCGCGCTGATTGCCTCGCCGTTGTTGCTGGCCAAATTAACTGCTGCTCCTTATAATTTGCCGGTGTTACTTGATTTGCAGGGAAAATTCAGCAGTAAGCTGGAAGTTTATCAATCGCTATATGATACTTATTGGCCAAATATTGATCACCGTTTGTTAATCGGACTAAATCCTAATGCGCATAAAGCCGCCCTTCGCGAATATGCGGTAGCCTTGGGCGCTGCCGTAATATGGCTCGATCCTGAAGTAGCCGGCGAAAGTGAATTGCTAAACAAATTTCTATCTTCAATGTCTCCCGGGGCTATCTTTATGGGCTGGTGGCCACAGGAAGGACCTGGGGTGCAAAGGGCCTCAAAGTATGGTATTTCAACCGTTGCAAGTGATTGGTGTGCTAACCTAACGGTACACAGTGGTACTTCCAGAAATGTAAAAATAAAACCAATCCCTCCCAAACCGACGCTCAAAAACAAGATATATGTAGCGTTTATATTGAGTGATGGAGACAATTTACAATTTACAGAGCATTTGATGCGCAAACTTTGGAGTAATCCAGACCGGGGCGCTGTTCCTATGGGATGGACGGTGTCGCCTGCTATGCTGGATGCAATGCCTGGGGCTCTTAATTATTATTGGCAAACTTCCACCAGCAATGATAACCTGATTTCAGGACCTTCGGGCTATGGTTATACTTACCCTAATACCTGGACAGATGAAAACTTGCTAAAGCAGTTTGTTGCTAAAACGGAGGATTATAACGCCCGTGCCGGTTTAAGGGTAATCACCATTTGGAATACGATTACAGGTGGTATTAATCCTAATGTCGGGAATGCCTATGCCGGCCAGGCAAAATCGTTGCTTGGCGTAACTGCCCAGAACACAGGAGGCGGGCTTACTATTTATAACGACAGCCTACCAGGAATGGCACTTACCTGTAACTACTGCACAAATGAACAGGCAATGAAAGATCATATAGCCCGGGCTGCCGCCGGTTGGGACAAAACCTCGCCGCGTTTCATGATTATACAGGCGCAACCCTGGCAGGGTGTAACGCCAACAAGTTTTAAAAACGTGGCTAATTCACTTAATGAAGATTATGTCATCGTGCGCCCAGATCACCTTTTTCAGCTTATTCGAGAGGACAAGGGCATCTCAATTAATCCTAAATAAAAATACATTTTTAATTTATGAACGCAATTCAGCCTATGGCAGGTGTTATCATCATGCCATTTTTATTTTCATAAACACAGCCACAAAAAATAACTCATTCATAAAAGAGTTTGGATTTTGTAGTTTAAGGACTATTAAGATTCTTTAAAAGCCCGCAAATTGAACGGTCGCGGGCTTTTGTTTTACTGTTAAAGTGGCAAAAAGGGGAGCGGTTTTAACTAAAAATGCCTAATCTTCTCCGTTATTCATTTAGCTTTGTTCTATTTGTTTTAAGCTATCCATTTTCTTGTAAGCTAAAAATCCCTTGATGTCCTCAAAATGTTCGCGGACGCGTTTATTACCAAACTCGAATACTTTTTTTACCAGCCCGTCCAGGAAATCCCTGTCATGTGATACCAAAATCAGGGTTCCATCAAAATCCCTCAGGGCATCTTTGATAATATCCTTGGTCTTCATATCCAAGTGGTTAGTTGGCTCATCCAGTATCAGTACATTTACAGGCTCCAGCAGCAGTTTGATCATGGCCAGGCGCGTTTTCTCGCCGCCCGAAAGTACTTTTACCTTTTTTGTGGTATCGTCGCCACTAAACATAAATGCTCCTAACAAATCTTTAATCTTTATTGTGCCATCACTTAGCGGAATCTGGTCGATGGTTTCAAATACGGTTAAACTTTCATCTAACAACGACGCCTGGTTTTGGGCAAAGTACCCGATCTTTGCATTGTGACCTACTTTTAAAGTCCCTTCAAAATCAATCTCGCCCATAATGGCTTTGATCATGGTCGATTTGCCTTCGCCATTTTTACCAACAAAGGCCACTTTTTCGCCTCGCTCAATAACCATAGCCGCCTTTTCAAATACAACATGATCGCCATAGGTTTTTGTAAGCTCTTCAACCATCACCGGATATTGGCCAGAACGCGGCGATGGTGGAAATTTCAATCGTAAGGCCGAAGTATCTACTTCATCAATCTCGATGATCTCCAGCTTTTCGAGCATCTTTACGCGCGATTGCACCTGCAATGTTTTGGAGTAAGTCCCTCTGAACCGGTCTATAAATTCCTGGTTATCGGCTATAAAACGCTGTTGTTCCTCGTAGGCCTTCAATTGATGGATGCGGCGGTCGGCACGTAACTGCAGATAATGACTGTATTTGGCCTTATAATCGTATATTCTCCCCATCGTCACCTCGATGGTACGGTTGGAAACATTATCTACAAAAGCACGGTCGTGAGATATCACCATAACCGCCTTTGCCGAGTTGATCAGGAAATCTTCCAACCATTGTATACTGTCTATATCCATATGGTTTGTAGGCTCATCAAGCAAGATCAGGTCCGGTTTCTTTAAAAGAATTTTGGCCAGCTCGATACGCATGCGCCAACCACCCGAAAACTCGGAAGTTTGGCGGGTAAAGTCTTTACGTTCAAAACCTAAGCCTTTTAACACCTTCTCTACCTCTGCGTCATAATTAACCTCTTCCTGCGAGTAAAATTTCTCGCTCAGTTCCGATACCCGTTCAATCAGCTTCATGTAATCATCGCTATCATAATCGGTACGGATAGTGAGCTGCTCGTTCAATTCGTCGAGCTCTTTTTGCATCTGGTTGGCCTCTTCAAAGGCTTTCATCGTTTCTTCAAAAACGGTAACATTATCGTGAGTGAGCAAATGCTGGGGCAGGTATGCTATCACGGCGTCTTTCGGGCCGGTTACGTTGCCAGAAGTAGGTTTGGCCGCACCGGCAATGATTTTGAGGATGGTGGATTTGCCTGCGCCGTTCTTGCCCATCAGGGCAATCTTATCGTTCTCGTTTATGGAGAAGGTTACGTCGCTGAATAAGGTGGTTCCGCCAAATGAAACGGAGATGTTGTTAACATTAATCACAGTATGGGAATATTGAATTGTGCGCAAAGATAATGGAAAGACATAGAATTATGGCAGGGGCATGAAAGGATGCTATCAGACCGTTTTGGAGTTTCCGGAAATTTATGCCATTGTGCTTAATTTGCAAAGGCAACATTAATCCCTGGAAAATATTTTCGAAATGGCTACATGTATGTTGAAGTTTTGCAATCAACTGTATCAAAATGCGGCGTGTGCTTCGGTGAGTATTAGCCGGCACAGCAAATACTAAAGTCGTGGTGGTTATAAATGTCGAAATATTCTCCTTGGGACCACTAAACGGCCATGCGAAGCACGGGAAGATTATTTAAAAGCCTTTAGATGAAAGCCTGAAAATATTTATTTTTCTAAATAAAGTCGGCGTCAAGTGCATCCAAGTTCTCCGTTGGAAAGTTAAACTTGGCAATCAATTCTTCTTCAGTAAACGTTAAACCTTTGGGATTAATAAACAGTTCGAGCACGATATTCAACTCGTCATATTTGCCTATCAAGTTATTGGAAATGGAACTGGTTAAGTAAATTGAAAATAATGAAGTTACACCACCTGCTTCTAACCATCCTGAATTGAATGTCAGAAGATTCCGGAGTTGTCTTTTAAAGGCAAGTAGTTGCGGAAAGATGAAGATCAACTGTTCTACCCCTATGGTATTTGATTGATCAATGTTTTCGTTTCTTTTTTTTACAAAGTCGTTGATAAACCGGGCAAGATTTGCATAATCATAGATTGTCCGCTCCTTTAAGAAACCGCCATTTAACAAAGACTCAATAGATATCCTTTTTTGATTAAAGAATATTGATTTGACCTTATTTGCTAAACCGATCTCTGGGTCTTCAATAAAAAACGCTTTTAACAGAGCGTCAATTTGTCGGAATCTTATTTGTCTTGGTGGATTTGACTTTAATGATCGCAAATTCCACTCGTTTGGGTTTGGAGTCATTTCTACAAACTCAAAAACTTTATCAAGTAAATCAATTGCCGAGTATGTTTTTGTAACCGGGGGCATTTATTATAAGGCTAATATAATCAATATTTATAAGCCAAACCCTGAAACCCAATGCAATCAGCCATAAAAAGATTTCGGGTTTTATGTGTAAGGACCACGAGAAAGCCAACCGCCTTTAGTCATCAAACTGAAGGCGGTTGCTTAGATAACATCAGCCACAAGCTGAATCATACATCTTATCCCCCTGTCGGTGAAATCCCAATGGTCAGTTCTTATGAATCTCCAATTCACTAATGAGGTTATCAGCGTGCCCTAAAATATCCATACACCAGAGTACGTAGCGCACATCTACACAAATAGTCCGTTTATAATCTTTGTTAAAAGCAATTTCGCCGCTCATGGCTTCCCAGTTGCTGTCAAATGCAAGGCCTATTAGTTCGCCCTCACCGTTAATCACCGGCGATCCGGAGTTGCCGCCTGTGATATCGTTGTTGGTAATAAAGTTGATCGGGATGGTACCATGATCAGCATACTGGCCAAAGTTCTTTTGCTTGTAGGCATCCAGCCAGGTTTTCGGCAGGTCAAATTCGTCATCACCGGCCTTGTACTTTTTCATGGCGCCATCCATATCTGTCTGGATATCGAAATGCTTGCCATTCTTAGCGGTATAATCCTGCACATTGCCGTAAGTGATACGCATGGTAGAGTTGGCATCGGGCGACATCAGCTTGCCCTCGTTTTTCTCCAGCAAAGCCTGCAGGTAAATGCGGTCGAGCTTTTCTTTCTGCGTGTCAAAATCGCTCAGCTTAGTGCCAAAAACACTCTTTTTGTAAGCACCTGGGTTAAGGTTAATCACAAATGGCACCAACGGATCTTCACGAAGTTTGTCTACAGAACGATGCGGCAAAAACTCTTTCAGTTTGGTGGTATCTATCAAGTCGCTGGTTTGCCATAAAACATCCGCGAACTTAGAAAAAGCCAGTGATGGGTCGCCTGGAGCAATCCTGGTCACCATATCCTCTATAAAAGCCGGGTGCTGGTCTTTAGGTATATCGGTATACCATGAGGTCATGAGTTGGGTAAATATTTTTTTGTCGGCAATAAGATTGTAGCTTTTGATGTAATCGTCATTAACCTTTTTTAGCTCATCCTTTATCTCTGCTTTTTCCTTAGTGCTGCGCTTTGAATTTTCAAGCGCCAATTGCCCAAAGCAGTTGTTAAGCGCTTCATCTACAAAACCCGGAGCCAGTAGCCCTTCGTTAATGTATGTTTTGTGGATAGCGTAGGGCTCATAAGTGGCATATAGGTTCTGATAATCACTCATCAGGTTGGCATACTGCGGTTTGTTGGCAGCCCATTTGGTAAAGTCGGCTTCTTCCTGCTGTTTTTGGCCATAAATGTTAAGGTTTTTCAGTTGCTCAGTTTGGCCAATGAAGTACTTCCAATAGTTAGATACTTTATTGTACTCGGACGAAAGCCTGAGCCGGGTGTCTACACTTTTGTTCATTTCTTCTTTCCAGGCCTTCAGGCGGATGTCGCGCAGTTTTACAATAACCGGGTTGGTTTGTTCGGCAGCCAAACGTACCCCATTTGAAGTCAGGTAACGGTCGGTACTTCCGGGATAGCCATACACCATGGCAAAATCGCCGTTTTTTACACCCTTTAACGATATGGGCAGGAATTTTTTAGGCGTGTAAGGTACATTGCCAGCCGCGTAGCTGGCGGGGTTACCGTCTTTATCTGCATAGATCCGGAATATAGAGAAATCGCCGGTATGGCGGGGCCACTCCCAGTTGTCGGTATCGCCGCCAAATTTACCTATCGACTGTGGCGGAGCGCCTACCAAACGCACGTCACTAAATTTATTGTACAGGTAAAGGAAATATTGATTGCCTTTGAAAAACGAGCTTACCGCGCCCCGATATTTGGTACCCTTGGTTGCCTGCTCAATCAGTTTGTTGCTGATCTTTTCAAGCTTTTCGCCCCTTTCTGCATCGTCGGCCCCTTTAAGTGCAGCCATTACCTGGGGGGTAACATCGGCAATACTTACCAGGAATTCTACATATAAGCCCGCTACCGGCTTTTCTTCGGCATAACTTTTTGCGTAAAAGCCGTTATCAAGGATATTGTTTTGCGGCGTTGAGTTTGCCGAGATAGATTCAAAACCGCAATGGTGATTGGTAAATACGAGGCCTTTGCCGGATACAACCTCGCCGGTACAAAAGCCGCCGCCCAGAGAAACTATAGCATCCTTAATGCTGGCCTTGTTGATGCTGTACAAATCTTCCGGGGTCAGTTTGAAGCCCTGCTTCTTCATTTGGTCATAATTTTTACCAATAAGCATCGGTATCCACATGCCTTCATCGGCGCGTGCCAGGCTGGTGATAAACAATGTGAAGAGCAGTACGAGGGATAAGAATTTAGGTTGTTTCATAAACTGTGTTATAAATTGTGTTAAGGTATTTAAAAGCAAATGTAGAACTATTTTAAAAATAGTTCACAGAAAATGGAAGGTTCAGGCATGCCGAAAATTGAAAAAAAAGCAATCCGTTGATGTTCAAAAAGATTTTTCTTAGAACGCAGAAGCTGTGCGTGTTTTGAGCTGTTTCAAGAGGCTTATACCTTAATAGCTGCAAATTAGAAATCAATTGCATATGGTTTAGCCGTGCCACTCAAAGCGGCCATACAAGAGTTGTTTTTTCATGGTATAATCGACAGATTATCAAATGCTTTTATTCTTATATCAAATTAATTCGCCGTATTTTTAGGTAACCCAATTCTTACCGGCCCCGGGCAGAATTTTTTGTACGGCACCACCAATTATTAAAACAGATAATTAATCAGAAAAAAATGGAACAGCAAACTAATCAGCCGTCGCCTGAAAACATTATGAAAGTTGGCACAGGCTTTTGGGCCTCAAAAATTCTTTTAACTGCAGTAAGTTTTCAATTATTTACCCGGCTTGCCGAAAAGACAACTATGACGGCAAAAGATGTGAAAAACAATTTAGGGCTTAAATGTACAGACAGGAATATTTATGATTTTTTAGACGCTTTAACCGTGTTTGGTTTTTTAAAGCGGGAGGGTATTTTGGATACGGCTATTTATTCAAATGCTTTGGAAGCAGATACGTTTTTAGATAAAAACAAGCCATCATATATTGGGGGTATTCTTGAAATGATGGATAATAGGTTATATGCATTTTGGGGTAACCTGGGCGAGGGCCTGCTTACCGGGTTGCCGCAAAACGAAGTAAAAAGGAGCGAGGATTTTTTTGGTTTGATATACAGCGACCCTGCAAAATTAAAAGAATTTACCAACGCCATGAGCGGCATCCAAATGGGTAATTTTATAGCCTTTGCTCAAAAATTTGATTTTACAGAATATAAAACGCTGATTGATGTAGGCGGTTCGGCGGGGTTGCTTTCACTTATGGTTGCAAAACATAATCCCCATATGCATTGTACAAGTTTTGATTTGCTGCCTGTTGAGCCTATTGCAAACGCTACCATACAGCAATTCGGGTTATCAGATCGTGTAAAAGCGGTTGGCGGCGATTTCTTCACTATGCCAATACCCAATGCCGACGTTGTTGTAATGGGAAATATCCTGCATGATTGGGACGAAGAAAATAAAATATCATTAATGAGGAAAGCCTATAACGCAATCCCGGCGGGCGGGGCCTTTGTAGCTATTGAGGGCATAATAGATGATGAAAGAAAGCAAAACGTTTTTGGTATGATGATGAGTTTGAATATGCTCATTGAAACAGGAACAGGATTTGACTACACATTTGCCGACTTTAACAAGTGGGCAAATATTGTTGGATTTAAATCAACCTCACTTATTTCATTAGCAGGGCCATCCAGCGCGGCAATAGCTTACAAATAAAACCGCACTTACAATGCCCGGGCTTATTCAATAAGTTCAAATGCTTTTGTAATCATCGCCAAAAGTAACCGCTAATAAATACCGGCAGATGAGCTCGGCTTCGCTTTGCCGCATGAAACGGAACATAGAAGGAGCCGGGATTGGTATGGGGCCGGTGCGATTTTTAATCACAAACGACAATGGGATCGAGTTTATTTCTCCCCGGCACATTAGCTACTACATCTTAATTGACTATTTGCGAGGATGTCAATCTGCAAAAAAATGAAAAGTTATTGATCATAAATGAGTATCTCATTCTTTCAGGACCAAAACAAAAATGAGATGGGCTGGGTTCCGCTGAACAAACCAAAGGGGCTTACTCAGGCTGTAAGGCCAGCATGCCTTTTCTTTTTTTAACATAGAAATAAGATAGTTTTTTTGCAAATTTTTAAGATGCTGAACATTTCTTATTGCCAATCACGGGAGGGGAGGGCAATAACAATGTTTTTAAAAAAAATTAAAACAATAATTAACGAGATTTTATTAACTTTCACTCCAAATTAAAATTATTGCCCTTAAGCCTGAGCCGTATATTCGCTATTCTATGTTTTTTGTCAAGAAATACCTCAAACCAAACCCCGAAAGCGCGCTAAAAGCGCTGTCACTCATGGAAATACTGGTTGTACTGATCATCATCGGTATATTAGTATTGTTGGCCCTGCCCAACCTGTTGCCCGTGATTACCCGTGCAAAAACCACCGAAGCTAAGCTGCAACTTGAACACGTATCGATGCTCGAGAAGACTTATTTCTACGAACATTCCAAATATACCAATGACCTGAACGAACTGGGCTTTATCCAGGAAAAGCTAAGTACCGAAGGCAAGGATGCCAGGGCGAACTATAAGATAGAGATTACCAATGCTTCCAATACCGGTTTTACTGCCCGTGCAACTTCGGTTGTTGATTTTAACCAGGACGGTAATTTTAACGTTTGGGAAATGAACCAGGACAAAGTGTTAAAAGAAGTAACCCCGGATTAAAGTGTTGCTGGCTATCCGTTTTGCTTTATTATTGTCCCTGCTCGTCATCCTCCTGCAGGATTTCTGGTTTCGGGCCGTGCATTGGGGGCTGTTTCCGTTGCTGGCTATCGGATTGATAAGCCTTAAGTTGCTCGAGGGTAAAGACGCTTCCTTAGCCGGCGAACAGATTGCTGTTAACTTAAGCTTCCTGGTGCTGGTTCTGGCGATATTAACCGGCTACCTTTTTGTGAGCAGGAGGCGATTTATTAACATAACCGAAGGCTTAATGGGCTGGGCCGATATTTTATTTTTGGTAGCTATCGGGTTTTATTTGTCGGCACTCAACTATGTGTTTTTTTATATAGTTAGTATCCCTTTAGTTTTAATATTATGGGTATTTTATCAGTTTATAACCGGCAATAAGGGCAAACATATTCCACTGGCCGGGTTACAGTCCTTATTATTTATTGTATTTTTAGCAGGCGACTGGTGGTATTTTCATATCGATATTGCTGATGACTACTGGTTGCTCCGTTACCTTACACCATGGATACAGCACTAAAGATCACCTTACTAACCGAGCATATCCACATCCTTTCTAAGGATATGGCCTGGCATTACCGTGTGCTGCCCAAAGGGCGGGTTAATGGGCAACTTGCGTTGTATTGTGAAGAAAATACCGATACCGGTAGCCTTGCCGCCGAATTAGAAATCATGCTGGGGCTGGATATTCTCCTGGAACCCATTGCTGTTTCCGAAATTGCCCGGCTGCTGGCTACCTACTATATTAAGGATAATACCACAACCGGAGCACTGCAGGCCAATGTACGCCATGACGAGGATAGCTTTTTGATGAACCTGATTGGCGAAGCAAAAAACCTGAAAAGCAGTGATATTCATATTGAACGTTATGAGAACAAGTGCCGGGTTAGGATCAGGATTGACGGAAACATGGTGGAGCGTTACCTGCTGAAAGAGGACGATTACCCCGCGCTGATTAATAAAGTAAAGATCATGGGCAACCTGGATATTGCCGAAAAACGGCTGCCCCAGGATGGCAGGATCAATTTCAGCCACCAGGGGCACCAGTTCGACATTCGTGCGTCTATCCTGCCCACTCTCTATGGCGAAAAGGTTGTACTTAGGCTCTTAAATAACGATGCTACAGATATTGATTTGAACAGTCTTGGATTTTCGGCATTTGATTTGGATAATTACCTCCAGGGCGCCAAAAGGCCAAACGGGATCCTGCTGATCAGCGGGCCTACCGGTTCCGGTAAGACTACTACGCTGTATGCTACGTTAAAACTGCTGAACAAGGAGACCCGTAATATCCTCACTATAGAAGACCCGGTAGAGTATACGCTGGAAGGGGTTAACCAGGTGCAGCTTAAAGAGGCTATCGGCCTCACTTTCGCCGCCGCCCTCCGTACTTTCCTGCGACAGGACCCGGATGTGATTATGGTTGGCGAAATCCGGGATACCGAGACCGCTAACATGGCTATAAGGGCCGCCCTCACGGGGCACCTTGTATTGTCAACTATTCACACCAATTCCGCCTGGGGAACGGTTTCCCGGTTGATTGATATGGGCATCCCGTCATATATGGTTGCCAATACACTGAATACCACAGTGGCCCAGCGATTGATTCGATTGCTTTGCCCGCATTGTAAGGTGCAAAAGGATTTTGACAAAACGTTATATCCACGACAGTTTAAGCCTTACCGCGAAGTTTCGGCCCATTATACACCCCGTGGGTGCGAAAAATGCTATTACACCGGCTATAAAGGAAGAAAAGCCGTTTACGAGGTAATACCCGTAGACCTTGACCTGGCCAATGAAATAAAAAGCGGTAATATGCAGGTACAGGCACTTTTAGAAGAACGGGGCATTAAAACCCTTGCCGAAAATGCTTTTGGCCTGTTTGCCGATGGTCAGACATCTATTGACGAGATATACCCGTTGTTATTTAATTATTAAAGTATTATATGTTAAAAAAAATTACCTGCCTTATCATTTGTTTTTACTTGTTTACCGCAGCCATAACGGCCAGCGCCCAGCAGCAGGACAGGCTACAGGTTATTAAACAAAAACTGGATGAGCTTGCAACTGATGTTCCCGGGCTTAACCAAAAAGTGCAATTACTGGTTACCGGCGTATCCATTCACGAATACCTGAATGCTATTGCGCGCTCCAATAATTTAAGTATAAGCTCCGATCCGGGGCTTAATTTTAGTATCTCGGATACCTTCACCGGTGTTTCGGCATCCAATATATTGTTATTGCTTGCCCAAAAGTATAACCTGGATATTGCTGTTGTTGGCTCCATTATCAATATCACACCTTACCGGGACCCCAACCAGTTTTTAAAGCCTCCGCCTAAGGAACTGGGCGTAAAATATAATGCGGCAAACAACACCCTCTCACTTTCATTAAATAACGACAGTTTGGCTGCAGCGGCAAAAAGAATAACACAGTTATCCGGCAAAAACATTGTGGTGCCTGGTTCATTGCAAGGCAAAACGGTTACCTCTTATATTGCTGATGCCCCCTTCGAGACGGCTTTGGGCAAGCTGGCTTATGCCAATGAAATAAAAATGGTGCATACGGCAGATGATTTTTACCTTTTTCAACCGCTTGACGAAAACGAGGAAGTGTATGTTAACGGCGATAAAAATACCGGCGTGAGGAAATCCTTCCGTAACACCGCCCAACCAGGCGCTGCCGGCGCCAGCGGGCTATTTGTAAGGCAGGTTAACGGCCAAAAGCTGATTTCGGTAGATGCCGTTAACAGTCCCATCATTGATCTGGTTAAACGTGCTTCGCAGGAAACAGGAAAAAACTATTCCATTTACTCTGATATTAAAGGGTCTATAACCCTTCACGTAAATGATGTTAGTTATGACGACCTGCTAACATTGTTATTTAAAAGCACCGAATACACCTTTCATGCCGAAAAAGGCATTTACGTAATTGGCGACCGCAAGCTGGAAGGGTTACGTACCTTCAGGGCTATTCACCTGCAAAACCGTGCAATTGATACCGTTATCACCATGATCCCCTCAGAATGGAAGCGTGGTATCGAGATTAAAGAATTCCGCGAACAAAACACCCTTTTACTTTCCGGGTCGGGGGCCCAGATAGATGAGGTAGAAAGCTTTATTAAACAAATGGACGTGCTTGTTCCGGTGGTACTGATAGAAGTTACCATGATAGATGTTCACAAAACCAGGAGTGTTTCAACCGGTATTTCTGCCGGTGTTTCAGACAGTGTAAAAACGGGGGGCACGGTATTGCCCGGAATAGATTATACTTTTGGCGCCAAAGGGGTTAACGACTTTTTAAACAGTGTGGGCAAAGCTACTTCGCTTAACCTGGGCCATGTGGTGCCTAATTTTTACGTTAGGTTGCAGGCACTGGAGAATAACAATAATATAGATGTGCGCTCGGTGCCTAAGTTAACAGCACTTAACGGACATTCGGCCACGCTGAGCATTGGCAGCAAGCGTTATTATAAAAACACCACACAGAATGTTATTCCTTCCATTCAAAGCGCGCAATCCATATTTACCAATGTGTACCAGGAAGTAAATGCCGATTTGTCTATCGCTATAAAACCCATTGTTTCCGGCGACGACCAGGTTACGCTTGGCATCAGGATAAACATATCCGATTTCACAGCCATTCCTACCGATGGCTCGCCGCCACCGCAGGCTATCAGCAAATTTGAAACCAGTTTGCGGGTACACAGCGAGGATACCATTGTTTTGGGCGGCCTGGAGCGTACCGAAACCGACGACAGCGGCTCGGGGATACCCCTGCTCTCCAGGATTCCTATTTTAAAATGGATATTCAGCAGCCGCACCCGTAGCAAGTCGAAGGTGGTTACTGTACTGTTTATCAAATCCACTATTATAAGGTAATATTATGGGTATATTATCGCCATATTACCATATTAACCAGGCCGCCGGTATCACTATAGATATTGCGCAGGATGGCTCCTATACCATAAACTGCTGCCAGGTTAGTACCGATCATAAGCAGCTTAGCATCGAAAAAAAGTTCGGTGTAAAAGATGACGCGGAGGGACTTGCCAAACAACTTGGAACCAAAGTTCCCATCGCTTTAAATTTGTCGGGCAAAGGCATCTTAACCAAGCAGGTAGCAGCAACATCCGGCGACGAACAGCAGGATATGGCTAAAATAATCCCGAACCTGAATGTAGATGATTTTTACCTGCAGCAATTTGCATCGCACGATCAGCTGTTTGTATCCCTGGTAAGGAAAACACTGGCCGACCATTGGATAAACTTATTGGAACAGCAAGGTTTTACCGTGCTGATGCTGAGCCTTGGCCCCTTCGCGGCATCCCACATGTTAAATCAGCTTAACGTTTACGAAAGCGATGTGGTGTTTAACGGCATCCAAATAAGCCGGGATACCGACCTGAATTGGACGGCGGTAGGATACAGCCCCGCTTTCCAGGCCCCCTTCACCTTTAAAATCGGGGCCGAACCTATCGACCAGCAATTAATTATGCCTTATGCCGCAGCTTTTCAGCTGGTGCTTGCCGATAAACTGGAGCCGGTCAGGGCGAAGGTTGATGCGCTGGATACCCGGTATGGGCAACTTATCGGAACAAAAAAGCTCAAAGTAACGGGCGCCTTAATATTGGGTGTTTTCTTTATCCTTTTACTCCTCAATTTTGTAACCCTTTCCTGGTTAAATTCTGAAAATAGCCGCCTCGATGGGCAGGCCAGCCTATCGGCAAACAGCAGCAGCGATATGCAGATGCTCACCGCGCAGATTAAAGCAAAAGAAGCCCTCCTGAAAGATATGGGGTGGGATGGAGGTTTTAACAAGGCCCGGATTATAGATCAGCTTGCTGCCTTGCTGCCGGGTGAAGTAACCCTGAAGGAAATAGCTATAAACCCACCCGACATTAACAATAAGGATTCGAGGGGGCAGCATTTTTTAGATCGCCGGATAAAGCTTTCAGGTAATTCGCAACAGGTTATTGCCGTAAATGAATGGATAGCACGCATCAAAACATTAAAATGGGTAAAGGGCGCTGGGTTGGATAGCTTCGAATTTGATAACGACCAGAACACGGGGAAGTTTAACATTGTCATTAACTATTAGCATGCCGAAAAACCTCAACATCAAAAAGGAATACCTGCTGATAGCCGGATCGGTACTGCTTTTACTGGTATGCTACCGCTTTTCATTCAGCCACACCGTTGATGCCTGGAAACTGCGGCGCGAATTACAGGGCAAAATAGCACAAGCAGGCGACCTTACCTATCAGCCCGGCTACCTGGAGCGGAAAGATAATAACCTGAACCACATTATAACCCGGTTTAAGATGGACACGGCCACTATGCGCAGCAGCATGATAACCACCATTGCCCTGCAGGCCGAAAAGCTGAACGTGAGGCTGTCGCGTGTACCGGTGCAACCCAGCCCGGCCCCCGACGATAAATACATCATCCAGCGGCTTGATTTTGAAGGCGATTTTTTTTCGCTTTGCAAATTATTGCAGCAACTGCAAGCCACAGACGGTACCGGCCTGGTACGTTCGGTTGATTTTGTATCGGGTAAGGTTGTTGGAGGCAATACGGAAACAAAGGTGCTTGGTATGCGGGTGTTTGTTGCGGTGATTAGGTGACGGGTTTTGAATAATGAGATATTTTTTTTGCTTGCTTTTCCCGTTCGATCATTGCGACAGCCATTTTGAAATGATATGAAATTAATCCCTGACAGGTCTGTTTTGCGTATCCAAAGTCGATTTGAAGATTCGTTATAGTTAAACTTAATATTTGTAGTTAAGGGTTAGAGATATTATTTTCAAGGCAATTGCAAAATGATATTAAATTTAATGCAAGTATTTTTTGTTTTTCTTAAAAATAGTTTTCATTTTTAGGGCATTAATGCGCGTGTATAAAAACCGCTATTTATAAATAATAACAACCTAATGTACTTATCATATCTCAACACAATCTTGATCAAACATAGCATCTGAACAGCAGATGAATTAAAGATGACTTTAACCTTGGGGGAAATGAATAAACCTCCGGAAAGCGTTTGCTTTTTATTTGATTAGCGAAGAAAAAAGGGCAGGGAAAACGATTTACCGTTAACTTCACTGCAAAGCAAATTAATGAGTTAAGAAAGGCATTGGTTGTTAAAAAGAGAAAAATCTTTAAGCAACATAAAATGAACAATGTTTTCGTAAACAAACTTTTTAAAGTAAAACCGTTTCAGTTTGCTCTTATTATATTTTGGTTTATAAATATTAATGGAGCAATTGCGCAGTCGCCTAATCAGTTTCAAAATATGATTGGTGTTGGCACAACTTCGCCCGAAGTTGCCAGCTTAGGTAAATTCGGTAATATACCTGTTGGCTATAATACCGGAACCCCTAACATAACCATACCCATTTTTGAAGTTAAGGTTGGCGATATCAAGCTTCCGATATCATTGGATTATCATGCAGGGGGAATAAGGGTAGATGAAGTCTCGTCCTGTATAGGTATTGGGTGGGCGTTGAATGCCGGAGGATCCGTTTCCCGTTCCCTTGTTGGCTTACCCGACGAGTCGGCAACCGGTTATTTGTATTCGCCACTTTCCACCGATGTGTACAATAATGAAGGAATATATAGCGATTACTTATACAACGTTATGGAGGGGTTATCAGATGCCAATCCAGACGTTTTCGCTTACGGAATTGAAGGGCAGAGCGCAAAATTTATTATAAAGCAATCCGATCATTCTTTTATCCAGTTTCCATTAACCAATAATAAAATTGAAAATTATGCCGGAACATGTTATAAAATAACCAATCAAAATGGCTTAGCTTACATTTATGAACAAAAAGAGAATACAAGCTTCGGTACTGTTAATAACGTTAATTTAATTCCGAGGTATACAAGCGCGTGGCGGCTTACAAAAATTGTAAGTAGTAACCAGGTAGATACTGTTTTTATTACTTACGATAGTGTTCTTGGATTGGGCCAACACGCAAGATCATTTTCTCATACCATAGGCACATCGGCCTCTACATCCTATGGCACAAGCGGATATGGAGATGTTATAAATAGTGATAGTTATGTTAGTCAATTTGTTTATAATGACGAATCATATGTAAAGGAGATTAACTGGAAAGGAGGAAAAATAACATTTGTTAATACAGCCGACAGATCCGATTACCCTTCGGCTATGCGCGCCCGGGAAATTAATATCTATTCAAAAAACCTCGGTACTTATAGCCTGTTAAAAAAGGTAAAATTAAACCAGTCGTATTTTTATTATAAACCGTCAAACTATAGCGATCCGCAGGATCCTGATGGCGTTGATCCATACAGGTTACGGTTAGATAGTGTGCAATTTTTTGACGGCAATAATGTGTTTAAGCCGCAGGTATATAGTATGACGTATGATAATACCCCAATGGCTCCGAGAGAGTCGTTTGGGCAGGATCAGTTCGGGTTCAATAACGGCCACTTTGAAAATACAACCTTAATGCCAAGCCAAAATGTGCTTTTTAATGTTGTGGGGACCGGAAACAGCTATTATAGTTTTGGCAGTGCAAACCGAGGCTTTGACGCGGGTTATATTAAAGCATGTTCTATTCAGTCAATGAAATATCCCACGGGCGGAAAAACTGTTTATGAGCTTGAGCCCCATAAATACGCAACACAATCAAACCAAATTGTACAGCAATTATTAGAAAGTACTTCGCAGGGTGGCCTGCAGTCAACAAACTCGGTAAGTTTTGTTTTAACGGCAGACATGTTAAACCTTCGTTACAATGTTAAAATTTCGGCATATAATTATCCTGATGTATCAAACAGGCCAACGGCAGTGCTTACCGATCAAACCACCGGGCAAGAGGTATTCAGGTTTACCAACATGAATGCTTCACAAGCCTATACAACTGGTTTAAACCCTGTTTCTAACGTTACCGGGCCTTTTTTAACAGTTGGGCATACTTATGTTTTAACTACCAATATTTACACAACCAATTCAAATGTAAGCTCAGTATTTGATTTGTTTTGGGATTTGCAAACAAATGTTGCACAGGTATTACAAGGGGGAGGATTAAGAGTGAAAACGATTACCAACTTTGATAACAATGGTAGCATGATAAACCAAAAAAGATACGATTATACTGATGACGGGACCGGAACCCTGCTTACTCCGCAGCAATACCTGGGTATTTTTACCACCAATACGATATTCAGAAGAGGAAATTCACAAATTATTGATGGCGTACCGCACGGCTGTATGTACTCTACCGGGAATCCTTCGGTTATTTACCATTCCAATAGCGTTATACCTGCAAGTCAACTGTCTGGAAGCCCGGTTTTATATGGTAAAGTTACAGAGTATGATGTATCGTTTACCGGGGAATTGAAAAACGGTAAAAAGGTATTTGGATACCCTATCTCGGTTGACCAGGAGGTGCTGGCAAATAACTCTGATATTTATGGGGTTCAGATGATCAGTAATGTTTGGAGAAACGGATATCTTTCATCAGAAGATATTTATAAAAGCAACAGTTCGTCCGGGTATGATTTAGTAGAATCAAAAAGGTATAATTATGTTACTGCCAGGCAAAGTACCCAGCAAATGATTCGTGTACAGCCAAGATATACTTATTCATTTGACGAAACCAGCTGTAATGGTTTCAACAGCACCGCTGTTTATAACGATATTATTTTAGACAGCTACGATTTGCCTACCTCCGCAATAATGCTTCAATCCGACTCCGACGCTATCTATGATAATTCCGGGATTCAAACCGGAACAACAAACACTTATTCTTATGACGATGCTACTCATTTGCTGCCAACGCAAAAAACAACGCTCAACAGCAAGCAGGAAACATTAACCAATATTATGAAGTATCCGCATGACCTGGCTTCGGGCACCAATGTGTACCAAACCATGGTTAACAGGAATATGATTGCACCATACGTTAAGTTTCAGCAATTGAAAAACGGAACGCAGTTAGCGTTGGCTAATATCAATTATAATGACTGGTTTACCAATGGAAAGCTTTTGCTTCCGCAAACGGTAGATGAACAGGTATTGACCAACCCGATAGAAACCCGTACAAAATTTAATAAATACGATAGTTATGGTAACATTTTAGAACAGCAAAAGGCCGATGGCCCGGCATTAGCCTACAAGTGGGGATACTATAACCTATACCCGGTAGCTACGGTTTCAAATGCGGCAAGCAACGAATTTTACTACGAAGGGTTTGAAGAAAATACAGGAACAAATGTAGTTGCCGGGGCAGCGCATACGGGGGCGAGGTTTTATAACGGAGCATATACCGTGACGTGGACAAGGCCTAACAGCCGCAGTTATGTAATTAGTTATTGGTACAGGAACGGCAGTGGCATTTGGCTGTATCAGCCGGAAGTGGCGTACACCGGGAGCTCGTACGCGTTAACCGGCGGTACAGCCTATGATGATATCAGAATTTACCCTTTAGATGCGCAAATGTCTACTTATACCTACGCGCCCTTGGTAGGAATGACGAGTTCAATTGATGCAAAGGGACTGACTACTTATTATGAATATGATGCCTTTCAGCGGTTAATCAACATTAAGGATAAGGACAATAACATTGTTAAACATACAGATTATCATTACGCAGGCCAATAACAAAAGCATCAACCTAACATTATCGCACAATGATTTTAAATATACCTATATCCGCATACGGTAAGCGGAGTGATACAGCAAATTTTAAACAAGGCACCCAATGGAGCAGGCTGTACAAATTGGTTTTGCCTATAATGCTGTTTTTTGCCCTGGGGCAATCGGCCCTGGCGCAAATGACTATTTCCGGCAATACATGTGGTACAGCAGGGCAATCCTCCACCTATAGTGTAAGCAGCAGCTATACATCGGGGTACCCAACACAATGGCAGGTTACAGGCGGGCTTATAACGGGCACAAGCAGTAACAGCCAGAATGGAACCGGCCTGTCTTCCATTTCCGTTACATGGAATTCCGGCACCTCTGTAGGAACCGTAAATGTACACGTTTACAGCAGTGCTAACCCCAGCGCCTCGCTCAATGTAAATGTGGGCGCAGCCCTGGTGCCAGGCGCCATCACTGCTAATGCTACGCAAACCGTGTATAAGACAGTTCCTGCCACTATTAGCTGCAGTGCCGCCACCTATGGTGGTTGCTCACCAATAACTTATAACTATCAATGGCAGCAAAGTACAGATCAGGCAAGTTGGACTGATGTTGCCGGAGCAACAGGGCAAAACCTTAGTTTTTCTGCTGTGCCGGCTGCGCAAAGCATATATTACCGCAGGTACGTGGTTTCCAATGCTTACCAGAGTGGCTATTCAGGAACTGCGTTGGTTAATGTGCTGCCTGCTTTAAACGGCGGAAACGCCAGTCCGGCGAGCCAGGATATTTTAACAGGTACAGCGCCTGTCGCGTTATCATCTTCCACGGCTACGGGAGGGAATTGCGGCGGCAGCTATACCTATCAATGGATGAATTCAAGTAACGGGACAGCTTTTTACGCTATTTCCGGGGCTACCGGGGCCTCCTACTCTCCACCTGCTTTAACGCAGACAATGTATTATCAACGGATGGTTACCTGCGGAAGCGAGTCGGTTTATTCCACCACAGCAACCGTAAACGTATATCCCCATTTAGCAGCCGGAACTATCAGTTCTTCCGGAAGCAGCATTAATTATGGCACAGCGCCCGGCACAATTAGTACTACAGCGGCAACCGGCGGTTTATGCGGCGGCAGTTATAGTTACCAATGGCAGGTAAGCACAAACGGCAATGTCAGCTTTGCCGATATTGCAGGGGCAACAGGATTAAGCTACACCCCGGGTACATTAACCGCTACCACCGGCTATAGGTGTAAGGTTACATGCAACACCGAAACCGTTTACACTGGTAATTATACGGCTACGGTTTATGCTCAACTGGCAGCGGGCACCATTAGCCCGGCAACACAATCAATTAATTATAATACAGCGGCAACGCTTACAGGTACGGCTGCAACGGGGGGCAATGGTACCTATACTTACCAGTGGCAAAGCTCGCCCGATAACAGCACGTGGACAAATATCACGGGCGCTATCAGCGCGGGCTATACCAGCGGTAGCCTTACTACCACTACTTATTTCAGGAGAACAGCAAGCAGCAATGGTGTTAGTGTGAACAGTTCGGCAGCAACGGTTACGGTTTACCCGCAGCTGGTTTCGGGCACAACCAGCCCCGCGAGCCAAAACATCAATTACAATACAGCGGCAGCAACACTTACAAGCACGGCAGCCACCGGGGGCAGCGGAACTTATACCTATCAATGGCAAAGTTCGCCCAATAACAGTACCTGGACTAATATTACCAGTGCCACAACTTTAAGTTACGCGCCGGGTACATTAACAGCTACAACATATTATCATCTGGTATCAACCAGTAACGGAGGAAGTGTAACGGGGAGTACCTCAACGATTACGGTTTACCCGCAGCTGGCATCCGGCACAGTGAGCCCTGCAAACCAAAATATCAACTATAGTACGGCAGCCGCTACGGTTACAAGTACAGCAGCAACGGGCGGCAGCGGTACTTATACGTACCAATGGCAAAGTTCGGTGGATAACAGTACCTGGACCAATATTGCGGGTGCAACAACTTTAAGCTATGCACCGGGTACACTAACCACTACCATGTATTACCACCTGGTATCAAGCAGCAACGGGGTAAGCGTTACAAGTGGTACTGCAACAGTTACGGTTTTTCCGCAGCTGGTATCCGGTACAGTGAGCCCGGCAAGCCAGGCTATTAATTACAATACAGCCGCAGCCACGCTTACGGGTACGGCAGCTACAGGTGGCAACGGCACCTATACATACCAATGGCAAAGCTCGCCCAATAACAGCACCTGGACTAATGTTGCAGGTGCAACCAGCCTGAGCTACGCACCGGGTGCGCGTACGGCAACAACGTATTTTCACCTGGTATCAACAAGTAATGGCATAAGTGTAAGCAGTGGTTCGGCAACGGTTACCGTTTACCCGCAGCTGGTATCGGGTACGGTGAGCCCGGCCAGCCAAAGCATCAATTACAATACGGCAGCAGCTACATTGACGTATACTGCAGCTACGGGCGGCAACGGCACTTACACGTACCAATGGCAAAGCTCGCCTAATAACAGTACCTGGACTAATATTACCGGTGCCACAACGTTAAGTTATGCACCGGGTACGCTAACGGCAACTATGTACTATCACCTGGTATCAACAAGCAACGGGGTAAGCGTAACAGGTGGTACAGCTACGGTAACAGCTTATCCGCAGCTGGCAGCCGGCGCAGTAAGCCCGGCAACACAAACGGTACTTACAGGCACAGCGGCAGCGGCACTGTCATGCGCTCCTTCGGGCGGTAGCGGCACCTATACCTATCAGTGGCAAAGTTCACCTGACAACAGTACCTGGGCAAACATTGGCAGTGCCACAGGTAGTAGTTACAGCCCAGGGATATTAACGGTAAACACCTATTACCGGGTTGGAGTTACCAGTAACGGGGTATCGGCCTATACAACTTCTGCCGTTATCAATGTTACCAACTGCCAGGTAATGAATACAAATCCGGGGATAAACATGAATTACATTGTAACCAGTGTACTCAGGATACCGGGGGTAACCAGCATAAGCGGCCTCTCGCAGCTGGCAGCCATGACCACGTGTGATGTAAACCAGGTTATAACTTACCTTGACGGCCTGGGCAGGCCTGTGCAAACGGTGCAGGTTAAAGGTTCGCCCGCCAGAAAGGATATTGTACAACCCATTGCCTATGACCAATATGGGCACGAGGCTCAAAAATATCTGCCCTACGCGTTAAAGGCAGGCACCAGTGATGGGAGCTATAAAACCGATGCCCTGACCGCTGGAGCCGGACAAGCTGATTTTTATACAGCCCCGCCAACAGGCGTAAGAGCAGTAAGCAACCCATATGCGGTAACAGGTTTTGAGCCATCGCCACTGAACCGCGTAGCAGAACAGGGTGCGTCAGGAGCGGATTGGCAGCCTTATGATGCAGGTATAACCAATTCAGGGCATACTACCAAAATAGCTTACGTAAACAATAATGCTTTGGCGTTAACGGATACGGCCAACAGCACGCTGGTGGCTTTGTACGCAACAACGATAAACGCCGACCGGAGCCAGACGCTTACCCGGGCCACAGGTACCAATGCCAACTACACGGCTGGTACCTTGTATATAACGGTAAGCAAAGATGAGAACTGGAAGAGCGGACGCGGCGGTACAACCGAAGAATACAAAGACAACGCCGGCCACGTAGTGCTTAAAAGAACGTTTAATTACAGCGGCACAACACTGCAAATACTATCAACTTATTACGTATACGATGACCTGGGCAACCTGGCCTTTGTGCTGCCGCCCCTCGCCGGACCCGATATGGTATCAGGTGTACCGTCGGCCACAATACAGGACAACCTGTGCTACCAATACCGTTATGATGAGCGGAACCGGTTAATACAAAAGAAAATTCCGGGAAAAGGTTGGGAGTATATGGTATATAATAAATTGGACCAACTGGTATTGAATCAGGATGCTGTTCAGAGGTTGACCAACCAGTGGACAGTGACTAAGTATGATGGGTTGAGCAGGGTAATTATAACCGGATTGTGGAATGCAGGAGCCCTTATAGCCCAGTCGACCCTACAAAACAGTATTTATGCATCAGCGCAGTGGGATAGCAGGGACAATACCAATAATACTACCACATACCCCATCGGTTATGTATTGAGTAGCTACCCAGCACTAAACAAAATACTAACGGTTAACTATTATGATGCCTATACCAACATTCCAGGCATCCCCGCAGCATTTGTTGTAACCGGAAACAGCGCGATGACTAAAGGGCTCCTTACAGCGACAAAGACCGCAGTGCTGAACACAATAGGGAATACTACGCCAGATATGCTGTGGACGGCTCATTATTACGACGACCGGGGCAGGAGCACAAAAACCTTTCAGCAACATTATCTGGGTGGTGTATTAAATGCCGGTAATTATGATGTGGCGAATAGCACCTATAATTTTAATGACCAGGTAACCACCAATACGCGCCAGCATTTTACATCGGCCAGTACAAGTGTGGCTAAAGTAACGATAAGTAACCGGTACATTTATGACCATATGGGCCGCAAGCTGAAAACCTGGGAGCAGATCCAGAATGGCGGCCAATTGGCAGATACCCGGACACTGGTATCGCAGACTGATTATAACGAGATTGGCCAGGTATGGAAAAAGAACCTGCACAGTACAGACAGCACAACATTCATGCAAACAGTTGCCTATACGTATAATGAACGGGGCTGGCTGTTTACCAGTAGCGCGCCGCTTTTTGCCACCCAACTGTATTATAATACAGGTACCTATAAGCAGTATAACGGCAATATCGCTTATCAATATTGGGGCGTTCCGGGAAACCTGAGCAGCCATTATAACTATGTGTATGACCAATTGAACCGGTTGAACGGCGGGAATTCTACGGCCGGGAACAATGAAAATAGTATTAGTTATGATGCTGTGGGTAATATTAAAGCGATGAAACGCTATGCAGCAAACACGCTGATTGACCAGTTAACCTATACTTATGCAGCAAACAGCAACCAGCTGCTGAGCGTTACAGATGCAACCACCAATGATGCCGGACAAAAGCAAGGCACTGCCAATTACTTGTACGATGTTAACGGTAACCTGGTAGCCGACGATAGCAAAGGTATTACCGGCACAACAGGCATTACCTATAACTTGCTGAACCAGCCACAGGCAATCGCATCAAAAGGGATAACCTACACCTATGATGCAACGGGGCAAAAATTACGGAGGGTGACGGGTACGGCAGCAACAGATTATATTGGCGGCATCCAGTATGAGGCGTCTACGTCGGCGGTCAGTTTTATCAAAACAGAAGAAGGACGGGTATTGCCTAACGGTGCAACCGCCTATAACTATGAATATTCGCTGACTGATCATTTGGGAAATAGCAGGGTTAACTTTGATACAGGTACTGGTGCCGTAAGGCAGGTACAAACAGACGATTATTATCCTTTTGGTATGGATATCGCATCGGGAACAAGGTTAAGCCCGCCAAATAATTATCTTTATAACAAGAAGGAATTGCAAACGGATTTAGGCCTTTACGATTACGGCGCAAGGTTCTATGATCCTGTGATTGCAAGGTGGGCAACAGTAGATCCATTAGCGGAAGAGGGTAAAAGATGGTCGCCTTACGCTTATTGCTATAACGACCCTATTGGTAAGGTTGATTTGGACGGTATGATACCCTGGCCTTTGAGAGGCTATATAGCTGTTAATAAAAAAGATTATGCAAATGGAGGCTATGGCTTAGTTAATACAATAGTAAGAACATCAACATATTTGGAAATTAGAAATGTTGGAACCAGCCCTCACGTAGGGATAGACTATAGAGCAAAAGTAGGTACGCCATTTTATTCTTTAGGGGACGGTGTAGTTTCCTCGATTGGAGAAATAAAGAATGGGAAAGCCAAGGGCGCAAAATTCATAGAGGTGAAATATAAAAATGGAGATAAAGTTCGGTTTCTTCATTTAAGTAGTGTTGCCAAAGACTTGAAAGAAGGAACACATGTGTATGAAGGACAGGAATTAGGGAAAACAGGGGATACAGGTGCCGCTTTTGCCCATCTTCATGTAGATGCAAAAAATAAAGATGGCGAACGAATTGACCCAGAGAATCAGAATTATGGAACAGTTAGCAATGAAGAGTTTTTTACAAAATATGATGGTGATTACAAAAATTTGCCAACATATTCCGGGGATGATTCAAATGATTCTGATACTAATCCTGCGACAGCCCCCATTGAGATACAAAGAATTTTATATTATATAAAATTGAAAGAAAAGATGAAGGATATAGAAAGGCAATACGAATGGATTAAGAATTATATAGACCCTAAAAAAAATGAAAAAAACGATAAAAATGATAAGTAAGCAGTTTATTATCGTCGTGATAGGGAGTAGCCAAATCTTGTACTCTTGTGGGCAAAACAAACAGCCACAAGAGTTAACTAAAAAACATATTAAAGATGAAGTGGCGACGGATAGTAAATGCGAGATTAATATCGAATATTTGAAAACGAAATTTTTAGGAAAACCATTATCGGCAAATAAAGACTTAAATGGATGCTTTGTTATAAAAGATACATTGATGGACGGAGATGATGGGGTAACGTGGAGCGCTAAGTCATATAAAAGAAATAAAGAAATGTCTTTTTTGTTGGAATCAAGTTGGATTGATACAGGTCATATTACGAGAATTACAATTTTTGATAGTCAAATTAAATCACTAGAAGGAATAGGAATTGGTAATAGCCTGAAAGATATTTACAATAAAATAAATAAAAAGACAACACCAATGCCCGACGGTTACCTCGCCTTTGGGGATTTAAAAGACCAACATATTACATACATAATGGATATTAACGGCTACCCGGCGCTCCAAGAAGGCAGGATATGGGATATTGATAAAATGCCAAAGGATGTTAAAATAAATAGTATAGTTATAAATTGAATCGGGCTGAAAACTAAGTCGCCTCAGTTGTCTATAGTCTTTCGCTGTTCGATTTCTCCGAACGAACGCTTATGCTCGTAATTTATAACTACTGTCTTTGCGCTAAATAAATATGCACCCCCGGATGTTTTAATTTCATCCGGGGGGGTATGCCAGCAGTTCGCGTTAAGGATTGCAGTGAAAAGCCCATAGCGCGGGCAGGCCGGGGCGGCAAAGGCCAGGCGAGGACTTGTAACGGAAAGCCTGCCCGCCGCTTCTACCAGCGGGGGTAACGCCCTGGAAAAGAGTCAAGAGATTGGAGTCAAGAATTAAGACATAGACGTGCACGGTTTCTACCAGGGGGGAACACTCTGTTAATTCAAAATTCAAAACTCAAAAGTTGGAAGTATTATCATAGGTGTTTTCTTCTCCAAAAGATATAAGGCTCCAAAGAATATCATCAGGCGCAGCGGAAAGTATATCCGACGGTGTCCAGATAAAAAGCTTTGGTAAAAAGTGCTGAATTTTTATAGTTTTTTATCAGAGAAGTGTTGTGCTTTGCTCAATTTTTGGTAGTTATTTGTAAATTTTTGAATGTTTATTACCATATAAAGCCCATGGCGGCCGTTTGTTCAGACGTAGTTTAAATTGTATTCGGGCTTTATCAAGTTGTTCGGTAGATTGTGAATGATAAAATCTTGATAGTAAATATGTTATAATTTAGTTGTAAAATCCGAACACTTAAGAAGCTCAATATCAATCATTTGCAAAAAAGCTGCCCGAACACCTGTTATCCCATCCAAAAACCGAACACCTGCTACCTCCGCTTTCTACTGAAACGTATTCCCCATCTGGAACATCGGCAGGTACATAGCAATCATGATTACCCCCACCAGGAAACCCACTACGATGATAAAAAGAGGTTCCATGATACTGCTTAGGGAGGCTGTCTGGTATTCTACCTCCTCGCCGTACTGCTCGGCTATCTTGGCAAAAAAATAGTCGAGCTTGTTTGATTCTTCGCCAATCCTCACCAGCTGGATCATTTTGGAAGGGTATATTTTAAACTGCTGTAAGCTCTGGTGCAGCGATTTACCGTTCAGGATATCGTCTTCTACCTTTTGCAGGGAAGATTCAATGGGGTACCAGCCCACCATTTGCCTGCTTAAAGCAATGGCCCTCAACAACGGCACGTGCGAGCCCGTAAGTAACCGCATGGAATTGCAGAACCTGCCTAGGTATATCTTTTTAACCAGGTTGCCCGCTACAGGTACCCTCAATACCAAACCGGAAGAAATTTTACGATAACTCATCGTTTTACGCACCCGGAAAAGGAAAACGACGATAGCGGTAATCAAGAGGAAGGCGGGCAGAAAATAGGTTTCCATTCCTTTGGATATCGTGATCACGAGTTCGGTGATCCAGGGCAGCTGCCCCCCGAAGCGTTTGAGCACATCGGCAAACATGGGTACCACCACCTTCAGCATAAAATACACCGCGCCAAATGACGAAAGCAGCACCATACATGGATAGGAAAGCGTGGAAACTATTTTGCGCCTTTGTTTTATCCTGCCCTGGTAATATTTAGCCAGATCCTGCAGAACCATGGCCAGTTGGCCGGTTTCCTCGCCAATTTGAATACTGTATACCTCGTACAAGGAAAACTTACCCGATTTTTCAAGGGCTTTGGAAAGGGCTATGCCGTTATTCAATACGCTATCCTGTATGGCTGCAAACAATTTTTTGTCGCTTTCTTTTTCCTGTTCGGCGGTTACCAGTTCCAGGCTGGTTTTTAAATTGATGCCGGCCAACAGGAGCGAGCTTAGCTCCAGGTATAGGTATTCCTTTTTTTTATCGTTAAGTTCTTTGCTGCCAAAACTGATGTCCCTATTTAAAAACGCAATAATGCCGCCCTCGCCTTCCTGCTTTGCAGGTTTGGGCGCTTTCTTTTTTTCGTATTGGCTCAGATCAATTGCCGGCATGGGTATCCTGTTCAAAAAGGTTAGCAGAACTGTACAGTTTATAATAGTGAAAGGTCATATTATCGTTGTGTAATACTAAATCAAGTTCCAGTTCGTCAACCCTGCTATTTAAAGCATCGGGCCCGGTTTCAACAGTGTGTTGTTCAAAAAGCATATTGGTACGGGTTGTTTTAAACTTAAAAGTGTCTGTTATGCCATTGGTACGCACAATATAATCACTATTAAGCACGTATCTTATACCGCCGTTATTATTCTTAAAAAACAAACCGGAATCGGTTTTTTCGATCAGCTCGGCGCGCCGGAAATCGCGGCTGAGCAAAAGATCGAGTTGTGCCAGATCAGCCGATTCCACGTTTTTGAGCACAAACGCATGGTATGAATTGTTTACAACCGCAAATGCCACATAAACGATAGCGATCAGTATCCCCGACACCAATAGTGCAATGGTTACTTCCATAATGGTAAAAGCCTTTAGTTTATGGTTTAACATTGTCATTATTGATCATTATTTCCGAAACCTTTGCTATCTCCTGTTGGTTTTCATCATAAGCGGCCAAATGAAACTCGCTAAGGCCTGGTCCGCCTTCAAACGGTTTAACCACCGGTATAATCCTGAAGCCATCCTGGTTAAAGGCCTCTTGCGGCAATTGCCGCGATTGTTCTGCTTTAAGCAGGGTATTCCTGAGCACAGCCGTCGCCCGTATTTTTTTTGCGGATATTGCCTGTTGTGTTACATTGGCAAATATCATCATGGCCATACCAAACACTACAACAATAATTACCAGGGCTATAACCACTTCTACAATGGTAGCAGCCTCCAGCATCCCGTTTTTTTTTATTTTGCCTCCAGCCATTGTAGTATTTTTTTTTCGGATGAGGCTACGGGAGTAAGGTCGCTGGTCAGGTAATATGCTGATAAAGCGGGGGCATCTATTTTTAGGTTTATGAGGTAGTTTTCATACCGGCTAAATGCCGTTTGGTACATAAATCGCGTGGTAAAAACGCTTCCTTTAACCGCAGCGTTGTCTTTGGTCGAAAGAATATGTTGCGCATAAATCTGGCCGTTCACCAGGGCCCCTTTGTCCAAACTGATGGTTGCCGGCAAGGCAGAAGCTTCTTTTTCGTAAGTGAATATGACACCATTGATCTGAGCGTTTTGACCAATGTTAACTTGTGGCGGAAAACCAATCGTAGGCGACTTGTAACGCAGCAAGCCCAAACACGAAGGATACTCCAGGCGGCAATTTTTTTCGATACTTATAGAATCAGAAGCAAAGAGCTGGCAACTGCCATGGAAACCACTTTTAACAACGATGGCCTTTGCAAATACCAGCACATTATTCAATATCGCGGTACTATCTATAGTAAGCAGCGTATCTGCATACAGGATGATATTACCCGATAGTCTGGTGTTTTTTAGAGTATAAGGGCTGTTGCCCAGGTTAACAATATTGGCAGGGCGGCGAAATGAACCCGCCAGTGTGTCTACATGCCAGTTCTTACTGACTGTCCCCCCCGGATTATTAAACTGCTGTGCTAAATTGTTTAGGCGAATGTCATTCAACGGGGGCAGGTTACGCTGACTGTCACGAATGTTGCCAATAACAAGCCTTTTATCGCCCTCATATGCTTTATTGTCCACATATGCTGCCTTTACGCCGGCCTTTGGCAGGTAAACGTTACCACTAATCGTTGTCTTTCCGCTTACCGAGACTGATCTGTCTTCGTCTATCAGGTATATAGCCGCCCATTTGGATGAATCGATCCCAAAAGCGGTCGAAAATACTTTAATTAGCGTGTCTTGCTGCTTAAATGCTTCCACAATGCCAATGTCATAAATACCCCAGGGGATATTTTTAAGCCGTACGGAATCATCGCCATTGGTGAACAAATTCAATGTCTTCCCTTGTAAATAGGCTGGGTCTTTTGTCCGCAGCAGGATATGTATGCCTGACGAAAGGTTATCCTGTAGGCGGTCAAATCGCGACTTTACCAGGTATTGCCCCCTAAAAAAATAAGCTGCCAGCACAAGGGCAGAGCAGATTAAGGCAATTACCAGGCTGATAATAATGACAATATAAAGCGCCGAGCCTTTAAGCATGACCCTTACCCGGCTTGGGCTTCTTTTTAAAAATATTGACTTTGTCAAAAAGCGAACGCGGCTTTCCTTCCAAAGCCTTGCCATTGTTATAATAGATTTTCCGTGAAGAATCGCGACTTTCGTGAAATACTACAGGACCATCCAATTCGTTTTTGCGATATTCCCCGCTTTCTTTCAGGCTGCCATCCGGGTTAAAAAAACTAAAGATGCCCGAACGTATTCCATTGCGCCAGTTGACTACTTGTATCAGGTTTCCGTGCTCATCCCAATCCTTCCAGGTTCCGTCCTTGAGGCCTTTTTTAAAGGTGCCTTGAGTTCGGTTGTTGTGGTTCAGGTATGTTTCGATGTAGGCGCCGTTTAATAAGCGGCCACTAAAGCCGCCCTGAAGGGTATGTACTTTGTTAGTTGCATACCAGTAATAAGTAAGCGTGCTTTGCACATCCGGATTTGAATTAACAGGTATAATTTCTGCCAATATCGTACGGTCGGTATCCGTAATTCTTACCTTGTGCAAACCATAATCGGGTATTTTCTGCCCAAATGAGTTGCAGTAAACAAAAATTAAAAAGGTTGTATAAATGAACTTCATTAAATTGCAGGTTGGATATGAATATATTTGGTTTTGCCTCCGCTCTTAACTAATACAGAATCTTTCATATTCCGAATCAGTTTGAATTGCCCTACTGTCTCTCCCTCACTCATCATCGCTTCTTTGCCGTTTACTTTCATAAAAGCAATCAGTTTTTTAGACCCTGGATTTTTTATATACCCGGAATATCGTATAATATCCCAGTTAAAAGACGGTACCATGTTCAACCTCGCAATTCCGGCGTTCGGCCGATTCCTGGCCGGCAGTTTTACGGTGTCTTTCTTTACAACAATCCCAAAAGGATCGCGATAATTCAGCAAGAGGCGAGCCGTGTCTTTGGGCACCGCATAATCATTAAAAACCTCTTTAGGTGCTACCGGTGGCACATAACTTTCATCATGACCGCCGCTGTATGCAATAACTATCCGGTAGATGATGATTCCCCACACCAGCAATACAACCACAATCAGTACATATGTTAGTGCCTTATTTTTTTTGACCATGACCCATTGGCTTAAAACAGTACAAAATTTCTAAGTGCACTGGCTTTCCCTTCCTTGCCCGAAGCGTTCAGCGCACTTACTTTCCAATATATCTTCTCGCCGGTAACGCCGAGATTAAAACTATAACCGGTAGAATTGACCGTAACTGGAAAACTATTACTATAAAGCGTGGTCGAATCGCTTTTAAATACATATAATCTGTAACCTGGTACTCCTGTGACTGAATTCCAACTTAGTTGCACGGGTAAGCTAACACTGCTTCCAGCCGCGGGCGACACCAGGCTAACCTGGGCAGGCAGCGGCAATTGGTAGGTTACATAATTGATAGCCGACCATTTGGATTGTTCGGTCTCGTTTTCTGCCCTTACCCGCCAGCCATAAACCTGATCCTTTGGAAAGGTAAAATTAACCTGGAGCCCAGGGACAACCTGGTTATAAACCAACGCATCTTCATTGGCAAAGTTATTTGTATCAATCTCTACCTGGTATTTCGTTGCGCCGTATAAACTGTTCCATTTAAAAAGGGCTGCATTTACGCTTGTTGACGTATTATTGGACGGTGACGAAAGGGTGACGGTTTGATTGGTTAGCGATGATTGTTCAATAATAAAGCTTCTGGCGGGCGAATAAGCTGTCTGCGAGCTCCCGTTTTCTGCCCTTACCCGCCACTGATAGTTTCCCGGCTCAAGAGTCGAGGTGAATTTAATGTCCTTAACCAGTGTATCCAGAATCAGGCCGCCAATGGAATCAAAGCCGGGGGTAACTACCTGTAACCGGTAAGCCAATGCATCCTCCACGCCGTCCCACCAAAAATTTATAGTGTATTTGGTGCTCTGATACTGGTTTGCAGGTGCTTCAAGCGTCACTTGCCTTTTTGCAATCGAAGGTTCGATAAACTCTTTACAGGCCGAAAGCAATACGTTTGAGGCTAAAAAGGCGGGAAAAATATAAAATAAGTGTTTAAGTTTCATTCCGCACTAATTTAGGAATAAGTCTGAATTATATAAAATAATATCTGGATAATAGAAAACTTCAAATAAAAAAGACATTCCCTGTTGGATATCATTCTCATAATGCATTAAACCGGCAACGACTAACCAATTAGCATAAAAGCATTGAAAAGTAGGACTGTTAAGTTACTGTTGATTTTTTATGGATGCCGGGCAACTTTAACTGAAAGATTGTGCAAAAATAACTGTTAAGTGAATGGATAAACCAAATATTAAAAAATTGCAACCATAACACAAATCAGACAAATAGTTAAAGCTGCTGTACAATAACTGCGCAGCACAGGCGGCATTAAACCGCGTAAATACCCGGTTCAAATATCATTAAATACCTGCAGGCTTTTGCCAGAAATAAACTGGGTTACCTGTAGGGTATTTAACCGAACCGCTGGTTGCTTTCTTAACCTGGCGGCTGCTATAATTACCGGGGTAAAGATTAATGTACTCGTTAGTTGTTTTGCCTTCTTTATAGGTTTCCAAATCCCATTCACTTTTAACCGGGCATTGCAGCCAGTAAAGATTTTTAGACATATAATATCCAAGATAATAATCTTTGGTTTGCTTGTTTTGGTTATTCCAGTTGGCATCATCGTTTAAAACAAGATCATCGGTGCCGTTTTTAATGAGCATGGCCCTAACCTCTTCAATATTAAGTAAATTACCTTTGGTGTCGCTTACATAAGCATTAAAGGTAGGGTCCATCCATATCCATTTATTCAGCGTGTTTGACCATACTATAGTTATCACATGGCAATCGTTATCGGCAGTATCCTTAGGCAGGCAGGTAACCATGCGGGCCTTAAAACCTTCGGCCTGGTAAGCATCCTTTAATATGGTGGCCATCATACGGCAGTTAACACCGCGGTTCTCTTTCTTGCAAATCTCAATTAAATCTATTGCGTTTTTTGATGGTGGGTTATCGGAATTGCCGTCGTGCTTTACCGCATTATGCACCCAATAAAGCAGATTTTTAAACTTACTGATCTCGTCCTTATTTCCGCTGATAGAATCTAAATTATACTTATTTTTAAAGTTAAGCAGTTCTGGTGCAGTTGCCGGCTGATAACTGAAAATGGGAAGTTTTCTATTTAACTCCTTACTATAAGCCCCTGATCTTTGTAGCACATAGGTCATGTCGCCGCGTTCGCGAAGGGTTTGAAGTGCGGCTTTAAAGCGCTTGTCTTCGTGCAGGCTTTCCAGATCGGTATCAACTTTGGTGTTCGAGTAATTGGCATAACCAAGGGCTACGCATTTTTCAAGTGCGGTAAGTGCTTCTTCTTTTTTGTCTTGTAAGTTTAAATAACAGGCCAGGTTGTAATACATGCCTGGGTTCCAGCCTTTAAAGTTTTGAACTATAGCAGGAGACGCGTGTTCATATTTATTTATCCATTCGGCGCATAAGTTGCCGGCTACAATATATTCTTTCTTGTCGGTTGCGGCACGGCGTTCATTTTCAAGTTTGGTAGTGTAGTTTTTAAATTCAGTAACTTCTGCCGATGATTGTTGCTGTGCGTGGGCAAAAAGAGTAGTGGCAACCAGGAGTACGGATAATAATAGTTGTTTCATAACGCAGGTTTTTTACAAGATGCTCTATCCGGATAAAACGTTGCAGCAATTTAAAAATACTTTTAATGTGCCGAAAACAATATTCTGTATTAGTTTATCTGCTATGCTCTATTTAAGGGATATCGCGAAGATGCTTTTGCGGTCACTTAAACGCTACTTCTTTGGTCATCACCACCACCTGTCGGTTTCTGCCAATGCTTTTCATCTGGGATATGATAATCCTTCGAAATCGTTATATTTGTGTTGAGGTAAAAATTGGATAAAGTAAAAGTTTTAGAAAGGTATCTTCCGCCCGATGCTGCCCCGCTCATTGGCCGCTGGATTGACTACTTTAAATGCGAGTTTAAAATTTCGCGCAACCGCGGTACCAAATTTGGCGATTACCGTTCGCCTTATGCAGGGAAAGGTCACCGCATCTCGGTTAATTACGATCTTAACCCGTACGCTTTTTTGGTTACCACCGTACATGAGTTTGCCCATCTGCATACCTGGAATGAGCATAAGCAAAAAGCCCGGCCACATGGTACCGAGTGGAAAAGTAATTTTAAACGGATGATGCAGCCTTTTTTTGAAAAGGACATTTTTCCGCCCGATGTTAAACACGCCATTGTGAGTTACCTGGATAACCCGGCGGCTTCAAGCTGTTCGGATTTGAACCTGTACCGTTCCCTGCGCAAATATGATGCACCAAAAGAAGCGATGCTGACAGTTGAAAAAGTTCCGTTTAAAGCTTTATTCAAAATAAAAGGCAATCGCATTTTCAGAAAGGAAGAGCAGTTACGCAAGCGGTTTAAATGCGTTGAGCTAAAAACCAAGCGGGTGTATTTGTTTAGCCCGGTGGCCGAGGTGGAATTGGTGGAGGAATAAAAGAAAAAGGTATTATTAATGCTACCCATTTTTTTGAGACAGCATTAATAATACCCCTGTATTAGAACTTCCTTGTATTATTTACTTCCACTCCAGCCGTCGCTCCAGCCTGTACCGCCAGCAGCTTTTGAACTTTTTACCAGTTCATCATATTTTAGCTTTTGTGCAGGGGTTAAAACGGCCTTGATTTTTTTTATTGTTGCCGTACGTAGCGGCTCAATAGCAACCAGCATCTTGGTGTTATCACCTTTCGTTTCAGTTTTAATTTTGTCAAACTTTGCCGACGATTCGGTATAGATAGCAGCAACTTTTTTGCATTGCGGATCAGTAAGTTTTAACTTTTTTTGCAGTTCCATCGCCTTTTCTTCCGGCTTACTGCCGGCTGCAGTTTGGGCGAAGCTTGCTGTTGTTAATCCAATAAACAGGCAGCATAATAAAAGTAATTTTTTCATCTTTTAGGTTTGATTAAAATTGTTCGTTATTTTATTTAAATGTAGTTGGTTTTATTCAAAAACAGGTAAACTGCCAACACATTTTATAAAACAAACTTACAGCTTAATTTGTTTTTGCCGCCATAGGCATACACATTGTCATATCCTGTTTATCAATAAAAGTTAATTTAGCCAATTGTGTTACTTTATATTGGTCCACGCCTTCTGTTATCCTCAAAAACTGGTTTGGCGTTATGTTTGTAAAATGCTGAACGGTACCGCTGCCAGCCCATTTTATTTCTATATCGTCAATTATTTTTGCCTGCCCTATGCCAATTTCCTGGCGCAATGGGGATGAGCCAAAGCTTCCGCCGGAGTTTACATCTTTATAAACATTTCTTTTTACACCATTTTCGGTAAATGTTAATTTAATGTGGCTTCCTATTGCAGCCTTATTGGCTTTTACACCATCGAGTTTTAAGCTTATCCAATTGTTATTATTGTTGCGCGGATTAAGGTATAACGAGCTGGTGTACGAATCGCCAATGTAGGCGCCACCCATTTGGGCAAATATATCCTGGTTGCCGGTATTCCTTAAATCTGCAAAGGCAATACCGTGCCCTTTTTGCAGGTTGCCCATGCGCGATGAGGTAGTAATGTCAATAAATTTTTTCCCGCTATCATTTCTGAACATTTTATTGGGAACCAGTGAGCGAAAATCGGGATTGCCTGTTCCAAAATACATATCCAGGTAGCCATCATTATCAATATCGCCAAAGTTGCCCCCCATGCTGTACACCACCTTATCTAAACCAACCTCGCGGGTTACATTGGTAAAAGTACCATTGTGGTTATTGTGGTATAAAAACACATTCCCTGCATCCGGCACGGCTTTACCTAAAGCTGCCGCGGCGCTGTAATAAGCCAGCGGGCGGTTAAAGTTATAATCGCTCACCAGTACATCCTGCCAGCCATCATTGTCATAATCATAAAACCAGGTAGTAAAGGTTCGTTCTTTATTTTGAGCAAAGCCGGCTTTTTGGGTCACGTCTTCAAAATCTACCTTACTCCCTTTAATTCCTTTGTTCCTGAGCAGGTATTTGGCACCAGTCATGGTCGAAATAAAAATATCCGGGTAGCCATCGTTATCATAATCGGCAGATGTAACGCCTTTTACAAATGATACAATATCACAGTGTGCTTCTTTGGTGATATTGGTAAATGTACCGTCGTGGTTATTAATGTACAGCATACAAGTTGATGAATTGCCGTCCATATCCTGTGTTGATGTCTCGGTTCCAACAAAAACATCCAGCCATCCGTCGTTATTAAAATCGGCCCAGGTGGCGGTCTGCGTAGGATGAAAATATAACAGGCCGCTTGGTATGGTTACGTCGGTAAAAGTACCATCCCCATTATTACGCAGCAATGAGCTGGGTTGGTTTCCATAGCCCTTGGTGAGCCAGGCGCCCCTTAATACAAAAAGATCAATATTGCCATCGTTATTATAATCTGTTTGCTGAATATTAAGGCCGCCGGTTATTCCTTTAAGCCCGCTATACTCGGTGCGATCGGTAAATGTGCCATCTTTGTTGTTTTCAAAATAATGCATCGGATCGCTCAAGTCCCAGGCCGATGTGATGATATCCAGGTAGCCATCGTTGTTAAAATCGTCAACGGCAACCCCGCCAGCGCGGCCATTAACATTAAGGCCAAGGCTTTTGGCAATGTCTTTAAATGGCTTTTGTCCGGCCACACTATCGGCATTCAAACCGGGGATTAAAACATTTTTTGGAACCTTTTGAGGGTATTCGCCCAATGTCATGTAGGCAATGTTGAGCAGCCATCTTGATTCCATATCATCGGGATGAACCCTTAAAATGGTTTTATAAATTTGGATAGCTTTTCTTGATCCTGTTTGAATTTTATGTACCCCATCATTTTTGATTGGGAAAATACATGACGAACCGGTATGGTTAAGCATGCAGTTACTACGTTCGCCAAGGCGCATATACGCAATACCCACTTCAGACAAGAGCCTGTCCGATGGCATAAACTCCAGCCTGTCTATTATTTTTTCATAAATACTTACAGATTTTTCTTCCTGCCCTGCCATAAGCAATAACGATGCCTGCGCCGACAACAGGTAGGAATCCTGGTCATTCGGCGGGATTTTAACTAACGAATCGCAGTAGGCAATTTTCACCTCCGGGTTAAACGGGTTTGCCATGTTGGTGTTTTTTTTATTCAATTGGTCAAGCATCTCTATCATTTCCTGGTGCGATGATTTGGGGCTGGATGCTATGATGGTAAAGCCTATTGCTACAATAAGCGTTAGGGCCGCGGCTATTTTTATTTTCATTTTGGACTGATATGATATTATCTCAAAAGCGGGATTGTTTTAAACACCGGCTTTTAGTTAAATAAAAGAATACTATATGCTGATAAAGTTGGGCGGGGCAAAGCCACTGCCAAACAAGTTTGCCAATCCGGATTAGGTACTATTAACTATTGTTTGGGTGTATGTAAAAACCCGAAATGTTTTATCATGTCATTGCGGGCGATAGCGTGGCAATCCCGTCGCAAGCATTGCAGATTTTACATAGTTCGCGATTGCTTCGTTCCTTATAATGACATCGTTTTATTTTGTCACTTTCCAGTTCAGAGCCACCGGAGTTTACAACTCAGCACAGGCAAAAAAAAACACCTGAATACAACATTAAATAGTAGTTGATGGTATCCTTAACGGATTAAGCAAGAAGAAAATTAGCAGGTAACCTTAGGCGGTTGCTCAGGAATATCCTGGTAATAGTGCACCAGTGGTTGTACGGGCTGTACAATGTTTTTTTGAATATTTTTTATAGGGCAGCAAAACTCAACGTGCGCAAAGGCTACGCTAACGTTATCCTGCATAATGGTTTTGCCATACGGCACGTGGTCTTTTTGTGGTACCGGGATATCTTTAACACCTTTTGCATTAAGTACATTTTTATCAACCGGGCGCGTCGTTTCGTAATTAGGAATGCACATCAGGTGTATAGCCGTGCGCGTAACCTTCATTTTTACGTAGTTGTAGTTGGTGTTGCCAAATTGTATTTGCCCGGCTATGTTTTCAAACCGTTTCCAATCGTGAATATTGGGCAAATCAACAGGTATGGCTATTTCGGTAAGGTCTTTAACATCATATAAGCCTTTGCTTACCTGTTGGTTGTAAAATTTATTGGTTTTATAGACCAGGTATTGATGCAACGCCAGTTGCCCGCCAATATTTAGCAGGTGAATACTTAGCAATAAAAAGGCAACAATCTTTTTCAAACTGATTTATAGGTACAATGATATCTAAAGGTGCAATTTATAAATATGTTTTCAAAATTTATTATAACTATAAGTAAATATTAATACCTATTGATTGAATAAGTTGTTGAAATTAATCCTGATTATCAGTTGAAATAGTAAATATGGATTATGTGCCCGGTTTTCCATATTGATCATAGGTGCGCCCGGTGAATAACTTTAACAGCCGACCGGCTATGCAGCTACATCAAATTTGCATGTGTTTTGCAAATGCTGCTTTACGAGCGCCTATAGTTCTTTCTTCGTGAAGTTTTCAACCAGCGGATTTGGATAATTATCGCTTTGGTCTTCGGCCACATTATCCAGGCATTTAAAATCTTTTTCAACAAGCAGGTACATCTCACTGCTGTTGTTTTCATAGCCAACACGGTTGGTACTGGTCCATTCAAGCGCCAAAGCGACGGGCATATACATAATAATGGTATTATCAGTAAAATCTGCCGTTAAAAATTCCGTTTCTGTACGCTGCAGGGCATATTTAAATGTCCGGGTACCAAATTTGGTACTTTCTTCCAGGTAACCATCCCTGTCAAAGGTTTCTACATCGGTTTTGGTAAGGCGATATCGCAGTGAGTTTCCTTTTATCCTGATTTTCATACTTGTTTAATTGTTAACGTTAACCACATCGCCTATAATTATAATAGCCGGATAGGTAAGCTGGTTTTCGGCTGCCATAGCAACCAGGTCTTTAACCTTCCCCCGCGCAGATTTTTGTTTGGGTAACGATGCGTGCTGAATAATAGCGGCAGGTGTATGGCCTTTACCCGATGTAACGTAGGCAAGGGCAATTTCGGCCAGCTTTTTCATGCCCATATATATTACTACCGTAGCATTGCTTTGCATGGCGCAGGCGAGGTCGGCAGATAGACGGCCATCTTTTTTAGTTCCGGTAACCATCCAAACGCTTTCGCTCACCAGGCGGTGGGTTAAAGGAATATCCTGAAGGCCGGATGCCTGCATGCTGGTAACACCCGGTATGTACTGTGTAGTTATGCCATGTTGCCGGGCGTAAATTATTTCTTCAAAGCCGCGGCCAAATATAAACGGATCGCCACCTTTTAGCCTTACCACATTGCCTTTGGTAAAAGCGTAATGCTTTATCAGCTCATGAATAGTTTCTTGCGGGGTGTAATCGCCATAGGGTTGTTTGCCTACATATACCTTTTCGCAATCATCTTGGCAGATATTCAGTAGCTCTTTATTCGCCAGGTTGTCATATAATACCACATTTGCCTGTTGTAATACCTTATATCCCTTCATTGTTATCAATTCCGGGTCTCCGGGACCTGCTCCAAGTACAAAAAGAACCGGATTTTCAATTGTTTTTTGCATATTTTGAAATTTTGCATCAAAAAATAAGTTTTTAGGCTATTTTATTTTGATGATTTTGTTAAAATGTTAAAATCATTATTTACAATCAACATAAATAATGACATAAATTATATCATTAGCACTAAATTAACAATTAAAACATCAATAAACATGATTTATTTAATAAAAAACTTAAAAAAAATTTTTATTTGCCATTTTTTTGAGTTATAATTGTGATGTAAATGAAATCAGGGTCGTATTTGATTCATTTAAGTTTGAAAATTGCTTTAACATTTAAAAAATTTCGATATGTCAAAACCAACCATTATTGTTGTAGGCAACGGTATGGTGGGCTATAAGTTTTGCGAGAAGCTTTTGGCCAGATCAGCCCAGTTCCAAATAATTGTTTTTGGCGAAGAGCCCCGTCACGCTTATGACAGGGTGCACCTGAGCGAATATTTTAATGGCAAAACTGCCGATGATCTGTCGCTCTCCACTTTATCGTGGTATGCCGACAATGGTATCGCGCTGCATTTGGACGATCCTATCCAGGAGATTAACCGTACCGAAAAAACAATCCACTCATTAAAAGGAGTTACTTTAAAATACGATTACCTTGTTTTGGCAACCGGTTCATCAGCTTTTGTGCCTGATATTCCGGGGATAGAAAAAGAGGGCGTGTTTGTATATCGTACCATCGAAGACCTGGAGCTTATAAAAGCCTGCGCGGCCAACGCCAAATCTGGCGCTGTTATGGGCGGCGGCTTGTTGGGCCTGGAGGCTGCTAAGGCGTTGATTGACCTGGGTATCACAGAAACACATGTTATTGAATTTGCGCCTCGGCTAATGCCAAGGCAAATAGATTCGGCAGGTAGTAATATGCTGCAAATGAAACTAAGCCAGCTGGGTTTACACATTCATTTAAATAAAAGTACAGCAGCCATTGTAGGCGAAAAAAAAATTCAATCATTAAAGTTTAATGACGATAGTCAGCTTGCGGTAGATATGCTGGTAATATCGGCAGGTATCCGCCCGCGCGACGAGCTGGCAAAACTGGCCGGCCTGCATGTAGGTACCCGCGGCGGCATTGTAGTGAACGAAAAAATGCAAACCAGCGATGAGCATATTTACGCCATTGGCGAATGTGCCCTATACGAGGGAATGATTTATGGTTTGATTGCGCCCGGTTATGAGATGGCTGATATTGCGGCCGCTCATTTAACCGCGGCCGACAAGTCTTTTTACGGGTACGACATGAGTACCAAATTAAAATTAATTGGTGTTGATGTAGCCAGCTTTGGCGATGCCTTTATTACCGAACCCGATTGCCGCACCATTTTGTTTGAAGATACCCACAAGGGAATATACAAACGCATTAATATTACTAATGATGGGAAGAACCTGTTAGGTGGCATTTTAATTGGCGATGCAGAGGCTTACAATATGCTGCTGCAAACGGTTAATAATAAAATTGTATTGCCACCCGATCCGGAAGATTTGATACTGGGATCAAGAGGCGGGGCGGCAAATGAGGGCGCCGGCGTAATGAACCTGCCCGACGATGCGCTTATCTGCTCATGCGAAGCCGTAACCAAGGGCGCAATCTGCTCGGCGGTTACCGATGGCGGTGTTGCCAGTATTGATGGTATGAAAAAATGCACCAAAGCCGGTACCGGTTGCGGTGGTTGTGTGCCACTGGTGAAAGATTTAATTGCCGGTACCCTTAAGGCAAATGGTCAGTATGTTAAAAATGTAATTTGCGAGCATTTTGACTACTCGCGCCAGGAGTTGTTTGACATGGTAAAAATAAATAAGCTTAAAAATTACGACCTGGTACTTGACCATTACGGTAAAGGCGATGGCTGCGAAACTTGTAAGCCGGTTGTTGCCAGCATCCTATCGAGCCTGTGGAACGATGTGATAGTAAAACAGGAAGTAATACAGGATAGCAATGACAGGTTTTTGGCCAACATTCAAAAAGGCGGTACTTATTCTGTAGTGCCACGCATTCCCGGAGGAGAAATTACGCCCGACAAACTGATAGTAATTGGCCAGGTGGCCAAACGATACGGATTGTATACCAAAATAACCGGTGGTCAGCGTATTGATTTGTTTGGTGCGCACTTAAGCGATTTGCCATTAATTTGGGAAGAGCTGATAGATGCCGGTTTTGAAAGCGGCCATGCATACGGCAAAGCGCTGCGTACAGTAAAAAGCTGCGTGGGTAGCACCTGGTGCCGCTTTGGTTTGCATGATAGTGTAACTTTTGCTATTGAGATTGAAGACAGGTATAAAGGTATCCGTGCACCGCATAAACTTAAAGGTGGCGTAAGCGGTTGTGTACGTGAATGTGCCGAAGCGCAATCAAAGGATTTTGGGATTATAGCTACCGAAAAAGGCTGGAACCTGTATATCTGCGGCAACGGTGGTTCAAAGCCGCAGCACGCACAGTTATTAGCTACCGATATTGATAAAGAAACATTGGTGAAATACCTGGATAGGTTCCTGATGTTTTATATCAAAACCGCCGACCCGCTAACCCGTACTGCAACCTGGCTTAATAAGCTGGATGGCGGAATGAGCTATCTTAAAAATGTAATTGTAAACGATAGTCTTGGCCTGGCCGAACAGCTTGAAGAAGAAATGCAGGCGCTTGTAAATACTTACCACTGTGAATGGAAAGAGGTAGTGGAAAATCCAACTATGCGCAAGCGTTTTGCTCACTTTATAAATGCACCCGAAGAGAAAGATCCAACCGCGCAGTTTGAACCAATGCGCGAACAGGTGAAAGCCAAAGGGTGGTAAGTTTCAAAGTAAAAAATCAAAATTCAAAAAGAAGGCCGCATGTTTAATATGGGCGTGTTGTGCTGATAAAATATAATATAATGGAAACAGCGATAGAAATTAAATGGATACTGGCCTGTTATGTAGATGATGTACCGGAAAATGGCGGATCGTGCGTAAAGCATGGCGATGAGCAGATTGCTATATTTAATTTTAGCCGCCGGGGCGAGTGGTATGCAACCCAAAATCTTTGTCCGCACAAACAGCAGATGGCTATTTCGCGGGGAATGATAGGTAGTACCGGCGAAAGTTGTGAGCCGAAAGTTGCCTGCCCATTTCATAAAAAAGCATTCTCGCTACTTACCGGCGAATGCATTGGCGAAGAGGAGCTGGTTATTAAAACCTATCCTGTAAAGGTTGCTGATGGTAAAGTATTTGTAGGTATTGCCTGAGAAGATGCCGGCAAAGAATTAAAGCTATTTCAGGCGGGGATCCAACAGGGTTGCCGCCTTTTTTGTACAAATAGGTGCCCTGTCGTCCTTAAATGGTATTAAGTTCAGGAATTACGAAACGATTTAAATATCGAACACTAAATATCCAATATCGAATAATGAAGGAGAAACTTCGGTGTTTCACATTCATTATTCATTGTTTGGTATTTTATATTACTGGTTGGTGTCTTGTGTTAAAGCAAACAATTTTTCGCCGTTAATAATACTAATCTTTTTGCCGTTGGTGCTTATAATGTCTTCCTGGGTCAGCTCGTTTACTACTCTGAAAACGGTTTCATAAGTTGCGCCGGCATAAGAGGCCAGGTCCTGGCGGGTAAGTTCAATATCAATATGGCCATCTTTGTTAATGCCAAACTGGTCTTTTAGTGAAACCAAAGCATGGGCAACGCGGCCTTTAACAGGCATGTGTGCCAGGTTGCGCATCTTTTTTTCTGCTTCCTGTAATTCATCGGCAAAAAATAACATCAGTTGGTAGGTATATTGAGGGTTTACTTTTAAAGTTGCCTCAAAAAATTCCATATCAACATAACATATAATGCCATTTTCAAGTGCTGTTGCCGAAATAGGGTAATGGGTTGCGTGTTTTCCTAACACCCTGTGCCCAAAAATGGCTCCATTATTGGCAAAACGGATAATGAGTTCCTTATCTGAGCCCCATTTTTTGTGAACTTTCACATTTCCTTCGTATACAAAATAGATTCCGGTAACCGGGTCGCCTTCGCTAAAAATAACCTGTCCTTTCTTGACTTTGAAGTTTTTTCTGTTCGCGGCAATGGCGGGCAACCATTCTTTTATGCAGCTTTTGCATAAAGTGCAAGTTTGATTGTCGCAATGGATGTTCTTTTTCATTTAGTACGTAGTTTCTGTTGTGTTTTTATTAAAAATAGTGATAAAAATCGTGTTATCTGTTAAAATTTACTTCATTTAAGCAGTTTTGGTTAACGAATATTGATTTTCATTGAATTTAATTGCGGATTATTCAATTTTTATCGACTTGAAAATTATCAAAAACATATTTTGTCAATTTTTAAGCTGTCAAAATTTAAAATTTTGATAAAAAATTAATAATTACATGATTTTAATCATAAAAATTAACTTTTCGATGCAAATATTTGCATTTATTCATTAAATACGATATATTTATTAAATTAAATCAGGAATTATTAAAAAAAAGGTGTCGCCTATGGTGAAAAAATAGAAAAAATAAAAAAAAGCCCTGTCGGGAGGTCGCATTCCCAGGCAGGGCCAGTATAGTTTTTAATCGCTTTAACAAATAAAAAACCAATTCAAATGTATAAAAATGTACGTTATAAATTCATAATATTCGCCGTAATTTTAATTTCAGGCACCTTACAAATTAATATTGCAAAGGCCCAGTTTAGCCTGGCAGGGCAATTACGTATACGGGGAGAAGCTCGTGATGGCTATGGTAACCTTGTGCCAAAAGGCGCAAAAAGCGCCGATTTTATTTCGCAACGTACCCGTTTAAACTTTGGTTATAAATGGGATCTTTTAACATTTGGCGTTAGTGTTCAGGATATTAGGGTATGGGGAGCTGATGCTTCAACCATATCAGCAGCGGACGGTAACCGTTTGATGCTACATGAAGGCTGGGCCGAGCTAACGCTGGCCAACAAAGCCGATACTAACGTTAAGTTTAAGTTATTGGATTTGCTTACCTTTAAAATAGGTCGCCAGGAATTAATTTATGATGATTCGCGCCTTATTGGTAACCTCGATTGGCTACAACAGGCACGCCAGCATGATATGGCATTATTAAAAGCTGTGCACCACGGCTGGCAGGTTGATCTGGGTTTTGCTTATAATCAAAATACCGATGCCAATGGCGTAACCAATAGTAATTATTTACCGGGCAATTTGCCTGCATATATTAAAAATAGTTTAGGCACGCTGGTACCGCTTCCGGCCGGTATTGTTCCTTTAACTGCTGCAGGAAGTGCGGCAAACAATAGTTCAAAAACGGGCACCCCCTTATTTACAAACCCCGCCGGTACTAATGGAGCTACGCAAAATTACAAATCGTTCACCAGTTTGTATATCAGCAAAAAGTTTGATCAAACCAAGATGTCTATTTTGGTATTTAACGATAACTTCGGTAAATATCGCCTCGATTCTGTAGGCAGCGCAGCAGCCGGATATGTTTACGGCAGGCGTTTTGTGCCAAATGGCGCAACCGATACCTATAATTATGGTGTAAATAAACGCTACACCTACGGGTTAATGCTTAGCCCAACTTTTGGCAATGCCTCTGGTTTTGGGAAAATAGCGATACAAGCCGCTTATTACCGTCAATCGGGTAACGACAGGGATGGTAAAACCATGAGTGCCTACCACTATACTGTTGCAGCAACTTATCAAAAAGACCTTTTCAGTGTAACGCCAGGTTATGATGTATTATCCGGTACAACTGTTGCTGATCAGGCATTGGGGAAAAACAACTCATTTGATCCATTGTATGGTACACCTCACAAATTTTGGGGCTATATGGATTATTTTTATGCAGGCACCGGATCGCCTAAAGGCGGTTTAAACAACCCTTACGTTAAATTTAAATATACCGCCAACACCTTTGCTTTAGGTCTTGATCTGCATTCATTCTCCTTAAATAAGGATATGAAAAAGGCCGATGGTACAACCATAAGTAAAAACCTGGGTAAAGAAGCCGATTTACAGTTTAGCTACAACATGAACAAGTTTACCAATATTGAATTGGCTTACTCGCTCATGAAAGCTACAGACAGTATGCCGTTTGCCAAAGCACAAGCCGTAAACGATGCTACTGCCGCAACCTTTAATAAAACAGGTACCTGGGCTTATGTGATGTTAAAATTTACCCCCGACTTTTTTTACAGTAAACCGGTAGCTATTAAACAATAACTAAATCATTAAAACTTAAAATGCCTGCAATGAATATACATATACAAAAATATTACAAACCCATGCTATTATGGTGTTTGTGCGCTTTACTTGTGGTAAGCGGCGCTGTTGCCAAACAGCCAAAAAAAGTTGTTAAGCTGGGCTTTATCCCGTTAACAGATTGCGCCCCCCTGGTAATTGCAAAAGAAATGGGCTTTTTTGCCAAATATGGTGTTGATGTACAGCTATCAAAAGAAGCATCATGGGCGGTTATCCGCGATAAAATATTAAATGGCGAACTCGATGCCGCGCACTGCCTCTTTTCTATGCCATTTTCGGTATACACAGGGATTGGTGGGAAAGCCGGGTCGGAAATGAAGATAGCCATGATCCTCAACAATAATGGCCAGGCTATAACCCTGTCGAAAGATTTTTGCGGGCTGGTTGGTTTTCGCGATCTGAAAAAGGTAGCGGCTGCTATTAAAGATGTAAAGTCCCGTAAGGAAGTAACCTTTGCCATGACGTTTCCGGGCGGAACGCATGATATATGGCTGCGCAACTGGCTGGCAGCATGCGGTGTAAATGCTAAATCGGTGGGTATCATTACCATACCACCGCCGCAAATGGTAGCCAACATGAAGGTGGATAATATGGAAGGCTTTAGTGTAGGCGAACCATGGAACGGCGTAGCGGCAACCCAGGGAATTGGGTTTACCCAAATATCCAGCCAGGACATATGGAAAAACCATCCCGAAAAGGCGCTGGTGGCCAACAAAGCATTTGCAGAAAACGATAAAGAAGACCTTAAAAATGTGATGAAAGCCCTTATTGAAGCCTGCAAATGGCTTGATGTAATGAGCAACCGCAAAAAGGCAGCGCTTCTATTAAGCAAACCTAATTATGTGAATGCACCGGTACAGGTTATTGAGGCCCGGTTAATGGGATCGACAGAAATCGGTTGCGACCTGGGTGTACAAAAATACAAGGATGATTATATGTTGTTTTACAACAATGGCGCGGTAAATACACCAAAACTATCATACGGTATCTGGTTTATGGCCCAGTATATGCGTTTTGGAATGATAAGCACGGCTCCGGATTATTCGGCAGTAGCGCAGAAGTTGATCCTGGACGATTTATACGCCGAGGTTGCCAAAAGTATGGGGGTACCTGTACAGGAGGATATGAAACCGTTTAAAACAAACCTGGAAACTATAGTTTTTGATCCAAAAAATCCGGCACCGTATATAGCCGGTTCAAAAAAATAGGTTGAATAGTTAATTAACATGGAAAAAGCCTGCCGGGCTTATATGGCCCGGCAGGTCTTACCAAAACATTAAAATGATATGAAGCAATTATTTTCGGTAAAAACGGCCATGTCGGTAGTCTATTTCCTGGCAGGCATGATCATCATGGGCGGTATATGGGCTTTAATAGCTAAGCTCACTAAAAACGAGATTCCTGCCCCATCGGCTACCTGGACTGTTTTTAAGGAGGTAATACAGCACCCATTTCAAAACGATGCCGACCAGAAAGGTATAGGCACTAAACTGCTGAGCTCGCTTAGCCGGGTAAGCATTGGTTTTGGTTTGGGCAGTTTATTTGCAATACCCATTGGCTTAATTATGGGGAGCAGCAAAATAGCTATGCGGGTTATTAACCCGATGGTGCAAATTTTAAAGCCGGTTTCGCCCCTGGCGTGGTTTCCCTTAGGCCTGGCCATTTTCCAGGATTCGCCAAAGGCCAGTATATTCATGATTTTTATATGCTGTTTGTGGCCAACGCTTATCAATGCAGCGTTTGGTGCATCAAATATCCCGCAGGATCACAAAAATGTAAGTAAGGCTTTTGGCTTTTCAAGGTGGAAATATCTTACCAAAATATTATTGCCATTTAGCCTGCCCCATATTATTACCGGGCTAAGGCTGTCAATAGGTATTGCCTGGATGGTAATTGTTGCCGGCGAAATGCTTTCGGGAGGAATTGGCCTGGGCAACTTTGTTTGGGAAGAAGGATTTAATGGCGGTAGCGTAGCAAAAATTTTAGTAGCTATTATCATTATAGGAGTAGTAGGCTCATTGCTTGATAGGTGTTTTACCTGGTTGCAGCAAAGATTCTCGTACGCGGTTTAAAAATTAATCATCATTTATTTAAAATTTAATTTTATGAGTAACATGTCAATAATTGCACCACTTGAGGATGACATTACTGCAACTGCTGAAATTATTTTGGAACAAGCCGCCAATACGCCGGTAAGTATCCAGATAAATAATGTGACAGTTAGTTTTAAAACGCCCAAAGGAATATATACTGCTGTTAAAGAAATTGATTTAACGGTAAAAAAAGGTGAAATAGTAGCGCTGATAGGCCACTCCGGCTGTGGTAAATCAACCCTGATGAGCACCATAAGCGGCATGGTTAAACCAACAAGCGGCGAGGTATATGCCAATGGCAAAAAAGTGAACTCGCCCGGGCCCGACAGAGGAATTGTGTTTCAAAATTATTCGCTGCTTCCGTGGCTTACAGTTTATAAAAATATTGAAGTAGCAGTTGGTGCAGCCCTTAAAGAACTGCCTGCTGCAGAGCGTGTTAAATTAGTGGAAACTAATTTAAGGATGGTGAACCTTTGGGAACATAAAGATAAGTTGCCCGGCCAGCTTTCGGGCGGCATGAAACAACGGGTGGCTATAGCCCGCGCCTTTGCTATCAATCCAAAAATATTATTACTTGATGAGCCTTTTGGTGCGCTTGACGCCTTAACCAAAAGTGCCATGCACGTTGAACTATTAAAATTATGGAACCTTGATCATCGCGAAAAAACCATTGTAATGGTTACGCATGATATTGAAGAGGCCATTTTTTTGGCAGACAGGGTAGTAGTTATGAACAACGGCCCTGCGGCTACTATAAAAGAAATTGTGGATGTACCATTGGCAAGGCCGCGTAATAAAAAATTTATAGTACACGACCCTATGTATATGGAAATTCACGACCGCTTATTGAATTTACTGATTGATAAGTTTTCTATAGATGACGAACATTAATAATATACCAATCCCCCAAAAAAACGATAGCATGAATAATACAACAGCAAAACAACTTACCAAACTGAATATATTTTCGTTAAAGGGCGTGCAGATGCGCACCTTCCATACCACCTGGCTCATGTTTTTTGTATGCTTTTTTGGCTGGTTTGGCCTGGCACCGCTGATGCCAACCATCCGTGCCGAACTGCATTTAAGCAAAGGCCAGGTAGGTAATACCATTATAGCATCTGTAGCGGCCACCATTATAGCACGCCTTATTATTGGTAAACTTTGTGATACCTGGGGGCCACGTAAAACAGCTGTAAGGTTATTGCTTATTGGTTCGTTGCCCGTTTTTTTTGTGGGCCTGGCGCATGACTATACTTCGTTCCTGTTGTTCCGCCTGGCTATTGGCGTAATCGGTTCGTCGTTTGTAATTACACAGTTTCATACATCTATGATGTTTGCACCTAATATAAAGGGTACTGCCAACGCTGTAACAGGTGGCTGGGGTAACCTGGGTGGTGGTGTAACTAATATGGTAATGCCGTTAATATTTGCCGCCATAGTTGGTGCTGGTTATACCAAAGCCGAAGCATGGCGCTATGCCATGATAGTGCCGGGTGCATTGATGCTGATCATGGCATTTATATACTATAAATTTACCAAGGATACACCTAATGGTAACTATGACGAAATAGGACATACCAAAGCCAATTCTTCAAAAACAGACTGGTCAATTTTGGGTGACTGGCGCGTTTGGGCCTTAACCTTATCATACGCCATGTGCTTTGGTATGGAAATAACTTTTGACAACGTAGCCTCATTGCACTTTGTTGATACGTTTCATTTGTCGCAAAGTTCGGCGGGTTTTTGGGCCGGTGTTTTTGGGTTCATGAATATTTTTGCCCGTGCATTAGGCGGTATCGTATCAGACAAAGTTGGCGGCAAATTCGGCATGCGTGGCAAGGGCTTATTGCTTGCGGGTGTTTTGCTATTAGAAGGAGCGGGGCTTATCCTGTTTGCCAGCTCGGGCAACCTTACTGCTGCCATTATTTCTATGCTTTCATTCGCGCTGTTCCTTAAAATGTCAAATGGTGCTACTTATGGCATTGTTCCGTTTATTAACAGTAAAAATGTAGGTATGGTGAGCGGTATAGTTGGTGCAGGCGGCAACCTGGGTGGTATGCTGTTTGGCTTTTTATTCAAATCATCTACCATTACTTATGTACAGGCATTTACCTATATCGGTATAGCCGTTATGGCAGTATCTGTAATTGTATTGATCACCCGTTTTCAAAAACAAACAGTATCAAAAGAAGTTGAAGAGCCGCTTGTTGCGGTAGCATAGTAAGCTAAAAGCGGAAGGCTGAAAGCCTAAAGCGCTAAATAGTTCAATAAAAATAAGATTTAAGAAAGCTTTGAGCCTGGTGCTTTTTGCTTTCGGCTCAAATAAAGCTTTCGGCCTTTGGCCTTAAGCTTTTAGCTATAAAAAGATGTCTATAAATAAACGCTCTGTTAATACATTAAAAAGTACCTGCTGTTACTGCGGGGTGGGTTGCGGCGTTGTTATTAACAAAGAAAAAAATGGCAGCATAACTTTAGAGGGAGATAAAGACTATCCTGTAAATAAAGGGATGTTGTGTAGTAAAGGGCTTAACCTGCACTACACCGCCAATGATAAAACAGACAGGCTGTTGTACCCGCAAATGCGTTATAATAAAAGCATGCCCATGCAAAGGGTAAGCTGGGATGATGCGTTGGAGCGTACTGCAGCTGTTTTTAAAACTTTCATCAACAAATACGGGCCCGATTCGGTGGCGTTTTATGCTTCGGGGCAATGCCTTACCGAGGAGTACTACGTGGTAAACAAGCTGATGAAAGGCTTTATAGGCAGTAATAATATTGATACCAATTCGCGCCTGTGCATGAGTAGCGCCGTCGTGGGTTATAAAGTGGCGCTGGGCGAAGACAGTGTACCGGTTTGTTATGACGATATTGAACTGGCCGATTGCTTTTATGTTACCGGCGCCAACCCGGCCTGGTGCCATCCTATTTTATGGCGACGGGTTGAGGCCCACAAAGCAGCTAACCCCAACGTTAAAATTATAGTGGTTGATCCGCGGGCTACTGATACCTGCAGTATTGCCGATTTGCACCTGCAGCTAAATCCCGGTACGGATATTACGCTCAACCACGCCATTGGCAGGGTATTGATAGAAAACGGCGACATCGACGTTGATTTTGTAACCAAACATGCAGATGGTTTTGAGCAGTACAGTAAAATAGTATTTGAACGCACACTGGCCGAATCGGCTCAGATTTGCGGAGTAAGTGAAAGTAATATTCGCCTGGCCGCCAAATACATCGGCGAAGCCAAAGGTTTTATTTCGATGTGGACGATGGGCTTAAACCAAAGCGCTATCGGTGTAAACAAAAATTTAAGCCTGATAAACCTCAATTTAATAACGGGCCATATTGGTAAACCAGGCTCGGGCCCATTATCATTAACAGGGCAGCCCAATGCCATGGGCGGGCGCGAGGTAGGTGGCCTGGCCAACCTGTTGCCTGCGCATCGTAACCTGGCCAATCCTTTGCACAGGGAAGAGGTGCAAAAGTTTTGGGGAGGTACCCAAATAGCAGCCAAACCAGGCCTTACCGCTACCGAAATGTTTGAAGCCCTGAATGATGGCCGCTTAAAAGCCATCTGGATTATGTGCACCAACCCGCTAACCAGCTTGCCCAATGTTCGCCTGGCCGAAGAAGCTTTGAAAAAAGCAAAATTTGTAGTGGTACAGGAGATAAGCAACAAGCCCGAAACTTTGGCTTATGCCGATGTAATACTGCCCGCTGCCGCCTGGGCCGAAAAGGAAGGCACCATGACCAATTCTGAAAGGCGCATCAGCTATTTGAGTAAAGTACTGAACCCTCCTGGCGAAGCCATTCCCGATAGCGAGATCATTTGCCGCTTTGCCAAAAAAATGGGTTACAAAGGCTTCGATTTCAAAAATGCCGCAGAAATTTATGCCGAGCATGCCAAACTAACTGCTAAAACCAATATCGATATCAGCGGGTTAACCTACGAGATCATCAAACAACAAGGATCTGTACAGTGGCCTTATAAAAAGCGGAATGTAACTATAGGCACACCGCGCTTATTTACCGATAAAAAATTCTATACCGAAAGCGGAAACGCCCGCATCAGCGCTGTTCCTGATACACTCACCAGTGAGATACCGGATGAGGATTTTCCATTTATACTCACCACCGGCCGTATTCGCGATCATTGGCATACCATGAGCAAAACGGGTAAGGTAAACAAGCTTAACCAGCACATTAAGCAATCGTTTATGGAGATAAACCCGCTTGATGCTGTTGAGTTAAACATACAGGATGGTGATGTTACCATTATCAAATCTCGCAGGGGCGAGGTAAATGTAAAAGCGAAAATATCGCCGGAGATAAAACAGGGGGTTGTTTTTGTGCCCATGCACTGGGGTAAAATACTCAATAACGATTTGCACCGCATCAATAACGTTACCAATGATGCGGTTGATCCGATGTCGAAAGAGCCGGATTTTAAATATTGCGCGGTAAGCGTTCAAAAATATAAAAAGCCTTTTCAGCGTATAGTAGTGGTAGGCGCGGGTGCAGGCGCGCACGGCTTTGTACGATCATACCGGGAGTTGAATAAGGATGATGAGATAACCATTTTCAGTAAGGAAGAATATCCTTTTTATAACCGCGTAATGCTGCCCGATTACATTAGCGGCGAGCAAAGCTGGGAACAACTTATAAAAATGACCGATGAGGAGGAGCCGGAATTTAAGATAAGGTTGTTACGCGGCGTAAGCATCGAAAAAATAGATCGCGCTAATAAATATGTGCTGGATAGCCGTGGAGTAAAAACCTATTACGATGTGTTGTTGCTGGCTACCGGCAGCCGGGCGGCCATCCCTAAAAACGTACCATCTTTGCAGGGGATTTTCAGCATGCGCAGCCGCAACGATGCCGACAACTTTAAAAAGCATATGCCAAAAAACGGGCATGTGGTTATTGTGGGCGGTGGTTTACTGGGTTTGGAGATGGCTGCTTCCCTACGTGAAATGGGGATCACGATTACCATTATTCAGCGTACATCAAGGTTTTTGAACCGCCAGCTGGATGAGTTAGGCAGCCGTTTGCTACATGAGGAAATGGCCGACCAGGGCTGCGATATTTTTTATGACGACGAGGTGCAGCTATTTTACGGTCGTAATAAACTAACTGGTATTGGCCTTAAAAGCGGACGCAAAATTGATTGCGACGCCATGATATTGGCTATTGGCACAACCCCTAACCTGGAAATTGCCAAAGATTGCGGCCTTGATATTAAACGCGGAGTTATTGTAAACGAGCGGCTGCTCACCAGCGACCCTAATATATATGCCATTGGCGAAATTGCCGAATTTAACGGCACGCTGTATGGCATTACCGCTGCTGCCGAGCAACAAGCCGCTGTAGTTGCCGGCTACATGAATGGTGATATTGGCAGCTACTATAAAGGTAGCCTGTTCATGAACATCATTAAAATTCATGGTTTTGACCTATGCAGTATTGGTTTATCAGAATGCCCGGATGATAGGGATTACGAAGAGATTGTATTTATTGATAAGGCCAAGCGCTATTATAAAAAATGCATTATTCACCAGGATAAATTGGTAGGTACCATTTTGATTGGCGATAAAGGCGAATTCCAGGAATTTAAGGAACTGATAGCCAACAAAACCGAACTGAGCGACAAACGACTCAAACTGTTGCGCAGTGGCAAAACCGCCGAGCCTGTTTTAGGCAAATTGGTGTGCAGCTGCAATAATGTGGGTGCCGATAACATACGCAATAAAGTGGCCTCAGGCTGTACTCAACTGGCCGATGTGTGCAGCCAAACCGGGGCAGGCACAGGCTGCGGATCATGCAGGCCGGAGGTAAAGCGCCTGTTGGAAGAGGTTTTACAACAGCAATTAATAAAGGTATAAGCAGATGGAAAAAAAGCAACTGATTAAAATAAACCTGTCGGGTGGGGTAGCCTCTGCCGGCGATTTTTACGAAATGCTTATCATCGCCCAAAATGCGGGTGCGGCCCAAATTAGGTTTGGGAACAGGCAGCAGCTTTATTTTGAGGTAGATGCCGGCCAGTTGGAAGACCTGGAATTTGATATGCTGGGCGCCGGTATTGACCATGAAATTAATACCGACCAGTTCCCTAATATCACCAGCTCCTATATTGCCGATGGAATTTTTAATCATGAAAACTGGTTGAAGGAAGGGGTTTACAAAGACATTTTCGACCTGTTTGATTATCAGCCTGAGTTAAAAATAAACCTGGTTGATAGCAACCAAACTTTTGCCCCCTTTTTTACCGGTAATTTTAATTTTATCTCGTCGCCGGTAAGTAATTATTGGTATTTGTATATCAGGTTTCCTAAAACCAATATCCTGTATTGCTGGCCTGTATTGGTTTATTCAGACGATATCCCGGCCATGAGCAAAGCTGTGCAGCAGGTAATATTTGCCAATATGCCGCTGTTTTATGACCAGGCCGAAGTTAATGCCGATTTGTTGTATCAACTGGTTGCTGCCAATAACCAGTTTGTTATCCAGCAAATAGATCATCCCTTAAATATCCCCGAATTTCAATTGCCCTACTATGAGGGCTTTAATAAACAAGGCAATAAACATTGGCTGGGTATTTACAGGCGCAATGAATTATTTGATATCGAGTTTTTAAAAGAAATTTGCAACCTGTGTATGCAAACCAGGGTTGGGCAGCTGTATATCAGCCCATGGAAATCGTTGCTTGTTAAAAATATCGAGGCCAAACACAGGCCGCTTTGGGGCAATATGCTCAATAAATACCGGGTAAATGTACGCCATGCTTCAAATGAATTGAATTGGCAGGTAGAAGACCTGTGCAGTCAATGTCTTGATCTGAAACAACAGCTGGTTCGCGAATTTGAGGAAGCCGATCTGCGCACATATCGCCTTAGCTTTGCCATTAAACGGTCGCCAAAATCGGGGATCTATGGCTCTATCATGATCCGCGAACGCAATCCCGACGAGTTTGAAATTGTGCACACCCGCGATTTTAACCACAACACCCGCGAATTTGTGGTGTATAAACAAGGGGTTGCTAAAATCGACTTAGGCCGCCATTTGATTGCACTTTGCGATTTGTTTTATGAGCAGCAAAGCAATATTGTTCAGTCGGCCACGGTTGCAGGCAGGGAAGATATTAACAAGCCAATTAATCAAAAAGTAGTACACCAGTGTAAAAACTGCTTTACTATTTACGACGAAGCATATGGCGACGAACTAAACGGACTTGCGCCTGGGGTACCCTTCACCGGGTTAAAAAGTTTTGAATGCCCTACCTGCGGCGCCGGTAAAGAGGATTACAAGGAGTTGGTTTGCGTGGCATAGCTGATTGCTTTGTTTTTTCATATGACGAGTGATGATCTGTTAGGTAGCTTTGAAATTATGAAACCGCCCCATTCCCGGCAGCCGGATTAATTCAATGATTTAACGCCATCAATCGCCTGAATTAAAAATATTAACCACCGGTTGTGTACCACCCCGTACCAGGGTGTTTCAGGGTGTACCAGGGTGTTTCAGGGCGTACCAGAGTGTTTCACCCCGTGCCGGTACACACAGTTTGCGGTTAATTTACTTATCCTTCCCCTGTCCTCCCCAAGGAAGTAATCACACGTTTCCCTCCCTTTTTTCGCGTCTTCCCAACACCTTTTTCCTGCAACTGCTCACCCAATCAACTATTCACCCCTCACCATTCACTATTTAACTACCAATCAGGTAGATTATCTAAAAAAATGTGCATATTTGGGGTTCAAAATTTATTATCTAACAAATTAACACGCAATGAAGCGCCCGAAAGGGGTTTCTTTACAATTAAAAACAATTAAACAATGAAAGTCGCAGTAGTAGGTGCTACTGGCTTAGTAGGCACCAAAATGTTGCAGGTTCTGGCAGAACGCAACTTCCCCGTTACAGAATTAATTCCCGTAGCTTCCGCAAAAAGTATTGGTAAAGAAATCACTTTTAAGGGTAAGCAGTTTAAGGTAGTTTCTGTTGAGGATGCGATTAAGATGAAGCCGGACGTTGCAATTTTCAGCGCCGGCGGCAGTACTTCATTGGAGCAGGCACCGCTTTTCGCGGCCGCAGGCACTACAGTTATTGATAACTCATCGGCCTGGCGCATGGATCCAACCAAAAAACTGGTTGTGCCCGAAGTAAATGCCGATGTATTAACCGCAGAGGACAAAATTATTGCCAACCCCAATTGCTCAACCATACAAATGGTAGTGGCCTTAAAGCCGCTGCACGATAAATATAAAATTAAACGCGTAGTAGTATCTACCTATCAATCGGTAACCGGTACCGGCGTAAAAGCTGTTGACCAGTTGTTTAACGAGCGCAAAGGGATTGATGGGCCAAAGGTTTACCCTTACACTATCGACCTGAACGTAATACCTCAAATTGATGTGTTTACCGACAACGGTTACACCAAAGAGGAAATGAAAATGATCCTGGAAACCAAAAAGATCATGGGCGATGACAGCATTAAAGTAACTGCTACCACCGTTCGGATCCCGGTTATGGGCGGTCACTCAGAGTCGGTAAACATCGAGTTTTTACATGATTTTGATTTGGGCGAAGTACGTGAACTATTAGCTAATTCGCCAGGTATTGTAGTAGTTGATGATACCGCCAACCTGAAATACCCAATGCCGCTTGACGCGCACGATAAAGACGAAGTTTTTGTTGGCCGCTTACGCCGCGACGAAAGCCAGGACAATACTTTAAATTGCTGGATAGTATCTGATAACCTGCGCAAAGGCGCTGCTACCAACGCAGTGCAGATTGCAGAATACTTAGCGGCCAAGCATTTGATTGGCGCGCCGGTTGAGGCGTAATTATTAGTGAATGGTTGATTGGGTTGATAAAGTGAATGGTTTTAGTCGCTTATCAACTCAACCCAAAACTTAAAAATATAACAGGGATAGTCGGTTGATTATCCCTGTTTTTATATAAAAGCTCCCCGTTAACATGGGCAACCCTGCCTGTTAGTTAACTGCTGCCTCATAATTAAGTAAAAAGATGTTTATTAACATAATTTAACTGTGCATCTGCGTTAACTTATTACGTTTAATAGCGTCATTTGTATTTCAATTACATTATTTTATTTCACAATGAAAACTAAGATAATTATAGCAGCCGTTGCCGTTTTTGGCAGTTTGTACAGCGGCGCGGTTAGGGCGCAGCAAACTGCTTTACTTGCCGATCAAAATCCGCGATATAAAGAAAGCCAGGCTAAATATGCCCGCGCGGCAGATAGCCTTACCAGTTTACAAGGCACAACCATACAGGATACCTACAAAGCTTATGACTGGTACGAGGCTAAGCTGGAGCGCCGCCGTCAAAACCACGAATGGAGGCACCAGGAACGCATGAATGGCTATTTCGATTATACGCCGTCATGGGGGCTTTACGATAACTACTATTCACCATCAATCAACTTTGGCTTTGGGGGCCGCTGGGGGCGCGGCGGATACCACGGAGGCCGTTCCGGTATCGGAATTGGTTTTGGCTGGTATTAAACAGCACCACGCATCACTTATTATCATAATTTAACAACCTACTATCAATGAAATTTAATAACATTTTAACCATTGCTGCACTTGCAGTTTCAACACTTTTTGCCGCATCATGCTCAAGGCAGGTAACCCGCGTTAGCACCGATCAAACTATAGATGTAAGCGGCAACTGGAATAACAGCGACTCCCGGATGGCGGCCGAAGAACTAACCGGCAAAATTTTAGGCGCAAGCTGGATAGAAAACCATCAAGCAGATCACCAGGGCAAAAAGCCGGTAGTAATTGTGGGGTTTGTGCAAAACAAAAGCCATGAACATATTGATGCCGAAACTTTTTTAAAGGACATTGAAAGCTCATTTATCCAAACCCAAAAGGTACGCCTGGTACAAGGTGGCAAGAAACGTGAAGAATTGCGCGCCGAGAAAGCCGACCAGCAAACCAATGCAACCGTGTCAAGCATGAAACAATTTGGGTTAGAGAATGGTGCCGATTATATCCTGCAAGGCTCTATCAATTCTATTGTTGATTCGCACAAGCGCCAAAAAGTAGTTTACTACCAGGTAAACCTCGAGCTTACCAATATTCAAACAAACGAAGTGGTTTGGATAGGGGAGAAAAAAATAGCCAAATACGTAAAAAATTAATTAAGTAAGCCCTGCTCAAGGATTGCTTGTATCTGATAATGATAAACCTGCGTAAGCGTATCTTTCTCGCATCACCTGTCATAGGGGTGATGCTTTTTTTATTTGGTTGTACCACTTACAATCAAAGCCTTACTTCTTATTACAAAAATGTTTATGCGGGCAATTACCCCCAGGCCGAAAAAGACCTGGATAATAATGGCCTTATCCAAAAGCCGCGTAATAAACTCCTGTACCTGATGGAGAAAGGGCGGGTGGCGCACCTGAGAGGAGAGTATGAATCAAGCAATAAGTACTTTAACAATGCCGATCAATTACTGGATAGTGGTTTAACAGGTGTTGCCGACGCGGCCGTTGGTTTATTGGTTAACTCCATGTCGCAAACATATAAAGGCGAGGATTTTGAAAAATTCATGATCCACTATTATAAGGCGCTGAATTACCTTTATCTGAACAATATTGAAGATGCCATTGTGGAGGCCCGCCGCATCACCCTGCAGGCGCAGGACCAGGGCGATAAATTTAACAATAAAGACAATCGTTACTCAAACGATGCCTTTGCCCTAATGTTCCAGGGCATGCTTTACGAACGTAATAATGATGTTAACAATGCCTTTATATCATACCGCAACGCTGCCGAGATCTACCTGAAAACCCCCGATCAAACTTATTATGGCACGCCGATGCCTATGGGATTAAAGGAGGATGTGATCAGGACCGCCATGTTAAACGGCTTTACAACCGAGGCCGATCAGTTTGAGAAAACATTTGGTATTCCATACACTCCTGGTAAACCCACCGAAGGCGGCGTGCTGATCTTGTTTTGGGAAAACGGCCTTGCGCCGGTTAAAACACAGGAAGATTTATTTTTTAGCATGGTAAGGCATAGCGATGGCGGGTTGTTTTTTGTTAACGGTGCCGGTTTAGAGATCCCCTTTAATTATAGCGGCGACAGGAATAGGGTGAACCTGAAATCTGTTGAAAGCTTGCGGGTAGCGTTTCCAAAGTATATTGCCCAGGCGCCTTATTATTTAAGCGCCAGCATCAGTGCCAATGATCAACAAATACCCTTAGAAAAGGCCGAAGATATTAATGAACTGGCTTTTAAAACGCTTCAGCAGCGCACTTTAAAAGAATTGGGCAAAGTGCTTTCAAGGCTTGCCGTAAAAAAAATGGCCGAATATGGCCTGCGTGCCGCGGCCACAAGCGATGGTAAAACAAACGGCGTTTTAGAAGGGCTGGGTTATGGCGTACAACTATACAGCCTGTTATCTGAAAAGGCCGATACACGTAACTGGCAATCCCTGCCTTCATCTATTTCTTATGCCCGTGTACCGCTGCAAAAGGGTGCTAACAAAGTAAGTATCGTACTAAAAAATGCCCAGGGCGTTGCCGAAACCAAAACGATTGAAGTACAAGGCAACGGAACGATGCAGTTTTATAATTATGCAACGTTACGGTAGGCATGCATTTTTAGCCACCGTAAATAAGATAAATGAATAGGTATGATCTGATGATTATCCCTATTTTTATTTTTTAATATTTGCGATGAAACCCATTGGACGGTGTATTTTAATTCTACTTATCTTAACATCAGAAAACGTATTTGGTCAAAACTCAAAAACAATTGAGGCAGACTTGCTGACTGCGTTTAAAAAAATTAATTATTGGGATACCCGACAAGCGGATACAACAGTAAGCGCCCTGGATTCTTTAGATGAGGCCAACAGCTGGTTTGAACGTAAACTATTGTCTGCCACTGCAAAATACCCTGCCACCATCGGTCTGCCTTTTAAATCTTTTGCGAACGAGCCCCTCGGGATAATCACCTCAACCGACGGCTTGCTGCGGCTATATTGGTGGGACACTTTGATGGGCGGAACCCAACATTTCTATACCAGCGTTGCCCAGTACACAAGCGCTCAAAGCGTAAAATCAGTTACTCCGCCAAGTCCTAATGAATATACTTGCTCATATTCCAAAATTTATTTCTTAAAAAACGGAGGCAAAATATATTACCTTGCGGTGTACGACGAGATTTTAGATTACCACCAACGATGTCAAGGCATTCAGATTTTTTCGATAGAAAATGGCAATCTAATCCAGGCAAAACTTATCAAAACCCAAACCGGTTTACATAGTAAAATAGATTTTCAGTATAACGAAAATTCTATGCGCGATCAAGATTGGTCTAACGATTTAAAGTATGACGAAAAAGTACACACATTAACAATGCCCGTTGTTACAGAGAGCGGAAGTGTAACAAATAATTGCATTACCTATAAATTTAACGGCCAATATTTTATAAAGGGAAAGAGGAAATAATGCGGTTTGTTACCGGGTGGTTAGTTATAAATTATAACTATTATTTTAGCGTTATTGAAGCTTTTTTACTAACTTGTTTCCGATGAGATCATTTAAGCTGATAATTGTTTTTTGCATCTGTTTTATTACGGCCCAAACGTTTGCCCAGACTATCAGTAGTCCGCAGGCCATTGAGAATGACCTATTACGTATTTTTAAGCGCATCAATTACTATGGCACGCATAAAAAAGAATGGAAAGCCATTGATTCCTTAAAAAAGATGAATAGCATCTTTGCCTTTAAGCTTAAATATTATACTGCTAAATACCCCTTTACTATCGATTTAAAATTCACATCGCTGGTAAAAGAGAGGATGGTTATCGCAACTTCGTCAGATGGCATGTTCCGTACCTATTCCTGGGATACCCGGCTGGGCAATGGCGGGTACGATTTTGATAACATACTGCAATACAAGGTTAACGGCCAAACGCTATCGCTGTTAAAAATGGACCCACCGGGCAAGGAAGCTTACTGGTTCCCGAAGATTTATACGTTTACGGCCAATAACAAAACTATGTATATGGCAGTTTATAACTCGGTAATGTCGGCCAGTAAAGCCGGGCAGGGCATCCGGGCTTATGCCATTGAAAAAGGTGTGCTGAACGGCCGCGTACCTATGGTAAAAACCCCTACGGCAGTATTAAGCCGTTTGTATTATGAATACAACCTGCAATCGGTAGCCGATTGGGATACTTTCCCGAGCATCACATTTGACCATACTACAAAAACAATACATACCCCCCTGGTTGATTTCAGCGGCAAAATGACCCGCAAGTTTATCACCTATAAATTTACCGGAAGGTTTTTCGAGAAAGTAAAGAGTTAAGAATTAATCATAAATTTTCAATAAATTTGAATATGAATGAAGTATTTTTCTTAGTAGAAGAAGCGATTGAGGGAGGTTACAACGCCAGAGCCATAGGTGAATCTATTTATACTCAAGGCGACACAATGGACGAACTTAAAGGAAACATTCGAGAAGCCGTACAGTGTCATTTTGACGATGATAATCTGCCCAAAATTATCCGCTTACACCTCGTAAAAGAAGAAATAATTACCGTTTAATTATAAGTAATTATGTCTCCTAAAGCACCAAGAGATGTGTCTGGTAGCGACTTGGTAAAGTTGTTGTCCAAATACGGATACAAGGTTATTCGTCAAGTTGGTAGTCATATAAGGATGTCTTTGGCCACAACGGATGAAGGGGCCAAAAGTATTACCATACCTAATCACAATCCTATTAAATTGGGAACTCTTATGTCTATAATAAACGATGTTTCTTCTCAACTAAAAATCAGCAAAGAGGATATAATAAATAAACTATGATATCCTTCGCCCACCGTGTTTTTATGGAAGTTGCCGCCAATTTGAGTTTCTCAAAAGCTGCACAGGTGCTGTTTGTAACGCAGCCCGCTATAAGCAAGCATATTAAGGCTCTGGAAGATCAGTATAAAGTACCCTTGTTTGAGCGCAAAGGAAACAGCATCCTGCTTACCGAAGCGGGCAGTAAGCTGAACGAATATCTGCAGCAAGCCACGGAGATTGAACGCAAAATTGAATACGACCTCTCGGTACTCAGTAACCTGTCACAAGCTGCGGGCCATTTGCGCTTAGGGGCCAGCACCACCATTGCGCTATATATTTTACCATCAATACTATCGGGTTTTCAGCGCGAGTACGCCAATGTAGATGTACAATTGGTGAACCGTAACTCCGAATATATCCTGAATGCCTTACTGAATCATGAGGTTGATATCGGCATCATCGAGGTTGATAATAAGCTCACAACTGTATCCTACAATCCTTTCATGAGCGACGAGGTGATCCCGGTATGTTCGGCAAAAAGCCCCCTGGCCGGCAAATCGCTAACGTTAAAGCAGTTTGTTAAGACGCCGTTAGCCGTCCGCGAGCGGGGCTCTGGTACGCTAAATGCGGTTTTAAAATCACTATCGGCCCTGCACATTAAACCGGCCGACCTATCGGTAAAAATCCGGCTTGGTGGGACCGAAGCGCTTAAAAACTTCTTACTGGCCGATCAGTGCCTCGGGTTTATGCCCCGCCCCTCTATCATCCGCCAGCTGGCCGAAGGCGACCTGGTTGAAGTACCCATCGAAGGCCTGAAAATTACCAGAGATTTCTTTTTTATTCGCCGGAAGGGGACGGAAGATTATGGCTTGACGAGTAACTTTATCAATTATGCGTTGGGGCATATAGCTGATAGATAGTACCTTAAAAGTTCACTTTTGTTATTTTAAAATACCTGAAACCATCTAACCGTTAGCCTGTATTTATATTGTACTTAATTTATTATAGCAATAATTAAAAAATACAGTTATGGCAAGTTTAAATGATCGTAAGGTGGCTATCCTTACTGAAGAAGGATTTGAACAGGTTGAGTTAACAAGCCCAAAAGCAGCCCTGGAAGCAGCAGGGGCAACTGTTCATGTGATATCGCCTAAAGCAGGCAAAATAAAAGCCTGGGACAAAACCAACTGGGGTATCGAAATTAATGTAGATAAACAACTGAGCGACGTGAGCCCCGATGATTATGACGTGTTGGTTTTGCCTGGTGGCGTACTAAATCCCGATAAGTTAAGACAAAATAAAGATGCGGTAGCTTTTGCATCAGCATTTTTAGATGAAGGGAAACCGGTAGCAGCCATTTGCCATGGCCCGCAGGTGCTTATTGAAACAGGATTGATTAACGGCCGCCGCCTTACTTCCTATCCGTCTTTAAAAACCGACCTGATAAATGCAGGTGCTGATTGGGTTGACGAAGAGGTTGTGGTTGACAACGGCCTGGTAACAAGCCGCACCCCAGCCGACCTGGATGCCTTTAACCGCAAAGCCATTGAAGAGATTGCCGAAGGCGTGCATCATGGGGCCTAAGCCCAGTGTGATTAAAATAAGCGCAAATAATATCGAATAATGAATGTTGAATATCCAACACCGAGATTTTCACTTCATTATTCGATATTGGAAGTTCGGTGTTGGATATTTAAATCGATTATGCTTTAATGCTTGTTGCCGAAGCCAAATTCGCGGTAGGTATCGGGCATGCTGCCGTTATTGGTAAAAGCAAAAGTGAAGGTGGTTCCCCAACTTTCAAAATCGGCATTTTTATCTTTCGATGCTTCAATATGTACCGAGCTTAACATGTATATCCCTTCGCGGCTTAGTTTAAAAAATATAAGCCCACTTGCATCAGCGCTCAATTTCTGGGGATAAACATTGCCGTTAATTGTTTTTACGTACAAAATAACCACAGCGTCTTTCAACGGCTTGCCATGAAAAAGAACCTCGGCAGTTACATCATCGCCGTAATCGGCTTTGTAGGGGTTTTGTTTAATAACAATTTCGTATTCCTCGTTCAGTGGCTTTTCAAAATCCCGGTCGGTTGGTTTATCAACAGTTACCAGTGTTTTTAAGTAGCGGGTTGTTTTTTCTACAAAGTATTGCTGATTGTTGGCTTTTGCCTCTTCGGCAATTTGGTCAAGCCCTTCGCTGCTCAGGTATTTTAAAAACTTGTTTCTTTCCGATTCTACATTCTCACTTTTGATGACTTCGATGGTAGCTAAACCAGGGCTTTCCAGTTTGTAGTTTAATATATTTGATGCCGTATCTTTTGGCAATTTGCTCAGGTCGGTCTGTTTCTTTCCTTCGTACAATACAAATTTCGAGATCTTGGCGCCGTCGTATTTGTACTCCCCCTCCTTTGCAAATTCATTGCCGCTTAACAAGTGCAGGTTAATGTTATCGCCTTTTTTCATGTAGAAACTGCCAGGCAATAAAAAGAAATCTTGCGCGTAGGCCGTAAAACCAATGATTAACAACACCGCCAATATTAAATATACAAATCGTTTCATCGTTTTTAGTTAGGAATTACCAAACATACAAAGTTTAACCCGAAAAAATTATTTTTTGACCTTGTTGAAGGCCTTGCCATTTAAAAACTTCAGTAGTTTTACCTTATGATTTTTGATCGTAAAAACCTTGATAACGACACGTTGCTGTCTTTTTACAGAAAACTGTTGCTGCCGCGCATGGTCGAGGAGAAAATGCTCATCCTGTTAAGGCAGGGCCGCATTGGCAAATGGTTTTCGGGCATAGGGCAGGAAGCCATTGCCGTTGGCAGTACCCTGGCCATGGCCGACGATGAGTATATTTTGCCGATGCACCGCAACCTGGGTGTTTTTACAACGCGTAATATCCCGCTTTCGCGGTTAATGGCGCAATGGCAGGGCAAGCCATCGGGTTTTACCAAGGGGCGCGATAGATCTTTTCATTTCGGCACACAGGAATATAAGATCATTGGGATGATATCGCACCTGGGGCCACAGTTGGCCTTAGCCGACGGCATAGCACTGGCCGATGTATTATCTAACCGGCATAAAACCACCCTGGTTTATACCGGCGAAGGAGCTACCAGCGAAGGGGATTTTCATGAGGCTTTAAATATTGCGGCGGTTTGGAATTTGCCTGTTATTTTCCTTGTCGAGAACAATGGTTACGGCTTATCAACCCCTACAAATGAGCAGTATCACTGCACCCAGTTGGTTGATAAGGCGATAGGATACGGCATGGAGGGCCGCCGCATTGATGGCAATAATATTTTAGAGGTGTACCACACCATAACGGATATAAAAAACAGCATCCGCGAAAATCCCCGACCGGTTTTGCTGGAGTGTATGACCTTCAGGATGCGTGGGCACGAGGAGGCTTCGGGCACTAAATATGTACCGCAAAACTTATTTGAGTGGTGGGGCGCAAAAGATCCGCTGGCTAATTTCGAGAAATATTTATTGAATGAACGCGTGCTGCTGCCTGAATGGATTCCTATTATCAGGAAAGAGTTTACTACGCTTATTGAATCGGAATTTGAAAAGGTTTACAGCGAGGCTGATATTGTGCCGGATATTGAAACCGAAGTGGCCGATATGTACCGGCCTTACCAATTCCCGGCAAGCCAACCACCGGCAAGCCCGACAACCAATAAGCGGTATATAGATGCTATAAGCGACGGCATGCGGCAGGGTATGCGCAAATACCCAAACCTGGTAGTTATGGGGCAGGATATTGCCGAATATGGCGGCGCATTTAAAATAACCCAGGGCTTTGTGGAAGAATTTGGCAAAGGCCGGGTGCGCAACACCCCCATCTGCGAATCGGGCATAGTAGGCGCGGGTATGGGCTTAGCGCTCAACGGCTACAAAGCTATTGTTGAAATGCAGTTTGCCGATTTTGTTACCTGCGGATTTAACCAGATTATTAATAACCTGGCCAAAACCCATTACCGCTGGGCGCAGGCCGTTGATATGGTTGTACGTATGCCAACCGGCGCAGGCACCGGTGCCGGGCCTTTCCACTCACAAAGCAACGAGGCCTGGTTTACAAAAACGCCGGGGCTGAAGGTAGTTTACCCCGCTTTCCCGGCCGATGCCAAGGGCCTGTTGCTGGCAGCAATTGACGACCCCAACCCAGTCATTTACTTTGAGCATAAATACCTGTACCGCAGCATAAGCGGCGAGGTGCCGGATAATGATGTGCTGATAGAAATTGGTAAAGCCAATATTGTACAACAAGGCGAAAAAGCTACCATCATCACCTTTGGTTTGGGCGTACACTGGGCGCTGGAGTACGCGGCCAAACATCCTGAATTATCCTTAGAGATCATCGACCTGCGCAGCCTGTTGCCATGGGATAAGAACGCTGTTGAACAAAGCGTAAAGAAAACCGGCCGGGCCCTGATATTACATGAAGATACCCTCACCAGCGGCTTCGGTGCCGAAATAGCAGCCTATATTGCCGAACATTGTTTTAAATGTCTGGATGTCCCGGTAATGCGCTGCGGAAGCCTGGATACGGCCATCCCCATGAATAAAGCACTGGAAGACCAGTTTTTGGCCAAAGCAAGACTTGCCGAGATAATGGAGAAATTGCTGGGGTATTGATTACTTTGTTATTGGAAAACCAAATGGGCTGCAATTAACAGCTGAAGTTTATTGGCTAAGTTTCACCCCGAAAAAAGTTAATTCTTGATTCTTGCCTCTTGATTCTCTCCCCTACTTCCACTTTAAGCTTTTGATCAAAACCTCCACGTCTTTTTTAATAAAGCTTAAGGCTGGTTGTATCGAATCAAGACGTGGTTCATTGTTAAAATACAAGGCTCCGCGCAGGTAATTTTTTGTACTATCTGTAAGGAAAAACTGGGCCGACGATGCCGCGTTGCCATCAATAGTATAGTAAATGCCATATACCTTGCGCTCCGGATAAGCAATAATGCCCTCATCAATTGATGTTGCTTTTATGGTATGCTTGAAAGCGAAGGTGCGGGCATCTTCGGTTAACTGATTAAATTCTTTTTTGGTGGTTACCGGCTGATAACTTAAATGCAGCGTGGCATGAAAATCGGGAAATTGCATGTTTACCCAACACGGCTTCGCGTTGCTGCTCTTATCTGGCTCAATAACAGCATATTTAGGGTAAGTAAAGCTATAGGGGCAACCGCCATTATATTCCTGGTATTCTTTTTTGGGGAAAACAATGCGGGAGTAACCACGGGGTTTGGGCGAGTAATCATGATTGCCGCCGCAGGCAACTAAAACAAATAAGGCTAAAACCAGTAATGTTAAACACCTCATACACGCAGGTCTTTAGTATTCCATATCTCCCATGATTTTTCGGCCTGTAATACCAGCATTTCGTAACCATTTTTGGTGGTTGCGCCACGTTCGCGGCCTTGTTTTAAAAACAGGGTTTCTTCGGGGTTGTAAATCAAATCGTACAGTAAGTGCTCATCGGTAATAGCCTCGTAGGGTATTGGCGGGCATTCGTGAATATTGGGCGATGTACCTACAGGTGTGGTATTGATGATGATTTTATGCTGTTTTATATGGTGCGGCGTCAGCTCGCTGAACAGTAAATGATCGGGATGTGGTTTGCGGGTAACGGTTTTGTATGTGACGCCCATATTTTCCAATACACATCGTACCGCTTTTGCCGCGCCACCATCGCCCAAAACCAGGGCCTCATCGTTGGTGTCGTTGATGAGCGGCTTTATTGACATTTCGAAACCATATAAATCGGTATTATAACCTTCCAACCTGAAATCGTGTCCGGTTATGCCAACCTCGCCTGTAAATGCTGCCTGCAGGGGGCTCTCGGCGCTTATACAAATGCAGTTTACCGCGCCTGCTGTGCGGGCATCATGCTCAATCCAATCCAAATAGGGTATAATGGAAACTTTATGGGGAATGGTAACATTTAAGCCCACAAGATTAGGATGTTCATCCAGCAAGTCCTGCAAATCTTTAATATGTTCCAGCGGATACACATCGTAAACAGCATCTTCAATGCCTTCGGTTTTAAATTTCTCGGTAAAATATTTCTTCGAAAAAGAATGCGAAAGCGGAAAGCCTATCAGCCCGTAGTGTTTCATGTATAAGTTTATTTAGTATCGCCTAAAATAAAAGCCTAAAGATATACACAGAAATGAGAACTGCCATATCCAAAATAACAATAGGGCAATATAAGGAAACGCGGAGTTTTAGTCACAATTACCATCTTTGAAATGGCCGCCTGGGAGCACACAGACCGCGAAAAAAAATCAAGAGAACAGAATAAAGACAGCTGCAACTCAATGAGTTTTTATCTTAATTCTATCCTCTTTAATTATAAACTCAAAAAATGATCGAAAGTATCGCTTCGGATGCCCAGGCGTAACGTTTCCAGGGGGATAATATCGGCAGGGGCTATGTTGCCCAGGCTTACGTTGGCACCAATCAGCTTAATAAACCAAACCTGCTGAGCTTTTTGCGGGGCTTCCCAAATAATGGTGCCTTCTGGTATCTGGGTAAGTATCTCATCAACCAGGCCCTGCCTTACTTCGCCCGAATCGCGGTAGATACCTACGTTACCGCTTTCGCGGGCTTCGGCGATAACCTTCCATGAACCGGCTTCAATTTCGGCATTCATGAGCTTAATCCATTTATAAGGAGCAAAAATCTTTTGCACATCCTTTGAGCCTACTTCGGATATTACTGTAACCTGTTTGGCCAGCTTGCTGATGTATTCGCATTTAATATCGTGCTCGATGGTAATTGATCCGTCTGATACCTCGCAGTGCTCCAGCTGGTATTTATCCAGCAGGCGGCAGTAATCATCAAACTGGTTACGTACAATAAAGGCCTCAAACAAGGTGCCACCAAAGTATACCGGGATACCGGCTTGTTTATATAGCTTTATCTTTTCATCCAGGTTGGGGGTAACATATGATGTTGCCCAACCCAGTTTTACAATATCGGTATGTGTGCCGCCAACCTCAATAAAATCTTCAACCTGCCTTAAACTTAAACCCTTGTCCATTACCATGGTAATGCCTTTATCTCGGGGTTTAGCTGTACGTTCGGGTAAATTATTGATGGTATAATTCATATTAACATGTTGGTTATAGCCTATAACTAAAAGTACTAACGGCGACAAAGGTCGTAAAAAAAACTCATAGGAAAAATGAAGGAAATGTTAAATTAAAAATAGATGGGCAGAAATATAGTTTTTGCACTGCCCGCTTTCGGCGGTGGTGAATAAGGCCGCCAAACCCGGCTGCCGTCGATCTGCTTAATTTTGCCCGAACGTTCGGCGAAATATTTCCCTAATATTCGTTTATTGTAAAATATTTATTAAAAATGCATAAAAAACATTCTGTCTGTATTAAATCATTAAATTTTTTTGCGAAAAGATGTACTTTTAGCAATTGAATTGGCGTTAAAATAAATAAATATTATTCGTGGGCTTATGGTGGCTTGTTATTTATAGCGCACGAGTAATAACTTAATATAAATTACCTAAATCTTATGTTATGCAAAAGTTTTTCCCATTAATTTTCTCTATATTGTTAATCCCTGTTAGTGCTTTATCACAAAGTATTGCCACGGGAGCCTATGCCGAAGATATTGCAAGGAGAAACCAGGTTTCCGGGCAAAGCGGTTATTCGGCCTCGTTTACCATCCGGCCATTAGAAAATCAATTTGAAAACATAGCCGACACATTGCTAAGAAACTTGATAGCAAGCAGAATGTACTCTAAATTTAATGTTATGGGTATGCCATCTGGTATACGGTTGCTTCCAATAAACTGGCTAAATGAATATAATGTAAATCGTCCGTACGGTTATAACAATGGTTCGATGTATCCAAATAAAGGTTATCAAAGCATGCTTAGCGGGGGCTTTTTGTTAAATGCAGGCATTTTAACAGTGCAGGTAAAGCCCGAACTGGTTTACGCGCAAAACAAAGCGTTTTCAACCTTTGCCGATGTACAGGCAATCAATAATTCGCCGGCGCTTATGAATGCATATTTTGGTACAATAAATGGCATTGATGCGCCCGAAAGATTTGGAAATAATTCAATAAAACATTTGTATCCAGGGCAATCAAAAATAACACTTAATTATAAAAGTGTCGAAGCCGGGGTTTCAACAGAAAACATATGGTGGGGGCCGGGCATAAAAAACTCCATCATGATGAGCAACTCTGCCCCGGGCTTTTTACACTGGACATTTAATTCGGTAAAACCGGTTAAAACAATAATTGGCTCGTTTGAATGGCAAATAATAGGTGGAAACTTAAAACAATCGGGCTTTGCGCCGGACGATGTAACCAAACTGGTTTATGGCGGCAATTTATATAATCCCAAGCCTAAAGTTACCCGGTACCTTTCTGCTTATACTATTAATTGGCAACCTAAATGGCTAAAGGGGTTATATTTGGGAGTTACCAGTTATGATTACCTTGATAAAGATTCTGTTTATAACAAAAAGAGTTTAGTACGACAGATATTTCCGGTAATTACAGGGTCGTCGGCAAAAGCAAATGATATTACAAACGCGACAAGAGGAGACGGGCAGGATTTTGCATACGCATTTAATATAAGGCAACTTTTGCCCCTATACCAGGCCGAAATTTATTTTGAATGGGCCCGGAACGACAGAAGCGCCGGACTTAATGATTTTATTCAGGAGCCAAGTCATTCCGCAGCCTACACGCTTGGTGGCAGAAAGCTATTTGGGTTAAACAACGGCAGTTATTTACAAATAAAAGCCGAAATGACATCGTTACAGAGGTCGCCAACTTATTTATTAAGGGATGAACCTACCTGGTATGAACACCTTCAAAGCCCAAGGGATGGGTATACAAACAGCGGCAGGTATATTGGCGCTGGCATTGGGCCGGGCAGCAACAGCTTTATGCTTGATGTTAGCTATATAAAAAACCTAAATTCCGTTGGGGTTACACTTGAAAGGCAATTGCACAATAATGATTTGTATTATAACGCTTACGCGGGTACAGGTACTTTTAATTTGCATTGGGTAGATATTTCAAGCACCTTTTACAGCAATGTAAAACTGAAAAAATATCTGCTTTCGGCAGAAATTACGCCTGTTTATACCCTTAATTACGAATACAAAAACGGCGAAAGCTTCAATTTACACGCGCGGCTTAATGTTATCTATTACTTTAACTAATTGATACAATCGCGGTTACTTATCGTTTTTAAAAATGAACTTGACTTTTAATTAAAAAATATCATTGTTCTTAATAATCCCAATTTAAATTACTTTTGCAAAAAAATAATATCGCCTATCCCAATATCGTTTTAAATGCCATTAATGGTTACTTATGAATAAATTTCACTTTCGTATATTTTTGATTGCTTTCACTATTCTTTGTTGTTCAATTAAATTCGTTTCTGCTCAAGCCAATCTCCAAAATATATCTTCAATAAACATTGATGATGTTTCTGATCAGCAGTTAATCCAACTGTTGCAGCAGGCACAAAATGCCGGGTTAAGCGATGCTGATTTAATACAGCAGGCCCAAAGCAGGGGCATGTCGGCCAGTCAGGCCCAAAAATTACAGTCGAGAATAAAAAACATTCGCAGCAAATCAGGTGTATCGTCAACAAATGCAGCTGACAGTACCAACACACAAGGCCGTCAACTTAATTACAAGCCAGATAGCAATGATTCGTTATCAACACAAAAGGACATATTTGAAAGTCTTAAGCCTAAAATTTTTGGTGCAGATATTTTTAAAAACAAGAACAGCTCATTTGAGCCCAACCTTAAACTTGCTACTCCTTTAAATTATATTGTTGGGCCTAATGACCAGCTTAATATCAATGTTTACGGCAACTCATTAGTAAATTGGAAACTTGAAGTATCTCCGGAGGGCAATATCAATATACCTGGCGTGGGCATTTTAAATGTTGGTGGTAAAACCATTGAGCAGGCTTCAGTAGCCATAAAGAGCAGGCTTGCAGCTAACAATTACGCTGTTGGGCGCGGCACAAGCGTTCAGGTAACATTAGGAAATATCCGAAGTATAAAGGTGATTATTATTGGGCAGGTTTCTAAGCCTGGTACCTATACTTTACCGTCGCTTGCTACGGTTTTCAACGCGCTTTATATGGCGGGCGGCCCAACAGATAACGGAAGTTTAAGGCAGATAGAAATAATCAGAAATAACCGGATCATCAGGCATCTTGATGTTTATGATTTTTTGGTCAAAGGCGATCAAAAAAATAACATAGGATTACAGGATCAGGATATTGTGCGGGTGCCTACATACCGTACAAGGGTTGATCTTGCCGGGCAGGTAAAAATTCCGGCACTGTTTGAGGTTTTACCAGGCGAAAGTCTTGACGACATTATAAACTACGCCGGCGGCTTTACCGATAGCGCCTATACTGCCCGCATAAAAGTATCGCAAATAAGCGACCAGCAAAGAAAGATTACGGATGTTTTAGAGGCCGATTATAAAAATTATGTACCCTTAAGGGGCGATAAATACACTATTGAATCAATTATTAACAGATTTGAAAACAGGGTGGTTATTAACGGAGCGGTTTTTAAGCCTGGCGATTACGAGTTACAAAACGGGTTAACTTTATATCAGTTGATTGAGAAAGCAGCCGGTTTAAAAGAAGATGCTTTTACAGAAAGGGGAACCATTACGCGCCTGAAGCCCGATAATAGTACCGAAATGATAGGTTTTAGTGTAAAAGATGTGATGAATAAAACGGTAAATATTCCGTTACAACGCGAAGACATTATTAACATATCATCAATTTTTGATTTACGTGATAAATACGTAGTTACTATTAATGGTAGCGTAAGGAAGCCTGGGAAATTTGCCTTTTCGGAAAATATGAAAGTAGAGGACCTGATTTTAAAAGCCGGTGGCTTTGCCGAGGGGGCCAGCACAAAACGGATTGAAGTGGCCAGGAGGGTATCTAATGCCGATCCATCATCTAAAAGCAGTTCTGTAGCCCAGGTTTTTAGCGTGAATATTGATGGCCCATTAAAACCCAATGAAGCCAATTTTGTGTTAACACCATTTGATATTGTATCAATATATAGTTTGCCAGGGTACGAAAAACAAAAAACAGTTAAAGTTGAAGGTGAAGTATTGTACCCGGGATCATACACTATTAAAACTAAAAACGAAAAAATATCAGATTTGATAGCACGAGCGGGGGGGCTTACCGCATCTGCCGATGTTGAAGGCGGATCATTAAAAAGAGAAAACATTGCCATATTGGGCATTGATAAGAATAAAGCAGATACCGCGGCTTTTACCCTGGAAAGGATGGCGCAGGCCAACAGGCTTAAAAGAGCCTACAAAGATTCTACAACCAATGCCGATACGCAACAGCGCAACAACTATGTAGGGATTGACCTTGGGGCGGTTTTAAAAACACCAGGTTCGAAAAGTGATTTATTACTGGAAGATGGCGACATTATAAGGGTACCTAAGCAACAGCAAATTGTTCGTGTTAATGGCCAGGTACTTTATCCAAGCGCGGTAGTATATGATAGCTCAAAATCATTTAATGATTTTGTATCTAACGCCGGAGGCTACGGTCCTGATGCATTAAGAAGAGGGGCATATGTTGTGTATCCGAACGGCACGGTAAAAGGCACCAGGAAATTTTTGTTTTTTAATAATCATCCATCTGTTAAACCTGGGAGCGAAATTTATGTGCCGAAAAAATCAGAGAGCAAAGGGAATACAGCTCAGAATATTTTAGGGTTTACTACGGGGCTGGCTTCGTTAGGAGCCATAATTTTGGGGATTTTGAGTTTAAATAAATAGGTAATTTAAAAAAATACTGAGCATTCCAAGATGGAGAAAAAGAATACGAGTGAGACTAACGAACTAACCTTAAAGGATATTACTTTTAAAGTTAAGGCCGCACTGAGGTATCTGAAGACTAAATTACTTATCCTTACAATTATAGCTGTTATAGGGGCAATTGCAGGATATGCGTTTGCCTTTACCAAGAAAACAATATATACAGCACAATTAACATTTGTTTTAGAAGATGCCAGTAAAGGTGGGATTGGAAGCCAATATTCTGCCCTTGCCTCTTTGGCTGGTATTAATTTAGATAATAACAATGGGGGCCTATTTGACCCTACCAATATATTGGCGTTATATAAAACGAGGCTAATGATTGAAAAAGCATTACTTAGGAACGTTATTATAAATAACAAAAAACAATTGCTTATAGAGAGGTATATAGATGTTAATAAATTAAGACAGCATTGGAAAGAGAAAGATCATATTAATTACATTGATTTTAACGGCGATCCTAACAAGTTTAGCCGAAAGCAGGATAGCATTATTACTAACCTGGTTTATATTTTCAATCAGAAAAATTTAATGGTAAATAAGCTTGAGAAAGATTTGAGCATTATTGAAGTTGAATTTACATCAAATGACGAATTGTTTGCACAAGCATTTACCAATGTACTTGTAGAGACGGTGAACGATTTTTATGTACAAACAAAAACAAAAAAAACAACTCAAAACCTCGATATATTACAAAAACAGGCCGATAGTGTTAAGAAGGTTTTAAATTCTGCATTAAGTGGTGTGGCGTCTGCCACTGATGCCACGCCGAATGCTAATCCTGGTTTATTAAGCTTGCATGTTCCATCGCAGAAAAGACAGGTTGATGTACAATCAAGTAGCGCGGTGTACAGCGAGATTGTAAAGAATCTTGAAGTGTCGAAAATTTCGTTGAGAAATGAAATGCCGCTTATACAAGTCATTGATAGGCCTGTTTTGCCTTTAAGTAAAAAAAATATTAATAAAATATTCTCTACAATTGCAGGCTTTTTTTTGTTTTTTACTGCGGCTGCGTTTTTTTTTCTGATAAAGAGAACTCTTATCAAGTCATTAAGTTAAACCTCCCGTGAATTCTACTAAACACAATTATATTTATAATCTTATATTTACGATTGTAAATTTAATTTTCCCCATTTTAACTTTCCCCTATGCGGCACGGATGCTTGGTCCGGTGGGTATAGGAAAAATACAATTTATAATCTCTTTTGCCCAATACTTCGCTTTGGTAGCAGCATTGGGTATCCCCGTTTATGGCATAAGAGAGATAGCGAAAACACAAAACGATAAAGAAAATTTAAGCAAAACGTTTTCTGAGTTGGTAATTATTTATGTGCTAACAAGTGCATTATCCAGCATTATTTATATTATCATAGTATCCTCAATTGGTATGTTTAAGCCTGATATTAACGCTTATTATGCAGCCGGGGGGATTGTATTATTGGGTTTTTGCTCTATAGATTGGTTTTATGCCGGTGTAGAAGAATTTAAATTGATAGCCCTCCGGTCTGTATTCGTTAAAATAGTAGCAATCATTCTATTATATGCCTTTGTAAAAACAGCCCATGACGTTTATGTTTATTTACTTATAAGTATTTTTGCTTTAATAGGTAACAACATAATAAGTATTCTGCTCGTATGGAGCAGGGTGAAAATCGTATTAAGAGACTTAAATTTTAAAAGACATTTTAAGCCATTAATATTTATATTCAGCACTACTCTGGCATCAAGCATGTATACATTATTAGATGTGGTTATGCTCGGTTTTTTATCAAACGACCGTTCGGTAGGGTATTATTCGGCAGGGGTTAAACTGGCTAAGGTTACAATCCCATTTGTAACTTCACTTGGCGCAGTTGTAATACCCAAGATATCGTTTAGTGTTAACAATAAGGATTTTAATAGTTTTTATAAAATACTCGGAAAGTCCTTCGATTTTATCATTTTCATTTCGGTGCCCATTGCATTTGGTTTGTTTTTTTTGTCAAAGGAAACTGTGATTTTGTTTTCAGGGGCAGAGTTCACATCGGCAATACCAGTAATGCAAGTTCTTTCCATTTTACCTTTTGTAATCGGCTTAGGTTTCTTTTTTGGTATTCAGATTTTGATTCCGGCCAGTAAAGACAAAGAAATGCTTAAATCAGTATCAATAGGCATGGCGGTAAGTTTGTCGTTGAATTTTTTGCTTATCCCATATTTAAAAGAGGTGGGCGCTGCCTACGCAAATGTAATATCTGAAGTATTTGTTACATTGAGTTATATATATTTTGTAAGAAAGTCGTTTCAATTTAAAATTGAATATCATTTGATAATAAAAGCAATAATATCATCAATATTATTTATTCCTATTATTTATCTCACAGAAAGATTAATCCAGCAGAATTTAATTATCGTGATAGTCTCCGTAATATTATGTGCTATTACTTATGCGTTGATGCAGTTTTATATTTTTAAAAATCAAATTTCGTTAAATATATATCAATTTTTAATTAAACGTTTAAAAATCACTCAATGATCGCTGGATGTGTGGTTCTATACAACCCTGATGATAAGTTAATCGAGAATATTTTGTCATATCGAAGTCAACTCGACGAGCTTTTTGTGGTCGACAATTCAACGCATAATACAAGTGCGTTACAGGAAAAATTAAAAAAATACCAAAATATAACTTACATTAATAACAAGGGTAACCAGGGAATAGCCCATGCCCTTAACACAGGGGCGATAGAAGCTGAAAGAAAAAATTATAAATGGCTTTTAACAATGGATCAGGATTCCAGGTTTATAAACCACGATTTTTTCGCACTTATGAATGAAAAAAAAGATGAGAGTATCGGTATTTATGCTGCATCATATACTAATAATTATGATAGGTGGATATTGCCTTATTCAGAAAATTTTAATGACATACATTTTGTGATTACGTCAGGGAATTTATTGAATTTAAATGCTTGGAGGGTTTGCGGGAAGTTTGAAGAAAAATTATTTATTGATGAGGTAGACCATGATTTTTGCCTTAAACTAAGAACTCATAACTATAAGATTTTAACCAGTAAAAAAATATTCATCGTTCATTCAGTTGGAGAAGAGTATATCAAAAGTAATAAACGCCCAATAAAAGCTTTACACCCGCCCCTAAGGTATTATTACATAGCCCGAAACGGCTTTTACATTGTTAAAAAATATTTTTTTTCTGATTTTAAATTTGCGTTCATGCGTTGTTATTATTTGTTAAAATGTTTAATTAAAATTATAGTGTGCTATCCCGATAAAAGAAAATATTTTAAGTACTTTCTTGAGGGCATTCGCGATTTTATCAAATCTAAGTACGGTATATACGGATCTTGAGGTTAGGCACCTTGAATTTGACGGTTACAATATGAATGTGGTTAACAGGCAGGCTCCCTGTTTTAGGAAATTGACAAATGAATAAAGTATATATCATCCTGGTTAATTATAAACGGTATGAAGACACCATAGAATGCTTGGAGAGTGTTTATAAGAGTTATTACAATAACTATCAGGTATTGTTAGTTGATAATTCGCCAGATGAACAATCAAGCCATCAAATTAAAGAATGGCTTGAAAATAATTATAAGGAAATAAACACAAGCTATCCAAACATTGTCTACCCACTTATTGACCGGCCCACATCTTATGTCAGTATCTCTGAGTATGATGTTTTAAATACCAATGTTGCGTATACTGAGTCTCTAATGTTAATAAGGGCTACTAATAACGGTTTTGCCGCCGCAAATAACATAGCGTTAAAATACATAAAAAAAATTGCAGATGAACACAGTTTTATATGGGTGCTTAATAACGACACTGTTATTGAACATAATTGTATGGGAAACCTTGCAGCTTTTTTTGATACTAATCCACGAAAGTTTATTTTGGGTAGTAAATTAAGATCTTATTATAGCCCGCAGAAAATACAGGCAGTTGCTGGTCGGTATAATAGATGGATTGGCAGTACTTATCATATTGGTGAGGGAGAAATTGATCATGGGCAATATGATGATTTTGCGTTTGGCGACAATAATTATGTTATTGGCGCGTCAATGTTCATACCTAAAGCTTTTATTGATATCGCCGGCTTAATGAACGAAAGTTATTTTTTATACTTTGAAGAGTTGGATTGGGGACTTGTTGGTAAACAGTTTGGATACAACTTTGCATTACAGCATAATGCGATAATATACCATAAAGAAGGTGCATCCATTATTAAAAGCAACAACAATAATATGTCTGTAGCTGATTACTATTCTATGATAAACCGTATCCGGTTTACAAAAAAATGGTATGGCCGACACATTGTTTTGGTTAGCTGTAGTGTGGTTTTTGCTCTTTTAAAACGGCTTTTTCGTGGTAAATTTTCATTAGTGAAAAAGACTTCAATTGCGGTATTTAAAATATTTTTTAATAGAAATATTAACTTCTTTTAATCAAAAAAAGGAATAAGTTCCATGAAGAAGATAATTCCCAATTTGTTTTTCTTGTTTTTGACAGCGCCAATATTGTCTCCGTTTGTAGGTGGGGTTACTATTTATTTGTCGTCAATTGTGATTTTTTTTGATGTGTCCTTTATTTTATGGGGATTGAATAAATTCAGCAAAGATAAAATATTGATAGTTGCAATTCTGTCTTTTTTAATGGGTATTTCCTGCTTAAATCTTGCATTGTTTTTGAAAATACAGATGCTGCTGCTGTCTGTAACTTACATGTTTTACTGTTACGAGTCTGATTATTTTTACCTTTACCGCTGGTGCTTTGTTAATGTAATGATAGCCATACTACAATTTGTGTTAATATTTATTGACCCGGCTACCGCTTACCTGATAGGACCAACCAATATATCGACAATGCTGCTCGGTAAGTTTGCAGGGCCAACATTTACAAATTTTTACGCAATATCTATTTTGCCAAGAGTTAGTGGGCTTTCGCGCGAGGGAGGATTTTTCGCCTCTTTGTTAGGCGCTGTGTTTTTTATTATCATTAACGATCCTAAAATAAAAGGAGGGTGGAAAACCTTTTATATGACCTTTGTCATCATCGGTCTTATTATATCTTTGTCAAAAACTTCATTAATTTTATTGATTATACCAATTGTATTATTGTTTAAAAAGTACATTAATGTCCTTAATGTTTATGTTGTAGCTATACTATATTCAATTTTGTTGATTTTATTTTTTAATCACTTATTGCTCACTTCCGATTTTTTTCAAGACAAATTAAATATTTCGCTTACACATAGATTTTCGGGATATGCCCTAACTCCTTACGCCTCGCTGGCGGATTTTATAACTGGAATAGATATTTATGACCTTATGCAACAATCCCGAAAAGGACTTGAAGCAATGACCCTTGAATTTAGAGCTGCGGACATACGTGATTTTTGTGGACTGCCGGCTCTATATTTGGGCTATGGTATCCAAACATTTATTACATTTTTAATCTTTATGGATTTTTTAAATTTAAAAGGAATAGGCATAGCTCTAATTATTATACTAACAACCAATGTAAATCCTCTAACATCGGATGGTTTTGTTGTTATATCCTGGTTTTTTACTTTTTTTATCAGTTATAATTATAAGGAGCATTTTGCTATCCAAACTACATAGCCTCATTATATATTGAAAAATCATCCTTCCATCTTATTTGTCATCAACGCTCGCTTCCTTACGCAAAAACTTACCGGGGTACAACGTTTTGCAATCGAAATTGCCCGGCAATTGAAGGTACTGATGCCGTCGGCTAAATTTATTGCCCCGGCAAATATAATTCACCATCAGTTAGCGGCCGAACTTGACGTAGCCATAATAGGTAAGCGTAGTGGTGTTGCCTGGGAGCAAATTGATCTGCCTATATATTTAAAAAAAAAAGGCAACCCATTTTTGATTAACTTGTGTAACGTTGCTCCGCTTTTTTATAGCAATCAAGCCATAACATTGCATGATGTCGCTTTTTTAGTTAATCCCGATTGGTTTAGCAAAAATTTCGTACGCTTCTATAAATTTCTAATCCCGCGAATCGCAAGAAAAGCCCAAATTATTTTCACAGTCAGTGATTTCTCTAAGTCGGAAATTGTGAAGTACATTGGGATTAACCCTCAAAAAATAAAAGTAATATATAATGGCGTATCAGGCTTGTCGGCGCCAAAATACACCGGAACCGGCCATGGCAGATATATTTTAACGGTTGGATCGATAGATAAAAGAAAAAATATCCTGAATCTTATAGAAGCTTTCAAATTAACAACAAACAAAGATCTCAAACTTATTATTGTTGGCGATGTTAATTCAATTTTTAATAACCAGGGTAACGAAATGCTTAGAACCAATGGAAACGTCATATTTACGGGGCGTGTTGATGACGCTCAGTTAGCGGGTTTATATATGCAAGCGCAAATGTTTGTTTATCCAAGCCTATATGAAGGCTTTGGGCTTCCTCCTATCGAGGCTATGCAATATGGCTGCCCTACCCTTGTTTCTGATATTCCCAGCTTGCGGGAAGTTTGCGGTGATGCCAGTTTATACTTAGATCCTCTTGATACAAACGATATATCGAAAAGGATAGACTTATTACTTAACGACGGGGATTTGCGTAATAGTCTCATTAAAAAAGGTAAGCAAAACAGTAACAGATTTAGTTGGAAAGTGTCGGCTAAGCAAATTGCCAAAACAGTAGAAACTTTAATTATTAAAACTTGAAAGTAGCATTAGTACATGAATGGCTTACCGTTATTGGCGGCTCAGAAAATGTTTTTAAAGAAATAGCCTCACTTTATCCGAATGCAGATATTTTTACCTTGGTTGCGCGGGATGAAACTATTAAGGCGTTGAATCTTAGCAATCATAAGATAACAACATCATTTATTCAGAAGCTGCCTTTCGCGAAAACAAAATACAGGTCATACCTACCACTGTTCCCCCTTGCGGTTGAACAATTTGATTTATCAGGTTATGACATGATCATTTCATCTTCTCATGCCGTGGCCAAGGGGGCGTTAACAAATTCAAACCAGTTGCATATTTGTTATTGCCACTCTCCGATAAGATATGCCTGGGACTTGCACCATCAGTATTTAAAAGAATCTGGATTGAATAAAGGTGTAAAGGGATTTATCGCAAAATACCTGCTTCATCGTATCCGGGCCTGGGATATTATTAGTACCAACCGTGTTGATCATTTTATAGCCAATTCAAACTATATCGCTAAGCGTATCAAGAAGATTTACGGCCGCGAAAGTACAGTTATTCATCCTAACGTTGCAACGGAAGATTTCTTGCCTGTTTATAAAAAGAGTGATTATTACGTCACCTGTTCGAGGTTTGTGCCCTATAAAAAAATTGACCTGATTGTTCAGGCTTTTGCCCAAATGCCGGATAAAAAACTCTTTGTTATTGGAGATGGGCCTGATTTTAAAAAAGTGAGCAAATTAGCAAAGTCAAATACTATATTATTGGGGCATCAACCATTTCATGAGTTAAAAAGGTACCTGGCAGAGGCAAAGGCTTTTGTTTTTGCAGCCGAAGAGGATTTCGGCATTTTACCGGTAGAGGCACAGGCTTGCGGCACGCCGGTTATCGCCTATAAAAAAGGAGGGGCTTTAGAAAGTGTCATCGAAAATAAAACCGGAATATTTTTCGACGACCAATCAGTTGATTCAATCAAACAAGCGGTTGAATGGTTTGATGTTAATAAATCATCGTTTAATTACAACGAAATTGTTACGCATGCGGCCGGGTTTTCGACTGAAAGGTTTAAAAAGGAGATTCTGGACTATATCATTAGCAAGAAGACTTAGCGTGTTGCACTTTTTTTCAAAATAATAAATAATTAATGTTGTGTTGTAGCGTTTATGAGTTAGTAGCCGTATTTGTAGTAGTTGTTGTCATTTTTGCATAATTAGTGCATTATAAGTGAAAAAGTATTACATTTGCGCATCCTTATCCTTAACCCTTATGAATATACGTTACTCAAAACTCCTACCCATAATCACATTTATCAGTGATTTAATAATATTAAATATTAGCATACAATTCGCTCATTTATTGGTATTTAACTACTTTTCCAATGAGATAACTTCGTCTGTTTTTTTACTTTTGGTTAATATGGCTTGGATTTCTATTGCTTCTTTAACTAAAAATTACGTGATCCAACGGCCGTTGGTACTTAGTAATAGCATTAACAGAATTTTGTCGTCCCTTATTTACCATTCGGTAGCTGTACTTGGCGTGGTATACTTTTTCAAGTTTTATGAAGTAAGCCGTTGGGAAATGCTTTTTACTTACCTGCTGTTTTTTATCTTAATAGTTGTTGAACGATCATTGATTTTTGCGGGATTAGATTATATCCGCAAAAAAGGATTTAATATCAAGCACATCCTTATAATCGGAAATGAAGATATCGCGCGCAGGGTAAAAAGCTCTTTTGAGAAGCAGCCGGAATATGGCTATAATTTCGTCGGTAATATAACAGAAGAATCGCTTAGTAAAATGACGAGGCAAATGTTATTCGATAAAATTATAAAAACAGAGGTAAAAGAGGTGTTTATATGTTACAGGGCGCTTGACCAAAGTTTGCTTAAAAGCATTGTTGATTTTGGCGACCAGAATGCTATTAAAATTAAGTTTGTTTCTGATTTAGTACTTGAAAACAGTAGTGCAACTATTATTAATTACAAAAGTTTTCCGGTAATTCAGTTGTCCAATTCTGTTGAACTTAGCCTTAAAATAGTTGTTTTTAAACGCTGTTTTGACATTCTATTTTCATTGTTTGTGATGATACCGGGACTCCCGGTATTTATATTGTTAATGATAATAACGAAGTTGACGTCAAAAGGACCGGTGTTTTACGCTCAGGAAAGAATTGGAAGAAATAATAAGCCATTTAAAATTTACAAGTTTCGGAGCATGTATGTTAACTCCGAATTATTGGGGCCTCAACTATCAAGTGATCACGATCCGCGGATTACTAAATGGGGGCGTGTAATAAGAAAGTCCCGATTAGATGAATTACCTCAGTTTTGGAACGTACTAAAAGGCGATATGTCCATTGTAGGGCCAAGGCCCGAACGCCAGTTTTTTATAGAGCAGCTCATAGAAAGATCTCCTAATTATAAAAAGCTATTACGCTTAAAACCGGGTTTGACCTCAATGGGACAGGTGAATTATGGTTATGCTGAAAATGTTGACCAAATGTGCAACCGGGTTCGCTATGATTTACTTTATCTTAATAACATAAATTTAAATAGTGAAATTGGCGTAATCTTAAAAACGATTAGAGTGATGACGCAGTTAAAGGGTAAATAACAGCTTTTTGTTTAGCTTGTTGTTTATTCGGGTTGAACATGAAATTGGAACCGCCCGGTTGGGACGTACAAACGGAGCGATTTGCGAGAATCAAAAACTAAGCGCCTGTCCTGGTGTCTTGCAAGGCCAAAACTCAGGAATTCTAAGGCTTGATGGCAGCCAATGATAAAATGATTACCGCCAAAAAACTTAAAAATCGCTTCATTGGTAAAACTTACCATTAAATCAACTATCTATCGACTTTTCTTCTTTCAAAAACTCTTTCCTTATGCCGTCTATCAAATCTGTATGGAATAAAATACCATCCTCCCGCTCATAACTCTGCAGCGTGGCGTAATGAACCGCACTGAGTATAGATGCGCCGGTTAGTTCAAATTGCTCGGCCAGTTCTTTAAGGTTTATTGATGCATCTAATTTTAACCCGGCAGGTAAAGTTTTGTTCCAAAGGTTTTGCCTTTCGGTGGCATTTGGCATAGGAAAATGCACCACGCTATGAAACCTGCGCAGAAACGCGTCATCCAAATTGTTTTTAAAATTTGATGCCAGGATCATTAATCCCGGAAAATCCTCTACGCGCTGCAAAAGATAGCTTACTTCCTGGTTGGCATATTTATCGTGGGCGCTCTGCACATTGGTACGCTTGCCAAATAGTGCGTCGGCCTCATCAAAAAACAATATCCAGTCTTTCGTCTCGGCCTTTCTGAATACGTTTTCCAGGTTTTTTTCTGTTTCGCCTATGTATTTGCTTACAATTTGCGAAAGGTCTATCCGGTAAACGTCTTTATCATATTCTTTTCCCAAAAGTGCGGCGGTCAGGGTTTTTCCGGTACCTGGCGGCCCATAAAACAACACCCTGTAACCTGGTTTTATTTTAACTTTAAGATTTGCATCGCTATTGAATTTGTCGTGATGCAATAACCAAACCCGAATATCATTTATCTGGTTCATGGTGCGTGGGTGAAGCACAACATCATCCCACTGGATTCCGGTTTCAATTTTCTTAGCCGGAAAATCGGGACCGAACCTGGGTGGGCTTTCCTTCCCCAATAAAATCTTGTCAACCCATTCGGGGTTTAATATGATGCGGCCGCTCATCATCGGCTCGCCTTCCTTAACATTTTCCAGCCATATTATACCCTGGCGATGAAAAAAATGCTCCTGGCTAAATAGTTGCTGAAGCCGCACCCGTTGAGTAACATTGGTGCCGGCCAGGATGAACTGCAGGGTTTCGCCGGTTGGCAACATGCTGCGGTGATTAGTGGCTTTTACCCCGCCAATTTCCGGAAAATCGCCACCGTTGGGGAGGTGCTCCAAAATAACAGACTCGAAAAAGTTGGGCTGCACATGCGGAATCAGTGTGATCATTACAGTTACCCAGGCTTCATGGTCATTAATATCAGGGATAATTGCTAAAGGATCATTGCTTAACTGGTAACCATGCTGATCATACCATTTTACTACATCAAATGGGATGTTGTTAAAATGTGCTTGTACCCGTTCTGATACCAGGTCGCGACATAGTTTTATGGCTGTTTCAAGGCCCGGCGGCGTAATCTTTTTTAGCTGATGGATCATCAAAATAAAGGTATCGATTTTAAGAGAATTAACATAAATTGATTAATGATGCGGCGGTGGTGCGGCGTGTTTGGCCGTAGTGGTGGCCGGTCTGTCGGTGCATTCCTCTGTGCCTATTTTCTCTAAAAACGGATCCAGCTTTTTACTAAGCAAATTGGCTGCAGTTTCGCGGTCTTTTTCAATTTTATCGTGAATGGGCTGCACAAATTTTTTCAACTCGGCCTCTGTATAGCAACCTGTAAAGGTAAATGGCGTATTAACGGTACCATTATAAGTATTAAACGCGTTAACGTGCTCCTGTTCGTGGTTGGTTAGCTTGGTATCAATAAAGGTTTGGATCTTTTCTGTTTCGCAAGGGGTGTGCCCTGGCGGAACTGTAGGGAGTTTCACTTTAGGGTCGGCATGAAACTCAGATACCAGTGTACCTTTCAGCGAAACACAAGGAGCTTTGCCGCAAGGTTTACAGCCTTTAGTCCGTTCGGCTGTAATATCGGTGGTGGCAAAAGTACCATGATCATAATTTGCAGTGGTAAGCCCCTCAACCTTAACATCCCCGCCATGAGCAATCTGGTTTGATGTAGAAGTGCCTTTTCCTGTAACATTGCCTATGCCGCCTTCCAGCTCTGCTTCCGGCAATGTGGTTGAAGGTATGGTAGCTTTCCGGTTTATGCCATCCGATTGTTGCATAACATGTGTAAGTTCATGCGCTAATAGTTTTTTGCCTTCGTGCGTTTCGGTATTAAACTGGTTAGCAGCAAAAACTATATGATTATCCACAGTATAAGCTTTAGCGTTTATGGCAGCTGCCGACTGCTCTGCCTCCGTACCTGTGTGTATCTTGACGTCGCTGAAATCGGCACCCATTGTCGTTTGAAAAAAGTGTTTTGACGACGCAGGCAGTTCGTTGCCCTTACCGCCTAAGTTTGAAATATAAGAAGATGCTGATGTGGTAGCCGGTGAACTTGCAGCGTCAGCTTTACGGTGCACGTCCTTCTCCTCCTTTTTATCCTCCATACGGTGCGCCATTTTTTCGTCTTCTTTTTTATCTTCTTTGCGATGCACACCTTTATCTTCTTTTTTATCTTCCATCCGGTGCACAGTTTTATCTTCCTCTTTCTTATCCGTCGCCCGGTGCACTTCCTTATCCTCCTTTTTATCTTCCATGCGGTGCACAGGCTTCTCTTCTTCCTTTTTATCGGCAGCGCGATGAACTTCTTTTTTATCTTCCTGTTCGCAATGGTCGCATTTACGCTGCACATGCTGATTTTGGAAAAAAGCCTGCTTTTGAGGATCGCCAAAGAAGGATTGCTCCTGGCTGGCATCTTTCTTAAAAAACTTGCTGTCGTGCGCCGCGGGAGCCTGGCGGCGACGGCGACGGTATATTACTTTGTTTGCCATGGCGGTTTATTTAGGTTCTTAAAATACAAAAATTGGTATCTGCACTATTTTTCATGTTTGTTATAATTATGGTGTTGTGGGCGGTACCGGGGTTGCCGGGGCGCCGCCTGGAGCCTTTAAACTTGCTATTTTAGGATCAAAATAAGTTGCCCTAAAAGTATCAAGTTCACTTTGCTCAAGTATCTGTTCCCTCGGGTAAAGATTATTGGCTTTCCTAAAGTCGTTCCATTTATCGGTTGCAATGACAGCGCCGAGCATTTCCCTGGCCGATCGGAATAGTTCGGCCTTTACCCTGCCCATTTTTGTACCAAAGTTTTTCTTCAGCGTTTTAAGGTGTGTGTTCGGGTTAATTGCATCGGGTCTGTAAGCTTCTCTGTTACCTTGGAACGATTCCCAGTTTTGAATTGAAGTTGGAACAACCGGTATATCATTTATCTTATTATTTTCAAACTCAAATAGCCGTTGTTGCTCAAATGGCAACTTAAGTTGTGCTAATTCACTTATCCCGCCAGTCGCAGGTGTTGTACCTAAATGATCAATACTTGCCCGGTTGTTTACATCTCCGTAGAAATCATTCCATGTTTTAGGTGCAGTACCAGCCAATGCAAGAGTAGCTCTCTGCTGCAAAACGTTTAGCGGGGTGTATGATCCTCCGCTTGGGTCTTGCAAGAAATAAAGACCTGGATCTGTATCTGCTATGTGTTTATTATTATTTACAGTGTAGCTAAAATTATACTCTTTCTTATAGTCAGGGTCGGTGGTAGGCAGTGGTGTGGTGCCATCAGCCTTAACTTGTTTTACGATACAATCCAGGCTATCAGGTATGCTGGCTTCGGCAGTAACAATTTTGCGTTTTGCCTCAACTACGGTAGCCGCCGACGTTGTGTCGGCAGCCAGCAAACCTAACAAGGTAGTGTTTGGAGATCGGTTATAATTTACTTTCACAGTATAATCAAGTATTAAATTCTTTTCTACTGCTTTTTTTACTTTGTCTTCAACGTTGTTTTCATGATCAGGATTATTGGCGGTGTTAGCAAGAGGAGTCAGGTTGCTCCATGTACCGCCATCCCCATGCACATTATTATTGAGTAAATGGCCTGCCACATAATAGGTATTTGATCCACCAGAAGTTCGCTTCCGTAATAATAAATCCGTAAAGACAGGGTGCTTCGCGGTAACTGTAGATCCACTCACTCCCAGTTTGGTTAGCGGTGTAACGTGCATATTTGTACCAAAACCAGTGCCTGTAAGTGGTCCATAAGTTGGCAATGGTGTAACAGGCAAGGCTTGTTCGGCTGTGCTAAGTGCATCTCCATCCTTTACATCCTGTTTAATTGAATCCAGTTGCTTGCCAACCTCAGCCCTGATGGCATCAGCAGGGGTGCCCCCGGCAGTAACCACTGCCCTGTTTGTTTTAATATAATCTACCAGGACTGTATTTTTCGATTCGGCTGTCTTTAGTGAATTATCCTGTGCCGGTGTTAAAGGTTTGGTTGTAAGGGCCCTTCTCCTGGTAATCAGCAAAAGCATATCCATTGGTTCGATACTGGCTACTTTTATTTTAGGAGCATCCGCCGTTCCTTCTGTTGATATTTCATGGTGCTCGCCATTTTCGAGCGTAAAATCTTTCTTATCCTGCCACCAGTTCATTACAGAAGCTACTGCATTTTTTCCCATTTCCAGCAGCTTGCTACCCAGGTCAACCGCTTTATTTATCAGCCAGGTTATAGCTTCATCAACAAGCGCACGGGCACTCACTATCAACTCGCCAATACGGTGGCCTATCCCGCCAAGGCCAACCTGGTTGGCCAGGAAGCCTATCACTATAGGCATAGCCCGGTGCAGCGCGCCTTCAAGGAAGTTAGCTGCCCTTGCGGTGTTACCGCTGGCAATTTCAACCACACCTTCCACAAACGAATTGACAACCTGCAACATTTCGCGCAGGTATTTTATAAATGATTGTATGGCCTTGTAAAGAGCAATAGCGCTGTTAATAACCGCCATTATACCCGTTGGGTCAAGCATAGAGAGTAGCTTGGCCGTAACCTTATTAACAATTTGCTCCATTACCCAGTTTTTAACACTGCTGAGCACGGTGTCCCAAAGATTAGTCAGTTGTTCTTTTATCTTGTCCCAAATAGCCTCGATACCCCGTTCCTGTACATCCTTTATAAATGTCCATATGCCTTCAAGAGTATTGATTACACTTCGGATCTTGGCAACTTTTTGCGGGCCAATTTTTGGATGCTCGGCAAGTTTCTTCCAAATGGTTTCCATCGATAGGTCAAGCACTGCCAGTATCCAGGTAATTACTCCCCGTAAGGTAGTATCCTTAAGTTCGGGTACGCCGGCATCCTTCAACTCACTCATCAGCCAGCCTGTGAGCCCGAAAATGAGGTGCTCAACAATGTTGGTAAAGAACTGCGTAAAGCCTTCTTTAATTGCTTTCAGCAAATTTTTGAGGAAGCCAATCGGATCTCGCTTAATCATTTCTATCGCCAGCATGGCTTTAGCTATAATGTTGCGGATCAGGTCGGTTGGGAAGTTCATGATCTGCATGATCACATCGATCACAATTTTGATGATCTCGATCACAAATGCTATTAACCGCGCTATCGGCTCACCAAACCTGTGAATAATACGCTGGAAGGCTTCTATCGGGTGAATAAGGTCATTTAAGCTGAACGAATGCCACAGATCGATAAACAACTGTATAATCGATTCCGGCGTCATGTTCAGCCGCTCTACTGCGGCGTTAACGCGTTGCGTCGTCCGGTCGATGGCTCCGGATTCCTTCATCTGGTTAAACTGCTCTTCGCCGCCTTCCATCAGGCTCATGAAGCCATGGATCACATTCTCGGTATTTCGCGGAACATTTGCTTTCGTAAACGGATCTTCGCCAATAATAACTGTAACCAGGAAATAGCCCCGCTGCGTACGCGCCCATGCCGAGAGGCGCACCATCAATACCTCTTTTATAAACCGGAGTATTGCGGCACCCACTTCGGTTACAAAATCCCATACCTTGCGTACCGGCGCCGCAAAAGTGTTATAAATCTCATTGAAAGTATCTATCGGATGCATCAGGCTGTTGATAGATACGTAGTCCCAGATATGGGCAATGCCGGCTTTTATGTCAGTATAGGCATTGCCAAATATCCGGATACCCCGGTCGATATAATCTGCAACCTTTTTAAAGCTGCCCGTTTCCTGCATCTGCCGGCGCTGTTCGCGGCCTTCTTCGCCGCCAAGTTCCAGCAGCGCATTCAATATGGTTGTGCCGTTCCTGTCTACATGTTCATCGGTTACAGGGTCTTGTCCTAAAATAACACACAGTAACGGATAGGTCGTAGTATGATCTTTGATAAACGATACCAACTGGTTAAGCAGGAAGCGTTTAACAATGGCCAGCAATTCGGTAGCGGCGTTTACCGCAAAATTGATGATGCTGGTTATGGCATCATGTATAATGTTTCCTATCCGCTCAAATATCTGTTGAGGGTGCGCAAGGTCGGCAAGCGAAAGGTGGTTCCAGAAGCTTTCAACACTATTCTCAATCCCCTGTACTACCGATGTAATGGCAGCTATTTGTGTATCAACCCATGCTTCGGCAGTTCTGAGTGCGCCAAGTTCTTCAAGTTTTTGGTGCAACAGGCGGCCACCCGGCATAATATCAAATGCGGCCTCAATAAAGTTATGGCCATTACGCTCAACCTGCTGATTGGTTATAGGGTCTTCGCCCAATACCACGCGCAGGGCCATATAGCCCGGTATGGCCATTGCAAAATCGCGGGCCTGGTTAAGTAAAAATTCCTTACCGGCTTCCAGTCCCTTGGCTACATAATCAACCGCCGAATTAATGACAGATAAAGCGCTATCAAACCATGAACATTGAATCTTTCTATCCGCCTTAAGCTGAACATCCGGCCCCTGCGGCTCATTGTGAGCGTCTTCACTATCTTGTTTTCGTTGTATCTCGTGGCTACCCGGCTCATGCTGTGCCTCGTTCTCCTGTAAGTCATCTTCATGATGGCCTGGTTCTTCCTTAGCCTGTACAGCGGGTGTAACCGGCGGGCTATGTGTAAGCGCGCCGGCTGGATTAACGGCCCAGTTGCTTAGTTCGGGTTTGGCATGTACCTGTGTTTCTATGCTATCACCGGGGCTTTCTGCATCGCCGGAGGCTGTATCTTCTTTGCGGTTTACGTGGAATATTTGCTGCCGCATTTCCCTTAGCGTTTTTGGTTTTTCTTCAGCAGCAGTATCGCCCGAGCCAAGCTGACCGTTCATCAACATCAATGGATCAAAAAATGCTGTCCAGCTCTTTAACGGATGATCTTTAACCTGGATTTGGGCGCCAAGGTTATTCTCGCCTGATGTATTTCCGTTTATAGTGGTAACTGTATCGCCAGTGGCTTTCTCCACCAGCGCATAGTGCGAAAATGCATTCCGGTAGGCTATATCGCCGGCTTTTGGAATATAGCCCGGCGGATACGCAGCGTTAACATCTACTGCCGGCGGCCCGCCTATTTCCCATCTCCTTAACGGTACACCGCCTTTGTGCAAACTCCAGAACGCGAAAATACCACACCAACTTGGCATAGCATCCCTAACGTAAGGACCGGCCGCCGGCCTTGGGTTTGCAGGCGGCAGCGCATTATCAATTTTTCTTTCTTTTTTAATATCTCCTTCGGAAACGGCACCCTGCGAACCGGGTTGTCCTTCGGCAACAACTTTATCCTGGCCCAGGGTGGTTTTAAAATATTCAACAAGCCTTTGCCAGCCCGTACGGAATCCATCAGGACCAGCCTCATTTGCATTTACTTTACCTACTTCGCCTTTGGCTTTGGCTACGGCATTATTTAATTGAGAGGGCACAGGTCTGTCATGAGCCTGGCGTTGTATAATGGGTTTTCGGGATACAGTGCTTCCCTGGGCAGGTTGAGAGACGCTGCCTTGCTGTATAGTATGTGTAAGCTCATGCGCAAGCAATAAGCCGCCACTATCAGTACCGGGCTGAAATTTGCCGGTATTGAAATAAATATCGCTGCCATGCGTAAATGCCTGGGCGTTTATGCTGCTGCTTAAGGTTTCGGCTGTTGCGCCAGTATGAATACGCACGCCGCTGAAATCGGTATTGAAACGCGAGTTCATGCTCGCCATCGTGTCAGACGGCAAAGCGCTGCCATTCCCCTTACTTGAGGAAAGTGACGATTCAAAGCTGGAACTTGCTGCCGGCGGCCCGCGGTTACTTTCGGCCTGGCCGGGGCTGCGGCATAATGGGAGCGATTTTAATGATAAGTGGCCTTCACTATGCTGACCGGATGGTGCAGTGTCGCTGTTATCCGATACAAATTCGTCGCTGTTGCTGCTACGTTGCACAAACGGTATTAGCCTTGGACTGATGATGGTTCCCTGCTGTTTGCATTGCAGCGAAGTGATAGAAGGGGTTTCCAGTTTGGGGTGCACTGTATGTTCTTCCTCTTCTTTCCGTTGCAGGTCTTCGCCCTGTTGAGGGTTGGCATTAACCGGGGCGGCTACCGGTTCCGGCATGCGCATTACCTGGTCGGCCACCTGGTCGGCTTCTTTTTCGTGGGGATCATCGGGCGTGCTTACAGATAATTTGGGCTGAACAGCAGCACCACCAAAAAATGCTGGTTTATCATTCGACTGAAAAAACGAAGGCTCCTCGGCCTTCCGGAAAAAACAATTCCCATCCGCCTTTTTTGGGGCGATGTGATTTGTTTTAGCCGTTTTTTCGGTGGTTGATACCATATTAAAAAGTAAAAACTAATGCGTTAAAGCTTAACTATCAATTGTTATATCCTTTTTCGATTTACTAATAAGATTAATTTATACCCACTCAACATATAATATATTTTTCATCCAGGGTAGCTTTACCATGCTGATATTCCAGGGAAGATGTTCCAGTAAAACATCCAGGGAGTTTTGCTGTACTTTAAGGCGCAGGCCGTTATCTTTAAAAGTAAGCTTTCCATCGCGCAGTAAAAATGTGCTGCGCAAGGTGTCATTCGACGTGTTTTTCAAGATCGGCCAGTTAGCTACAATGGAACTAAGCAACTCATCTATCATTGCAACATCGTCGGCGGTAATCATATACCGGTATTTAAGTGCATCTTTCACGTCGAGTCCGCAAAGCAGTTTTGGCAAAACAATTTCGAATTCGGCAAACGCATCAAAACCTTTGCTGATATAATTTAACAGGGTAATTGCCTTGGTTAAATCAGTTATTTTATCATCCTCCACAATACCTGCTTTCCTGAAAAACATGCCTAAATAAGGCGCAATAATTACAAGGCCGCTGTTGTTGATATAGATAGCATCCTTAATTGGAGTGTTTTCTGCTTCTTCTGCTTTTTCCTTTGCGCTATCTGGTTTTCCTGCTTCTGTTGTTTGTAATTTTTTTTCATTTGTGCTACTATCCTGGTTGCCAGTCAATGTTAACGTTGTTTTTAGCTCTTCGTTTTTTATTTTGTTGATCAAGTTCGGAGCATCTGCCGCGAAGGTTTTATTGAAAGAACTAAAGTACAGCCAAAGCCCGGCCGTAAAAGAACTTACAAATTGTTTGTTTATCGCGATAAGATTAAATGCCAATTGGGTAGCTTTATAAAGCGATAGGCTTTTCAAAAGACTTTTTTTGTACAAAAAAGAGGTTTGGCGTTTATCAAAGGCTGGTTTTTCGCCGGCAATGAAAGTGAAATAATCCTTTTGCCAGGCTGTGGTAATGGAATTGCCGGCCCAGCCCGGCAACAATTTAAAAAAGCTCCAAAAAGTAGCGTCTTCAAAATCATTACATATGCGGGCCACAACTGTTTCGCGTTTTAATAAGATCAGCAAGGTATCCGCCATACTGCCTGGAATCCCGCTTTCAACCTGGCTTATTATCAACTCATTAAACTGTTGCCTGGTGCTTATTGCCGCCCACCATGGCAAATACCCGTTCTCCAGGTAATACAACAAAGTTTCGGCAAAACGCTTTTTAATAGTTGGTGGTTGTTCAGTGTCATTAACCAAAGCAAGCTTTTCCAGCAGTAATTTTTCCAGTTGCTGCATTATTTTACCGGCAAGCCCGTCATTTAAGTCACCGGCACCAATATTAATTTCGCAAATTAGTTTATCTATTGAAACAACATTGTGTGGCGGACTGTGCTTATCCAACAAACTTTCCAGCGCAGGTAAAAAATTGTGCTCAACTATATGCTCCGTATTTTTTTTTATTGCAATACCATCCACGTTGCCGTTATACTGCAATTGAAATGAAAGATTACCAATGTTATTTTCAGTTTCTAAAAACATAGAAAGTCAATACATTTTTTATGCTACAAACAGTTTAATGATTTTCTTTAATACGGCCACATAATTAGTTTTAGTTGTGTTTTCGTTGTTTGACGCAACCCGCTGTATTTCTTCTTTGAGGCCATCGTCCAACTTATTCATTTGGCTAATGGCGATAGCCAATTGTTGCTTCTGGTCTGCTGTTGCTTTTTTAACCATCGCTAAAAACGCTTCGCAAAAAGCGCCGAGCGTATTTAATGCATCGGCCATTGGAACTTTGGCTTTGCTAATGTCATCAGGCTGAATACAGGCGATATGTTCTATCAGTTGCGATAGTATTTTCACCAACGCTGCCGTTAACCCGGCAAGCGCGATGTTTTTTTCAAGCAATTTGGTAAGCATGTCTATCCATTTAGGTATCAGGTCTGTAGCTTTGCGCTTTTTAAATAAGGCTACCTGGTCCTCCATGCTCAATCCATCTGCGCCGCTAAGGCTTTCAAAAAACGGCTTCAATTCGGTAGTTAATACCGGGAAGGCCCTTACAAAAGCCGAATAGTTTTTTGTATCTATTTCTTTCAGTCCGTTAAACTGCTCTAAAATACCGGCTACCGGCAGGCATGTTTTAGTAATTAGCTGCTGCCCTACTACAGTAACAGGCTGTGTTATAAAGCCTTTACACATGTCGGCATTTGATGCCCGTAGAGTAACATTAATGGTTCCCGCCAAGCTAAAGGTCTTAATTGGGTCTCTTTCGTCAGATGTGCCCTGTGTATCAAATATCCATTGAAATTTATCAGCATTTTCGGTTTCATTTATAAACTGAACACTGAAAGGAGAAGTACTGACCGGCGCTGTGGAAAATTTGACAATTGGCGCACTGTATAATGTTACCTCAACGGTTTTTGGCACCCCATTTAATGTATTTGTAAAAATTACTGGTCTTTTTGCGGTTGGAAACACAGGAACAGAAGACGGCGTAAATATATAAGAACCGTCTGCGAGCTGGTTTACACCATCGCCGGTCACCGTGCCACCATCTGCGCCTACTGAGATTGGGTAAGGTTTAGTATCCTGGATACAGAATAATTTAGGAACTATATCAATCTCGGGCTTGGGTAATTGAACGTTATAATTGATGGTCTTTGGAATACCTTTACAATCGCTGTTATAAACCTCCAGGGTTATCGGGTAATCGCCGTCGGTTGTATAAGTGTGCGGTGGCGGTGTTGCATCGGTAGATGCCGGTGTCAAGTCGCCAAAGGTCCACTGATAGCCGGTAACGTACGCTGGCGACTTATTGATAAATGCAACAGTGCCTGGTTTATCGGTTTGCGGCACAATTGCAAAATCGGCTGCCGGCTGCTGATATACGGTTATATCAAGTTGTTTACTTTTCGTTCCTTTATGGGCAGTAAGTGTAATTTTTTTACTTGCAGCCCCGTTCATCGCAACTTTATTTGCTGTAAATACAAAATTTCCTCCTCCCTGGTCTACAGCTCCCTCGCCATCAACTGTTGCTCCGTCCGGAGTAACTGATATTTGGTAGGGGGTATCGTCATTACTGCAAAAGACAGACTTACTCATACTGATGGTTACATCAGGAGTATTGATTGTGACTTCTTTAGATATTTTATCGTTACAAATGTTATTATTTGATATCGAAAGTGTGATAGTAAACGTACCATCAGAAGTATAGTTATGCGGTGCCGGATCTTTATCAAGGGATGCCTGGTTGTCTCCAAAATCCCATGAATATTTATCAGCAAAAGCAGATGATTTATTGGTAATAGTAACGGTTGTTTCTCCTTCTATAGGCACCGCATCAAAATCAGCTACTGGTTTTTGATAAACAGTTACTTTTGTTGTAATACTTTGGCCGAAAGCCTTATACGTTAAAGTAATGTCTCGTGCTTTATCTGCAGCAGCAAACGTAATAACCGATGGGGTAAACACAAATTTACCCTCAGCAGTTTTAGAGGTTCCTTCGCCCGTTATTTCGCCACCATCGGGTGTAACCTTAATATCATAAGTTTTGTCGTCTGCTCCGCAGAAAACGCCGGGTGGAACAGCTATGGTAAGCGGTTCGGCAACTTCGTTAACGGTAAATTGTATTGGCGGACAGTCGGAGCAACACATATACGGCAGGTAAAAATCGGCTATTACTATGCCATTCCCTATTTCGGCTACCGCATCTACCAGTGGGCTTTGTGTTGCATTTATACCTTGCAACAATATTCCAAGTTCATCAAGTTCTGCCTGGTTTTCGGTTTTAAATGCATTAATATCATCAAAGTGCGACGCCGGTCCGGTGTATTCAGGCGCGTCGGCAATCATTTTACCACCGGTGGCTTCGTTCACATGAATTCGTGCCCCCGCCTGCGGGGCTGCCGGTGGTTGCTGGGTATCTGATGCGGCAAGGCCAAAAAGCTTTAAAACTTCCTGCGGGCTCTGGTTGGCTTTTGCAAGCACCGCATCAGCGGCTTGTTCCCTGGCAGCATTGGCAAGCGTGGCAGCATTGGTTGTGGTAGGATCGGGAACCGGGGTTTCATGATAAACCATTACAAAGGTACCGCCCATAGGTACCCCGGCTTTATGCTGTATGCCGGGATGTTTACGCGCAAAATACCCAAACTTTTGCAGCATCATAATGTGCACCCAACGTAAAAGATAATCCTTATAGAGCGCTTCAATCGGCTTTTGAACGCACATTCCTATCAGCTTTTTAAGCTGCTCCAACGTTTCAAGGCTAACACTGTCGTTTTCCGTTTGGTTGCTAAGAGTATCTTTGATATCGGTAGCTATCGAGATCATCCTTTTATAGGCCTCTGTAAAAGCCGCGAAGTCGAAGTTGCCTAATGATGACGTGAATGTTTCAAAGAACTGCTCGATGTAAAGCAGGAAAAAGAAATATATGTTGATGGGTGTAAAACCCTGCTTATCAAAAGAGCGGTACATAAATGCAATACCATCCTTTTTATAATTAGCATAAAATTTTTCAAAGAAAAAGCCAAAGGTAGCAGGCTGTACATAATACCCGGGATTGCATTTAAGTACCAGCGGCACTTTTGAAAGGAGGGTATCGCCGGTAGTGCCGGGCTCGTTAAGCTGGTAAAAATACAGCATCGTACGGCACAGCTGACAAGTAATTTCGGCTATAAGGGTATCGTAAAGGGTATCGATATCCTGGAACTGGCATGGCGTTTTTATTCGGTCGGCATATTTTTCAACAAGCGCGGCAACAGTACTGGTTTTGCCCAGGTCGGCCAGTGCAGTTTTAAGCGATTCCAGGTCGGTACCAAGGGCTACCACATCAAAAGGAAGGCGGTTTTTATTTCTTAGGCCTACTATGCTTTTTAATGCTGTTGTATAATTCATCCCTATATGGCCTTCTACCCGTAAAAAATTATAGGGTTCCAGGTCATAATTAAGCGGGTTCAGTACGTAATCGTCTGTGGCATATAAGTTGGAATTATATGATAAGTTTTGATCGGCCTCTCCGTCGGCCGTTTTTTCAATATCCCAATTATCAACCAGGGAACCCGTGCCCTCAACTGGCATATAATAAAACGGGATAGCCTTTTTTGCCAAAGGATATTTCCCCAGGCTGCTCGGCGTTATCCTGATGTTGTTATTTAACTGGCGTGCTTTTAATTGTTCTGGCGTGTACAAATCGCCGAAGTTGCCTGTAACACCATACGCGGCGTAGAAGTTTTGCAGCAAAAGCTGGATGCGTTTAAATAACCAGCGCAGCCGGTTGGTTTGCTTGCAATGGCACTCCATCACCGGCGACGGGATAAAATATTGCCTGTTAACAAGCGGCGGATTAGCATTATCCTGAATGACATTGCCCAACAATAAATGGAGCCTGAACAGGTTGGCATCGGGGCAGCACAAACTCAGCGCTTCGATACCGGTTTCCCGGAGTTCGCTGTATGCCAGTTCAACGTCGCTGAAAAGATCATAGTAATATTGATAGTTGATGGCCTCCAATTCGGTTAAGCTTCCGTTGTTGAGGAATGCCATATTTGAGCTCAATTGAGCAAACGGATTAGTTGGATAGATATCTTTAATAACCGGCTGCAGGATATTATAGGTTTGGGTTAACGCATTTTGAACGTTATCAATAAACGAGGTTGATAATATTTTACGATAAACATCAAGTACCTGGGCGGTTGACTGTAGTAGGGTAGCGGGTACGTTATATCGCGGCATTTTTAGTTTGGGCAGCGTTTTATAGGCGGTGCCGGAATCTCCGTAATCGGCACCGGCGGTCTTAAGTTTTGCAGCATCGTCGATGCTGATTAGTAAGGGCCTGAAAGTGATGTCGATATTTTTCCCTTTGTCATCGCAGCTTCCAGGATCGCAATTTTTTGCCTGATCCTCCAAAAGCTCAACATACAGCATCACTACTTTATCTTTCAGGTAGTCTTTACTCAGTGGGGTCGCGCCTTCAACCACCGCAGTTTCAAAAAGCTGAGCCAGCTTATAGCGTTGGGTTTTGCTTACGCCATCAACAAACTTTTCGTAATAAAGTGGCTTAAGGGCGTTATAGTCGTTATATTGTGTAAATGTTGTTTTAGGGAAAGTGATCAAATACCCTCCTGATGTTATACCACAACCGGCGCTTATGGTAAGCTGGGTATAACTCGCGTTTAACGATACCTCCAAACCGCATACAATGCCTACTCCAATAAGGTTTGTCCGCGTTAACCTATCCTGCTCGTCAAGATAGTTAAACATATCGTTGAGGTTACTGCTCGTGAGTATTTGATCTGGTACAAACTCAGGATAGTTAAATTGCGTTGGCTGCATGACAAATTATTTTTAAATTAAATAACAGTTTTGTTTAAATAAACACGGTTTTGATCGTCTCCGTCCACACAATCGTGCAATGAGGCTTTAGGATAAATATTTTTTAACTGGCTAAATTCATCTAATAAGCTTTTTAGCTTATTACTTAGCTGCACAGCATCAGGGGTGGCTTTTGCAAGTTCATTTTCCCAGGCGCAGTACAATGTTTCAAAAGTTTGCAATTGGGCGGTTGAAACCCAGCAAATTTTAATGCCTAAATGGGCAGGTATCTCCATCCGTATGGCGTTTTCGGCAAACCGGCGGAATTGCAGGCCTTCATTTGTAAGCCCGTTCGACCCATTCATTACAACAGTTAAGCGGAAGCTATATGGATCCTCATCGCCGCAAACATTGCAATCGGCAGTAATACAGATGGGTAATAACGCATCGCCGGCGGGGATGAGCCCTCCCGGTAAATTGCGTGGCCTTAGCAGTAAATGCTCCACAATAAAAATCTTGTTGGCCTCAGCTACGCCCTTTATAAAAGCTACAATTTTATTTATGTGAGCAGTGGCGTCAACTTTTTTGGCAAAGGATGCTGCGCTTACAGCTACTACCTGGCTGGCGCCGTTTTTAACTATCACATGCCATTCTGTGTCTTTCTTTACATCGTATTTTGAAGTATCAGTAAGGAGCTTTAATAAATTATTGGCATCATATTTCGCCGTTACCCTGGCATCTTCGGGGGTATAATTAAGATAGTTTTTGTTGCTTAGCAGCCATGCTGTACCATTATCGTCAGTAATATTCCAATAACGCGCTGTGGCATTGCCCGATGTATCAGTAACATCGGTTATATCCACATAATCGTCAAACTGCTTAAGCCCTAAAACCTGCTCAATGCGTTTTTTAATACCGGCTATGTTGTTGTCGCTGCAAATATTTGATGCATCCTTATAATTATAGGCTTTTGCACGGTTACTGCCTGCAAAGGGTATATCTTTTATAAAGGCTATCTTATCCTTAATTAATATCTCGTCGGCAATTTTTTTACTATCGCTGTAGCTGTATAGCATTAGGGCGTAGTCATTAAACTGCTCGCCAAAACGCGCCATAAGGTGATCCAAAAAACGGTTCCGCCTATCTAAAAAAGTGGGTTGGCTTTCGCTGATAGATTGCAGATCGGTTTCTGATATGGTAAATACATCTTCAATGTCTTTTATTATAGAGTTATCCAGTTTGTGGCTGTAATAAGTTTTGTTGATTGCCGTACTTAACGAAAACAGGTCTTTCACGTGGCTTAGCTGCTCCAGGTAGCCGGCAAGTAATTGCTCATAAAAAAGTAAATAAGCCTTAAGTTGTTTTGCCTGGGCTTTGCGCTGGTTAGTTACATTTTGCGGCAGGCCAAAATAACCAACACCATAAGTAAGCGGCAGCGAATATTGTACAGGGTAATAATCTGTTAGTTCGTAATATGATCCCACCGGTACCGGTATAAGATTATCGCCGGCGGAAAATTTGGGCCGTATATTGTTACCTTTAATTACGTTAAGCGTATCATTTAATTCGGCCTTATCCGGCAAAAAGGGCAGGCCATTTTTAAACACCAGGAATTTACTGCCATTAATATACAGCCGCGCCTGTTTACCGGGCTCCACAGGCAAAACCCATGCTTCGCCTTTTAACCGGTGGCCTTCGCTATCATAAGGCGACAATATTAAACCGCGTACCGCCAGTACGCCGGGAATATTCATGAGTATGGCATAAATATCCGATGTGTGTAATTCGGTTTTTAATTGCGCGGCCAGTAATTGCTCATCTTTTATAAACCCGCTGTTTAACGCCGGGCCGTTAAATATTTCATCCACCGAAAAACCGGCTTTCACCATTTCGGCGAGTGAATAAAAATCAACATCAGGGCTAAAATATTGATCGATGAGAAAATATGCCTGTGCTAAAACCTGCTCAATATCGCTTTCGGGGCTTACATCCAAATCGGCACAAACAGCTACATCTTCAGTTTCGACGGCTGTAATGGTGCAATAATCCTCACAAAGATTTCTATGCGCCATCAACGTGTCGCGCACGTTTTTTATGATAACAGCGGCAGCTTTAACCTTATCGTAATAATTGGGGATAATGCCCTGGTCGGCAATATCATTTATGGCAGTTTTAATATCAGCCAGTTGTATCGCTTTTCTGTCGCCATCACTGTTAAACCAAATAGTAAACGGCACATCTTCCATCAGCTTTTGATTGCCGCCAGGTAAGGTTACTTTTGCAGGATCAAGCGTAATATTAAATGTGGCAAACAGCGGATTGCGCAGTCCCTTTCCCAGATCGGCCTGCGGAATATCGGTATTGTCGCCTTTATTGCCCGATATAAACTTGGTATCCACGCTTTGAACATCATCTGCAGGCACAGTAAAAAATGTCATTGCTGTATCGTCGCCCTCCAGGCTTTTAAAAGATGGCAAACGCATTTCAATTACAGCGGATGAGGTGATATTATTAACCACATCGCTTATAAAACTAAAGGGGTGCAAAATTTTACCGCTGTTTAAATCGCCTGCTGTAACATCATCCTCAAACTCAACCTTTACATCGTACATCCCCTTTATTATAATGGGATGTTCGGTTGCACTATATTGTAACTCACTTTTTAGGCAATTGGCGTATAAAAATATATCGCATGGGCATTTAAGGCAGTGCAGCCAGGCATTTTTTACGCCATTAACATCAATAATCAGTTTGCGATAATCGCTTGTTGTCCAAGGATTTACAGTTAATATGTTTTTGGCGGTGTAAAATGCCTGCAAATCAGGATCGGGGGCCTGTTTAGGAGGTAATGCTAAAATATCTTTTATATCAAATGACGAGCGGTAACCAAGGTCGGTTATGGCATAACATAATGCTTCGAGTATAGTGATACCCGGATCGTGAATATTGTAATCTGTCCACAATTTATTGCCCAGGGCCTCAATATAGTCCATTCCCTGCGCCCGCAGATAGTTGTAATCCTCTGCCGGGGGCGTTTTTGGATTTTTATATATGGTTACATTATCTGCCATCTCAATTGGTTGATATAGTTATATGCTTATCATATTAAAAGGGTCTGCGCACTTTGAATTGTTCTGGGCTGCTGCCACATCGGGTATTTCTGTTATATTGTGCTTATCGGCCGGTACAGAAACCAGGATGGATATGGATGTTGTTGCCTCGATTTCTTCCTGGTCCTGCGGCATAACATTCGGATCGCTGCCGAGCAGGAATAGCTGTACATCGGTTATATAATCGACATAATATTGTGCTTCAATAAAATTGATCAACACCGATTTTTCAATTTTGCCACCAAACTGTACATCGTCGGCCTGCCCATACGCCCACGGGCTCAGGTACCTGGTAATACTGTCCTTAAGTAATTTGCTGTAATAACTGTAATCGCGCCCCTCATATAATTTCAACTTGAATACAAGTTGCACCTCTTCAAAAATGGGGTTGTTAACATTCAGGTTAACCTGGCACGAAACCCGTTGCTGCAGGTACGCCTGTATTTGCGTAATAGTGTCGGCATTAGTGTAGGGCCTTAACGGATTTATTTCGTTATGATTAGTCAGGTCGGGTATGGTAATTACGGTAACATATCCCGGTGCATCTTCATACAGTTTGCCGTTTTCATATTTGGTATGATTAAGGCACTTAACCCGGTGTATTTCGGGGAAGGCTTCCAGCACTAAGCGTTCGTAATCCCATATGGTAATTGCGCGGTCCTTATGGCGTAGTCTTTCGCTCGCACGCACATAAAAATGCGTGTTGTCTTCAACAGGCTTACCCTCAAACGACGGATATGGCTGCGTTATTTTTTTTATAGCTGTTTGCGCGTTGGCCAGTTTACTTATGGTGTTACCGGGTAAGGCGGTGCTTAAAAACGCCGGATCGTTCCCATTATCGGCAAAGGTAACCTGTGCTGCTTGTGCCAATACATTCAGCAGTTTACATACTGCGCCGGATTTATTGGAGCCTGCCGGGGCAGCGGGATCCGTTGGTATGGATATAGATGCCTTTATCCACAAATAACCGGCAGGCATAATGGTATTATCAGTTGTTGCCCCTTCGGGGATCTGGAAAGAAATTATGCCGGATTGCCTTAGATAAGCGGTACCATCTACCACCTGCTGATCGGTAAAAGCTTTCCATTGGTTGCTTGACAGGTAGTTCCATGAAATCAGTTTTTTATAAATGGAAACCACCGGATCGCTTGTGCCTTCCAATACCTGGAAAAGTATGTTTACACTTTGCTGGGCCGCTAAATTATCCAGGCCTATAAAAAATTCTGCTACATCATCTGCCGGAGAGTTTTCTTCTGCATGATTAAATTGAGGCAGCATGAAAACGCTCTCATCAGGGTTTAACGTTTTACTTTGCTCGGCCTCGCCAAATGGTGATAAGTGGTAGTATTGAATAGCCCTGCCGTCAAAAGCTTTTTGATCGTTGGTGCCTATTTTATAATTCGTTACCGCATTATAGCTGATATAAATTGACTTGATGGTAGGCGAATATGGTTTGAACGGAACGCCATCAGTAGATGTCCACGTTTTATTAGCCAGTTTAATAAGGTAAGTAACCTGGTCTGCCTGGTAGGTATCAAACCCAAGGTCCGCATCAAGTGTTATTTTTAAAAAGCCCTGGTTGGTTTTTGTATCATAGGGCTCATAGGAGTCGGTATAGTTTACAACCGTTCCGTCATCCAAAGCAAAACGCTCATAGGCAGTAGTAAGCACAGGATTTGAGGACGATCCCCAGCTAAACAGCAATAAGTTTTTTTTGGGTGTCGAGCTGCCATCGGGTGCCCACGTTCCGTTCTTTATAAATTGCACGTAGGTAGCCGGCAAATAATTACTTGACGGATACGAAATTTTAGCTGAGGCAGGCATATTTGCCCATTCTATATTCATTAAAACTACCGCGCCTTTTTTTGTAAATAATTCCTGGTTGCCGATAATAAATGATGCCCCCGGTTTTGGGATAGCACCAAATGGCTGAAAGGGTTTTGATGAATCGATTAATCCGCTATCGCCTGATATTTGAAGCTGTTTTATTCCATTTTGGTTAAATGAAATGCCATTTCCTCCAACAGAAACGTTTATCTCTACCGATGTTAAGGACCGGTCTTTCAAATCATCATATTGGTAAGCAGTAGCATCTTCATTTTTTAGATAAACTTTTAAAATTGGGAAAAGGCTTTTAAAAGTACCCCCATGCACCTTTGGGTTATAGTTAACCACCGCAGGGGCGTTTCCCTGTAAAATGAAATAAACAGCCGAGCATTCCTTTGCTGCGCTATTATTTTGCTTGTTTATTACTTTAACAGAGGTATCTGGCACCTTGTACCATCCCTTCGCTGTTGTAACATAACAATCAACCGCTGTGTTAACAGGCAAAAATTGATTTGCACCGGCAAACTCCAGGTTTAAATTAACTTCCCGTTGTCCCTCGTTCAAAAACAAATAATGGCTGGCAATTGCAAAACCTATTTGCGCTTTTGGCATATCGATAGCCGATAGCGCCCCATCAAAATATTCTTTATTGTAAAAAGGATGCCATTCGCCATTCAATGATTTTAATTTGGCGCCCAAACCATCGGCACTGTTGGCAACCGGCGATGCAAACCAGCGCCCTTTGTTAATTACCGTGCCGATATTGTCTTTATCATCGCCCCGATATATGCTCATCAATTTGGCTACGCCCGCTTTATTAAATACAGTATCCGCGTCAAGCGTAAAGGTTACATCTTTTCCCAGGGCATCTTTTCCAGCTTTAAAAGCGGAGCCTTTGGCCAGCATAAATTCGTCAACCTGTTTGGCAAGTTCAATTATCACATGGGCATGGCTGGGGTTTGCTTTTTTAGGAGTAAGCTTTAGTACTTCTTTATAATAAAAATCAAGATGCCGTTGCGTTAACGTGTTAAGGCTTTGTTTAGCATATTTAAACAGCTTAAGAAAAGTAATGAATAATGCATAATGTGGGGTATGCGTGCTATCATTTGTAAGTGTAACCAGCAACTGGCCTTCGGCCTCGTTGATGATGCGGGTGTAGGTTTGCAGGTATGTATCAAAAATGCCCGTAAACAAATTGTGCCTCGAAAGGTGTATTATTTTCTTCTCAACCGCCGGGTCGGGTCCAAAAACCTTTGGATTTGGTGTTAAGCTGTTATAAAGATCATGCAATGATGCGCTACCGTTAAGCCAAAGCGGCGATACACTTTCGGAAGTTAAAATTGCCTGTGGGTTTTGAGCACCGCGGTTCAGTATGGTCCATTTACTGTTATCACTCTCTTTTACAAGCGTTAACAGGGGATTACTGCTATATGCCGATTTATAAAAAGTTAAAAGAGAAGCAAACGGCGCCTGGAGCTTTGTTTTTATCAGATTGGTAATGATAGCCTTTAATGGGCTGCTTTCCGGAAGCTGGATGCAGTAGCTATCGAGCGCCAATGTCAGGCTTAAAATACCGCTGAACAGTGCGTTTAAATTTGTTCTTAAGAGGTCGGTTTGGGTTTTATTTGCCGGGTTATGTATTGCATCAAATTTCTCCTTTATCGCAAGGCGGTACTCATTGATATCCTGTATGGCCACGGTGCCTAATATGGCCGAGATATCTGAGTTAAAAAACGGCTGCCAGTTATTAGTTTGGTTATTGTTTACATCAAAATATTTTACAAAACCGGCAAACTGATTGGCAAAAACTATCCATTCTTTGTAATCGCGCTCATCTATCGATACATAATCGCTTTTGAGCGCGGCAAGCTGGCGTTGCTGCTGGTCGGTTCCACCACGCTGTAAAGGATTTTTATATTCGTTGCAGGCCATATTTTTGTTGTTTAGGCTACCTGTGTATTTGTTGTTATAATTTGAATTTCGGTCCCCTCGTCAATATAATAAGGGTAAACAAAGTTGAACCTGGAGTTAGTGCTGCGTACGATGTAGTCAATCTCTATCAGCACTATACCTTCGGCGTCATTCTGGATATCCATACTTATATTTTTTGCGTCTATCCTGGGCTCAAAATAAAGGATGGCTGTTTGTATCCTGTCTATCATTATAGTTTTTACAGTGGTGTTCAACGGCTCAAAAACCAGGTCGACCATATCACAGCCATATTTGGGCTCCATAATCCGCTCACCAACCGTAGTCGTTAGCAGTATTTCAAGGCTTTTTTGTATGTCAAGTTCCTTCTCTGTTACTTCCACGCTTTTACTGTTGATGTTAAAAGTGGGTGGGAAGCTCCAGCCTTTGCCTAAAAAATCGTTGTTTGTAAATGCTTGCTTTGCCAAGGTTCAGTTTTTTTAATTTTATCCTCCAATAATTACAGTTGGTGCTCCTAATATGATCACACCGCCATGTGCAGTAGGGTCGCCCATTCTTGCTGCCGGCATCCCGCCAATTGTTACCGTTGCCGAACCCTGCAAAATAGTATCAGGTGGGCCCGTGCAGGTAAGCATATCCCCAACCCGCGCTGCCGGCATACCGGCTATCAATACCGTTGGGCATCCCGGTGGTAAAACCGGCCCGCCCACATGGGGTACCACTCCCGTTACCAACGGGCATGTATGCATATCTCCTACTCTTGCTGCTGCCGGCATCCTTTTACTGTTTAATTTATTTGTACTGTACTGCCTTTTAATGCTGTGCTACCGCCCGACGAAAACTCCGCCGCCGACCCTCCTTTAAAAGTAGCCTGGGAATCGGCCTTCACTGTAGCGTTTTGCCCTGAAACATTTAGCTCCTTTTTTGCTTTGATGGTCAGGTCCTTGTAGCTGTCTATTGTTATTCCATCCTGATCCATCGTAAATTTGTTCCCGTTCTGATCTTCCATTTTCATGGATTTTTCGTCTTCGCTTATCGTGAACTTATTACCGGCAGGCGTTTCAATGTCAATTGATTTTTTATCATCGTTAAAAATCATCTTCATCCCGCTACGGCTGGTATATCCTTTTTCGTCATTTTTGTCGGCAGCCGTTAGCGCCGCCGGATTTTTACTGCTATTTAACATTCCCAATATCACCGCATGGCGAGGATCGTTGTTAATAAATCCTACTATCACCTCGTCGCCAATCTCTGGCAGGTAAAATGTACCCCTGTTTTTTCCGGCATCCAGCGTGCACACCCTGCTCCAGATCCCATCATCTGCAGCATCAATTACAGGCACTTTTACCTGTATCCGGTTTTCGCCATCAGGATCACTTTCCAGTTTAGTTACAATCCCTATTTGCAGGCCCTGTATAGCAGGTAATAATGCCCCCGCCAGTGGCTGTTCAACTTCATAACTTTGTGCAAACCATTCGGGCTCAAGGCCAAATTGCATAGATGTTTGCCAGGTCCCTTTTTGAATCTCCTGCCTTACCGCTGTTACATAAATATTGCCGGTAAAGCGCTCGCCAACACCATCTATCTTTATCATTTTACCGGGTGTAACAGCCGGAGTGCCATCGGTGGTAATTCGGCCGCGTATTTTGGCCATGCGCTGCTTAAGTAGCTTAGCATTGGCCCATTGCTGTAATTCCTGTTCAGCCATGGTGCCGCTATGAATCAGCTTAAATTCATCTGTGCCGGTAATATTTGCCAGTGTTGATGCAGATAGGTTACCTGTTTCGGGTACCGAAGGATCTGCTGCATCAACCGTTTCAACATTTTGATCGCTCTGGCTCCATCCTGTTGCTTTTACACCACTAAACTGAAATCTTGCATCTATTTCGGCATCAAGATCATGCACCGTACTTCCATATTGTACTGTTAGTACCGATGCTGCCGAAAAATCGGGTTTAGCAACGGTTATCTTTCCATCGTTAGGTATGCACAGCAAACCATTTACATCAACCCGGCACATCAAAAAATCCCAATCAGTTGTGTTGTACTGCACCAGTTCTTTATGGCTAAGATCTGTGGCAGCTACATCTTTTTCCAGCCCGTACCCGTCAATCAGCTGTTCAATAACATCGCTGTCTTTAACCTCTTTAAAATATTTATTTTTACAGGTAACGGTCATTTTAACGGCTTTATCTTTACATTCTATCACCAGTACACTGCTGCTTTTACGCACCTTAATACCGTGTTTAATTACAATTCCTTTAAATATTGTATCCTCTTTACTGCTATACCCCGCTTTTATTTCAATTTCTTTACCGGGTTCAAAATCAGCGGTGTTGCTAATGGCAAAAGTTTGTTTGCTCGCTTCGCCATCCGCTATAATTACGGTAGCGGTTGGTATCCTGTTAACCTCTTTGCTCACCGTAATTGAAAGAACGTGGTACGTACTGCTCAGGGCCGTTCCGTTGGATAGCAATGTATAGGTGCATACACTTTTTGATCCTTCTGATGGTATAATTCCTTCGTTAGGCATTTAATACATTTTTATCTATTGGCGGAAAAAAAAGCTGCTGGCCTTGTTGTAAATTCCTGAAATTTGTAAGGTTATTAACATTGGCTACCTGTAAATAATATTTACTATCGCCATAAACCAGGTAACAAAGCCAGGGCAAAGTTTCGCCGCTTTTTACTATTCTATAATGAGTTATATCGGGACTATGCTTGTTTTCTTTGGCTACACGTAAAGTTTCTTCAATACTGCCCTTAAATGTTGTTTTGCATACCGCCCTTAGCGGGAACCCTTTTTCGTTAAACAGTTTGTAGGTAATAGTAAGCGCCTTACATCTGCCTTTAAACATAAACGGACCCCATACAATTTTAAAATGACGCGGCTCGTGGCTTTCACTGTCAAGCTCAAGCAGCAGTTTTTTAAAAGTCTCTACATCATCCTGTATATTGTCTTTGGGTTTGTTATCTATTATCCCGGTATTATCAAACAGAAACTCGAAGCTCATTTCCTCGGGCTTCTTGAAATTGAACTTTTGCTTGGCGGCGCTGGTTCCATGTCCCTGCGATTCGGTAAATTCCACAGCGTAGTCCAGGGCGTACGTTTCCGGGTTAATCAGTGCCACAAAAGGGTTTGGCCCGGCATCGGTAACCTTGTGACTTTCTTCCAGATCCTCGTTATTATAGGCTGTTATATTTACCTTTTCCATTACTGCTGGCGTTGTTAAAAATTAGCGCTCCTTTTTGCTTTGTATGATATTTAACACCTGCTCCACGCATTGCGACAATATGGCATCCTTATCGTCCTTTGAGCCTTCGCCCTGGCCGCCTCCTGTCGATTGTTTTTCCTGCGGATCAGGCTGATCAACCGTTACTTTTATAGTTAATTCCCTTATCTCAATTGGCATAATTCATTTAATTAACCGTAAAATAACTGTAGCTTATATCCAGGCTTTCAATTACCAAGCTGTTTTCCTGAGCGTTAAAGTCAGATACCGACCACTTTTTTGGCCAGGCCCCAAATACATTCCAGGTTTTTAAAGGCTGATGTTCTTCGTTCATCAAGGTAACGTTGATCTGTGCTACTGTGAATTTCCGCTCCTGGAACGCTTTCTTACACCAGTCAATCACAGCGCTGTTTACCAGCATCCCCCTTTTAAGGCTCAAATCGGCATATTTGGTCCTGACAGGCAGTTTATGCTCGTACCGGTTTTCGCCTCCTTCTTTGTACGATTCTGAATCGTACTCAACACTAAGCCCGCCTACCGATTGAAAACGCACATCGTTATCATTACCAATACCAACAAACTCCACCTTAAAATGAAAGCCTACAGGCGGATAATACCCACCCGCGCTGGTTGAATTTGAACTGCTGACCGCCATAGTTATACGTTTGCTGGTTTAACTATAACAGAACATCAAAGCCTTCATGAGCCAACTCAAGCGTTTCTATCGCTACTTCGTTACCATCTGCTTTAAGGTCGCTTGCCTGTACTTTTACCGGGAAAGCGTTTATTACTTTCCAGCTGATTACCGGTGTGTGCAATTCGTTTAACAAGCTTATGGTAATGTCACGCCTTTCAACCTTATTAAGGTTAACGGTATTAATCCACAGGTAAAAGTCTTTGTCGCCCTCCATGGTGCCCCGTTTAAGGGTTATGTTGCTGAACTTATGGAGCCCGGGCATTTTTGATTTATTATAGTTGGGGCTATTGCCTTCGCGATATTCAATTATTTCTATTTGTTTATCAAGGCCTGTAGCTTCTGTGAAGCCAACGCGTGATCCACCCCATTCAATTACGAAATGGAACTTGGTAAGAGGGTATGCCATTTTTTAAAGGTTTTAATGGTTTTTAATTTTGTTTGTTTGAGCTGAATTAATTATTAACTCTGGGCCATTAACTGGCTAAAACGGAGGATAATAAACTCAGCCGGATGTACGATGGCCATACCTATTTCAACTATCATACGGCCTTCAAGTATATCAAGCGCACTCATGGTTTTGTTTAAGCCTACCGATACAAAGAATGCATCGCTTGGCTTAGCGCCCTGTAGCGCACCGGCACGCCATTGCAGCGTAAGGAAATTCTCGAGCATACCCTGTACTTTTGCCCATGTATTGGCGTCATTCGGTTCAAACACGAAACCTCCTGCAGCATTTTTACTGCTTTCCTCAACCATTACTAAAAAACGGCGTACACTTATGTAGCGATAATCATTGCTGTTGCCAGCCAGTGTGCGTGCCCCCCAAACCAAAATACCTTTACCTGTAAAGGCCCTTATGGCATTTATTGATTTACCGGCGACAGGATCAATATTGAGGTTAGCCTGCTCATCATTGCTGATTGCATAAACAGGCCCTGTTACCGAGTTGATACTTTCATTTGCCGGGGCTTTCCATACGCCTCTGGCAGCATCTACACGGGCATAAATACCTGCAACGGCACCACTTGGAGGTATCCTGTTCAGCTCTTTTTTAATGGTATTTACGATGTTGCCTATAATTGGGTGGTTATTGTATAAATTATCCTGGGCTATTGATGCATAGTTGTTGGCTGCGCTAAGTACTGTATTAACAAAGGCCGACAGCTTGTTGAAAGCTTTGGTAACGTCGCCCGCTATTAATGTTACTTCATCTTTTTTGGTTGCCGTACCGGCTAATGTATAATCAGCGTTATTTGATCCGATGGTGGCCACAGCTGCACCCAACCAGGTGCTCCCGGTGTTAAAAGTATAGCTGGCGTCAATACTGGCTTCTGCATCAAGTACTAAAGTGGTGGCGTTTTTTTCGACACCGAGCAAGGCTTTTACTGCTCCCCGCCACAAATTTTCAGACGCGCTGTACGATTTTACATCATTGGTTAACAACGCTCCTTTAAAATATGTACTACTGTCCCAGGCATTTTCCACACCAAGAACGATGCTTTTGACAAATGCAAACAGGGCTAACATATTTGTCTTAATCTCCGCATCGCTGGATGAAGTAAGCAAAGTGTTCACTTTTGCTTTGTAGGCGTCATCTAAAGAAACCGCCGGCGTTATCAATGTCGTTATTTTGCTTTTTATTAACGCCACATCTCCAAGCGCATTTTCCAAAGTTGTAACTAACGAGTTTAAACCGCTGTCGGAAGTTAGCGTAGCCAGGTTGGTGATTTTTGTAGTTCCATCAGCCTGGAAAACTCCGTGGTGGGAATGACTAACCGATGTATCACTATCATGAAACTGATCGTAATTTATGACTTTATTAAAACTGGAATAGATCCAGGGAGTATAAGCCATGCCATAGCTTAAATTGTTTATACCAACATAACTTCTGAAATTGGCGACGGGAGTATTTATATCAACGGCCTTTCGTTCATATAAATCTAATACCGATACCCTATCCTGAAGCTTAGCAGATTGCATAAGTGCTGCCTGCTGAAGGCCATAAAAATCAGATTCGGTATTGAATGCGCAAGCATCAGGGAAAAGTATTATAGTAGGTTCATCTTCCTTTTCAACAGCAGCCAGGCCGGTGTTCATATTGACTATGCTTACGGCATTTACACTGCCAGCCGTTGTGTATTGCCCAACAGAAACTATGTAGCATTCGTTGCCGCCGTTATCGTAAAACAAATGCACGCTATCATACATATAAAAACGCTTGTCCTGATCAATCTCGATAGATTTTAATGCGTAGTTATTATTCTGATCAAGCACTACCTTAACCTCAAGAGGGGCAAAGCCAACTCCAAAAAGCTGCTCGTACTCCAGTAGCGACGAAATTTTAGTTGGAATGTTGGTTAATGAGTTGCCATTTTTTATAGCCTGCTGGGTATACCCTATAAATACGGGTATGGCTGTGTCAACCTCCGCTACCGAAGGCGGGAATTTTGATATCTCTTCGATATAGACACCCGGTGTTTTGTAAGATGCTGCCATTTGATTTAAGTTTTACTTTTTTAAAAATTTAAGTGCTTTTCTATACAGTAATATATTTCTCCGTTTTGCATAATTTGGTTTACCCGGTTTACCCCGGGGTTGGCAAGCGGGGCAACATTGCCAAGTTTAGTACCATGGGCCGATATGGTTGTAATAGGCCGCTCCTTTAATGGAATTGGAACGGCGGATGTAAAGACCTTACTTGCCGCAACCGAATTAAAAGTGTAAACCGAAGCCGTATCTTTAATAACATCTACATCTGTTGTGCGGGTATAATACCGCCAAACTGCGCTGCGGTTTGCAAAGCGCAATGTAAATTTGCTTTGTTTAGACGCTCCCAAAGCGTCAAACAATGAAAAATTATTACCCGCCGGTAAATGATTAAAGATTTCGATAACACCTAAAATATTTTGCTTTACAGCTATCTCATCATAGTAAATAAAGCTGTCGGATGTGTTTACCGAGACTTTGTACTTCCCAAAAGGCAGGCCAGACAAATCCACCGGGACCGAGGTTTGTGCCGATTCATAATGCTGCGTTGCTGTGCGTATTAAAACACTGTAGGTATTGTTGCTGGTTTTAAGCCCGTAAATATTTATAGTAAAATCTGTTGCCGAAGCGGCAGCTGCTGTGTAGTTGCTGCCGGTAAACAGTAGCCCGTCTCTGTTATTTACAAACTGCGCCTTTCCTTTCGGCAGCCAATAGGCAGTTTCGGTTAACGCGTGTTTGTTGCCGCTATCGCTGGCCTTTATGGCTTCAAAAACATTATTTGTGTTATCAGCAGCTAAGTTGCCTATAGAGTAGTTTTGTGAATTATCATACTTGTCAATTGCCTGGTGAAGATATAATACAGTACCTAATTTGGTTTGATTAATGTTAGTGAAATAATATTTGCCGGCATCCGCGGGCTGATAATTGATATTACTGTAGTTTATGAAATTGGTATCATTGATGGTGATGTAGAAGCGCAATATTCTTGATTTATCGAGGGTGACATAAGGTTTGCCCGTATCATCTATTTTATTGATAGTTATAAATTTATTGCCAATTATTTTGCAAAGCATCTGCTGCCCTTTCAATACATTAATAGTATCATCTGCCGCAACAATATCAAGTGCGGTACACTGCTGGCTGAAAAAATAATCGTTCAGCATTTCCACCGTAAATACAATTTCGTAGTTTATACTCATGAGACAGGGAATTTTATTGTTTCATTAATATCAACTTGTTTAATAAAGCCACTTTCGTAATCAATTGCATCTTCATCAATGGTTACCTGCCTGATTTTATACAATACCGATGGTAAGTATTTACCTCCCAGGATACTCCAGATCTGATTTAGCTGTTCAAAATTTACGGTATACAGGTCGGCTATTAATCTTTGGATCCTGATATCAAGGTTGGGATAGCTGCCTGGTGTAAACACGTTTTGATTTTGGAAAAACTGGATAATAAAAGCCAGCCATTTTAAAGCGTCTCCATAATCCGCGCGGTTAACAGAAATTAACACATAAAGGTTAAGGTAAAGGGGCGGGTTTTTATAAGTGACGCCGCTATCCGTTTTGATAAAGTTTTCCTGCTGTTTGGCAACCCTGTCTTCTTCTACATTTATTAGGCTTACAATAGCTTTGCCGTTTAGTAAATTATGGCCTGCGCTATCATTATCCAATGCCTTGCCCACATTGCCCCATACCACACGCTGGTCGGTGATGACACTCATTTTTTGACTTAAGTACTTGTTCAATTCCTCGGTAAGGAACTTAAAAGTTTCGTTTATCATTAATGTGGATTTTTAGTTTAAATAAGGCTGTTACAGGCCCAGGTTATTAAAAATATGTAAGAGCTAAAACCTAACCCCTTAAAAATTTGCATATGCATAGCAGACCAATGGGGCCTTATACCCCAAAAATCAAAATAGAATAGCTTTACAATAGTTCAGTTTAATTAGGTATTTTCCCCACCCCGGCAGTTAAAGAGAAACCAACTGCCAGCCCTTGCACCTATTAATTTCTTCAAACTCATGGCCTGATCAAATCACTCAGAAGTTGTTTTGGAAACTTATAGTATTAGTTATATGATGTTATTTGAATAAATAATTGGTCGTTACCTTTTATCCAATACACATAAAGGAGGTAAAAATTGTGCCCGGTTTAAAATGCATATGCTCTTCCGGATATTTACCGGATACAAAGCGTTTTGCTTTAACTGGGTTTGTTTCTTGATTTCCTATACTGCGCACGTGGATGAGTTTATCGCAAACCGCTAAGCTTTTAGCGGAGGGATAGTTGTTTATTCTCCAGGAGCTTTCATGTATTCAAAATTTAGATGTTTTTCGGTTTTTGGTAGTTATAAAATTTTGCTTGTAAAATTTTAATAAATGTAGCTGGCTGTTAGGTGATTAGCAAGCGTATAACCACTTGAAAAAAAAATAAAAAATTGCGTATTTCTACGCTTGCGAAAACAGCCAATTTTGATGTTTTTCTTTTGAAATAACAGGTGTCGCATGTTTTTTAACTTTGCGTAAAATAAAACACCGCGAATGGTAGATTTAGGATAATTTATTTCAAATTTCGATAAGAACCATCTTTTTAAATACGCTTCTTATTTAACTAATGATTAGGCTGGGTGTATATTAATTTGATATTATTTCCTTTTCTAATAGCTAATCAGCCAACTTAAGGGCTTCGTTATTTCCTCTAAGTACACACCTAATTTTGCTCATCTTTGTTACGTTTTGATGCATAATATACATTTTGCTGTGTTCGGTAGGGAAGGGATATTGAGCATGCTTCCGGAAGAGTTAAAAGATCGGCAAGCTAAAAAAATCAAAGTCCGGAATGAGCCGTAGGAGCTCTCATGTCAGGTTCCCGAGGCATAAGCTACCGTGAGGCCATCAGCGCCCCAATTAATTAAAATCCCACCATACTTTGGTCCGTAGCGTATCACCTAACGTATAGGGCTCCCCGATACGCGGAACGTTCACCTCGACGCCCAGCTTTTCAGCAGCCGGCAGGAGTTTTTCTATAGGTTCGTTCCAGGGGTGATTGGCTTCGACAAATTTGCCCCAATGGATAGGTTGTATCAAACAAGCCTGCAGGTCAACAGCAGCCTGTGCGGTTTGCCCAAGTTGCAGGTGTGTCCATGGCCAATTCGGACTGTACTGTCCGCATTCCAGCAGCGCCAGATCAAATGGGCCGTATTGCTGGCCTATTTGTTTAAACAGCGGACCATAACCACTATCACCACTGTAAAACAGCCGGTACTGGTTTGCCTGTATCACATAAGATGCCCAAAGTGTTTTGTTTTCATTAGCGTAACTTCGGTTACTGCGGTGCTGCGCCGGGGTAGCGGTAATCCTCAGGCCACCAGGTAGCGTAACCGACTGGCTCCAATTCAGTTCGATGATCTTTTTGGGATCAAATCCCCAGTACACCAAATCCGCACCTACTCCCATCGGCACTACTGCCATTTTAATATGGTTTCTCAATTTTTTCAGGGTACGATAATCCAGGTGATCGTAGTGATCATGTGAAATGATCAGCACATCAATTGGCGGCATATCCTCTGCGTGATAATTCATAGTGCCTTGAAATGCCTTAATCAGCCCAGGCACCGGCCCGACATGGTTGCTAAAAATAGGATCGATGAGTATATTGCCCTGCCCGGTTTTGATGAGCAAGGAGGAATGCCCAAACCACACGATGGTTGGCGCCGGGGCGGCCAATGTATTCAAATTAGTTTTAACCCAGGGCAGCGCATGAGAGGGTCGGATGGTTTTAGGGCGGCTGTGTAAAAAAAGCCATTTACTCTTTACCGTCGAGTCAGAACGTTCAGCCAAATTTTCGAAACTACCATTTTTGTAGTTAGACAATGCCTCTAACCGGCCAAGCTCCTCGCCATCCGGATTTTTACCCATCGACTTTACCATACCACAACCTACAGCCGCTGTTAGCAACAGTGCTGCCATCCCTATCCTCAAACACCAGTATTTCATGCCTTTATAAACACACATAACGCTTCATGTTCACTAATTATTTCATCCAGGGCAAAACAGGTAACGCCACCTTAGTAACTAAAAGGGAAAATCGAACCTTTGAATAATGGAGCGGCGATCTGCTTAGCTCATTTCAGACTCCTCGAATAGCAGGCTTCCTATTAAACAATACTTAGCATCAATTACAAAGGCCTCTGCAAAAAAGCTTTGACAAAATTCCTTGAATTACCTAAAAAAAGAATTACGCGATTGTTATCAGCGGTCCGTCACTTTTTTCTTTTAACCATCCAATAGGTTTTATTTGAACTCCGAGACCTGATAATTTAGCTTCAAATTCTTTTGTGTTGTCTTCCTCAACAGCTACCAGCAAACCGCCGCTTGTTTGAGGATCGGCCAAGATGTATTTCTGGTCTTCGGTCAGGGAGCCTATTTTACTTCCGTAGCTGTTCCAGTTACGTTGCGTGCCGCCGGGAAAGCATTTTTGTTCTAAATAGCCGGCTAACGATGGGATTACCGGTACTTTGTCAAATTCGATAACAGCAGATAATCCGCTGCCTTCACACATTTCAGAAAGGTGACCCAATAAGCCAAAACCGGTAACGTCGGTCATGGCCTTGACATAGTCCATCTGTCCGAAAACTTCTCCCAGCTTATTCAAAGTGGTCATGCTTTTTAAAGCGATAGCTGCATCTTCCGGTAATAATACACCCCGCTTTTGGGCAGTTGATAAAATACCAACACCCAAAGCTTTGGTCAGGTAAAGCCAGCAGCCGGCAGTAGCTGTTGAGTTTTGTTTAAGCTGCGGGATATTAACCATACCATTAACCGCCAAACCGAATACAGGTTCGGGGCAATCGATACTATGGCCGCCTGCTAATGTAATGCCAGCTTCGGCGCAAATAGCCCTTGAGCCTTCTAAAACTTTTTGGGCCACCTCCGGCGGTAATTTGTCAATGGGCCATCCTAATATGGCAATGGCGAGCACAGGTTTACCGCCCATCGCATACACATCGCTGATGGCATTAGCCGACGCGATGCGGCCAAAATCGTAAGCATCATCCACAATCGGCATAAAAAAATCGGTTGTGGAAATTAGCGCTGTACCGTTACCCAGATCAAGCACAGCGGCATCGTCGCGTTTGTCGTTACCTACCAATAGCTTTGCATCCGGGATTGGAGCTATTGGGCTATGCAAAATCTTGTCAAGAATAGCAGGGCTGATCTTGCAGCCGCAGCCTGCGCCGTGCGAATATTGGGTTAGTTTTATTGCTGTAGTTTCCATTAAGATGGGGTAACCTGTTCTGTTACAGGAACAGTATGAGTAAAAATCAGAATTTGTTGGGCATGAGTTGAAACGTCATTACCGGTGATTTCCAGTGAGAATACCAGGTTTGGATTACGTTTGGACAATCCTGTACGGTAAGTTTTATCATAGTATACCAATACAATGCCGATAAAATCTTCCATGCGGTTTTCCTGTATGGCAATTATTGCATGCTTGGTTTGTTCCGGGCCGAGGCGTTTGCGGATACGTTCTGTGCATTCCATCAGGAAATCTTTATCCAAACCGCCATATTCAATAGCTAATGAAGCAATGCGTTGCTGTAAATCAACCCTGATGTCGATCATAGCCGCACTGCGCATCTGATACCAGAAAGGGTTAGGGACAGAGCGCTTGCCAATGGTAAGGCTTTCGTCTTCCACCCATATTTTATGCTGCCTATCTAAGTCTTTTAACTGGTGGGCCAGGTTGTTTTCAAACTGTTCCTGGGTTGGCTGAACCATTTTATTCATGGTGCCGTATGATGAACCCTGGTGTTGTGCCAGATCTTCCAGATCGATGACCTGTTCGCCAATAGCTTTAAGGCTGTGAAGTATCTTTGTTTTTCCGGAACCAGTCATTCCGCCGAGTATCGAAAGCCGATATGATGCTTCAAACTGCTGATGTACCCAACCCCGGTATTTTTTATAGCCACCCTCAATAAGATATACGTCAAAACCGTACAGGTTAAGGGCCCAGGCCATGGCGCCGCTGCGCATACCACCCCGCCAGCAATGAACCCCGATTTTTTTATCCGGTGCTATTTCCAGTGCCTGTTTGATAAAGCCCGACCATTTGGAGCCGGTAAGGTCAAACCCCAAAAGAATCGCTTCTTCCCGTCCAACCTGTTTATAGGTAGTACCCACTTTAACCCTTTCCTCATTACTAAATAAAGGGAGGTTAAAAGCACCCGGAACATGCCCCTGTTCAAACTCAGCAGGGGTACGTACGTCAGCCAGAGGAACAGGTTCACTTAACTTTATAAAATCGTTTATGCTAATATTCCGGATCATGGGTAAAGAATGGGCTAAAGATACAGCACATTTCAAATTAAAACATGGCGTCGCGCAAACTAAGCGTAATTATCATTAGGATACTTCCGCGGATCCCCGTTACGACCAGAGCCCCTTTTTGATTTTGTTTAAGTAGTCCAGAGAACAGATTCTTTGAACACCTGTTGAAATTTCCGGAGGCCATTGAACCGATTTTAAATAGCTGATGAACAAAATCAATCAACATACCTCCATCATCAAATTAATAATGATATAAATCAGTAACAGAATAAAAAAGTAAATTAAATACCAAATACTTTATACCTTTACAAAAAACTTTAGGGGTGCCTTGCGCTGAGAAATACCCTTTGAACCTGATGCAGTTAGTACTGCCGAAGGGAAAAGTAGAGCAACCTTAAGGTTGTTTACCAATCCTCCAACGGGTCCATTCCTATCGTTTAAAATTTAAACAGGATGGAAATTACCGTAAATCAACAAAATTATTCCGTTTCTGATGCCTGCTCCTTGCAGCAAATGATTGCCACTGTTCTTACGCAGCCGGCCAAAGGCATCGCTATTGCGGTGAACCAGGAAATCGTCCCTAAAGCCAATTGGGCTACTCACCTTTTAAACCCCGGCGATTATATTACCATTATCAAAGCAACCCAAGGCGGATAAAATATACACTCAACACATGAAAACTGAAAAAACTCCAGGAGAACAAGTAATCAGCCGAACGCCTTTCCCGGCCTCGCGCAAAATCTATGTCAAAGGACAAATCCATAATATTCAAGTCGCGATGCGCGAGGTTGTGCTCAGCGAAACCAAACTTCACGGCAGGTTTGGCGAAACTGAACCGAACGCCCCAGTCACCATTTATGATACAAGCGGCCCCTTTACCGACCCTGATATCGAAATTGATGTGAAACAAGGCTTGCCAAGACTGCGCGAGCAATGGATTGTTGGCCGGGGCGATGTGGAGCAATTACAAGCAATTTCCTCCGATTATGGAAATCTGCGTGCCAATGATCAAAAGCTGGACACGTTAAGGTTTGCGCACATCAGCAAACCCTATAAGGCCAAACCGGGCATGAATGTATCACAAATGCATTATGCCCGAAAAGGGATTATTACCCCGGAAATGGAATACATCGCTATCCGCGAGAACCAGCGCATAGATTTATTAAAGGAACAGTTGAACGGGCAATATGCGGTGATGTCTCATCAGCATCCGGGCCAAAGCTTTGGCGCCAATACCCCCAAAGGCTATATTACGCCGGAGTTTGTACGCCAGGAAGTAGCCTGCGGCCGCGCGGTTATCCCATCCAATATTAACCACCCTGAAAGCGAACCGATGATCATCGGGCGTAATTTCCTGGTAAAGATCAATGCCAACATAGGTAACTCTGCAGTTACTTCCAGTATTGAAGAAGAAGTAGAAAAAACCGTATGGGCCTGCCGCTGGGGCGCCGATACCATTATGGACCTTTCCACCGGTAAAAACATACACGAAACCCGCGAATGGATCATCCGAAACTCGCCTGTTCCAATTGGTACCGTCCCTATTTACCAGGCCCTGGAAAAAGTAAATGGCAAGGCCGAAGACCTCACCTGGGAACTTTTTAGGGATACGTTAATAGAGCAAGCTGAGCAGGGTGTAGATTATTTTACCATCCACGCGGGCGTTTTGCTGCGTTATGTGCCTCTTACCGCTAAAAGGATTACCGGTATTGTATCGCGTGGCGGCTCTATTATGGCCAAATGGTGCCTGGCCCATCATAAAGAGAATTTCCTGTACACACATTTTGAAGAGATATGTGAGATCATGAAAGCCTACGATGTGGCATTTTCTTTAGGTGATGGCCTAAGGCCCGGTTGTATTGCCGATGCTAATGACGCTGCGCAATTTGGCGAACTGGAAACTTTGGGCGAACTGACCAAGATTGCCTGGAAGCACGATGTACAAACCATTATTGAAGGCCCGGGCCACATCCCGATGCATATGATCAAAGAAAATATGGATAAACAGTTGGCGCACTGCGGCGAAGCACCGTTTTATACTTTAGGCCCGCTCACCACAGATATTGCACCTGGTTATGACCATATCACTTCTGCTATTGGTGCTGCCATGATTGGCTGGTTTGGTACGGCGATGCTTTGTTATGTTACACCCAAAGAGCATTTGGGCTTGCCTAATAAAAAAGATGTTAAGGATGGCGTAATTACTTATAAAATTGCCGCTCACGCAGCCGACCTGGCTAAAGGGCATCCGGGGGCCCAATACCGCGACAACGCCTTAAGCAAAGCGCGTTTTGAATTTCGCTGGGAAGATCAGTTCAATTTATCGCTTGACCCCGATACGGCCAGGGAGTTTCATGATGAAACCCTGCCTGCGGATGGCGCCAAGATTGCCCATTTCTGCTCCATGTGCGGCCCTAACTTCTGCTCGATGAAAATTACACAGGATGTGCGCGACTACGCCAAAGAAAACGGCATGGGCGAAGCCGACGCAGTATCCAAAGGCATGGAAGAAAAATCGAAAGAATTTCTGCAAAAAGGCAGCGAAATTTACCTGTAGAAACATGGAATTAATTGTTATTTCAAACCCGGCTGCGGTTGCCGATGAAAGTAGCCTCATCAACAAGCTGTTTATAGCGGGTTTGAAATACTTTCATTTGCGTAAACCCGAAAGCGACGTGCAAACCGTAAAAAAATTATTGAACGGGATAGCACCCCGTTTTTATGAACGGATTGCCCTGCACCAATTTCACGAAATAGCAGCTGATTACGGGATCAAAAGGCTGCATTATACCGAAAGGGCAAGGGAAGCATCAAACACAATACAATGGCAAAGTAAATTGGATGACGGATTTACGCTAAGCACTTCTGCTCATGATATTTCGGGGCTTCCCGGTTTAACGCCTTTTGACTATGTTTTTTACGGGCCGGTGTTTGATAGCGTGTCCAAGCCCGGCTATCAAAGTAAGTTGGGCGCTGATTTTAAACTGGATAAAACCAATATCAAATCCAAAGTAATTGCTTTGGGGGGAGTAAAGCTATCCAACTTAGCAAATGTTAAAGCGATGTGTTTTGATGGTGCGGCCGTTTTGGGTACGCTTTGGAATGAACCGGACGAAGCCTTAGAACGCTTTAAACAATTAAAAGAAAATCTACCAGCATAAATGAATACGAATGCAATGATCGATAAACTACATTATATCTCCCAACAACCCGAAAACGGATCGCACCTGACCGCTATCGGGCAGGCATTAGAGGCCGGCTGCAAATGGGTGCAACTCCGGGTTAAAGATGAGCCCGCCGGGGTGATCCTGGAATATGCCATCGAAGCCAATAAATTATGCAGCCAGCATGGTGCGAAACTGATTGTTAACGACCATCCGGAAATCGCGCTGAAAGCAGGAGCTTATGGTGTTCATTTGGGCTTGCAGGATATGTCTGTTGCGCAGGCCAGGCGTATCGTCGGTCAGCAAATGATCATCGGCGGAACGGCTAATACCTTTCAGCATATCCGGCAAAGGGTGGCCGAAGGCGTTGATTATATCGGTTGCGGCCCTTACCGTTTCACAACAACTAAAGCAAAGCTTAGCCCCATTTTAGGTTTGGAGGGACTAAAGGATATCATGAAACAAATGCGTGCTGCAAATATGTCGGTGCCGATTATAGGCATTGGCGGTGTATTACCCGAAGATATTGCTTCGCTTATGGATGCCGGGCTGTATGGTGTGGCCATATCCGGCGCTATTACCAGGGCGGCTGACCGTACAGCTATAGTCAAGTATAGTTATCAGCGATTGAATACCCCGTCAATAAATGAACTTATTTAATCTAAAAGATCATGTTAAAAATAGCCGATAAAATCTTTAACTCCCGTTTGTTTACTGGTACCGGTAAGTTTAGTTCCTCCATTTTGATGGAAGATGCCCTGCTTGCTTCTGGCTCAGAACTCGTAACGGTTGCCTTAAAACGCGTTGATATCAAAAACAATGATCAGGATGATCTGCTGATCCGCCTCAAATACCCGCATATTAATCTTTTACCCAATACATCGGGAGTGCGTAATGCCAGGGAAGCCGTTTTTGCTGCTCAACTGGCAAGAGAGGCATTGGAAACCAACTGGATCAAACTGGAAATCCATCCCGATCCTAAATATCTGATGCCCGATCCCATTGAAACCTTAAAAGCAACTGAAGAACTGGCTAAATTGGGATTTATTGTTTTACCATATATTCATGCCGACCCGGTGCTATGCAAGCGATTGGAAGATGCTGGTACCTCGGCAGTAATGCCCTTAGGCTCGCCAATAGGCAGCAATAAAGGCCTGAAAACGATAGATTTCTTAGAGATCATCATTAGCCAGAGCAATGTGCCCGTAATTGTGGATGCGGGTATCGGCTCACCATCCGATGCAGCCTGGGCGATGGAAATAGGTGCCGATGCCGTATTGGTGAATACAGCCATAGCAGTATCAGGCAATCCCGTACAAATGGCAGAAGCATTTAAAATGGCTGTAATTGCCGGCCGCATGGCGTATGAAGCCAAATTGGCACTGCCTTTACCTTACGCTGCTGGAAGCAGCCCACTAACTTCGTTTTTAGATGAATAGCTTTAAAGATATTTTCGAAACCTACAACTGGGACGAAACCAAAGCCAGTATCTACGCTAAAACAAGTGCTGATGTAGAGTGGGCCTTATCTGTTGAAAACAGGACCCTGGAAGATTTTAAAGCCCTGGTATCTCCTGCGGCGGCGCCCTACCTGGAGCAAATGGCCGCTATCAGCCAGCAATTAACGCTGAAGCGTTTTGGTAAAGTAATACAAATGTACCTGCCGCTTTACCTTTCAAACGAGTGCAAAAATATTTGTACCTACTGTGGTTTCAGCTATGATAATAAGGTAAAGCGCAAAACACTTTCGCCGATGGAGATTATGCAGGAAGTTGGCATTATTAAGGCCATGGGTTATGACCATGTGCTGTTGGTTACAGGGGAAGATAATGAAAACGTACATGTAGACTATTTTAAAAAGGTACTCGACCTGATCCGCCCACATTTCTCTCATATATCAATGGAGGTTCAACCACTCGACCTGGGAGACTATCAACAGTTAACTCCTTATGGACTAAACACGGTGCTGGTTTACCAGGAGACCTATCACCGCGAAGACTATAGAAAACATCACCCAAAAGGCAAAAAATCGAATTTTGATTACCGGTTGGAAACGCCCGATCGCCTGGGCCAGGCCAATATCCATAAAATGGGATTGGGTGTATTGATAGGCCTGGAAGACTGGCGCACCGACTGCTTTTTTACGGCACTACACCTCAATTATCTGGAGAAAAAATACTGGCAAACCAAATATAGCCTCTCTTTCCCTCGTTTGAGGCCTTTTAGCGGCGGCTTAGAACCCAAAGTAGAAATGAGCGACCGCGAACTGGTGCAACTGATATGTGCCTACCGGATATTTAATAGCGAGGTGGAACTATCGATGTCTACACGGGAGTCAGAAAACTTTCGCAACCATGTCATCAAGTTAGGTATTACCAACATTAGTGCGGGGTCAAAAACCAATCCCGGAGGGTACGCGGTTGAACCTGAATCGCTGGAACAGTTTGAGATCAGCGACGAACGCAGTCCGGAGCAAATTGCCCGGGTCATCAGATCGCAAGGTTACGAACCGGTTTGGAAAGATTGGGATAACAGTTTAGCGCAATAAGTATGTTAAAAGGCGAAGAACTTAAACGGTACAGCAGGCAGATCATTTTACCTGAAATAGGAATAACCGGGCAGGAAAAACTAAAGACCGCTAAAGTGCTGATTATAGGTGCCGGCGGCTTGGGCTGCCCCGTGTTGCAATACCTGGCTGCTGCTGGCGTTGGCGAAATAGGCATTGTAGATGACGACACCGTAGATATCAGCAACCTGCACCGGCAAATCTTATATGGCGTGAACGATGTTGGCGGTCTAAAGGCGGTGCTTGCTAAAGAAAAGCTCGGATTACTCAATCCGCATACTTTTATTACGGCTTACCCGGTACGCTTTACACCGGGCAACGCAGAAGATATTTGCAGGGGGTACGACCTGGTGATCGACGGCTCGGATAATTTCGGGACACGTTATTTGGTGAATGATACCTGCGTGGCCTTAAACAAGCCGCTGGTATTTGGCTCTATATTTAAGTTTGAGGGCCATGTATCTGTGTTCAATTATCAGGATGGACCTGATTACAGGGATGTTTTTCCCGAAGCGCCACCAGCCGACGAAGTGCCCAATTGTGCCGACATAGGTGTATTGGGTGTTTTACCAGGCATCATAGGCACCTATATGGCTACCGAAGCTATCAAGATTATTTGCGGTATAGGCAAAACACTGTCGGGTAAATTAATGACCATTAATGCGCTTGATAACTCAACCAATATTTTTAAAATCAGGAAACAACAAAAACAAGTTCACACTAAAAACACCGCCACGGCGGCTATGTACCACGAACTAACGATGAACGAGTTGACAAGGTTGTTAACCGAATGCCCCGACGATATCCAGCTAATTGATGTGCGCGAAACCTGGGAGTTTGAAGACTATAATATCGGTGGTATCAACATTCCTTTACATGAATTGAAAGATCGTGCCGAACAATTGCCATTGGATAAAAAATTGATATTCTGTTGTCAGACCGGACAGCGGAGTAAAATGGCCATGCAATTATTAAAGCCTTTGTACAAAGGTGAAATGTATAGTTTAAAAAACGGGGTGATTTAATATGATCAAATATAAATACCCGGTAGTACTCAGCATAGCTGGATCAGACAGTGGGGGCGGAGCAGGCATACAAGCCGATTTAAAAACCATAAGTGCCCTGGGGTGTTTTGGAACCACGGCCATAACCGCGCTTACCGTACAAAATACCTTAGGAGTTAGCGGTATTCACCCTATACCGGTTGATTTTGTTAAGGCACAAATTAAAGCGGTGATGGATGATCTTAAACCATCTGCTATTAAGATAGGGATGCTGCACAGTGCCGAATTGGCTATTGGCATTGCCGAAGCCTTAAGTGATTATCCAAATGTCCCGGTTATTTTTGACCCGGTTATGGTAGCTACCAGTGGCGACCTTTTGATAGCCAACAATATTGTAGAAACTTTAAAACAATACTTGTTTCCGATAGCCAAATTAATTACCCCCAATTTAGATGAAGCGGCTATCCTTACCGGAATGGAGATCAAAACCACCGGCGATATGAAAGAGGCGGCAGTGCAAATCATGCGATATGGGTGTAATGCTGTACTGATCAAAGGAGGACATCTGAAGGGGCCTGATCTGTTTGATGTTTACTTGGATAAAGCTGATAATGAATGTGTTTTCAAGTCAACAGCCGTTGATACAGTTAATACACATGGAACAGGATGCAGCCTGTCATCTGCAATTGCATCTTTTATCGCATTAGGTAATGATCTGGGTATTTCAATATCGAACAGTAAAAAATATATTCAGCAAGCAATAGAGCAGGGCAAGGATGTTAAAACGGGAGAGGGTCAGGGGCCGTTGAACCACTTTTTTCATCCCCAAAAATTAGTTAAACATTTAATGGAGTGAAACCGCCTGGCGGTTAAGCCCCCGGGTGGAATTTGTTCCATAGGCTTCCCAATGGGACGGTTTCAGTTACCGGTAATACAAACGCTCTTTGCGCAAAAAGGTCACCTTTTGAGTTAAGCTCTCCATGCCCGAATTACCTTGTTCTATCCATTTCTCCACAATATTATGTGCTTAGTTAAGTCCGGGATAATAGCTATTACTCCTTAATCAATCTTGAACACAACGGATGTAGCGAACGGCATGTCTGGCGGGCAGGTGATGGACAGGCCATCACCTGCCTGTTTCCATTGTAGCTTGCCGTTGTTACCCAAGAGCGTTACTGATTTAACCTGCCGGTTAAGATATTTTGAATCTGTACCCAATGATTTTATCGTCAGCTGTGTCCCGGATACAGGCACAGTCATGCAAAAAGCATACAACGCTCCATTTTTGCCCAAGGTAAAACGAAAGTCCTGAGGACCGAATTTGAATTCGGCCTGTCTGCGTGTCAATGCGCCGGGGGGAAGCATTTTCAACTTGCCATTCACTTTTTCTCCTTCGCCAGGCATGGCCCAGGCATGGCTGCCGTAAACCGCCTCGCTGTTACGGCGCATCCAGATCCCCACTTCTCTTAACATTTTTTGGCTGCCTTCATCCAGCGATCCGTCCGGCAAAATCGAGATGCACACCGCGGCATTACCGTCGCGGGCTATGGCTTCTATAATATAACGTATCATCATACCCGAATCATAGGTGAAACCAGGCTCATAAAACCAGTCGCCCACCGGCACTTCGGCTATCCAGGGCTGATCTGTTTTTATATCCGCCGGAATTCCAGATTCCTCGGTATTTACAGTGCCATTAGTTTTTTTTCGGAATTTTACAATACTGAACGCATTTACCTCCCCACGAGTTTTAAGCGTACGGTTGTAATAATCGGCAATAACCGTTTGCATGGCATCGGCTTTTAATCCTGTGCCGGTTCCGTTACCGGTAAATGGCCCCTGAACGGTGCCGTCTGTATAAATGAAATCGGGGTCGTAATGCTCTACTACATCCATCATCCTTAATGCCCATCGTGTGGCATACCATTTTGCATAATCCAAATGATTGCTAAAAATGCCCGCGGGCGCAGGGTTCCATCGCGAGGCTGCTTCCTGAGCAACGCCTTTGTATTCGCGCAAGTCAATTCCATAAAGTAAACGTGGATCATACCCTTCCCACCATTTCCCCTTCCCATCTGCTAATGTAAGGTTGCCATCGTAAGGTATGCCTTTTTTGTCGCCAACGGTGTCGCTGCCAAATGCTGTTTGCCACCACCACCATGTATATTCGTGATGGAAGGTGACGCCATAATGCATTCCATTTGTCCGGCAAGCTTTAGCCCATTCGCCAATTAAATCACGCCTGGGGCCGATATTAACAGAATTCCACGGCTGATAACGCGAGTTCCACATATCATAATTGTCATGATGCACACCCTGAATCATCAGGAACCGGGCGCCTGCATCTTTATATATTTTAGTTAATTTGCTGGGGTCAAGTTTGGTAGGATTCCAATCACGAAGTACCTCTTTGTATCCGGTTTTGGATGGGTGGCCATATTTCCTGAGATGATTATTATAGGCTTTTGTGCCAGGTGTGTAAAGTTTGCGTGCATACCAATCGCCGCTCTCGCCTACAGCTTGTGGCCCAAAGTGTACCCATATGCCAAATTTTGCCTCACGAAGCCATGCGGGCTCACCTGGATAATTCTTTTCTATCGATTCCCACGTTGGCTTAAAGGGGCCATCAGTAATAGGAATATCCAATTTTATTTCAGGAAAAGATTCCCAATCGCCCATAGATACACTATCAATAGGTAAACGCGCCGGAACGGCTGGAAACGGTGGAAGCTGCGTTTTTGACGTAGCTTTTATCTTCTCATTAATGTTTTGGGCACTTAGATTGAATGATGCTGCTGTTATAAAAAAAATAACCCCTAAAATTCTGCTCATGATTAATTACTGATTATTGTTTTTTTAAATTGACTTTGGGTGGGTTGATTTTTAAAGTTACTTATAACTTGCATCAACGTGTTTCCGATTAAACCATCCCTGCCGTTTGAGAAATCAGTTTTTATTTTCGAAACGTTTGTCCTAAATCCAGTCACAACAGGTTAAGGTTCTTTAATCTCTATCTCTCCATTGCTTATACTTAAGGGCAGCCACAAATAGGCAGACTTTTCTAAATCGGTTTTATTCCACACATCTCCCATGAAAATGAATTTTCCCGGCTTACTTATTACCGGCAGCACAAATGCTCCCTGCGAAAAAAAGGTCATTTCTGCATTTGGTCCTTTACATGGATTGCCTTGTTCTATCCATGGCCCCATAATGTTATCAGCGACCGCATAAGACGCCGCATTTGGCGACCAGCCCGAACAGCCTGAAGTAATTAAGTAGTATTCCCCATTATTTTTAAAAATAGCAGGGCTTTCCCTCCTTTTATTCTCAAATATTCTTACATACGTTGTTGTTGGCTTTAAATAATCATCGCTCAACAGGCAAACATGCATCGTATTGTTATCTTCGGATGAGTAGATCAGGTAAGCTTTACCGTCATCATCTTTGTATAAGGTCATGTCTCTTAACATTTGGTCATTGGGCTTTGTACTGCCCAGGTATTGGTATGGCCCAACCGGGCTATCACTTATGGCAACACCTCCCCGCGAATAGTTGTAGTCGTTCTTATCTATATGCATCCACATCACAAATTTCTTTGTATGTTCATTATAGATCACTTTGGGCCTTTCTATCACCCTGCCGGTATCCAGGTCATTGCCTGGGTCATTCACTACCGGTTTCAAGGCTATGCCCCTGTATTTCCAGTGCTTCAGATCGGTAGATGAATAGCAGGATATCCCTCCAGCCGGAACGCGGTAATCCTCCCAATTCTGGCCGGGAACAAGCCAGGTTTTCCCATTTTTTATTTCACCAAAAAGATAATAGACACCTTGATGATACATTACACCAGGGCCATGGGCATTGATGGGTTGGCCATCGGCATCAAGTATTATGCTGCCATGTGCAGGTGTATCGGCAATGGGTTTGTTCGTATTGGCAAAGGCTAAACTTTTTATAGCTATTAATAATGTGATAAGTAAGAAGTGTTTCATTTTCATTTAGGCTGATGTTTGCAGTATATAAAATGACTGGGAATCGCCAATTTGGCAATTCCCAGTCAAAATTGTTTAACTTTTTATTATTATCATTCGGGTCACTGTATACAACCGGTGTCTTAGCCGATATTTCTTGTTAATTTCCTAAGTTCGGATTCAACTGAAGGTCGCCGGCCGGGATGGGCAAATAGTATTGTGGTGTTCCAATCGGCGAGTTTTCTGAGGGATCTCGGTTAGCAATAACCTGGGTTAACAGCTGCAAACGCGTTATATCAAACCACCGGGTATATTCACCGGCAAATTCCCAGGCCCTTTCGTTAATTACCGCTTTTACAAAATCTGTACTTGATAAACCACTCAAAGGAGCTAAACCAGCGCGGGCACGTACCGCGTTAATACTTGCGTAAGCCTGGTCATTAGCAGCACCGCTCCTGGCTTGCGCCTCGGCATATATCAGTAAAACATGTGCATACCGCATCATTTGGACAGTTGCACTTGAGCCGTCGGTACTGCCCTCAACAGGAGCCCTGAACTTCTCATAATAAGGGTGTTTTACTGCATCGCTCTGCCATGGTATAGTTGTACCATCAGACTTTTTAATAACTGTGTGAAAAGTGGCATCCTTTCTGGGACCGGCCGGAAAATCATTGAAAAATTTGATTTCTGCAAAATAATCATCCCAGCCGTTTTCTTCGCCAGGCATTGCAGACGAACCATAAAGCGCATTTGAGTTAAACCAGTTGCAGGTACCACAATTATGAATGGCAAAAACCTCTTCTGATGTTGTTGTCCCTAACCGGGTATTCTGCCATAATGTGCCCAGATCGGCTACCAGATCAAAACTGTAGGCCGCCTTGTTATCAATTACTTCTTTCGCTTTAGCAGCAGCCAATGCATATTTTGAATTATCATTAACAGGCCAGCCACCCTCTGTAAGGTAAACGTCTGCAAGCAACGCCGACGCGGCGCCTTTTGAGGCCCTGCCTGCATCCAGTTTTTTATTTTGCATCAGTTTTTCGGCATTCAGCAAATCGCTTTCAATCAGTTTATATATTTCTGCCGGGGCCGAGGTTCCAACTTTTAAAACCTCGGGGCTGTAAACTTCTGAAGTGATCAGCGGAATTTTTCCCCATAACCTAACAAGCCAGTAATAATCAAGCGCACGCAGATAATAAGCTTCGCCCAGGATTTGATTGATAGCGGCAGCATCGCCCGTGGTTGATTTATAATTGTTGATGATGTTATTGGAGCCTTGTATTGATTTGTAGCATCCGTTCCAGATATTGAGCATCCTGCCGTTAAGATTGGAAACATGATATTGATCAAATTCCCTCAGGTCGGCCTTGTTGCTGGCCGGGTGAGTAGTGAGGTCATCGGATCCCATTAGCACGGCAACTACTGCTGCCGTAGTAAATCCATTTATCCAGGTGGTTGATAATGGTTTATAAGCGCCTACCAATGCTGCATTTAAACCGGCTACCGTACTTAATGCCTGTGTACCTACTACCTGACCTCTGGGATCTTCTTTCAGCGCTTTTTTACAGCCCACCACCGATAGGATCATTACTATAATTAAAATCTTTTTCATAATTTATCTTTTCAATAAGTTTAAAACTTCAATACCGCGCCTACGTTAAATGTCTTGGAATTAGGATAAGAACCAAAATCAATGCTTTGGGTAACATCCGAGCCCGAACCCGCGTTGGTTGACTCCGGATCAAATCCTTTATATTTGGTTATGGTAAATAGGTTAGTTGCACCTATAAATAGCTTCAAGTCGACATTTTTGATGGTACCTTTTGGCAGGTGATAAGAAATGTTCAGGTTCTTCAGCCGCACAAAATTTCCATTTTCAAGAAAACGGCTCGATTCAAAATAGTCTTTATTGGTAGAACTGAATGCCGGTATATTTGAAGTTTCATTGATACCCGGCTGGTACCTGTTTAAAACGCCTACATTAGTAGCTTGCTTGGCATCTGCATTAGCGGTTATAGAACTGGCGTAAGAGTAATCAAGTTTACTAAAGCCCAATAACGACTGTACAAATACATTTACCGAGAAATCACCATAAGTAAAAGTATTGTTCCAGCCGAGCGATTGTTTAGGCGTGCCGTTCCCTATAATCTGAAAATCACTACCGTTTATGGCATTGTCGCCGTTTAAATCCTGGTAGTGTGAATCCCCTGGCTTGTTGCCATATTTTGCAGCTTCGGTAGCTTCATTTGGTTTCCAGGTTCCCAAATATTTCAGCCCCCAGTATGACCCAAGTGCATAACCAGGTTTAATAATAAATTCAGGTTGGGTAGATAGGCCTGCTCCCGCGTTTGGTACGCTTTTGTCTGAAAATACACTGGCTATTGTACCTAAGCTTTTAACAAGGTTTTTTTGAAACGTTATGTTAAACGAGCTGGACCAGGTAAACTTACCCGATTGTACGGGTGTGCCGCCAATGTTGAATTCGAGCCCGCTGTTTTTCATTTTTCCTACGTTACTAATGATGTTTCCACCTCCTGCATAAGCAGGCAACGGAAGGGATAAAAGTAAATCCCTGGTATTTTTAACATAGGCATCAGCTGTAAAATTTAACCTGTTGTTAAACAATGACAGATCTAAGCCCACATCTTCTGCCTGCGTGGTCTCCCATTTCAGGAAGGGATTGGCTGCGTTACCAAGTACTATTCCCGAAGAAACCGAAGTGTTGTTGAAACTGTTGGCCGCCGAAAAGGCATCGCTGAGGTAAGTTGAAAGCGTGGCATAAGGATTAATAGCCTGGCTTCCTGTTAAGCCCCAACTGCCCCTGATTTTGAATGTATCAAAAAGGTCCATTTTTTTGATAAAAGACTCTTCGGAGAGTTTCCAGCCCAAAGCTATTGATGGGAATGTGCTTTCCTGGTTGGCGGGTTGAAATTTTGAAGAACCGTCTCTCCTAACCGAAACCGTCAGCAGGTACTTGTCTTTAAATGCATAGTTTACCCGGCCCAAATAAGAGATTAAAGCCGACCCAGAATAGGCCGACCCGGCCGATTGTGTAGTGGATAAAGCAAGGTTATCGTAGCCCAGGTTAGCAAATGTAAGGTTGTTAGCATTTGCGCTAAACCCTGTTGATGTATATTTCTGCTGCTCAAATACCGCGGTTACATTTAGGCTATGCACGTTATTGAACAGGTGCGAATAGTTTAATGTATTGGTATTTTGTAAATTAATTAATTCTGTAGATGTGCGGCTGGCGTTTGGAATATTATTGGTGATACTTGGTCCTGAATAGTTTTTTCCTTGAATATTCTGATAATCTACACCAAAGCTAACGTCCAATGAAAGGTCTTTGAAAAAACGGTAATTTGCGCCCCCGTTTAAAGTTATATTGGAGTTGTCTACAATGTTTTCAGCGTCATTAGCTAAAGCTACAGGGTTACTGCGAATAGAACCGAGCGGATCTACGATGGTATATGTTCCGGCAGCAGTCCTTACAGGCGTGGTTGGCGCCCATGCCAAAGCCTGGTTAACCGAGCCGCCTGTACCCTGGTTACCCGTGTTCAGTGTTTCTCTTCTTATGGCCGAGATATTAAGCCGGGTACTTAATTTATCAGAAAATTGTGTGTTAATGTTGGATCTGAGGGCATACCGCTTAAAGTTTGAATTAATAACAATACCATCCTGGTTGAGGTAATCGCCCGAAATAAAGAATTGTGTTTTGGCGTTGCCGCCCGAATAACCTAACTTATATTCCTGGCCGGGAGCATTCCTGAAAACCAAATCCTGCCAATTAGTTCCGCCGGTGATTTTAAAATTATCTATTTGTGCCTGGGTAAAGAAAGGAGATATATTAAGGGCTGCATTTCGGGCGTTTACTGTGGTAGCAAAGTCAGCCGCATTCATCAAATCCATTTTTTTAATAACTTTTGATGAATAAAAAACAGGGGTAAGGGTTATTTCCTGTTTTTGTGCGTTTCCTTTTTTAGTGGTTATCAAAACAACTCCGTTTGCACCCCTGCTGCCATAAATTGCCGTGCTTGACGCATCTTTCAAAACTTCAATATTAGCAATGTCGTCGGGATTCAGGTTGTTAAAATCACCGCCTATAAAACCGTCGATAACGTAAAGCGGATTGTTGTCCCCAAGTATAGAATTGGAACCCCGCACCCTGATCTTAACATCGCCACCGGGCGCACCAGAGTTGTTAACCACCTGCACCCCGGCAACCCTGCCTTGTAAGGCCTGATCGATACGGGTAACCGGTTGATCTTTAAAATCTTTGGATGAGAGGCTGGATAAAGAACCTGTTACATCAGACTTCCTCTGGGTGCCATAGCCAACAACGACTACCTCGTTAAGCTTGCCCAGGATTTCATGCAGGGTAATGCTCACAAATGGTTCTTTAGCCTTTGCAACGAATGTATAAGATTGATATCCGATAAATGCAATCTCTATTTTATCCCCTTCATTCGCCGTTATTGCAAATTCGCCATTTGCATTAGCTCCTGTGTGGGTATTAGCGTTTTTATTGGTAACTGTAGCGCCACTCAACGGCCTGCCTAATGAATCTACAACCTTTCCCGAAACATCTATTTTTATTAAAATATCCGTTTTGGGTTGATTATCCTGTAAAATCTCTTTCCTGGTTAATACAATATTGTTTTTAACAAATTTATAGGTTAAAGGCAGGTTCTTTAAGCTCGCCTTCACGGCATCTTCTACCGTTGCCTCCTTTAACTGAACCGTTATTGGTGTATTAGGCAAATCCTTACTGTCATAAAAAAAAGTATAGCCACTTTGTTGTTCAATATCATGTAAAACTTTTTTGACTGAAGTGTTTTTTTCATTCAGGGTAATTTTCTGTCCGAATCCTTTTGCACTTACCTGTGCAAGGGCTATGATGAGGATGAACATTGTTAGTTTCATAATCAATAGCAATTTATGTGGCAGCCATAGGGACGGCACACCACGTTTTAAAGTATTTAATTTCATACTTTTGTAATGTTTGGGTTAATACGTGAAAAATAAGACTCTAACTGGTTTTTATCTTTCCGCTATCCGGCGGATAGAAAGGGTTAACTCAAACTTGCCGGACGGTGGACCAACACTTTCCGGCTTATTTTTTTAACCCCCTTGATTGATCATTCTTGTAAAATTTCTTTCATGTTTATGAGATAAATTGGTTTATTAATTGGTTTATCAGGTAGTAGCTTCTTACAGGCGGCCTTTATGGGGTAACAATAATTTTCTTACCCTCCAGCCTGAAGTTGATTCTGGTGAATTTTAAAATGTCAAGCGCCTCCGAAACGCTGATGTTCCGATGGATTTTCCCGGTAAAGGTTCGCGTTGGAATTTTTCCTTCATATTCAATTTTTACTTCGTATGCCCTCGCCAGCTGCCTCATAACTTCTCTCAGGTCGGTCTGATCATAACTAAATAATCCATTTTTCCAGGCAATGGCTTGTTCTACGTCTGCACCACTGTTTATTTTAATGGTATTTGATTCAAACCCGATTTGGGCTTGCTGTCCTGGTGTAAGCATAGCAGCCTGATCGGCCTTACTTATTTTGATACTTCCCTCCAATAGTGTGGTTTTCATTTGCGCTTCATCATCGTATGCATTGATATTAAAGTGCGTGCCTAACACCTGGACGGTTTGGCCATGGGTAATCACAGAAAACGGCTTAGCTTTATTATGGGCGACTTCAAAATACACTTCGCCTGTAATTTTTACTTCCCTATTCTTGCCGGTGAATGCAACCGGATAAGTTATGGAAGAAGCGGAATTTAGCCATACCCTGGTGCCATCAGATAACTGGAGCGAATATTGGCCCCCACCGGTGGTCATTGTGTTGTAAACGGGGGAATTATCGCCCGGGCTATTTTGTTGGTTTGCGGAGTAAGTAATAATTCCGTTAGTGGCCTGGCTAATTACCATGTTTTTTTGTTGGGCCAGCTGACCATTATGTTTCGAGTCAAGTACTATCTGCCGGCCCCCGGAAAGGGTAAGTGTTGCTTTATAACCTATTGGCGCAATGTCATTGTGCTGAATATGTGCTATTTGCTGAGGGGGCGGCTTATGCAACAGTATATAGCTCCCAAAAGATAGTGCTAAAATGATGGATGCAGCTACAGCAATTCGTGGCCAGATATTTATTTTTTTAACCGGTTTTGCTTCTGAATCTATATAATCATCAATGTTCAATTTCATCGATGATTTTAACCGGTCTTTTTGCTTTTCATCCAATAAAGCAATTACATCCACATCGGCCATAAAAAAGTTGTAATAGGCGTGCAGGAAGTCCTCTTCTTCTTTGGTGGCAATGCCGTCAAGATAGTTAGTAAGAATTACTAAAAACAGCTCTTTTGTCATTGGTTTATTGATATTGGTATACACATGAGACATTAAGTGAGAAAAATCCCACACGGAAAAAAAATATTTTTTATCGCAGGTGCGATTTATTCTTGCCGGGCTGGTTATAAGGCTTTTGTATACTGAAGCAGGGCGTCAATTATTCGCATATGACATTAAAAATTCGATAAAAGAACTTTTTTAGTGTCATATAGGGAAAACTCACGTCGCCGTATCAGGGTCGTCAAAAAAACGAAAATTTAGGTATTAACGATGCGAAATAATCAGAATGGCAATAGATGCCAGGGAACTTCTGAGCAGGGTTAAAGCTCTTGTCAGTTGATTTTGTACAGTCTTTCTGGAAATATTGAGTTGCTGGGCAATTTCAAGCGTAGATAAATCTTCGTGAAAGCGCATTTCATATATTAATTTCTGCGCCGGTGCCATAGATTTAATCAGCGATTCGTAGGATTTGACCAATTCTTTTTGTAATATCAGTGCATCAGCTTCGGAACAACATGCCCTTGCCTCCAGGATTAAATCGGAAATGCAAATAAACCGGCTCTCTTTTTTCAGCAACCTGAATATATTATTACGAACACAGCTAAACAAATAAGCTTCAAGATTTTCTATAAGATTCGTTTCCCGATGAGTCCATAGATAGATAAACACTTCCTGGGTAATGTCTTTTGCAACATCAGCATCGTTTAGCTTTCTAAATGCCTGAGAATATACACTATTCCAATGCCTGTCATACAGTTCAGTAAAGGCCGTTCTGTCGCTTTTTCTAACTAAAAAGAGCAATTCTTTATCAGTATATCCATCATATCCGGACATTTGGCTTCTTTAAATTAGGGTTTTAATTGGTTTTTTAAATTAATAGTAAAGCTATGCAATTGTAACGTGAATGTTATACTATTTTGCACATAGTAACTTTTAGTATAATAAATAAGAGGTTAACCTATCTGGTTTCTTCGACAGCAATTTATATTTTGGCCTTTTGTCGACATTTGTAACGCTTACACAAAATAATGTTTATCGCTGTTTTATGCTCTCATTGTAAAGATGTAAGCCCGTGCATAATTCAGGAGAAAGCAGGGGTTGGGCAAAATATATAGATTATTAACCTAAACGTTCAGAGCCGTCAGCTTGAGCAGATTTAAGATCGTCCATTTTACAACAACATGAAAAGTAAAAGATCAATAAAATCACGCTGATCTGCATTTAGTTGGTGGCGTTCCGCGATGGGATACTGAACGCCTGGGGTTGTACAACGGGCATGCAAGTTATGTGGGAGTAACCGCATTAATAGGCTTGGAGCACTATTTAAAGAATTTTATTAGATCCGTACTGCTAAGGTTTTCTTTTGGCGCAAAATTTTTACTACCAGCATATTTCATCAAACTATACCTAAGTTGTCGCGCTACCGGCCTCGCAGTTAAATTATGATGTATATCCATAGAGCATATGATAAGTTTACCACCGTTTACTTTGAATTCCAATAGATCGGCCATATTCCTGTTCTTAAAAAAATTATCTATTACGCGCACAATCGGATGGGTTTGAAAGGGAAGTATATCAGTAATCATCGTTTTTGAACTGGTTACCAAATCCCACCACTGCCAGTCACTATAATAAGCTGTAGGGAAATCGGCAAGGGCGGGGTGGGTTGGGCTGATCAACAGTCCCATACTTCCAGGCTGATCCGGAAAATGGACAGGACTCCAAAAAACCGGTGCAAAGCGGCCATTAACACCTTTTATTACTGCAGTATCTGGGTTCAGGACAACATTTGCCCCTGCTTTTAACCAACTTAAAGCACTGTCTGCTGATGTTGTGAAGATGACGTTTTTTGGCGGTTTCGGTAACACAGCAGGATAAACCCATATCTTCCAGTGATTGCTGATAGGGGAATGGGCGAGGCTTAAGGTGATATCCAGCTGCATCGCCTTGGATATCGAATTAAGATTGACGCTGAATGTACCGATCTGCTGTCCGTTACCAACCGGGATTGATTTTTTATTCAATTTTCCACTAAACAGGACTTTTCTGTCTTCACCGGTTATGCACCAGGTAAGTTGATCTGTCATAGTTTTATCAGAAAAATTCGCCAGTTCGACCGAAGCTGAAAATGCCTCGTCATTGGTGTAAGTGGCTTTGTCGAACCTAAGCAACGGAACCACAGGCCCGCAAAACCGGCGGAACTCTCGTGGTGTTATAATGCCTTTACTATCCCAGAAAGCATTTAGCAAACCTACAAGCGCAGTTCCCTGCCCTGGAAAATCATGAAGGTCGAGTAACTGAAAACCACCCACGCCCGAGGTTTTTAAGGCCCGCTCAATTTCTTCTTTATAAAGGTTTGCTGCTAAGTTGCCACTGGCCTTTAGATAAGGACCCGCCAGATCAAGCATTCCTTTATTGCGGAGATCATGCCGGATAGCTTTAAAATTCATAGGTTCCAGCACACCTTTATATTTATGAATCTCATTCAGATCAGGATAAACAGAATATTGGCCAACTTCATGAATTACGAGTGGTACCGGGATATTTTTCATTGCGGTGCTATAATCGGTTTTAAAGTCGGGGATGTTCGTATTGAAAATTCCCTGCCCCCGTACCCAGCCTTTATCCGTATATTGAGTAATAAAATAATCGTCTGCCGGCTCCGGGTATTTACCGTGTCCTTTTTGAAAGCTAAAAGTAGTAGTGGTATAAAGACGCCTGCTATCCTTAGCTTTCAGTTCCCTTACTAAACCCTGAAGCCAGTTAAAATCGCCTTCAAGTTCATTGCCCATGCTCCAGAAACAAAACGAGGGGTGATTTCCATAGTTCTGTATGATCCGGGAGGCTTCATCCTTAAGGTACAATAACGTTCCGGGATCTTTGCCAACCGTGAGGCTCCATAAGGGTAGTTCAACATGCAGGTAAAATCCAAGAGAATCGGCCACTTTAAAGGCTGCTTCCGGCGGACACCAGGAATGAAACCGGATGTGATTTAATCCATATTGCTTTGCGGTTTTAAATAGCTTCAACCATCCGGTTTCGTTCATCGGCGGGTGGCCTTCCAGCGGAAATATGTTACACTCCAATGTTCCCCGCAGAAACAGCTGCCTGCCGTTAATGCGGAACTGCCCTTTCGCAGAAGATAGATCACGGAAGCCAAATCGTTCGGTTCTGCTGTCGATAACCTTGCCGGATCTGTCGGTAACATCGATTTTTAGACCATAAAGCCGGGGATTAAATTCATCCCAGCCCCGGGCATTCTTAACTTTGATGATGAGCTTTGAATGCCATAAACTATCAACGGCAACGGTGATATTCTGTGTATCCTCAACAACGTGCGGCCCTTTTAATAATCTTGCTCTGACGTAATACTTTTTATCTCTCGCCCCGGGTACAAAATTGATATTTGCTTCAACAGAGCCGGATTTTAGGCTTGGGAATAACTGCACATTATCGATGGCTAAAGGATGCTGGTCGACGATTTCCATTTTTCCGATTACGCCGTTCCATATGATTTGTGTGCCATCGGTATATGCATGAGCAAAGTTATTAACGCTGATATCATGTTGTTTCCTGTTATCCACACGTAAAGTAATCTGATGGACACCGGCCTTGAGCGTACCTAAATCGAAAACCTGCGGTGTTACAAGGCTTTCCTGGGTGCCTGCCTGATGTCCATCAATCCAGCAATCGGTTTTCCAGATCACACGTTCCAGCGTCAGGCGTGCCGACTGCATGTTTTGGGGGATCGAAACTGTACGTTGGTACCACACTGCGCCGGTATACTCATGTTTCCTTGACAAATGCATCATCACCAGCTTGTTAAGTTTCAGCGTATCTGTCTGAACCGGTTTTCCGACTCCGGCATCATCCAATGTTCCTGGTAGAATTATTTTTCCCGGCAATTTCTCAATATACCATTTTTCAGGTATCCCTTTATCAAGGGAATCCAGTTTAAAGGCCCATGTGCCAGAAACTGAAATCTGCGTGTGTTGTGCAAATGCTACCATACCCCAACATAGTACAGCAAATAAGACTAATGTTTTTTTCATCGAAAATCGGCCTGGTTATTATTTATAGGCTCCTGTTAAAGTAGTCACCGAACGCCCCTCTAATGTAAGCTTATTTGTGGTGATGGTTGATTTTTGCAGGTTCTTGGTTGTGCTTGTTGTATAAACATAAATGTTTCTTCGGTTATTAAATTGGTTTGTAATTTTCGGAAATAAAACAGCTTATTAATATGGACGCAATTAGGATTTATATGGACTATATTATTATCAAACTGAAATTGATTCCAAATCAAATTTCTAATTTTTACGTTTACCGATAAGTATATCTGCCTGCGAATCGACACGTTGCATCTGCGTCAAAAAATAGTAGAAGGCAATTGTATTTTGAAATGGATTATTTGAAATGAATTATAAGAAAGACGGGTTCGACGGGCAAAAAGCCATTGGTATTCCCAGGTCGATTGTAAACAGGTTCTGCCTCTCCAATGATATTATTAAAGGCTCATATATCACCGATATCGGCTATTATCCCAAAGCGAAATTTCATTTTCGAAAAAGAACCCAGGGGGCAGAACAAAATATTCTTATTTATTGTGTGGAGGGAACGGGAATAGCAACAATCAAATCTGTCAGGCATACTATTGTTCCGGGTGACTTTATTGTCATTCCACACAGCATTGCTCATTCGTATGAAACGAATGAAAAAACACCCTGGACAATTTATTGGTGCCATTTTAAAGGCGAGCAGGCAGATGCTTTAGTGAAATGGCTTTATTCAAAAGGGCAAAGCTACAAATACAGTGTTGAATTTGTACAGGAGCGTATCGCGCTATTTGAACAGCTTTACACCTATCTTGAACAGGGTTACAGCATGGAGAATCTGACTTACATTAATTTGTTGTTGCTGCAATTTTTAAGTTCATTTATTTACAGTGATAAATACAATACGAAGCTATCCGAAAAAAACACCGATATCCTTGAAAAATCTATATTTTTCATGCGGAACAATCTTGAAAAGTCACTGACGCTTTCCGAACTGGCAGCATCGGTTAACTTGTCTAATAGCCATTATTCAGCTATTTTCAGAAAAAAAACGGGGTTCCCGCCTATTGAATATTTTAATCATCTGAAAATTCAGAAAGCTTGTCAGTATTTACAGTTTACCAAACTGAGGATAAATGAAATTGCGTTTAAAGTTGGGATAGATGATCCATTTTATTTTTCGAGACTTTTTACCAAAACAATGGGATATGCTCCTAAAGAATATCGTGAAACAAGATATTCAACTAAATAATTCGATATTCCGGGGAGGCTATATGTAATTACGCGCCCTAAGTTTAAAAAAATGCGCAAGACAATTTGTTAAATATATTTTTAGATATAATTGCAATTATACAACTACACTTGCTGGCTTTGGTATTTAATCAAACTAACCATGCGCTTAATGAGGTTAATGTATCCTTATACGTGCAAACTAACACATAACATTCTTTATATCTTTGCCTTGGGTTAGTTTAATAATCAAAATCAATGCACAGCAAGCTTTTAGACTACATCAGGCGATACGCTACATTGCCACTTACAAGTGATGAAGAAGCGTTAATTATAGCTGCTTTCCACCCCAAAAAGCTCAGAAAAAAGCAATACTTTTTGGAAGAAGGCAATGTGTGTAAATACGTTGGTTTTATTGTAAAAGGTGCTATGCGGCAATATAGCGTAGATGACAAAGGTGTGGAACATATTGTACAGTTATATATTGAAAATTATTGGGCAAGCGACCGTGAAAGTGCTATCATGCTTACACCATCAAGATATAATATCGATGCCTGGGAAGATACCGAACTACTCATTGCTACAGTGGCAGACATGTTGGATCTGATAGAAAAAGTACCTTCATTTGGACAAATGACAAGGTTAATGGACCAAAGAAGTTTCATTGTTTCTCAGCGAAGATTGAATTCTACCATTAGTAATACAGCAGAAAAACGCTATGAAGAATTTGCCGCTAATCACCCTCAATTTATTCAACGATTCCCCCAGCACCTCATTGCCTCTTTTTTGGGCATAACAAAAGAAACTTTAAGCAGAATCAGAAAACAAGCAAGTAAATAACTTCTGTTTTAATTTTTGATTTTACAAAAGCGTTGATATTTATCAACGCTTTTTTTTATCATTTCTCATCGTTTCGGGGTGTGCTGTTGCTGCAATTTTACATCATAAAACAAACAGATGAAAAAGCAAACAATAGTAGTAATTGGAGCAACAGGTGCACAAGGTAAGGGTATTGTAAATGCCCTTGTAAATGAAGGCACATTTAATGTAAAAGCAATAACCCGTAACCCGGAAACATATACAGGCAAGGCAAATGAAGCAGTTTATGCAGATTTAAAAGACTTGCAATCCTTAAAAGACGCTTTTACAAATGCGTACGGCGTATTTGTGGTAACCAACTTTTGGGAAGGTGCCGACGAAATTACCCAGGGTAAAAATGCCATTGAAGCAGCAAAAGCAACGGGGGTGCAACATTTTATTTGGTCAACGCTTCCGGATGTGGAGCTCATTAGTGAGGCAGGGTTTGAAGTGCCGCATTTTACTTTAAAGGCAAAGGTGGATGAATTGGTAAAAAGTGCAGGATTCAAATATGCAACATTTGTTCAGCCGCCGTTTTATTTTCAAAATCTTGTAGGGATGTTGGGGCCACAACCCAAACAAGATGGCACAACCGGCTGGACACTACCGATTGACCCAACAAAAAAAGCGATTCACATGTCGGATATTAATGACCTGGGAAAAGTAGTAGCCGGTGCATTTTTGCAGCCCGAAAAAGTTGGAAACGGTAATTATCTTGCCCTGGCAACCGGGTTGTACAGTTTTAACGATATCATAGAAGCCTATAAAGCCAATGGCCAAGCGTATACCTTTTCACAAGTACCAGCCGAAATATTTTCAACTTTTTTTGAAGGAGCAAAGGAGCTGGCAGAGATGTTTGGGTATTTTGAAAAACACACGTACATGGGACCAGATTCAGCGTCACGAATTGAACTGGCAAAAGAAACTGCCACCCACAAATTTGTGCCGCTCCAGGAATGGTTAAGCCAAAACAGTTAAGCAAATGAAACTATCATGAGCTCCACTCAAAAATAAAATGAGTATAGCTCATGATAGCTTCATCTCCATTTAAAACGGCGAAGCCTTCTTGAGTGCCAATAAAAAACAAATTATATTCTGATGAAAAAGAAAACGAGTTTCTCAACAAAAGGGAATAATGCTACAGTAGGTCCGCTATCAATCCAACGAATGTTGCCTAATCGATACGCTAACAAGGTGGGTCCCTTTGTATTTCTCGATTATGTTCGCCCGGTTGTTAAAGAAACCATAACCCAAAATGGTATGGGAGTCCACCCACACCGGGGCATTGCAACATTAACTTACATTCTTCAGGGCGAAGTAGAGCATTTTGACAGTGCCGGAAATGAGGCGATAATTCGTTCGGGAGGCGCACAGTGGATGAAAGCAGGTAATGGAATAATTCACGATGAAAATTTAAATTACGACTCCCAAACAGAGAGCAAATTTATCCAGGGTTTTCAATTTTGGATAAATTTACCTGCAAAAAATAAAGCCGAAAAGCCTGCTCATATCGCTTTACAAGCCAATGAATTCCCCCAAAAAGCATTACCTGATCATGATGGCTGGATAAAAGTAATTGTTGGCAACTATCAGGAATTGAGTTCGAAGATTCCCAATTATTCCAGGCAGTTTTTGTATCATATTCAATTAAAAGCAGGAGCACAGTTTTCACTAACAATGGAAAGTGAAACAGAAGTTGCAGCCTTTTTACCCATGCAAAACGCGATGCTAAACGACACTGAGTTTCAGGCAGGTGAATTTATTGAGTTCGACAAAGCGGCCGGCGAAATTGAAATAAAAAACAATTCTTTAACAACCATCGATGTCCTGTTATTTGGCGGTGAAGAATATACAGAACCTGTGGTAGCAGAAGGTCCGTTTGTAATGAATTCGCAATCAGAAATAACAACTGCTTACCGGGATTTTCATGCCGGAAAGTATGGGGAAATAAAAGTAACAGCACAAAAGTAAATTAGCCCGGGATGAATATCATCATCTTATACAAACCATTAGACGTAGGACGCTAAATAACTTTGTCAAAACTCCCGGAATATCCTATCGTACAGTTTGTTAAGGCTACTTGTTCAGCTTGTTATATTCCTCATCTGTAACTTTTTCCAACCAAACTACTGCCCCCTTGCCTTTATCTGGACTCAAGGCGATGTGTGACAAGGACCTATCCGGAGAGGCGCCGTGCCAATGAGCGACATTAGCGGGGCATTTAATAACATCCCCTTTATGTACTAAACGAATGGGCTGGCTCTTTTCCTGGTAATAACCAACACCATCTGTAATCAGCAGTATTTGCCCCGAAGGATGAAGATGCCAGTTTGACCTTGCTTTGGGAGCAAAGGTAACGTTACCCACCGAAGTGCTGGTAGAGGGGCCTACGCTGGTGAGCATGTTTACCCAGACATCCCCGGTGAAATTATTACCCAAGACTTTGTCCCCCTTTGAAAATGTGGGCTCAGAAACTATCGCCTGCTCTGAAGCGGGCGTAACGGCGCTTCCTGTGGAACCATACATGCCGTTTAAAATTTCCGATGCAGAACTACCTGCATTCCGGTCAATCTCTGCTGATAATTTAGCGGCAATTCCCCGTAACTGCCTTTCTGTTAAACCCGTGTTCTGTCCTACACTTAAATGGCTGCGAAGCTGTCCATCGGCACCACGAATGGCAGCTAAAATAGAAATTGTAGCAATCTCGCGACTTTGATAATCGAGATTATCTCTGCCAAAAATATCAGCGAACAGGTGTTCCTTTAAAAAGGTATCGATAACCGGAACAAAATCTTGGGTGGAATTGGCGGACCTGCCCGTCAGCTTCGCCTGGACACCTTTTCCGAATTTATACTTTGGATCGCCGTAATCTATTTTTGACGGTTTCCTGCCCTCTATATCAATTTTTCCTTTTAGTTTCCTTTCATTGACCACGGTTTGGAAGGTATTGATCGCATTTAAACTTCTTGGGAAACCTGCATAAGCATATAACTGCACCAAAATCTCTTTGATCTCATTGATTGTCAGGCCTGCCTCCAAACCTTTTCCTAAAGCGCTCCTCAAATTAACCTGGTCTCCTTTAGCGGCATATGCTGAGATAGGGACAATCGCCTCTTGTTTTAACGATAAAGGTTGCCCGCCTGGATCTTTTTGCTGGCCATAAGCAATTGAACTTGCGCTTACGGCCAATGCCAGGCATACATAAACGGTTAGTTTAAAAGTGCTGCTCATATTACTTAATGATGTTTAGCTTTTTTAACCATGTTTGAATTTCTGCCTGGGCTTGTTTCTCTTTTGCACCTTGCATCACGAATAATATACCATCCCGCTCTATTCCTCCCTTAATGGTAAAACCATCCAGCACAGTGCTGTTGGGACAAAGGCCTTTAACGGTTTCAAACGTACTGCCGATACCATAACCGGCATTGGTATTGAAAGGCACGACGGTTTTGCCGCTCAAATCATATTGTTTTAAAAAGCTTTTCATCGGCGGCGGCAGTTGCATGCCCCAGGTCGGGAAGCCAACAAACACCAGGTCATAGGTGGCTATGCTATCTATCCTGGTTTTAAGCGGAGGTAAAAACCCCGATTCGTTTTCCCGAACCACCTGGGCAACGATGGCCTGGTAGTTTTCGGGATAAGGATTAACCAATTCCAAAGCAACAAGTTTTCCGCCGGCTTGCCGCTGAATGATTTGAGCAATGGCCCTGGTATTATTGGTGCGCGACAAATACACGATGAGTATTTTTTTATAACCATCGGTAACGCTGACAGGTGCTTTACCCGTTGGGTTACCAGTAGCTTTTTGAGCCTTTGAACATCCCGCAATGCTACCGAAAGCAATGGTTGCCATTATACAAATGAGCTTCACTTTTTCCATAGGCATAAGTTTTTTTACTGTTTTACGGCTGCTTCAACATTTGAGAGGTTCAAAACAAATTGCGGCAAGCGTAAACCCTTAATAGCAATGGCTGATGCCTCCTGGTTGAACTGTTTTAACTCATCTGCCGTAAATTTCACATCATTTGCGCCAATGTTTTCCAGCATATGCGCCATCTGGGTGGTTCCAGGAATAGGCACTATCCAGGGCTGCTGTTCCAAAAGCCATGCCAGCGATACCTGGCCAGGAGTAGCCTGCTTGCGTGCTGCCCAATTTTGCAGCAGTTTAACAAGTGCCATATTGCTGGGCAAGTTCTCACGTGAAAACCTGGTTTCCATTCCCCGGATGTCGCCCGGTGCAAAACCAGTATTTTCATCGATAGCACAGGTCAAAAAGCCTACTCCAAGCGGGCTCCAGCAAACAAAGCCAATGCCCAATTCCTGGCAAAGCGGAATAATTACTTCTTCCGGTCCGCGCCATAGCAGCGAATATTCGTTTTGAATGGCCGTAACCGGATGTATGGCATGTGCCCGGCGTACGGTTTGTGGCCCAGGTTCGGAAAGGCCGTAATGCAGCACTTTGCCCTGGGTAATCAAATCTTTAATTGCACCAACAACATCTTCGATCGGGATAGCCGGATCTACACGGTGTTGGTATAATAAATCGATGCGATCAGTGCGCAACCGTTTTAGCATTCCTTCAACCACTTCCTTGACATGTTCGGGCCGGCTGTTCAAACCCGGCAGTCGCTGGCCGGTTTTTTGGTCGATGTTCCAGCCAAACTTTGTTTCGATAACAATTTTATTTCGAAATGATGCTGTGGCTTCGCCGAGTATCCGCTCACATTCAAAAGGTCCGTAGGCTTCTGCTGTATCAAATAATGTGACACCGCTGTCAAACGCTTTCCGGATAATTTTGATCATCTCGGGCCGGGAAGGGATGGTAGTTTGATAGGTCCGGCTCATATTTTGTACCCCCAAACCAATATTCGAAACTTCCAGCTTGCCGCCAAGCTTGCGGTGCCCCCCGATAGCGACGTTTGTCAAATCGTTTTGATTGATATCTGCTTGCGTCAATACCCGGGCACTTGCCTTTGAAGCCAGCAAGGAGCCTCCAGCTATTGTTAGGCCGGTTTTTAGGAGATCACGACGATTCATATATTACAGATTAAGTTAGTGTTGTGGCTGTGCCGGTTGCGCTATGTTAGTTTTCATTTTAACCGGCCTTATCAACGTTGAAAAAGTAAGCGAGCCCATTTTCCATTTTCCGTTTTCTTTAATGTACACCTCGGTTACCATAAACGCATGCACAACCTCGTTACCACCCACTACTGCCAGCAAATCGATATCGTTTAACAGGATGGCTGTATTACCAAAAATATTTACTGATGCCCCGTAAACTTCGGCTTGTTTATACCAGATGAAGCCGCCCTTAATGGTATTCAGTTCCTGGGTTTTACCCCAGCTTCCGCCCATGTGCACAAATACACAATTTTCGGCAAATAGTCCGGTTAATGCATCTACATTTTTATCGGCCATCCACGTCCATTTCGTTTTCGAAAGGTCAAGTAGTTCTTGTTCATCTTTGGTTGTGGTTGTTGATGCCGCACCGGGCAATTTGGCCTGAGCGTGAGAGAGCTGCACACCGGTAATACACAGGAATAGTGCGATAATGGTTACTTTCATGATTTTGGTTTTAATATTTGATGTGTTTATAAAAAAATTAATGTGCGCTGTTGTACTCGGCTTCGGTTACCCTTTGCAGCCAAACGGTTTTATTTTTGGCGCTGTTTGTACTTACCGCGATATAGGTAAACGAACTATTGGGTGCTGCGCCGTGCCAGTGCGCCACACCCGGAGCGCATTTAATAACATCGCCTTTATGAACAACCTGTATAGGCTTGTCTTTTTCCTGGTAATAACCTGTTCCTTCGGTGATCATCAGGATTTGCCCGGCGGGATGGATGTGCCAATCGAGTTTTGCACCCGGCGCAAAAGTTGCATTAGCTACATTAATATCAATAGTACTATCGGCCTTGTTAAGTTCGGTAAGCCAAACTGTTCCGGTATGATTATTAACTGTCGCAATTTCGCCCTTTGGAAATATGGGTGATGTTTGCGCTGCTACCCGCGTTATAAGCCCGGTAAATAATGCACAGGTAATAAGCAGTACTTTTTTCATATTAATTATTTTAACGGTTAACCATTTGCTGTCCTTGTGCGGAATAACGATGGCCGTGCACTTCGATTTGCGACAGGCTATTGCTAATCTCAAGGAGATCGTTGGCAGATAGCTGAATATCAGCAGCGCCCAAATTCTCTTCCAAACGGTGTATTTTTGTGGTACCCGGGATGGGAACTATCCAGGGCTTTTGCGAAAGTAACCAAGCCAACGCAATTTGGGCTGACGTTGCGTTTTTATCTTCGGCAATATGGCCAAGCACGTCAACCAACGCCTGGTTCGCCTTTCGGTTTTCTTCCGAAAAACGAGGAACCGTGTTCCTGTAATCGCTTTTATCAAATATGGTGCTCCCGTTAATTGCACCGGTTAAAAAACCTTTACCCAGCGGGCTAAAAGGCACAAAACCAATACCCAGTTCTTCAAGCACAGGTAATATATCCTGCTCAGGTTCGCGCCACCAAAGCGAATATTCACTTTGCAGTGCAGCAACAGGTTGTACTGCATGCGCTTTGCGGATAGAACCAGCGCCGGCTTCCGATAGACCAAAGTGTTTAACCTTACCTTCGGCAATCAAATCTTTAACTGTTCCGGCAACATCTTCTATCGGCACATTTGGGTCAACCCGATGTTGATAAAACAGGTCGATATGGTCTGTTTTCAGGCGTTTTAGCGCGGCTTCTGCAACCTCACGGATATGCTCCGGCCGGCTGTCTAAACCAAGGGGCGGTTTGCCGTCTTTAAAGCCGAATTTGGTGGCAATAACCACCTGGCCGCGAAAAGGCTCCAGGGCCTCACCCAACAGTTCTTCATTAGTAAAAGGTCCGTATGCCTCCGCTGTATCAAAAAAAGTAACACCGCGCTCAAACGCGGCGCGTATTAATTTAATTGCTTCTTGTTTTTCTGTTGCAGGGCCGTAGCCAAAACTCAGTCCCATGCAACCCAATCCAAGGGCTGAAACTTCCAACCCACTATTTCCTAATTGTCGCTTTTTCATGTTCAGTTGTTTAACCATTGTAGTCCTCGTCAATAACCTGCTCCAGCCAATCTACCGGTGAACCATTCTCTTTTTCCTGTACAGCAATATGACTCATCGCCGTGGTGGCAGTCGCGCTGTGCCAATGCTTCTCGTTCGGCTCAAAGTAAACCACATCGCCAGGAAAGATATTTTCTTTGACGCCGCCCTCGCGCTGCGCCCAGCCAGCTCCTGTGGTAACAATAAGTGTTTGGCCGAACGGATGCGTATGCCAGGCAGTACGCGCGCCCGGTTCAAATGTCACCAGCGCCATCGATACACGGGCAGGCGCGGGTGGTTCGTTCAGCGGATCAATTCTTACAGTGCCGGTAAAATATTCGGCAGGCCCTTTTCCTGAAGGCTTAGAGCCAATACGTTGAATTTTCATAGGTTTAATTTTAGTTATTCAATTTTCGCTCGCCCAGCCATTTTACCATTTTAGGATCGCGGTGATCGAAGAAGCTGCTGGCGTTGGTATCCAATGTTTTAATTTTATCCATTTCATCGGTTGTAAGCTCAAAGTCAAGGCTGTTTAGGTTTTCGGCCATGCGCTCCTTGCGTACCGATTTAGGAATAGCTACCACACCCCTTTGGGTAAGCCAGCGCAGTACTACCTGGGCAATTGATTTATTGTATTTGTTACCAATGGCCTGCAGTAGCTCATTTTTAAACATATCATTCTTGCCTTCGGCAAAAGGGCCCCATGATTCTATCTGCACGTTGTTATCGATCATGAATTGCTGCGCATCAATTTGCTGGTGAAACGGGTGCGTTTCTACCTGGTTAACAGCCGGCACAATTTCGTTGTTGATAATCAGGTCAATCAACCTGTCGGGCTGAAAGTTGCTTACGCCGATTGCCCGTATCTTGCCTTCTTTGTACAAATCTTCCATGGCGCGCCATTCGCCATATACATCGCCGTAAGGCTGGTGAATTAAGTAAAGGTCAAGGTAATCCAACTGCAGCTTTTTTAACGATGCTTCAAAAGCATTTTTAGCGCCTTCATAACCGTTTGATTGTATCCACAGTTTGGTAGTAATAAACAACTCTTCCCTGGCCACACCGCTGCGCTTAATGGCTTTGCCCACGGCTTCTTCATTCATATACGATTGCGCGGTATCAATTAACCTGTAGCCGGTTTCAATAGCGTCTAACACACTTCTTTCACATTCTGCCAGGTCGGTTACCTGGAAAACGCCAAATCCTAAAATTGGCATTTCTATACCGTTATTTAATTTTACTTTTTGCATTGTCATATACATTATAATACAAAGGTCATTCCTTTTATTCGCCGGAATGGGATACAGATTACGGTATCATCTACCATTTTTACAGGTTTGGCAAAAACGGATAGCAGGTTAGTGAAGATTTCCCGATGTAACGGCTTTTTCAATCACGTCCAATCTCACTTTCTTAGGATCGGATTTTCCTTCGGCAGATCCATCTGCCTGTATCTCTAACAGTTCATTCTTTTGAGGGTCATATGCCGGCCATTTGGCCAGGCTACCTCCATTTGGATCGCCCGTTTTGGCAAAGTTTGCCCAATAGGTGTTCATCATTTTGGCCACCTCCATATCTTTAGCCGCTATTACGGCCCCGTTCCTGCTTGTTAAATTATTGAATACATACCCAATTTCAGATGCATGCGCGGCACCGTATTTCATCCACTGCTGTGCCGAAGGCGATATGTATGAAAACAAATAGATGTAAGCAGGGGCGCCTTTGGCGGCAAAAGCCCTTGCGGTAAAACGGGCGGGCTCGGCCCATACTTTATCAGTATTTACCAAGGTAAGCATTTTTGCTAAATCGGTGTTGCCGTCGGGATCGTATGCCGCTTTTGCATCATCCTTCATACTGCCAAACAAACTCAAGAGTTCATCTTTTGAAGCAGCGTTTACAAAACCTGCGGGTACTTCTGCACTGTTGGATCCTATCATCAACGGCACTTTTGCTCCCCGGCCTGCGTTGTATGCGCTTTGCGCGGTTTCAACAACTAACCTGCCATCCAGTATAGGCCCCGGATAGATAGGCGCTCCGCCTTGTCCGTCAGTTTCCTGGCCGCCATCTACAACATCCTCTATACTAAGCCGACGCAGGCTGGCTAATGCTGTAGCATCTGTACCAGTAATGCCATGCTTTTTTGCAAAGTTTATACCTATTGTTTCGGCCGAAACAGGATAGTATTTGTCAGCATTTTCTTTATTAATTGGCCGCCCGGTAAGCACGCCATCGCGACCGCCGCCTGATTCTACTATCGCCTTTTGAAATAAGCCTTTTGCAGATGGAATGGTTAGCAATGACTGTACAGAAACGCCCCCGGCAGATTCGCCGAAAATAGTAACGTTCTTAGCGTCGCCGCCAAACGCCGCAATGTTTTGCTGCACCCATTTCAAGGCCGCTATTTGATCCATAAACGCATAGTTTCCTTTAGGTTCGTTAGGATGTTCGGCACTAAGTGCCGGGAAGGCGAAAAAGCCGAGGCGCCCAACGCGGTAGTTAAAGGTGATTAATATTACTCCTTGTTTTGCAAACTGTACGCCTGAATAATCTGGCTGAGCGCCGCTGCCAAATACAAATGCTCCGCCATAAATCCAAACCATTACAGGTAGTTTAGCGCCTTGCTTAGCGTTTGCAGGTTTCCATATATTTAAATACAGGCAGTCTTCAGCAGATGTTGTTGAAATTTTATTGCCGTTACGGGGCCAGCCCATTTGCGCCGGGTCTGCCCCAAACTTAGTGGCATCACGTTCACCCTTCCACGCAGATAATGGCTGTGGAGGGCGCCAGCGGAATTCGCCTACGGGCGCGGCCGCATAGGGAATCCCCTTGAAAATAGAAACTTCACCTTCGGTTGCACCGCGCAAAACGCCCGAAGCTGTGCGAACCGTTGGCACCGCTGCTGTACCTGCTGTTTGTTGAGCGCGCGCCGAAAGGGCAATAAGAAGCGTAAGTGCTACCAGGATTTTTTTCATAATTTATTTGGTTTAATTGATGTGTTCCAGTGTACAGTTGTTAAGCACCGAGGCGCTAAAACACAGTTACCGCGTATTGATCGCAATACAAAAGTGTAACCTTTTATTTATGGGGATAGGATACAGATTACGGATGTTTCTACCATTATTACTGATTTGCACGCTGGTATGATTAATGCACTGATTAATAATGTAAATTCGAATTAAAAGAATTGATTATGGACAGCATGCGGCGTTTTAATACGATTAGCGAATACAATGCATTTAATAACAATGAAACCAGGCACCCATTGGTTAGCGTGGTCGACCTGTCAAAGGCTGCCCCGCGGCAAGGCTCACAAATGTATTTTGGCTTTTACATCGTATTTTTAAAAGATGTTAAATGCGGCGACCTGGTTTATGGTCGTAATACCTATGATTACCAGGAGGGTACATTGGTTTTTATGGCGCCGGGACAAGTGGCTGGGGTAAACAGCAATGGCGAGTACTACCAGCCCAAAGGCCATGTACTGGCTTTTGATGCAGATTTAATTCATGGTACATCGTTGGGAAAACATATTCAGGACTATAACTTTTTCAGCTACCAATCAAACGAAGCGCTGCATTTATCTGAAAAGGAACGAAGTATCGTACTGGATTGCTTCTCAAAAATAAACTACGAACTGGAACGGGGTATTGATAAACACAGCAAGAGGTTAATTGTATCTAATATTGAATTGTTTTTGGATTACAGCGTTCGCTTTTACGACAGGCAGTTCATCACCCGCGACCACGTGTATAAGGGTACCATTGAAAAGTTCGAAAAGCTATTGAATAGTTATTTTTCTTCAGAAAAACCTCAAACAGTTGGCCTGCCATCGGTTGCTTATTGTGCAGAAGCACTAAATTTATCACCAAATTACTTTGGCGATCTTGTGAAGAAAGAAACGGGCAAAACCGCGCAGGAGTATATCCAATTTAAACTTATTGACCTTGCCAAAGAAAAGATCTTCGACGGCGAAAAAACCGTAAACCAGGTTGCTTATGAGTTAGGTTTTAAATACCCGCAGCACTTTACACGATTGTTTAAAAAACAGGTGGGTCAAACACCCCATGAATACCGTTCATTGAATTGAATACTTATTAAAGTTATATATATTAGTGTTAAGTCAACAGTATGAAGTCGTAAGTCTAAAGTTGAATTTTTCTTTTTTCGACTTAGAACTTAAGACTTTGGACTAAAGACAATCCGTCAATTTATCGTTGACACGACATTAGTGTGCTTCCGGAAAGCGCCAAAGGCATCACCAGCATGAAATTGGTGATTTAGTTGATTACCTAAAGGTAATGGCGTTCCGGGGGTGAGATACCGGGACGCTTTTTTGATATTTTTGCAATATCTAAAAATAGCAGTCGAAGCTTTAATATTTAATACCAATTATAAATGCTATGATCAACATTAATGTAAACGGAACATCGCATCAGATTGAGGCAGATCCTAATATGCCGCTGTTGTGGGTAATACGGGATATTATTGGCCTCACTGGTACAAAATTTGGTTGCGGCGTGGCACAGTGCGGTGCCTGCGTTGTCCACCTCAATGGCGAAGCGGTTCGGTCGTGCGTAACCAAAGTAAGCCGGGCCGAAGGTCAAAAAGTGGTAACCATTGAAGGTCTTTCTAAAAATAATGATCATCCCGCCCAACTTGCCTGGAACCAGGAGCAGGTGCCGCAATGCGGTTACTGCCATTCGGGGCAAATCATGTCGGCAGCGGTGTTGCTGCGCGAAAATAACAACCCGAGCGATGCCGATATTGATGCAGCCATGGCCGGTAATATTTGCCGATGCGGCACCTATCAGCGTATCCGCAAAGCTATTCATACAGCTGCAGAATTGCAGAGAAAGGAGAGCGCCAGCAAATGAAGAAACAATTAAAAAATAAGCCTCGTTATACAAGCGTCGCAAAAGCCTTTGCTGTAGTTGGCGTATTGTTATCTGCCATAGTTATCATGGCTTTCGGGCTAAACTCCGAACCCGAAAAAACAGGGGCCACACCAATCGTTATCAGGAAAGATAGTGTGGCATCGATTAAGGCGTTTAAGCAGGTTTACAGCGTTTTGATGAGCGCCCGGTGTATGAACTGTCACCCCTCGGGCAATATTCCTTTGCAGGGCGACGACAGTCACCTGCATACCATGTCGCCCCAAAGGGGAGTTGATGGCAAGGGTGTTTATGCTATGAAATGCGCTAACTGCCACCAGCCAACAAACACACCAGGATTGCATACACCTCCGGGCAACCCCAACTGGCATTTGCCCCCGGCCGATATGAAAATGATATTCCAGGGCAGGAGCCCGCGGCAATTGGCCAAACAACTTATTGATCCAAAGCAAAATGGCCATAAGGATATGAAAAAGCTGATTGCACATGCCGATGACGGTTTAGTTTTAAGTGGCTGGAACCCCGGCGAAGGCCGTACCCTGCCGCCCATGAGCCACGCAGCATTTAAAAAAGCATGGATAACCTGGCTTACCACCGGGGCATATGCACCAAAGAAGTAATTGACAGCCTAACCACTTAACCAGAATGCCATGAGTGTGAGTAACATATCAAGAAGAAACTTTTTAAGGGCGGCAGGCCTTACCGGAACAGCTTTGCTTGTTGGCCTGTATTTTCCGTCGGGCGCCGAAGAAGCTAAGGTTGCTGCCGCAGATTCGGCGGTGGCTTCGGATATAGAGATGAATGCCTGGATACATATCGACACGAATGGCAAGGTTACGATTTTCAGCCACCGGGCCGAGATGGGCCAGGGTGCTTACCAATCCGTTCCGCAGATTGTGGCAGAAGAACTGGAAGTTAATTTGAATGATGTAAACATACGCTTCGCGCAGGGCGATCGTCAAAAATACGGCAACCAGGTAACGGGTGGCAGCTCTACCATTCGTGGTTCGTACAAGAATTTATTGAAATTAGGTGCATCAGCACGCGAGATGCTGATAACGGCAGCAGCCGCTAAATGGAATGTACCGGCAACGGAATGTTATGCCGAAGCCGGGCATGTGATCCATCGTCCGACGGGAAAGAAATCTCATTATGGCGAACTGGTGGAGGCAGCATCTAAGTTGGAAGCCCCTAAAGAGGTTGTATTGAAAAAACGCTCCGATTACAAACAGATAGGCAAACCGCTGCACAGGCAGGACACTCCATTAAAAACCAACGGCACAGCCGTTTTCGGGTTAGATTTTAAACTTCCGGGCATGCTATATGCCGTGGTAGAGCGCAACCCACGCTTACGCGGAACACTCAAATCATTTGATCCCAGTGCGGCATTAAAAGTTCCGGGGGTTAAAAAAGTATTTAAAATACAAACAGGCGTTTTTCAAACTTTCAGGGATGGTGTTGCGGTGGTGGCCGATAGCACCTGGGCCGCCATACAGGGCCGCAAAGCTTTAACCATTGAATGGGACGACAGCGGGTTTGAGCATGTGAACACCCCCGATATTTATAAAAAACAAAAGGAGCTCATCAATAATGAGGAGGGTTTATCCGCAAGAAAACAGGGCGACCCGGATGCGATATTAAGTACAGCGACCCAAAAGCTGGACCTGGTTTATGAAACGCCATACCAATCGCACAGCGCCATGGAACCACTGAATTGTGTTGCTTTTTACCAGCCGGATAAGCTGGAAATATGGGGGCCGATACAGGCACCCGAATGGGTGCAGGATTACATGTGCGCACAGTTTAAGCTGCCGAAAGAAAAAGTGATTGTTAATATGACCTTTTTAGGCGGCGGTTTCGGGCGAAAGGCATTCATGGATTATCCTCATGAGGCTTGCCTGATCTCGAAAGAAACGGGGACACCTGTGCAGGTAGTTTGGACCAGGGAAGACGATATGACGCAAGGCCCTTATAGGGCCGGGATATCATATCGTTGCCAGGGCGCGGTCAAAAACGGGCAATTAAGCGCTTTAAAGTTCAGGATGGCCGGGCAAAACACAGCGCACTGGCAGGGAGGGCCGAAGGATAAGGCCAACCGCAGTACTACCGAAGGTTTCCTGGCCCCATACTATAAAAGCATAAAAGACATTAGCTTCGCAGATGTACCGTTTGAAACACCTATCCCAAATATCTGGTGGCGATCTGTATACGCATCAACCAACGGCTTTGCTTATGAAAGTTTTTTGAACGAAATGGCCCACCTTGCCGGTAAGGATCCGCTTGATTTTAGACGAGGCTATTTAAACGAAGAGCGGGAACAAAAACTAATAGACAAAATGGAACAGGTTTCGGGCTGGAAGGCGAAAAATAAAGGCGACGGATTTGGGGTTGCCATTACAGAATGCTTTGGAACCACCGTTGGCCAAATTGTTAAGGTATCAAAAAAGAAAGGTGAAAAAGTGAAAATTGACAAGGTGTGGGCTGTTGTAGACTGCGGTTGGTACGTAAACCCCGATATTGTTCATGCCCAGGTAGAAGGTGCTATTGTTATGGCGCTTGGCGCTGCTACTACTCATGAAATCACGTTCAAAGATGGATTGGTAGAACAACGGAATTTTTATAACTATTTAATGCCAAGAATTAACGATATGCCTTTGGTAGAGGTACACATTATGGAAAATGATGCCAATGCCGGCGGTGTTGGCGAGCCGGGACTACCGCCCTTTGCACCAGCATTAACAGAAGCTATTTTTGATTTGACAGGCAAACGCATCCGCAAATTACCGTTTAATATGGCTGAAGTTTAAGTTGAAAAAGAATTAAGCAACATAGTTAAAGCTTTTGACAGGGCCATGCAGGCCGGTAAACAACCTGCCCTGGCAACAATGGTGTACGTAACCAATTTTCTTTATCGCAGAGCCGGTGACCGTATGTTTGTAAGTCGATGATGGCCAGTTAACCGGCGGCATAAGCGACGGTTAACTGGCAGGGGATATCCTGCGTGACGGCCAACTGGTAATGATGCCTCAAAGCCCATGTTCGTTACTTTTGACATGACATTCAAGAATTATTTTTGATTCGTCTTTTCTTGTACCGTTCGCCTTCTCCAATACTGGAGCCGGTGCTCCCGGAAGAAAAGAACGGTATCGTCAAAAGAGTTGTTTTGGCTACCGGCATTGACCGGCGCTATGACCATTTACAGGAAATGATCCTGCGCAGCTCTGAAGCAGACACACGTCAGGTTGTTTTGCATTTATTAGAACTTCACAGCCGGGTTCAAGGCTTTCGGCCAAATAACCGGAAACCAGCAAGCCAATTCCAGTTGCTATATACAATATCTTTTTTCTCGGCGCGGAAGTAGATCAGATGAAACCTATGATCTTTAAAACAGCCTGCGGCTTTAGGCATTTTGTCGCCTGTCGCTATAAAATGTAACAAAACCGAAAGGATTTGCAACATGCACGAAAGTGATTTTCTGAACGGATACGTTTATTTGCTAACGTTTATACCGTCGTTACCATCCCTGGTGGTAATGGGGGATGCATGTTTAAATCACAAATAATCTTTAACCTATCTACTTATGAAAATTCCTAAACCCGCCTGGATGATATTGCTTGCTCCACTCATATCAGGCGTTTTAATACTTACCGCGTGTAACTTTAGTAAAGGCACTAAAAAAGATTTCCTTACCGGCCTGTCCTTCAGCTACAATGGCTTTAGGGTGCGGGATGTATTATTGATAGACCCGGCCAATAAGCGGATGACCGATAATAAGGTACAAATCAATACCCGCATCGCCATCGCAGCATTAGGGATAGACAATTATGGGCGTCAGGATGGAAAGGTCTTCCCGGGGATGATGCTTCTGGTGACCAATAAAAAGGGGACACCGATACTTAAAGCCGACGACCTTTTTGCCGGCGACCAAGGCCATCTGCCGGCGGAAGCTTCCGAACTTCGCGGAGATATCACCATTGCCAAACCAATGGTTGCCGGCGAAACCTACCACGTTAAAGTTCACATTTGGGACAAGGTTAAAGCCGGCAATGAGTTGAACGCCGAAACAGACCTGGTTGTACAATAAGTTAATATAGCCTTCAAATTTGGTAACCTTTTAAGTTATTTATCATGGCTGTTCTATTGCCGAGAAAACCAACCCTTATTTGCCTGGTCGTGCTGGGCCCCATTTGCGTGGTGGACGGAATTGTCAAAAAAGACGTTCTGGAGATACTGGCAATGTTGGCCGTATTTATATATGCCACAGTAAGCCTTGTGAACGACAGAAGGAAAAAACTGGCCGGTAAAAATTACCGGGAAGGTAGCAATTCAATAAGTCCACCCCGTAAACCTTAATAACTACCGCCATGCCCGATAAAAAATATTGGGGGATAAACGTACCCGGAATTATTACCGCCCTTGTTGCTGCTGTTTTACTGTCGCTAACACAGCCCGACTGGACCGAACATTTTGTCGCAGCCGGCAGCGTGGCAGCTGTGACTGCTATTCTTCTTATCCTCTGATTGCTGTCATTATTGCCCACTGGAATAAAAAATGTAACAAACTATAATGTATCTGCAACAACCGCGAAAGTTTTTGTTAACCGGCAAACGTTTTTTTGTAACGGAAATTTGCTTTATCAGTAACCTATCGGCAAATAACCTTAAATCACATCAAACCCAATACCTATGAAACCTGTAAACAATAAAAATTTCACCCTTATTCCAGCCCTGTCATTTGGCCATTAAGATAACTTATTACAAAGTCAGCATACCGATAAACTTATTGGCTGACCATGGACTAAACCCATCACCTCAATGGTGTTCATCAATCAACCTGCAATGAAAAAATGCCTATTACTCTTAGTTCTCGTTTATTGCGGGCATTACCGGCTTCATGCCCAGGACCTTGAAAATATCTCTCGTCAAAAGCCGGTAACGCTGTCGGGTAATATCCAGGCACAGGGTATTTTTTATAATGCAACAGGTATTCCGGATCGCCGCGCCCCTTTTACATACTATTTTTCGGGCAACCCAACAATTAGTTTGTATGGCCTGGATGTACCGCTGTCTTTCAGTTTCAGCCAGTCCGACAAATCATTCAGACAGCCGTTTAACCAGTTCGGAATTAGTCCAACTTATAAATGGGTTACTGTACACGTTGGATATAGGGATATTTCTTTTTCACCTTATACGTTAGGCGGCCATACCATGCTTGGGGCAGGTTTTGAACTAAACCCGGGCAAGTTGCGGGTTGGTTTTATGTATGGCCGGCTTAACCGGGCAACTACCATTGATACCACAACACAGGCTTTAGTGCCGTTTTCCTTTTCAAGAAAGGGATACGCCGCTAAACTTGGTTACGGAACCGACCGTAACTTTTTTGAATTGAGTTACCTGAGCGCTAAAGATGATACCATTAAACCCAAAGGTATTACCCCTCAGCAAAATTATATAAGCCCGGCCAGAAATGATGTGATGGGTTATACTTCGCGGTTCAGCTTCTTAAAGTACTTCATGTTTGAAAGCGATGGCGCTTTAAGCGTGTATACCAATGACGTTAATTCACCAATTTCGCTTGATAATGGCGGCACTACCTTATTGAATAAGCTCCGCACCACTTTCGGGTTAAATGGTACATCCGAATATTATACCGCCTTTTCGGCTGGGTTGGGTTATAAAAGCCGGAACTACGGCCTCAAACTGAAATACAAACGCGTTGACCCCGATTTTCAAACCATGGGGGCCTACTATTTCAGTTCGGATTATGAAAACTGGACGGTGAGCCCATCGGCAAATCTTGCCAAAGGTAAAATAAGGTTTAACGGTAGCCTGGGCTTTCAGCACGACAATATAAAAGATCAGAAACGGGCAACCAACCACCGTATTATCGGAGCGTTTAACGCAGGTATTGATATTACCAAATCATTGTCAATAGATGCGGTTTATACCAATTTCTCCGATAATCAAAAAGCCCAAACCGTTTTATTTGCCGATTCGCTTAAGATTGTTCAAACCACCCAAACCATTACCGTCATGCCCCGGTACATGATCATCAGTACCGATTTGATACACATGATCTCCGGCTCGTTTACCCGTAACAGTTTAAATGATTATAACACTTTTTACAGCACCGATGCTGTATCGCGCAGCATAAAAACAAATCAATACATGCTGAGCTATAACATCAACTTCACCAAAAGAATGCTGAGTGCCTATGTCAATATCTCCGACACCAAATTAAGCGGGCAGGGCATGAGCAACAGTTTTAGGTCGGTAACTGCAGGGGCTAACAAGGTTTTTTTTCAGAAACTGCAAACTGGTTTAAGCGGCACTTTTACCAGCAGCAAAGCCCTTGGCGGCGAGGATACATTTATCATCAATGGTACCGGCAGCCTGGGATACCGGGTTACCAATAAGCAGCTGGTATCCTTTAATTTTTTCCTTACCAATAACAAGGCAAAAACTTCAGCGCCGCAGCTGCAACCAAATTTTACAGAAACACGCGGGGAATTAAGTTATCTACTAAGCTTTTAAAAACATGAAAAAACTACTCTTATTTTTACTTATTTGTGTTGCCTGGCAACCTTTAAAAGCACAGGTCAGCGTATCGATACAGATTTTGCCGCCATATCCGCGTAAAATCACCGATTATTCGTCGCAGCCGCAGTTAATGGTAATTGCGGTTACAAACGTATCGTCTAAAAGGCAGCGCATCCAGCTCAGGGGCACCGTTACAGGGGATAATGGCGTGATACTTGCCGTAAAGCCCAACTATAAAAGCCCCGCTGCCATTGAGCTTGATCCGGGACAAACCCGCAGCTTTAACGGAAACGATATCAGTAAGTTTTTTGATTACACCCAGGTTAAATACTCCGGCATTACCCGAAGCGATTTCATCAACAAAAATGGATTACCCGAGGGGAGTTACCGTTTTTGCGTACAGGCTTTTGATTACGATACCAATGCCCCGATAAGCCCCGATGAGCCGGTAGGCTGCAGCAATACATTTATCATAAGCAGCCTAGAGCCGCCAACCATCATCACACCGATGGAAGATGCGCAGTTATCAGATGCCCCAGGGCAAATCGTATTGATGCAATGGAGCACGCCGCCGGGTACGTCGCCTCAAATCATGTCGTCGGTGCGGTATAAACTCAGGATGGTGGAAGTGATAGGTGATAGGAATCCGAGCAATGCGCTGATGTCGGCCACGCAGCCCTACTTTTTTGAAAAGGAAGTTACAGGCAATTCTTACATTTATAATGCTGCCGATCCGCAGCTTACGCCCGGCCGCCGTTACGCAATGCTGGTAGAAGCGTTTGACCCCTTTAATAATACCCCCTTTCGTAATAAAGGCCGCAGCGAGGTCAGGTCGTTCATTTACGGCGGGCCACCGATAGTAAAGATAGATACCTTAAAAGCAAAAGAGGAAGCCAAACAGAAAGCTCAATCGGTACAATACGCTACCAACACCATCAAAGGCAAGCTGTTATGGACGTTTAAAAAAACAGAGCCTCAATATTTCGGGTCGGCACCCGTCAGTGGTATGTCGGCTGCTATTCCGGTTCCAAGCAATACTAATGGAAAGGCCACGGCGCAGCCAATAGTATTAACCGGTGCACCTATACCAGGCCTCGCCTCTAGGCCAATATCGGGTTTGAGAACCCCTGTATTTAATGCGCCTAATGTTTTAAATGATTCCAGGATAGCCGCGGCCGCGCAGGTAGATCCGACCCTGATACCTTATGTGCCGGTACAAACCACAGCCGGATTGGGCGCGGGCGCTGTTATGACTACAACGGGAGGTACCAACCTCTCTTACAACGAAGACGCGATAGCTGTTGACAGCGCCACAGAACGTTACGCGCTGCCTAATACGGATATCGTCATTAAAGGCCTTGTTGATCCAAACTGGAAGACGACAAACGGTTTTTCGACCACGACAGCGGCCACACAAGCCACTAATTACACAAGTGACTTTTCGTATCTGGGCATGTATTCGTTCCCGGCAAGTAGTTTTGTAAACTCCATGTTCGATTTTAGTTTCGGTTTTCACTACAACTTAGATCCGCCACCGGTAGAGGAGTTGATAGCCACCAGTAAAACTGATGGCGGGGGTAATTTCGCTATCGATTTTACCCATCCTTCATATATGGGTTTAGCCAAATACACAAAACTGATCATTAGTATAACGTCTGAAAATTTTGAGCAGAAAACTGTCGAAATTCCCATAAGTAAGCTCGATTCTACGGGGATGCGTGATATAGGACAGGTCCTTTTACTTGCCCGCACCTTGCGCTACACGCCCAAACTCACTTTAGATGATGTTGCCGATGCCAGCCAGGAAGATAAGATAGCGGTTGTACATATTTATCGTAATAAGATTGATTTTGAAAACGAGCCTTACCTATACCAGGAAGGAAATATTCCTTTTGAATCTAAACATGCCGTAACTATAAACGGCCGTAGTGTGGTTGAGGTTTCGGTTGATAGTGTAAAAATGGGCACCGGTGGCGGAACACTAAAGTATGGCAAGCTATTTTATGGCGGGCGTTTTTTAGTGGTTATTGAAAGCCATAACCAGCGTTTTAATGGTAAAACCACCGATCTGGAAGCGCATAACCTCTACCTCGCATCTAACCTGGTACTTAATGTTAAGGCCGATTACCGGTTAACAGCTACCCCGGCTTATGTATTTGGCGAAGTAAGGATGTCGCTCCCCACAGGTTTTGTGCCTGTTACGGGTGCCATAGTTAAGGTTGAATATAATACGGACGATTTATTGAACCCTGGCCCACCACCACTTACGGGTTCTGTAGTTGACTATTTAAAAAGAGAAGGCTCTAAAATAGCACTCGTTACAGGTGGCAATAATAACCAGGTGCCTATTGCAAGCGGGCTTATTGCGCGGCCATTAATACTAAACTCGCTGTCAATTAGCGGCGGACGGCTTAACGGCCCTGCAACCATCCGTCCGGTGCCTGCTGTTTTAACAGCTCCGCTAGCACCTACACCCATTTCAAGTACCGTTGCAAGCGATGTAAATAAGTTAAATTTGGTAGCGCAGAGCGTTTTAAGCCAGGTAGATGAACTAAACCTTGTGAAGGTTTTATCGGCCGATTATGGCCCATACAGCGCAAAAACCGATTCACTTGGCCGGTTTACCATTTCAAATTTACCCCAGCTAAAAGATGGCAGGAACTTTAAGGTAAAACTCATTAAAGTAAGCAGCGAATTTCAGGACCTGGAAGTTACGCCCGATACAGTGCAAACTTTTCAGGCGTTGGCCAAAGGGTCAAACAGGGAAGTAATATTCAGCATCAAACCAGATATTGTGAGTGTAGTGGGCAGGGCTGTTTCATCTACCAAACAAGCCATTCCAAATGCCCGCCTGCATTTTGTTAACTCAACGGTTTATTTCAATTCGGGCGAGGATGGGCTTTTCCAGACAAGCTATTACCAGGGTAACCATAAGTTGATGATAGAGAAGGAGGGATACATTTCACAAACCATAGATGTCGTGATTCCAGCACCTCCAAAAGCTAATGCTAATCCCACGCCGGGCAATAGCACTGGAATTGTTTTACAGAATCCCGGAGTTGTTTTTAATCCCGGACGAATTATCAACCCGATATTTAATCCCGGCGATAACATAGCAAAGCTTAACCAGCTTAATGCCAATATTTTTACAACCCGTAGTATCCAGGCGTCAATTAACCGGGGATTTGTTTATAAAACAAGCATGTTTGGTTTTGCAGGGCCAACAATAGCAAGCGCCACATCACCGGCAATAGGCGATGTAAAACAGGTAACAAATGCGCTGGTACTTAATAATACACCCGGTGCTGCCGGAAGTATATTTGCCAATAACCCGATAATTAACAGTCCTGTTACCGACAGGAACATTATCAACAATGTTCAAATGAGGGCTTCGGCTATCCAATTTGCCGACCTCTATTCAAAAAATCTTCACAATAACCCGCTGGTTCAATCGGCCGTGCGCACTATTGATATGGGTGATTGCGGTAACCTGGTACGTCGTACGGGGAGGGTCAGGTTTAAAATTTCAGACCCGAATGGCGTGCCGGTAAATAATGCTACCATTGCCCTGTTTGATACATCGCACGTAGCACAAAATGGCGAATGGTTTTACGAGGGTTTTGGTGGCCACGCCAAAGTAAGCGTAATGCCGCCAGGTGGATCGGGTCTTGTGGCTGTTGAGCAGACGGTAAACGTGATTGAGGATGGTACCGAAGTTACCAAGGTTATTAAGCTTGTAAAAGGTACAATGGTTAGCGGGGTTGTTACCGCGGCTGGGCACAACATAAGCGGCGCTGTTATTGAAGTTGAAGGCCAGCCATACCTTAACACCCTTACCGGGGCCGACGGCCGTTACCAGATCAGCCTGCCTCCCACAGAGACCAATCTTCCCCCCGGAAGTATCAGTCTTAAAGCATCAAAATCTGGTTTTATATCATTAGCCAAAAATGTGATAGTTGGCGTTTCGCCATTGACCGTTGATTTTACGCTTGGCGACGGCGGCGGTAAAAACATCAGCAGTTTATTGGGCTTCCCGGTGGCACTTGATCAAATGATACCCGATGGAGCCAATGCCTACCGGGTGAGTGGTGCCTTCAATGATCTTACTCCGCTTTTTCCGGCATTGAGCAGCCATGATAAAATAGCGCTGAAGTTTACCAATGTACGGGTTACGTTTGATGCATCAAACAACCCGATACCAGAGGGAAATAAGGTACAAACCGATGAGACGCAACTATCGCTCAAGGTATTTAACTTTTTACCGCTAATACTTAAGCCTGATGGAGAAACCCTGGTTGTTACCGGTACAACAGGTGGTAAAGGAGAGATAAAGGGCAAGCTGCAGTTAGATATGACCGATGTAACAAACAGCCGGGGTTACCTGCTGGCCAAAAGTTACATACCGCAGTTAATACCAGATAACACCTCATCGCCCGAGGTACCTGTTTTTAGCTCGGGCGGGGTACCATCTGCATTAACCAAACTGAAGTTTACGGGACCAGATGCCGACGTGACGGATTGGGAAGCCGAGGTATACGGCTTTAAAGCGAAAATAGCTTTTGCCGCCAGTTATGTTGATCAGCAAGGCATTCACCTGCAGGGATCGGTAAGTACACCTGACCTGGGCGTTATAAAAACCATCAACTTAAAAATTGAAGATTTTGTGCTGAACCCGCAGTTACAGATCAGCAAATTAAAAATAGTAGCTACCGATCTGCCCAAACTATCTATCGGTAGCTGGGAAGCTTCGCTGGCCTCGCTGGTGTTTACTGAAGACGGCTTTAATTTTGGCGGCAGCATTACCGTGCAAATTCCAAAGTCCGCACCATCTACAGTGAGCTTTTCAGACCTGCGGGTTGGTAAGGATATTTTTTACGGCGGCAGCTTCAAAATCCCCGATGAGGGTTTAAACCTGCTGAATGTGGTAAAACTGATGCCGGGTAGTACACCACTTAGCTTTGGTAAGGCTCCGGGTTCATCGGCCTATAAACTGGCCGGATCTGGCAAGATTAAGTTTGATACGTTTATCACTAAAGAGATCAACTTGCCTGTTTTTGAAATACAAACTGATGGGCGGTTTATGATAGATGCGCCGACAGATTTCTCGGCCGATTTCGCCTTTGCCCAATTCAAAGTGCAAAGCATCCAGTTCAACACTACCGACCAAATTCCTTTTATCGGCGTACAGGGTGAATTTACAGTAGATGTGCCAATGGTTAAATTCACGGCAGGTGATATCCGCTTTAAAGCTAAAGCAGGCGGTGGGGTAGAGGCTTCGGTAAGTAAGCTTGGTGCCACAATCGATATCCCGGTAATGAAATCAGAGATCCAGGTGGGTATCAAGGATAATGGTTTTGACGGCGCGGGATCATTATCAATACCGGGCACGCCTATAAATGCCTCGATTGATTTTCATTACTATAAAGTAACCGGGGGTATTGATGTAGGGGCAGCCTTTAGTATGGGCACCGTAATACCTGTTGGGGTTATTACTATTGAGCGTGTAGGCGGCGGTTTCAATTACAATAGCGCGGAGAAGAAATTTAAGATAGATATAAACGGAGATGTATCGTTTTCAGGAACCGGCACGCTGGTTAAACTCGCCCCTATCGGCGTATCTGTTGAGAGCGGGCCGGTTATTAAAGGGTACGCTACCCTGCAGGTTGCAGATTACCTGAACCTGGCCCATGCCGATCTGGTGCTGGATATACCTAACCAATATTTTACGGTAGCCGTCACCTCAGATATTGAGCCGATAAAAGGATTGCTGAAAGCTCATATCCAGGGCGATTTGGTGTTAAGCGGTAAAAGTACCGACAAGTATGTGTTCCTTGGATGCGGCATGGATCTTTCGCTGTTAGGCCTCATCAATGCCCGGGCAGATTATGCCATGGCGATAGGCCTCAAAAATCCGCGTACCCGTACCGACAGGCTCTCGTATTATTTTGCCAATGCAGCGCCGGAGTATATCAATACCGAGTTTTCGGGCATCTACCTCAACAGTACAGCTTCGCTCGGAATTCCCGAAAATAAGGCTATTGGTTTTGATGTTTATGTAGCCAGCGCCAGCGTTTGGTTTTATACGGAATCGAAATCAACCCTGTTGCTCAATTTTGCCGAAAATAGCTATATGCTTGGCTTATCAGGCAAATATGGGGGCGGTGCCAAAGCATGCGCCATTGGTTTATGCGTAAGCGCCGGTTTTCAGGCTTGTTATGATATCCGCGGTGGCCGTAATGATACGGATGGCTGGTTTATTTCAGGATCTGCAGGTGGCAGGGCCGACTTTAGTATAGGTAATTGCAGCCCCAGCTGTAATTCGATAGATACCTGCTGGGACCTGCCACCCGCCGGTGCCAAAGTTTGCGCTACCGCCAATGTCGACCTCGGTTACTCGCAACGCAAAGGACTCAATTTTGGTATTCACGTAGGCGGCGACCGTTCGGTATGCCCTTAATTTTAAACTGATGAAAAGATTTAATTTAATTATAGCATTACTAATTGCGGCCATGGGCTTAAGTGCCCAGCAAATACAAACCGGGGTAGTGGGCGGCCACCTGCTACCATCAGATAAGCAAGTAACTGTAATGGTGAACGCGCCCGATGCCGGCTCTAAATCGCTTAATATTTTCAAAAAATATAAAAGGTATGAGGTCAGTAAAGATCAAAACGGAACAGGGAACTTTAAAAAACAGGCTACGGTAACTTTTCCCGTTTCCTATTCCGAATTTAAAAAACGCGCGGGATCATCGTTGGCTGATGAGTTTAAGATCCAGGTAAAAGCGAAGGACGATGCCGAAGCCTGGGCTATCCTGCAAAGCGGTGATGTGCAAAAAATAGGTTATTTTTTTCTTTCCAGGGAGTTTTTGGAAAGCATTGGGATGATGTGGACAGATACCGACGTGAAGGGTAATTCGCCGGTTACGGTGTACCGGGTTTCGGCTGTTGACGCCGGCGGGAAAGCAGAGGTGATTTATACCGAAGTTGTTTCAGCGGTAAAACGGGTGCCGTTCCCCAGGTTTAAATTGAACAGGGCGTTGGTTGCCGATAGCGTGGTTCAGCTTACATGGTCCATCCCCGCTCCGGCGTCAAACCCTGCCGTTTTTGCCTCGGTGTATAAAAAATCGTCAACCTCAAAACGCTTCACCGTGGTTGCCGAACGTTTGATAGTTTATAACCGCGACGATAGTTTGCATGTTTATTTTACTGAAAAGGTAAACCCTGGCGAATTGCTTACCTATTATATGCAACCTTATGATATGGCCGGCAACAGGGGGGCGGGCTCTGATCCAACCAGTCATCTCACCAAATCATTTAAAAGTATTGCTGCTATTAGCGGTTTCAAAGTAAAAGATACCACCAACGCGCTTTATTTGAGTTGGAACGCATTACCGAGGCAGGCTGTTTACTCTGGTATCCAGATTCTTAAATCCCGATCGGCTCAAAAGGATTTTGTGGTTGCAGATACGCTTTCACCTAACGCCGTTAACTACCTGGACCGGAAAGTGCTGCCCAACATGGTATATTATTACCAGGTACGGCCTTTACTGGTGCCGTATCCGGGTTTTAAGATGCTGCCTACCGCTACTGCAAATGGCTCGATGCAGGTAAAAAAGGAACGACCATCAAAACCGGGCGGACTGACCGCCAAGCAGGATAGCACCCGATTTATTGTGCTGAGCTGGGATAAAAACCCCGAACTCGATCTTTTTGCCTACTATGTACTTCGCGGCACCTCTGCAAAGGATATGCGGGTCATTTCGCCGCCTATCCGTGACACGGTTTATCGCGACTCGATGAAATATCTCAATGGTGCAACGCAATATATATACGCTGTGCAAGTAATGAACCTGGCACAAAATATGAGCGACCTATCCGCACCCGTAGGTATCCGTCCGCTTAAGGCCCAATATGTGGCATCGCCGGCCGGCGTACAAAGCCGCTGGGCCGATAAGGCTGTTAATCTTCAGTGGGAAAATACCGTCGCTGTTTATGATAACGTGATTGGATATATTGTTTTCAGGCGGGAGAAAGGAGAGCCTCTTTTTAAGGTGATATCAAAAGTAGAGCGCCTGCCATTCTTCAGGGATACGCTTGTTACACCGGGCAAAACTTACGAATATGGTATTAGCTCAGTTGATGCTTTTGCCAATCAAAGCCTCTTATCGCCGCTTACGGAATTGATGATACCGACCGATGATTTTATTGCCCCGCCATCAGATCTGTATCTGACCAATAAACCAGAAGGCGTAGGGCTCAGCTGGCCGGGGAACGACCGTGGTAACCATTATGTTATTTACCGCAGGCCGGCCTCATCCAAAACATTTAGCAAAGTAGCTATGGTTGAAAATGCCAGCACTTACCTGGATAAAACGGCAGTGCCCGGGGTTTTATATGTTTACAAACTCACGGCCCTCCTGGATCAAATAGAAAGTAAAGCCGGGCAGGAAAAAGCGGTCAGGCGGCAAAAGTGAGATATGCCTGGAACGTTTGATGCATTGTAGTACAAGTTTTAAGCCGATGTGCTGTTTGTGCCAATGGTGGGGAACGGTTGGTCGCAAATTGCGGGTGTGTGTTAAGTTTTTTATTAGATTTTTGTTTTTCTACATTTGAAAAACCAATTTTTAATTTTTTTCGCCCTTTGCTAAATCCATTAAGTAAAAATTCCGGAGATGATTTTGAAAGATAAAAACAAGATTTCAAGTACCTGAAATTTTCAAATGTAGATTATCGATTTTTTGTGTTTTGTGCATAGTCTAAGGAGCACAAAACATCAATATAAAAAAATGGTGTTATTTTTTGTAAATAAAGAATCTTCAAAAGTCTGAATAATCTGGTTCTTTTTCTAACACATTTTGGGCGCCTTTTTTTCATTGTTCTCTTTGACCGCGCTGATTATCTGGATAAAACCTGGTCGCCTTCAGTTTCTTTTCTAAGAATAAACGAACAAGTTTAAACGCTGCTTTTTGTAAATCTTCCAGAACCCGGATCAGATTCCCTCCTACACCCTCTTCCAAATGTTTGTTTTTGTCGGCTATTGCGTCTTTGCATGTAGTAAACAAAACTCCTTTGCCGGGTCTGAGTTGATGGATCATGCTACAGCGCAGCTTTTTGTAATTAGTGTTGATGAGTTGCTTTTGTAAATCGGAGGAGATTTTTTTAGCAATCTTTTAACGCTTTATTAAATCGGGCTCTGACAATATCTCTTTGCTCGATCATAGGCATGTCAAATGAGAATTTGCCCGCCGTTTGGATATAAATGTACACGATGTCAATAAAAATGTATGATTTTGCAACTGTTTTGGAAACTATTATGGGTTCATTTGTATTACACAGCAGATAAATAACATAACTAATATATGGCTGCCAGCGTATTGAGCAAAAATATTTTAAAGCGTATAGCAGTATTTAAAACCCGGCCAGTTATGATATGTTTTTATCATATATAGCTTACGTTACCCGTTTACAAAAAGAAATTGATTAGAACATTCTTAACCTGCCAGAAAATAACGCCTGTAATAAACTATGAGGAAACATATCCTTTTTATCATTTTAACTTTGTGTTCGGTATGTGTTACCCTTGCACAACAGTCGCCTGTTAAATATGTAAACCCGTTGTTGGGTACTGCTACTTTGTGGGATGCTAAGGATGCGGGCTTTACACCTACACATCGTGTTTGGGGGGCCGAAGTGTTTCCCGGATCATCGCTTCCCAATGCCATGGTGCAGCTAACGCCGGTTACGCAGTTTCACAGTGGCTCAGGCTATCAATATGAGGATACGGTGATATATGGGTTTGTCCATACCAGCAAAGGTCACTGGAATTTATGTAACATTCCTTTGCTGCCTGCTACAGGTGTTATAGCAGCCGACGATTATAAATCATCCTATGATCATAAAAATGAATCGGCCCATCCCGGTTATTACCAGGTTTATTTAAAGCGTTATGGCATTAATGCCGAATTAACCTCAACCCTGCGTTGTGCATTCCATAAATATACTTTTAAACATGGCGAAAGCAAAAAGTTAATTGCCGACCTGGCCATGGCCAATGAAAGGGTACGGAGCTGGAGTATAAGTCAGGATGGTAGCAATGTGTTTACAGGTTTCCAGCAATGCGGCGAAAAGATGTACTTCTACGCTGTTACTAATCATAAGATTAAAAAGATCGACTCGTTAAGAAAAGATGCTAAAATAGTGCCCGTTGTAAATTTTTTTAACGAAAATAAACCGCTTGAAATCCGGATCGGGTTTTCGTTTGTAAGCTTGAAAAATGCAAAGGAGAACCTGGAGAAGGAAATGCCGGGTAAAAGCTTTGACCAGGTAAGGGCGGATGCCGCTGAAACCTGGAATAAGCTACTCTCAAAAATTACGGTTACAGGCGGTACCGAACGTCAAAAGGGCCTGTTTTATTCGTGTTTATACCGCTCATTTTTATGGCCGGCCTTACGCAGCGATATTAATGGCGATTTTACCGATCAAGGCGGCAACGTAGTAAACAAGGGCTTCAATTACTACACAGAACCCTCGTTATGGGACGATTATCGCAACAAACTTATCTTGTTAGGCCTGCTCTCGCCCAAAGTAACGGCCGATGTTATTCAATCACTCATCGATAAGGGGGCAAAAAGCGGCTTTATGCCAACATTTTTTCATGGCGACCATGCATCTGTGTTTATAACGGGTTCGTACCTAAGGGGCATAAGAGGTTTTGATGTGAAAACAGCGTACACCATGATGTTAAAAAATGCCACTGTTGAAGGTACCAGGAAGTATGTGGATGAGTACAACACCAAGGGCTATATAGCCGAACTTGATGTACCCCGGCCGGTTACCGAAACTGTAACCAAAGCTGCGGTCACTAAAACACTTGAATACGCTTATGATGATTACGCCGTCGCTTTGCTGGCAAAAGAATTGAAAGATACCGGTAGTTTCCGCACGTTAATGAAACGCACAGGCAATTACAAAAACGTATTTGATGCCTCAACAGGTTTCATGAGGGGTAGGCTGGCCAATGGTGAATGGGTTAAAAACTTTGATCCTTATTACCCATATTATGAATACATGTACCGCGAAGCCAATGCATGGCAATCGTCTTTTTTTGTCCCGCATGATGTAAAAGGACTTATCGGATTATATAAGAACAATAATGCTTTCGAAAAAAAGCTGGATTCGTTGTTTTTCCTTCCATGGAAAGGGTATGAGGTTTACAACATTTCGGGTTTTATTGGGCAATATTGCCAGGGTAACCAGCCCGATCATAGTTACCCGTTCCTGTACTATTTTGTTGGTAAACAGGAAAAATCGCAGGTGTTGCTGGATAGCATCATGAACCATTTTTATGATATGGGGAAACAGAAATTAGCCTATGCCGGTATGGATGACGCGGGTGAAATGTCGTCCTGGTATGTGTTTAATGCTATGGGTTTTTATCCGTTTTCACCTGCCGATCCCCAATATATCGTCTCTGTTCCTCTTTTTGATAAAGTAGAACTTAAGATGGATAACAATAAAACGTTTACCATTTTGAAAAAGAATACAGGTAAAAAGATCGGCAGCCTTAATTACGCAGATCATAAAATTGAAGATTATTTTATAACCGACAATGAGCTGAAACAAGGCGGCCAACTGGTAATAACCACCCGCTGACGGCATTTGATAATCGAAATTATCATTAATAAAATAAAATGTTTCTTATTTAAAACGGTGGTTTATTGAATTTTGACAATGCATAGTATTTTTAGAGCAATTGTGTGACTTACATTTTTACATCTGAAAAGTATGTGAAAGCAATTGGGTTTTTTATTTATATTATTTAAAGTTATAATGTTTTAAAATAAGTTTCTGATAATAAACAAAAGGAGGACGGTATGTTTAAAACACATCCTTAAATGTTTCAATGCCAGTGCCAATTGATTTTCTACCGAACGCTTGGAAATGTTGAGCCGGCCGGCTATCTCCTGGTTTGATAGGTGTTCAAATCTGCTTAACTCGAAAATTTCCTGGCATCTTTTGGGAAGTTTATCAAGGTACAAACTTAGCTCGTTGTCAATTTCTTTTTGCCTGATCCTCATTTCGCCGTCGTTGGTATGGCTGAAATTATCAGTGGTCAGATTATCTTTAAAAACTATTTCAAGCTTTACCGCTTTGCGGCGTTTATAGATCTGAAAACGCACCGAAGTTTGCATGAAATTAAAGAATGAAATAATCTCAAGTTCTTTTCTGCGGTTCCAGATGCTTACAAAAACATCGTTAACAGCCTCGGCACAAACTTCTTGGTCTTCCAGATAATAATGAGCTGTTTTATACAAGCTTATCCAGTAACGATCAAATAATATATTGAATGCCAACTTATCGTCCTTTCGTACGGAATCCCATAGATTAATATCTGTTTCTGAAGTATTTAGCATTATATTGGTATCTTAAAAATAAGAATAAAATGTTAAAAAACCTACAATAAAAAATAAAAAAATAATGTGTGTGAGTTTTTTGCCGAATAACGTACTATAGTTATATAAACCAAAAAATGTCGAAGCAGGATTTCATTTCACTGTACAAAAAGTTCCTTTCGGGCCAATGCTCTGAAGAAGAAATCAGGCAATTGGAAAGCTACTATTCTGAAATAAAACTCATGGACAATGAATGGGAAAACGCCCTTGGCGATGAGCGGCGGATAAAGGAAATGATTATGTCAAAAATCAAAGCCAGCACAGATATTGACTATCACCAGACAACAAAGAAGCTGATATTTCAACCTTGGATATGGTATGCCGCATCCGTGTTTTTTGCCATAATTACCGGTGTTTTTTCATTTCATTATTTAACAAAAGATAAAGCACCAAATCAAATTGCTATCATCATTCGCCCGGGTAAAAACCAGGCTTATCTTACTCTTGCCAATGGAAAGTCTATTGTGCTGCATGATGCCAAAAATGGCCAGATAGCGGGAGTGTCGGGAGTTATTATTAAGAAAATAAACGACAGTGTTTTAACGTATTATGCAAATAATAGCGAAAAAATACATAAAAATACCGATAGCAATTCACTCACCATACCTCGCGGAGGGGTATTTCAAACGGTGCTGTCTGATGGTACAAAAGTGTGGCTAAATTCGGCCTCATCTTTAAAATATCCCGTGGCATTTGCCGGTAAAGAACGCCGGGTTAGGCTCGTTGGCGAAGCTTATTTTGAAGTTGAAAAAAACAAGGCGATGCCATTTAAGGTATCGGTTAACGGCATGGATGTACAGGTTTTAGGTACTCATTTTAACGTGACGGGTTATCCGGAGGATGTCGATGTAAAAACAACTTTGTTACAGGGCAGGGTTAAGTTGCATTCATCTGCCGGAAGCCAAAACCTAATCCCCGGCCAGCAAGGCGTATACAATTATCATAGCCGCGGTTTTGAGGTGATGCAGGTTAATACCGACGATATAGTAGCCTGGAAAGATGGTTTTTTTGTATTTGACAATGAAAACATTCAAAGCATTATGATGAAAATAGGCCGCTGGTACAACGTAGATGTAGTTTTTAAGAATAAAACAAGCCAAAATAACTTTGGCGGTACTATTTCGCGCTATAAAAATATTGATGCGGTGCTAAAGGCTCTTGAGGCAACCGGATCTGTTCATTTCAAAATGGAAGGAAGGAGGGTAGTCGTTATGGATTAACTATTACATAAAGCTTCATAGCGATCCTTAAAAAAAAAAGAGACCAGGAGTAGGTGGAAGTACTCCCGGTCAAAACACCTTTCGGCATTAAGGATCAATAACTGATTATTTCTTACAACCAATTAATTACTAACCTTAACCAAATGTATAAATTTTCGATTGCATTCCCGTGCAAAAGGGATTCCCGTATCCTATTAAAATTTTTGCTGATAATGAAACTCTCCTTTGTTTTATTGGTAACGGCATTGCTTCAGGTAAGCGCCGCTACTTATTCGCAAAACATAAGTCTGAAAGTGAAGGATGCTTCTCTGCTGGCTGTGTTTAAACAACTGCACCGCCAAAGCGGGGTGGAGTTTGTGTACGACAATCAGATGCTTAAAGAGGCCAGGCCTGTTAGCTTAATCGTCGTAAATCAGCCACTTATAAAAGTGCTTGATCAATGCTTTTCGCAGCAGGCTTTAAGCTATGAAATTGTTCAAAATATGATTGTAGTTAAAAGAAAAGCAAGTGGCGAAATGCCCGCTCAGGGCGCCGGCAGCCAAGTGTTACCCATAACTGTTACCGGCAAGGTTGTTGACGAAAAAGGTTTAGCGCTGCCAGGCGTAACTGTAAAGCTGAAAGACGGTACAACGGTTACCTCAACCCGTGGAGATGGTACCTATATTATTAGGGTGCCCGATGGAAGCGGCACACTTGTTTTTACATTTATAGGTTACGCCACGCAGGAGGTTCCTGTTAATAATGCCAAACAAATTAATGTAACCCTTAAAGAAACGTCAACCGGCCTTAACGATGTAGTAGTGGTAGGGTACGGACAGCAAAAAAAAGTAAGCCTGATTGGTGCAATAAGCACCATAAAGGCCGAAGAATTGAAGCAGCCTGTTGCTAATCTATCCGATTTGATTGCCGGCCGTGTTGCCGGGGTTATCGGTGTGCAGCGTAGCGGCCAGCCAGGATATGACAATGCCGAAATCTACATCAGGGGCATATCTACATTCACAAGCAGCAGCCCCCTGGTGTTGGTTGATGGTGTTGAGCGGGAACTGTCTAACGTAGATCCTGAAGACATTGGCAGTTTTAGCATCCTTAAGGATGCATCGGCAACGGCTGTATACGGCGTACGTGGCGCAAACGGTGTTATCCTTATCCAAACCAAAAAAGGTAAAGTAGGCAAACCAACCATAAATGCCCAATATGACCAGGGAATTACCGAATTTACAAAAATACCTTCGTTTGCCGATGGCGTTACCTATATGCAAATGGCCAACGAAGCTTACAAAAGCAGTAACCCCGGTGATGCCCTGCCTAAATATTCTGCCGATCGTATCCAGAAAACAGCCGACGGTACCGACCCCGACCTTTATCCCAATGTGGATTGGTTTAAAATTTTGTTTAACAAAACGGGCCAAAACCGTCGGGCCAGGGTTAATGCCAACGGAGGATCCGAAAACGCGCAGTATTATCTGTCTGTTGGTTATTACAACGAAAACGGCTTGTACAAAACAGATCAACTGGCCAACTATAACTCGGCCATTAAGTTTGACAGGTATAACTTTACATCAAACCTTACATTGAATGTAACTAAATCAACCAAAGTAGATTTTGGCGCTTCGGGATGGATAAGCAATGGTAATTACCCCGGAAGTTCTGTTGACGCCATCTGGAGTTCGGCCTATATTATGCCGCCAATAGTAATTCCACCGGTATATTCAAACGGTTTGCATTCGCAAATCCGAACCGGCGATGTGCTCAATCCTTATAACCTGCTTACTCAAAGTGGGTATGTAAACGAATTCAGGAGTCAGTTGTGGAGCAATATCAGGGTAACCCAGGATTTAGGCACTATCCTTAAGGGCCTCTCGGCTACGGCTATGTATTCTTTTGATAATTACAACACGCACATCATCAGCCGTACAAAAACCGTTGATGGCTACCTGGCTACCGGGCGTGATGCCAATGGAAAGCTATTGCTCGATAAAACATCTGTCGGCACAAGTTTTCTTGGTTATTCCAGGAGCAATGGTGGTACGCGCCAGTTTTATACAGAGGCTGCAATTAATTACACCAACACATTTGGCAAACATGCCGTTTCGGGGCTGATACTATACAATCAATCGGATAAAGAGGATGCCTTTGCAAACGATTTTATTAGTTCGATACCATATCGTTATATGGGGCTTGCAGGGCGTGTAACCTACGCTTACAATAATAAGTACCTGGCCGAAGCAAATTTTGGCTACAATGGTTCTGAAACTTTTGCACCCGACCACAGGTTTGGATTTTTTCCTTCATTTGGCCTTGGTTGGGTAATATCAGAGGAGTCTTTTTTTAAGCCGCTGGCTGGTACCTTTCAGTTTTTGAAACTCAGGTATTCATATGGTGTGGTGGGTAATAGTAACATTGGCGGCCGACGCTTTGCCTACATCTCGACAGTAGGAGGCGGTAACGGTGGTTACTCCTACGGTCAAAATGGTACAGACCAAAACATCGGCGGGCTTGACATTGGCGATTACGCAGTAAGTGTGACCTGGGAAAAGGCAAAAAAACAAAATTTTGGCATTGAACTTAAAACATTGGATAATGCCGTTTCTTTAACTGCCGATGTTTTCCAGGAAAATCGCACAGGTATTTTTCGCCAGCGCGGCGATGTGCCAACCTATACCGGTATCAGAACTTTGCCTTATGCCAATCTTGGCGAAGTACATAATCGGGGTATCGACGCCACGCTCGACATTAATAAGCGGATAAATACCGACTGGCAATTAGGTTTCCGGGGCAATTTTACATGGAACAGGGCAAAGGTAATAAATGATGCCAACGCACCCTGGCCATACCCCTGGCAGCAGCGGATAGGTCGTAAACTGGGTCAGCGTTTTGGATATACCGACCTTGGTCTTTTTCAAAGCGATGCCGACGTAGCCAATAGCCCTTATCAAACCGGAACAAACAAGGCGGGTGATATTAAATATAAAGACCTTAACGGCGATGGTAAGATAGATAATTTTGATCAGGGCCCGATAGGTTACGGCAGCATTCCTGAAATTGTTTATGGCTTTGGGCCAACCATTAGTTATAAAGGCTTTGCTATTGCCGGCTGGTTTAAAGGTATCAGTAATGTAGATGTTTCGCTAAATGGCGACGGCCTGCAGCCGTTTAGCCAGGGCGGCGAACGCGGGAACCTGCTTACCCAAATCACCGACCGATGGACGTCTGGCAGCACTAACCCGCGGCCTTTTTATCCACGCCTTACTTATGGTAACGATAATATGAATTATGCAAATAGTACCTGGTGGGTAAAAAATGGCGCCTTTATGCGCCTGCAAACCTTACAGTTAAGCTACGATTTTGCCCGCTCACAATGGCTGCGCCGTACGGGCATGTCAAACCTAAGCCTATATTTTATAGGCTACAATTTGCTCACTGTAAGTGGATTTAAGCTTTGGGATGTAGAGTTGGGTGACGGCAGAGGGGCACAGTATCCTTTACTGAAAACATATAACCTGGGCATTAAATGCACATTTAAATAATCGTGATCATTCAATTATAATTAATTATGAAAAATACTATCATAAAATACAGTGCTGTAATGTTAACGGTTGTATTGCTTTTTAGCAGTGGCTGTAAAAAATATCTTGATCAGGTGCCCAATGACCGTGTTACCATCGAGCAAGTGTTTCAAAAAAAGGGACCATCAGAGCAGTACCTGGCTAATATATACAGCTATGTAGACGATCAATCAGAACAGTGGACACAAAACCCCTGGATGGGCAATGCCGATGAAATTGACGTAACATGGTCAAAATATATTATTTACGATCTCAATATTGGTAACATTGGCGCCAGTAACGCCATATTTGACAGGTGGGGTTATTATTACAGCGGTATTAGGGCGGCTACATATTTCCTTAACCATATTGATGGTAATGTCGAGATCCTGGCCCTGAACGGACAGCAACTGATTGATCAGTATAAAGCCGAAGCAAGATTTTTACGGGCCTATTACTACTTTCTGTTGATGCGCCAGTATGGCCCGGTAGTACTGGTGGGCGAAAAGGAAATCCCTGCCGATGCCAGCGCCGCAGATATGCAGCTACCCCGTAGTACATATGATGATTGTGTAAATTATGTAAGCAGCGAATTGGATAAAGCAGCTTCGGTACTGCCACTTGTACCTTCAAATAACGGGCAGGCAAGCGATGTTCAATATGGGCGTGCTACGGTTGGTATGGCATTGGCCGTAAAAGCAAGGCTGCTATTATACGCTGCCAGCCCCTTATACAACGGCAATACAGATTATGCCTCATTTAAAACTGCGGATGGCAAGCCATTTATTAACCAAAGCTATGATGTGCAAAAATGGAAAAAGGCGGCTGATGCCGCTAAAGCGGTTATTGACCTGGGGTTATATCAGTTATATAAAGATCCTGGCGGTAACCCTGTAAAATCATACCAGGGTGTGTTTTTACAACAGTGGAACTCGGAGCAAATATTTAACCGGAAAGCCAATAGCCTGCCCAACTGGGATACGCATTGCATGCCAAGGCAAGCCGGGGGCTGGGATGGTATAGGTGTAACGCAGGAGCAGGTAGATGCCTATTTTATGAGCGATGGCAAAACTATCCAGGAATCGTCGTTGTATTCGGAAACAGGCTATACTACGGTTAACGGCGTACAAATTTATAATATGTATGTGAACCGCGAACCCCGTTTTTATGCTTCGGTAACCTATAATAACAGCGTTTTTCAGGGTGGCAATATGCAATCGGCGTCGCCAATCAGCTTTTTTGTGAGTGGGCCAAACAGCAAAAACGGTCACCCAACTGATTTTACAAAAACGGGGTACCTGGTACGCAAAAATGTAGGCACGCAAACCAATTCGGGTTCTGGTGGTAACGGCGCCCAACAGGCACGTCCGCTGGCACTCTTTAGGCTTGGCGAGGTTTACCTTAACTATGCCGAGGCATTAAATGAAGTTAGCCCCGGCAGCCCTGATATTGTTAAATACCTAAACCTGATTAGGGAAAGAGCGGGGGTGCCGCAATATGGCACAGCAGCCCTGCCTTTGCCTCCAAGTCAGGCAGATATGCGCGCCCGCATCTGGCAGGAGCGCCGTGTTGAACTGGCCTTTGAAGCATTGCGCTGGTTTGATATCCGCCGTTGGAAAATAGCATCGCAGGTTATGGGCGATATGCATGGTATGAACATGAACAAAGATGGCGACGACTTTTATAAACGTACAGTTGTCAGCAAACATCTTTTCAGGGCACCGGCTTCGTATTGGTTCCCGATAAGCCAATATGATATGGATCGATCAAAGCTTATTGTTCAAAACCCCGGATGGTAATAACGCATTAATTTTTTAATACAAAAGTTATGACAACTAAAAAAATATTAAAATTCATTGGCCTGGCATGTATAGTACAATGCATGTTTTTAATGAGCTGTAAGGATAATGTAGTATTGCCAAGTCAGCCGGTAGAAAGCTATAGCCGTGTATATATGCCCGAAGCGGTAAATGGCCCGGTAGTTAAAACCTTTAAAATAACAGATACGGCCCAGGCGCTTATTTATGGCGCCGGTTTTGGAGGGCAGGATTTCCCGGGCAGCGATATCCCCGTTGGTTTTGCGGTAATACAAACCAAAGCAGATACTTTTAACATGGTTAATAATACGCACTACCCGCTGTTACCCGCCGATAGCTACACGCTATCTGCAACATCTGCCATTATCCCTAAAGGTATGGTTACAACCACTCCTCTAACTATCAGCGTAAAAACCAGTGGGGCGGGAGCAATGGATGCGTTAAAAACTTATATTTTACCTGTTAGTATTACCAATACCACTGTAAAAGTAAATGAGGCCCTGCGTACTACCTATTACATCCTGAAAGCCCAGCCCGATTTTAACGATTACCCCAATTATGACCGCGCCAACTGGGCCATCATTGGCTTTTCTTCGCAGGAAGCTAATGGCGAAGGACCTAATAATGGCCGGGCAATTTTTGCGCTCGACGGCAATACAGGCACTTTTTGGCACACGCAGTGGTCGGGAGGATCGCCCGGGCCGCCCCATTTTTTAGTTATTGATATGAAGGAGGTTAAAACGCTGCACGGCCTGTCATTTGTAGGCAGGCAGGGCGATGGCGGCGGTAAGCCCAACGAGGTTAATATACAGGTAAGCCTGGATAATGTTGCCTGGGTTGACGCAGGTACATTTAATCTGTTGAATAATAAGGACCTGCAAAAGCAATTTTTGCCTAACGGATTCAAAAACGCCCGTTACTTTAAAGTGTCGGTTAATTCTTCCTATAATGCATCTTACACCCAGATAGCGGAGTTAAATGCCTTTTAAAAAAATGAAACCCTATAGGTGGAAAATAAATAGCCCACCTATAGGGTTTACCGTTTTAAGTTTAGTAACAAAGCCCATTTCTGCCCACAACAAAAAATGCCAGGGTTGGCGCTTGTTAACAGAAATTTAATTTACGCACAACGCCACATCAAAAACATGTTTTTTACCTGGGAAACCCAGGTAGCGCTGTGCTGTTGCCATTATTTTTCATCGCAATGATTTCTGCAATTAAGAAAAACAATAGTATTACCCCCCCCCTATAAAGCAGGCAATATAGGCGAGACAGCTGCCCAGGCCACCATATCCAAATACCTCAACCCATATGCCCTATTATAACCAATCCAATTTTAAACAATCTATAAAAACAATCTTATGAAGAAAGATCATTTAAACAACCGCAATGTCATGCGGGGCCTAATCCCGCTTACTGCGGGCGTAATGCTCATGTTCCCGGCCTGTAAAAAAACAGAAGCCCCGCAGGCAAAACAAGCAACGGCAGATTCAAAGCATGAAGTTCATTTTAGTTCAGCAAACTCAGGCAATGCCGATGCAGCTTTTAATGCGTTTAACAGCGCATTTTTAGTAAACTCAGGTGGACAAACGTATTACAAAAAATCAATTAATGATGTTGCCGCTGATGGCACCTGGGTAGCATCGTTAGATATTTTGGTTGCCGAGGACGCTTATGAACGTACCGGTAGCACCACACATAAAACATTAGTAAATAACCTGTGTAGCACCTGGCTGCAAAACACACCTCCACCCTGGACCTGGGACGGCTGGAACGATGATATAGGTTGGTTTTCGCTTGCGCTGATACGCGGCTACCAAATTACCGGTACCGCTAATTTTTTTACCCAGGCCAAGTATGGTTTTAATATGGCCTACAACCGTGGCTGGGACACACAATATAACGGAGGCGGCATTTGGGAGCAGCAACCCGATATGACACCTGCCGGCGAGTCGATAAGTAAAGAGGCGCTTTCAAATAACAGTTTGGGGAAAGTAGCTTGCTATATTTATCAGAGTACTCACGAGCAGGCATATCTGGATAAAGCTATACAGATTTATGATTGGGTATGGCATCACATATATAATTCAGCCACAGGCCAGGTATATACAGGTATAGATCGTGATAACGTTGTTAACCAGGGTTTGGCGGTTTATAACCAGGGTACATTTGTTGACTATGCCAATTTACTTTATCAGATTACCGGCAACATAAATTATTACAACGATGCCAAACGCACTATTGATTATGTTAAAAATAACATGACCACCAACGGTATTATTACCAACAGCGCCAGTTACCTCAATACCTGGGACGACGAATTTGCCCGGGGGGTGGGGCACTTTGTGAGAGATAACCGCATGTGGAGCACTTACCATGCCTGGATGCTACAAAATGCCACCTCCATCTGGAGCCACCGCCGTACCGATTATAATATCACCTGGAACGGTTGGGATCAGCAAACGCCGGTTGATAATAGTTTGGCAACAAGCAAGTTTGCAAGTGCAGTAGCATGGCTACAATATACGCCGGCCACAATACCCGACGATATTGCCGGTACACATTTTATTGTAAGTAATCAAAATGGCATAGCTGTTGATAACGCCAGCCAGAGTGGCAGCGGAACGGGTATTGTGCTGTGGGGCTTAAATAGCGGGCTTAGCCAAAAATGGAATTTTACCCAAAACGAAGATAGTTCATGGAACATCATCAGCCAATACAGCTGGATGGCCCTGGATGTACCGGGAGGAGCTACTACCAACGGCTTGCAGCTTATTCAATATCCATCAAGCCGAAATACCAATCAGCGTTGGTGGGTTGATAAGCAATCTGACGGCTCTTACAAAATATGGAACCAGGCAAGCAGTGGTGTGCTTGATAATTCAAGTTCATCGGTAAACGGCTACAAACTGGTACAGTGGGGCTGGAATGGTGGGGCTGCCCAGCGCTGGAAGCTGCAATAGTATCTATTGCGGGGACGCTACTTTTAAAAAGACGGGGGGTAGCTGCCGTTGGCGTTGTAGCAATGATAAAATAATAACTCCAGGCTTTGGTCTCAATGCTCAACCGGCATTTTGGCTAAAACCTTTGGTTTTGCTTCAATTATCTTGTTTATTTTAGCCAATAAATAAAATTTATAAGGTAAATGCAACAGGCCACAAACCAGCTTAGCTTTTTTTTAATGATTGCATAAATTGCATTGGCGATTTACCGTATTCTTTTTTAAATGCCCTCGAAAAATTCGAATTACTTTGCAAGCCTATCCTATCGGCTACCTCGTTCATGGTAATATCTTCGTGTGTCATAATCTGCACGGCTTTCTTTAACCGTATAGTGCGAATAAAATCACCTACTGATTGATCGGAAATGCTTTTGATTTTTTGATATAGTTTGGTTCGGCTTAAATATAAATGCTTGCATAAAAAGTCGACGTCAAGGTTAGGGTCCTGTATGTTATTTTCTATCAATGCGATAAGCTTCTGAAAAAATTCCTTGTCTTTTTCCAAATGTACAAGCTCTGTTGCTTCCGAAAGATAGTCCTTGACGTAACGTTGTTTCAGTTTTTCACTTTGATCAAAAATATTATTAACGGTTAGCAACAAAAGATCAACACTGAGTGGTTTGGCAAAATAAAAATCGGCACCCGATTCCATGCCTTCAATTTTAGCATCTAAAGCATCCTTAGCCGATAGAATTATAAAAGGAATGTGGCTTGTTTCAAACTTCTCTTTCACAAGTTTACAAAGTTCAATGCCATTCATGCCGGGCATCATTACATCGCTGATGATCATATCCGGCACCTTTTCGGTTGCTATTTCAACAGCCGAGTTACCATCCCCTGCTTCATAAACTTCGTAGTAGTTTTCAAAGGCCGTTTTTAAAAAGGTTCGCAGTTCCTGGTTATCTTCAACTAATAAAATGCGTTTTCTCATTTTTGAAACAGAACGTTCATCATTATTTTCCTGTTCGGGTAAAGGCAGCGCCATGGCGTTATCTATCGCTTCAAGTCGGGTTTCCACCTCGGTGCTGGAAACTGATTTTTCGGCCTCATTATAGTTTTCACCGCCCCAGGGTATGCCAATAATGATTTCGGTGCCCCTGTAACGTTCGCTATAAACGTAAATATCTCCCTTATGTAATTGAGTAAGGCTTTTAACCATCGCTAAACCCACGCCCGAGCCCAAATGATTTTTGCTTATACGATAATAACGGTCAAAAATGCGGGTGATAGATTCACCGGAGATACCTATTCCGGTATCGGCTACGCAAAAATAGATGTATTTTTTTGCCCGGTGATCTTTATTCAACAGCTCAAAGCCGGTATTAAAAGCCGGTTTGAATTTATCCATATCAAAAAAAATATCGAACGATACCTTGCCGCCGCTATTCGTATACTTAAACGAGTTATTTAAAAGGTTGAAGAGGATTTTTTCTAATATCTGCACGTCAAAATAGCCTGTTACGGGCGATACCTGGTTTTCGGTATGATCGGTCATTTCAAAGCGGATGCTTTTGCTAACCGACAAATTCTGAAATTCCCAGGCCATATCCTTACAAAACTGGTTCACAATCAGCGGCTGCACCTGTAGCTTTATAATGCTGTCAGACACTTTCTTAAAGTTCATGAGCTCGCTAATGAGGTTGATAAGCCGTTTAGCATTCCTGAACATGAGTTGATATGAATAATCCAATGCCGGGTTTTTGTTCTGGCCCATCAAACTTTCAAGCGGCCCAAGTATCAGGGTTAAAGGCGTACGAAACTCATGCGATACATTGGTGAAGAACATTAGTTGCTGCTGGTAAAGTTCTTCGCGTTGTTTGTGCATTTCTTCCCGTTTTTTTTCATTTATGGCGTTAACTTCAATTTCCCTTTTAAGGCGGTACCAGCGGGCCTGGTATATGTAAATACCGGCAAGGGCTGATAGTATCAACAAAATGTAAATCACATTTGCAAAACCCGATTTCCACCAGGGCGGGGTTATAGCGATATCGGTTTCAACCCGGTTTTTGCTCCATATGCCGTCATTATTGGTGGCCTCAACTATAAGGCGATAACTGCTATAATCAAGGTTGCTGTAGGCGGCTGAAGGCGTTTTTCCGTCAGTGTATTTCCAGTCTTTATCATAACCAATTAATTTATAGCGATATCTGCATTTTAAAGGATTGGCAAAATGCATGGACGAAAAAAAGATCTGGAAATTATTTTGCAGGTAATTGAGTGTCAGTTTATTGCAATAACCGATAGCCTTGGGAATGAAATCCTGTGATATGCCTGGTTTTCCATAGTCTGGTTTTTTATTATTAATTAAAATGTCGGTTAATACAGGTTTTGCGGCAATGCTGTTGGGTTTAATTTGGTCGGGATAGAAATAATTGAGGCCGTTTATACCCCCGAAATACAGCCGGCCGTCGGTACCTTTATATGATGATCCTACCTTAAAGCTGTTGCCCTGCAATCCGTCATTTTTATCATACCTAATCAGTTTGCCGGTTGTAGGGTTAAAGCACTCAAGCCCGTTGCCGCCCATCCATAAGTTTCCGGCATTGTCAATTTCCATGCTTTCTACATCATTAAAAATACCATAGTCACCGGCATAGGTTTTAATGGAAAATGTGTTGGTGCCTGTATTTATAGTGAGTTTATCGAGCCCACCGCCGATGGTGCCTATCCAATAGTTGCTGTCGTCTTGTTTAACTATGGGGTAAGTATAATCTGAGCTTAATGCGTTTGGTTTTGCTGATGCCCTGTACTCAAAGCTTTGGGTTATATTTCCTTGTTTATCAACCAGCAGGCGTTTTAAGCCCTGCGTGCTGGATATAAGTAATTGAGGTTTATTGGTATCAGCAAATATAAAAAAGCCAACCCCATAGTATTTTACATGATAATAGTTTTTCTCATCTTTCCAAACTACCCCACACCTATCCCGGTGGTTACCAAACCAAATGTTTCCATAATAATCTTTGGTAAAGGTATCTATCACATAATCCGGGAATTTATCGGAGGAGCGGGGTTGCCAAAGCGTTGTGCCATTGTGCTTTAAAACCAGGATGCCACGTGCGCTGCCTATCCATAAATTATGATCGTTATCAAGCGTCAGCGCTGTTATCGCATCGTTCTTTAATTTTACGGGCGAGTTGTAAGTATTGTAATAAGTAAATGTTTGCGTTTTTAAATTATAAAGGTTGAGGCCGTGGGATGTAGTGCCTATCCACAGCCTGTCGCCGTCGGCCAGTACAGACCGGATATGATTGTCCGCCAGTGAATTTTTAGCCTCGGCGTTATGTTGCAGTGTATAGAATAGTTTTTCGTGAAGATCGCAGTAGTTTAAGCCGCCGCCGAAAGTACAGATCCACAAACATTCGCTCCGGTCGATAAGTATTTTGTTAAGCGAGTTGGAGTTTAAGCCTCGCTGCGGGCCTTTATTATTCACTACCTGTAACAGGTTTAGGTTAACATCAAGCCTGATCAGGTCAGCGCCGGTATTCAGCCAGTAATCAGAAGTGCCTGCTTCTGCAATATTCCAAATCTGGTCTTTGTTTACCGTAGTGTATTGTTTAACAAAAGTTAAACTTTTAACCTGCGCGGAATTTTTTGCACCGATACCTACCATGAATAGTTTATTGCCTGATCCTAACAAAATATGGTTCCGGTTATCAAAATAAATACAATGGAGTTGCTGATCTGGCAGGGCTGTTATTGGCAGATTTTTAAAATGATTGTTTTTATCAAGTGTCCAAAGGCCTTTATTACTGGTTAGGTAAAAAAGGCCGTCTTTATCACATGTTATATCTGAAAATACTACCCCAGATGGCAAATTTAGCTTTTGCTCCGTAAGAATATTGTCTTCGATCTGATACAGTTTTAGCCGATCGCCCATAAAGCCGTATATCCGGTTGCCGACCGGTTTAAACATCTTATCAAAAGTGGGGATGTATCGCTTGTTTGCCTCGCTGAAATCAAGGTACTTTTCTGTTTTGGGGTCAAAGCATTGTATACCCCCTTCGGTGCCGAGCCATATATTGCCATTGTCTTCGGCATATAGGCACTTGATGCGGTTTTTGAAGGAGTTATTAAGGGGCTCGTTGACATTGTAAAACTTTTTAATCGTGTAGCCGTCAAACCTGTCGAGCCCGAAATGAGTGGCAATCCAAATATAGCCCCGCTTATCCTGCAAAATATCGTTGGCGTCGGTATGTGACAAGCCTTCATCAACAGTAAGATAATTGAATTTATAAGGGTATGCCTGGCCAAAGGCCCTATGCAGTAACAGGCAATAGCAAAAAATAAGTAACAGGGCCTTTACACACGTATGCTTATTTAACCAAAACAGGTTGTTTACATTCATTTATTACTCAGTTTACCAGCTAATGCAAAGTACATTTTGTTCGGCAGGCAAAAGGGTGCCTGTTATAATAATTGATTTTATGTTATCGCCCGAATTTACGGCCTTTGCAGCAGTTTTTTACGTACAGAAATATTCTATTCGCAAAAATGATTTTATATGCCGGATAATTGAAAGCATCCACTCTGAAATGTATCATGTGACAATAAATATGCATATAATGACAATTTTGAAGCATGAAATTTATATTTCTTTGCCCTTAATCAATATACAAAGCTTAACCTATTTAAACTATTATAAATGCCCATGTACCAATCTCCATTTAATAAACAATTTGCCCTGGTTTTATTGATCGTTGTGTTTGTTTTTAGTTATAAAATAAGCTCAGGCTTTCAGCAGCAGCCGGATAATGGCCTTTCGAAATCAGATACTGCCTCAGTTCCAAAAGAGATAGAAGACCCCGAGAATATTGGCATCAACAAAGAGGCAAGCCATGCCACGCTTATGCCCTATGCTTCATTAAAAGAGGCATTGGCTGCAAACAGGCATGCATCTTCTTTTAGCCGCAGCCTGAACGGTTTGTGGAAATTTAACTGGGTTGACTGGCCACAAAAACGTCCTGTCGATTTTTATAAACCAGGCTACGATGTATCCGGCTGGAAAGACATCAAAGTACCATCAAACTGGCAGGTAGAGGGGTACGGTACACCTTACTACAGCAACTATACCTATATCTTCCAAAAAGATTTTCCGAGAGTGATGAGCACTCCGCCTGTAAAATATACTGCCTACAAAGAAAGGAACCCGGTAGGCAGCTACCGCCGTGATTTTACCGTGCCCGCTGAATGGAACGGCCGCCGTATTTTTATAACCTTCGATGGCGTTGATGCCGGTTTCTTTATTTGGGTAAACGGCAAAAAAGTGGGCTATAGTGTAAACAGCCGTAACGCCGCCGAGTTTGATCTGACTAAATACGTTAAACCAGGGAAAAATACTTTAGCTGTTGAAGTTTACCGCTTTACTACAGGAAGTTACCTTGAAGATCAGGATATGTGGCGTTTAAGCGGTATATTCAGGAATGTAACGCTGTGGAGCAGTCCGCAGGAACATATCAGGGATTATTTTGTAAAAACCAATCTTGATAAACAATATAAAGATGCCGATATACTGGTATCGGCCAAAATAAAAAACTACGGAACCGCGCCGGTTAAAGCTCGTTTATTGGACGTTGCTTTATACAACGGCGCCGTAGCTGTACCGGGCGCAATCGCCAAAAAAGCTATCCCGGCTTTAAAGCCCGGTGAGGAAGTAACGGTTGAAACAAGTTTCCATGTAAACAACCCGCAAAAATGGACTGCCGAAACACCAAAGCTTTACACTACAGTTGTGAAAATAAATGAGGGCGTTAACACCGTAGAAACCATATCGTCACGTACCGGTTTCAGGAATATTGAAATCAGGGGCCGCTTGTTCCTGGTTAACGGAGTGCCAATTAAACTAAAGGGGGTAAATCGTCATGAAAACTGGCCGAATGATGGCCATGCGGTTACCGAGGAGCAAATGATAAGGGATATTGTGCTCATTAAACAAGCCAATTGTAACCACGTGCGCACCTGCCACTATTCTGACGACCCAAGGTGGTATGAATTGTGCGATCAGTACGGAATTTACCTTGTTGCCGAGGCCAATTTGGAAAGTCATGGTGCATGGGATGAATTTAATGAGGAGCCCAGGATAAAAGCCGCACTGATTGATAGGAACGTTGCCAATGTAGAGAATTTCAAAAACCATCCTTCGGTTATTATCTGGTCGTTAGGTAACGAATGCGGTAGCGGCGGCTCAAATTTCAGGGCGATACTGAAAGTGATCAAAGGCATTGACGACACGCGTCCAACGCACTACCAGGGTTTTGGTATTGGTAAAAATAACCCTGCCGATATGGACAGCGAAATGTATACCGATGTGGAGAACCTGGAAAAGCACGCAAATGATCAAACCTTAACCAAGCCATTTTACTTGTGCGAGTATGCGCATGCTATGTTCAATTCTATGGGTTCAGTTGATATTTATAACGATTTGTTTGACAAATATCCGCAATTGTTAGGGGGCGCTATTTGGGAATGGCAGGATCAGGGTATCTACAACAACCGGGACCCGAAGCACCCAATTACTGCTTTTGGAGGAGGTTTTGGCGAATACCCGAATGATCAGTATTTTATACATAAAGGCGTTGTGTTTTCGGATAGATCATTAAAACCGCACTATCCCGAGTTAAAACATGCATACCAGTGGATCAGCATTCATCCGAAAGATCTGAAGAACGGTTTGGTTACCATTAAAAACCGCTACCAGTTTATTAACCTGAACGGCTTAACCGCCAAATGGGAAGTAACTGAAAATGGTACAATTGTATCGTTGGGCCATTTAGCGCTTAAGGAGATTAAGCCGGGTGAAGAGCTTGATGTAAAGGTTCCCTATAATGTTACACCTAAACCCGGAGCAGAATATTTCCTGAGGGTTTCGTTTAGCTTGGCTACCGATAAAATGTGGGCAAAAAAGGGATTTGAGGTTGCGGCACAGCAATTGGAACTGCCTATAGGTATCCCGGCTGTTAAAACACAACCTGCAACAGGTAAACTAACTTTATCAGATGCCGGTAATAATATCAGGTTAAAAGGTGATGGTTTTAGCCTGGAGTTTGACAAGGAAAAAGGCACTTTTTCGAAGATGGAGAAAGACGGCCAAAACGTTTTGCAGGACAATGGCGGCCCTATGTTGCACCTGTGGCGTGCGCCTCACCGTAAGGACGATATGTGGGCTTATGACGATTGGGTTAAATATGGCCTGAAAGAGATCAGCTGGAAAACTGACCTGGTAAAAGTTACCCGGCTTTCTGCCGGCCAGGTTGAAATAAAGGTAAACCTTACGGGAACAGGTAAACATGATTTTATTGTTCGTCACCAGGTAACCTATACTATAAATGGTAACGGCATAATTAAAGCTGACAATAACGTGAGTTTTAATGCCGACCCTAAACTGGTGCTGGCCAGGTTGGGTGTACGTTTTTTCCTGAAACAGAACCTGGATCGATTTGAATATTTTGGCCGCGGCCCAATGGAAAACTATGCCGACAGGAAGAGTGGGTTTGATGTAGGCCATTACTTAAGTACCATAACGCAGCAGCAAACCCCATATGAAAAACCGATGGATTGTGGCAACCATGAAGATGTAAGGTGGGCTAATGTGAGCACTGCTAAAGGTACCGGAATAGCCGTTAAACAAACCGGTGAGCTGTTCCAGGTAACCGCACTGCCATACAGTGATGAAGAAATGACAGACGTGGAGTACAAGATAGATTTGCCAAAAAGTAAAGGCACAGTATTATGCGTAAGTAATAAAACGTTGGGCGTTGGCTCATATGGCTGTGGTCCGCGTCCGCTGGAACAGTACAGGGTATATGCAAAAGATACCAGCTTCAGCTACCAAATTCAGTTATTCAGTAAAAAATAAGATCCTGATTAAATAGTTTAAAATAACGCAAAAGCGGGGAGCAAATATCATCATTTGCTCCCCGCTTTGCTGAATAATTGGCAGTAGCTATCGAGGGCCTTTGCGATGCTATTAAGTTAACGTGAGTTCGATATAAGGGTTTAAGAATTGCTTAGGAGTTGATGGGGTTTATATCTTATTGACATTTAAACACTTATAAATTTAAACTCTACCCCAATTATCCTTTTTCTTATCCCGAACTCATATTATTTTAACAAAAACAAGGTCTAACTGCATCAATCTTAAAAATGATATGAGTTGTTAGCGTGTATGGGCTAAAACATCCGCACGTATTTTTAATTTGCCTAATCATCTTGTTGGCAATTTAATTGGCTGCTTTATTGTCAAGATTTTAGCCGTTAACTGTAGATTTCAGTATTATTAGTAGGATAGATTTTTATAGATTCTTAAAACCCTTTACCCCGCAGGGGGAAAGGAGAGAACTTTGGTGCGCTTTGCCTTGCATAAATCGATTTGATGAAACTTTTAATTTCAGCGTCAGAACTTAAAGTTTTTTCTTTGATGATGAAATTTTACCCTTTTTGATCCTGGGTAAATTGATTGAGCAACTCAATCCCGTCACTATCAAAATCAATCTTTTTAAGTGTTCGGTTGTTCGGTAAGGTGATTTTAATGTTGGGCTTTGAAGGTGGAATAATCGCGTTTCGGCTTCATTCCGCGTCATTCGGTATTATCAGAATTTTACCTATTGCGCGCCCCATTACGCAAAAAACGCTGATCTCTTGTATGAAATCAGCGTTTTTAGTAGCCCGTAGGGGAATCGAACCCGATTTTTAACCAATTGGCTTACAATATTTTATATGGTTTAAATTCTCTACACACCGAATTACCAACCAATCTTTTTTGATGCAGATTACATACAAATCTTACTATACGAAAATACAAATTATTGCAATAATTTGTTCATTAATGGCCCCTTTTTTTGTCGTATTGAACCAGTCATTTCGTTTGCATTTATTTAAGTAACCAACAACGTAAGCTGCGTAAAAAGGCAGGGTTGGGTGATTCAACGAAAAACCTTTCAAGAATAGCTTGACCTTGATGACAACTCAATAACTCATAAATAATTTCGGTGTCCAAGGCTTCTCACCTATCTTATTTTACATTATTTATTCATACTGCTACCATACTACAGAAAAGGAGATAATTATTTAACCCAGCTCGAAAGAATGCTTAAGAAAACCCTTAAGCTGACACTTTTCGCTTATATTTGTTAAGCTGAAAGTATTAGAAACCATTTGGTTAAGAGTATATAAGTGTTAATACCAATTAATAAAACAGGAAATAACTATCTCCGCCTACGGTAAAAACATTAATGATAATGGATGATAAAAATATTTGCAATATAAAGGCAGAGACGAAGTTGCGAAATGGTTACCCAAACTGGTGGTGTTTCACACACTTCGCCTCCGCACGCGGTGAAGGGGGGGCGAAAATGGATAGGTGTATAAAAGCCAATATGCCTAAAATCATCGAATCTGAAAAAATATATATTGATATTGATGAATACAGAGGTGGAGTTGGTGTTTGGGGGTCTTTAGAAGCCGTCTATGACAGCAAGCGGGTTATTCCTGAAAAAGGTGTACATGTACATCTCCGCAAAACACCGGATGCAGAAAAAGAGGTGGATAAAACATTTAAAGAGGTTTACATAAAGGTGCCAGGCACTTTGTTCGAAGACGAACAATGGATCATGATAGATGAGTATACGGCCTGTGCATATACAGCCTCCGTGTTATTTGACAGAAAAATCAAGGTTATCACCTGCAAGCATTGTAAAAAGCCGCATATTGATGCAGACTGGTTTGCCGTCCATTATCATAAAAAGCATTTCTGCACTTATTGTGGAAGAGATTTCATCGACACGGAACCGGGCATATCGAATCCGATCGTTTACCTACAGGGAATATTCCAGGAGCGGCTGGCAAACCGTAAACTGATCAACGTAGACAGAGTGCTTAGAATAAAGCAAGAGGATTATCCCGGTGGAATACAGATTTGGGCATCTAACCCCGCGATTATCTGGACGGCCGAACGCGCAGAAGAAGCCGGCATTCATGTACATCTTTTTAAAGAGAAAAGTGGCATGCCTTTCAGCGACGATACTTACGGGACGGTCGAAATCGATGGCATTTTGCTTGATGCGGAAATGGTCAGATTCTTTATGGTGCAAAAGTCATTCGGTTTCCTCGGCAAGTTTGTTGTCTCCCTGGCTTGCCCAAAATGTAGCAAAGAACATTTCGACAAGGGTGAGAATGCATTTAAGCCACATAAAACCCATGATTGTGAACATTGTGGCAATGTGTTCGATGACGGCACTCGTTATAAAGGCGTTGTTAGTAACCCTATCGTGGCCAAGTTACAGGCACTGGATAAAATTCACCAAAATTTAAATTATGACTGAAAAAGGAAAAGCGGTCAAATTTGATGGCCTTAAAGCAGAACACCATTTGTTACCGTCATTGGCATTGGAAGAAATATGTGGAGCCTTATCTTTTGGAGCAGAAAAGTACGAGGCTTATAACTGGGCCGCAGGTGAAGGCATTAATTGGAGTAGGTATTTTAATGCCTGTTTACGTCACTTGTGGGCCTTTTGGAGAGGCAAAAACAAGGATGAAGAAAGTAAAAAAGATCACCTTGCCCATGCAGGTGCCTGTATCCTGATTCTTTTGGAAATGTACCTGATCTCAAAAGGCAAGGATGACAGACCGGTTTATTATCCTAAGAAAAGTGAGAACTAACAACAAAAATAGTCCGTATTTAAACCGGCAGGTAAAAATCCTCCTTTTGCCCTCATCAACATATACTTATCTATAGCTTCTTTACACGTAATAATATGACTTCTTACCCCATCGCGAAGTAGTGATAATGATCCTATAACACATTCTTTACCAATTTCCTTTTTGGAACAATTTCTTGCTCGCAGGTCATCTGTGCAAATAGTAAAGCCTTTGGCGCTACAGATGGCCATGCATTCTGTTTCTCCTAATCCAAGGTTATATTTTGCCTGTAATTCTAATATGCGGGACGCGGTTACTTCTGAGTTTAATAGAGTAATCAGGCCTTTGTTGATAAGTGTTTCTATGATCGCCATTTGAAGAGGGTTCAATATTTCCTGATCAAAGATTAAATCGCCGACATAGAAATCATGATCTTCTATCGAAAGCAAGTTATCAATACAATCTCCATTGATTAGATTAAAAATTGAACTGCTATCTAAGACTATATCCACCGTCCTGAGAATTATAATTAATAATATCTGAAGTAGGAATAGAAAGTAATTCTGCCGCTTTCCCGAGAGATAACTCTCCTGTATTAATCTTATTAACTATAGGCTGCATAAGATTTGAAGAAACGGATGGAAAGTAGATTTCTTGGCGTTCTTGTATACCAAGTTGTTCGGCACGCTTCTCAGGACCTTTGAACTCCTTAACCAGGCTTTCATATAATGAGGCCGCGCTACCCCGCGGAATTATTCCTAAATTCTCGCAACGTAATGCAGCCACCTCAAAACTTACCCCATAAATTCTGCTTAGATAAAGCAACTCTATTTCACCAAAATGATCGCCAGAAATAGCTAATAATTCTCTAATACGTTTTAAGGTATAAGCCACACCCTCTTGAGGTAAAAGAATCTCAGACGCAAAATGATGTGCAAAAACCTCCTCACCACTTCTTCGCTTCTTCATCTTAAATGAGCTGTCAGCAGTTGCATAATTGTCAGAGTCAGTGTGATGTGCAATCAAATGGCCTAATTCATGCGCCAATGTAAATAACATACGTGGCTTAAAACGAGGTGCGATGATAATGAAGGGAACATCATTAAGAATTGCGGATACTCCATCTATAGAATTTCCTATTTCGGATATCATCAACACACAGTTAAGTTCGTTTGCTATTATCTCGGGAAGATTTAATAGTGGCGAAATGAAATCAGAGTTGCAATAGACCTGGCGAAAAACAGTCGAAATATTAATGATCCCCTCATAGGTATTATCTACTTTAGGGAAAACCTCATTTAAAATATTCTTTGGTTTATCGTTTCCTAAAATGCTCAGTGCATTTGATAACAAATATGATATTTTATCAAATATAGCATCGTTCTTATCAGTGATATTGCTCCGGAATAGCGCGTTCACAGTTTGATAAGTTTCGTTATCAGAAAGCAGGAATTCTGGACGAACCTTAAGTGCTTTTGCAATTGCTCTGACCTCTGAAATGAGCGGATCATCATTTCCTCTTAATATATCAGTAATGCGGTTTAGGGAAATGCCAGATCGTTTTGATAGGTCTTCGACAGAAACCTTGAATTTCAAAATATTGCTAATTACAGTTTGCATTAATGAATTGCCTTTATGCGGTTCATCCAACTCAGCAGGTCATTTACCTGGCTTGAATCAAGTTTACGACATCTGCCTATGATCTTATGAACCTTATCCTCGTTTTTTCCAAATATATCATTTAGTACAGATACGGTTTCATCCTTAGCTTTTTTAATTTGTTCCGCCTCTTCGAAATAAATGGAATCCTTGCCAATGATGTAATTTTCTATTCTTCGTTCCTGATTCTTATGATAATCAAATTCAAGAGGTTTTCCATTGGCATCGACAATAACGTTTCCGTGATATATTCCATTTTCGTCAAGCTGCATTCGGTTTTCAGGGAATCTTTGAAAAGCGGCCAGTGCGTTAATCTTATCGTCCACAGAAAAAGCACCTACGATATGTGGCTTGACGTCGATCACTCTTCCGCTTATAGAAAAAATATAGTCACCTCTTTCAACTCTATTTCTGATATCCGGTCGACAAGCTCCCATGGTTGGAGTCTTATTGTAAATGGGATCAGTCATCTCCCAACCCGCACTGGGATCAGCCCCTTTAAACATGGTATAGATATAGCCTTTCATTTGTTTTAAGTCTATGTAAAAGAATAACTTATAACAAATATGCTAAAATTTTTAGATATTTTAATATTTTGCTAAATTATTAAAAATCAGAGGAGTAGTTATTTTACTAATTATCAGCAAAAGACACAGGGCGAATAGCTGTTTGGTTTAAAGTTGCCAATTATCTGAACGCTGAACCAATCACCATTGCAATACCTAAAAATAAAAAAGCGCCGTAAATGATTTGGTAGGCCTGACCATGTGTTAAGTGTTTTTTCAAAAAGAATTTCCCGGAATTCTCCAACTTTAAGCTGGCCGTGGCCTCTGCAACTCCGGTAAACAGCGAATAAGACTCGCCGCCTGATAAGTTGCACTGATATTCCATTTCCTGGATTACTTTTTCAGCCTGTCGGGTCAGAAATTTATTCCTGATATCTATTTTCAAAAAAATATAGGAAATAAGTACTTCCAAGCCTCCAAGAACGATACCCAGCCGAGGGAGTAGAAAGGAACTTTGAAAAGTGCTAACGAAACAACTGGTCAGTATTGTGGAAAACACGATGAAGAAATTAAAATAGGAAATGCGCTGTTGAGAATGTTGTTGGAAATATTTCCAAGCGAGATCAAGCCATTCTTTTTCAGTAAGGATATTCATTCGATAATTGTTGTAATGTTATCATAAAGCTAACATAATCGTTCAGCAGTTTTCCATTCAGCCCAATATTTGCTAGCCAATGCTACCCCGTATTCATGTTCGACACATTAATTTCAACTGCTTTTGTCTTTTCAATTTTAAAACGGTTGAATTTGGATTAATCCAGGCTGATCAGTCTGCCGCTGTCAAAAGTATTGTGTTCATTGTGGTGAACATAGCCGAGCTGGTTTGTCACAAGTTTCGTTTTTCCAATTAGAAAGTCATCGGTTGCAGCATGATTGTGACCATATACTCAGTAGTCGGCACCACATGATTCAATAAATTCATCCAGATTGGTCGCAAAAGCTTCATTCAGCGGGCTGCCGAGATATTTAGCAGGATAATTCTGAAATGTAGGCAGGTGATGGGTGACGATGATATGCTTTTCATCCTCTTTGCGGTTACCTTGGAAAGCGGAATGCAGGAATGCTATGGATTCAGCATGCATCCGGTTATACTGTTCCACTGACAGCCGCTGTCCCTCAAATTTGATTAAATGAAAATCCATCAGACCTCGTTCAATATTCCATGCCTTCGATGCCGAAATATCAGACCACAGGGTCGTAAAATGCAGACGGATATTTTCCAGCCTGATGGTGCAGTTATTGAGCATGGTTACATTTGGCCGGATAGCTTCCCTAAATGCACCTGATTTGTTCGCCATATCGGAATTGTAATATTCGTGATTACCCAGAACCCAGTAAGTGTGCCTGTAGTTGTCTGCTGCGAAATCAAAAAAGTCCCGGTAGAGACCCAAATTCCTCAGCGTGGCAATATCTCCTGCAAGTAAAAGAATATCTCCTTCTACTTTAAGCGGATTAAGCTTAATGTACTCCCTGTTTTCATGAAACTCTAAATGCAGATCTGATGCAATTTGTAAACGCATACTATTTATAATTTAAATTTTTATTGATATGATGAAATTCAGCATGCTCAGATTATACAGGTGCCTTCTCTCTCATATTTTATTTAACAACGGTTTTCGCTATAGCTGAATTCCGCTGATTTTAATATTTGTCTATTCATCCATAATGTCCGTCAAGGAAAGCTCCTGCCCGACATATTTTTTCTTCAGTGGCTTCATATCCCGGCTGATCCTTGTATCAGTTACCCGTGCATAAAGCTGGGTGGTTTGAATGCTTTTATGACCCAGCATCTGGCCGACCGTTTCGATTGGAACGCCATTGGTCAGTGTCACCGTAGTGGCGAAAGTATGCCGTGCACAATGGAACGTCAGCCGTTTCGTCCAGCCCATTAAGTTGGTAATGTCTTTCAGATACGCATTTGCTTTCTGATTACTCACTTTAGGCAGCATGAAGTCTTCATCAAACGGACGAGGATAATCCTTATAATGCTCAACCAGCCGAAGTGCAGGGCTAAGCAGCGGTATGCGGACGCGGTTATTATTCTTCATTCTAAAGGTTTGAATCCACAGGCCTCCGTCCTCTCCTTTTAAAATATCTGCTCTTTTCAGCTTAACGGTATCAGCATAAGAAAGACCGGTATAGCAGCTGAACAGAAACAAATCCCTGACCACGATCAGGCGCTTCCGCTTAAACTTTCTCGTTGCAAGCTGGTGCAGCTCTTCGCTGCTGAGGTATTCCCGGTGAACTTCCTCATGTCTTACCCTGTAAGCGATAAAAGGATCGCGTTTCACCCAGCCGATCTCATAGGCTATTTTCACTACTGTCCTTAGCTTTTTAACCATTTGCACAGCGGTATTGATCTTGACACCATAATCTGTTTTCAGGTAATAATCAAAATCCCTGACAAAGCGATAGTCAATATCGTCAAGCCGAATATCATCACTTTGGTGTTTAAGTTTGATATATTTCTTTAATACTCGATGTACTGTTTTGTATTTGGCCAGTGTCCCCGGTGTATAATCCTTTCCGAGCAGACCTGCTATCTGGCTGGTATGATAGTTCCATGCTTCAGAAAGCATCCTTGGCGGATCTAATTCTTCACCCTGCATCAGCTTACGGATATGTACCGGTTCAAATGATTTTCCGGCGGCATACAGATCCTGCCGGCATGAATGTGCACGGGTACTTAATGTATCAAGCCAGGAATTTGTTGCCCTTGTTTCTTCCTTATTTCCTTTCATCCTGCCGGTATATTTGTCCCATTCCTGTCGTTCACAGCGGCGCTGCGTGGACCAATCCTCCCGCTTACCGTTTACAGTGATCCTGATATAAATATAGAAATCTGACCTCTCCTTATTTTTCGACGTTTTTAAAAAGAACAGTACCTTAAAGGTTTGGGATTGCGCCGGACTCAAGATTTCTTTTTCGGACTTTTTTTTTCAACCCCGTTCAGCATTTTTTCGATGTCATCTGCCTTATAAAAAAAGATCTTTCCTACTTTGTTATAGCTTAATGTTCTTGCAATACGAAGGTTCTGTAATGTCCCGGCCGATATTCTGAGCATTTTCCTGACATCACTGCTTCTCAGCCATTTTTGCTGCGGTAGCCCCTGAGCCTCCTGGAATGGCCTCAGTGCTTCAAAGAGCTCCTTTTTAAAAAGCTCCAGATCTTTTTTAGTCAGTAATTCGTCGGGACTCATTTTAAAGTTTTTAAGTTGATGTATTTGATTTTATGAACTGCTCATTTGATCAAACGAACAGTTTGTTATGGATGAACAGCTTTAAATTCTAAAGCTTTTTGCTAATGATTCCTTACAGGTTTTAATCATATTTAATTATATTGTTTTTGATTAACCAAACAAATGTACAGAATTTCTAAACATATTCAATGAAATTATTTAGCTTTCCCAAACAATTGTACTTTAAAGTCATAAATCAGTATCGAAAATCACTATTTATGACAGAGTTCGGATTATTTCTTGCAAAAAAATCTGTTAATAAATCGGAGATCTCCCGTAAGACAGGAATTAGTAAATCGAGGCTGAGCGAACTTTCGATGAACCCGTCTGCAAAACTCAGAGCAGATGAGCTGTACCTGGTTGCTTTAGCCATTGACACCGCCCCTTTAGAATTATTAAACCATTTGTTTAAGGATATTAAACTGAAAAACTGATAGCCGGACGAACGGTTAGCCGGAACAAAAACTTTCAATTTACATAACTTTAATTGGCAATATACATGAAAACAAAAGGCTTCTGTAGATAATCTACGTTATAAAAGAGCAATATACTGCACTTTTTGCTTGGCTTTTTTGCAAAGCCTGAAGTTTACATTAAAAAGTGTAATTTACTGCACTTTTTAATACAATTACAACTATAAATAATATATTTGCAATAAATGGAGCAACATAATGCACTTTGAAAAACTTATAAAGATGATAAAGGAGCGGCGGGAGTCACTCCAGGTTACACAAGAAACGCTGGCAGCATTGTCGGGCGTAGGATTGAGAACCGTTAAGCAATTCGAAAGCGGCAAAGGAAATCCAACCATAATAACATTGCAAAAACTTGGAGATGCATTAGGCCTCGAAATAACCCTGAAAATAAAGACGAAATCGAATAATTAATGAGAACGGCACAAGTGTTATTTAAAGATGAAGCAGCCGGTACATTAACCCAGCATGACGATGGATCGTTCTCATTTACGTATCATCCTTCCTGGGTCGACGATCCGGGCAAAGCGGCCATTAGCCTTACTTTGCCAAAAAGACACCAAGCATATCATTCCGAATTTCTTTTCCCCTTTTTTTATAATATGCTGCCGGAAGGCTCCAATAAACAGGTCGTGTGTAAACTCAACCGCCTGGACCTGGATGATTATTTCGGGTTATTGATCACTATTGCAAAAAACGATACCATCGGCGCGGTAACCATACATAAAATTGAAAACGAATGAGTATACCAGAAATTGAATATTGTCCCGGCACATTAGCGCCCGGTTACGATACTTATAGCCGTACTTGTCTCGTCCGAGTTTTCAATGGCAAAAAGGTCAGCCACATTCTACCTTACGATTCACCCGCTTCTAATCCGGAAACTGATGAATTATTTGAAGAAAACAGGAAACGAATGTCCATCTCAGGTGTACAAGAGAAATTCTCGGTCTTGCTGGAAAAGAACAAACTTAGGCTGATTAGCGAGGGGGAGCGCGGAAAATATATTCTTAAACCGATTCCAAATGCTGGCCGAAAATCGGATCAGATGCCAGCAAATGAGCATGTAACAATGCAAATCGCCCGCCAGGTCTACGGTATTGAAACCGCCGAGAATGCCCTGATTTTTTTTAAAAATGGCGCGCCTGCATATATTACCAAGCGGTTCGACATTAAGTCGGATGGCAGCAAACTGGCGCAAGATGATTTTGCTTCGCTTGCAGGCAGGACACCTCAAACGCACGGTGAACATTACAAATACGAAGGAAATTACCTTGAGCTATTCCAATTGATGGAAAAATTCGTGCCGGCATATAAACTCGAAGCACCAAAGCTACTGAAACTATTAATTTTCAATTATTTATTCTCGAATGGAGATGCTCACTTTAAGAATTTCTCGTTACTGGAAACGCCGCTTGGCGATTACCGTCTCAGCCCTGCTTATGATCTATTGAATAGTCGCGTCCATATAAACGACCGGGACTTCGCACTTGATGACGGTCTATTACCAAAAAACATGGCACAAGGTAAATTAAGCCATCAATTCAGTGTGTTGGCCAGGGAAGCAGGTATCGCGGAAAAAGTATTTAATGAAATGATGGAATTAATGGTTTCACAATCAGACGCTGTTGAGCGGTTCACATTTTCCTCGTTCTTAGACGAAACCGCAAAACGGCACTACTGGCAATCCTATCAAGGCCGGCTCAAACAATTGCAAAAGAATTAGGAAAGCTTGTGAACAACCGAGCCTTATTCAACGCTTAAGCAACAAAAGCGCTTAGCCGGATCAAATGTCAAGGGCGGGCCAACCGCTGGAAGCGGACACAACGGCCCGCTTGTGCACCCTTGACGTTTGATTCCGGCGTGGGCTATCTTCGCGACTGCGGTGAATAAGGATTTATTTTTTTCTCACCAGAGGAAAATCCACAATGTATAACTGTGGCTTGTCAATTAAACAACTGTTGTTTTTTATTCCAAATTTCCAGGTATAGTGTCTTTTTTTCGGGGCTCAGGATTGATGCTTCAATCATCTTACTAACCTCCTTATTACTGGAGGAAAATTTGTTATACGTATTCCTAACGGCGGTTTCAGGTATATTCATGCTTCTAGCCAACACATCAAAATCAGATAATCCAATTCTTTTCTTTTTGCCGTTTATTGTCAGGGCCAATTCTTCATCGTCCTGTGGATTAACAAGATTTACATTGAGCAGGTCATAGGCGGGACTTAGACTTACCCCCTCGTCCGTATATAGTACAGAAAAGTTCTTCAGGTGCATATCATTGTTGCCTGTCAAAAAAGAAAACAAAACCAGTTCAAAATAAGTCAGCGCATCAAAACCAGTTTGAGTGCAGTATTTCAGGATAAGCTTACCGATCTTTTCATAAGAGCCCTTGTATTTATTTTCCGTTAAAAATTCAGAAAGCTGGCAGAAATCTTCCATGTGAACTTTATGGCCTTTCACCCGGTCAAACCTCCGGGCAAGATAAACCAAACTACCGTCTGACGCCTCCATTAAAGTATGATCACAAGTTGGCATTTTAAATAGGCTTGCCAAATGCATGGTCAGATCTTCTGATTGCGGCATTTCCGAAAAATCAGGATGCTGCGGTTTAAGTATGTATTCTCCCCAAAGTCCTACAATTGTCAGCCGGTTGTGTCCCTTCGTCTTTTCCAGGGTAACAGAAAGCTTGGGCTGAACTCCGGTCACAGCGATCCTTTCGTTGATGGTTTGTTCTGCCAACGTTTTCAAAAGTTTATTATTCAATTCCAGCTCAGGTACTTTAGCCGTACCAAAAAATCGCCTTGAACATTTTTCATGATAAGACGATGTACCTGCATCCTGATAACAAAACCAACAATTTGCCATAGCTTAATCTATTTCGGGAATAACCGTTACAGCTCCGATTGCATCCCTGCATGTTAATAGTAATAATTCAAACCGGTCATTGCTTTTGACCTTCCAGTGTGTTGTTGCCAAATCCAGCAGCCAACCTTCCGGTATCAAGCCATCGAAAAAAGCAAACAATACTTTACTTTCATATTTCCGGGTTGACAATGGTAGCGTTAAGCTTACCGGCTTTGCGTTCTTATTCTCTAAATAATCAGCCTGGTAAGTAAATTCGTAACCATCATCAGTTTCCGCTAGTACACCAGCCAGCGTGTCCTGAAAATACACCAAACCTTTCCTACTCATTATTTTTTACTTTTAATACCACTCCGAGTTCTGCGCCAAATAACATCAACACCTGATTCACTTTATCCATCCGCAATGTTGGTTTTCCCTGTTCCATCTCACGAACGACCCTAAGTCCGACTCCCGCTTTAGATGCCAGGTCTTCCTGTGTGAGATTTAGTGATTTCCTTTTTTTCTTCAAATACTCTGACAACATATTTATACCCTTTCGGGTACAAATATAACTTAAATTTATTAACTATACCCTATCGGGATCATACCTTCTATTAATGTCATAATTATACCCTATCGGGACTATATAGTAAAATTATGCTTGTTTTATACCCTATCGGGATTAGCGGTCAGTTTAAAAAAAATCCAATACTGGTACTGAGAGTACCAGTATTGGACGCTCTTTTACCATTTAGATTTTCAAATAACGGGGCCTGATGAATCAGCATCGCTACACACTTCTCAGTGACAAATCCTATAAGTTAAAGTTTTAAATTATTCGATAAACGTTTAGCATATCCCGAACGGATCGTTGAAATTTATGGTGTAAACGGAAAGTGTTTTTGTATTAATGTGTATTGAATATTATAGGTATTAGGAGAGCGATTTTTCAGCAGGGCTTCTGTCAACACACAATATTCAGGTAGCCAATAATGGGATGATAAAAAGTGCAAAATATTCGGCGAATAAGAAAAGTAATAAGTCAACCCAATTGTTAATTGATCAATTAACAATCGGTAATGTCGATTTTATCCTTTGTTAAATACGTTCTGAACCTTTGTTTAGTGACAAAAGAACATCCATACTATAACTTTAACCAGATGGGATAAAACTCACGTTTTAGCTAAAAATTGTGAAAAAAGGGTAGGTAAAGCAACTTCATTTGTGATGTATATTAATCCATTTATTAAGGTAGAACGACCTTTTTTGTAATGTAGATCAACTCATTTTGTAATGTAATCGATTGATAAAAGATTTTCAGGAGCATAACTTTAATCTGATAAAATACGGTGTTAACGCTTTAGCTAAAAATTGCAAAGAAAAGGGTAGATAAGATAAGTGCACGATCATCTGAAATAAGGAAACAGATAAATAGGAGAAAATTAAAAGGATACTTCGCCGGAAGATTCTCCCGATACATATCAGAATAAATGGTTCGGTTATGATGAAACTGCTGTCATAGAGAGAAGAATTTTTTTTACAGGGGTAAAGGGTAGTAACTATTTTTACTTTTTTCATCGCGAAGAACCCCAAAAGAGCCGATTTATGCAATAATTGTTGGCGTTGAAGTGATAATCAGGCAAATTATTGGGTGTTTGCTCCCTTTTTCGCCCCCAAAAGTCACCACCCTTTTACCACTGTTTTCGCATTAAAAAAATGCATTTATTCAATCCGAAAAAAAATATTTACGCATGTCACACTTTTGAATATAAATAACGCCGAGATTAAGCAGCTTAATTAAATAAGCTATTGCAATATTAAAATTATCTATGATTAAACACATCTAAGGCAGACTCCTGATACAGATAGGAGGCAGCCAGATTTTTAGCAAGCCTATGAAAAACCCTATCATCTTATATTTTTCTTCTCCGGTTATTTCCCGGAGCCCCATTCGTCAAAAACCACCAGGGTACAGTCGTTACCCGGTAAACTATACCGATGCCGAGCTGATCCGACTGGAAGGGGGTACATTACTTCGCCAGTATCATAGCCATTACCTGTTTTATATTGAATTGTATGAATTTAAACTGGACAAGGAGTTGTCTCTGAGTTACCAGGTGGAGGAATCAGCCCTGTTTCTTTTTTTCATGCTGGAGGGGTACATTCGTTTTTCCACTCCCGATGGTACGCTCATTACCGAAGCAGACAAGGGTTCCTGCTATGCTACTTTCAACAAACCAGGCGAATACTTCGGTAACCTGCAGCCCGGTATTCACCGTATCTTTTACATTGCTCCAAGAATGGAGTGGCTGAAAAAAGATATCGGCCAATATCCCCAACTAAAGGCATTTGTTTTTGACCTCGATAATGGCAATTCTTTATATGGACATATGCCCCGATTCCCGATAGCAGGACCGATCTACCGGACATTGCTCCAGTTATACGAGCTGAATGATCATAAGGCAGCTGATATTGAAGCAGAGCTGCTCCGGTTCTTCAAACAATTGCTGGCCCAATATGACGAAATGGTTTCAATTAAATTGGAACAACCGGCCTACCGCGTTAAGGAATTCCTGGAAAAAAATTATACAGACTCCGAACTCAGCAACCAAACACTGATCCGGACTTTTCATATCACGGAGAAAACACTGATCGAAAACTTCAAAGAAGAATTTGGCACCACACCACATGCATTCCTGATCAATCTGCGTTTACAGAAGGCAAAACAATTGTTTGCAGCGGGCCAGCTATCCACCAATGAAGTATATATGTTAGTGGGATATAAGGATGTGCAAAGTTTTCGCATACAGTTCAAGAAATTTTTCGGATACCCGCCTTCTGATAGTCTTTAGGGCTTGTTTTATGCCCATTTTCTCTTTTTTCTCAAGAACAGGCATAAAAAAACTTACCTCTTTTAGTGTTTTTCCATGCTCATTATCTCTGTTTTTTTATGCTTTTTGGGAAAACAGATACCGAGATTTACTAAACGCGACAATCAATACTGTTGCAAAAATATGCAAGGGGAGTGCCGGGTGATGTACGCCCATTCCAAAGGCGGAAAAGCAGGAGTAACTAAGATGGCCGACCCCAATAGCAAAAGTCATCTATGTAAAAACCGGCCGGTACTGGTAAGAGTCCACCCGGAACTCATGCAAAGGACGAAGGTAACATCGATAAAGTGCCAAAGTTAAGGGCAGGTGGTGCCAGGGCTGCACCAGTGTTGTTTAAGCACAATTAGGAAAAAATGTAAAGAAGATGAAAACGTTAGATGCAGCAACAATCAGGGACATGGCCGAGGATTATACCTCAAAGATCATGCTGGCCACTATGGCAACGCTTTGCATCCGTTTCATCAGAACATACATCGCCGCTTTGGTATGGTTTCAAATCATATTCCCTGTGCCGTTCCTGAACTGTGCTTACGTCCGAAAGAGAATTGCTAACAGGATTACGCACCGTCGCAAGTTTGCATTGTTCCAGCGTTGCGGCGAACACGGAAGTTTACAGAATATTAATAACAAGGGATTGACTTGTCATTAATAAAATGGCCATCTGAAACAGACAGCCATTTTGGTCTTCGCCGACCATCTACAGGCCGGGTTTTGACACATTTTCAAATTAAAGGTACGCATTTACCATAAAAATGCATCTTCTCATCTATGGCAACTTCACAAAAAAAATGGCTACGTGCCATTTCATTTATTGCAATTATAGGTATCGGCTTCGCAGTGAAAGCCGAAGTAAACAAAACCGTTGAACCAAAAGTGACTAAAAAGGTAGCAAAAGCTGCTACAGTAAAAAAGCACAAGCGGTTTGCGGCATATACGTTTTATTACAATGGCCCGAGCTACAGTGTGAGCGATGTCACCAATGAAAGCAATTGGGCATATGATCCAAATGGTAATACCTGTTCGGGGGTAAATGCTCAGGCATGTACCATCCAGGTTGATGCCAGCTATGTTAACAATCCGTCGACAGCGCCGACGTTGAAAACATCGACTAATTTAACCGCTACATTAAATCCAACTTATAGCACTGCATATGTAACAGGTTCCGCCGATGCAGGGATGAGTATCTCAAATGCGGAGCATCCGTAACGATGCAAATTCCACAGTAGCGAAAAGGAGGTGGGGCAAATTATTTGCCGTACCTCCTTATTTATTAAACAAGCCCTTAATTAATTCTGCTGTATTCCACTTTGTTCAATGATATCTACAGGGATAGGAAGTGCATAATAACTTGCGTTAGGTTGTAATGTGATTATTTTGCCGTTGATGTTTCTTGTTAGCACAATATTCCCGCCTTCCTTATTTAATCTCTTAATATCCATCCAGCGAAGTCCGCGCATCAATAATTCCTTACGCCTTTCCAGACGGATTTTTGTTAAAGCGTCAGTCCGGTCCGTAGCCGTCATGGGTGTGTAAGCTATCGTGCTTTTCCACCGCTTTTTCAACAGATAATTTAGATCATTCATTGCTGATGCGACATCACTCTGATATGCATAACATTCTGCCCTGGTCAGGTAAAGTTCGTCTGTTGCGATACCCGAAAATAAAGTAGTGGCACTTGCCGCGTAGCTCCCTTTAAACTGTTGATACCCATTATTGGCCTTAAAAAAGGCTGTTTTACGTAAGTCATTTGTATTATACTTTCCATACAACACGCTATCGATCCGGGCCCGTGTCGTCAAATGTAAGGCGATAGTAGCCCCCATCTCCGTATAAAAAATAGTTTCGCCGTTCAGCTTCTTAAATGGCACATTTGTGGTAAGTGCACCAATATAGCTATCACCGTTATAGTCCATCAGGTAGCTATTCAGCGCCAGAGCCTTATTTGCAAAGGTCAAAGCCAGATCATACTTGTGCATGTATAAGTAAGTGCGGGCCAATAAAGCATTTGCTGCGCCTTTCGATGGCCGGAGCAGTTTCAGCGGATAATCGGGAAGATAATCAAGCGATGCGGTCAGATCGGCGATGACCTGTTGGTAAGAAGCCTTTACCGATGCCCTTGTTGATGGTATATTAAAATCGGATTGTAAACGAAGCACAATCCCAAGATCAGTATCAGCCGTATTTTCATCATAAGCTTTAGCATACTCCATGGTTAGCAAGAGGAAGTAATAAGCCCTGAAAAACAGGGCCGAACCTTTGACATTATTCCACTGTTGTTGATTTGCCATTGTTTGCGGAATCTTCGCTAATAACTCAAGGCTCAGGTTTGCGTTATACACTGGCAGGTAAGCCTGGTTCCAGTCATTTCCGTATCGTATCTGGATAGGTATCCATTGATATAAATTCTGTGCATTTACTGGCTGACTATTGAATGTAGCAGGTAGCCAGAAATAATCATCTGCAGATGATTCGTTATAATCAGGAGTGGTTTTAAGATTCATTAAATTAGCATCATCGAGCAGCCCCTGTAAATCCTGCAATGTTTGGGGAGTGACCAGTTTAGCATCAGATTTTGCATCTAAATATTTCTTACATGAGGTATTTAATAGGACAAGTATGGCAATCATCCAAACTTGTATAACATGATATCTTTTCATAAACGATTGCTTTTTATGTTAAAAATTGCTTCTCAATCCGAAGGTTAAACTTCTTACCGGAGATAGCGTATTGAGGTAGTCAGGATCGAGGCCCAAATGATTTGCGCGCCATATAATACCCACATTCTGCATATTCGCATACAGGTCTACGCTGCGGAAAGGAAGTTTCATTTTGCTGAGATCCAGCCGGTAGCCAAGATTGATGTAATCCAGCCTGATATTGTCGGCTTTAATTACGTTTGGCTGCGAAGCAGTATAAAAATAGTCCCGATCCTGATTCGCCGGATAGACAAACGCAGGTACAGTCGTGAGCGCTTCGTCACCTGCTTTTTGCCAACGTAAGGCATAATCGCTATTCCCGGTGCCGTTCGCAATAAGTCTGCTGTAATTAATGGTTGGTTTTATGGTATAATAGCCAAGCCTGTAGCTCATATTAAAGGAAAGACTGAACCCCTTCCAGAAAAAGCTATTGATCAGGTTGCCATAATAGGTCGGTGTCGCAGACCCTACATAAAGGAGGTTATCACCGCTACTGCTGGCTTCCAACGCCATTGCAGTATAATCTATGCTGGGCTTGCCATTCAGGTATCCTCGCGGATTGCCTGCGGCGTCCAGTCCGGCCCATTTATAGACAGCGATAGCATACAACGGCTTTCCCACTAAAGGGGTTATGCTGGTGCCAGACGCTAGTATGTTATACAATCCGGTAGTATAGCTGTTGTTATACGTGACTGTTTTAGACATATTAAAATTGAAATAAATATCTGCCTGCCACCTGAAGCTTGATCTTTGCAGATTTAAAGCATGCAGTTCCGTCTCAACTCCGTAGCCTTTCATCTCTGCTATGTTCCTGATCAATTCCTGTGAGCCTCCCCAGGTTGTATAATCATACAAAGCAGGCCCGTACAGATTGGTGCCATGCTTTACAAAGTAAGAAACGGAACCCTGTAATCGCCTGTCTTTTAATGTGAAATCCATGCCAATATTCCATTGAGATAACTGTTCCCATTTCAGATCAGGATTATTTATGCTGGAAATTCGGGTTATTGGTAAACCCGTAACGTTATTCGTAGCATAAGAAGCTACAGGTAGCGCTGTCCGTGTTAAATCCACATTGCCGCTTGTGCCATAAGTAGCTTTTATCCGAAGTTCCGGTAGCCAGTCCAACCTGTAAAAAGGTTCACCCGAAAGCAGCCAGCCTAACCCTGTAGACCAGAGCGGCTTCCACCGGTCATTGGTATTGGCACCAAAAATATTAGAGCCGTCCCTGCGGGCGCTGCCAGACAAAGTATATCGTTTTTTAAAACTATAAGCGGCATTGGCATATAAACTCACAAACCGGTATTGCGTAGCTGTAAGATTATTGCCTGAACCGACCTGACTATAGTTGCCCGTTAAAAATTCGGGATAGGCATTTACAAGATCGATGTTGCTGTAGGTTAAGGGATCGCCATTATAGCCGTACCACGCGGCGCTTTTACCATCGGTTTTTGCCGATCTCGTTTCCGCACCAGCAATTGCAGTCAAACTGTGTTGCCCCAATGTCTTGTTCAGGTTGAATTGCCCCCTTGCAGTGGACGATGATACATTACCCAAGCTAAGAGTTTGTATCCCACCTAACGGCACCGGATATGTTAGGATGCCAGTTGTCGGGTTAAGTTGAGTATAGGTGTTGATCAGGTTACGTGCCTGGTAGCTTTGCGCATCGGACAGACTTACGGTTTCATCATACTGACGCTGGTATTGATATGAAAGGTCGAAATTAAGAAAACTGGTCAAATGGTATTTTAAGCCTGTACTGGCAAAAATATCCCACCGGTTCGTATTGACCATATTGTGGAGGTAATCATCAGCCGGGTAATACTTCCAATCAAGCAGTTTGCCATTACCGGCAGTGTCAGTATAGGCACCACGGTAAGCAGATGCTAATGGTAAGGCATTTCCTTGCGCATCCCTGAATGATAAGTATGGCAGTATTCTTCCGCCTACGCTGAGTGAATTGTATGCAGGTCTGCCGGATGCTGTTTCAAGTGATGTAAAATAAACGCGACCAGACAAGGTGAGATTTTTTCCGGCTCTAAACTCCTGCGTCAAACCGATATTAAACTTATTGTTCTTTGCATAAGTCTCGCTCAATACCTTATCGTAAGCACCTGAAAGTAGGAATTTATAATTACTGCCACCACCACGCACATTAAGCCCGTATTGCTGGGTGATGGCATGTGTATAAAACTCTTTGAGGTAAGCGCTCCGGCTGTCTTGTTTGCTTAACGCATCCAACTGGGCATTTGCAACAGACCCACTTATTTTTCCCGAACGTTGAGCCAGCATCACTTCAACCGCTGGACTAAGCGCCTGATAGGGGCTATTATTAATCTGGTCATCAAAATATCCGGCATTGAACATTTTGCGTTCCACATCAATATAATCCGCAGAAGACATCTGATTGAGGGCATAGAGATTAGGTAATTGCTGAACGATTACATTAGCGTTAAATCCTATGGCAAGTGGCTGGTTGTAGCGACCTTTTTTTGTACTGATCACAATAACGCCGTTACCTGCTCTTGACCCCCATATGGAAGCCGCGGCGGCATCTTTCAACAGGGATACGCTTTCAACATCCAAAGGATTAATATTACTGATATCACCTTCGTAAATGAAGCCGTCAAGCACGATCAGCGGGTCTAAAGGACCGTTTATGGTACCTAATCCCCGTATAGACAAATTAGTTGTATTCTGAGGGTTACCATTGCTTTTGCCAATATTCAGGAGTAAACCGGTGCTCTGTCCTAACAAACGATTTAAAATATTTGTTCCGGGACGGGCATTGAACATAGTTTCATTGATCTGCGATACAGAACCATTAATTTCATTCGCCCGAACTTGCTGATAACCTGTATTGATCACCACCTCATTAAGCATTTGCGTTGCGGTTTCCATTGTTATGTTTAGAAAGCTTAGAGGGGTTTTGATTACTTCATATTGCGTTTTTAGACCAACAGCTGAAAACTTTAAAGTATCAGGTATGACACGAACTGGTATAGAAAAATTCCCTGCACTATCGCTATTCGTATAGCCATTTTTGGGCGATCCAACTGAAACCTGAAGTTGCAATCCATCGGGTAATTTTATATGTCCTTTTAAAATTAAAGATGACTTCTGCTGTCCGAAAACTGCCAAGGAAAATACCAATTGTAGGCATAGCAAAATGGTACCTGGTATCCATTTTGAGTATGGTGTGTGGGTTATGCGCATTTCCATCTTACCAAACCTTTACAGGCAGGTTCAAAGGCAAACCCGCAATTAAACTTTCAATATTTTGTTTGTTTAGCAGCGTCCATTCTGTAATAGCCTTTATTCGCCCATCAGCGCCTATCCAAACATAATGAGGCAGGACGTGGCAGGGGAAATAGCTATTGAACACTTTCTTCTGAAATATTATCGGAACAGAAATCTCCTGATGACTAGCTATCCAGCGGATTGTAAAGGCCCGAACCTTTTGTTCATTGCTGTCACGGCTGGAAGTGTTGACTAAAATAAATTGTACCTGGTCCTGGTAAACTTTATTCAGGCTGTCTACATGCGGGAACCTTGCGATGCAAGTTCCGCACCATGTCGCCCAAAAATCCAGGATGATTACTTTGCCCCGGTAATCATTTAGCGTAATCGTCTTTTTATTACCGGTTTGGTAAATATTCTGTAATGAAATGTGCCATACGGCTTCAGGAATTGTGTCGCCAATCGCCAGGGAGGTAATGGGCTTATCCGACGTTTGTGATTTCGCTTTAAAATTTAGGCAAAGCGCGGCCAGTACTATGATGAGTAGCGTTTTTTGCATGGTTGTTTGAGGGGTAAAAACCCGTACACCGGCTATGGGAAATTGCTTCTATGCCCGGTATACGGGTGGCTAGATAATCAGAAATTTAAGCGATGACGCTTGTTAAAAAAAGGGAATTATTATATAGGGGCTTTTGGCTTTAGTGGGAAAAGCATTTGCTGGGGACTGATACCGAATGGTAATGACTTTTTAAGGGAAACAAACCAATGATCCTTTCCTTTTTCGAAAAAAATGCAGATTCTATTAAAGAATGTAGTTTCTATTTGCTTTTTCATTACTCGTATGGTTGATACGAGTCTCAAGGATTATAGAGATTTACCTATAGTATTGTGGACTCTAAATACCGACTTGACGGGCTTCTCACGGCCTTGAGCACGGATTTACAATAGAGCCCACAACACTACAGTGTATTCAAAAATACACAAAATATTGCCGTGGGCATTAACCTATTGTCCCTGCTCTTGTAATTGTGAGAATTTGTCAAGCGAGACTCTTAATTAATACCTCCGTTGATATTGAGGAGTTATTTTATATAATCTTATATAGCTGATTTGATCATTATAACAAATATAAGCCTAAACGCTTATAAAAGCAATATTATTGAATAATTTTTATGACGAAATGTTTTATCCATTTACAAAATGGATAAGGATGAACAGTCAAATTATTTAGCGCTGCTTAGCGAAAGAGTTTTGTTGTTATTAAAAAACAGTGGATTAACAATAACTGGCTTATCTGAAATTACAAATATATCTGAAAGCCATATATACGCACTAATTAATGGTAACAGGACACTAACGGAGACTATAGCCAATCAATTAGGAAAGCCCTTCAAATTGCAAGGATGGCAACTTATAAGATTAGATTATGAAATCCCCAACAATTTTGACAAAGCGGCTAGTCTTATAAATTTCAGAAAAGAATTTCCAGGAAATGTTGAATATTTTTCTGAGACGAAAAACAACATTAAAACATCCTATTTTATTGAATACGAATTTCTAAAATACCCTATATTCAACCAACCTGTTTACTTATGGGAGATAATTGAAAACTTAAATTCAATTGGAAAACAATATCCCAGTAAAGATTTATCTCAGATTCTCCATTACCTCGTTGCAAAAAACAAACTCGTTAGTGAGAAGCGTCCACTCAAGTTAAGAGATGGCGGTTTCGGTAGCAGAATAGTGGATGTGTTTTTTAGAAAGTAATAGGGAGAGATCCATTTTACACAACTAAATGAACCTTCAGAATAGGACAAGTTAATCCCCACAGAGTATATATTAAGAATTTAAATTCTCACCGTGTATTAGTCCTCGCTTGTCTTTTCCTATGGCGATTTCTCCCATGTATAGCCTCATCATCCACATCATCTTTTATGTCGACATGGATAGGGCTGATGAAATCTTCAAAAGACTGGTCTATGGTGGCAGAATATGGATGAATGCCTGGTGCTAAGTCCATGTCGGACTGATCATCGGCAAGGCTGGTACCTGAGGGTGTGGCTTCTTTTTGATTTTGGGCTTCCATCTGCACCCGTTCGGCCAGGCTGCCGTTTTTCTGTGCATTGGCATAGGCCAATGTATCTTTAAGTTGCCTATCAAACTCAAATAATTCATCAAACAGTGTTTCACCGCATTGTTTAAAAGCCACCCGATCAAACTGTCCCATCTTTTTAGAATGGCCTTCATTCTTCCCTCTTGATGTATTCATCGGGCTAAGTTTGATTTTATTGGTTGCATCTTTCCGGCTGACAATGACCTGCACATGCATTTGCTCGCCCTCCTTACGATCTCCCCGTTTTTTGATACCTTGTTTAACCTCCGGATCATTATGGGTGTAATAACGATAGTTTTCCAGCTTCCCGAACCATATCAAATCTTCGTGACTGTTAATGCCTTCCCGTTTAAAATTCTGTGCGTAGGCATCCATCACCCTGACAGCAAGGCCTTTCATCTGATCTTTGGCTCCGTCCTCACCGTATTGTTCCTTTAAAAAGGTAATCTCTTTTTGACTGGGGCTGATATTAAGCAGGAAGAATTTCGCATCGTCTTTCCCCAATTTGGCGATATTGTTGTCTATTGTCCGCATAGCCACGTATGGATCTATTCTGACCTGTTGCCCATTGAACCAATACTCGGGTTCATCCTTAATATAAATCCGGTTCTCTTTTTCCAGGTAATGAACCAGTCCACTGCTGCTGCCCTTGTTAGCCGCTTCTTTACTATCGGTAATATTGATAAACATAAAGTCGATTCGTTATAATAACCTGATCTGCTCTTTCGTAATGGCGATCAGTTCCTCTTTTTCCCTGCCCGATGTCATCATGCCAAAAGCCTCCCTGGATCTGATATAACCATCCAGAATAAACAAGAACTGTTCTTTCAAGGTTTCCTTACTTTTCATAGCCTTCAAGATCGCATCCATGACGCGGGCTACTTCCCCGAACGCTTTAGCATGGCTTTGCAGGTTATTTAACACATCCACATTATGCTTCAGCACTTCGGAATTAAAGCGGTCGATGATCTTTCCCTGTGATTGGGAAACCCTATCCATCTCTGTTTTGATGGGAATGAGCAGCATAGTTTCCTGTGCCCTAATAAAACCGATGTACTGCTGATGGTTCTTCATCAGCGCATTTTTTAGCAGTTCATCATTCAGGTCTATAGGATCTTTCTTGCTTTTATAGAAATAATCGACCATCTGAATAAAAAGCAGACGCTTTGTGCGGCCCAGTTTAAGGGCGATCTTTTCAAACTTCTGATCAACGGAAACTGGGTACCTTACTGATCTTACATTAATATCTTCCATCGTTTAATTTTTAACGAGGCATTAGACTGTATAACAGGATATGCCTTTAAATATCTATACAGGATACCGCCGGGTATCCTGTTTTCTTCTTTTTTGCCGGTAAAAACGCGGTAAAGTATCCCCGGAGGATACGCAAAACCCCATTTGCAGCGCAAATGGCAAGCAAAGTAGGGCTCTGCCCAACTTCCGCTTGCTCCTTTTCTTCCAAGAAGAAAAGGACGTTTTGTCTGTCGCACACTCCAAATCGCTGCTACAGGAAAGTTGATAGAGTTATTGCTGCTAAACTTCAAAAACGGACTTGAACAATTACTCTGCATAAAATTATTTGATTTGCGAATACAGGTTATTGCATTAGAGATGTCTTCGTTTTTAAAGTCTCTTGGAAATAGCGTTTCGCTATTGGGGGCGAAGTATTCGTTGTGTGGGTTCATTTCGTATCTGGGTATCAACATATCTAACGATCTTTAGATAATGTGATCAACTGATCTTGCTATCCTTAGATCAAGTGATCAGCCGATCTATTATCATGCTTATCCTCTGGCCACTCAACCAGGCTGCCTTTTACCGGGTGATAAGATGGGTAATAACAGATGTACCCAAACGTTTCCAGTTCCTTTATACATTTATGATAGGTAGCGGTGGATGCGATTCGGCTATAGGACATTAGCAACTGTCGGCTAACCGGAAACGGGTTACTATACCCACTCCGTTGCCAGCAGACAAACAAAGCTGCATACATGCTTACGTGGGTAGCGAGCAGATGCGGATTCTTACCCATTTGCCTTACTCGCTCGGCATAGGCAGCCATTTCTTTTGTTTTAACTATTGGTTTCAATGTTTACCTCCTTCCAGTACTTTATGAATATCTTCCAGTTTGTAATACATCATACCGCCAATCTTGGTATAACTAAGCGTACCATTGATGCGCAGGTTTTGTAAAGTACCCGGTGAAATGTTTAATAGCTTTCTCACATCTTTGCTCTTTAACCATTGCTTGCTTTGTCCCTTTCCCGGCTGAAGAATAATTTCTATTTTTTCCAGGAGTCTTTTCTCGAATGCTTCCAGATCTTCTTTTGTAACTAATTCATTTGATGTCATTGTATTAAATTAATAGTGATCATGTGTCTCGCCACCCGCTACTTTATGAGAATGGCTTCCCCTAATTCGCAATTGATTGAATTGCAGTTGCTTTTGCATAAATCAAATATAAAATATTGTTTTGATAAAATAAAATATGTCAAAACAAATGATTAGTTTTGACCTGTTCAATCAGAAAGCAACTTAATTTTGTTTGCTTATTTTTGGTTAAGCTTGATAAATAATCATTGGTTAATTAAAAGCAGTGAACACCAAAAGCAGCCAAATAGCATCAAAAAATATTTTTTTAAAAAAGTGAATAAAATCAGTTACAAAACCTACCTGAATGACCGTCTGAAGCAGGTTGACTTTCACGGACAGCTTACATATCCTTTATATGTGCAGGTAACTTTTGAGCGGAAGACCATATTTTTTAAGAGTTATTATTTCGAGTTGTTCTCCAAACCTAGGTACAGTATGGCAATGCCAGATGGTAGCATAAAAGGGCCTCAGATGGAACAGGTCATCGAAAAGGAAAACGAAGTGATCAGTTTTGTCATTGATAAAATGAAGGACGGATTTTCATTGGAGGCATTTAAAAAAAATTATGCTTATTTGAGTAAGGATCTTTGTGATGTGACGGAATTCGATTTTATCACTTTCCTGTACCTGTTCTTTGATAACAGGGAAATGCCACACATGGCGGAATTAATAAAATGGGGCACCCTGAAATTGGTAACCTATGATCTAATCATGGATTTTAGAAAAGTGTTTAACAGTGTTTTATATGATGAGCTTCTTGAGCAAGCATTTGAAAAGGCACCACCTTATCTGCAATTATATAGCTTTATGATGGCTACCAAAAAATGGCCTATGCTTTGCCTTACGGCTATGGAATGGGATAATATGGAAACGATCAGGTCTTTTAAGAAATATGTGGAATTGCATTATCCGAAGTTGAAATCTAATACATTGATTGGACAGGTAAGTGCCTGGCCGAATTATCGAAGAAAGGCTTTTTAGATTTTCAAAGAAAAAATCACGAACCAAATGGTGTTGTTCGAACTTGATATATGACGGGTACCAATGCAGGATAATAAATAGTTATCTATTATTTGGTGTTTCTCGTTAAACATCTTAGTCCATAGTTGTTAGACGTTATCCGCCGAACGTAGTCATTTTGTTTAACTCAATATATACGGCAAGCTGTTTTGACTAGTCAAATTATGGCTACCTTAACATTTGGTCTCGGTGGTCAAATTAGTTCTGACGGATTAATAGCTGCAGCGGAATTTTTATGCTAATTCATTTTTAGCTATGAAACCCATAATAACCCATGTTTCTCGTTTGTAAACACTATTTGATTGCAGGATCATTATATAAATGAAGGCATGCTATTACAACAAAATCACTTGATTTACAATTTTTTAACATATAATCAATTTTACTACAATAATTTCTACCTTAACGCTTTATTGTAGTAAGGATTTAAACCAAATTTTCGTTTTAGTTACCTAAACACTATTATCATGTTATGATTGAAAATGTTAAAGACATTTCTGACTTAGTTGGATTATCTCGATTAAAAGGTCGGGCCTTTGAAATAAAAGCTATTCACCCCGCTGACTTGGAAACTTATGTGGTGCAGGGATGGGAGTTTTATAAAAAATTGACCAAGACCATACAAGTTAAAAGAAATAAACAGCACTCCTTGCTTTTAGAAGATAGGGTATGGAATATGTTTTTTAAAATGGGGTTTAGCCAACTTTCCGGTCAGGGTGGTGGCCAACTTATTATCAATCCAAAAGAAAAAAATTCGCCAAAGTCTCAGATTGATATTGTCGCTATAGATCGTGAAGTCGCAATTGCGATTGAGTGCAAGTCATCCGCCGATTACAGAAAGCGTATCCAGTTTCAAGAAGAATTGGGAAAATTTTCTCAAATAAAAGATCCTTTTATCAAAGCCATAAGGAATAATTTTTCACATGATGGGGTCAAAAAACAGCCGGTATTTATTATGTTTTTAAGTAAGGCCATTGTAAATGAAAATGATAAAGAACGAGCGAAGCAATCCAACGTAATATTGTTTGACGATGTTGACTTGACTTATTATGAAAATTTAGTCAACCATCTCGGTCCAGCGGCCAAATATCAAATCTTATCAGACATGCTCCCAGGTAAAGAAATTCCTGGCTTGTCTATCAAAATTCCTGCTATAAAAAGCAAAATGGGCGGTAACAATTGTTATACCTTTTCAATATCACCAGAATTTCTGTTGAAGATCGCTTATGTGTCTCACAGATCTAAAGGTAAAGCCTCCGATATAAATACTTATCAGCGAATGCTGACTAAATCTCGGCTAAATAAAATCAGAGAATATTTATCAGAGGACGGAATATTTCCCACCAACATTATTTTAAACATCGAAAAAAATAGGCTTAATTTTCAAAGAATCAAACAAGAAGGTGATCAGGATGATGAAATTAACGCGGGGATACTGGGATGGCTTGACATTAAAGCAGCTTATAAATCAGCGTGGATCATCGATGGCCAGCATCGCCTATATGCTTATTCAGGACATCCGAAGTCGCACAAAAGTAAGCTTTTGGTGATGGCTTTTGAAGGACTCAAACCAAGTAAACAAGCAGAACTTTTTATTGATATTAATGCCAAACAAAAGAGCGTAAAACAATCGCTATTGCAGGAGTTATTTGCGGAATTGCATTGGGATTCTGATAAGTTGTCTGACCGGGTAAGCGCGATTATTTCGAAAAGTATCCAGGATTTAAATAATGACCCTAGTTCAATATTGTTTAACAGAATTCAAACAACCGATGGTGTTAAAGACAATGTTAGATGTATTACTTTAAAAAGTCTCTTTGACCAAATTGAAAAGAAGGGCTTTTTTATTGCTAAGGAACGTGGCGGAAATGTACTGGAATACGGCCCACTTTGGGCGGGCAATAATAATAGCACGCTAAAACGAGCTACATTCATCCTAAACGTATGGCTTAGTGAAGTTGCCAACCACAATACTGTCTGGTGGAATTTAGGGTCGGCTCCCGGCGGAGGTCTATCAATGAATGATGGGGTTGCCGCTATTTTTTCTGTGCTCAGAAATCTATTTGAGCTTTTGGAAAAGAAGGGGCTCAAATTAGTTAGTTGTTCGGACCAGGAATTGGCTGACATCATCAAACCATATAGTGTTGCACTGGGCCAATTTTTAGCGGGGTTAACTGAGGGTCAACGAAAATCATTTAGGGATTTGCGGGGCATCCAGGGGTTAACTTATCGCACGATGCAATGTCAGGTTGGTATGAGGAGTATTATGCCGGAGTTCAACCCGGACGGCTTGGACGAATGGCAAAACCTTCAAAAACAACAGACCAATAAAAATGCTAAGGAAATCATCGATCAAATGGAGGTTAACTTGCAGAATAATATAATAGATGAATTAAAGCTCAATATTGGTACAGAGGATGAAATATGGTGGTATGAGGGTATTCCACAAACAATCAGAACCAAAGTATCAAGTCGCATGGAGGAAGATAAAAATAAAAGAGGTGGTAAAGAATATTATTTCGATCTCTTGGACTATAAAAAAATCATCCACGACAACTGGGAAATTTTTGAAAAAAAGTTTGGATACGGAAAGGGCGGTAAGGACAAAAGAACTGAATGGTTAGATTTTATTAATGAAGGAAGACGAATTGTTGCCCACGCTTCATCCGGCAAAACTGTGAGTTTAGACCATTACCAGCGTTTACAGACATTACACCAATGGCTCGGTATTCAAATTAACGAGGTGGAAGAAGAGGTAATTGCTACAGATGAGTAATTTAACTTCCAAAACCAATTTAAATTTAAAAAGAACTGTCGGACAACCTTATTTGATAGCTTTGCAAGTGTTATGTTTATAGTTTCCGATACCCAGAAAAGTGATAATTATGCCGATAAGCGTGGCAATATCACGGCGATTCCACATATTATTAAATATATGGGTTCGAAGAAACCAATAATAGATTTTATTACAAACGCTATTGTTGACATTCATACTAACCCCGATATACCTGTCTGTGACTTATTTTCAGGCTCATGTTCAGTTTCCGCAGCATTGCGTAAACAGCTCAATTTTATATCAAATGACGTCCAAGAGTATTCCGCAATATTGGCAAAAACCTATTTTTCAGATTTAAGTCAATTCGATTATTCCATAATCCACGAGCAAATTTTGTTGGTAGCAAAACAACATGAATCGAGGTTTAAGACAAAATTTCCAGATTTATTTTTTGATTATTCAAAGGTTCAAACCCTTGAGTTGTATCAACATATTGAATCATTGCAACGACAACTTTTGGATGGTCAACAAATAGATTTTGACTATCATCTGTTTGTTAAAATGTATTCAGGCACATATTGGTCATTTGAACAATGCGTTTGGATTGATTCGCTCAGGAAAAGTGCTGAAGAATTTAAAACGTCCCCTGTTTACTATCCAATTCTATCCAGCTTGATGTATGCTATGTCATATACTACGCAAAGCACCGGGCATTTTGCACAATATAGAGACGGCAATAGTATTGAGGCTATAAACAACATTATAACTTACAGGCAGAAAAATCTTTTAGAACTTTTTTCTAAGAAATTAAAAGAACTTTTTGATTGTTTAGATAATTCTTTAAAAACACTTCTGACAACAACTTTAAGTTTCGAAATTTGCCTTGAGAGTCTACCCGAAGGCTGTACCGTTTACGCCGATCCTCCCTATGCTCCGGTGCATTATTCAAGATTTTACCACGCATTAGAAACACTAACTAAATACGATTATCCAACAATAACTCATAAAGGAAGATATCGTGATGACCGTCATCAATCTCCATTTTCCCAAAAAACAAAAGCAACTAAGGCATTCGAAGATTTGTTTCGCGGTGTCTTGGCTAAAAAAGCACAATTGGTGCTAAGCTATAGCGATAATGGCGTAGTGAAAATTGAAGAAATAAAAGAGTTGGCTGAATCTATTTTTACGATAAAAAATTACGATTTACACGTTAAACCGTTGGAACATAAACATAGCACCATGGGGCGCTTTGAAGATCCGGAGCGGGATGTCGTCGAATATTTAATTGTTGCAAGTTTTAAAAGAAATGCCTAAAGAACCATCTATCACAAACCTGAATGCTTCCTTAACTAAGTACGACACTGTTAAGGTTATCCCCATCGTTCTAAATAATGAAATAAGTGCTTACTTAAATCGAGAAAAGCCAATTGATCCTCCAACTTTATACCATTTCCTGGGTATGAATTCATTGGATGACCAATTGCCTTCTTTTTGGAAAGAAATTTATAATTACCCCGATCAGTTAGGGCTTTTCGCATTGGTTGCATCTATAACTACCCATGCCAATACGATTGAGTTGTTCGCTGACAAAAGTTCATTAGGTAATATGTCTGGCCTTTTGGATATTGATAAAGACAAACAACTGACCAACCTCAGAGGCATGCTTGTAGAATCCGGTGCCGCAGATAAAGTATTTAGGAGAAAATCACAGGTCCCATACGATCTGTCACTATTGTTTACCTCAGGAGAAGTCGGAAAATTAACGAAACAATTATTCATCAATAGACTAGAAAGAATTGGTCATAGCAAAGAAGAGGCAGATGACAACTTTTTAGACCTTTCAGAACGTTATAAATTTAATAAATTACTGAGCTTATCCATGGCTCAATATGAACAGTGGGTAAATGGTACCGGTATATCAAATTCACTTTATGAGCTTGAAAAGAATGGTATTACGTTTGAAAAATATGGCCGAATAAAGGCCTTGAAAGTCAAACAATGGCTGGACTCTTGGGAACATGTCCCTAATTTTAATACAAAAAACAGGAAAAAGCCGGGAAAGTATTTTTTTCAGTTTAACATTCCGGCTTTATTGCTCAAACGTATATACTCTGTACATTCTCGAAATTCGTCAGTAGCAAGAAATGATGAACAATTCAGTCAAAGAAAACATAGTGAGGATAGGTCTAATGAGATCAGAGAATATGTAACCGGAGGTTTTCCTTGGTCAACGATTACATCTCAACAAAAGGATACTGAAACCTACAGGAATTTACAGATGCCTGGCTGGTTGCCCACCTCGATTATTGCTAACATTCTTGGGGCGGAGAGCGTTCGAAGGCAAAATGTAATTGAAGCGGATTCCACGATTCAGATTATTGACATTGATGAAAACTTTGCAGAATTAGTTTTACCAAAACGAATATGGTCGGAGAACTGGACCCCAATTGTATCACCAATCGAAATTATTGATGGCCAACATCGTATTAAAGCGTTTGATCATGTTTTGGACCTACAGGGTGATTTTGAATTTCCAGTCGTAGCCTTCTATGACTTGGATTTCACTTGGCAAGCCTACTTATTTTATACTATTAATATAAAGCCTAAACGAATAAACACCAGCCTAGCTTATGATCTTATGCCACTACTTCGCATTCAAGACTGGCTTGAGCAGGATTTGAATGGTCCTGATGTTTATAAAAAAGTTCGGGCACAAGAACTCACAGAGTTACTTTGGAAAAGTCCGGTTAGCCCGTGGTTTAATCGAATTAATATGCTCGGAAATACTGGCGATAATAGTGGTGGTCCAGTTTCTCAAAATGCGTTCATAAACTCGCTTACTACCAGCTTTGTGAAAAAATGGGATGGAAAGCTTGGTGGCCTATTTGGCGGAGAAATGAATGCCGGCGAACAGGATATTATTCAATGGGATAAAGAAACACAAGCCGCTTATTTAATTACCATATGGAAATCAATAAATTCGGCTGTTGGTAAAAGCAATGCTGAATGGGTAACTGATCTCAAGAAACGACCTACAGAAAGTCAATTGGCAAATCCAAGTGACCTCAGTTTCGCTTTTACACATCCTCTTAGTTTTTTCACAACAGATCAGGGAATTCGCCCGATATTGTTCCTCTTTAATGATTTATCTTTTGTTGCCTATGATTTTTTAAAGCTGAATAAATTTTATGTGTCTATTGACACTGAAAAATTCACGACTGATGAGGCTATCGAAAAAATTGTCAACTCTTTCAGGAGCGAAAAGGTGATTCACGATTTTTTAAATGCTCTTTCTGAAGAAATAGTAGAAAAATTCGATTGGCGTACACCATCTGCATTTGATTCGCAGATACCAGAGGAAGACAGAAAGCGACAAAATCAAAATCAATTCCGTGGTAGTGGCGGGTACCGTGAAATGAGGATGCAACTACTTCGTATTTTGTCACAATCAACTAAGCAAATCCATTCTAACGAAGATGTAAGGCAATTATCCGAGATTGCCATGAATGTTCAATCAAAGTTAGGATTGTAGATATGGCCTTTACCAATATTACAAATATTAATCTGGCGTCAAGCAATTCAATAATTGCTACTTTAGCAAGCTTAAGAAGCACCTATAACCCCAAAAATGCCTGGCAGAATAATGGTGAAAATAGGTATATAGTAGACACGATAACCAAGGTAAAAGCTGGTTTAACAGCCGGTACGTTGAATAATGCTGAAGTTATTAAATATGTTTCGACCTCAGTGTTTATACATTGTTTTAATGGTTGGGCTTATCTATCCTCTGCGGTCAATTCACTGTTGGAAGGAGATTACGGAAACGCAATTCATAATGCCTATTACGCCGAACTACGAGGTATCATGTCGTTTATGGCGGGCCAGGGAGTCGGTACGTTTAATGGAGCAAATATTATCATTGATTCAACCGGAAACGTACATTCCGCATTACCTGTAGATAAACCAACACACGTATTTGCAAAAAGCGCTTTTGACACTTGGTTAAATGCCCCGGGTAATGCTAATCTCATTTTTAATGGCTTTACTGCTCAAGACAAATCTTTAAGTGACTGGCTTACGGCAACTGGATTCAGTTCAGAGGTGGCCGGCTATCAAGCCTCCGCCTGGTTACAAAACTGGAGCATGGATTTAAATGTTATAGACACGGAACAAAAACTTAGAAATTTTGTCAGTTACAATCCCCAAACGTTCGATCTTACTCATGTTTTTTTAGCAGATGACATTAAAGCGCGAGCTAAATTCGTGATCGACTTATGGAATTTGTGTTCACCTTCCGGAACTTTTGCAGATACTATTCTTAGAAACTCGTTGGAGAAAATGTATAATGATTTATTTTCATATACGGGAATGAACCAGCTTGATGTAGAAAAGGACATTAAGCCTATTTTTACAGCTTTGGGCAAAAATCCCAATGATATTCAAAGCAAGAATTTGATTGATTTCTTGCGTAGAGTGACAGTCCCTTCTGATAATTTGGTTTTTGATCATGCTTCAAATATAAATTATTCAGTTCCCGTATTAGAAAGTCAAATTGATCCAATGGGGATCATTTCACGCGCTTGCTTGATTTTGTTAGTTAATACTAAGATGATCGAAAATCTCCTACGCCTTTCGGGAACCACAAAAGCAGATCTAAAGTTTTGGTTTGATAGTATCGGTGTAAAACTTGGCTACTGGAATCTGACTGCTGAACCATATTTATTGTCTGATTTATGGAGCGATGTTCAAATTGAATTGTCCGACATTCAAACATGGATCGATAATCCTGCAACGGTGTTTACTCCTTTTAATTTTAAAACAAACTTTAGGGACTCTATGCCACATCACAAAAGCCTTAGTAAAGCTTACTTGTGGAATTTAGGCCTTTAGGGTTCTTACTAAATTTATCTATAAGATAAATAGCATTAGACTTAAAAAATTATAACATATAATAATGCCGAACTTAGAGGGATTAGGATTACAAAACTTTAGAACTTTCACTAAGAAAGAAAATCTTGAATTTGCACCCATTACGTTAATCACAGGTACAAATAATGCGGGCAAAAGCTCCGTCTTTAAAGCGATACATTTTTTGGTTCATAATTTAAAAGAAGGAATTGTTTCAGAATCCCTGGATTTTAAGGCAATGAGACATGAACTTGGAAGTCTCGAACGTATCGTTAACCGCGTTTCAATGACGGCATTTAAAAATTCACAAACTCAAAAAAGTCAAAGTATGTACGCTTTACTTTCAGATTTTGATAAACGAAATGCCAGCCATCTAAGCGAACTGCCTGTTTTTGAAGAGGATGAAGATTTAATATTTGTTTTTCCAATAAAGTTTGGAGGCAGTCGGGAGATAAGTGCAAATTTAGAAATCCGATATGGTCTAAGACGGTTTAAAAGACGTACCGTTGACGGAGAACAAGTTATTGTTTCACACGATATTAAAAGTATTTCGATTATAAAGGATGGGGAACATTTACATTGGACGAATATCACAGCGTATCATGAGAATCCCGAAGACGGTCCCGAATGGGATATGAGGACAAGTCTCAATTTAAAAAAAATTCTTCGACTTATTCTAGACACACCTTTTTTAGAAAAAGAAACAGGGTTAGATCCTAATAAAAAAACTGAAGAATATTTTACTTTGGACCTTTTTAGTAGAATTAAAAATTTTAAAGGTGTCGGTTTTGACCTACCTTTCTTTAATAAGAAGAAAGACGGTTACGAAGGTTTTACAGAAAAACTCACCGAAGGTAAAAGTCTTTTTTCTGATTATTCGGCACTGTCGGAAGACGAAAAGGTAAAAATTTTAGCGATAGATCGAATGGTCACGACGGAGCTTCTTCGAGGAAAGAGTAATAATCATCAGAAAATTTTAGAATGTTTTAAGCATAGTTTTTCGAATATTTTAGACGGTGTAGAAAGAGACATAGTAACTACTGAATTAAAAAACGAGAAGCCTGATGAAATTCAGGAAACTGGCGAAGAAAAGAATTTGCGAGAGATTTTTAAATCCTCAATGTTGCAGACAACACCGAACAGCCAACTTTTTGCAAGCCTTTTGGGAGCGATTGAAAAAGATTTTTCAGATATCGTTCAAAAGAAAATCGATAGTCTAAACAAAGTTTATTTTTTACCAACTACGAGAGGCAGAAATAGAGAATGGTTCATTGACGAGCAAAATGGTGAAGAAATTCAGATCGTAAGTGACTTTTCGTCTATTAACTTGGATAGTCACCGGCAAATCCAAAATTTCGTCAATTTCTGGATTGGTAAGGGAGAGATCGATGAATTGGATGAAAATCAAAATAAGAAAGAGAAAGGCTTTAAGATAGGAAAGGAGCTTTCAGTCTTCAGAGATGAAACAATTGGGTTGACGAAAATATTCCTGGTTAATTTCGATGGAACAAAAACACCACTCATCGACATGGGATATGGTATATCTCAATTACTTCCGATCATCATGAAAATAGCTATCATCGCTCAAAAGCATCAAATCAGCCACGGATATAATTTCAATCATGAGGACGGTTATTATGAAAACGAAACAGTTTTTTTTAACCCTTCAACTTTATTAATAGAAGAACCAGAAGCTAACCTGCATCCATCATTACAGTCGAAAATGGCTGAGCTATTTATTGATGCTGCATCCAGATTTAATATTCAGTTCCTTTTAGAAACGCATAGCGAATATTTAATTTATAAATTTCAAGAATATATAGGTCAAAAAATAGTCTCTCCTGATGATGTTAAAATGTATTATTTCAATGACCCTAATAATGTGAGAGAAGGATTGAAAGAGAAGTACGTTAATCAGGTAGCGATTGGTAAGGACGGTAGTATTGATTACAACAAGTATTTTGGAGAAGGATTTTTCGACGAACAGGCTAATTTGAAACTAAGCTTGTTGAATATTCAAAGGGACAGGTTTGTCGAAGATTATGAAACAATAAAAGAAGAAGCTAAAAAGTATAGTGAAACACTTAAAGATTATGATGCTAAAATAGAGCAACTAAATCAAGAATTGTCAAATACAACTTCGGGAAAAAATGAATTAGAGGAAAAACTGAGTGCAATTAAACAAGAGAAGGAGGAGAAAGAGTTAGAACTTCAAACACTCATAACAGAGCAAGAACAAATAATTGACGAGTATACAGCCAAAACTGATTATTCAAATTATTTGACTGAGATTGAATTGATTATAGACAAAAATAAAATTGACAACGCAAAAACCCTTCAATATTTATCGACTGGTAAATATCTACTAAACAATTTAGCCGACCATGCTGATTTTGCGCCTGTTATTATACAATATGGCCGAGCAGTTGAATTTGAGATGATAAAATGGGTGAATGATTTCAAAAGTATTAACGGTACCCCTAATATCAACCTCTGGTGTAATGATGTAAACTATAAGGATAAAATCAGACAGGTATTTACTGATTTGGGACTAAGTCTTGATAGTACTAATTCTATTTATGAGTTAGACATAGATAAAAAGGTCAACATATTTAATCTTAAAAATTACATAAGTAGTGCATCCAACAGCTATGTATTTGGTGGCTTAACTCAAATCTTTGAATTATTTCATTATATATCGCCAACAATAAATTCTACTTACAATTACAATTCTGTTCCTTTAATGATAGAATTTTCAAATTATCTGAAAAGCGTTTGGTCAAATTACAATACTGCGGAAGGTTTATTTGACACTTGTCGCAATATATTAGATTTAAGAAATTGTGCCGGACACACCTATAGTAGTAGTATTTGTACCAATTCTATTATTGATAAGAGTACCGCACAGAATTACGTTAATCAGGTTGAGGCTATTTTTAGGTGTTTATAATATGATTTATCTAATTATACCAAGTTATAAAAGAGATGTTACATATTTACCAGAATCCAACGTAGGCGAGATTTATGTGCTTTTGGCAGTTAGGAAATCTCAGAGCTGATTAATCTCGAGAATGATGGTTTAGAGGCACTGACTCTTGAAGGTGCGGCGTTGGAAGATGCTAAAAAGTTGATCCTGATGGCGACAGGGCTACCTTGCGATGTTCCTATTTGAATAAGTGCAAACTAAAAAAGTATCAAAATAGTAGCAAAATGTTAATCGTTTTAAGAGCCGGAACAATACTGGAACCATCATATAAGATTAGAATAACGATCTCATTAACTTAAAAAGTAATGCTAGCATATAATCCAATAAAGGATAACTGAACATTATCAAATACACATATCGACGTATTCATTTGCTATAGCTCGCCAGGATATCTAAAACCAAACTATGTTATAGTTTTTAAATTAAATCTGCATATCACAGCTGTCACTAAAATGCATTCCTTATTTTCTTTATTTCATAATTAATAAGCCCGCGACTTTTTAAAGCTTCGTCCGTCAAATTGTTGCATTGATTGATAAGAACTTCTGAACTTAGCTCCTCGTTGAGAAATCGCCTTAGCTTATTAATGGCAGAGACAGGAATATCATACTCCATCAAAGCTGCGAGGCTGGGTGGTAAAAACGTATGCTCTAATGAGCTGGCAAAAAAACTATAATTTCCAAAAGGTATATTATGTTTTTTTAAAACATATTCCTGTAAATCGGAAATCACGGAAATCCATTTTGGTAACTTGTAATCAAACCAATGCCTCACAATGTTCAGTATAAAAAAGGCCATTGAGTTGATCCTTGTTTGCTGATCAGGGTAGCGTTCAATATAGAAGGGGTCATTGATGATGTCGTTTATCAATGCTGAAACAGATTTTAGCTGACTGTATTTTATGGTTAAAACCGCTAAGTGTGCTGCACTCCGAATATCAGCTTTGTTTTCGCCTGGCTTTAGAAGATTATTCCAAGCCAAATCAATTACAGCCAAAATTTGATCATAAGTTGGATAGGCAGTCCAGTTTAACAAATACCGGTACTGGTGGATATTGGCTTCGATCAGTGCAATAATGTTTAACTGACCATCAATATTAATACTGGAATTTTTCCTTAATACTTTTTTTAAATCTTCATCCAAATTATTAAAGGCATCCAATTTATGTTTTACATTTTTGACCACGTCTGCATCATCCAATGCAATCAATATCTCCAACGGCGCATTTTCCTGGTCAAACAACGGAATATCTACAAATAATTCCATTTGGTCCGGCTGTTTTTCAAAGCGGATTACATTTCCGATAAAATGTTTATTCATCCGCCCAGAACGCCCCGCTATATTTTTATAGTCGAAAAAATCGATCTGCTTTGTCCCTTTTTCTTTATCGAAAAGAACAACATTTTTTGCTGAAGTGTTGACCCCCTCAATTAGAGTCGATGTACAGAAAAGCCATCTGATTGAGCCGTTGTTAAAAGCATCTACAATGGAACTTCCCAGGTGCCGTGGCAGGGCGCCATGGTGAAATGCCACACCAGATTTAATAGCGTCAATAAGAGACCACCTCGGATTGATATTTTGCGCGATCCATTCCAGGATGTCCTGGGTTTCCGCCGGGTTATCAATCCCTAAATTAATCTGATTGTCTTTCTGAATAGCTATAAACTCAATTCCTAGAGTTGTCGCTTTATTAGGTGAGGAACAGTAGATCAGTGTTTGATCATTTAATCCGGACAAGAAATTGAATAAACCTGCTTTTTTTTGCTGCTTTTTTTCAGTCGCTTTAACTTTACCTGTAATTTCCAGACTTTTCTCATCTACAGCGACAGTTGAAAACTCCGTTGGGAACCAGGTCAGATCAAACTTCTCCTTAAAAGAAACAGGAATATTTTTGATCATTGGACCAAGCAAGTAAAACTTGTTTGTGAATTTAAGTAACCTGTTAAATGCCTGATTGAGCGCAATTGCCCTGTCATCGTCTCTGTTCAGACTTAATTTATAAAACTCATCGATCACAAAGAAATCCACGGTTTCAAAATGCTCGTATTCAACAACCCGCTCGCCCGTGAACAGAAAAATATTGTTTTTTTGCTCGTCCGGGCTTTGGTTGGTAGAAACGATAATCTTATAAAATTCCCGATATTTCAATAATTTTTTACGCGTTTCATCCAACAGAGCCAGCGTTGGTTGAATGATCACAATCTGCTTATAGAGCCGACTGGCCACAATTTCCTCAATCAACAGGCTCTTGCCAAAACTGGTAGGTGCACTTACCACAACCGATTTTTTACTCTGAAGTACTACCGACAAATATTGTTGCTCTTCGTGTAAAAAAATATCATCCATAAAAGGAGATTTATGATACTCATAACGGAGCAGCGCACTTGTAGACAAATTTTGTGTATCTAAATAAGGATAAAGACCTGCCGCTTCCGTCAGGTCATTCCAAATGGGTTTGGTATTCTCCTGCAGCCTGGACCAGGCATCCCGTACACGGATGACAATATCACGGCCGTCTCTTTCGTGTTCCTTGCTTCTTAATAATTGGGAGCAATATTTTGAAAGACTGAAGCTATCGTCGTAATCAATAAACTGCGATTCAGATATGAATTTAATGGCTTCAGGAGTGGTTTGAAAGGTCATATCTTTTGCATTAATTTTAGCCTTGCGTCCAATTCTGTGTTTAGCGCATCCTTGTCAGGTACCGGTAAAAGCATTAAAATAATCTCAACATTAACGGAGCCTTTCAACCTGACAAATTCATTATTGAGCTGATTCCACTCAGTAATAAAATCAGAAATACATTGCGGCGTATTGTCATTGTGACCATCAAATACGCTGCTGTTGTAAGTGCATACCATTGGTATAACGATACTGGAAAATATGACATCAAGCCGTTGGTGTTTATCCATCAAAGCCCGCCAATGCTCAATATCGGGAATGTTATTAGGCAGCTTTTTTGAGATTAAACTAAACTCACGACGTAAATAGTCCCCGTTTACGTGTTTGGTAATATCACCAGCCAAATCTCTGATACCACCGCTCCCGGATTTATATAATTTAGATTCGCCCAGCCATAACTTTTTTTCATCACCATTGATGCTGATTTGAACACCGTCAAAACCATGCGCAGGTACATTGTGAGAATCTTTAAAATAGATTTTAGATATTAAAGGTACGGTATTATGAAAATCTCGTAACAGCAAGTGTAAGATCAGTTCACCAAATTCGCCTCTGGTTTGGTATTTTTCTGTCAGATAAACGGTCTCCGCGGCCTCTTTAAGGCGTTCTATGATTTCGGTGAGGGGGACTTGTTCCCCGCAATGATAGCCCAAGGCAAATTCTGGAATGACATTTCTGATGACATCTACTAAGGGCACAAAACGGAATTTGTTTTGGTCAAAACCGACATAGTACGCTTTAAGCGTAGCGTCAGAAATCTTTTCTTCAAGAACTAAATCAGATTTAAACGGCCGAAGCATTGGTATTACGATATGTGACAGAAGGTTTATTAAGCATACTCTTTTTTAGAATATTTTATAAATATATATAATAAACATCAAAGTCCATATTTTCAGCACACTGCGGCTTTTTTACACTCAGTGTCAATATCAAATAAAAAATAAGTTCTCAATAAAGCCGATAGCCAAAAAAAGTGTTGATTAAAACGCTGTCGACAATTTTCTAATTTTTAGCTATCACTAACGGCTACACGATTTCCCGTAAGGGCTTTCAATCGTGTCTTTTTCCGCAAACCTATTACCAGGTCCAGCGCCAGGCCATGATCTACCGCTAACAGCTGGCGGACACGCCCCAGTTCCTGGTAGTGGCCGTCCGTTTCCATTTGCTTAATTTTTACTTCTGTATTCAGGGAGAACAGCGCTAATAGTGTCGCTGCATACGCCAGGTAGCTCCAGCTTTCATTTGCCAAAGCCAGCAATGCCCGGGCTTCATCGGATGCGTCCGCCGCGTTTGCTGCTTTTGCCAGATTTTTCAGCTTCTTACCCAGCAATCCTGCCGCCGTTTCCAGTTCAGTTGTTGTATAATTGCCGGGCTTCATGCCGTATAAGGCTGCCAGCACCGCTTCCGCGCCCGGCACCTGTCTTAATTGACGCAAAGCCTGTAGCATCGCACGGATCTTCGCATCCACTTCATCTGTCACCAGCCTCTGCACGATTACCGGCAACTGACGGTCGTTTACCGCCAGTTCCAGGATATTCCGGAAATAACGGATTACATCCCGCGGTAAACCGCCCGCGAGGCAGAAAGCCAGCGAAAAGAATGGCATCGGCTTGCCCACTATACGGCGCTGAAGTAATAATTGTGTAGCGGTCAGGTTCAGGTAATCCACGTAAACAATACTGTCAAAAGAACTGTCGAACACATCCCGGAACGGCATACCCCGTCGCTCAAAACTGTTCATCGCATTTTCGGATACCGAGATCAGGTAAAACACCCGCGGGATACCGAAGACCGATTTGATCTCATTCAGGAATAATTTGGCATCCTCTTCAGAAGCCATTTTATCCAGCTCATCAATCCCGATGATTACCTGATAGTCTGCCGTGCACTGTACAAGGAACTCCGTAAAAGCCGCTATAATCTCCGGGTTGCTCAGCTGCTTTTCTGCGAGGGTCATAGCCCTCGATAGACTGCCTTCTAAGGCCACCGGCAATTTCAGGCTTCCCGACCAGCCTGTTGTATAGCTTTGCTGAAATTTCAGCTTTTTGAGCCAGCGGAGTGCAGATTCAGGCAGTTCCGGGGAACGATTTCGTAGCGCCTCCCGCCTCCGCTTGACCTGGTCAGCCCGTAGCATCGCCCGGACGATGACTGAGAAAAAAACCATAATTCCGCTGCGGTCACGCTTACCAAAAACAAGAAAAATAAATCCCATGCCGATTAACAGCAATGCTATATTAAAAAGAGTGACGGGCGCAGCATCGCTTTTGCTGACCTGGTAGGTATAAAAACCAAGAAAGGATGTGGTCGAATCCGGCCGCGCGACAGATGCAGTGTCCACTGCGGCTTTCATTTTAACTTTATTTGTATCACTAACCGCAAGCCGCTTTTTAAGATTATTCGCTACCGTAGGTTTCACCTGTATACTGTCCGCTTTGCCTTTTACCTGTGCCTTCGATTTAAGCACGGAGTCGGCCATTGCCGCTTGCCGTTTGCCGACGGTGGTATGTAGCTCCTGGTGCCATCTGTACAAGGTTACTGACATGATCAGCAAGAGTAGTCCTGTCAGGATAGACAAAACCGGCAGGTAGCTCCAGATCCAAAGTCGTGAGGAACGGAAAGGCTGTTCCTGATTGCGCCGCATTTCATCCTCAAAGATGTCCGCCGGCATCCGGTCCGTATCCTTCAGCACACTCAGACAAACTGCAGAGAACAGGTACAGAATAAACTCCCGCGGATCATACTTTACCGGCGCCAACACCATAGTCGCCAGTACCTTTTTTTCCTTTAACTGGCTAACCGCCCGGTTAGGCCCGCAATAAGTCTGGATTAATGTGCTCTTGCCCGCTCCGCGTGGACCCGCGATACCTATACTGCCTCCGGGCATATTGTCAAACAGGAAATCCAGTTTTTGCTTCGCCTGGGAATCGATTGTTTGACTCACATCGATCACCTCGGCCAGACCTTTACCTTCGATATGGGCGAGCGATAAAGCATAAGACGGCGTAATCCGCTCATTTATCATTGCCCGAATCATTTCCAAGACTCCCTTATCCCGCAGGTTGGCATCCGCCAGCGTAGTCAGATCGGCATGCTTAGTTTGCCAGGACAAATAGTCATTATATCCATCGGGCCCGGTCATTCGCTGTAAAAAACGTCCGTTCCACTGTTTGATGACTAGGTAGACCATCCATTGGAAAGCACGGTAGAAGAAGACCAGGACACTAAATAAAATCAGACCTGCAAACCAGCTCCGAAGAGCAGTATAGTCCCAGCGGAAGGTATCCTCACCGCCCGGTAAATATCTGGTTAGCCAAACAATAATCGGGAACAGTACGAAGGTTACTACTAAAGACATAAAAAGCGGGATCAGCTTTAGCCGGTAGGCTTTCACATAGCGCACTTTCGGTTCACATAGATATTTGTCATTGGCCGTTTCGAACTGGGCGATCCTCTGCTCTAGTTTGTCCAGCTCCAGCAGATCGCTTGTAGCCGTTTCCCAGATCTTGTCCGCAGCATCTAGCAGCGCCCGGCGAATGTCGCCCAGCGAGAGCTGGCCTTCCGCCATCCCCCTGGAGATGGCCGGGTCCTGCAAGCAGTCTTCGGCCAGTTTCGCTAAACGCTTGTCATCTTTGTAAGGTTCCATTATAAAAGGATAAGGTCTTTAAAAGTAAGCATTTGCCCAACAAAAAAAAGAAGACCTAGCTAATGGGATCAGACAGGTTAATACGCAAACTCAGCCTGTTTTTAATGTGCTCACTTTCTTATCCACGATATTTGATGGTCATATCTTATCGGGCTTAAAACCAGTCTTTCTTCGTTGTAGTGGTTCACTCTTTTTGTCAATTAGTTCATCAAGATAGCGAAATACTATTTCCATATTTTTATCTTGACTGTTGACCTTGGATTTAATTTTTTTGATTTCGAGTAATACCCTTCGCCCTCCGCGCCCTTTCTTTGACATCACAATTTGTGATGTCAAAGATGAATTCATTTTCCGAAAGCTGAAACATAAGTCAGGCGGGAATCGTTTTAGATTTCTATTTACTGATTGATTTGAAACACGTGTTTCAATATTGTATAATTACGCCAAATCGCTTGCCAGCATTGTTTTATGTCCACGGATATAATAGATTTTATTCATGATGATTCCATCAGGTATCAATTGGTTTTCCATTTTTTTTAGATTGGAAGGATAAGACGGGGATAAACTCTATAAGGTGCCATTTTGCCACCTTATAGAGTTGTATTATTAAACGGTTAGATATTTCTGCTTGAGAGCTGCCATATCCTGACTCACTTTTAAATCCAGGATTTTAGCATAGTGCTGGGTTGTTTTGATATTGGTATGCCCTAACATTTTGCTGACTGTTTCTATCGGTACACTATTGGATAAAGTAACAGTTGTGGCAAACGTGTGTCTTGCCAGGTGGAACGTTAAATGTTTAAGAACATCCGATAGGTCGGCTATTTCTTTAAGGTAAGCATTCATTTTTTGATTGCTTAATACAGGTAATAGCAATCCTTTATTTTCACATTGCGGATGATCCTGATAACGGTTTAATATTGCTAAAGCTACAGGGAGCAGGGGTATGCGGGAAGATGTATCCGTTTTTTGGCGACTGGTAAATATCCACTGTTCGCCATCCATGCCAATGCCGATCTCATTTCGTTTCAGCTTCTTTACATCGGCATAAGACAACCCGGTGTAACAGCAAAAAACAAAAATATCCCTTACTTGCTTTAGGCGTTCAATCGTAATTTTAGGGGATGTCGTAATATTATCAAGTTCCTGCTGTGTAAGAAAAGTGCGTTCTTTTGCCTTGGCAGTGGATTTAAAATTGATGAATGGATTTTGCTTTAGCCAGCCATTAGCAATACAGTGATTAGCTATTTTTTTAAGATGTTTAATGTACTTGGCGGCAGATACACCGGTAATTTTACAATCCGCTCTCAGGTAAAACTCAAATCCTGTAATAAAGGCGTAGTTCAATTGGCTGATCTCTATATCTGTTTTGCCATATTCTTTTTGCAGGAAGCCTGTAAGGTGTTTTTCAGACGTATTATATCCTTTTAATGTATTCGCTTCAAACCCATTACCAATCAATGCCTTTACTTTGGCATTATGTTCAGCAAACAGTTGCATCAGATAGCGGCTCTTTTCTGTTTTTCCTGTGAATTGGTTCTGTAGGCTTTCAGTGGTGATGTGCTGGTTTGCATCAATCAGCACCTGGTGCGCATTTCTAACTTTGGTTAGCAGGCTGTCCAGATAATTATTAAGCGATTTGATCTCTTCTTTTGCGCCGATGGCCCGGCCTGCATGGCTGTTCCATTTGGCCGGATCACATTCACGTCCGGCAGACATTTCTACGCGTTTACCATCTACGGTAATGCGCATGTAGACGGCCATAGGGCCGCCTTTGTAGTTTTTTTGCTTTCTCAGGTAAAAAAGCAGGTGGAAATTACTTTTCATAATTACAAGCTTAAAAGTGAAACAAAAGTAAGTTTGTAGCCTGCTATTATCAAGATGTTTAATGGCTGAACATCTTGATAATCAATTAATTATAAGCAATTCGGTGCGTAGCATTTTTCCATTTAGGTACGCACCGAATTTGCATCTTTTTTGTTGCGATTCGGTGCATAAAATGGTGTTTGATAGAAACAAAAAAACCTGCAATCATTTGATTTGCAGGTTTTTAGCATCTTTCGATATTGTTTTTAGTAGCCCGTAGGGGAATCGAACCCCTGTTTCAAGAATGAAAATCTTACGTCCTAACCCCTAGACGAACGGGCCTTTTTTTATTTTTGTTTCCCTTATTTTGGGAATGCAAAGATAAAGTTTAAAAGGCAAATTAAAAATAAATTTTAAACTTTTTTTGTTTGATCCTGATTATGAATACAATATATTTATTTAGCAAACAAAATAAGTTAATTGCATTGTAAATCTGCACGGGTTAAGGCTATCTTTATGGTAAAATCTATTCATATTATGAAAGCCATCTGGAACGGGGAGGTCATTGCCGAAAGCGATGATACTATTGTTGTCGAAAATAATCATTACTTTCCTATTGAAAGTGTAAAAAGCGAATACCTGGAAACTACCGGTACGCATACTACCTGCCCCTGGAAAGGGCTGGCGTCTTATTATACGCTGAACGTTAATGGGCAAAAAAACCAGGATGCCGCATGGTATTATCCACAGCCAAAAGATGCTGCAGCAAACATTACCAACTATGTTGCGTTTTGGAAAGGTGTTAAAATAACCTCATAAGGATGAAAAAATTTGATGCCATTGTTATAGGTTCTGGCCAGGCAGGGACTCCGCTTGCCAAAAAGCTGGCACTGGCCGGATTGAAAACGGTAATTATTGAAAAACGTTTTTATGGCGGCACCTGTGTTAACGATGGCTGTACCCCAACCAAAACCTGGGTAGCATCGGCCAAGGCTGCTTATATGGCCGGTAAAAGTGCAGATCTGGGCGTGCCCGTAAAAAAGTTTGCGGTAAATATGCCACGGATAAAAAAGCGCAAAGACGATATCGTCATGCAATCGCGCTTAGGGGGGCAGCAAGCGGCCGAGAAGATAAAAGGCCTGGATGTTGTTTTTGGAGAGGCAACATTCACCGGCGATAAAACCATTTCGGTGAAACTTAAAAATGGCAAAAAGCAAAATATCCAGGCCGATCAGATATTTTTAAATGTTGGTGCTACGCCGTTTATTCCTGAAATAGAAGGATTAAATGAAATCAAATACCTTACTTCAACCACCATTCTCGATTTGGAATATGTGCCGGAGCACTTATTGGTGCTTGGTGGTAATTATATTGGCCTGGAGTTTGGGCAGATGTTTCGCCGCTTTGGCAGTAAGGTTACAATTTTAGAGAAATCGGAAAGAATAGTTTCGCGCGAGGATGAAGACATATCTGCCGAAATGCAAAAGATATTGGAGGCCGAAAAAATCAATATACTTACACATGCGCAGGCTACAAAATTTAAGCAAAAACCCGGCGGCAAAATAACGGCTACGATAACAGTAAACAGCGAGGAAAGAAAAATCAGGTGCAGCCATGTGCTGGTGGCGGTTGGGCGTACACCGCAAACCAAAACGCTGGGATTAGATAGGGCCGGGGTACAAACAGATGAAAAAGGCAATATTAAAGTAAATGCCAAACTGGAAACTAATGTAAAGGGCATTTACGCCCTTGGCGATGTAAAAGGCGGCCCGGCTTTTACGCACATTTCATATAACGACTATACCATAGTTTACCGCAACATCGTCGAAAAGCAAAACCTGAGCATTACCGACAGGCCGGTACCTTATTGCATGTTTACCGACCCACAACTGGGCAGGGTTGGATTAGACGAAAACGAGGCAAAAAAACAGGGTTTAAATTACAAGGTAGCTAAGCTGCCCATGACCCAGGTAGCCCGCGCCATTGAAACCGGCGATACCCGCGGTTTTATGAAGGCCATAGTTGATGTTAACAGCAAGAAGATATTAGGAGCAACAGTCTTAGGCCCCGAAGGCGGCGAGATTATGACCGTGCTGCAAATGGCTATGGAGGGTGGAATTACCTACAACACGATTCGGTATTTTATTTTTGCGCACCCATTATATTCCGAATCATTAAATAACCTGTTCCTGGGGCTTGAAGATTAGTTTTACCGCATGATTAAAGTTGACGGCATAAGCAAACAGTTTGGGAAGGTTAAAGCCGTTGATGGCATCTCGTTTGAGGTACAGCCCCGGGAAAATTTGATTTTGCTGGGTACCAGCGGCTGCGGGAAAACTACGACGCTTAAAATGATTAACCGGTTAATTGAACCTACCGGCGGCAATATCTACATTAACAATCAAAATATATTTGATCAGCAGCCAGAGGTTTTAAGGCGCGGTATTGGCTACGTACTGCAAAACAACGGGTTGTTTCCGCACTATACCGTTGCCGAAAATATTGCCATAGTGCCGCAGCTGCTAAAATGGGATAAAAAGAAAACGGAAAACAGGGTTGCCGAATTGATGGAGAAACTGCACCTGGATAAACGTTATCTGCATGTTTACCCAAATGAATTGAGTGGTGGCCAGCAACAGCGCGTAGGTTTGGCCCGGGCCCTGGTGTCTGACCCTCCGGTTTTGCTGATGGATGAGCCCTTTGGCGCGCTGGACAATGTTACCCGGTCAAACATTCATAAGGAGTTTAGAGCCCTTGATGAATTGAAGCGTAAAACCATCATTATGGTTACACACGATGTGCAGGAGGCTTTTGAACTTGGCGACAGGATTTGCCTTATGGATAAAGGGAAAATTGTTCAATCGGGTATACCTGCCGAGCTATTGTTTAACCCGGCCAATGAATTTGTGGAAAATTTTCTGAAAGATCAACGCTTGCAACTGGAGTTCAGGGCTGTGCGCTTAAGCAACATTTGGGATTTGCTGCCCAAGTCGCACAAAAAGGTCGGAGTTACGCCATTGGCCGCCGATATTGATGTGTGGTCGGCGCTCGAGGGGTTTAAGTTTAGTGATCACGAAACCATAAGCATAAGTAACGACAGCGGCGAGCACAAACATGTAGGCTTCGAGCAGTTGATGGCCGCCTTTTATCAGTATAAAAACAAGCAGGGGCATGAATGAGCATCAGCAAACCTTATTTGAGTTTATGAGCCAGCAGGCCGATAAGCTTGCTGCGCAAACGCTACAGCACATTGGCCTAACTTTTATCTCGCTTTTTATTGCTGTGATTATTGGTTTGCCATTGGGTATTTTTATTACCCGTAAAATAAAGTTATCCGGCCCTGTACTGGGCATAGCAGGGATATTGCAAACCATTCCAAGCATCGCATTATTGGGGTTCATGATTCCTTTGCTGGGCATCGGTGCCAAACCGGCCATTGTAGCCCTGTTGCTTTACGCGTTGCTACCAATCATTCGTAATACGTATACGGGCGTTACCGGGGTAGACGCTTCGGTGAAGGAGGCGGCCGTTGCCATGGGAATGAATAAGTGGCAGATTTTGTTTAAAGTAGAGCTGCCTCTGGCTACGCCCGTTATTTTGGCCGGAATCCGCACGGCTACTGTAATAAATGTGGGCGTGGCAACCCTGGCCTCATATATTGCTGCGGGCGGCTTAGGCGAGTTTATTTTTGGCGGCATTTCGCTCAACAACACCAATATGATATTGGCGGGCGCCATACCTGCAGCCTTACTGGCCATTATATTTGATTTTCTGCTGTCGCAGCTGCAGAAGCTGAATTTTAAAAAGATAAGGAAAAGTACTTATGCATTGCCGGTTTTGCTGGTACTCTTGTCATCGCTATATTTCATACCATCTGCATACGGCGGTAAACTCACTGCCGGTTTTACGCCCGAATTTATGGGCAGGCAGGATGGCAACCTGGGGCTTCAAAGTAAATACGGCTTAAAAATTCACACCGTGGTCATCAGCGATGCGGTGATGTACAAGGCAGCGTTTGAAAAACAATTGGATGTAATTAGCGGCTACTCTACTGATGGCCGGTTAAAGGCTTATGACCTGGTGGTTTTAGATGATGACAAAAATATTTTTCCTCCCTACTATGCTGCCCCCATTGTGCGCGATGAATCACTGAAAAAATATCCTGACCTGGAAAAGACATTAAACCTGCTATCAGGTAAAATAAATGATTCCATTATGACGGAATTAAACTACCGTACCGACTATCTTCACCAAAGCCCCGAAAGGGTGGCAAAGGATTTCCTTGAGGCTAATAAACTGTATAAATCATCCCGCGAGGGGACTGCCGGGATCATTCGTATTGGCTCAAAAATATTTGGCGAGCAATACATCCTGGCCAACATCTACAGTATGTTAATAAAGGGATATACCAATTATGATGTTGCCACTAAAACGGGCCTTGGGGGCACCAAAATTTGTTTTGATGCTTTAACTAATGACCAGATAGATTTTTATCCAGAATACACGGGTACCGGCTTGCTGGCCATTTTGCAGGCGTCGCCAAAAACGGTTGCCGAAGTATCAAAAAGTAAGGATAACACTTATGATTATGTGCAGCAGGAATTTGAAAAACGGTACCAGGTAAAATGGCTGAAGCCTATTGGGTTTAATAATGCCTACGCTTTGATGATGCGCAAGCAGCAAGCAAAAAAGTTAAGTATTAAAACAATTTCAAATCTTAAACGATATTTGAATAGTAATTAATTAGATGGATTTAGCTGATTGTTATAAAAAAGTTAGGCTGCGAACGGAGCAGATTTGCAGCCCGCTGCAAACCGAAGATTACGTGGTGCAGCCTGTGGTTGATGTTAGTCCGCCCAAGTGGCATATCGGGCATGTTACCTGGTTTTTTGAAACCTTTATCCTGAAGCCGTATTTCATGGGCTACCAGGAATTTAATCTCAACTATAATTACGTTTTCAATAGCTATTATGAAACGGTAGGCAACCGCGTTATCCGTACCGACAGAGGCAATTTAAGCCGCCCTACAGTTGCCGATATTTACCAGTACCGGGCCTATGTGGATGAGGCCATGACCAAATTTCTGTGCCAGGAACCATCCGCAGAAGTGAGGGAATTGCTCATTCTCGGTTTTAACCACGAGGAACAGCACCAGGAACTTTTATTAACAGATATTAAATACATTTTAGGGCATAACCCATTGTTCCCGGCTTATGACGATAGTTATGTATCGCCAAAAATCTCAACGGCTGAAAGCGCCGGTTTCGTTAAAATGAATGAAGGCGTTTATGAGATAGGCTATAGTGGTGAAGGTTTTTGTTTCGATAACGAACTTAACCGGCATAAAGTTTACTTAAATTTATATGAGATAAGCCCCAACCTGGTAACCAATGCCGAATACCTGGAGTTTATTGACAGCGGCGGATATCACGATTTTCGCCACTGGCATGCCGAGGGTTGGGATTGGGCGAATACTCATAAGGTCGAGGCCCCGCTTTACTGGCATTTAATTGATGGCGAATGGCACAATTATACTTATCATGGCTTACAACCGCTTGATTTAAAGGATCCGGTGTGTCATATCAGTTATTTTGAGGCCTATGCTTACGCTTCATGGAAGGGGTTAAGGTTGCCTACTGAATTTGAGTGGGAGGCAGCTGCAACAAAATTCAGCTGGGGTAAAAGCTGGGAGTGGACGGAAAGTTCGTACCTTCCTTATCCCGGGTTTGCAAAAGCACCGGGTGCAATAGGCGAGTATAACGGCAAGTTTATGGTAAACCAAAAAGTATTGCGCGGCGCATCAGAAGCAACATCGCCAGGCCACAGCAGGATAACTTACCGCAATTTTTTTCAAACACATTTACGTTGGCAGTTTACCGGCATCAGGCTTGCAAGGTAACTGCACAAAACAGGACGATATGGATTCAACCTTTGTACAAACAAATTTAACGGCAGTATCAAACGCAAAAACAAACTCGTTTTATAATGATGTTATAGCCGGCTTGCACGGAACCCCGAAGCGTTTAAACTCAAAGTATTTTTACGATGCCAATGGCGATAAGCTTTTTCAAGAACTGATGAACTGCGAGGAGTATTATCCAACCAATTGCGAACTGGAAATATTTTCGGAAAAAACAGACGAGATTACCAGCGCCCTTATTGCCGATGGTGATGCTTTTGACCTGATAGAACTGGGCGCCGGGGATGCCATGAAATCAACCTACCTGCTGAAAGACTTGTTGGATAAAAAGGCCGAGTTTGCTTACCTGCCTATTGATATATCGGATAATGTAATCTCGTACCTCAATATTACCTTACCTGTTACCTTGCCCGGCTTAAATATAAAAGGACTTAACGGCGAGTATTTTGATATGCTTAAAAAGGCAGCATCTATGTCATCAAGACGAAAAGTGGTGCTTTTTTTAGGATCGAATATTGGCAATATGCCCGTGCCCGAAGCCATTGAGTTTTGCAGGGAATTACGTAATCATCTTTCTGAAGGCGATATGGTGCTGATTGGGATGGACCTTAAAAAAGATCCCAAAGTGGTACTGGCGGCCTATAACGATAAAGAGGGCATTACCAAAAGATTTAACCTTAACCTGCTGGAGCGTATTAACCGCGAATTAGAGGGTAATTTTGACCTCGCCAAATTCGATCATTACCCAACCTATGATCCTGAAACCGGAGCCTGCAAAAGCTACCTCATTAGCCTGGAAGATCAACTCGTAACCATCGGTGGTAAAGAAACGATCTCTTTTCAAAAAGATGAATACATCTATATGGAGATTTCTCAAAAATTCACCATTATGCAAACTGATCAGATTGCCATAAATGCCGGATTTGCGCCGGTAACCCAGTTTTTTGATGGTAAAAAATGGTTTGTTGATGCTGTTTGGGTTGCGGCATAGGCTTTGGTAAATGCCTTGCTTTTAAAGGTATATATTTTATAAACCGTGTTGGTTGTTGGTTTTAAACCGGCAACCTTTTTTTGTATTTAAACCTGTAAAACCGGTTTCGGAGATTGTAATGCGGTACAAAAACAGCTAACTTTTTAGCAATGCATACAGCTATAGATTTGAGTTGGAGCTTGCCGAAGTCCAACGCTTTCACTTAAGCATCTATAGTTGTAATTAATACAATTATTAATCGCCTTGTCTTCCTTAATTTTTCTTGTGTATATCAGGTTTTATTGGTAAAATAGTATTATATTAATGTTGATTTATGTTTATTGCTGTCTATCAGCAATATATTTTGCTTTTCAAGTGTATTATTTACACTAATTCCGATAGGAAATATTTTTTCAATTTGTTTTATTTTGACGTTTATTTAATTATAATTGTTAAATAAACACTAATAATATCCTGCAGGGTTTTATTGATACTACCAATTAAAGACGAAGCCGAAAATCTAAAAGAGTAGGCAATTACCATTTATTCTAAATTTTTTATGAAAAGATATTTTTCACTGGCCGCGCTTTGCATAATTCTCGCAGCGGGAATAATAATAAGCTGCAAAAAAACCGAAAAGCTTAATAACACTACGCAAACAGAAGTGCCGCTGGTTAGTAAGGCCAAAACCATTAATGCATTAGCCGGTGCTACCGGCATTCACGATCCATCTACCATAATTAAGCGCAACGGGGTTTATCATATCTGGGGTACGGGAAATCAAATATATCACCTTACCTCAACCGATTTAATAAAATGGACAACGGCTTCAACCGTTTTCGCTTCAGGTACCTGGCCCAGCTGGATAAACACATACGTTTCTAACTTTGGTGGAAATTTTTGGGCGCCGGAATGTATTTACATGGGTGGCAAGTATTATATGTATTACTCTGTTTCGATGGGTGCAAGGCCTTGCGCAATAGGCGTAGCAACCAGTACCGATTTAACTACATGGACAGACCAGGGCATGGTTGTTTATTCAGATAATAATACTGTATACGGTTCTATCGATCCTTCGGTCTTCGCTGATGCCAGCGGTAACTACTGGATGACTTTTGGTTCGCACTTAACGGGGATCTGGATAGCCCAGATAAATCCCTCAACAGGTAAAAGACTTAACAGCACGGTTAAAAACATAGCCGGCAGCAGTAGCAGCGAAAATGAAGCATCATACGTGATCAGGAATGGCAGTTATTATTACCTGTTTTACAATAAGGGTATTTGCTGTAACGGTACCAGTAGCACCTATTATGTCCAAATGGGCCGGTCAACCAGTCCCAATGGTACCTATGTTGATAAAAACGGCGTTAATTTGCTCAGCGGAGGCGGTACTACAGTATTAAGTTCATCAGGTAAATATATCGGCCCCGGTCAGGTGGGCTATTATACCGAAAACGGGTTCAATTTTCTTACCTATCATTATTATGACGGCAATAACGGTGGCACACCTACATTAGCAGTAGGTAATATGGGTTGGTCGGGCGGCTGGCCCTTTATAACACAGGATTGGATTGCTGCCGGGCGCTATAAAATTATAAATAGCAACAGCGGTAAAGTTTGGGACGACTGGGGATGTACGGGGGCTTCGCAACAAGCTATTGCTCAGAATACAAGCAATGGGCTTTTATGCCAGCAATGGGATTTTACCGCTCTTGGAAACGGCGTTTTTAAAATAACATGCGCGCAAGGCGGTTTAGCTGCAGATGTTGTTAATTGCAATGCGGCAAACGGGGCCCCGCTGGACCTGTATGCTTATCTCAATAATAATTGCCAGAAGTTTGATTTGTCAAGGGCCGGTAATGGCAACTTAGTATTTACTCCTTTGAATGGCAACCGCGTTGTTGAGGTGCCAAATGCATCAACGGCCGATGGAGTTCAGCTTGCGCTATTTGATTATAACGGATCGACGTGCCAGCAGTGGACAGTGGCCACTCCATAACAATAGCAGATTTATTATGTAAGCAAGATCGATAAGCGCTGTTAAAAGTTGCTTCATAATAATACACTATAAACAAAAAGCTGTTTTTGCAAATAAAACAGCTTTTTGTTTGTTACAGTAGCTTGGGGTTCAATTCCGAATCTATCAGCCCACCAATAGGCTTGCCCATCAGCCATTTGTGGTGATCATTTTTTTGCCAGTCGTTTTTGTAGGGCGTAATGCGTGCGCCATCGGCTATATATATAACGGTCATTACCTCGCGCATTTTATCGGAGTTGTTGCCCGGCGCATTGTGAATAGTAAAACCCCGGTGCCAGGTGGCATCGCCTGCTTTCATGGTTTGCGCCCTGCTTATCGGGAAGCCTTTCTTTTTTACATAGTCGTCAAACGCCGACTCTGACTCGTCGGATATTTCATGATTAAATACCGCGCCATTGGTATAGGAGTTTGATGCAAAAGTAAGCATGCCCATATCTACGTCAATATCAACCAGAGGCATCCACATGGTTACTGTATTATTGGTATCTATCGGCCAGTAATATTGATCCTGGTGCCATGGGGTAGGGCCTCCTCCGGCTTCTTTAAACAAGGCCTGGTCATGATATAGCCGTACATTTTCAACCCCCATCAGGTCCGCAGCAATTTTGGCCATTCGTTTGGCAAAAACGAAGCGCTTTACATTGGCATCCACTTGCCATAAGTTCATGATCTGTAAAAATGCCTTGCCGTAAGTATCTCTGTCTTGCAGTTTGCGTTTTTCGGTATTGTACCTTTCAACAGCATCTACAATTACCGGGCGGTAAACTATAGATTCTTCTTTTGAAAGTATATTTTGAATTAAGGTATGCCCCTTTTTGCGGAACTCCAGAATGTTTTCTTCCGGTAATTTGATAAAATCATCCAGCGCTAACAGCTCAGAAACCTTTGCATTCATATTTTTTTTAGTTTATATTCAAAGTAAGTTTAACTTTAGCTGACAAAAAATGAAATGAATGGTGTAATTGTGGATTATTTTATCCATAACCTAACTTTTTAATAAATCATACGTTAAAATATGCAATGATAAAAGCCTCATACGAAGTTCTTCAGCCCTCTGTTAGTCAATCGTTCCTTGTCAAAAAATTTGATAAGCTGGCGTTTGACGCGCCTTACCATTTTCACCCCGAATATGAACTGACATGTATTTTAAAAGGGAGTGGTAAACGGTATGTGGGCAGCCATATGGAAGATTTTGTATCAGACGATCTGGTGTTGCTTGGCCCCAATTTGCCCCACTGCTGGAAACTGGATATTGCCAATGTTTCGCCCGAGGAGGCAAGCGCCATTGTAATTCAGTTTAATGATGCGTTTTTGGGCGACGACTTTTTTAACAAGTTTGAATTGCTGCACATTAAAAAGCTGTTTCAGAAAAGCGGTTGCGGTGTATCATTCCATTCAGAAACGCAGCAGGAGGTAAAGCAGATGCTGCAAAGCCTGGTGGAAGAAAGGAGCAATTTTAGGGTATTGATAGGTTTGTTGGAGATATTGCAGCGCCTGGCATCATCTGACGAATATATTTTGCTTGATCAGCACCGCGTTATAGCCGAGCGTTCGACAGCCGAGCAGGAGCGCATTAACCCCGTATTTGCTTACCTGGTAGAAAATTTCAGGAAACAGGTGTCGTTGGATGCCGCAGCAAGTATTGCCAACATGACCACCAATGCTTTTTGCAAGTACTTTAAAAAAGTAACCCGCAAAACATTTATGGAAACTATAATTGAATACCGGCTTAATTACGCTATACAGCAGTTGGTGCAAACCGATAAGCCTATTTCAGAAATATCCTATGAAAGCGGTTTTGGCGATGTATCCCATTTTTATAAAATGTTTAAGGCCAAAATGAATTTAAGCCCGCTTAATTACCGCAAAAGATTTATGCGGAACCTTGCAGGCAGCGCCAAAAAGTTATCTGCATAATAAACTCAGGTTACATTAATTATACCGCGTTTTATGGCATATATTACCAGGCCCACCAGGTTTTTTGACCCCGTTTTTTCAAATAAACGTGCCCGGTACCCTTCAACGGTGCGTACGCTCAGGAAAATTTTATCGGCTATTTCCTGATTTGAGTATTCCTGGCAAACCAGCTTCAGTACTTCAATTTCGCGCTCGTTTAAATCGGCTTTGTTAGGCGCGATGCTTTCGGAATGGTCATTGCCTACCAGTTGCTTAATAAGGGTGATTGACAGGTGCTCGTTAAAATAAAAACCCTTATTATGCACAGTAGATACTGCTTCAATAATTTCTTCCGGTTCGGCGTTTTTTAGCAGGTAGCCCGATGCGCCTGCTTTCATCATATCAACAATATACTTGTCTTCGTTAAACATCGATAGTGCCAGTATCTTGATGGTTTTATGCTGCTGATGCACCAGGGCTGCCGTTTGGATACCATCCATTTCGGGCATTTTAATGTCCATTAAAAGCACATCAGGCGTTTGGGTTGTTAATAAACCCATCAGTTCTTTACCGTTTGATGCTTCAAGTATCAAGTCGAAATTTTCGCAATCTTCAAGGGTGGCTTTTAAACCATTCCTGAAAATTTTATGATCATCTACTATACCTAATTTAATTGTACCCATTGAATAACAAATAGTTGGCTAAAGATAGATTAAAGATACAAAACTAAACTATTTTTAATTTAATAGTGGTAAGACTACCACTTAATGGCTTGCTATAAATATTTATATCACCGTTTATAAGCTGTACCCGGCTCTCAAGGTTTTTAATACCAAAGCCCCTCTTAACTTCGGCAAGGTTAAAACCAATGCCGTTGTCTTTAAATTCCATCACCATAAAATTGCTTTCTTTGTTGATAGAAAGATGGATAACCGAAGCATCCGAGTGCTTAATGGCGTTTCCAAAAAGCTCTTGCGCTATGCGGTAAAGCGTAAGCTCAATCTCCTGCGGAAACCGCTGATCGGGCATGTTTTTGCTGAACTTTACTTTAATATGGGTAGTTTGCTCAACCTTGTTTGCCAATGCCTCAACAGCAACCAGTAGCCCATAATCGGTGAGTACCGGCGGTAAAACGTTGTGGATAATATTGCGTATCTCCTGGATGCATTCGTCGGTAAGCCTGCGGGTATCGGCCAGGAGCGGCTGGGTGGCATCGGTGGTGCAGTTTTTATCCAGCCGGTGCAGGTTGAGTTTTATGGCAGATAATACCTGGCCCACGCTGTCGTGCAAATCTTCGGCCAGGCGTTTACGTTCGCTTTCCTGGGTTTCAAAAACGGCAGCCATCAGGTCGCTTTGGCGCGCGTCATGCAAGGCCCGCAGTTCGACCTGGTTTTTGATCATTTTACGCTGGTAAATGATCACGAAAAAAAATAAGCAGGTGATTAATACAACCACCACTAATGTGCCGATAATTAATACCGGGATCAGGTTGTTTTCTGGGGCTGGCAAAATAATCCTACTGAATACAATATGTTAGCAATAATGTTAGTTAGACTGTTTATGATATAGTAATTAGGTCGGTCATTTGCCGGTATTTGTGTAAGCAGCATAAACAGGAATATATTAACAGATGAATAAAACAGCACCCCCGCATTTATCCAAAACAGCCCTTGCTTTTCGATGGCGATATACTTTAATGGGTTTAATAATTTATAAAAATAAATTAGCGAAAAAACAATCAGCATTAAACTCAATGTAGTTATTGAAAGCGATGGATAAGCCAATAAATCCCGGACATCAAATAAAGCGACAGTCATTGCTAAAATACTTAAGATGATTGCAGTTTTTTTGAGTTTGGCCTCCGCATAAATATTGTAATACAAGAGACCAAACAATATGATGCTAATCAGCACAAATCCATATAGAGCGGGCATGGTATTTCTTATTTTCCATTCATGGAATGATAGCCACAACCCAGCATCAACAAAAAAAGCAATCAGAAAATATAAAGATGCAATTTTCAACGTTTTATCCAATTGTCCATAGTAATATATGGCAACTAATACCGGCGCGACGCCTGATATCACTGAAATATCGACCAACAACGCATCTAAAGGCATATTAAATAACTTTATTATGATTTAGAAGATCCGCTGAGAACGCTGCTTTGAGGGCAGCCAGTGGAACCGGGACATGGTGCAGACATTTCGCCAACCAAATAAGTTGACGATGTTGATGCAAGCTTTAATGTTTTCAGTTGGGCATGGCCATTTGGTGTTGGTATTTTACCACTCATTTCATCTGGTAGCTGATCTTCTCCGTCTGCAGACACCCCTACAATTACAAAATGTTTCTGTCCTTTAATATTAGCAAAGACGGATAAAATAAAATTGCTTACAGATATCCAGAATTTTTGCCATCCATTTGGGGTCTCATCATTGGCATAATAAATACGTATGCCCATGCAACCGTCCTGCTGCAGGATATGGTTGAGGATTTTGTTACCGAAAAATTGAGATTCGATGTCGTCCGGATGTCTGTGCCTGTGATTTTTTGTCCACTGAGCAGCAAGCTCAAGGTCGATTGCGGCGCCTTCGTCGCCGGTAATTGGGTTAGTGTCTCTTGTTGGTTTGGTTTCCATGATTGATTTAGTATAGAGGGTTAGGAATTAGTTTGGCTAAAACTAAGATTAATAAGTTGTTATTTCAACAGGGATACAAGTTTTGGCTGTTACTTCAGTGATTGAGGCTGTTTTGTAATTTGTTCATTTACAGCAAATAACAAACTTTTTTGTTTTTTACACCGGGAGTATATTACGTATTTCTACGCAGCAAAAACTGTAGTTGTACGCAGGGCGATATTTGGGCATATCATACAATTCAAATAACAGCCTGGGAGTTTGGTTTTAACAAATATTAGCAACTTTATTAAGGGGAAATATGGATGTTATAATAAATATATATTATATTGCTTTTGTGTTAATATACGTCAATAAGTAATTAATCAAATTAAAAACCATAAACCAATTAAAATGAAAACAGAAATGTTGAGTACAGTGCTTGACCCTACCACTGTAGGTGAATTCATTACGGAAGACTATTATCGCGAACTTGCTCAGAACTTCAGAACTAAATTTCCATCAGAAGCTCGTTTTGTGAACTTGTCTAAATTGGCCGTTGAGACTGTTCTTAGTGACAGCAATGTATCGGGCATTAAATTCATGAATGGCCTTACTGATGTAAATGACCCATCATCAAGAATACTGGTGCTAATACCTGCCAATTACACCATGAACAACAGCCTACCAAATGCCATTATTAATAAGGATGGCTTTATCACCAATACAGGCGAGGTGATTTCATTAGAAAAAACCTGGCAAGTGCTTTTTAACCACGTGCTTAACTTTAAGAAGCTGGATGCGGGCACGCATTACACAAAAATTAACCGGGGATCGTTTTTTGGCCGTGTCCGGTTAATGGAGCTTCTAAATGCAACCGAATGCAGAAGTTTTATATATCATTTTGGGTATATAATTGAGGAGAATTTACCATATAAACCAATGATTCAACCTGAAAATCAGATAACAATGTATCTGGAGGAGGCGTTGCCTTGTCCTGGTTCGCCGGGGTGTCCGAAGCCCGGTAGCCCAGACCCCTGCGCCCTTACCCGTATTGCAACCAACTTTGCCGGCAAACAAGCCGATAACCAGTTGAATGTACTCAGAGGTTTCAGGGATAAAATATTGCAGGAAAAATTCAACGGCGCCGAGATTGAAAAATATTATACAATTTCTGCATCCCTGCTTGAGGCCATTGATAAGGAGCAAAACAAAGCCGTTATATTTAAAGAAATTTATGACAAGTATATTCAAACGTCAATTACTTCAATAAACAATAATGATGAGGCAACTGCTTACAGCCTTTTTCAGGAGGCAATGCAGCATTTAACAGATACCTATTTATACCAATAAATATTTGTTACAGATAAAGAGAGCGTCTTTTCCGTAGGAGAAGGCGCTTTTTGCATTTGTTAAACTATCTGGTATTTAAATACTATGAATTCTGCCGCGTATTTCTACGCAGCAAAAACTGTAGTAGTACGTTTTCAATCGCGTACAATCATAGGGCCTAAAACAGTAGTAGCAACGTTGATAAGGGCTTTTTTTAGTGAAACCTTTGACATAACAAAACAGCGGTTCAAACAGCAGGGCTGTAAAAAGTTATGGAGCATGCCGAAAATCCAATCAAAGAGTAGGCGGGAAGAAAAAATCTAAAAACAAAAACCTATGAGCTTTACTATTAAAGGCAACCTACGCGGTTTGCTATGTTCTGATTGCGAGCTGCCGGTATCGGGCAACTCGGTAAAGGTTTACAAAACCTTTGATAGGGCCAACGAAACCCGCCTGGCCGTGGCCGATGCCAAACAAACGTTTCACCAGGTTACCGATGCCGAACTGAAAGAAAAAGAAAAACTATTTATAGCCGAAGGCAAACTCCAGGATAACGGCGATTTTGTGATTGAGATAGGTGACAAAAGCGGCTACGATGGAGGCACGGTAGATGTTGACTGGTATTGCGGTAATACCCCCATAAAGATAGGACCGGGGCCTAAAAAAGATCTTTTGCTGCAGTTTCATATTACTACCCTGCAACCGGCTTTCAAGCAAAACGAAAGCGGACAGGTTGCCTCTTTTGAATACAGGATAGACCCTAAATGGTTTTGCCGCATCCTTACCCTGTTAGATATCTGGGTGGTTTGCGGAATAGTTACCGACTGCGAAACTAAAAAACCATTATCAGGTGTTAAAGTATTTGCCTACGATGTCGACCTGATCCAGGACGATACATTGGGTAATGCCTATACAGATAGCAATGGCAAATTTACCATAGTATACCCAGGTGACAATTTCAGGCAAACGCTGCTTTCGCCATTTTTAAATGTAGAGTGGCCAGCCGGTCCGGATTATTATTTCAGGGTGGAATCGTCATCAGGTGCCGTTTTATTACAGGAAGATCGTACCCGCGGCCGCCAAACCGACAGGCATAACGCGCATAATTGTTTCTGTGTAAAACTTTGCATAAAAGATGGCGGCATTTATACCAGCGATATGCCCTGGTTTACATCGGTAGGCAAGTTCAATATCACCTCAGATATTGATGCCACCGGCAAAACGCTTACTACAAAATCGGGCGTTGGAGGCGTAGGTTATGGTTTCTTTAACTCGGTAAACCTGGTTGGCTACGCAACCAAAAAAGTACCCACAGCACCAGCAAGTGCGTTACATTACCGCTTTTTATACTCGCTGGATAATGTGAATTACAGCCCCGTTACCAGCGCCCAGATGGACCCAACGCAACTTAAGGTTGCCACCCGCCAAATTACCTGGAACGGAGGCCCTGCGTTTCAAAATGTGGTTATTGATTTGGGGCAACCAGCTTCGGTTGCGGATAGTATCCCGGCAGATAATTTCCCCAGCCCTATTGCCGATCATGTACTTCACCCCGATGCCAATGGCTGGATAAGGGTTGATCAGCCTGCACTTGACAATGGTTTTTACGGTCCGCTGGTTTTACTAAATACCAATACCATTATTGGCGGCGGCGATGCCAGCGCCGGTTTAATCCCCGGCAGCGCGGTTAGCGCGGCCAATCAAAAAAACGGCACCATGCTATATCTTAAGTTTCAAACAACCGACGATCCGGCCAACCCCGCATCTACCAATTTAAAAACACAATCTATCATCGGTAAAATATACGTAAACAACTGGAACGAGGTAAGCCTGCTTAAACTGGAAGAACTGTTTGCCGGTGGCGGCAGCGGTTGTACACCGGTACAATCACAAGCCCATGTTGATTATACAGTTGACCATGAACTGATAGGCAGCTGGAACATCGGCATATGGTCGAACGCTATAGGTAGCGTATCGGGCTTACCATCGGGCAATGTGCCAAGGGGAGATGCCGCGGTGTACAACCTTGCAACAGCGGCCTTGTCGCCGGCATTTAGTACATGGCCGTCATGTGCTTACAGCTTAAGCTTAAACACCGTGCGTAAGTTAACCACAGGCGACTGGAACGATTATGTAAAAACAAACCAGGTTATTTTTTGCAAGTAATTAAATCTATCTATACATAAGGGTATCGCTTAACCGGGATACCCTTTTTGTATTAAAACAATCGTAGTATATAGGAAAACTCATATACCAGGAACACAATTACCAGCACGGAGTGAAATACCTTATTATCCACCTTCATGGCAACCATACATAACACAAAATGACTAATGTTACGAATGGGGTATTCCAACGTATAGTGGCTGTAATAAGCCTGCCCTTTTATAAAAGTATCCACCATGTCTAACAGGTAACTTGCCCCTAATATGCCGAATATCCATTTGCGGCGCGAATAAAAGTAATCTTTGTAATCCTTATAATCGTTCAGGTCTTCGGGGTATAGCAGGGCGCATACGCTGTAATAAATTACGATGTAAAATATCACGAAAAAATACTCCAGGAACAGCCAGTGTTTAATATCGTGCAAGTTAAACTCCCACCACCAAAAATGCAGCAGCAACAGGAACATGTAAAAGGCCCAAAGGTTGTGCACCCAATAAGGTTTATTGCGCCCCGGATGCTGAATTTGTTTAGCAGCCCCTTTGAGTAAATGGGTAATGCTAAGGCCCAGTATAATACCAATAACAGATTTGATGTGGCTGAAAAAATCCATAGATAGTAACGTGGATGGTAATAGTTAAATGTAGATATTTGATAATTAGCTTTTGGAAATCTTTTTCAATATGTTGTAAATTACATTCCAGTTATCACTAAACAAAGACCTTATGGGAATCTTCAACAGATTTAAAAAGAAATCTAAAATATCTAATAATCCTGAACCAGAGCGTCTGGAAAACTATCCTGAAATGCTCACTACCAGACTTTTATTTATAGATAAGCCTACTATAAATGCCGAAAAGATCCTGAACGAACTAAAAAAATACGTTAACAATATTACGCATTCAGAAATGGAGAGTGCTTTAATGTTCGCGTTTCCGGATTTTAAGGTTGAGCTGGCAGATGTTACGGGCCCGGCGCAATGCATTGTCTTTGTACCTGAAGATAAGCAAGCTAATCTCGAAATTCCTGATGAGGCCTTCCAGCAAAATTGGCATTGGACCGAAGCGGAGATTGCGACGAAAAATTGCCGTTTTGAGTTGCTTGTTACTGATATTTTGACCCGAACACTGGAATGCAAACAACGACTAACCCTGTATATAAACTTTTTGATCGCCGTTATAAAAGCAACCAAGCCAAATGTTGTATATGCTGTTCATGGCCAAAAACTGATCGACCCTGAAAAGCTCATCAACGGCTGGGATAGTCCGGATCGACAAATACTTCACGCACTTTTTAATGTGAGGCTTTTCAATATTACAGGCAGTGACAAACCAGACCTATTGATGGATACTATTGGTCTAAACGCTATTGGTTTGCCAGATTTTCAGATTCGTTTTTCTGCATTTGAAGCTAATGAAATTGCAAACTTATTGTGGAATTATGCCTATTACATTTACGATAAAGGTGATATAATAGAAAATGGAAACACACTTGAGGGAACAGTTGGCGGCAGCAAATGGAAATGTGATCGGATTATACCGGGATTGCAACCAGAACGGGTAGTTATAAACGTTCAGCCGGATTAAACAATGAAAATAAAAAGCGATGACCATATTTAAGAACCATCGCTTCAGAAAGAATATTGTCCAATTCCCCTAAAAAATCGCCTCCGCTATCCTCTTAGTCGGGCCTGCGTTGCTCATGGTGTAAAAATGCAGCACAGGCACACCAAAAGCCATTAACTCACGGCATTGGTTTATCATCCATTCCACACCGATATCCCGCACATCTTTTTCTGATTTGCAGCCGTTAACCGCGTCGCATAAATCTTCGGGCATATCAATATGGAAGGTTTTTGCTAAACCGATTAACTGTTTTGAATTGGTAACAGGTTTTAAGCCCGGTATAATAGGAACATTGATTCCATTGGCCCGGCAATTATTTACAAAATCAAAATATTTCTGATTGTCAAAAAACATTTGTGTAACAATGAAATTCGCGCCCATATCTACCTTTTGTTTCAGGTATTTAAAGTCGGTTTTAAGGTTTGGTGCTTCAAAATGCTTTTCGGGATAGCCGGCAATGCCGATACAGAAATCAGTTTTCAGGCTATCGTCGTTATGCTCATGCAGGTAAATGCCGTTGTTCATATTTACCACTTGTTGCAGTAAATCGGTAGCATAGTTATGCCCGTTAGGCGTTGGCACAAATGAAGCATCACCTCTGCGTGCGTCGCCCCGCAAAACCAACACATTCTCGATGCCCAAAAATTGCAGATCAACCAAGCCATTCTCCGTTTCATCCTTAGTAAAGCCACCACACAACAAATGCGGAACGGTATCTACCTTATATTTATTCATAATGGCCGCACAGATAGCGATGGTACCCGGGCGTTTGCGATAGCTCAACTTCTCCAGCAGTCCATTATCATGCTGCTTGTAAATAAAATCCTCGCGCAGCGAAGTAACATCAATAAACGGCGGCTTAAACTCCATCAGCGGGTCAATAGCATCGTAAATACCTTGAATGCTCTGCCCTTTTAAAGGAGGAATAAGTTCAAAAGAAAAAAGTGTTTTGCCTTTTGCATTAGCAATATGTTCCGTTATTTTCATTGTTTGTTCTGGTACGAGTTTCTTATTATATCCGTCATTGCGAGGTACGAAGCAATCCCCGATTTGCAAATCCGCCCTGTATAGTTGGGGATTGCTTCGTACCTCGCAATGACGGTTTGTTTGTTACTATCAATAATTAATGTTTGGACCTAACCAGCGTTCAACCTCTTCTAAAGGAAGTTTTTTTCGCAAAGCATAATCCTCAATCTGGTCCTTACTTATCTTACCCAGCCCAAAATACCTGGCCTGCGGATGCGCGAAATAGAACCCGCTAACAGATGCCGCCGGTGTCATCGCTAAACTCTCCGTTAGGTGCATTTTGGCGTTATCTTCTGCTTTTAGCAACTCAAACAAAGTAGTTTTCTCGGTATGGTCCGGGCAGGCAGGATAGCCTGGGGCCGGGCGGATGCCTTGATATTCCTCTTTGATTAAATCGTCGGTGCTTAGTTGTTCGCCCTTGCTGTAGCCCCAGTATTCTTTACGTACCAGTTCGTGCATTTTTTCGGCAAAGGCCTCGGCAAGGCGGTCGGCAAGGGCTTTGGCCATGATGCTGTTATAATCGTCATTATCGGCTTCAAATTCGGCAACCAGTTCGTCGCAACCAATGCCGGTGGTTACGGCAAAGCCGCCAAAATAGTCGGGCACTCCGCTTTCTTTTGGTGCGATAAAATCTGATAGTGCATAATACGGGTCGCCTTTAACCTTTTCGGCCTGTTGGCGCAGGGTATGAATGCGGGTTAATAAAGTTGTGCGGCTCTCATCAGTGTACAATTCAATATCGTCCCCAACACTATTGGCCGTCCAAAAACCGATAACACCATTGGCATGCAGCAATTTTTCTTTTACTATTTTGTTTAACAGTACCTGTGCATCGTCAAAAAGCTTCTTGGCTTCATCGCCTACAAACTTATCGGCAAATATCTTAGGATAGCTGCCCCGCAACTCCCAGGTGTGGAAAAATGGTGTCCAGTCGATATATGGAACTAATTCTTCCAGTGGATATGACTCAAATACTTTGGTGCCTGTAAACGTTGGTTTTGGTGCTACATCACCATCCAAACTGATCTGGAAGCGGGCCTGCCTTGCCTGGTCGATGGTAACAAAACGCTTGTCCGATTTTTTATTCAAATGCGCTTCGCGCGATTTGGCATACTCTTCCTTGATCCCTTGAATATAGGCATCACGGCCGTCGCGGTTCATCAGGCTGCTGCATACAGTAACACTGCGCGATGCATCCAACACGTGGATTGCGGCGCCCGAGTAATGCGGATCGACCTTAACGGCCGCGTGAATACGCGAGGTAGTAGCCCCGCCAATAATCAGCGGAATGGTAAAACCTTCGCGCTCCATTTCTTTAGCAAAATGGACCATCTCATCCAGTGATGGGGTGATCAAGCCACTAAGGCCGATGATATCTACATTTTGTTTTTTAGCTTCTTCAATAATGCGTTGTGCTGGTACCATTACGCCCAGGTCAATAACCTCGAAGTTGTTACAAGCCAATACGACACCTACAATGTTTTTACCAATATCGTGCACATCGCCTTTTACGGTAGCCATCAATATTTTACCGGCATTGGCACGGCTGCCGCTACTGTCTTCGCCGGCATCAATAACACGTTGCTTTTCCAGTTCGATAAATGGCAGCAGGTAAGCCACCGCCTTTTTCATAACCCGGGCCGATTTTACTACCTGTGGCAAAAACATTTTGCCGGCGCCAAATAAATCGCCCACTATGTTCATGCCGTCCATCAGCGGGCCTTCTATTACTTCCAGCGGTTTGCTGTAAGTTTGGCGTGCTTCTTCCACATCGTCATCCAGGTATTCAATAATGCCTTTTACAAGCGCATGCGATAATCTTTCCTGTACGGTTCCTTTGCGCCATTCTTCATCGCGCACTACCTCTTTGCCTTTACTTTTTATAGTATCGGCGTATTCAACAAGGCGTTCGGTAGCGTCATCGCGGCGGTTAAGCAGCACATCTTCTACCAGCTCAAGCAGGGTTTTGTCTATTTCCTGGTAAACCTCCAGCATGCCGGCGTTTACGATACCCATATCCATACCGGCGCCAATGGCGTGGTACAAAAATGCGGAGTGCATGGCTTCACGCACTACATTATTCCCCCTGAACGAGAAGGAGATATTACTTACCCCGCCGCTCACTTTGGCATGCGGCAGGTTTTGTTTTATCCAGCGGGTGGCTTCAATAAAATCAACCGCGTAATTGTTATGCTCCTCCAAACCTGTTGCAACGGTTAGGATGTTGGGGTCGAAGATGATGTCCTGCGGAGGGAACCCCACCACATTAACCAGTATACCATACGATCTTTTACATATCTCAATACGGCGTTGTAACGAATCGGCCTGGCCGGTTTCGTCAAAGGCCATTACAACCGTGGCTGCACCATAGCTAAGGATTTTGCGGGCCTGCTCTATAAATTTTTCTTCGCCCTCTTTAAGCGAGATGGAGTTTACGATACCCTTACCCTGGATGCATTTTAAACCAGCCTCAATAACCGTCCACTTTGATGAATCGATCATGATGGGCAGTTTGGCAATATCGGGTTCGGATGCTACCAGGTTCAGGAATTTCACCATTACCGCTTCCGAATCAATCATGCCTTCATCCATGTTAATGTCTATGACCTGCGCACCGCCCTCTACCTGTTGCAAGGCAACAGCTAAAGCAGCTTCATAATCTTCGGCTAAAATAAGTTTCGAGAATTTTGGCGACCCGGTGATATTGGTACGCTCGCCCACGTTTACAAAAATGCTATCGGGTTTTATGGTAACCGCTTCCAGCCCGCTCAGGCGCAGGTCGGGTTCAATTTCGGGGATAAGTCTTGGAGGGTATTTGGCTGCCTTTTCGGCTATGCATTTGATGTGCTCGGGCGTGGTGCCACAACAACCGCCCACAATATTAACCAACCCGGCTTTAATAAAATCATCAACCTGGTGCGCGGTTTCATGCGCGGTTTCGTCGTACTGGCCAAACTCATTAGGTAAACCGGCGTTAGGATATGCCGATATAAACACATCTGCTTTTTCAGAAAGTTCGGCCAAATGCGGCCTCATTTCCTTAGCCCCCAAAGCGCAGTTTAAACCTACCGATAACAGGTTGGCATGACGGATAGAATTCCAGAAAGCCTCTACTGTTTGCCCGGAAAGGGTACGACCAGAGGCATCGGTAATAGTACCCGAGATCATGATAGGCAGATGCTTGCCCGACTCCTGGGCGTATTTATTGATAGCGAACAAGGCCGCTTTCGCATTCAGTGTATCAAAGATGGTTTCAACCAATAATAAATCCGATCCGCCATCTACCAAACCACGTACCTGGTCATAATAAGCATTGGCCAAATCATCAAAGGTAACGGCACGGTAGCCTGGGTCGTTAACATCTGGCGACAGGGAAGCGGTACGGTTGGTTGGCCCAATAGCACCTGCTACAAAACGCGGCTTTGATGGATTTTTTTGGTTGTATTCGTCGGCCACTTCGCGGGCTATGCGAGCGCCTTCGTAACTTAATTCGTAGGCCAGCTCTTCCAGCTTATAATCGGCCAGCGAAATTATCTGTGTGCTGAATGTATTGGTCTCAATAATATCGGCGCCGGCATTCAAATACTCAGCGTGGATGGCCTTGATGATATCCGGGCGCGTAATATTCAAAAGGTCATTATTCCCCTGCAGGTCACTATGGTGATTCTTAAACCTTTCCCCACGAAAATCCTTTTCGGTAAGCTGGTACCGCTGTATCATGGTACCCATTGCCCCGTCAATTACAAGGATGCGTTTTTCTAATTCTTTTCTAATGTCCATTGTTGTCAGTTGGCAGTAGCCAGTTTGCAGCAGGCAGATGAAAATTACAAATTGTGGTGATTGTTCAAATCAAGAACGAAACACTGCAAACTGCAAACTCAAAACTGCCAACTATAAAAAAAGCTTACATCGAAAAGTCGGGTGTTCAATTGACTTTCGCTTATCTTTCCAGGGGCTGTTTAGCCGGCCGGGTAGAATGTAGCACCTTGTGAAGCACAGGTTGCTAAGACATCGCAGGGTCTAATCCCTCCGTCTTTCTCCATAAGCACTGCAAAGGTGCATAATAAAGCCGTAAAATGCAATAGTTTATATGCCCGGCTATATGTACGCTAAGTAAATTTATGTGTACAAAAAAAGCTGCCTTTGCGGGGCAGCTTCTAAATAATAAATATTGGTTGCTTATTATCTTCTTCTGCCAAATAAACGCAGGATCATCAGGAAAAGGTTGATGAAATCAAGATATAAGGTTAAGCCGCCCAATAGTGCCATTTTTCCCGCAGAAGCATCGCCATATTCAAGGCCGGCACCAATACGTTTTAATTTTTGCACATCATAGGCGGTTAAGCCAACAAATACCGCAATGCCGATATAGCTAATAATGTATTCCAATTGGGTGCTGCCTATAAACATGTTAAATAACGAAGCAACGATGATACCTATCAGGCCCATCATCATTAGCGAGCCGAATTTTGTTAAATCGGTATTCGTAGTATAACCTGCTATCGCCATGATGCCGAAAACAACCGAGGTTGTCACAAATACGCCGATTACCGAGCCGGTGGTGTAAACTATGAGTATATAGCTTAAGCTGATACCCATTACCGCCGAGAATGCTACAAATAGCAAGGCCGCCACAGCATATGAAAGGCGCTGAAAGCCAAAAGAAATGATTAAAACAAATGCAAGCGGAGCAAACATTACTAATGTGCCTAAACCTGTATTACGGCCGGTTTCCGGGTCCCTAAGCATTTGATATAAGGCTTGGTTTTGAGAAAACACATAGGCGCAAATGGCAGATATGCCCAAAGCCACAAACATCCATAAAAATACATTGGCTATAAATTTACGCGATGCGTCTTGTTCTGTTATTTGGATTACATTTTTGTATTCGAATCCAGGATCTTTAATTTCCATTTTTTTATTAATAAATTAATACACGAATATACGAAGAATTGGTGAATATATTGTGAAGGGAGGTATCAGATGGCTGCGCATATCGAATCAATCCGGAAGTCAAAATCTTGCTACTTGATACTAACTACTTGCTACTGTCCTTAACTACTTACTACTTTCTTCCTTTTTCAAATGCCCCTGCAATTGCGGGTTTTGGGGTGGTAAGCTTTTTACATGGCGTTCTACCTCTGTTTGCTGTACCGATACCGCGTAATCTGCTGGTTCAATGTGGCTGCCGATGGCCTCGGCATATACCTGCGTAAATTCGGCACCAATGTATAGTATGGCAGATGTATAGTATATCCAAACCAGGATAACTATTATGGACCCGGCTGCGCCGTAAGCCGAGCCCTGGGCGGTGTATTGGATGTATAAGCTGATCAGGTATTGGCCCAGCATAAATAACAATGCGGTAAAAAAAGCACCGGTGCGCACATCTTTCCATTTAATCTTTACATCTGGTAAAAACTTGAAGATAATGCCAAACAAGGTAGTTATCACAATAAGGGTGAGCGCGAGGTTGACCCCTTTCAGCAGAAACCCTGTTACAATTGGAAAAAAATGTGCTATCCTTCCCTTTAAAGCATCAAGTACGAGGTTTATTGTAAGCGTTGCCAACAGTAAAAACCCCAGGCTTATAATTAACGAAAAAGATACAAAACGATTTTTAAGCAATTGGACCCAACCACTTTTAGGTTTGGCTTTTACCCGCCAGATGGTATTTAATGAATCCTGTATCTCGATAAAAATACTGCTGGCACCCAATAATAAGGTAACTGTGCCAATTACCACAGCCAGGCCCGATTTGCCCGAGAGCGCCAGGTGCTTTAGTGCATCCTGAATTTGCAATGCAGGCCCCGAACCAACATAATGGGCTATTTGGGGATAAAGCCTGTCAGTAGCTGCATCCTGGCCAAAAACAAGGCCGGCTACTGATATTATAATGATTAGCAGCGGCGCTATGGAAAAAACAGTGTAATAAGCCAGCGAGGCGCTTAGTTTTAGCCCGTTATCACTTGCAAAACCCTTGAAGGTAGCTATTAATACTTTCCAAAGCTGTTTTAAATATTCTTTGCTGATAACTTTCATGTTTACCATATTAATCATTTTATTGCCCTCCTGCGATTGGCGAGCAATTATAATGCCTTTGTCGCTTTAAATTAATTCCGGTTAAATTTATAATGCCCTAAACGGAATATCGGCCAGTTGATAATTGCGCCACCCGTCAAAATCATAATGCCACCACTCGGTGGGTAATATCGTAAAGCCATGTGCGTGCATAATTGTTTTAAGTAACTCGCGATTAGCCATTTGTTGTGGTGTTGAACCGGCGTAATTAGCCGACGCCTTTTTGCTGAAACTATCAAAGCCTGTAGGCATATCCAGTTCTTTTCCTGTTTTAAGGTCAATCAATGTAAGGTCGATAGCGCAGCCACGGTTGTGTTTGGAGCCGAATTTGGGGTTGGCGACAAAATTGGTATCGGGCGTGGTTTCGTAAAATGCCACCGTGACCGAATATGGCCGGTAAGCATCAAATATTTTTAGGCCAAGTCCCCGTGTTTTTAAATCAGCCTGAATATCCTTTAAAGCTTTTACAACCGGCAGCCTTGCGTATGCCTTAGCTTGCCTGTACATAACCCGATGCATAAAGTTGTTGGTTGTGGCATAGCGGATATCCAGTTTTATAGCCGGGACGTATTTTGTAATTTCAACCAGGCGCTTATTTGAATCGGACCTCACCTGTGCTTTATACCCTGCAATGCCGCAAACGCGGGCGCTGTCAATATACTTATAACGCTGGGCACCGGCATTGAGGCTAAGTAAAACAAAAACAAGCAGGCAATAACGCATCATACTATTACCTGTGCGATACGATGAGCAGGTCAAGATCTTTACATGGAATTGAAAACCGCTCGCCAATGTACTTATTGGTGAGCTGCCCCTGGTAAATGTATACCGCGTTACGTACGCCCGATTTTTGCCATATCACGTTTTTAATACCGCCCTGCTCGCCTATATCCAGCAAAATGGGGGCAAAAATATTGGTGAGGGCATAGGTTGCAGTACGGGCAACCCTCGAGGCGATGTTGGGCACGCAATAATGGATAACATCGTATTTGCGGAAAACGGGGTGCGTATGGTTGGTAACCTCCGAGGTTTCAAAACACCCTCCCTGGTCAATACTCACATCGATGATAACCGAATCTCGTTTCATGCGGCTTACTGTTGCTTCGGATATGATACACGGGCTGCGGCCATCCTCGGCGCGGATGGCGCCAATGGCCACATCACAGGTGGTAATGGCTTTTTCTAACACGATAGGCTGCACCACCGAAGTGAATACCCTTGCGCCAATGTTGTTTTGCAGGCGCCGCAGTTTGTATATTGATGAATCAAAAACCTTTACTTCGGCACCTAATGATATGGCTGTGCGCGCGGCATATTCGCCAACGGTGCCCGCGCCTAATATTACAATTTCGGTGGGCGGTACACCGGTAATGCCTCCCAGCATCAGGCCTTTACCCTCAAAAACATTGCTTAAATATTCTGCGGCTATCAGTATTGATGTGGCCCCAACTATTTCGCTCATGGCCCTTACCACGGTTAACGAGCCGCCTTCATCAAGCAAATGCTCAAAACACAGGGCGGTAACATTTTTTTTCATGAGAGCATGCAGACTATCGGCTTTAAGGGTAGCCAATTGCAAGGCCGAGATCAGGATCTGGCCATGTTTCATCATTTCAATTTCCTGCACCATAGGCGGTGCAATTTTAATGATGATATCGGCCTCGTAAACTGCTTTGGTATCATAAACAATCAGTGCACCCTGCTCGCTGTAATCCTTATCGCTAAAATTGGCTGCCTGCCCGGCATTGCTTTCCAGCATTACCTGGTGCCCGTTATTAACCAACAACGCAACTGAAAGGGGGGTAAGCGGAATCCTGTTTTCCTGGAAGGAAATTTCCTTGGGAATGCCAATAAATAATTGATTCTTTTTGGTTTTAACCTCCAGCATTGATTCCTGGGGTTGCATCATGGCCTGTTTGGCAACATCCGAAAACCCACTGTATTTCCCTGAACTCATGTATATGTTTTTTTTCTGGCTGATGAAGATAAGAAAAAAGGATGTATCCTGAAACTAAATATTTTCGACGCCGACCTGCCTTGCGCCATCGTCCAACACCTTAATGGTTATGTTTGAATAATGTGGGGGCAACAGGTCTGGGATTTTTTCCGGCCATTCAATAAAGCAGTAGGCGCCCCCGTAAAAATATTCTTCATAGCCCATATCCAGCGCTTCGGTTTGATTTTTAAGGCGATAAAAATCAAAGTGATAAATTTTATCTTTTGCGGTATGGTACTCGTTAACGATAGAAAATGTAGGGCTGCTGATATTATCAGTGGTATCCAGCGCCTTGCATAATTCTTTGATCAGTGTGGTTTTACCCGCGCCCATATCGCCGTAAAATAAAAAAATACGGTTATTGCCGGCATGCTCAATAATAGCCCGGGCTGCCTGGGGTAAGTTGGATATAGATGGAATGGTTAGTTGCATAGGCCCCCTCTAAATCTCCCCCGGTAGGGGAGACTTTTAGTTAGTCTTTTAGTTTTTATTAAGCCCTCCCTTCCGGGGAGGGTTTGGGTGGGGCTAATTTAATCAAATATTCCCAACCAAAAATTTCAAAAATCTATTGAACGCTTTAATCAACATGGCAACAAAAATATTTTCAAAAAAACGCATCAATCCATAACAAAACCTGTTGTTTTGTATATAATCAGGCTACTATGAGTAACATTCTTCATATCCTTAACGGCGATTCAACGCTGCATAGCTTTAACCAAACCGGCCTTGATGGCGATGTAATGGTTTGGCGCGAGGTTTTATCCGAAGGTCCATTGCAGGAAAACATCTCGTCGGGCACTTTCTGGAGCAATCGATCCAGGTGGATCAAGAAAACTTTTAACGAGCCGGAAGAAGAATATCAGCATAAGGTGATTGACGAACTGGGTAAACTAAACGGCCAGTATGATGAGGTTAACCTTTGGTTTGAGTTCGACCTGCATTGCCAGGTAAACCTGTTGGGAGTAATGTGCATACTTAACCAGCAAACCAATATGTCGGCGCCTGCTGTATTCCTGATTTGCCCCGGCGATTTTCCCGGCATCGACGATTTTAGAGGCATTGGCCAGTTAAGCGGCGATCAGCTGGAAGACCTGTATGACAGCCGCGAACAATTGAGCGACTGGGAATTCGAGCTGGCGGCCGAAGCCTGGCCTTTATACGTTAACGGCAATGCCGATGAATTGGAACAATGGCTTAATGGAAATTCCTTCTGGGGCGCGTTACACCTGTTGAAGCCTGCGCTACTTGCGCATTTAAAACGCTTACGGCTAAATGCAAACGGCCTAAATCACATTGAACAAAAACTGCTTGACATTTATAACAGCGGTGTAAAAACCAAGCTCGAAATGTACAATGTATTTTGGTCGGCAGAAAAAATATATGGCATGGGCGATAGCGAGATAGATATTTATCTTGAACGGCTTAGTCAAAAGCAGTTCATCAATTAATCCGCCGGTGTGCCCGCAATGTTATCAAATTAACAACGATTTTAATATCGAACACTGAATGTCCAATATCGAATAATGAAGGAAAACTTCGATGTTGGAAATTCGTTATTCTATATTATTTGTGCTTACTTTTTTTACCTAATGACATTAGGCTTACTCCTACGGCACCGTGACCGCTATGGTTGGCGACCGCTCACTTTCGTTCTTCATCCTGTCAAGCGCCGTTACTACATAAAAATAGGTTTTTCCTTTTTGTACGGCAGTATCATCATAAGCGGGATTGGCATTGTATTGAATTTTGAGAATATTTTTCGGATCGTCGATATTTATTTTCTCGTTATCAAAACGGTATATCACGTAGCCGTAAACAGGCTCTTCGTCTTTAGCCAGTGCCGGGGCTTGCCACCTTACAGCTACGCCACCTTTTAAGCCCGGGCGGGCCGTAACGTTTTGAGGCGGATTGGGCGCTATCGAATCGCGCCAGAGCATTACCGGTGGGAGGGCAGGGTACCGGTAATAATTATCCCGCAACGAATCGGTTATGCCCAGGGGGTTATTTGTAAGCGAACTGGAACTAAAATACACACTACCCTGCACCCGCGGGTTATTCCTGATGAGGGTTATCTGGTTGGGCAGCTGGTCTGGGTTTTTAAAGGCCAGGGTTTTACGTTCGTTAATACGGTAGGCGGCCTGGCCTATATAAAGATGCCTGCCATAGGTATTATCGCTCCACCAGCTTAATAATTTATCAAAAGCGGCAGCCCGGTTGCCAATTGGCCAGTATAGCTGCGGGTTTATATAATCAATCCAACCTTCTTCCATCCATTTGCGCGAGTCGGCGTAGTTTTCGTAATAGGATGAGCCGCCATTGGTTTCAGATCCCTCGTCATTTTGTGACTTATTGGCCCAGATGCCAAAGGGGCTGATGCCGAATTTAATGTTAGGATCATGCGCGTGTACACTGTCGGCAATCATCTTTATCAGGAGGTCAACATTGTGGCGGCGCCAGTCTTTTATATTATCAAACCCTTGCCCGTATTTGGCATAGGTACCCTCATCGTTTATTTTTTGGCCGGCAATGGGGTATGGATAAAAATAATCGTCCATGTGTACACCGTCTATGTCATAATTGTCTACCACATCTAATATTACCTGCACAATATAGTCGCGCACTTCGGGCAGGCCGGGGTTAAAAGTTTTGATGCCCCCATAAGTAAAAAACCAGTCTGGTTTTATACGGGTAATATGCTGCGGGCTTAGCAAAGCAAAATTGCCATCAAAAGTAGCCCTGTACGGGTTAAACCAGGCATGCAGTTCCATGCCGCGTTTGTGGGCTTCGGTAATGGCAAATTCCAGCGGATCGTAACCCGGATTTTGGCCTTGCCTGCCGGTTAAATATTTTGACCATGGTTCGCGGCCTTTGGCATAAAGGGCATCGGCGGCGGGCCTTACCTGTAGCATAATGGCATTAATCCCGGTTTCCTGGTGCGAATTCAGGATATCCAGCAATTGCTGCTTTTGCTTTTCCATGGTAAGTTTGGTACTTGTTGGCCAGTCGATATTGACAACAGTAGCTATCCAAACGCCCCTGAATTCGCGCTTGGGTTGGGTTTTAACAGCGGCCGGGGCATTAGCCGGTTCGGCCGGCTGCGCACTAACGCTTGTTATAATAAACAGGGTAAATATCAATAGTAAAATATAGCGGGATATATGCATTAAAGCCGATTTATTAAAGCTGCAAAGATATAAAACTCACATTGCAGGTGTTTTATTATAACTTATAAAATTTGCTTGCATGTTGTGTTTTTGGCATTTTGTGCTTAATTTTAGCCGTCACCAATACATTTTTCAACCTGCATTTTTTTGAAAATCATATTTTTAACCTTTTTACGTTTAATATCGCTAAAGAGTTAACCACAAAAAAAACAGTTAACATTGCAATAAAAGCATGTAATATCAATTAATATGAATATGCTTGTACATTAACACCCCGGTTAAACGGTAAATTTTTAAAACACCAGCCGTTTTAAACTGTATTTAAACTTTAAATAATTAATTGCTATGGAAAATCAATATGGGCAACCACCTAAGAAAAATTCAAACGTAATTTATTTTCTGATTGTGGTGGTTTTGGCTTTGTTAGGTACTGATGTGTATTTGTACCTGCAGAAAAATAAGTCGGACGTGCGGATAGTTACCCAACAGGACGAACAAACCAAATTAAAAGCAGACCTGGATAGCCTTGAACACCAGGTTGAGTTGGTAAATGCTGGAAAGGCCAAAATGTCGGCCGAAATGATAGCCAAAAATGACTCATTAAAAGAAAAAATTAAAGTTTTAAGAGTGCAATTGGCCAAGGGTAAGCTTACTAAGGCCGAGTTGGTAAAAGCCGAAGAAGATGTTAAACAACTGCGTTATTTTGTAACCAAATACACTGCCGATATTGAAGAGCTGCATAAACAGAATGCCACGCTCACAACAGAGCGGGATACGCTGAAGAACAACCTGGCCACGGTATCAAAAAAAGCAGATACCCTTACCAAGCAAAACCAGGATTTGGATGCCAAGGTAAAAGTGGCCCAGGCCTTAAAGCTGGCCACATCAAATATTGTGGCCTATAAAATAAAGGGGAGCGGTAAAGAGGTTGACGTAACCCGTGCCGGGCCTGCCAAAAAGATAAAGATTAATTTTACAGTTGCCAGCAATACATTGGCCAATAAAACTATGCACGATATTTACGTGCGCATTATTGACCCTACCGGCAACCTGATAACCGCGCCCGATGGCGGTACTTTTAGCGCCGATAACGCTGATCTGCAATACACATACAAAACATCCATCGATTTTAAAGATGATGGCACCGAGTATACCATTGATTGGGTTAACCCAACGCCTCCGTTTGTAAAAGGCACATACACCGTTTTGCTTTATGCTGATGGCAGTACAATGGGAAAAACAGGTTTTACACTGAAATAAAATTATTTTATTTAATTAATGAAAGCCCTGTTCCGGATGATGGAACAGGGCTTTTTTGATTTAACAGGGGTGGATGCCTGTTATAAAATATGGTTTTGACTATGCAGTTTAAATCATGAGCATTCAAAGCAAAATCGTTCTGTTTTGATTAAACAACGGTTATTGCCGGTGCGGTATCGGTATCAGGGATTTAACCACATTTGCTCTGATTTTCAATGAGATAGTGTAGTGTTTTGAGCGTATAATCCGTAAAAATACCTTTGTGATAACGTAGTTTTACGTGGCAATATTCACCCGGGAGCGACTAAATTTACTTAGTCAATTAAATCTAAAGCCCTGCAATTATGGATCGCGCCATCATCGAAAGAGACCAAAGACAACGTGAAAAAATATTACCGGTACTTTATTTTTGTTCAACATTTTTTGGGCTTGGGTTTATAAGTGCGCTTATTTGGGCGCATAATGTGCAGGCGGCCATGACGGCGGTTGAGTGGATTATCGCCTGTACTATTAGCGGCGGTTTCGTTGGGTTCCTTTTCGGCGTCCCCAAGGTAGTGCAAAATGCCGGCACGCCCGCTGGTACCGAAAATTACCGCCAGCAAGTTAATACCAATCTTTCTGATATATCAGATTGGCTTACCAAAATAATAGTTGGTTTGGGGCTGGTAAAGCTCACCAAAATTCCACCCTATTTAAAAGGCATAGCGCAGGCCTTTGCCACGGGCCTTAATGAAGCAGGTAAAACCGAAGCGCCCACTGCTATGGCTTTTGCATACGGGCTTGTTATAGGCTACTTTGTGGTTGGCTTTTTGTTTGGTTACCTGGTTACCCGCCTTTACCTGGCTGCCGAATTCAGGGAGGTAGATAAGGCTGCTACCCTAACCGAACTAAAAAATCAAATTGATACAGCACAGGCAAAAATTGAAAACGTAGAAGCCGGGCAGTCTATGCTCACCCAGTCGCTCATTCAGAACGCGCCGGCCACGGTTGCAGGCGATAAACAAGCCAACCTTGACAACCTTAAGGCGCAGGCAGATGCCTATATGAATATCCAGTCTGGTGATTATGGTACCCGTGTGCGCCTGAAAAATGCCAGCGCGGGCAACATGGCTGCTTATGCATTAACCAATAAGATTACCAAGGATGAGATCCTGGAGCTCAACGCTACATCCTTTAACCAGGGGCTTATTGTGGCGCTTGCAACGCTGATCATCGCCAAACCCGAACCCGGCGACCTTGATCGTTTGCTGCAGTACGCAGACCAGGTAACCTGGAAACACGTAGAATACCGTGTGCTAAATGCTATTAGCCAGTTAATGGCTCAAAAACTTATTAAAAACGCGGATAAGAGCCGGGTTAATAAACTCCTTGACCTATACCGCAAAAATGCCGATACTTCTATACTCGACCGAATAAAAATCCTAAGTGCCCAGGTGACGGATTACAGCGAGAAATAGTAACCGGGTATACGGTTGACCCTTTAACGATACTGCCGGAATTATTAGGTAGTATTTAGTCGGAAGTCTTAAGCCCAAAGTCGAAAGCAGGAAAATCATACCCGAGACTTACGACTAAAAACTTTCGACTTAATACTTCTGCCTCCCAATAAATCTTTAATTATTGCTATAGCCTAATTTTTATTATTTTTGGGCACATAAAATTTAACAACATGAATTTTCCCGCTGAATTAAAGTACACTAAAGACCACGAGTGGATAAAAGTTGAAGGCAATGAAGCTACAATTGGCATTACCGAATTTGCGCAAAGCGAGCTTGGCGATATTGTTTATGTTGACATTGCATCCTTAGGGAAAGAAGTTGCTAAAGATGCTGTTTTTGGCACCGTTGAAGCTGTAAAAACAGTATCAGACCTGTTTATGCCTGTTACGGGTACGGTTACCGAAATTAACCCTGCCCTTAACAACCAGCCCGACCTGGTAAACTCTGATCCTTACGGCGAAGGCTGGATGGTGAAAATAACAGTTGCCGATGCTTCGGAACTTGAAAGCCTTTTATCTGCCGGCGACTATAAATCTGTTGTTGGCGCTTAATGAAAGCAACACTAAAATATCACGGGCCCGCAATATTGTGGGCCTTATTTATTTTGATAATTTGCTCCGTCAACATGGGGGCGGCAGGCGACTCACCTATGTTTTTTAAGGGCTTTGATAAGCTTACGCACACCGGTTTGTTTTTTACATTGGTTGTATTGTATTGCAATGGAGCAATAAGGCAACAAAACCCAAGGAAATTATCGTATACACGAGCGTTAATAATAATTATAGTCGCGATTGCCTTTGGTGGCTTAATTGAAATATTGCAATGGAAGTTTTTTACATGGCGCAGCGCCGAATGGAGCGATTTCTTTTGCGACGGGCTGGGTATATGTATGGGTATTTTTGGTGTTATGCTGACAGTAAGTGCAATGGGTAATGAAAAAAAGTAAACTAATCATTATAGGAGCGGCAGTCCTGCTCGTTGGTTTTTCATCATGTGGTATCTTCAAAAAAGGATGCGGTTGCCCAACGTTTGGAAAAATCAAATTTGCAGAAGAAAAAGGATGTGCAGATATGCAGATTTCAAATGTGCAAATGATGGGACAGTTGATTGATGGGCAGGTATCTGTTTGTTGATTCAAAATTCTTAAACTCTGATTTAAGCAACATTCATCTTAATAAATCATTTTTCGTCATCTGCACATTTGAAATCTGAAATTTGCACATCAAAAGCTTCGCTTTATTTGGATTTAATATAAATAAGCTTACATTTGCTCAGGTTAATTTTATACGATGACACTTTCACAACTTGAAGTAGGCGAAACAGGAATTGTTAAAGAATTTACCGACCTTGAAATGTCGGTTAAATTGATGGAAATGGGATGTTTACCGGGTGAAGAAATTAAAATTTCGCGCATAGCGCCCCTTGGCGACCCTATAGCTATTCACGTTTCGGGCTACCAGTTAAGCCTTCGTAAATTTGAGGCCTCCACTATTATTTTGCAGTAGTTTTTGTAAGCATTGAAAGCCGATATAAGAGTTGCGCTTGTAGGAAACCCAAACACCGGTAAATCAACTCTGTTTAATATTTTAACCGGTCTTAATCAAAAAATAGGAAATTTTCCAGGGATTACGGTCGACAAAAAAACAGGTTTTTGCCTGCTGCCCGATGGCCGTACCGCCGAAATCATCGATTTGCCCGGCACCTACAGCATCTACCCCAAAAGTAAAGACGAATCTATTGTATTTTCTGTTTTGGCCGATAAAGCCAAAGACATGGTGCCCGACTTAATTGTGGTGATCCTGGATGCATCCAACCTTAAACGCAACCTGCTGCTGTATACCCAGATAGCCGATCTTAAAATTCCGGTTGTAGTTGCCCTCAACATGATTGATGTATCCGAAAAAGCGGGTATTAAAATTGACGTAAACCTGTTTGCACAGAAGTTGGGCGTACCTGTGGTGCCTATATCGGCCCGTAAAATAAAAGGGATTGATCAGCTTAAAACAACTATCGCTTACGCCAATAAAGTTGCCCTGCAGCAAGATACCATTGATGTACAAGCTATTGCTCCCGGACTTATAGCGCAAATACAAAACGAGTACAAAATAGATAATCCATATTTTGCCCTGCAGCTGGCCCACCAGCACGAAACGCTTGGTTTTTTAACTACCCGGGAAAGTGAGCGTGTTGAACAGCTGGAAAAAGAGCACTCTTTCCATTCGCAAAAAGCCCAGGCTACTGAAACCATTGCCAGGTATAATTTTATAAATGATTTGCTATACGATACAGTTAAAAAGCCGGAAACAGCCCATGACGAAACGGTAAGCAATAAAATAGATAAAGTATTAACGCACAAAATATTCGGCTTTATTATATTTTTTGCCATACTGTTGTTCATCTTCCAGGCTATATTTTCCTGGTCGGCTTATCCGCAGGAACTCATCGGCGATTTGTTTTTGTGGATGCAAAACTCCATAAGCAAGGTGTTGCCGGCTGGTCCGCTGGTTAGTTTATTGGTTGATGGCGTATTGGCCGGCCTAAGCGGCGTGTTGGTTTTTGTACCCCAGATAGCCATTTTGTTTGCGCTGATATCGATATTGGAAGATACGGGCTACATGTCGCGTGTTACGTTTATGATGGATAAAGTGATGCGTAAAGTTGGGCTTAACGGAAAATCGGTAGTGCCACTTATTGGTGGCTTTGCCTGCGCCGTGCCATCAATTATGAGCACCCGTAATATCGAAAACTGGAAAGACAGGATGATTACCATCATGGTTACGCCATTGGTAGCCTGCTCGGCCCGCTTACCGGTTTATACGTTATTGATTGCCCTTGTGGTACCCAACCGTAACGTTTGGTGGCTTTTTAACCTGCAAGGCCTGGCGTTAACAGCTATGTACCTGCTCAGTATCGTCTCGGCTATTACTGTTGCCTTTGTCATGAAATTTATACTGAAGGCCCGCGAACGCGGCTATTTTATTATGGAGCTGCCCGTTTACCGCATGCCCAGGTGGAAGAATGTGGCGTTTACGATGTATGACAGGTCTAAAACGTTTGTGCTGCAGGCTGGTAAAGTGATCATAGCGGTATCTATTATATTATGGGTATTAAAGTCATACGGCCCCGGCGATAAATTTGCGCAAATAGATAAAACCTACAGCCAGCCCCGGTATACCAAAACCATGACACCCGATAGCCTGAGTAAAGTTATCGCATCCGAGAAACTGGAAAGCTCCTATGCCGGCGTTTTTGGCCACGTAATTGAACCCGTTATTAAGCCCTTAGGGTTTGATTGGAAAATAGGGATAGCCCTCATCAGCTCCTTTGCCGCCCGCGAGGTTTTTGTGGGCACCATGGCCACTATTTACAGCGTAGAAGGCGACGCAGATAAGATGGAATCTGTTCAGCAAAAAATGCATAGCGCCACCAACCCCGATACAGGCAAACCTGTATTTACTTTGGCCGTGGCTTTTTCACTGATGATGTTTTATGCCTTCGCCATGCAATGCGCCAGTACAGTGGCCGTGGTATACCGCGAAACCAAAAACTGGCGCTGGCCCGCGGCGCAATTTGCTTATATGACGGTGCTGGCATACTCGGCCAGTTTTATTGTTTATCACTTGCTGAAATAGTTTTTTTGGCTTATAGTTGATAGATCATGATTCATGGCTGCTCTTCGTTCGCCCGTGGGCTTCTACAATGCTGTTGAGTTAAGAGATTTCCGCACAAAGATGGCAGTGGCGCAAAAGTGATTTGCTTATTTTTTCTGGCGTTGTGGCCTGGAATGGTCTTTTAAATTTATTACCCCAAAAGATGGCCCCTCACTGGCAAGAAAATGCTTGAATACAAAGCAGCCTAATTCAAGTTTACCCAAAGTTCAATAAGGCCGTTTCGCGTTTTGTAATTATTTACCTTTTGTATTTTAATGTTTAGTTTCAAAATGCTTTGCACATAGGCCTGAACTTGTTTTGCGGCGTTTTCATCCGAAGCATAAAAATACCGGATGGAGTTTTGAAACGGGAATTTTGTAATGGCCTCAATCCCGGGAGCATTAAAACCCTTGTCATTTAATTCTTTTTGTAAATTCCCAGCCAACGCAAGGGTGTTGTCATTGCGGTTGTTCACCTGGATAAAAACGGTAGCTTTTGCGGGTATAAGCGTTAGTTTGGCCCATGATTTATCGGTAATGTTTTGTACAATGCTCTGCGTGTCCTTAACCGACATTTCGTTTTTTATTGGCGTTACAACGGCTGCCCTGCTGTTATAGTCGTCAATCAAAACTTTAACGGCATTGTAGGTAGCGGTATCGCGTTCTTTAACAATGGCAACTATGGTGCGCATGGTACTCCGGTCGCTTTGTACTTTATCTTCCAAAAAATTTTCAATTATCCTTGCGCCTAAATCTGCAATTAATTTGGGATCGCGCTCCCCGATGGTACGGTTTAAGGTAATAAGGGCGACATCGCTTTTTAAATGAGATGAATCCTGTGTAAGCAAATCCTGCATTAACGATTTGGTAAACTCGCCATATTTTAATGAATTATCTATCTCCTGCTGTTTAAGTTTATTTGTGCTGTCTAAAACAGATAGCACACCAACAAGAATGGTCCCTCCCAGTATTTTAACAATGATATCTACATAATCCAGCCAGTCGCGTTTAGTTTCCATGGTAAGGTGGTTAAGGTGTAAATAAAAGATAAACAGTTATTTAAGGGGTATATAAATATACGTGTAAAATTCAATAAGCAAGGTGTTGATTAAATTTGCCGCTGGGGTTTTACAGAGACCCGGTTTTCCCTTCATCTTAAATTTAAATAAACAAAAAGCCGCCCCATAATTACTTATGAGACGGCTTCACTTTGAATAAAAACCAGGGGTTAGTTTTTATATAATTTGATACTAAATACCTGGAAATAGTTGCCGGGGTTGCCGTTGCCTACAATGTTTCCTAAAAATCCGATTGATACAACCTGGGGGCTGGTAAGTGTAAACGTAAAACTTCTTGTTTCCCTTGAACTTGGGCTTGTTGCGCCTACGTTGGCGCTGTTATACATACCCACATAACCTAATGCTGTAGATAGGTTTGCAAGTACCGGGAGGCCGTTGCCGCCTGCTGCCGCTACACAATAAACCGTTGAATTAGATTGAACTTCTGAATATGCATCAAATGAAACAATATAATTTCCGGCAGGTAAGGCCGAAGAGGTAGGCTGATAAAGGATACCATTTACAACAGGTGTATTGTTCCAGGTTTCCCAGTTAATAACGCCACCGGCATCTGAACTATAGCCACCGTTAACGCCATTATCTTTGTTTTTGGCGGCTGCATTTGTAATCCATGGCGCGGCAAGGGTACCCCACCTTCCGTCAAAGGTAGCCCTTTGAAAGGGGCTGCTTACGTTTGATAAATAAATGCTGGTTACCTCGGCCTTTACACTGTGGGTTTGATAATCTACATAAAAAGTATCAATAGCCGTTTTGTTTGGCTTAAAGGCTGTGCGGTAGCTAATAGAGCTCCCTGCTTTAAATTTAGGCAGGGATGTGCTTAAGCCTGTTGGCACTGATGTTATTAAGGTATCATGCTGTTTGCTGGCAGCATCGGTGTACTTAATCTCCATCGAAATCAAGCCGTCGTCGGCATTAACATCGGCCCAGTTAATCAGGGCCGATCCATCATTTTGTAACTCAGCCTTGGCTATGCCGCGGTTAATGAGCGAGCTTTGGTACAGGCTGCCATATACGTTTCCGGCTAAGGTAACCGGTATAGATATATGCCCGGCGTTATCATACGTGCGAATCTCGAAGGTCATTACACCCTCTGGTAAGCCGGGGATATATAGCCTTGCGGTGTCAACGCCCGATGTACGGGTTACGGGTGTAACTATCGAATCCTGCTTGCTGTTCCAATACACCGTGTACTTAACAATTTTAGGATCGGATGTAAAAAGCCCGGTTAATAGCACCCGGTTTTTGCCCGAAAAAACCTGTACCGAGTCGAGCTTGCCCGGGTATATGATCGGGCCGTTGGGCTCGTATTTCTTTTTGTAATCATCCATTTTAGTGCAGGCGCTCATAATAAATGCCGTTAACACTAAAAGGAGGTATGATGCTTTTTTATAATGTTTCATAATCAAAATTTAATTGAAAAAATGTTTGCAAACATTTACTACTTTCCAAATAGGGTAAATTCACTGATACTCATAAAGTATGATCCTGTCCAGTTGTGCAGGCTCCTGATCCTGATATACCGGTATGCGCTTATCCCCGCCGGAAAATCAAAGCCCCAGCCATCATGTGCATATTTGTAATCGGCAGCTGTTTCGGTACCTGATGGCGACCCGGATGGTTTTACAATATTGCAGGTTAACAGTTTGGTCCATGAACCATCTAAGGCACCGTTTACATTAGGTGTGTTTGATCCCCATATTTCAAAATCTTTTAAGTTACCTCTTACGTAGTATACATTACCAATCTCCAGGAACGGGTTCATTATAAAACGGCTCAATATTCGTTGCTTGCCTAAATCAAACGTTACCATTTGCGGGCTGCTGGCGCTTTCAACGGTAAACAAGCAATTTGGCCAGCCGCCGGTAAAATTACCATCCCAAATTTTAGTAAGATCGGTATATGAATACAGGTTGGTAGCGTCGCCAGGCAATACATAAGGCGACCAATCGGATTTTGAAAACTGCTCTTCGTAAAATGGTGTAAGGGTTAAAAACAAAGTGTCGGAGCGGTTTAAAAACCTGTCTCTTACAAAAAACGCGTATTTCCTTTCAACAGCCGGCTGCCCTCTTACAGCTGCTTTAATTAAAACGCTGTTGCTGTAAATGTTGTCCATTCCTTTTGGCTGCACAAATAAACCATTATTAGCTGTATCAACCATTGGTACAATAGCCAGATTGTCTTTGGTAGAGTTATCGCAGGTTACATTAAAGCCTCCAAAAGTAGCCGTTACTTTAAGCGACCGGAAGGCCAGGATGAAGGGTGGTGTTAGCGGGTTAACGGTAACAGTAACCGGGGCTGATGCCTTTTCGCTCGAGTTTACAGCATATAGTTTTACTACGTGGGCCAGCGTATCGCCAAAGCCGTCAACAGTTAATGTGTTGGTATAGTGCGATGCCACTACTTCGCGTGTTTTACCGGGAGCTATTTCATAAACAGCTCTTACATAAAAAAGGTCGGGATCGCCGGGCAGCGTGTATGTTAAGCTGGCTGCGCCGTTTTGGTTTTGTACCTGTACGTTGCTAACAACGCCGGGGGCATTATTATTGGTTATGGTAGCTTTATTGAGTGTTTCCTGCTTGCAGCCGGTTACCATTATTGCTAATAGCCCGATATAGAAAGCCACCCGTAATTTCATTGTTTCCATTTTAATGTTTTTATTGTTAAACATATTATTGCTATATATTTACCAGTTAGGGTTTTGCACCAGGTTTTGATTAACCAACAGGTCGCTTTCCTGTATTGGCCATAAATAATCGCGCGGGATTACAAAATGCCTCGAAAAGATTGATCGTTCACGATAATACAATTCGGGCGAATTTTCATTTATAGTCCATCCTGTTACGTTTCCATTAAGCTCGGCACCAGCAGTTTTCCAGCGCAGCAAATCCCAAAAACGATGGCCTTCAAAGCAAAGCTCCAATGAGCGTTCACGCTGAATGATTGATCGCATCCCTTCCTTAGTAGTGTACTTGGTTGGGTTGATGCTATAGTTTGTCCATGATTCCTGTACGGTAGGTAAGCCAGCCCTTGCCCGTATACGGTTTACATACGTGTATACATCGGCTACCGGCCCCTGGGCTTCGTTTAATGCTTCGGCATAAAGTAAATACAGATCAGAAAGGCGCATTTCGGGCCAAGGGTAATTCAGATAGGTAACTGTTGCCCACTCATAATGCCAGTTAAGCGCTTTTTTCATATAAAAGCCGGCAATGGGGATAGGCGAGGATTGGCCTACTTCGGCACCGCGGGCCTTCATCCACCAGGTATTTTCGTCGGTTTTGGTAGGGCTATTAGCCATATACCATACACCACGGTCAAACCCCAGGTCGGCATAGTAACGTGGCTCACGGTCAAAATTCAACCGGGCAGTAGTTTCGCCTTCTTTAATGTTAAAGCGCTCGTCGTGAGTACCAACACGCAATTGCGATATATTGCTGAAATCAAGTGTTTTATCTTCATTAATAGGCACCCCGTTTTTAGTATAAAACATTTTGGCCATTTTTATAGTGGGCCCCATCAAAGGACGGTTAGCCGATTTTGCAGCATCCGCATTATTAAAATCATACTGGCCTGCACACATCGACTGGAAGAATGAATTATAGTTGATATTATTATCGGCTGTTAAGCCCCATATCAGTTCGTCGTTCCATTTTTCGCTCATCGCGTTCCTGATGCTCATTTGCGTCATGGTAGTTTGGCTAAGCGGCAGGGTTGGTGCCGGGAAAGTGTACAACTGTATGTTTTGCGCCTCGCAAAAATCAATGGCTGCTTTACAGGCATCAGCCGCCAACTGCCATTTTTGAGCACTGTAGGTAGAATTAAATAGCTGCTCGCCATCTTTATTCTTGAACGAATTGTAATCGGGGTTACCATTAAACAGCGGGCTTGCGGCAGTTACCAATAATTTTGCTTTCATGCTTAAAGCTGCAGCTTTGGTAACGCGGCCCAGTTCGCTGCCTTCGTTCCTGATGGTTAGGGGCAGTTTTGCTGCGGCCAGGTCATATAAACCGGCAATATAATTTACTACTTCATCAACCGGGCGACGTTTTACCCTTACCTCATCTATCGATGCATCAATTGGCAGGTTTTTATCGATAATAGGAATTGGCCCGTAAGCCCTAAACAGCTGGAAATGATAAAAAGCCTTCAAAAACTGTGCTTCGGCTATCCAGCGTTCGCGGGTGTCAATGTCAAGGTCGCGCACCTTATTAAGGTCACTTACGTTCTCAATAAAAACGTTACAATCGCGTATGGCTTTGTAGTTTGCCGCCGCGTCGCGGGTGCCGTTCATATAATTTGCAATGGGGTCTGATGAGTTTTGATAACCCCTTGGCAACTGCAATACGTTTGTTGGCCGAATGTGCCCAGCAGGGTCTTCTACCCAAACTTCATCGCCGGCTGTAAGACCTACGTTATAGGTAGGGTCGGTTTCTGTAGGCAGGTACGAGTAACAGGTAAACAGATACTTTTCTGCCTCGGTTTTTGAAACAAAAGCGTTGGCTATTGTTGATACGTTATCAGGAACAACATCCAGGAATGATTTTTTGCAGGATGATACCGGCAAAATTATCATTAAAGCCACCGATAGCAGGGCGATATACCCTTTAGGTGCGGGACTTAATACTGTATGCTTAATTTTTTGTATAAAATTACTTTTCATATAATTGATTTGAAAGCTTTTAAAATTCTACCCTTAAGCCTAAGTTAAACACCTTTTGAATTGGGTATCCCAGACCTGAAGTTCCCATTTCGGGATCCCACAGTTTAAAGCCGGTTACTGTTAACAGGTTTAAACCATTGGCATAAAGGCGTGCGCTTTTCATACGGATGCCCTTAAGCTGATTTTTTGTGAAATTGTATCCAATTTCTGCCGATTTTAACCTCAGGAAAGAGCCATTTCGCAACCACCATGTTGACGTTTGGGTGTTGTTTTCCTGGATAGTGCTGCTTAGGCGAGGCCAAAAAGCATATGGGTTCCGGTTATCTTCTGACCAGTGATCATTGGCTATTGAGCTCAGCAAACCGCTTTGATTGCCAGAGTTGAGGCCGGTACTTGACTGGTACCCATTAACCAGGTAAAAGGGCGAAATATTGGCAGAGTTGATGATAAACGATGAGCGGGCCGACCCTTGGAAGAACGCGCTTACATCGAAGTTTTTATATCCAACGGAAAAACCAAAGCCATAAATAATCTCGGGCACAAGCGGATGACCAATCGGCACCACATCTGAACTGGATATTTTACCATCGCCATTCATATCGCGGTATTTAATATCGCCGGCTTTGTAGTTGCCAAAACTTTGAACCGGTGAGTTGGCTACATCTACGTCGTCAATAAATAAACGCTCGGCAACAAGGCCATAAATCTGGCTTAGTGAGTTACCCACCCTGCTCAGATATTTTAAGTTATCGCTATATACCGGCTCTTCGTTTTTTAACAGTTTGCTTTTAGCGTAGGTAAGCGTTCCGCGCGATTGGATCCAGAAAGAGTTGGTGAAATTTTTCTTGTAATCCATGGCAACATCAACGCCTTTGCTTGATGATTTACCCGCGTTTGATGATATGTTGGCCTGTAAGCCCATAGAAGTAGGGATGGTACTTCTCACCATTAAGATGTTATCCCGTTTGTTTTGGTATGCATCTAAGGTTAAACTAAAGTCTTTTGCAATAGTTAAATCCATACCTATATTTGTTTGTCTTGATTGCTCCCAGGTAATATTTTGGTTTTCATAACGGTAGGTAACCACACCAGGCCTGCTATAGGTATAATTGGTACCAAACTGGCCGTTGCTCCCGCTGTTTAAGTTAACATCCGACAGGTAGAAAAACCTGTCGTTTGCCGATCCGATCTGGTCGTTACCCACCAAACCATAAGTAAACCTGAATTTAAGATTATCGATGGTTGAAAGCATTGGTTCAAAAAACTTCTCGTTTGATACAACCCAGCCGGCTCCCACTGATGGGAAAAACCCAAAACGGTGATTACTGGCAAAACGCTCGGAACCATTGTAGCCAAAGTTAAACTCCAACAGGTAGCGGTTATCGTAGCCATAAGTAAACCTGCCCGATACACCCTGGTTACGCGATGGTAACGATAACTGTAACGTTGGCGCATTAGCAGTAAGATAATTACGCATGGTACCAATTAACAAACCGCTGATGGCGTGTTTCTCGGCAAATGTGCGGTTGTAGTTTATGGCTGTTTCGATATAAGTAGTAGCGTTGGATACGCTTCCCCCCGGGCTATAGGTTAAATACTCGGTTGGTGTGGCGCCTATACTTCCAGATGACCCGTCGTTAAGTAATGTCAAGCCGTTAAATTGTCCGTTCAGTACATTTGATTGATAATAATAAGGGCTATACTGACGTGCCACGGTGAAGTACGAATAGCGGGTTGTATAGGCCATAACCCTTGCAGATAAGCCTTGGGTAATAAAATCAAACTTTTGGTTTAAATTTAATTGTGCGGTTAAAGTACTGGTGTTTGAGCTTTGAAAGCCTGAAAGCGACTGTGCATAAGGATTGACATACAGGCCGCCACTTGGAATAATAGCATTACCAAACAGGGGGTGGTTTACATAGGGTAATAAACTGCCTGGATAAATAGCCGGAAAGGCTACCGGGTTGCTCCATAAAGCATTTAAAAATGTAAACCCGCCGCCACTTATAGGGCCATGATAGCTATCAAACTGTCCTTTTAAACTAACTACAACTTCGGTAGTTTTGGTTAGGTTTAAGGTGGTATTTGATAAAATGGAGTATGATTGCAGCTTAATATTATTGCTGAAATTATTGAGGCTATTTTCGGCCAGGTTACCATTGTCAATATTATAGGTCATGGCCAGGTAGTACTTAGCCTTTTCGGACCCGCCATTGGCATTCATGTTGAACCTTTGGTTGCTTGTTTTGGTTTTTATCAACTGTTTTATCCAGTTATTGCTGGGGTATAACAGCGGATCGTCGCCATTAGCTGTATGGTCGATTTTGTTTTGCGAGTAAGGCAGGGCGCCCAGCGGATTGCGGGTAAGCACCGCCTCGTTGGCCAAAGTCATATAAGCAATATTATCGGCCAGGTCGATATTCTTGATGTTTGACGAAGTTGAGTTTTCACCGCGCACATTGAATTTCACTGCGCCCACATCGCCTCGTTTAGTTGTTACCAATATTACACCGTTTGCACCCCTTGCACCATATAACGATGAAGCAGTAGCATCTTTTAATACTGAAAAACCGGCAATATCATCTGGCTGTAACCGGGCCAGATCTGTAGTTGATGATTCTATACCGTCAATTAAAATCAGCGGGTCAACTTTACCGGCACCAAAGGTACCAACACCGCGTATAAAAAATTGGGCATTATCAGCGCCCGGTTCGCCGCTGCGCTGGTAGGATATCATCCCCGGCACAACACCGGCAAGCATAGTGGTAAGGTTACTTGAAGGGCCTTTAAGCTGCTTGGGGCTTATAGTGGTAATAGAGCTCACTAAGCTCGCCTTTTTCTGAGTACCATACGCTACGATGGCAACCTCCTCCAATGCGGTTTTATCGGTACCAATGGTTACATCTAACACATAAGTACCATTTGATGGCTGGTAGTTGTTTAAATCAAATTCCTGAGTTTTAGATCCTACAAATGAAAACGTGATGACGGTTTTATCAGTTCCTTTTAAATTGAGAGAATACTTACCGTTAACATCTGACTGGGTACCTATGCCGGTACCTTTTACTTTAACACTTACGCCTGGTAAGGTAAGGCCTTTTTCGTCGGTAACAGTTCCTTGCACCGTTTTGGGCAATGGCGCCTGCGCCGGCTCTTTTTTGGGAGTTGCAGGGACTGGTTTTTCGGCCGCAACTTTTTCAATTACGACAAGCTGATCGCGTAATACATAACGCAGGTTTTTGCCTTTTAAAAGAAAAGTGAAAACATCCTGCACACTGGCATTTTGAAAATCAACGGTAACCAGTTCCCGGTCGTTTAATAAATTGTTGCTGTAAAAAACTGTTAGCCCTGTTTGTTTTTTAACGGATTGAAACACATCGGCCAAGGTGATATTTGCCTTTTTGAGTGTTATAGGCCCCGGATTTTGCGTTTGTGCGTGACAAAATTGGGTGCCCCATAAAAAAATAAAAACAGGCAGTAGCAGCCGCCGGTAAAATAAAATTTTCTCCATAGTTATTGGGTTTATAATTGGGTTTGTACTAAAGACCGCTTCTGAGAAAAATGGGTGAACAGAAATTAAAAAAAAAAGTTTTTTGCTAAATGCCTGTGGGTAAAAAGTAATTTACGGCGCCTTTTAACCTACAAAACCGCGCTTATCTGGAAGCCGGTTTTGTATAAATTGGTATGTGCCCGCGCCGATTTTGTCAACCGGGAATTTTATGTTGCTTTTGGGGCAAGTTTTATTTTACATGTAAAACATCATCTTTAATGGTAGCATCCACACCTGCAGATGATTTTAGGTTTTGAATAAAAACCTGCACCGGTTTATTTTTTTCAATAGCGCCGCTAAATGATTCTTCGGCTTTGGCGGCATCGTCAAAAACAACCTTTAAATTAAACCAGCGCAGTAGTACCTCACTTATATCGCGCAGTTTTTGGTTATGAAAATAATATTGGCCATGCATCCAGGCCAGTTCTGTGCCTGCATCAAATGGCTGCTTTAAAAAGCCTGTTACAGGGGTATAAACAGCCTGGTATCCGGGCTTGAGCAAAAGTTTTTCGTTATGCTGGCCACTTGTAGATACACTGCCCTCAACAAGAGATGTAGTGGTTACATTTGAGTTGTAACTATTTACATTAAACTGGGTGCCAAGCACCTGCACATTTGTTTGGCCGGTATGAACTATAAAAGGGTGTGCCGCGTTTTTAGCTACCTTAAAAAATGCTTCGCCAGTTAAATAAACCTCCCTGGTGGTGCCGGTAAATGAAAATGGAAAGCGCAAACTTGAAGCCGAATTAAGCCAAACCTGGGTACCATCTGACAGGGCTATCTGGTAGTCCAGTTCTGCAGGTACGGTAAGGGTACTCCAATTTTGAGCCTTATCATCGCCAAGCGTATAACTTAGGCCATTGGCCCCTTTTTTTAGATTGGCGAACGGGGTATTGATAACGCTTTTAGCGGTGTCGGATAAATCAATTTGTTGTCCGTTGGCCATGTGCAGCTCTATAGCCGGCTTTTTTCTTTGTTTTACGGCTATTGAATTGGCAACCGGTTTTAACTGCCAATAATAAACGGCCGAAAGCGTAATGCACAGCAATGCAGCAACCGACATCCATTTTATAAATTTATTTTGGTTGGATTGAATTGACTTTACCTGTTCAATTTGAGGCTCAATTTTATCCCAGGCTGCATTTTCGTCTATATTGTCAAAAAAGAGTTTAGCTTTATCAGAGGTTAAAGCATCCTGCATCTCAATCCAAAGTTTTGCAACTTTAGGGTCTGCGCGTATTGCCTGTTGAAGTATATGGTCGTCCTCTTCACTTATCGCTCCTGCAATTTTGTCAATTATTAGCTCCTGAATATATGTTTTATTATATGTCATTATGTATAAGACCAGATTTTGAATAAAAGGGTGAACTACCTTGCATTTTTTACCCCATCGCGCATGGTTTTAAAGGCCAGCTTTAAGTGCGTTTTTAACGAATTGACGCTGATGCCCATTTCATAGGCAGCTTCTTTATACTTTTTATTTTGACAATGAACCAAAGTTACCGCCTGGAACCGCTGAACAGACAGGTCGGCCAATATTTTGTCCACATTAATTTCACCGCATATAACTTCCTGCTCTTCTTCTAATTCCGAAATGGTATATTGATAATCGGCTAATCGTTTTTGCCTCAGCGCTTCTTTCTCAATTTCTTTTAAGCAACGGTTGCGGATAGCTGTTGTTAAATAAGCTTTTAGCGATGAGTTGATATTGTTAAACAGTTGTCGTTCCCAAAAGTCGACAAAAAAAGCCTGAACCATATCCTCTGCTTCCATTTCATTTTTTAAAATATAAAAGGCCGATATAGTAAGGAGTTTGTAATATTTTTTAAATAGCAGTTCCAAGGCTTCCTTGTTGCCCATTACTAATAGCTCCATAAGTTGAGCATCATTCAGGATTTTCATGAAATGGTTTTAACTGGTTAAAAATCAACAGACAGGCGTCTATTGAAAGCTAAGATATAATATTTATTGTCAAAAACACAATTAAAAGAAAAATTTTGAAAATAATTTATGATCGCCTGCCAATTAGGTGAACAGTCGCGTGGCAATGTTAAGAAATGCGTTAATCAGCGGCGCGGAATATTATTAATAAATTAACCAGGTGACATTCTTGAAAAATTTAAGGTAATTATGGGTTCGAAAGCGGTTTTTTAAAATCAGTTTCGCTAATCAAATTTATTTGACAGCCCCACAGAATGATTGTGCTATTGTAGTGAAAATAACACCAAATTATTTTAAAAATTACAAAAATTAAGTGTTATTTAAACAATAATGGAGTAAGAAAATACTATTTAAAGGCTTTTTTACCTGTTGCAACAGGTAAAAAAGAATCGGTTTAACCTGCTAAATCGATATTGATTATGGCTTAAATAGCAAGGGGGAGTGGTATGAATTGAACTTGGATAACCCGATTAAAACAAAAAGCCGGATGTTATCACAATCCGGCTTTTACTCAGGTAATTGAATGGGTTAATTGTGCAGCACCTTATTTATACTAAGGCTGCCATCGCTTGCATCGCTGAAGTACAGGGAATATATTTTACCCGCCTGCAGGTCGGCAATATTAAAATTGCCGATATTTTTCCTGGAGGCCGTGCCATATAGCTGAACCGTTAGCGTTCCTGGATCAACATATTTGTAACCGCTTGCAATATTCCTGCTTATATTGGTTACAAGGTCGTCGCCTGATGCGTCTTTGATATTGATATCCGACGGCGCGTTATCGCTTAAATGAACAAACTTGATTTTTACCTTTCCATTATTAGGCGTAGCCAGGTCATCTTCAAAAGATTTAACCCGGGCCGATGACCCCTTGCCTGCCATGTACACCGTAAAGCTTACACCATTTGTAGTATAAAGCTCGCCGGATGCATAAACATTGCTTGATCCTTCATCTTTAAATTCCATAACCAGTCTTTTGCCCGAAGCGGTAGTAATGTAAGGGGAGGCATCGGTATATTTAAGTCCGCCGCTTACCAGTACCGAATTAGCAATTGTAAAACTCTGAGGCCCCGAAGTTGATGCCGCGTTAACTACTTTTATATTGAATTGCCCCGAAGGATCGATAGTGTTTTTTTCGCAGGATGAAAAAGATACGGCTGCGGTGAGCATTGCTATACCCGTTAATAGTTTTCTATAAATTGCTGATGTTTTCATGTTGTTTTTATTGAGGTTAATTTTAAATGCGTTTTTCATATAGGATGATAGTTTCGTTTTATTGAGGCTTCCCTGGGCGGGTTTACATATATTTTACCCTGATGTCGATTTTAGCAGGGGATTTCAAATCGACCTTAAAATCATCGAATGCCGGCTTTTTGAGTTTTTCCATAAAAAAGTTGGAAAAACCGAAACCTTCTTTGGGCATTCGTATGAAATTTTTGTCAATTTTTCCGTTTTCATTTTCGTCGTCGATAAGGGTTATGCCATACGTGCCCGGCTCCAGTTTAACCATCACTGTCAGTGTACCGTTGTTAATTGCTTTCTTATCAAATGTGACCTTTTTGTAAGGCTGCTCCTTGTTGTAGCTTTCATCATCTTTAAAAACATTAAGAATGATTTTGCCCCCGGCAGATCTGATCCCGGTAATTTTAACCTGTGTTTCCGGGGCCTGTATATAAGAAGCAAGGGAGATAAACAGCAGGCCAATAAGCATGTTGATACCGAATACGGTTGTTTTTTTCATAGTTGTAAAATTTAATTTTAACATTAATTGGAAGCGAAGGTACCGGCCGCATTAATCGGGTGTTATCAAAAACATAGTGAAACGGGCATAATTGCGCCCGAAGGTTGTGTGTGTTAGTTTGAATAAAATGCCATTTTATTAAGTCGGCAGTATCATAGGTGGTAAACAGGAATGCAAATTGAATATGAGGGCCGCATTTAAGCAGGCCTTGTAATGTTGCCGGTTTTTGAAGCAGAAGGATAAGGCGGTTTAAATTAATACCGGCCGGCTGCTGCTAATAACGTGTCCTTTGCCTTTTCGGCGCGGTTTTCAGGCGGTTAAGCCCCACTTTTGCCCGCTTGGGTTTAACATGCTTACTTACATCCAATCTATTAGGTACATTTGCTTATATGCATGAAAAATTACCCGTAAAACGTTTAAATCGCTTAAGCTGGTTACTATCGGTAATTATCGGCGTTATCTTTTACCTCATCATTTCCCGCAGTGGTTCTGCAGAGCCTGTATTGCCTTATACGCTATTGACCATGTCGGGTATTTTGTTGGTTGGTTATGCCGATGTTGGCCTTATGGTCATTCTGTTGGTACGTTATCCGTTACGGTCAAAAAAATTTACTTTGTACCGCCGCTTGCTAACCTACCCGGTAAGCGTATTTATTTACCTGGCATTATGGCCCGTTTTTGCTTATGTGGCCCATAAAAAATGGTCGTTTTGGGATGTTGGTTTGTTTTTTGCCTTTGTTGGGTCGGGTATTGTGATTAATACAATGATTATGCTTTTACACGATTCGGTGTTGCTATATGAGCATAAACTATATAGCGAACTGGAACTTTCAAGGCTAAAGGCGGCCAATGCCGAGGCTACCAACCTGCTGTTAAAACAGCAGATACAGCCTCATTTTCTGTTCAACGCGTTAAATACCCTTAAGGCCTTGTATCATAAAGATGTGCAAACTGCCGATACCTATATTGTGCATATGGCTAATTTTTTAAGGGCGTCCATATTTCATCATACATCAAACGTATCCAAACTGGAAGATGAAGTGAGCCTGTTATTTGATTACCTGGAAATGCAGCGGATAAGGTTTGGAACCGCGCTAAATTGTACCATTACGCTGCCCGAAGAAACTTTAAAAGGGTACTACCTGCCATCGTTTTCGTTACAACCACTGTTGGAGAATGCTATTAAACACAATAATTTTACCCGGGAAGATCCGCTTTGCGTAACTATTAGTCAGCAGGATGACTGGTTGGTTATCAGCAATAACCGGCAAGTGAAAAACATTAAAGTTGCATCAACCAATTATGGCCTGGCCAACCTGGCCGAAAGATACCACATATGGTCGGGAGATGATATTATTATTAAAGAAGAACCGAACTCGTTTTCGGTAACTATAAAATTGTTAAAGAATGAACATCGTAATCATTGAAGATGAAGGCCTGGTTGCCGACGACCTGGAGCTGAACATCAGGAAACTGATGGATGAACCCGTGAATATTGTACAAATAAAGTCGGTTAAAGAGGGCCTGGCATATTTCAAGACCGCCGATGCACCGGACTTGATTTTTAGCGACATTCAATTGGGCGACGGGCTTAGTTTTGAAATTTTTGTTGCCGGGCTTCTGTCAGTACCGGTTATTTTTTGTACCGCCTATGACGCGTATGCCTTAGATGCTTTCAAAGCCAATGGAATAGATTATATTCTAAAACCTTTTACCAGCAAAACGCTGAACGACGCCCTTCAAAAGTACGGGCGGTTAAAACAATTGTTTTCTACAGATCAAACGCCACAATACGAGGCCCTGATTCAGATGCTGGCCGGCAAGGATACACAAAAGGCAGCCTCGGTATTGGTTTATCATCAAGACAAGATAATTCCGGTTAATTTGGATGATATAGCCATGTTTTACCTGGCCAATGAAATTACCCACTTACTTACATTCTCAGGGAAAACGTTTTATCCAAATAAAAACCTCGACGAACTGGAACGAATTTCGGGGAATTACTTTTTTAGGGCAAACAGGCAATACCTGGTTTGCCGAAAAGCAATTACAGATGTATCTAATTTTTTTTCGCGAAAGCTTTCTATAAACCTTAATGTGCCTTTTGGCGAAAAGGTAATTGTAAGCAAAGGTAAAGCCCCTCAGTTTCTTAGCTGGCTTGCAAAAGGCTGATGGTTATAAACGCCTTGCTATGGTTCCCCAATCGTTAATATTGATCAGTGCCGGATTATCCCGGTAAACTTAACCCGCATTTTTTATCTTTCTTATTCCGCTTCCGGCGTCACTTTGTCCGCTTCGGGTATCTTTTGTTATTAAAACAGCCAGATATCATGCAATTTTGATACAGTGAACTTGCGGTTGGCAGCAGCTTACCCACATACAAGGAATTTAATATGCAAGCCAGCCCGTTTTATGTTTTTAATAATGGGCGAAGCTGTTATTTGAGCCGCGTGTTTACCCCGGCCGTTTTTTGGGCGGTTTTTTTTGCAAAAACCACAATCAGCTATGTTTGAAATTTTTAAAACCAATGTAAAAAAAACGGCGCATGCGACCGCCTTGATTGTAGTGCTGCGGCACTATTTACCTTTTGCCGAAATAAGCTTCGACCTGGATGATTGTGATAGCGTGCTGAGAATTAAGGGCGGCAAATTTTGCCCGTTAACGATTATTCAAATACTTGCCGACCTGGGTTTTGAGTGCCATATATTAGCGTAACAAAAATGTTTTCGGGGCAGTTCAATATATCAATTCTTAAAAGCCTTATGGAGCAAAAAAAGCCCCGCTTTACGCAGGGGCTTCACACATATTAACTATTTATAACTGAAAAAACTCAAGTTTAAATAAGCGCCTGCACGTATCAGCCCCTAACGGGTAAATGGAATAAAGAGATATAATTTGGGTATGTTACATCAAATTTATTGTTCTTAAATTATCATTCAATTCAGGAGTTTTCCACAATGTGTTTACAAGTACCCTTTTTTATGCTTTTTGTGTAATAATTTTAAAACAACATGCTTAAGCAACTGGTTTTTCTGTAAATTGTGTTGCTTATATAAAACTATACACCTTGTTATCTAAGCATTTATGCCCGCTATGAAAAAAATGTTTTTAATTGCCCTTGTGTTTACATTTGGTTTAGGTGCCAAGGCACAGGAGAAACCCCATATATACAACCCAAACGCCGATGCAGGGGCCGAAATTACTGCCGCAGTTAAACAGGCGGCTAAGCAGCACAAAAATGTACTGCTGCAAATTGGGGGCAATTGGTGTAGTTGGTGCATAAAATTTAATAACCAGGTAACAGCCGATAGTGCCCTTAATACCTATATGAACCAAAGCTACGTTGTTTTGCACGTGAACTACAGCCAGGAAAACACCAACGATGCCGTAATGACAAACCTGGGATACCCCCAGCGCTTTGGTTTCCCGGTATTTATAGTATTGGATGATAAAGGCAACCGCCTGCATACCCAAAACTCCGAGTACCTGGAGGAGGGTAAAGGTTATAGTAAAGACAAAATATTGGGATTTTTTAAAGCCTGGTCGCCCGGGGCGCTTGATCCTAAAAATTACAATAAAATCAAATAAAATATTTTAATGATAAGTAACTGATCATTAATTGCTTATCATAATGTAATATTTAGCAATAGCAGAACCGACGTTATGTTGTTGTAATAAATCCGATACAAAAGAAATTTTTTTTTCTAAAGGTTAAGAATTTTCTCGATTGTTAATTAACTTAGTTTATTGTTTCACCCTTAAAAATCAAACTTATGGCAAAGCACACCACTCTAAAACGAGGTCAATTACTTAAGTACATTGGTAAAAGGTGGAAAAACCTGAACATTAGCAGCCCCATCATGAAATTTTTAGGTTATGATGGTAATGGCTTTGCCGATGTATGGGTTGAATACCAGGGTCGCCTTATGCTGCTGGCCATTGGGGAGGTTGAGCTGGCAATTTAGCCAGCTACATCTGTTTCACAAACAAGCTCAAAAAGCCCTGGTCGGTACGCCGGTCAGGGCTTTTTGCTGCAATATTTTTGGATAAAGCTATCCGCCTTATCGCTGCCTATGTTACGGATAAAATTCCAATCGGTACAGGCGCTTTCCAGATCGTTTTGCTTTAACTTCTCATTGGCCTTGCTAAGTATATCGTCTATCAACTCGTCATCAAAGCCCAGTTGCTTTTTAAGGGCTATGATGGTAGCCTCTTTTGATAGATCGGCCTTGCCCTGGTATTTGTTGATGTAGTAATTGGTAACAGCATTTTCAAGTTCCTGCCGGTTTTTATAATCGGTAATTGCGGCCTGCATGTCTTTTATGGTTGATTGCCCGCAAAGTGTTTGATCAGGATCAAACCTGATGGGCTGCACCAGGTTGGTTGTGGGGTTATAGCCCGCAGGCAGCGTCCATAGGCCGGAAGTAAGTTTAATAACCCGCAGGGCTTCGTCATCCAGGTCAATACCAGGGCCTTGCTGTACTTTGGCATCGGTTACCCGGCCTTGTTTATCCAGCCTGAAAGACACGTTTACCGTACCCGAAATACAATTACGGCTCGAATATTCCGGATAAACTATTTTCGATTTCAAAAAATCGTTCAATCCCCGTTGCCCGCCTTTAAAAGCAGGCTGGGCGCCGGCGGTAAATACTGCTGCCATTGCTGTTACACTGATGAGCAAGTGCTTTATCATAATATAAATATCGACAATAAAACGGGAATAATGTTTGGGGCGATAAAGAATGTTAGGTGATATGCAAGTAAACTTACTTGAAGAAACCTAAACCATACTGAGTTGTAAAACCTGCAGGTTTCTTAGTATGACATTCAAATAAAATTCTGTCATCCTGAGGAACGAAGGATCTATCAGCTTGGTATGGTCGACGGAAAAGTTCGCGAATAGATACTTAGTTCCTACCCATGAGATGTTGTACTTTCGAGGTGCGTAGGCCTGTCGAAGGGGCGCGTGGAGAGGCCTTTGCCCGCTATGTTTCGACGGGGCTCAGCATGACAGCCCATTTTATGATGTCATTTCCCCTTCAGAACCTGCTGGTTTTACAACTCGGGTTGACTTTTTATTAAAAATAGCGTTAAAACCCCAACACCAATCCGGGATGAGGCACATTGGCCCTGTACTTTTCCATCTCGGAATATTTACATACCCCGGGATAGTCGCCAAACTTACCTTCGATATCAAACATGAGCTGAAAATGCAGGTGTGGCGGCCATTGGCCGTTTTCAGTATTGTCGCCAAGTGTGCCTGTTTGCTGATCTTTTTTAACAGCCATACCAATAGTTAACCCCTCCAAACTTTTACGGCTCAGGTGACCATAAAGGCTATACAGTATTAAACCATCAAGGTTATGTTGCAGGATGATGCATGGCCCATAATCGCCCAGGTTGTTGTTATCCTGGAAACTATGTACTTTGCCATTGAGCGGTGTATAAATGGGCGTACCTGCCGGCCCCCAGATATCAACACCCAAATGCAGGCGCCGCGGTTCATCTTCCGTATCAAAATGAGCGCTTACCGCATAAATAGTGCGGTGCTCCATGTAGCCGCCAATGCCGTAGCGGCAGTTATTGGCTTTTAGTTTATCGCTTACCCAATTGGTAAACCGTTGGGTATCGGCAATAATTTCCGTATTCAATTCGGCATTGGCGGAGGTAAAATCCAACGGAAAAAGCCGGTCGATGCCGGCATCGTAATCAACCACTTTGCCAACGGCACCGGGGTTGTTTTGTAAATAGGTTTTCAGCTGTTGGTGCCGGTCCATCTATATCAGCTATTCGGTATCGGGCTGGCGCTCTTCCTTGCTTATTTTGTCGAAAATTTTGTCCATACGTTCCACATATTCGCTGGTATCATCCACAAAAAACTCCAGCTGGGGGATAATCCTTACCTGGTCTTTAATACGGGCGCCCAGTTTGTAACGAATTTCGGAGGCGTGCAGCTTAATGGTTTGCAGGGCCAGCTGCAAATTGGTATTGCCAAAAAAGCTTAAAAATATACGCGCTATGGCTAAATCGGGGGTAACACGTACTTTGGTTATGGTTACCAGGGTATTAGGCAAATAGTTCATGCCTTCGCGCTGAAAAATGGCGGCCAGGTCTTCCTGTATCACCCCTGCAAATTTTTGCTGACGTTTTGATTCCATAATGATAAGTTAACGCCAATTGAGGCAGATGTTTGTTTATTTGGTTCCCTTTAGGAAGTAGGAAGCCTTCAGTTGGAAGTTTTAAGTTAAAAGTAGAGGAAAATTCAACTTTTCGACTTTTAACTTAAGACTTTGGACTTAAAGCTAATTACACATATCCTGCGGGATCTCTTTTGTTATTTTTACTACTTTTTTTACTACAAGGGTGCTGTCATATTCTGAGCCCATGCCTTCTTTACCCGATTTTAATTTTACACCCTCTACCTCAACATATACAGGCTCATAAGGTTTTTCGAAATTCATTTGAGAATATTGCAATTCAAGATGTGCCGAACTATCGGTAACCCAAAACTCCTGCCCGCTATCGCAATCCTTAAATGATTTTATCTCGGGGCCAAAACTGTATAAACCTTTATAAACAACAGGTTTATCTGCCTTATCCGGTTTCCTGTTACACGAGGACGCCACTATAAAAAAAATAAATAAAAGGGCCAAATACCTAAAATAGCTTATCCTCATATAACAAATTTACAAATCCTGTTTGATTTCGTCCAATCCTTTGATGCTTAATCGTGCACTTATTCCTGATGCGATTACAGAAATGGCAGCAACTGTTAAAAAAACCAACCCAAAATCGGCTATTTCCAGGTCGATCGGGTAGGCATCCAGTACGGTTAACGTAGCCCCCATTTTTATTAAACCATAGTGCTGTTGCACCAGGCAAACGCCCAGGCCCAGGGCAATACCAACAATACAGCCAAATATCGATATCATCATCCCTTCAAAAAAGAAGATGCCCTGTATCAGCATTTTATTGGCCCCCAGGCTACTTAAAATGGCAATATCTGCGCGCTTATCAATAACCAGCATGGTTAACGAGCCTATGATATTGAATATTGCAATAATAAGCACAAAAGTCAATATCATAAAAATGCTCCATCGCTCATAGTTCAGGGTTTTATAAAGCTCGGTATTTTGCTGCTTTCGGTTTTTTACCGTGAAGTTTTTCCCTATGGCATCAATTATTTTGTTTTGTACCGATGTTACATCGGTCCCTTTTTTGTAAGTAAGTTCTAATGAGCTCACTTCTTTAGGCTGATCCAGCAAATCGCGGGCAAACTCAATAGGGGTTACCACAATGTCGTCAAAATCCTGTTGGATACCGAATACCCCCGAGACATTTATGGAGCGCACCCTGAACTCATCAAGCGGGTTTGCCGAATTTACAGCTGTACGACTTGGCGAAAATATTTGTATCGGCAATAATTCGTCATGTACATTAATGCCAAGGCTGCCCTGAATGGACGACCCGATAACCGCGAAATTTCGCCCCCCGCTTTTAAGGGTAAAGGAGCCATTTTGCACTGTGCTATCCAATTGTTTATTTTTTAAAAAATCGTCGCTTACACCTTTAACCGTACCTAAAAATGGTTTATCTCCATATTTTATTAATGCTTTTTCCTGTAACACCTGGGTGAACGAAAACAATTGAGGATCATTATGCAGCGAAGTAAAATACGGCGTATTAGGATCAAAGGTTTTGCCCAGGCGGGTCTCAATCTTAATCTCGGGCGTAAAATTGCTATAAAGCGACAGGATCACTTTCTCGAACCCGTTAAACACCGATAAAATAATAATCAAAGCAGCGCTGCCAACCAACACACCCAGCATAGAGATGCCCGAAATGATATTGATGGCGTGCATTTTCTTGCCCGAAAATAAGTATCTTTTAGCTATGTAAACCGAGGTGTTCAATAAAGTTTTAAGTTATACGTGGTAAGTTATACGTTTTTTTGATTAGTCAAGCGTTGATAAAGTTGTAAGTTTTACGTGGTAAGTTATGCGTTTTTTGATTGGTCCGCTATATTTCTTTTCGGTTACGTATAACGTAAAACCTCCAACGTATCACGTCCCTTGTTGCTAAGTCAAAAACGGGTTGTTTTGTTTTTCGTAACCAATAGTTGTTTCGGGGCCGTGGCCCGGGTAAACGGTACAATCATCAGGTAGGGCAAATAGTTTGTTTTCGATGTTGTCTATCAGTTGGTTAAAATTACCGCCGGGTAAATCGGCACGGCCAATACTTCGCCTGAACAATACATCGCCGCCAATTAACATATTGGCTGCTTTATCATAAAAGCACAGCGATGCCGGCGAATGGCCGGGGGCGAAGATGAGCCCTAAAACAGTATTGCCAAACTTTACGTTGCCTGTTTCGGGTAAGTATTCATCCGGCAGTGGCGATACCTCGTACCTGATACCCATTTGCGGGGCATATGATACTATTGCTGTTAACACCGGCAACTCGCCCCGGTGAAATTGAGGTTTAAGGCCGTATTTATCAAATACAAATTTATTACCCAATACATGGTCAATGTGGCAATGGGTATTCAGCAGTAAAACCGGTTTTAAATTATTATCCTTTATAAAATTCGCTACCGTATTTTGCTCGGTAGCCGTATACATTCCCGGATCAATAATTGCACATTCGCCGGTTTCGTCATATAAAACATAAGTGTTTTCCTGGTAAGGGTTGTTCTCAAATGATATAACTTTTGCCATGGGGTAAAAGTACTGATTTAATTTGTTGAGAGGCCGCCATTTTTGATTCCGGTGCCAACAGGGGAGGGTTTTTATTATCAATTTATTCAACCGGCTCTTGTTTATCAGTTGACAGGGGATTAAAAAAGCCTCAAATCTTCCGACTTGAGGCTTTCGATTTAAATGTAGCGGGAGCAGGACTCGAACCTACGACCTTCGGGTTATGAGCCCGACGAGCTACCAACTGCTCCATCCCGCACTGTTTTGATGGACTGCAAAGGTATGATAACTTTTGGTATTGGGCGCGGATTACAAGGGTAATAAATCCGGGTACTTGTAGTTGCCTCGTTTTAAGGTTATTAAATATTCTGAAAATACGAGTGATGGCAATTGCGTGTGGCAATAGCAACAAGCCAATTAACGCGAGGCTGTTTCAGGGTACGTATTAACCTGGTTGTTATCCGTAAATACCCGTATGGTACGCATATAGCGCCCCATATAATAATCATTCATACTGGTAAGGGTTACTCCATTTGCTTCACCGGAAGTAGAGTGGATAAACTGAATTGGTTCGCCTGGCATAGATACAATGATGCCTATGTGGCCGGCCCTGCGGGTATGTTTTTTAGTACCGGTAAATAATATCAGGTCGCCAAATTTAGCATCCTTTAAATCAACCCCGCCCTGAACGTCGGTAAAGTCAACCGAACTTCTGGGGATAGCGATGCCAAAATGATTAAATACGTAGTTAACAAACCCCGAGCAGTCAAAACCTTTTTCGGGATTGGTTGAGCCAAACCTGTACCGGATGCCTTGCAGCGATTTTGCAAAAGTTATCAATTCTTCGGGGCTGGCACATCCGGTTGAAATGGCTGTATCTATTACGGGCCTGGTATATGTATGAAAATGTTTATGTCTTTTTGCAGATTTAACCTCCTTATGATTTTTGCGAACCGCCCGGCGTTTTGCATGCGCGGGGCTATTGGCCGAAATAAGAAAAAATAAGAGGGTAAGGGTTCCCAGATAAAATCGCATCCGTAATGATAGGAAAAAAAACTGTTTTTATCTTTTTTTTGTAAAAACTTTTTGGGTAAAGGCAATTAATTGTTTTTCTATATAATAAGATTATAATAAGTAACTTTTGAACTATCATTACGTAAAAAACAGGATGAAGAAGCTCGTAGTGAGTATTTGGTTGATTTTTTTACTTGGCGCGATCGGGGCTTTATTTTGGTATAACGAATTGGTTTTTCAATTACCAACCCCCGTTCCCAAAAACTATAAACCAGTTTACCAGGGGCAGCTTATCAGTTTAAACGGGGTGTTAAAAAATGAAAACAAGCCCATTTTCTTTCACTTTTTTAACCCGGATTGCCCATGTTCCCGGTTCAACGTAGCTAATTTTAAATCGTTGGTAAACCAATATGGCCGGCAGGTACATTTTGTAGTGGTAGTATTAAATAACCATTATTATACAGCCAAACAAATCCAGGATAAATTTGATTTAACTATTCCGGTGATATTCGATCCATCCATTGCAAAGAGCTGCGGCGTATATTCAACACCCCAGGTAGCGCTGCTGAACCCGCAACACCAATTATATTACCGTGGCAACTACAACCGAAGCAGGTATTGTACCGATGAAAAAACAAATTATGCAAAAAATGCTATAAATGGTTTATTAGCTGCACAACCTAAGCTGGCATTTAACCAACTTGCGCTTAGGGCATATGGCTGCCAGCTACCCAATTGCAATAAATGATTATTTAAGTATGTACAACCCAAATTCATTGTCACATCAGCCCAATGCTCTCCTTTTTGGTGTAAAAGAGCGGTCAGATAAAATAATGAATTATTTTTTGGTTGCTTATTTCCTGGTGGGCCTTTTTTTGGCAACGTTTTATAGTACCTGGTTTATTGCGCTTGGGGCAGGGGGAATTTGCTTAACCGCTTATTATTCTGCAAAATTACTTTTGCCAGGTTCGATATTATACCAATATGTTTTAAGCGTTGTGTTTGGACTATTTATGGCGCAATTCATTTACCAGATGCATGGCATGTTTGAAATGCATTTTTTTGCTTTCATTGGCTGCACAGCAATGATTACCTACCAAAATTGGAAACTGCAAATCCCAATCCTGCTATTTGTTGTTATACATCATGCACTATTTAGTTATCTTCAGGACGCCACCGTGTTGGGCATCTACTTTACCCAGCTAAGCTATTTTGACCTCCGCACATTTGGAATACACATATTTCTGACAGCCGTTATCTCATTTATTTGCGCATTATGGGCATTTCAGCTAAAAAAATATAGTGAATTGCAGGTGGCCCAGAGTATAAAAATGACCGAAATGCAAAAGGAGGTGCAGTTTGCACTTGAGCGAAGGCAGTTGTCTGAAGAAAAGAACAGGATTTTGGAAAGCATAGGGGATGCGTTTTTTGCCGTGAACGGTGATTGGACTGTCACCTACTGGAACAATACGGCCGAAAAAGTACTGAAAACGCCGAGGGATATTATTTTAGGGAAAAATTTATGGGACGTATTTGCGGGGTCAGTAAATTCCGAATCATATAAAATGTATCATGAGGCAATGGCCCTGAAACAGTACGTACACTTTGAAGATTATTTTACACCATTAGAAAAATGGTACGACATTAGCGCCTATCCGACAGATAACGGCCTTTCGGTTTTTTTTAAAGACATTACCGAACGCAAAATAGCAAACCTGTTATTACTTGAATCTGAAAAAAGGTATAGCGATTTATTTGATTTAAGCCCCTTACCCAAATGGGTTGTTGATACGGAAACACTATGCTTTTTAGATGTAAATGCCGCTGCAATAAAAAAATATGGCTACAGCCGCGATGAATTTTTGTCGATGACGATAAAGGATATCAGGCCGCCGGAGGATATTGGAAAAGTTGAGGAACTCATAAAAGAGATTAATAACGCCGATGGGTTAACAAAAAGGGGAACCTTTACCCATAAAAAAAAGGATGGCGAGCTTATTCAGGTTGATATTCAAAGCAATAGTATGGATTATAGGGGTAAAAAAGCCAAGCTGATTATTGCGCATGATATTACCGACCAATTGAAACATATCATTGAAATTGAAAAGCAAAACAAAAAGCTAAAAGAAATATCATGGATTCAATCGCACATTATAAGGGCGCCGCTTGTGCGGATAATGGGCTTAATTCCAATTATTAAAAACCTTGCCTCAGATGATCCGGAAAGAGAAAAGGTATTGGAGTACCTGGCTTCATCGGCAAATGAGTTGGACGACGTGATTAAAAATATAACCCAAAAAATAAGTAGTTAACCAGGATGAGGCCAAAACCTTGTGATTGGTCAAAGCTTTGGTAAAACAACGAAGCAGCAAAGTTAACAAGAGGCCGTCCCGAAAAGACAGGCCTCTTGCTATTTATAAGGTATTCAGGAAGCTGTATTTTATTACCGGGAGCATAATAAGAACCGCAGGTAACTATTGAGTTATCTATTTAACTCCTGGAAAAATAATTGCCAATTTTTGCTTTTTAGAAAAATATAAATTAATTTACGCTTAACTAAAAATTAAGATTGTAATTGTATACAATTAAACGAATAATATAATTACCCGATAAATTATATTATTTGAAATGCTGGCCAGCCAATTGTAGTTTTTAGAAAAACCTTACAAACAAACTTAACACGAAAAACACACATGAAAAACAAAGTATTACTAACAATTGGCTTTGGCGCCGCCGTTGCCGCGTCTGTTCTATTTTCTTGTACTAAAAATAACAGCCAGCCGGCAAAGCAAACAACAGCTGTTTCGGCGGATGTATTAAAAAAGATAAGTGACCTGGGCTTCAGCACCGACGAAGTGAGAAAACAGGGAGATAATTACCTGGTAGAAGGCGACATCCTTTTAACTGCAGCTAATTTATCAGAGGCAAGCACAAGCCCCAATTTAAGAATTGCCGAAAACGAGCAGTACCGGACTACCAACCTGGTTAAAAACCTGCCCCGCACAATTACCGTTTCGGTATCAAACCTGCCAACTGTCTATGCTACAGCAACAAGCAACGCGGTTGCACGTTATAATGCGTTAGGCCTTACTATCCAATTCCAAATAGTAAGCAGCGGCGGTAATATCCAGGTAATTGGCTTTAACGAAGGGCCAAGCGGTGGATACATTACCCTGGGCTCATCGGGCTTCCCAACATCGGCTGGCGATCCGTATAACCAAATTCAAATGAATACCAACGAGCAAGCTTACGGCACCAATCCTGATGTAAATTATTTAACATCGGTTTTGCAGCATGAGATAGGCCATTGCATCGGTTTCCGCCATACCGATTATATGAACCGTGCATTTAGCTGCGGCGGCAGGCACGTTAATGAAGGCAGCGCAGGTATTGGAGCAATTAATATTCCCGGTACACCAACAAAAGCCGATGCCGGATCATGGATGCTGGCTTGCTCATCTGGTACCGACCGTACTTTTAATCCGAATGATGTAATAGCCTTAAATTATTTATACTAAACATTTGTAACACTATCGGGTATTATATTATTTACTATTATAAGGGAGGGCGGTGCTCTCCCTTATTTTTATTAAACTTAAAGCATGGTTAAAAAATTACTGCCTTTTGTTTTTTTGCTTTGTTTTAAGTACTCATGGTCGCAGCAAACAGCGGGCGACAAAATGATCAGAAACCTTTATTCGGCAGCAAATAAACCTGCATTAGCCGATTCTGTTAATTATTATGTTGTTAAGGCCAATAAACGGCCATTTGCGCCCTCCGCAAATGCGCACATTATAAAAAGACTTTCATACAATTATTACATTATAACTTCAAACAAATCCATTCCGCAAGGTGCGGATTTTGAAATAATAGCCCCTGCAAATTCCTTGTGGAAAGCATCAGATAACCTTGCCCTGGCCACTCAAAAGCATGCTAATAGCAGTAAAATAATTGCCGTTGATATTACCCTGAATAATGCCGCCGCAGAAAACGAAGTAAAAAAGTATAGCGAAATAACCGCCGCAAACGGCAACAGGGTAACAGCCAATATCCGTGTTAACAGGCTAAATGAATTATTACAGCAGCCTTATGTTGTTTTTGCGGATAATACCCGCAAGGCGCACGCCGAACTGGCAATCAGCGATATCGACCTGGGCGCAAATACCATCAGCACAATACAAAGCATTTACCCCGGCATTAACGGACAGGGCATCAATGTAAGTATCAAGGAGAGCAGGTACGATAACGATTTGGATCTGCTTGGCCGTACCTTTGAATCATTCCCGGCATCTGCTACAACGTCCGGGCATGCTACTACCATGGCTACGCTTATTGGCGGCAATGCAAATTCGTTCATAAAAGGGCTTGGCGCCGCACCTAAGGTGCGCTTTACATCTGCCGATTTTATCAATCTGTTTCCGGATAGCACCGTTGTTTTTAAAACGTTTGATATCGGCTTGCAAAACCATTCCTACGGTACCGGTATCGAAAACTACTACGGTGCCGAAACCGTGGCCTATGATGAGCAGGTAGCCGCAAATGACAGCATTGTACACGTGTTTTCGTCGGGCAATGTCGGGCTCAATGCACCTGCTACAGGAGTTTATAATGGTTTGACAGGTGTAGCCAATTTATCGGGCGATTTTAAGCAGGCAAAAAACGTGCTGGTGATAGGCGGTACAGGCCGTACAAACCTCCCCGAAGATTTAAGCTCTGGCGGCCCGGCCTATGATGGACGCATAAAGCCGGAGCTGGTTGCAGATGGCGAGGACGGAACATCGGGCGCCGCTGCCCTGGCTTCGGGCGCTATTGCTTTATTGCAACAGGCGTATAAGCAAGCGCATAGAAATTTACCCCCTGCTGCATTAATTAAAGTATTGCTTATCAACTCGGCCGATGATATAGGCAACTCCTACGTCGATTTTAAAACCGGCTATGGCAGGTTAAATGGCCTGGAAGCGATGCGCACCTTACAGGAAAACAGGGTTAATAACGGAGCGGTAGGCAATGGCGGGCAAAGCGATTTTACGGTAGAGGTACCTGCCGGCTCAAAAGAGTTGAAGGTATCAATAGCCTGGACAGATCCTGCGGCGGCGCTAAATGCACCCACTGCGTTGGTTAATGACCTTGACCTGTCAGTTTCCGGCCCCGATGGAAAAACCATTTTACCCTGGACGCTAAGCAGCTACCCATCGCTCGACTCGTTACACAAACCTGCGCAAAGGCTGATAGATACCATAAATAATACAGAACAGGTTGCCATTGCAAACCCGGCCGCCGGGATTTACACCATACACGTAAAAGGCAGGAAAGTGCCACTGGGGTCGCAAAAGTTTTATGTGGCTTATCAAGCAATCCAGGCAAATAAGTTCGAGTGGGTTTACCCTGTTGCTGCAAGTCAGCTTTTTGCTGCCGACGATAATTACCTGCGCTGGCAAAGTTCCTTTGATACGGCAATGGGTAGGCTGAGTATCAGTTATGATCACGGAGTCACCTGGAAAGCCATTAATAATGTAACGCTGAAAAATAATTATTATAACTGGCAGGCCCCGGATGCATTCAGTACGGCCATGTTGAAAATGGATATTGGCAATAACTCGTTTTTAAGTGCCGAATTTAACATCTCTGCCCCGGTAGGGTTGCGCGTTGGTTATAACTGTACACAGGGTACGTTGTTGCATTGGTCGCCACAACAAGGCAGTACAGGCTATGTTGTTTACACTATAAAAGATGATGTTTTGCAAAAACTAAGTGCGGTAACAGATACATCGGTTATCATCCCAGCAGGGCAGCAAACCTCCAAATATTTTGCGGTAAGCGCTACTGGTAATGGTTTTGAAGGCTTAAAAAGCTATACCATTGATGTTACCACGCAGGGCGTGGGCTGTTATGTGAAAACATTACTGGCGAATGTAACAGGCAATAAAGTTTTATTAAATCTTTACCTGGGCAGTACCGTGAACCTAAAATCCATTACCTGGGAAAAAATGACGGGCCCGGCTTCCTTTACATCAATCGGCACATCGGCGGTAATAGCAAACCAGCTTGGTTACCAGTTTACAGATACCGCCCCCAAACAGGTACAATATTACCGGGCCAAACTAACCACCGCCGATAACCAGGTTATTTATACCGATACCGTAAAAGCCGTTGTGTTGCAAAACAAGCAGTTTGCCGTGTACCCAAATCCGGTTGACAAACAATTTACCGTTTTAAGCGGCGATATCAATAATTACGATTTTAAATTGTATGACGCCAGCGGTAAGCTCAGCATAACCCAAACGCTTAATAACCTGCAAAATACTGTGCCGGTGAACCTTAATCCCGGCATTTATGTTTATGTAATTTCTTTAGGGGGGCATGTGGTGTATAATGGTAAGCTGATAAAACTGTAGGTGCTGTAAACCTAATATACAAGCGCTATTGGTTTGTTCATCCGCATTGCTGATCGGTCTCTTTATTTAAATCCAAATATCAGCGGGAATATAAAGGTTACTATGATTGTCCATATAAAGTAAATAGGGAGGTAGAAGGCAATAGTTTTGCCTACGCCGGTTATGTCGGCTTTTTTGGAAAGCACCTTGAAAAGTTGCGTAGTTACCAGGAGCAGATTAATCAAAATTAAAACGTTGCCACCCAAAATCGCAGCCCTGTTTGGCGTTAAGCCCCATTCCGAAATCCGGAACAAGATGGCAGAAAGCGCAACGCCATTAACTACTATGGTTAAAACCGACAGCAGAAAAAGAATCCAGGTTTCTGTATAACTTTTAGTTGCCTTAGATGCTTCGGCAACCGAAAAGAAAATAATGGCCATAACACCGACTAACAGGGCGTTAAAAACCAGTAAGAACTCCCTATTGTTATAGGGGTTTTTACCGGAATAAACTATTGCTATAAGATAGATCACCAGCATCATTATTACCAGCGGGCTAAATATTTTGGCAATTACAGGGGAAACCTTACCCACTAATTGCGGATTAGCTTCGGTAAGACAGGTACCCACAATCGGCACCGCCGCAAGCCCCACAATTACAACATTTTTAAAATAAAACTCTTTAATATCAAAACCGATAAGCGAAAAAAGTCCGAGGGTTATGCCTGTCATTATTGCGCCTGCTATCAATATAAGGGTCGTCATTACTACCAGGTCGCCGTTATATTTTAAAAAGCGCAGCCGTTTCTCCCCGTCATTTCTCATCTCACCAACAAAAGCAAAACCTAATACCGACCATAGAAATAAGAGTAAGTGGATGCACGATAAAATTAGGGTGTCGCTTTTTTGGGCAATGGGAAACAAATTGATAAAAAGTGCACCCGCAAGTGTGGCACCAACAATAAAAGCAATTTTAGCGGCCGATAATTTGTTCTTCCAGGCAAAGTAAACCGTTAACAGGGGGAAAACGATAAACCCGATGTTCCTGGGATAAAAAAACTCTTCGTCGATATGAAAAACTGCAGGTAACTTTGCTATAAAGCCTGCTGCCAACGAAGCAACTATCACAAATAACAACTCCCTGCCTGTGCCCCAGTTAATCTCGTCACTTTCGTAATTCAGCCTTTCATTCCAGCAATCAGCAAGTGTATTGCCTTTAAGCCCGGGGTATAGGGTACTGAACGCTCGTTTAAAAGTCGTCTTGTTGGCCCGGTAAAGTTTTTCGAGTTGACCGGGATCGTTTAGATGGCCGAGTATTTCGTCTTTCATGAGTTTGTATTTTAAAACGTTTTGGTTAAAATCTTCAATTTTGAATTTTTAAAGCCGTTTAATTCCACTAAGCGCCATTCATCCCTAAAACAACATCAAGCCACTGCGCACTAAGGCATTTAATTACGAGTTTTTGCTGTTTGAAAGCACTTTGCTTTTCAAAGTTAATATTCATTTTCATTAAAACAAATACAATCAATAGATTTTTTAGCTGTCAGCGGATATAGAGTGGAAACGGCCGAACAGGTAACGAAAAATTTCGGCTATCACATTCACTTTATACGGGTTGTTGTGCGCTCTGATGGCAGGAATGCCGGTTTTAAGCCAGTCCATAAAAGATAAGTTGCTGAAAAAACATTTGCCTGGTTTGACATAATATTATGCGGAAATTATGAACTCCAGCCTGATCCATCTAAAAATATGGTCAAACTATTGGCAATAAAATTGTTATTGAACAAATTTAAACAGGCCCTTAATAAAAATGGTAAACAATTAAATAACAAACAATTAACCTGAAATTGGTATTAAAGCAATGTTTGAAGCGGTTATTTGAGAGCAGGTTAAAAAGGCTAAAATAAGCCTGCCGGGGTACAAACATAATTTGATATGCATATTTCAATACTCGCAGCCACACTTCCTTTTATCGGTCAGGTTAATTTAAGCGGTTATTTACTGGTTGTCTTTATCGTCTGCATCCTGGCCGTTATCGGGTTCGAGTTTGTGAATGGCTTTCATGATACAGCCAATGCGGTAGCTACCGTAATATACACCCGGGCTTTAAAACCAGTATATGCTATTCCCTGGTCGGGCTTATGGAATTTTTTAGGCGTGTTTATGGGTGGTGTAACGGTAGCCATGGGTATTTTAAAGCTGGTGCCGCTTGATGCCTTGATGACTTTGCCCGTGAGCGTAGGTGCCTGCCTGGTATTATCGGTGTTGCTCGCGTCCATTATCTGGAACCTGGGCACCTGGTACCTGGGTATTCCATGTTCCAGCTCGCATACCATGATTGGCGCCATGATTGGCGCCGGCCTGGCCTTTACCTGGTACTACCATGGCCCCGGGGTAAATTGGGGTAAAGCCGAAGAGATAGGCCTGTCGCTTGTTCTATCGCCCATTATTGGTTTTGGTGCCGCAGCCCTGCTCATGTTGTTTTTAAAGCATGTAACCAAATCACATGCCTTGTTTCATATCCCAACCGGCGAAGATGACCGTCCGCCAATTTTAATCAGGCTTTTGCTCATCACCACCTGTACCCTGGTTAGTTTTTTTCACGGCAGTAATGATGGGCAAAAAGGCGTTGGCTTATTTATGCTGATCCTGATAGCGTTTTTACCTGCCCGGTTTGCCGTTAATCATCATATAAGTAATGATAAAGTTTTGGCGGCGTTTAACCAGGCCAGCCTCGTGATAACTAAAAATACCTCTGCAAACAATGCCCCCAACGGTGAATTTATAAAACTGGCAGATATAATTGCCCGGGCAAAAGCTTCGCTGGCCGAAAAAAATGAAACAGATGTTGCCAAAACTTACCGCTACCGTAAACAGGTAGAGGCGGCTGTAATAGCAATCAGGACGGTACTTAAAGACAATAAGATTCAGTTATCTGAAAATGACCGGGCCATGCTTACAGCTGCCTCGGACGAGTTGGAGCATGTAACAGATTTTGCGCCGGTGTGGGTTATCGCTATCATTTCCGTATCGCTTGGGTTGGGTACCATGATTGGCTGGAAAAGGATTGTAGTTACCATTGGCGAAAAAATTGGTAACGAACATTTAAGCTATGCGCAGGGGGCCACATCCGAAATTGTTGCAGCATCAACCATTGGGCTTAGTACGGCATTTGGTTTGCCGGTGAGTACTACACATGTGCTTTCAAGCGGTATTGCCGGCGCTATGGTTGCTTCGGGCGGTAAGGGCAATCTTAATAATAAAACAATAAAAAATATTGCGATGGCCTGGGTGCTTACTTTACCGGTAGCAATAATTTTAGCATCTTTATTATTCATGTTTTTCCATTTGTTTATTTAAAAGGCCAAAAATGAAACAGATTCTTGTTGCTTCCGATTTTTCAAAAAGCGCAGCCAATGCAATGGCTTACGCTATGGAGCTGGCCGTTGTACTAAACAGGGATGTTTGCGTTATACATGCCATACACCCTACCGAAGGCATTAACAACAGTACTTATAACGCTATTTTTATTGAAGACTACTATACCAACAAAAGGGAGGCTTTAAAGGAATGGGCGGCCGAATTTACCCGGCAGGAAGCTTATGCTTCTGTAAAGGTTAGCACGCTTTGCGATGTTGGTTTTTTGAAAAACGTAATAACCCGTTATGTTGATAAAAACCCTGTGGAGCTTTTGGTAATGGGCATAACCGGTGCAACAGGTATTGCCGGTATTGTGGGCAGTAACGCAAGTATGATGGTAAGCAGGGTGAAAACGCCTACCTTAATCATCCCGCTGGAAAGCAAGTTCTCCAGGGTGCCGGTGATTACGCTGGCTACAGATTTTGAAACCCGCCTGTCTGCCGAAGATGTAAACGCTTTGAACGAGATGGTGCAGGCATTTGGATCCGCTAAAATGCAGGTGCTGTATGTAGCAGATAAGCCCGACGATAAACATATCAAAACAGGAGAGGCCAAATTAAGCGGCTTAATCAAAAATGCCGAACTTGATTTTAACTATATTAACAACAGCAGCGCTATAAACGGTATTGTTGATTTTGTACAAACGCACGAAACCGACATCCTTTGCCTGGTTAAACATCATCATAACATTGTTTACCGGCTATTTACCCGAAGCACGGTGAACCAGGTAATGAACAAATCAGTGAAAGCTATCCTGGTACTGCACGAATAACATAGTTCTATAAACCGTTAATACCCGCTGCTTAAATCAGGGAAATCGCTTTTGAAATTGATAAGATTTATTTCGCGCAAAGACGCTAAGATACAAAGCGATTTGCTTATTTTCTCTTAGCGCTTTTGCGTCTTGGCGCGAAAAACCTGTAAACGCGATTATATAAACAATTGCTCTGACAGAAATAGCTCAACGTAATTAATTATAAAATCTTAAACGCGATTTCCCTGCTACTTAAACTTTTGTTCACCCTCAATTTATATTTGTTTGGTATGTTTGGTCTTTCGATGATTAACACTAAATGATAATATCCCCTAAATATACCACCCCCGTTTTTAAAAAAGATCAGCCTGACGATACCTATAAGTTTTTGCCGCCTCCGCCGCCGTCTGGAAAGTACCCCTACCATTTAAATGTTAACGACATATTGCCCGGTATAAACGATAACCGCATGTTATTTCATGTAGTGGGCGATACCGGTGGCTTTCGCGATCCGGATTTTCAGAAAAGGGTGCCCGATGCCATGGCCGCCCAGTATCAAACTTCGGCGGCGGCAAACAAACCTTCGTTCCTGTATCACCTGGGCGATGTAGTGTATAGCCATGGCGAAGAAAAATATTACAAAAGCCAGTTTTTTGATCCCTATAACAATTACCCCGGCCCTGTATTTGCCATAGCCGGCAATCACGACAGCGACATAAACCCCAATGCCGATAAGCCATACCAAAGTTTGAATGCCTTTGCTGCTGTTTTTTGCGATACCCAACAACGGGCAATACCATTTGCCGGCGACAGCCCGCGCAAAAGCATGGTGCAGCCCAATATTTACTGGACGTTGGATACACCGCTTGCAACTATCATTGGCTTGCACAGCAATGTGCCCAAATATGGCGTAATTACGCCAGAGCAGCGGGAGTGGTTCCGGCAGGAATTAAAGTCATCTGTACAAAACCACCCGGAAAAGGCATTGCTTGTTTGTATCCATCATGCACCATACTCTGCAGATGTTAATCATGGCTCCAGCTTACCCATGATCGAATTCCTGGAGGGCGCATTTACAGAAACCAATGTTTGGCCCGATATGGTTTTTAGCGGGCACGTACATAATTACCAGCGTATCAGCAAGCGTTATCCAAATGGCATTACAGTGCCATACATCGTAGCCGGCGCAGGTGGCTTTGATGAGCTGCACCCCGTAGCCCATACCGATGACGAGCGTTTTAGTGCCGAAAGCGAAGTTCTGTATGGAGCCAAACTGGAGTATTCGTGTGACACCCGGCATGGTTTTGCCAAGGTAATATTGGAGCGTACAGATAATGGGTTAAGCCTGGGTGCGGAGTATTATGCGATACAGGATAAAGAGGCCATTCTTGTGGATGCCTATAATAAATTTGTGCCGGAGAGGTAATAAAGAGATTCCCCGTTTGCCATACTTAAAAAAAACATATTTTAGCACTTGCGTTCAACAGCAGGCCATTCCCCTGGTCCCGGGGATTTTAGACAAGTGTATTCAATGACAAAAGCGAGCCGGATTTTATTACTTCATCCCTGGGTATATAGGATTTTGGTTTTTGCTGCCGTCCTTGGCTCGTGCTTAAAATTACAGGCGCAGGGCTTACAGTTCAACTCGAACGATAGTTTAATGGAAAAACGGACGTCCTATTCCGTTTTTAAACAGGAAAGCCCCACATTTAATGATGAATTAACCGTCGCCTTTCAGCTGGCTTTATGGGATAATTCGCACCTGGGCTATGTTTTAAACCTTGCCGATAGTAAAAACAATTCCTATAGCCTCAGTTATATTTATTTGAACGGCACCCCTTACTTAAATTTCAATATCGACAGTAAGAGCAATAAGATCACCATTCCGCTGAGCGCTGCCCAGCTATCAAAAAGGACATGGACAGCCATCAAAATCAAGCTGGACCTGCGTGGGGATAAAGCAACAGTGTGGGTTAACGGTAAACCGTATGGCGCTTCGGGCTTTAGTTTCACCGGCAGCATCAGCCCGGTAATTACCTTTGGCAAAAATTCGCGTTACTCCGATGTGCCCAATATGGCCATCTGCAACCTGGAAGTTGGCGATGCCTCCCAGGCTTATTCGTTCCCGTTAGATGAATGGGAAGGCCAAAACGTGCACAGCAGCAATGGCGACGAGGTTGGCTTTGTTGAAAACCCGGTTTGGCTTATTAATGAATCGTACTTCTGGAAGCCGCGGTTGTCAAAAAGCTTTAACGAGGTTGTGGGCCTAAACTTTAATCAGCAAAAACAAAGCATGGTGCTGTTTGGCAGCAACTCGGTAGTGCAATATAATGTCAGGAATGATGAGGAATCATCCGGTTCCTATCAAAACCCCTTGCCTATGCCCCTGTTACTGGGCAAAAGCATTGTTAACCCCAGGCAAAATAAGCTGTATGTGTATGAGGTTAACAACGCCCCGGGCAACCCATCCGGCCTGGTATCGCTTGATCTTTCGAGGTTAAACTGGGAGGTTAAAGGAAACGCAGCCTTGCCATCGCAACGGCATCACCATAATGTGTTTTACGATAAAGATTACCGCGATCTTTATTTATTTGGCGGCTACGGGTCGTTTAGGTACTATAATGATTTTTTTAAGTTTGATACCCTGAAACAGGTTTGGCAGCCTGTGGTTTTTACCGGCGACCATATCGATCCGCGATTTTTTTCGGCCTGCAGCGTTGCCGACGCGAATAACGACGTGTATATATTTGGCGGTATTGGCAATCAATCGGGTAGCCAGGTTGTAGGTGGCATGCATTTTTATGATTTGTACCGGGTTAACCTAACCAGCCGCACCATCAAAAAACTATGGGAAATTAAGCCTGATGAAGAGGCTTTTGTGCCTGCCAATAACCTCGTCCTATCAAAGGATGGAAAATATTTTTATGTGTTATGTTACCCGCACGAGCGGCCTAAAACCAGCTTAAAGCTTTATAAATATGCTATTCAAGATGGATCATACGAGGTTGTAAGCGGCGAGATTCCGGTAACATCTGAACGGATTGAAACCGATGTTAACCTGTTTTTTAATAGTGATGCGAACGAATTTTATTGCACCACGCAGGAGTTTACTTCGCCTGTAAAATCGGGTGTCAAAATTTATTCGCTGGCATTTCCCCCGGTAAGTTATGCCGCTTATTTAAAATCGAAACAGGCTAAAAGCACAACAACCGGTTTGTATAGCTACGTTGCAAGGCTGGCGGCGGTACTACTTGTAGCCGGTGGAGCATTCATCTACCTGAAAAGGAAAAAAGCCAAACCGGTGCCCGATGCTGCTGATTTAACCCAGGATGAAAGCCAATTGGAAATTATCGGCAACAAAGCTAATGCGGTTTATTTGCTGGGCGCATTTGCGGTGTATGATAAAAACGGCAAGGATATTACCTACCTGTTTAGCCCTAAAATTAAACAGCTATTTATTTTGATTTTGCTGAGCAGCCGCGATAAAAACGGTGTAACCTCCAGGCGTATTTCAACAACCCTTTGGGCCGATAAAGATGTGGCCAAAACAAAAAATATCAGGGGTGTTACTTTAAATCACCTGAGAAGTATTCTTGCTGACCTGGATGGGATTGAGCTGGCCTATATCAATGACACCTATAGCTTCACTGTTTCGGACGACTTTTTTTGCGATTATTTTGTGGTGCAAGCCAGCCTTAATAACAGGCAGGGGGCGGCAGAATTGGAGGTTCCGCATTTTGATTTGATGGCACGTGGCGGCCTGCTGCCGGCTATGCCCGATGTTTGGCTGGATGATTTTAAGGAGGAGTACGAAGAAGCTTTAATGCCGGCTTTGCAGCCTGTAATAAAAAACACCTATGATGAGGGGCAGTTTAAAAAGGCTCTGGAGATAAGCCGGCTGATTTTAAATATCGATCCGTTTAGCGATGCGGGCATTGAATATAAACTGAAAGCCATCAGGCGCACCAGGGGTATTGAACACGCCCGCCGCACCTATGATGATTTTGTAGCCGAATATAAAAGATCATTAGGGATTGATTACCCCATACCATTTGATAAAATTTGTGGTAAATAGGGGGCGTTATAGAACGATTAGTGTTAAGTTAGAAGTGCTCGTAAATCTGACTTATCCTTTTTGACTTAGAACTTAAGACTTTCGACTAAAGACCTTCCATCATTCCCGGTTAATAATGCGATTAATTTTAATGGGTTAATGAAATTTAAACCGGGTTAACCCATTTATTAACCCTTGTTTTAATACCACCTATCCTATTATTGTGTGGTATTAAGCGGCACCTACCGCCCTGCACCTATCTATGAAAAACATTTTTGTTTCCTGTTGTTTAACTATGCTGGCGTCTGCCGTTTTTGCGCAGCAGGCACCGGCACCGTTAAAAGAGAAGACTGCTTTCCAAACCGCCAGCCCCTGGATGCCTGAGATTGACGTCCGTAGCGATATTGCCATTGTTTACGGTACCAACGACCACCCCGGCATGACCTTTGAACAGCGCGTACAAACCTGGCGCGACCATGATTATCAAACCAACTTCATGACCGGCATAGCCTGGGGAGATTACAAAGATTATTTCCTGGGTAAATGGGACGGTAAAAACCACCTGGGTGTTGGGCAGGTTACCCAAAAGGGCGATACCATTTTTCATGGCAGGGATATGCCATATGTAGTGCCCGATGCCTCGTTCATCGAGTACATGAAAACGGCGGTTATTAAAAGAGTAATTGATGTTGGCATCACCAATATATTTTTAGAAGAACCTGAATTTTGGGCACGTGCAGGCTATAGCGCAGGCTTCAAAGCCCAATGGCAAAGCTATTACGGTTTCCCTTGGAAGCCGCAGGATGCATCGGCCGAGAATACCTACCTATCCAGCAAATTAAAGTATCACCTGTATTATGATGCCATTGAAAAAGTATCATCTTACGCTAAAGCCTATGGCAAAAGCAAAGGCCTAAATATAAAGGTGTTTATCGCCACGCATTCGCTGGTTAACTATTCGTCGTGGCAAATTGTTAGTCCCGAGGCCAGCCTGGCTTCGCTGCCCGGTATTGATGGTTATATAGCCCAGGTGTGGACCGGTACCTCGCGCGAGCCGACTTATTTTAACGGCCTTCAAAAAGAACGCGTATTTGAAAACGCCTACCTGGAATATGGGTCGATGGTATCCATGACGGCGCCAACCGGCCGCAAAATGTTTTTTTTAACCGACCCAATTGAGGACAGGCAAAAGGACTGGAGCGATTATAAACTAAATTACCAGGCTACCTTTACGGCCAAGTTGTTGTACCCAACGGTATCTGATTATGAGGTGATGCCCTGGCCCGAGCGCATTTATACGCATCCCTACAAGGTTGCCAATAGTAACGAAAAGATCCTGATCCCCCAGTATTACTCTACCCAAATGCAGGTGATGGTTAACGCCCTCAATAGCATGCCTCCATCAACCAATAAAGTAACGGGTGTGAACGGGATTGGCGTGTTGATGAGTAATACACTGATGTTTCAGCGTTTCCCTACCCATAACGGGTTCGAAGATCCGCAGTTCTCAAACTTTTACGGCCAAACATTGCCGCTGCTAAAACATGGCGTTCCGGTACAAACGGTGCACATGGAAAACCTGGGCTATGCGGCATCGCTTAAAAATATCAAGGTGCTGGTGATGAGTTATGCTAATATGAAGCCCATATCGGCCCAAATTCACCAGCAATTGGCCGCCTGGGTAAAACAGGGTGGCATATTAATTTATTGCGGCCGGGATGATGACCCTTACCAGTCGGTTATGGAATGGTGGGATACCAAGGGGAATAACTTTAAAGCGCCATCGCAACATTTATTTAAACTGTTAGGCGTAAACCCTGATGCCGGCGGCCAAAATTTTAAAGTCGGTAAAGGCGCGGTATATGTGTTAAGGCAAAATCCAAAAGAATACGTACTACGGGCCGATAACGACGGTAATTACATCAGCACCGTTAAACAAGCCTATGAAAAAGATGCCCATGCAGGTACCTTAACGTTTAAAAATAGCTTGTACCTGCCCCGTGGCCCTTACGATATTGTAGCCGTAATGGATGAAAATGCCGATGGCAAGCCTTATACCGTCAAAGGCCCGGTAATTGATCTGTTCGATCCGCAGTTACCGATTTTGGCCGAAAAGGTGATCAATCCCGGCGAGCAGGCATTGTTATACAATGTTGTACGGGTAGCAAATAAAAACACACCCCAGGTATTAGCTTCGGCTTCAAGGATCTATGACGAAAAAGTTGCAGCCGGCAACTATTCTTTTATAGCCAAAAGCCCGGTAAAAACGCTTAACAGCGCGCGGATTTTATTACCGGGCCAACCAAAGCAAATTATTATAACCGATAGTAAAGGGCAAAATATTACTGATGTTAAAACATCATGGGATACCTCATCAAAAACCTTATACCTGGGCTTCGCCAATAGTCCCGATGGTATAACGGTTGAGTTGAAATGGTGAACGATACTTTTTGAGAGAAAGTTGATTAATACTTCCGTGCGTGAATTTTCATGCGCGGGAGTTTTTTTACTTATGGCAGATTGCCATATTCGCACCGAAAAGAAATTATTAGAACAAATAACAAAGCAAATACATCCGACGATATCAACAGCAGCTTTTATAATAGCCGCTGTTGCTTTCATCACCCTTAAAAAACAAACTCCGATTAATGAAAAAACTATTCTTACTGGCCCTGGCCTGTTTACCGGCAGCTGCAATTGCCCAGCAAAGCGCCAGGGTAACAGACCCTGTTGAATTGATTAACCCGCTGATGGGTACAGCATCCAAACCATCCTTGTCAAACGGAAACACATACCCGGCCATCGCCCTGCCATGGGGCATGAACTTCTGGACACCGCAAACCGGTAAAATGGGCGATGGTTGGCAGTATACTTATGATGCTGATAAGATCCTCGGTTTTAAGCAAACCCATCAGCCATCACCATGGATGAATGATTATGGTATGTTTTCCATCTTCCCCGAAACTGGCAAGTTAAAGCTGAATGAGAAAGAACGCGCCAGCTGGTTTTCGCACAAAGCCGAAATTGTTAAACCCTACTACTACAGCGTTTACCTGGCCGATTATGATGTAACTACCGAAATTACCCCAACCGAGCGTGCTGCAAGCTTCCGTTTTACCTTCCCTAAAAGCGATAGCTCACATATTGTAATTGACGCTTTTGACAAAGGATCGTACGTAAAGATTATCCCCGGCGAGCAAAAGATTGTAGGCTACAGCACCAAAAACAGCGGCGCTGTACCGGCTAACTTTAAAAACTACTTTGTTATTTACGTAGATAAGCCTTTTGCGCTGGCATCGGCATGGCACGATTGGAAAAAAGACGACGGCCAGCTGGAATACACAGGCGACCACGCGGGCGCGGTTATCACCCTGAAAACCACCAACGGCGAACAGGTGCATTTAAAAGTAGCTTCGTCATTTGTAAGTATTGAACAGGCCGAGCTTAATTTAAAGCGCGAACTGGCTGATGATAAATTTGAAGTTACCTGCCAGAAAGCCAAAGACACCTGGAACAAAACCCTGAGCAGGCTGAATGTAGAAGGCGGCACCGTGGAGCAAACCAAAACATTTTACAGCAGCTTGTACCGGATGCTTTTCTTCCCTAATAAAATGTACGAGATAGATGCCAAAGGCGAAAAAATTCACTACAGCCCTTTCAATGGTAAGGTGATGCCCGGTTATTTATTTGCCGGTACAGGCTTTTGGGATACATTCAGGGCCTTGTACCCGTTCCTGAACCTGGTTTATCCCTCTATCAATAAAGAGATGCAGGAAGGTTTGATAAATGACTATAAAGAAGGCGGATGGCTGCCCGAATGGTCGAGCCCGGGCTATGCCGATTGTATGATTGGTAATAATTCAGCCTCGGTAGTTGCCGAAGCTTACCTGAAGGGTATGCGTGGTTATGATATTGAAACATTGTACCAGGCGCTTAAACACGGTGCTAACAACGAAGGACCAAACGCAACCGGCCGCAGGGGAGTGCAATATTATAACACCCTTGGCTATGTGCCTTACAACGTTAAAATAAATGAGAATGCCGCACGTACCTTAGAGTATGCTTACGATGATTTTGCGATATACCAATTAGGGAAAGCTTTGGGCAAACCAAAATCAGAGATTGATATTTATAAAAAACGCAGCCAGAATTACCGTAACATCTTCGATCCGCAAACTAAGCTGATGCGCGGTAAAAACCAGGATGGTACTTTTGAAACGCCATTTAATCCGTTTAAATGGGGCGATGCCTTTACCGAAGGCAATAGCTGGCACTATAGCTGGGGCGTTTTTCATGACATACAGGGCCTTATAAACCTGATGGGCGGCAAGCAACAATTTGCGGCCAAACTGGATTCGGTATTCAGCATGCCGCCCACGTTTGACGATAGCTACTATGGCGGCGTAATACACGAGATCCGCGAGATGCAGATAGCCAACATGGGGCAGTATGCGCATGGTAATCAACCTATCCAGCACATGATTTACCTGTACAACCATGCCGGCCAGCCATGGAAAACCCAATATTGGGCACGCGAAACGATGAATAAATTGTATAAAGCTACCCCCGATGGTTATTGCGGCGATGAAGACAACGGACAAACATCGGCCTGGTACATCTTCTCGGCCATGGGCTTTTACCCGGTAACACCTGCCAGCGATCAATACGTTTTAGGTGCGCCCTTATTTAAAAAGGTAACCATTAATTTAGAGAATGGTAAAACGGTGACTATTACCGCGCCCAACAACAGTGCCGCCAACAAATATGTAAACAACCTTACTATTGATGGCAAGCCCTACACCAATAACTGGGTGAGCCACAAAGGCCTGTTAAACGGCGCTGAATTGAATTTTGATATGATTGCTACCCCCAATAAAGAACGTGGCACAAAAGACGCCGACGTGCCTTTTTCGATGAGCAACGAAAAATAATTCCCAATATTGTATAGGTTTAAAAAGGGCTTGTGTTTTCACAAGCCCTTTTTAATTAATCATTTATTTTTCAGCGAGTTAATAAATTGTAACATTTTGTTTACTTTAAAGAAAATGATATTTAATATGAATTATTTGTAATAATAGATATTGGTTAATAACTCCATCTGATAGGCTTTTTCTGGCTTTTTTGTGGCTCCGCTGACATTGTTGCAAAACTATCTTTTGGTATTTTAAAATGTTTGTCTGTTAGTAGCGCTTTGGTTGACTATGGTGTGTCTTGTCTTTTTTGCAAGCTGAGTCCTGTTTTTTAATGTATTTTGTGGAATAGGCAATAAAAGCAAACAGGGAAAATGCCTCGCGCATTTTCCCTGTTCTAATTAACTTTATTAACTGTCTTATTATTAACTAAATGATTTAGTAATAGCGTAAGAACATGCAAAGGAAATAAATCTTTATGAATTTTTTATGAAAAATATGTATTTTGCGCAATAATATTTATGTAAACGAAATGTTACAATTATTTATTTGATTTTTTATAAATCCCATATACATTTAACCTCTTAAAGTTTTTAACTATTAACTAACACATTATTCATGAAAAAAAGTCTACTTACGACTTTGTGCATCTTTTTACTTGCTGCAACACAGCTATATGCGCAAAACCATACCGTAACCGGAAAGGTTACGGCCAGGGAAGATGGCTTACCGGTGCCGGGGGTATCAGTAAGCATTAAGGGTACTACAACCGGTACCCAGACCGATGCAAACGGAAGATTCTCCTTATCCGTGCCCAACAATGCTTTATTGTCATTTAGTTTTCTTGGTTACATTACCCAAACGTTGCCTGCCGATGGACCAACAGTTAATGTTGTTTTAGTTGCCTCGAGCCAGCAACTTGGCGAGGTAGTGGTAACTGGAGCGCTGGGCTTAAACAGAACGCGTAACCAGCAAGCCTATGCTGCACAGAAAGTAACCGGCGACGAGGTTAGCAAACAACGTAGCGGTAACTTTGTAAGCGGTTTATCAGGTAAGGTAGCCGGGTTAGAAATCAGGCAGAACAACGCCCTCGGCGGTTCAACAAATGTTGTTTTACGTGGTACTAAATCAATCCTCGGCAACAACCAGGCCTTATTTGTTGTTGATGGCGTGCCTTACAACAACGGTGGTTCTGGCGGTGGCAACCAGGGTAACAGCAATTCGAGCTCAGTAGCTGCCGGTACAGGTGGTTATGATTATGGTTCGCCCGCTTCAGATATCAACCCGGATGATATTGAGTCAGTTACCGTTCTTAAAGGCGCTGCTGCTACTGCATTATACGGTTCTATCGGTGCCAACGGTGTAATTTTAATTACAACCAAAAAAGTTAATAAAGGACTTGGTATTACTTTTAACACAAGTTACGGTTACGGTGCTGTTGATAAATCAACCTTGCCAACATACCAAAAACAATATGGCGGTGGTTACGGAACCTATTATGAAGATCCAAGCGGTTATTTCCTTTATAGGGACATCAATGGCGACGGTGTTAAAGATTTGGTTGATCCTTTGACCGAAGACGCTTCATATGGCCATGCCTTCGATCCAAACCTGAAGGTTTATCAATGGGATGCGTTTAGCAAATACTCTCCTAATTTTGGTAAGGCTACGCCTTGGGTTGCTGCTGCTAATGATCCCAATACATTTTTCACTCACCCAATCAGTAATAACCAAAGTTTGTTCATTACTAATGGTGGCGATAATGGTACTTTTAAATTAGGTTATACCCGCAATAACCAAACCGGTTTTATGCCTAATAGTAACGAGTTGAAAAACAACCTTGACTTTGGCGGAACATATAACATCAACAGTAAACTAACTGCAGCTGCCAATATCAGCTACACTCGTACAGATGGTAAAGGACGTTACGGAAGCGGTTATCAATCAGATAACATCCTGAACTCTTTCAGGCAATGGTATCAGGTAAATAACGACATCAAAGAACTTAAAGATCAATACTTTGCTTCCGGTGGTCAAAATATTACCTGGAACTGGGCAAGCCCAACCAATCTGGTTCCAATTTATTGGGATAATCCTTACTTCATCCGGTATCAAAACTTTGAAACAGATACCCGCAACCGTTACTTCGGTAACGTTAGCTTAAATTATAAAGCTACAAATTGGCTAAATTTATTAGGCCGTGTAACTGTTGATAACTGGAGCCAGATTCAGGAAGAACGCAGGCAAGTTGGTTCTGTTGGTTTATCATCATACACCAGGAGAAACCTGAGCTTTAATGAAACCAACTTTGATTTCCTTGCTACAACTGACAATAATATAACTCAGGATCTTAATTTTAAAGGTCTGTTAGGGGTTAACGTACGTAAAAATCTTTACCAGTCAATTGCGGCAACCACAAACGGGGGCTTAATTGTACCAAGTATTTATAGCTTATCAAATTCTAAGAATACGCCAAACGCTCCAACTGAAACGTATGTCCCATTTGAAACAGATGGTATTTTTGCCGGTGCTACGTTCACCTGGAAAAAAATGGTGGTTTTAGATGGTACTTTAAGGCGTGATGCTTCTTCGGCTTTGCCTTCATATAGCAATAAATATTACTATCCGTCAGTTAATTTAGGTTTTACTTTCTCTGAATTGCTTAAACAATATTCATGGCTATCGTATGGAAAAGTAAGAATCAATTATGCTGAAGTTGGTAATAGCGGCACGCCACAAAGCACAAGTAATTATTATTCGCTTACTACGGCATTTGGCTCAAGCCCTCAGGCATTTATAGGTACAACCCAAAATAATGCAAAATTAAAGCCCGAGCGTACAAAAGCATCTGAGGGTGGGTTGGAAATGGCATTTTTCAACAACCGTTTAGGTTTTGATTTCACTTATTACAACAACAAAACCGTTGATCAGCTGATTCCGGTGACATTATCTACAGCTACCGGCTATAATGCTGCTTATATTAACTCCGGTACTATTCAAAATAAAGGTATCGAAGTTGCATTAAATGGTACACCAGTACAAACAAAAGACTTTACGTGGAAAGTGAATGTTAACTTTACCCGTAACAGAAACAAAGTATTAAAACTTTATACTGATGGCTCTGGTCAACAGGCTACCAATCTTCAGCTTGGTTCTTTCCAGGGCGGGGTTTCGCTTAATGCAAGCCTGGATCGTCCTTATGGCGATATTCGCGGTAATGGTTATGTTGATAAAGATGGAAATGCACTTGCTACTAAAAACGGGCAGCAAGTTGTTGGAGACGACGGGTATTATGTGCTTTCTTCAAGCAATAACGTAGTGTTGGGTAACGTTAACCCAAACTGGACGGGCGGCATCAATAGTTCGTTTAGGTATAAATCATTTACTTTAAGCTTCCTGGTTGACGTTAAAAAAGGTGGTAGCGTATTCTCGTTAGATACTTATTATGGTATGGATACAGGTTTGTATCCTGAAACTGTAGGTAACAATGATTTAGGTAAGCCATCAAGAAACGCATTGTCAGATGGTGGCGGTGTGATTTTACCTGGTGTTACCTCTACAGGAGCTCAAAATACCGTTAGAGCAGATAACACAGGTTCTGGTTTATATGGCTATGAGCATAATCCTGCAGCTGGTTTCGTTTATGACGCGGGTTATGTGAAATTACGTGAGGCAGCGATTGCATACTCTTTGCCTCAATCTGTTCTTTCACGGCTTGGCAGCGTTAAAGGCATCGACGTTGGTTTAAGTGGTCGTAACTTATGGATCATCCATAAAAACACCCCTTATACCGATCCTGAAGAAGGTTTAAGCTCAGGTAACCTGCAAGGTTATCAAAGTGGTGCTTTCCCAACCGCCAGAATGTTTAACCTTAACTTAAAAGTAAGATTCTAACGATTATGAAAAAATATTTTATCGCGGCATTGCTTCCGATCCTTTCGCTTGGAGCATGCCATAAAGACCTGGCTTCGTTAAATTCGAATCCAAAGCTTTTCCCAACGGTTCCGGCCGCCTCATTATTTACACAGGCTGAGCGGGTTTTAACCAATACTGTTACCACGTCAAGCGTAAACACTAATATTTATAGGTTAATTGAACAGCAATGGCAAGAAACCACGTACACCGATGAAAGTAATTACCTCATCAATGCCCGTAATATAAATGGTGCGGAATGGAACGCCCTTTATCGTGATGTATTAAATAACTTGCGCTTGGCTAAAACCATTGTACCTACTGACGCTTCTATCGCCAGCGCTGATATTCAGAAAAACGATATAGCAATACTGGATATCCTGCAGGTTTATTCTTTTTATTACCTGGTAACAACTTTTGGTAATGTTCCTTATACACAGGCATTTGATGCTAATAATAACTTTCCTAAGTATGATGACGCAGCAACTATTTACAAAGATCTGTTAACCCGTTTAAGTGCAGACATAGCCGCGTTAAATACAAACGCAGGAAGTTTTGGAAGTGCTGATGTAATTTACGGAGGCAATACAACAAAGTGGAAAAAGTTTGCCAATTCATTTAAATTAAAAATGGCTTTGACCATAGCCGACTCTGATCCAACTACTGCGGCTGTAGCGGCGGCATCAGCGGTTTCTGGCGGTGTGTTTACCTCTAATGCGGATAACGCAACCTTTGCTTATTTAGGAGCTACTCCAAATACAAACCCGGTTTATGTTGATATCGTTCAAAGTGGCAGATTTGACTATGTAGCCTGTAATACACTTGTTAGTTACTTAAACGGTCATGCAGACGCCCGCGTGGGCAAGTATTTTACTGCCTTAGCTGATGGTACATATAAAGGCAGCGCCCCTGGTGCTAAATCAAACTATGACAGTTTCTCGCACGTTAGTCCTACGTTAACTGCGCCAACTTTTCCTGGTTTATTACTTGATTTTGCTGAAGTATCGTTTTATCAGGCAGAAGCTGTTGCGAAAGGGTATATTACCGGCACTGCTGCACTCTACTATGCTGCCGGTGTTCAGGCATCGTATTCATATTGGGGTGCAGGTGATGCAACCGCCTATTTGTTGGTTAATCCCTATACCCCAACTAATCTTGCTTACCAAAAATGGATTGCAGATTATAACAGGGGCTGGGATGCATGGATAGAAACCCGCAGGCTGGATGTACCTGCATTGGTTGCGCCATCAACGGCTTCAAGTGCATTCCCGGTACGTTTCCCTTACCCAATTGCAGAGAGCAATGTAAACGGGGCTAACTATAAAGCCGCTTCAGCTGCCATTGGCGGCGACTTGGTAACCACCAAATTGTTTTTCGATAAGCACTAATTTATAGTGACGCTAATAAAGAAAGCGGGGCTGCCAATTGGCGGTCCCGCTTTTTTATTAAGGTTTTCCCCTTTAAAGCTGCGCTACAAAATCCCTCATTGCCAGCCCTGGATCGGGCTGTTTCATAAAGGTTTCGCCAATTAAAAAGCCGTTAAAGCCGGCCAGCTTCAGGTGCCTGATGGTTTCCGGATCGCTTATGGCGCTTTCAGATATCTTCATGAATTCGGCAGGAATATGTTTGGCCAGTTGGTAGGATGTTTCTACAGATACCGTAAAATCGGCCAGGTTGCGGTTATTTACGCCAATTGCATCCAGTTTTGGGTGAATGCTGCGCTCCAACTCTTCCAGGTTATGTACTTCGAGCAGCACGTTAAGGTTTAAACTTTTGGCAAGCGTGGCAAGCTTATCAATTTCTGCCGGGGTTAAAATAGCCGCTATCAGCAGGATAATATCGGCGCCCAATGCTTTGGCCTCAATTACCTGGTATTCATCTATCATAAAATCCTTGCGCAAAACAGGGATGTTGTTTACAGAACGTGCCCGTTTTAAATCGGCTTTGCGGCCCATAAAAAAATCGCGGTCGGTTAATACAGATAGAGCGGATGCCCCTGCAACCGCGTAATCGGTTGTCACCTTGCTAACCCTTACCTTATCGTTAATAATGCCTTTTGAGGGTGATTTACGCTTAAATTCGGCAATTATACCGGTACGGGCAGGATCAAGCAGAAAATCCTTAAATGAATACGTTTCCCTGTGGAAATATTCAGACTCCTCCAGCTCAACGTATGAGATACGCCTTTTTGCGTATGCTACTTCCCTTTTTTTGTTGGCAACTATTTTATCAAGTATCGTCATAAAGCCTTAGCCCCCTAACCCCCTGAAAGGGGAATTTTTTGATTGAAAACTCTAACACTTACTGTCATCCTGAGGAACGAAGGATCTATCAGCTATGCATGACGATAGAAAAGTTCGTGAATAGATCCTTCGTGTCTCAGGATGACAGCCTTTTATTTTTGGATGTCATTTCCCCTTCAGAATCCGCGGATTTTACTACTCTGGATTTGGATTGACAAATTTAATTATAATTATTTCAGCCAGTTACCCATCATTTCTTTACCATACTCGGTCAATATCGATTCGGGGTGAAATTGTACGCCGCGCACATCATATTCGCGGTGCGATAATGCCATGATAGAATTATCCTCCTCGTCGATAGCCGTTACTTTCAATACCTCGGGTAAATCATTTGCGCTTACAACCCACGAATGGTAACGCCCAACTTTAAAGCTATCGGGCAAATCGCGGAACAATTGCTCGTCGGTATCGGTCACTTTTATGGGGGTAGCAATCCCGTGCATAGGCTGGCTCAGGTTATAAAGGCTGCCGCCAAATACTTCGGCAATGGCCTGCTGCCCCAGGCAAACGCCAAATATGCTTTTGGTTGGCGCATATTTTTTGATCACATCCAGCAACAAACCTGCTTCAGACGGTATGCCGGGCCCCGGAGATAGGATGATCTTATCATATGCATCCACATCTTCCAAAGCAAATTTATCATTCCTCCAAACATCGCATTGCAGGCCAAGCTCATTAACCAAATGCACCAGGTTATAGGTGAAGGAATCGTAATTGTCTATTATCAGGATATTGCCGCCGGGGCCCCCCGGCCCCCTAAAGGGGGAGTTTGTATGTTCGTTCATTTGTTATGTCGTAAAAAAATCTATCAATTATTTAATTTACCCACTATTGTTCCCCCTTCAGGGGGTTAGGGGGCCTACAATTCTTCCGCCAATTCCACTGCACGTCTTAACGCCGCAATTTTATTATCCACTTCTTTCAGTTCGCTTTCGGCAACAGAGCCCGCTACAATACCTGCCCCCGCCTGGTAGTGCAGGGTGTTGTTTTTGCTCAGGAACGAGCGGATCATGATGGCGTGGTTAAATTCGCCGTTAAAACCCATGAAACCTATGGCGCCACTATAAAAGCTGCGTTTGGCTTTTTCATTTTCGTCGATAATTTCCATCGCCCTGTATTTTGGCGCACCGCTCAGGGTACCCGCTGGGTAAGTATCTGCAACTATTTTGAATGATGACACGCCGGGTAATAACTTACCGCTTACGTGCGATACCAGGTGGATAAGGTGCGAATAGTATTGTACTTCTTTAAACGCTTTAACCTGTACCTGCTCGCAATGGCGGCTCAGGTCGTTACGGGCCAGGTCAACAAGCATTACGTGTTCGGCCGATTCCTTGGGATCATTTTCCAGGTTGCGGGCTATCTCGGCATCTTTCACGTCATCTCCGCTGCGTTTAAAGGTGCCGGCGATAGGGAAGATGCTGGCCACATTATTTTTTATAGTGATTTGCGCTTCGGGCGATGAGCCGAAGATGCGGAAATCGCCATAATCAAAATAGAATAAATAGGGTGATGGGTTGATGGAGCGCAATGCCCGGTACACGTTAAACTCATCGCCCTGGAAGGTACGGGAGAATGCCCTTGATGGCACTATCTGGAAAACATCGCCCCGGTAAATATGCTGCTTCATTTTTTCAACAATGGCGATAAACTCCTCGTTGGTAAGGTTTGATTTTTCGGCTTCGCTGCTTTTAAAGCTGTACTCGGGGAAGTTTTTGTTTTTGATGAGGTATTCCAGTTTTTCGATACCGCCGTTGGTTGGGCCGCCTTCGGCCTGGTTGTGGAAAATGTAAAGCTCGTTTTTAAAGTGATCCACAGCGATGATATAACGGTAAATGTGGTATTGCATTACCGGAATCTGGCGAGGATTATCGTCGGTTTGTTTTAGTTTGATGGTTTCAAAATGTTCAACCGCCTCATGAGTAAAATAGCCAAACAAACCGTTTGATATAATTTTCAACGGGTTGGCGTCGGTTTCAAAACTGCCCACAAATTGGTTAAGCTGGTCAATCAGTTCAAAGCTGCCGGCTTCAAGGCTTTCATGACTGCCATCGGGATAGTGCTTTTTTAGTATGCCGTTGTTGAGTACAAAGCCGGCAATAGGTTCGCAGCAAATGTAGCTTAAGCTATTTTCGCGACTGTGATAGTCCGAACTTTCCAGCAGCAGCGAGTTGGGGAATACATCGCGCAGGCGCAGGTAAATGCTCACCGGCGTGGTGGTATCGGCCAGTAGTTTTTTATAGGTGGTTGTTATTTTAAAAGTGCTCATGTTATGTTTTCAAAAATATATAAATAAAAAAACCCGGCGAATTGGGGTCGCCGGGTTTTCCACTTAGGTTTACAATTGATTAGATCATCGCTGACTAAAAACGTATCCGGCTGCCAAATTTAATTGGTGCCACCAGCTATTTTTATTTGTGTTTTTAATCATCGTGGCCACAAATTTATAAAGAAAAATGAATTATCAAATTTTTTTGAAAGTTTATTTGTTGCTAAATCCTATTAGCTACGTGGGATAAGTATAATACCGGCTAAAATTATCACTAAACCTATCAAATAGAAGGTAACAATGGCTTTATGCCTGGCCTCGCCGGTGGCTGCTTTTTTTGATTTGCTATGACCAATGGTTATTAAAGCCAGGGCAATCAGCATGATAACCCAATGCTCTACAGTAAAATACCGGGTCACTTTATTTTTCATGGTTTCGCTGTTAAACTGTACCAGCGGGCTTACAAAATAAAGTATTATGCCAATAAGCAACTGCGTATGTGCCGATATCATGGCAAACAAATTGAGTTTGCGGTTGCCGTTGGTATAAGGCTTTTTTCCTATCAGGCCAATAAGCGCACCTATGATGGCTGCCAAAATTAAGGCCAGTACAATATACCTGAAACCCGAATGGAGATGTTGTAAAAAGCTATAAGCTGTCATGAGTTTAAAATTTGGCGTGAATATACAACAAAACCATTTTAGCTAAAACCCATGCGGATGATTTGACTAATTATTGACTGGCCGCCGTTTGCGCTGGTTTATAAGTGCCGGCTATTAAAAATGCTATGCCGCTAAATGCCAAAGCCTCAAAGACGCTTGTCCATTCATTAGCCCTATCCACTATGGAGGTATCGAGCCCGCGTGGGATGTGCACCATGATAAGCCATAAAAACAGCATTAAGCCTAACAAAGAGGCCGCCAGTTTTACCTTAAATTTAAACACAATAGCGGCGCCGGCAGCAATAAGGGCTATGCCCGCAAAATACACCCAGAATAAATGAAAAGGGAGCCACGATGGTACCAGCAGCGCTACAAATTTTGGATAAATAAAATGCTCGATGCCAAAAACAATCATGGTTGTAGCAAAAAAGTATGGGCCGGCGGGCCGTAACTTTTCTGTAACCGCATCAATGCCGCTTACTGTATCGGCAGGGAAGGAGGTAGCCACTATAAAGGCCCCGCCACACAAGGCCAGCAGTTTAAAGGCATCGTTCCATCCTGCCAAAAAAAACGGGTTCATTTTAATATTGTATGGTATGTGTGAGAGGATAATCATCAACAGCATGAATGCCCCCAGGTAATCGGCAACTATATGTGAGTTGATGCCCGAAATAATAGCGGCCGATATCAGTATCATCAAAATGCCTGCTACACACATGCAAAAAGTGCTTTGCCCTATAAATGCCGGCTCGGGAGGCATAATAACCGGCCTGAAACCAGAGCAGATAAATTGTTGAACCGCGATTGAAACTAACGCAATAGCAAAAAACAACCGCCACAGTCTATTATAGGTTTCCATAAAGAAATATAGGTTATATATTGGATTTCACATGCAATTTACAAAATCAATAACTCATTTTGTTCAATGAACTAAAATATTCTTTGTTATAGTTAAATGTGCATCGTCGAAACAAAAACCTGCCTTTTTTGACCGGATATTTTGCTGCTGTTTTTGGCATGCAGGCAACAGTGCCTTTGTTATTAAGCAATATTAATATTAAAAATGAAGCTCACTTCAGGGCAATAGTGAGTTTAGTACATTTTGCGGTAAAACTCCTTAACCATTCCGGCCGGATCAATAGAACGATTGATGGCCGACGAAACCGCTATGCCGTAAATGCCTGTTTTAAGTAATAATTCAACATCCTGTAATTGGATTCCACCGGTTGCAATAACCGGAATTTCGATGGGGGCTTTTTCCAATTGACGGTAGCCATCGTAACCCAGCAAGGGGAAATTATTCGGCCTGGTTTCAGTATGGGCAAACGGCCCCAGTGCACAGTAATCAACCACGCCTGAATGCTGGGTTTTTAGCAGGCCGGCCAGGTTAGTAGCCGATGCTCCAAAGGTTTTATCTTCGCCAATTGCTTCGCGGATAGTGCTAAAATCGGCACGCTGGTCTTCAATGTGCACACCCTGGGCATCAACTTTATCAAGCAGGTGATAATGATTGGTAATGATAAGGGTAGCTCCCCAGTCATCACAAATAGCTGCTATCTGGTCAATTTCGGCAACCAGTTCGTTGTCTGATTTAGTCATACATCGATATTGTATCCAGTTGGCGCCTGCACTACAGGCAATTTCAACCTGTTGTGTATGGCTGCGCTGCGGCATGTCCTGTGTGATGTAATGAAACCTGGATATGTATTTTTTCATTTCGGTGGTGTGTTGCCTGGTTCGAGGTTCGGGGTTTGGGGTTCGTGGTTCGTGTTGCGAGGGGCGGGTTGCCGGTAAAATGTCGAACCCCGACCCTCGAGCCCCGCAACCCGACCCCCGAGCCCCGCAACCCGAACCCCGGATTACCTGATTACCTCGCTAATGGTTTTGCCAATGCAGCCATCGGGGGCTTGTATGTGTAATAGTGATGCCACGGTAGGGGCAATATCCGTCATGTGGGTTTGGCGTGTGGTATTGCCATGGTTAATGCCCCAGCCCATAAATACCAGCGGTATATGGGTGTCATATGGCGCCCAGGTGCCATGGGTTGTTCCGGTTGCTCCGTGCCCCGAGTAATAGCCTGGTTTTAATACGATTTGTATCACGCCACTATGCTCGGTGTTATAACCATTTATAATGCGGCTGCGCAAATCAACCGGGATAGTCGCGGCGTTTGCGTTTTGCATATCAACGGCAAATTGTACAGCCGGTTGTTTTTGCAGATAGTTTATACAGTCAAGTTTTATCGCCTCTTCGCTGATGCCTGCTTTTTTGATGGCGGCATTGTTAAGGTTAACCTGGTAATTATCCATGCTGATAACCAGGTTTTGAACCTTGTACTTGTCGTTCAGCATGGTGTTCATTTCTTTCTGCGCAGCGGCATCGTCCCAGGTTCCGGCAGGTACGTTGTGATCTTTCAGGAAGTTGGCGTTATGCGCAGCGCCATGGTCGGCGGTTAAAAATACCGAGTAACTGCCTTTGCCCAGGGTGCCATCCAAATAAGCAAAAAAGGCGGCCAGGTCATGATCAAGCCTTAGGTAAGTGTCCTCTATCTCTACAGAGTTAGGGCCAAACTGGTGCCCTATATAATCTGTAGATGACAGGCTTACGGCCAAAAAGTCGGTAACTGTATTGCTGCCTAATTGTTCATTTGCTATAGCCGCTTTAGCCATATCAAGCGTCATCGAATTGCCGTAAGGTGTAGACCGGATCATGCCTAAGTGACCATTGTACAATGCCGATGTATTAACCGGCATGGTTGGTGCACTGGTGCCGGCAAACTTGCCTTCGTATTTGCCGCTGTTATCGGGGGCGCTTTGCAGGTAAGTGGCTATAGGGTAAAGGGTATTCCAATCCTGTTTAAGGTATTTTTCGGCAATTTTTTGGCTGTTAAAGTTTTTAACCCAGGCAGGCAAATCGGTCATGTAGTAAGTGCTGCTTATCCAGTTGCCGCTGGTGTCATCAAACCAATAAGCGGCATTGGCGGTATGCCCGGCAGGCAGAATGCCACCGCGGTCTTTTAACGCGATGCCAATAACTTTTGAGCGGAAATTGGTTGCCAATCTAAGCTCGTCAGTAACGGTAGTTACCAGCAAATTGCGTGGCGACATTTGGCCGGCCTTTGAGGTGCTGCCAACGGCGGTTACCGTGCTATCATCTGTGCAATACATTGATTTTCCGGTAGCTTGCACAATAAAATCATTGCCCGCAATACCATGAATGGCCGGCACCGATCCGGTGTATATGCAGGTGTGGCCGGCGGCGGTTACCGTGGGGATATAATCAATATTGGTATTCTCGCAGGTAAAGCCCTCGCCAAGCATTCGTTTAAAACCGCCATCTTCGTAACGGTCAAAATAGCGGTACAGGTAATCCCACCGCATTTGATCAACCACCAAGCCAATAACCAGTTTGGGGCGGGGCAGGCCGGTAGGCATGGGTATAGCGCGTTCGCGGTGGTAGGTAATTTCGCTATCGTTGTTCCTCCTGCTGGTATGTTTATGTTTTTTTTTGTGAGATTGTGCCGATGCCGAAAGAGAGGCAGTGGCTAAAATTAAAAGCAACAGATATTTAAGCTTCATTTTTTTGTTTTTGGATCGCCAAATATCAACAATGAAATTAAAAAGCCATATGAAGTTTATGTTAAGTATGGGTTTTGTTACAAATAAGAATCAGAATTAAGAGTCAAGAATCAAGATAGAGAATTTGCGTTGAATAGTTAAGGGCCGTAAGTTGTTATTTAATAAGAGCTAACGGATAGCTTATAGCGTTGGGAAGTTATAGGCATCAAACATAACTTATTTTATTTGCAGATACGGGAGCCAGGGGAGACTTGTGTTGGTCGGCAAGAGGTACAAATATTTGGATTCGCGCAAATTGTGCGGTCAGTTTTAGTGTTAACCATGTTAAAACATCAAGGTATTGATAATGAGGTTTTTATATATAAATATAGCTGAAATGTGTTAAGTTGTGTTAACCCAACTATGTGCGACCTGTTATTTAATTTCACATATGTTTTTGTCGGATAGAAAATATATGAGTTAGCTTTAAGCTTTGGGCATTCTGCTTTCAGCTTCTGTTTACCCGCCGATGCTATTTAACAAACTGTGCTGGCTTGCGGTATGCAAGTCGCGCCATGTTTGGCTTATTTCGGTATTGGGATTGGCAGCCTGCAGGCCGCAGTACGGGTATAGCTTATCAACACTCTCGCGTGCTGTTTTGGCCAGTTTGCGGCTGGTAGTGCTTACCTCGGTCAGATACCCGGCGGGGCCTGTTAAACCACTTTGCCAGGAAGCGTCAACGGCCTGGTAAAATTCGGCCCGGGTTTTATTAAGGTTGGTAGTTAATTCATCCAGCAGTTGTTTTGTTGTATCGCGGTGAGTATCGCGTTGCCGTTTGCCTAACTGTTTTTCATCAAACAATGGCCCGCACAGATCAAGGAAGTGTACGGCCATGCCCGATATGTTTGCAGCCAGCGTAGCCTCGGCCAATTGTAAAAAGGGATATTTGTACAAAGGCTCGTTGATTACTGCATACTCCGGGTCGATCTTAAAACACCTGTCGGCTTTAACAAACAGGTTGCTTACCTGGTAGGCATCGCTGCCGGTGGCCATCATGCCGATGTATTTCCAGGCGGGGAAAACCTCCACATCTTTCTTGTCGAAAATAAAAGGTAGTACCAGTTCGTTTCCGTCGGCGTCTAAAACAGATTCGTTGCCATTTTTGATGATACAGTTGGCTGTTATATGGGTGGCATGGTGCGCGCCGCTGGCATATTTCCAGGTGCCGTTAATGATGTAGCCGCCATTGGTAATGGTGGCCGTACCTGTTGATGCGCCGCTGCCTGCCAGGCATAATGCAGGGTTGTTCAATAATTCCGGGGCTATGCTTGCCGATAAAAAACCGCCAAACCAGCCCGCACCACTGCAAAGGGTAACCACCCAGCCCAAACTGCCGTTGGCCCAGGCCAGGCTTTCTTCCAACCGCACCATATCCGGCAAAGGCAGTTGCAGGCCCGAATAGGCTTTCGGAACCAGGAATCTAAACCAGCCCTGCTCGTAAACCAGTTTCAATTGATCAGGGTGCAGCATGGCCAGTTTTTCGGCCTCCGCGGCAGTATCCCGGATTGTTTTTATCCATTCGGGTTTTAGTAAGTATGATGGATGACGCATAGATGTGCAGATTTCAAATTTCAGATGTGCAGATGATAGATTTTCGGCCTTGATACAATAGGTTGATATGAACCCGTTTAAAGAACAGATGGAATCCAACTAACAACCTCATCCCACGTTTCAATTTCCTGTCTTAATTCTTAATTCTTGACTCTTGATTCTTTTCCCCCATTCAAAGTACCCCAAAATAGCTACAACAAATAAAAAGACGGTGAGCAGCGCAAACATGGGGAGGTGCTTGTAAAACAGGATGGGTACGGCAAACAGGTTTGATATGTTTAAAAAAATCCAGTTCTCTATTTTACGGCGGGCCAGCAGCCACATGCCTGCCCAGGCTGTTGACGATATCAGCGCGTCCCAAACAGGTACGTTTGATGGCGTAAAATATTTAGCCGGCAGGTTTTTGAGCAGCACATAAAAAAATACCCAGCCAATAACGGATATGGTAATGCTTATACCCCATTCGTTTTTGGTACTCCATGAAATTTCTACAGGTGGCTGGTTGCGCCGTTTTACCCAGTACCACCAGCCATAAACGCTCATGATCACATAATAGCCATTCAGTATCGACTCGGCGTACAAGCCTACATCCAGCAACAAATAAATAGCAATTGCGGTTCCCAAAATACCCGCAGGATAAAGCAAGATGTTGTTTTTTCGCGCCAGCAAAACTTCGGCAACACCCAGGGCAACGGCAAGCCATTGCACCCAGGTGGTTTCCTTTATCTGATCAATAAAAAGCTTTATTAAATCATGCATAAACGCGTTTCTTAATTCGTAAAATTCGATCCAATTCGGAAACTACTATCTGCCCGGATTCGTGAAATTCGCCCCAATTCGAGACGATTCGTGTGCATCCATTCGTGTGTATTAAAAATTTAGGCTAAGCATCGCCATAAAATTGCGCGGCGCCTGCGGAAAATAGTAATTGTAGTTTACCATGTTGCCACCTTCAATATCCGGGTATGTAGCACCGTTGGCCTCGTACTTTTTGCTGAAAACATTATTAACCTGCAAGCCCAAACCAATGTTTTTAACCGAGCTGATACTGAAGTTATAACGCAGCCTTACATCGCTGGTGAAATAGCTTTTTAAATACCTGTTGGCGGCATACGGATTAGCGGCGTTATCGGGCGCTATGTTAAAACCGGCAGGGTTTTGGTTCATGGTATTATCTAAATACTGTTTGCTCACGTACTTGCTGATAAAAGCGATTTCGCCGCCTTTAACCGGGCTGTAGCTAATAATGCTGGCCCCGGTAAGCGATGGCGAATAAGCAATGGTTGTTTTTTTAAACGATTCTTCAACCAAAGTGCCGTCATCGTAATTAGAGAAAAACTGGTGGTAGTTTTTAATCTTGTTGGCGCTCCAGGTAGCGGTTATCCCCCAGTTAAGCTGGCTGGTTATGCGTACTTTGCCATCCAGCTCAACACCGGCGCGATAGCTATCCGGAACGTTGGTGCGTATAGCGCTGCCCACATCATTAAGCGCCCCGGTTAATATCAATTGGTTTTTATACAGCATATAAAAGCCATTAATACCGCCGCTAAAAATTTTGCCAACCGTACGGTAACCTGCTTCAAAATCCTTCAGGTTTTCGGCCTTTGGCCTGGCTTGCGGGGTGGAGTTAACATAATCATCGCGGTTTGGTTCATGGTTACCTACCGCAAATGATGCATATACATTGTTTTGCTCATTAAGCTGGTAAGTAATACCTACTTTGGGGTTAAAAAAGTTAAGCTCGATGCTTTGCTGCGCGTTCTGCTGGTTTTTGTCGATACCGTAAAAATTGTAATACAGGTGGCGGTATTGCGCATCGGCATAAAGCAACACCTTGTTTAAATGCCATTCGGCGCGGTAAAAAATATTAAAGTCGTTCTTTTTGGCATTATCACGATAGTACTCATAGTTGGGGCCTATGCCTGCGCTTTCTTTGGTATAAATAATATTGCCGTAATGCGCGCCTTTGTATTCATTATAAGCGCCGCCCAGGGTCATGTTCAGGTTGCTTTGGGGCTGATATTTTAAAGCGTACGTAACACCATAAAATTCATTATCAAGCCAAAGCCTGCGTACCAGGTCGGTAGTTTTAATGGTATCGGTACCCATAATAACCGGGGTGAGTCCATAATTGACTACAGCATCCTGTTGATGGTACTCTTCATAGTAACCCTTGCCCTTGGTGTAGTGCAATGCGCCGCTAAAAGATAGCTTACTGCTTATCTTCTGATCGTACAGCAACTGGTAGTGGTTTTGCAGGTAATCATCTACCTGGTCTTTATAAAAATTACCGGCGTAGTCCATCAGGCCAAGCTCGTTATAAGTGCGGTTATCCTTTCGGGTATTATCACCAATAACATAATCGGCAATGCCATTCCAGGCCTGGTAAGTGCGCTCGTGGCCCGATATTACGTTGGCCCTGATGGTGCTGTTTTTGCCATACCAGGCAGCGCTTAAGTAAAGAGATTTTAAATCGGACGTTGCCCTGTCAATATAACCATTGGAGTGGATGCGTGATAAACGGCCATCTAAACTGAAATGCCCGCCCAGTAAGCCGGTACCGACATTAACCGTGTTTTTGATAGAACCGTAAGAACCGGCCGAAGTATTGATCTCGGCATAAGCAGTATCGCGGCGCGCGGTAGTCTGGATATTGATGCTGCCGCCAAAAGCGCCAGCGCCATTGGTTGATGTACCCACGCCGCGCTGCACCTGGATATTATCAACCGACGAGGCCAGGTCGGGCAGGTCGATAAAGTATGATCCCTGGCTTTCGGCATCATTCAGCGGAATGCCGTTGATGGTAACGTTAACCCGGGTATTATCAGAGCCACGGATGCGGATGCCGGTGTAGCCAATGCCCGCGCCCGCATCTGATGTGGTCACAACCGATGGGGTGAGGCTTAACAGGTAAGGCAGATCCTGCCCGAAGTTGTTTTTTGCTAAATCGTTTTTGCTGAGATTGGTAAATGCCGTTGGCGAGTTTTTAACCGCACGGGTGGCGCTGATGGTCACTTCCTCGGCCGCAAACGTGCCATTATTGAGCGTTAGGTTGATAACCTGGCTGGCCGCTAAAACGATATTTTTGCTGATGGTTTGGTAACCAATAAAACTGGCATTTAGTGTGTAGTTGCCGGGTTTAAGATTAGTAAAGCCATACTTGCCGGTAGCATCGGCAACGACGCTGGTAGTTGGGTTTGTAAGGGTAATAGTTGCACCGGGCAGTGCTTCGCCCGATTGATTGGTTACTTTTCCGGATATGGAAAGCTGGGCCGATGCCAAAACAGGCAGCAGCAGGGCTATGATAGCCGCGAATACATTTTTCAAAATTTTTAAACTAAAAATTAGTTAAACCATCTGCTCACCAGGGTACAATGGCAGTACACTTAACTTGTCACCTCTCCCTACGCCGGCATTACCCGGATCAGGTGTAGCCCCCCCGCCCCCCTGAAGGGGGAGTAAGTAGGCTAAAGGCTGGCTTTAAACTAAAAACTCCCCCTTTAGGGGGCTGGGGGGCATGGGTTTGATCTCAGCCTGTCTTTCAGTTTGGTTAAAAACGCATTATAGTTCGTTTTTAGATACACCAAAGCAAGGCACCCCTTGAGAATTATGGGGCAAAGATAGTTTTTTAGTCGGAAAGTCAAAAAAGTCGGGAAGACGGAAAGTCCGAAAGAAAAGATTAGCAATTAGCGATTTGGTCAGAAGGTGGAAAAAAAAGCAGAGTAAAATTTCAGCAATATTCAATCTTTCGGACTTTCCGTCTTCCCGACTTTCGGACTTCGAACTAAAAACTTACTTTTGCAAACTTTTATAAATATTGTTATGCTAAGAACTCATACCTGCGGCGAATTAAATATCAGCAACTTAGGCCAAACAGTTACATTGTGTGGCTGGGTACAAAAATCGCGCGATTTGGGCGGCACCACATTTATTGATGTGCGCGACCGTTATGGTTTAACCCAACTTGTTTTTAATACGGATACTGATGCCTTGCTGCGCGAAAAAAGCCGCGAGCTTGGCCGTGAGTTTGTGATACAGGTTACCGGCAAGGTGCTGGAGCGATCAAACAAAAACACAAAAATACCAACCGGCGAAATTGAAATTGCTGTAGTCGGTTTAGAGATATTGAACTCGGCTAAAATTCCGCCGTTCCTGATAGAAGACGAAACTGATGGCGGCGAAGAGCTGCGTGCCAAATACCGCTACCTTGATTTACGCCGTGCGCCTGTTCGTAATAACCTTATCCTGCGCCACAAAATGGCACAGGAAATACGCCGCTATTTAAGCGACATTGATTTTTTGGAGGTAGAAACCCCGGTACTGATCAAATCGACCCCGGAAGGAGCACGCGATTTTGTGGTGCCAAGCCGCATGAACCCGGGCGAATTTTACGCGTTGCCGCAATCGCCGCAAACATTTAAACAATTGCTGATGGTAAGCGGGTTCGACCGTTATTTCCAGATTGTAAAATGTTTCAGAGATGAAGACCTGCGTGCCGACCGCCAGCCAGAATTTACCCAGATTGACTGCGAGCTATCGTTCATTACCCAGGAGGATATCCTGAATATTTTTGAAGGCCTTACCCACCACCTGTTCACCACGGTAAAAGGTATCGACCTTGGCGATTTCCCACGGATGCAATATGCCGACGCGATGCGCCTTTACGGTTCTGATAAACCGGATGTAAGGTTCGGGATGGAGTTTGTAGAACTGAATGATGTTGTAAAAGGTAAAGGCTTTGGCGTATTTGACAACGCCGAACTGGTTGTGGGTATCAACGCCAAAGGCTGTGCAAGCTACACCCGTAAGCAATTGGATGAAATTACCGAATGGTTAAAACGCCCACAAATTGGCGTAACCGGCATGATATATTGCCGTTATAACGAAGATGGTACTTTAAAATCATCGGTTGATAAATTTTATAGCGAAGATGAGCTAACCAACTGGGCAGCTGCATTTGAAGCCGAGCGCGGCGATTTAATGCTGGTACTGGCCGGCAATGCCGATAAAGTACGCAAGCAACTGAACGAATTGCGCCTGGAAATGGGTAGCCGTTTAGGCCTGCGCGATAAAAATAAATTCGCACCGCTTTGGGTGCTTGATTTTCCGCTGCTGGAGTGGGACGAAGAAACCGAACGTTATCATGCCATGCACCACCCCTTCACTTCGCCAAAACCAGAAGATATTGCCTTGCTGGATACCGATCCGGGGGCTGTACGCGCCAACGCGTATGATCTGGTTATTAACGGCACTGAAGTTGGCGGCGGATCCATAAGGATCCATGACCGCGCTATGCAGTCATTGATGTTTAAGCACCTGGGCTTTTCGCCCGAAGAGGCGCAAAAGCAATTTGGCTTTTTGATGGATGCCTTTGAGTATGGCGCACCTCCGCATGGTGGTTTAGCCCTTGGGTTTGATAGGCTGGTATCTATTTTTGCCGGGTTAGATTCTATCCGCGATGTTATCGCTTTCCCTAAGAACAATTCGGGTCGCGATGTGATGATCGATTCGCCATCAAGCATCGCCGATACACAGCTTAACGAGCTTAAGATTAAAACAACAGTATAAGATTTTTAAATTGTAGCGTTTATATTAGTTAAACCGTATAGGTGCTAAACTGATCTGAATAAAAATGAAAAAACTTCTGCTATTGTTGCTGCTACCCGTTGCACTGTTTTCATCGTGCCTGAAATCGAATAATAACGTGGTGCCTTTTGATGCCGCCAAACAGGCCGCCGCAGATGAAACAATCATCCAGGCCTACCTTGCAGCACATACCGAAATTCATGCGGTAAAAGATACAACCGGTGTTTACTACCAGATAATTACCCAGGGTACCGGTGCTAACCCTGCTTTAACAACTACAATTACAGCGGCTTATACCGGCAAGTTAACCAACGGGACTATATTTGACTCGAGCACCAACCTGGTGTACCGCTTAAATGGCCTGATACCAGCATGGCAAATTGCATTACCCTACCTTAAAACAGGCGGGCAAATGCTGATAATAACCCCATCGCGCTACGCCTATGGTAATGCGCAGGCCGGCATTATCCCTGCAAATTCAGTACTGATATTTTCTGTCAATTTAACAGCGGTAGCCAATTAGCCACGGTTTTTGGTACAACGCGAATAAAAAACAGTGCTCTGTTTGCTATTATAATACGGTTTCGATTGTATATTTACGACGGTGTTTTTGCCAGAATTAAAATACCTGCCTAAATAAGTTTTCGCAATTTGCAACGTTTAGTGTTTTTAACCCTATTAATGTTAACTGATCTGTATGAAAATGAAAAAACTTTTATTTTTAGTTCTATTTCCCTTAGCCATCTATTCGCTGTCGTCGTGTTCAAAAGCAACCGATCCAACAATAACAGCAGCAATACAGCAGGCTGCCGACGATGATGCTGCCATTAAAGCTTATCTTTTGGTGCATCCCGAAATTACCGGTGTAAAAGATACGTTAGGTTGTTACTACCAGGTAGTTTCTACTGGCGCAGGAGCTTATCCTACGGCTACAACCACGATTAAAGGAACTTACACCGGTTCGTTGCTTAACGGAACTGCATTTGCCACAAATGCCTCTGTTAGCGCCCCGTTGAGTAGTTTGATTTATGGATGGCAGATAGTTTTACCTCACGTACCTATAGGATCGAAAATTATTATGCTGATACCATCCATTTACGGGTATGGTACCTCGGGCTCAGGAGCAATTCCTGCAAACGCTGTATTGAGGTTTGATGTAGACCTTTCGCCTCCGGGAGCTTAAGCCAGTAATTATAAAATACCGGGCCCGGGATAATCATCGCCGGGCTTTTTTTATGGCGATAATTGAGTAGTTTTAAACGCCCGGATTTTAAAAATGATATGAAGAACCTATTGTTAGTACTATTTATTTCTGTTATCGCCTTTGCATCCTGTAAAACAGCTCCCAATGTTGATGCAGTGAAGCAGGCCAGGATCGACGATTCGCTTATCAGGGTTTACCTTTCCAACAATCCGGTTGTGAAGGCTGTGAAAGATTCGTCGGGCCTGTATTACCAGGTTGTTAAGCCAGGTACAGGGGCTACAGCTACTATTAATTCAACCATTACAGTAAACTACCAGGGCAAACTGCTTAACGGCCCGCCGTTTGATTCGGCAAATGGCTATTCGTCGCCCTTAAACAAGTTGGTAAAGGGATGGCAAACAGGCATTCCGCACATCAAAGAAGGCGGCAATATCATATTGTTCGTGCCATCGGCTTTGGGCTATGGCGGCGCATCGTTAGGCCCCATTCCGGCAAATTCGGTGCTCGTTTTTGATATTGATTTAACCGCAGTAAAGTAACCTGTTGACAGCCCCGGGGTTACCATCATTTTGAGTTGAATAGGCATCAGCTTCAAATTAAACTCGGCACATTAAAATATCCGGTGTTTTGTTACTATATTAACGGTTCAAAAACTTGCCGCCTATGAAATTATGCATCGTTCCTGTTTTTTTACTATTTACAACACCAATATTTGCCCAGCAAACGCAAGTAAATATTAAAGCCGATGCCCTTAAAGACCAGGTAATTGTCTGGCGCCGCGATTTTCATGAACATCCCGAATTGGGCAACCACGAGGTGCGCACTTCGGCAATTATTGCCAAACACCTGCAGTCGTTGGGTATTCAGGTGCAAACTGGCGTAGCTACAACAGGGGTTGTTGGTATTTTAAAAGGCGGTAAGCCGGGCCCTGTAGTTGCTTTGCGGGCAGATATGGATGGCTTGCCGGTTATTGAACGTACAGATGTGCCTTTTGCCTCAAAGGTAAAAACCACTTATAACGGCCAGGAGGTTGGCGTAATGCACGCCTGCGGGCACGATTCGCACATGGCTATTTTAATGGGTGTGGCCCAGGTGCTCTCGGGCATGAAAAGCGAGTTGCACGGAACTGTTAAATTTATTTTTCAGCCTGCCGAAGAAGGGGTAGAGCCCGGCCAGAAAGGCGGCGCCGAAGAAATGGTGAAGCAAGGCGTGCTGGAAAACCCCAAAGTTGATGTAGTATTTGGCCTGCACATCAATTCGCAAACCGAGGTTGGCAAAATAGCGTATCGCCCGGGCGGTACAATGGCTGGTGTTAATGATTTGCAGATCATCGTAAAAGGGCGGTCGGCACATGGGGCCTACCCATGGTCGAGCGTTGACCCGATTGTGGTCTCGGCCGAGATCATCAATAACCTGCAAACTATTGTGAGCCGCAATATAAACATAACCGAAAACCCGGCGGTGGTAACCATTGGCGCCATAAAAGGCGGTAACCGGTCGAACATTATCCCCGAGAGTGTTGAAATGCTGGGTACATTGCGTTCATTAACTCCGGCAGACGAAAAGATGCTGGTTGAGCGCGTTAAACAAATAGCCACAAAAACGGCCGAAGCACAGGGCGCTACTGCCGAGGTGAAGATTCCGTACAGCAGCCATTATCCGGTTACTTATAACGATCCGGCGCTTACCCAGCAAATGCTGCCCAGCCTGAAAAAGACGGCAGGTGCCGAAAATGTACTGCTTCGCCCACCCGTTACCGGGGCCGAAGATTTTAGCTTTTACCAGGAAAAAGTGCCCGGCATGTTCATTTTTTTAGGAGGAATGCCTAAAGGCGCCGACCCACTTAAAGCGCCATCGCACCATACCCCCGATTTTTATATCGACGAAAGTGGCTTTACCCTGGGTGTAAAAGCGCTATGTAATTTAACGCTGGATTATATGAATGCTAAAGGAAAATAAATATGATATGCTTTTTAATCAGATATTTATCTTTTAAATAGACGATTGATGCTTAACTTTATAAGCCCAAAAGCGTATGGCCAGGAATTTTAACAGCATAAGATGAGGAAAAGCATATTAACAATGGTGTACATAAGCTTGTTATTAATATTAATAACAGGCCAAAAAACCATTGCTGCGGATATGGCAGCCGAAGATACCGTAAAGAAAGTTAACCCGGAGGTGTTGCAAACCATCAATACTGTACTAAAAGCATCTTACACATTTGATATTGATAAGGTTACGGATATGTACGCCCCCAATGCCGTTGTTACCGACGAGCAAAACCCTTATTCGTGGAACGGGCAACTGGCCGGTGTACAGTGGGTAAACTCGGTGCAAAAGGCGGTTAAGGATTTTAAAATTCACGACTTTACCGTAAACATAAAAAAGATCAAGATTTTTCAGCAGACCGAAGAAGTCGCCTACCTGATAGTACCTGTTGAATACACCGGCACTGTTAACGGCGATCCGTTTAACGAAGAAGGGGCATTTTCCTTTGTGTTTCGTTACGTGAGCGGAAAATGGCTCATTAAAAGCCAGGCCTGGGTGCCCAAAAACGGATTGTAATTTAAACCTGAACACTCATACTTTATGGAATCTGAACTAATACAGTATAAGCATTTTAACGATGCCGCCCTGGCCAGCGCTCTTGTAGATGTGCTTGAAGAAGGCGGTATTGAATACGACGTGAAGGAAAGCAGCGCGGTATTTGACCCGGCTTTCAGGAGCAGCGATTTAACTGTTGAATACTCTGTAAAAATAAAACCCGAAGATTTTGAGCGTGCAAACCAGCTGTTGAACGATAAAGAGAAGGAAAACATAGGCCATGCAGATAAAGATCATTATTTATTTGGCTTTACCGATGCTGAACTGACAGACGTGCTGGCAAAAGCCGATGAGTGGAGCCCTTTTGATTACCAGCTGGCCCGTAAAATATTGCTTGACCGCGGTGTTACCATTAATGAAAAAATACTCACCGACCTTAGAACCGAACGCATGGAAGAACTAAGGGCAACTGACCCGCCACAAAACGTGTGGATAATTGTGGGCTATATATTTGCATTGGCAGGTGGTGTGTTAGGGATTTTTATAGGCTGGCACCTGTCTACATACAAAAAGACACTCCCGGATGGCGAACAGGTTTATGGATACAATGAAAACGACCGCAAGCAGGGGAGCCGGATTTTTTACCTATCGATAGCCGTTTTCGTGCTGGCCATCATTTATCGCATTTCGCCCGCATTTAAAGGAGAATAATTACCATTGGCCAACCTCCTTTTCATCTGCAGTAAAAACCAATGGCGCAGTCCAACAGCCGAGTTGTTGTTTAAAAATCACCCCGAACATACTGCTTGCTCGGCCGGTACCAGCGACAAGGCCCGTATTCGCATAACCCAAAAAATGATTGACCGGGCCGATGTTGTATTTGTGATGGAGCGTAGGCATAAACAGTTGCTTAACCAGCGTTTCAATTTAAACAATAAACAGGTAACCGTCCTTGATATTGAAGATAACTATCAATTTAACGACCCCGAACTGATAGAAATATTAAGGAATGTTTTAAGCGGATACCTATAAAATCAAATAGGTATTTTTTTCGTCTTGATTCTTGACTCCTGATTCTATTTCGTAGCGAATTTAACCTTAACGGTAACCTGCTCTGGTTTGCCGTTGCTGTTGCCTACCCAGGTTGGGCCGGCTTTTATCAGGTCGATAGCTTTTTGGTCGGCAACGGCCGAAAGACTTTTTTTAATCTTGAAATCGCTTAAAGAACCATCGGTGTTCACCGTAAATAGTACCGATACTGTGCCGGTGGCATCACCGTCGGCCGCAATAGCGTTTGCCTGCAGGTACTTTTTAAAGCCGGCCATTTCACCTTGCGGATGTGCGGCAACTGTTTTTGATGCCTTATCGTAACCAACTGTTGTTACCTCGGCAAGGGCGTCATTATCCGGGTTGAGTATTACTTTAAGGCTATCGCCGCGTTTTACGCTCACCTGCCTTGGCTGGTAGCCTATGGAAGCGATATCAAGCGTCTCTTTGTTTTTGGTAACCGGCATTGTAAAATAGCCGTTTACATCGGTCACTGTGCTTTTGTTGGTGCCCGAAATACGTATGGCAGCTCCAACAACCGGCATATTATCGCCTTTGCCTACAATAATGCCATTAATAGTACTATACCCAAACTGGGTTTTGGCATCTTTAGATGTAACTACCTCTAAGCCGGCAACTTTCCCAGTTAATTTAGATTCAATCGGGTTGGATGCTTTCTCACGGGCCTTTTTGGCAAGCAGCGCAAGGCTATCCGCTTTCGCCTTGTTGTCGTTATAATTCATCACCACCATTTCGCTTATGGAGCTGTTTTCCTGCTTAGGCTCGGCTGCTGGTTCGGCAACCTGGGGGACTTTTTTAAATACATCCCCGGCAGGGGCGGCACTTTTATTATCGTCGGCGGATATCTCCTGTTGATAAACCGATTTACCGGCAGCGTATTTCCGGGTAGCAGTCGGCCTGTCGGCACTGGTTAAAACAGGTTGTTTTGCTGCATTATTTGCCATTAGGGTTTCCTGCGTGGAATGAGGCGGCGGCGTTGCCACGGTATCTTTATTGACAACTTGTGTTTTATCTTTTTGTAACTCGGCCAGTTGCTTTGCTTGTTCCGGCGAGTTCCTCTTTATCCACAAGCCGCCAATGGTAAGCACAATAAGAACCGATGCCGCTATCGACCATACCTGCCATGATATTACCCGGCCCTTCTTTTGTTCGGTACGTTGTTGTAGTCTTGCGGTAAGGTCGGCAAGATTGGCCTGCTGGTCTTTCGGGGCCGATTCAAAACCTTCCAGCGCGTCCATTAAAAAAGGGTCGTCAAGGGCATCGTGCTCCAGCCGGTGCATAGCTTTGGCATCAAGTTCCCCGTTCAGGTACTTTCTTACTTGCAATATGTCGGCCTTTTTAATGTTCACTGCTCTTCTCCAGGCAAATTTTAAGATTACGTTTGCCGTTTTGTATATAACTTTTTACCTCGTTCAGGCTAAAACCTGTTACTTCGGCAATTTCTTTATAGCACTTTTCTTGTAAATAAAATAAATCGATGCTTTGTTTTTGGGCACCGGCCAGTTTATCAATGCATTGTTCCAAAGCTTTATAGGCTTCTTCGCGGTTATTATCATCATGATGCAGTAATGGGGTAAATTCCATAACATCATCTAAATTAATTACATCCAGCTTTTTGCCTGCTCTTAACTGCATTAAGCAATAATTGCGCCCCAATACATAAAGCCAGTTCCTGAATATGCTGATGTCGTGTTTTTTAACTTTTTCTACCAGTTCCTCAAAAATACCCATTACAGCATCTTTAGCGCCATCTTCATCTTTCAGGTATTTTAAACATACGCCGTAAACCAGGCCCATATATCGTTCATATAGTTGTCCTAAAACCGCAACATCGCCGTTTTTACGGTAAATGTTAAGCAGTTCGTCATCCGTTGATGTGCCTGTTTTGCCTGGTTTAATAAAATTGGTCATTAAAAAGGTGCAAAATAAATTTTTTTAACGGTTTATGGAAATTATCCTCCGCCTGCATCTTCATAAAAAAGCAACGAAGCATGAGAAAGTTAGTTTTAATTATTTTATTGTTTACCGGTTTAACTGGGTTTAAGCCGAACAGCAGCCACCGCATTAGCGGAACCGTATATGATAGTGCAGATAGTTTGGCTATACCCGGGGTATCGGTTGTGCTTAAAGGCACCGGTTATGGAACACAAACCGATGCCAAAGGCAATTATTCCATTATTGTGCCGGATGACAATGCCTTACTTACCTTCAGCTTTATTGGGTATACCACGCAGGATGTAAAAGCAGGTAAAGGCAACACGTTGAAAGTTTACCTTCATGCAACTTCAAACCGGTTAAGCGAGGTTGTGGTAACGGGTTATGGAGTACAAAAACGGAAGGTACTTACAGGAAGTGTGAGCACTATATCTGCAAAATCATACAATTCAAAGGGCTTAAGGGGCAAAGCCTCAGGCCATGTAACAATAGGAAATGCATCAGCTATGTATGATTACTCGACAAATGCTGGTGCTTTGAAAAGCTACCAGCCTTCTGTGATTACCGATGAAAGCTATAAAGGCATCGAAGAAAATGGTTTTAAAGCGGTATCGGCCGAGCCCCTCTCTACATTTTCTGTTGATGTGGATGCGGCTTCGTACAGTAACGTAAGGCGCTTTATCAATAACGGCCAGTTGCCACCGGCAGATGCCGTTAGGATTGAAGAAATGATAAACTATTTTAGCTATAACCTGCCCGGGCCAACAGATGGTGGCCCGGTGGCCATCCATTCCGAATTATCTGCAGCCCCATGGAACAGCAAACACCGCCTGCTGCGCATAGGCCTTAAAGCAAGAACAATAGCCACCGAAAAACTACCTGCATCAAACCTGGTGTTTTTAATAGATGTATCGGGATCAATGAACGAGCCTAATAAATTACCCTTGGTACAATCGTCATTAAAAATGCTGGTTAACCAATTGCGGCCACAGGATAAAGTTTCCCTGGTTGTTTACGCAGGCGCGGCGGGTGTAGTACTGCCTGCAACCGGCGGCGATAAAAAGGAAACCATTAACAATGCCATTGATAATTTAAGCGCGGGCGGATCAACGGCCGGCGGACAAGGCATTAAGCTGGCTTACCAGATTGCCAAACAAAACATTATGAAAAATGGCAATAACCGGGTGGTTTTGGCTACCGATGGGGATTTTAACGTAGGTGCATCAAGTGATGATGACATGCAAAAGCTGATTGAACGCGAACGGGAAAGCGGTATCTCGTTATCGGTTTTAGGCTTCGGCATGGGTAATTACAAGGATAGCAAGATGGAAACCCTGGCCGACAAAGGCAATGGCAACTACGCCTATATTGATAACATTACCGAAGCCCGCAAAACCCTGGTAAGCGAATTTGGCGGTACCTTATTTACTATTGCCAAAGATGTAAAATTACAGGTGGAGTTTAACCCCGCCAAGGTACAGGCCTACCGCCTGGTTGGTTACGAAAACCGGGTACTGGCCAAAGAGGATTTTAATGACGATAAAAAAGATGCCGGTGATATGGGCTCGGGCCACACGGTTACCGCTTTTTATGAAATAGTGCCCGCGGGGATAAAAGATGATTATTCGGCCAGCGTCGATCCGTTAAAATATCAGAAACCTAAACCGGTTGCCTATTCAAATGCTTCCGATGAAATGATGACCATCAAATTCAGGTACAAAGAACCAGCATCATTAAAAAGCAAATTGAGCCAGGTTACGGTTAAAGATGAGCCGATCAGCCTGAAATCAACATCAACAGATTTTAGGTTCGCCGCCGCTGTTGCCGAAATTGGCATGCTGCTGCGCGATTCGAAGTTTAAACAGAACTCCGGGTATGAACAGGCTATTAAAATGGCCCGCTCCGCCAAAGGCGAGGACGCCGAGGGGTACCGCGCCGAATTTATTAAACTGGCCGAAAGCGCCAGGCTGCTAAGCAAAACGGAGCTTGCTGCAAAAGGCGACGAGTAGGGGGCTCGAAACATAATTGCAATTAAATATCGAATAACGAATTTTGAATGTCCAACACCGAGGTTTTCTTTCCTTCATTATTCGATATTGGGCATTCGGTGTTCGATATTTAAGATGGGCGTAATTCTCTAACTTAACAACATCCGAGGAATGCCAAATAAACAATTGAAAAATCAACACCTATACCATATCAATCAAAAGCCCGGCAGTGTTTTGCCGGGCTTTGCTATGTATATAGTCGCTTTAAAGTTTAATTAAAATCAGGCTTTTGTTGTAGCACCAGCCACCTGGGTAATAAACAAATGTGGAGAGTGTATGCCTATTTTATGCTCATCAAAAGCCTTTTTGATAAGCTCCTGGGCGCCAAAAAGCACTGTCCAATAATCCTGTGCCTTTGTAAAGGGGCAAACACCAAGCCCAATTTTGCCTTCGTTTATTTTAGACAGGTTTACAACCGGAGAGGGATTGGCTAAAACAAGCGGGTGGCTAAGGCACGCGTCTATGGCAATTTTACGTACGGCGTCCATATCATTTTGTGGATCAATTTCCAATGATATATCTACCCGGATGCTGCCATGCCTGCTATAATTAACAATGGTATTGTTTGATACGGCCCCGTTTGCCAGTATAACGGTTTTGTTATCGGGCGTAAGCAATATGGTATTAAAAATCTGGATTTCGATAACTGCGCCGTTTTGGCCCTGCGAATCAATAATGTCGCCTACCTTAAATGGTTTAAAAATCAGGATAAGCACACCGCCGGCAAAGTTGGCCAGCGAGCCTTGTAACGCCAGACCTACTGCCAGGCCCAGGGCGCCAATAATGGCTACAAATGATGTAGTTTGAATGCCCAGCATACCGGCAACGGTTATCAGGAGCAAAACCCTTAGACCGGCCGTCATTACACTACCCAAAAATGTTTGAAGCGATACATCAATTTTTCCTTTGGCCATTGATGCGGTAAGTAACCGGCCTATCCATTTGATAATATAAAGGCCAATAGCCAATACAAGCGCGGCGCTTAATAAATTAACGCCAAAGGTGGTTAGCCATGCAATAATGGCTGTAGAGTAAAAAGAAACATTTTGCATAATAAGGATTGTTTGGGTTGATTAATTTGTTTTAGTGATTTTATAATGCTGCGCGTAAGGTTAATTTACCTCGTTAAGGTACATAATAAAAATAAAAAACACCGGGCAAACTAAAGATTAACAGCCCCTTAATATTAATATAAAACGCAATTGAATTTGTCCCGGCGGTTTTTTTAATTAGTTATAAAATAGTTTTTTTATGATTTAAATTGGGCATATAATTGCCGCATTAACGCACTTGTAGCATTGGCATAAAACTACCGCGCTATGGCGTACATTTTTAATTTTTATTGCCGATAAGTTAAACGTTCAGGGCTATACAGTCTACCATTTTTTTGATGTTAGCGGTATAATGGTGTGAAACACAATTTTTACCTGGAATACTTTTTAATATTATTTAAAAAGTATAATTTGCGTAACGTTTTCAATTATAAACGCTTTCAAAACCAAACTTTCTTTATGAAAAAATTATTCCTGTTACTCGGTTGCTGTGGGCTGCATTTTTTATCGTTTGGCCAGGCGCCTAATAATGCCTTGTCTATCATCCCCGAACCTGTTAAGGTTACTCAAAAAACGGGCAAATTTGTATTGCCTAAGATTGTTGTGTTGGAAACCGGCAACCAGGCCCAGCTGGCCCCTGTTATAGCGTACCTGAAAAAGAAGCTTGGCACTGCTGCTGGCACTGCTATTGCGGTAAAAAATATTGCACCAACGGCATCCATAAAGTTTGTTATAAATAAAAAAAATGACCCGCTAATTGGTGCCGAAGGTTATAACCTATCGGTAACTGCAAAAAAAGTGGTGATAAAAGCGAATGCGCCCGCCGGTTTATTTTATGGCGTGCAAACTTTTATGCAGTTACTGCCAAAGGAAATAGAAAGCAAAGAATTTGTGAAAGGTATTAAATGGACAGCCCCTGCGGTTGATATAACCGATTACCCAAGGTTTGAATGGCGGGGCCTGATGTTTGATGTTGCCCGCCACTTTTTTACCAAAGCCGAGGTGGAGCAGTATATCGATAACATGGTAAAATACAAGCTTAACCTGCTGCACCTGCACTTAACCGACGATGAAGGCTGGCGTGTAGAAATTAAAAGCCTGCCAAAACTAACTACCGTGGGCGCTTATAATGTAAAAAAAGTTGGGCAGTTTGGCACGTTTACCCCGCCGGCTGCTGATGAGCCTCGCACCTATGGCGGCTTTTATACCCAGGAAGATATAAAAGAACTTGTACAGTACGCCAAGGACCGTTTTGTTAATATTTTGCCCGAGGTTGATGTGCCCGGCCATAGCCTTGCCGCGGTTGTAGCTTATCCCGAACTTTCATGCACACCGGGCGCCGATAAATACGTGGTAAACTCCGGCGAGCCGTTTATGAACTGGAACGGGCCGCATAATACCGCCATTGTAGATAATACCCTTTGCCCGGCCAATGAAAACGTATACGTTTTTTTGGATAAGGTGATGACCGAAATTGCCCAGCTTTTTCCCTTTGGTTATATCCATGTAGGTGGCGACGAATGCGCTAAAAACTTTTGGGAGCAAAGCGAGGCTATTAAGGCGCTGATGGTAAAAGAAAACCTGAAAACCCAGCAGGAGGTACAAAGCTATTTTGAAAAACGGCTTGAAAAAATAGTAGAATCAAAAGGGAAAAAATTCATGGGCTGGGACGAGATACTGGAGGGGGGCCTTGGGCCTAATGCGGCTGTAATGAGCTGGCGTGGCGTTAAAGGCGGTATTGAGGCAGCTAAAATGGGCCACGATGTAGTAATGAGCCCAACCACGTTTGCCTACCTGGATTATATGCAAAGCGATGTAAACGAAACCAAAATTTACGCTAAACTACGCCTGAACAAAACTTATGAATATGAGCCGGTGCCCGATAGCGTAGATGCTAAACTGATAAAAGGCGCACAAGCCAACCTGTGGACAGAGCAGGTATACAACATACGCCAGGCCGAATATATGACCTGGCCGCGTGGTATGGCCATTGCCGAACTGGTATGGTCGCCTAAAGAGAAAAAAAGCTGGCCTTACTTTTTTGGCAAAGTTGAAAAACATTTTGAACGCTTTGACGAAGCCGAAACCAAATATGCTCCAAGTGTGTATGATCCTTCATTCAGCGCTACTAAAAATCCGGATAATACACTTAAAATAACCCTTACCAGCGAGGCACCCGGGTTGGATATCTATTATAGTTTTGATAACTCGTTCCCCGATAATTTTTATCCTAAGTACACGGCCCCTATTGATGCGCCTAAAGATGCCACGCAATTGAGGGTGATAACTTATCGTGGTAAAAAAGTAATTGGCCGCATGACAACCATGCCGTTGGCAGACCTGGCTAAAAAGGCAAAGTAGTTTCCTGAGCGCCCGGAATAAAATGGCCTGTGTTATCAGGTGGATGGCAGCGTTATGATATGGTCTAATATCATCTGGGTTGCTCCGGTATGCTCCCTTACATAATCACCTGCTTTTTTGCTTGTAATATTGTAAAAAGCGTCATCATTAACAAGCGTATCAACAATGCCTTTAAGTTGGTTAACATCACTGATGCTAAACCCGGCCTTTAAGGCGATAAGCTCCTTTGCCTCGTTAAATTTTTGATAATTAGGGCCGAAGATAACAGGTAAGCCAAACGCGGCCGCCTCTAGCGTATTGTGTATCCCTACGCCAAAACCACCGCCTATATAAGCGATGCTTCCATAAGCATACAGGGACGAAAGCATGCCGATATTATCAATAACCAGGGTGGTGGTTAAGTTGTGAGTCGTGAGCGGCGAATGCTGAGTGGTAAGCTCCTGATTTTGAGTTTTGAATTTTTCACCAGTTGTTGTTTCTTCGTGGTGTTCAAGAGTGCTTCGCAGTTTTGAATTTTGAATTAATTCGGAGTATCTGATTGCCGATTGTGCAGGTAACAAATTAACCAGGTCCTTTACCTTTTCCTCATCAATTTCATGGGGGGCAAAAATAAATTTCCAGTCGGGGTATAGTTCGGGTAGGGCGGCAAGCAAGGCTTCGTCCTGCGGCCAGGTGCTGCCGGCAATAAAAACTTTTTGGCCGTTTATAATTTCGGCAACATCGGGAATTTTTTTAGGATCCTGGGCATTGGCCCATACCCTGTCAAAGCGGGTATCGCCGCTAACGGTGGCGTTAGTTATACCAATGGATTGCAATAGCTGTTTCGATGCCTCATCCTGCAAAAAAAAGTGGCTTACAAAGCTTAATATTTTGCGGTGCAGGCCGCCGTACCATTTGAAGAACACCTGTTTAGGCCTGAATATTCCCGATACAATGTACAAGGGGACTTGTCTTTTATGCGTTTCCTTAAAAAAATGGTACCAATACTCGTACTTGGTAAAAACGGCCATTTCGGGCTGTATGGCATCAATAAATTGTTTGGCATTTTTTGCAGTATCCAATGGTAAATAGTACACAAAATCGGCAAGCGGCGTGTTTTTCCTGATCTCGTAGCCCGATGGCGAAAAAAAAGAAATCACTATCTTTTTGCCCGGATAGGTGGCCTTTATCGCTTCTAATATAGGCCTGCCCTGCTCAAATTCGCCTAACGATGCAAAATGAAACCAAATACTGCTGTCAATCCGTATAAGTTTTTGTTTTTTCCGGCCATTTATCCATTGGCTTGCTTTTTGATTAAATAGTGAAGCTATGTAAATGGATATAAAATAGAACCGTAACCCAATAGTATATAATAATATCATTTTAGCGTATGAATCGTATATTAGCAAGGCTTAAAATTAGTAACAAAAACCAATACTGTAATAATTAATCGCCCGGCGCGGATGAAACCTGTGTTTTGCATTATCGCGGGAACAAAATACTAAACACTTAAAAAAACAAATAAACTATGAAAATTGCTGTAATCGGTACTGGCTATGTTGGATTGGTAACCGGAACCTGCCTGGCCGAAACCGGAAACGAAGTTATATGTGTTGACATTGTAGAAGAAAAAGTAAACAAGATGCGTGCCGGCGAAATGCCGATTTATGAGCCAGGTCTCGATTTGCTGTTTACCAGGAACATTAAACAGGAAAGGTTAACGTTTACTACCAATCTTGCCGAAGCTATTGAGCCGGCAAAGGTTATATTTTTGGCCTTGCCTACGCCTCCGGGTGCCGATGGCTCTGCCGACCTGAGTTACGTGCTTGGTGCTGCAAAGGATATTGCAAAGCTTATTACCGAGTACAAGGTTATTGTAACTAAATCAACCGTACCCGTAGGTACCGCTGATAAAGTAACCGCGGTGCTAAAAGCCAATACCAATGTGCCTTTCGCGGTGGTATCAAACCCCGAGTTTTTACGCGAGGGTGTAGCCGTTGAAGATTTTATGAAACCGGACAGGGTAGTTATTGGTACCATGGACGAAAAGGCCCGCCAGATTATGGGCGATTTATATGCCCCGTATGTACGCCAGGGTAACCCTATCCTTTATATGGATGAACGCTCGTCTGAACTTACAAAGTACGCTGCCAATTCGTTCCTGGCCACCAAAATAACGTTCATGAACGAGATTGCCAACATGTGCGAGCTGGTAGGCGCCGATGTGGATATGGTACGTAAAGGCGTAGGCGCCGATGCCCGTATAGGCAAGCGCTTCCTGTTCCCTGGTGTTGGCTATGGTGGCAGCTGTTTCCCTAAGGATGTGCAGGCCCTTTCAAAAGCAGCCGAGGAAAATAAATATGAGTTCAAGATCCTTAACTCGGTAATGGAAGTTAACGAAACACAAAAAAGACGTCTGGTAGTTAAGCTGCGCGAGTATTATGGCGCCGATGGCCTTAAAGGCAAACACTTTGCCCTTTGGGGGTTGGCTTTTAAACCCGAGACCGATGATATCCGCGAAGCGCCGGCTTTATATATCATTGAGGACCTTATTGCTGCAGGAGCAACTGTAACCGCCTATGACCCGGAAGGCATGCCAAACGTTAAAAAATTGCTTGGCGATAAAATTGAATATTCAAAAGATAGGTATTCGGCCCTTGAAAATGCAGATGCGCTGCTGATTGTTACCGAATGGCCGGTTTTCCGTACCCCGGATTTTGATTTTATGAAAGAAAAGTTAAAAGCACCTGTTATATTTGACGGACGTAATCTTTACGATCTGGACAGGATGAAAGATTATGGTTTTTATTACAGCAGCATCGGACGTAAAGTAGTTAGTTAATGACAGAACGTAAAAGAATATTAATTACCGGGGCAGCGGGCTTTTTAGGCTCGCACCTTTGCGACAGGTTTATTAAAGAAGGCTATCATGTAATAGGCATGGATAACCTGATCACGGGCGACTTGCGCAATATCCAGCACCTGTTCAAACTTGAAAATTTTGAGTTTTACAATCATGATGTTTCCAAGTTTGTATTTGTTCCGGGCCAGCTGCATTATATCCTGCACTTTGCCTCGCCGGCAAGCCCGATAGACTACCTCAAGATCCCTATCCAAACTTTAAAGGTTGGATCATTAGGGACACATAACCTGCTGGGTTTGGCAAGGTCAAAAGGCGCCAGGATGCTCATAGCATCTACCTCTGAGGTTTATGGCGACCCGAACGTGAACCCGCAGCCCGAAGAATACTGGGGCAATGTAAATCCGGTTGGCCCAAGGGGTGTTTATGACGAAGCCAAACGTTTCCAGGAAGCTATTACCATGGCTTACCATACCTTCCACGGTTTGGAAACCCGTATCGTGCGTATTTTTAATACCTATGGGCCAAGGATGAGGCTGAACGACGGCCGGGTATTGCCTGCCTTTATAGGCCAGGCATTACGGGGCGAATCGTTAACCATGTTTGGCGACGGATCGCAAACCCGCTCATTTTGCTATGTTGATGACCTGGTTGAGGGTATCTACCGCCTGTTGCACAGCGATTACGCGCAGCCGATGAACATTGGCAACCCCGACGAGATCACTATAAAACAATTTGGCGAGGAGATTATTAAGTTAACTGGTACCGATCAGCAGTTGATCAGTCTGCCATTGCCTACGGATGATCCTAAACAACGCCGCCCTGATATTACCAAGGCCAGGGCCATTTTAGGCTGGGAGCCAAAAGTATCCCGGAGCGAAGGTTTAAAGATCACGTTGGATTACTTTAAATCGCTGCCCGAAACCGAAATAAATCATAAAGATTTTACTTACTATAATAAATAGTAAAAAATGGTCTTTCTGTAAACAATACCTAAACAACCACCTTTTAATAAAGTAAAAGGTGGTTGTTTAGTAAAAGAAGGTATGTAAATTCATCCATTTGCTTACCTTTATGGCTTACTATATACCCTACTTAAAAATGAAGATATTAGTGACCGGTGGCCTCGGTTTTATTGGCTCCCATACCGTTGTCGAACTGGTAAATGCAGGTTATGAACCCATTATTGTTGACGACCTATCGAACTCAGATCCTAAAATTTTAGATCAGCTGGCCAAAATTATCGGCTACAAACCGGTTTTTCATAAGCTCGACCTGTGCGACGAATCGGGCGTAAAAGCGCTGGCTGTTGCCGAGCCTAACGTTGCCGGTATCATTCACTTTGCTGCATTCAAGGCAGTAGGAGAGTCGGTTGAGAAGCCATTGAAATACTATCGCAATAATTTTTACTCGCTTATCAATTTACTTGACGCCTATTATGGCAAGCCGTTAAATTTCGTGTTCTCGTCAAGCTGTACCGTTTATGGCCAGCCGGCGCAATTGCCAGTAACAGAAGAAGCCCCTGTGCAGCCGGCTCAGTCGCCTTATGGCAATACCAAACAAATTGCCGAGGAGATTTTGAAGGATATGATAGCTTCTGGCACCAGTAGTTACAAAGTAGTATCATTAAGATATTTTAACCCGGTTGGCGCGCATGAAACCGCACTTATTGGCGAGTTGCCAATTGGCATACCGCAAAACCTGGTGCCTTTTATTACCCAGACCGCCATTGGCAAACGCGAAAAAATAACGGTATTCGGCAATGATTATGACACCCCGGATGGCAGCTGCGTGCGCGATTATATCCATGTGGTTGATTTGGCTAAAGCACACGTTGCTGCTTTAAAATTGGCCGAAAGTGAAAACTACCAGGGCTACGATGTGTTTAACCTTGGTACGGGACAGGGCAGTACGGTATTAGAAGTAATTCACGCTTTTGAAAAGGCCACCGGTGTAAAAGTAAATTACCAGATTGGCCCGCGCCGTGCCGGTGACGTGGAAAAGGTTTGGGGCGATGTAACCAAATCAACCAATAAACTGGGCTGGAAAACGGAGTTAGGCTTGGAAACAATGATGTCATCGGCCTGGGAATGGGAGAAATATATAGCTCAAAATCCGTTATAAACTAAAATTCAGCAAATGCGAAAAATCATTATTACGGGTGGTGCAGGTTTTATAGGGTCGCACGTGGTGCGCCGCTTTGTGAAAACGTACCCCAATTATAATATTATCAATTTAGATAAGCTAACCTACGCCGGTAACCTCGAAAACTTAAGAGATATCGAAAATGAACCTAATTACAGATTTGTTAAAGGGGATATTGTTGATCTTGCGTTTATAAATAATCTTTTTGATACCGAAAAACCGGATGCTGTAATTCACCTTGCGGCCGAATCGCACGTTGACCGCTCCATTACCAACCCGCTGGAATTTGTGATGACCAACGTGGTAGGTACGGTTAATTTATTGAATGCCGCGCGCGAAAGCTGGAAAAACCGTTATGATCAAACCCGTTTTTACCACGTATCAACCGACGAGGTGTATGGTACTTTGGGCGAAGACGGGATGTTTACCGAAGAAACCGCTTATGATCCGCATTCGCCATATTCGGCATCCAAAGCCAGCTCAGATCATTTTGTGCGGGCTTACCAGGATACTTATGGTCTAAATGCCGTAATATCCAATTGCTCAAACAACTATGGGTCATATCATTTTCCCGAGAAGCTGATACCACTTGCTATCAACAATATTAAACAAAGCAAGCCTGTGCCTGTATACGGAAAAGGCGAAAATATTCGCGACTGGCTTTGGGTAGAAGACCATGCGCGGGCCATTGATGTAATATTCCACAATGCCAAAGCCGGCCAAACCTACAACATTGGCGGCCATAATGAATGGAAAAACATCGACCTGATTAATTTGTTGTGTGCCATTTTGGATAAAAAACTGGGCCGTGCCGAAGGTGAATCGGCAAAGCTGATCACTTATGTTACTGATAGGGCAGGCCATGACCTGCGTTATGCTATAGATGCCACCAAACTAAAAACCGAGCTTGGCTGGGTACCAAGTATTACTTTTGAAGAAGGGTTGGAAAAAACCGTAGATTGGTACCTTGCAAATGAAGAGTGGCTTAGCCATGTAACTTCGGGTAGCTACCAGCAATATTACAAGGGGCAGTACAATAACCGTTAACTATGTTTGGTTTTTTTAAAAGCAAAAAGGAAAAAAAGGAGATAACTTTCAACTATGAGTCGATCATGGTTGATATGCACTCGCATGTTTTGCCGGGGATTGATGATGGGGCGCAAACACCGGAGGATTCCATAATCCTGATTAGGAAAATGATGGACCTGGGAATAAAAAAGATCATTGCTACCCCACACGTAATGATCGATTTTTATCGCAACACGCCCGAAACCATCGCCGCATCGCTTGAATTACTGAAAGCCGAACTGGTAAAAGAAAATATAGATATCCCGATTGAAACTGCTGCCGAACATTATTTTGATGAAACCTTTGAGGCTCGTGTAAATGAAGGCAAGCTTATGACCATGGGCGATAATTATGTGCTGTTTGAATTTTCATTTATCAACAAACCGCCCAATGTTATACCGGTTTTACAAAAAATGAACGATTTAGGATATAAACCCATTTTGGCCCATCCCGAAAGATACCCATATATGGACCTGGAGCAATACAAAAATATCAAGGGCTGGGGCTGTAGCATGCAACTAAACACAATATCGCTAACCGGTTATTACGGCCGCGATGTAAAAAAACAGGCAGAATTGTTGGTTGACAATGAGATGATAGATTTTATATCAAGCGACATGCACCATGAAAGACATGCACAGGCCCTCAAAGACGCCCTGCGCACTACTTACCTGGAGAAACTTATGTTTGATACCCCGTTGAAAAATAAGCTTCTTTTTTGACGGTAAAAATCTAAAAAATAAAGAATAAAGCCTGGGTTTTCGATGATCCAAATTTCAAAAAACAAATAGCAACTAATGAAAAGACGCTCTAACGGGCGTCTTTTTTGCTTATGGGCCCGTTTTTTTATTAGAAGCCGTGAGCTCAACTAAATTATGCTGACGGCCTGCCGCGCAAAAATCTTTACGTATCCCTTGCTATTTCAAAACATAATATATACTATTGTGTATTATTGACACAATGCTATTGTTTGCTGTTAATAAACCAGTTGTAACCAATTATTAAGCACTCTTTTTTTAATCCTTAATCATGAAAATAAGCTCCAGATCTGGTATTGCTATTGTAATTATGTGGGCAGCCGGCAGTTTTAATTCAACTGTACAGGCCCAGACCAAAAAACAACCGCTGCAGTTGCGGGCAAACAATGTAAAGCAGATAGTAGCTGCGATGACGTTGGAAGAAAAATCAAAGCTGGTTGTAGGCATGGGTTTTAAAATGCCCGGTATGCCCCCTCCCGTAAAGGGCAAAAAGCCCGAAGCAATAGATATTGGCGGATTTAAACTGCCTCCATCAGATCCTGATGCTTATAACATTCCCGAAAAGGTTCCGGGAGCTGCCGGCCGCACGCATGCTATTCCGCGTTTGGGAATTCCATCCATGACGGTTTCTGATGGTCCGGCGGGTTTACGTATCGAACCTATCCGCGATGGCGATAAATCAAAAACGTATTACGCCACTGCTTTCCCGGTGGCAACCCTATTGGCCAGCAGCTGGGATACCCAATTGGTAAATAAAGTAGGCGTAGCCTTTGGTAACGAAGTGCGCGAATATGGTGTGGATATTTTATTGGCGCCAGGCATGAACATCCACCGCAATCCTCTTGGTGGCCGTAATTTTGAATACTACTCCGAAGATCCGCTTGTTGCAGGTAACATGACCGCGGCCATTGTAAACGGCGTTCAGTCAAACGGCGTAGGTACCTCTATAAAACATTATGCGGCCAATAACCAGGAAACCAACCGTAATTCTATAAACACCATTGTGAGCGAAAGGGCTATGCGCGAGATTTATTTAAAAGGTTTTGGCATTGCTGTAAAAAAATCACAACCGTGGACGGTAATGTCATCCTACAATAAATTGAACGGAACTTATACTTCTGAAAGACGCGACCTGTTAACCACCGTTTTAAAAGACGAGTGGGGGCTGAAAGGCTTTGTGATGACAGATTGGTTTGGCGGCAAAGATCCCGTGGCGCAAATGAAAGCCGGTAACGACCTCATTATGCCGGGTAGCCCAAGCCAGTCGGAGGCTATTGTGGCTGCGGTTAAGGATGGGTCATTGAGTATCAAACAGCTGAATGCCAATGTAGAACGGATGCTGAGCGTAATTGTTAAGTCGCCATCCTTCACCAAATACAAATATTCAGATGCGCCTGATCTGCCGGCTCATGCTAAAGTAGCACGCGAGGCAGCTGCCCAGGGCATGGTACTGCTTAAGAACGACGATCATGCTTTACCATTTTATCCTGCAAAAAGGATAGCTGTATTTGGCAACACCAGCTATGATATTATTGCAGGCGGCACAGGTAGCGGCGATGTTAACAAGGCGTACACCATTTCGTTGATGCAGGGTTTAACAAACGCCGGTTTTAAAGTGCAGGAAAAGCTATCAGGCAGCTACGCTGCTTACCTGGCCGATATGAAGCTAAAACAGCCTAAACCTAAAAATTTCTTTGATCATCCCGCGCCTATTCCCGAAATGGATGTAAATGGCATGGTGGCCGATGAAGCTGCCGGTGCCGACGAAGCACTCATCACCATCGGCAGAAATGCCGGCGAAGGGGCCGATAGGAAACTGGAAGGCGACTACTATTTAAATGATGCCGAAAAAGGCCTGATTAGAGGTGTAGCCGATGCTTTCCATGCCAAGGGAAAAAAGGTTGTTGTAGTGTTAAATATTGGCGGTGTTATTGATGTTGCCAGCTGGCGCGATGAGGTAGATGGTATTTTGCTGGCATGGCAGCCAGGCCTTGAGGCAGGTAACGCCATTGCCGATGTTTTAGGCGGCATGGTTAATCCATCGGGTAAGTTGGCCACCACTTTCCCAATGGATTATAAAGATGTGCCATCGGCAAATAATTTCCCGGGTACGCCCGCAGCTAAACCTGAATCTGTTACTTATGAGGAAGGAATTTATGTTGGCTACCGTTATTATGATGCCGCCAAAGTAAAACCGGCCTATGAGTTTGGTTACGGTTTATCTTACACCAAATTTAAATTTAGTGACCTGAAGCTGAGCTCCTCAAACTTTATGCGCAGCATTACGGCTACTGTAACGGTTAAAAACACAGGCGATATTGCAGGTAAAGAAGTAGTGCAGTTATACCTGAGCGCACCTAAAAAAGATATTGATAAACCAGAGCAGGAATTAAAGGCATTTGCTAAAACCCGACTACTGGCAGCCGGCGAATCGCAAACCTTAAGCTTTACCATTAAAGCAGCCGACCTGGCATCTTTTTACACCAGCCGCGAAGCCTGGATAGCCGATGCCGGTAAATATGAAGTTAGGGTTGGTTCATCATCAAGACAGATAGAAGAAAAGGCCTCGTTTAAGCTGGCCAAGGATATTACCGTTGAAAAAGTGGTTAAAGCGTTGACCCCGGAGGTCGCTATCAATGAGTTGAAGCTGAAATAACTGTTCACTCCCGTCATTGCGAGGCACGAAGCAATCCCAAACTATGTGGGACTTAGCATGTCGGGGATTGCTTCGTGCCTCGCAATGACGTTTTTTCGCACATATATTAACTAAACTAAACTATCAAGCCTTTGCGACTACGGTTGCAAAGGCTTTTACAGGTACAAGGCAATTATAAATACAAACCAAACAATTACAGTCTTCATGGCAAATCAATTCAAATTTATCGCGTTGCTCTGGCTGCTGCCTGCAACCGCCGCTATGGCTCAAACTAAATGGACCGAGAAAAAATCGGGTGATATTGTTTTTGTAAACAATAGCGGCGGGCAGCAACTGGGTTATGCCACCACATCGGGCGTAAAGATATTAACGGTTGATGGCCTGGCTTTTAAAGACCTGAATAAAAACGGCAAGCTGGATAAATATGAAGATTGGCGCTTGTCTGTTGACGTGCGGGCCAAAGATCTGGCATCGCAAATGAGTGTAGAACAAATTGCCGGGCTGATGTTATATAGCAGGCACCAGCCCATACCGGCAGCACCCGCTGGGCCATTTAAAGGTACTTATGGCGGTAAAGTATTTGCCGAGAGCGGTGCCAACCCCTATGATCTGTCCGATCAGCAGAAACAGTTTTTAGAAAAAGATAATGTACGCCACGTGCTCATTACATCGGTGCAAACACCTGAGATTGCAGCAAAATGGAATAATAACGCACAAGCGTTTGTAGAAGGTTTAGGATTGGGTATACCCAACAATAACAGCTCCGATCCGCGCCACGGCACCGTTGCCACGGCCGAGTATAATGCAGGGGCTGGCGGTGCCATTTCTATGTGGCCGGGCTCGTTGGGCTTTGCGGCCACGTTCGATCCAAAGGTAGTTGAAAACTTTGGCCATATAGCTGCTTTGGAATACAGGGCACTGGGCATTGCCACCGCGCTATCGCCACAGGTTGATATTGCTACCGAGCCACGCTGGGCAAGGGTAAGCGGTACGTTTGGTGAAGATCCGCAGTTATCCGCCGATATGGCCCGGGGCTACATCGATGGCTTCCAGACATCCGCAGGCGATAAAGAAATTAACGGCGGCTGGGGCTATGGCAGCGTTAATGCCATGGTAAAACACTGGCCGGGTGGCGGCGCCGGTGAAGGTGGCCGCGATGCGCATTATGGCTATGGCAAATACGCGGTTTATCCCGGTAATAATTTTAAGCAGCATTTAATCCCTTTTACCGAAGGGGCTTTTAAGCTGAATGGAAAAACAGGTATGGCTGCCTCAGTTATGCCCTACTATACCATATCTTTTAACCAGGATACCAAAAATAAAGAGAACGTTGCCAACAATTATAACTCTTATATCATTAACGACCTGCTGCGCAAAAAATACAAATTTGACGGGGTGGTTTGTACCGATTGGCTGGTTACCGGCGACGAAACCGCTGTAGATGTTTTCCTGTCGGGAAAGTCATGGGGTGTAGAGGGCTTGTCGGTGGCGCAACGCCATTACAAAATATTGATGGCCGGTGTTGACCAGTTTGGCGGTAATAACGAGGTTACACCAGTGATTGCTGCTTACCAAATGGGCGTGAAGGACCACGGAGAAGCATTTATGCGGGCAAGGTTTGAGCAATCGGCTGTACGCTTGCTGCGCAATATATTCAGAACAGGCTTGTTTGAAAACCCGTATTTAGATCCCGAAGCTACTAAAGCTGTTGTAGGCAATCCCGAATTTATGAATGCGGGTTATGCAGCTCAGCTTAAATCAATAGTTATGCTTAAAAATAAAGGCAACGTTTTACCATTACAAACCGGCAAAACCGTTTACGTGCCTAAAAAGTTCACCCCCGCCGGGCGCAATTTCCTGGGAATGGAAACTCCCGAGAAATTAGAATACCCGGTTAATATGGAAACTGTGAAAAAATATTTCAAGGTAACCGAAAATCCCGAGGAGGCCGATTATGCCCTGGTATTCATCAACAGCCCTAATAGCGGTGGTGGTTACAATAGCCAGGATGCCAAAAACGGCGGTACGGGTTACGTACCTATCAGTCTGCAATATGGCGAATACAAAGCGGTTGATGCCCGCGCCACAAGCATAGCCGGCGGCGACCCGTTAGAAAAATTCACCAACCGGACCTACAAGGATAAATCAGCAACAGCCATTAACGTTACCGACCTGGCTATGGTGAATGATACCTATGCAAAAATGAAAGGCAAGCCTGTTATTGTATCGGTAAATATGGCCAACCCAATGGTGTTTTCTGAATTTGAAAAGAATGCCAATGCTATCGTGGTAGATTTTGGCGTGCAGGGCCAGGCTACTTTAGATGTCCTCACCGGTAAAGCCGAACCATCTGCATTATTGCCGCTGCAAATGCCTGCAGATATGAAAACCGTAGAGCAGCAGTTTGAGGATGTACCCCACGATATGAAATGCTACACCGACGAGCAGGGCCACGTATATGATTTTGGTTACGGTTTAAACTGGAAAGGTGTTATCAGCGATGCCCGGGCTGCAAAATATAAGGTTAGTGCAAAGCCGTAAATGGGGCGTTCTATCTTCCATCCGTCATTGCGAGGTACGAAGCAATCCCGAACAATGTGGGACTTAGCATATAGGGGATTGCTTCGTACCTCGCAATGACGGATATTTGACATTTAAAATATTGTATAAATAAAATCTATATGAAAAATTACTTTGCATTGTTTTTATTGATATTGACAAGTGGTGCCGTATGCTATGCACAAAGGAGTAGCCTTAATACGGTAAAAACCAACAGCGGGATGGTATCCGGCAGTGCTAATAGCGATGGCTCCGTTCATATATTCAAAGGTATCCCCTTTGCCGCCCCACCGGTTGGTAATTTTCGTTGGAAAGAACCTCAGCCCGTAACGCCATGGGGCGGGGTTAAACAATGCACCACATTTTCGGCCAGCCCTATGCAGCCCAGGCCTGATGAGTTTGGTGTTTATACCCGCGAGTTTTTGATTCCCTATCAGCCCATCGGCGAGGATTGCCTGTACCTGAACGTATGGACCAACGCCACATCATCCGCTGATAAAAAGCCGGTACTGGTATATATTTATGGAGGTGGTTTTGGATCGGGCGGAGCGGCTTGCCCTATTTACGATGGAGAAGCAACATCCAAAAAAGGGGTTGTTTTTGTTGTGATTAATTATAGGGTGGGGATTTTTGGTTTTTTCGCCCATCCGGAGCTGAGTAAAGAATCGGGCCACAATGCCTCTGGTAATTATGGTTTGATGGATCAATTGGCTGCGCTTAAGTGGGTAAAACAAAACATCAAAAATTTTGGCGGCGATCCTGGTAATGTCACCGTAGCTGGTCAGTCGGCGGGTGCTATGAGTGTGAACTGTTTAGTAGCCTCTCCTTTAGCAAAGGGATTGTTTCAAAAGGCTATCGCCGAAAGTGGGGCTATGTTTATTAGCGGCCCATTTGGATCGCCAACATTACAGGAGGCCGAACAAAGGGGATTAAAATTAGCACAGCAATTAAAAGCAAACACCCTTGCCGATATGCGGAATATTCCCGCCGCCGATTTGCTCAATAAATGGCAGGCACGCCCTATTATTGATGGCTATGTATTGCCTGGAACCATTGCAGGTACATTTGCCTCGAATAAAGAAAACCCCGTGGCCTTACTTACCGGCTGGAATGAAGACGATGCCTTTGTAGGCAAATTGAAAACCGCCGAAGAATATAAAAAGCAGATAGCCGAACAATACGGCGATAAAGCGGCGGCTTTTTTACAACATTACCCCGGAAATACTGATGCTGAGGCCGCGCGGTCGCAGATCAATATTAGCCGCGATCAAATCTTCGGTATTCAAAACTATACCTGGGCAAATGTGCAGAGCAATAAAAAGCAGGCTAAAGTATATGTTTACCGCTTTACCCGCCGCCTGCCTGCCACGCCCGATTTTGTAAAATACGGCGCGTTCCATACCGGCGAGGTGGCTTATGCCTATGACAACCTTAAATTCCTGAACCGCCCCTGGGAGCCTATCGACCAGCAATTGGCCACAACCGTATCCACCTACTGGACAAATTTTGCCAAAACCGGTAACCCAAACGGGGCTGGTTTACCGCTATGGCCCAGCTATAACGCCACGGATGCCCAAATAATGATATTGGGCGAAATGCCCACAGCTAAGCCGTTACCTGATAAAGCGGCCTTAGATTTTATGGTTGGTTTGATGGGAGGAAAGTAATTCGCGAAAAGTAGATTTACGAAGTTTTTGAAACTTCGTAAATCTGTGCGAGACTTTTTGGCGTTTAACACCTTACTGCCGGTTGCAAAAATTACAATGCCGCCCTGATTACTTTCACCGGGTTGCCGCGCTCCAAAGAGTGGTGTGCCATCCATTGGCTTTCCAGCTGGGCTATTTGCTTTTCGGCCTGCGTGGCTATCAGCTTAGCCTCCAGGCGCTCGGCACAAAGTTTTTTATTTTGTAATTGCGAACGGCTATCCATAGCCAATACTCGCAGCCCTGTGGGTACATGCGTCCCTCGTACCGCTGTTTCTACCTTGTTTACATTTTGCCCTCCGGGGCCCGATGCACGCAGGGTTTCAAACTTTACATCGTTAGGATTAAACTTTACCTGCTCGCCCACACTAAAAATGCCCACCCCAACAAACCAGTTTTTGCGCTTGTGAAATTTGCGGTATGGGCTTTGCGATATCCACTGTACAGTGCCGTTCCACTCGTTTATAAAACCATCTGTATTATCGCCCTGCAACAGGAGGGTTGATGATAATAACGCGTTATTTAATTCAGCCTTTTTGTTTTCTATCACCGATAAGTCCAGCCCGCTGCCGGAGGCTTGTTTCAACATCAAATCCTGTACTTTGGCTACCACCAGGCAACATTCCAGCGGGCCTTTGCCTGCTGTTATTTGTATGATTAATTTTTTCATTTTACTATTCTTTATTCATGCGTACAATGTGCGGCCAAAATTTGCCCTGTATGGCAACCAGTTCGGTTTGCGCCTGCATTACCAATTCAATATCCTTATAGGCTGCCGGGTTCTCCTCGATACTGCCGTCAATCAACGTTACATCAGCCCCGGCCAGCATTTTTTTCATTGCCGATTTGGTGGTGCTGCCCCTGGCATCATGCCTGCTCATAGCCCGGCCGGCACCATGCGATGCCGAGTATAAGGCACCGGCATTGCCCTTACCCATTACCAAATAGGCAGCAGTAGCCATACTGCCGGGGATGATGCCCAACTCGCCAATATTTGCGGGCGTTGCCCCTTTGCGGTGAATGATGGCTTCGGTGCCATCTGTAAGTTTGTCTTTCCAGGCAAAATTGTGATGGTTTTCTATCTTACAAAGGGCTTTTAACCCAAGCGCTTTTAACAGGTTGCTATGTATCCGGTCGTGACAGGCTTTGGCATAATTGCCGGCCAGGGTCATGCTTACCCAATATTCCTGCCCGGCTTCGGTATCCAGGTCAAGCCAGGCCAATGGCTGCGCTTCGCGCGGGAGCTTGCAGGTATTCATGGCCACCTGTGTATAATGGCGGGCAATATTTGCGCCCAGCCCGCGGCTGCCCGAATGAGTAAGCAAAGCCATATAGGTTTTAGCCGGTAAGCCCATCGCGTTATTCTCGGCCAGTTCTATCGCACCAAACTCTACAAAATGGTTACCGCCGCCCGATGTACCTAATTGTTGCACGGCCTTGCCGCGCAGTTTTTTAAGCAGCGGCGTTTCATTAAACAGCGGGCTATCCAATACTTCATGCTCCTGGGGTACAGGCAGGCTGCCTTCCATGCCAAAATGTGTCCATTTGCCTATCGCCTGTTTAATTTGATGATCATACCGTTTGATGAATTTTTCATCGGCATCAATAATAGTTAAGGCCATGCGGCAGCCAATATCCATACCTACCCCGTAGGGAATCACCGCATTGCGGGTGGCCAATACGCCTCCAATGGGCAAACCATAACCGCTGTGTGCATCGGGCATTAAGGCGCCACGGATACTGATGGGTAATGACAGCGCCAGGGCCATTTGTTTTTTGGCTATCTCTTCAATTTCATCGGCCCCATAAATTTTAATAGGGGCGGGCTCGTCCGTTAGCTTAAATGTTTTTAACGCCGGTTCTGCCTCACCATTAATAAATGCTTCAGCTATTTTTTGCAACCGGTCATCGCCCGTATAGGCAGCCGGGTTATCCCGCACAGCAGTTAATAATGCCAATACATCGACTTTGTTGCTGTGCTTGTAGTACCGGGCTACTGTATTGATGGCGAGGCTTTTTAATGCATCGCCTGTGTAGCCTATTTTATCTAATTCTTTTGTTTTTAAATTGCCCATAAGGGTGCTGTTTAATAGCCCGTATATTCCTCTTGTAAGGAATGCGGGGGTTTGTTTTTTAATTCGTTCTTGTATTTTTTTTGTTCCTCGCGCCACTTCCAATATTTGTGCCGGCTACCGCCAACCAGCTTCGACATCCGTGGTTGCAGGTTTTCGCGGTCAATCCTGTTTTTGATTTGCTTGATCTGCTTTTCCAGCAATTCATCGTGCTGTTTTTTCTCATATATTATATGGGGTTTTACAACCAATACAAACCGCCAGGTTTCCATAAAGTGATACTCTGTTATCATCGCTTTTTTCCTGACCGACCATACTTCTTTAGGACTGAAAAGAACTTTTTCCCTATCCGTTAGCTTAAGGGTGTTGCGCAGCCAGTCGTATTCGTCAATTACCCGCAAAAGCTGCCGCTTTTCAGAATACACATATTTCCCCCGCTTTCTTTTCCTCTTTTTAAAAGCGCGGTCATGATGATATTGAACAGTATTAATCTTTTTGAGCAGGTTTTGATAAAATTCTCCCTTAGTACTGCGTAAGATATCGCCACGCAAAACAAACAGCCGTTTCCAGCCACTTTGGTAGGGAATTTCCAATGGCACCATAGGCAACTTATACTTTGTTGCCCACAATATGTCAAGCTGTTTATCCAACCTGATCAGTTGTTTATCGAAATCTTTTTTTACGAGCCGTTTCTTTCTCCGGGCCGACTTTTTAATGTACGGCCAATCATGCATGTCCATCGGACTTGTTCGTTTATTTTTTTGCCAATCTGTTAATGATTTTCAAAAGTCCATCCGCCGTGGCGGATATACCCATTTTGAAATTGCAGCAAACCACGAAACTTAAAAATCCGGCGACATGCAAAACCTTCAGGCGTTAAAAAAAAACGACAATTACAAAATGCTATTTCGGTAAAAAAGGGTTGCTGTCCACCTGTTTCAGGTAGTGCACTAATGGGATATGGATGAGATACTCTGCGTCATGATTCCTGATTATTATGAGTTAACAATTAAGGAATTGCTGCAAATGTGCAATTATTTTTTGAAAAGGCGAAGGAATTAAATCAACCGCGATGAATGAGTGGGGCGGGTGGCGTGATCATTATTGCTTCGTACCGGGCATCATGTATTGGAATTTACAACACATTCGCTTGAACGCTGGCTAAGACTCACCCGGTCGAGGCTACGCCCAACCACCCTCTCTTCACCTGCGGTGGAAAGAGGGTGGTTGTATTTAATTATTTAATAATCAATTATTTATTGAGTTTAAATTTCCCAAACCCTCTTTGCGGCTTCAGCCGGCGAGAGGGTGGTTGGGCGTAGCCTCGACCGGGTGAGTCGTAATCGACATACTAAATACTTTGTTATCCTTTCATTAGAAGCATAAACGGATTAGTAAACCAAATTTAGACAGGTTCTAAATCAAAAATCTTCGACTTATGGCTTCGGGCTCAATACTTAGCACTCAGGACTTAACACTAAATCTTCAGCCTCACATTTATTTTATCCAGCAGCCCGGTAAGCCACACCATTACAAAGGCAAAAACAATGCATTTGATCAGTCCGCCGGTGCCCTGGCTAAGGTATTCGGGGTAGCCAATATTGCTCATTTCATACAGCGGATAAAATATAAAAGGAACAATATAGCAGGTGAACGTATTGGTGCCTGCCGGCTCAATAATTTTAAACCATTTGTATTTGTGCTTAAAATCAACCACAAAAATAAATATGGCATAAGCTATCAGGCTGATGCCGGTACATATTAAAACCCATGAAGGGGTATCTCTTGTTTTGTTGATGCCGCCGCTAAAGTAGCGCACAATAAAGCCCAGGTTAAACAGTATGATGGCGATGAGTATTAGTGCCGCCCATAACATTTTAAGCTCGTTATTGGCCTTAAGGCGCATGTACAGCACCGATACAAACACCCCTGCCATGGTAAAAGCCTGCATGGCGCCATTGCCCGCTATCCAAACGTATTGCTGTACCGGTTCTAAAAAATTAAAGAAACCAAAATGAACATCCAGGTTAAACATCATGAAAAATATCCAGGCCGTGGCCTGTATCCATAAATGCCCGCCCGAGTAATAGTAAATAAGCGCGCATACCAGGTAGCTCCAGCCTATCAGGCCTAAAATGCCCCACCAGCTAAAATGCAGCCAGGTATGTCCCGGATCGCTGGTGCGGTACAGGGCCGACATGGCTATCAGCAACGCTACTCCAAAACCCTGCAGCAGGTAACGTTTCAGGTTGCTGGTATCTTTGCTGTAATCTAAAAATATAAAAAAAAAGCTGAAGGTAACCAGGCTTTCCCATACGGGCTTGGGCAGGGCGGTGGCAGCCTCATTATAGGTTTCCATATTGGCGTGAAAAAAACCAATGAACACCAGCGCCAGCGATCTGCTGGCTATGCGCGACAATAATTTATAATTACCGCTTTTTAACCTGTTTTGAAATGCGAAGGGGATAGATAAGCCAACGATAAATAAAAAAGCCGGGAAAATAGTATCTGCCAAACCCAGTCCATCAGCGTTTTCGGCAACGTGCTTGAGCCATTGGGGCGTACCCGGAATACCGTCAAGATCATTCACAAAAATCATGAGCAGCATCGTAAAGGCACGAAAAGCATCGATGGATCGTATCCGGTCCGAAAAAGTATTCATCAAGGGAGTAAATGCATTAGTAAAGCAAATGTTTTAACTAAACGGTAATTAAATTGAAACATTATGGTTACTAAATGGTTTTTTTAGTCCCTGTCGCGGCTCAGTTTGCTAAATGCCAAGGGGTTTTCGTTCAGTTCCAGCGTTTCGCGGCGATGCTTAACTATGTGAATAGCAGTAAATAAGGCCTCGCGGAACGATACCTCCGATGCCAGGTTTTTACCGGCAATATCATAAGCGGTACCATGATCTGGCGATGTGCGTACAAATTTTAACCCGGCGGTAAAATTCACCCCCGATTCAAAAGCAATTTGTTTAAAAGGGATCAGCCCCTGGTCGTGGTACATGGCCAGCACCGCATCAAACTGCAGGTAAGTGCCATTGGCAAAAAAGCCATCGGCAGGGTAGGGGCCAAAAGCCAGTACATCGTTATCGCGGGCAAGTTCAATAGCGGGTATAATGGTATCCTTTTCTTCGTGGCCAATTAAACCGTTATCGCTGGCATGCGGATTTAGCCCCAGTACGGCAATTTTGGGTTTGCGTATCCAGAAATCATTTTGCAAACTGTGGTTCATCAGCTTAAGTTTGGCCACAATTTTATCAACAGTAATACTTTCAGATATTTTCGATACCGGGATATGGCCGGTAACCACACCAACCCGCAAGGTGTCGCTCACCAAAAACATCAGCGATTCGGCTGCGCCGTCGCGCTCCTGCAAATACTCGGTATGGCCGGGAAAGTTAAATTTATCGCTCTGGATGTTATCTTTATTAATAGGCGCCGTAACCAGGGCATCAATGTAACCCTCCTTTAAATCGTAGGTAGCACGCTCCAACGAAATAAATGCGTATTTACCACCGGCTTCGGTAACCATGCCCGGTTCAATTTTTACGTCCTCTTCCCAGCAATTAATCATGTTGGGTTTTTTATGCTGGGTTTGCGATGGGTCGTTAATCACCTGGAAATTCAGTTCGGCAATATTAGTAGCCCTGCGGTGGAACGACGCCACCTTGGTATGGCCATAAACAATAGGCGTACAATAATCATAAATTTTACTATCGGCCAGGGTTTTAATAATTATCTCTAAACCTATTCCGTTAACGTCGCCTATGCTGATGCCTACTTTTATTTTATCGCTCATTTTTATTTTATGATTACACTGATTTTTGGGTGACTTCACCGATTATTGGAGGTGATTTCACTAATTAATCCGTGATTGAATTTATATTGGTTACCCTGAAACTATCTCCAGGATTATTTTTGTTCTTATTTCTTAATCTTCTAATCTAAAACGCCCCCGTCTTGATTCCTGACTCTTAATTCTTTGGCCCGCGGTATATCTTACTACTTGATACTTACTACTTACTACAAAAACGGGCGTTCCCTTCGGGCCGGGCTTTACGTTCATACTGCACAGGCCTTAGCCACAGGCCGGTATCCACTTCAATCCCTAACGCAACCTGTCTGAACCGGGATTTACAGGATTTTAGAATTTTCAGAATTACAGTTTATTATCCGGTTCCAATTCCTGCCTTTCACCCTTTACCTGTTCCCAACCCGGGCCTTTCACCCTTTACCTTTCGCCTTTAACCTGTTCCCAACCCGGGCCTTTCACCCTTTACCTTTCGCCTTTAACCTGTTCCCAACCCGGGCCTTTTGCCTTTTACCTTTCGCCTTTAACCTCTTCCCAACCCGGGCCTTTTGCCTTTTACCTTTCGCCTTTAACCTCTTTCCCCCTGCAAATAAAACATTTGTTCCCAATCAATGCGCAAATATCACGTAATTTGCTCAAATATTTGACAGATAATGACATTGGTAAGGGCAAAAAAACATTTAGGGCAACACTTTTTAACCGATAAAAATATTGCAGCCAAAATTGTAGACAGCCTGAAACCCGAAGGCAGGTTTACCAATGTGCTGGAAGTTGGCCCCGGAATGGGCGTACTCACCGATTTTTTATTGCTCAAGACCGAGTATGAAACCTCGGTAATTGATATCGACGATGAATCGGTACAATACCTTAAAAAGAAGTATCCCCAGTTGGGCAACCGCCTCATGAATGCCGACTTTTTGGAAATGGATTTTAAAACCGTTACTGATAAGCCCTTCGCCATCATTGGTAATTTCCCTTACAATATTTCGTCGCAAATACTTTTCAAGGTGTTGGATAACCGCAGCCAGGTTATCGAGGTAGTGGGCATGTTCCAGAAAGAAGTTGCCGAACGCTGCGCCGCCAAACCGGGTAGCAAAGAGTACGGCATCCTGAGTGTATTTTTGCAAGCCTATTATAAAGTAGAGTATTTATTTACCGTTAAAGCCGGCGTATTTAACCCGCCGCCCAAGGTACTCTCGGCCGTTATCCGCCTTACCCGCAACCAGGCCGAAAACCTTGAGTGCGACGAAAAACTATTCTGGCAAATTGTAAAAGCCGGCTTCAACCAGCGCCGCAAAACCCTGCGCAACGCCATATCGTCCCTCATTAACAAAGAAAAAATGACCGACAACCCAACGCTTGACCTGCGCGCCGAGCGCCTGAGCGTGGCCGATTTTGTGAAGCTTACGAACGAGGTAATGGCGGCGAGGTAGATTTGCTGATTTTTTAGCTCTCGTTGATTAATTTAACCCTATACAAAAAGCGTTATATACAAAAACTCCCAGATGAAATTAAGCATCCGGGGGGTATATTTATTACTTAGCATGGCTTTTACCTATCAGCGGGCCATAAGGCTGGAGGCGGCAACGACGGTTTTTTAACGTCTGTTCAACCAATCAACCCAATCCAACCACCCACAAAAATCCCTATTGTTTAATCAAAATATTTATATAGCTTTATTTCCAAATCAAAACTAATCACAAAATGAAAATTTTTATTACCGGGGCAGCTTTTATCGCGCTGCTATCGTTCTCGGCAACCTCTATGGCCCAGAAAGTTAAATTAAAAGATGGCGACTTTACTCCGCTAAAAAGCGAAACAACCGTCAATGTTGAATTTACTTACAACAACATGGCCGTTGGCAAATACAAAGACGAAGCCGATTACCTGGAACGCAAAAGAGCAGATTATAATAAAAAAGAAGATGGCAGAGGCGATACCTGGGTAAAATCATGGGTGGGCGACAGGCAGGCTAATTTTGAGCCTAAATTTATGGAATTGTTTGAAAAATACTCGCAAATGAGCCAAAGCAAAACCGCCAAATACACCATTATATTTAACACTTATTTTACCGAGCCCGGCTACAATATTTATATCAGCCGCGAAAACGCCAAGATTAGCGGCGACGCCGTAATTGTTGAAACGGCTAACAGGAGCAAGGTAATTGCCACCATATCGGTTGAAAAAGCGCCCGGCCGTACTTTTGGCGGTTACGATTATGATACCGGCACAAGGTTAGCCGAATCATACGCGACGGCAGGCAAAGCGCTGGGCAAGTTTTTAAAAGATAAGTAGTAATTTTTAATAACTGAATTAAAAAAAGCCGCCCCGTCAATAAAAATGAGGCGGCTTTTTTGTAACCTGCTATATCTGTTTTGAAGCCCATGCATTAGTTTGATGCTTTCTGCATTCGACTTTAAGATTATACCTGTTTGATGCTTTCAGCTTTTAGCCTTCTGCTTTCAGCTTTTAATCAAACACTACAGGCACTGTTAAATTTTCCCAATTTAACTCAAATCCTTTTCCCGAAATGGTGTAGGTTAGTCTTTCACTCATACCTGCTGATTTTCCGGGGGTAGCGGTTACTACAGCTACATCTTTTGCGGGGTCCTGGGTGGTGGTGCCATCGCGGTTAATGCCCCACTGCCCGGTTTGCGAATTGAAGATAATTTTCCATTCTTTTTCGCCCGGTACTGCGTATAGGCTGTATTTGCCGGCCGGGATGGTTTTACCTTGTATGGTTAAAGCCTTATCGGTAGTAAAAATGGTTGCCTGGTTGGCACCGGCCCGCCATACTTTGTCATAAGGCACAAGGCCACCCCATATGGTACGGCCTTTAACCGCAGGGCTGCTGTAAGCAATAGTTACCGCCGCGCCGTTTATAGTGCCGGTGGCGGTAGCCGCAGGACTTGCTTTTTCCTGTGCCATAACAGTAAACGACATCATGATGCCGAACAAAACGAGCATAAATGATTTTTTGAATGTGATACTTTTCATAATGGGTAATGTTTTATTGGTTAATATGAAGCAAGTTACAAGTTATTGACGAATAAAAATCATTAAACAAAGCTTGTATTGAATAAGTAAACAGCAGGAAGATTTGTTTGATTTTTTTAACCGTATGCTGTTCGCGGCTGTTTGCTGTTCAAATGTTTCTGCCCCGAACTGCTATGCTTTTAGTTGATAACTACCGAGACTAAGGTAACTAACATTTGGGATTTGCATACTCATTACATACCACATGGTGCACAAGGCCGGAGTCTTGTATTAGCGAAAAATGCCTGCAGAGTAGTGCGGGACGTCATATTACTCCAAAGATCTGCACCTATAATAATATAAACTACAAGTATATTGGCTCGGAGATATCCGAACGACGGCAGACAACGGAGAACAGGGAAGAAAGAAATTTTTAGGGCAGAATATTGTGTGGCCGCCCGGGGTGGAGAACAAATGATTTCGGGAACAGCAGTATGAAATAGAACCTTCATCACGTATAAAAAAGTAAAACCGTCAAAAGACGGCTTTACTTTTACCATAAAAATATCTGCTGTTAAAACCCGCTATTGAAGGCAGCCGAGAATGCGTAAATCAGTCCTTGTGTCGACGGGCTTTCGGTAATGCTAAATAAACCATAGGTTAACGTCCAATCAATTGACTGGTTATTACTAATGGAATAAGTTCCCACCGAAGTATCGCCGGTACCGGCTTTTGTGAACACTTCAAGAACCATTGTTTGCGCCATATTTTGTAGCATGTCGTCATTTACCGGGAACTGCCAGTTCACAAAATTTTGTGATAGCTGTTGTTTGAGTTGCACAATTGCAGCTTCAACAGTTGGGTCTGAGGGCTGCGCATCTGCACCGTTACCACAATAGTTATTAACAAGGCCGTTATCAGAGCGGATACCTGTATCGCCGGTGTAAGTGCTTGCAAAAACGTTTTGTGATTTTGCTAATGCAGCCTTCATGGTACTTTTGATTAAGGGCCCGATATCCTGTTGATCGTCGCTTAAAAGTAATGACCTGTTGAAGGCGTGATTTTTATGTAAGCCAACCGCGTAACCTTTTAATGCGGGGGCCTTTAATGAAGCCGAAGGTGTTACCGCGAAACTTGTTGCTAAAGTTGTAAGTTGTGCGGCTGTAGCGGTGGCGTCGGAAACGGTACTGGTTATCGCTCCTACAATTCCATCGATGCCGTCAGTTACGGCACTTATAATTTTTCCCATGATTTCTTTTATTTGTAATTTTTTTACCTACTCTGTTCAGGCTTTTCGGCATCGGCCTTTTTTGTCATCCAGGATTGAAAGCGCTTTCTTGTTTTGTTTGACAATTCAAAGTAACGGGATACTTGCGGGCGGCTTAAGCGCAGTAATGCGGATATTATAAAACAGGTAGTAATACGGGGTATTAAAGTAGTTGTACGTATGGCAGACGGGGTTAAAGCACCTCTATCAATTGGTGTTTAACGGCATATAGCACCAGGCCGGCGGTATTGCGGCTTTGGGTTTTAAGGAGCAGGTTGTTGCGGTGGCCCTCTACAGTGCGAATGCTTAAGAATAACTTCTGGGCAATTTCGGCGCTGGCATATTCTTTACAAATAAGCTCAAGCACCTCTCTTTCGCGGTTGGTGAGCTCAAAAGGCGAGGTGCTGAAAACGTTTGTGGTTTTACTACGGCGGGCGGCGGTATTTTGGATCGCTACCAGTGTTTGCCGGTTAATATAAAAGCTGGTATGATGAACGGTTTGTATCGCCGTAATCAATTCTTCCTTATCGCAATTTTTAAAAAGATAGGCGGAAGCGCCTGCCGAAACCATTTTGGCTATAAGCCTTTCCTGCGAATGTACAGACAGCACCATCACTTTTATTTGCGGGTACTGTTCCTGTAAAATCTGGTTAAGCTCGATGCCGTTCATGCCGGGCATATTCATATCCAGCAACAGCACCTCGGGGATTGAAGGGATGGTTTTTAAGATGCCGAGCAGGTCTGCTGCGCTTCCGGCATCGGCAACCAGCTCAAAATTGGGTACGCTGTTAATGAGTACTGCCAGGCTTTGTCTGAAAATATTCTGATCGTCGACAATGGCTACCCTTATTTGTTCCATTTTTAAATATTATCTGTTTTAAGCCGGATGCTCATATTAAACCCTTTGCGGCCTGGCAAATTAACCTCATAAGCTGCTCCGATAATGCCCAGCCTGCTTTCGATGTTTTGCCTGCCCATTCCTTTTTTTGTTTTGTCGGCAGCTGCAATACCCCGACCGTCGTCGTGGTAACTAATTAGCAGGTAATCGTCAGCTATATCAAACTTAATATTTACCAGGCTGGCATTGGCGTGTTTAAGGGTATTATTTAATAATTCTTCAAAAACCCGGTATAGGGACAGGGATACATTGGCACCAAGCTTATCGGTTACCGGGTTGGCGTTGTCGGTAATGTTTACCTGCAGTTTGCCCGTGGCGGTGATAAACTCGGCCAGGTCTTCTAAAGTCCCCATAAAGCCATACAGTTCAAGACCGGGCGGCGACAGGTTATGCGAGATATGCCTTACATCCTGTACAATTTTATCTATCTGATATTTACAGGTGCTTGAAAATTCACCGCTGCCGGTTGTAGCCACATTATTAAACATTTCGATAGTGATGCGCAGGTTTGACAGGGCGGTGCCAACATCGTCATGCAAATCCTGGCCAATGCGCTTACGCTCCGCTTCCTGCGATACGATGATGGTTTTTAACAGTTCCTGCTGGTGCGCAAGTTCTGCCTGTTGTAATTGGTGTTGCTTTTTTAACAGGTTGTTTTGGTTGCGGATAAAAATAAGCACAAAAGATACTACCAGCATGAACAGGCCGCCCATGCTAATCAGTAATAAAACGTAAATATTATCCTTCATTTTTTACCTGTAAAAAGCCAGCTGCCACCATAAGGTACATCAGTAGTACGAGGGTAGCATGGATACCTCCGAAAATGAAATAGAGATTGTCACTCGCTTTTTGAGTAATGAGATTTAAAAAAGCAAAATAAGCGAATGAGCTGGAAAAGTATATTAATAAACCGGTTACAATCCAGTTTACGGGGATAGTTACCCAGGGTGTTTTATTTTCTTGATTACTGTAATTTAAAAAATAATACATACACAAGCCAATTATAATTAGAGCAGAAATAGGCCTGGGATAAGAATTGTATTCATATATGTTTTGTATAAAAAGAAAATCAAGCACACTCAACAGAGGGAATAAAATAAATAAGGCCCAAATTATCCAGGAGACTCCGGATTTGTTTATGGACAATTGAAAGAATCTGAGTATAAATAAATATTCTGCAATGGTATAAAAGTGCAGTAACGGCAAATTATTGATGTTATGCAACCCCATTATTCGCTCAATAACATCTGTTACACCTGCAAATAGCAGGTATAACAGCATTGTTTTTGAGGGTTGGTTTTTGTAAACAGTTTTTATTAAACCGGTACCTATGGGTATCAAAACAGTTGCCGGCACTATAACCGTAACGTATATATGATTCATTTACAAATGATGTAGCTAAGAAACAGGTACATACAATTCACTTTGTTGATCGCAATATTTAGGGCAGGGTGATGTAAAATCATAAACATTGGTATCGTTCGGGTCAGGATTACTGGCATCCTTATGTACTGCATCAGTATACGGTGCCGAATGGTTAACCTTTAAAACAGGTACAATAAGCCCGCGCATATCGTCGGGGGTTGCCGAGGTAGGCATTGTTTCGCCGGCTATCCCGAAATACACCCTGATGCCAACCAGCGTGTCTTCATTATAGTAGTTTTTACATTCCTCTTGTATTGCTGTAATATCTGCAAAGGAGATATAAAGAGCCCGTGGAATGGATTCCGGATTTTTTTTAAAGCCAGGTATTTGCAGCATGGCATTTAGCCACCTGTCGATACGGATTTTGGCAAGCTCAAGGCTGATGGCTGTTTTTGAGGGATCTTTTTTGGGTTCAGTTTTATGTGTCATGGTACTTAGGTTGAAATTGTTATTATTATTTAATAAGCAATAATTTTAGGTAATAAATGAAACGCTTTCATATGCCAGCCGGCTGAGTTATAACATTCGGGAGCTATGCTAAATTAATATATATATTCAATAATTATAAGGCGAGTGAATATTAAAATACCGTGCTTCCCGGTTGTTGGTATTCCTCGGCGTCTGCCTCCCTTTGGTCGAGTTGTTTTCAACAAACTGTAGCCGCAATAATCAAAGTCCTCTTTGCCCGTAATAAAAGACCGGTACCCTTTCGGTATGGTTACTAACAGGTAATTATTTCGCAAGATATTTGCATTAGCGCAAAACCAGGCAACGTAGGTAAATATATTGTGCGCGGCTTTTCTTTTGGCAGGCACGGCGCTTTGTTTGATTGTTTTTTACAACCTGTGTGATGCAAGGCGCGTTTGGTTAAAATATGTTAAACACAATCCACGAAAGTCGCCGCCCGGTTATATTTGTAAGGAGCTCATTAATAAAGTTCTAAGTTTTGAGTCGGAAGCCCTAAGTACAAAGTTTAAAAAGATGCCTTTCGACTCAGAACTTTCGACTTAAGATTTGGGGCTTATGACTTAGAACTTACCACCACCACCTATGCGGCACCTGCTTATCATATTTTTTATTTGCACCGGCCTTGCGGGCTACGGGCAAAAAATAAACGGTATAGTAACCGATAAGGCAACCGGCCTGCGTATTAGCGGCGCGCTGGTAAGCACAACAAACTCCACGGCCATAAGCGACATGGAGGGCATATTCAGCATTGGTGTTGCCAGGCAGGGGGATACGTTAAAAGTAAAAATACAGGGTTATAAATCGTTTAAGCAGGCGGTGGCCCCTGCAGCAACCGGGGATGTGATTGTACAGTTGGAGCAAGCCACTATCCAGCTGCAGCAGGTAAACATCAGTGCCCGGCGCGATAGGGTGAAAGATTCCATCAGTAACCGCATTCAGTTTGCCCGGGATTTTAACAGCCATCCGCCAAAGTTTTCGGATATCATCAGGCCGGGCGCATCTGTCGGGCCCATACCCATGGCAGGCGTTTCCATTGTGCCCAGCCAGTTTATTGCCCTGCTTACCTACAAACACAGCAATGCCTACAGGTTTAAACAGGCGCTCATCCGCGACGAGGAGGGCAAATATGTAGATAGCCGCTTTAGCGACGAGCGCGTGGCCCAGCTCACCGGCCTTCAATCCGATTCGTTATACCATTTCATTAACCAGTACCGGCCCGCCGCCGCCCAGGTACGCAAAATGAGCGACTATGATATTTTTACCTACATCAAAAAAAGCGCTGCAAAATTCAGGAAGCCACACCGGGATGATGTAAAGGAGGCGGAGTTTTAGCACGAAATACAATAAAGGGTTCATTGGTGTGCTAAGGGTGCGTAGCAGGTACCCGGAAGGTGTGTGAAAGGATAGTCGAAGATGCTACGAGGGGTATGGCAGGGGGGCAGAAACAGGGTAATCTGAATGTAAAACTCAAGGCGCCACTTGACATGTGGTTTGAATTTTGTAATTTTGATTATGACTACCGAAACACTTGAAGATTTTTACAAAAACAAATTCGACTGGCTGCCCAATAACCTGCAGCAAAACATCGGTCATTTTAATGTTTTTAAAATTGAGGATTGTATTGGCCCCAATGCCAAACCGGTTACCTACAGCCGCCGCAGCTTTTATAAGATAAGCCTGATGCGGGGCGAAAACATTATCCATTATGCTGATAAAAGCATTACGCTGTCGGGTACTTCGCTCATGTTTTTTAGCCCGCTTGTGCCCTATACGTTTGAGCACATGAGCGACGACCGCACGGGCTTTTTCTGCATTTTTACCGAGGAGTTTTTTGTGGAGCGGTTTCGCAATGGTTTGAGCGAACTGCCCATGTTCGGCCTTAACGCCAAACCGGTGTACCAGCTTGATCGTACACAGGATGAATACGTTACGGGCCTGTTTCGTAAGATGACGGATGAGATTGCTTCTGATTACGCTTTCAAGTACGAACTGATTCGCAATTATGTAACCGAATTGTGCTACTATGCATTAAAAACCCAGCCATCCGAAAATGTTTATAAACACGCCGATGCCAAATCACGCATAACATCGGTATTTACCGAGCTGCTGGAGAGGCAGTTTCCGATAGAAACGCCTTCGCAGCGCTTTGCCCTGCGGTCGGCCAATGATTTCGCGCAACGGTTATCGGTACACGTAAACCACCTCAACCGCGCCATCCGCGAAACCACCGGCAAAACCACCACCGACCACATCGCCGACCGCCTGCTGAGCGAAGCCAAATCCCTCCTGCGCCATACGGATTGGAATATCTCTGAAATAGGTTACTGCCTGGGTTTTGAGGAACCAACGCATTTCAATAACTTTTTCAAAAAACAAACCCAGGTTACGCCATCACGGTTCAGAAATGTTTGAATTTCGTAATAATTGGTTTGAATAGCGTAATTACTCCCTTTTGCTGTCATATTACCTTTGTTTTATCAAAAACAAACACACTATGGACAACAAAAAAGTATGGTTTATCACTGGCGCCTCCAAAGGGTTCGGGCTCAGTTTAGTAAAACAATTACTGGATGCTGGCCAGCTTGTTGCCGCCACTTCCAGGAACCAGCAGGAGCTTGTAGCTGCCGTTGGTTCAAACAGCGCTGATTTTTTACCCTTACAGGTTGATCTGGTTAATGAGAGCAGCGTATCACTGGCGTTGCAACATGTTTATGAAACATTTGGCCGGATAGATGTGGTTATTAACAATGCCGGCTATGGCATTGGCGGTGCTATTGAGGAACTTACCGATGCCGAAACCCGCTCGGCTTTTGATGTAAATGTATTTGCTACCCTCAACGTAATCAGGTTTGTGATGCCTTACCTGCGTAAACAGCGCTCGGGGCATATTATAAATATCGCATCGATAGCAGGTATTACAGGAGGCACAGGGTGGGCGGTATACGCAGCGGCCAAATCGGCAGTAATTGGCCTGTCGGAAGTATTGGCTCTGGATGTTAAGTCGTTGGGTATCAAAGTTACGGTAGTAGCTCCGGGCGCGTTCCGCACCAGCTTTCTTACCGCCGATTCGTTAACAGTTACCCAAAATCCTATTGCCGAATATGAAGATGTAAGGCACTCGCACTGCAAATACCTGAGCATGAATGGCCAGCAGGCAGGCGATCCTGAAAAAGCGGCTGCAAGCATCATCAACGTGGTTTATGAAGAAAATCCGCCGCTCCGTTTGCTGTTGGGTGGCGACGCATATAACCGCGCTCTCACTAAACTGGACGGCTTGTATAAGGAAATTCACGAATGGGAGAATACTACCTGCGCCACTGATTTTTAAGTGCTTACATGTGCCTAAAAACAATAACGATGGAAAATATTAAAAACAAAGTTATAGTGATAACCGGCGCCAGCAGCGGGATTGGTGCCGTTGCTGCCCAAAAGTTGGCCGCGCTTGGTGCCAAAGTTGTATTGGCCGCCCGCCGGGAAGACCAGCTAAAGGCCATAGTTGCCGAAATAGGCGACAATGCCATCTATATACCAACTGATGTAAGCAAACGTGCCGATCTGGATAACCTTATCCAACAGGCTATCGACAAGTTTGGCCATGTAGATGTGTTGTGGAACAATGCCGGCATTATGCCCATATCCTTTTTTGAGGAAGGCCTGGTTGATGAGTGGGACCGGATGATCGACATCAATATTAAAGGGGTGCTATATGGCATTAATGCTGTGTTGCCACACATGCTGCAACGCGGGCAGGGCCATATCCTGGCAACCTCGTCCGTTGGCGGTATCAAAACATCTCCTGGTATTGGTGTGTACTCCGCAACTAAATTCGCGGTAAAGGCCATTATGGAAACCCTACGCGAAGAAGTGGCACAAACCATTAAGGTAACCACTATTTTCCCGGGCGCAACGCAATCCGAACTGGGGCATGATATTACCAGCCCAAAGATAAAAGCCCTGTACGGCAACCTTAAAAACATGCCTAAAATGGACGAAGACGCTATAGCAGATGCAGTAATTTACGCCATCGGCCAACCCGGCAATGTATCTGTCAACGAACTGGTGATTAGGCCCCTTGGGCAAACAAGATAATTAACACAAATAATTAACCGGTGAAATCATTTAACACTCAGTGAAATCACCCAATAAATCAAAACAATCATGAGCAATCAAAATATATGGTTTGTAACCGGCGCCTCAAAAGGGCTGGGACTTACCCTTGTAAAAAAGCTATTAAGTGAAGGCTATAAAGTAGCCGCTACATCAAGAAACATCAGCGACCTTGAAAACGCGGTAGGCATAACCAGCGATGCGTTTTTACCCCTTGCGGTTAACATCAAAAGTGAAGAAAGCGTTCAGCAGGCTATCGAAAAAACCATCAGCACTTTTGGTAAAATAGACGTGGTAGTTAACAACGCCGGCTACGGCATGCTGGGCGGCCTGGAAGAAACAACCGACCAGGAGGCCCGCGACAACTTTGATGTAAACGTGTTCGGGTCATTAAACATCATCCGCAAAGTATTGCCTTACCTGCGTGCACAACAATCAGGTCATATTATCAATATATCATCAATAGGTGGTTTTGTTGGTGGCTATCCGGGGTTTGGGGTTTACTGTGCTACCAAATTCGCTGTAAATGGCTTCTCTGAAGCTTTAGATGCCGAGGTAAAACCATTTGGCATCAAAGTAACCATTGTGGAGCCGGGATACTTCCGTACCAACTTCCTTTCAGAAGGATCGCTGATTGTCCCTAAAAACCCGATTGATGCTTACCAAAATGTACGCGACTCGCAAAACCTGCACCAAAATCAGATGGACCAGCAACAAGCCGGTGATCCTGAAAAAGCAGCGGCTGCGATGATAAAAATTGCAAACCAACCCGATGCCCCATTGAATTTATTTTTAGGTGAGGATGCCTACCAACTGGCCCACCAAAAAATAGCATCGGTACAAAACGATTTGGAAACATGGAAAGAATTAACAACCTCAACTGGTTTTTAACAACAAAAAATAACGAGCATATAGGCGTTTGGGTAACCAAAGACGGTTATATACGCCATGAATTTTTACCAAACGGTCGTTACGATGAAGCGCGCGGCGATATAAAAAGCGCTTATACCGGTTACTATAACAGGTTAGGCAACCACGTTGAATACCTGGATGATACCGGCTTTGTAGCCGAAGGTGATTTTAAAGACGGTGTTTTTTATCACGCAGGTATGGTATTATATAAAGAGAGTGCCTGAATTACAAATTTCGTAATTCTGCTTATCGACCATAAAAAAGCTTGCTTATAAAAGCAGGCTTTTTTTACCTTTATAAAAATCTAATACCTATAGAATATGAGTTTTAAAGACCAGATAACTTCGATATTTGTGCCCGAAAGCCAGATTGGCTTTGGGTTTCAGACAGAAGAAGTACACCAGCGTGAATACCTGAGCGATGGCGAAATGAAACCATGGGATGGCGAAGTAAACGAAGTATACTCGCCAATTGGCTTTTTTGATGCCGATGGCAACTTTGCCCGCAAGCTAATTGGAACCTACCCCGTTTGTACCGAAAAGGAAGCCTTTGAATCATTAGATGCCGCGATTGCAGCCTATGACAATGGCCGGGGCGAGTGGCCCACCATGAGCATTGCCGACCGTATTAAATGCATGGAGCGCTTTATTTACAAGATGAGCGAACAGCGCAGCCTGGTGGTAAAACTGCTGATGTGGGAGATAGGTAAATCCTATGGCGATTCGGCCAAAGAGTTTGACCGCACCATCGAGTACATTAATGCAACCATCGATGCGCTTAAAGATATCGACCGCCAGTCGTCGCGGTTTGAAATGGCCGAGGGGTTGATTGCCCAGATTCGCCGCTCGCCGTTGGGTGTGGTGCTGTGCATGGGGCCGTTTAATTATCCGTTGAATGAAACTTTCACCACATTAATCCCCGCCCTTATTATGGGCAATACCATACTTTTTAAACCACCAAAGCATGGTACACTTTTACATTACCCACTGTTACGGGCTTTCCAGGAGTCGTTCCCTAAGGGCGTGGTGAACACCATTTATGGCCGGGGTTCTGTGGTAACACCAGGGTTGATGGCTTCGGGCAAAGTAAATGTACTGGCCTTTATCGGCTCAAGCAAGGTAGCCAATGACCTTAAAAAACGGCACCCCAAAATAAACCGTTTGCGTGCGGTATTAAGTTTGGATGCCAAAAACGCCGCCATCGTAACCAAAAACGCCGACCTCTCTTTAGCAGTAAGCGAATGCATTTTAGGCGCATTATCGTTTAACGGCCAGCGGTGTACGGCCATAAAAATGATATTTGTTCAAAAAGATGTAGCCGACGAGTTTTTGAAACTATTGAGCGAAGCCGTTGCTAAATTGCCGTTTGGCTTGCCCTGGGATAAAGACGTAAAACTTACGCCTTTGCCCGAGCCGCATAAGCCAGCTTACCTTACCGATATTGTTGAAGATGCTATCGCCAATGGGGCAAAAGTAATTAACGAAAACGGCGGCGAAACGGTGGCCTCATTCTTTTACCCTGCCATCGTATACCCGGTTAATGAAAAAATGAAACTGTACCGCGAAGAGCAGTTTGGCCCGGTAATTCCGGTTGTTCCGTTTGAATCAATAGAGGAGCCTATTGAGTACCAGATAGATTCGCCGCATGGTATGCAGGTGAGCATATTTAGTAACGATGCCAAAGAGATCTCCTCGCTGATAGATCCGTTTGTGAACCTGGTAAGCCGGGTAAACATCAACAGTCAGTGCCAGCGCGGCCCGGATGTATTCCCTTTCACCGGTCGTAAAGATAGTGCCGAGGGCACCCTTTCGGTACATGACGCGTTAAGGGCTTTCTCCATCCGTTCGTTAGTGGCTACCAAAATGAACGATGCGAACAAACAGATCATTAATGACATTGTAAACGACAACGAATCTAATTTCCTGAGCACGAAGTTTATTCTATAGGTGAAGCCCCCTAACCCCCTGAAGGGGGAACAACAGCGGAGAAGCAAAAAACAGAAAGGCCTGGTGCGAAACGCCAGGCCTTTCTGCTAATCAAAAAGCTCCCCTTTCAGGGGGCTGGGGGGCTTCGTCTTCAGGGGATTAGGGGGCTGGGGCTTCGCTTCTTTTATATTAATCATTTCCACCAGTACCAAATTTGGCACCCAGCTTAAAAAAGCGATGATGATATAATTGTTATCAAAGTTTACCCCGTTGCCAAAAACGTGGAAAAGCAGGATATAAAACCTTAGGGTTACCGCACCAAAGGCAAGCCCGTAGCTACGGCGCATCATTTTAACATGTTCATCAATATTCCCTTTTTTAACGAGGGTGAATGCCAGCACAGTTGAAACTACCCAAAGCGTATTTTGTACCAGGAACGATATAAAAACACCCGTGCCCCGGCCAACAAACAGGGTCATCACGTAGGCCCCGGGCGCGGCTATAAACAATACGCCAATGATATATATATTCCCTAATACCTTATGTAGCCGCCGGTTGGTATATACTGTTTTTGAAAACTGGAAAAAGCCAACCAGTAATATAATGCTGCTGGCAAAAATATGGCAATAAAATGCCGGCATGTACCAGCCTGTTTTAATAGCTGCCTGTTTAAAACCCAAAAAGAAAGCATGATTATGCGCAAAACTCTCATAAAAGGTACCCAGGCTTAAAATGGCTATCCATATAAAAGCAAAGTATCTTAATAGCCTTGCGGTAATACTCATCTGGAAGTTAAAGCGTTGATCTTTTTAATATTTAATGGTTTTTCGTTTAGCTTGTTGTTAATAAATGCGATGTTGTATTTATCGATAACAGTAAGCGAATCATCAACATTTGCATTCTTTGTTGTATCGGCCGACTGGAAACGATACTCAAAAACATCACTCCATTCTTTAGCTTTAAACCTGTATTTATAAGAAGCGTAGATCTCATTTTTCATATACTTTAGCATTTCCTTAGTGAGGTGATCTACCGTTTTGGTTTTTCTGTCCGGATATACTCCAAAACCCAAAGTGTAACAAGCCTGTAAGTATGAATCGTCAAGCTTTACATATTGTGTAGGGAATACCCTTTTTGATTCCAACGCTACAAATTTGCCCCCCTTTACTTGCAGGTAATGATACAATCTGCCCTCGTCAATACTGACGGCCTCACCTTGTAATCTCACCCCGATATCAGATGTTGTTTTAAACTCAAACAATGAATCGTTAAGTGCTTTAATCGAGTATTCGCGGCAATCGCCGGTCAGGTTGCCGGTACTTTCCTCTTCTCCTAAGCTTAAATCCGCATTAAAGCCCAATATTTGGTTGCGCTTTTTATCAACTACAAGCACATTTTTACTTCGGTAAAGCCCTCCGCGACCGCCTAAGTAGTCATTGGCAATAGTATAATAAACGCTTTGGAACCAATTATCAGCACTTTCTTCTTTACCTGCACCATCAAATGAAACGGCTATCGACCCGCTGCCATCCTGCATTTCCTCAGATTCGGTTCCTGATAATTTTCGTAGCGGGTTAGGAAAATCTATAAACCGGGGCAACAGCTGCAGGTTGGCAAGATAGGATGGCGATATAATGATCGAGGTTGACCAATCCCGCGAATTGTACTCCATAATATTTTTTGAGCTCTTTTCTGATAATTCATAGGATTCGCCAAAAGTTTTAATTTGAGTTATCGCGTCGGCAATTTTAAAATCCGTTATCTTATCAGATATCGAGGTATCCCCCTTCAGATAGAAGAAGCCTTCGCCGTTTTTCAATACTGCTAAATTCTCACCGGTTTTTAACGGATAAATATCGTCGTAATCAGCATCAGCAATTAATTTACCATCAATGTTATACAGACCTTTTTTACCACCTTTTTCAACTTCAATTAAACCATCTACAGTGCCACCAACATTGTGTATCAAATCATATTCAACCGGGATTATCTCTTTAAGGTCAGGATTTAGAAGTCCCATTTTAAACTCGTCGTGTTTTGTTTTATATGGATTTGGGTTATAGAAATCAACCGGGAATTTACCTTTTACTACGTAAAAGAATGTTTTGCTATTAACATGATCAAACCATATTACACTATCGTACTTCGTTTTTAACTTTTCGGCCGTTTTAAATGCGGCAAGTGTAATAGCACTATAAATATCTTTTTCGGGCGTAATTTTGTTATATACTTTTGCCTGGTAGGTCACATAATCCTTCACAAAGCCAAGCGCATTTACCTGGGTTATTTTGTAGTTTTTGTCATCCATTTTATGGATGGTAAACGTTAAGGTCGATTTTTCTTCCGGCAGATTAGCATTCTTAAAAGTGGCAGCTATCGTTGCAGTAGCAAACTCGGGATTTGTCAATTTTATCAGGGCATCTTCGGTATTTAAACTCACCGTAAAAATGGGCTTCTTCTTACCGCCGGTATTGGTTTTATTGGTAAGTACGCTTAACAATACCCTTACCAGTTTACTTTTTTGATTGTCTTCAAAATAAGCGCTGGCCGAATCAATGTTGCCGGCTTTTATTTGCGCGTTAAAAGCATTCAAAAACTGCGTTATTTCGCCCTTCTCGGGTTTGCTCAGGTATTTGCCCCGGATAAATAAAAAGCTGCAAATCAGCAGCACAACAATCGCAATTATGATCAGAATAGGTTTGGTTTTCATGATACCAATATAGATATTTTAATCTGATGCCAAAATATTTGTTAACCGGGCAGATTTAACTACGGAAGGCCCTTTTAGATAATGTTAAACTAAACTATCAATAAAATCTATAGAGTATAGATTTTTAGAATGGAAGGCTGACTTTTAAATCAGTATATTTGCATAAATAATAATAAAAAGACACTTATGTTAACGATAGGACAAAAATTCCCCCAGTTTTCTAAAACGGCCGTAGTTAGCCTTGAAAAAGGTAAAGAGTTTGAAACACTTACTTCTGAGTATTTGGTGAATGATGATAACGTTTGGACAGTAATGTTCTGGTGGCCAAAAGATTTCACTTTTGTATGCCCAACTGAAATTGCTGAGTTCAATAAAAACTATGGCGAGTTCCGCGACCGCGAAACCCGTTTAATTGGTGCTTCTACCGATTCGGAATTTGTACACGCTGCCTGGAGACGCGATCATGACGACCTGCGCGATTTGAAATTCCCGATGCTTGCCGATACTTCAAAATCATTGGCCGAAGACTTGGGCATATTAGAGCCAACCGAAAAAATCGCTTACCGTGCTACCTTCATCATCGATCCTACCGGCATTATCCGTTGGGTATCTGTTAACGATTTAAGCGTAGGCCGTAACGTTAAAGAAGTTTTACGTGTACTGGATGGTTTACAAACCGACGAACTTTGCCCATGCAACTGGGAAAAAGGCCAGGAAACACTTACCGTTTAATTCCCCCTACAACATATGTTCCCCGTACAGTTAATTATTGTGCGGGGATTTTTTATAAGTTGATTATTGGTGACAACACCAACGATGGGCGGTTGAAATCACACACAATAAAAAACTGTCATGCTGAGGTACGAAGCATCTGTTCGCGAACTTTACTATCGGTCTTGCATAGCTGATAGATCCTTCGTACCTCAGGATGACAGGAAAATTGGATAGGTTAAAGGTAGTAAGAAACGTCTGCTGGAACCATGCGAATGCAAAATGCATGGCAGACAATAGATGCTTCGTGCCTCAGCATGACAGTGGAGAACAAGCCCTTAAAAATTAATATCAAAATGGTATCAAAGCCTTCTCTTTAAGCATAAAAACAAAACACCATGAACGAAAGTACCGAAGTGATCCAGGAAATACTGGAAAGTATTGGATTAGATAAAGATTACCGTACCACCAGCCTTACACTGTTAGAAAAAGGTGAATCGCGCTATTTACGCGATTTGAAGCTGAATTTTACAAGCACGCTTACATCGGCTCATTTAACCGCCAAGGAATGTGCCCTGTTGGGTTTAAGCATCGCGGTTAATAACAACAACACGCCGCTTACCAATTACTTTACCAAATACGCCGAAATACAGGAAGCTACCGCTGCCGAAATTGGCGAGGCTGTGGGCTGCGCATCGTTGCTGGCCTCAAATAATGTATTTTACAGGTTTAGGCATTTTACGCAAAAAGAAAAATATACCCAGATTCCAGCACGCATCCGCATGCAGCTGATGATGAAGCCTGTTACCGGGAAAGAGTTTTTTGAGTTGATGAGCCTGGCGGTTTCGGCTGTAAATGGCTGCGAAATGTGCGTAAACGCCCATGAAGATTCGCTGATAAAATTAGCAACTACCGAGGAGCGCATTTTTGATGCTGTACGTATAGCATCGTTGGTTACCGCTACCGGCAAGGTTATTTTTTAGCCATCAACAATATATGAGCATAAAAAAAGCATGAGATTTAAAAATTTCATGCTTTTTTCATAAATAACAGTTTATTACTTAATAAAATTTGCGTTTGTTAATTAAAAACTTCTAAATTTATGCCTAAGATTAAACAAACCTCGATTACACTTATTTTTTATTGAAAATCAATTGTATCTCGGGGAGAGTTATTAAATTTTAATTGTTAATTTTTTTTGGGGAAAGCCGTTCCAGGTAATAGTGGAACGGCTTTTATCGTATCAGATTAATGCGCGTCTACCGGCATTTTGGCGTTTGATTTCTTGAATGGCTGCAGATATAGCAACGGGATTGAAAATAACATTACCAGGCCCGATATCCAGTAAGCATCGTCATAAGTTAATAACAGCACCTGTTTGGTTAAAGCACCTTCAATAGCGCCGTATGCCATCCGGGTAGCATCAATTAACGAGTGCCCTTTGGCCATGAAGGCATGTATCGAGTTATTAACCCTGTCAATGAGCGCGGGGTTGGTTGCTGTAATATTTGTTAACAGGTTGTTACGGTGTACGCCCTGGCGTATGTGAATAACAGTAGTTAGCGTAGCAATACCAAATGAACCGCCAAGCTGGCGCATCATATTGTTTAAGCCCGTTCCCTGCCCCACTTCGGGCCCTTTCAGGTCGGCAATGGCCAGGGTAGTTAAGGGCACAAATAACAAGGCCATGCCTACGCCACGTATCATTAACGGTAAAAAGAAATTGTGGGTACCCATAGCCAGGGTAGAGTTGCTGAGCATAGTGGTAAACACAAAAAACAAGAACATGCCGGCGGTAGCCATAAACTGGGCCGGGATACCTTTATTAAGCATTTTACCTATAAAAGGCATCATTACAATGGTACATAACCCGCCGGGAAACAAAATTTCGCCGGTTTGCTGCGCGTCAAACCCCAATAAATTCTGGCAAAATACCGGGAACACAAACACCGAGCCGTACAATCCAAAACCCAGTACGAACGAGGTGAACATACCTACTGCAAAACTGCGGTGCCGCAATATGGAAAAGTTAACAATAGGGTAATCGATGCTCATTTCGCGCCATATAAAAAGTATTAAACCTAAAATGGCGCTTATGGTTAACACCGTTATATAAGGTGTGGCAAACCAATCTTCCGATTCGCCTTTTTCCAATATAGTTTGCAGGCTGCCTACGGCCACCGCCAGCAAGGCAATGCCCCACCAGTCTATCGGTTTTCCTTTTGCTTCCTTTGGCGTTTCCCTAACATAGGTATAGGCTAAAAAAGCGGCCATTGCGCCTACAGGTATATTTACATAAAATATCCAGCGCCAGTTCATGTGCTCGGTAATATAACCGCCAATAGTTGGCCCTACGGTTGGGCCTACTACCGCACCTAAGCCAAAAAGGGCTGTAGCGGTGCCAATTTGTTCGCGGGGCCAGGTTTCTATCAAAATAGCCTGTGATGTTGATATTAAACCACCACCTGCCAAACCCTGCAAAATACGAAACAGCACAAGCTCGTTAAGGCTGGTTGCATTACCGCATAAAAATGACGCTATGGTAAATACAATTATCGACGTAATAAAGTAGTTTTTTCGTCCGAATTTGCTGCCCAGCCAGCCCGACATGGGCAGTATAATTACGTTTGCCACGGCATACCCGGTAACCACCCAGGCCACATCCTCGAGGGTTGCGCCAAGGTTACCTTGTATTTTGGGCAGCGAAACGTTCACAATAGTGGTATCAATCAGCTCCAATAATGAGGCTGTGATCACAGTTATCGTGATGATCCATTTTCTAAAGCCTGTTTCAGCCATTGTGTTATTATTTAATTACAGAAACACTTACACTCATCCCAGGGCGTAATTTATCCATAGTTGCCTTGTCGGCGGTTATTTTAATTTTAACGGGTACGCGTTGTACAACCTTTACAAAGTTACCGGTGGCATTATCAGGGGGCAATAATGAAAACTTGGCGCCTGTTGCCGGCGAAAAATTGTAAACCTCGCCCTCAATTTTTAAATCAGGGTAAGCATCAACCTCAACTTCAACTTTTTGTCCGTTTTTCATGTCGGTAAGCTGTGTTTCTTTAAAGTTGGCAGTTATAAATAAACTGTTATCATTTACAATGCTAAACAATGTTTGCCCCGCCTGTACCAACTGACCCAACTGTACGCTCTTTTTAGCGGCTAACCCGCTTGATGGCGCCTTGATAGTGGTATAGCTTAGTTGCAGCTTTGCATAATCAATATCAACCTGTTTCTGGGTTACACCGGTGTTGGTAACTTTTAACTGGCTGCGGGTGGTGCCAATTTGCTCAACCGCTGCTTTGTATTGGTCTTGAGATGCCCTAAGGTTAGCTTTTGCCACATCCAGATCGGCCTTGGCCTGGTCAAATTGTTGCTGTGTTACCGATCCATCCTTTATCAGGTTGGCATAACGTGCATAATCTTTCTGCACTTTATCTAAACGGGCCGCATTTGATTCAACCTGCGCCCTTGCACTTGACGAATTTGCCTGCGTAGCATAAATCTGCGATTGGTTAACATTGATGCCCGCACTTGCGCCAACCTGTGCTGCCTGTGCCTGCTCTAATTTTATTTTGTAATCGTGGTCGTCTATTTTTACCAAAGTTTGGCCAGCTGTAACGTGGCTGTTTTCTTCAAAATAAATAGAATCAACGTATCCGCCTACGCGGGCTACTACCGGGCTTATATCGCCATCAATCTGGGCGTCATCTGTATCGATGTGTTTGCCGTAGTATATGTATTCTTTGATACCGAAAATGATACCACCAACAAGCAATACACCTAATATGATAGGGATAACTTTATTTGGTTTCTTTTTTGGTTCCTGTTCCTGAGTTTCTTGTGCCTGTGCCATCTTATTATCTGGTTTAAGTATTATTTGTTGTTAATTTTTCCTGTTGATTTTAGTAAAGTATAGTAAGCCAGGCCTGCATCGGCTTTAGCTAACTCCAGGTTTATCTGTGCCTGGTAAAGCAATGTTTCGGCATCGGCCCTATCGGTAGCTGATGCTATATTACTTTTGTATTTTGATTCGAGGATCTTATTATTTTCGCCCGCTTGCTCAATCGAAGTTTGTAAAAGCTTAATTTTATCCAAAGCCATTGTCCAGTTTTGGTAATTCTGGTTCACTTCGTTTTTAATGCGGTCAACCGTAATGCTTTTGTTTATGGTTACCTGCTCGCGCTGAATTTTAGCCTCGGTAACCTTGTTTTTGTTTGTCCACAGGTTGCCAAAGTTCCAGGAAAGGGTTAAGCCAACTGATATTGGAGTAATAAACTGCCCGCTTTTAGGAATCGGGTTCGAGTTTACATCCACATAATAGGCGCTTCCTGATGCCGCTAAAGTTGGCAATGTGTTGGCCTTTATGTTTTTGATGCTGGTTTCGGCAACTTTGCCATGTAAATCTGCCTGCTGCAATTCAACACGGCTTGCATAAGCCGAATCAAGGTAGTTGCTTAAAGGAGCAACAGGCCTGTCAGCCTCGGTTATCTGATCTATATTAAGCTGGGTACCTTCGGGCAAGCCTAACAAAACATTCAGGCTATAGTTGATGATACGGCGATTGGTTTCCAGGTCGATGCCATTCAGCTCGACATTTGAGCGTTGCAGCTGAAACCGTAACACATCATTTTTGGTAACCAAACCCTGCTCAAAAAACCTTTGCGATTGTTTGATCTGAGCATCAATAGTAGTTAAATTTTGCGCTACTACTTTTTTGCTTTGCAATACTTTATATAGGTTATAGTATGAGTTGATGATATCGTAGGTGATCTGGTCTTTATCATTAACCACATCCAAACGGGCAACCTGTGTAAGTAAATCTGTCGATTCGCGGGCATATTTGTATTTGCCACCGGCATAAAGCACTTCGCTTAACGATAGTATGCCTAAGTAAGCATCGGCCCTGTTGGGTAAATTAAAGCTGCTTTCGCCAAGCGAAAGCTTATTGGCAGGTATTTCGGCATGGTTGTAACCGTAGCTCACTTTACCGGTTGGCAAAGCCTGGTCTTTAGCCTGGTTGTATTGCGATACCGCCTGGTCAATTTTGGCCTGCGATAATTTTAATACCTTGCTGTTATCAAGGCCCAGCTTAATGGCCTCGTCTAAAGTGATGGTGCGGTCCTGGGCAGCAGCTGTTCCTGCAAGCAGCAAACCTGATACCGCGAAGGCGGTACCATACCTCCAAAACGCGCTAACTGTATGTTTCAACAGTTTAAGGTGGTTGGTTTTATTATTTTGAGTTGTCATGTTCATTTACTAAATAAGCTTTTAAAAGTCTTTTCATATATGCTTTAATCCTGGGCTTCAGCTCTTCTTCCATAAATTTTTCATCGCGAACATCATGGCCTAATATCAGGGATGATAACTGCGGCATATTGATGACGTAATTTTTGGTGCCGAATATGGTTGCTATCACCATGGGAACATCAATGTCTTTATAAAAACTGCCATTATTAACGCCCTCTTCAATTATCTTCCTGATCTCGACAACATTTACCATCAATATTTCGATGATCTTATCGGTAAGCCCCCAGCGTTTGTTCATCGATATTTCGCGGCTGATGAGCTTTTGAAAGCAGTTGTTCACAATAATGCGCTCTACGTAATTGTCAATACATTTATCAAGCTTGCACCACGCGGTCATGCTGTCGTCATTACCTATATTTTGAAGCAGTGTGCGGAACGACGAGATCTTACGCTCAAAGATTGCCAGGAAAAGACCTTCCTTTGAACCGAAATAGTAATTGAGCATAGCCATATTCACACCGGCCTCGCCCGAAATTGTCCGGGTAGAAGCTCCATCAAATCCATAGTCGGCAAACACGCGTTCGGCGACGTCAAGAATGTGGTCTTTTTTGTCTATTTTATCTTTGTCCATTGTTTTAACGGCACAAAATTAATCAAACGATTGATTAGTCAAAGAAGGTTAGGGCTAAATCGTTAATCGATTGATTAATGATTACTATTGAATGACAAAATTGTTTTCAACCAGTTAATTTTTTTTAAACTGGTAGTTTATGTATTAAGGCTGTTTTTAGCAATCCTAAATACAGTTATGAATAAACGCCCCGGAGATATAGTGATAGAAGGATAGCCCTATGGGGCAAAAGATACATTTGATCATTTTGTTCTACAACCTGGTAGCCTCTGCGGGGGGCCTAATATCTGCTAAACAAAGGTGCAATGCCTCGTAGACGCTACCAAGTTGCAGCAATATTTATCAAGAATTCTTGTATGCCATTAAGGGCCACCTATCTCAGTATTAAAAGCTATGGAAAAAGCTTAAGGGAGATCGCCTCTCGGGGTGGATACTATGTATTTATGTTTTGGAAAAACCCCAGCGGGGTTTAATGTCGGTAGAAATAGATCAAAAATATCTTCCCGTGCCGTAGGTACGTCACTATTGAACTTTTCAAGTCAAATGAGCATTGATAAATGAATAGCCAAACTGGGCGGTTAGTTCCGTACCTACGGCACGAAAAAAAGGGGGGCTTAATTATTCTACCGACATTTCACTCCTAACGGAGTGGCTTTTCAAAATTACTATCTCGTATAAAGATGCACACACACACAGTAACTTGGGGGCAAATTTCAAATTTAGGTAGCTTAAGGCTGTCTATATCTGCGAATAAGCCGTAGGCACCAGCATAGTTGATGTTATTTTGCTGACAAGCAGGGCATCCGCATATTCGGGCACGCTGCTTATTTTTTTCCATTGAGCGTCGCTGCCGAAGGCTTTCCAATGGGCATCTTTAGCGGGCAGGTCATCAAAGGTGATCATGTAGGTAAGGTTGGGCCGCTGGGGACCAATCACAGTTTCGCCCCAGAAAACAGGGTTGAAACCAAGGCGTTTAAAAATATCTATTTCGCCCTGGCCGGTAAACATTTCTATCTTTTTTTTACCTGCGGCTTCGCTGGCGCTCTGGTACTGGCGTAATTCAAAAATACGCGGCTTCTTTTCGGAGGCCGTAGCGAGTATCGTATGAGGAAATGCTTTTAAAAGGGAACTTTCTATACGGTCATAAGCAGGCGCAGTGACAGGCGCATTAAGGTAAGCAGCGGCTTTGGCAATATAGTCTTTATCGCCGCTAATCAGGTTTTGAACCCTATCAATTTGGGAGGGAGAAACATAAGGGATAAGTACAAATACTTTAGTTTGCCCTTCGGGCTTTAGCTCGGTAAATACACCGGCCCGTTTGATGGTATGACGATTTAACGCTGGTATTAATGCATTTTGCAAATAATCTTCCACCAAATTTTGCTGGCTTGCGTCTTTTAAATTATAAACCCGGAGTTCATAATATTCTTCTATCGGTACTTCGGTATGCATGGCATTGGCGTTGCTTACAGCGGGTAAAACGGTTGCAGTTACAGCACCCATTAGGGTTGATTTTACAAAAGAGCGTCTTTTCATGAAGGTATAATTGAATGTTTAAAGATAGTATTAATCCTCGTTCTTAACTTAAAAACTATCTGAGTTATAAAATTGAGTCCGTCGGCCTGCCGCCAACTCAGGCAGCAACAAGACCAGTAAAAATTACTATTTGCTATATTTACATTTGGAATACCTCTGTATAACCGCCCACAAAAGTATCCATGCAAAACCAACCCACACAAATCATCCGCAAAATTATCCATATTGATATGGATGCATTTTACGCATCGGTTGAGCAGCGGGATTTTCCTGAATATCGTGGCAAGCCGCTGGTAGTCGGTGGTTTACCACAGGGGCGGGGTGGGGTAGTGGCTACGGCGAGTTACGAGGCGCGTAAGTTTGGGGTGCGCTCGGCAATGTCGTCCAAAAGGGCATTACAGCTTTGCCCCGATGCCCTGTTTGTGCGGCCAAGGTTTGCTGCATATAAAGAAGTATCGCAACACATCAGGGAGATCTTCAGCCGGTATACCGACCTGATTGAACCATTATCTTTAGATGAAGCCTACCTCGACGTTACCAACGATAAGCTCAACATCGGCTCGGCAATTGACATAGCCAAACAAATAAAACAAGCAATAAAGGATGAACTTAACCTTACGGCATCCGCCGGTGTATCCATCAATAAATTTGTAGCCAAAATTGCTTCGGACATTAACAAGCCCGATGGATTGAAGTTTATTGGCCCATCAAGCATAGAAAGCTTTATGGAGCAATTGCCGGTAGAAAAGTTTTTTGGTGTAGGCAAAGTCACCGCTCAAAAAATGAAGCAGATGGGCCTGCATACCGGCGCCGACCTTAAAAAACTAACCGAGGATGAAATGGTACGGCATTTTGGCAAGCCCGGCCGCTTTTACTACCAGATAGTACGGGGCATTGATAATCGGGAAGTACAACCCCACCGCGAAACCAAATCGTTAGGTGCAGAGGACACTTTCGCTTATGACCTTACCACCCTGCCCGAAATGGAAGCCGAATTGGATAAAATTGCACAGGTGGTTCACAATCGTTTGCTTAAATATGAACTAAAAGGCCGCACGCTCACCCTCAAAGTAAAATACAGCGATTTTAAACAAATCACCCGAAACCAATCATTCACCACGGCTTTTAATGATTTGGAGACGATAAGTAATACGGCAAAACAATTGATGGCGGCCACCAATCCAGACGACAATACCCGCATCCGGTTGCTGGGGATTTCGCTATCGAATTTTGGTGATATTGTGCCGAAACAACGGGAAGAAAAAGAGGCCGGGCCAGGCGATCAGCTTGCACTGCAGCTGTAAGTTTTACTTGCTGAGACGGCGCCATTGGGGAGCCCTGAAGCATCGTTAAGACGCATGATTGCGTCGCTGCTTTTTTGTTCCCCTCTAGAGAGATTCTGTGTTAATTATCAAATAATTTTTAATTTTGTTTTCTTAAGGCGGCTTTATGCCAGCCTGTTTAGGGCAGTTCATTATTAATGGCTGCCCTAACCCTTTATACGACTTGAGTGTTTTCAATGGATTGATGGATATGGTTTTTCTCATATTTCTCGTTTGTTTTCCACAAAGTATATATCAGTTCCAATAGTCTTCGCTGTATTGCTACTGCGGCTTTCATTTTGATGCCGTGTTTTGATACAAGCCTGGCATATATTGCTCTAAACCGGTCATCGTATCTTATGGCGGTTAACGCAGGCATATGCATTGCTTTACGTAAATGCCGGTTTCCTTTTTTGGAAATCTTCGGTTTCTTCTTTACTGATGTGCCTGATTCTTTCTCCTCAACATCCAGCCCTCCATAGCTGGTAACCTGTCTTTTGTTTTCAACAAGATCAAATCCGTTGGTTTCCGCAATGCATATTACTACCGTAAGTTTACCTACTCCGGGTATAGTAGCTACATTAGTTATCCGCTCAGCCAGCTCTTTATCCTGTTTAATAATGGCCGCTATATCTTCTTTGATCTCTTTTTCCTGACTGTTACATAACTGAATGCGTTGCTTAAGCCTGCTTATACTTTTATCATTCGGAAAAGCTTCAGCTTGTTCGGCATGTAGCTGGTTCTTACTTACTGTACGTTCTGCAATGATCTGGTCACGTTCACGTGTAAGTTGTTTAAGGTCACGAAAAATCTTTTTAGGTTGCTGCCATACTTCATGTTTTCTTTCCAGGCCGAACTGGCAAATTGCCTGAGATGCGGTTTTATCGGTTACTGTTTTGGTATCCAGCGTGCGCATATAGTTACTGATCTTGTTGGGTAGCACTATACTTACTTCATGTCCCTGGTCTGTTAAGTAATAAGCCAGCTTCTCGTGGTAAATACCTGTAGCTTCCATTACATAACGTACGGTTACCTGTTGATCCGTATGCTTTTTAACCCATTTTTCAAGCTCCTTGAAGCCGGATAGCTTATTGGCAAATTGCTTGAATGCATAAATGGTTATTTGCACATTTTGGTCCATTCTGCCAAGGGATACTACCAGCTCATCCTGTGCTACATCAATACCTACTACCTGTTTTAAAATGTTTGTCATCACTGTGCTTTAATATGAATAATATTAAAGTGAAAACTCTTCTTCGTCTTTTCTCCTGCCGGATATCCTGGATATATCGCAAAGCAATATTCCTTACATTCTGTTCAAACTCCAAAGAGTAAAAAGGAATGAGGCAGCATCTCTCTCTCAACATACCTTAATGGTTGTTTGGGGCACACTCTGCTCTCATTCCTTCTCACTTCATAATGCAAATTTATTTGCTTATATTATGACAACAAACATAGGAGGGGCGCGCCGGATTGAGCGATGGCAGGGGTGTGTTAACCGGCGTTTATCATCAATTCATTAACACACCCCTCCGCCCCTCTCGAGAGCTACTGTGTGTACACATCTTTAAGACCAAAGGAAATGACATTGGGGATAGACGACGCTACTACTTCTCCACTACCCCCATGCTCAGCAACCCATTATAAACGCCGCCGGTTTCAACCAAAAGGGTTTGGGTGGTTATGGTGCCGGTGATTTTGCCGGTGGACCGTATTTCAAGGGATGAGGTCTGGATATCGCCGGTAACTGTACCGTAAACCACAATCTCTTTGGTATTGATATTGCCATTGACAACGCCTTTTTCGCCAAGGATAATACCTTCGTCAACAGTAACGTCGCCGGTTACCTGTCCGTCAATACGGGCAAACGCCGGGGCTTTAAAATTACCGCCAATTTCGCAGCCTTCGCTAATGAGGGTTGATATCGATTGCAGGTCGAGCGATACTTTGTCTTTTTTACCGAAAATAGCCATAGTTTTTTAGTATCAAGTAGTTAGTAGCAAGTATAAAGACCGCAGCTTTTTTACTTTGCTACCTTCCACTGTTATTTATAGTTTAGTATTAAATAGCAAGTACGACAACACTGTCTTGATACTTACTACTAACTTCTTGCTACTACTTATTAGGTGTTAAAAAATTAACCGGATTTACGGGTTTGCCGTGCCTGCGCACTTCGTAGTGCAGGTGTGCACCCGTTGAGTGGCCAGTTGAGCCAACAAGCCCGATCTCATCGCCCAGGTTTACTTCCTGTCCTACTTTTACTTTTATCTTAGACAGGTGCCCATAAACGGTCTGGATATCGTTAATATGCTGAATGCGGATGCAGTTGCCATAACCGCCGGCCCAGCCGGCAAAAACAACCTTGCCGCTGGCAGTACATTTCACCTCGTCGCCACGTTTGCCCTTAAAATCAATCCCGGGATGAAACTCGGCGCTTGCGCTATCGAAAGGATCGCTGCGGTAGCCAAAAAAGGAGGTGAATGAGCTGATGCGCGGGTAACCCATGGGGGTAAAAGCAATGGTACCCATCAGGTGGTTAAGGTAGTCATTGTACAACGAGTATACTTCGCCATCATTTAGCTTTTTGCCTTCGGCGTCGTTATCGCCGCCAAGCCCTTTGGTGCTAAAGCCTTTTATGCCCCGACGGCGCAGGTAATCATTGATTGTTTTAAGCTTACCTTCTATCGATTGAATATAACTTTGCGCGCTGCCTTGTTTAGCCTCGGCCGGCGCTGCAACCTGCGCAGGTACGGCGCCTTTTAATTTTACAATCTGGGCCATTAGCGCCTGTTTTTCAACTTCCTGTTGCTGGTTTTGCCATCTTAAATAAATAATACCTCCTACCAAAACCAGCACAACCGACAGGATGCCAAGCGCGTAATGTTTAAGATTATTAAGGTGTTTTGTTTTAATTTGTAAAGACCGTGTAGGCTGCTGGTTTTTATTAATAACAACAACGGTACTGATATCAGATGTCTTTTGTTTCATCAAAATCATAAATTAGGGTTGGCAATATAACGATAACATCGAACAAATCAATAGCCATTATAAACAAACGCCTTACGGCCTGATGGTTATAATAAAGCTACATCGTCAGTACATTGTTATTATTGCGTTTTTTAAACGGAAACTATTAATCATTTGTTATTTTTGTAGTTGATAAAATTTAAAAAAATAAACATACCATGTATCCAGAATATTTAGTTGCCCCAATGCGGGAAGATTTAACCAGGGTTGGTTTTGAGGAGTTGAAAGATGCCGAGGCGGTAAAAAACGCTATTGAAAGCGAAGGTACTGTATTTGTAATGGTAAACTCGGTATGTGGTTGCGCTGCCGCAAATGCCCGCCCAGCCGCCAGGATTGCTGCCGCAAATGAAAAACATCCCGACAAATTAGTTACTGTTTTTGCAGGTATGGAAAAAGAAGCCGTAGACGCCGCACGTAACTATATGTTGCCTTACCCTCCGTCGTCACCAGCTATGGCATTGTTTAAAGATGGTAAACTGGTACACATTATTGAGCGCTACCAAATTGAGGGCCGCCCTGCCCAAATGATTGCCGATAACCTGATTGGCGCTTTTGAGCAATACTGCTAATTTTAGGTGAAAGGTTAAAGGCGAAGGGTTAAAGGTGGGTAAAGCACATCATATTTTAAGCCAGTAAAGAAAAAGCCCGGAAGATTTGAAATCTCCCAGGCTTTTTCTTTTAATTTAAAATCTATCTTTTTTCATTTTCAAATCTTCAAATTACCAAATTTTCAAATTCTCTTCATATGCACATTTGAAATCTGAAATCTGCACATCTATTTAGCGTCGTTGATCTGTTTAATAGCATCGTCCGCAACTTTAACAGTTGCATCATCATGCATCTGCGCACGCTTTTCTTTAATGTCGGTTATAAATTTGATAGCGGGATCGGCAATACCCTGTGGTTTATATTTTATGCCAAAATCTTTAATCTGACTGATCCCTTGCTGGGCGTACTCTGGTTTTTGAACACGGCCTGCCATGGCGCTAAATTTATCGAGGGCATTATATTTAGCCTGCGGTGCAGCTTCGTCAAATTGCTTGTAAACAAATGTCCATTGGGCATCCGTGCCGCTGGTAGCGTAAACATTCATCATGGCTGCAGTAAGGCCGCCCTTGTTATCGGCTTCATAATTTTTTGCCAGGTTCATAGCCAACGCCGGGTCGAGCAAATTAATAGCGTTTAATGCAGCACCCTGTACAGCATATGACTGCCTGCTTAGTGCCTGTTTAAACAAATTCATATTACCAGACGCTTTAAGGCTGCCCAACGCGGCAATGGCCTGGGCCTGCACCAATGTATTATCATCTGTTTGCGCCAACCTGGCCAAAATAGGCTGTGCCGCATTGCGGATGGCATCATTATCCAGCTTAATTGTGCGGATGGCTTTATCCCGCAATCCATAATATTTATCGTTCAATGCTGCAATCAGAACTTTTTGCGCGTCTTTTTCGCTTTGCTTATCGGCAGCTGCATTAATGGCTTCCAATCTATCCAGGTAAAGCGGCGCGTTAAAATACTGGAAAGCAAATTCCTGCAAAGTTTTATGGTCAGTCTTTTTAGTCAGCAATATTTTATCACCGTCGACATTTACCAGGTCGGGTTTTGAGTCCAGCTTGAAGGTAAGGGTATCGTTTTGATTGTTCATCCAAACTTTATGACGTGTTTTTTTGCCGCCTGTGTAAATATCAATGGCCATTGGCAGTTTAAATATCTGCCCATCCTGGCTTTGCTGGAGGTAAACAGTTTGTGTTTTGGTAGCATCGTCCCATTTATAGCTAATGTCCAGTATAGGATGGCCTGCACCATAATACCATTGGTTAAAAAACCAATTCAAATCAAGTCCGCTGGCTTGTTCAAGGGCTAAGCGCAATTGCTGGGCTTCGCCATTTTTAAAGGCATTGGTGGTCAGGTAAATATTCAGACCTTTATAAAAAGCTTCGTTGCCTAAATAGTTGCGCAGCATATTTAATATGCGACCGCCTTTTTGATAGGTAACCACATCAAATACATCCTCCTTATCGACATAATGAAAGCGCACCAGGTTTTTGGTACGTCCATCTGGCGACCGGAAGTAGTTTTGCATATCAATATAGTTATGTTCGTCGGCTACATCATGGCCGTATTTATGTTCGGCCCAAAGGGTTTCGCTAAAGTTGGCAAATGATTCGTTTACCGTTAGGTTGCTCCAGCTTTCGGCAGTCACATAATCACCAAACCATTGGTGAAAAAGCTCATGCACGATGGTGCTGCGGCCATCGTCATAGTAAGCATCTAACAGTTCGCGGTGGGTGCCTTGCACATAAGCGCCATGCAGGGTAGCCGAGGTGTTTTCCATAGCACCGCTTACATAATCGCGAACCACAATTTGCGAGTACTTATACCAGGGATAATCTACCCCCAAAGTTTTGGAGTAAAACTCGATAGCTTCGGGTGTCATCCCGAAAATTTCTTTAGCGTATGGCGCGTACTTAGGCTCCAGGTAGTAGTTTACCTCTTTGTTGCGCCATTTATCCTTAAATATCTTAAAATCGCCAACCGCCATCATAAACAGGTACGGGGAGTGCGGCAAATCTTGTTTCCAGGTATCGGTGCGGGTGCCATCGGCGTTGTTTTTTTGCGATACCAGTTTGCCATTTGATAAGGTTACGTATTTGGATAGCACGGTCATGCTAATCTCTTCGGTAGTTTTTTGGCTTGGTTTATCAATGGTAGGAAACCATGCCGATGAGCTTTCGGTTTCGCCCTGCGTCCATATCTGGATTGGCTTATCCTTTTCGGTACCATCCGGGTTAATAAAATATAAACCTTTGGCATCGTTAATAGCTGCGCTGCCTTTTACTTTAAGCTCATTGGGTTTGGCAGTGTAATCAATGTAAACAGTATAGCTTTCGTTGTTGCGGTAAACTTTATCCAGTTTAATGGCCACGGTCAGGCTATCCTGATAAGTAAACTTCAGCGGCACGTTTTTACCGTTTTTTACGACGGCAATTGTTTTTAAGTCCATGCCTTTGGCATCCAAACGGAGTGTATCGGTAGGATAAAAATGTGGTTTTAACGTAACCCATTCCTTGCCGTACATGTAGCGTTTTTTGTAATCGAACCTGACATCCAGCTTGGTGTGCACCAAATCGTTAACCTTACGGGGTGTTTCGCGGTAAATTTTAAGGGCGGGATCTTCGGGTTGGGCCACTTGCTGGGCCTGGGATGATGTAAACGTGGCAGACAAAGCCGCGGAGAGCACTAGTGTAGATAATAGTTTCAAATCAGTCATATATGAAAAATGGTAAACAAACAGCTGCGGGCGTGTTATAAAATGAATACGCCCGCCGGGGGCAAAAAGTTTTGCCCTTTAACGCACGTAAGACGCGCGGCAAACATTAATGTTACCGCTATAAGAATTTATTTACCATTATAAGCTGTATATTTTTCCCTCTTTCATGATAAAGCTTACGTTTTTCATCGCTTTTATATCAAGTAAAGGGTCGCCGTCAACCGCAACAATATCAGCCGATTTCCCGCTGGCTATGCTGCCTATTTTTGAGCTCATTCCCAACAGATCGGCGGCGCTGCCTGTTGCCGACTTTATGGCTTCCATGGGCGTCATGCCACCCTCAACCATATACTGAAATTCGATGTAGTTTTTACCGTGCGCGTATACTCCGGCATCGGTGCCAAAGGCAATTTTTACCCCGGCTTTATAAGCTTTGGTAAACGTTTGTTGTATCTGGGGCCCTATTTCAAGGGCTTTACGGGCAATTACCGGCGGAAAATATCCCGGCATCCGGGCCGAATCGGCAACCGACTTTCCGGCGATGATGGTGGGTACGTACCAGGTGCCGTATTGTTTGGCCAGTTTAATATCTTCATCATCCATAAAAGTGCCATGCTCTATCGAGGTTACGCCACCCAGTATAGCCCTTCGTATGCCCTCGGCGCCATGGGCATGACAAGCCACTTTAAGGCCATAATCTTTGGCTGTTTCTACAACAGCCTTTATTTCGTCGATACTGAACTGTGCGCCCGACCCATCCTCGCTTAAATCCAGTACACCACCGGTAGATGCTATTTTGATTACGTCGGATCCGCGTTTAAATTGAAGCCTTACCGCTTTTATCAATTCGTCCTTACCATCGGCTACGCCTTCATCAGGCCCCGGGCGGTGGTTAAAAGCATCGTCCCTAAACCCATCCGATGGATCCATATGGCCGCCGCTCGCTGATATTGCCCTGCCGGCAGTTATTACCCTGGGCCCATCAACCAGCCCCTGCCTTATTGCTTTACGCAGGCTGATATTTACGCCGGTGCCGCCCAGGTCGCGCACGGTGGTAAAGCCAGCCATCAGGGTGCGTTTGGCAAATACTGATGCCTGGTAAGCAATATCGGCATCAGTTAATGTAAAACCCTGGATAGCTGAATTTTTATTAAATTGAGATTCAAGATGTACATGGCAATCAATTAGCCCCGGCATTACCGTTTTGTTTTGCAGGTTAATAACCTTGTCTGTAGCGGTTCCTGATGTATACCCTTTTTGAATATCGACAATGGTTTTACCCTCGACAACTATAGTTATTTGTGTTTGCGCTGCCGGCGAGGTCCCGTCGATCAGTTTTCCGCATTGGATGTAAGTTTTTTGGGCGAAGGCGGTTTCGGCAAAAAGAAGGAAAATGAGGAGTATGATTTTTTGCATATAAAGATAGGTGACTGATACTTAAGCTAATTTATGATAATTTTCCTCAAATCTGTACTGTATAGCTCAACCTTCCGTATAAAACCGAACACCAGATGTTCGTATTCGAACACCCGGCATATTTAGATCGATACAAACGACTGATTTACTGCTGTTTAAATAAATGGCACATATTTTATTCTATGTAATTAGTAGGATATAACCTGGTATCATAATTTATCTACCTGTAAGCTATGGATATAGAGGAACACGTTTGGCAACTGGCGACAAAAAAACTGGCTAACGAGGCATCGGCAGCGGAATTACGCGAACTGGATAGGCTGTTAATGGAAAATCCAAAACTAAAAACCTCCCTGATGTTAATTTTTGACTGGTGGCGGGATGAAAAAGAGGATACCACAACTAATAGTTCCTTGTTATTTGAAAGAATTCTGCAAAATATAAAACCTGAAGATACGATGGCCGGCGAAAACACCAGGGTGATGCCACCTTATTTGCCGGCCTATAAAGAACGCTATAAATCGAATAAAAGAAGTTCAATTTTAATTAATATCGGTATGATTAAAAATTATTTAAAAGTTGCGTTAAGGCAATTACAAAAGCAAAAAATGTACGCGGCTATTAAAATTGGGGGCTTTGCTTTTAGTATTGCCGCCTGTTTATTAATTGCCTTATATATCCGGGACGAAGTTAGCTTTGATAAAAACTACCCGGATGCCGATAGGATTTACCGGGTTGTGGGTGCCTATAATATAGATGCCATACATGAAAAAGGCACTTCATGGCCTGCAGTTATGGCCAAGACCTTAAAAAACGACTTCCCGGAGATAGAAAAATCGGGCCGTTTGATGCCAAACTCCCTGTTTTGGGGAGCCGGCAGCAACGAGTTGAAACGTGCCGATGGCGTAGAAAACACCCATGAGGATGGTTTTGCGTACGCCGATCAGTCGTTATTGGAGATGCTAAAAGTGCCCATGGTGTATGGCGATCTGGCACACGCCCTTACCGAGCCGCAAACCATGGTGATATCAAAAAGTAAAGCCGATAAATATTTCCCTGGCCAAAACCCGGTTGGCAAGGTGATGTACCTGAACAATAACAAAAGCAGGCCCTATAAAATTGGTGCGGTAATGCAGGATTTCCCCGCAACAACGCACCTGCATTATAACTTTTTGCTTACCCTTACCGGTATTAAATTTTGGGATGGCGAGCAGGAAACCTGGGGCGCCAGCAATTACGATGTTTATGTACTACTTAAGCCGGGCGCAGATGTTAACGCGTTAAATAAAAAGATAACCGATGGCATAATACAAGGCTATTACATACCTGATATGAGAAGGGGTGGCGATAAAAACGCGGATAGGATTGCCGGTGCTTTAACTATGTTTTTGCAAAACATCAAAGATATCAACCTATACTCTTATGATATCCGTGATGGCGTTTCGCACGGCGATATCCGTTTTGTGTGGTTGTTTGGGGCGGTAGCAGGCTTTATATTAGTGATAGCCTGTATCAATTTTATTAACCTGGCCACAGCAAAATCTGCCAACAGGGCAAAGGAGGTAGGCCTACGTAAGGTGGTAGGTTCGCAACGCAGCGGGCTGATCAGCCAGTTTTTAACCGAGTCATTAATTTACAGCTTTATATCCTTTATTATAGCCATTATTTTGGCGGCATTATTAATGCCTTATTTTAATACGCTTGCAGCAAAAACATTAACCATACCGTGGCAGCACTGGTGGTTTATGCCCACTATAATGGCTGCCGCGGTAGTAGTTGGCATACTGGCCGGCGTTTACCCCGCATTCTACCTCTCCGGCTTTAAACCGGTTGAAGTGCTGAAGGGCAAGCTGGTTGCGGGCAGCAAAAGCTCTTTTTTACGCAACGGGCTGGTGATTTTTCAGTTCACTACATCCATTATATTAATTATCAGCACGGTGGTTATTTATAACCAGATGCATTATATACTGAATAAAAAGGTAGGTTTTGAAAAAGACCAGGTGCTGATGATACAGGGCACGCAAACGCTGGAGGGCGAAGTGCAAAACTTCAAAAACGAATTACTAAAGCTATCGGCAGTAAAAAGCGCCACCGTGAGCGATTTTTTACCCGTATCGGGTACCAAGCGCAACGGCAATGAGTTTCATAATGAGGGTAAACAGAAATTGGAAGCCGGTACGGGCGGCCAGTTTTGGGATGTTGATGCCGATTATATAAAAACTCTGGGCATGACTATAGTAGCCGGCCGGGATTTTAACCCTAAACTAAAAACCGATTCGCAAGCGGTTATCATTAACCAAACCATGGCCCAAAAATTAGGCCTTAGAAACCCCATCGGCAAAAAAATAAGCAATTACGGCGCGCCTGTGCCCATTATTGGCGTGGTAAAGGATTTTAATTTTGAAACGCTAAAGGGCTCGCTTGACCCGTTGGTGATGCACCTGGGTAATAGTCCGTCTATAGTATCGGTAAAAATTAAAACCGACGACGTAAAAGGTACTTTGGCGCAGATAAATGCGGTATGGAAAAGCTTCTCGCCAAACCAGCCCATCCGCTATAGTTTTATGGACGAGCAATTTGCCAACATGTATGCCGATGTGCAGCGCATGGGCCGCATATTTACCAGCTTTACTATGCTGGCTATTATCATAGCATGCCTTGGCCTGTTTGCCCTGGCTGCTTTCATGGCCGAACAACGCAGCCGCGAAATAGGCATCCGGAAGGTGCTCGGCGCAAGCATAGCCAACATTACCCGCCTGCTCTCGCTCGATTTTGTTAAGCTGGTATTTATAGCCATACTGATAGCGTCCCCCATATCCTGGTGGGCCATGAACAAATGGCTGCAGGATTTTAACCCCAGCAACCGCATTAGCATCAGTTGGTGGATGTTTGCCCTGGCGGGGATAATGGCCATTGTAATTGCTATTTGTACCGTGAGTTACCAAAGCATCAAAGCCGCGTTAATGAACCCGGTGAAGAGTTTGAAAGCGGAATAGATCAGTCATTGGTCATTTCGCTTCGCTGTCATTAGTCATTGGCTGCCAGACGCACTAATGACTAATGACCAGTGACTAATGACAATGCACCAATGAACTAATGAACCAGTGAACCAATAAACTATGATCAAGAGTTATTTAAAAACAGCGTGGAGGTTTTTGTTAAAAAACAAAACCTTTAGTTTCATCAACATTATAGGCCTGGCTACGGGTACTTTGTGTTGCCTGTATATTTTATTGTACGTTCAGGACCAGTATAGTTATGATAAACAGCATAACGGTGTCGAAAATATTTACCGGGTGACTACCGACCTGGAGCTGACCGGCGATAAACATCATAGTGGGGCAAGTTCGCCGCCGATAACCCCGGCTATGCGGAATGACTTTGCCGAGGTAAAGCAATTTACCCGTGTGGTAACTACCGAAAAGTTTGGTGCTAAACAACACCTGCTGCGTTACAAAGAAAAGTCGTTTTATGAGAAGGATGCGCTGTTTGTAGATTCTACATTCTTCGACGTATTCAGCTACCACTTTGTGAATGGCAGCGCTACCAATGCTTTAACCGAGCCATATTCTATAGTGCTGTTCAAACCCGTGGCCGACAAGCTATTTGGTAACGAGAATGCAGTTGGAAAAATGATATCTATTGATAACTCCTTCGGCAAACACGATTATAAGGTTATGGGCGTGGTTGATGAAAGCCTGGGCAAATCGCACATTCATGGCAATATGTACATAGCGTTGAACAGCGGTGGCTTTGGCGAATCGGTACGGCAGAATGATGCCTGGGCCGGCAACAACTTCCTGTATGCCTACATTAAATTAAGGCCCGATGCCAGCGCCGTAGCACTGGAAAAAAAGCTGCCCGAATTTTTGAATAAATATGCGGCCCAACAGCTAAAAGCTATCGGCATGAAAAAGGTATTACACCTGCAGCCGGTAAACAGTATTCACACCACCCCAGGTTTTGAAAACGAACTGAGTAAAACCCTCGACCCTTCGTTTTTATTCCTGCTGATATTAATTGCCGTAATGATCCAGGTAATTGCCTGTATCAACTTCATGAACTTATCCACCGCCCGCGCCTCAAAACGCGCCAAGGAAGTTGGTGTACGCAAAGTGATAGGCGCAGGCAAAGGCGATTTAATCAAACAGTTTTTAGGCGAATCGTTCCTGCTGGCTTTTATAGGTGTTGCCATTGCATTGCCGCTGCTTATATTGCTAATGCCTTACCTTAACCAGGTTACCAGGGCTAATATCCAATTAGATTTTTTTAGTAATTACAAAATCTGGATAATGCTGTTAAGCCTTATAGCGGTTACCGGTTTGGTGGCGGGCAGCTATCCTGCATTTTACCTGTCGGCTTTCGAAGCAATTAAAGTGATCAAGGGGAATTTTACCAACCAGGTTTCGGCAACCGGCATTCGTAAATCGCTGGTTGTTTTCCAATTTGTTTTATCTATAGTTTTGGTTACAGGTATCATTGTTATCTATAGCCAACTAAACTACATCAAGAATAAAGATCTTGGCTTTGATAAAAATCAAAAGCTAATCTTCAATTTTTACACCGAAGCCTCGCAGAAAAAGATGGCTGCTTTTACCAATGATCTTAAAGAACTCTCGGAAGTAAAAGCGGTAAATAATGCGGATAACTATTTAGGGCAATTTGTACCGCATGATCACGGCGTTTTCCTGGCAGGTGGCAACATGGCTGCCGCTGTTGATGCCCAAAACATTAATACCGACGAACATTTTGTAAAAGCCAATGGCGTAAACTTAATAAGCGGCCGCGATTTCAGGCTGAACGATACCAACCGCGTATTGATCAATGAAACTTTGGCCAAACGCCTTGGCCTGGATGTGCAAAAAGCACCCGGCACCAGGCTGTACTCCCAATATGATGGCAAACCAGCCACCTTTGTTGAGATAGCGGGCGTAATGAAAAACTTTAATTACAATTCCCTGCACAGCGAGGTACGGCCCTTTATGATGGTTTACCAAAACGATCCCGGCTATTTTAATTGCATGCTGGTATCGGTAGGCAGCAGTAATTATAAAGCGTTGCTTGATAAAATATCGGCAGTTTGGCGTAAAGATTTCCCCGAGGTGCCATTTGAATATACTTTCCTGGATACCGAGGTTCAAAAACAATACGAAACCGAGATCATGCTATCGCAAATCATCAATTCATTTACGATGGTGGCTATTGTGATATCATGTCTTGGCCTCTTCGGCCTGGCAGCTTTTAGTGCCGAGCAGCGCAGCAAAGAGATAGGGATCCGTAAAGTATTAGGTGCAAGCGTAACCGGCATAGTGCAATTGCTATCGACAGATTTTTTAAAGCTGGTGATCATCGCCTTTGTAATAGCCACACCTTTGGCCTGGTGGGGCATGAGCAAATGGCTGCAGGATTTTGAATACCGCGTAACCATTAGCTGGTGGATGTTTGCCCTGGCCGGTGTATTGGCAGTAATAGTGGCCCTGTTTACCGTAAGTTTCCAGGCTATAAAAGCAGCACTAATGAACCCGGTGAAAAGCTTAAAAGCAGAATAGTATCAAGTAGTAAGTATCAAGTATCAAGACCGTTGCAGGCGATTTGGGATCAAGAATCAAGATAGCTGCAATGAACTCAATCCGAAAATCAAAAATCTTGCTACTTGATACTTACTACTTGATACTCCAAATGAACAAGTGAACTAATGAACTAACATTATGTTAAAAAGCTATTTAAAAATCGCATGGCGAAACATCGCCAAAAACAAGGTGCATACATTTATTAATGTAGCCGGGTTATCGGTTGGCATGGCGGTGGCTATGGTGATAGGGCTTTGGATATGGGATGAGTTATCGTTTGATAAGTATCATCAAAACTATAACCACATAGCCCAACTGATGACCACCCAAACGGCCAACGGCGAGACAGGCACCTTCGGGTCGACCGTGGTGCCCCTTAGCGCCGAACTGCGTACCAAATATGCGGGTGATTTTAAGCTGACCGCGCTTACCTGGGAGGGCACACATATATTAGCTGTTGGCGATAAAAAGATCTCCCAAAACGGCATGTGGGCCGAGCCCGATTTGCCCGCTATACTTTCATTAAGAATGATAAAAGGTAGTTACGCCAATTTTAACGATCCTTCATCTTTTGTACTGTCACAATCTGTAGCTATCGCCCTTTTTGGCAACGCCGACCCCATAAATAAGGTAGTACGCATTGATAACAAAGCCGATATGAAGGTAGCCGGAGTTTACCAGGATTTGCCTTATAATACCAGCTTTTATCCAACTAAATTTATGTTACCCTGGAGCAACCCGGCAAACTGGTGGAATACGCAAAGTACTGCCTGGGATAACCATGGCTGCCATTTATTTGCTTTGATGAATGAGCATGCCGATTTTGCCAAAGTATCAGCAAAGATCAGGAATATTACCAAGCCTCATTTCAAAATGAACGACGAGGTAATGCAAATACATCCCATGGCCAAATGGCACCTGTACAGCGATTTCAAAAACGGCAAAGCAGTTGGCGGCCGCATTGAGTTGGTGTGGCTGTTCGGCATCATCGGTACGTTTGTATTGCTGTTGGCCTGTATCAATTTCATGAACCTAAGCACCGCCCGGAGCGAAAAACGGGCGAGAGAAGTGGGCATCCGTAAAGCGATAGGTTCCGTCCGCTCGCAACTGATAAAGCAGTTTTTGAGCGAATCGCTGATGTTTGCATTTTTAGCTTTGGTGATTACGCTTGTTTTGGTTTTAGTTGCTTTGCCCTATTTTAATAACATTGCCGATAAGCAAATTGCTATGCCTTTTACTAATCCCTGGTTTTGGGCAGCATCTTTGAGCTTTACTTTTTTTACCGGAATTATAGCAGGAAGCTATCCGGCATTTTACCTTTCGGCCTTTGAACCAATTAAGGTATTAAAAGGGACTTTTCGTGTTGGGCGCTTTGCTTCGTTGCCGCGTAAGGTTTTAGTAGTTGTACAGTTCACGGTATCTATTGTGCTCATTATCGGCACCATTATCGTTTTCAGGCAAATTCAATTTGCACGCAGCAGACCTATTGGCTATACACGCGAGGGGTTAATTACGATTGATATGAACACGCCCGAAATTTATGGCCATTATGAAGCCATGCGGAACGACCTGATCCAAACCGGGGCGGTGGCCGACATGGCAGAATCAAACAGTTCAACAACCCAGGTATGGTCAAACAACGGTGGCTTCGATTGGGCTGGCAAAGCCACGGGCTTCGATCCAACATTTGGTACAATAGCCGTAACTTATGATTATGGTAAAACCGTTGGCTGGAAGATAATTGAAGGCCGCGATTTTTCAAGAAGTTTTCCTACTGATACAGGGGCGTTTATCTTAAACGAATCGGCAGTAAAGCTAAGCGGACTTAAAAACCCCATTGGCAAAATTATGCATTGGGCAGGTAAAAACCACGTTATAACCGGTGTGGTAAAAGATATGGTAATGGAATCACCGTACAAACCTACCGTCGCTACCGTTTTTCATATGAACCCGACTTGGGTTAACGTCATCACCTTGCGCATAAACGCTAAAATGCCCATGCGCGAAGCGTTGGGTAAAATTGAGCCCGTGTTTAAAAAATACAACCCCGGCAGCCCATTTCAGTTTAAGTTTAATGATGATGAGTACGCCCGCAAATTTAGCGACGAACAACGCATAGGCAACCTGGCAACGGTGTTTGCTGTGCTGGCTATCTTTATCAGTTGCCTTGGCCTGTTTGGCCTTGCATCATTTGTTGCCGAACAACGGGTGAAAGAGATTGGCGTACGCAAAGTATTGGGAGCATCCGTAGCAAACCTGTGGCGCTTATTATCAACCGAGTTTGTGTTGCTGGTAGTTATATCATTACTTATTGCAATCCCCGTGGCTTATTATTTTATGAACGGCTGGCTTCATCAATACCAGTACAGGTCGCCAATAACCTGGTGGATATTTGCATTATCGGGTACCGGGGCTATTGCCATTACATTAATTACAGTAAGTTTCCAGGCCATCAAAGCAGCACTGATGAACCCGGTTAAAAGCCTGAGATCTGAATAGTCGTTAGTCATTGAAAAAAGGTTAAAATTAAAAACGTATTACGTATAACTTAAAACGTACCACATGTTCAAGAATTATATCAAAATCGCGTGGCGAAATCTTATTAAAAATAAGGCGCACACTTTTATAAATGTTACCGGCTTATCGGTTGGTATGGCTGTAGCTGTGCTGATAGGCCTTTGGATCTGGAACGAGCTATCATACGATAAGTATCATGATAACTACGACCGAATTGTGCGGGTAATGCAGCACCAAACCTTTAACGGCGAAGTTGGGACGCAAAACTCTATTCCCCTGCCACTGGGTTATAAGTTAAGGGATGAATATAAAAGCGACTTTAAATATGTGGTATTATCTACCTGGAATTTTAAGCATATAATTGCATCGGGCGAAAAAAAATTATCCTACGCGGGCTCCTATATGCAGGCCGAAGCACCTGATCTGCTTACCCTTAAAATGCTGAAGGGGACACGTTCGGCATTAAAAGATCAATCGTCTATCATACTTTCGGCATCATTGGCAAAAGCCATTTTTGGTAATGCCGACCCTATGTTTAAGTCTATAAAAATAGATAATAAATGGAACGTAAAGGTGACAGGGGTGTATGAGGATTTGCCCCATAATACCAGCTTTAAAGAACTTGGCTTTATTGCACCGTGGGACTTGTTTATGACAACGCAGCCTTACCTGAAACAGGCGCGCACAACCTGGGGCAATAACTCCTGGCAATTGTTTGCCCAACTACAACCCAATGCCGATCCGGACAAGGTATCTGCCAAAGTAAAAAACCTAAAAATGGAGGGGTTAAAGCTTAATAACGACAAAATTGGCTTAACCTTTAAGGCCGCTATTTTTCTACATCCCATGAGTAAATGGCACTTGTATTCGGAGTTTAAAAATGGCATCAATACGGGCGGCGATATTAAATTTGTTTGGATGTTTGGCCTTATCGGCGTGTTTGTATTGCTACTGGCTTGTATTAATTTCATGAACCTGAGCACCGCCCGCAGCGAGAAACGGGCCAAGGAAGTGGGCATCCGTAAAACAGTTGGTTCGCTACGTAGCCAGCTCATTGGGCAGTTTTTTATGGAATCGATGCTGATAACCATTTTCGCCTTCTTCCTGTCGTTAGTTTTGGTGCAGCTGATATTACCGTGGTTTAACCAGGTTGCCGATAAAACCGTTACTATACTATGGTTTAATCCCCTGTTCTGGATTATGGGTATTGGCTTTAGTATTTTTACGGGTATCATAGCAGGCAGCTATCCGGCGTTTTACCTATCGTCATTCCAGCCTGTAAAAGTGCTAAAGGGCACCTTCAAGGCGGGCCGCTTTGCTGCCCTGCCGCGTAAAATATTGGTAGTATTACAGTTCACTGTTTCAGTTACCCTCATTATCGGTACCATCATTGTTTTCAGGCAGGTGCAGTATACCAAGAACCGGCCGGTAGGCTATGATCGTACCGGGCTGATCCAGGTTGATATGCGTACCGACGAGATCCATAATCATTTCGATGCGGTACGAAACGACCTAATCCAGTCGGGCGCTATCGTTGACATGTCTGAATCTGACAGCCCGTTAACTGATATATACTCTGACAACAGCGGCTTTAAATGGCGCGATAAAGACCCAACTCTTCAGGATGATTTTGGTACGATATCCATAAGCGCAGAATTTGGCAAAACAGCTCAGTGGAAAGTATTGGATGGCCGCGATTTTGACAAAAACAACTTAGCCGATTCATCAGCCATGGTGGTAAACGAGGCTGCGGTTAAATTTATGCATTTGAAAAACCCGGTAGGCGAAACACTGGAATGGTATAAAAAATTCCAGATCATTGGTGTAGTAAAGGATATGGTGATGTCATCGCCTTACGAGCCAATACAGCCAACCGTTTTCTATCTTACAAAAAACAGCGGCGGCCTCATTAATATCCGCATTAACCCTAAAGTGAGCCCGCATGAAACCCTTGGTAAAATCGAGGCCGCCTGGAAACAATATGCCCCCGGCAGCCCCTTTGAATACAAATTCACCGACGAAGAGTACGCCCAAAAATTTGCCAACGAAGAACGTGTAGGTAAACTGGCCGGTTTCTTTACCCTGCTGGCCATCTTTATCAGTTGTATGGGGTTGTTCGGTATGGCATCTTTTATGGCCGAGCAGCGCACCAAAGAAATTGGCGTACGCAAGGTATTAGGGGCATCAGTATTTGGCCTGTGGCGCTTAATGTCGATAGATTTTGTGGTGCTGGTTTCAATATCCCTGCTGATATCTATCCCTACGGCATACTACTTTATGCACGGCTGGCTACAGGATTATAAATACCGAGCCGAGCTTTCCTGGTGGATATTTGGCGCAACAGCATTAGGATCAATCATGATTACCCTGCTTACCGTAAGCTATCAAAGCATTAAGGCCGCGCTGATGAACCCGGTGAAAAGCCTTCGGTCGGAATAGAGGCAAGACGGAATTAGTCATTGGTCATTTCGCTACGCTGTCGTTGGTCATTAGTAAAATAAAAACGTATCACGTACAACTTAAAACATACAACATGTTCAAGAATTATATCAAAATCGCCTGGCGAAACCTTACGCGTAACAGGGCGCATACTTTTATTAATATAACCGGCCTATCGGTTGGTATGGCAGTGGCTATGCTTATTGGCTTGTGGATATGGGACGAGCTGTCATACGACAAGTACTTTAAAAACTATGACCGCCTGGTACAGGTTATGCAGCACCAAACCTTTAATGGCAGTGTAGGCACACAATCGGATATACCTATGCCGTTGGGTTATAAACTGCGGGATGACTATCAGAATGATTTTAAGTATGTGGTACTATCTACCTGGACATACGCACACATCATAGCATTCGGTGATAAAAAACTAACCCAACAGGGAAATTATATGCAGGCCGAAGCACCCGACCTGTTCAGTTTAAAAATGATTAAAGGCACACGATCCGGTTTAAAGGATCCATCGTCTATCATTCTATCTGCATCACTGGCTAAAGCACTTTTTGGTGACACAGATCCCATGTTTAAAGCCTTAAAGATCGACAATAAATGGAACGTTAAGGTTACCGGCGTTTACGAAGATCTTCCGCATAATAACAGCTTAGCTGAAGTGGCATTTATTGCACCGTGGGATTTATACATGACTACTCATGTAAAAACAAACATTACACAATGGGGTAATAATTCATGGCAGCTATTTGCACAGCTAAGTCCCAATGCAGATATAAACAAGGTATCGGCCAGGATAAAAGATTTGAAACTAAATGCTTTTACCGCTGAGGGCAATAAGCTGGGTTTATCTTTTAAGCCAACAGTGTTTTTGCACCCGATAAGCAAATGGCATTTATATTCGGAATTTAAAAATGGTATTAATACCGGGGGGGCTATACAATTTGTATGGATGTTTGGCATTATTGGCATATTTGTATTATTGCTGGCTTGTATCAATTTCATGAACCTAAGCACGGCCCGGTCAGAAAAACGGGCCAAAGAAGTGGGTATACGTAAAACGGTAGGATCGCTGCGAGGCCAGCTTATTGGTCAGTTTTTGGTAGAGTCGGTACTGATCTCGGCATTTGCCTTCCTGTTTTCCATAGTTCTTGTGCAACTCATTTTGCCCTGGTTTAACCAGGTAGCCAATAAAACCATGCAGGTATTATGGGCCAACCCGATGTTTTGGATACTGGGAATTGGTTTTAGCCTCATAACAGGGCTCATAGCTGGTAGCTTTCCTGCTTTTTACCTGTCATCATTTAAGCCGGTGAAAGTTTTAAAAGGAACATTTAAAGCCGGGCGAATGGCTGCAATACCCCGTAAAGTACTGGTGGTTTTACAGTTTACGGTTTCCGTTACTTTAATCATAGGTACTATTATTGTTTTCAGACAGGTGCAATTCACCAAGAACAGGCCAATAGGTTATGATCGTACCGGTCTTATACAGATAGAAATGAAAACGGATGCTATTCATCAGCACTTTACGGCAGTAAGGAATGACCTGCTGCAGTCTGGAGCAATAGTTGAAATGGCCGAGTCTGATAGTCCGTTAACTGGGGTATATTCTAATAATAGTGGCCTTACCTGGAGAGATAAGGACCCCAATTTACAGGATGATTTTGGCACTATTGCGGTGAGCCCCGAATTTGGGAAAACGGCTGGCTGGAAACTTACCGACGGACGCGATTTTTCAAGGGATGTTTTAACAGATTCATCGGGGATAGTATTGAACGAAGCCGCCGTGAAGTTTATGAACTTTAAACACCCGGTTGGCGAAACCATTAAATGGTACAAAACTTTTAAAGTTATAGGCGTAGTGAAGGATATGGTTATGTCATCACCCTATGAGCCTGTAAAACCAACTATATTTTATATGGTTCCGTATGCTCCCGGGATAGTTGATATCAGGCTGAACACCGGCAAAAGCGCCAGCGAAGCATTACGTAAAATTGAAGCTGTATTTAAACAGTATGACCCGGCCAGCCCTTTCGATTATAAATTCACAGATGATCAATATGCTCAAAAGTTTGCCAACGAGGAGCGGATAGGTAAACTGGCAGGTTTCTTCACTATATTGGCCATCTTCATTAGTTGTATGGGCCTGTTTGGCATGGCATCATTTATGGCCGAGCAGCGCACCAAGGAAATTGGAGTACGCAAGGTATTGGGCGCCTCAGTACTTGGCCTGTGGCGCTTAATGTCGATAGATTTTGTAGTGCTGGTTGTTATATCATTACTCATAGCTATACCAACCGCTTATTACTTTATGCAAGGCTGGATAAAGGATTATAAGTACCACGCCGAACTATCCTGGTGGATTTTTGGGGCAACAGCTATTGGCTCTATCATAATCACCCTACTTACGGTAAGCTATCAAAGTATTAAGGCTGCGTTGATGAACCCTGTAAAGAGTTTGAGAAGCGAATAATGGATATTAAAATGAAGAAAACGTTCCGCTTATTTTTAATTGTGCTAATAATCATCAGCGGCCTGGTTACGCTGGTTAAGGCGCAGGATACTGTGCTTAGAGTACCCGAAAGAAGTAAACTCGACTCCTTGAATTCGGCCGTATTAAACCAAAAAAGACTAATACAGGTATTTACTCCCGCAAATTATAAACCAGGGAGCACTGATAAATATGATGTGCTTTACGTGCTTGATGGCGGCAACTGGAACACCGGTCTCATTAAACAGGTACAGCGCTTTGTAGAAGGCGAAGCCTATATGCCGCCAACGATAATTGTGAGCGTTTTAGGTATTGACAGGAATAAAGATCTTACACCAACTCATTTAGAAGGTTGGAAAACATCCGGCGGGGCCGATAAATTCCTTAGTTTCATTAAAACCGAGCTGATTCCTTATGTTAATAAAACGTATCCATCCAACGGCGATAATACGCTTTGGGGGCACTCATTGGGCGGTTTATTCGTGATTTACGCGATGCTAAATGAACCCAAAACGTTTAAATCGTATATAGCTGTCGACCCCAGCCTTTGGTGGGATAATTGCTATCTGCCCAAAATAGCTGGCAGTAAACTGCCCGCTTTAGCGGGTTCAAATACCACAATTTTCATAAGCGGCCGGGAGGGGCGTGATGGCAAATCAATGAGGATTGATACCATGGATCTCGTACTCAAAAAAGCCGCCCCGCAGGGTTTAAACTGGAAGATAGTTACCTATCCTGACGAAACCCATAGCTCGGTAAGACTCAAAACCACATACGACGGGTTGAAATTTACCTACGCCGGTTATACAGGGGCGTTGGAATTTCACCCGATGAATGGTATAATTTTAAAGGACAAGCCTATTAAGTTATGGTACTTTAACGACACCACAAAGGTGCGCTACACAGTTGACGGAACAGAGCCCACAATTTCATCGGCAAAAGCACAACCCGAAATTACGTTAAGCGAGCCTGCCACTGTAACGTATAAACGGTTCACCAACCGAGACCGCTATGATAAAACCGTAAGCGGCAATTTTACCACTGAAAAAGAACTACACCCGATGGGCCTGCAAAAAAACACAAAACCGGGTGGCTTTAACTATATATATTATGAAGGCTCATGGGATAAATGGCCGGACGTTAAAAGTTTAAAGCCCGCAAAAACAGGGATAACCACCAGCGATTTTGATGCAGATAACCTACCACGCAAAAACAATTTCGCCCTGGTTATTGACGGGTTGCTGGAAACAAAGGAAGATGGTTATTATATATTTATTTTAGATGCCGATAAAGATTCAAAGTTATATATAGGCAATAAGCTTCTGATACAATGGGAGGGCGACTACAGGCGCCATACATACTCATACATTTTACCGCTAAAAAAGGGATTTTATCCGCTCCGGTTGGAGTATCTTCACAAGAATGAGGACTTTAAACTCAAGTTGAGTTATCTCACGCCCGGCACCATCAGTGGCAAAAACCCTGTCCCCATTCCCTTAAACTTGCAATATAGCCGTAATTAGCCGGCAGCTATCAACAAAAGAGGAGCTGTAAAGCTCCTCTTTTGTTGTGCATATGTGTTTGTTATACGCCAGCTTTTACATCCTGCATATTGTAATGCTTCAATACATCATCGGGTACGCCGGTCCATTTGTTGGGGTTGTTGCCGGCAAAGCCAATATCATCAATACCCATTTTGGTGGTATAAAAACCAGATGCGGTTAAATCGCGCATGCGGTTAAAAAAGGCCACGCCCTGGGCCATTTCTGGTTTGGCTTTGGCGGGGTAGGCAATCATATCTACCAGCTCTATCTGCTGGGCATGGCTGCAATCGGTAAATACCTTGTCAAAACGGTTAAGGCATTGCAAATCTAACCAGCGCAAACCGCCACGCATGGGGGTTTGATGATCGGGCATATCCTTCACAATAAACTCAATAAAATCAGGCACCTTGGCATCAGATGCGCTGCCAGATTTTTCGTCTTTAGGGATAATAATATCGCCCAAGACAGTGATCGTAGCCATTTCTGCCGCTGTAAAAAATTTATCGCCATTCAGCTTTTTATCGCGCTCAACCTCAAAAGGCTGGCGACCAGCCTCGGCTCCGGTGGCTGCCGGCGCTGCTTCTTCTGTTTTTGGCGCACCGGGTTTACAAGCTTCCAGTATTAATCCTGCCGAAAGTGTGGTAAAGCCTAATGCTTTAAGGGAATCACGTCTGTTCATAATATTTTGTTGGATTAACTTGTTAAACGTTTAGTGCTTTTCGTTGCTGTAATATGTATTCTGCGGTACGCATGCTCATGGCCAGGATTGTCCAGGTAGCATTTTTATCGCCCTGCTGAACAAACGGTGCGGCATCAACCACAAACAGGTTTTTACAATCATGCGCCTGGCACCATTTGTTTAGGGCCGACTTTTTAGGATCGTTACCCATACGTATGGTTCCAACTTCGTGAATAATTTTGCCCGGCGCCTCTAAGCCGTAGTTGGTTTCGGGGCCTTGTGGTGGGCCATAAATGGCGCCGCCCATATTGTGCATAATTTCCTGGAAGGTTTCCTGCATGTGCTTAGCCTGTTTTATCTCTTCATCGGCCCATTTGTAGTGGAAACGCAATACCGGGATACCGTATTTATCAACCACGTTAGGGTCAATCTCGCAATAGTTATCGTAACGGGCAATAGCAGTACCGCGGCCGGCCATGCCAAACTGTGTACCATAAAAACGGCGGTAATCGTCTTTTAACGATGCACCGTAGCCGCCTCCGTCTTTCATTTTACCATCGCGGCCTGGTACGGCACCATTCATATTATGAATACCGCCGCCAAAGCCATATGATGGCATATGCATACCGCCACCATATTCGATGTGATAACCACGCGGAAAATCAAGTTTTTTATTATCAAGCCACCATGGCGAGTAGATGTGCACACTACCCACCCCATCTTCATTGTAGCGTTTACGGTCCATCAGCTCGGGCAGGAAACCGCCGGCACTTGAGCCTGTTGAATCATGCAGGTAGTGGCCAACAACACCACTGCTGTTTGCCAAACCTCCCGGATGCTGGGCCGATTTGGAATTGAGCAGGATACGGGCCGATTCGCCGGCGCTGGCGCCAAGGATAACAGTTTTGGCGTTTACCTGGTACTCCTGCAAATCTTCGCGGTTTACGTAGGATACGCCTGTAGCTAATCCTTCGCTATTAGTTATCACCTCGCGCACCATGGCGTTGGTTATCACTTTTAGGTTGCCCGTTTTTACAGCCGGGATAACCAAACATGACGATGCCGAAAAATCGCCATAAACTTTACAGCTCCGGCCGCACTGACCGCAGAAGAAACATGCACCACGATCTTTATTACCAGGCAAAGCTTCCGTTAACACCGAGCCACGGCCAGGGATAATAGTAACACCGGCTTTTTTAGCGCCTTTTACAATGTACAGTTCATTAAGCCTTGGCTTTGGCGGGGGCAGGTAAATGCCATCCGGTTCGTTTTCCAGGCCTTCTTTGGTACCGTAAATGCCTATCATGCGGTCAACCTTATCATAGTAAGGTTTTACATCATCGTATGTTATTGGCCAGTCATCCGTAAGGCCGTCTTTAGCCTGGAAATCTTTCGGGCCCATACGCAACGATATACGGCCCCAGTGATTGGTACGACCACCCAGCATACGCGAGCGGAACCAGAAAAACTCAGTTTTGTCTTTAGTGGTGTAAGGTTCGCCATCAATTTGCCAGCCACCAAAAGCGGCGTCAAAATCACCAAAAGGGCGTGTTGTTCCGGCACCGCGGCGCGGCGACTCCCAGGGCCATTTTAACTGGGCCGAGTCTTTTTGCGGATCGAAGTAAGCACCGGCTTCCAGCATCAGCACTTTGATGCCGGCATTGGCCAATACGTAACCGGCCATACCGCCACCTGCACCCGAACCAACAATTACTACATCATAAGTTTCAGATGATTTTTTAATTTGTAGATCGCTCATATTATCTCAAAAATATCCTTTGTTTTAAAACAGGAAAAATGCACGCCCGGCATGCATTGGTTAAATTGGATTATTGGTATAAATATATTGAACGCTGCGCGTAGAATACACTCATGTTTAAAGAATTATAGTTGTTTAATCGATATTTTGCGGAAAGACACCACATGCCCATGATCCTGCAAAGCGATGTGGCCTTTAGGATATGCAGCAAAATCGGCCCAGGATTTAAATTTGCTGTTGGCAAGCAATGTTTTCCATTCTTCACTTCCCATTTGTACATCAACTATTTGGGTACCATTGAGCCAAAAGGTAAGGTGGCCGTCTTTTTTACGCAATTTTACTTTGTTCCACTCACCGGCAGGTTTTGCAACATCTGCCGATGGTGCTTTCATATCATATAACGAACCTGCAAGGTGGTTGGCTTTTTTATTGTCTTCGGCATCTTTATTATCCAAAACCTGCATTTCGATACCGGTTTGATAGGTAGCGCCAAATTTAGGGTCTTCATGTACACCAAAAATAATTCCGCTGTTACCTTCCTTGGTAATGTTCCATTCCAGCGTTAACTCATAATTTTCGTATTCATCATTGGTAACCAAATCGCCCTGGTCTTCGGCTTTGGGGTCAAGCTGTAAGGCGCCATCAACAACTTTCCACGCTTTGGTGTCGGTTTTTAAGTAGGTGTGCCAGCCGGCTGTTGTTTTACCGTCAAATAACGATTTGGTTTGCGCCGATGAGGCAAAATGCAGGGCAGAAACAGCCATCAGGCTTAGTAAGATCTTTTTCATCGATAGTATTTTATAATTTAACCGGAGATATAGTACCGTTTGGATGGCTAAATATATCTGCTTTTTGTTAATGCTAAAACGATTATCGGAAAAATAAATTACAAACAGCTGTGGAAGCTGTGTAAAAATGTGGATAGGTAAAGCGAAGGGCTTAAAGCATAAAGCCAAAAGCTGGAAAGGCTATCGGCTTTATGCTCAAAATTTATTTAACGTGTTATTTAAAGCGAAGGCCTTAAACAAAAAACCTTACATGCTTTCGGCCTTAAGCTTTTTGCTTTCAGCCTTACTCAGCGTGTTTGTGAAAGCCGAATGATAAGTTGGCGGCAATACCAATCATGCCGTAACCATAGCTATCCTGAAAACTTTGGTTGTAGTCGTCCTGGCCGCGGTAGCCGGCGCCAACCATAAAGGCTGTTCCCTGCATAAACGGAAACGAGTAGTAATATTTAAGGCTCACGTTCAGGCGTTTTTTCACGTCAAAAGTCGAGTAGTTATTGTACTTATCGGCTATGTAGGTAAAATCAAACTGAATGCGTTGCCAGTTTTCGTATGTTTTACGGCCTTGCTCCAACGGATCGTCGTATGCCTTTACAAAGTTGTACATACGACTGCCATTAATACGTACAAAGCCATAATGATCTTTTAAACCCTGCGAAAGCCCCAGATTGAACAATCCGGCGTGTACCTCCAATGCTATGTTATCGTAACGGTTAATAGTAAGCCCCGGCTTATCAACCCGCTTGCCGGTATAATAGGTAAGGGTATAAAAGTTGGTGGTAAACTTGCCGCTATCAACATTAAAGGTACCGTCCTTATTTAACGATGGCCCTCTAACGCCGTTGGAATGGTGCGAATAACCTAACGATAAAAACTTTGGCCTGTATGTGTCTTCGTTTAGCCTGTAAAATAAGTTGGCGTTGGGCATATAGCTGGGCGATTTTACCGGTGCATCGCGGGTATTCAGCAACCGGATTTTTACCCTTGAGGTAAACTCAAAAAAGAAACGAGACTTTGGCGTACTAAACAGGATAAAGTTTGGTGAAAGATCGGCTGCTAACTGCGTTTTAACCGGCTGAAAATATTCGTTACCGGCCAAAGAAAGCCGCATGTTTTCTTCAAATATATTATCAAACGCATGGTTTATAATATGGTGCGATAAACGCACCGAATCGGCCCGGCTGGTATCGCCGTTTAATGTAACAGCGGTGACTGTTAAGCTTTGAAAAAATACCAATACAAGGCCGAAAATGATTTTTAAAAAGGCCCGTTTTGATTTATGCTGAAAGGCCGAAGCAGCTTTGCTGGCTGATGCCTTAATAAATGTAAAATTGTTCAATGGAGTAGTGCTTTTGTACAGATCGATATAAAGTTTAAATAAATTAAAGGCCTAACTAATGTGATGCATCCTATAGTTAAATACCATGCCGCAATATTAATTATTAATCATTTTTGAGTAAACCGCCCTCTGTCAGGAAAGGGTAAAGCTTGGTAAAATGGCCTTTTAAGCGCAAATACGGCACATTGCAGTTTTCGGTTTTTACAGTAGCATTACAGTTAAGCATACCTTTTGGACCATGACGGATACAAAAAAGTCGTTTAAACAACTAATCTTCGTTAAAAAAGTTATGCTATTACGTTATTTAATCACATCTGATCCTAAATCCGTGTCACTTTTAACCTTACGCCTCCATTGTTATAGCTGCCCATCTGGATTTAATTTCCTAAATTATTGATAGATATAATTTAAAAATCCACTTGCTTTTAATCGGGAATTGTTATATTTGGTTATAAGCCAATCTCTAATTTTAACCTGAGTATCATGATAAAAGTTTCGAACATACTGGCCCGTAAGGGTGGCGGTGCTATCAGCATTGATGCAGGTACATCTGTTTTGGAAGCATTGGAACTGATGGCGGCCAAAAACATCGGCTCGGTAGTGATAACCGAAGATGGCGAATACCTCGGTCTGCTCACCGAGCGCGATTACGCACGCAAAGTGATCCTGAAAGGCAAGTCATCCCACGAAACCCTGGTGCGCGAGATCATGAGCACCGGCCTGCCCCGTATTGTGCCCGAAAATTCCATAGAAACCTGTATGCACATCATGAGCGAAAGCAACATCCGCTACCTGCCTGTTTTTATGGCCGATAAACTTTGCGGTATCATTTCTATTAACGATTTAGTAAAAGAAACCATTTTAAGTCAGCAGGAAACTATTGAGCAGCTGAGGGGATATATACATTCTTAGGATTTCGGAATTGGGATTTTCGAATTCGGAATTTTAGATAGTTGATTTCTAGGAAATAAAGCCTAATAAGTTATGTCATTGCGAGGCACGAAGCAATCGCGAACTATGCCTATCGCCTATTAACTAACTATATATCATACAGCCTTTCCAATTGCTTTTTGAAATGAAGATGCAATTGCGCATCACTGTCAAATTCGGTTTGGAAGTGGCCGAGTTCTTTTAGCTTATCCTGGAATGCCCAAACGCTTTTCAGATCATCTCTGTTGATGGAAGCATTGTTGACATCTGCCTTTTTGAAGTAGGTATATATCTTGGGCTTATCCGCTTCCCTAAATTGCTTAAAAGCAGTTTCAAATTCTTCGGCTGTGTATTTGCCAACTTTTGAAAAGTATAACATAATAAATACATCGCAGCCTTTTATCACTTTGTTGTACTCGTCTTGCAAGCGTGTTTGAGACATGTGATCCAGGAAGTCTTCCCATATTTCTAAATTCAGGAAAATGCCTTTTTTACTTAGACGTTTGTTTTCTCTCGATAGGAACAATTCAAATTGTTCTCTTTCCGTTTTTAATTCAGATGATGAGGCTAAGAAGATGGTTATTGTCTGATCTTCCCTTTTTTGCGAAGAAGCCTCTTGTTCTTTTTTATCAGCAAAAACGCCACTCAACAATTCTTCAATATTTACCTCTGCAAATGGTTTCCTTTCACACTCAATTTTGGTTCTTCCATATTCCTTTCGTTCCAATAATTTCTGATAATCATAAAAATGCTTGTCTGCATTATCCGCACAACTTATACAATTACAGGGAATCATTTTATACCAACGGCTTTTTTGCGAATCATGATCTTTGCTTACCTGTCTGAAATATTCGTTATTAAGCTCATCGAATTGAAAAGTAATCTTACTTAAGAGTTCTTTCGCATATGGCCCTTGAACTTTAATGTCCAAACGTTTATTATCCCATGCTTCAGTTATTTCAGCTATGGTACTACCACAATCCAAATTTTTGCCTTCAATTCTAACACCGGTTTTCCAAACAAATTGCAGGTCATTGATTCTGGATATGTACTTATGCATCCTAACAATAAAGCGGGTTAAAATGCCCCTCGGCATAAAATCGTATTTATACTGTAGTGGTAAATCATTTTTTATCTTCCATTCCCCCCCTTCCGGACGGGTATCCGAAAGCATTTCCGGAATTATGTAAACATGGGGATTGGATTTATCAATCATATAACACAATTCAAACTGGATCATCAGGTTCAATAGTTTTTTATGAACAATGCCATCATATTCTTTGTCTTTCCAAATTCCGGAAAGATCAGAACTTGTAAACCTTCCTTTATTAGTTTGAACTTGCTTGTTGTCAAAAACTGCAAAAACCGCATCTGTAGCCCATGTATTTTGAAGGATGATAAAATCTTCTAAAGTGCTATGCTCTTGAAAATGTAAAAAGATTCCGAGGTCATGAAAAATTCGGCTTAATTCCATCTGTCTATCAAAGTCAGTGACATGATATTGTTTACATAATTCAATAAATCTATCTTGATTGATATAATGATTAGATAAACTAAGTTCCTGTAATTCATAACGAATAGCCACCCAATTTTTAGGCATTGGAAAACCCACTAACGGCAGCCGCTTTAATTGTGTTTGAATATCCTCTTTTAGATTTTGGAAGACATTAAAACGTGTATCACTAAAATCAGGGGATCCTTTTATCAAAGCATTCAGGTCAATTCCATAATCTCCTTTCAAGAACTCAAAACGTGCTCTTTTTTGCGGAATATCTATATTTATCTGCCGTTCATTTTTTTCGTTGCGAACAAGCAGCATTGGACTATTTCCCCCTAACAATTCAACCGCCTGTAGCCAATAATTTACTGTATTATCATCATTACCAATGCTGTCCTTTCCGGTATCAATTACTAAAACATAAAGCGAACGATGAGTTAGAAAAAATTGATGTGTTGTTTGGTAAATATGTTGTCCTCCAAAATCCCAAATATTATATTGAAACTTTCGGATATTATTTTCCTTATCAACTACGTCAAAATTAACGTACTCAATATCAATCCCTTTTGTAGTTTTATACTCCCCTGACAGAGGCCTATTAATATCAATTAATTTGTTCATTAATGATGTTTTGCCTGCCCTGGGTTGCCCCACTATCAGCATCTTAGCTTCATATAGATATTCAGTCCCTTGATCTTCTGATTCAGAAAAAAAGTTTAAAATAGCTTTTTTGCCTTGCATAACCACTTCAATAGGAGGCGAAACGATAGGATTATTGTAAAGATTTATCTCATAAAATTTCACCTTTTCTCCTAAAGATATATTCAGTCGATCCGTATTCTTTTTTTTAATGAAAGGCAGTAATGGTTCAATGTCAGAAATTTCATTGCTGGACAAATCCAAAAGAGTCAAACAATCTAAATTTTCTAAACCAGCTAACTTCTGTATTCGATTGTAAGACAAATCTAGTTTTCTTAAATTAATTAGATTTTCGAGACCTTTAATCTCTCTGATTTGATTACTATGGATGTGTAATTGTTGTAGCGATTTTAAGTTTTCGAGACCCTTAATTTCTTTAATCTGATTGTTGTAGATATAAAGTTGTTGTAAGGAATTTAGATTCTCGAGGCCTTTTATTTCCTTAATTTGATTGCTGTAAATAAATAATCTATATAGAGACTTTAATCCTTCTAAACCTTTTATTTCTCTAATTTGATTCCCTGACAATAACAACTCGATTAACGAGTATAGATTCTTTAAGGCCGTTATATGTTCAATCTTATTATTAGATAAAAATAGTTTCTTCAGTGAAACTAAATTTTCAACACCAGAGAGTTCTTTAATTTGATTGTTGTTTAGCTGCAGATATTCCAGCGATGTCATATCATCAAGACCCTCTATTTTTTCAATTTTATTATAACTGAAGTCGAGGTGTCTTAAATTTTTATAAGTAGATATAAATGACAGGTCGCTAATTCCCCAGGAATCATTGTTGCGGCCACCGCTGCAAATAATGATTTGTAATTGTTTTAATTTTAAAAATGATGACGGATAGACTTCAAAGTAATTCTTAATCCCCCAGTTTGGGCTTTCAATTAATTCGTTAATTTGTGGGTCCCACCACTCGTTACTTAGTATGAGTGTATGTATGTGGGTACACTCAGATATTGCTGTATCTAAAATCCCGCCTTCAACAAAATCGTCGTCCCACAGTCCGCTATATCCCAGGTCCAAAACAGTGTTTTTATCTGCAATGCATTTTTCAATAAGCCTAATTGCTTTCTTGCTCATAAAGTTCAGATTTATATAATACTAAGGTTTATTCCCACAATATACCCCATTTCGCTCAAATCTCACACACATAACTTCTTAACCATTAAATTTTCATACCTTGCATAATTTACTTATAAGATATAGTGACTTTTCAGGATTTTAATTTTAACGAGCAATTATTTGAAGGCATAGAGAGTATGGGTTTTACTACCCCTACCCCGATACAGGAAATGGCCATCCCGGCAATTATGCAGGGAAAAGACCTTATTGCCTGCGCCCAAACCGGTACCGGTAAAACCGGCGCCTACTTATTGCCAACCCTCAATCATATTACCGGTACGGCCAAACACCAAACCAGCGTGCTTATTTTAGCGCCAACCCGCGAGCTTGCCCAACAGATAGACCAACAGGTAGAAGGCCTGGCCTATTTTACCGGCGTTAGCTCCATTGCCGTTTTTGGCGGTGGCGATGGTATGGCTTACGAGCAGCAACGCCGCGGCATCCAGAATAATGTAAACATTATTATTGCCACACCGGGCCGCCTTATTGCGCACCTTACATCGGGCGTATTAAAGCTTAACCATTTAACCCACCTGATATTGGATGAGGCCGACCGCATGTTGGACATGGGCTTTAGCGACGATATCATGAAGATTATCAGCTATCTGCCTAAAACCAGGCAAACGCTGCTGTTTTCGGCAACCATGCCGGGGCGTATCCGTTCATTGGCTAAGGCTATTTTGAAAGATCCCGAGCAGATCAATATTGCCATTTCGCAGCCTGCCGTAGGTATCGATCAGCAGATCTACCGGATGCACGATCAGCAAAAAACGCCTTTACTGCAATTGATCCTGCGCGATGCCGCTTATACAAGCACCATTATCTTCGCGTCCCGTAAGGAAATCGTAAAATCGTTATATAAAGAATTAAAAGCAGCCAAAATTAATGCCATGGCCTTCCACTCCGATCTGGAGCAAAAGGAGCGTGAAGAAATCCTGCTGAAATTCAAAAACAGGCAGTTGCCGGTTATTATTGGTACCGACGCCCTTTCGCGCGGTATTGATGTTGAGGGTATCGACCTGGTGGTTAACTATGATGTTCCGGGCGACCCAGAAGATTATATCCACCGCATAGGCCGTACCGCACGGGCCGCTACAACCGGCACCGCCATCACTTTTGTAAACCACCGGGATGAGCGTAAGCTTAAAAACATCGAGCAACTAATGGATCGCGCCATCCGCGTAGTTGGCCTGCCCGATGAATTGGCTGCCATACAACCGGCGCCGCAATCGGCCCAGTCTGACGATAAACGAAACCCCAAAAGACCAAACAGGCGTTTTAACAAAAACAAACCGAAGCCGAAGCCGAAGTCTTAAGTCCAAAGTATGAAGTCCGAAGTCTTAATTTTGGACTTTCGACTTCATACTTAAGACTTAAACTTATGGATCCAGTGGCTCAAGCGGGTTTATTTGTAACGATGCGATATTGGGGTAAAACTCCTGCTCGGTATTTGATAACCGGCGGCCAAGGGAATAGGGCACATAGCCCAGATCGGCTATGCAGCGTTTATCCATGTAAGATATATAATAACTCTGTATTTTATTGGTCGATGTGATAAAAGGCTTGTTAAAAGGCATGCCGTACCTGAATATCAGGCGTGCGCAATTGCGCAGGTTGGTGGTGGTATGGCGTGCCTGGGGTTCAATAAAAATGGCGTTTTCGGGAATTTTCAATTGATTAACCAGGTATTTTTTCATTTCCTCGGCCTCGGCAAACCTGGTTTTAAAAGGGTGTACCCTGCCACCCGATACCATAATGAACGGCGTTAAACCCTGGGCAAATTTTAAGGCGGCTATTTTGCAGCGCTCAATACTTCCCTTACTTATGGATACCCCCGGCTTATCGGGCCCTTCGCCGGGCACCAGTATCAAGGTGTATTGATATTTTTTCCAGTTGATGGTTTTTAGCCGGTTGTAAGCCGCTTTGTTGGCCTTTTGTTCCAGCGGTTCGTCGTTGGCGGCATCGTTGCGGCCGTTAACATCCAAACTATGCAGGGCATAATTAAGTGATGGTAAATAAAAAAGCTTTGTGGCGCCATATTGCTTCAGGATGGATTTGGCCCCATCGGCAATTAACTTGGGGTAAGTATTGCGATATACATTAAAATTGATAGAATCCACATCTGGAAAGTTGGGCTTTTTACCTTCGGCATACACTTCAATGGTATGGTTTATGGCCAGGGCATCCTGTTCCCAGGCCTTTACCAGCATCGCGGCCGGCGCCAACGAATCGTATTTAATATAACAGCCAGAAGGGATTAAATGATTTTTAACCAGCAGGCCCAACGCATTATTAGGTTTATACAAAGCAGAAAGCCTGTCGCCTGCTGTTTTTATTTCCAATTCAGAAAATTTTAACGGCTGTAAAACACTGCGAAAGTTCTTATTCGCCTTTAACGAATCCTGTATGTTTTTAATCTTAACCTGCACCATGCGTACCAAAGCAGCATCGCTACCAATGAGTTTAGTTGCCTGTGCGTAGTTCTGGAGCAAGTTTAGCAGATAATAATTTTTGATCTCGGTATAGTTTTTCCCAATCAACCGGTATTGCTGGCTGGCAGTTTGAGCGTTAACATGTAGCGTGACAAGGCTGATAAACAGGGCCAGAAAAAATTTCTTCATAAATGATTCAAAGAAACAATGTTTCGGATTAAATTTAAGTAAACAAAGTGTTAATCAATAAAATAGCCCCTTTGTTTTAGCTCGAATAAAAAATGCCTGCAATATGGCGATTGCCGGCACTGGTGGTGTGGCTAATAAAGATGAGGTTGAAACTATGTTATTCAAATATTATGTCATTTTTTTGATTCCCTCCCTTGGGAGGGCGCGCGTTAGGTATGAGCGCAAAGGCAGGGAGGGGTTATTTGAGCGACCTATCATAGACCTACTTGAACGCCTGATTTAACCCCTACCTTCCCTTCCCCAAGGAAGGAATCACACATCCCTTTGCTCTTTTATTTTTCCCTCTCTCCTTATTTTATATTCAGCGTGAGCGTGGTATAATAAAAGCCGCCAATAGCCGGGCCGCCCAAAAACGAATAGTAATATTGATTGGTGAGGTTACTGGCCCCAATTTTTACATTAAGGCCCGTTTTTACAAAATCATAGTTAACCTGGGCATCAATAGTGCCGTATGAGGCTACATTACCACTAACCAAAAACGATTGCCAGTAAAAGCCGCTTTGCCATTTATAGGTGGCGTTAAACCCAAAATTGCCAACAACATGATTACCGCCAAAAGAGTAATTAGTGATCCATTGCGGCGTATTAAAACCATCTTCCAACGCATCTTCGTTGGCGGTGCGCTGTAGTTTGGCGTACGATACATTCCCAGTCAAAATATATTTTTGCCATAGACGATAGGATAAACCCAGGCTGCCGCCAATATTGTAAACCACACTTTGCGAGTTTGTCCACACCCGGTAGCGGGCCTGTTTGGTTTTATCGTTCAGGTAGTATGGGATAGAATCGGGCTTGGTGGTCCCGGGTACGTTCAGTTCAATCTGCCCTATAAAATTATTGTAGCGGTTGTAGTAAAAATCAGCATCAACAGTCAAATCACCATTAAAAAACAAAGACTTATAGCCAGCCTCAAACGAGTTGATATGCTCGGGCTGTAGGTAGGTGTAAGTATTCTTTTTAAGCAGCCCTTTCTCTTTTTCGATAGCCGCGCTGGTTGACATGCCCGCGTTAAAATCATTCTTAACCGCCGCCTGGAAAGCATCTATCGACGTGCGCACATAGGAGTTTTCAAAAACACCGCTCGATACTACCCTTAAGCCACCAACCCGTTTTACGCCGCCGCTGTTCACATTACTAAATGCTTCAAAAATGCTGGGGAAACGATAACCGCTTTGGAACGACACCCTGAAATTCTGTTCGGGTATTGGCGAAAATACAGCAGTAAAACGAGGGTTCAGCTTCAGGCTAAAGTAGTCGTTTTTATCGGCACGTAAAGTAGCCGACAGCTTTAACTCGTCATCAAAAAGTGATTTGGCGACCTGCACAAAGCCGCCGGTTTTACTATAATCAAGGTTACTGTACTCCTTCCCCTTTACGTAATTAATAAAATAGTTACCGTCCGGGTGAATAATGTAGGTGCGATGATCAAAGCCTGCCATCAGTTCAAGGCCTGTTTGTTTTTTAAACGTTGATGAAATAGCGTTCGAGATATCTACCTGCCCTTCAGCATGCCACATACCATCCTTAACACGCAACGCCGAACCGATATCCCAGTTATTGATATCGGCCAGTTTGTCAAGTGTAGCTTTAAATGCAGCGGTTCCGGGCTGGTAACGACCGGCATCGGCCAGTTGGCGTGCCTGTTGCAAAGCCTGTGGCACGGTAGCGCCAGCAGATGTGGCCGTATTAAAACCCCTGGTAAAATCGGCATACCAGGTATTATCGTCTTTATAATTACGGTCGATATTTTCGCCGGCCGAGCGCAGGTTGTATGATTTGCCGGTATTTTCGCTGGTCCAGTAGGTCCGTACCTGGTAAATATTATTCTTCAGTTCAAGCGCGTGTTGCTGCAAAACATATCCCGACAGCCTGAAACGGTTGGCACGCTGGTAAATATTATCCAGATCGGCAAAGCGGTAGGTGTAAGTTAAGCGGGTATTATCATTAATCTTATAAGCCAGGCCAACATCAACCTTTATGTTGTGCAGGTTGTAGCTGGTCACATCCTTTTCTGCATAGCCGGTGCGGGCAATGGAGTATTGTTTACCCCCAAGCGTTACGGTTTTCCTGTCGGATGACTCATTACCGTATCCATTCACCGGGTCGTAACCGGGGTTATCGGGGCCGCCGTCAATACCTAATTTTGCGTTGGCGGCGGCATTTAAATCGGTGCGGTTATCGGCAATCCAATCGTAACCCGTAGTATAAGTTCCGTTTATTTTAAAGGCGAACCTTTTAGAGATAGCCCTGGCCAGCCTGAAACTGGTTTCAGAAAACAGCTTTGCAGATGTCTCCGAATCGCCAATATGATTAATACCTGTTTTTTGCTGAATGCTGATGCCCTGGCTGGTAAAAGGATCTTTGGTGATAAAATTGGCCAGCCCGTTAATGGCATTCAAGCCATATAGTGCCGATGCCGTGCCGGGGATAATCTCCACACTTTCGATATCCAGGTCGCCTGGGCCCATGGCGTCACCAATTGGGGCGCCTATATGCGGTGCCTGGTTATCAATCCCGTCAACCAATTGCGTAAAGCGAACATTGGTGGTATTGGCAAAGCCACGGGTATTGATGATCCTGAAGCCAAGGCTGGGGGTTATCAGCTGTACCCCTTTCACATTTTCCAGTGCATCAAAAAATGACGGCGCGGCAGATCTCCTGAAATCGGCGGCGGTTATTTTCTCGATGCTTACCGGCGACCGTAAAATATTTTCGCTGATGCGCGATGCGGATACCACTACCTCGCCAAGTTCCTGCTTTTTGATTTGTGTGGTATCATTTTTTGGGGCGATAGTATCTTTTGCCTTTTTTTTGCTTTGGGCAAATAGTGTACCTCCTGCAAGTAACATCATTGATAATAAGGCGTAGTATTTATTCATATTATTTGGTTAAAATTTCGATATGCTTTCATTTATATAACGATAGTCAAAAATAAACCGGCTATCCAAAAACCGGCCTGATACGCTGTAATCTATACCTCTATAAGAGAACTATTTTCCTTCAAAAAATCCTTGAACTTAGCCTGGAACTGTTTAAACTGCTCAATGGCTTTAACCCCTTTTTCGGTAAGCTGCGCACTGCCGCCACCTTTACCGCCCCGGTGCGAAATGACAACAGGCGAACCAAAATGTTCGTTCATGTAATTAACAATGTCCCATGCCTGCCTGTATGACATTTTCATTTGCAAAGCCGCCTGCCTTAATGATCCCGACTGCTGGATGCGCTCCAGTAACTCAACCCGGCCATGGCCAAGCAGCTTTCCATCCGGGCTTTCAAACCAGATGCGCCCGTTTAAGTTCAATTTCACATTCATTTAACCAAAACACCAACGTATTTAATCATCAACACAAAAACAAAGAAACGATATTATCCTGCCTGTTTGTTAATATAATAAAAAAAAATGCGTTCGCCTTTTCCAGGGAACGCATCAGGATATTTTACTAACCGTACAAGGCACAAGCCTATGCAATTGAACAAACTTTATGTTCTCGGTCTTTTTGGATTAAAGGCCACCAGGTAATTCAAATCTTCAACCGGCGGGTTACGCTCGTCAATTTTTTGCGGCTCTTTGTTGAAAGTTTGATTAAGACGCGTTTTTACGGTATGAAATACCTGTAGCAAAATTTCGGGGCCAACTTTGGCGGCGATGGTTGGGTAATAATCTTTTTGAATCCTTACCCTGTCGGTATTGGTTACCATGCTCAGTTCCCAACTGTCTTCGGCCTTAAAGCCAAATTCTTTAGCGGTGTTCAGCAGGTCGTACATGTACATACGGGTTTCGGTTTCAATGGATCTTTCAGCAGCAACTGTCATATGATTATTTTTTACGGTATTGCAGCCTCTTAGGGGCTGGTATTATTTTAAAGCTTAACTATCACCGTATCTGGATATGGCAATGCCTAAGGTAGTAGTATTTGAAGGAAGGAATTGTTGCAAGATAACTATAATTTACTGAAAATCAGCATTTATTAAATATTAATTAAAAAAAACAATTAAATCAAAGCCTTCTTGCGGGCAACAAAACGCATCTCCACCGCCAGGATTATACTTTCCTCTATTCCTAAATGACAAAAATGGATGCCGCGAAAACGCCGCCGGTGGTAAAAATAACTTTTGTGACTATCATGAAAAACGACAAAATACTGTTAGTACCTGTTAGAAAACACCCACAGCTTTTGTCCTGCTTTAAATATATTTGCCCAAACATACGCGCGGTGCAAACCGTTGTTAATTCAAATATACATCTGCCATGGCAAATAATTTTAAAGAAGCAAGCGTCGACGAAATAAACCAGGTAATGCAACAAGCACAAACAGCTTTTGAAGCTTACAAACAAAGCAGCATCGAGCAAAAAAGCCTGTTTTTAGAGGCTATTGCTGCCGAAATTGAAGCATTAGGCGATGCCTTGCTCCAAAAAGCGTCCGAAGAAACCAACCTGCCTATCCCCCGCTTAACCGGCGAGCGCGCCCGTACCACAGGTCAGCTCCGCATGTTTGCTACCATGCTGCGCGAAGGCAGTTGGGTTGAGGCCAGTATTGATACGGCTAATCCCGACAGGGCACCATTGCCCAAACCCGATGTTCGCAAAATGCTTACACCGCTTGGCCCGGTAGTTGTTTTTGGGGCAAGTAATTTCCCTTTCGCTTACTCAACCGCAGGCGGCGATACTGCGAGCGCTTTGGCAGCAGGCTGCCCCGTAGTAGTAAAAGCACACCCCGCCCATGCCGAAACATCGGAGATGGTGTACAGCGCTATCAAAAAAGCCATTGTACGTAGCAATATGCCCGAACATATTTTTCAGCATGTACATGGTACCTCGTTTGAAAGTGGCAAAGCATTGGTGCAGGCTGATGAAACAGCAGCAGTTGGCTTTACCGGATCAACCGTTGGCGGTTTGGCATTGCTGCAATATTCATCGCAACGCAAAAAGCCTATCCCGGTATTTTCTGAGATGGGCAGTATAAACCCGGTTGTATTTTTGCCTGATACCCTAAACAAAAATGCCGCCGACCTGGCCGCGCAATATGCCGGCTCAATAACTTTGGGCATGGGCCAGTTTTGTACCAACCCGGGTCTGATGCTTGCTATTGAAGGCGACGGACTTTACAACTTCCTGGATAGCCTTGGTAAAGGCATTGAAGCTATAAAGCCCGCCAAAATGCTGCATGCGGGTATCCATACCGCTTATAAAAAAAAGAGCCAAGAAGCGTTAGTGCAGGATGGTGTTAAGGTGATCCAAAAATCGGCTACAGAAGCGCACGATATTGAGGCGTTGCCAACAGTTGCCCTGGTAAGCGGCGAAACATTTTTAACCAACCCACTGTTGCACGAAGAGGTTTTTGGACCATACTCACTGATGGTAAACTGTAAAGACGAGCAGGAACTGCTTAAAGTATTAAAATCGGTATCGGGACAGTTAACCACCACGGTAATGGGTACCGACGAGGATTTTGCAGGGCATAAAGCTTTACTACAATTACTGCCATCCATAGCCGGCCGCGTATTGTTTAACGGCGTACCAACCGGGGTTGAAGTTTGCCATAGCATGGTACATGGTGGCCCTTTCCCGGCTACTACCGATAGCCGCTTTACCGCAGTAGGCACCAACGCCGTAAAACGCTGGGTGCGCCCGGTATGTTACCAAAACTGCCCTGATGGTTTATTGCCTTTGGCGTTGCAAAATGCGAATCCTTTGGGGATTTGGAGGCTGGTAGATAATGAGTGGAAGAAATAGTTCAATTAAGCCATAGCGATTAGTTCGAAACAGATGGCTATGGCTTAATATCATTTAGGGTCATCGTATATGCTTCTTTTCAACTCCATAACCGATGTTATCAACTATTGGAAAAGCAATTTAGCGCGCATATACTAAGGCGTTGTTACCACCGTATGCGAACCATCAGGATTTACCACGATAGTTGTGTTACCGGCTGCTTTAACGGCAACTGAGTGCGTGCCATCGGGATTTACAATAACCACAGTTTGCCCGTTATCTATCATGGTAGTGTGTGTGCCATCGGGGTTAACGATTGTTGAAGATGATCCATTTTTTATTATTGTAGAATGTGTACCGTTTGGATTAACAACAGTGATGGTTGGACCATTATCTATCCACAACGAATGTGTACCATCTGAATTGGTAACAGTAGTTGTTTGCCCGGTTTGCGATACTACCGTATTTGTACCATCGGGATTTACTATGGTAGCTGTTTTCCCGTTTTTAATTACGGCACCCCGCTTACCATCCGGGTAAACAAAAGTGAAGTTATACATGCTGTCTTTACTTGATTTTACAGCATCATAAACTGCAAGGTCGTTGGTGTTAAATATTGCTGCTTGCTGGGCAAATATATTACAGCTAAAAGCTATTGATAGCAGGAGGAGGGTAAGTTTTTTCATGATGCAGCAGGTTTCCGAATTTGACTATAACATCCGGAAAAGGTTTAATAACCATTTTCAAAAACTCAAGTTACTGCTTCAATATTGTTGGCCAATCGGCTACTTACTTCCCAAACCGTTTTACCACATCGGGTGCGGCACCTGCAAGTTTAATTTTATAGCGGTAGCCGCCGTTAAAAAAGTCCTCTTCCCGTAAAAACTCATGGCTGTTTTTACTTATCCAAAAGGTTTGGGTATAATGCTGGCCTTTATAATTGGCTTCGGTAAAAAGTTTCCAGCAATCAACTTTTTCGTTATCCAGCGTGGCCAGCTCTTCGCTGCCGGTTACTTTGTACACCGCGTATTCGGGGGTGTTGCTCACCGCGTCGTAAAAATTAATGGCGAACGTTTTGCCGGCTGCAAGGGGCAGCATCTCAAAAGTTTCTATATCCAGGTTCCAGTTAAAATAGGGCTCTTTAACATTTAGCAAAAAATCCTTCGCCAGGTTATTTTTCACAGTATCGGATCCGGCAATTTTAGTAGCGCTCCAATTGAATGCTTTGGTTTTTGCACCTATGGTTTCTGAATGATAAACCGGCATAAAATCTGCCGCCCTGTTTGCCGAGAATGTCGACCGGTACGATGCACTGTCGGCTGCATACCAATGCTGGGTTACGGTAAAAAGCTCCTCGCCGTTACGATTGCCGGTCTCTACGTCGCGCAGCCAGATAGACATGCGCAACCGCCTGTCGTCCTTAAGGTTTTGAAAGTACACCAGGTATTGGCGCAACCCCGGTTTAAGGTTGGCTATAATGAGTCGTTTATCTTTTAAGCGGATAGTATCTGTTTGCGCCATTACCCTGGGGCAATGAGCAGCCAGCAATAGTAACGTAACGGTAATAGCTATTATTTTTTCAACTATAAGTTCGGTTTTCATGGTAATTATTGTGCTGGTAAGGATGTTTTGTTCTATTTATTAATCAAAGCTGCTTTTTCGGCTTCGGCAAAAAAAATCATTTCAACCATTGCAGGTTTATTTTTAACGTGCTTGCCTTTTTGTTCAATGGCTCGTGGCGTCAAATGTCGTCCGGCAACCTTAAACTACCTCCAGCCATTTTCAAATCCTCAAACGGCGCAGCCCTCAACGGAGTTAATTTTCAAATCTTCAAATCAATAGCAAAATCTTACCTTTACAACCCCATGTATCTGCAACAGCTATCCGTTATCAATTTTAAAAATTACGAAGAGGCCGAACTTGTTTTCAGCAAGGGAGTGAATGCCTTTACGGGTAACAATGGTGCAGGCAAAACCAATTTGCTTGATGCTATACATTACCTGTCGCTTTGCAAAAGTTACTTTAACCCCATAGATAGTCAGCAGATAAAACAAGGCACCGATTTTTTTATCATAACCGGCGTTTTTAATAAAAACCAGCAAACCGAGGCCGTAGCATGCTCGGTAAAACGGAACCAAAAAAAACAGTTTAAGCGAAATAAAAAAGACTACCAGCGCCTGGCCGACCATATTGGCCTGCTGCCATTGGTGATGATATCGCCCTATGATACCAGCATTATAACCGAAGGCAGCGAGGAGCGCCGCAAGTTTATTGATAATGTAATATCGCAAACAGATAACCATTACCTTGATGAGCTGATAACCTACAACAAAGTATTGGCCAACCGTAACGCCCTGCTGAAACTGATAGCTGATACCGGCCGTTATGATCCAAGCCTGCTGGAGGTGATGGATGAGCAGCTGGTACAATCGGGCAACCGTATATTTGAGCGCCGCAAGGCCTTTATGGAAGGCTTTACCGAAATATTTAATAAACACTACAGCTTTTTAAGCGACGATGCCGAACTGGTTGAACTGGCTTATGAGTCGCAGTTGTTACAGGACGATTTTGGCGGATTGCTGAAAAAAACGGTGGAGCGCGACAGGGCCCTTGAACGTACAACCGCCGGCATCCACAAAGATGACCTTCAATTTGGTATTCATGGCATGGCCATGAAAAAATTCGGGTCGCAGGGGCAGCAAAAATCATTTTTGATAGCACTTAAACTGGCGCAGTATACTTTTTTATACCAGCAAAAAGGATTTAAGCCCTTGTTACTACTGGATGATATTTTTGATAAGCTGGATGACGAACGCGTTACCAAACTAATGAAAATGGTGAGCAACAATGATTTTGGACAAGTATTTATTACTGATACCAGCGTAAAGCGGGTGAGTGAAATATTTGAAAAAATTGCCGTGGAGGTTAAATTATTTAATGTGAGCAAAGGAGCTATCGATGCGTAAAACAAACGACAAATCATTAAAAGAGGCCATTGAGCAGATGCTTAATGTATACAAAATTAAGCGCCGCTATGATGAAACCGGGGTGGTTGCGGCATGGCCCGAGCTGGTTGGTAAATCGGTAGCAAATCGTACTAAAGAATTATTTATCCGCGACAAAAAATTGTTCCTGCGGATTGAGTCATCTGTGATAAAACACGAATTGATGCTAATGCGCAGCCAGATAATAGATAAAATTAATGCTGAGGCAAAAGGAATTTTGGTTGAGGAGATTGTATTTTTATAATGCTTACCTGCAAAAAAATACCCTGATTGGGGAAACCGGGTAACAAATGCATCAAACGTAAATGGTAAATTATTGCTATCTTTCTCTTGATATGCGAAGCTGACGAGAGCGGATATGTTGCTTGATACCAAGATCATCGGTGATCATAGAATATACAAGAATAAACAGGCCAGGGATAACAAAAGCCAATTGAACCTCGGGATGGCTCTTATATAGCAAAATTGTTGATGTAGATAGGCATACAACAAGCAGTGTATATATGATAATCTTCAAAAACAATTTCATATCAAAATGAATTATATGGGTTTCTCCCGTTTTATAATAACTTAGATTTACAAAAATCTAACCGGTTTTGTAAATCTACAAAATTTATATTTAATAAGCCACACGGCGCAGCAAAATTATTTAGGGATGTAACGTTTGTATTACATCCCTAAGTACGAGGTTTTTAAAATTTCTCAAATGCCGAGAAAAAGAAACTGCCTTCAATAGCGGCATTTTCGTCCGAATCGGATCCGTGAACGGCATTTGCATCAATTGATTTTGCAAAAAGATTACGGATGGTACCTTCATCGGCTTTAGCAGGATCGGTAGCGCCAATCAGTTTACGAAAATCCTCAATGGCATTATCTTTCTCCAAAATAGCAGCCACTATTGGTCCAGACGACATAAATGTTACCAGGGCATTATAAAACGGGCGTTCTTTATGCACTTCATAAAACTGGCCTGCCTTTTCGGCGCTTAAAGCAGTGTATTTAAGTGCAATTATTTTAAAGCCGCTTTTGGTTATCTTGTCAATTATAGCACCAATATGTCCGTTTGCAACGGCATCAGGCTTAATCATGGTAAAAGTTCTGTTTGTGGTCATTATACTTAATTGTTTTTTTTGGTTTCAATGTGAAATGCAATCAGTATCTGCCTGCTATTCGCTTGGCGGTCACCGGTTGCTTATTATTTAAATTTTGCCGCAAAAGTAGCTTTTTACATCTGTAAGATAAAGCTTTTTGTATTAAAATAGATGGTTTGTATTTAATTTATTTATTTAGCTTTGCAACTCTTTTTTAAAATTGATGTTAGATTTAGCCGCGCTTACAGAACTTTTAGCAAGCCCCAAAAAAATAGTGATCACTACCCATCATAAACCTGATGGTGATGCTATGGGTTCGTCATTGGGTTTGTACAATTATTTGATACAGCAAGGTCACCATGCCTCGGTTATTGCGCCTACAGATTATCCCGCATTTTTAAGCTGGCTGCCCCGCAATGGCGATGTTATCATCTACACTGAACAGGCCGAAAAGTCGGCAGCGTTAATTGCCGATGCCGATCTAATATTTTGCCTTGATTTTAACGCCTTAAGCCGCATTAATGAAATGGGTGTTTTGGTAGGTGAAAGCAAGGCCTATAAAATCATGATAGATCATCACCTGGAACCCCAGGATTTCGATGATTATCGTCACTGGAACATTAATGCCTGCGCAACGGCCCAGCTCATTTACGATTTTATTGTTAACGAACTGCACCATCGGGAACTTATTAACGCCGATGTAGCAACCTGCTTATACACCGGCATCATGACCGATTCGGCATCGTTCCGCCTGCCCAATACTACATCAACCGTACACCGAATAGTGGCCGATTTGATTGATATGGGGGCAGTTAACTGGCGCATTCATGAACTGGTGTACAATAGCGCAACCGAAAACCGGTTAAGGTTTTTAGGGCATTGCCTGGCAAATTGCCTGGAAGTACTGCCCGAATACCATACCGCCATTATTGCCGTTAATAATACCGACCTGCATAAATACGATGTTGATACCGGCGATACCGAAGGCATTGTAAACTATGCGCTATCAATGGCCGACATCAAGCTGGCTGCATTTATAGTTGAACGTAGCGACAGGGTGAAACTTTCATTACGGTCAAAAGGCGAGTTCCCGGCAAACGAAATTTGTAAAAAGTATTTTGATGGCGGCGGTCACCGCAATGCAGCCGGCGGTCATTCAAGCAATACCCTTGAACAGGTTATACAACAATTTAAAACCATATTACCCGAATATAAAAAACTATTAAATCAATAAAATGAAACAAAAATTAATGTTCCTGGCCATTGCTGCAATTGGATTTACAAGTTGCAACGGAGGCTTTAAAAAAGGAGATGCCGGATTACTTTATAACATCCACACATCTAAAGGCGGTACGCATATTAAAGATGGCGATTTCGTAAGTGTAAATATGATTGTAAAAACCGATGGCGATTCGGTATTAAGCAATACTTATGATATGGGCCACCCTATCATTATTATGCCAATGCCTAAGCCACAGGCAAAAGGTGATATTTATGCCGGCCTTGAAATGCTTGGCGAAGGCGATAGCGCAACCTTTAAAGTACCTACCGACTCGATATTTAAAGGTGGCCAGCAGCGCCCGCCAAACCTGAAAGGCAAGTTCTTAATATTCCAGGTTAATATTAACAAAGTATTGGCAAAAGGCGCGCTTACCGAACAGGTTTTCCGTGGCAGGGTACAGGATTACTTAAAAACCCTTACCGAAGGCATGAAAGCGCAGGAGCCGGGCAAAATCAAAAAATACATTGCCGATCATAACCTTAAAGTTACAACTACAGCATCTGGCTTAAATTATGTTATTACCACGCCGGGTACAGGCCCAACCCCTGCAGTTGGCGATACCGCTGTTGTTAACTACACCGGCAGGCTTCCAAATGGTAAAATATTTGAAACCAGTGTTAAAGAAGTAGCGATAAAAGAAAAACAACCAATTGAACCAGGCCGCCCGTATGCACCTATCCGCATTCCTGTTGGACAGGGTAAAGTTATACCAGGCTGGGACGAAGGCTTGCAATTGATGAACAAAGGATCAAAAATCACTTTGGTTATCCCTTCGGCTATTGCTTATAAAGATCAGGGTGTTGGCCCAATCGGCCCATACACACCAATTATTTTCGAAATGGAAATGGTTGAAATTGTTAAACCTAATCCAAATGCGCCAAAACCGGTTGAGCCGCAGATGCAAATGCAACAGGCGCCAAGCCAGTCACAACCTACTCAAAAATAAGTTATAACTCTTTTACAGCCTTCCCGACACAAGTCAGGAAGGCTTTTTTTATTTTTATGAAAAACATATTTTATTTATTAACGGCCCTGTTTGGCGTAGCTACCTTAACCGCCCGTGCACAAAACGGTATGCAAACCACGCCGGCCGGCGCCCAATACCAGATTTTTACACATAACACCGGCGAAAAAATTAAACTGAACGATATTGTTTATTTTAATTATATCCAGATGACTGATAAAGATTCGGTTTTATATAGCTCATTTAAAACAGGCAAGCCTCAGCCTGCACAAATCCGCCCATCGCAAAACGTAGCCGATTTGATGGATATTTTCCCGCTGCTTACCCTGAACGATAGCGCAATGGTGAAAGTACCTACCGACTCTATTTTTAAAGGGCACGAAGAAGCGCGTCCGCCGTTTTTCCCTAAAGGCAGCAAACTGGTGTTTATCCTTAAAATTATCAAAGTTCAATCTTTACAGGAAGCTATGGCCGAACGTACAGCGGCTATCGAGAAGATGAAATCACAGGAAGCCACTGAAACCAACACCTATATAACAGCAAACAAACTAAGCCCGGTTACAACAGCATCCGGCTTAAAGTATATTGTAACCAAGGCATCTGCCTTACGCAAACCATTAAATGGCGATACAGTAATGGTTAACTATACCGGCTATTTATTAAACGGGCAGGTATTTGACACCAGTATACAGGCCAATGCCAAGGCAGCAGGTGTTGAGCAGCCTGGCCGCCCGTATGAACCTATACCTGTAGTATTGGGCTCTCACGGTGTAATACCCGGTTGGGAAGAAGGCCTGGCTTTGTTGAACGAAGGGGCAAAAGCAAAATTCATCATCCCGTCAAAATTGGGCTATGGCGAACAAGGTATGGGTAATGGCGCTATTCCGCCCTACGCAACCCTGGTGTTCGACCTTGAAATTGTAAAGGTAAAACCCGGAAAGCATGCGCCTGTTGCTGCCAAGCCCGGTATTAAACACACGTTAAAGAAAAAAACAACTGTATCTAAAAAGAAAAATTAAGCTTAAAAGCCTTCCTGATAAACCGGGGAGGCTTTTTACTTTTGTACCATGGTATTAACAGACACACATACCCACTTATACTATGAAACCATTGCCGGTAAACGCGCCGCCCTTGTGAAGCGTTGTATCGACAATGATATCAGCCGCTTATTTTTACCGAATGTAGATGCAGCATCGGTGCCCCTGGTTTATGACCTGGTACAAGCTTATCCCGGTTTATGTTACCCTATGCTGGGCCTGCATCCATGCTCGGTAAAGGCAGATTGGGAGCAGGAACTGGCAACCATTAAAGCGGCGCAAGGGCAACATCCAATTTACGCTATCGGTGAAATTGGTATCGACCTGTATTGGGACAAAACTTTTTTAACCGAACAGGTTGAAGCCTTCAAACAGCAGATTAACTGGGCAAAAAGCCTCGATCTGCCTATCGTAATTCATTGCCGTGATGCTTATAACGAGGTTTATGAAGTGTTACAGCAGGAAAACGACGACAAACTGCGCGGTATATTCCATTGCTTTGGCGGTACGGTGGAGCAGGCTCAACAGGTTATTGACCTGGGTTTTTACTTAGGGGTAGGCGGGGTGGTTACCTATAAAAATTCGGGGCTCGACAAAGTTGTGGCCGAAATTGATTTAAAGCATATAGTTTTAGAAACAGATTCTCCGTACCTTACACCCGTTCCGTTCCGGGGTAAACCTAATGAAAGCTCGTACTTGATTTACATTGCCCAAAAAGTGGCGGACCTGCACCAAACCAGTGTGGAGGAGGTTGCACGTGTTACAACCGAAAATTCCAGGCTGGTGTTTGGTGTTTAATAATTGAAATGATTTATACAGCATAAAACCTATTTAATGAGCCAGATACTGATCATTTACACCGGCGGTACCATAGGGATGATGAGCGATCCTGTGACTAAGGTGCTCAAGCCTATCAACTTTGAGCAAATAATGGATAACGTGCCGGAGTTGGAGAAACTGAACTGCCGGATTAAAGTACACTCTTTTGATGAGATCATTGATTCATCAAACATGAACCCAGCTATCTGGAGCGACCTGGCCGGCCTTATCGAGTCAAACTATCACGATAATGACGGCTTTGTAATCCTTCACGGCTCAGATACCATGGCCTATACTGCCTCGGCATTAAGCTTTATGCTCGAAAACCTGGGCAAGCCCATCATTTTTACAGGCTCGCAATTGCCTATCAGCGCCATCCGCACCGATGCGAAGGAAAATTTGATGACCGCCATCGAAATTGCCAAAGCCAAAAAGAATGACCGCGCCCGCGTACCCGAAGTTTGTATCTATTTTGATTACAAACTCTTCCGTGGTAACCGTGCCTTTAAATATAATTCGTCCAAATTCGAGGCCTTCCGGTCGCCAAATTATCCTATCCTGGCCGAGAGTGGCGTACACCTTAAGTTTAACGCCAATGATATCAGGCACCCGCAGGATGGGGACGAGCTTATCATCCACAACAACCTTATAAGCGATGTAGGTGTGTTAAAACTTTACCCTGGCATAGGCACAAAAGTGGTTGAGGCCATTTTAAATGCCGATGTACGGGGCGTTGTAATGGAAACATTTGGTGCCGGCAATACCACAACCGACACATGGTTTCTTAACCTGCTGGAAAAAGCTATTAAAGATGGTAAAGTGATTGTAGATATCTCGCAATGTAAAGTGGGCACCGTTGAGCTTGGCCGCTACGAAACCAGCAAACAACTTAAAGACATGGGCGTAGCCAACGGTTACGATATGACTTTTGAATCGGCAGTAACCAAAATGATGTACCTGCTGGGCAAGTTTGACGACCCGGCCCTGGTAAAACATTACATGGAAACAGATTTGCGGGGCGAGATAACAGTATCGTAGCCATAACGTATGCGCAATTTCTTGTGCGGGTATCGGCTTATTATGTAAAAACTTTTGTCATTTCGATGAGCGAGGAGGGCCTGTGAGGTGGCGCGAAGAGAAATCTTATACGCCCTGCATTTTGGTATGTTCATCGTAAGCACAGTCGTAAAAGATTTCTCCTCGTTCCTCGTTCGAAATGACAAAAGTTTTATTTAGGCGTATGTTTTTGGTTCAACATCAGTTCTTATCTGCTCAAAACAGTTATTCCTCCCAGCCTTACCCTAAATACCGTTTCATCATCAAATCTGTCTGCAAATCATCGCCCAGCCAAAAGTCGTGCGAGCCAAACACCTCAAAACCATTCTTTTTATAAAAAGCCAGCGCCTTGGCGTTGTGCTCCCAAACACCAAGCCATATATAGGCTTTCTTCATCTGCACGGCAATATCAACCGCCTTATCAAAAAGTAGCTGGCCCACCTTTTTGCCGTGAAAAGCTTTCAGCACGTAAATTCTTTCAACTTCTAAAGCATTATCATCCTTTACGTCGGTTTGTGCCGGCCCGTGGTTGATTTTTACGTAACCAACTATATTGCCATCAACCTGCGCCATGTAAAATTCCGAGCATGGGTTGTTAACTTCGGCGGCCAGTTTTTCATCGGCAAAAGCAGTTGCCAGGTAGTTCTCCATATTTTCGGGCGTGTTCAAATGCGCGAAGGCTTCGTTAAAGGTTTCGATGCCAATTGCTTTTAAAACCCGGATGTTTTGCATATCCACTTTAATAAACCGGATGCCGGCGCTGTTTATGGTCATTGTATCGGTCATGATGATATTATTGAGATTCGAGTTTTAATACGTTGTTAAATAAATTCTCCTGTTCTGCCGGCACGTTATCAGCATGCCTGTTGGCCAGGTGCCGGAAACGTAAGTAAAGCAGTACCGATGCCATTAACAGGCCGCTGTAAAGCCCCAGCCATACGCCAGTTAAGCCCATAGGGGTGTGCAGGCCCAGTAAAAAAGCCACCGGCAGGGCAACGCCCCAGTAGGCGGCCAGGTTAATTAACACCGGGTATTTTAAATCGCCAAGGCCCCGTAATATACCCAGGCTCACCACCTGCAGGCCGTCAAAAACCTCTAACCCGGCAGCTATAACAAACAGGTTGCCCACCATACTTACCACCTGCGGATCAACCGAGATAACTTTAGGCAAAACACCGTTTAACACTAACAATAGCACCCCGGTTACCAGGTGAAATACAATGGTAAGGTGATAGCTTGCCAATGCCGAAGCCCGCAGTAAATAAACCTTTGCCTGCCCCAAAAAGTAACCGGTTTGAATGGCCGCCGCCGTGCCTATACCGTTAACGGCGTAGTAAATAAACGATAGATAGTTCATGGCTATCTGGTATGCAGCCAGTTGCCTGGCCCCTATTATCCCTACTATAAAAACCGCAGCGCTAAAGGCGCTTATCTCAAAAATGTTTTGCAATACAATGGGAACACTGGTAGCCAGAATTTTTCTGAACCGCACGGCATCAAACTGAAAAGGGCGGCAACCTTGCAGGAATTTATTAAACCGCTGCGTTTTAAGTACAAATGCAGCCATAACTACGGCCATCAGCCCCCTATCGATAATGGCGCTGTAACCTATGCTTTTGGCGCCCATGGCCGGCATCCCGAATAAGCCTTTTACCAATATAATACCAACTACAATATTGATTACATTACCCCAAATGCTCACCTGCATAGCCAGCCTGGTAAAACCCAAACCTTCGGCAAACTGCTTAAACGATAAAAACAGCATCAAAGGGATAATAGACAATCCTAACAACACCAACAGCGGTTTGGCCTGTGCCACCACAGCCGCATCCAAACCAATATGCGCTATTAAGTATTGCCCGCCAAGCCATGTAACTATTAAGAGCATTAAGCCCGTCAGGACATTCACCACTATACTGTGCGACAACAAACGACCGCATTCCTTGTAGTTACCTGCCCCGTTTTCGCGTGCAACCAGCGGGGTTATGCCGTAGGATATGCCGATGGCAATAATAAGCATAAGGTTAAAAAAACCGTTGGCAATAGCCAGCGCAGCAAGCGGTACCGTGCCGGCAAAGTGCCCCAATATAATGGATGCCGAAAAGCCAACCAACGGATGCCCTACCTGCGATATCATTACCGGGTATGCCAAACGCGTGGTAGCGTTGTAATAGGTTTTATATTTTTTAAAAAAAGTCAAACGGTTTTTATTTGCTGTAAAAGTAACTGATCTATAAATGCTAAAAAATGCCTATTTTAGATTAATTAATGATTTTTATACATTAATAACTATGGACTTACAGCAGATAAAAAACTTTTTGGCCCTTGCAGATGAGCTTCATTTTTGGAATACATCGGCCAAACAAAACATTACCCAATCGGCATTGAGCAGGCAGATCAAATCGTTGGAGGATGAGTTGAACGTACAGTTATTTGAGCGCACCAAGCGCAGTGTTAAGCTAACCCCAGCCGGCGAATTCCTGAAAACCAAATGGGCTGATATTGTGGATGAGTTTAATTTTATTCACCAGTTTGCCAAAAAAATCGAACTCGGCGAAACCGGCTCTATCAGGATAGCACACCCGGATTCTATTTCGTTTTCTACCCTTCCGCAGCTGATACTTGACATTTCCGTTCGCTACCCCGAGTTGAAGGTTGAGATGATACAGCTGGCTTATGAAGACGAACAGGAATTTTTGACCAAATACAAGATCGACCTCAAATTCAGCCGCGACATGAACCGGCTGGATAATATCAGCACGATGAAAGTACAAACAGATCACCTTGCCTTGGTATTGCCCCAGGATCATGCGTTCAGGGAACTGGCTGATATTACTGCTGAATCATTACAAACGCAAAAGTTTATTATGCCCCGTTCCAACAGCAGCAGCAGCTATAGCCAGCTTACCCAACAGGTATTTGAACACTACGGCATATCGCCCGAATTTTCTTATACTTCGGATTTTGGCTCAACCATCATTTCGCTCATCACCAGGCAATTCGGCATCAGCATAATGCCTTACTCGTACGCCAACCAGGGTTACCAGGGCATCCGTTTTATTGAACTGCCCTTTGAAAGCAACCTGTTTGTACACTGGCGAACGGACGACCAAAGCCCCATCCTGAAAAACGTTTTGAAGATGATTGAAGCGATGGCATAGGAAGGAGAATGGGGTTCAAAATGAGAAGATTTTACAATTATCCATGACGTGTTGGACGTTACAGGAACATTCGGGTTGAACACTGGCCACGACTCACCCGGCCAAAGCTCCGCTGCTTCACCCTCTCTCCGGCTTACGCCGCAAAGAGGGTGAACTCTTTTTTGCTCCTCTATGCGACGCAGTCGGAGAGAGGCAGACGAGCGTAGCCTCGTCGGGGTGAGTCGACTGGCCGCCATGCGATACACTTCATTCCCCTTGTGCGTTCCCGCGTTTTATAACTGAATGTCGTGATTAAATCTGATAGTGAAAATATTTTATAAGTAAATAAACATTTACTTATTATTGCATCAGATTTCATTTCAAAGGAAATTGAACACAACATGCGTCCAAAAAACTTAGATAAAGAGCAAGCCATCCGTACCATAGCCTTGCAAATAATTGCCGACGAAGGGCTGGAAAACCTCACCATGCAAAAGCTGGCTAAGGCAGCCAATATCTCGCCGCGCACCATCTATATCAAATACGAAAACAAAGAAGATCTGCTGGTGAAGCTTTTTATTGAAGAAGTTTTGGGCGCTTACGAAAAAGCACTTTTAGCCGGGTTCGACCCTGCAATGCCTTTTGCCGATGGCTTAAAAAAGATTTGGCTAAACGCGTTTGAATACCTTACCGGCAACAGGCATGCCTTCGCGCTTATCCGGCATGGCAAAAGCTCGCCTTTGTTGAACAGGGCTTACCAGCAGGCAAACATACAGGAAGGGTATTTTTTTGCCCCTATTCGCCAATTTTTTCAGCTAAATATAGCGGCGGGGTTAATAAAAAACTTTCCGCATGATGCGCTCCGGGCATTGCTGTTTTCGGCCATTTTTGATTTGGTTACCGAATACTTTGATTACCAGGAGCGTCCAACTCAAATTATTACCCAACAAACCCTTTTAGATTGCTGCGATGTGCTGATAAAAGGGATAATGATTAATCCATAATAAAACAATGAATACCATTAAAAGTAAAAAAATAGCCATTATAGGTGCTGGTCCGGGCGGGCTTACCCTGGCAAGGTTGCTGCAAATGAATGGCAGCAACATAAAAGTTTATGAACGTGATGCCCACGCCGATGCACGCCCAAAAGGCGCAACGCTCGATCTGCATGACGATTCGGGACTTAAGGCTATTCGCGAGGCCGGGCTTATGGATGCCTTTATGGCCAATTACCGTCCCGATGCCGGCAGGATGCGCATAGCAGATAAAAATGCAAATATCGTACTGGAAGATAACGAAGAAAAAGAGGGCGCGCATTTCCGCCCGGAAATTGATCGTGGCCCATTGCAAAAAATCCTGCTGGAATCATTACAACCCGGAACGGTGATATGGGACAGCCAGTTTTCGGCACTACATCCCCAGGGCGCTGGCTGGCAAATTGACTTTAAAAATGGCAATTCCAATTATGCCGATGTGGTAATTGCTGCGGATGGCGCCAACTCCAAAATCCGCCCTTATATTACGCCCATTAAGCCTTTTTACTCGGGCGTTACGGTGGTAGAGGGGGCTGTTTATAATTCGGCCATAGCCAGCCCGCGCATTCATCAGCTTTTAAATGGCGGCAAGATATTTGCCATGGGCGATGAAAAATCCATCATTGTAAGCTCAAAAGGCGATGGCAGCCTGGTATTTTATACCGGCTGTAACAAGCCCGAACATTGGGGCCGCGAAAGCGGGATTGATTTTACCGATAAAACGCAGGTTATTGCCTGGTTTAAACGTGAATTTACAGGCTGGGACAACATTTGGCTGGAACTGTTTGAAAGTGCCGATGCTGCCTTTGTATTGCGCCCTCAATATTGTATGCCGCTTGATCAAACCTGGGATGCACTGCCCAACTTAACTATACTTGGCGATGCAGCCCACCTGATGCCCCCTTATGCAGGCGAAGGCGTAAATATGGCCATGCTGGATGCGTTGGAACTAAGCCAATGCCTTACCGGCGATAATTTTACAGATCTGCCATCTGCAATTGCGGCTTACGAAAACCAAATGCGCATGCGGGCATCCCAGGTTGCTGCCACCACCATGGAATCAACAGCGGCGCTGCATTCAAAGGATGCTTTAGCTTATTTAATAGATGTGATTAGTTAAACCAATGCTACAATTAAGCAAATTCAGCGCCGAAGGTTATTACACCACAACCGGTTCAATCTTCAATGCCTTGCCTTCGCGCAGTAACTCCTGGGTAATCGCGCGGGTATAGGTCTTGATTTCTTCCTGAAAATCGGCAACGGATGCACCGGTACGGATCTCTTCCAGGCGTTTTTCCCAGTTACCTGTCAGTTCGGCCTGGGCTATTTGCTGGTTTTTTACCACCTGGTATACCGCCAGCCCGGTTGGGGTAGGTGCCAGGTTCTTTTTTTCGCGGAGGATGTAGTTACGTTTCAGCAATGTTTCGATAATGGATGCACGGGTAGCCGGGGTGCCCAGGCCACTATCCTTCATGGCATAACGCAATTCTTCGTCGTCAATTTCTTTTCCGGCCGTTTCTAAAGCTTTAAGCAGGCTGGCTTCGTTATAAAGAGGCTTGGGCTTGGTTTGTTTCTCTAACAAAGCCTTATCTGTAATAGGCAGCATTTCGCCCTGTTGTACTTTGGGCAGGGTTGGGTTTTCCTCGTCCTTTTTTTCCTCGTCGGTATCGTTAAATACGGCCCGCCAGCCCGGTGTTTGTATAACGGTACCGCTGGCCATAAACAACGAGCCTGATTCGATGGTAATCTTGGTGATCTCCTTAATACAATCCTGGTGAAATGCTTCCAGCATGCGGCCGGCAACCATATCGTAAACAGCCTGTTTATCGGGCGTTAGCTGGTAAGGAGGTTCGCCGGTGGTTAGTATGGCATGGTGGTCGGTTACCTTTTTGGCGTTTACACTGCGCTTGCTCAGCTTGGCCCCATATAACAGGGTGGCCTGTTTGCCAAAGTCGGGGTGCTCCTTTAACTTTTCAATCAAATCAGGTACGCCGGCAAATACATCATCACCAATATAACGACTGCCTGTACGCGGATAGGTTACCAGCTTACCCTCGTACAGGTTTTGGAGGATGTTAAGGGTTTGATCGGCAGTGAAGCCCTTGCGTTTGTTGGCTTCCTGCTGCAGGCTGCTCAGGTCGTGCAATAAGGGTGGTGGTTCTTTACGGGGCTTGGCCTCTACATTAACAACATGAGCACCTTGCGGAAAGCCCGATGCCACATCCTGTACCTTATCAAAAATAACCTGCGCTTCTTCTTTAGTTTTAAAGTTGCTTACCGAAATGGCTTTAAACACCTGCCCGTCCTTATCGGGCTGAATGCTTACCTGGTAATACAACTGGGGCACAAAATTCTTATTATCCAGGTAGCGCGAACAGATCATGGCCAGTGTAGGAGTTTGCACCCTGCCTAACGACAGTACGCCCCTATTGCCCGACGACAGGCTTAAGGCCTGGGTGGCATTCATCCCCACCAGCCAATCCGACTGTGACCGGCAATGCGCCGAATTGAACAGCGTATCATAATCGCTGCCCGGTTTCAGGTTGCGGAAACCTTCTTTAATAGCCTCATCCGTTTGTGATGAGATCCAGAGCCTTTTAAAAGGCTTTTTGCATTTAAGATAATAATAAATATAGCGAAATATGAGTTCGCCCTCGCGCCCCGCATCCGTTGCTACAATAATTTCGGTAGCTTCGTCAAACAGGCTTTTGATAATATCCAGCTGTTTTTTCACCGATGGATCATCAATCATCCCATCCTTTGATTTTACCTTACGGATAGAGAGTTTGAATTTGGGCGGCAGCATAGGCAGGTTTTGAACGCTCCAGCCGTAATAGCCGTATTCTTGCGGGGCTGCCAGTTGTAGCAAGTGGCCAAATGCCCAGGTAAAAGTATAGCCCTTCCCCTCCATATAGCCGTCTTTTTTGGTGGTAGCACCAAATACTTTGGCAATTTCGCGGGCAACGGATGGCTTTTCGGCTATAATAACTTTCATTTGAGTTCGTTGGTTCACTTGTTCATTAGTTTATTGGTGAATAGTTTGATACTCATCGCTTCGATATTCGCGTAGCTTAATTGTTTGCAAGCAATACGATAAGCGGGGCGACCAACAAATTAATTTAGAACCGGGGAACAAATATATAAACTAAAGGCGCCACAGAAGCAAACTAATTACCAAGGAAGTGGCGAGCTATGCTAAGACACAACAAAATCAAAAAAGAACCTGCATATCAGGTCAAGGATTATTTTTGATAAATCCTACCTCTTTTAATCACCATTTCTACCGATTTAATGTTGTCTATATCATTTAAAGGGTTGTGAGTAAGCACCAATAAATCTGCATCCATACCAACACCGATACTTCCCTTGGTAGCTTGCAGGTTTAATGCGGCCGCGCTATTTTTTGTCGCCGCCACAATGGCATCAAAAGGACTAAACGCAGCATCGGTTATGAGCAATCGCATTTCGTCTTGTACAAATTGTTCCTGATCATCATCAGTACCGGCACAAATAGTGACGCCTGCTTTGTAAGCCCGCGCAGTAATCCGTTTGGCAATCTCATAATCCCATTGCATCGATGTGTCACTTGTCGCCCATTTTTTATAAGTCAGCAGCGTTGCATCAAATACGGTGTGATGTTGTTTCATCTGGCTGAACAATTCATCAAGCGCTGGTACCGCTTTATCCCAAAAAGCGGCATCATGATGGCTTTTCTTCCAAAAATCGGGCACCTTATCAATTTTTTCATAGATCAGCAACGGTGCGTGTGAAATGGAAATACAGCCGGCTTTAACAAGGTCGGAAGGCTTTGCACCCTGCAACCAGGCATGCGACCATACCGACATGTTCTGTCTTTTTGCTTCATCTACAATTTTGTTGGCTAATACGCCGGAAAGATTTGCATATAATTTAATACCACTGGCTCCGCATCCTTTTGCCTGGGCCACCGCCAACAGCATATTAGTTGTATCTGTTACCGCTTTCATATAGGGCATATTTCCTGCCATACCACCTTTAGTAGCTGCTTGTGTTCTTGGATCACTAAAAAATGAAGGGCCTGCCATTAATGCAGAATAGTAAATTTCCGGTGATGTTATTTCACCTTCATTGGCATCGCGGCCAAGTTCGGCCAATACCCTTCCATCGCCCGCCATATCCCTAACTGTTGTTATGCCGCTGTAAAGCATTTGCTTTAATGCCTCTAAAGTGTGTGAACGATTATCTGTACCGCTTGGGTCGGTAGCCATATGCACATGACTATCAATTAAACCAGGGAGTAAATATTTCCCCTTTAAACTAACCACGACGGCAGAATCAGGAAATGTCCTGGTTCCGGTTGGAAGAATTTCGGTAATTCGCCCATCCATAATCACAACAGTCTGATGCATGGCCGGGGCCTGATGCCCGGCATCAATTATAGTTGCGTCGTTAAGTACTAAGAGGTGTGGTTTAAACTGCGCGTAAGAAAGGCAGGGAATCAAACAAAAAAATAAGATATAACAAGAGTAAAATTTCATACTTCCGGCTTGGGTAATTCAATGTTACTGCAATTTAACAATTATTATCCGGCAAATAGTGGCGTGCGCCTGTGTTTTCAGTTTTATCAGCCCTACACATTTTTAGAGGAGATCTGATAAATCATCCTGCCGCCATAACCAAGCTCCCGCCAAACCAGGCCAATGAACTAATGAACCAGTGAACCAATGAACTAACGGAGCGCCTCATATATCTCGGCAGCAAGTAAGCCACTGCCGCCACCGTAGTGTTGTACAATGCGGATATCAGGCTTACAATTACGAAAGTATTGGCTAAGCCGGTTTTCAGATTCGGGTGGGATGCCGCCACCGAGGAGTACCAGGGTAAACCTCTGCGCATCAAAAGCCTGGATAGCTTCATCGTCGGTTTGGCAGCCGGTGGCATTCCAGGCCGGATTGTTGTTCACCAGGCGCACTACCGTTGCCAAAATTTCGGGGTGGCGACCGATGACGAGGATAGGAACAGCGGGAGCTGAAGCCCCGCCTAAATCCTCCCCTGAAGGGGAGGACTTTTGATTATCTTGATTCATAGTTGTTATATTTTACTGTCATTGATTATCAATACCACATATCCGTCATTGCGAGGTACGAAGCAATCTCCGAACTGAGCAAATCCGCTTAGCAGGCGACGAGGTTGCCACGCTGCGCTCGCAATGACATAGTTTTAATCCATTTCATGCATCATCTACACATCTTAAACAGCAAAGCCATAAACGAAGTTAATTTGCATATCTGCACATTTAAAATCTGCACATCAAAAGCTCATCGGCACTTCCATCAGTAAAAATTCCGCGTCGGTGCTTGCGGTGATGGTAAAACTTTCGGCATCCCAAATACCCAATGCATCACGGGTGCCAACCGCTTGCCCATCAATCTGCACTTCGCCGCTTAATACAAATGCGTATACGCCGTTGCCGGGTTTGTGGATAGTATAATCAGTACTTACGCCTGCATCAAATTTACCCAGGTTAAACCATGCGTCCTGGTGAATCCATACACCTGCATCGTCCGGATTGGGCGATAGTACCTGTTGCAGTTTATTATGGCGGTCATCAAGATTAAGGGTAAGCTGGTCGTACCGGGGCTCAACGTTGCGTTGGTTGGGATAAATCCAGATTTGCAGAAATTTTACCCGCTTGTCGGGGTCCTGGTTGTACTCGCTGTGATAAATACCGGTACCGGCGCTCATAGCCTGGATGTCGCCATTTTTAATAACGGCCACATTATTCATGCTGTCTTCATGCTCCAGGTTGCCTTCCAATGGTATGCTAATGATCTCCATGTTATCATGCGGATGTTTGCCAAAGCCCATCCCGGCGTCCACAGTATCGTCATTTAAAACGCGCAGTGCGCCAAAGTTCATTCTTTCGGGGTTGTAATAACTGCCAAAGCTGAAAGAATGGTAGCTGTTCAGCCAGCCGTGGTTAGCGTGCCCCCTTGTTTCGGCTTTATGTAAAATGGTTTGTGCCATGATGTTGTTTCCTCTGTTTTGTTGATATAAAGGTACAGCGGATTTGGCAAGGGGGAGTTGATGTAGATTAAGTTTTTCAGGTTCGGGTTGCGTGGTTCGAGGTGTGGGTGGCAGAGCCTGAGAAAAAACGGTTGAAACTGTATCCGCCTTGCCACCAGTACCCCGAACCTCGCAACCGGCAACTACCTTCTGCTCCTCATCCTGCTAAAAAATTCCGGCGTAACGCCAATGTATGATGCTATTTGCTTTTGGGGCAGGGTGTAGATCAGCGTGGGGTAGCGTTTGCAAAAGTTGTTGTAGCGGTCTTCGGCCGTAAGGCTGAGGCCGTCAATAAGGCGTTGCTGACTTGCAACCAGCGAATTCTCTACCAATACCCGGAAAAAGTGCTCAAACTTGGGAATTTGCTTATACAACGCTTCCTGGTTGGCTTTACTCAGCAACAATACTTCAGTATCTTCCAGCGCCTCTACGTTCAGAATGCCCGGCTTTTGGCTTATCAGGCTGTACATATCGGCCATCCACCAATCTACCGGGGCAAAGCTTAGCACATGTTCAATGCCATTTTTATCAACCGTAAACCCGCGCAGGCAGCCCGAAGTAACAAAGGCCGAGTGTTTGCATATATCGCCATCGCTCAACCAAAATTGTTTGCGCTTTATGGTTTGCGGCCGTAGCATGCCGGTAAAAATACTCTGCTCATCGGCGGTTAAATGAATGTGTTTGGCAATGTTGTTTAGTATAAGGATAAATGACATATACAAAGGTAAGGAAGCCCCACCTAAATCCTCCCCTAAAGGGGAAGACTTTAAAAGAATAACATGCCAATTAAAAGTCTCCCCCTTCAGGGAGAGATTTAGAGCAGGGCTTCCCCATGCTAATATCCTTGAAGTTTATGCTAATAAAGCGGGTTGTAATAAAAAAAATTATCTTTATGATTGTGACCGGCTTTGGGCTCATTGTGCATAAAGCAAGCGTTACAGCAAATAAATAAGGTATTGCATTTTACCAATTGATGCATTATTGATTTTTTACTAACAGATAACCTATGTTTTTAAGATGAAAAATTATGTTTTATTATTGCTGAGCTGGATGTTTGTTTTACTGGCAACACCGGCCGCGTTTGCCCAAAAAAAGTTTAATGGTTTGGATGTCGGCCTTGGCAACCTGTACCGTACCAGCGATGCCAAAACCCGGTCGATAAGCCCCGAAAATTTTAATGGAGAAAAGGGTAAAGGCGGCATGGCCACTACCGGTACGGGAAGTAACGCATCCCGCGATTTGGGCCAAACCTGGAAGGTGAGCCCAAGCGTTGTCATAAAAAAACACACCACCTTTACCATTGCCGAAATTAACGAAAGCGGCGCTATACAACACATCTGGATGACGCCTACCGGCAACTGGCGCTACAGTATACTCCGTTTTTATTGGGACGATGAAACTACCCCCGCTGTTGAAGTTCCCGTTGGCGACTTTTTTTGCATGGGCTGGGGCAAATATTCGCCGCTGGCCAGTTTAGCGGTGGCAGTTAACCCGGGCAGTGCCTTTAATTGCTACTGGCCTATGCCGTTCCGCAAAAAATGCCGCATCACCATGGAAAACATTGATGATAACGATATGGTGCTCTATTATCAGGTTGATTATACGCTAACGGATATTCCCGATGATGCTGGCTACTTCCACGCGCAGTTTAGGCGTACCAACCCGCTGCCCTATAAAAAAGATTATGTTTTGGTGGATAGCATTGCAGGCAAGGGACAGTATGTGGGCACTTATTTAGCCTATGGCAGCCACAAAAACGGCTGGTGGGGCGAGGGCGAGATTAAGTTTTTTATGGATGGCGATACCAAATTCCCTACTATAAACGGCACCGGTACCGAGGATTATTTCTGCGGATCATATGACTTTGATACCCGCCATAAGGACGCCAACGGCAAAGAGAAGAACGAAACCGAATACACCGAATTTAATACGCCCTACAGCGGCCTTGCCCAGGTAATTGGCGGCGATGGCCACTATACCGTGGCCCAGCGCTTCGGCCTGTACCGCTGGCATATTGTTGACCCCATCAGGTTCGAAAAAAGCCTGAAAGTAACCATCCAGGCACTGGGCTGGCGACACGATGGGCGGTATATGCCTTTGCAGGATGATATTGCATCTACCGTATTTTGGTACCAAACCGGCCCAACTAACCCATTCCCCAAATTACCCTCGCGCGACGAACTGGAAGTAAACTGATGAAGCTATACAAAATTGCCAAAGGCATCCTGCTGGAGCATGAAGGTGCCGCTTACATTATTGATGATAGTTGGGATAAACTGGTGAACCGCGATAACCTGGCCGCCTACCTGCAATCCGTTATTGACGACACTACGCCGTTAACTGCCGGCGTACACCAGGAATTTACCAACAGCCAGGCGCTGCCGCCCATTGGCACGCAGGAGGTCTGGGCCGCGGGCGTAACCTATTTAAAAAGCCGCGACGCCCGGATGGAAGAATCGGAAAGCTCGGGCGGGGCCAGTTTGTACGATAAGGTTTATGATGCCCCCCGGCCCGAACTGTTTTTTAAAGCCACGCACTACCGGGTAAGTGGCCATGGCGGCGAGGTGTACATCCGCAAAGATTCTGAATGGAACGTGCCGGAACCCGAACTGACGCTGTACATCAACAGCAAAGGCAATATCCAGGGCTATACCATCGGCAACGATATGAGTTCGCGTAGTATTGAGGGCGAAAATGCCCTGTACCTGCCGCAAGCCAAAATCTACGAAAAAAGCGCCGCGCTCGGCCCATGCTTATATGTAAGTGCAGAACCATTGCCTGCCGATTCGGCCATCAAACTGCTCATCAAAAGGGATGGTGCTGCGGTGTACCAGGATGAAACCACCATATCGCGCATTAAACGCTCTTTTACCGAACTGGCGGGCTATTTATATGCCGAGTGCGATTTTCCGCAGGGTTGTTACCTCATGACGGGTACGTGCCTGGTGCCGCCGCCAACGTTCACTTTGCAAGTAGGCGATGAAATTTATATCAGCATAGATCACATCGGCACCATGATCAATACTATCGGTATTAACCCAAAACATAAATAAGCCAATGAGGAATTTGAAGATAGCTTATTTTATGCTGATAGCTGCAAGCCTTAATTCCTGCACCATGCGAATGCCGGATGCCTTACCCGGAGAATTTCGTTATGATCGTCTCTTTTTAGAAAAACACGATAAAGGCCTTATTCTTTTAACCACCAAAGATTTAAATGGTGCAATCATCGTATCGCCAAAATACCAGGCCAAGGTGTTTACATCAACAGCTGATGGGGTTACCTTCGGGAAAAGTTTTGGCTGGATAAAATACGAAACCTTCGACCTGAAACAAGCCGACCCGCACATGAACGCTTTTGGCGGCGAAGACAGGCTTTGGCTTGGCCCCGAGGGCGGCATGTTCTCGCTGTTCTTTAAACCGGGTACCAAAATGGAATTTGCTAACTGGCACACCCCGGCCGCGGTTGATAACGAAAGCTGGGAATTGGTTTCCTCATCGGATAAAAAGGTATCCATGAGTAAAACTACCCGGTTGCAAAACTACGCGGGAACTCAGCTGGATATCAAGCTCGACAGGGATATCGAGATCATGGAACCCGAAGTGATTAACCGGTTGCTGGGCATCAGCCCTGATTCTGCTATAAAACTGGTTGGCTTCAGCACCATAAACACCATTACCAACACAGGCAGCACAGCCTGGGACGAAACCACCGGCGCGCCCTGCCTATGGAACCTTGATATGTTTACCCCATCGCCCAAAACAGTTATAGTGGTGCCTTACGTAGATAACGCCACCGGTAAGGTTGCCACCACCAATTACTTTGGCGAGATTGCTAACGACCGCATCACCTACAACAAAGGCATCCTGTTGTTTAAAGCCGATGGCAAATCGCGCGGCAAGCTGGGCATCCCGCCAAACCGGGCCAAAAACATGGCCGGAAGCTATGATGGCAGTAACCGGGTGTTAACCATCACGGTTTTTGATATTGACAGCAGCGTCAAATACCTTAACCAGGAGTGGAAAACCGATGCCGCCCCCTTCAGCGGCGATGCCGTAAACGCCTATAACGATGGCCCGCTGGCAGATGGCAAACAGATGGGCCCTTTTTACGAAATTGAAAGTGTATCGCCCGCCGCGTTTTTAAAACCAGGTCAAAAATTAACACACAAGCACAGCGTATTCCACTTTACCGGAGACGAAAAAGCGCTTAACACCATCGCCCTGAAAACGCTGGGTGTTTCAATAAAAGATATTACACCAGCATTAAAATAAAAGCAACCCAATAAACCAATTATAACAAAAAACAACTATGTCGAAAAATAAAAATACGCTTGCTGTGGTCTTAATAACATCCCTGTTCTTTATCTGGGGTTTTGCGTTAAATCTTAACCCGATACTGATACCGCACTTAAAAAAAGCCTGCCAGCTAAGTGATCTGCAATCATCACTGGTAGATTCCGCGGCGTATTTTGCTTACTTTTTGTTGCCGATACCAGCTGCCCAGTTTATGAAACGTTATGGTTATAAAGGGGGCATCCTGTTTGGTTTAATCCTTTTTTCGGTTGGTGCATTCCTGTTTTTCCCGGCATCAATTGTGCGTAACTACGCGTTTTTCCTGGGGGCGTTGTTCATCATATTTTCGGGTGCTGCCTTTTTAGAAACCGCGGCCAATCCATACATCAGCGTATTAGGAGATCCGGAGAGTGCTACGCAACGTATAAACTTTGCACAAACGTTTAACGGCCTTGCAGCGGTATTGGCATCTTATTTAGGAGGCAAGGCTATACTATCGGGCAAAGTGCTTACGCCCGACCAGGAGAAGGCCATGTCATCACTTCAACTGAATAACTATTTAAATAAAGAGGCTTCATCTGTACAATTGCCCTTTCTGATCATCGCAGTTACAGTGCTTATAGTGGCTATCTTGTTATGGCGTACGCATTTGCCCGAAATTGTTGAAGAAGGCGAAGGCCTGCCACAGCACGAAGACCGCACTTTTTTGGAGCGTATTGCCGACTTATTGAACGAAAAAGGTTTAAGGTTTGGGGTAGTAGCGCAATTTTTTTATGTAGGCGGGCAGGCCTGTGTAGGAAGTTTTCTAATCCGTTTTTCTGAAAGAGTAGCGGGCGTAGATGAGGCAGCGGCCAATAATTACCTTACTATGGCCCTTTTTGCATTTCTGGCAGGCCGGTTTATTGGCACTTTCCTGATGACATTTATCAACCCGGTAAAACTGCTGGCTATTTATGGTATCACCAATGTGGCACTTATTGTGCTTTCGGTGTTTTTACACGGTAAGTTCCCGGTTTACGCGTTAATTGGGGTAGAGTTTTTTATGTCCATCATGTTCCCTACTATATTCTCGTTAAGTATCCGCGGATTGGGGGCCAAAACCAAAGAGGGTTCATCACTGGTGATCATGGCTATAGTAGGCGGTGCTATTTTCCCGCCGATAATGGGCAAATTATCTGATATGACCAATATCCAGATTGCGTACCTGGTACCGGCGGCCTGCTTTTTGTTTGTTTTTTACTTTGCCATGCGCAATTTAAAAGTGAAAGAAGTGAAACTTACCGTATCCCACTAACAATAAAAATTTTACAACGAATACCCATATACCATGAATTTACAACTCACAGATAAAGTAATTATAGTAACAGGCGGCGCAAAAGGTATAGGCGAGGGCATTGTGAAAGTTTTGGCTGCCGAGGGCGCCATTCCGGTTATTATAGGCCGCAGCGAGGCGGATAACCTTAAAGTGGTTCATGAAATTGAAGCCGCCGGTGGCAGGGCATTTCAGGCTGCCGCCGAACTTACCGATCCTAAGGCTAACCAAAATGCCATTGATGCAACCATAGATAAATATGGTCGTATAGATGGCCTGGTAAATAACGCCGGCGTAAATGATGGTGTAGGCCTGGAAGATGGCAACTACGAAGCCTTCATAGCATCGCTGCATAAAAATGTGGTACACTATTACCTGATGGCCCATTATGCCCTACCCGAACTCATCAAATCCAAAGGTGCTATCGTCAATATCACCTCCAAAACTGCCGACACCGGACAGGGTCATACCTCGGGATACGCCGCGGCAAACGGCGGGCGTAACGCTTTAACCCGCGAATGGGCTGTGGAGCTGTTGAAATATGGCATCCGTGTAAACGCCGTTGTGGTGGCCGAGTGCTGGACCCCATTGTACGAAACCTGGCTAAACAAAATGGCCGACCCGGAAGCCAAACTACAAGAAATTCAATCAAAAATCCCCCTGGGTAACCGCATGACCACCGCCGAGGAACTGGCCAACACCACTGCCTTCCTGCTCTCGCCCGTATCCAGCCACACCACCGGCCAACTGGTATACGTCGACGGCGGGTACACGCATTTGGATAGGGCGCTCGCTAACGCTTAAGGGAAGAATCAAGAGTTAAGATATTTTGCCCGTCAAGCCGGTCCCTTCGATAACGGGCCGGCTTGACTTTTTCTTTCCCACTCACAACTCACTACTCACCCCTTCACCACCTCCGCAAATAGCTTATACGATTTCAGCTTCGCTCCATGATCGTAAATATGCGATGTTGCCATAATCTCATCTATCCCGTTTTGTTCCACAAAATCGGTTAGCATGGCGGTAATTTTTTGCCTGTTGCCTATGAACGAGTAGGCCAGCATCTGCATCACGGCTTCTTCTTCAAACACGTTCCAGATGTGGGCCATACTTTCAACCGGGGGTTGTAGCAGGCGGCGTTTGCCGGTAACAATGCCCATAAACATTTGCTTTACGCTGCTGGCCAGGTATTCGGCTTCCTCGTCGGTATCGGCGGCTACTACGTTTACGCAGGCCATTACGTAGGGCTGCTGCAATACTGCCGATGGTTTAAAATTATCGCGGTATATTTTAATGGCCTCCTTAAAGTAAGCAGGCGCAAAGTGACTGGCGAAGGCATAGGGCAAACCCTTGGCCGCGGCAAGCCTGGCGCTATCCGTGCTCGAACCTAATATCCATATTGGTATATCCAGCCCCTCGCCTGGGATAGCGCGGACTTTGGCGTCGGCATTATCGGCCGAAAAATATTTTTGCAACGCCTCCACATCCCGGGGGAAGTAAAACGACGCGTTCATATTATCGCCCCTGATGGCCGCGGCGGTAACCTGGTCGGTGCCGGGCGCGCGGCCAAGGCCAAGGTCAATCCGGTTGGGGTAAAGGGTGGCCAGGGTGCCAAACTGCTCGGCAACTACCAGCGGCGAATGATTCGGCAGCATAATGCCGCCCGAACCCACGCGGATGGCCTGCGTATTGCCCGCCACATAACCAATCAATAACGACGTGGCCGAACTGGCCACACTAATCATATTATGATGCTCGGCAAACCAGTAACGGGTATAGCCCAGCTGCTCGGCCTGCCGCGCGTTTTGCAGGCTGTTATGGTAAGTATCGGCAATGGGGTGCCCCTCAACTACCGTAGCCAAATCCAGTACCGAATAAGCCAGCTTATCCAATGTTTTTAAACTCATATCACAAATTTAAACCTAAACCAGGCAGGTATGCGAAACGGCACGACAGATATGACTTTGGCTAAACAATAGCCTCCTCATGACCACCATGGAAGGGAGACATCCGGGAGCCCCGAAATTGAGATGGGCCTTGCATGATAAAATTTTGCGAAATTCTGACTGGGCGGGGACGTATACCGCATGGCTACGATTCGACGCACCACGCTCAGAGATATTATTGCGCTTAGTTATTATCCTGTACCAGCGTCAGCGCCACTTCGTAAGCTGTTTTTTTCTCGCGCCGTGCTATCAGCCAGGCTATAAAGCTTAGCGTGAAAATGTCGTTATTTTCTGGCTTATCAAGCAGGTTTAAAGCCTGGTCACGGTACGTGGTTTCAAAAACCACATCAGGCTTTTGCAGGTATTTTTCTACCAACTTCAGGAATATCAGTACCCGCTCCTCCGAAGTTTTTAACAGGTACTTCCTATACCGCCGCCTGAAGCTGTTTAGCCGCGACATAGCAACGTCGATATTGGAGAACTGCGCGTGCACCAAAATTTCCATCAGGTTTTTGCGGATGGTCCATAACATGCCCATCTTTTTTTCGTACCAGGCATCGGTTCGGGTAAGTAACATGAGTTGTTTTAAGCTCTGCTGGTTGTTGCACAGGGCCAAAAACATGGCCAGACATATGCGTACATCTTCTATGTCTTCCGGTTTGCTCCTGTTGTTGGTTTTGGCAAGCGATTCCTGTAGTATCCCTATGGCATCGTTGGCAAAGCCTGTAAAAAACAGGTTAAGGCCACGGAGTAACTGGTAACGTAAATAAAACACCGCATAGTAACGGCTATCCGTTTCCATCAGATCCATCTTTTCTTTTAACCAGGATGCGCTCCTGGCAAAATCCTTTTGCCGCAGGTGAAAGTTGGCCAAAAAGTACAGGATAGAGATATGATAAAACAGGTACGACTGCTTTTTACCCGCCTGGCCCTGCATAAACTCATCCGTGCGTTTAACGTAGCGCTCTATCAGTCCATAATTTTGCTGTATAGCCGCGTATTCATTGGCAATGAAAAGGATCTGGTAGATCGATTTATAGGTCATCAGGTCCTGGGCCGAGATTTTGTATTTCCTGATGGTGGTGATCACCAGGCTGGTCAAATTCACTATCTTCCCTTGCAGGTGTATCGCCTGTAGTTCCTGCCTCAAAAAAGCATAGGCTATGTTTAGCTTAGCCTCGCGTTGCATGTGTAATTGGTTCTGCATAAAGCGCGCGGTGAGGGCATCCAGGTCTTCGGCCCCCTCCAGATGGGCATACTGCAGCTTCAACAGCAAAAGCTCGTTCAATAAATTAAACTGCTCCAAATGGCTGGCCAGTTTTTCGGCCTTGTCCAAACATTTAAAGGCTACCTTAACCACATCATTCTCTAACAGAAAACGCCCTACCACCACCAGGCGCAAGGCGTCGTAAGTTTCGGCGTGGCTGCTTTCGAAGGTTTTTTGCGATAAAAACAGCAGCAAATTATCCTGCAATCTTTTGCGTAATGCATGGTAAGCATCCTTATTTTTTCCGGGCTTGTATAGTTTATTTATGCCAGCTATATCGTCAGTTTCTATTAAATAAAGTAGGGCCAGGTTTTTTACGTCATCCCTTTTGTTTTTGCGCTGTAAAAACTGCCTGAAAAGTGCTTTATCAGTATTATTGAGCAGGTTAACTAACTCCGATAGTGAGTCCATATCAATGTGTTAATGCGCATAAAGGTACATTAATTACCAAATTACATCGTCAGTAATTTACATAATATGATTTTAGCCGGCCGGTTTTACATCGCACATTTGCTTCCATATTAACAACTAAAACAAAACAAACATGGAACCGCTACAAAACAAAACAGACGAAAATTCAGCCTTTGGAAAATATGGCGACAAGATTAAAAGAAACCCGTTTAAACCCACTGCCGCCTTTATAGGGGCCTCGTGGTTTGCCTTATTGGTGGGCGTAATAGGTTACTGCGTTGGCTTATGGAACGCCACTATACAGCTGAACGAAAAAGGCTATTACTTCACCATTTTATTATTTGGCTTATTCGCCGTTATCTCGGTACAAAAAAGCGTAAGGGACAGATCCGAAGGGTTGGCCGTTACCGACCTATACTACGGCCTCAGCTGGTTTGCCACCATCGCGGCAATGGTTTTATTAACCATCGGCCTGTGGAATGCAGATATCACCCGAAGCGAGAAAGGTTTCTACGCCATGGCATTTTGCCTCAGCATGTTCTCGGCCATTGCCGTCCAAAAAAACACCCGCGACGCCAAACTGATAGACGATAAAGAACTGTAACGTAGCGGTTACCACCCCGCAGCGCCCTTGTTTAACAAGGCCTGCGGGGTTTTTAAATGAATTTAATATCGAACACCGAATATCCAATTTCGAATAATGAATTATAAAATCTCGGTGTTGGACATTCGATATTCAGTGTTCGATATTGTTTTTCACTTTGTCCCCCCTTCAAAATCTTGCTACTTGATACTAAAAAGTGCTGAAGGAAAATATTTCCATATTAAAAATCTTGATACTTGATACTAAAAGGGGCAATACCTGCGGTCCGGGCTATGCGTTCATACGCCTGCAGGCATTACGCGCGGGGCCGGTACCCACTTCTATCCCTATTGCGGAGGAGGGCACAAGCGGTCCTTCCGAGTGCAGCCGCACAACACTACGTCAAAGGGCGAATGGGTTTAATTGCGGGTGTGTGTACCGGTACGGATTGAAACAGGGTGACACGCCCTGGTACGGGGTGGTACGCCCTGAAACGGGGTGGTACAGGGTGGTACACTACCAATGGTTAATTTTTTTAATCCGGGCAAAATTTCGAATTGAGCCGGGCCGGCATTATCACCGCACGCCCTCCGGTTGGCCCTCGCAGAAGCCGGGTATTATATAAATTTGCAACTAAAGCATATGTAAAACTCAAGCTTTGGCTGTTGTGGTGATAACACCGGCCGGAAGCTAAATGGTATGTTTACTTTATCACCTCACTTACCAAAATAACGGGAGTGATATTGGTATAATTTGGAAAATCGGCACGAATGGCATCTCTGTTTGGCGCGATAGCGGCTTGATAGTCGCTCAGGCTTTTTATATAAAATGTGCCAATAGCCATAAAAGGCAGCGGTTGGTTTGGGATACCACTGGCCATCCCTTTTTCGATGGTGTATTTAACCAAATTCGATCCTAAAAACCGCGCTACCATTGGCATGTGCTTAGTTTCATAATACTCCATATTAAAGGTTTTACCTTCGGCATAAGGGTACATCACAGATACTTTAATTAAACCTTTTTCAACAATAGTTACGTTCTGCTTGTCCTGGCTAAACACGGTAAAAGAAATGGTTAAAAGCAGGACTGATAAAATTAGCCTTATTTTCATAATTGGTTTATTTAACTGAAGGAGTTCAATTTAACATACAAATATTAAAATATAGCATTGATTCACAAAACGTTATACCGGTTAAAATTTAAGGTTTTTATACCATCGTTCTTCCGCGCCGTTGTTGGAGTTGTTTTCAACAAACCCGGTCGCGGCTTATGCTGCCGACTATCTTTACAGCATTACCAGTAATTACGAGGAAAAAGGTGGTATTTTGATGCAAGTTGAGTGCTGTTACTAAATAGAAGAATTTCAATAAAAGTCAAAAGTAATTCTCCCACAAACAGCCGCAACACTGCCAAAAGTGGGAGGTTATGGCGGCTCGCGTGTGCCCAAGGCTGGTTCAACATCCGGCTTCAAGTTTGCTAATGCAACAAATACTAAAGTATTTGCAACGCATGCATAAGGCAAACCGGTTAATAATTGCCTTTTTTTGAGGTGTACTTATAAACATATAAAATCCTATGAAAAAAACAATTCGGCCAAACACGGCCATCAGGATATGCCTGGCCACTCTTATTTATACAACTGTTAATTTCGCGACTTATGCCCAGGCCCCGAAACAGCCGGACACCATGACCCAATTGCTTGATTATTCGCGGCCGGGAAATGCCCATGCGCAATTAGAAAAACTGGCAGGCACCTGGTTATTCCAGGACGCTAAGCTGGCTTTTGTAAAGGGTACCCTTGTGCGCAAAGTTATTTACAACGGGCGATTTTACACCGTTGAAATGACGGGGGGAAAATTGCCGCTACCGGTTGCAGATGGCAAAATGAAAGAAGATTTTTATCAAAGCATGCAAATTGAAGGTTTTGACAATCCAAAAAAGAAATATATCACCACCTCTATCAACAACCATATCGGCAGCGACATTCAAATGCAAACGGGAACTTTTGATGCGGCTAAGCAGGCCTTTACTTACGATTGGGAGGACGAACTGATTCCTGGACAGGCTCAAAAAAACCGCCGGATTTTAACCATCATAGATGCTAATCACTATAAAGAAGAGTTCTATGAAATGCATGGCAATGATTTTGTTAAGGTAAGGGAACTGGATTATACTAAAACTGCCGGTCAATAATCAAATGCCATGGATTACCTGAATTTTTAAGCCCTGAAGCAATGTGATTAAACAATCCTTGGCGCAAGTGTTGTGCGGCTGCATGCGGGAGGATCACTTGTGACTTTTGTAAGCCATGCAAATTGCACGCAAAAGGTCAGCTACGGTACCTGCCCCAGCACAATACATGTACTTAAAAATTGAATTTGGTTGTTGCTTTCAGCCTGTGTTCAGCCTGTTATCACCGCACCACTTCCAGTTGGCCTCACGGAAGCCCGGTATTATATAGATTTGCAACTAAAGCATATGTAAATACAAGCTTTTGCTGGTGCGGTGATAACACCTGGCGGAGGCTAAATCTTGATTATTGCCTCTTGATTCTTTTCCCGGGCAATACCTGCGGTCCGGGCTATGCGTTCATACGCCTGCAGGCATTAAGCGCGAGGGCCGGTACCACTTCTATCCCTATTGCGGACGAGGGGGTGTACCAAATCATACGTGATCCGCCCGCGAGCAGCCGCACAACACTGGGCTAAGATGTTAATGCTGCCAATCTTTCAAAATAGCCTGCACTTTTTCAACCGCTTCATGTAACGTTATCCCATTTAGCTGATCAGTACGCAAGGGATGATTTTCTTCAACCACCATAATATCCGGCGTGAATCCCACATTGTTTTCGCACGCCAAGGCTTTAACGCCTAAGGTATTATCATAGGTAGGCACTATATTATGCAAAAAACCAAAATAAGGGTCCTGCTTTAATCTTTCTGGATCATTCCAAAGCGTATTTCGGATTTCGAAATTTTCTTTGGTGATGGTTAGCCAAACGTTAAATATTAAATCTTTGGGGTGATCATTTATAGGGATCATCAATTCACCCTTGTGGAAATAGTAATTATCAATAACACAAAGGTTCTCCGTCATCTCAACTCGTTCCTTTACTTCATTTTCGGGCACGTTGAAATAATATGCGGGATAGTCGCTATCAAAGCACAATGGAATTTCACTGTACACCTTGCCGCAGCATGAACATGTAAATTGAGTAGAGCTTAACATAGAAATTCTAAAATACGATTTGGTTTGTAGATTAACAAAAGTCACATTGATCCTCCCTCATGCTACAGCACGCCAAGTATACGCCATGCCTTTAGGACAATCAACTACGCAACTTGTTAACCTCAATCTTTTAATATTACTCTTTCGCCCCGCTTAAAATACAAATCCCGGATATATTATAACATCTGGGATTTGCGTGGCGTATACTTAGCATGGTGTTTACCTGTCAGCGGGCACACAAGCTTGGAGGCTTGCGGCAGCGCAAAAAGTTCTTGCGGGAGCGGGGCTGAAAATTACGCGTGCGCCAGCTTGGGCTTTATTAGTCTACAAAAAATTAATAAAATATATCTTAAAAGTATTTATATTTGAATAACCTATAAACTTATCGAACACATGGCATTATTTACTGAAACTTACCTCAAGAACTTAGCGCAGACCCAACCGATTAATGAGAGCACTAGGATGATGTCTGAAAGCAAACAGAAAAATTCATTTGATATCTTTCTATCACATTGTTATTTAGATAAAACCGCTGTTAAGGGTTTGTACATCGAGTTAACAAGACTTGGGTTTTCGGTTTACGTTGATTGGATTGTTGACTCACATTTAGATCGTAATAATGTAACCAAGGAAACAGCCAAAATTATTCAGTCAAGATTAAAATCGTCAAAATCACTTTTATTAGCAACTTCGGAAAACGCCGATTTGTCAAAGTGGATGCCTTGGGAATTAGGTTATGTGGATGGTCACACGCAACTTTGTGCGTTAGTCCCAGTTACAAATTTATCAATAACTAAGCGTACTTTTGAAAGAAGGGAATTTTTACTACTTTATCCTTACATAAAAAGAGCACAAAGTACAAATTCTAGAGAACGACTCTGGGTGGTTGAAAATGCCACTAATTACGTAGTTTTTGAAGATTGGATGAACAATATCCGCCCATTTTTTCGAGACATAAATATTGATGGACTATGAGAAAAGCTTTATTAATTGGCATCGATGATTATAGTTTCAGCCCTCTTGTTGGCTGCATTAGAGATGTAGAAAAATTGTCTATGTTACTTTCACGGGATTTTGATGAAACGCCAAATTTCACCTGTAAAAAGCTAATCTCCTCTGAAGTTGAGATTGACATACTAACATTAAAAGAAGCTATAGTTGAATTATTTGAAAATAAAACTGAGGTTGCTTTATTTTATTTTTCAGGTCACGGATCTGAAAAAGATAAATACGAAAATGCCTGTCTAGTAACACAAGACGCCGCGGCCGCAAACTCGGGAGTAGATTTAGATTTTTTACTTAAGACTGCGAGCGAATCTGCGGCGACGGAGGTAGTAATAATTTTGGACTGTTGCTTTAGCGGTTCATTAGGGAATCCATCATTTTTAGAAAAGATGTCACATTTGCGAGAGGGCATATCGATATTGACGTCAAGTCATGAGAATCAAGTATCAATGGCGGGTGTTAACGGCAGTGTTTTCACAGACATGGTTTGCAACGCATTAGAAGGGGGCTCTGCTGATACAATAGGGCTAGTAACTGTTGCAGGGATTTATAGTTATGCTGATAAATTATTGGGGCCTTGGGACCAACGGCCAATATTTAAATGTAATTTATCTAAGATGATGTCTCTACGTCGCTGTAAACCTATAATCCCACTTCATACCCTTCGCCAATTGCCAATTTATTTTAATAATCAAGATGATATTTACAAATTAGATCCTTCTTATGAGCCAGATGCTGATCCGCGTGGGCATGATAACGAAAAAATATTTGAGGATTTACAAAGATTTAATCGAGGCAGTTTATTGCATCCAGTTGATTCTGAGCATATGTATTATGCCGCGATTAATAGTAAGTCATGTATTTTAACCCCATTGGGAAAATACTACTGGCAACTAACAAAAGAAGGGAAAATTTAAAATGGCAAACCCAAGAGCATTTATAAGTTTTGATTTTGACCACGATGAAGGTAGCCGCAGATATTTTGTCGGTCAATCTATTAACTCAACAACGCCATTTAACATTGAAGATTGGTCTTCAAAGAGCGTACTTCCTGAGCCTCTGTGGGAAATGATGTTAGAAGAGAAGATAAAAAAATGTCATTTGGTAATAGTTTTGATAGGAAGGTTTATGTCCTCGGCTAGAGGTGTCCAGAAAGAAATTAGAATGGCTGAACGTAATAATATACCCATCTTTGGAATTTACGTAGATGGAGCTGGTTTAAATTCTAATCTTCCGTTAGGATTATCTCGCACTAGAGTGACACCTTGGTCATGGATACCTATAGCTAACCAAATTGAGAAGTGTATGACTGAAGGTAAAAATCGATTATAAATGATTATTGTAGGAATTTCTGGACATCAAAACTTAAGCAAATTCGATATAAATTGGATAAATAAAGAATTACTCATTACAATCAATAAATTACCTATTGCGCTGGGAATGTCGAGTTTAGCTATAGGGAGTGATCAATTATTCGCAGAATTAATAATTGAAAAAAAAATTCCGTTAAATATTATAATACCGTGTACGAACTATGAAAAAACATTTACAAGTTCCCGCGATTTAGAAAAATATAAACTATTACTCGGAAAGGCCGCACAACAATTTAAATTAGATTACAATGAGCCAACTGAACAAGCCTTTTATGCCGCAGGCAAATCGATTGTTAAAACATCAAATTTATTAATAACCATTTGGGATGGTCTTAAAGCTAAAGGCTTAGGCGGAACGGGCGATATCGTTGAATATGCACTTGAACGAAGGTTGAGTGTAATTCATCTAAATCCTTTAACAAAGTTAACTACTTATCATAATTATGCCGATTGATATATTTATTTCGCATCCGACTCCATATAATAGCCATCAAGAAAAGTTTCTCCATTTGTTAGAAGCATATCTTCAGTCTTACGATTTAAATCCTATTAATTTAGGTAAAGAAAACTGGAGTCATAAAAGCCCGTTGCTGCCTATCAAAGAATTAATTAACAAATGCCAAGCTGCTGTAATAGTGGGTATGGAACGCTATCACTCATACATCGGATATGAATACGAATTTTCCAAAAGAAAAACAGAATTCGTACATCGATATACGTCAACAGCTTGGATACAGATAGAGGCGGGAATGGCCTATCAAAAGGGCCTTCCTTTATTGATTCTTAAAGAAAGAGAATTGGTAAAAGAAGGAATTCTAGACCCTTTAAACAGTGAGTTTTTCGTTTTTGATTTTAACATTAACGAAGTTCAAAAACAACTACCAGAAAACATGCAAAAGGTTATTGACAACTGGATGAGGTCGTTCAACTCTTGTAGCCACGGTTCGCCTAAGTGACTAACTTTCTGATCGTCCTTAAAAAGGGTTAGACTGTCTACTTTTTCTCTTTGGATTGCCTTATTCGATCTATATGCGACGCAATTTCACTTAAAATAACATCCGCATTATTAGCATTTAACCCAAACCTACTAATAAATTCGTTATAATTACTAATGGTTTCTAATAGTTGCTTGAAGTCGATAAGCACAGATAAACTTTCAGCGGATAGAGAATGTCGTTCGATTAACTTTTTAAAAAAGTGTAATGAACCAGAACCATGTGAGTAATTTCTCGATATTACTTGAGAAATGGATGATAGTCTTTCAAGTTTGTCTTTGGATCGATCATTATCAAACCAGAGATTGTTCCATGTATCATTATCTATACTATATCTAATGTTAGAATAAGTGCTATATACGTCAAAATGACTCCATTTGTCGATATGTTTATAGTCATAAGGTTTTTTATGACTTATTACTAATTGGTTTGACATCCACCTTTTAACAGAATTCAAGATGTCTCCATTGTCTTTAGTGACACTTTTTTTATTTTCAAATAGTTCTGATATACTTTGTAATAGGTAAACTTCATTTTTGTGTGAAGACCAATGTGAAAACGTTTTTTTTATAAATGGATCTGCATCAATGATAAAAAATAATGTATGAAAATAACATAGTGCACCAATCTGGAAGTCTTTTCGATGCTTTATATTCTGTACTGGATCATGATTAATATGTTCTGATAGAACTATCCAATTTCTTAAATCATTAGCCGTTCTTAAATAGTGGGAGTAAATATGAGACCTTGAAAAAATAAGCAGATCAATCAAATAGTTTTTGATATCATCTTCGAAATAAAAGTTATCAACCATATCATTGATTATATCTTTTTCTATTCCGAGTGAGGAAATAAAATCTTTACCTTTATCTGTAGAATATAAGCTATTTTTACCAAATACGATATACCGATTTTGATAAAGACGAAGTAATATCTGTGATAATTCATGCTTTTTTAAACCTGTTTCTTCAACAATCTCCTCTTCATTAGTGACTCCAGTTCTTTCAATCCAGGCAAGTATGGAGGGTGTTGCTTCATCGTTCAAACATGACGATGCATATTCTCGTAATATAATCCATTGATCCATATCCGTGTCTTTCATATGCGTCCCTTGAATATGTATTTTATTTCCCTAATCCGCTGAATATGATTGAGAATTTCAGATTTAATAATGGGAAGTTCAGCATAGCCATCATAATATATTGCTTCAAATGTCAAAACAGAACAAACTGCACTGATGCTTTGATTGCTATAACCATCCATTAATTGTTTATTTAAGCAAACTAATAACTTAGTATTAACTCGCCAATCATGTGCAAAGTCATGAAGTTCGCCAATCGCTCCCGGAGTACTTGGCAATGATACCACTACATCAAATTGTCCAGCATGAACGAGTTGTTGTACGCGTAAAGATGCTGTCAATTTAAAGTCAACAATTTCTTCGCCAAACATGGCGAGATGTCCTTCTTCTCGAAGTTCATTACGCAAATCTATTCTAAGTCTTCCTACCTCATGAGTATCGTCTGGATAAGGCCCCCATAACAACACACTTACAGGAATCTCTGAAACATGACTTAATTCTTGACTAATCTTTGGACGGATTTGATCGAACAATTTTTGCGCCTGCGGTTTTAATGGTTTAGAAGGATACATCTATAGAAAATTACTATTGCATTCAAATGTAAAGAGCAAAGTCTTTATAATGAGCGATGTCGCAATGTAGCGAAAATACAGTCATACGAAAATAGTTGACAAGAATTAATAAAATAAAAGGTGTATTTTAACAAAAATCTGTTAATCAAGGTAAAAGTATTCGTTGATTTAATGGTAGTATGCTCGATAATTAAATATTTATTGACTATTTGGAGAGTAATTAATATAATAGTTGTTAAGTTACTGATTTAATTTTAGCGAAGTGGTGAGGAAAAACAGGTTCTGTTTTTCGTTAGCCGATTGCAATTCTGTCCCAGATACCCGCATGCTAATTATCCTAATATGCAAATCCCGGATGTTAATTGTATCCGGGATCTGGTAATATAAATAGGAAAAAGGGTAACACAAATTGATCGGGGCCCTCCCTACCAAATCTTCACCCGCTCCCCTTCCGCCTTGTAATTTTTATCGCCCGGCTGAACGTTGAATGCTTTGTAAAACGGGGCGAAATTCATTAAGGGGCCGTTTACACGCCACATGGCCGGCGAGTGGGGGTTGGTGTTTACGTAGGTGCGCAGGAACGCGTCCCTGGTTTTTACCCTCCAGATGCGGGCTATGGACAGGAAGAAGCGCTGATCCGGCGTAAAGCCGTCAATTTGGGTGTTGCCTTTGCCTTGTTCGGTCATTTTAAAGGCGTCGTAGGCAATGGCTATGCCGCCATTGTCGGCGGTGTTTTCGCCCAGGGTGAGCGCGCCTTTTATATGTACGGAATCTAAAACGGTAAACGAGCCATATAAACTGGCCAGCTGTTTTGTTTTCGCCCTAAACTTTTCGTAATCTTCTTTTGTCCACCAGTTTTTTACATTGCCGTCTTTATCAAACTGCGCGCCCTGATCGTCAAAGGCGTGGGTCATTTCGTGGCCAATTACCATGCCGATGCCGCCGTAATTGATAGCGTCGTCTGCCGAAAAGTCGAAATAAGGGAATTGCAGGATGCCCGCCGGGAAAACAACCTCGTTAAACGACGGGTTGTAATAAGCGGTAACCGTAGATGGCGTTGTGCCCCATTCTGTTTTATCAACCGGCTTGTTCAGTTTGGCCAATTGAGTTTGATAGTCGTTTTGTTTCAACCACAGAATGTTTTCAAAGTATTTGCTGCGGTTAATCTGTACCTTATCGTAATTGCGCCATTTATCGGGGTAGCCTAATTTTTTGGTGATGGCGTATAATTTTTCTTTGGCTTTTTGTTTGGTGCTGTCGCTCATCCAGTCCAGGTGGTTGATCCTGTTTTCGAACGATTTTTGCAGGTTGTTTACCAATACCAGCACGCGTTTTTTGGCATCCTCGTTAAAATATCGTTTTACATACAATTGCCCCAAAGCCTGCCCCAAATAATTGTCGACGTTTTGCGTCATGATTTGCCTGCGGGTTTTTTGTACGGCCTGCCCGTTTAATACTTTGTTAAACTCAAACGAGGCATCTACAAATGGCTTGCTCAGTATTTCGGCGTAGTTTTGGAGGGTGGCGGCTTTTAAATAAATTTTCCAGTCGGTTATGGGTACCGATTTCAGCAATCCGTTCAACTTATCGTAATAAGCGGGCTGGCCCATATCCAGTGAGTCGGTTTTGGCACCCAGTTCGGCCAGCAATATTGGCCAGCCTATGTTAGCCTGTGTTTTGCTGATGGCGGCAACCGCCACCTTATGGTAATTGGCATTAACATCCCTTAATTGGATATTGGTTTTATGCGATGCCGCGTTTTGCCGCTCGATGCCGTAAGCAATAGCTGCATTTTTTGTGGCGGCGGCAGGGCTACTCCCGGTTAACCGGAACAGCGTGCTTATGTATTTTTTGTAGGCCTGCTGAATGCCAAGCGTAGATGAATCTGTTTTAAAATAATAATCCCTTTCTGGCAAGCCAATGCCGGTTTGGGATGCATGGGCAATATTGATGCTGCTGTTTTTGTTATCGGGATAAATACCAAAGTCGATAATAAGGCCGTTGCCTGCTTTTAGCTGCGCGGCTACAAATTTGATGAGTGAGGGTACATTGGCAATGGCGTCAATTTGTGCCAGTACCGGTTTAATGGGCTGGTACCCGCGCTGGTTAATGGTTGCGGTATCCATACCCGAAGCATAAAAATCGCCCACCTTCTGGTCGATACTGCCCATGGGGTTCCGGGCTTTTGAAACGCTATCCAGGATATTTTGCAGCAACAGTTTTTGCGGGATGTTCATGAAACTATATGAACCCACGCCCGATTGATCGGCAGCAATTTTGGCGGTATCGTACCAGCGCCCGTTAACAAAGCGAAAGAAATTATCGCCGGGTTTTGTCAGGGAGTCGATACCGGCAACATCAACAAAACCTTTTTTATGATCGTCCTGGTATTTCCAGGCACCCAAAACAACTATTGCTACACACAGGTAAAATACTTTATTCATAAACAGTCAATTTGTTTAAAGGTAATTACTTTTTGGAATATGTTGGGGTAGGGAAAGGGGGGAATTTCAAATGGGGGTGCCTGCACCTCTCCGCCCCTCAAACGCTATCGCGTGTTGTATTCATCTTTTAACAAAAGAAAAATGTCGAACGAGCAGGCGCAGGGCAAAAGAGGGGGGCGAAGAGAAACTATATCCTGAGCGACAGCGAAAAATCTTTAACGTCTTGTATCACGAAAGGCTAAGACGATGCAGGGGGTATAAGTTCTCCTCACGCCTCATTCGGGACATTTTCTTTCTTTAATCAGATGTGTACACTCAGTAGTCTATTGAGAGAGGTGCAGATGCCAATGAGCGCAAAAGCAGGGGGGCACCGCACGACTATAAAACGTGCACCTGAACGCTTGACTTAACCCCTATCTTCCCTTCCCCAAGTAAGCAATTGCACACTCTCCCGCTCTTTTATTTCTTTCGAACATTATGGTGTCCAGAGCGATAAAAGATAGAAACTCAGTCGTTCCTTACAACTCTTTTCGCATCACATAATCATTCATCCAGTAAGGGCCTATGGCGATGTCTTCTTCATAAGCAATTACAAAGCCCATTTTTTCATAAAATGATTTGGCCTGGTTATACCGGTTTACGTTAAGTTCGAGAACTTTTTTTCCTGCCTCCCTGGTCTTTTCCGCTATTTCGTTTATCAATATTTTTCCGTAGCCTTTGCCTTGTGTTTGCGGCAGGCAGTATAATTTGTGCAGTTTATATATGTCGGGGTTTTCATCGCGCGGCGAGTATGCCGCAAAAGCAACGGGTGTGCCCTCTTCTGCCAGTAGCAAATAGGTTTGTAGGTTTTGGAAAATTTGTTTTTCTATTTTTTCTGCCGAATAAATCTCGGCCAGCATAAATGCAATTTGCTCTCGCTCCAATATAGCCGAGTAGGTTGCCCACCAGGTGGTATCAGCTATTTGCAGTATGGTATCAATATCGTTAACTGTTGCCTTCCTTATAGTATACATTTTTTATATTTCTGTTAATCTCAAAATTGCTTTCTGCTTTAAGCTTTATCAGGCTTTTTCTTCCCATATCATACAAAGATGCAAAATGGTTTCTACCGCCTTTTGCATATCCTGTACCGATACCCATTCTTGCTTGCTGTGAAAGGCGTGTTCGCCGGCAAAAATATTGGGGCAGGGCAGGCCCATGAACGATAGCCTGGAACCATCGGTGCCGCCCCGTATACTGCACAATTTGGCGGTTAAGCCTGTACGGTTTATGGCTTCCATAGCGTTGGCAACAATTTCGGGATGCTGCTCCAGCACATTTTTCATATTACGGTACTGCTGACTGGTGGTTAAGGTATAGGCAGAATTTGGGTATCGCTTTAAAACTTTGTCGGCCGTTTTCCGAATTACCTCCGCATGGCTTTTCAAATTATCCTCGTCAAAATCGCGGATAATAAAATCAATACCGGCCGTTTCAACATGGCCTTCTATGCTCACAGGATGCACAAAGCCCTGCATTGCTTCCGTATGCTCCGGCGATAGTTCGTCCGGCAAAGCCGCTACAATTTCGCCGGCTATTTTTATGGCGCTTTCCATTTTACCCTTCGCAAAGCCAGGGTGTGCGCTTACACCTTGTATGATCAGCCGGGCGCCATCGGCGCTAAAGGTTTCATTTTCCATATTGCCGGCGCTTTCGCCATCAATGGTATAGGCAGCATAAGCACCAAGTTTGGCAATATCAACATGATCTACCCCGTGCCCTACTTCTTCATCAGGCGTAAATAATATCCTGATATCGCCATGCTTTATTTCGGGATGATTGATTAGCTGGTAACAGGCATCCATAATTTCGGCAACACCGGCCTTGTTATCAGCGCCCAACAGGGTTGTGCCGCTGGCTGTTATTACATCATGTCCAAATTGATTTTTAAGATCGGGATGCTCTGCCAGTTTAATAACCTGGGTGTTATCATCAGGAAGTATAATATCCTGGCCCCGGTAATTTTTATGTACAATAGGTTTTACATTGGCGCCGCTGCAATCGGGCGCTGTATCCACGTGTGAGCAAAAGCAAATTACGGACACCTGTTTACTGGTATTTGATGGAATAGTGGCGTATACATAACCAAATTCGTCGAGGTGGGCATCATGTACACCCATGGCCAGCAACTCATCAACCAATAGGCGGCTTAAGTTTTTTTGCTTTTCTGTTGATGGAAACGTAACCGAAGTGGGGTCTGATTGCGTATCAATGGCAACATACCGTAAAAAGCGGTCGGTCACTGTAAAACTTAGCGGGGAATTAAAACTCATAAGCTATATTAGTAAAATTTTAAAGCCGTTTGTAAATCAGCATCTGCTTTTGTAAATATTGATAAAAATTAACGTTGAAAAAATATATTCTGTTTTTTGTTTTGACGCTTGCTGCTGTAACCGCAGAAGCACAGACTTATTACAACTATAACCAGGTTGGCTTTTCTATTAGTGGGAGTTATGGAAAGGCTGAAGCAGATTTAAAAAAGCAAGATTACCATCCGGCGTTTGGTGCTGCATTTGTATATAACTACAGCCCATATCTACCTATTGCTTTTGAACTACAAAAAGGTACATTTTCGGGAGGTAGCCGTAATCCGTCTATTGATAAGTCGGGCCGGATTTTCAATAACAATTATCTTTCATTAAATATCCACGGAGATTTACAGGCTGGCGAAATTATCGACTACGCGGATAGCTGGTTTTTAGACCGGGTGAAAGGTTTTTACATTGGCACCGGATTGGGCTTTGTGTTTAATAAAATGACAGATATTCAACGTACCAATCAGATTTTGGCTAATGCCGCGATAGGTGATACTGAAGGTTTCCAAGGTAAAAACTCAAGCGTCAATCTAATAGTGCCGATAAGATTAGGCTACGAATTTAAGATTTACGGGGGCGATGAATCAATACCCTTGTGGGGAATTGATATAGGGATACAACATTACTATGCTTACGGTGAAGGTATTGATGGATACAATGATCCAACAAGTAAATATAAAAATAACGCAACAGATCAGTATACCTATTTTACAATTGGCGTTAAATATAACTTTGAATTATCATTCCTGCCGAGAACATCGTATAATAAACCAATAAGAAGATTTGGCTATTGAACATAGAAGAATTACGCGATTATTGCCTGCAAAAACCAGGTACAACCGAAGGGTTCCCATTTGGCGAGGAAACCCTTGTGTTTAAAGTTGCCGAAAAAATATACTTGCTCATAGGTCTTACCAATGGCAACCGTTTCAACGTAAAATGCGACCCCGAACTTGCCATTGAACTGCGCGAGCGTTACCCGGAGGTTATTCCCGGTTATCACATGAATAAAAAATTATGGAACACGGTTTATATGGATGGCTCTTTAACCCGCAGGCAGCTTTGCGAAATGATTGACCACTCTTATGAGCAGGTGGTAAAAAGTTTATCAAAAAAGCTGCAGGCAGAGCTCTCGGATTTAACATAGCAGCGAATGTTTTGCAGCTGTCTTTGAATCTCGATTCTTTTCTCCCTCATTTGTAACGGAATTATTCCACATCTTAAACCTTGAATCTTCACGCTTGATTCTATCTTTGGCCAAAAGTAATTTCATGAGATCATTTTTATCGGCTATACTTCTTTTTTTTGTTTGTATCAGTGCTAATGCCCAGTTAACGCCGTTTGAGCTCAGCAAGGATAAAAACTATACGGCTACCTATGCCGAGGTAATTAGTTACTATCAAAAGGTAAATAAACTGTATCCGCAGCAAATGAAAATGATTAATTACGGTACAACCGATGTGGGTAAACCGTTAACATTGATTGTGCTATCAAAAAATGGTGTTTTCGATCCCGCGCTGATAAAAAAACAGGATAAACGCGTATTGCTTATCAACAACGGTATTCACCCCGGCGAGCCGGAAGGGATTGATGCCAGCATGATGTTGGTGCGCGATCTGCTTAAAAAGAACCAGTTGCCAAAGGATGTTGTGATTTGTTTAATTGCGCTTTATAACATCGATGGCAACCTTAACCGCGGCCAAAGTCGTGTAAGCCAAAACGGACCGGTAGCCTATGGCTTCCGTGGCAACTACCGCAACCTTGATTTAAACCGTGATTTTATTAAAGCTGATAGCCGCAACGCGCTTGCTTTTACACAGATATTAACCACCTGGAAACCGGAAGTGTTTTTAGATAACCACACCAGCGATGGGGCCGACTATCAGTATGTGATGACACTGATAGAAACCCAGAAAGATAAGCAAAACCCGATACTGGCCGATTATACCTCGAAAACATTAACACCCTACCTTTATAGCCACATGAAAAAAAGCGGCTATGAGATGATTCCTTATGGCGCAGGTGAAGAAGGCCTGCCAGACTCGGGTATCGTGAGCTTTTTGGAAACGCCCCGGTTTGCAACCGGCTTTACTGCCCAGCATAACATCATTAGCTATATTACTGAAACCCATATGTTAAAAACCTTTGACAAAAGGGTTTATGCAACGTATGATTTTATGCAGCATTTGATTGACATAAACCAGCGTGATGCTAAACTGATTGGCGACCTGAAGAAAAAAGCCGATGCGGCCGTTATCAGCCAAAAAACATTCCCCTTAAAATGGGAGGTGGATATGAAAGCTGTGGATACCATCACCTTTAAAGGGTACGAGGCCGGCTACAAAATAAGCGATGTAAGCGGGCTAAAACGCTTGTATTATGACAGGAGTAAGCCTTATACCAAAGTCATTAAATTTTACAATACCTATAAAGTAACCGCGACAGCTGATAAGCCCCTGGCTTACATAATACCACAGGCATGGGGTAAAGTGATAGACCTTTTTAAGCTGAATGGTGTAAAAATGCAGCAACTGGCACATGATACCACGTTAAACCTGCAGATGTATTACTTTGGCGATATTAAAACACCAACACGCCCGTTTGAAGGCCATTACCTGCATAGCAGTGTGCAATTAAACCCCGTTGATATGGCCGTGAAATTTTATGCAGGCGATTACGTTGTATATACCAACCAGGCCATTAACCGGTATATTGTAGAAACATTGGAACCACAGGGTGTTGATTCATTTTTTGCCTGGAACTTTTTTGATTCGATGTTGGGCGAAAAGGAATACTTTTCGGACTATGTTTTTGAAGATAAAGCCGCCGACCTGCTAAAGAAAGATCCCGCCCTGAAACAAAAGCTGGATGATGCCAAAACAAAAGACCCGCAACTGGCCAACAGCGCGCAGGCGCAGCTGTTTTTTGTATATAAAAATTCGCCTTACTTTGAAAAAACATACATGCGCTACCCGGTAGGCCGCATTTTAAACGATACAAAACTCGACCTTAAATAAATGGATTACCTTATTGCAACACCTGTAGCATCTTTGATATTTGCTATAACGCTGATTGTTTCTGTTATGGCGTTTTACAATCAGAACTTATATGGAAAATTAATGCTACACCCCTATAATGTTTCGCGCGGGCATTATGTTTATACTATTATAACCAGTGGCTTTATCCATAAGGATGTGATGCACCTGGTGTTTAATATGTTATCGTTTTATTTTTTTGCTTTTACGCTTGAGCAAACCATAGGGCATTGGCAATTTGGTATGTTATATATGGTAAGCCTTATTTTAAGCGATATGCCATCGGTAATAAAACACAAGGAAAATTATAGCTATTACAGCCTTGGTGCTTCGGGTGCCATAAGCGCTGTAATATTTGGATTTATATTGTATTACCCCATAGCGCAAATGGGGTTGCTTATTTTACCTTTTATGGTACCTGCATTCGTATTTGGTATTTTATACCTGGTGTATTGCAGCTATGCATCCAAATACAGCCGGGATAATATTAACCACGATGCCCACTTATACGGTGCATTGGCAGGCTTACTCATTACGTTTTTATTAAACCCGCCGGTATTATCAGAATTCATTCACCAGGTTACCGGGAAAGTTCAATCGTTGCTGCACTAACAAAATCGCCATTGGCATTAAACAGGAAGCTCATGGGGGCATTGGGGTTTTTAATGATCTCTAACAGCAGAAAACCCCAGTTTTTCCAAAAGCTTTCCAGTACCTGGCCATAGGTTTTGTTCATCCAATCATCAAACAAGGGTTTGCTGCTGGTACCGCGTAAGGGGGCGGCTTCTATGTAAATGGTATCGCCCACCGGCATCACCTCATATTCTGGCAGGCGGTTAAACAGGTAGGCCGAGTAAAAGAAGCGCGCGTTCACCTCCTCAAACTGGATGGGGTGTAAGGGCTGACCGGCAATTTTATCCAGCATTTCCTGGTGATAGCGGCCATTTGAGCCATTATCCTGCAGACATATTACCAGGCCAAAATCATTTATCCGCAGCGAGAATGTCAGGGTATTGATCTCATCGCGATAGCCAAAAACATTATCGGCATTATCAACCTTAAACAAAGCAATGCTGTAGGGTTTAAAGCCATCCAACTCGATAGGCAGGTTAAGCGTTTGCAGCATCAGGTGCAGGTTGCTAAACCGGTGAATAATGGCCTGCGAAATATTAAACTCTTCGCCCTGCGCATGCTGCTGGCGGATGCCGGCCTGTATCTCGTTAAAAATTATACCGTATAATAATTTGCCGGCCCATTGAAATAGCTTCAACTCATCAAGTTCTTTTACAGCTTCATAGCCCGTTTCAAACGCGGCGGCTATTTCGGCCTCCAGCGGTTCCAGATATTGTTCGTTTACGGTTGCGCTGCAAGGTAGTTTCAGGTCCTTATACGTGGCCATACTTTCGTCGAGCAATTTAAAGGGCTTGTCTTCCAGGTTATAACGGCTCATGAGCCATTGCGGAAAAACCTGTATCTTTTCTTCTTCAGAATTTAAAGTCTCGCCCGTAAGGAAACATTTGCTGTTGCTGAAATTAAAACGCTGAAACGGTGAATAAATTTGTGCCGGCATGGCCGCAAAGATAAGCACGAAATTCATTCTAAACTTTTAGCTTTGGTTTTTAACATGGAACTGACATATCAACCCTTCGAATTACAACTTAAACACGCTTTTACCATAGCCAAATTTTCGCGCACCACCACGCCGGTTATGCTGGTGCAGGTAAAACATGAGGGCTTTACCGGTTACGGGGAAGCATCGATGGTGCCTTACATGGGCGAAAGCCACCAAAGCGCCACCGAGTTTTTAAGTAAAGTTGATATAGGCCGGTTTAGTTATCCATTTGATTTTGGGTCGGTAATCAGTTACTTAGATAGTATTGCGCCCGGTAATCCTGCGGTAAAGGCGGCGATTGACATTGCCCTGCATGACCTGGATGGTAAGGTTAAAGGGCAGTCCTGCTGGCAGCTTTTTGGCAGCAACCCGGCCCTGATGCCCGTAACCAGTTTCACTATCGGCATTGATACGCCCGAGATGATTATCAAAAAAGTAAAGGAAGCCGAAGGTTTTAAAGTGATTAAGGTAAAGCTTGGCCGCGATACCGATAAAGAACTCATAAGCACCATTCGTTCGGTTACAAACGTGCCATTATACGTAGATGCCAACCAGGGCTGGACAGATTTGCAGCAAAGCCTGGATATGACCTATTGGCTGCAGGAGCAGGGTGTACGACTGATAGAGCAACCCATGCTTAAAACCGACCCCGACAGCAATGCCTGGCTCACAGAGCGCAGCCCTATCCCCATTATTGGTGATGAGGCCGTACAGCGTTTTGAGGATGTAGAGAAAGCCAAAGGCGTATACACGGGCATCAATATCAAACTCATGAAATCGGGCGGGATGTATGAAGCTAAACGAATGATAAACAAAGCACGCGAACTGGGCCTGCAAATTATGATTGGTTGCATGACCGAAACCAGTTGCGCCGCATTGGCCGGTTTAGCCCTCGCCCCCCAATGCGATTGGGTTGACCTGGACGGCCCCTTCCTGGTAAGCAACAACCCCTACCAGATGCCCGGTTTTGCCGATGGCAAGTATATCTTAAATAACGACCCCGGATTGGGGATTCACACCAATTTTAATTAACACGAATTTCACGAAGTAAAGCGAATTTTCTCAAATCTGCTTGGTTAGATAAATTCAAATAATTTGCCCGATATATAAGATTCGTGGAATTCGATTCAATTGATAAAATTCGTGTCTCATAAATTCGTGTCTGTTTAAGATTCGTGTAATTCGCCTAAATTCGTGACATTCGTGTGAAATGAAAGCATTAATCATCGGTTCGGGCATAGCGGGCATCGCGACAGCGATAAGGCTTGCGGTGCAAGGGCACCAGGTTGAGGTTTTTGAGGCGAACAGCTATCCTGGCGGTAAACTATCTGAATTTGAACAGGATGGTTTTCGCTTTGATGCCGGGCCAAGCCTGTTTACCATGCCGCAGTACGTGGATGAGCTTTTTACCCTTGCAGGTAAAAACCCTAAAGATTTTTTTTGCTACCAGAAGCTGGATAAAGTTTGCCGGTACTTTTATGAAGACGGCACCCAATTAAACGCTTATGCTGATACTGAGCAATTTGCCGCCGAGGTAAGTAATGTTACCGGCGAACCTGTTGCATCAGTAAAAAAATACCTGGCCAACAGTGCAACTATCTACAATATAACCAATCACGTTTTCCTGGAACAATCGCTGCACAGGCTTAAAACATTTTTGAGACGGGATACTGCAAAGTCGGTTTTGGGGCTACCGGGAATAGATGCCTTCCGGACAATGCACAAGGCTAACGCGGGTTATTTTAAGGATGACCGCCTGGTGCAGTTTTATGACAGGTATGCCACCTACAACGGATCAAATCCGTATGCTGCCCCGGCCACCCTGAACGTGATACCGCATTTAGAGCAGCATTACGGCGCTTATTTTCCTGTTGGTGGTATGTATAGCATCACCAGCAGTTTGGTTAAACTGGCCGAATCATTGGGTGTTATATTTCATTACAACTCAAAAGCAGATGAGATCGTTTTAGATGACCGCAAAGCTACCGGCCTTAAGGTAGGAGGTAACATCATCAACGGCGACGTCATCATATCCAATATGGATGTTTGGTTCACCTATCAAAGGCTGCTTAAGTCGTATCCCGGGTTGTTTCCTAAGAGAATCCTTGGCCAGGAGCGTAGCAGCTCGGCGCTGATATTTTACTGGGGTATCAGCAGGCGGTTTCCAGAACTTGATTTGCATAACATCTTTTTCAGCACCGATTACAAAGCCGAGTTTGACCATATCTGGAAGGATAAAAACATCTTTCATGATCCTACTATCTATCTCAATATCAGCTGTAAATACAAGCCGGATGATGCCCCCGACCGCTGCGAAAACTGGTTTACCATGATCAACGTACCGGCCAATGTGGGGCAGGAATGGGATACACTGATTGCCACCGCCCGCGAAAACATCCTCAAGAAACTCACCCGTATTTTGGGCGACGATATCGAAAGCCTCATCGTTTCCGAAACCATGCTCGACCCGCGGCGCATCCAAACCAAAACTTCATCGTACCAGGGCTCGTTGTATGGCACCAGCAGCAACAGCCGGTTCGCGGCATTTTTGCGGCACGCCAATAAATCGTCCAAAATTGAAAACCTGTATTTTTGCGGGGGGAGTGTCCATCCGGGCGGTGGGATTCCGCTCTGTTTACTCTCGGCAAAAATCGTAAGCGGGTGGATTGCCGATGATTTTTCTCCAACTTCTTAAATCGATTTTTTTGAGCAAAAAAGCACATTTTTATAGCTAAAAACAGCAAAAAATACATACAAACCTGCTATTATTCCGATAAAAAAACTACAAAAATTAACACTTTTTATCACTTTAAAAAGTACCCTCGCTTTTATTAAAAATTTTCCCGCCAAAGTTCCCCCTTCAGGGGGTTAGGGGGCTTATATTTGCGGCATGGATCTTCAACTATTCGATAAGCAGGTTTATGCCGATAGGCGGCAAGTGTTAACCCAAAGCATGGTCAACGATGGCCTTATTGTGCTGCTGGGCAACGAGGAAAGCAGCATGAACTATAAGGATAACCATTTCAGCTACCGCCAGGATAGCAGTTTTCTGTATTACTTCGGGCTGGATGTTGCCGGGCTGGCCGCAGTGATTGATACCGACACCGGCGAGGCCCTGATCTTCGGCAACGAGCTGAGCATCGACGACATTATCTGGACCGGCGTATTGCCAACCGTGAGCGAGATGGCGGCCCTGGTTGGTGTTACCCAAACCCGCCCGTACAACGATATTACCCACTACATCCACAAAGCGCAAACCACCGGGCGCAAGGTGCATATACTGCCGCCTTACCGCCCCGAAAATAAAATTAAACTGGCCGCCTGGCTCAATGTGAGCCTGCAGGATGTGGCCGATCACGTTTCGGTAAAACTCATCAAATCCGTAATTGCCCAGCGGGTGATTAAAACCCCGCTGGAGATTGCCGAAATGGAAAAAGCGGTATCCATTAGTGTAGATATGCAGCTGGCCGTTATTAAAAATACCCGCCCCGGCATTAAGGGCTACGAGTTGGTGGCCAAAGCCAACGAGGTAGCCATTGCGGCCAACTCCCGCCTGGGCTACCCGGCCATTATTACACCCCGCGGCGAAACCCTGCATACCCATTACTACGGGCATACCTTGCAGGATGGCCAGATGCTGCTATCCGACATCGGCGCCGAAAATGCCATGCACTACGGCGGCGACCTTACCCGCACCGTGCCCGTGGGCGAACGGTTTACTACCCGCCAGGCCGAACTATACGAGGTGGTGCTCAACTCCATGGACCACGCCATCAGCATGCTGAAACCGGGTGTGCGATACAAGGACATTCACCTGGCTGCCTGCCAAAAACTGGTAGAAGGCCTGAGTCAGGCAGGCATCATGAAAGGCGACCCTGCTGAAGCCGTTGCCGCCGGCGCGCATACCATGTTTTTTCAATGCGGCCTGGGCCACATGCTGGGCATGGATACCCACGATATGGAAGACCTTGGCGAACCCTACGTAGGCTACACCGACACCCTGAAAAAAGAAACTACCGTTTTCGGCCTCAAATCCCTGCGCCTGGGCCGCGAGCTGGAAGCCGGCTACGTACTCACCATCGAACCCGGCATCTACATCATCCCCGAACTAATCGACCGCTGGCAGGCCGAAAAAAAATATGCCGACTTTATCAACTACGACGTACTGAACACCTACCGCGATTTCGGCGGCATCCGTGTAGAGGATAACTTTTTGATAACCGATACCGGCAGCCATTTGCTGGGTAAGTACTTGCCCAAGAGTTTGAAGGAGATAGAGGGGGTGAAGGGGTAGATGTGCAGATTTCAGATGTGCAGATGGTTTTTTGAGGTAAGGTTGGTGCTATATAATAAACGACGTCGAACGAACGAGGTACGAGGAGAAATCTGCCCTGCAATACGTTAGGCTTTGAGATGTAAGATGTATAAGATTTTTCGCTACGCTCAGGATATAGCTTCTCTTTCGCGCCACACAATCCTACCGCGTGCGCTATCGACATTTTCGTTTAGTTAAAAAATGTGTACACAATAGTTCTATGAACAGGAAAACACCTTTGTTGGGTGAATGGTTAATCGGGCTAAAATATTCTTATATGGTGAGTGGTTGATTGCTGTTCGCGGCAATCAACTACTCACCTAATCCGGCCCAATAAACTTGCCCTTAAATAATTAACACTAAGCTATTGCCAGAAATTTTGAAAACCGTAACTTTGCAAACTTAATTTTGTTATAACAATGTCAAAAACCCAGGCGAATACCAAAGTTGCAACACCGGATACTACTTTCGGCCAGAGTGGCAACTTCGTACGCGAGAATCAAAAAAGCTTACTTTTTATAGGCGGTGCTGTAGTGGCCCTTATTGTAATTTACTTTTTATACCTTAAAGTGTACTTAGGTCCGCTGGAAACCAAGGCCGCCAATCAAATGTATGTTGCGCAGGATTTTTGGGCTAAAAAAGACTGGGACAAAGCCATCAACGGCGATGCCAGCTACCCGGGCTTCAAAAAAATAATAAGCGATTACAGCAATACCAAAGCTGCAAACCTGGCTTATTTTTACCTGGGCACCGCTTACCTTAACAAAGGCGAATACCATAAAGCGATAGAAAACCTGACCAATTACCGCGGCGATGACAGCATGGTTGCTGCCGAAGCTTTTGGAAGTGCAGGTGATGCTTATGTTGAGCTGAAAGATTACAGCAATGCCGCAACCTATTTTAACAAAGCTGTTGATAAGGCAAAAAATAAATTTTTATCGCCGCTTTACCTTAAAAAATTAGGTTTGGTTTACGAAGAAACCAAAGACAATAAATCGGCAAGCGAGGCTTACAACAGGATTAAAACAGAATATCCTGAAAGCGCCGAAGCACAAAATATTGACGAGTACATTGCTCGTGTAGACGCGAAGCTATAATTTCGGATTCGGAATTCAGATGTTCGATTTCGGATTTGCAGATTGGTAATATTACCTTTGGCAAATCAGGAATCGAACATTTGGTTTATAACCACCTGTCATGCTGAGTGGTAAAATTTCCGAAACTCTGAAGGGGGAATGACAATCAAAAATAAACGACTGTCGTCCTGAGGTACGAAGGATCTATTCGCGAACTTTTCTATCGGTCAGGCACAGCTGATAGATCCTTCGTGCCTCAGGATGACAGGTTAAAAAAATAACGAAAATAAACAATGGCATCGCAATTAAAAAACCTTTCAGATTTTTCGCATACCACCATACCATCTGCGGCGCCGTACCGTTTTGGCATTGTGGTGGCCGAATGGAACGCCGAAATTACCAACGCGCTATACCAGGGCGCTTACAATAGCCTGGTTGCCAATGGGGCTTTAGCCGATAATATTATGAGTTATACGGTACCCGGCAGTTTTGAGCTTACATCCGGCGCCGACCTGCTGCTAAAAACCGGAAAGCTTGATGCCGTAATTTGTTTGGGTTGCGTAATACAGGGCGAAACCCGCCACTTTGATTTTATTTGCAATGCGGTTGCAAATGGTGTAAGCAATGTTGCCGTAAAATATGCAAAACCTGTTATATTTGGGGTATTAACTACTGATAATCAGCAGCAGGCTATTGACCGCGCGGGCGGCAAGCATGGCAATAAAGGCGACGAAGCCGCAATTACCGCTATAAAAATGGCAGCGCTGGCCGAAACATTGAAGGGTTGATTTACGTTATACTGTTAAGCACAAAACACAATGAAAAAATTTATTTACATAGCTATTATAACGCTTGCGGCTGGTAGCATATCGTCATGCTCAAACAAATTATGCCCTGCTTATGGTTCATACCCTAAGAGTGGCCGCTAACAGGAAAATGTCATTTTTGTAATCTGCCGACCACTATCGGCAGATTTTGTGTTATAATTACGTTTGTGACAGAGTCAAGAGGTTAGAATAAAGAGTTAAGACAAAAATAAAATATTACAGTCAGGCAATGTATGCCCATGTAATATTTATAAAAACATCTTATACCTTTTAGCAGAAATTGCATACATCATTGCAGCTATCTTGATACTTGGTTCTTGATACTAAATACTAAAAAAAATGAACTGGATATTGCTTACGTCGGCCGACCAGCTGCACGAGATAAAGAACCGTAATGGTTACAGCCTGATTTTTAAACATAGCACCCGCTGCTCTATCAGTATGATGGCCAAGCGCCGTTTTGAGCTGGATTGGGAAGACCTTCCCGAAGATATGCCCCTTTACTTTTTAGACCTGATTAGCTACCGCGAGTTATCGGCCCAGGTGGCCCAGCTTTTTCATGTTCACCACGAGTCGCCGCAATTGTTACTGATCAAAGACGGCGAGTGCGTGCTTGATCAATCGCATGGCGCCATTTCTGTAGAAGAAGCGCTAAGTGTTTTAAGTTAATGTCCCTCGGCAGGCAGCCAACAGCCTGCCAACCTATAGTGCCGGCGATACAATACGTTTTTACCGACGGCAGGAGGCCCGTTTTCTTATGAAATTGGGGCTGCAATTGTTTTAGGAAGCCCGGGCTTTACCTCTCCCTGATAGTATCTGCATCAAGTTTTGTTAAAAGGCGCAGAATCCGGTGAACAATATTTTCAATATTGGATATCCGCCGGAAGCCCTGCCAGCTATTGACGTATAGAAAGTTCAATAGAAGTGTGCAAATATTTTCAAAAAAAAAATCTGAAAAAAATTGCGTAGTTAAATAGCTACATTTATATTTGTAGTCAAATAGCTACGCAATGAATTTAAGACGAGACGTGTTTCAAGCCATAGCCGATCCAACAAGAAGGGCTATACTGCTGTTGGTTGCCTCACAATCTATGACGGCAGGCGCAATAGCATCAAACTTTGACACTGCGAGGCCAACAGTTTCAAAACACCTGCAAATACTTACCGAGTGCGAATTACTTGAGCAAAAGCAAACCGGCCGGGAAATATACTATTACATTAATGCAAAAAACATGAAAGAAGTAGCCGACTTTATTGAGCCATTCCGCAAGATGTGGGATGACCGGTTTAATAAACTGGAAGATATCATGAAAAACTATCAATCAAAAAAATAGCATATATGGAACTGAAAACAAAAATAGATGCCGGGGAAGGTCAACAGTACCTGGTGATTACCAGGGAATTTGATTTGCCGTTAGAATTGCTGTTTAAAGCTCATGTAGAGCCCGAAATTGTTGAGCAATGGATGGGGACCAAGGTTTTGAAGCTCGAAGGCAAAAAGCACGGCAGCTGGCAATTCGAAACATCTGATGCCAAAGGGAACGTAGTGTTTAGGGCCAATGGGGTTATCCACGAGTTTGTTCCGGAGCAAAAAATTACCCGCACATTTGAAATGGAAAACACGCCTTTTCCTGTTCAGCTTGAGTTTTTGGAATTTGAGCGGCTTACCGATGCTACCAGTAAGATCAGCATCCGCATTGTATATAAATCAGTTGAAGACAGGAACCAATTGCTGAAGCTGCCCTTTGCCCAGGGCCTTAATATGGCGCATAACCGGTTGCAGGATATAGTAAGCAAATTAAAATAATACACATCATGACAAAAAAAAATAAAATCATTTATTGGGTTGCCACTATCTGGCTTGCATTAGGTATGGTATCAACCGCGGCAGTACAATTGCTTAAAATGAAAGAGGGGCAGGGCGGGGTTGATAGCATCATACACCTGGGTTACCCCGTCTATTTTTTAACCATAATAGGTGTTTGGAAATTTTTAGGGGTTATAGCGGTGCTGATACCTAAATTTACTTTGCTGAAAGAATGGGCTTACGCCGGATTTTTCTTTGTGACATCGGGGGCGGCATTTTCGCATATTGCGTCAGGCCATCCGGCTATTGAGATATTTCCGTCATTATTATTGTTAATCCTGACCGTAGTGTCGTGGTATTTCAGGCCTGCCGATAGAAGATCAATTCAGTTAACCAATAAAAACGAATAGCATGAATCTAAATTTGTCGCCAGAACATCGCGAAGATCTACTCAAAGTATTGGAAGCCCGCTTTGAGAAAAACAAGAGCCGCCATAGCAGTGTTGAATGGATTAATGTACAAGCAAAGCTGGAAGCGGATACAAAAAAATTATGGTCGCTTAACGAAATGGAAAAAACCGGCGGCGAACCGGATATTGTTGCTTATGATAAAAGCACAAACGAGTACATTTTTTTCGATTGCTCGGCCGAAAGTCCCAAAGGTCGCAGAAGCCTTTGTTATGACCGTGAAGCGCATGAGGCAAGAAAAGAATTTAAACCGGAAAATAACGCCGTTGATATGGCGGCTGCCATGGGTATTGAGCTTTTAACAGAAGAGCAATACCGGGAACTGCAAAAGCTTGGGAAGTTTGATTTGAAAACATCGAGCTGGGTAAAAACACCTGCCGGTATCAGGAAACTTGGCGGGGCTGTTTTTTGCGATCGCCGTTATGATACCGTATTCCTTTATCACAACGGGGCCGAATCCTATTATGCTGCCAGGGGTTTCCGTGGCTGGCTAAAAGTGTAAATTTGTGCAAGCGATAAATTTAAACCCGAGAATATGATAAATCCTAAGGTTGATTTTTATTTTAACAAAGCCCAAAAGTGGCAACAGGAACTGGAACAACTGAGAATGATTGTTCTTGACTGTGGCCTTACCGAAGAATTAAAGTGGGGCGTTCCTTGCTACACCTTTCATAAAAGCAACATTGTTTTAATACATGTATTTAAAGAATATTGCGCGGTTTTGTTTTTTAAAGGCGCGTTGTTAAATGATGCCAATGGTATTTTAATACAACAAACAGAAAATGTACAGGCGGCGCGCCAGGTGCGCTTTACCAACGTAACGGAGATAGTTGAAATAGCCTCCATCCTGAAAACCTATATTTATGAAGCTATTGAAGTAGAAAAAGCAGGTTTGAAAGTGGAGTTTAAAAAAACTGCAGAATTTACAATTTCTGAAGAGTTTCAACATAAATTGGATGGGATGCCGACCCTGAAAACTGCTTTTGATGCATTAACCCCCGGACGGCAAAGGGCATACATGCTGCATTTTTCGGCCCCCAAACAAGCCAAAACCCGGCAGGAAAGGGTTGAAAAATGCATACCGCAAATTCTTAACGGAAAAGGCTTAAATGATTAATCTTGATAACAGATAACCAATCTTTAAAGGTCATCACTGCATCATGCTGGCCTTTGAAGTTTTAAAAATGGGATTGGGAAATTAAATTCTATATACTTACCTGGTGCCATGCGTTAAATGCACCTTTTTACGGGCAGCTATAATCAACCGCCTGAAACGAGACTATAACCATTATATACTACCCAATTTGTTTTAGGCATACCATTTAAGGCCCGCACATGGGCAGTTTTTTTTGCCTGGCTTACTTGCTATCGTACCCGTCGCCATTGCAATTTTAAAATATTCTGAACTGGCCAATATCACTTCGCGGCCAAATTTTTTAACGGGTTTATACCTGTTATTTTGAAACTAAAACCTGTTTTGCTCAAAACATAACCTTGACTGCTCATTATGCGTTAAAGACCAATAAGTTAAATAAACACGCTAATTAATTGGCTTATACATGGAAAATGTTTCTTTCGAAAATACTTTAATAAGCAACACCGGTATACAGGTACTGATTAGCGGCAGCCTGGAGATCAGGGATGCTGCCGAAATAAAAAATGAGCTTTTGTTGCTCCTTACCAATCATGGCCACGTTGAGTTACTTTTTAAAAATATCGAAAAAATAGACCTCACAGCTTTACAACTGCTCATGGCCTTATCGCGAAGTGCATCAGACCAGGGCAAAAAAGTTGACTATATTTTTGAGCCAACGGCATACATCAGCGAAGTGTTAAATAATTCGGGGTTTAATAAATTCATATCTGTTTAATGAACGGTGCAAGCAAAACAGTGTTATTGGTTGATGACTCTGAAATGGTGATAAGGTTGATAAGCTCCATGCTTAAAAAAGCAGGCTACCAGGTTTTAACCGGTTGCGATGGCGAAGATGCTTTAATTCAATTTGATAAAAAAAATATCGACCTGGTGATTACCGATCTTAACATGCCCAATAAAGATGGCCTGCAACTGATTAACGAGATAAGAAACATGCAGTATTACCGCTTTTTACCTGTTGTGCTATTTGTTTCGGATAGTACCATCAGTATACGCGATTACATCAAAACTTCTGGCGCAACTGTGTTATTGAACAAAGATGCTATCAAAGAAAAATTGGTTTCCACGGTTAAAAAAATGATAGGATAATGGACCAATACCAACAAAACTTTAGCGACGATGCCATGGAGGTGATAGCCGATATGGAAAAGAGCCTGCTTTTAATGGAAACCAGTCCGGACGATCCTGCGCTGATACAGCAGGTTTTTAGGGCCATGCATACCTTAAAGGGCAATAGCTCGATGTTTGGCTTTAAGGTAATTACAGAATTTACTCACCACCTTGAATCAATATACGAACACGTACGTAGCGGGCAGAAAAAAATCACTAAAGAAATTATTGATGTTACCCTCGATTCGCTTGACCACTTAACTTACCTGGCAAAAAACCAGGGCGAATTGGATATTCAGCATCAAAAAACACACGATAGCCTTACTGCAAGAGTAGTGAAAATTTTGAAGGATATTTTGGCCGGAGTAAACATAGAAAGCAACCCGCTTGGCCCGGTTGCCCAAGCAGCAGCATATGAAAATAACGGGTTAAAAAATTATCACATCATTTTTGCGCCCGATAAAGAGATATTTTACAATGGCACTAATCCTGTTTACCTGTTAGAGGAATTGCAAACACTTGGTAACTGTACAGTTATTCCAAATATCGACGACATCCCTTCGTTGCAGGATATCGAGCCAACATATTGTTACACCTCCTGGGATATTTACCTTGCTACCGGCGTTGATATCGATACCATCAGGGAGGTGTTTGTTTTTGTTGAAGGCCGGTGCAAGCTCGAAATTAATTTAATGCCCCAGCCCGAAGAGGCCATGCTGCAGCAAAATGAGAGCGCCGGCTATCCCGAAGAAGCTAAAGATGTTGTGCCGCAGGTTTCAAAAACGGCAGCTGCAGAACCAGTCAAAAAAAACGTGATATCGAGCATCAGGGTGCCATCCGAAAGATTAGACAGCCTCATGAGCCTTGTAAGCGAGTTAATGACCTTACAGGCCAAGCTTGGCACACTTACCGACCAAAACCCGCAATCGGAGTTATTGGCAGTTACCGAAAACCTCGAGAAAATATCAACCAGGCTTCGGGACAACGCATTTAGTATGTGCCTTGTGCCTATTAAAAATATGCTCAACCCGTTTAACCGCCTGGTTAGGGACCTGGCTAACGAGTTGAATAAAGAAATAGATTTTGTTACCGAAGGCACCGATACCGAACTGGATAAAAATATCATGGAGGGCCTGGCCGACCCAATCATGCACCTCCTCAGAAACAGCATCGATCATGGCATCGAATACCCGGATGACAGGGTTAAGGCTGGCAAAAAAAGGCATGGCAAAATTTTATTCAAGGCCTTTTGCGCCGGGGTTAATGTTTACATCGAAATTCAGGATGACGGAAAAGGCATCGACCCGCAAAAAATAAGGGATAAGGCCATACAAAAAGGAATTATTGGCAAAGATGAAGTACTGAGCGAAAAAGAAATATTCAACCTTATTTTCCTCCCCGGTTTTTCAACTGCAGAACAGGTAAGTGAAATTTCGGGCCGGGGTGTGGGTATGGATGTTGTAAAACGCAGGATTGAAGATATCAGGGGGCAGATTAAAATAACTTCTCAGCCAAATACCGGCACAACCATTACTATAAAATTACCAATCACGGTATCTATTATTGATGGCCTGCTGGTAAAAATTAACGATGTTTCATTTGTTATTCCGCTGGCGGCCGTCGATCGTTGTTTTGAAGCGCCTGCCGTGCAGCAACTAAACCGCTTCAACAACCTCATCATACTTGATGGCGAACAAATCCCTTTCATCAGCTTAAGCGAAGAATTTGATGGCAAAGAAAACCTGTCGGGTTCGCAGGAAATCATATTGGTATACTACGATGAAAAAAGGGTAGCCTTAATTGTCGATAATATCGTTGGGAAATTTCAGGCCGTTTTAAAGCCGCTTGGGAGATATTTCCAGAACATGGACCACATTTCGGGGGCAACCATATTGGGGGATGGCAAAATTGCTCTTGTATTAGATACCAATAAAGTTGTTGAAGAATACTTACACCAAAAACGCCTTGCAATATGTCAATAAAACTGCAAACACAATCTTACTTAACGTTTAAGCTTCAAAACGAGCTTTTTGCTATCAATGTGGGCGATGTATTAGAAATTTTAGAAATGAGCCCTATTACTAAAGTGCCCAAATCGCCGGCATTTATGAAAGGGGTAATTAATTTACGAGGCAACATTTTGCCCGTAATGGATGCCCGCAACAAGTTTGCCATGCCCGATGCCGAATTTACTATTGATACCTGTATTGTGGTATTAAATATTGATAGCGGAAAAGAACCATTACTGGTAGGCGCCATTGTCGATTCGGTACAAAAGGTAATAGATATCCCCGATGAAGACATACAGGTTTCGGCAAGTATGGGCGCTATGTACCGCGAGGATTTTATAACCGGCATTGGAAAGGTAGAGGACAACTTTGTGATGATATTAAATATCGATAAAGTTTTCTCGGCCGACGATGTGTATGCTATTACTGAAAGTTAATTTTTAAACGTTTATATGATATTACAAAACATAAAAGTTTCGGCCAAACTTTACATCCTGGTTGGCGTCCTGTTCCTCACAATTGGGGCAATTGGTATTAACGGGCAGCTTAATTTAAAAGAAGTAAACGGATCGCTCCAAACTGTATTTGAAGACCGTATTGTGTGCCTTAAACAATTAAAAGCTGTTTCAGACATGTACCTTATCAATATTAAAGGTGTTACTCAGCAAATAAATGATGGCAGTATCAATTTTAAAACCGGCAAAAAAAGAATAGCAAAGGCGCAAAAGGAAATTAAGACTAATTGGGCGGCGTATGTAGCAACCGGCGCTATTCCCGAAGAAAAAAAACTATCGGCACAAACTACAGAGCTGATGGCCAGCACAGATGAATCGTTAGAGTCGCTTAAAGTTCTTATGGACAAAGAGGATAAGCCCGCGGTAGCGTCCCTTGCTTTCAGCGATGTTAACCCCAAAATTGATTCTATTCTCAATAATGTTAATGCGCTTGTTGATATCCAGGTTTCAGTAGCAAATGACGAATATATAAACGGCCAAAATGTATATTCAACGGCTAAAACCCATGCCTATATCGTGATATTTTCGGGCATAACCATTTCGCTATTACTGGCCTTTTTTATCATTAAAAACATCAACAGTATTGTTGCCAAGCTTAAAGACCTGGTTTCATATGCCCAGGTAGCTTCAGAAAATATTTCATCGGCCAGTTCGCAAATGAGTTCATCGGCGCAGCAAATGTCTGAGGGCGCTACAGAACAGGCTGCATCTGCCGAAGAGGTTTCGTCGTCAATGGAGGAAATAGTATCCAGCATACAGCAAAACACCGAAAACGCTTTGCAAACCGAAAAAATAGCCCTAAAGGTTGTTGAAGATATTGTTGAAGGCAACAAGGCGGTTAATATTACCGTACAATCCATGAAAGAGATTGCCGAGCGGATTTCAATTATTGGTGATATTGCCCGCCAAACCAATCTTTTAGCGTTAAATGCCGCTGTTGAGGCCGCAAGGGCCGGCGATAACGGGCGCGGTTTTGCCGTGGTAGCTGCCGAAGTAAGGAAACTTGCCGAACGCTGCCAAACTGCAGCCCATGAAATTAACAACCTGTCTAAATCGGGTGTAACTATAGCCGAGAGATCGGGTAAGTTACTCGATTTAATTGTGCCCGAAGTTCAGAAAACGTGTAAGCTGGTGCAGGAAATTAGCATATCCAGTATGGAGCAAAATACCGGCGCCAATGAAGTTAATAATGCCTTGCAGCAATTAAACCAGGTTATACAGCAAAATGCTGCAATTTCTGAAGAGATGGCTGCAAGTTCGGAAGAGCTTTCGGGCCAGGCAGATCAGTTGAAGGATATTGTAAATTTTGACATCGGAAACGATGTTAAATCCCGGACAGAGATACGACGGGTTCCGGCTGTTAAACCATACCAGAAAACTTTTGCCGGTAGCCATTATCCGGTTAAGAAGAAACCCGTACCCGAACGTTTTTATAAAGGTATCAACATAGATATGAACGGGAAAGACCCGATAGACGAAAAATATGAGAAATATTAAACCGAACTTAAACGACCAGATGTTATGAACAATATTAAAATTTCGACAAAACTATTTGTCATGGTTTTCCTCACTTCATTTACCCTTGTGGCAATAGGTTTATATGGGCTGAACAACTTAAGCAACGTAAACGGATCGCTGGAAACGGTATTTAAGGACCGCGTAGTATGCCTTAAACAGCTGACTTTAATTGACGAAATGTACGCTATAAATATTGAAGGCGTTACTCAAAAAATGAAGGACGGCGTTATTGATTTAAAAGCGGGTAAAAGAAAAATCATCAGGGCCCAGGAAGAAATTGATGCCAACTGGAAAGCCTATACAGCTACCTATGCCACACCTGAAGAAAAAAAACTGTCGGCTCAAACCGAAGAGCTGATGCGCAATTCCGACGAATCGTTGGAGTCGCTCCAGTCGATTATAGACAAAGAGGATAAAGTTGCCCTGTCAGCTTTTGCCCAAAATGAGCTATCTCAGAAAATAGACCCCATTATAAGCAATATCAACGCATTGATTGACCTACAGGTAGCGGTATCTAAAGAGGAGTATGACAAAGGCCAGGAAATATATTCAGACGCAAAAGTGCACTCTTATATTATTATATTATTTGGCATAGCCATTTCACTATCAATATCATTGCTTATTGTATACAGCATCAAAAAGGCCATTTTAAATGCAACAACAGTAGTATCAAAACTTGCCGAAGGAGATTTAACCGTTGATATTAACGTGGCTAACAATGATGAGATTGGCTTTTTGCTGGAAGATTTAAAAGGCATGATCAATAAGTTTAAAAATGTTATTTCGTACGTAAGCTCGGCTTCTGATAATATTGTGGCGGCAAGCCAGGAGTTAAGCTCATCGTCGCAGCAAATGTCTGAAGGGGCTACCGAACAGGCTGCCGCTACCGAACAGGTTTCGTCGTCGATGGAAGAGATGGTGGCAAGCGTACAGCAAAACACCAACAACGCCCATCAAACAGAAAAAATAGCCATTAAGGCCTCGGCCGATGCCCAGGATGGCAGTGTTGCTGTTAATGAAGCGGTTAGCTCGATGAAGCTTATTGCCGAGAAAATTACCATTATAAGCGATATAGCGCGGCAAACAAATATACTTGCCCTTAACGCTGCCGTTGAGGCCGCGCGCGCCGGCGACCAGGGACGGGGCTTTGCCGTTGTTGCAGCCGAGGTAAGGAAACTGGCAGAAAAATCGCAGGTTGCCGCAACCGAGATTAATGAACTTTCAAAATCGAGCGTTACCATTGCCGAAAAATCGGGCAGGCTCCTGGGCGAAATTGTGCCTAATATTCAGCATACGGCCAAACTGGTTGAAGAAATTAACGCGTCAAGTTCTGAACAGAACCTGGGCGCGGGCCAAATCAATAGCGCCTTGCAACAACTAAACCAGGTTACCCAGCAAAATGCCGCTACCTCCGAAGAGATGGCTGCCAGCGCCGAAGAGCTTTCATCCCAGGCCGATCAGCTAAAGGAAATTATTTCATTTTTCAGGTTCGAAAACGGCTCAAAATACAAGGCGTCAATTGCCCAGCCTAACTCGTTAACAAGGCCCAGGAGGAATACAGCCAAAGTAAGCCATCTTCCAAAATACAAATCATCCTCAAACGGGGTTAGCTTGAACATGGATAGCCTTGATGCCGATTATGAAAAGTTTTAACATGATGTTTTGAGCTGTCCCGTATGGTATATTTTAATATTGATAGTTTTGATAATTCCAAAATGACCGACCTGGACTTTAACAGGCTAAGTACATTTATTTATACCAATTATGGAATTAAGTTGCCGCCATCAAAAAAAATAATGCTGGAGGGACGTTTGCTTAAACGGCTCAGAACTTTAAATATACCATCATATAAAAAGTATTGCGAGTTTATATTCAGCAACGAAGGCCAGCGTTCTGAACTTATTCACATGATTGATGTGGTGACTACCAATAAAACCGATTTTTTCAGGGAATCTGTACACTTTGATTATTTATCAAATAACATATTGCCCGGGGTTTTTCGCGATTATTCCGCCGCAAAACCTTTTAAGGTATGGAGCGCCGGCTGCTCTACCGGCGAAGAGCCCTATACATTGGCCATGGTTTTAAGCCTGTTTGCCGAAACACATATGGGTTTTAGCTTTAATGTATGGGGTACCGATATTTCGAGCAGGGTTTTGCAGGCTGCGGCATTAGCGGTATATACCGAAGATAAAGTGGCCCCCGTGCCAATTGCATTAAAACGCCAGTTCCTGCTTAAAAGCAAGGATGTGCATAACAAAACTGTGCGCATTGTACCCCAGTTACGGGAAAAAGTAAAGTTTGGCCGTTTAAATTTCATCGACGAAGATTTTGGCCCGATAGCAAATTTCAATGTCATTTTCTGCCGCAATGTTTTGATTTATTTTGACCGGCCAACACAGGAAAAAGTTATTCTGAAGCTATGTTCGAAATTAGAGCCGGGAGGGTATTTGTTCCTGGGCCATTCAGAATCCGTGTCGAATATGAATTTACCATTAACGCAAATACGCCCCAATATTTTTAAAAGGAAATAAACGGCCACTATTATTTTTATAATGGATAGATATTATTTATACCCCGGGTCGATTTTTGCGAGCAGAAAGCCTCACATTGTCGATACTATTTTAGGCTCATGTGTAGCAGTGGCCCTTTGGGACCCGGTATTGGAATTTGGAAGTATTAACCATTATATGCTGCCGTACTGGAATGGTGAAGGCACACCATCAAATAAGTATGGCGACATTGCCATCCCGGCTATTATTAATAAAATGCTGGCCTTGGGCAGCAATAAAAGTAATTTAAGGGCCAAGGTATTCGGAGGTTGCGAAACTGGCGCCCCCAATGGCGTATTCCATATTGGCGAACGCAATATCGGGCTGGCTATTGAGGTGTTAAAAAAGGAGCAAATACCGGTTTTAAGCCATAATGTTGGAGGATACCGTGGGCGGAAGGTTTTATTTTACTCGGAAAGTGGTAAGGTAATGATCAAATATATTAAACAAAACTTTCCTGATCAGCAAATAGATACCAAGGGCTAATACCTCACCCGTATGAAGAATAAAATTAAAGTTCTTATTGTTGACGACTCTGCCATATTCAGGCAATTGCTGGGCAAAATTTTAAGCGCCGACCCGGTAATTGAAGTTATGGCCACAGCAGCCGACCCATATATTGCAGCAAGCAAAATGACCATGCAGGTTCCGGATGTTATTACCCTTGATTTGGAAATGCCCCGCATGGATGGGATTACCTTTCTTAAAAAAATAATGTCCCAGCACCCTATTCCGGTCATCATTATAACCGGGCACACCGGGAGGGATATGGAAGTAACGCTGAAAGCATTGGAGTACGGTGCTGTTGAGGTACTTACAAAAGAGATGTTTAACGAGCACGCCCTCACTAATGAAGTCAGAAGCCGGATTTGCGAAATTGTTAAATCGGCAGCACTTACCAAAATTGCCCGCAAATCCATTGCCGAAAAACCTTCGGTGGTGCCTAAATTATCAGCCGATGCCGTGCTGCAATACGTTAAACCTAAAAACCAAAGCATTATTAGTGATAAAGTAATTGCAGTAGGGGCATCAACCGGCGGTACCGAAGCCATAAGGGTATTTTTAGAAGGCCTCCCGGTTGATATTCCGGGTATTGTAATAGTACAGCACATGCCCGAAAACTTTACCCGCCTGTTTGCCGAGCGGCTGGACGGTTTATGTAAGATTGGCGTTAAGGAAGCAGAAGACGGAGACCTGGTTAAGCCCGGCATGGCCTTAATAGCCCCCGGGAACCGCCACCTTTTACTTAAAAGAAGAGGATCGCAATATTATGTTGAGTTGAGTGATAGTCCGCTGGTAAACCGGCATCGCCCGGCTGTGGATGTATTATTCCGCTCTACAGCTATTTATGCCGGGCAAAATGGCATCGGAATAATTTTAACAGGCATGGGCGACGATGGTGCGCGGGGCTTACTTGAAATTAAGCAGGCAGGCGGTAAAACCATAGCACAGGATGAAAGTTCCTGTGTTGTGTTCGGAATGCCAAAGGAAGCTATTTTGCTGAATGCTGCCGATAAGATTTTACCGTTAAAAGATATTTCGCGATACGTAGTCCAACTGGTGAACGACAAGAGGTTTGTTTAAACAGAGGCTAATTGCATTAAAGCCTGAAAATTAAATGCGGCAGATGTAATTCCTCGTCAGCATAAAAACAGCTAAATTGCCGTATGAAATACATTACCATCTCCCTGCTGTTGTTCATTACTGCAGCCGCCTCGGCCCAAACCATCATCAAACCCGATGCCCGGATTAAACAAATGGCCGATGAGGTATCCTCCCAAAACATTGAAACAACCATTCGCAAACTGGTAACCTTTAAAAGCAGGCATACCCTAAGCGATACAACCAGCAAAACCACCGGCAGCGGCGCGGCACGAAACTGGATAAAGGCCGAAATGGAAAAATATGCCCTGGAATCGGGCGGGCGGATGACCGTTGCTTTTGATACATTCACCCAGCCAAAAGGTACAAGGATTGATAAGCCGGTAAAGCTGAAAAATGTACTGGCTATACTGAAGGGTACCGACCCAACAGATAGCCGTGTTTACCTGGTATCGGGCCATTATGATTCACGGATTAACGATGTGATGGACGCAAACGGGGTGGAGCCTGGGGCTAATGATGATGCATCGGGCACGGCGCTTTCGATGGAGCTGGCCAGGGTGATGGCCAAACGCCAATTCCCGGCCACCATAATTTTTATGGCCGTGGTAGGCGAGGAGCAGGGCCTTTACGGTTCAACCAATGTGGCCAAACGCGCCAAAGCCGAAAACTGGAACGTAGATGCCATGCTGAACAATGATATTGTAGGCAATACTCATGGCATGGAAACCGATTTAAAGGATAACCGCAGTGTTAGGGTGTTCAGCGATGGTATCCCCACCAATGCTACCGATAAGCAGGTGGCTGCGCTAAAATCATTGGGCGGCGAAAATGACAGCCCATCGCGCGAGTTGGCCCGGTATGCCAAAGAAACCGGCGAACGCTACGTTGACCAGCTGGATGTAAAATTGATATACCGCCGCGACCGCTACCTGCGCGGCGGCGACCACCTCCCGTTTTTAGAACAGGGCTTTACCGCGGTAAGGTTTACCGAAATGAACGAAGATTTTAACCGCCAGCACCAGAACATCCGCACCGAAAACGGTGTAGACTATGGCGACCTGCCCGACTTTGTTGATTTTAACTACGTACAAAAAGTAGCCCGCATGAACCTGTCGGTACTGGCCAACCTGGCATTGGCCCCTGCCCGGCCCCAAAATGTAGGCATCATAACCAGCGACCTCACCAACAAAACCAAACTTACCTGGGAAGCGCCATCTACAGGCAAAAAGCCCGCCGGCTATTACGTACTGATGCGCGAAACCACCAGCGCCTTTTGGGAACGTAAGTTTTATGTAACCGATACAACGGCTACGCTGGCCTACTCCAAGGATAATTACTTTTTTGCGGTACAGGCTGTGGATGCTGATGGGCATGAGAGTTTGCCGGTGTTTCCCAAGCCGATACGTTAAATATTAGGGGGATGGAACTTCAGTATGTTATCAACTTGGTTGTAAAAGGTATCTTCGAAGGCACCCTCGTTATAACCCCTTTGCTTATTATTGTTCATCTTTTTAAGATCCGGCTATTTAAAATTGATAAACAAGTATTAATACAGTCTGTCAACACCTGTTTACTTTTTGGATCGGTAATGTTTTTAATATCGTTATTTGCCGAATTTTTTAGGGCCTATTATTCTCAGGTAGAATACGAACAGTATGTTTTTGTTAACCGTTACAGCGGCCCCTTTTGGTATTTAGGTTTTGTAGAGATTGCTTGTAAACTGTTAGTGCCTCAAATACTATGGTTTAAAAGACTTCGGAAGTCTATATACACTTTAATGGTGATCTTTAATTTATGGGTCTTTTTATATATAATAAGGTTTGCGTTCGTGTTATTTACACCAGTGTGGCGAATGAGAACTTCTCCAAATGCGGGTGCAGGGATCAATTACCAAATAGGCTACCCCTGGCAAGACCTCTTGGTTTATACCATACTTTTAACAGCCGTCTATTTTATTTTGAAAAGAAAATCTTTAACCAGGGCCGTATTGGTCTGATCGTGATTAATTTTGCTTCAAACTAACGCATCTCGTCAATGCAAAAAAACAAAATTCCAATACGTCCATTATTAGCAGTTTTAGGTTCGATATTAAGCGTACAGGTAGGGGCTGCTATTGCTAAGGGATTGTTTCCGGCTCTCGGTGCTTCAGTTACCGCCACCTTGCGGATAGGATTATCGGCATTGATACTGCTTGTCGTGAACAGGCCAGGGTTAAAAACATTAACCCGCGAACAATGGAATGCGGTTATCCCTTACGGTTTATGCCTGGGTGCCATGAATTTAATTTACTACCTGGCCTTATCGCGTATTCCGTTGGGGATAGCAGTCACCCTTGAGTTTATGGGGCCGTTGCTGCTTGTGGTGTTTAGTTCAAAACGCACCATCGAATTTTTATGGGTACTACTGGCCGCAGGCGGAATTGTATTGATGACACCCTGGAATAACACCAATATTGATTTGTTTGGCGCGGGCATGGCTTTGCTGGCCGGTGCCTTTTGGGCCGGCTATATTGTGTTGGGCCGGCGGGTATCTGCGGTGTTAAATGGCGGTCAGGCCGTTACCATAGGTATGCTGTTTGCGTTAATGGCGACATTGCCATTTGCTTTCGCAAGTGACGGGATGATGAATTTTAAAAGCAGTATGATTATCCCGGCTATGGGGTTGGCGTTATTTTGCAGCGCCATTCCGTTTTCTTTAGAGATGTACGGACTTAAATATATCCCCACCAAAACATTCAGTATCCTTATGAGCATGGAACCAGCCGTTGGCGCCATCTGCGGGTTGATATTTTTGAAAGAATATCTCTCCATACAGGAATATGCCGCCGTAATATTGGTGGTAATTGCAAGCGCCGGGGCAACAATTGGTAACCGGCAGGAGATGGGCAACATAACACCGGAAGGTTAATATATTGCAGGCAAAAAGCTTATTTAAAGAACCTGGTCCTTTCGAACCCTTGAAGGGTGGGCAGCAGCGTAGAAAGGGTTCGAAATCTTTTACGCCCTGCATCTCAAAGAGTTGTTCGGAATGTAGGTTGGATATAGCAAACCCAAAATTGGCATGGCGTAACTCGTAGGGGCAACCAGGTATAAACATATCAATACCCGCTTGGCATGGGCAGCTGAAAGCTGCAACCATGGTACCCACGAGCTAAAAGCTCGCGGGAGCGATGTATGCAAATCAAAAGCCCTCTCCTTTGGAGAGGGTTGGGTGAGGCTCTTTTTTTTACTAAGTTTGTATTATGTATTTCTTTAGAAAAAAAGATCCCAACAGGCCGGATAACATTAACCTGCGCATTATGCATTTTATAAATGCACTGGCCATCCTGATGTTTTTAGCGGGCATCATCTATAAGCTGATACAAGTGTTCATACTTAAAAAATGATGGAAATAATAAACACCAATAACGCGCCTGCACCTATCGGGCCGTACAGCCAGGCTACTGTTGCCGGTAATTTTGTATTTGTATCTGGCCAGATACCCCTTAACCCCGCCACCGGCGAGCTGGTTACCAGCGGTATTAAAGATGAAGCCGTTTTAGTAATGGAAAATATTAAAGCTATTTTAACCGAAGCAGGCATCGGCTTTGTCAACGTTGTAAAAACCAGCATATTTTTAACCGACCTTGGCAATTTTGGCCAGGTAAATGAAGTATACGGCACCTACTTTACATCAAATTTCCCCGCCCGCGAAACGGTACAGGTATCGGCATTACCAAAAGGCGTTAATGTAGAGATATCGGTTATTGCGGTAAAATAAAGCCTCACCCCGGCCCTCTCCAAAGGAGAGGGAGGAGCGACTATATGTCATTGCGAGGAACGAAGCAATCGCGAACTACGAACATCCGCCCTGAAAAGTAGGAGATTGCTTCGTTCCTCACAATGACATAATCCTTTGTGATGGAGAGATACTGAGGATGACGATTATAACACATGGTTTAACAAACACGCAAATCAAAAGTCCTCTCCTTTGGAGAGGATTTAGGTGAGGCCTATGGATCCTTTTCAAACACCACTTACATATTTAAAAGGCGCGGGCCAAACCCGGGCCGAGGTGTTGAAAAAGGAATTGGGTATTGCCACTTTTGAAGATTTGCTGCGCCATTTCCCCTTCCGGTATATCGACCGGACTAAATTTTATAAGGTAAAAGATATTAATCCCGATTTGCCTTACGTGCAGGTTTTGGCCCGTGTTATTAGCAAGCAAATTGTTGGCGAGAAGCACACCAAACGGCTGGTTGTACAAACCCGTGATGATACCGGCACGTTGGAACTGGTTTGGTTTAAAGGCATCAACTGGATAGATAAAACTATTGTGCCCGGCACGGTATACATTGTGTTTGGCAAGGCTGGTTTCTTTAACGGGCAAGCCCAAATGGCGCATCCCGAAATGGAAATCTACTCGCCTGCCAATATGCAGCGGCAGGGTAATGCTACCTTGCAGCCGGTTTACAACTCTACTGAAAAGCTTAAGCAATTTCAGCTGGATAGCAAAGGCATCCAAAAATTAACGGCTACTTTACTTGGCCTGCACGCTAAGGATATTAAAGAAAATTTGCCCTTGTACATTATCCAGCACTTTAAGCTCCTGGGCAGGGCCGAGGCTTATCGCAACATCCATTTCCCGGCCGACGCCAATTTGCTGAACGAGGCTTTGCACAGGCTTAAGTTTGAAGAATTGTTTTTGCTGCAGCTTAAACTCCTGCGCAATAAAATGTTGCATACTCAAAAGTTTAAGGGTAATGTATTTAGCACTGTAGGCCATTACTTTAATGATTTTTACCACCATAAACTACCTTTCCAGCTAACCACGCCGCAAAAGCGGGTGTTAAAGGAGATAAGGCAGGATACCCAGCGCGGCGTGCAAATGAACCGCCTGTTGCAGGGCGATGTAGGCAGCGGCAAAACCGTTGTTGCCCTGATGGCGATGTTGATTGCTATTGATAACGGCTTCCAGACCTGCATTATGGCGCCCACCGAAATATTGGCTAGCCAGCATTACCAAACCATCAGCAGTTTGGTTGGCGATGGTTTTATCGAGGTGGCCCTGCTCACCGGATCAACCAAACAAAAAGACCGCAGGGTGCTGCACCAGAAACTGGAAAGCGGCGAAATGAAGATACTGATTGGTACCCACGCCCTGATAGAGGACAAAGTACAATTCAAAAACCTGGGCTTCGTGGTGATTGATGAGCAGCACCGTTTTGGGGTAGAGCAGCGGGCCAGGCTTTGGCGAAAGAACGTTGTACCGCCCCATATCCTGGTGATGACGGCAACCCCCATCCCCCGCACCCTGGCCATGACCCTGTACGGCGATCTGGATGTATCTGTAATTGATGAGTTGCCGGCTGGCCGTAAGCCTATTCAAACACTGCATTTTTTTGATAACCAGCGCCTGCGGGTGTTTGGTTTTATGAAAAAGGAAATTGCCCTGGGCCGGCAAATTTATATTGTGTACCCGCTGATTAAGGAAAGCGAAAAACTGGACCTTAAAAACTTGGAAGAGGGCATCGAAATTATCTCGCGTGAGTTTCCGTTACCCGGGTATAAGATCAGCATTGTGCATGGCAAATTAAAACCCGCCGATAAGGAGTTTGAGATGCAGCGCTTCATCAAAGGGCAAACTCAAATTATGGTGGCCACCACCGTGATAGAGGTTGGGGTTAACGTGCCCAATGCCTCGGTAATGATAATTGAAAATGCCGAGCGTTTTGGCCTGTCGCAACTGCACCAGCTGCGCGGTAGGGTAGGGCGCGGAGCCGAGCAATCATACTGTATTTTGATGAGCAGCCACAAGCTAAGCCACGACGGTAAGATCCGCCTGGATACCATGGTGAAGACTAACAACGGTTTCGAAATCTCCGAGATCGACCTGCAGCTGCGCGGCCCCGGTAACCTGGACGGTACCCAGCAAAGCGGCGTGCTCGACCTGAAGGTTGCCAACCTTGCTACCGACCAGGAGTTGTTGTTTAAGGCCCGCAAAACGGTGGAGCAAATTTTTGCCAAAGACCCCCAATTGGCCCTGCCCGAAAACCAGGTGCTGCACCATGCCTTCGAAACAAAAAATGCCGGTTTAAGCTGGGATAAAATTTCCTGAGGCTTCCATTATTGCCGCAAAATATTAAATTTGTTTCCGACTGACTTCATTTGATAAGCGCACAGAAATTTCTTTGCAAGAAAGGTGATCCAAAGGTGTTGTAAAGGTATCTGCAGGTAACCGAAAGGTTATTCAAAAGGTGGCCAAAGGATACTGAACGGTGACCCGCAAGAGTGCTTATCGCATAAAAAACAAACATTTAAATGAAAAGAAAATTTACTTTTTTAATCTCCTCCCTGCTGTTATCAGCCAACCTCATCCATGCCCAGGATTCATTAATGATCCGCAAAATTTACGACGAAGCCCTTGTAAACGGCAAAAGTTATGAAAGCCTGCGCTACCTGTGTAAAAACATAGGCCAGCGTATCAGCGGCTCGGCCAACGCCCAAAAAGCTGTGGAATACAGCAAAAAACTGATGGAAAGCTATGGCTTCGATAAGGTTTATTTACAGGAAGTTATGGTGCCCCATTGGGTACGCGGTGCCAAAGAAACAGCTTTTATTATTGATGGCAAAAAACGTATCCCGGTGCCTATTGCCGCCCTGGGGATGACAGTTGCTACCCCTAAAGAAGGTATTACAGCCAATGTTATTGAGGTACAAAGTCTTAAAGAGCTGGCAACCCTTGGAGAAGCGGCTATTAAAGGCAAAATCGTATTCTTTAACCGTGCTTTTGATCCACGGTTTATTGAAACCGGACAAGCCTACGGAACCGCTGGAGATCAGCGCTTTATGGGGCCTGCTGTCGCCGCCAAATATGGCGCAGTAGGCGTTATAGTGCGTTCGCTGACAGAGAGTTTAGATGATTACCCCCATACCGGCGCTACCCTGGCCGATAAAGATGGCAAAAATATCCCGGCCGCGGCAATATCTACCAAAGCGGCTAACAAGCTGAGTGCCATGCTTAAAATGCGTAAATTCCCGGCAGCTAAATTTTATTTTAAACAAAGCTGCCAGTTATTGCCCGACGTATTATCCTACAACGTAGTTGGCGAACTGACTGGCACAGAGCATCCTAATAAGTTCATCACGGTAGGCGGCCACCTTGATTCCTGGGACCTGGCCGAAGGCGCGCACGACGATGGTACCGGTGTAATACAATCGGCCGAGGTGCTAAGGATCTTTAAGGCAATAGGTTACAAACCTAAAAACTCCGTTCGGGCGGTGTTTTTCATGAACGAGGAGAATGGCCACAAAGGCGGCACCAAATACGCCGAACTTGCCGCTCAAAATAAGGAGGAGCACATTGCCGCTATAGAAACCGACGAAGGCGGCTTTACCCCGCGGGGCTTCAGCTTTTCGGATGTATCTAAAGATTTTATAACAAAAGTGAACACCAACTGGAAATCAATATTAGAGCCATACGAAGTTGACCAGCTGACTATAGGTGGGTCGGGAACAGACATTGAGCCGATGAAAGAAAAGTTGCCAAGCGTTGTGCTGATCGGCTTTCGCCCTGATTCTCAGCGCTATTTTGATATCCACCACACACCAAACGACGTATTTGAAAACGTAAACAAACGCGAGCTTGAACTGGGGGGTGCCGGTATCGCAGCGCTGATTTACCTGATAGATCAGCACGGATTTTGATGCGTAGATGATTATTTATTGATGAATTAATTTTTCCGCCGCATGTGTCCTCACATGCGGCTTTTTGCATTAAGGATAGTAGCGGATACCCGTCAATGTGGCTAAGGCCCGTGCAGTATAAGCGCATAGCCTGACCCGAGGAACGAGGGTAATGCCCCAATCTGAATTTTAATAGGTACGATTTACCACCGGCACTTCCACAGGCGTTTTTTTGCTAAAATCTGCACATTTGTAATCTGAAATCTGCAGATTTTTTAAAAATCCTGAAAATCGTGTTGTAAATTTGCGGCACATCTAAAACAACACTGTGACCGAAGAAGGCGAGAGTAAACCCAAAATTGATTCCTTTGCAGCATTGCGATATAAAGATTTCCGGTCTTATATCGGTATGCGTTTTTGTTTCACCTTTGCATATTCTATGCAAGCCGTTATAATCGGTTTTTATATCTATGAGTTAACAAAAGACCCATTTGCTTTGGGTTTGGTAGGCTTATGCGAGGCTATTCCCGCGGTTTGTATCGCTTTATACGGCGGTTATATTGCTGATAAATCTGAGAAACGTAAGATGTTGCTGTTAATATTCAGTGGGGTGATATTCACCTCGATGGTGATGTTTACTGTTACGCTTAAAAGCATGAGCGATATTATTCACGTAGGTTGGGTGGTTCCTATAATTTACGTGATGATATTTTGTAACGGAATTGCAAGGGCGTTTTATGGTCCGGCTACTTTTACTATTTACGCGCACAGTATTCCTAAGGAAGTTTACCCCAACGGCAGCACCTGGAGCAGTTCGAGCTGGCAGGTGGCATCCATTGTGGGCCCGGCTGCGGGCGGGTTGATCTATGGCTATTCTGATAAATTTTTTGGTATAAGCGGCATTACTGCAACTTTTGGTTGTATTATCTTTTTTCTCATAGTATCATTAATACTGGTTGCGCGTTTACGCAAATATCCGCCTGTTTTTGTGCCTAAGGAGAGTATTTATAAAAGTCTTTCAGAAGGAATTTCCTTTGTGTTTGGCAATAAAATGATGATAGGGGCCATGAGCCTCGATTTATTCTCGGTGTTTTTTGGCGGCGCCGTTGCGTTACTACCAGTGTTTGCCAACGAAATATTGAAGGTAGGAGCCGAAGGTTTGGGAATTATGCGGGCAACATCGTCATTGGGGGCTGTATTAACCATGCTGGTGATGACCAGGTTTTCGCCTATGGGCAAGCCATGGCGCAATTTGTTGATAGCGGTAACCGGGTTTGGGTTGTCTATCATTTGCTTTGGTTTATCTAAAAGCTTTTACCTGTCATTGTTGTTTATATTTACCGAAGGAGCTTTTGACAGTGTAAGCGTAATTATCCGTGGTACAATTATGCAGTTATTAACGCCCGAACATATGCGCGGGCGGGTATCGGCTGTTAACCAGATGTTTATCGGCTCATCAAATGAGATAGGAGCTTTTGAATCGGGCACGGCGGCACGTTTATTAGGCACGGTGCCGTCGGTTATATTTGGCGGTAGCATGACTATGCTCATTGTGGGTATAACGTATTTAAAAACCAAACGGCTTGTACCGCTATCCTTAAGCCAAATACAGCCACCGAGCGTTGCGAAGGGAGAAATGGCTGTTAAATAAAATAGCGCGCGGAAGGAACTTGTTTCGGTAACCCAATACCAAGTAGTACACTTCAGGCGGGCCACCTACCCTCTGGGACCTGAAAACAAGTCCGAGATAACGTTTATGTCATTGCGCTCTACCCCAGCACGCTATCTACCCAGGCCTTGCCCCAGTTTTCCACTTCATCGGTGCTCCAGAGTGATGGATAAAAAATGCGTTTCTGAAAGCGCGGAGGCAGGTATTTTTGCCAGTTGGTACCGCCGGTGGCTTTTATTTCTTCGGGTTCGCGGTTAAGATAGCGCACGGCCGATTTGTAGTGCGATAGCGGCCAGTTTACGTTTACATTTACATCCAGCTGGCACAATTCGGCTTTTAACTCAGGTGTAAGGTTGCCTTCGGCTTCAAATTTTAAAGCCAGTGAGTTAAAATTATAGTTAGCATTTGCCTTACCCAGCTCTATAAATGTTTTGGCATACTTTTTTTCGAACTGTTTAAGTGTCAGCGTTTTTTTACCGGTTGATAATTCGGTAGCGCCAAACTTCCAGTACAGGTATTCAAATTGCTCTTCAATAGTGGCTGTACGTAGTTCCTCGCGTTTATCTTTGGCTACCAGGTTGATAAAGTCGGTGGCATATATCTCGATCATCCTGTACTGGCCCGATTGAAAACCGCTGGCGGGTAATAACGACATCCTGAACTTCAGGAACTGCTCTTTTTCCATCCCGTCAACCATAATCTCGAATGATTGGGTTAACGCGCCAAAATACCTGTTAATGCGCTTTAAACGCGCAGTAAAAAAAACGACAGTTAAGGGCTGGGCGGCAGCTATCTGCTGGCACTCATGCAATACCAGCTTAAAATATAATTCGGTTATCTGGTGATAGATGATAAAAATCTCTTCGTCGGGAAAGGGCGTTTTAGGGCTTTGCAGGCTCAATAATGTATCCAGGTGTATATAATCCCAGTAGGTTAAAAAATCGGCGTATAGCAGCCCGTCAAGGTAGGAGTTCATATCCTGGCCCATGGCCTCGTATTTTTCCTGTAACTGCGCCAGGCGCCCTTCAATTTCGGGAGAGAATTGCATAATCAAAGGTAGCAAAAATGGTATGAGGTTAAATAGGGTAAAGTGACATCAAAAATTAAAACATTTCTTGACGCGGGCTGTCTTATGTCTGAATCAGAATTTACAGAATTAAAGAATTTTCAGAATTAAAAAAATGAAAACGCGTGGCTTAATATTTTGTCCGATTTATTCTGTTCATTCTCAAATTCTGTAAATGGCATAGCCCTCTTGAACACCTTTGAAAACAATATACGTGTGAAAAATTCTGATTCAGACAATAACCTTAAACATCATGAAAATCAGTAAAATATTAATAGGTATTGATGATAGCACATACGCGCATAATGCCGCAGCATATGGGTTTGATATTGCACATACTTACAAGGCTGCAGTTGGTTTGGTTCATATTATCGAGCCGGCTGTTTTTCCGCCAGACGCCAATGATAGCTTAGTAGGAATGCCGATTGGAACTATGGGGATAGATCAGTCTGAGTTAATTGATATCCAATCCAGGCAATCTTCATCGCTAATTGATAATATTAAAAAGGAATATGCGGGCGAGCTTGAAGTTACCTCGTTTACCGATTTTAATATTACTGCCGATGGTATACTTAGCTGTGCAAAACAATTTAATGCCGATCTGATTGTATTAGGCACTCATAGCCGCACTGGCCTTGATCGTTTCCTTATGGGCAGCGTAGCCGAAAACGTTGTTCGCCATTCAACTATCCCGGTATTGGTTGTTCCTTTTATCGCTTAATCAGGGTCGGGGTTCGTGTGGTCTGGCTCGGGGGGCGAGTTGCCAGGTTCGGGGTTCGGGCAGCGAGGTTTGTGTAAAACTTTAAATCGGGAGTGCAGGTCAATAACCCCGTAACCCGAACCGCGCAACCCGATCCTCGTAACGCTAATAAAGCAGTCTGAATTTAATGGTATGCTCAATCGCCTTTAACTCGTTGAGCACCTGGGTGTCATAGCCAGTATTTACATCGGTAATTACGTATCCTATTTGTGGATTGGTAACCAGAAACTCGCCAACAATATTGATATTGTGGCGGGCAAATACATCGTTTATTTTAGCCAGGATGCCGGGCACGTTTTTGTGGATGTGGATTAAACGGTGTGCATTGTTAACCCTTGGCGGCTGTAAATCCGGAAAATTGCAGCTGGTATGTGTTTTGCCCTCGTTCATGAAAGCCAAAACCCTTTTTGGCAAAAAATCGCTGTTATGCGGGTTATGCCTCGGATCGTCAAATATAATAATGCCATTTTCGGTGGCTGTTTCGGCAAGTTTGTTATTGCATTTGCCAAAAATACCTATCACTTTTAACCGGCCGGAATTTTGTACCTGCTCGGGCGTTGGCTGGTGGTCTTCATCGCAAAATAAAACACCGGCTTCTTCTAAATATTTATCTTCAATCTCATCCCGGTTACGAATGTTGTACCCTTCTTTTTTCATCTGAGCCTGTGCCTCTTCATCAATTGCACCAACTACTAGGCATTTAATGCGGTTTTTGGGATATGATATGGCGCGAGGTAATTTGTTCAGGTACAGGAACTCGTCAAAGCTTGGGGTAACGTGGTCGGCCTTTTCGGTTACCGATTTACGCTCAATATTTTCGGTAAAGGCATAAAACTTCTTGATCATGCCCGATTCCTTCAGCTGGAAATCGGAGTAGCCATCGCCTATGCCATAAATATCGCCGGGCAGTTGCAGCTCTTTAAGCAATTTAACCTTACCCCCTTCTTGCGACAGCGGGTTGGTGCGGTCATAACCTATAATATTGCCTTCGTCGTCAAACTCGAAAGTATTGGCGTATATGTTTTCTTTTTTAATATGATACTCGGTAACTACAGGCGTAATAAACTCTTTAAAACCGCCGGATACGATCAAAACCTCGTCCTGGTGATTTTTAAAAAAGATGGTATTGCGCGAGAATGAAGTAGATACCTTTTTTTTAAGATGGCTGATGAGTTGCTTTAAATGATCGCGGTTGGCACATAATAATTTAACCCGGGCTTCTAAACTTTGGGTAAAGGATAGCCTGCCTTCCATCGAGGCATTGGTTAAATCTTCTATCTGTTTGTAAATACCCTCACGGTCGGGATGATTTTTGAGGGATATGCGGGCCAGTTCGTCAAGGGCCTCAACCTGTGTAAACGTGCTGTCGAAATCAATAATAAAGTACTGCTCCATCTTGGGTGCAAATGTGCGAATTTTTTTGTTGATAGGATAAGTAGAGTTTTTTTTGTTGTCATGTGGCAACTCACTTCCCAAACCGCTTGCCATATTTAATAGCGGGCAATTCGATATACCGGTGCATTAGCCCGGAAATAAACACCAGGAATATCAATATCGCCACGTCAAAAACAATATTTAAAGCAACATTGGTTTGTATCGCGGTGGTTTTCAAATGCCCTAACAAATAGATGCCGATGGGCACGTGTACCAGGTAAAGCGAATAGGAAACATCGCCATAACGGCTAAGCAAGTTGTTTTTTAGCGGTTTAAAGTGGTTGATAACAATAAGCGCCCCAGTAATTAAGCAAAGTACAATGTAAATATAGGATTGATGGGTTGCATAAAAATCAACTGCTGTAAAAGCCAATAAGGCTATATTAAACCATTTATAGGCAGGCTGATGCAACAACTGGTATAAGGCTACACCAAGGCTAAACAATGGCCACAGGTTTAAAAAGAACAAAGGCCCCGATTCAAATCGGGGTAAAACGATACTCAACAGCGTAACCACTGTTAAAGCAATTATAAAATATTGTTTTTTAAAAAAGGCGCAGGCAAACACAGCCAGGTAAAAAAATACCTCGTACGATAGTGTCCAGTACACCCAGTTGATGGTTTTTATATCGGTTATGGGCGTTGTGGTAAGTGTAATTGTGGCTAATATGCCCGAAATATTTTTAGGAAGCACTGCTACAGAATTTACATGGTTTATCACCTTGAGTAATAAAACTATACCAGCAGTAATAACCAGGCTAAACCAATATGGCGGGAAAATACGGAAGAAGCGCCTTACCGCAAATTCGGTTGGTTTTTTGGCATGGTGCAGCGCAATGAGTATACAATAACCGCTTATGATAAAAAATACAGGTACACCCAGGTGTCCGTATTTACAAAAATTGCGATACCAGTTATCAATAGGTTTTATAGGCTGGTTAAGATGAAAAAAAACTACCCATGAAGCTGCCAGTATCCTCAGCAAATCTATCAGGTGGTTTCTTTTGTCGGGTTGCATTTGAAAAATGAATGGGCAAGGTAATGATATTGTATTTGAATCTGTTTCGAAGCAAAACAGATTTGTTGTAGTTATCTTTTCTTGTTTTTATTTTTTTTTGCCTTGTGGGGCATCTGCTTTTGTTTTATCGCATCATAAGCTTCCAAAAGCTCTTTTCTTATTTGTTTTAGTTTGGCCGGAAAAAGTAAATACAAATCCTCATGGTTATCGAATTTTAATTTTGCTGCCCAGCTTATAACTAAAGTAAAGAGTTTTCGAGTGCAAATTCAACTGTTCCTATACAATTATCAACAAAACGAAAGCATTTTAAGGTGATGGACTTGTCATTTGCATCAAATGTTTTTGCGTATATCTTGCAAAACAACTTACTTGTAGTAGAAAAAGATCGTCATAGTCCTCGTCTAAAACTTTATCTTTTATTTCAGAAGATTTGGCAAGGTCCCGGTTTGAAAATGAATATTTCGGTTCTCCGGTTTGGGTAACGCCCTTTCTAAAAAATGGAAGTTCATTGCTGTGCTATAGCGGTGCACTTTGTGCTACTTCTTATCAGGTTTGCGGATATCTTTCGCCTTATTAAAAGTTGCTAAACAGCTATCCAGCGGTTGACCCTGTTTATAAATGCAATCGCAGAAAACTTCACAAGCTGCGGGGTTTTTGCTGGAAGTACATTGATTTCTGCATTCAGCTTCAGAGTTGCCTGGTACGATCTCATATAAATAGAAAGAACCGACAATGATAAAAGCCAGGACTGCGAAGGAACCTGCAAAAAATATGATCCGAAGACGCCTGCCCAGGGGCTTTTTTAACACCTGAGGCGCCGTTTTCGGCTGCTTAAATGGCAAAATGTATTTTAAACGATCGTAGTCCCAAATTAGTAAAAACAAGTTTGCCAATAACAGCATCGTGACGCCCCGGGTACCGTCAAAGCGGGTAGCATAAGTCAGCACGCAAATGTTGACGATGAAGCAAAAATACATCAGTGCACCGAGAAGGGCTGTTCTCGGGATCAGTAATAATATAGCTGTTATAATTTGAGCAACTCCAATAAAGGCATAGTAATATCCTGTGAGATGTAAGGCATCGAAATAATGTCCCAGGGGGTTATTGGACGGCAGGCCTGCGGCGAATCGTTCGCCCATGATTTTAATATAGCCTGCGGGAATAAAGCTGGCTGCCAGAGCGACGCGGCAAAAAACAGCAAACCGTTTAAACCACTTATCAGCTTTGACCTCGTAGTATAGTTCTTCAATTCTACTCATGATTTTTACGGGTGATTATTTTACTGAGGAGATAATAAAGAACTAATGCCATGGCGGTCCAGTATAAAGCAAACGCAAAAACCAAAATTGGAGGTGCCGGATCCGGCTCTTTAAATAAAGGCGGCAAGGGTCCTATCAAAACCATTTTGATAGGGTATAAAATTGCGGCTACGGTGCTCTTCCAGGCTATTGATGATCCGGTTCCCGGGAACCATTCGCCGGTTACAGGAAAGAGCCGAACTTCAGATCCCAAAATTGAATTAGACATAAATTGAAATGCAAACGCCGAAACGAGGAAGAGAATAACGAATTTTGTTCTTGTAATCTTCATACCGCTGGTTTTTATATTTAACAAAAGAACTTTGAAAAACAAAGTTAAATAAGTTGTTTTATATTTCAATGTATTTTAAGAAAATTTTAAACTGAGATACTACCGGAAAGCTCGTTGCAAAGCATCAATAAATTCGGCTTTAGTTTTTTTGATAATGAATTATTATTGGCCTAATGCTTCACAGATCTCCAGAACGGTTTTACTTATTGGCTTAAACTCAATCCCGATTGCATTCTTAATTTTCGAGTTATCAAACTCCCGGATCACCGATGCCGCCTGTGCCGATGTTTTATCGATAGCCGGATCGCCACCTGTTAACGCGGCTATTACTGCGGCACCGCGCCAGCCAATTTCCATTACCCAGGGTTTGGCTAAAATGGCGGGCGGCTTAATCCCAAATCCGTTTGCTGCTTCGGTAGTTATAGATTGATAGGTGCGATTTTCGGCGCTGATAATGTAGCGCTCGGCGGTGATAACACTGTTCATCAAGCCAACCATACATTTGGCCACATCCTCCACATCAACAAAGCCAATAGTGCCGGCAGTATAAAATTTAAGGCCTTTACGGATGGTTTCAAACAAAGCACCGCTGCCAGCTTTACCCGCGCTTGCACCAATAATAAGCGATGGATTCACAATTACAGCATCCAGCCCTTCGGCAATACCGCGCCATACTTCCATCTCACTCTCCAGCTTTGAAATGGCGTAACCGTCGTTTTCTGTTGATTGTTCCAGGTGATGGTTTTCGGTCGTAAGGTCGCCGGGTTTGGCCAGGCCTATGGCGGCTATCGAGCTTACGTGAACCATCCTGATGCCCTTTTCGGCACATAAATTAACGAGGTTGGCCGTGCCGGTCACGTTAGTATTGATCATCGGCTTTTTATCGGCCGATTTTAACGACACCCACGCCGCGCAATGATAAACCTTGGTTACGCCAGCCAAGGCATTTTCCAAAGCAAAAATATCAAGAATGTCGGCCTCCACCCATTCAATTTGCGATTGAAAAGGAGCAAGTAAGGCAGGTATGGTTGATGTAGCCCGTTTGGTGCAACGAATGTTTGAGCCAGATGTAACCAGCAGTTTCGCCAGTTCGGCCCCGAGAAAACCTGTTGCGCCAGTAATTAGAATCATATATACGGATTTCAGATGTGCAAATATGTTCATAAATGTGCAGATTTTAGATGTGCAGATATGCAGATGCAGGATTTTGATTTTTGAGTGCCTGTTTGGTTTGTTATTCGTCAATTCTACTCATTCAATGATTCTGAAAATTCAGTTCAGGCAAAAAATGTTCACCTGAAATCTGCCCATCAATCATTTGCACATCTGCCCATCAATCTGCACATTTGCACATCTGCACATTTGCACATCGAACATTATGTCCTTAGCTGATTTTTTTAAACCCATCGATCTGAAAAAGATCACTCCTAAAAAGGGCTACTATACCAGTCAGCTTGGCGATAAAATTGTGCATTATTCTGTCGATTTTCCCAACCTGGAGGAGAAAACCGACATGGCCATCATTGGCGTTATGGACGATCGGAATGCTACAGATAACCAGGGCTGTGCCCTTGGGCCCGACTATATCCGCGAGAAACTTTACCAGCTTAATGAGGGTGGCTACAACTTAAAAATTGCCGACCTGGGCAATATCGCCGCAGGCGCATCAGTTACCGATACCTACTTTGCGCTTAAAACCGTGGTATCCGAACTGGTAAAAAAAGATATTATCCCCATTATTTTAGGTGGCGGGCAGGATTTAACTTACGCCCAATACCTGGGTTACGAGGATTTGGAACAGAAGGTTGACCTGGTGGTAGTAGATGCCCGTTTTGACCTTGATGAGGACGAAACCCCGGCCGGATTGGAAACAACATCGCAATCATACCTCAACAAAATATTTTTGCACGATCCTAATTACCTTTTTAATTTTAGCAACCTGGGGTACCAAACTTATTTTGCCAGCCAGGAAAGTTTGCGGGTGATGGATAAGCTTTATTTTGATGTACACCGCCTTGGCGAACTAAGCGGCAACATTGCTGTAACCGAGCCCGCCATTCGCAACGCCAGTATGGTAAGCTTTGATGTGGGGGCCATCCGATCGGCCGATGCTGCAGGCAACGCCAATGCTACCCCCAACGGCTTTAACGGGCAGGAGGCCTGCCAGCTATGCCGGTACGCCGGTTTTAATGATAAGCTAAGCTCTATAGGCTTCTATGAATTTAACCCGGCCTATGATAATAATGGCCAAACGGCTATGTTGCTGGCGCAGATGATCTGGTATTTTATTGATGGTTTTTACGGCCGCAAGCGCGATTTTCCGCTCAATCCAAAATCGCAATACCTTATTTACAAAACCAGCCTGAAGCATGAAGACCAGGAGGTTGTATTTGTGAAAAGCAAAAAATCAGATCGCTGGTGGATGCAGGTGCCCTATCCAACAGGGGGCTCAAAAAACGAACGTTTTCACCTGGTGCCCTGCAGTTATGCCGACTATAAAACGGCCACATCCGGCGAGTTGCCCGACCTTTGGTGGCGCACTTATCAAAAATTAAACTGATAATTGCAATTATAGCAGCATTTTAACGTTATCAATCCTTATAGTTTTTAACACTGATGAAGAAAATATTTTTTTTAATTATAACCTTATTACCGGCCATTGCATATGCCCAAAGTACCGATACCTTTACTATAAATGGTAAATTGGGTAATATAGGCGCGCCTGCAAAAGTTTATTTATCGTATCAGCTGGGCGCCAACAGCGTTATTGATTCGGCCGATATTGTAAATGGTGTTTTTAGTTTTAAAGGTTCGATGCTAAACCCGGTTAATGCCACGCTGGTGGTTGATTACAAAGGCCTGGGAATAGAGAAGTTTACCCAGCAATATAGCGATGGCCGGGCATTATCAAAAAATGCCGATAACCTTAACTTTTTTATTGATAAAGGCACGCTGACTATTACCAGTAAAGATTCTGTTTCAAAAGCGCAGATAACCGGCTCGCAGCTTAACCTTGATAATATTAAACTACAGGCCCAGCTGAAAAGTATCAACCTGCGCGGTGAGCATTTGATGGCCGAAGTGAAGGCCGCTACACCTGAGCAACAAAAGTCGCCCGCATTTCAGAGTGCTATACAAAGTAAGTATAAAGCATTGCAAACGCTGCAAAGCTATACCTTAAAAAGCTTTATAACCGATAATCCTAATAGTTACCTAAGCCTGCTGGCTTTAAGTTCGGTAGGTGGCCCGGCTCCTGATCCCGGTGAAATTGAGCCTTTGTACAACTCGCTTTCGGCCGATGTAAGAAATACCGAAGCAGGTAAAGTGATGAAAGCGCAGCTTGATGCCCTGAGGGTTACGGCAATAGGTGCCACAGCGCCCGATTTTGTGCAAAATGACGCGAATGGTACGCCGGTTAAACTTTCGTCATTCAGGGGCAAATATGTTTTGCTTGATTTTTGGGCTTCGTGGTGCGGACCCTGCCGCCAGGAAAATCCTAACGTGGTGCGTAACTATAATAAGTATAAAACCAAAAACTTTACTATTGTTGGCGTATCGTTAGACAGGGCCGACAGCAAATCGGCCTGGCTTGCGGCTATCAAAAGCGACGGATTGGACTGGACCCAGGTATCTGACCTTAAGTATTGGAATAACGCTGCCGCGGCCCTTTATTCGGTAACCTCCATCCCACAAAACTACCTGATTGGCCCTGATGGAAAGATCATCGCCAAAAATCTTCGTGGCGAAGACCTTGATGCCAAGCTGGCTGAGCTTTTTGGGAAGATATAGATTAGTGAGTGGTTGATTGGGTTAGATTAGGTCGATTGTGTTGGCTCGAAAAAATTAAAAAGTTGTTGAGTGGTTAATTGTCATTGTTTGAGTAAATCCAAAACAATGTAACTTTTTGTTGACTATAAGTAATATATAGTTTTTACGTATTATATTGCAGTTTAAACTTTATCGCTTTATGAAAAAGATAATATTATTTGCATTAACTACTTGGCCTGCTATTGTTTTTGCCCAGGATAACAAGTATGATATACAAGGTAAAATAGGTGATTTTAATGCTCCTGCCAAAATGTACCTGGAATACAGGTTCCCGAAGGGTAAACCCATTTATGATTCATGTACCGTGGTTAATGGTAAATTCCATTTTGCAGGCTCGGTTGGTGCAGCACCACTTAACGCTTATTTATTGTTTAACTCAAAAGGTACCGGCACGGGTAAGGCCGATGGCTATCGGGCCATTTATCTTGAACCTGGTTTAATAAACATAAACGCAACTGATAAAATAGAAAATGCGACAGTTGATGGCCCTAAAACCAACCAGGAAAACGAGAAATATCAGTTGCTGCAAAAGCCCGTAAATGAAGCTTATACCGCTTTGGACGAAAAGCAGAAAGCGGCCACGGACGAGCAAAAGGCCTCTCCTGAATATATTAAAAAAGCAAAAGCCGACGAAAAAGCGATTGACGAGATGAGCGCGGCTATAGATAAAAAATTCATCAGAGAAAACCCCAATTCAATCATCAGCCTGAATGCCCTTGAATCATTAGCCTACAGCGCCGATTATGTAGATCTTAAACCTTTATATGACGCCCTAACGCCTGCTGTAAAAAGTACCGACGCAGGTAAGGCATTAGGCGAGAGGATGCCTAAGCTTAAGGCTGTAGCCCTGGGCGCTGTTGCACCGGAATTTGCCGAGGCTGATACCAGCGGAAAAGTTATCAACCTGTCTTCATTCCGCGGGCAATATGTTTTGATTGATTTTTGGGCATCATGGTGTGGCCCCTGCCGCAGGGAAAACCCCAATGTGGTAAAAGCTTATAACCATTACAAAGGTCAAAAATTTACCATCCTGGGCGTATCGCTTGATAAGCCAAATGCTAAAGACAAATGGTTGGCTGCCATTCACAAAGACGGCCTAACCTGGAACCACGTTTCTGATCTTAAATTTTGGGATAGCAAAGCGGCAGGTTTATACGCCGTTCGCGGCATCCCGCAAAACTTTCTGTTAGATCCCAACGGAAAAATAATTGCCAAAAACCTGCGCGGCGACGATCTGGAAGATAAACTTGCCGAGATTTTTGGGAAAATATAGTTTGGTGAGTGGTTGATTGAGTTAGATTAGGTTGATTAAGTTAGCCAGGTAAAAACCCAATCAACCACTCACTCAATCAACCTAATCAACTGCCTTCTAAAGCAGGTCAAATCCAATATCTTTCCTGAAGTACATGCCGTCGTAATAAATACGGCTGGCATCGGCTGTGGCTTGTTGCAGGGCGTTAAACATGTTGTCTTGCAGAGTAGTTATTGCCAAAACTCGGCCGCCTGTGGTAATCACGTTTTCGCCGTCAAGGCTGGTGCCTGCGTGAAATACTATACTGTCGCGCACGTTTTCGGTGCCGGTTATTACTTTGTTTTTTAGGTATTCGCCGGGATAGCCGCCTGCTACCATAACCACGGTGGCGGCAGTTTTCGGCGAAATAATCAGCTCTTTTTCGTTAAGGTTACCTTCGGCTACGCCCTGCAGCAGGTCAACAAAATCGCTGTCGATGCGGCGCATTACGCTTTCGGTTTCAGGGTCGCCCATGCGGCAGTTGTATTCTATCACCCAGGGTTCGCCATCTTTATTCATCAGGCCTATAAAAATGAAGCCTTTGTATGGGATGCCATCTTTTTTCAAACCCTCTACCGTTGGGATGATAACTAAATCTTCAACCTTTTTAATATAGGCGGCATCTGCAAACGGTACGGGCGAGATTGAACCCATGCCGCCGGTGTTCAGCCCGGTGTCACCTTCGCCAATACGTTTATAGTCTTTAGCTTCAGGTAGTATTTTGTAGTTGCTGCCATCGGTCATTACGAAGACAGATAGTTCAATGCCTTGCAGGAATTGTTCAATGACCACACTTGAGCTGGCATCACCAAATTTGGCTTCGGCCAGCATTTGGGTAAGCTCCAGTTGGGCTTCTTCAAGCGATGTACAAATAAGCACACCTTTGCCGGCGGCCAAGCCATCGGCTTTAAGTACAACGGGAAGGCCGGCGGTGGCCAGGTAAGTAAGACCCTCTTGCAAAGTATCTTTAGTGAAAGTTTTATAAGCAGCCGTAGGGATGTTATGCCTTTGCATAAACTGCTTGCTGAAATCCTTACTACCCTCTAACTGGGCTGCTTCCTGTTGGGGGCCTACAACGGGTACATTTTTTAATTGCTCGTCGGCCAAAAAGAAATCATGAACGCCTTTTACCAGCGGCTCCTCGGGGCCTACCAATACCAGGTTAATGCCTTGTTCCAATACCAGTGCCTTAATGCCCTCAAAATCGGTAACCTTAATGTTAACGTTGGTGCCGTACTGGTGAGTGCCGGCATTGCCGGGGGCTATAAAAAGCTTTTCACATTTAGGGCTTTGCGCAATTTTCCAGGCGAAGGCGCTTTCCCTTCCGCCCGAACCGAGGATCAGGATATTCATGGGGGCAAAGATAGTTTTTTTGGATGAGTAGCATTACTATGGGTGTTCGCTTTTTTGAGTGGATACAGGTAGTGTTCGGGCTTTGTTTGTTAATTTGTTGTTTTATAGTTGTTTAGGTGTTCGGGTTGTTTAAGGTTCAAAAATAGCTTTTGTTGATAATCAATTAGTTATGTATTTTGGTTTAGTTTGCTCCGAACACCTGTTTTGAATAAAATTTCGAATTTTCCGGGCAACATTACGGTGCGATGTTTGGTACCTGCCGGCTCCCGAAATGAACCCAATGAGCACCCGCTGGCCCCCGGTAATACACCGCAGTATACCTGTAATCACCCTATCGGCACTGCCAGAAAAAAAATATTTTTGCGTATTGACGGGAATAAAATATTGAGATATATTTACGTTAAATAGCAGCCGCGCTACCTCGTGTTAATAACCTGCCAACCTTTATCATGAGTAAAATTTTGCGCATATTGCTTCTAATAATTGCTACTTTATTTGCGGGCTGCAACAAAGATGTAGTAGAAATAAACACAAAATCTGCAATTACGTCTAACAGCCAAAGCCTGAAAATATCGCCGGTACATACCGATATTCCTGTTGTGAGCATTTCGGCATCATCAACCTATCCTATGTGGGACGCATCAAATGCAATTGACAGTAATACTGCTACCAGCTGGAGCTCGGCCAGGCATTTAAGTTCAAATGGTGTGGAGTTTGTTCAATTTTATTTTAGCGGTGCCGTTGATATAAATTACGTGAAGCTTACCCCAAGGTACGGCAGCAATAATGCAGGCTTATGCTTCCCCTTAAATTTTACAATTTATTATTATACGGGTTCATCATGGGTGGCGGCAAAGGCGTTCACTAATTTTGCTAATCCGCAAAAAAGCGACAACTATGATTTGCCGGTGACCATACCGCTGCCGGTTACTGTGCATGCCAGCGGCATAAAAATAGAAGTTACCGGGCTACGCGCCGATGGCCCAAACTATTATTTCCAGCTGGCGGAAGTTGCCGCGGGATTTGATGACGGCTTCAATCATTTTAAATGGACCGGCAATGATAACGCGGTCAGGCAAAACCGGATTAATAACGCCGGTTCGGACTCATTTAACCCGGACCGCATTTTCAACTGGACACAAGACGACCGCGACCCCATAATCCGGGGCACAACCAACGCTATTAATCCTAATATTTATGCGCCAAACATAGTTTATAACGGCAGCAATTGGCATATTTATTATGGTGGCTGGGACAATACATCAGCAAAAAACGACCGGATATTTACAACGGTTACTTATGACGATTTTTTAACTTTTGGCACCCATACTTTAGTGATTGGCAATGGCGACAGGCGCCACGTAAACAACGAAACTGTATTAAAGAAGCCAGATGGCAGCTGGCTGATGTATTATACTTCGTTAGCTCAAAACTCGGTTGCCAACAAGCCCAGCTTTGCAACCTCGGCCGATGGCATTGCCTGGGCCCCAAATACCGGCTCGGGCAATGCCTTTTTAAATATGGCCAATTACCCTAACTGGGCCACTGCCGATGTAAACGGATCAAATGTTGCCTATCTTGAAAACGGCATCTATCATTTGTATTTTAATGATTTTGCAACCAGGCCCAAAGCGGTCCATCATGCGGTAAGTACCGATGGGATAAATTTCAATTACACCGGCGATGCGCTGGCCGAGAATCTTGTTGCACAGGACGTAAAAGCCTTTACGTACAACAATGCCACTTACTATTTAATGGGAATGCACCATAACCGGCAGGAATTAAGATACAGCCTAAGCAACAGCCTTACCAGTTTTCCGGCCAGCAGCTTTTTGCTGGGCAATTACAATGCAGCCGATTTATATATTGTGTCGATGGGGTTTGTAACCAATGCCAACAGGTTATACGGCATTATTTATGGCGCAGGGCCTACAGGCGATTTGAGCCACAATTCGTTACACGCCAGGTGGCTTACAAAAAAAATAATTTTTATAAGCGACAGAACAAACGCCCGCTGGGGCGATATTGAAAGAGCGCACGGGCCAAACCAGGTTGTATTATACATGAGTACCGTGATGGAAACCGGCCGCTTTTATGTTTACGACACCGACGGAACCACCCTGCTGTATACCAGCCCGCAGGTTACTATGCGTTCGGGTGATGTGTGGACGTATAAGCAATGATTGATTAGTGGTTTTTCCTTTTTTATGTTTATTTTAAGGACGACCTTTTTCACTGCTTTGCACATGATGATCATTGTAGCTTTTATTTTTGCCAAAATCGGCTCGAAGCGCGTTATCGGGGGCTTCACCAGCTTTTTGCTTTGTTTATTTTTAGCGCCGGCAGGCTGGTATCTTGTTTTGTCATCAAGGCGATTGGATGACCAGGTGTCAGACGCTGCGTTGATAATTGAATTTAGTCAGGGAAAAAGGGAAATATAATTGGTTGCAGAAAATAGCTTCTATCCGTCCAGGTTCTCCTGGAGAGGAACCTGAACGAATGAAATGTTGTTATTTATACCGAAGCAAATAAATTTTATGCAGCGCCATAAAAGAGAAAAAGAGGCCTGCCAGTATAACTAAAGAACGCAGCCAATTCATCCCGCTCCATTCCGATACTGTTCTTTTAAGCAAATCAACATCGGTGAGTTGGGCAGTCTTAAACATAATGTCATTGCGGGGATAGAAATAGGCAAAGGTGAATACATCGGCTAAAATGTATAAAACAAACGCTGCTCCTAGACACAACCGGATGGAAGGAGATGTTTTCCAAAAAAGTACCAGAACTACCAGGCCCAACACCTGGTTCACAGGCGAAAATATCCTGAAGAAATTTCCGGGGTTTACCGTTTTAAAATAATCTCTTGTAACGGCAATGGAGTGAGGAATATCGCTTCCCCACGATTTTACATCAACCAGGGAAGTATACAGGTTTACAAACAGCAGGCCGCAGGCAATACTGATAGAAGCAAATAAAATTATTGTTTTCATGTTTTTTTTTCTGCAAAGATGGCTACCGGATGGGCCGCAGAATTGTATTTAACGGACATCTGTATAAATATGCCCCTTTATTTTGCTCATGTTCCGTTTGTATTCGCCGGGTGTTATTGCCGCGTAAGCTTTAAAAGTTTTGATAAAATGCGATTGATCGGCGAAATGACTTTGAAAAGCAATTTCCGTCAACGATAATTCGCCCTGGTGAATTAAATCCACCGCATGCAGGTATTTTTTGTAAAGTAAAATTTCTTCGGTATTCATTCCCGTTGCATCAAAAAGTTTCCTTGATAAATGACGGGGTGAATAGCATAGTGAATTTGCCAGCACAGTTACCGACGCATCATGTTGATTAGGTGCGTATATAAAACTATTCATTAATTGTTCGCGGGGTTGCCAGGCAATCAAATTTGGCCTGAGCCAGGCCAGGAAAACAGATACCCGCGCATCAAAATCATCTTGTTCGGCAAGTTGCTGCCAAAGTGAGTTGAATGTTGAATCAAGCAAGGTTAAGTCGACTGTAATATTTAAAAACTCGCAGGCGGGCACTTTAAAAATCTCTTTTATGGCCAAAGGTTGAAACTGGACACCAAAAAAAACCTGTTGTTTGGGGAGATGAAGCTGTATTGGCGTTGTGTTGAATCCACTAATAAAGCAATTGGATAAATAATGTAATTTGCCGCCAAGTTGGGCCGGAATAAATGAGCTGTCGCTAAAGTTGAAAATAACCTCTACTACGCCTTTGGGTATAATGTATTCCTTATGAAACTGGTGGAAAGTATCAACCTGCCAAATAGCATGGATAGCATGCTTAAAGCAATACTCGGTGGGTATATAGTGATTGTAGTTCAATTTTTAAGGAATTGATTATAAGGCCCCGTTTAAAAATTATCACTAATGCGGCCAGGAAGCTGAAGATGTGAAATTTCAATTCCTTCGGCTTTGTCGGTTAATATAAAGGAACGGATTTTTATTTTTCGATGCAAGCTACTCAGCGTGAATTGTTTGCGTGCCATCAGGTTCTTTTAGATTGATACTTATCAGCTATAAATAAAACACGATGTTATTTCGCCTGTTAAACAGAAGGAGGTAAAATAAAAATGATGTGGCAGAAAATTGATAACAAACTTTACAGGGCATTTAAATTTAAAGATTTTTCGGAAGCATTTTCTTTTATGACCCGGGTGGCCTTGCTGGCCGAATCGAATAATCATCACCCCACCTGGAAAAATGAATGGAATAAAGTTGAAATCTGGCTGTCGACTCACGACCAGGGAGATATCGTTACTGATAAGGATAGATCGTTAGCCTCCTCTATTGATAAAATATTGGAAGGTGTTTCGGTTTAAGGTTTTTGTGTTCTGCGAGATCCTTTTGCAGATGAATCTATCGGAATGGCGGTTACAAAATAGTTCATAGCCCGGTACGCGGTCTCAGGGTCCTTTTTCAAAGAGACCCTGAGGGGACATAAGAGCCCCTCAAAGCAATTGAGCGTTTTCAACCCCGTAGGGGTATAACATTTGTAGAAAAGATAGAAAAATAATGCCCGTGCCGTAGGTACGGAACTTATGTGGCGTACCTACGGCACGCAAAAATGTTAAATTACGATTGCTACAAATGTTTTGCTCCGATGGAGCAGCCTGTCATTTTCTTAACTTAATAGCTTGAAGGAGAGGAACCAGAGGGAGGATGCCTGTTGTATTGAAATAGTTCATCGCCTTGCATGCGGCCTAAGGGGCTTTTTTCAAAGAGACCCTGAGAGGACATAACTTCGGTGTTGGACATTCGAAATTCAGTGTTCGATATTATTTTTACTTTTGTCCCCTCAGGTGCTCTCGCAGAGGAACCTGAAGGAGAATTGCTATCGTATAAAAATAGTTCATAGCCCGGTACGCGGCCTCAGGGTCCTTTTTTCAAAGAGACTTTAAGGGGACGTAAAGTTGAATTTTTTGCCTTTTCGACTTAGACCTTAAGACTTTGGGCTAAATACAATCCGCCAATTTATTGTTGACACATCCCTAACTATATATCCACATCAGCATCCGTTTTTTTTGCTTCCTGATCAGCGCATCGACAATTTTAAGGGTGTTGTTTGATATGGCGGGGCAGCCCCAGCCTTCGGGCGTACCGTTGGGATATACATCGGCTTCGGCAACTTTTTCCCAGGAGTGGAATACGATTTGCCTGACATAGGCATTATTATTGGTGCTCTCCAACCCGGTTAAAAAGTATTTTACGTGGATGCCCCAGGCGCTGTAAGCCCGGCCATTAATCTGGTATTTCCCCAGGGCGGTACAATGGCTGCCGTCACTATTGCTGAAAACGGGTTTGTCTTTTGTCCACACGCCCGACCACGGCGCACTGGCGCAGCCATGGCTTACCAGGCCGGTAATCATGGTATCGTTTTTACGAAAATCCCAAACCATAAATCGCTTAACACCCGAGTGCAGGCTCATGTCTATCAAAATACAGTAACGGGCATTGTAGCCTTTCTGTTTGCAAAAAGCAAGGCTTTGTTTGGCCTTTTGCCTGGTACGGTTAACGTCGATATGCGGGGCAGCAGCGTTAGCGGCTGCGGTTAACAGCAGGAACTGCAATAGGGCGAGGAATTTAAGATAAGGTTTCACCGGTAATTAATAAATATTGTGATGATGTGAAACGTTTGAAAGAAGCGATTAGTATTCAGGGGGGTGCGTTTTAAATTTTCCGGGCCTTTTGGCCTCTCAGGTTCTCTCAGAGAGAAACCTGAGGGAATGGATGCCTGATGTGTAAAAATAGTCCATAGCCCGGTACGCGCCCTCAGGGTCCTTTTTCAAAGAGACCCTGAGGGGACACAACCTGAGGGAATGGATGCCTGATGTGTAAAAATAGTCCATAGCCCGGTACGCAACCTCAGGGCCCTTTTTCAAAGAGACCCTGAGGGGACATAACTTCGGTGTTGGACATTCGAAATTCAGTGTTCGATATTATTTTACTTCTGTTTTCCCTTAACTTAATAGCATTAAAGAGACCCTGAGGCCGCACATCATGCAATAATTAGTTATTAAAGCCTGCAACCGCCGCAATCTCAATCTGTGCCTGGCGTGGTAACTCCTTAACGGCTATGCAAACCCTGGCCGGGAATTTATGGTGAAAATATTTGCTGTAAACAGTGTTGGCAGCAGCGTAGTTATCCATGCTGGTAAGGTAGATGGTTACATTGACCAGGTCCTGGTAGTTAAGTTTATTTTTACGCAATACCTTGCCAAGGTTTTCCATTACCTGTGTTGCTTCTGCTTCAAATCCGTTGCTTACCAGTGTGCCGGTGTTATCAATTCCAATCTGCCCGGATATATACAATGCATCGCCGTAAATATAAGCATCAGAAAAGGGCAGGCCTGTTTTAGTTTCGCCGGATTTAGCCTTCCCATTATTCTGTTGCTGAATTTCCGTACCTTTCCTGTCAACCTGTATCCAGTATTCAACTATTTTTCCGTTGTAAACCCTGTAAACAGCGCTTCCTATTTCAGTTACTGGCAGCCCTGTAGCTTTAAATTCGTCCACATCCCCAATTTGATTGCCGGTTTGTTTCCAGCGGGCATAAACTTTGTCGTTACCGGCAATAAGTTCGGTAATTTCAAATTGGTAACCGCCATAGCTTTGCAGGAATTCATTGACATGCTGCCTGTAGTTTTCCGGTGTCCTGACAACGGTTTCCGGGTGCTCTGCATTAAGCTGATGTGCTTTTACCGAATCTGCCATAAATTCTGAGGCCCTTTCGGGTGATTTTCCGGAACGAACGATTTCTAAAAAAGCCCTTACTGTTTTTTCTGATTGTTGTGTAGTGCTCATAATTGTATTTTGTGCTTTGCTGCCAAAGGATATTGCTAATAAAAGCAATAGCGTAATGGTGTAATTTTTCATGATCCTGAGTTTAAATTAACGCAACAAATTTGAGCAAATATTTAAAAGCATAACAGATACAGTTTTTGCTTATTTAGACATAACAGATTGATTTTGGAAGTATAAAGCGCGGGAGAGAATGCGCCTGTACGTTGAGATGGCTCATTCACCTGGCATGCGGCCTCAGGGTCCTTTTTCAAAGAGACTCTGAGGGGACAAAAGGACAAATAATATCGAACACTGAATTTCGAATGTCCAACGCCGAAATTTTTCCTTCATTATCCGATATTGGACATTCGGTGTTCGATATTAAACCGACCTTAATTCCTTAACTTAATAGCATTAAAAAGGGCCCGGGCGACAAAATTGTTTTGAGTGCTATCTATTATCAAACAGCCGTAATCAGCGCAGCTCCGGCTTCGTCGATGTGCACGCGGCAATCGGCAACAGAAATATGGTGTTTGAATTTGCCGATGGGTTCAATCCAATCGCGCGAGGTAAAAACAGGGGCCTGGATGTTTACAGATTCTACCAGGATCTCTTGGCCATCCAGCACCAGCCGCCAGCATTTGTCATGGCCGTTGCTTTCGGTATTAAAACGGATTTGGGCAAGGTTAACTTGTATATTCATTATCAATAGGGGTATTGTAAATAATGATGTAGAAACGCCTGGCTTTAAGGATTATTATTTTGACGGATGGGGCGTTACCAAATTGTTACAAAATCTTGTTTACAGCCTCCGCAGCTCAAAATTCAACATATCATGGTAGGCGCAAAGGATTTATCGGGAGCCTTTGTATCTGTAATGTATAGCTGATAGATTCTTCGTATTTACCTATGACAAATCCCATTTTCCTGTCATCCTGAGGAACGAAGGATCTATCAGCTATGCATGACCGATAGAAAAGTTGGCAAATGCTTCGTTCCTCAGCATGACAGTCTTTTATTTTTAAATGTCATTCCTCCTTCATAGTTTACCTAAATTTGATAACTACCCACGACATATTGGGTTTTGGATAAACATTGGGCTTTGAACGCCGGCTACGACTCACCCCGGCTACGCTACGCTGGCCGACCCTCTCTCCGGCTTACGCCGCAAAGAGGGTGAAGCTCAATTTTGGTTTTATTGCCCCTCTATGCGACGCAGTCGGAGAGCGGGGCAGACGGGCGGTGCCTCGTCGGGGTGAGTCGACTAGCCGACATATATCATTTCTCCCTTCAAAATCCGCGGATTTCGCTAACCAGGATTGACACGGGAATTAGGCATTTCCTGCTAAATTTTGATACACGGTACAAGCGATTGGGTATTGCTGTTAACGGTATTCGGAGACCTGGACGGCTTCGGGCGCTAAATGGCTTGATGCGGGCAGGCCTATAGTAAAAACAGATCCGCTGCCTTCCTCGCTATCAATGGTAATATAGCCGCCGAGCGCCTCAATATGGCTTTTGACCAAAAATAAGCCCAGTCCCTTACCTTCAATATTTAAATTGAACCTTTTATAGGGCTTAAAAATGCTGTCCCGGTGTTTTATTAAATCAATGCCTATGCCGTTATCTTCTACGGTAACTATGGTACCTGTAACATCATCAACAATAGTGATAGTTACGCGTGGCGAATTGTTTGATCGGTATTTGATGGCGTTGCTCACCAGGTTATAAAATACACTGTACAAATAAGCCTTATGCGAGTAAATGATATGCGAGCCGCCGTGTATAGAAACCTCGACCTCCGTATGGTATATAACATCTTCAAGGTCGGTAACTACCTGGGCTATCAATGCGTTTAAATCAATTTTTTCTTTGGTAAGGGCTGTCGAACCATCGGTGATGGATACAATTTGGCTTAAGTCTTTTATAACGCTATCCAGCCTGTTCACTACAATTTTTAAATCGTGTGTGCATCTGGCTACCGTATCGGGGTCGTCGCTATCCAGTTCCAATAAATTTGCTATCCCCATGATATTAGCCACCGGCGACCGCAGGTTATGCGATACAATGTATCCAAACTGGTTAAGCTCCTTGTTACGTTCATATAAATCGCCGGCAAACAGTTTAAGCTCCAGTTCTGCCTTTTTTTGTTCGGTAACATCGCGCTGAATGGCCACATAGTGGGTTAAAATGCCCTTGTCGTCCATTACCGGATTAATAGAAAAGTTTGCCCAAAACTCTTCTCCGTTTTTTTTGTAGCTGATGGTGGTAATTTCGCATGGCTGGCTTTTACGTAAGGCTATACCCAGGCGCCGCAATTCGGCCACGTCCGATTTTGGGCCTTGCAGTATCAGGGGCGTTTTACCCATTACTTCATCGGCATTATAGCCTGTCATCCTGGTAAATGCTTCGTTTACATAAACAATGTGCGGCCCCAATCCATCAAACATGTTGGCATCGGTAATTAAAACAGCATCGGTAGTGTGCGTTATTATAGATTGGATTAGTTTTAAATGGTGCACTTCTGTTTTACGTTTGGTAATATCATGCATAGCGCCTACCATCCTTATGGCTTTACCCTTGGCGTTGCGTATTACAAAACCCCTGTCAACAACATAAGCGTAAGTGCCATCGGCTTTCAGGTAGCGGTATTCGTCTTTCCATTTGGTTTCGGTGCCGTCAATTACGGCGTAAATGCCTTTTATTAATTTATCTATATCTTCCGGGTGTATATGGTTTGTCCATGAACTGATGTTGCGCTGAATGCTTTCGCTGTTATATCCAAAAATAATTTCGAAGCCCTCGCCCCAATATAAGTTGTCATTTTCCAAATCCCAATCCCAAATAGCGTCTGAAGTTGCCTTGGTTACATAATTATAGCGCAGGTTAATTTCTTCCAGCGATAACGATAAAAGCTTCCGGGGCGTAATATCCTGCACCGTTCCCCGGAAAACTGCCGGCTGATTGCTGTTACCGGCAACCAGTTTGCCAATTTCATGTACCCATTTCATCGATCCATCGGGCAAAATAATACGGTATTCAAAATCTATTTCCCTGGCGTTATTTACGGCAAAGGCCTGCTCCCGGGCAAACCGCTCCCTGTCATCGGGGTGAATGGTTTTATAAAACAGGCTGTAATCGGCCGCGAACGAATCCCTGTCGGCCCCCCAAATGGTATATACCTCGTCAGACCAGTACCTGTTTTTGCCATCCAATTGCACCTGCCAATAGCCCAACCCGGCAATTTTTGTAGCAATACGTAGTTTCTCTTCCGAGTTTTTTAGTTCGTTTTCTGCTTTTAGTTTCTCTGTTATATCATTTACGAGCACCAGTGAAGCTTTGCGGCCATTAAACTCAATGACATGACCGGTAACTTCAACGTGTATCAGATCGCCGTTTTTTTTCAGGTGCCGCCAGCTTTTTTTGTGGATAGAGCCATAAGATGCTTCGCTTTTTGTGGCTTCATTAATAAGGGCAATGTCTTCCGCGGGGCGTACCTGCCTGATGTTTAACTTTAAAAACTCCTCCCTGCTATAGCCATATTTTATCAATGCTTCTTCATTGCAATCCACAATCTGCAGGGTTTCAAAATCCCAGATAAACATGGGCGATGGGTTGTTATCAAAAAGGAGCTTGTATTTTTGTTCGGATTCGGTTAAGGCTGCTTCCTTGTTTTTTTGGTCGGATATATCGCTAAAAGCAATAACTATTCCTTTAAAAATGCCATTATCAATAATTGGACTTGAGGAATGCCTGATATTGAACGCCGATCCATCGGCCCTCCGGTAAACATGGTCAAGATTGTGTTGTCCGTTAACGGCCTTATTTACGGTGCATATGGCGCATTCGCTTTCGGGGTATACGTTACCATTTATGTCGCGATAATGGATAAGGCTATGCATGTTTTTGCCAATGCAGGCCTGGCGCGGGTAACCAAGCATCTGTGTGGCCGCCTGGTTAATAAACATACAATTGCCTTGGGTATCAATGCCATATACGCCCCTGTTCAGGGTGTCAACAATTTGCTCAAAGTTTAAATAGTGCTGTTCGGCAGGCATCCGGTGTAATTAACTTCCCCTTTTTTACGCAGGTTAAACACAACTTGTTGTTATTGTTTGCATTTTAGTAACCAGCCGGGTTATAACAGGAAGGTGTTTATAAAACAGGTTTATTATATTATTATTAGTGGCCGGGTTGGCAAATATTAATTATTAAAACAAATGTAACCTTTGTTTAAGCGGTGCGTACAAATCAAAAATGATTAAATTATGGATATTGTTGTAATACTGGGTGCCATACTATTGGGTTTAGGTATTTTATTAATAGCGGCTATTCTGTTTTTTAGCGGGGTAAAATATATTCAAAGAAAATATTACCCCACCTGGAAATTTCCGGATTATATTAGCGTGGGATATGCCGAATACCTGTACAGGAAGTATATAAAAAGAAGTAAATCTTAACCCTGAAATCCAAACCTGCCCTGCAAGATTTAAATTAAAAGATAAGGTGAAGGCTATCCGCCCGCCACAAGTGCATAGCACCCTGAATGGGGGCGGTTTTTATTAATTATTGTTATTGCTGCTGCCTTCCTTTAAATCATCATTATTGATGGTTTTTTTAGGTTTTTTGGGCTTTTGAACAGACATGCCACCAAACTTATAAGTAAACGTTACCTCGATGCTGCGGTTGTGCATTATGTTTACGGCATTCTGGTTAATGTTGCCTGAATTAACAACTGTAGGTATTCTGAAGCCGTTAGTCAGAAAGTTATCTGCGCCAATGCCAATACTGCCTTTTTTGTTGGCAAACTTCCTGTTAAAACTTAAATTATATACTCCGAAACTTCCCTGGTAACCCTGTAGCTGTATTTGGCGCGAACGGTGGAAGGCAAATGCCTGTACCGAGTACTTGTCTGACAGGTCATAGCTGCCAAATATGCGGTAGTTGGCCACCCAGCCATGGTTGGATGCCCGGAAAAGCGGATCGGGGTCCTGGTTATCCAAATCAAGGTAATACATATCAAGGCCGCCATTAAGGCTTAGCTTGCTGGTGAGTGTAAGGTTGGCCGATAGGCTCATACCATAGGCATTTTGCTTGCCCAAATTTTGATAGCTGGTTTTTATAGTATCGCCGCTGCTTGTCCGGATGGTTTGGATAGCATCGTTGGTATTGCGCATAAATGCCGAAATATTGAAATGGTTACTTTTAATATTGGTGCTGTAGGCCAGTTCAAAATTGTTGGTAAACTCGGGCTGCAGGCCAGGGTTACCGCTGGTTATATTCAGTGGGTTGGATGCCTGGATATTGGGGTTTAAAAACTCGATGGATGGGCGCTGAATGCGGCGGTTGTAGCCCAGTTTAATCATATCGCCATTATCAAACTTTTTGCTGATGTTGAGGCTGGGTACCAGTATGCCATAGTTGGGAATGGTAACTGCCTGCCCGCTCAGAAAATCGGCGCTGATGGAGGTATACTCGTACCGGGTACCTGCTTTAATGGTGTAATTCTTAAAAGGGTTAAAGGTAAATGATAAATATCCCGATGCCACATTTTGCTTGTAGTTAAACGCGTTTGACAGGCTGGCCGACGATACCGGCTGATAATTGAGTGAGCCGTCGGCTGCCGACAGGTACGTGTAATCGCTGGTTACTGTTCTGATAATATCCTTGGCGCCAAATTCCAGCAGCTGGTTTTTGGCAAGCGGTGTTTGGTAATCGGCCTCCAGGGTAAGCTCCTTATTAACGCTGTTGTTATTATTTTTTAATCCGCCAATTGACGATCCATCGCTTTGATCAAGAAAAATACTTTCAAAATTATTGTGGCGGTTATTCTGGCTGTACTCTGTCAGGAAGCTGAATTCGCGCTCGGGCTTTTTGCCGGTGAGGGTATAGGTTAACGTAGCATCAACCGAAGTGGAGTTGTTGGTGATATTGTTTTTTTGTAGGGACGAACCGGTAAGTACGTCATTCAGATAGCTATTGGTCAAAAAGTTATCCTGTACAGTTGGGTGGTTGTTGGCGCCAAATACCACGCCAAGGCTAAGTGAATTGTGCTCGTTAATATCATAATCAACCCCCGCGTTATAACGGGCAAACAAAAATTTATTATGCGTATTGGCCGATTGTGTGGTGAGCAGGGCATCGCCCGAGGTAAGGCTGGTTATGGTTTGGCTATTGTTAAACTCGCCGGGGATATTGTAACCTGTACGGCCAAAACCACCCAACGAAAAAGTGAGCTTACCTGTTTTGTAGCCGCCGTTAAGGCCCAGGTCGGCGCCGCGTGTGCCGGCTGCCGAGTTTAAGTTTAGCGTAAGCCCCTGCAGTGTGTTTTGTTTCAGGATGATGTTGATGATTCCGCCCGATCCTTCTGCATCGTATTTGGCCGATGGCGAAGTGATCACCTCCACGCTTTTAATCAAATCGGCAGGGATTTGCTTTAACGCGTCAGATATGCTTGCCGAAGCCATAGCCGAGGGTTTGCCATTGATAAGCACTTTAATGTTTGAGCTGCCACGCACGCTCACATTACCGTCAAGGTCAACCGATACCATGGGTACGCGTTTCATTACATCTGTGGCATCGCCGCCGCGGGCAGTCAGGTCGTTTTCGGCGTTGTATACGGTGCGGTCTATCTTCTCTTCAATCAATGCTTTTTTGCCGGTAACCTGTACTTCCTTCAACAGCTTACTATCGGGGCTAAGCAATATGCGGCCCAGCTTAAGCATACCGCCATCAACTTTAATATTGGCGATGGTTTTATTGGCATAGCCCAAAAAGTTTATCCTTAAGCGGTAAGTACCGGCAGGTAATTTATCGATGGTAAATTTACCGTCGGTGGCAGTTATTGTGCCGTTTACAACCTTATTGCTCGCCTGGTCAAAAACAGATACGGTAGCATAATCCACGGGTTTCTGGCTCACCGAATCGATAACAGTACCGGTAATGCCCGTGCCTGCATCGGTAATTAGGTTAGCTGCTTTTACCATGGTGAAAGGTAAAAGGAACAAGAGCAGGAATTGTAATTTTAGTTTCATGCCCCAAATAAAAACCAATACAACCGTTTGGTAAAACGCGATAGACGGGCGTAAAGAAATAATCGACCACGGGGCAAATCACCGGGACGGAGGGTTGTTTAAGTATAGCGGGCAAGGCTTCATCGGCACAAATGGGCGTTTGGTCGATAGATGGGGAGCAATAGATCGTAACAGGGCCTGATGTTCTAAGGATATCCAAAACAGTTGATAAAACCGAGTACAGCTCGCTACCCCCTTCCCCCCGTTAGCGATAGACGCGGATACCGGCCTCGTGCCTAACGCCTGTGCAGTATGAGCAGATAGCGCGGGCAGCAGGTAACGGCATGAAAAGAATCAGTACGCTGGCAATCAATCCTTTTGTCACGATTATTTTACACGATATTTCTTGGCAAACGGGGTATTTTATTTGTGGGCTTTAATATTGGGAGCTATATATTAATTACATTGACAACATACAATAATACGCATGTTTGTTAAAAACCGTACAGCGCTATGGTTGATGCTTATAGATATTTATTGTAACCAATAATGTATTTAAACGTTTAATTTAATTAAATAATTTAACCCGAAGCTAATGCGGCATGGTGCTTTACGGATAGCCCTTATTTACATCATTATCAGTTTGCTCTGGATCACTTTTAGTGATCGTTTGCTGTTTTATCTGGAGCATAACTTTACCGGCGAACAGGTTTTATTCATTAGCAGTGCCAAAGGGTATTTTTTTGTAATTGCCAGCGGGGTGTTTTTGCATTACCTGATAAAAAAGAACGACGCAAAGCTTAAGCAAGGCGAAACCCAGTACCGCAATATGTACGAGGCTAACCCGGTGCCTATGTGGATATATGACGAAGCCCTTAATATAGTTTCGGTTAATGACGCCGCCGTGAGCACATACGGTTACAGCAAGGCCGAGTTTTTAACAAAAAGTATCCACGATATCCGCCCACCCGAAGATGCCGGAAAGGCGATCGAGGCGGTCGGGAGCTTAGCGCCCAATCTGAATTTAAGCGGTAGGTGGCGGCATATCAAAAAGGATGGCAGCATTATCCAGGTAAGCGTTACATCGCATAAAATAACTTTCAACAACAACCCCAATATACTGGTAATGGTGCGGGATATGACCGAACAGCTATTATTTGAGCAGCGGTTAGAAAAAATAAACCAGGATATTTCAAACAAGAAACAAAATTTAAGAGAAACGCAGCTGATATCAAAGGTGGGCGGCTGGGAGTATTTTCCGGATACCCGTAAGCTGCTATGGTCGGATGAGTTGTACACGCTTACAGGTATTGATAAGAATGATGAGCGGGAGCCCTTCGACATTTACCTGGAACATATTTTTCCGGAAGACAGGCCAATGATGATGGCCGGGCTTAACGATTTGATGACCAATGGCAAAACCCTTGATGTAACCCACCGCACTAAAGTGCTTAACGGCGAAACCCGGTATATGCGGCAATTGGCCCGTTTAGAAACGGTACCGGGCATGCCACTAAAAGTAATTGGCTCGATGCAGGACATTACCGAGCTTAAGGAACTTGAAGTAGAAAAAAACAGGCATTTAAGCAACCTTGAAAATACGCTGAACAGCATTAGCGATGCCTTTTTTGCCCTGGATTACAACATGTGCATCACCCGTATTAACCAGGCTTTTAAAGATATTCTTGACGGAAAATTTACCAAAATTGTTGGCGAAAGTATTTTTACGCTCTTCCCCAAAGAGAGGAACCGTATGTACCCTTATTATCAAAAAGCGCTGGAAGAGCGTGTAATTGTACGGATGGAAGAGTATTCGCTGGTGTTAAACAAATGGATCAGGCTGGCCGCCTACCCAACGGATGACGGCGTGGCAGTTTATTTTTCGGACATAACCGAAAATAAATTGAAAGATATTAAGCTTAAAGAAGCCGTAGAGCGGTATGAACTGTTGGCGCAGGCTACCAAGGATGTGATTTATGATTTAAATATACCTGCCGACACCATTATTTACAATGCCAGCCTAACCCAGCTTATTGATGTTTCTTATGAGCAAATAACCTATAACCTGGAGTGGTGGCGCAGTTTGATCCACCCTGATGATGTTGCCGAAGTAGTAACAAGCCAGCAAAAAATTAAAAACGAAGGCAAAACAAACTGGGCCTGCGAGTACCGTATAAATTGCGGCAATGGCGTATATAAGTATATTATGGACCAGGGATACTTTATTTATAACGAACAAAAGGAACCTGTAAGGCTGATAGGCGTTATTAAGGATATTAACGATTTAAAACAATCTATCCAGGAAAATAAACGGCAGAATGAATTTTTAAAAGAGGTGGCCTGGCTAAGCTCGCATGAGATAAGGCGACCGGTTGCTACCATGCTGGGGCTGATGTACCTGGTAGATATAGCCGACAGTAATGACGAGAAAGAAGAAGCATTTGAATTGCTGAAAGTTACTATCAAGGAGATGGACGGCATCGTTCACCTGATTCACAACAAAATTAATGATGCTGTTGATTTATCGTAACAGATTATAACAGGCTGGATCCTTATGCAATAAAAAATCCCCCGGCAATTAAGCCGCGGGGATTCAATCAACGAAACCTATAACAAAGTTTTTGTATTACTGTCGCGTCAACGATAAATTGACGGATAGTCTTTAGCCCAAAGTCTTAAGTTCTAAGCCAAAAAAAATCAACTTTAGACTTACGACTTAGTACTGTTGACTTAACACTACCAGAACTTGGCATAAAGCATGGTAAGTAATAACAGCGTAACTATAATTAATGCCAGGGTTTGTTTATCAACCTTAAACATAGCACGTGGAATATCAAAAGCTTTAGGATTGATTTTTGGCCCGGCCAGGCTGATGATCACCATCACAATAATGGTAAACATGAACGATAAGCCCATACAAATCAGGAATGGAATTTCCCAACCACCTTTACCATTAGGGAAGGCTGTGTAAAGGATGGTTTCGTGACCAAATAAAGCCGGTGCGTAGTTATTAAACAATACCGACATAGCGAAGCCTGTAAGGATCCCCGCGATGGCTGCCGCACCCGTAGTACGTTTCCAGAAGAAACCTAAAATGAATATGGCGAAGATACCCGGGCTGATAAAACCGGTGTATTTTTGGATAAAGGTAAAGCCACCTTCGCCGCCAATACCTAAAAGATCTTTCCAGGTAAGGATGATTGAGAATATAAGCGCAGCAAGAATTGTGAGCTTACCCACCCAAACCATCTTTTTCTCGTCGGCATCCTTAACCATGTGCTTTTTGTAAATATCCAGCGTAAAAATGGTAGATATACTGTTGGCTTTACCAGCCAATGAAGCCACAATAGCCGCAGTAAGCGCCGCTACCGAAAGGCCTTTAAGCCCGGTAGGCAAAAAGCCCAATATAGCCGAGTACGCATTATCCGAATTGAAATGCCCGCCCGATGCCATTTCGTGTTGCAAGCCACCATTTTTGTATAATACATAAGCTGCAATACCCGGTATTACCACGATGATAGGCATGGCCAGTTTCATCAAACCGGCAAACAGGATGCCTGTACGTGCGGTTTTTAAATCGGCACCTAAAGCACGTTGGGTAATGTATTGGTTACAGCCCCAGTAGTTCAGGTTCACAATCCATTGGCCTGCAAAATACATGGCTATGCCCGGCAGTGCCAGGTATTTGGTAATTTCGGCTTGTGGCGCGTCTGGTTTGGGTTTAGCCATCATCATTTTAAAGTGCTCGGGCGAGTCTTTAAACATCATTTTTAAACCGGCTATCGCATCTTTGCCTAAACCAAAATGCTCGCTCACCAGCGTTAAAGCTATGTAAGTGGTAGCCAGGCCGCCTATTACAAGCACCAACACCTGTATTACATCGGTAAAGCCAATAACCTTCATACCGCCAAGGGTAATGAATAAGGCAAACACAGCCAGCGCAATGATGATGTTGTGCATCGAGCTGATGTCGCCGCCTATCAGGTTATTAATGGCCAGTGCGCCCAGGTATAATATACTGGTAAGGTTAACAAACACGTATAAAAACAGCCAGAAGATGGCCATAATAAAGCTCACCGTTTCGTTATACCGCGTATGTAAAAACTGCGGCATCGTGAAAATCTTGTTCTTCAGGTATACCGGGATAAACCATACGGCCACTATAATGAGCGCTATTGCTGCCACCCACTCATAAGCCGCCACAGCTAAACCCACCGCGAAACCTTGTCCGCTGGTGCCGATAAACTGCTCGGCCGAAATGTTGGATGCAATAAGCGAGGCTCCGATGGCCCACCAGGTAAGCGAACCCTCGGCCAAAAAGAAATCATGACTCGCCGATATGCTGGCCTTTTTTTTGCGGCTGTACACCCAGTAACCATAACTGGATACCACAATAAAATAGATCACGAATATGACGTAATCAATGGTTGAAAATTTGTTCATAAATTGGGTTTAAATTAGTTTTATTGTATTTCGTTCTCTCTTTTGCTTTTTATATAAAACACACAACCGGAATCCCATCGTGGGTTGCGTGTTTGATTGTATTTGTTTTAATTAATACGCATGTTATTAAAACACTTGTCATTGCTAAAACATTTGTCATTGCGAGCGCAGCGTGGCAACCTCGTAGTATGCACAGCGGCTCTGCACAGTTCGCGATTGCTTCGTTCCTCGCAATGACAAATTGGTTTTATTTATTTATTTATTCTTCCGTCGTTATCCACCAATCCTCAAAAGTCTTAACTCTTGATTCTAATTTCTTGACTCTTTCCCCGGGCGTTGCCTTTGGCCCGGGCTATCCGCTCATACTGCACAGACCTTAGTCACGGGCCGGTATCCGCTGCTATCCCTAACGCATTGTCTGAATCAGAATTTTCAGAATTAACAGAATTACTCGTTTTCTGCTAATTCTTAAATAATCCGTCATTGCGAGGTACGAAGCAATCTTCAACATGCTAAATCCCACATAGTTCGGGATTGCTTCGTACCTCGCAATGACGGGTTGATATCATGCAAATCAAAAATCTCCCCCTGAAGGGGGAGATTTAGAGGGGGCTTCTTCTTCCTATTTATAAGCCACCTCGTTCCACAAAATCTCATTTCTGAATTGTGGTATTGTTGTATCCTTACCAATTCTTAAAAACTCAATTCCGGCCATATCCGCAAAATCCTGCATATGTTCGGCTGTCAAATTCTGGCTGTAAGCGGTATGGTGTGCACCGCCGCCGTAAATCCAGGCTGCGCAGCCGGTTTTCATGTCGGGCAGTGGTTTCCAAAGTACGCGGGCAACAGGCAGGTTTGGCAGGTCTTCAACCGGTTCAACGGCTTCAACCTCGTTAACCAGCAGGCGGAAACGGTTGCCCATATCCACAATTGATGCGTTAAGCGCAGCACCACCGGCCACGTTAAATACCAAACGCGCAGGATCGGCTTTGCCGCCAATTCCCAGCGGGTGAACTTCTAAGGCTGCCTGGCCATTAGCCAATGACGCGTCCACCTCCAGCATATGCGATCCTAATACCAACGCATTGTTAGGGTCAAAATGGTAGGTATAATCTTCCATGAAGGCGTTACCGCCTGGCAGGCCGGCACCCATCACTTTAAATGCGCGTACCAGGGCCGCAGTTTTCCAATCGCCTTCGCCGGCAAAGCCAAAGCCATCGGCCATCAGGCGCTGGGCGGCAATACCTGGTAATTGGATCATGCCGTGCAGGTCTTCAAACGTATCCGAGAAGCCTTTAAAGCCTCCGTCAACCAAAAATTTGCGCAACCCCAACTCAATCTTAGCGGCATCATATACCGATTGATGTTTAGCCCCGCCTTTTTTAAGGTCGTCGGCCATGGTGTAGGTGGCCTCATATTCTTCTATCAGTTCGCTAACCGATTCTTCGCTTATCGCGTTAATCACCGCAACCAGGTCGCCGATACCATAAGTATTTACCGAGAAACCGAATTTTAATTCAGCCTCTACTTTATCGCCATCGGTAACGGCTACAAAACGCATGTTATCGCCGAAGCGTACAAATTTGGCGCCTTGCCAGTCGTACCAGCCGGCAGCAGCGCGGGTCCAGGTTTCAATCTGGGCCAAGGCTTCGGGATCTTGCCAGTGGCCAACAACCACCTTACGGTTCATGCGCATACGCGACACCATAAAACCAAACTCGCGGTCGCCATGGGCGCTTTGGTTCAGGTTCATGAAATCCATATCTATCGAACTCCATGGAATATCGCGGTTATATTGGGTATGCAGGTGCAGCATCGGTTTTTTAAGGATGCTTAACCCACGGATCCACATTTTAGCCGGGCTAAATGTGTGCATCCAGGTAATGATACCGATACAGTTTTCGGCCACGTTGGCAGCCTGCAGGGTTTCATAAATTTCTTCAGTCGATTTTACAACAGGTTTGTAAACCACACGAACGGGGATATTGCCGGTAGCATCAATGCCTGCAGCTATTTCCTGCGAGTGTTCGGCAACTTTTTTCAGCGTTTCTTCCCCATATAAGTTTTGGCTTCCTGTAATAAACCAAACTTCAAATTTTTTAAGATCGATCATTTTATAATTATTGAATTACTGACTTATTGAATTATTGATTTTTGTTTTTTAATTATTTTGCGGGCGAAAGTCTTAGCAAGGCTGCGCCGTGTAGGTTTATATTTTGCTGATAGCTGGTTTTAAATTGGCCGGCATCCTGTTTTTTCCACAAGTCGCGCACCTTTACTTTGCCTTTAAGGCCCAATGCAGCAAAATCAACCGCAACGCCTTTATTTACATCGCCAATGTTAAACAGGGCCACGTAAACATCTTTGCTGCCGGGGATGGTGGAATACCAAACCATGGCGCCATCTTTTTTATACAACTGTTTGGGATTGGCCCCTTTTTGGTTGGCTGCCAAAACCTCATCGTTGGTAAATAGCTTTAGTTCAAAGTCGCGGTTCTCGGGCATGTTGCCGCCAATCATTAAAGGCGAGCGGAAAATGCTCCAAAAGGTCATGTGGGTAATTTCTTCATCCTGGGTAAAGCGGCTGTAGCGCTCCTGCCCAACAGGGCCGCGTTTACTTAGCTTGCCAATTTGTATCATATCGCAATCGGGCCAATGACCGGGGCCGCTTACGCCTTCCCAGCTTTTGGCATAATCAAACATGTGCAGTATCTCTTTCCAGTTATCCCAAAAATCATCTGCCATGCGCCACATATTGGCATATTTGGTAGCGTGTGCCGCCTGGGCAACCGGAGTTTCGCCTGGCGAAAGGCTTAATACTATAGGCCTGCCACAATTTTGGATGGCTTTTTGGTAGCCTTCCACCTCGGCATTACTATATGGGCGCGATAAGTCATCTACTTTAATAAAATCTACGCCCCATGAGGCATATAATTCTAAAATAGAGTTAAGATATTCCTGGGCACCGGGCTTTTTCATGTCCAGTCCGTACATGTGGTTCATCCAGGGGCATTTGCTGTTGGTATCGGCCACCATGTCGGCAGTGATACCGTTGGTGCCTTTAACAGGTGATTTTGACCAGTATGCTTGCCTTGGAATACCACGCATTACGTGGATGCCAAATTTTAATCCTTTGGCGTGTACGTAATCGCTTAAAGGCTTAAAGCCATTGCCGCCAAAGGCCGAAGGGAATTTGGTAGGCTGCGGCGTTAAACGCCCCCATTTGTCCATAGTAAGCCAGGGCAGGTAGGAGCCATCCTGCAAGCGTAATTGAAACGGGTTACCAATATTGCTACCCGGCGGGTTATCGTACGACCATAAAAAATCGACCACAATGTATTCCCAGCCATGTTGCTTCAGGTTTTGGGCCATATAATCGGTATTGGCCTTTACTTCATCCTCATGCACAGCCGAGCCGAAGCAGTTATAGCTGTTCCAACCCATAGGTGGCGTAGCAGCAACGGTTTGTGCCGATGATGCCTGTGCTCCAAGCAGACCGGCTGCCAGTATAATGATATAGCGTAATGATTTCATAATTATTGGCCGTAGTATGAGTTTGGTCCGTGTTTACGCTCAAAATGTTTTTTGATAAGCGAGTCCTTTAAACGTGGGGCCTGGTTATTAATTTGCTCGGTTAAGTAGGCCATTTGGGCAACAGCCTCTAAAACGGCGCTGTTATAAACTGCCTTATGCGCTGTTTTGCCCCAGGTAAACGGCGCATGGTTGCCTACCAACACCATTTCTACTTCGTTATAATCCAGGCCAGCGGCTGTAAAATGATCCATGATCTGGAAACCGGTTTGGTACTCGTAGTCGCCCTCAATCATTTCATCGCTCATAGGCGGTGCACAAGGGATGTCGGCTGTCAGGTGGTCGGCATGTGTGGTGCCGAAGATAGGAATGTCACGCTGAGACTGTGCCCAGGCAGTGCCATAAGTGGAATGTGTATGCACAATACCCCCAATGTTTGGCCAGTGTTTGTAAAGCACGGCATGGGTTTTTGTATCTGACGATGGGCGCAGATCGCCCTCTACAGTAACCCCATCAAAATCAACGATCACCATTTTCTCGGGCGATAGATCTTCGTAAGGTACACCGCTTGGTTTTATAGCGAAAACGCCCAGTTCCCTATCTACAGCGCTTACGTTGCCAAAGGTGAAAAGCACCAGCCCCAATTTGGGCAGCTGCATATTGGCTTCATAAGCCGCTTGTTTTATGTGTTGATACTTACTCATGCCAAAACAGAATTATCTTTAACGCCCAGGGTAGCTTTTGCCGCTATTTGCTGCGCTATAAAACTGCCTAAGGTTTTGTATTTATTATAACGGGCCAGGTATAAGGCCTCTTTTTCTTTATTTGGATAATACTCTACATCAAATCCGCGGCCCATACCCTGCATGGCATCTTCAACCGTTGGGTAAATGCCCGCAACAACAGCCGCAAACATGGCCGCGCCCAAAGCACAGGTATGTTTAAACTGGTGGATGCGGATAGGCATACCCAATACATCGGCCATCATCTGCATTACAAACGGCGATTTTTTGGCCACACCGCCAATCCCTATAATACCTTTAACCGGGATACCCTCGCTGATAAAACGCTCCACAATGCTTTTAGCCCCAAAGCAGGTAGCTTCGGCCAATGAGCGGAATACGCGCGGTGCATCGCTGCCTAAGCCTAAGCCGGTTATTGCGCCTTTTAATTCCTGGTTGGCATCCGGTGTACGGCGGCCGTTAAACCAATCGATAGATAATTCGTTATCAAAATCCAAAGGCAACAAATCGGCCTGGCGGCTTAATTCAGGGATGATCAGTTCGGCCATTTCGGCTTTTAACGCCTCGGCGGTTGCTGTATCTATAATGGCTGACTGCGATAACAGGTTATTTAAAGGCCATAAAAGCACATTTTTAAACCATGCATAAGTGTCGCCAAAGGCCGACTGACCAGCTTCTAACCCTGTCATCCCTGGTATAACCGAGCCATTTACCTGTCCGCAAATACCGGCTACCAGCTTGCCTTCAACCTCAACAGATGGCGCAACCAAAATATCGCAGGTAGATGTACCCATTACCTTACTTAAATGGTATGGCTCAATCTGGCCGCCTACCGCGCCCATGTGCGCATCGAAAGCACCGGTACCTACAATAACATCGGTAGATAAGCCTAATTTTTCGGCCCATTCTGCGCTCAGTGTTCCTGCGGCTTCGTCGGCGGTGTAAGTATCTTTAAATAGCTTACCGGTGATACCTGTCAATAACGGATCAAGCGACGAGAAAAATTCATCGGGTGGTAAGCCGCCAAATTCCTCGGCCCATAAGGCTTTATGGCCGGCAGAACACCGGCCACGTTTAATTTCTTTAACATCGGTACCTCCGGTTAACAGGAATGGGATCCAGTCGCAATGTTCTACCCACGAGTGCAGGGCGTCGCGTACCTGGGCGTCAACCCTTACAATATGCAGTAATTTGGCCCAAAACCATTCGGATGAGTAGATGCCGCCAACATATTTTAAATAATTGGTATCAAATTTTGTAGCATGTTCGTTTATCTGGGCGGCTTCCAATACCGAGGTATGGTCTTTCCATAAAATGAACATGGCATTGGGGTTTTGCTCGAAACCGGGGGTTAAAGCTAATGGCGTACCTGTTTTATCAACCGCTATTGGGGTCGATCCGGTAGTGTCTACCGATAAACCTTTTACTGCTTTGGCTACTTCGGCTCCGCCAGCCTTTGCAATACAATCTTTTATAGTAGTTTCTAATCCTTCTATATAGTCAAGAGGGTGTTGCCTGAACTGGTTTTCGGCCGGTTTGCAAAATAAGCCTTGCTGCCAGCGCGGATAATTGAATACAGATGAGGCTATTTCTTCGCCGTTGTGCGCGTTGATTAACACGGAGCGAACGGAGTCGGAACCATAGTCCACTCCAATCACAAATTGGTCTTCTCTCATATTGGTTAAATAATTCGTGTTGAAGTAACACTTATTTTTTTACAATAAAAAATTTTTATTAAAAAACATTTAAATTGTTACTGAAACAAGGGGCTTAAAAGCTTAGTTTAAAGTGTATCCGGGTTGGGAATAAAATTCATAAATGCCTGAAATTTAGCATAATAATTTTGCATGTTCAGCTGATAATAGTACGCGCCGCGTTTTGAGCCGGTTTTATCTTTATCGTTTAGCTTAATGAGTAAACCCGTGGCCAAAACGCGTTTGCTGAAATTGCGTTTATCAATCTGGGTGTTAAAAACGCTCTCGTAAAGGGTTTGCAATTGCGGAATTGTAAACCTTGCCGGTAAAAGTTCAAACAAAATAGGGTGCATGGCGGCCTTGTACCTGATGCGTTTTTTGGCTGCCTCTACCATTTCCTGCTGATCGAAAATGAGTTTAGGTACGCGTTTTAGCGGGAACCAATCGGCGTGGTAATCTTTACTTAGCTGTATCTCGTATTTATTTATATCTATTAATGCAAAGTAGGTAATTGATACGGTGCGTTCAATAGGATCGCGTTTTGTGCTGCCAAATGTGTGTAATTGCTCTAAATAGACGCCTTCGAGCCCGGTAAGCTGTTTTAAAATACGGTTGGCAGCCTGGTCAAGGCTTTCGGTAACCTGTACAAAACCACCCATCAAACTCCAGTTCCCCTTCTCGGGCTGGAACCCTCTTTTTATCAGCAGAATTTTTAAAGTATCGCCATCAAATCCAAATATAATGCAGTCAACTGCCAGTAAAAGTCGCGTCTGTTTCGAGTATTTTTGCATGTGATGGGGTAAAAAAAAGCGCCAAATGTAATTTTTTTGACCGCTAAAAATCTAAATATAATGCCATTTTACTGGCAAAACAGCTTTAAAATTGATTTAGCAGGCTTTATTGGTGTTTGGCTTACACCAATAAAAGTAAAAATATTTTAATTGTTTTTTTCACAATTAAATGAATTTTATTCTACCTTAGATTTTGATTAGGGTGGCCAATTGCCCCAATCACAAAACCAAACACCAAATTATAACCAGTTAAACCGCTCAAAAACTTCAAAAAAGTTTAAAAAAGCGACAAAAACTTTCAGGAATTATGCAAAAAGTATACAAAAAACAGTACTTAATTTACAGCTTCGCGTTATCGCTATTGGTAAGCTGCAGTGGCCCGGCCGAAAAAAAGGAAGCAGCGGCAGATTCTACATCAACAGTAGCCGCCGCGGCACCTGATGCCAAAAACTTTGAGGCTACTATAAACGGCAAGGCTGTTAAGCTTTACACATTAAAAAACAACAAAGGCGCCAGCGTAGCCATCACCAATTATGGCGGCCGCGTTGTAAGCCTGCTGGTACCCGATAATAAAGCAGCTTTAACCGATGTGGTTTTGGGCTATGATAGCGTAAAAACTTACCAAAAGCCTAAAGAACCATTTTTTGGCGCCATTATAGGCCGTTATGGCAACCGCATTGGCAAAGGAAAATTTAACCTTGACGGCAAAGCTTACCAACTGGATATAAACGATGGTGTTAATACCCTGCATGGCGGCTTTAAAGGGTTTTATGCACAGGTGTTTGATGCCGCGCAACCAAACGACAGTACCCTTAACCTTACTTATGTATCTAAAGACAGTGAAGGCGGTTACCCCGGCACGCTTACAAGTAAAGTAACATACACCTTAACCGCTGATAACGCGCTTAAGATAGAATATACGGCTACAACAGATAAAACTACCATAGTAAACCTTACCAACCATGCCTATTTTAACCTGAACGGCGCGGGCGACTCTACTATTTTAGATAACATAGTGAAAATTGATGCCGACAACATAACACCGGTTGATACCACACTGATCCCGACAGGGAAATTACAGCCGGTAAAAGGCACGCCTTTTGATTTTACTACTGCAAAAGCCATTGGCGCCAACATTAACGATAAGGACGACCAACTGAAAAATGGTAAAGGCTACGATCATAACTTCGCGCTTAATAAGCATGATATCACCAAATCTATAGCTACGGTAAGCAGCCCAAAAACAGGTATTGTGATGGACATATATACCGACGAACCGGGCCTGCAGTTTTATAGCGGTAACTTTTTAACCGGTGCAACCAAAGACGGTAAAGGCGGTAAAGCGTACCCGCACCGTTCGGCATTTTGCATGGAGACGCAGCATTTTCCTGATGCGCCAAACCAGCCTGCGTTTGCATCAACCGTGTTAAAGCCTGGGCAAACTTATCATACTACAACCATTTACAAATTCAGTAATAAGTAGGATTGTTTGTTTAATTAGTGTTATCGTTTGATGATTATTATCCCGAATTGAGATGTTGGATACCGAAATAAAATATCTGCTAAATGATATTGCTTTAAATAACAACAGGGCATCCTTTAAAAGGGTGTACCTGTTTTATTACAGCAAATTATTTTGGTTTGCCAAATCGTTTGTAAAAACCGATGAGGCCGCCGAGGAGATCATAGACGACGTGTTTTTAAACCTTTGGATGCAGCGCGCGAGGCTAACCGATATTGGTAATTTTAGTAATTATTGTTACATGTCGGTAAAAAACAAATCATTAACACATGTTTCAAAAGCAAAGCTGAACCAGGTAAATATTGATGATGTTGAGGTAGAGATTGCCGATTCGGCAGCTACAGGCGAAGACCGGCTGATCTGTAATGATACTACAGCGCTTATCAACAATTCGCTCAGTAAATTAACCGACCAATGCAAACTGGTTTTTAAACTGGTAAAAGAAGATGGTCTTAAATATCGCGAAGTTGCCGAACTGTTAAGCCTATCTATCAAAACGGTAGAGTACCACATGGGTAACGCGCTGCGGCAGATTTCGGTCGGGATCGTTAATTCGCAAAAAGACCAGCTGCCGGCTCAGGGAAAAGTGGTTTCTGAAAAATAATGGGGGATGGCATCTGTTTATGCTTTCAAAGGCAGCCTGTTTGCCTATGTATGAGTTACAGGGTGGCTAATCTGGCCATAATAAACAGGTCTGTTGCTTCTTTAATTTGGTTGTGATATGCTTCAGTAGCGGTTTCTTTTTCCGCTTTATTTTTTGCTGATCAACTTAAGCTTTAAATACCCACCTAAAATAGATACCGGCGCAAAAATCAACATAGCAAATAGCTGCGTCCAATGGCTGCTGGCAGATGTCAGCATTGAGATGGCTGCCGGCAAAAAGATAACCAAAGCTAAAATGAAATTTAGTGTAAGTTTTGTTTGCCTGGCTATCAATTGCAATATAAATCCGGCTAAAACCGAAAAAAATGTGCCGTAAACTATGGTCAACATTTTAAAAGTGAGTTGCGCATCCTGGTGAGGAGGCTGTGCCGCTAACTTAAACAGCAAAACCGAGCTTGCTGCAAATACAACGTAGCCCACAATTACCGACAATATTTTCCTGGTCATTTTATTATTTTTTAATCAAATATCTGGTATATAAAGCTAAACAGGCTATTGAAAATTGCTTTGTTAACACCACGAAGCTTCCTCGTCAGCCCGTCACTATCGCGTAAGCCCTTACCGGGAAAGTGCCCACACCTTTAAACTTAGGTGGCACGGCGTTAAATTTATAACCATCCGGGGGGAGTTTGTCCAGGTTACATAAATGCTCTACTATTAAAATCCCCGCGCCCAATAAAGTGGTGTGTACCGGCCGGCTTTTACCTGTAGTATCATCAATGTTATGGCTATCTATACCAACCAGTTTTACTGCCTGGTCTTTTAAATATTGGGCAGCATCGGCTGTAACGTAGGGGTGGTTTTCAAAATAGGTATCGGTATTCCAGTGTTTGCTCCAGCCGGTAAATACAATTACTGCCTTACCCCGAACATCTGTATCACGAAAGAAATCGGGCCCAATTGCTGTTACATTGCAGGCATTTATGGTGGTGGCCTCAAGGTTGGCAAATTGTTCTAAAGAAACTTCAGACATATCGGCGCCGTGCTCAAACCGGTGGAAAGGGCAATCAATGTATGTGCCCGTATTGGTTACCATTTCAATTTTTCCTATCTGGAATTCGGTACCGGTTTCATAAAACCCTTTTGATTTTTCGCGGCTTAAATAATCGCAAATGATTGGGGCTGGCAGGCCTTTATAGGTTATCAATCCGTCGAAAATAACGTGGCTGAGATCTATCAGTTTGGGGTTGTTATTGGATTGTTTCATGGGGCACGTTATTGTTGATCTGGGAGTGTTTATAATGGTGTTTAAATGAAATGATAAATTTCCCAGACACCGTGTGGGGAATTTATAACTGATTAAACTTCTTAATCATTGATTAGGAAATTTCGATTTTGGTTACAAAGTAAATTTGCTAAATCGCTCAAAATTATCACGACATTCTTTTTGGAAGTTCTCTTTTTGATAGCCGAAACGGAAAGGACATTTTTGATTAATTTAAACTCTCATCACTATTTAATTGCTCCTCAATGATAGCCCTTAGTTCCTCTCTATCCGGTAAGTAAAGCTGGTATTTACTGACAAACAATTGAGAAGAAATGTTATGCATTGCATATTGTATAAGCAAATCATCCTTTTGTTTGGCTAGGACTATACCTATCGGAGGGTTGTCACCTTCGGTATTTTCTTCGTTCTCGAAATATCCGAGATACATATTCATTTGGCCTATGTCTTCATAACCAGCTTCTTCCTTTTTCAGGTCAATCAGGACAAAACATTTGAGTATGCGGTGATAAAATACCAGGTCTACGTAGTGGTGCCGGTTGCCTAATGTAATGCGGTATTGTCTGCCAATAAAAGCAAAACCCTTGCCTAACTCAAGCAGGAAGTGCTGTAAATGCTCAATAATCCGTCTTTCCAGTTCTGACTCGGTGTACTGATGAGGTTCGGGTATTTTGAGGAAGTCTAATATGTAAGGGTCACGAATAATATCATTAGGGCGTGAAATAGCCTGACCCTGTTTGGCCAATTGCAGTATTGCATCTTTATCTTTTGCAATAGCTAACCTAAGAAATAACGATGCTTTCTTTTGGCGTCTCAGTTCTGGGATCGACCATTTTTCTATTATAGATTGCTGTTCATAAAAACTCCGTTCTAATTTATCGTCAATCTTTAATAATTCAACATAATGCGACCAACTTAATAAGTGAGAAGGCTTCTCACTTATTGGATACCCCAAGTATAAAAGCCTCATATAAATCAGATTACTTCTACTAAACCCTTTACCGTGAATATTGAATAAATCGTCAGCCAGTTTATTAATTAATGATTTGCCATATTTTGCACGTTCAGCACCACCTTGCTCAAATTCGACAATATACTGCCCGATTTGCCAATAGGTTTCCAGTAAATTGATATTCACTGCATGAATTGCTTTAAGCTGACCTTGTTGATAAGTACTGGATATCTGACCTATCAACTTTTTATACTCAAAATTGAAATGAATTGATTCAGTCATAGTTTAATGGTTTTTATAAAAATTGTAAAATATAAAGAGACAGGTTTTTAATTTGCTTTTTGCAAAGGTGAAAAAAGGACCTCTAATTTATATTTAAAAAAAATAATTTTCATTTCCCACCAGGGTGTTTCCATTAATTACAGTCTTTACAATTAGAGAGACGTAAATAATGATCAACAATATCTGGATACTTATTGGTAAAAAGTTAAGTGGGGAGGCTACCGCCGAAGAGCTGGCCGAACTTGAAGAACTTTTGCGGCAAGGCGGTACCGATTTATACCCGGTTGATTTACTGGAAAATTTATGGCGCGAAGAAAATAAAATAAAAGCCGACGACAAGTTGGAAGCTAAATGGGCTGCCTTTGAAGATAAACTTGACGTAGCCGATAAAGCAGAGGCCGACGAGTTGGCCCAATCAGAAAACCAGGAGCACGGTAAATCTAAATCGGGCATTATTAAGTTTCTTAAGTTTTTTTCGATGGTAGTGGCCGCTTGTTTTGCGTTGGTGTTTATTTTGATAAACAAAAAAGATGTAACGGGTCCTGTTAAGTCAAACCAAATAACCGCTCCGCAAAACGGCATCAGTAAAATTCAGCTGTCTGATGGTACAAGGGTATGGCTAAACGCCGGCAGTAAACTAATTTACGATGCCAGCTACGGGCTTGAACAAAGAAAAGTTAGCCTGCAGGGCGAGGCGCTGTTTGATGTGGTTAAAGATGCCCAACACCCGTTTATAGTTACCACATCAACAATCAGCATTAAAGTACTGGGTACCCGGTTTAATGTAAGGGCCTATAACAACGATAAAACATCCGAAGCATCGCTGATACATGGGCGTATAGAATTAACCATTTTAAAAACCCCCGAGAAAAAGATTATTTTAAAAGCCGCCGATAAACTCACCATTAATAATGAGCAGCCTGTTTTAACCGGCAAGGCTTTAGTGCCATCAGATAAAAGCATAACCGAAGAAACGCCATTGATGGTTTTGGGGCAGATTCATCAGGCAAAAAAAGACACGCTGCCTTCTGAAGCCCTGTGGGTTGAAAACAAGCTGGCCTTTGACGCCGAAGACTTTGAAAGCCTGGCCAAACAGCTGGAACGCCGCTATAATGTTACCATTGTTTTTAAAAACGAGGACCTGAAAAAATTAAGGTTTACCGGCAAGTTTAAAAACGAAACCATAGCCAAAGCCTTAAAAGCACTTAAAACAACAACCTACTTCCATTATAAAACCGACAATAATCAAGTTTTAATTTATTAACCATTAAACCATTAATCAAATAGCCTATGCTTAAATAAGTATCTAAACTGAAAACCAAAAAGCGGAAGAATGTTCCACCATTCCCCCGCTAATACGGTAAAAGTTAACTACCAGCCCTTTTGAAAACCAAATAGTTAAAACAACCTTAATGCTAAATTATGAAAAAAAATGTACCCCGCATTAACCAAGTGCGGTTAAACCAATTTTTGAAAATATTTCTTATGTTTAAATTTATCCTTGCCCTGGTGATTGTATCGTCATTTCAGGTTTTTGCAAAAGGATATGGCCAGACAGTTATCAATGTTAATTTCCAGAATGTTACCTTAAAGAAGGCGTTCAAGGAGATCGAAAAAAAATCTGACTACCGCTTTTTGTATAACGACGATATCCTGGCAAAAAATGAATTGCCCGCCAGTCTTAACGTTGCCAATGCATCGTTAGATGAAACAATGGCCGCCCTGCTTGCCAAAACCAACCTGGTTTACAAGCTGAGCGAAAATAACCTGGTGATACTGTCAGAAAAAGGTGCCACAGTATCGATACTTACCGTAACCGGTAAGGTTACCGACGAGGCTGGTATGCCTATGCCCGGCGTAAGCATCAAAGTAAAAGGAACAAGCGCCGGTTCGCAAACTGATGTGCAGGGAAGGTATGTACTGAACATTCCGGACGCCAGCGCCAGTAATGTAGTGTTGGTGTTTTCGTTTATAGGATATACTACGCAGGAAGTACCGTTAAATGGCAGTTCGTCGCTTAATGTTCAGCTTAAAGCATCGTCAAATTCATTAAACGAAGTTATTGTTGTAGGGTACGGATCGGTAAAAAAGAAAGACCTTACAGGCTCTGTATCGGTAGTAAACGTTGATAATGCCAAAAAAACAGCATCATATGATGTAGCCAAACTATTACAGGGCCAGGCAGCCGGTGTAAGTGTACAGGGATCTGGCGAGCCGGGTGGTTTTGTACAAATCAAAATCAGGGGTATATCTACATTTGGTAACAATAGCCCCCTGTTTGTTATTGATGGCGTACCCGTTGATGCCCCGTTTGATTTTCCTACCGATAATATAGAAACCATACAGGTATTAAAAGATGCATCCGCAGCTGCAATTTATGGTTCGCGTGCTGCTACAGGAGTGGTTATCATCACGTCTAAAAAAGGGAAATCGGGCCCTTTAAAAGTTAATTATAACGGCTATTACGGCCTGCAAAATATTGCCAAACGAATGGATGTTACCGATAGGGTAGGTTATCAAAAAATAACTACTGCTGCGGAGTTAAATGCCGGCTTAACCATAGCCCCTGCAAATGATCCTTCAAACGCGGCCTTCATCAGTAAAACCAATACCGACTGGCAAAAGGAAATGTTTAAAACCGGCAAAATACAGGATCATAACCTGAACTTATCCGGCGGCAGCGATGCCATAAGCTATAATGTTGGTCTTGGTTATTTTGATAATACCAGTACATTATCTGGTCCGCAAAGCTACAGGCGTTATAACTTTACCGGTAGCTTCCAGGGTAAAAAAGGCATATTTAGCTTTGGTGGTAAAACAGCATACACCCAATCGCACAAAAATAACCCGGCTATTACAAGTTCGCACGCGGTATTTGGCGGTGGCCTTACCAGCATGCTAACTGCTATACCAACTATGCCGGTTTATGACCCTAACAGGCTGGGCGGCTACGGGGGCAGCGATAACGTAACCCAAAGGGCTATTACCCTTAACGTTATTGGTATGAATAACCTGGTAACCGATTACAGCAACCGTAACAGGATGTTTGGCAATTTTTGGGGCGAGCTGGAGCTGGTAAAAAATCTTAAATACAAGGTTAACGTAAGCTACGACCGTACCGATTATGAGAACTTTCACTACGAACCATCATACGATCTGGGTTTTTATTACCTGAATACCAAATATTACCTTAACGATCAAAACGGTAACGCGCATACTGGCCTGGTTGAAAATACCTTATCGTACCAGTTAACCGCGGGCAAACACAAGCTGGATGTTTTGGCGGGTACATCATACCAGGAAGATCATAACCAGTTTGTTACCGGTACAGCGTCGGCCGCCGGCAGCCTTCAGTTTTTTACCTTCGGTTCCATTGCCGATCCAACCTCAAAAGGCTTAGATGGTTATAAAGACGCCAGCACTTTGTTATCATACTTTGGCCGGTTAAACTACAACTACGATAGCCGTTACCTGTTAACTGTAAACTTCAGGCGGGATGGTTCATCAAGGTTTGGTCCTAAAAACCGCTTTGGTAACTTCCCTTCAATTGCCGCTGCCTGGAACGTTGGTAACGAAAAAGCTTTTCATTTACCATCATTCATAAGCAGCTTAAAGCTCCGCACCGGCTATGGTGTATTGGGTAACCAAAATTTTGCCAACTACATGTACCAGTCATACATCAACGGCAACGCCAGCTACCTGTTTGGCAACACCCTTGCACCTGGTGCAACCACAGTTGCCGTTAGTGATCCTAACATTAAATGGGAATCTACATCAACAGCAAATGCTGCGGTTGACTTTGGCTTTTTCAATGATAAACTGGCATTTACCGCCGAGTATTTTTATAAAAAATCTACTGATATCCTGGCTGGTATTCCGTTGCCTTTATCAGTGGGTTCGGTGCCTGCATCGGTGACGACCAACGCGGCATCAACAGAAAATAAAGGTGTTGAGTTTTCTGTGAGCTATCGCGAAAACATTGGCAAACTACAATTGAACATTACTGCCAATGCCAATACACTTAAAAACAAAGTATTAAAATTAGGCGGTACCAACAACCCTATATACGGCGCGGGCAGTAAAACTGAAGTTGGCCGCGAAGTAGGCGAGCTATATGGCTTTGTTACTGAAGGCATTTTCCAAAACCAGGCCGATATTACCAGCCATGCTACCCAAACATTGGCAGCGCCCGGCGATGTTAAATTTAAAGATGTTAACGGCGACCATGTGATTACTGATGCCGACAGGGTTTACCTGGGTTCGGTAATTCCTAAACTTTATTACGGCTTAAACGTGGGGGCATCGTACCAAAACTTTGATGCATCGTTTTTCCTGCAAGGCAGCGCCGGCAACAAGGTATTTAACGGTGTATATCACGACCTGATGGTTGGCCAGTACGGCAACTCATCAACAGCCGAACTGAATTTCTGGACGCCGACCAATACCAATACCAACATACCGCGACCAATCATTGGCGACCCGAACGGCAACTCGCGCTTCTCTGATCGTTTTGTGGAAAGCGGCAGTTATATCAAATTACAAAACGCGCAGTTAGGTTATACCATACCTAAAAATATTTTAAATAAAACACATGTTTTCAGCAGCTTAAGAGTGTACCTGTCTGGTCAGAATTTATTGATCATTTCTAAATACCGTGGCTACGACCCTGATTTTATAAGCGACGGTTTATTTAGCCGTGGCTATGATTATGGATCGTTTCCAAATCCAAGAACGGTTATGTTAGGTGTACAGGTAGGATTGTAAAATTTATTAAAAACAGAGTCATGAAAACAAACACAAAATATTTTATATGGGCATTCGCAGCTGTAGTATGCCTTAGCGCCTGTACTAAGAAGTTAGACCAGGTAAATCCAAATCAGCAAACAGCGGCGTCATTCTGGAAAACACAGGCCGATGCTATTGCGGGCTTAAATGCCGCTTATGGCAGTTTAATTATTGATGGTACTTACATGCGTTTTACACCGGCTATGCTGGATATCAGGGGCGACGATGTACGCAGCAACAGCCCATGGACAGCATTTTATAACATTGGCCGTTTTGCATTAGGCACAGCAGATGGTGCAGGCTACGGCTGGGCTTATGGCGCATATTACGAAGGTGTTGCCCGTGCCAACCAGGTGCTGGATAATGTGCCCAACATTACAATGGATGCCGGCTTAAAAAGCCGCATACTTGGCCAGGCCCATTTTTTAAGAGGATTGTATTTTTTTCACCTGGTTAACTTTTTTGGCAAGGTATCGTTGCCTACCCATTATGTAAAAACATCGGCCGATTATTTTGTAAAACAATCAACCGAGGCCGAAGGCTGGAAACAGGTAGAAGATGATTTTACCGCGGCTGCTGCTTTGCTGCCGGCATCCTACACATCAACCAACGGACCGGATGCAGGACAGATTGGTCGTGCCACTAAAGGCGCCGCCATGGCATTCCTGGGCAAAGCTTTATTGTTTAACAAAGATTTTGCCGGAGCCGCTACGCAGTTTAAAGCGATTATTGACGCAAACGTGTACAGCCTGGTTGCAAACTACAAAGACAATTTTACCGAAGCCAACGAAAATAATTCAGAATCGATATTTGAAGTGCAGTTTTCACGCGACGCCGGGGGTACAGACCTTGGCTGGGGCGGTGCGCCGGTATCAACCTGGGGCCGTACATCGGCAAGGGCCATTACATTTGCTCCACGCAGTTTTGGGTGGACAGACGTGCAACCTACATTTTCGGCATTGAACGAATACATGATCGAAAAAACAGTTGACGGTAACGTTGACCCAAGGGTTGATGCCACCATTTATTACAACAAACCCGGCGAGACCTTATATGGCCAATCGTTTTTTGAGAGGTACAAAAATAACCCTGCCGATTTGAACGACATATTTTGTCGCAAATATGAAAACGGTGATACCCGTGCTGATGAATTTGACTGGCGCTCGGGCATCAACGAAAGGATTATGCGCTACGCCGATGTGTTGCTGATGTATGCCGAGTGCCTGAACGAGACCGGCCAAACCGCACAGGCTTATCCGTACATACAAATGGTACGTACCCGTGCCAAACTTCCCGACCTGGCAACTACCAAACCAGGCATGACCCAGGCCCAGATGCGCGATCAGCTGGCACATGAAAGGTTGTTGGAGTTTTGTTTGGAAGGTCACCGTTTTGATGATATCCGCCGTTGGGGATGGTTGCAGGATCCGGCCAAACTGGCTTTATTAAAATCGCGCGATGCCGAGTTTAATACTTACCAGGCAGGCCGCGAATATTTTCCTATCCCGCAATCAGAAATTGATAACAACCCTGGTTTTAAACAAAACGCTACTTATTAAGTAAGGTTAAATGTTATGCAGGGGCGCTTGTTTACGCCTCTGCATAAAATAAACACAGATTAGGTTAAAGCTGTGCCGTTTTTTATAAACGGTGCGGCTTATTTAACTCCAAACAAAATTTTTGCGGTGATAAAAAAACTTTGCTTGATAATTTGCATATGCCTCGCGTTTCAGCAACGGGTTAATGCGCAATCCATAAATCAAAAGGAAGCCGTTGTTGATGTTACCATTGATGCAGGCCGCAAAGGGCCGCTAATATCAAAGCTGGTATACGGGCAGTTTATTGAATTGCTGTTTAATTATTTTGAAGGGGGCCTGTGGGCCGAAATGCTGGGCGACCGGAAATTTTTTTACCCGGTAAATTCAAATGAAAAATTAATCCCCGGCAACTCCCGCAATTATTTAGGCCGATGGAAACCGCTTGGCCCCGATGCATTTGTAAAAATGGATAGCGCGAACGCCTATACCGGCGAGCATTCGGTTAAGGTTGTTATGGACAATAAATCAACGCATGGTATACAGCAAGGCGGGCTCACCTTTTTAAAGAATAAGGCTTATGCCGGTTACATAATTGTTAAAGCCAAAAAAGGCGCAATAATTAACATTGATGTTATTGCCGATGATAACTTAGGTAACCTGAACATCGCCCTCCCGGTGATAGCTAACGGGTTTCATAAATACTCCTTTAAGTTTAGGGCTACTGCAGGCAACGCCACTTTTAAGGTATGGGCAAAAGGCAATGGTTCCTTTAATGTTGGTGCGGTTTCTTTAATGCCTGCTGACAATGTACAAGGCTTCAGGGCCGATATTTTACATGATTTAAAGGAGATGAATTTGGGCATCATCCGCTGGGGTGGTAATGCTTCATCCGGTTATGATTGGCGAAATGGTATTGGCGACAGGGACAAGCGAGCCCCCAAATATGATTACGCCTGGAGCGCCATGGAATCAAATGATGTGGGCACAGATGAATATATGACCCTTTGTAAGTTACTGAATGTGGTGCCCTACATAGGCGTAAATGCCGGTTTTGGCGAGGCATATTCAGCTGCTCAATGGGTACAATATGTTAATGGATCTGCATCGACACTAATGGGTAAACTAAGGGCTCAAAACGGGCATCCGCAACCCTATAATGTAAAATGGTGGGGTATAGGTAACGAGATGTATGGCGAGTGGCAACTGGGCCACATGCCTATAAAATACTACGTGATTAAACACGAGGTTTTTGCCCGGGAAATGAAAAAGCAAGATCCATCAATAATCCTGGTGGCATCCGGTGCATCACCATTTGAAATGGGTGCGACATCGGTATACGTTAGCCACCCCGAAATTGCACATGTGCCATATAGCTACGGCTCGGAGCAGGATTGGTCGGGCAATTTACTGACCCACGATGCTAAGTACATGAATTTTATAGCCGAGCATTTGTACCCCATATCCGATTCGGCCTACAACGAAAAAACGCAGCAGTTTGATCATGTAAACGATTCGTTGCCGCAACGCATCAGGCGCCTGCCTAACCGCATCAAGGGCGCGGCCGAAGCTTTTGAGCAATACATGAACACTATTCCCGAAGTTAAAAGCAGGAACATCCTGATGGCGATGGACGAATGGCGTATGAAAGATGGCTGGGGACTGGAAGACGCACTGGCAACCGCAGAAGGCTTTAATGAGATAGCCCGGCATACCGATATTATCAAAATGTCGGCCTATACATCAACAAGCGCGCCGCTGGGTTTGTTGTACAACGCGACTGCAAGCGCCATGCAGCCCAACGGCCTCGTTATTAAACTATATGCTGATCATTTTGGCAGTATCCCGGTAATGGTAAGCGGCAACGCCAATCAGCCCCAGGTTGCCGGTACCACCGGTGCCGACAGGCCCGCCACGTCATCAGGCAGCAGCACTTATCCATTAGATGTAATGGCCGCGCTGACTAACGATGGCAAGAAAATAACCATCGCGGTGGTTAACCCAACAAGGCAAACACAAACACTGCAAATACTATATAAAAATATAAGCATTGCTGCCGACGGGCAAAAATGGACCATAGCAGGCAGCGATTTAAAAGCCATCAATGTGCCGGGAGCTAAACCAACTATCGGCATTGTGCCATCGGCAGTTAAAAATGCCGGCGAGTCGCTCAGCACCGAGCCGTTAAGCGTAACACTATTTGAACTGAACATTAAACAATAACAAAACCGGGAAATAGCATGATGAAGAAAGCAAAATACCTATTGGCGATAACAGGGCTGGCAACAGTAATGATATCCTGCTCAAAAAAGGACACGCCTACGCCAACCAAAACGGATACAACTACAACACCGGTAACGCCGGCAGCTTTCAATATTAATTCGATTACGGATACTTATGCCGATATCTCGGCTTTTACTTATTACCCAAAATGGACGGTATACAATGTACACGATCCATCCATCAAAAAATTTGGCGATTACTATTATTGCTACAGTACCGATGTTGGTTTTGGGATAGATGTCCGTTCGGGCCTGCAAATCCGCCGGTCGAAAGATCTGGTGCAGTGGGAATATGTGGGTTGGGTATTTTCATCTTTACCTGCGCAGGGTTCGGCATACATTACCGGTAAAGGCGGCACCCCGTTCAACTCGTTGTGGGCACCTTATGTAATGAAGGTAGGATCTGAGTATCGCCTGTATTATTCCCTCTCATCGGCGGTAGCGCGGTTAAGTGTTATCGGTATGGCAACCGCCACATCGCCCGAGGGGCCATGGACCGAGAAGGGGGTAGTGGTAACATCGGCCAATGATGCATCCATTCAAACCAACGCTATCGATCCAACGGTGGTAACTACAACCGCAGGCGAGCAGTATATGTATTACGGTTCGGCATGGGATGGTATCTATATTTTAAAGCTGGATGCTTCAACCGGCCTTGCGGCATCACCCGGCGATAAAGGCAAACGGATTGCCAACCGCGGTTTTACAGGCGGCAAATACAATGGCAACATTGAAGGTGCCGAGGTGATTTATAACCCCGACCTGAAAAAATATTTCCTGTTTATCAGTTACGATTGGCTGCAAACCAAATACAACGTTAGGGTAGGCAGGGGCGATAGCCCAACCGGTCCGTTTTATGATTATAACGGACAAGATATCAATACCAATGTTGATCATGGGCCAATGATTTTGGCCCCATACCAGTTTAACGGCCATGGCGGCTGGCAGGGAACCGGGCATTGCGCGGTATTTGATGATGGCAGCGGGCAATATTTTATGGCACACCAGGGCAGGCCGGGCGTTAACTCCTATTTCATGGACCTTCATGTTCGCAAAATATCATGGACACCTGATGGCTGGCCGGTGGTTTCGCCGGAGCGTTATGCCAATGTTGCCCAAACAGCTATTGCTAATGCCGATGTCGTGGGTACTTACGAGAAGATAACTTTAGGTTACCATATTGTACCTGGCTACGGAACCGAGCAAACCAATCCCGATTTCCAGGTAGCTACTACATTTAAACTGGATGCTGCCGGTACCATAGATGGCAGCGCCACCGACACCTGGACTTATGCATCACCATACATCACCCTAAAATACGCTGCCGGCGCCACCTACAAATTAAAAGTTGAACGCGAACGCGACTGGGAAAACAAAGTAGCATCAACCTTAATATTTACCGGGCTGGATAATATAGGCACGGCTGTTTGGGGGAAGAAGAGGTAAACAGTAACAAGTTGTAGGATATAGTCATTCTCGCTTATCCAATTTTCCTGTCATCCTGAGGTACGAAGGATCTATCAGCCGTTCATAACCGATAGAAAAGTTCACTAATAGATCCTTCGTGCCTTAGGATGGCAGTCTTTTATTTTTGAATGTCATTTCCTCCGTCAGAATCCGTGGATTTTAAAACTCGAAATGACATTTTTTTATTTTTTAAAATAATGATTGTGAAAATTACACTTATTAATATTTTTTTGTAGTTTTAGCGTACCAATACAAACCAACAATGATCAGGAAAGCTTTTTTTACTTTTTGCGGTGCAGGCATGCTTTTATCTGCACAGGCGCAAACGCCACGGGTTTATACCATACAGGCCGATAAAATTAAAACGCCCATACAAAAAACCATGTACGGTATCTTTTTTGAAGATATTAACCAGGCTGCTGATGGCGGTGTTTATGCCGAATTAATAAAAAACCGGTCGTTTGAGTTTAACATGCCGATGATGGCCTGGGACGATCATAAAAAAGACGGCGGCGAAGGCCGGGTAGAAGTAATTAACCGCGCTACAGAAAGGCCGGAAAACCCGCACTTTATAAAGGTTTATGTAACATCAGAAACCGGATCGTTCGGTTTGGAAAATGAAGGCTTCCGTGGCGGAACCGGCATTAAGGAGGGCGAAACATACAGCTTTTCGGTAATGGCAAAGCAAAACGGCGACAGTAATGTAAAACTGAATATAGAACTGCATGGCGATAATGATGCCATTATAGGCAAAGCCGATTTGAGTGCACCCGATAAGGAATGGAACCGTTACAGCGTAAAATTTACTGCATCGGCCACAGCTAAAAAAGCAAAGGTTTATGTTTGGCTAACAGGCAAAGGTGTTATCGACCTGGATATGATCTCGCTGTTTCCTGAACATACCTGGAAAAACAGGCCGGGAGGTTTACGCGCCGACCTGGTACAAAAGCTTGCCGATATTAAACCTGGCTTCCTGCGTTTTCCAGGCGGATGTATTGTAGAAGGAAGAGAGTTGAACACCCGCTACCAATGGAAAAAAAGTATTGGCGATATTGATAAGCGCACCAATATTATTAACCGCTGGAACACCGAGTTTGCGCATCGTCCGGCGCCCGATTATTACCAAACATTTGGCCTGGGCTTTATGGAGTATTTCATGACCGCCGAAGATATTGGTGCATCGCCGCTGCCTATCCTGAATTGCGGTATGGCCTGCGAGTTTAATACATCCGAAATGGTTCCGCTTGATCAGCTTGATCCTTATTTGCAGGATGCACTTGACCTGATTGAATTTGCCAACGGCGATGTAAATACCAAATGGGGTAAGTTACGTACTGATCTTGGTCACCCGGCTCCTTTTAACCTGAAATTGATTGGTGTGGGAAATGAGCAATGGGGCCCGCAATATATTGACAGGTGGAAAATATTTGCCAAAGCTATTAAAGAAAAATATCCCGATGTAAAAATTGTATCGGCCTTAGGCCCGTTCCCGAAAGGGCCGGAGTTTGATTTGCTGAACAAAACTTTCCGCAGCCTGGGTGCCGACATCCTGGACGAGCATTATTACGCATCCCCAAAATGGTTTAGGGACAATGCCCGCCGTTATGATAATTACGACCGCAAAGGGCCAAAAATATTTGCCGGCGAATATGCCGCGCAAAGTGTACAAACCGGTAGCCCCCTGAACAAAAATACCTGGGAATGCGCCCTTGCCGAAGCAGCCTTTATGACCGGTCTTGAGCGTAACGCCGATGTTGTTAACATGGCATCATACGCGCCGCTTTTTGCCCATGTAGACGGCTGGCAATGGACCCCCGATTTGATCTGGTTTGATAACCTGAAAAGCTACGGTACACCAAATTACTATGTACAACAATTGTTCTCGCTAAATAAAGGCACCGATGTAGTGCCCCTGATGCTGGGCAATGAGTCGGTTGCCGGGCAGGATGGCTGTTATGCCACCGCCAGTTTAGATAAAAACACCAATGAGCTGATCATCAAATTTGTAAATACTGCCGCCACTGCCCAAAACGTAAGCTTTAAAATAAACGGTGGAAGCTACCAGAAAAAAGCTACTGTAATAACACTGCATAGCGAAAAAGGCAGCGACGAAAACTCGTTGGATAACCCAACGGCAATAAGCCCGGTACAAAGCACCATGGCGGTAAGCGGTAAATCGGTAAATGTTAATGTGGAGCCTAATACGTTTAAGATAATCAGGTTGAAGAATAAGTAGAAACTAAGTTTATGTCATTTCGAAACGAGGCACGAGTGAGAAATCTTATACGCTTTGCAGCCTAGTCAGCTTGTTAAATGTAGGTTGTTCAAGATTTTTAGCATAGGTCAAGAGAGGGTTTCTTACTTGTTATTTGTTTACGTATAACATATCCAATTTTCCTGTCATCCTGAGGTACGAAGGATCTATCAGCTATACGTGGCCTTATAGAAAAGTTCGCAAATAGCTCCTTCATACCTCAGGATGACAGTCTTTTATTTAAACATTATTTTGAAAAAACTAACTATCGCCATCCTCCTGATAACCTCCTGCATCATCACTCATGCGCAGGAGTTAAAAACTGGTATCTCGGTGCATGATCCGGTGATCATGAAGCAGGATAGCGCGTATTACATTTTTTGCACGGGCATGGGGATATCCATGTGGTCGTCGGCAGATAAGGTGCATTGGAAGCGCGAACAGCCTGTGTTTGCCAGTGCGCCACAATGGGCTGTTGATGCTATCCCCGGTTTTAAAGGGCATATCTGGGCACCCGATATTTCGTATTATAACGGCCTTTACTACCTGTTTTATTCAGTATCGGCATTTGGCAAAAATACCTCGGCTATTGGCGTGGCTACCAATACTACTTTACATCCTAATGATGCGGCTTATAAATGGGTTGATCATGGTAAAGTGATCCAATCTGTCCCCGGTAACACCAATTGGAATGCTATCGACCCTAATTTAATTATGGATAAAGATGGCACGCCATACCTTGTATTCGGCTCGTTTTGGGATGGACTGAAATTGGTTAAGCTTAATAACGACAGGTTAAGTGTTGCCGAAAATATAGAGAATATCCCAACCATCGCAACGCGCAGAAAAGCAGTTAACGAAAATCTGCCCGCTGTGGATGGCAACCCGGTTGATGCCGGTGGTAACGCCATTGAAGGCCCGTTTATTTACAGGCACGATAAATACTTTTACCTTTTTGCATCGATAGACTACTGCTGCAAAGGACCTAAGAGTACTTATAAAATGATCATTGGCCGCTCAAAAACGTTAAAAGGGCCTTACCTTGATAAGACCGGCCTGGCCATGAACAAAGGCGGCGGCAGCATTTTATTGGAAGGCGACAGCAACTGGTATGGCGTTGGCCATAATGGTGTTGCCCACTTTGACGGCGACGATTACATCATTTACCATGGTTACGACGCGGCAGACAGAGGCATATCCAAATTGCAATTAAAAAAACTGAACTGGGTTAATGGATGGCCGGTGATAGGGGAATAGAATTTAGATAAGAATCTTGTCATGCTGACGAAGGAAGCATCTATTTGCCGATTTGCTTAGCCCGGCGGAAGGGCTTGTAAATAGATCCTTCGTTCCTCAGGATGACAACAGGAACAGAAATTATATGAAAACATCAAAATATCTACTCGCATTGACAACCATTTTGGGCTGCCTTACCTCGGTACAAGCCCAAACGGTAAAATCGGATTCCATTATTCATACCGATGGTAACCCCATTATCCGCCATGAGTTTACCGCAGATCCGGCTGCGATGGTATATAAAGGCAAAGTATACCTGTATACCGGCCATGACGAAGCGCCAACCAACCACAACGGTTACGTAATGCATAATTGGACGTGCTTCTCGTCGTCGGATATGGTCACCTGGACAGAACATCCTTCGCCAATGAATGTAAAAGATTTTACCTGGGCACGGGATGATGCCTGGGCATCGCAGGTAATTGAGCGCAATGGCAAATTTTATTGGTATGTAGCTGTTGAGCACGCCACCATACACGGCAAAGCCATTGGTGTAGGCGTTAGCGACAGCCCAACCGGCCCCTTTAAAGACGCCCGCGGAACGGCCTTGGTTACCAACGATATGACCAAAGCCGTTAAACACTCCTGGGACGACATCGACCCATCGGTTATTATTGGTAAAGACGGGCAGGCCTACCTGTTTTGGGGCAACGGCATTTGCTATTATGCCAAGCTAAAACCCAACATGACCGAACTTGACGGAGAAATTAAAACCATTACCCTGCCGCATTATACCGAAGCGCCATGGATACATGAACGTAATGGATGGTATTATCTTTCATACGCCTATGAGTTTCCCGAGAAAATAGCCTACGCCATGAGCCGCAATATCAATGGCCCTTGGGTTTATAAAGGCATCATCAACGAAATTGCCGGCAACTCCAACACCAATCACCAGGCTATCATCAACTTTAAAGGCAAAGATTATTTTATATACCATAACGGCGCCCTGGTGCCCGATGCCGGCAGCTTCCATCGCTCGGTATGTATCGATTATTTGTACTATAATAAAGATGGTACAATAAAAAGAGTGGTGATGACAAGCGAGGGGGTGAGTAAGGTTAAATAGGATTTGATTAAAAAAGATCGGAATGCGTGCCTGTGCGCACCAACTCAAGAAGCATTATTTGTTCATTTTCATCCCAAATAAGTAGCAGATCTGGTTTTACGTGACATTCCCAATAACCCTTATAGTCGCCGCTGAGTTTATGGGCATTGTGTTTTTTTGACAGTCCGCTATGCCCTTTTTCAGCAAGCGTAGTAATAACCTGTTGCAATAATTGTAAATCTTTAACGGATCGTTTTTTAAGCAGTTTTAGATCTTTTAAGAATTTTGTGGAAGTAACTATTTCAAACATCTTCCTTGATCAGATACTGTCGAACAATTCATCTACGCTTTTGTATTTCCGTCCTTTTCCGGCTTTAAGTTCCGCCATAGCGGCAATAGTATCCGCATTTGGAATGCCGGATTGCTTTTTTACTTTAACAGTCACTCCAAGTTCCTTTAAAAATTGCTTAACAAGGCGGGTTTTATTATCTGGTACATTTATTTCAAGTATTTGCATAACAAACTTTTTGGATGTAATACAAATTTACTTAATTGTAATCAGCTTGAATAAAAACATGTCATATTTTTATAAGCCGGATCAAGTTTGCAATCACTTTAGCTTTAGTCGTTATGCTTAAATACCTGTGTTAATTATTTTGACCGGTATTTTCCTTAAATTTGATAATATTTAATGGCTTAAGTTATGGAAAAAGTGAAGCAATCATTTGATCAGGCCGAATTAGAACTTTTAAAAGAAGGTTTAAAGCGAAGCTATAAAGAGCGTTTTGAAATGGCTACCCGTTTATATAAAATACAGCAAGCTGCCAGCAAAGCTTCAATAACTCATAAACCATTTATCAGTAAATAATTGTGGATGTATTTGATGAGGAAATTGTTAATTTCTGGAAAGCCCTGCAAGATTACCATGTGCAATATATTCTGATAGGTGGCTACGCTATAAATTTTCATGGTTATCAGCGTTTCACAGGTGACCTGGATATTTGGATTAACGACAATTTAGAAAACAGGCAAGCCTTACGTAAAGCTTTCATAGCCTGTAATATGGGTGATTATCCAATAATAGAAACCATGCAATTTGTGCCTGGCTGGACTGAATTTCACCTAAACAACAGTCTCCGGCTTGATATACTCACCGAAATGAAGGGCCTGGAGCAATACAGCTTTGAGGAATGTCTGCAAATGGCTTCTGTGGCCGATATTGAAAATGTAAAAATACCATTCCTGCATATCAATCAACTGATAATCAACAAAAAACGGGTTAACAGGCCGAAAGATCAAAGCGATGTTTTGGCGCTTGAACAGATACGTAAATTAAGGGATGATATCTAAATTTGTTTATCTCCGGGGTATCGGGCCTGTGCGATACCAATAAATTAAGCAGCGCCAGTGATTCTACTGCGCTTTGTGCCAAAAGTCGGCCTAATGTTATATTATTGATACAGAAAATTGTAAATAGGTATCTTTCAATATATTTGTTTTCATGAAGCGTACCTCCTTTGTTATAGCCTTATTATTCCTTTATAGCTGTGTAACCGCCCAAACTTCGCCACCAACGGATATCGGCACTATTCAGCAAAATCTTAAAAAGCTAAATACCCTGGGCAGCGTATTGTACGTGGCCGCCCACCCCGATGACGAAAATACCCGCCTGCTGGCCTACCTGGCGCAGGAAAAGCATTACCGCACGGGATATTTATCGGTCACGCGCGGTGATGGGGGACAAAATTTAATAGGTAACGAGCAAAGCGAGCTGCTGGGGCTTATACGCACGCAGGAACTGCTGGCCGCCAGAAAGGTGGATGGTGCCGAGCAATTCTTCACCCGTGCCAACGACTTTGGTTTTTCCAAAGGGCCCGAAGAAACTTTGAAAATTTGGGATAAAGAAAAGGTTTTGGGCGATGTAGTTTGGGTTATCCGCAAGTTTAGGCCGGATGTGATCATTTGCCGTTTCCCTACTACAGGCGAAGGTGGCCACGGGCATCATACCTCATCGGCTATATTGGCCCAGGAGGCTTTTAGCGCGGCTGCCGACCCAGCCAGGTATCCCGAACAATTAAAATATGTAAAACCATGGCAGGCCAAACGCCTGATGTGGAACACCTTCAACTTTGGCAGTACCAATACCACCGCCGCCGACCAGTTTAAGATTGATGTTGGCGTATACAACACTACCCTTGGCAAAAGCTATGGCGAATTAGCCGCCGAGAGCCGCAGCAACCATAAAACCCAGGGTTTTGGCTCGGCTAAGCAAAGGGGCGAGTCCTTTGAGTTTTTTAAAACTATTTTGGGAGATGCCCCGCAAACCGACCTGATGGATGGGGTAGAAACCGGCTGGAAGCGTGTTAAAGACGGCGCGGATATTGGCGAGTCGATAAAAGTAATCAGGCGGAATTTTGATGTGGAAGCCCCCGAAAAATCGGTAACGCCATTGGTGGCATTGCTGGGTAAGGTTGAAAAGATATCGGACGTATACTGGCGCACCCAGAAGACAAAAGAACTGGGCGATTTAATAGCTGCCTGCGCAGGCTTGTGGTTTGAGGCTTATGCCACGGAGGCCACTTATGCGGTAGGGGATAAGATACAGATCCGGTCGGCAGTGGTGAATAGGTATAATGATAAGGTGAAGATCAATAAAATAGGCGTTGGCAACGATGTTTTGGACCTGGGGCCAAAAGTTATTCCAGCCAACCAGCAGCAAAGTTTTGAAAGTTCAACTATAGCCGATAAAATAACACAGCCTTATTGGTTAGCGTCAGATCATAAGATAGGCACCTACAATATCCCTGATGATGCAATGGCCGGCAACCCCGAAAATCCGAATCTGCTTACCGCCAGCTTTCAGTTTATAATTGAGGGCAAACCGGTAAACTTTGAGCGCAGCCTGGTATACAAATATGTTGACCCGGTACGCGGCGAAGTTTATCAGCCATTGGAAATTACCCCGCCGGTTACCGCTAACATCGACGGAAAAGACTGCATTTTTAACAGCCAGAAACCGCAAAGCATCCAGGTTAAACTCAAAAGCTTCACTGTAGCCAGCGGTAACGTGAGCATAAAACCTGTAGATGGCTGGAAAATAAGCCCGGAAAAAATTGAGTTCAGTGATAAAAATAAAAACGATGAGTGGACGGTTTCTTTTACTGTAGCGCCCGCCGATAATAAGCCAAAAACTGCCGACTTGCAGGTTATTGTGATGGCAAACGGCAAGCCGTATTCACTATCGTTACGCAGGATAAGGTACGATCATGTGCCTGCTATTACCCTGTTCCCTGCGGCCGAAGCCAAGCTGGTAAACCTCGACCTGAAAACTGCAGGCAAAAAATTAGGCTACATTGCCGGTGCCGGCGATTTGATGTCCGAGGCCCTGCGCCAGGTTGGTTATGATGTGCACATGCTATCAGAAAACGAGATCATGAACGGCGATTTATCAACCTATGATGCCATTATTACTGGGGTACGTGCTTACAACGTAAACGAGCGCCTTGCTTTTGAGCAGCCCAAGTTAATGGAATATGTAAAAAATGGTGGCAACCTGGTAGTACAATACAACAATAATTCGGGCCTGGTTACCAAACAAATTGGCCCATATCCCTTTACCGTAGTTAACAGGAGGGTTACCGATGAGGATGCGGTTGTAACCGTTTTAGATCAGCCGAACCCCGTACTCAACTACCCCAACAAAATTACCCAAGATGATTTTAAAGGCTGGATTCAGGAACGCGGCCTATACTTTGTAAGCGACGTGGACCCCAAATACAAAGCCATTTTGCAGATGAATGATAAAGGAGAATCGCCCCTTAACGGATCGCTCATAGTTGGCGACTATGGCAAGGGCAGGTTTGTTTATACTTCGCTTGCCTTTTTCAGGGAACTGCCCGCCGGAGTACCGGGGGCGTATCGTTTGTTTGTGAATCTATTGAGTAAACCCGGTGGTGAGTAGTGAGTAGTGAGTAGTGAGTTGGATTTGTTAAATAGTTAAAACAATCTTCGTCAAATCAACTTTTCACACTGACCACTGACCACTGACCACTGACCACTGACCACTGACCACTGACCACTGACCACTGACCACTGACCACTGACCACTGACCACTCACTCCTCAGATGGTTCAAACTCCAGCCGTTTTTGGAAGTATAAATCCCAGCTGCGTTGTTGCTGGCGGTTGGTCATGTGCTGGGTGTCGTCGTCGTAATTGGAGTTAAGCTGCTTGTATTTGGCATCTATGCGGTTAAAAAGCGCCATCGCTTCATTTCGGTAATTGTAGCTGAAACGGGTTTTGCCTATCTGCCTTAATATCTCCTGCTGCTCCAGGTAAGCAATCAGGTAGTGGCCCTGTTCGTGCTTCAGTATTTCAGAAAGCATCTCCTGCGATGTTACACGGCTCCTGTCAAGCCATGATTTGTAGTTATTGAGCAGCAGGTTTACGGTTGCCGTAAGGATATACGACCCGCTGCGGTTACTGGCCTCGTATTTAAAATCGATGGTACAGTTGGTGTATGCAACAACACCACGGGCATCTGGCCTCGGGGTTCCTAAAAAATCATTAATAGTTAGCGGATGATAACGTTGGTACTGCTGCGCTCTGGCAGTCATCGTCATTAAACATATGGCGGCAGCGCCAATCAACTTCACTAATCGTACTTCCATTAAGTGCAGGGTTTAAAACTTTCACTTTTTGACGTCGTCGGTATGTAAAAGGTTTAAGGCCATCATTTCTTTTAATGTATGCTGCATGGCATCGGTAGATCCATCCAGGAAAATCACGTTCCCTTTTGAGTTTTCAGAGAAGTGTTTGATAGATTCTGTCCACATGGTAAACAGTATTACCGAAGTATCCATGTTGGCACCGGCCATTTCTTTGGCGGCAACCGTCATACCACGGGCAACTTCCTCGCGGAATAAGGCTATACCCTGGCCACGTAGCTGTGCAGCCTCGCGCTCGGCCTGGGCCGAAATCTTGATGGCATTACCCTCCGCTTCCGCAGCTTTGGTTTTGGTGATGAGCAGGGCCTGGCCTTCGTTTTCGGCGGCGGCCTTCAGGTTGTTTGATGCCACTACCTGGCTCATCGACTTCATGATCACATCATCAAAAGTGATGTCGTTCAGCTGCAAATCCTGCAGGTGGTAGCCCCAGCCTTCCAGTATCACATCTAATTGTTCCTTAACATGCTCCACAATATCGCGGCGCAGTATCAAAACCTCGCTCTGGCGTTTGGTGGCCACAAACGCACGGATTGAACCTTCAACGGTGCGGATAAGCGCCTGCATCAGGTTGCGTTCATCAACAAATTTAAAAGCTACATTTTTGATGGTTTCTTCCTGCTGATCCAATACCGAGTACAACAACATCGCCTTAAAGTAAACGTTAGCCTGATCGTAAGTTACCGCCTGGAATTCTAATTCCACCGATCGGTTCTGAATTGAGATTTTGGAGTAAATGTTTTCGATAAATGGCAGCTTAAAATTAAGCCCCGGTGTAAGTATGCGGCGATACTTGCCAAATACGGTAATTACCACTATTGTGCCCTGTTTTACAGACACAAAGGATGATAATATGATTGCCAAAATAATAAATACAATGAGTAAAGTGATGATTGAACCTGTCATAAGGGCTTATTATTAATTAAATAAATATAGGTAAATTATTGGTGTGCTATTTGTTTTTATAAAAAAGCTTATTTAAACGGCATACACTATCATGAACTTAAAACGCACTTTCGGAGCCATACTTACCGTACTCGGTATCATCGGCTTAATTTATGCAGGCATTGGTGTTATAAACCATAGTAGCCAGGTTACCACACTAATTGTAGTAGCCATAATAGCTATTTTATTTTTCTTTACAGGTATCAGCCTGGTGCGCAATACTAAAGACGAGGCCTGATTATAGTCTTAAGTTCTAAGTCTTGAGTTCTGAGTCAATATCTTGACTTAAGACTTCTGACTCAAGACCTTCCGCTAAGCCATCACCGATACCATATTAAGCACCTGCCCGGCAAGCGTCGCATTCCCGGTTATTTCAACCCGCGTTTTTACATCGTCCGGGCGGATGCTTTTCGAAAATAATTTCCAGGCGATATCCGGGGGGATTTTTACGGTAGCGGCAAAGCTCTCTGTATCGGCCTCTTTTAATAAATGCCATCCGTCTTTTATTTTCTTAAGGTACCAGTTACCGCCAATTCCGGATGTGATGGTAATTTTTATAAGGGTATTTACCGGTGCCCCCGTGTTTTTAAAAGTATGGGGCAGTCCTTTGAAAAAAGTATCGATAAAGGGATAAAAAAACTCGCGCGTCATAATGCCATCGCGGCCGGTTGCTTCTCTTATTTGCTGCTGGTGATGCCATTTTTCGGTGTATTCGCGGGCAAGGTGCATCCAGTTAAGGCTTTCCTGTTCGCCGGCCCAGCCAACAGAAAATATGGCGGTGTCATTAGGATTCAACGATTCATAATAGGCAGATGCCAACCGCCCGGTTGTTTTATGCAGCAGGAGCAATATATCGGGGCTTATTCTTTTGGTGGCGTTCACCCAATCGGCATTGAGTTTATTCAGCCAGTCAACCAGGTCGTGATAGTTGTTGTTGGCAGGCGCCAGGTCGCCAAAATATTTATCGCGCTGAATGGATAAGGCGCGGATGTTACCATCAAGCAGGTGCGATACCACATCTTTCACTTTCCAGGCTTTGGCCACAGTTTGCTTGTTCCAATCTGCCGGAGTTAATGATTCCAGCAATTCCATCAGTTTTCCATCCAATGGTTTAAAAAGATGCCTTACTTCAACGCGGTTTTCCATGGCGATAAATTTATTGGTGTGATAAAACAATTTAGCATATCGTTTTTAATTCCCTCCCATGGGAGGGGTGTGGCTGGAAAATGAGCGCAAAGGCAGGGAGGGGTTTCTACGCCATGTAGTCCCGAAAGCTCATAAACCTCTACCTTCCCTTCCCCAAGGAAGGAATCGCACATCCCCCGGCACGTTTATTATCAGTCGTGAGGTCTATATTTCTTCTATACCACCTCGCCCAGTCCCAAAGCACCTTCCAGTTTCTCAACCGACATGTCGATACCATCTACATGATGATGTGCTTTCAAATAAAACCCTTCGCGCTCGGCCAGTTTGCCGGTTATAAATTCAACCAGGTCATCGCCTTTTTTGCCTTGCAGTACCGGGCGCACGGTTTTGCTGTTTTCCAGCCTGTCGGCCAGTGTTTTGGGCGATAGTTTTACGTAAAGGGTTTTGCCGTTGGCATTCATCCAGTCCATATTATCAAAAAAGCAAGGTAGGCCGCCGCCGGTTGATACCACAACGTTTTCGGGGTATTTGGTTTGCTTTAGCAGATCTGATTCCATCTGGCGGAAGGCATCTTCGCCAAAACTCGAAAAATATTCGGCTATACTCATGCCTACTTTAGCTTCCAGTGCATGGTCAAGATCAATAAATTCGTAGCCTAATTTGGCAGCCAGCTTACGGCTCCAGGTGGTTTTGCCACAACCCATAAACCCGACTAAAAAGTACTTCATAATTTTTATAGATGTGCAAATTTCAAATATGCAGATTTCAGATTATTCAAAAAAATCCGACTCCAAAAACTCCTTTATCCTTCCGCCTTTGCTCCTTTGTCCCAAAGTCCTTGCTCCTTTATACCATATCCAAAAATCCTTGCTCCGCCTTCAACTTAATTTTACCCGCGGATCTATCCAAACGTAAATTATATCTACCAGGATACTAATCACTACAAATATAAAGGCAATAAAGAGGATTGAACCCATCACTACCGGAAAATCCGACATTTCCAGCGCATCAACCGTGGCTTTGCCCAGGCCGTTATAGCCAAAAATGTATTCTACAAAAAATGAACCGGCCAGCAGCGATGCAAACCAGTTGGCAATGGCGGTTATTACCGGGTTTAGTGCGTTTTTTAGCGCATGTTTATAAATGATGGTATTGTTGCTTAATCCTTTGGCTTTTGCCGTACGGATATAATCCTGCCCTAAAACATCGAGCATGGCATTACGGGTGAGCTGGACAATAATAGCCAGCGGACGCAAGCCGAGGGTGATCATGGGCAGCACCAGGTTTTTAAGTGTCATCACTTCGCCCCGGAAAGGATCGTAACTAAATAAACTGCCCGACATGTTGAGGCCTGTATATTTACTCAGCTCAAAACCAAATATCCAGGCGATGATGATACCCGCGAAAAAAGCCGGCGCGGAGATACCCAAAGTAGAAAAGCCTATTGCCAGTTTATCAATCCAGGTATCTTTATGTACAGCACTCAGCACGCCTAAAAATACGCCAATAACAATAGCGAAGATCATAGCCGTGGTAGCCAATACCATAGTATTTGGGATAACCTCTAACAGTAAACTGGCCACATCCTTATGGGTTTGGTACGAGCGGCGCAGGTAAGGCCATTTTAGCCCAAGCACTTTGGCATCGCTTACCGCAAATAGTTTTACGTAGTGATACCGTTGCTGTTCTTCGGCAGTATTCAGGTGGATACCTACGGGCGAAAGATCATTGATGTAATATAGAAATTGTACAGGCTTTGGCTTATCCAGCCCAAATTCTTTGCGTACGGCTTGTAACGATTGCACGTCGGCCCGCTGGCCCTGCGTCATGCGGGCGGGATCAACCGGTAAAATATTAAACAAAAAGAAAACTACCAGCACCACCCCCAGCATTACGGCCAGCCCGTAAAATAATTTGCGGATAAGGTAGCTGATCATGGTTATTGTTTTTGAAAATACGTTTTCGCCAGGTCATCATACTTAGGCACCGAATGGTAATGCCATTTATTGATGACGACACCATTCTTCAGCAGGATTACCCCTGGGTTAGAACGGATCATGGTTTTAAGCGGTACGCCATCGGCATAAAAAACCTCGCTGATCATCCGGTGTTTTTTTACGAACGCCTGCGCGCTTTGCGGCGAATTTGCGGTAAGCAGCATGGTGCGGATATTAAAGTTTTGGGTAGCATTGATGGCCAGGGCATTTAGTTTGTTTATCGCGTCATCATCGGTTTTATCCAGATCGTAAGCTACGATGATAATGCTGTAAAAAGGGCTTGCCAGCAACTCTTTGGTAAAATCATTACGTTGGGCATCCTGGATAGACAGATCGCGGATTGGCGGCTCGTAACCTTTTGTTACCAGGCGGTTTTCCGGGTCGCCGTCGGTTTCCCAATTGGCATCTTTCCAGATGCCGGAAGTCAGGTATTCCTTATCGGTCATTACCTTAGTTTCCTTAGTCTTCTTGTTTTTTAGTTTATAAGTAAGCACGAAAACATCTTTGGGCGCATTGGGCGGGGTATCCATTTCGGCCGAAATATTGGCGCCTATTTTATAGGGCAAAAAGTCGATTACCGGCAAAAAGTTATAGGTGTAAAGGCCAAACCCTACCGAAACAAGGGCAGCGCCGATAAGCCATTTGTCACCTGCTTTTGCGCTAAATATGGGTTTTATTTTAGCCCGGTTTACAAATATCACGGCCACTAAAACCAGTAATACCATATCCTTGCTAAACGACTGCCATGGGGTAAGCGGTATAGCATCGCCAAAGCAGCCGCAGGTTTGCACCACTTTAAAAAAGGCTGAGTAAAAAGTTAAAAAACCGAAAAAGATAATGAGCAGCAATAAGCCCCAGGCTACTTTTACCGGCCGCACGCCAATAAGCAGGGCAAAACCCAGGATCATTTCCAGGGCGCAAAGCAAAATAGCTATGGTTAACGAAAGATCATTAAGGAACGTGATATGGAAAACCTCGAAATACTCCACCAGTTTATAGGAAAAGCCCAGCGGGTCATTAGCTTTTATTAATCCGGAAAATATAAACAGTAAGCCTACCGCTATCCTGCAAAACCAAATCAAAGCGTTTTTCATTTTACTCCAAGTTTTATAAGGGCAAATACCGCGTAGTTCAGCATATCCTGGTAATTGGCTTTTACCCCTTCAGATGCTTCGGTAAGGCCCTGGTTGTCTTCAATTTGTTTTACACGCAGCAGTTTCATGAGTATCAGATCGGTTAATGAGCTGATGCGCATATCGCGCCAGGCCTCACCGTAATCGTGGTTTTTGGCAAACATGAGCTCTTTGGTTTCCACGACTCTTTCGTCAAACATGCGTTCCACATGGTCAACTGCCAGTTCCTGTGGCGTTTCGGGCGAGCTGTCCAGCTGCATCATGGCTATAACGCAGTAGTTTACAATTCCAATGTATTCGCCGGTAATATCGTCGCCCACTTTCGAAATCTTTTTTTCTTCGAGTGTGCGGATGCGTTGTGCTTTAATAAAAATCTGGTCGGTGATAGATTGCAAACGAAGGATGCGCCAGGCGGTGCCATAGTCGCGGGTCTTTTTCATGAAAAGACCCTTACAATTGTTTATTACCGCGTCGTATTCTGCTGATGTGTTAGCCAATGGTCTGAATATTTTAAAGTTGGGGCGTTGTAATTACGGGGATATGCTACCGCGATAAAGTTATTAACTTTACCGCATTAACCCCTGTCAATATTACAACAAACAAAGTGGCTAAAGATACATTTTTTCGTAAAAAGATAACCCTGAATGCAGGAGGGAAACTTATCAACCTGGCTGCGCCGAAGGTAATGGGCATTATCAATATTACCCCCGATTCTTTTTATGCCACCAGCCGCAAGCCATCTGTTGATGAAGCTTTGCAGCAAGCCCAAAAGATGCTGGCCGACGGTGCTGCGTTTTTAGATATCGGTGCTTATTCGTCTCGCCCCGGTGCTGTTGATATTACTGCTGCCGAAGAGGCCGACAGGTTGCTGCCTGTTATTGAGGCAATTGTAGCTGCCTTTCCCGATGCTGTTTTATCGGTAGATACCTTCCGCTCACAGGTTGCCGAAGCGGCGGTTAAAGCGGGTGCGCATTTGATTAACGATATATCAGGCGGCACGTTGGATGCCGGTATGTTTGCCACGGTGGCCCGCCTGCAGGTACCTTATATTTTAATGCACATGAAGGGCACCCCACAAAACATGGTGCAAATGGCGCAGTACGATGATGTTTTTAACGAGGTGCTGGATTATTTTGTAAGTAAATATCAGCAGCTAAAACAACTGGGCGTACATGATGTGATTATCGATCCCGGATTCGGCTTTGCCAAAAAACAGGAACACAATTATGCACTGATGAAGCGCATGCAGGATTTTGATATTTTGGAATTGCCGTTGCTTGCAGGTATATCGCGCAAAAAAATGATCTACGGTTTATTGGGAGGCACCGCTGCGGATGCATTAAATGGCACAACCGCTTTAAATACCATCGCACTAAGTAAAGGCGCCAATATTTTGCGGGTACATGATGTAAAAGAGGCTGTTGAGGCGGTGAAGATATGGGAGGCTTGCCAGTAAGTATTTCATATGGAAATCCAGGTAGCTACAACGGCAGATATTGAGGCGATAACCCGTGTGGAGATTGACAGTAAATTACAATCGTTTCCCGAATTGATGGAGCCGCACGATATCGACTTTGAAACAAGGGCTTACCGCTGGAAAACTTATTTTGCAAAACAATCGCCCGCCAGCGCCAGGCCGCAAAGGATTGTATTAAAGGCTATTGACCAGGATAGGATGGTAGGCTATCTGGCGGTACACCTTACAAGCCGCTATGATAAGGATGCCGAAATTCAATCGTTTTACGTGTTGAAAGAATATCAGCGCCGCGGCATTGGTACCGCACTTTTAAAGGAGGCCGCAAGCGGGGTTATGAACCTTAATGCCAAAAGTTTGTGTGTGGGCATAGCCCCGGAAAATCCATATCAACAATTTTACCTGAAATATGGCGGCACTTTTTTAAACCCGCACTGGATTGTTTGGGATGATATCAATCTGCTGAAATCAAAATTGGGCTGAAGATGATTTCCCGACTGCCGCGAGGTTCCAACTCGTGGCTAAACATGGTTTCAGCTTTCAGCTGAACTGAAGCCAAAGGCTTCAATCGGTTTTACCCACGAGCTACGCTACGCTAATCTCGCGGGAGATTAATAAGATTCAAGGTTTTTGTCTTAACTCTTGGTTCTTGATTCTTACCTCTAACGTCTATTCCTCCACCAATTCCATCACCTTCAATATAGCATCCACATACTCGCGGTCATTAGCCAGGCGGGGTACTTTATGCTGGCCGCCTAATTTACCTTTTTCTTTCATCCAGCTAAAAAAAGTGCCTTCGGGGGCGCGGCGTACTATGGGGCGGCGCAGGGCCAGGTCTTTAAAGCGCTTGGCGTCGTAATCGGAGTTGATGCGGCGCAGGGTTTCGTCAAGGATATCCACAAAACGTTCAAATTCGTTGGGTTGCTTTTCAAACTCAATTATCCATTCGTGGGCGCCACAATCGTTACCGTTAAAATAAACAGGCGCGGCAGTGTACTCGCAAATGACGGCGCCGGTTTGCTGGCAGGCTTCTTCCAGGGCTTGCTCTGCATTGTCAATAATCACTTCCTCGCCAAAGGCATTGATAAAATGTTTGGTGCGGCCCGTTACCCGGATGCGGAAAGGGGCCAGCGATGTAAACTTAATGGTATCTCCTATCATATACCGCCAAAGCCCGGCATTGGTACTGATGATGAGCGCGTAGTTTTTATCCAGCTCCACTTCATCCAGCGTAAGCGTTTCAGGATTATCGTGGTGCAGGTGTTCAAGAGGTAAAAATTCGTAAAAAATGCCATAATCCAGCATTAACAGCATATCGCCCGGTTCGCGGGTATCCTGGATGCCGAAGAAGCCTTCGGATGCATTGTAATTTTCCAGGTAGTACATGTCGTCGCTGGGGATCAGGGCTTTAAACTGATCGCGGTAGGGGCCAAAGTTAACCGCGCCATGGAAATACATTTCCAGGTTGGGCCAAACTTCCAACATGTTTTTTTTGCCGGTTATTTCCAATATCCGTTTAAACAGCACCAAATTCCAGGTAGGCACGCCGCCAATGCTGGTTACGTTCACATCCTTGGTTGCCTGGGCTATTTTTTCTAATTTTTCTTCAAAGTTATCCAGCAGGGCAATTTCCAGTTGCGGCGTACGGTGAAGCTCGGCCCAAAGGGGCAGGTTTTTCATGATCACCGCCGATAGATCGCCAAACGAAGCCTCCGGGTTTATGGTGCTTACCTGGTGACTGCCGCCAAGCGTAAGCACCTTACCGGTAAACATGCGGGCGTTGGGCTGGTTGTTAAAATAGATGGTGAGCACATCCTTGCCGCCCTTAAAGTGGCACTCTTCCAGGGCTTCCTCGCTCACGGGGATAAACTTGCTCCTATCATTAGTTGTCCCCGATGATTTGGCAAACCAGCGGATCTCTGACGGCCATAACACATTTTTTTCGCCTTTGAGCATGCGCTCTATATAGGGCTTAAGCGTATCGTAATTTTGGATAGGCACCCGCTCCTTAAACTGGGTAAGGTTTTCGATGCTTTTATATTGATACCTGCGGCCCCACTCGGTACTCTCGGCCATGGATATCAGCTGCTCAAACCATTCCTCCTGTACTTCGTTGGGGTATTTCATAAAAAGCTCAATCTGGTGAATGCGCTTTTTCATGAACCATGTAAATACGGAGTTAAAAATTGTCATACAGCTGGTTTATTATTGGGGGAATACTTTTCTCTTCAGAACAAAGTTAGCACCTAAATATACTTTCCGCACCATCTCATTTTCGGCCAGTACCTCGGGCACGCCCGATTCTAAAATTTTACCTTCAAAAAGCAGGTAAGCGCGGTCGGTTATTGACAGCGTTTCCTGTACGTTGTGATCGGTAATCAGGATGCCTATGTTGCGGTGCCTAAGCTTGGCTACCATCGCCTGTATCTCTTCTACCGCAATCGGGTCAACCCCGGCAAAGGGCTCATCCAGCAAAATAAAATTAGGTTCGGCTGCCAGTGCACGCGCAATTTCCGTACGGCGACGCTCTCCGCCGGATAGCAGGTCGCCCCGGTTTTTGCGCACTTTGTGCAGGCTAAATTCGTCAATCAGTTCTTCCAGTTTGTCTTTTTGCCTGTCTTTAGGCATGCCGCCCATCTCCAGCACCGCTTTAATGTTATCCTCAACCGTCAGTTTGCGAAATACCGACGCTTCCTGCGCAAGGTAGCCTATGCCTTTTTGCGCGCGGCGGTACATGGGGTCCTGGGTTATATCCTTATCATCCAGAAAAATAGTGCCTTCGTTAGGCTTTATCAAGCCAACTATCATGTAAAACGAAGTAGTTTTACCGGCGCCATTCGGCCCCAGCAAACCCACAATTTCGCCCTGCGCCACATCAAACGATACATCGTTAACAACGGTACGCTGTTTGTACTTTTTTACTAAATTTTCTGCTCGTAGTATCATTTTTCAAATTCAAAAGTCAAAATTCAAAAGTAAAAACCTGTCGCTTTACCTCTGCTTTCAACTTATACGTTTTCAAATTCAAAAGTCAAAATTCAAAAGTAAAAACCTGTCGCTTTACCTTTGCTTTCCACCTATATCTATAATCCTCCGGCCAAAATTTTTGACTTTTGACTTTTTAATTTTGACTTTAACCCGGGCGTTCCTTCGGCCGGGCTTTTTGTTCATACGCCTGCAGGCCTTAGTCACGGGCCGGTATCCACTTCAATCCCTAACGCGTTTTACTCCGGCCTGAACGCTGGTCACGACTCACTCCGGCACCGCTTCGCTGGCCGACTCTCTCTCCGGCTTACGCCGCGAAGAGGGTAAACCCCATATTTATTTTTTTCGCCCCTCTATGCGACGCAGTCGGAGAGAGGGGCAGACGGGCGTAGCCTCGTCGGGGTGAGTCTTCGCCGACATGCATTGCCGACAGAATGTTCATCAACAAATCTATCATTTCCCAGGTGATGCTTTTTTGTCATCCCGAGGAACGAAGGATATCAGCTATGCATGACCGATAGAAAAGTTCGCGAATAGATGCTTCGTTCCTCAGCATGACAGTCTTTTATTTTCGTGTGTCATTCCTCCAGCCAAAATTTTTGACTTTGAATTTTTAATTTTGCCTTTAAAACCTTATCCCCTTTATGTTCAACTGTATGCTTCTCCTCTCACGCCAAATGTTTTCTTCAATGCTGTAGCAAATATCAAAGGGCACGCCTGGCTTTAATTGCGGCAGGTATTCGCCGTGGTTAAAGGCAATACAATCAAACGCCGCCGTACCTTCCTGCATTACGGCCATTTTAATATGTGCCTGCCCCACCAGGCCTGCGTTACCGCTAACATACACATTTTTACTTATGAAAACCGGCGCCATATTTTCGGGCCCGAAAGGCGCAAACTGGTTCAGTATCCTGAAAAATTTCGGTTCTATCTGGCTTAAACGTAATTCGGCATCAATTTGTATCTGCTGAATCAATTGTTCTGGCGATATTGTAGCGCTCACCACTTCTTCAAACCTATCCTTAAAAGCTTCTACGTTTTCGGGCAATAGGGTTAAGCCCGCCGCGTATTTGTGCCCGCCAAACTGGATAAGCAGATCCTTGCACTCGCAAAGCGCCTCGTAAAGGTCAAATCCCAAAACAGAACGTGCCGAACCGGCCACATGCCCGTTTGATTGGGTAAGCACAATGGTGGGGCGGTAATATTTTTCGGTAAGGCGCGATGCCACAATACCAATAACGCCTTTGTGCCAATCTTTGTTAAATACCACGGTTGATTTTCGGCCTATCAGCACTTCGTCGCCATCTATTATATCAAGCGCCTGGTCGGTAATGGTAAGGTCGTGCCCTTTGCGCTCGGTATTGCGGGTGTTTATCATGAGGCCTTTTGCCCTGGCCACGTTTTCATCACAAGCTATCAGCAATTCAACGGCGTGTTTGGCATCGTCAATACGCCCGGCGGCGTTTATCCGTGGGCCTATCAGGAACACTACGTCAGATATAGTTAAGTTTCCGGGTGTTTTGCCGGCAACCTCAATCAGCGTTTTTACACCAATGCACGGGTCGGTATTTATTTTTTGCAGGCCAAAGTGTGCCAGCACCCGGTTCTCGCCGGTAATATGTACAATATCGCAGGATATGCTGATGCAGACCAGGTCAAGGTATTGCGCTACCGCTTCAAATTGGATCCCGTTTTTTTCGGCATAAGCTTGTATCAGCTTAAAGCCAATACCGCAACCCGATAATTCTTTGTAAGGATATTCGCAATCGGCGCGTTTGGGATCAAGCACCGCTACGGCGGCGGGTAGCTGCGCTCCGGGCAGGTGATGGTCGCAAATTATAAAATCTATCCCCAGGGTATTGGCGTAGTCAATTTTATCAACCGATTTAATGCCGCAGTCAAGTGCAATAATAAGGCTGAAGCCATTTTGTGCAGCATAATCAATCCCCTGGGTTGATATGCCATAGCCCTCTTTATACCTATCTGGAATATAATATTCCATGTTTTTATACTGCTTGTTAAAAAAGCTGTAAACAGTGGCAACAGCGGTTGTACCATCCACATCGTAATCGCCATAAACCAGTATCTTTTCGCCGGCGGCAATGGCGGTTTCAATACGTATAACGGCTTCCTCCATATCCTTCATCAAAAAAGGATCGTGCAGGTGCCGCTGATCGGGCCTGAAAAAGTACCTGGCGCTCTCGAAATCACTTATCCCCCTGTGTACCAACAGGCTGCTTAAAACGGTATCAATATTCAGTTCGGCAGATAATTTGCGTACCAAATCCTCATCGGCATTATCCCTTATCGCCCAACGTTTATTCATATCTTTGCAGCTTTTATAACAGTAAATATATTTTTTTGGTATTTAAACGGCCAAAGTTACATTCAAAATCTGATACATCGCAGCTATGGAAATTTTCGCGTTAGGAGAAGGCTCATATTCAGTTGATTCGACTAAAAAATTTATCCCTTTTAATCCCGAAACCGACAATTTCAGGGACCGCCCGGGTTCATTGTTCATCCATGTAAACCCATTCCTGATAAAAACCAGCCACCACCTTATTGTGCTGGATACCGGCCTTGGTTTTAAAGATACCCGCGATGAGCTTATCCTGCATCAAAACATCCGCAATGCGGGATTTGATCCGGACGATGTAACACTGGTGCTCATGTCGCACCTGCATTATGACCACTCGGGCGGTTTGGTTGTGGAGCGTAATGGCAAGCTGCAGCCCAGCTTTCCGCAGGCCAGGCACGTGATACAAAAAGGGGAGTGGGAGTTTGGCATTACCGGCAAATCATCATCATACCATAAAGAGATTTTTGAAGCCCTTGACGGTGCAGTAGATATTATGTTTGTAGAGGGCAGCGGCGAATTGCTTCCGGGTATCCGTTATGAATTATCCGGCGGGCATTGCCCCAATCACCAGGTATTCTGGATAGATATAGAAGGCTCAAAAGCGCTGTTTGGCGGCGACGAATTACCTGAGCCTGAGCAACTGATACGAAAGTTTATAGCTAAATATGATATGGATGGGCGTAAGGCAATGGAGCTGCGCCAGGAATATGGAAAATTAGCATCCGAAGAAGGATGGACCTGCCTGTTTTATCATGCCAAAACAATTGCTATTGGCAATGTAAGCAGCGATGATGGCGGCGAACACTTTAAGGTAACGCCGGCTTAGTCTTGTGGCTGAACTTCAAAAAGCTCTTTAATTTTTTCGACGTTTAATGGTTTGCTGATAAAATCTTTTACCAGCGGGTATGAGCGCGCTTTGTTAATATCGTTACTGAATACTGATGATGAAATAATAAAGATTTTGCTTTTGCCCAGCGGATCGAGATTTAAACGTTTGTATTCGTCCAAAAACTCCCAGCCATTCATAATGGGCATGTTAATATCAAGCAAAATATAATCGGGCAGTTTAGCCGGGTCTTTTTGTTGTATTTCAGATAACTGCTCAATAGCAAACTTACCGTTTAAACAAGCCATGATCTCGGTGTTTAATAAAGCTTTCTTTATTAATTTAATGGAGATGAAGTTGTTTATCTCATCATCATCAACCAATAATACACTAACGGATTTTGTGTTAATTGTCATAATACGCTTAAAATCGATATGCTTTATACGGAACCTTAAATTAAAAGGTTATACCCCCAAAAACGGTATTTTACTAAAATATTTTATGCCCTGATTAAATTAAACCGGCAATAATGACGGTTTATTGATGAAGATGGTTTTAGCCCGGATAAACGTACTGATTAAGAACTGGAAATGATGTTGGTGTAGTGCCAGATAGCGCCTGATAAAGCATGTGAAAGCTAAAAAATTAGGATATTGATTACCCCGGAGGGTGCAAAAGCCATAAAAAATGTAATAAGTTTGTTACATTTTATTGGTATTTAACTAAATTAATCACCCAACCATAAAACTTAAACCATATCCCCGCGGCAAGCCCATGCGTATTTTGGTGCTGACATAATTATTATAGATACAAAGAAAAGTTGAACACGCAGCGTGCTTGATAGTAGCCGGCCAGAAGGGAGCCCTGCTGCCGGGCTGAGTATAATCCGCCACAACCGTTACGGGTAATTACCGGCACGCCATCCCAAAATAAACTGAAGCTAACCTGGTTAGCCGGCAATTATGATGTTGATGAAATAATGGCAGTTACCATCTGCGAAGATTTTAACTACAGGCTGCAATGATACCGGCTGCCAGCCCAACAATTTGAAATACAGTAAGTGAGCAAAATAAATATTTTAACCAAAAAGGCGGTTTTTGCATACATGAGCAGCTTTTATTGGATATAGAATAGTTTCAAAAAAAAACAGGTTAAAACTTTTTATGCGTTTTAATCGTATCTTTGGAAAGATTATAAATAACAGTTCATTCTAATCATTCTAATTCAGTGGTAATAATAATTTTCTTCATCGGGCACTGGTTCCTGTCGCTCTTTTTCCAAACGTTCTTTTTACACAGGTATGCGTCTCATAAAATGTTCACTACCAATAAATTTTTTGAGGGTACATTTTATCTGCTGACATTTATTTGTCAGGGTTCATCGTTTTTAAACCCGCGTGCCTATGCAATTATGCACCGTGAGCACCACGCTTACAGCGATACGGAGAAAGACCCGCATTCGCCACATTTTTTCAGGGATGTTTTCCAGATGATGGTGTACACCGCCAAAAGTTACCGCATGCACGAAAAAAGGCTGAAAGATCCTGAAGAACGTTTTAAAGGGAACATTCCCGAATGGCGTACGGTTGATTACATTGGTTCGTCAATGGTATCGCGCATAGCCTTTGGTGTGTTATATGTTGCTTTTTATGTTGTATTCGCTACCCAATGGTGGATGTACCTGTTAATTCCGGTTCATTTTTTAATGGGCCCAATACATGGCGCTATTGTTAACTGGTGCGGTCATAAATATGGTTATGCCAATTTTGATAACGGCGACAAATCAAAAAACACTACCCCGTTTGATTTTTTAATGCTTGGCGAATTGTTCCAGAACAACCACCACAAACGCCCTAACCGTGCCAACTTCGGCGCCAAATGGTTCGAGATTGACCCGGTTTACCCTGTAATGAAAGTAATGCACTGGATGCATATCATCAGGCTAAGGAAAGCATATTTATAGAAGGTAAAAGGATAAAGGCGAAAGGTAAAAGGTTTTTTGCCCATATATAGAAGCGAAAAGCGACCTGAATGGATTAGCTTTTCGCTTTTTTGTTTTGAGGCCATTTTAGCCTGACCCCCTAATAACCACCTTTTGCCTTTCGACTTTTACTTTTTTCACCTTTCGCCTTTAACCTTTAGCCTTTCACCTTTTTCCCCCTATATTTGCCACTCATAAAATCCACAACATGAGTGTTTCTAAATTAGCTCAAAATTTACGCGGCTCGGAGATCATTAAGATTGCGGGCGAGATAAATGAATTAAAACGCCAGGGGCAAAATATTGCCAACCTAACTATTGGCGATTTCGACTCCAATATTTACCCCATCCCTGCCGATTTAAAAGACGGTATTGTTGATGCTTATAACCACAACCAAACTAATTATCCGCCGGCTGATGGTATGCTTAACCTGCGCGAAAGTGTATCGGCATTTTTAAACAGCCGCATGGGCTTAAATTATAAAGCTAATGAGATATTGATTTCGGGCGGCTCGCGTCCGTTGATCTATTCAACCTTTTTGGCCCTGGTTGATCCGGGCGATAAGGTGGTTTTTCCGGCACCGTCATGGAACAATAATCACTACAGCGACTTAACCAGTGCAAATGCAGTTATTGTAGAAACCAAACCCGAAAACAACTTTATGCCTACGGCTGATGAAATTGCACCGCATTTAAAAGGCGCAACTTTACTGGCACTTTGCTCGCCCCTGAACCCTACAGGCACCATGTTTAATAAAAAAGACCTGGAAGAGATTTGCGACCTGGTAATTGCCGAAAACAAAAAACGCGCAGCCGGCGAAAAGCCTTTGTACCTGCTTTACGATCAAATATATTCGCAATTAACCTTCGGCGATTTTAAACATTACGATCCGGTTACTTTACGCCCCGAATTAAGGCCATATACCGTATTTGTTGATGGCGCATCCAAATGTTTTGCCTCGACAGGCGTACGTGTGGGTTGGGGTTTTGGCCCTGCAAACATTATTGATAACATGAAAGCCATTGTTGGCCACATGGGGGCATGGTCGCCAAAGGCCGAGCAGGTTGCCATGGCTCATTTTATTACCGATACCGCCGCTGTAGATACCTACCTGGATGATTTGAAAGGAAAAATCCGCGCCAGCTTAACAACCCTGCACGAAGGTTTCCAGGCACTGAAAGCCGAAGGTTTCCAGGTAGATTCGATAACGCCTATGGGCGCAATATATCTTACCCTTAAAATCGATTACACCGGCAAGACCACGCCAGATGGTAAGGTATTAAAGGACTCGGCCGATATTAACTTTTACCTCATCAAAGAAGCTAAAGTGGCCCTGGTGCCATTTTCGGCATTCGGTACCGATGATTCGGTTAACTGGTTCCGTGCATCAGTAGGTGCAAGCACACTGGAGGATATTGAGCAGCTGATACCGAGGGTGAAAGCGGCTTTGAGTAAGTTGAAGTAATTGTCAGAATCAGAATTTACAGGATTTTAGAATTAACAAAATCCTGTAAATTCAATACTGTAATAATTCTGGGCATTCTTTAATTCTGAAAATTCTGATTCAGACATCTTCAAATCATTTTATCTCCCTCGCCGCAACTCCTTCGTTGGTAATCTTCACCGGCTGTATCATGCCATCTTTATCAAAGTACATTTTATCAATGCACATTACGCGGTGGTTGCCGTCGGTTTCGGTCAATGGTCGGCGGTGGTATACAATATACCATTCATCGGTGCCAGGCACGTTAATAACCGAATGGTGGCCCGCGCCGGTAGCAATACTGGCATCCTGTTTTAAAATAGTAGCTATCCGCTTAAACGGACCGAATGGGGTATCGCCTACAGCGTAAGCTACCCGGTAATCGGGGCCTGTCCAACCGCCTTCGCTCCACATAAAGTAGTATTTGCCTTTGCGTTTAAACATTACCGGTCCCTCTACATAGCCCTCGGGGGTTATTTTCCTGTAGGTAACGCCATCCTCAAAAGGTACCACGCCGGTAAAGTCGTCTTTTAGTTTTACAATATTGCACTGGCCCCAGCCACCGTATATCATATAGTACTGGCCGTTATCATCCTTAAAAACAAACTGATCTATAGGCTGGGCTTTGTTAATAATCTGGTCTATCAGCGGCTTGCCCAGGTAATCCTTAAACGGGCCTGCCGGGTTATCGGCTACGGCTACGCCGATGCCGCCTTTTTCGTTATTGTTCTGGATGTCGTTTGCGCCGAAGAAGATATAATATTTACCGCCTTTTTCGGTAACGGCAGGCGCCCAAAGCGCCCGCCGAACCCATTTTACGCCGGTGGTATCAACAATGTGGGGGTGTTTGGTCCAATGTACCAGGTCGGGAGATGAGAAGGCGTCCATGAAAACCTGCTCGTTATATTTAGCCGAGTAAGTTGGATATAGCCAATATTGCTTGTTGAAAATTTTAGCCTCCGGATCAGCGTACCAGCCCTCAACAACCGGGTTGCCTGATGTTTTTTTATCCTGGGCCAAAGCATACCGAGCCGGCACAGCCATAGCGGCTATTGTCACCGCAGTTAAAAAGATTTTATGATAAATACCCGTTTTCATAATAAAGCTGATGTTTTTGAGATTGCTAATATAACAGCTAAATTGGTTTAGTTGATACGGTTTCTGCAAATCATATCCTCGGCTATACCCGTAATAAGTTTATCTCAACGCCAATCCATCTTTATATCGCTTGGGTTTTACCTGGAAGTGCCTTTCAAACAAGCGCCCGAAATGGCTCAAATTGGTAAAGCCCAGCTGGTAGCCGGTTTCGGATACGGATTGCATAGCCAGCAAACGGGCGGCCTCGTTCATCCGGGCCGACTGGTAATAGTTATAAATACTATCGCCAAAAATCTGCCGGAAAAGCTGTTTCATTTTGGTAAGGCCGATACCTATCTTGCCCGATAACTCGGGAAGCTGCGGGGTTAAGCTAAGGTCGGATAAAATGGCGGCCCGCAGTTTGTATATCTTTTCGGCATCGGCCTGGTCTACCGTGATAGAAGCGGTTTCGGCACGGTGCATCAGCTTGCTGAACAGCAGGTATATGAGTTCTTCGGCCTTGTTTTTGTAAAGCAGTGTGGCCAGGGTGGTAGTTTCGTCAATTCGGCTTAATTGTTTTAGCGCGCGTTCCATCTCTAAAGTCATTACCTCATGCAGCACAAACGATGGGCTTTCCTGCAACAGCGATGCTATGGGGCAGCTGGCCTCCTGCAAATCCAAAGTATTGATGAGTGTTTGGCGGGATGCACCAATGACCAGGAAATTAACATGCTGATTGGCCGGAACAATTAATTCCGAAAAAAAGTTGCCGGTACCCAGTTCAACCTCGCAGCCGTTGCTGCCTGTAAATAAAGGCCCGTGCGGTAGGTCGGCCTCCTCCACCGGGATGCGCCTGCAATCAAACTTTAAGGTGAGCATGGTTGATGATGAAGCTGCCAGGCGGCGCAAAACAAGATCATCCTTAAGCCAATACCGATGGATGCACAGCGACAGGCCGTTATTCAGGAATACTTCCTGTATAAAACCCTCGCCAATTGATTCGGGCAGCGTTACCCGGTTATGGGTTATTTGGGCACCAAAACGCCCGGCAAAAGCCAGGCCAAAATGAAAACCTTTGCCTACTTCAAATTCAAATTCTATCGGCATAAAATATATTTAAACGGTTGTTATTGAATAGCTTATTGCCTGATTTTCTGTCATTCTGAGGTACCAAGAATCTGTTAGCCGTACATGACCAATAGAAAAGTTCGCGGATAGATTCTTCGATCGTACCCATGACATATCCAATTTTCCTGTCATCCTGAGTAACCTTTATTTGCGCACAAATGATCGCATTGCAAATGACCCTTTTTTCACAATTGATAATCAGATATTTGCAAATGTGTCAATGGCAGGCACGAAGGATCTATCAGCTGTGCATGACCGATAGAAAAGCTCGCCAATAGATCCTTCGTGCCTCAGGACGACAGTCTTTTATTTTTGAATGTGATTTCCTCCTTCAGAACTTTACAACTCAGCATCACAAAATGAGGCCTATTTATCCAGATAATCCGGCGGAAACATCTTTTGTCCGTATTTTTCGGCCAATGCACCCATTTTGCTTTTTAGCTCGTTGGTCATTGGCGGCAAAGGTAAAAATGTACCAAAAGGTGCGGGTTCGCCCGCTTCCGTAAAAAAATCTTCCATACCGGCGGGCATTACCGTGCAAAGCAAATGAGCCATTTGGTTGGATTTATTGCGGAAACAATGAACAATACCCCCGTAAGGTATATTCACAAACGAACCTTTTCCCGCAATATAATTGCCCGCTTCAGATTTTACCTCAACCTCGCCTTCAACAACGTAAAAACTTTCCTGTACATCGGGGTGGGCGTGCGGTATAGGGCCGCCCCCCGGTGGTACCAGCATATCTATCAACGCGTATTCACCATCGGTTTGCCTGCCCGATATCACTACCCGGTACGAGTTGCCTGCCATGGCAATCCCTTGCCCTTCTTCCGGGCCAACAAACGTTACTGTTTTTTGTGTGTTTTCCATCGTCAACTAAAAATAGATAAATGTAAGATAAGTATTGCCCGCCAACATCAGGCCACAGCCATTACCGGGTAATCGGTATAGCCATGAGCATCCGGAGTATATAAAGTTGTAAAATCAACCTCATTCAAAGGGGCGTTTTGCTCCATACGGGTCACCAAATCGGGGTTAGCCAAAAACGGGCGGCCAAATGCAAGTACATCGGCAAAGCCTTTGGCTAAGGTATCGGCCGCTGTGGCGGGTGTATTGCCGTTACAAAGTATAATGGTTTCTGTAAACGCGGTACGGATAGCATCAAATGTTTTCTGTGGGATTTTTGGCGAAAAACCGATATGAATATAAGTGATACCTATTTTGTTTAACTCCTGCGCCAGGTAGACATAGGTATTGTGTACTTCATCGGCATCATACTCCTGCAAATCGCCAAGGGTTGAGAAGGGGGAAAAACGGATACCTACTTTTTCTTTACCAATAGCATCGGCAATTTGCTGCACCACTTCCAGCGCAAACGAAGCGCGGGCTTTATAGTCGCCTCCATATTGGTCGGTACGGTTATTTATGTTGGGGTTTAAAAACTGTTCAACCAGGTAGCCGTTGGCGCCGTGTACTTCAACGCCGTCAAAGCCTGCTTCTACGGCATTTTTAGCGGCCTGTACATATTCTGCAATGGTTGCTTTAACAGCTTCGGTAGTAAGGGCTACAGGAATTGGGTAATCCTGCATTCCCATGCTATCGGTATGCATCTGGCCTGCCGCTTTTATTGCAGATACGCCTACTACGGTAGCCCCCGCTGGCAAATTGGCCTGGTGGGCTATGCGGCCTGTATGCATTAGTTGTACAAATATTTTACTGTTACCTGCATGTACCGCGCCGGTAACTTTTTTCCAGCCCTCAACCTGTTCACCACTAAAGATGCCGGGGATACGTGCGTAACCCAAACCATTGGGCGATGGCGATATGCCCTCGGTAACAATAAGGCCCGCGCCGCTGCGCTGGTGGTAGTATTCGGCCATTAAATCATTAGGGATATTGCCAATGGCCCGGCTACGCGTCATGGGAGCCATTACCAGGTGGTTTTTTAACTGAAGTGTTTTTTGGGTGTATGGAGCTAATATAGTGTTCATGTTTTTTTTGTTTTGATATTGTATATCAAATGTCGGTACAGTCATGAACTTAAAATAGCTATAAAGGTTTTAAAAATAGTCTGATCGGACGGAATAAGACAGGCGGCTTTTTATCTTTTAAAATACTTCCCTTTTAAAATCCTGTCCATTACTTCGTCATAAAAACGCTGGCCTATGGTTACCCTGGCGCTGCCCAGGTTAAGCATATTGCCTTCAATGGTGTTAATCATTTTAAGGTTAACAATATGGCTTTTGTGTACCTGTAAAAACCTTTCGGCAGGGAGTTTTTCCTGGATACTCTTGATAGTTAAATAAACCACCAGTTTTTTGGGGATGGTATACAGCACTACGTAATTGGCCATAGCCTCCACATAAATCAGATCGTCATACAACACACGCTCAATTTTGCCATCGCATTTAACATAAAAATGGTCGGGCTCCGTTTTAACCGGGGTAAGTTGTTTTTGCCTTAATGATTTTAACTCCAGGGCTTTTTGTGATGCTTTTAAAAATCGATCTAACGAAAATGGTTTTACCAGGTAATCAACCACTGCCAGCTCAAAGCCATCCAGCGCATATTGCCCGTATGCCGTAGTCATGATTACCATGGGGAGGTTGTTGGCCGAGCGAAGAAACTGAAGCCCGTTCATTTTTGGCATATTAATATCCAGGAACACCAGGTCAACATCCAGCTCATTTATCATCGCCGTTGCCTTCAACGGGTTTTCGGCCGCGCCAACCAACACCAGGAAATCAATCTCTTCAATATACTCCTGCAGCAGTTTGCGTGCAATGGGTTCATCATCTATAATAAGGCAGTTAAGCGTCATACATTAAACAGGGTTAAGGTTACCTCATAATCAGTATCGGTATTAACAATTTGGAGATGGTGCCTGCCGGGATATAAAATTTCAAGCCGGCGCTTTGTATTGGCAATCCCCAGGCCTGATGACTTTTCGGTTTGATTCACAAAGGTATCTCTAGTGTTAAACACATGGAATACCAGGTTGCTATTTTGGTATTGCAGGCCAATGCTGACCTGATTTTGCCTATCCTCATTAAACCCAACATATTTAAAAGCATTTTCTATAAAAGTAATGAACAGCAGCGGCGCTACGTTAATTTGCCCGTTTATACCATCGGCACAAAAAGAAACGACTATACGCTCATCAATGCGGCCCCTTTGTATGGCTATGTAATTGCGTATGTAGTTAATTTCGCTGTCAAGGGCTATTTGTTCAACATTGCATTCATACAGCTGGTAACGCAACATTTCTGAAAATACCAGCAGCATTTCGCGGGCATCTTTGTTTGATTTATCAATGTGCCCGTAAATAGAGTTGATGGAGTTGAACAGGAAATGCGGGTTAAACTGCGCCCGTAAAAAATTAAGTTCGTTGGTGGCCTTTTCTTTTTCAATCTGTTCGATATACAATTGCGACCGTATTTTTTCGATAACCAGGTGCGCCGCCAGGATGCAGGCCACCCAAAAGAAAATATTGACAAACGAATCTAAAAAAATGCCGGGAAAACTAAACCTGGTGTTTTTTACCTTGAAAACGTAGGTAATAACAGCTATTGATACCGGTACCCTCATGAGCGCCGTAACAACAATCCCCCCTAAAAAACACAGGCCGAATTTTACATACCGTTTTTTATTAAGCAATTGCGGAATGGTATACAGCGCGTTGAAATAGTAATTTGCCGATATAAACAACAGGTAGCAAAACTGGATGGTAATAGCATGTGTAAATACCAGCGTACCGTTCCTGAAGATAAATACCCAGGACAGGTACGCCAGTACCCAAAATGTAAGGTGATATATTGTTTTGCTGGTTTTCAAGGTATACGCCCGGATTTGTTTATTAAAGTACGTTAATATGATGTACAAAAAAAATCGATTGGTTATTTAGGTTCCGCACCATCGGGAAAGGCCTGCCCTTTATGACAGGTGGTGCAAGATACAATCAGCGTAGCATTGCCAATTTCAGGATGCTTTACTTTTAAATATTTTTTGTTGATACCAAGGGTCATGCGCATCATGGTGCGCGTAATCTGTTTTTCGGGCTTTGCATCGCTGGCAAAATCAAGCCCGTGGCCATCTTTATTACCGGCGTGGCAAAAACCACAACTTACCCCAAGGCCGTCGTCAAAATCGTCGGCCATAATGCCCTGCAGTTCTTTGGAACTTATGTTTTTTGGCAGCACTTTTAAATTGGTGTATTGGGGTGTATCCGGGATTTTATCAGTTGCGGCCACAGTAACACTTACTATAGCGGCCAATGCAATAACGGCTATAAACTTCCGGTTTATTTTCATTTGAATTTGGTATAAAACTGTTACCCTTTTTTTGCAAACACATCCAGGTTAACATCCAGTTCGTCGGCAATGGTGCTTGTGCCGCCAATGCCAAAATCCTTGCGCTTTATTTTGAATGAGCCTTTAAATTGGTAGCCACCTGCGTAGGGTGCTGTTGTAAAAGAGAACGCTATTGCCTGGGTTTTACCTTTAATAGTTAGTTTGCCGGTTAGCAGATAGGTGCCTCTTTTGCCGGTTACTTTTGTTGATAGCAGCCTTATTTTAGGATTATTTTTAACATCGAAGTAGCTATCGCCCCTTAAATGCTCATCGCGCAGGTTGTTATCTGTGTTAACCGTTGCCGCATCAACCGTAACATCAAAATTCGCTGCATCCGCATTGTCAGGATCAAAATTTATAACCCCATCCAGGCCGCCGAAAGATCCGTCGACATCAAAGCCCAGGTTTTTAATGGTAAATTTTAATGACGATCCCTGGTTTACTGGTTTGTATTGCGCGTACGTGATGTTTACCCCGCAAAGTATCAGCAACAATAAAATTATCTTTTTCATGCCTATTGATGTTCCTCTATTTTATCGGCCTCAATCAATGGCGTATCGGTAATGGCCAGTGAGTGGTTATGCTCAACATAATTTACGGTAGTTAAGCCCAACATGCTGCGCAACTTTTCGGCAGGTACCTTCAAAGGACCAGGCGAAGGTGCGGTGCCCGGTGCTGGCTGCGGGAAAGCGGTGGAGCATGCGGTATGGAAGGTTATATTGCCCTCAACCTTTTGAATGGTTTGGTGGATGTGTCCGTTTAAAACCGATACCGAGCCAAAGCGTTTGAGCAGCGCCAAAGCCTGTGCGCTGTCATCAGTTCCCCAGCCCCAGGCCGGGTAAATGGCCCAAAGCGGGATGTGTGCAAAAACCACTATTGGTGTGCTGTTGGTTAGTGGCTTCAGGTCGTTCTCCAACCATTTTAACTGGGCAGCACCAATATACCCCAGCCCGCCATCAATATGATTGGTAACATTTACAAGGCCGATGAAATGTACCCCATGCGAATCGAAACTGTACCAGCCATCGCCCAGCGTACCTTTGCCATAACGCTCCAGGTAAAGTTTGCCGTTGTCGGTTACGTCATGCTCGCCGGGAACGTAAAATATTTTTTCGGTTTTTACCGCTTTTAACGATTGTTCCAGCGTGTCAAACTCTTCGGCCTGTGCCAGGTGCGATAAATCGCCGGTGTGCAGCACAAAGGATGGCGCTACTGGCATTGTATTGATTTTGCCGATGGCTGCGTTTAGCGTACCGACCACATCTGTATTGGCCGGTTTGGCAAAGCCGATGTGGCTATCACTAATCTGCACAAAGCTAAAATCGGATTTGGGCATCAGCAAGCCTTTTTTGAGGCCGCCTGAAGTTTTATCAATCATCTGGCTCATGCCGTATGATTTCAGGATGCCGCCGGTCATCATCCAGAGTACGCCGGTACCTGCCCAGGCCATACATTCCAGGAACCCGCGACGGTCAATACCGTCGTTATTGGCTTCAGGGTTTAACGCCTCTTCGGGGCGGAAATGGGTTTTCATAACGGTTATCTTTTTTTGTTGGTTAATGAATTACACCGCTAAAAAAGATAAAGAAAGCCGATGGCTATATTATTTTACATGAAGCAAGCCTATTACTTGATGAACGATGGTTTTTTGAATGGATTTGACATTGCTAAAATATACCCGGTATTTGTTGTAAGTTTAATGTGCCAAATTTTTATTTTTATTATTGCTAACAGGCTGTTATTAAACAGCCAAACCAATTCCTGTTATACATGAATTTTTATAGTACCATTTTGCTGAACCCTAACCATAACATATATGGCCACGAAATATTAAAACTGTTTTTGGCCATTATAACCGGCTGTATTCTTGGGCTGGAGCGGGAGATCAGGGGTAAATCTGCGGGGTTCAGAACGTTGGCATTGATTTGCCTTGGTGCAACTGTTTTTACCATATGTTCCTATATGCTGGGAGTTGAAACCAACCGCGACCGGATTGCGGCCAACATTATTACCGGTGTGGGCTTTATTGGTGCAGGGGTAATTTTTCGTAATAACTCGTCTGTATCGGGAATTACCACGGCGGCATCTATATGGATATCGGCGGCCTTAGGGATGCTTTTAGGTATTGGCGAATTTGCCCTTGCCGGCGTTTCACTGGTGGCCACCCTGTTTGTATTGTACGCCCTTGATTTTATACAGATTTGGATAGATAATAAATTTGAACACCGCCACTACCGGCTGGTTTTTAAAAACGCCTGCCAGTTAAGTACCTTGTACAACCAGGTAACCCCGCTTAAGCTGAAAATAGTTAAAATGAAAACTTCACGTAAGGACGTACAAACCATCCTGGAGTTTGAAATATCCGGGCGGGAGAAAAACCTTGCTTCGTTTAATCAATGGCTTATAGATAGTGAGGAAATCCTCTCGTTTGAATGGTAGGCAGTTGGCCCAACTGGTATTCATTTGATAAAAGCTGATACAAAATAAACCGATAGCCATGATGCCGTGTTTATTGAACTATATTGGACAATCTATTTTAAACAGGTTAGCGAAATTTGCCTGATCCAAAATCGCTGATCAAACCAATATTCAAATAGTTTAATAACATCATGACTCATCAACATTCGGGATATATAACCAAAGCCATCTTTTTCCTGGCTGCTATCTGCACGCTTGCTGTCCAAAAAAGCCAGGCCCAGGCCGAACTGATGCCCTATGGCAACCTCAACGGCATTCGCGTAAAAGGCCAGCTAATGGCTTTTAACACCAGTATTGATGTGGTTGGCAACAGCTGGCACAAAATAAACGCGACAGCAAAGGAACATCAACGGCCGAAGTTTAAACGGGAGGGCAATGTTGAAATCGTAAATACAGCTATTGATAGCCTGGTATTTACCGAAACTGTTACCGACGTAGGCAAGGGTAAAATCAAAATAAACATCATATGCAATGTACGCAGGGATACCAGCATCATAGGCGTTTACCTGGGCCTGCGGTTGCCCAAGGCGGTGTACGCAGCCAGCCAGGTTACACTAAAAGACCAGGCCATGGCCACTGAAGTACTTAAAGATGATATGCCTACTGTAACGGCTAAGGGCATTAACTTTAAATCGCCCAGGCAACAATTCAGCATCACTACCAATGAGGCTGCGCTTATTATAAGGCCGCAAAGCGAAGATTTAAAATACATCCAGCTGTACTTTCCAATTTGCGAAGGCACGCTTAAAAAGGGCGATTTATTTGAGAAAACCTTCGAGATTAAAGTGGCCGGCGATATTGATAACACCGATGCAACTATGCAGCTGGATACCGCCGTACAGGGCCGTGAATTTGCCGGGCTGGGTGGCAACTTCCGTCTGCAAAATGCCAAAACCGACCCGCAGGTGATAGACTATTGTTTGAAAAACCTGCGCGTAGCCTGGGGCCGGGTTGAGATGCCCTGGCGCGATTGGCAACCCGATATCAGCACCGATCCTGTAGCTGTGGCCGATAGTGGTAAACTGAATAACCACGTCAAACAGTCGATGGAGATGGCGCAACGGCTGGGGCAAATGAATATGCCTGTGGTATTAACGGCATGGGCGCCGCCGCAATGGGCGGTTGTTGGTAAGCTAAAGTACCGCCCTACACCGGATGGCGTTTGGGGCAACCCGCTTAATAATGATAACACGCAGCAGATTTACAAATCAATTACCGATTACATCATCTACCTCAAAAACCATTACGGCGTTGAGGTTACTTACTTTTCGTTTAATGAATCGGACCTGGGTATCAATATTCGCCAAACCGGCGAGGAACACCTGGCACTGATAAAAGGCCTGGGTAAATATTTTGCCGATAAAGGACTAAAAACCAAATTGCTGCTGGGCGATAACTCAGATGCCACCACCTACAAATTTATTTACCCGGCCATGAATGATCCGGAAGCCAGGCCATACATCGGCGCGGTATCGTTTCACTCCTGGCGCGGCTGGGATACCCCAACACTACAAAAATGGGCCGATGCCGCTACCCAACTAAACCTGCCCCTTTTGGTTGGCGAAGGTAGTATTGATGCCGCCGCATGGGAGTACCCGGCTTACTTTGAAGAGCAATCATACGCGCTTGAAGAGATTAACCTGTACACCCGGCTGTTGGCTATATGCCAGCCCTTATCTATTTTGCAATGGCAGCTCACGGCAGATTATTCGCCATTGAGCGGCGGCGGTATTTTTGGCAATAACGAGCCCCTGAAACCAACACAGCGTTTTTGGCAGCTAAAGCAGCTGGCATCAACCCCGGCCGGCCTGAAAGCGCTGGCGGTTACTGTTGATAACCCTGCCATATCATGCGCGGCTTTGGGCGATGCAGGCAAGCGCAAATACGTTATCCACATGGTAAATAACAGTGCGGCACGTAAAGTTTATTTAAAGGGCTTACCGGCATCTGTTACCCGGCTTAAGGTTTACGTTACCGACAAAGACCATAACGTTAGCCAAAAAGGCAACATTGAGGTTAATAATAATCAGGCAGCGTTTAAGCTAAGCGCCAGGTGCTTTACAACGCTGGAAAGCGAGTAGTCTGAAGCCAGAATGTCCGAAAGTCCGGAAGTCCGAAAGTCAGAGCCATCAATTTTTTGACTTTCCGACTTCCGGACTTCCCGACTTAAAGCCTGCTTTCAGGGATATTTAAACCCGGGGAATACAAGATGGAAAATGCTCCACCAATTGTCTTCCAGGGAAAAGTATAGTTTAAAAGGCCCTTCAAAATGAATGGTTTCGTTGTTTTCCAATACGGCATCATATTTTACCGATCCCTCGGCATGGCCAAGGCCAGAATTTGAGCCGGGTTGTAATTGAAAGCCGATGTCGTAAATAAAATATTCTTCGTTGTTAAAGGCGGTGTAAGCGTTAAAAATATTGTTAACCTGGTGTACTATTTCAGTCCTGCTATAGGTTTTCCGGTCGGGGGCAACAAACGAATCGCCCAGTACCCAACTGTGGTCGTCAAAGCTTTGCTTAAACCATTTGGATAAAAACTCCAGGGCCTTGTTTTCAATATTAGCTTTATGGTTGGGATGAAACTCTTCATAATCAAAATGGCTTGTCATGCCCGGGATTGTAAAGTCGTCAGTCTCGTGATCAAACAACTCTTCGGTAATAAAAACATATTTGGTGCGGTTGTCCAAATCGTCAGAAAAATCGACAACGATATTCTTGCTCAATAGCAAATCGGTAATTTGCTGCAAGGCGTCCTCTACCTGTTCATCAGTTAATCCGCCTGCCGGTTTAAATTCGGGCTGCCCCAATAAATCGTAAACCTTAACCCGTTTGGCGTTGGCGTAGTTATGCTCAAAATCGAAAATATTCTTTAAAAATATATTTTCAATTTCCGGGTCAACAGGGTTAATCATGTGCGGGTCGGCGCCCAATTCGGCCTGCAATTTTAAACGCAGCAGTTCGTTTTCCATCCGCAGGTTTTCTTCCGGGTCGTCGCTCAGGGGTTTGTCAAAAAGGTCGTCGGTGTTTTCCATAGTGACGAACAAAATAGGCAAAGCCCGGTAAAATTTAAAACTTTACCAGGTTTTTAATTTTGATTATTTTATTTAAAGCCAAGGCTTAACGATACCACATCGGATACCAAACCCACATTTTGCTTGTAATGGCCGTATCGCAGTTCCAATTCATGTAAACTTTCCCAGCCTAACACACCTTTTGGCGGTGCTATCCTGAAACCTGCGCCGAAAAACTGGCTGTTGAACTTTGCATACTCGTAATTACTGGTAAAGTATGCCTGCGTTGGGCTGTTTTGCTCATAAGGCGCAAAGTATTTGGCCGCAGTTTGTGTATAGTACCTGTAAAACGGAGATATGGAAAAGAACGGTGTAACCTTGTATGCTATTTCCAGATTGGCGGTGTTTGATTTACTGCCCCAATTATCGGTATAATAGCGGTAGTACGACCGCAGGATAACATTATCGCCCAGGAAATAATTGGCCCTGAAGCCTAAAGGCAGCTTAAACCGCGACGATGGCAATCGTTCTATGGTATCTTTTCCGTTCGAAAAATATACCCGGTGAAATGGCAGGCTTAAAAAGCCATGCTGGGTAACCACATCGGCCAGGAACATGATTTGCAACCTTGATGTTACTATTTGTGAATAAGAGAATGAGGCCGTATAAGTATTTCTTGGGCTTGATGGAATCCTGGCTTTGCCCTCACTTTCGGAACTTGATGAATTGCCGCTTGCTGTTGTAATTGTTGTAACCGTTGTGGTTGATTGCGGGATAAACTCCGATGGATATATCAGCTTTACATGGTCAAAATAGCCTTGTAGTTTTACACCAAACTCGCCCATTTTATTGGCTGTTTTTGCCGAAAAGTGGAGGTCGGCGCCCAGCGATTTGTAGTTATACTCGCTGGAATAGTAAGTGCCAATACCAAAACTGGTGCCTTTTTTTGAGTTTTCAACAGTCCAATCCAACGATGGGTATATTCTGCTTCCGCCGGTATTTGATGCCCCGGTTGTTGATACATAAGCTGCTGAAGCAGAAGTGTGATGATCAATACCGAGGCCCACAGATAGCGTGTTTTTATTCATCGCATTGTTTAGCCAAACCAGTTTAAGATCGATACCATTTGAAAAATCGGTTACTTTTTCGGTACCAATGCCGCCGGTTACGGCCGAGTGGTTACCATTTTGATTGTAGTAGCTGGATACAAAATTTACTTCGTCAACCCGCAAAGCGCGCGGCCGGTAGGCGTTGGTATCCTGGCCGGTTGATGTTGCCAGGCTGAAACCCGGGTTAAGGCGAATAATGCTATCTTTTGATGTTTGTGCATACGCACTCATCCTGCATATCAGGGAAAACCCTAATACGGATAAATATATTTTTTTCATGTTTTAAGAAACCAATAGAAAGGGAATGAAAACGATTAGTTACAGCCGCAACCGCCGCCGGTTTTACCGGCATTGGCTCCTGAAGCACTTTCACGGTACGATTGAAAATTCAGCTCGTTTTTTTCAACTTTACGGTTGCTTAACGCCATTTCAGAATCGTTTATCCTGTTTTTTTGGTATTCTTTTAGTTGAACACATGATGTAAACGAGCCCGCCAATAGCAGGCAGGCCGTAACTTTAATCAATTGTTTAGTCATTTTTATAGGGGATTTATTTAATGTTTATATTTTTTGAGGTGTAAAGCCTGTCGTTATCGTCAATAACTATAGCCTCAATATCCTTCATCTGGTTAATCATATCCAGGCCGGCGTGTACACCCATTATGGTTACCGGCGTGGCCATAGCGTCGGCAATTTCGGCATTGGTGGTAATAATGGTTACGCTTTTAATGCCGGTAACTGGCAGCCCTGTACGCGGGTTTATAGTATGCGAGTATTTTTTTCCATCTATCATAATAAACTTCTCGTAGTTACCCGAGGTAGCTACCGCAAGGCCCGATATACTCAAATAGGAGAAAATTTGTTGCGATGCATCGGGATTGGCTATACCAACCGTCCACTTGTTGCCGTTTGGCTGCGTACCCCAGGCTGTTAAATCGCCAGATGCGTTTACCACGCCGCTTGTAACACCCTGTTGTTGCATAATCAGTTTGGCACGCTCGGCGGCATACCCTTTTCCTATCCCGCCAAAGCCTATGCGCATGCCCTTTTCGGCTAAAAAAATAGTACAGTCATTATCGTTTAATATAATGTTGCGGTAATTGATAAGCCTAACCATTTGCCTGGCCGTTTCTGCATCGGGTAAAGCCGTCATTTGCTGATCAAAATTCCATAGCCGCTTGTCAATCGAGCCGTACGAAATATCAAAAGCACCCTGCGTTACTTTTGATATCATGATAGATCGTTTTACCAATTCAAAAGTTTCGCGGCTCACGGGCATGGGTTTGATGCCGGCGTTTTGATTTACCTGGTTGGTTTCGCTATCCTCGCTAAAGGTGGTAAGCAGCTTTTCAATCCGGCTTATTTCGGCTATTCCATCATCAATCCGGTCATTTGCCCATTGCTCGCTATCGGCCACAACGCTTAATTCAAAGCGGTTGCCCATCAAACGCAGGCTGCGTTTGTAAATAGTACCTACATTAACGTTAGTTGGCACCATTGGCAAACTGATTTATCTGTTCAATAAATTTTTCAGGCGTTTCATCAGGGTAGCCATCCCATTGCTTCAATACCTTGCCGTGTTCATCAACCAAAAGCGTGAATGGAAATTTACCTTCGGCATTATATTTATCCGCCAGCGCTTCATTTAACTTTACCTGGTCTTTATTCAGCTGGTTTTTCTTTTGGCGCGGAAAATCTGCGCGTACTAATAAAAGATGGTCTGCTGCGTAGTTTTCAAATGCCGTGGATTCCAGGATCTCTTTTCGGAGCCTGATGCATGGTCCACACCAGTCCGATCCTGAGAAATTTATTAATATCAATTTGTGTGATTGCTGTGCCTCTGCCTGGGCTTTGCTAAAATCGCCAAGCCAGTTAACAGGCGATGAGATAAGAAAGAAAAATGCTATTGTTAATAGTTTCATTTTAACGGATAATTAGGGGAAAAGAATTAATAACACTTAAAGTTTAAATACCGTTGGTAACCACAAACTTGCAGTTATAAACCCGCATTAATAATCAGGTGCGGATGAATGCCAATATTGTGTCGATTAACCAGCTGATGTTAATCTTTATACTTCAATATTACCGGCAAAATCTGTAGTTGAAATGAAAATTGAGGTATTTAACAGATTTTAACAACTGCCTGACAATGTGATTACCGCTATTTGACAGGAAGTATTGCATGCCACCCCGGTAATTAAAGTTTCCTGAAATAGTTTCCGGGAACGATTGCACAGTTTTAGTTGGGGATATTTTTTTTAAATCGCCTGTTAGTAATTAACCTTGTTTGCTGATTAAACCTGTGCCACCTGTTTTTGTAAACCCAACTATGAAAAAGATACTATTGCCATTATTGCTCATACTTGTTTGCCTCGATGTTTTTTCGCAGGAAACCATTGTTAAATACCTGTCAGGAACGGATAAGGACCATACCGTACCCTGGGATTTTTACTGCACCGGAGGAAGAAAAAGCGGCGTATGGACAAAAATCGCGGTACCGTCAAACTGGGAATTACAGGGCTTTGGCAGCTATAACTACGGGCATGACAAGGTTAAAAGCAACGAGCAGGGGTTGTATAAACATGATTTTTTTGCAGGTAACCTAACCGGTAAAAAAGTATATATCGTTTTTGAAGGATCGATGACCGATACCAAAGTTACAATTAACGGCAAGCTGGCCGGGCCGGTACACCAGGGTAGTTTTTATCAGTTTAAATATGATATAACCGGTTTGATAAAGCCCAATGCGCAAAACCTGCTCGAAGTAACAGTTGATAAAACATCGGCAAACTCATCGGTAAATGATGCCGAGCGCCGCAACAGCGACTTTTGGGTTTTCGGCGGAATTTACCGGCCCGTTTACCTGGAAATTGTTCCGGAAACTTTTATTGACAGGATGGCGGTAAACGCGAAGGCCGATGGATCCTTCCGCTTAGATGTATATGCTCAAAACTTAAAGGGCGATGAGCTGATTGAAGCCCAGGTACAAAACCTTAATGGCCAAAATGTAGGTAAGCCATTTAATGCAAAAGCAAACCTGGCAGCCGACCATATAGAATTACAAGCCAATTTTGCTAAACCGTTACTATGGAGTGCCGAGTTTCCTAATTTATACCAGGTTGTAGTTACTGTAAAAAACAAAACGGGTATTATTCACCGGGTTAAACAAAAATTTGGCTTTCGTACTGTCGAGCTGCGCACCAACGATGGCTTGTATGTAAATGGCGCAAAAATAATGATGAAGGGTAGCGACAGGCACAGCTTTTGGCCCGAAACCGGGCGTACCCTGAGCCATGGTGTTCACTTAATGGATGTGAAGCTGATGAAGGAAATGAACATGAATGCTGTCCGCATGTCGCACTATCCGCCTGATCGTGATTTTTTGGATGTTTGCGATTCCCTGGGCATATATGTGTTGGATGAGCTTACCGGCTGGCAGGCTAAATATGATACTGTGGTGGGCCGCAAACTGGTTAAAGAGTTGGTAGTGCGCGATGTAAACCACCCTTCCATCCTGTTTTGGGATAACGGTAACGAGGGCGGCTTTAACCGGGGGCTTGATAATGACTATGCTTTATATGATCCGCAAAAACGCACCGTAATTCACCCCTGGGAAAAGTTTAACGGCACCGATACTAAACATTACCCCGATTACAATTACATGGTTAACGCAGCGGCCAACGGACAGGAAGTCTTTTTCCCCACAGAGTTTATGCATGGCCTGTATGATGGCGGGGCCGCAGCCGGGCTTGACGATTTCTGGGCACAGATGATAAAACATCCGCATGGGGCGGGCGGCTTTATCTGGGCGTTTTTAGACGAGGCTGTAATCCGAACCGATAAAAACAACACCTACGATTCTGACGGCAACCATGCCCCTGATGGTATTGTTGGGCCGCACCGCGAAAAAGAAGGCAGCTTTTATGCAATAAAAGAAATATGGTCGCCGGTTTACATCAATCCACAGCCTATTGATGCCGGTTTTGATGGAAAAATAGCCGTCGAAAATCGATATGCGTTCACTAACCTTAATCAATGTAGTTTTAAGTGGAAACTGGTTAAATTCCCATCAGCACAAAGTAAAACCACCGCTGCTATAGTAACCGCAACGGGCTTACTAAAAACCATTGAGCTTAAACCCGGCGGGAAAGGGACATTGAACTTAACACTGCCCGCATCGTGGAAAAAGAATGATGCACTATATCTAACAGCTTACGGGCCGGATAAACAAGAACTATTTACCTGGAGCTGGGCTATTGGCGCACCGGCTGACATTGCCGGCAAAATCGCGTCATCTCCGGCCAAATCGGCTATAAAAACAACCGAGACAGATAAATTATTAACCATCAAATGCGATGGCATCAGCTACGATTTTGATAAGGTTACAGGTTACATTCAAAAAGTGCGTAAACCGGCAGGCGCAATTTCGTTATCGGGCGGGCCTGTGTTGGCCGGTGTTAGTACCCAGTTAAAACAGTTTACACACAAAGCCGATGCCGGCAAATATATTGTAGAAGCCGATTACCAGGGTGTAAGCTCATTACACGTAACCTGGACTTTCGTTTCCGGGCGGCCAGTTAAGCTTGAGTACCAATACGCACAACAGGGCGATGCCGATTTTATGGGTATCACCTTTAATTACCCCGAAGAAAAAATTACCGGCATGAAATGGCTTGGCCGCGGACCCTATCGGGTTTGGAAAAACCGCCTGAAAGGCCAGCAGTTTGGTATTTGGCACAAAGCCTATAACAATACTATTACCGGCGAAACCTGGGGATACCCGGAATTTAAAGGTTACCATGCCGAAGTTAACTGGGTAACTATCGAAAATAAGGAGTCGCCGTTTACCGTTTACGCTGCCGATAAAAACACTTACCTGCAAATGCTGCACCCGGCAAGGGAAAAAGATGCGCTGAGCAATAACAATGTGGAGCCGGCTTTTCCTGAAGGAAGTATCGGGTTTTTAAATGCCATTGCGCCTATCGGCACCAAATTTCAGCCGGCAAAAGTAATGGGGCCACAAAGCCAAACCAACCATGCCAGCGGCGATAAGATAAGCGGAATACTTTGGTTTGATTTTATACATTGAGCCTTATGAAGCTGGATTTAGTCGGTTATCAAGTTGTTGCTTCTAATGAGGCACAAAATCCGCGAATTCTGAAGGAGGAATGACATTCAAAAATAAAAGACTGTCATGCTGAGGAACGAAGCATCTAGTCGCGAACTTTTCTATCGGTCATGCACAGCTGACAGATCCTTCGTACCTCAGGATGACAGGAAAGTTAACTATGTCATAGGTAGGTACGAAGACAACCGACCGCAGGGTCAATAACATAGTTGTTTTGAGCAATAACGCAAAAAAGATTTGTGCAATCGATTGCACAAATCTTTTTTTATTTGTTACTTCGTAAAAGTAAACCTCCAAACTAAAAGTTCCGGCAAATTATGAAATCAGTGAAGATATTGCTTATCGCGCTGTGCATCAGTTTTATACTGCCCACTTATGCCCTTGTGCGGTTGCCGCAGCTGGTTGCAAATGGCATGGTACTGCAACGCAATACACATGTGAATATCTGGGGATGGGCAGACGCAGGCGAAAAGATCAACATTGTATTTCGCGGCAAGTCTTTGCATACTATTACCGATAAAAATGGCTTATGGAAAGTGGTTTTGCCGGCAATGCCCGCGGGCGGGCCCTACACAATGGATATACAGGGCAACAATCGTATCACCATCAGCGATATTTTAGTTGGCGATGTTTGGTTTTGTTCGGGCCAATCAAATATGGCATTACAAATGGAGCGGGTAAAGGAGAAATATCCCGATGAGATAGCTACTGCCAATTACCCGCAAATCAGGAACTTTTTTGTAAAAACCGAAGCCGATGTAACCAAACAGCACACCAACCTGTTACCCGGGAAATGGGTAAAGGCAGATCGGGAAACAGTGCTGGGTTTTGGCGCTACCTCCTGGTTTTTTGCCAAACGGCTTTATCAAAAATACCATGTGCCAATAGGCATCATTAACTCAAGCGTAGGGGGCACGCCCATAGAAGCCTGGATTAGTGACCAGGGGCTCACGGATATCAAACCTTATAATAATAGGGTAAAGCAATTTGGCGATGCCGCTTTTATGGATAGCGTTTTAAAAAAGCATTTGCCGCCTAATAATCCGCTCAATACATCAGCGCTCGGAATTGACAAGGGCTTAACAGAAAATAAACCGTGGTACGATACCGCCTACATACCGCATAACTGGCACCATTACTGGCTCCCCGGTTACTGGGCCGACCAGGGCGTTAAAGGCCTTAATGGTGTGGTTTGGTTTCGTAAAGAAGTTAACCTGCCGGCATCTTTTGATGGCAAAGCAGCTAAATTGTTTTTAGGTAGGATAATAGATGCCGATCAAACTTATGTTAATGGCAGGCTTGTAGGCAGCATTACCTACCAGTATCCGCCCCGGCGTTATGATGTGCCTGCGGGTTTGCTAAAACCTGGAAAAAATGTAATCGTTGTGCGTGTGGCAAACACTGCCGGCAAAGGCGGTTTTGTGCCCGATAAAAGATATTACCTGGGCGTAGCGGCCGACACCATCGACCTGCGCGGCGATTGGCAGTATAAAGTAGGGCAGGTGTTTGAGCCGGTTAAGCCCGTTGCCGAATTTATTGCCCAAAATGAACCGACCGGCCTTTACAATACCATGGTTGCGCCGGTGATTAACTACACCATCAAAGGGCTGGCCTGGTACCAGGGCGAAAGTAGCGTCAATAGCGCAAAAGCATACGGCGTTTTATTAAAAGCCCTTATTGCCGACTGGCGCGATAAATGGCAGCAGGGCAACCTTCCGTTTGTATATGCCCAGCTCCCTAATTTCAACGAGGCGCAATACGCGCCGGCCGAAAGTGATTGGGCTGTGTTGCGGGAGGGACAACTTGAGGCGCTTGCCTTACCAGGCACAGGCATGGCTGTAACCATTGATGCCGGCGAATGGAACGATATTCATCCGCTTGATAAAAAAACGGTAGGCGAGCGCCTGGCCATAGCTGCCCAAAATGTGGCTTATGGTGATAGCAATGTAATCCCTTGCGGCCCGGTTTATCAATCGGCACGGGTAGATGGTAATAAAATTGAACTGACTTTTAAATACACAGGCACCGGGCTTGTTGCTAAAAATGGGGATGAACTATCGCAATTTGCTATAGCTGGCGCCGATAAAAAGTTTGTTGGGGCCACCGCCGTTATTAAGGGCGATAAAGTGTTGGTATGGAGTGATAAGATACCGACACCATTATATGTAAGGTATGCCTGGGCCGATAACCCTGATGGAGCCAACCTGTATAACAAAGAAGGTTTGCCTGCATCGCCTTTCCGTACTGATAAACCATAATTGACCATAAAACCCGTAAAAATGAAAACTGCCATTTTCTTTTTTTTACTCGCATTACCCGTAGTAGTTAGCGCCCAAAGCCTGGCCCCGGTAAATTTTACAGCCGAACAGGATCATCAGAATATGATGAAACAGTTGGGTATTAAAACACTGCGCAATGGCCCAAGCGGTGATGAAAATGCCCCCAACCACGCTAACTATGATGAGGCCTTGGCCAACCCTTTCCCCGGTTTGCCGGATGCGCTTACCCTTAAAAACGGTAAAAAAGTAAGTACTGCTGATATGTGGTGGAAACAACGCTGCCCCGAAATCGCAGAGGATATGGAGCGTGAAGTTTACGGCAGGATACCGGCTAATGTACCCAAAGTAACCTGGACGGTTAAGGTAACTGATAAAGAACGTGTAGGTTTTTATCCCGTAATAGCCAAACAACTGATTGGCCATGTTGATAATACCGCCTGCCCCTCAATCAACGTCAACATTGAAATGACACTGGTGCTGCCGGCCTTTGCCAAGGGCCCTGTTCCTGTACTAATGATGTTTGCCCGCAGTGCGCTTCCGGCGCCGGCGCAACCATCGCCTGCTGACCTGGAAAAGATAAATAGCGCTTTGAAGGAGTTACTTGTAAAAGAACACCCGGAGCTGAAAGCCATTTTTGAGCAATATCCCGCTTATAACCCGGTAGCAGAGCAATCGCCGTTTGGGCCGGGTGGTTTCCCGGTAATAAAGGGCGATCCGCCTACGGCCATGCAGCTGATAGCCAATGGCTGGGGTTATGTGCTGATTGATCCTTCATCGATACAGGCAGATAATGCCGAAGGGCTTACCAAGGGTATAATTGGCCTGGTAAATAAAGGGCAGCCCCGTAAACCCGATGATTGGGGTGCCTTACGCGCCTGGTCATGGGGCGCAGCAAGGGCTTTGGATTACCTGGAGACCGAGCCCGCCGTTGATGCCAAACATGTGGGTATTGAAGGGGTATCGCGCTATGGCAAAGCCGCATTGGTTACGCTGGCTTTTGAGCAGCGCTTTGCCATGGGGCTTATCGGTTCGTCTGGTGAGGGTGGCGCCAAGCTGCACCGCCGCAATTTTGGCGAAGCGGTTGAAAGTTTAACCGGCGGCGAGTATTATTGGATGGCAGGTAATTTTATGAAATACGGGGCCAGCGACGCCACCTTCGGTGCTAAAACAGCAAAAGACTTACCCGTAGATGCGCATGAACTGATAGCCCTTTGCGCGCCAAGGCTTACATTTATCAGCTACGGCATTCCCGAACAGGGCGACGCCAAGTGGCTGGATCAGCAGGGGAGTTATATGGCTACAGTTGCCGCCGGGTCGGTTTTTAAATTACTGGGGGTAAAAGATATCGGCGTAACAAACGATTATAAAACAGAAAAAATGCCGCCCGTTAACACCGGGATGCTGGACGGGGCATTGGCCTGGCGGCAGCACGACGGCGGCCATACCGATGCCCCCAACGTAAAATACTTTATTGCATGGGCCAAAAAAATGATGGAACAGGAGAAAGCCGGCAATTCCATAGCTAAATAACCAAATCAAAAAACGGAATATTAAATGAAACCAGTTAAATACATTATCATATCAGCTTTATTACTGCTTGCGCTTACTTCCAAATCTCAGGACAAGCCCTTGTGGAATAATAAACAGTGCGCGGTTGTATTAACCTACGATGACGCAATTAATGTTGACCTTGATAACGTACTGCCTGCGCTCGACTCGCTCAACTTGAAAGGAACATTTTACCTTATCGGCTCATCGCCGGTTGTGGTAAACCGGATGACGGAATGGCGAAAAGCCGCGGCGCATGGCCACGAGTTGGGCAATCATTCTCTTTATCACCCCTGCGATGGCAGTTTGCCCGGCCGCGGGTTTGTAACCGCCGAAACCGACCTGAGCAAATACTCGCTTGACCGTGCAGTTAAAGAAATAAAAGCAACCAATACCCTGCTTAAAGCAATTGACGACAAAACGGCGCGTACCTTTGCATTCCCATGCGGCGATCTTAAAATAGGGGATAAGTATTTTTACGATTACCTTAAAAACGATTTTGCAGGCGCACGAGGCGTTGCCCCAGGACTACAGACATTAAAACAGGTGAACCTGGATAACATCGATAGCTTTATGATTAACGGGCAATCTGCCGATTATTTGATTAACCTGGTTAAACAGGCCATGCAATCGCACACGTTGCTGGTGTTTTTATTTCATGGCGTTGGGGGCGGGCATAATCTTAACGTTAGCCTGGATGCGCACAGTAAGTTGTTGCACTACCTTAAACAACATCAAAAGGACATTTGGGTTGCCCCAATGGTTGATGTTGCCACTTATATCAAAGCTGGCCAGCAAAAATGAAAGCCCGCTGCCCAATCGGGCAGGTTTGCAGATGCGTGCTGATGTAGATGATATAACAAACTTGAATAACAGGGGCGAAGGCAGCAAGGTAAAAATAATTTAAAACCCAATCGAATTCCCGCCATCCACCTGCAATATTACGCCTGTTACATATTTGGCGCTATCTGTGGCTAAATAATAAATGGCCTCGGCAATGTCGGCAGGTTCGCCCAGCTTGCCCATGGGGGTGCGGCCTAAAACTTTTTGCTTCCTGACGGGATCATTATCCAATGCTTTTGCCGACATATCTGTAGCAATAAAGCCCGGCGCCACGCAATTAACCCGGATGCCCTGTGGCGAAAGCTCGGTGGCCATGGCGCGAGTCATGCCTTCAATAGCGGTTTTTGATGCCGTATAAGCTATCACGTAAGGAATACCGTACTGCGCCGCCATCGAACTTACATTAACAATGCTGCCGCAGCCTGCAGTCAGCATGTTTTTTATAACTTCGCGGCTCAGGGCAAATACTGCCACCAGGTTTGTTTGTATAATTTGCTGAAAATCCTCGTCGGTAACCTCTGTAAACGGCTTTTTATGGTTAATGCCGGCATTGTTCACCAGGATATCGGGTACGCCAAACTCCTGCACAATTGACGCCACTAAAGCCGGTATCCCGGCGGTTTGGCTCAAATCATACGGTTTATAATGGCAAAGTTCGCCAAGTTCATGAGCCACATTGGCCAGCTTAAGCTCATCACGACCGATAATAATTGTCCTGATGCCTTGTTCAATAAATTTCTTTGCCGTGGCTAATCCCAGGCCCGATGCGCCTCCTGTAACTATGGCCAGTTTTGTTTTTGATTCCATTATCTGTTAGTGGTCATTACTTTTTCCTTGCAGATGATTCCCGTACAATCAACTCCGATCTTAGTATCATGCTATGGGTTTGTTGCAGGTCGTTTTTGTTTACCAAATGATTGATGAGCAAATTGGCGGCAACTTCGCCCATTTCAAATCCCTTGTAGTTAATGGTGGTTAAGTTGGGTTCAATTACGCACGATACCGGGTCGTTGTTAAAACCCGCCACGGCAATATCCCCGGGTATTTTTATCCCTGCTTTTTTGAGTACCTGTATACAGCTTACCGCACTTGCGTCGTTAGCGCAGAATAAACCATTGGGCAGCGGGTTCATTTTTAGTATTTCCTGGGCGGTTATGGCTGATGCTTTGGCGCTCAAATCATTAATGAACACTAAACTTTCGTCGAATTGAATACCGTGTTTTTCCAGCGCGGCTTTATATCCCCGTAACCTTTCCGAATAAACATTTCTTAAAACGTTGGCAGTAATATGTGCCACCCTTTTACAACCCTGTTCAATAAGGTGGCCGGTAATTTCGTAGGCAGCTTTGTAGTTATCAATACAAATTTGCGGGTAATGATCATGCTCAAATACCCTGTCGAAGAAAATTACAGGAACGCGGCGTTTTATAAACGGTTCAAAATGCTCAACACCAGTAGTATCATAAGCAAGCGATACCAGCAAACCATCCACCCGGTTGTTCAGCATAGCTTTCGCGTTGCTGATCTCTTTCTTCATGGTTTCCAGCGATTGGCTGATGATGAGGTTATAATTATTATCATTTACAACCTTTTCTATACCTGCTATCACGTCAGACATGAAACTGCTGTTCAACCTTGGTACTATAACGCCGATGATATTACTGTTTTTGCGCCTTAAGTTGCTCGCGAAGGAGTTAGAGCGGTAGCCCATTTCTTCGGCCGCTTTAACAATCATCTTTTTGGTGTTTTTGTTTACCCGTGGATGATCCTGGAGTGCGCGGCTTACTGTAGCTGCCGAAACATTGAGCTTTTTGGCTATATCGTAAATGGTAATCTCTTTTTCGCTGCCGGGCATGGGTTTAATTAAAGCGCTTAAAACTAACTGCGTAACGTGCCATAAATGGCCGACGATTATTTAATGGATAAATGTAAAAATTAAATGCTTGTTTAGCTAATTTAGGGCAATCGATTGCATCGATTTATGTCCTATTACCTGGGACTGACCAAAATGATTTCAGCAATAATTGAATAATTGGTTTTGAATTGCTAAATATAAATAAAGGTTTATATATTTGCAATCGATTGCATAAAGCTTAAGTCATTATAAACCATTGTGGATAGGACATGTATAACACGTGTGCTTTCAGAAATTTTAATGCATCATTTTATTGTTTTTATAACCGGGCAAAAAACTTTACCAACGCTGAAATATTAACGCCATGGCCAAATATTTTGTAAAAAAAAATAGGTGTTTGCTAATCCTGCTTTTGTTAGGTGTGGTAAGCAACGCATTTGCCGATGATGGCTATAAACTTTGGCTCGGGTATAACAAAATAGCCAACCGGGCGGCGGTAGCGGTTTATAAACAGCAACTGAAGTATATGATTTTCCCGGCGGAATCCGATCAGCTAAAGGCCGCTAAAGCCGAACTGACAAAAGGGTTGGAGGGTATGTTATCGATGCATCTTGCCGATACTAAAACCATAGCAGGCGGGCAAACAATTATCATTGGCACACCGCAATCGTTAAAAGGGCTGGCTGTTGTCGTTGCGGACAGCGTAGGAAGCGAGGGTTATCTTATAAAGACAGCGCTTATAAATCAAAAAAAATGTATCCTCATCACAGCCAATACCGATGTTGGCGTGTTGTATGGTGTTTTTAATTTTTTAAAGCTGCTGCAAACCCGGCAGCCAATCAATAATCTTAGTATCACAGATCGCCCGCGCATAACGTACCGGGTGCTTGATCATTGGGATAACCTGAACCGCACTGTAGAGCGTGGCTACGCAGGTTCATCTATCTGGAACTGGCATAAGCTGCCGGGGATTATAGACCAGCGGTATATTGATTACGCGCGCGCCAATGCCTCGGTAGGCATCAACGGCTCGGTTATCAATAATGTGAATGCCGACGCGTTAATACTCTCGCCTCAGTATTTAATTAAAATTCAGGCGCTGGCCAATGTTTTCAGGGCGTACGGTATTAAAATTTATTTGTCGGTAAAATTCAGCAGCCCGGTAGAGTTAGGTCACCTGAAAACAGCCGATCCGCTTAATGACGATGTGAAAAAATGGTGGGCTGATAAGGCCGACGAAATTTACCGTTACATTCCTGATTTTGGCGGGTTTTTAGTGAAGGCAAACTCCGAAGGGCAGCCTGGTCCCCAAACCTATGGCCGCAGCCATGCCGATGGCGCCAACATGCTGGCCGATGCGATGGCCCCACACCACGGAATAGTAATGTGGCGCGCCTTTGTGTATGATAACAACGTGCCCGACGATAGATCGAAACAGGCATATAATGAATTTAAGCCCTTTGATGGGAAGTTTAAAGATAATGTAATCATCCAGGTAAAAAACGGACCGATTGATTTTCAGCCGAGGGAGCCTTTTCATCCCTTATTTGGAGCTATGCCCAATACCGCCTTGATGATGGAATTCCAGCTAACACAGGAGTACCTTGGCTTTTCGACCCATTTGGTTTATGAAGCGTCGTTATTTGCAGAAACACTGCAATCAGACACCTACACGCAGGGGAAGGGTTCAACCGTATCACGTATCCTTCAGGGTAATTTCAATAAAAAACTAATAACAGGTATGGCCGGTGTAGCAAATATTGGCACAGATTTAAACTGGTGCGGTCATCCCTTTGCCCAGGCTAACTGGTATGCCTTTGGCCGCATAGCCTGGAACCCCGATCGGTCACCGGCGGCTATAGCCGATGACTGGCTAAAAATGACTTTTACCAATGACGCTGGCTTTGTATCCCCGGTAAAAAAAATTATGCTACAATCAAGGGAGAATACAGTTAATTATATGACTCCGCTTGGTTTGCACCACATCATGGGTGTATCTACCCATTATGGCCCCGGCCCATGGGTTGACAATGCCGGCCGGCCCGATTGGAATGCCACTTACTATCACAAGGCTGATTCGGCCGGGATTGGCTTTAACCGAACAGGTACAGGCAGCAATGCACTGTCGCAATACGCGCCACAGGTTCAATCGCATTGGGAAAACCTGCAAACCTGCCCCGATGAATACCTTTTATGGTTCCACCATTTAAGCTGGACCTACAAAATGCGTTCGGGCAAGTCGTTGTGGGATGAGATGGTTCACCATTACTATATGGGTGCCGATTCTGTTAAGCAAATGGGTTTAACCTGGGATAAAATGCAGGGCAAAGTAGATGCAGAACGTTTTGCCCTGGTACAGCAGCTGATGAAAGTTCAGTTAACCGAAGCCACTACCTGGCGCGATGCCTGCGTTTTATATTTTCAAGCCTTTTCAAAAATGCGTGTCGGAGCCGTATATCCTAAGCCGGAGCATCCGCTATCTTACTATAAAGAAATGAAGTTTTACTATGTGCCGGGTATCGGGGGCAACAATTATATGACCAATTAATCATCACCATAAACCAAACGCCAATGAGCAAGCAATTTACCACCGCAAAATTAATTACTACGCTTTTTATAGCCGCAGGCATGTTAAGTGCATGCGACCCTCCCACAAAAAAGGCCGCCGATGCAGACAGCAGCAAAGCTCATACCGGCAAAAAGGTAAAATTCCTTTCGCAACCGCTTATCAGCTCCATTTACACTGCCGATCCATCGGCTCATGTGTTTAACGGCAAAATTTATATTTATCCATCGCATGATATTAATGCAGGCATCCCCGAAAATGACAATGGCGACCATTTTGCCATGAAAGATTATCATATTCTTTCGATGGATAGCATTGGCGGCAAGGTTACTGATAACGGCGTTGGGTTTGATATTAAAGATATTCCCTGGGCCGGCCGCCAGCTTTGGGCGCCCGATGCCGCTTATAAAAATGGCACCTATTATTTATACTTCCCGGTAAAGGATAAAAAAGACGTTTTCCATATCGGCGTGGCTACATCGGCCAGCCCCGTTGGGCCGTTTAAGGCAGAGCCGGAGCCTATTGCCGGAAGCTACAGCATTGATCCGGCTGTGTTTACCGATACCGACGGTAAAACCTATATGTATTTTGGCGGTATTTGGGGCGGGCAATTACAGCGCTGGTCGACCGGAAAATATGAGGCAGATGGCTCAAAAACCGATTCGAAACAGGAAGATGCCCCGGCCATCAGTTGCCGTGTAGCCCTGTTAACACCTGATATGAAAAGCTTTGACGGTGCGGTAAAGGATGTTGTTATTTTAGATAGCCTGGGCAAACCGTTATTAACTAAGGATCATGACCGCCGGTTTTTTGAAGGGTCATGGATGCACAAATACAATGGTAAATATTACTTCACTTACTCAACAGGCGATACGCACTTGCTTTGCTACGCGATAGGCGATAAACCGCTTGGGCCATTTACCTACAAAGGCGTATTTATGAAACCGGTACAAGGATGGACTACCCATCACTCCATTATCGAAATAAAAGGCAAATGGTATATATTTTACCATGATACCCAAATATCGGGTAAAACCCACCTGCGTAATGTAAAGGTGACGGAGCTGCAGCATAATACAGATGGCTCTATTAAACTCATCGATCCATTTTTGTAATAACGTTGCTATGAAGGTGCTCAAATTAATATCAATAACTTTGTTGTTGAGCTGTATATTGTGCGGATATGGCTTTGCCCAGCAGGCAAGGCTGGTTACCATACCCAACTCTAATCATCTGCAGATGCATTCCAAACTGGCAGGCAATCAATATGATATTTATATCCATTACCCGACGGGTTATGATACCGCTAAGCGAAAATTCCCGGTATTGTATGTTGTTGATGGCGATAATGATTTTTCGCCTTCACTGGAATATCTTGGGCTTTTGATGGCGGAATACCATATTCCCGAGCCTATATTGGTGGCCATTGGCGATGGCGGTTTAATAGGTACGCCGGGTAATAAACGCAATCGCGATTTTACGCCGACAAAGAACCCTGCAATGCCCGAAAGTGGTGGTGCACCTGCTTTTTTAGCCTTTATCGAAAAAGAACTTATGCCCACTATCGACGCGGGTTTAAAAACAGATACTGCTAATCGAACCTTATATGGCTATTCTATGGGCGGCTTATTTGCCACGTATGCCTTGTTTACGCAGCCAACCCTTTTTAAAAACATTCTTATAGGTAGTCCGGCTTTAGGTTATGATAACGGCAGTATTTTCGGTGTAGAAAAAAGCTATTTCGGCAAACATAAAAGCCTGCCTGCAAATGTTTTTATTGAAGTAGGCGGGCTTGAAGCGCCGGGGCAGGTAGTGCCCAATAAACAACTGGTTGCTTTACTTGATGAGCGTAATTACCAAAAGCTTGTTTTTAAGCACATCATTATCGACGATGTTACCCATTTATCGGGTAAGCCGGTTACAATGCTTAAGGCGCTACAGTGGGTATACGCGGGCAAGTAACAGGATCATTTGGAAAGGTATTAATTGTTTTATCATTGGGATTAAGCATTAAAGTAATTCAACCGTTATGAAATCAGTTGTTTTAGCATTTATTTGGTGTTGCTTGATGGCTTTTGAAACCAAAGCGCAAAACAGCAGCCCGGCAATGCCGCAAATTAAATACCGGGGTGATAATGCCGAATTGCTGGTGAATGGCAAACCCTTACTGATGACTGCCGGGGAATTAGGAAACTCAAGCGCTTCAAGTACAGCGTACATGGATTCTATTTGGCTCAAACTCAAAAAAATGCACCTGAATACCTTGATAGCCCCGGTATATTGGGAGTTGATGGAGCCAAAGGAAGGTGCGTTTAACTTTATGCTGGTTGATTACCTTATAAAAAGCGCCCGGGAACATCAAATTAAACTGGTATTACTTTGGTTTGGCACCTGGAAAAACAGCATGAGCTGTTACGCGCCAGCGTGGGTTAAAACAGATCAAAAACGCTTTCCGCGTGTGCAAAGCAGCGAAGGCCGATCTGAGGAGATCATTACGCCGTTTTCTGAAAACGCATTGAAGGCAGATTGTAAAGCTTTTGCCGCGTTCATGCGGCACTTAAAACAAACAGACAGCCAGCAGCATACGGTAGTAATGATACAGGTAGAAAATGAAATAGGCATGCTGCCCAGTGCCCGCGACCATTCAAAGTCGGCCGACGCTGCTTTTGGCCAGGCTGTTCCCGAAAAGCTAATCGCTTATTTGAATTTGCATCGGGATAAACTTGTACCCGAAATTCAAACGGCCTGGGAGGGCAATGGCTATAAAAAAGCAGGTAGCTGGGAGGCTGTTTTTGGTAAAAGCACGGCTACCGATGAAATGTTTATAGCCTGGTATTTTGCCAGCTATGCCAATGAAGTAGCCAGGGCAGGTAAAGCGGTTTACCCGTTGCCAATGTATGTAAACGCGGCCCTTAACGCGCCCGGTAAGCAGCCCGGGCAATACCCAAGCGGTGGCCCGTTGCCCCATTTAATCGATGTTTGGAAAGCTGCCGCCCCGGATATCGACCTACTTTCGCCTGATTTTTATAACCCCAATTTTAAGTATTGGAATGACCGCTACACCCGGCCGGATAATGCCTTGCTGATTCCCGAACATCGTTTTGAAGAAGGGGTGGATGCAAAAGCTTTTTATGCAATTGGTCACTATAAGGCCCTGGGTTTTTCTCCTTTTTCGATTGAGTCTGGCAAAAAGCCCGAAACAGAATCGTTGGGCAAATGCTATGATATTATTAACCAGTTATCGGGCGAGATTAGCAAAGCCAAAAAACAAGGTTTGATGGAAGGGATGTTGTTAAGTAAGGTTGTCGATACTGTGAAATTGGAAATGGGCGATTATATATTAACCGTTGCGCACGATTTAACCTTAGGTTGGTCACCAAAGGCCAAAGAAGCAACCTGGCCGCTGACGGGCGGCATCATCATCGCTTTATCAAAAGATGAGTTTTATGTGGGTGGCACCGGGCTGGTAGTAAGTTTTAAACCCAAAAACCAGTCGCAACGGGCAGGAATACAAAGTGTTGATGAGGGCACTTTTGTTAACGGTAAATGGCAGGCACGACGTCGTTTAAACGGCGATGAAGACCACCAGGGCCGGCACCTCAGGATCCCGACGGGCGAATATGGCATTCAACGTATTAAGCTTTACAACTATGAATAAGCAGCGACCTCAATTATGACATTTATTTCACGCAAAAGACGCTGATAAGCAAAATGACTGGCTTGTTTTTTCTTAGTGTTTTTGGCAAGAAACGGTAAACAGCGATTATATGGCAGAAGATTTCAAAAGTGATTTTCCCACAAGCGCATTGCCAGGAAAATCGCACATAGTTGGGTTAACATAACTTAACACATTTCAGATATATTTTAATTTAAATACTTAATAATCAACATATTGAATTTTGACATGGTTAACACTAAACTGATCGTGCAATTTAGGTGCATCCAAATATTTGTGCCTGTTGTTGGCCAATACAAGTCCCTTGTGTACCTGGATCATTTAACCGCGATAAGCCAATAAAAATAAGGTATCGCTTGATGCTTATATCTTCCCGACGCTATAAGCTTATTCCGTTAGCTATTATTAAATAACAGCTTATCGCCTTTAACTATTTAGATGCGTTTGCCCTGAAGCACATTGCCAGCTGATTTGGAATTTATAATTAATTCCTAACTTTAAATTGTCAGCGTACCAGTTATAACTGCCAATGGAAACCAAAGAAATTTTAAAAGCGCACGTAGCTAAAATAGCCAGTTTGACCGACGAGCAGTTTGACTATTTCTTTTCGCATTTTAAACAGCAGCGTTTTCAAAAAGGGCAGGCCCTTATTACCGAAGGTGATAAGGTAGATTGTGAATATTTTGTAATCTCCGGCTGCTTAAAATCCTTCTTTATCAACGATGATCTCAAAATGTTTATCCTGCAATTTGCCATGCCCACCTGGTGGGCATCAGATTATAATGCGTTATATAATAATACCAGGGCTACCATCAATGTAGATTGTATTACCAATACGGAGGTTCTTTGCCTTAGTAATGAGGATAGGGAGAAGCTATGTAATGAACTCCACAATGCCGAACATTTTTTTAGATGGAGAACTAATAAAGGATACGTGGCTGCTCAAAAAAGGCTGTTATCGTTCATGAATAATAATGTGAAATACCGGTATGAAGAGCTTTTGAAGCTTTATCCGGAGCTTTATAATATTGTCCCTAAAAACCTGATTGCTGCATACTTAGGCGTTTCGAGAGAAACCCTGAGCCGGCTTTATAACACCTGAAAGTGATGTATATCACATAAATATCGATTCATTTTAAATGTGATGTAGGTCACACGTGCCCCTGAAATTTCCTGCCGTACTTTGTTGTGTAATTAAAAACACAAATAAAATGGAAACTCAAAAATTTGAAATCGTAAGCACCCAAAGCAATATTGATTGGGTAGGCCGTAAGGTAACCGGGGCACACAATGGTACCATAGCCGTTAAAGAAGGTGAATTTATTTTAAATGATGGTAAACTTGCCGGTGGTAAATTCACTATCGATACTACATCTATCAAAATACTGGATGTAACCGACCCTACAACCAATGCGCAGTTTGCTGGTCACCTTGCTTCTGATGATTTTTTCTCTATTGAAAAATATCCGGAGGCAACTTTACATATCACCTCAGTTTCGGGCAATCATGTTGAAGGTGATCTGACCATCAAAGGCATCACGCATCCTGTTGGTTTTGATGCAGCCATCAACATAAATGGTAACCTGTTAACTACAACCGGAAAGCTGGTAATTGACCGCACCAAATACGGAATAAAATTCCGTTCAGGTAATTTCTTTAAAGATCTTGGAGATACGCTGATTTACAATGATTTTGAACTTAAAGTAAATGTAACCGCAAAAGCTGCCTGATAAGCAGCTTTTGCATAAAAATTAAAGCCATGCCATACGTAAAAATTGAAGTAACCCGTGAAGGCGTTACCAGAGAACAAAAACAGCAACTGATTAAAGGGGTTACCGATCTGTTGAGTGATGTATTGAACAAAGACCCGCAATTAACCTTTGTAGTTATCCAGGAGGTTGACCTTGACAACTGGGGCCATGCCGGAGAGCAGGTATCTGTGTTGAGAGAAAGAGGCATAACTGCTGATAGAAAATAAGAAAATGAAGAAGCAAACAATAATAGTTACAGGTGCCTCATCTGGCATAGGTAAAGAAGTAGCCCGCCACTTTTTGGCCAACGGCGACAATGTAGTGATCAATTCGGCAACTGCCGAAAAATTAGAGCAGACTTACCAGGAGCTGGGCGGGGGCGAAAACCTGGCTATGGTAGCCGGTAATGTGAAACACAAAAGTACCGGGGAGAAACTCCTTGCAATCGCACTTGAAAAATTTGGCTCGGCAGATGTACTGGTGAACAACGCAGGCATCTATGAAACCAGGCCATTCCTTGAAGTAGACGAAGCTTACCTCGACCGCTTTTTGGATACCAACCTGAAGGGTACATTCTTCACCACCCAGGCTGTTATTCCGCAAATGCTTAAACAGCGCGATGGGGTAGTTATCAATATCGGCACACCGCTGGTAGTCCATGCTCTTGGAGGCGCTCCCTCCACCGCACCCGTTGCATCAAAGGGGGCAATCCATTCGCTCACCTTACAACTTGCGGCCGAATTTGGCAAAGATAACATCAGGGTTAATACAATTGCGCCGGGAGTTATCCGTACGCCTATGCACGGCGCCGAGGTTGACAAAGGCGCGGGATTGCACCTGGTGAACCGCGTTGGCGAGGTGGAAGATATCGCTCAAATGGTTTATACCGTTGCCAAAAGTAATTTTATTAACGGTGCCATCATCAACGTAGACGGTGGTATGGGAGCCGGGCACAACTTGAATTAACATGAAAACGCTTTTATTGACCGCTTTTTTGTCATGCACTTTGCTGGTATTAAAAGCGCAAAATTCAAAGAAAATGGAAACTAATAATCAAGATTCATTAGCCATCACCCAGGTGCTGGAAAATTATTACTTCAAAGGCATCTACGAAGGTGATATTAATACACTGAAACAGATTTACAATCCCGGCACTTTATTATTCGGCGATGTTAAGGGGCAGCCATATGCCAAAACGCTCGATGAATATCTGGATGGCGTCGCTCATCGTCAAAGCCCGAAAGATTCCGGCAAGCCTTTTAAGGGGACAATCATCTCAATTAATGTGGTCAATTCAATAGCGGTGGCCAGGGTGCATGTTAAAATGTACGATTTTAATTATGATGAGTTCCTGTCGTTTCATAAAATTGATAACAGCTGGCTTATCGTTAATAAAATGATTAGCGATGTAGCCCAATAAATTTTAAAGATGATGTGGTACCAAACAAAAGCATCCCAAATACTGGGTATCCAATACCCTATCCTGCAAGGGCCATTCGGCGGCAACCTGTCGTCTGTTGAGCTGGTGTCAACAGTATCTAACGCCGGCGGGCTTGGTGGTTACGGAGCTTACACGTTAAGTCCGCAGGAAATAATCGAAGTAGATAAGCAAATCAAAACGGCAACCAATAAGCCCTACAATATTAACCTGTGGGTTTCGGATACAGATGCCGTGAACGGTACTGTTTCAGACGAGCAGTTTAAACAGGCCGAAGAATTATTCAGGCCTTATTTTGATGAGTTGGGAATTGCCCTGCCCCAAAAACCTATGGTGTTTACATCGCGTTTTGAAAATCAGGTCGAAGTTATCCTGCATCAAAGGCCGCCGGTATTTAGCTTTATGTTTGGCATCCCATCTGCCGATATTCTTGAACAATGCCGCCGGCTGGGCATTGTTACCGTAGGCGCGGCAACTACGCTGGATGAAGCCATAGTGCTGGAATCAGCCGGGGTCGACCTCATTATCGCTTCCGGTTTTGAAGCGGGAGGACATCGCCCATCATTCCTGGCACCGGCAGAATCATCTACCACCGGGACTTTTGTTTTGCTTCAACTGATTAAGGAGAAGGTAAAAACCCCGGTTATAGCTGCAGGTGGTATTGCCAACGGAAAAGGTGTTGCCGCCGCGTTGGTACTTGGCGCAGATGCCGCACAAATTGGTACCGCGTTCCTGGCAACCGATGAATCGAATGCTACTGCAATCCACCGGCAAATGCTGTTTTCTGATGCGGCTAAGTATACCGCCTTATCGCGAGCATTTACCGGGAGATTGGGCAGAGGCATAACCAGCCGCATTGCAAAGGACCTGGTGCATAAGGAAAAAGGTTTTCTTCCCTTCCCGCTACAAACACAGTTTATGGCGCATTTACGAAAAGCCGCTATCGAACAGGAAAAATGGGATATGATCCTGTTCTGGGGTGGGCAGATAGCGCCGGTGCTGAAACATACAAAGGCCGCCGAACTGATGAAGTCTATATTGGAAGAAACCACAGTGTATTTTGACCATTTAAAAGTATGATATCATGAACACTTCAAAAGTATGGTATGTAACCGGGGCCTCCCAGGGATTGGGGCTGACCCTTGTAAAAAAGCTGCTTGATCGTGGCTACCGGGTGGCCGCAAGTTCGCGCGATGCCAGGGCGTTAAGCCAGTCCGTTGGGTTGGTAGACAAAGAGCGTTTTCTTGCGCTGGCTGTCGATTTAAATAACCCGGATTGTATTGATGAATCGATACAACAAACGCTGGGCGCATTCGGACGGATTGATGTGGTAGTTAATAATGCCGGCTACGGAATGGCCGGAACCGTGGAAGAAATAGCCGAACAGGAGATCAGGAATATTTTTAATGTTAACGTGCTGGCAACCATAAATGTGGTACGGGCGGTACTGCCGGTAATGCGTAGTCAAAAATCGGGCTATATTATAAATATCGGTTCGGTGGCCGGTTTTGTGGGTGCCCCAGGCTGGTCTGTTTATTCGGCCACCAAAGCTGCGGTGGCTGCTTTTTCGGAAGTGATTGCGCTTGATGTAAGAGAATTTGGAATAAAGGTTACTGTAGTCGAACCATCAGGCTTCCGCACAGGTTTTTTAACCAAAAACTCACTTTCCCTAACAGTCAGCAAGATAGAAGGCTATGAAGCCGTAAGAAATACGCAGGACCGTTACCTGTCCATGAACGGACAGCAGGCCGGGGATCCCGATCGCGCCGCGGAGATATTTATTGAATTAGCCGAAACTCCGCAGCCGCCGATGCACCTGTTTCTGGGGAACGATGCCTATAATAGGGCATCAGAAAAACTGGCCGCCATGTCTGCAGAATTAGAACAGTGGAAATCCACAACTATCGCGGCCGATTTTAAATAACAATACTACTTAACTACAGTTTTTTGTTTTAAAGCAATATCCGGTTCCAGTTTCATTTCTCATCTGGTGATAGAGTGGAATACTACTTACTACTTTAAGCCAGGCGTTTGTGAAAACCGATAGGTTGAGCCTTGCCGGCATGGAAAAAAAGAACCTTCTTGTAAAAAGACGGGGAAGGTCACGATGGTTTACACGTATTGCAATTTTTGTAAAAAATGCATTACATTCGTTAATTAAACCAGTTATGCCCCTAAAACGGTTGCTTATTGACCAGGAGTTGATAGCGTTGTTAAAAAACGACGACCGGGAGGCCTTTGCCGAAATTTATAAACGGTACTGGACGGTAATGTATATGCATGCGCTGAAAATGCTCCGCGACGAAGATGACGCCAGGGATATTATACAGGAAACTTTCACTTCGTTATGGCTGAAAAGGGAATGCATAAGCTCAGACGCTAATTTAGCCGGTTATCTTTTTATATCGACAAAAAATAAGGTGCTTGACCTAATAGCGCGCAAGCGGGTACGGCTGGATTACCTGGATTCGTTAGCCGCCTTTGCCGAAGCCAATAGTAACCAGACGATGGAGCGGATAGAGGAAAAAGAAATAATGGAAGCGCTGGAAAAAGAAATTGCACAGCTTCCCCTTAAAATGAAGCAAATATTTGAAATGCGGGTACATCAGCACCTTACTTACAAAGAAATTGCCGACGAACTCGATATATCCGACAAAACCGTTAAAAAACAAATCAGCAACGCTATCAGGATAATCAGGCCTAAGCTTAACCATCTTTCGGCAATCGTTTTAATTTTGTCGGGATTATAATTTTTCACTTTTTTTTAATTTTATCTACTACTTCATCCCTGGCTGGCCGTTTCATTAAATAACAGCCAATAAACCATGACCAGGGAACAAGCACAGGAATTATTAAATAAGTATCAACTCGGCAACTGCACGCCCGAAGAACAGCAAATGCTGGATAACTGGTATTTGCACGAAGCCGATAAGCAACCTGTAGCCGAAGGGCCGGCCGATCCGTTAATGGAAGAGGAGTTGATGTGGAACAGGATTGTTGATGAAATTCCCGAAACTGCCAAAATCCGGCACTTTAAAAAGTGGTACTCTATTGCTTCGGCTGCTGCCATCCTTGTTTTTGTTTCATTTGGCGCCTATCTGTTTATTAAAAAACGGCAGGCACCTGCGCAGCTTGTCCATCGGTCTAACCCTAAAAATGATATTTTGCCTGGCGGTAATAAAGCCATACTTACCCTGGCAAATGGCAAACAAATTACTTTAACCGGCGCCCGCAACGGCACCCTTGCTGTACAGGGCGCGGTAGCAATTAATAAAACTGCCGATGGAAGAATTGTTTACGATTCATCTGAAAAATCGAGATCTGATGAGGCGGAATTAAATACCTACAACACCATGACTACGCCCCGCGGCGGCCAATATTGGGTTGTTTTGCCCGATGGCAGCCGGGTGTTGTTAAATGCGGCTTCTTCGTTAACCTATCCAACCACATTTAGCGGCACCGAGCGTAAAGTTGAGCTTACCGGAGAGGCCTATTTTGAAGTGGCGCATAACGCTGCCAAACCGTTCAGGGTTTACAGTAAATCGCAAATAGTAGAGGTGCTGGGCACACATTTTAACATTAATACCTACGATGATGAGCCGGCCATTAAAACCACGCTGCTTGAAGGTAAGGTAAAAGTAACATCAACCGCTAAAAATCAAACCCGGATATTACAGCCAGGGCAGCAGGCTTTTTTAAATGCGCTTGCATTTAATGTAAGTGATGTTGATGTAGATGAGGCCACTGCCTGGAAAAATGGACTGTTTGTTTTTGAAAGTAATGATATACAGCAAATTATGCGGATGGTATCCCGGTGGTACGACGTAGATGTGGCATACACCGGCAACCTGCCCTCCGACAAGTTCAGCGGTTCTGTATCCAGGTTCAGCAATGTTTCTGAAGTGTTGAATACGTTGCAGCTTACCCGGAAAGTGCATTTTAAAGTATCGGGTAAAAAAATATCCGTATCGGAATAAATTATAACCAAGCCAATAAACAACCAATATAATAATCTAAAAAACCGAGAAAAAAATGAAAAGAAAACTACGAACGTAACCCTAAAAACGGGACTTAAAAAAAACGTGAAAGTGTACCACCACTTCCACGCCAAAAATTTGAGTTAACCCGTTAATCTGTTCGCCGTTCCGGCGCATAGAAAAATTATTTGTCAATAAACCTTGTTTTAACCCAAACTATTCAAAAGTATGAAAATATCTACTTTTAACATAGGTATGCCCAAACTATGCATACCTCAAAAGTTATTATTAGTTGTGAAAATAACTGTACTCCTTTTTTTTGTCGCTATTATGCATGTCAGCGCTTCATCTTATGCGCAAAACATTAATCTTTCGGCAACAAACGCACCATTAAAAAAACTCTTTAAAGAGATCAGGAAGCAAAGCGGCTACAACTTTATTTATACCGAAGGTATGATGAAGGATACCAGGCCGGTTAACATTCATGTTAGTAATGCTTCTATCGATGTTATACTCGATAAGGTATTTCATGATCAGCCGCTTTCCTACACCATCAGCAACAACACCATTGTAATTAAGGAAAAGGACAGCCAACAAACCAGTAATGCGATAATAACCATTACCGGTACCGTTAAAGACGAAAAAGGCGAACCTTTGCCAGGTGTTACGGTAGCAGTTGAGGGTATAGCCAATGCCACATCAACCGATTATAATGGTAAGTATACCATTAAGGCTAATGCAGGGCAAACTTTGGTGTTTTCATTTATTGGTTATAAAACTGTAAAAAGGCTTATCAATAACGAATCCCTGATAAATGTCTCTTTAGAGCCGGCTTCAAGGGATTTAACCGAGGTGGTTGTGGTTGGCTATGGTACCCAAAAACGGTCGGATATAACTGGTGCGGTTGCATCGGTACCAAAAGCCCGTTTATCGGAGTTGCCGGTTACCAACGTACTGCAAGCTTTAGAAGGTGCCGTGGCAGGGGTTACCATAACCAATACATCATCTGTACCGGGGGCAGTGCCTGGCTCAATAGTGAGGGGACAAAACTCCATTAATGCGGGTACCGGCCCGTATGTGGTTGTAGACGGTATCCCGCTTAGTAAAACCGGCGGCTCACTTAACGATATCAACCCTAATGATATCGCTTCTATGGAAATATTAAAGGATGCATCGGCAGTTGCCATTTACGGAACCAATGGCTCCAACGGGGTTATCCTGATCACTACCAAAAGAGGGAACAGCGGCAAACCCGTTATCCGTTATAGCGGTTATGCTGGTATAGAAAATCTTGCGCATATCCTGGAGCCGCGCGACCCGGCATCTTATATTCAAAAGTATGCCGATTACCTTTCGCAAACAGGCCAAACACAAACCAGCCCGGTGCCAAACAGCTCCGAGCTGCCTAATTACCAGGCAGGTAAAACCATTGATTGGGTTAAAGAAACTACCCAGCAAGGGGTAATGCAAGATCATAACCTCAGCGTTTCTGGTGGTAGCCCCGATGTTAAATATTTTATATCGGGCGATTACATGAAGCAAAAAGGCGTGGTAAAAGGTTACCAGTATAACCGGGTAAGCATCCGCTCAAACCTTGATGTGAATGTTACCAATTTTTTAACTGTTGGTATGTCATCCTTTTTTTCCAACAATAATTACGATGGCGGCAGGGCCAACCTGTTATTCGCTACAGCCATGAGCCCCTATGGTAATTTATATAATGCCGATGGTACTTATACCATTTACCCTATGGCGCCCGAATTGTTGTATACCAATCCCTTATTGGGTTTAACTACCGACCAGGTAAACCGCAGCGTGAACTTAAATGGCAACGGCTACGCCGAGATTAAATTTGGCGGCGTACTTAAAGGGCTGAAATACCGGGTAAACGCCGGCTACACCTATTTGCCAACCCGTGTTGATAGCTACAGCGGCCGTTTGGCAAATACGCCTTTGGGCTCGGCCAGTGCTGCAAGCTCCGAAACAACGGCCTATACTATCGAAAACCTGTTGTACTACAACAAGGACATCGGCAAGCACCACTTTGATTTTACGGGTTTATACAGCGCGCAGCGCCGCAGGTATTTTACGTCCACAGCAGCAGCTACTGGTTTCGTAAACGATGAACTTTCATTCAATAATATTGGTGCAGGTGCAACACAAACCTCGTCGTCATATTCAGACAGGTATGCGCTTAACTCGCAGATGGGGCGTGTCAACTATTCCTATAACAGCCGTTACCTGTTCACGGTTACCGCCCGCCGCGACGGATCGTCGGTTTTTGGCGCTAATACTACCAAGTATGGTGTGTTTCCATCGGCAGCACTTGGATGGAACATTAGCCAGGAAAACTTTTTGAAGGATTCAAAAATAGTTAGCAGTTTAAAATTGAGAGGCTCATACGGAAAAACCGGCAACGAGGCAATAAGTGTTTATCAAACCATTACAACAGATGGTACTGTTCGTTCGCCGTTTAATGGGGTAAGCACTATTGGGGTACAGGCCAGTAACCTGGGCAATGCCAACCTGCTTTGGGAAACCACGGTGGGAACCAATATCGGGGCCGATTTCTCCTTATTTAACAGCCGAATTAACGGATCGGTTGATGCTTACAAAACGCGCACATCTGGTTTGTTGTTAAAGCGGAGTCTTCCGGCTATTACCGGTTATTCGTCAGTATGGGATAATATTGGCAAAGTGGCCAACAAGGGTATCGAGGTTACGTTGAATACAAAAAACATTGATGGCAGGGATTTCCGTTGGGAATCAAACATTGTATATGCTATAAACCGTAATAAAATTGTGAGCCTTTATGGGGATGGGAAAGATGACATAGGCAACAGGTGGTTTATAGGTAAGCCTATCAGCGTAATATATGATTACAAAATGACAGGCGTTTGGCAAACAGGCGAGGATGCCTCCAAACAAGATCCGGGTGCAAAACCAGGCGACCTGAAATTTGCCGATACCAATGGCGATGGCAAAATTACTGCCGATGACAGGGTTATCCAGGGGCAAACTACGCCAAAATGGACCGGTGGTATTACCAATACTTTTCACTATAAGCAGTTTAACCTGAGCATATTCATACAAACAGCACAAGGTATGCTTAAAAACAATGCCGATTTAAACTATGCTGATGAATCGGGCAGGAGGAATACACCGGCGGCCATAGAATACTGGACACCATCAAACGGCAACAACTCGTTCCAGTCTTTATCTTATACCAATACCCGGGGATACGGCTATCCGCGCGATGCCAGCTACACCCGCATTAAAGATGTAACATTTAGTTACGTTGTGCCGCAGGTACTGTTAGATAAAGCGCACATCAACGGCTTAACGTTTTATGTAAGCGGCCGAAACCTGCACACTTTTACCAAGTGGATTGGCTGGGATCCTGAAAATAATTATTCGACCAGGGGATCCGGCGATTGGACAAACAATTATCCAACTACCCGCACATTTGTTTTTGGTGCCAACATTTCATTAAAATAAACTGATAAAAGATAACGATATGAAAAAGTATTCAATTATAGTGGCTTCTGTATCAGTGCTTATTATCGCATTTGCATCCTGTAAAAAGTCATACCTGGCCGAAAAGCCTTACTCCTCATACACCCCGCTAACGCTTAACGATTCATTGGGCTTTGAAGCCGCCGCCGTGGGCCTTTATAACTACGAAAGTACTATTTTAACCTATTCAAGCGCCCAGGGCTGGCCAAGCGTTTGGCAGGTGGGTACCGATGTGGCCAATGCTACTGCAAACCAGCAAGGTATTGAAGTGCCATATTATAATTATGCACAGCTTACACCAACAGATGGGGCAGCTTCATATATCTGGGGTAAATATTACGCGTTAATTAACAACGCCAACATTATTATCAAGGCCGTTGAAGATCCGTCGAACACCAAACTTACCGCCAAAGGCAAAAACATGATAGATGCCGAAGCCAAGTTTTTTAGGGCATATGCCTATAATAGCCTGGCTACATTATTTGGCAAAGTGCCATTGGTAACGGCCCCGCTTGCTGCGCCGAAAACAGATTTTGTACGTGCCCCGCTTGATCAGGTCAACAATCTTATTATAAGCGATCTTACGTTTGCAAGCGCAAACCTGGCTGACTTAAATGCAGGTACATCTAAACTAAACGTACAGGGCAAACCTGTGGATAGGGCCAATAAATATATGGCCATGCAGCTTTTGGCCGAAGCTTACCTGCGTATGGGTAAAAATGACCTGGCCGAGCAACAGGCGCAGGCAGTTATCAGCAGCGGTAAATTTAGCCTGATAAGCAGCCGTTACGGTGTAAGGGCAAGCGGCGCCGGCGATTATTACTCAGATATGTTTGTGTACGGTAACCAGCGCCGCAGCCAGGGCAACTCTGAAGCTATATGGGTTATTGAACAGGAAAATCCAAATTCGGTAGTCGGTGGTAATACAGATAATGCCCAGCAACGCCGTGTGTGGGGAGCTGCTTATTACAATATCAGCGGCATGGTAATTTGCGACTCGCTTGGCGGCCGTAGTATTGCAAGGTTAAGGTTGAGTAATTGGGTGTTGTACGGTTTATATCCAACAGGCGATCTACGTAACTCGCAATATAGTATCAGGAGGCGTTATTATATCAACAACCCGGCCGCTGCCAACTTCGGCCAGCAGGTGCCTTTTACAGGACCGGATACCTTGTATAAAATATGCCCAAGCATAACCAAATGGGGCGCGTTTGACCCTAACGATACCTTTGGCTATGCCATGATTAAAGATTTTATGATGATGCGGCTGGGCGAAACTTACCTGTTGCTTGCTGAAGCACAGGTGAAGCAAAGCAAAACAGCCGAGGCAGCAAACACCATTAACGTTTTGCGCACAAGAGCGCAGGCACCGCAGGTCACCGCCAGCCAGATGACGCTGGATTTTGTACTTGATGAACGTGCCCGCGAATTGATTGGAGAGGAAAACCGCAGGATGACGCTGATGCGTACCGGAACCCTGGTTGACCGTGCAACACGCCTCAATTCAAATGACGTACAGCACCCCACAACCGGCCTGGCAGCAAAAAATTTGCTGCTCCCTATCCCTTTATCAGAAATTCAACTGAATAAGGATGCAGTTTTAGAACAAAATCCGGGTTATTAATATAATCATAGTGTGTGGCGGTGTATATTGCCGCACACTTTACTACTTATGCTTTTTAACCGCCTCAAACATTCCCTGTTTATAGTTTTACTGATAGGTAGCTTTCTGCATTCAGGTGCGCAAACTTACCCGGTAAAAGTTAGTACCATCGGCCCCGGGTGGGCTAATAACTCGGTGAATACAGTTATTTTTCGCAAAAACTCGCTGGTTACTTTTAAAGGCGAGCAATATGCCGCCTATTATGATCAGCAGCAGGTATTAACTCTGGCCAAAAGAAAAAGCGGGTCAAATAAATGGCAGGTTGCTGCCACAGCCTACAAAGGCGATGCTGCCGATGCCCATAAAACCATCAGCATTATGGTTGACGGGGCAGGATACCTGCATGTGGCCTGGGGCTTGCATAATGAGCCATTAAACTATGCTGTGGGCATTGCGCCCGGCAGCATCGCTTTATCGGCAAAAAAATCAATGACCGGCATCGCTGAAAACCGTGTAAGCTACCCTGAATTTTATAAGCTGCCCAAAGGCGATTTGTTATTTCTTTACAGAAATGGAGCGTCTGGCAATGGCAACCTGGTTATTAACCGGTACCTGGCAACAACCCAAAAATGGGTAAATGTGCAAAGTAACCTTATTGACGGCGAAGGTAAACGAAATGCTTATTGGCAAATGGCCATTGATAAAAAAGGATTTATACACCTGTCGTGGGTATGGCGCGAAAGCCCTGACGTGGCCAGTAACCATGATATGTGTTATGCGCTGTCAAAAGATGGCGGTATAAACTGGGAACGCTCAACAGGGCAAAGGTATAATTTGCCAATTACCGCCGCTACTGCCGAACACGCTTGCGAAATTCCACAGAAAAGCGAGCTTATTAACCAAACATCTATGGTTATTGACGACGAAGGCAGCCCATTCATAGCCAGCTACTGGCGCGAGGAAGGGCAAACGGTTCCGCAATATCATATTATCTATAAAAATAATGGCCGGTGGGCCAACAGTAACCTCAATTTTCGCAAAACCCCTTTTAGTTTAAGCGGAATGGGCACAAAGAGTATCCCCATATCACGCCCGCAGGTAATTGCCTGGAAACAGGGTAAAAATATGGCCGCGGCCTTAATATTCAGAGATATAGAACGGGGAAATAAAATTTCTGTCGCGCTTACCGGTAACCTGACCGCAAATAAGTGGACGGTTAATGATTTGTCGGCTTTTACCATCGGCGCCTGGGAACCAACTTATGATACCGAACTATGGAAGGATAAAAAGATACTTAACCTGTTTATACAAAAAGTAGTACAGGTGGATGGTGAAGGGCAGGCCAATATTACTGCCCAGCCGGTACAGGTGCTGGAGGTGGATTGTGCTTCAATTCTGTCTGCGACTTTAAAGAAAAAACAACTGCTATGAAAAAATTATTGTTTTTGCTTTGCATAATGTTATTGACGCTTAACCTATGGGCGCAAAAAAATATATCAAACGGCCTTGCCGACAGGAAACTGTGGCTGGCGTACATGGATAAAATAGCCCGGCCCGTAATATCAAACCTGGCCGAAGATAAGCTGAAGCAAAATATGCCGGTTAGTTTATCTGATCATATAGATAATAAGGAAGGGCGTTCAAAAGTAGCTTACCTGGAAGCGTTTGGCCGCACCTTAAGCGGAATTGCTCCCTGGCTTAACCTGGAAGGGGGCGATGCCGCTGAAGTAAAACTGCGTAACCAGTACCGCGCATGGGTGTTAAAGGCGATAGCCAACGCGGTTAATCCGCAGGCTAAAGATTATTTGCAATGGAATGGCGGGCAGCCTTTGGTTGATGCATCGTACGTAGCCTTTGCGCTTGTCAGGAGCCCCTGGTTATGGGAACACCTGGACGATAATGTAAAAAAACAGGTGGTTGATGCCATGAAGATAACCCGTAACACGGTGCCGGTTTACTCCAACTGGATCCTGTTTTCGGGGATGATAGAGGCTTTCTTTTGTAAATACGATTTAGGGGACGACCCTTTACGTACCGAATATGGTATCCGCGAATTTACCCAGCACTGGTATGTTGGCGATGGCCTGTTTTCTGATGGGATGACCTTTCACCTGGATTATTACAACAGCATTGTGATACAGCCCAATTTAGCCGCCATGCTACAGGTGCAGGGCGAAAAAAAGAAGAACTACCAACACGAGCAGGAGCGCGTAAAAGCCATAGGCCAACGCTATGCTGAAATATTGGAACGCTTAATTAACACCGATGGCAGTTACCCGGCAACCGGCCGCTCAATAGTTTACCGGGCAGGGGTTTTTCATCATTTGGCCAATATGGCTTATATTAAACAACTCCCGGCATCATTGGCACCGGCACAGGTACGTTGCGCTTTAACCGCTGTTATCAAAAAAACATTGGAGTCGCCCGCTACATTCACCGCGGATGGATGGCTCAATATCGGCCTTTACGGCAAACAACCCGGCCTGGCCGATTTTTATATTACTACCGGCAGCTTATACATTTGCAGTAATGTTTTTGTACCCCTTGGCTTGCCCGAAACGGACGAATTCTGGAGCGCCCCACCCCTCAAATGGACGGCAGTTAAAATCTGGAGCGGAGAAGATGTAAAAGCCGATCACGCCCTGGATATGAAGTAAAGAAAGGGCGGGCATCTAAACTGGGTTAACATAACTTAACACATTTTAATTTTATTTATTATAAATAACTGATAATTAACATATTGTAAATATGCATGGTTAACACTAAACTGATGTTTGTGCATTTAAGCGCATCCAAATGTTTGTGCCTGTTGTTGGCCAAAACAGGTGCTGAAGCGACTTGGCTCGTTTGACCAGGATCAGCTTCTTTACATCATAAGCTTATTCCGTTAGCTATTATTAAATGACAGATCATCGTCGCTAAATATTTAGATGCGTTTGCCCTGAAAGAAAGAGGAAGATATTTGACAGAAATAACGGCAACGATATTAACTTAGCTCATGCTGTTGCTTGTTGAAGCCAGGCCGCATTCCCGATAATCATTTTTTTTGCCAAATAGACTTCTTCTCCCCCTTATTTGACCTAATGCACCCCCCTGCGGGTTTTTGTTTTAAACTACTTTCGAAACTCAATTATAAATGGTTGCTCCAATTTTGTTTGCGCTCGGCGGCAGATCGTTTTAGCAATTAGCAGATCGGCCATTTTTACAATTAACAACATAGGTGTCTGCCGAGACGGAGTACAAAAATTGAGAACCAATAAAATCGTATGAAAAGGAATTATCTAAAAAAACGTTTCGATACCAAAGCGCTGTACAAAATTTTATTCGTCCTGATGCTCTCGGGTGCCGGATTCGGGGCCCATGCTCAAAAAAGCTTGCAGGTACTACCCAATATAAACTATTGCGTAGCCCAGGCGCAAAAAACACTAAGTAATATTCCGGCAAATGGGAATAACCTGCCTCGTAATATAGATAAAGGCAAAACAGACTGGCGATATGTAAATTCCCAGGATTGGTGCAGCGGTTTCTGGCCCGGCATTTTATGGTATCTGTACGAAGGTACCCACGATGAAAAATGGAAAACAGCAGCTGACAAATTCACACAGGAATTAACCCCAATTTCCCAACACAGTGGCTTCGACCATGATTTGGGTTTTATGATATTTAACAGTTTTGGCAATGGGTACAGGCTAACGGGAGACTCAGCGTATAAACAGGTTATATTAAGATCGGCAGATTCATTGGCCACTTTGTTTAACCCCAAAGTGGGTACTATTTTATCGTGGCCGCCAATGGTTAAAAAAATGGGCTGGCCCCACAATACCATTATCGATAACATGATTAACCTCGAGCTGTTATTCTGGGCCTCAAAAAATGGCGGCAGCAGGCATCTATATGATATTGCGGTTAAGCATGCCGAAACCACCATGCACAACCACTTCAGGCCCGATTATACTTCTTACCACGTAGTGGTATACGATACCATTACCGGGAAAAAGATAAAAGGCATAACTCACCAGGGTTATGCAGATAACAGCATGTGGGCCAGGGGGCAATCATGGGCGATATACGGTTTTACCATGTGCTACCGCGAAACCGGGAAAGCGGAGTTTTTAAACTTTGCACAAAAAGTAGCAGATGTGTACCTGGGCCGTTTGCCCGCAGATTTGATCCCCTATTGGGATTTTGATGATCCGGCTATCCCCAATGCTGCTAAAGATGCCTCGGCAGCATGTGTAACGGCTTCTGCATTGTTGGAGCTATGCACTTTTGTAAAAGATAAGGCCAGGGCAAGGATTTATCGGCAGAAGGCCGAAGCTATGTTGCAAACGCTTTCCTCGCCGGCTTACCAAAGCCATAATGTAAACAACGCTTTTTTACTGCATGCTACCGGGCATCACCCCGCCGGGACAGAAATTGATGCGTCAATTATTTATGCCGATTACTATTATTTGGAGGCCTTGTTAAGATTGGATAAATTACAACATGCCAAAGCTGCTTACCGTCAATATAAATCGCACTAAATGAGATATTTTATATTAGCTGTAGTTTCATTTATCACGTTAGCTGCCAAAGCGCAAAACACGGCGACGGGTGCTCCCCTGGTAATTCAATCGCCGGGTAAAAACCTGACCTTGAAGTTTTATCAGAAGCAGTCGGCCGATAATAAGCGGACCATGTATTACCAGGTAACTTACCAGGATAAACAGGTTATAGGCGAGTCGGTGCTGGATATTCAGCTGGATAACCAGTTGTCAGAAAAAGCGATGGCGCTGAAGATAGATCAGCATAAAAACTGGTGCGAAAACCTGGTGATAAAAGATATAAAAACCACCACGCATGATACCAGCTGGATCCCGGTAAATGGCGAACGCAGCCAGATAAGGGATCATTATAATGCTGCCGATATCACCTTGGTGAAGGATGATAACCCAATGTATGTGATGCAGGTACAGGTTCGGGCTTATGATGAAGGTGTCGCCATTCGCTATTATTTCCCAGAAAATGAAAAAGGAACGTATTACAACGTCACCGCCGAAAATACCGGATTTAGTTTCCCGGCAGGTACCCAGGCCTGGTTTGCCAACTGGGCCCAGGCACCTTATTACAAGCTGCCACTGGCTAACTGGCCCGGTGAAAGCGAACGCCCGCTTACATTAGAGCTACCCAACGGGCTGTTTGTAGCGCTTGGCGAAGCGCAATTGGTTGATTATGCCCGCACCAAATTCAAATTAAGCGACGATAAGCCAAATACCCTTGTAACGTCTATGTTTGGGGGGGCACAAATCGTGTCGCCGGTTGGTACACCCTGGCGCGTAATTATGGTGGCCACAACTCCGGGCGATTTGATAACGCATAATTACATAATGCTTAACCTGAACGAACCATCTAAAACAACAAATACTGATTGGATAAAGCCAGGCAAAATTATGCGTGTAATGACTCAAACTACTGCCGATGCCAAAGCCAATATCGATTTTGCTGTAAAACATAAGCTGCAATACATACTATTTGACTGGAAATGGTATGGGCCGGCATTCAGCTTTAATTCCGATGCGACAAAAGTGGCTATACCTGATTTTGATTTGCCGGGCATTATTCAATATGGCAAGGATAAAGGCATTGGAATATGGCTATACGTTAACCAGCAAGCGTTGCTGGTGCAAAGCGACAGCCTGTTTGCTGTATATAATAAGTGGAGGGTAAAAGGCGTAAAATTTGGTTTTGTACAGGTGGGTTCGCATCGCTGGACTACCTGGGTAGAGAAAGCCATTCAGCAGGCGGCGGCCAGCCATATAATGGTTAATATTCATGACGATTGGCGCCTCACCGGCGAACAACGTACATGGCCCAACCTGATGACAGCCGAAGGGGTACGCGGCAACGAAGAAATGCCCGATGCAACCCACAATACCATATTACCTTTTACCCGCTACATAGCCGGCCCGGCCGATTATACTATTTGTTATTTTGATAAACGTATAAAAACAACCCATGCGCATCAGCTGGCATTGGCCGCCATTTATTACAGCCCCCTGCAAACGCTTTACTGGTATGATAAGCCATCGGCAGAGCATAACGAACCCGAACTGGAGTTTTGGGACAATATTCCGACCAGTTGGGACGAAACAAGGGTAATACAAGGTAAACCGGGGGAATATATTACTACTGCCAGGCGCAAAGGAACGGAATGGTTTGTAGGTACCATTACCAATAACAAAGCAAGAACTTTGAACGTGCCGCTCACTTTTCTGGCCCCGGGCAAAAAGTACAGGGTCAAAATATATAGTGACGATGCCTCCGTGGCTACAGCTACGCATGTGCGGGTTAGCAGTAGCGTGGTTAGTAGTAAAACAGTGTTAAACATTAGTCTGCAACCATCAGGAGGTGAGGCAATGCATATAGAAGAAATTAAATAGAAGCTAAAAGCAGAATGCACAAAGCTTAAAGCAGACTCTTTGATAAAGAATATATGTGAAATTAATTAACAGATCCTATATAAATGAGCATAATCAATAATGAGTTTTACAGTAACACCAGACCGCGACATGTCAATTGAAAACGTATTTACACCATATATTTTAAGCGCGGATATTGGCGGTTCACATATAACGGCAGCAATATGTAATTATAAAACAAACACGATTGTTGAACAAAGCCAGGTAAGGATTGATATTAACAGCCAGGGTTCGGCGGCAGATATTTTATTTGCCTGGAGCAATATATTAAAACAGGTTTTAGAAAGGGCCAATGTTCATATATCAGGCCTGTCGCTGGCCATGCCGGGGCCTTTTGATTACCACAATGGAACCTCGTACATCAAAGGGCTCAATAAATACGAATCTATCTACGGTATTAATATTAAATTTCACCTGGCCAACACATTACAAATACATCATAAACGCATTAAATTCCGGAACGATGCCGAAGCTACTGTTGCAGGCGAATGCATTGCAGGAGCGGGAAAGGGATATAAAAATGTGATGGGGGTTACCTTGGGGACAGGTTTTGGATCGGCACATTTCATTGACGACGAAATAACTGATTTGAATTTGGGTAGTTTATCATTTAAGGAGACCATCGCAGATGATTATTTATCAACCCGGGGATTTGTAAAGCGATATCATGAACTATCGGGCCAATCAGTTAAAAACGTAAAGGAGCTTGCTTTTATAGCCGATATGGATGTGGTTGCTAAACAGGTGTTTGAAGACTTTACCGAAGACCTAAGTAGTTTTCTCGAACCTCATATCCTGGCCATATCTCCGCAATGTTTAATCCTATGCGGTAATATAACCCTTGCGTCCGACCTTTTTTTGCCGGCTTTAAAAAGTCGGTTACCAAACACCACTATTGAACTTGCCCGGTTAGGGGAGTACGCGCCGCTTATAGGGGCTGCCAATTTGTTTAAGCCAGTTGAAAAAGCCGTAGCTTCAGTTAAAAAAATCAAAATCAATGACCAATAAACCAGCTTTTACCGAAAAGAAATTTATCGTGACGTTTGTTTTCGTCACCTCCCTTTTTTTAATGTGGGGATTGCTTCATTCCATGAGCGATGTATTGAATAAACATTTCCAGGATGTATTGAACGTTTCCAAATCACAGTCAGGGCTAATACAACTGTCTGTTTTTGGCGCCTATTTTGTCATGAGTATACCTGCAGGGTATTTTTTAAAGAAATACGGCTATAAACCGGGTGTTATTTTGGGTCTGATGCTGTTTGCCGTTGGCACCTTTTTATTTGTGCCCGCAGCGAATGCGAACTCATTTAACTTTTTCAGAATAGCCTTGTTCATTTTAGGTTGCGGTATGGCCACGCTGGAAACGGTAGCGCATCCATTTGCAGCATCTTTAGGCGATCAGCGCACCAGCGACCAGCGTATCAACTTTTCGCAGTCATTTAATGCCATAGGCACTATTATTGGTCCCGCCCTGGGGGCGTATTTTTTTTTCCGTACAGCGGGTGAACACTCTACTGATTTGTCGTCGGTTAAAACATTATACGTTGGTATAGGGTGCGTAATTGTATTTATTGCTATTGTTTTCTTGTTTCTTAAAATACCTGTATTAACTGCTCCCCATATAGGAGTATCGGAAGTGGACGCCGATGCAGTAAATGTAGATGTCGCCCCAACAAAAAAGCTATATGAGCACGGTCATTTTGTATGGGCTGTTATTTCGCAATTTTTTAACGTAGCCGCGCAGGGCGGTACCTGGGCCTACTTTATTAATTACGGGCACGATGTTATGGGTTTCAGCAATGAAACCGCCGCCGGGTATATGAGTGTTTTTATGGCCATGATGGCTGTTGGTCGTATTATAGGAACTTTCCTGATGAGATTTATTGCCCCCAGTAAGTTATTGGCCGCATTTGCTTTAGGAAATGTTATTATGTGTATTGTAGTTGCCCAAGGCCATGGATGGATATCATATATCGCGTTAATGATGATCAATTTTTTCTTCAGTATCATGTTTCCCACTATTTTTAGTCTTGGCCTTAAAAATCTGGGCAAACATACCCAGCAAGCTTCTTCCTTTATTTCTATGGGGGTAGTTGGCGGAGCATGCTTCCCGTTGCTGATGGGGCTTATTGCCAACCATAATGTGGCCAAAGCCTATTACCTGCCAATAATTTGTTACGTGGTGATCTTTTTGTTCGGTGCAAAATTTTATAAAGTGAAACATTGATGCGGTTCAAATTATACATATTATTCTTGAGCATGCAGGCATGCAGTCAGTTTGTTATAGCGCAACAGGGGCATTTACAGGGCGCAACAGCTGAGGGCCCTGTGTCTGAAGTTTGGGTAGCAGATCAGGGGAACGGCACTTATAAGAACCCTGTTTTGTACGCAGATTATTCAGATCCTGATGCCATACGGGTTGGAGATGATTATTACCTGGTTGCTTCAAGTTTTAATTGTATGCCGGGCCTGCCTGTTCTTCATTCTAAAGACCTGGTTAACTGGAAGCTGATCAATTACGCGTTAAAAGAGCAAGTTCCCGAAACTGTTTATGATAAGCCACAGCATGGCAAGGGCGTTTGGGCGCCCAGCATCCGTTTTCATAAGGGCGAGTTTTATATCTATTACCCCGATCCCGACTATGGCATTTACATGATTAAAACCATAGATCCGGCGGGCGTTTGGAGTAAACCGCTGTTGATTTTGCCGGGCAAGGGAATTATTGACCCCTGCCCGTTTTGGGACGATGATGGGAAGGCCTATTTGGCGGTAGCCTGGGCGGGCAGCCGCGCCGGTATTAACAGTTTGCTAACCATCTTTCGGCTAAATGCCGAAGGGACAAATGTTATGGATGATGGTAAACACGTTTACGATGGTCATGACAAGAATCCCACTATAGAAGGCCCCAAACTATATAAACGTAATGGCTACTATTATTTGCTGGCGCCGGCAGGCGGTGTAGCCACCGGATGGCAGCTTGCATTGCGGTCGAAATATATCTATGGGCCATATGAGGCTAAAATAGTGATGAACCAGGGCCGAACCGCGGTGAATGGTCCACACCAGGGTGCGCTGGTGCAGACACAAACCGGCGAGCCCTGGTTTATTCATTTCCAGGATAAAGGGGCTTACGGCAGAATACTCCACCTGGAACCGGTAAAATGGATCAATAACTGGCCGGTAATTGGTAAAGACGACGATGGTGATGGCATCGGAGAGCCCGTACTTACCTATAAAAAGCCATATGCAGGTAAAACCTACCCGGTAATAACTCCGGCTGAAAGTGACGAGTTTAATGCAGATCGGCCTGGTTTACAATGGCAATGGCACGCTAATCCCAAAATACAATGGAGTGCATTAATCCCGGGTTCGGGCTATCTGCGGTTGTTTGCTTTTCCAACAGAACCGGGTGTGGCTAACCTTTGGCCTGTGCCTAATCTGTTGTTGCAAAAATTTCCGGCTGCCGATTTTACGGCAACAACAAAGGTTAATTATAAAGTGGAATGGGATGTATGGCAAAGTAAAAAAGCAGGTTTACTTATTATGGGGAATGACTATGCCTATCTATCTGTTTCCAAAGATGAAAAAGGGTTTAAAATAAGCCACGTAATTTGTAAAGAGGCATTAAACGGCAATACAGAACAGGTTGTGGCCGAAAATAGGATCAATCAATCTGCTGTTTATCTCAGGGTTCATGTAAGTGCGCCTGACGCCCGGTGTAGTTTTAGTTACAGCGAGGATGGGGCCAATTTTAAAGAAATAGGAACATCATTTACGGCCCTGCCCGATAAATGGATAGGAGCAAAAGTAGGCCTGTTCTGTATTGGCAAACCGGATGTGCGCACGGGCGGATATGCCGATTTTGACTGGTTTAGGATAACACCATAAGCCCTTATTCAGGATGATTTTAAAAGTACATGGTGAGGTGAAAAGGAGCAACAAAATAAGAGCATTTTTGTGGATAGCTAAGATAGTTCCTTTGCTGCTGGCTATTTTTGTGTCAATTAGCTCCAAAGCCCAGGATAGTCCGACTCTGCATGTTTATCAATATAGCGTGAAGGTTGGTGCCCGGACTGCCTTTTTATGGATACCACCGGATTGCAAACGGGTTAAAGGAGTAATAATATCCCTGGCCAACTTGCTTGAACGTAACTGGCTCGAGGATTCGTTGATACGCCGAACAGCGGCAGAGATAGGTTTAGGCATTATTTGGATTGGGCCGGGGCAACGGAACGACCAATCTTTAACTGCCGATATGAAGCCCGGCATGGAAATAGTTTTTCAGCAAATGATGGATAACCTGGCACAGGAGTCGGGCTATTATGAATTGAAAAATGCGCCGGTAATACCAATGGGGCATTCGGCCAACGGGCATTTTGCCTGGACCTTTGCAAATGCCTTGCCCGAACGAACAATAGCATGCATCCCCGTAAAAACCGTTCCCCTACCTGATTCCCTGAAATTTAAAAACATTCCGCTTTGTTACATCGTAGGCGAGACTACCGAGTGGCCTCAATACCGTGTGCCCGACCCGGCCACCCAACCGGGCGACCGTGACTTTTATTGGCCGGTGGTAAAACAAACCGCATTAGCTTTACGTGCCCGTGATGCCGGTAACCTGGTTAGTGTGGTGGTAGATCCCGGCGGAGGGCATTTCGATTGGTCTGCCCGTCTGGCAAATTTTATTGCCTTGTATATCCGTAAAGCATGTCGGTTCCGTTTACCTGAACAAGGGCAACTGGTTTTAAAACCGGTTGAAAAATCATCGGGCTGGTTAACCGGTGCCGGCGGCATGGAAAAAGAGACGTTTTTACCGGCTCCTCATAACTCATTTAAAGGCGGAAGCGACAACGGCTATTGGTTTTTTGACCAGGAAACGGCGATAGCGGCTATGAAATTTGAAGGCGACCGCGCAAAGCGCAAACGGCAAATGCTTACGTTTATACAGGATGGCCGGTTATTACCGGTAGCCAAACTGGGTTATGCCGATTTGAAGTTTGAACCGGAAGAAGATGGCGTTTCTTTCCGGCTAAAAGGAGGTTTTTTACCGGAAATGCCACCAGAACTTATTGGCGCAGGTCAAAAACTGGGTCACGCATCGGGGGCAATTAATTTCAGGGTGATTTCTGGCCCGGCGGTACAAACCGGGCCATCGTTATTCAGGTTACAGTTTGATAGGATGGGAATGGGCGGCGAGCTTTGGATACAGGAAGAAAATGCCGGCGATGCGGCATATCGCCACGCTGTACAACCCGGCAAGATGAACATCCCTGCCAAATTAACAATTGGGAAGCCCCAGGCAATAACCTTTCAGAAAATACAGAATGTTAAATTTGGCACGAAAGAATTGGCTTTACATGCCACCTCAGATTCGGGATTGCCTGTGGGTTATTATATTATTTCGGGGCCGGCATACGTGGAAAACGGTATAGTTAAGTTCACCCCTGTTCCGCTCAAAAGTAAATACCCGGTAAAAATAAACATCGTGGCCTATCAGTGGGGGAGGATAACAGGGCCTTTGTGGCAATCTGCCACACCGGTTGAACAAACCTTTTATATATCCAGGTAATAAGACATGAGCTTTTTGAGTATTTACAACAAAGAGATTATCTATAATAAGAACACAATGAATTATCTAAAAGGACTATGCTTACTATTATGCAGTTTTTTATCAGTATGCTTATCCGGACAGTTACAGGCGCAATCATTCATTCATCCAGGCTTGCTGCAAAATGCGCAGGATATAGCGCGGATGAAAGCGGCTATACTGGCGAAGCAAGAACCCGTATATAGCGGTTTCCTGGTTTTTCAGGCCCATTCTCAGTCGCAAAATACCTATCATATGCAGGGCCCTATGGAGATGGTAGGCAGAAATCCAACAGTTGGGCAGGGTATATATGACGCTGATGCTAACGCTGCTTATCAGGATGCATTGATGTGGGCGCTTACCGGCACGCAATTATATGCTGATAAAGCCATCGAAATAGTTAACGCCTGGTCATCAACATTAAAATCAATAACCGGGCGGGACGCTGTGTTAATGGCCGGCCTTGGGCCCTTCAAAATGGTGAACGCTGCCGAGATACTGCGGTATACCCACTCGGGCTGGTCGGCGGCGGATATTGAAAGAACAGAGAGCCATTTCAGGGAAGTGATTTACCCGGTTATCAAAGATTTCGCGCCATTTGCCAACGGCAACTGGGATTCTGCAGCTATGAAAACCATGATGGCGATTGGTGTTTTTTGCAATGACCGCCCCATATTTGAGCGGGCTTTACACTATTATATTAATGGCGCGGGCGATGGCAGCCTGCTTAATTATATTATTAATGAAACCGGGCAGTGCCAGGAAAGCGGGCGCGACCAAAGCCACACCCAACTGGGCATAGCGCATCTGGGCGATTGTGCTGAAATGGCATGGCACCAGGGATTAAACCTGTATGCATATGCCGATAATCGCTTACTAAAGGGGTTTGAATATACAGCTAAATTTAACCTGGGCCAGGATGTGCCTTATGTGCCTGCAATGGACATGACCGGTAAATATTGGCACCAGCGCATCTCGGTTGAAGGGAGGGGAAGGCTAAGGGCTGTATATGAGCAAATTTATAACCATTATGTTAATCGCATGGGCTTAGCCGCGCCTTATACCCAGGCGGCAGCTGAAAAAATCAGGCCCGAACAACAGGGGCTCCCGGGTGCCGATCATGTAGGGTTTGGAACATTGCTTTACTCCAGGACGGCAGGTAGTGATGATATAAATACTATTCCCGCTGCCCCGGCAGGGTTATTGGCCCAAACAACATCAACAAATGGCAATACAATTAGCTGGGTGGCCTGCAGGGGAGCAAATTATTATACCTTAAAAAGATCAGAACAGAAAAACGGGCCTTATACGGTTTTAGCCGGCAATATCACTGGTTTGTTATACCGGGATACAAAGGCGCTGCAGGGACGAACTTATTATTATACCGTGTCTGCTTCTGATAAATCGGGCGGGAGTGCGAACGCGTACCCGGTTAGTATTACAACTGGTTTTCCAATCAAATGGAAAGCGGCGGATATTGGAAGTAATGGCGAACCGAAAGGTTCGGCGGTATTTGATGGCCGGCAATTTACTATAACATCCGGGGGAATGGGTATCGATAGTGTGCAGAACCAGTTTAAGTTTATATATACAACTTTAAAACCTAACGGAACTATCACAGCCCGGTATGTGCCGCAGGTTAGTTCACAATTTTCCGGTTTTGGCCTGGCCATCCGCGAAGGACTGGAAGATAGTGATATACAGGCAGCTTTGATAGTAAAGCCGGAGCTTAATGGGCAGCCCGAATCACCAGGCTGGCATACAAAGCTCCTTTTTCGCGCCGCTAAGGATAGTACTATAAAAGATATTGCATCGGGCCCTGTTTTGTCGGAACCGGTTGTTACTTTCAGCCGTCTTACCGGTTATTACTGGCTCCGGTTGCAACGAAAGGGAGCAATAATTTCTGCTTATTCATCTGTTGATGGAAAAAACTGGATAAAAACAGGCTCAGTAGTCATTCAAACAAAAAATCAACTATTAGCAGGTTTAGTCGTTTCTTCCGGTTTAGCATCTGTCCCTACTGTAGTCAAATTCGATCAGGTTATGGTTTATTAAGCGGCAATATTGTGTAAGTCCAGATTAGGACAAATCACAAAAAATAATTTATCATATATCTTCTTCCTCTTCGCTCACCGCGTTTAAAACCACCTCAGCCTGTTTAAAATTCGTTTTTACAAAATGGCACCAGTCGCATTCCTTTTTGCCGCAGCCGGTGCTGAATTCGTGGGCCATAATTTTGGCGTAGGTATCGGTGATCTGGTCCGTTACCATTTCAATATCTGCCGGGCTAATCACGTATTTTTCCCGGTAATATTCGCCTTCGCTTACGGGCTCTACAAAATCAAAAATGGTGTCGATAACTTCCCAGTCGTTGGTGCGGTCATGGTCGACCAAAATTTTGTAAAATACGCCCTGGCGCCAGTAATCGCCGCCCATGGGGGCATCAAATGTAGGCCGCAACAGTTTGTCTTTGGCGTTCCGTACTTTCCCTGTTTTATAATCAACCACGGTAACGTTTTTACCGTCGAACTCCATTTTATCCAGGTTGCCTTTAATAGGGACACCGTTTATCTCGATGTTTTTGATCGATTTTTCGGTTACGGCTATTTTGTTCCAACCGCCTACGTTTTGTTCATAATAAGGCGGCAATATCTTCTCGCCGTAGGCCAGGCGTAGCTTATATTCATCTTTGGTGAACGAATCGCGGTTGCGGGCCATATACCATTTAAATTCGTTCATAAATTGCTCGGTCGACAGGAACTCGTTTTCGTTTTCCTTTAACAGGCGATATGTTTTATTCAGTGCCCAGTGTACCGCCTGCCCAAACGTGGCCGACGGACTTTTACCCGATGGCACCCGGATTAAACACTGAAAATAAAACCGCAGCGGGCAATCAAGGTAGTTGTTTAAATGCGTTACCGATAGGGTGTAGCTTTGCAGCAGCTGGTTAATGTAGTTTTTATCCAGCAATTCCACCTTTGGTTTTTCTATCTCGCTAAACTGGGTGGCAATAAAATCGACCATGGTATCAGCGGGCACCTTGGGGTATTGCAGTTGGGTATCGGTACTGGCTAAAATTTCGCCTATAAACTGGCTTGCTTCCTGGTCTTTCCCTTTTTTATCCTTGCCGGCGTATGATATCATAAGGCATTGTTTGGCACGGGTAACCGCCACATAAAACAAGCGACGGGCCTCTTCCTTCTGGGCAGTATCGTCAGATACGGCGCGGGTGAGGGTATCTGGCAAGCTAAACCCGCTGTTACGGCCTTTGCTGTCCCAGGTGCGTTTGTCGCAACCTATGAAGAATACGTGCTCAAACTCCAGCCCTTTGGAGCCATGGGCAGTTAAAAAGTTAACGCCGTTATCGCTGAAGATCACTTTGTTCAAATCAAGCCGGATGCCGTTCTTTTTCATCAGATCGATGGTGGCTATCAGGTCGGATAATTTGATATCGGGATTCTTACGGCTTTCATCCTTTAAAAAATCGAAGAAACTGGTGAGCATCTGCATGTAGGCGCCTTTATCCTCTTGCTGCATAATATATTTCAGGATGCCCATTTTGGCAATCACATCCTGGAAAAACGCCTGCAGCGTTGAATTTACGGCCGATTTAAGCAAATTATCAATATTATTCATGAGATACCTCATCTCCATGTACTTATCCGGCGCAAACAAATCTGGCTGCGCGGGCGGCCGCAACTCGCTAATGTAGCGGCGGATGGATGTTTTAACCTTATCGCGGCTGTTGGCAGCAAAGTTTTCCTGCGATACCGCTATGCTGGCCTTGGCGATTTCTATGGGTGCTATATTAAAGAAATCATAGTGCAGGATCTCGAATAGCAGCTCATCACCGCTATAAGGCGAATCCAGTTCCATCATGAGGTAGCTCATGATATTGATGATCTTTTCGCCAAAGGGCTGGGTGAGGATATCTATTTTACGCTTGGTGTTCACCGCTATTTTTTTCACCTCCAGGTATTGGATCATTTCCTCTACCTGGCTGTGGTTGCGGTAAATCACGGCTATCTCGCCGGGCTCGGTGCCCTTGTCAATCAACTGTTTTATTTGTGCCGATACATCTACCAGTTCCTGGTCGGGGTTTTCGTACTCGCGAATCAGCGGCTCAATTGCCATGTCCGTGAAGCGCGGATGGGAGGCCTGCAAATCCTTATCCAGTTTAAGCTGCTTGGTTAAACGCTCCTGGTTGTTGTCAATCAGCGCTTTGGAGATATCAAGTATGTGCTGGTTCGACCGGTAGTTATGCTTCAGCACCACCGTTTTAAGGGTGCTCACATAATCGCTTGCAAAATCAAGTATGTTGCTCATGTTGGCACCCTGGAACTTGAAGATCGACTGATCATCATCGCCAACCACAAACACGTTGGGCACATCCCAGTAGTTCAGCAAAAAGCGCAGCAACTCGTTTTGCGATCCGCTGGTATCCTGGAACTCATCTACCAAAATATACTGGTAGCGCTCCTGGTATTTGCGTAATATCTCTTCGTTATCACGGAAAGCACGCAGCACCCAAATGATCATGTCGTCATAATCATAACGGCCCTTGGCTTTCATTTTAACATCGTAGTTCTGGTACTCACGCACGGCGGCAACCAGTTTTTTCATCAGGTCATGCGCGGCATCAATATCCTTTTGTTTGGGGTCGCCTACCTTAATGCCGGTTTTGGAGTTGGCCCGTTTGTACACAAACTCCTCGCGGTTAGGGATGTCGTCAAGGTATTCCTGCACGGCTGTCTCGATCATAACCGCATCCCAGTTCTCGCGCTTCATGGTGCTGAACAGGTCTTTCAGGCGTTTGGTATCGTAATGCACATCGCCGGTAAAACGTTTCAGCAAATGGTCATTATCAAACTCATCCACCAATTCGCGAAACAGCATGGCCGATTCCAGGTCGGACAGCGACTCCAGATTCAACTTGCCAAAATATTCGAGGTTTTCCTGGATGATCTCGTTACAAAAGGCGTGGAAAGTGTAGATGTTAATGCGGTAAGCATCCGGCCCAATAAACTCAAACAAGCGCTTGCGCATGGCTACGGCCCCGGCATCGGTATAGGTAAGGCACAGGATTTCGCTGGGCAGGGCATCGGTATCGGTTAATATTTTGCCAATACGTGCCGCCAATATCTGTGTTTTGCCTGTACCCGGCCCGGCAACTACCAAAACCGGCCCGTCCATTTTATTTACGGCAGCCAATTGCTCGGGGTTTAGCCCGGCTAAGGCAGATTGGAATTTATCGTTGTATTTGTTGAAGTTGGATTGCATAAGCCCTCTTTAAATCTCCACTTGAAGGGAAGATTTGTTTCGTTTTTCAAAATTAAACTTATTTTGATCTTAAATTCCATATTCCCAATGCCTGAATTTTATTAAATTTGTGAAAAGGCTAATTATATGCGCACATCTCAAATACGGAAACAACTGCATGAATATATTGAAACCGCAGAGGACAATAAATTAAAAGCGATATATACCTTGCTGCAAAATGAAATCTCCGATAGCTACGAACTCACCAAAGATCAGAGGGATGAATTAGACAGGAGATACCATGACCATCAAAATGGAGTCGGTCAATCTTTTACCTGGGACGAGACCTTGGCTATGGCAAAACAAGCTTTAGTAAAATAGCCGCCTTTTGTTAATGAATTATGATCTGAAGATCCGCCAGGAGGCCTCAAAAGAATTTTCGAATGCATTTGTATGGTACGAAGAGCAACAATCGGGACTTGGCGATGTGCTTGAAACCGCCATCCGCAGAAAGTTAAATCAAATTAGCAGGAACCCTTATCACTACAAGGCCGACTATAATCAATTTCACCAGGCATTAACTGAAAAATTTCCTTTCCTGATTGTTTATATAATCGATGAAAATCTGAAACAGATTACCGTGATGGCTATATTTCATACCAGTCGCAATCCAAACAAAAGATTTCGAAAATAACCTTTGGGGCGTTACCTACGGTCCGGGCTGTATGCTCATACGCCTTCAGGCATTACACACGGGCCGGTATCCGCGCCCATCCCTAACGCAAAAAACTCACCCCCATTACAACCCTATCCCCGCCCCCGTAGGGAAAAACATATTAACACTCACCGGCAATTTACCCGTTGGCTTCAAAGTACCCATTAGCACTTTTACCACTGATTTTTGCAGCTCGGGGCTGTTTTGGTAGCATACCATCAGGGCGTTACTTTTTTCGATGCCCGGCAGGCCGGCTATGGTGTAGGCATTGGCAAAAACACTGATCACCGTGTTAGGCCGACCGGCCAGATCGGCTATCATGAGTTTTACGTCGCTGCTGTAATCAAGCTTGCTTTGGGGACGAAGGCGGGTTTCATGCACGCCAACTATTACTTGCTGGTACTGGCTTAACAAGGCCAATATATTTTTAAGGCCTATGACCGGGGTATTTTTATCAACCATAAACAGTTTGCAGTTGGGGAAACTTTTGGCGGCTTCCTGCTGTAACGCGGTTGGCGAGGATACACCAATACTCACAATGGCAGTTTTTAAAAACGGGTTTAGCTTAATGGTTGATGCATCGCCTTTTAATACGGTTACAGCGGCATCACTTAGCTGCTGCACCAACTCTTTTTGGGCCGGGCTGTTAATATCGGTGTTAAGATTTAAGGGGGATGCTTCCTGGTACTGGTTAAGCCCGGCCCAGTATTTGGCAGCAAGTACTTTTTTTACCTTGGTTTCAAATTCCTGGCTACTGATAGCACCGTGACGCAATGCTTTGCGGATGAGTTTAATGGCACGATCTGAATTTTCGGATAGTTCAATAACATCCATACCGGCAATAAAGGCTTTTACATCGGCTTCGCCATTGGGGAAGTATTTTACAACGCCTTTCATCTCCATGGCATCTGATACTACCAGGCCTTTAAACTTCAGCGAATCTTTTAAAATACCGGTAATGATGGGGCGCGATAATGTCGACGGCAAATGGGTGGTAGTATCCAATGCAGGGATGCTCATATGTGCTATCATCACCCCGCTGATGCCGGCTGCAATAGCCTCACGAAAAGGGTATTCTTCCAACGAATCCAGCCGGGCCCGGCTATAAGGCAACAGGGGTAAATCAAAATGCGAATCTACATTGGTATCGCCATGGCCCGGGAAGTGCTTCGCAGCGGTGAGTAAACCGGCATCCTGCATGCCTGTAAAATAGGCTATCCCTTTTTTGGCCACGTTATATTTATTATCGCCAAATGAGCGGTAATTGATCACCGGGTTATTAGGGTTATTGTTCACATCCATATCGGGTGCCAAATTAAAATGAGCGCCGATGCGTTTAAAATCGGCGGCCACCTGGCGCCCCATTTTGTATATCAGTGTATTATCCTGTATGGCGCCAAGCGTCATTTGGTATGGGTATGATACAGTCGAATCCAGGCGCATGCCCAGGCCCCATTCGCCGTCCATAGCTATCAGCAAAGGAATTTTTGCCAGTTTTTGATATTGGTTAACCAGGTTTAGCTGCCGGCCCGGGCCGCCTTGAAAAAATACCAGGCCGCCAATTTGCTGATCCTTGATCACCTTACCTACCGAATCGGCATAGGCCTGCCCCTTATTGGTGTGTGCCCGCACGAATAATAATTGTGCAATACGGTGCTTACGGCTCAGTTTATGATAAACAGAATCCACCCAATGGTTTTGCGTATTGAGGCTTTGTATATAGCTTTCTTTTTGCGCGAAAGCGTTTATAAAGATAAAATTAAGGAAGATTACGAACGCGAAACGATAGCTGGTTTTCAATTTTGGCATGTTCAAATGTAAACAGGAAACACCAATTGTTACTAATTAAATCGAATTTTGAAACACGAATTACTGCTAATTAAAGCGAATTGCACGAATTGATAGTGGCATAGACAAGGCCTGCCCGCGGGTTGGTGTAATTAGAAAAATTCCGCGGCATTAGTGTGCACATTAAACCTTTGCGATATTTTTTATTCTATGGATATATAAAAAACACACTAACATGAAGAAGATTATTTTTTTTGCTATCTGCCTGTTTGCAGTATATGACGCCAGCGCACAAGGATATTACGGCCCGCCACGCCGCAGGCCCCGTTACCGCCAAGAACGCCGCGAACGCCCGCGCCAAAGCCAGGACGATTTTTACAGGATAAAAGTTGGGCTAACCGGCGGCTTAAATATTTCAAACACCATTGATGCCGATAACTCCAACTTCAGCACCAACTCTATCGCTGGTTTTAACGGTGGTTTAACTTTGGATATCCCTATTGCTTATCCAATATCATTTGCCCCCGAAATTTTGTATTCGGGCAAGGGTTATACAGCCAATACCGATTACGGGAAGTTTACGCAACGCACCAATTACATTGATGTACCATTGTTGTTAAAGGTTAAGCTGGCACCGCAATTCAACTTTTTGGTAGGCCCATCCATTAACTTTTTGGCATCAACCAAAAATACTTATGAAACCGGTTTTATTACCGAGCAGGAGCAATACTATAACAACCGCGGCGACCATACCGACGTAAGCGGCGTTATTGGCCTTAGTGTTGATTTGAGCCGGAATATTGAGCTTAGGGGGCGCTACAATATCGACCTTACTACCAGTCGCCCGGATGATAACTCCTACCTGCCTAACTACCGCAACCAGGTTTGGCAAATTGGTTTAGGGTTTAAATTTCAATAAAGCTTGTTGAGCTTAAAGCCGAAGGCCTAAAGCTAAAAGCTATTGAACAAGAGCCATTCCGGGATTGCCGGGTGGTTCTTGTTATTTATCCTTCACAAATACTTTTTGAATATCTTGTTCAAACTGATCTTCTTCCTTGTAAAGTGCTTGCCGATAAGGTGCAAAATCTTTTACCAATTCATGGTAGTTAGTTAAACATTCATTTATCCGATTGATAATTTCCGGGATTTGATCCTCGCTTTTATCAAACCTGTACTTTTCAGGAATGGGCATGTCCTGCTGATATGCCGCCGAACCTGTTTTGCCAATAATCATACAGCTGCGCATAATACAAGCCTCGCGCGGCATACGCTCTTTGCCGGGATGGAAGCCAAAATCGACATATAGTTTGGCTTTGTTCATCAGTGCGGCTACTTCGGCAGGTGTCATGTTCTTAATGGGCACCCATTTTATCGTGGGCGTAAGGGCAATAATCTTGTCTAAAAAAACGTCGTTTTTAATGGGGTTGTATATTACCAGGTTTTCTTTGGGCGTACCTTCATTTACCATATCAAAAAAAGCACTGTTCATGTAATCTGATATCCGACCAATCGGCTTTATACCCTGCTCGAGCAAGTGCACCTGCGAGTAGTAAGAGTGGCTGATGTGCTGTACATCGTTGCGGCGTTTAAGCCTGCCGAATGAGGCGGTAGGATATTTGCCCAGGTAACTTTTTAGTTTAAAATGTTTTTTGTGCTGTAAACTTTGGGTGAGATTGTTTTGGGTAATATAATAGTTAACCACGCTAAGCCACCAGATAACTTTGCGCACCTGTTTATAACTATCGTCAAAAATGGGCAGCAGGTGCGTTTCGGGCAGTATGATGATATTTTGAGCACTGTTTTCGATGCTTTCGGTAACAGGCACGTTGTATTTTTCATAGTTTTTATGCACAATATCTACACTGCCGGGGGTTGAATAGTAATACATGAATGCATTAAAATCCAGGCGCTTTAGCTTTGCTCCCAACTGGTGCAATGCCTCGGGCCCGCCGGTGGCATATCCTGCCGGGCAAAAAATATAAATTTTGGTTGCGGGCAGGCAATTTATTTCGGTCAAATTCTTCGTCAAAACTGGCTTGTTGTTTTTGGCAATTTAAAATCCGGTGTAATCATTATTGTAACTCCCGCTTTATTGCAATACGGCATTATTTATATATCTACAACAAATCAACAAATACTATCCTGTATTTCTTTGTTATCTGAAAAAAAAATAAAAAACTTTTTTTAGTAAAAGTTGTATCACATTAACGAAAACGCACGTAATTGATTTAATCGCAATAAAAATTGTATTAAATACGATTTTTATTCGTTATATTACTAACAGCTACTTTTTTTACCGGAAAAACATATTACTGAATGATATCAATTATTATTTCATCCGTTAATAAAGCTAACCTACAGCAGGTAAGTGAAAATATCAATGCCACAATCGGAGTGCCGTTTGAAATTGTTGCTACCGATAACAGCAAAGGCCAAATGGGCATCTGTGAGGTATACAATAAGGGGATGATGCGTGCTCAATATGATATTTTATGTTTTATACACGAAGATGTATTGATAAAAACCAATAACTGGGGGCAAAAACTGTTGGCGTTATTTGAGCAAGACCCCAAATTAGGTTTGGTTGGCATTGCGGGCAGCAGTTATAAACCGCTAACTCCTTCGGGGGTGGGCGGAATTGGGATAAATACTTATTATAGTAACCTTATCCAATCATATAAATATAAAAAAACAAAATCGAAACACGTTTATAGCAATCCCGATAACCAAAGCATTGCCGAAGTAGTGTGTATAGACGGCGTATTTATGGCAACAACAAAAGATGTTGCCGAAGAATTTATGTTTGATGAAATAACATTTAAAAAATTTCACGGTTACGACATTGATTTTTCGCTATCGGTAAGCCAAAAATACAAAGTGATGGTTACGTTTGATATTCTGCTGGATCATTTTTCGGAAGGTTTATACAACGACATCTGGATGATTGAGAACCTGAAATTGCATAATAAATGGAATAAGCACCTGCCCTTAACCGTATGCTCGTTTACACCAGAACAGATCGCCTATATAGAAAAGCGGACCTTTAAAAATTTTATCGATCAACTTATAAGCTTCAACTTCCCTATGAAAACAGCTTTGGGAATGCTGTGGAAAAATCAGAAATTTTTACGGCTTAATTTCAAGCTGTTTTTTAAACTTAAGTTTTATATCTTTAAAAAGTATGCTTCAGTTAGTACCACGCAGGCTTAGCGTGAATTAAATATCATATCCGTAGTTTTTAAATATAGGTCGCCAAAAATCAAGGTGTTTATCCCAGGCGTGGCATCCAAAAGGTATTTCATTATTATTGAGTTTTAACGATTTGGCAGGCGCAAGTTCTATGGCAAATTTCAGCGCTTTTCTATAAGCAGGAATCTTGAGTATTTTGCGTTTCCGGTTTACTTCAATAGCCCAAAAAATATCTTCATTAAACTCATGCTCGGTGCGGGTTAGGTATTTATCCATTTTGTGGCGAAGACTGATACTCAGGTCATGAAATTTTTTTACTCTACGTAACGAAAAACCGCCATTGCCAACCTTAAACTCATATTGCATTGGCGATGGAAATCCATGTTTTTGAACATCAAAACGCGCATGATAATAAAACTGAATTTTTGATTTCACAGCTTTGATAAAATCGGGATATTCGGCTACCCTTATCCATGGGGCACCAATATAATCGTACCCCTGATTACACCAATAGCTTAACTTATCACTAAAAACAAACGCATCCAGCTGATGGATGAGCATAAACTCATAGGCTAAAAATTCTTTATAAAAAACATCAGAGAGCATTAGCGCGTTGTAGCCCTGCACATCTTTAAAATAGTTATCGTCAAAATTTATTACTGATGTAAAAGGAAAAGTCGCTGCGTGGCCGGTTAGTACAAGGCTGGCGGGTTTAATGGCGATAATGGGATAGCCCGACAATACCTTACCTATCTGCTCCAAAGCTATTTTCTCAAGCCCGGTTAAATTGTCTTTATAAAAAGGGATAACAACAACTACCTCCATATTTATTTTTATACTATAGCCTTTAACCGTTAAAGGCCTGCATGTCAATCAACCTTCTGTAAACGCCGCCGTTTTGCAAAAGCTCCTGATGGGTGCCTTGCTCAACAACAGTTCCTTTTTCAAGCACCAGTATTAAATCGGCATTTTGAATGGTGCTCAAACGGTGCGCGATGATTAATGAAGTGCGGTTTTTCATCAGGTTGTTCAGGGCATCCTGAACCAGCTTTTCCGATTCGGTATCTAAAGCAGATGTTGCTTCATCAAGCAGCATAATTGGCGGGTTGTTGAGTACCGCCCTGGCAATGCAAATTCGTTGTCGTTGCCCGCCGGATAATTTAGTCCCCCGGTCTCCGGTGTTGGTTTGGTAGCCCTTATCGGTTTCCATAATAAAATTATGGGCATTAGCTATCCGGGCTGCGGCTTCTACCTGTTGCTGGGTTGCGTTTGTTTTACCAAATGCAATGTTATTAAATATGGTATCATTAAAAAGGATGGATTCCTGGTTTACAATACCCATTAACGCTCTTAGCGATTCCATGGTTACAGCCTGTATATCCACGCCATCAATAAATATTGCGCCAGCCTGAGGTTCAATAAAACGGGGCAGCATATCCATCAATGTTGATTTACCACCACCTGACGGCCCCACAAGGGCAACTGTTTTCCCTTTGGGTATTACCAGGTTTAGGTTTTTCAATACCCACTTATCTATGTCGTCCTTACCTGTTTCTGCAATATCGTTTGCGGCCTGTTTATCGTTATAGGCAAAAAACACATTTTCAAATTTAATACTGTCGGTAAAATCTTTTACTGCAACAGCGTTTGGGGCATCGTTTATTAAAGGCTTTTCATCAATAAGGGCAAGCACGCGTTCACCGGCAGCTATGCCCGAGTGGATATTGCTAAAAGAATCCGAAATCGCCTTTGCCGGGCGCATGATCTGCGAAAACATGGCGATGTATAATATAAAGTTCTCCGCAGTTAACGAGTCGTCATGGTTAATGATCAACGAACCTCCGTATAAAACAATGCCTGAAACCATTAACACACCTAAAAACTCTGATACCGGCGAGGCCATTTGTTGCCTTTTGGCCATAGACCTGGTTATTCTTGAATATTCCTGGTTTTCATGATCAAACCTCTTTTTAATAAACGAGGCTGCGTTAAATGCCTTGATGATCTTGATACCTGACAGCGCTTCATCAAGGTTACTGATCATATTGCTATATGTTTGCTGCGACTCTTTTGCCTGCTCCCTAAGCCGTTTTACTATGCGCGATATTACAAAGGCCGATACCGGAATGATGAGCATCGAAAACAAGGTTAACTTAACCGATACTACAAACAAGGTAACCAGATAAAACAAAAGCTGGAAAGGCTCTTTAAACGCCACCTGTAAAGTACCGGTAACCGAAAACTGCACCACCTGTACATCGGCAGATATTTTTGAAAGTATATCACCCTTGCGCTCGTTATTAAAATAGCCAAGGTGCAAATTCATTACGTTATCAAAAACTGTGCGGCGTAAATTAAGCAAGGTAAAAATGCGGAGGTTTTCCATAATACGCTGTGAAAAATACCTGAATACATTACTCAGTAATACTGATGATATAATGGCCGCGCAGATAAATTCAAGTGCGCCTAAAGTGCCGAACCGCTGATTTGCTAATTGAGCGAAATAGGATAGGTCATTTATAGGGTTCCACCAATTTGCAGGCTGCACCAGCGCTTTTCCGGCCGATCCGGGATTAAAGATTGCCTTTAATAGTGGTGCTAACAACACATAATTTAAGGTGTTAAATACTATAGATAGCAGTGTTAAAATAAAGTATGGTACGGCAAATTTTCCAATCGGCCTGGCAAAAGAAAGAAGCCTGAAATAGATTTTCATTTTTTATATTAAAGTGCAAAACTATGCAAAATTAGCCATGTGAAGGCATTGAATACTTCTGGGCCTTAAGGCAACGCTTAATAAAGGCGCTAAATAGGTTGCCGGTTATGCATCATTGTCAGCAAACTAAAACGCAAATACAGTTATTTATTATGAAGGCAATTGTGGTACAATTGTAAATATTGCTGCGCGGTTTTGTCCCAGTTATATTTATTAGCATGTAATATAGCTTTAGCGGCCTGCCCGCCATTACTAAAATGATGCATTCCATTATTAAAGGAAGTCTGCATATCGTCCGGGTCAAAAGTGTTAAAGTAGTAAGCGGCATCGCCGGCGACTTCTGGCAACGATGTTGACGTTGAGGCAAACACCGGTTTGCCAAAATGCATAGCTTCGATAACCGGTAAACCAAATCCTTCGGCAATGGAAGGAAAAACAAAAGCCTCACAATTTTCATAATACCAGGCGCGGTCGTTTTCAGAAATTGGGCCGGTAAGCTTAACTCTTTCTTCTACGCCAAACTTTTTTGCATTTGCTATGATAACATCTTTATAGGGGGTTAATATGCCTGATATAATCAATTCGTAATCGTTACCCGCAAGCAACGCCGGCAATACATGAAAGTTTTTTTTTTCAGCAACTATACCTATCGAAAACAAAAACGGCTTTTGGGGTTTAAACGCAGGTTGATGACCAGGCGGTACCTCCAGTTTATCGGCACCGTTATAGATCACACTTATCTTGTCGGCAACATCAGGGAAATAGGTTAATACATCGTTGGCCGCGAAATGAGATATGGTAATAATTTTTTCACAAGGGTATATCCGTTCACCTAATTTTTTTAAATAAAGTTTTAATTGTTTAGCTGTTTGGTTTTCATGTACCTGATTTATATCATGTATAGTCATGATCTTTTTTCCCGATTTAACCTTCTTCGGCTTTAACCTTGAATGCTGATCTGTAAAGTGAAACAGGTTTATATTCTTGTTATTGACATAAAAAAACTTGTTATATTTTTTAAAATATTGTTTTTTTACATCAACTGCGTCAAATTCTGATGTATTGGGGTGCAAAAAAAAATGCAGGTCAAACTGCCCGTCATTTTTCCGAAGGAGCGCTTCTCCTAAGCTTCTACCAAAGTAATACAAGCCTGTGTTTGGGTAACGCATGGAATCCAGCGTAACTAATATTTTGGAGGTGCTCATTTTTTCCATAATTTAATTTGCTCATTAATTATTTCTGCAGATATAGGTTTTATATCAACTGTTCCGCTTTCCATAAATTCAGCTTTCTTACCCAATGGCGCCCAGCGCCCAGGATGGATCGGCCTTACCGAGGGGAACAAACCAAGGGTATTTATCCCCGCCATAGCTGCTATGTGCAGGGGGCCTGTACCCGAGGCTATCAATCCATCTGCCTGGCTGATAAAACTAATAAGTTGCGGCAAACTGAATTTTCCAGTCATATCAACTACTGTACCGGGCAGGGTTGTAATCCAATCGGTCAGTAATATTTTTTCTTTATCAGATCCGGTTATAATAATATTAAATATATCCGACGGGAGGGTATCGATAAGCTCCGCGTAGTTATCAAGGCCCCACTCCATACCGCTGCCGTGCGATTTTGGGTGGATGATGAGGTTAAACTTATCGCCGGATAGTTTACCGGCCAAGTCTGGCGGAAGTAGCGCCCTGCTTTCAAAACTGATATGTTCAATAATATCCTGCAACGATGGTACAGATGCCAGGCCTAAAGGTTTTAATAAAATAAGATTGAGCTGTGCCTCATGCAGATCTGATTTTTTACGGCTCAGTTTTACCAGCTTATTACAGGTAAACCAATGAAAAACGCGGTTTGTGGTGCCTATACGTAATTTAATGCCAGCAGCCCTGGCTATTTGAGCCACATGCTTATTAGGAAAAACGTGAATAATAATGTCTATTTTTTTTTCTTTCAGATAGTTAATTTGCTCTGTTTGGGATAGTTTCTTTATCTCATCATAATTAATAAAAAGATCAACCGCTGCACAGGTATTTATAACAGGCTGGGTATAAGTGCGTCCTAAAAACGAAACCGCAGCTCCCGGTAACATCTCTTTAATATAAGCAGCCATGGGCAATGTAAGCACCACATCGCCGATAGCATCTGTACGGTTTATTAATATGTGTTGTATTTTTGTTTTGAGGGGCTGGGGCATTGTTGCAAACGTTGAATATGCTATGGGGCCGAATACCGTATTTATTCTTTCTTTACTCAGAACTTAAAACTCAACACAGACCGCACAAGTGCAATAATAAAGATTAAATTGCCTTTTATTATGATAATTTTCGTCATTTGCATTTACAAATATGAATGTGGCAGCTGTTTTTAACAAAACCGGAATGACAAATAGCATTAACTTTAAACAGGTCGCCCGTGCATTAACCATTGTTGAAAACGACCTGCCCGGAAGCCAGCAACTATTAAAGGGCCTTACATTTAATAAACCTGCCCCGGTAATTGGCGTAACCGGCCCGCCCGGCGCAGGCAAAAGCACCCTGGTAAATGCTTTGATAGATTTGCTTTTAAAAGATGGCAGTAAAATAGCGGTTTTGGCTATTGATCCCACATCGCCTTTTAACTTCGGCTCCCTGCTTGGCGATAGGATTCGGATGTCTTCGCACTTTAATCATCCGGATGTTTTTATTCGCTCGCTGGCTACCCGCGGTTCATTAGGTGGCTTATCGGCCAAAACCATAGAAATGACCGATGTATTACGTGCCGCCGGATTTGATTATGTGCTGATAGAAACGGTTGGTGTTGGCCAGTCGGAAATTGAGATAAGCGGACTGGCGGACGTTACCCTTGTGGTACTGGTACCCGAGGGGGGCGATGAAGTACAGCATATTAAATCGGGCCTGATGGAAATTGCTGATGCTTTTATTGTTAACAAAGCCGACAGGGCCGATGCAGATGTATTTGCCAATAACCTGAAAAAAATTATAGGACAAAAAAAAGACGGACAGCCTCCTGTATTTAAAACAACAGCATTGCAGGGTACGGGGATTGCCCAGGTTGCCGGGTTTATCAAAACATCAATGCAGGTAAAAAACCCTCGTCGGCAGTTACTGCTTACCGAAAAGGCTTACAAGCTGTTAGCACATAAATTAACGCATCATATAGATAAAAAAAAGCTTCAGCAAGATGTTACCGTCGCTTTAAATTACAAGGATTTTAACCTTTATAGTTTTGTTGATTCGTATTTATAACCACTTGACCAGGCTTAAGTCGAAAGCCTTAAGTTCTGAGCCTGAATTGTCATTTTCGACTTAGAACTTGAGCCTTTCGACTAAAAATTATTCATAATCTCTTCAATATGCTCTGCCTCAACGGGAATATTGGCCATCAGGTCGCGATTACCATTGTTGGTAATTAAAATATTATTCTCAATTCGTATACCCAGGCCTTCTTCAGGTATATAAATACCTGGCTCGCAGGTTAGTATGTTGCCAACCTCGAATTGTTTATACCTGCTGGCAAAGTCATGAACATCCAAACCCAGGTGGTGCGATGTGCCATGCATAAAATACTTTTTATATAATGGCGCGTTGGCATCCTGCTTTTCCACATCATGTTTATCAAGTAAGCCAAGGCCTATCAGTTCGCTGGTCATTATTTTGCCAACCTCGTCCTGGTATTCGGTTAAAACAGTGCCGGCCACAATCATGCTGCTCGCCTCGCGCATTACACGTAAAACGGCATCATAAACAGCTCGCTGGCGTGGGGTAAACCTGCCATTAACCGGTACCGACCGGCTCATATCAGCGTTATAATTGGCGTACTGGGCGCCAAAATCAAACAGAATTACGTCGCCATCATTACAAACCTGGTTGTTATCAATATAATGCAGCACGTTGGCATTTTTGCCCGAGGCAATTATTGGGCTATAAGCATGACCGGTAGCCCTTTGCCGTAAAAACTCGTGTATAATTTCGGCCTCTATTTCATATTCGGCAACACCGGGTTTTATAAATTTAAGTACGCGTACAAAAGCATCGTGGGTGATGTTACAGGCTTTTTGGATCAGCTCAATTTCCGGCTCCGATTTTATAACTCTTAAATCTCTTAATATCAACGCCGAGCGTTCGTATTTATGCAGCGGATATTTTTGGCGTAATGCTTCATACATCCGCATATCCCGGTATGGTACAGTATGTACATACCGGTCGTTTTCGTTAGTGTTTATGTAAATATTTTCGGCATAATTGATAATGCTATGTAAAATAGCGTCGTATTCATGCAGCCAGTAAACACTCTCGATACCAGAAACTTGTCTCGCCTCCTCTTTTGTATACTTGTGTCCTTCCCAAATGGCAATGTGCTCGTTGGTTTGTCTTAAAAAAAGTACTTCTTTGTATGCCTTATTAGGACAATCGGGGTATAGCAGCAATATGCTTTGCTCCTGGTCGATACCCGTAAGGTAAAAAAAATCCGGATTTTGTTTAAAAGCAAAAACCTGGTCACCACTCACCGGAAACTCATCATTAGAGTGAAAAACAGCCAGTGAGTTTGGTTTTGTTCTCGAAACGAAATTTTTTCTATTATTTGTAAATAGCGAATGGAAAATTTCCAAATATTTCATATTTAACTCTTGATTATTTTAATAAATCATTTTTTTTTCCTTATTTGTGTAACTATTACAATTTTTGGAACAATGTTTGGTCATCGTTTCAAACATAATTACTAAATTTGAAAAAAATCACAATTAAAATCGTTTAATCTTAAAAACTATGAATTATTCTACATTAAAGAAAACAGCAGCACTGTCGTTTGCTTCTTTGCTGGTTGCGGGTATGGCTAGCGCTCAGACCGACTCCACAAAAACTGGATCTGCCAAATTGTTTGGCGGCATCGGACAGTACAACACATTTAGTATCGGCGCAAGCGTTGGTGTAACATCTGCCCTTGTTCCTTTCTCAATCAATTCAACCAATAAGTTTAAGGCTAGCTTAGGCTATGGTGTGTCGTTAAGGCAGCAATTGTCACACACTTTCAGCTTACAGTTAGACTACTTAGGCGGAAAAATTAAAGGGACTGACAAAGCTGGTACTAATAAATACGGCTTTACAGATTTTGAAACCACTTACAATGCTGGATCATTAAGCGGCGTATTTAACATTGCAAGTGTGAGTTTTTTACATCGCGAAAACGCTGTTAATTTTTATGGGTCAGCCGGTTTAGGTCTGGATTTTTATAAACCAAAATCATATACCCGTGCGGTAGATGGTCTTGTTTATCCTCCTTACCCTAAAACTGTAAAAGAATTATACGCTCCGGTTGGTGTTGGCGTTAAATTTAAGTTATCTGACGCGTTGGCATTAAATTTTGGTTATACAATTTCTTTTGTTCAAGGTTACAATTTCCAGGGTTTCAAAACTTATCCTCATCAAAACCGCTACTCATATAGCTATGGTGGTTTAGAGTATACTTTTGGTCCAAGTTCAAAAAAGAACTTAGAGTGGGTAAACCCAGTTGCTCAAATGTATGATGAATTGTATGATGCAGCTTTACGCGCAGAAGTTGAAGCTTTAAAAGGCCGTGTAACAAACGTAGAAACTGCTGTTAACGACCTGAAAAAAGATTCAGACGGTGACGGTGTTGCTGATCAGTTTGACAAATGCCCAGGTACTGCTGCGGGCAGCGTAGTTGATGGTTCTGGTTGCGTTATTGTATTCCCTAAACCAGCTGCTGATTCAGTTGTTGCTAAACCTACTGCTTACTCAAACATCCAGTTTGAATTTGACAGCTCGGTATTACGCACTTCATCTTACCCGGTGTTAGATGCTACTTCTGCAGATTTGCGTGCTTCTGGCAAAGGTGTTGAAGTTGACGGCTTTGCTTCATCTGAAGGTACTGCCGCTCACAACATGTCTTTATCAAAAGATCGTGCTAACTCAGTAAAAACTTACTTAGTTAACTCTGGTGTTGATGCTAAAAAAGTAAAAATCAAAGGCTACGGCGAAACCATGCCAATTGCCGATAACTCAACCGAAGAAGGTCGTGTATTAAATCGTCGTGTTCAGTTTAAACAAAAATAATCGTTGATAAAACATTATTTGCGAAAGCCCCGGATAACCCGGGGCTTTCTTCGTTTAACACGATTTAAGGATTCTTGCAGTATTAAGATGACTTTGGAAACGCATCTCCCTGCTCTTTACTCTTTTTTGACATCTATGTTTAGCAGGAATGTTATCTTTAAGTAATTCATGAACATCATTTTAAAAGTAACACTTTGGCTTATAGGTATTTTTACAGGCATTTACCTGGTCATTTGTTGTTTCTTTTATTTTTCACAGGATGATTTGATCTTTCAGGGAACGCGATATCCTGCCGGATATCGGTACGATTTTCGGTCCGCTTACAAAGAGTATAATATAAAAACTGCCGATGGCAATACATTAAACGGCGTTTTATTCCTCTCCCAAAAACCAAAAGGGCTTGTTTTTTTCCTGCATGGCAATGGCGGTACAATTGATAGCTGGCATACAGTTGCAGGTAATTACAATAACGTAGGGTATGATGTATTTATGCTTGATTATCCGGGATACGGCAAAAGTACAGGCAATATTAAATCGCAGCAGCAACTTTTTGATGCTGTAAAAATGGCATACCAACATGTCAAAACATTATATCCCGAAAATCAAATTGTCATATTAGGCTATTCTATCGGCACAGGCCCGGCAGCCTGGCTAGCATCACAAAATCATCCACAAAAACTCATCCTACTTGCTCCTTACTATAGCCTGGTTGATGAGGCGAAAACGCTGTACCCATTTTTGCCCTCTTCTATTTTAAAATACCCACTCCAAACTTATGAGTACATTCAGCATACTTCTGCTCCTATTGTCATTTTTCACGGTGATGAAGATGAGTTGATAAACCACTCTTCGTCCTTCCGACTCCAAAAATACTTTAAGCCCGGCGACAAGCTAATTATCCTGAAAGGGCAGCATCATAACGGCATAGATGATAATACCAAATACAAGGATTCATTGAAAAAAGTCCTGTAAACAAAATAGACGTGTGCTACACGTCTATCCAATTTTTATTCTGCAGGCAATTTGCACATCTAAAATCTGCATATCCGCACATTTATCACTTAACGCTTTTCTTCTGCACAATAAAGTATCCTGCAATAAATACAACTATGGCTACTGCCATACTTACAAAAACATCTTTTGTAAACACATCTATTTGAATGCCTTTTTGCACCCCTTCGCCTCGATGCATCATGGTAGTAATAGCTTGCATGGGGTGCGAATAAGGGAAAAGATAACAATACTCCCAGTTTTTTGAGGCCAGGATAACACCGGTAATGGTGCACACAAAGCCGATGCCCATCGGCTTTAAAAAATCGGCCCAAAGTAAACTGAGCAAAAACTGGATGGATAAGATGCCCAGCGATGACAAAAATAATTTAAAATATATCTGCGCCAGCTCCTTTTCCATGTGGTAATCATCAAACCTAAGTTCGGGTTTTACGATGCTCAATAAGTTGCCAAACCCTATTGTAAACAGCACAAACAGCGCAAGTGTTAAAAACACCAGGAATACCGCATAAGTATATTTGGCGCCGTATACCGCCCAACGCGAAATAGGCAAACTGAACAGGCTTTTCCAGGTATCGGCCTTGTGCTCAATACTATTTACCGAGTAGGCTATAAAAATAATAAACATGGGCAGCAGTAATGAACCCATTACGCCTAATATGGCGCCGGCAAATTGCAGCCACAGCATTATGGGTGGTGTGCCTGTAAGTTTTTCGGCCTTGAGGTAAAAGCCCACAAAAAGTAAAGTGGAAATAAACAGCGGTAGTATAATGGCAGCCCAAAAACCCAACGTTTTTCGGCTTTTGTAAAATTCCGACCGGAACGATAGTATAAATCCTTTCATGGGGTTCAGGCTTTTTGGGTGATATCTAAAAACAGGCGTTCCAAATCTTTTTGCTGTTTACCTATACTAAATATGGCATGGCCGTTATTGTGCAACAGTGCATTTATTCCCGCCGTTTTTTGCTTGCTCGCGTACGGAACATACAGGTAAGTATCGGTAACATCGGTAACGGTATAACCGTTACGGGTAAGCAGGTTAGCGGCATCAACTGTGTTATCTGTCTCGATGCATACAAGCGGCTGGCTCAAGGCCTGCAACTCGCCGATGCTGCCCTGAAACAGCAGCTCGCCATGGTTAATAATACCTACGTGGGTGGCCATGCGTTCAACCTCGGCCAGTAGGTGGCTTGATATAAATACCGTTTTTTTATACTGACCAACCAGTTTAATGAGTAACTCACGCACTTCGATGATCCCGTTAGGATCAAGGCCGTTGGTGGGCTCGTCAAGGATTAAAAGTTTGGGATCGGCAAGCAGGGCAAGGGCAATGCCCAGGCGCTGTTTCATACCCAGGGAGTATTGTCCGGCTTTTTTGTGGGCCGCATTGGTAAGCTGCACAAGAGCCAGCATTTCGTCAACGCGTTTAACAGGCACCTGTAATAACAAGGCCCTGTTTAATAAATTCTCTTTCCCGGTAAGGTGTTGGTATATAGCAGGCTGCTCAATAAGCGAGCCTATTTGCGATAAAATTTGAGCGCGGTGATGTTGAATGTCCTGTTCAAATATTTGGATGCTGCCGCTTTGGATTTTGAGCAGGTTTAACAGGAGTTTGATAGTAGTGGTTTTCCCGGCACCGTTTGGGCCAAGAAAACCATATATGCTTCCTTCGGGTACCTGTAGCGCAAGTGATTTAACTACTTGCTGATTACCGAAGTTGAAGGATAACCCTTCGGTACTAATTACCATACATTGTTACTTTTGGCAACTGAGCAAACAGTTTTAACAAGGGTAATGCCCTTGTAAAACAACGAGGTAGCGTGTACCGCTGATGTCCCCATTACTGCTGATTCCTTTTTTTGTTCAAACTGGTAGCTTACACCTAAAATAAGGGCGAACATTACCGGTATCAACAACATGATAAAAGGGTTAGAATTTTTGATAAGCGTTTTCATTGCGAGTGATTTGATAGAACAAAGAAATACTTATTTTACCACCTGCTAAAAAGTATTAGACCAACACACGGAGTTTATAGATGAACGCCTTTTTAAACATTTTAACCAGTTTATCGATTATAAAAGCCAGTTCATCGACAAATTGAATTACTATATATAAATAAACGCCCGTATAACAATCAAAATACTAAATTACATCACATTAAACCTTTTTATTAAGGGATAAAACGGCACATGCAGAACACTATTTCACCTGATAATCAAACACGCGGTTTAAAAACGGCCTGGCATATTTTCTGGCATTTACTTTTTTGGCTTGGGATGATCTCGCTGTTCATTTTCCTGGCCCGGATGAATGACCATATAACACTAAGGCAATTGGTTATTATATTTCTGGTGTTCCCGATCATCAATATCGGGTTGTTTTACATTAATTTCCTGGTATACATTCCCCGCTTCCTGGATAAAAAAAGGTATTGGGCTTATGCCTGTGTAGCTCTGATAACCATTATAGTTTTCGGTGTTGTTAAATATGGGGTAGGCCTGTTGTTTAAAGATGTGATACTGATACACAACAAGGGGCAGCAAATAAGCTTTGCCGCTTACTTTTTCAACACCGTTTTTACCAGCCTGATTTTTATTTTTTTAAGTACGGTGCTTAAATTCACTACCGATTGGTTCCTGAACGAACGCATTCAGCATGATCTTGAAAACCAGCGATTAAGCGCCGAGCTTGCTTTTTTAAAATCGCAGATAAATCCGCATTTTTTATTCAATTCCTTAAACAGTATTTACTCGCTGGCCTATCAAAAATCCGAAACAACGCCCGAAGCTATCCTGAAGCTATCCGAAATTATGCGCTACATGCTTTACGAGTGCAATGACAACCGGGTTGATTTAAGCAAGGAGTTGCAATACCTGCACAACTACATCGATTTGCAAAAAATCCGCTTTGGCAACAAGGCTTTTATTGATTTTAAGGTAATGGGCGATGTAACCAACCAGCAAATTGTACCCTTATTATTAATAGCCTTTATCGAAAACGCTTTTAAGCATGGCGTGGCCAATGATGTGATGACGCCAATTAAACTGCTCATTAATGTTGACGAATGCCAACTGCACTTTTACATTCAAAATAAAAAACATACCCATAACCGCGACGCCATTGGCGGGATAGGACTAACCAATGTGCAAAGGCGTCTTAATCTTTTATATCCCGGTAAGTATACTTTAAATATCAGGGATACAGAAGATACCTATACTTGTGAATTATCAATAATCTTGTGAAAGTTCCTCTGTCATGCTGAGGTACGAAGCATCTGCTCGACAACTTTTCTATCGGTCATGCAAAGCTGATAGATTCTTCGTACCTCAGGATGACAGGAAAATTGGATAAACATAAACATTACCCAAACCATGAACCAGTTAAAAACCATTTTATTAATGCTGTTGTTAGCCGTATGCAGGTACAGCGCCTCGGCACAAAATGATCCAAAACTTACCGAAATTTGGGATCCGGAACCAGCCATAGTGCATCCGGGCGTTGGCGATAAAGCGCCGTCAGATGCCATTGTTTTGTTTGATGGAAAAAACCTGGACGAATGGACAGATCAAAAAGGAATGCCCCCCGGCTGGACAATTAAAAACGGTATCCTTACCGTGAAACCCGGCAGTGGCTCCATCATCACCAAAAAAAACTTTGCTGATTGCCAGCTGCATATTGAATGGCGCACACCGGCCATTGTAAAAGGCGAAGGCCAGGAGCGCGGCAACAGCGGCGTAATAATGCAAAGCCGTTACGAGCTACAAATACTGGATAGTTATAAAAATCGCACCTACTCCAACGGGCAGGCTGGCTCTGTTTACAAACAACACGTGCCTTTGGTAAATGCTTCGCTTAAACACGGTGAATGGCAAAGGTATGATATCATTTATACCGCGCCGCGTTTTAATTTAGATAGTTCGCTTAAAACACCGGCTTACATTACGGTTTTACACAACGGCGTGCTGGTACAAAATCATGTGGCTATAAAAGGCACAGTAGCCCATGTTGGCCAGCCTAAATACACCAAGCACAATTTTGCACAGCCGTTATTGCTGCAGGAGCATGAATTCCCCGTATCGTTCCGCAACATCTGGATCAGGGAGATCAACGTTCAAAAACTTTTTAACGGCCGGGATAAAACAGGTTGGTATACATTTTTAGATACATTGGGCAAAAACAACGATATCCATAACAATTTCATTGTAGAAAATGGTGCGGTGCATGTAATGGGTAAATATTTTGGCTATATGAGTACCCTAAAATCCTACTCCAATTATTACCTTAAAGTGGTATTTAAATGGGGCACCAAACAATACTTTCCACGCCAAACCGGTAAGCGGGATGCCGGTATCCTTTATCATTTTGGATTGATGGAAAAAGATACCGTTTGGCCAAAATCAATAGAATTTCAGATACAGGAACAAGATTGCGGCGACTTTTGGTGCGTTAAGCATACCAATGTAGATTCGCCAAACAAATGGGAAGTAGCCTGGGATCAAAAGCACATTTTCCGCACAGAAAATTTTGAAAAGCCAAGAGGCGAATGGAATACGCTGGAGATTATTTGCAACGGTAACCAAATTGAACATTATGTAAACGGGCACCTGGTAAACTGGGGTACAGGTTCGGTAACCGAAGGCAGGATACTATTACAATCAGAAGGGGCCGAGATATTTTATAAATCGGTAGAGTTAACGCCGCTATGATGAATGTGAAAAGCATCACTGATCCTCACTTAATATACACCGTGGCTGATTCCAAAAAAAACAAAATTATCTGGACTAAATATACAGCAGGTAGTGAATGGCTTTATTGGGGAGATATCGACAATATGAATAGGAAGCTTGTTACTGACGCTATTAACGTTCACTTCAGTGAAGAAACACTTTATATCGTCACTACGCGCATTGGATCGAGGCCAGCAACAAAGTATACTGTTGAAGAAGATATTTTAAGCCTGCTATGTGTCCACAATTTTACAATATGGGACAAAGCGTTTAAACAAGTAATTGAGTTTAACAAAATTGGAACAATGCGTTGTGGACAATCATTAGTATAAAATTTATTTAATAAACCATTTAACTCTTATTTTTACAACATGATCAGATGCCTGGTAGTTGATGATGAGCCTTTAGCGCTGCACATTTTGGAAGATTATATATCTAAAATGCCTTTTTTGCAATTGGTGAAAGCCACAACCAATCCTATTGAAGCCCTTACCCTGGTACAGGCGGGCAATGTGGACCTGGTATTTTTAGATGTGCAAATGCCTGAGTTAACCGGTATTCAATTCCTGAAGATAGCCAACGGTAAAGCCAAAGTGATACTTACCACCGCTTACCCGCAATACGCTTTAGAGGGCTATGAGTTGGATGTGGTTGACTATTTATTGAAACCCATCGCTTTCGATAGGTTTTTTAAGTCGGTACAAAAAGCCCAAAGCATTATACAGCCCGTAACCAAAACTGTAATACAGGCCGAACCTGCTCAGCAGGACGATTTTTCGACGGATTTTATCTTCGTAAAAACCGAACATAAAATTCAGAAGGTTTACCTGCACGATATTTTGTTTATTGAGGGATTGAAGGATTACATCTCCATATTTACCTCTGCAGAGCGGATTATTACCCTGCAAGGCATGAAAAAAATGGAAGATGCCCTGCCCGAAAGACATTTTGTACGGGTGCATAAATCATACATCGTAGCACTTAACAAAATTGACAGCATCGAGCGAAGCCGCATCCAGATAGGCGAAAAAATTATCCCCGTTGGCGACACCTACCGCGATGAGTTTTTCAAGATCATTGATGATAAAAACGTTTAGTATTCCCAATCCAATTAAGACAATTGTGGCTTGCAAGAAAATTCTATAATTTGTAATTACATTAATTTTGAAATAGGTGAGTACAAATAAACAAGATACCGAAAAAAAAGCAGGTGATGCAGCTAATCAAAAAGCATCCCCTTCAGGGGGCGGGGGGGGCTCCTCCGTTACCGGTAAAGCGCTTGATTGGAAATTGTTAAAACGGGTTATGCGCTATGTAAAGCCCTACAATACCACATTTGTGATTGCCGTTTTTTTAACGGTGTTTTTGGCGGTTGGCGCATTACTGCAACCTATCCTGATTCAACGTACCCTGGATGTAAATATACTGAATGACGATTACGATGGGCTGGTTTTTATGGTTGGCCTGATGGTGGCGCAACTGATTATTCAAACTGTGGCCCAGTATTATCAAACTTATTTAACCAATACATTGGGTCAATCCGTTATTCGCGATTTGAGGATTGACATTTTTAACCATATCACCAGTTTAAGGCTAAAGTATTTTGACAGGACACCAATTGGCATGCTTATCACGCGGACGGTATCCGACCTGGAAACCATTGCCGATATATTTTCTGAAGGACTCATCAGCATCATGGGCGATATGCTGCTGGTGTTTGCTGTTATCGGCCTGATGCTTTGGCAGGACTGGAAGCTGGCATTAATTACTCTTATCCCTATGCCTTTCCTGTTTGCATCGACGTACGTTTTTAAGGAGGCCATCAAATCATCGTTCCAGGAAGTGCGTACCCAGGTGGCCCAGTTGAATACTTTTTTGGCCGAGCATATCTCGGGTATAAGCGTTATCCAGCTTTTTGCACGGGAAGACCAGGAGATGCGTAAGTTTAAAGCGGTTAACGTAAAGTACCGTGATGCCAACATCCGCAGTAACTGGTATTATTCTATATTTTTCCCTGTGGTCGAGATTTTGTTTGCCATTTGCATAGGCCTCCTGGTTTGGTACGGTTGTAAACGGATGCTTACCGATGGGCAGCTGGCCAGCTTATCAGCTTCAAAAAAAGGGATTACCCCAGGATTGATAACCGGCTTTATTGTGCTGCTGAATATGCTTTTTAGGCCCATCCGCCAGTTGGCCGATAAATTTAACACCCTGCAAATGGGTATGGTTGGCGCCGACAGGATTTTTAAAGTACTGGATACCGACGAGGTTGCTATTGACAATGGCACCCTGAAAACCGGCAGACTGCAGGGCGAAATAGAATTTGACAAAGTGTGGTTTGCCTATAACGACGAAAATTGGGTGCTAAAAAACATCAGCTTCCACGTAAAACCCGGCGAAACACTGGCCCTGGTAGGTGCTACCGGAGCGGGCAAATCATCTACCATCAATATCCTTAACCGTTTTTACGAGATAGGAAAAGGCAGCGCCAAAGTTGATGGTCATGACATTCGCAACTATGAGGTTGAGTTCCTCCGGTCGCAAATAGCAACGGTTATACAGGATGTGTTCCTGTTTACTGATACCATTGCCAACAATATCAGCCTTAATAATCAATTAATCACCCGCGAGCAGATCGTCGCGGCAGCAAAAGATGTTGGTGCCCACGAGTTTATTGAACGCCTGCCCGGCGGCTATGATTATAATGTAATGGAACGCGGATCGACCCTTTCGGCGGGACAATCGCAATTGATATCTTTTATCCGCGCGCTGGTATACAATCCGGCCATTTTGGTTTTAGATGAGGCTACCTCGTCGGTAGATACCGAAACCGAGATACTGATCCAAAATGCGATCAATAAACTGATGCAGGGCCGTACGGCGATAGTTATTGCCCACCGCCTTTCCACCATTCAAAATGCCGACAGGATTATCGTACTTGACCACGGCGAGATCATGGAAATGGGCACCCACCAGGAACTCCTTAAAATTGAGCACGGGCACTACCGTAAACTTTACGATTTACAATTTAACTCGGCTGGGATAGCAAGATAGGTTGTATGTTTTACGTGCTACGTTATAGGTTTTTAACTGTTCTAACTAAATGTATAACTTAAAACGTACCACGTAAAACCCCGTTAATTTTTAGGTACCGTCTTTACCGAATGCACCGGTTGTTCTTCCCGTTCGTGTTTTTTGGCAATGTTGCCGCCATGTGGTTCGTCGGCATGATACTGCTTGTCTTGGGGTTTTACCTTGCTTTTGCCGCCATTATCGTTAGGCCTATGGGTTGGTGTATCCGAAGGCGATTGTTTGTGTTTATCGTTTGCTGGCTTTGTCATGAAGGTATAACAGGGTGGGGACGGGAATTGTTTATGTTGTCTGAATCAGAATTTACAGGATTTTAGAATATTCAGAATCAATGCGCTACTGACAAGCATTCTGTCCATTCTAAAATCCTGTAAATTCTGATTCAGACGTTAATAAATGTTAAAACCCGCACACTATTACGTTATTAAACCATTTTTATAAACAATAAACTTTTACCTTTAACCCGTGTTTCTTAATTTCGCACATTATAGATGTGAGATATGAGATATGAGATGTGAGACAAGCTGCCGAATGCGATTGTTTTTATCTCAAATCTCAAATCTCACTTCTCATATCTAAACAAATATGGAAGAATTTGAAGCAAGCTCATCGTCAAAAAAGGTAAAAACCATATACATTTCAACCGTATTTGGTATTGCCATGGTGTTGTTAATGGTGGGTTTGTTAGGATTACTGCTAATAGATGCCAATAACATTTCGCGATACGTTAAGGAAAATATTGTATTGAATATTTTTGTTGACGACGCAGCACACGAAACTGACGTACTGCAGTTGCAAAAACAACTGGATGCCAACCCTATGGTGAAGCAAACCCAATATGTAAGTAAAGAACTGGCTGCCCGTAACCTGCAAAAAGACTTAGGCGAAGATTTTGTGAAATTCCTTGGATATAACCCCTTATCACAATCGCTGGATATTTATATGAAGGCCGATTTTGCCAATAACAAGGATATCGAAAAGTTTAAAGCCGACCTGCTGAAAAACCCATTGGTTAAGGAAGTTAAATACCAGCAATCGCTGGTTGATAAAATGAACGAGAATGTGAAATCTATCAGTCTCATCATTTTAGCCTTCGCGGGCATTTTCGTAGTGTTATCAGTAGCTTTAATTAATAATACTATCCGGCTTGCCATTTATTCGCAACGGTTTTTAATTAAATCTATGCAGCTTGTTGGTGCAACTAAGGGCTTTATCCGTAAGCCATTTTTACTATATGGCATCTGGCACGGGCTTTTAGGGGGCTTAATTGCTATAATCCTGTTAATTGGTGCACTATACCTGGCTTATCAACAAGTGCCCGACCTGGTTTTCCTGCAAAGCTATTCGGAATTTGGAATGGTATTTTTAGGCGTGGTAGGGTTAGGCATATTTATATCAGCCTTTAGCACATTCCTGGCTGTTAACAAGTTTTTACGTTTAAAAATATACGACCTATATCGATAGGTTAAAGGCAAAAGGATAAGACCAAAAGGTTTTATCGCGTAGCCAATAAAAAAACAATATTTAAAAAATATCGAAGCAGTAATTGAATCAATAATTCAGTAATTCGATAATTCAATAATTAAAAAACATGGCACAAAAATTTAAACCAACAACGCCTTTAAAAACATCGGCAACTGCTTCGGCGCCAAAAGCGGCAAAAACTATCAGTAATGAGCCTGTAGAGTTTATCTTTGATAAAAGCAACTACAAGTTTTTAATCATCAGCGTATTAATAGTAGCCTTTGGTTTTGTGCTGATGTCTGGTACTACCGATATTTATAGCAATACCAAAATTGTTATAGCCCCTATTGTAGTACTGGCTGGCTTTGCTTTAGGTTTTTACGCTATTTTAAAGAAGCCTGAAGTTAGCAAGTAGCTAATTGGTTGATTAGGTGAATGGCTGATTGGGTTAACCGTTTCAGCTTTGTTTGCCAAATCAACCGGATTCATTATCTTTCCAATACATCATAATATCTACCCCAACCCCAAAAAATCACAATGAATCTGATCCACGTTATCGTGCTTGCAATTATAGAAGGCATTACCGAGTTTTTGCCGGTATCATCTACCGGGCATATGGTTATTGCCTCGGCGTTTATGGGAATCGGTACAGACGATTTTGTAAAGCTGTTTGAAGTTGCCATACAGTTAGGTGCCATTCTATCAGTTGTAATTTTATACTTTAAGCGTTTTTTCAAGTCGTTTGATTTTTATTTTAAACTGGTAGTAGGCGTTATACCGGCTGTTATAGTAGGCGTATTATTCAAAAAGAAAATTGATATTTTATTAGAGAGCCCGCTTGTAGTGGCTTGTTCATTACTAATAGGCGGTGTAGTATTGTTATTTGTTGATAAATGGTTTAATAAGCCGGCCGTTAAAGAAGAAGGCCAAATAAGCTATGCAACCGCGCTTAAAGTTGGTGTTTTTCAATGTTTGGCTGTTGTCCCTGGTGTTTCCCGTTCGGCTGCAACCATTGTGGGTGGTATGAGCCAAAAACTTACCCGCACCGCGGCTGCCGAGTTTTCGTTCTTTTTGGCCGTGCCTACCATGTTTGGTGCTACGCTGAAAGAAATCTGGGATTTTCATAAAGCCCATGCTACGGGACCGCTATTTACCGGCGAGCAGATTAAATTTTTAGTTGTTGGCAATGTTATAGCATTTGTTGTGGCTATGCTGGCCATCAAATCATTCATTACTTTTCTTGAGCGTAAGGGCTTCAGGCTTTTTGGCTGGTACCGTATTATAGTTGGCGCTTTTATTATCGTTTTGATATTAAGCGGTCACCAACTACAGGTATTGTAGCCCCCCAAACCCTCCCCGGAAGGGAGGGCTTCAAAAGCAAATTGAAGATTATTTGAATTCTCCCCAACCGGGGCATGCAAACGCATCTAATTGGGTTAACATAACTTAACATATTTCAGATATATTTTTTGTAAATATTTGATAATCAATGTTTTGAATTTTAACATGGTTAACACTAAACTGATCGGGCAATTTAGGCGCATCCAAATATTTGTACCTGTTGCTGGCCAAAGCAGGTCCGTTTGGCACCTCGATCATTAACCACGATCAGCCAACAAAAATAAGGTGTTGTTTGATACTTATTCTTCCCGGCGCTATAAGCTTATCACATCAGCTATTATTAAACAACAGCTAATCGCCGTCAACTATTTAGATGCGTTTGCCCTGGCAACCCGGGGGAGGGGTATTCGGGATTTGATTTTTATTGTACTCATGATTGCTATGCAATTTAGAGGTGGCTTTTCCATACCTTTGCCGCTTTAACAACATTACTTGAAAAGTACTTACCAAAACATCCAGGAATTTGCCGATGGCCAGCTGTTGCTGGTGAACAAACCGTATCAATGGACAAGCTTTGATGTGGTGGGCAAAATCCGCAATTCTTTTAAGCCTTTAAAATTGAAGGTTGGCCATGCTGGCACGCTCGATCCGCTGGCTACCGGATTGCTCATCATCTGCACCGGTAAAATGACCAAGCAGATTGATACCTTCCAGGCCGAAGAAAAAGAGTACACCGGTACCATGGTACTTGGCGCAACCACGCCATCGTATGATATGGAAACCGAACCCGACAATAAGTTTGATACCGGCCAACTTACCGAACAACAGCTGCGTAGTAACTGCGCACAGTTTACCGGCGACATACAGCAATACCCGCCTGCGCACTCTGCAATTAAAATAGACGGCGAGCGTTTGTACGAAAAAGCCCGCCGCGGCGAAGAAGTGGAACGACGCCTGCGTAGCGTTACCATAAGCGAATTTGAACTTACACGCGTTGAATTGCCCGAAGTTGATTTCAGGGTGGTATGCAGTAAGGGCACTTATATTCGTAGTTTGGTGCACGATTTTGGTGCTGCTTTAAATAATGGGGCATACCTGTCTGAATTGAGGCGTACCCGCAGTGGCAGCTATAAGGTAGAGGATGCCTGGGAGGTGATGGAGTTGTTTAATACTATTAAAAGTCTTAAGCCCTAAGTCGTTAGTATTAAGTTTGTCATTGGAATGGAAGTGATTTCGCGCGACTTTTGACTTAAGACTGACTACTTGAGACTACGGACTTAACATCCGAACTTAAACTAAAAAACTAAATTTGCGTTTTTACTCATCAAATGAGGATATACAACAATATTGACGAATTTACGGCGATAAACAACGCGGTTGTCACCATTGGCACATTTGATGGTGTGCATATTGGCCACCGTAAAATTATTGCGGGTATTAAAGAGCTGGCGCAGCAAACCGGCGGTGAAACCGTTATCCTTACCTTTTTTCCGCATCCGCGGATGATACTGCATCCCGAGGATGAAAGTATTAAGCTGATAACCACCATTACCGAAAAGGCTCAATTGATGGAGCAGCTTGGCGTCGATCATTTGATCATCACCCCATTTTCGCGCGATTTTAGCAATCAAACCGCCGAAGACTATATACGCGATGTGCTGGTTAATAAAATTGGCACCAAAAAAATTGTGATAGGGTACGACCACCGTTTTGGTAAAGACCGCCAGGGCGGCCTGGAAGACCTGTTGAAACTTGGCCCAGTTTATGGTTTTGATGTAGTGGAAATTCCGGAGCAGGATATTGATGAAGTTGCCATAAGTTCAACCCGCATCCGCGCGGCGTTGTTAAACGATAAGATCGATTTAGCAAATGCCTTTCTTGGCTACCCTTTTTTTATAACCGGCAAGGTAGTGCGGGGCGACCAGATTGGAAGGCAGATAGGCTACCCTACAGCCAATATCGTGGTAGAGGAAAAATACAAGCTTATACCGGCTGATGGCATTTTTGCGGTAACGGTAATAATTGCCGGCGAAAGCTACAAGGGTATGGCCTACATCGGCAGCCGCCCAACCGTAAACGGCCTCACCCGCAACATCGAAGTAAACATTTTTGACTTTGACCGGGAGATTTACAACCAAACCATCAAAATGGAATTTCACCACTACGTGCGCGGCGATGTAAAGTTTGCCGGCCTTGATGAGCTGAAGGCGCAACTGGCGCAGGATAAGGTGGATGTACTGAGGTTGCTGGCTGTCTGAATCAGAATTCTCGCGTTTGATTATTTGTGGGTGCTCAAGAGCGCTACGCGGTTTACAGAATTTTAGAATTCTCAGAATGTCTTTAGACTGAGGGCACAGCAGTAAGTCTTTTATAATTCTGTAAATTCTGATTCGGACAAACAAATCTGGCAAAATACCCGCGCATCAAACCTCACCCCACGCATCAAATCCCTCATAAATCCCTTAAAACTAAAAACTAAAACTGTACCTTTGCCTGTCAATATGACTTTAATTGTCGCTGTGGCGTAATTATTGAGTTTGTTGCATCATATAAAAATAATATGTTAGATTTTATAAGTAAGCTTTTTGGAAGCAAATCAGAGCGGGATGTAAAAAGTATTAAGCCTATAGTCGAAAAAATTAAGGCTGAATATGCAAAACTCGGTAACATCAGCAATGATGAGCTTAGAGCTAAAACAATAGGTTTTAAACAAACAATTGCCGAAGGCCTATCGGGCATCGACAGCGAGATACAAGCCATAAAAGATCGTACCGAAAACGAGCTGGACATGGATGTATCCGAAAAGGTTGAGTTATACACTCAGCTGGATAAGCTGGAGAAAGACCGTAATAAAGAGCTTGAGGATATATTGATCAATATATTGCCCGAGGCGTTTGCCGTGGTTAAAGAAACCGCCAGCCGCCTTGCTGCAAATAAATTTATAGAAGTTACCGCAACCTATTTTGACCGCCAGCTGGCTGCCCGCAAAAGCAATGTAACGATTAAAGGCGACAAAGCTTTTCACGCAAACACCTGGCTTGCTGCCGGTAACGAGGTTACCTGGAACATGGTTCATTACGATGTACAGCTTATAGGCGGTATAGTATTGCACCAGGGTAAAATATCTGAAATGGCTACGGGTGAAGGTAAAACACTGGTTGCTACACTGCCTGCATACCTTAACGCGCTTGCCGGCCAGGGGGTACACATTGTAACGGTTAACGACTACCTGGCACGCCGCGATAGCGAGTGGATGGGCCCCTTGTATGAATTTCATGGTTTATCGGTTGATTGTATTGATAAACACGAGCCCAACAGCGAAGAACGCCGAGCTGCTTACCTGGCCGATATAACTTTTGGCACAAATAACGAGTTTGGTTTCGACTACCTGCGTGACAATATGACACGTAGTCCTGAAGAGCTGGTTCAACGCAAATTGCATTACGCCATGGTGGATGAGGTGGATTCGGTTTTAATTGATGACGCCCGTACACCTTTAATTATATCTGGACCTATCCCACGTGGCGACGAGCACGAGTTTTACGAGTTGAAACCACGCATCGAGCGTTTGGTTAACGCCCAAAAAGCGTATGTGAATACGGTATTGAACGAGGCTAAAAAAGCCATTAACGATGGTGACACCGATCCGGAAAAAGGTGGATTGGCTTTATTGCGTGCTTTCAGGGGTTTGCCCAAAAGCAAAGCGTTAATTAAATTCCTGAGCGAAGGCGCTAACAGGAGCACCCTGCAAAAGGTTGAAAATTATTACATGCAGGATCAAAGCAAGAATATGCCTAAGGTAGATTCGGAGCTTTATTTTGTTATCGACGAAAAAAACAACCAGGTTGAGCTGGCCGAAAAAGGTATCGAACTGATTACCTCATCGGGCGAAGATCCTCACTTTTTTGTAATGCCTGATGTAGGCACCGAAATTGCCGAGATTGAAAAATCAAATCTGAGTACCGAAGAAAAGATTGCCCGTAAGGACGAGCTGATGCGCGATTTCTCGATCAAATCTGAGCGTATTCACTCTGTTAACCAATTGCTGAAAGCGTATACCTTATTTGAAAAGGATACCGAATACATTTTGGACGAAGGCAAAGTGAAAATTGTAGATGAGCAAACAGGCCGTGTATTGGATGGTCGCCGTTACTCTGATGGTTTACACCAGGCAATTGAAGCTAAAGAAAATGTTAAGGTTGAGGATGCTACCCAAACTTTTGCTACCGTAACCCTGCAAAACTATTTCAGGATGTACCACAAGCTTTGCGGTATGACGGGTACTGCCGTTACCGAAGCAGGTGAGTTTTGGGAAATATACAAGCTGGATGTGGTAGAAATACCAACAAACACCCCTGCAAGCCGCGAAGACAGGCAGGATTTGGTATACCGTACCATCCGCGAAAAATATAATGCCGTAGCCGATGAAATTGTAAAACTAACGCAGGCCGGCAGGCCGGTACTGGTTGGTACAACATCGGTAGAGATCTCGGAGTTATTAAGCCGTATGCTTAAGCTGCGCGGTATTAAACATAACGTACTGAATGCCAAAATGCACCAGAAAGAGGCCGATATTGTGGCCGAAGCCGGGCAGGCAGGCACAGTTACCATTGCTACCAACATGGCTGGCCGTGGTACAGATATTAAACTGGGTGCTGGTGTTAAGGAAGCAGGTGGTTTAGCCATTGTAGGTACCGAGCGCCATGAATCACGCCGGGTTGACAGGCAGTTGCGCGGTCGTTCCGGTCGCCAGGGCGATCCGGGCTCTTCACAGTTCTTTGTATCGCTGGAAGATAACCTGATGCGTTTATTCGGATCGGAAAGGATCTCGAACCTGATGGTGCGTATGGGTATCGAAGAGGGCGAAGTTATCCAGCACTCCATGATCTCCAAATCAATTGAGCGTGCACAGAAAAAGGTAGAAGAAAACAACTTTGGTATCCGTAAGCGTTTGCTGGAGTATGATGATGTGATGAACTCGCAACGTACCGTTGTTTACACCAAACGCCGTAACGCGCTGTTTGGCGAACGTTTGGATGTTGATTTGAGCAATACCATTTTTGACGTGGTTGAGGATATCACTACGGAATATAAAGAGGCTAACAATTACGAAGGATTTAATTTAGAAATGATCCGCCTGTTCTCGGTTGATGTGGAAGTTGATGCCGATAAATTCGCTGTAAATTCAATTAATGCCCTGGTTGATCACGTATTCCAAACGGTGATGGACTTTTACAAACGTAAAGGTGATGCTGTATCTGCCCAGGCTTACCCCGTATTAAAAGATGTTTACGATACCCGAGGCCAGTATGTAGAAAATATTGTGGTTCCGTTTAGCGATGGCATCCATGGCATACAGGTTTCTGTTCCGTTGAAAAAAGCGGTGGAGAACCATGGCCACGAGGTGTTTAAATCATTCGAGAAAAACGTTACCCTGTACCTGATAGATGATGCCTGGAAAGAGCATTTGCGCGAAATGGACGAATTGAAACAATCTGTTCAAAACGCGGTTTATGAGCAAAAGGACCCGCTGTTGGTTTACAAATTTGAGGCTTTTAATTTATTCCGCGGCATGCTGGCCAATGTGAATAAAGAAATTGTGAGCTTCCTGTTCCGTGGCGGCATCCCTGTTCAGCAGCAGGCCGAAGAGGTGAGGGAAGCCAAACCAGAGCCAAAACTGGATCTGCGTAAGCTAAAAACCACCAAAGCCGAAATGGTAAGCGAAAGCAACGGTGTGCCGATGGACGATTTTCCGCAGGAAATTCAAAAAGCTACCCCTGTAAGGGTTGAGCAAAAAATTGGCCGTAACGACCCTTGCCCTTGCGGAAGCGGTAAAAAATATAAAAACTGCCACGGCGTAGGGCAGAATTAAGAAGCTCGGCCTCCCTGAGGGAGGAGGAAAGAAAGCCCGTCATCGGGGGTGGTGAAATCCACTAATTTTGAAGGGAAAATGACATTCGAATATAAAGGCTGTCATGCTGAGGTACGAAGCATCTATTCGCGAACTTTGCAAGTGTACTATGCATGACGTAGAATAGATTCTTCATTACGTTCAGAATGATAGTTTTTTTTAGATTAATAACCATGAAAAAAGCGATACTTGATCATAAGGCCAAACACAGCTTGATCAGGTATTGCTTTTTTTTTATACTAATACTCGCATCCACCCAAACCCTTGCCCAAACCCGTGGGAGGGTTGAGGTAGTTAAAGATCCACTGGTTGATACCCTTATTGCTAAGCGTTTTACGCTGAACAAAGAAACAGGTGTAGCGCCGGCGGTAACATCATCTTATGGCTACCGGGTGCAATTCTTCAGCGGATCGAGCAGGCAGGATGCTTATAATGCCCAGGCCCGGCTGCAACGCGACTATCCTGAACTGCGTACCTACATATTATACAGCGAACCTAATTTTAAAGTACGTGCAGGCGATTTCAGAACGCGGTTAGAAGCTCAGAAACTTATACAGGAATTGCGGCCTTCGTTTCCGAGCCTGTTCATCATATCCGAAAAAATAAACCTGCCCAAAGCCGACACTGACAATGATTAAAGAAAAAATACAGGAGCTATCCCAAAAAATATTTGATGATGTGGTAGCCAATCGCCGCCACCTGCACACCAATCCCGAACTATCGTTCCACGAGCAAAAAACATCTGCTTTTGTGGCCGGTAAACTGGAAGAACTGGGCTTAACCTACGAAAAAATGGCCGATACCGGCCTGGTAGCCCTTATCAAAGGAGATTTGCCGTCAGATAATGTGGTAGCCTTGCGGGCTGATATGGATGCTTTGCCTATTACCGAGGCTAATGATGTTCCTTATAAATCGCAAAATGTGGGGGTAATGCATGCCTGCGGCCATGATGCGCATACCTCGTCGTTATTGGGCACAGCCCGTATTTTAACAGAGCTGAAAAGCCAGTTTGGTGGTACGGTAAAACTGATTTTTCAACCGGCAGAAGAAAAGCTGCCCGGCGGTGCAAGCCTGATGATTAAAGAGGGCGTGCTTGAAAATCCAAAACCACAGGCCGTTTTGGGCCAGCATGTAATGCCATTGATTGAGGCAGGTAAAGTAGGTTTCCGTGCTGGTAAATACATGGCCTCAACCGATGAGCTGTACGTTACAGTAAAAGGTAAAGGCGGCCACGGCGCCCAGCCGCAACAAAATATCGACCCCGTAATTATCACCGCACATATATTAACAGCCTTACAAACGGTTGTAAGCCGCTTTGCAGATCCTAAGAGTCCATCGGTATTGTCATTTGGTAAAGTAATAGCCAATGGCGCCACCAACGTGATTCCCAACGAAGTTTACCTGGAAGGTACCTTCCGTACTATGGACGAGAACTGGCGCGCCGAAGCCCACAAGCGCATGAAAAAGATGGCCGAAGGCATTGCCGAAAGCATGGGCGGCAGCTGCGATTTTAATATCATGCGTGGTTACCCTTTCCTGATTAACGAAGAAGTGCTAACCCACGCCACCCGCGGCCACGCCGAAGATTACCTGGGCAAAGAAAACGTATTGGACCTGGATATCTGGATGGCAGCTGAAGATTTTGCCTACTACTCGCAGGCTGCCGATAGCTGTTTTTACCGTTTAGGTACCCGCAACGAAGCCCGCGGTATCACCTCATCAGTACATACCCCTACGTTTGATGTGGAAGAAGATGCATTTAAAATAAGCACCGGACTGATGGCTTATCTGGCTATTAAGCAGTTAGGGAATTAACTAAAATGTACCTATAAACCGATTGTCATCCTGACGAAGGAAGGATCTGTTAGCCAACGCGCTTACGGCCATGTAAGGCCGAAAGAAAAGTTCGCGAACAGATGCTTCGTACCTCAGCATGACAGGGTGAATTTAGGGGAAATGCAATTGTAACAAATCCCTAAACCAAACCGTCAATAGTTAGTGATGAAGAGATTCTTATTATTTGTAGCGTTTACTATTCTCAGCAGCTTTGCTTTTGCCCAGCAAATACAGCGCTTTAACCCCGATACCATCCGCACCATTGTTATCGATTCAGCAGTTGATATTCGTTCGCACAAGCTGCGCGCTCAGGACTTTATCGATGCAGTAATGGCCGATACCAGTTTTTATAAGGCTTTTCAAAATATGAAAAAATATGCCTTTACCGCCGAAAACCGAATTTATACCTACGATAAAAAAAACAAAGTTGATGGCAAGGTTTACCGTAAGCTAAAGCACAGCAATGTGGTAGGTGGGCATAAAATTGAATATTTGGTTAAACAGGATAGCGGCACAGTGTACAAAAAAAACGGCAAGTACCAGCTGTACACCGTAGAGATGTTCGACTATATTTTTATGAACGCCTATAACTCCGATTTTATACAGGGCGATGGCGTCCCGATAGAAGGGAAAAACGAAGGTTACAAAGCCAAATTAAAAACACTGGTATTTACGCCTGGTCGGCGGGTGCGGGGAATCCCTTTTATTGGCGATAAAACCGAGATATTCAGCAAGGATATGCAGCAGTTTTATTACTATGAATTTGCCCGCGGCAAATACCTGGATAGCATTCCTGTATATCGTTTTAAGGTAAGGTGCAAACCCAGTACATCCGACGGTGATACGATGATTAAGGAAATGACCACCATTTTTGACGAGCGCACCTTCGAGATCCTGGGCCGTTACATCGACCTTAAATTCAGTAACCTGTTCGTCGATTTTAATGTGCAGATGAATATCGAACTCAATAACTTCAACGGCCAGTTGCTGCCCATTAAAATAACCTACCAGGGCAATTGGGATATCCCCTTCCACAAAGAAGAGCGCGCCAGCTTTTTAATTGTACATAAGGATTATAAAAGGGAGTAGGGGCGTCTTTCAAAATTATGTCATTGCGAGCGCAGCGCGGCAATCGCAAACTATGAATGCTGGATTATATTTGTGGAGCAAAATCAAATAACTCAATTATGTCATTGCGAGCGCAGCGCGGCAATCGCGAACTATTCTGGCAGGATGATATTTGTGGAACAAAAAGCCCCTGTAAGCACGAATAATTACTAACATCTAAGTCCTTTTTTGTGTATTTTGCCTTACTCAAAAACAGTGCCTTATCACATGAAAATACACCAATACTATGTTTACATTTTAACAAATAAATTAAATACGGTTTTATATGTTGGCGTTACCAATGACCTGGTTGGCCGTGTGTACCAGCACAAGCAAAAGTTATTTAAAGGCTTTTCGGCTACGTATAACTGTAATAAATTGGTGTATTACGAAGAATTTCAGTGGATACAGGACGCTATCGCAAGAGAAAAGCAATTGAAAGCCGGATCCCGGCAGAAAAAGATCGATTTAATTATCGAAGACAATCTATCGTGGGATGATTTGAGCAATGGGTGGTACGACGATGTGTCATGCTGATTTCGGAAAAAAAGTATGTCGGGGCATGCTGGTGATGCGCAGTTCGCGATTGCCACGCTACGCTCGCAATGACATATTTTGAAATGTCATTATCCTTTTTCAGACGGGATGTTCTTGCTGATTCTCTTTGCAGTTAATTTTTTTAATATTCATTTATTTAGATAACCATCTGCTTTGTAAGTATTTCAATATGGGGTGTTATTTATACACATCGCCTCAATAAAAAGATATATTTTTGATGGATAACTTTTTAAGTTAAACCAATTGAAGCGATTTCGTATCCTTAAATTAATTTTGCTTTTTACTGCTATTCTTAATTTTACGCCGGCGCGTGGCCAGTCGGTAAATTGTGTAGGTAGTTTGGGCGATCCGGTAATTACCGAAACCTTTGGATCGGGCTCAAATCCGGGTAATCCGCTGCCGGCGGGCATAAGCAACATGGCGTTTACCAGTTATTGCCCCAATGACGGTTCCTACACCATTGTAAATGCTACCAATATATACGGTGGGGCAACAGGCAATTGCCATCCCGCAACCTGGCAGGACGTGTTTCATGACCATACCGGTGATGCAAACGGCTATATGATGATGATTAATGCATCGTATACGCCAAGTATATTTTTTACAAAGACTACACCCGCGGTGTTATGCGAAAATACTACGTATGAATTTTCGGCATATATTTTAAACCTGATCAGGGCGGGTTCGTCAGGCATCCGGCCAAATATTAAATTCACTATCGAAACTGTTGACGGCCTGGTGCTTGATTCTTTGGTTACCGGCGATATCCTGGAATCAAATAGTGGCGATGACTGGATACGCAAGAGTTTCTTTTTTACAACCCCGCCAAATACCAGCCAGGTGGTTTTAAAAATGACCAACCAGGCGCCCGGCGGCAACGGCAACGACCTGTTGCTTGACGATATTAACTTTAGGGCATGTGGACCAGTGGTGCAAACCGGATTTTCTACTGTCGACGCCAATCAGCCGCAAAATCAATGTGTGGGCGAAAGTAAGGTTTATACGCTTAAATCGAAGATAGGGGCCGGGTACGCCAACCCTAAAATGCAATGGCAGGTAAACAAAAACGATGGCAATGGCTGGCTTGATATTGCCGGGGAAACTACGGATACCTATACTTTTACAGTGGGCAGCAACACGCCTGGTGTGTACCAATACAGGCTTGCCGCGGCGGGGGGCGCAAACATTAACTCGGCTACCTGCCGGGTGTATTCGGAGCCGTTGAGTGTCGGCGTAAACCCATACCCCGTTGTGCCCGATGTGCCGCCCGTTCAGGAATGCGAGGGCAAAACCGTTACTTTAAATGTATTTGGCGGGGCAACTGTTGATTGGGCCGGCCCCGGAATTACTGCGGCTAATAAAAATCAAAACCCATTGGTACTTACAAACATAAAACCTGCCGATGCTGGTACTTATAACGTTATAGTAACATCCGCCGCCGGCTGCTCCATTTCTAAGTCGACAACGGTTACGGTTATCCCCAGGGCGGTTATCACCTTGAATGGCCCAACGGTTACCATTTGTAAAGGAGCTGCCACTAATTTAAGCGCGAGCGCCCCGGGTGCCATCAGCTACAAATGGACGCCTGGCAAGGGTCTGTCCGATAGCACTATAGCTAACCCCGTAGCTTCGCCGGCAGATACTACGATATACAAGGTAATAGCCACCAACAATATCGGTTGTACCGATACAGCAATGCTAACTGTTAATGTATTGCCGCTGCCGGTTGCCACTACGCAAACTAAACAGAGCATGTTCCAGGACAGGCCAATTACCCTGGTAGCGTCGGCGCAGAGTGCCGATGTTTTCAGCTGGACACCCACCACCGGCCTTAACGATGCCAATGTGTTAAACCCCGTTGCCAACCCTGCCGATGATATAAAATATACCCTGCATGTAAAATCGAGCTATAATTGTGGCGAAGATACCAGCAGCGTTTTTGTAAAAGTTTATCATAAGATTGGTATCCCCAACGCATTTTCGCCCAACGCCGATGGTGTTAATGACAGTTGGGAAATAGAGGGCCTTTTTACATACCCGGAAAGCATAACAACGGTGTTTAACCGTTACGGGCAGCAGGTATTTAAAAGCATTGGCTACGCCAAACCCTGGAAGGGCACCTACAACGGCGCCAAATTACCGCCCGGTACTTACTACTACATCATCGACCTTAAAACCGGCCAGCCCAGGCTAACCGGATGGGTGTTGATTGTAAATTAGTTTTATAGATTATATTGATTTTATGTGATTTCACAGATTACTGATTTCGCCGAATGGGTTATTATGAGATCATCCAGCGATGTAAAATCAGTAAAATCGATCCTAACCGGTGGAATCACCAATAAAAACTAAAACAAGATGAACTTATCTATCTGCTCGTTGGTAAACTTAATGGTATCGGCGTTTAACAGCTGGCCGGTTCCGTCAAACTCTTTGTGGATGCCTGATACGTGGAGTTTAAGAGCCATCACATTCAGGTGTACATAGTGGCAAACCCCGGTAAAATGATCGATGCCCCGGATGTTGCCGTATTTGCCCGATGACACGCCAACCAGCGCTGCCTTTTTATCATAAAAACTCGCCGGAAAATCGCAGGCGTCAATAAAAACTTTTAGTACGCCGGGGTAGCTGCCATTGTATTCGGGTATTACAAATATAAACTTATCGGTTTGGGTAATGATTTTCTGAATTTCGGCAAATTCAGGGCTTCTTTTGCCGTAAAGGTCGGTTTCAATAAGATTTGGCGGTAATTGGGACAATGAAAGTAAACCCGCTTCAACTCCCTTTTCCTGCAGTTTTTGCTGATAATATTTGGCCATTTTTAAGGTAGAACTGCCGGGACGGTTGGTTGATGCGATGATTGTAATCATTCTTTTTAATTAGTGAATTAATGAATTAGTGATTGAGCGATTTTGAATAAGAACAACTTTGTAATAGCTTAAGCCTTAATTATCAGCGTTCAAGCTAATCACTAATTCACTCAATCACTAATTCGCTAATTAAACGAATATGTTTGTAAATTGACTAAACCTGTGGATTTCCTAATTGTTTAATTCCGTATCTTTATCACCAGATAAAAACTTTACGAAAGTAGAAATTTCTGACCCTACTTTTCGTTTATATAAATCATTGTAACATCAAAATTTTTTATACTATAGAATGAGTAAAATTATTGCTTTAGCCAACCAGAAAGGTGGCGTAGGAAAAACTACATCATCTATAAATCTGGCTGCAAGTTTGGCCGTATTAGATTTTAAAACATTATTGGTTGATGCCGATCCGCAGGCAAACTCTACCTCGGGTATCGGTTTTGATCCACGCAACATAAAAAACAGTATTTACGAGTGCATTATTAACCAGGTTGACCCGCACGAGGCTATCCAGAAAACGGAGACCCCTAATCTTGACTTGCTGCCTGCCCATATTGACCTGGTAGGTGCCGAGATTGAGATGATTAACCTGAGTGGCCGCGAGTACAAAATGAAACAGGTATTTGAGGCCGTGCGCGATGAATACGATTTTATTATAATTGATTGTTCGCCTTCGTTGGGTTTAATCACCATCAACGCGTTAACCGCAGCCGATTCGGTAATTATACCGGTACAGTGCGAGTACTTTGCATTGGAGGGTTTGGGTAAATTGTTAAATACCATCAAAATTGTGCAATCGCGCCTTAACCCGCAGCTGGAAATTGAAGGTATATTATTAACCATGTACGATGTGCGCCTGCGCCTGAGCAACCAGGTGGTTGATGAGGTGAAAACGCATTTTGAGGATATGGTTTTTGATACCATTATACAGCGTAACACTCGTTTAAGCGAAGCGCCAAGCTTTGGCGTATCTGTTATTATGCACGATGCTACCTGTAAAGGTGCCATCAATTATTTAAACCTGGCCCGCGAAATTATCCAGAAAAACGGCCTTGTAAAGGCCGAAGCAACAACGGTAACAGCAACAGTATAAGTAAATGAGTAGTGAAAGAAGAAACGCCCTGGGCAAAGGATTAAGTGCGCTGTTGAATGACTCGGTAAACGTACAACCATACCAAAACAAAAATACCAAAAAGGAAGAGGCATCAACTTCGGCCGCCGAGGTGAGTAGCCTGGGCTCGGTTAATGAGATCAGGCTGGATGAGATAGAGGTTAACCCTTTTCAGCCACGTACTGATTTTGATGAGCTTGCCTTAAATGAACTGGCCGACTCCATCAAACTGCAGGGCCTTATACAGCCTATAACTGTTAGGCGTATCAACGCACATAAATACCAGCTGATATCGGGCGAACGCCGTTTCCGGGCGTCAAAGCTGGCCGGGCTAACCCAATTGCCTGCTTATGTACGTACGGCCAACGACCAGCAAATGCTGGAAATGGCCCTCATTGAAAACATCCAGCGCGAAAACCTGAACGCTATTGAAGTAGCCCTGAGCTTTCAGCGGATGATTGAGGAATGTAACCTGAAACAAGAAGAACTGGGCGACAGGGTAAGCAAAAACCGGTCGACAGTTACCAATTACCTGCGTTTATTAAAATTGCCGCCAAGCATCCAGGCATCCATCCGCGATGGGGCGCTTACCATGGGCCATGCCAAGGCGCTTATCAATATTGATGACCCTGCCAAACAATTATATTTACACCAGCATATTATTCAGCAGGGTTTATCCGTTCGCAAGGTGGAAGAGTTAGTGAGGGAGATGCAGAAGGCGCCGGTTAAAAAAGAAGGCAAACAGCCCGAGCCGGTATCCTATCAACTGCAAAAAATCCAGGACGATCTGGCTTCAAGGTTTAGTTCGCGGGTAACCCTTAAAGTTGGTGCCAAAGGCAATGGGGTTATCGAAATCCCCTTCCTGTCGGAAGATGACCTGGGCCGTATCCTCGAGATGCTGGACTGGTAAGTAGTGAGAATCAGGATGCAAGAGTCAGGAATCAAGATAGAAAATGATAGGCTGTTTTTTGTGCGATTCGGATAGATGTAATTAAAATACAAGAAATAAAAGGCCGGCCGCTGATAAATATTTATCGGCGGCCGGCCTTTTTGTATAATAGTTAATACGTACATAATAATTAGTGATTAAACCTGTTAATGATTTGTTTAATAAGGTGTTTTTGTAATGGTTGGATATAGCTTCTTAATCCGGCTATAAAAATTACCTTTGTAATCAAATAAAATCAGGCCTCTTATCACTGTTTTAAAGGCCCGGGTTTATTAAAATTTTATCAGCTGCATGTATAAATATTTGTTAATTACTGGTTTTATGATGCTGTTTGCCTTTGCCGCCACAGCGCAGCAACAGCACACAGATACGGCATCGGTAACCAAAAAAGATACTATTAAAAAGGCATCAGGTACTACGCCGGGTTCCTTTGCGCCGCCTATAAAAAAAGAGAAAGTATACCATCCCGATACCACCCATAGTCCGCATAAGGCGGTAATGCATTCGCTGATGATACCCGGCTGGGGGCAGTTGTACAACCACCGTTGGTGGAAAGTGCCTATTATTTACACAGGTATTGGTTTGCTGGCGTCTGCGGTTATATTTAACCAGCGGTATTATAACGAGTTTAATGTACTTGCCCATTACTATAAAAGCGGGGTAGCCCCGGTAAAGGGCGATGCCTATTATGCCGAGTATATAGCTTATACAAGCAACCAGGTGCCCGCCCAAAATATATATGATGCGCTCGACAGCTATCGCCGCAACCGCGATTTAAGTATCCTGGGTATTTTGGGTGCATGGGGCATTCAAGCCATTGATGCCTATATTGATGCCAAGTTTATTCATTCGTACTCGGTTGATAATAACTTTGGTTTTAAAGTTAGCCCGGGCTTAATCAACCAGCCGGTTTATGCGCAAACAGCATTCGGTAGCTATATTCCGGCTGTAAAAGTTACCTTTACGTTTTAAGAGCACATTTATAGTTTAGCTATCAACGTGATTCAGGGGGCTAAGGACCAGCTATCAACATGACGATGAAAAGGGTTAACACAAAAATTCCTGTAATTATTGCAAATTAGCCTATTATTGTTTTCTGTCTTGAATCCTGACTTTAACATCACGATTCTTGATTTTAACTCAACACATACATTAAAAATGAAAATAGCGTTACTGGGCTACGGAAAAATGGGCAAAATGATTGAAAAAATTGCCCTTAGCCGCAATCATGAAATTGTTTTAACTATCGATCACGAAAACCTGCACGAGCTTACTGCCGAAAACCTGCAGAAGGCCGATGCCGTAATTGAGTTTAGCATGCCGGCAACGGTATTGGCCAATATCCAGCATTGCTTTAATGCCGGTGTACCCATAATAGTAGGCACCACCGGCTGGTATGATAAATTGGATGAGGTAAAACAACAATGCCAGGATAGTAACGCTTCATTAATGTATGCCACTAATTTTAGCGTAGGGGTAAATATATTTTTCCATATCAATAAGATGCTGGCCAGGGTGATGAATAACTATCCCTACTACGATGTACAGGTAGAAGAGATTCACCACATGCAAAAACTGGATGCCCCAAGCGGCACCGCCATTACCATTGCCGAAGGGATTATCGATAACCTCGACTCCAAAAAAGACTGGCTGAACGTGCTGACTACAGATGACCGGCCCGACGACGAAACCCCGCTGCCTGACCAGCTATTGATAGAATCGCTGCGGATTGACAGCGTACCCGGCACGCATACCGTTATTTACGATTCGGAGGTGGATACTATCGAATTTAAACATACCGCGCATAACCGTAGCGGCTTTGCCCTTGGCGCGGTATTGGCCGCCGAATGGATACAGGGCAAAAAAGGATTTTACACGGTTGATGCCATGTTCGATTTTAAAAGCTAACCCCAGTTTTTATCAATGGATATAGCGGGTTACGCAGGCGTTTATTTGCTGTTGGCCCCTGTATTGTTATTGATGCAGGTTGGCCTTTGGAAGCTGTTTCAAAAAGCCGGCCGCCATGGCTGGGAATCGTTGATCCCGGTATACGCTACCTATGTAATGCTAAAGTTAAGCGGCAGGCCTGTGTGGTTGCTGCTGCTGTTATTGATACCAGGTATCGGTTTTATTGTAACTATTGGCATCACCATTGATTTTGTGAAAAGCTTTGGCAAAACAAAAATGCGCCAGATAGCCGGCGCGGTACTTTTGCCATTAATCTTTTTGCCCAAATGGGGTTTTGATGAAAATACCCGGTACCTGGGCCAATCGGCCAGCGATGAGTTTCGCGAAGAATATCACCACCTTTTACATAAATCATCGGCCCGCGAATGGGCCGAGACTGTTTTTTTTGCTGTGTTGGCTGTTACGCTTATCCGTTTGCTGCTTATTGAAGCTTATACCATACCATCTTCATCTATGGAAAGCTCGCTCATGGTGGGCGATTACCTGTTTGTGAGTAAGCTTAACTACGGCGCCCGGTTGCCTATAACACCGGTTTCATTTCCGTTTACACATAACACCATGCCCGGCATGGGTATCAAATCATATTGGGGTGGCATCAAATTCCCATACTTTCGGCTGCCGGGTTTTGGCGATATCAAAAAGGGCGATGTAGTGGTTTTTAACTTCCCGATGGAGGCCGATTCGCCATGGTACCGGCCGGTTGATAAGCGCGAGCATTACATTAAACGTTGCGAGGCAACCCCCGGCGATAATGTGAGGTTGATAAGCGGCCAGGTGTATATTAATGGCCAGCCCGTACCACCACCGCCTAATGCCGAGATGGAATATGCCATACACACCGATAGCAACACATTTAACTTAAATCCCGAGCTGATTTATAAACTTCATATATCCAATATCCAGGGCTTTACAAGTACCGATTATCTGATGACCATGACGCGGCAATCGTCGCTGGCGTTAAAAAAAGTTGGGGGTGTCAAATACATCAGGCCTAATATCCAGTTTGGGGGCGTGTATGATCCCGAAGTATTTCCGCATAATCCGGGCCACCGCTGGAATGTGGATAATCTTGGCCCCTTTACCGTGCCCAAACGCGGCCTAACAGTAAAATTGGACACGCTTAACCTCCCAATTTACCGCCGCGCTATCGAAGTTTACGAAGACAACAAGCTACAGGTAAAAGGCGGCACCATCAGCATCAACGGCCACCAAACCAATACCTACACATTTAAAATGGACTACTATTGGGTGATGGGCGATAACCGGCACAATTCCATCGACTCCCGCTTCTGGGGTTTTGTACCCGAAGACCACATTGTAGGCAAAGCCATCTTTGTTTGGATGAGTTGGGATACCAATGCCCCTTTTACCGATAAAATACGCTGGGACAGGGTGATGCGAATAATCAGGTGATGTTTTTAGATGTGTAGATTGTGGATGTGTAGTTTGTGGATGTGCAGATATGCAAATTTCAGATGTGCAGATGAAATCCCCATGCCATACGGGTGAGCTGCGGCCGGGCTCGAAAAAGTAGCAATGATTTGGTTTAAAATGAGGCTGTTTTGGTTTGTTCTGTTTATAGCCATATGTTTTGTTTGCACATCGGGGCTTGTTTAACACGAATCAGAGGCGTAGCCTTGGCCAATTTTGTAGCCACGGGTTTTAACCCGTGGAGAAAACGAAGAAAACGAGTGAGCGCCGTAGGTTCGATCCATATGAGCAATGCGTATATGTCGTTCAAGATTGCCCTGAAAAGTACCTGCAAATAGTATTAGGTATCAGATTTTTGAAGTAAAGAACCATATTTTTCAACTTTCGGACTTCCCGACAAAAGACTTTCGGACTTAATCTTCATATTGCCTTTTTGAAATTGCATATTTGCACCGCTAAGCGGGTAACATATTGCTTACATGGTAGTCATAGGGAAATAATTAATAATATATTCATCAAAAAATAGACAAATTTGTGAAATATAAGTGTGCATTGATCTTATTCATCTGCACATCTGAAATTTGAAATTTGCACATCTGATCAAAAATGAACTGGAAATTCTGGAAGAAAAATAAAACCACGCCGAAAAAGAAAAAAGGGGCCATCCGTGAGTGGGCCGATGCCATTTTATTTGCAGTTATAGCGGCCACCCTTATCCGTACGCTTTTTATTGAAGCCTATGTAATCCCCAGCGGATCGATGGAAAGCTCATTGCTAATTGGCGATTACCTTTTTGTAAGCAAGGTTAACTATGGCGCACGGATGCCTATAACACCACTGGCCATACCGTTTACGGCCCACACCATTCCGTTTACCGAAACCAAATCGTACCTGGATGTGAAATTGCCTTACTATCGCCTCCCAGGCCTTAGCGATATTAAAAAAGGCGATATAGTGGTATTTAACCTGCCAATGGAGGCCGATTCGCCATATTACCGCCCGGTTGACAGGCGCGAGAACATTATTAAACGCTGCCAGGGTACGCCCGGCGATACCTTAAGCCTGGTAAATGCGCAGGTATACATCAACGGCAAACCCGAACTGGCTTCGGTAACCGGCGAGATGGCATATAAGGTAAAAACCGACGGCAGTACAATTAATCCCGAACTGATCAATGAACTGCATTTGACCGACATAGCTTATTACGAAAATTCGACTACCGATTTTAGAACAAACACCACGATAGAATCGGCCAATAAGTTGAAAAGTTATTCCAATATTAAGTCGGTAACGCCTGATATTGCTATTAAAGGCGTGGTTGATGATTTTAACCCGGTTTACCCGCTATCGCACCCCGACTATAAAATAGGTGCTATGCCTCGCTACGGCTGGAATGTAGACAACTTTGGCCCCGTTATCATCCCCAAAAAAGGGTGGACGGTTAAGCTGGATAGCCTTAATTTTCCTATATACGGCCGCGCTATTGCCGTTTATGAACATAATACAGTTAAAGTTAATGGCAAGGATATTTTTATAAACGGAAAAAAAGCCGATACTTACACCTTTAAAATGAACTATTATTGGATGATGGGCGATAACCGCCATAACTCCACCGATTCGCGCTATTGGGGCTTTTTGCCCGAAGATCACGTAGTTGGCAAAGCCTTGTTTACCTGGATGAGTATTGATAGTACGGCATCGTTTGCAAATAAAATAAGGTGGAGCAGATTGTTCAGGGGTATAAAATAGCTGTTACTTAAAGAAAATATATAGTGAATATTATAATTGCGTTTTTGTTATTTGTTGTTCTGCCTTTTATTGGTTTATATAAATTATTTGAAAAAGCCGGCAGGCCGGGTTGGGAGGGTGTAATACCCGTTTATAATATTTACGTAATGATAAAACTGAGTGGCAGGCCATTATGGTGGCTGGCACTTATGTTATTGCCAGGGTTAAATATATTGGTGTTTATTGGCCTTATGGTCGACTTTTTAAAGTCGTATGGCAAGTTTTCATTGAGCGAACATATTGGCGGTGTTGCCCTGCCCTTTATATTTTTGCCAAAATGGGGTTTTGATAACGATACTAAGTACGTTGGCCCATCGGTCAGCCTGGAGTTTAGGGAGAAATATAAAAAGGCACTTAAAAAGACCGTTGCACGCGAGTGGGCCGATGCCATTATTTTCGCGGTGATAGCTGCTACACTGATTCGCACGCTGTTTATTGAAGCGTACGTAATCCCGAGTGCATCTATGGAAAGTTCGTTACTTATTGGCGATTACCTGTTTGTGAGCAAGGTAAACTATGGCGCACGGTTGCCCATGACACCTGTAGCCTTTCCGTTTGCACACCATACCATGCCCCTTATTAATACCAAGGCTTATTGGGACGGCATCGAGTTGCCTTATTACCGCCTGCCCGGTTTAAGCGAGATTAAAAAAGGCGATGTGGTGGTATTTAACTACCCTATGGATGCTGATGCGCCTTTGAGCCGCCCGGTTGATAAACGCGAGAATTTTATAAAACGCTGCCAGGGCACACCCGGCGATACGCTTAGTGTGGTAAACGCGCAGGTGTTTATTAATGGTAAAGCCAAAACAACTCCTGTAAATGGCGAAATTACTTACCGTGTACAATACGACGGGACGGCAATTAACCCCGACCTGATAAGTGAATTGCACCTGGCCGATATTGCCACAACGGATAGGGCTAATGAGTTTATAACAAACACTACGGTAGCATCGGCCAATGCTTTAAAAGGGTACGCGAATATTAAGTCGGTTACACCCGATTTGACTAAGCCCGGCGCTTTTGACGGGTATACTGTTTTTCCGTTGAAATACCCTAACTATAAAATTACCCCAAGTTTCCCCCGTTTTACCTGGAACCAGGACAACTACGGACCTATCATTGTGCCTAAAAAAGGCTGGACGGTAAAGCTGGATAGCTTAACATTCCCGGTATACGGCCGCGCTATCGAAATTTACGAAGGCAACAAAGTTGAAGTGGTTGGTAAAGACATCCTGATTAATGGTAAAAAAGCAGATAGCTATACCTTTAAAATGAATTACTATTTCATGATGGGCGATAACCGCCATAACTCTGAAGATTCACGTTTCTGGGGATTTGTTCCCGAAGATCATATTGTTGGCAAAGCCCTGTTTATCTGGATGAGTGTTGATGACCAGGCCAGCTTCCTGCACAAGATCAGGTGGAGCAGGTTGTTTAATGTTATTAGATAGGGACTAAAGTCAAAATTCAAAAAAAGGGCAGTAAGCTAATTGGTTTACTGCCTTTTTTGTTTTTTATAATATAAACGATTGAATAAGCTGAATTAGACTTACGAAGTACGCGGCTTGCCTTTGGCCTTTCACCTTTCGCCTAAAATCCGTCCAGTTCCTGCAGTAATCCCAGGCCTGCTTCCCATGTTCCTAAACCAGATGCCGCGTTAATGTGGCTGGCGCCGCCTATGCTCACCAGTTTGCTGCCCCAGGCATCGGCAAATAGTTGGGCACGCTCGGGCGTTACATAAAAATCATTGGTACTCATTACCGTGGTGCTTTTAAATGGCAGCTTTATCAGCGGCACGGGTGCAAAGCCGGTTGTTCCGGTTGGGTAGCTTTGGGCTTCTGTGTCGCTTGGGGCAACCAGCAGGGCAGCTTTGATGGCTACGTTATATTCCTTTGCCCAGTAGGCTATAGTGGCGCAGGCCAGGCTGTGGCCTACCAATATCACATCTTTAGGGTCATGTCTGTCTACATAAGCCTGCAGGGTAGTTATCCAATCGGCACAAACGGGTGTTTCCCAGTCCTGCTGTTCAACGCGGGTGAAACCAAACTGCTTTTCCCAAATCGATTGCCAATGCTGCGGCCCCGAATTACCCAGGCCCGGGATGATGAGGATAGTTGATTTAAACATGATTTTACAAAGTTAACAGGCTTTTTGAAACCTTAACGCCGCGTTCCAACTCCCCCTTCAGGAGGCTGGGGGGCTTCCGCCGCTTTTTTAATTTCCTGGTTACGTTGTTTCAGCAAGCGGGTCATATATCGTTCCAAAAACAGGAAGTTAGCTATAATTCCTAAATATCCCAAGGGGGCGTCAAACATAAAAATATCCTTCATCAGGGTTTGGTTATTGATGGGATAAAAATAATGTTCGTGACGGAAGGCTTTAAATGCTCCCCGAACCATTTCATCGGTGAAGTATTTGGGATAATCCATTTCGGTAACCTTCGAGGTTAAGGTTTGCCAGATGCCGAAGTGCTTTGCCCGCCAGGTAACGGTTTCGCCCAGTTCAATAAGGCCACTGGTACGCCCGGCAACGGCCGTTTCGCCGCTTTGCTGCATCGAATCTACATGCATATCAATGCTCCTGGCCAGATCGAAACACCGGGCAACGGGGGCGTTAATGTGGGTGGCTAATTCGATAATGGGCATGGTAAATAAAATTAAGCCATCATGTCATTGCGAGGTACGAAGCAATCGCGAATTTGCAAAGCGGAAATGCAAAGTTTGCGATTGCCACGTCGTTCCTCCTCGCAATGACATGTTTTTTTTCAACAGAAACCCTGATTAAAATTCCGCATTCTTTGGGAACCTTGGGAAAGGGATCACATCGCGGATGTTGCCCATACCGGTAACAAACAGCACCAGGCGCTCAAAGCCTAAGCCAAAACCAGCGTGAGGGCACGAGCCAAAGCGGCGCGTATCCAGGTACCACCAAAGTTCATCCTTAGGGATGCCCATTTCGTCCATGCGTTTTTCTAACAGATCCAAACGCTCTTCACGTTGCGAACCGCCAACAATTTCGCCTATGCCCGGGAAAAGGATATCCATAGCGGCTACCGTTTTACCATCGTCATTCTGGCGCATGTAAAACGATTTAATCTCCTTAGGGTAATCGGTAAGGATCACCGGTTTTTTAAAGTGTTTCTCAACCAGGTAGCGTTCGTGCTCGCTTTGCAGATCGGTTCCCCAGCCTTCCACGATATATTGGAATTTCTTCTTTTTGTTCGGTGTCGATTCTTTTAATATTTCGATAGCCTCGGTGTAGGTAAGGCGTTCAAAATCGTTATCTAAACAAAAGTTCAGCTTCTCTAACAAAGTCATGTCAGATCGCTCGTTCTGTGGTTTTTGCTTTTCTTCTTCGGCCAGGCGCTGGGTTAAAAACTCAATATCATCGGGACATTTATCCAGCGCGTATTTGATCACGTATTTCAGCATGTCCTCGGCAAGGTCCATGTTGTCGTGCAGGTTGTTAAAGGCCACTTCCGGCTCAATCATCCAAAACTCGGCCAGGTGGCGGGTAGTGTTTGAGTTTTCTGCACGGAATGTTGGGCCGAAAGTGTAAATATCGCTCAGAGCCATAGCGCCCAGTTCACCTTCCAGCTGGCCGGATACGGTAAGGTTGGTTGATTTACCAAAAAAATCCTGCTTGTAATCTACCTCGCCGGTATCTGTTTTAGGGATGTTGTTTAAATCGAAGTTGGTTACGTGGAAAGCTTCGCCAGCGCCTTCGGCATCTGATTGGGTGATAACCGGGGTATGCAGGTAAATAAAGCCACGCTCCTGGAAAAACTGGTGTACCGCGAATGCCAGGCTGTTACGCAGGCGGAATATCGATCCAAAGGTGCTGGTACGGAAACGCAGGTGGGCGTTTTCCCTTAAAAACTCCAGGCTGTGTTTTTTGGGCTGGATAGGATATTTTTCAGGATCGCTGTCGCCTAAAATTTCGATATCTGCTGCAATAACTTCAACCGTTTGGCCTTTGCCTAATGAAGCGATGAGTTTGCCCGATACGCTTAGTGCCGCGCCAACTGTAATGCGTTTTAGCAAAGCAGGATCGGTGTTTTCAAAATCAACAACAATCTGGATGTTATTATTAGTTGAGCCATCATTCAAAGCAATAAAACGATTTGACCGGAAGGCGCGAACCCATCCTTTAACTGTTACATCAATATCCGTTTGCTGGCTTTGCAGCAATGCTTTGATCTTTGTGCGCTGACTCATAATAAAGTATAAATTTTAGAGCCGCAAAAATACAATTAATTCTGTAACCGCACTTTGAATTTTCCGTTTAAAAAGCGGATGCTGTCTGGTTGCCCGGGCCCGCCGGCACCGGTCATCCGCGTAAAATGTAGCTCAAAAAAGCCCTGGATTATCTTGTCCTTTTCATTAGCGCCAAATACGGCAATGGTGCTGCCTTGTGTTAAACTAAGTTTATAGCTGCTTACAGTAAGGTTGTTTTTAACAAAGGTATAATAAGCCTCGTTGCTTTTTAATTCGTAATAGCCCAGGCCATCAAACCGTATTTTAAAACCAAACCGCTCTTCTGTGCCTGCAATAATATTACTGCCCGATACGATGAAGGTATCTTGTTTAATGGCCGAATTTGAAGGAGGGATATTCCAGGCTGCCCCGTTTTTATCGGCCAGGATAAAATCCTTGTACACCGGGAAATCGCAGCACTTTTTTTTAGCGCACGAATTCAAAAGCAATAAGGTAGCGTAAAAAAATGAAAGCAGGCATTTTTTCATAACGGTGAAACAGCAGTGGGTTGGTAATAAAGGTTGTACTAAAGGTATACAAATTAAGGGATATGCTTTAAGGTATTTAATTGGGGCACAAAGTTGCCCTATGATATATTCGACGGTTAACGCGCCCGGATGATGACCTATTTGCTTAAGTTTGCCGCTCAATAAATACGTTATCATGAACCCTAAAGTAAGCCTGGTTATTGGCATTTTATGCATCTCGTTTTCGCCAATATTTGTGAAGCTTGCAGGGGTATCGCCAATTGGCTGCGCATTTTACCGGGTGTTTTTTGCCTGGCTTTGTTTGCTGCCCTATTGCATTATTAAAAGCAAATTCCGGGTTAAAAAAAAGCAATTGGTAATTGCCATCATAGCGGGCATAATTTTCGCCGCCGATGTAGCCGTTTGGAATTTATCGCTGTTAAAAATAAGCGCCACCGTCTCAACGCTGATTGCCAACCTGGCGCCGGTTTGGGTTGGGTTGTTCAGTTTCCTGTTATTCAAAAAAAGTTCGGGCAAGTTGTTCTGGATAGGTACCGTGGTGGCCATAGCGGGCATGGTGGTGCTGGTAGGCTATCAGCATATTTTACACCTGGAGCTTAACGCAGGTATTTTGCTTGCCGTACTGGCCAGCCTGTTTTACGCTACGTATATCATGACATCAAAAAACATCATGGGTGGCATTGATGTTTTTACCTTTATGTTTTACAGCATGATGGGGGCAAGCGTGTTCCTGCTGGTTGTTAATAATTTTATGGGCACAAGCATTTTGCATTTCCCGGTAAAAGTTTGGCTGTGCTTTTTAGGGATGGGGGTAATTTGCCAGCTTGTTGGCTGGCTTACCATTAATTATTCTTTACGTTACCTCGAATCGACCAAGGTATCTATCGCCTTGCTGAGCCAAACTGTTTTTGCCGCCATACTGGCCGCTATTTTACTGAACGAAAAGCTGGAGCTGAACGAGATCATCGGCAGCGTAATTGTGCTGGCCGGTATTGCGGTAACATTTTTAAAGCGCAGGCAAGCAAGCATGGTTTAGGTTAAGGATATAATTTATTACCTTCAATTAATGAATTTTTTTCCCTTCGAAAACCTTGTCATTTTAACTCCGCATCAGCCGGCCGAGGTTGAAGCGATTTTGCAAAAGGTAGTTAAACCACGTCGTGAAAGCTTTGAATCTTGGAAGGTTTATCATAAAGATGCGCCATTATATATTGGGGATGTTTACGACATGAAATTCAGGTTTCAGCGTCCACGATACCATGATCGTAATGATACACTGGTGGTAAAGGGAGTTATTCAATCCGAAAACAATGAAAGCCAGCTTAGCCTGAAAATTTTCCCGTCGGCTATTATAGTCTTTCCAATTATCATGTTTCTTGGTTGGGAGGCTGCATTTATATCTATTGCAAACTCTTCAGCAGATAATTTTAGCCGTTGGCTGCCATTTATATTTCCCATGGGCGCATATTTCCTATTTATTGTTTTGTTTAAATATGCGGTAAGCGGCGTAAGGACAACCTTGCTCAAGTTAATGAATGGCAAGCTTGCAAAACGTTAAGCTATAATTTTAAACCCCTCGCCATCAAATAAAAGTGTAATTTAACGTTTGCGGATTTAGGGCAACGCGCATCTTTGCCTACATTTGCATTTTAGCGCATGATCATAAAATCCACCATCGACCGTATTATGGAAGCCACCGACATTGTGGAGGTGATAGGGGAATTTGTGCAGTTAAAAAAGCGCGGGGCCAACTATGTGGGCCTTTCGCCATTTGCCAATGAGCGTACACCATCGTTCACGGTATCGCCTGCTAAAGGCATTTTTAAAGATTTTTCTACGGGTAAAGGCGGCTCGGCAGTTACTTTTTTAATGGAGCTGGAAAAATTCAGCTACCCCGAAGCCTTAAAATGGCTGGCCAAAAAGTATGGCATCGAGGTAGAGGAAACCGTTGAAGCCCCCGAAAACCGGGAAGAAGACCTGCGCCGCGAAAGCCTGATGATTGTATCGGGCTATGCCGCCAAATTTTTTCACGAAAGTTTGCTTGAAACAGACGAAGGTAAAAGCATCGGCTTAAGTTATTTTAAAGAGCGCGGCTTCAGTAACGATATCATCAAAAAATTTGAGCTGGGCTACTCGCCCGATCAATGGGAAGCGTTTACCGGCAGCGCCCTGAAGGAGGGTTATAAAGAACAATTTCTGGTAGATAGTGGCCTGTCTGTAAAACGGGATAACGGTACTTTGTATGACCGTTACCGTGGCCGGGTAATGTTCCCGATACATAATTTTACCGGTAGGGTTATCGCGTTTGGCGGCCGTACCTTAAAAAAAGATAAAAACGTACCCAAGTATGTAAACTCGCCCGAGAGCGAGATCTACCATAAATCAAACGTACTTTACGGCTTATATTTTGCCAAAAAGGCCATCCGCGAGGAAGATAACTGCTACCTGGTTGAAGGCTACGCCGATGTACTTTCGGTAGTGCAGGCCGGTATCGAAAACGTGGTGGCATCGTCGGGTACATCCTTAACCGTTGAGCAGATCAAGCTCATCAGCCGGTTTACCAAAAACATTACCATTTTATATGATGGCGATGCGGCGGGCATAAAAGCGGCCATCCGCGGGCTGGATATGATCCTGGAGGAAGGCCTTAACGTAAAAGTGGTTACCTTTCTTGATGGGCACGATCCTGACTCGTATGTGCAGGCCAATGGCTCAAGTGCGTTTAAAAAATACATCGAGGATAATAAAAAGGACTTTATCCTTTTTAAGGCTAATACACTGCTAAAAGATGCAGGCAACGACCCGATAAAAAAGGCTGGTGTTATCCGCGAGATTGTAGAAAGTATTGCCAAAATTCCCGATTCCATCAAGGCATCGGTGTTCATTAAAGAGTGCAGCTATATTTTGCAGATTGATGAACGCGCGTTGCTATCCGAGCTTAATAAAATGCGGCAGGCCAAATCCAAAAAGGATGGCCAGCAACAGCAAAATCATAACCGCTACCAGCCGGAGATGCCGCCTGATGAGCCTCATTTTTTTGACGAGGTTGATCTTGCACCAAGCGCCCCTAAAAAAGAATATTTCCAGGAGAAGGAGGTCATCCGCCTGCTGTTATTATACGGCAGTAAAATGATTGACTGGGATGGCATTGCCAATACCTACATTGGCCCCTTTATGATAGCCGAGCTGGGCGATGTTACCTTTGAGCATGAAACCTGCAAGCTGTTTGTTGAACTTTATCAAAAAGAAGTTGAAAACGGTATCCTGCCCGAGGATAGTTATTTTATCCACCACAAGGATAAAGGCATTGTTGATATCAGCATTGATTTACTGAGCTCCAAATATACCCTGAGCGAAAACTGGTACGATATGCACAAGATCATGATACATGACGAGCAGCATAATATGAAGGCCACTATCCTGGGCGCTATTTTTCACCTTAAAAAGCATAAGGTTGAGGGAATGCTGGATAACCTGCGGATTGAACTTAAAAATGCACAAACCGAAGCCGACCAGGAAATACTGCTTAACCAGTATATGCGCATGAAAAAGGTTGAAAAAAGTATCTCCGACTTTTTGGGGTCAGTAATTATCAAATAATGGCCCAACACCTTGATCTTGGTCGCGCGGGCGAGGCTTTAGCCAAAACACACCTGGAAAATGCCGGTTATGAGATCCTGGACGAGAACTGGACACACGGCAAAGCCGAAATTGACCTGATTGCATATAAAGACAAGGTTATTATATTTACCGAAGTGAAAACGCGCACCGGCACCGGCTTTGGCATGCCCGAAGATTTTGTTGATGCGCGCAAGCAAAAGCTACTGGCCGATGCCGCCGATGAATATATTTACATCATGAACCACCAGGGCGAGGTGCGGTTTGACATCATTGCTATTTTGTTTGATAAGGATAAAAATTATATACTAAACCATATCGAAGACGCGTTTTGGCCGTCGGGCACATTATGAAAAACATGAATAACACATTAAAGATATTTTTTGCAGCAGGTTTACTTTTGGCTTTGGGCTGTAACAGTTGCAAACAAAAACCGGCCGATAACGGTGTCGATTATACGATCAGCCCGGAAGCGGGCACTACTTACAAAGCGGGCGATGTAGTAAAAGTAAAAGTGGGCCTGCCTGCCGATACCAAACCCGATTCGGTAGTGTACCTAATGGAAGAAACCCGTTTAGGCGTAGCTAAAGATTCATCGGCCATCAGCGTGAAAACAGATACCATCCCCCTGGGTATAAAATTGATAACCGCCAAAGTTTACCAGGCAGGTAAAAGCCAGGATGTAAGCACCAATATATTGCTGCTGGCTGCAAAAGCACCTGAGGCTTATACTTATAAAGTAGAGAAAACTTATCCGCATGATACCAGTTCATACACCGAAGGACTGGAGTATTTAGATGGGATTATGTATGAAAGTACCGGTGAGGCTGGTCATTCTACTATTCGTAAAAACAATCTCGAAACCGGAAAAGCCATACAACTCACTAAATTAGGGGATCAGTATTTTGGCGAAGGGCTGTCAGTTGTTGGGAATAAGGTGATTCAGCTTACCTACCGCGAAAAAGTTGGTTTTGTGTACGATAAAAGTTCCTTGAAGCTGCTTAATACTTTTCCCAATAATGTTGGAGCCGAAGGCTGGGGCATGTGTTTTGACGGTAAAAAGCTTTACATGGACGATAGCACCAACAAAATCTGGTTCCTGAACAAGGATACTTACCAGGAAATGGGATCAATCAATGTATGCGATGATAAAAAACAAATAGATTCGGTAAACGAATTGGAATACATTGACGGAAAGCTATATGCCAATGTTTACCAAACAGACGATATCCTGGTTATAAATCCGAAAACAGGTGCTGTTGAGCAAAAAATTGACATGAAAAACCTGTACCCCGAATCGGAACGCCCCGCTGGCCGCGATTGGGGTAACAATGTACTTAACGGCATAGCTTATGATGCTGCAACCAAACGTGTTTTTGTTACCGGAAAAAAATGGCCCAAAATGTACCAGGTAAAGTTTAGCCCTAAAGCCCAATAAGCCCCCTAACCCCCTGAAGGGGGAACGAATGTGCGGATATGCAGATTTTTAAACAACAAAGGCCGGTTTCGAAGAAACCGGCCTTTGTTGTAATATGCTAATCAAAAAGCTCCCCCTTCAGGGGGCTGGGGGGCTTGGCTGCGTTCTTACCGCCACGCCTTATACAAATTAATCAACCCATTAGTTGATGAATCATGGCTGCTTATTTCGCTGTCGTCCTTCAATTCCGGCAGAATTTTGCCTGCAAGTTGCTTACCTAATTCAACACCCCATTGGTCAAAGCTGTAAATATTCCAGATAATGCCCTGAACGAAGATCTTGTGCTCATACATGGCAATTAACGAACCCAGGCTGTGCGGGGTGATTTTTTTAAGCAGGAATGAATTTGTTGGGCGGTTGCCTTCAAATACTTTGAATGGCGCTATAGCTGCAATTTCTGCTTCGGTTTTGCCGGCGGCTTTTAATTCTTCAATAACCACTTCTTCTGTTTTGCCGTTCATCAATGCCTCTGTTTGGGCGAAGAAGTTTGATAGCAACATGTTATGGTGCTCGCCAAGCGGGTTGTGCGATTGCGCCGGAGCTATAAAATCGCAAGGGATTAGTTTGGTACCCTGGTGAATCAATTGGTAAAAAGCGTGCTGGCCGTTGGTGCCGGGCTCGCCCCAAATGATTGGGCCGGTTGAGTACTCCACATGTTTGCCGTTACGGTCAACATGTTTGCCATTGCTTTCCATATCGCCCTGTTGAAAATAGGCGGCAAAACGATGCATATATTGGTCGTACGGTAAAATGGCATTGGTTTCGGCTTCGAAGAAGTTATTGTACCAGATGCCCAAAAGCGCAAGCGTTACCGGGATGTTTTCTTCAAACGGAGCAGTTTTAAAATGGTTATCTGTAGCGTGTGCGCCATCCAGCAACCGGGCAAAGTTATCAAAGCCGATGCTTAAGGCAATTGACAAACCAATGGCGCTCCATAACGAGTAACGACCACCAACCCAATCCCAAAACTCAAACATATTTTTTGTATCGATACCAAATTTTTCCACAGCGGCAGCATTGGTTGATAAGGCAGCGAAGTGTTTGGCTACATCAGCCTCGGTAGCACCGGCAGCTAAAAACCAGTTACGGGCGCTGTGGGCATTACCCATAGTTTCCTGGGTGGTGAAAGTTTTGGATGCTATCAGGAATAAAGTAGTTTCGGGGTTAACCGCTTTTAATGTTTCGGCTATGTGCGTACCATCAACGTTACTTACAAAATGCAGGTTAAGGTGGTTTTTGTAAGCTTTTAATGCTTCGGTAACCATTACAGGGCCTAAATCAGAGCCACCTATACCAATGTTTACCACATCGGTAATAGGTTTGCCGGTATAACCTTTCCAGGTGCCGGATATAATGGCTTCGCTGAATTCTTTCATGTGGTCAAGCACCCTGTTAACATCGGGCATTACATCCTTGCCATCTACATATATAGGTGTATTGCTACGGTTACGAAGCGCAATGTGCAGTACCGGACGTCCTTCGGTTACGTTGATGGTTTCGCCGGCAAACATGGCTTCTATTGCCTTATTTACAGAACATTCTTTGGCCAATTGTATTAATAAAGCTATAGTTTCATCGTCGATGCGGTTTTTAGAATAATCCAGCAGGATCTCCTCAAACTGGATAGAAAATTTATTAAATCGCTGATCATCAGCATCGAATAATTCTTTCAGGCTTTTTGATACGATATCAATGTAATGGTCGGCTAAATATTTATAGCTCTGGGTGGTTGTGAAATCGATATTTGGCAACATAGTTGAAGTGTTTTTGACAAAAGTAACAAGTTAATTGTTAGATGGATATTATTTATCAAACTTACTATTCTCAGTGTTATTTTAACACTACGCACATAGTGTTTAGTTTACACCTTTAAATTGCGAATTTTTAAAAAATATTTGCAAATTGTTTGGAGATTTAAAATTATTATTTAATATCTTTGTATTGTTGGTAATCAAATGAGTGATTTATCATCAATTTGTAAATTTCGGTATAAAATTGTTGCTGCTTATGTTTGGAAAACTTTTTTTGCTTGTAAAAAATAACGCCGGGACGGCTGTTATTAACAACCCCTCAATCCCTGTAAAACACCACGAAAGCGTGCTGATTGAAGCATCGAGCGCTATCATCGAGGTATTAAAAGGACAAATGGAAAACGGTAAATTGAAAGATTTAGTGAAGTATTTTCGCTCGTCGGGTATTTACAATCAATCATTGGTATCCAGTATGGTTAGCAGGTTTGCCAACCGGCTCAATACTTTTTATCATATCGACCCCGAGCAGGCGATGATCGCGTCAAAAGCATTGATTCCGGCTGTGATGACCGAGCTTGTAAAAGCTTCAAAAAGCGAGCAGGTTAAAGAATTTGGCCTTAAAAATATGCTTACCAAGCTAAATGGTAACCGAGCCGACTTAAGTTTGCTGGTTGACCGCGCTATGGTTGCTTAATATATTCATCTACCTTTTAAAAACGGGTCTGCAGGTTGCTAAACAATTTGCAGGCCTTTTTTTATTTATGCCGATAATCTAATTACCTATATTTGCCACATGACTAAAGAACAGATTCAGGATTTAAGGGATAGAGCAGCTTCCCTGAGGAGGCATCTTTGACATCGACAAGAAATTAGAGCTACTAAAAGCTGAGCAGGAAATAACCATTGGCCCGCATTTTTGGGATCACCCTAAAGAGGCCGAAAAGGTACTGGCATCCATCAAAGTAAAAAAAGTTTGGACAGATGAATTTCAAAAAGTATTGGCGGTAATTGAAGATACCGGCGTGCTGTTTGAATTTTACCAGGGCGGTGATGCTACCGAAGCCGAAATGCTGGAGCAGTATAATATGGCTATAAAGGCCGTAGAAGAGCTTGAATTTAAAAACATGCTGTCGGCCGAGGAAGATCAGTTTAACGCCGTACTGCAGATAACAGCAGGCGCAGGCGGTACCGAAAGCTGCGACTGGGCCGGCATGCTCATGCGTATGTACATTATGTGGGGCGAAAAAAACGGCTACAAAGTTACTGAGCAGGATTACCAGCCCGGCGATGTGGCCGGAGTAAAGACCGTAACCCTGCAATTGGAGGGCGATTTTGCCTACGGATACCTTAAAGGCGAAAACGGCGTACACCGTTTGGTCCGCGTATCGCCATTTGATGCCAATGCAAAGCGCCATACTTCGTTTGCATCGGTTTATGTTTATCCTTTGGTTGATGATACCATCGAGATTGATATTAACCCGGCCGATATCGAGTTTGAAACCTTTCGCTCGGGCGGTGCCGGAGGACAGAACGTGAACAAGGTAGAAACAGCCGTGCGTTTATACCACAAACCGTCGGGCATTATTATCAAAAACCAGGAGTCGCGCTCACAGTTGCAAAATAAGGATAATGCTATCCGCTTGCTGAAATCGCAGCTATACGAAATTGAAATGCGCAAGCGCATGGAAATAAGTAACGCTATTGAGGGTAACAAAAAGAAAATAGAATGGGGGTCGCAGATCCGCAATTATGTTTTGCACCCTTACAAGCTGGTTAAAGATTTGCGTACCGATCATGAAACCTCAAACGCCGCCGCCGTATTGGATGGTGAGCTTAACGAGTTTTTGAAGGCTTACCTGATGGAGTTTGGCGGGCCGAAGAGTTAGTAGTAAGTATCAAGTAGTAAGTATCAAGATCGCTTTTGCGTTCGTAAAAAATAGCAATATGATAGCGATGGGTTTATTCCATCGCTATTTTTTTTGCTGATGTTCAATACATAATTTGTAATTTGCCGATACCTTTTTATCTACCTAACAAATTATGAAAACTATTTTATCAGCCTTTGTTTTGACCATTGCAGCAACTATAGCCTATAGCCAGGAAAAACCGATGCCTTTATATCCAAAAGGCATACCCAACTCAAAACCAACACCGGCAGCCTATGTAGAAAAAACGGATGCCAATAACTGGATAACAGGTGTAAGTGTGCCAACCCTAACCACCTACCTGCCCGAAAAAGGGAAAGCCAACGGTGCTGCTGTTGTAGTTTGCCCCGGCGGCGGGTATTCTGGCTTAGCCAATGCGCACGAGGGGATGGCCATATGCCGGGAGTTTAATAAAATTGGTGTAACCGCCTTTTTATTAAAATACCGTTTGCCAAGTGATGATATTATGGTTGATAGGTCGATTGGCCCGCTGCAGGATGCGCAGATGGCTATATATACCGTCCGTAAAAATGCTAAGGAGTGGGGCGTTGACCCTGCAAAAATTGGCATCATCGGTTTTTCGGCCGGCGGTCACCTGGCATCAACCGAGGGTACACATTTTGATAAGCCTGTAATTGATGATAAAGATAACATTAGCCTGCGCCCCGATTTTATGATGCTGATATACCCGGTGATTAGCTTTGGCGAACAGGCCCACGTTGGCTCTCGCGAAAATTTGATAGGTAAAACACCATCGCAGGCGCAAGTTGATTTGTACTCCAACGAAAAACAAATTACCACCAACACCCCGCCCACGTTTTTGGTACATGCCAAAGATGATAACGTAGTACCTGTGCAAAACAGCTTGATGTTTTATGATGGCTTATTAAAAAATAAAATTAAAGCCGAGATGCACATTTTCCAGGAAGGCGGCCATGGCTTTGGGATGAATAACTCAAAAAACAAAGGCAAATGGTTTGACTGGGCTACAAGCTGGCTTGAAGAGAATGGTTTTTTGAACGGGAAGTAATTATAGGTCAGTAAGCCTGATGAAGAATTTTTTATTAACAATACTGCTGAGTGCCTTGGTTTTGCCTGTGCTGGCGCAAAAAATTACTTACAAAAGGGTTGCGAATGAAGGCCTTGTGGAAGTTTTGAATAACATAGAGAGTTATCATACAATTGAAGCAAATAGCTTTGCTGTTAATGTTTTTGTTGTGGCCAGGCCCCGTGAAAGTGCTGGAAACCCCGAGACAGATGAAACTATGGAAGCCATTTACATCGCCACTTCCGAATTTGATTTGGCACCGGAACAACATTTATTCAAGCTTACATCAGTTTATAATGCTAAAATTATCAGTTGGTCTAAGTCAAAAAAAAGTCCACAGTTTGTATTTACGTATGGGCCTGTGAATAAGCTAAAGAGTGTGATCGTTTCGGTATCTTTAAAGGGTTTGAAGATAGAAGAAAAAGCAATGTGAAAGGTAGTGCAGCATTGGGATGTATTTTAATTTATAAATCTTAATTTCCAAAACTTCACAAGCCTGGATTGGTTTAAATTACGATGCAACACAAACTGCCTTTTATAACTCTCCTTCTACTCGCTTTTCTTAAATCAAATGCCCAACAGCCTGTAGATAGTAATGTTACCAACCACCCCAAGCGCGAATTTCGCGGTGTTTGGGTAGCCACTGTCGAAAATATCGACTGGCCTGCTACACCCAATGAAACTACCGCCCACCAGCAACAGGAATTATTAACCATTTTAGATGCCCATCAAAAAACGGGTATCAATGCTATTATGCTCCAGATTCGGCCTGCTGCTGACGCTTTTTATGCTAAAAGTCGTGAGCCCTGGTCCAAATGGCTTACCGGGAAGCAGGGCCTGGCGCCTAACCCCGTTTACGATCCACTGGAGTTTGCTGTTAGCGAAGCGCATAAACGCGGAATGGAGTTGCACGCCTGGATAAATCCATACAGGGCAACTAAGGATAGTGCCTATTCGCAGCTTAGCCCACAGCATATTACCCGTATAAAACCCGAATGGTTTTTTACTTACGGCGGCATGAAGCTGTTTAACCCCGGCCTGCCCGAGGTAAGGGAGTACATCGTGCAGGTGGTGTTGGATATGATAACCAATTACGATATCGATGGTATTCACATGGACGATTACTTTTACCCTTACCATGTAGCCGGCCAGCAAATAAACGATCAGCAAGCCTATCAGCAATACGGCAAAGGTTTTACCAATATTGACGATTGGCGGCGCGATAATGTAAACACCCTGATAAAAATGCTGAACGATAGTATCCATCAGCATAACCCACGGATGAAGTTTGGCATTAGCCCATTCAGTATTTGGGCCAACAAAACCCAGCTGGCCAATGGTTCTGATACGCATGGCAGCGACTCTTATTACGCTCTGTATGCCGATTCGCGCAAGTGGGTGCAGGAGGGCTGGGTAGATTATATTAACCCGCAGCTTTACCGCCCCATTGATGATAAACTGGTGCCGTTTAAAACGATGATTGACTGGTGGGGCAACAATGCCTATGGCCGGCATTTGTACATTGGGCAGGCACCATACCGTATTATCGAAAATAAACTGCCCGGTTTCAGGTTGCCGGGCGAACTGCCGGGCCAAATAAAATACCTGCGTAAAAACGCGAGGGTGCAGGGCAGCGTATATTTTAGTTCCAATTCATTAATGAATAATCCGCTGGGTTTTACAGATTCGTTGCGGGCAAATTATTACCATTATCCGGCCCTGCCGCCGGTGATGCTCTGGCGCGATTCAATAGCGCCAAATGCGCCGGTAGGGCTTATCGCGAAGCCAGAGGCTAACGGCGTTAAACTGATGTGGCAAACACCATTGACAGCAAAGGATAATGAGCCGGTTTATGGCTATGTAGTTTATCGTTTTAGCACAGTTGCTAAACTAAACTTAGATAATGCCGAAAACATATTAAGCATTCAATATAACAGCAACACCTTCTATTTGGATACTACCGCAGAGAAAGGGAAAACGTATATTTATGTGGTTACTGCTATTGACCGGCTGAAAAATGAAAGTGAGAAAGCGTTCCCGGTTGAAGGGGTACGGTTATGATATGCCGATTGAAAATCACAGCCAGCTTATGAGTTTAAATCCCATTATAAAAAGTGTTGTCATTTCGATTCCTCGAAGGGATGGCCAAGGTTGGGAGGGGTAAGAATCTTATACCTCATGTATTCCAAGAAAAAACGATGTCATAAAACAAATCGTATAAGAGTTTTCGCTATGCTCAAGAGATAGTTTCTCACTCGTACCTCGTTTCGAAATGACAATTATTTTATTATACGCTGATTTATTCCTGGATTATTATCCAATATCCCCAACAATTCATTCAACTCCACCACCTTATCTGCCGCCCCTAAGTTTTCGTAGGCGCTTATCAGGTTACGGATAACGCGTTTAATAATATCGGTGTTGGAGCAGGGCTCATAAAACTGCTTGTCGAACTTGAGGTTAAGCTGCTTTAAAAACATATCTACATCGCGGCGGCCAAAAATAAAGCCTTTGTTAAAGGCATTGATATAAAACAGGATACCACCTTCAAAATTAGTTTCCATGCTTTCGTCAACATAGGCCAATATAAAGTGTTGCGGCAGGTTTACGCCGTATACCGGGATATCCAGTTTTTGGGCTATGATGGAGTAGATGATGGCCAGCGAGATCTGGTTGCCTTTTTTTGTTTCAAGAACCTGGCTCAGGTAGCTGTTTTGCGGGTCGAGGTGGTTGGAGGTATTGCCGCTGAAACCGTAGATATTGTAAAATACATGGTTGATGAGCTTGATCTGCTCCTTAGGGCTGGCCTCGTTCATCATCTGGATCCAGATATCGCGTTTAATGGATTCTACCTGGTTAATAACCCTTTGTTCGTCCAGGTCGGGGTATTGATAGCGGTTAATGATCAGGACGCCTTGCAGCAGGTCAAATGCGCCGCTTTGATGCCACAACTGCAAGTCGGTTTTTAACGATCCAAATTGAATTTCGTGCACCAGGTTAGCAATCCGCTCCTGTTGTATGGCATCAAAAGCCTGCTCAAAAGCGGTTTCCAGGTAGGCTATCACTTCGCTGCCGTAACCAAGCAATTTTTCGTGCACGTGATCATAGATCTCGTTATCGGGATCATCCAGCAATCGGATCAAAGAGTTTACTTCTGTCGGATTTATCATATGCTATAATGCTAAAATACTAAACTTTTTTACTTTTGCGGGGATGTGGAATCTCAGATTTGTGCAAGATTATTTACAACACCGGTTTACGGCCAATAACCGGCATGGCATTCACTCGCCATTTGTTTACAAACTGATTGACCACGTAATTTATGATTACACCGACCAAAAGGTATACCACGAGCCCGGATTTGTACAAAAAACAGGAGATGGAACTATAGGGTTAAAGCTCAAAATAGCCCGGCTAATTTACCGACTGGCAAAATATTTTAATCCGGCCAATATTATCGAACTGGGATCAAAAGGGGGTGAGGTAGGTGTTTATTTGCACCAAGCAGCTCCCAACGCCAATTTTTTCCTGCCGAAAAACGATGCTGAATTTGCGCGCCTTGATAAAACACAACCGGCTCTTGTGATTATTCATGGCGATAATTTACGGCAGGAAACAATAAGATACTTCGATCAATATCTGCCCGAAGTACATCCGGATACCATTATGCTTTTTACCGGCATGTACCTGAATAACCAACTGAAGCAAGCCTGGAACCAAGTTAAGCTAAACCCCAAAGTTACCCTCACCATCAACCTGTTTTGGATAGGACTGGTGTTTTTTAAGCAAGACAGGAAAGAAAAGGAACATTTTAAAGTGAGGTATTAAAAATACGCTCGTCGGGAAGGTTATCGCCTGGCATCACTCTGTTGCAGGGTTATTCTTCTGTTAAAACTGTAAACTCAAAATCAAGTGGTCCAAAATGGCGGATGAGTTCGTCAATGAACATTTGTCCCCATCTTACATACATCAAACCAAAGTTTTCGGTGCGTTCCTGCAAACTGTCTTTAGGGAAAAGCTCGGCTTTAACTACAGCCAATTGTTCGAGCCTGGTAGCATAGTTGCGTTTTTCTGCTTTGATCAGTTTTTTCTCCAGGTTATCTATGGCGTGTTTTAACCTTGCCTGTACTGCAGCTGCGGAAGGCGATAGGGTAGGGTCAATTTTATAGGAACGGAGTTTTATCTTTTCGAACAAGGCGCTCATTTCGCGCCATTCGCCTTCAAGGCTTAAGGTATGGTTGCTGTGTTTTTTTATCCAGTCGGTTTTAAGCGTATCGTTTGGTTTAAACAAATCGGCGGCCGTAAGGTCCATGTGTTTAACTTTGGCTGCCTGGTCCTTCTTTACAACCAGTGCCGAGTTACGCAGGATGAGTATGGGGAAATCAACCTTGTAGAAATCGAAATTAGATTTTAGTTCCAGCCAGTAAACCACCTCCGCACCGCCGCCAATGTAGGCTATGTTTGGCAAAATGCATTCCTGATACAGGGGGCGCATTACTACGTTAGGGCTGAAACGCTCCGGGTAAGTGGCTATTTCTTCCTTCAATTCCGCTTCAGTAAAACGGATTTCGGTATTCATCACCTGATAGCTGTCATGCTCAAATATTACGCGCTCGCGCAGGCTATCCTTCAGGTAAAAAAAGTTAATCTCGCGCGGGTTTACCTGGATGTGCACACTAAGTTTGTGCAGTTGCTCATTAGTGGCCGTGATGTTTTTAAAGCTGTTTTGATTGATGATATCCTGCTCCATAATTGGGGCAAACTGCTTTTTAAACTCATGGTCGTCGGCATCGATGATCACTAAACCATATTGGCCAAACAGCGCGTTTACCAGGTAACGGGTAGCATCGGCCAGTTTATCAAATTTGGTATAGGCGGTTTCTACAATTTCGGCAACCTCTACGGCGTGGCCCTCCATCCCTAACACACCTTTATACTGGTTTAGCGCCTGCCGCATAGTATCGGGATTGATACGGCCGGTTGCTCCCGAAGCTTCATACCACCAATGCACTTTTTTGCCGCCGATGTTGGTATAGTTGATCTCGGCAAAGTCATGGTCCTCACTGGCCATCCAGTAAACGGGCACAAAGTTTTTGTCGGGATGAGCAGCTTTTAATTGTTGGGATAATTTAATTGCGGTTGCAATTTTATAAAGAAAATAAAGCGGACCGGCAAAAATATTGAGCTGATGCCCGGTTGTAATGGTGTAGGTGCTGTCGAGTTTTAGGAGTTCTAAGTTTTGGGCGGTAAGTGGTTGTACGTTATACGTTATACGTTTTACGTTACCCTCACCTTCAGACTTCCCGACTTCCGGACTTCCCGACTTCCGGACTTCCTGACCTTCGGACTTCTCCGCGTATTGCTTTGATAAAACACGGTACAGAATTTCGCGATCGGCAACAACTTTTTTATTTTTCAGCAGTTCGGCAAATCCGTCCATATCCGGGCGGTATCCGTAAAAAGGTTGCAGGTCGGCCCGGTTTTCGATGTAGTCAATAACAGTGGGCGAAAAAAATCCGGTTTCTTTATAACTTATACAGGAGGCTTCCATCTTGATTTTGGATTTCGGATGTTCGATTTCGGATTTAAAAAATCAGATAAGAAACATCGGCTAAGCATCAAAATATTAAATGCTGGTGTCGAAATTAGATTTTTAATCTCAATTCACTCAACAGCAAGCCGCAAATTAATATTATTTTACAATTTGTCCATAAAGATCAAAGTCTTCGGCACTGTCTATCTTCACGTTAACAAAGCTGCCAACGGTTGCATAATCAATGCTGGCATCAATTAAAACCTCGTTGTCAACTTCCGGAGAATCAAATTCTGTACGGCCAACAAAGTAGTTGCCGTCTTTTTTATCAACCAAAACCTTAAATGTGTGGCCAATTTTTTCCTGGTTTTTGTCAAAAGAAATTCCCTGCTGAATTTCCATAATGGCGTCGGCACGTTCCTGTTTTAGGTCGTCGGGGACATCATCTATCAGCGAATGGGCATGTGTTTTTTCCTCATGCGAGTATGTGAAGCAGCCAAGGCGATCGAATTTGGTGTCCTCAACCCATTGGGCCATTTCTTCAAAATCTTGTTGGGTTTCGCCCGGGTAGCCGGTGATGAGGGTAGTACGCATGGCAATGCCGGGCACTTTATCACGAATCTGGTTTACCAGGTCGATAGTTTTTTGTTTGGTGATACCGCGACGCATAGATTTAAGCATATCATCGCTGATGTGCTGTAATGGCATATCCATGTATTTGCAAATGTTATCACGCTCGTTCATTACATCTAAAACCTCCATCGGGAAGCCGGATGGGTAAGCGTATTGCAGCCTGATCCACTCTACACCGTTAACGTCGCTCAGGCGGCGTAATAACTCATCCAGATTACGTTTACCGTACAAGTCGAGGCCGTAGTAGGTTAAGTCCTGGGCAATGAGTATTAGTTCTTTGGTGCCGTTTTTTACCAGGTTTTGGGCATCTTTAACCAATTGGTCAATAGGTGTGCTCAAATGCTTGCCGCGCATCAGCGGAATGGCGCAGAATGAACATGGGCGGTTACAACCTTCGGCAATTTTAAAATAAGCAAAATGCGACGGAGTGGTTAATAAACGTTCGCCAATTAGTTCGTGTTTGTAGTTTGCCCCTACAGAAGCCAGCAGGTTTTGCAGGTCATTGGTACCAAAGTAAGCATCAACGTTGGTTATCTCGGCTTCCAGCTCTGGTTTGTAGCGCTCGCTTAAGCAACCGGTAACTATTACCTTACCAACTTTGCCTTGTTCTTTAAGTTCGCTATATTGGAGGATGGTATCGATAGATTCCTGTTTGGCGTTATCGATAAAGCCGCAGGTATTGATAACGATGATGTCGTTTTTACCTACTTTTTCGGCCTCGTGCACCACATCAAACTGGTTGCCTTTCAGCTGGCCCATCAATATCTCAGAATCGTATATGTTTTTTGAACAGCCTAAAGTAACCACGTTAACACGTTGTTTAACAGGTTTAGCTATCGGCCGGGAAATTTCTTTTGTCTTCATAACACACTAATCGTTGCAATGAAAAAATTGTCATTGCGAGGAACGAAGCAATCGCGAACTATACAAGGTTGAATTGCAAGGGAAGAGATTGCTTCGTCGTTCCTCCTCGCAATGACATAATTTTTATTGTTTGAATAAGGAGTCGACAAAAGCTTGCCTGTCAAACAATTGCAGGTGCTCCATGCCTTCGCCTACACCTATATATTTTACCGGGATTTTAAACTGATCTGATATCCCTATTACCACACCACCTTTAGCCGTGCCATCAAGCTTGGTTAAGGCCAGGGCGTTTACATTGGTGGCCTCGGTAAACTGCTTGCATTGCTCAATTGCATTTTGACCGGTTGATGCATCCAATACCAATAGTATTTCGTGTGGCGCGCCGGGAATTACCTTTTGCATCACATTTTTAATTTTGGTAAGCTCGTTCATCAGGCCTACTTTATTGTGTAATCTGCCGGCAGTATCAATTATCGCTACATCATCACCGTTGGCAACAGCCGAGCGAAGGGTATCATAAGCTACAGAAGCAGGATCGGAACCCATTGGCTGTGCCACTACTTTTACATCAACCCGTTTGCCCCAAAGTTGCAATTGATCGACGGCTGCCGCACGAAAAGTATCGGCAGCGCCAAGCACTACTTTATTGCCGGCTTGCTTTAGCTTATGTGCCAGTTTGCCAATAGTAGTAGTTTTACCTACGCCGTTAACGCCAACCACCATGATTACATAGGGCTTATGATCGCCATATTCAAAATTGCGGAAATCGTTACTGTTATTTTCGGCCAGGAGTTTTTGGATCTCATCTTTCAGCAACACATTCAGTTCGCCGGTGCCAATGTATTTATCGCGGGCTACACGTTCCTGAATGCGTTCGATGATCTTGAGCGTGGTTTTTACACCCACGTCTGATGTTACCAGGATCTCTTCCAAATCATCCAGCACATCATCATCAACGGTTGATTTACCTGCGACGGCCTTGGTTATCTTTGAAAAAAAATTATCCTTGGTTTTTTCTAAACCGGTATCAAGGGCTTGCTGCTCCTGCTGTGTATTTTCCTTTTTCTTAAAAAAATCAAATAATCCCATTTTAGATGTGCAGATTTTAGATTACAGATGTGCAGATTGTTTTTCTGAACCCGAATTAAGCGAATTTAGGAATTAATAGAATTCTGGTAATTTTTTAATTCGTTTAATTCCGGTTCAGACCTCAACAAAAAAGCCCTCTCGTAAAAACAAGACGGCTTCGATATTTTGATCAAAAGTTTAAGCAAATATTATTTGCCTGCAATGATGTCCTTAACAGCGTCGTTAGGAACAATTTGCTCTTTGAATGAATAAGCACCGGTTTTTGGTGATTTGTTCATTGTGATAACTTTTGAATATTCTTTGCCTTTACCTGCTACTTTCAGTGTTGCAACTACTTTCTTTGCCATTTCTTTTAATTATTGAATTAGTGAATCATTGAATTAGTGAGTTAACTGATGGTCAGGGATCTAAACCTAATCAACCAATCAACTTAATCAACCAATTACTTAATCTCTTTATGAACAGTTACTTTCCTTAAAACCGGGTTGAATTTTTTCATTTCCAGTCTTTCAGTTGTATTTTTTTTGTTCTTGGTGGTAATATAGCGAGACATGCCTGGCATACCGCTTGTTTTGTGTTCAGTACACTCTAATATAACCTGAACCCTGTTGCCTTTTTTTGCCATTTTCTTTTTATGTTGTACGCATCACCGTCACGGCTTACGTAATTTTTCAAATTATACTGTACGTCGTTAATTTTACAAGTTGTAAAACCGTTAACGTACAACTACTAAATGTATCCTTTTTTTACAAATTTATTGATACAGGCAGTAATACCATTTTTGGTGATAGTTTTTACTGCTGAAGTAGATACCTTTAAGGTAATCCATTTATCCTCTTCAGGGATATAAAACTTTTTAAGTTTTAAGTTAGGATGAAATCTGCGTTTAGTTTTAACGTTTGAGTTAGAAACGTTGTTACCAACTATAGATGCTTTTCCTGTTAGATCACAAATTCTTGACATGACAAATATTTTTAATTATCAACCCTTTATTCAAAAAGAGTTTGCAAATATCAGACTTTTTAATCAAATATTCAATAGCGGTATTAAAAATAATTCAAAAAGATTTTAGATAGGCTAAACACCTCAATAATAGCTGATTTTACGGGTTATGGTATCGGTTCTCGGATCAAAATGTAGTGGAGGATAGGCTTTATATCGAACTATAGCCTTTATCCAGTTTTTTTTCGAATCTACGACAGTATATTCATAGGTCTTCTTGGATAAAAGTAGATCAACTGGTTCATATTCTGTTTCTTCAATAACGCGGTTTTGTTTATCGTATTTATATCTGGTTGCCGTAGGTTCAAGTTTTGTTTCCCATTCCGCGTATATAAATTCAATTAGATTACCATGCTTGTCGTATTTATAACGGTTAACGTTATGAGTTATAATTGTGTCTCCTTTGTCATCTATAGGACGGCCTAATGTGTCAAAGTTTAGTTTGGATGATTCTTTACTCCCATTTGTTATTGTTTCCCCAATCATTGATTTAACCTTGCCGTTTTTGTCATTGTAAGTATAAGTTGTATTTTCTTTCGTTATCGTAGTGTCAGTTCTATTTTCCAGTATTGCTATACTCAACGTATTTACACTTGAAGTTAGCGTACGCCCTTCCTGGTCAATTGTAAGCCTTGTAAAATCGTATTTTGAAGAATAAGAATATATTTCTTTCACGTGTCCATTTAATGTTTCTGTTTTGCCATTGATATTAACCTTGGTTTTTGTTGAGTCTGTTTTTTTACAGGTGAAAACTAACAAACTAATAATAAGCAATATTGATGTCTGGTACCTCATAATTAAGTTAACTCATGGTGAATGAAACAATTGTAGATTTGATAAAAAAAGGATATTTTAAAAAACATAAAAATAAATCAAAAAACGGCTATTAGTACCCAAATGATGGTATTCTGCTTGTTTGCCATACACTTACCTTTTAAATTTATACACTTTTTAAATAATTTTAAAAAGTTGCAGAATTAATATTTACATCATATATAAATTATTAAATTAGGCCCTCCATTATAAACACTATGAAGATTACATCATTTGACGAATACAAGCAAGTATACCAACAAAGTATTGAGCAACCCGAAGAATTTTGGGCCGGTATAGCCGAAAACTTTTTATGGCAAAAAAAGTGGGATAAGGTATTGGACTGGAATTTTAAAGAGCCTAAAATAAAATGGTTCCAGGGCGCCAAACTAAATATAACCGAAAATTGTCTCGACCGTCACCTTGAAACTATTGGCGATAAACCGGCCATCATCTGGGAGCCTAATGATCCGCAGGAAGATCACCGGATATTAACCTATCGCCAGCTGCACGATAAAGTTTGCCAGTTTGCCAATGTTTTAAAAAATAATGGCGCAAAAAAAGGCGACCGTATTTGTATTTACATGCCAATGATTCCCGAATTGGCTATAGCCGTTTTGGCTTGTGCCCGTATTGGCGCTATCCATTCTGTAGTATTTGGCGGTTTTTCGGCACAATCCATTGCCGATAGGATAAACGATGCCGAGTGTAATATAGTTATTACTGCCGATGGCGGCTTCCGTGGCAATAAGGCCATACCGTTAAAAGGTGTTATTGATGATGCGTTGGTGCAATGCCGGTCTGTTAAAAGAGTAATAGTATTAACCCGCAGCCGTACGCCGGTATCCATGATAAAAGGCCGTGACGTTTGGTGGGAAGATGAAGTTAAAAAGGTAGAAACCCAGGGTAACCCCGATTGCCCCGCCGAAGTAATGGATTCCGAGGATATGCTGTTCATTTTATATACCTCCGGCTCAACAGGCAAACCTAAGGGCGTGGTGCATACTACAGGTGGTTACATGGTTTATACAGGTTATACCTTTGCCAACGTATTTCAGTACAACAAAGGCGAGGTTTATTTTTGTACTGCCGATATAGGCTGGATAACCGGGCACTCATACATTGTTTATGGCCCGTTATCGCAGGGCGCAACAACCTTGATGTTTGAAGGCGTACCAACCTACCCGGATGCCGGCCGTTTTTGGGATATTGTAGATAAGTTTAAAGTAAATATATTATATACCGCGCCAACCGCTATCCGTTCATTAATGAGCTTTGGCGAGGAGCCTTTGAAAGGTAAAGACCTAAGTTCGTTAACCAAACTGGGTTCTGTAGGGGAGCCGATAAACGAAGAAGCATGGCACTGGTACGATGAAAAAATTGGCCACGGCAAATGCCCTATTGCCGATACCTGGTGGCAAACAGAAAATGGCGGGTTAATGATATCGCCAATTTGCAACGTTACCCCAACTAAGCCGGGGTATGCAACTTTACCATTGCCAGGTGTACAGCCGGTACTGGTTGATGAAAATGGTAAAGTGATTGAAGGTAACGGCGTAAGCGGCAACCTTTGTATCAAGTTTCCATGGCCGGGAATGCTGCGTACTACCTATGGCGATCATGAACGCTGCCGCACCACCTACTTTGCCACTTACGAAAATATGTACTTTACCGGCGACGGTTGTTTACGTGACGAAGATGGATACTACCGTATTACAGGCCGCGTTGACGACGTGCTGAACGTATCGGGCCACCGTATTGGTACCGCCGAGGTAGAGAATGCCATCAACATGCACAGCAGTGTGGTTGAATCAGCCGTTGTGGGTTATCCGCATGATATTAAGGGGCAGGGCGTTTATGCCTTTGTGGTATGCCCCAACCAGCATGGCGATGCCGAACTTGCTCGCAAGGATATCACCATGACGGTTGCCCGCATTATAGGCGCTATAGCCAAGCCTGATAAAATCCAGTTTGTGACCGGGTTGCCAAAAACCAGGTCGGGAAAAATTATGCGCCGTATTTTGCGCAAAATAGCCGAGGGGGAAACATCCAACTTAGGTGATACCTCTACCTTGCTTGACCCTGCTGTGGTTGAAGAAATTAAAGCGGGAGCTTTGTAGGGTAAGAATCAAGAATCCGGAGGCAAGACAAACAACGTCTTGCCTCTTTTTTTGTAACTTGCAGCACATATCTAACTGTATGCATAAACGAAATTTATGTCGTTTAATATTATTTGCCTGTTTTGCAGTCTTAATTTCCCTGTTTTCATTTAAAAGCCATCCAAATCCTTCTGCACGATACAGACTCGATTTTTTTACCAAAGAGAACCAGTTTTACCTTTGTGATTCGGCATTTACCGGCGAAACAGGCGACCCTGGTTTTTGGACATCCTCGGCATATAACGATAGGATGGCAACTGCAAAAGACAGGGATATAGTTGGCCTCAGCATTGGAAGCTTTGGTCATGTAAAAGCACAGCTTGATATACTGGATGCCCCGAGCAGGGAAAAAGATTTTAAAAAATACGATCACGTGGTTGAGGCGGGTGTAAGGATAAGCTCGGGAATACTGGAAGTGCTTGATTATCCGGATAGCAAAATTCAACTAAAAGCCATCGTAACGCCTGGCTACTACCGCATCAGGGTTTATTCGTACGATTTGGCCAACAACGATCCCGAAGCAGATGAGGGTACAGACCATTACAAAATAGAGCTATGGCCCTCTCATGATTTTGAACGAAAAGTGTTGAAGCAGTTTGTGGAAGAATAGGGGGAGAGTCAAGAGATTAGAATCAAGAAGCTGCCATGACATGCATTAATTTGGCTCTTTATGCTTTTCGTCTTAACTCTTGATTCTAATATCTTGCCTCTTCCTCAAAAACCATATAGTTTCCGGGGTGTTATACAAATACATCTAAATAGAAAACATCATGGATAAATTACAAATTAAGGGCGGCTGGAACGAGTTGAAGGGTAAAATAAAACAAGCCTACGGCGATCTTACCGACGATGATTTAACTTACGAAGAAGGTAAGGACGACGAAACATTAGGAAAACTCCAGCAAAAAACCGGTAAAACGCGCGATGAACTGGTGAAATGGATAAACAGTTTATAATAAGGAAAAAGGCCCCGGGAACGGGACCTTCTTATTTGAAAACCTTTTCAAGTTCTGTTGCAAAACCCGGCAAGATCATAGATTTGAGTGTTTCGCTTTTTTGCGCTTTTTGATGAAGGTAATAAGCGCCATCCCTTAACACATAAAGGTCGGCGTTTTGCGCTATAGGGTCAATAATGATGTATTCTTTTACACCGTATTTTTCGTATGTGTCTTTTTTAGGGCGAAGGTCATAATAGGCGTTCTTTTCCCATAGAACTTCAACAACTATATCGGGCGCGCCGTAAACATAATCCCTAATGATATCGCGCCTTTCTTCGGCAACGTAAACAATGTCTGGCTGAAAGGAGTTTTGATTGCCGAGTATTACTTCAATTGGTCGCATTAAATAAGTGCCTTCGTTTTTAACCTGTCTTCATAAGTTATAAAGGCTGTAGCTACCGCTGCAAGGGTAAGTTGATGATTTACTGTTCGGGATGGCCAATCAATCAAGCACCCGTTGATGTATTGGTAAGGTGCACCAACGGGCATCTGCAGATATTCATCAAGAGTTATTTCTTTTCAGTCGTCAGCATAAATCAAATATAATTAATTTCGCATGATGAAATCAATCAAACCAACCATACTCGTTGTTAACGATGATGGTATAACCGCCCCCGGCATCAAAGTATTAATTGAAGCCATGAGCGAGATAGGCAGGGTAGTGGTTGTTGCGCCCGATAGTCCGCAATCGGGCATGGGGCATGCCATTACCATAGGTAAACCCTTGCGTTTAGATAAGGTAGATATTTATGAGGGCATCGAAATGTACCGCTGCTCTGGTACGCCGGTTGATTGTGTGAAGCTTGCCGTAAATAAAGTATTTAAAGGGCTTAAGCCCGATTTATGCGTATCGGGCATTAACCATGGCTTAAATAATTCCATTAACGTATTGTACTCCGGCACCATGTCGGCAGCTGTTGAAGGCGCTATTGAAAGTATTCCATCTATTGGTTTTTCTTTAGATGATTATAACCTGGATGCTAACTTTAGCCATTGCGTTAAATATATTAAGGAACTTGCCCTGCAGGTTTTAGCCAATGGTTTACCGGCAAATACGTTACTTAACGTGAATTTTCCGAACACCCACGATATTAAAGGAATCAAGATTTGCCGGCAGGCTAACGCCAAATGGGCCGAAGAATTTGATGAAAGGGTTGATCCGCATAAGCGACCTTATTACTGGCTCACCGGGGTTTTTCAGTTAAACGATGGTGGCGAGGATACCGATGTTTGGGCTTTGGAGCACAATTACGCATCGGTAGTTCCTGTTCAGTTTGATATGACGGCGCACCACGCCATCCCGTTTTTAAACACCTGGGCATTTAATGTGTAAATTGCTGTGCTAAATAAAATACATGCTTAAAAATAACAGTATATTGGTTGGTTTACTTGGTGGCTCGATATTGCCGGGTATCAGCCTGTTTATTTTTTTATACCTGCTTAAAGGCAGCTTTTTGATATTAAATAAGCCGGGTATTCCGTATTTGGTTGCCATAGCGCTGAATCTTTTTATCATCCGATATTGTTTTAAGCAGGGGAAAGACAATACAGGCACGGGGATGATATTGATCACCTTTGTATTTACGGCAGCGGTGTTTTTACTCAAATTGCAACCCATCCGATGAAGTATTACCTGGTAGCCGGCGAAGCTTCGGGCGATTTACACGGGGCCAACCTGATGAAGGCGCTAAAGGAGCTTGATTCCGCGGCGGAATTTCGCTTTTTTGGCGGTGACCTGATGCTGGCTGAAGGCGGAACTTTGGTGAAACATTATGCAGATATGGCCTTTATGGGCTTTGTAGAGGTGGTTGTTAACCTGCGCACCATTCTCAAAAACCTGAAAGCCTGTAAAGAGGATATTGCCGCATATCAACCCGATGTTTTGGTGCTCATAGATTTCCCGGGTTTTAATTTAAAAATAGCGGAATATGCCAAAACCATCGGCTTGTCGGTTAATTACTACATTTCGCCCAAAGTATGGGCCTGGAACCAAAAACGGGTATTAAAAATCAAGCGGATAGTTGATCATCTGTTTTGCATATTGCCTTTTGAAGTTGATTTTTATAAAAGCTGGGGAATGGATGTTGATTATGTAGGCAATCCGTTGCTGGATGCAATAACTGCATTTGAGCCTAATCCCGAATTTTTAAAGCAAAATAATGTATCTGGTAAAAAGATCATAGCGCTGTTGCCGGGCAGCCGCAAACAGGAAATAAATTATTTATTGCCGGATATGATTGCCGTAGCCAGGCAGTTTAAAGACTATCAGTTTGTTATAGCAGGAGCGCCATCATTTAAGCCAGGGTTTTACAGCCAGTTTGTTAAGGATACCAATATTCCTGTAATATTTAATGCCACATACGATTTGTTAACCAACGCGCATGCCGCCATTGTTGCCTCGGGAACTGCAACTTTAGAGACTGCCTTGTTTAACATACCACAAGTAGTAGTATATAAAGGCAACGCGTTAACCATCGCGATAGCCCGTATGTTGGTAAAAATTAAATTTATATCGTTGGTTAATCTTATTGTGGATAAGGGCATAGTAAAAGAGCTTATCCAGGAAGACTGTAATGAGCTGAAAATAGCTGCCGAACTTGGTGCACTGATTAATGAAGGCAGTTACCGTGAAACGATGTTGAAAGATTATGATGCCCTTGACCAAAGGATGGGCCAACCCGGTGCATCGGCCAAAACCGCGAGCCTGATTGTTAAATACGCCAAAAAAAATAAAGCCCTGTTTTAGCAGGGCTCTATCGTTTTGATAGGTGCGATGTTGTACTTTAATAGGTAGATGTAGATATATGATGGTCAGGCAGCTTTACGTGTTGATTGTACTACTACCTTCTTGTTGTTGTGCACAAATTGATTTCTTACTTTGAAGTTCCTAAGATCTTCCAATAAAATGTTCAGTAACTCGTCGTCAAAGCGGGCAATTAATTCGCTGATGGCTGGATTTGTTTTAGAAGCTTTCATAGGTAGATGTTTTATATATAGGTAAGTGTGTTGTAAGTTTTAATTAGGCTGCGGTTGCTAAACGGGTTGCTTTAGCTTTTATAGATTTCAAATCATTCATCAGTAACAATTTTAATTCGTTATCAAAACGCGCTACTAATTTGTTGGTAGATAATTTTTTGGTGCTTTTCATAGTTTTAGTTTTTTTGTATGTTTTAAATGTCTTTGTTTAATCGTTTTTTTCAGTCTCCTGGTTTTCGGTAAGGTTATTTTTGCGGCGTTTTGCTTCATTGTATTGCCTTAAAATTTGCTCCTCATCGCGTGCATCTGTTGTTTTTGTTGGCTCCACCGGGTTTTCCCATTCCTTTTCGCTTTCCTTAACCGTTGTTTTCTTAGTTTCCATAACAGCTACGTTTGCTGAGTAGTATTCCAACAGCGTGCCAAAAAGTCAAAAAAAGTCATTGGTGGCTCAAGATATTTTTACAATAACATGTAAATATCTGTTTTTGAGTAACTTTTATTTTTAATAAAAATTCAAATTTTTGAAAGCGTGGATTTCAAAACGCAAAAATCACTGTTCGCTTAGTACTCAATAACCGAACACTTGCTTTAATTCCGAACGTTTTTTTTGTAGTTAATAAAGTGCGCAGCCAGCGCGATGGCTGCCAATGTAACACCAATGGCACACACGCCGGTCCACTGGTAAGTTTTCCAAACCAGGCTGGCCAAAAATGTGCCCGATGCGCCGCCTATAAAATAACACACCATGTATACCGTGTTTAGCCTGTTACGCGCCTCTGGGATCAAGCCGAATATGATAGATTGGTTAGAAATATGTGTAGCCTGCACACCCATATCCAATACAATTACCCCTATAATTAAACCAACGATGCTGCTGTTGGAGAAATAGAAGATGATAAAAGAAACGAGTACTAATAATAGTGTATATCCTGACAGTTTGTATGAATCCATTCTGTCGCTTAACCTGCCCATTAAGCCGGCTGCCAACGCGCCAAACGCGCCGACTAATCCAAAGAGGCCGGCAACAGAACTACCTTCGTTGAATTGGGGCTGTTTTAGTAAAAATACCAGCGTTGTCCAAAACGCGCTAAAACCGGCAAAGCATAGGGCCCCCCGGAAGGCAGCCATCCTGAGTTTTGGCTGAGTTTTAACCAGGTGGATGAGCGATTTCATCAGGTTTTTATAATTGCCTTTATAATCGGGTTCAACTTCGGGCAAAAAGAAAAATATCATTAGCCACATGGCCAGCATTAACCCCGTAGCTATATAGTACATTGTACGCCAGCCAAAATGTTGGCCAATAAAACCACTTAGCGTACGTGATAATAGTATACCTATCAACAGGCCGCTCATTACAAAGCCAATTTTTTTACCGCGTTCGGCCGGTTTGGCCAGGTGCGCGGCCATAGGTATCAGTAATTGTGGTATTACCGAAGATGCCCCCACTAAAAATCCGGCTATTGTTAACACCAGCACCGATGGTGCTACCGCGCTTATTAATAACGAGATAATGACAAGGGCAAAATCTATCAATATTAATCGCTTACGTTTAAGCATATCGGCCAGTGGTATAATAAACAATAAACCGGTTGCATATCCAATTTGAGTAAATAGCGAAACCTGCTGGGCTTTTTTATCAGAGATTTTAAAAGTGTGTGCAATATCGGCCAGCAAAGGTTGGTTGTAGTAAATATTGGCCACCACCAGACAAGTGGCAATGGTCATAATCCATAAAGTGAACGATGTTAAATGCGGGTGTGCTTTTGTAGGCGGGTTAGTTGTCATAAATTTAAAACTGTAAAACGCGCTGCAAAAATGAAGATGCAGTTTTTAAATTGTGCTTATTTAAAGTAAATTTTATCCCGGTGTTCACAATATCTTCAGATGTAGGAAGTTTAAATTGTCAATAAAAATTCGGATTTTTTTGATGGATGGGATTAAAAAAATGGATTTTATGTATTTTTTTATTTAAAGATGGTTTTTTGGAATAAAATTTGACATAAATTCAATTGAAAATCATTTTGAAATATTTTTTAAGTGATTTTTTGATTTTTATGCTGTTTGTTTCGACTTATTTTAACTTTTGATGGAAAAAAATGAAGGAAAGTATAAAATTATTTTTGTCTTTTTGGTTTTATAAAACGTAAGAATTAATTTTTTTAAAAATTATCACATTAATAATGAATTATTTGTATTTTTGAAAATCAAACAGCGGTATTAAGGTGTTTTGATAAAAGTTACAATAAAATTACAAAATAATTTTTAATAATATAAAAACTTAGTGTTACTTTTACACCGTAACACAAACACAAAAAAGTCTTCTCATAATTTAGGTTTATAATTGGTTAGTAAAGGCCCCTGCCCATCAGGGGCTTTACTTGTTTTAAGGACTTGAGTTTAAAACCATCATTTGAGTAATTTTGACGAAAATCTTCAGGGGTTAAAACTATTGAAGAATGCTTTCAGGGTTTATGTTTATATAATGGATTAAAATACTATGGAAAACAGAAATACTGATTTGACCATTCGGCTGGCATCAATCAAAGATGCCCAAGGTATACTTGATATTTACAATGATGCCATATTGAATACAACGGCCGTTTATAGTTATGAACCCCATACTATAGATATGCGCCTGCAGTGGCTGGAGGATAAGCGCCACCACAATATTCCTGTTTTAGTGGCCGAGGTTGATAGCATGGTAACCGGATTTGCAACTTATGGACCCTTCAGGGCGTGGCCTGCCTATCAGTATACCGTTGAGCATTCAGTATACGTTCACAAAGCCTACAGGCAACAAGGCATAGCCGAAAAACTTTTGCGGCAACTCATCGAAATAGTAAAACAGCAACCAATACATACTATCGTTGCGGGCATTGATGCCGGGAATGTCGCGAGTATTAAACTGCACCAGAAGCTTGGTTTTACAGAGATAGGTACTTTTAAGCAGGTTGGTTATAAGTTTGACCGTTGGCTGGATTTGAAATTTATGCAATTGATATTGGATAGCGATTTTAAGCCCGGTAGCTAATTTTTTAAAATCAAATTCTTTTTTAATACTTAAAATTATATATTTGCCACCCGCAACGGGGGATTAGCTCAGCTGGCTAGAGCGCTTGCATGGCATGCAAGAGGTCATCGGTTCGACTCCGATATTCTCCACTAAGATAATCAAGGCTTTACGATAATCCGTAAGGCCTTTTTTATTGTTAATAAAAAAATAAAAAATGTTGAAGCTGCCCGCAAAGAATCAACGTTAAATTTACTTACAGGAAAGTCTGGGTGTGATCATTAAACGTGACCTGCAACGATTTTTGGGCGGATTTATCCCTGTAAATTAAACAAGTCGCCAAAGAGTCAAAGATTATTGTACCCCAGACGAAGGAGCGCCTGATTATCAGGTGGTGATGGTGGTAAAAGGCTGTCTTGTGAGCAAACGGAATAATTTCGGTTTATTTTAATCCCGGCGCCGCCATTATTTGTATGGGGAACAGGCTTATCGCAAAAACTTATTAGTTATAACTGCTTGTATAACAAATTATATTGCGCCAATTTCCTTGCAGGTAAAATCTCAAATTACTTCTGTCTCAAATCTCATAACTCACATCTCAAATCTATCTTTTTAGCTAACTTAGCAGCGTTAAAAACACACAATGAAAAGAGATAAACTGATATTTAAACTTTTGGATGAAGAGCAACAACGCCAGGAGGAAGGCATTGAGCTAATAGCATCTGAAAATTTTGTAAGCCGTCAGGTAATGGAAGCAGCGGGTTCTGTTGCTACCAACAAATACGCCGAAGGTTTACCGGGCAAGCGCTACTACGGCGGCTGCGAGGTGGTTGACGAAATTGAAACCATTGCTATTGAGCGTGCCAAACAATTGTTCAACGCCGAGTGGGCAAACGTACAACCGCACTCTGGCGCGCAAGCTAACGCCGCGGTAATGCTGGCCTGCCTGCAACCTGGAGATAAAATATTGGGCTTTGATCTTTCGCATGGTGGCCACTTAACACATGGCTCCCCAGTGAACTTTTCCGGCAAATTATACGAGCCGCATTTTTACGGTGTAGTAAAAGAAACCGGTTTAATTGATTATGATCAGCTTAAAAGGGTTGCTTTGGAGCAAAAACCAAAACTGATCATCTGTGGTGCTTCTGCCTATTCACGCGATTGGGATTATGAATTTATCCGTGCCGTTGCCGATGAAGTTGGCGCTTTGGTATTGGCCGATATCTCGCACCCATCGGGCCTTATTGCCCGTGGCCTGCTGAAAGATCCGCTTCCGCATTGTCACATTGTTACTACAACCACGCATAAAACCTTACGTGGCCCGCGCGGTGGTTTAATTTTATTGGGTAAAGATTTCGAAAATCCATTCGGTGTAAAAACGCCAAAAGGCGAAACCAGGATGATGTCGTCCTTACTTGATATGGCTGTATTCCCTGGTACCCAAGGTGGCCCACTGGAGCATATTATTGCCGCTAAAGCCATTGCTTTTGGCGAGGCTTTAAGCGATAGCTACATGAAATATATTGTACAGGTTAAAAAGAATGCAGAAGCTATGGCCGAAGCATTTGTAAAACGCGGATACCAGATCATTTCGGGCGGTACAGATAACCACCTGATGCTTATCGATCTTCGTAATAAAAACATTACCGGTAAAGCTGCCGAGAATGCTTTGGTTAGTGCCGATATAACGGTAAATAAAAACATGGTGCCTTATGATGATAAGTCGCCGTTTGTAACTTCGGGTATCCGTGTGGGTACTGCTGCCATCACTACACGCCATATGAAGGAGAAGCATATGGAAGAGATTGTAGAGTTGATAGATGCCGTAATTTCTGACCCCGAAAACGAACATTCTATCAAGAAAATTCGTAAAAGGGTGCACAAACTGATGCACGACTTCCCGTTGTATCGCCAGGAAGGATCAGAATAAATAAATGGCAACAAAGCAGCATGGATTTATAGATGATGAGAAAGGGCGTTTAACCGCGCTGCAATCATACCATGTGCTTGATACACTGCCCGAAGAAGAATATGACGCTATAACGCGCCTGGCATCCTATATATGCCAGGCGCCTTTAGCCTTTATTACTTTTATCGACGATCACCGGCAGTGGTTTAAATCAAAAGTTGGCCTGCAGATTGATTATATCCCCAAAACTGATTCCTTTTGCCGCCATACTATTTTGGGCGATGATATAATTGTCGTTCCCGATGCCTCCAAAAATGATTTGTATGCCAATACCGATCTGGTAAACGGCGATATGGGGATCCGATTTTATGCGAGCGCGCCTTTGATTGACCCGCAAGGTTACCGCATAGGTACACTTTGCGTTTTTGATCAAAAAATAAAGGTTCTGAACGTTGAACAGGAAGACGCGTTAAAAACACTTGCCAAAGATGTGATGTCGCACCTTGAGTTGCGTAAACAGAAGCGCGAATTGGAGCACAACCTGCAAATTCATAAAGATTTTTACAACCTGTTTGATAGTTCGCCCGATGTTCATTGCATTATGGACAGGGATTTTAACATTGAACAGATCAATCGCTCGGTTGATACTGTTTTGGGTATTAGTCCCGAAAAGGCTATTGGTCAGCCCATCTGGAATTTTTTCCCCGAAGAAGAAAGGGTTCGGACTTTGAATGTGCTTAAAACAGGGCTAAGTAAGCAACAACGTAAATTTGATATTGAAACCATTGTTTTAACACCCGAAGAAGCTATTAAATGGGTAAGCTGGTCGGTTAAATTTAGCGGTGATAAATGGTTTGCCAGTGGACGCGATATTACCTATCAAAAACATATCTCGCAGGAGTTTGAACAATTGGCGCTGGTGGCAAGTAAAGTTAGTAACGGCGTTGTAATAAGCAACGCTGCCGATGAGGTTGTTTGGGTGAATGATGCATTTGAACACATTACTGGTTTTACCTTAGCCGATGTCAAAAATAAATGGTTGGGTGCTACACTCAAAGGCACCGTTGTAGATGCGGCTGCCGAGGCTAAATTGATCGCCTCGATAAAAAATAAAGAGTCATACGAGGTTGATCTTTTAATAACACCCAAAAACAGTAAGCCTTTATGGGTTACGGTTATTAATTCTGCAATACGTAACAGCAAGGGCGAAATCGATAAATATATCAGGGTGATTATTGATATATCGGCCCGTAAAAAAGTTGAGCAGGATCTGGAGATATTATCTTTTGCAGCCCGAAAATCGCCCGGAGGTATATTTATCCGTGATATCGAGGGGCGGTTTATGTGGATGAACCAGGCCCTTGAAACTATTATAGGTTATTCATTTGCCGAGCTGGAAGGGAAGGCAATTGGTACATCGTTGTTGGGAAAGGACTCTGACCTGAGTGTTTTTGAAGGCGCTGTACAGGCTGTTAAAGAAAACCGGCCGTATGAGGTTGAAATAAAAATATACAAAAAAGACGGCACGCCAATATGGGTCTGGCTTTCAAACAGCCCTATATTTAACGAAGTGGGGAAAGTTGACCGGCAGATAGGCGTAATGGTTGATATCACAGAACGTAAAAAGGCCGAAGAAGAGCTCACGCTGTTATCCCTTGTGGCAAGCAAGGTTACCAGTGGCATTGTTATTAATAATAGTGAAGGCCGGGTTGAGTGGGTTAATGAGGCTTTTGAGAAAATTACAGGCTACCGGATAAATGAGGTAAGTGGCAGGCATCTGGGCGATATATTAAAGGGGGCGCTAACCGATGTTGCCATTATCGAGCGTGCACGTGAGCTTTCCAGAAACAAACAATCTTTTGAGGTTGATTTGCTAATTTACCGTAAAGACGGCCAGCCTTTATGGGTTTCTGTAATCAATTCGGTGATATCAGATGCAAGTGGAAAAGTTGACAAATACGTTGAGGTAATTATTGATATTACCGAAAAAAAGAAGGCCGAAATACAATTGATTGCCGCCAAAGAAGAAGCGCTGCAATTGAGCAGGGCCAAGGATATGTTTATATCGGTAATGAGCCACGAAATTCGTACGCCGCTTAATGCCGTTATTGGCATGTCGCACTTGTTGCTGGATGAAGATCCATTGGAATCGCAGAAAGAAAATCTGGGCATTCTTAAATTTTCGGCCGAAAATTTACTGACGCTGATAAACGATGTGCTTGATTTTGCTAAGATGGAAACAGGTAATGTGGAACTTGAGTATGCGCGGATGGACCTGCGCGATATGGTACAGAGTATCAATAACTCATTGCAATACAAAGCAGTCGAAAAAAATATATATCTTAGCAAAAGCATTGATGACACTGTGCCGTCAATTATTTTAGGCGACCGAACCCGTTTAAGCCAGATAATTTTAAACCTGGTGAGCAACGCGGTTAAGTTTACCGAAAAAGGGGGCGTTAACGTTGATTTGAAAGTTATCCAGGAAACGGATAAGGATGTAAGGATTAGGTTTTCGATCACAGATACCGGTATAGGTATTGCGCCTGATAAAATAAATGTAATATTTGAGCAATTTAAACAAGCCGAAGCCGATACTACACGTAAATACGGGGGCACAGGATTAGGCCTGGCCATCAGTAAACGCCTTATTGAATTGCACGATTCGCGTATTAACGTGGATAGCGTGCCAGGTCAGGGTTCAACTTTTTGGTTTACCATTACTTTCAATAAAGCAGATAAGCAACTAAATAGCAATAATAACAAAGTGGAAGAAGGACTGAAAATTAACGTTTTAGTAGTTGATGATAACCAGATAAACAGGTTATTGATCAATAAAATCCTTAAAAAATGGGGCGCGGATGCTGATTTTGCCGAAAACGGGCTCGAGGCAGTAAACAAGGTTGTAGCCAACCAAAATTATAATGTAGTGTTGATGGATATACATATGCCCGAAATGGGCGGCCTGGAAGCTACCCAGGTGATCCGTTCAAATCCCGAACCATATTTTCAGCAATTGCCTATCATCGCTTTAACCGCATCTATGCTTAGCAACCAAATGGGCGAAATAGATAACGCCGGGATGAACGATTACATCCTGAAACCATTTGATCCAAAAATACTTTTCGAAAAATTGAGCAGGTATCAGCATCAATAGGCCCCCCAGCCCCCTGTAGGGGGAGCTAAAATAAACGCAGCTAACCGCTGCCGCGAGCTTCCAGCTCGTGGTTGCACATGGTTTCAGCTTTCAGCTGAACTTACTGGCAGGCTAAACCGCATAGGCAATTGTAGCAATACTCAGCTTCAGGCCAGGCACCTTCAATAACTCAATCCCACAAGCCTCCAGGGTCGATCCGGTAGTTACAATATCATCCACCAGCAAAACGTGCTTACCTTCCAGTCTGTCTGGTTTATCAACTGCAAATACTTCCTGCATATTTTCAAACCGGGCAAAGCGCGATTTATGGGTTTGGGTAACTGTGGCGACTTTCCGTATCAAATTATCCAATTCAACGGTAGCTGTCAGTTTATCAGCCAATCCATCGGCAAAACAGGCACTTTGATTGTAGCCGCGCTCTTTTAAACGCTTTTTATGAAGTGGAACTGGGATAATGTAATCTATGGTATTAAAAATCGGGTTCTCTTTTAATTGGTTGCCGGCAATATTTCCTGCAAGGTTACCAATTTGTTTCATGCCGCTATATTTAAAATGGTGCATCAGGTTTTGCACCCGGCCGCCTTTATTAAAAAAGTAAAGGGCATAGGCTGCTTCAATCTTTATTTTTCCATAAAACTGTTGCGCAACAATGTTATCGGCCTGGGTATGAAAGTTGGTAAATGGCAAATTATACCGGCAGTCCGAGCAAATGATACGCTCATTAGTTACCAGGCTGGCATTGCATGCGGGGCAAAGCTGAGGGAAAAGTAACGAAACAAAATCGGCAAGGTAGCCGCCTGGCAATTTCATGCCCTTAAGGTAAGGCTGATTTTTTTAAACTTCTACAGTTTTTGCTTTTTCTTTAATAGCAAGCTGGCCGCATGCCGCGTCAATATCTTTACCCCGGCTGCGGCGAAGGTGCGTATTAATACCTTGTTTAGTTAAATAGTTGGCAAAAGCCTCTACCTTATCCTCATCGGCATTAATATAACTGGCGAAAGAAATGGGGTTATACTCAATGATGTTCACTTTGCAGGGCAGGTGCTTGCAGAATTTGGCAAGCTCCATTGCATCCTGGATGCCGTCATTTACACCATCAAAAATAATATACTCGTAGGTTACCGGGTTTTTGGTTTTGGCGTAATAATATTTAAGGGCTTCGGCAAGCGCTTTTAACGAGTTTTGCTCGTTAATGGGCATAATCGTGTTACGCTTCTCGTCGTTAGCGGCATGTAATGAAAGTGCCAGGTTAAATTTTACTTCGTCGTCGCCCAGTTTTTTTATCATTTTAGCTATCCCTGCAGTTGATACGGTGATGCGCTTTGGCGACATGTTTAAGCCATCTTCGGCGGTTATGCGTTCTATCGAGTCCATTACATTTTTGTAATTCAGCAATGGTTCGCCCATTCCCATGTACACAATATTTGATAGCGGGATGCCATAATTTTCTCGTGCTTGCTGATCAATCAGCACCACCTGGTCGTAAATTTCGTCGGGATTAAGATTTCTTTTACGCTCCATGTAGCCCGTAGCACAAAATTTACAGGTAAGGCTGCAGCCAACCTGCGATGATACACAAGCCGTCATGCGGCCGGGGGTTGGAATTAAAACACCCTCAATTAGGTGAGTATCGTGTAAAATAAAAGAATTTTTTATAGTTTTATCAGCACTAACCTGTGACGTGTTTATTTTAACGTTGTTGATGACAAAGTTTTCATTCAGTTTAGTGCGCAGTTCTTTTGAAATATTGCTCATTTCATTAAATGAGAAACATGATTTTTTCCAAAGCCATTCATAAACTTGTTTAGCCCTGAAACCTTTTTCGTCCATGCGGATAAAATGTTCCTGTAAAGCACTCAAACTCAGGCTGCGGATGTCTATTTTGTTTTTTGCAATATTCACGTTGCAAAGGTACTTAATTTAAAAAAATGTTTTTCTTTTTTAAAGTCATTCTTTTTGATGATAAAAAACAATAACTAAAAGTTAATTGTATTAATTGAAATTGGGCATATTTTGGAAAAACTTTTTTAGACAGATACCAAGTTTTACAGATGAATGAAAAGTTTTAGAGCCGATTACATTTTCCCAGTTTATGCCGATCCTATTAAGAATGGAATTGTTACCGTTGATGATTTTGGTAAAATAATTTCGGTTACCGATTCAAACAACCCGCCAGGCGGCCCGATAGAAAATGTTAGCGGTATTATTTGCCCCGGATTTGTAAACACCCATTGCCACCTTGAACTTTCACATCTAAAAGCCAAAATTAAAACCGGCGGTGGGCTGGTTTCTTTTATAAAAGATGTTCAGGCTTTCAGGAATTCCGACGAGCAGTTGGTGACAGATGCCATTGAAAAGGCCGATCAGGAAATGTATAACAATGGCATTGTTGCTGTTGGCGATATTTCAAATACCAATTTAAGCTTAGCCACAAAAGCTAAAAGCAAACTTTATTACCACACTTTTGTAGAAACCTTTGGCTTTTTACCGCAAAATGCCGCAGATGTTTTCGATAAAGCTATGGCCTTGCTTAATGAGTTTAAGCCACTATCAGCTTCTATAACGCCACATGCGCCATACTCTGTATCCAAAGAGCTGTTTAAGCTGGTAAGGAAACACAGCGAAGAAGGGCACAATCTTATCAGTATCCATAACCAGGAGTGCGAAGACGAAAATAAGTTTTATCGTTATAAGCTCGGCGGCTTTTTGGACCTGTACCAGCATTTTGGCCTCGATATCAGTTTTTTTAAGCCTCAGGCCCGCAACTCTGTGCAATCAATTATTCCGCTGCTTAGCAATAAGCAAAAGGTGCTGTTGGTGCATAATACCTGTACCAATTTAAAGGATATCTATTTTATTAAACGTTTTGACCGAAAAGTTAATTTTTGCTTTTGCCCCAATGCCAATGTATATATTGAAGGCAAACTGCCTAAAATTGAACTTTTTGTTGACCAGGGTTTTAATATTACCCTGGGCACCGATAGCCTGGCATCCAATGATAGCTTATGTATATTAAGCGAAATGCGCGCTATTCAAAAAAAATTCCCGGCTTTAAGTACCGAAAGATTAATAAAATGGGGCACTCTTAACGGGGCTGAGTTTTTAGGAATCGACGATGAAAAAGGCTCGTTGCAAGTTGGCAAAACACCCGGCCTTAACTTAATAACCGGCCTTGATGGTTTGAAGATAACACCGGAAGCGAAAGTGAAGAAATTAATTTGAGAATTTGAAGATTTGAGAATTTGAAAATAAAGAACTTTGCAAATCATTTTCAAATCTTCAAATTCTCAAATCAAAATGATGAAACATCTCAATATAACAGTTAAAGGTAAAGTGCAGGGCGTTTCCTTTCGTAAATCAACGAAGGCAACGGCCGATCAGTTGGGTGTAAAGGGCTTTATTTTGAACGAACCAAATGGCGACGTATACATTGAAGCCGAGGGCGACGATTTTGCGATGGGCATGTTTATGGATTGGTGCAATGAAGGCCCCGAGTATGGCGAAGTAACTTCTGTTGAAACCCATGAGGGCGAATTAAAAAACTATCGTAATTTTGAGGTTGTAAAAAGGCGCCCGTAATTGTAACGGAAGCAGATTAATTACACTGAACATCAACATTGTCAACCGCTAAAAAATTTGCAGGGCAAACCGCCGTTTATGGCTTAAGCACCATTGCCGGGCGAGTGCTTAGTTTTTTCCTCACCCCGATTTATACTCACGCCTATGCCGCCGGTGTTTACGGCATATTAACAACTATGTTTGGCTGGGTTTCTATCTTAAACGCGGTATTGTCTTTCGGGATGGAGACAACTTTTTTCAGGTATCTGAATAAGTATCCCGAAAATAAAAAACGGGTTTACAATAATTCCTTTATAGCCATTTTTGCAGTTACACTGCTCTTTTTATTAATTACTCTTCCTTTTTTAAATTTTATAACTGGCTTTATTAAAGTTGGTGAGCTTACCAGTCACGATGATTTTTTAATTTTTATAAAAATCTTCATAGCCATATTGGTATTAGATGCCTGGGGCACGGTACCGTTTGCCAAATTACGAGCTGATGGCCGTCCTGGCCGGTACGGAGCTATTAAGTTTTTGAACATTATCATTTTTATCGGTTTTAATCTTCTTTTTATTTATGTGCTGCCGTTTTGGCTTAGTCATAATCTTGTTGGTGCGGCTTGGATACATACGTGGTATGTGCCGGGTTGGGTAGGGTATGTTTTCGTATCTAACCTTATAGCCAGTATTTTTTCATTACTGATGCTGTTGCCCGAGTTTTTAAGACTTAGTCTCGATTTTGACAGGAAGATGTTTGCCGAAATGTTTAAATATAGCTGGCCTGTGCTTATAGCCAATTTATCTTTCCTGATTAATGAAAATTTAGATAAAATACTTTTGGGCAAGTTGCTGCCCCAGCACATCAGCGTACGCGAGGTTGGCATTTACGCTGCTTGTGCCAAGATATCCTTATTCCTGAGCATTTTTGTACAGGCGTTCCGATTGGGGGCCGAGCCATTCTTTTTTAGTCATGCTAAGAATAAAAATGCGGGGCAAACCTACGCCCGCATTATGGATTACTTTGTAATTACTGTGTGTATAATATTTGTAGCCCTGGTGGCCAATATCGAAATCCTTAAGTACTTTGTTAAGGGGCACGATAAAACGCAAACTGATTTATATTGGACTGGTTTAAAGGTGGTACCACCTTTGGTGTTCGGGTATGTCAGTCTGGGTATTTATATGAATCTTTCGGTATGGTATAAGCTATCCGATCAAACTAAGTATGGTCTGTACATTTCTGGTATAGGAGCAATTTTAACCATTGTTTTAAATGTATTGCTTATACCCAAATACAGTTATATAGCCTCTGCCTGGATTTCGTTTGCTGCATATACTACCATGATGATATTATCATACATCTGGGGACAAAAAAATTACCCAATCCCGTATAATATCAAAAAAAATCTGGCTTACATTGTAGCGTCAATAATACTGGTGTACATATCGTTCACTATATTTAAACGAAATATATTTGTAGGCAACGCTTTAGTCCTTTTGTTTGCGGGCACAGCTTTTTATTTTGAACGTAAACCGCTTTTAGCTATTTTAAAAAGATAATGAACATACGCATAATCAACAAATCAAGCAACAGCTTGCCTGCCTACGAAACCGCCCACGCCGCGGGTATGGACTTACGGGCCAACCTGGAACAATCCATTCGGTTGAACCCAATGGAGCGCAAACTGGTGCCAACTGGTTTGTATATCGAATTACCGGTAGGATTTGAAGCGCAGATACGGCCACGTAGTGGTTTGGCGTTTAAGCATGGTATAAGTATTGTTAATTCGCCGGGCACTATTGATGCCGATTACCGGGGCGAAATAAAAGTACTGCTCATTAATTTGGGCGCAGAGTCATTTGAGATTAACCATGGCGACAGGATAGCCCAGATGGTAGTTGCCAAACACGAAACCGTAAGTTGGACTCAGGTAGAATTATTGAATGATACCACCAGGGGCGAAGGCGGTTTTGGGCACACAGCGGTAAAATAGAACCAAGAGATTGGAGTCAGGAATCAATACTTTTTGAGAATAGGTGAGCAGGCGAAATGAGCAATTTAGTGTAAATTTGAATATGAAGGACAAGGGTTTGGGATATAGGAATACAATAAACAGGACATGGCACTTGCAAATTGCAGTTGTCTTGATTCTTGGTTCTTGCTTCTTGCCTCTTCACCTCATTGCCCAAACCACTGCTGCATCAAAACAAATGGGGGGCCTCGATAGCAGCGAAATCAGGCAGCTGTTTTTCTCGGCTTTGCGAGAGAAAACGGTAGAAAACTTGAAGCATGCATCAGAGTTGTTTGAGCGCGTGATTCAGGCCGATCCGGCGAATGATGCCTCACTGTATGAACTGGCCAATCTTAAAAAAATACAAAACGATTATACCGGTGCACAACCATTACTTGAACGTGCCGTTGCCGTAAAACCTAATAACGAATGGTACTGGAGCGCACTTGCCGATAGTTATGAAAAAAGTAACAACATCAATAAATTGGAGAACGTGTTTAACCAGCTTATTCGCCTTAATCCAAGCAAGCCCGAGTATTATTTTGATAAAGCCAATGCATTAGTTATTTTAAAAAGATATGATGATGCGTTAAAAGTTTACGATCAGTTAGAGCAAATTACCGGTCCCAATGACGACCTGTTAGGCAGCCGTCAAAAAATATACCTTAAACAAGGTAAGGTTGACCAGGCCGCAGCCGATGTTGAAAAAGCGATAGCCAATAATCCAGGTCAAATTCGTTATTACCTGTTACTTTCAGAGATATATAACTCAAACGGCTTTGGCGATAAGGCGTTAAAAGTTTTGCTGCAGGCCGAAAAAATTGATCAGGGTAACGGCATGGTGCACCTGGCGCTTGCAGATATTTACCGGGAAAAAAAGAATAATGATGCAAGCTATAAAGAACTTACCCAGGCGTTTGCCATACCCGAGGTCAGTATCGATCAAAAAATAAGAATCATAACCGGTTATTACCCCAAATTTCCAGATCCGAATGCCAAAGCCAGCGCACTTGAGTTAAGTCGTATACTCACAATTACGCATGCCAGGGATAGTAAAGCTTTTGCCATGTATGGCGATATGCTGCTACAGAGCGATAAATTGAAGGAAGGAAAAGACGCCTACAGAAAATCGATAGAACTGGATGGGCAGGTATACCAGGTACATGAGCAATTAGTGCGTATTGAGCTAAGTATGAATGATTTGGATGGTGCTGTTAAAGACGGGGAGAACGCCCTTTCGCTGTTCCCGAACCAGGCCTGGATGAATTATTTGGTAGGCGTGGCCTGGGCGCAAAAAAAAGATTTTAATAAAGCGTTGGGTTATGTTAAAAATGCAACTTCATTAGAAATTCAGGATAAGGAACTACTTTCGCTAAGCTTTTCGTTATTAGGAGATTGTTATCACGACCTGAAGAACAACAAAAGTTCGGATGATGCTTATGATAAGGCCCTGGCCATTAATCCCGATAATGCATATACCTTAAACAATTATGCTTATTATTTATCGTTAAGAAATGAACAGCTGGATAAGGCGGCCCAAATGTCGGCAAGATCAACACAGCTGCAACCAAACACGGCATCATTTGAAGATACTTATGCATGGATACTGTTTATGCAGAAAAAATATCCCGATGCCAAAGTGTGGATGGAGAAGGCGCTAACGCACGATAAAGATAAAAGTGCAGTTAAGTATGAACATTACGGCGATATTTTGTTTTACCTTGGTAAAGCAGATGAAGCAGTAGATAACTGGAAAAAGGCCAAAGGCTACGGTGAGCAATCGCCGGTTTTAGATCGAAAGATAAATGAAAAAAAATATTTTGAATAGGTTGCTGATAGTTTGCGGTTTGCTTGCCATAGTAAGTTGTAAAGCACGCAAGCAGGTTATGGTAGCCCGCAAAGCCGATGTTGTTGCTACGCCCGATAATAAAATAAACACAAAACTGGCAGCTATAAAAGCGCAGCAGGTAAACTTTAATACATTTTCGGGCAAGGCCAAAACTAACCTGGATATTAACGGCAACAGTAATGATGTTACACTCAATATCCGCATCAATAAAGGAAAAAAAATCTGGGTATCTATTACGGCGATATTGGGTGTAGAGGTTGCACGAGCGGTGATTACGCCCGATAGTATATTGCTGATAAACAGGCTGGAAGGTGTTTACCTCAAAAAGCCATTTAGCTATGTTTACGCATATGCCAGCAAGCAGGTGAATTATAAAACACTTGAATCATTACTGATAGGTAATGCTATTCCTGAACTGCTTACCGAAAATGCCGATTTTACAACCGTGAACGGCAACACTACGCTAAGCGGTACCCTTGATGATTTGCTTTACAAATTGATAGTTGGGGCCGATAATAAAGTAACGCAAACCAACTTGAACAGCCAAAGCGAAGGGCAATCATTACAGGTAGCCAATAATACTTTTATACAGGCCAATAACCGTATCCTGCCATCGCAGATAGATATAGCATCAACAGTAAAAGATAAAAACATCCATGTAAACCTGCATTATACCAGGGTCGATTTTGACCAGCAACAGGAGTATCCATTTAGTATTCCGGATAGATATGAGCCGGCCAAATAATTCCTATTTTTGTTTGATGAAATTTTTAAAAGCAATTCTCTTTTTTATAGCAGTACTAATCGCTGTCGATGCACATGCACAAAGCAGTGCCGAACTAAAGCGCAGGCGCGATAAATTATCAGAAGAACTTGACCAATTGAATAAGGATTACCAGGAAACGTCAAATAACAAAAGGGCGACATTAAAGCAATTAAGCTTGCTAAAGGCGCAGATAAGCCTGAGAGAGGAAAAAATAAGCAACATTAACTCCGAAGTAAGAAATTTGGATAGCCAGATATCCGAAAGCAATAATACTGTACATAGCTTACAAAGCCAGCTGGATCAGTTAAAAAAGGAATACGCGGGAATGATACTTTTTGCCTACCGTAACCAAAGTGCTTACAATAAGCTGATGTTTATTTTTGCATCAAAAGATTTTAACCAGGCTTATAAACGGCTAAAATATTTACAGCAGTTTGGCGCCTACCGTGAGCGCCAGGCCGGTTACATACAGGGAACGCAAAAAGAACTGCATGTAAAAATAAACGAACTTGATAAAACCAAGCAGGAAAAAAGCAATTTGCTTCAAGACCAGGAAAAAGAAAAGAAAACCCTGGGTGCGCAGAAAAACGATCAGGTTAAAGTAGTTAAAGACCTATCTCAACATGAGGGGCTGTTAAAGCAGCAACAAAAGGAGGTTCAAAACAAACTTGCTAAAACAAACCGCGAGATTGCCAATGCTATCCGCCGGGAGATAGAAGAAGCACAGCGCAAGGCAGAAGCCGAAGCGCGGGAAGCAGCAAGGTTAGCCGCCGCGAAAGCCAAGGCCGAAAATAAGCCGGCCCCGGTAGCTCCAAAGGCGGTTGCCAAAACAAGTTCCGGGTATTTGAACGCTACCCCCGAAGCGGCAAGGCTATCTAACGACTTTTTGGGCAACAAAGGCCGTTTGCCATGGCCGGTAGCCAACGGTATAATAACCCAGGGATTTGGAACTTATACTTCTGAAGGTATCAGGAGCGAAAATACAGGGGTAGACATCCGCACGAATGCCGGCAGTGCTGTAAGAGCAGTATTTGAGGGGGAAGTGATTAGGGTAGTTGATGTGAGCGGTACCTACCTGGTAATGATAAAGCACGGAGAGTACTTTACAGTGTATGGAAACCTACGCTCGGTTACGGTGGCGCGCGGGCAAAAAGTAACCACCAAACAAAATTTAGGTGTTGTTGCCACCGACCCTTCAACGGGCGAAACTGAAGTTAACTTTGATATATATAAGGCTAAAGATGCGCAGAATCCTAAGTTTTGGCTGGCGCCTAATTAGTTGTGAATCAAAAAAAATCAAGAATTAAGACAGGAAACAATAATAGGCTAACTTATGCTCAGCTTAGCTGAAGAAACAGCTTACAAGGCAGTAATTTAATATAAAACTTTTTTGCTGTTATCTTAATTCCTGACTCTTAACTCTTGATTCTTAATTATAAAGATATTAATTGTTTATATTTGTAACCTTAAAAAAAATGCAATGCTAAGTACAGTTTTTTTATTTTTAAATATTGGTACGGGCGAGATGGTACTGATACTTTTTGCAGCATTAATGCTATTTGGTGGCGAAAAGCTTCCGGGTATGGCGCGTACGCTGGGCAAAGGCCTGCGCGATTTTAAAGATGCATCCGAGGATGTTAAACGCGAAATCAATAACCAGATCAATAATTTTCAGGAAAAACCGGAGGCTACTAAAACTGTTGAGCCGGTAATTGAAGAGCATGTAACGCCACTTATTGAAGAACACTCTGTTGACGAAACGCCGGTTGCCGAAAGCGTAGAGCATCATCCCAACCCGGTGATTGCCGAAAATAAAGTTCCAAATACAATCCCTGCAGCCGAGTTTCACGTAGGTACCGATCAGGAACCGGTTACTGAATCAAAAATCGACCTTAACAAACACTAAAAAAGCTGCTTCGGCAGTTTAATAAAAAGGACATTCTATCATTAATAATAATATTAACTTATATAAAACTTAAAATCATGGGTTTAGGGGCACCAGAAATTATTCTTATCATCTTGGCAATTCTTTTATTATTTGGCGGTAAAAAAATACCCGAACTAATGAGAGGTTTAGGAAAAGGCGTTAAAGAATTTAAAGACGCGCAGAACAACGAAGGCAGCACATCTTCTACAGAAGAGAAACCTAAAGTTTAATACTTTAGACCGCTGTTTTTTAATACCTTATTTACGATATAAACTTATCTGTTGAATTAATTTGTTATTTCAACGGATAAGTTTTTTATTTTAGCCCCATGGCTAAATTTTATTCCTCTTTAACCGAGATAAAGAGCGGGTTGCTGCGTGCGGAAATTACTGTTCAGGGCTTGGTAAAAAACTATTTGGGCGAAATTAAAAAGAACGCCCATTTAAACGCTTTTAATGAAGTGTTTGAAAAAGAAGCGCTTATCAATGCAAAAAAAGTTGATGAACGGATAAAAAACGGAACAGCCGGTAAACTGGCCGGTATGGTGATAGCCATAAAAGACAATATTTGCTACAAAGGACATCAGGTAACCGCCTCGTCAAAAATCCTTAAAGGTTTTACGTCCATATATTCATCAACTATAGTTGAACGCCTGCTTGCCGAAGATGCCGTAATTATAGGCCGTTGTAATTGCGACGAGTTTGCTATGGGAGGCTCCAATGAAAATTCATTTTACGGACCGGTAAAAAACTACGCAGATGAAAAACGGGTATCGGGTGGTTCATCAGGTGGTTCGGCGGTTGCTGTACAGGCCAATATGTGCCATGCGGCCATCGGTACTGATACCGGAGGCTCTGTTAGGCAGCCGGCTGCGTTTTGTGGGGTGATAGGCTTTAAACCTACTTACGGTCGCATCTCCAGGCACGGCATTATTGCCTATGCCTCGTCCTTTGACCAGGTTGGCCCAATTACCCGCTCGGTTGAAGACACCGCCCTGTTGTACGAAGTAATGGCCGGTCCGGATGATTACGATAATACGCTGATCCAGCAAAAGGTATCGCCAATAACCGTTGATACTGAAAAACCAGCAAAGAAAAAGATAGCTTATTTACAGGAAGCCTTGTCAAGCCCAGGCGTTGATGCCGAGGTTAAGGATGTCCTGGTACAATACATTGAAAAATTACGCGCCGAAGGCCATACGGTAAAACCCATCGCGTTTGAACAATTGGATTACCTGGTACCTACTTACTATATATTGGCAACGGCCGAAGCTTCGTCAAACCTGGCGCGTTTTGATGGCGTGCATTACGGGTACCGAAGCCCGGCTGCCGATGATTTGCAATCAACTTATAAACGTTCGCGTTCCGAAGGTTTTGGCAAGGAGGTTAAGCGCCGCATTATGCTGGGTACCTTTGTACTTAGTGCCGGGTACTATGACGCGTACTACGCCAAAGCCCAAAAAGTACGTAGGTTAATTAGGGAAAAAACCAACGAGATACTGAACGAATACGACTTTATACTTATTCCAACCGCGCCCGAACCGGCCTTCCCGATAGGTGCCGAAGAAAAAGATCCCGTGGTAACGTATCTTTATGACATTTTTACCGTACAAGCATCTTTAACCGGGGTACCCGCCATATCGTTGCCAACCGGCAATAATAGCCAGGGTTTGCCGTTAGGATTACAATTATTAACAAAACATTTTAACGAACAACAACTGTTAGATTTTGCTGAATATTTCTTAAAGCTATAAAAAAGCCATATTTTAGTAAAATTAACCGATGCAGGAAGCATCATTACTTAATCAAATCCCACTAATGAAGAGATTATTTACGCTTACCATCTGCCTGTCGCTGTTACAAATCATTCAAGCCATTGCCCTCCCGTCTGTAAAGCAAAGCAACCATTTTGCTGCTTTTCATGGCGAAATTAATGCCGATACCACCATTTTGCCGATTATAAACCACCCGCTGCCTATAGGCGCGCAAGGTAACGTTTATAAGCGCCGGCTTGATTCGGTCAAAAAAGATATCCAGCTTGATTATAATGAATATGTACAAAGCTACATCGACCTTTACATGCACAACCGCGATGAAATGGGCCAGGTTGCCGGTTTGGCCAGGTACTATTTCCCAATTTATGAGAAAGCTTTTCATGATGCCGGCATCCCCGATGAAATAAAATTTTTATCGATTGTTGAATCTAAACTTGATCCTAATGCGGTATCAAGGGTAGGTGCAACGGGTTTGTGGCAGTTTATGGGCACCACCGCGAAAATTTATGGCCTTAACATGAACGAGTATGTTGACGAACGCCGCGATCCGATACAAGCAAGCTATGCTGCAGCAGCCTATTTAAAAGATGCCTACCAGGAGTTTGGAGACTGGCTTTTGGCTATAGCATCATATAATTGCGGCAAAAGCAATGTGGAGCATGCTATGGAAAAGGCCGGTGGCGGCAGCGATTTTTGGGCTATACGCCAATACTTACCCGCCGAAACCCGTGGTTATGTACCTGCTTTTATAGCCATGAATTATGTGATGAATTATTTTGGCAAGCACAACATTATAGCTCAGGCATGCAACTTTTCGTTAAAGACGGATACCGTTATGGTTAAAAAGTTTGTGTCGTTGGGTAATGTTGCCCGGGCTTTAAATGTGGGCATCGGCGAAATAACCATTCTTAACCCAGCCTATCGCAGGTTAATTGTAAATGGTACGCCAAAAACTCCACGCAGGCTTATCCTGCCGCAAACCTCAAAAGAAAACTTTACTGCTTTATATAATGTGCTGAACAGTGCCGGCGATGCGGTGGCCCCTATGGAGTTTGCCAAACCTACCCCGGTTTATGCAGTAGCGGCTCCTGCGGCCCATCCTGCTTATGTGGACCTGCCTAAGTCTGATCGTAAGATAACTACCTATCATAAAGTAAAAAAAGGGGAGACTTTGGCTGGTATAGCCGACTTGTTTGGCTGCGAGGTACGTGATCTTAAATTATGGAACAACCTGGAAAGTAACCGCGCTCCCGTTGGCAAAACAATAAGAGTAGCTGCCGGCGGCGATATTTCGGCAAGTGTATCTGCCGATATAAAACCTACGTTGTAACCGCAGGATAATATCCGGTAAAAGCATAGCCCGATTTTGACATGTTTCAAAACCGGGCTTTTTTATTTCAGGTTACCATAAAAAGAATTGTAATTTTGAGCGCTTGAATTTTGAGAAGATGAACAAGAACAACCGTAAACAGGACGCGCTGAATTACCACTCCATGGGCCGCCCTGGTAAGATACAGGTAGTGCCCACCAAGCCTACCAATTCGCAACGAGATTTAACCATGGCCTACTCGCCTGGTGTTGCCGAACCCTGCTTGCGCATAGCCGAAAATGTTGATGACGTATATAAATATACTGCTAAAGGCAACCTCGTAGCCGTTATCAGTAACGGTACAGCCGTGTTAGGCCTGGGCAATATTGGTCCCGAGGCCAGTAAACCTGTCATGGAGGGCAAGGGCCTGCTGTTTAAAATTTACGCTGATATTGACGTGTTTGACCTGGAGGTGAATGCCAAAAGCGTAGATGAGTTTGTGGCGATAGTAAAAGCGCTTGAGCCTACATTTGGCGGTGTAAACCTGGAAGATATTTCGGCACCAACATGTTTTGAGATAGAGCGCAGGCTTAAAGCCGAGATGAACATCCCTGTAATGCATGATGACCAGCACGGTACGGCTATTATATCGGCCGCTGCTTTGATGAACGCGTGCGAAATTCAGGGTAAAAAACTGGATAAAATAAAACTGGTAGTTAATGGTGCAGGTGCCGCCGCGGTGTCCTGTTCAAAAATGTACCTTTCTATAGGGGTTAAAAAAGAAAACCTGGTAATGTTTGATATCAACGGCGTGCTCGACCAGCACCGTACCGATCTGGATGATATCAGGATGGAATTTGCCACCACCCGTACCGATGTGAAAACATTATCGGATGCCATGAAAGATGCCGACGTATTTGTTGGCCTGTCTGCCGGTAATGTGGTTACCCCGGCAATGCTCAAATCGATGGCTAAAAAGCCGGTGGTTTTTGCAATGGCTAACCCCGTTCCTGAGATTGATTATGATTTGGCAACTGCCGCCCGCGAAGATATTATTATGGCAACCGGCCGATCCGATTATCCTAACCAGGTAAATAACGTGTTGGGTTTCCCGTACATTTTCCGTGGCGCGCTTGACGTAAGGGCTACCGCTATTAACGAGGAGATGAAGATAGCCGCTACCCACGCTATTGCCGAAATGGCTAAAAAGCCGGTTCCCGAAGCCGTAAACCTGGCTTACAATATCACCAACCTTAAATTTGGAAGGGATTACATCATCCCAAAACCGATGGATCAGAGGTTGATAACTGAAGTATCTATGGCGGTTGCCAAAGCAGCTATTGATTCAGGTGTGGCCCGCAAGGCTATTACCGATTGGGATGCCTATGCAGAAGAGCTTAGGTCGCGTTTGGGTAACAACGACAAACTACTGCGCAACCTTACCAATAAGGCCAAGCAGAGCCCTAAAAGAGTAGTATTTGCCGAGGCAGATAATTATAAGATCCTAAGATCGGCCCAGATAGTAAAGGATGAAGGTATTGCTACCCCGATACTGTTGGGTAACATAGAAAAGATAAAACGGATCATGCGCGAAAACGAGCTTGACCTGGGCGATGTACAGATCATCGACCCGCGCGAGGGCTGCGAAAACATGGATGAATACGTTAATTATTTATACAATAAACGCCAGCGCCGCGGCATCACTATGTACGAGGCCAAAAAACTTATGGTCGACCGTAATTATTATGGTGCCAGCATGGTGCAGTTTGGCCGTGCCGATGCACTTATCTCGGGTCTTACAAAAGATTACGTAAGTACCGTAAAACCGGCATTGCAGATTATTGGTACCGAAGAGGGCGTAAACCGCGTGGCGGGTATGTACATGATGATAACACCCAAAGGCCCTGTGTTTTTTGGTGATACTACAGTAAACGTGAACCCAACAGTGCAGGAACTGGTAGATATTACCGTATTGATAGAACGGTCGGTAAAACGCTTTAACATTACCCCCAGGGTTGCTTTATTATCTTATTCCAACTTCGGATCGAACGAGGGCGTAATCCCCGAAAAAACAAGGGAGACGGTAAGGATACTGCACGAAAAATATCCTGATATGGTTGTTGATGGCGATATGCAGGCAAACTTTGCCCTAAACTCCGATTTGCTGGCCGATAATTTTCCTTTCTCGACATTAAACGGAAAGCCGGCCAATACGTTGATATTTCCTAACCTTGAATCGGGCAACATCGCTTACAAATTACTGCAGGAAATAGGCGGTGCCGAGGCAGTTGGGCCTATATTGTTAGGCTTAAAAAAGCCGGTTCACGTATTGCAGTTAGGTAGTTCAGTCCGCGAAATTGTGAACATGGTTACTATTGCCGTAATTACCGCGCAGGTTAAGGCAGCCAACCAATAGCTTTTTTGATAAACTAAAGAATAAAATAATATTTATGTACGATTATATTAGTGGTAAACTGGTTTCTAAAAACCCATCGCATGTTGTTATTGATGCCGGCGGTGTAGGTTATCACATTAATATATCGGTAAATACATATTCAAGGCTTGGCGCCGATGAAAGCTGTAAGCTATACATATGGCAACATGTAAAAGAAGATGCGCTCACCCTGTACGGCTTTGCCGATGATGGTGAGCGCCGCTTGTTTATGCACCTGATTTCGATATCTGGCATCGGGCCAAATACAGGCCGTATGATGTTGTCGTCTATAACACCTGCCGAGATCCAGGCAGCCATAGTGAGCGGTAATGTTTCGCTTATCCAACGGATAAAAGGGATCGGACCTAAATCAGCACAAAGAATCATTTTAGAACTCCAGGATAAGCTACGTAAAGAAGGGCCTGACACCTTAACTGTAGTGCCGGTAAATAAAACCGCTAAAGATGAAGCACTTACTGCATTGGTAATGCTTGGCTTTGCACGCAATACTGCCGAAAAGGTTTTGGAACAGGAAATGAATAAAAATAGCGGCGATTTAACTGTTGAACAACTTATTAAATTCGCTTTAAAAACCTTATAATTACGTATAAATTTCGACTTGACTTTTGATTAGAATATTTACTTATAATATTATTATAAGTGTATTGGTAATTCTCACTTTCGGTGTGCTTAACGGCGCTTATGCGCAGCAGATACCGAAAATAAGGACCGATACGACTCAAAAAAGCGCACCAATGGACTTAGCCCAACCCAAAAATGTTAGGGTCAGGGAAGGTATTTTTAGTTCCGATCCTCCGGGGCTTGTGCGTACAGTTGAATATGACGCCGCCACAAACCGCTATATTTTGTACGAACGTGTGGGTAACCTGCTCTACCGCCCGCCGCAGTACCTCACTTTTGCGCAGTATTTAAAGCTTACAGATAAATCAAAGCAGCGTAATTACTACAAGCAACTGGCAGATAACTATGCCTATGACTCGCAGCAGCCGGGCTTTATTCCTATCATCAAAGTAAGAAGCCGCACTTTTGAGCAAATTTTCGGTAGCCAGAATATCGATATCCGTCCGCAGGGATCAGCCGAGATGATATTGGCCGGGCAGGTAAACAAAAATGAAAATCCGTTATTTAACACCCGCCAGCGCAAGCAGTTCAATTTTAATTTCGATCAGAAAATTCAACTAAACGTAACCGGTAATATAGGCGATAAATTAAAAATTACCACCAATTACAATACCGATGCGCAGTTTCAGTTTGAAAACCAGGTAAAGCTGGATTACACCGGCTCGCCCGACGAAATCATCCAAAAGATAGAAGCAGGTACCGTGAGTATGCCGCTGCCTACCACACTGATAACCGGCAGCCAGGCGCTTTTTGGCGTAAAAACCAAATTGAAATTTGGAAGGTTGGATATCACCAGTATTTTATCGCAACAACGGTCACAGTCAAAAACCATTACTATAACCAATGGCTCCCAACAAGGCGAGTTCAGGCTAACCCCTGCGGATTACGAGGCCAATAAGCACTTTTTTTTATCACAGTATTTTCGCAATAATTATAACAAGGCGCTGGCCAATATCCCGATCATTAGTTCAAATATTAACATTACAAAAATTGAGGTTTGGACAACTAACCGAACCAATGTAACCACCGATTCAAGGGATATATTAGCTTTCCTTGACCTGGGCGAAAATAAACCATATAATACATCAAAGATACAAGGCGGGGCCGGCTTTAGCGGTTTGCCCGCCGGTTTTAAGGGCCCCGGCTTTGCACAGCAATCCAATTCTTTATTAAATAATTTACCAGCGGATGCAAGACATACCAACTCAAACGCCGTAGCCAGTTATTTTCAATCAACAGGTAATACAGATAACTATGCTAAGCTAACTTACGCCCGCAAGCTTACCGATAAAGAATATACACTGCACCCGCAATTGGGCTACATCTCTCTCAATTATCCTTTAAATAACGACGAGGTTTTGGCGGTTGCCTATCAATACACTATCAACGGTGTACAGTACCAGGTGGGTGAATTTAGCAGCGATGTGGCGGTTGATCCCAATACGCCTAAAGTGTTATTTGTAAAATTGCTAAAAAACGAACTGCTGAAAACCAATTTGCCATCCTGGGATCTGATGATGAAAAACATCTACTCGCTGGGCGCGTTCCAGATTGCTCCAACAAATTTTAAATTGACGGTGACCCGCCTGGACGATAAATCGGGGATCGAAAAAACGGTGATGGAGGAGGGGGCCAACCTTAAAGGCAAATTGTGGCTGCAGGTTGCAGGGCTTGATAATCTTGATCAGCAAAGCGCTAAACAACCTGACGGGTATTTCGACTTTTTGGAAGGCGTTACCATCGACTCGCAAAACGGCCGCATCTCGTTTCCAACCATTGAACCTTTTGGGTCCGATCTGGCTGCCAAATTTAACGCCGGCGAAACGGACCTTACCAAGCGTTACGTATACCAGCAGTTGTACGATTCTACGAAAACTATAGCACAGCAATATTTTCCGGCCTTAAACCGCTATGTCATTAAAGGTACTTACACTTCAACCGGCGGATCAGAATACCAGCTGAATGCCGTGAATATTCCACAGGGTTCAGTAACAGTAACTGCTGGCCAGCTTAAATTGACTGAGGGCACAGATTATACGGTTGATTACAACTCCGGCCGGATCAGGATCTTGAATCAGGCCTTGCTGTCGTCGGGCCAAACCATCAGCGTAAAGCTGGAGAATAATGAGTTGTTTGGGGTTCAGCAAAAGTCATTATACGGATCGAGGTTTGATTACCATGTGAACGATAAACTGAATTTGGGCGGTACGCTGATGCACCTTACCGAGCAGCCTATTACTCAAAATGAAACAGCAGGCGAGGAGTCAATCTCCAACACCATATGGGGTTTTGATGTTAACTACAGTTCAGATTCGCGGATGCTTACCCGCCTGGTTGATAAAATACCGCTGATCCACACCAAGGCGCCATCATCGGTTACCTTTTCGGGCGAGTTTGCACAGTTATTGCCCGGTAGCCCCGGGGCGTTAAATTTTGCAGGCTCAAAAAACGGTACATCATACCTGGATGATTTTGAAAACAGCCAATCCGTCATCGATATAAAAAGCGCCAATGCCTGGCAAATTTCGGGTACGCCGCAATTGTTCCCTGAAGCCAGCCGGTTTGACGACCTGAGCTATGGTTACAACCGCGCCCGCCTGGCATTTTATAATATCGACCCTATATTTTACACCAATTCAAATAACATCGCCATATCCAGGGCGGACTTATCCAATCATTACGCAAGGCAGGTCCTGGAGCAGGAAGTATTCCCTTACAAGCAGTCGAGCACCGGGCAGCCATTAACCCTGGCTACTCTGAATATGGCATTTTATCCCAATGTGCGCGGTCCGTACAACTATACTACTACAGGCTTTAATCCTGATGGTACTTTGCAAAATCCAAAAACACGCTGGGGCGGTATGTTCAGGAAACTGGAAACCAATGATTTTGAATCGTTAAACGTATCATACATTGAGTTTTGGGTGCTCGATCCCTTTATTTACAAACCCAACTCGGCAGGCGGCGACTTGTATTTTAACTTAGGCAGCGTATCTGAAGATATATTGAAAGATGGCCGTAAAAGCCTGGAGAACAGTTTGCCCGTGAACGGCGATGTTACCCAGGTTGACGAAACTAACTGGGGTAGGGTATCTAAACTACAGCCGGTTATTAACGCTTTTGACAATAACCCCGATGCGCGCCGTTTGCAGGATGTGGGCCTGGATGGGTTGAATGATGCCGACGAGCAGAAGAAATTTGCGTCGGTAGTTACCCAGGTTAAAGGGCAACTGAGCGGGCAGGCGGCCACCAATTTTGCTAATGACCCGTCATCAGACGATTATCAATACTACCAGGGATCGGCACTTGACCAGGCAAGGTTAGGTATTCTTGACCGTTATAGCAAGTACAACGGTACCGATGGCAACTCCAAAACATCGCAACAATCGCAAGCGGAACTGGGTATTCAAAATTCGGCATCAACCTCGTTACCCGACGGCGAGGATATTAACCGCGATAATAACATGAGCCAGGAAGATTCGTACTTTCAGTACAAAGTATCTATCCGCCCTGGCGATATGGTTGTTGGGCAAAACAACATCAGCGATAAGGTAACGGCCAATGTTAAGCTGCCCGATGGTACAACACAATCAGTAAACTGGTACCAGTTCAGGATTCCGATTACGGATTACCAAAGCAAGGTGGGTAATATTGGCGATTTTAAAGCCATTCGTTTTATGCGGATGTTCATGACCAATTTTGCCGATACCGCCATCCTCCGCTTCGCGACATTAGAATTGGTGCGCGGCGAATGGCGGGCTTTTAATATCGAGAGAAATCCGCTTAATGTTATTGCCGATCCATCGATCAGCAACCCTCCTTTAGATAACTCGACACTCGATGTGCAGGCAGTGAATATCGAGGAGAATGGTAACCGTACGCCAATCCCTTACGTGGTACCGCCGGGTATTCAGCGGCAGCGTAATTATAATAACCTACAAACAAATACCAAGCTGAACGAGCAATCGTTATCATTAAATGTAAAAAGCCTGCGCGATGGTTATTCAAGGGCGGCTTTCCGGACATTTTATAACGATTTGCGCAAATACAAACGCGTACAAATGTTTGTGCACGCTGAAGGCGAGTTACTGAAAGATGATGACCTGAACGCGTTTTTACGCCTTGGCGTTGATTACCAGGATAACTATTACGAATACGAAGTGCCATTAAAAATTACGCAGCCGGGCACCAGCAGTCCTGATGCTATATGGCCCGACGCTAATGCCATCGACCTGGAGCTTGGCTTGCTTACCCGTGCAAAGCTTGCCCGCAACCACAGCAACATAGCCTTTAACCAGGTATTTAAATATACCGAAGGCACCCAAACTGTGTATATAAAAGGCCAGCCCGACTTAAGCCGCCTGCGTACCATCATGATTGGTGTGCGTAACCCTTTAAAAGGCAGCCAGGCAACCGGTACAGATGATGGGCTGGATAAAACAGGTACGGTTTGGTTTGATGAACTGCGCTTAACTGATTTTGATCAGCGTGGCGGCTGGGCCGCCACTGCCAGACTGGATACCAAACTGGCCGATTTTGCCGATGTTACCGTATCGGGCAGTAAAACAAGCATAGGTTTTGGAACGCTGGACTCGCGGTTGAACGACAGGAGCCAGAGTGATAACCAGGTTTACGATATATCGGCCACTGCCGAGTTAGGTAAGTTTTTTCCGGCTAAAAGCGGGATCAGCATTCCAGCCTATATCAATTTATCATCGCAAAAAAGTATGCCTCAATATGATCCGGGGTCACCCGATATTGAATTGAAGCAATCGCTTGCCGCAGCCACCAGCACTAAAGAACGTGACTCGATAAGGAACGCTGCGGTTGATTATACTTTCAGGAAGAGCTTCAACTTTACCAATGTACATAAAACAAAGCTTGACCCTACAGCTAAAAACCATGTTTGGGACATTGAGAACCTGAGCGCCAGCTATGCGTTTACACAATTTACCCATCATGATTTTACCACCCAAAGTGATTTGGAGAAAACTTATCATCTAACCCTTGCTTATAACTTTACCAATGCGCCCAAATATTATAATCCATTTGCCAAAATCATCAAAAGCAATTTATTGGCGCTGGCTCGCGACTTTAACTTTAGTATACTGCCATCAAGGTTAAACTTCAGTATTAACTTTGATCGTTTTTATTCGGAAAATACCTTGCGGGATAACGACCCTAACAATTTTATCCCTGTACCTACCACTACATTTAATAAGTATTTTAACATTACCAGGGTTTACGGAATAGGCTGGAATTTATCAAAATCCTTATCGTTAGATATTGATGCCACCAACCTATCGGTAGTTGATGAGCCGGCGGGGCGCATTAATGGATTAAAGCGCGATACCCTTTGGGATAACCTTAAAAAGCTGGGCCGCACTACCAACTACAACCACACCATCAATATAAACTATACCCTGCCTATCAACAAGATACCGGGACTGGATTGGACGTCGGTAACTACCCGGTACAGCACGCACTTTAACTGGCAAACCCAGCCCTTGTTTGCCATCAATGATCCATCATATGATGTGGGCAACAGCATCAGCAACCTGCGTGAGATACAGGTTAACCCTACTTTAAATATGGTATCGCTGTATAATAAGTTCCCGTTCATCCGCAAGGCTGCTAACCCAAATTCGCCGGGAGGGTTGGGTAAAGTATTAATAGGGCTGCTTACCAGTGTTAAAAATGTAAGTGCCACTTACTCGCGTAAACAAGGCACATATTTGCCGGGCTACCTACCGCAATCAGGAATTTTTGGCCAAAATGCCGATTATAACGCGCCGGGTATCGGGTTTTTATTGGGCAGCCAAACCGATATACGCGCCAAAGCTGTAGCCAACGGGTGGATAACTACCGATACCCTGCAAAATCAATTGTATACCACATCGCTTAATGAGGATATGCATTTCAGGGGCGTTATTGAACCATTTAAAGGCCTCAAGATTGACCTTATCGCTTTTAAAACACAGGATCATAACTACCAATCAAACTTTAAATACCTGGCCGCAACCAACAGTATTGAATCATTAAGCCCGGTTACCACGGGTAATTATAGTATCTCGTATTTAACTATAGGTACGGCGTTCAAAAAAACCACGGGTATTGATAACAAATCGCCACTGTTTCAGCAGTTGTTGGCCAACCGTACCATTATATCGCAAAGATTGGCCGCCCAAAACCCTAATTCAACACAACTGATAGATTCGGCCGGTTTTAGGGACGGATATGGACAAAATTCGCAAAACGTGCTGGTGCCTGCGTTTTTGGCTGCCTATACCGGCAAAAAGGCAGCGAAGGCCAGCACATCACAATTTCCTAAAATACCTATCCCCAACTGGGATATCAGGTACAGCGGCCTGGCCAAAATCCCTTTCTTTGCCGATGTTTTCGACTCCTTCGATCTGAGCCACGGTTACAGGTCGTCGTACAACGTAAATGGTTTTACTACGCTGTTGCAATACCGCGAGGCGGCCGGCGCAAGTAGCGCGCGCGATTTAAATAATGATTTTTTACCGCTTTACCAGTTTTCGCAGGTTACCATATTTGAGCAGTTTGTGCCTTTACTGGGCGCTAGCGCGAGGTTTAAAAATAGTATGACGGCCAACGTTGAGTTCAGGCAGAGCCGTACACTGAGCCTGAGCCTGCTCAATAGCCAGCTGGCGCAGCAGAACGAAAGAATTATTGTTTTTGGTTTCGGCTATCATACCAAAAATTTCCACTTCCCATTCGGATTGCTTCCGGGAGGCAGCCCTAAGGATGTTAACTTTAAACTCGATTTCTCGCTGCGCGACAACAAAACGCTCATTTACCGTGCCGATGTAGAAGCAGCAGAAATTTCGTCCGGCGCGCAAAACATTACCGTAAGGCCATCCATCGATTATGTGATAAACCAGCGTTTTAACCTCAACCTGTTTTACGATTCAAACATCACCCGGCCATACACCTCGCAAACGTTTAATACCGCGTTTACCAATTTTGGCATCAACCTGAAATTATTATTGCAATAAATTAAAACTGATTTGAAAATTTGAGAATTTGAAGGTTTGAAAATGCATTGTCAACCCCTTTATTTTTCAAATTCTCAAATCTTCAAATTTTCAAATCGAATTGATTTCCTTTGCCGCCTTTTTATCGGCCCTCCGTTTTTTACGCTCGGCTTTCCTTACTAATCTTTCCTGCTTGTTTTTTTTGTGTTCCGTTAGGCGCCCCATCGCAGCTTGCTGTGATTTTTCATCCAGACCGGCGCATTCTTTTATGCCCTGTAATAACGTGCGCCAAACGGTTTTAAAAAACGGCGAGTCTTTTGGCCGCAAATAATTAACATCCGAAAATCGGGGCGCTTTGCCTGCAACATCCGGGTTATTGCGTTTTATAACAAACAGGTTGGCAAATATGGATATCAGCTGTTGCTTTTTTAAGCGGTTGTTGGCGGTGTCGGCTTCCAGGATGGATACTTTTAAATCGTTATATAACAATGCTATCCGGCCTTTAAAAGCCTTGCGGTTGGCGTGGATATCAAAATTAAATTGGTTGATATTGCCCGATGTTATTTTGAGCATGGCCAGCGGCACAGTTGCCTGGTTAAGCTTGTTGGCCACCATATTGCCCAACGATCCGTTATAGTTGAATGAGCCATCAGCATCGGTTAAATTAAACAGGAACTGCACGTCCAGTCGCCCACGGTTCATGAAATAGCTGCTAAGGCGGACATCAGTAATGTTGTTTTTGGCAATTGCTACCTTGTTTGTAGTAACATTATGAAACTCGCCGCTGGTGTTATTAAATTCTACCGATCCCGTTTTTTTCGTCTCTGCATTAAATTCCGAATATGATACCTCGATGTGTTTTAACCGGATAGTATCTATTGTCAGGTCGGTATCTGTGTTACGTACCAACACATTGGGGAAGGTGGATACTTGATCTGCCGTCACCCGCTTACTTTTGTTGGGGTTGCCAAACACCCTTAAGTCGCCATCGGCAAGGTCAAGGCTTGATGCTTTAAGGCGCCGGTATTTATGGTAATTCAAAAAATCGAAGTTGTTGAGTTGTAATGAATCAACCCCCAGGGTAAAGCTGTCGCTTTGGCTTTTGTTAAAAAACAGGTCGTTTTTTGCGGCCTGCAATTGCAGGCCCCTAATGTTGAGCCTGGAGTACATGGTTGATAGCCTAAGGTAATTTATTTTATAATCGTACAACCCATTGTCGGTTTTGCCGCTATAATTATTAAGCTCCATAACAATATCCTTGCAGTACAACAGCCGCGATTTGTCAGTCTGGGTCGCCGAGTCGATCAGGAGGTCGGTAGCGCTTAGGTTCATCTCTTTAAGAGTAGATATAACCACCTTATGGCCCGAGTAATCCTCATACTTAAATTTCACATCGTTAAAGTAAATCTGGCCTACGCTTATGGAGCGTAGGGCTTTGGAAACTTTTTGCCAGGTTGTCTGGTAATCCTTTAAAACGGTATCCTGTGTATGGTTAAGCGTGTAGCTAACATTCAACTCGGGCTCGTTCAAAATAATTTGGCTGATATTTAACTTATGCCTGAAATAATAACTAAAGGGGTGAATATGTTTTAAAATTAGTTTTTTTACATGCAGGGTCACCAGGTTATTTGGCGCTATGTGCTGCTGTTTTTTGCGGTTGTACACCACAGTATCCGGTATAAGACTGATATTATATATGGTAACTTTTCCTTCTAATAAATGCAGCTCGGCTTTGGTAAAGTCGGCGTGGTACAGGCTATCGCTGCCGGTTAAAACAGCCTCACGCACCTGCGTGGCCAAAATGGGGGCCAGGTAGTGGTTAAGTATAAGGGCTATTATAAAAACAATGAGTACCGGTACCAATACAAAGCTAAATGCTATTTTTTGCCATTTGTGCCTTAAGAAATTCAGCTTCATTTATAAATATCCGTTTACTTTTATGGTGTTACTGGTACGCTTATACGTATAGAATCAGAAATATAACAATATTTTTTTGATTTTGTTAAATGCTGACAATATGTCATTCGCGTATTTAAATTTTGTGTATTTTTGCAAACTAATTTTTAATGGAATGATGGATTTGGTTCTTCCGGATAAGGTACATGATGAGAGTAGGCAAGGCGAGGCTTTGGTTTTGGAGCAACCGGTGACGGGTAAAAATAACGGCCGTAAACTTTATATTGAAAGTTATGGCTGCGCAATGAATTTTAGCGACAGCGAAATTGTTGCATCCATATTAGCTGAACAAGGTTTCGAAACCACCGGCGATCATAACATGGCCGATGTTATATTTATAAACACCTGTTCTATCCGCGAAAATGCCGAAACACGCGTGCGTAACCGCTTAAAGGAGTTTGCCATTACCAAGGTAAAAAATCCCGGCCTGGTGGTAGGCGTGTTGGGCTGTATGGCTGAACGCCTGAAATCGAAATTTTTAGAAGAGGAAAAACTGGTTGACGTAGTTGTTGGTCCCGATGCATACCGCGACCTGCCTAACCTGATAGACCAGGTTGACAGCGGCCAAAAAGCTGTTAACGTATTGCTATCCCGTGAGGAAACTTATGCAGATATAAGCCCGGTACGTTTAAACAGCAACGGCATTAACGCCTTTGTATCTATTATGCGTGGCTGCGATAACATGTGTTCGTTTTGCGTGGTTCCGTTTACCCGTGGCCGCGAACGCAGTCGCGACCCGCAATCAATAGTTGCAGAATGTACCGATCTGTTTGATAAAGGATACCGCGAGGTTACTTTGTTGGGGCAGAATGTGGATTCGTATAAGTGGAAAAAGAGTTCTGAGTCGGGAGTTCTGAGTTCTGAGTTGGAAGCGCAAACTGATCAAAAGGTTTCTTCTACCGGGCCAAATTTGGGAGTGGCTGATGCGCCCGTTACCAACTTCGCCAATCTTTTAGAGATGGTGGCGCTCATTAATCCAGATTTGCGCGTGCGTTTTTCAACCTCGCATCCGAAGGATATTACCGACGAGGTTTTATACACTATTGCCAAATACGATAATATTTGTAACTACATACACCTGCCGGTACAATCGGGCAATACCCGCATCCTTGATTTGATGAACCGTACTTACGACCGCGATTGGTATATTAACAGGATTGATGCTATTCGCCGGATTATTGGTGATTGTGCAATTTCTACAGATGTAATAACCGGTTTTTGTACCGAAACCGACGAGGAGCATGCCGATACAGTAAGTATGATGGATTACGTGAAATACGATTTTGCCTACATGTTTAAGTATAGCGAGCGCCCCGGAACATTGGCCGCAAAACGCTATGCCGATGATATTCCCGAGGAAGTAAAACAAAAACGATTAACAGAGATAGTAGCTAAGCAACAGGAGTACTCTTACTACCGTGCACAGGCACGCATTGGTAAGATAGAAAAAGTGCTTATAGAGGGCTTCTCCAAAAAATCAAAAAACGATTATTGCGGCCGCAGCGATCAAAACGCCATGGTGATTTTCCCGGTAGCCGATAATTATAAGCCCGGCCAATACGTGAACGTTTTGATTGAACGGACTACTACGGCTACGTTGATCGGGCAGGTTATCCCCCAAACCCCCTGAAGGGGAGTTACGTCCTGCGGCTGATTGGGCGGAATATGTTTTGGGGTAATTAATTAAATAAAATAATACACTTTAGTTCCCCCTTTAGGGGGGGTAGGGGGCATGGAAATACAAGAAATAAAACAACGCTTCGGTATCATTGGCAATTCGCCATTGCTTAACCGGGCCATAAATATAGCCAACCAGGTGGCGCCTACAGATATTTCGGTGCTGATTACCGGCGAAAGCGGGAGCGGTAAAGAAGTGTTTTCGCACATCATACACCAGATGAGCCCACGTAAGCATGGGCCTTTCATAGCGGTGAACTGTGGCGCTATACCTGAGGGAACTATCGATTCGGAATTGTTCGGCCACGAAAAAGGTTCCTATACCGGTGCTGTTGGTGAACGTAAGGGTTACTTTGAAACCGTAAATGGTGGTACCATATTTTTGGACGAAATTGCCGAGATGCCATTAGGCACCCAGGCACGTTTGCTTAGGGTGCTTGAATCTGGCCAGTATATTAAAGTGGGGTCGTCAAAGGTAGAGAAAACCAACGTGCGCGTTATAGCTGCTACAAATGTTGATGTTTACGATGCTGTAAAAAGTGGCAAATTTAGGGAAGATCTGTACTATCGTTTAAATACAGTACCCTTAAAAATACCGCCTTTACGCGATAGGAAAGAGGATATTTACCTGTTGTTCAGGAAATTCACATCCGATTTTACTGATAAATACCGTACGCCGCCAATTCAGCTTGATGAAGAGGCGCAACAGGTATTAATTAACTACAGCTGGCCGGGTAATGTAAGGCAGCTTAAAAACATGGCCGAGCAGTTAGCTGTATTGGAGCGGGACCGCATTATTACGGGGCCAACCTTGTTAACATATATCCCACAAGAGGCTAATGGCCGCAATTTGCCTATGCGTGTAGGTAACCCGGGTAAAGAAGATTTTTCGGAACGGGATATATTGTATAAGGTGTTGTTTGATATGAAACGCGATATGGTTGAACTGAAAAAGCTGGTGGCCGATATTATTGAGCATGGCGGTGTATCAGCCAATTACGCCAGTCACTCGCAAACGCTTAACCAGCTGTACCGCGATATTGAAATTCCGGGTAGCCCCGAAGGACAATTTACTTTGCAGCAACCCGTTAATACAAATAATAACAGCAATTTAGGCGGCAACGATGCGTATAACATAACCCACGAAGCCGAGGAGGTAGAAGAGTCACTATCGCTGATTGAAAAAGAATCAGACCTGATCCGTAAAGCTTTAAAAAAGCACAAAGGAAAACGTAAACTCGCCGCCAATGAGCTGGGCATATCTGAGCGTACATTGTACAGAAAAATTAAAGAGTTAAATTTATAGTTGATGAAAAGGTTATACGGAGCAATTATTGTTTTAAGTTTGGGTTTACTTTCATCGTGCTATACACTTAAAAACTCTGCCATACCCCTTGAGGTAAAAACCATCAACATCCAGTTTTTTGAAAACAACGCGCCGCTGGTGGTAAATAACTTGAGCCAAACTTTTACGGAGGCATTAAAAGACAGGATTCGTACCCAAAGCCGTTTAAGTATTGTGAGGAACGAGGGCGATGTGATCATGTCTGGTGCCATTATTGGCTACCAGATTGCGCCGGTATCTATCGAGGCTACTAATAACAATACGGCTCCAATTGCCGATGCCAATAAATTAAGTATTACGGTAAGGGTGAAATGCGTTTACGAGAAGGATAAAAAGGATAAAAATCTTAACTTTGAGGAAAGTATGACCCGGTTTGCTAACTACAGGGGAGATATAAATTCGCAAGAACAAAAGCTCATCCAGGAAATTACAAAGCAAATAACCGAAGATATTTTTAACAGGGCCTTTTCTAATTGGTAGGCATTTCGTACTTTCAACCACGTGGATCAATATTTAAATAACAGGCAAAACGAGATATTATGGGAGTTATTGGCCAATCCGGCCGATAATGGCCAGTTGCATAACTATGATTTGCAGCAGTTGGTTGATGAATTTCCGCAAAGTGGCATATTAAGGGCCATGCTTGCCCATGCAGGTAACGGAAGCGACCTAAAACACGCCGCCGCCTACTTTAGCCCCAGGTTGCTGCACAAACTTATTAACGATCCTGAGAACCTGCCTGTAGTTTCTGCCGGGCAAATTGCCGGTTTTAAAAATGGGGCGGCGCCTGTTTATACACCACCCGCCCGTGAAAGCGAAAACTATTTTAACATAGGTACGGCAACCGAAGTAACCGGGGAGCCGGAAGGCCTTAATGGATCGGAAGACCAATTTGAAATATTAACAGAGACGCTCTCGCCCGAATCTGTAACAAATAATGAAGCTGATGCGATAACTCAAGAGTTGGAAGAACCCGGAGCAGGGCCTGCTGTGGAAGAGTTATCAGCAGCAAATGATCAAACAGATGCTGAAGTACCGGTGTTTGTTGCAGAAGATGCGCCGCCTGTTGTTGTAAAGCCAGAGGTAGCCGACGAAAAAAACGAGGAAGATATCGAAGATGAGATTTTTGACGAAATTGTAGGCATTGAAAACATTAGTTTTGATGGCAGCTCATCAGATATAAAACCCGGGCAAGAAGTTAAAAACGATGCTGCAACCGAACAAGCGCCAGTTACCGCCGAAGAGCCTGACATGGGTGGGCAGGCCGTTGCAGAACCCAGGAAAAACCCGGCAGATATTAATTTTGAAACAGAAAAATGGATTATTGGGAGCATTGCCTCCACCGATTATTTTATGTTTGATAATTCGATAGCTGATCAAAAAGGAGCTGATAACCCTGCTTCGGTTGCTACAAGGGCGCTTCCTTTAGTTACCACAGGAGTTGATAATGCCCACGAAGCCGAAACTGTATCAAAGTATCATGATGAAAAGATGCCTTATACCTTTATGTGGTGGCTTGATAAAACACGTAAGGAGTACGCATCAACCTATCAGCCATATTTGTCTCCGGTACAACAGCAGGCGACGCAAGGGATAACTGCCGAAGAGAAAAAGGAGCACGCTGCCGACGAATTGCAACAGCAATATTTTGAAAATATATTTCACGACAAATCGCTTCTGGACCTGGAAAACGCCCCAATACCAGATGCTCCTGAGGTAAAGCGCAAGGAAGATATTATTATTGAAAAGTTTATCAAAGAAGAACCACAAATAAGGCCGCCATCAATAAACAAAATAGATAATGAGAATAAGGCCAAAAAAAGTTCGGAAGATAAAAATGAGTTGGTAAGCGAAACCCTGGCGCAGATATACGCCGATCAGATGCTATATCACAAAGCGATTGCTACTTATAAAAAATTGATGTTGAAATTCCCGGAAAAAAGCCGTTACTTTGCCCACCAAATTGAACAATTAGAAAAGAAAACGAATTAATATAAAATAAAGAAATGTACATTTTAATTATCCTTACCGTTATTGTATGCGCTCTGTTAGGGCTAATCGTATTGATCCAAAACCCTAAAGGCGGCGGTTTGTCATCTAATTTTTCAAGTTCATCGCAGTTGATGGGCGTTCAAAAAACAGGTGACTTTTTAGAAAAAGGCACCTGGGTATTGGCAATTACCGTAATGGTATTGGCGTTAGCCATTAACGTGGTAGCCAAAGGTGGTTCGGCAAGTACCGTAAACCCTTTGCAAAACCAGATTGATAAAGCTTCAAAACCTTCATCAACCGCGCCCGTATCACAGCCGTTGAATCTGCCTGCAACACAAACTCCAAATAAAACGAAATAAGCTTACGCTTAGTAAATAGTAAAAAACGGCTTTGGAACAATCCAAAGCCGTTTTTTTGTGCCCAGCTTAACTGACACGATGGCACGGGCAGGTTAAAATACTGTTAAGGGTAAAAAGTAAAAAAACGTTTTTGCTGCCATTACAACAGTTAAGTATGTCAATATTTGCCATTGCCGGCCCTTGGCATAATTGATGAGGATTTGGTGTTTGAAAAACTTAAATAAATAAACAGTTATAACTATGTCATTAAACATTAAACCAATCGGCGACAGAGTGGTTGTAGAGGCCGCAGCGGCCGAAGAGAAAACCGCCTCGGGAATCATTATCCCTGATACCGCTAAAGAAAAACCTCAGCGTGGAACTATCGTTGCAGTAGGTAACGGTAAAGTAGATGAGCCTTTAACAGTAAAAGTTGGTGACCAGGTTTTATATGGTAAATATGCCGGTACCGAAATTACCTACGAAGGAAAAGAGTATTTAATTATGCGCGAATCTGACGTTTACGCGGTATTGTAAATTAATTAGTGAATTATTGAATTAGTGAGTTAGTGAATGCCCGACTTGCTGATCAACAAAAAATCACTGGAATAATCAAAAAACAAAACGGAAAAACAATTATTGAGCGTGAAAATTAAATCACTAATTCACTAACTCAATAATTCAATAACTAAAAAAATGGCAAAACAAGTTAAATACAATGTTGAAGCACGCGACGCCTTAAAACGCGGTGTTGATATTTTAGCTAATGCGGTTAAAGTAACATTAGGCCCTAAAGGCAGAAACGTAATTATTGATAAAAAATTCGGCTCACCATCAATCACCAAAGATGGTGTTACTGTTGCTAAAGAAATCGAACTGAAAGATGCTTTAGAAAACATGGGTGCCCAAATGGTTAAAGAAGTTGCATCAAAAACTGCTGATATTGCAGGTGATGGTACTACTACTGCTACCGTTTTAGCACAAGCTATTGTAACCGCAGGTATTAAAAACGTGGCTGCCGGTGCAAACCCAATGGATTTAAAACGTGGTATTGATAAAGCTGTTGCAGCTGTTGTTGAGGATTTAAAAGCTCAATCACAAACTGTAGGCGAAGACAATAACAAAATAAAACAAGTTGCTGCAATTTCTGCAAATAACGACGAGATCATCGGTTCGTTAATTGCCGAAGCTATGGCTAAAGTTGGTAAAGATGGTGTTATCACTGTTGAAGAAGCAAAAGGAACTGAAACTGAAGTTAAAACTGTAGAAGGTATGCAGTTTGATCGTGGTTACCTTTCTCCTTACTTTGTTACCAATGCTGATAAAATGGAAGTGGAGTTAGAAAATCCTTACATCCTGATCTACGATAAAAAGATCTCGTCGATGAAAGAATTGCTTCCCATCCTTGAAAAACAAGTACAAACAGGTAAACCATTATTGATCATTGCCGAAGATCTTGATGGCGAAGCATTGGCTACTTTGGTAGTTAACAAAATTCGTGGTTCGCTGAAAGTTGCTGCTGTTAAAGCTCCTGGCTTTGGCGATCGTCGTAAAGCTATGTTAGAGGATATTGCTATCCTTACTGGTGGTACTTTGATCTCGGAAGAAAGAGGTTACAAATTAGAAAATGCTGACCTGACTTACTTAGGTACTGCCGAGAAAATCATTATCGACAAAGATAACACAACCATCATCAATGGTGCCGGTTCTGCCGATGAGATCAAAGGTCGTGTTGGCCAGATCAAATCTCAAATCGAATCAACTACATCTGATTACGACCGCGAAAAATTACAGGAGCGTTTAGCCAAATTATCTGGCGGTGTTGCTGTACTTTACGTAGGTGCTGCTACAGAAGTTGAAATGAAAGAGAAAAAAGATCGTGTTGACGATGCTTTACACGCAACACGTGCTGCTGTTGAAGAAGGTATTGTTGCTGGTGGTGGCGTTGCCTTCATCCGTGCGGTAGCTGCTTTAGCTGATTTGAAAGGTGATAACGAAGACGAGAACACTGGTATCCAGATCATCCGTCGCGCTATCGAAGAGCCTTTACGTCAGATTTGCCAGAACGCTGGTATCGAAGGTTCAATCGTAGTACAAAAAGTTAAAGAAGGTACAGGTGATTTTGGTTACAATGCCCGTACCGATAAATACGAAAACCTGATTGCAGCAGGCGTTATCGACCCAACTAAAGTTGGCCGTGTAGCTTTAGAGAACGCAGCTTCTATCGCAGCTATGTTGTTAACAACAGAAGTTGTATTGGCTGATGATCCTGAAGATGCTCCTGCCGGTGGCCCACCAATGGGCGGCGGTGGCATGGGCGGCATGATGTAATAGCCCCCCGGCCCCCTGAAGGGGGTGTCTGAAAATATATACTATTTGAAACCCTGTATGCTTTTGTATACAGGGTTTCGTTTTTTCATAGGGTGACTATAGTCATTTGAACGTAAACGGATGGTCATTAATTAATCATTTGATTAGTTTTTAAAATTATCTTAACAGCTAACCTGTATTTTTGCGTAACAATCCTGAAAGATAGTTTCTTAGGCACAGGATTTGAATAGCGTAGGATGATATGAAAAATATAACACAAAAATCAAAACAAATACACAGCGCCATAGTAGACTGGTTGTTGTTTAAGGGGCCCGAATTATTTATAACTATTTACGGTAAGTAATTAATTTTTACTTTTGCCTCCAGTTATGGAGTTGAAAGATTTTTATATTGATACACACAAATGGATAGTTGATAATTGGGTGCGCTATTCATTCGGATTAATAGTTCTGATTGTTGGTCTTTGGTTCATCAAATTTTTAAGGGCGCGGCTACGCAACCGGATGCTTCAAAGGCAGGTACACTCATCGTTACAACCTTTTCTTCTTAGTCTTACAATTACCAGTCTTTATATATTACTTATCATTTCGGTAATTAATATTTTTGGCTTCCAGCTTACCATTTTCACCACCATAATTGGCGCGTTTAGCGTTGCCGCCGGTTTGGCCCTTTCGGGGACATTTCAAAACTTTGCCGGTGGTGTGCTTATCCTGTTGTTAAAGCCATTTGAAGTTGATGATAGCATAATAGCCCAGGGACAGGATGGTAAAGTAGTATCTATCCAGATTTTTTACACGGTTTTGATTACTGCCGATAACAAGCAGGTAATTATTCCTAACGGAAAGCTTTTTAACGAAGTGATTGTAAACGTAACCCGCGAGGGTAAACGCCGGTTGGATTTTGAGATTAAGATAGCCTACGCCAATGACCTGGATAAAGTGAAGGGTATCATTAACCAGGCCATCAGTTCAACCCATGACCTGCTTACAGAGCCGGCCGCAAGGGTAGGAATTATCAGTATGGAAATAGACTCAGTACGTATTACCATAAACGTATGGGTGGAACCGGCCAACTTTTTAACCGCCAAAATAGCCCTGCAGGAAAAGATATTTAAGGATTTCAGCGCTAATGGAGTTGCGTTCCCGAAGGCGGGGTAGGGTAGCGTAGAGTTAAAAGGTTATAATCAACAATTAAAACCTTTTTCTGAAAAGGGAAGTTCTGTTGCAATTTCTCCCTGAAACCAAAGCACTCCCGTCACTAACATGCCCTTTAGTATTTTATTGGCTTTAATGTTAGCATTGGTCACGTATGCATCAATAATGTTGTTGCTGCCCGGACGATCGCTGCAATTAAGTTTTAATGCCATTATGCAGCCTATGCAAAAACGGTCAACCGAGGCAGCTTTTATATCGAGAATAACGCCTTCAAATGAAAAATAACTCTTATTGTCGTAATTTTTGTTTTGCTGCATTGCCCTTGGCTGCTGTCTGGTGTCGTTGGTGTTTCTTTTAACGTCAACAAGTTCCAGTACAAAGGCCGAGAGCCGGATCTCAATCTCCGGTCGGCTTTTGTATATAACCTGATTTACTGCATAGTCGGTTGCAAAAAAGCACAGGGGATATAGGTTATTTAATCTGCCCTCTATTTCAGCCTCCACAATCGGGTCGCCGTTATCCCATTCGGTAATCTGTTCGGTACGAAAGCTTATTTTGCTTGTAGTGCGGAGATAGGGGTATACGGCTTCTGTAAAGTTATTGATGGTAACAACACGTAAAAACGGATTTGTTGGGGTGCCACCCAATTGCGCAAAGGTGGATTGCCTTATGGCGGCCTCTTTATGTTGAATTATAGGCGCAGTATTCAAAGCCTTGTTGGCGATAGTTGACAGTAAGGCTCTGCCATTTATATTATAATAGCTATCAAAATTAGTTAAAGTACAAAAATGCAGGGCATGATCTTCGCCGGGATGTGTGTCCATTTTAATCGGCGTACTTGATACATTTTTTAGCGATTGTTCATAGAGTTCAAATACAGTGAGTTCAGGCTTACCCCCGGTTTCGTTAACCCATTTTTTGTAAGCGCGCTGGGCTTTATCTAATACTACGTCCAGGTGGTCTTCGTGTAACCCCTTTTTTAGCAGGTTCGCTTTAACTTCGTCTATTTTTTTGCCATCATTGATCATGGCATTTGTTGCAAAATCGATGTATTGTAAGATTGTTCTCGATTTTCGCCGGTATAAAGCCGAATCTAAATGTTGTACAGGCTCATCGTCTTCGGCAAGCTTAATAATGCCTTTTATAGCGTGGTATACTAAATGCAAAAGCATAACCCTAAATCTTCTGTTTAGCCTTTAATTCCAAATACTTGTTGATGGTATTAACCGTCAAATTTTGCGGCGCACTTAAAATAGATTGGATACCATATTTAGCCAGCTCTTTTACAATCAATTTTTTATCGTAAGCGAATTTTTCTGCGATAGTTTTTATGTAGATGCCTTCAAGGTCGGTTGCCTGTTTTTCGCTCAGGGTTTTAAGCTCGGTGTTTTCAAAAAAAACAACCAGCAGCAGGTGAAATTTGGCTATCCGTTTCAGGTAGGGCAGCTGCCGGTTAAGGGCGTTCATGCTTTCGTAATTGGTGAAAAAGACTACCAGGCTGCGCTGTTTTATTACTGTACGTACAGTGCTGTATAATAGTTCCATGTTGGTTTCCAGGTAACGGGTGCGCTCCTTGTACAAAACCTCCAGTATCTTATTCAATTGCGACGATTTTCTATCGGCAGGAATAACGGCGCCAATTTTTTCAGATGCCGTAATTAAACCGGCTTTATCTTCTTTTATCAGCGCAACACTTGAGAGTACCAGGCTGGCATTTATAGCATAATCCAACAGGCTTAAGCCTTCAAAAGGCATTTTCATCGCCCTTGACTTATCTATTATACAATATACGTGCTGCGATTTTTCGTCGGTATAGGAGTTAACCATCAGGTTGCCCTGCCTGGCGGTGGCTTTCCAGTTAATGGTGCGGTAGTCATCGCCGGCAACATAATTTTTTACCTGTTCAAATTCAAGGCTGTGGCCAATGCGACGTATTTTTTTGATGCCGATATCTGTGAGCCGGTTAGAGATAGCCATCAACTCGTATTTACGCATCTGGAGGAAGGATGGGTATACCGGCAATGTCTCGGATTGCTGAAAAGTATAACGCCTCCTGATGAGCCCTAATGGCGATTTGGCGTAAACCCGGATATCGCCAAATTCGTACTCGCCGCGTTTGGTAGGCCGCAAGCTATAGCTTATCAGTTTGCGCTCATGTGGTTTTAAGGTTGTTTTAAACCAGATGTCGCGTTTTTGAAACTGAAACGGAATCTCGTCGATAATGCCAATGCTGATATTAAAAGGATACCAGTTTTCACAATAAACACCCAGTTCGTTTTCGTCGCTGTTGCTTAATCTTTCGGGAGCATGGCGCTTGGCAAACACGCCTTTGGCGGTTTTATAAAGCATGAGCACATCAATCATAAACAGCAATACCAACGCCCAGAAAACCAATGCCGGTATTACCCCAAGCCAGGGAAAAAAGAATGATAGCACAAACACTACCACGCTTATTCCCAAACCGGTAAACAGGCGGTTGGTTAAAAAAAGATCTTTGTAAAACAGGCCGTAAATGTTTTTCACAAAAAATGGGTTATCGTGGTACCTCTATTTTTTGAATAATTTGCCCAATTACATCGTCGGGGCTCAGGCCTTCCATTTCCTTATCGGGCGTAAGCATTACCCGGTGCCTTAATACCGGGGCTGCGACATAAATAATATCATCGGGAGTAACAAAATCGCGCCCTTTAATGGCTGCCAGTGCCTTAGCCGCGCTAATCATAGCCAGCGAAGCCCGCGGTGAACCACCCAGGTATAATGATTTATGGTTGCGGGTTTCAAAAACAATTTTAGCTGTAAATTCCAACAGCTTGCGCTCAACATGCAAAGCCCGTACCTGTTGCCTTAAAGATATAATTTCTCCAGCCGATAATACAGGAGTAATATTGTTTAACTGATCTGTGTTTTTTTGCTGATGCTGTTGGGTAATTATAGCTATTTCCTCTTCCAGCGACGGGTATTTAATTTCTATTTTAAATAAAAATCTATCCAGTTGTGCTTCGGGCAGGCGGTAGGTACCTTCCTGCTCAACCGGGTTTTGGGTAGCTAATACAGTAAAGGGCTCCTGCATTTTATAGGTATGTCCGTCAATGGTAACCTGCTTTTCTTCCATCACCTCAAACAAAGCCGATTGTGTTTTTGCCGGTGCGCGGTTAATTTCATCTATCAGGATGATATTGCCAAATATAGGTCCCTGCTTAAATTCAAACTCAGTTGATTTAGGATTGAATACAGAAGTACCTAATATATCTGATGGCATCAAATCCGGAGTAAACTGAATGCGGGAGTATTTGGCATCAATAGCTTTTGAAATAAGTTTGGCGGTGAGTGTTTTGGCTACTCCGGGTACCCCTTCAATCAAAATGTGCCCATCAGCCAGTATGCCAGCTATCAGCAAGTCGATAGAAACAGTTTGCCCCACAATAATTTTACCCAGTGTAGCTTTTATCTGGTCAACAGCCAGGCTTAACCTGCTCATATCAGTTCGTTGTTCAAAAAAATCATTTTCCATTGTGTCCGGTTTGGCTGTAAAATTTCTCTATAAGTTTATTTAATCTAATTAATTCATGGTCGGTAACATGGTGTTGCGCACCTACAAAAATTACCGAATGCACCAGGTCGGTAATAAATTCGATGGCTACGCCCGTTTTTTTTGATAAAGTATCTATAAATTCATTATCAAGTTTGTTGGTTTTAAGGCGGTAATAGTCTCTGAAATGCTCCAATAAATAAATCACTTTTTTGTGGGCTATGTTGGCATTGTCGCGTTTTTCATAATAAACCTGCCCTACAACAGTTACAAACTCCAGGGTCGAATTTTGTAAAGGCTCTACTACCGGTATAACCCGCTGGCGGCGTTTCATTTCGAAAAAAATAAAAACTAAAATACCGCAAAGGCTCAGGTAATATGCCCATTGCAAAGCTGGGTTAGCAAAAAATACCCTTAATGGTGAAAGATCTTCAGGGATATCGCCATTTTGAAATTGGTCCCAATACAAATGGCCGGTAGCCGGTAGGTAGGAGAATGCTTTTTCGACAAAGTCGGATCCTTGCCTGGTTAATAGGCTGTAGTTGGTGAATAAGTCGGGTGTAGCACATAAATACAGGTGCCCCTTGCCAAAACTGTAACTCATAAAAGTGCAGTGGTTGGCATAATTTTGAGCCAAAACGGTTGCTTTGGCTGTATCAAGACTGCTAAAATATTGGTTTGCAATATCTCGGTTAAACAGGTAGTTACTTTGAGCCCGTAATTTGCTGTTAACAAAATTAAAAGATACGTTATGTTTAGCATACTCGGCCTGCGACTCAATTTTTAGCGAATCGGCAAGGTAGCCACTCCAATTAAATGCCGACATAAACACCGAGTTGCCTGCTTTGACGTATTTCATCATTTCGTCAAAATCAAATTTATTGAGCTTTATGTTTTTGGCTATAATGATGTAATTGCCCTGCTGCAGGCTATCGTTATGGAAAACGTTGTAAATAGATTTGTTGGTATTGACAATTTCGGCGCCGGGAAAAAGCTTTTCAAGCTGGTTATGCAAAATATAAGTACCAAACGGAATTTTATCGTTTTTGGCAAGTGTTGATTGCCAGTTAATAGCGTTGGGCTTATTGTACTGCGCAACAAGGTATACTATGAGCAGGATGCTGGCAATTGAAATATAGATTTTAAAATCCTTCATGATATCTCCTTTTTAAAATCTGTAAATAATGTACTGATGTTTTTAAAAACGGAGGCATCAATGCCAAACTCGCCATACCAAATATATTCAAACTGTAGTGTTAGGGTTTTAAATACCTGGCGCTGATTGGGGTTGGTTAATTCATTGATGTAGGCATTGTTTGTTTTATCAATTTGCCATTTAATAAGCTCTGCATCGCTCAGCTGCTTTAAGCATTTTAAATACAGCAGCCTTACAGCCAGGCGGTAATTGTGCTGCGCGATGGCTCGCTCCAATTCGTCGTCAAAATTGATGTCGTGGATGTTTTCCAACGATTCCTGGTAGGGCAAATTCGCCCCCATTGATTTGCGCCTGAACACATGCAGTAAATCGATACCGGCCAGTTTAAGAACCAGGAACACCACAGCCGCAAGCCCTGCGCCTATGAAAAGATACTGCAGTACATATAACAGCACCTGGAAAAACGGGTTCACTTTATTATCCGAAATTTTTGCTGGTTTAAACAGGTTTTTAAGCCAGGTCCAAAACCAATGCCAAAAGCGTGTCCACCATGATGGGTCTTTTTGTATTTCTTCATCGTATTTAAACTCGGGAAGTTTGCTGTAGGCTTTAATAGCTGCGCTATCCAGGTGCCGCACATTTACCTGTTGGGTGTCCAGCTTCAGTATTAAAGGTTTCGTGCTCTTTTTAGCAGGAACAACACCTTTAACTGAATGAACGGGAATAGCGAATGAAAAAAATATAAAGCAGAGCAGGCGCAGCATATTAATATTCTTCAAGCGGTAAATCATTCTCGGGCGTTATTGTGCCCACCTGGTTTATCCTGTTTAATAGGCTGGTGCCATCTTTACTTTCGGTTAAATTGAAATAGCAAAGGGAAAGGCTAACTACGGGTATAATAATAAATACCTGGCACACTTGCTGAAGTGCCGCGCCAATTACTGCAGCAGCTATTGAAAAATGTGCACCCCCTTTAACATGGGTTACTAAACTGATAGCATTAACAATGCTAACTGGCACAACGATAATTGCACGGCACACCGAGAATATTATCCAGGTAACTACCAATGCGCCAAAAGTTGCCCACCAGTTTTCCTTTATCAAAACAAAACTGCGGTTAAAAGCGTAGCCAAAACTGGTGTTTTCCATGATCATTATAGGGGCCACTAATGCCAGGATAGGAGACATGTATATACCAGGGATCAAACAGAATACAAAACCAACCGCCAGTAGGAGGTTGATCAATATTGAGCTGCCTAATATTTTTAGAAAATAAAATTTGATATAACCCCACATCTCTTCGGCTCCAGGCACCTGGTTGCCCTTCTCTTTATACAAAGCCATATAGCAAAAAACAGTAACCATTATGGCCGTAATGCTTAACAGGGTAAACACCATAGTTAACACAAACTCGGTTCCCAAAAAATTAAAAAAGGATGGCGCGTATTGGTTAGAATAAGCCCCGCTGGAAAGGTTATTAAAATTAGTGGTCATTTTTAGCTGCATCAGGCAAGCGCTAATGGTTGCTGCTACTATAAAAATACCGCAAAACGTAAAAAAGTAACTAAGCAGGGGCTTTAGGTTTTGTTTAATAAAAAGAAACGTGTCGCTTATTATTTCGCCAAAATCGCGGGTTTTAGCTAATTCAATTTTTGGTTGCATAGTGGTTTAGGGTTTTATAAATTTTATTGGGGTATATAATTACATACCAAATGATAAACAATAATGACGAAGTTAAAATGCTAACACTAAGCCAAACAGGCATTTCGGTATGGCGGGTAACAAAGCCTTCAAAAAAAGCGGCAACAATTAAAATAGGTACTATGCCAACGGCCACCTTCATACCGTCTTTAGCCCCTCTTTTTAAGGATACCATACGGGAAAAGGTTTTGGGGAATAAAAGGCTATTCCCTAAAATAATGCCGGCAGCACCGGCTATCATGATTGCTGAAATCTCTAAAGTGCCATGAATCCACACCACAAGGATTGATTTTATACCCAACCCCTTACTGAAAAAGTAGTATTGGAACGAGCCCAGCATCAGCCCGTTACGGAAAAGGAAGTAAATTGAGCCGACAGAAAATATAACGCCGCTTACAAACGTAACCAGCGATACATAGATGTTGTTGGCTGCTATAGCCAAAAACATCAATGTTTCGCCACCTTGTTTGTACACGCCAAACGGGTCGCCTTTGGCAATGTTTGCATTGGTCATGTCTATATAACTGTCGCCCAAAATAAGGCGCACAAAGTTTTCATCATATTTTGCCGATAGTGCACCTATCGAGCAAAATATGATGAAAAATATAAATGAGTATAGCAACGGCCTTTGATAGGTTTTAAACAAAATGGGCAACTCGTATTTCCAAAAGGTTAAGAAACGGTTGCTTTTTTCACTCTTGTTTTTGTAGATGGATTGATGTAAACCTGCTGCCAGCCCGTTAAGGTAGGCCGTGGTTTTTGATTTTGGATAAAATGTTTTGGCGTAAGCAAGGTCGTCGGTTATTTGGATAAACCTTTCGGCAAGCTCATCAGGATCGTCCGTTGGCGATTGTTCAAAGCTGCTCCATTTGGCAGCGTTTTGTTTTACAAAAAGAGGTTCGCGCATCAGTTATCCAACATTGAAATATTTTGTTAAAATAATTACAAATGCGATATATAACAACTAAAAAAAACATAATTAGCGTTTATATTTGATGATATGCAAACTATAAGGATAACCACATCACAAAACATTGATATTGACTACGAAGTTGCCGGCCTGGGCGAACGTATTGTTGCTTACCTGATTGACATGGCCATGTTTATAGTGATATTCATTGCTGCCATGATCGTAATGTCGATGTTAAACATCCTAAACTCCGAAGGCGCGCTAATTGGCGTTTTGGTTATTATATATGCATCGCTATACGTGTTTTATGATTTGGCTTGCGAAATTGCCATGAATGGGCAAAGTGTTGGCAAGCGCATCATGAAAATAAAGGTGATAAGCCTTGACGGTGCCCGGCCCCGGTTTAGCCAATACTTGCTGCGCTGGCTGTTCAGGATTATTGATTTTTTCCCGGGCACTATGCATTTGTGTGGGTTGATAAGTGTTGCTGTATCCGATAAATCGCAGCGAGTGGGCGATATGGTTGCCGGTACAACACTCATCCGCACCCAGGCGCGCACAAAAATCAACAATATAGCTTTTAGCCCCTCTGCCGATGATTATCAGCCGGTTTTTGCTGCCGCTGCCAGCCTTAATGATAAAGATATTGAATTGATAAATGAGGTAATAAATAGCTATATTAAAAATCGTAACAGCGTGCTGGTGTTTAATATGGCACAACGTATCAAAAACCTCTTAGGGATAACACCGCCAGCCGAAATGAACGATATGTTGTTTTTGCAAACCATTATAAAAGATTACAGCCACATTGTAGCTCAGGCAGATGTACTATAATGCCGGTAAAGGCTGTACATTTTGATGCAATAGCTAATAAGCACTATACTGCCAACAATCATAAACAGTGTTTTTTTTACCGCTGATTTTTTGGTGTCGAGCTTAAAATAGTTATCTGCAATACCGTAGGCAAAAAATAAAAGGAGAGGGATGGCAGGAGGGTATGACGTGAAGCTTTTATTTAAATCGCCTTGTACAAGGGCAATTACCGAACGCTGAAAGCCGCATCCGGGGCAATCAATACCGGTGAAATATTTAAACGGACAGGGTATTAAATGATTTTGCAGCCAGTGGATAAAACCCAACAGACTGCAAAATAATTGTAATGTGATAAAATTGGGCAGCATTAAGCTTGCGGCGGCGTATTAGGGTTAAACGGATCCTGATAATCTTTTGAAGGATCATATGGTTGAAAACCCGCAAAACCAGCACCAGCAGGGCCAATATATTGGTAATTACCAAAGCCGAGTATTGGATAAAATATAAATGGCAATAGTAATAAGCCTATGGTAAAACCTTCGCTTTGGCCGTAGCTTTTACTTAATAAGTTAGTTGACCATATAAAGAAAATAAGACTTGTACAAGGGAATATGATAAGGAAAATCCACCAGATTGGTTTACCGATAATTTCGAGGGTAACTATTGTGCTGTAAATCGGAATTAATGCTGCCCAACCTGGTTTTCCGGCTTTTTCATAAATTTTCCATTTTCCTACGGCCTGGATAACCGCCATGATCAAGATAGGAATAAACATCATGCCGAGAAGAGCCATAACAACACCCACAGACGCTGCCGACGAAGAATCGTAATTTTCCATTTTTTAAGGTTTTGAGTTTTTTGTAAGTTTTTAAGTTCCTGCAAAATATAAATTTTTTAAATAAAAATTAAGCACTCCATCATATTTATTACAAAGCTTAGTTAGCTTATTATTTTTAAATTTGATGCCGATGGTAAGGGAGCAAATTTCGGTATTTGATATGTTTAAAATAGGGATAGGGCCGTCAAGCTCGCATACCCTTGGGCCGTGGCGCGCTGCCCAGCAGTTTGTATTATCGTTGCAACAGCAGGAGGTGCTGCCGCTTGTTAACCAGGTACAAATACTGCTTTATGGCTCTTTAGCCAAAACGGGCCGGGGCCATGGTACCGATATCGCTATTTTGCTCGGCTTGAGCGGAGATGACCCTGTAACTTTTGAGGTTGACAAGATTACCCCTAAAATTAACCACATCACTACATCACATAAATTGATTTTAGGTGGAATTAAAGAAATTGAATTTTCGGTAATTAACGACCTGTTGTTTTTGTTTAACGAAAGTTTGCCTTTTCATCCCAACGCGGTTACTTTCCAGGCGTTTTTGAGTAATGGCAAAGCGGTGTCCGAAACGTATTACTCCATAGGCGGAGGATTTGTGGTTAAGGATGGCGCATCCGCCCAATCAAAACACGAGGTCGATCTGCCGTTCCCGATTGATACTGCTGCCGATTTATTGCACTGGTGTATAAAAACAGGCCTTCGGATTTCGGAAGTGGTGATGGAGAATGAGCTGGCGTGGCGTACTGAACAGGAAACCCGTGCAGGTGTGCTGAATATTTTTAAGGCTTTAAAAGAGTGTATGTACCGCGGCTGCCATACCACAGGCCAGTTACCCGGCGGTTTAAATGTGGCCCGGCGTGCCTTTAAACTGAATGCAAAACTAATAAACAACAGGCCTTACAGTAACTACGATGAATGGATTACCGCTATAAGGCAAACAGGCGATAGTTTTAAAAATATATTGGATTGGGTGAGTTGTTTCGCGTTGGCTGTAAACGAGGAGAATGCCTCTTTTGGTAGGGTAGTAACCGCGCCAACCAACGGCGCTGCCGGCGTTATCCCTGCTGTATTACAATACTATATTGTTTTTTGCGAGGGTAACACTGATGAAAAAGTCATCCAATTTTTGCTGACGGCTTCCGAAATTGGGAGCATCTTTAAAAAAGGCGCCACCATATCGGCAGCCATGGGTGGTTGCCAGGCCGAAATTGGTGTTTCATCTGCTATGGCTGCTGCCGCATTAACAGAATGCTTGGGTGGCACCCAACGGCAGGTACTCATGGCTGCCGAAATAGCCATGGAACATCATCTTGGCCTTACCTGCGACCCTATTGGCGGCCTGGTACAAATCCCCTGCATCGAGAGAAATACCATGGGGGCCATAAAAGCCATCACGGCATCGCAGTTAGCTTTACAAAGCAATCCCGAAAAAGCCAAGGTAAGCCTGGATGCCGTAGTAAAAACCATGTGGCAAACCGCGCTTGATATGAACTCCAAGTATAAAGAAACATCTGATGGCGGGCTGGCTATTAATATCCCTATCAGCTTGCCGGAGTGTTAAGCCCCTGGCCCCCTAAAGGGGGAGTTGTGTATCAGGTCAAACGCATCTAATTGGGTTAACATAACTTAACACATTTCAGATATGCTTTTCATAAATATCTAATAATCAATCTATTGTATTTAAACATGGTTAACACTAAACTGATTGCGCAATGGAGGCGAATCAAAAAATATTTGTGCCTGGTGTATTGAAATAGCAGTTATCTTATCAGAATTCCAGTGGGGGTGTTTATTACTCAACGTTATACAGGTAAACTATCCGGCCCAAATTACCGTCGGCATCAATTCCTTCCACGGTTACGCGGTAAGTGCCCCTGGTATCGGCGTTAAAAAACTCAAATTCGGCAACGGCTTTGTCGACTATAATGGTTGGGTTCCAATAAATGGTTGTACGCAAATCGGGCTTTGAGTCGCTTTCATTGATCTTATCATATTTGGGCGAATAAAACTCCCTTGCCTTGTATAATCCGTTTGATTGGTATGTGATAACATCCGGTGTTGATGGTTTAATTGCGGTGCCGGAATGTTTCCTGGAAATGAGGTAAAGTACTTCCCTTGCGCCTGTTGTCATATCCATTTGCCCGGTTGTTCTGATTACTTCGGCACTTTCAATATCTGTCAGTAAAAGGGCACTAAAAATGGCCGGGTCAATAATACTTCCGTCAAGCTTTACCATCATTGGCGGCGGGTTTGGGTAATATTTAGCTATAGACCGTGCGGTATAAAACGAAGCGCCTTCTGCCGAGCTCCTCATCTCGATACCGCGTAGGCGTACGCCCAAAAAAGTGCTCAGGCTTTCTCCGGTCGGCTCTTTCGGAAAATCATTTATCACCTGGTCGGGGTGTTCTGCATGGCTAAAAATGTCTTTTGGCGTATCCTTTTTGTCTTTTATCACCACTTCTTTAAGTTGTATAGTGCGCTTGTCTAAACTTAATTTTAGTTGTTGTTTAACCTGCTTTTGGTAAGCAGTTAATTCTTTTATTGTATCCTTTTCGCCGGGTGCGTTTCTAAACGCAAATGATTTATAACCGGATAAGGTATCAAGCACAACCATTACATTTTTTTTATCCTTATCGGTGCGTGCTTGTATCACGTACCTTGCGCTATCCTCAGGCAGCCTGTTAAAGCTGAATTTTCCGTTTTCATTGGTTACGGTATCCAGCATGAAAATGCCAGCTTTGGTTGTTAACAGCTTTACTTTGCCGTTGGGTACCGGTTTGCCATCTAAAGTTTTTACATATCCGGAAATCTGTAATGATTTTTCGGCTTCAAATACCGGTTGCTGGTGCTTATCAGCTAATACCTGTTTCCATTCAAAACGACGATAACCCTGCGTAAGCATTAATATATCCAGGTCGGCCCGGGTTTTATCGGTTATATCAGTAAAGTAGTAGTTGGGCTGCTCGATATATCCTTTAATATCCGAAGTAAGCAGCAAATTATTCAGGATCGTGTTTTCTGACAATTCATCCACAGGTGTAAAATCTTCGTTGATCACAGATACCGAAAAGCTTCCTGTAGTATAGCTATCGTCGGCAGTTTTGGCATCTAAGCTAAATTTTACTTTTTGCCTGGCTGCAGAAGTTTTGCCTGCCGATGTTACGCTGAGTTTGAGTGCATGGTTATTTTGGATAAAGACTACGCGTTCATTAAGCGGCTCGCCATTTGCAGCAAATAGTGTAAATCGTGTTATCCCTGTTGGGAAACGTTTTTTATCAATAACCGTATTGAAGCTTTGTGCCGCCAGCCTGAATGCGGCTGTGTAACAAATTTTACCAGCCGACTGTGCAAGCAGGTAATAGCCTGCGCTTTTTTGAGTTTCAAATAGCTTATTTGAGGCAACTATGCGTACACTTAAACTATCGGCCTGTGTATTATTAATGGCGATGGCAAAACCTTCGTCATGCGCTTTTGGTAAATCAAAGGCATACCGGTTGCCATTTTTACACGTTATTTTAACCTTGTAAAGTTTGCCTGTTGCCGGCGTAATGGCAAATACCCCCATTCCTAAATGCCGGGTTTTAAATTCGGCTACTTCATTGTCGTCATTATCTGTTACTAATCCTTCCAGGTCTTCGCCCAGCCCTTTTTCGTCTAACGACTTTACAGCTACTTTTGATCGCAGGCCGTTAATTAGCATGCCTCCTTCCGGGAAAAATTGCACATCGGGCTTAGCCGTTATATTTTGTTTTTTTGCTTTTACCGTTTGTAAATCGCCTATACTTATCTGTTGGCTAAAGAAATAAGCCGGATCATCGTTACGCATCCAATTGGTATAGGCCCGCATTTGATATTTACCCGTTTTTAACAAGGCGGGTAAGGCAATATCGCCCCAGCCTATGCCCGAGCTTAAAGGCAAGGCCATCCGGCTTATTACCGAATCTTTTGCTGTAAGTAATTCAACATACGCCACGTTGCTGATTGACGACAAGGAGTGGTTTTCGCCGGTTACCACATAGGCCTTAAACCAAATGGTATCGCCAGGCATATACCCCTGTTTATCAAAATGCAGATGAACCTTCTCTACCGGGTTTGCCGATGAATATTTTTCGAGCGCATTAATGGTGCGGGCCAAAAACGCCGAATCGGTTTGGGCAAAGCCGTTCAATGCGCAAAATAAAGTAAACAGGAAAATGAAGGTTAGGCTAAGTTTCATAAAAAACAATAAATGCAATAGTTGAGGGGGCACGCAATAATTAACTGCTACCAACCCGGTTTACTCCACCTTATAGGTATAAACCTGCCGGCCAAGGTTACCCTCAACGTCAATTCCTTCAATTAAAATGCGGTAAGTGGCTTTAGCATCTGCATTAAAGAAAGAAAACGTGGCATTGCCATCTTTATCCGTTATAATATTAGGTTTCCAGTATATGGTTGAGCGTAAATCCTGCATCTGCGTATTAGTTTTAGGGTCGTCATACGCCGGCGAATAAAATTCGCGGGCTTTGTAATATCCCTTTGGTGCATAGGTTACAACACCCGGTGCATAGCGGTTGTAAACAGAGCCATCGCCGCCGCGCCTTGTCGTGATAACCAAAACGCCACCTCCACCACGAAAGCCATAAATTGCCGTATTGCCTATGGTGCGTAAAACTTCAACACTTCCTACGTCATTTGTAGATAAAGTATTTAAATAATCTCCATCAACCTGCATTCCATCAACCATAACGGTCATCGGCTGGTTTTGGCTGCGGGTTGAGTAAGGGACTCCATTTCTAAAAGTCACCCCAAATATTTTCATTTGTAAGGAAGAGACAAAGTTTCCGCCCATGTTCTCAAAATCTTTGTAAGTAAGTACCTGGTCGGCGTTGCCGGGGCCATTTAAATTGTTGGAGTTTTTAACAAGGTCTTTTTTGCTCTTTACGTCCTTTATAAATACTTCTTTTAAAACAATAGTATGGTTGCCAAGCCCATATTTAATATCCTCGTTAAACTTGCTTTTGCTGTTTTTAAGGTAAATAGCCTGGCCATCGCTGATGTTTACCTGTATATCGGGAGCATTTTTGTTTTTGCCTGTGGCTTGCGGCGCAATATTATCCAGTTCAATTTCCAGGTTTTTGCGGTCTTTAGCGGTGCGCGCCTGTATTACAAACCGGATGCTGTCCCTGAAAACAAGATCTTTAAAAACAAAGTTACCCTTATCGTCAGATACCGTATCAATCATAAAAACACCGCCCGCTGTAGTGAATAACGTTACTTTACCCCTTACGACAGGTTTGCCCCAAAGGGTTTTTAAATGGCCGGATACCTGCAATGTTTTTTCGGGTTTATAAACTATTGGGTTAAAACTATCATTCAGTATTTTCTTCCATTCAAAACGATGATAGCCTTGCGTCATGAGCAGCACATCCAGGTCGGCCTGTGCATTTGCGTTCGCGTTGTGAAAATAATAGCCCGGTTTTTCGATATATCCTTTCAAATCGGACGAAAGCAGGATATTTGATAGGATAGTTTCTTCTGCCGTTTCATCAACCGAAACTTTCGACAGATCGATAACCGCGGCCGAAAAACTGGCGCTTACCGGCTTGTCCTCGGTATTTTTGGCATTCAGGCTGATGGTCACTTTTTCACGCGGGACGTATTTTTGCTTGTCGCTGGTTACCGAAAGTTTTAAATCATCATTGTTTTTAACAAACACCAGGCGCTCGTTTAGCGGTTCGCCCTTGTCCGAGAATAGGGTAAATTGCACAATCCCCGATGGAAATTTGCTTTTGGGTATAGTTGCTGTAAACGTTTTACCTCCGTTGGGGCTGTTGCCTGCATAATAAATCAGGCCGCCCACCTGGGCCACCAACAAAAGGCTGGTTGCCGGGGTGGCGCTATTTAGCAGGTCTTTACCTGGCAGTATTGTAACCTCTATGTCGTCATCAGCGGAATTATCTATAGCCAAAGAATAGCCATTATCAACGGCCCCGGGTAAATCAAACACCCCTTCGGAGCCATCAGGATAAGTAACATGCGCTTTATAGGTTTTTCCTGCAGATGGTGCAAATTTAAAAACGCCCATGCCTAGGTGGGTACTGTTAAAGGCTGTAACCATTTGGTTTTGGTTATCGGCTACGGTTCCTTTAATATCTACGCCCAAACCATCGGCGCCAACTGCTTTAAATGCTATTTTTGAGTTTACCCCGTTAACCAGGGTGCCGCTTTCGGGAAAAAACTGAACGTCAATTTTATTAGATACTGCTTTTATTGCGATCGTTTTATCGGCTGTTTTCTTGTCGGCGTATTTGATGGTTGTTAGAATTTGCCCCGTGGCAGCTAAATCATTAGTGGTATTTATAAAGCTTGCATTAATATTGCCCTTATCGTCGGTAATGCCTTTGCCTTTAAAAATGTTTTTGCCATTTAGCTGTATTTGGTAGCCTACTTCTTTAGCCACGTAAGGTTCGCCATTGATATTGCTGTAAGTGATAAGCGCGTTTACTTTTTGTTTGCCGTTTTGGGTGGTGTAGGTAAACGCCGTTTTAGTAAAAACATCATTCCTGATGCTATTTACAACAGTGATGGTTTTATCAAAAAAATAAGCATCGCTTTCGTTACGCATCCAGTTGGTATAAGCGCGGACGCGGTAGGTGCCTTCCTGCATCGAATCGGCAAGGGCAAAATCGCCATTGGCCAGGCCGCTAATTAGTGGTAGTTTGATGCTGCGTTTTACAGAGTCATTTTCATCAATCAGGTCTACATTCAAAATTTCGCTTAATGCCGAAAGCTGGTGTTTATTACCGATGGTTACGTACGCCTTAAACCAGATATCATCGCCAATGGCATAGCTGGGCTTATCAAATTGCAGGTAAACTTTTTCCTGCGGATGCTCCGCCCGCCATTTATCAAGCTGGTCGACCATTTTGCGCAGCAGTTCTTCGCCCGGGCCTTTGAAACCCAAAATAGCTGTAGCGATTACAGTTATCAATAAACCGGCAAAAAGATGTTTGTTTTTCATCAGGTAAATAATTTTCAATCTACGGAAAATATTATAATAATATTATAACAAGTGTGTTACGGGAGGGAAGGCTCGAAAAATGGTTTAGGTTTTACGTGCTACGTTATAAGTTTTACTTTGATAAAACTGTGTTTAAAGTTATGGAGGTTTTGGGTTTTCATAGGTAGAGGTTTTGGATTGTTGGCGGTTTGACTGTTGGTTTAGGTAAAGGTTTAATCCGTCAGAAAAAAAAGCGAAAATGTTTCTTACGACTAAAGGCTAATTAGCCCTAAAAAAAACGTACGACGTATCACGTATAACTTACAACGTACTAAAACTTATTCTTCCACATCATGCTTTCAACCGGGCGGGTAGTAGGGTTGTTGTATTTGGCGTTGTTTTTGGTATTGTACAGGGTTTCAATTTCGCCCTCAACGGCAAAATATATCAGCTGCCCAATGGGCATGCCGGCGTATACGCGCACGGGTTGGGCGCATGAAATTTCCAGCGTCCAGGTATTGCAAAAACCAACATCGCCTTTGCCGGCTGTGGCGTGTATATCAATACCCAAGCGCCCGGTGCTCGATTTTCCTTCCAAAAAAGGTACATGTTTATGAGTTTCGGTATACTCTACCGTTACGCCCAGGTAAAGGGTATTGGGTTGTAGTACAAAACCCTCTTTGGGTATCTCAAAGGCATCAATCTCGTTATGTTTTTTGGCGTCAAGTACCCTATCGCGGTAAGTAGCCAGGTGTTTACCCAAATGCACATCATAGGAATTGGTGCCAAGCTTCTCGCGCGCAAATGGTTCAATAATGATGGTTCCTTTTTCTATTTCTTCGAGGATGCGCTTATCAGATAATATCATAGCCAAATTTGATGAGGGGCGAAAATATGACTAATTACCGCAACAGGCAACAATAAACAATCAAACATTGTTGAAATTGATTGTTGAATGGAATTTGGTATACAGTTAATTAAAAATCAATCGTTTATGAATATGATATGGCAATTATTATAATTAAATTTATTTGGCATAAGTTTGCGTCCGATTTTGCAATTTTACTTTTATGGCGATAGCGTACCGGCAGCGTATTGATGATGATACTGAGTTTGCACTCTGGAAAATAGAGGAGCAGGCGGATGACCTGTATAAACAATTGCAATTAGATGAAGATGAGAAAGCTTATGTTGAAAAACTAAGCCACAGTAAGCGCTACCTGCATTGGCTTGGTACCCGCGTATTGTTGCGCAAAATGCTGAGCACTGATGAATATATTGATTGCAAGGTTGACGCGCATGGTAAGCCGTACCTGGTAAACCTGCCATACCATATTTCGCTGAGCCATTCGTTTGATTATGCCGCTGTGATGATTAGCAAAACCCATAAAGTGGGAATTGATATTGAGCAGATAAAAGAAAAAGTTGAACGCATAGCCGCTAAGTTTATGCGCCCTGACGAACTTGCTTTTATTGGCGATGATAAAAAGATAGAACACCTGTATGTATGCTGGTGTGCCAAAGAAGCCGTTTATAAATGCAACGGACAAAAAGAGGTATCATTTGTCGATAACATTTTTTTAGAGCCTTTTAACTTTGAACACCATGGCGTGCTGAATGCCAATTTGCATAAAAATGAACTTAATTTGGACTACACAGTTGGCTATATGCAATACGCCGATTATATGATTGGCTACGTAAAAGGGGATAGGTGATGAAAAACAAGAAAGTATTTTTCCAGGATTGGGGCCTCATAGATTACCAGCGGGCCTGGGACAGGCAGGAAGACCTGTTTTCGGCAACTGTAAAAACCAAACTGGATAACCGCAATAACGAGTTGGCCTATGCCGAGGCAGCTAAAGCCCTGGTGCCGGCAAATACATTTGAGCCTTTTGAAGCCGATGAAACCTTCAATTACCTGGTTTTTTGCGAACACCCTCATGTGTATACCTTAGGCAAAAGTGGCAAACCCGAACATTTACTATTGGATGAAGCCGGGCTGAAAGAAAAGCAGGCCGTTTACTATACTATTAACCGGGGTGGGGATATTACCTATCATGGCCCGGGGCAGATAGTATCGTACCCGATATTGGACCTTGATAATTTTTTTACTGATATCCACCTATACCTGCGTACGCTGGAGGAGGCTGTGATATTAACCCTGGCCGATTATGGTTTAAAGGCCGGCCGTTACCCAGGCTACACCGGTGTTTGGTTTGATGCCGATAACGACAAGGCCCGCAAAATTTGCGCTATGGGTGTGCGCTGCAGCCGTTGGGTAACCATGCATGGCCTGGCATTTAACGTAAACCCCAACCTCGATTATTTTAAAAACATTGTGCCTTGCGGCATTGATGATAAAGCAGTAACCTCGATGCAGCAGGAACTTGGCTACGAGGTAAATATAAATGAAGTAAAAGAAATCCTTAAACACCACATTTCCGTATTGTTTGATATGGAGATGTTGTCATGAAAGCACTGTTTTTAATTTTATTTTCGATAAGCACGCTAACCGCATGCTCAAAAAAGACCGACCCGATGCAAAATATTAATAGCGGCCCCATTCCAGCATCAACAGATACTGTACCGGTAATCAGTGTAGCAACCGATACACTGAGCTACCTTGCCCTGGGCGATTCATATACCATCGGGCAGTCTGTAACGGCTTCAGAGTCGTTCCCTTATCAGCTTGCAGCCGTTCTGCCAGGGTTTAAAGTAACCGAACCGACAATTATAGCCCGTACCGGCTGGATAACCGACCAACTGATAGATGCCATCAAAAACAGCACTATCAATGATAAAACTTATGATTTTGTAACCTTACTCATTGGTGTTAACGACCAGTACGGAGGCTATAGTAAAGATAACTACCGTATTAAATTTGCAGCGGTTTTAAACACGGCTATCAAGTTTGCAAAAGGCAATAAAAAGCATGTATTTGTTTTATCTATCCCGGATTATGGCGTAACACCCTTTGCCAATGGAAATGATGCGTTGATTGGACCCGATATAGACAAGTTTAACGCCATTAACCTGGATGAAAGCAAAAAGGCAGGGGTTATTTATGTTGATATTACCGGCATATCAAAACAAGCCGCGTTTGACCTCAGCCTTCTGGCTAACGATAGGCTGCATCCATCTGCCAAAATGTACAACCAGTGGGTATTAAAACTAATACCCGAGATACTGGCACAGTTTAAAAAATAGGCCTGGGTTTTGGTCGGTTTTCATCGGCTTAAACCCAAACCCGATAACTAATCCTTAATTTTTATTGAGGTAAAACTTTTCCCAAAAATCGGTTGATTTGGATAGCTCGCTGCGGCTGCCTTCGGCACCGCCGCCGCCCATGCCTCCTCCACGACCGCCCCTGCCTCCACGTCCGCCGCCACCTCCCATACCGCTGCCACGTCCTCCGCGACCACCTCCGCCGCCCATGCTGCCACCTTGCCGTTCACCATTGTTTTCCGTTCCGTCACCTTTTGGTTTTTGGATGCCGTTTATTTTAAAATTGAAAGCCCATTCGGTCTTAAACTGGTCATCGGCATGGAAAAAACTTAGGGGTATCGCCATTTCATAAATGAGGTTACCTTCGGCATCGTAATCAATGGCCGCCTTGATACCGTAGGTATTCGAGGTGGTGATCATGTCGCCTTCGATATCTTTAAAACCAACTACTTTAATGTCGCGTAATTTGGTTATGCGTTCGCGCTGCAAATCGTCGCGGTCTTGCTGGGTAACTTCGGTATTGTCGTCGGGGCGTTTGCTAAAATCGGGTTTGCTGCCCGGTTCGGCTAAGGGGAAGGTGAGCGAAAAGCTTTCTTTCTTTTTGCCTTTGGTATCAATGCTTAGGGTGATGCCGGCATTCAGCGTGCGCATCTGATCCATTTTATCGGTTATTTTGATGGCAGCGTAAAGGGTTGTCTGGTCATTAGCCAAAGCATAGTTTAGTTTCCGGTCTTCGTTAAAGTAGCGCAGGCTATCGCCCCAATCCTTGTCATCACCGTCTATTTTGATGGTTGTTGGTGGTGGTAGTAGCCTCACCGGACCGTTTTTTGGCGCCTGAGCGTTTGCCGTGGCAGTGGCAAATACTTGAACTGCTAATGGGATAATAATACAAACGGCGATTTTTTTCATGTTGTTTAGATTGTCCGGCGTGTAGCAGGCACGCCGTTGGGGTATGATTTTTAAGTGAATTGAACACGATTTTACTATTTTTATTATTGTTTTTGAGTAATTTTGTAGTTACGTATGCCAACTGAAACACAGGAAGAAACATTTACCCTCGAAGAATTACTGGCAGGACTTAAGGAAGTTCACCGCCTGATATTATGGAACGATGATTTCAACACGTTTGACCATGTGATCCACTGTATGATGAAGTACCTGGATTACTCCGAACCGCAGGCCGAAAAAATTGCCTGGAAGGTACACAACGAAGGCAAATGCGCAGTGCTGGAAGGCTCCTTTACCGAAATGGAGATCTACCGTAAAATTCTTCAGCAAGAAGGATTGACCGTATCGGTTGATTAAATTTTTGACGGCACTTTAGGAATTGTATCTTGCCTTATATGAAAAGATACGCCGTACTCCCCGCCATAATTTTATTGCTGTTGTGCCTGGTAACGTATAACGTTAAAGCACAAAACAAAAATCTGAAACTGATTTTTATTCGCCATGCTGAGAAGCCTGCTGATGGTGATAACCTTTCCTGTGCCGGCTTAAATCGTGCCCTTAAACTTCCGGAAGTTTTAAAAGCTAAATTTGGGGTACCCGCTCAAATTTATGTACCTGCATTGCATCTGGGCAAAACAACCCCAAGAGCAAGGATGTTCCAGACGGCTTCGCCCTTTGCCAGCAAATATAATATACCTGTTAATACCAAATTTGAAGAGGAAGACGCCAAAGACCTTGCCGATGACCTGGATGGCAAAAAAGGCACCATCCTGGTTGTTTGGGAACACAACTATATAAAACCGGTAATAAAAGCCCTGGGCGTTAAAGTTAAAGGGATAGATTGGCCCGATGATGATTACGATACTATATGGATTGTAACCTTTAAAAATGGCGAACCGGCTTTAACAAGGGATAAAGAAGGGATAAAACCGGTGGGGAATTGTAGTTTGTAAGTTGGGATAGTTAAATAAGATCGTAATTGCGAGTAGCCATAAGGTAAAGCCTGAAAAAAATCGTTATGGCAGGCAATGGATATCGTTAAGCAAATATTCTAAACTACCGTCATTGCGAGGAACGAAGCACTCCCGAACAATGTAGGGCTTAGCGTGTAGAGGATTGCTTCGTACCTTATAATGACATGATTATAATGCGTTGATTATCAAGCGTATTTTTCATTCCCCTCTCGAGAGGCATAGCCGTCAATTTAAGCCCAAAAAAATGTTTTAAGCGCAAGAATCGAAACATCAAAATTGAGTCAATTATTGCAAAGGCTTAATTCAGAGGTA
>NZ_FODR01000003.1 GCF_900110415.1 Mucilaginibacter sp. OK283
GACCACTGACCACTGACCACTGACCACTGACCACTGACCACTGACCACTGACCACTGACCACTGACCACTGACCACTGACCACTGACCACTGACCACTACTCACCAACCAACTAAATAACCTTCATTACCTGCAAAGCTAAAAAGCCAACTGCAGCAACCATCGTTAGCACCATGGTTAGTATGCTGGTTTTCATTTTGGCGCGGATGCCGGGCAGGCAAACTATTACAGATATCAGTACAAAAAAACTGATAACAATGAGGTTCCGGATAACTTCGTCTGTTGATATAATGTCGGCATAGTGGTCATTTAATTTAATATCCAGGTCCTTTTTAAAAAAATAAGCCTGTTTAAGCGCGTTATACATTACCGCCCAGGATAGCATTATCCATCCTAATTGTTTTCTCAAACCAAAACCAATGGCGCCCAATGGCAGCATTAAATAGGGTATTACTACAAACAAAAAAGATGGGCGGTACGAACTGGATTCGGTAATCATGCGCAAAACAGCGGTATCACCCTGGGCAAGCGTAATAAAATACACTGCTAACACCGTTAGCGAAATAATGCCGATTACCCGCTTTGCCGAAAAGAACTGCTGATTTGCGAGCGCTATTTTTGCTTGTTGAGGCTTGGGCGAATTTAACTCCTGCGTTTGTTTGGTAACTTTTCGCTTCAGGTAAAGATTAAATTCGTCATTTATTTCTTTAAGTTGTTCGGGTGGCAGGGCCCTGCGCTGAAGTTCGATGTACGCCGTTTCAACAGCAAGAGGCTGAAAATTTCTTGAATTGCGTATGATAGCGATAAGTTCTGAGTTTTCAAGTCGTTCGTACTTGTACTCAAATGAGTTGACATTAACAAGTTGGTCCATAATAAAGGTAAGGAGCGTAAATATATTACATCAGCCAACATCGCCATATACCAATGAGTTGGTATTATTTCTATTTGATTCAGCCAGGTCTTCAATTTTTGTAATTGTAGTGCCGGCCTGCACAGCTATATATTGATGTTTGTTGTAGTATGTTTTATTGCTGTTAAATTCCGCGTAACTGTGCAACCTTGTGCCACTTTGGAGCAGATGGGTTTTATGTAAATTGAAATTGTTTTGTGCCTGTTCAATTTCGCTCCGGGCATTTGATGGCGCAGCAAAGGGCATGCTTTGAGCGATATGCTCCATGTTGAGTTTTAGCTGCTGTAATAGGTCGTTTACTTTAGCAAACCAAGTGCTTATAAAACTGGTTTTACCAACTCTAAAAATGGGCTCCGATAGTTTGACTGCGAATTTATGCACAGCTAACAATTCGCCCCCGCTCAGGGTTTCCGAACTTTGTAACAGTATATTCAAAATAAGATCAGGAGGTATTTGGTTAAAACTGGAACCAAATATAGATACTTTTTTAAATTAAAATGTAGTTAAAAAATTACCTTTTTTTATAAAAATGGATTTTAAGTATCTGATGTATATGTAATTATGTTTAAATGTTAATTTTAGTTAAAATGTAATTTCGTTACAGTTACAGATCGTATTTATGTTTATTTTTAAACATGCTTAAACATCTACTTTTATTACTGCTGAGCGGCTCAATTCCGGCATTGGCGCTTGGGCAAACTATGCAAACCGGGGTTGTGTTTGAAAACAAAACGCGTGTAACCCTACAAGGCGTTAAAGTTGAAAACATGGGTACCCACAAGGTTTTCATTACCGATAAAAGTGGCGTATTTAATATTGAAGGGAAAACAGGCGATGTATTGGTATTTAGCAGCAGCTTTTACCGCGCCGATACTGTGCTGCTAACTGATAATAAACCAATGGAAGTTTTCCTGGTACCGCAGCATAATATGCTTAACCAGGTTAATGTTACGGCAACAGAAGCCAAACACACAGGCTCGTTCCAGGCACCCGATTTTCATAACCAAACGGTAGTTTACCAGCGCGATCCAAAAACCGGGTATTACAAAGGTGGCGTAGCAATCAGGCTCCATTACTTTAAAAAAGACGAAAAACGAAAAGCTAAGCAGGCCGCCTTTTTAAAAGACCAGCAGCAACAGGATGAGATAGCTAAGATTTTTAACGCCGAAAATATTGCTAAGTACCTGCCACTGAAAGATAAGGACATGGACGATTTTTTGATCCTGTATACCCCATCAACCAAATACTATTTTAGCGCGGCTTTTAACCTTGTTAGTTATCTGGATACCAGTTACAAAGCGTTTTTAAAGATTCCGGTTGATAAAAGGAATACCGTTCTGGGCGCTTCGCCACCCGTTTTAGGCAAACAATAAGTTTAACTTACAGGTTTCTGTACATGATATAGGTATCTACAAAGCCCAATTGCCGGTGTCTGAATCCCTTAGGCGTGGTCCCGATGATGGTGAAGCCGTGTTTTTGCCAAAGCTTTACGGCTTTTTCGTTAGTTGAAACCACAAAGTTAAACTGCATGCCCCGGTAACCTTGTTGTTTAGCTTTTTCAAGCGAGTGCAGGCACAATTGGCTGCCTACACCTTTGCCGCGGGTATCGGGATGCACCATGTAGCCGCAATTGGCAACGTGGCCGCCCAGGCCCGGCTGGTTGGGTTTTAATATATAGGTGCCCAGTATTTTGCCATCTCCTTCGGCAACAAACGTTTGAATAGAGTTGCCAAACCAATATTTTTCTAAATCGGCCTTTGGGGTTTCCGGATCAAAAGCATAAGTATCGCCGCTTTGTATAACGATCGAGAATATCTCCCAAATTGAATCGTAATCTTGTTTTGTAGCCGGCCGGATGTTCATATCGTTAATATTTTATGCGCTATTGACGTGTTACGCAAAGATGCATCAAGAACAGTATAGCTGCACAAAGGTTGATGAAGAAAATTAGATGCTCCTAAATGGTAATTACCGGCTGGTAATTTTTATAGATGGAATGGTATTTGTATCAGTAAACCAAATTGTAGATAAACTGCCGTGAAAGACGAAAACATAAAAACAGCCGCCCGGATATTATTGGGGACAGGCCTAATATTTGCAGGCATCAGCCACCTTACATTTGCCCGCAAAGTTTTTAAGGCGCAAGTGCCAGACTGGGTGCCATTAAAAATTGACGATACTGTTGTATACTCGGGTATCGCTGAAATAACTTTGGGAACTGCGTTGGCACTGGCTCCCGAAAAATATAAAGCAACTACAGGTAAAATAGCGGCCGCCTTTTTTATCGCTATATTCCCCGGTAATATCTCGCAATATGTAAACAAACGCAGTGCCTTTGGATTAGATACTGATGGTAAACGGTTTGCAAGGCTTTTTTTTCAGCCTGTGCTGGTGTACTGGGCGCTTAAAAGTACGGGTAATATAAAGTAGCTCCTTAGCTTTTTATCGAAGCGCAAGGCGTAAATGCCTGTTTTTAATCTCGACACAGATAACCGGCATGATCAGGTTGCCGTGGGGTAATCATCTTGAACCTGGTGTCCTAAATCAATAAAAAACTGTTTTATTAACCTGTAGGCTTCGGCATCCGTATGTATTTCTTCGGATGGTTGGATAGCCATGTATTCACAGCCAAGGCAAACGTTTAGTGTCGAGATGATATTGCCATCCTTGTCATAAAATACTACCGCGTCGCGGTAAACAGGCGCACACATCCAATAGGGGATGTTAACAGCAGGGATATTCAGGATAGTTATTAAGCGATCAACTTCAGGGCTTTCTCGTTTAAATGTATTTGTTTTTATGGCTGATTGATGAAATTGCCCGTCTTCGTTGATAATGTACGACCCCACCTTATGATATACATTGTTCAAATGGGTGTATCGTTCTGCTTCGCCGGAAGTGAGTGTTTCGCTTTCGCTACGGGTTTTAAGCGCCTCAAGTTCGGGAAGGATCACATTGAGCCGTACCTGGTAATCGCCGCCGCGCTGAAACGAATAGGTTTCAATATAATCGAACGTAAGGCTGTTAACGTAATCTGGCGACGAAATATAGGTTGTAGGCATGTCCATTTTTTTGCCGCCAAATTACGATAGCTATATTATATTTCTTCCTTTTCTTCCGTTTCTGGTTGTTTAGGTTCTTCCCGTTCAACGGTAATGGTACACTCGCCAACTAAGGCTGCTACCGCGCCAACTGCCGCCAATACAGGCGCCAGGAAAATACCCACAAGGCCTACAGCCAATGGGAAAGTCATGAGTTCTTTGCCCGAATGATCGGTTATGGTTATTTTTCTGATGTTGCCTTCGGCAATCAGGTCTTTTACTTTTTTAAGCAGGATGTCTCCGTTTATAGAGAATGATTCTTTTGTGGCCATGATAGGTGTTATTAATGGGTTAATTTTTAATAATAATTCAGCAAAACTTGCAGGTTATGGTAATTTGTATTAATATTCTTTTGACTGCCACTTGTTTGTATTGTTACTGATAAAAATTATTAATGTTTAATACAAATATTTATGCAGCAGGGAAGCCCGAAATGGAATGGCAATTCCGGCCGCAGCTGGAACAGGTTTCGTTATGGCAATACCGGCCCAACCTGTAGAAAACAGGAGAAAGTATAATATTGAACACTGAATTTCGAATGCCCAACACCGAAGTTTTCCCTTCATTATTCGATATCGACATTCGGTGTTCGATATTAAATCTACCTTAATTTCTTAACTTAGTGATATCGGCCGGTATTCACTGCTATCCTTATTGCAGAAAAATAAGTTTGGTCACAACTGCTTGTACTTCTTGCTTTTATCGGCCCTACAGGGCCGGTTGCATTATGTTTTGCAAAAGTACTTTCATTAAACTACCTTAGGCCATATAAATCCACAAAACCTTATGGAACCGATAAAAACCCCAAGGCCGACAGTAGGTTGGAAAGCGCAATTAGATGACGGCAGCGAATTTTTTACCGAGGAAGCAATTGCCGCAGCAGATTTATTGCTGGATAATTATATTGCCGCTTTACAGGGCGCCACCAATGAACGGACTATCTGGAAAGCCATTGAAGCCGTTGTAAAAGGCTTTGATCAGCTGAATATTGCTCATGACTACTTTATTGAAACCATGGAGCGCGAAGACCTGGCCGAATTTATCCAAAAGGCAGCCGAAGCAGCCGGATTGTTCTATGATGGTGACGTAACCGAAGAGTGGCGCGAGGAATGGTAGGTGTGGTGCTAAACATCGTCAAAAATAGTATCCGGCTATAGTCTTGGGTTGTTGTTAGCCCAAGTATTGATCTTAACAACAGTATCGCAGACACGTTATAAAGGCGATCAGGTGAAAATACTGATCGCCTTTTTTAATTATTGATTCCGCCGAAAATCTCCCTGTTAATTTATCATACAATAATAACAGAAGGCTGTCCATATCTGAAGTGAAATGCATTAGCATCCTGATAGCTTGACGGTTCCTGGGCGTTTGCTACGTTTGTTATAAATTTCAAATCAGTAAGGGGTGGTTCCAAAAGCATAATAATATCAGACCCTCCAAAAGCAAAATAGCCAAACTCTTGCCCTTTAACTACCTGTTGCCCCTGTAGGGTGTCTGTATACATATTAACCGACGATACCTGGGCCATGCCGATAGGTATGGTAGCAACCAGCCCAACGTTAGATGTGCTTGTACTGGTGTCAATTACCAGTACGCCCCTGGCCTGGGTAAACTCGTATCCATCTTCGGCCGCATCGGGCGCATCAAACTGGTTATCGGTAATATTAACAGCAAGGTATACATTGCCGGGTACTGCTACCAGGTCAAGAACGGTGCCGCTTACCGGTGTGTGAAAACGGTGATAGTCAAACGGGCTTAAAAAATAGTGAACAAAAGTGCCGTTATAAAAATTACCGGCGTACGGGCTCCCTGCCTCGCCAAGTAAATCGTTGATGTTGCCTATGGTATGCGTTTGTTTTAAGGTTAATGTTGTAAGGTTGCCCTCATTATCAGTTACATTACCGTCCTGGTCAATCTGGTAATATGCTTTAAACGTACAATCAGCCGGCGAGCAGATAATAGTATTGTCATCGGGATTGGCAACCGGGCGCATGGGCGAGCCATCGGGTTGTGTTGAATTTAATTGACGGTAAAAAAAGGTATTGAATGAAACCCAGTTAGGTGCGTCATTTGAATAGTTGGGCAGGTTATATTCAGGATCGTTCCAGTACGATTGTAGCGCTTCTGGTGTAAGTGAGGCAGGGGTATCTAAAAAGCTGCCCCAGGCCGTAGCATATTGGTCAAGCCAGCCGGCAAACGTAAATTCATTAATAGGGCTTACATAGTCCTGCAAGGTAACACTGGCTGTGCCCTGGTCTACCAGCCAGTAAAACTGGCACAGGCGGTCGTATATTTCCTGGCTATAACCGTTTTGCCCTGGGGTATTTTGCCACGGGTCGTAATTGCCCGTGTTTTCGCTGGGTATTACTTCTGCAAAAAGTGTCAGGTAGGTAATGTAATCGCCGGGGATAGCAGGCCACCCAAAGCCCGAGTATATATCATTGAGAGCATTGTACAAACCAGGATCAAGGTTGGCAATCGCCAGGTTGTTTGCCGATACTAATGAATTGGTTAGCGCGTTTGCAAAGTCACTGTCATCATTGATTTGATTTTGAAGTTCCTGAATTACATCGTACGAGGTTGTGGTTGTTGTTAGTGTGCTCATAATACTGTTTTTTTTGATAGTAGGTTTATGTAAATTGGATGTACTAATGTATAAACTATTTATAAATAATAATAAATAAAAAATATTTATTTGTCGCATTCAAAAAAATCGTATTTGTCAGATTATCAACACATGTTAAATAAATTTTTATTATAAAATGAAGTATTTGTATGTGAAATTAATATTAAAAAATAGCTGCAGGTCTTAACAGGTTTCGGGATATCAAAGGCTGCGGCCAAATATCTTGTTTGTGGAACACCGAAATAAAATCAGGTTCTCCTGTTTCCAATTTTTCGGGCACCTGCGGCTACAACACTACCATGTCCACAGTTTATGCCCAAACGGCGTATAGCTAAATTTCAGGGTTAAATGCGCTAAATGCTGGCAGGCGCTAAAGACAAAAAAAAGCATTATTTTAGCTTAAAATGATGCCGTTAAACGCCGCAATTTTTTATTTTTGATGATAAAACAACTCTAATACCTTTTGCAATATGAATATGCTTTTTGGCGGCGGCAGCTATTATTATTTAGTGCTTATTTTAGAAGCCTTTTGTATTATTCATTGCCTGCGCAGGGGTACCCAACAACAATGGCTTTGGATACTTATTGTTATCCCCGTTTTAGGTTGCCTTATCTATATTTACAAGGAGATTTTAACCAACCGCCATTCTATCCGTATACCTAAAGTGGATGTTGGTGCCGTACTTAACCCTGGTGTAAAACTTAAGCGGCTGGAAGATGAATTGCGCTTCACCAATACCTTTGCCAACAAAGTGAAACTGGCCGATGCCTATCTGGAAGCCGGCTTTACCGATAAAGCCGTTGAGATATACCAAGCCAGCTTAACGGGTGCCTTTGCCGAGAATGAACATGTGCTTGCCCAATTAATTATTGCCTATTACGAACAGGAGCGTTACCAGGAGATTATCCCGATAGCACAAAAGATTTATAAACTACCCCAGTTTGCCCGTTCAAAGGCGCATATGAAGTACGCAGAAGCCCTGGAAAACACCGGCCAGGTTGATTTGGCTGAAAAGGAATTTAAGGCGATGAAAGGCCGTTACTCATACTTTGAGCAGCGTTACCAATATGGTTTATTTCTGGTACGCCAAAACCGCGACGAAGACGCCTACCAGGTTTTTTCCGATATCCTGAACGAAGAACGCCAGCTAAGCGCCATGGAACGCAAAACCAATAAAGTTTGGTTTGCCAAAACCAAGGATGAGCTAAAGAAATTGGCGGCACAGAAGACAGCGTGACAGTAAGACTGTCGTCTTGAGTTGTAAAATTTCGCGAAACTTTAAAGAGGAAATGACATTCAAAGATAAAAGGCTGTCATCCTGAGTGGTAAAATCTCGTGAAATTCTGAAGGGAGAATGACAATCAAAAATAAACGATTGTCATCCTGAGGTACGAAGGATCTATTCGCGAACTTTGCTGGTGGTTGGGCACGGCGTACAATAGATCCTTCGCTATCACTCAGGATGACAGGAAAATTGAATATGCCATGGATACGAACGAAGCAATGATGATTTATACCTCCTATCCCCCCTTAAAAACTCACAAAAAACGGCGCCTCAAAAACATGGCCGGGGCTAAGTTTCTGGATAGCTTCTTTATGTTTAATGTCTTTTTGCTCGCCTGCGGTATCGGCGCAGCCTAACCAGGGCTCGATGCAAACAAAATCGGCACCGGGTTTGGCCCAGATGCCCAGGTAGCTAAAGTGGGGGAACTCAACCGATAGTGTTTGCCCGTGCTTGTCGCTTTTTATGGTTACCATCCTCGATTTTAACTCTTTAAACACCAGGGCATCTGCATTAAATAAATCGCGGGTTAATTGCAGCCTGTTTTTAGGTGTGGCTACCGGGTGACTTTCGCCATTAAAAAAACCATCGGCAGATAACAGTTCTGTTTCCAGGTGTTCATCTGTTTCAAATTCAATGTAATAATCCTCGTACTTCTCGCCTTTGTTAAATGGAACGTTAAAAGCAGGATGGGCCCCTACCGAAAAGTAGATGTTTTTTTTATCCAGGTTAATTACTTTATAGGTTATCCTGAGGGCGTTATCTATCAGTGTATACAGTACCTGGTAATCAAATTTAAAGGGGTATGTCTTTAAGGTGTTATCACAATAAGGCAACGAAAAACTTGCCGAAACATCGCCTGCATCTAATGTTATAAACTCCGATTGCCTGGCAAAGCCATGCCGCCCCATAGGGTACTTGCTGCCATCAACCACCAGTTCGTTGTTAATTAAGCCACCTACTACCGGGAATAAGTTGGGTGCATGCCATGGCCAAACGGCGGCATTGGCCTGCCAAAGGTGTTCAATGCCGGTTGCCTTATCAATTAATGAACTTAACTGCGCACCTTTAGTATCGATGCTTGCCTTCAGGTATTCGTTTTCGATGGTGATCATAACAATTAGAATTTGACAGAACCCGAAGTTAGGGATTTGTTTGAATTTCAGGAATTACTTCAAAGTTAGATTTTCTAATTTCTATTAATTCATATATTCTTCATTAAACAACCGCGGTAGTTTTTAGTCTAAAGCCTAAAGTTCTAAGTCAAAAGAGATTTTAATTAATACTTTGTGGCTCTTGACTTAGAGCTCAAGACTTTGTACTTAAGACTCAACACTAATCATCGTCTTCTTCCTTCTTCGGCTCCAAAATTACAAAGGCGCTCCGTTTTGGCGCGGGCATAACCGCGGTTTCGCCCTTAACAAATTTCCAGATCACTTCGTTCAAATCGATATCAGGGGCTGCATCTTCCTTGGCCAGGTTAAATAATTCCGACCGGCGGCTGCTTTCATTTACAGCAACGTTGCGTTGCTCCAGGTCAACCTGTGCGGCTTTGGCCACGTACGGTGTGAAATCTGCTTTGCTGGTAAAGCAATCATATAATGGCATGGCGGCTGCGTCATATTGGCTCATCGGCGGCAGGCCTAATATCAGTTCGATAGTGCGTAATACGCCGGATGTGGAGTACATACCATGCACCACCGTGTTACGTTTTACATACGGCCCTGCAACAAACACCGGCGAGCGGTGTGCATCCACATGGTCGGGCCCGTTTTGGGCGTCATCCTCTAAAATAAATACTACCGACTCTTTCCAGATAGGGCTTTTTGAAAGATGTTCAATAAACTGGCCTATTGCCTGGTCATTATCCCCAACAGCCGCTATGGGCGATAGGGCACCTTTACGCTGCCCGCTGGTATGGTCGTTCCCAATCCTTACGCTGTTAAAACGCGGCACTGCGTTAATAGCCAATAATGAATCGAAATCGTGTTTCCAGATCTCTACGCGTTTAATATCCTTCACACCCAGGTCAAAGCCAGGCGACTGCGTGCAGTAATGCCCCTCTAACGATTTAAGGCTGGCCTTACCCGGGTTGCCATCGGTAACAAATTCGCCATAGGTGCGGTAGCTTACACCGGCCCGTTTGCAGTAATCCCATATAAAGCCATCGCGGGGGTAGGCTGTTTTGCGGGTGCCCTCATAGTCGTAATTACCACCACGGCTACCATAGCTGGTTGGCCATGTTTTTTCTACAAAATCGGTGGCGTAGGCGGCGTTGCTCCAGTTATGTCCGTCTGCACTTACTTCCGCGTCTACATAAAAGTTATCAAGTAATACAAATTCGCTGGCAATGGCGTGGTGGTTGGGCGTTACTTTTTTATCAAAAATACATAGCGAAGTATCGCCGTTGCCCTGTGGCATATCGCCCAAAACCTGGTCGTAAGTTCGGTTTTCTTTAATAATGTAAAACACGTGCTTAATAGGCGATTTTTCGCCCATCCGGCGGGGGATAGGGTTCCCCTCCTCGCCCGGTGCTGTTTTGGCTATTTTGTTGTTAAAAGGCGTGTTGGCATAAACCTGTTTGGTATAGGCTTTAAGCTCATTTACCGATGGTGTTTTTATAAACGACAGTGCGCCTTTAAATAAGCCGCCAATGTATTGTTCCCTGCTATTGATAGCCCCCTTTTGATAGCCGCTGTTATCGGCTTTTTTTACAGGCTGCGGTCCTTGCGGGTTGGCCATTGATGTAAAACCTTTGCCGTCGGCAACCAGTATTTTTTTGCCCAGCATTTTAACGTTGGTAGGGTACCAGCCCACGGGTATAAAACCCATACTGCGGCTGCTGCCTGGTTTGCTTACATCAAACACGGCCAGGCAATTGTTATCGGCATTGGCTATGTACAGCGTTTTTTCATCGGCCGATAAGGCAAGGCCGTTGGTAGTTGAGCCGGTAAGATGGGTAGGGTATAAGGCTGTAGAAATAGTTTCGAGCGCCCTGTGCGTTGCTGTGTTTATTACCGATACCGAGTTATCATTGGCGTTGGCTACATACAGCAGGCTGCCTTTTTTATTCAGCAGCAATTCGTTGGGGTTGCTGCCTGTTTTTATAGTTTTAAGTGTTTGGGTAGCCACATCGTAAATGCCAAGCTGGCCGCATCCCCATAAAGAAATATAAAGCGTTTTTTCATTTGGCGATAAGATGCAGCTATAACCCTCTGATGGCAGCTTGAGCCGTTGTAATGTTTTACCATCGTTAGGGTTAACCGTATAAAGTGTGCTATCCTCTTTAGTAACCACATAAAGCCGGGTGTCGCTTTTATTTACCGCTATTCCACTCGGCGATACCTTGTCTTTTGGCCATGATTTTGGCGCCAGTTTAATAGTATCGGGTTTGCCCAGTTTAGTACCGGTTATATTAAAAACATAGATCAGGTTATCGTTACCGCCCGATGCATAAAGTCTTTTCTCATCTTTACTGAAAGTAAGCCCGTACCATGATTTGGCTACCACCTTTTCATCCAGCAGCTTCTCGTTTTTTGGGTCGATAAGTTGGATGGATTGGGTACTTTGGCCGTTGTTGGTAACCGCCAGCAGCTTTCCCGAAGCCGATAGCTGGAGGTTGAGCGGCAAATCGCCCAAGGGCAGGGAGGTACCTGCCGGGCTTAGCTTCCAGCCGTTTGGCAATAAAACCTGCCCTGTTTGGGCAATTTTGCCGGGTGTTTGGGCAAATGTTGTAACTGACGATGCTAAAATAGCTAAGCCGATGAGTAGCTTTTGTTTCATAACCGGATGATTGTATGTCAAAACTAAACAAACAAACGGTTATGATGTGTTACTTAACAAAAACATAACACACAAAAAAGGCCCGCTTGCGGGCGGCCCTAGTGTATGTAATAGTTTTTTTACTTCAGCAAATTCTTCCAGCTTACCTGGTCGCCGATGATTTTTTCAAGGTCGGCGCTGGCCACACGTTCCTGGGCCATGGTATCGCGGTAGCGGATGGTTACGGTATCATCCTCCAAACTCTGGTGATCTACCGTTATACAGAAAGGTGTACCAATGGCATCCTGGCGGCGGTAACGCTTGCCAATGGCATCTTTTTCTTCGTATTGTATATTGAAATCAACTTTCAGTCGGTCCATAATTTCGCGGGCTTTCTCTGGCAAACCATCTTTTTTGGTAAGCGGGAAAATAGCGGCTTTAACCGGTGCCAGGCAAGGGTGCAGGTGCAGCACGGTACGGCTGTCCTGTTTCTCGTCGGTGCTCAGGTCTTCCTCTTCAAAAGCGTTTATCATGGTTAGCAGGAACATCCTGTCCAAACCTATCGAGGTTTCCATTACATAAGGAATATAGTTACCGTATGGTTTGCCGGTTTGCGGGTCAACCTCGGGATCAAAGTACTGCATTTTTTTGCCCGAGAATTTTTGGTGTTGGCTCAGGTCAAAATCGGTACGGCTATGAATGCCCTCTACCTCTTTAAAGCCAAACGGAAACTCAAACTCAATATCAACCGCCGCGTTGGCATAGTGGGCCAGTTTGGTATGGTCATGATAGCGGTATTTAGCGGCATTTGTACCCAGGGCCAGGTGCCATTTAAGGCGGGCGGCTTTCCAATACTCATACCATTCCATTTCGGTGCCGGGGCGTAAAAAGAATTGCATCTCCATTTGTTCAAACTCGCGCATGCGGATAATGAACTGGCGGGCAATTACCTCGTTACGGAAAGCCTTACCTATTTGCGCAATACCGAAAGGGATTTTCATCCTGCCCGATTTTTGCACGTTTAGGTAGTTCACAAAAATACCCTGCGCGGTTTCCGGGCGAAGGTAAATCAGGTCGGCATCATCGGCTACGGCGCCCATTTGGGTGCTAAACATCAGGTTAAACTGGCGCACGTCTGTCCAGTTGCGGGTACCGCTTACCGGGCAGGCAATTTCGTGCTCAATAATTAGTTCTTTAAGGCGGGGCAGGTCCTCGTTTTTAAGGGCCTCGTCCATATCGTGCTGCAGTTGCTCGGCTTTGTCGGTTTTACCATCTTTATCGTAACGGTCAATCTTATCCTCCAAAAGCTGATCGGCGCGGTAACGCTTCTTCGAATCCTTGTTGTCAATCATCGGATCGCTGAAACCATCAACGTGGCCGCTGGCTTTCCAAATTTTGGGGTGCATAAATATGGCGCTATCAATACCAACAATGTTGTCATGCATTTGCACCATGGCTTTCCACCAGTAGGTTTTAATGTTGTTCTTCAGTTCGGCACCATTTTGGCCGTAATCGTAAACAGCGCTTAAACCATCATAAATTTCGCTCGATGGGAAAACAAAGCCATACTCCTTGGCATGCGATATAACATTTTTAAAAAGTTCGTCGGTTGATTTGCTCATAATAGCTGCAAAGATAGTTTTTTTGAGGATTTCGGATATCGGATTTTCGATTTCGGAATTTGTCTGAATTAGAATTTATAGAATTTAAGAATTAGCAGAATGAAAGGGCGGGGAACTTGCGAAGTTTTCAAAACTTCGCAAGTATAATTAATCCCAAATCAAAATAAATCCGAAATCGAAATTCCCAAATCCGAAATAACAATGGCGTTCCCTGCGGGCCGGGCCATACACTCATACGCGCACAGGGCATTAGGCGCGGGCCGGTATCCGTTTCTGTCCCTAACGCAAAATCCGGAAGCGATAAGGCCGTCCGTCCGCACAGGTGTCCTCACTCATTGTCGGACAAAAGCGGACAGGCATCGTTTGATGGCTATTTTTTAATGAAATTCTTTATTTTAAAGAAATTTCTGTATATTTGTAATAGGCTTGTTCTGTTTTAAAAGCACTAAAAACTGTCCGCTTCCGTCCGATACCGTCCTACACCTGTGGTCGGACGGACACCAGAACAGGCCCTCACCACCTTGTCCGCCCTGTCCGAAATGTACCGGGACCCTAAAGCGGACGGACGGAAACACAACCAACCACATAAGCACACCAGATAGCATGCACCCGCCCGCTTTCCCCACTTTAAATAAATTTAAGGTAAGGAGAGGTATTTTTAAAAAACTCGGTTTTTATAAAAACAAGGGCAGTAAAAAATCAGGGTAAGTTGCTCAATATACTCTTTAACATATCTTTTGCTGTACCTCTTTGGGTAATTAATTGTATTGATATGGCAAAAATGTAAAATGCCAGGAAAAACAAAATACCATAATACCGTTCCTGGCTTATTAAGCCTATTGCAAGGGCAATAAATATAAGTAGCGGTGCGGTTAAACTTGTGTAATAACTAAAGTTTACCAAAACCTCATCCGCCGTAACGCTGAGCTCAAACTTTCCTCCATTTAGCCGTCCTGCAGCTTGGTGCCTCCACCTTAATTTCCAGGGATTATCATCAAATTCAACAATACTACTGGTTAAGTTGTTAACCCTGTATTCTTCACCCTCTAACAGGGATACTGTTTTGTCAATTACAAATTGAGGGGCAACGTGGGTAGCTTGTGTTAGTTTAAACTTTATTTTCATTGCGATAAGTGCCGCTAATTTACTAAAGTGCAGGCAATAATAAATATATGGCTGTTTGACCGATTGATTGCCTGCGTAATAAACACACTGCCAGTGCCTGTGTAAATTCCTTTGCCCTTAAAAAAACATTGGTTGCCCTTTTGTAGTGTCCGTCCGCAGGGGGGGGACAGGACAAAAACGGACAGGCGCGGACAGGTAAACTTTTGGCAAAACTGGTTTTAACCATGTCCGTCCGGATTTGTCCGTTAAAGAGCGGCACCCCCCGTGCGGACGGACGGGCTTTTAGATTAACGGAAGCTTGCGCTAAGGACAGAAACGGATACCGGCCTGTGAATAAGGCCTGTGCAGTATGAGTGTATGGCCTGGCACACACTTCTACCAGTGTGGGCAACGCCCTTAAAATGACACTAAAACAGGGTATTTGCTAAAACTTATCGGGCAAAAGTTTATTGTACTATATACAACTAATTGCTGCCATGGAAACCATAGTGAAAATCATATCAACCCAATATGTAACCCATAATGTAAAACAGTTTAGGCTCGAAAAACCCGAAGGCTTTACTTTTACACCGGGGCAGGCCACCGAATTATCTGTAAACCAACCCGGATGGACGGACAAGAAAAACCCTTTTACCTTTACTTGCCTTAACACCGACCCCTACCTAGAGTTTACCATTAAAATATATCCCGATAGCGAGGAAGGCGTAACCAATCAATTAAGCAAATTAGCCGTTGGTGATGAACTTATTATCCGCGATGCCTGGGGTGCCATTGAGTATAAGGGCCCCGGTTATTTTATAGCGGGTGGTGCAGGTATTACGCCATTTATTGCCATTTTAAGAGATTTGAACAGGAAAGGAGAGCTGGCAGGAAACAAACTGTTTTTTAGTAACAAAACAGATAGCGACATTATTCTTGCCGATGAGCTGAAAAGTATGCTTGGCGCCGATGCCTTGTTTTTAATAAGCAGCCAAAAGGATAGCGTTCACGACACCCGCCGCATAGATGAGGCCTTTTTAAAAGCCGAAGTAAGCGATTTTACCAAACATTTTTACGTTTGCGGGCCCGATGCTATGGTAGAGCAGATTAACGGTATTTTAACCAGCATGGGTGCAGATGCCGATTCGGTGGTGTTTGAGCGGTAGGTTTTTGGTTGATGGATCATAGTTCATGGTTGATTGTTCATGCTTCATGGCCCCGGCGGAGTTTGAAACTGTTGCTTATTTCCTGCCATCTTAGGCTATGAACCATGATCCATGAATCATGAACAAAATATAATCTGCCAGGTCTTCAAACAGCCATGATCCATGAACCATGAACCAATGAACAAAACCGTCCGCAGTGTTGGTCACCTCCGGACGGACGGACACCCAATAAATCCGAATCGAAATACCCGATTACGGCAAAACCATAAACCATGATCTATGAACCATGAACAACTAACAAATTCTTCCATCTCCTATCTCAAATCTCATATCTAACATCTATTTTTACCGCATGAGTATCCGGGTAGAAGCATTGACAAAAATTTACGGCGAGCAAAAGGCAGTTGATAGCATCAGCTTTACTGCCGAAACAGGTGTGCTGGGCTTTTTGGGGCCTAACGGAGCGGGTAAATCAACCACGATGAAGATACTTACGGGCTTTATACCCCAAACATCGGGCTCGGCATCGGTTTGCGGGTTTGATGTGGTAACACAATCGTTAGATGTGCGCAGGCGTATTGGCTACCTGCCCGAAAGCAACCCGCTATACCTGGATATGTACGTGAAGGAATCGTTGGTGTTTATAGCAGGCATCCACAAAATGGCCCAACCCGAAGCCCGCATTGCCGAAGTGATTGAGCAAACCGGCCTTGGCCCCGAGCAGCATAAAAAAATTGGCCAGCTATCTAAAGGCTATCGTCAGCGCGTTGGCCTTGCCCAGGCTATACTGCACAATCCCGATGTGCTGATTTTAGATGAACCAACCTCGGGACTTGACCCTAACCAGCTCATAGGCATCCGCCGGTTAATTACCGATTTGGGTAAAACCAAAACCATCATCCTATCTACCCATATTATGCAGGAGGTTGAAGCCGTTTGTGATAAGGTGATCATCATCAATAAAGGCAAAATAGTTGCTGATGACACCCTGCAAGGGTTGCGGGCCGGTAATAACAATAAAACGTTGGAGAAAATATTTATCAGTCTTACCAATTAATTGGCGTAAATATTTTTATTTTCGCCTCAATAATTAACCTTATCATAATAAACATGAAAAAAACATTACTCGCCCTTTTTATTTTATTTGGCACCGTACTTACTGTTAAAGCACAGGACGATGAACTTTTACCAAGGTTTAGCGCAGGTTTTGGTGTTGGCGTTACAACCGGCCCCCAACATTCGGGGTTTCCGGCAGCGGGCAGCCTTGGCTTAAAAGGGGAATACCCAATAGCCGGCAGCCCGGTATGTATTACAGCATCGGTGGCATACCAGTTTTACGTATCAAGCGATGGCTATAACTACAGCTACAATAGTAACTATGGTGAAAGCACCACCGGCACTATAGCATCATTTGTTCCTGTAATGGCTGGCGCAAGGGTATATGTTAACAAGCTTTTTTTTGAAGGCGATGTTGGCGCTTCTTTTAACCTAAATTCAGGTAAGTCATACACAGCCCAAAAGGTAGCACCTATACTTTCGCCAAGTATTGGTTATGGTTTCAGGTTCGGGTCGTCGCAAAAAATTGGGCTCGATTTAAGCCTGTCGTACGAAACCCGCCTGGAGAAAACACAAACGCCTTCAGACCCATCAACGGTTAGCCCTTACATCAGCGGCTATGGTGCCTATAACCTGGTTGCTTTTCACGTAGCTTTCAGCCTGGGATTATAATATCGAAAAAATTTAATGAACGGCCCCGGCGATTGACTTGCCGGGGCTTTTTATTGGATTAAAATTTACCGGGCTTAAATATAAATTATTGGCCTCAGGCTGTCGCATTTAACTGCCAGGGTACGTAACTGTTGTATAACCTCAAATCTGTATGCAAGCTAAATCAATCCGTTTGTTTTTATTATTGATGCTTTTCGGGGCATCCACCCTGGTTAAAGCACAATCGGGTAATAAAATGAGTATCAGCATAGGGCCGGATGTTGGTATTCCCTTTAATACCGAACACACCTATCAGGTGCATACCCGCGATATTTACCAGGATGGTTTGGGCGGTAACATCAGGGCCGAGTTGCCTATCACCGTAGGTTTACACCTGACGGCAAGTGTGGGTTATGTGGTTTACCACTCCAATGTAAAGTATTTTTATTTAACGCCCTGGCAAGGTACTATTAATAGTTCATCGGCCCCGGCAGGCCCGCCGCCTTATAAGTATATCCCGCTAAAAGCGGGTTTGCGTTATTACTACTCAAAGTATCTATACGTAGGTGCAGAGGCCGGCGACGCGGTTAAAGTTCAAAAACAGGCTGTATCGTCTTTTATATATTCGGGAGGCATAGGCGCCGCAATTCCCTTTGGTGTTCATCATGGTCTGGATATTGGCCTGCGTTACGAAAGCGGTTATAAAAACATCGATTCGGATTTTAAGATGGCGCAGCTGGGTATTGGGTTTGCTTATAAATATACCTTTTAAAAGTATTTGTAACCGGGGCATGGTTTTGCCTTCCTGAAAATTCCCTAATAAGGGCGAAATTTGAATATACCCTGTCACATGAAAAAAACTTTACTTGTCCTATTGTTCTTAACGGTTATCACTTTTACCGCAATGGCGCAAACCGATGTTAATCCGCTTTCGCGGGTAGCGGTTGGCTTTGGTTTAGGGGCTACAGTTGGTCCGCATAGCAATGAATACCCTGTAGCCAGTGGTTTTGGTATTAAATTCGAATTTCCTATCAAATCAACCTCAGTTAGTATCATGGCTTCAGCAGCTTATACATTTATGCTGTCAGAGGCTGCCTACTACAACGATAGGCATAATTACAATAACAACTATGAAGGCGATGCACATGTTGCTTCATTTGCTCCCGTTGAATTGGGGGTAAGGGTATATATGGATGGTAAGCTTTTTGTTGAGGGCAACGCCGGTGTATCCTTCAATTTAAATGAAAACCACGGTAATTACACCGGCAAAAAAGTGGCCCTGGTTATAACCCCTAATATTGGTTATGCCTTCAGGTTTAAAGCATCAAAAAAATATGGCCTAGATTTAAGCCTGGGTTACGAAACCCGACCCGAAGATTCCCAGCTTCATGAGTTTAGTAATTATGGCAGTTACAATCAAATAGCGGTACACGCAGTTTTTAGCATAGGCTATTGATTTTGGGTTTTCAATACTTTAAATATCCCGGCTGTTATCTGGCGCCCTTTACCGGACTAAAACGCTTGCAATCAGAATAGCGATCTGTGAGGACACAGATCGCTCTAGTGGCTTTAGGCTTTCAGCATTCTGCTTTCAGCTTTTAAAGATTCCCCCTCAAATCCTGCTCCCTTTCAATGGCTTCAAACAGTGCTTTGAAATTACCGGCGCCAAATGATTTTGCCCCTTTACGCTGAATGATCTCGAAGAAAAGGGTAGGCCTGTCTTCAATAGGTTTGGTAAAAATTTGCAGCAGGTAACCTTCGTCGTCCCGGTCAACCAGTATGCCCAGGTTTTTAAGTGGTTCAAGGTCTTCGTCAATGTGCCCAACCCTGTCTGTAAGCTCATCATAGTAGGAGGTGGGTACGGTTAAAAACTCTACTCCGCGGTTTTGCAGTTCGGTAACGGTGGCTACAATATCGTGGGTGGCCAGGGCCAGGTGCTGTACGCCTTCGCCCTCATAAAACTCCAGGTACTCTTCAATCTGCGATTTCTTTTTACCCTCGGCCGGCTCATTGATAGGGAATTTCACATAACCGTTGCCGTTGCTCATCACCTTGCTCATCAGTGCCGAGTACTCGGTAGAGATCATTTTATCATCAAAGGTTAAAATGTTTTTGAAGCCCAATACTTCCTCATAAAAATTAACCCACTCGTTCATTTTATGCCAGCCAACATTGCCTACGCAATGGTCCACGTACAATAAACCGGTCTCGGTTGGGTTATAGGCGGTTTCCAGTTTTTGATAGCCGGGCAAAAACAAGCCTTTATAGTTTTTACGTTCCACAAAAAGGTGAACGGTTTCGCCATAAAGCTTAATGCCGCTGGTGCGTACCTCGCCGTATTCATCGCGCAGGGTTTGTGGCTGCTGGTAAGGTTCGGCGCCGCGACTGGTGGTTTGTTTAAAGGCATCGTAAGCATCATCAACCCAAAGGGCCAATACCTTTACACCATCACCGTGTTTTTTAATATGCTCGGCAATAGGATGGTCGGAGTGAAGGGGGGTGGTTAACACCAGCCTTATTTTGCCCTGTTGCAACACGTATGATGCCCTGTCGCGTACGCCGGTTTCGGGACCTGCATAAGCCAGTGTTTGAAAGCCGAAGGCGGTTTTATAATAATGGGCGGCCTGCTTGGCATTACCCACATAAAACTCAACATAATCGGTACCATTAAGGGGTAAAAAATCAGTTGAGGTTGTTGGTTTATCTATGGTTTGTGTGTGCATTTTAATTAGTGAATTAGTGAGTTATTGAATTATTGATTTGAAAAGGGCGGCGGCTTAATCCTGAATTATTGAATTGAAAGGGGGAGAGTCCTTTCAGCTTTTGCCTTTAACCTTTCACCCATTTTAACTTGATTGCAGCTACCTTTTGCCTTTCAGCTTTTACCTTTCGCCTAACCTACATTTGCCAGCTTTTATAATAATTTTCGTCCTCAATCTTAATAGCATCTTCGGTAAGCATCAGCGGCCTGAAGGGGTCAATCATCACGGCAAGCTCATCGGTTGATTCTTTACCTATTGATTTCTCGACCGATCCTGGGTGCGGGCCATGCGGGATACCACCCGGGTGCAGGGTTATCTGGCCCTTAACCACGCTTTTACGGCTCATAAAATCGCCATCTACATAATACAAAACCTCGTCGCTATCTACATTGCTATGGTTATAGGGGGCGGGGATAGACAGGGGGTGATAATCAAACTTGCGGGGCACAAAGGAGCATATCACAAAGTTGTTGCCTTCAAAAGTTTGGTGAACGGGCGGTGGCTGGTGCAGGCGGCCTGTTATCGGTTCAAAGTCATGAATAGATAACGCCCAGGGATAATGGAAACCATCCCAACCAATAAAATCAAAAGGATGTGTGCCGTAAATGTAGGGGTAAATAAGCCCCTGCTTTTTAATCAGAATTTTGAAATCGCCGTGCTCATCGTGGGTTTCCAGGTTGGTGGGGCGCTTAATATCGCGCTCGCAATAGGGCGAATGTTCCATCAGCTGCCCGTACTGGTTTCGGTAGCGTTTGGGGGCACGTATCGGGCTAAAGCTTTCGACGATGAACAGGCGGTTTGCTGTGCCGTCAAACTCCATCTGGTAAATGGTACCACGTGGTATTACCAGGTAATCGCCATAGCCGAATTTAATATTGCCGAATCCGGTTTTTAAAGTGCCTGTACCTTCGTGAATAAACACCACCTCGTCGGCCTGGCTGTTTTTGTAAAAATAATTAGTCATGCTTTGGCGTGGCGCGGCCAGTGAAATATGCAGGTCGCTGTTTACCAGTACCGGTTTACGGCTTTGCAGGTAATCGTCTTCGGGCGGTACATTAAAGCCTATCAGGCTGGTATGCTTCAGGTGTTTTTCGCGAGCTATTTTGGGCTCAACGCTGTACGGTTCGCCAAGGGTTTTAACAATGGTAGGTGGGTATACGTGGTAAACCAACGAGTAAAGGCTCGAAAAACCTTCTGTAGAAACCAGCTCTTCGGCGTATAAGGTACCATCGGGCTTACGGAACTGCGTATGCCTTTTAGGCGGAATTGCTCCTAATGAATGATATACAGGCATTGTGTTTTAATTGGTTGATAATAAAACGTTTAAAGTACCAGGATAGTTTCGGAAGTTTTAAATATGCTTATAGCGCAAATGAGCCATATGGCTGTAAACCGGCTTTGGCAATAATTAAAAAAGAAGAGTGGAAAAGGGAGTTAGTATTGAGCCAGCACAGCTTTGGCGAGCATAGCATCCCTAAACGATGATGCATCGCTCATGGAGGTAAGCCCCAGGGAAAAATAAAAGTGCTTTTGTATGCTCATGGTTTATTTAATACGAAGTTAGGTGGTTTATTATTGCAAAGCAAATTTTAGTTAGATGGAGGGGCAGCTTGGTAATAGCTGGTTAAACAACAAAGTAGTATGCAAAAGTTGAACAAGCCTGCGGGGAATGTTTGCTGATAAATAATTCTGTAGCAAATTTGTGTTTTTTAAAATTGAAACAGCTTTGTTACGTAAAAAGCTATTTGTTATTGGTTTTTTAACCTTGCCTAACAATATGTTAACGTTAGGTTTATTTAATCATTAAACCGCCGGGGTTTCTTTGCAGGGATTTTTAATCCCCCATGATAATGAAGAAACTCCTACCCCTATTAATTATCTTCCAGTTTGCTATCAGCAGTTTTGCTTTTGCAAGCGGAACGATTAAAGGAACCGTTACCGACAGAAAAACAGGCGAGCCACTGGTTGGTGCCACCGTTAAATTAAAAAGCAAAGATAAAGGTTTCAAAGCGTCAACCGGCGTTGGCCTTGATGGTACTTTTGTATTTAAAAATGTACCCGCGGGTAATTGCGAAGTTGAGGCAGACTACATTTCTTTTGAGGATGATGAAGCCAGTGTAACCGTGCAGGATGGCGGTATAACAAACGTTAAATTATCTTTAAAAACAAAAGAACACGCTTTAAACGAAGTAGCTATAAATGGCCGCGCCGATAAAAGTACCGATCAGTCGGCCACCACTGCCCAGCGCAGGTCGCCGGCTTTGTTAAACGTGGTTTCGGCACGCGCCATTGAGGCGTCACCCGATATTACCATAGCTAACGTTACCCAACGTGTATCAGGTGTATCGGTTGACCGCAGCACCAACGGCGAGGCACAATACGCTATCATTCGCGGTATGGATGCGCGTTACCAGTATACATTGGTAAATGGTGTTAAAATCCCCAGTCCCGATAATAAAAACCGTTATGTACCGCTTGATATTTTCCCGGCAGATATTGTTGACCGTTTAGAGGTTTCCAAATCGCTTACGGCCAATATGGAAGGCGATGCTATTGGCGGCGCCATAAACCTGGTGCTAAAAGATGCGCCGGACGATTTTACTGTTCGTGCCAACCTGGGTACGGGTTTGGCGGCCAACTTTTTTAACAAAGGCTTTACCAAATTTGATCATAGCGGTAGCTTACAAACCTCGCCACGTGCCGATGGCCGCATAGCTACCGGTGCCGATTTTACAACCGCTCCATTTCATTATAGCGAAAACAAGGTGCCTTTAGCTACTATAGCTGGCTTAAGCATAGGCGGCCGCAGCGCCAATAAAAAGTTTGGGGCCTTATTATCTTTAAGCTATCAAAATACGTACAGGCAAACCAATGGTACATTTTTTAGTACCGAGGTTAACCCGGCAAATAACGAGCCGCTGGTTACCGATATTGAAAAACGTAATTACAACATCCAGCAACAGCGTACAGGTGTTATTACCAAGTTTGATTACCGTATCAACAATGCCAATAAGATTACCCTCGACCTGGATTACATTAACCTTGCCCAAAATACCTACAGGTTTAGCTCGGATACCAGTTTAGAGCTTGGCCGCGCAGGTATTGGCACCGGCCGTGTAGGCCAAACCTACCGCAGCGACAGAACGATACAAACCATAAAAAACGGCAATTTACATGGCGATCATAGGTTGAACGATAATTTTAGCATCAACTGGACGGCCGTTTACTCAAAAGCTACCGCCAATGAGCCCGATAGGGCCGAACTTAACCTGAATACCGGCCGTAACGTTCAATCAGACGGTACTATTGTACAGGCCCCTTTTACTTTTGATGCCAATAAAGCCCAAAGCCGCACTTTCACCAAAAACTCGGATGAGGACAAAACAGGCTTCCTGAACTTTATTTATACACCAACTTTGTTCGATACTAAATTTGAATTAAGCGCAGGTGGTATGTACCGCGATAAAACAAGGCACAGCAGCTACGATGAGTATGACCTGAGGCCAGGCGCCGCAAACACGGCCCAAACTTTTAACGGCAATGTTGATTTAAACACTTTCGATTTGTTTAACACCCAGGGCACGCCAACTAATGCGCTTAATTACGATTTTACCGAAAAGGTTGGCGCCGGATATGGCCAGGTTAAGTTTACCACAGGTAAATTATTAACTATTGCCGGCTTAAGGTATGAGCATACCAGCCAGGCCTGGCATACGCAGGCTGATGCTTCGGTAGAAGGTAAAGACGGAACAATCAGATATTATGATTTACTACCAAGCCTAAACTTTAAATATCAGTTTAATGAAAAGCAGGATCTGCGCCTGTCGTATTACTCGGCCATCAGTCGTCCAAACTTTTATGAGCTGGTGCCGCATACAGCCGGCGACCCGGATGCACTTTATGACGAATTAGGCAACCCGAACCTGAAACGTATCACCGCCGAAAACTTCGACTTACGTTACGAACTGTTCCCTAAGGCGCTTGACCAGTTATTGGTTGGTGTGTTTTACAAATCAATAAACAACCCGGTTGAATACGCTATCGAAAAATCGGGAACAAGCTACGTATTAAGGCCGGAAAACTTTGGCAATGCCCACAACTACGGCTTTGAGGTTGATTACACCAAATATTTCAGAAGTTTTGGTATCCGTGCAAACTACACCTACACCAACTCTAAAATAACAACAGATAAAGAAGAAGATTATCGTAACGACCAGGGACAGGTAACACACCGTACTGTGCAACAAACGCGTTCGTTACAGGGCCAGTCAAAAAATATTGGTAACCTTTCATTACTGTACCGCAGCGTTAAAAACGGGCTTAATGCACAGTTGTCATTTGTATACACCGGTGCAAGGTTAAATACCGTATCGCCATATCTGAATAATGATATCTGGCAAAAAGGTTTTACAACGCTTGACCTATCGGCCGATAAACGCTTGTTTGGCAATCTGTACGTATATGCCAAGGCAACCAACCTGTTGAATACCCCCTATGAATTAGAGATCAGGAGGCCTTACCCAACAGATGCGGTAAATGTTGAACTGCAAAAAGCTGGCGAAAACACAGCTGTACGTAAAGACCTTTACAAACAATATTACATACTTGGTTTACGGTATAAATTATAATGATATTACAGATGAAAAGCTTAAACAAAATATATTTTGCATGCCTTACGCTATTAGCGCTAAGTGCATGCCATAAAGCCGAACTGGCAATTATTTCGCCGCCATTGCACCAGGTAAGTAACGGTATCACTTCTGATACCCTTAAAGGGGCCGTAAAAGGCACTATGCTCAGCGGTAAAACTTATTACTTCAGCAGCGATATTACTGTAAATGAGGGCGACACCCTGCAAATGGAGGCCGGCGTAAAGCTGATAGCCATAGGCGATGGTAAAACCTACCAAACGGCGCCCGAAATTATCATGCACGGTACTTTTATCAGCCTGGGTACAAAGGATAAACCCAACTATATAACCGTACAAAATGCCGATACCTATCACACCGAGGCGAACGCGCAAAACTATACCGACGTTTTTAAAGGATACTGGGGTGGTATTGTTTGCTGGCCCGACCCTTCATCGAAAAGCGCTACCCCAGGCGGCGATCTGATTATTAAATGGACACACCTTGAATTTGCGGGCGGCCCCGCAAGCGGTAACGAAACTGGCATTTACTCCAGCGGCGACCCCAGGTATATCATTTATTTCGCCAATATCAACAGGAACTTTATTTTAGAAGATTCGTGGGTGTTTGGCGCGAAGGATGATGCCATTAGGGTAGCAGGCGGCAAGATTAGCGTAATGCGAAATACCTTTGAACTTTGCGGACAATCAGGAGGCGAGTTTTTTAATATGAAAAGCGGTACCGTGGGCGATTTGGCTTATAACTTTATGATAGGTGCTGCTACCAACGCTTTAAAGGCATCTGATGCCGGTAGCTCGGGCACTCAAACCAATGTTAACATGTACAACAATACCATGGTTAACTGCGGTTTCAGGCAAACGAAATCTGGCCGTGGGGGCTCTATCAATTTTGAAAAGGCGGCACGGGGAACAGTTTACAATAACATTATTGCCAACTGCCGGTTTGGCCTGCGTTTAACCGGTGATGCAGACTTAATTAACATCAAGTACAACAATCAATATTATTACGGACAAACCCAAAAAATAGTCGACCTGTTTAATGCCGCTGATGGCGTATCCACTTTTCAATCGGCCGATGTGCATTCAACTACGCCAAAAGATAACGATCCGTCATTTTATGGCTATGATCTTACTGCTTTTGATTATACAGCCAACCCTGGCCCAATGACGGTATCATTACAAACCCCGGCCGCGGTAATGGTTGGTACATCAAACTTCAGGTTAAAATCAACATCGAAAGCGCTTAAAGCGGGCAAAACTGATTTTACACCAATGCACGCGGTAACTGCAACCGGTACTTACGGTACGGATATTACCCCTCCGGGTAAAGATGCCGGCGCTTATCAGAATGATTTTACAGGTAACCAGCATTAATAATAAGCTCTTGGTTAATTAATATTTGCAAGGATCAGTTGAAAGGCTGATCCTTGCATGTTTAAATTGATATTTTTAAAGTGTTTACGTTTAAAAAGAGGAGGACTGCCATGTTATCCATGACATATCCAATTTTCCTGTCATCCTGAGGTACGAAGGATCTATCAACTGTATATGACCGATAGAAAAGTTCGCGAATAGATCCTTCGTACCTCAGGATGACAGTCTTATATTTTTTAATGTCATTTCGCTTCAGAATCTATAGATTTTACAGCTCAGCATGACAGCCCTTTTAATACGACATTTCTTCAACCCATGAAAAAAGCTTTCTTATATCTTCTGCTCATATCTGTATCAGCTTTCAATGCCTATGCCCAGGATTGTGGTACTGCTTTTTTAGGTACCAAAACCTTGTATAAAGCACCGCTTGCCAAATATACACCTGCGCCAAAAGGTTACCGGCCGGTGTTTATTAATCACGTGGGCAGGCACGGGGCAAGGCATTTAACTAAGGATGTGAATACCACTGCTATATACGTCATTTTATTAAAGGCCGATAGCGCAGGCATGCTTAGCGAAAAAGGCAGGCTGCTTAAACAAATGGTGATTAACCTGCAAAAGGTAGAGAAAGGAAACATCAAATCCATATCTGCCGAGGGGCGTACCGAATTACAGCAAATAGGGGATAGGATGTATCGAAACTACAGCAACATATTTGCCGGCCATCCCAAATTAAACGTAACAATTACCAAAGAGGTACGCACTAAACAAAGCGCCGATGCTTTTTTGTCGGGGTTGAAGGCGGGTTTAAAAGATTCGGCTCAGATAACGGAGGCCAATGATGACTTAAACCTGCGGTTTTACGATGAATCGCCGGCTTATACCGCTTATAAAGACGGCGACGATTGGGAAAAATACAAAGCTATTATTGCCAAAGCCGAACATATTGAAGAGATCAACAAAAATATTATCGCCAAATTTTTCAAGCCTGATTTTGTGAAAGTACAGGATAAAAAATGGGCTGATAAAATAGTAAGTGATATCTGGGGGTTTGCAACTATAGTATATTCGTTAAAGGAAGAAATCAACCAAAAGGGCATCGATCCCAAAGATCTTGACTTTACCCACTTTTTTTCCTGTGATGAGCTAAAAGCTTTGGGGCGCGCCGATGCCGCTGAAGATTTTTTGGTGAAAGGCCCCGGTATAAAACCCAATGGCATCCAGGTAAGTATAGCTGCGCCTTTATTAGCCAATTTTATAACCACCAGCGATGATTTTATAAAAACCGGAGCAATTAGCGCCAACCTCCGTTTTGCCCATGCCGAAACTATTTCGCCTTTTGCGGCATTGTTGGTAATTAAAGGCGCCGATAAGGTATCGCCAAACATTAACCAGTTTGATGCCAATTGGCGGGCTTCAAACGTAGCCCCGCTAAGCTCAAATATCCAATGGATATTTTATAAAAAAAGGGGATCGGCAAGTTACCTTGTCAAGATACTACTAAACGAGAAGGAAGCGCATATCAGCGGGTTAAAAACAGGTTTCCCATATTACAAATGGGCCGATATACGCCAATTGTATATGACCAAACTTGCCATGCTAAATTACAAACCGGGCGACGATGCTGCTGCGTTTTTAAAGGAGTTAAAATAGCTTTTTGTACGCTCGGTACCCGCAGCCGTTACCCCAGGGATTAAGTTAACTTCTTCAGTTTTTTTATGCCCTTTTTGGCCTGCGGGTAAATTACAAGTACAAAAAAGCCCCCTTATCCAGGAGGCTCTTAAACTATAAATCAGAACATGTTATTTAATTTCAATTTGCCTGCTTACAGATTTGGCTTCTTCTTTTTTGGCAATGTTTACCTTAAGTACGCCATCGGTGTAAGTAGCTTCAATGCGATTGTCATCTGCACTTTCAGGAAGGGTAAATGATCTCACGAATGAGCTATAACTGTACTCGCGTTTGCTGTAATTTTTTTTCTCGTTATTGCTTTCTGACAATTGTTCAACAGAAATGCTCAATACATTGCGGTCAAGGTTTAGTTTAAAATCTTCTTTTTTTAAGCCGGGTGCAGCCAGTTCAATATGGTAGTTTTCGGCTGTTTCGCTAATGTTAGCGGCAGGCACGCGGGCCACCATACGGTCGTTTAAAAAAGTGTCGTTAAAAATGGAATCAAAAACGTCATTAAAGCCTGGCAGTAATGAGTTGCTCCTTTTTTCGGGATTAAATTTAACCAATGTCATAGGTTGTCCTCCTAAATAAATTTAATGATTGAACTTGTATTAATTAAACTTCAGAACTTCGCGTTCTGATAATAACCCAACAAGTAAAATGCCAGAAGCTAAAGCGGCTTAACCGACTGAAAAAATTTCATATTCTGTGAAAAAATTGCAGGTTATGGCTGTCACAAATTCAAATATAACGCGCGTTATTCATTACCGTCCATAAATAATCTAAATCAAATATTAGGAGCCCATCCCAATAGCCCCTCCTAAAAACACAAAATCCCGGATGAAACCACATCCGGGACTTGTATATTAACTACTTTGCCAACAGGGCACCCCGATAATTATCGGGGCGGCGCCGTAGGGGGGTATGTCATTAAAAATTAGGATTGGCATCCTGTTCAGATTGTGGTATCGGGAATAGTAAATGGTTATCATCAACAGTGACACTAACCTTGGCCATAGCGGCCTTCAGCCGTCCCAAACGTAAAAGGTCCCAGCGGCGTTGCCCTTCTCCGCAAAGTTCACGCGCCCGTTCGGCCAGTAAGGCATCTATAAACGCATCAGGGGTGGGGGTATTGGTAATATTTAGTTGGTCTGTTGGCAATGATAAACCCGCCCGCGCCCGCACTATATTTATCCCGTTAAATTTGTCGGGGTCAGCTGGGTTGATGTTATTCATGGCCTCTGATTGCAACAGGTAAATTTCGGCCAGGCGTAATACAAACCAATCACTCCGTGAATTATTATCCTGCTTCCACTGGCTATCCCTGAATTTATAAATAAAAGGGGTTACCGTTTGGGTTACACCTTTACTATCAACGGCCTGGTTAGATATGCTATAGGTTTTGCGTACATCTCTGTCGCCATCGGGAAAGCCATTATTGAAAAAGTTGTTCTGGGCAAAAAATGAGCCGTACCCGCCTAAAACAGTTGGATAAAACATCCGCAATATAATATTACCAACATTGGGCGCTGTGCCAAAGCGTACCGCAAAAACTATCTCTTTGTTATATTTATTATCCGAGCTGAATATACTGGCATAATTGGTTAGCAAGCTGTATGAGCCGCCGTCGTTAATTACTTTATTACATTCGGTAAGCGCGTCCTGGCTATCAGTAGCTTTTGCTGCCCCTGATTTAGCGCGTGTTAACAGTACCTTTGCTAACAGGCCAGATGCTGCGCCCGAAGATACCCTTCCCTTATTGCCGGCAGTAATATTTTTTTCGGCATAGCAATTGGCTTCGGCATACTGAAGATCGGCAACCACCTGGTCATAAAGAGCCGCAAGTGAAGCTTTTTTTGGATACAGATCGGGCGAGGTTGCGGTAACAGGTTCTGTAATAAGCGGCACTTCCCCAAAAGCAGTAAGCAGATTAAAATAGCCTAATGCACGCAAAAAGCGGGCATTACCAATAATATTTGCCTTCTCAACCGGGTCCATCGAAATCGGCGGAACGTATTTGATAACGTCGTTTGCATTCTTGATCATTTTGTAATCATTGATGTACCAGTTGCCAATTTCGCCATTAACGGCGGCAAAAGTATGGTTGGTTAGCGAGTTCCTGTCGGTTGAAGAACCAGGTGCTGCATACATCAGGTCCGATGCATTATCAGATACGATGTAAACCGTACGCTGATAAAAGGTTTGAGGTTGCATCGTGCTGAAAACTCCGTTTAAAGCCGCAACCGCATCGCCCTGGTTTTTATAAAAATTGGAGGGCGTTAAAAAGCTATATGGCTGTTCGGTAAGGAATTTCTTACACGAGGTAAGGCTGATAGTAACTATCGCCACAGCCATTAAAATTCTTATCTTCATATGAATGATATTAAATATGTTTTTGTTTAAAATCCTATTTTCACTCCCAATAAAAAGGTTCTTGGCGGCGGATATGAGTTAACGTCGGCCCCAAGGTTTAAGTTCTGGCTGCCTGGGTTCAGGTTCTGCGTACCCGCATTCAGGTTTTGGGCACCAAAGCTGTTTATTTCGGGGTTATAGCCGGTGTATTTTGTGAAAGTGTGTACGTTTTGGACTGTGACATATACCGTTGAGGTTTTAAATACCCGTGATGTGGGCGAGACAGGTATATTGTATCCCAGCGATATGGTTTGTATCCTCAAATAACTCCCGTCTTCCAGGTAATTATCTACCACGCCGGCGTTGCGTATAGACGTGCTGAGTACCCTTGGAACGGTGTTGGTGCTGCCGGCGCCGTTCCAGGCATTAGCCATATAGCTGTACACGTTTGCTGTAGTGCCGCTGCTGTGTGCATAGCTGGTAAGGTTTAGCACCTTGTTGCCTTGTACCCCCTGGGCAAAAATGGAAAGATCGAAGTTTTTGTAAGATAAAGTATTGTTTATGCTGAAAATAAATTTTGGAGCTGCCTGCCCGATAATTTGCCGGTCATTACCGTCAATTATTTTATTGCCGTCAACATCTCGAATGATGGCGTCGCCCGGTACTACGCCTGATATGCCTGCTGCAGCAATTTGCGCCTGGGTTTGGTATATGCCATCAAAATGATAGCCGTAAAACGATCCTATAGGCTGGCCAACCCGCAAAATAGAAGGTGCAAGGCCGTTGGTTGCAATGTATGGACCGGTATTACCAACCAGTATATTGTTGGTGCCATTCATATCCAATACTTTGTTCCGGTTGGCGGCATAGGTAAGGGTGGTATTCCAGTTGAAATTCCGCGATTCAATATTTCTTGTAGTTAAAGAAAATTCGATACCGTGGTTTTCAACCTTTCCCGCATTAAGCAAGATGCTTGAAAAACCCGACGATTGAGGTATCGAAAAATTAAGCAGCAGATCGCTGGTTGTTTTATGATAATAATCGGCAGTAAGGCTGATGCGGTTATTAAACAATCCCATGTCGGCGCCTACGTCAAAAGAAGCTGTAGACTCCCAACTCAATTTAGGGTTAGCAATATTATTTGGCTGTACGCCAACCACACGTGTTGCCGACGTGCCTAAAGTGTAGCTGTTTATGCCATATTGAGATAATGATTGATATGATCCTATTTCCTGGTTACCGGTAACCCCGTAGCTGGCCCTGATTTTCAGGTCTGATATTTGTTTTATGTTTTTAATGAATTTCTCTTCCGATGCCCGCCACGCGAACGCTCCGGATGGAAAATAACCCCATTTTCTTGTTGCACCAAAACGGGAAGACCCATCAGAACGCATGGTGAAAGTAAACAGGTATTTTTCCATCAGCCGGTAATTAATCCGCCCAAAATAGGAGGCAATAGTATTCCTGTACTTGTTGGATTGGGGCGTTAAAACATTGGCGCCTAAAGCCAGGTTGTCGGTGCCTAAATTATCGGTAAAAAAGCCCTGTGCACTGCTGCTGAATGCCTTGGTTTTAAACTCCTGTAATGAAACACCGGCCACCGCATCAATTACATGTATTTTGTTGAATTGTTTATTGAAGGATAATGTATTTTCATTTAACCAGCTGTAGCTTGTATTATTGGACGAATAAGCCGTTCCGCCGGTTTGCTGCCCAATGTAAATGGTGGTAGGCAGGTATGAATTTTCGTTGGCGGTATTATAATCAACCCCAAAACTGCTTTTAAATTTAAAGCCGGGGATAAATTCATACTCGCCAAAAGTATTAATAAGCCCCCGCGAATTGGCAATACGGTCTGTGGCCAATTCAACAGCGGCAACCGGGTTTCCATATGTGCCAACATACGCGGCAGGCGCATTTGCAAATGTATATGCCCCGCTGGCATCGCGTAAAGGTGTAATTGGGCTCATGCTTAACGCGCCGCCCGCAGCGCCATATCCTACCCCGGTTATACTTGGGTCAACCGCCTGTACATTATAGGAAATCTGCGAAGAAAAGCCCATCTTAATCTTCTTGCCTATATTCCTGTCCAGGTTTAAACGCACCAGTTCGCGTCTGAAACCCGTGGCCCTCATAATACCGTCCTGGTCAAAGTGGTTTAAGCTGAGGTAGTATCGAGCTTCGTTGGTTCCGCCGTTAAAGCTAAGCTGATAATTTTGTATTGGCGCGGTGCGGTATAGCGCGTTCTGCCAGTCGGTGCCTTTGCCAAACCCGGCAATCTGGTCGTCGGTGTAAGGTAAAGCTTTGGCTGTGGCTGGGTTAGCTGCGTTATATTCGGTATAATATTCGTTCAGGTATTTGCCAAACTGTGTGGCGTCCATAAGGGGGAGTTTGCGGGCTATACGCTGTACACCCGCGTACGATTCAAAATTTATAGCGTGCTGCCCGGCTTTTCCCTTTTTGGTGGTAATAAGTATTACCCCATTGGCACCGCGGCTACCATAAATTGCGGTTGCCGACGCATCTTTTAAAACCTCGATAGATTGTATATCATTTGGGTTGATGGAGGTAAGGTTGCCAACACCTGCAAAACCATCAACAACATACAAAGGCTCGTTACCCGAGTTGATGGAGTTGGTGCCCCGTATGCGGATAGATGTGGCACTGCCCGGCTGCCCGTCTGATTGAGTAAGCTGCAAACCGCTAACCCTTCCCTGCAGCATCTGGTCGGCGCCCAGTACCGGCGTTTTATCCAAATCTTTCCCGCTTATGGAGGCTACTGATCCGGTAAGATCGCTTTTGCGTTGCGTGCCGTATCCAACCACAATTACTTCGCTCAGTTTCTGGCTGGCTTCATCTGTTTTTAAAACTACATTGATCTGTGTTTTTGTACCAACTTCAACCGTTTGTGTAAGATAGCCGATATATGAAAATACCAGGGAAGCCCCTTCGGGCACCGATACATCGTATTCGCCATTGCCATTAGTTACGGCGCCGCCGTTTGTACCAAGTACCTTTACACTTACCCCCGGCAATGGGCTGCCTTTATCATCAAGCACCCTGCCCTTTACCTGTATATTTTTAATAACAGAACCCTTCAGGGCTATAATCACCAGCCCGTTATCAGTTGTCTGGTAATCAAGCCCGGTATTTTCAAGTATCCTGTTTAATACATCAAGCAGGGGCACGTTGTTAACATCAAGCGTAACCTGCTTGTCTTGCGGCAACAATTGCTCGCTGTATAAAAAACGGGTTTTCCCTTTTTGCTCAAGGGTGTTAATAGCCTTCCTCAAAGACGCATCTTTAAGGTTAAGGCTAACCTTAACGTTTTGCGAATAACTGTTTGCCGATACATTCAAACAAAACAGGAAAGTGAGAACAAAAGTCCAGTTAAGCATCAATAAAAATTTTCGGTAATGGGGCACAGAAAATACTTTATCATGAAGTATTTCTTTTTTCATAATTTTACGGTGTTAGTAATTAAACAATCGGTTAGTTATCAGCAACATCCTGTTACTGATTTAATGGATCGATAATACAGCGGGGAATATTCGAGCATTTCCCGCTTTTTTATTGCAACCCTCTTCTCTCTTTAGTTAATGGTCACTACGTCATTGGCGGTTATCTTAAATTTAAATGGTCTTATAATTTGCATTTCTGTTAATGCCTGGGTTAGGGTTTCGTTTTCAAGAATGCCGGTAAACCTATAGCCGGCCGCGGTTTTATTATTAATTTTAAAGGTTACGTTATACCATTTTTCTAACTTGGGTACCAGCTCTTCAAAAGATTCGTCTTTGAAAACCAGTTTGTTTTGCAGCCATGAGGTTTCTTCAATATAATCCTTGTTTGATATTTCAACCGGTTCAATGTTTTCTATTACCAACTGGTTATGAATTGGCGGGGCGGCGCTTTTATCGTTATGCTCATTTAGCACGCTTTCATTTAACGCGAGTTTTTCTTTGGCACGCAGTAATATCTTCCGTTGCGGATCGCTGTTAAGCGATAGCTCGATTAATCCCCTGATGAGCGTTGTTTCGGTAACAGCATCGCCAGGGTAGGCTTTAATATTAAAAGCCGTACCTAAAACTTTGACAGCTATTTTTTCGGTATGTATAATAAACGGATGCTTTTTATCTTTAGCTACATCAAAAAAGGCCTCGCCGTACAGCCTTACTTCCCGGCGGTCCTTATTCAGCATGGTTTCATCATATTGGAGCTTGCTGTTGGTATTAAGCCAAACGCTTGTGCCGTCCGGCAGTACTATTTTTTTGCGCATCCGTTTGCCGCATACAATTTCTGTATCTGGTGTGTATGAAACATTGTTGCTTTTTTTATTGCGATATAACAGGAATACGGCAAAACTGGTTATCGTTATCAGCGAGGCTGCCACCAGCCAGCGCGTAACAAGCCTTCTTTTTAAATTGGTGGCTGGGCCTTTCTGGTTATCATCGGCAAACTCATGCCCGTATTTTTGCTCATGCAAGGCAAAAGCTTCATCTATATCAATTTCTTCATGGAGTTCATCTTTAAAGGTAATTTGGTTTAGCACCTCTTCGTAATACAGGGCTTCGGGAAATAGCGCAAGCAGTTCTTCCAGTTCCAGTAGTTCCTCGCTGGTGGCTTCACCGGCAAGTTTCCTGGTTAATAACTGAATGATCCTTTTCTGCTCCATTAATAACTAAATGTTGGGTAATTAAGCCGAAGGACAACAAAACCAGAAATTCTCCCTAAAAATTTTTAATATTTTTTTACCGGGCTAAGGTTAAACTCCTTTTTAATAGAAACAGACAGGCGCCTGGTGGCAATAACAAGTTGAGCATCAACTGTTTTTATAGATATGTCAAGTATTTCAGAAACTTCTTTATAACTCAGGCCATCTTCTTTTACCAGCCTGAAAATTATTTTACACCTGGTTGGCAATTCGTTGATAGCATTATTAAGGCTTATCCTCAATTCGTCGTTAATCAGGATCCACTCGGGGGTTGTGTTATCAATCCGTAAATTAACTGCAATATCATCCAGTGAAACTATTCTGCCGCCCGAATTCTTTTTTAAAATATTTAAGCACAGGTTTTTTGCAATTACAAAAGCATATACTTTAATATTATTGATGGAGGTAATAGAATCCCGCTTTCGCCACAAAGTAATCAATACGTCAGACGCTACCTCTTCTGCAAGTTCGGGCGATTTTAACAGGCTGTATGAAAAGCGTTTTATTGGTGGAAATAGCAATCCGAATAACTTTTTGTAAGCGGAATAACTGTCGTGCACAGCTATTTCTTTTACAATATCCGTTAAGTCAGACAAATTGCACGACATTTTTGATTGCTTATAATTAAATTAGGTTTATTGCGATACAAGACTGGTATCCAATGATACAAACTAAAATAAAATATTTGTATTAAACTAATGACATTTACATATCGGGCTTAGCCAGGGCACAATATGTTAATATGCTATATAGACGGAAATCAATGGATATTTTGAAAAAAACACTTCCAATTCCACTACTTGGCCTGTAAAATGAACCAGGATGATTCAAAAAAGAGAATTAACCAACTTATTAAAAAAATAAAGGATATGGTAATTATGCTGAATGATTAGCCAATTTTGCTTAATTAAATATTAACCTGCCGGCCCCAATGCTCCCGAAAGACTGGTTCGTGGCAGCGAAAAACGAGTAAGGTAACCAGTGAATGTTTTAATACCTATTGAAAATCAGCAACTTGTAATAGTATCATTGCTTTATAGCGATGACAATATATTTAAAAATAGCTTTTTATATGTTTTTGTAATATGCGTATATTACATTCGCTATGGATAACACCCATTACGTTTAAATAATACGGAACTCGTTTTTAATGCTAAAGAACTTTTTAATTATGACGGGCCTTTTTTACTTAACGTAGATTAACAAACGGAAAATTGCGATTTCAGGTCCGGGGCAGTATACAGTTGTATTTTTTAAACCAAACGTTATTACTTTCATATTACCTAATAAACCTACATCCCGCAAGATGCAAACACAGGAAAGCAACCATGATAATTTAATGGCATTTTTTGATGCCATGGATGAAGTTTTCTTTTCTGTTGATATGGTTAATATGCAGGTATTGCAAATTTCGCAGGCATGCGAAAAACTATACGGTTATAAACCCGCCGATTTTATTGCCGCTAACGGGCTGTGGTTTAATTTGGTGCACCCAGAGGATAACGACATCGTTGTTAATGAACAAAAAAAGTTAGAACAAGGCGAGCAGGCAAGCAGCCAGTTCCGCATTATCCATAAAGACGGAACGACGCGCTGGGTGGAAAAAAAGACTATCCCCATACTGAATCCTTCGGGGAGTTTAATAAGGGCCGAGGGGATTATCAGGGATATCACTTCGGTTAAAGCCGAAAAGGAAACACTAAGGTTAAGTGAGGAGTTGTACCGGCAAATTGTTGAAACCGCCCAGGAAGGCATCTGGACAATTGATGAAAACGAAAAAACAAATTTTGTAAACATCAAAATAGCCGAAATTTTGGGCTACTCCGCAGAAGAAATGATGGGAAAGGAACTTTATGATTTTATGGACGAAGAGGGGAAGGCCTACGCTATAGCCTGCATGGAAAGGCGAAGAAACGGGGCCAAAGAAAATTTAAATATCAGGTACGTTAAAAAAAATGGGGAAGATGTGTGGACAAATATATCTGCCAATCCAATTTTTGATAAAACAGGCAGGTATAAAGGCGCCCTTGCCATGGTTACAGATATTACCCAGAGTAAACAAGATCAGGAAGCGCTTCAAAAATCGGAAGCAAACCTGCGCGCCATTTTCGACAACACCGATATAGCTTATGTGCTGTTTGATGACGAGCTGAACATCGTTTCATTTAACGCGCAGGCGCAAAAGTATTCTGAAGAACGCCGAAATAAAACACTGAAGACAGGCCAGGCCATGAAAGGTTATTTTCCAGCAGAAAGAATGGCTTTTATGGAAGAAATGCTGGATAAAGTTGTCAGGAACGGAAGCGCCGAGTATGAATTAAGTTATCCAAAAAACGACGGCACTGTTGAATGGTACCATATTCAATGGTTTGTTATAAAAAACAGTGAGCAAAATCCCTGTGGTTTTGTGGTGGCTAACAAAAACATTACCGCGCATAAAATTGCCGGGCTTGAACGCGAAAGGATAACAGCCGATCTTATCCAGCAAAACAAAGACCTGGAGCAATTTACTTATATCATATCGCATAATCTGCGCGCGCCTGTGGCCAATATAATAGGACTCTCGTACCTGGTTGATGAAAAAGATGGCACCTTGACTGAAATGCGTGAAGTGCTTGAAAAAGCCGCCCAATCTGCAAAAGATATCGACACCGTTATACAGGACCTTAACCATATCCTGCAAACCCGGAAGGTGGTAAACGAACAAAAAGAAACAGTGCATTTTAACAACCTGGTAAATGATATTAAGGTTAATATGCAGCATATCATCGCAGATGAAAACGTTTATTTTGAATGCGCTTTTGATGAGGCCAGCGCCATATTTTCCATACGAAGTTTCATGTACAGTATTTTTTACAATATTATTTCAAACAGCATCAAATATCGCCGGGCTGGCATTGTGCCGCTTATTCATATCGAAAGCCATCAGCATAAAGATAAAATAAGACTGACTTTTAAAGACAATGGCAAGGGGATTGATCTTGACAAAAATGCCGCCAGCCTGTTTGGCTTGTACAAACGTTTTGATACCACTATGGAAGGCAAGGGCATGGGGCTTTTTATGGTTAAAACCCAGGTTGAGGCTTTAGGCGGTAACGTAAAAGTAAAAAGCAAACTAACAGAAGGTACCGAAATTATTTTAGAATTTCCCTTTACAAAACCTGGCGACTGAAAGCGGGATAAATATTGAAATTTCGTATTTGCACTCCTGTTATTGTAGCCACATTTGGTGCAGTAGCGAAATATCGTATAGATAAAGGACAACGCCCGCTCCTATACCACCGTAGTATATACATAAATGAAAGCATTTGGTATGATACTATATTTAATAAATATGGTAATATCTTATTTCTGTATATCTTATTAAGATTGCTCATTTAACGTTATATTAACAGTTCCAATTAATTTAAATTATACTGTATGGGAAAACCTTTACTTACGCATAACCTGTATTTTTATATATGGCACCTGGTTATATGCAGTTTACTGGTTACTGCGGCCCCATCCACCAGCCTGGCCCAGGCCGATCATTTAAAGGTTTTATTTGAGAAACTAAAAACAGCCAAACACGATACCGACCGCGTAAATACCTATTATTCTATTTCCAGGCAATACTGGGGCCGAAATGCCGACAGCGCCCTTCTAATGGCGCAAAAATCGCTTGACCTTGCACAAAAAATTCATTTTGAAAAAGGTGTGGCCCTGGCCTATGTTTCAAAAGGGGTGGCCCTGGGATACAAAGGCAAGTGGCCCGAAGCGCTGGAATGCCATTTTCAGTCTTTACGCATCAGCCAAAAACTGGGGATGGAAGGATTAACCGGCAATGAATATAATAACATCAGCGGCATGTACATCAGTATTGAGGATTATTCAAAAGCGCTTTATTACAACAGGCAAGCGTATAAAATAGCCCTGAAACAAAATGACCCTACACATGAGGGGGTGGTGAGCTTATTGATAAACTTAGGCGAAATTTTTAAGAAAAAAGGCCAGCCCGATTCTTCCATACTATATAATACCCAGGCGCTGGTTATTGCGAAAAGAGGAAAAAATCCTATAAACACAACCGTTGCACTGTATAATATTGGCGAAAACTATGTTACCAAGAAAGAGTACAGGCTGGCGCAGACTTATTTTTATAAGGCGCTTGCTATTGCGCAAAAAAACGGCGATGATGAGGATATTGCTTATTGCCATAACGGCCTGGCGCTTACCAGTTATTATACAGGTAATTACACTGCGAGTATGAGCTATGCACAAAAGGGATTGGAAGAAAGCAAAAAATCGGGTATTGTTGAACTTATTGCAACCGCTTATAAGGCACTGTACCTAACCAATCAAAAAAAAGGCAGTTATAAGGAAGCACTATATTACAGGAACCTTGAAGTTGCTTTGAACGACAGCTTGAAAACCGCAGAAAAAGAGAAAGTTATCCGGAATATACAATCGTCATATGAACTGGAACAAAAGCAACGGCAAATTGATTTGCTGAGTAAAGATAAGGTTATAGGGCAAAAAGAGCTGGAAAGGGTAAAACTAAGGCGCGATTTATTAACGGCAGGGGCTATCTCGTTACTCATATTTGCCTTTGTGCTGTTCAGAAATTACGCGCAGAAACGAAAGCTTAGCGAACAACTGGCCCTGCAAAACAAAGATATATCGGCGCAAAACCTACAGCTGGAAGAACTGGTACATGTAAAAGACAGACTGTTTTCTATTATAGGGCACGATTTGCGGGGGCCTATCCATACCATCAGCCATATGATAGATATGATAAAGGAGGATGGCCTATCGGAAGAAGAGGGTAAGTATTGGATTGAGAAAATATCCGATACGCTTACAATAACCGCGCATCTGGTCGAAAACCTGCTGTATTGGGCAAAAAGCCAGATGGATGGTATCCAGGCTAATCCCGCCGACTTTAATGTGCAAAAAGTAATAGAACAAAATATAACCCTGCTGAAAGAACGGGCCGCCGAAAAGAAAGTGCTGGTAACCGGGGTGGAGAGTACCACGCCCGGAACTGTTTATGGCGACGAAACAATGATTGATATCGTGATCAGGAATTTGGTGGAGAATGCCGTGAAATTTTCGAAAGCAGGTGATACCGTTACAGTGAGCGCCCAAAATAAGGATGCTGTTACCGTTATAACTGTAAAAGATAACGGGAAAGGCATTCCCGAAGAAGCCCAGGCAAAAATATTTGATAAATTTTCGTCGTACACAACTTATGGTACAGCCAGCGAAAAAGGAAGCGGGCTCGGACTTTTATTATGTAAAGAACTGGTCGAAAAAAACAACGGTACCATATGGTTTGAAAGTAAGGCAGGTATTGGCAGCTCGTTTTATTTTAGCATACCATCACTATAGCCACCCAGGGCTTTCCAATAAGTTAAGTACTTTGCTCCAGGCCAGTCATCCGCAGGTTAGTGGCTGCCGGCCGTGGCTGCATCAAACACCCGGCAAAAGTTGCCGCCGCCTATCTTGCCTATTTCATCTGTGTTAAAACCAATATTCAGCATCGCCTCTACTACGGTGTAATAAAACCCTGTCTTTTGATCCGGCCAGGTTTGGTTGGTACCCCCGTCCATTTTGCCGCGGTTTGGGCCGCCGGCTGGGCCATCATGGGGTTTATCGCCCTGAGGTGGGCCATCAGAACGGTTGCCGGGCATGCCGCCCGGTGGCGGGCCTTGTTCGCCCGGTTTGGGGCCGAAACCGCCGCCCGCTGGTCTGTAAGCCGGGGTTAGTTTGGTATCGGTACCGATGCAAACATAATCTATCCCCACAACATCAACCAGCGCCCGGATATTTTGGGCATACTCAGATGCCGAGTCGGCCAGGTGCGTCCAAACGCCGATAACGCCCCCGGTATCTGCCACGATTTTAGCTTGCTCCTTGCTGATGAGCCGGGGGCGCATCATGCGGGCCATGTTCTCGTTTTGCCCCAATTGGGTATCAAGGCCGGTGTGCGAAATGATTACCGGGTGTTTGGCCACTTTAAGTGCGGCGGCCACTGTTTCGGCGCTGGCGTGCCCCAGGTCGACCAGGATGCCCAGGCGGTTGCACTCGCGGATAACGTCGGCACCAAAAGCGGTAAGGCCTCCCCAGCGTGCAGGGTTGGTGAAAACGTCGCCCAGCGGTACCGAGGCATCGCTGTCATGCAGGAGTGTCAGGTGCCTGAGGCCGCGGGTATAGGCTTCTTCAAGTCGTTCAATGTGTCCCTCCAGGAAATGACCGCCCTCTACCGATTGAATAACCGTGGGCTGGTGCTTTTTATGTGCGTTGTTAAGATCGGCCATGTTCAGGGAGCGCTTCATACCGTTACGGGCCAGCTGCTGGTCCATTGAAGCCAGGCCGTTTTTAAAACGCTCGTAGGCATCGCCGGGGTTTTGCAGTTTTTGATAATCAACGGCGAATGTCATGCAGATGGCCGCTAAGCCCGACTTTTTCAGTTCGCCCGCAAGGCTGATATCCGGGCCCGGTACTTCGGCTGACGTTAGTGGCACGTCGATATGGTTGTGCGTATCTATACCCAGGGTATCGGCTACTATTTTGGCTACGCGAGGGTCTACCCCATTGGTAGCCCAGGTAGCCAGCGGGTTCAGCATTAATGCAGTGCCGGCCCCGGCAACGGCAACCGCGGCCAGGAATTCCCGCCGCGACCAGGTTGGTTGAAACTTCTTCATCATTTTAAATTACAGGATAGCTGTTTTATCTCGTTTAAAGGTAGTAACTACCCCGAGTATCGCCTCCTGTAATCGTCGTTTGGCCGGGATGAATAGACGAATTGGCGGATAGAGCCGATAAAGATAATCATCGCGCATAAACGCGGCTTTCGGGATATGACTTGCGCGGGGACAGAAAAGCGGAGGGAGTGTGCGATTCCTTCCTTGGGGAAGGTGGGGGTAGGGGTTAAATCAGGCGTTCAAGCTGCTTTGCAACCAGCCGCTCGTATAAACCCCTCCCTGCCTTTGCGCTCATTTCCGACGGCTCCCGTTGGGAGGGAACTAAAAAGTCTTCCGGACACCTATGGAGACAACTCCACCAAGGGCGGAGCGGGTTTAAGAGATCTTTAATTGCACCAATTGATGGCTGATCAAATATTGCATTGATTCTTTTACTACCACGTCGGTGTTTGTGGGATTAAAGCCTAATTCTTTTCTCGATTTTGTTAAACAGAAGTCCTGTTGCAATCCCGAAAACATAGCAATGTCTTTAGTGCTCAATAATGGTGCTTTCCCATTCATTTTACTTCCTAATTCCATTAACCGGGCAATAACAAATAAAATAAGTTTTGGCACTGCTACCGGTAATTTGATTTTCAATTCGGGGAAAAGCTGTTGTGCCATTTTGGTAGTATCTTTAATAGACGTACATTTTTCATTTGCCAGGATATACCTTTCTCCGTTGATCCCTTTTGTTGCCGCTAAATAACAACCTTCGGCAACATCTTTTACATCTACCCAGTTAAGTGTAATGTTAGTTTCTACCGGGATTTCTTTTTGCAGAATTAACCTGAGAATATTGTACGATACATTTAATGGCGCAAAAGCTTCACCTCCTATCATAGCCGACGGTAATACAGCTACCAACGCTATATTAAGTTCCTTTGCAAGTTTAAAAGCCAGTTGTTCGCCGTCGTTTTTTGAGTTATAGTACACATCCCTGCGGTCCGGGTTATAACCGTAACTTTCCTTTGCCGGGGTGGTGGTATAATTTAGCGCGGCTATTGAACTCACGTATACAATTCTTTTAACCCCAGCCTCTGCGGCTGCTTCTATCATGTTCCTGGTGCCCCGGATATTTACATCATAAATTTCTTTTTGGGGATCTCGGGCCCAAAGCTTAAACGCAGCGCCTACTGCATAAAAGGTATCTACACCTTGCAGCGCCCTTACCAACGATTGCTTATCAGTAATGTCTGATTGAACCACCTCACAATCCAATCCTTCAAAAGTTTTTTTATCATTAATATTCCTTACCGACGCACGTACCGCAATGCCTTTGCTGATAAGGAGTCGTACTAAATTGTTGCCCAGATGCCCATTTGCACCGTTAACCAATGATAGCTGCTGATTTTCCATTTGCTTATTTTTTAATAATTAATGGTTCAAATCTGCCGACTATAAAAGCTAATCCACTTGACAAATGTTAGGAAAGCATCCGTTTGCGGATACGGCTCAAACTTTCGGGTTTCATGCCCAAAAACGAAGCTATGTATTGCACCGGTACATGGTGAATGATAGCCGGATAGTTTTCGATAAGTTTTTTATATCGCTGCTCTGCTGTTAATGTGGCAAGTTCTTTTGAACGGTTCTCGTTGTAAGCTATAGATTGCTGAAATACTTCAATACTGAAATCTTTAAACGCTGCGCTTTTACTGGTTAGCCTGTCTAAATTGGTTTTTGTGATCCTAAGCAATTCACATTCGGTAATGCATTCTACACTTTCATCGGCTTTAGTTTGATTGATAAAATGAAAGTAAGAAGTTAAAAAGCCGGGCGGACAATTAATATGAGTTGTTACTTCGTCGCCATTTTCGTTGTAATGAAAAATACGCATAAAGCCTTTTATAACAAAATACAAGTATTGGGGTACGTAACCGGCTTGTTCAACAATTCTGTTTTTAGGCAACAACACCGGCTCAAAACATGCTTTGCATAAATCGTTATCAGCTTCTGTTAGCGGTCCCTTTTGAGATATTATATTTAGCAAGTGCTTGTGCATACCGCCAAGTTATCAATAAGTAACACTATTTTGTCGAAAGATCTCGTTTTGTGTTAAGCAGATCAATTGCAATACATAAGCATCGGCTGGTGCGGTGAAAACACCGACCAGAAGCTGAATAGGCTTGTTTAAAATTCCCACGCTTACATAAGCCAATGCCTTGCTGTTTTCCTTATCAATCACAATACCCTTAAGTGTAATATTTTCGGCAGTGTTAGCCTGGGCGAGAACATGTGAGGCAGTTATACATACCAGGAAAAGCAATAGTAACGGTTTTATGGTCATGATGAGGCGGATTGTTGTAGGCGGATACCAACCCAACAGGTAGGTTGTTTTAACACATTTATTATAAGGCTTATTGTTAAATATATTTTGATGTTAGCTTCTCCCTGGGGTATGGCCCTTCTTTAAACAATCTGCAGGGGACAAAGCGTAGAAAAATCTATACCTTAGTTCTAACCTAAAATCATATGAAGTACTGCCTTATGTTTTTTACTACGCTAATCTTTCTTGCTGCTTGTGATAAACAATCGCGACGGAACAATGAGATCACCAAAATTGAGATTGCTACCACGGGATGTTTTGGTTTTTGCCAGCCTACTGTCGTGAGCGTCGATAGCTCTCTTACCTATCGATATTGGGGAGAAAAGCCCTATTTCCTTTCTTCGACAGACAGCGGCAAAAATAAAAAGCTAATAGGGTACTATTCCGCGAAGATAAGCCAGGCGTATTGGGACACCTTGAACATGAAACTCGAAAACATTAACTATAAGCGTTTGGATACTATGTACAATTATACGGTTGATGACGAAAGCCTCGAGGTATTTATACATTATGGACATGAAGTAAAACGTATAAGGGCACAGTCCGGGAGTTTACCCAACGGCGTAGGGGAGGCGTTCTACTACATAATCAAAAGTTATAAAGTCGTCAAACCAGCACCAACCAAGGACACCTTTATATTCGAATCGAAATTAAAACCCTTTCCGGGATCGGATGTTCGGGACATCAGGTTTCCACCGCCAACAAAAAAGGAGAAGGAAGATTAAATAATTGTTTAATATGGATGGCTTACGGCCTCATTGGCTGTTGTTGTGAAATAGCGATCAAAGCTGAAACACGTACAGTTCTTGCTACCGCCCGGGTGGAAAATATCACTATCAGTTAACCAATTGCTTTTTAAACTGGTTGGGGCTAATACCCGTTTCTTTTTTAAAAAGCCTCGAAAAATAGGGGAGGTTTTCAAAACCGAGCTGGTAGGCTATTTCGGAAACACTGTGATCATCGCCCATGAGCCGGTTTTTGGCCTCGTTCACCAGGTAAATATGGATTAGTTCGATGGCTGTTTTACCGGTTTCCTGTTTCAGCAGATCGCTCAGGTAACGTGGCGACAGGTTGAGGCGTGATGCCAGCGTGCTTACCGAAGGCAGTCCCTGGGTAACTAATAAGCCTTTTTTGAAGTACGTGGCCAGTGCATCATTGAATTTTGAAACAGTTTTGCCCGATAGCTCGCGCCGGTTGATAAACTGACGCTTATAAAACCGCTGCGAATATTTAAGCATCGAATCGATGTGCGTAAGCATAATATCGCGGCTGTACTCGTCGGTATTACTGCGGTATTCGGTATCTATTTTGTAAAAAAGGTCCCAGATGATTTGCTCTTCCTGCGGAGAGAGGTGTAGCGCCTCGTTGGTTTCGTAATCAAAAAAAGGGTATTTGTTGATCTCGGTATGCAACACATGGCCGTTCAAAAAATCCTCATGGATGAAGATGATAAAAGCATCGTCCTCATACTCCACGCTGCTAAATTCAATGATTTGCCGCGGTTTTACAAACATCATACTGCCGTTATCATGATCGTATTTGGTACGGCCATATTTGATAACGCCCGACTTTAGTTTTTTAAAGCCTATCATATAAAAATCGGATGTAAACTCCCTGTCGCCAAGGCTGCAGGTTTGCGTGCACCGCTGTATACTGATGAGCGGATTCTCGGGCGGGGCGTAACCGTTGGCACGGTGCATATCGGTTAAATTTTTAAAATGCTGCATAACGTTAAATAATAAAACAAATTTACGCCGAAAACCGGCGTAAATTATGTCAGTGTAATACCATTAAAATTATTTGCCCTGTGCGGCGGCCGATATCTCTTTCCAGCTTTCCCACTCGGCAATGCGGCCATCATAAACCTGTTTTACCCATGGGTAAGCCTGGCTGCCCAATAACAAACGCAACGGCGGGTTCCCGCTGTCTATAAGCTTCAATACGGCGTCGCTGGTTGCTTCGGGTATACCAAAAATGTCATCGGTTATGCCGGCCTGGAAAGCGGCACGCACGGCATCATACTCGGGCATAGCCACGGTTTGTGCAGATGAAGCGCCGGCCCAATCAGTTGCAAAGCCGTTAGGTTCAATCAGGGTAACATTAATGCCAAAGCCTTTTACTTCAGTAGCCAGCGTTTCGCTCAAGCCTTCCACGGCAAATTTTGATGCATTATATAAACCCAGCACCGGCAGGGTAGCATGGCCCAATACGCTCGAAACCTGGATGATGTGGCCATGGCCCTGCTGGCGCATTACAGGTAATACGGCCTGGGTTAACCACAGCAAACCAAAAAAGTTGGTTTCTATCTGGCCGCGGGCTTCCTGCTCGGTAGTTTCTTCAATAGTACCAAATAAGCCATAGCCGGCATTGTTAATCAGTACATCTATGCTGCCAAAATGTGCTTTTGCTTTGTTGATGGCGGCAACGCCGGCGGCGCGGTCGTTAACATCCAGTTGCAGGGGTAAAATATTGTCGCCGTATTTGGTTACCAGGTCATCAAGGGTACTTAGGTCGCGGGCTGTTGCTACTACTTTATCGCCGCGTTGCAGTAATGCTTCGGCCCATAATTTACCGAAACCACGTGAGGCGCCGGTAATAAAAATTGTTTTTGCCATTGTTTTGTTGTTTTAATTATGACACAAATGTATAGCGCCTTTTGCCGCTCCATTTATACGGAAGTGGGGAAGAATGATACATTTTAACGTAAGCGGCGCGGGACAGTAATGGGAGTGTCATGTTGAGGGGGAAAGCAATATATTGTACATTCGCTAATGCGCAACTGGAAAACAAGATATAAGGCTTTACTTGCAATAGCCATCATCGGGTTGGGTAATTTCCTCTTTATTTATGCATGGACACATGCATCGCCTGGGCCTGTATTGGGTAACCTGTTCGGCGTATTAGATGTAATCCTTACCGGCGGTGGGGCCGTATATCTTCTTATCGCGATAATTGATAAGCTGCGGCGATAAGCAGAGTATATTTGGCGTACCAAAGCAACTTTATTTGTTGCTCATCCATGATAAAAATTGCGTCTTATTAAGGTGATAATAACCTCAGTTAATATCTAACTTAGCTTCAATCTATAACTATATGAAGTGCTGCCTAATCTTTTTTATCACTGTAGTTTTTTAACAGTTTGTAGTAAACAGCCACGATGGAACAACGAGATCACCGAAATTGAGATTGCCACCGGGGGATGTTTTGGCCCTTTACCGTCCCCGCGAAGACAGAAATTCATTATTATTTACCTGTGTTTTTGCCTTAACTTTATACCATTGGAGAGATTTCGTTGGGACAGAAAATGATGCAAATGGAATGGTAACCGGAGGTAACCGCTGTGTTGTTTGCTAAAAATAAAAACAATGATTCATGAATGATACGTCGACTAATGCACCTTCCCCTGGTTTGCCGGGAGAAACTGCGATTCAATATGATCAATTTTTTGGTCCGTTATACTTTGAACCATATGCCATAGAGGTTGCAAAACGAATTGACCCGGCCCCGGTTTCTATTGTACTGGAAATTGCGGCCGGAACAGGCCGTGTTACCCGCCATATCCGGGAACGTATTCCGCCCGCGGCAAAACTAATTGCTTCGGATATTAGCGGGGATATGTTGGCCGTAGCCCAAAAAAAATTAAGCCATCTTGATATCGACTGGCAAAATATAGATGCCCAACAACTTCCTTTTGATGACAATAGCATCGACATGGTTATATGTTGCTTCGGGTATATGTTTGTTCCGGATAAGCCAAAGGCGTTTGCAGAGGCATACCGGGTGCTAAAACCGGGTGGCTTATTTTTATTTACAACATGGGATAAGCTGGAGAACAACGCTGCGTCATCTTCCTGCAGAACTATCGCACAACAATACCTGGAAGAGCCATTGCCCGAATCTTATAATCTTGCTACCTCGATGAGTGATGAGGCCGTTATAACACCATTATTACAGCATGCCGGGTTTGCAAAAATATCAATAGAAAAAGTACAACTTTTTGCCGTTAGTCCAACGGCAAAAGAAGCAACAGACGGTCTTGTAGCGTGGGGGCCTGTTTATGAGGAGATCAAAAAGCGTAATCCTGCCTGGATAGACGAGATGAAAATTAAGGTGGAAAAAGAACTCGCCGAGAAATTCGGAGCTGCTCCCATGGTTGCTCCAATAAGTGCTGTAATCAGCCAGGCGCGGAAATAGTTAGGACAACTTTGTTTGAAAGAAAATCGGAGGTGGTTTAGTTTGCTGGTACCCGCCGTTGTTGGTGTTGTCACCTCCATAGGTGTTCGGAAGAAATAAAAAAAGCGCAGGGATGTGCGATTCCTTCCCTGGGGAAGGGGAGGTAGGGGTTAAATCAGCCGTTCAAGCCGCTTTGCAACTCGCCGCTCGTATAGACCCCTCCCTGCCTTTGCGCTCATTTCCGACCGCACCCCTCCCGTGGGGAGGGAACTAAAAAGTCTTCCGAACACCTATGCTGTCACCTCCAACAAGGGCGGAGAAACTCAGTGACTCCCCAGCTCCTGCGCCAGGCCGATAAGAAGCCCCTCGGTTCCGCGAATGTAGCAGAGCCGGTATGAGTTCTCGTACTTAACCACCTCGCCTACAAGCTGGGCACCATGCTTGCTGAGCCTGGATATCATTTCGTCGAGGTTTTCAACAGTGAACATCGCACGCAGGTAGCCCAGCGCGTTCACCGGGGCTGTACGGTGGTCTGAAATTACAGGCGGATTAACAAATCGCGAAAGCTCGAGGCGGTTATGGCCATCCGGGGTAACCATCATGGCAATTTCTACGCGCTGAGAACCCAGCCCGGTAATGCGGCCCGCCCATTCACCTTCTACGGTAGCCCGTCCTTCAAGCTTCAGGCCTATTTCTGTAAAAAAGGATATGGCGTTATCGAGGGATTCTACAACGATGCCCATATTGTCCATTCTTATTAATTCGTTTTCAGCCATGGTTTTTTCTCCTTATAAATGTAAAGTAACGGTGTTCATTGAATAATTGTTTACAACAAACTTCAATGAAGTTAAACGCATTAAATTGTATGAATCGGAACCGCAGCCTATGGCAATCACTAAACCCCTGCATTTATCCCCGAAAAAAATAAAATCAAATAAATTTGCGCAACTCAAAAGTTGCATATATATTTGCAACCAGCAGGTTGCTTATTTGAACTTTACAACATGAAACAAGATATATTCCAGGCCATAGCCGACCCGACACGAAGGGCTATTTTAACTTTAATTGCCATACAGGCATTAACACCAAATGCCATGGCCCAAAAATTTGATATGACCCGGCAGGCCGTATCAAAACATATTAAAGTATTACACGAATGCGATTTGATTAAACCCGAGCAGAGCGGCCGGGAGATTTATTATCACTTTAACGCAAAAAAAATGCAGGAATTCGACAACTGGTTAGCCCAGTTCAGGCAAAGCTGGGAAACACAATTCAATCAACTCGACCAATTATTATCAACAATTAAAAAAACAGAAAAATGAACAACGATTTGCTATTTGATTTTAACGTTGACAAAGCAGCGAAAACGGTATTTATAACCAGGGAATTTAATGCCGGCCAATCTTTAGTATGGGATGCCTTTACCAAAGCCGAATTACTGGACCAATGGGGGGCACCTGCACCTATGCGTGCCAAAACCAAGTATATGAATTTTGAAGTAGGCGGGCGGCGATTTTACGCGATGATAAGCCCCGATGGGCAGGAGCGTTGGTCGGTGCAGGAATTTACATCCATTACCCCGAAAACCAATTTTAAGATGTACAACGCGTTTGCAGATAAAGACGAAAATCGTGAACTGCCGGGTTCTGAATGGGATTACAATTTCAGCGAACAAAATGGAATAACCAAAGTGGACATTGTCATTTTTAATGAATCGTTTGAACGAATGGAGAAATTATTGGAAGGCTTCAAAATAGGCTTTACCATGACGTTAAAAAACCTGGAAGACTTGTTGTCAACTTTATCCTGAGATATTAAACCGAAATAATTAACAATTAAAACATAAAAATCATGAGAGCAATTAATCCCTGGATCAACTTCAATGGAAATGCCGAAGAAGCATTCACTTTTTACAAATCAGTTTTTGGCGGCGAGTTTACAAAGATCATCCGTTTCAAGGACATATCGGGCCCCGAAATGCCGATAGCAGAAAATGAGGCCAATAAAATCATGTACATTGGTTTACCATTGGGTAAAAACAATGTGCTAATAGCCAATGATGTTCCCGGTTTTATGGGTCGGGTGAGCGAAGCCGAAAACCGGTCGAAAATATATGTGAGCGCCGATAGCCGGGAAGAGGCCGAGCAAATATTTAACGGCCTGTCGGCAGGCGGAGACGTGGAAGGTCCTATTGGCGATACCCCATGGGGTACATATGCCGGCATGTTCCGGGACAAATATGGTATTGAATGGATTGTGGAATTTGATGGGAGTTATAACGGGTAAACAGACGGAGAAACCCCTGTTTTGTAACGTCATACAAACGTTCGCCGTCCCCCAGGGTCTCTCCAATGCTATTAAGTTAAGGCCGATTTAATATCGAACACCGAATATTCGATTTCGAATAATGAAGGAAAAACTTCGGCGTTGGATATTCGAAACTCAGTGTTCGATATTATTTTTCACTTCTGCTTCTTTTAACTTAATAGCATTGGAGAGACCCCGCGGGGACAGAAATAGCATCTGTAGTGCCAGTTTAGCCCGCATATCGCCAGCTTATTTTTTATCCTGTACGATTACAGTATAAGTATAGTCAAGTTTGCGAACGGCTACGCTACTGTGTACAACCACCATTTGCAGGGGATAACCGCCTTTATTATAAGTATAATTATAAAATTCCAGGTCGTTATCACTTATTCTGTTATTAACCGGGCTGTATATATCATTAAAAGCCTGGTACAAAACGTATAAATTGCTTTTCAGGGCCTTGAAGGGGCTATTTCTTTTATCATACTTAAAATTAGTTACAAAAGTAGGCACTGATGGATTTGAATTATTATATAAACCCCGTTTGGTGATATTGCCGTCAACGTCATATACAAGTTGATATTGTTGTTGTCTGCCTACTATTTTTTCTGCATAGCCTTTACTATTCAGCGTAGTGACCAGGCTATCCGTCGGTGCTTCCGGATAATGATAAAAGGTTGTCATAACATTACCCGAATAGGAATAGGTAAGCTTATTCCATGGGTAATACTGCGTTCCGGCTTTAATCACTTCTGTTATCTTTCCGGTGCCATCGTAATTTATGGTAAAACTTACTGTAAAATTCTGCGAAGCGCTTTTATAAACAACGGTATGTTTGGTTAGCTGGTGCGCATCGGTGTAAGTAAAGTTCTCCGTTTTCGTTACCGGCGCTGGCGACAGCAGTTCATTGGTTACTATGCTCTTTAAAAGATAAATGGTGTCTTTTTTGGGGACTTCGGTGTCTGTTCCCGAATTTTTGTCCTTTTTGCAACTGGCCATCAAACCCATTAATGCAACCACTATGATCATGTGTTTAAAATTCATGAGATTAAAGCTTAAACAGGTATACAATTGGAGAACGTGTTAACAAAGCTACATGAAAACACCGAACTATCAATAAGTTAACTAAAACAAATTTATGTATTTGCTGATGATGCAACAAATGCCTGCTTCCGGAAGAAAGCAGGCATTTGAAAGAAACTTATACTTTTGAAACAATTATTTTTTCGTTGTGGCGAAACCGCCGTCAACTAATAATTCCGTCGCTTTGTCGTTCATTTTTTTGGGGTTATAAAGTTAAAAACCATACATACCACCCGATACGGAAATTTGCTCGCCCGTAATCCACGCTGCATCATCCGAAGCAAGAAAAACGGCAGCTTTCGCAATGTCTTCGGGCTGGCCTCTGCGGCCAAGTGGTGTTTTGTCGACAAACATCTTTTCATACTCACTGCCGGCGGTAACGCCCGCGCTGGCTGCGCCTTCGGTTGCTGTAGCGCCCGGCAAAATAGAATTGATACGAACTTTTTTAATGCCCAACTCCTTAGATAAAGCTATGGTGAAGGCATCCAATGCTGCTTTAGTTGAAGAGTACAATGAGGCATTTTGAAGAGGGTATTTACTTGCACCCGAACTGATATTGATAATGTTGCCTCCCTTATCGCCGAAAAGTTTCAAAGCCGCCTGGATGGTCAATATTGGCCCTAACACATTCACGTTGAAACTTTGGTGGAAATCTTCTACCGAAATTTGTTCAATAGGCGCATATCCTTGAGATACCGCGTTATTTACTAAAATGTCCAGCGTGCCGAAAGCATTCTCAGTTTCTTTAAACAACCTGCTTACATCGGCTTGTTTAGATACATCGGCCTGTACTGCAATGGCTAAGCCTCCATTGTCGGTTATCTCCTTAACCACCTTATCTGCGCCTTCTTTACTTGAGGCATAATTTACAACTACTTTTGCGCCTGCTGCCGCGAAGTGTTTGGCAATAGATGCGCCTATTCCTTTTGAAGCACCGGTAACTACCGCTACTTTATTTTTTAATTTACTCATCATTTTGAAAATTATTTTAGTTATTTAATGGCACGGGTACATCCCCGTGCCGGTGTGAGGTTAACTACTTAGCCAAATAGGTCATGCCGCCATCAACAAGGAGTTCGGCACCAAGCATGAACGAAGAATCGTCGGAGGCCAGGAAAACCGCTGTTTTACCAATGTCGGCTGGTTGCCCGATTCTGCCTATCGGCATTTGATCTGCAAAGTGCTTTTTTACCGCTTCCATTTGTTCCGCGGGAACAAACTTGTCAAATGCTGGTGTATCTGTTGTGCCTGGTGTGATTACATTTGCCCTGATCTTCCTGTCTAAAAGGTCGCTTGAAAATCCTTTGGCTAAATAGATAACAGCTGCTTTTGCAGCGCCATAAAGCGTAAAATTCGCATACGCCCGATGTGCCGCGTTTGACCCGATCAAAATAATAGAACCACCATCATTCATATAGGGCAATGCTTTCTGAACAGTGAAATAAACACTTTTCAGGTTCAGGTCAATTGCCTTATCAAAGTCGGCTTCGCTAAAGGTTGCCACAGTTCCTACAGTTCCGGCACCTGCATTGGCTACAACCACGTCTATTTTACCAAATTTTTCGGCTGTTGCTGCAAACACCCTTTCCAGGTCGGCAAGGTTGGTTATATCGGCATTTATGGCTATAAAGTTATCTCCAAGCTGGGCCACGGCACTATCTAAAGTTTCCTGGTTTCTGCCCACAATAGCTCCTTTAGCACCTTCACTTTTAAATTCCTGTGCAATGCCAAACCCAATGCCACTATTACCGCCTGTAATAACTACTACTTTATCTTTTAATCTACTCATTTTTAATTTCTATTTAAATTTGTTTCGCAAAGATATTATCAATAGTTTATATTTGTAACCATCAACGGTGTATTCTGGTTACCATAGGGTAACTACAATTTTAAATGTTATGAAGGACGAAAGATTTTGCAACTCGAATTGCCCATTTACCAGAGCCATTGGCACTATTGGTAATAAATGGAAGCCGATAATTATAAATGTAATTGGTACCCGTACCATTCGTTTTGGTCAGCTGGATTCTATAATACCACTCATTTCAAGGAAAGTATTAACCGAGCAGTTAAAAGAGCTGGAAGAAGATGGACTATTGGAAAGATTGGCCTATAAGGAACTGCCGCCAAGGGTAGAATACAAGTTGTCTGAAAAAGGCTTAGCTTTTTTGCCAATTTTAGAACACATCAAAGAATGGAATTTAAAATATGAGGTAGCTTTAATACCCAAAGAGACTGATAGGGTAACTTACGCCGGATAGTGCGAGATAGAAACCCGGCAATGAACGGGAAATGGAAGATATCAGTTATCTTGTCGATTTGTACACCGAAAGAAAATTGCCGTCCCCTAAGGGGCTCTCACGGGGACGGAAAGTCCATTCATGAAACCAATAAACCGGAATATTTTTTCTATATTTGAATATAAACTGCAAAAATGGAGTAAATAATGATTCAATATATCAAAATCAAAAACTTTGGCCCGATTAGGGATGAGGTGGAACTTAGTTTTGAGGCAAATTTGGCCGATGATATGGCCGATGATATTTATTTAACAACAATGCCCGATGGATGTAAACTATTGAAGTTGGCCTACATTTATGGGGCAAATGCATCCGGTAAAACAACGGTGCTAAAGGTTTTTGAATTTCTGAGAAAACTTTTGCTGCGCCCCCTGCTGGATAAATCGGCTAAACTGGACTATGAACCGTTTTTATTTTGCGAAGATCCGCAGCAAAACGAGTCATTTATAGAACTGGCTTTTTATGCCAATCAAATCCGTCATATTTACAGTGTTACGTTTAACCAGGAAGCCATTTTAAATGAAAAACTTGTTTTTTTTAACAGCGCCAAACCTACCGAGCTTTTTACGCGGGATACCGATATGGATAAGCGATTGGCAAAAATTCAGTTCGGCAGTAAAATAAAAGTACCTGCTAAAGAACGCGACCGGCTGGAAAGTAACACCCTGCATAACAATACCGTTTTTGGCGCTTTTACTAAAACTAATACCGATATCCCGGATTTGAACGCGCTGAATATCTGGATGAACCTTTTTTGGTTAGGGCTGATTAGCAGCAGTACAAATGTAATGGGCGAAACCGCGCTGATGATTGCCGATAACCCGCAGGCAAACAAATGGATGGATAAATTCATGAACAAGGCCGACAGGCAAATCAGTAAAGTACAGGCCGATAAAGAAAAAACTGCCGGTGCTTTGCTTAAAAACCTCGATGCTACGAGTATCGGTTTTATGCCGCGAAATACCTTTGATACGAATACAGCTAATACTACTCCTGTGGATGCGGCTTTAACTACTGGCAAAATGTATGGCGGTGGAGATGTCTATGCGTTAAGGCGCAAAATTATGTTTACACACCATACAGACAATGGCAGTTATACCCTGCCCATTGATGCAGAAAGCAGCGGCACGCAGCGGTATTTTTCATTGGGCGGCCCATTATATACGTTAGTGCACAGAGATTCTATATTGTTGGTAGATGAATTGGAGAATTCGCTTCATCCGGATTTAATGAAACATTTTCTGCAAACTTTCCTGGCCAATGCAGAGCAGTCTCAAATGCTGATAACAACCCACAATGTGGCGCTTATGGAGGAGATTGATTTTATTCGCCGGGATGCCTTGTGGTTTAGCGAAAAAAAGGAAGATGGCTCTGTCGACCTTTATTCTGCGGCTGATTTTGATACCGGCATCCTACGCAAGGGGGCCAGTTTAATTAACGCCTACCGCGCCGGCAGATTAGGCGCCAAGCCTAATTTGGGTTCACCTTATATAGCACAGGAGTAAATGACCAGGCATCCTAAAAGGCGCAACCTCCGGTTCAGCGTGGCATTGGTTGGCGACGGATTTACAGAAAGCATCTATTTTACAGACTTTCGTGATGCCGAACGACCTGATAATTTGCGTATTATTCCCGATTTCCCAGGTAAAATCGGCAGTTTTTCAGGAGTGCTTGATCGTGCGATGGAACTTGCGCAGAACTATAACAAGGTATATGCTTTAATAGATATGGACGCTGTTATAGCGCAGCAGCAACAACAACCGTACCTGCAACACAAAGCCATAGCCTTGCGTTCGGGAGTGATAGTTTTGGAAAATAATCCGTGTTTTGAGATTTGGCTGCTGCTGCACTTTAAACCAACCGGCAGGTTATTTTTAAATTGCGAGCAGGTAGTAACAGAATTACGCCGTTTTATCCCCAATTATAACAAAGGCCTAAAATTCCTGGAGGCAGCAAGGTTATTTACTAATTTACGCGACAGGCTGCCGGATGCCATGAATAATGCCGCCATGCTGGAGCGGGATAGAGATGACCACGACCCCTCATATCCAAGAGCAGAGGTATACAAATTTTTTGAATGGTATAATGTTGGGCGGCTTGTTTAAGCCACTTTTGATATACTTGCCGATACAATCACAAGTCCTCTACCCCCTCATTACGTCGATAAGTCACAAGTCATCTGCCCACTGGCCATCGAACAAGACTTGCGCTAAGGAACCAATATTTGCGCTAAAGGTTGACCGGAAAACAAGGAATATTTTTAGCTTATTGACGAGATGACTTAATGTTTTTAATACGTTGCTTATCTTTTAGTAACTTTTCTTTATCGTCAATTGGTTTAAAAGTTCCCCCTCCACTTGCCCCGCGCTGTACAACAATCACTGTGGGTGGATTAGAATTGATATTAGTTAAGTTACATGAATTTATCATTTTAATGCTTTCCTTTAAGGATACTGCGGCTGGATCTTTATTTAGTAAAACAGATAACTTAGCATATTTAACTACACTGTCGCATTTTTGAAGTCCGGAGTAGCTTGCTGCGATATAATAGGCTACTAAATCGCTATTTCTTAATTTGTAGGATTTCATTAACACCTGGATAGCGTTATAGTATTCTTTACGGTTGTAGTAACCAACTCCGGTTTTGTAATCAGTTACATATTGGGGTTCTTGCCAACTTACCAGGAAGCACGATCCTAAAGCTAAAAAGAATATTTTCATTATCTATATGGAGGTATGGTATCGGTTAGAAGTGGCTTGTATATCGAATCGGGTTTCGAAATGGTAGTTGCAGTCGTACTTCCATTGTCATAGTGGTATGGTTTCTCCACAAAAATAGCGTATGCTATCAGGCACGTCCCTAACAAAACAAAAAGCAGACCGGGAGAAGAACTTACTAAACCAGCTTTAATTCCTTTATATTCACTGGTGAAATTAAACTCTCCTTTAACACCGGTGTTAATTAAATTGTATCCTAATTTAACTATTAGATAGCCTAAAAAGAAACAGATAACTTTCATTAAGAAAATTAAGCCGATACTATAATAATTAATCATAGTGAATTGGTTTGGTTGTATAAATATGTAGATTTAAAAACTATAAATCAAATGTTAAAATAACTATTATTTATCTATACGTTTTCCTATCCCGATTGATAAGCTATATCTATTACCGTCTCTCGCAGATTTAAGTTAGCATTTTTACCACAGGTCTTGCGTGAAGGAATGTGTGACGGTTGACATATGCTTTACGATATGTTTCATAAATAAGTCCAAATCCTCTACTCCTCAAGCGGCCGCACAAGACGCGCCAAGGGGGGGCTAAGCGGAACGCCTGGCAGCAGAGGCTGAAAGCCTAAAATCGATACTGTCTGTCAGACGATTTATTGAAATTATTTATCCTCGAAACAGTAACTTTCAAAATAAATTCATTTACCGGTTTGCTGCGCAATTAGGATGCGCAGTAGTGGGTTTATTTAGATAGATTATGAAAATATTTTATGAACGCCATTGAGATTTATCAGGTTATAGATGACCCGCAGGAGCAGTATAAGCACTACAAGGTTGCCGAATGCTTTGCAGAGTTGGCTCAGGATGACGACGAGAAGAGTCCCGAATACCAGCTGGAAAGTATCGCGTTTACTTTTTATTTGGATGACAAGGCCAGCGTGGCCGGTATTTCAACAGCAGGGATAAAAATAGCCTCGACACCGGCTGCCAAGGCTTATTTCCAACAGCGACTTTCTTTGACAAAGCATCCTGAAACGCTCACTCGCTATGGCCACTTGCTATGGCAACTGTACCGTTATTTTCCTGGTTATCAAGTCGCTATAGGTGCCTATCTTCAATTGGCAGAGTATGCGTTAGATCGGCTTGGTAATAATGATAAATATTTCTTGCGGTGGAGCAGGACGATTTACCCGGCCCTGATTTTAAGCGCAGCCACTAAGGACCAGCAATCTTTTGATAAGGCGGTGGGATTGACTAATCACCTGCTCTCCTTACCTGTTCCGTTATGGATGAAAGGACGTACCCTGGATGAGGTCATTAAAAACCTGAAAGGTAAAGCCAGGATGCTCGATTTGGACATTTATGTCCAGGAAGCACTCCAGCAAACAGGAAATGGTGGCTACACTTTGTATAAAGAAAATTATGAAACAGCGATTAAGGCTGATATGCTGATGGGGGCTAACAGGCAAGCATTGTTATGGGAGCAAATGGGTGACGGCATCAGGTCACATGCACTTAGCCGTACGAATGATCCTGCTCGCATTGTTATTTTGCCCCAGCTTGCCGAGGCGATGGAGTGTTATAAGAAAGCGAAAGCCGAGGATAAGTTCCGAGATACCGCAATAGAATACCAGTCGTTCAAAAAAACAAGGAAAGTTAGCCGGGTTCTGGTCAACTTGATAGACGGTGATAAGGGACGTTTGCTTTATGACTATATCGAAGCTCGAAAACAAGAATATTTGACAATGCCAGTTGATGATATATTGGTCAATTTAGCGACGGACCTTACCTTGCTGCCGTGGGACGGCGGCGAAAACGAGAAAGGGCCTTACGATCAACTCACTCGGCAACTCACACTCGTGAACTTTGACATTAATCAAAATCCTAAAGTATTGTCGGCAGCGGGAAGCGAACGGTTCAGTAAAGCCTGGACTTATAAAATGAAGTACAAAATATTTAGTCAACAATATATCAGCGAAATTATGCATGAACTTATTAACAAGGGGGAATTATCTATAAGTGTGCTGGACGCCTTTTTTGAAAAGACTTGGATTGGTAAAACAACGCTTACAACCAGTAGCGGAAACACTGATGAAGAATATCAGCTATATGCTGCGATACGCCCTGCATTACTCTATTATTTAGAACAAGCCGAACGGAGCTTACGTAGTGAAGAGGCTGATTTCGTGCTTTGCACAGATACGCTGGTGCTTAAATATGAAATGCTGATCCGTTTTTTTTTACAAAATTGCGGGGTCGCCACAACTGCGATAGATAGCGCAAGCGGAGAACCGCGGGAAAATTATTTACCCGAACTACTTGATAAACTTCCTCAAGATCGCTTCGATGAAAAAGACAAATTATTAATGCGGCACATCTATACAAAAAACGGCATGGATTTGCGAAACAACATTGCCCATAGTTATCTGGCACCTAAAAGTTACACGCTGGAATTAGCAGATACAGTGGTATGGTCAATCATTCGGTTGGGGCAGTATACCGCTACTGATCAAGCTTCGGCTGATTTATGAGACAGCTGGTCGAATATAGATTGTATTTCTTGGCGATATTTGGTATTTATTTGTGCAGGCACATTTTCTACATATTGTTTCGCTGACTGAAACGCTTCGGCACTTAGTTGTTTTAAATGGGTATGCACATTATCTATTGTAAATTCAAGTTGTGTTCTCTCGCGAAAATTCGGGGATAAATCTGTCCTGATAACCGCATCAATGTCAGTAAGCCGTTGCCATAAAAACAGGTTAGAAAAGATAGATTCATTCGCCTTCTTAACTTGTTTGTTATCACTTTGAAAATTATAAAAGCCTATATGTTGTGTAACTGTACCTTCTCTAAGTCTTAAATTATCAATAGCTTGGTTTAAATTATCAAAAGATGAAATAGCATATAAGCTGATGACCTCGGGGTAGCCTGGACAAATCACTAATGTCAGTCTTCCATCAAGAGATACTCTTTTAAATTCAAGAGGGAGCAGGGGGCCATCTTGATACCACTTTTCACCGGTGATATTTAATTGTTTGGGTTGCCATATCAGCGATCCCCAGCCTAACACTGCGATTTTCATGTTTTGATTTAGAAATTGAATGTACATAAAATTGTTCAGCCTGTGGTCGTGTTTTCACCGCACCACGCCATTATCGACTGAGCCCCACGTAGGGGAATAGCAGCGAATACCGGCCCCGCGCCCAATGCCTAAGGTCGCATAAGCGAGTCCAACGCGACCAAAGGAGCGTTACCTCATAATTATTTACTCTTCACCTTCGGCCTCAACGTCAAAAATATCTCCTTCGCCAAAGCCTGCTGTGCCTCACTAAGATTGTGGGCATCCATCACAATAGCATTAGCGCTTATCCCCGAAAACATATGGGCTTCCTGTTTACGCATGTAAATCCCTGTTATTCCTTTTAGCCCTTTTTTAGGCATTATCAAACGGCGGTAATGGCGCTGTATGGTATCTAATTTTACAATATGGTTTTTAACCTCCTGCGGGATAAAAATTGGCAATTTAAACTTGTCTTTCTTGTAAGTGCATGCTGCTATAAAATCGCAGCCGCGGGCAAATGCACTGTCGCTTTTATTACAGGGCCTTATTTGGGTTAACTGGGTTTTCCTGTCGTCAATGTTGGGGTGTAAGGTGGAATTTACAAACCTTATAATTGCTTCTTCTTTCCACCATCCCCGCCGGATATATTCCTGCTCACTCATTACAAGAGTATCGCAATACCAGCCATAGTCAAAAGAGAGATCAAAATCCTTTCCCTTTAATGAGCCGGGTTGGGAATCAATGCCCTTTTCAAATTTGAGGGTAAAGTAATCGGGAACATCAATTACAAAATCATGCAGGTTGATGGTTTTCCATCCGGGTTTTGGAGGTGGACTGCTAACAAAGGGTTTCTGTGCGGGTTTGCTGTTATTGCAGGCGAAAAATGCCAGGATGAGGAGGATAAGGTAGGTTTTGCGCATTCTGATTTAATTATGTTGCGACTAATTTAGCAGTTTATGGGTAATTCGGGCTATCATAGGTTTTCGAATTCATTATTTCCTCCCCCCGCGTAAGGGATAGCAGCGAATACCGGCCCCGCGCCTAATGCCTGGTGCCGTATAAGCGAATAGCCCGACCCCGCTTCTACCATCGGGGTTACGCCATAATTATTTGCGTTACCTTCATAGTTCATTAAACCCCTACCTTCCCTTCTCCAGGGAAGGAATCGCACGGGGCTTTGCTTTGGATGGTGGTCATTGAGTGCTATTACCGCGCCGCTTTGCCAATAGCCAGTCACCCAATTACTTCACAAGAAAACTTCAGGTTTAACTCTTCAATTAAAGCAAAATCATTAATCCATCGGATGCCCATATTTTGGCAAACATTGGGTATTTTAATTCGCTTGCTATTTGCGGCGGTTTCAAAGTTTTCTTTCGTCACAACGCAGGCATTGCTATTCATGGCGTGGGCTATTACCCAGGGATCGGCTAAAGATCTTTGGCGGGTATTGTCGACTAAAAATTTATGTAAAGGATTTGCAGCATAAATTTTACTTAAACAACTGGTTACGTTACCATCAATTTGTTCTATTTTAATATCACTGGTTTTAAGCCATTTTGCAAGGTCGTCTTCGGTTCTCGTAATTTCGTCTGATACGTTTTTGGGGATAAATAAGCGGCCTTGCTTACCTAAATTGTTAAGCACTTCCCAATACGAAGGGCAGAATTTAGGAGAGTAATATTTTTGCCATGCTTCTATAATCACATTAGCATCAAGGCAATACAGTTGTGGCTTATTGCTCATGAATAAATACAGGCTTCTAATTTAGGGAAATTATTTACCTGGGTATTGAGCAGGTTACTGGCTTCGGTAGGTGCTATGCGCCCCCCGCGAAATGCATCAAGTACTATTTGCGTAAAAAGACGGCTATTTTTATTCAACCGCAATAAGTATGGATTTGGGCCGCCTGTTTTTTCTTTTTGCTTTGCTTTCTTTTCGGCTTCCTTTATTAAATAGGCCTTAAAATCTGCATCTGCCTGTTTTTTTAATTTGGTGTAAACAGGCTGGTTAATGATATTCATGTTAAACGCCCTAACCAACAGCGCAAATGAACTAACCCCCAATTTTTTGGCCGATTTAAAAATGTTGACCGACGACTCAAAAATTGGATTTTCTAAATGGCTAACAATTTCGGCCGGCATTAAAGCATTTGCCGCAACTTCATTGCAAAACAACTCAATAGGGTCAAGCTTGTTAATATCGTGCAGTTGGGGTTCAATATCGCTGGAAATACCCGACGCTGCAATCCAAATATGCGCTAACTCATGTACAAGTGTAAATAGTTGAGGGGCATCCCAGTCTTCAGAATTTATAAATACAAATGGTGCAAATCTGTCGGCAATTGCAAAACCCTGCATTTCTTCGCTATCGAGTTTTAAACGGCTATGAATAAAACTTGTACGTGAAATAAAAATGCCCTTCGCCTCGGCCTTGTCAATCCATTCTTTAATTGGTTTATCCGACGAATAATGAGCAGGGTTAATCTCAAGTACCGATAAAATATCTTTTGCAACGGTTTGCGGGTTGCTTTTAATTGTAAACCGGCCTACAAATGCCAAAGGCTCTTCCTGGTTGCTCTCATTTACATCACTTATCCAGGCCTGTTTTTGTTGTATCTCCCGGATAATAAAAACGGAGCCTGTACCAAGTTCTTTTGCGGATTGCCGTCTGAAATCTTGTAATGGCAAAAAATCTCGTGGTACTTCGGGCAAAAAGAACAAAGCAAAAGGCCGTTTGTAAGCCTTTGCTAAAGTTTCGGCCTGCCTGATTGTGGGCTGAGCTTCGCCATTTTCCCATTCATTTAGCTTATCCGGACTAACATTTATTTTTGCAGCAGCAGTTTCCAAAGACATCCGTGCAGATTCTCTTGCCCATTTGAGCACATTAGGAGTAACGAAAGCTTTGTCTGCCATGATTTAGATTACACAATAATAATGCAAAAATAGTTAGTTTAATAACATCCCTTTTTAATTGTGGTAAATTCGCCATAATTAAAAATCTATCAACGTCATATCCCATATCGGCATTGTTTATTAAACCCTTCCCTTCCCCAAGGAAGGAATCGCACGGGGCTTTGCTTTGGATGGTGGGAGAGGGGATGGCGGCGATGCATATTTCGCTTAGCATGGTTTAGATGCATGGCGTACAAGATTTCTCTTTCGCTCTCCCGCGCCTGGCCTTCCCTTGCTCTATCGAAATGACAATCGTTTTTTGCGAGAAGATATTGGCCATGCCAATCAAAATCCTGTCAATCCTGCAAAATCCTGAAAATCGTGTTTATATGCCCAACACCTGCTTCAACTTCACATACCCCGTTTTACTCACCGGGATCTTAGCGCCGCTTTTCAAAATAGCTAAATGCGCGTCCTTTTCATAAGGGTCAATCCTGGTAATTTGGGTGATGGCGATGATATAAGAGCGGTGCACGCGGACGAACTGCCGAGGGTCGAGGGTTTGCTCGAAGAAGCTCATGGTTTTGTTTTTGAGGTACGAGCCTTCTTTGGTGATAACGGATACGTAGTCGTCGTCGGCCATCAGGTATTCAACGTCGGCAACGGGGATAATTTTTACTTTGGTGCCGGTTTTTACCACAATGCGCTCGTTTTGGGCGGGCGAATGGGCGGCAACGGCGTCCAGCAGTTCTTCGGTATGTTTGGGGGTATGTTTTTCGGGCGCGGTGGCCAGGAATTTTTCGACCGCCTTGTTAAAACGCTCCTTGCTGAAGGGTTTCATGAGGTAATCGACCGCGTGCGCCTCGAAGGCTTTAATGGCGTACTCGTCAAAAGCGGTGGTGAAGATGACGGCGGGCGGGTTTTCTACCAGTTCCAGCATTTCAAATCCGTTGATCTTGGGCATCTGCACGTCTAAAAATATCAGGTCGGGCTGGTGCTGTTGTATGGCTTTAAGGCCTTCAAAGCCGTCGTTACATTCCTGTATCAGCTCAATATCTTTAAAATTTTGCAGGTATTCCATTACAACCATGCGGGCTAATGGCTCGTCGTCAATAATCAGGGCGCGCTTCATACTTGTGGTACTTTTATTATGGTTGTAAATATATTATCATTTGCGTAAGTTTCCATCAGGTCGTTACGGGCAAATAACAAATATAAACGGCGCTGCACCCCGCGCAAGCCAAAACCGGTGCCTTTTTTGGGTCGGCTGGTTTGCGGATCGTATGGGTTTTGCACCATCACCACCAGGTAATGATCCTCCATTTCGCCACGGATGCTTACAGTAACCTCGCCGGTGGTATCGTATAAGCCAAACTTGATGGCATTCTCAACCAGTGGCTGCAGCAGCATGGAGGGCAGCAGGGCGGCACCGCATTTACTGTCGCAACTAATTTCGGTTTGCAGGCGGTGGCCAAAGCGTACCTTTTCAATATCCAGGTATAAATTCAGGTGGGCCAGCTCGTCGGATAAGGGTACCTGTTGCTGGTCGTCCTTTTTAAGGGTGCCGCGCAAAAAGTCGGACAGTTGATGGATCATGGTTCGGGCCAGGTCGGGTTTAAAGCCGATGAGCGCGTTGATGGAGTTGAGGCTGTTGAACAAAAAGTGCGGCTGCAGTTGCTGGCGCAGGTTGTACAGCTCGGCATCGCGGGCCAGCTGCTCGGCCTCGGTTTTGCGTTTCATGGTTTCGCGCTGATCAAGCTGCGAATACCACAACAGGCTGATCATGGCCATCCATCCCACGGCCAAAAAGTTGATAAAAAAGCGGATGGTTAGGGATTGAATAACAAAGTTGACGAAGATGGGGTCGGTATTAAGCAGCGGCAACAAATACCGGCAGCCCGCGGCGCAAATGCCCGCCAGCGCCACCACCCATATAAACAGGTTAATATAGCTGCCTTTGCCCGGCTGGTAGTAGCGCAGGTTATTGTTGATAAGCCAGCAGGCGCCCGATAGCAGCACGGCGCTAAGCAAACCATCGATAGTTGAGGTGAACCACAAAAAACCAAAACTATGGATAATATACGTTTGCAGCGCCGCCCAGCCGAAGCCGCAAGCCACAAACACACCGTATAATCTGGAAGCTTTTAAATTTGGTATGGCCAATTTTTTTTGTCGTTTTGTTATTGATTCATTTTTTTAGGTAGTCCGAAGTCCTAAGTCGGAAGTCCTAAGTCGGAAGTTTTAAGTCTTAAGTTAGATAGCGCTTTGACTTTAAACTTAGGACTTTCGACTTAAGACTCAATTCCTCACCCCCAGCAACGCTGCCTTGTGATGCGCCCAGGCGATGTACAGGTCGGCGTCGGGAGTTTCGTGTATGTTGTAATACAGTTCGGTACCGTCGGTGGGTTCGCTGATGGGATTTAGTTCGGCCACATCAATAAATTGCCATTTAACGGTTTGGCGCTCAATATTTTTAAAGCTATCCTGGTTGGCATGGCCAATCTTGTTAGCTTTTTCAAAGGCATTCAGTTCGGTTTCGGCGCTGATTAACCGCAACTGCTCATCAAACTGCGCCTGATGATCGCCATCGCCGCTTATCACCCTGAAAACTAATTTTGCTACGTACCAGTTCATAAAAAAGGCCTCCAGCCCCCTCTAAATCTCCCCCTGAAGGGGGAGACTTTTTGTTTTGTTTATAGATAAAATATTCCTTCAAAGCCCCCTCTAAATCTCCCCCCGGTAGGGGAGACTTTAAAAGCCTTCCTTTTTTAAGCCCTCCCCTTCAGGGGAGGGTTTGGGTGGGGCTGTCTAATAACTCCTGATATCCACCCCTGCAAAAATCGATACCCCTTTTAGTACCAGTATTTTGCCGTTAACGTTTGACGCCGTGCTGCGGATGCGTTTATCATCTACACTGGCAAATACGGCGGCCAAATCCGATACTACCTGCCAGTTGGATGGCACAATTATTTTGGTGCCGCCAAAAATCTGGGTAATATCCAGGTAAACACGGCCATCAATATCGGCCTGGGTAAAGTCCAACTCGGCCCCGCCGAAGATGTTCACGATGTCGCCGCCTTTAAAATTCTTGCTCAGGATGGTTTTGTTAACCCCGCCGAAGATGGATACGGTATCCAGGTAATCGTCGCCGTTATGATGGCCGAAAGGTGGCGTGTCTTGTGGCGGTATGTTGGCATCGGCAGCAGCGGGTTCACCGGATGATGGTATTTCGCCGCCATCTTTTACGGTGTAGTCAACAATCGGGTCTTCCATTTTACCAAAGTCGAACTTAGGTTTTTCGGTTCTTTTGCCCCAGTTGGCAGGGTCGGCATAATCTTTTTCCCATTTGGTTTTGTATTTACCGGTAACAGGGTCATGGCTTTTGCCGCGCCTTACAATAAGCCACATACCAAAGGCTATGATAGCGATGGGCCATACAATGCGATCGGAATCATGAATGTTGTTGATGATAAACAACACCACGCCGATAGCTATCAGCATAGGGCCTGATGATTTTTGAAAATTATGTTTGGCGCCTACATACAGGCCCCAGGCCACCAACCACAGCGGCCAAAGTTCCAATGACTCCGGGAGAAAGAAAAGGCTAAATTGTTTTAGTAATAATATTGCTCCTACAACAAGCAATATTATCCCGGCCATGGCTTTGCCTCGGTTAGGGTTTTGCGGAGAATTTATATCGTTGTTCATTTGTTCTGTTGCATTTTAAATCATATCCCAAAACTAAGGTAACATTATACATGTGCCAAACAAATACTGGCGATATATTTAAAGTAATCGGTAAGGGGGGAAGTTTTGTCGGTGAAAAAGTTTGCCGGTGTTTAAACGACGCAATGGTCAGGATTCAGTGCCTTTCGTTAAGTGAAATATTTTCCTTTTGCGAAAATTCAGAACAGGCAAATACCATCCGGAAAATGGGGGTAAAACAAAGGGGCCGGAGGGGGTGTGAGGATGTGCGGCAGGTATGTTAAAAGGTTGCCGCAGGTAGTTGGCAGGTGGTTTGCAAGTTGTCGAAAAATGTGGTATAAAAATGTACTTTTCTTGCTCAAAACCTGGTATCTTTTGCACATTAATTGAATTTTTTTGCCGGTTTTTGCTTCCTTAATGTATCCTGCGAAATGGAGAATAACGACGATGGTGTTGCCCCGCTGATAGAAGCGTGGCCGGTCTATGCACTCATACGCCTGCAGGCCTTACGCGCAAAAGCCGGTACCGTTTCTATCCCTAACACATCTAAAACCGGGGTACTGACAAAATACTGTCAGTGTTCGGGCTTATGCGGGCCAAAATCGAGGGGTGTAGTTAAGTATTTAAAAATCAGTTAGTTGGTAAAATGTTGCTTTTTGCATTCTGTTTTATCCGAACACTTAATTTGCTGTATTTCAACAGTATATGTGTTCGCCCCCGAACACCCCCGTTATCCTCTCCCAAAACCGAACACCCAAAAAAAGGGAGAACCTGTACAGGCCCTCCCCAATCAAAACTATTAAATCAAAATGTATTATACTTCGGGCCCGGCAGGCTTATCAAAATTAAAAGGCTGTTTGGGCTGGGTAAAAATATGTTCTTCGGTGTGTTTGCGTGGTTTAACTACCATCCAGGCACCAAAGGCCATGATAGCCAGTGGCCATACTATACGGTCGGCATCGGGGATGTTTTCATTGAGCAAAAAGGCTACGCCAATCAGGGTAACAATTATCCATGATGGTTTCCTGAAATTGTATTTGGCACCCATGTAAGTACCCCAGGCAATCATCCACATTGGCCAGCTAAACAGCCAGTCGGGTATAAAAAATAAATCGAATTGGTTTATCAGTAAAAGGCTGCCTGCTACTAATAAAATGGCCCCTGCGGCTACTTTGCTGTTGTTTGGGGGGTTCAGGGTGTTTATATCGTTGTTCATCGTCGTAAGTTTTAAATTATACCCTAAAAGTACTGCGCTATATAAGGCACAGCAAGCCAATATTGGCGAACAGGGTATAACAACCCGGTAAGCAAGTATATTTTGTCGGTGAATGGGGCTATCGTTTTTGCCGCAAAATTTGACAAACAAATGCCGCATTGTATGATTACAATAATTACATTGGCCTACCATAATATTGCGATGGACGATTCTGATATATTGATCATAGGGGCCGGTGCGGCGGGTTTAATGGCTGCACGCACGCTGGCAAAAGCCGGCAAAAAAGTTGCCGTACTGGAGGCCCGCGACCGCATTGGCGGCCGCATTTACACGCTCGAAAATGCATCGGGCCAACAACCGCTTGAACTGGGTGCCGAGTTCATCCACGGCGATTTGCCGCTCACAAAATCATTATTGGATGAGGCAGGCATTGCCTATGAGCACGCCGGCGCATCCATGTGGCGGTACGAGGATGGGGAGTTTAAGCAGAATGAAACCTTTGTAGAACATTGGGATGCCTTCCTTAATAAACTGGGTGATTTAGAGCAGGATATGAGCATCAACTGCTTCCTGCTCCGCGAATTTAAAGGCGAAAAATACAGGCGTTTAAGAGAGTCTGTACGCCAGTTTGTATCCGGGTACGATAACGCCGACCCCAAAAAAGCAAGCTCGTTTTCGCTGCGCCGCGAATGGCAATCTGAGGACGATGGCGCACAATACCGGGTAGCAGGTGGCTACGGTAAATTGACAAGTTTTTTGGCCGGTGAGATAATTGGCGCCGGTGGCCACATCTATCTGAACTCGGTAGTAAAGAAAATTTATTGGCAGCAACATTGTGTAAAAGTGGTTAGCAGTGTTGGCTGTACGCATTCGGCAAAGCAATTAATTGTGGCTTTACCCCTTGGCGTTCTGCAGGTTAACGCAGGCGATTCCGGGGCCATCAGTTTTATTCCCCCAATTCCGGATCACATCAAAGCTATCAACGCTTTAGGCTTTGGGGCGGTAATAAAAATCTTGCTGGAGTTTGACGAGGCTTTTTGGGAAGACAAACAAACCGAAAAGCTGGCCGGTAAAAGTCTCAGTAACATGGGCTATTTATTTAGCACCGAGGAAATCCCCACCTGGTGGACACAGGCGCCCGAGCATACCAACATCCTAACCGGCTGGATAGGAGGCCCCGAAGCTGCCGAAAAAACGGATACCCATATTACCGAAATACTAAAGCAAAGCCTGCAGTCATTGGCCAATATTTTTAACCGCGACGAGCAACAACTCAAACAAAAGCTTCGTAACTACCACATAGTGAACTGGACGGCAGATGAATTTGCCCGTGGCTCCTACGCTTATGATACGGTGGAAGCCGGCCAGGCGCGCTCCATTCTACTTGAACCTGTAGAAGATACTATTTTCTTCGCCGGCGAATACTTGTATAATGGCACCGCTATGGGTACTGTTGAAGCAGCATTGGATAGCGGGTTGCGCGCTGCGGAGCGGATTCAATAGCTATAAAAGACCGTTTTTCAACTTTTAAGCCGCTAATATTTAATATTTTTATTGAGGCATACGATATTAACTAAGTCTTTCGTTATAGGCGGATAAGTACCTTATCCAATGTCCAGATTATTCCTGACCCTGCTGTTTTCCTATTTAATTATTGTAAACCCGCGGCCCAAATTGCCGGATAGCAAGCGGGCCAGTGATGTGCGCGCTACGGTATGGCCCCGATTACAAAGAGAATTAAACGATAGGGGTTTCAAAGGGGAAGCACCCATTTATATCCGTATTTTTAAAGACCAGGATGCGCTTGAGGTTTGGAAAAAGGCAGGCAATAAATATAAGTTGTTTAAAACTTACGAGATTTGCTACTACTCGGGTAATCTGGGCACCAAAACCAAAAAGGGCGATAATAAAAGCCCCGAAGGCTTTTATACCATCGAACCAAAACAATTAAACCCGGCAAGTAAATATTACCTGGCCATTAATGTGGGCTATCCCAACAAGGTTGAACAGTTAAAAGGGTACACCGGCGATGCTATTATGATCCATGGGCACTGCGCATCTATTGGTTGTTACGCCATGACGGATGCCCGCATCGAAGAGATTTATACACTGGTTTATAAAGCGTTTGAAGCCGGTCAGCAAAAAATCAACCTGGATATATTCCCATTCAGGATGGATAAGGCGCACATGGATTTTTACAGTCATCAACCGTACATGGCTTTCTGGAAAACGCTTAAGCCCGGATATGAGAAGTTTAAAAAAACGCATTTGCCCGTTACCTACTACATCAAAAGGAAGAATTACGCGTTTTAAGTCTTAATGGAGATCAAGAAAAAAGTCCCCTTGCAATACGCAAAAGGACTTGATTTTCAGCTCCCTCCCTTTGGAAAGGGTAGGGTGGGGCTTTACGCCTCGCTGTTGTATTTTATTTCACCAACGTGTTTGTCAATCTGCCAGCGGCCGGTGCCTTCTTCGCCGATAACTTCAAACAGTTCAAGGGCGCGGCGTGCTTTGTATTCTTCTTCGCGCTGCTCTTTCAGGAACCAGTTTAAAAACTCCATGGTTACAAAATCTTGCTCCTTCATGCAGCGGGCATAGATGTTTTTGATAGAATTGGTAACGCTAATCTCCTGGTCCAGGGCCTCCTCAAACACTTCACGGAACGAATTATATTCCTGTTTAATGCCGGTGACCTCCGGAGATACAGAATTGCCACCCATATCAAGGATATATTTAAAGAATTTTAACTGGTGCATTCTTTCTTCTTCGGCTTGTTTAAAAAAGTAATCGGCCGAAAAATCGTAGCCATTACGGTTGCACCAGGATGCCATTGATAAATATACAGACGAAGAGTATGCTTCTTTTTTTACTTGTTGGTTTAAAAGCACTTCAATCTCGGTAGAAATGAGGCTTTTTATGCGGAGTAAGTCTTTCATGATGGATTAAATTGATTGGTTATTATATGCTTACGCAGGATGTTATACAATAATACCGCTATAATTTTATATTGTTCAATATAAAGTTAATATGAATTTAATCTAAATAGAGAGTAGTGAGTAGAGAGTAGTGAGTAGAGAGTAGTGAGTAGTGAGTAGTGAGGTGGATTATGTTAAATATTTAAAACAATCTTCATCAACTTCAACTTGCCCTAATGACTAATGACTAATGACTAATGACTAATGACTAATGACTAATGACTAATGACTAATGACTAACTTATCGTGTAATATGTGGTTTAACTCCAACATTACAAAGGTTCCTTCCAGCAGTTCTTTCAGGGCTATAATTTGTACAAGGGTTAAGACATAACAGTGGTCGCAGGCGCAAATAAAGATGATCTCCACATCGGGATCTTTGGTAGTATTGAGCAGGGCATGCTCGATATCTATATGATAAACTGCTTTACGGAGCTTTAATAAACAACGATAATCAAATTTGGCAACTTTACCGGCAAAATCAACATACCAGCAACGCTCTTCATCACATTGATAAATGGCTCCTTTTGTTGTTTTAAAAACATCGGTCCAGTGAGTTGTTTGGGCAAGCGTCGCAATCATATAATATTACAAAGATTGTGTTTATTTATAATTAATCCAAATAGTATTAAGCTTTTTTTTGCATTCATTTTTCCGCATCAACAATTATTTAAATTTTCGCACAACAAATCAATTTTATTATAAATTTGAAACGCGGATAAGCCCAAAAGCCGTCCGCAGCCAATTACACTTTTTTTTGACCTGTTTTATAATATGAAGAAAACTTTACTTTTTGCCTTATGCAGCCTTGTGCTTGCGTTGGGCGCATCGGCACAAATGCCTGCTTTAGAGCGTGTTGAGCCTATGTCGTGGTGGGTGGGTATGAGCAACCCTAATCTGCAATTGATAGTGCATGGCAACAACATTGCCGGCCGGAATGTAGTAATTAATTACCGCGGCGTAAAGCTGAAAGCGGTGCATAAAGTAGAAAATTCAAATTATTTATTCCTCGATCTGCAACTTCTTTCTTCTGTAGTTCCGGGAACGTTCCCGATAAAATTTACAAAGGCCGGTCAAAAGGACCTGGTTTACCAATATACGCTCAATAAACGCGACAAATCTGCCGGTCGCATCCAGGGCGTAACCAGCAAGGATTTGATCTACCTCATCATGCCCGATCGCTTCAGTAACGGTGATGAAAGCAACGACTCATTTGACAATATGCGCGAGAAAGGCGTTCACCGCGATTCGATGTACAGCCGCCATGGTGGTGATATCCAGGGAGTGATGAACCATCTTGATTATTTAAAAGCATTAGGCGTTACTGCTATCTGGATGACCCCGGAAATTGAGAACGACGAACCGCATGCATCATATCATGGCTACGCAGTTACCGATTATTATAAAATAGACCCACGTTACGGCACCAACGAGCTATACAAAAAATTTGTTGAAAAATGCCACAGCATGGGCATTAAGGTAATTAAAGACCTGGTGCACAACCATGCCGGTACCGAAGGCTATACCATTATGGATATGCCAATGAAAAGCTGGGTACACCAGTGGCCAACATATACCAAATCAAATTTCAGGGATGCCGCAGTGATGGATCCGCATGCTTCGCCAATGGACCGTAAACTGATGGCCGATGGATGGTTTGATCATCGGATGGCCGATATGAATCAAAATAACACTTACGTACAAAACTACCTTACACAAAACCACATTTGGTGGGTGGAATATGCAGGTATCGATGGTTTCCGCTTAGATACTTACCCATATAACGATCCGGCATATATGGCCAAATGGGCGCAGGATGTTAAGGCCGAATTTCCAAAGCTTTCCATTTTTGGCGAAACGCTGGTATGGTCGGCAGCAAACCAAGCCTTTTTTACACAGGGTAATACTGTTAATCGCGGTATGGATACCCACCTGCCTGGTGTAACCGATGCCGTATTGAAAGACGCTATTTACGAGGCCTTAAACGGTAATGACGGATGGACAGATGGCGTTGGTCGCCTATACTCCGTTATAGCGCAGGACTTTTTGTACCAGGATGCCACCCGTAACACCATATTTATGGATAACCATGATATGAGCCGCCTGTTATCTGTTGTGAAAGAGGATTTTACCAAATACAAATCGGCCATGGCTATGTTGTTGACCATGCGTGGCGTGCCGCAATTATATTATGGCGACGAGATCCTGATGAAAAACTATTCTGATCCCGATGGCCTTGTACGCGAGGATTTTGCCGGCGGTTGGAAAGGGGATAAAGAAAATAAATTTACTGCCGATGGTCGTAGCAAAAAAGAAAACGAGGCCTTTAACTATGTAAGCAAGCTGGCCAATTACCGCAAAGGAACAACCGCACTGCAAACCGGAAAAATGATGCAGTTTGTACCCGAAAAGGGAATTTATGTATACTTCAGGTATGATGCCGCCAAAACGGTAATGATTATTTTCAACAGCAGCGATAAAGATCAAACTACAACAACCGACCGGTATTTTGAACGAATTGGCGATGCCAAAAAAGCCCGCAATGTGATAACTGACGAGCCTGTTGACCTGGCACAAGTGAACATACCTGGCAAAACCACTTTGGTGCTCGAAATATTACCCGGCGGTACTCATTAAAAATTATATCTTAGTGGCTTTGAGCCGCGTATCTAAAAAGTTACAATGAACAATATTAAAGCATGTATTTTCGATCTGGATGGTGTAATTGTTGATACAGCCGTTTATCACTATAAGGCCTGGAAACGATTAGCCAACTCCCTGGGCTTCGATTTCACAGAACACCAGAACGAACAATTAAAAGGCGTAAGCCGGGTACGCTCGCTCGAGCTTATTTTAGGCTGGGGAGGCGTAACCAAAACTGCTGCAGAGCAGGAAATTTTGGCTACCCAAAAAAATACCTGGTACATGGAAATGGTTAACCAGATGAAACCCGATGAAATACTGCCCGGTGCAAAGGAGTTTGTAGAAATATGCCGAAAAGCAGGTATCAAAATAGCCTTAGGCTCGGCCAGCAAAAACTCGATGACCATCCTCAACAAAATTGGTATTACCAATCTTTTCGATGCGGTTATTGATGGCAACAAAGTAAGCAAAGCCAAACCCGATCCCGAAGTTTTTTTAACAGGAGCCAAAGCTCTAAGTGTTGAACCCGAAGAATGTGTGGTTTTTGAAGATGCCATTGCCGGGGTAGAGGCAGCTAAAGCCGGCGGTATGAAGGTAGTTGGCATAGGCCAACCCGGCGTACTGGATGCCGATTTGGTAATCAGTGGGTTAGATAAAATGACGTTAGATAAATTATTTAAAATATAAGAAGCCCCACCCAACCCTCCCCTAAAGGGTAGGGCTTTTAAAAGTCTCCCCTTTAGGGGAGATTTAGAGGGGCTTAATGCATTGTTATGAAAAATTACATTAAAGTTGATGAGTGGAAGATAATCGAAGAGGGCTTTGATGCACATCATCACCAGGTATCTGAGAGCATATTTAGTTTGGGTAATGGCCGAATGGGTCAGCGGGCTAACTTTGAGGAGGCATACAGCGGCGAAACCCTGCTGGGCAACTATGTTGCCGGGGTATATTATCCAGATAAAACCCGCGTAGGCTGGTGGAAAAACGGCTATCCGGAATACTTTGCCAAAGTGCTGAATGCCGCTAACTGGACAATTATTGATGTAGTTTTAGGTGGCGAACAATTGGATTTGGCCAAATGCGAGGTTACCGGCTTCCGCCGTGAATTGAACATGAAGGAAGGTTACCTGAAACGTACATTTACCGCAAAAACCGCATCGGGCAAAGAAGTATCGGTTGAAGCCTGCCGCTTTTGCAGTATGGTAGATGATGAAACTGCGGCTATCAAATACACTGTCACTCCATTAAACTTTAGCGGTACCATCGCTATTACCCCGGCTATTGACGGCGATGTGGTGAACAAGGATTCCAACTACGACGAGAAGTTTTGGGACGAGGTGACCAAAGCTAACCAGCCTGATGGCGGCTACATAGTAATGCGCACCAAAAAAACCGGTTTTGAAGTAGCTACCGGTATGAAATTCAGTGTTTTGAAAAATGGCGAAACTATCCGGCCAAAAACAACAACGATATCGAAAGAAAAATACGTAGCATCAAAAATTGAATTACAGGCACAGCAGGGTCAAAGCATCAGCATTATTAAGTACGTCGCTAACCTGTCGTCGCAAAATCATAAACCCGAAGAACTGGTTGCCTCGTTGGCAGCTACTTTAAATCGCATTAGCGCTAAGGGCTTTGAAACCATGCTTGCTGAACAGGCCGCTGCCTGGGCCGAAAAATGGAAACACAACGATATCATTATCGAAGGTGATGAATCGGCTCAGCAAGCCATCCGCTTTAATATTTTTCAGCTTAACCAAACCTATACCGGCGAAGACGACCGCCTGAACATAGGCCCCAAAGGTTTTACCGGCGAAAAATACGGAGGCTCAACCTATTGGGATACCGAAGCTTATTGTGTACCTTTTTACCTGGCTACCGCACCGCAAAAAGTTACCCGCAACCTGTTGCTTTACCGTTATAAACAATTAGGCAAGGCTATCGAGAATGCTGCTTTATTGGGCTTTAAAAACGGCGCAGCATTGTACCCCATGGTTACTATGGATGGGACCGAATGCCATAACGAGTGGGAGATCACCTTTGAAGAAATTCACCGGAATGGCGCTATCGCTTACGCTATTTTTAACTATGTGCGTTATACTGAAGATGAAGCCTACCTGGCCGATTATGGTTTTGAGGTGTTGATCGCGATAGCCAGGTTCTGGTCGCAACGGGTAAGCTGGTCGCAGGATAAGCAACTATATGTAATGCTGGGTGTTACCGGGCCAAATGAGTACGAGAATAATGTAAACAATAACTGGTATACCAGCATGCTGGCCGTTTGGTGTATGAAATATACCATGGAAGCTGCCGAAAAAGTGAAGACAGCCGATAAGGCTAAATACGATGCCCTTGCGGCCAGGATCGGCCTGGATGAGGCTACAGAGTTTAGCCGTTTTGGCCACATTGTTGAAAATATGTACCTGGGCCACGATGAAAAGCGGGGCATATTTTTACAGCAGGACGGTTACCTGGATAAAGAACAGATATTAGTAAAAGACCTGCCGGCAACAGATCGCCCGTTGAACCAGAAATGGAGCTGGGATAGGATACTGCGCTCCTGCTACATTAAACAGGCCGACGTATTACAGGGCATTTACTTTTTTGAAGATGATTACGATATAGATACAATCCGCAGAAATTTTGATTATTACGAGCCACGCACGGTGCATGAGTCGTCATTGTCGCCATGTGTGCACGCTATTTTAGCTGCCAAATTGGGTGATGAGGCTCGTGCTTACGAATTTTACCTGCGTACTGCCCGCTTAGATTTGGACGATTACAATAACGATACCGAAGATGGCTGCCACATCACCTCGATGGCCGGCACATGGATGGCTGTTGTGGAAGGTTTTGGTGGTATGCGTGTAAGAGATGGCAAACTGTTGTTCCAGCCGTTTATTCCCGAAAAATGGGCGTCTTTTTCGTTCCATATCGGTTTCCGTGGGGCTTTGCTAAATATCAAAGTAAGCAAGGAAGGCGTGCAAATCAAAAACCTGTCGGGCGTGGCAACCACGGTATCTGTTTACGGAAAAGATCAGTTGGTAAATGCCAACGAGGAATTATTGGTTGAGGCATAATGAAAAGCAATAAACTTTTCTCCTGTTTTATAGCGGTATCAATGATTCCGTTAATTTCGCTTGCGCAGACGAAACATCACCCTAAAAAAACGAAAATGGAACAAACCGCAGCCAATCATAAGCTGATCATATATCAACTATTGCCACGGCTTTTTGGCAATACTAAAACGCTTAACAAAACCAATGGCTCAATTGAAGAAAACGGCGTTGGCAAGCTGAACGATATTAACGATAAAGCCCTGCAGGAAATTAAAAAAATGGGCTTTACCTACGTTTGGTATACCGGCGTAATTGAGCATGCGACCATGACTGATTATTCGGCTTATGGCATTAAAGCCGATGATCCGGATATTGTGAAGGGCAGGGCGGGCTCACCATATGCTATTAAGGACTATTATGATATTGATCCTGATCTGGCCGTTGACGTGAAAAACCGCATCCGTGAATACGAGGAACTCATCAAACGTACCCATGCCAGCGGTTTAAAGGTGTTGATGGATTTGGTACCCAACCATGTGGCCCGTACTTATGCATCAGATGTAAAACCGGCCGGCGTGCGCGATTTTGGTCAGGATGATGATAAAAGCAAAGGCTTTAGCCCTCAAAACGATTTTTACTACATACCGGGGCAGCCATTTACGGTTCCTGCGGGATACAATCCCGGCGGCGATGAATTTAAAAGCCCATTAAAGGACGGCAAATTTGGTGAGAACCCGGCCAAAGCAACCGGTAATGATGTGTTCAGCGCATCGCCATCTATCAATGATTGGTTCGAGACGATGAAGTTGAACTACGGGGTTGATTACATGGATCATCGCCGCGGCCACTTCGACCCGATACCACCGCTTTGGAACAAGGTTTATGATATTTTAAAATACTGGACCGCCAAAGGTGTCGATGGTTTTCGTTGCGATATGGTGGAAATGGTACCTATCGAATTCTGGGCCTGGGTAATCCCGAAAATGAAGGCCGAACATCCTGGTATTGTTTTCATCGGCGAAGCATACGATAAAGGTAAATACAGCGATTATATTTTTAAAGGACATTTTGATTACCTGTATGATAAGGTTGGCCTGTATGATACCATCAGAAATTTAACCCGCAACGATTACCACACCAACACTTGGGGAATAAACGCGGTTTGGAACCATGATAGCAAAGGAATAGACGAGCATATGCTGCGCTTTATGGAAAACCATGACGAGCAACGCATTGCATCGCCTGATTTTGCCGGCAACCCGTGGCTGGCCGTGCCGGGTATGATTATCACAGCAACGCTAAACACCGGGCCGGTAATGATCTACTTTGGTCAGGAAGTTGGTGAACCCGGAGCAGGTAGTGAAGGCTTTAGCGGTAATGATGGGCGCAGCTCGATATTTGACTATTGGGGTGTGCCCGAACACCAGAAATGGCTTAACGGCGGCGCTTATGACGGCGGTAAACTATCTGATAATCAGAAAAAATTGCGCGGCTTTTACAGTACCCTGCTTAACGCCGTGCACAACAGCGAAGCCATTAAAACCGGCGCTTTTTATGAACTGATGATGGCTAATGAGCACCAGCCTGGTTTTGATACTAAAATGTACGTATACCTGCGTTATACCAATAATCAGCGTATATTAGTGATAACCAATTTTAACCGGGACGTTCGCAAATTAAGCGTAAAACTTCCGGATGACCTGTTACACAAACTAAATATAAACGGCAAACAGCAATTTACCGATCTGCTCAGCGGTGGCAAGTTCAGCACCAATGATATTAAAAATGGTGTTGAAGTAACTGTGGAGGCGAGTAGCGGGTTGATGTTGGAGTTTTAAACTGTCAGAATCAGAATTTACAGAATTTTAGAATTAACAGAATAGGAAGAACGGAAGGGAATCATCAGGGAGTGCAGCAAGATAATACTTACCCCGCTGTCATGCTGAGGAACGAAGCATCTATTCGCAAACTTTTCTATCGGCGAGCAGGTCCTTCGTACCTCAGGATGACAGGGTGGTGGGCATGAGGCAACATAAAAGCATTCTGAAAATTCTCTAATTCGATGAATTCCGGTTCAGACAAGACCAATGAACTAATGAACAAGTGAACCAATAAACCAACGTGATGAATAAAATATTACAAAAGCCAAGATTAAGTTTCTGGCAAATCTGGAACATGAGCTTTGGCTTTTTGGGCATCCAGTTTGGCTTCGCGCTGCAAACCGGGTATGCAAGCCGCATACTGCAAACCTTTGGTGCCGATGTAGGTAACCTGTCGTTTTTTTGGTTGGCAGCCCCACTTACAGGGATGATTATTCAGCCAATTATCGGGCATTACAGCGATCGTACGTGGAACCGTTTGGGGCGCCGTCGCCCTTATTTTTTAACCGGGGCTTTGCTGTCTGGTTTGGCGCTTTGTTTTTTGCCGAATTCATCGGGGCTTGCATTTTTAATCCCGCCCATAATTGTTGGCGCAGGTATGCTCATGCTGATGGATGCATCCTTTAACGTTGCTATGGAGCCGTTTAGGGCATTGGTTGCCGATAATCTGCCCGATAGTCAGCATACTGCCGGCTTTTCCATGCAGACTTGCCTGATAGGCGTGGGCGCCATTATGGGTTCGGTATTGCCATCTGTTTTAAGCGAATGGCTTCATGTGCCTTCAGTTGCGGCAAAGGGCATCGTACCTGATAATCTGCTTTATTCATTTTATGCAGGCGGGCTGATATTAATCGGCTGTATTTTATGGACGGTTGTAAAAACAAAAGAATACCCGCCCGAAGAATATGCTAAATTTCATGAGCCAGATGCAGAAACGGTAAAGCGAAGCGGCATTATGGAATTTATAAATGATTTGGTAAACATGCCCAAAACCATGAAACAGCTTGGTTTGGTACAGTTTTTTTCGTGGTTTGCCCTGTTCTCCATGTGGGTTTGGACAACCCCTGCCATAGCTACACACATATTTCATCTGCCTTCGGGCGATACATCTTCACAGGCTTATAACAATGCCAGTGATTTTGTAGGTAAAATGTTTGGCGTATACAACGGCGTTTCGGCATTGTACGCACTATCATTACCGTGGATAGTTAAAAAGATTAACCGGAAAAGAACGCATGCTTTTTCATTAGCCATGGGCGGTATTGGTTTAATTTCGGTGTTTTTTATTGAAAACCATAATTTGTTGTACTTGTCAATGGTTGGCGTAGGCTTGGCGTGGGGCAGTATTTTGGCCATGCCGTATGCCATATTATCAAGCTCGATACCGGCAAAAAAAATCGGGGTTTACATGGGGCTGTTCAACTTTTTTATCACGTTTCCGCAAATAGTAAGCAGCCTTAGCAGCAGCCTTATTATCAAACATTTGTTTAATAGCGAGTCGATTTACGGTTTAATTATGGGTGGTGTTTTTATGTTTATCGCAGCTATATCGGTGTTTTTTGTGCAGGATGGTAAGAAAATTCAAATAATAGAGGCTTCAAATTGAAGAAAACGTTAAAAACTACCTCGGTTAATGATTTTTCCTCAAATCAAATGTCGTATATTGCGTAGTAAGTACACATTATACATATTTGCACAAACCCCGTTAAATAATTTGAATGGAAAGTAACACACCCAATCCGGAAGAGCTAACCAGTAAGATAGTTGAAATTAAAAACTTGCTGGAAGAAGAAGAGGAAGAGGAGTTTCATCACCTTAATAACCCAGCCGATGGCATAAAACCCATCATCAAAAAATACCTTGGCATACCAAACCATGCCGATCAGATAGGCAATAAATTTTACTTTACAGATGGCGATGCCAAAGTAGAAGTTGTTGTTGTTACCGACGAGATTATCCGTGTAAGATTGGCGCCGCATAGCGTTTTCCTTGAAGAATTCTCATACGCCGTTCCAAAGCTGGAGCATAAAGCCGCAGCCTTCACCCTGTATGAGGATGATAACGAGTTTCGTGTAGCAACTAAATCGATAAATTGTCATATCCGTAAAAAGGATTTTTTCATTTTGTTTTCTGATAGCAATAACCATGTAACCAGCTCGGATGCTGTGCCTATGCACTGGGAAGAGAATGTTCAGTTTGGTGGTTATTACGTGTTTTGCACCAAAACATGCGCTAAAGATGAAAGCTTTTTTGGCCTGGGCGATAAGCCTACCGAGCTTAACCTGCGTGGTAAAAGGCTGAAGAACTGGAACACCGATGCATACTCCTTTGCCTGGAACCAGGATCCGCTTTACCGTAGCATTCCTTTTTACATCAGCGTAAACGAGGGTATTGCCCACGGTATATTTTTTGATAATACCTTTAAGGCGCATTTTGATTTTGGCGCCGAAGACAAAACCAAAACCAGTTTTTGGGCTGATGGCGGCGAACTGCAATACTATTATATCCACGGACCCCACATGATGGATGTGGTAAAAAGCTACCACATTTTAACAGGCACGCACCCAATGCCACCGCTTTGGGCGCTGGGTTATCACCAGTGCCGATGGAGTTATTATCCCGAAGCCAAGGTGCGTAAAATTGCCAAAGGTTTCCGCGAAAATAAGATCCCCTGCGATGGTATCTATTTGGATATCGATTATATGGATGGTTACCGCTGCTTTACCTGGAATAAGAAATACTTCCCGGACCCGAAGAAAATGATCAGCGAATTGGCTGCAGATGGGTTTAAAACCGTTGTAATTATTGATCCGGGCATCCGTGTTGATGATAACTATTGGGTGTTTAAAGAAGGTAAAGAAAATAGATATTTTTGCCGCCGCAGCGATGATTACTTTATGGAAGGTCACGTTTGGCCGGGCCGCTGCCAGTTCCCCGATTTTACCAACCCCGAAGTGCGCGAATGGTGGGGAGGCTTATTTGAGGAGTTGGTAGAGATGGGCGTGGCCGGCGTTTGGAATGATATGAACGAACCTGCCGTGTTTGGAGCAGGCACCTTCCCGGATGATGTTCGTCATCAATATGATGGGCACCGTGGGTCGCACCGCAAGGCACATAATGTTTACGGAATGCAAATGGTACGCTCAACCTACGAAGGTTTGCGTAAGATCATGAAAAACAAACGTCCTTTTACTATAACCAGGGCGGGATACTCGGGCGTACAACGTTACTCATCCGCGTGGACGGGCGATAATGTGGCCTCATGGGAACACCTCAAATTAGGCAACATCCAATGCCAGCGCCTATCAGTATCGGGCATCCCTTTCTGCGGTACAGATATTGGCGGTTTTAGCGGCGAGCCTGATGGCGAACTATTTACCCGCTGGATACAGTTGGGCACCTTCTCGCCCTTTATGCGAGCGCACTCTGCAGGTGATACCAAAGAGCGCGAGCCCTGGAGTTTTGGCGAACCGTTTACCGAAATCAATCGTAAGTTTATCGAGTTGCGTTACAGGCTTATCCCGTACTTATACTCTACTTTTTGGGAGCACCACCGCTACGGTTTCCCTATTTTGAGGCCGGTGGTAATGCATGAGCAGGATGTGTTGTTAAACCACTTCCGCCAGGATGAATTTACCTATGGCGATAAAATTTTGGTTTGCCCGGTAATGGAGCCAGGCCAGATAAAACGCAACGTGTACCTGCCAAAAGGTAAATGGTTCAATTACTGGACGTTTGAAGTGCTGGAAGGCGGTAAGGAAATAACCGTTGACACCCCGCTGGAAACCATGCCGCTGTTTGTAAAGGCCGGATCGGTAATACCCGAATACCCGGTGATGCAATACACAGGCGAAAAGGAAATTGAAGAAGTTAAACTGAACGTTTACTATACCGATTACGAAGTAAACTCCTTCCTGTTTGAAGATTACGGCGAAACTTTTGCCTATGAGCAAGATATTTATCTCGAGAAAAAATTTGTGGTAAATGGCAACTCAAGAAAACTAACCATAGGCCAAAGCATGGAGGGGTTGTACACCCCGCGTTACGAGGGCTATCACTTTAACGTTATCGGCTTACCATTTAAGCCACACAAAATAATGGTCGATGGTAAAAACGTAACCGCTTTTATCATCAATGCTGATGGCACCATGGAGTTTAAATACAGTAAAAAGTTTAAGCAGATAGAAATCTCAAAATAACAAAGCATAAAAAAGCCGCCCTAAAAAGGCGGCTTTTTTATGCTTTGTACAGTTTTAAATACCATGTCACTGTCTTAACTCTTGATTCTTGTCTCTTGATTCTTCGCCACCCATCCTGCTTTAAAAAATAAATCCCTTAAACCCTGCATAATGTCATAATCCTGTTATATTTGATTTTATATAAACCAAACTCAATCCTGTAATTTGGGTTATTGTTACAAGCCCCTACAGGTTATCTATATCATGGCCAAAAAAACGAAGACAACCGACACCCCGCTACCGGAAGAAAAGCCTGTAAAAGAAAAAAAAGCAACCAAAGCAAAGGCAAATAAAGTTGAACCCGAAGTTGTTGCAGACACCGCTAAAAAAGCTGTAGAAGCTAAAGCAGCGCCAGTTGCGAAAACAACCAAGCCCAAAACCGCTAAAGTCAAAGTTGCCGAAGCGGTACAAGCCACAAATACTGTAATATTAAAAGCCGTTGAGCCATATAGCCGCTTTACCGATTTTGATATCAGTTTATTTAAGTCGGGAAAGCACTTTAAGCTTTATGAAAAGTTTGGCTCGCACGTGGTGGAATATCAGGGCGTAGTGGGTACCTACTTTTCAGTTTGGGCGCCAAACGCGCAGTATGTATCGGTTATAGCAAACTTTAACGGCTGGAACCGCGGTTCGCACAGTTTGAATGCCCGTTGGGATTCATCCGGCATCTGGGAAGGTTTTATCCCGAATGTGGGCGTAGGCGAAACCTATAAATATTATATAAAATCATCAACCGGCGAAGACCTGGAAAAGGCCGATCCTTTTGCCTTGCGCTGGGAAGTACCGCCAAGCACAGCATCGATAGTTGTTGATACCTTTTACGAATGGACCGATGGCGACTGGATGGCTAACCGCCATGAGCATAATGCGCTTGATAAACCTTACAGCGTTTACGAAGTGCACCTGGGTTCATGGGCCCGCAGCCCCGAAAGCCCCGACCAGTTTTTAACTTATACCGAACTGGCACACAAACTGGTGCCATACGTTAAAGAAATGGGCTTTACACACGTAGAGTTTATGCCTATAATGGAGCACCCGTATTATCCAAGCTGGGGCTACCAAATTTCGGGCTACTTTGCTGCGGCTTCCCGTTATGGTTCGCCGCAGGAACTGATGTTTCTTATCGAGGAATTCCACAAAGCCGGTATCGGGGTGATATTGGATTGGGTACCATCGCATTTTCCGGGCGATATTCATGCTTTGTACAAATTTGATGGCACACACCTGTATGAGCATGCCGACGCTCGTAAAGGATTCCATCCAGATTGGAAATCGTACATATTTAACTATGGGCGTAACGAGGTTAGGGCATTCCTGATCAGTAACGCGCTGTTTTGGCTGGATAGATACCATGCCGATGGTTTACGGGTAGACGCTGTAGCATCTATGCTTTACCTGGATTACTCGCGCAAGCATGGCGAGTGGGAAGCCAATATTTATGGCGGCAACGAAAACCTCGAAGCTATTTCGTTCCTGAAAGAGTTTAACGAGGCCGTTTACAGCCATTTCCCATCAACCCAAACCATTGCTGAAGAATCTACATCGTTTACAGGGGTTAGTCGCCCGGTTTATTTAGGTGGCTTAGGTTTCGGGATGAAATGGATGATGGGGTGGATGCACGATACCATCGATTATTTTAAAGAAGATCCTATCCACAGAAAATATCACCATAACGAGATCACTTTTAGTACCATATACGCCTTTACCGAAAACTTTATGCTGCCTTTCTCGCACGATGAGGTGGTATATGGCAAAGGTAGTATGCTGCGTAAAATGCCCGGTGATGAGTGGCAGCAATTTGCCAACCTGCGCCTCATGTACAGTTATATGTTTACGCACCCGGGTACCAAATTGCTATTTATGGGTGCCGAGTTTGGGCAAGGCGATGAGTGGAATTATAGTCAGTCGTTACAATGGCATGTAATGCAATACCCTAATCACCAGGGCATGGCGGCAACGGTCAAAGCGCTTAACCAGCTGTATAAGGATGAGCCTGCGCTGTATGAAAAAGCCTTTGACTTTACCGGCTTTGAATGGATAGACGGTGGTAACGCCAACGACTCGATACTGGTTTATGGCCGTATGGGGCATAATCGTGCCGACGACCTGGTAATTATCCTGAACATGACCCCGGTACCGCGTTATAACTACCGCATTGGTGTACCCGCAGGCGGCAAATGGCAGGAAGTATTTAACTCAGATGCTCAAAACCTTTGGGGCAGCGGTATCATCAATTACGACGCGGTAACTGCCGATGCCGAAAAATGGCATGGCAAGGATAACTCCATTAACATTACCATACCCCCTTTGGCAGCCACAGTATTTAAAAAAATACCCGATGCACCTGCCAAATACGAACTAAAGCGATAAATAACGCCAAATCGCTATAAATATATTCAACCATTTATTAAGCTTTTGCGTTTAATAAATGGTTGAATATTCATATTATACATTTACCTGCCCATGAACCCCAAATTTCGTAACCTTTTTATTATAGGTGGCTCGGTAGCCCTGGTGTTGCTAATTATACAGGTATTCATGACCTACCCCGATATAAACGCAGTAAACATATTATTAAACGCCTTGCCCGCCCTGGTGCTTTATTACCTGGCCTATAAAACCTACCATGAGCATAAGGATGGCGAATTGATGTAAAATATATCCATATGCTTAACCTCTTTGTTTTTGGCACAATATCCCTGGCCATGCTTATCCTGGGCTATCAAATAAAATATAAAAAGAAAGCCAGCCTTATATCCGGGTTCGATGAAAACCTGGTGAGCGATGTTAACGGTCTGTGTAACTGGGTAGGCAACCTGATGCTTATCAACGCCGCCATAGCCCTGCTCACCGGTATCGGCATGACTTACCTGCCCGCCCAAATGAACATTGCCTTAATATTTTTTGTGGGCGGCATCCTGGCAACTTCTGTTTTTGCCATTGCAGGCAAGCGCAGGTTCAGGCGGCTGTAATCATAATGGCAATGCCTGCGGCCTGGGTTAACCACTCTTGTGCAGGCCTTGGCCACATTAGCCAATATCCAACACTATCACTATTGCTCAAATCGTTTAACAACATTCCTGCCCGTTAGCAAAGCATACTACCGCTCCGACAGATTGAGGGCAGGCAAAACCGCTTGCTTCCAATTTATCGCTACCATATTTGCTAAAACATTATCCTTAAATCAGAACTCTCATTCAACCATATCTTAACCCAAAATGGTAGTTAATCCATCTTTTTTTAACAAAAACAGATGAATGAAGCTAAAATCCGGCTAATGATTGCTAAATTGTTAGTTCAATATTTTAGTAATCCACCGTACTTTTGATAAAAATAAGAAACAATGATAACTTTTGACTGGAAAGGCGTATTCCCTGCGGTAACCACCAAGTTCACCGATAACGACGAATTAGATTTTGATGCTTTTGATGTAAACCTTGCAGCGCAGCTTGAAGCTGGTGTTGACGGGTTTATTTTAGGCGGTTCATTAGGCGAGGCCAGCGTGCTCACCGATGATGAAAAGTTTGCGTTATTAAAGCATACCATTGGTTATGTTGATGGCAAAGTACCTGTAATACTAAATATTGCCGAGCAAACCACCAAAGCAGCTGTAGCCTGTGCTAAAAGAGCTTTTGATACCGGTGCCGATGGTTTAATGCTGTTGCCACCAATGCGTTATAACAGCGAAGAACGCGAAACTTTGGCTTACATAGGCGCAGTTGCCGAAAGCACCGAACTGCCTATCATGATATACAACAATCCTGTTGATTATAAAATTGAAGTTACACTGGATATGTTTGAAAAACTATCGGTTTATAAAAACATCCAGGCCGTAAAAGAATCAACCCGTAATGTATCAAACGTTACCAAAATGTTTAATCGTTTTGGCAACCGCTACGCGATATTTACAGGTGTTGACCCATTAGCTATGGAAAGCCTTGTAATGGGTGCCGACGGCTGGGTAGCAGGTTTGGTTGATGCTTTCCCTAAAGAAACTGTAGCTATTTACCGTTTGGTAAAAGCCGGCAGAATTGCCGAAGCTTTAACCATTTACCGTTGGTTTTTGCCGGTATTGGAATTGGATATTCATCCAAAACTGGTTCAGTACATCAAATTGGCTGAGGTTGCTACAGGTATTGGCACCGAAAATGTACGCGCCCCACGTTTACCGTTAATTGGCGAAGAACGTACCAAAGTATTAAAAATCATCAATGATGCATTAGCTGTTCGCCCGGAATTGCCTGTTGGCAGCTGGGGTAAACTAACCGAAGTTGAAGCTTAATAATCATTTAGTAAAACTATAACCGAAGCTTAAGGCCGGCTTTATGCTTTCGGCCTTAAGCTTTATGCTTTCAAATGAGTAGTAAAACATTTTTTTGTATAGATGCACACACCTGTGGTAACCCCGTGAGGGTAGTGGCGGGTGGCGGCCCGACGCTTAAAGGCGATAACATGAGCCAAAAGCGCCAGCACTTTTTAAAAGAGTACGACTGGATACGTACCGGGCTGATGTTTGAGCCAAGAGGGCATGATATGATGTCGGGAAGTATCTTGTTTCCGCCTCATGATCCGGCAAATGATGTAGCCGTTTTGTTTATTGAAACAAGCGGCTGCCTGCCTATGTGTGGGCATGGTACCATTGGTACCATAACCATTGCTATTGAAGAAGGTCTGATTGAGCCCAAAATTCCTGGTATAGTACGTATGGAAGCGCCGGCCGGCCTGGTTTTGATAGAGTATAAGCAGGAAGAAAAAAAAGTTACTTCGGTTAAGCTCAGAAACGTGGCAGCCTATCTTGCTGCCACCAACCTGGAGGTAGAGTGCCCGGATCTGGGTATGCTAACCATCGATGTCTCTTACGGGGGTAATTACTATGCCATTGTTGATCCGCAGCCAAATTTTGCCGGGCTTGAAAATTATACCGCCGGGCAGCTGATAGCCTGGAGCCAGGTATTACGTAAGCGCATTAACGAAAAATATAAATTTGTTCACCCGCAGGATCCCACTATAAATACGTGTACCCATATCCTTTGGGCAGGCGCAACATTAGATAGTACTTCTACCGCCCGCAATGCTGTATTTTATGGCGATAAGGCTATTGACAGATCGCCTTGCGGCACCGGTACATCGGCACGTATGGCACAATGGTATGCCAAAGGCAAGCTGAAAGTGGGCGAACCGTTTATACACGAAAGCATCATTGGTAGTAAATTCATTGGCAAGGTAGAAGAGGTGGTGAAGATTGGCGAACTGGATGCCATTATTCCGAGTGTTGAAGGCTGGGCAAAAGTTTACGGATACAACACCATCAAAATAGATGATGACGATCCGTATGCACATGGTTTCCAGGTGATATAAAGAACAACAATATAATCCACTTGTCATTTCGAACGAACGAAGGGCCGGCCTGAGCGTTGAGTGAGGAGAAATCTTATGCGACAAGCTTCACGGCCCATCGCTCGTATAAGATTTCTCACTCGTACCTCGTTTCGAAATGACAAGTTTTAATTAAAAGTAAGCTTTCAAAAAATGGCAAAAGTGCTGATCATAGGTGGTGGAATTGTAGGTTTAAGTTCTGCATATTATTTACAAAAGGCCGGGCACCAGGTTACCGTGCTGGATAAAGGCGACCTGACTGATAGCTGTTCGTTCGGTAACGCGGGTATGATAGTACCCAGTCACTTTATTCCCCTGGCAACTCCGGGTATGGTTTCGCAGGGCATCAAATGGATGTTTAACAGCAAAAGCCCATTTTATGTAAAACCGTCATTTAACCCGCAACTTATCTCCTGGGGATTAAAATTTCTTCAAAAAGCAAATGCGGGGCACGTAGAGCGGTCGGCCACACCCTTAACTGAACTTTCTTTACTGAGCAAAAAGCTCTATGAAGACCTGAGTAAAGAGCCTGGCTTCAATTTCGACCTGGTTGAAAAAGGCATCCTGATGTTTTACAAAACCGAAAAGGCCGGCGAAGAGGAAGCACACCTGGCCGAAAAGGGCCGTGAACTGGGTTTGGATATGGCCGTGCTTAGCCCTGCTGATTGTGTTAAGCTACAGCCCAACCTGGAGCTTGATGTATTAGGGGCGGTGCATTACCGTTGCGACGCGCACCTATCACCAAATAAGCTGATGGCGGCGCTGGTAAAATACCTTAAAGGTGTGGGGGTAAATCTTATTACGAATAAAGAGGTTACTAAAATAGAAACTGTTGCGGGTAAAGTGGCCAGGGTTTTATCGCACAATGAAGAATTTACAGCCGATGAATATATTGTTGCGGGCGGCTCCTGGTCGCCGGCGATAGGTAAATTGCTGGGTGTTAAAATATTACTGATGCCGGGTAAAGGCTATTCTTTTAATGTGAAAGAACAAGTTCCATCCATGCAGATTCCTGCATTGCTGGCAGAAGCACGTGTAGCTATCACCCCGATGAATGGCGGCCTGCGCTACGGTGGCACCATGGAACTTGATAAAATTAATAGCCGCATCAACATGAACCGGGTAAAAGGTATTGTTGAGTCGGTACCTAAGTATTTTCCCGGCCTGAAACCTGCTGTACCTATCGAAAAAGATATCTGGTTTGGTTTCCGGCCATCATCTGCTGATGGCTTACCCTATATCGGCAGGAGCAACAAATTCAGCAACCTTGTTATAGCAACCGGGCACGGTATGATGGGCCTGAGTTTAGGAGCCGCTACAGGGTTATTAGTACAGGAAGTAATTTCGGGCGCAAAAACCAGCATTAATATTGAAGCTTTTGCACCGGATAGGAGTTAGCAAAAACTGTAACTGTCGCGAGGTTTTGCCCTTAAAAAAACAGACTTACGAAGTTTTTAAAACTTCGTAAGTCTTTCGGCGCTGATTCATTACTCCTTACAACGCCTCATCCACCAAATGTTTCAATTCGTAATACCTTTCGTGCCTCCCATCGTTTTTAATGTAAAAACACATCATAAAAGCCGCATAATGCTTATCGTTGTTTACCCAGGGGAAACTGCCAAATAAACCCGGACTACTTACTGCCGGTGTTGGGTTTTGCGGGCCGGACGCTTTCAATACCCACTCGCCGAAACCATAACCGGCATTGCCGGCTTCGTCGGGGGCATAGGCTATTTTTAGGTCTTTGGTTATCCGGTCAATCTGCATTTCATTAACACTTTTTTCGGTTAAAACGCGTTTGCCGTTAATGGTGCCTTTGTTTAATATCATCACCAAAAAGTTAAGGTAATCATTAGGGGTGCTCCAGGCGCCGCCGGCGGGGAAGGCTACGGGGCCTTTACCAAAATCGGTATTGACCATGCCACAGGGGCCGGCAATGCGTTCGACAAAAAGGGTTTCAAAACTTTTACCGCTGATTTTCTCCATAACAGCTGCCGCCATTTGCAGGCCCACATTGCTATACCTGAACAATGAACCGGGCTTGCCTTCAATGGGCATATCCGCAATGTTTTGGATAGCTTGATCCATGCTGTGGATATCTTTCATATCCTGCAATGCCTCTTTTATAGGCGGCGCCTGGATGCCTGTAAGGTGCGATAGGCATTGGCTTATGGTAATGGCACCCTTGCCACTTTTGGAGAGTACAGGCAGGTATTTACCTACGGTATCGGTCAATTTCAACTTGCCCTCGTCAACAAAAGTCATCACCAAAGCTGCGCTAAACCATTTGCTGCAACTGGCTACAGGGATTTTGGTGGTGGTTGTAAAAGCATCAAGGTTAGGTGTTTTGCCCATTTTACGGGCAATCATTTTTGTGGCAAACCTTTGCTTCATGGTCATTTCATCCTTGCTGCCGGTGTAAATGATTTTGCCATCTTTATAAACCATAAGCACGGTACGGCCGCCCATTTTTTCCGTATTATCGGCAAGCCATTGGTCAACCTTTTCAAAATGGTGCTGGGCTTTTGCCGTGGCAAAAGCAAAGACAAACAGGATTGCGGTTATAATCTTTTTCATGATATCAGTATTATTTCAATCTGTAATATAGCGACGGGTTTTGACCTGGAAACTGTAGTGTTGCGCAACAGGTGAAATAGTGAAAAATATTATCTATCTAATAATCAATATTTTATGAATTGTCATAAAATAAAAATCGCAACAAAACCGCAACAGCAGGCTAAAATATAGCCAACCACAGATGCCATGCCCTCAAATTATTGTTTCTCCTTAATCTTTTCCATTAGTTTCGCCTTCATCTCCTCCTCAAAATCCTTGTATTGTTTAAACTGTGCCGGGGTGAATACGCCTTTTAACTCCTGGTCTTTTGCTTCCTGCAAACTCCTGGCCTGTTTCATTTTGCTAAAGCGGCCATCGTCGCTTTTTATAATGGTCTGCATTTTACGGGCGTAAGTTAAATTAATAGCCTGTACTTTGCCCTCTTGGGCGGCATCCAGTTTTAGTTTGCTCTTCATCATTTCCGTCTGAAACTGGGCCCGTTGTTCCGGGGTAGAGTTTTTAAAATCGGGCATGCCGGTTTGGGCAATTGCCGGTTTGCCCATCAGTATAGTAAAAGTCATTACAGCGGTTATTAGCCAAAGCCTTCCTATTATTCCTTGCTTTTTCATTGTGTATATTTTAGCTAAAATACTGTTTACCATTGAATAGCATAGCTGGTGCCGCTATTTAAAAGTAGGGTAGCCTTGTTGTCGCCAAGAAAGGTGATGGTGCCTGCAAAACTGAAAGACTTGCCGGACGACGACGAGCCTGTAAGCTTAACCGCGGCGCTGCCCGATACTATTTTTAAAGTAGTTTTATCAACCAGTATGTTTGACGATGTAATGCTTAAATTGCTTGTGAAGGTGTATTTACGGGCAATTTTTGAGGTTTCGGTGCCGGTATGGGTAAAAGTGGTGCTTAAGGAATAAGTTGATGCAGATGGCTGCAAATTAGTGAGTACAAAGCCGCCTGTGCTACTGCCGTTTGACGACATGCGCGTGCCATCAAAAGTGTGCGAACCGGTAAAATTAAAGGTAAGTTGGCTGGGCACGATACCGGCGCAGGTGAGCATGTAATTCCAGCTGAGGTTGTAGCTGTATGATGGTGTGGCACCCGCCGCGCTTGTTTTGGTTAAGGTTGAGTCCTTTTTAACGCCGCAACTTAGTACAACCGTTTTATAGATAGTTACGGAGCTGTTTACCTGTAAGGCAAACCCGCCAGTTGTTGGCGTTACAGCATCGGTAGTAAGTTCTGCCGCGTCGGCTTCGGTAACAGACACGTCGGTGGCTGCAACGCCATCTTTTTTACAGGAGTTTAAACCTAAACCAAGGCTTGATGCCATCAGCAATATCACCATTGTTGTTTTTACGTTTTTCATGATATTAAATTTTAATGTTATGTATATATTATTCGGTTTGATTTTCTACGATTAGGGTATTACCTGCTGATAGCTTTGCTTGGCTAACACCGGCTTTTTGAGGGTGATTGTACCTGGGGGAGCTCTTCATTTCAGAAAGCTTTTTATTTTTAAACAGATCTATAAACCCGCGGGCAACCAAAACAAATGGATTGTTGCTCACAAAACCGGTGGTTAGGCCATAGTTTACCTTTTCGGTTTCGGGCTGATAAGTGCCAAATAATTTATCCCAGATGATGAAAACCCCTCCGAAGTTTTTATCAATATAAACAGGATTGCTGCCATGATGCACCCGGTGCGATGATGGTGTATCCATTACATGTTCTACCACGCCCAATTTGCCAACAACTTCTGTATGTAAAAAGAATTGATAAGCCAGGTTAAGTACATACGATATCACAATAAAGTCTGTTGGCATACCCAATAATGCTGCCGGAATAAAAAACAGCGGACTAACAATTGCCGAAAACCAGTTAAGCCTGTAAGCTGTCGTAAGATTCATGTGCATGGCCGAGTGATGGATAAGATGGAATGCCCAAAGCGGTTTCCAATGGTGAGAGATGCGGTGAAACCAGTAGTAGATAAAATCGGCGGTAAAAAAAGTGAGCAGGAAAACCCAGCCATTCCTGGGTAATGTGAAGGGCGCCAATTTGGCAAAAAAGCCAAGTACGGCTAACTGGTAGCCGGCGAAGATATATTTGGAGAACTGGAAGCCAACAAAAACATACAGGTTTGAAAACGTTTCTTTAACGTCGTAAACGTTTTTATCTTTCTTCCAGTTCCAGATAATTTCGGCCGTTACAAGTAGTGCCAGAAATAATAATATGTATATGCGGTATGGGCCAATTTGATGTTTCATTTTCTTAGTCGTTTGAATTATTTTGTCGTTTTTTGATTGACAATATAAAGTTGACCAGAAAATGCGGCTTAAGTTTGATGAAACCCGGCGAAGCTGAAAAACCGGGGGCCGAAGTGACTGTACTCGTTATTTCCGTTTGATAAATCCGAAATCGAACATCCGAAATCAAAAATATCAGCTATCTACCCATTTTTTAAACTCCGGCACCCTTGCTTTGCTGATGAGGATTTTCTCCGGTGGTTCGGGTTTCATTTTCAGCGACAGGCGCCCGTTAAAATAAAAGTCAACTTCGGTTAGCGCCTTGCGGTTGATGATGAACTGCCGGTTGGCACGAAAAAACATATCGGGCTCCAACTGTTGCTCCAGTTGCTCCATTGTAAATTCGATGTTGTATTGTTGGCCGTCTGTGGTTTGGGCGTATACTATTTCATGCGCGGTATAAAACCAGGAAATTTTAGCGGTTTCAACCGGGATCAGCTTATTCCGGAAATGAACCAGGAATGATTTTTTATGCGGTTTTGCCAATATTTTTACCTGTTGCAGCAGTTGCTCAAAGGATGGGTTCGCATCGTTTTTGGGCCCTTGCACTACCAGGCGTTTAAACTTGCTTAGCGACAGCTCAATTTCGGCCTCATCAAAAGGTTTAAGAATATAATCAATACCATTATTTTTAAAGGCCTGAATGGCATAATCGTTATAAGCCGTCACAAATATTACCGGTTTCAGAATCTCGGCCTGCTTAAAAATATCAAAGGATACGCCATCAGCAAGGCGGATATCCATAAATACAAGGTCGTAACTATCGGGATTGGCATTAAACCATTCCACCGCGTCTTTTACATCGGGCAGGGATGCCGTAATAATTATATTGTCATCAAGGTTTTGCAGCACATGTGCCAGGTTACGGGCAGTAACAGGTTCGTCTTCAACTATAACAACACGTAGTTTATTCATGTTTCAAAGGGAGCTTAACTGTAAAATGGCTGGTAGTTTGTTCAATGTCTATTTCCCGTTGCATCAATATTTTGTAGCGCTGGTTAAGGTTAGACAGGCCCGTGCCGGTGCCATCTGCATCTACCGGGTTAAGGTTGTTACTTACAGATAATTCGTCACCGCACATTTTAATGGTTACCTGCAATGGCGTTTTTAAGGTAGCGGCGTTGTGCTTAGCCGCATTCTCCAACAAAGGCTGTAACGATAAATGTGGCAGTTTGTATTGCAGGAAGATATCGCCCACGTCAATTGTTAACTCAAAAGCATTTTCAAACCGCATTTTTAACAACTGCGCAAATGATTCCACTATGGTTAATTCCTCCTTTATAGTAACCAGATTGCTGACAGGCTTAATTAATGTATATCTGAAAACCGACGACAGGTGTTTGATATATTGCTGTGCCAGGGCCGGGTTTTCGCGCACCACGCCCGATAAACTGCTCAGCGAGTTAAATAAAAAGTGTGGGTTAAGCTGCTCTTTTAATAACTCCAGTTCGGCTGTGGTATATGCATTTTTAAGTTGCTCGTTTTCAATGGCCTGTTGTTTGTTTTGGCGCAGCAGCAGCACTATCTTTATAATAATACCAATTAGTAAAGCTGCTAAAGCGTACCGGGTTAAATATCCCAGCCAAAAGGCGCCCCTTATTTGGTTGGGGTTAAAGCTAAATACCCGTTTTTGCACGCCGCCTATCAGCACCATACCAACAAATGCAATTAAAAAATTGAGCGACAGATAGCGCAGGTATCTGTTATTGTCGCGATACCTTGCCAACCGGCCGCAGCCCAAATTGAGCGAGAATAAGAAGTAGCAGAAACCAAGCTGCGCCAATAATTGGTAGGCAAATTCCGCAGCGTTAAATCGCCAGTAATGGGCCACAATGCCATTTTCGCGCAGGGCGAGCAACCTCCCGCTATTAAGCATTACGGCTATCAGCAGCGAACAGTAAAACCATAACTGTTTCCCGGTTTTTTCCATCAGGTAAATCTAATTAAAGATAGCTACAGGCAACAGAAAATTTGGGTGAAGCTGAAAATTTGGAGGGCGAAGGCATTCCCGTCCTCTCAAAATTATTACCCACATCTATAGTTAATTTCTTTATATTTGTTTATCCATATCCGTTATAATGAGAAAGTTATCATTGTGCCTTGCCATATTGGCGCTGGCCTTTTGTACAGTATCCTCGTGCAAAAAGAATGGCGAGCCTAACGCCCCTGTGGGAGAAATTGCCATTAGTAAGTTAAGGATAAAAATAAACGAACCCGACTCGATGTTGCTGGTAGGAGCCGATAGCACTAAAACGGTTACCTGGGTGGTGAACCCCGCGGGTTTTGATACTTTGCGCACCGTAAAAAATGCCGCCCGAATTAAGTTCACCAAAGCCGGAAACTACACCATCAGCGCAAAAAATAACAATATTACCTCGAAAAGTATAGTGATAACGGTTATCGATTCGGTATATGCACCCCCGGTGTATTTTATTCCGTTCGATAAAGGTGAGCAAATCACCTTTGTGCCGCAGTATGTAAAAAGTGCTACGTCCGACTCGGCATACTTGGCGTTTACGGTTAGTACCCAAAAAAAATATTGTACCAACTTTATGTTTACCTATAGTATTTATATGCCGTACCCGTTACATGATAAGTATTATATCAATTTCATTGGGGCATCTATAAAAAGCTTCGACAATACAGCCTGTACCGGTACTGCGGTATTAACGGGGCACTATAATTATGCATCTTACCAGCCCGTGTTAAAAGAGGGTACCTATGGGTTTTATGCGGGCTTTGGCCAGGATATTGACCATGATTACGTAGGCAGCATGGAAGTTACGGCCACACAGATCATCTTTCACTGGGACGATTCAACGGGGATAATTATTTCGCCGAAGGTGCTGGCACGGTAGAGAACATGCAGTTGCAAATCAAATTAATGCTCCGGTGCGTCTTTAATCCTGATCGTGGCAAAAACGGCCATTGTGATTATGATGATCTCTACCAGATACTCGGGTAATCAAAGAAAAACAGGCGGATGATAATTTATGATACAACCTATTCAGGTGAGTCTTTTCTCATCTTTTTACAAAAGTCCACTTAACTTATCGCAGCTTTTTAACATCTTTACGGTATACATATTTTAAGTACAAATGCAGCATTGGTTAGTAAAATCCGAACCCGTAAAATATAGCTGGGAAAAATTTAATAAAGATGGCCGTACCTTTTGGGATGGCGTACGCAACTACCAGGCACGCAATAATTTAAGATTGATGCAGGAGGGCGACCTGGTGTTGTTTTACCACAGTAATGATGGCAAGGAAGTAGTGGGTATAGCCAAAGTAGTTAAAGAAGCCTACCAGGACCCCACAACCGAAGACCCAAACTGGGTGGTGGTTGATCTTTCGCCGGTAGAAACATTGAAGAAGCCGGTAACATTAGAGACAATAAAAGCCGATGAACAACTGAAGGATGTTGGACTGGTAAGGCAAGGCCGGCTTTCGGTAATGGCATTAAAACGCGAGGAGTTTGACCGTATTTTAGAACTGGGCAGTTAATGGCCACACTATTTCCAATCAGCAGGCGGATACAAACGGTGTTTCTTATATCCATGTTATTTGGTCCTCAAATAACTAAGGCCCAATCGCCATTTGCCGGGCTGGAGAATTTGTTTGCGACACCTGAAAACTACTTGGTAAGGCATATAACAAACGCCCCGGTAGTTGACGGCGATATTAATGATGCAGTTTGGCAGCAAGCAAAATGGACAAATAATTTTGCTGATATTGAAGGCGACCTAAAACCCAAACCGCCTTACAAAACCAAGGTGAAAATGCTTTGGGATAACAACTATTTGTATATAGCCGCCCACTTGGAAGAGCCCCAGGTATGGGCCACTTTAAAAAATCACGATGATATTGTGTATCACGATAACGATTTTGAATTATTTATCGACCCATCCACAACAACCCATTCCTATTACGAAATTGAAGTAAACGCGCTGAACACCATTTTCGACTTGTTTTTAAATAAGCCATATCGCAATAGGGGAGGCGGTTTGATAGGCTGGGATGCTAACGGCCTGCGTTCGGCAGTTAAGGTGCAGGGCACGCTCAACAATGCTTCGGACACAGATGCCGGCTGGACGGTAGAAATGGCTATCCCTTTTAGTGCCATTACCATGGGATTTAAATCGCAGGTTCCTGAAAATGGCACCATTTACCGGATAAATTTTTCGCGGGTGGAGTATGATAACAAAATTGTAGAAGGGCGGAATGTAAAACTGAAGGATTCTACCGGGCGCGATCTCCCGGAACATAACTGGTCATGGTCGCCGCAGGGCGAGATTGCCATGCACAGTCCCGAACATTGGGGGTATCTTTTGTTCAGCACACATGAGGCCGATGATGTAGCATTTACTATGCCTTATGCCGAGGAACAAAAGAAATATCTTTGGCTGGTTTATTACCGTGAAAAACAATGGTACAGGCAACATCATGCATATACCTCGTCGCTTGGCAAATTGAGTATTAAAAGTAAGTACGATATTGCCGGTATCAGCAATAAATTAAAGCTGCAAAGCACTCAAAACCAGTTTGAGGCTTTTATTACCGACGCAAATACAAATAACACCTATACCATAAACCACGAAGGTTTTATAGAGCAATTAAACCCGATATACCATGAATAAGCGCGAATTTTTAAAAGCCGGTTTATTGGCCGGTGTTGCTGCCCAGTTGCCATTGCTAAGCACTGCCGCTCCGGTAAATACCGCGGGCATGAAAAAAAATAAAAAGAAAAACTGGATATGGATAAATCCTAATCTAAAGGATACGGATGAGGATTTAAAAACTAATTATGCAGCTTATAAAGCTAAAGGTATAACAGGAATATTTTTTGAAAACGACAGCGAGCGGCATTTTCGCGCTGCCAAAGCTGCCGGAATTGAGGCGCATCGCTGGATATGGACTTTTAACCGTGCCGAACTGCTAACCGAGCATCCGGAGTGGTACAGCAAAAGCCGCAACGGCGATTCATGTGCCGATAAACCACCCTACGTAACTTATTACCGCTGGCTTTGCCCATCGCGCCCCGAAGTACAGGATTACCTGACTACTACCGTTGATAAGATATTGGCTTTAGATTATGTAGATGGCATTCACCTGGATTATGTGCGTTATTGCGATGTTGTACTGCCGGTGAACCTTTGGGACCATTACAAAATTGAACAAACCAAAGAATTGCCCGAATATGATTTTTGCTATTGCGATGTTTGCCAGGCCAGGTTTAAAGAACAGTATGGACAGGATGTAAAAGCAATACAATACCTGGATGCCAGCCTTTCGTGGCGGTTGTTCAGGTATGGTAATATTATCAGGGTGGTCAACAAAATTTCGGAGGTGGCTAAACAACATAAAAAAGCTATAACCGCTGCCGTGTTCCCAACGCCCGAGGTTGCGCGCCGCAACGTTAGGCAGGACTGGACAAATTTTCACCTGGATGGTGTTTGCCCCATGATTTATCATGGCTTTTATAAAGAGGGGGTAAGCTGGATAGGTGACGCCGTGGCCGAAGGCGTACACTTTTTGGATGGAAAATTCCCGCTGTATGCAGGCTTATATATATCCGATTTTAAAAATGACGACGAAGTGCGCGCCGGGATACAGTACGCATTAAAGAATGGTGCTGCCGGGATTTCGTTTTTTGGTAAGGTGACGCCAACTATATTGGATATTTTGCACGAGGAAACGGGTAAGTAGATGTGCAGATTATAGATTTCAGATGTGCAGATTGGTCTTTAGAAACTTACGAAGTTTCTAAAACTTCGTAAGTTTGGCCTCCACTATAATTGGTGATTACGATATGAACTACAGAAATTTTAAAAATACCCCTATAGCCGAAGTGGGCCTGGGCACATGGCAACTGGGCAGTGCAGATTGGGGTAATGTAAATGACGAGGATGCTTTTGCTATACTGAAGGCATATACCGATGCAGGAGGTAATTTTATCGATACCGCCGATGTTTATGGCATGGGTGTAAGTGAATCCGTTATCGGCAGGTTTTTAAAAACAACAGATAAGGAAGTATTTGTTGCTACCAAACTGGGTCGCCGCGGCGATGCCCCGAACGGCTGGCCGCAAAACTTTACCTACGATATAATGAAACGGAATGTGGAAGACTCGCTGAAGCATTTGGATGTGCCACAACTATTTTTAGAGCAATTGCATTGTATCCCTACAGGCGAAATGAAATCGGGTAAAGTATTTGATCATTTACGTGCCCTGCAGCAGCAAGGCCTCATTAAACACTTTGGCGCCAGTGTAGAAACATCCGAGGAGGCGCTTATATGCCTGGAGCAGGAAGGCCTGGCATCGTTACAGATCATATTTAACCTGTTCAGGCAACACGTGGCCGACGAGGTTTTTGCCAAAGCAAAGGAAAAAGACGTTGCCATTATTGTGAGGGTCCCCTTAGCCAGTGGGCTATTATCCGGTAAATTTAATGGGCAAACCCAATTTGCCGCAAATGACCACCGTAATTATAACGCCAATGGCGAGGCCTTTAATACCGGCGAAACATTCTCGGGTATCGAGTTTAACGAAGGGCTGAAGCTATCTCAACAAATAAAACAAATATTACCTGAGGGGAATATGCCGCAATGGGCTATCCGTTGGATACTGGATCATCCGGAAGTTACCACTGTTATCCCCGGCGCATCAAAAGTATCGCAGGTTGATAGTAATGTGGGGGCATCTGGTTTGGAGCCGCTGCCTGCCCATATTCATCAGCAACTAAGGAGCTTGTACAATGCGGAAATTATTGGAAAGATAAGAGGACATTATTAGCCCTCTTTTAAAAGCCCCCTCTAAATCTCTCCCGGAAGGGGGAGACTTTAAATCTTCTAAAGCCCTCCCTTCCGGGGAGGGTTTGGATGGGGCTGCTACCCCCGCAACTTATCCAGCAAATCGCTTAACTGAGCAGCTTCATCAGCGGTGAGGTTATTTTCAAGAACTTTACGGGTTTTAAATTCCTCGTCCATTTTGGCAAGGGTTTCCAGGCCAAGGTCGCTTATGCGGATATCAACAGCCCGGCGGTCTTTATTATTGGTGCAGCGCGAAACCAGTTCTTTTTGGATCAGGCGGTCAACAATGCGGCTGGCGTCAGACATTTTATCAACCATCCTTTCTTTTAATAAATTAATCGTAGCTGGTTTTGGGTACTGCCCCCTTAGTATCCTCAGGATATTAAACTGCTGCTGGGTTAGATTGTACTTATCAAAATGGCAACGAAAAGCATTGTTTAACCACCCTGAAGTATAGGCAATATTGATAACTACTTTATGGTAATTATCCTCAAATTTGTTGCTTTGTATTTCGTCGTCTATCCGCATAATAGTTTATAATAACTAAAGTACAAATATGTTTATTTATTTTTAAAATTGAGGTACCCTAATCAGCTATTAGCTTTGCTGAAGCTTGTCCTCCGGGTCAATTTTGCTGCTATTTGTTTGGGGTTTGCCATAGTCCCAGGGGCAATGCAGGCACTTGTTTTTACAGCAATAGCCGCGCGTTAAATGATAGTGCTTTGTAAAAACAAAATTGCCATCTTCATTAATATAATAATCAATGCCCTCTTTCAACATCAGTTTGAATTTAAATATGCGAAATTTAGATGTGCAGAATTTAGGTGCGTATGATTCCAACATTTGCACATTTGAAATCTGCATATCTGCACATCATCAATTGAGTATTTTTACAAAAATCTCATCTTTAAAATGATTCTTCAAATGCCGGCCATCGCCATGCAGGGTCCATACCTGTTTGGGTTGGGTACGGGTTATGGTTTCCAGGATATCATTCCAGTCTACGTGGTCGGATATAAAAAGCGTATCCTGGCTGTTTACCTGCAGGTTTTTCCAACCCGATGCAAATAATCGCTTTACACCCGTGGCTCTGATATAGCTATCAAAAGTAAATGGGGGCACTATATATACAAACTCATCCTGCACCTTCATTAGCTTGCGGCCATAAACCTGGTATTTACCGGGGCGGTAGCCCATGTTTTCGTAAATGGCGTTAATAGGCATAATTTTATGATGCACCAGGATTTTTTTCCGGGGGGTGTGCTCGGTTATCAGGTTAATAAGCCGCTGACTTTTGCCCAGCCCATAAGCGCCCAGCAAAATATTGATCTTGATATCGTTGATTTTTTTAATTTCCTCAACCGGATCGGGATGTATAACGGCCGGGTCGGCAAAGGTGCTCTCTGTTATCAGTACATCAGTTTTTACCCACTCTATAGGTTCGCAGGTGGCATCGTGTTGTAGTTTGTAGTCGCCTGTGTATAGGTAACGCGTACCCTCGTACTCCATAAGTATTTGTGCCGAACCGAGCATGTGACCGGCGGGTATAAAAGTAATTTGCACCTTGCCTATTGTAAAAGGCTGGTTAAAGGGTACAATATGGAAAACTTTTGCGGCAGTGCGTTCATACCTTAACTGCATTATAGTTGCCGTGGCGCGGGTGCAATACACATCGGCATTGCCGCTGATGGCATGATCGGCGTGGGCATGCGTAACAACTGCATTTTTAGCGGGCAGTTTAGGGTCGAGGTAAAAATCGCCATACTTGCAGTAAAGGCCTTTATTGTCTATAAGTACAAAATCGTCGAGTATCATTTTCAAGAGCTAAAAGCTTAAGGCGTACAGCTAAAAGCTAATGTTTAATTCATTATAAGTTATGGGCAAGGGCTAAATATTTTTGGTGCAGGGCAATTACCTGCGGAATTACCAGCTGGCCATCGTCATTTATGATTACGTCATCGGCCAGTTTTTTCTTTTCGTCTTCGGGCATCTGGCGGCCTTCGCGCTTTTTAACTTCATCAAGGCTAATGCCATCGCGTTGTACAACGCGGGCTATGCGTTTATCCAGCGGAGCGGTTACAATGATAGAACGATCGCAGGTTTTGTATGAACCGCTTTCGAATAATATAGCCGCCTCGCGAATGATATAAGGGGCATCTTTTGCTTTCGCCTCAAGTGCTTCAAAAGCCCTGAAAACGGCAGGGTGTACCAATGCGTTAAGTTTCTCTAACTCTGCCGGGTTATTAAAAACAATGGCCGCGATATGTTTGCGGTTTAATGAACCATTAGCAAAATAAGATTCAGCACCAAAGGTTTGCTTTATGGCATCAATCAGTATAGCATCTGTAACCATAACATTTTTTGCTTCGTCATCGGCGTAAAAAACCGGTACACCCAATAGCTCAAATACCTTTGCTACAGTGGTTTTTCCGCTGCCTATATTGCCTGTTAAACCAATTTTAAGCATGATGTTCAAGTTGTTACGGCTCTTAAAACAATCAGATCAAAATACATTAACCGCGTTTTCAACCGTTGATCTTGCGCTATCTTCAAATATTCTTTTTCCTGATCTTCTGTACTGAAGATTGTTTCGAATCCGTTTTTTGTGTAATAATGTAATGGGATAGGCTCGTTATATGAATCGACAACAATATATCTGCACCCTGTTTTATTTTCCGGATCTATAAACCAGGATTTAATAAACTGCATCAACTCACGACTTACCGTTGTTCCCTTGTAGTTAACATTAACGCCAAGTCGACCTATTAAAACCGCTGGATAATTTCTAAGCGCTTTTTCTCGCGGTACTAATTTCGTTACTTTTTTTCTCCTTGAGCCGGGCAAATCACTTGCTTTTACACTATCATTGGAGATTGTAAAGGCACATACTATTATTGTGGGATCGTTATCTAAAGTAAAACAATGGGTTTTTCCTAATAGTTCTTCATGGAATTTAAAAGCGTCATCTTTAAAAAACGAATTTAAATCTTTATGCCCGCAATCAAACGGGCTACAGCCTTCTAAAAGAGATGGAGTATATTCTTTAAAAGAACACTTTTCAAAAAGGAAGTTTTCTTCGAAGTTGAGCAATTTATTTCTTCGCTTTACTTAGAATTTTATGCGCGATCAAGACCTCCTTAGAGAAATCGACAGTCGATTTTTTATCTAAGTTAGCATCCGCTTTGTTTATAAAAGCTTTAGCAACATCCCCTTTGAGGACAGGAACCGATTTGATTGCTATTGCCATATTTTTATTGTTTTGTAATATACAAAGATAATACTTTTATAAAAAAATCGAGCTGAAATTTATCAACCAGTCTGTTAATCTTATTTTTTGATGATAAAATCAATATTAGCCGGGCTTACCCTTACTATTTTACAAAAAGGAGGGAAGCGTGTCAGTTGTACCGGTAGGGTTGAATAACCATGATCGCGCCAAAGATCAAGGTCGGCGGTAGCCTCAAAAAGGTCGTCACTCATATCCTTGTAGCGGTTTAGCGATGTGGTAAATGTTACTTTTACTTTTTGAGGAAACACCTTAACGTTGTCGTAATTGTGGTTGTTGATGAGTTTAACCGGGATATCCAAAGTTTTCTCGGTAAACTCGTCCACCGGGACAATCACCTGTACATTTTTGGGGTATATGGTTAAATTGCCTTCGCTTACAGGCTGTAAATTAATTCGAGTGATGATGGTTTCATTTACATCGGCGGCTTTTATAGAATCAGTTTTCCATTCGCCTATTTTTTGCAGCCTATCGGCAGGGCCGCTTATGGTCACATAGGCAGGTTTAATAGATACGTTGCCCGATATGGCAAACTGTTTTTGATATTCAATACCTAACAAAGCCCTTACAGGTACTTTTTTGGTAAGCCGGTTGGTAAAATCAAAATACAGTGTGTCGGGGTCGATAGCTGTAATTTGTTGGTTAGCGTCCCGCTTTGAATTGATAACCTTTAGCTGAGAACTAAGCACAACATAGTTGCGGGTGTCCAGCGGTGCCAAATCAACAATAATGGGTTTGTTTTCGGGCTTCAATTTCGAAAACAGCATTTGCCAGCCCGTACCCTGTATGGTAGCTTTCACACTATCGGCCTGTAATGGGTGGAAAGCACGTTTTTGCGGCGAGTTTTTGTAAACAAGGGCTTCATTAACCGCAAAAGGCAACGGGCTCGATAGCGTTGTAAAAATCCAGGCAACAATGGCAAGCCCAAGGCAGGTAAAAAATACTGATAGCCGCCGCCGTTCTGTTGTGGATAGTTTTACTATTGCCATGTTGTTAGCTTAAAGCAGAAAGCTAAAAGTAGAAAGCCAAAAAACGCATCGCATTTAGTTACTTTCAACCTTTAGCTATCATTTTGCTATTTATTTTTTGCTTAGAGCTTTAAGCTTTAAGCCTTCAGCCTTAAGCTTTTGTAGCTACAGCCGGTGTATTCAACGCTTTTGACGCATCTAATGATATTGCCGATTTATCGAAACGGATTTTTCCGTTTTCAACTTCAACCAAAAAGGTAGTGTCGTTAAGGTCGATGATGCGACCATGAATGCCGGCTGTGGTTACAACCCTGTCGCCTTTTTTCAGTTCATCTACGTATTTCTTTTGATCTTTTTGTTTCTTAACCTGTGGGCGTATCATGAAAAAATAAAACACTACGATAATTAATACCATTGGTATTAACGTACCGTAGCTACCAAAAGCACCGCCTGCCGCGGCCTGTAAAAAAATTGTTGCTATCATTGTTTAAATTAATTGAAATTATTTGGTTAAAACCTCGCCAATAAGGTGTACCATAGTTTGGGCTGGTACGGTATTGGCAGTAACCGTAATTTGTTTATCCTGCAAGCCGGTTTTGCCTGCACTATTAAAAGTAACCTTTATAATGCCGCTTTCGCCTGGTTTAACAGGAGCCTTAGGCCACTCCGGAATGGTACAGCCGCAGGTAGCATGCGCCTCGCTGATGATGAGGGGTGATTTGCCGGTATTGGTGAATTTAAAATCGTAGTTAACCTTATCGCCGGTTTTTATTTTGCCAAAATCATGGCTTTCTTTTTCAAACTTCATTACCGGCGCGTTAGCCGCGTTGGCCGTGGTTGTGGCTGCACTATCGGTTGTAGCCGCAGTACTGCCGGTTTTTGATTGGTTACAGGCCGATAATAGTAAACCTGCTGCTACTAAGCTTAAAAACAGTTTCTTCATTTTATATAGTCGGTTTTTATTTTAAATCTGTTAAAAATCGGGTGTTAAATTTTGTAACTTAAACCCCAATACTTATAACTCAAAACTATTCAATCAATCCTCTGCCAATTTTTTTAATCTTGTTTTCGGCCTTAAGGTCTATCAAAATCTTGTCTAAGATACCGTTTATAAATGAATTACTCTTAGGTGTGCTAAACTCCTTTGAAATTTCAAGGTACTCGTTAATAGTAACTTTTACCGGGATCGAGGTAAAGTTCACAAACTCAGTAATGGCCATTTTCATCAGCAGGGTATCCATCATCGCAATACGGTCTGGTTCCCAATTGGTTGTTTTGGCGGCTATCAATTCCTGGTAAGGTTTATCAAAACGGATGCTTTTTGCAAAAAGGTCAACTACAAATTCGCGGTCTTCGGTCCAGTTACCGGTAATTTCGGCAAGGTGGTTTTGTTTAAAATCTTCGCTGCTAAAGTTTTTAAATGTTTTGGCAATCAAAGCTTGCAAAACATCTCTGTCTACCGGCCAAAAAATGAATTTATCCTCAAAAACCTGCTCGGCCAATGATGATTTTAAAATCACTTTTTTGAAAATAAATTTAATGATGTCTTTATCCGTTTGGATGGTGTCGTCGGTTTTGGCCAGGTATTCGGCGTACTCGGGCGATTTTTTAAGGGTGGTGAACAGGGTTTTAGCCAGTTCGGGTTCAAAACCCCAGTCAACCTTGTATTTTTTTGAGGCGATAAGATAATCCCGGTTATCATTCAGGGAGAGGATAAACCTGTTGCTGACAATTTTAGTATTGGCATTAAGGTCTTCGGCGGTGGGTAAATGTTTGTTGGCGCGCTCCTCTTTATCATTTGCGGCATAATTAGCCACCTCTGAAATGAGCGATAACATCCAGATATACATTTCAAAAACTTCATCTATGCTTCCCAGCATGTTTTTTTCATACTGTTTAATGTCGGTAGTGTCCGATTGGTGGAACGCGTATAATGCCTGTAGTACTTTTACCCGTAGGTGCCTTCTGTTTAACATGTGTAAGAACGATTTGGCCGGCCAGATGGCCAGCGGTTTAAACTATAATTAATATGACGATTTTACTTTTTTAATATCCGTAATTCTTTTTTCTGCTATTTTATTTGCTGCTACGATAGTTGAAATGTTTTCGAGTTTCGAAAGCTTTAAAATATTGCGCGTTACCTCGTAAATATTCTCGGTAAGCTGCATGGTACGTTTTTTACTGAAACCCATTAACTCCGAATAGCAATTAATAATGCCGCCGGCATTAATAACGTAGTCAGGCGCAAATAGTATATTTTTATTCAACAACATTTCACCATGAACCGATTCATCCAGTAACTGGTTATTTGCCGATCCGGCTATGATGCTACATTTTAACTTATTGATGGTTTGGGTATTTACCGTGCCACCCAGCGCGCAAGGTGCATAAATATCGGCATCGATATCAAAAATACTGTTGTTTGATACTGCTTCGGCTCCGTATTTTTTAGCTATTTGCCCAACGCGTTCCTCCTGGATATCGCTGATGTAAACTTTTACCTTCTCATCGCGCAGCAGGCGTACCAGGTGCTCGCCAACATGGCCCACGCCCTGTACTATTACCGATTTACCGGCCAGCGTATCGGTGCCAAATTGCTCTTTAACGCAGGCTTTTATCCCCATGAAAACACCCTGAGCTGCCACAGGCGACGGATCGCCGCTGCCACCAAGAGTTTCCGGAATACCGGTAACATGCTGGGTTTCCATACGGATATATTCCATATCGCGCGGATTGGTGCCTACATCTTCGGATGTAATAAACTCGCCGTTAAGATTTTTTATAAAGCGGCCAAATTTACGCATCAGCGCTTCTGTTTTATCCCGGCGCGAATCGCCGATGATAACCGAATAGCCGCCGCCCATGTTAAGCCCTGCTATGGCGCATTTGTATGTCATGCTTTTGGCAAGGCGTAATACATCATTTAATGCATCGCCTTCAGTTTTATAACTCCACATGCGTGTGCTGCCAAAAGCAGGCCCAAGGGTGGTGTCATGAATAGCGATGATAGCTTTCAGATTGGTATCCGGATCGCTGCAAAACACCACTTTTTTATGCCCGAAAATTTCGAGTTGGCTGAAAATGGATTGTTGTGATTGTTGATCGGGCATTAGTTATACTATGGTAAATGTTTTAAGGCGGCACAAAAGTAGATGTTTTTTTGGTTACGGCAAAGTTTATTAAAGCCTAAAGTAGTTAGTTCATAGTCATAAGTTAAATAAGGGTGGCTCAATTACCCGAAACGAAATGTTATTAAAGCAAACTATAGTCAGTATGTACAAGGATAACCTAAGTTTCCCGAGGGCAATAGCTAAAGAATACTTGCAGTAACGCATTATACTGTATGTCGCAAATGCACCCCGAAATTGTCTGTAACAGCCCATCTTGAAAAGGATATTTAATTTTAGGTTTGTATATTGATGGTCATTGCTTTGCGTTATTTGCTGTGCACCATTGCGTATGTTTCAAAACCCGGATTAATATGTTACTCCAAAACAAAAATGCTATTATATACGGTGCAGGCGGCTCACTTGGCGGTGCGGTTGCAAAAGCCCTGGCGGCGGCAGGTGCAAAAGTATTTTTAACGGGCCGTACGGTCGGCGCGCTGCGAATTGTTGCCGATGATATTATTGCCCTTGGCGGGCTTGCCGAAGTTGCGCAGGTAGATGCATTTAATGCTAACGCCGTTAAGCAACATATAGACACAGTTTTACAAATTGCAGGCACATTGGATATCTCTTTTAATGCCGTTGGGATTGATGTTAAACAGGGTGTTCCGCTGGTTGATTTATCGGCAGATGATTTTGTTAACCCTGTAACCGCTACCCTGCAAACCCGGTTTTTAACTGCTACTGCCGCAGGAAGGGTGATGATGGATCAGGGCTCGGGTGTTATCCTGTCGCTTACTGCAACGCCCGGTGGTATTGGTTATCCGTACACCGGCGGTTTTGCCGCTGCCTGCTGCGCGGTTGAAAGTTTTAGCTGTAACCTGGCATCCGAAGTAGGCCTGCATGGCGTGCGTGTAGTAAATATCCGCTCGGGCGGATCGCCAGACTCCAGGGTATTTGCGGATGCCATTGAAGATCGGCCGGAAGTAATGGCCACAGTATTGAAACAGATGAAGGCCGATACGATGCTGAAAAAGCTGCCGCTCATGGCTGATATTGCCAATACCGCCGTATTCCTGGCGTCAGATTTAGCGGGCAACATAACCGGTGTAACTATTGATGTAACCGGTGGCACCACGGCGGCCCTCAACTATCGGTCGAACCCGGAAGTTCGGCAGGTGGCACGTCCCAAATTCGACAAAGACTAATAATCCAAAAGTTGGCTAATTTGATAACATAAAAAGTATTAAAAAAATGAAAGTAGTACGCGTACAATACACCACCCGGGCAGAGTTTGCAGCTATAAACCAGGCCAATATAGCAGGCGTTGTTGCCGAACTAAAGCAGTTAAACCACTCTGGAATCAAATACACTTGCTGGCTGCTGCCCGATGGCAAAACCTTTATGCATTTTGATCAGCTGGAAAATGAAGAAGCCCACCAGGTGCTGCAATCATTGGCCTCATTCAAAAAATTTGCCGATGAACTTTGGGCAAGCGGACTGGAAGTAGAGCCGGTATTGGAACTGTTGAATTTGGTGGCATCAACAGAGACTTATTTTGGGTGATCGGTGCTGATTGCCGTTGGCCCGCGATAGTATCTCATTTCGCTAATGTGCCGAAAAAACCTGTGTCCAATACTTCCCGCTGGTGGCTACACCCATTTGGGTAAAATCGCCATTCATAATGTTTTGGCAGTGGCCGGGGCTTTTAATCCAGCCAACCATTACATCAGCCTCATTGGCATAACCTTCGGCAATATTTTCGCCGTAGGTAGAGAAAATATAATTTAGGCTCATCAGCCTGTCGCCGGTGTTGGTACCATCGCTGCCGGTATGGCTAAAGAATTGTTTCTCGTCCATATCATTACTGTGCCTTTGAGCGGCTACCTGTAGGGTATCGTTCCAAACAACGGGGTTAACCGGCGGATAATAAACAGTACCACAGGTGCAGCCCGACGCCCGGTAGTTGTTCACCAAATCCAATAATTTAGCTTTCGACGGATTATCGGGTGCCAGCACAGCCTTTCGGCAGGCGGTCCCCTGTACAATCACGCATACAAGGGGAAGTATCAGTTTCTTAACAATATTCAGCATGCCAGGTTTACCGGTAATAAGCCCCCAATTTAATTTAAAATAAGTTAATAACAACGGTGCCGGGAGTTATTGCGACAGTAATGTCAAGCTCTTTATTCTTTTAAAATAAACAAAGGAGCTACAACCTAAAACCATTGGCATGAAATTTAGACTGTCTGATATATATAACCAATGCCATGAGCAAGAATATACTAATTGTCGACGATGACTCCGAAATGGTTGAACTCATTTGCCTCATACTGATGGAAGAAGGCTACAATGTTTGGACGCTTACCAGCGGCGAAATGATTGAACAGACGATGGATACCTTTAAACCCGACCTGATCCTGATGGATGTAATGCTGGCCGGCCTGGATGGCCGTGACCTGTGCAAAAACCTAAAGGAAAGTGCCGAAACCAATCATATCCCGATAATCCTGATTTCCGGCTCGGACGAATTGCGCCTGGATGGCTACGAAAATAGCGCTCCTGACGATTTTATCCCCAAACCTTTTGATATCGATTCGTTATTGCAAAAAGTAGGTAACCAGTTGGCGGCTTAGGTCGTGTATGTTTTTGTACATCCCGCGAGTATGCCCCATCGGATTGTTAAATTTGTGGACTAAAAAATGGTCAGCAAAATAGGTTTTGGCGGAAGTTGCCACTGGTGCACCGAAGCTATTTTTTTATCGTTAAAAGGAGTAACGGCTGTTAAGCAAGGCTGGATAGCTTCTGATGGCCAAAATTCCACTTTTAGCGAAGCCGTTATTGTTGAATTTGACCTGAATACGATATCATTACAAACGCTTATTGCCGTGCATTTATATACGCACAGCTGTACTGTAAACCATAGCATGCGGGCTAAATATCGGTCGGCCATTTATACTTTTAATGAAGGGCACGCAACTGCTGCTCAAAATGCCATTGAAGCCCTACAACCGGAGTTTGAAGGCGTTATCATCACCAAAGTTATCCCATTCAAACGATTTCGGCTCAACAGCGATAATTACCTCAATTACTACTACAGTAACCCCGATAAGCCTTTTTGCCAAAATATAGTGAACCCCAAATTGAGGGTGCTGCTGGCACGTTTTGCAGATGAGGCAGATGTCGGCAAGCTAATACACCTTTGAAGTCGGCCTTACACCTAAGTATTCAGTCTTGATACCTGATACTCGCTACTTGATACTCCTTCCCAAATTTGGCACATTTGTTAAAATTGAATTGCCATGAGTTTTAGCCTCGAGTCGCCGCGCCTTATTATCCGTGCCTTTATACCTGCCGACGAAGCGCCATACGTAAACATACATATGGACCCGGTAGTGAATGTATATTTACCCGTACGCAGTGCTGAACAATATAGCGAGCTATTACAGCAAAGCATGGCACAGCCCGATGCCGCGCTTAACCGCTGGGCCATTATTGAACGCGAAACCGGCAACTTTATGGGCAGCTGCCTGCTGCGCGAATTTAATGTGGGTGATGATACTGTTATTGAACTGGGCTACAGCCTGGCTACACCCTATTGGGGCAAAGGCTATGCTACCGAAATGGCAAAGCTGGTGGTTGACTATGCTTTTACTATGCCCCAAACCCAAAAAGTAGTGGCCGTTACCGACCAGAAAAATAAGGGCTCGCAAACGGTGCTGCTCAAAAGCGGCTTTAGCTACCAGGGGCTGGTTGACAGGTATGAGGGGCTTACCCTGTCGTATTTCGAATATCCAAAGAAGTAGCCTTTAGTCGAAAGTCTTAGGTACCAGGTCAAAGGGGATAAATTTAAACTTTTGACTTAAGGCTCAGTACTATTTACTTAACTCACCTGCTCCAACGGCAATTCGGTTACCGTTGTAGCCCGGTCATAAAACCCTTTAAGCAATTTTGTTACCTGTCTTTTCAGCTGCACCGCCTGTTTCTTAAGCAGCGCTACCGCGGTTTCGCCCTGTGTGGCTTCGGCGGCAAAAAGGTCGATAGTTACGCTGTTATCGTGCCAGTTGCCAACCGCGTTTTGTACTTGTTCCAGGTAGTCTTCGTTAAATGGCATGTCAAGGTGGCCCTTTACAAGTCGGTAATTGTAAATCAATATTTTAATTTGCTTGCGGCTGGTGTGCAAATCTTCGGCGAAACGATGCGTTTGCAAACCAGCAGTAATGCTTTCCAGTTGCAGTTGATAATATAAACCGATATGTAGGTTTTTTAATTTGGGGATACGTTTTTTTACTTTACGCCGCGCCTTGCGCAAGGTAGCCAGGAATTGTGCCCCCTGTGCTTTAAATTGCCCGGCTAAAGTGTCCATTAACTGTTCCTGGATTTGTATAAAATCCAACTTTATGGCTTGCTGGCCTTTGGCCAACTGAATATTAATGTAAGCGTTGCGTATCTCACCGGCCTGTTTAAAAATTTCGCGCACCGGTTTAAATAGTTTGATTGGGTTATGGTCGTTTTTAACACTTTCGGTCAAAGTAAAAAACGCCCTTAGTTTTTTTACCCCTGTGCGAAAATGGTGCAGGCTTTCCTGGTCGCCGGTTTTTATAAAGGCTTTTAAATGATGTGTCATGGAGCGCCATTCCTGCTCCATATATTTCTTTTCGTCCTTTTTTTTCATTTGGTAATCCGGGTTTAATACGGCCTTTAATAACAGGGGTAAATTTGTATACTACCTGTATGTTTCAATTGCCGGGTTTTGATTGTAATATGAGATGTTTTTTTTGAAACTTTTTAAACTTAAAAATGTCTTTTACATACAATTACTATTAAAATGAAAGCTTTTGAAATTCGTGTTGGCCAGGGCCAGCGGTTGTTAAAATTCCAACCGCAGGATAAAGTTAATCAATTTAAGATTTACGCAGTCGATAAGGCCGAAGATTGGATAGGTTATGAACAATCGCGGTCTGTAGATGTGCCACAGGATGGCTTGCTGGGTACTATTACAGTATATAGCGATCATCATTTCGATTTTGATGGGCCGGGTGCTTTCACCGGCCAGGACTTATTAAGCATTGCGGCGCAAATTGTAAAGCATCCGCAGTTTAAGGCCGAATAAAAAATACAAAAACAGGATAAGCGTTTTTTAAATTATATAAGCCATGAGTAAGAAAAGAACAATGCCCAACGAGCCCGACGAAATGCCGGTTAATCCCGAAAGGCCCGAAATAAGGCAGCCAACCGACCCCGGTGAACCTGATATGCCCGAAGAAGGTCCGGAAAATATACCAAATGAATTGCCGCCGGATGAAACCGAACAGCCCGAGTTAAACCCGGATGAGTTTGAGAAATAACAACAATGTTAACAGGATAATGAGTGAAATTTAACTAACCTTTATTTCATTCATTATTTTAATAATACCTTTGACCAATAATTACAGCAGGGGCTAAATGAAAAAAATCTGTGCTTTGGCTTTTACCGCGTTTTACCTGTTATTAACAACAGGTGCTTATGCCTGCCTTTTGCATTGCACAGCCAGTTACCTGTTTACTAATATGGCCGCGTCCCGGCAAATGCACCAATCGCATCACGACGAGGGTGAAAATCAGGACAAAGATGATGACTGCAAAAGTGGCAACTGCAATTGTTGTTACCATCACGGTACCTATGTGGTAAAGGAAAATTTTAGTTCCAATTTTGATTTTCAATTTTCAATTGGCCAGGCGGCAGTAATGTTACCTGTTAAAGTACACCTGTTTTACGTACCGCAGGTAATAGCCAAAACAAAAAACTGGCCAAGGGCCACCGGGCCACCGTTTGTGGCATCGCAACCCATTTATATTTATAACAAAACTCTTCTTATCTGATTCGGGCTTTTGCCGTACCCACCGGCCCTGGTTTTTATTGCCCGATTTTTTGCCCGAATTAAGTTGAAATTGCCGCCATTAATGCATTTGTGTTTGGCATTTGCCTGTTCGCCAATCTGGTTTTAACCTGCGGCAAAATCAATAAATAACATAACTTAAAAACCAAATACTGTAAAAGATTAAGCTGATCTTAGGTTAAATTTGTACTGAAAATAAAAAGGAAAGCTTTTTAACAACAATTTAAAATACTGCCGAAACAAGTGTTAAGGCAGGTGATCTGTTTATATTAAACTACTAAAATCATGAAAAAGATATTTTTATTGGTTGCTTTTATCGCAACCGCATTTACCCCGCAACTTTTTGCACAGGATAACAAAGCAACGGCGCTTAGTACATTACTATCATCTTATTACGGCGTTAAAGATGCATTAGTAAAATCAAACACCGCAGATGCCGCTGCCAGTGCCGGCGAATTTTTAAAAGCTGTTAACGGGGTTGATGTAAAGTTGCTGCCCGCTGCAGATGCTGCCGCTTTTAAGCCTTTGCAGGAAAAGCTGGCTTTTGATGCCAGGCACATATCCGAAAGTAAGGACATAGCCCATCAAAGGGAACATTTTGCCAATTTTTCGGCAAACTTCTTTAAACTGGCCAAGGCCGTAAAACTAACCGATAAGCCTGTTTACTATGCCTATTGCCCCATGAAAAAAAGCTACTGGCTATCGGCAGATGAAGCTATTAAAAACCCTTATTATGGCAATATGATGCTTACCTGCGGCAAGGTTAGTGAAACCATTAGCCCTGCAACAAAATAATTATTAAATGCTGCCGGATAATTCCGGCAGCTTATTTTTTATTATGAAAAGATCCACAGTAATTTTATTGAGTTTCTTTTTGTCTTTTTCGGCCTATGCACAGCATATGGCTATGAAAATGGACGAAAAGGAGCCGCGCAAACCCTTTTACACCAAAGTGGGCAATCGCGAAATTTATCATTTGTACATTGCCGATACTACCGTAAACTACACCGGCAAAGCAAGGCCCGCCATGGCCATTAACGGCAGCATACCTGCCCCTGCATTGGAGTTTACCGAGGGTGATACCGCCGAAATATATGTGCATAACCAAATGATGATGGAAACCTCTATCCACTGGCACGGGCTTATATTGCCCAATCGTTATGATGGCGTTTCGTACCTTACCACTGCGCCAATTGAGGCCGGGCAAACTCATTTTTACAAGTTCCCGCTGGTGCAGCATGGCACCTATTGGTACCACTCGCATACCATGACACAGCAGCAAAGTGGTATGTATGGGGCTTTTATTATCCATCCCAAACAGCCAGCCGAACAAAAGGAGTACACCTTACTGCTGAGCGATTGGACCAATGAAAACCCCGACCAGGTAGAACGATCATTACATAACCAAACCGATTGGTACGGCATTCGTAAAGGCAGTACCCAAAACTATGCGGAAGCTGTGGCCGAAGGGCATCTTAAAACCAAGCTAACCAACGAATGGAAGCGAATGGTGGCCATGGATGTAAGCGATGTTTATTACGATCGTTTTTTTAGCAATGGCAAAGCAGTTAATAACGCCCCCCGGTTTAAAAAGGGCGACAAAGTGAAACTGCACATCATTAATGGCAGTTCATCAACCTATTTTTGGCTAAAGTATGCCGGCGGCAAAATTACCGTTGCGGCTAATGATGGTGAGGATGTGCAACCGGTACCTGTTGACAGGCTGATTATAGCCGTAGCCGAAACTTATGATGTGATAGTTACCATCCCCAACGACGGAAGCTTTGAATTTTTGGCTACATCCGAAGATCGCACCCGGTCAACCTCATTATGGCTGGGAAGTGGACCGCAGTTTAAAGCCAAGCCGCTGCCCCGGCTTAAATATTTTGAGGGCATGAAAATGATGAACGACATGATGGGCATGGATGGCAACATGAAGAAAATGGATGGCATGGTGATGACCAACCAGGTAATGGACATGAATACCGTAATGTATCCCGAAATTACCGGCGACGGCACAGCCCCAAATGATACCACTGCAACCGCAAAAAAAATGAGCGATATGCCTGGTATGGATATGGGGGGCAGCACCGATATAGTTACCCTAAATTATGGGATGTTAAAGGCCATTAAGCCCACTAATTTACCTGCCGGCCCGCTAAAGGTTTTGCACTTTAACCTTACCGGTAACATGAACCGTTATGTTTGGACGATAAACAATAAAACGGTTTCCGAATCGGATAAGATACTCATCAAAAAGGGCGAGAACGTGCGCATCATCTTGTACAATAATACCATGATGCGCCACCCCATGCATTTGCATGGGCATTACTTTAGGGTACTAAACGGGCAGGGCGATTATTCGCCGTTAAAAAACACGCTGGATATTATGCCGATGGAAACTGATACCATTGAGTTTGCGGCTACGGCAAGCGGCGATTGGTTTTTTCATTGCCATATCCTTTACCATATGATGAGCGGGATGGGGCGCATATTTACCTATGAAAATTCGCCGGCTAACCCCGAACTGCCCGACCCGGCAAGTGCCATAAAAAAAATATACGCCGATGATCGCCGCTTTTTCCCGGCCGCCAAAATAGGATTGGAAAGCAATGGGAGTGATGGTACAGTTAGCATAGCCAATACCCGGTGGAAATTATCAACTCTATGGCACCTGGGGGTAAACGGCAGCAAAGGCTATGAAAGCGAAACCATGGCAGGCCGCTATTTTGGGCAAATGCAATGGCTGTACGCATATGCAGGGTTTGATTACCATTACAAAAACATAAACGAGCAGGAAAAAAACCTGTTTGGCCAGCAAAGCAATAAAAACAATCGCCATACCGTAGTTGCAGGGGTATCGTATATATTACCTATGTTGTTTGTTGCCGACGCCCGTGTGGATGGCAATGGCAAATTCAGGTTTCAATTGGGGAGGGAAGATATTCCCTTAACCAGCCGCTTAAGGTTTACGCTGATGGGCAATACCGATAAAGAGTACACAGTGGGTATGCGGTATATTTTTACCAAATATTTCTCTTTATCATCGCATTACGATAGCGATATGGGCCTTGGCGGTGGGTTAACGCTAACTTATTGAAATATAGATTAACATAATGATTTTAATCACATATCAACGTGTTGATAATCATTTGAAAAGGGCTTTGAATAAAGGAGTTTTGAATAAATTAAATTTCACAATTATGAAAAAGCTACTTTTTATTTTATTCATATTAACTACCACTGCAACGGTTACGGTTAATGCCCAGGTTAAAAAAGATACAACTTTTAAAATTATCATTACCGACAAGGGATGGATCAGGGATGCAGGGGGCACTCAATTAGGCCATATTGATAAAGACAATATTGTGCGCAACAATAAAGGGCAAAAACTATATTTTATTGATGCCGGCGGTAACGTGATTGACGCTAACGGGAAAAAGTTGGGGACGGCAAAAAAGAACGGCTCCTACTATAATATCAATGGCGAAAATGTGCTGAATACCAAAGATCTGGATAAAGAAAAATGCGCCATTTTAGATCCAAAGGGGCATAACTTCGGCACGGCTCACCAGAATTATAAATTGCACGCATGTGCCGCACATTGTTATTTCCTGGAGCAGGAGAAGAAAAAGGCTGAGGCAAAAAAAGCCAAGGTTTAATATTTATTTTTTACAAATCTTTTAAAGCATTTGGGTCGGGTATTCGGCAGAGAATACCCGGCCTGACTTGTGTTATAAAATTCAGGCCCCGGAAAAAGTAAAAATTCTATTTCCGGTATTTTAGAAATGCGGTTGCTGCAATAGCTATAAAGAGTATCCGGAAGGAAAAAATCAGCACTGCTTAAACCAATTAATATGGAGATGAACAAAATGCAGGAAGGGATGGAGCATCATAAAATGCACGATAGGCATGATCAGCACATGGGAATGTCAGAACATGACCACCACGCTATGATGATTGCCGATTTTAAAAAAAGGTTTTACGTGGTATTGGCACTTACAGTCCCTATCATGTTGTTATCAACCATGATCGAGCATTTTATGGGGGTTAGCTGGCAGTTTAAAGGTTCATCCTACATTTTGTTTGCCTTATCGTCGGTGGTGTTTGTATATGGCGGCTGGCCTTTTTTAACAGGTTTGGTAAGCGAGGCAAAAGCCAAAAATCCGGGGATGATGTTCCTGATAGGTTTTGCAATTACGGTAGCTTATAGCTACAGCGTAGCCATCGTTTTCGGTCTTAAAGGGATGGATTTTTTTTGGGAATTGGCTACCCTTATCCTCATTATGCTTTTAGGACATTGGATAGAAATGCGATCGGTAATGGGTGCGTCAAATGAGCTTGAGCTGCTGGTTAAGCTAATGCCGGCAGATGCGCATATGGTAATGCCCGGTATGGTGCATGATGTAAAAACAGATACATTAAAAGCTGATGATATTATCCTGGTAAAACCCGGAGAAAAAGTAGCGGCAGATGGTATTATACTTGAAGGTGAAAGCTACCTCAATGAATCTATGCTCACAGGCGAATCAAAGCCGGTACAAAAAATAAAGGGCGATAAAGTAATAGCGGGCTCCATCAACGGTAATGGTTCGTTTAAAGTAACCGTTTCACATGCCGCAAAAGATTCCTACTTGTCGCAGGTAGTTAAGTTGGTTGACGATGCGCAAAAGTCAAAATCGCAAACGCAATTACTGGCCGATACCGCCGCGAAATGGCTAACAATTATTGCCCTGGTTACAGGTATCGGCACATTTATGTACTGGTTTTTAACCGGGCAAACTTTAGCGTTCGCCATGGAACGGATGGTAACCGTTATTGTTATTTGCTGTCCGCACGCTTTAGGGCTGGCTGTTCCGCTGGTGGTAGCCAAATCAACAGCATTATCGGCCAAACATGGCCTGCTTATTAAAAACCGAACTGCTTTTGAAAATGCCCGTAAAATAACCACCGTAGTATTTGATAAAACAGGCACACTTACCGTGGGCAAGTTTGAGGTATCCAAGGTGGTTTCGTTTAATAAAGAAATCAAACAGGACGACCTCATCCGCCTGGCTTCTGCCTTAGAACAAAACTCCGAGCACCCCATAGCCACGGGCATCCTGCAAAAAGTTAAAGACTTAAAAAATACCATCCCGCAGGCACAAAACTTTAAGGCCATAACCGGCCAGGGTGTTGAGGCAACGGTAGATGGGAAAAAAATATTGGTGGTTAGTCCGGGTTATTTAAAAGAAAATAAGCTGGCCGTTCCCGGTGAATATAATGCCAACGATACCGAAACGGTGGTATTTGTAATAATTGACCGGCAACTGGCCGGGTATATTGCCTTATCGGACGAGATCCGCCCCGAATCGGCAGATGCCATTAAAACCTTGAAGCAGGAAAACATCAGGTCTGTTTTGTTAACCGGCGATAACAATAAAGTGGCGGCAAGTGTAAGCAAAACTTTAGGTATGGATAGTTTCATCGCCGAAGTATTACCCCATCAAAAATTAGATAAAATTAAAGAACTGCAGAGCAAAGGCGAATTTGTGGCCATGACTGGTGATGGTGTTAACGACGCCCCCGCGCTGGCCCAGGCTGATATTGGCATTGCCGTTGGCTCGGGCAGCGATATTGCTGCCGAAACTGCCGGCATTGTACTGGTGAACAGCAACCCGAAAGACATTGTAAGCCTGATACTGTTTGGCAAGGCAACCTATCGTAAAATGATCCAGAATTTGATTTGGGCAACCGGGTATAACATTGTGGCGCTGCCCCTGGCTGCGGGTGTGCTATATAGCCAGGGTATTCTTTTAAGCCCGGCAGCGGGGGCGGTGTTAATGACGGTAAGTACCGTGGTTGTAGCTATAAATGCAGGTATGTTGAAAGTGAAAGAATAACAAACCCTAAACCAGGCTCCATCAACAAGCAAAATATTAACCAATATAAACCACCAGAAAAATGAAAAGAATGATGATTGCCCTGATTGCCGTTACCTTAAGTTGTAGCGCTATGGCACAAACCAAAACAACCGACACTACTATGCACAAGATGTCGCACAAATCAATGCATAAGATGTCGCACATGTCGATGGATAAAATGCACGATTGTGTAATGATGAAAGATGGTAAAATGGTGACCATGATGAATGGCAAAACCATGCCCATGACCGAAGCTAAAACCATGACAAACGGTACCATTGTTGAGGCCGACGGAACCTGTAAAATGAAGGGTGGCAAAACTATGAAGCTAAAAGAAGGCCAGTGTGTAATGATGAACGGCGAGATGCCAAAAATGCGGATGAAAAAAGATACTGCAGGGCACAAAATGTAGACTGGATTTAAAGAGCGGCTTATCATTAATTTGGTAAGCCGTTTTTTTTGTCCGGTTGGGCGCAACTGCGGGTAATAATTCAGAATGTTTTGTTTTACTTAAAAATATTAGCCATCAGTGGTGTGCCACCCCGTACCAGGGTGTTTCAGGGTGTACCAGGGTGTTTCAGGGTGTTTCAGGGTGTTTCAGGGTGTCTCGTCCGTACCGGTACAGTACACTTTGGTATGTCTCGTCCTAAAAAAAGTTTATAGTTTGTCTTGTGTTATGCGGGTTTTCAATGAGTTAAAAAAAAAGACTTCGGCGGGCCACTTACTTTTTTGTGTAATGTGATATTATTGACAGCTGTAAGTCTGCATATGTTCAATTACCAGGACAATTCAGTATATTAATTAGCTTTTTTGTGTGATTAAACCATTAATAATTAAGCCGATGTTAGCATCATCATCTTAATTAAAAACCTAAAATAATGGCTAAAAAATATCACCAGGTTTATTTGAATAATAACAGGTTGGCTTTTGCATTTGTTGTTTTCATGTTATTGTTTTCAAATGTGCTTTTTGCAACTACTATTACGGTATCTTCAATTGCTGGTTTGCAAAAGGCCATCAATTTAGCTAAGCCTGGCGATCGGATTTTGTTGGCCGATGGCGTTTATACAACAACAGAAGATATTATTGTGAGCAATAAAGGTACCGAAAAGGAACCCATAACCATTGCCGCCCAAAGCCTGGGCCGGGCCGAAATTAGCGGACAAGGGGGCTTTAGCCTGATGAATCCGGCTGCATATATTACTATCCGCGGCTTTAAATTTACACACGTGGCAGGCCGCGCTAAAACCGGTATAGGTACAAACCATTGTAGGTTTACCCAAAATATTTTTGAAAACCCGGGTGACGGCGAAGAACTTACCGTGGCCGGCAGCGACCACGAAATTGACTATAACACCTTTCAAAATAAAAATGCTATGGGACGCTTTATAGCAATCCGTGGCGAGGGGAAGCAAATTGCCGAAAGATTGCACATCCACCATAATTATTTTAACAATTTTGCAAGCCAGGGGGGTAAAAATGGCGCCGAAGCACTTCAGTTTGGCTTAAGCGGATTTAGCTTATCATCAAGTAATAGTATAGTTGAATATAATTTATTTGAAAAATGTGAAGGCGAGAATGAATTGATTTCGGTTAAAGCTTCGGCGGTAACGCTTAGGTACAATACCATTCGTGATTGCCCGGCACAGTTCACTTTACGGCACGGTAACAAAAGTTTGGTTTACGGCAATTATTTCTTCAATACACCGGGTCTTCGAATTTTTGGCGACGACCACCTGATTTTTAGTAATTATTTTGAAAACTGCAGTTCGGCTATTGTGGTTGGCAACGGTGATGGGGAAGTAGCTGATGGTGCACTGCTAACCGCTCATGACCGGCCCGATAGGATATTGATTGGATTTAACACCCTGGTTGATAATAAGCAAAATATTATTCAAGCAGAACGTAAGAATGGAATGGGGGCCACATATGTTTCGATAGTTAACAACATTATCCAGGGAGGGGGAGCAGCGGCAACTATTTTGGGGCCTTATACCAACCCGCAATGGGCAGGCAATATTTTGTACAATGTAAAAGATGCAGGCAATATACCGGCTGAAGGCTATAAAACAGTTGACCCAAAATTGCTTAAAACATCTTCAGGTACTTACCATGTACAAACCGGCAGCCCTGCCATCGATCAGGCAACTGCATCTTATCCCGAGGTTAAGGTTGATATGGACGGGCAGCCCCGCATTGCACCTTTCGATATTGGTGCAGATGAACTTAGCACGGCAACGGTTAATGCCCATGTTCTTAATGTCGCCGATGTAGGTTATAACGCTAAGCATTAAGCATAAGCGGACTTCCTAATTTAATCCTAAATGTCTCTTTGCCTTATAAGAGATTAAATAATCGGGGTCGTTAATGTATTTTTTAATAAAAGCATCTGTCTTATTATCATTGAAGCTTTTTAAGTAAACAAATGCCGGTATTTTTTGATACTTATCATTAAATGTTAAAAATAGATCAATGGCTATATCGACCATTGCGTAATCTAAACTGATTTTAAAAATTGAAGTTGCAATTATCAATTTGACGAAATTATCAGGAGAGGTTATTAATAAATTATTCAATACAGGCAGGGATTTAGTTGATTTCATATAGGCCAATGTTTCAACTATTAATGTGTCGGCTGATTTTTTTTCAATTAATTTTTCCATTAACAATGATTCTACAAGCTGTCGTTTAGAATAACTTAACTGATCGATTATATGCATATTCATAAAGCCTTCCCTATGCTCCCAATCTGACGGAGGAATAATTTGATTGATAAGTTGCGCTATTTCCATATGTTAATTTATTGCGATATCCGGGAGTTGTCTATTTATTACTTTGCGTGGCGTTGACCAAGGGTCAAAAGGCTAAAGCTCTGTGCAGCAGCGATAAACGGCTACTCAGCTGGCGCAATTACTTATTGTTTACAAAATGGATATTCGAAACTTTGGACTACATTCTTTCTGAAAATTTTAACTGTTAACTCCCCCTTTGCCTTAGAAATACTGTCGTTTAGTAAGCTATATTTCCAAAGTTGTTTTTTGATCGGAACACATGTGCATAAGTCTTTAATGGTATCGATGTTGTTCCCATGCTTTATTACAATATCCGCAAAACAAGGAGGGGTATCTATCTTTTCTACAATTATCCCATTAAACGATTTATCACGTTTCTCATCAATATCAGGTCCACAACCCAATATATAGACCAGCAATATTAAACCAACATTTTTCGCGATAGCTTCTGTTTTTTTCATATTACCTATTGCCTAAGTTCTTCAACTTCTTTTCTTTTTTTGCCGATACTTATTCACTTTATAATAGAACGACCTAAAAGGTGAAACTTTCAAAATAACCCTTGGTCGCGCATATTAGCGACGAATATTTAACCTCCAATCAACTATCACTAATCCAAACGCCTGTATAGGCTTGCAAATAGGTATGCTGATCCATTGGGCATGGAGAAGTCTTTTGGCACATCTACCCTTACATTGGATGGGGGCTGAAAATTAACATCCTGGGGATAAATACAAAAGCCTTCGTTTTTTATATCAGGATCAACCAAATATCCAGGCGCTATTTTGTCTGTTTCAAAAATAAAAATCAACTCTTTACTGTCTTGCTTTTTACAGATATAAAGATTTGCAAATCCATTTTTTTGCTCCCGATCTTTTACAGGGTAGGCTTTAAGCAAGACTACCATTGTGCAATTTTTCTCTGTCGCTGCCATGGTGTAATGTTTAAGAACGATATTTAGCGGCGCGATGTTCTTACCATTATTTCTGCAACCGATAACAGCGAAAGTCAACACGAAAAATAATGCCACGCACGTTTTATTTAAAATTCCGCTGTTGCCGCAAACCCTACAGTACATTTAACCTCCTTACCACAATTAAAAATACAATATATAAAAACATCAGCCCGATTGCTGTTGGTTTCCTGTATTTTTCACTCACAACATTACAAGGCAAACGCATCTAAATAGTTAACAGCGATAAGCTGTTATTTATAATAGCTAACGGAATAAGCTTATAGCGTCGGGAAGGTATAAGCGTCAAACGATACCTTGTTTTTATTGGCTGATCGTGGTTAAATGATCCAGGTACCAAAAGGACTTGTATTGGCCAACAACGGGCACAAATATTTGGATGCACCTAAATTGCAAGATCAGTTTAATGTTAACCATGTTAAAATGCAAGTAATTCATTATCAAATATTTGTGAAAAATATATCTGAAATGTGTTAAGTTATGTTAACCCAATCAGATGCGTTTGCCCTGTCATTTTAGGTATCTTCTTCGCAAATGTGGCAATTATTTAATAACTTAGTATTGTGAAACGCACAGCACTCATTTTACTAACGGCTATTTACCTGTTATCCTGCGTGGGTATCGGGGTTAACCGTTTTTATTGCTGTGGCAAGCTGGCTTCTGTTACCCTTATTTATGGCGCAGCCGACAACGAGGCCCATAAAAAAGCGGATGACAGTTGTTGCAAAAACGAAAAGCAAAGCTTTAAAATTAAGGATACCCATGTAAGCGCCTCGTCGGTTGCATTACAGGCTTTATCGCCTGCGTTGTTACCGGTCGTTAACCATTGGATAGCAGCCATTATTGTTAAAGAATTGCCATCCGCTATCGCTTATCAGGCAAATGCCCCGCCGGGGAACACTGATATACCGATTTATACCCTTAATTGCATTTACAGGATTTGATCCTGTTCCCTCTCCTTTTTTAGCCGTTATTCTACGTAACCGGGCTAACCTTTAAATTAAAACATCATCTTAATTTATAATCAACGCATAGGTTCTGCCTGTGTTATTTATCCACTTTTCAATTTTTTAAATCCATGAAAAAAGTAATGCTGATGGCGGTAGCCATCCTGTTTTCTGCGGCAACTGTTTTTGCAGCCGGTGTACCTAACGGTAAAATGAGCGCCGATACCACCAAAAAGGCCAAGCCTGCAAAAGTGCAGTACACCTGTACCATGCATCCCGAGGTATTGAGCGATAAACCCGGTAAATGTCCCAAATGCGGTATGGCCCTGGTAAAAAAATCACCTGCTAAAAAGAAACCGGCAGCCATGAAAATGTAACTCATTAAGCCTGGCCGCCAACCCGCGGCCGGGCTTATCAAAACCATTAAGATGATTAATCAACTTATTAGCCTGTCGTTAAAAAACAGGTATATCGTTTTGTTTATTGCAATTGCCCTTTTTACCTGGGGCGCCTACGCGGTAAATGAAAACCCCATTGATGCTATACCCGATCTGTCAGACAACCAGGTCATCGTGTTTACCGAGTGGCAGGGCCGCAGCCCACAAATTATGGAAGACCAGGTAACCTATCCGCTGGTAAGCAACCTGCAGGGCATCCCGAAGGTTAAAGCCATCAGGGCAACCTCGATGTTCGGGATGAGCTTTGTTTATATTGTTTTTGATGATAAAGCCGATGTTTACTGGGCGCGCAGCCGGGTGCTGGAGCGGCTGAACTACGCCCAGCGTTTATTACCGCAAGGCATTACACCCACCCTTGGGCCGGATGGCACGGGCGTTGGCCACGTATTATGGTACACTCTTGACGCCAAAGGTATCGACCTGGGCGAACAGCGGGCCCTGCAGGATTGGTATGTAAAACTGGGGCTGCAAACAGTACCTGGTGTAAGCGAGGTAGCCTCCTTTGGCGGTTTCGAAAAACAATACCAGATCAGCATCGATCCGCATAAGCTTAACTACTATAATATTCCCCTGTCGCAGGTACTTAAAGCGGTTAAAAGCAATAATAATGATGTAGGCGGCCGCAAGTTTGAAATGAATGGCACCGGCTATATTGTACGCGGGCTGGGCTATATTAAATCATTGGCGGATGTGGAGAACATAGCCGTTGGCGTTATTAAAACCATCCCTGTTAGGGTAAAAGATATTGCTACCGTACAAATGGGCGGCGACGAACGCCTGGGTATTTTTGATCAGGATGGCCAGGGCGAAGCCGTTGGCGGAATTGTGGTGATGCGTTATGGCGAGAATGCCGATAAAGTGATCCACGCTGTTAAGGATAAAATGGCCGATATTCAGAAAGGCCTGCCACCGGGCGTAAAATTTAAAATAGCCTATGACCGGAGCGAACTGATTGAAAGCGCCGTTAAGTCGGTAAAGCATACGCTGATTGAGGAAATGATTACGGTATCCATTATCGTTATCCTGTTCCTGTTTAGCTGGCGCAGCGCCTTAAGCATCATTATCCAGATCCCGATAACTATAGCGGCCAGCTTTATACTGCTCAACGCGTTTGGGATATCTTCCAATATCATGTCGTTAACCGGTATTGCATTGGCTATCGGGGTTATTGTAGATAACGGTATCGTGATGGTCGAAAACTCGCACCGCAATTTATCCATCGCACAACAAAAAGAGCAATCATGACCACAGCCGAAAGAATCAAGATCATAGAAGCATCCTGTAAACAGGTGGGGCGCGGCGTTTTTTTCTCTACCCTTATTATTGTAGCGTCGTTTTTGCCCGTATTTTTATTGGAAGGGCAGGAGGGGAAGCTATTTGGCCCGCTGGCCTGGACAAAAACCTTTATCCTGGCCATTGATGCCATATTAGCCGTAACACTGGCCCCTGTACTCATCTCGTTTTTCCTGAAAGGGAAGTTAAGAACAGATGACCATAACCCGCTAAACCGTGGGTTAGAAAAAATATACCGGCCGATACTTAGCTGGTGCGTAACCTGGCGTAAAACCACCATTGGCATTAATGTTATTGCATTGCTGGTAAGTATCCCGCTTTTATTGAGTTTGGGCAGCGAATTTATGCCGCCGCTGGATGAAGGCACCATCCTGTTTATGCCGGTTACCCTGCCCGATATCTCCAATGCCGAAGCCAAGCAACTATTGCAGGTTCAGGATAGGATCATTAAAAGCATCCCCGAAGTAAAAAACGTGCTGGGCAAGGCCGGCCGGGCCAATACGGCTACGGATAATTCGCCCATTAGCATGGTTGAAACTATTATCCTGTTAAAACCATCAAGCGAATGGCGTAAGGGAATAAAAAAGGAAGATATCATTAACGAGCTGAATGCCAAACTGCAAATACCCGGCGTGGTAAACGGCTGGACACAGCCCATTATTAACCGTATTAATATGCTGTCTACAGGTATCCGTACCGATGTGGGCTTAAAAGTGTACGGGCAAAACCTTGATACCATTTATGCTTTATCCAACCAAATGAAGCAAGCTTTGCAGGGTATAAGCGGCGTAAAAGACCTTTACGTTGACCCGATAACCGGCGGCAAATACCTGGATATCCGGGTGAACAAAGATGCCATAGGCCGGTATGGATTAAGCGTTGATGATGTAAACGAAGTAGTAGAGAGCGCCCTGGGCGGCATGAACCTTACCCCAACCATTGAAGGGCGCCGGCGCTTTAGTGTAAACCTTCGCCTGGCGCAGGATTATCGCAGTAATTTGGAGGATATTAAGCGCACACTGGTACAAACACCGTCCTTTGGCCCGGTACCGCTATCGTCTGTGGCAGATATCAGCATCAGTGATGGCCCGGCCATGATCCAGTCAGAAAACGCACTGCTACGCGGCACCGTCCTATTCAACGTGCGCGACCGCGACCTGGGCAGCACCGTTCAGGAAGCGCAGGCCCGGTTAAATGCCATGGTTAAACTATTGCCCAAAGGTTATTTTATTGAATGGAGCGGCCAGTATGAAAACCTGATCCGCGCCGAGCGTACTTTAAAATTGATACTCCCCGTTGTGCTCATTATCATATTTGCCTGCCTATATTTTGCATTTCATTCTATCCGCGAGGCTTTCTTTAGCCTCATCAGTATCCCCTTCGCTTTAATAGGCGGGGCGTATATGGTGTATTTCTTCGGGGTGCATTTATCGGTAGCGGTGGCTGTCGGCTTTATCGCCTTGTTTGGTATCGCTGTAGAAACCGGAATTGTAATGGTGATATATCTCAATGATGCCATGCAGCAGCTGGTTGCTTTAAAAGGGAACTCAAAAGAAAACATCAGCAGAAACGATCTGCGCGAATACGTAATGAACGGCGCTGTAAAACGGCTGCGGCCAAAGCTCATGACGGTTTGCGTTGCCTTATTTGGCCTGGTGCCCGTGTTGTGGGCAACCGGCACCGGCAGCGATGTAATGCTGCCCATTGTACTGCCGATGATAGGCGGTGTATTAACATCTTCCACCCATATTTTACTGGTTACACCCCTCATTTTTTTGATGGTGAAAGAGTACGAGCTAAAAAAATATGGCAAGCTGGAAGTATTGGCTGTAAAGGAATAAAACCATGAAAACTAAGCATCAAATTATATATACACTGCTCATCTGCCTAACCGGCGTAACCGCGCAGGCACAGAAGCGTTTGCCGCTGGATAGCGTTTTGGCTAAAATAAATGCCAACCCGGCCTTGCTGGCATATGATGCCACGATAAGCGCACAGGATGCTTACGCCACCGGTATCAACAACCTGGATGCGCCAAAAATCAGCGCCGGGCAATACCAAACACCATACCGGCTAAACCCAAACGGAGGGGCTCTGATGATACAGGCCGAGCAAATGTTCACCAACCCCGCCAGGCTGAAAGCAAAAGAGGCTTATATGCAGGGAATGTCTAAAGTAACCGCAGCCGATAAAGGCTATATGAAAAACCAGCTCATGGCGCAGGCCCGGCAATATTATTATGAGCGGGTCGTGCTCGAAAGAAAACTGGCCTTGCTGCAAAATACCGAGGGGCTGCTGCAATACACGCTAAAGGATGCCAATATCCGGCTTACTTATGGTAAAGAAAAGCTGCCCAATATTTACAAAGCCAAAGCCGAACTGTTTGAGCTGGATAATACCCGCGAACAACTGAACAACGACATAAAGCAACGAAACATTATGCTGAACACGCTGATGAACCGGGACCGCCAAACCGCTTTTACCGTAGATACAAATGTTATTTACCGGGATTACGAAACGGCTATAGTTGATACGGCTGCACTGGCCGCGCAGCGCAGCGATATAAAAGGAATTAGCCGCAGTATCGAGCTGCAGCAATTGAACGCCATGGTAGAATACAGCAAGCGTAGACCCGATTTTGGCATCCAGGCGGCACATATGCAAAGCTATGGCGGGTATGCCAACCAATACGTTTTGATGGCTTCTGTTACCATACCTATCGTTCCATGGGCGTCTAAGGAGTATAAAGCCAACCTGAAGGGAATTCGTTATGAGGTGGCAGCATTGCAGCAAAAAAAAGCCGACCTGCTTAACCAGGCCCAGGGGCAGTTAGCCGGTTTAAGAGCCGACATCGGCAGCAAAAAAAGACAGCTTAACAACTATAACCAGCATATTATCCCCGCGCTGCAAAGCGCTTATAAAACCGCTTTGCAGGCGTACGACCAAAATACCGGCGACCTGCCCACCGTACTGGATGGCATAAAAAGCCTACAAACAGCCCGCATGGCCGCCCTCGACCGGTTACAGGAACTTTTAACATTACAGGTAGCTTATGAAAGGGAGTATGAAAGCACTAAATAAAATGTTTGCAGTATCGTTGGTGATTGTATATCCCCTGTTAAGCGCTTGCAACAATCCGAAGCCTGTCCCGGCAGCAATAACTCAGGCTAAAGGCGATGTAAAATATACCTGCCCCATGCACCCCCAAATTATAGAGGACCATCCCGGCAGTTGCCCCATTTGCGGCATGACCCTGGTGAAAAAAAACGGCCAGGCCAGCAAGGGGGCGGGTATCACCCTGGGCACGGTTTTGCAGCCGGTTAATAGCAGCGTTGTTTCTTGGGTAACTGCTATTACGCCTGTTCAAAAATCTGTTGATACTGAAATTTATGGTGATGGCTATCTTGATTTTGATACCCGCACGTTCAATAATATCGCATCGCGGTTTTCGGGACGGATTGAAAAACTGTATATCAAATACGCTTTCCAGGAGATACATGCCGGGGAGCGCATTTTTGATATTTACAGCCCCGATATGGTTACAGCCCAGCAAGACCTGGTATACCTTACCCGCAACCCGGCGCCCGAATCCGAACTGCTCAACGCCGCCCGCCAAAAGCTCTTGCTGTTGGGCATGACCATGGCGCAGGTAAGCCAGGTAGCTAAAACCGGTAAGGCTTTCTACAGCCTGCCAGTGTACAGTCCTTATAACGGCCACGTACATGATACGCAGCACAGCCAGATGGCAGGAGCACCCGCTACTGAAACGCCCATTGATTTTGCGGCTAACCAGCCCTTATCTATCAAAGAGGGCATGTATGTGACCAAAGGCCAAACCTTGTTTAATGTTGTTAACCCGCACAGCCTGTGGGCTATAGTTAAAATAGACAGGTCATCAGTTTCGGCTTTAAAATTAAACCAGCCTGTTGAATTGCAGTTGCCTGATATACCCGGAAAAAACATTAACGGTAAAGTGAATTTTATAGAGCCAACCCTGCAGCAGGGCGATAAAACCACCAGCATCCGGGTTTATGTGGATAATATGGATCATAGCCTTAAAGTAAATAGCCTGGTAAAAGCAAAAATACAAACAGGCCGGGCCGAGGGTTTATGGGTACCCAGGGAGGCCGTTGTTAACCTGGGGCAAACCCAGGTGGTATGGCTAAAAAAGGGCGCGGCTTACCAGGCCCGCCAAGTGAGTACAGGCACAATAAATGGCAATTATATCCGGGTTACAAAAGGCCTGGCCCTTACCGATAGCCTGGCCTCCAACGCGCAATATTTAACCGATAGCGAAAGCTTTATTAAAATACAAGGCCATGAACAGTAACCAGTTTTTAAAATATTCATTTTTGATGCTGCTGGTGCTTAGCCTGTTTGCCGCCTGTAAGCAAAAGCCACCGATACAGGTTGCCAAAACAGCGGTACGGCCCAATGCTTACTACACCTGTTCTATGCATCCGCAGGTGCATGAGGAGCATCCCGGTAATTGCCCCATTTGCGGCATGAAGCTGATTAAGGTTGAGCTTACCGCCGCCGCCAATGCCGCTCATGTAAGCATCAGTCTAACCGCCACGCAACAGCAGTTAGCCGCCATACAAACAGATACCATCGGCACAAAAAACACCGCCGCCCAAAAAATGCTGACAGGTACGGTAACTACCGACGAAACCGCCGCCCAGGAACTTAGCGCCAGGACAGCTGGCCGGGTGCAGCAACTTTTTATACGCGCCATTGGCGACCAGGTAACCACAGGCCAGCCGGTTTATTCCCTTTATAGCGAGGATTTGCAGGAGGCCGAAAAAGAATACCTGCTGGCCCGACAGCAACAAAAACTGCTGCACAACCCCGATGTTGACTACAAACAACTGATTGCCTCGGCCGAAAGCAGACTGCGGTTGTGGGGATTGTCGCAAGCACAGATCAACAACCTTGCAGCTTCGGGCAAAGCTGCGGCCACAACAACTATACTGAGCAACGTAAGCGGAACGGTAAGCGAGATAGGGGTACACGAAGGCGACTATGTTACCGAAGGCATGACCATTTTAAAAACCCAGTCGCTGAATAATTTATGGGTGGAGGCACAGTTGTATGCCGGTGAAGGCGGCAGCTATAAAGTAAACGACCAGGTAACCCTATCGTTCCCCGACCTGGATGGGCAAACCATCGATGGCAAGATAGCATTTATCAACCCCGAAATATCGGATGCCTCCAAAGTAAACCTGCTACGCATCAGCGTGCCAAATCCCCAAGGCTTATTAAGGCCGGGCATGCTGGCTTACGTAAGCGCGGCTACAGGCAACCATCAATCGCTGGCCGTACCCGCATCAGCCGTTTTAACCGATGGCAAGGGCAGCAAGGTATGGGTAAAAAACACCGATGGCAGTTTTTCGCCCAGGAAGGTTAACGTAGGCCCCGGCAACTGGCAATACATACCTATACTTTCCGGCCTGAATAATGGCGACGTGGTAGTAACAAACGGTGCTTATTTATTGAACAGTGAAGCGGTGTTTAAAAATCCTTAACGCAAGCTGGGGATATACAAAAACACCCGGATGAAATTAAACATCCGGGTGTTGCATATTTATTGCTTAGCATGAAGGTTACCTAAACGCGGGCCACAAGGCTGGAGCCTTGCGGCAGCGACAAAACGCTTGCGGTAGCGGGGGGGTCATTTCGTCCTGCGGTTTTGCCTATATATAAAGTCTATTGCCTGAAATAGCCCTTGGTATGGTTTACCTTTTTCAATAGTTATGATATGATTTCCCCCAGTTTTATCAATTAATTTTAGCTTAGTAAAATCGGAAACAGATCTAACACCAGCCTTAAATTCCTCTTGAAAAGCAGGATCAACAGTGCGTATATCGCTATAACTAAAAAACAACTCCATGCCTTTGTCCATAATTAATAAGCGCTCCGTTGTTATCATTACCCAATTATCAAGGTCTTTGTAACATATGATTAACCCATGTTCCTCTTGCTTAAGAAATCCCAGTGCATAGCTAAATTTATGTGAGTTTTCTTCATTAATAATTTTAGTTGCCATCCCCTCGGCACCCTCCCGATTAAATACGGATAAAACTTTAGATATACTCATTTCTTTAAATTATTTAAGGAACTAAGACTTTAGTGATGTAAACAGCTTGTCCGGAGTTTACAAGTGTATAACCCAATCTTGCTGCGCGTACAGGATCTTGAAACAAGCTCTTTAATACTGCGCCACCATAAATTGAAATTTTTTTTGCACCAGCGTCGACAGCTTCGGCTTCAAGATGTTGTATCAGACCTTTGAAAGCAGCCAATGACTCGACGCCATCCAACTTTTTAATATAAAAAATATTCCTATTAAAAGTATCGCCAACCACGCCCTTTGTCCCAAAAACAGTATACTGTCCCACTGCTTCACCAAAACTATTGGGGCCAACTTGTCCTGCATCGATTATAGATTGATCCATACCCACCAGGCTTGTATTGGTATTTATAGGAACTGATCCGGCTCCACCATCGGTTTCTGGTACATTCATCTCATTTACCCAGCCTTGTCCTGCTGATATTACTTGCTGTGATCCCTTTGAAAATAATGCTGTCAAGCCTAACTGAACAGATTTTCCGAGTGCTCCTGTGACACCTCCTAATGCCGCGCCTGATACCGCTGTCTGAATAGGATCATATGAATCATGAAAATATACTGAATTGCCAATGCCTTGTACAGTATTACCAACAGCTCCTGAAGCTGCCCCGGCTGCAAACGCATTTCCAATTGCGGCGGCCCCGGTAAGCCCTCCTTCGGCAAAAAGACTTGATCCCCCTGTTGCAGCGGCTACCCCACCAGCAACGGCTCCTATGCCGGCTGCTGCAAAAAAGTCGGTAGGGCTTTTGATTTTCCCCTGAACCGCATGTATTCCCACATTAACTACCGCTCCAATTGCTGCACCTATTATAATATGCCAAAATCTTCCGTCCGGATCAATGTGACTTATTGGGTTATTACCCATAGCAATGTAAGGTGATTGATCTATCGATTGGTTAGCCGGATCGGGGGCATTCCACCTGCCTGTTTGGGGATCGTAGTTGCGAGCTCCAAAATCGTACATCCCTGTACCGTCCTGTAATTCCTTGCTATTAAACAAATAGTTATCCTTTGTGCCACTTACGTATCCAAACAGTGTAGTTGCATCGTCCGATTGAAATTCAAGTCCATAAGGATAATAATTGGTTAATTGCACAACATCGGCAGTGGTTTCGCCAGGATAAATTGGTTGTATTATCCCGCGGGTATTACCCACCTGGTCCTGAATGAAATACTGGTATATATAATTGCTTCCACCGGCATTTTTCCTGGCAATGCCTTCGTCTGTTTTTATAAATGCTATCTGCCCTTGTTCATATTGTAGCCCGCTTATGTAATCTGTTGTATAAACAGATCCTCCCACGGTAAATACTTTCTTAATTTTGCCGCCGCTACCATCGTAATCATACACTAAAGTTTTTCCGTCACTCCAGGTAACAGTCACGGGCAAATTAAAGTTATTGTAAGTTATTGAAGTAATGCCCTTGTTTAAATCCTTGATTAAATTTCCATTGGTATCGTAAACATATTCATTAGGCTGCTTACTTACCGTTCCTCCGCCGTTGTCACTAAATCCATAGGTATTATTGCTCGCGTCATCAATCTGGGTTACCTGATTGCCATTATATTGATAGCCCAAATTGTCAACAAGGGTTCTGCCTGTACTCAATTTGGCCCACCTGTTTATAGATAAGATATTACCCATCTTATCATATGAAAGGTACTCCGAAAAATTTTCGTCTTTTGTTGTACCTGTTGATGATGCTGCCTGGGTAAGTCTGTCCATCTTATCATACGTAAAATCGTATTTAAGCGTTGGCGGGGTTACCGAACTGCTTGCCGGTTTCGCAGAAAGCCACTGCACAGATCCTATGTTGCCGTTATAGGCGGGTAAATCGGCCTGTTCATATTTAAATCCCATACCGAATTTGTCGGCATCGCTGGTGTTACTGTCGTCTGGGTTTGTACTGGTATTTGCATTTAACGATACATCGTTTATAGATGTAAGCCAGCCGCGGATATTGTACCGATAATCTACACTCTGAATAAACCTGGTGTTCCCGCTTTTTTGATGTAGTTTTTTATCAATTACCTGCCCCAGATCGTTATAAGTAAACTGGCTCAAAATCACTTCGGGATCGCTGCCTATCTGTTCATACCGTGTTGTTAGCCTTCCATGATGATCATAAGCGTAACGATTAGTTATATTGATAGAGCCTGCAGTTGAAGAATGCTGATGAACACTTTTAACAACCATTCCGTTAAAGTTGTATTCATTATTATAAATGTCTTTTCCGGATAAGTGATTGGTACTCTGAATCTGGATGGCTCTTCCTTTTAGGTCATAGTAGTTGACCATCCAAAACGCTAACGCATTATTGGACATTTGTTTGTTCTTCGTAACCGTTGGCAATCCCGCTGTCTGGCTGCTATTTCCATTGGGATTCCCTGTATAAGCCTGGTAAGCCATGTCTGTTGGCAGCCCGGGTATGTTATAATCATCAAAATAATTGATTGTATAAATATCAGATATATCTTGTGGCCACGCCGCCGATGTATAGCCGTTACCTGTTGCGATCCGGGTTTCGTAAACTGTTGTTTGCAGATCTAAAACATTCTTTTGCAGGTCATCTCTTGATAATGTACTATTCCATACGCCCGTAATAATCGTTCTGCCTATGCCATCGTATTTTTTTACCGACCATTCGTTTCTCGCACGCTGGTTTCCATCTTGAGAAGCAACAATCTGGTTTAAATTATTATATACAAAGTATTCCCAGTCTTTACCCGGTATCCTTTTTCCGGTAAAACGTTGCTTTTCATCATACTGGTACTGGTAACAAACCGAATTTAAAACGGTTGCAGAAATATTTACTCCGTTGGATGCAGATAACTGATCGGGGTTTGAAGCCTGCGGCAATACATAACACAATTTCCCAATATCATCATAAACATAATAGGTAGAGATAATATCTATTGTACCCGCAGGGTTTTTAACAAAGGCCCTTTTGAGTACTGTTTGTCCTTCTTTGTTGGTAAATATTTCCTGAGTACCGTTACGGCCATCCGTACTCAACCAGTTTTCGTCGTTTATTACTTTTACAAAAAGGTCGCCAGCATCATAATAACCGTTTGTACCATATACTGTTAATGACCGTGTACCATTATTGTCAATAGCAACACCATAGGCAACTACGATACGAGTATTATTGATATCGGTGATACCTGTGAGATTGTTTACGGTATAATCGTATTTGGAAGTATGCCCGCCGCCGGTACTGCCGGTTAACTGCCAGCTGTCTCCAGGCGCACCTTGTTCCAGCGGCCTTTCTAAAGGCGAACTTTCGAGCAATGTTTTTGATGAGGGGCTGCTACTTTGCGGGTTTATTGTACTCCCAGAATTATAGAAGGCCTGTTGCTCGGTTGTAGTTGCGGCAGCACGGTAATTGCCGGGATAAACGTTGGCATAGGCATAAGGCAAATATTGTTTTATCTGCCGGCCAAGATTATCATACTCATAAGGAGTTACCAAGTCAGTGTTATTGATGGTCTGGTTTTTTGCTACCGTTTGAATCACCCTGCCCAGCCCATCAAAGAATTTTGTGGCGATATTAATATTGTTGCTGTTGGTTTCCTGCGCCTTTAAAGAAGCAGCAGACGTCAACGGCATTTTGGGCACCCAGTTTGATACAAAGCTAATTTGCGAGTTGCCGGTGTTATAACCAGGGTTGATACTGGCAGCAAAGTTGCCAACGCTTCCATTTGCCGAAAATCCTACACCAAGAGTGATGCTGACAGGATCGGTATAACTGCCCACTGTATTGGGTGCGGCTAAAGACAGTTGCCCAAATGCATTTAAATTTATAATACCCGCTAAAAAGATAGCTATATAAATACATCGGGCGCTTAATAACTTGTTAAAGAATGCGCTTTTAACGTTTTGTGTGTTCATCAGCGTAATTTATGTTTCGTGTAAACAGCATTGATAATCTAAGTATCAGGCTATCTGTTCGCTTTTTTAATTAACTAAATTTTAAATTTTTGAAGGTTATTGGCTTACCGGCGCTTCTGAATCCTGCGTTCTTTTGCTACCCTGTTGCTGAAAACTTCTTTCCTGCTGTTTTAAAGCCCAAATGCTATCCTGTCTTATCAAATGTTTTTTGCCGATATATTTCATCATGCTTCTGGAGAGCTTTTCGATTTGTTCCGGGTTAAGCAAAGCCCTTACTTTCTGCTCCCTCTCGCTGTTTAATGTCAGAAATTGCTCCCGTTTTTCCTGCAGACTTAGGCGTGTGTTTTTTATGATTGTCTGTATTGCAGATTCATTTGTGCGCATAGCAGCACAAACTTTAACAGCAAGCGCATTGTCGATATTTAAATCGTTCATTATCCTTGTTATATATGTTGAGTCGGCCTTCAAATTTGTTTGAGATTGTGCACACAAGGGTCCCAAAAACAACAATGTGATGATGATATAAAATAACTTTTTCATGTTTTTATTAGTTTGAAATTGTGCTGGCAGGTGTATAATAGGCCCCGTTTGCAGTTACATCGTAAGTGTAATCATAGCTTTCGGTTACGTATCCTGAGCCGGAATAGGGATCAATGTATGTAGCGTAGCTGGAAAGCACTACATTACCCATAAAGAACGACGACTGATTTGCCGGGATCGAAATGGTCACATTATCGGAGCCAGACGTAGAACCATTATAAGGTGTCGACGAACTATAACCTTCGGCTACCACCACTGGTAAAGGTACGTGGGGTGCAAAGGGCGTGGAACAATCAGCAGTAGTATATAGCCTGATGTAAATATCGGCTCTTGAGATACTGGAAGACTCTCCCCCGCTTCCGCTGGTATTTTCACCGGTAAAATTAGACATTTCTATCCTGGCATAAACAGTTTGTGGCGAACAAGTTCCGTTAACGTTGGCAAAGCCCTGCCCATTTTGGTCAATTTCAATTTGCGCCAATCCATCTGCTGCCTGTTGCGTACCGGCTATATATCTTCCTGCAGGCACAGTGTAAGTAACAGATGATCCTCCATACCCGGGCCCGCAATCAATTTTATAAAACGAAGCGGATTTTGATTGATTTGTCACCGTGGTAAAGCAATTGCCCGGCTCTCCGTTAAAATTATAACAATATGCCTGTAATATATTTTTTTCGTTATCCTTTATATATTGCAGCCTGTTAAATTCATCATAGCTATAGTAAGTGATTTGATTATTTTCGTCGTTTTTACTGGTCATCCCTATCAACGGCTCATAAGTTGATGTGGCAATTTTTGCACCAACTGGATAAAGTCTTAATTCGTCAATATAGCCAGACCCGGAAACAGTTACGCCGCTAATATTTTTAATAATGTGCTGGTAACAATTCCATCCGTTTCTGCTGGCCAGTAAGGCTGGGGTACCCTGTGTTCCCGAAATGGCATATGCAGCTAAGTTTTTTGTCCAGTAAGTAATGATATAAGTGGTGGCCGAACTGAGACTATTGTTAGTTATTGCCCCTTTTGACAAATCATAATATTTAGTTCCTGTTATGGACGATAAGTCAAATACCGGGTTCCCGCTGTAGGACCAATTGCCTTTATCATTTGACTCGAAGCTGGAATAGGCCACATTACTTATACTTGCGTTATTAATTACCGCCGTTGGGTAAATACCATTATAGCCATAAATATAAGCATTAACCGCTGCCGGTATAGTGACTGTTTGCTCCTCTGCTAAAATGTTATTTGGGGTGTATCTGGTATAAAGCTTATATGGTTTCAACCGGCTATCGATTGTTTCTACTTCGGCATTTCCGTTATAAGCAACACTATAAGTAACATATTCGCTTTCAGGCACAGGATATTTAAATTCTGATTTAAGCTCCTTAGACGGTGCGAGTATATTGTAATCGGTAGCACCGTACTTTGTGATATTGGCTGATACAACCTTTGCCTGGCCGTTTCTAATTACCGAATGAATAACCTCGACGGGGTTTTCAATAATGTTATTGTAAACCATATAAGTAAGCGGTAAAGTTATCGGAGGCGCGCTGCCTGGCGTAGCTGGAATAACATTAAATGGGTAACGAAAAGTAACTTTATCTGACCGGCCAGAGCTTCCCGTAGAAATAATATTCTGGATTAGATTAGCTGCATAGCCCGTATAAACGAAACTTTCTGTAACGCTCTGCTGATTGACACCTGACTTGGCATACGTTGTTGTTTTTGAATCAAGTCGGAGATCCTGTGTCGAATAACTATATCCGGTAACGTCAAAATATGTTGCACCAAGATTATAACTTGAAATTGCTGGTGTAATTCCAACAACCAGTCCGCTCGGGGCGGTTAATGAGTAGGCATAGGTTACAGTTTTTACGGGCTGACCACCTGAGTCCAAATCATCTTCTTTTAATATTTTGCCTCTGGCAAATAAGTAAGAGGATCTTGGTTTACTACTGTAACTACTAAGATTGCTTTGGTCATTATTACTAAAGATAATAGCATTATTGCTATAAGTATTATATACAACATTTTTATCAGGGTAATCCAAATAGTTTGTCAATGTATAACGTATCGAACTGCCATCTGCTTTTGTTGCAGTAACCTGTGAATACCCCACATTTGCGCTGTTGCCATCTGCAAAGGCATCAAGGGCTTCTGATGAATAATAATAAGTTGCGCCGCTGTTATCATTGCAGTAAACATAAAAAGATGACGACGAATAAGGCGAATAAAACGAGTATACTTGTCCACTTGAATTAGTCGTGCCGACAAGTGTGTAAGAAAAAGTTGTTTGGTTAAGTATCTCTGTATCAGAATCGCTTTTTTTCTGGTAAATTCGCTTTATTCGTAGCCCGGCCCCGGCAATATCTGTATTGCTTTGCCTGTAATAGTTAAGCTCATATTCAAAATTAGTGCTTCCTCCAAAAATATCTTTGACTTTTTGTAAAACATTAGCCTGTGCATTAGTTTGATTAGGTGTTTTATCTGCAAACCCATTGAGATCAGAGTTTTGGGCATTCGCGTTGTAATACCCAAGATAATCCGTTTTGAATGAATTTCGGGCAGGCAGATTTACAGTTTCGTTGTAATAGAAACTGAATAAAGTTTTCATGATATTGCCTGGGTAAACCTGGTTAACGCTTGTCAATTTAAGTCGCTTCGTACCTGTTCCGTCATCTGATGTAAAATAACTATAATTAAGTTTGTAGCTTGCTGTAGCCCTGTTATTGTACACTACCGAAATATCCGTCAATGTTTTGCCCGTTGTAAAATCCAATCTGCTGCCATAACCCAGGTTGATATTAACCCCATTGCCCGAAATTCCGGTTAAATAATAAGGTTGATAAGAGATATCGACATTTTGATTGTAGCTGGTGTCGGCAGTATGTTTTTTTCCAAGACAACTAAACAACGTTGTTGGGCCATTGAGTTGTTTATCGATTCTGCGGATATTTAAATAATCAGTATAAGCTATATTAGCGCCGCTTGTATAAGCAAAATCTATTTCCTGATTGGCGGCAGTAATAATTTTAGTGATGTACCAGGCTGATTGGTAGGTTTGATATTGATTTTGCTGTGGTTGATGAACCAAATTTGTTGTGCTTTGAGCTATCTCAAAGAAATATTGATTACCTTTCTGGTCTCTTAAAACCCATTTTGACGGTGCTGTGGCCTGTCCTCTTTTGAAAGGACAATAGTCTATTTTTATACCTGTTTGATTGGAAAGCAATAAAGGATTTCCGTCTGGGTCCATCACAAAAGATCCGGTAAAGCCTAAAAATGAAAAGTAAAACTTGTCGGGCTGACTATCCCAGGTACCTGCGCTGACTTTATCGATATAATCCTGGTTAAGGGTACTATAATTTCGACCACCTGTTCTGTCGGTCCCACAATAACCATAGTACCAATCGTCGGGTATGCCATGTATTTCTCTTGTTATTTCGCCGCCTAATGAACTTGTCCAGCCAAGTCCGGTAACACCGGATACCTCCTGCACCTTTATCCCGGTGGTAGAATAATTTAACGATATGGGAAAATTAATCCCATATATATTCACATTATTTAAAGGCGAAGTGTAACTTAACCGCCCCGAATAATAGTCTGCGTTAACGTTTGTAAGCCCATTTGTTATCCCAAGATTTTGAGAGACCGCGGGAACAAATGAACTCAAATTATCATTCGTTTGTGAAAATGCATCCGTTATCCTGAATGCGGAAAGGATAAGAAAGAAAATGAATATAATTTTCTGTTTCATAAAAAAGCTTGAATCTTATTGAGTTTTTTGTTTTGTTAATAATTTAACTTGTTCTGTCAACCGGTTAAGCTGCTCTTGTTGAGTCTTGTTTTTTTGCTCTTCCTCAATCAAATACAGCGTCAACTCCTCCACCTTTTTAAGTAGCAGCTTATTCATCTCGCCCAGATTAACGCCGTCTTTCTCCATTTGCTGAGCCGATGGAATTTCGGGCAGGTGCTGGTTTTGGTCGATGTAGGTTTTTACATCGGTTAGGGATGGCAGTGTGTAGTCTTTTTTGAAAACATAATCGGGCCAGTTGGCAACCAACTTCACTGTTACTGCAGTTGCAATCATGCTGCCGCCTACCGCCAATTTATACTGTGAGCCGGCGAGGTTCCAGTTTGAGTTATCAGTTGTACCTATGCCCACATTGCCGCTGCCCGAAATAACGAGTTTATCTGATACGGTTCCTGCATTATTGGTGGCAAAGCGCAATGAAGTAGTTGAAGTAGCATTTACCGCACTTTCCCTAAACGTGTATATCTGTGCTCCCAAAGCATCGGGCGAAGGAGTTACGGGCGTATAAAAATTTATAGCTGCGCCTTCGCCGGCCAGTTCATCGCTGTTATTTCCTCTAACTTCTAAACGAAGCATCTCGGTAACAGCGCCCGGCGTCATCAGTTTACTTACGTGCAAAGGGGCAGCGGGACTTGTTGTGCCAATGCCCACATTCCCGGCGGAACTGATCCGCATCCGTTCGGTGCTGCCCGGGCTGAATGACATATCTTCAGAAACAAATGTTCTGAAGTCCCATACGGGGTTTGCATCGGTAGATGTAGCAAATATATCTAATCCTCCTCCTGGCGCTGTTTGTAGTAAAAGCCCTCCTGCTCCATTAGGGGAAGCTGCCCCAGCGCCCTTTATTTGAACGGTTCTGCCCGCAGCAGAGCCACCGCCAAAATTTGCATTTCCATTTACATCAAGTTTGTAAAGAGGATAATTAGTGCCAATTCCCACATTTCCGTTTGAGCCGATCCGCATCCGCTCGGTATTAACGCCATCTGAACCAGCGAGAGTGAAAACGAATGCCCCGGGTACAACCCCGCTTGACGGAGTTCCGTCGGTCCGGAGGATAAGCTGGCCCGAACGTTGCAAAACAGTGCCATCGTGGCCAAAAAAATCAAGCCAGCCTATGTTATCTTGGTTCTGTACAGCCAAAGGAGCAGCCGCTGTACCCCGCGAACGACCGAAATACAGGCGCGAACCCTGGTAGCCGGTATTGTTGAACGACTCAAGGCCAAAATCGGCATATGAGCCGCTGTTGGTGCTTCTTGTTGTAGTGTTGTATATATGAAATGGGTAAGCAGGCGTGGTTGTACCAATGCCAACAGTGTTGGTAGTGGTGGTTACCGTGCCAACTGTAGTCCATTGGGCATAAGAAAAATGGCAACTGAAAAGCATTACGGCAAGGGATAATAGATTTTTTTTCATTTGGTTTAGGGGTTTAATTTATTTCGAGTTATTTTTTTCCAATTCACTTACCCGGGCCTGGAGTGCTTGTAGCAGCTTGTTTTTTTCAGTGTCCTGCTTATCCTTCTCAATCAAATACAGCGTCAACTCCTCCACTTTTTTAAGCAGCAGCTTATTCATCTCGCCCAGGTTAACGCCCTCTTTTTCCATTTGCTGCGCCGATGGGATTTCGGGCAGGTGCTGGTTTTGGTCGATATAAGTTTTTACATCGGTTAATGAAGGCAACGTGTAATCTTTTTTGAAAACGTAATCGGGCCAGTTGGCAACAAGCTTTACTGTTACTGCAGTTGCGATCATGCTGCCACCTACTGCCAGTTTATAAGTGGAGTTGTTGAGGGTCCAGGCTCCATAGTCTGTTGTACCTATGCCTACATTCCCCGTACCGCTAACCCGCAAAGCAGCCTTGCTTTTAATATCAGCATCGGCAAGTGTTTGTGTGGTAGCTCCGGTTGAAACGATAGGGGTAATGTATACCGTACCAGCAACATCGGAATAAATTACACCGCCGCCATTGTGGGAGCCGTCCCCGTCAATTGTCCAGTTTGAGGATGCCGAACCAGTTCCTATTCGGGCAGCATTGAAACCTATATAAGATGTACCATAATTAAGGTCGGGGCCGCCTGCACCACCCACAGAAAATTTACTGATAGTACTATTAACCTGAAATGTAGAAACGGGTGCCGAGGTAGCGATACCTACGTTCCCAGCCGAACTGATCCGCATTCGGTCCCTGTTGATGCCATCGGCACCTGCGGTGGTAAACCGGAGCGCCCCGGGAACAATTCCACTTGACGGTGTTCCATCTACCTGGGCAATGATCTGGCCCGAACGCTGTGTTGCGGTGCCATCATGACCATAAAAATCAAGAAAGCCAAGGAAATCTCCGTCTTGCACAGCAAGGGGAGAGGTGGATGTGCCGCGGGAACGCCCAAAATACAGGCGAGATCCTAAATAGATATTACTGTTGAATGAATCGAAGCCAAAGTCAGCAGCAGCACCGCTATTATATAAGTGAAATTGATAGGCAGGGGTGGTTGTACCAACGCCAATTTTACCATTTGCGCCGATAGTTAGGCGACGGACATTAGCCGTAACCAGGCTCATAGTAGGAGCGTTGGCGTACGCGTTGGCACTCTCGAATAAAAGACCGCCCATTTTATCGGTTTCGTATGTTGAACTTTCGCTCGATAGTTTAAATATGATACCCATCTGGCGTGAAATAGCATCTGAAGTAACACCCGGATGCCTAACTGTAATCATATCGGCATAGGGTGTAGAGCCGCCAACGCCTGTGAAAAATTCAAATTTGGGAGTAGACGAAGGGAACAGAGCAGCAGCTGCATTGACGACATACGGTGCGGCCGATCCAAAGGTGACAGTGCCGCTATTGGTATTGTAAATATTTGTACCTGTAGACCATTGAGCATGCACAAATGCAGAAACTAAAAGAAAAGAAATAGTGATAAGTATTGATTTTTTCATGATTAAAAAAGGGGATAATATCGAATGATAAGTTGATTTAATAATTTAAACAGGCACAGCCAGGGCGTGAATTAACAAGGATAATTCATGCTGACAATGCGGTAATTCCGGATAAATACAGTTGGTGAAAACATGCGGGATCCAGGGCTTTTGAAGCCGGGTAGTACTTTAATGGCAATTGATTTAGTGGGTGTCGTCATTTTGATAAGGTTGTTAGGCCGTACTAAAATAGCTATCTGAATTGAATTGCAAAAGAAATGGAGATAAATATTTTTATATTTAATTAATAATATAAATGCGTCTATTGGAGGTTAAGAGTTAGGGGGCATGGAAAGAAGGATTGGCGCCCTAATATTAAACTCGTTCAACTTTTTCTTGAATCCCTAAATCTCTTGCCCGGATGCTGCAAATTTAAACGGCCGGGTTAAAAACGATGGTGACACTGCTTTGTCAGTGCTTGATTACCAGCAAGATAAAAACGCGTTAGGGATAGCAGTGGAAAGCCCACAGCATGCGCGGGCCCTTGTGCGCCCCCGGCCTGCGAGGACTTGGAACGGATAGCCCGGGCCGCAGGCAACGCCATTAGGTAAGTTAAAAGTTAAAAATGGGCCGTGGGGGAAAAGATCTTTAATGGTATCCGAGGCGGGTGCAATCGGGTTTTAGATTTGCCAACCTCTTGGCGATCGGGCTTCAAAATGTGGTGTATTGGAATATTTTTGATTATCCGTAACTACGGTGTGGTGGCATGCGTCTACATTGTATAATTAATACTTTTAGCTATGACAATGCCCCGTTTATTTTTACGCATATTTTTTTCGGTAATGTTTGCCCTCGCGGGCAGTTTTAGCGCTAAGGCCCAATCTGCTGTTTTTAGGCCTAAGGATGCCGCATTGTTTAAAACTATTGCACATATGGATAGTGTAATGTTTGATGCCTTTAATAACCGCAACCTGGATGTGATGAAGGGCTTATTTACTGCCGATGTGGAGTTTTATAATGATGGCAAGGGCCTTACCGGTTATGATGGCACTATGGCCGGCTTTAAGGGTATTTTTGAAAACAAACAAGCCGCTGACCTGCGCCGCGACCTGCTGCCCGAAAGCCTGGAGGTGTATCCCATGCCGGGTTTCGGCGCTATTGAAATGGGCACCCACCGTTTTACCCATACCGAAAACGGTAAGCCGGTAATTGGCGTTATGAAATTTATACACGTTTGGCAGTTAAAAAACGGCCAATGGAAGGTTAGCCGGGTTGTGAGCGTTGGGCATTGATAAAAACTGTAAATTTTTAAAACCAATGGCTTAATAACCGGAGATGGTTGTTTGTTTATTGCTGTTATTTGATATTTTTTAACTGTTTTCCGGCTGCCTCAATTGCGTGTAGGCTACCAGCGGCCAGGAATTTCCGGCCCGTCGTAAGGATGCTCGAGCGCATTGATGATGCGCATGAGGCGGTGCCTGGCGCCGGCATGTTTAACTTCGGTGCGCATGGTTTCCAGGTTGCGGGCCACGGCTTCTTTCACGTCGTGCTGGGTGGTTGCCCTGTCAATTCTTAAAGTTTGGGGTAAATCTGCGGTTTCAAAATAAGCTGTCAACTCCTGCTCTGTCATGCCGCAAAGGTAAAAAAGCAATCCGGTAATCGGTTAGGCCTTTTTACTTTTCGCCCAGGGCAAATCATCAAAATAGTAATGGAATGAGCTTATGTCGTCGGGACGATATAAACATCAAACGACATCTTTTTTTACTGGCTGATTGTGGTTAAATGATCAAGCTGCCGAAGGGACTTATATTGGCCAACAACAGGCACAAGTACCCTGGATGCGCCTAAATTGTGCTATCAGTTTAGTGTTAACCATGTTAAAATATAAGATATTGATTATTAAATATTTATAAATATTTTACCTGAAAAGTGTTAAGTTATGTTAACCCAATTAGATGCGTGACCCGACCTTTCGCCTTTTACCTTTCGCCTTTACACTTGTTGTTTTCTTACATCAATGTTACTTTTCGGTCGCCAACAATCCCCTCAAATTTTAATACTTTTGGTCAGCATAAATGAAAGACCTCGCATACCTCAATAAGTTTTTTTACAAATACCGCTGGCGGCTAATCCCGGGAGTGCTGTTTGTAATTATATCCAATATTTTTGGTGTACTGCCGGCCCAGGTTATCCGCGTAGCCTTCGACCTGGTTACCGAGAATATTGGCGCCTACCACCTTTTTGCCGGCTTTAACCGGCAGGGTATGATCTATGATATTTTTGGCAGCAGCCTGATGCTGTTTGGCGTGCTGGTACTGGTGCTGGCTTTGTTGAGGGGCCTGTTCCTGTTTTTTATGCGCCAAACCATTATCCTGATGTCCAGGCATATAGAGTATGATTTAAAGAACGAAATTTATAGCCATTACCAGCGCCTGTCGCTGGCATTCTACCGCCGCCACAACACCGGCGACCTGATGAACCGCGTTACCGAAGATGTAAGCCGGGTGCGCATGTACCTTGGGCCGGGCATTATGTATACCATCAATACCGTGGTGCTGTTTGTAATGGTAATTTATGCCATGCTTACCGTAAATGTGCGGCTGGCAGTATGGTCGGTATTGCCGCTGCCTGTATTAGCGGGGATCATTTACTATGTGAATAATGTAATTAACTACCGGAGCGAACAGATCCAGGAACGGCTGTCGGGATTGTCGAGTTTTGTGCAGGAAAATTTTTCTGGCATCAGGGTAATCAAATCCTATGTTAGGGAAGCCTTTGTACGGGAAAAATTTGCTGCCGAAAGCGAAAATTATAAAATGCATTCGATGGCCCTTGCCAAAGTGCAGGCAATGTTTTACCCCATTATGTTGTTGCTGGTTGGCCTGAGTAACGTAATTACCATGTATGTGGGTGGGGTAGAGGTAATGAAAGGCAATATTACATCGGGCAATATTGCCGAGTTTATTGTATACCTGAATATGCTCAATTTTCCGGTGATTGCCCTGGGGTGGGTAACTTCGCTGGTGCAGCGGGCGGCTGCTTCGCAAAAACGGATCAATGAATTTTTGCATCAGCAGCCCGAGATCATTTCGTCAAAGGCGCCAGTACATGCTATTAAAGGGGCGCTTGAATTTGATAATGTATCATTCACTTATCCTGATACCGGCATCCGGGCTTTAAAAAACGTTTCATTTAAGGTTGATCCGGGGCAAATGGTTGCCATTATTGGGCGCACAGGCTCGGGCAAATCAACCATTGCCAACCTGGTTATGCGTATGTATGATACTACGGGCGGCGAAGTTTTGGCAGATGGCATGCCATTGCAACAACTTAACCTGGAAGGTTATCGGTCGCAAATTGGCTTTGTGCCGCAGGAGGTTTTCCTGTTTAGCGATACTATTGCCAACAATATCGCTTTCAGCGCCGATGTGCTTGATTTGCCGTTGGTAGAACAGGCCGCCCGGGATGCCGCTGTTTACAATAACATTATGGAGCTGGAGCACGGCTTTACCACCTTAATTGGCGAGCGCGGCGTAACCCTGTCGGGCGGGCAAAAACAACGATTATCTATTGCCAGGGCCATTTTTAAGCACCCCCAGGTATTGATATTTGACGATTGTCTTTCGGCTGTTGATACCCGTACCGAAGAGGAAATATTGAATAACCTTGGCCGTGTTATGCAGGGTAAAACCAGCATCATTATAGCGCACCGCATATCAACCATAAAAAATGCCGATAAGATACTGGTGATGGATAATGGCGAAATTGTTGAACATGGTAACCACGAATACCTGATGCAGCTTAAAGGGACCTATTTTGAACTGTATGAAAAGCAGCTGTTAGAAGAAGAGCAGAACGCCTAACTCTTCTGGTTGACGAACATCTAAGTTTCGCAGCAATAATAAATTTAACTTGCGCACAAAAAAATCATTGTTTTGTTTTAAAAGTTGCAATAAAAACGAATAAAATACTTGCACTTTGAATTTTTATTTATATTTATGCCAACCAAAACTAATTTCAGGGATATTTATGGGAGATTTTGACAATAGAGAACGTGAAGAGGTATTTTCTAAAAAGGTGAGAGCCGGGAAAAGAACGTATTTTTTTGATGTAAAAGCAACCCGCTCAAACGACTATTATGTTACAATTACAGAGAGCAAAAAGCGTTTGGAAGACGGCGTTTTTATTAAACACAAGATTTTTTTATACAAAGAAGATTTTGAAAAATTTGCCGAAGGTTTGAAAGATACTGTTGACTACATCAGGGCTAACCAGGATGTAGTGGAAAAGCGCTATGAATATAGTGAAAGTCCTGAAGTTGCCAAAGCTTCTGCCGATGAGGATTTTTCGTTTGAGATTTAACAACAAAAGAATTAACGCTAAACTAATATAATTGAACCCTGCCCTTAAGGCAGGGTTTTTATTTTAATGAAGCACTATTACATTCCGGCAGACATATCTTTTGCCATAGTTGCAGCAAATACTACAAAGCATACTATTGCTAATACGTAAATGCAAATGAAAACTATGGTTACAATTCCCCATAGTTTAAAAAACGATTTTAGCTTGCCCAGCCCGGCTGTTATGTGGGCTGTATCCTTAAAGTTTACACCTGCCTTTATTTTCACCGCAAACTGGTAAATATAAAGCGCGAAGAAAAAGTATAGCAGATCAATTAACAGGTAAAAAATAGTAACGCCGCCGCCAAAACCTGCCATCATTTTCAGGCCGGGATTGTATGGCATCGTTTCGGCCATTTTTGAAAAAATGGTGCCTATTGATAAGGCTAATAAAGCAAATAAGCCACAAAAAATAAAGCCCAGGATACCTAAAAACGTAGCCCATTTACCTGCCGATAGTAAATAGCTTTGCGCTTCGGCTGTCAGAATGATTTCGGTTGAACCAGGAGGGGTGATGTAGGTTTCGTCAGTTTCCATTATTAGTGTTTTAAGTTTAAGTATTTATTGTACTAAAGGTATATAAATATTTAAGCAAAAAATAATTTTGACAGCAATGAAACTACAGCATTGTCCCCTTCATGAAAATTATGGCAACTGTAAAATAGATGATCAGGCCGGTAACATCTACCAATGTGGCCACAAACGGGGCGGAAGAGGTTGCAGGGTCGGCGCCGCATTTTTTGAGTATCAATGGCAGCATTGAGCCAGCTAATGATCCCCATAAAACTACCCCTACAAGGGCGCTGCCAACGGTAAAACCTACCAGGATCCAATGAGGGCCATAGACAGGCGAAAACAGGTGCCAGATGTAGATTCGGGCAAAACCAATAACGCCTAAGGTTGCGCCCAGCATCAGGCCCGACATGATTTCGCGGCGCATCACCAACCACCAGTCGGCAACGGTAACTTCGCCCAGGGCCATGGCCTGTATAATAAGGGTTGATGCCTGCGAGCCGCCGTTTCCACCGCTTGATATGATGAGGGGAATAAACAGGGCCAGTACCACCGCTTTTTCAATCGAGCCCTCAAAATAGCCCATAGCTGTAGCGGTAAGCATTTCGCCAAGAAACAGGATGATAAGCCATCCAACGCGTTTTTTTACCAGCCGGAATAAGTTGATATCAAGGTACGGCTCATCAAGAGCTTCGGTACCACCTATTTTTTGAATATCTTCTGTGTATTCTTCATTAGCTATCCATAAAATGTCATCTACAGTTACTATGCCCAACAAAATATTCTCTTTATCAACAACCGGCAAAGCTGTGCGGTTATTCATTCTAAAAATATTGATAGCTTCTTCTTGCGGGTCGCTGGCGCTTAGGGCTATCAGGCGGCCGTCCATCAGGTCAGATACCTTGGTTTCGGGTTTTACCAATAGTATTTCGCGGATACGGATATCATCCAGTAAAATTCCATTTTCGTCAATAACATAAATTACATCGATGGTTTCGGAGTTTTTACCGTACCGGCGGATGTGCGACAACACCCTTGTAACATCCCAGTTTTTTTTAACGGCGATATAATCGGGTGTCATCAAACGCCCAACGCTATCTTCTTCGTAACCTAAAAGCGACAATGCCTCTTTACGGTTTTCTGGTGATAAATGAAGGATCAGTTTTTTAACAGCGTCGCCATGCAATTCGGCAAAAAGGGCGGTACGGTCATCCGGGGGGAGTTCGTTAACCAATTCGGCAACCCTTGGGCCCGATAGCTTTTTAATGATGCGCTCCTGCGTAGGGAAATCCAGGATACGGAATACATTAACGGCGCGGTTAAGCGAAAGTATTTCGATAAATAAAGGGCCGTGTTCAGGAAGTTCATCAATCAGTTCTTCAACATCCGATATATTAAGGCTGTTCAAATATTCCTGTAATTGGGTATTGTCTTCCTGTTCCAGTAACAATTCTATTTGCTCAACCATCTCTTCCATATAAATGCCCTCGTTTTTACATCGTATTATTAATGTGATCCTGTTTTTTAACGAGGGCAAAAGTCGTTTATTTTTTCAAATAATCGGGCAAAAAATTCTGTTATCTTTGCAGCCTTTTGGTCGATAGTCCATAGACCATAGTCGATGGAAAGTATAGGCCTAATAGTCAACTTTAACCATGGTCAATGGACCATAGACTATGGACAAATTTTAAATTTAAAACAATGGGTTTACAATGTGGGATAGTAGGTTTGCCAAATGTTGGGAAATCAACACTTTTTAATTGCTTATCAAATGCCAAGGCGCAGGCGGCTAACTTTCCGTTTTGCACCATCGAGCCAAACGTGGGCGTAATTACTGTGCCGGATGAGCGTTTAACAAAGCTTACCGAAATAGTTCAGCCCAAAAACATAGTGCCAAACGTTATCGAGATTGTAGATATTGCCGGCCTGGTAAAAGGTGCCAGCAAAGGCGAGGGCTTGGGTAACCAGTTTTTGGCCAACATTCGTGCTACTAATGCTATTATCCACGTATTGCGCTGCTTTGATAACGATAACGTGATTCATGTTGACGGCTCGGTTGACCCAATACGCGATAAAGAGATTATCGATACCGAATTGCAGCTAAAGGATTTAGACTCAATAGAGAAAAAGATTCAGAAAGTTGAAAAAATGGCCAAAACAGGTGGCGACAAAGAGGCTAAAAAAACCTTTGATGTTTTAACCGTTTATAAAAACCATTTGCTTCAAGGCAAGTCGGCCCGTACAGCACCGGTTGCCGAAGAAGACAAAGAATATATTGCCGACATATGGCTTCTTACCGCCAAACCGGTAATGTACGTTTGTAATGTTGACGAGGGATCTGTAAGTACAGGTAATGCTTACGTTGAACAGGTGAAAGCCGCCGTAGCTGAAGAGAAAGCCGAAGTGTTGATTATATCGGCACAAATTGAAGCGGAGATAGCAGAGTTGGAATCATACGAAGAGCGCCAGATGTTTTTAAACGATTTGGGGCTGACAGAATCGGGCGTTAACAAACTGATAAAAGCTGCTTACCGTTTGCTAAACCTGGCCACCTATTTTACAGCCGGTGTACAGGAAGTACGTGCCTGGACAATTACCCAGGGCTTTACAGCACCGCAGGCAGCCGGCGTTATCCATACCGATTTTGAAAAAGGCTTTATCCGCGCCGAAGTTATTAAATACGACGACTTTGTGAAATTTAACGGTGTAGAAGCTACCATAAAAGAGAACGGTAAATTGGGCATCGAGGGTAAAACCTACATTGTGCAGGATGGCGATATTATGCACTTCAGGTTTAATGTTTAGTTGGGGAAAGAGCCAAGAGATTAGAATCAAGAATTAAGACAGCTACATGCTACGGAGGCTGATGGGAGGTGGGCAACACTATGTCATTGCCTTTTGCCTATCTGAAAATACTGAAAAAAGCAGTAATAACGCATTGAGACTCAATAATAGCCATATTGACTTGCAAGCACGTCATGATAAGGGATGAAGCGAAGAAATCGCGAACTGCGCAGATCCACTCTGTAAAGCCTGCTATTGCTTCGTGCCCCAATGTTGGGTCAGTATGGAAAAAAATATTTTGAGAAAGTAGAAATATATCTTGTTTTTCGCTAATTATCGCCGGTAATTATATCGGAGTGGTACCAATTTACAAATATCAATCCGAATGTTTTTGTTATCCTTTGAACCTCGTCTATCGTAAAATCAGAAAACTCATGGATGCCCAAATCTGTTACCGTTTCATTATCTAAAATGCCATAAAATGTTGTATTGTCGGTTTTAAATGTAAATCCGTTTAAAACAAATCCTTGATTATTGATTAATTTCAAACTTCCCACATTATCAATATTCAATATTTTTTTAAGTACCGTAAAGTCTACATTTAAATTAGGTTTCCCAATTACGTCCCTTACATGGCATTTAGTAAAGGCGTTCATGAAATCATCAATTCTTTTACAATGATTTGCTCTGATATCATTTATTTTAGATATTTCAATATCAATTAGAGGGAATGAAGATATATTGAGAAACTCGTTTTGTCGCCAGTCATCTTCTGTAATTAATATTTCAAAATTATTAAACAACGGCTTTTCACTAATGCCTGGTAATTCATTTGATATAGATGGTAAGGTAAATAAGATGTCTGAAGTATTCAATTTTTCAACTTTCCTCATTTTTAAAATAAGGCTTTTAGATTTAATGAAATCAGTCGAATTTACCGGAATAGCCTCTGTTATTCTCCATTCAGCACCCTCCAATGTCATTGTAGTTTCAACATTAAAGCTACTGGGAAGTTGGTTAGGCAGCATTTCGGAAACGCCTATAATCTTCTGATTTAAATCGTCAAAAAACTGAACCCTTATTTTTTCATTTCTCCCAAAAAGCTTTTTAAACAACTCCATATTGGTAAACAATATATCACTATATTTTAATAAGTTAATCCCAAAAAAGATTTTCTTCGGCAAGACATGCGAAATTGTCAATAGTTAACGGTTTTAAATTGTTGTGCACAATAGCTGAACGACTTACCTCTGACACTGGCGCTCTACTTTTGCGGCTTTTGCAAAATAGTGACCTCTAAGCAACTTCGTCAAAACCTCCTGCCGATAATGATTTTAACAATCGCTTTATCGGTATTTGAAGTAAATCCATAGCCTATGCCACCGTTAACCTCCCATTTGGGGTCGAAGTTGACGTCGGTTGCTACAAATAGTTGGTGGTCCTGTTGTTTAAATGCATCATAATGAAAAAATGGCCCGGTACTTCCATAATATTCTAATCCAAGCGCCACAATTTTGGTTACATCGTAACTACCTTTTACATTGGGCGAGAAGGTAAACCCACGGTTAACATCGGGGCCGGCGAAGCTTTTCTCTAATGTAGGGTTTACAGAAATATATAATTTGTTCCATTTTTTATCCACAATAGGCCTTATTTCCAGTGTGCTTGTATTGGCAGAGAACGCGCTTTTTTGAAACCCAAATTCGGTTGAGATACTTACACCTACAGGCCAGTTCCAGCTTTGTGGGGCTGCTACCCTTGGCCGAATGTGCGAGCCTACGTACGCAGTGCGCCCGCCATCACCTATTGAGTTGAAAAAATAAAAGCCGGTTTCAAACCATGGGGTCCAGCCATGGGTTATCTCGATAGTTTCATGTACAACATGGTTGGTTGGTAATTCGCCATTGGTAGCTGTGTTACTTCCGTTAATGGTATAATTGCTATGAAGCTCCACCATGGTATTGCCTTTTTCTACCGTTTCTGAACCATATACCTGGATTTCGTAATTGTCCTGCGCTTTAAGTCGCAGGGTGATAAAGGCAAAGGCCAGTAAGCATAAATATTTCATTGACTTTGTACTTTTATAATGTACGCCAACGGCATACACGATAAAACTATAATGACAATCTGAAGCAAAACTGTAGTTAGCTGCTAAATGCTTATTGTATCACTAAGGTGACAAAACACCATCTAAAACGTAATTACAAAAGCGTGTAAACCCCTTTCGTGATAATAATGGATGGTGTAGTCGTAATGCTGGCAAATGTTTTTTACCAACGTTAACCCCAGGCCGGTGCCTTGCGATTCTTTACCTTTTTGAAATCGCTCAAAAATCAGGTCGGTGTTTAAAGGATTAGCACCCCCGCTGTTTTTTATCGATAACAAATGCGCTGTTAATTGGATAATAACTATTCCACCGGTAATGTTATGCCTGATAGCGTTGCCGAACAGGTTGTTTAACAAAATATCAACCAGGTATTTGCTGGCTAATATCTGCTTAGGTTCAAGTTGGTGCTGAAACAAAAGATTTTTGCTTTGCATCAATTCCTGAAATTGCTGCATCTTTTCGGCCAGCATAATGTCAAGCTCAATGGGTTCTTCCTCGGTTATGAGTTTGTTTTCCAACTTGGCAAGCAGCAACAATGAATTGTTAAGCCGGCTTGATTTATTAATTGAGCTATAAATATCTGTTATTTGTGCCAGCTGATCGGCACCCAAAGTTTCGTCCTGGATCAGTGTATCCAGTTTGGTTGTTACAACGGCCAGCGGTGTCATCATTTCATGCGATGCATTCTCTGTAAACTGTTTCAGTTTCAGGTAATCGTGCGTTACCCTTAACGACATTTCCCTGATCGCTTCATTTAGTTCGGTAAATTCATCCACCAGGCTTGGTTTTCCGGTAAATTGGTCAACATCAGCAATATTAAATTGCTTTATTTCCTTTAAAGTTAGCCGGAAAGGTTTCCAAAGGTCGTTAAGCAGGTATTTATTTGTTATAAAGAGCACAGCCAGCAGGCCGGCAAGCAGGGTAAGGGTAATAATAGTTATAACCTCAATAAGATACTTTTGGCCGGCCCTGGAAATGGTGATAACCACCTTGTAGTAGTTGTTATTGTTTACTTTAACCAGGTCTTCCACCGCGCGGCCGGGCTCTGCCCGTTGTTCCTTAGGGTTAAAATAAGTGGTATCAAAAAAACGCTTTTGCAATTGCTGCCGGTTTGTTTTTACAAATATGGCATGATCCCTGTCCAGGTCATACAATTGCGGGTTCTGGTCATTACTCCTGGCGTATTCTTCCGCTTCAGTTAATTGTTGCTGGAGGCCCCGGTCAAGCTGTTGCTGCGCTATATAGTTAATTGCAAAATAATAAATAACCGCCCCAAACAGTAAAACCGTTAGGGTGATATATACACTTGTCCGGGTGTAATGCTCAGATAGTTTCATGTACTCACAAATTTGTAACCAAGGCCGTATATCGATGTCAGATAATCTTTACCACCGGCATCCAGCAATTTCCTGCGCAGGTTTTTGATATGGGTGTAAATGAAATCGAAGTTATCATGCATATCCATCTCATCCCCCCAAAGGTGCTCGGCAATGGCATTTTTGGATATTACTTTGCCCTTATTAGCAATAAAATAAAGCAGCATTTCATACTCCTTACGTGTAAGTATGATGGCGTTATCGTTAACTTCAACCGTTCTGCCCGGTATGTCAATTGATATTTCATTAAATACCACTTTGTTATTGGTATTTAATGCTTTCCGGCGGTATACAGCCATTAAGCGCGCTTTTAACTCGGCAAGATGAAATGGTTTGGTCAGGTAGTCATCGGCACCCAGGTTTAGCCCCTTCAGTTTATCATCTAATGAGTTTCGGGCCGAAATGATCAGCACAGCCTCGTTCTTGTGGTGGGCTCTTAAAAATTCAAGCACACCTAAACCTTGCCCGTCGGGTAAGCCTATATCCAAAAGCACGCAATCATAGTCATAGTCTGCTAATCTTTGCAGTGCCGTAGTCAGTCCGCCACAGCTTTCGCATATATTGCCGTCAACATTCAGGTAGCTGGTGATGTTTTCACGTAAGCTTTGCTCGTCTTCTATTACCAGGATTTTCAATTCGGTTTTTGTTCAAAGATAAAATGCGAAATTGAAGATAAACTGAAGTACGCATACCCATTTGCGGATAAAGATGTAGTAACTACAGATTTGCTTCATATTCTTGTGGTAATTTACAAAAAAAACAGCCTCAAAACGTCACTATACTGTTATCATCCAAAAAGATAAATCCTCCTTTATAACAATGCAGAAGGTACGGGCAGATCAAATTGGTTTGATAAATGGAATTGATTATCTTTTGGGCAAAACAGGCAGCTAAATAAAATTAACATGGCAATTATCGAACCTATCCGTGAAGATGTTACCCATCCGGGACATATCAAAAAATATTCGGCGCCCCTTCGCCTTTGGCATTGGGTTAATGCCATTGTCATCAGTGGTTCGCTGCTTACCGTACTAATCAATGCGACTATTACCGACAGAAGGCCGGTAACAGCACTGGTTAAAGATGAGTTAAAACACGCGGGTGCCGTAGTAACCGACGACCAGGCCGGCTCTGTTGCCCATGCACTTGGCGATAGCGTATGGAGTATTCATACCTATTTTGGATATGGCTTGGCTGTTTTATTATTATTTAGGCTGGTGCTGGAGTTTTTTCAGTTGGCCGATCAAAAATTCATTGGCAAAATAAAAGGCGCTTACCGGCAATTTCAAACTATCAAAAAGGAAAGAGAGCTGGCGAGGCACGAACTTGCTGTGAAAAGCATTTACGCGGTGTTTTATTTGCTGCTTATTATTATGGCTGTAACCGGTTTATTCCTGGCTTTTGAAGATCTGCTGGCGCCATTCAAATCTATCAGGCACAGTGTTAAAGATGTTCATGGCTTTTGCATGTACCTTATTATTGCATTTATTGTTGTTCATATTGCAGGCGTTTTCCTGGCCGAGCGAAAAGATGACGGCAAAGGCATTGTTTCGGATATGATCAACGGAGGTAAATCATAGTGTCGTGACGGATAGTCTTTAGCCCAAAGTCTTGAGTTCTAAGTCAAAAATGAAAATTCAGACTTAGGACTTCAGACTTAACAATAGTACGTTTGTTATTTTCCGGTAATTAACCTTGCCATCAGGAAAGCGGCCCCGGCGGCAAGTGCGCCAATTATTACTACTTTAAAAGCGCCGCTTAATGCCGGCTGGCCTGTCATTTTACTTTTAAAATAACCAAATATGAACAGGCATATCAGCGTGACACCGCAAGAGTAATATAAAGCCTCCTGGGCATGGTCGATAATGATATAAGGAGATAAAGGGATAATGCCGCCAACAATGTAGGACAAGCCAATGGTAATGGCGCTTTTGGCTGCGCGGTTTGCATTGGGTTCTTCAAGGCCAAGTTCATAACGCATCATGAATTCCACCCATTGCTTTTTGTCTTTGGCAAGTTCATCGGCAATTTGCCGTTGCAATGGTTCAGATAGACCGAACCCCGCGAATACTTCCATTACTTCGGCTTTTTCCTGCTCGGGTAGTTTCTCTACTTCCTCATACTCCCGTTTTAATTCAGATTGGTAATGGTCTACTTCCGTGCGCCCGGCAAGGTAACCGCCTAAGCCCATGGCAATTGATCCGGCAACAATCTCGGCAATACCCGCAGTTACTACAAGGGTTGACGAACTGATGGCTCCGCTTAAACCTGCCGCCAAAGCGAAAGGAACCGTTAAACCATCGGACATACCGATAACAATGTCCCTAATGGTTTCCGAACTGGTTACATGGTGTTCATGATGCATTTGCGCTTTTTTTTTTAATAACGAATATACTATTGTTAAATAATAGTAGTAAGGCTGAATTATAAGTTAGAATTATTCTTGATTTAGAACCTAAAGGTTTCGACCAATTCTGTTCATGTTTTGAGGGTGGCAAACTAAACCGTGTTAGCTTGTCATTTTGCTGTTACTATGGAAATGCCAAAGGACTACTCTTTTTTGAATAGTCCTTTGTTTAAATATCAAACGATAATTAGTGCTCCCGACGAGATTCGAACTCATATCGATGGTACCGGAAACCATAATTCTATCCATTGAACTACGGGAGCAGCGGCGCAAATATATAAAATTGATTTAATCCTTTTATCGTATTCCGTTTTCTTTTAACAACAGGGAAGAGCCAAATGAATTATGAAACGGGAATTACGATTCTTTAAGGTTGGTGCATACGAAAAGCTAATTAACCAAACCGCGGATACTTTCATAATACGCATCGCTCACCGGCAATTCAATATCCGTTAGTTGCGCCTTACGATTTTGGATGGATTTTATTTTACTTACAGGTACAATATAGCTGCGATGAATACGCTGAAATTTATCAGCGGGCAGCTTTTTCAACACTTCCTTTAATGTCATTAAAGTAAATACCGGTTTGTCGCCGGTTAAGTGAATCCGGATGTAGTTTTCCATACTTTCAATGTACTCAATGGCACTCAGGTCAATCTTCACAATCCGGTATTCAGAATGGACGTACAGGCTTTCGTCTGTAGTATTCAATTTTTCATTTGCCCGGTTCTTATATTGATAAAACGCAAGGGCTTTTTCTATAGCCCTGGTAAAACGTTCAAATTCTATTGGTTTTTCAACAAAATCTACCGCCTCCAGTTGAAAGCCTTCATAGGCATAGTTGCGGTAGGAGGTGGTGAAAATAACCATGGGTTTTACAGGCAGCGACCTTAAGAGGTCGATACCCGAGATATCGGGCATGTTGATATCCAAAAAAAGGAGGTCGACCGCCGTGTTTTTTAAGAATTCGGCCGCCGAAATTGCGTCTTCGAATGTTTTGATGAGTTGCAGTTTGGGAAACCGCGATACATATTCGCCAATAAGCCGTAACGCTAAAGGTTCATCATCAATGGCTATGCACTTAAGGATCATGGTTAAGTTGGTAAAGTTAGCTGAACAATGTACTCCTGGTTATCGTTGCTGATATTTAATAAATACCTGCCGGTATATAAATGTTCTAAACGTTTACGAGTGTTTTTGATGCCTATGCCGGTGCTGTGGTTATCGCCGTTACTTAAACCGAATATCCGGTTTTTACAATAAAAGTACAGGGCAGTTTCGCTGATAACCAATTTGATTTGAATAGTTGTGCTTTCATGTTTGCTAACACCGTATTTGAAAACATTTTCAATAAAAGTCATTAGCAGCAGGGGGGCTATTTGTTTTCCATCTATGTCGCCGTCTACCTCAAAATTAACAGCGGTAAGGTTGCCGGTGCGTAAACGCTGTAGTTCAATATAGCTGGCTATACAATCAACCTCGCGCTGCAGTGGTGCAAAATTCCCGGTTACATCTTCGGTAACGTAACGCATGATTTTTGAAAGTCGCAAAACGCTGTCGGCTGCATGATCGTCCCTGGTTAAAACCAGCGTATAAATATTGTTCATGGTATTGAACAAAAAATGCGGATTGATTTGTGCTTTCAAAAAAGAGAGCTCGGCGGTCGCTTTATCCGCTTCGGCGCGGGCGGCCCTTTGCTCGGTAAGCAGCCATTCCCGGATAGTTTTAATGGCCGTACTAAAGGCTATTACCGTAAAAAAAATAAAGAAACTGGTAATATCCAACGGCTGCCCAAACGGCGACCGGCTTAAAGGTCTATCGCGATAGGATGGCAAGTTGGGGTTTCGTCCCGGAGGCTCCACGGGCTGATAATTCACGTTGCCGGGCCCATTGAAAGGTGGCCGGTTATTAGGCCGCCGGCTGTCGTCCTCTTTTTCCCTGATATGCAGCAAGCGGTCAAATGGCCTGATGCAGTAAACACCGAAGAACAGGGAAAAAACAGCAATTCCAAAGAAAATATGTTTTTTACGGAGCAGCAGCCGCGGAACAAAAAAGTAGGCGTTGCTGTAAAAAACCACCATAAAAGTAAGTCCGAATAACCAATAGTCGGGGCTTTGCAAAAGGACGATGTCACCGTCAAAGCTGCCGCCTCTATGCAGAAATATGAGCGGGATGGCCATGAGCATAACCCAGCCGGCAAAATGCAGGATGATGGAAATAGCTTTAATTTTTGACATAGAGGTAAAGTAACACAATCAGTCCGGCATGAAAATAAAAACATCGGTGATTGACTTGAATGTATAGATGAAATGGCAAATATACAGTTTAACAGTTGTTTTCCCCCTTATTGACCCCGGCAACATGACTTGAAATTATACAGGGTTTGAGCAACAATAGCCCACTCACCACTAAAAAAAGGCCATTCATCTATACACCCTGTTTTAAATTATGGTTTGCCGCTACGTTTACGCTGGGTTTAAAAAACACCTGTGTATTTATCAATTTAACAAATAGTTAACTCATGAAAACTAAATTATTTATCTTATTACCGGCCATCAGCCTAAGCGTATTGCTGGTGATCCAGGCCTGCAAAAAAAGCAGCAGCGATTCCGGCACCACTACAACTACGGCGTCTGTAAGTGCTTTAACTTGTGCCAGCGCAACAATTTCAGGAACGGCTTATGCGTCAACTGCATTTACCGGAACAGCAACGGTTCCGTATACGGGCGGAAACGGGAAAACTTATGCCGCGGGTACCGCTATCTCATCAACGGGGGTTACCGGGCTAACAGCAACTTTAGCCGCTGGTACATTAGCCAGCGGGGCGGGCAACATTACCTATGCTATTGCAGGTACACCAGCGTCGAGCGGTACTGCTTCTTTTGCTATTACCTTCGGCGGGCAAACGTGCAGTTTTGCAGTTACTGTAAATGCCGCAAGTACAACAACCACAGGGTGCTCTACATCGGCCACCACCGCATCAAAAGTAGTATGCTTAGCCAATGCTTTTTTAGCAACGCTTACCACTGCGCAGCAGTCAACTGTTGTACTTACGCTGAACCTTACCAATGCCAAAAGATGGTCGAATCTGCCATGTGGGGTTTCGTGCAGAAACGGATTAGCATTTAGCAGCTTAACCGCCACACAATTAGCGGCTGCAAAAGCTGTTGCAGCGGCAGCCTTCGGTACAAGTAGCGGTGAAGGTTATGACGAGTTTTCACAAATTATGGCGGCCGATGATTACCTGGGGCAAACTGCTTCCGGCTATTCTTCAGGTAACTATATTATCGCATTTTTGGGAACCCCAAGTACAACCGGAAAGTGGATGCTACAGATTGGTGGCCACCATTACGCGCAAAATATTACTTATGACGCAGGCAGTGTTACCAGCATTACACCTTTGCACCAGGGAGTAGAACCAAAAGGATCATTTACTTTAAGCGGAACTACTTATAGCGGCCCGCTGGAATCAGAGCATACGGCAATGCAGGAAATGCTGGGCTCTTTCACAAGTACAGAGCTGGCTTCGGCAAAAATATCCAGTACTTTTTCCGACTGTTTGATGGTACCTGGTTCAACCACCAATACATTCCCAACCACCAAACAGGGAATTAAAGTAAGCGCGTTGAGCAGTGCGGCACAGGCAAAAGTGCTGGCAGCCATGATGCCATGGATCAACGATGTGGACGCTACTGCCGCCGCCGCCTTTACTACAATTTATCAAAATGAGCTTGCAGATACATATGTTACATATGCCAGCAATACCTCTGCCGTTGCCGGTACGGCCAGCTCATTTTTAACAACCAATACCGATTACGTCAGGATAGATGGGCCAAGTGTTTGGATAGAGTTTATTTGCCAAACAGGTGTGGTGCTTTCGGGAATTCACTACCATACTGTTATGAGGGACCATACCCGTGATTACATAGGTTTATAAAAAAAATAGAAATTATGTGTAACATTTTTTCAATAAACAGTCGCCATAAAAACAGTTGGCGGCTGTTTATTTTTGCAACTATTTTTGCTGTTACAGCATTAAGGTCAACAATTGCCGCCGCGCATCAAACGCCAAATACGCTTGTTTTTTTAGATGCAAGTCCTCATAGGGTTGCACTTGAGCTGCAAATGCCGCTATCAGAACTGGAACTTGCTTTTGGCAACAATATATCTAAAAATCCGGAAACGCTTATCGAAAAATTCGGGCCTCAATTAACAGAATACCTCAAAGCCCACATTCATGCCTACACAAAAAAAGCTACTCCATGGAATGTTGAAGTAGAAGCTTTGAGGATGGACAAAGGAAAATACATCGAGAACGGCATCGATTATTGGGAAGTAGTTGCCAGGGTAGTTATCATACCGCTGCCGGGCGAGAGTACCCGGAAGTTTATGCTCGATTATGATGTGATTATGCACCAGGTTGTTAACCATGCAGCCCTTGTTTCTATCCGCAGCGATTGGGAGGCAGGAAATTTAAATACCTCGTCGGCAGATGCAATGGTAATCAGCTGGAATACCAAAGATAACGTGATATATCCTTTGGAAATAAATTTACAGCAGGGAAGCTGGTTTAAAGGTTTCAATAGCATGCTTGCTTTAGGCATGCAGCACATCAAGGAGGGAACCGATCACCTGTTGTTCCTGATTGTGCTATTGCTGCCATCTATGCTTTTACCTGTTAAAAAGCATTGGGGTGGTTTTGGCGGCGTTAAATGCAGCCTCAGGAACTTATTAAAAATTGTAACGGCGTTTACCATCGGTCATTCTGTTACCTTGCTATTGGGAGCTTTAGGTTGGCTCAGCCTCCCCGCGCAACTGGTAGAAGTATTGATCGCCGTTTCTATCCTGGTTTCGGCGGTACATGCCATCTATCCTATATTTCCTGGCAGGGAGGCCCTGGTAGCAGCAGGTTTCGGGCTTATACACGGATTGGCATTTGCTTCGGTTTTGTCTAATCTTAATTTGACTGCCCTCACATTGACGCTAAGCATCCTTGGCTTTAATATTGGTATCGAAGTGATGCAGTTGTTTGTAATCGCCATTATCGTTCCATGGCTGATGCTGATGAGCAGGACGTTGGTTTATCCTTTTTTCAGAACCGGCGCCGCCATACTGGCTGGTGTAGCGGCTTTGGCCTGGATGGCCGAAAGGGTTTTCAATCAGCCTAACCTGATTACCCAGGTGATACTAAAATTTACCAGCTACGAATTGTGGTTAGTATTTGCTGTCGCAATATTTTCTGTTACCGCATTTCTATCGGCCCGATTTAAAAAAGCGCTGTTTGTTTAATAACCCTTTCATTTTATGCGTAGTTGCCTGCTTATCGCTGTTCTGTTAATTTGTAGCCGTCACTCGTTTTCGCAAACAAGTCATTTAACAGGCAGGGTAATTGACAGTGCCACACAAGTTCCGTTAAAAGGTGTAACTATTATGCTGCAACCGGGGAACAAAACCGGTATTACTGATGAAACAGGCCGATTCTTTTATCAAAGCATACCTGTATCAGTTAAAACTATTTCTATAACTGCAATTGGCTATCAAAAAGAAACCTTGCTGCTAAGTGATTTCAGGAACGGACAGGTAATTGTTATTAGCCAGCAGCAAACACAGCTGAGCGATGTGATTATAACGGCCAATGCGGCCAACCCTTATAAAGTCATCAGCGAGACTGACATCAAAATGAGGGGAGTAGCTAATTCGCAGGAGATGCTGCGTATAGTGCCAGGCCTGTTCATAGGCCAGCACCAGGGCGGCGGTAAAGCCGAACAGATTTTTCTGCGCGGTTTTGATAATGACCATGGTACCGATATCAATTTGAGCGTTGATTATATGCCGGTAAATATGGTTTCGCAGGCACATGGCCAGGGTTATGCCGACAGTCATTTTATTATCCCCGAAACGATAGAAAGCACCAACTATCAAAAAGGGATGTATAATGTGGATAAAGGCGACCTGGCCGTGACCGGCTTTGTGAACTTTAACACTGCCAACGCGATTGACGCTAACCAGGTTAAAATAGAAGGCGGACAGTTTAATACCTACAGGGTGTTCGGCATGGTTAACCTGCTTGGCCAAAAAGCTAAAGCCAATAACCAGTCCTGGTATGCCGCTTCGGAATACCGGTACAGCGACAGTTATTTTGATAACCCGCAACATTTTAAACGCTTTAACTTTTTTACCAAATATCATGGCCGGCTAAACGCCAACAACTGGCTAACCGTTAGTGCATCCACTTTCTATAGCGCATGGAAAGCATCCGGGCAGATCCCGGAAAGCGCGGTAAGCGATGGCACCATCGGGTTTTACGGCGCACTTGACCCCAACGAGGGCGGAGTAACCTCGCGTACCAACTTGAACGCACAGCTTTTAACCCGGCTGTCGAATCATGACATCGTCAAAAACCAACTCTACTATTCGCGCTATAAATTTGACCTGCATACCAATTTTACATTTTACCTGGTAGATACAGTTAACGGTGACGAGATCCGTCAGCGGGAAACACGCAATTTGTATGGCTATAACGGCAGCTACCAGCATGAAGGCTATATTGGGAATACTAAACTGACAACGGAAGCGGGAATTAATACCCGGCTGGATATGACCAAAGGTTCAGAATTATCGCATACCGTCAACAACTTCACGGTTATCGATCCGGTTAAATTGGGTGATATTACCGAACTGGGTGCCGGAGCCTACCTGGGTGAAACATTTCAATTCAGTTCAAAATTCTCGATGAACGCAGGGGTAAGGTTTGATCAGTTTTATTACAGGTATAACAATAAACTGGCCACTGATAGTACGCTTAATGGTATCGGTGTGTATACCGCCAATAATAATATAGTTAGTCCCAAGCTGAATTTTTACTACCGTGTTAACGATAAAACCGAATTGTATTTATTAACCGGCAAAGGCTTCCATTCTAATGATACCCGGGTGGTAGTTGCGCAGGGAGGTTTGCAAACCCTGCCCGCAGCATATGGTGCCGATTTGGGTACGGTATTTAAACCGGCCAAAAACCTGTTGTTCAACGCTGCGTTGTGGTATAGTTACCTGCAAAAAGAATATGTATACGCAGGCGATGGAGGTTCGGTAGAATTTAGCGGCCGCACCCGCCGCATTGGTTTAGACCTGTCTGGCCGTTACCAGCCGCTTAAATCCCTGTATTTCGACGCAGATGTAAATTACGCCCACGGCAGGTCGCTGGACGACCCGGCCGGAGCAAATTATATTCCTTTAGCACCGGTTTGGAGTAGTACCGGCGGTATAAACTACACTTTTAAAAACGGCTTCAACGGCAGTTTGCGCTACCGGTATCTGGCTGACCGCGCGGCGAATGCCGACTATAGCCTGGTTGCCAAAGGTTATTTTATCAACGACCTGGTATTAAATTATACCAGGCCCAAATACGAAATTGGCTTAACCATAAATAACCTGTTTAATGTGCAGTGGAAAGAAACCCAGTTTGAAACGGTTACCCGGTTAAAAAACCAGGCACCGGTTGATGGGATTGCTTTTACTGCCGGAACCAAATTTGCAGCTTTGCTGCATCTCAGTTACTTTTTTAAATAAATTGCTTCAAACGTAATTTTGATTTTTGCCGAAAAGAAAAAAGCCCCGTGAGTGACGGTGGTTAAACCTGAAGATGGTATATTCTTTTATAAATACAAATTCACCATTTGCTTCCAATATCGTGGCCGGTGCGCATAATTATCCCAAATGTATAATTGGTGTGGAATGCTTTTGCCTGTAAGCAAGTCGCTAAAGTCGCGGTTGCTGTGTACAAATGGGTCTGTTTCGCCCACTGCCATAATGATCTCGATTTTACGAATGGCATCTAAAATGGCTCCATCATGCAGGTTGGCCATAAATTGCTGGGGCATATTAAAATAAATATCCTCATCGCGATAGCCATCAAACAGATCTTTAAAATCGTCTATTTGCAGCGTAAGATCAAAACGCCCGCTCATACATATTACTTTCTTGAAAACAGATGGGTGTTTCATAGCTATATTGATGGCATGGAATGATCCCATACTACACCCGGCAACTTCAAAGTAATCGCCGCCATTTTGGTTTTGCATGAAGGGTAAAACCTCGGTAAGAATGTACTGTTCGTATTGCAAATGCCGCGCTATACGTGTGGCCGGATGCACCCAGTGGTTATAAAAACTTTCGGTATCAATACTATCTACACAAAAAAGCTGCAGCTCGCCATTTTCAATTTTGGTTTGCAGCGCTTCAACTATCCCCCAGTTTTCGTAGTCATAAAACCGCGCCATCCGGGTGGGAAAAAATAACACGGCCCTGCCTGCATGACCAAATACCAATAGCTCCATAGTACGATGTAAATTGGCGCTAAACCATTTGTGGTATCCTCTGTTCATTTGTGGCCCGGCCTTTTGCTGCGAAATTTCCAAAACAAATGTTAATCAAAATTAAATAAATGGTAATGCTTATTTGTTAATATTAGCTGTAATAACCTGTTTCCATAACTGGTAACCAAGCGGGCTTAAATGCAGCCCATCGCCTACAAAATATTCTTTTTTAGGGTAGCCTTTGGCGTCAATCATCTCTTTATAGATGTTAATAAATCGCCAGTTGTTGGTATTTTTAACAATTTCGGTCTCGATAAGATTATTGGCATATTTAAATTTATCAATGATGTTCCACCGGCTAAGGCTTGGTTTTAATGAAACATAATAGCAGGGCAAATCACCAAAACGGTGATGCACTTTGGCAACCAGTTGCTGAAAAAATATAAAAACTTCTTCGGGATGGCGGCCATCGCCCAAATCGTTGTCGCCGGCGTATATTACCAGTCTTTTGGGGCTGTAGCTTTCCATTACCCGGTCAAAAAACCAAACGCAGGCAGCCAGTGTCGAGCCGCCAAAACCCAGGTTTGTGGGTTTTAATTCCTTAAAATCGTCCTTAAGGCTTGTCCACATCCTTACCGACGAACTGCCATAAAAAATAGTTTCGGGTTCGTATTCCTTGTTCCTGCTAACTTTTTCAAGCTGCTTTATATCTTCTTCGTACCAGTACATTAAACTATTTTAGTGTGTGCAATTAATTAATGGTTGTAAATTACTCAATTAATTTAATTACAGGCACAGCGCTTGCTTCAAAATGAAAATTGCAGTGCTTAGTAAAGCTCAAATTTGCGGGTATAAATCAATTTATCGGCGTAATAGATATTCAATTGCCAGGTGCCTTTTATTACTTCAAAGTCATTATCGAGTGCGTAGGTGCTTGCATCGGTTGCATTTACGGCTATATCGATTGGGTACCTTACACTTTTAAATGATTCTTTTTTCGCAGTGTCTACAATCTCTGCGGGGAAAACCCATTCAATATCTAACCTTGCAATATTGCCATGCTTTCCGGTTATTTTATATTCAACACCAAATTGGGTTCCTTTTTTAGCCTCAATTCTGTTTGTCTTTTTACCGAATACCTGATTTGCAATAATGGAATGATCACCCGATGGTGAACCAGGCATCTCTTCTTTAAAAACTGTTGTTGATGTTGCCGGGCCAAAAGTGATTTCAGTGAACTTTACCCGCGGGGCTGTTTGTTGAGCGCCAACATTTAAGCAACCCAAAAATGAAAGGAGCAAAAATGCAAACAATGTGATTTTGGTCATGATATAAGGTTATATATTTCGGGGGCAATATAGTACTTTCATATATCTTGTATATTAACCAAGTAGGTAGTTACCACGACCGCGCGCCGGCGTGGCCTGATATACTTTAACCAGGAAGCCGATGAACCGACCCTTAGGAATAGTACTTAAGCCCATGATTTGGGCATCAGGAGGGCAGGTTACTTCAAATTAGGAAAAGGTATCCGGTACGAAACCGAAAGCTTTTGTCCGTTAACTAAAACAGCCTGGTTTTCTTTTAAGGACGAGTTTAGTTTGATGAAAGCCGGAAAGTATTTTTTATCCAGGTAAACGCTATATAAATCGTCGCCCCTTTTTATGGTTGTTTTGTTTTTGAGATCGGGCCACGCAGCTGGCCAGGCCAATGGTTTTTCGGGAGAATGGCTGTAGTTTGTCAGCATCACCTCAATACTATCCGGCAACCATTCTTTAGCCCCGCCATGTTGATATTTGATAAGGTTATTAAAAACATTAATAAAACAGGCTGGCGCTTTATCGCGGTCGGGCGCCCAACGCAACTGTCCGTAGACGCTAATGATTTTCACAGAATCGAGATTAAGAAACAATTTAGCAGTAGGCTGATCCGTTGCTATAGAAACGTCGATGTGTTTAGGTAGTTTTTTCAAACAATCACTGATACCCAGGTTATTAATGGTTTGCAACAGGTCCTCATGGCTTAGATTAACCTCGTAGTATTCGGCTTTATCATCTGCCGGTTTTTTGTAAATCACTTGCCCGTTTTCGTAGATAGCGATAGTAGGTGAATCGGACCCCACAACCATTAGCCATGGATTGGTTTCTGTCAATACCACCAACGGAGATCCGTATCCCGTTTTGTGTTGTGGTTTGCAAGAGATGGCTACAATACAGATCGATAACAGAAGTAGTAAAATTTTCTTCATGATGTTTAAGTAACACTATAACTTATTTACCTGATCTTTATTACGCCCGTTTTATACAAGTCAATAGCCAGCTTCAAAATTGCCTCAATAGTTTCAACCGGCAAATCCTCATCGGCATCAAAAAGCATAATTTTCATGCGTGCCCGTTTTTCGATGATCAGCCCGGGATGATCAAAATGTTTGCCTTCAACAATGCCGATATAAGGCTGCAGCAATTTTTTATGCACCCACAGGTAGCAAAACATTTTGCCTTTATAGCAAAAAAATGGCATCCCATATTTCCAGGCCGCGGTTATATCGGCATCCTGTTTCAGTATAATCCGGCGCAGGGCCAACAGGCAACTTTTTACCGGTTCGGTTTGTTGAAGGTAGAAATTATCAAGTGGGGTAGGCATACACTACTGCTTAACGCCTTTTAAAAAATCCCTCACTTCCATTAATGCAAAACCCAATAAGTTTGGTCCACGCCAGCTGTAGATATCATTTATTCGTTCATCATCCTGCGCAAGGCCAATACCCCAAATGGTATCTACCGGGCTGGCTTCTACCAATACCCTGTCGCTGGTATTTATCAGGTATTCGGCGAATTCGGGATGCTGGTTAAACTTGTGGATATTGCCGGTAACAACTATCTCAAACCGTTTTTGTGCCCATATAATTTCGTCGAACCCCAAAACCTGCCTGCCTAACTCTTTTACTTCACCGGGGCTGTTGGCGGCAATTATTTTGTCGCTGATTTTTGGATTGCCAAACAACATGGCTTTGTTGGCCATCATCCAGTGTTCGGCAGTTTTGTAGGTAATGCCATCAACCACAAAGGGCAATTCAAACCATTGGCTAAAACACGATTTATCAATTCCGGCCCGTTTGCTCCGGTGGCCCCAGAAGAACAGGTATTTAATATTGTCGCCGTTTTCAAATTTATCGGTCAGCCATTGTAGGCTATAGTTTTGTTCCATCTTATAAATCCCGTTTTACCAATTCAATTGCCATATCCAAAACCTGTTTAATTGTATTTACAGGCAGCTCTTTCCCTGCATCCAATATCATTATTTTTATCCGCGACCGGTTTTCGAAAGTAAGGCCGGGGTGTTCCATCCGTTTGCCTTCACTGAAACCGATAAAGGGCTGTTGTCGTTTTTTATGCGTCCAGATATAGCAAAACATTTTTCCCTTGTATAGAAAGAAAGGCATATTAAATTTCCAGGCGTTGGTAATGTCTTTATCGTGTTGCAGTATGATATCCCGCAAACTGATAAAATAACTCCTTAAAGGTTCGTCCTGTTGTATGTAAAAACTTTCCAGGTTTGTAGGCATGGCTATATGACTGTTGGTTTGCGTTTAACAAATTTTGACGCTAAAAAAGCAAATAGCCCGAGTATTAACCCCGAGACCAGTCCAGAAAATATTCCCAACACAATCATCGCTGCTTTAGGCGGCATGGGTATTGCTTCATAATGGTACAAAACTGCTTCTGAACCATGACGGAGCAGGTAAGTATCGAATAATATAAGGTGTGCGCCCGTTATCCAAACGGCGTTGATGACGCCTACCATAAAGCCATTTAAAAAATAGAGCGCTACACAATGTTTAGCAATTAAATAAGCACAAAGTATAAATATAGGCAGCCAAAAAAGTGCTTCAATGTGAAGGGATAATGTATACCGTAGCAGGGCCCATTACCAGCCCGAATAGTGTTAGTTGCAGGATGAGTTTCCAATTCATTTTTACTTATAATTTTCAGGCTAAACGAAATACTTAAGCAGCCATGGTGGGAATAATTGATGAAATGATAAGCGTAGCAATGCATAGTGCTAATATAAAACAGACAAATAATTTGACATCATCCAACGTGCGGCCTTCTTTTAAAATCAACTCCCTGAAAGGCGCTATAAAAATTAGACCCAAACAAATCAGGATCATATACACTGATGAAAGTCGTGGCCCGGTGTGAAAGTATTGGTCTTGTTTTAATACAATAACGCGATAAAAATTGGGCAGTAAAATAGCATTCCAACCAATTATGATTAATATTATAGCCGGCAGCTTTATGGCGAAGCCCCCCTGGGCTTGTAAATTAAGGATGTTGGCTTCAACATCTGGCGGCAATGCCGATTTGTTATTCAGGAAACCGGTTCGCGCTATCTGTTCCATCAACTCACGCGCGTCACCAAATGATTTAAATATAACAGGTGTTCTATAATTATTTACAGTATGGTTTATGCGGATGCCGCCGCTATCAGATGGTTCGATTGATATCAGATCAGCCGGCCTGAAATGCAGCGTACATAACGAGATATTTAAGCTCAGCTGGGTTTCGTTCACTGTCAGTTTTGCAAAAGGCCAGGTTGCCCGTAAGGAAGCGTAATTGCCGCCGCCAGTTTGTTTAAATTGGTAAGTATTCATATGATAAGGCAGTGTTGGCCGTTGTTATAAAGGTATTGATTTTTTCAGATTTTGAAATAACGCGGCCTCGAAATAACAACTGCCTGGTTGATTATTGAACTATTTATCTCGGTTTTACCTTTCACAACCGGGGGATGGGGCTTTTACCTTATCTTTGCCCCACAATGATAAAGCAAGCGCTCGAAAACCTTAAGATAACAGCCCTGAATCAGATGCAGGAGGCAGCCATCAACGCGGCCAAAAAAAGCGATGTGATCTTGCTATCGCCAACCGGCTCTGGTAAAACGCTCGGGTTTTTATTGCCTTTGCTGGGTTTGCTGGATGCCAATATTCCTACGGTGCAGGCATTGATTATGGTACCATCGCGCGAACTGGCCTTGCAGATTGAACAGGTTTTCCGGACTATCGGCAGCGGCTTTAAAGTTAACTGCTGCTATGGCGGCCACCCGGTTAAAATTGAGCGCAATAATTTTTCGCAGCCGCCGGCCTTGCTTATAGGTACGCCGGGCCGCATAGCTCACCACCTGCGCCGCCACAGTTTTAGTACCGATACGATACATACCTTGATATTGGATGAGTTTGATAAGGCGCTGGAATTTGGTTTCCAGGAAGATATGGCTTTTATCATTAAGCAAATGCCCAACATCAAAAAGCGGATGCTGACATCGGCCACCAAAATGGACGAGATCCCTTCATTTACCGGCATGGTGAGGCCAATAGAATTGGATTACCTGGCCAATGCCACCAACAAACCCGACATTAAACAAAAAGCTGTAATAGCCGAAGCCGCCGACAAACTGGATGCCTTGTTTGCATTGATTTGCAAAATAGGCGACCAGGCCACACTTGTTTTCTGTAACCATCGCGAAGCTGTTGAACGCATCAGCGATTTATTATACGACAGGGGCCTGCCACACGATATTTTTCACGGTGGCATGGAGCAGGACGACCGGGAACGAGCCCTGCTAAAATTCAGGAACGGCAGCCACCGTTTGCTTATCACCACGGATCTGGCGTCGCGCGGGCTGGATATCCCCGAAATTGAACATGTGGTACACTACCAGCTGCCGCACAACGAAGAAGCTTACCTGCACCGCAACGGCCGCACTGCCCGTATGCATGCCAAAGGCACATCGTACCTGTTATTGGCGTCCGATGAAAAGCCATCCTATTTGAAAGAGATGCCGGAGGTTGAGGAATTGCCCGAACATCCTGTGGTACCCAAGCCATCGCCCTGGGCAACGCTTTATGTAGCTGCCGGTAAAAAAGACAAGGTAAATAAAATAGATATTGTTGGTTTGCTGCTAAAAAAAGGCGGGTTGGATAAAGATGATGTAGGCCTGATAGAGGTACTGGATTACACCTCATATGCCGCCGTGAAGCGCAACAAAATTGAAAAAGTTGTACAGCAGATTAAGGCCGAAAAGATTAAAAATAAAAAAGTTAAAATAGACATTTCGATATAATTTAATACCAATAGTATGAGCAATAATGATATCATGAAAAAGCTGCGGGTAGCTATGAAGTTTACCGACGATGATATTGTAAAGGTATTGGAACTGGCCAACTTCCGGATTACCAAAACTGAACTGGGCGCCATTTTCCGGGCCGACGATCACCCCAACTTTAAACCCTGCGGCGACCAGATCCTACGCAATTTCCTAAATGGCCTTATCATCTACAAACGTGGCCCTATGCCTGATAAGCGCGCGCCTAAGACTGAAGTGAAGAAAGAGGAAAATAAATAAGCTTTTTGGCGGCAAGGCTGGCTGTGGGGACACAGTCGGAGGGGGGAAATGGTATAACTAATGAAAAATGTCTATCCCGTTGGCTGTGTCCCTACAGCCAACTATATCCTCGCGAAAAAACGGCTGTGAGGACACAGCCGATCGGGTAAAGGGTGTATTGTAATGCAGATCAATATTTTTGGAGCATCGGGCTCCGGTTCAACCACTTTGGGGAAAGCCCTGGGTAAGGCGCTTGGTTACCCAGCTTTTGATGGCGATGAATACTTTTGGATGCCATCAGAAACCCCGTTCACCATTAGGCGAAAGCCGGAAGAACGAAATGCCATGCTTAACCTTGATACAGCCCCCCACAAAAACTGGATACTAAGCGGTTCGATAGTCAACTGGAATAATAACTGGGATTTCGACCTCTCGGTATTTTTATATATCCCAAACGCAGTAAGAATGGAAAGGCTCAAAAAACGTGAGTTTGAACGTTATGGCGATAAGATATACACCAACCCGGAACGCGCCGCCTTTTATCATGAATTTTTAGATTGGGCCAACGGCTACGACGATAATACCACCGATGGCCGCACCTTGCAGGTACACCAAAACTGGATGAAAAACCTTAAAAAGCCCTTGTTGCTTATCGAAGGGGATACTACGGTTGATGAACGGGTGGCGGCTGTATTGCGCAGGCTGGAAGAATTGAACTAACTTTCTATGACATTATGAATTTGATCATGTGCCGGGGAGACTCAAAAAAGGCGGGGAATGTGCGATTCCTTCCTTGGGGAAGGAGGAGGTAGGGGTTAAATCAGGCGTTCAAGTCGCTTTACAACTCATCGCGCGTACAAACCCCTCCCTGCCTTTGCGCTCGTGACCATCACACCCCTCCCCGAGGAGGAAGTTTTTGAGACCTCATTTCTTCTTCGAACATATCGATAAAAAAAAGAGCGATGATCCTAATCACCGCTCTTTATAAGTCTCATATCTCAAATCTAATATCTCACATCTAAAAAGATTTACCTCAAGTCCACCACTTCAACGCCGGGGTGTGCTTTTGCGTCCCAGCCAAAGGTGCTGTCGGCAACGGGAGCGTTGGGGGTAAAGCTCTTCACAACATAGTTGTATTTGTTGCCGTTTTTATCGAATAAAAGAGCGCTGTAGATCTGTTTTTTGGCTTTATCAACCAATAGGCGCACTTTAAAAATGCTCGCTTTTTCGTTTTCAGGCGTCAGGTCGATAGCCTGGTATGCTTTGCCGGCAATTTTTTGTTCGCCTGTGTAAAGGTATTTGTAGCCCTTTTCATAGATGGTGAAAATTTGCGAAGGATTGCTTAAACCATCACCGCCTTTACCGGCATCGCCCACCTGCACTTCTTTATCTTTTTTAAGGTAAGTCCACTGGCTTTTGCCATCGCTGATGATCTCTTTATCTACATCCTTTGCTGTCGCCGAGCTATATAAGGTAACCTTGTACTTGCCGGCTTTGGCTTTGGATATCAAGGTACCTGTCTGGGTTTCTTTTACGCCGGCCTGCTGGTTATCAAGTGTGAAAGAAAAATCGGCTTTAATAAGATCGTATGATTTGTATTTGGCGCTTACCTGGTTTAAAATCGCTTTAGCCTGGGCGTCTTTCTGGGCAAAAGCATTGGTGCAGATCGTTAGCGCTAACAGGGTGTATAAAATTGTTTTTTTCATGTTTGTTTTATCATCAACAACTATTCATGTTAATAGTTATTGGTTTAGAGCATATTTATTGTATTTGGTTTAATCTTTGGCTTTTTGAAGGGTTTCCAGGTAGCGTTCAAGGCTATATTCGTCGGGGTAAAGTACATCACGGGCTTTGCTGCCTTCAAAGGCGCCAACAATGCCGGCGGCTTCCAACTGGTCGATAATCCGGCCGGCGCGGTTGTATCCCAGTTTCATTTTACGCTGAATGAGCGATGTTGATCCTTGCTGGTGCAATACAATCAAACGTGCGGCTTCTTCAAACATCGGATCACGGTCATCCGGATCATATTCTTTAGGGCTGCTGGTTTCGCCTTCGCCAAGGTATTCTGGCAGTAACATGGCGGTAGGGTAGCCCTTCTGGTTACCTATAAAATCAGATATGGCCTCAACTTCGGGTGTATCCACAAACGCGCACTGCAGGCGGATAAGGTCGCTACCGGTCGAAAATAACATATCCCCGCGGCCAATCAGCTGGTCGGCGCCGCCTGCATCCAAAATAGTGCGTGAATCTATTTTAGATAGCACCCGGAATGCCAGCCTTGACGGGAAGTTGGCTTTAATAGTACCCGTAATAATGTTTACCGATGGCCGTTGCGTTGCAATAACCAGGTGTATCCCTACGGCGCGGGCCAGCTGGGCAATACGGGCTATGGGCACTTCTACCTCTTTACCGGCGGTCATCATCAAATCGGCAAACTCATCAATTACCAGTACAATAAATGGCAGGTAACGGTGCTTTTCGGGATCGCTTATTTTGCGGTTAACGTATTTGGCATTGTACTCTTTCAGGTTACGTACCTGTGCATCCTTCAGCAAGTCATAACGCTGGTCCATCTCGATACAAAGCGAGTTAAGGGTGTTCACCACCTTTTTGGTATCGGTAATAATAGCGTCGGCTTCATCGGGCAGTTTGGCCAAAAAGTGCCTTTCTATCTTGCGGAAAAGTGTAAGCTCCACCTTCTTGGGGTCAACCAGTACAAATTTCAGCTCGGCGGGGTGTTTTTTAAATAATAAAGAAACCAATATCGCATTGATACCAACCGATTTACCCTGGCCGGTAGCACCTGCAACCAGCAAGTGGGGCATTTTGGCCAAATCGGCTATAAAAACCTCATTTGATATGGTTTTACCCAAGGCGATAGGCAAATCCATCGTTGTGTTCTGGAATTTCTCCGTCATCAGGATCGACCGCATCGATACCATTTCGGGGTGTTGATTAGGCACCTCGATACCAATAGTTCCCTTACCAGGCATAGGCGCGATGATACGGATACCTAAAGCGGCTAAGCTCAGAGCGATATCATCTTCCAGGTTTTTGATTTTGGAGATGCGGACACCCGGTGCCGGTATAATTTCGTATAGGGTAACCGTTGGGCCAATGGTGGCTTTTATTTTATCAATCTCGATATTATAATGGTTCAGCGTTTCAACAATTTTGTTTTTGTTGGCTTCCAGCTCTTCGGCATTAACCGAAATTTTATTTGATCCATGGTTTTCCAGCAAATCGAGGTGCGGAAATTTGTAGGTAGCAAGGTCAAGGCGATGGTCATAGATGCCAAACTGGTTTACCAGTTCCTGCGCTTTTAAATCGTCGGCCTTTTCAACGCTTAATTCAGGGAGCGGGCGATTAATATCGATGGTCAGGGGAAGTCCCTCTTCTTCTGATCCTGTTTTGCTTCCTGTAGGTGTTAAAACAATGGGCTCATGATAAAGCGGGGTTTGTTCCAACGGCCGCTGTTTTATAGGTTCGGGTTTAACAACATTAACCGGGCTTAGGGGGATATCTTTTACATGGTTGCCGCGGGGCCATTCAACAGGCAGGTCAATTTCGTCGTCAATCAGCTCAACAGGCTCGGGTGATACTTCGTCAACAGTTATCGGGGCTACCTTTTTTTCCTTGCGGGATGGTATTTTAAAATCGATGTTATAGGCTATAATCAATACCGTAAGTGCCGCGAATACCAGCAGGCCGCCGGTACCTGCCGGGCCTATCTGGGCATCAAGTAACCGGTTGCTCCAATAGCCGAAGCCGCCCTCTAAAAAATGAGGATAATCTATAATAAACGCGTGAAAATAGCCTATGGCTGTTGAGATGAATACGATACTGAAAATGGAGTAAGCAATTGTTTTAGAGAGCGAAAAAAGCCTTACCTTAAACAGCAGGCGATACCCCAAAACAAAAAATATAAATACAAACAAGAACGATGCTACCCCAAACCACTCATAAATAAATTGGTTGCTTAGCAGTGCGCCAAATTTACCCAGCCAGTTTTGGGCAATATGCGGCGTACCGGTATCGGCAATTTCCTGTACGGTTTTGCCGGTGGCCAGGTTATGCCAGCCGCCATTGGTTGTTGAAATATAACTTTGATCTTCTTGCCAGGTAAACAGGTACGATGTAAAGGCGATAAGGAAATAAATAGCCAATAGAAGCGAAAATAAGCCCGCTATTTTTACACCACGCCCATTTTCCATATCAAAGCGGGGCATTTTAGGGAGCAGTTTTTTTGCTTCCTTCTCTTTATCGGCCCTGCCGCCTGGTTGGCGTGGCTGATTATCGTCCTTAAAACTATTTGATTTAAACTGATTTGCTTTTACCGGCATCCTGATGTAACATCCTTTAACTGCAAACTTACATAAAATTTCACCTATGTAAACTTTGCAAAAACAACATATAAATTTTTATCTACTGCCAAGTCAAAAGCATTTAATCGCGGGTCTTTAGCCCAAAATCGTAGGTTCAAAGTCAAAAATGACAATCAAACTTATGGCTTGCAACTAATTACTTATGACTTAACATTACCCTCATCAACCACCCCAAAAATACTAAGTGTTGAAATATAAAGTTAGCAGATTAAACAAATATTTAGGCGTATTTTTATTTTTTTAGTATAATTGAAACAATGGTGCGCTTTACGTTCAACGCGTAGGTTTTGCCTTTATTTATGTGCAGATAATGAGTATAGAACAGGTTGAAGAGTACATTGCTACTGCCAATTTAACCGGACTGGCACAACTGCTTGCCCAAAATCCGAAGCTGGCCACAACATTAACCAGCCAGCGGGTTTCGCCGCTGATGTTGTCATGCTATTACAAAAAGCCCGGTGTAACCGAGTTGTTGTTAAAATACGCCGGCGAGCTTTCCATGTTTGAGGCCGCCGCTGCCGGTAAGCTGGATTTGATTGCCAACCTTGTTTATGACAAACCCAACTCGCTTGATGATTATGCCGACGATGGCTTTACCGCCCTTGGGCTGGCCTGCTATTTTGGCCACTATGATGTGGCCCGCTACCTGGTACTAAAAGGGGCCGATGTAAACCGGCCGTCAAACAACGGGTTCCATGTATATCCTTTACATTCGGCTTGTGCGGGCAACTATACCCCGATAGCCAGGATGCTGATTGAAAACGGAGCCCTTATCAATATAAAACAGCAGGCAGGGGCCACACCGCTGCACACGGCTGCTCAAAACGGCAACCTGGAACTGTTGATATTATTACTGGAAAACGGCGCCGAAATTAATACCCGCATGGAAGGCGGCAAACTCCCCGCAGATTTAGCGAGGGAAAAAGGGTTTGATGAGATAGCGGAGATACTGGAATAGGGGGGGGACGTAGAGTCAAGAATCAAGAGTCAAGAATCAAGATGGAAGGGGCTGGATGAGACAATATTAAACATACGTCATTTCGAGGTACGAAGCAATCCCCTACATGCTAAGTCCCACATAGTTCGGGATTGCTTCGTACCTCGCAATGACGGTAGTTTAGAACATTTGTTTAACTATATCCGTTGCACGTCATAACGATTTTTTTCAGGTTTTACCTGATGTATACGCGCAATGAAATAATTGTTGTGAGGGCCTGAAGCCTAAAAAAATCCCAGACTTACGAAGTTTTAAAACTTCGTAAGTCTTTCGCAGACAAATATTCTGTTCATTTTTAAATTCTGAAAATTCTGATTCAGACGATTGCGTAAGGGATTGGCGCGGATACCGGCCAATGCGGTTAAGGCCTGTGCGGTATGAGCAAAAAGCCCGACCCCAACTTCTACCAGTTGGGGTTACGCCCTATTACATTAATACACTTTCAGTTTTAGACTTCTCCCCAATCTTCTGCTTCTCCAACTCCTCAAAATATTTTTTCTTCACAACGGTGGTCATTTTATGGTCGCCGGTGTGGCTCCAGCCGGGTGGCATTACGATGTACAGGAATTTATTTTTGATACCGGGGGCCCTGTACACATCTTTGGCTAAAGCTACTATTTCGCCGAAATAGGCATCCAGGAAGCTGTTTTTAATCATGGGGCGGCTGATGCCATATTCTATGGGGATGTTGCGGTCTTCGTTTTGATAGGTGCCAAAAACACGGTCCCATATGGGGAGCAGGTTGCAAAAATTGGTATCCATATAGGTTACGTTGCGGGCGTGGTGCACACGGTGGTGCGATGGCGTAAGGATAATGTTATTCAGGAAACCCAGGCGGGCATCTTTCATCGCATTTTCGCCAATGTGGATAAAGGTGCCCCAGAAACCATCAATAAACATGATAACGCCCAACATAACCGGGCTAACGCCTAACAAAATACAAACCGTAGTACGGATAAAATCGGCATACGGAGCCTCTAAAAAGAAATGCGCATTGCTGATGGCGATATTCATGCTTTCGGGCGCGTGGTGAGTGGAGTGCAGGCACCAGAACAACCTAACCTTATGCCCAAAATAGTGGTACAAAAAGTGGGCAAATTCCCAAACAATATAGCCATATATAAACCAATACCAGGTGAACGGGGTTTTGAAAAAGGCATACTTTTCAAACAACCCTATACAAAGCACCACCATGGCAATTGAAAAATACCTGCCGATAAAGGAATTGAAAACAAACGAAAAAAACGACAGCTTATAATGGATAACATTAAAACGTTTATAAAACGCCCCGCGAATAATCTCAAGCAGCAACAAAAAAGGCATGATAGGGAATAGCATAGCCTGGAAACCTTCGTAGGTAAGCAGCCTGCTGTAATTGCCCGATTTAATGATGTCGGTTAAGCTACCCCAGCTGCCCCAGCCAAAAAAGCCTTTAAAAAGATCAAGTATGTAATGGAAAAAAGCACTCATCTGAATTTTTATAATTGGTATAACCGGCAGGTTAATGTATATACATTACAATATTATAAAATAGATTTGTAAAATGAAAAGATTTGAGTGTTCTGTAGTGTAACAATTGGGTTGTGGTGCGGTGTTTAATAAACAAAGGTTTCCATGTGCTGTACGTATTCTTCAAACTCCAGCAGGTAATTGGCATCCTGTTCAAAGTACCTGGCCTTTTCATAATCTTTGCCGGCAAACAGTTTAATTGATTCAAATGAATCCCACTTGGTAACCGTCCAGAAATGGCAAACATCACCTTCTGTTTTTCGCCATATTTCGGCTGATAGGTTGCCTTTGATGTTTTTGTATTCGGCGATGCCGGTATCTTCAACATATTTAAGGTATATGTCGGCATCGGTGACTTTTGTACAGCCGTGCCAGGTACGTGTTATCACTTTTTTCATAATCTATTAACGCCGGCTTTAAAAGTTTGTTTAAGGGGCCAATTTGATTTGATCGTGTCCATTTAAAACAGAATGCACACGTGGATGTTATTTGCTCAGTGAGATAAATTAAAAAACGCCCCAAAGGCGTGGCGTAAAAACACAATTATGAATGTTTATCAACAAAAATGGCTAACGGTATTGCACCACACCAACTTACCCGGATGGAAAATTGAGGCACAGGGAGATGATATTTTTATTGAAATGCCCCACGTTACCGATCTGAAACTAATAAGGGATAATCTGCCCGAAACACTGGCTTTAATGTCGTTAGACATCGCCGGGCCTAAAGAAAGGTTGAAATTTATTATTCACAATGGTTATGAGCAGTTTGATTACCTGCTAAACCCCGGGAAAGCCGATTTATAAGGAACCTATTAACTAATTTCACATTTGGTGAACGTATTTAATTAACAATCAGTCATTAGCTTTTAGTTTCTGTATAAAGAGTGAACATGCGGTAACGGCCTTATGATTGAAAATGGGTGGTTTTCCCGTTTCAGGTACTTTGTATAACCAACAAAGTGTGTGTACCACCTGGCAATGAAACACCCTGGCACACCATGACACGGGCTGAAACGGGGTGGTACGGGGTGGTACGGGCTGAAACACCCTGGTACGGGGTGGTACACTTTAATGATGTGAAACTAACTGATATAGAACATATAAATAAAACTTAGCTTGCTGTAGTGAAATAGCTGCCAAATAGGTTTTCCTGCACTTTGAAGATGGCAAATATGTGAAAACTTTAGTGCGAGATAACGCAACCGGGCCGGCGCCGGTAAAAAAAATGCGTTCCGTATCTCACCCCGGAACGCACCACATAAATGTGTCAACTAAACCTCGGATCTCAGCTTATGATCCAAGCTCTTTACTGTGAAACCAGTTTTATATCACTCATTTCTAAGGCTCTTCACCGGGTTTGCTTTTGCTGCTTTTATTGCCTGGAAACTTATTGTTACAAGTGCAATAAGTATGGCAGCTAAGCCGCCTGCGGCAAGTAACCACCAACTAATGCTAATGCGGTAAGCATAAGCTTGTAACCATTGGTGCATGTAATACCATGCTATGGGGGCCGCAACAGCAAAAGCAATTGTAATGAGTATGACAAATTCTTTCGAAAACAAATAAACTATACTGCCCGAGGTAGCACCAAGTATTTTACGGATGCCAACTTCTTTTATGCGCTGCACCGTCATAAATGAGGCTAAACCATATAATCCCAAACAGCTAAGGAATATGGCAATGGCAGCAAAAATTTTGTACAAAGCGGCCAACTGGTTTTCCTGTTTATAAAAACCTGCAATTTTATCATCCAAAAATTTGTATTCATAAACAAAATCGGGAATTGACTTCTCAAATATTTGTTTAACAGATTGCATCGTCGAAAAAATATTTGTCGTTTTAAGTTTTATGCCTACCTGGTTATACATGGTGCCGTTTGTAGCAACAAGTAATGGCGCAAGGCCATGCCGAAAAGACCTGTCGTTAAAATCTTTTAACACACCAACAACCGGACACTTGATAACACCATCCCAAATGCTGATTTCTTTATTCAATATATCTTCGGGGTTTTTAAGCCCCAAGCTTTTCACAAGCGATTCATTCACCAGGAATTCTCGGGTAGTCATGGAAGGCTGCAAATTTCTTCCCGCTATTAATTGTAACTTATACACCGGAATATACCCTTCGTCTGCAAATTTAGTGATAGCCTTAAAGTCCGATTCTTTAATTGAATGGTTAAACTTTATAGTACTCCAGGTATCGTTATTATTTTCAATGGGCGTATTTGAACTGTAACTCACGGCCTGCACGCCGTTTATCGCTAATAACTGGTTCTTCAGGTAATCATACCTGCTCATGCGAAGACTATCTATGCGGAACGGAATATTTACAACTGCATCTTTATCAAAACCTAAGGGTTGATCCATAAAATAGTTCATTTGCCTTACAATGATGATTGTGCCAATGATGAGTGCCTGTGCAATAATGAATTGAAATACCACCAATCCTCTGCGTAGCGAAATTCCGTTTGCGCTATTGGTTGAAAGTTTACTCTTTAAAGCATTAACCGGACTAAAACGCGATAAAACAACAGCCGGGTAAAAACCTGCCAGCGCGGTTACAACAATGGTTATTGCGAAAAGAAATAAAATGATTGCAGGATTGCTAAATATATTGAACGAAAGCGAAAGCTCTAAAAGCCGGCTTACAGCAGAAACTGCAAAAAATGTAATAATTGCTGCAAGTATTACAGCGCCAGCAACTATCAAAAATGTTTCTACAATGAACTGAATTTGTAGTTGGGATTTACTGCTTCCCAAAACTTTTCGTACGCCAATCTCCTTTGCCCGGTTAACAGCTTGTGCGGTAGAAAGGTTGATGAAATTTACGCAGGCAATTGACAAAATGAACGCCGCAATAAGCCACAATACATTAAGTAGCTGACGACTGATTGACTTATTGCTGTAATTAGCCACCTGGGTATCATAATGTACCGCGTTTAAAGGCTGTATCATTTGAATATCCTTGTTAACGGTTGATTTAACCTTTTTTGAATATGCGCTCAACTGCTGATTGAAATTACCGGCAGCAACATTCGGCGGTAATAAAATATAGCAACCAAAATCGGCTACCGTTCTGTCCCAGTCGGTTGATTTGATTAAATAATCTCCGGTAAACCCTGTTCCAAAACTAACCACAAGTTTTAGCTGAAAGTCGGAATTTGCAGGAATTGTTGCCAGGATGCCCGAAACTTTTAGTACATCGGTGCCGTGCTCAAACATAAAGCCGCCCATTTGCAGTTTAATAGATTTGCCTATTGCCGTTTTCCAGTCGCCAAAATATTTTTCGGCGGTCTCTTTTGTGAGCAATACGTTGTTCGGATCTTTTAACGATTCATAAGAACCTGCAAGCAGCGGAAAATCAAATATTTTAAAGAAAGAAGGCTGGGTATAAAATAGCCCCCGTTCCTCTTTAAATACTTTTACCGTAGTTCCGTTATTATCAGGTATCAATAACTGATCATTTTGGCTTGCAAAAATTGGCGCTACCTGTTCTACCTGGGTAAAAGCAGTCTTCAATCCAAGTGGTAGTGGAAACGGGAGGTCTTTTCCATATGATATATTTCCTGCGTCCTGGTGATGATATTCGGTTAGCACACGGTAGATGCGATCTTTTTTGGAGTGAAAAGCATCGAAGCTTGTATGGTATTGTATAATGATAAAAATCATCATACAAACGGCAATGCCAACAGCCATGCCAATAATATTAATAGCCGCGTAGCTTTTATTGCGCGTAAGATTGCGCCAGGCTATTTTAAAATAATTTTTGAACATATAATTGCGATTTAATTTGTGAGTAGACCACGTAGGTGTGGTTTCCTGGAACGAAATTACCTTCGCAAAGCGGGGCGAACGCCCCAAACTATAAGATGGGCCTTCTTTTTTTTGACGATTTTTATATTCAGCCGGGCTTTTCCCGGTTATTTGTTTAAAGGTGCGGTTAAAAGTAGTTTTAGAATTGAAGCCCGATTCAAAAGCAATACCCAGCAGCGTAATATGATCATAAGCCGGGTTTTGCATTTTTTGAACAACAGCTGCAACGCGATACTCACCAACGAAATCGTTGAAGCTTTTCTTGAGTGCAGTATTGATGATGCGCGATAACTCATGAGGGCTCAGCTCAAGCTTTTCGGCCAGCGAAGTTAGGCTTAGATCAGGGTCCTGGTAATACAGGCCTGCTTGCACGGCTTTTTTTAGCCAGGTACCCCTTTGCTTCATTTCGGCAGGAAGCGGTGCGCTGAACAACGCCGTCGACTCGGCCGGTACACTTGTTTCCTGCCTGAAAAAAGCAACTGCCGACAGCCAGGTGGTCATTACCGCTAATAAGAAATACAGAGGATAATAGGCATGTATACCTAACTGATGATGATAATAAAAATAATCTATGGCGATATAAGGCACCCACAATAGCCATAACAGGCCAAAAATGGTTAGCAAGCGATGCAGCCACCGCAGCTGGTACCGGTAACGATCGTTCACCGTATTAAATTCCAGCTGTTGGTAAAAACGTTCAATCAGCCTGAAAGAGAGGTATAAGTATACGGTGACAGATATAAACGCGGACAGGTCCAATACAGGGCTCAGTTGCCGGAAGATCAGTGTATCATAAGTGGCGCCTCCCGTCCTGATGCTCTCCATAATCTCCAATACCCAAACGGCCAGTTGCAACAACCATGGGCTAAAATGCAGCAGATTCTTCCAGCGGAATTGATATTCCGGCCGGGTTATTTTAAGTACATAAAAATAGATGAGGGGGCCGAGTGACATGGAAAATTGCAGCGGCAGCCAGTTCCAGCCGGGAAAAAAGCTATCCGGCCTGATGTCAATGCCCAATACCCAGGCCATCCACAAAACGACAGTTGCCGTGGCCAGGCCAATAAACCGGTTTGCAGCCCGGTTCACTCCTTTGGCAAACCATAACTGCAGGCTAAAAGTTAGCTCAATAAAAATGGCTCCCAGGAAAACCAGGTCGAACAAGCTGATATGGAATGTGTATGGATTCAAATGAAGTATTTAAACGCAATCGCTGTTCCAAACTTATAACTTATTGATAATATAAAGATTATATAAAATGCAATATATGTGCTGTAGCAAAAGCGGACATTAAGTCGTTCGGTTTTAGATTGTGGTGACCCGTCCTGAAATAGCTATAAGATTTGCAGATTGTTTTTGAAGATAGGGATGAAAATAATGAAGGCGCTTGATGAGTTTTGTTACGTACTAACCTTTGGACGGTAACTTAATGCACGGCATCACGAATCGAGTTTGGCTTTGGTTGATACCAAAACTACTGAAAGCCCCATGAGCGCGATGAGCACAAACGATGCCCGCAATGTGGCAATACCTGCAATAAAGCCGATAACCGGAGGACCAACAAAAAAGCCAAGGAAGCCTATGGTTGACACGGCAGCCAAGGCAACGCCCGGCAGCATAGTTTTTGATTTGCCGGCAGCGCTGTACACCATCGGAACAACAGACGATACGCCTGCGCCAACTAACAGGAACCCGAATATGGCGGTGTAAAAATTAGGAAAAATTACAGCTATAGTAAGGCCGGTGGCTGTCAAGGCACCGCTTACCTGTAAGGTGCGCTTTAAGCCGTATTTGTGAGCAAATCCATCGGCCACAAAACGGCCTATAAACATGGTACACATAAAGGCGGTGAAACCAATACCCACCCACTCGGCAGGGGCAAGCACAATTTTTTTGAAGTAGATAACGCTCCAGTCGAACATGGCACCTTCACATATCATCGAACAAAATGCAATAATGCCTAATTTAATGAGCGATTTATCGGGCATGACAAATGCTGGCCCTGCGCTGGCTACCTTATCATCTTTTAAATAACGGGCAGATATAGCCAGGCCTGTTACAATAACCAACAGCATAAACAAAAAGTGGTATACAGGCGCTATTTTAAATGCAATCATTAGCGTACCAAAGCCGCCGCCAACAAAACCTGCCAGGCTCCATAAACCATGGAAAGAGGCCAATATGGGCCGTTGGTATATTTCTTCGGCGGCCACGGCCTGTGTGTTAACAGCTATATTAACGGCATTACTGCTAAACCCAAAACAAACCAGGCAAATGATAAGCTGAAAAGTGTTTTGAGCCAGGCCCAAAGTAACCAATGCGCAGGCATAAACCAGCAATGCGCCGATGAGTAGCCTGCGGCTGCCAATTTTGGTAATAATCCAGCCCGAAAATGGCAGCGATGCCATTAGCCCAACGGGTAGCGAGAATAACACGGCGCCAAGTGCCGCATCAGACAGGCCCATGGTTTGTTGTACTGTAGCAATACGCGATGCCCAGCTTGAAAAGCTTAACCCGGCCATAAAAAACATAGCTCCCACCGCAATGCGCAATGTTTTTTTGTTATTTAAAACCGGTAGGGCGGGTGCATCTATCATTCTTATTTTATTATAAGAAGTGTATTTTTTACACTTAGTTGTGTTAATGCAAATATAGGTGTTTTATTGACACAATGAAAATGCTAAATCGTTTTTTACTTTGACCTGTTTTTTTGAAAATAAAAAAGCAGTTGCTTTTAAACAACTGCTTTGCAAATATGACTTTGGTTTGGGTAAGGTTATTGCTTTAAGTTAAACGACCCTTTAACATGATGGGTATTAAATGATCCGTCCAATTCGTCGCCGCTGAAAGTGCCTTGTACTGTTCCCTTTGTATTTGACGAATGCGTTAAAATTGTTGCTTTTACCGTACCGGTTGCCTGGGCGGTAAGCTGCAAGGTTGGTGTGTTAATACTTGCCGCGAAAATATCATAGGTACCTGGTGTTATACCTGTAAAAATCAAAGTAAAAGAAGTATTAAGGTCGTTTGGGTTAAGCATTGCAATTTGTGTAGCCCCGTTTGGATAAAGCAGGCTCACGCCCGGGTCGCCCGGCAAAAAAACAACAAACGCTGTGTTTGAATTATAGGTTACTACAGCGCTGCTATCTACCTGGTACGAAATTGTGCCGACTGCTCCAATAGGTACTTCTCCGTTACTGCCAGTGCCGGGATCAGTTCCGGTTAGGGCTGCAGTAGTGTCTTTAGACTTGGTTGGCATAACATCACCGCTAAGCTTACAACTGCTAATCGTAACAATTAAAAATAAGCCGGTAAATAAATTATAGTATATTTTTTGCATACCCACATCATTGATTTTCACTCCGTTTTACTGCATTAAATATAATATTGTTTCGTGTTATTTAAAAATGTTTAAAACTATTTTTTGAGTTGATTGTACAGCTGAGCGTTTAAAAAAAAGTATAGGCCCAATAGCGAAATTTATTTAACCTATACCCTCTGGAATTTACATCAAATGAAATATTGTCCTGAAAAAAACAGGATGTCGGATTTGCAGCTATTAATCAGTAATTAAGCGCAGTCGCCATCCGGCCCGCATGAATCACCTTCAATAATAGTTAGCGCCGGTTTGCTATTTTCCTGCTGCCATTCGGCAAACGATTTTTCGATAGTCTCCTGGAAAACCGGAACCGCCTGTGCACCCGATACGCCATATTTGTTATTCATCACAAAAAACGGAACGCCCCTAATGCCTAATTGCTGTGCTTCGGCAATATCATGTTTTACATCATCGGCATAAGTGTCGCTTTCCAGTACCTGCTTTATTTCAGCAGCATCAAGACCAATGCCGGTGCCCAGGTTTACCAGGGTATCGGTATCATCAATGTTTAAACCATCAGTAAAGTAAGCTTTAAACAAAGCTTCTTCCGCTTTGTCGCCTAAACCATGCTTTTTAGCCAGGTGGCTAAAACGATGTGCCTTAAAACTATTGGCAACAACCGATCTGTTAAAATCATAGGTCAGGCCAACTTCGGCAGCCATCTGGGTTACGTGGTTGTTCATTTGTTGGGCGTAATCAAGCGTCCAGCCTTTTGCATCGGCCAGGTATTGACTAATGTTAATATTGGGGTCGGTTTTCATATCCGGGTTAAGTTGAAAGCTTTTCCATTCAATTTCAACCTGGTTTTTATGTTCAAATTGTTCCAAAGCCTCTTCAAACCGGCGTTTGCCTATATAACAAAACGGGCACATTACATCGCTCCAGATCTCTACTTTCATCATGGTGTTTTAAATTTTTTGATAGTCAAATTTAAACTAAGGGTTTAGCATCACCGTAAGGGCAAAGTAAAATTTAAGTGGGGCTGGCGGCGTTGGCCTGAACCGGGATTTTTCAGAATACCAGATTCGCAGGATTTTTTGTACGCAAAAAAATTCCGGTGCTTCCGTCGATCCGGCGAATCCGGGTTCGGACACAAAATGTGGTACATAAAAATCAATCAAACTTAATTATGTTCAATTAGTTGGATAAATACCGGTAAAACAATTGCTTTGTATACCCGAAATAATTACGCCTACAATGCAAAAACGCCACATTACTTTTTGTTTATTATCCTTGTTTATTTTATGCTGCGGTACTGCCGCCGCCCAGCAAAAAATGAAGCCTGCCGATACCGGCGACAACCTGTTCAGCGCCGGCTTTGCTTCTGGCTTTATAGGCGGCCTATATGATAACTGGTATCCTTATAAGCAACTGGAAAAACATGGTAATTTTGGCCTCGGCGCCCCGGGCCAACTGGATGGCGAACTGTTGATGCTGGATGGCAAAATATACCAGACCAGATCGACAGGTAAAACAACCCTGGTTGCCGATACAGGTAAACTGCCTTATGCGGTAGTTTGCTTTTTTAAAGCTAAAAAAACGTTTACGCATGCCGGCGCCTTAACTAAAACGGGGCTTTATGCGCTGTTGGATAGCCTGCTTACCAATCAGAACGGTATTTATGCCATCCATATCAAGGGTAAATTTAAACTGGTTAAAACCCGCGCTTTTCCGCCGGTTGAAAAACCTTATGTGCCGCTTGCCGCCATGCTGAACAGGCAGCATTTTTTTGAACATAGCAACGTACAAGGCGATCTTGTCGGCTTCCGTATTCCGGCGTTTATGGAGGGGGCACATATCAGCGGCTATCATTTTCATTTTCTGTCGATGGATAAAACCGCCGGTGGCCACCTGATTGACCTGGATGCGACGGATATTACCGTAGAAGTTGATACCCTTACCAGCTATACCATGGATTTGCCCCAAACTGCCGATTTTAATAACTTCGACTTTAAAAAAGACCGTAAAGAAGAGATAAAGAGCGTGGAAAACGGTAAGAAGCAGTAAATTAAGCGTTGGTGGCGAGGTTCGGGGAACGTTGCTCGGGTCGAAGGTTCGAAATTCAATTTGTTCTTTTCAACTTACCCCCGAACCACGCTACACGAACCCCGCCCCTCAATAATAATTTGCAATAGATTGTTGTTTATTTAATTTTTTAGATAAATTAGGGTCGATTATAAAACCTTGTATTTAAATTTATTGGCTGGCTGCAACGCCCGAAACACATTAAAGCTGGTATGCCTTATATCCCGTTAGACGAAAACCTGCCCGGAATTACCGGTTTGCTTAATTACAGGCAGGATACGGCTTTGCCTATAAGGCAGCTTACCCAAATCCTGTTGCGGGGAGAATCGACCCTGACGGAAGGCGAGCGCGAATTAATTGCTACAGTGGTAAGCAATGGCAACCAATGTCGCTTTTGCACCAATGCCCATACCGCAGCTGCTAACGTTTTGTTAGGTGAAACCGAAACTGCCGAAAAGGTGAAAAATGATCCGGACAATGCCCCGGTAACTGAAAAAATGAAATATTTGCTTGAAATTGCGCGCCAAACACAGGTAAACGGCAAAAATGTAACACCTGAATTGGTTGCTAATGCCAAACAGGCCGGTGCTACCGACCTGGAGCTACACGATACTGTTTTAATTGCCGCCCTTTTTAGTTTATATAACCGTTATGTAGATGGACTGGCCAGCGTTACCCCAACCGAACCTGCTTTTTATAATCGCCTTGCAGGTATCTTAAAAACAAATGGCTATTTGCCATCGGCAAATAGGTATGCCGCCTTAAATGCAGATTAAATGAAGAAATATATACACAGACCTGGAATATTTTGGATTGGGATTATTTTGTTGGTTGTACCGGGCCTGGTACATGCCTACCTGCTGATGCCTTTCCCCGGCAGCCAGGATTTAAATGCTATCACCGTATGCTATTACCTTGAAAAAATTGTAAACCCGCTACGTTTAATAGGCGCTATTTTTATTGTTTGGTACCTGTTTAAATTCTACTCAAAAAATACACAAAGGGGTAAAATAGTTAAAGCTGCGGTATTGCTGCTTTGCCTGGCAAGCTTTTACATTACCGATTACATGTACAAAGCCGAAACCATGTTTAAAGAAACCGAGGCCGCTAAATTTGCCAACGGCTTATCAAACAAGGTGCCTTTAAATTATTTGGTTGTGGGTGTGGTAAACAATGGCGTTGCCAAGGCTTACCCGGTTATTTATTTGGGCTATCATCATAAAGTACAGGATAATGTGGGCCAGCAGCCCGTTTTGGTTACCTATTGTACCATGTGCCGCACGGGCAGGGTTTATAACCCTATTGTAAATGGAAAACGTCAAAATTTCAGGCTGGTAGGGGCAAGGCACTATAACGCCATTATTGAGGATGAAAGTACCAAAACCTGGTGGTACCAGGCTACCGGTAACGCCGCGGTTGGTAAACTGAAGGGCCAGCATTTACAGGAGTTGCCTTATGAGCAATTAACCCTCGGTGCCTGGTTGCAAAAGCACCCAACATCGCTCATTATGCAGCCCGATAAGTTGTATGCACCTGATTATGCCGACCTTAAAAATTATGACCGTGTACAGTATATAGATAAAGATAGCACCTTGAAAAATAAAGATTCGCTTATCCGTAAAAGTTGGGTTATCGGGGTAATCATTAACGGCCAGGCCAAAGCCTATGACTGGCGGCATATGTTCCACAAGCGGATACTGAACGACGAACTTAATAATAATTCGCTACTGATAGGCATCGAGAAGGACAGCCTGAGCTATCATGTATGGAACGCTGTGCTTAATGGTAAAACACTCCATTTCGACCTGGATAAGAATGATAAGCTTACCGATAAGGAAACAGCCTCTGTTTGGGATTGGGATGGTTTGTGTACTTCAGGAGTACAAAAAGGACAACGGCTTACCAAAGTACAGGCTTACCAGGAATACTGGCATTCATGGAAGCATTTTCACCCCAAAACCATATTTTGGAAGGAAGGGGAGCGAGAGGAACCTTTGGCAGTTATTTGGGGTTTGTAGGTTGGCTAAACTAAATAACTGCCGTAATTTTTGCTATGTCACTGTCGTTTAGCAGGTCGCCATTATCAATGTTCGGGTAATATTTGTCCAGGATTTTTTGAATAAGCAGGTAGCTTTCCATCGACTGGATAGGAGGGTTGGCCAGTTCATTGATGATAGAGCCAATCATTTTTAATTTTTTTGCTTCGTATTGGTTCAGCACAAAGTCGGAAGTCTTTTTTTTGCGGCTTTGGGTAATCAATTCGTCCAGTTTCTTAATCTCCTCAATCAGGTCAATCAGCTTTAATACTTCCACTTTTTTCATCGGCGGTAAAATTAAGCAAATAATGTAGATGTGCAGATTTTAGATTTCAAATGTGCAGATGAAAAGGGAATTTGAGGATTTGAGAATGGGGTTGCTATAGATTATAATTCAATAATTCAATAATTCAATAATTCAATAATTCAATAATTCTCCCGGCGTAACAATTACTCTTGCCAACCGTCTATAAATTGTATGCTGCAACTTCAAAAAGGTAACTATTTCGGGATTCAGAATAAGATGATCCAGTTGGATAACCTTATTATTACCGATACCGAGTACACGCATGATAAAGTTGACTGGCATACGCACCAAAACCCGTACTTTACTTTTTTGCTTACCGGCAACATGCAGGAAACCAACAAAAAAGAAAGCTATGAATGCAGCGCCGGAACTTTGTTATTCCATAACTGGCAAGATGCGCATTGTAATGTCAAACATCCGGGCTATACTCGTGGATTTCATATTGAGTTAGAGCAGGATTTTTTTGAAAGGTACCAATTGCCTTTAAGCCGGATGGAAGGAAGCCTGAAACTGGATAACCCGGTTTTGAAACTTCTGTTCCGTAATATGTATATGGAAACCAAATACACGGCCGATATTGAGTTACTTATAATCCGCGAATCGCTTTTTAAGGTTTTCGGTTTCCTTACCGGCGAAAAATGCCGGGAAACCGCGAGGCAGCCGGCCTGGGTTAAAAAAATAAAAGAGGTTTTAAACGATGCCGATGCCGCCACTTTATCGTGGGATGTACTGGCTGCTATAGCGCAGGTGCACCCTGTACATTTATCGCGCAGTTTCCCCACGTATTTTAACACCACGGTTGGCGACTATCTAAAAAAACAAAGGATAAACCAGGCTGCCGTGCTGTTGGCAAAAGCTGATGTTTCACTTACCCAAATTGGCTATGAATGTGGCTTTGCAGACCAGAGTCATTTTATCCGCAGCTTCAAGCAGGCGGTAGGAGTTACGCCATTGCAATACCGAAAAATAATTACCGCACGTTAACAATGTGCTATTTTGCCGGCATTATTGCCATTACTATTGTGGTATAAAATATATATCATGTTATTAAGCACGTATTTAAAAAATAGGCTACCCGCGTTGCTGTTTCTGTTGCTAATCAGTTGTGGCTGCATGGCGCAGGCAGGGATGAAACCATACGAAGGCCATTGGGAGGGCTTACTAAATCATCCGGAGAATTTCAGTATTAATGTATCTGTAAAAAAGTTGGGCGCTGATTCATATACGTTTCAATTGTCATCTGCCGGGAAATCAATTCAAAAGAGATTTGGCTTATCGGCCAATAAGTTTGATATCAAAATAGATAGCAACCTTGCTGTTAAGGGCATTATCGGGGAGGGGCAAATCCGGCTTTTTATCCGTTCCGTTCAGTGGAGCTATCACCTGGTATTGAAACAGCAACCGGGCAATACTTATACTGGCCGGTGGAACATACTTTTTGTGCCCAACCTAAAACCTCAATTTTATATTGATGTTGAGAATACCGATTCTACCAAATATGAGGCCTATATTTTCCTGGGCGATCCTCGCTTTTCGGGTTTCGCCAGTGGCGGGCTAACGCTTACAAGCGATAATATTCATTTCAGAGATTATCGCACCGGGTTAAAGTTTAGTGGCAGAATTTTAAAGGATGCAATAAACTTACAGGCGTCAATAGCCGGCTTGCCTATTGCTGCGGTTTCATTGCGCCGCTCGGTTAATGATTGGGACTTAACAGGCGGAAACCCCAAAATACCATTTGATGGCAAAACGCCGGTTGATATGCACGATGCCCTGCCGGTAAATAGTTTAAAAGCTGCCGGCTTAGATGAACGCTATTTAAAACTGATGGTAGATAGCATCAACGCCAATAAAATTACAAATACGCACAGCGTACTCATTAGCCGTAACGGTAAGTTGGTTTATGAGCAATATTTTAATGGCTATGATGAGGCAACGGTGCACGACCTCCGCTCGGCTTCAAAAAGTATCTCGTCGGCAATTGTGGGTATTGCTATGGACAAAGGCCTGCTGAAAGATACAGCCCAGAAACTGTTTGGATTTTTACCGGCAAAGTACAAACACGCCGCCGATGGCGATGCCAGGAAACAAGCTATCAGCATTGGCAGCCTGCTTACCATGAGCTCGGGCCTGGATGCGATAGATTTCGGCATTGATCGTAAATCCGCGGCATCCGAAGACGAATACCAAAACTCGGCCGATTGGCTTAAAACCGTGGTGGAAGCGCCAATGATTAACTATCCCGGAACACATGCCAATTACAGCTCGGCCAATCCGTATTTATTGGGTGTAATTGTAGATACGGTTGTAAAATACCCGCTCGATTTGTTTATCGATCAAAATCTTTTTGAGCCCTTAGGCATCTCCAACTATATCGTTTTTGACGATCCCTTGAACCGCCCCTATTTTGGAGGCGGCATGCTCCTGCGCCCACGCGACTTATTGAAATTCGGTTTGCTTTATGCCAATGGTGGTAAATGGCAAAACAGGCAGATCATCAGTAAAAACTGGGTTGATGCATCATTTAAAAAATACCTTGTGCTCGAAAATCATAATGAGAAAAACGAATATGGCTTTTTGTGGTGGCATTACCACTATAACGTAAACGGCCAAACCATCAACACTATTGAAGCCCGTGGGGCTGGCGGTCAGTACATTTTTATTGTGCCGCAATACCATATGGTAGTAGTTATTACATCAGGTAATTTCAGGAACCGAAGGGTATGGCAGCCGGAAAAGATCATGGAAAATTATATTCTGAAGACGGCGGGTAAATAATATAAAACGCTGATCATTATTTTTTTATAATATTCTGGTAACCTAAGTAACTAAAAAACGTCTTATCTTAGATATCAACAAAATTAAATTATGAAAAGAAAGTTTTTTACTACAGCATTATTGGTTGGTTGCTTTATGGCGTGCCTTGCAGCCATTGCCGACCTTAACGGAAAATGGGCCGGAAAAATTGACATTGGCGGCACCGAATACCCTTTACTTTACAATTTTAAAATTGAAGGGGATAAATTAACAGGAACGGCTTTAACACCCGAAGGCGACGTGCCTTTAACTAATGGTAAAACAGATGGCACTACGTTTTCATTTAGCATAGCTACCAGCGGAATGGATATTGCGCACACCGGCAAATTTTACGGCGATTCAACTGCTATCGACCTGGAAATTAACGGCTCAAAAAATCACGCCGTTTTGAAAAGAGCAGAAGAAAAGAAATAGTTTTATACTTACCAGGTGAAACTATCCCAGGCTTACGAAGCTTTAGAAAGCTTCGTAAGCCTCTGGTTTTCTTGTATCAATCGCTACCAGTCGGGGTTGAATTTCACCCAGTAAATATCATCCCACCCATTTCCTGCACCGCTTAACAATGCTTTTAATTGCAGATACGATTTCGGTTTATCGTTTGTTAAATCTTTATTTAACCTGCTGCTGGTAAATATCAGGTATTTTTTATCCCAGCTTACAAATGGGCAATAATCTATCGCGCCGGAATTGATTGGTGCCGGCAAATGTTTTACGGGCAGCCAGTTGCCTGTTTTATCTTTGCGGCTTATATATAAATCGCCGCGCCCCAGGTTATCCGGCCTGCCATCCGAGCTAAAGAGGATGAATTGCTCGTAGGGATCAACAAAAGCGTTAAACTCATCGTATTTGGTATTGATATCCTGTGGCAGGCTTTCGGGTTTATTAAACCCGCCATTTACGTTGGGTTTGCAAATTACAATGTCTTCGCTGCCTTTGCCATAAACTGCCTCGACAGTAAAATACAGGTTACCATTACGGGTAATACTGGGGTAAAATTCGTTTTTATCAGTATTAACTATCGGGCCTAAGTTCTCCGGTTCGGCCCAGCTACCGTTTGGCTTGCGCTTAACCCGCCAAATGTCGAAGTCATTTTTTGTGGGGTTGTTTGCCGTAGGCCTGTTTGACGAGAAATAAATCGTTTGTCCGTCGGGCGAGAATGCTGCCTCCAAATCTTTATATCGGCCCGAAAACTGGGCTACCTGCGGCTTACCCCATTTACCATTCTTTTTAATCAGGTGTAAAATGGTGCTGGTTACAAAACGGGGTTGTTGTAAAGTGTAAAATATCTCGTCGCCATTTGCCGATATCGTAAAATCGCGGTTGCTTAGTCCGTCTGTTATTAATCCCTTGGCAAAAAGCCCAGGGGTATCGGTTGGTAATATCGCATCGGGATAATTTACCTGGGCAATGGTTTTATTACCTATAATTAACAGGAGAACAAGAAAGGTTAGTTTATGCATGGTGGCTACAATTTAAGTTAATAATTGCATGTTTTGTAACATCAGCGCCAATTTATCATCGAAGATAACAACTGCCCAAATTCATATGATGAAGATACGTTTATGTTGCTTTTGCTTTTTTACATTGTGCTTATTTAATGCTGGTGCGCAAGAAAAGTTTGATGCTTTTTCGGACAGGTTTGTAAGCGGGTACAAGGCCCTTAACCTGCCACAACTTGAGTTGAGCTATGTAAGCGGCTTGGAACATATTGGTACTACTGAAAACATACAAAAGCAAGTTGCTTTTTTTACGTGGGCAAAGCAAGGCCTTTTAAACTATGAAGCCAATATTCTGACGCCATCGCAAAAGCTGGACTATAACCTGATTACTTATGAAACCGGCCTAAACCTGGAGCGCCTGGCGTTGGAACAGGAGTGGATAAAGCATCGCCCGGAGAAAATATCGGCAGGGGGCATCATAACTATCCCCAACGGTAAGGCATGGTATGCTTATTTATTAAAACGATGGGTAGGCGCCGACGTGACGCCCGACGGGGTTTACAAATTTGGCCTTACCGAAGTTGCCCGTGTACAACGGCATATTGAAATAGTGAGGCAACAAACCGGACTATCAGAGGAAGCTTTTTACAAACATCTGAACGATGCTGTTTTTTTTGAAAGCGACCCCAAAGTAGTGCAACAAAGCTTTGAGCACACCAAAGCAATTATCTATACCAACCTGCCCGGGCTGTTTAACGATGCCGAACCAAACCCTTTAAAAATTAAGGCAGGCGAAAGCAGACAACTGGCGCAAACGCCGGGTTACTATGATAACAATACTTTTTATTACAACCTTTTTGATAAGCCCTACAACAAGCGTCAGTACGATTGGCTTTTTATACATGAAGCCGTGCCGGGGCACCACTACCAGGCAAGTGTTGAAAGTAAAACCAAAACATCGGCGGTGCAGCAGCTTTTTTATTACATAGGCTTTGCCGAAGGCTGGGCTGCTTATACCGAAGAATTAGGTAAGCAACTGGGTGTATATCAAACCCCTTATGATGAGCTGGGTAAGTGGGAGTGGGATATAGTACGCTCGGTACGCGTACCGCTTGATGTTGGCCTAAACTATTATGGCTGGACGGATGAGCAGGCCCTTGCCTTCTGGAAAAAGAACATACGTAACCAGGATGATATTGCCCTGCGCGAAATAGCCCGCATGCGCCGCTGGCCAGCCCAGGTAGTTACCTATAAATACGGCGCGCTGCAAATACTGCAGTGGAAAGAGGAATTGCAAAAAAAGCAGGGTAAAGAATTTAATATCAGGGATTTTCACTCGCGCGTGCTGGATCATGGCTCGCTGCCCTTGTTTTTGGTAAAAGAAAACGTATTCAGGTAAATAAAACCTGCGCCGTTATTTATACTACCGCAGGTTTTATTACCGTGTCTTATTTCAGGATCACCTTTGTGGCACCATAGCCAAATTTTTCTTTACGGGCATCCATAAAAGTTTGTACTTTGGGGTGTTTGCCCAATAGCTTATGTAGTTCGTGCCGTAAAATACCATTGCCGGCTCCATGAATAAAAGTAATATCGGGCAGTTGGTGAACTATAGCTGCATCCAGCGCTTTATGAAAATGGGCAAGCTGGATCTGAATCATTTCGCCGGCTTGTAAAAACTGGTGATCGTCGCGCAGTTTCTCTATATGCAGGTCAACCTCGCTCACCGGCTTTTCAAATACAACCTTTTCCTCGGCGGGTTTAAAAAAGCTTTCTTTTAGTTTTTGGGCGTCTATTACCAAATCCGGCTCATCAAGCCTTATAAGCCACCCGGCCTGGTTTAATAGCGGCACCTGCTTTTTGGTTGATGAAAAATCTTTTGCCTTGAATTTTTCTTTTACAGCCAGCGGTAAAGGTGGCTCGATATTCTGTTTGGTGTTATAAATAATATGGAAGGTAAACAATGGCCACAATTGCAAATCGGCTAATTGAGCCGAGTAAATTTTTTCTGTAGATGATGGCGGTATTACCCCGGCAAACTCTCCTTTAAATACCTGTTGCTTTTCGGTGCTAAAAGCTACCAATAGCCGAAATGATGTGGTATTAACCAAATGGAAATGAACTACCGAAGGTGCTTTGGCGTCGGCCACAACGCCAACATAAATGCCTTTCTTTTCAAATGTGCCCAAATCAGCTGGCTTTTCATCAGCAATGGCTGCCTTTTTTGTTCCGGCGGGTTCATAGCCATGTACGGTGGTTACCTTGCTGGCCAGCACAGGTATTTCAAATTCGTCGTCGCCGGTAACTCCTATCATTTGATCGTCAATAATGCGGGTTACAAAACCTTCCATTTTTTCGTCAACAAACCGAACAAAATCGCCTAATTTATATTTCATAGTTATGCTTATCAGCGGGCAAAGTTAGTATTACTTTTTGGCTATGCTGCCGGCAAGTTAATGCAATCATCACAACATCTTATTTGAAAAAAACATGAGCGATAACACCCCGAACCATCTGAACCCTTATTCGTTAAAACAGGTATTTTTACATAACCTTAACCGTATTTATTTTGGCAAGTGTTACCTTAATAATAACCTGGAACACATTATCGGGCAGGCGTCTTTTAGTAATTTACAACTGGCCATACACGAGTTTTGGGGTGATATTAAGAAGCAGATTGTGCGTATGGAGGAGGTTTATGCCTATATGGGCGAAACCCCATCGGATAAAAATTGTAACCCCATAAAATCAATCGTCAAAGATCAGTTTTGCCTGGATGAAAAACAGCAAATAACTATTTTGAGCGATATGGACATCATTATGTACCTGCAATTACTTGAGCACGTTAATATTACATCCTGCCGCATGCTGATGATGGTTGCCAAATTATTGAAATACGATAAGGTTAACCAATTGCTAACAGAATGTTTTGACGAATCGATAGACAACGACCGCCTGTTTGTGATAATCTCGAAAGAGTATCTTACCGAGGAATAAGACAGATTTGATGCCTCTTTGAAACAATAAAGCCACCCGAACAAGTTCGGATGGCTTAAATATTAGTTATTTAATACCCCTATTAAAATAACTTGTACAAATAAAAAAAATATTTCCCGCAATAGCAAACTATTTAATCTCAATTAAAAAGATGTTACAATTTTGTTACGAAAAACTGACGATTAAGTAGGTGTATTAAATTTTCATTTATTTTGTAACTATTTGGTGTTAACAGCATCTTTACAAAAGTTGACACACTGAATTTATTTACATTTATGAAACACACCAAACTAATAGCGTTTTACGCATTGTCATGTTTCGCGCTCACGCAAGTGAAGGCCCAAACCTTATACATGCCGCGCGATATTCAAAAAGCTTTTACAAAAGAAACGCGACAAGCCGACGGAAAGCCTGGTAAAAAATACTGGCAAAATCACGGAACTTACAACATCACTATTACTGCCTTGCCGCCGGATAGGAACGTTAAAGGGTCGGAAACGATAAGTTACGTAAATAATAGCCCGGATACATTGAAAAGACTTAATATGAAGCTGATCCTGAATATTCATAAACCCGGTGTTGCCCGGTTTGGAGATGCAGGAGATGACTACCTGACCAGCGGCATTCAGTTTGATAAGTTTTTGATTAATGGCGAGGCTAAAAAAGTTAATAGTAAAGCGGCCTCAACCAATATGGCGGTAACTTTAACAAAACCTTTAATGCCGCATGATTCATTAAAACTGGATATCGACTGGCATTTCCAGATCTCGCTGGAAAGCGGCCGCGAGGGTATGATTGATTCCACCTCCTACTACCTGGCCTATTTTTACCCGCGTGTAGCCGTTTATGACGATTACAATGGTTGGGACAGGTTGCCTTTTTTAGATGCGCAGGAGTTTTATAACGATTTTAATGATTACACCCTTACCGTAAATGTTCCTAAAAACTACATAGTTTGGGCAACAGGTACGTTGCAAAACCCAAACCAGGTTTTGCAACCAGAATACGCCAAACGCCTTGCCGCATCCATGACCAGCGATTCGACCATACATGTGGCAACTGCTGCCGACCTTGCCAAAAAGGATATTACAGTGCAAAAAGACCAGAATAGTTGGATCTGGAAAGCAAATGATATCAGCGATATGGCTGTTGGCATCAGCGATCATTATGTATGGGATGCCGCAAGCGCCATAGTTGATGATGCCACGCACCGCAGGGCAAGTATGCAGGCTGCGTTTTTAGATAAATCAGAAGATTTTCATCATGCGGTGCAGGCTGGGCGCCATTCGTTAAGCTGGTTGTCACATAACTGGCCGGGGGTACCTTATCCTTTCCCTAAAATGACTGCTTTTCAGGGTTTTGCTGACATGGAATACCCTATGATGGTTAATGACAGTCATACAGACGATATCCAGTTTGCCGCTTTTGTTCAGGATCATGAAATAGCCCATACCTATTTCCCATTCTATATGGGCATTAACGAAAGTCGTTACGCTTTTATGGACGAAGGCTGGGCCACAACTTTTGAACGTTTAATAGGTACCGACGAAGTAGGTGCCGAAAAGGCCGACGCGCTTTACAAAAATTTTAGGATAAACGGATGGATTCATGATGCATCAACCGCCGAAGATCAGCCGATTATCACTATGTCAAGCGAATTAAGGGCGGGTTATGGTAACAACTCATATGGTAAACCGTCGTTAAGCTATTTTGCTTTGAAAGATATGCTTGGCGACGATTTATTTAAAAAAGCGCTGCATGGCTACATGGACCGCTGGCACGGTAAACACCCTATCCCATGGGATTACTTTAACTCTATGAGCAATATATCTGGCAGTAACCTTAATTGGTTTTTTAATAACTGGTTTTTTAGCAATTACTACATCGACCTTAACCTGCAAAAGGTTGGCAAAGCTAAAGATGGCTATGTTGCCGATATTAAAAATGCAGGCGGTTTTGCCATCCCGTTTGATGTGAAGATAAGTTATGCCGACGGAACAACCGAAACCAGGCACCAGTCGCCGGCCGTTTGGGAAAAAAATCAAAAACAAATTTCAGTCGGTATTAAAACCTCCAAAGTAATTAAGACTGTGACACTCGACGGCGGCGTATTTATGGATGCTACCGAGGGTAACAATACATTTGTTATTAAATAAACAATAAAAAAATATATATGAAACAAAAAATCCGGCCGCATTATTGGCCGGATTTTTTGTTTTGGTGTGTAGTACTAAAAATTATGCATTTTGTATAGTATTGTTCCAATTGTTGGCTGTAGTTTTAACTTTTGCTTTAGCCTCTTCAACCACATCTTCGGCTACGTGTTGTGCTTTTTCTGCGGCAGCTTTAGCAGTTGATTTTGCTGTTTCCAAAGCATCATCTTTATAATCATAAAGGTCGCTAACGGTACCGTTAAATTTTGATTTGGCCTTTTCTATGGCATCGCTGCTATATTGTTTTATGCCGCTGGCTGTTGTTTGCGCTTTATTTTTAGCAGTATCAACCAGGTCGTTTATGTAGTCGGCAATATCATCCCTAAGCTCGTTACCTTTTTCGGGAGCCAGTAATAAACCTAACGCAGCCCCTGCTGCTGCACCTACTAATAGTGCGGCTATAATTTTTGCTTGATCTTTCATGGTTAATTTTTGTTTTTGTAGATATGATTTAACTTGAATAAGTTAGAACAACAACAATGCCAGTTTTGAGGGGGGGGAGAGGAATCAAGAGCCAAGAATCAAGAGTTAAGATTTTTTGGACTTTGGTATCTTTGGACTTTGAAATACCAATGACCAATGACGGCGCAGCCTAATGACCAATGACAGCGCAGAGAAATTACAAATGACTAAAAAAAGAAAGGCATCCACTAAAAAGCGGATGCCTGGTATGCTTAATGGTTATATTATACTTAGATAACTTTTACATTTACCGCATTTAAACCTTTTCTGCCGTTTTCAACTTCAAATTCAACTTTGTCGTTTTCGCGGATCTCATCGATCAGGCCTGTTGAATGAACAAAAATGTCCTGGCCACCGCTTGTAGGTGTAATAAATCCAAAACCTTTTGTTTCATTAAAAAATTTTACTGTTCCTTCTTTTTGCATTATTTTATTTATTAAAGGCGGCAAGGTAGGGAAAATTCTTCGATTTGGACATTTGAGAATTTGAAGATTTGAGGATAAAAACGCCGGTTTTGGAAATCAAAACACATTGATAGAAATTAAATAACTAATAGTCAGCTGCTTTTAAAGCTTCGAAACTAATTTTTAAACTTTAAAATTCTCAAATATTCAAATTAAAATTACGCCGGCATGGCAGGAGGCCAACATAGAGTGGTATATTCAACAAGTAATTGTTTAAAAAAAAATAGCCATCAAAAATATTATATTTGTGGCCAGTTACACTTAAACCTTTTGATAACCGTTACGTCATATGCGTGTAACCAAATAGTTGCAAAAACGTAACCAACCATAACCAATCGGAACCCAAAAAAGTCATGAAAAGTATAATCCTATTAACGCTCAGTACGTTATTTTCAGCCGTGGCTTTCGCTCAAACGTCAAGCCCTTCGGTACCTGCAAAAGCAGAGGAAAAAGTGAACATCGTTGCTGCTAAAACCGAAGTAGCATCAGCTAAAACAGAAGTTGTAACCTCAAAATCAAACTTAGCAGCCGCCGAGTCTGAACTGGCAGCCGCCCAGGCAACGCTGGATGCGGCCATTGCTCAAAAAGCAGATAAAGTGACCATAGCGGCAGCCAAAGCCAACTTAGCAACAGCAAAAGAGGATGTAAAAGCCGCAAGGAAAAACGTTAGAGTTGCCAAAGAAGTGCGCTTAACTGCCAAGGAAGAAGTAAAAGACATAAAAAAAGAAATCAGGCAAACCAAACACGATGTGGCAAAACACCATGCCACTCATGTACGGTAACCTAATGACGGTGTTAAATAAAGGCTGCTTTTAAGGAGGCAGCTTTTTTTATATCATTATTTGAAACTTACGCGTTATTAGCAAACTTTAAATAATTTTACCTATCCTGCCGGAGGGAGCCTGTTAATAGCTTGTAATCCCATTTAAATAATGACAAAGCCAAATGGCTGTCATTTTATCAATGCGTAAAAAAGAATGAAAATTGCATGTGTATCCCTTTTGGTAACTACCTTTTTGTTGTTTTGTGCGAATGGGATTTTTGCTCAAGGTAAACCGGCCGATAAGGTTGATGAAACAAAGAAAAGTGATAAAGAAGGCTCATTCAAATTTGGCCTTAGTTACCTGAGCAATAATGTAATTATGGGCCGGGCTGATACCATAAAAACTCCCATGTTGATAACTGATATCAAATACTCCTTTAGCAATGGGCTATATCTTTCGGGCAGTATTACTTATATACCAAACCGCATTGTGGATAAGCTTGACGAAGGAAACCTTACAGCGGGCTATGATTTTGATATCACTGATGACCTGAGCGCCGAAACCTCATTTTCAAAATTATTTTATAATAAAAACAGTACTCAAATAGGTTCGTCAATAAATAGCACCATCAATGCAAGCCTTGATTATAACATTGTGGGCATTGTAACTCCAACCATAGGGACCGGTTATAACTTTGTGAGCAAAGGATTTAAAAACGATGTTTTTGTAAATGCAGGCTTATCGCACGATTTCATCACTACTGGTATTGTTAATGATAACGATTTCCTGGTTATTTCGCCATTGGCCGAGATGAACAGAGGCACGCAAAATTTTTACGATGCCTATCTTACACAAAAAAAATACAAACTTGCATCCAATACCTCAAAAGCGCTGGCTAAGCAAGAAGCCATGTTAAGTAAGTTTAACCTGCTTGATTACGAGTTTTCGGTACCAATGGCCTATAAAACGGGCGCATTGATTCTTCATGCTTCGCCGCAGTACGCTATTTCGCAAAATAAATTGCCTGCAAACATTACCGGCAGTATGATAAACAAACCGGGTATATTTTATTTTGACATTGGCGCCACCATTAAACTTTAACGGTACTGCTACAGGATAGCCAAACTGCCATAAATAAAAAAAGCCCTTCAGCCTTTTGGGCCAATGGGCTTGCTAAAATCAATAATCACGCAAAAACAACCACAACACAATCCGTTATTATTTTAGCTACACTTTAAATGTTGTATTAACTATTTCGTTAAATAAAATTGTATCAGTGTATATATCATTGTACGTAAGGAAGCTATTTTTAGTTTTTATAAAGTGTATTTTGCGCCCAAAATTCAAAATATACTATGAAGGCCTTTATATTCGACCTTAATGGCACCATGATAAATGACATGCCCTATCATACCAAAGCCTGGCAAACGCTTTTGAACGATCAGTTAGGCGGTAATTTTACCTGGGAAGAAGTAAAAAAAGAGATGTACGGTAAAAATCCCGAAGTGCTTGTACGGATGTTTGGTACCAACCGCTTTACGGTTGACGAGATGAACGATCTTTCTTACAAAAAAGAGCAAAAATACCAACAGGAATTTTTACCCCATCTGGCACTTCTGCCCGGTTTAAGAGAGTTTTTAGAGGCTGCTTATCAAAAAGGTATCCCAATGGCCATAGGTTCGGCCGCCATACCGTTTAATATCGACTTTGTGCTGGATAACTTGGACATCAGGCACTATTTTAAGGCTATAGTTAGCGCCGATGATGTGGTTTTGAGTAAACCGCATCCCGAAACTTTTTTAAAGGCGGCACAGCTTTTAAATGCTGAGCCAACCAACTGCATCGTATTTGAAGATGTACCTAAAGGTGTTGAAGCCGCAGCAAATGCCGGTATGAAAGCCGTTGTGCTTACTACTACACATATTGCCCAAGAGTTTGAACACCTGGATAATGTGCTCCATTTTTCGGAAGATTTTAATGACGCGTTTATAGAAGCCCTGGCATTTTAGGCAAAAGTTATTTATTAACGCGGCTTGTTACATAACTTAGGTTTTTAGCGTATTATTGGTAAAGATTTTTAGTCCCTAAATTCTTAACCAATATACCTTTATGAAAATAAAATTCTACTTACCGGCAGCAGCATTGCTTTTGGGTTTGTTAAGTTCATGCAGCGAGCATGTGTATGGCCCGGCCCTGCACAAAAGTGATATAGCCTACATGCCAAAGCCGATGTCGATGGATAGTGTTAAATCGGCTACTTATGTATCTGCCGGACTGGTGCTTGATTTTGGCAATAACCTTAGCGATCAGCTTACCAGCGGCCAGTTAAACATAAGTGAAGCCCACACGTTTAAAAACTTTAACCTGGCGTATGGTGCATTTACATCATTGGGCAATTACTCCAATTATGATTTACAGGAGGGCGACGCCCATTATTTTAAAGATAAATTCTTTGGCGCGGTAGGTGGCCGTTTATCAGGCAACTTTTATATCAATAATGATGGCCGTACCGATATCAGGATTATTGGTTTTGAAGCGGCTTATAGCCATGAGTTTGGCGATTATGCCAGGTTCAGGAAAGATGTAACCGGCGATCCTAACTTTTATACCGATACCCGTACCGAACTGTTTACCGGGGGCTTAACCAGCGAAATTGTTTTTCACGGCCGCAAGCCTAATACCCAGATGGGTTTCAGGATATTTGTTGGCGAAACATTTGGTAACGATAATATTTACAACAACAATAAAAACGATTACGTAACTTATAAAACACCTACCTATGTTGCCTTCTCGTATTTTATACAACTGAAGCAATATTTTGCCGTGATTGAGGGCGGCACCTACGTACAGTTCAGGGTTGGCTTAAAGTTTTAAGTCGAAAGTCTTAAGTTCTAAGTCAAAATCAGACTTCGGACTTAAGACTTTCGGCTTAGAACTTTCGACTTAAAAGAACCTATTCTGAATAAATACTGCCAACCCTGTCGCGCAGGTTGTAACCAGAGGCCATCACCTCGCCGTATGCGCCGGCAGTGCGTACGGCAATCAGGTCGCCACGGAATGATTCCGGAAGGGCAACATCCTTCTGAAAACAATCTGTGCTTTCGCAGATGGGGCCTACTACGTCATATTTCAAGTTGTGAGTTGTGAGTTGTGAGTTGTGAGTGGGGTTATCTTGATTCTTGATTCTTGACTCTTGATTCTTACTTATATTTTCTATCTGGTGATAAGCCTGGTAAAGCATGGGGCGTATCAGTTCAGTCATGCCGGCATCCAATACCAGGAAGTTTTTCTTTTTGCCATTTTTTACATACAGTACTCTCGATATCAGCGATGCGCTTTGGGCTACCAAAGCACGGCCAAGCTCAAAGTGTACTTCCTGCCCCGGTTTTACGTTCAGGAAGTTTTTAAATACCTGGAAATAGTTTTCAAAATCGGCAATGTTGGTGTCGGGGCTGTAATAATCAACACCTAAGCCACCGCCGGTGTTTAGTACTTTAACCGGGAAACCATGATCTTCAAACCAATCCTGCATTTCGTTAATGCGTGTGCAAAGGCTTTTATAAACCTCCAGATCGGTAATTTGCGAGCCTATATGGAAGTGAATGCCTAAAAATTGCAGGCTGGCGCATTTGCGCAGGGCTGTAGCCACATCGGGCAGCTGCCATATATTAATGCCAAATTTATTTTCATCTAACCCGGTAGTAATAAAATGGTGTGTATGCGCATCAACGTTAGGGTTAATGCGGATGGCTACATTGGCCCTTTTACCTTTGGCAGCCGCCAATTCATTAATTACTTCCAGTTCCTGAACCGACTCGACATTGAAACAAAAAATATCAGCATCAAGCGCATAGTTTATTTCACGGTCTGATTTTCCTACCCCTGCAAAAACTACTTTGCCTTTGTCAAAACCATGTTCAATAGCTGCCCTAACCTCGTTGCCGCTCACACAATCGGCACCAAAACCAAAAGATTGAATCATATCCAGCACCTTCGGGTTAAAGTTTGCCTTCATGGCATAGTGCACATGAAAGCCATGTTTTGCCGAGGCATCCCGGCAGGCTTCCAACGTTTGGCGCAATACGCCCATGTCATAGTAATAAAACGGGGTATCTAATTGATTGAAGGTATTTATGGTATTGGTTGTAAACATTTTTTTAATTCAAAAGTCAAAATTCAAAAGTCAAAAAACTTAGCGGTGGCAAATTAGGAATCGAAAATAAATCCGCAATCGAAATTTCCAATTCCCCAATTAAAACAGCCGGTTATGCAAGCTTCTAAGCGTTTCCACCTTATCATCTGTTTTAACCAGTAATGACAGGTTGTGGTCGCTGCCTCCGTATGATATCATTCTTAACGGGATATGTTTTACTGCTTCCAGCACCCTTGCTGCATAGCCATGTTTTTCGGCGCCAAAATCGCCAACTACACAAATGATGGTGTGGTTTACATCCAGCTCTACCGAACCGAATATGTTAAGCTCGCTGGTAATCTCGCCAAGGTAAGTGGTGTCGTCAATAGTTAAAGATACTGCCACCTCTGATGTGGTAATCATATCTATTGATGTTTTATATCGCTCGAAAACTTCAAATACCTTCCGCAAAAAGCCATGTGCCAGCAACATCCGGCTGCTTTGAATTTTGATGGCCGTAATGCCATCTTTGGCAGCAATAGATTTGATTTTGTCCTTTTCGCTTGTGTTGGTTATCAGCGTTCCTTTTGCCTGCGGATCCATAGTGTTTAACAGGCGTACTGGTATTTTATACTTTTGCGCCGGGAACACGCTTTGCGGGTGCAATATTTTGGCGCCAAAATACGCCAACTCGGCTGCTTCATCAAATGATAGCTGGGCTATAGGCTGCGTGCCTTTTACAATCCGCGGATCGTTATTGTGCATTCCATCAATATCTGTCCAAATCTGCACTTCTTCGCTGCGGATGCCGGCACCTATCAGCGATGCTGTGTAATCGCTGCCGCCACGGCGCAGGTTATCAATTTCGCCAAAAGCATTCCGGCAAATAAACCCTTGTGTTATAAATAGGTTAACCTCTGGTTGTTTATCCAGTAACGGGGTTATTTTTTCGGTGATATAATCAACAATAGGTTCGTTATCCTCATCTATTTTCATAAAACTCAAAGCAGGCAGCAGTGCCGATGGCACACCTATCTCTTTTAAGTAAACATGATACAATGTGGTGGATAGCAGCTCGCCCTGGGCTAAAACTATTTTCTCTTCTATAGTAGTAAAATTATTATTGGCCAGGTTATTAAGTAATGCAAAGTGATAGTCAATTACTTCCTTGCCTTGCTTTAAATATTCGGCGTTGGTAAAAAGTTCATTTATAAATAATTCGTATTTATCCTTTAGCGCACTTATCAGGATTATGGCTTTCTTTTTATCGCCTGTAAGATAAGCCTGTCCAATTTCAACCAGGTTGTTTGTTGTACCTGATACCGCCGAAAGCACAACGATTTGTCTTTCTGTAGGGTCAATAATGTCAAGCAGTGATTTCATGCGGGCCGGACTGCCTACAGATGTGCCGCCAAATTTTAAAACTTTCATTGCTATTTTGTTAACCTAAAATAACGGGCAGGAAGGTGCCCTTATTTGCGGCGCTAAAAATAGGGTTTTAAAATGCTTATAGCTAATAAAATTTAGCTGGTTTTCAGAAACGGCCTTTTTTATAAAATTGGCGAAATTTGCTTATGCATTTCAATCACAATGATGAACGGTTAGTTTATTAACCACCTTGCTGTTGTTTATCAAGATTTATCACCAACTGCCGAATGTCATAAATTTTTTGCTGCAAATTTTGCAATGGTAAATCCTTATGGGCAGCCAAAACAAAAGCCACTTAACTAACAATGGGCGTTGCTTTCTTTGGCCACCGTTACTTTTGCACTTTGGGCACAGGTGTAATTTGCGTTTTTTCTTTGGTGAATTCGTGTTTATATCTACTATGCGCATATTACAAACAAATTTTGTATGCTTATGATAGGTAGTAACGAAGTTGCATTTTTTACCGCAACTTCGTTTCAGCTAATATAGTAATTATTCTGTTTTAACCTTTCACCGCACCCGGTATAGATTGCCCGGCGCATTGGTTTTTATTAAACGGTTTAACTCTTTAACACCAATTGTCCCGTTTGGTGTTGCTAAACAGGAACAATTTGACTGGTGCCTTGCGCAATAACCGTATTCATTGGCTTTAACCATTTGCACTGCACTGGCAATGTTACCCAGGCAGATAAATGATGTTATCCGGCAGGATATCAAGTGAATATTTTACAAAGAAAAACCAAGTGAAAAAATGTCAAAAAAAGGATAGAGGGCATGTTATCATAAAAAGCTATAGGATTACCCATGAATTTTTCATGGTATTTTGCTTAAAAAATGCCTGTAACAAGGTATAAATATAATTAAAATGAAAACCCTAAGTTAATACCCAGGCCCCTGATGCCGGCAAAAGGGCCGCTGGCATGCGCGGTAACGCCGCTATTGGTAACAGTAGAACTTTTAATATAATTATGGTTTAATAAAACAAACTTGCTGTCAATATCGTCTTTAAGCTGCTGTTTATCATTGGCCGATAAGGCACTTAGGTCTATATTACCAATTACATCGCCACTCATATTGCCGTAGTGTAAACCCAGTATATACACATCTAATGATACCTTTTGGGCTATAAGCCATTTGGCGCCAATCATGGCACCACCGCCTATGCCATTTAATGTAGTAGTCAAAGGCACATTTACATTATTGCCGTTGCCAATTGTATAAACATATGGGTAGTTAACTTTCATGCTGTTATACCTGCCATATAATGAAACATAAAACCCACGGGGCCCATCGTGTTTGCCGGTATAAAAACGTGCTTCGGCGGTAAACGTTTGATTTGAGGTGCGGGTATTTTTGTAATCAATATTGTCGCCGTCATCTGATATTTTATCACCTATGGATTTTATTAAAGATACATCGCCAATGCGGGTATCGGGCATAAATTTATATCCTGCTGATATGGTTATTTTACGGGCAACTGAACGTTCATAGTTAAAACTGTAATTATGCAATACTAACGACGATAAGTTAACCTGGATATTGTTTTTTTTATAATCGCTGTTTTGAGCCGATACGTTGCTGATACAGAAGCATAGTAAAATGCTTAAAAATACAGTAGTTGTTTTTAAAAATGATGGTAATTTTTTTTGCATACTGTTTGTGGTTAATAGTTTGGATTTGGTTGGTTTAACTGGTGAAATTACAAAAGTGTTTTAGCTTACACAATATTCACGTTAAGGCGTAATTATCTTATTTTTAAGTTATTATATTGATAGTCGACATTGATCGGTTAATTTATTATTTTTTTTCTTAAGCTTAATCAGCCACATGAATAGCCAAGGTATTTACTGAAACTGCCGAGATATACGTTTGGTGATAAACGGTCCGGAACAAAAGCCCAGCAAAATAGCTGTGGTGTTTAAGATTGATGATGTTGGATAAAACTTTTCGGGAGTAATAAAAAGGTTTATAAATCCGGAAGCGCATTGGCGGCAACAGGTGTATTTGAAATGGTTCTTTTTGATGATTTTTGAATAACAGGCAGTGCATAGCAAAATGAAGCGCCTTTGCCTTTGTTATTTTCAACCCAGATGCGGCCATTCATTTTGTCGATAAAATCGCTGCATATCATGAGGGCTACACCTGCGCCTTTTTCTTTTTCACTGCTGTATTTCAGGTCTATCTTGAAATTGAATATCCCCGGTAGTTTTTCTGGAGAAATGCCTTTGCCCTCGTCCTGTACACAAACCGTTACCTCATCGGGGGCGCCAAAACCGGTAATGGTGATACACGAATTCTCTGGCGAAAATTTGATTGCATTATGTATAAAATTGCGATGGATAAATTGTACAAGTTCTTTATCAGCATCAATATGAATGTTGCTATCTACATTGTTTATTAATGTAATCTTATTTTCCCGGGCTATAATAGCAAATGGCTGTAAAGCCTCGTCTATAAGTTCCCTGAGTGGTAGTGCAACGGGGCTATAGCTAAAGCCGGATAGTTGTTGCTTTATCCATTGTAAAATATTTTCAAAAATCTCCAGCGCTATGTCTGACGAACGTTCCATGGTTTCTACCAGCATCATCAATTCTTCGTGGGTAAACGCATCTGCATCCTTTAAAACAGTAGCCAGGGTTTTTAATGAGCCAAGGGGCTGCCTGAAATCATGCGCGAGGATAGATACCAGGCGGTTGTTAAATTCATGATCAACTTCCAGTTTTTGGTTGCGCAGTTGCACTGTGCGGTTCAACTCTTCCAGAGTTTCGTTATGCCGGCGTTTAAGTCTGTATAGGCGGTAAAATATGCCTACCGAAAGCCCGGTAAGCAAAAGCAGGAACCCAAAAACCAACATCAGGGTATAGCGGTTTTCGGCCCTTGTTGTTAGCGCCTCAATTTGCTGGTCTTTTATGGCGTAGTCAATATAATCAAGTCCCGACGTATTGTTAAATACTTCTTCGGCTTCATACAGTTCCAGCAGTTTGCTACTGTAACCTTGCGCCTCGCGCAGGTTGTTTTGCTTGTAGATATTGTACAGGCTTTTGCCAAAAACTTTGCCGTAAAAATGATAACCCTTTAACTCCGATATTGCCAGCCCCTGTTTATAGTAGTAGATAGCTTTTGTACTATCCGTAAGGATAAAAAGGTCGCCGAGGCTTTTTAGTATATCAAGGGTTACATAGTTTACATCTAATGCTATGCCCTCGGCGGCGGCCTTTTGCAATTGCATTATGCCTTGCTCGCGTTTGCCATTTTTGAGGTAAATGTTTGCCTGTACCTGGTCGGTTACCAACAATACCCGTTCATCTTTATACTTAGTAGCAATGCGGCGCGCCCGGTCAAGGTATATCCTGGCTAAATTTTCACTAACCGAATCGGGGTACAACAACAAATAATTACAGTACAGCAAAGAGATGATCGAATCTTTTTTAAGGCCTGCTCCCCGGGCTAATGCCTGCTTTAAAGCTTCTATGGCTTTTTTGTCTTCTTTACGTTCGTTAAAAACAAGTGCAATGTTCATTAGGGTCTGAACGATATTGGCCGAGTCGCGTAATACCAGGTAATGGTTATAGGCATCGTTATAATACCTAAGGGATAGTTGAAGATTGCCTCGCAAGTCATAAACTATTCCTATTACGTTAAGGGCGTCGGCCTCACCTTGCTTGTATTTTAACCTTGTAGAAATAGCCCTGGCAAGCTTTGCGTAGTAAAATGAGTTATCAATGTTTTTTTCATACATCAACATCCCCAAACGGTTAAGGGCGTCAACGTATTTTATACTATCGGTTATTAAAGGAAGTTGTTTTTGGATCTTGTCAATATCTTTTAATTGGCAAGAGCCGGCTTTACCCGCAAATATCAGCAACAATAAAAGGCTTAAGTGCTTCTTCATTTTATAAATCAAGCTGTTGCAGGGAAATAAATCGACAGGATGAATATATGTAAAATTTTTAGTACTAAACAATATCCCGATATATAAAATACCTTGCCAATATTGTCTTTTTTTGCAGTTATTGGCTATTTATTGATAATTTCCCCTATTTTTTGATTTTTTACTTTAGGTACTTCAAATATTTTTTATCATCAAATTTGACTAATAATACATGGACCACTTTTTTATACCGGTAATAATTGGCATAAGCGGCAACTGTGTTTTCAAATGATTTGTTGAAATAGCTGATGCCGAAGCAATTTGCCTGTTTTTCATAGCGCATTTGCTTAAATGCCGTAGCGGGATTATATAATCAGTTGCCTTGCCAGGAATTGCCCGGCATAATTAACCATAAAGATTTAAACGTTGTTGCGATATTCAGCGATAAAAAACATCAAACAAATTTACCTTTACAAGCTATCAGGGTTCGGAATAAAATTCATGAACGCCTGGAATTTGGCATAGTAATTTTGCATGTTAAGCTGATAGTAGTAAGCGCCTCGTTTGGAGCCGGCTTTATCTTTATCGGCCAATTTAATAAGCAGGCCTGTAGCCAGTACTCTTTTACTAAAATTACGCTTATCAATAGTGGTATTAAAAACACTCTCGTACAGGATCTGTAATTGTGGTATAGTGAATTTTGTAGGCAGCAGCTCAAACAGGATGGGGTGCATGGCCGCTTTGTAACGGATACGCTTGCGCGCCTGTTCAACCATTTCCTGCTGATCGAATATCAGTTTTGGCACCCGTTTTAGCTGGAACCATTCGGCGTGATAATCGGCGCTTATCTGGGTTTCATATTTATGAATGTCAATCAAAGCAAAATAAGCTACAGAAACGGTTCGCTCCAGTGGGTCGCGGTTGGGATCGCCAAAGGTGTATAATTGTTCAAGGTACACGCCTTCAAGGCCTGTAAGCTGTTTAAGGATACGGTTGGCCGCCTGGTCAAGGCTTTCATCGTTCTGCACAAAACCACCCATTAAGCTCCAGTTGCCCTTTTCGGGCTGAAATCCTCTTTTGATCAGCAATATTTTTAAAACCTCCCCGTCAAAGCCAAAAATTATACAATCTACAGCTAATAATAACCTGGTTTGTTTCGAATACTTCTGCATTTTTATTGTAAAGGTTTATAACAAAAACAAATATATAATAACATTTGGGATATGTGAAGCCTTGGTTAAGCCCTTGCTTGCGGATAAGGTTTAATTAGTGTGTTTAAGACGGTAATTTGACAAAAAATAAAGAAAAATTCGCAAAGAATTTTTTTAGAAGTACCTTGACGAGGGAGCAGGTGAGGCCTCTATTCTCCCCAGGCTGTAATTACCAAATCGCGGCTGCCGCCATAATTACGGTGTTCGCATAAATAAATACCTTGCCAGGTTCCAAACGCCGGCCTGCCGTTGCGGATTGGTACTGTTACTGAACTACCAAGCATGGCGGCTTTTAAATGGGCGGGCATATCATCTGGTCCTTCATCATCGTGCCGGTAGTCGGGATCGTTTTCGGGCACGGCTTTGTTAAAATACATCTCTAAATCCATGCGCACAGTTGGATCGGCATTTTCATTAATGGTGAGCGATGCCGAAGTATGTTGAATAAAAACCTGTAACATACCTACCCTCATACTGGCTATTTGCGGCAGCGCCTGCATCACCTCGGCGGTTATTAAATGGAAACCTCGTTTGCGTTCGCGTAGTCGGATAGCTTGCTGATGTATCTGCATTTTTTAAAACTGTAGTTAGGTAACAAATTTAGGGAGTATTAAGTTAAGAATGTATTATTCTGAATAGCTATAATATTGTTTTGCCAAAACAAATTAATCTTTAGGTTTATTTTAATTATTACTTTAAATTTCGCAAAACGCAAAGTAAATTGCGTCTTATAACCTATTTATGTCAGCAAATATTGGTCCGTCTGCCCAAACGCTTAAAGCATTGGAAACCGTTCCGGTTTCTATAGCTATCCTGTCGCCGCAATTGCTGATACTAACCGCCAGTGATCAATATTTAAGGGAAACAGAAACCATCCGCGAAAACATAGTGGGTCGCAATGTTTTTGACGTTTTTCCGGATAATCCCGATACACCGGAGGCTATGGGGGTATTTAACTTAAATGCCTCGCTGCAATCGGTGTTGCTTAACAAGCAGCCACATAAAATGGCCATACAGCGTTATGATGTGCCGAACCCCATGGTTGCAGGGCAGTTTATAACACGATATTGGGAACCTTTAAATACACCCGTTTTTGACGATGCCCATCATATCCAGTACATTATTCATATGGTTACCAATGTAACCGATAAGGTATTGGCCGATGAGCATCTTGCACTGTCAAAAGAAGAACTTATATCGCTTAATCATAAATTGAACGAGGCCAATCATGAAATACAGGCAACGGTAGAAGAGTTGGAGGCCAGTAACGAAGAGCTATCGGCAATACGGGAGCAATTGCAGCACACCAACATATTATTAGAAGAGCGGGTAACCAGGCGTACCAAACAGTTATTTGAAAGTGAATTGAATTTACGTACCCTGATAGCAACTGCACGAAACCCGCTGGCCATATTAAGGGGGCGCAACTGGACAGTTGAAATAGCAAACCAGGCAATTGCCGATATTTGGGGTAAAGTTAATGGTGACATTACGGGGAAACAGTTGCTGAAAATACTGCCCGAATTAGAAGGTCAGCCCTTTGCGGCTTTATTGGCCAGGGTTTATGATACCGGCGTTAGCTACGGCGAGGATGAGGAAATATTTTACCTGGATACGCCGGACGGTACTGTTGTTAAATATATAAGCTTTTACTACGACCCTTTGTTTGATACAGATGGAAATGTAACAGGCGTAGTAGTTGCCGCTAACGATATTACAGGGCTTGTTGAAGCCCGGCAGTTGTTAGAAAAAAGCTATGACGAGCAAAAAGTGCTTAATGAAGAGATAGGCGCATCAAACGAGGAGTTAGCTGCTGCAAATGAAGAGTTGCTGGCCACCAACGAGGAACTGATACAAGCGAAGGCGAATTTAAGCGCTAATATTGTTGAACTGGCCGAGCGTGAGGCTAAGCTAAGCTATATGCTGGCCGATGCCCCTGTTGCAATTGCTGTATTGAAAGGCCGCGATTTTATTGTTGAATCGGCCAATAAAAAGGTTTTAGCGGTATGGGGGAAAACCGACAATATTATTGGTAAGCCGTTGCAAGAAGCAATACCAGAGTGGATTGGAAGGAAGTATTTGAAGTTGCTTGGAAAAGTATACGACAGCGGCAAACCTTATTACGGCAACGAAGTTAAGACCTTGTTGGAGCAGGATGGGAAAATTCAGGAAGTATACTCCAATTTTGTTTATCAGCCATTAAAAAACCCTGCAGGTAAAACTACCAGCATTATGCTGCTTGCCCACGTAGTAACCGAGCAGGTAAAAGCCCGGAAAGCCATTGAACTGGCCGAAGAGAAACAACGTATTGCTGTAGAGGCTGCCGATATGGGTACCTGGTACATTAATGCAACTACAAGGGAATTAGTTACAAATGGCCGGCTTAGGCAGTTGTTTGGTTTTAATGCCGACGAGGAAATGCCATACGACGCTGCTGCCCTGCAAATACCCGAGCTATACCGCGAAAGGGTACTCACTTCCATCGAGCATTCTATAGCAACGGGTGCGCTGCATCAGATTGAGCATCCGATTATTGGTTATCATGATAAGCAAACAAGGTGGGTAAAAGCCACCGGTAAGTTGTACGAAGCCGAGCCTGGCAAGGCCCCGCATTTTTCGGGCGTAATGTTTGATATAACCGACCGCCGTGAACAGGAACAACGGAAGGACGATTTTATAAGTATTGCCAGTCACGAGCTTAAAACACCTATTACCAGCCTAAAAGCATCGTTACAATTGCTGGAGCTTATGAAAGATAATCCATCGTCGCAGATGCTGCCTAAGCTAATAGAGCAATCCAGCAGGAGTATGAATAAAATAAGTGCGTTGGTTGAAGACCTGCTGAATGTGAGCCGGATGAACGAAACCAAACTGCAGCTTAATAAAGCCCCGTTTAATATTGCCCAAATGCTGAATGTTTGCTGTAATCATGTACGCATTACAGGCAAGCACGAACTGGTTGTTATAGGCGACGAACAATTAGTAGTAAACGCCGATGAACACCAGGTAGATCAGGCTGTAGTAAACCTGGTAAACAATTCAGTAAAATATGCACCCGAGTCAAAAAAGATTTACTTTGTTATTGAAAAACTGGATGGGTTTGCCAAAATATCGGTAAAAGACACCGGTCCCGGGATGTCAAAAGAAAAGATAGGCCATCTTTTTGACCGTTACTACCGGGCCGAGCCTGCCAGTTACCAAAACGCGGGCCTTGGCCTTGGGCTATACATCAGTTCAGAAATTGTAAAACGCCATGGTGGCGAAATTGGTGTAGAGAGTGAATTAGGGCAGGGGAGCACGTTTTGGTTTACATTGCCGCTGGAGTAGGTATGGCGGTAGTTAGGCGGACAAACTGAGTCGTCTTGAGTGATGAAATTTGCGAAATTCTAAAGGGGGGAATGACGTATATCGCATGGCGGCTACGACTTATCCCGGCCAGCGCAGCGATGTCGGGGTGAGTCGTAGCCTGCGTTCAAGCCGTTGTTTAGTACTTTACGTTTTGGGTTAACATAACTTAATATATTTTAGATAGAATATTTGTAAATATTTGATAATCAATATTTTGTATTTTATCATGGTTAACACTGGAAAGACAATCTTTTGGCTCTTTTTATATGAATTATCAATTGCAGCTGTCAAATACTTAAAGTACCAGAAATATCCGCCGCGTTGTTTATTGACTTTTTAAGGATTGACTATTTAAACGCGTTTGCCCTGCTTTCATCTTTAACCTTTTACCTTTCGCCTTTCATCTTTTCCCTAAAAAAAGTTTAAATTTCCTGTAACCAATTAAAATTACGGCGGTCTCCAATATATAACTAACGCAACCAGGCCTTTTTGAACGCACTAAGTGATAACACGATCATGCTCCGGGTAAAGGCCGGAGATTTGGATAGGATGGGGCTGCTGTTCCAAAGGCATTACCGTGCCTTATACGGCTTCCTGTTTCACATGACCTATCAGCGCGAGGCCAGCGAGGATATGGTGCAAACCGTGTTTTACAAAATGCTCAGGTATCGTAGCAGCTTTACAGGCGAGGGCGAGTTTATGGCCTGGATGTACCAGATAGCCCGCAATGTGTTAAAAGATAATGCCAAAAAAGGTGGCAAACAAGGCGTATACCAGGACATAAGTGAATTGGCCGACAGGTTGCCGGGAGGCACCAGCGCCGATGAGCACCTGGAGAAAAAACAGGCCAATGCGGGCTTATATAACGCTATGGAAAAGTTGAGCGATGATAACCGGGAGATACTAACGCTCAGTCGTTTCCAGGAGCTGAAGTACCAGGAGATAGGGCAAATTTTAGGTATTACCGAAGGGGCCGCTAAAGTACGCGCCTTTAGGGCTATGCAGGAGTTAAAAGATATTTACGCCAAAATGGAACGTTAAACAGATGAAGATGAATTGTGCGCAATACGAAGAAAAATTTAGCGGCTATATAAGCAATGAGTTAACCGCTGCCGAGCGTGATGAGTTTGAAAAACACGTATCAGACTGCCAGGGTTGTATGCGGGAACTTGCCGAAATGCAGCAGGTTTGGGCTTTAATGGGCAATATGCAGGCACCGGAACCGGGTGCCCACATGGAACTAAAGTTTAAAGCCATGCTTGATACTTACAAGGAATCGGTTGAAGAAAGCAAGCCAGCCTTTAGCATAAAAGAACAAATTGCCCGCTTATGGCAATGGCAACAGCGCCGGCCGCTGGCTTATAGCATGCTTATCGTACTGGTTAGTTTTGGCGCGGGGTACCTGGCTTTCAGGGGAAGCACCGCCGGCAAACAAGACGAGCAGTTGAAAGACCTTACATCGCAGGTACATGAGCTAAAACAAACTATGATGCTGGCAATGCTCGAAAATCCATCGGCATCTGAACGGATTAAAGCGGTAAGCTATACCAGCGAGATTAAACATGCCGATAAGGAGGTTATTGATGCTTTATTTGCCACCCTTAACAACGATCCGAATGTGAATGTACGCTTAAGTACGCTTGATGCTCTAACCCAGTTGGCCGCGCACCCGGAAGTGCGGCAGGGGCTGATAGCATCCATCGTTCAGCAGGATTCGCCGCTGCTGCAATCGGCCATTGCAGATGTGATGCTGAAGCTGCAGGAAAAAAAGTCGGTTAATTCGTTTAAAGAGTTACTGAAACAAAAAGGCCTTAACCCCGGTGTAAAAGACAAAATCAAACAAACCATAACACAACTCATTTAAAAATAACCATTATGAAACCAGTTTTACTTGCCGTTTTTGCGGCACTCGGGCTATGCCTTGCTCAAAACGCCGCGCAGGCACAGGAGTATAAAGAGCACATTACCAAACAATTTACAGTGAGCGGCGGCACGGTTGCGGTATACAACATTTGGGGAACCATTAAGGTAGAAGGATACAGCGGTGATAAAGTATTGATGGAGATTGACGAAACCATCAAAGGCAAAACCCAGGCCGATATCGACGTTGCTAAAAAAGAAGTTAAGCTGGGCTTTGACCAGAAAGCTGATAGCGTAATAGCCTACACAGCCGAACCTTATGACACCCGGCCGCATACCTGGAACCGTAATGATGAGGGCCACCGGAGAGATTATATTGTACACCTTGATTATACCATCAAAGTGCCCTTTAATGCAAGCCTGGCAGTATCAACAGTAAACGATGGCCACATTACCGTTAAAGATGTATACGGATCATTAAAAGTAAACAACGTAAACGGCTCGTTAGAGATCATCAACGCTAAAGGAACCACCATTGCGCATACTGTAAATGGCCCGGTAACAGTGAATTATTTGGCCGTGCCTCCCGGCGAATCATCGTATCACACTATCAACGGGCAAATGAATATTACCTATCCTGCCAACCTATCGGCCGACCTGACCTTTAAAAGCATGAACGGGCAGTTTTTTACCGATTTTCCTGATGCCCAGGTAATGCCGAGCAAAGTGGTTAAAACCGAAGCAAAAAGCGGGGCAGGTACTACCTATAAACTCAGTTCAAATTCCGATGTCCGCATTGGTTCGGGCGGTAAACTATTCAAATTCGAGACCCTTAACGGGAATATTTATATCAAAAAACAACAATAACAAACGATAAGATGAAAACGATAAAATTTTTAAGTGTATTCGCGGTAGCTCTGTTGGTAACTGGCCGATTGTGGGCACAGGAGCAACTGACTGTTCCGCTAAGTGATCCTGGCAAACCCTTTAAATTAAATGTAGGTTTGATAGACGGATCGATCACGGTGATAGGCTACGAAGGTAAAAGAATTGTAGTTGAAGGCCAGGTGGACGAAAAACGTAAGGACCGTGATAAGGAAAAGGAAAAAGTAGCCGGGATGCACCGTTTAAACAGCAACGGCATGGATATCAGCGCCCAGGAAAATAACAACCAGGTAACGGTGCACAGCAGCATGGGCAAACAGGTTAATTTAATCATAAAGGTTCCTAAAACTACTTCCACTTTTAAAATATCAACTGTAAATGGCGGCGATATTACAGGCAGCAACCTGGATGGGGAGTTGGAAGTGAGCAACGTAAATGGTTCTATAAAACTTACAGATATCTCCGGCTCAGTGGTAGCCACAACCGTAAACGGCCCGGTAATAGTTACCTTTAAATCCATCGACCCAAAAGCAGCTATGGCATTTTCCACCCTGAACGGCAAAATAGATGTCACCTTTCCGGCAAGCCTGAAGGCCAATGTAAAATTAAAATCGGACAGAGGTGATATTTTTACCGATTTTGATGTAGCCACCGAGCAACAAAAACCCAACGTAACACGCACCAATAAAGACGGCATGTATGGCCTGAAAGTTGACGAGTGGGTATACGGCAAAATAGCCGGCGGCGGCCCCGAACTAATGATGAAAACCACCTTTGGCGCGGTGTATATCAGGAAAGCGAAGTAGTTTTTAATTTGAAGATTTGAAAATTTGAGGATTTGAAAATGTAAATGAAGCGCCTGGCGGCGAAGGTTTATTCCCATTGCAATAATCATCAAACTCATTTTCAAATTTTCAAATCCTCAAATTTTCAAATCGATATTAATTTTCAAATCATCCTCCCATGTTCAAAAACTACATAAAAACAGCCTGGCGCAATTTGGTCAAGAATAAGTTTTATTCGGTTATCAATATTGCGGGCTTAACGCTTGGTTTGGCTATTGGTATCCTGATACTCATTTGGGTGCAGGATGAATTAAGTTTTGATGGTTTCCATGCAAAAGCGCCGGATATTTACCGGCTGGAGTTGTTTGGCGGCACGGGCGCCAGCAGGCAGATATATAGTGTGGGCGTAGCGCCAATCGGCCCTATGGCCAAGCAGCAGTTGCCCGAGGTGAAGGAGTGTGTACGCATTTCCGGCAACTACAATTTTTCGCTGTATAAATACAAGGATAAGGTTTTTGGGGATGAGAATGCCGCCTTTACAGATCCTTCGTTTTTTTCGATGTTCGATTTTCATTTGATAAAGGGCAACGCGGGCAAGCCATTTAATGACGACAATTCAGTTGTTATTACCCAAAAAACTGCGCAAAAATTTTTCGGCAATCAGGATCCCATTGGTAAAGTCATTATTGCCGATGGGAACAAAGCCAATTTTACAGTAAGCGGCGTAATAGCTGATTTCCCTAAAAATTCCAGTATCAATTACGATATGCTGATGCCCATGAGCTTTCACGAAAAGGCGATGCTGGCAAACAAAAACGACCTGAGTAATAATTTCAGCTTTTTTAATTACGAAACCTATTTACAACTTAAACCAGGGGCTGCAACCAAAGCGCTTACAACAAAAATAAGGCAGATTCACCTTAACCATAAGGCTGATGATACCGATGCCGAATACCTGTTGCTGCCCATAGCAAAAATGCATTTGTACAATGCCGATATAAGTGATAAGGGGATATCCACCGTACGCATTTTTATAATTATAGCCCTGCTTATACTGGTTATAGCCTGTATCAACTATGTAAACCTTTCAACTGCACGGTCAATGCTACGGTCAAAAGAGATCAGTATGCGTAAAATTATCGGCGCGGCAAAAATGCAGTTGTTTATGCAGTTTATTGTAGAAACAGCGCTGTTGTTTTCATTTGCGGTCTTATTAGCCATTGGGCTGATTTTTATATTGATGCCTATGTTTAACCATTTGCTTAATAAAGAGATGGTTTTTAACCTGGCCGATTATCATGTGTGGTTAGTTTTGCTTGGCGCTATAACAGGCACGCTTGCTCTATCCAGCATTTACCCGGCTTTGCTGTTGTCATCTTTTGAGCCTTTGAAGGCTTTAAAAGGGAAGATCTCCGCAGGTCTTGGCGATGCGCTATTCCGCAAAATATTGGTGGTAACCCAGTTTGTGTTTTCGATAGTGCTCATCATCGGCACCATGGTTATTACGGGCCAGTTAAACTACATCCGGCAGAAGAATTTGGGCTATGATAAAGAGAATGTGATCAGCTTCTGGATGCGCGATATGGCGTCGCACTATGATGCGGTGAAAGCTGAATTGTTGAAGCAACCCGGCGTATTGGCCGTCACCCGGTCGAACCAAAATATAGTGCGCTTTGGAGGTTTTACAGGATGGCTGGATTGGGATGGTAAAGATCCTAAACAAAACATGATGATTCACCCCATAGCAGTAGACAAGGACATGGTGTCATTTTTTAAAATGAACCTGAAAGAGGGGACTATGTTTACCGGCTCTGTAATTGATACATCGCATTATATTTTAAACGAGGCGGCCATCAAAGAAATGGGCATGAACAACCCTATAGGCAAAAGTTTTACCATGCAAGGGGTTAAGGGCACTATCATAGGCATAGTTAAAGATTTTCATTACGCATCTATGAAAGTGAAAATTGCACCTGCCATGTTTTGGTACAAGCCCGCGTACCTAAACACCATCTACATTAAAACCACTGGTCGCGATGCGCAAAAGGCAATAAGTGCGGCCGAAAAACAATTTAAACAGTATAATGGCGAATACCCGTTTGCCTACAATTTTTTGGATGATCTTTTCAATAAAATGTACCAAAGCGAGCAGCAGGAAGGTAAGCTATTCAGCTATTTTGCAGGTATTGCTATATTTATATCATGCCTTGGCTTATTAGGTTTGGCCGCATACACCGCCCAGGTGCGTACCCGCGAAATTGGTGTACGCAAAGTGTTAGGTGCAAGTGTAAGCGGCATAGTAAGCCTGCTGGCCCGCGATTTTATTAAACTTGTCTTGATAGCTATCCTTATGGCGTCGCCGCTGGCCTGGTACGCCGTGTATAAATGGCTGCAGGATTTTGCCTATAAGATAAACGTAAGCTGGCTGGTATTTGTATTTGCCGGGTTTATGGCGATACTTATCGCATTTGCTACCATAAGTTTCCAGGCGGTTAAAGCCGCGTTGATGAACCCGGTAAAAAGTTTGAGGAGCGAATAGACGAAGGTGAAAGGTAAAGGGTTAAAGGCAAAAGGTATTGGAATGCTTTTTACCCTTTATTTTGCTCTTTCGATAGGTGGTAGCTAAAATAAGTCATGCTGGGTGGTAAAATTTCGCGAAACACTGAAGGTGGAATAACATACAAAAATAAAAGACTGTCATGCTGAGGAACGAAGCATCTATTCGCCAACTTTTCTATCGGTCATTCATAGCTGACAGATCCTTCGTTCCTCAGGATGACAGGGAAATTGGACATGTCATAAGTATAACTAATGCATGTGATTGCCGCTCTAAATCAATACCGTTTTCATACCAACAGGTTCTGTCACAAACCATCTGTTAATAAACCCGCGGATCAAATCAAGCAGCCCCTGTTTTTTTACCGGCTCAATAGCTGCTTTTTCAACAGGCAATGCATGATCGTCAGGTGCATCGCCTTCCTGCATTTCTACCAGGATACTTTCGCGGATTGCGGGGTCGCGGTTTACAATATCGTCAAGTTCGGTAAGTTCATTAAAGGTAGCTGTACCATTCTTTTGTCGTTTAATTAAAATGTCGAAACGGTCTTGCAAAAATGTACGCCGTTCCAATTGTTTGTGGTGCTTCATGGTACTTTCACTTTATTAATCTACATGGAGCAAATCAAATGCCATGCTTTTATTTATTTGTATATCAATAATTTATGTTGATTTCGGCGTTCAATATTCGTTTCGTTTTGATACATCAGATGTACGCTTTCGGGCAGTGATTTCTTGGCTACTTGCTGCAGAACAGCCATTCAAAAGAGGTGATTTCTCGCTATAGTTACCATCGTACCCTCATGAATATTCCAAAAAGAGGCACAACCAGTACTACTACTCTTTATTGAAATAAGTGAACATCTAAAAAATCCAACTTATTGTTTATTGCGTTTATATAATAAATAATAAACCATAACCAATGAGTGCCTTAGTAAACCACAGCGTAAAAACCATAGCCCAAAATATCCGTAATACCAGGATACAGTTGGCTTACTCGCAGGAATATCTTGCTGCCAAGTTGAATGTATCGCAAAATACCTATAGCAAAATTGAATTGGGCTATGTTAAACTGACCTTAGAAAGGTTTTTTAAGATTTGCCGCGTATTGGAGATCGATCCGGTCGACATTATTAATGCTGATGGCGTGGCAGCGTAAGCTGTTATCCTTGTCATCCATAACAGTGGGTTAGGTCGTGAAAAAGTCCGCTGTCTTACGTCAGGGACCCCGAAAGCCCGGGACTCGGGTAGCCCAAAGTCTAATTCATCTCCCTTACAATCCCCGCCTTATAAAAACTTGGCGTTGTACCGGCAATTTTACGGAATGCCCGGCTGAAATAATGCTGGTTGTTGAATCCGGCTTTAAAACAGGCATCGGCAATACTGCAATAAGGATTATGCAATAGCTGTTTAGCAAACTGTATCCGCTCCTTAATAATATAATCAACCGGCGAAATTCCCATTTCGTGTTTAAATGCCCTGAAAAAACTGGCCTTGCTCATGTAGGCCATCTGGCTAAGGGCATCAATGTTCAACTTTTCGGTAAGGTGGTTTTTAATGTATTGTAAAATATAAGCAAAACGGTTTCCTGTGGATAGTTGCTGCATATTATCTTGTACAATATGTAGGTTTTGCATCTGCATAATTCTAATTAACAACTCTTTTAGCGTTAAATTGGCCAGTACGTCTTTGGTTAACACATCGCCTGTACTTATGCTGATGAGCTTATTAATCAGCTGGGCCAGTTCATGATTGTTAAAAAAGTGAAATTGCTGGTAGTTAAGCTTCCATACGTCATCGGCACGGGGATAATTCTCGTTCAAAAAATCAAGCGTGCTTTTTATTTCATGATGATTAATGGCCAGGGCAGTACACTGCGAAGGGTTAAGCTCGGATGCCTCGGGGAAATCGATAGTCATGGTAACGTTGGGCGGCACAATCACGGTTTCGCCGGGCAGGTAATCAAAACCGGGCTTATCAAACAAGTGCATTACTTTTTTACCGCGCAGCATACTGGTAATAACCAGGTCATCAAAAGTAAGCGGAACCAGTTCGCTGCGCTGATAGGTTTCGTAAATATTTAGTTCGCAGTGGTTTAATGTATATGCACGGCGATTTTCTACCAGCGTGTGCAACTCACGTTTACCACTGAGGGCAAACGGAGATACCAGGTTTCTCTCGTTCATAATTGGTTTATTATTAAATAAAATTAGACATAGTAATCCGTAGTTTATAATTCATTTTAAAATTGAAATTATAATGCACCCAATTGAGAGTATAGTGCAAATGCCCGATGCAGGCCACCGCTAACTTAGCTTAACCAATTAAAAAATAAAACCATCATGAGTTTAGCCCAAAGACCATCCTTTAAGGATAAGTACGACAATTTTATTGGCGGTAAATTTGTTCCGCCTGTTAACGGCGAATATTTTGATAATATTTCGCCCATTGATGGCAAGGTTTTTACCAAAGCCGCCCGATCAACCAAAGAAGATATCGAGGCAGCTGTTGATGCCGCTACAGAGGCATTTAAAACCTGGAGTAAAACCGCGGCAACTACCCGCAGCAACTTATTACTTAAAATTGCGCAAATAATTGAAGATAACCTAAGCTACCTGGCTACGGTAGAAACCATCGATAACGGTAAAGCCATCCGTGAAACCATGGCTGCCGATTTGCCGCTATGTGTTGACCACTTCCGCTATTTTGCTGGTGCCATCCGCGCCGAGGAAAGCAGCATATCTGAGCATGACGAGTTTACTGTAAGTATTAACCTGCAGGAGCCCCTTGGCGTAGTGGGCCAGATTATTCCATGGAACTTCCCCTTACTAATGGCCACATGGAAAATAGCGCCCGCTTTAGCAGCCGGTTGTTGTGTGGTGGTAAAGCCCGCCGAGCAAACCCCAACCAGTATTATGGTGCTAATGGAACTCATTGGCGATGTTTTGCCCCCGGGTGTTTTAAACATTGTCACCGGTTTTGGCCCCGAAGCAGGCAAGCCACTGGCTACTAACCCTCGCATCAGCAAAGTTGCCTTCACCGGCGAAACCACAACCGGCAGGTTGATTATGCAGTACGCCTCAGAAAATTTAATTCCCGTCACCATGGAACTGGGCGGTAAATCGCCAAACATATTTTTTGAGTCTGTTGGCGATGCCGACGATGAGTTTTTTGATAAAGCAGTTGAGGGCGCCGTATTATTTGCCTTAAACCAGGGCGAAGTTTGTACCTGCCCATCACGTATGCTGGTGCACGAGAATATTTACGATAAGTTTATTGAACGTGTAATTGCCCGCACAAATGCCATCATTATGGGAAATCCTTTAGATTCAACTACCATGATGGGGGCTCAGGCATCTAATGATCAATATGAAAAAATTCTAAGTTACCTGGATATTGGTAAAAAAGAAGGAGCACAGGTACTGGCCGGCGGGGACGCCCAAAAGCTTCCTGACGAGTTGGGTGGGGGCTATTACATACAGCCAACCATCTTTAAAGGCCACAATAAGATGCGCATTTTCCAGGAAGAAATTTTTGGCCCGGTGGTATCGGTTACTACCTTTAAAACTACCGAAGAGGCTATTGAAATTGCCAACGATACCCTTTACGGATTAGGTGCCGGTGTGTGGACACGTGATGCCCACGAAATTTACCAGGTGCCCCGCGCTATACAGGCGGGCAGGGTTTGGGTTAACAATTACCATGCTTACCCTGCACATGCGCCCTTTGGCGGTTACAAAAAATCGGGCTTTGGCCGCGAAAATCATAAAATGATGCTGAACTACTACAGGCAAACCAAAAATATGCTGATCTCATATAATAAGAACAAACTGGGCTTCTTTTAACCCCGTAATGTTAAAGGCGACCGCAAAATGTTTGGGATTTTGCGGCGCCTTTTATTTTGTAAATTGATTTGCCATGACCAAAAGAGTATCCGTTACCCCCGAAGCCGAAAAAGTAATAGCTGAGTTAAAAGCCCGGTTTGGCGAGCTGATGTTTCACCAAAGCGGCGGCTGCTGCGATGGCTCATCGCCCATGTGTTTTGAAAAGGGCGACTTTAAAATTGGAAGCAGTGATGTGAAAATAGGAGAAGTTGCAGGCTGCGAATTTTTCATGAGTATTGATCAGTTTGAATACTGGAAGCATACGCATCTTACACTGGATGTTACCCCTGGCCGCGGCAGCAGCTTTTCTATCGAAATTCCTATGGGCATCAGGTTCATTATCCGCTCCAGGTTATTTACCGATGAAGAACTGGGCGATTTGGAGCCGGTGGAATATTTTGAATCCTGATCCGCTTTTTGTCGATTGCCTTGTTTTCTGTGTTTAATTGATAAGCGGTAGCGGTGCTTTTACCAGTTTAGCATACTTTTCATCCAGCGCGGTAACCGGCACAGTAATACTTAGCGCATTAATGGCAAAATAATTTACCGATACATAATCGTACCCTTTAAACGGCCCGTAATGATCGCCTCCAGAATCTTTCAGGATAAAAAACAGTTTGCCGCCTTTACTTTTGGCGATACCTACAATGTGAATGAGGTGATCGTCCTGCGTAATTAGGGTTTCAAATAATTGCTGCCGTAAAGGCGCGCTATACGTCATCTCTGCTGTGTCGGCATTGCCCACCCGGTAAAAACGTTTATCTTCAAATAGGGCGTAGCCTGCTTTGCCGCAGTTCCAGCCGTTGTTACTTACATCCATATCAACTACCAGCGACTGCCCTTTTTCAATGGTGGTTTTGGCAATGGCTATCAACTCATCCAACGGCACATTCAGGTAATTTTCGCGCAGCAAAAAGTTGTCGGGAATTTCCAGTGGAAAGTTTTCGTAAAAAGGGTGGTGCGTAAACGAAGTAATGGTAGCATATTGCTGCCTGTTGAACTTTAAAACCTCTTTTGCAAAACTAAGCGGGGTGTATTCTCTGCCCTCCCAGGTAAATTTAGCTGGCGGTGTACCCACAATATCATCATGCTTTTTAATAAAACCGGCCAGCCAGTTGGCATCGATGGGCTTCGTTTTAAGTACCGAATCCAGGTAGCTTTTAAGGATCTCGTCGGTTTGTTTGTTGCTTTTGTCTGAAAATTCGACACCTTTTTTACGTGTGTAAAACTCGTTGGGGATAGCGCCATATTTTTCAATCCCGTACATGGCATCATGGGCCAGCCCGCCAGCCTCGAACAAGCTTGTGCCGTTTGACAGGATATAACGTTTTGCCTTTTCAATAAACAGGTTGCGCGATGTATATAGTTCCGAAATATCGATGTCTTTTTTATCGTTCGCTATCTCTGCCGATTCAACCAGCGACGTTGTTGAAAACGACCAGCAGGTATTGGTGCCGCCCTGGTATTTTACAGATCCTGCGGCAATTTTTTTAATGGTTACCGGCTGCTGCGCATAAGCACAACCAAAAGCAGCGGCAAATAGCAGGGATAGGAAATGTTTTCTCATCTTAAATAATGGGGTAAACTACTAAAATAGGAATAAATTTTGATTGGACGAATGGCACCGGCCGATAATAACAATCCCTTGGCATCCTTTTTAAATACCTGTTTGATCGGTTTGCGATAGGTGAAATTTATTTTAACTAACAGCGGGTGCCGGCAGGGTAAAATAAAAACAGGTGCCGTTTGCCGATTCGTCATCATCTACACCTATGAGGCCACCATGCCTCAGAATGATTTCGGCACTTAAAAATAAGCCGATGCCAAACCCGGGTATGTTTTGTGGCGTTGATGTTGCCCGGTAAAATTTTTGAAACACCTTGTGATGCTCGCTTTTGGGCAGGCCTATGCCAAAATCTTTAACCTGTACTTTGGCTTCGGTCTCGTTTGCCCCTATATATACCACTATATTGGTACAATCGGGCGAGTATTTAACAGCGTTATTTACCAAATTTGTTAAAACCTGGCCAATACGGTACCTATCGGCAAATACCAGGTTTTTATTATTTGTGGCAGCCACCCGAATATTGTATTCGGGATTTATCAGCATAGCGTTGGCCGCAATTTCTTCGCCAAGGGCGTTTAAATCAAATGAATCTTTAGCTAACCTGATCTGGTTGGATAGGTTGGCCGGATCGGCCATTTCATTGAGCAACCTGGTAATCCTTTCTACCGAGCCAAGGGCCCGTTTGGCCACCTGGGTAATTTTTTCATCGCCAATGCCGGCAATAAACCTATCTAATAATTGCAAATAGCCTTTAACTGCCGATAACGGTGTTTTAAGTTCGTGCGTGGTTACATTAAAAAGCTCATCTCTTAAAAGTTCCAGGTCTTTCTTCTCCGTGATATCAACCATGGTGCCTATGATGTGTGAGGGGGCTGCCGCATCAAATAGCACTGTCCCCTTTGCATCAATCCAATGAATGGTATTATCAGGATGCCTTACCCGGTATTGCAGGCTGTAAACCCCCGCGGCAGATTGAATAGCCTCAATAATTGCTTCGGGCATTAGCGGCCTGTCATCGGGCAGGATACAGTTCAATAACTTATCATAATCCAATGTATCGTTTTCGCCGATGCCGATGTTGGTTTTACATTTAGAGGTGCAGTTGAGGGTGTAACTGGCCAGGTCAAGTTCCCAAAAACCTAATTGAACCTGGTCGAGCGCTATTTTCAGATGCTCTTGGGTTACCTTGATAGACGGCTCTTTGTAGGCTAACATTGACGACATAATGGTTACTTTGATAATTGGATAAGGCTAACAAGTTAAGCAATAGCTTTTGTATTTAATGTAATTTGTTTAAGCGCCTGCATTTAAGGGCAGGGTAAAGCAAAAGCGACTGCCTTTATCCGGTTCGCTTTCGATATTGAAAGTACCGTTATGTTTTTTAATGATCTCGGCAGCAATATAAAGCCCCAAACCTATACCCTGGTAAAGCATTGCCGTTTTGCTTACCCGGTAAAATCGCTGAAACAGCTGATCTATATCTTCTTTGGCTATTCCAATACCAAAATCTTCCACAATTACCATAACTCTGTCTCCTGATATTTCGGCTTTAACCAGTATTTTATCAGCTTCAGGTGAGTATTTGATGGCATTATTTAGCAGGTTTACCATTACCTGTTCTATCCTGAACTGGTCGCCAAGGTATTTTATGCCGACTGAGTTTTCCAGCACAATCCGGTGCCTGTCTGATGTTAGCTGAACATTAGCAATACTGTGGGTAAGGGCATCGGTAAAATTAAATTCGGCGATGTTTAAATCTATCAATCCGGCATTTATCCGGGTAACGTCAAGCAAATCTTCAATTAACCGCTCCAGGCGTTTAATGCTGTGGTTGGCATTTAAAATGAAAGAATAGGTTTTGCCGGCCTTATCGGCTGTTTTTTCCAGTAACTGGTTAATGGCTTTGATATTGGTTAGCGGGGTTTTAAACTCATGGCTTACCATGTTAAAAAACTCATCTTTTTTGGCCTCGGCGGCGGCGCGTCGTTCTTTTTCCTGCTTTTGTACCTGTATTTCCCTGTTGGCAATAATCAACTCGGCGGCGCGCTTGCCTTTTTCTTCGTCCTGAAAGTCGAGTTCTTTAAGTGCGGCCAGTAATTCTGCAGCGCGTTTTTCCTTTTCTTCATCCTGTAAATCAAGTTCAATATTGGCAATAATCAATTCGGCTGCACGCTTGCCTTTTTCTTTGTTTTGATAAACAAGTTCTTTGTTGGCTATAATTAGTTCATTTGCCCGTTTTTCTTTTTCCAGGTTCTGATAAATAAGCTCTTCGTTGGCTATAATTAATTCGTTGGCCCGTTTTTCTTTCTCCAGGTTTTGATAAATGAGTTCGGTATTGGCTATAATTAATTCGGCCGCCCGTTTTTCTTTCTCCTGATTTTGGAAAATCAGTTCGGTATTGGCCAATATCAATTCGGCGGCTCGTTTCTCTTTTTCCTTGTTCTGAAAACTGAGTTGGGCATAAGCAATCACCAGTTCGGCAGCCCGTTTTTCTTTTTCTTCGTTCTGAAAATCAAGCTCCTTGTTGGCAATTAGCAATTCTTCGGCGCGCTTCCTTTTTTCAACGTTCTGAAAATCAAGTTCAATATTGGCTATAATCAGTTCGGCGGCCCGTTTCCTTTTTTCTTCGTTTTGAAAATCAAGCTCGATGTTGGCAATAGTTAGTTCGGCTACAACTTTTCCTTTCGCCGTGTTTTGCAGCTCAAGTTCAATGAGGGCCAGGTTTAAATCGGCGGCGAGTTTTTCGTTTTCCTGGTGTTGGATTAACAATTCCTTGTTGGCAACAATTAATTGTTCCGATAGCTTCTTTATTTCCATATCACGGGCCGACAGTGCCATTGTTTTAATGAGATACCATCGCCGTCCGGACAGGTAGATGTTTGTAAAATGCAGTAAGCTGATTTTGAGTTGCTAAGCTTAAAAAAACCGGATGAATACAATAGTACGGATAAAAGCCCTAATTGTTTGAGGATAATATTAAGAAATTAAGTTAAAACAGAAACCGCCATTATAAAATACTTAGCTAAGACATACTGTCTGGTGCCCGCCCCGGGTTTACACATTATTTAAATATCGTTCGCTAATAATAACATAACAATTTGATAAAACAGCGCATGCCGACTACCTACTTAGCTGCGCTATATTTGCGGCTAAATTTAATCGCTGTATTGTTTATTAAAGATTTGACGGCCGACTGGTTTGTATCGTTTTCTGCGGAGAGCAGATGAGAAGATGAATACGGCACCGGTTATACATCAATGTAAATCCTGATAGCCATATCAAGGCAATTATAAGTTTTTGCAGAATTTGCCCGGGTGCAGGAAGCTTTTACCTTTGTCAACTATAACAAAGCAAGTGTAAGGGTTACCGGCGGTTAGGTGTAATGGTCACGAGCCATAACAGTGATTTTATGATGAAGCGGAGTTAAAAAGAGCGTAAGGATTGTTAAAAGATAAAATAGAATAACATGATAAGAATGGTTGTTTTTGATATGGCTGGTACTACCGTTGACGAAGATAACGTGGTATATAAAACGCTTCGGACAGCGATAAACCAGGCCGGTTATAACTTTAGCCTTGATGAGGTATTAGCGCAGGGCGCAGGTAAAGAAAAACGGCAGGCCATAAAAAGTATTTTGCAGGTTTATACAGGCACAGAAGACGATAGCCTTACCGATAGCATTTATGCGAATTTTATAGCTCAACTGGCTGATGCTTATGCTGCTTTAAATGTACTGCCGCAGCCCAATGCCACAGATTTATTTGGCGCTTTAAGCGAAAAAAATATCCTGGTAGTTTTAAACACAGGTTACAACCGCAAAACCGCTCAATCATTGGTTGCCAAATTAGGATGGGAAGAAGGTGTGGAATTTGACTTGCTGGTTACCGCCGACGATGTTGACAAAAACCGTCCTAATCCGGACATGATTTGGTTTGCTATGAAACATTTCGGGATTACTGATGGCCGGGAAGTAGCAAAAGTTGGCGATTCGATCATCGATATCGAAGAAGGCCGCAACGCAGGCTGCTTACTAAATGTTGGCATTACTACGGGTGCGCATACCTTACAACAATTGCAATCGGCCAATCCGGAAGGCATCATTGATAATTTGCTGGAGTTACTGCCCCTGGTTGATGCAGTTAAGTAAACGGTGAAAACGAATAATTCATATATAGCATAGTGGCGAAGCAATCTGCGTTCACGTTTTGCCACTAAATCCATCTACACCAAACTAAATAACCATCCTGGCTGTTGCTTCATCAACATGAAAAAACTAATTGTTTTTGACCTGGATGGAACTCTTGCCGAAAGTAAGGCCGCGATAGATGCCGAAATGGCCAAATTATTTTCGGCACTCTTGGATGTGGCCAAAGTTGCCATTATATCTGGCGGCGGCTGGCCCCAGTTTGAAAAGCAGGTAATTGCCCACCTGCCTAAAGGTACAAAGCTGGCAAAACTTTCAATTCTGCCTACCTGTGGTACCAAATTTTATCAATATAAGCCCGCTGGCTGGAAAAAGATATATTCGGAGGATTTTACTGCCGACGAAAAGAAAAAGATCGTCAGTTCGCTGAACGAAGCTGTTGAAAAATCCGGTTTTAAAGCCGAAAAAATTTGGGGCGAACAGGTAGAGGACCGCGACAGCCAGATCACTTTTTCGGCCCTGGGCCAAAAAGCTCCGCTCGAACCTAAAAAAGCCTGGGACCCCGATTTTAAAAAGCGCAAAAAAATTAAGACTATACTGGATAAGCTGATCCCGGATTTTGCCGTGAACCTGGGTGGCGCTACCTCCATTGATATTACAAAGCCCGGAATAGATAAAGCCTACGGAATGCACAAGCTGCACAATATACTCAAGATACCTATTAGCCAAATGCTGTTTATGGGCGATGCCTTGTTTGATGGCGGTAACGATTACCCGGCCCGCACTACCGGCGCCGATTGCATACAGGTGCGCGATCCGGAGGAAACAAAAAGGGTGATTGAGGGTGTGGTGGCCTGTTTGAAAAAATAGGATCACAAGTTTAATTCAACAGCTATTTTGATCAACTGGCAATTTTTGCAGATTTGATATGCCCGGACATTCTGCACCTTTCAACAAAGCAATTTGAGCTTTACAACAAAATGTGGCCCCGGTGTTCTCCCGATATTTGTATTAACAAACAAATAAAAAGAGACATGGAAAAAATATGGTTTATAACAGGCAGTTCCCGCGGATTGGGGCGCAGCCTTACAGCAGCAGTATTAGCCAAAGGCGATAAGGTAGCCGCCACAGCACGCAACCCCGAACAGTTACAGGATTTTATAGATAAATACCCAAACCAGCTGCTCCCTATTCAATTGGATGTAACAAGCCAGCAACAAATAAATGCCGCTATTGAAAGTACTATACAGCATTTTGGCCGCATAGATGTATTGGTAAACAATGCCGGCTTCGGTATTACCGGTGCTGCCGAAGCTTATACCGATGAGCAGGTGCACAGCCAGCTGGATACCAACCTGTGGGCGCCTATAGCAATTACCCGCGCGGCGTTGCCTCATATGCGTAAACAACGGTCGGGGCATATTTTGCAAATAAGCTCCATTGGCGGCAGGGTAGGCAGCGGTGGTGTAAGCATTTACCAGGCAGCAAAGTTTGGCTTGAGCGGCTTTAGCGAAGGCCTTGCACAGGAAGTGGCCCCATTGGGTATCAAAGTAATTGTGATTGAACCGGGTGGTTTCCGCACAGATTGGGCCGGCGACTCGATGACCTACGCAAAATCAATTGAAGGGTATGAGGCTACAGTTGAAAAAAGGGCTGCCTTTTTCAAGAGTGGCAATTTTAAACCGGTTGGCGACCCTGATAAGGCAGCAAAAGTAATGCTTGAAATTGTTGATCATCCGCAGCCGCCATTGCATTTAATATTGGGCAGCGAAGGCCTGGCTATTGTAAAAGCATCCGACACCGCAAAAATGGCCGAGCTTGACAAATGGGCCCCATTAAGTATTTCAACCGATCATGATGAATCGGAGAACTTCTTTGAATCAGAACAAGGCAAAGCATACCTCACGCTCAAAAAATAAGGATCACGAATAATAGCTGCGCAGGTTTATTTTACAGGCGCAGCTATTATTGTAAATTTGAATGATATGCTTAAACAGGATAAGGAACCCATTTTACAGCAAATAAAGCACTCCTGCTACATTGCCAGAAGCAGGGAGGGCGAACAGTTTGTGCCCGAGCATGTTTTTAGCTACCAGATAGCCGGCTCTATCCAGATAACCGACGGAGAGCATACTTATCATGTTAAAGAGGGGGATTTTAGGTTAAGCAAGCGCAATCATCTTATCAAATTTATAAAGTCGCCGCCACCCAATGGCGAGTACAGGGCTTTATCCATCTATCTCGACCAGCAAACCTTGCGTAATTTTAGTATGGAATACGGCCTGAAATCGGAAAAGCATGATACCGACGGCCCTTTTATTACTTTAAAGCCTAACGCCTTGTATAAAAGCTTTATGGAATCACTGCTGCCTTACCAGCAAAGCGGACATACCATTAGCAACGAGTTACAACGGTTAAAACTGCGCGAAGCTATATTGATATTATTGCAAGGCAATCCCGAACTTAAAGATGTACTGTTTGATTTCAGCGAGCCAGGCAAAATAGACCTGGAAGGCTTTATGAACAAAAATTACCAGTTTAATGTAGAGCTAAAACGCTTTGCCTACCTAACAGGACGTAGTTTGGCCACGTTTAAACGCGATTTTGAAAAAACCTTTCATACAAGCCCCGGCAAATGGTTACAGCAACGCAGGCTGCAACAAGCCCACTACCTGATTAAGCAGAAAAAGCAAGCCCCATCTGAGGTTTACCTCGAACTGGGTTTTGAAGACCTTTCGCACTTCTCGTTCGCGTTTAAAAAAGCATTTGGAGTAGCGCCTTCTAAAGTTTAAAATATGCGTTCGGCAGCCAAAGTAACCGGTGGGTAATCAATTTGTATTGAGTTGTTTAAATAAATAAAAAAACTAATTTTTAACGTAACCATTACGTTTAGGTTCACGTACAAAAAGATGTAAAAGGTTAGTTATTTATTGGTTTGAATTTTTGTTTAGAAACTCCCGGCTGCCAACCGGGAGTTTTTTTTGTGATAGTAAATCACATTAAACGTTCATACCGCCTGATATCTCAATGCGTTGCGCATTTATCCAACGCGCATCCTCTGTGCACAAAAACGCTACTACACCGCCAATATCATCGGGCACGCCAACACGGCCAAGGGCGGTTACACCGGCAATCATTTTGTTTACCTGCTCATTATCGCGCACCACGCCGCCGCCAAAATCAGTTTCAATGGCGCCAGGGGCCACGGTATTTACCGCTATGCCGCGGGCACCCAATTCTTTGGCCTGGTAACGGGTTAATACCTCAATGGCGCCCTTCATGGCTGCGTAAGCAGCGTATCCAGGGTTACTGAAACGCGCCAGCCCGCTTGATAGGTTGATAATGCGGCCGCCATCATTAATCAGGGGCAGCGCTTTTTGGGTTAAAAAGAAAACCCCTTTTAAGTGTACGTTAACCAGCAAATCAAAGTCTTCTTCATTGGTATCGGCAAAGGGGGCATGTATACCAATTCCGGCATTGTTAATCAAAAAATCAAAATTGGCGGTGTTAAACTTATCCGTTAAAACCGTTTTTAATTGGTCGAAAAAGCTATCGAAGCTTTTAATATTTCCGGCATCTAATTGCAGGGCAGCGGCTTTAACGCCCAGGTTTTCGACCTCGGCTACTACGGCCTGTGCTTCATCTTGTTTGCTGTGATACGTGAGTATTACGTTGATGCCTTTTTTGGCCAGGGCAAAAGCCATGTTTTTACCCAAACCACGGCTGCCGCCGGTAACAAGGGCTATTTTATTTGTTGGTTCCATTTGTGTGTTTTAATTTAACAGTACAAAGGTAACGCGCCAAGTTACGCCCGGTTTGCGCAATTCAATCCGAAGTTTACCAATATCAAATTTTATTAGTTTATTGGTTCGCTGGTTCATTAGTTCATTGGTGGTTGGCGGCTAATTAGCTTGTTTGATAAGAGTGGTAATGTGTTTTATTTGGGCTATTTATCTCCAGCTATTCCCGTAACCAACTATGCCACCAATCAACAAATGAACTAATGAACTAATAAACTAATTAATTACCTTTGCCCATCCGAATAATATGAAGTTTATTTATCAAACCTGGTGGAAGGTAGTAACCGTAATTGTGATTGTTTACACACTTATTGCGGGCTTATTACTTGGCGTGCCAACCATGCCCATCCTGCACGAAACTATCCGTAATACTTATTTCCACGTACCTATGTGGATGGCCATGTTTACCGTGTTTACCATATCGGTTTACTACAGTATCAAGTACCTGCAAACAGGTAAAGAGGAGTACGACCTGATAGCCGTAGAAAGCGCTAACACGGGCCTTTTCTTTTTTGTTATAGGGCTTATAACCGGCATGCTATGGGCCAGGTACACCTGGGGCGCTTTCTGGAGTAACGATCCTAAGCAAAACAGCGCGGCCATTGCGTTCCTGTTGTACTGTGCCTATTCGGTATTGCGCAACTCTATTGATGAGGAACAAAAGCGGGCCAAAATTTCGGCCATTTATAACATCTTCGCGTTCCCTATCATGATTGTGCTCATTATGGTATTGCCCCGGATGACAGATTCATTGCACCCCGGCAACGGCGGTAACCCCGCATTCGGTAAGCTGGATATGGATAACCGCATGCGTATGGTATTGTACCCGGCATTTATTGCCTGGAGCGCTATGGGCGTGTGGATAGCATCGGTACGGTACCGCATCCGTTTAATTGAATATAAAAAGAACCAAATAAATTAATGAAAAAGTTAACATTAATGTTAATGTTGTTGCTGAGCTTTGCTACTGCTTTTGCACAACAAAATGGTCCGGTTGAAATGGCCGACGTATTGCGCAGTTCGGGGAAAATATACGTTGTAGTGTGTACTATCGTGATCGTTTTTTTAGGCCTGGCCATTTATCTGTTTTCTATCGACCGCAGGCTTAGAAAAATAGAAAAAAATCAATAATAAAAAAGATAGCCCTATTTCGTTTAAACACTGATTTTGCTATGCATGCATAGTGTGTACCTGAAACACTAACTATAATATATTTGCAATATTGATAAAAATTGTACCAAATTTGCACACTTTTTTAAGAGTTTAATATTTATACAATAATTATGGATACCAATATTTTAGTTGCCGACCAGGAGACCCACTTTTTTGGCGACGTATGTAAAAACTTTGATTACGCAGCACAGTTTACTAAACACGACGCTGGTTTGCTCGATCAGATTAAGTCGTGTAACAGCGTTTACCGTTTCCGTTTCCCCATCCGCAGGGGCAATGGTTTCGAAGTAATTGACGCCTGGCGCGTTGAGCACTCGCACCACCAATCGCCAACCAAAGGCGGTATCCGCTACAGCGAAATGGTGAACGAGGATGAGGTAATGGCCCTTGCTGCCCTCATGACCTATAAGTGCGCTATCGTAAACGTCCCCTTCGGTGGTGCAAAAGGCGGTATCAAAATAAACCCTAAAAACTACACTGTAAGCGAACTGGAAAATATTACCCGCCGCTATACTGTAGAACTCATCAAGAAAAACTTTATAGGCCCCAGCATTGACGTACCCGCACCGGATTACGGCAGCGGCGAACGCGAAATGAGCTGGATAGCCGATACGTATGCCACCATGAACCCCGGTCAACTGGATGCTATGGGCGCTGTTACCGGCAAACCCATTGCTTTGCATGGTATTGCAGGCAGGAGGGAAGCAACAGGTCGCGGTGTGGCTATCGCCGTTCGCGAGTGTGTTAGCTTTGGCGATGATATGCAAAAAATTGGTCTGTTGCCCGGCTTATCGGGCAAAAGGATAATTGTGCAGGGTTTAGGTAACGTAGGTTACTACTCTGCAAAATTCCTGGCCGAGTTTGGTGCCATCATAGTTGGCCTTTGCGAATTTGAAGGCGCCATCTATAACGAAAACGGTCTCGACGTTGAAGCCGTTTTCCAGCACCGTAAAGCAAGCGGATCTATTTTAGGTTACGCAGGCGCGGCACAGGAATTTAAAAACACCATGGAAGGCCTGGAACAGCCATGCGATATCCTGGTACCGGCGGCTTTAGAAAACCAGATAACCGAAAGCAACATCCGCAACATACAGGCAAAAATCATTGCTGAAGGCGCAAACGGCCCAACATCGCCCGAGGCCGAAGCTATATTTTATGCCAACGGCGGTATCATTATCCCGGATATGTATGCCAATGCGGGCGGTGTAACGGTATCGTACTTTGAGTGGTTAAAAAACCTGAGCCACGTAGCCTTTGGCCGCATGAACCGCAGGTTCGAGGAAAACTCAAACCTTAACCTGGTAAATATGGTAGAGGGTATTACCGGTACATCATTAACCCCGATGCAAAGGTCGACCATTATTAAAGGCGCATCTGAATTAGAGTTGGTAAACTCCGGTTTGGAAGATACCATGATCCGTTCGTACTACGAGATCAGGGAGATTTACAAAAACAACCCGGCAATTGATACCTTGCGCAGCGCTGCCATGGTAGGTGCAATTAATAAAATAGCGGTGAGTTACCAAAACTTAGGTATCTGGCCGTAAATATTTGGTCGTTGGTAATCAATGTTCTAAACTACCGTCATTGCGAGGAACGAAGCAATCCCAAACTACGTGGGACTTAGCATGTAGAGGATTGCTTCGTACCTCAATGATGGATGTTCGATATTGGTAATCATGTGCTTAAAAACACGTCATTACCTGTTTTTCTTAACTTAAACTTAATGACACTGTGCTAATGCCCTGTACAGTATGAATGTATTGCCCGGGCACAACAGGTATTGCCGTTCGCACACGTACTATGCTGTATCATATTCGTACGTTTTTATGGCGTTACTTTTTAATAAGTGATTGATTTTTAGGTGTTTAAAATGATGGCACAATGATGGTGAAATCAATAGGTAAAAACCATCGATATGCTTAAAAATTACTTGCTGGTTGCTTTTCGTAACCTCACTAAAAACAAAGCTTTTTCGTTTATCAATATTGTGGGGCTGGCCATTGGGATGGCTGCCTGCCTTTTAATTTTGCAGTATGTTACGTTTGAACTGAGTTTTGATAATTTTCAGGCGAAGAAAGACCGTATTTACCGCATTAACCAGGACCGCTTCAATAATGGCAAATTAAGTACCCGCTGGGCCGGCGGAGCTTTTGCACCGGGAACTGAGTTTAAAAACGATTTGCCCGAGATTGAAGATATGGTAAAATTATCGCCGGCCGGCGATATCCTGCTCAGTTATAAGGATCAGAAAATGACGGTTGCCAATAACTACTTTGTTGGCAATTCGTTTTTCAACATATTCTCGTATAAATTACTACGGGGCGATCCTAAAACCGCCCTGGCCGAGCCTAATACGGTAGTTATATCAAGCAGCGTGGCCAAAAAGCTGTTTCACAACCAGGATCCTGTTGGCCAGAATATTATCATTTATAACGATAAGGGCATGAAGGTTACAGGGGTAATGGAGGATATGCCCGAAAATACACACATGAGGCTCGATTTTTTACAGTCATGGGCTACGCTGTCAAAAATTTACGCGCCGGGTATTGATAACCAGTGGATGAATGATGGCTGTACTACCTATTTGCTGCTTAGGCCGGGTGTTAACCCTAAGGTCTTAGAGGCTAAATTTATTCCCATTGTAAAAAAGGCGTATGATAAATATAAAGGCTCGGGCGAAAGCGGTATTTATACCCTGCAGCCGGTAGGCAGCATTCACCTGTACTCCAACCTGATGTTTGAACTGCAGCCCAATGGCGATGGTAACTCTGTTTACCTGTTGTTGGGCATAGCCATATTTGTAATTATTATAGCCTGGATAAACTATATTAACCTGGCTACCGCCAAGGGGATAGGCCGGGCCAAAGAAGTTGGTGTACGTAAAACGTTAGGATCGGCAAAAAAGCAACTTATTGTACAGTTTATGCTGGAGGCCGGGTTGCTTAACCTACTGGCGCTGCTGCTGGCGGTTATATTGATAATTGTTTTTTTGCCTGTTTTTTCCAATATATCGGGCCTGCATGTCAGCTTTAGTTTGTTTTTAAACCCGGTATTCTGGATAACGGTAGGGAGTATATTGCTGGTGGGCGCGTTCTTTTCGGGCTTTTACCCGGCGATGGTGCTGTCATCTTTTAAGCCTGTTGAGGTGATGAAGGGTAAATTGTCGGCATCGCCGCGGGGTATAATTTTGCGCAAGGGGATGGTGGTTTTTCAGTTTGCAGCATCAATTTTCCTGCTGATTGGTTCGCTAACGGTATTCAGGCAAATTCAATATATGCAAAACCAAAGCCTGGGTATCAATATTGATCAAACCATTGTGGTTAAGCCGCCAATAGCCAAAATAGATTCGTTTTACCGCAATATGAAGGCGTTTAAAAACAACATCCTTACTAACCCGGCTATTAAAGGGATGACAGTATCGACCACGGTGCCGGGCGAGCCGGTGTCATGGAACGCGGGCGGCATTAAGCCCCACGGTGCCGATCAGTCGCAAGGCAAGCAATACCGTGTTATTGGGGGCGACCAGGAATACCTCACTTTTTACGATATGAAGCTTCTTGCGGGCCGCAGGTTTTCGCCCCAGTTTACTACCGATACGGCTTCGGTAGTGTTTAACGAAAAGGCCATTCACCAAATGGGTTTTGATAAGCCCGAACAGGCCATAGGTAAGCAAATTGATTTTTGGGGCAAAACCTATACTATTGTTGGTGTTGTTGAAAATTTTCATCAGCAATCACTACGGGATGATTACGACGCTTTGATTTTTAGGTGTATACCAGATTTGCGCAACCAGGTATCAATTAAAATAAGCACAGCCAACATACAGCAAACATTAGCTGGGTTGAAAACAGACTGGAAAACATATTTCCCCAATGATCAGTTTGATTATTTTTTCCTGGACGAGCATTTTAACAAGCAATACCAGGCCGATAAGCGTTTTGGCCAGGTGTTTGGCATATTTACATTCATAGCCATTTTTGTTGCCTGCCTTGGGTTATTTGGCCTGGTATCATACACCATTGTACAGCGTACCAAAGAGATAGGCATCAGGAAGGTACTTGGTGCCACCGTTAGTAATATTTTACAGTTGCTTTATAAAGATTTTGCCGTGTTGGTAGTTGTTGCTTTTGTTGTATCGGCACCGCTGGCCTGGTATGCCATTAACAAATGGCTGCAAACCTACTCGTTCCGGCTCAGTATCAGTTGGCTGTTGTTTGTTATACCGTTTATAGTGGTGTTTATCATTGCTTTTGTTACAGTATCATTATTAACGGTAAAAGCCGCATTGATGAACCCGGTTAAGAGTTTGAAAACGGAGTAGTTTCTGTAAGGTTGCGAATTAAGCAAGGCGGCTATGGATGGTTTGCGGTGGCTATATTACAGAGTCCGCTTGTCCGAACATGGCGGGATGGATGCCGGGCGGACACTTTGCAGCGTAGCAATAGGGATGGAAATGGATACCGGCCTATGTGGCTAAGGCCTGTGCAGTATGAATGTACAGCCCGGGCCGCAGGCATTGCCATGGTTAGTATCAAGTAGTAAGAATCAAGTAGCAAGATGTGTTTGAACATGCAGAGAGAACGCCGACAAACACACCTCTGCCACTGCTCAATCTATCGCGCCCCCCTCTCGAGAGGGGAATAAAGAAATCTTGCTACTTGATACTTACTACTTACTACTTACTACTTGATACTATTTTTAAACCACAAAGCCCCGGCTATTGCCAGGGCTGTTGTTAGTATAAATTAATGTTGGGAAAGGGAAATTAGAATTTACCTAATTCCTGAACAAGGTCGATCAGTTTGTTTGAGTAACCCCACTCGTTATCGTACCATGATACAACTTTAACAAAGTTATCATTAAGGCCGATACCTGCTTTTGCATCAAAAATTGATGTACGTGCATCGCCTTTGAAATCTTCAGATACCACTTCATCTTCAGTATAACCTAAAATTCCTTTTAATTCGCCTTCAGATGCTGCTTTCATAGCTGCTTTGATGGCTTCGTATGAAGCACCTTTTTTCAAACGTACGGTTAAGTCAACAACAGATACGTCGGCAACTGGTACACGTAATGACATACCGGTTAATTTACCTTTTAACTGAGGTAACACCAAACCAACTGCTTTAGCAGCGCCGGTTGATGAAGGGATGATGTTTTGGTAAGCACCACGGCCACCTCTCCAGTCTTTAGCACTTGGGCCATCAACAGTTTTTTGAGTAGCTGTAACGGCGTGTACGGTGGTCATTAAGCCTTCTTCGATACCAAAGTTATCATCCAATACTTTAGCAATAGGTGCTAAACAGTTGGTAGTACATGAAGCGTTTGATACAATGTTTTGATCGGCTTTCAATTCTTTATGGTTAACACCCATTACAAATGTAGGGGTATCATCTTTTGCCGGTGCGCTCATTACTACTTTTTTAGCACCTGCATCGATATGTTTTTGAGCAGTTTCCTGTGTTAAGAACAAGCCTGTTGATTCGATGATCACTTCAGCACCTATTTCGCCCCATTTAAGGTTAGCAGGGTCTTTTTCGGCAGTAACACGGATGGTTTTACCGTTTACAACCAAATGACCGCCTTCAACAGCAATAGTGCCTTTGAATGGTCCGTGAGTTGAATCGTATTTTAACATGTAAGCCATGTAATCTGGCTCAACCAGGTCATTAATACCAACAACTTCAATGTCGGATCTTTCAATTGCGGCCCTGAATGCCAGGCGGCCAATACGGCCGAAACCGTTAATTCCTATTTTCATGATTTTTTAATTTTTATTTGAATAGTAGGTTAATAAATTATTTATGGGTTCTTTTATAATGTTGGTTATCTGCAAATTGGCTTCGGCAGCGCTTTCATATAAAAGTTCCTGAAAATTGGCAGCAACCGTGCCCACAAAGTAGATAGGGGTATCGGGATGTTGCTTATGTAAAGGTACTAAATATGTGGAAATTAGACTGCTAAATCCTTTTTTTATGACGTTTTGGAGATGATTGTCGGTGCGGTTTTCCAGGTAAAAATCGGCAAACGAACTGAGGAATAAAGCCGGTTGTTTTTGGCGGTAAACCTTCTCTAAAAGCGTTTTGCGGTCGGCGTCGTATTTATGGATAAACTTTTTGCGGATGTTTGGTGGCAGGGTTTGGTTCATAAACCCTTTAATAAGCTGCCTGCCCAACCAGTTGCTGCTGCCCTCGTCGGCCAGTATATAACCCAGGCCGTAGTTGTTGGGGGCCACTTTTTTACCATCGTAATAAGCGGCGTTTGAGCCGCTGCCGCAAATGCTTACAATACCGGGCGAGTTTTTACAGCAGGCAATAGCTGCCGCGGTAATGTCGTGCTCAACAGTTACCTTGCCAAATTTAAAAAATGCCGAGAGCGCGTTATATACCACCGCCTTACGTTCAACTGACGATGCCCCGGCACCAAAAAAGTAAATACGTTTTATCTCTTCGGCGTGGTGAATGAGGTTGATGTTTTTATTGAGAAGTTGCAGAATGTGCTTTTCGTCGTTAAAGTAGGGATTGATGCCGTTGGTTTTAAAGGAAGCAATAGTTCTTCCTTTATCGGCCAGGCGCCAATGTGCAAAATACGAACCGCTATAAACTACTGCAATCATTAATTATTATATCGATAATATATCAACCATTTGTAAAAGGTCTGCTTCCAGCTTAAACTCATGGTGGTTAAGCGCTTCCTCCAAACTGGTTAGCACAATGTTATTGGCCTGCAAACCTACCATTTTTTGTGATTCTCCTGCTATCAAAGCGTTAACTGCTGCAAAGCCCAAACGACTGCCCAAAATTCTGTCGAAACTGGATGGGCTGCCCCCTCTTTGCAAGTGGCCTAATATAGTTACTTTAATGTCGTAGTTTTTAACTTCTTTTTGTACGGCTTTTGCCACGTCGTACACGCCGCCATTCTTGTCGCCTTCGGCCACAATTACGATGCTTGACGATTTTTTGTTCATGTGGCCCGTTTTAAGGTTTTGGATCAAATCCTCAATAGCGGTTTGTTTTTCGGGCAGTAAGATGGCCTCTGCACCACATGAAATGCCCGCCCGCAGGGCAATAGCGCCCGAGTCGCGACCCATTACTTCGATGAAGAAAAGGCGGTCATGCGCATCGGCTGTATCACGAATTTTGTCGATCGCTTCAATAACTGTATTAGTAGCTGTATCAAACCCCAGGGTATACGTTGAACCGCAAAGGTCGTTATCAATGGTGCCCGGAACGCCCATTACAGCAATATCCGGGTATTTTTTTGAAAAACGCAGGGCGCCGGTAAATGTACCATCGCCACCAATTACTACCAGGGCATCAATGCCATGCTCTTTTAGATGCTTGTAGGCGGTGGCCATGCCTTCCTCTTCTTTAAAAGGCAGGCAGCGGGCAGTTTTTAAAATGGTGCCTCCTAAATTCAATATATTACTTACCGAACGCTTGTTCATATCGTACATGTCGTTCTCGATAAGCCCTTTATAGCCCTGGCGTATGCCTACAACCTCGAGGCCATTATATAATGCTGTGCGAACAACCGCGCGGATACATGGGTTCATGCCCGGTGCGTCGCCGCCTGAGGTTAAAACAGCAATTTTTGAAATTTTCTGCATCTTTACACTACTAAATTTGTGCTACGAAGATACAGTGTGTAAATTACACCATTAAATTTATTTGTTTTTTTTTAGATTAGGAATTAAGGTCATATATTTAAACTGTAAATTAAATCCCGATAAGTATTTTGGAACTAATGCTGCCTAAATTTGATTCCGTATTCTCGATAGACTGCGTAATTTTTGGTTTTGAAGCCGGCGAACTTAAGATTTTATTAATTGAGCGTAACGAAGAACCATATAAAGATTGGTTTGCATTACCCGGCTACATTGTTGAGCAGGACGAAAGCATAGACGATGCCGCCGAGCGGATCCTGTATGAGCTTACCGGTTTGCGCGATTTGCATATGCAACAATTTCACACCTTTGGCGAGGTTAACAGACACCCGCAAGGCCGTGTAATTACGGTTGCCTATTACGCGCTTATTCGTATCAACGGGCAAAAGGAGCTGCGCCCGGTAACCCAGTTTGCCAAAAAAGCCATCTGGCACCCGGTAAACGATTTACCTAAGCTGGCATTTGACCACAGCGAAATTTTTAATACCGGCTTTAATAAAATCCGCCGCAGGCTGCATTACCAGCCTATAGCGTTTGAGTTGTTACCTGAAAAATTTACGCTTACCCAGTTACAATCATTATACGAGGCTGTGCTTAACAAAAAGCTGGATAAACGTAACTTCCGCAAAAAAATGCTCAGCTACGGCTTTTTAAAAGAGCTGGACGAGAAGCAAAAAGGGGTAAGCTACCGTGCAGCCAAACTGTACAAGTTTGATAAACGCAAGTACGGGAAGATATTTCAGGGTGAAATGAGTTTGGGATAGGGAGGAGTTGGAAAGACCGGAAGTAAGGCAGCACTTGTTTAGTGTTGTTATCAGTCATAAAGTAATATATAGAAAAGGCCAGGAGAAATTCCCGGCCTTTTCTATATATGCTTTTCAACTTTCGGACTTTCCGGACTTCCGGACTTTCCGACAAAAAACTACAAGCTGCTCGGCGATAACTCTAAATGGTATTTAACCAGGTTATCTATAGGCGAGCGGATGATGTTACCAACAACCATTCCGTTTTCGGTAACTACTTCTTCCAGTACGTTACGGAAGTTGTACCCTACCGAGCCTATGCAGTTAAAGGTATATTTTTGATAGTCGGGGTAGTGGGTAACCAGGTTACGGAAAAAATCTTCGAACGAGGTACGTACTAAATTACGTGAGTATTCAATGTGCACATTGTTATCATAAACAAACTTGCTGAAGCTTGCGCAAAAGCGGTTGGCGCGTGGCTGGGTATAAACCTGCTCGTTAATATCATCGGGCGTAAGTTTAAAGGTTTCCCAAAACAGGTTGCGCACAGGCTCGGGCATGTAACCGCGCAAATAATCAACTAATAATTTTTTGCCGATGTAGCAGCCGCTGCCTTCATCGCCCAGGATATAAGCGCCCGAATCGATATTATGTACAACATTTTTACCATCGTAAATACAAGAATTGGTACCTGTACCTAAAATAGCCGCAAAACCTTCGGTATTGCCTAACAGGGCGCGTGCCGCAGCAAGCAAATCATGGCCTATGTATACCTTAGCTTTAGTAAAAACAGCTTCCATCGCAACTTTTACAAGGTTGCGCATATCATCTGTTGAGCAGCCGGCCCCGTAATAATTAACCTCGGTTATTTCGTTTTTATCAAGGTCGGTAGGCAAGCTTTCGTTTAACGATTGGATGATGTACTCTGTACTTGAAAAATAGGGGTTATATCCCTCAGTGTTGAAATACACTTTTTTACCTTCTTCGGTAACCAGACACCAGTTTGTTTTAGTTGAGCCACCGTCAGCAATTATGATCATAAATAAAGTTTTATTAGAAAAATTGGGTTAAAAGTATGATTAACTTATTGTAAAAAAAACACTTTGTAACCTAAATCATAAAAATTGCCATTTTTATGCTAATTACACTTTCTTTTTACACAAAATCTAACGTTACTGGCTTAAAGTATCATTATCAACAACACATTTTCATTACCTTGGGGCATTATAATAAATGTAAAATCAACATGTAATTGAGGATTAGGCCATTGCGGTCAATTTTTTTGCAATTGTACGTAATGTTAAATTATTTAGCAACATCTATCAATAATACTTGTATATAATTACACTAAGCCGGTAACGTTTACATGAACGACAATGAATTATTTGCCGGAATATGTACCGATTTAATTGCCGCAAAATGCTGTTTTAACCAACCCGCCATAAACTCCGATCCGGGTTCTTCGCTGGCGATATGGCCTAATACAATCAGCGATAAGTTATCCCCCTTTGCCTGCGCGTCGCGCACATATTCGGCAGTTTCCCATTCCTGTATTTCGCCAACAATTAATACATCGGGTTTTACTTTGCCGGCTTCGGTTATGTGCCTTTTGCCGCCCGCGGCGCCGGGTAAAAACAATACCTTTTGGCAGTTTTGCGCCGGGTTGCCAATGTAGCGCACTTTGTTAATGGATAGTTTGTTTTTCAGGTAATCAATTAAAGCACCTAAGCTGGTAGGAGGGAGCACCAGCACGTTGCCCAGGTCGGGCCGGTAATAGGCCGCCCAGCTTAATTGGGTTAGTACGCCCATGCCTACGCCGTCGGGCTTAAGGCTATGAATATAGTCGTGGTTACGCCATACGGCAATGTTGTTATCTTTAAGTAGTTTGGCTTTATATTGGTATACATCATCATTGGCCAGCCAGTCGGTTTCGTCGGTATGGTTATAAAAAGTGGGCTCATGGGCTATAATAAAGTTGGCATTTAAGGCTATAGCCCGTTTTATCACATCAACAGTGGCAAACATGGTAGTAACAATGCCCGTAACTTTAATATCCAGATTGCCCGATTTAAGCGTATCTACCGTTTTAGGGAAAGGTGCCCCGGCTATCTGGCTGATGAATTTATCGATGATCTGGCCGACTGTTACATCCTCTTTAACCTCAAAAAAAATGGCAGCCCGGCTCACAAATGGAGCGCTCAGCAATGCCGAGGCGGCGGCCACTTTGCCAACATTAAAAATAAATTTACGGCGGGTATAATCCTTATTTAAGGAAAAAAGTTTTTTTGTTGTATTCATGATAGTTGAATGGTGATTGATCAAATATATAGAATAGGCGCGCAAATAAGTAAGGTGCCTGGTTTACATTCCAAGATTCATGTTATCTTCGTGAAAGAACATCTATGAACAGAAATACAATCGACATACTGCCTGGCTGGTTGCTAGCTTATGAAGAAGTATCTAATGGCGTTTTTAGATTTTTGGCTTCAGATAGATCCGGAAGACAGGTTGGAACGACAGATACCGAGTTTGAACGCGGGCTTAATACCTGCAAGGAATATGCACTTGATATTGAAAACAACTTAAGGCATAGTTAAACATATGCCCTTCACCTTCGCCCACCCCGCCATCATTTTACCTCTAAAACATCTGCCTAAACGATGTTACTCAATAACCGGTTTAATAATTGGCAGCATGACACCCGATTTTGAATATTTTATCAGGATGCGGGTAAAAGCTATTTACGGACATTCGGTGGTCGGGTTATTTTATTTTGATTTGCCCCTCGGCTTATTGCTAACATTCATTTACTTGTTTGTGGTAAAAGATAAATTGATTGATCATCTGCCTATTCAACTGAATAGCCGGTTTTTGGCATATAAAAAGAAGCTGTTAAAAATATCCTTTGCTACCGTGTTTATAATAGGGTTATCGGTTATAGCCGGCGCTGCTTCCCATATTTTATGGGATAGTTTTACCCATTCTTCCGGCTATTTTGTAAGGCTTTTTCCATTCTTTTCTGTAGTGGTTGTTCAATTGGGCCGACAACCTATTTACTGTTATTCATTGTTACAACATGGCAGTACACTTGCAGGGTTCGCGTTTATTGGGTACACAATATGGCGATTGCCAAAAAGTGCTGTTACCGGTACATACAATGTGTTTAAATACTGGCTCATTATATTTCTGACCTCGGTATTTACAATAATTGCAAGGCTGTCATTCAAAAGCCACGATTCGTATTTGTTTGGTAATTTATTGGTAACAGCTATAGCAGGAGGCTTAATTGGATTAGTTATAGCGTCGGCTTTTGATTCGGGCCTACAAAAAAAACTGTAATATTTCTGTTAATTTTAGCATTGTGCCCAAATTTAAGCCTCCGGATTTGCAACATATACTTAAGAATTCTATATTTGCTACCTCATAAGGTAAGTGTTTCACACTTATTAATTGTGATAAGGTTTAGGTTTAAAGCCCCAAGCAGCGAGTGCAAGGGGCTTTTATTTTGCCTTGTTTTTTCTGCCGGTAATTATTTTCCCTTTAATTTTTCGGACTAATGCGCAATAATTTCATTTCAACTACAATTTTAAAAAAAGTATAACCTTTACAATTCGTTTGCGTAATAATTATAAAATACTAATTAAGATGGACTTTGTAATTACCTTTGGAGCAATATTGCTCTCGCTTTGTTTGTTGCTGATGATAGGTGTGCTATTTGCCGGAGTTTTAAAATACATTAAAAAACAATATCATCCCAACCCGAAATTCTCTGATTATGTAAACGTGGATTCCGCCGAATACGCTTATAAAAGAATCGAAAAAAGGACAGTTCGTTAATCAAATCACAAATTTGTGATTGATAATTCAGCATAATTTTGCATATTTGCACCGCGAAAAACACGATGGCATGATACTTTGCCGTAAAGTCGTTGATTTTATCGATGGTCCTATAGCTCAGCTGGATAGAGCAACAGATTTCTAATCTGTAGGTCTTTGGTTCGAATCCAAATGGGATCACAGATAAGCCTCTCTAAACAAACGGAGAGGCTTTTTCATCTGATCAATTCGCCATCACGAAATTAAATCAGTATCCAATACGGGCATTTCTATTGTAAATTTTGTGCCTTTGCCCGGGGTGCTTTGCACACTAATGCGCCCACCGAGGCTTTCAACCTGTGTTTTTACCATAAAAAGCCCCATTCCCTTGCCCTCGGTATGCCTGTCAAATCTTTTGTACAGGCCAAATATTTGATGGCCGTGTTTTTCAAGATCAATCCCCTTGCCATTGTCTTCAAAAGTTAGCGTTACTATATTTTTTGTACGCACACTTCGTATGGTAATAACAGGGTCATGACCTTCCCGCCTGTATTTAATGCCATTGGTTATTAAATTCAAAAATATGTTGTGTAAAAAACTTTTTTGGCTCCATAATTTATCAATTCCGCTAAAATTGTTTTTTATGGTAACCCTATTGGGGGCTATTATACCGCAGATATCTTCCCGGATATCTTCAATAACCGAAGCAAATGATACCCATTCAAATTTGTCGTTAGCCCGCCTGGTAACCTGCAGTATCTGATTCAAATCAATAACAACCTTATCCAGGTTATTTGCCGAGACCGAGAGGGCATGTAGCGGGCCTTTTATATCGTCGATGTCGGGCTCGGCGGCGCTTAATATATTTGACAGCCCCATGATGTTTGCCACCGGCGCCCTTAAATTATGTGAAACAATATAAGCATATTCTTCCAGGTCTTTATTGCGCTGTACAAGGTCTGCTGTTATCTTGCTGCGCTCTTTCTCATACTGCTTCTTAGCGGTAATGTTTTTAAAAGTAAGCACCACGCCCACGTTGTCGCCTTTTTCGCCTACAACGCCTATCCATTTTACATCAAACCATTCCGTCGAGCCATCTTTCATACTATAAAATGCCTCGTAGGTAACTATTTCGTTGTTTTTAATAACACGCCCTATGCTTTCCTCAATAAGAGCCCTGCGCTCTTCAGGTAAAAAGGCCGGACCTTCGCTCCCAACCTTTAACTTTTTACCAAAATGTTTTATGGCAAGGTTTTGCGCGTTGGTGTTGAACGATGCTATTTTAAGCTTAGTATCCAGTAACACAATCGAAAGATCGGTGTTTTCAAATATCGACCGAAGGTTAGCTTCTGACTTTATCAATGATTGTTCGGCAGTTTTTTGATCTGTGATATCAATATGCATTACAATTGCATTTTTACTGCTTTTGTCTTGTAACGGCGCTACCAGGAGCTTAAACCAATGCCTTTTGCCTGTTAAATCTTCGTAGTGTTCCAGTCCAAACTCTTTCGCCTCACCCAATAAAACGTTTTTTATACCCCGGGCTGCTTTATCTATATAAACACTATCAAAACCTATCGCTTTTTCACAAATAGCCAAATAGCTATATCCTACACCATCGTCGGTAATATCGAGCTTATTTTCAAGTATGAATTTTTTCCATGAATCATTTACTGCAATGATCTTACCTTCTTCATTAAGCAAAGCAATTAAAGGTGGCAACGCATTCAATATTGCCGACTGCATTTGCTGGGCTTTCTTTAGCTCTTCCTGCTTTTCCAATACCTGCTGTTCGGCCTTTTTTTGTTCGCTTATATCTTTAATAAAAACAGACAGGCCTGCTTCCGACGGATAAATAGTATCTTCATACCAAAGGCTTAACGGTGCGTAATAATCTTCGCTTCGTACAAATTTTTGTTCATTAAAAGCTTTGTGAAAAGCTTTATACGTTTCAGAACCCACCGATTGGGGAAACACATCCCACACACATTTGCCAATGAGCAATTCGGCCGGGAGGCCAACTGACTCGCAGAATTTTTTATTTACATAAATGTAGCAGAAGTTACTATCCAGCGAAATAAACCCGTCTGTAATGCGGTCCAAAAAAAGGTCAATCTGTTCGGTTCTTTTTCTTAATAAATTTTCTGCATTCTTTCTTTCGCTAACATCCCTGTAATTGCAAACAATGGCATTCACGTCGGCATCGTGGAGCATGTTGGTATAAATGGTTTCTGCCCAAATATAATGTCCTTGTTTATGCATGGCACGTATGGTTGCAAGCACAGACGAGCCGGGTTTTAACAATATTTCCTGCAGTGTTTTTTCAATAACAGGTATGTCGTCCGGATGAATCAAAGCGATGAAATCACGCTCGCGCCTTTCTTCTTCGCGCCAGCCACTTATGCGTTCGGTTGAATGGCTTCTGTAAAATACTTTAAACTTGCTATCCATCAGGGCAATGCCATCATGACTATTCTCAATAAGTTTCTGGAAATTTAGTTGAGGTATTGCTTTTTTTTCGTGCTTATTTTTTGCTGTATTTACATTGGCTATACTTAACTGGTCGCTTTTATCCTTCTGGTTTATAACCCTCGTGAATTTAGCAAACCCCAAAAGCTTTTTATCGTCATCATATATCGGGGTGAAAATAACATTGGCCCAAAACCGCACCCCATCCTTTTTTATCTGCCAGCCTTCGCTTTCATGCTTTCCGTTCCTCAGCGCCTTTTTCAGGTGGTTTTGCGGTTTGTTTTTCAGTACATCTTCGGAGGGGTAGAATATGGAAATATTTTTTTCCAATATTTCTTTTTGGGTATAACCTTTAAGGCGTTTTGCTCCTTCATTCCAGGTGAGGATATAGCCATCAGGATCCGTCATGAATATGGCGCATTCATCTACATTTGATACAAACAGATCGAAAAGTGTATTGCCGATTTGATTCGTCAATTTTAAATTGGTTGTGTCTTTACCGGGCATTTTATTTATTAATTAATCATAACCTGCGTTATGATCTGTTGATCCGGGACAAGTATATGATAAATTGTTACAGCGGGTTACAATCGACTTAAATATAGAAAGATACAAAATTGAAACGTACAAGAAATCAATTTGCTATACGGCGAATACATTATGTGAGTTTCATTTTTTGAAAATACATTTAATTATTACCGTACTCAAAAAATAGCTTATTTAACCTTACCTGTTTGGGGTAGCCTTATATTATAAATTAAGTATCGATGTCAACAAGGTTTTTTCGCGAGACGCCAGGTGATTTGCTCTTTTTTCTAATCCCCTGGCATTTTTGCACGAAATCAGGATTTTAATATTATCCCTGATTTAAAGATATTGCAGGTATTATAACACGTTTTTTATGCAATAAAGCCCCTTTTAATATATATTCCGGCAGTTTTCATAATTCAACAACCTAATCCAAATTCTACCGTAAAAGCCTATAATTGAAACCACCTAAGTTAAATTAATTTTAAAGAATTATGAACAAGCCTAATACCGCTGTATTGGTCATTGACGATGAAGAATTAGTCCGCGATAACATCGAGGATATATTGATGCCGAATTATAATGATGAGGAACAGGAAAATATCGATCAGGCATTTAATATTCTTTTTGATGTTCCAAAGCCGTTATTAGGAACGCGCGCCCGGGGCATTCCGGAGTTTACCGTTGCAAAGGCTTCCAATGGTATGGAAGGGGCCAGGATGGTGAAAAAAGCTGTTGAAAACGGCACCCCATACGCCGTTATATTTTTGGATATGCGGATGCCGGGGTGGAGTGGCCTGGAAACTGCCATGGAAATCCGGAAATATGATGTGAAAGCCGAAATTATTTTTATTACTGCTTTCAGCGACCGGTCTATTGATGAAATTGTTGAACAGGCCGGGCAAAACGTTGGCTACCATTGTAAGCCTTACGCCCCCGAAGAGATTATTCAGCTGGCTACAAAAGCGGTAACCGATTATAATAAATTAAGGAACCTTGAAAAACTGATAGAATCTATCTCTTCTATCGGCTTAAATAAAATGCAGCTGACATCGCTGCTGAAAAATATTCTTGACCAGCTGGCAGGCTCGTTAGATACCGACCTGGCTTTGATAGGTAAACTTGATGACGATTTTGCCTACGAAAAAATAATTTCTATAGGCGCGATAGAGGAAAGAATAAATCTTCAGGAGCTGATTGCACGTGTTAAAAGTATACAGATAGAAAAGGATGAAGTAATACAGGTAGATGAGCTTGTGCTTGCCCGCCTTGATACTTATTCGGTATTCGCGGTGCTTAAAAAACAGGAAAGGCTTAAAACCGAAAAAATGTATATGTTAAAGCTTTTTGTGCAAAACGCCGCCCAGGCTATCAGGAATGCCGAATTAAATGAGAAGCTGATACAAAAAGAAAAATTATCGGCCGTAGGGCAGGTAATTGGTATGGTGATGCATGACCTGCGCACGCCTGTTAAAAATATAAAATTGATGACCGAAATGATGCGCGAGGACGGCCTTGAAAGCGATTTGATCGACCTGATTGATAAATCGGCCGAGCAGGCATCGTTAATTTTTGATGACTTTTTGGATTTTATAAAAAACACCCCTGTTAAAAAGATACCTGTTAACATCAACAAAGTTGCATGGGATGCGGTGAAACAGGTAGAGATAAGGGACGGGGCGGCTGATATTATTATAAATGTTAACGTACCCGACCCTTTATTTGTAAATGGCGATGAGAGTAAATTACGCAGAACGTTAAGCAACCTGGTAAATAATGCGGTTGATGCGCTTCACGATCATAAAACCCCCAACGCCACGCTCAACATCAGTGCCGAAATACAGGACGATTATGTTATTATACGCGTAGCCGATAATGGCCCGGGTATCCCCGATGAAATAATGAGCACCCTATTTGAACCCTTTGTTACCCGGCAAAAGAAAAACGGCACAGGTTTGGGACTTGCCATTGTAAAACAATTCATGACCGCGCACGGCGGTGATATTACCGTAAAAAACGATCAGGGCGCTGTGTTTTCTATAAGCTTGCCATTATAACACCATAACGATATACTAAGATGATTGACATTGCATTGAACGATAGCCAACAGGTTATTAATGCTTCCAATTCGCCGGAAGTTATTGAAGAGCTCACAAAAACAATTGAAACTTACCGGGAACTTATGGTGGCATCTGATATAGGCGCCTGGGAGTATTTTACCGAAACGGGTTTTTTGAACTGCAATGAGGAATACTTTTTATTATTAGGCAGGTCAATTAACGAGTTTGACGATTCGGGCAAAGGAAATTTAAATGAAACGTGGACCAATTTGTTACATCCCGAAGACCGGGAAATGGCCACTGACCGTTTTGAAGAGTATGTAAACAATCCCACAGATAAGATCTATGAAAGCTTTTTCAGGATGTCCCATGCCAATGGCAGCTGGGTGTGGATCTGGTCGCGCGGGCGCTATGTAAATAATAAGCAAGGGAGTAATACAAAACGGATAATAGGTACCCATACCGATGTAACTGCATCAAAAAAAGTAGAGGAACAATTGCAGCTTGAAAAAATATTACTTCGAACACTTATTGATAATTTGCCCGATCCTATCTATGTAAAAGATAGCACTGCCCGAAAGATATTAGCTAACATTGCTGATGTAGCCAACATTGGTGCAAAATCAGAAGCTGAGGTTATTGGCAAAACCGACCTTGAGTTATTTAGCAATGAAATTGGCATGCGCGGTTACCAGGATGATTTAAATGTAATCAACGAAGGTAAAGCGATAGTTAATAAAGAAGAGTTGTTTTTTGACAAAGCGGGCAATAAGCATTGGCTGCTAACTTCAAAAGTGCCGGTGCGAAATGAGAAAGGGCAGGTTGAACGTATATTGGGCATTGGCTATAACATTACGGAGCGGAAAAAGCACGAGGAAGCTTTAAATAAGCTTAACGAAGAATTAAACCTGCAATCGGAAGAGCTCCGCCGCCAGGCAGAAGACCTCAGGCTTGCAAATGAACAGTTGATACTGCAAAAAGAGCATGAACTGGAAAAAGCGATAGCCCAGGGTAAATTTGAAATCGCATCAGAAGTATTACATGATATAGGCAACGCGCTGGTAGGTTTTGGCTCATACCTTAACCGCATTAACCGGGTTATGGACAGGTATAACGTTGATACCATTAAAAGCCTGGCGTTGTTTATAAAAAGCCAGCAAAGCGCACTTGAGCGCGCAATTGGTGCAGATAAGGCAAATGCCCTGGTATCGCTTACCGATAGTATTTACAAATCGCAGGCCGAAAACAAAGGCGAAATTTCAACCGCGGTTACCGAATTATTGAACATTCTTTCGCACATCCAGGATATTTTAAGTATCCAGCGCCAGTTTGTTAAAGGGCACGGAGGTTCGCATGATCGTAAAATGGTAAACCTGGTAAATATTATTGATGATTGTAAAGCTATGCTTTTGGCATCTGCAGATAAGAAGGGCATCCAGTTAAAAATAGCTATTGCACCAGGCGAATATGTTTTAAAAGGCGATCATACTAAATTAATGCAGGTTATTTTAAATGTACTTAAAAACAGCATTGAGGCAATTGATCTTGAAAAAGACGAAAAAACAATTGAGATTAACTTAAGCTCTGGCAACGGATTTTATGAACTAAAGATGGCCGACAATGGTAAAGGCTTTGATGCCGAAACGGGAAATAAATTCTTTAAAAGAGGCTTTACAACCAAAGAAAGCGGCACCGGCCTGGGTTTATATAATTGCAAATCAATTATCGACAGCCATGATGGTTCATTTCAAATAGAAAGCGATGGCCCCGGCCTTGGTGCTGTTACAACAATAAAATTGCCTTGCAATAGTGTGGCTATACAGGCAGCTTCATAGTGCTGATAACAAAACCATGAACTCATGTTATGTTGATGGTGTAACGATGGACTGTCTTTAGCCGAAAGTCTTAAGTTCTGAGTCAAAAAAATAAAGCTAACTTTTTACTCAAGACTTAGTATTACTAAGTTACCCCTAATTTAAAAGCTTATTGATAGCCTGTACCAGTTTATCAATGTCAAAAGGTTTGGGAATATAAACATCGTAATTAAAATTGGCTAACGATATAGCCTGCCGGTGATAGGCAGATATCAGGATAACGGGGATATGGTTGGTTTCCCTGGTGCTTTTAATGGTTTGGCATATTTTACCGCCATTCATACCAGGTAACATATAATCGGTTAATACAAGGTCGGGTTTATAGGTTTTTATAGATTCAATAATGTCCTCTGTATGGGTTAAACCCGTGACCGCAAAATTGTTGTAAACCAAAACATTTTCAATTGTACTTAAAATGTCGGTATCGTCCTCAATTACCAAAATGCTTTTCAACATGGATAAAGAAGTTTAGTTTCGTTCATATTTATATGTATAGTTCTGAAGCTTAGGAAACTTCAAAAATGGCCTCGGCCTTTTGCCTGTTCATTGGTTTTGAAATAAAATCGAACACCAAGGGGTTCATGCGCGACCGGTTGATATCTTTAATTGATATCGACGAAGATAAAAGATATATTTTACTTTGCTTAAGCGGATCGATATTTAATCTCCTAAATTCATCCAAAAAATCCCATCCATCCATAACCGGCATTGTCAAGTCCAAAAATATGTAATCAGGAAAAAGATGGGGGGCGGTATTGCTGATATGCATTAGTTTATCAATAGCGCTTTTGGCATCATAACAGGCATCAATATTTGAATTTGACATCACCCTTTTTACTACTTTTTCAAAAATAATATTATCAATCTCGCCATCATCTATTACCAATATATTGGAAGTTATGTTTTTTTGATCCATCGAAATTAAACTAATATTCTGTGAAAATGTTTGTTAGGGAAAATGTTTTCCTATAGGCTTTTACTGCTTTTAACTATAATGATAAATACAGAGTTGTACGAAAGCTAATTTAATTATTTAATATTAATAAAAAAAGTCGGCAGCCGCCAAAATACCCCGTATTTTAACGGGGTGCCGGGTAGGTGTTTTAACGGGGTGCGCCAAAGCTGTTTAGGCGCTAAAAGGCTCCTTACGATGCCAGTTTTTTATCACGCCCCCTTATCGGCTTTGTCAAAATAATGATGTACATTTATTGTTATTAAAACAAAATGAAAAAAACCTATTACCTATTGCTATTTGTGCTGATGTCTGCATCAGTTAAAGCCCAAACCGGTTGGATAACACAAAACCTTGATGAAAAATTGTCGATAAAATTTCCGGCCCAACCCCAAAAAACGACTAAGAATGGTGTTGATATTTATACTGTAAGGGAACCGGACAGTATGGCATACAGCGCTACAATTATAGATTATAAAGTTGTTCTTCATTTAGACTCGGCCGCCTTAGCGCCAATGAAGGGTAACCAGCAATTCGCTAATCAATTGAGGGCTGGTATAGCGTCTAAAAAAACAAACTATACCTTTGGGGGTATTACAATTGGCAAATGGAACACCTATGCTACTTATAGTATGTCTGCATCCGAAAATATCAATAAAAATACTTTATTGATTCAAATGATATTGATTGGTAGCAAAATGTACTCACTTTCATGCAGGATACCCGCTAATATGACCACCAAAAACAACGAGGTTTTTTTTGGTTCCTTCGGGATATTAAAGTAATAAAAGGGCCTTACGCTGTCGCTGAAAAGGGGCTTGAATTCTGAAGATCAAAATGTTGTAAAAAAAACGGGTAATAAACTTCCAAGCCCCTCTTTCCGGCGAAGCCGAAGAGAGGGTGGCGGGCGCAGCCTCGCCGGGTGAGTCTTCGCCGCCATGTAATATGCATCATCGTCCCTTCATTAAAAGCATAAAAACATTAGCAAACCAAATTTAAACAGCTTCTTAGAACTTAAGACTATCCGTCAATTTATCGTTAACACGACTTAATAATATGGTTAGCCATGCCATATTGTTAAGTCGTTTAAAATTAGTAATTAGATTTATTTATACAATAAAATTAGGTTAGACTAATTATTTTTATTTGTTTTGTATCTGAAATTAAAATCGGTCTGCATACAAATGAAAATATTATACCTATTTTTAATACTCTTAATGCCATCAGTAAGCGCTTTAGCCCAATCCGGGCTTTTAAAAGGCCGCCTCACGGCCGGTAGCGAACCGTTGGCTTATGGCTCCGTTACCATAACAGGCACAACTATAGGTACCACGGCCAATGAAAAAGGGTATTATCAACTGCAAAATATTGCCCCGGGAAATTACGAAGTATCTTTTTCGGCAATTGGGTACCTGCCCGAGAAGGCCAGGGTAACTATTGTTAAACAACAAGCTACCATTTTAAACGGCAACCTGAAAGAGAATTACTCAAAACTGAACGAGGTGGTTATAACCGGCGTATCACGGGCTACCGAACTTCGGCGCAATCCCGTGCCTATTGCCGTGATGACTAAAAAGGAGATGAACGAGAATGTAAACAACAACATTATTGATGCCATAGTAAAAGGCGTGCCCGGCGTAAGTGCGGTTACCACGGGGCCTAATATCTCCAAACCTTTTATAAGGGGACTGGGGTATAACCGGGTATTAACCTTGTATGATGGCATCAGGCAGGAAGGGCAGCAATGGGGCGATGAACACGGCATCGAGATAGACCAGTATGGCATTGGCAGGGCCGAAGTGATTAAAGGCCCGGCCAGCTTAACCTACGGTTCCGACGCTATTGCAGGTGTTATTAACCTGATACCGGCTGTACCTAACGGGGCGGATAGCGTATTGAAAGGCGACTATGTGGCCGATTACCATACCAACAATGGCATGGTTGGCACATCACTTGGATTGGCCTACAAAAATAAAGACTGGCAATACACCTTCAGGGCTACAGCTAAGGCAGCGCATGATTACCGGGATAAAATTGACGGTTTAGTTTACAATACCGGTTTCCGGGAATACAATTTATCGGGTATGGCCAGGGTTGATAAAAAATGGGGGTACTCCCAAATAGCCGCAACAATATATGATAACCGGCAGGAAATTCCAGATGGCAGCCGCGATTCGCTCACCCGGCGGTTTACCAGGCAAGTAAAGGAGCTTGCTGCAGATAATATTAAAAACCGGCCCGCGGTTAGTAACGATGATTTAAACTCATACGCCATAGCACCACTTCACCAGCGCATTCAGCATTACCGCATTTATAGCCATAACCAGGTAAAGTTGGGCAATGGCAGCCTGGATGCCACCATTGGCCTGCAGCAGAGCACCCGAAGGGAATACAACCACCCTACTTTAGCGCAGCAGGCCGGTTTGTATGTAGTGCTCAATACCCTTAATTACGACCTGAAATATAACCTGCCCACATTTGCCGGTATTGAAAGTACCGTGGGCATTAACGGCATGTACCAGGCCAACCGCAGCAAGGCGGCTACCGATTTCCCGATACCTGATTATAACCTGTTTGATGCCGGCGCTTTTATTTTCGCTAAAAAAAGCTTTGGCAAGCTGGATCTTTCCGGAGGCTTAAGGTATGATAACCGCCACATCAGCTGGAATGATTTTTATGTTGGGCCTAATGTGGCCAACGGCTTTGAGCAGCAGGTTAAACTGCCTGATACAGCAGGCGCACATTTGCAGTTCCCGGCATTCAAGCACGTTTACAAAGGCATCTCGGGCAGTTTGGGGCTTACTTATAACGTTAATGAAAGGCTGTTGCTTAAAGCCAATATCGGCAGGGGCTACCGGGCACCCAACATCACCGAAATTGGCTCCAACGGCCTCGACCCGGGCGCGCACATTGTTTACCTGGGCGACAGGAGTTTTAATCCCGAATTTAGCTTACAGGAAGACCTGGGTGTAATTGCTTACCTGAAAGATGCTGACCTTATTGCTGAGTTTTTTAATAACCAGATTGATAATTACATTTACCAGGCCAAGCTAACCGATGCCGCCGGCAACCCGGTAATAATTGTTCCAGGTAACAGCACGTACCAATACCAGCAGTCGAGGGCCCGGCTTTATGGTGCGGAGTTTACGGTTAACCTGCATCCGCAAAAATTGAAGTGGCTGGCATTTAATAACAGCATAGCGTATGTTACCGGTATTAACCAAAACCAACAGCTTATCCAAAAGTCAAACGGCGCGGCAAAGTATCTGCCTTTTATACCCCCGCTGCATTTGCGCAGCGAGATAAAGATTACCCTGCAACAGGCTTATGGAGCGTTTTCAAAAATCTGGTTTAAAACGGAAGCTGATGCCTATGCCACTCAAAACCGGTTTTATGCCCTGGATAATACCGAAACCGCCACGCCCGGCTATACACTTATCAACATCGGCGCGGGTACAACCATAAAACGAAGATCGGAAAAAACTTTTTGCGAGGTTTTTTTACAGGTAGATAATTTGTTTGATACGGCCTATCAATCTAACCTGAACAGGCTAAAGTATTTTGAATATTATACAGCTTCGCCTAATGGTCGCCTGGGTATTTATAACATTGGTCGCAATGTGAGTTTTAAGGTGATATTTCCTTTTTGATAAAATAGAGGCTGTTATTTAACCACCTTCAGCCTGGTTGATGATTTTTCAACATTTTTAAGGTTGAGGCGAAGGAAATAACCGCATTGGCTTGCTGTTTCGCACATTTCAACATCATCTATTACATAGGTCCAGTCGCCATTTTTAAAGGTATACGTCCAGCCGCCCTGGGTACCTTGGGCTTCTTCAACACCATTGATTAGTACCAGGTCGGGTTTTGACGAGGTTGGGCGGCCCTGGCTCCAGGATACATACCTCAGTTTTTGGCCAACCCTGTCAATACGGATCAGTAATTTGGGCGATTGTAATACCAATAAATTCTCGTCCCAATGGCTTACCGTTGGATATATTTTGCTTTGAATTTGTTTAGTAAGTTGGTTTCTAAGAGTTGTTTCGCGTCTTGAAATAACACTGATGCCAGTGATATTACCACGATCGTCTAACCACATGTCTCCGTGAAAATCTCCTCCAACCAAACCATAACCGCCGTGGTGTTCAAATACAACTGTGTCATTAAAGCGCTCAAACTTTTTCTTGAAGGAGGCATCAAACAATACCGGAAAATAAGCTACAAATTCGTTGGCATTGGTAATGTCTTTTAGCGGGTTTTGCCGTATTAAGGGATAGGCCACCAATTTTGATAATTCCTGCGCTTTATCGGCCTTTATCAACTTAAATATTTCCTTGTATCTTTTTATAATTGAAGCTGGTGCCTGGGCCTGGGCACTTGGGATAATAAATAAAAACAGGGCTGCACAGATGATGTTTTTCATTGGTTTAAGGCTAATTAATGCCGTGATTGTGCATATCAAATTGTCGCTACGGACTATTTTGGCTAAAGCCATTAACTTCCAATTTATGCTTGTCCGTCCCTTAAAAGGGACGGCAATGGATTATTTAATTCATTGCCGTTGGCTTCAGCCAACGGACAAAGATTCAACAGGAATGGGGCTTTAGCCCAATTCACCTATATAAACGGCAACCTTAAGCAATATTCGTTTAGCAACAATTTGATTTGCACCCTGCCGCGATGGACGGTTTTCAAATATACATTTGTATCTTTAATTGGCAATGGCAATTTAATATTTCAATTAACGACGATGAAAAATTCTGACATTACTAATCCGCTTTTCCGGCAGGCTGTAGAAGCTATTGAAAATGGTGATATTGAATTATTAACCACTTCAGTAACGGAAAATCAACGGTTGGTACAGGATAAGCTCGACCTTCCCGAGCCCGGTTATTTCCAAAATCCTTACCTGCTTTGGTTTGTGGCAGATAACCCAATCCGCAATGGCAAGCTGCCTCCCAATATTGTGGATGTTACCCAACTGCTCATAGGCTTTGTAAAAGTATTTGCCGCAGGTACCATGCAACAACAGCTGGATTATGCCCTTGGCCTGGTAGCAACCGGAAGGATCCCCCGCGAATGCGGCGTGCAAATAGCCCTGATGGATGCACTGATTGATGCCGGTGCAAACCCCGGCGGCGGTTTGGGTGCATTGGCCCACGGCAATTTTGACGCCGCCGCACATCTCATTAATCGCGGAGGCAAACTTACCCTGGCTGCCGCCATCGGGCTGGATAGGATGGACGACGTGATCCGTTTTACAGCAGGGGCTGATAAAGCCGAATTGCTGGTGGCCTTAACCGTTGCCGGCTTTTACGGTAAGCCCCCAATGATAACCTACCTGCTAAATTTAGGTGCCAATCCGAATGGCTATCCGGAAAATGATGCCGGTTTTCACAGCCATGCCACACCACTGCACCAGGCCGTATATTCCGGCTCATTGGAGTGCGTAAAGCTATTGGTTGAAGCAGGGGCAAAGCTGGATATCACAGACAGTGTATATAACGGTACACCGCTTGGCTGGGCCCTGCACATGGAAAATGATGAAAGTCCGAATGAAGAAGCCAGGAGAAATTTTGCAGAAATAGCGGATTATTTAAGGAAAGAAGCCCATTCAAACTCCCGCCAGGGAGAGCTTTAAATTAAAAGTCCCCATAACCGGGAGAGATTTAGAGGCCGCCGTTCTCTTTTTATAGCTAAACGCTACCAAGGGCACAACTTTTTGCTCTATCTTTATGGCACCCGATCATCTATTATTTTTATGCCCATCCCAATAAAAAAAATACTCGTTAAAATGCTTAAAATTACAGGTATTACCTTGGTGAGCCTGTTGGCATTAATGTTTTTACTGCCATACCTGTTTCCGCAAACCGTTACCAATAAAATAAAGCAATGGGCGGGCAGCAGTATTAATGGCAAGCTCAATTTTTCGGGCACAAGCCTGTCCTTCTTCAAAAAATTCCCGGCGCTTACGCTTACATTGAATGATTTTTCACTCAATGGCAGCGCCCCTTTTCAAAACGATACGCTGGTAGCAGCAAAAGAGGTATCGCTGGCAATTGACCTTTCCTCGGTATTTAAAAGCAAAATAAACATTAACCGCGTTTATCTGAGCAAAGCTACTATCAATATCCAGGTAGATAGCGCAGGGCATGCCAATTACAACGTGTACAAAGCCAAGCCAGCCCAACCGGCACAGGCAACGGATACCGCAAGTGCATCATTGGGTATCGAGCAGATTTTAATTGAAAAAAGCCACCTGGTTTATAACGATAAATCGATGCCATTGCTGGTTGATGCCCGCGATTTTAACTACCAGGGCAGGGGCGACCTGAGCAAAGATGTGTTTGACCTGTATACCCATACCGAAATTGGCTCTGTCGATTTTACTTATGGCGGTCAAACCTACATCTACCATAAAAAAGTAAATGCCGATTTAGTTACCAGTATCAATACCAAATCGCTGGCTTTCGTGTTTCAAAAAAACAACCTGATGATTAATCAGCTGCCGGTTGATTTTAAAGGCCGGTTTGAGTTTTTGAAAGATGGTTACGATATGGATTTCAGGATAAAATCCGATCAGCAAGACCTGAGCGATATTTTTACCGCCCTGCCCGCCCAATACGCCAAATGGACGGATGATACCGAGCTAAACGGCAACGGGAAAATCACGATGTCGCTTGTTGGTAAGTACATTGCCGCCACCAAACAAATGCCCGACCTGGATTTTAGTATGAAAGTACGCGATGGCTACATCGCCAATAAAAAAACGCCCGAGCCAGTAAAAAACCTGTACCTGAATATGGAGGCCAAAGTGCCGGGCTGTAACCCCGATAGCCTGAACCTTAATATCGACTCGATTTATTTTAATATCGGGAAGGATTACTTTGGGTCGGTTATTAAAGTGAAGGGCGTTAAATCGCCGCAGATCTTCGCCAAAATAAATACCGAGATTGACCTGGAAAAATGGAACAAAGCTTTTGGGGTAAAGGCATTTGATGTAAAGGGACGCTACTCGCTGCACATGGTAGCCGAAGGTAAATATGCTACCGGGATAAAGAAAACAGGTATCAGGCATCATATTGATACCGTGATTACCAGTATCCCTAAGTTTACGCTGCATTCTGCTTTCAGGGACGGATATTTTAAATATGCCAACCTGCCTGAGGCCATGAAAAACGTAAGCTTTAACCTTGATGCCAACTGCCCCGACCAAAACCCGGCCCATGCCACTATGGCCATGACCAACCTGAACATTAACGCGCTGAACAACTATATTAAAGGCTATTTAAAACTAAGCAACACCGCAGGTGCCTTAATTGATGTCAACCTGAAAGCAAAATTTGATCTTGCCGATATCAAAAAGTTTTACCCGGTTGATAGCATCGGTTTGCGCGGCAACCTGGATGCCGATGTACAAACCAAAGGCAGGTATATCCCGGCCAACAGGATTTTCCCGGTTACCAACGCGCAGATTGATTTGCACGGCGGCTACATCCAAACCAAATATTACCCGCACCCGGTTGAAAACCTGGAGATCAGCACAGCCATCAGCAACAGCACCGGATCATTAAAAGGCCTGAAGGTGAATATCAAACCGGTATCCTTCACCTTCGAAGGGCAGCCTTTCATGTTGAAAGCCAACCTCAAAAACTTTGATAACCTGGATTATGCCATCAATTCGCACGGATCGTTGGATGTTGGTAAAATTTATAAGGTTTTTGCCATGGCAGGTTACAATGTAAAAGGGCTTATCACCACTAACCTATCCTTAAAAGGCAAGCAAAGCGATGCCATCGCCGGCCGGTATGATCAATTGGCCAACTCGGGTACCATGAAGGTGAAAGATTTAATTTTAACATCCGAATTGTTCCCCAAGCCATTCCTCATTAAAACGGGCCTGTTTAGCTTCAACCAGGATAAAATGAAGTTTGATCAGTTTACCGCCAATTACGGTAAATCGGTTATTGTGCTTAACGGCTCGTTATCCAATGTGATAGATTATGCCGTAAAACCCAATTCACCATTAAAAGGAGAGTTTAACTTAAGCAGCGGCTTGATCATTGCCGATGACTTTACAGCTTTTGCCAGCGGCCCCTCTACCCCAAAAGCGGCCAAATCGGGCGTTATCCTGGTACCCGCCAACCTCGATCTGAATTTTACTGCCGATGTTAAAAAAGTAAAATATAACGGCCTGGACATTAATGATGCCAAAGGGCAAATGAGCGTAAGCAAAGGCCAGATAGTTTTAAAACAAACCGGCTTTACCCTGATAGGTGCGCCGGTAGTAATGGATGCTACCTATGGCAGTATCAGCCCGCAAAAAGCTTATTTTGATTACCATATTGATGCCAAAGATTTTGACATTAAAAAGGCTTATAAAGAAGTGAAATTATTTCACGACATGGCCTCATCTGCAGCAAATGCCGAGGGTATCGTATCGTTGGATTACAAATTAAGCGGTAAGCTTAACGGCGATATGAAACCCGTTTATCCATCGCTGAAGGGCGGGGGAGTGCTCTCAGTTAAAAAGGTAAAAGTAAAAGGCTTTAAATTATTTAGTGCAGTAGGTAAAACAACCGGGCGCGATAGCCTGGGCGGCAAAAATGATGTAAGCAAGGTTGATATTAAAACTACTATAGCCAATAATATCATCACCATTCAGCGTACCAAAATGAGGATGGCCGGCTTCCGCCCGAGGTTTGAGGGGCAGGTAAGTTTTGATGGCAAGCTAAACCTGCAATTCCGCCTTGGCCTACCGCCATTGGGTATCTTTGGTATCCCGATGACCATTACAGGCACCCAGGAAAAACCAATAGTTCATTTAGGCAAAGGCAAAAAAGAAGACGAGCTAAAGGAGACGCCGGAAGGGGAGTAGGGGGAGGATTTCGGAATAAGGATTTTCGATTTCGGATTTTTGCTTAAATCATCCACTTTGAACGGTGGCTACGACTCGCCCAGGCTACGCTGCGCTGAAATAAAGAGCAACGGAAAACTTTTCAAGCCCCTCTTTCCTGCGCAGCAGAAGAAAGGGTAACGGGCGTAGTCTCGTCGGGTGAGTCTTCGCCGCCTTGATATGCCAGTTTACTACGGTATCAAATCCATCAGCTTCAACACATCCTTAGCCTTATACTCGCTTAACCAGGTATTACCGGGCTGGATGCTGCATACAGGGGCAAACTTGCAGCGGTCGGTACATTCGGTTTCTATTACTTCAATTTCGCTATCGCCGTGGTAATGTTTGGCGTATGATCGGGCCAGCTTGTACATATCTTTTCCACCCCTTTTGCCGCATTTGCTACCGGTGCACACATACAATACTTTGTCGGGAATGGTAAATTTACTCATAGCGGGTTTTATTAAGGTATGTTGATAATAACAAAGTTAGTACAATTATGTTGTACCCGGTTTGCAAGATTAGGCAGGGTTGCAGGATGATCTTACTTATTCAACTTCGCCTTTATTACTTTGGCAGCCTGCGTATAGCCGCCTTCGGCACCGTCGACAAAATGAATGTGGCCATCGTCGAGGTCACGTACGTAGCACGACATTACAGATTCGCTACTTACATGCAGGCCATAGCATAGCTCGCTGTCGGTTTCCATTTTGTCCAGCCTGTTTTGTAGATTCCTTCGCTGCGATGAGGTACCACTTATTACGGTATTTATCTTACCGTCGATTACCAGCGTGTCCGACATTTCTACAAGTTTTTCCAGGTAGTGCTTACCTTTCCTGGTAGTAAAAAAGATAAAGCCATATAAATTGGTCAGCCAGGCTATTATCAGCTTAAAAAACGGCACCTTTCCTATACTCACCCGCATCTCGGTACCAATACGGTTAAAGGTGGTTTTAAGCTTCAGTTGGGGTACCGATATAGGAGTCCGCTTTTTCTCATCGCCATAAACCTCATCTATATGGCACATTACTTTTCTGAAAGCTTCCGGTTGCCGGTCTTCATCCGAAGCGATAACCAGTAGCGACAGTACTTCGTTGGTGTTTTCGGGCGGGGCTATTTTATCCCAGCGGCATTGCATCCCGGTAAGGTCAAGTTCGTTTAATTGGGCCTCATAATTTAACAATCCCTGGCGCCCTTTAATAACCTTTTCGGCATAGCTTAACCCATTGCCCAAAACAACGGGGATTGAAAACGCTTCGGAAATGCGATGTTTGGCTATCCGGAGCTTGTATCCCTCGTGATAAACCTGTTTTACCGGCAGGGTGCCGGTACGCAGGTCAATCTGAAAATTAGTTAGGGTGTTTTCGCTGTACAACACAAGCGCCTGCATTGCTTCACCCAAAATAACCGGCGGCACCATAAACGTTGCGCCGTCGCCACCAAAAAAGAAGGGGACGGTAACATTAGCTTTTAAAGCAATGTTAAGTACGGCGACTATACTGCCGGTAGCAATGAGGTTTACATTTTGCGATCCGCCTGCAAGCACTGCCTGTGTTGAGCCCTTAATATCGGTTAGGACGACATGCCAATCATCAGGGACATCCCTAAATAAATCTTCTCTAATAAAAAGATTGCCAAGCGGGATGTTGTTAACCGGCAGGCTGCTATAAAATTGATGTTGATTTGCTGACATGAATGTATAAATATACCAACCATATTAAATTAAACCGACTGGTTTTTGCCAACATGCTTTTTTATTGTTTTTGGCCGGTTTAACCGAATTACGAAAAAGCGTGCGGCAGCGATTAAGAAAATAAAAATATTATTTGCGTAACTCATGGGTTAGCCATAAACTTGATTAACGCATAATTAACCCTTAAAGCCACTTAATCTGAAGATATAGTATGAAAGCAATTGAAATTATCTCCATTCCGGTAACCAACCAGCAGGCCGCCAAGACATTTTACCAAAAACTGGGCTTCGAAGTTATTGTGGAAGCGCCATTTGGGCCAAACGGTTCGCAATGGATCCAGATGGGATACCCGGATTCGGCTGTTACTATCACCCTGGTAAACTGGTTTCCTGATATGCCCGCCGGCAGCGTGCGCGGCTTTGTAATTAAAACCGACGACCTGGATGCCGACATTGCCGATCTTACCGCCAAAGGCATCCAATTAGGTAAAGTTGACGAAACCCCATGGGGCAAATTCCTGAACATCAAAGATCCGGACGGAAATGTGATGAGTTTGCATGGGGAATGAGCTTCAGATGTGCAGATATCAAATTTTAGATGTGCAGATTTTTGTCTGAACTCGGATTAAGCAGATTTGTCAGATTTTTTGGATTTTGATTTGCAAAATCAGAAAAATCCTTTAATCTGTTTAATCCGAGTATAGAAAACATTCAAAACCGATGAAAATTATGCTCTCAATCTGCACATCTGAAATCTAAAATCTGCACATTTGAAAAATGTTCAAAAAGTATTCCTCGCTACTCCTTATCATCATTCTCCTGCTCTGGGCTTGCAACCCCAAGCCAGAATACCTTTATAAAGTGGTAAAAATAAAAGATGGCGATACCATTGGCCTGCTTAGCAGCGATAACCGGCAAATGACTGTAAGGCTGGCCGAAGTGGATTGTCCCGAAAAAACACAGGCCTTTGGGCAGGCAGCTAAAAAGTTTACTTCGGATTTGTGCTTTGGCAAGTATGTAAAACTGGTAGGTAACGTGCATGACCGTTATGGCCGCACCGTTGCATTGGTTATTTTGGAGGACGGCACCAATGTAAATTACCAGCTGGTAAAAAGCGGTTACGCCTGGCAATACAAGCAATACTCGCAAAATGCCCAGCTGGCAGGGTATGAGCAGGAGGCCCGCCAAAGCAGGCTGGGCCTTTGGGCCGATGCCAACCCGACACCGCCATGGGAGTACCGGCGGGAGAAAAAGCCGGCATACCACATCGGCCAAACCGACAGCCTGCAGCACAAACCAAAAAAACATTACCACAAGCGTAAACCAAAGCTTGAAGAAGTATATTAAAACCTTAACTTTATAGTCGATATCCCCCTCATTTGACTGATGAAATTTATAAAAGCGTTTTTTTCCATAACCTTTACCCTTGCTCTCATCTGGGTGCTGCAAACCAAAATTGGCCCGGTACCGCCGGTTGGCAGGTTTTTAAGCCCGGCGGATGGTTTTTGGCAAAATGCCGAGAGTAAGCATATTTTAGCTTCGCGTACATTAAATCTTCCAGGGCTTACCGGCAAGGTTGTTATCAAATATGATGAAAACCGCATCCCCCATATATTTGCCGAAAACGAACACGATTTGTACTACGCTCAGGGTTATGTAACCGCAACGGAGCGCCTTTGGCAACTGGACATACAAACCCGGAGTGCTGCAGGGAGGCTTGCCGAAATTGCAGGCCCGCAGGCTTTGGAGATTGACCGTTACCACCGCCGCATGGGCATGGTTTACGGCGCCGAAAATTCGTTGAAAGAAATGATGGCGGCCAAACCCATCCGCGAAATGATTTTGGCTTATACAGATGGCATCAACGCCTACATACACCAGCTTGGCCCGCGCGAATATCCGCTGGAGTTTAAATTACTGGATTATGCCCCCGAAGATTTTAAACCTATCAATTGCGCCTTTTTATTAAAGCTGATGTCCGAAACGCTGGCGGGTGGCTCCAACGAGTTTGCCATGAGTAATGTGCTGAAAAAGTTTGGCGCCAATGCTACTAACAACCTGTTCCCGGATTATCCTATGCGCGAAGATCCTATTATTCCCGCAGGTACCAAATGGAACTTTAAGCCATTGTCTATCCCAAAACCATCCGGCAGTTTTTTGGCAGCTATGAATGATAGCGCCAAACGAGTAGTAAAAGAGGAAGGCATTGGCAGTAATAACTGGGCGGTTGCAGGCAGCAAAACTGCTAATGGTTACCCTATTTTGGCTAATGACCCGCACCTGAATTTAACCTATCCATCCATCTGGTTCCAGCTGCAGCTTTCGGCGCCGGGGGTAAATGTGTATGGTGTAAGTTTGCCGGGAGCGCCCAGCATTATATTGGGTTTTAACAACAACATTAGCTGGGGCATTACCAACGTAGATGCCGATGTGCTTGATTGGTACCAGGTTAAATTCAAGGATGATAAAAAGAACGAATACTGGTATAATAACCGGTGGAATAAAACCACCCGCAGGATAGAGGTAATTAATATCCGCGGCCAAAAACCTTTAATTGATACTGTTATTTACACCCATCACGGGCCGGTAGTTTACGAAGATAAAAGTAAAGCCACCGCGCATACCCCCGGTTTTGTGCCCATTGGCGATGCCCTGCGATGGATAGCGCACGACAAATCAAACGAGTTGATGACGATGTACATCCTGAACCATGGTAAAAACTACGACGATTACCGCAAGGCGCTTACTTATTTTAATGCCCCGGCTTCCAACTTTGTATTTGCCAGCAAGGATAAAGATATCGCCATAACCCCCAACGGTAAATTCCCGCTGAAATATAAAGACCAGGGCAAGTTTATACTGGATGGCACCGACCCGGCCGACGACTGGCACGGCTGGATCCCGTTTGATCAAAACCCAACGGTTAAAAACCCGCCGCGTGGGTTTGTAAGTTCGGCCAACCAATCATCAACAGATCAAACGTACCCGTACTATATCAACTGGCAGTTTGCGCCCTACCAGCGCGGCAAGCGCATTAACGACAGGCTTAGCGTGATGCACAACGCTACTGTAGATAGTATGCGGATATTACAGACGGATGTATACAGCATCCGTGCCCGGGATGTGATGCCTGTGCTGCTAAAATATCTTGATGCCAGCAAGCTGGATAAAACCCAAACTGTAGCTTATAATACCGTGAAAAACTGGGATAAAAACTTCGCAATAAGTTCAGTTGGTGCAACCATTTTTAATGCATGGTGGCTTAAAATATATAATATGATATGGAATGATGATTTTGCCGCCAAAAAGCTGCGGGATAATTACCCATCAATGGACCGTACCGAAAAACTGATAGCCAAAGAGCCCAATTCAAAATGGTTTGATGATACCCGTACCCCGGTTAAAGAAACCTGTACCGAGATTATAAATGCAGCGTTTACCAACGTGGTTGATGATATGGTACACAAATACGGTCAGCCCGGCAAAGCCTGGCAATGGGGGATGGTTAAAAAAATGGAGATAGCCCACCTTACCAACCAGGAAGCCCTAAGCTCCGGCAATTTTGAATCGGGCGGAACAGGATCAACCATCAACGCCTTAAATAACGGGCACGGCCCATCGTGGCGCATGGTGGTACAAATGGGGCCTACGGTAAAAGGCTACGGCATCTTCCCCGGTGGCGAAAGCGGCAATCCCGGCAGCTTTTATTACGATGATATGCTCAAAACCTGGCAAAACGGCGAGCTGAAAGAATTGCTGTTCATGCAATCGCCAACCGAAAAATCAAGCCGTATTAAAACGACCTTAACCATCAGCAATCAAAAATAAGCTTATGTTATTCCTCATCATCCTCATATTATCTTTTGCAAGCGGTTTCTTTTTACCCTGGTGGGTTGTGGCCATAGCCGCGTTTTTGGCCGCGTTGTTTGCCGGTAAAACAGCAAGGCAGGCATTTATCTCGGGCTTTGGCGCTGTGTTTATTGTATGGGTGGTGCTGGCCCTGTTTAAAAGTATCCCTAACGATCACATTTTGGCCAAACGCATAGCCGCATTGTTTCATTTGCCGTCGTGGTGGTTAATACTGGTTATTACTGGTGTAGTTGGTGGTTTGGTGGCGGGATTTGCGGCCTTATCAGGGCTTTTGGTTAAGAAAGCCTTTGAAAAGGAAGAGGTGGTTTAATAAACAGATACCAGATAAATGGGCCGTTCCTACGGAACTTTAAACAGGTATGGTTGCGTTGTCCACGGGTTGAAACCCGTGGCTAATAAATGCCCCGTCCGCTATGCGGACTTTGGTGCGGGGGACAGAATACATTATATGTAAGGTGAGAAGCTATCTAAAAACGAGATTTATTCATTGCCGTTGACTTTAGTCAACGGTAAAAGAAGGTATCATTGCTGGCTTTAACCAAATTATTCAGTGGAATTTGGCTAAAGCCATTCTCTTCTTAGTCATTATTCCGTTGACTAAAGTCAACGGAAATGATTTATATCTGATACATAAATAATCTAAATCAAATTTAGGAGGTTCTTAGAACTGGAAACTTTCGGCTCAATTCTGAATGAATTGTATTATCGGGCATCTGTCCTTAATTCATCAAGTTTTGCGCTTGCAGTTCCCCAAGGGCGTAGCCCTGGCACATTTTGTAGCAACGGGTTTCAACCCGTTGAATACATAAACAATAACAATTTAGTGCCATCGGCACGGTTCATTTTAATTGTCCCGCATCATCAAGATGGAAACCAATTATATATAAATTATCTACCCAAACCCGCTACACAAGATTGTGCTAAAATTTAGGGGGGGCCAAATTTTGTTTACCATAAAATTTATCAAAGCGACACCACTTTCCAAATCCCTCATTAAAATTCATTAGCTTTGATATAACCGTTTATAAAATCAGCCAAACATGAGGATAAAAGTAATACACACGTTACTTGCCATCTTAGTTTTTGTTTTTTTGACCGTATTTTACTGCAAAAATGACGCTCCTGTTGATGGTGTAATATCAGTGTGCTTCCCCTGGCTTGCTTATTGGGACCTTGGTGGGAAAACAGCCGACCATCGGCGCCATGAATATTTTTCTTCTCTTTGCTTATTGAATTTAGGCATTGCCTCACTCAGCATAGTAACCTGTAACGTGATGTTTCATTTACTATACCTCCGAAAGAACTATCTAACCACTTATAAAACCAGCTAAGCCATGAAATTAGTATCCTACAAAACCGAAGACCGGGAGCATTTGGGCGTTTTTGTAAACGGCCATATTTATAACCTCAACTCCTGCGATAAGCTGATACCCGATAATATGAACGAGTTTTTGTGGGGCGGCGATGAACTGATGGATCACGCACGCAGGGTACACGCCGCAATCAGCAGTGGTAGCATGGAAGCTAAAGAAGAGTTGTTTTTTGAGTTAATGGCCCCCGTGCCTCACCCATCATCATGTCGCGATGCCTACGCCTTCAGGCAGCATGTAGAAACCGCCCGCCGTAACCGTGGTGTTGCCATGATCCCCGAATTTGACCAATACCCTATATTTTATTTCACCAATCATAACGCCATACAAGGCGCCGGCGAAATTGAATGCATGCCCGATCATTTTGATAAGCTTGATTTTGAACTGGAAGTAGCTGTTGTACTTAATAAAAAAGGCCGCAACATCAGGGCGGTTGATGCGGATAATTTTATTGCCGGGTTTATGATCATGAACGATATGAGCGCCCGCACCCTGCAAAGGGAAGAGATGCTGCTAAACCTTGGGCCTGCAAAAGGAAAAGATTTTTCGACGGTGATTGGCCCCTGGCTGGTGACGCCTGATGATCTGGAAAAATATAAGGTACCGGCCAAACCGGGCCATACAGGCAATGCCTATAACCTGGACATGAAATGCGTGGTAAACGGTAAACAGGTATCTGCCGGCAATATGGCCGATATGGAATGGACCTTCGCCGAGATCATCGAGCGTTGCGCCTATGGATGCGATGTATTGCCCGGCGATGTGATAGGATCCGGAACGGTTGGTACGGGTTGTTTCCTGGAACTAAACGGAACGGGATTATCAAACGACGCAACTTATCAGCCCCAGTGGCTAAAAGATGGCGACTTGGTAGAAATGGAAGTTACCGGCCTGGGTATGCTTGGTAATATAATTACAAAGGCAAAAGACGATTTTTCGATACTAAGCTTGAAGAAGAAATAGTTCGAAGTCTAAAGTTCGAAGTCTTAAGTTTTAAGTCACAACCAAATCAGACTCAAAACTTAAGACTTCGGACTTTAGACTATTTAAAGGCTTTTAAAGCATCTTTCAAGTCCTTAACCTCTTCCGAGTCGTTTTTGGCGCTTGCAAAAATATCCTGCGAAGAATCGGTATTGCCATAATAATTTTCGTCGGCGTTGTTATCAATATTCAGGCCCGAACCATTCAGGCTGATGCCCGCAAAAAGGCCGCGGCTGCGCGAATAGGAATAAATTTCGGCCTCCAGTTTGTAATCGGTAGTGGCCGATTTATTGCGGTTAACAGGTCCCGCTGCTGCCGATATATCGCCACCGATAGTGAAATTGCCTTTTTTGATATCAGTTAACACGCTTTTGTGACGGAAAACCAGGATCAGATCAACAGATTGTACACCTATCTGGAAACCAACGCTGCCACCTGTAAGGGTAACAAAAACCGGGTCGCTCCATTTACCATCGGCAAGCTTCACCATAGCCACTCCCTTGCCGCGTTTACCGCCAATACCCAGGCCGGCATTAATCAATTTAGGGATGATTACGATGCCTTCATATTTTTTCATCAGTTCGGCCGGGATGCTTTCTTTCATCTCAGCAAAGTTTTTCAGCACATTGGCCGAATTTTGGATCCGCTCCGTTTCCTTATCGTCGGCTTTGGCCGATATCAGCACAAAAAAAAGGCTTAATATTAACGGGAATTTTAACAGTTTTAACGTTTTCATGGGGTGTATAAATTAAATGCAATGTTAGCAATTAACGTAAGCAACTCATAAAACGTGCAGTTGTTTGTGTTATTTATTAACCTTTGTGTGACTTACGGGAGAATCGCGGTAAATAAACCTGTAACTTAAATCAATGGCGATGAAGTTAAATAACTCATCGCCATTGATTTGTTTAGGCTAAAGCCTAACCCGGTTGCTTTTTTTAAGCGGAAAAAACAAGCGGGTATTTGCTGGAATTGCAATGCTTAGAACGCATTTAACGTTTCCTTTAACCCAATAACCGACTCTTTTTTACTGGTAGATATGGCGAAAATATCCTTTGACGAATCGTTATTTCCGTAAAAACTGGCATTAGCCTTTTTGTCGATACCAAGGTTCGAGCCATTGATGGTAATGCCGGCAAATAAGCCCCGGCTGCGCGAGTACGAGTATATCTCGGCCTCCAGTTTGTGATCGGTACTGGCTGTCGAACTGCGGCCAACCGGACCGGCTGCTGCCGAGATATCGCCACCAATGGTAAAGTCGCCGTTTTTAACTTTGGTTAACACGCCCTTATGGCGGAACACCAAAACCAGGTCGACTGATTGTACGCCAACCTGCAAGCCAAAGCTGCCACCGGTTAATGTAACAAAAACGGGGTTGCTCCACTTGCCGTCGGGCAGCTTAACCATAGCCACGCCTTTGCCGCGTTTACCACCAATGCCTAAACCGGCATTGATTAGTTTGGGTATAATTACAATGCCCTCGTATTGTTGAAGCAATTGGCGCGGGATGCTTTCTTTCATCTTGCTAAAATCCTTCAATACATTTGTGGCGCTATGCACACGTTCGTTTTCCTTGTCGCCGGCTTTGGCCGATACCAATACAAAGAACAGGCTAAGCATCAATGGGATAGCCAAAAATTTTAACGTTTTCATGGGGTATGATATTTAATGTAATAGTTGATATAGAATTAACCCATAAATCCCATCGGTTGTTTTTAAATTAAATTATTTAACTGTATTGTTATCTCCGTTCAATTTTGCAGATAAAACAACAGGCCTGGGCGTTGCGCGCATGCAGGTATTCGATATCGGGATGCTGGTCAAATAAATCGTTTATCAAGTCATCTATGTCAGCATCGCCAACCAAACGGGTCACCGCCATCATCTGATCTTTATTGTATCCAATAAGTGATAGCGGGAAGCTTTGTTTATTCGCCTTAATTTCCGGCGGGAAACGGAATACATCGGTGTATTCTTCAACGTCTTCGGCATTCACAAACACTGGCCCAGGCTGGTTGTATGCATTCTCAAGTTCAAAGGGCGAGTGTTTAAATAACAATCGCTTGTCAACACCTTTGTTAAATGGTTTTAACGAGATGCGGCAGGGGCCCAGGCCGGTTGCCAGTTGTTCAACTACGGGGTTGCCAAAGTCGTCGGTCATGGTTGTTTTTATTTTTTGGACGAAGGCTTTGGATAGCGGGACGATTTTAAAATTGTTCATGATATTGTTTTTTATATAGATCAAAGGTGGCGCAAGGGGGAATGAGTTCAAACCCGGAACTTGCGGAAATCGATTTGCAAGTGTGCAGATTTCAGATGTGCAGATTATTCTTCCCATTTTGTTGGGCAGTTCAAAGATTATAGATAGATAAAAACATCTACACATCTTGAATTTGAAATCTGCACATCTGATTCCATATCTTTGCACCCGATGACGATGCCCGGTAAACAACATGTTTTTTCGATAAATAGTAAAGAGCAGTTTGAACAAACAGCTCTGCAGGTTTTTAAATACCAGGCACAAAATTGCGCCATATACAGGCAGTTTATTGAGGGTTTAAAAATCGATTTAGCAAAAGTTACTACCGTTGAAAAAATCCCTTTTTTGCCCATTGAGTTTTTTAAATCGCATGCCATTGTTAGTTCAAATGACCCGATTGAGGTCACCTTTACCAGTTCGGGTACTACGGGTATGATAACCAGTAGCCATCATGTAACTGATAAAACGTGGTACGAAGATAGCTTCAGGAATGCCTTCAGTTTGTTTTATAGCGATATTAAGGATTATACGGTATTAGCGCTATTGCCTTCTTATTTGGAGCGTGAAGGCTCATCGCTTATTTATATGGTTGATGATTTGATAAAACAGTCTGATAACCCGGATAGCGGCTTTTTTTTGTATAACCACGACGAACTTTACCAACAACTTATAAAACAACAGGAAGCTCAAAAGCCGACTTTATTAATAGGGGTTACCTTTGGGTTGCTTGACTTTATTGAGCAGTACAATATTCATTTCCCCGGATTGATAGTAATGGAAACAGGGGGAATGAAAGGCCGCCGCAAGGAAATGATCCGCGAGGAATTGCACCAGGTTTTGTGTAAAGGGTTCGGGGTAAGTACTATACATTCCGAATACGGGATGACGGAGCTGTTATCACAAGCTTACTCAAAAGGCGATGGCATTTTTGAGTGCCCGCCCTGGATGCAAATCATCATCCGCGATACTAACGATCCTATCACTACGTTAAGCAATGGAAAAACAGGTGGAATTAACGTGATCGACCTGGCTAATATCAATTCCTGTTCGTTCATAGCCACGCAGGATTTGGGTAAAACCTATGCCGATGGCTCGTTTGAGGTGTTGGGCCGGTTTGATCAAAGCGATATTCGTGGATGTAATTTGCTGATTGCTTAAAACTTATAGCCAACTTAAGTATTATTGTTATTTTTGCACGCATCATAAATGCTGAAAACATGATTGAGAAATTTTTAAACGAGGAACAAGATCCAAAAACGGTTGAGAAAGTTTATTTCCGCCTGGTCGACCTGCTTTCTTCTGGTGAAGAGATCATTTACATAGCGGTTCAGAAAAAGCCATTGGTGAATTTATTTCCGGATTGCATTGCCATAACCAATAAGCGTATCTTATTTTTTACCCCGGCCAACCTGGGCCTATCCATCAAATTTGTTGATTTTGTATGGAAGGATATTGTTGATGTATATACAAAAGAAGAAATTATTGGCGCTATATTCAGCGTAAAAACTACCAACGGAGCCGAAATGGCTGTTGATTACCTGCCTAAAGTGCAGGGCCGTAAGCTATACCAATACGCCCAGGAACGTAAAGAAGTTGAGCGCGAAGCCCGCCGCCAGCGCGACCTGGAACAAAAACGTGCCGAATCTGGCGCTGTTCAGTTTGATAATGCGGGTCGCACAACGCCGGCTCAGCAGGTGTTTGCTGCCCAGGCACCGGTAGCCCCTTCACAAATACCAACGCCAGCACCTGTTGCTCCTCCGGTTCCAACTCCGGCCCCCGAACCTGTTGTACAACAGGCTGCAGCCCCAAAACCTGATGAACTCACTGAAAAGTTAAAGAGGCTTAAAATGCTTTTTGATAACGGCCTGATATCGCAGGAAGAGTACAATGCCAAAAAACTTGATTTGTTAAGCGATTTTTAGATTGGTCATTAGTCATTGGTCATTGGTGAAAATGGCTATAGGAGTTCAAAATAGCGATTCTTGGGGTTTTAGCCTTTGATGTTTGGATTGCAGAAATTCAATGACTAACGACAGCGTAGTGAAATGACCAATGACGGCGTAGCCAACTCTAATTTAAAAGCCGTTCATCAAAGCTAAATGCTTCTGTGTTCGTTAGTTTTATCGCCCATGCAGCGGGATGTAAGGGATTTATAAGGTAGTTGTATTCGGCAGGTACAATGGATGAAGGAACTTTCATGGCCAGGCATTCACGTTTCTTCAAAAACTCATCACCTAATTGGCGCAATGTAACCGGGGCAGGTATCTCCCGCCAATTTGCGGGTAACAAAGCAGGGTTCAGCACATAGATGTTATCTTCGGGGATCTCAATTTCTACAAGGCAAAAATTATCAGGTACTAATAGGGGAGGCAAATGGACTAATACCTCAAGTACCGCCAGCGCCCGTGATGACGCCGTGTAAAGCATCGATTTACCTTCACTATTCCAGCGGCCTCCATATAAGCGGGCCCCTGTGCCTGTTAAATCACCGGCATAGTTGCAGTTGGCAATGCGGTAAACTGTCATCAGGCAAAAATACCATGCTCAATCCGGCCCAGTTCTTTAAAAACCATATCAAAACCTGCAGATGTATCCAGGATGGTAACAGGGGCCTCGCCTTTAAAAATAAGTGATGGCGTTTTTATCCAGGTTTTGAATTTATCCATCGAACCAAAAACTTCCTGCCCACGGGTATAAAGGCGGGCAAGCTCAACGGCTTTTTCGGCGTATTCAGTTTTAATAATGGCATCATCTTCGTAGCGCTGTAAAGTACGCTCGCTAATGTGTAAGATGACGGCTAACTCCTGTAGGGTTAATGATATTTTTTTTGCCAGTGAAAGTAGCGCGCTTTTGGGGAAACCCTGACGAGCCAGGTTAATGATGTCAAAATCGGAGTTGAGGGTTAATGCTTTTGTACCTCCAAGCAAGTTGTAAAATGAAGGCATAGTACCCATGTTGCCATAAGCAACCATAGGCTCATGGAGTACACTTTGTGCTTCTTTTTTTGTTTTGTACGACATATATACAAATATAATTACCATATGTCGTATTTGCAAGTATTAATCAATAAAAAAGCGATGAGTTTTAGGCTCATCGCTTCTTTGATTTCAAGACTTGCGAAGTTTCAAAAACTTCGCAAGTATAATAACGTGTTTATTCTGCTACTATCAAAAAGTAGTTCTTTTTTCCTTTTTGTGCTACTATAAATTTCCCGTTTATCAGAGCATCTGCATTATAAACGTCATCGGCCGTTGCAATCTTTACTTTGTTTATCGACGCGCCACCACCAACAATCGTTTTCTTTGCTTCACCCTTTGATGGGAAGATGGTGGTTTTAACAGCTAACAAATCGGTAATACTGATGCCCTCATGTAATTCAGTTAACGAAATTGCAAAGTTGGGTACACCGGCAAATAACGCCAATACCTCGGCATCGTTCAGTTCGCTTAAAAACTCTATGCCAACATTCCCAAATAAAAACTCCGATGATTTAATCGCTTTTTCATACTCGGCTTCGCCATGCACACGGATAGTGATATCTTTTGCCAATGCTTTTTGTAACACCCTTGTATGTGGTGCTGCATCGTGATCGGCCTCCCAGGTTTCAATTACTTCGCGATCATACAAGGTAAAAATCCTGACGTATGCCTTCGCGTCAACATCGGTGGTGTTTAACCAAAACTGGTAAAACTGGTAAGGCGATGTGCGCTCTGCATCCAACCAAACGGCGCCGCTTTCGGTTTTGCCAAATTTAGTACCATCTGCTTTTTTTATTAGTTGGGTAGTAAGTGCAAAAGCCTCACCCGCATCTTTTCTGCGAATCAGTTCGGTACCGGTAACAATATTGCCCCATTGGTCGCTGCCACCCATTTGTATGGTGCAATTATGGTGTTTCCACAGGTAATAAAAATCGTATCCCTGAACCAACTGGTAAGTAAACTCGGTGAACGACATGCCGGTATCACCTTCCAAACGTTTCTTAACCGAATCTTTGGCCATCATGTAGTTCACAGTGATATGCTTACCAACATCGCGGATAAAATCAAGAAAAGTAAAACTTTTAAACCAATCGTAATTGTTTACCATTTTGGCACTATTCATGCCGCTGTCAAAATCCAGGAAACGGGTAAGTTGCGCTTTCACCGCCTCCAGGTTATGCTGCAAAACATCCTCTGATAGTAAATTGCGTTCCTGCGATTTGCCCGAAGGGTCGCCCACCATACCGGTAGCCCCGCCAACCAATGCGAATGGTTTATGGCCCGCGCGCTGAAAGTGGATGAGCGTCATGATCTGCGTAAGGTGACCTACGTGCAGCGAATCTGCAGTTGGGTCAAATCCTATATATCCCGAAGCCATGCCTTTATTAAGCATTTCTTCGGTGCCCGGCATAATGGTATGCAGCATACCGCGCCAGGTTAGTTCTTCAACAAAATTCATATTAAGTGTTGTTTCAAAGGTTGCAAAGATATAAAGCTAAAGCAGAATATGCGTGAATGGATGGCAATTCATGATTTGTAACATAGTTAACTACAGGTAAATTCTATTTCAAATAATTACTTATTCTTTGTATCTTGAGCAAAACGGGGTATTTTGCAACTCGAGGCTTATGAATTTTTTATCGCATTATTATTTCGACAGGGATACCAGCAACTGTTACCACGTATTGGGAACGGTGCTGCCCGACCTGTTGAAAAATGCCGATAAACGCGTTGTTCTGCACCCCGAAAAGCTGCAACACCCTGATAACGATGTTAATTCAATTATAGTCGGCTGGAATAAACACCTGGCTGTCGACAGGTATTTTCACTCTTCTGATTTTTTTATCACACACTCGCATGAGTTAAAAAAACTCCTGCGCCCTGCAATCGAAGGCTCACCGGTTAAGCCATTTTTTTTAGGTCATATCGCATTGGAGCTTATTATAGATAATTTGTTATTAACCACGGGTATGGTAAAGGTTGATGAGTTTTATGATCACCTATCCGGCTGTAAAACAGAAACGATAAACGCGTTTTTAACTTTTTCGGGCCTGAAAAACACCGAAGTGTTTTTCAGATTTTATGAAAAATTTAAGGAGAGTAAATACCTGCATACCTATGCCGAAACCCACCAGATAGCCTATGCACTTAAGCGCATTTGCATGCGCATTTGGAAAGATCCTTTCACGCCGCGGCAGGAAGCGCAGATGAATGATGTGCTGGGCATCTACCGCAATTATTTGTTGGATAGCTTTATGTCGATTTTTGAGGAGATCGGTGATAAATTATCCGGTATATAATAGGTTGATATTGAGCTGATCCGCTATTTCAAAGGCCATTATTAATGCATTCCGCTTCTTAAAACGCTCCTTCTGCCTAAAAAGCCTTAATTATCAGCAATTAACATTAAATAATTCTTTTTTTAATAAAATTATGTCCTTACCTTTGCAGTCCCAATTAACAAATTGGGAAAAGGAGATAAATTATTTAATGGCAAAAAAACAAGAAGCAGAAAAAGAATTAAAAGCGAAAGAAGCTGAACTGGGTACAGTTACCGCATCTGGCGAAAAAGAAACTATTGAATCAGAAGCTGATTCAATCTCGATCGAAGAGATCAAATCTAAAATTGCAGCTACACCGAGCGAAGATTTCGACTGGGATGCAGATGACAAAAAGTTTGGTAACTACAGCGATAGCGACCGTGAAAAATTTGAGAAATTGTATGATGGAACTTTCAGTTCTATCACCAAAGGCGAAATCATCACCGGTACTGTTGTTAATGTTAACAACAAAGATGTAGTATTAAACGTAGGATTTAAATCAGACGGTTTAGTTTCAGTATCAGAATTCCGTGATACACCTGATCTGAAGATCGGTGACACAGTTGACGTATTTGTAGAGTCACAAGAAGATGCTAACGGTCAGTTAGTACTTTCACGTAAACGTGCAAAAACTCAAAAATCATGGGAGCGCATTAATTCAGCACTTGATAATGATGAAATCATCACTGGTTTTGTTAAGAGCAGAACTAAAGGTGGTTTAATTGTTGATATCATGGGCGTTGAAGCCTTCTTACCAGGTTCACAAATTGATATTAAACCTATCAGGGATTACGATGTGTACGTTGGTAAAACAATGGAATTCAAAGTTGTTAAAATCAACCACGAGTTTAAAAACGTAGTGGTATCGCACAAAGTGCTGATTGAAGACGATTTGGAAAACCAAAAAACAGAAATCGTTGCCCGCCTTGAAAAAGGTCAGGTATTGGAAGGTACTGTTAAAAACATTACAGACTTTGGTGTATTTATTGACCTTGGTGGTGTTGATGGTTTATTACACATTACTGATATTTCATGGGGCCGTATTGAGCATCCGCGCGAAATTCTGGCATTGGATCAAAAAATCAACGTTGTTGTGCTTGATTTTGATGACGAGAAAAAACGTATCGCTCTGGGCTTAAAGCAATTAACTCCACACCCTTGGCAGTCGCTTGACGAAAACATCGTTGTAGGCTCGAAAGTAAAAGGACGTATTGTTACTGTTGCTGATTACGGTGCATTCCTTGAAATCATCCCTGGTGTTGAAGGTTTGATCCACGTATCAGAAATGTCATGGTCACAAAACCTGCGTAACCCTCAGGAATTCCTGAAAGTTGGTGACGAGATTGAAGCACAAGTGTTAACACTTGACCGCGACGAACGCAAAATGAGCTTAGGTGTTAAACAATTAACTCCTGATCCATGGCAAAACGCTGGCGAGAAATACGCTATCGGCACAACTCACGTTGCTACAGTTAAAAACATGACCAACTTTGGTGTGTTTGTTGAACTGGAAGACGGAATTGACGGCTTAATCCACATCAGCGACTTATCATGGTCTAAAAAAGTTAACCACCCTAATGAATTCACTAAAGTTGGTGAAAAATTAAACGTGGTTGTTTTAGAGCTTGATATCGATAACCGCAAATTAAGCTTAGGCCACAAACAGCTTGAAGAAAACCCTTGGGATACTTTTGAAACCATCTTCACTATTGATTCAATACATGAAGGTACCGTGTTAAAAGTAACTGATAAAGGTGCTATCGTAGCTTTACCTTACGGTGTTGAAGGCTTTGCGCCAACCAAACACCTGGTTAAAGAAGACGGCAAAAGCGTTAAAGCTGAAGAGGCTGCTGAATTCAAGATCATTGAATTTAACAAAGAAAACAAACGTATCGTAATTTCACACTCACGTATATGGGAAGAAGCTCGCGCCGACGCTCGTGTTCAGGAATTTGAAAATCGCAAAAAAGAGGCAAAATCAGCCAGCAATGCGGTTAAAAAAGTGAAAGAATCAGTTGAAAAATCAACTTTAGGCGACCTTAGCGTATTAGCTCAGTTAAAAGAGCAAATGGAAGGTGCTGAAAGCAAAGCCCGTAAAGCTGCGCCAGCCCCTGCTGCTAAAAAAGAATCTGAAGGCGAAGAAGCATAAGCTTAACTGACGTAATATTCTTAAGCCCTTCCGAGAAATTGGAAGGGCTTTTTTTATATGATCAAAAAATAAAAGAATTTGTTTACAGAATATTGTAAATTTGATTAACACAATACAATAATGACTACACTCACCATAAAAGTAAAAGATGATAAAACGCTTAAGCTCATAGAAGATCTTGAAGCGTTGGATCTGATACAGGTAGTTAGCCACGATGTAAAGAAAACTTCAAAACTGTCTGCTTTGTTAAAAGGCAGTGTTTCTCCCGAAAAAGCTGATGCGATGCAAGCTGAATTGAATCAAATACGTAACGAATGGGACAGGAATACCTATTAGATACAAACGTAATAATCGATTTTTCGGCATTAAAACTTCCTGAAAAAGCTTACGAACAATTATCCGCTATTATAGATTCATTCCCTCAAATCTCGATAATCAACAAAATTGAACTTTTAAGTATTTCGGAAGTACCGGAACAAATACTTGCATTTGTTGATGAGGCATATGTTATCAAACTTGATGATGATATCGTTTCAAAAACAATTGAAATCAGAAGAAAATACAGGATTAAACTTCCCGATGCAATTATAGCAGCTACTGCTGTAATAATGAAGCTTCATTTAATAACTCATAATGTAAGCGACTTTAAGGGTATCAAAGGATTAAAACTTATTGATCCGTATACTCAATTTAATAAATACTTCTAATAATTAACCTTGATAACTCTTTAGTATTCACTGGCAGATATGCCCTTTGTCTACTATCGTATAATAAAATACCATGCAGGATACAAAACAAACCAGTAAGCTCATTAGCTATTGGCTCAGACATCATCCCGAAGACGGGAACCTCCAGCTTGATGATTTTGGCTGGGCAGCGGTTGATGAACTGATTAAGGCACTCGCCACAAAGGGGCAGGTTTTTACTCATGCCGAAATTGAGGAACTAAGCAAATCATTTGATAAAGTGAGGTGGGAATTTAGTGAAGACGGCAGTAAGATAAGGGCAACACATGGCCATTCCATTGAAGTGATTTTAGATGAAAAGGCTGTTAAACCGCCTGCTTTGCTTTATCATGGCACATCGTCAAATAAAATAGATGCCATAAAAGAAAATGGCTTGCTTGCCATGCAGCGACAGTTTGTACATTTATCAACAGAGAGCGAAGTAGCTATTTCGGTAGGCAAAAGGCACGGCGAGCCTTTGCTTATAGAAATTGATGCTGCGGCCTTAGCGGCCGATGGGTGGGTGTTTTATCAAACAAGCGAAAACGTTTGGCTAACTGCAGATATTCCTGTTAAATATCTTAAAATTGAACAAAAATAGTTTAAGCCATGGCCGGAGAAACCAACCTCGATACGCTATTGAAAAATATGACGCCCTTATTGAATGAGGGGGACTATGTTTATTGTACTGTTACCGATATTGATACTGTTGATATCAAAAACGTCTTGGGCATTTTTAAAGAAGAGGAAGCCGTTACAGTTATCCTGAAAAAGGAAATTGCCGATCAACTGAGTTTGAAATACGAATACATTGCCGCCTGGATTACACTAACCATCCATTCTTCATTAGAAGCCACCGGCCTTATTGCCGCTTTCGCTGCCGCCTTGGCCAAAGAAGGAATAAGCTGTAATGTAGTTGCCGCTTATTACCACGACCATATTTTTGTAGCTAAAAAGGATGCAGAACGGGCAATGGAGGCTTTGAAGCAATTGGCCAAGCAGTAAACAAAGAATAACCCTATCTATCCGCTAAATCCGAATTGGAAAATGTCATGATTGGCTTGTCATGAGTTTAAAACAAAGCAATGACTAATCTGCTGCAGCTACATCCACTTCCAAAACTCATCACTCAAAACTCAAAACTATTTACTATTTTTGCCCAAATCCACCCATACGATGCAAAATCTAACGCTGCTCGACGGACAGAAATTTCAGATCACCATACAACGTTTATGCCGCCAGCTAATTGAAAACCATAACGATTTTTCGGGCTCTGTATTGATTGGTATTCAGCCAAGGGGCATTTACCTGGCCCGTAGGGTTGCCGAAGAGCTCCGCAAGATCCTCCCCGAAAGTAAAATTATGCAGGGCGATTTGGATATCACCTTTTACCGCGACGATTTCCGTCGCCAGGGATCGCCATTGGTGCCCAATCAAACCAAAATAGATTTTATCATCGAAGGCAAAAAAGTGATCATGATGGACGATGTACTGTGGACTGGCCGTACCATCCGCGCCGCCATGGATGCCATGCAGGCATTTGGCAGGCCAGAGAAGGTAGAATTGCTGGCTTTAGTTGATAGAAGATACTCGAGGCATATACCAGTGGCGGCAGATTATGTTGGTATTGAGGTAGATTCTATTGCGAGTCAAAAAGTAGTGGTATCATGGAAAGATACCGATGGCGAGGATAAGATAGTACTTGTATCGGAAGTGCAATAAAGAAAGATAAACCAATATGTCATTGCGAGGAACGAAGCAATCGCGAACTTTGCAGGCCGGACTTGCGTACGGAGATTGCTTCGTTCCTCGCAATGACAAATACTAAATAGAGAAACGGAAATCCGAAATCAAAAAGAAATGGCAGGACTAAGCACAAGGCACTTATTAGGCATAAAAGATTTAAACCGGGCAGATATCGAGTTGATATTTGAAACGGCCGATACCTTTAAATCCGTTTTAAACCGACCGATAAAGAAAGTGCCTTCTTTGCGCGATGTAACCATTGCCAACATATTTTTTGAAAACTCCACCCGCACCCGTTTGTCGTTCGAGCTGGCAGAGAAGCGCCTTTCGGCAGATGTGGTGAACTTCGCGGCATCATCGTCGTCGGTAAGCAAGGGCGAAACCTTGATAGATACGGTAAATAACATCCTGGCCATGAAGGTAGATATGGTGGTAATGCGCCACCCGTACGCAGGAGCCGGCATCTTCTTGTCTAAACATGTAAAGGCCCAGATAGTGAATGCGGGCGACGGTGCACACGAGCACCCTACGCAGGCCTTACTGGATGCCTTTTCTATCCGCGAAAAATATGGAGATGTAGCCGGCAAAAAGGTTGTAATTGTGGGCGATATTTTGCATTCGCGCGTAGCGCTGTCGAATATCCTTTGCCTTAAACAATTGGGTGCCGAGGTAATGGTTTGTGGGCCCACTACGCTAATCCCTAAATATATTGGCTCGTTAGGGGTTAAAGTGGAGCATAACCTGATCAAAGCCTTAAACTGGTGCGATGTAGCTAACATGCTGCGCATTCAACTGGAGCGCCAGGATATCAAATACTTCCCGTCGTTAAGGGAATATACCATGCTATTTGGACTCAATAAAACTATACTTGATTCGTTGGACAAAGAGATTACGGTAATGCACCCAGGTCCTATCAATCGAGGGGTGGAAATTACGAGTGACGTAGCAGATAGCAAGCAATCTATTATATTAGACCAGGTAGAGAATGGTGTGGCCGTAAGGATGGCCGTGCTGTACCTGCTGGCCGGACAAACACCATAAAAAATGAAGATGGAGCTGCTTAAATCATTTATCAGATCGAATTATAAAAGCTCCATTATTATTCTTCCTTTTGTTTTAGTGTTGGCATACTTTGGTCATTCGTTATATATCCCGTTTTTTTTCCTGTTATCTATAGCCCGTGATTATTATCATTACGAAGCAAAGCAATCTTACATCAATCGCTCAAAGCCAAAGGCCTTACGCCGGATGATATTTATAATATCAATTTTGTTAAACAGTGGGATGAGATCCGCAAAAAAGGCTTGTGGTTATATTGCATCACTGATGGCGGCATAATTCTGGGGGCTTATTTATGGTTGGGCATAAGCATCCTGCTGATAGCCACATCTATAGTTAAGTTTCAAAACCTTGTTAATGAGCCTGGAAACATGTTTGCGTTTATAGGTTATACGTATCTAACCGGTGCTGTAATCGGTATTATAATAAATAGGATAAGATGGCCGTATAATGAAGGCAGATTTATGAAACTGACCGACCCGCTGAGCGAAGGCTTTCAAAAAATGTTACTTGACGAACAATAGATTAACACTATTAAAGATGAAATCCAAAACACCCCATTGTTTAATTATACTCATCGTATTTTCGGTGATTTCATCTGCCGCATCTGCCCAAAGCATCCAGCAACGCAAAACCGATTCGGTATTTGCCTTGGTAAAGCATCACTTTAATGCCAAACAGGCCGATTCCATATATGCCCTGGCGGGCGATAGCTTCAAAGCGCAGCTAAGCCGCACTGCCTTCGGGAATGTGAGCGAAAAGCAGCTGTTTCCGCTGGGTGTAATCAAGGGATCGTCACTCGTTAGTTTTGTAAATAATAAAGTAGGTACCTATAAAGTCATATTCAATAGCATTACTTTACAATTGCTGATAGGCCTTGACCAGATGAACAAGATTAATATTCTACTTTTTCAGCCATTTAAAGAGGCTACCGCCCACAGGATAGAACGTGCTGCAACGTCAAACAAAATGCTTACCATCATAGATAACGCGGTAGCAGAGTCTGTTTCCCCTTACATTGAACAGGCTAATACCGCTGGCCTGAGTATTGGTGTTTTAAAAGATAATAAAATAAGCACTTACGGTTACGGCGAAACTGTGAAAGGCAAAAGTAACCTGCCCGATGCTAATACCATCTTCGAGATTGGCTCTATCACCAAAACTTTTACATCGGTTATTTTGGCCTATTATGTAAACGAAGGTAAGTTAAAACTGAGTGACCCTATCACCAAATACCTGCCCGATTCTGTGGCGGCTAATCTCGCTTTAAAGGGTATCACACTGCTTATGTTAAGCAATCATACATCTGGCCTGGAACGGATGCCCGATAATTTGCCCGCGAACACCGATCCTCTTAATCCCTATAAGCTATACAATAAAAAGCTCCTGTTTGCTTATCTAAAAACCTGTAAGCTAAACAGTGTTCCGGGCGAACAATACGCTTACTCCAATTTGGCGGTTGGCCTGTTGGGCACCATACTCGCGCAGATGAGTGGTAAAACTTATGATCAGCTGGTAGCCGATATTATTTGCAAACCATTGAAAATGGAGAGCACAACACAATATTTAGCCGCTGCATTGCAGGCCCGTGAAGCGATTGTTTACAACGCTGAAGGCAATGTAACACCTCTATGGGATTTTGATGCGCTGGCGCCCTGTGGGGCTTTACATTCATCGGTTAATGACTTGCTGACCTATGTTAAAGCCAATATGGATCCGCCTGACGATAAATTGGGTAAAGCGATGGAATTAACCCACCAGCTAACGTTTAAAAAAGATGCTAAACTGGGCCTGGCCTGGCATATTATCACCGTTAACGGCGTAGAGTACATTTTCCACAATGGCGGTACGTTTGGCAGTAGTTCGTTTTTAGCTTTTAACCGCGATAAAAATCTTGCCGTAGTGGTGCTATCAAACTGCGGTGAGACAGTAGATATGGTTGGGATAAATATTTTGAAGAAATTGCAATAAGCGCCTTTCGCCGGCAATATTCAAACGTAATACATAATACAAAAAGAGGCTGCATCGAAAGATACAACCTCTTAGCTTTTTTAAGCCCTCTCCCTTCAGGGGAGGGTTTGGGTGGGGCCTCTTTTATAATTCCTTAGCCAAAAACGGATACCTGTAATCTGTCGGCGGATCGAAGGTTTCTTTGATAGTGCGCGGAGAAACCCAGCGCAACAGGTTAATCATCGAGCCTGCTTTATCGTTAGTGCCCGACCCCCTGGCACCGCCAAATGGCTGTTGGCCAACAACAGCGCCTGTAGGTTTATCGTTAATGTAAAAGTTACCTGCGGCGTTACGTAAGTGCTGGGTTGCTTTGGCAATGGCGTAGCGGTCCTGCGAGATAATAGAGCCTGTAAGCGCGTAGATGGATGTTTTATCTACAATGTTAAGCACCTCATCAAATTGATCGTCCTCATACACGTAAACGGTTAATACGGGGCCAAAAAGCTCTTCGCACATGGTTACATAGTAGGGGTCTTCCACTTTTAGCACTGTTGGCTCAATAAACCAGCCTTTGCTTTTATCATAGCTGCCACCGGCAACAATTTCAACTCCTTCATCAGTTTTGGCGGCATCAATGTATTTAGCGAGCTTATCAAACGATACTTCGGTGATAACGGCATTGATAAAGTTTTCAAAATCCTCAACCGGGCCCATTTTACATGAGGTGATATCGCGCTGCATGTTAGCCTTTACCGCGGGCCATAACGAGGCCGGGATATAAGCCCTTGAAGCCGCAGAGCATTTTTGTCCCTGGTACTCAAAAGCACCACGGACAAGGGCTGTGCTCACTACATCGGCATTGGCGCTTGGGTGGGCAAGCACAAAATCTTTACCGCCGGTTTCGCCTACAATGCGCGGGTAGGTTTTGTATTTGTGGATGTTGGTACCAATAGTTTGCCAGATATTCTGGAAAACTTTGGTCGATCCTGTAAAGTGGATGCCTGCAAAATCCGGGTGGTTAAATATCACCTCGCCCGCAACAGGGCCATCAACATAAATCAGGTTGATAACGCCGGCCGGTACACCGGCTTCTTTGAATATTTTCATGATCACGTTGGCAGCATAGATCTGCGTGTAAGCAGGTTTCCAAACTACAACGTTGCCCATCATGGCGGCCGACGCAGGTAAATTACCGGCAATGGCCGTAAAGTTGAATGGTGTTAATGCAAACACAAAACCTTCCAATGGGCGTTGTTCCAAACGGTTCCAAACACCTTTGCCCGATACGGGTGGTTGTTGCTTGTAAATTTCGGTCATGTACTCCACGTTGAAACGCAGGAAATCTATCAGCTCGCAAGCCGAATCGATCTCGGCCTGGTAAGCGTTTTTTGATTGACCAAGCATGGTAGCCGCGTTTATAGTAGCACGGTACGGGCCGGCAATTAAATCGGCAGCTTTTAAAAATATGGCGGCACGTTGCTCCCAGGGCAGGTTTTCCCAGTCGGCTTTGGCGGCAAGGGCTGCATCAATGGCGGCGGTTACGTGGCTGGCATCACCTTCGCTAAAAGTAGCTAACAGGTGTTTATGATCATGTGGCGGGCGAATTTCCAGTTTGGTGCCTGTGCGTACTTCCTGCGCACCAATGTACATAGGTATATCTAACTGTTGTGCGCGGGCCTCGTCTAAAGCGGCTTTGAGGGCTACACGCTCTAAACTTCTGGGTCCATAGTTTAAAACCGGCTCGTTTACAGGAGCCGGGACATTAAAAAATCCTTTAAGCATAATGGGTCGTCAATTAATAGGGCAAAGATAGGCATTTGTGATTGACGATGGGTGAGGGGAGTGTCAAAATGTTGATGGAGTAGAATTGGGGCTATATTTCAGGGATTTTCCTGAGGTATCACCACTACATTCTTACCTAATGTTTTAAACCGATCGCCGTTTTCTTGTACTACGGTAATGGTAATGTGTCCGGTTTTACTGGTGTTTATATCGCGTACTTTGCCGCATTTTCCGGCATGGGTTCCCCCGATAACTTTACAGTCGTCTCCGTCCTTTAAATTTGCAATTGCCATATTTTTCATTTGTTTAGTTTGTAATTTACGCTTAAAGGTAATTAATGTCTGTTGATATCATTGTAAATCGCCAGCATTTTGGAGTTTAAACTCAGGCGGATTTTGGGCGTAAAGATATATTTGGGCGGTATAAATAATTCGTTAAAAAAAATTATATTCATACTAAAATGGAAATACTATTTATCATCATCGGCGTTATTGTTTTTGCCCTCATCGGTTTTGTTGCTTACCGTTTTTTTAAAGTAAAGACGCAACGAAAAAAACTCGAAAGCCTGCGATTTAATAGGATTCAGCCACTTTTTGATCAGTTGAACAGGAAGAGCGTAGGGAGTTATTCATTATGAAAGTAAAACTATTGGTGATCAGAACCAGCGATATGCAAAAGCTTGCCAAGTTTTATGAGCTATTAGGCTTTGTTTTTGAATACCACAAACATGACGATGCTCCTTACCATTATTCAGCTACCGTTGGTGAAACCGTTATTGAAATTTATCCGCTCACAAAAAGCCAAACCGAGGCCGATAAAAGCTTGCGCTTAGGTTTTGAGATTGATAATTTTGATACAACCATTGAATTGCTAAAGGAGAATAACGTTGTATTTGTATCACAGCCGGTATCAACAGCATTTGGCTTTATGAGCGTTGTTATTGACCCCGACGGCCGGAAACTTGAATTGTATAAAAAGTAAGATGAAAAAGCTACTTATATTATTCGCGTTATTGATAACAGTTAATTCAACTTTCGCGCAATCAAAAAAGGTTGTCGCTACAAAGTTGAGGCCGTTTATACCGAAGGACTATTCGGTACTGGCCTATGAAACCGGCGATCTTAACCAGGATACCTATCCGGATATTGTGTTAGCTTTAAAAAATAACCATGAAACAGATAGCGACCAAACAGCAAGGCCGCTGTTGATACTTTTTGGTAAAAAAGGTGGCGGCTTATCACTTTATGCACGTAACGACAGTGCGGTGCTTTGTAAAGGCTGCGGCGGCGCGTTTGGCGATCCGTTTGAAGGTATAACCATTAAAGGCCGGTATTTTTCGCTGGAGTATTATGGTGGCAGCCGGTACCGCTGGAACCGGATCACGACGTTTAAATACGACCCGGTAAAAAAAGATTTTATCCTGCATCGTGATGCAGGTGCATCATACGATGATGTGCAGGAAGACAAAAAATACACCAAAGATGTGTATCATAAAACCGCTTTCGGCAAACAGCGTTTTGTAAAATATAAGTATGATACAGATTAACAGCGCGCCATGAACATAGAAACGCTTCAATCCATTTGCCATCAATTGCCCGGTGTTACCGAGGATATCAAACTGGATCATCACCTGTGCTTTAACGTTGGAGGTAAAACCTTTCTGTTTACCGGTCCCGACTCGGTGCCGGTAACAGCGGCTGTTAAAGTGCCGGATGAGGACTTTGAAGAAACCCTTCAAAAGGAATGCTTTTCACCGCAGGCCTATATCGGCCGTTATAGATGGGTACATATAGCCGATATTAGCTGCCTTAGCCACAAGGATTGGGAGTTTTATATCAAACAATCGTACCGGCTGATAGCTGATAAGCTGCCGGCCAGGGTTAAAAAACAGCTTAATATAGCCGGGGAATAAACACCCCTTAATTGTCGTATCCGCACCGCATTGTTTTATCATTGGGGTGCTACATTTGCATCATAACAATAACAACAAACTATCATGGCAACTCAAATTTTTGTAAACCTACCGGTTAAAGACCTTAACAAATCAACCGAATTTTTTACCAGCCTGGGCTATAGCTTCAACCCGCAATTTACCAACGAGGTAGCCGGCTCGTTAGTGATAAGTGATACTATTTTCTTTATGCTGGTAACAGAGCCCTTTTTTAAAACTTTTACCAAAAAGGAAATTGCAGATGCAACTAAAGTAACTGAAACTATTAACTGCATCTCTTTAGATAGCCGCGAAGCTGTTGATGAAATGATAGCAAAAGCAGTTGCCGCAGGTGCCACCACGCCAAACGACAAGCAAGACCATGGCTGGATGTACGGCTGGGGTTTCCAGGACCTTGACGGCCATCTATGGGAGTTTGCGTATATGGACATGAGCCAGTTGCCGGGGTGAACAGAGTCAAGAGATTAGAGTCAAGAATTAAGAGAAAAATAAAAAATTCTGGTTCATTCTTAAATTCTGCGAATTCTGATTCTGACAAATTTTGCGATAGGGATCGGCGCGGATACCGGCCAATGTGGCTAAGGCCTGTGCAGTATGAGCAGAGAGCCCGGGCCGCAGGCATCGCCCTTTTTAGTAGTAAGTATCAAGTAGTAAGGTTTTTAGGGCAAAAGGGTTTTTATAAAATAGGTTCCTGCCTGTTATCCCAAAAAAATAAGATTTCAATTTGGGTTGCTTTTACTTGATAAAACATGGCGCAGTTTTTATGAATAAACCCTTTTCGGATATGGGGGGCCTGTTTTAAACTTTGAAATATTTCTGGCGACAGACTAAGTGTTTCGAGTACTTTGAGTGTGCGCTCCTCGAATTCAGCTACGATTTTATTTCCGAACCTTTCTTGGATCTGGAATTTTATGGCATCGAAGGTTTCAATTGCGGTGAGTGAAAAAACGACCGTATAAATCATTTAGCAGAACTTAACCGCTTTTTAAATTCATCTAAACTTATAGTGCGACCGGCAAGGATATCTGCCTGGCCTTTAGCGATACCATCTAATACGTGAGCTGGTAACATTTCTTCGTCCTGTTCTTCAAAAGGAATTTCTAACGCTTCAAAAAAAGCCTTGATAATCTTTTCCTGGCTTTTTGCGGGATGTACTACGTATGATGCCATGTTATAAAATTACAACAAATTGTTTTGATAACAAAAAAACGGGGTGCAATTCAAATTGCCGCAGTTAATTTATAATTTTATGAGAAAGAAACCATGATGTTAACCATAAAAATAATTTACGATGACCAGGGAAGAATTTATCGAAGCGGCGGGCAAGCGCTACGACCGGCTTCAGGCATTAAACGACGGCCGTGATTTCTATGATTATGAGAAAGAGTTTATAAATATATGGGAAGACTTGGGTCGGGAGGTTTTTGAAAAGAATATAAATACAGCAAGTGAGGATAGGCGTAAAAAAAAACTCGCTGTTGCTACGGGCAAATAGCCATCAACAAATCTCATCATTACAGCCACGGAGCCAAAGGTTTTCAGATAAGTCCGTTGATGCAGGAGAAAATGGTGTATGCTGGGCAGTACGACAATTATGGCAGCTGTAACCAATTGATAAGCAAACTGATGGGTCAGGAAATAAGTTCGGCGCAGGTATTCAGGGTAACGAATGCATATGGAGCTGAATTAGGCATAGATGAGCAGGCGGAGCGTAGTCTTGCACCCGTTGGACAGGACGAGGTAGTTTATGCAGAAATAGATGGTAGCATGATACTAACCAGGGAAGGATGGAAAGAGGTAAAATTAGGCCGGGTATTTAAATCATCTGATTGTGCCACTACCGGAGAAAAGGATCGCGGATTGATCCTTGAATCGCAATATATGGCCCATTTGGGAGACAAAAATCCATTCTGCCGGGGCATGGACGAACTACTGGATTCGTATGGAGGTACTAAACTAAAAGACCGCCTGATGCTAATCAACGATGGTGCAGTTTGGATACATAACTGGTGTACAGATATGTATCCTAATGCGATACATGTGCTGGACTATTATCATGCCTGTGAACATTTACATGAATTTGTCGGGATGGCTTTCAAGGATGCCGAAGCAGGAAAAAGTTGGGCCCAAGAACAGAAAGACAAACTTTTAGAAAGCAGGGCAGCAGAAGTAATTCAGGCCATTAGCGATATGACCTGTTCAACAAAACAAGCAAAAGAAAATCAAGCGAATTTGATCAATTATTATCAAAGCAATCTTTTACGGATGGACTATGCCAGCTACAAAAAATTGGGTTATGGGATAATAGGTTCCGGGGCAATTGAATCAGCCCACCGAACTATTATACAAAAACGTTTGAAGCAATCCGGTCAGCGTTGGGGCTTGAAGGGAGCGCAAAATGTCTTGAACCTTAGAGTAACCAAAGGAAGTGGTCAGTGGAACAAAGTCATCAGAAATATTAAATCAGCCGCCCAACAGGCTGCATTGACAAAACTAGCCGCATAGCGACAATTTGAATTGCACCCAAAAACACCACCCGAAACCGGATGGTGTTTTTTTATGTTGTCCCACACCTTTCAGTGGGCCGGGCATCTATCAAACTTTGATTTCAACTTCAACGCCGCTTGGCAACTCAAGCTTCATCAGGGCATCTACAGTTTTCGAGTTCGAGCTGTAAATGTCTAATAAGCGCTTGTATGAGCATAATTGAAATTGCTCACGTGCCTTTTTGTTTACGTGTGGTGAACGTAAAACGGTGAAAATTTTCTTTTCGGTTGGTAACGGAAGTGGTCCGCTAACTACAGCGCCTGTTGGCTTTACTGTTTTTACGATTTTCTCGGCAGATTTATCTACCAGGTTGTAATCGTAAGATTTTAATTTGATCCTGATTCTTTGGCTCATGTTGTTGTTTAATTTGATTACCCTAAGAGCTATTTATTAGAGTAATTGATTGTTTATTGTTGTATTTGAAAATTTGGTAATTTGAAGATTTGAAAATTAAAAAGCATCTTCAAATTTTCAAATCACCGAATCTTCAAATTAATTTATGCGTTTGCAGCAGCTTTTTTGCCTTTTACTTTGGCAACTACTTCTTCCTGTACGTTACGTGGTGCTTCAGCATAGTGATCAAACTCCATGGTTGAAGTAGCACGGCCAGATGTGATGGTACGTAACTGGGTTACATAACCAAACATTTCTGACAATGGTACAGTAGCTTTAATTACCTGTGCACCTGCACGTGAATCCATACCTAACAGCTGGCCACGACGACGGTTCATATCACCGATTACATCACCCATGTTTTCTTCAGGGGTAAGGATCTCGATTTTCATGATAGGCTCCAGCAATACTGGTTTACACCTTGGCAAAGCCTCACGGTAAGCCATCTTAGCTGCTAACTCGAAAGATAGCGCATCTGAATCGACTGCGTGGAACGAACCATCAATTAAACGTACTTTTAAGCTGGTTAACGGGAAGCCGGCTAATACACCGTTTGCCATTGAAGCTGCAAAGCCTTTTTCAACAGATGGGATAAACTCACGAGGGATTGAACCACCGCTGATTTCGTTCACAAACTGTAAACCTTCTTTACCTTCGTCATTTGGTGAAAGTATAACCTGGATATCGGCAAATTTACCACGACCACCGGTTTGTTTCTTGTAAGTTTCGCGGTGCTGAACGGTACCTGTAATTGCTTCTTTGTAAGCAACTTGTGGCGCGCCCTGGTTAACCTCTACTTTAAACTCACGTTTCAAACGGTCCATGATGATATCTAAGTGAAGCTCGCCCATACCGCTAATAACGGTTTGACCGGTTTCTTCGTCAGATTTTACGTGGAAGGTTGGATCCTCTTCAGATAATTTACCTAAAGCGATACCTAATTTATCAACATCAGCCTGAGTTTTAGGCTCAATAGCTAAACCGATAACCGGGTCAGGGAAATTCATCGATTCAAGGATGATCGGGAATTTCTCATCGCAAAGGGTATCACCTGTTTTAATATCTTTAAAGCCTACTACCGCAGCAATATCACCTGCACCCACGTTAGGGATAGGGTTTTGCTTGTTAGCATGCATCTGGAAGATACGTGATATACGCTCTTTGTTATCTGAACGCATGTTATGCACATATGAACCAGCCTCAAGGTTACCCGAGTATACGCGGATAAAGCACAACCTACCTACGAAAGGATCGGTTGCAATTTTAAACGCCAATGCTGCAAATGGCTCTTTTTCAGATGGTTTACGTAAAATCTCTTCGTTTGTATCAGGGTGGTGGCCTACAATACCTTCAACGTCCATTGGCGAAGGCAATAATTCCATCACGTAATCAAGCATGGTTTGTACACCTTTGTTTTTGAAAGATGAACCGCAAACCATAGGAACAATTTTAGCATCTAAAACTGCTTTACGTAATGCATCAAGTACTTCACGCTCAGTAATTGTTTCAGGAGCATCGAAGAATTTCTCCATCAGGCTTTCGTCATACTCGGCTACTGATTCAAGCAATTTCTCTCTCCACTCTGTAGCTTCCTCGATCATATCCTCTGGGATAGGCACTTCGGTAAAGGTCATACCTTTATCATGCTCATTCCAAACAATACCTCTCCAGTTAATTAAATCAACCACACCCTGGAATTTCTCTTCAGAACCAATTGGCAATTGCAAAGGCACTGCGTTGCTGCCCAACATGCTTTTTACCTGTTTTACAACATTTAAAAAGTCGGCACCGCTACGGTCCATTTTATTTACGAAGCCTATACGGGCAACGTTATAGTTGTTTGCAAGTCTCCAGTTGGTTTCTGATTGTGGCTCAACACCATCAACCGCGCTAAAAAGGAATACCAAACCATCTAATACACGCAGTGAACGGTTTACCTCAACGGTAAAATCCACGTGACCCGGTGTATCAATAATGTTGATATGGTATTTTTGACCTCTGTAGTTCCAGTTTACTGTAGTAGCAGCAGATGTAATGGTAATACCACGTTCCTGCTCCTGGGCCATCCAGTCCATGGTAGCTGCACCTTCGTGTACTTCACCAATTTTGTGGCTTACACCAGCATAGTAAAGTATACGCTCGGTAGTGGTAGTTTTACCGGCATCAATGTGAGCGGCAATACCTATATTTCTTGTAAATCTTAGATCTCTTGACATGGTAATTATTGAGTTATTGATTTATTGAATTAGTGATTTAATTGAATTTCACCAATTAAGTCATTCACTTATATTTTTAGAAAGTGATTGGCGAAATAATGAATTACTGATTAGCATAATGTTATCTAATCAATAATTCACTAATTCAATAATTCACTAATTAGAATCTAAAGTGTGAGAACGCTTTGTTGGCTTCAGCCATTTTGTGCGTATCCTCTTTCTTTTTAACTGCTGCACCTTCACCTTTAGCTGCTGATATGATCTCGCCGGCTAATTTCTCCATCATGGTTTTTTCACCACGACGACGGGCATAGCTGATTAACCATTTCATACCTAAAGCTATTTTACGCTCCGGACGAACTTCGGTTGGTACCTGGAAGTTAGCGCCACCAACACGACGGCTTTTAACTTCAACTGCAGGCATAACATTGTTTAAAGCCTTTTTCCAGGTTTCTAAACCGCTTTCGCTGGTTTTCTTTTCAACAATATCAACTGCATTATAAAATATAGCGTATGCGGTAGATTTTTTACCATCATACATCATGTTATTTACGAACCTTGTAACCAGGGTATCATTAAACCTTGGATCAGGAAGGATAATTCTCTTTTTTGGTTTTGACTTTCTCATTGCTTTCTATCCTCCTTAATTATTTTTTCTTCTTAGCTGGTGCGCCCTTGGTAGGTGCAGCTACCTGACCTGGTTTAGGACGTTTTGTTCCGTATTTACTACGACGTTGGTTACGGCCGGCAACACCTGATGTATCCAAAGCACCACGGATGATGTGGTAACGTACACCTGGTAAATCCTTAACACGACCACCGCGGATCAAAACAATAGAGTGCTCCTGTAAGTTGTGACCTTCACCTGGTATGTAAGCATTTACTTCTTTACCGTTGGTTAAGCGCACACGGGCAACTTTACGCATTGCTGAGTTTGGTTTTTTAGGGGTAGTGGTATACACGCGTGTGCATACTCCTCTTCGCTGTGGACAGCTGTCCAACGCTGGCGACTTACTCTTGTCAACCAGAGCTACTCTACCTTTTCTAACTAATTGCTGAATAGTAGGCATTTTTTCCTTTTTGTATTTACAGTTTTATCCTTATTTTAAGGACTGCAAAGGTACGGAGTATTTTTTGATTTTCAAGGGATTGGGTAGAAAAAGTTTTGTAAAGGGTTGGTTTGGTGGATAGAGGGGGGCGTTGAGGGGTAATTGATTGATATTTTAGGCGTTATGGGGAGTTATTGAAAGCGTTATTCCCGGCGTCGTCATTGCGAGGAACGAAGCAATCCCCGATATGCCAAGTAGCCTGAATCTACAATGTATTAAGTTTATCAATAACATCGTTAGCAGAAAGGGGAATATTTTTACCAGATTGAAACGCTCTTAAAGATCTTTTTGCTGTTTTAGCCATCTCGTCTCTACGCGCTTCAATTTGTCGCTTTTGTAAAATTTCAAGCAGCATTTCCCTGGACGCAAAATCGAGTTGCTTAATATCTTCCAGCGTTGAGTCAATGGTTACCATGATTTACTGTTTAAACAAAAATACCAAAAATCATTATATTGTAGTTCCATTGTTTGTAGCTTCTATCAGTAAAATAACCTTTATTCTTGACCGCTATAGGCTGTCTTACTACTTGATACTAACTACTTGCTACTTTCCTTTGGCAATGCCTTCGGCCCGCGCTGTTTGTTCATACTGCACCGGCCTTAGCCACATTGGCCGGTATCCACGTCCATCGCTATTGCGGGTTTCGGATACAAATAGGTTCTTTAAGTGGGCTTAGTAGCTGATGCAGCAACCCATCTATATATAAACAAACAAAGCGGTGATTACTCACCGCCTTGCTATCAATCACTCACAAACAATCACTCACAAACAATCACTCAAAACAATCTTTTTTTATTAGTAGTGGTTATAGCCGCTCTGGTTGTAATCATGGTCGTGGCCACGTCCGTGGTCGTCATGATCGCGGTCGTGATACCTTCCATTATGGTGTCCTCTTCCATATCCATCGCGTACCACACAACCCGATGATACCGATACTACTACCGCTGATATTAATAGTGCAAATGCAACAAATCTCTTTTTCATGGTGTTTAATTTTAATGGTACCTGTTAATTAAACAACGTACACATATATGACGATTTGTTTTTGAAAAGGATTAACCGGGGTGGCATTTTATTAAAAAGCCGCATCGATGATCTGCTGGTAATAGGGCGATTCGGGCAGGGCAAACTCTTTGGCTTTCAGCCTCCGGGTTTTATAATCGGCCAGCTTGCCTGTGTTTTTGTAGCAGGTTGCCATGTTAAAAGCCAGTTCGCCTTTGGCATCCAATTTTTTATCGGATGCGTTCGATATGCCTTTTTTATAGGTCGCGATGGCCTGCTCAAATAGCTTTTTCTTCTATCAGTTTAGTGTTAACCATGTTAAAATACAATATGTTGATTATCAAATATTTACAAAAAATACATTGAAATGTGTTAAGTTATGTTAACCCAATTAGATGCACTGCACTGCAAAAAAGCCTTCAACTCGTTACAGTCAAAGGCTTTTCTTATTATGGCGCTGCCGGTTTTGGCGGCGTTGGCGGATGCGGCATGTTCCTTGGCGGAGCGCAGCTTGTAGCTAAGGTGGCAACCATTGCTGCAAGCAACAGTATGCCGGTGAATTTCTTTTTCATAGTGGTATGTTTTATAGTTATAATATAAGTTGGCTGTTATTTGTTTTCAAAACCATTAACTTAGGTTTTTACAATACAGTCACCATGAAAAAAATATCCTTACTGATTATTCCTTTTTGCATCCTCGTAGGTTGCAAGCCTAAGCCCGCAGCCAATAATAGCGATGCGTTATCCGGCGATGCTGCCTTCCAAAAAACAGCCGACGACTACCTCGACGGTTACCTGGCCTGGCGACCGGCCAATGGCGTTGCCCTTGGGTATCACCAATATGATGGTAAGGTTACCGATATCAGTAAGGCCTCTATCGAAAAAGAACTGGCGCGGTTAAAAGATTTTGATGCTAAACTGAACTCTGCCGATACGGCATCCTTTAGCCCCAAAACATTTTACGATTACCGCATTTTACGCTCGGCCATTAAACAGGAACTCTGGACTTTTGAAGACCTGGGTACTTTTACTAAAAACCCCATGACCTATGCCGGCGCGGTTGATGTGAGTATTTATATAAAGCGCAATTTTGCACCGATAGCGGATAGGGTAAAATCTATCATCGCGATAGAAAAACAGGCCCCTAAAATGATGGCCGATGCCAAACTAAACCTGAACGATACCTTGGCAAAACCATATGTAGAAACCGCGATCCAGATAGCAGAAGGCTCTGCTGCTTTTTTAGGCGGCGACTTGAAGGTGGCTCTAAAAGACGTGAAGAACGATACGCTCATGAAAACCTTTAACAAGGTTAACGCGGCTGCTATAGCAGCAGTAAATGATTTTGCCGCTTATCTGAAAAAAGTAAAATTGCCCAAGGCCAATAACAAATACGCCATAGGTACAGCCAGCTACCAAAAAATGCTGTTATACAGCGAAGGGATAAAACTTACACCCGATAAGATATTGGAAATTGGCCTGGCCCAGTTAAAAAAAGAACAGGATTCGTTTAATGCCGCGGCCAAGATCATCAACCCCAGTAAAAAACCGGTTGATGTGTACCACGACCTGCAAAAAGACCATCCCACGGCCGAAAGCCTGATCCCGGATGCCAAAAAGAACCTGGAGCAGATTCGCCAGTTTTTGATAGATAAAAACATCGTGACCATGCCATCGCAGGTGCGGGTTAAGGTGGAGGAAACACCGCAATACGCCCGCGCTACAGGTACCGCATCAATGGATACGCCTGGCCCGTTTGAAACTACTGCCACCGAGGCCTATTATTATATAACCCCTGTAGACCCTAAATGGACGGCCCAGCAAAAAGAAGACTGGCTAAAACAGTTTGACTATTACACTACCGACAATGTAACCATCCACGAAGCCTACCCGGGCCATTATACCCAGTTTTTGCACCTGAATGCATCATCGGCAACCAAAATTGAAAAAATCTTCGGCAGCTATGCTTTTGTGGAAGGCTGGGCCCACTATTGCGAAAAAATGATGGCCGATGAAGGCTACGGCCACAATGGCGACACGGTAAAGGCAGCCAAATACCGCCTGGCACAATCGGGCGATGCCTTGCTGAGGCTTTGCCGCTTATGTGTATCCATCAAAACCCATACCCAGGGCATGAATGTAGATGAGGCCACCAAATTTTTCATGAACAACTGGTACCAGGGCGATAAACCATCGAGGCAGGAGGCCATACGCGGCACCTTCGATCCAGGCTACCTGTTTTACACCATTGGCAAGCTGGAGATCCTGAAACTACGCGATGATTACCAAAAACAGGAAGGCGCCGCTTTCTCCCTCAAAAAATTCCATGATGCAGTACTTGACCACGGTATGCCGCAAATTGGCATGCTAAGAGAAATTATGCTGAAAGACAAAAGCACCTGGGGCGATGTGCTTTAAGAGGCTTAAAGCAGAATGCTTAAGGCAATAGAAAAATATGTCATTGCGAGCGTAGCGCGGCAATCGCGAGCTATTCATGTGGATATGCATAGTTCGCGATTGCTTTGTGCCTACCGATGATATGTTTTCTTTTAGAGGTGCGTAGGCCTGTCACCCTGAGCCTGTCGAAGGGTCGCGCGGAGAGGCCTTTGCCCGCTATGCTTCGACTGGCTCAACATGACAACGCTCTTTAGTATGTTATTTCTCCTTCGGGATTTCGCGAAATTTTACCACTCAGGATGACATAAAAAAAAAGAGAATGTCATCGTAACTCACGCCGCGATGACATTCTCTTTTTTCCATCATCTGCACATCTGAAATTTGCACATCTAAAGGGGGCTGCGGGGCCTAAACTACCATATTCACAATCCGGCCTTTAACCACAATCACCTTTTTAGGGGCTTTGCCGTCGAGGTATTTTTGTACATCGGGGTTGGCCAATACGGTTTCTTCTATCTCTTTTATCTCCAGGCTTAACGGAATATTAAGGTTCATTTTCATTTTACCGTTGATGGATATCGGGTAAGCAAAATCATCCTCAATTAAATAAGCGCTGTTGAATTTAGGGAACGGCGCGTAAGATAATGTACCGGCCGGGTTGCCCAGTAAAGTCCATAACTCCTCGCAAATGTGTGGCGCGTAGGAGGATAGGATGATCACCATATCCTGCAATATCGCACGGTTGTTACATTTTAAATCGGTTAACTCATTTACAGCAATCATGAAGCTGGATACCGAAGTATTGAACGAGAAACGCTCGATATCTTCCTCTACCTTGCGGATGATCTTGTGCAGCGATTTTAGTTCCGCTTTTGAAGGCTCGGCGCCGGATACGCTAAATTCCCATGCGTCGTTATGAAACAACCTCCAGAACTTACGCAGGAATTTAAATACGCCCTCGATACCGTTGGTATTCCATGGTTTGCTTTGCTCCAGCGGGCCAAGGAACATCTCGTACATACGCAAAGTATCGGCACCGTAACGTTGGGCAATGTCATCCGGGTTAACAACATTATAGTAACGTTTCGACATTTTTTCAACCTCTACGCCACAGATATACTTGCCGTTTTCTAAAATAAATTCAGCATCTGCAAATTCCGGCCGCCATTGTTTAAACTTGCTGATGTTCATCACTTCGTTCTCTACAATATTTACGTCAACATGCAAAGGCGAAGTTTTATATTCTTTAATCAAGCCATGGGATACAAAAGTGTTGGTTCCGCGACCTTCTTCATCTATCAAACGATAAACAAAATTGCTGCGGCCCTGTATCATCCCCTGGTTAATCAATTTCTTGAAAGGTTCTTCCTCAACCACTTTACCAATATCCTTCAGGAATTTGTTCCAGAAACGGCTATACAACAAGTGACCTGTAGCATGTTCGCTGCCACCTATGTATAAATCAACGTCTTTCCAATATTCAATGGCCTCTCTTGATGCAAATTCATTATCATTTTTTGCATCCATATACCTATACCAGTACCAGCTACTACCAGCCCAGCCAGGCATGGTGCTTAGCTCGTATTCCCCTTCAGCATGTTTCCAGTTTTCAGCCCTGCCCAAAGGAGGTTCGCCTGATTCAGTCGGCAAATATTTATCAACTTCAGGCAATAACAATGGCAAGTGACTTTCTTCAATTAAATGTGGCAAACCATCTTTAAAGTAAACCGGCACAGGTTCGCCCCAGTAGCGCTGGCGGCCAAAAATAGCATCGCGCATCCTGAAGTTGATTTTGGCCTTGCCAGCGCCAACCTCTTCCAGTTTGGCAATAACGGCCGCAGTACCCGCCTTATAATACAACCCGTTCATAAATTCCGAGTTGATGTAGGTGCCTTCCTTGGTTGGGTCGGCCTCGGTGTCTATCTTTTGGGTGTCAAGAATCTGTACTATCGGTAAATCAAAATGTTTGGCAAATAAATAGTCGCGTTGATCTCCGGATGGCACAGCCATAACCGCGCCTGTTCCGTAACCAGCCAGTACGTAATCGGCAATCCAGATCGGGATTTGCTGGCCGTTCAGCGGGTTTAAAACGTAGCTGCCGGTAAAGGCGCCCGATACCGTTTTGGCATCGGCCATCCTGTCAAGCTCCGATTTCTTTTTGGTTACAGCTATATAGGCATCAATATCGGCCTTTTGCTCTGGTGTGGTTAAACTGGCCACCAACTCATGCTCGGGCGCTATCACCACAAAAGTTACCCCGAAAATGGTATCCACACGGGTGGTGAAAACCTCTATGAATTCGGATTTCGGATTTTCGATTTCGGATTTATCTGAATTCTCAAATCCGAAATCCGAAATCCGAAATTTTACCGACGCACCGGTGCTTTTGCCTATCCAGTTGCGCTGCATTTCTTTCAAAGGGTCGGGCCAGTCGATGGTGTCTAAGCCTTGCAACAATCTTTCGGCGTAGGCGGTGATGCGCATGCTCCATTGCATCATCTTTTTTTGCTCAACGGGGTAGCCGCCGCGCTCGCTAAAACCGTCTTTTACCTCGTCGTTGGCCAATACGGTACCAAGGGCGGGGCACCAGTTTACGGTGCTTTCGCGCAGGTAGGTAAGGCGGTATTTCAATAGTTCGGCCTGCTGGTCCTGGTTGCTCATCGCCTTCCACTCAGCGGCAGTAAAACTCAATATTTCTTCATCGCATACGGCGTTGATGCCTGTCGATCCGTTTTGCTCAAAATGTTCAATCAGTTTGGCAATGCTTTCGGCTTTGTCGGCATCTTTATTATACCAGCTGTTAAACAGCTGCATAAAAATCCACTGGGTCCATTTATAGTAATCGGGCGAACTGGTGCGCACTTCGCGGCTCCAGTCAAACGAGAAACCAATCTGATCCAGCTGGCGGCGGTAGGTAGCAATATTTTCTTCGGTAGTTACCGCCGGATGCTGCCCCGTTTGTATGGCATATTGCTCGGCCGGTAAGCCAAAGCTATCGTACCCCATGGGGTGCAATACGTTAAAACCTTTAAGGCGTTTGTAACGTGCAAAAATATCAGATGCAATATATCCCAGCGGATGGCCCACATGCAGCCCCGCACCCGACGGGTAGGGGAACATATCCAGCACATAATACTTAGGTTTGGCGCTTTTATCTTCGGCTTTAAACGTATTGTTCTGGGCCCAAAATTGCTGCCACTTTTGCTCTATATCTTTAAATTGATAGTCCATTTTGTTGGTTATACGTATGAGGTTGCGAAATTAAGAAAATCTCTATTAGTATGGTAGTTTATTGGCGATTAGTTCAGTTTTAAGTGCCGGGCTCATGGCATATGTCGCCAGGATCGGATTATGGAGTTACCAGAAATGGCAGAATCTGTAATCTGAACTTTCTTCGCTTGCACGCATTTTTAACACCCAAACGAAACCGGAAAAGCTGATCCTATGTACCCGGGCCAGGCAGCCGGAAACCCGTACCCAAAAAAACTCAACTTATTTTATAATTAGCCGTAATAACGTTAAATTTGACATGAATATTTAAAACTTAAACATGAAACACAATTACAAACTTACCCTGATTGCCGCAGCGGCTATTGTGCTAACCTATTTTGGTTGCAGCAAATTAAAAGAAGATAACACTCCTGTAAACACGGCCGATCCGACATTGGTGAGCACAGAGATTGCTTCAAACCTTAGTCAGGCTTTATATGGCGAACAAGGTGGTTTCAGCATTTCTGACGGATTGGATTATCCATCAAATATTGTTTTTAAGTCAAAAGGTAAAGCAAGGATCGAATCTGCGGGCAATTTTGGCTGCGGTTTCAAGATTGATACTACTTTTTCGCTAAAACTGGGCGATAGCGATACTTCGAAACTCGACCTTTGGGAAAAAATTAAATACGAGGTTTTATGCACAAACAGCAAACCGTCAAGCATCACGGTAAACGATAGTTTAAACCTGGTATTAGTTGGCGGCGGTGCCAATATCACCGAAAAATATGGCAAAAATTTTATTTTAAAAAGCCTTAACCCTGGCGTAAGCAATTTAAAGCTTCAGTTAGATGGTACCTTAAATGCCTATGTAAACGGTACTTATACCGAGGCCGGGAAAGCAAAAGCCATCGCCGCGTCGTTTAATTTTAAACTTACCGGCTTAATGATAGACCGCGCTGCCGACGCCGATATAACCGATGGCCACGCCACCTTTTCTACCAAAGGTACCTATGAAGGGAAAACCTGGAACTACAGCGGTACAATTTCCTTTATAGGTAACCATAAAGCCCAGTTTAGCATTAACGGAAAGAAATTCACCATAAATATTAAAACAGGCCAGGTATTATAAACAACCTTCGCTCATATGAAATCCCCGTTTGCCTTTATTTGGTAAGCGGGGATTTTTGTTAACAGGCGTTTTGAACAAACTACAACTCCAAAATCGTATACTTGTTAAACTATAAAACGTCAGATACTCCATGCCAGTCAAAAAGTTCCCCCTTCAGGGGGGTAGGGGGCTTCGCCTCGTTTCAAACCTCACCTTCCAGGTGCTTGTTGCCATTGCCCTGGGCGTAGTGGTAGGCCTAAACTTTAAAGGTTTTGCTCCAACTGCCGAACTGATCAGCAAAACCTTCATCAGCCTGATAACCATGCTGATTGCACCTATCATATTTTTTACCATTGTGCTGGGCATTGCAGGTATGAGCGATATGAAAAAGGTTGGCCGGGTAGGAGGGAAGGCTTTGCTTTATTTTGAAATAGTAACCTCTTTTGCTCTTATTATAGGTGTTACGGTTGCCAATATCATTAAACCGGGTGCCGGTTTTCAAAACCATACCCTAACCGATACAACGGGTAAACTGGCCGTGTATGAAAAAGCAGCATCTGAAATGCACTGGGGCGATTTTATAGCTCATATAGTGCCCGGCAATGTGTTTGATGCATTTGCCAAAGGCGATATTTTACAGATCCTGTTTTTTGCCATCCTGTTTGGCGTTGGCCTAAGCCGCATGGGCGAAACGGGGCAAACCGTTATCAGTTTGTTTAATAAGCTATCCAAAGTGTTTTTTAATATCATGAAAATAGTAATGAAGGTGGCCCCTTTGGGTGCTTTCGGGGGGATGGCATTTACCATCAGCAAATACGGTGTAAAAACTTTGCAGCCACTGGTTATATTAATGGGTTCGGTTTACCTTACCATGTTCCTGTTTATTTTTGTGGTGCTCAATATCATCTGCCGCATTTATAAATTCAGCCTGTGGCAGTACCTTAAATATATTAAAGAAGAAATACTGATTGTGTTAGGCACATCTTCTTCCGAATCGGCCCTGCCGGCCATGATGGAAAAGCTGGAAAAGTTTGGTTGCTCCAAATCGGTGGTTGGCCTGGTTATCCCTACAGGATATTCCTTTAATTTGGATGGTACCACTATTTACCTATCTATGTGTGTGATATTTTTGGCGCAGGTTTTTAAAGTGCCTTTGTCGCTGGCGCAGCAGTTAACCATAATAGGCATCCTCATGATTACCTCCAAGGGTGCCGCCGGGGTTACCGGCAGTGGTTTTATTGTGCTGAGCAGTACGCTCACGGCTATAAAAATTATCCCGGTAGAGGGGCTGGCCATATTGATTGGTGTGGATAGGTTTATGTCGGAAGCACGGGCTATTACCAATGTGATAGGTAACGGGGTGGCTACTATTGTAATTGCGAAGAGCGAGGGGGAGTTTGTAAGCCCCTAACCCACTGAAGGGGGTACTTTTGATTAGGACCCGGATCTTACTTTTGATAAAAAAACTGGGTTTTGACGATATAAATTAGTAGACAGGCACCACATATACCAGTTAATGTATAACTTGCAATATATGATGGATTATATCACGCTATTTAAAGACTGGGTTATTGCCTTGGGGGAGAAGCACGAGGTTGACCCTTTGCTTATCGGTATTCTTTATTTAGTTAGTAAGATCTGCTTTTTTTCGTTCCTGGGCTGGGTCATCAAAACTTTCAGGGCCCGAAAACCTATCCTTATTCCTTTGCTGCTTGCGTCGCTTAGTTTTAGCCTGCCTTATCTTTACCTCATCATCGCCGGGCGCAATATTTCCGTTTGGGTATACGTGTTTATTGGTTTGATGTTTGTGTACGGCGGATTCTCCATCTGGAAGAAAATTACCGCCAAACCAAATCCTGCTTAAGAGCCTGCTGACAGCTTTCAGCTGCCGGTAAAATGTATTTTTTCTTTTTTTTAAAATTGAAATTTTTAATTATCATTGTGTCAATAAAACACAATTGATTCTATTCAATTGTAAGCCATTTATAAACAGGCTGACTATCAAACGATAGTTGGTATTGATACACAAAGAAATAAGATCATTATGAAAAAAATTATCCTGTCATTGGTAACTATAGGTATCAGTATGCAATCGATTGCGCAAAAGGTAACATGGGTTTCCACTACCAAAACAGATCATTGGGCTGTTAGCAATCTGAAAACTGTTGCTGGTGAAAGCAATGCTGTCGATGTCGAAATATTGCCGGCAGGTACAAAGCAAACCATTAATGGTTTTGGGGGATGTTTTAACGAACTCGGTTACACCTCGCTGCAATTGCTGAGCATTAAAGACAGGCAGGCGATTATGAAAGAGTTATTTGCTCCCGGTGTAGGCGCCAGCTTTACTATTTGCCGGATGCCGGTTGGTGCCAATGATTTTTCGCTCAACTGGTACTCCTACGATGAAACCGAAGGCGATTTTAAACTGAAAGATTTTAGCATAGCGCATGATATGCATACCCTGGTGCCGTTTATAAAAGATGCCCAAAAAATCAATCCGGCCCTTAAGCTATGGGCATCACCATGGAGTCCGCCGCAATGGATGAAAAAGAACAAGCATTATGCTGCCGCCATGATTCCCACTAAAGAGATGATAAAAAAATACGAAGAACGTGGTATAAAACTAACCGGCATGGATTTCTCAAACGCAGAGAACGGCCTGAAACCCGACCAGGTTGGTAAAGAAGGCGCCGACATGTTTATACAGGACAATCAATATTTTAAAACCTATGCCCAATACTTTGGCAAATTTGTTGATGCCTATAAACAGCAGGGTATTAAAATAGGCATGGTGATGCCACAAAACGAGTTTAATTCGGCACAGGTATTCCCAAGCTGCACCTGGACAGCGCATGGGTTGGCCAAATTTGTAAGCTACCTTGGCCCTCAAATGGAACAACGTGGAGCAAACGTATTTTTCGGAACGGTTGAACGCGCCAACGAAAAACTGACAGACACCCTGCTAACTAGCCCCGAAAGCGCTAAGTACATTAAAGGCGTTGGTTTTCAGTGGGCCGGTAAAGGTGCCATAGCAGGTATTCATCAACGGTATCCAAATCTTGCCCTGTACCAAAGCGAGCAGGAATGCGGCGATGGCCAAAACGATTGGAAATACTGCCGTTATACCTGGGATTTAATGAAACATTATTTTAACAGCGGCGCAAACGCTTACATGTATTGGAATATTGCGTTAAAAGAGGGCGGAATCAGTCACTGGGGCTGGCGGCAAAACTCGCTGGTGAGTGTAGATACCACCGGTCGCACCTATAAGTTTAACTACGAATATTACCTGCTTAAGCACCTGAGCCATTACGTGAAGCCCGGTGCAAAGCTGTTGACGGCAAGCGGCACATTTAACAATTTGCTGGCCTTTAAAAATCCCGATAACAGCGTAGTTATTGTTATACAAAACGATGGGGAAGCCAACAAAATGGTGAATATTAAGCTGGGTAATAAAACAATCAGCCCGTTATTAAAGGCTGATTCGTTTAATACATTTTTATTGGCCGGTAAATAGAAATATGCATGTAAAGCCACGGCGCGCGCTTCAGTTAACGGTGAAACGCCATCCCGATATTACCATTACGGGTAACCGCCCCAATACCAAAAAGTCACTTTTATGTTATCATATTAAATTATTGTGCTATTAAATTATAATGGGGTTTGACATTCGGCCAAAAACTTTAGATTTGCCGTACTAAACGAAAAAAACCAATGAGTGTTCTGGTAAATAAAGATTCAAAAGTTATTGTACAAGGTTTCACCGGTAAAGAGGGCAGCTACCATGCCGAGCAAATGATTGCTTATGGTACCCAGCTTGTTGGTGGTGTTACACCTGGCAAAGGTGGCCAAAGCCATTTGGACAGGCCTGTTTTTAATACTGTTAAAGACGCGGTTGACCAAACCGGCGCCGATGTATCTATCATTTTTGTACCCCCTGCTTTTGGCGCCGATGCCATTATGGAGGCTGCCGAGGCCGGTATTAAAGTTATTGTTTGTATTACCGAAGGTATCCCTACGAAGGATATGATTGCGGTAAAAGAATATTTAACCGATAAGGACGCGCGCCTTATTGGCCCTAACTGCCCCGGTATTATTACTGCCGACGAAAGCAAAATTGGCATTATGCCAGGCTTTATCTTCAAAAAAGGTAATGTAGGCGTGGTTTCAAAATCGGGTACCTTAACTTATGAAGCGGTTGACCAGGTGGTTAAGGCCGGTTTAGGTATCACTACTGCCATAGGTATTGGCGGCGACCCGATCATAGGCACCCCAACCAAAGAAGCTGTTGAATTGCTGATGAATGACCCGGACACACACGGCATTATTATGATTGGCGAAATTGGCGGTGGTATGGAAGCTGATGCAGCCCGTTGGATTAAAGAATTTGGTACTAAACCGGTTGTAGGTTTTATTGCCGGCCAAACCGCGCCTCCGGGCCGCAGGATGGGCCACGCAGGTGCCATTGTTGGCGGTGCCGACGATACAGCTGCAGCCAAAATGAAAATTATGGCTGAGTGCGGTATCCGCGTAGTAGAATCGCCTGCCGAAATTGGCGCTGCTATGGCCGAAGAATTGGCTAAATTAGCTTAAGGCTGAGGCGAAAGCTAAAAGGTTAAAGGCGAAAGGTTCACAAGTAAACATATTTAAATCCTGGTCATTTTGGCCGGGATTTTTTATTTCTCCTTTCCTTACATAATTTTTAACTATTTGTATATTTACCATATGACAACGATAACGTTAGAAGTTCCGGATAGCCTTGGCGAGTATAAGAACGATACTGTGCGTTTTATAGCTTCCAAACTTTATGAGTCGGGCAAACTATCACTCGGACAGGCTGCTGTTATGTCTGGCCTTAGCAAACGTACCTTTGCCGAGCTGCTTAATGAATATGGGGTATCCTATATCAATTATTCGGTTGAAGATTTGAAAGATGAGTTTGATGGTATTTCCGGATTATAATATCGTCATCGCATATAAACTTGATGGATTAACTATCATTTTAGATTAAAGGGGGGCATTGACCTCAAAATATAAAACTTTCCGTTTTGTTAAATTTACTCTTAGCCGGAAAAAGCAACTCCCTCCACCATCTGGTAAAATAAGAAATTCTCTCCAATGTAGTTTCTGATCCGCGGAGCAAAAGCAGCTTATAAACACCTCTTTTTCTCCATTATGATTAATAACAGGTATGAACTGTTTGTAGTAGGACAAAGTGGAATCAAGGAAGCCTCCACGATAAATGTAACTGGTATCCTTTAGCATTTTACGAGTTCGTTTAGTAACGGATACCGCAATGGTATTTTCTCTTTTGTTGTACTTTATCGCCTCGAGCCTGATGACTTCTTCAATATCTCTAATTTCATTGTCAGATAGGGTGGTAGATTCTGCGTGCTTATCAAATTTGTAATTCGTGTAAAGAATCTTATCAAATTTGAACACCATATACTTCGAGGTGTCTATATGCTGCAGGTTAATCTGTGTTTCAACAGGACCGGCTGCACAGCGTTTCACATTAACAAGCAAACAGGATAAGGTTATTAGCAAAACGTATTTCATTAATACTTGGTTTGAGGTAAATATACGAGTTAACAGTTCTAAAAAATCCTTATTTTTAAGGCATCCAGCTTTAAAACATCACCCATGATCAAAAAAAATCTGCTTTGGTTACTTTTATTTTTGTGCTGTGCAACAGGCACCGCCCAAACCTACAAACCCGCCACTTTCACCGATCCTGACAGGCTGAAGAAGATAGAAGCCACTTACCCGGTTATAGACCAGATTTATAAAAAATATGCCGAAGATAATCATTGGCCAGGTGTTGCCTATGGTATTATTGTGGATGGTAAACTGGTGCATACCGTGGGCCTGGGCTATACCGATGTGCCAAATAAAGTACCGGCTACGCCAAAATCAGCCTTCCGCATTGCATCCATGACCAAAAGCCTTACCGCTATGGCTATTTTAAAGCTTCGCGATGAGGGTAGGCTCAAGCTGGATGATCCGGCTTACCTGTATATTCCCGAAATGAAGGGTACTAAATACCTTACTAAAGATGCTACGCCCATAATCATACGCCAGCTGCTTACCCATGCTGCCGGTTACCCGGAAGATAATCCCTGGGGCGACAGGCAGCTGGCAGTAAGCGATGCCGAACTGGTAGCCATTTATAAAAAAGGTGTTTCGTTTTCTAATAACCCCGGGCAGGGTTATGAGTACAGCAACCTGGGTTTTGCCACACTGGGTTACATCATCAAAAAAGTATCAGGAAAAACCTATGAGACTTATATTACCGAAAATATCCTGAAACCACTGGGTATGACGCATACCTACTGGGAGTACACCAAAGTACCAAAAGAGCAACTGGCCCTGGGCTACCGCTGGCTGGATGATAAATGGGTTGAGCAGCCCTTGCTGCACGATGGCGCTTACGGTGCCATGGGTGGCTTGATTACCACAATTGAGGATTTTAGTATTTACATGGCCCTGCACCTGGATGCCTGGCCGCCAAGGGACGATGCCGAAACCGGCCCTGTTAAACGCAGCTCCATCCGCGAAATGCAGTATCCCTGGGATGTAAACTATTTAACAGCCAATGCCAAAACAACCACAGGCCGTCCTTGCCCCAATGTAAGCGCTTATGCTTATGGGCTGCGCTGGGCAAAGGATTGCGATAACCGGGTTTATATTGGCCATACCGGCGGTTTACCGGGCTTTGGCAGCCAATGGAACATTATGCCCGATTATGGTATCGGCGTAGTGTCGTTTGCCAATTTAACCTATGCGCGGGCCGGTTATCCCAATACGCAGGTGCTGGATACCATTATGGCCTTAACGGGTATAAAACCCCGCCAGCTGCCGGCATCATTAATATTGGAGCAACGCAAAAACGACCTGTTAAAAGTTATTGCCGATTGGAGCAAAGCCAAAGAAAGCGGCATTTTTGCTGATAACTTTTTTATGGATTACTTTCCTGATAAATTAAAAGTTGCAGCCGCTGCCGCCTTTGCCAAAGCCGGTAAAACGGTAAGTGTTGGCGATGTAGTGCCGGAAAACCAGTTGCGCGGTTATTTTATTATTAAAGGGGAGAACGCTAATATTAAAGTGAGCTTTACGCTGACGCCCGAAAACCCGCCGTTGATACAGGAGTATCATTTGGATGTGGTGACGCAGTAGTGTTAAGTCAAACAGTACTAAGTCGTAAGTCTAAAGTTGTTTTTTCTCTTTTGACTTAGAAGCTGTCTAAATTTGATTTATGAATGCTTTTATACTTCTTATGAAGCACATATCCACGCGTCATTGCGAGGTACGAAGCAATCCCCTACTTACAGGGTAGCTTTGCAAGTCCGATCTGCATAGTCGGGGATTGCTTCGTACCTCGCAATGACGGTCTGTTTGTCTAATTTTAGACAGATTCTTAGAAACTAAGACTTTGGGCTAAAGAATATCCGTCAATTTATCGTTGACACGACAATGGCTTATCGGGATCAGGACACGCCGTTTACTCTAAACCAAACTACGGTTCCGGTGGTTAGGTTTATCTTTAAGTTGAAGTAACAGCTTCCTCCGTCCATTATCCTGACAATATTTTTTCGCCAATAATTTTTGTCATTATCCGGGCGCCAGTCATCTAATTTACAAAAGCAATTTACCCAAACTTCTTTTTCGTCCTTTGCATTAGTCACAGCAACAATTTGTTTGTAGTAGGTGGATGGCGATTTGATCTTCGGGTCATAAGCAACCGAGCCTGGGTACTTTTTTGTATTTGCCAGGTTTTGCTTGTAAATTTTTTCGCTATCGATATTATATTGGGTAACCGCCTCGTTAATCAAAAGATTTACTTTTTCTATTTCATCCGGCGAAAGTCCGGCGGGCTTTGAACCTTCGTCAAAATAACTACTGACCAGGTTTTTTTCCAGGTTTAAAATAGCCAGCCTCGGGGTATCAGTCATCTGTTCATGTATGTGAACCGAGGAAGCTAAAGCCCAATCATGTTTTGGTTTACCAACTGTAAACACAAATGCCAATAATAGGAGGTATGGATTCATGGTAGCAAGATAACCGTAATTTTTGGTATTTATTGTGCACGTCAACCCAATGTAAACATCACCCCAAAACATCCAATCCCCCTTAATTGTCGTATATTTATGTAGCAAAACGGTGATTTTCTCAATCACTAATTCACTAATTCAATAATTCAGTCATTCAATAATTAAAATGGAATACAATAAGTTAACACCCGAAGAAGAATATATTATACTGCATAAAGGTACCGAAAGGCCATTTACCGGCTCGTTATTAAACAATCATGCGCAAGGCCTGTACGTTTGTAAACGCTGTGATACACCGCTGTACACTTCAGAGTCGAAATTTGAATCGCATTGCGGCTGGCCAAGTTTTGACGACGAGATTCCAGGTGCTGTAAAAAGGGTACCCGATGCAGATGGACGCCGGGTTGAGATTGTATGCGCCAATTGCGGTGCCCACCTGGGCCACGTTTTCGAAGGCGAATACCTCACCCCAAAAAACACCCGTCATTGCGTAAACTCGATGTCAATGAAATTTGTTCCTGCAGGTTGAGCGCAACAACTTTCTTAAAACTTTTAGGAATGCTCCGTTTGGTTTTATCCCGCGGGGCATTTTGTTTATCCACATTTGGTTTTTTGGGGCGCTTTTTCAGCCCGATTTAGAGATTGATACCAGCCTTTAGCAAAGGCGTTGTCTATTTTTCAATAACTGTCTGTGTTAAGTAAAGTAATTTGTAATGTTAAATTATTGGTTCGGCCCTGTTTTTACACTATGCAATTGCCAGGGTAATTTTAATTAGCTGTAATCAAGTCTATTAATTTTCTTTCAACAAAGCCCTGTTTAAAATAAATCGACAAAGTGTTAATAACTCGGGCCTTTGTTAAAAACTATCATTAACACGATACCAACTCAAACATTAACTTTGTTCTACAAGGTAATAAAAAGGTATTCAACAGACAGTCGGATGTATTCATCATCCAGTAATGCAAACACTTAACTGTCAGGAATTTACATATTAAAAACTGTGATTGGTAAGCCATGTTGCAGCAAAATGAAAGCTTTATTTTTTAATAAGGCCGGTGTTGGTGTCTGATGTCACTAAGTAAACAATAAAACGAAAAAAAACAGGTACCCCTATGATACAGGAAGACGAAATATTACTGAAAGAGAACAAGGACAGGTTTGTGATACTGCCTATTAAGTATCCGGCTATTTGGGAAATGTATAAAAAGGCTGAAGCCAGTTTCTGGACAGCTGAGGAGATCGATCTTTCGGACGATATGAAGCATTGGGAAAACCTGAATTCGGGCGAGAAGCATTTTATTTCGCACATACTGGCTTTCTTTGCCGCCAGCGATGGTATTGTGAACGAAAACCTGGCCGTGAATTTCATGAGCGAGGTGCAGTTGCCAGAGGCCCGTTGTTTTTATGGTTTCCAGATCATGATGGAAAACATCCACTCAGAAACCTATGCCCTGTTAATTGATACGTACATCAAAGACCCGGCCGAAAAAGACCGCCTGTTTCATGCTATTGATACCATTCCGTGTGTAACTAAAAAAGCGGAGTGGGCATTGCGTTGGATAAACAACGGCAACTTTGCCGAGCGTTTGGTAGCTTTTGCTGCTGTTGAAGGTATTTTCTTCTCGGGCAGCTTTTGCTCAATCTTCTGGCTTAAAAAACGTGGCCTGATGCCGGGGTTGACTTTCAGTAACGAACTGATCTCCCGAGATGAAGGTTCACATTGCGAATTTGCCTGCCTGCTGTACAAAATGCTGAACAAAAGGTTAAGCGCGGATGCTGTTTTAAAGATCATTACCGATGCGGTTGAAATAGAAAAAGAATTTGTTACCGATGCGCTGCCTGTTAACCTGATTGGCATGAACGCCAAAATGATGGGCCAATACATTGAGTTTGTTGCCGACAGATGGCTTGGCGAACTTGGTTACGAAAAACATTACGGCGCCAGCAATCCTTTCGACTTTATGGAAATGATATCGCTGCAGGGCAAAACCAACTTCTTCGAAAAACGGGTTGGCGATTACCAAAAAAGCGGCGTATTAAACAATGCCGAAAGCAAAGCGTTTTCGCTTGACGAAGACTTCTAAGAATAGTATCAAGTAGTTAGTATCAAGTATCAAGATACTAAGTCAGATACAAACAGAGGTTCGGTGGCCAACAAAGTTTGCGACGCCCGGTTAATAAAGAATAAGAGTTAATAATATATATACGTAAACGAGTTGGTTCAGGTCTTGCTACTTGCTACTAACTACTAAATACTGAAAAAAAAATGCTGGTAGTAAAAAGAGACGGTAGAAAAGAGTCGGTAAAATTCGACAAGATCACGGCACGGATTGAAAAACTGTGCTACGGGTTCAACCTGGTTGACCCAATTGATGTGGCAAAAAAGGTAATTGAAGGTTTGTTTGATGGGGTAACCACATCAGAACTTGATAACCTTGCTGCCGAGACTGCCGCATCACTAACGACGAAGCATCCTGATTATGCTTTGCTGGCATCGCGTATTGCAGTATCAAACCTGCACAAGAACACCATCAAGTCGTTCTCTGAAACTATGCGTATCCTGTACAACTACGTGGATAGCAAAACCGGCAAAAACGCATCATTAATAGCTGATGATGTTTGGGAAGTGATTGAGAAAAATGCCGAATTATTAGACAGCACCATCATTTACGACCGCGACTTTGGTTTTGATTATTTCGGTTTTAAAACCCTCGAAAAATCGTACCTGTTAAAGGTAGATGGTAAAATTGTTGAACGCCCGCAGCACCTGTTTATGCGCGTATCTGTTGGTATCCATAAAGAGGATGTAGAGAGCGCCATCAAAACTTATCACCTGATGAGCGAGCGTTGGTTTACACACGCTACACCTACTTTATTTAATGCCGGTACTCCAAAACCACAAATGTCGTCATGCTTCCTGTTAACCATGAAAGATGATAGCATTGATGGTATTTACGATACTTTAAAACAAACAGCAAAAATATCGCAAAGCGCAGGTGGCATAGGCCTAAGCATTCACAATGTGCGTGCTACAGGGTCATACATCAGCGGTACAAACGGCACCAGCAACGGTATTATTCCAATGCTGCGCGTATTTAACGATACCGCCCGTTATGTTGACCAGGGCGGCGGCAAACGTAAAGGCGCTTTCGCTATTTACTTAGAGCCATGGCATGCAGACATCTTTGAATTTTTAGATCTGCGTAAAAACCACGGTAAAGAAGAAATGCGTGCCCGCGATTTGTTTTACGCTCTTTGGGTATCTGACTTATTTATGCAGCGCGTTGAGGCCAACGAAGAGTGGAGCTTGTTTTGCCCGCATGAAGCACCAGGCCTGGCCGATTGCTTTGGCGATGAGTTTGTTGCCCTTTATACCAAATACGAAAAAGAAGGCCGTGCACGCCGTACCATCAAAGCACAGGAATTGTGGTTTGCCGTATTGGATGCCCAGGTTGAAACCGGTACACCATACCTGTTATATAAAGATGCTGCCAACAGCAAATCGAACCAGCAAAATTTAGGTACTATCAAAAGTTCAAACCTTTGTACCGAAATTATGGAGTATACCGATGCCAACGAAATTGCGGTTTGTAACCTGGCTTCATTAGCATTGCCACGCTACATTAACAATGGCACGTTTGATCATAACAAACTATATGATGTTACTTACCAGGCTACTTTAAATCTGAACAAGATCATCGATTATAACTACTACCCGGTTAAAGAAGCCGAATACTCAAACCTGCGTCACCGCCCTATCGGTTTAGGTGTACAAGGCTTGGCCGATACTTTCATCCAGCTGCGGATGCCGTTTGAAAGTGATGAAGCTAAACAGCTGAACAAAGAGATTTTTGAAACCATTTACTTTGCGGCCATGACGGCTTCAAAAGATTTGGCTATCAAAGATGGTCCTTACGAAACCTTCCAGGGTTCTCCGTTATCAAAAGGTAAATTCCAGTTTGATTTATGGAACGTAGCCCCTGCCAGCACCCGTTGGGATTGGGAAAACCTGCGCCTGGATGTAATGAACCATGGTGTGCGCAACTCATTGTTAGTAGCGCCGATGCCAACAGCATCAACATCACAAATATTGGGTAACAACGAGTGCTTTGAGCCATATACCTCAAACATTTACACCCGCCGTGTATTAAGTGGTGAGTTTATTGTGGTAAACAAATACCTGCTGCGCGATTTGGTTAACCTTGGCTTGTGGACACCGGCTATGAAAGATAAGATCATCACAGCAAACGGATCTGTTCAGGATATTGCCGAGATACCATCAGCTATTAAAGAACTGTACAAAACAGTTTGGGAAATTAAGATGCGTAACATCATTGATATGGCTGCCGATAGGGGTGCTTATGTTTGCCAGTCTCAATCATTAAACCTTTTCATCAATGCGCCAAACGCTTCAAAACTAACTTCAATGCACTTCTACGCATGGAAAAAAGGCTTGAAAACAGGTATGTACTACCTGCGTACACAAGCCGCTTCGCAAGCTGTTAAATTTACAGTTGAAAACCAGGGCGGATCAAACATGGAGCCGGTTATCCCAGACCATGTAGACCAAATGGCCGACAACGTACCAGAAGGCCCAAGCTGCTCGATGGAAGAGGGTTGCGTTACTTGTTCGGCGTAAGTATTAGTCGGAAAGTCCGAAAGTCGGGAAGTCCGAAAGATAAAAGAAGACCGGAAGCGTATTAGCTTACCGGTCTTTTACATTATTAGTAGTCGGAAAGTCCGAAAGTCGAAAAAGTCCGAAAGATACAAAGACCGATAAGCTTCGTAGCTCATTGGTCTTTTATATTTAGCCTACGGTTAGCTTCTGAACTTTCCGACTTCTTCTCTTTTACATTATAATGATCTGAAAAGCTTTTATTTGCTATCAAACTTGTCGACCTTTGACAAAACAACTTTCGGACTTCCGGACTTTCCCGACTTCCGGACTAAAAAATGCACCCCAAACACGAAATCATCCGTTGCGAACGCTGTGAGGCGCCTTTTGAATGTAAAGCCAATTCATTCACCAAGTGCCAGTGCAGTACCGTGCAGCTTACGCTGAATGAGGTGCAGTATGTGAGTGAGCAGTATGAGGGCTGTTTATGTGCCAACTGCCTGTTACTTGTTCAACAGGAGTATAGGGTAGGGATGGGTATCGAATAATAGCCCCATTAAAAATCATCAGGCCACTCAATAATTTAAAAACAATATCTTAGCGTCAACAGCATATATAATCTGCCGTTAACCATGGCCGCTATCAGCACAAAACAAAAAACACACATACAACAGGTTGATTATATCCGGGCGATAGCTGCACTGGCCGTAACGTTATACCATTTGGGGGGCAAAACGTTGCCGGTGTTAAATTATGGTTGGCTGGGCGTTTACATGTTTTTCCTGTTATCGGGCTTTATCATTTGTTGGGCCATCCCCGAAAATTATAGCTGGAAGCTGAGTGGCCGCTTTATCCTAAAACGGGTTATCCGTATCGAGCCACCGTACATCATCTCGATAATGATGGCCATCATTATGAACTTTTTTTGGGTGGCCCATTACCGGCCCGATTGGGTTAACGCGGTTTGTCACCTGGCCTATCTTAATAGTTTTTTGGGGCAGCCATACTTAAGCCCCGTTTATTGGACTTTGGGCATCGAGTTTCAGTTTTACCTGTTTGTTGCGCTTTGCTTTCCATGGTTTACAGGCAGGTGGGGGGGCTGGCTGTTATTGTTGCTAAGTATTTTGCCGGTATTTTTAAAGGTGCCAGGCAACACTTTAATCAATAGCTTCCCGGTGTTTGCGCTGGGTATTTTGTATTATTTATACCGGGTAAAAGGAAAAACTTTGAAGGGAACGCTTGTATTTGGTGTTTTAATTGCCGTTTGCAGCGCGCATTCGGTTGGTTTGGCGCAAACCTGCGCGGCATTACTTGCCCTGGGTATATTGTTGTTGCCTTTAAAAAGTTACCCGGTTATCAGCTTTCTTTCTAAAATTTCATTTTCGCTATACCTCACCCATGATATCATTGGCAGTAACCTGGTTGTTTACCTGGGGATGCTGTTGCCAAAATCACTGTTTTTTAAAGGAGTAGAGTTTTTAACCGGCCTTGGCGTGAGCATTTTGTTTGCCTGGGGATTTTATTTACTGGTTGAGAAGCCTTGTTTGAAATTATCAAAGCAGGTGAATTATAACATATAGTTTATTATCGTTTGCTGTTATCTCATCTTAGTGTAACATGTACATGACAATTAGCATTTTATCAAAAAAATAAAGGATTGGGGTGTAACATTTGAAGTATTTTCGCCTCCAATTACCAAAATCTTTATAAATGAAACGTTTTTACTTTTTTATACTTCTATTCTGTTTTGCCGTTTCGGCTAAAGCTCAATTTGGGGTAGGTGGCGGCGGCCCCACAGTTGTTGGCCGCATATCTGGTACTGTTATTGATTCTGTTACCAAACAACCTATGGATTATACATCTGTAGGTCTGTATCGCAGTGGCGGTAAATCGCCCATAAATGGTGTTTTAACCGACTCGAAAGGTAATTTTAAGATAGACAATGTAAAGCCTGGGAGCTACAAACTCCTTATTTCTTTTCTTGGTTATCCATCAAAAACGATAGATCCTGTGGTAACTACGGCTTCAAAACCCGATGCAAAACTGAATACGGTTTATTTGTCGCCGGGATCAAAAACACTGGCAACCGTTAATGTCGTTGGTCAGGCACCGCTGGTAGAAAACAAGATAGACAAAATTGTTTATAACGCCGAAAAAGACCTTACATCTGCAGGCGGTAACGCTACAGATGTGTTGCAAAAAGTACCTTTGGTAAACGTGGATATTAACGGTAACGTATCAATCCGCGGCGATCAGAATGTTAAAGTTTTGATTAACGGTAAACCATCCGGCGCCACATCGGCCAGCTTATCGGATGTTTTAAAAACCATCCCTGCCGATCAGATCAAGAGCATCGAGGTAGTAACATCTCCATCTGCAAAATATGATGCGGAAGGCTCTGGTGGTATCATCAACATCATTACCAAGCAAAAAAATGTATCAGGCATCAGCGGCTCGGTAAGCGGTGGTGTGGGTACACGCCAAAACAACGGTAACATTAACCTTAACTATAATAAAAACAGGTTTAGTTTGGGTATCAATGCCGGCGGTAACTTAACCTGGCCGCAAACATCAACAACCACGTTCGATCAGCAGTTTAAAGGTGCTGATGGAAGTATAACCCGCCATAACTTTAACAACTCGACAAGCCGTATTAAAAGGCATGGCGTCATAAGCTCAGTAACTATGGGGTACGAGGTTAATGCGTTCAACAGCTTTAACAGTACCTTCAGACTTAATGATGGTGGTTTTAATATTGCCGGAAACGGTATTAATAATATACAAGCCGGGAGTATTTTAACCCAATACACAAGTACAACCCAATCGCACAATCATTTTGGTGGTTTTGACTGGAACCTTGATTATACGCACAAGTTTAAAAAAGAAGGAGAGGAGTTTACGCTTTCGGGCCAATGGAGCCATAGCATTATCAAAACAGACTACAACAGCTTGTTTACAGCAGTTAACCCAAGCCAAAAGGGAAATAACGATGGTAAAAACAACGAATATACTTTCCAGGCCGATTATACTTTGCCTGTAAGCAAAGTAGTAAAAATTGAGGCCGGCGGTAAAACCATACAACGCCGCATAAACAGTAACTATGATATATTTGATACAGATAACAGCGGCAACAACGCTATTCGCGATTCGTTGAACTCGAACCTGTATGATTATAACCAGAATGTGTACGCCGGTTATACTGTTTTAACCTTCACTTTACCAAAAAGCTATTCGTTACTGGTAGGTGGCCGGGTAGAAAATACCAGGATAAAAGGCGATCCGCAGAATCCTTACCAGGACCCGGCTAAAGTAGGCGACCTGTACCAGAACTTAAGCCCGTTTAGCACCAGCTATACAACTTATGTTCCGAGCCTGACCATACAGAAACAACTGGGCAGCCAAACGCTTAAATTATCATACAGCAAACGTATACAACGGCCAAGCCTGCAGTTTTTAAATCCGTTTATTAACCGCAGTTCCATCCAAAGCCAAACGGTTGGTAACGTAAACCTGGCACCCGAAGTATCGCAAACCATAGAACTGAACATTAACAAATTCGTTAAATCATCGGTGATCAACTTCTCGGTTTATTATAAAAACACCAACAACATGATTGAGGGTATCGCTGATACACTGACCGAAACCATCCATAACCAGGTAGTACATGCAACCCGTACCGCTTATCAAAACATTGGTAAAAATAATTCGTTTGGCGCAAGTTTCTTTGGGTCGATAAACCCAATAAAACCTTTAACCATACGGGCAAGCATCAATGGTTATACCTATAACCCAACCATATTTGATGCTTATAAAGATAAGGCTTCGGCAACGGGTGTTTATTTCCAATACTCGGCTTTCGGAAGTGCATCATACCAGTTTCCGCATAACTTTTTGGCCGAATTGTTTGGCTTTACCAACTCGGCCCGCCGTACCATACAAGGTACCAGCCCGGCATTCGGTATTTATGCCTTTGGTTTAAAGAAACAGTTTATGGATAAAAAACTGGCTATCGGCTTTAACACCGTTCAGCCATTTGCCCGCGACAAACACTTCGACCAAAATATAAGCAGCGATGCGTTTTCGTTAAAAAGCTCAACCGCATTCCCTTTCCGTTCGTTCGGTATCACATTTAGCTACAGCTTTGGTAAACTAAGCTTCAGCAACCCGCAACAACAGAAAAAAGGCGTAAACAACGATGACCTTAAGCAAGGTGACCAGGGCGGTGGCCAGGGTGGCACACCATCAGGAGGAAGATAAGATTTTAGAGTCAAGAGTCAAGAATCAAGACTTTTTGAAAATAGCAGGGCCGGGAGAGTTGATCTTCCGGCCTTTTTTTACTTATAGTTACATTGATGCCATGTCGCTACTCCTTATAGTGAGGTGTTCGCAAAATGCTGATTGTCAGCGATATTTTTTTAATAATCTATGTCATTGCGAGGAACGAAGCAATCGCGGACTATACAGGGCGGATCTGCACGGTTCGCGATTGCCACGCTGCGCTTATAATGACATGATTATAATACGTTGATTATCAATTGTATTTTTTATTCCCCTCTCGAGAGGGGGCGCGGTAGGAGGTGCGTTGGCAGGGATGTGTTTTTCCGCGTTTCATTGCGCGTGCATAACACCCCCCTCCGCCCCTCTCAAGAGGGGAATCGCACTTTTCCACCGCTTTTTAAAAGGAAGCGCAAGTCTGATGGTACCCAGAATAACCCCATTTGCAACCATGTCATTACTGTTTTTTCCAGCCGAAGCTGATGGATACTCGCTATGATATGGTTGTTGTGAGGCTCTAAAGCAAACGCGTCATCCCTATTTTTTTAGGATCATTCTGAAGTATATTCGCAATGCCGTTCCCGAGGCGTCTTGACTCTTGATTCTATTCCGCCTCTACATTGATTCCTATCTGCTTCAATAGCAGCGACGCGTTGAACGTTTTGCACTCGCCGTGTTTTATCTTATAGTCAAACAGCATTTCGCCGTCTTTTACCTGGATGTCGAAGTAGAAGTTGCGTACATAATCGGGATATTTATCTTCAAGCCGGGCTATCTGCAAATCGTGGGTGGCCACCATACCCACGGCATTTTTGCGGATCAGCTGTTCAATTACCGCTTTGGAGCCAAGGTATTTATCAACCGAGTTGGTGCCGCGCAGCATTTCATCTATCAGGAAAAATATCTTGGGCTCGTTTTCTACCGCGGCCAGCAACATTTGCAGGCGGTCGAGCTCGGCCTTAAAGGTTGATGTGCTTTCGTTAAGTGAATCTTTAATGCGCATGTAGCTAATGATGGTGATAACCGATACCCGCATGCTTTTAGCGCACACAGGAGCGCCGCAAAGCGCCAGTACGGTATTTATACCTATGGTGCGCAAAAAAGTGCTCTTGCCCGCCATATTTGAGCCTGTGATAATATCTATCTTATGGGTATCTTCCAGCTCATAATTATTTTCGATGCGTTTAGTGGCTTCAATAAGCGGGTGAGCAAGTGAGTGGGCGATGAGTGTGTAACCTGGCTTATCTTCAATTTGCGGGTAAGCCCAGTCGGGGTAATTAATGGTGAGGCTTGCCAGGCTGATAAGTGCTTCAAATTCGGCGATGACATCAAAAGCGGCTTCCAGGCTATCGTTATTCCGGCGTTTCCAGTTTTCGATAGCTATTACCTGACGGATATCCCACAAAAAGAACAGGTTAAGCACAAAACCGACAATCATGTTAAGGTGATAATTGAGTTTGTTGATCAGGTTGGCTAACTCTTTTATTTTGTTGGAAGTTTGGCTGGTTTTTAACAATCCGGCAAGCGATGCATTATAGCTGGCCAGCCAGGGCTCATCCTCCGCCTGCTTAAATACATCGGCATATTTGGCCAGGGTATCGCCAATTTTACCGGCAATCATATCAGCTTTGCTAATGTACATGGCTTTAGAGAATACGATGCCCATGTTAGCAATACCTATTATAATAGCCGCCAGCCTGGCGTAAGGGATAAACCAGGCCAGTATTAAAACACCGGTAAACAAATATGGCGCTATTTTGGTATACATGGCAAGCCATTTTTCGCCGGGCATATCAAGCGGAAGGTGGAGGTATTTGAAAAGGTTTTTAAGCTGATTAACATCCTGCTGAATGGCAAATACCAATAAGGTTTGCACCGAAAGTTTCCAATCGTTTTTACCGGCTATTTCTTTAACCGCTTCCTGGCGCTGCAGAACGGTGGCTTTGGTTGCCGGCTTATCAAACCATTCGGCAAGCTTATTGTTGCCTGTAGATGTTGCTGTGCGGTTAACCAGTTGGTACAGGGAGGCGTTGCCGAAAATATCCAGGTCGGAGGTGTAAAAATGTTTCTCGTTGCCAAAGCGGGTGCCATCGTTATACATATTGGCATGGGTTTGGATGCTGGCAATTTCGTTCAGGTTTACCTTTTGCAGGTCGTCGTAATACTGTTTAAGTTTTTCGAACCGGCTTTGGCGTGATACCAGCCACGCAAACGCAAAAACAAGTACCACAAAAGCCACGGCCACAATGGTAAAATTATCCTGCTGCACGGCAATGCTGATGGCTACAACAATAAGCGCGAAGATGCTGAGCCTCAATAACGAATATGTATTGGCAAGCTTTTTATATTTAGCGGCTTCCTGCTGTGCAGCATTGGCGCGTTGTTCATAGTCTTTAATAATATCCTGTTGCATACCTGGTAAAAAAGTTGTGGCTAAATAAACACATATATTTTAAATAAACGTTTATTTGTTTGAGATATGAAGATCACGTTTTTAACCGTTGGCAAAACCGAAGATGCCTATTTAAAAGAGGGCATAGATAAATATGTAAAACGCCTGAAGCATTACACCAAACTGGAACTGGTAGAGATTAACGAACTGAAAAATACCAAAGCCCTTACGGCAGACCAGCAAAAAGCAAAAGAGGCAGAGCTTATCCTGAAAAAAATAAGCCCGCTTGATCATGTGATTTTGATGGATGAGAAGGGAAACGAATACACATCTACCCAGTTTGCGGCCTATATCAACAAAAAAGAGATTAGTTTATCGGCCAACTTGATATTTGTTATTGGCGGCCCCTATGGGTTCGACCAATCGGTATACCAACGGGCCAACGATAAAATTTCACTGTCACGAATGACCTTCTCGCACCAGATGGTCCGCCTGTTTTTTGTCGAGCAGCTTTACCGCGCATACACGATTTTGAAGGGGGAGCCGTATCATCACGAGTAGATGTGCAGATTTCAGATGTGCAGATGAGGAGGGATATGCAGATATGCAAATTTCAGATGTGCAGATGACTGGGATAGATGTTAAATGATTTTAGCAGATATGTTTTTTTCATCTGCACATCTGAAACTTGCACATCCGAAGAGTATGAACTTCTGATTAAGATGGATAATCTGCACATCTGAAATTTGAAATTTGCACATCTAAAACCCTACCTTTGCGCTATGGGTCACGATCATTCACATTCTCACTCGCACGGCGGACATCATCACCATGATCATGCGCCCAAGCTGGACCATTTGAATACAGCCTTTATTGTAGGCATCATCTTAAATTCGGCTTTTGTAATTATAGAAACCATAGCTGGTTTTATGACACATTCGCTGTCGTTGTTAACCGATGCAGGGCATAACCTGAGCGACGTGGCCTCTTTGGCTTTGGCGCTGCTGGCCTTTAAGCTTACTAAAGTAAGCGCCAACAGTAAGTATACCTACGGCTATAAAAGATCGACCATCATCGTATCCTTTTTTAATGCCATGATCCTGTTTGTAGCTGTTGGCTTTATTGTTTACGAAGCCATTATGCGTTTCCTGAATCCCGAAACGGTATCAGGTGGTACCATGGCCTGGGTAGCTTTTATTGGTATTGGTATCAATGCCCTTACTGCCTGGCTGTTTGTGAAAGATAAAGATACCGACCTGAATGTTAAAGGTGCTTACCTGCACATGGCGGTTGATGCCATTGTATCACTTGGCGTTGTTATATCGGGCGTTATCATCTATTTTACCAGGCTGTATTGGATTGATAGTATTGTAAGTATAGTTATTGCCATTGTGATATTACGCGGAACCTGGGGGCTGTTAAAAGACAGCCTGCGCCTGGAGATGGACGGCGTACCTGCCGAAATGGATTTGGAAAAAATAAAAGCCGAACTGATGAAAGGCAAAGGCGTAGTAGATGTGCACCACATGCACGTATGGGCACTTAGTACTACCGAGAATGCGCTAACCGCCCACCTGGTTATCAAACCAGAGAATATGACCGATTTTGATAGTATTAAACATGATCTTCGTCACCGGTTGGAACACATGGAAATAAACCACAGCACCTTTGAGCCCGAGTTTGCCGATGAAAAGTGCGGGCAACCGGAATGTGCGTAGGGTAGATGCCATGATAAAATACCCTGTTAACTATAAAGATATTCAACCGGATATTGATTTTTATTCCGAGTTACCTGGGGTTTATAGAAAAGCTGAGAAGTACCTGCTTGATTTTAAATGGTGTGCTGCGATAAATGATAGCTTTCTTTATTACAACCTTGGGGAAGTGTTTTGCATTTTCCTTTTCGAAATAGACAATACACAAAGCCAGGAGGATAATTTCCTTTGGGTGATTGTCGGTGATATCCCTTCAATGTATTTAGATGTTTACGGGCCGGATTCTACTGTTGAAGTATTAGAAGATTATATCCACTTGGCTGAAGACTGGATTGCACATGTAAAATCAAAACAATCTGTAGATGAATGTTATCCTTTTAATGCCGAACCGACGATAGAACTGGCAGAACTTTTAGAAAAAAAAGTAAGTTTTATGAAAAATACTTTACTAAACGAAATGGAGGATATTTCGCTTAAACGATTTAAATAATTCTTCCTAATTTAACGCTCAATATTAAACCTGCTATGAGCACTACCAACAGACGAAAATTTATAACCACTACAGCCGCCCTGGCAGCAGGAACGGCAACAGCATCTGCAATGTCAATGATAGATCAAAAAGAAGAATGGCCTGTAATACATCATGTGTTTTTCTGGCTTAAAAACCCTGGTTCGGTTGAAGACAGGGATAAACTGGTTGCAGGCGTTAAAACCCTGTCGAAAATAGAAACCGTTAAAAAACTGCGTGTAGGCGTTGTGGCCAGTACCGAAAAGCGCGACGTGGTTGATAACAGCTGGGCTGTATCTGAACTGATGTTTTTTAGCGACCTTGCCGGGCAGGCAACTTATCAAACCCACCCCCTGCACCTGGAGTTTATCAAAAATTGCAGCCACCTTTGGGAAAAGGTGATTGTGTATGACGCGGTGGAGGCGTAAGGAATGAAATTCTAAATAGATCAACCGTCATTGCGAGTAACGAAGCAATCCCCGACATGCTAAGTCCCACATTATTTGGGATTGCTTCGTTACTCGCAATGACGGTAGTTTGCTACATATTTAATTATATTTCTTTCCACACCCACAACGATTTTTTGGAGGTTACCTAACGGGCCCTTACAACGGCGGCGAAAAAAATAGATTGATAGAAAAGCGGCGAAAAAAAGAGATTGATAGAAAAGCAAAAAGCCGATTACTCGGCTTTTTTTGTGGCTTTTTTAGCTTTTGCTTTTGGGGCGGGAGTTGGCTCCGGTTCGGCGGCAACTACCTCGGCAACCGGTTCTTCAACTTCGGCTGTTGTAGTCTCTGGGGCCGGTGCCTGGGTTGGATCCACTTCGTTAAACAACGGTAAATCTTTAAGGATATGGAACCAGGTAAGGATCTTTTTCATATCTGAGGCATATACTTTCTCCTCGTCATGATCCGGTGCCACTTCGTAAAAGAATGTGCGCATTTTTTTACCATCAGCTTTAGCGTCGGGTACGTTTGCGGCGGCTTTCATCTGCTCAAAAACATCGGTAAGCCTGATATCATCCTCAATACCAAAAATAGTTATTTCGGTAAGGGCAGCCAGTTTAGCTGTTGACAGGTTGGCTACCAGTTTTGTTTTTTGTGCATCCAGGCTCTCCAGTACATAACCGGTTTTGTTTTGAGCCAATGCCCGCCATAATCCCGGTTTGCCAGATACGGCTACAATTCCTTGTAAATTCATTTGTTTGGTTGATTGGGTTGATTAGGTTGAATAAGTTGATTGAGTTGACTGGGTTGACCAGGTTTAACCCCAATCAACTTATTCAACTCAATCAACCATTAACTTATTCAACTATTCACTATTCTTCTATTACTTCGATGCTTAAAATTTTATCGCCCTGGCGAATAGCGTCAACAACGTCAACGTTTTCAATCACTTTACCAAATACGGTGTGGTTACGATCTAAGTGAGCGGTATTTGTACGGTTATGGCAGATGAAAAATTGTGAGCTACCTGTGTTACGGCCGGCATGTGCCATTGAAAGCACACCACGATCATGGTATTGGTTATCGCCTGTCAATTCGCAATCAATTTTGTAGCCTGCGCCTCCAGCACCGGTACCGGTTGGGTCGCCGCCCTGTACCATAAAGTTAGGAATAACGCGGTGGAAGATAACACCATCGTAAAAGTTTGATTTTGCTAATTTTTTAAAGTTAGCTACAGTATTTGGGGCATCCTGATCGTAAAACTCTACGGTCATGTCGCCTTTTTCAGTTTTGATTATTGCTTTGCTCATTTCTTTGTTTTTTTGAAAACAGTTGGCAAAGGTAATGATTTGAGGTGAAAGGGAAAAGGTTAAAGGCGAAAGGTTTTTACAGGCTGAGAGTTACCATGGGACAAAGGTTAGTGTATAATTTTTTTCTTTGGGTGAATATTTAAATTCACCTTTTCGATTATAGTTAAAAGCTTTCTCATTTGAATACGGTTTGTCACTCGCCTTATTTATTTCAGCAATCGCAACAGAATACCATTCCCAGCCATTTGGCCCTCCTAATGTGGAGCAAAACCATTGTATCCTTTGTAGTTCCGCGTCATTGGTCGCATTATCGCCACTGGGTATGAAAATCCATTTGGCCAGCACCAATTCGTCCGTTTTTCCGATTAATTGAATATTACTGCCTCTTGAATTGACTGCAACGAAATTTGGTAAGCCGATGCTGTCTTTTTTTTGTTTGAAAACCAAGGTTGGGTCAAATTCAATTATCTTACTAATCAATTCGTCGCGATTAATTTCTAACCCAGGTTTGAAGGCTGGCGGACCGTTTTCATTTTGGGCACTTACTGACAAGCATAATAGAATTACGAACTGGCTGCTTAAAGCGATTTTAACGATAAAAGAAAGTGGTGATTTCATTATTGGTTAGGTTGATTCAAAATATTAAGCTAAAATAATATTAAACAATCAGGTTTCAGTAAATACCAGTAATACTGCGATAGTTTATTCGTTACATTTGATAATCAATATCATCTAAAATAATTCCGAATAGTGATTAGCCAACAGCATAAATACGTTTCATCTTTCAGCATAAAATACCTTTTACCTTTCGCCTTTTGCCTTTTACCTCTTTTGACAAAAGCTGCCTCTATCCTCATCCCTATGGACGATGAGCAAAAAGATCACCTGAAATCTTACGGCATAGCTTTCCTGGCTTTAAAAAATGGCGAGGAAGTTGACTGGCTGCTAAACTATCGCGGCGGCAGCTTTATGATGAAGTATAACCAGAAGATGGAGGAGGAGTGCAAAATACGCGGGGTGAGCTACCAGGTGCTGGCCGATGCCAAGGTGAGCGAGATTATTACCGAGGTAAGCGACCCATCGGTAAATATGGATGTGGTTAAGTTGGAGAAAGCACCCAAGATGGCCGTTTACTCGCCAAAAAATAAACTGCCCTGGGATGATGCAGTAACGTTGGTGTTGAAATATGCCGAAATACCTTATGATGTAGTTTATGATGAGGAAGTTGTTAGAGGCGACTTGCCCAAATACGATTGGCTGCACCTGCACCACGAGGATTTTACCGGGCAGTACAGCAAGTTTTACGGCGCTTTTAGGTTTGCACAATGGTACAACGATGATGTAAAAGGACAGGAGGCGCTTGCTCATAAGCTTGGTTTTAAAAAGGTATCTCAAATGAAGCTGGCAGTCGCCAAAAACATTCGCGATTTTTGCGCCGGCGGCGGTTTTTTGTTTGCCATGTGCTCGGGTACCGATACGTTTGATATTGCCCTGGCCTCATCCAATACCGATATTTGCGAGCGGATGTTTGATGGAGATGGGGCCGACCCCGACGCGCAATCGAAACTGGATTTTACACAAACTTTCGCTTTCCAGAATTTTACGCTGGATATGAACCCGATGTCGCACCAGTTTAGCAACATTGATGTAACTACTACCCGGCAGGTGGAGCGCCAGCGCGACTTTTTTACGCTGTTTGATTTTTCGGCCAAATGGGATGTAGTGCCCAGCATGCTTACCCAGGATCATGACAAAGTGATAAAAGGCTTCATGGGGCTTACAACTGCCTATAATAAAAGCATGCTAAAGCCCGGCGTAACCATCATGGGCGAAATGAAAACTGCCAATGAAGCCCGCTATATCCACGGCGAATATGGCAAAGGCCAGTGGACATTTTACGGCGGCCACGATCCAGAAGATTACCAACACGCGGTGGGCGATCCGCCAACAGATTTAAAGCTTCACCCCAATTCGGCAGGGTATCGCTTGATTTTGAACAATGTATTATTCCCGGCGGCAAAGAAGAAGAAGCAGAAAACGTAAAGAATTAATTTGAAGATTTGAGAATTTGAAGATTTGAAAATTGTCTCGTATTAATTCTGTTAACATTTTGATCTGATTCTGACAAAATTCTGTTAATTCTTAAATTCTGAGAATTTTGATTCAGACAAACGCGTAAGGGATAAAAGCGGATACCGGCCCTGTGAATAAGGCCTGTGCAGTATGAGCGATTAGCCCGGCCCGCAGGGATACGCCCAAGATAATATATGCAGGCTGCTTACTGTCAAACTGCTTACCGCACTCTGCTAATTACTGCCAACTACAAACCGCCCACTGCAGACTGAACCGCTAATTATAAAACGTCCAGCTAACACCAAACTTCAGCAAATGATCTTGCATAGGGTAGCGGTTTACGGTGTAGAAACCTTTGCTTTGCAAGCCCTGGTTGGCATAATCATACATCAGGAACAGGTTGGTGCGTTGCAGGGTGGCTTTAAAATAAACCGATGCTACGGGATACGATGTAAAGGTAACGTCGGGCCCGTTGTAAAACTGCCCAATCCCTACTGCGTATGACGGTGCCACATACGGTGTATTATACCTTACGCTTACGCCAAAGTTTGATTTAAGTACGTTGAAAAGTGTTTTGCTGAAATACAGGTTACTATAAGTGTAAACTTCGGGGGTGCGCAGGGTTGATTGATAATCTGTTTTTTGGTAAACCACGTAGTTATCAAAATGCAGGCTGTGGTAGCTTAAATTTTTACCCACACTTATCTTAAGCAGGTTGATATCATTACTCAGCTGGGCAGGATGGGCGTCGATACCGCCATCCTGGGCCGTAAAATACATGTACCCGGCAATTAAAAAGTATTCGGCCTTGATATCAAGCTGCAAGGGGTTGTTGATATAGCTAAACGATGCGCTGGTTGTTTTTTGGTTTTGGAAACTGTTGTGGAAAATATAGTGGTTGCTTATCCAGTTGGTATAAATGAGCGGCGGTGAGCTGTTTTGCGAATACGCTTCCAAAATAATTTTGCCTGCTTTATCATTACCTGCAACATTAAGTTTTGCACCGTAAAAGTAATCGCCAAAGTCGCGGCCCTGAACAATCTGTCTAAAGTCGCCTTCAAGACCGAGCCGGTCGCTAAAACGGTAGCTGAATTTGGCTTTCAGGGTAATGTCCTGGAAGGTATTGTTCTGCATTTTATTTTGATGGATGTACTTATATCCATACTGGTTTAGTACGGTGTCACTTACGTATTGCGCGTAGTTATAAAGGTCATGTACCAGGCCCAGATCGAGCTTTACCTCGTTTTTAACAAACTTTACCGATTTACTCCGGAGATAGAAACTATACGAGAATTCGTTTTGAATATGCGTTACCGACAGCGAATCTCTTGACCGGTTATAGCTGTAATAATAATCGGGGAATACATTATAAGTATCGGGCTGGTTTGTTTGCAGGTAATTATAACTGCTGTTTTGAACAAATAAGGTGTGCGCTACACGCTGGGTAGGCAAAATTTTGGAGTTATCCTTGCCTTTGTTCAAACTATCAATACGGCCCAGGTAATAAAACTGCTTTATATACAGGCTTTTATCTGTCCATTGCTGATAGCTGTTTTGAAGCCGCACGGGGGCCGAGTTTTTAAAGAACAGGGAATTGCTTTTGCCTGTGAAAATGGTATCGTTAAGGATTGAACCCGTTTCTGGCGCTTTTAAATTATTGTAAATGATGTTGGCCAGTAAATTATAACGCTTGCCGGGCGATTGATACCAGGTAAAAAAAGCAGCATTTACATCGCTCACATTTTGCTGCAACACGCTGCTGGTGCTATAAAATCCGCGCGATCCGTTAAAGTTAAGGTTAAAACCCACATTCCAGTTTGGTTTTACATTTTGGGTGTGGATGATTTTAAAAACCTGCTCGGCCGAACTGCCAAAACCGTTAAACAACGTGAGGTTGGAGTACGCCACCCTGGCGTTATAATATTTAATATCCTGCGGTTTTATGGCATACACATCCAGCGAGTGCAGGCCGGTGTTGAAACCAATGGTTTGGTCGGGCTCAAACAGCATACTTCGTTGTGATACGCCGTTGTAGCCAAGGCTGATGCGCGGATGGCGGGGATCGGTAAGCGGACTGTAATTTTCAAAGTTATAGATGCCGGTATCCAGCGCGAAAGTTTGTGTGCTGTCGCTCAGGAAACGCTCCATCGTCACGCGGATAAATTTGGCGCTGAAAATTACAGAGTCTTTTTTATTGTCCTCTTTTTTGCGCAGGCTATCCAGCAGTTCATCGTCACTAACCTTCCGTTGAGTTTTTACCGTATCGCGCGTTGATAGCGGCCTTGCCCGGTTTACCTGGCCATATTGTGCAAAAGCCGCCTGTATGCCAAAGCACAACAGGAACAATAAAATATATTTGAGCTTATGATGCATTAATTACACTAATTACCGGCTATCAGATTTTTGAGGATCAGGGTCAGTTTTGGCTCGGCTTCCTCGGCTACCCTTATAATTTCTTCTAATGATACCGGTTCCAGCACATCAGTAAAGCCTTCGTCTGTTAATACCGATATAGCAAATACGGGTATGCCCATATGATTTGCCACAATAACCTCGGGTACGGTGCTCATGCCTACTGCGTCGCCGCCAATGATCCTTAAATAAGTGTACTCGGCCTTGGTTTCTAAATTGGGGCCGGTTACAGCAACATAAACTCCTTTATGGCAGGTAATATTGTTTGTCGCGGCAATACTTAAAGCTTTATCAATTAAGGTGCGCTGGTAAGGCTGGCTCATATCCGGAAAACGGGGGCCAAGCTCTTCATAATTTCTGCCAATAAGGGGGTTTTGCGGTTGCAGGTTAATATGATCGGCAATAACCATCAGGTCGCCTTTTTTAAAGGCGGGGTTAAGGGCTCCACTGGCATTTGATACGTAAAGGGTTTTAATGCCCAGGTATTTCATCACCCTAACCGGGAAGGTGATTTGCTGCATGTTGTAGCCTTCATAATAGTGCAATCGCCCCTGCATAGCTACCACTTTTACACCGCCAAGTGTGCCAAATATCAACTTACCCGAATGAAACTCCAATGTCGAGATTGGGAAATCGGGGATGTTGGAGTACATCAATTGTTTTTCTACAACGATATCCTTAACCAGGCCACCCAGGCCTGTGCCTAAAATTATACCTACCTCGGGTTCAAAATCGCCTATACGGTTTTTAATGTACCGGGCGGTGCTTTCAATATTGTCTAACATATTTGGTTACTAAATTATCAAACTGCTGTTTGCCGTTATTTAAAAAACTAATACCTATTGGCAATACCAAAACAGGTAGTTTTTTAATGGCCGGCTGCAATTCCTGTTCCCCTAAACGCTGCGCATCCTTTTCTGTTGTGATGATTAACTTTTTTTGTGATGTACAGGCAAAAAAATCATCGGCAAGTTTACTGATATTTTTTAAGGTAAATTGGTGATGGTCGGGATATTTATGGTGATTGATGATAGATGTATGGTTTTTTAAATGCGATAACAAAGGCATCGGATTGGCAATACCCGTAAGCAAAAACACGGCGGTTTGCTCATCAATGTTTTGATACACCGTGGCCCCATTCACGTTTTGCAGCGCCAGGTAGTTTATGCAGGCAAAAAATAACTGTTGGTTGGGCAGGGGCTTAATGTGCTTTTTTATGATAGCCATTTCTGCATCTGCCAATGTTGGCGGGCATTTGCTAATGACAATAACATCGGCCCTCTCGCGGCCACTAAACGGCTCGCGTAGGTTACCCGTAGGTAATACCAGTCGCGGTTGGTTAAGGCGGTTATAATCAAACAACAAAATGCTAAAGCCGGGTTTAAGCGCCCGGTGCTGGTAGGCGTCATCTAAAATTACCAGGCTGTATTTATCTTTTAACTGCTGTATACCCGCTACCCGTTTTTCGCAAACCGCAACGGTAACCTTCGGGAATTTATGTTTAAACTGGGCAGGCTCATCGCCTATTACCGATGCCTGCGGGTTATCGCCCGCCAGCAAAAAGCCTTTAGTTTTACGGCCGTACCCTCGGCTAAGTATTGTTGGTTTTTCATCCTGGAATAACCGGATCAGGTACTCGGTCATGGGGCTTTTGCCGGCGCCGCCTACATCAAGGTTTCCCACCACAATAACCGGGCGGTTAAAACCGGTACTTTTAAATACCCCCGCATCATAGCACCAGTTACGAATGGTAACAACCAGGCCGTAAATGAGCGAAAAGGGGAGCAGAAGCCAGCGGAGGAGTTTCATATGGGGTAAATAGTATTAGGCCTCATTTGTTTAGTAGTAGTGAAATTTCGTGAAACTCTGAAGGCAAAATAGGGCGCGCATGGCGACGAAGACTCACCCGGCGAGGCTGCGCCCGCCACCCTCTCTTCACCTGCGGTGGAAAGAGGGGCTTGAATTGTAAATAACGCGGTATTAAAAAAACTAAAATAATGAAATTTCAAACCCCTCTTTGCGGCGAAGCCGGAGAGAGGGTGGCGGGCGTAGCCTCGCCGGGTGAATATTAGCCTGCGTTCAAAGCCGGTGTTTGTATCGCTATCCAACATATCATGAGTAGCGTACCGTGGCAATCGCAAACTGTGCGGGCTTGTAGTACTTTGCCCACAAATGCTTTGTTCCTCGCAATAACATGGAATCAATGGTTTATTCATTTATGCTTTAAAGAAGGAACAAATCTAAAAATTTAAAGGCTATTTGTCGCAGCGTTGCATTTAGATGTTAGGCGAAACCGCTTACAGGAAATTTAATTGCTGTTCTTTATTAACCAAAAACATTGCCTGTTCTTTTTTAACCGAGGGGAATTCGTCTAAAAACTCCTCAATCGAAATTCCAGCTTTTAAATGATCAAAAAGCGACTCGACTGGCACGCGCGTACCGGCGAATACCGGTGTCCCGCTTAAAATATCCTGATCTGTATTGACAACCTGTTGAATATCCATATCATAAAGATACGATTATTGATTTTACTGAGTATTTTGCATCTGATAAACAATTCACTCATGAAACTCAAACTTCTCACCCTCTTTTTACTCCTCACCACCGCCACCTTCGCCCAAACCGATAAAAAACTAACTGCGCAGTTACAGGATGCCGTTAAAGGTTTTCATGGCCAGGCAGGTATTTATGTACAAAACCTTAAAACGGGTAAAACCGCTGCTATTAATGCCGATACGCTGTTCCCTACAGCCAGTATGATTAAGGTGAGCATTCAGTGCGGACTGATGGACAAGATAGAGAAGGGCGAGCTGCATTATAACCAAAAGCTGGTTTACCGCGACTCGCTTTTATATGCCGGAGAGGATCTTTTAGGCTCGTTCAAAGATAAGGATACCGTGCAGCTTAGTAAAGTGGCCATGCTAATGATAACCATGAGCGATAATACCGCAAGCCTGTGGCTGCAAAAACTGGTTGGCGGCAATTATATTAACAACTGGCTGCAACAAAATGGTTTTAAAGCAATGCGTGTAAACTCGCGTGTGGCCGGCCGCGAGGCTATCCGCAAAATTTATGGCTGGGGCGTTAGCACACCCTATGAAATGTGCCGCATGTTTACCATGATCAGAAAAGGCGAAGCTGTAAGTCCCGCCGCCAGCGAAAGGATGTACCGTAACATGGGAAGGATTTACTGGGACGAGCACGCCCTGTCGCAAATTCCACCGTATGTGCACACCATATCTAAGCAGGGCGCGGTTGATGAGTCGCGGTCAGAAACTGTGCTGGTAAACGCGCCTCATGGCGATTACGTATTCTCGATTATCACCAACCATAATACCGATCAAAGCTGGGGAACAAGTAACGAAGCCGGCCTGCTCATCAAAAAAATATCGGCCCTGCTATGGCATTACTACGAACCCGCCAGCAACTGGAAACCCGCCGAAGGTGTAGATAAATTTATGCTGAATGAATAGCTGCGCAGTCATTGTCGCTGCGCAGTCATTGTCGCTGCGCTTGTCATTGGTCATTGGTCATTGGTCATTGGTCATTGGTCATTGGTCATTGGTCATTGGTCATTGGTCATTGGTCATTGGTCATTGGTCATTGGTCATTGGAAAAGGCACAGCCTTTTCCAATCCACCGTCTGGTGATTTTTTACCATCTTGTTTTTTAATAGAAAAGCCCAATGACCAATGACAGCGCAGCCCAATGACAAATGACAGCGCAGCGAAATGACCAATGACAAGCGCAGCGACAATGACCAATGACAGCGCAGGGATATGAACCAATAATAATTAAGTAAAATTTCTGTTTGCTTTGCAGTTAAATGGATGCCGTTTGTTATAATTGGCAATTATATCAATGTGTTAAAAATACACATACCAGTTACAACCAATTAAATGAAAAAAACACTTACTTTATTTGTATTGCTTATACTTAGTATTATAGTAAAAGCACAAACTATTGCCAACTTATCGGGCACTATAACCGACGAAAAAAGCCAGGGAATTGCCGGCGCTACTGTTTATCTGCTGAATACCAATTACCGTACTGTTGCCGATAAGGACGGGAAATTCTCATTAAAAGATATTGCATCCGGGAGCTATATCCTGCGCATCAGTGCCGTTGGTTATGCTGCAAAAAGCCAATCGATTGTTTTAAGCGGCACTATGCGCCCAATAAGTATTCAATTGAAAGATGCCAGTAACCAACTGGATGAAGTTACCGTAACGGCTCAAAAATACGAGGAGGATGCCCAAAAAGTGCCTTTCAGTGTTACAACCTTATCGGCCAGGCAAATAAAAGATTACCGGCTTTGGGATTTGAAAGATTTGACAGCTATTGCCCCTAACTTAAACTCGGCCAGTTCCGGCGATGGCCGCAATGTCAGTGGTATTAGGGGTATAGTTACCACATCCTATGATCCTGCTGTAGCTACTTATGTTGATGGCGTAAACCAATACGGCCTGGATACTTACATCCCACAGTTGCTTGATGTAGATAGGATAGAGGTGCTGCGCGGTCCGCAGGGCACACTATACGGCCGTAATGCTACAGGCGGTGTTATCAATATCATTACCAAACAACCATCAAACACCGTAAGTGGTTTTGCCGGGCTCGATTTTGGCAACTACGGCCAGCAGCGTTTTACCCTGGGTATAAAAGCACCGTTGATAAAAGATAAATTATTTTTAGGAGTGGCCGGTGTTTACTCGGGCTTTAATGGCTTTTATACCAATACGTTTGATAACAGCCACTTTGATAAGCAACACTTCTTTTTAGGTAATTACTACCTTAAATTCCTGGCTACATCAAAACTGGCTTTAACGCTTAATGTTAAAAACTTTAACAACCGCAATAACGGTGCCTTTACGTTGGCCGGTTCGCCGGATGATGCTTTGAGTAAGCCTTACCAGGTAGATCAAAACGCCACTACCAAAATGATTGATAATACCTTCCACGCTTCATTAGCCATCAATTATTCGGGCAGCGATTTTAACTTTACCTCGCAGTCATCCTACCAGGTAAATAACCGTTATTATACCAAACCTATTGATGGTGATTTTTCGCCTATCGACGCGGTATCCGTTGTAAATAATTACGGTGGCGACTGGAATAAAGTACGTACAGGTATCCAGGAGTTTAGGTTTACTTCACCTGCATCCTCAACCTCTAAATTAAAATGGACCGCGGGCGCTTATGGTTTTTATCATTACGCCCCAAACAAGCAGGGAACCTATTTTGGTGCCGACGCGGCAGCGGTTGGCTCGCCAATAACCAACTTTACCAGTATCAATACCAATATCGACAGAAATTTTGGCGTGGCAGTTTATGGCCAGGTAACCTATGTTGTTAGTCCGCAATTTGATATTACAGCAGGTTTGCGTTATGATCATGAACATAAAAAAGAAAGTGTAAAAGGCGAGTTTCAGCCCGATGGCGGCGATGCCATGGTTACAAGGTCGGATACTTCTTCCTCGGCCAATTTTAAAGCCTTTTCACCAAAACTTAACCTGGCTTACCATCTTTCGGCCAATAATAATCTGTATGCAACTTATAGTCGTGGTTTTAGGGCCGGTGGTATCACCGAACTGGGATCAGACCCGTCATCGCCACCACTATACACTTTTAAGCCCGAGTACAGTAACAACTATGAGGTTGGATCAAAAAATAACTTTTTTGATAATAAATTGCGTGCCAACGTGGCTTTGTTTTACACCCGCGTTACCGATGCACAGGTGCCAACTTTAATATTGCCCGATGCTATTACCGTAACCAAAAACGCGGGCAAGCTGAGCAGTAAAGGTGTTGAAGTGGAGCTGAGCACTACACCAATAAAAGGCCTGGAAATTGAAAATAACTTTGGCTATACCCATGCCCGCTATACCGACCTGGCGGTTGGCAGCAACGGAGAAATAGTCGATTTAAAAGGCAACAAGCAAATTTATACGCCTAAATTTACCAATATGCTGGCCCTGCAATACGGTTACGCACTGGGCGGCCCTCAAAAAGTGAGATTAATAGCCCGCGGCGAGTGGCGCTACCTTGGCGACCAGTATTTTGACCTTGCTAACACCATTGAGCAAAAAGGCTACAGTAAATTCAATGCCAAAATTGGCATCGATACCAAAAACTATAGCCTGTTTTTATGGGAGAGCAATATAGGCAACAAAAAAGCTATAGACTATGCCTATGACTTTGGTGCAACCCACTTAGGAAACCCAAGGGTTTACGGGATATCGGTAACCGCTAATTTTTAGTGTACACCTCGCCTTTATAAGGATGAATGGTTGAATAAAAGGTATAGCCTGCAACATGCATCAGGTAGTAGGTCATGATATCGCACCAACAAATTTCATCATGAAACATCGGGACCGCCGGGAACTTACCTTCCTGGCGGCTTTCGTTTTTATTGTAATCGTAATCGCCGCCGTGTTGCTTTATCCAGTCTTTAAACATGTCCATTTCTGCGGGATCTGAAAAAACTATTTTAAAAAAAGTTTCCTCTTTAACCGACTTAAGATCGTCGTTAATATAATGGTGGAATTTATGCCGATGGCGGATTATTTTGGCGGTTATCATACTGTATATGCTTGTGGTGCAGTAGGGTAACACTAAATGGTAACTAACGTTTTAATTATTATTTTATGGTAGTTAAATAAATGTTAGCTATGTATCTTTAGCCTGTTATAACATTGTATTTTTTACCTATGAAAAAACTTATCGCAATTATAGTAGTTTCTGCGCTATTCGTGAGTATCAACATTAAAGCTGTGGCACAGGCAAATACCACGGCCAAATCGCTAAAAGTATGGTTGCTGGCTGGGGTAAACTTGAAAAGCAATCCCGACGACAAGAGCAAAACCATTGCAACCATTCCTTACGGAACCATTGTAAAGCCTGTTAAATCAGCGGGAGAAGCTAAGGCCTTAACGGTCGATTTTAACACCGCAGCTTTAAAAGAACCCTACCAACTGAATGGTAAGTGGATAAAGGCGGAGTTTAACGGTAAAAAAGGGTTCCTGTTTAATGGCTATCTGTCTGCTATGCCTGCGTTAGAAATGGATGATCACGGCTTTGTAGAAACGGAAGATGCATACCTTAAGCGTAACTACGGGGTTTTAAAAATTGCGAAAAGGATACCCAAAAAAGGAACCAAAGAAACAAGTATTTATTACAAAAACGGGGCCGTGACTACCGAGACCTATTTTGACGGCTGTGCCGACCACAAACTGCTTTTAAAGAACATTAGCCTGGATGAAGCGATGCTTTTTGAAAAGGTGTTACATAAAAATGCAGATGCTGCGCAAAACATTAAAGTTGAACAGCAGCAAGCAGGTGTGATAAAAATATCATCGTACGATTGTGACTGATATTGTTTAAATTCGATTTTATTTAAACCTGTCTAACCATATCTCCTGTTCATGAAAAAATTAACCGTTCTAACCCTGTTTTTAACTATAGGTTTGCTGCAGTTTACTACTGCACAGGTTGTAACCAAATATGGCGATAACGTGAGTACCCTTGACGGTATCATGAAAGCCTATTATGATGTAGTAACGGTAAAAAAAGGGGAGGAGGTAAGCTACGAGCGCGATAGCCTGCTGCATATTGCCAATGCCCACGTAGGCTCGGGATATATTGATAAGCAAGGCAAACAAAAATTTGGTTATATGACGTTGAAAGAATATCACCGCCGGTCGGATGATATGCTTTCGCGCGATGGTTTTGACGAAAGGGAGATTTCTCGTAAGGTAGAACATTTCGGCAGCGTTTATCATGTATTTAGTACTTACGAATCGCGCAATGTCGCAGGTGGCCCCGTGATTGAGCGAGGTATTAACAGCATCGAATTGTTTAACGATGGTACCCGTTTCTGGATACTGGCCTGGTTTTTTGACGGAGAACGAAAAGACAATCCGATACCAAAGGAGTATTTAAATAATATCAAGTAGTCAGTATCAGGATTGGAGAGCTGATGGTTGGATACCCCCCGTCATTGGTACCAAGCAATGACTGACTTTTTTACGGGTAATCAATACTTTATCCGTTTGTGCCCCGGTTGTTTTTAAGGATGGATAACAAATTCCAAATTGAAATTTCCAACCCCGAAATTCAAATAATAGTATTATATTTCATCCTCTGATTAATTATATGATTTTTAAACGATTGATTGCGTACGCCTGCTGTATGCTGTTTACCCTGGGGGCGTTTGCTTTAGAAGGCGATTCGCTGGTAACTATAACCGCCTTAAAAAATGAGTACCAGTTTAAATGGAACGGCCAGGCCAATCGTGTAGAAATTAAGGAGAAACTGAGTAATACCTACGTGAGCAATAGTTACGGCGTAAGCTACCCGGTATCTGAATTTTATAACGATAACACCAGTATTGATGCCGTAACTTGCAAGGTTGATGGCCATAACTTGCGGTCGTTTAAGCCAACCTATACCTACTACAGCCAGGACGATGTTTTTTACTCGGATGCAAAAATTTGCTACTTCCCGATGGATATGCCCAAAAAAGGAAGCATCGGCACGGTTACTTTTGAAGAAACCCTGAATGACCCCAGGTATTTTACCTCCATCTATTTTTCGGATGCGGCAATAGTACAGCAGGGCGAGGTAAGCCTTAAAATTCCGCGCTGGATGAAGATAGGTATTAAAGAAATGAACTTTAACTCCTTCGGGATAAAAAAAACCACCGAATACATCTCTGGCGAAGATGCCGATGTTATCACCTATTCGTTTACAAATATTCCGGCCATGAAACGCGAGGCCAACAGCCCCGGCCCAACCTATATTTACCCGCACCTGTTGGTGTTGTGTAAATCGGCGGCGCCGGGCGGCAAGCAGATCACCTATTTCGGCTCCCTTGCCGATCAGTATGCCTGGTATCGCGAACTGGTTAAAAACGTGGCGGGCGATCAAGCCGTAATCAGCGCGAAGGCAAAGGAATTAACTGCCGGCCTTACTGCCGATATGGACAAGATAAAAGCCATATTTTATTATGTACAGGATAACATCAGGTATATTGCCTTTGAAGATGGCATGGCGGGCTTTAAGCCCGAGAAGGCCGACGAAGTGCTGCGCAAAAAATATGGCGATTGCAAAGGAATGGCCAATTTAACCAAGGCGCTGCTGGTATCGCAGGGTTATGATGCCCGGCTGTGCTGGCTGGGTACCAAACACATTGCCTATGATTACCAAACCCCATCAATGGCAGTTGATAACCACATGATATGTGCCTTAAATTACAAAGGGAAAATATATTACCTTGATGCAACCGAAAGCTACCTTAGCCTTAACGAGTATGCCGAGCGCATACAAGGCCGGCAGGTTTTAATGGAAGACGGCGATAAATACGTCCTGAATAAAATACCTTATGCCTCGCCTTTACAAAACTCAACCAACCAACTGAGCAAGCTGAGTGTAAGCGGTACCAGCCTTGTAGGCAAGGTAAATTATACATGGAAGGGCGAGGATAAGGAAAGTATTTTAAGCGGCTTAAACAGCATTAAACACGAAAATACGGATAAGGCTATGGTGAAATACCTGGCCGATGATAATAACGATTATACCATCAACAACCTGAAGCTAAGCAGCACTGCCAACCCTGATAAGGACTTGACAGCCGCGTTTGACCTGGAGCATAAAAACGCTGTAAACGTTTTTAGCAAGGATTATTACATCAATATCGACAGCCAGAAGGAACTGGCCGATTTTACTTTTAAACCTGCCGTGCGCAAGCTTGATTATTGGTTTGCCTATAAAATGAACATCAACAGCCAAACCGAGCTGGATATTCCTGCCAACTATAAAGCCGCAACAGTACCTGCCGATTTGAACATTGTGAACCCCGATTATGAGTTTCACATCAGCTACACCCAACTGACCAACAAACTGGTGTACAAAAAAAGCCTGCTTATTAAAAATACCAGCTTGCCCAAAACCCGGTTTGAGCAATGGAACCACGATGTGGAACTGCTGGGCAAGGCTTACAACGATACCCTGATCCTAAAACCTACAAACTGATATATTAAATGAAACCACTTTACCTTTCGCTATTTTTTTTATTCATTACTACTTTAACCTTTGCACAGGACAATGTGCCTTATGCCGAAAAGGCCGCCCAATTACAAAAAGAAATCTGGGGTACCACCGTGCCCGAGTTTAAAGTTACCAAAGTGCCCGATAGCCTGAATAAAGAGAGCGCTGTTGTGCTGGCACGCTCGTTTAGCCTTAACCGTACGTCAAACACCAAAATAAAATTTTTAATTATTACCGCCGCTGCAAGCCTGCGCACTGTTAAACTCAAAACCTTTCACGAGCGTGTAAAAATTAACGATAAAGTATCGCTGGAAGATTACTCAACCCTGGAGTATCAAAAAAAGCTGGATAAAACCGTGTCCTTCTTCCTTACCAAATTTGTAAGTACCAATAATACATTTATCGGTGCAAAAATTGTTAAGCCAAACGGTAGCGAGATAATTGTTAATACCGGCGAAGAGGTTTTAACTAAAAACGAAACCAAAGACCAAAAGGGCAAACTGGCCATCCCCGGTTTGCAGGTGGGCGATATTTTAGATTATTATGTGAGTACCGTTGATGTTGATGAAAACAGCAAAAACGCATCCTATAAAAATAACGACGATATTTTTGTACTGGCCGATGAGTACCCTGTTTTGTATTACAGCCTCGATTTTCAGTACAATAAAAAAACAGACGTAAAATATATTTATGCCAATGGCGCCCCGCATTTTGATGGCGGCCGCAATGCCGATGGCGACCTGGTGCTGAGCCTTAAGCTGCACAATATGCCTAAATACCAAAGTAACATATGGGTATCGGCCCTGCGCCAGTATCCTTATATCGAAATTGGCAGTACATTTAACAACGGCGCCGATGCATCATATGATACACGTGCGGAGGCCATTAAAAAAGCGTTTAAATATTCGTTTGAGGAGTACTCTGGCTTTAATGAAGCCGAAAAGCGCACCAAAGATTATTTTAACACCGGCAAACCATTTAAAAATAACGCTGCGGATAGCGTACTCAAGGTGTTGTATGATATATGGAAATTCCAGGTTTTTTGCAACTACGACGGTGATGAGCTTGAAAATATCGACGGGATGAATTACCGTAGTGCCCGCAGTGTGCCGGCTGCCATAGGCATGAGTATGATGCTTACCCAATTGGGTATTAGCCATGCTGTGTTGATGGTATCGTCGCGCATGAGCAATACGCTTGATAACATGTTTACTTTTAACGATTTTGATGCTATCATCCGCATAAAAAGAGACAAAACCTATTTTATGAGTTTTGATAATGTGGTTACTCATTTTGGTGAAGTGCCGGAGCGCTTTGAAGGCGAAAAAGTAATTGCCCTGTATCCCGACCGCATTACTAACAAGTACTACACCTTTATCGAAAAGGACGATTCGTTATCAGTTGCAACAAGCGATAAAAATTTTATTGACGAACAGCTACTGGTAAACCTGCTGCCAACAGATATGCAAAAGCTAAAAATTAGCCGGCAGGTAAGCGAAAGCGGTTTCATGCGTCTTGAAGACCAAAAATCCCTGTTGCCGGCCGGCGATATTGACAAAGGTTTACAAACCCTGATAAAAGGCGAAGAACTATCAAAAAGGATAAAGGGCAAACACAAAGCCGACGAGTACTCAAATGCCTTTGAACAACAACGTAAAGACCAGTTAAAAGCCTTTACCGCCGAAATTAAGGGTAAATACGACCAGGAACCAACCGAAGTAAAGGATTGCAGGATCGTCGACCCGGCGATTGAAAACACTAACCCGGCGTTTAAATACAGCTCGTCATTTGTGCTCAACAACCTGGTTAAAAAGGCCGGCAACAATTACCTGGTTGACGTTGGCAAACTCACCGGCGGTTTTTACAAGCTTGACGACACCGAACGCAAGCGCACTATTGACGTTTACATGCCCTGCGCCCGCAGTTTTAAATATACCATGTCGCTGGCTATCCCGCAGGGCTATACAGCTAAAGGTATAGAAGAGCTGAACATTAAAAAAGAGAACAAAACAGGCTCATTTTCATCAACCGCAACTGTAAATGGCAACACATTAAATATTGTAGTAACCCGTGCCTACGCCCACAACTTCGAAAAAGCCGCCGACTGGCCCGCGCTGGTCGAAATGATTGATGCGGCCGCCGCTTATAACGCTAAGAAGATTTTGCTGGAGAAGAAGTAGTTGTTAGTCGGGAAGTCCGAAAGTCAGAAAAGTAACTGGAGTTGTTAGTCCGGAAGTCGGGAACTCCGAAAAGTCGTCGTCTGGAGTTAACCCTTCCCAACTTCCGGACTTTTCTGACTTTCGGACTTTCCCACTTTCGGACTAATAACTACATTTGCACACTATGACAGCTACCGAAATACGCCAGGCTTTTCTTGATTTTTTTGTTTCAAAGGGACACGTTATCGTTCCTTCGGCACCAATTGTAATTAAAAACGACCCAACCCTGATGTTCACCAATGCGGGGATGAACCAGTTTAAAGATATATTTTTGGGCGAAGCAGCAGCCAAGGCAACCCGTGTAGCCGATACTCAACGCTGCCTGCGTGTAAGCGGCAAACATAACGATTTGGAAGAAGTAGGTATTGATACCTACCACCACACCATGTTTGAAATGTTGGGCAACTGGAGCTTTGGTGACTACTTTAAAAAAGAAGCCATAGCCTGGAGTTGGGAATTGTTGACCGAAGTTTATAAACTACCCAAAGACCGCCTGTACGTTACCTATTTTGAAGGCGACGAAAAGGAAGGCCTTGAAAAAGATACCGAAACCTACAACCTGTGGAAGCAGTTTGTAGATGAAGCCCACATATTGCCCGGCAACAAAAAGGATAACTTTTGGGAAATGGGCGAAACTGGTCCATGTGGCCCGTGCTCCGAAATTCATTACGATAGCCGCCCGGATAATGAGCGTGCCGAGGTAAACGGTGCGAAGCTGGTTAATGCCGACCACGACCAGGTGATAGAGATATGGAATAACGTGTTCATGCAGTTTAATCGCTTAAAAGGCGGCGCATTACAGCCATTGCCGGCCAAACATGTAGATACAGGTATGGGCTTTGAGCGTTTGGTGCGTGTGCTGCAAGGCAAAACATCCAACTACGATACGGATGTATTCCAGCCGATGATCCAGTTTATTGCGGAGAAAAGCGGTAAAAAATACAATAGCGCCGCCAAACCCGGCGATGCCGATTGGAACGAAGCCGTGGCCATGCGTGTACTGGCCGACCATATCCGCGCTATCAGTTTTGCCATTGCCGATGGGCAGTTACCTGCAAGTAATAAAGCCGGTTACGTAATCCGCAGGATCCTGCGCCGTGCTGTGCGTTACAGCTACCAGACTTTAGGTTTTAAAGAACCTTTCTTTAACCAGCTGGTGCCTTTACTGGCCGGGCAGTTTAGAGGTGTGTTTGATAACCTTTACAGTCAGAAAGATTTTGTGCAGAAGGTGATTATGGAAGAGGAGGTTTCTTTCTTGAGGACTTTAGAAAAGGGAATAAACAGATTTAATGAATACCTTTTTACTATAGTAGATGACGATATAAAAAGTGAGATTTATAATAAATATAATTTAGGCGACTTTCAGAATAAACCGGTATATCAGACCATATTTGACACAGAAAGTTATAAGATTGAACTTTTTAATAGTGTGTCTGGGAAAACTTTGCCGGGAGAATTTGCTTTTGAGTTATCGGATACATTTGGATTTCCATTAGATTTAACGGAATTGATGGCTCGTGAAAGAGGGATGTCTGTTGATATTTTAGGATATGAAAAATCTCTTGCTGATCAAAAAACTCGCTCCCGCTCCGCTGGCGCCATTGATACCGGCGACTGGGTCACGCTAAAAGACGACGAAACATCCATCTTCACCGGTTACGATGAAACCGAAACCATTGCCCATGTGGTAAAATACCGCAAGGTAACGGCCAAAGGTAAAGAGCAATACCAGATTGTATTGGATAAAACACCTTTCTATGCCGAAAGCGGTGGCCAGGTAGGTGATAAGGGCGAGCTGGTTTTCCCGGATGGTACCATCATTTTGGTAACCGATACCAAAAAAGAAAACGGTTTAACTGTTCACTATGTAGATAACCTGCCCGAGGATATTGAGGATGCTTTAACTGCCATTGTTGACCCTGCTTTGCGCGGGCAAACCAATGCCAACCACTCGGCCACGCACCTGTTGCATGCCGCCATGAAACAGGTATTGGGTAGCCACGTAAACCAAAAAGGATCATTGGTAAACAGCGATTACCTGAGGTTCGATTTTTCGCATTTTGCCAAAGTTACCGATGAGGAACTGGCGCAAATTGAAGCTATCGTAAACCAAAAAGTACGCCAGAACATCCCGCTGAAAGAAGAGCGCAGCGTACTTTATGCCGAAGCCATCACCAGCGGCGTAACCGCCCTGTTTGGCGAAAAATATGGCGAGTATGTACGCGTCATCACTTTCGAAGATGAGTTTAGTAAGGAGCTTTGCGGTGGCACCCACGTACAGGCTACCGGGCAGATTGGCTTCTTTAAAATAATTGCCGAAAGCGCCGTAGCCGCCGGCGTGCGCCGCATTGAAGCCATAACCGGCGTTGCTGCCGAGGTGTACATCACCAACCAAAGCCGTATGGTCGACCAGCTTAAAGATTTGCTTAAAAACCCTAAGGACCTGCCAAAAAGCATAGAAAGTCTGCTGGACGAAAATAGCAAACTGAAAAAAGAAATTGAAAAAGCCATCCTCGAAAAATCGTCAGGCTTAAAAAACGAACTGGCACAAAAAGCCGAGGCTATTAATGGCATCAACTTTATTGCCCAAAAAGTAGCCCTGCCCAATGCCGAAGCCATTAAAAACCTGGCCTACCAGTTAAAAGATATTGTACCCAACCTGTTCCTGGTCCTTGCAGCCGATTTTGACGGCAAACCCAGCCTGACAGTGATGATAGCCGAAAACCTGGTAAAAGAAAAAGGCCTGCACGCCGGCAACATCGTAAAAGAACTTGCCAAAGAAGTAAAAGGCGGCGGCGGCGGCCAGCCATTTTTTGCAACCGCCGGCGGCAGCGATGTGACTGGGCTGGATAATGCGTTGGCCAAGGCGAGGAGTTTTGTGGGGTAATATAAATTTACGCCATGCCAATTATAACCCCCATGTCATTATAAGGCACGAAGCAATCGCCAACTATACATAGTGGACATGTACAGTTCGCGATTGCCGCGCCATCACTCGCGATGACATGGTTGTTTGAATCCTAAAACTCAACGCGTTATTAAACAAAAAAAGACCACGCAATAGGCAGTCTTTTTATTATGTGTATATGCTTAGTGTTTATCGTGTCCTTTATGCTGACCATTATTAGCCGGGTGGTTTACAACACGGGCATGTTGTGCTTTGGCGTGTACAACCCTTGGCCTTGCGTGTACAACACGGGTATGGTTTACAACCCTTGTACGAGTAATTACTCTTGGTTTGGTATGCACAACACGGGTGCGGTTTACCACCCTGGTACGGTTTATTACCCTGGTGCGGTAATGATCGCGTACAATTACGTTGCGCACGCCCCTGTAACGTGCATAGCGGGTACGGTCTACATTGTAATAAGTGTATGCCCTGGGCCTGTTAACAGCTACTTTATAGCCGCTGCGAATATCATAACTGGCATAACGGGGTGGTAAAGCAGGCCTGAATACCCATTGGCCGCCATCAAGGTAAACATATTGGTGCGTTGGTACATAATAATAGCTTTCTACATCGGGCAGGTAGTAATAGTTTACTCCTGTATATTCTGGTGGTGGGTTCCATGCCCCGATTTGTACGCTTAAGTTAACCTGTGCTTTTGTTTCGGTTGTTGATGCTGCAATGGTAATAATACCTGCAAGTAGTCCTAAAATTATTTTTTTCATAGTACCTTCTAAATTATACAACACTATCCAATTATCGTGCCGTGTTACAGGTAGACCCCAGCTGGCACTAAAGGTTTAATGATATAGTAGATAGTCCATAGTCGATGGTCCATAGCGCCTAGTTCATGTTCCATAGTCCATAGTGCATGGTTCATGTTCCATAGTCGATGAGCCATAGTTCATAGTTCATAGTCGATGGTCCATAGCGCATAGTTCATGTTCCATAGTCCATAATTGATGGTCCATAGTGCATGGTTCATGTTCCATAGTCGATGGTCCATCGTCCATGGACTTAAGACTACCAATCACACCTGCTTTATATTTTTTAGCTCCTATTAACCCAAAACGCAACTATACTGTATTAACTTTTATATATTTGACCTTACAATCAGCAAATCACAGCTGAATTTATTTTTATGACAGTTCTCGCAAACGGGATAGGTGAAAAGTACGAATTGGTTGTAGGCCTTGAGGTACATGCCCAGCTATCCACTTTAAGTAAGGTTTTTTCGGCCGATTCTGCCGCTTTTGGTGCCGGGCCTAATCAGCACGTGAGTGCCATATCTTTGGGGCACCCCGGTACTTTGCCTTTTTTAAATAAACGCGCGGTGGAGTATGCCGTTAAAATGGGCCTGGCCTGTAACTGCACTATCAACCTGAATAACAGTTTCGCCCGTAAAAATTATTTCTACGCCGATTTGCCCAAAGGTTACCAGATAACGCAGGATCATGCCCCTATATGCCTGGGTGGTTATGTGCCTGTAAAACTGGCCGATGGCACCGAGAAAAACTTAGCCATCCACCACATCCACATGGAAGAGGATGCCGGCAAAAGTATGCACGACCAGCACCATGCTGATTCGCTTATCGACCTTAACCGTGCCGGTGTGCCCCTGCTGGAAATTGTTACCCAGCCCGATATGCGCAGCGCCGAAGAGGCTGGCCAGTTTTTGACCGAAACCCGTAAAATACTGCGTTACCTTGATATTTGTGATGGTAACATGGAAGAGGGCAGCATGCGTTGCGATGCCAATATATCCGTTCGCCTGCGTGGCGCTACCGAATATGGTAACCGTTGTGAGGTAAAAAACCTCAACTCTATCCGTAATGTGCAGCGTGCCATTGAGCACGAGTTTGCCCGCCAGGTAGCCGTGATTGAAGCCGGCGGCCATATTGACCAAAACACGCTTAACTTTAATGCCGATACCGGCGAAACATCGGTATTGCGCAGCAAGGAGATGGCTAATGATTACCGCTATTTCCCCGAGCCGGATTTAATGCCGTTGGCGCTTACCGAGCAATATGTTGATAGCATACGCAAAAGTTTGCCCGCATTGCCCAACCAGCTTTATCATAAATACCTGGAACTGGGTCTGTCGGCCTATGATGCATCGGTTATTACTGCCGATAAGGATGTGGCCCATTATTTTGAAGAACTGATAAAAGCCACCGACCATTATAAAGCAGCTGCCAACTGGGTAATGGGCGCTGTAAAATCGTACCTGAATGATCATGACGTGGTCATTGGTAACTTTGCTGTTACCCCGGCAAACCTTGCCAGCCTCATTAAACTAATTGACGCGGGCGTGATAAATAATTCTGTAGCTTCGCACAAGTTATTCCCCGCCATGATTAAAGAACCTGGCAAAAATGCCGATGAACTGGCTAAGGAGCTTAACTTGTTAATCAGCGCGGATAATGACGATGTAAACCAGTTTATAAAGGCCGCCATTGCCAAGTTTCCGGATAAGGTAAAAGAGTACCAAAAAGGAAAAAAGGGTGTGTTGGGCTTGTTTATGGGTGAGATTATGAAGCTATCGAAAGGTAAAATAGATCCGCAGAAAACAAACCAGTTATTGATCAAAGAATTAGAAGTAAAATAGTAATGAAATTAAAAAATCTGGCAGTTTACAGTTTACTGTTTTTAACTGCATTTGTTTATTCATGTAAAGATAATTCGCAGTTTACCATTAACGGTACCATTAAAAAACCCGGCAGTTTAAAGCTGGTTTATTTAATTGAAGCCGATAGCAGCCAGCTTAAAGTGGTAGACTCGACCACGTTGAGCGAAGATGGCAAATTTCAATTCAAACACGTAGCGCCTTATGCCAATTTATACAAGCTGCGGATAGGTGGCGCGGGGGGGGGCGATCAATCGGCGGCAGCAAACAACGTTTACGACCTGATTGCGAAAAACGGCGATGATATTGATTTTGAAACCGACAGTAAAGATGCCACGCATACGTATATCATCAAAGGCTCTGATGATTCGGACAAGATAAAAGAGTTTAACAAGATCAGTAATTTTTACGGCGAGAAAAATTCAAAGCTTGTGGCCGAGTACCAGGAGAAATCACAGGCCCTGGGCAAACAATCAGATTCATTGCTGAAAGTTTACATGCCTACCTTCCAAAAAAATGTGGCCGATTATGGCGCTGCCGTTTTAAAGTTTGTTAACGACAACAAATCATCGCTGGCGGCTTTTTATGGCGCAACATCTTTAGATGTGTATAAGTTTGAGCCGCAGCTGGTGGCCTATGCCGATGATATTAAAGATAATTTTAAAGATAATCCCGCGGTGCAATCGTTCGTCAAACAGATGAATAAAATTAAGCCGGTATCTATAGGCCATAAAGCACCCGATTTTACAACCACCGGTATAGATGGTAAACAGGTAAGCCTGGCCGACTATAAAGGTAAATATGTAATGATTGATTTTTGGGCATCATGGTGTGCGCCTTGCCGCCAGGAAAACCCTAACGTGGTTAAACAATATGCCGCGTTTCATTCAAAAGGCTTTAATATTTTAGGTGTATCGTTAGATAAAGACAAAGCTGCATGGCAAAAAGCCATTAACGATGATAAGCTGGAATGGGCTCACGGATCGGATTTAAATAGCTTTGAAGGGCCAACTGAAAGGTTGTACAATATTGAGGCTATCCCGTCAAATTTCATCGTCGACCCGGCCGGAAACATCGTTGCCAAAAATATTACCGGCGCCGATTTGGAAGCTTTTTTAACCAAAACGTTCAAATAGGTTCAATTTATCGTTAAGAAAAGGTAACCATTAACAATTTGTTAATATTTGGGTAACTTTGTGGTGTTGTAAAGTGTATACTTTTATACAAAAAAATTAACGCATCATGAGCAGCTCTCCAAAACAGAAAATTCTTATTGTTGATGATGAACCGGATATTTTAGAGTTGATAGAATACAACCTTAAAAAAGAAGGCTACCAGGTGTTTTTGGCCCGCAATGGCCAGGAAGCCGTAGCCGAGGCCAAGAAATCACTACCTGATCTTATTGTACTTGACATTATGATGCCTAAAATGGATGGCATCGAGGCTTGCCGCATTATGCGTACCATGCCCGAATTTAAAAATACCTTTATGGTGTTTTTAACCGCCCGCAGCGAAGAATACTCAGAAATTGCAGGCTTTAACGTAGGCGCCGATGATTATATAGCTAAACCGATAAAGCCCCGTGCCCTGGTAAGCCGTATAAACGCCATTTTGCGCCGCAACTCGCCAACCGAAGAAACACCCGACAACAAGCTTGAAATTGGCGACCTGGTTATCGACCGCGAAGCTTACCTGGTTTACCAAAAAGGTGTAAAAGTGGTTTTGGCCAAAAAAGAGTTTGAACTGCTATACCTGCTGGCCTCAAAGCCCGGCAAAGTATACACCCGCGAGGTAATCCTGAAAAACATCTGGGAAGACTCGGTAGTGGTAACCAACCGCACCATCGACGTTCACATTCGCAAACTGCGCGAAAAACTTGGTGATGAGGTAGTTGCAACCGTTAAAGGTGTAGGGTATAAGTTTGAATCGTAAGCCCCCTAACCCCCTGAAGGGGGAATTTTTGATTAGCATATTTGAAGCTTTGATTTTCTTAAAGAAAATCGAAGCTTTGTTTTTTTGGGCGTTGCCTGCGGCCGGGCCATCCGTTCATACGCGCACAGGGGCATTAGGCGCGGGCCGGTATCCACTTTTGTCACTAACGCAATTGTCTAAACTCGGATTAAGCAGATTTTTTGGATTATTTGGATTTGATTTGCGTGCGGTCATTTTGGATTAGTAAATGTCTTTATCAATCCATGCAATGAAATCCAAATAATCTGGCTAATCTGCAATCCCGGTTCAGAAATAGAGCGATGAAAGTCAACGTTCAGCTAAAACGGCGTATGCCGCAAAAATTGCCCAGCAATCAATTCATCGCCCTGCAAATCAAATCCAAAAAATCTGATAAATCCGACGAATCCCGGTTCAGAAAAATAGCGTTACAAGCCAACCGCCAAATCAAAATAAAACTAAATCGCCCGAAAGTTGTATATCAGTTAATAAAATTTCTCCCGATGAAAAAAATAGCCTGCATAACCATAGCATTTGTGCTAATACTTAGCGTTTGTTTCGCTGCAATAAACAGCCTTACAGGCAAATGGGCAGGGCCGGTTACATTGCCTGGGAACAAGCCCTTTCAGCTCGGGTACAATTTTAAAGTGGATAGCGGCAAACTTACCGGCACCGCACTAACCCCGGCCGGTGAGGTAAATATTACCGATGGCATGATAAACGGCGACGATTTTTCGTTTAACGTGCCTGTGCCTAATGGCAACGCCCCGCATACCGGAAAACTGTATGCCGATAGCATTGCCCTGCATTTTGTGTACGAGGGGCAGCATTTGGCGGCTACTTTAAAAAGGGTTAACTAAAAAGGCCCGCAAGTTACCCCGCGGACCTTCACCCCCCTCTGATCAAAAAAAAACTATTGTTGTACTACCTGTGCTTTTAAGCTCACAATAATTTTGCCCAGTGAGCCTATTAAGTTTGATGGCAGTTTATTTTTATTAGCGCCTTTAACAACATCGTCAACAAAGGCGTCAAAATCGGCAGCAGTGGCTTTGCCGTTCATACGTGGATTTTTTGCCGGGTCGTGGGCATCAACCATATTGTCGCCTGTGTAAGTGAAGTTTTTTGCGCCTGTGGCAACAGCTACAAAAGTAGTCAGGTTGCCGCTCAATTCGGTAAAGCCCGATAGGTTGCCTTTGGTTACTTCGGATAGCAGCACGGTAAAATGGCCGTTTATCCTGCTATCGCCGGCAATAACAAATATGGTGCTATCTATAACCGAGCGGATACCTAAGCGCCCTTTTTCGATGGTGGTACCTGGTTTTGCCGGATCGGATACCATTACCGATCCGCCTAACGAATCATATAAAGTAGCTTTTACCGGTGTTACCGACGAATTACTGCTGCAAGCCTGCAGAGCGAACATAGCGCTAACGGATAGCGCGATTAACGTTGAAGTGTTTAGTAGTTTTTTCATGTTTTTTAAAGATTAGATTACCTGGGTTATTAGCTTGTAAATTTTATAGGTGTATGATGATTTGGCAACCGGGCAGCCGCTTTTTAAGCTTTGGGCATCGGGCATGTAGCGATCGGCTTTTAGGTCAAGTGCTTTTTTAAGGTTATCAACTACCTGTGTGCCACTGGTTTTAACCGGGAAAAAAGTAAAGATAACGGTGTTCGATTCGGGGTTAACCATTACATGGTCAATTCCCTTTTGCTTGTACATCCAGGCGGCAATGTTATTGGCATCCCTGGTTGTTATGGGCTGCTTAATATCAATGCGGGCCATTACTTTGGTATAGGCATCGGGTGCCGGCCGATAAACAAAATAAATGTGAATGGCCAATACAAAAAACAAGAACACGAAAGTTGATAAACCATAAAGGACGATTTTTTTTACTGTACTTTTTTTCATGAGGATAGGCTTTTGATTTTAATATCTTAATTATGTTTGTTGCGAAATTTTACATTTCTATTATGAAATACGGTGCTTTAATTCTCCCGGTTTTTACATGTCGATAAATAACCTACTTTAAATTAGAGTACTCCTAATGGGTGTAAAAAGATGTTGGGAAAGTGGCTTAAAAAGGGAGAATGGTAGCTGCGTATTTTTACAGGGGCCAATTAGGTAGCTGTGAAGATTAGTTTTTAGCAATAAATTTATTAATCGCTTCTATAATGAAGGTGAAATAAAGTGCAGAAACACCTTAATTCCAAGCTGCTGATCTGCCGCTGATAATTGCCTTTGGCCGGGCCATTTGTTCATAGGTGCTTAAGCGCGGCCAATAACCAATTTGTTCTTAATGCGCTTGTTTGAGGTGGTGTTTGTTTTCTTAAGTTAATAACGGACTTAACGGCCCGCTAATACGATCAATGGATTATTTTTCGTAATCTTATTTTTGCATTATCCGTTACCGTCAACATTTTATTAGTGTTGCTCATATCCAGGTTGTTGCAGCCTAAACAAAAGGTTATGAAACCCGTTATTACATGTTTCTCATTAAATATAACTACGCCAAATTCTGATGCAAAGCAATCTTCAAAGCGGGTCTTTTGATAGGAGTGCTTGCTCAGCAAAATTTCCGTCAGCGTATTTATGTCGGCAACGCTTAGTTTTTTGATCTTATGAAAACAGGAATCAACCTTATTGTTGGCAATAATTGGTGGGCTTTTTGAATCGAGGCAATCATGCGTATTGCGCTGCATTTTATATAAATCAATAAACCTGGCTTGTTTTAAGGTGTTTTCGGCCTTTGTACCCAATTGCTGGCCAGCACAAAAGTTGGCAAAAGAGGAGACGAAGAATATCGCTAATAGATATTTCATTAAACTTTAATGGTTAAGATCGTTGGTTCTTATACGTTAAGGTAGTTTATTTCCTTACGGTCAGCGATGTTAAAATCGCCCTCATTTCTACCGAATCGGCGCTACTGCAGGCTACTTTTGACAGGTGTACATTTACAAACAGATCTTTACCTAACATGGCATAGCCATACATATTTTTTTGTGCAAAGTTGGCACCATCCATCACCACATTATTTTGCCGGTACATGAAATCGTCGGTTGGGGCACCCCAGTCCTCATTATTGCGCTCCATGGGTTTTAGTTTGGAGTAGTTTGAAAAATAAGCAAATGGATAGGCCGGGCTGATATCGGGGCCGCTAATGGCCACTTTTAGCGCATCAACCAGTTGCAATTTTTCATCGTCATTAAGTTTGTAATATAAAACAGAACAAATAAAACCGTCCTGTTCTGCGTAATAGTAGTAATCGGTACCACGCCATTCTTTTTTGAATTTTTTAAACCGGCTGCTTGTCAGTGTAAACGTGGTGCCGTTTCTTTTGGGGTAAGCAAATTCAAACAGGGTACTGTCGGCTATTTTAAAAGCAAGTAACCCGATAATAAGAGCGGTTGCTAAATAAAAAGTATTTTTTTGTTTCATGGTGTTAAGGCTATAAGTACAGTGCTGCAGCCAAATATAGGTTTTATGTTGGATTATGAAATATAGTTTATGCGGGGAACCAAAGGTTAATGCTGTATTTTTTTAACTTTAATCGCCAGGGAATTTATAGCCCCGCAACTATCGCATCACCAGATAATATGAAAGAAAGCAGGATACAAACCTTACACCCCGATAAGGATAAACAAAACAAAATTATCTCGGCCGAAAAGTATGAAGTGATCAAAGCAGCCATCCTGCAAATTTTGCAGGAGCAAAGCCTCACCCATACCCAGCTGATGCAGGCCCTTCATGATAAGGTGCATGTCACCTTCGCCGGCAATGCCCACTGGTACGGCGAAACCGTGAAGCTGGATCTTGAAGCACGCGATATCATAAAACGAAATACGGCCAAGCCCCCGGTTTATAGTATTAATAAACATTGAACCCTGCGCCGCGCTGCAAATTAATATGTTAACTTTAAGCATTTTGCTTTTAGCTTCTCCCTATCGATACTATTTTACCAAAATGTGCTCAGATAATTTCATCGGAGCTTTTTTTTTAGATAGCTGTGTTTTTAACATTTATTTTTAGGGGCATATTATAAACCGAATTCAAAAAGTGCTTATCCAAAATATATGAAAACGTTGCGCCTTTTGCTGTTGCTATCTGTTTGCCCTTTAGTCGTATCAGCACAAACAGCTGGCAGCGACCAGAAATCAAGGGCGCATATTTGTATAGATACCGGTTGGCGGTTTGCCTATGGGCATCCGTTTGATGCCGCTAAGGATTTTAACAACGGCACCGGCTATTTCTCTTATTTTGCCAAAGCTGGCTATGGCGATGGTGCCGCCGCCGCTGATTTTGACGACAGGCCCTGGCGCAAGCTCGATTTGCCGCACGATTGGGCGGCCGAACTTGGCTTTAGCGAAAAGGCAAGTTTTAGCCATGGTTTTAAAGCCCTGGGCCGCAATTTTCCGGAAAGCAGCGTAGGCTGGTACCGCAAAAAGTTTACTATGCCACAGCAGGATTTTGGCCGCCATATCACCATTGCATTTGATGGTGTTTTTCGCAACTCCACCATTTGGGTAAACGGGCATTACCTGGGTACCGAGTTAAGCGGCTACAACGGTTTTGAATATGATATTACCCAGCTTTTAAACTACGGCGGCGATAATACCATCGCCGTAAGGGTAGATGCCACTATGGAAGAGGGCTGGTTTTATGAAGGGGCCGGCATTTACAGGCATGTATGGCTCAATAAAACGTCGCCGCTGCATATTGCCGCCAACGGTACATTTGTGAGCAGCACTGTTGGTAACGGCAAGGCGCAAATAACCGTTAAAACTAATATAAGCAATTACGATACCGGGGCAGACAATTTTGCCATCGTACAAAAAGTTTATGACCGTCAAGGCCGTTTGCTGACTACCAAACAAACTGACGGCAATAGCCTGCAACCTTTTAAAACGGGAGAGTATAGCAGCCAGTTGGAGATAGCACACCCTAAATTATGGTCGGTTGATACGCCGTACCTGCACCGTTTGGTTACCACCATTTTGGTAAATAATGTGCCCGTTGATGAATATGTAACACGCTTTGGCATACGTACCCTGCGTTTTGACGCCAACAGCGGCTTTTACCTGAACGGTAAACGGCTGGAAATAAAAGGCACCAATAACCACCAGGAGCATGCGGGAGTGGGTACAGCCATACCCGACGAACTGCAGTACTATAGAATTGCCCGTTTAAAAGAAATGGGTAGTAACGCTTATCGCTGTTCGCACAACCCGCCTACGCCCCAATTGCTGGATGCCTGCGATAGCTTGGGTATGCTGGTGATTGACGAAAATCGCTTGATGGGTATAGATGAGTACCACCTGGGTAACCTGAAAAAAATGATTGACCGCGATCGCAACCATCCAAGCGTGATCAGTTGGTCGGTGGGTAACGAGGAGTGGGGGATAGAAAACTCGGAGACAGGTGCACGCATTGCAACCACCATGCAGGCCTTTGTAAAAAGCCTGGATACCACCCGTGCGGTTACCGCGGCGTTTAGCGGCGGCTGGGGGCAGGGCTTATCTGGTGTGATGGATTTAATAGGTTTTAACTACATAGCACAGGAAAACCCAGATGCGCAGCACCAGAAATTCCCGCAGCAAAAAGGTTGGGGCACCGAGGAAGGATCGACCTTTGCCACCCGCGGGATTTACTTCACCAATGATTCGCTTCATTATAAATCTGCTTACGATGCCAAGCCAAGGCCGAATGCCTACAGCATTGAAGAGGGCTGGCAATACTATGCCAAACGGCCATTTTTAGCAGGTATGTTTATCTGGACGGGATTTGATTACCGGGGCGAGCCTACACCCTATGGATGGCCATCTATCGGGTCGTACTTTGGGATGCTCGATCAGTGCGGTTTTGCTAAGGATGATGCCTGGTACCTGCAGGCCTGGTGGGACAGCAAGCCGGTGCTGCACCTGTTGCCGCACTGGAACTGGAAAGGCAAAGAAAACCAGTCCATAAACGTTTGGGCCTATAGCAATTGCGACGAAGTGGAACTGTTTTTAAACGGTAAAACCCAGGGCAAAAAAGCCATGGCCAAAAACGGGCACCTGGAATGGGCGGTTCCTTACAGCCCCGGGATACTGAAGGCTATTGGCTATACCGGCGGCAAACAGGTATTAACCGAAACCGTGCAAACTACCGGCTCCCCGCAAGCCATCGCCCTTGAAGCGCATAAAAATACCCTGAAAGCCGATGCGCAGGATGTAGCCGTAATTAAGGTTAGCCTGCTTGACAAAAAAGGACTGGCGGTACCCGATGCCAATAATGAAATAAGTTTTAAAATTGAAGGGCCGGGCAGAATTATAGGAGTAGGCAATGGCAACCCGACCTCGCTTGAGCCCGATAAGTACCTGGAAACGATAGTAAATATGCCCATCGAGGCCTTGAAAGAATTGCCGGTACCCGATACCATCCGCAAAAGCGAAACAGTCGAAACCTTTGATGATAGCGGCTGGAAAAAGGCATTTACCAATATAAGTGATACCAGCGTAAAAGCCTGGGTTTATCGCGGCAGTATTAATTTAACCGATGATTTAACGCGACAGCCGCTCAGCTTTTTTTATAAAAGTATAGGCCGCAAGCAATCGGTATATTTTAATGGCCATTTGCTGGCTGCCAATGTCGATTATCATAAAGACCAGGATGTGTTTAACATCAGCAAAGCCTTTTTAAAGCCAGGGAAAAACAGCATAGTTATTGTTGCCTTACCTATCAAAAAACTGCACCCCTGGGATAACCCTAACCAGGATCCCGGCGTAATTCAGTTTAAGGCACCTGCCGCTGCCTGGAAAAGAAAGCTGTTCAATGGCCTGGCCCAGGTTATTATCCAATCAGACGGAAGCCATGCTGGGCCAATCACTTTAACCGCTAATTCGGCAGGGTTAAAAGAAAAGAAAATAGTTATTAATGCGGATAAGTAGAAAGATAGTCTTGAGTTGGGAGTCTTAAGTTCTGAGGAGCTGTTTGCAAGTTTCTGATTACCGATATCGAATATCCGTCATTGCGAGGTACGAAGCAATCTCGAAGTATGTGGGACTTAGCATGTAGGGGATTGCTTCGTGCCTCGCAATGACGGTAGGTTAGAACATTGGTTTAACTCAAATGCTCTTCATAACGATTTCACCTGATGGGGCACTCGCGATGACGCTCTCGCAGGGCTGTGTTACTTAAATAATGCTTTGCTCGGTCGGGTGCTCCTGGTAAAATTGTTCCAGTTGCTTCAGTACTTCAACCTGGCTTTTACGGGGGTTAATAAAGGTGCGCACTTTTTTTACCATCGCAAGGGCATCGTTAAAAGTTAAACCTGTTTTAAGCAAATAGGCAATAGTCATGGTTGGGCCGCGGCCAAGGCCCTGGCGGCAATGGATGTATACCTTGCCCCCGTTTTTTATTGCAGCATCGGCAAAGTTGGCTCCTTCTTTTAACACATCAAGCGGCGGTGGGGTATTATCGGGCGTGGGCAAATGCAGGTAACGAAAACCCTTATATTGTGCGCCGGTATAGATGGAATGCATCCGCATATTTATAATTGCTGTAACACCTAAAGATTTCAGTTTGCGCAAACCCACCAAATTATATTGGCTGCCTAAGTACAGGTTAGCAGTTATCTGGCATCGCTTAAGCTGGGGCAGCCCGGTTATTATGCGGTAAGCATTATCATAAGCCATTTGGGCCGATAAATAAACTACCTTTAAAATACTTTTAATTTTTGCAAGCATATTGTTTTGCTGTTTTTAACGCGGCACTAATATATTGATAGCTGCCGGAACAACTTTAATGGCTAACTTTTTTGCCTTTTGTTCGCAATCATCACGGATAAATGCCTGTTCGGCATCCATTTGTATAACTATATTTTTGCACCGCCAATGCTTTAAAGCTTCGGTTTGGTTTTGCAGCAAGGTGTTGCCGGCAATTTTTAACACAGATGTTAAATCGTTATCGCCCATCAGTATTACATCCAGCAAGCCATCTGTTATACTGATGCCGGGCAGCATATCTAAACCGGCAAAGCCAATATTGCCCGAATTGGTTATCGTGAGCGAAACGGCCGTTTCTTCTATCTCCTTACTATCTATCTTTAGTTTGTATTTTACCGGCGTGGCATTTACCATGGTTTTAATAGCAGTATAACCGTAAGCCAGCTGGCCAATGGTATCTTTTAGCCCGCGGCCGGCCTGTAAAATCATATCGGCCATAATACCCAGGTTAACCCGTAATAAAAAAGGATGGCCGTTTACCAGTCCCATATCAACGGCTTTTAATTTGTGGTGGCTTTTTATGAGTTCAAGAGCAGAAATGCTATCGAGGGGAATTTGCAGCTGTTTTGCCATAACGTTGGCCGTGCCGCCAGGAATGATGGCCATTGGTGTAGCCGTTCCGTGTAAGGCGCCGGCCGTATCTGTTACAGACCCATCGCCGCCATATACCACAATTAAATCAGTTTTGCCGATAAGTTTTTTTGCAATATCACCGGGGTTTTTGTGGCGCTGAGTAACAGATACATCCCATTTGATGGCGCTGTTGTCAAAAACCTGGTTAATGTAGGTGAGTATAGGCTCTTCCTTACCTGATGCCGGGTTGATAATAAAATGGATATGTTTAAATTTCATTGCTTAACCTTCGGCTTTTCAACACGGAAGATAGGTAATAGTTTGATTTATTTGGGCGGCGATAAAGCTTTTGTGTACAGCCCTAAATCCTAAACAGCTCCGACTTAAGTTTTGTCATTTGGCCTAATAACGTGGTAACCGGCACTTTAGTGCTGCCAGACAGCTGCGCTACTTTGGCTACTGCAAAATTTAATGTTTCAATCTCTGTTTCCCGTTTGTTGAGGATATCCTGGTAGGTAGATATCTTTTGCCCGTCGGACATTTTACTTATCATCAGCACGTTTTCTAATACATCGTGCTCTGTTAACTGGATGTTGTTCTGGTTGGCTATCGCAACGCATTCAGCAATTACCGTTTTGGCTATTTGTAAGGCTGCTTCATTACGGTGAAATACTCCATTATCAATCTCGAGCAACGGGCATATCGAATTAAATACGCAATTGCTGATTGCTTTTTTCCAGATCACCGTTTGGATGTTCGCCTCGGCCCTAAATGAAAATACATCGGTATTCAGTTCATCAACAATACTATCCAGGTTATCAAATGAGCTTTTAATAACCCCTATGGGTGATGATGCAACCGGCCTGAACCTTACTTTATTGGTTGAAACCGATTGACTGGTTACAAATAGTACACACCGGTATAATTCGGTAAAGCCCGCGTCGATAAAACTATCTTCAATATGAAGTCCGTTTTGAAGGAATACGATGGGCGAGTGTTTTGCTTTAAATTTGAGTTTTTCTGCTAGTTCCTGGTTGCCGAATGATTTGTTGGTTAACAAGATAAGCCCATCAAGCTGCGTATAATTATTTAGGGTGCTGATGGTTACTTCGGCCTGCAGTGTATTGTTTTCCGTTTCTATCTCCAGCAACTCGCGGCTGGCGGGCTTATCATCTACGCTGCCGCGCAGTATGATAACCTTTTTGCCTTTTAGGGTTAGGGCTACTGCCAAAGCCTTGGCAACAACGCCATTACCTATAATGTATATGTTTGTATCAACCTTTATAGTTTGCTCAGATACTGATTCCATAACGTTTTAATTTGTATAGTTTTAACAGACCACCCACATTTAGTTATTTAGCTGCAATTCCATCTGGATGTTGCAACGCTCGTAAGGCGTAAACCGGCCAACCACTTTTTTAAATCCTAATTTTTGATACAGGCTGATGGCTTGTTTAAGCATGGTATTGCTTTCAAGATAAAGTGTGTTGCCACCCCGGGCTTTGGCGCGTTCGGCAATGGCCTTGCCCAACAGCCAACCTATGCCTTTGCCATGTGCTTTGGGCGAAACCGCCATTTTTGCCAATTCATAATCATATTCGGGATCGTCCATTTTAAGCAATGCACATACGCCAACAGGTTCGCCTTTGTACAGGGCAACCAATATTTCGCCGCCCTTGTTTAAAATGTATTCCTGCGGATGGTCGAGCGATTGGTAGTCTTTTTCTTCCATTTTAAAGTAGGTGCTTATCCACTCCACGTTAAGTTCGCGGAATGCCTTACTATATTGCTCTTCAAAAGGTACAATCGTAACGTCGCGGCCCTCTCTTAATTTTTTCTCGTCCTGAACCCGCTTTAACAGCGATTTTTGTTCGAGCATAAATTCCCACTCGCCGATGGCCTCCCACAGGTTGTGCCGCGTATTATCCAAAATGCCTTCTACCGCGTTTTTAACATCAACCAACTGGTACTGCAGTTTTTCATTAACTTGTTTCCCCTTGCCAGATAGCGAGAGTACATTCCTGCGGCCGTCATTGGCGTCTTTACCTTCGGTTACCAGTCCCTTCTTCACCATCTCGGATACAATTTTGCTAACAGAAGGGTGGGAGTGCCCAATATGCTGCGCAATTTCAGTTATGGTAAAGTTGCCTTGTGATAAAGTATAAAAAACGGGAAACCACTTAGGCTGCATGTCAATTCCAAACATCCGGTAAATGTTTGCAGCGTCGTCCGTAATCTTTTCCTGGAGCATTCGCAGCCTGCTGCCAATGCCCGCTTTTCCAACTGAATTAAAAAATGAATTTTCCATTTAAACAAATTACGTAATTAGTTACGTAATTTGCAAACGGTATTTGGACGCTTAAATCACTGTTATCAAATAATGGTTTTAAAATAGAGATAGAAGCAGTAAAACCGGGCAATACATCACCTTATTGGAGTTTACCGTTAGCTGGTTATTTCCTTCTCTAACAAGCCAATAATCAGCCTAATTTCTTCCTCAATTTCGTTTACAAGGGTTTGTGTGTTTTCCAGTATAAAAACAGGCATATGCTCCAGTTCCCTGGCCAGTTTGGCCAGGTGGTTTAAGCCGGCAGTTACCGCGGTGCCGTACAGTTTATGTCCATGTAAATTTAATTTCTTCAAATCACCGGCCTTCAAGTCTAATTGTAACATTGAAATTGACTCTGTTAACTCAACTTTTGTCAGGCTAAGTAATTCTTTTAAAATCTCATCGTCATCACCAAAATAGCTCCTTACATGTTGTACGTCAAAGTGTACAGGTGTGCTAACCGGTAAATCCGGACCTGGTTCGGGCGCTTCGGAGGAGCCGAAGGAATGCAACCATTTTTGAAATACAGTCAATATGGTTTCTTCAACTACTGGCTTAACAACAAAATCGTCCATCCCTGCTTCCAGGCATTTTTCCCTTTCGCTTTTTACGTTGCCAGCCGTTAAGGCAATAATAGGTATTTGGCGGCCATGCTGTATTGCACGGATTTGCCGGGTGGCTTCGTACCCATTCATCTCCGGCATCTGGACATCCATTAAAATCAAATCGGGCCGGTGTAACCGGCAACAGGCAAGGGCTTCCAAACCATTCCCGGCTTCCAGTACCAAGGCATTCGGGGCAATCCGGCGGATGATGGTTTTGGCAAGCAACATATTCACAGCGTTATCCTCGGCAACCAGGATGGTTAGGTTGCCGGTTAATTCAGCAACAGTTGCAGCGGGTTCATCAGGCTTAGTTTCGATGGTAGTTTTCTGATGCAAACGGGATAAGGCGTTATATATATCCTCGGTTTTGATGGGTTTCACCATCCGGTGGTTCACCTTCAATTCTTCGCATGACCTGATCATCTTTTCATCGTCAGATGAACTGTGTAATAAAATAATAGGCTGGCCGGTTGGCGAATCGCTAAAGCTTTCGCGAATTTTTTTGATAGTTTCCAGCCCATCCATATAGGGCATATGGTAATCCATCACAATTACATCATAACACTCGCCGGCCGCCAGTAGCTGTAAGGCTTCGAAGCCATTTTTTGCCTCTGTGGTTAAAATTTGCCGCAACAACAGCATTTGTTTGATGATTAGCCGGTTGTTGTCGTTGTCATCAACAACAAGTACTTTTTTAATCAGACCAATGTTTTCCCAGCTAACGGGCTCGCCCTGTTCGGTTTGTACATGGATATCAAAATAAAAAGTGCTGCCTTTACCCGGTAAACTTTCCAGCTGCAGTTTGCTGTTCATTAACCCCAGGAGTTTATTAGAAATTGTGAGGCCTAAACCTGTGCCGCCATATTTTTTGGTGGTCGACCCATCTTCCTGTGAAAAGGCTTCAAATATTTTTTCCTGTTTTTCGGGTTTTATCCCAATACCGGTATCCCTTACACTAAAGCGTAACGTAGTACCGGGTACCGGTGTTGCTGGTGCTACTTCCTCTATCTTTAACTCAATCTCGCCCGTTGCTGTAAACTTCGCGGCATTGCTGAGCAGGTTAATCAGGATTTGTTTCAGCCGCACCGAATCTACCCACATAAATCTGGGGAGGTTATAAGATATGTTCAGGAGCATTTCCAACCCCTTTTTTTGAACCTGGTAGGTAATAATATCTGTTGATTGCGAACCGATATCGTACAAGTCGCATTTTTCGATGTCCAATTCCAGTTTCCCTGCTTCGATTTTTGAAAAATCCAGGATATCATTAATAATGCTTAATAAGGCATTGGCCGATTGGTTGACAATGGAAAGATACTGGTGCTGGGTTTCGTTCAGCTGCGTTTTTAAAACAAGATCGGTAAATCCAATAACACCATTTAACGGCGTCCGGATTTCATGGCTCATATTGGCCAGGAATTCCGATTTGGCAATACTGGCCTCATCTGCCAGTTGTTTGGCTTCCTTCAGTTCATCCCTTTGCTTCACAATGGAGGTGATAATCTCGGACGAGGTCATGATGCCGCCTATTGCCCCATCAAACCGGTACCAGGGCCGCATTTCAATGTTAAGGTATTGTTCTTCCGGCATCCCGGGCAATTTAACCCGCACTTCCTCGCGCCTTATTACCTCGCCGTTTAAAACCCTTTGGTGTGTTGCCCGGTTTGTTTCGCTGGCAGGGCCAAATACTTCATAGGGTGTTAAGCCGATAATGTTACGGTTTCCTAAGCCATAATCCTGCAAATATTGCCTGCTCACGGCTATAAACCGCATATTTGTATCGGCCATAGCAATAGGCGAAGGCGAATGTTCAACAAAGGCCGATAAAATGGCTTTTTCGTTCAGCAATTCCGATTCGGCCTTTTTTTGCTGTTCAATATCCTGTATGGTACCAAATAGGCGTTGGCAAATGCCATTTGCTAATTCGGCCTGGCCCAAACTCCTTACCCACAGTTCTTCGCCGCCGGGAGTAACAATTTGTATCTCCAGGTCCCAGGGGGGGCCATCGGTCATGGCAAGGTTAGCAGCGGCCGAAATTTTATCCCGGCTTTCGCCTGCTTTATAAAAATTGATGATGCCGTTCAAATCAGGTTCATAATCTGCAGGCACACCATATATCTGTTTGGTAACTGTTGTCCATTCAATTTTTTGCCGCTGCACATTATATTCCCAGCCACCTATCCGGGCTACCTTGCCGGTTTCTTCCAGCATTTGCCGGGTGCGTTCCAGGTTTCTTTCCAGGAAGTGTTTTTCGGTAATATCAATGGCATTACCTATTACGTATGGCTGGTTTCCCTGTTGTTCAAGTATGTTGCTAAACATCCAGATCCGGGGGCTGCCATCCTTGTGCCGGGTAACCATCTGGCCCCTGGCGCCCCCTTTTTCCTTTATCTCTTTTAAGTACGCGGTTAACTGTGGATGCCGATTAGCTGGTACAATATCAAACAAACTTAAAGTTAAAATTTCGGCAAGCGTATAACCCAAAAGCGAAGCCCCGGCCATATTTACCGACAGGAAACGGCCAGACAGGTCATGGGTGCACATGAGCCCCTGCGAGTTTTCAAAAAAAACGCGCAGCCTTTCCTCGCTGATGGCCAGTTGCTGCTCTTTAAATTCTTCGTCGGTTACATCGCGCCCTATGCAAAATAGGTTGCCGGTATTGGGGTCGGGCGTGGTTTCCCAGCGGATGGATTTGTATATTCCGGATTTAGTCCTGGTACGGTAGGTTACCTGTCGTACTTTTTTATCCGATATCATCCCGGTCACATCTTCTTCCGCGGCTTTCAGGTCGTCCGGGTGGATCAAATCCAGGTAGGGGGTAGCTAAAATATAGGCATCGTCCCATCCAAAAGTTGATTCAAAAGCGGGGTTAATCCTTTTAAAATATCCATCTGTCCCGGCGATGCAAATCAGGTCGACCGATAAATTAAACAACTTTTCAAAACTTTGAAGCTCTTGTTTTTTCCGGCGTTCTGTTACTAACGTGGTTGCCTCTTGCGCCAACAGGCGTAATGATTCCTGTTGTATCTCCGAAAGCTGTTTCGGTTCGTATGCTAACAGACTTAAGGCACCCAGGATATTGCCCTCGGGACTGATCAAAGGCTGCGCTGCGAAAAACCTGATTGGGTGGCTGCCGTTTGCCAGCGCGTTTGATTTAAAACATTCATCGTGCTGGGTATCCAGAACTTCAAACAGTGACTGCTCCTTTAAGATATGGTTGCAAAAGGCCAAGTAACCCAGGCGCTCAGGTGATTCGGGGAATGTTTTGGCATGTGTCCAATCGTTGTTTTCGTCGAGCAGAGAAACCAGCGCTATTGGCGTTCCGCACGTGATGGAAGCCAGGCGGGCGATAGATTCAAATCCCGGTTCGCTAAAAGAACGGAACAGCTGATCATGGGCCGGGCTGTTCAATTGTTCTTTTTTTAGTTCGGGATTCGGCATGCCGGTTATCAAGTTTAGTAGTTTTCGTCCAATAAATCTATGACAAAAATACTAAATTTAGCAGTAGGTCATTTGTTTAAATTTGAAGCCGAGCCGACTGCGGGTTAATTAAATAAATGAAAATCTGTAGTAATTTCTCTGTTTAGTAATACCCAAGTCGATACCCATCAACCCGGGGGCTATCAGAAAAAAAAGCTCGGGCTACAGATAGAAACCCGACCTGGACCGGATGTTTTTTTATTTACCTGCAATGTTATTAAATACCAGGTTTAATGACACCACAATTTCGTCGGCAATCATTTTATCTTTAACGGCCGAGAAAAAGTCCCATGCTTTGGGTTCGGGTTGAAGGTCGATATTCCACTTTAGCCGGTGTATTTCAAGGTCGGCTTTTGCAATAACAGTATTCCCTTTTTTCCGGATAGCTGCCACAAACTCAATGGGGTTGGTAATGCCTTTTATGGTAAGGCTGCCAGATACTTTATAAATGCCGGCCTTACCGGTAGCGTTAACTTGCCTGACGTTCATGATAGCGCCGGGATGTTTTTCTATATCAAAAAACCCCGGTTTTCTTAACTCCTTATCTACTTTTTGGTTTTCGGCGGCAACTGCATGGTCAACGCTGCGTATGCTGTTCATATCCATATTGAAGGAGCCGTCCGTCGGTTCGCCCGTGGGCGAATAATTGAGGTTGCCGGTATTAAAAAGCAGGTAGCCGTTGTGGCCGCCCATGGTATTACGGGTATTCCATAAAATTTTACTTTTCTTAGCGTCCAACTGGTAAGTTTGCTGCGCGTAAGCAGCAAGGTGAAACATAGTCAGGAACAGAATAATTGCGGGTTTATTGATCATAGCATTATAAATTTGATGCTGCAAACCTATTCACGTACAGTAAGTTTATGATTATAAACATTGTAAATAAAAGCGTAAACTTTGTAAATTCAACCGTTTATGGATATGGCCGGTTATAAAACAAGCTTGAATATGAAAACCAGGTATCTTTTGGGGTTTACGGTACTATTATTTACAACCGCTATTTGTGCGGCTTTTAGTTTAACCGGTAATGACGATTTTGATTTGGCCAGGCAGCAGGTAATGCTCCGCAAGATAGGGCATGAGGTACTTTTGCATTCGGGCGATAGCACGTCACGGGTGTTGCCTGTTAAAAAAATAGCCGAAAACGAATACCAGGTAAGGTTTGAAAACGAGTTTGCCTTTGAGCCCGATTCGCTTGTAAAAATAATAAGCCGCTCGCTGGCAAAAGATAAGCTGGCACATAACTACATTGTGACTGTATTAAAATGTACCGGAAAGGATGTCATATTTGGCTATATGATATCTGGTAACCGGCAGGATAATATTGTGCCCTGCCTGGGCCGCAGGCAACCCAAAAGCTGTTACCTTATTAACCTGAAATTTGAGGGCCGGCGTATTACAGCCGCACAAAAAGCTTATTTATTAGGCGGTCTGCCTTTCCTGGCCTTTATAGGGCTGATATTTTCGCAATCGTTTAAAACCCGGAAAAATAAAGTTACCACAACGTTTGCCGGTGTTGATAGTTTTAAACTTGGCAATTCCATTTTTGACCCCGGTAACCGGCAAATTATAGCTGCCGGAGTTACAACCGCACTCACCGTAAAAGAAAATAAGCTGCTGCTGATCTTCGCCCGATCGCCAAATATAATTATTGAAAGAGGCCGGCTTCAAAAAGAAATTTGGGAAGACGAGGGCGTAATTGTAGGCAGAAGCCTGGATATGTTTATTTCAAAGCTAAGAAAGAAATTGGAAAATGATTCTTCAATCCAGCTGACAAATATCCACGGCAGGGGGTATAAACTGGAAATTGGTGAGTAATTACATACTGCGGCTCCTTTCATTTTTCCCAGGTATTTATATTGAATAAAACTGCAAATTTACGCTGTGGCGGCTATTGTTTTGCCACGGCCGTCAGGAGCGCGGCGTTTTTCCGTTACCTGCCATCTCTCTTGGCGGCGACATTTATAAGCTATTTATCTGCAACCAAATAGTGCCAATGGCAACTAATTAATAAATTTAAATTATATATTTATAACTTAAAAGTCATTTAATCGTAAAAACCTAATAAGCAACTGTCTAAATAAGATAATGGTGCTTGTAATACCGCTTAAAATGGCTTTGCTGCATAACCCTGATTATATTTTTTTTTGATTGAATGAATACCAAAATATGGCTTAGTATTTTGTCGCTTTTTTTGTGCAATTTTTGCCAGGCCTATCGTCATAAAGCAAAACCGGATAGCCTGCGTAACGAATTACTCAAATCTATCGCGGCCAAAAAGCAGGTAAATGATACGGCTCTTATAAACTATTTGAATGAACTGGCTGTCGTTTATACCTCATACTATCCCGATAGTACCATTTATTACGGGCAAAAGGCAACCCAAATTTCGCGTCGTATAAACTATAGCACCGGCATTGCCGATGGGCTGCTGGCTGTTACTGCAGTATACATCAGTCAATCAAAATACAAAACGGTAATAAAAAACCTTGAGGAGAGTATGGCCCTTTATACCAGGGTTAATAACCAGTTGGGCATTAGTAACTGTTACCGGCTTTACGGCGATTTGTATTACCAGTTAAGCGATTATCAAAAGGCGTTAACTTATTACAAAAAGGCACTTCCAATTAAACTTGCTGCCAATGATTTACCCGGCTTATCGCGCTTATATTTAAGCATGGGCAATAATTATGATAACCTTGGGCACCCGTCTACCGCGCTTGATTATTATTTTAAGGCCCTTAATATCGATACAAAGCTTCACAATAAAAAGAAAATATCGGCCGATTATAATAACATCGGTGTTATCCTGCAAAGTATGGAGATATACCCGCAGGCCTTATCCTATTTTACCGAGGCGCTGAAGACGTGGACACAAATGAAATCAGACGGCGGGATTGCCGTAGCCAAACAAAACATTGGCGAAGTATTAATGGCCCAGGGAAAGTATGACAAGGCTATTCAATACCTTACAGATGCCCTTGCTATTAATCAAAAGCAGGATGATAAAGATGGTATAAGTACATGTTATAGTGATTTGGCGGTATGTTATATTTATAAAAAGCAAAACCCAAAGGCTTTAAGTTACCTGCAGCAAGCTTTAAAAGTAGCTACAGATAATCAAATGGATTACGATAAAACTATCGCTTTAATTAATACTGCCCTGTTTTACAATGTAAACCATGATTACTCCAAAGCATACGGTTTTGCGTTGCAGGCCAAAACGCTTGCCGACCGTTTTGGCAGCGTTTTGCTGCGTACAAACGCCGCTGTTCAATTGATTGAAACGCTTGGCGGCTTAAAATTATACAAGGAAGCATTTGTTGCCCAAAAGGATTTCGACAAAATGAAGCGCACCTTCCGGAAGGATGAAAGCGTTCAAAAATTTACCCTGTATATTACCCAATATAACTATGCCGAAAAGCAGCGGCAACAAATGCTGCAGCAAAAAGCAAGCGCCTTACTGTATCAGCAAAAGCTGCACGATAAGGACTTGTTAAACCTCATATTTTTTATCATTATAGCCGCAGTATTGTTAATAGCATACCAGTATTACCGGCAAAAGCAGCAGCAGTTAAAAATAAATACCCAGCTTAAACACAAAAACCAGGAAGTTGTAGAGCAAAAAGTTAGTATAGATGAACAGGCCGAAAAGCTGAATGACCTTAATAAATTAAAAGACAAGCTGATATCCATATTGGCGCATGACCTTCGGTCGCCACTAAGCACGTTGCGCGGCCTGTTCGATCTGCTGTCAGACGAATCTATAAGCCACGAGGAAATGCTCCGGATGATCCCCTCTGTAATACAAAAGCTTGAATATACATCCGATTTTCTGGATACGCTCCTGTTCTGGATCAACAGCCAGCTGGAAAACTTCAACACCTCGGGCCAAAGTTTTTTAATTTACGATATTGTAAAATCAGAATCTGAAAACCATACCGAACAGGCTTCAAGAAAGGGTATTACCATGGTTTGCAGCGGCAATAAAGAACTATTGGCCCTTGCCGATCCTAACTCGGTAAGGATAGTTGTAAGGAATTTAATTACCAATGCTATTAAGTTTTCGGGCGGGGGGGATGTTATCGAAGTATCGGCCGTTAAGGATGGCGACAACGTACTGGTAACCGTAAGCGACACAGGTATGGGCATGCCGCCTGCGCGGGTAAACCAACTTTTTAAAAGCCAGATGACCAGTAAAACCGGTACGCTCAATGAATCGGGCACAGGCATGGGCCTGCTATTTTGTAAAGACCTGGTAGAGAAATGTAACGGCCGCATCTGGGTAGCCAGCGAAGAAGGCGTTGGCACTAAATTCTTTTTTGTTATCCCGCTGCAACCGGCGGCTACCCTTGAAACAACCGAGGCCGGTTAGCAAATTTCACACTTGCCCGGCACTACAAGCTATAGCTCTTACCTGGATCTATTTTCCTCAAAATGTAATTACATTTGTTAAATAGCATCCCTTCGCATTGGTATCATCAAAATGGACAGAATTCCGGTAAGACAAATCAGTACCACACAAAAAAAATCCGGTACTCCCGCTTTATTCAATGTATGGGAGCTTGATAATTTGCTTGCCGGCACAGATATGATACAAGAACTTCACCGGCATGATTTTTTTTACGTTCTTGCTCTAAAAAATGGAAGTGGCCAGCATTATATTGATTTTACCGATTATGAAATCTGCGACAAATCCGTTTTTTTTATGCGGCCGGGGCAGGTGCATAAACTGGTTTTAAAGGCCGGCAGCACGGGGTACCTAATGCAATTCAGCGGCGAGTTTTACTTCGCGAATGGTAAGGCAGCTGACCTTATGTTGCAAAGCGCCGGCAGTATATACCATTATCAACCCGGCGACAAAGGTTTTCAAAAATTGTACAATAGCCTGGGTTGCATTCTGCAGGAGTATACCGATAAACAGCCGCGCTACCAGGAGGCAATCCGCGCCAACATGGATATCTTTTTTATACAATTGGTAAGGCAGCAGCCAGCCGATGCTGCCAGTGGTGCCAGCTTGTACACGCAGCAACAGCTTGAAAAATTATTAGCGCTTTTAGATACCCATGTTTTTACCCACAAACAGGTAGCCTATTATGCTGATTTACTCAATTTATCCGCCTATCAGCTTAACACCATTACCACAATTACATTGGGTAAAACCTGTTCGCAAGTAATTAATGAACACATCGTGCTCGAGGCTAAGCGGTACCTGTTGGCCACTGCCAACCAGGTAAATCAAATAGCCGGCCTGCTTGGATATGATGATGTTTCCTATTTTATCAGGTTTTTTAAAAAACATACCGGGCAATCGCCCGAGGCTTTCAGGTGTAATTTTAGTTAAGTACCGCATAACTGAGTTTTTGTCCTATCTCTTCCGCTATCGCACAAATTATATTTGTACTGCGCAATAAAATAATTGGATAACAAAATAAAAAACGATGGAACCAACCTGGGACGAACAATACAAACAACTATGGGACGACCGCTATAAAAAAGAAGAGTATGCTTACGGAAAAGCACCCGATGCTTTTTTTGAGCAATGGCTTAAAAAATTTGAACCCGGGCTGATACTCATGCCTGCCGATGGCGAAGGCCGAAACGGGGTTTTTGCTGCTACCCTGAACTGGCAGGTAACTGCCTTTGACCTGAGTGCCGAAGGCAAAGCCAAGGCCCTACAATTGGCACAGCAACGCGGTGTAAGCCTGGTCTACCTTGTGGGCGATTTGGAGCAATTAGCCTTTGATGAGCAATGTTTTGATGCCATCGGGTTAATATTTGCGCACTTTGCTGCCGAAAAAAAATCGCAGTTTCACCAAAAACTGGATAGATGCCTAAAACCCGGCGGGGTAGTTATATTTGAGGCTTTTAGCAAAAATCACCTTCAACTTACGTTAAACAATCCCCATATTGGCGGCCCAAAGGACATCAATATGCTGTTTTCAAAAGAAGATCTTATAGCCGATTTTAAAGATTACGAGATACTGTTACTGGAAGAAGAAGAGTATATTTTAAACGAAAGTATTTACCACAACGGCAAAGGATTAGTGATAAGATTTGTCGGCCGGAAGCCTTTAACGTCAAAATAGTAAAGCCAACTTATCAAACAGCAGATTAACCTGTTTGGCCAGGGCGTCTGTTTTGTTAAGGTAAACACCCATGGGCTTTTATCATTCCTTTGTTACAATTAATCAAAAAAGTAAAAAAGATAAATTTCAAAATGTAGCTTAGTAAAAACTAATGTGTACCGATGATACAAATCCCTAAAGACCTGCTTGATCATCATGCGCATATCAAGCTTCGATTGTCTGATATGTACGGAATTATCATTGATAAAAAGCGCCCTTTCAGATGCGATGATACCCTGCAAACTGCGCATTGCCTGGAGGTAATTTTAACGGGTACCATTGATGTTAGGTATGGCAGCTATGTACAGCACTTAATGGCCGGCGATATCCAGTTTAGGCGGCGGGGCAATTACCAGCTGTTCCCATCTGATGATTATACCAGCCTGCTTATTTTTATGGAAAATGAGTTTGTTGATTACTTTTTAGAAAGCCATGTGCCCGAATTTAAACAGGAAAAATTGAGTGCCGATTTGCCGCCGTTTACCTTTAAAACTTCCGATTTTATAAAGGCAAATGTAGCCCAGGTTATGCAGCATATTGTACAACCACAAAACTACTCCAGGTGCATTGTTAAGTTTGCGGCCCACCAGGTGCTGTTGCAAATCCTGTCGGGCGATCAATCAAAAACCTTTGCCTCGTTTTTGAAAGACCTGGTAAGTAATAAAAAGGTTGATCTGGCTTACTTTATGGAAACCAACTTTAACAGGCAACTATCCATAGCCGATATGGCCAAACTCACCGGCAGGAGTGTAAGCGCGTTTAAAAAAGAGTTTACCGATCGTTTTAATACCACGCCCGTAAAATGGCAGTTTAACCGCCGGCTGGAGTATGCCGAGTACCAGTTAAAACACTCTAACGATCCGGTATCGCTGGTAGCTTATAGCAGCGGGTTCGAAAATATCTCGCATTTTTCAAAGGTTTATAAGCAAAAATTCGGCGCTTCGCCTAAAAGTGCGCGTAACGAACTGGTGTAGTGTTATCCATAAATTTAACTGATAGTTTTTAGCCCAAAGTCTTAAGTTCTAAGTCAAAAAAATAACTTCAGACTTACGACTTTGTACTTTAGACTTAACCGGCCTTATAAAAACAAACAAATAAAGCCTCACAGCAAAATTGCAGCCCTTGCAAAGCTGCAATTTTGGGGTATGAAAACACTCAGCAACACCACCCCTGCATTAATACTCGTTGATATACAGCAGGGTTTTGATAATATCCCTTACTGGGGCGGCCAGCGCAATAACCCGGGTGCCGAAGTTAATGCCCGCAAACTGCTTGATTACTGGCGGGCAAATAACCTGCCGCTGTTCCACATTCAGCACTGCTCAGCCAACCCCAACTCGCTGCTGGCCGAGGGTAACCCGGGCAATGCGCACAAAGAGATTGTGAAACCTTTGCCGGGCGAGGCTGTGATCAAAAAATCGGTAAACAGCTCCTTTATTGGCACCAATCTGCAGCAACAGCTGGATGCTGCGGGCATCGATACCGTGGTTATAGTGGGGCTTACCACCGAACATTGCGTATCTACCACGGCCCGTATGGCCGGCAATCTTGGCTACCACACCTTTGTAGTGGCCGATGCTACCGCTGCCTTTGCCAAAACCGGCATAAAAGGCGAACACTACGATGCCGAAACCATCCATTTAACCGCCCTGGCACAAATTAACAACGAGTTTGCCACCGTTTTAAATACCGACGAGGTGCTTCAGGCTTTAAAAAAAAATGATGATTTTCTTTAGCAATTTAATCCATAAGCTGTTTGCCAGCTATTTACCCGTATCGCAGGTGCTGTCGGTGATGAAGTAAATCGTTCGTGTGGCTATAATAGGGGCAGCACTGCCTTTGTCTTGATTCTTGACTCTAATTTCTTGACTCTCCTCCCGGGCGTTCCCGCCGCTGGTAGAAGCGGTGGTCAGGCTTTTCGTTACAAGTCCTCGCCTTGCCTTTGCCGCCCCGGCCTGCCCTCGCTGTGGGCTTTTCACTGCAATCCTTAACGCTAACTGCGGGTATACAAAAACACCCGGATGAGATTAACCATCCGGGTGTTGCATATTTATTACTTAGCATGGCGTTTGCCTATATTTCTTCATTTGATTAACTGACCATAGGATAGTACCTTAGATTCTTAAACCACACCGCATGCAGCTATTTAAAGATTTTGAAACCCTGATTGCCCCTGGTAATGTTGGTTTCTTTTACAGTTGCGAGGTCACTCAATTATTTATCCAGCATAAAAAGAATAAAACAGTTACCAATTTGTTTATTCTCGCCTCGTTTGAAGAAAAGCAGTTTGAAGGCACTGCCCATCGATATTTGACCAAATTGCTCCCGGTTAATAAAGAACTTGCTGTTGGAATACAGCGTTATTGGCTTTCTCCGAATGAGGCGCAGGCTGTTTTTGGAAAATTGGTAAACAAACACAAATGGGACTTCAGCGAAAATGATCAATTAGTTATGGGCAAATTGAGCGGTTTAGCTAAACAATTTATCCCGGCGAGTGAGGGCAACAGACTGAACCACGTCCTTAAAAATAATTTCCATAACGGCTCTTATATATTGGAGTTTTTTGACGAATCAAAACAACACCTTGAATTTTTGCTGGATGTTAAAGCCGTAAAATCACTTAATAAACTCACCGAACAAATCAAAGAGATTGTCCCCATCGACCTGTCGCTGGTCAGGGACCGGTTAGGAAATGTTATTTTTCAATTCCCGGTCACCATCCTAAAAACCACATCGCAATCATTAACCGATCATACCGGGGTTGTGGCACAATTCAAATGGCACCTCGATTTAGTCGAACCAAAAGCATGCACCATAATGGTCGATTCTATTTTAGATGGCAATTACTTAGGCAGTGTAAATGTTCCCTATAATCTTTCACAACTTCAGCTGATTACCACCGGCCATGTTGACCAGGTAACAAATATCAGGATATGGAGTAATGAGCCGAATCTCTTGCTTTCCAATTTTCGCGGAACATATTTTAGGGGTATGAGCCTCAACACCAGTATAGGAAGTCACGAACCTCGTGTTTTTACAATTGGTGGAGTGACGCATAAAGTAGAGATTGTAAGTAAAGGCATGCGCAGCGGAGATTCGGACGTGCAGGATTACGCCACTTTTATACATAACACACTTTATGACGCCGAAAAAGTGAGACTGGAATCCTCTCTTTCTTTTAAACAGTATTTTAGTGGCAGTTCACTGACGGCATTACAAGATCTAAGAAAATTGATCAACCAGCATGACCAAAACGGGGTTTGCTTATGGGATCCTTACTTAAGGTCAGGTGATATCTTGAACACCTTATTCTTTTCTCCAACTGCCGGGGTCGAGATAAAGGCCATAGGTGCGATTGAAAAGAGTTCGAAAAAGATATTGTCAAAAACAGGTTATACCACAGATCAGATTATCCGGCAGGAATCCGCTATTCTCGAAGATCCGGGGAATAACAATTATGGACTGAAGCTTGAATTTCGTTTACAACATAGTAATCATGGCTGGTCATTCCATGATCGATTTCTGATTTTCCCTGGGAGCAAGCGCACGAAACCAAAGGTTTATTCCATCGGTACTTCCATTAATTCCATTGGTCTAAGTCATCATATTTTATTGGAAGTATCTCATCCCCAGAGGGTCATCGACGCTTTTGATGAATTGTGGGAAAAGTTAGACCATAAAGACTGTTTGGTATGGAGATCGAAGTAACGCTAATTAAAAAGGCCTTTAGCCTCGTTGGCATATTCGTTAATAATGATCTGGATAAATTGCTACTGGAGTTGAGTAACTACGATGTAGAACAACTGCTCTTCAATCGGGAGAATAATCCTGCATTGGGGAGACTCGCGCAACAACTGAGTTCTACAACAATGAACGCGATGTCAGGCCATGAATACCATAAGTTGGCTTCTGTAATTGTTACGATCAAGCCTTTTCTCGACCGTTTTATTTTAGGTGGCGACATAAGCGCCCTTGTCATTTTTGTAATGGTCAATAGTTATTTTAAGATCGATCTTAAATATTTTCTACAAGACATGTCCTTTCCAAAAACAACAAAGGATCAACGAATCACACAAGTGCAAAAAATCCTGAGCGCTGTCAATATGAGTGTGAGTGTTCGCGCGAATGGATCTTACTATGAAAAAGAACTTGAAAGGGTAGCCAACCAGGGAACAAAAGAAAATTCAGTAAAAAAAATCTACGATTTCGTCTTGGCAATTGAGCGTGGCGGGCAAGGCTTTCATTTTAATTTTTACTTAGAAAACCTGGTCTTTTTTTTATTTCAACTCAATGTAAAGGCATTCATCTTCCGATTAAACAACCTGAAGCTTATTGAGGAGTATATCTTCTACCTCCAAAGTTTCCCGGAGCGTGCTTTGGTCATCCTGGCTAAAAAATCAGAACAGCTATCAAACCCATGGGTAATATTCGAATTGACCAGGCAGTTACTAAAGAAATACAGAATGGACGATGAGCCAGCAATTAAAGGTCGCCAGGCAATAGCGTTACTGCTGCAGCAACTTTATCTTCGAGATGAAAAAATTTATCATCAAGCTATCCCGTTTTTCCATAGCAACAGCGTTTTCAATGTTGCATTGGGAGAACAGATGCAATTTCTATCTGAAGAAGATTTGATTAAAGTTATGAAACATTCGCTTCCGATAGACAGGTATAATTCTTTGTTGGAGACGCGAACAAAATTACTAACCTCAATTAGCCTGCACACTTCAGATGACCAATATCAATTAGTACTGAACACCGCACGTCTGAGATGGCAAGCGGAATTTGACCGCTTGTTCAAATCCGAAGAATTTCTAAATGATTTATTTATGACAAGTTACGGCAATTTCATAATCCATTACTATTCTGAAGAAAAGGATGTGTCAAAAATCAAGGAGCTATTAAATCTGACATTGAAAAAACTTGTCTGGATCGATAGCGAGTGGGTTAAGAACGAATCGGAGCAGATAACTAGATTCTACCTTTATTTTTCCCTGTTATTTCTGTTAAGCCATGCTTATAAAAATAAGAAGCTGATCGATGAAGAAGCGTTAAAACTATTTGACAAGCTTAAAGGTAACCCGCCGCTATCCGAATATATTACGAATGAAAAGTACTTTAAGTATTTGAATGAGATCGCTGAGAATTTTAACCATCATCTTTAGGTAGTATGTGTCTACTACCTTTCGCTGTCGCAAGGTCCGGCCTCGCGGCAGCGAAAACTCTTGCGGCAGCTGGAGGAAGGCGTAGCACCCAGTACCAGGGTGTTTCACTATTAAACATCCGGGATTTGCACAACCAATACATAGTAACCCTCCCTACTCGCTCCTCAAAGTCTTCACCGGGTTGGCCAGCGCTGCTTTGATAGATTGAAAACTGATAGTAACAAACGCGACGACGATGGCGATAAAAGCTGCCAGTACAAAAACGGTCCAGTGGATGGGGATGCGGTAGGCAAAGCCATTGAGCCAGTTGCTCATGGCATACCAGGCCAGCGGGAAGGCTATTACGATGGCTATAAGTACCAGTTTGATGAAATCTTTAGCCAGCAAACCAATTACGCCGGTAACCGACGCGCCTAATACTTTGCGTACACCAATTTCGCGGGTACGAACCTGGGCGGTGTAGGCGGCAAGGCCCAGCAGACCCAGGCAGGATATCAATATGGCCATGCCGGCAAAGTAGTTAAACAGTGTGCCCTCGCGTTGTTCGCCCTGGTAAAGGTCGTTGAATATATCGTCCAGGAAGTTATAGCTAAAAGGGAACTCGCCGTTGTATTGTTTAAACTGGTCGCCCGCCGCGGCTATAGCTGCAGCGGCGTTTTTGGTGTTGGTTTTTATGTATAGGGTTTGGTAAACGGCGGGTCTGTAAAAAAAGATGGCTGGTGCAATTTTTTCGCGCATGCTGGCAAAATGGAAATCTTTTACTACGCCAATGATGGTGCCGTTGGTCTTTTGAAAACGGAAACGCCTGCCGATGGGGTCTTTAAGGCCTATCTCTTTTACGGCGGCCTCGTTAAGGATAAAATGGGTCGAATCGGCTACAGCACCGCTAAAGGTGTTACCCTGCTGCATTTTTAGCTTAAAAAACGAGATGAAATCCTTATCTATCCCCATGGGGTGCAGGATAAAGGTTTGGCCCGGCGCTTTGCCATCCCAGGAGTTGTCGCCCGAGATATTGCCGCCGCTGTTGATGATGTTGCCGGTTGCACGGGTTACGTCTTCTACACCGGGTTGCTTTAAAAGCTCGGCCCGCACGGCATCATAATGTTTTGATGCATCACGCATCCAAACACCAAAAACATGGCTTTTATCGTACCCCAGGTTTTTTGATTGGATGTATTTTAGTTGCCGGGTAATAACCAGCGTGCTCACAATAAGCACTACCGAAAACGTAAACTGCACCACCACCAGTATTTTGCGGAAAAGGGCATCGCCAATGCTACCGCTTATTTTGCCCTTCAGGGCTTTCAACGGCTCGAAAGACGATAGCAGCATGGCCGGGTAAATACTTGATAGGGCCAGGGTTGCTACCACGGTTATACTTATGATAAGCCAGATATGCGGATCGAACAGATTAAACACCAACTGCTTGCCGGCCAGCTGGTTAAATACCGGCATCAGCAGGTATATTGTAAACAAGGCAAATACCGTTGCTATAAGGAACAGCAACCCCGTCTCGGCCAGGAATTGCATAAACAGCTGTATTTTGCCAGCCCCTATAATTTTGCGCATACTGATCTCTTTGGCACGTAAAAGCGCGCGGGCGGTAGAAAGGTTTACATAATTGATGCAGGCTATCAGTAAAATAACCAAGGCTATAATAATAAAAATGCGTACCGTTTGGATGCCGTGATCGGTTAAGTCGGCGTTGTACAGGTGCATTTTATTGATGGGCAGCAGCAGGTAGTCGGCATCGGTATCTTCGGCGCGGTGCTTAATGTGGATCCTGAACAAATCGGCCGAGAGTTTTTTTAACGATGTGCCGGGCTTTAATTTAAAATAGGTTTGATAAGAATAATTATTAAAATCGGTGTTAGCATCCTGCTTACCATGTTCCAATATATATTTAATGTGGTAACTCATGGGCATAATCATATCATAATTGATGCTGGAGTTAAGCGGAAAATCGTTGATAACCCCGCTCACGGTAAAGTTCTCCTTACCTTCTGCCACAATCACTTTGCCTAAAGCACTCTCGTTGCCAAAATATTTTTGGGCCGTTTTTTTGGTGATGATAACCGAGTTATCATTCAAAAAAGGCTTAGTAGTGTTGCCCTCAATCAGCGGGAAATCGAAGATGCTGAACAGGGAAGGATCGGCGAAGCCTACATTTTGTTCGCCAAAAACTTTTTCCTTATATTTATATAACGAGTAGAACCAGTTGGGGATAAGGCGGACCTGGTCTTGCACGTCGGTGAGTTCCTGTTTAGCCAATGGGCCGATAGGCGCTACAGTGGTTTGCCATATCTGTTTACTGGCGCCGGTACCGCCAAAAAGTTCTACGCGGTAAATGTTTTCGGCGTTTTTATGGAAGCTATCAAAACTTAACTCGTCCTGTACCCAAAGCAATATCAAAATGCCAATCGCCAGCCCGGCAGTAAGGCCGGCAATATTGATTAACGAATAGAACTTGTTGCGAAACAAATTTCGCCAGGCGGTTTTAAAATAGTTTTTCAGCATAGCCACAATGAAATTGAATTTGTAAAGCAGTAAAATCATGCCATTTTTATAACTTGCTGAATAGTAGTTATTTGTGTGTGTTTAATTTCAGCCTAAACGTTCATAAGCGTACAGCTGCGTACGCTTATGAAACAAAGTGTAATTATAAATGCCAGGGTGCAGAATTCCGGATAGGCTTAATGTATCGGCTTAAAAGATGGTTTAGCAAACGGCACCGGAACGCGCATCGTATGACGGCGAAGACTAACCCCGGAAAGAGGTTTTTTAAATTGCTATTGAATAAATAGTTAATTGTCAAATTATTAACTATAAAAACCCTCTTTCCTGGCGCTTTCGTCGTTGAAGGCATTTTTGTACCCACAGGGACCTGCGGGTACAAAAATGCCTTGAAGTTCCGCTTGTTTTTTACCGGTCTGAACCGCGAAATTGTTTAATCTCTATATTCCTGAAATCAACCGGCTGACCCTCACTTTGCAGGGCAATAAAGCCGCTGCTTAATAATTTTCCATCTTGTTTGTACTTTGGATCGTAACCATTGGCTACGCCGCCTCCAATGGAGGGTTTTGAATATTGTAATACAGTATCGCCGTTGATGATATGAGTAACTAATTTGTTGCCATCAACTATGAGTTCGCCTTTTACCCATTGCTCGCCATCAAAAGTTTTTGAGGTCGAACTGATGCAATGGTCGGGCCAAACCCTCCCTTTGTAAACTACATCAGTACCTGGCGAGCACATATTGCCCGTCGGTCTCGGTTTTCCGTCGCCAAGGCCGCCTAATAACTGCATTTCTATTGATATTGGCCAATCCTGGTCTTTTAGCATGGTCCTGGGGTCCTGCGAATGAAACATAACGCCGCTGTTAAGCAGGGTATAGTCGGGTGCCCCTTTTTGCTGTTTACCAACAAAACGGTATTCAAACCGCAGGCGAAAGTGCGAAAATGGGGTTTTGTAATACAAGTGGCCAAATTGATTGTCAAAATCGCCATACTGATCATACCTGATCTTGATTATGCCATCTTCTACCCTAAATGTATTGCCATAGTTTTCGCCAACCAGGTGATGATTGATCTTCACAAACCAATCCTTAATGTCGGTCCCGTTAAACAGCTTTTTCCAGCCTTTATCGTCGTTACCGGCGTCGGCCAGTTTTTTTGCCCCGGTACAGCCAAGTACCAGGAAGCAGGAAAATATTAAAAAATAGCGTGTTTTTTTCATGGCAGGTATGTGTTGTGGTTTGTTAACAGGTTGCTGTAAGGGCACCAAAATAGTATTAAATTTAATAGCTACTTGTCGCCGGTTATGTTTTGATTTGCCTAAAGATAGTATAAAAGGTTTTAATGTTTTGGTTCTCCAGGGCATCTGTTGAAATATCCCGGGCTTGGCTGTTAAAAAGTAAACGCCCGGGTATTATTAAACCGTTGTAAAGAGTTCGTTTTTTTTGTTGATGTTTGACATTTCTTAACACTACAGACCATGAAAACTTTCCAATTTAAAATCCAGCTCACTGGCACCTAAAACCCTGTAGTTTGGCGGCGGCTGCTGGTACCCGAAGACATTAGTTTTGATGAATTTCATATGGCGATACAGGCTGTATTTGGCTGGGATAGCAGTCATATGTACCAGTTTTCGGCAAAAGGATGGGGATCGAAGCCATATTATCAATTGCTTGACCATTACAGCGATAGCGGTGATGAGCGCGACAGTGAAGATTACCTGATTGGCGAGGTGTTTAAGCGGGCCGGGCAAAAGTATACCTACATTTACGATTTCGGCGACGATTGGAAACACGAGATTTTGTTAGAAAAAACTACCGGAGAACAAGTGTTTGCACCGCATTGCATCGGCGGCGAGGGTGCCTGCCCGCCCGAAGACTGCGGTGGGGTGCACGGTTACTATCGCATGGTAGATATTGTGAACGACCCCAGCCACCACGAACATAAAGAAATGCGCGGATGGATGGGCATCCCCAAAGGTGGCAAATGGGATGTAAACACCTTTGACCTTGAAGAAGCTAATAAGCGTTGCGCCCGCCTGGTGGGCGATGATGACGACGAAGAATAATTTTTGGTGTCGAAATTACAATTGATCCTAACACTTAAGTTGTTGTTATTTAAATGGTTAATGGTGTTCGCCTCCGAACACCATTGCATTCCCACAAAAAACCGAACACTCTGGTTGCTTCTTAACCATACAGCGGTTACCTTTGCGGCATTATGCTGCAACGTGTAACAGCCTATTTATTGATCTTTTCGCTGGCTGCGGTCAATTTTTCGCGTTTTTTTGTATACGCAGGATTTGAACTGAACAAGAACTATATTGCCACCACCCTTTGCGAAAACCGGGACAAGCCCGCCGTGCATTGCGATGGCAAATGTTACTTCGCCAAAAAGATTAAACAGGCTGATGATAAGCAGGCCAGCGACGAAAGGCAGTCGCAAAAAAGCCTCTTCCTGGAAGTGTTTGTGATCAGTACCACTGACATGAAATTCCACTCCAGCCTGTTGCAAGTAATTGACACCCCGTATGATGACTGCCTGCCACCAACCCCGGCCGCAGTGATCTTCCAGCCCCCGCAGTTAGGATAAATTCCACTCTTTTTTCCCGGATGTTTTTTTGATTGATATGGCTTTGCTGTGAGCATGTGATAGCGGTATGTATCATTTTATCTAACTGCTGTCATCCTGAGGTACGAAGGATCTATTAGCAAACTGGTCTGGCGGTCATGTTAGGCGTATAATAAGGAAACATGTCAAGTGTAGGAGTAAAGGATCTGTTTGCCATCTTGTATGGTTCAAAATAGCTTGCCGCGCTACGCTCGCGATTACATCATTAAAATTACTCATCCGGATACAATTTATTTATCCACCCGGAGGTAACTCCCCATACTTAATACATGAAGAAATTTTTCATTCTATTTATACTGTTTTTAATACTCAAAACCCTGGCTTACAGCCAGGCTAAAATACAGGTCATGGTAACCGATGCCAATACCCACGAGGCCATTCCCGGCGCTATCATTGCCTACGCCGGCGGCGAAAAGCTGGGTTTAACCGATGCCAAGGGGCGATATAATATTGCAGGCTCAGGCATCAGTCAAATTAAGGTAACAATGGTAGGCTATAGTACACTCGTAGTTAGCGTTACCGGTGGTAAGGCAGATGTCGCTTTGGTACCTTCCACTTTAGATCTGCAACCTGTAGTAGTAACCGCCAGCCGCGAGGGCCAGGCCAGGCAGGATGCGCCAATCGCTATCAGCAAAATAAACTCTACCCAGATAAAAGATACCAAAGCAACTGCCCTATACCAATTGCTCAACAAAGTAGCCGGCGTTTATATGGTCGACCTGGGGAACGAGCAGCATACAATGGCCGTCCGCCAGCCCATTACCTATAATGCACTTTATTTGTACATGGAAGATGGTTTGCCGATACGCCCAACAGGGATTTTTAACCATAATTCGCTTTATGAGATCAACATGTCGGGCGTAAAGGATATCGAGGTGATCAAGGGGCCGGCATCATCGCTTTACGGCAGTAACTCCATTGGTGGCGCGGTAAACTTTATTACCCAGGGGCCGCCATCGGGCTATGCAGGCAACGTTTCTATCCGTGGCGATAACTATCACTACCGTAGGGTTGATGCGGATGGCGGATTTACACAAGGAAAATTCGGCCTGTATGTTGGCGGTTATATCGGGCATCAAAAAGATAGCTGGCAGGATTATTCTGATTTTGATAAGTACTCGGCCAATTTTAAAACCACGTATGATTTTAATGCGGGTACACGGTTAACAACATCTGCGGCATACAATTACCTAAATACCCAAACGCCGGGCAGCCTGGATAGCAACCACTTTTACAACAGGAGCTACAGCGCTAACCAGCGTTTTACCTATCGTAAGGTGGAGTCGTTCAGGGCCAGCACCAGGCTGGATCATCAGTGGAATGAAAAGAATGCGACGTTTGTTACTTTATTCTTTCGCCACAACTCAACCGCGCAGCTGCCAAGCTATTTTATATCCGACGTGAGGGATAATGCAGGCAACTACCTGAGCAGTAACGGGCAGGTGAATGATCAGCGTTTTCAAAGCTATGGATTGCTGGCGCAGCATAGGGTTAATTTTGATTTTCTGCATTCCAGGCTGATAGGAGGGGTTTACGTAGATGATAGCCCAAGTTCGTACTATGCTCAATACCTGGATATTGATAAGGATGTACAGAATAACTACTACACCGGTTTTACAAACACCGGCAAATACATCGATGATTATCGTATCAAACTGTTTAACACAGCTGCTTACATGCAATATGAAATAAAGCCCACCGAGGCGCTGCGCATAGTGGCCGGTTTGCGGTACGATAGGGTGCATTACGATTTTACCAATGGCCTGCCTGCCGGCAGCACAAAATACAAACAGCGGGAAACCAATAACTTTAACATTGTGGCACCTAAACTGGGCCTGACATACGATTTAGGCCGTAACAAAGGGTTTTACGCCAATTACAGTGTAGGCTTCCAGCCCCCAGAGACCGGCGACTTGTATAGTTCAAGGCAGCTAACTCCCTTAAAGCAAGCTACTTTTGATAACTACGAGGTAGGTGGCTGGTTCTCGGCCTTTAACAAAATGCTGTACTTTGAAATGAGTTTGTTTGACCTGGAAGGCCGTAACGAAATCATCAGCCAGCTTTTGCCAGATAACACTACGCAGAACCAGAATGCGGGTGCTACCCACCATCGTGGCATTGAGTACTCGTTAACACTGGCACCAGTTAATGAGCTAACCTTCAGGTTTAGCGGCACCAATGCCAGGCATACGTATGTGCATTATAGCGAGGTGGTTGCAAACTATAGCACAGGCAGCAACACTGTGATTAAATACGATGGCAATCGCATGAGTAACGCGCCTGCCTGGATTGCCAATTCCGAACTTACCTACAAGCCGGCCTATCTGCAGAGCGTCAGGATAGCAGGCGAGTGGCAACACATTAACCAGTACTATACCAACCCGGCAAATACCAAAACTTATAGCGGTTATAATATTTGTAACCTGCGTTTAGGTTACGATGTTAAAAGCAGTGTGCTAAAAGGGGCGGGCATCTGGTTTAATGTATTAAATTTAACCAATAAACTGTACGCCACCACGGTAACCAGCAACCGGTATGGCGATACCTATAATGCCGCGGCACCGCGTACTTATACCCTGGGTATCAGTTATTCATTTTCAAAATATTGACTCATGGCATCATCATCAGTAAAAAGCAACTTTTATAAATGGCACCGGGTGCTGGGTTTAACTTCCCTTATCCCGGTTATCTTCTGGACGTTGAGCGGGCTATCGCATCCGTTCATGTCCAACTGGTTCAGACCGTCGATTGCGCGTGAGATCTTTAAACCTTTGCCACAAAGCAAAATGAAGCCGGTACTTACCATTCAGCAGGTAATGGACCGCAATCATATCACCGCGTTGAGGAACTTTGGCCTCATCAACTTTAAAAAAGGCACCTTTTACCAGGTACTTGGGGTAGATAGTACATATAATTACTATTCGGCAACCGATGGCGTATTATTACCGCATGGCGATGCCGACTATGCCGAATACCTGGCCCGCTATTTTGTGCAGGATAGCATATCTGCCATCCAAATTAGCCTTCAGCGTAGTTTTGATAGCGAGTATCAGCCTATTAACCATTTGTTACCTGTATTCAAAGTGTCTTTCGACAGGCCCGATGGTATGGACGTTTATGTAGAGACCGGGCAAAGCCGCATGGGTACATTTAATAACAACACCCGCAAGGCATTTTTATCCTTGTTTGAGGAGTTTCATACCTGGCAGTTTTTGGCCCGCTGGGGTGGCGATACTTTCCGTAACGTGGTTTTGCTCGTTATCATGAGTATCATGCTGTTTGCACTTATCAGCGGGTTAACGGTTTATGGGTTGATGTGGAAGAAGTTTAAAACCATCGCCCAAAACCGAAAAACCAGGGGAGATGACGACAAGCGATTCCTGCACCGGTTTCACAGGCAGATAGGGCTTATCGTATCCTTTGTGATGTTCACCTTCGTGATTAGCGGTGCGTTTCACCTGGCCGTAAAGCTTCACAACAGTGGGCCGGTTAAGCCTGATTACGGGCAGGTGATTCAACGCGGACAATTGGGCATATCCAACTTAACACTACCCCTGGCCGATAGCCTTATCCGCAAAGTGGGGGTGGTTAGTTTCGGCGGCAATACCTATTACCAGGCGACCGATGACCAAAAGGAGATAGTCTATTTTAACACCATCACTGGTAAAGAGCAGCTTAATGCCGATGAGGATTATGCCCGGTTCCTGAGTACCTACTATCAGCCCCGGTTAGAAGCTGGGAAGTATTATGGTCGGGTTACGGTGCACCAGGTGACGCAATTTGATAACGAATATGGTTTTATCAATAAACGCCTGCCCGTTGAGCGGGTGAGCTATCCTAATGGCGATAACTGGTACATCGAGACCTCCACATCTAAACTAGCCACCAAAGTAACGGGTGTAGATAGGGCAGAGGGACTTTCCTTTATCTTTCTGCATAAATACTTCGGGATGACCTGGGCCGGCAAAAATATCCGCGACATCGTGAGTATGCTTGCCGCTTTAGGGGTGCTGGTGGTATCTTTGTTTGGCTTTGCTTCATTTATAAACAATAAATAACCATGAAAAAATTAATCATCATATTGGCACTGTCCGCATTTGGTTTAAGCAGCATTACGTCGTGCAGCAGCCCGGATACTAAAACCGGAGTAAAAACGAAGAGTAAATATACCTGCACCATGCACCCCGATTTAGCTTTTGATAAACCTGGCACGTGCACCAAATGCGGTATGGAGTTGGTGGAGCGGGATACAACGGCGGGGAAGTAAGTTTATCTTTTTGTATAATAAGATACTGTCATGCTGAGGTACGAAGCATCTACTCTAAGCCAAGCGTAACACCAGAAATGTTCGCGAATAGATGCTTCGTACCTCAGCATGACAGTCTTTTACCTTTTTGTCATTCCCATTCATAGTTTGGCGAAATTTTACAACTCAGCAAGACAAGTTTATTTTAAAGGAGGGTAGGCCTGTCCTCCTGAGCCTGTCGAAGGACGCGTGGAGAGGCCTTTGCCCGCAATGCTTCCGCGGAGCTCAGCATGCCAGCGCTGTTTGTTGCATCGAATATTGATCCTCCCTCCAACGCAAAAAAGCCATCCTTTTCCGGGATGGCTTTTTATTTAAAGTTTGTATTGCTTTGCTGTTTTCAATAATGCCGTGCTGTTACGTATACTTAACAACAGCGGCATTTTAATTATTAAAACACAGCAACAGCATTCAAACAATTAAGCTTGTTTGGCAAACTGAACGTTAATTAACAGTTTGATGTCTTCGCCTACTACAATTGAGCCGGCTTCGGTAACGCCATCCCAGGTAAGGCCAAAATCTTTACGGTTAATTTTACCGCTGATTTCGAAACCAGCTTTGGTGTTACCATAAAAATCAGCAGCCGAACCGCCAAATTCTACATCTAACGATACTGGTTTGGTTACGTCTTTGATGGTTAAATCGCCTTTTAAAGCATATTCATCATCACCGGTTTTGGTAAATGAAGTTGATTTGAAGCTGATTTTTGGATAGGTTGCCGCATCAAAAAACTCAGCCGATTTCAAGTGCTCGTCGCGTTGAGTTTGGTTGGTATCGATGCTGTCGATATCTAACGTAAAGTCTATCTCGGCATTTTCAAAATCGTCGTTATCTGTGATTAACTCACCGGCAAAGCTTTTGAAAAAACCGCTCACGGTTGATATAACTAAATGTTTTACTTTAAATTGTACTTCTGAATGCATTGGGTCGATAACCCATTTTGTTGCTGTTTGTGTTGACATGATATTTGTTTTTTTTGTTGATACAAAGATAATACAAAATTAGATGTTTAAACATCTATTATTACTAATTTACAATTCTCAGACATTGAATTACAATTTGCCGACGTTGAATTACCAGTTTAACCATACAATTGCGCCATTGTTTAAATTAAAATCTACTTTTATATAATATAACACCAGCTTCATACCAATTTAACCGTCCAATGAGAAAGCTCTTTATCGTTTCATTCTTCATCATATTTGCCGCCCTTGCCGGGTGGACTATCATCTGGAAACCCGCGGCCTGGTCGTTTGTGATTATGGTGCCTGTTTATGCCGTTGGTTTTTACGACCTGGTGCAAAAGAAGCACAGCATCGTGCGTAATTTTCCGGTGTTTGGCCACCTTCGGTTTTTAATGGAGGATTTGCGCCCCAAAATATACCAGTACTTTGTGGAAAGTGATACCAACGGTACCCCGTTCAACCGTCAAAACCGTAGTGTAGTTTACCAGCGTGCCAAAATGGTTGATGATACCCGCCCCTTTGGTACCGAGCTTGACGTTTACGAGAACGGCTACGAATGGCTTAACCACAGCATCGGGGCTATTGATCATCATAAACTGGATATGGCCCCGCGCGTAAAAGTTGGCGGGCCCGATTGTAAGCAGCCTTATATGGCGAGTGTATTCAACATATCAGCCATGAGTTTTGGTTCGTTGAGCGAGAACGCTATACTTGCCCTTAACGGGGGCGCCAAACTGGATAACTTTGCCCACAACACCGGCGAAGGCGGCCTGAGCGATCACCACCTGCAGCCCGGCGGCGATATTATCTGGCAGATAGGCACCGGTTATTTTAGCTGCCGCCATAAGGATGGTACTATTGATTATGACGCTTTTGCCCAGCGCGCCGTGCTCCCGCAGGTAAAAATGATCGAGATCAAACTTTCGCAAGGTGCAAAGCCGGGTCATGGCGGTATTTTGCCGGCAGCCAAGGTAACGCCCGAGATTGCCCGGATTCGTTTGGTAGAGATGGGGCAGGATGTAGTATCGCCGCCATATCATACCGCTTTTAGCGATCCTATTGGTTTAACCACTTTTATCAAAAAACTGCGCGACCTGTCCGGCGGCAAGCCCATCGGTTTTAAACTGTGCGTGGGCCATAAAAGCGAATTTCTGGCTATTTGCAAGGCCATGGTTAAAACCGGCATCTACCCCGATTTTATTACCGTTGATGGGGGAGAGGGTGGCACCGGTGCCGCCCCGCTGGAGTTTTCCAACTCGGTAGGTATGCCCCTGCGCGAGGCTTTGGCCTTTGTATATGATGCCCTTACCGGGTTCGATATTAAAAAACATATTAAGCTCATCGCATCGGGCAAGGTAGCTACCGGGTTCGATTTGGTGAAAAACTTTGCCATTGGCGCCGATATGTGTAACAGCGCCCGCGGCATGATGTTCGCCCTGGGATGCATCCAGGCGCTGGAGTGTAACATGAATACCTGCCCAACCGGCGTAGCTACCCAGGATAAAAGCCTGATGCGCGGCCTGGTAGTCGATGATAAAAAGGTACGGGTAGCCAACTTCCACAAGGCAACGGTAGGCAGCGCTATCCAGATGATAGGTGCCGCCGGCCTCACCAAGCCCTGCGATCTGCACCGCATGTTCATTTACCGGCGCATTAACCACAGCCAGATACAAACTTATGCCGAACTGTTCCCCTATATCCCAAAAGGCAGCCTGCTGAACACCCCATATCCCGCCAGTTTTGAACTGGACATGGCCCTGAGCAGTGAAAATACTTTTTTACCGGATTATAGCGTGGTAACTAATATTGATTATAGTAATGTGAGTTCTTATACAGTATCAAGTAATTAATATCAGGAACAAAAACAAGTCGCGGAGAAATATGTCTCTCCTCCCTGTCATAGGCAGGTACGAAGCATCTAATCACGGGGCGCTATGTGTGGATATTGGAGCTTATAAACACTCAACTTAACCGCCTACTCAAATATAATAAATAAAATAACGAGCTGCAAATACAGTGCGGTATTTGCATTTGTATTTAGCTATAGGTTTGTATATAAAAAAAGTACGTGTTGAAAAATAATTCTATTGATAATCAGATTGTTATATAAAAACACTCTCCCTTCAAATGCACCTGCCGCACCCTTGCCAGCCCCTTGTCAACCCTCGCCGGCACCTTCCGGCACCCTGTTAAGCACCTGCCAAACGTGGTTTATTTTTTCAATAAATCAACAAATTTAAAACTGGATTTTTGTTTTGGAACAATAGCTCTAAAATATTCATTAACTCTTTTTGAAGAGGTGATTTTTACGGACAAGGAAACGCTGTTTTGGGAAAAAAACGGCGACCGGCCCAGGTAAAGGAGTCGATAGTTATGGGGGGAGGGCAATCAAATGCATTTTGTTGCATGGGTTGCTTTTTTGTTGAAAAAACGATTTAGCAATTTGTGTCCCTTGTTTGCGAAATTCAACGCGCACCACTTTGAAATTAACGGGAAACAGGAGGCACCTACGGAGCCAATTTGCGGGAGGGTGCAAACGCTATAAACACGTGACTCCGCTATAATCGGTGGCTGCTAAATCGTTCTGAAAAAGTTCCGGGGTTTAGAACAATCTTGCTATGCATTTACAGATTTTTATAATTCCGGCGGAGTACCGTGTTTGTGGTAAAAAAAGCAATGGTTTTTGGGCTCCCGTAGGTGCCTCCTGTTTTAAAGTGAAATCCCTGGCCTAAACCCCAATCACCTAAATTCAATTATTATATTTATTAGCCGATATTTGTTTTAAATGGAGAAGTTAAGAAATTTTTACGCCCTGTTTTGGATCCTGGGTTTAACCCTGCTGATCTACGCTTTCTTTAGGATTAAGCAGGAGATTTTCCGGCATAGAAAACCAGCTACAGAAATAAAAAAGCCCATCTCCTGACCATAATTTGGATGAACAAAGCAGTTCCCTCCCTCGGGAGGGGCGCGATAGAAATGGGCGCAAAGGCAGGGAGGGGTTTAATGAACTATTTACGTTTCAGGGAACGATTTAGCTGAGCGAAAACTATGTCATAGCGAGTATCCATCAGCTTCGGCTGAAAAAACAGTAATGACATGGTTGCAAATGGGGTTATTCTGGGACCATCAGATTTGCGCTTCCTTTTAAAAAGCGGTGGAAAAGTGCGATTCCCCTCTTGAGAGGGGCGGAGGGGTGTGTTATGCATGCGCAATGAAACGCGGAAAAACACACCCCTGCCAACGCACCTCCTACCGCGCCCCCTCTCGAGAGGGGAATAAAAAATACATTTGATAATCAACGTATTATAATCATGTCATTGCGAGGCACGAAGCAATCTCTGAACTATGCCCGATGTTTTGTGGGTTACGAAATTACTTTGTAGAGGCTACAACATCGGCCCGCTCATGGCCGCGGGGGCCTAATCCTTTTTGTCTTGAAACAAAAAGGACAAAAAGACCGAGCGTAGCGAGATAATGAGCACCTATAAAAAACAAACGACAGCGAATAATTCAAGTCAGCAGAAATGCTTCTTTGCGCTCGGGGCCTTTGCCCTGCAAAACGGCCAAAACCTGGGCTGGAATTATTTTGCCCCGGTGCGCTTTATCCCCCGCACCTGCAAAAACTTCCTATGCCCTGCCACCGCACTACCCACCATTGTTTTGGCCGTTTTCGCCCGAAGCTGTTCTGCTGACACATTGGGGAAGACGAGAGCTTCTTATTTATGAAACATACGCAGCTGAAATTCTGCTAATTCTGGTTCAGACAAAAGAGCTTTTCCAAGGGCACAAGTCAGCCGTACTCAATCCATCTGACAGACGCCAAGAGAGCGTGGAAAATATTTATCTTTGAATATGGTGCATGATTGGAATAAGTTGGCCATCGATATTTTAAAGGTTGCCGAAGAAAAATTCGGAAAAAGGAACCCTGCTAAGTTTAATGGTCTGGAATGTTGGTTTACTCAAACTCAACCGGAACTCTGCGGGGATTCTATTGAAGGATATACAATATATCTTTCTGAAAGCACACTTGAAAGTTTTCCCAACCTTCTTTTTGAATGTTCACACGAATTGGTTCACTTATTATTTCCAACCACAAAAGAGCAAGTTAATTTCCTTGAAGAAGGGATTGCAACAAGCTTTCAGTTCGAGATGTTAGACAGGTACAATTTCCAACCCCACGTTATAAATGCCTATAAATTAACTTTGAACGATAATCCAAAATATAAGAAGGCTTACGAACTAATTCAATGGATTAAGCCGGACTATTCAATTGTTATCAAACAAATAAGAGAGGACTATCCTGATATTTTATTATCAGATTTAACTATCGAGCATTTGAAAAAGTATCCATCTATACCAAAGTCAATTATTTCTGACTTGCTGCGAAAATTCAATACTGATGAATCCTCAAGTTAGCCGCACAAGCCTGCGCCAAAGGGAGGAGCACCAAATGAAAATGAGGATTAATCAAGAAGCATAGGGAAAGTGATACTTATGCCGAATTCGTAATAAACGTCTTGGGCGTATAACCTGCCGTCTTCATCCTCAAATTCTATGTTATATTGTTTTTGTTTGCCTTTTGGATTAACTATATCTGGCGGATTACCGCCAACGAGAGTCTGCACTTCATGAAAAATTTCACCAACCTCAACGTAGTCTCGTTTTACGCGTAGTATACAATGCTCATTTTCTTCACCATGAAATTCCTTTAAAAGTACATTCAACGCTCTCGAATTATTAAGCCGAAACCCGTATTCGTCTGGCATCTCTGAAGTTAATGCGAAACGCGGTCGAATAGAACGTCTATCTTTTTCCAAGGAGTATTTATTAATTTTAGTTTGGAGCTTATTTATTTTTTCCTGCTTGTTAAAAGACATTACAACGAATATTATTCCAGTAATAGTAGCAAAAAAACCGAGGATAGAGAAAATCGCCTGAATAGCGTCGGGCTTACCCATTAAAAAATCATTAAATAGTGTACTCCAACTCATATCGCAATATAATATTTATATGTTGTTTGACGGCGTCGTTTTTTTAGCTCAGGTCTTGCGTTTAGTTTTTTGCGGGATGGGTGATCTGTGTTTCCAATAGCCCCCTACTTGGCGCAAGTCTTGTGTAAAGAGCGGAGCGATGGGGACTTGTGATTGTTTTAGTTCTGAAGTATGCAAAATCCTGTAATCTGATAAATCTGCTTAATCCGAGTTCAGACAAATTTCCCCGCGTTAAGGACTGCAATGGATACCGGCCAAAAGGTCATGTGCGGGCCGCTCCTAATGCCTGTGCAGTATGAATGAAAGGCCTGGCCCCGTTTCTACCAACGGGGAAACGCCCAAAGAGCATGATTGGATGGTATTGTCCGCAACTTTCTACACACTTTCCTGCACAAACCAAACTTATTTCGCAAATAATTCTTATCTTGTTTCCCCTTCTTTTTTTGAGGGGTTATAATTATGACTAACCACGAAATTAAAATAGCATTCGACGAATACGATTCTATTGAACAATTGGATAAAACAGATTACAGGCTGTGTCTTGAAGCAGCCGAAGCATTAAAAAACTCCCATTCGCCATACTCGAAGTTCAGGGTAGGGGCGGCGTTGCGGTTGCAAAGCGGCAAAATTATTTATGGCAGCAACCAGGAAAACGTAGCCTATCCTTCGGGATTATGCGCCGAGCGGGTTGCGTTGTTTTATTGGGGGGCCAACCACCCCAACGACCCGGTGGAAGCCATGGCCGTGACTGCCCAGACTGATGAATTTGAGCTCACCCGCCCGGTAACCTCATGCGGATCGTGCCTGCAGGTATTGGCCGAAGTTGAAAAAAAACAGAACAAGCCCATCAAAATTATATTATATGCACAGCAGGGGCCTGTTTGGGTAATACAAGGCATTGAAAACCAACTGCCCTTTTTGTTTTTTGAAGAGCGCCTTACTACATAAACCATGAAATTAAAACTGTTTTTATTGCTGATGGGCTGTGCCTTTACAGCTAATTTGTTTGCGCAGCAAGGGTTTCCGTTTGATAACGAGATCAGAGCCTTTAAACACCAGGATAGCATCAGCTTCCCCAAGAAGGACGGCATTTTATTTATAGGCAGCTCATCCATCCGCCTTTGGGCCGACCTGGAACAACGCTTTGCCGGTAAGCCCATTATTAAACGCGGCGTTGGCGGCAGCACCATTGAGCAATTGGTTGATTATTATACACCCTATATCATGATGCCTTATAGCCCCCGCAAAATATTTATTTATGCCGGTGAAAATGACATCGCAGCCGGGAAATCCGGGCAGTTTGTAGCCGATGAGTTTAGTAAGCTATGGATGCTGGTACATAGGGAGCTGCCCAAAGCCGAGGTTTATTATATGTCGGTAAAGCCAAGCCCGTCGCGCGCCAAATATTACGCCGAAGTGTATAAAGCTAATGGGTTGATAAAAGCCTACCTGAAGAATAAGCCTAAGAGCCATTATGTAGATTTAGTGCCGGCCATCTACAAGCCCGGCACAACCCAGCCCGATAGTAGCCTGTTTAAAAGCGATTACCTGCATTTGAACCCGAAAGGCTATGATAAATGGGAAAAGGTGCTGAGGCCATTGGTGCGGTAAAAAAGTTACCCTAAGGGACAATGAAGTAATCGCATGGCGGCAACTACTCACCCGGTCGAGGCTACGCCCGACCACCCTCTCTCCGGCTGCGCCGCAAAGAGGGTTTTAGAGTTGTTCCTAAAATAAATATTTGATTATCAATTATTTAAAAATAAACCCTCTTTCCACCGCAGGTGAAGAGAGGGTGGTCGGGCGTAGCCTCGACCGGGTGAGTTTTAGCCAGCGTTTAAGCGAATGTTTATGTAAATTCCAATACATGATGCACAGGCAATTCGTGCAATTCGAATAAATCCGTGCCATTCGTGTTTATAAATTCGCCTCATTCGTGTGCAATAAAAAAGGCCCCGCCTGGCGGGGCCTATACTTACTTACATTATAAACACTAAACTAAAACTCTCTTTTTTATTTAAAAACGCTGTATACGTTGGTAATTTTCCAGCCTTTGCCGGTATTGGCAACGGTTACGTAGTTGGTGCGCACAAAGCCGTCAAACTGCATATCTACTTTTACAACGGCCATGTCGGAGTTACTTTCCATAATGGTGGTACTGGTGGTACAATTTTGCTCGATATTTTTGTTTGATTTTATCGACTCAATCATTTCGTTTTTGGTAAAGCTTAATACGTTTTTACCACGTAACATATTAAATTTGGCCGATTGGTCAACCACATCGCCAAGGCCCTGAATTTTGCCGCGGGTCATGGCATCTACATAAGTATTTATTGCGAAATTGCGGGTCAGGTTGTCGCCTTCGGCATTTACGTTTGCTTTGGCTGCGCCACATACTATTACTAAAGCTACTGCTGCGATTATTGATTTTAAGGTTTTCATATTGTTGTTGTTTGGAGGTTATTTGTTTTTTAATTTATATCTATAAGACAGCGGCACTATTCCATTCGTTACAGCTAAATCAATAGATTTGTACGATTTAACAAACATTTAACAATTGGTATTTTTTATTAAATATTTAGCAACAGAAATATAATATATACCACGCTATGGTTGATTTTACTACCATTATTTTGCAATTTGCTGAACAGGGCGAAAAAACCGGCTGGACTTATATTGAAATTCCGGCCGATATTGCACAGGAAATGAAGCCCGGGAATAAAAAATCTTTCCGGGTGAAGGGCAAACTCGATAACCTGGACGTGCGCGGCATGGCCCTGATGCCCATGGGCGAGGGCAACTTTATTATGGCGCTGAAAAAAGATGTTTGCAAAGCCCTGCACAAAAGCCGCGGCGCCATGCTGCGCGCGCAGCTTGAACCCGATGATGATTTTAAATTTGCGATACCTGCCGACCTGCTGGAATGTTTTGAATACGAGCCCGAGGGCGAGGCTTTTTTTAATAGCCTTGCCGAAAGCCACCGCGGCTATTTTATAAAGTGGATAGATAGCGCCAAAACCGACGCCACCCGCGCCAACCGGATAGCCAGCACAATCAACGCCATGGTAAGGCGAATGGATTATGGGATGATGCTGCGGGAACTGAAGAAGATGAGGGAGTAATGACACCTTATTAATGACGAGAATAAATTTAAATTGCCAGTTAAAAAAAGCAATATTTAATGGCATTGCTTTAACAAAATGCATAAACGATAATAGCAATACATAGATTTGTAATTCATCAATAAAAAGAATGGTTAAATTATTTATTGTGGGTATACCCCGCGATATGGAGGAGATCGAATTACTCGAGATATTTACCCTGTATGGCCAGGTTGAACAAGTAAAGATCATTACCGACATTGATACAGGCCAAAGCAAAGGGTATGGCTTTATTAATATGGCAGACGAGCCCGGTGCAATCAGGGCTATTGATGCATTAAACGGCGCAACAATTGACGATCGTGAAATCAGCGTACGCTTAGCCGACGACAAACGGCCCGCTCCGGAACCTCCAAAGCAACCTTTTAAAAAATCCTTTACACCCAAAAATCAATATCAAAAGGTAAACCCGCATACATCAAACGAAAAACAGAAAAGACCGAGGAGGCCGCTTTGATGCTTTAGGCCGTTTTTTTACTGCTGCTGTTTAGGAATAACGTTTTTTGCATCAGGCTAAATTTTAATATATTAGCGTGATATAAATAAACCACACTAATTCCTAAACCGCATGGAAATCCTTGAACAGGAAGAAAAATCACTCTTCGTAGATGTAACTACACAAAAGATATATACGCTCCGGTCTATCCAGGTGGCTACCTTTTTGGGCGGGCCAATAATTGCCGGCTACCTCATATCCGAAAATTACCGGGCTTTTAACGAAGACAAAAAGTCAAAAATAGCCATTGTGCTTGGCGTTCTTGCAACAATAGTATTATTCGGCGTGGTATTCATGCTGCCCGATACTAAGAAGGTACCAACATATATAATTCCCCTGGCTTATAGCTGGGCTGCCTATATATTGGCGCAACAGCTCATAGGAGCACAAATGAAGGCTCATTTTGCCGCCGGCGGTGGCGTATATACCATATGGCGGGCGCTGCTTGCAGCGCTTATAGGTGGTGCAGTTACGGTGACCGGTGTTTTTGTGACGCTTTTGTTAGTAGGGTAGACCACGAAAATTATACATCATGACGAGAACTACACTTACGGCCGAACGCTTAAATACTATTTCATGGCTAAATGATAAGATTGTTGATTGGGCCGCTGGCGGCAATCAATATTCGATGGATGGAAGTACAAAAAGAAACAGCTCATATTTTCCATTTAATTTTGATGGTTCTATTAATACTACCGACGGCCAATATGCTTTTATCTATCAAAAGCTTGGCACCAAAGGGTTGTTATTAAAAAATGGAGAACTTTTAAGGGAAATAAACAGATCTTATTACTTTGCCGAAGCTTATGAATATCCTGCTGCATTTGTGACAGTAGATGAAGTGACCTATCTTGTTCATTGCCCCAAAGAATATTGCAGGCTTGATTTTGAAAATGTGGAAACCGGTGAACTAATAACCGAGGTTCCGGGCAGAGAGGCTGAGGATTTTTTCCATTCAAGATTGGAAGTAAGTCCCGATGGCAAACATTTATTGAGTAAAGGCTGGCTTTGGCATCCTATGGATGAAGTTTATATTTACAAGGTTAATGACTGTCTTAAAAATCCTTTATTGTTAGATCAACTAATATCGTTCACCCATATTAGTGTTGAAATGGAAACAGCAAGTTTTATTAACAATACAGAAATCCTTATTGGATCTGGCGATGAGGTATACGATGATGAAAATATTATTTTTCCATCCAAGCATATCGCAGTTTGGGATATAGCCACCCAGCAATTATCAACCCCCGTAAAAATAAATGTAGAATTTGGCAACCTGTTTGCCATTGATGGCGAGCGTTCCTGGGATACCTATCTGTATCCTAAAATTATTAACATCAATACCGGAGAAGTTATAGATAAAGATGAATCGGTTTACAGTGGCAAACAAAATTCAAGTATTGTAAACAAAGAGAACTTGGTGCAGATTGTGTTTAACAAGGATACGAAACAACTTGCAATAGCAGGTAAAGAAGTGATTGACGTTTTTACACCATAAATTACCTGCAATTAAAGGTATTATTTCCCCATCAACAACTCATCTATCAACTCGTCCGTCAAAACAGTTCGGTCATTATCAGTTCTCCATTTGCCATTACTCGGTGGGAAGGCATTGCGCGAATAGCCAACTTTGTTTTTAAAATCAAATATGGCGTGGCAGTAGTTATTGATTAATAACGAGGCCAATTGCCAGTCGTCGGTCCAGGCTATTTTAATATTGCAGGGGATAGCTTTATCTGTTACATCGGCTACGTTATAAATGTGCACGGCATCCAGGATAGCCTGCCCCGGCATTTTCCCTATCGCGTAAAAATATCCTGTTGTAAGGTCATCCTCAAAAACAACCCCATGCGATGAATCGGGGACAACGCTATCCAGAAATGTATCCTCGCCAACAATAAATTCTTCTTCTACCTCTAAAATCATCGGGCAAAGTTACATTAAGGCAGCGGATTTTATTTCAGATCGAATTAACAGAATTTAACATAATTGGGCCAGTTCCCAGGGGAAATGCAATATATCTTTGTTTTATATGAAAAGGCCGTTGATTTTCTTAATCACCTCATTAAGCTTGATATTGGGAAGTAACGCCGCCTCTGCCCAGGTAAAAATAGGTTATATTGATCTTAAGGCTTTGATAGCGCAAATGCCGGAGACTAAAGATGTTAAAAAGCAGGTAGAAGCTTACCAAAAGCAATTTATAGACCAACTGACAGCCATGATGAATGAATATAGCGATAGGTTTCCTTGTTGCGATGGATATCCTAAATTGACAGATTCTCTTCGTGATGTTATTGGGAAAGAGTTTCAGGCCATTCAAAAAAGGATGCAAGACGTCCAGGATGATGCCATTAAGAAGGTCGAAGCAAAATCGAAGGAACTATATAAGCCTGTGTCGGATAAAGCAATATCAGCACTTACCGAAATAGCCAAAGAAAACGGAATCAGCTATGTGATAGATTCGTCAAAAAACAACAGGCTAATTGTTGCTTTTGTCGCTTCGGACGGAATTAATCTGATGGATGCCGCGAAAGCCAAATTAAGTATCAGGTGAATACCCGGCATATGATCAGTTTTTTTACTTAATTACATCGGCAGTTTCAATATTATCCACCTTCCAATCCTCCGGAAATGGAATTTCCTTCATTGTAACCTCCTTAAAGCCTGGTACCTTAAAATCTACCCCCGATTGGTTGTAATAAAAAAACGGGTTGGTTTTAAATGCATCGTAATCTGCCAGCATTTGTTGTTCTAATTTTATTAACCGGTTACGGTATTTATTATCAAAAGGGGCATCTTCCGGTTTTATGGCCAATAGCCTCATAATATGTTGCAGGAGGTTATAACAGGTGGTAAACTGCCCGCAGGCTATGATACAGGCTTCGCTATGCTCTTGCTCGGTAGATTGTTTGTCAAACCACAACGTAGTACCCATATCGAAAGCCACCTGGGCAACAATCTGGATATCGCGGCTGGGGTTGAGTATAGGAGGCGTTGGCGAGTGGTAGCCATCATTGGCTTCGCGGTTAATGTTGTTTGAAAAAGAAAGGTCATAAATATGGTTACCCTTGCCCCGGTTTTTCCACTGCGGCGAAAAGTAAAATTTATTGTAAAGCAGCTGTCTTATCCGCTTTAAAAATATACTCAGGTTAAGCATCAGCACCGATTGTACCCTTGCGCTTATCATTTGTTTAATGATGCTTAAGGGTGTTTTTGCAAAATAGCCAACCAGCACGGTAATTATCCGTTCGGTAAAATTCTTTTTAAAGTTTAATATCAATGCCGAATTGGCAACGCCTAACAACTGCTGCCTCAAATAAAGCGTTGCTACCAAAAAAATTAAAGGGACGGTAGTGAGTAACGAGCAACCTATTGTTAATAAAGCACAATTGTGTTTTACACCGTACCAGGCGCCCACCGATAATATGGCAATAACCGCCGCGGCTATCAGCATCAATCCCCTTATGGATAGCTCCCAGCCCTTTTTTACTTCGGGCATTACATAAGGCGTAATAAAATGACTGCCCACGTCATTAACCATCAGGAAATCGAAAGGCCGCAGGTCGGTTTCGTGCCGGGTGCGGCGGCCATCGGCATACATCATGCTTTGCAGGCCCTGGTTATCGGCAATGCCGCCATCCATCAGCCCAAAGTTTTTCTTGCTTATAAATTCCTTTTCCTGTTTATCGCCGGTTTGCGGCAGCATGGTAAGTGCCTTTTTTAGGTCTGCCGGGTACAGGCCGGGATACGTAAAATCATCTGGAAAAACTATAGGCTCAAAACCTGCCGGAAAGCACGACGATGCGGCCAGTATATCGCCCAGTTTTAGTTTACCTGCTGTTTTTTCATCCAGGTATATAACCATATTGCCGTAGGTGAAATAGGGGTCTTTACCGGCATCAGGCACCAGTTTGATATCCTGCCTGAAAGATTGGCCTGTAAAAAACTCGGTGGCATTAAAGCAAACTTCCTGTAAGTGTTTACCGGGCGCCCCGTCATGGCAAAGCGATTCAAGGTTGGCATGATCAAATAAATATTTATCGTAAGCCAGTGCAAACGCGTTAATAATATTACGGCTTTTAAGCTCCCTGGTTTTCCAGTACTTTTTATCGGCCAGCATTTCCATCGCGTGTTTTAACAGTTCATCGCCGGTTAGTGCCGTTAAAAGTTTGCTATAATAATCGCCGAAACTTTTGCCCTTACTGTTGTACAGGGCATACAGCGTGGTTGCTATGGTGCCGCCCGATGCCGACGACATGTAGCTAACTTTTTGCAACAGGCTTTGTCCAAAAAGCTCATCGGCGGAATCATCAAATTTTACTTTGTCGAGGTATGATAATACACCCAACGCGAAGGATGCCGCCCGAAAGCCACCGCCTGAAAATGCGAGCGCGATGCTATCAAACGGTTTAATTAAGGCAACCTCCAGCTTGTTTTCTGATAGAGGTTCAGGAGCGGCTATCTTATCCATAATAACATAGGTTTTTGGTTATATAAAATTAGTTAAATATTATGCGGAGTAAAAATGAATTGACAGGAAAGTTTTTTGACAAATGGCCTATAGCCAGCATTTTGAGCCTTCACAATCAGTTGTTTTTTTTAAACTAACATCGCCATGGGCATTAACAGTAGATTTTAAAACAGATTTGGTAATGTGCCGGAATAGAAGGAAATTGCCTTGAAGGTTGCATATACCAAAATACTTAACCGGCGTTAACTGGTTTTAATGTATAGACTGATAGTGCAATACCTGATTTTATTCCATTTTGTACCGGCATAATCTTATAACACATTTAAATATGAAAAAAGTAACAGGCATAGGCGGCGTATTTTTTAAATGCGAGAATCCGCAAAGTATGAATGAATGGTATACCAAAAACCTTGGGTTGCCTTCCGGTGAATACGGAACAACCTTTGAGTGGCGCGAGGCCGATGATCCGTCGAAAACAGGATCAACATCCTGGTGTACGTTTCCGCAGGATACCAAGTATTTCAATCCCTCGGCAAAGCCGTTTATGATTAATTACCGGGTAGAAAACCTGGTTGCGCTGGTTGAGGAGCTAAAAAAGGACAAGGTGACTATTGTAGATGAGATTGCCGAATATGACTATGGCAAATTCGTCCATGTACTGGATCCGGAAGGCAACATTATTGAGCTTTGGCAACCGGCAGATGAATAGGGGCAGGATAACGCAGCGGGGTAAACCATAGTTTAGATATGAAATATAGTGATGGTTTTGAATCCTAAATGTTCTGCATTTTTTAAATTCAATGAATGTACTGGTCCAATATTCTTAAACATTGCGTAAATTCGATGTGATTTGTAATTAGCAGATCAAATGGCACTCCATGGAAAGACCTGTTTTTTTAGAAAAATTGTTATCAAATATTGATAACATTCACGAACTGGGAAGGCAGCGCGCCTTTGAACTTGGAAACCCATTTTATGCAAAATACTAAGGCGATGGCGAGTACTACACCAAGGAATTACCCACTGGTGAACGGTATTTGGTTAGCGTTGAAATTATTTTCGATAGCAATGATATGCCGGTTGAAGTAAAAGATACATTCATCAAGCAGCTTGTTTCTTTACTAAAATGAGGGCCTAACTCATATAATCTTATTTACATCAACATCATATCCTGCAGCTTTCAACTCCTTGGCAATATTAATTTTCCAATATTCATTAGGGTCAATTTCAACATATAAAAGTCCGTATAAATCGCTTGGTAATTCTACTCCTTTAGTATATAGAGGACATACACGATTTCGGCCAAGTTTACCAATGAAATAACCAAGCTCTAAAACGACATTTTGCCTGGCTCGGTAATTTAAGTCTTCGTCCCTTTTTGCCTTTCCAAGGTCGTCATCTGTTAGAAGCACTATGGCGAATCCCACTTTAGAATGTTCTTCAAACTTTTCTATTATTGTTTTCCCGGAATTTGCCTGTTCATGCAATATTATTGGATTTAGACCAAGTTTTTCAAGAGTTCTTGCGACGTTGATTTTTATTTCGTTGTTATGACCGTGTACAATAAAAACATCATTATTCGTAACAGTGCTATCGTAAACTCTTTCCTCCTTTACTACTACTTGATTTGGGACTTGAGATTTCATTAGGTCCACTTTTTCAACGAGTTGACTTAGGTTATCGATTTTGTTCTTTAGCTTGTTTACAAATTCCTCAACTTGGTTCTCGTCATTTCCACCTAAAAAGCCATATAAGGTGTTAACCGTATCATATCTCTGTTTATACTCATTATGTTCATTGTTAAAGAATTGTTTTAATAATTCAGAGTTATAGTCGTCCCAATTATAATAGTCCTTTTTACTTTCATTTAGTTGGGGCATAGTTTGGATTTGTCTATTTAGGATTTCCTTCCCAAGTTGAATTCTCGAATTAAGTTGATCCGTAAAATATTCTTTTCCAACAATCAGTTGGGTTGGTTCTCTTTCTTTTTGAGTAGAAGGTTTTTTTGTTGCCATTTTGGTTTAACTACAGTGTTGTAAATATAAATAATCGATGCAACTAAATTTTTTGCGCGTGAAATTAAAATCCAACTATTTCTTGCATTTATATAAGTACTTATATAAATTGCGTTATGAATTTATATCAAAGCCTGGGTTATTTGGTATTGGGTAGCAGGTTAAGGCGATTAAGCGAAGCTTTTTTGGCCGAAATTAACCGTGCTTACCAAAATGAGGGGATAGATTTTGATGCCAGTTGGTTTCCGGTGTTTTATTTGTTATCAAAAAACGACGCGCTTTCTATCAAGGAACTGAGCGAACAGATAGAGGTATCGCACCCGGCGGCAAGCCAGCTGATTACCAATTTAAAAAACCGGGGCCTGGTTACCAGCGCAACCTGTACCGACGACGGCCGCAGGCAACTGGTTACGTTAACCGATAGCGGCCGCGCATTACTAAAGCAGATATTGCCCGTTTGGGATGCCATCAGCCAGGCCATGACCCAACTGGTGGATAGCGATGCCATATCGCAACAACTGTTGCCTGCTATTACGGCTGTCGAAAATACCTTTCGTTCAAGCAACCTGTCTGCCGTTATCAGCGAAAAGTTAACAGCTAATTTAAAACCCGCCGATCATGAATAGCATTTTCAACTACGGCACAAACCATTTAACCATTGGCATTTGCCTTGATATTGCAGCAGGTAAAACCAGGGGAATTATCGATGCAGATGCTGATAAAGCTATCCGTGCCTCCTGGGGCGAGGTTGCCAAAATCGTTCATGCGCAAAAGCCGGTTTACGGCATTAATACAGGTTTTGGTCCGCTATGCGATACCCATATATCCGAGGCTGATACCAGTTTGCTGCAAAGTAATATCCTTAAAAGTCATAGTGTAGGGGTGGGCAAGCCCATTCCGCAGGAAATAGCCAAGTTGATGCTGATAACCAAAGTACATGCTTTGGCACAAGGTTTCTCGGGAGTTGCGCCGGATACGTTAACGCGAATCATCTGGCTTATCGATAACGACATTATACCTCTTGTGCCCGAAAAGGGATCTGTAGGTGCGTCCGGCGATCTGGCCCCCTTATCGCACCTGTTTTTACCTTTAATAGGTTTAGGCGAGGTGTATGAAAATGGCGAGCGCAAACCTGCAGCACAGGTACTGCAAAAACATAACCTGGCCCCATTGGTGTTAGGGCCTAAAGAAGGGCTTGCTTTAATAAACGGCACACAATTTATATTAGCTTTCGCGATAAAAGCAGTTGAGCGTTTGGATGATGCCCTGAACCGTGCCGACCTGATTGGCGCCATGTCTTTAGAAGGGCTGATGGGCTCGGTAAGGCCTTTTGATGCCCGTATACATGCTTTACGCCCCTTTAAAGGCACTAAAATGGTTGCCGACCGCCTGTTTACTTTATTAAACGGATCAGAGATCAACTCCTCGCACATCAATTGTAATAGGGTGCAGGACCCTTATTCGTTACGTTGTATGCCTCAGGTACACGGCGCATCGCGCAACGCCTGGCTGCATTTAAAAGAACTTACCGAAATTGAATTAAACTCGGTTACCGATAACCCCGTTATTTTTAGTGCTGATGACACCATTAGTGGGGGCAACTTTCACGGCCAGCCGCTGGCTTTACCCTTGGACTATGCCACCGTGGCCGCCGCCGAACTGGGTAATATTGCCGACAGGCGCTGCTACCTGATGAGCGAAGGCCGTTACGGTTTGCCCAAGCTGCTTACTCATGATGCCGGATTAAATTCTGGATTGATGATCCCACAGTATACTACCGCTGCTTTGGTTACTGAAAATAAAACCCTGTGTTTCCCGGCAAGTGCCGATAGCGTGCCTACTTCATTAGGGCAGGAAGATCACGTATCCATGGGTTCCATCAGCGGGCGCAAGCTGCATACGGTGTTAGATAATATAGAATACATACAGGCCATCGAGCTGCTTTATGCGGCGCAGGCCATGGACTTTCGCAGGCCATTAAAATCAACACCGGTGGTAGAGGCGTTGCATGATTTTGTGCGCCAATACGTTCCGTTTATAAACGACGACCGTGTTTTTGCGGACGATATTAACCGTTTACATCAAATTATTACCGATGGCTCTTTTTTGGCGACTGCCAATAACGCAGCTATTCATCACCACATAACCCTCAGTCATGACGAGTTCGGAATTTATTGATACCTACGCCAGCCACCCGGTATACAAAGCGCCCCGCGGTATGCAGTTGCATGCCAAAAGCTGGCAAACCGAAGCTCCTTTGCGGATGCTGCTTAACAACCTTGATGACGAAGTTGCCGAAAATCCTGCCGAACTGGTGGTGTACGGCGGCATTGGCCAGGCTGCCCGCAACCCGGAATCGCTGCGGAAAATTATTGAGTTGTTGCTGGAACTGGATGAGTATCACTCTTTACTGGTACAATCGGGCAAGCCGGTAGGCATTATCCGTAGCCATCCCCAGGCTCCGCGTGTTTTAATAGCCAATAGCAACCTGGTGCCTGCCTGGGCCAACTGGGAGCATTTTAATGATTTGCGCGCCAAAGGCCTGATGATGTACGGCCAGATGACCGCCGGCAGCTGGATATATATAGGTACACAAGGTATTTTGCAGGGCACCTACGAAACCTTTGTAGAGTGTGGCAACCAGCACTTTAATGGCGATTTGGCAGGCAAGCTGATTGTAAGCGCCGGTTTAGGCGGTATGGGCGGGGCTCAGCCATTGGCGGCAACTATGGCAGGCGGGGTATTTTTAGGTGCGGATGTGGATGCAACGCGTATCCAAAAAAGGTTGGATTCGCAATATATCGACCGCATGACCTACTCCTACGAAAAGGCCATAACCTGGGTAAAAGAGGCTATCGACAAAAAAGAAACCCTGTCTGTAGGCCTGGTAAGCGATGCCGGCGATCTGCTGGAAAGATTATTGAATGACAACCTTATTCCCGATATTTTAACCGACCAGACATCGGCACATGATCCGTTGAACGGGTATATCCCGAATGGTCTGTCGTTAACGGAAGCTTTGGATTTAGGCAAGAGCGATCCGGTAGAATACAAGCGCTTATCGTTAAAAAGTATGGCCAGGCATGTAGGCCTGATGCTGGAATTACAACAACGCGGCGCTATAACTTTTGACTACGGTAACAACCTGCGCGAATTTGCACGGCAGGGGGGCGAACCGGATGCATTTAATTTCCCGGGTTTTACACCGGCCTATATCCGCCCGCTGTTTTGCGAAGGTAAAGGGCCGTTCAGATGGGTAGCCCTTTCCGGCGATCCGGAAGATATTTATACTACGGATAAAGCGCTGATGGAATTATTCCCCGAGGATAAGCCGCTGGCCAAATGGTTGACCAATGCGAGGGAAAAAATCTCGTTCCAGGGATTGCCTGCCCGTATTTGCTGGCTGGGGATGGGCGATAGGGAAAAGGCCGGCCTGTTGTTTAATGAGCTGGTAAAATCAGGCAAGGTAAAAGGCCCGATAGTAATAGGCCGCGACCATTTGGATTGCGGCTCGGTAGCATCGCCCAATCGCGAAACCGAATCCATGAAAGATGGCTCGGATGCCGTGTCTGACTGGCCGCTGCTTAACCTGATGGCCAATGCATCCGGCGGCGCTACCTGGATCTCGTTTCACCACGGCGGCGGCGTAGGCATGGGTTACTCCCAACATGCCGGCATGGTTGTTTTGGCCGATGGAACGGAAAGGGCCGCCACCTGCCTCAAACGCGTATTATATAATGATCCGGCGATGGGGATATTCCGGCATACCGATGCAGGGTACGATAAGGCTGAAGAGTGGGCAGAGAAGTTTGGGTTGAAGGTGTGGTGAGCCCCACCCAACCCTCCCCTGAAGGGGAGGGCTTTAAAAAGAATGTTGAATAAAACCTGAGCTTTTGAAAGTCTCCCCCTTCAGGGGGAGATTTAGAGGGGGCTGCTGATATTTATGAAAAAACTAATCGGTCCATTCACGCAAATCCTTCCTTTAACAGGGCTGCCAATAAAGGGCGCGCTAAAGGACGAGCAGTTACACATCATCCCTAACGGAGGCGTATTGGTTGATGACGGACTAATACTCGCCGTTGATGACTTTGAAAAACTCCGGTCAAACTATCCGTCGGCACAAATCGAAGAAATTAACGGTAATCACGTACTATTGCCCGGTTTTGTAGATTGCCATACCCACATTTGCTTTGCCGGCAGCCGTGCAAAGGACTATGCCATGCGTAACAGTGGTAAAACTTATTTGGAGATAGCGCAATCAGGCGGGGGCATCTGGGATTCGGTTACTCAAACCCGTGCTGCAGATGAGGCAACGTTAACAAGTCTGCTTTTGAAGCGCGTACAACGGCATGTAAGCGAAGGCGTCACCACCATCGAAATAAAAAGCGGCTACTGCTTAAGTGTCGGGGGCGAGTTAAAGCAGTTAAACGCTATAAAAGAGGCGGCAGATAAAACAAATGCAAGTTTAATATCAACCTGCCTTGCCGCCCATATATTACCTAAGGACTTTAATGGCAATCACCAGGAATACCTTAATCATGTTTTAAACAACCTATTGCCTGTTATCAAACAAAAGGGATTGAGCAACCGGATTGATGTTTTTATCGAGCAAAGTGCGTTTAACGCCAGCGACGCTTTAAACTATTTGGCCAAAGCTAAACAAATGGGCTTCGAGGTAACAGTTCATGCCGATCAGTTTACCACAGGAGGTAGCGAAGTCGCTATCAAGGCCCGCGCTGCATCCGCCGATCACCTGGAAGCCAGTGGCGATTATGAAATAAAATTATTGGCCAATTCCGATACCGTAGCTGTAACTTTACCCGGCGCATCCTTGGGTTTAGGAATGGCTTACGCTCCCGCCCGCAAGCTGCTGGATGTCGGAGCCTGCCTGGCCATAGCCAGCGACTGGAACCCCGGCTCGGCCCCAATGGGCGACCTGCTGATGCAGGCTGCGGTAATGGCTGCCGCAGAAAAGCTAAGCGCAGCCGAAGTATTTACGGGCCTAACCGCCCGCGCGGCCCAGGCCCTGAAACTAAACGACCGTGGGATCTTAAGCAAAGGCAAACTTGCCGATATGCAGGCTTACCCATGCGACGATTACCGCGAGATATTATACCGCCAAGGAAAATTGAAGCCTGAAATGGTATGGACGGAGGGGTTGAAAAATTAAAAGGCGGGGGAATGTGCGATTCCCCTCTTGAGAGGGGCGGAGGGGGGTGTTTATAAAAGCAGGCGATGAACGCTGGTCAACACACCCCTGCCACCGCGCTTTCCATCCCGCCCCCTCTCGAGAGGGGAACTTAAAAAGAGGCAGGCTTCGCCGCCATAACCAGTGAACCAATGAACAAACTAATAGAATGCGTACCCAATTTTAGCGAAGGTGTAAACCTTGATATTATTAAACAGATAACCAACGAAGTGGAATCGGTTGAGGGAGTAAGGTTACTGAATGTTGACCCTGGTAAGGCTACCAACCGAACTGTCGTGACATTTGTGGGCGAACCTTCCCGGGTGATTGAAGCTGCTTTCCTCGCGATAAAAAAAGCGGGGGAGCTGATTGATATGAGCAAACAGAAAGGCGAGCATCCGAGGATGGGTGCTACTGATGTTTGTCCGCTGATACCGATTAGTAATATCAGTATGGAAGAAACCGCGGAGTATGCCCAGCAGTTGGCCAGGAGGGTAGGCGAGGAGTTGCAGATCCCGGTTTATTTGTACGAGAATGCGCAGCCCAACAAAAGCAGGAGTAACCTTTCGGTGATTCGAGCCGGCGAATATGAAGGTTTTTTTAAGAAGATAAAACTGCCCGAATGGGCTCCCGATTTCGGTCCGGCCGAAAATGATGTTAAGCGGGGGGCAACTGTGATAGGTGCCCGTGATTTCCTGGTAGCTTACAATGTGAACCTTAATACTACATCAACCCGCAGGGCAAATGCTATTGCGTTTGATGTACGCGAGGCTGGCCGAACTTTGCGCGAAGGCGACCCGGTTACAGGCAAAATCGTAACAGACGAGAATGGTAAACCCAAATCAATCCCCGGCTCATTAAAAGCGGTTAAAGCCATCGGCTGGTATATCGAAGAATACGGCGTGGCCCAAATCTCAATGAACCTGACTAATATAAAAATAACCCCTGTTCATGTGGCTTTTGACGAAGTTTGCACCAAAGCCAATGAGCGCGGCATTCGGGTAACAGGCAGCGAATTGGTGGGTTTGATCCCTTTAAAAGCGATGCTGGATGCAGGTAAATATTTCCTGCGCAAGCAACAACGCTCTGTTGGCGTTAGTGAAAAGGAACTGATAAAAATAGCCATCAAGTCGATGGGGCTTGATGAACTTGGCCCTTTTGTTCCCGAAGAACGCATTATTGAATATTTATTGAAAGATAAGGCTGATAGTAAATTGATCAGCATGAGCCTTACTGACTTTGCCGATGAGACGGCGAGCGAAAGCCCGGCACCCGGTGGTGGTTCTATCTCGGCCTATGTAGGCTCATTAGGCGCTTCATTGGCTGGCATGGTGGCCAACCTAAGCTCGCACAAAAAAGGATGGGACAGCCGCTGGCTGGAGTTCAGCGACTGGGCCGGGCAGGCGCAACAATATAAAAATGAGCTTTTGGCATTGGTGGACCTGGATACTACGGCTTTTAATAAGATCATGGAATCTTTCAGCCTGCCCAAATCTACCAATGAAGAAAAGGCTGCAAGGGATCAGGCAATCCAGGAGGCCACAAAATATGCCATTGAAATCCCTTTTAAGGTGATGCAGGCCGCGCTGAACAGTATGGAAGTGATTAAGGCGATGGTGGAGATAGGCAACCCCAACTCTGTAACCGATGCCGGTGTAGCTGCCCTTTGTGCCCGCACGGCCGTTTTAGGAGCGTTTATGAACGTGAAGATCAACGCTTCGGGGTATAAGGATAAGGATTATGTTTTGGATATTATTTACCGGGGCAACGAGATTGAACGGCAGGCTATTGCTTTGGAAGCAGAGATTATTGAGACGGTGAATGGGAAGATAGCCTTGTAAGAAAAAGTCCATGGACCATAGTCTATGGTCCATGGACTAAACGAACTAAAACCTATACCTCACAAAAGCTTCCATAGCTTCATATTCTGCTAAACCTAATCTGTCGTATTTTTTAGCGGTATCGCTTGTCCTGTCTTCGGCGCGTACCCAAAACTCCCTTGCATCGTCACCAGGGAATACCGGCCTGTCTTTTTGTGATTGGTGTTTGAAGATGGCATTACGCTTGCGGATCACTTCCTGTGGTGAAAGCGGCACAGCCATTTCAATTTCATGAGTTTCAAACTCGTGCCATGCACCGCGGTACATCCACAGCCAGCAATCTTTTACCCATTCTTCGGTTGCCTTCAGGCGGTCGAGTGCTGCAAGGATAATGTTGAAGCACACCAGGTGGGTTCCATTAGGGTCGGCAAAATCACCGGCTGCAAAAATCTGGTGTGGCTTTATTTTTTGTAACAGGTCGATGGTTAACAGGATATCTTCCTCGCCAACGGTGTTCTTTTTGATTTTGCCGGTTTCGTAAAATGGCAAGGCCATAAAGTGGATATGATCATCCTGTAAACCTGCATAACGGGCCCCCGAAATGGCCTCTGTTTTGCGGATAAAACCTTTTACATTCCTGATTTCGCGGGTATCAATCTGGTTGGGTTGTTTTTGCGGGAAGAAGGCACGCATTTCTTCGTATAACGAAGTCAGGTGTGCACTGTCCTCACCAATGCTGTTGGTAAAGTCGATAGCGAACTCCATGTAACGCAGTACATCATCGTCCCAAACCGCGGTGTTGCCCGATGTTTGGTAAGCAACATGCACATCATGCCCCTGGTCGACCAGGCGGATGAAGGTACCACCCATCGAGATCACATCATCATCCGGGTGCGGGGAGAAGATAACCGAGCGTTTTTTTGCCGGTAAAGCCCTTTCCGGGCGTTGTGAATCATCAGCATTCGGTTTGCCGCCCGGCCAGCCCGTAATGGTATGCTGTATCTGGTTAAAAATATCAATATTGATGTTGTATACGGGGCCCTGCTCTACGGCTAATTGAGCCATACCATGGTTGTTGTAATCTTCTTCGGTAAGTTTTAATACCGGTTTACCAATGGTATCAGCCAGCCAGATCACGGCTTTCTTTTTCAGCGTATTATCATCCCATGAACAATCTTTAACCAGCCATGGGGTATCAAAACGGGTTAGTTCAGATGCGGCCGCTTCGTCCAGCACAAATTCCACATGCTCTGATAATTGCAGGTAGGTAGCAGGAACTTCACCGGATATTTCACCTTCAACCGCTTTTTTAACAATAGGCGCTTTTTTGGCGCTCCAGGCCATCAGGATGATCTCTCTTGCTTTAAAAATAGTACCAATCCCCATGGTGATGGCTTTGGTAGGCACATTGGCCTTGCCGCCAAAATCGCGGGCAGCATCACTGCGAGTCAGGTCATCTAAAGTAACCAAACGAGTGCCCGAATTTGGAGCAGATCCAGGCTCATTAAAACCGATGTGACCGGTACGGCCGATACCTAATATCTGCAGGTCTAAACCACCTAATTCTTCAATTTGCTTTTCATAATCCAGGCAGAAGGCTACTACGTCTTCTTTATCCAAAGTACCATCGGGTATGTGCACATTGGCTTTATCAATATCAACATGGCTGAAAAGGTTTTCGTACATGAAAGTAACATAGCTTTGGGCGGCATCGGGCTTCATGGGGTAGTACTCATCCAGGTTAAAGGTGATGACATCTTTAAACGACAAGCCTTCTTCTTTGTGTAAGCGTACCAGTTCGGCATAAACACGGATGGGGGTAACACCTGTTGCCAGGCCAAGCACGGCCTGTTCGCCTTTTGCCTGTTTATCGCGGATAAGTTTGGCTATCCTGCCTGCTACGGCAAGGGATGCCTCCTGCTGGTTGCCATAAACGCTTACCGGCAGCTTCTCGTACCGGGTCTCTTCCAATAAATTTAATCGAGCCATAATTTTCTAAAGAACCTTTGTTATATATATGTTGAATAAAAAAAAGCGTGTTAAAAAAAATCCCCGCCGAAACGAGGATTTTATCAAACCAATTAACAAAAACTGTTTTAACCTCACCGACATAAGGCTAAAAAGAATTCTATTTAATAACAAGTTGTGCATTACTGGTACAAACATAATAAAACTTATTTTCAATAAAAAGAACTTTTTAAATTATTTTAATAAGTATCATCGCACGAATTGTCACGAATTAAATCGGATTTCCCAAATGACGGTCACGCGAATTTTAGGACGATAAGTATCGATAGCGACATTAACTTTCTAATTCGTGTAATTCGTAAAGATTCGTGAGCACTGGTGTGTAACAAGAAAAGAGCTCCTGATGGGCAGGAGCTCAGATTCTAACCAATTATAAAACATAAATATGAGAAGAGAAGAGATGCAGGGGATGGGGTCGAACCATCCGCTTGCTGCCGGCCAGCGCCTGCGTTATAGTTAAAAATGCACCCATTTATAAACTATCTGCTGCAAATATATAATTAATCTATAATATCTATCTATTTAGTAGATAAAATATTGAAATATTTTTTAAGTTTATAAAATTTCCTTCAACAAAAACTCCTGGTCTGCGTTATTAATGGGTTCGTCGATACAAAACTACTCTCTGTCGATGCACACTGTGTTAACTACAATTTAAGCTGAAAATTTGTCGTTAAGTAAATAATTAATTAAGGGTTCAATCAGCTCTGTTTACGTTAACCAAAACTATTAATTGTATGATCTTACTACTTTGCGGCCTGTCTGGCGCCGGGAAAACCACCCTCGCTCAAAAAGTTAAAGTAAGCCTCAGCCGGATAGAAATCCCAACAGAGGTAATTGATGCCGACGAATACCGGCAGCAGCTATTCCCCGATCTTAAATATTCAAAGGAAGATAGGTTTGAAAACATCAGGCGGCTGGGCTTTATAGCCAATAAGTTTAGCAACCAGGGCATCGTTACCGTCATCAGCGCCATAATGCCCTATAACGCTATGCGGAGCCAGCTGGTTAACAATTACGATGATGTTAAAGTAGTTTATGTAGACTGCCCTTTACCCATTTTAAAGGCAAGGGATACCAAAGGGCTTTATCAAAAAGCGCAATTGCCAGCCGGCCATCCCGAACGCGTTGGCAATTTAACAGGCGTGAATGACCCGTTTGAAGCACCGGCATCGCCCCACCTGCATATTAATACCTATACCCATAATATTACCGAATGCACAGCTATGCTGCTGGCTTTTATACAACACGAGCATCAATTATTAAAACAGCAGGTTATTGCCTGTTGAATATTTCAAAATCAATCACAGTTAAATTAATACCCCCATGCAACACCAAACTTTAATTATAGCCGGAATGCACCGCTCAGGCACATCGTTAATAACAAACTGGCTTAACCGGTGCGGACTGCAAATTGGCGAAAACCTGGCAGCGGGTAACAATGGAAACATTGACGGGCATTTTGAGGATGTTGAATTTTTAAAGCTGCATGAGGAGATTTTGAATAACAACAGCCTCCATATTTCGGGCCTGGTAGATGCCAAAAAGATAGAATTATCACCTTACCAGCTGGCCAAATTGCAAGGCATTATTAATATAAAACAGCAACTGTATGAGCAATGGGCATGGAAAGACCCACGCACCTGCCTTTTCCTGGATACCTACGGTAGGTTACTGCCCGAGGCCAAATACCTGGTAATTATGCGCGATTACCAGGCTGTTATCAGTTCGTTGATAAACAGGGAGTTTGCGCATATTGATAAAAAATACATGGGCCGCAATTGCCTGCAACGGATGCTCTGGAAACACTGGCGACGCAGCCGCCGCGAAGAAAAGTTTTACGCCGAACATGCCGAAACTTATTTAAAGGTGTGGATAAACTATAATGAAGAAATATTAAAGACCTTAAAAAAGCTGCCCGCAGATGACTACCTGGTTGTTAATTACCGGCTTTTACTGGAGAAGGACACGGAGGTTATTGATTTTTTAAAGAATAAATGGAAATTTAATTTAAACTACTTTAATTTTGGCCTGGTTTACAAAAGCAATTTAATGAGCGCCGCCCGCGATATTGAACGTTTTATACAAACAAAAACGCTACTGGTAAAGGCACAATATTTGCAGATGCGGTTGAGTCACTATGTGAGGCTGGGGTAGGAAGATGTGCAGATTTCAGATGCGCAGATGATTGTATGAACCCGGATTGCTAAGCAGATTGATCAGGTTATTTTGATTTAGATTTTCAAAAAATCCTGTAATCCTTTAGTCTGACGAATCCCGGTTCAGACATCTTTTAACCAGACAGGAATTTGTGAAATTCGAGTCAATTCGTGCCATGTGTGTTAAATAAGAATCGGCACATCTGAAATCTGCATATCTGCACATCAGTTTAAAACTGCACATACTTTTCAATAAGGGCCTTGTCAATGCCTTTTGCGCGGGCTTTTTTAGCCTGTTTTCTGAGTATAAACTCAAAAATGCTCATCCAGCCGGGGAGGTTGCTTTCGCTGATATCAAACAGCCAGGCTAATGCCAGCTTATCCCTTGGGAAGCCTTTTTTATTGGTGAGGCCATCTAATGCCAGGCCATATCCTATTTGAAGCGATTGCTCAAAGCCCCTGCTTGCGGGCCTCAGTTCTACGCTGAATTTGCAGGGTTTGCCGCTTCTGTTCCTGAACAGGTGATTAACGTTGGGTTCGGCCAGGGCTTGCTGGCCGGGTTTTAACTTATATGCATTTTTGCCTAATGCTACCTCTACTTCACCATCAATACAGCTAAATTTTTCGCTGTAAGTTTTGTGGTAATGCAGGCCCACACCGCCGCCATCGGCCAGTTCAACTTCTACTAAAGTGTATTCGCCGTTTGTTTCGGCGGCTGTTTTCAAGAATACCACGGTATCTTTCTGGATAGGATTATGAATGCTTCTGCGGTTTTCGGTCATGATTGCTTGCGATTTATCACTATATACGGTCAGTTAAACAATATGGATTTTTGTCTGAACCCGGATTGCAGATTCTTCAGATTTTTTTGATTTGATTTGCAGGGGATGAATGGTCAAAGTTCTGAAATCTGTGTAATCTGAAGAATCTGCTTAATCCGAGTTCAGACTAGTCACTAACCAGACAAGAATTTGTGAAATTCGAATCAATCCGCATCATTCGTGTTGAAAAATCATCTGCACATCTGAAATTTGAAATCTGCACATCTGCACTTTAATTTTTATCTTTACCCATCCAAAAGTTTTTAGCGAATAATGAGTGAAGATCTGAATCAAAACGAGATACCTGATAATAACGACGACAAATTACATAACGTTACCTCACTCGACGGGTTATACGAAAACTGGTTTCTTGATTATGCCTCTTACGTTATCCTCGACCGTGCCGTACCACACATCAATGATGGTTTAAAACCGGTACAGCGCCGTATCCTGCATTCATTAAAGGAAATGGACGACGGGCGTTTTAACAAGGCCGCCAACGTAATTGGTAATACCATGAAGTATCACCCCCACGGTGATGCATCCATAGGCGATGCCATGGTACAAATAGGGCAAAAAAACCTGCTGATTGATTGCCAGGGCAACTGGGGCGACCCGGTTACGGGCGATTCGGCAGCAGCGCCACGTTATATCGAGGCCCGCTTATCCAAATTCGCGCTGGATGTGGTGTTTAATGCTGATACAACCATTTGGCAGGCCAGCTACGATGGGCGTAATAAAGAACCTATTACCCTGCCTGTAAAATTTCCTTTGCTGCTTGCCCAGGGCGCCGAAGGTATCGCGGTAGGTTTGGCTACCAAAATATTACCGCATAATTTTATCGAACTGATTGATGCATCCATAGCCGCCCTTAAAGGTATAAGGCCGAATTTATTGCCCGATTTCCCTACCGGAGGTATGGCCGATGCATCTGCCTATAACGAAGGGCAACGCGGCGGTAAGATAAGGGTACGCGCCCGCATTGCCGAAAAGGATAAGAAAACGCTGGTGATATCCGAAATTCCGTTCAGCACTACTACCGGGGGGCTGATGGAAAGCATTGTGAATGCCAACGAAAAAGGCAAGATCAAGATCAAGAAGATTGAAGATAATACATCAAAGGATGTAGAGATTGTAGTGCACCTTGCGCCGGGTATATCGCCCGATGTAACTATTGATGCATTATATGCCTTTACCGATTGCGAGGTATCGATATCGCCCAATACCTGCGTAATTCAATCAGATAAGCCACGCTTTATGAGCGTGAACGATATGCTTACCGAAAGCACGTTTTTTACCAAGGAGCTGTTAAAACAGGAGCTGGAGATAAGGCTGAAGGAACTGATGGAGAAGATTTTCTTCAGTTCGCTGCTTAAAATATTTATACAGGAGGGCATGTACAAACACCCCGACTATGAAACATCGGGCAACTTTGAAACTGTGCTGGAGGTATTGAACCGCTTGTTCGAGCCGTTCTTCCCGCAGTTTTACCGTACCATAATGCCCGATGATTATAAAAAGCTGATAGATAAACCTATGAGCAGCATCACCCGCTTTGACGTTAAAAAAGCGGATGAGCAGATGAAGGCCCTGGAAAATGAAATAAAACAGGTAAAACATCACCTGAAACACCTTACTGATTACACCATTGCCTGGTTTGAAAAACTACGCGAAAAGTATGGTAAAGACAGGGGCCGTAAAACCGAACTGCGCACCTTTGATAAGGTAGAGGCTGCACAGGTGGCGTTGGCCAACATAAAATTGTATGTGAATAAAACCGACGGCTTTGTGGGCTCGGGCCTTAAGCGCGATGACTCGGTTGAGTATGTTGGCGATTGCTCGGATATCGACGAGATTATCGTTTTCCGCGCGGATGGCCGCTGCCTGATCACCAAAGTGCAGGATAAGGTTTTTGTGGGTAAAGACATCATCCACGTGGCCGTATTTAAAAAGAACGACGAGCGTACCGTTTACAACATGATATACAAAGATGGCGAAAGCGGCATTGCGTATATCAAACGTTTCTCGGTAGTGGGGGTAACCCGCGATAAGGAATACGACCTTACCAAGGGCACCAAAGGTACCAAAGTGTTGTATTTTACGGCCAACTCCAACGGCGAGGCCGAAATAGTAAATGTGCAGCTTAAGCCGCATTCCAAACTCAAGAAACTGCAGTTTGATGAAGACTTTGCTTCGATAGCTATTAAAGGCCGTGGATCGATGGGGAACATCATTACCAAATACCCGGTTAAAAAAATTGTGCTGAAATCAAAAGGCGTATCAACCCTGGCCGGCAGAAAGATTTGGTATGATGAGATCCTGAAACGCCTTAACGCCGATGGCCGCGGCAAATACCTGGGCGAATTTGATGGCGACGACCGTATCCTGAACGTATTAAGTACCGGTGTATATGAACTTACCAATTTTGATCTGAACAATCATTTTGATGATAAAATGATCCTGATTGAAAAGTATGATCCTAAAAAAGTTTTCTCGGCAATCCACCTGGATGGAAAATCCAAAAACTACATGGTTAAACGCTTCGTGTTTGAAACCATAGCTATAGGTAAACAGGTAAGCATCATCAGCGATGAGCCCGGATCAAAACTTATTTACATTGCCAAAGCAAACCAATTGGTAAAAATTGTACAGCTTAAAGGTAAAGAGCAAACACCCGAAACCATTGAGGTAAACCTGGCCGACCTGATAGATGTAAAAGGCATGAAGGCCATGGGCAACCGCCTGTCGCAATTACCCATCAAGTCTGTCGAACTGATAGTTACCGAGGATGTTGCGGAGGAGGCCATTGAGCAAGAAGCTGATAGCGAAGCAGAAGAATTGGATGAGGCAGCCGCGGAGGCAGATGAAACTGAGACTGAGAATGAACCGGTGAAACCGGAAGCACCGGCAATGAAATCGGCCCCAAAGCCGGTTGAACCTCCAAAAGGAGAATCACCTAAAACAGAAGCTGCAAAATCACCTGAACCTGAGGTGGGCGAAGCCTCAAACGAAACATCGAATTTGCCCGCAAAACCGGCGCAAATTCAAACAAAGAAAATTGATTTCGAGATTACTAACCCGGATGATATTGATATAGACGACAAAGGCCAGTTAGGGCTGTTTTAAATTATTTAAGCCATCGGTTGAACATGCAACCGGTGGCTTTTTTGGCAGTACTATATTACATTTTCCTTGTGGCCACATAAGCCACCAGGTATTGCGGTTCGGCTTTAGGGCCCGCCTTAAGTACACCTTGTTCTGCACCGGCAATTACCTGGTTTAGCCGGGTAGCTACAAGGCCGGGCACGGTGGCAAGTACATCAGGTGCCAGCAGGGCCGATATTACAGGGTAGTATTTCTTTTCGATAACTGCTTTTTGTTTATCGGCGACTATGCTTACATTCCACAATTCGTCTTTAGCAAACCCGTACTCGCTGGCGCAGTTGGTTAACTCATATAAAAAATCCCTGGCCTGGGCCTCGGCAGATTTAGCGGCCATTATTTGGCTTTTTTATTGGGTACTATAATTTCCGGTTTGGCTTTGCTGGTTTTCCCGGCCTGGTAATCAGACGGGGCTTTTTTACCTACCGGATTAGGCATGCTTTTTTTGTCTTTGCTCATGGTAGTATGGGTTTTATAACCTGCCGGATGTATTTCTGGCTGTGTGTAGTAATCAAAGATGAACTAATAAAACGATGTTTGCGCTATGTTAAAATAATAATTAAATAATTGCGGTATATTTACTTTTTGATTAAAAAACAACAAAACTAATTTGTACTTGATGTGTTGTTTGGTTCAATAATAAAAGGTAAACTGCACTCATGAACGCTGAACAAGAAAAGACAAGATATAACGAAACCGAATTACTGGAATTTAAAACACTGATACAGGGCAAAATTAAATCGGCCCGTGAAGAACTGCTCGATCTGACTTCTTCCATCAGTAACCCCAATGCCAATGGTACCGATGATACGGCCAGTTCGCACAACACTTTGGAGGATGGCTCGGCTACGCTGGAGAAAGAATCTATCAACCAACTGGCATCGCGCCAAAAGAAATTTATCGATCAGCTGGAAGCAGCGCTGGTGCGCATAGAGAACCGTACTTACGGCATTTGCCGCGAAACCGGCAAGCTTATCCAGCGCGAACGTTTATTGGCCGTGCCGCACACTACGCTGAGCATGGCGGCTAAGCTGAAGCAGTAAGGTTGTTGTAAGTTATTTGAAAAATCAAAGCCCGGATGGATAAACATTCGGGCTTTATTTTTTAATACAGATTCTCCCGTTTGGTATCCATATAATTTTCGGATGTTTATTGAAATCAAATATTTTGACATCATTCCGGAATTGCCATATATTTATCAGCAAAGAAATCATTATAACAATACCTGCTTAATAGTTTGCCTTAACGTATAAAACAAACCTAACCTTACCCGATGAAAAAATGGCCAATAATTATTGTATGCTTTTCTTGTTTATTTATAGGCTCCATTTGGTATGCCGAATTTAAATATAAATTAGAATCGCTCGATTGGTTATTAACCAAATTGGCAGGTATGACGTTGATATCGGTAGCTTTAATTTTTGTAATTGTTACCAATAAGGAATCAACCGGGAGTAAAATTTTAAGGATATGTAATTTGCTTTTTTGGATGATATTTATGGGGTATAAAGATGTATCCAAATACAACAATAATGTCCATCTGACTAAGTTTGGCTTGGTGTTTAATGGCGCCAGGCGAAGGTTGGGCATACCCGAAATTCCTGTTGATTGGTATATAAAATTTAAGGGAAACAGGTTTGTAGAATGGCAGGCGAAGGATACAACGATTGGGCACCAATCGAAATATGTTTCCCTGGATGATTCTGTTTGGAACATAAACTTGGAGAATGATGAATATAAGCTTAAGCCCATTAATGGCCAGCCAAGGGATATGTCGATAAGAATCGAATACGCACATGGCAAAGCCAAAGACTCCATTTTTTATTATTTCAATCCCGGTGATAGCAGCCGGTTAATTTCCAGGCAACAAGCTGATAGTATTTTTGCAGCAGAAAAAATTAGAAAAGATTACCAGCGGTAATGTATTAAAATACCAAGCTGATAGCTTCGAAGCATTATTCGCCATGCTTTTAATATTAATCGATATTTAACTTAGTTTTATAAACCATTAGCCTGATACCATCATGAAAATTATAGCATCGATATTAATAGCCCTGGTTGCCATTGAACACATTTATATTTTATGGATAGAAATGTTTGCCTGGACAACCAAAGGTCGTGCAACTTTTAAAAGCTTCCCTGCCGAGTTGTTTGAGCCCACCAAAAATCTTGCAGCCAACCAGGGGCTTTACAACGGTTTTTTGGCCGCCGGGCTGATATGGTCGCTACTCATTGGCGATGCCGTATGGGCCAAAAATGTGGCCATGTTTTTTTTAGGCTGTGTAGTGGTAGCAGGCTTGTACGGCGGCTTTACCGCAGGTAAAGCTATTTTTGTAAAGCAAATGCTGCCCGCCGCTATAGCTTTGTGCGCGGTATTGGTGTGGATGTAGGTCAACCCCGCCTCGCAGCCTAATTACTAAACCTGTTATATTGCCCCCGCTCCATCCTGATATCCAGGCGTTGCAGCATAGCTGGTAAATTGAACCCTTGTTGCTGATATTCGGCCTGCACCAGTTCCTTCGCGTTTTTTAGCGCTTCTTCACTGGCCCATACGGCTATGGTTATGCAAATAAGGTTGCCCTCATCGTCGGTGCGTTCATAAGCCTCATCGCCAATGAAACCGGGAAGTTTTTTAATAAATTCACGATTGATCTGCATGCGTTGGGTAAATTCTGCTTTTGCGTTTTGAGGCATGATAAAGCGGTCGATAAATATTTGTTCCATTTGATTTGTGTTATTAATTATGTTAAAAGGGTGCAGGCATAACCCTGCCTGTTCATGATATGGATAACCTGTGGCAGGTTAATTGCCTGCTGCGCCGATTCAATACGTAGTATCCGGTCGCAATCTTCCAGGTCGAAATTGATGCGGCAGTGCGGCAGATGTTGCGATAGCAGCCTAATCAGCGTAGCAGCTTCGCATTCCTGTACTACATCGGTTTTAAATATTTCAACCTGTGTGTTCATGCTCAGTAAGCAATTTCGACGGTCGACTTATAAGTTTCTTTATTAACAAGGTTGTTTACCATATAATGGCCTACATCCGCACGCGATACCCGGAGGCAGTTTTTTAAAAAATCGTTTACAGCGGTACGGTAATTAGCCGTTAATGGTTTGTCGGTTAACTGTGGCGGGCGAATAATTGTCCAGTCGGCGCTGCTGTCTTTTACGATAGATTCCATCCGTCGCAGGTCGGCATACATATGTTTAAGCAGCTTTTGAATTACATAACGGGCAACCAGGCGCACATACCAGGGAATCACGGGGCTTATTTCCACCGCCGAGGCCGAGATGCAAATGATGCGCTTAACACCATGCCGCTCCATTGCTTTTAAAATATTAGCGTTGCCCTGTGAGTAAAGCGTGGTAAGCTTATCGCTAAACAAACCGCCGCTTACACCTAATGCCGATAACACAATTTGCTGGCCTTCCATTTCATCCGCAAAAGTTTCGGGTTGCATGATATCGCCCTTTACAATATTAAGATTGGGGTGCACAAGCAGCAATTTTGCCGGATTACGTACCAGCGCGGTAACCCGGTGCCCTGCCTGTAAAGCCTGCTCTACAGCCTGGCGGCCAATGCCGCCATTAGCGCCTGCAATAAATATGTTCATATCAGTTAAATTTAAAAACGCTTAAAAAAATTATGAGTAAAAACAGCAGCAGCTGCAGCAGGTGAAAGGTTTTGATGTTGCTTTTGATGCGGGCAACTTCGGTAGTGAATACCAATCCTCCAGCTTCCAGCAACTTCCGAAGCTTTAAGCCCTGTCGCCGGCCTATAAGCAGGCTGTTCAGGATTACCAGCATCACCAACCCAAACTTTATCCTAAACCAGAGTTGCTCGCCAAAAACGCCGTGGGTTATAGCCATCATGCCTATACCGCTGGTAATAAGTACGGCGGCACCAATGCCGGCTACCCGTGGCAGCATGGCCATCATGTTCAATAAAGCTTCGGGACGGTTGCCCTGGCCGGCAAACTTCCAAAACGATGAGTAAGCCAGGTAATCAACCAATGTGGTACCGGCCATTAATACTAATGCTGTTAAATGCAGCACCAGAAAAGTGGGTAAGAGATAAGTGATTTGCATTTTTTAAACTTTTTGGTAGTAAATAATATACAATATTATACCATATGGTAGTATGTAGCAAATAACTTTTGTCATTTTTTTATAATTTTGCTTCCAAATGGTAGTAAATCAAACAGTAGAATTGGTGAAGCGCTGGGGCGCTTACGAAGCGCAGCATCCCGGCGCCAGTATTGAAGATTTTTGCCGGTACCAGCTGGCGCAAAATGTTAAGCCCGAAAGTTATGGAACACGCAAAGAAGGCGACCTGCGACCCGACCTGAACGGCCAACTGGTGATCCTGTTGCGCCGGATTGGTAAATTCCATATCGCTTATTCAAACAAAGCGCTTGAGGGCACCGGGCTTGACCAGATGGAAGAATTTGGGATACTGGTAACTATTTATAACCAAAAGAATCCCATCAAATCAGAAGCCATATACAATAACATTATGGAATTATCCAGCGGCAGTAATATGCTGATCAGGCTAAAAAAAAGGGGTTTGGTGAGCGAGTACGACGATGAGCAGGACAAACGGGTAAAACGCCTTAAACTAACCACCAAAGGCGAGGCCACTTTATTAACTGCCAAAGAAGTGGTGCTGAAGGTGGCCCGAATGATGGTTAATGAACTGACCGACGAGCAAAAGCGGTTATGCATCCAACTGCTTAGCCCGATTGACCGCCGTTTTTCGGGGCTGTTTCAGAAACAACGCGCCAAGCCGTTTGATGAAATTTATCTGGAAAATATAGGGTAAGCCATATTTATTGAACAGACTTTTGAAAAGCCCCCGCTTTTAAACAAGCTCTGCTTCCCGGACTTTCTTGCTATAATCTGCGTTTGTTTTTTCTGGGTCAGGTACGGCTGCTTTTTGGTATTGTGTGGTTATGAGGCTGCCTTTTGCCGCCGCGCCAATTACAATTGCTGCAGATACCAGCACAATGTTTTTAATAATGTATTGACCCAGCAAAGTGGGAATAAATACAGATGCGCCAAAGGTTTCATGAGGGAAGAAAAATAAAGGCAAAAATGTGCCTGCCATTTGAAAATAGAGCAATAACAGCGTAAGGCGCAGCCATTTTTTAAACACCAGGCCAAAGCCAATAGTACACTCCCACATGGCAAGTAATGGTAACGAAACCTGGGGTTTAACCAGCCCAAATGTTAGCGTGTAAATGGTTTTACCGGCAAGGCCCTCGGCAGGGCTTACACCCGGAAAAAATTTAAGCAGGCCGAACCAGATAAATACCAACCCTAAGGATATTCGTAATATATTTAGGCCATTTTGAGCTTTCCATGCTGTTAATTTCTTCTCCTGCGATGCTATCAAACTAATTACCCGGTTATTTCTCATTATTCTTTAAGCGATATTTACCCTAATGCGGTTGATAAAGATGCAAATAAACTAAAACAAAAAGCGGGCAGATTTTAAAAATTAAAAAGGAATTTTGCCTATCCTTTTTAAGTAAAGTTTTAAGAACGCAGCAGTCGTAACTGGTAAATAATGAGATATGTTGTTTAACTTAGCTTTATCGGCTTTTTTAACTACCAATTAGCTATAACACCTTATGGATTTCATAGCCTACCAGCAGCTTTTTCAGCATATTTTAATGGATACCAATCCCCGGTTCCCTTATGATGATCCGCATTACCTGAATTATACCCGGTTAAACTGGTCGCGACAGGAGCGTTGGCTAAAAGTGGGGGTGTTGAATGAAGAATTAATTGCATTGATAACGGGTATCAAAACCAAACAAAACTGGACTATTATTACCGAGCCGTGGTGCGGCGATGCATCCCATAGCTTACCATTTATACACAGGTTATCGGAATTAAACCCTTTGATAAAAGTTGACTATCAATTGAGAGACAGCGAGCCGTTTTTAATAAACAGTTACCTCACCAGGGGCAGCAAATCAATACCCAAACTGATAATTGCCAATAGCGACCATCAAGACCTTGCCACCTGGGGGCCACGACCTGCCGGTTGCCAGTTGTTATACGAGCAGCTTGTAAAAGACCATGTTGTTATGGAGCAGCAAAAGATAGCCTTGCAGCAATGGTATAATGCTGATAAAGGCGTGAGTTTACAGCAGGAATTGGTTGCTATTTTTAAAGCGATTGGGCAATGATTTATATCGCATGGCGGAGACGACTCATCCCGGCTACGCTACGCTGGCCGACCCTCTCTCCGGCTGAAGCCGCATAGAGGGTGAAGCTCATTTTTTGTTTTCTTATCTTTTTCTTTTTTTGCCCCCTCTATGCGACGCAGTCTGAGTGAGGGGAAGACGGGCGTAGCCTCGTCGGGGTGAGTCGTAGCCGGCGTTCAAAGCCAATGTCTGTGTAAAATCAAATACATCCTGAACAAAAACTCAACTCAATAACCCACCCGTAAACGATATCTTGATCTTTGACTGAAAGTTTTCAATGATCTTGAAAATTTCCTTTAATGTAACGCGTTCAATTTTTGAAAGCTGCGAGATGTCAATGTAATTATCTGGTTCGGTATGATCCTGGATAATCTGTTCGGTTTGTTTTTTTAGGCGCAGGTTCATCAGGAAATAGTAGGATTGGATCAGTTCATGGTATTCTGATTCGGAGAAAATTCCTTTTGCTTTAAGCGCTTTCATGCGCTCGCCGGTGTTTACTTCAAAAATGCGGTTCTTAAGGGCGTAAACGCGTACCAGGTCAACAATAGGGCTCATTGTTCTTTTGATATCAAATACCTCGCGGCTATCTTTTTTAAACGTGCGAATGGTGTTAAAAAACGTTAATGGCGGCTCGTATTGCAAGGCATTTTTGGCCATATGGAAAAATAGCTTTTCTAAAGGCTGTTGCAGCCGTTCGTCTAAAAACTGGTGCAGTTCGTCCATAATGGCACTTTCGCCATAAATGGTGCGGCAATCAAAAAAGGTAGAAAAATTGATCACCGTTTCGGGGATAGATTCGTCCATCCAGTACTCGTAATTGCGTTTCCAGTGCGATAGGGAGTGCGTCCATTTAGGGTTTTGGGCCATAAAATCGCCCGTGCAGTATACAAAGCCAATGTTGTTTAAATCGTTGGATACCCGGGTTGCCAGGTCAAGGAAATAAGCCCGTACCTCTTCGCGGTGCTCATTGGCTTTATCTTCATAAATAATGGCGTTGTCCTGGTCGGTTTTAAAGGTTTGTTCTTTACGGCCCTCGCTGCCCAGCACCATAAAAACGAATTTGGCGGGAGGCGGTCCAATTTGGTCAATTACACTTTCAATTACTTTTTGCGCAATGGTATCAGCAACGGTAGTAATTATCTGGTTCACAATCTCGGCGTTTACGCCACGGCCAAGTAGTTGGGTCACAAACTGCGGTACGCTTTGCCACTTGCGTTTCAGCTCATCTGTTGATAGCGCCAGCTTAACCGATTGTATAAACACCAGCGGCGATTGCGCATGCTCGCTCAACAACTTGTTGCGGCTTATAAAGCCCACATATCCCCCGGCCTTTTGGATCAGGATGTACCGGGTTTTGGTCTGGAACATCATCAGTAGCGCCTCGTAAACAAAGGCATCCGCACTGATGCTCACTATAGGCGTATCCATAACCAGGCTTACGGCACCGGCAGTATCATATTGCCGGGCTATCACCTTATCGCGCAGCGTAATATCTGTTACGTAGCCAATAATCTTTTGCTCATCATCCAATATAAAAAGGCAGCTGGTTTTTTGGGCAGCCATAAGCTGTGCTGCTTTAAATATGGGCGTTTGCTCATGGCAGGCTACTACGGGCCGGTATTCTATACTTTCTACGCGGCGCGAGTATAATTGCTCAGATGCGATATAGCTTTCGGTAAAGGAGGCTGGTTGCTTAAAAAAATGCACAAACTCCTCGTTTTGCATCCGCTTGCCAAACTCGGCCGTAAAATGCAAAAAGAAATCCTCGTAAGTTTTGCACAGCAGCCGGAAATCCCTGCGGTGCAAAAAATACACCAGCGTTCCTTTTTTTGCAACAACCGTACGTAACGACCGACGCCTGTTAAGCAATACCGAAACGCCGCCGTAGCAAAAACCAGGCTCGTGGTTTTCTATCAAACGCTTATTGCCTGCACTATCGTAAAAAAACGATTCATAGCTGCCCTTTACAATAATATCAACCCCCTTCATCATGGTTATATCCTGCTGGTAAATTACCGCGTCTTTTTGGTAGCTGATTTCCTGTAACTGCTCGGCTACGCCTTGCAGCACGTTGGTAGGCAGGGCGTTAAAAGGCGCAGTAGTTTTCAGGAATTCCAGTCGGTTGTTCATAAGCTGTAAATGATGATGGCTGCCAACAATATAAGCATTAACGCGGGCAATAAACAGCCTTTTTGCTTTTGGGTTGGATCGCGCTGTTGTTCAAAATCCAGGTTTTGCTGCCTGATGCTTTTATCCGGGATTTCGCCACGGTTGCGTAACTCAAAAAAGCAAGCGGCGGTAGCCTGGGCATCATGCAGGGCGTTGTGCTGGTGCTGCAAGTTGGTGTTAAACAACATGTAGTACAGCTCTTCTAACCTTAAATGTCGCGTAAGCGAGCTGTGCACCAGGTGCGTGGTAGCTACCATGGTACAAAAAACAGGCAGTGTATTCAACGGGTTTTCCATGGCCGACCGGTAAAAAGCCGCCCCCAGCAGGTAATAATCCAGGCGTATAAAATGGCCTGTTACCATAGGTTGGTATTGTTGCAAATCGGCGGTCAGCAATTGCAGCACTTCGGTTCGCTGTTTGCCGTTTATAGCCAAAAACTCCGGTGTAAGGCCGTGAATAGCCAGGGCGGCAGGTGTAATATGGATGTTCTCGCTGCCTATGTAATGGTTCTGTTGCTTAATCAGCGTGTGGTGCCTGTCGTAAATAAGCCATGACACCTGCAGGGCGTGGGGCCAATTCTCGTCGGCGCTGTAAGGCAGGTCCCATTTAAGCGGGAGGCCCGATGCTTCTGTATCGATAAATAAAAAGTAGTCGCTCAAGGTATTTGCCGATGCTGTTTGCGCGGGCATTCAAAAGTAATTAATTCTGCCAGAAGTTGATGGGGATTAAACCGGCGCAAGGAAATTTCTAACAGCGGTATGCGTTGATAAAATACAACACTTTACATTGTTATTTCTCTTTTGGAAGAAAGTGCACAGAAATTAAACAAACTAATGCACTTAGCAGTAGCGTTGTTAAAATAAAAGTTATCAATGGTGTTAAGTGGTTGGTAGCTATAAAGTTATAAAAAATAATTCCCGCCTCAAAATATTTTTAAAAAAAAGTCGTTATAAGAGGTTTTTGTACGGCGTGTGCTTGTGGCTTTCAAGCTCAATAATCAGCGAGGGGATTTTTGCAGCGATGTAAAAGCAATATAAACCCGGCAGCAATGGCAAAACCGGGAGCACTATCGATTCTGTATATATTGGGATTGATTTTTCTTTTTTTACTTTCGCCAAAAAATATTCGGAATGAAAGAGCAGCTACTTGAGTTAATAATGGCATCCCAAAAAGGATTGCTGGCATTTAATGAAGTTATAAAATTGATTGACATGCATTACAATCATCAGCCAACCGCTTTTAAAAATGGCAATTTGTATAATGAGGCAACGCAAAACCAGGGGAGCGCCAGGGTTTTTACCTGTGCCAAACTTAATAACTTAAGCGCAGCAGATACACTCTGGTTATTTGCCGAACATTATCAATCGGTATTAGCCAACCCGGATGCAGCAGACCATCAAAATATAAGGCAGTTTATGACTCATGGATGGGATGGGGTGGTTTTTGAGGGTGAGACATTGAGCGCGAAATAGTTGGCGCGAAAAACGAAATTTAGTGCGGGAGGCAAAAACGTTACAAAAACGTTGCCACTTAATTTATCAATTGCGAACAAATAGATAAACCTTCCGTATTAATGGTTACCAGCTATAATTGTTAAACCAAATGGTTTGTAATTTATACCATGCCCAAACTTACTTCGCATCCTGTTTTTAAAAAAATTAATGGTTTTTGGACTAAGTTAATAGGCAGCACATCGGCATTCCCGTTAGAAAGTAGGATTTTCCATTCCATCAGTATCAGCCTGATTATACTAACCAGTTTTTATATCCCCTATAACTTTTTTGCCGGGCTTTACATAGGTTCCTTTTCGGCCTTTTTACTGTGGTGTTTTTTCGGTTACCAGTATTACCATTCCAGGTTTAACGGGCACAAACACAACAATATTTTATTTGGGTTAGCCGGAATCGGTATTTTTTCCTTAAACTACTTTGCAAACTCGGGCATCGATGGCTCTACCGATTTGATATGGCCCGTTTATTTATTACTGCTGCTTGCAATTTCGCCTTACCGGCAGCATATAGTATGGTTAGTTGCTTATCTCATGTGCTTTTTAATTGTGCACGCAGTAGCTTATTACTACCCTTTTTTAGTAAAGTATCCTTTTACTGCCGGTAAAGGCCAGTTTATAGATAGGGTTACGGTATTTCCTATCCCGGTGATTACTATTTATGTTATAATCAAATACATCAGGAGAAGCTACGATAACGAAAAGCGTATATCCGAAGAAAAAGCGGCTACTGTAGAACTACGTAACCAACAAATACTGCTTCAAAAAGACCAGCTGGAGCAAAGCAGCGCCGAGAAAACCAAGTTAATGTCTATCATATCGCATGATATGCGTGCGCCGCTCATTAACATACAAAGCTACCTGGGGTTGCTGAACGAAAATGAACTGGAAAGCCATGAACGGCCTGCGCTGGAAAAAGATCTGCTTAATGCTACTAATAATACCATGCAAATGCTTACCAATTTGTTGTATTGGTCAAAATCACAAATGGAGGGGCCTCAGGTTCACCTGGTGCCCATAAACCTGCTTTCGGTATTGCAAAATACCCTTGAAATGGAGAAAATGCAGGCCTCTACAAAAGATATTGTTTTAAACTACCGCATTGACGATAACATAACAGCTATTGCCGATGTGGATATGCTGCAACTGGTGGTGCGCAACCTCATCAGCAATGCCATTAAATTTACCCCGCATGGGGGCATTATTAATATAGATGCCCAACTGGTACTTAACGAATGTAAAATAACGGTTAGCGACAACGGGAAAGGCATAGCACCTGATAAACAGCAAAAGATATTTTCCATAAACACCGAACCCGGTTTTGGTACCAACAACGAACATGGTGTTGGCCTTGGTCTGCTGTTATGTAAAGAATTTATTGAGCGCCAGGGCGGCCGGATAGGTTTTAAAAGTACCTTTGGCCAGGGCTCCAGCTTTTTTATTTTTATACCGGCAGCTGTTGGTGTGTAATTACGCTGTCGTCGTGTACAGTTGCCGTCAATAGATTTTTTCAGGGGATGAAAACGCTATCAGTATTCCCAAAAAAATCTTTGTCGACAATAATTGGCCTGTTGGTGACAACACAGTTGGTCGGGGGCCTCAGGGTCTTTTTTCAAAGAAACCCCGGGCAGGCAAAATCATAAGGCAAGCGCTGGATGGATGGTGGCCGTCCTCAACGCTTTTATTGGCGTTATAAGCTGCGCTATTTGGTGGTTTTTAGCTTTTTATGTACCTTACCATGCCTTTTGCCATAGCATGAATAAGTTAGCCGCTGCCCTTTTATCGATATTTTTTACCGTTTTAAGTTTCGGTCATGCGTCAGCCCAAAAAAATCCGGATACTGCATTCCAACTTAACAGGCTACCTTGTAACGTTACAAATCAGTGGCGATTTCATGCGAGTGATTATCCGGCATGGGCGGATACGGCGTTTGACGACAGTAACTGGCAACATGTTGATGCGACGAGATACTACCGATTTTTGCCCCAATTGGCTCACGCGCAGATGGGGTGGTTCCGGCTTACTTTAAACGTATCGCCGGCAATGCGAAATAAGGCAGTAGCAATGGTTGTCAGGCAGTACGGTGCCGCAGAAGTTTATTTCAACGGAGTGCTAATTCGTACTATGGGCCGCGTAAGCAACAACTATGAAAACGAAAGAACGCGGTCATCATCGCCCGAGCCACTTACGTTGCAGCTAACCAATTCACCAAAACAATACGTTGCGATACGATATTCGTTTAGCAGCTCCAACTTTGTTGTCGGCTATGGCCGGCCCGTAATTCGTACGTCATTCAGCCAGGTAGATAGCGCGTGGGATAACTTTTTTTTCCAGGTAGATTTTTATACCACCCGCGCCTGGGTGTCGGGCGGGTTTATGCTGCTAAGCATACTGCAGCTGGCAATTTATTTTTTTAACCGCGAGCGCAGGGTAAACCTTTACCTTTCCCTTTATGCATTAATGCAAATGATTACCCTTACCGACGGCCTTTTGACACCGATGTTGCATAACAGCAGCTGGTATAATGTTAATCTGGCTGTGTTTAATATAGCCGCTCCTTTAGATTTTATTTTCTTGCTGATGATGACCTATGCTTTTTTTGGCTATAAAAGGCAGCGATGGTTTATCATCTTAATTGTATTAGCATTACCTGTTATCGTGATGCAGTTTATTGCCGATAACGCCGAAAACGAACACCTGCTGGCAATTTATAATATTGTAATTTACTTAACCATTATAGGGGTATCAGTAAAGGCCATTCGCGAAAAAAAGGCAGGGGCCCCGTTGTTCCTGTCCGGTATCATCGTTTCCCTGATATTCTTTTTACTCTTTAATACCAATACCATATCCCTGCTCGCAATGAGTTTTGAAGTGGCACTGGCTTTTATAACACCTGCAATTATCCTTTCTATCCTGCTGGCCCGGGAGTTTGCACAAAATGTGGCTTCATTGCGCTTAAAGCTGGCCGAGGTAGAAAGTTTATCGGCCCGAAACCTGCAACAGGAGATAGAAAAACAACAAATGTTGGCTCGCCAAAACGAAACGCTTGAACAAAAAATAACCGAACGTACTGCCGAGCTGAACCAATCGCTTCAGCAGTTGAAAACATCCCAGCGACAGCTTATTCAATCGGAAAAAATGGCTTCGCTTGGCGAATTGACTGCCGGTATTGCACATGAAATACAAAACCCGTTGAACTTTGTCAATAATTTTTCGGATGTAAACAGAGAGATGATAGAAGAACTTATTGAAGAACTGGAAAAAGGCGATATTCAGGAAGCAAAGGTCATAGCTACCGACATTGGGCAAAATGAAGAGAAGATTAATCACCATGGCAAACGTGCTGATGCCATTGTTAAGGGCATGCTGCAGCACAGCCGTACCTCGGCGGGCCAGATGGAACCCGTCGACCTTAATGCCCTTGCAGGCGAATACCTGCGTTTATCTTACCACGGAATGCGGGCCATGAATAAGCTTTTTAATGCGCAGCTGGCAACACATTTTGACGAGAAGCTCCCCAAAGCAAATGTCATTCCGCAAGACATCGGACGAGTATTGCTCAATATCATGAATAACGCTTTTTATGCTGTTCAGCAAAAAGCCAAAACCGCCGGTGCCGATTACCGGCCCGAAGTAGCCATTAGTACCTTTTGCAACAATGGTAGGGCCGTAATTCAGATACGCGATAACGGTACCGGAATTCCTGCCAACATCCGGGAAAAAGTCATGCAGCCTTTTTTTACCACGAAGCCTACCGGCGAAGGCACAGGCCTGGGTTTGTCCCTGAGCTATGATATTATAGTAAAAGGGCATAACGGAACAATTGACATTGAGAGCACCGAAGGGCAAGGCGCTTTATTTATCGTCGCGCTTCCGTTGTAAATACCTTTTGTTGCGTAAATTGCCAGGTATTGTAAATGCTTTCAAGGCTATGCTTACTAATAGAAGAAGGTTGTAATTGAGCCGACGGCATACAGCGCTCTGTACCTGCGTAAAAAGGGAAGGAGCACGGGGGGGGGCGTAACTGATAATTTTTTTGTTTTTATATTTATATTCTTAAATTTCATACATTCGTTATCAACTTCTTTAAAATGACCACCCTAAAGCACTTTTCGGACAACGAATTGGTTGACTTATTTAAGTCGGGGGATCAGGCTGCTTATGTAGAAATATACGATAGGTACACACTCACTTTATTTAATCATGCCTATAATAAAACACGAGACAGAGAAGAGGCCAAGGATGTTGTTCAGGAAGTTTTCACAACCTTGTGGGCTAAACGCGACCAAATTAATTGCCATTCTAATCTTTCGGGTTATTTATATACGTCATTACGTAACAATATTTTGAACAGAATTGCTCGGCAATCAATACTTGAAAAATATACCACGTCTTTAATACAATTTATTCAAACCGAAGCAAGCCAGATCATCACCGATCACCTTGTCCGTGAACACGAACTTGCTACGCTTATCGAAAAAGAGATTGCCGCTCTTCCGCCAAAAATGCGCCAGGTATTTGAACTTAGCCGCAAACAACATCTCTCACATAAACAAATCGCAGAGCAACTGGATATTTCCGAGCAAACCGTAAGTAAGCATGTTACCAACGCCTTAAAAACATTAAGGGTTCGCCTCGGTTTTTTTATCTATCTATTGATGCTTTTTCGGCTCTTGTAAAATATTTTATTTTTATTTACCTGTACGGTACGCGTTGTTTGTCTTACTAAAATAAAGGGAAATAAATAGTAGTATGAACGATCAGGAGCTCAGGGATTTATTACATAAATACGGAAACGATACGGCCACTGATGATGAGAAATCGCTGATTGAAAGCTGGTATTTGCATCATCAGGAATCGGAATTGCCCGATTATACACTTGATGAGCGCCTTCAGGATGCTGCAGCCGTTCGTGAAAATCTGAAAAGTCAATTCAGGATAGGCAGGGTGATATCACTTCCGCTTCGGATAAGTGCGGCCGCATGTGTTTTAATATTATTGAGCCTGGGCGGTTTTTATCTTATTAGAAATAATGTTACTAAAAACGAACTTACTGCAACTACACACCACGATATTCCGCCGGGGCAAAATAAGGCCGTATTAGCCCTTGCCAACGGGCAAAAGATTTACATAACCGGTATAAAAAAAGGGATTATTTACCGGCAAGGCGCATTGCAGGTAACCCGTAATAAAAACGGAGTGCTTGCCTACACCCTAAACAAAAGCTTGATTGCTCCCGGGAATGCAGATAACCAGGGCACAACAAGATACAACACCCTTTCTACACCTCGTGGCGGCCAGTCGTCGATAACTTTAGCAGACGGAACAGTGGCATACCTTGATGCCCAATCATCTGTCAGGTTTCCGGTTGATTTTTCTAAATCTAAAGAAAGGCGGGTTGAAGTAACCGGGCAGGTATACTTTGATGTAAGGCACAATGCTTCAAAACCTTTTAGGGTAGATGTAAAAGGTCAAACCATTGAAGATATCGGTACTGTATTTAACATCAACGCTTACGATGACGAGCCGGCTATAAAAACCACATTGATTAGCGGCGGTATAAAAATAACAAGAGGAAACTCAATGGCTACGTTGCGGCCTGGTCAACAGGGAATAACTGTTTCTGATAAAACCAATATCCTGGTAAAAGAAACAGATACCGAAGAAGTTACCGCCTGGAAAAATGGCTACTTCCTTTTTAATAACGAGAAGCTGGAAAGCATAATGCGGAAGATATCGCGGTGGTATGATGTTGATATTGTTTATCCGCAAGATAAGAATACCAATGTTGAATACTGGGGCAGCATTACCAGGTATGACAACGTATCTAAAGTTTTAAAGATGCTGGAAATAACCGGCGATGTAAAATTCAGGATTGAAGGAAAGAAGATTTTTATAGAAAAAAAATAACTGACTTGATTAATAACTATTTATAAATTAAACCCAGAGAAATATGAAGAAACAATAACTATAAACTCCAGAAAAGTGAAAAGGAAAAATAGCAGAGGCATTCGCTGTGCCCCTGCTCAATAGCCTGCTCACATCGTTTGCCAGCCGGCAAACGATAAAATTGCTTTGAACAAATATTTCACGTAAAACAGACATTCAAATGTATAAAAAGTTCAACGGATTTTTTTGTACCCGGAAGGGGTATATCCGCAAATTCCTGCTGATTATGAGACTTACCTCTATTATTTTGACGGTTACCATCTTACATGTTAGCGCATTGAGCATTGCTCAAAAAATTACCTACAAAAATAATTCCGCTTCGCTTGAACAAATCTTCAAAGAGATTAGGAAGCAAACTGGCTATAACGTTCTTGTTGCATCCAATAAAATTAAAAACATCCAGCCGCAGGCCGTGAATTTTATAAACACGCCACTTGCCGATGTTTTAGATAAGGTGCTGGATGGACAATCGCTGACTTACAGTATCGACGACAAAACCATATTGATCCGATACGAGCAAAAATTAAAAAAAGACGCGGCGGATGAAGCTCCGCCTATTACCGGAAAAGTAGTTGATTCAACCGGGATGCCTCTTCCCGGTGCTTCCGTCGGCCTGAAGGGAACAACCAATGGCACGCAAACCGATGTCAATGGTAACTTTAGCTTGAACGCGTCGGCAGGCGACATTTTAATAATAAGGTATGTTGGCTATGAAGGCAAGGAAATAAAAATAGGCACCAGTACAAATTTAGTTATCGAACTGAAAAAAAGCGCAGGTTCGTTAAATGAAGTAGTTGTTACTGCTTTGGGTATAAAACGCGAAGCAAGGTCATTAGGCTACGCCGCTCAGACAATATCAGGTGCCGATATGAATAAAGTTAACCCGCCAAATATAGCATCTGGCTTAATGGGCAAAATAGCAGGCCTGAATATTACCCAGCCAAACGGCGTGGAAGGTTCTTCAAACCGTATAGTTATCAGGGGTAATAACAATCTGGCCGGGAATAACCAGGCACTGATAGTGGTTGATAATGTTATTATTGATAATGAACCTGTACAGCCGAAAGGAGGGGTACAGTCTTTCAATGATGCCTTATCACTCAGTAACGGCGGTACCGACGTTTCGCAACCACCGGTAGATAACGGATCTTTTTTAAACAGCCTTAACCCTGATGATATTGAAAGCCTGGATGTATTGAAGGGCCCAACTGCAGCAGCGTTATATGGTGCACGCGGCGCCAACGGTGTTATACTTATCGTCACTAAAAAAGGCAACAAAAAGAAAGGTTTTGGTGTTGATTATGGCTACACCTATCGCGCTAATGATCCTTATCGTTTTATAAAAACGCAAAGTGAATACGGTAACGGGATGACAGAAGACCTTTACTCGGCAAATCCTTTCTTTTATAAAGATGCCAATGGTAAAAACAGGCAGGAACAAATAGGAGGCGATCCGTACGGCTCTCTGGGCAACATACCAGGGGCTTATGTTAGCCCGGGTGTTACCAGTGCTGCTGGTGGGCCGTTTTATAATTATATTGGTTTTCCCGGCGATGGTGCATCATGGGGGCCTAAAATGGAAGGACAGCCGCTTGTTTGGTGGGATGGTACAACCAGGCCTTATACCGGTAATTCAAATATTTTCAAAAGCTTTTACCGAACCGGTAATACACAAACCCATAACATAGCCCTTTCGGGCGGTGGGGAACTTGGTACCCTGCGCGTTTCCTATACACGGTCAACCAATGAGGCTATTACTTACAATAGCAATAATGCCACTAACACATTTAATATAGGTTCATCAATAAACATCAGCCCCAAAGTTAAGGTTGACGCTACAGCCAGCTATATTAACCTGACCAAATTTAATCCACCAAATATATACGGTGAAAACGGAGGTGCGGGTAATATCGGCCTGGGTTATATGACTGTGTACAATTTACCTGCAGATTATAAGCCGATTGAAAGAGGGCTGACTACGCTGGCCGACGGATCGCAAAACCCTATACTAAAGCAATCGCCGTTTGAGTACGGGCAGCAATATTACTGGTGGAATACATTTAATGATATCACCACGCTTACACAAAACCAGTTTGTAGGCTCCATATCATTAAATGCCGAAGTTACACCCTGGTTAAAGGCCGTGGGTAACGTTGGTTTGGATTATTACACCAACGAGTATGTTACTAAAAATTATCCTACAGATGCCGCTGGATTAGTTGGCAGTTACGGATATGACCTGGCCAAAAATGCTACCAACAACCTCGATGGTCGTTTGATATTTCATAAAAACAGGTTACTTCCCGATTTTAATGCCAGTCTTTCGGTAGGTGCAAGGCACTACTACCGCAACATGTATGATATTGCCCAAACTAATCCCGGGCCATTTAATTACCCGTTTTTATTTAACCTGAGCAATTACGCCGGCAATTCAACAACGGCACTTAATGCGTCAGAAAACAGGTATGTGCAGCAAATAAATACTGTTTATGGCTTGCTTAATCTTTCTTACAAAAATTACCTGTTTTTGGATCTGGCAGGAACAAATGACTGGTCGTCTACCTTGCGCCCAACAAACTGGAGTTATTTTTACCCTTCGGCAAGTTTAAGCTTTGTGTTTACCGATGCGTTTGATATGAGTTCGGTAAAAAGCTGGCTCACTTATGGCAAAATACGTGTAAGCGAGGCCAAAAGTGCAAATGCCTATTTGCCTTATCAAAACGGATTTACCTATCGCCCAACCTCAAGCACGCCAGGTTTCACAACCGGGTTGAATTTGCCAAGCTCGTACCCTACCAACATACAGCCGCAACGTTCCCGCTCTTTTGAAATTGGGCCCGACCTGGGTTTTTTCAATGACAGGCTGGATGTAAATTTTACTTACTATAACACCTACTCAGACAACCAGGAAATAACAATTCCTGTAGCTGGTTCATCGGGTGTTCCAAACGTTTTAATAAACTCCGGCGCATTACGCAACAGGGGTTTTGAATTAACCGTGAATGCAAAGGTGATTAAATCAAGCGATTTTTCATGGAACGTAACTTTAAACGCGGCACATAACCAAAACAAGGTTATCGCGCTGGAGCCAGGGCTTAACTCATTGCAGTTAGGGTCATGGTTTGGCAGCAACGGGGTTTTGATGAAAGTTGATGTAGGCCAAAATTATGGCAGCATTTACGGGTCCGATTACAAATATGCACCAAATGGCCAAAAAATTGTTAACCTGATATACGCTGATGGCACAAACACCGGAAATGGCCCCGTACTGGGCTCACAATACGCCACATCTGACAATTTGGTTAAAATAGGCGATGCTACGCCAAAACTGACTGGCGGTATTTCGCAGAGTTTCCGTTACAAAAACTTCAGCTTATATGTTCTGACAGACTTTAAGGTGGGCGGACAGATCTGGTCTGGCGACTATGCTACCCTTATGGGGCAGGGTATGGCCCCCGAAACCGTTTACGAAAGGGATGGGCATGGCTTAGCTTATACTTATCCCGACGGAACAAAGGCCAACGTGGGTGTAATTTTGCCTGGCGTGGTGCAAGGCTCAACAGCGGGTACCTATACACCAAACACCAATGTGGTAAATGCCTGGTGGAAATACGCGGGTAATTATCAATCATGGGATAATGATCCTATTGTACGCACCAACTCTATATTCAATGATTCATGGGGTAAGCTACGTGAAGTGTCGATCACTTATAACCTGCCGAAAGAATTTGTACAAAAAACAAAAATGCTCCAAACCCTGTCGGTATCGTTAATCGGCCGCGACCTGTTTTACCTGTTCAATACCTTACCCGACAGGATAAACCCTGAAAGTGTTGTAGGTACCGGGAACGTTCAGGGTATTCAGTTTGGTGGCTTACCTGGCGTACGCTCCTACGGTTTTTCGGTAAAAGCGGGATTTTAATAGGATTGTTAAAAATTAAGAACGAAACTTATGATTAAGTATCATGATATAAAACGATGGACAATGGTGGTAACTACTATATTGTTCATTACTGCAGTTCTTGCGTCATGTACCAAGAATTTTCAAAAGGAAAACGCGCCTTATAGCGGTCCGGCATCGGCCACCCTGCAACAGCTTTACACAGGTATCGGCGCTAACCTGGATCGTGCGGCTAACATCGGCAACTGGGCCGAAGCAAGATGGCTGTACCCCGTAACCCAGCTGGGCGCAGTATATGCCGTATCTGATTTCGGTTTTGTTGAAGGGCAAAACTGGAGCTTGTTTTACTCAAATTTACCGGCTATGAATCAAATGCTTACCACCATGGCAAGCAGCCCCGATTCGGCAACATACACTAATGCCATAGGTATGGTAAAAGTATTGCGGGCTTACGAGGCGCTTGAAGTATCCAACCTCTATGGCGATATGCCTTACTCTAAAGCAGGAAAGGCGTTTTCGGGGTCTACTGCCGATCTTAAAGTACCGTATGATAAACAGCAGGCCGTATATTTATCCTGCCTGGCCGATCTTACCTGGGCTGCAAACCACTTTACTACCAGCAGTACCCAGTTTTCGTTTGGCTCGGAATTCCTTTTAAACAATAATATCGGCCAATGGAAAGCGTTTGCCAATTCGCTGCGTTTGCGTTACGCGCTTACCATGTATGATAAAGACAATACAGATGCGGCGCCGATAATAGCCGACGCCATAACCAAGCTATCCAGCAACCCGCTTACAGACGTTGTTGGCTTTAAACAAGCCAATATTCCGGGCATCTCCTTTGATATAGACGGAGCTGGAAGAGGTTTCTTCTTCCACCAGGAAAGCCGCGCAAGAATGGGCAGCACCCTATGGAACTTATTCAGCAGCAATAACAATACCGATGGCAGCGGAATATTTGACTTAAGGTGTAAAATATTTTTTGAAGTTAACGGGGCAGGTAACTGGGTACCTTATCCACAAAACCCGGCCACCCCTATAACAGATGGCGGCGACCCTTATAACACCGAAAGAGATGCTGATAATAAAGGTTGGTCGGCCCATAAAGATGGCAATTTGTATTCCGATTATAATTATTACTGGGGAAGGGACGGAATTGCTACCGGCTCGACAGGTGCATGTCCCGAAATTTTCATTACACCGGCCGAGGTTCACTTTTTAAAAGCAGAAGTTTACGCACGTGGCGTTGCGGGTGTAGCGCAAAGCACATCGTCGGCACAAAGTGAATATAATGCAGGCGTTACCGCATCACTTACCTTCTGGAATAGTGTGGCGTACAATTCATCCGTTTGGGTTGTCAACAAACCTACTTCAGAAACACCATCTGCTGCAACTATCAACACTATACTTGCCAACCCGAAAGTTGCCTTTAACTCCACAAATGCGCTCAGTTTGATCTATGCGCAGGAATGGATTGATATGTTCCGCCAGCCCTGGTTAGCGTGGACCCTGCTAAGAAGAACCGGCGGCGCAACACCTATGGATACCAATAACCCGGCGGGCTATAAACAAAATTATGGCAGCTTACAGCGTTACCAATATCCGGCCGATGAAGCGCAACTGAACACGGCCAACTGGAAAGCAGCAACCGGTGGCAGTGATCTTACCAGCACAAAAATCTGGATTACGAAATAATAAAATGTAAAACGGTATTACACTGAATAACACCAATGCAATTGTAGCACTTGATAAATCTATATCACTTTAGTGTGTGTTGGGTGTTATAAAAATTTGATTTAGTTGATTACCATGTATGAGCCGTCCTGTTACCAGGGCGGCTTTTTTAGTTTGAAATAGCAGTAATTTCGCCAACTACTAATGTCTAAATCGGCCCGCTATAATGTCTAATTTACACCCTTTTAATTGCAGGAAACAACATAAGTTTGTATAAAATATATCAGATAAGGTATGACTAATTACCAAACCTTTTACCAGCTGCATCATCGGCCAGTTCCTTTTTTATTAGGTAACGCCTGGAACGCCAAAAGCGCCCGGCTTATACAAGTTGCCGGGTTTGAGGCGATAGGTACTTCAAGTGGCGCAATTGCCGATTCAATGGGTTATGCCGATGGCGAGCAAATTCCTTTTAATGAATTGCTCTACATTGTTCAAAGGATCAAAGCTTCAACAGATCTTCCACTGTCGGTCGATTTTGAAAGGGGGTATAGTAATGATCTCGTGGTTATCAATGAACAAATTCAGCAACTGCTGGATATTGGGGTTGTTGGCATTAATTTAGAGGACGCCCAGGGCCAGGATATTTATTTGCGTAAACTGGATAGCATCAAAAACTACCTTGCCAAAACCAACCAGCAGCTTTTTATAAATGCCCGCACTGATGTTTACCTGCAAAAACTGGCCTCGCCGCTCGAAACCGTTATCCTTAGGGCAGGGCTTTACCGTGATGCCGGCGCAGATGGCCTTTTTGTTACCGGCATAGGCGATGCCGCAGTTATTAAACAAATCAGCATGGCGGTTTCCCTCCCTGTTAATGTTGTTGGTAACCCAAATTTGGCTACTGTTGAGGCATTGCAAATTGCCGGTGTAAAAAGGATCAGTATGGCAGTTTTTCCTTATAGGGCGGCCTACGGACACCTGGAGCAGGTAATTAAACAAGTAAATACTTCGCAATCACTCATGCCCTTGTATTAGGGTAAAAAATTATAAATTTTATATTTCAATCCATGAAACGTATCATCATCCTCGCCTTGCTAAGCTTTACAGCATACCAATGCAGCGCGCAACAACAAACAAGCAACATGATAACCCCACAAGAAAGAGAAAAAGCTACGCAATTGCTCACCCAAACCGAGGCTGGCGTTTTTGATGCCGTTAAAGGCCTGAGCGAGGCCCAGCTAAACTTTAAGCCTGCTGCTGATAAATGGAGCGTGGCCGACTGTATTAAACATATTGCCGCCGCCGAAAAAGAACTCTGGGCCATGGCCGAACCTACCTTAGTGCAACCGGCTAACCCCGAAAAACGGGCCGGTATTAAATTTACCGACGACGACCTCATAAAGGCCGTGGAAGATCGCACACATAAATCCAAAACCTTCGCCGCACTTGAGCCGGCAAATTCGCCCTATAAAACCGTTACCGAAGCGCTCGCCGCATTCAGATCCAATCGCGAAAAGCTGATAGCACTCATAAAAAACACCAAAACAGACCTGCGCAACCACGTGTTGGTATTGCCTGTTGGTACTTACGATAGTTACCAGTTCATCCTGCTGATAGCAGCCCACAGTAACCGCCATACCCAACAAATAAACGAGGTAAAGGGGGATGTTGGGTTCCCTAAATAACGGGCAGGTGCTTTAAAAGTTCACATAGGAGTAAGTTTTAGGAGCCCATATCCTGGTTATACAGGGTATGGGCTTTTTTTGTTGATATCGTTAGAGGGAGTTTGAAGCTTTGGCTTTCCAAAAAATATGCTGCAGGACGAACGGCAATCCCATTTGAATAAACCCGTTAGTCTGCAGAAAAAGACATAGTAATTCGAAGTCGGACGTCGAACAGCGGGTAAAATAACAGCTTTGGCCGGTGCTCCGATACCAACAACCAGAAGCTAAAATGGCTTAACGGCGATTGGAAAAATCGGCGGGAACACTATCTTTAGTTCTGTTAACAGAAATGTTTTTTCGATATGAAAGATAAAGTAAGCCTGGTAAATAAAGTGCCTGTAAAATGTGGCCCATCATGTTATGATCACCGTGTACCGCCCGATTTCGGCAACGGCGGATTTATAAGCCAGGTAAAAAGTTTTTTTGCAAAACTTTTTGATACTGCCGATTGGCCCGCAAGATGGCATTGCGGCAACTGGTCAGATTTTCATGGATGGTTATATATATTGTCAGACATTGCTATCTGGGCAGCATACTTCGCAATCCCCTTCCTGCTTTTCCGGATTATCAGTAAACGGAAGGATATTCCTTTCCCTAAAATACTTTGGCTTTTTATCGGTTTTATCCTATTGTGTGGCACTACCCATTTATTAGATGCTATTATATTTTGGTGGCCGGCTTACCGTCTTAGTGCCCTGGTCAGGTTATTCACTGCAATTATATCTGTGTTTACGGTTTTTGCATTATACAGATTGCTTCCGATGATTTACAGGTTAAGAACACTCGACGAATTGGAGGCTGAAATTGAGGAACGGAAAAGGGCAGAAGAACAAAGCCGTCACCAGCAGGTACTGACAAAGGCCGCAGAAGATTTGATGGCAAAAAAAGACGAATTTATGAGTATAGCAAGCCATGAGTTAAAAACACCGATAACTACCGTAAAAGCATCTTTGCAGGTGCTCGAGCGAATTCTGGCCCAAAATGATGAGCTGGCAGTTATTGCGCCTTTTGTACACCGTTCATCCAAACAAATTAATAAGCTCACCAGTTTAATTGATGAATTGCTTGATGTAACCCGTATACAGGCCGGACAGTTGCAATTACACAAAGAAGACTTCAATATTATGAAAATGGCTGCCGAATGTGTTGAGCAATGCCAATCGGTGGACGGAATGCACCATGTTACTATACAGGGAGATGAAAACCTGACGGTATTTGCAGATTACAACCGGATTGACCAGGTGTTATGCAACTTCCTGACAAATGCTTTTAAATACTCGCCAGAGCATACCTTAGTAGAAGTAAATATCAGCCCCGTTGATAATGGAAAGATCAAACTAAGTGTGGCCGACCGGGGAATTGGAATTCCGGACGATAAAAAAGATAATATTTTCGACAGATTTTTCAGGGTTGAAAATACATCCCATAAATACTCAGGCATTGGTTTGGGCTTATATATTTCTTCCCAAATTATAGCAGCGCATGGCGGGCAAATTGGTGTAACGGATAATGGGGCAAACGGAACTATATTTTGGTTTATTATTTAACAGGGTTATACACCGTATTTGCGCAAAGCGAAGAGGCCGGGGCTGGCGCATTCGTGTTAGGCCTGGCCTGGTTTACCGGGTTATTTCACTTCTAAATTGTCCTGGTATCGATTGTTTTAGGCACCCTGTAGACTACAGACTAAGGGCACAATAATTCGAAGTCGGAGAATCGAACAGCAGGGTCCTGGCCTGCCTGGGCGGTTTTTTTGCTGATTTGCGACAACCAGGTATCCCAATCCTATATAAACGATAACCACCATCCGCTATGTGTTTGCTTATATCGGCCATAGTGACGGCAGGGATAATACATCAGCGCAATAACGGTTATCCAGCACAGGTACACCCCCCAAAGCGGAATACCGAAACCCGGCGCGGCCCATACCGGTGTAGGCTTCTGAAAGTCAAGCGGAATACCGGCGATTACAACGCCCGCTACATTGATTATGCGCAGCAACACCAAATGTGCTATAAAATAAAAGTAAGGCACATTTCCATATACAGTACAAAACCGGGTAATGCGGTTGCTTATGCCCTCAGTAACCGACAACAATAGCAATACCGGCCCAAGCGTCATCAACATAAACAGGAGCGAGGGCGTTTGCTTTCTCACGTTCAGGAACGAAAGCAGGGTATGCGCCGTATTCCGCTGAACGGCCCAGGGTGCAGGGTCGCCGTAATGGTTGATGAGGCGCAGGGTAACAAAAAGCACAACCAATACGCAGCCCGAAAGCCTTAATATTTTCTGCCGCTTTGCCGCATTATAGCCCTTTTTGTACAGATGGCCAAAAACGTAGCCTAACAATAAAGCCCCCGTCCACGGAATGGCGGCATAAATAGCGAAAATAAACCGGTTGGCGCCAATAGGGATCAATGCCCCTACGCCATTCAATAATAGCGTAGAAAGGTTGCCTGGCATGCCGTTCTTAGGCAAATCAACGTTGTCGAGTAAATTATGGCCGGCAATAATCAGTATGGCAACCACGGCTATAATTGTTTTAGGTGCCCGAATCAGTAAGGCCAAAATAATCATGCCAAAGCCAATGGCCCACAAAACCTCCAGCACCGGGAAATGGTAATGCACATCAAAGCTAAAGATGAGGCTGATAATTACCAGGTCGGATAATATGAGCCAGGCACCTCGTTTTAGTAAAAAAGTGGTCATTTGGCCGGTTGTTCGGCGTTGCGCGGCAAGGCATGCCGATACGCCGCTCAAAAAAACAAAGGTGGGTGCGCAAAAATGTGTTATCCAGCGCGTAAAAAACAGTATCACCGTGGTGCGCTGTACATCAAGCGGGGGCGGCCCGGCCAGGTGCAAAAAATCGCGGGTATGGTCAAGCGTCATGATAATCATGATTAATCCGCGCACGATGTCTACCGACTGTATACGTTCTTTCATCAAAATAAAGATAGTACAAAACGTTAGTTTTTCTCAATAAGGTATCTTCCTTATCCCGATTTTTAAACAAGCATTGTATGAACGCTTTTTGCTACTTGATTATGGAAGCGGGAATAGGCACCTTAGTGTGGAGACTACGGATATAATTAATAATTTGAAGGCAGAGAATTGAATTGTGAGGTTATCACCACCATGTCATTGCGAGGGACGAAGCAATCTCTGGACTGTGCATGGCGGTTATGCATGGCCTATACTTAGCACGCGGACCACAAAGGTGGACCTGCGGTAGCGAGGGGAACCCTATGAACAACAGGCTTATTTTATTTTTGGTGAAGCCTGAGCATACGGAATAATAGTAATATTTTTGATCTAAATTATACTAAATGACCACTTTAAAATTAGCCTTTTCAGTTCTTATTATATTTTTTTTTAACTGCAAAAAAAATCAGCAATTAACAAAAGAAACTACTCAAAAAGATAGCGTAATTGTTCCGGTTAAGCAATGGCTCAATTTGAATTATGCCGATGATGGCAAAGAGTATCATAACCTCGACATCCATTTGCCTAACGTAGCAAAACCCACCTATAAGGCAATTATTGTAATATACGGTAGCGCATGGTATGGCAATAATTTGAAACAAGCTGCGTTTGATGCCCTTGGAAAACCATTGCTTGACAGCGGTTTTGCGGTTATAGCCATTAACCACAGGTCAAGTGGCGATGCTCCTTACCCAGCCCAAATCAATGATGTGAAAGCTGCGGTACGATATATAAGGGCAAATGCTGGTAAATATCAAATTGATGCTTCATTTATTGGCATTACAGGCTATTCATCAGGTGGACATCTTGCCTCGCTCGCCGGAACATCAAATTCTGTTAAAGAATTTACAGTGGGGAAAGTGAAGGTTGACATAGAAGGAAACGTAGGAAATTATACCGCAGCCAGCAGTTCTGTGAATGCGGTAGTTGATTGGTTTGGCCCTATCGACATGGCTCTGATGGATGAGTGTAAGAAACCTAAAGGAGCAGACTCTCCCGAAGGTGCGCTTATTAGAGGCAATCCGGTTGATAATCTTGATATGATAGCCCTGCTCAACCCCATCACCTTTCTGGACAAAGCGGACCCTCATTTTATGGTAATTCATGGCGATGCTGATAATGTTGTACCCTATTGCCAAAGTGAGCTTTTTGCCAAAGCATTGAAAGAACAGGGAATATTAACTGAGTTTATTTCTGTTCCTCAAGGTCAGCACGGACCGATTACATTCAATGAAAATACTTTTAATAAAATGACAGATTTCTTTTTAAAAGAAGCCAAAAAAAATAGTGCAGCACTTTAATCGTCTCTTTGCCCTTAGTGGCCTCCCACACCAATTGAATAGCCCCGATTGTTCCGTGGAGACATAAAGCAGGCCAGCAGAGTTGACGATAAACGCGGCATTAGCTTATGGTCGGTGTTATCACCGCACCAGCCAATGCTCGTATTTTACATATGCTTTAGTTGCAAATCTATGCAACACCGGGTTTCCGAGAGACCAACTGGAAGTGGTGCGGTGATAACACCGACCACAGGCTAAATGATAAGGAATGGTTTTTTCATTTTGCCCTAAGATCAATTGCTTTCCACCCAGGAGTATTAGCTACTTTTTGTTTTAAGTAAGTCACGACATAAGTATAGGTGATATCTTTCCCTTCATAAAATTCAACTTCTATCTCTATTCTATTATCCGGAAACTCATTAGGCGGAGGCGTTAAGTGGCCTGCTTTGTTTAAAATTTGCTCCTCTGTTGGTTGTGCCATAATCATCGGTTTATTCTGTAAAGATGTAATTTTTCTAAAGAAATCGCATGATGGTTGCGCCTCCATTGCAAATAATAAATGTGCAACCTTTTCTATACTTTTATGCAACTTAAATAAAAATGGAAAAATATCAGTTAGGGTACCTTTTAACATTGGCCGCGCAGATTATAGTAACTGTTGTTATCCTCATTCGGCAAGGATACTATCTAAAAAAAGGGCAGAATGCGGCCGATAAGGAGGACATTGAGGGCCTAACCAAGGTTATCGAAGGCATCAAAGCGGAGTTTATGCGGGATAATGCAAAGGTGATGTCCGATTTAGATATACTTAAAGATAAAAAGGGTAAAAATTACACGCAATCTCAGCAGGCAATAATTAATTTTTACTCTGATTACAGTACGTGGATACACAAAATGTCTTCAGCAAATGTTCCGATGCCGAAGGCCGTTAATCTATCCACGCAAGTTGACCTAATATTACTTGATATAAGGGCTTATGAGCATAGAGTAAATGTATCTACAAACTTGATGGACTTGCTTTTTGACGACCCTAATAAATTAGGGTACGAAATGCTAATTAGAGGTCTGAATTTACAAAACCATGTGGAGTTGAATTTGACAATTTACGTCAATCTTACCAACAGGAAGCAGGCCATTGAGCCATCACGGAAAATATATGCCGATCTGGGTTTACCATCAAATGATAATTCAAATCAAATTATCGTTGAAATTGAGGCGGAGTTGGCGGAGTTAAGGGAGAACTATTCCCCTGAATTGATAAGACTGCACAAGGAGGTGTTCCAGGTGCAGTCTCAATTTAAAGAGTTGGCAAAAGCTTATTTAAATAACGATTAAAGGCCGGTTAAAAAACTTATATACGAACTGAAATTTCGGTTACCAGTGTTGGCGGTTAGGCAACCGTAAAGTAGTAGTTTGGCTTTTCATTTTTAGGCCTTTTTTCTGGTTATATTAAGACTTTGGTCTGTGTTCACCGTACCACTTTCGATTGCCTCACAGAAGCCCCTCTACTATGTGGGGTCGAAAAGAAAAGTAAGTGTAAAATACAAGCTTTGGCTGGCGCGGTGATAACACAGTCCACGAACTAAAAATCTTAAAAAATTAGATGCGTTTTCCCTGGCTCCTTGCCTATTATGGATGATAATTTAGCTGCTTGGACTGCCTTTAGCATTAATTTATAATAGTATGCCCTTCGTTTTCCTTTTCCCAATTGATTTTATGTGTCACAATTTCTATAGGCGGCTTTTGAAGATCTATTGCCAAACTTTCACACACTTTTTTTGTTGACAGGTAAATTTCATCTATCAACTTGGTAGAAAAGTCTGATAGTGTTATAGGAGTAATCTGTCGTATGCCAATGAATATTTGATTTATCATAATTTCTAAACGTTTAAAATTATTTCCATATTTATTAGCATTTGCGTCATCGGATAATACTTTAAACCAAAAAAGAACAACCGAATGTGTTACATAAATACCATGAATAAGGCCTAACAGTGGCCGGGAATCTATCCTCCATGGAGAATAGTACCTTTCAGGGGGTAGGTTTTCTTTTGTGAGTAAAATAGTATCTTGAATAAGATGTAATTCACAATGACTGAATTCGTGTATGATACTCGAAATCATCGTCGAGTCTTCTAAGAAAATTGACAAGAAAATACTTTTTTTAAGAAGGGCACTTGAAAAATTCGGGGGATTAAGTTTGTTATTACTTCCTAAAGGGACGATGAACTTTATCGTTGAAACTATTTTTTTGTAAAGTTGAACATCAATAATACTGATCTTAGTAAGTGCTTTTTCTACTTTACTCTTTATCTGATAACCCCAAAATGCATTTTCACTACACTGATTTATATACCCCTCTTCAAAGATACATTGATGAACATTGTATAGCAATAATAAATTATTGTGATTTTCAAATTTAGTATACAAAAGTTTATGGTGATTTGGAACATCTTTTAAATCGATGCAATAGTTACTTTTTAAGACTTCGCTACTTTCGATCTCTAATTTATAGTCAATTATTGTTGCATCTAACTTTGTTAATGTTATCTTTTTGTCTTTGGAGAAAGTAAGGGATACTTTGTTTTTCAATAACGGAATTGCTTCATTTCCTGTATTTATAAATGTGATAAAGCTCCCTTTAGGAATGATGTTAAAGAATGAGTCGAATGAATTAATTAAGAAATAACTATAGTTTAGTTCAACTATTGAGGGTTTATCTCCTTTTTTTAAGCAGCTATATATTCTATGTATAGATAACCAAAAAAAATCATTTCCTCTCTCAATTAAATTATAGGATGTCATTTTAGATAGAAAATCTAAAATGTTTTGCTCGGTAGTCTTAAAATAAGTATTCCTTTCCAATTCTAACAATTTCCCAATAACTGCTTTGAATTTTATAACATGGAATGTGTCGCTTTTTTCGGAAGCAGTAGGAAATATATCGGACAATAAAGTAGGCATATTTGGACAAATAAAAAATTATCAAAAACTATAAATAGCGTTTATAATTTTTGATAATTAAAGGATAACAAACTCGATGTTATTATTAGCATCCCGACCACGTTGCTTCACGCATCAAATGTTTAGTTGTGTCCGTCCAATTTGTATTGGATTCCATTTGCTCCAATAAAACAGAAGCTTCTTCAAAAGTAACCGCATCCAAAATAGCTAAAGAATTTTCCGTCGATTCAAAATCGTTTGCTCTTAAATTTTCCATATCTGTCTCTTTTTTAGACATTAAAGATAACGTTTTTTAAATAGATTTATCTTTGTATAGCAATATTTTTAAAATAACAGCTTTTTCGTCCCCCACCGCTGGTGCACGCGTATGCCTCGCATGCAAATGACAATTTTGTCGAAAACCCCAACCCACAATCCCGCATACCCCCGTTAGCGATTGAAACGGATACCGGCCTGCGCCTAATGCCTTGTGCGCGTATGAGTGTAAAGCGCGGGCCGCAGGCAACGGCAGGAAAAGAGCCAAGATGTAAGAATCAAGAATAAAGACGCATTCGATATTTTAAATGCTTCGCCCCTCAGTATCAACGGAGGGAGTGATGTTGTGAAAAGTTTTTTCAATATTGGTTGATATATCAACTAATATTTATACATTTGTATCATGAATCGCAAAGTTGAACATCCTGCCCCGCCTTCGCTGGTTGCACAAATAGGCGCCCTTTATCATCGGGTATATAAAGAATGTGACAAAATTTTCAGCGGACACAACTTTCCGCTTCAGATGGACCAGGTACCGGTTTTGATGGTGCTGTATTACTCGCGCGGGGCATCTCAAAAAAAGATCAGTACAGACCTGGGGCGCGATAAAGCATCAGTTAACAGAACAATATCGGTTTTACTCAAAAATGATTTTGTTGCGGTAGTCCCCGATGCCGTTGATAAGCGCAAAACCTATGTGAAACTGACGGCAAGCGGCGATAGTGTGGCAAAACAGGCCGACGCTATCCTGGCGAGATTTGATGCGGTGCTATCTGCAGAACTAACAGAAGAGGAAAGAAAAGAATTTGACAGAACAATGCTGAAATTAATTGGTGTAGTTACCCCTTGCTAACTTAACTACCCTTTCATCCAACAAACATATCGACAAAAAATGAAAAGAAGCTTTTTTCTTATGGGCATGCTATTGCCCGTACTCGGCTATTGCCAAAGCGCCGATAGCAGCAGTATGCACAAAAAATTAACTACTACAGCACCCCTGCTGGGCGGCATTACGGTAACCAATAGTGTGGCCCCGGTTGATGCCGGCGCAAATACCCTTACCATACAGCAACCTATTGTAGATGTGGGTTTACCTGTGTACAAAGATTTTTCGGCACCTCATCCTATTTTGATAAAAACAGGCATCCGCTACCAGGGCCTTTTTCTTTCGGGCGCGCAAAATATAGGCGGCAACCAATTTCATTCCATCACCATTCCCTTGCTGGTAAATTATTCGCTTTCGCGCACCACCAGTATCAGTTTTGTGGGTTTGGCAACTGTTGGTTCCGACTTTAAGCGGAGTATTGGTGCAGAGGATATTCTTTATATTGCCGGTGTGCGGGTAGGCTTTCGCCAGGGCAAGGCTTTCAAATACGGCGTCACGCTGGTTTATACCAGCAACTACACCGGTAAGTTCCTGCTGCCATTACCTGATATCGACTGGACGATTAGCAACAGGCTAAGCCTTACGGGCATTATACCTGCCAGGGCTTCTTTAAAGTATAAGCTGTCGGCAATGCAATCATTGGGTATTACAGCGTCGCTCAACGGCAGCATGTACCGCCTGAACGGCGACGCGAAAGATCAATATATACATTTGCGGCAAAATAGTGCGGGACTCATTTACGACCTTAAACTTAGCAGGCGATGGAAATTGAACATGATTGCCGGTCATACTTTTTCGCAAAGGCTGGAAACGTTTAATATGGATCAAAAAGTACCATTCGACGGATTCGGCAAATTAAACGACCGCGTAGCCAATGTAGCTTATCGTCAGAATTCATTTATATTCCAGGGCGGGCTTAGTTATGAGTTTTGAAAAATGTGATAAGCCAGGACTGTTTGATGTACTTTTTTGTTGCCATTGTTCGGGTGAGACTTCGGACAGCGGGGGAAACCCTATCCCCGTTAGCGATTGAAACGGATACCGGCCCGCGCCTAATGCCTTGTGCGCGTATAAGTGTAAAGCGCGGGCCGCAGGCAACGGAAGGTAAAGAGTCAAGAAATTAGAGTCAAGAATTAAGATGGCATTCGATATTCTTCGCCTCTCAGTATCAACGGAGGGAGTGGTGCTTTACCGGCTCTTAAACTTATAGAAAATGTATATTCAGTTTCGTAAGCGGCTGAATTCTTTTAAAATCCTTATAGTTACAGGTGTATAGGTCTGTGCAATGTTTTTCGGCTATGGCGGTGTGCAGGCAGTCATTAAAATCTTTAAATCCTATCGATGACGCCAACTCCATGGCCCTTTTAAATTCATCAAGGCCATATTGAACAGGGGACGATGAAATCAATTGGTTTAATTTTGTTGTAATAAATGAGGTTGGCTGATCAAGTTTAGCAAGTACAAATCCAAGTTCCTGAATGCTGAGCCAGGATATGAGCAGAGTTTGAGTTGTAACCATATCCTCTATCATATCATTTACCTTCAAATGTAAATTTGAATTTTGATTGACAAGTGAATGAGTCAATACATCTGTGTCGATATAATTCATCCTACTCGCCCCCAACCGGGTTGTGTGAATCATCAATTAATGCCCTGATATCCACATCTGGAGAAATTACGGGAGCAGCCTTACGGTTGTCGTTTATCATTTGCAGTAAATTGTTATTTACAGGGCTATCCGATTTTTTTTGAGGATTGTCTACAGATTTTACAGTGATCTCGACTTCCTGCCCGGCAAACATTGTTTTCAGGGATTTCAGAAGTGCCATGCTGATCTCTTGCGCCTTTAGTCTGTAAGTTGTTTGCATTGTTGCTGATATTACTGTTCAATCAAAAATACAGAATAATTGTGGAAATATAAACCCTGGTACCAGTCGCCCTATTACACCGAAGCAGGCGCATGGCAACTTCAGTTTACACAAACATTGGCCTTGAATGCTGGCTACGACTCACCCCGGCTACGCTGCGCTGGCCGACCCTCTCTCCGGCTTCGCCGCAAAGAGGGTGAAGCTCATTTTTTATTTTTTCTCCGCCCCTCTATGCGACGCAGTCGGAGAGGAGGGGCAGACGGGCGTAGCCTCGTCGGGATGAGTCGTCGCCGATATGCGATGAAAGTTATTCTCTCTTCAGAATTTTCCGAAATTTACAGCTTAGCATGACATACCCAATTTTCCTGTCATCCTGAGGTACGATGGATCTATCAGCTGTGCATGACCGTTAGAAAAGTTCGCGAATAGATCCTTCACTCCGTTCAGGATGACAGTCGTTTATTTTTGAATGTTTTTCCCGTTCAGCGTTTCGCGAAATTTTACACTCCGCATGACAGGGTAGGGTCAAGGCCTTATTGCCCCGCCTTTTTCAAACTATCTGCCTTGGCCTTTTTGGCTTTGTCCTTAAAAAAACCTTTCAGGAAAAAATTGTGCTGGGCGGCTTCCAGGTCGTCGTTTAGTTTGATGGAGCTTTGTTGCAGGTTGTCAAGGGTGGTTTGCACTTTAACGGCAGCCTTGGGGTCGTTTAGCAATACGCCGAGGGCGTTATCGGTACGGTTGAGTTTGTTGCTGGCCTTGTTCAGGTTGTTGGTGAGGGTGCTGGCGTTGCTGGCGGCTTGTTGCAGCTGGTTTACGGCCAGGCGGATGTGGTTAAAGGTGGCCGTATCGGTAAGCATTTTGTCTGCTAAACCACCTTTGGTGTTTAGCTTATTGCTAAACGCATTTAGCGAGGCCGCCATTACCGCGGCGTTTTGGGTGGCCGTTTGAAGGTTTTTCATGGCGGCGCGCAGTTGCAGGGCCATGGTATTATCGGCCATCAGCGCGCCAATGGTGCCTTTGCCTTGTAAAATCTGATGGCTTAGGGTTTTAAAGTCGCTGGTTATGGCCAGCAGGTTTTGGTTGTTATCCTGCAGGGTTTTCATGATATCATCTGTCGAGAGTAGTTTTTCGGCCTGTAGTACGTCGCCATCCTGTACTTCGGGAGCTTGCGGGCTGCCGCCGTCAATTACAATGATCTTGTTGCCTATCAATCCATCGCTGCTTATTTTGGCCTGGGCGTTGCGGTGGATGTATTGCTGAGTTGCCTGGTCCACACTCATGGATACCCGCACCTGCGATGGTCCTTCAAAGCGCACGGAGCTGATGGTGCCTACCTTTACGCCCGAAAACCAAACGTTGTTGCCTTTTTTAAGCCCGGCCACATCGCCGAAAACCGAACTGAGGTGAATATTTTTTACAAACGCTTTTTGCTGACCGCCAAGCGTAAAGATGCCAAGGATAAACAATATGAGGCCGAGGCCCAGGAACAGGCCTACGGTGATTGCTTTTTTATTTTCTGATGCGTCCATGATAATGGTATAATATCTTTTTTGTTATTGGATAAAGTTATAGTCGTAAAACGGTTTAACACGGCTGTCGTTGGTATCAAATACCTCGTCGAAACTGCCGGTGCGCTGAAACCTGCCATCCAGTAGCATGGCAATGCGGTCGCCGGTTTGTTTGGCGCAGGTTAAATCATGTGTAATAATGATAGACGAGGTGTTGAAGCGTTGCTGTACCTCGTTAATCAGGTCGTTAATCTCGATGCAGGTAATAGGGTCGAGGCCGGCGGTTGGCTCATCATACAGCATAATTTCGGGGTTCAGGATCAGCGTACGGGCAATGCCGATACGCTTGCGCTGCCCGCCCGAAAGCTCGGATGGCATCTGGTTAATAGTTTGCGACAGGCCAACGGCATCCAGCACAGTTTCAACCGCTGTGTTAATTTCATTACGGGTAATACCCCTGCGGTTGCGCACCAGCGGAAATTCGAGGTTTTTGCGTACCGTCATGCTATCATACAAAGCACTGTTCTGGAACGAGAAGCCAATGCGGATGCGCAGCTCCTGCAGTTCCTTTTCGCTTATTTGGGAGTAGTTATGGCCTAACACATTAATCTCGCCTTTATCGGGCGTTAACAGGCCGGATATGATTTTTATTAATACAGATTTGCCGGTACCCGAGCGACCCAATACCACCAGGTTTTCGCCCTGGTATAGGTCAAGGTCGATACCGCGGAGAACGTGATAGTCTTCAAAGGCTTTTTCAAGCCCCCGGATAGTGATAACCGGGTTGTTATGGTCGGCCTTTACAATTTTCTTTTCCATGCTAAATCGATTAACGGAACCAGCTGGTTATCTGTACAATAATTACTTCTTCAATAAACACCAGGAACATTGCGGTAACCACAGCGCCGTTGGCTGCCTTGCCCACGCCCTCGGTACCCTTGCTGCTGTTATAGCCCTGGTAGCAGCCCACAATGCCTATGGTAAACCCAAACACGATGGATTTGATAAGCGAGGCCACAAAATCGGTATAGGTTAGGGGATCAAAAAACTCCTGTATAAAGGTTGTCCAGGTGGTGCCCTCGTTTTGGGCCACGTTTAAATAACCGCCAAACATGGCAATAAAGCCGGTGTAGGTAGATAGGATGGGGATGGTAAGCGTAGTAGCCAGTACCCTGGTACACACCAGGTATTTGAATGGCTTGGTTCCCGATACCTCCATGGCATCAATTTGTTCGGTTACCCGCATAGAGCCCAGTTCGGCCCCAATGCCCGAACCTACCTTGCCCGATGCGATAAGTGCCGTAACCAATGGTGCCAGCGCCCGCATAATGGCTATAGATACCAGCGATGGCAACCATGATGTAGCCCCAAACTGCGAAAGCGACGGCCGCGATTGTTTGGTAAATATCAGCCCCACAATAAAGCCGGTAACGGTAATAAGGGTAAAGGAGCGCACGCCAACTTCATAACACTGCCGCATAACCTCTTTAAACTCAAAAGGGGGCATAAAAGCCTCCCTGAAGAAGCGCAGGATAAACTGGTTTATGCGGTACAGGCTTATCAGGAAGTCGGTAATGCTTTGCTTAAACTTGTTTACCCTTTTGCGTATAGTAGGTTTGGTGCTTTGTGCGGTATCCATTAATTATGTAATGTTTTGATCCATCTTTGTTTATACCGTGTTCTACAACAAATATCCGGTAATTGTTTTGATAGTTGTGCGTATTGAGTATTGAGTTCTGAGTCTTGGGTTTTAAGTCCGAAGTCTTGAGTCAAAAGTTCTAAGTCCTGAACAATTGTCAAAATACTGCAGGTTTCGGGCCCGAGACTTTGGCAGTAAGACCTTGGATTTAAAACTTCGGACTCAAGACTCAGAACTCAAGACTTAAAACTCAGTGCTAAACAAGCTGACCCAAAGGGTTAAAAGTTAAAAATCAATTTGGTTGCAAACCTAAAAGTTAAAATTTATATCAATGTAACAGGCAGTTAAAAAAAGCGTTATTTTTTTGTAATTTTTTGGATGTTTTTAGGTGTCAATGGGGAGGTTTTTGGTGCTTAGCCGGACTTTATTGACGCTATTTGACGGTGTTTGAGGGGTGTTTTGGGGTGGGGCGACGACTTAATTTAATTGTTTTAGTGGGAGTGATATCCGTGCAGTTGGTATTGAAAACTTTATAAAAATGTAAAATATTTGATATGCTGATGTTAAATATGTATCATTGATCGCCTTTTTAAATCTGTTCAGAATTATGATTACCAATAATGTAATGCGCGAGATTACGCCGCTAACCCCAAGCGACTGTTTTACCATTTTTTCGAGGGTTAAAAAGAAGTTTGATTTTCCGCTGCATTACCATGATGAGTATGAGTTAAACCTGATTATCAATGCCAAGGGCGCCAAGCGCGTTGTAGGCGGCCATATCGAGATGATTGACGAGCTGGAGCTGGCGCTCATCGGCCCCAACCTGTACCATGCCTGGTTTACCCACCAATGCCAAAGCGAAGAGATTACCGAGGTAACCATCCAGTTTCATAAGGATTTGTTTGATGAAAAACTGCTGAGACGCAACCAGTTAAGTTTTGTAAAAAGTATGCTGGAGCGGTCGCAGCGGGGCATTGTATTTTCGCCCGATACCATCATGGCTTTACGTGACCGCATCCAGGGCCTTGATAAAAAAAGCGGGTTTGATTCGGTGCTGGAACTGATGTCGATACTGCATGATCTGTCTATCTCGCGCAATATGAAGATGTTATCAGATCCCAGCTTTGCCAATGATAAGTTTTATTACAACAGCCGCCGGATTGAGAAGGTGTTTGAGCACATGAACATTAACTACAACAAGCAGGTAACCCTTGCCGAGGTGGCCAAAATAGCCAATATGCCCGAGGCATCGTTCAGCAGGTTTATCAAAAAACGCACCGGTAAAACCTTCATTGACAGCCTGAACGAGATTCGCCTGGGTCACGCCTCCCGCATGTTGATAGACTCGACAGCCACCGTGGCCGAGATTGCTTACAAATGCGGTTTCAACAATATCTCCAACTTTAACCGCATTTTTAAACGCAAAAAGCTGTGCATTCCCAAGGAATTCCGGGAAACTTATACGGGGAACAGGGTGTTTATTTAATTTGAGAATTTGAAGATTAACTCTGTTGAGGGCTTCGCCGTTTGAGGATTTGAAACGGGGTATTTCCGGGGCTGGGACGCATTATTAATGAACAATGTTCGATATAAAATTAAACCGCTTTTGTTGTAGACTATTGCCGTTTGATCAGGGTGTACAATAAGGTACTTGTCAACCGTTAAAGATACTCCCAAACACCCTGCCAAGCACCCGGAAGTTACCAAAACAATACTCCGCGCACCCTGAAAGTCCCCCGAAAACAAATGGTTATTGTAAGCCAAAAAAAGCGATAGTTCTTGACCTTTGTTATATAGAATATCGATAAGTAAAAGAATAGGTTAAAAAAGTATTACAAAAATGACTTTTATAAACCCACTTTTGAGTGCACCAATTATGATCTGGATTTACAGAATTTGAGAATTAACAGAATTTGTAAAAAATTACCGAACGCAAGGTATTCTGAAAATCCGTAAATTCTGAAAATTCTGATTCCGACAAAAAAATGAAGCTACACTTAGCCGATATTATTATCATCGTTCTGTACCTGCTGAGTACCATTTTTATTGGTTTGTGGTACCGTAAAAAAGCCCGCGAAAACAAGGAAAGCTACATGCTTGGCGGCAAATCGCTGCCCTGGTATAAATTGGGGCTTAGCGATGCTTCGGATATGTTCGATATCAGCGGCACCATGTGGATGGTAAGCCTGTGCTTTGTTTACGGCATGAAAAGCATCTGGATACCCTGGCTGTGGCCCGTATTTAACCAGGTGTTCTTGATGATGTACCTGTCGCGCTGGCTGCGCCGCTCCAACGCTGCAACCGGCGCCGAATGGCTGGCCACCCGTTTTGGTAAAACGGGTACCTGGGTGGCCGCCTCACAAATGGTAGTTATCGCTTTTGCGTTGTTAAGCTGTTTTGGTTTCCTGGCTTATGGGTTTATCGGGCTGGGTAAATTCATCGAGATATTTATCCCCTGGGATTTGGTGAAAAGCTATGTGCCCTTTAACGTTGCCCCGCAATATGTGCCACATGTTTATGGTATTATATTCACGTTGTTTGCCATGTTTTATTCCATTTTAGGTGGGATGCACAGCATCGTTTTGGGCGACATGGTTAAGTACGGCGTGATGACGGTTGCCTGTATCTGGATAGGGTTCATCGCTGCCCACAAACTGGCCGATCATAGCCTTCATGTACCCGATGGTTGGTTTAGTCCGTTTTTTGGCACCCACTTGAACATGAACTGGTCGGGCATTATTACCGAGGTAAACAAAAAGATAAAAGACGACGGCTACTCGCTGTTCGGGTTGTTTTTTATGATGATGACCTTCAAGGGCTTTTTCGCAGCATTGGCGGGACCTGCACCCAATTATGATATGCAGAAGATCCTGTCAACCCGCTCGCCCGAGGACGCCAGTAAAATGAGTGGCTTTGTTAATATTGTTTTGCTGCCCATCAGGTATTCGCTCATTGTAAGCCTCACCATTTTAGGTTTAATCTACTATCACCAAATGAACCTGAAGGATGCCACCGGCGATATCGATTTTGAACGGATATTACCGGCAGTTATCAATAATTTTTTACCCGTTGGCCTGGTAGGCTTATTGCTGGCCGGTTTATTAGGCGCTTTTATGAGCACCTTTAGCGGCACCATGAACGCGGCCCAGGCTTACATTGTTAATGATATTTACCTCAAATACGTTAACCCGGTTGCCTCCAACAAAAATATCATCACCATGAATTACCTGGTGGGCATCATTGTGGTAGCTATCGGGGTTTTCCTGGGCTTTTTTGCGCACAATGTTAACACCGTACTGCAATGGATCGTCTCGGCATTATATGGCGGCTATGTAGCATCAAATGTGTTAAAGTGGCATTGGTGGCGCTTTAATGCCGGCGGGTTTTTCTGGGGAATGCTATCGGGCATTTTGTCGGCAATGGTTTTCTCGTTGTATGTTTCCAATAACGAGTTATTGTATTGGTTCCCGGTATTGTTCCTTATCTCGCTGGCTGGTTCGGTTATAGGATCGCTTGCAACCGAGCCTACAGATATAGCGGTACTGAAAGCCTTCTACAGCAATGTACGGCCCTGGGGCTTTTGGGGACCGGTAAAAAAGCTGGTCATGGCCGATGATGAAAGTTTTACGCCCAACAAAAACTTTAAGCTCAACATGTTCAACGTAGTTATAGGTACAATCACCCAGCTATGCCTTACCATATTGCCTATGTACCTTATCCTCAACCAAAAGTTGCCTTTGGTGGTTACCATAGGCTTGCTGGCAATTACGATGCTGATCCTGAAAAAAACATGGTGGAATAAACTAAAAGAATATTGATAAACTAACCCCTATGACCCCTGAATTTAAACAAAGGCTGGCCCTGCTACACCAGGAACAGCAACAACTCATAAACAAGCCAAACCAGGTAGCCGGTATCGGCAATGGTATTTTTAAACGCTATAAAAACCCGGTGCTTACCGCCGCGCATACCCCCATCAACTGGCGGTATGATTTGAATCCCGACACCAATCCGTACCTGATGGAACGCTTTGGTATTAACGCTGCTTTTAATGCCGGTGCTATTAAATTCAATAACAAATACCTGATGGTGGTTAGGGTAGAGGGGGCAGACCGCAAATCGTTTTTCGCCGTAGCCGAAAGCCCTGATGGTATCAGCAACTTTACTTTTTGGGATTACCCCATCAACCTGCCGCAAACCCAGGAGCCGGATACCAATGTGTATGATATGCGCCTTACCCTGCACCAGGATGGCTACATATACGGCCTGTTTTGTACCGAAAGACGCGACCCGGCAGCGCCTGCCTATGATCAGTCCATGGCCGTAGCGGCCTGTGGTATAGCCCGTACTAAGGATATGGTGAAATGGGAGCGCCTGCCCGATTTGAAAACCAACTCGCCTCAGCAACGTAATGTGGTACTGCACCCCGAGTTTGTGGATGGCAAATATGCCCTGTATACCCGCCCGCAAGATGGTTTTATCAGCGCGGGTACCGGCGGCGGCATTGGCTTTGGCTTAGCCGAAACAATGGAAAATGCCGTGATAGACCAGGAAACCATCATCGATAATAAAAACTACCATACCGTTTACGAAGCTAAAAACGGACAAGGCCCCACACCCATTAAGACCGATAAAGGCTGGCTGCACCTGGCACATGGCGTACGCAACACGGCCGCCGGCTTGCGTTATGTACTGTACATGTTCATGACCGATTTGTATGACCTGACCAAAGTTTTGCACAAACCTGGAGGTTATTTTTTAGCCCCCGAGGGCGAGGAACGCATTGGCGATGTATCAAACGTGGTTTTTTGCAACGGTTGGATTGCCGATGAAGATGGGTCGGTGTATATTTACTATGCATCCTCAGATACCCGCATGCATGTGGCAACTACTACAGTTAATAAATTGATTGACTACGTGGTGAATACACCGGCAGATGGCTTTAAGTCGTCAACTTCGGTAGATGCAATTTATAGGATTATTGATAGGAATAAGGAGCCTCATCCTGCCCTCTCCAAAGGGGAGGGTTCTTGATTAGGCTAAATAAAAAAGCGGGGCAAGTGCGAATCCCCTCTTGAGAGGGGCGGAGGGGTGTGTTTATTCAGGATACATAGTAGATACTCCCTCTAATAAGGCATTATCCGATTGTTCCCTTTCGGATGAAAATTAATTACTAAAAAGGCATGACGTATAACACACCCCTACAGCCGCACCATTCATCGCGCCCCCTCTCAAGAGGGGAACTTGAAAATATGCTTGGGACAGTAAGTGTCGAGCTTGCCACCCAACTCCACAACATCATCGCCTACTGGCAAAATTATACACCCGACGAAACGCACGGCGGCTTTTTGGGTCAAATAGATAACGACAATAACGCTACGCCAGAAGCGCCCAAAGGGTCCGTATTAAACGCAAGGATATTGTGGAGCTTTTCGGCGGCTTATAACCTGCAACCCGATGATGCAGCGTTGCAAATGGCGCACCGGGCTTATGAGTACATCTGCCGGTATTTTATCGATCCCGAATTTGGCGGAGTATATTGGTCGGTTGATTTTAAAGGCGAAAAATTGGATACCAAAAAACAGGTTTATGCGAGTGCCTTTACCATTTACGCGCTGAGTGAATACTACAGGGCTTCAGGCTTAAAAGAAGCCAGGGATCAAGCTATCAGCCTATATCAGTTACTGGTTAAAAAAAGCTATGATGCTGATAGAACGGGTTACATGGAGGCCTTTACCCGCGACTGGCAGCCCATTGGCGACCTGCGACTGAGCGCTAAGGATGCCAACGAAAAAAAGACCATGAACACCCATTTGCATGTACTGGAAGCTTACACCAACCTATACCGCATCTGGCCTGATAAGAAGCTGAGGATTCAAATACAAACCTTAATAGGCAATTTTTTCGATCATTTTATCGACCCGGAAACCAATCACCTGGTGTTGTTTTTTGATGAAGACTGGAACTGTAAATCGGACACCATATCGTACGGGCATGATATTGAGGCTACCTGGCTTTTGCTGGAGGCTGCCGAGGTAATAAATGATACTGTATGGGAAGAGGATATTGAAGAAATGTGCATACAGGTAGCCGATGCTACTATAACCGGTTTAGATACAGACGGAGGCTTATGGTATGAATATGAACCAACCGGGGGGCACCTTGTCAAAGAAAAACATTGGTGGGTGCAGGCCGAAGCGATGGTAGGTTTTTTTAATGCGTGGCAAATAAGCCGGGATCAAAAATATCTCGATATCGTTGTAAAAAGCTGGGCTTTTGTAAAGGATAATATCCTTGATCATAAAAAAGGCGAGTGGTTTTGGGGGATAAAAGCCGATGGCAGTATAATGCCCGGCGAAGATAAAGTTGGCCTGTGGAAGTGCCCCTATCACAATAGCAGGGCTTGTATTGAAATTATCAGGAGAATAGGCATGCGGAGCACTTAAAATAAGGAGGCACCTACGGAGCCAAAGGCAGCTTGGTATGTTTTTGCTATAAACACGTTACTCCTCACGGAGTAATAAATTGTGGCCGAACACATGATATGCCCGGGTTGCTATAGTTGCCATAAACAAAATAGAGCCAAGGCTACAGCGTAGCCCCGTGTTTATAGCAAAAAAAAATAAAGTGTATGGCTCCGTAGGTGCCTCCTGCAAAATATAAAAAACAACATCTTATTACAGTAAGAACTAATATTATGAAACTTAATCGGTATAAAAAACTATTCGTTACCGCGTCGATCATTGCATCCGCCTGCCCTAATTTATTAGCCCAAACTACCGATGCCGCGGCCCCTGTCGCGATAGCAAAAGAGGCCTCACCAAACAAGGCTGGTAATTTGGCGCCAACGCCCCCCATGGGTTGGAATACCTGGAACACTTTCCAAACCAATATTGACGAACCCTTGCTGAAAGGCATGGTTGATGCCTATGTATCATCGGGCATGCGCGACGCAGGCTATAAATATTTTGTACTGGATGATGGCTGGATGACCATGGAGCGCGACAAAAACGGCGACCTGGTGGCCGACCCTAAAAAGTTTCCGAACGGAATGAAGGCCTTTGCCGATTATGTACACTCCAAGGGGCTTAAGTTTGGTATTTACAACTGTGCAGGCAGTAAAACCTGCGCGGGCTACCCCGGCAGCCGCGGGCATGAATACCAGGATGCCCGGTTATATGCATCGTACGGCGTCGATTTTTTAAAGTACGATTGGTGTAATACCGATAGCCTGAATGCTCGCGAAGCTTATATCACCATGAGCCAGGCGCTAAAAGCATCGGGCCGGGAAATTACTTTTAGTCTTTGCGAATGGGGCAATCACCAGCCATGGCTTTGGGCAGGCGGCGTGGGCGAGCTTTATCGTACCACCGGCGATATTACCGCCAGTTTTGATAAAGACAAACACAATGGCACCTGGACAGCGCTTAGTGTTATGTCTATAGTTGATAAACAACCCGCCATTGCCAAATATAACGGCCCCAACCACTGGAATGATCCGGACATGCTGGAGGTAGGCAACGGTATGAGTTTTAACGAGGACAAAGCACATTTCTCGCTTTGGTGTATGCTGGCTGCCCCCTTAGCGGCAGGTAACGATCTGCGCAAAATGTCGCCCCAAACACAGTCAATACTGACTAATAAAGCAGCCATAGCTATTGACCAGGATGCATTGGGCATTGCCGCATCACGCATTTACCAGGCCGATAGTTTAGAGGTTTGGGCAAAGCCGCTGGCTAATAATGAGGTTGCCGTTTGTTTGTTAAACAGATCGACATCTGTAAAACAGGTAATCTACAACTGGAACGATCATCCTGTAAAGAACGAAGCCAACAATATCGATATAGATTTTGCAAAAGCATCATACAGGCTGCACGATATTTGGGTGAATAAGGATTTGGGAACTACCAAAAAAGAATTTAAACAAACATTGGTCGGACATAGTGTGATTTTGGTAAGGCTGACGAAGAATTAGATGTGCAGATTTCAGATTATAGATGTACAGATAAACTTCGTTAAGGGCTTCGCCGTTTTAGATGATTGCGTGAACCGGGATTGCTATAGTGTATAGATACAGATGTAATAGTTTACCAGCCAATTGGCCGGCAGTGCTGGTTTTTAGGCCTGTATTGGATAACTTGCTGTTACGGCGAATAAGAAATACGTGATTTAAGTTGCTTATGCTTTACCTTAAAATCGCTCTTTATAACAAAACAATGCTTTATATTTGGCTATGCCTGATTATAAACCGCCTGTCGCCGGGAAATATATTGACCCTTTAGTTGACTTTGCCTTTAAGAAAATATTTGGAAGTGAGCCTAATAAAGATTTGCTGATCGCTTTTTTAAATGAAGTGTTCAGGGGGCGCAAGCATATTGTTGACTTAGTTTATAACAAAAATGAACACCCCGGTGATTTAAGGGACGAAGGGGCAGCTATATTCGATTTGCTCTGTACAGGAGATAAAGGCGAGCGTTTTATAATAGAAGTACAACGGGGCAGGCAAGGCTACTTTAAAGAAAGAGCCCTGTTTTATACCAGCCGGCTCATAAGCGACCTGGCACCCAAAGGTAAACGTAGCGAATGGGCTTACAATCTTACAGAAGTGTACCTGGTTGCCTTACTGGAGGATTTTACGTTGGCAGCAAGCCCTTCACATGAATACCTGCATGATATTTGCCTGTGTAACAGGCATACGGGTGAAATATTTTACGATAAATTAGGCTACACTTATATTGAATTGATTAATTTTGTAAAGACGGAGGCCGAACTGGAAACCGACCTTGATAGATGGCTGTATGTTTTAAAGCATCTTAGCCAAATGAATAAGATCCCGGCTTACCTGCGTAAATCCATATTTGAAAAATTATTCAGTATTGCAGAATATACTAATCTGACAAAGGAGGAAAAAGAGATGTACGATAGCAGCTTAAAATACAAATGGGATAATAAGAATGTGCGGGACTATGCTGTGAAAGAAGGCATGGAAAAAGGCATAGCACAAGGTATAGCACAAGGTATAGCGCAAGGTATGGAAAAAGGCATAGCACAAGGTAAACATGAAGAAGCTATCACCATTGCCCGGGAACTCAAAAAAATTGGAATACGTTTGGAAGATATTGCTAAAGGCACCGGCTTATCTATTGAAGAAATAGAAAAGCTTTAACAACGATGTACGATAGCAGCTTAAAATACAAGTGGGATAATAAGAATGTGTTGGATTACGCTGTGAAAGAAGGCACAGCACAAGGAATAGAAAAAGGTATAGCACAAGGCAGAGTTGAAATAGCTATAGACATCGCCCGCGAATTAAAAAAAACGGGTATGTGTTTAGAAGACATTGCCAAAGGCACTAAACTTTCTATCGAAGAAATAGAAAAACTTTAACGTACTATCGAATAGTTGCTTAACTACAAATAAGGAAAATAAAGTGCCAATCTGGTAGAAACCTTAAATTGTGTTAAATCTATGTTTTTTTCAACGCAATCACCCCCAAAATCCCTGCAAGCAACGAAGCCAACAAGATCCCATACTTCGCCTGGTCAACCATCTCAGCATGCGTAAATGCCAGGCCTGATATAAAAAGCGACATGGTAAAACCAACACCAGCCAGTAACGCTACGCCGGTTATTTGTTTCCAGGTAGAGTTTGCCGGGAGTGGGGCGCCAAACTTTACCATGAGCCAGGTGGCCGATAGTACGCCTATAAATTTGCCTGCTACAAGGCCAATCATCACACCCAGGCTTACCGGGTTTAGTAACGACGAAAAGAAATCAGAACCAATAATGATACCTGCGTTTGAGAGGGCGAACAGTGGCATCACCACAAACGCCACCCAGGGATGCAGCCCATACTCTACCTTTTGCAGCGGGGTTTCAGCATCTGTAGTCATTTTCTTTATTTTTTCGATGGTCTGATGTTGCTCGGGCGTTGTAAGTGTGCTGTTATTGGGGATCTGCGCCTCAAAATCAAACAAAAGTTTGCGCAGGCTTTCGGCATAGTTTTTTTCGTTGATGCGGGTACGTGCAGGAATGGTAAAAGCAACCAATACGCCGGCAATTGTAGCATGCACACCCGAAAGCAAAAAGGCTACCCATACTGCAAAACCTATCACCAGGTAAAAAATAATACTGCGAATGCCCAGTTTATTACCAATAAGCAATATGGTTAACAGACATACGCCAATGGTTAAAGGCGCAAAATCAATATGCGAGCTGTAAAAAATAGCTATTACCAATACCGCACCCAAATCATCGGCCACAGCCAAAGCGGATAGAAACACTTTTACTGATGATGGGATATGCCTGCCTGCAATAGATAACAACGCCAGCGCAAAGGCTATATCTGTAGCCATAGGGATGCCCCAGCCATGTTCGGATGCTGTGCCTTTGTTGATGAAAAAGTATATCAGGGCGGGCACTACCATTCCGCCCAGAGCGGCTACCATGGGCAGGGAAGCTTTTTTTATTGTTGATAGTTCGCCGGCCATAAATTCCCGCTTCAGCTCCAGGCCTATTACAAAGAAAAAGACGGCCATCAGCCCATCGTTTATCCATAAGTGCAGGGAATGATCAAGTACGTGTGCGCCAAAACCAAGCGAAAACTTAATATCCCAAAGTTGATGATACGAGTGTGCAAACGGCGAGTTTACCCATGTTATAGCTGTCAAAACACCTATAAACAGTACAATGCCGCTGGTATGCTCCTGGTGTATGAACTTACTTGCCGGCTCGGTAATTTTATCAATAGGTAGTTTTTTTCGCATCTTTTTTATTAGAATCAAGAATTAAGAGGCAAGAATCAAGATAGCCGCATTTGTTGTTATCGATTTTTACAACACCGTCATTGCGAGGTACGAAGCAATCCCCGACATGCTAAGTCCCACATAGTTCGGGATTGCTTCGTACCTCGCAATGACGGTAGTTTAGTACATTCGTTTAACTATACGCGTTGTATGTCATAACGATTTTTTCAGGTTTTACCTGATAGATACTCGCAATGGCGCGATTTTTCTTTGTTGTTTTTTCTCCCTTCGGAGAGCCATAATTTAGCACTCTATGATGATCAATTCTTAATTCTTGATTATTAATTCTTGACTCTTCCTCACGGTTTCCAGATATTGTTGCTCTTATCTGAATCTACATCGTAAGTGGTGCCTAAAGTTATCTGTTTTATAGCGCCCTTGGCCCCAAAGTTAAGCGTTGTTGTTTTATTGCCCTTTGCCCAGGCTGCTATACTTGTTCCAACTGATTGTTTGCTGCCATCAGCATAAAAAATGGTAAGGTGCACGGGTACAGCTTTGTTACCAATGCTGGTAACGGTAACCGTATATTTTTTTGCCACATGCGCTACCTTGCTGATGGCCAGGTCGGGGATGCCGTTATCAAAGAACCAGTTTTTCCAAAACCAGTTCATGTTAATGCCTGCGCCGGTATTCATGCAATTAAAAAAATCATAGGGCATGGGGTGTTTACCGTGCCACAGGTTAATATAATTGTGCAGCGCTTTGGTAAAAAGTTTGTCGCCCAGCATTTCTTTTACATAAAGGTAGCCAAAGCCGGGTTTAGGGTAATTATCGGTAAAGGCTGCAATGCCTGTAAGCGCCGGGGTAAGCGTCATGATAGGTACATCCTGTTCGCTACCTGCCGAGTTTTCAACGGCAGTGATGCCATATAGGTCTGTTATTTTAGGATCAATATCGGGGCTGATCAGCCATTCGCCAATGGTGGCCCAGCCTTCGTCCATAAAAGCATACTTGGTTTCGTTTATACCCATGTAAAACGGGAACATGGTATGGAAAATTTCATGGTCGGTCAATTCTATCGCATCTTCGCTTTGCTCTAATGGGTTGTCGTTCACCATCATGGGGTATTCCATTTGGGCAAGGCCGTCAAAAACGGTTTCGTGCGGGTAGGGGTAGGGCCATTTAGGGAATTTGTAGCTCATACTCTCTACCGTTTTGCGGGCGTAATCTACCACCTCGTAATAATCCTTATGTGCCGGGTTAAATACCGCATCCACGCGGGTGCGCCTTTGGGTTTTAGGATCAACCACCAGGCTGCTGGCTTTCCAAATGTAATGGTTGCTGGTGGCAAAGGCCAGGTCGGTAACGCTGTCGGCTTCAAATTTCCAGGTGTTGGTAGCATTCTTTTTGGTGATATCGCCTGCGGCTACATCAGCTTCGGTAACAATATCTGTTATTTTATCGGCGCCGTCTGCGGAGGTAATCAGTTTTACATATTGGGGGTTGTAAACTTCATTCGCATTTTTCAGGTTGCCGGTTGCCCAAACCTGGTAATCGCCGGGAACGGTAATCTCGGCATTAAAATGGCAAAAATCGTTGTAAAACTCCTGCGAACCGGTGTACGGGAATTCGTTCCATCCGTCTATATCATCATAAACAGCCACCCGCGGAAAAAAGTAGGCAATGAAAAAAGCCCCCGGATCAACCTGCCCACCGCGTATGTGCGAGGTTTTGTTGAGAATAAAAGAGTAAGCAATATCTAAGTGTACTTTTTGTTTTGGGCTGATAGGTTTAACCCTTAACGACATATTGGTAGCATTAACACGGCGTTTGGTACTATCAACAGGCTGATTATCCAAAGTGATCGACTTTATTTTAACACCATCACTTACATCATTTGGCGAAATGGCGGCATCCCGCGGTGCTCCTTTTTGGTATACATTGGGATATAGCTTAAAGCCAAGTTTTTTAAGTGTATCGGGACTGTTGTTTATATAATCGATACCAACAGTGCCGGTAATTTCGAGGGTCTTAGGATCAAAATTTACTTTTATGGAATAGTCGGCAGTGTTTTGCCAGTAATTTTTACCCGGTGCGCCGCCCCGGGTACGTGTGCCTTTGGTATATGTTTTTTGCAGGGTAGTATTTATGGGTAAAGTTATTTGTGCCGATGCCATTGTGCTGCCAAGGAGTAAAGCCACCGGGAGTAATTTTTTAAGGTTGATCATGAAGGCAGTTTATATCTATATTTGACGTAAATATAATAAACAGGAATATACCCCGGTTAGCATAGCAGCTTTAATGCATAAATATTACATAACTTAAAACTATTTGTGCCCGTTTAAGTAGTACCAATTATAACAACCATATGACCGCAGAAAAAATGATCATTATAACAGGTAAGCAATACCTGGAACTTAAGCAAAGTTTAGAGAGCGGCGAAGGCCTTACTTATAATATAGGCACCGATAAGCACCCCGAAATGGTAAAAATTACCAATATGTACATGGATACCGATCCTGATTTTACGCGCAACTCGGGCCAGTTTGCCAAAATGAGCGAAAGCCTGAATGTACAGGTAAAAATGGAGTATTTGGCAGAGTAGGCTGTTGGGCGAATTCCTGCAAGTGGTTAAACTTGTTTCAAAATTTTACAATTCCAATTTCACTGTCATCCTGAGGTACGAAGGATCTATCAGTTGTGTATACCTGACAGAAAAGTTCGCGAGTAGATCCTTCGTACCTACCCATGACAGTTCTATTTTCGGTGTGTGTGGGCCTATCACCCTGAGCCTGTCGGAAGGGTCGCGCGGAGAGGCCTTTGCCCGCTATGGTTCGACAAGCTCACCATGACAGCCCTTTTCACGATGTCATTCCTCCTTCAGAATTTCGAGAAATTTTATCACTCAGGATGACAGTCTTTTATTTTTGAATGTCATTTCTCCTCCACAGCACCCGGATTTTAACACTCAGCGTTTACATTCGAATAGGGGCTTCCCTAAGGCCCAATTCACTAAATCACTAATTAAGTAATTCAATAATTAAAAAAATCACCATCCTCCTTTGAAGCCCTCAGTCAGCGCATGTTTATATCCTTCCAAATCAAACGAATATAAATAGGGCGCTTTATGGGCGCCTCCCTTACGGGGTTGTTCTGCACGGTTCAGGATGCCAAAGCCCAAAATTCGGCGCTGAAAGTTGCGGCGGTCCAGTTTTTTACCCAGTATGGTTTCATACAGTTTTTGCAACTCGGGCATGGTAAACTCTTTTGGCATCAGGTTGTAGCCAATAGGTTGGTAATTTAACTGAAGGCGTAAGGTATCAAGGGCGGTTTTAAATATCAGTTGATGATCAAGCTCCAATGCTGGCATGTCGTCCAGGTCGCGCCAGGTACATAACTCCGAAAACTTGTCATGTTGTGGGTTAACCTCAAAAAAATCAACCAGCGCATAATATCCTATTGTTAAAAAACGGCCCGAAAACCAGTTCTTTTCAGGTGGCAGCATATTGCTATACATCTCGTTGTGAACTTTCGACCTGTCGGGATCGCCAAATACGTGAAATTGCTGCAAAAATATCTGGTCGAGGCCGGTACGCTCTTTTAAAATGCGGTTGGCAGCCATTTCAATTGGTTCGCGTTTAAGCACAAAGCCACCTGGCAGGTACCATTTTTCTTCTCCTATGTTTTTAAGCAGCAGTATTTTCATCTGGCCTTCGTGAAAGCCAAAAACAACACAATCAATAGAAATATGCTCGAGGTAGTTTTTACGGGCCTCGTCGCTGTACTCAATAAGTTCTTCTCTGGTCAACATTTTTGCTATTCTACAAAAATACTTTGATTATTTAATTATAATAATTACAATTGTGTACTTTATACACAATCATTTTGTTGTTGTGTTATAGCCAATTATAAGCGATGATTTTTAATTAAATAGTTATGTAAGGGCTTAATCGCGCTTTTACCTGTCCAAATTTGGTTAATCATTATCCCTGCAACGTAAATTTAAAAAATGAACAAATATTTTTCAACTCAACTTATAGCCAGGGTTATTCCGCTTTGTGTAGCGTTGTTGCCTTTTAACAGGGTGTTGGCTCAAAACAAAACCGAGGATGCCAAAATGGATGTTTTTGTGAGCGGTTTGATGAAAAAAATGACCCTCGACGAAAAAATCGGCCAGTTAAACCTGGTAACCATTGGTGCCCCAACCACAGGATCGGTAGTTAATAAAGGTGTAGAGGATAAAATAAAAAAGGGCGCTATTGGCGGAGTGTTCGGCATTTGGGGTGTCGATCATACCAAAGAAGTACAGGAAGCGGCTGTTAAAAACTCCCGGCTACATATTCCGTTGATTTTTGGGTTGGATGTTATCCATGGCCATCGCACTATTTTTCCAATTCCGTTGGGCATGTCGGCAACGTGGGACCTGGACCTGATCAAACAGTCGGCACATATTGCAGCAAAAGAAGCAACTGCCGAGGGCTTAAGCTGGGTGTTTTCGCCCATGGTTGATATCGCCCGCGATGCACGCTGGGGCCGGATATCAGAAGGTGCTGGTGAAGACCCATGGTACGGCGGGCAGGTGGCAAAGGCTATGGTACAGGGTTACCAGGGTGCAAGCCTGAAAAATGCCGATGCGGTTATGGCCTGCGTAAAACACTTTGCTTTATATGGCGGCGCCGAAGCAGGCCGCGAATACAATACCGTTGATATGAGCCGTATTAAAATGTACCAGGATTACCTGCCGCCTTACAAAGCGGCCGTTGATGCGGGTGCAGGTAGCTTCATGAGCTCATTTAATACCGTTGACGGTGTACCCGCAACAGGTAACCAATGGCTGCTTACCGATTTGTTGCGCAAGCAATGGGGCTTTAAAGGTTTCGTGGTATCGGACTACACTGCAGTTAACGAAATGGAAGCCCACGGCCTTGGCAATTTGCAAACGGTATCGGCCCTGGCGTTAAAAGCCGGGCTGGATATGGATATGGTTGGCGAAGGCTTTTTAACCACGCTAAAAAAATCATTACAGGAAAAGAAGATAACCCAGTTTGAAATTGACCAGGCTTGCCGCCGGGTGTTGGAGGCCAAATATAAATTGGGTTTGTTTGATAACCCCTACAAATCAATGGATGCCGCGCGCGAAAAAACGGATGTGATGTCTGAGGCGAATCTGTCTGCCGCCAGGGAAATTACCAAACGTTCGTTTGTATTGTTAAAAAACGATAACCAAACGCTGCCGCTTAAAAAAACGGGCAGTATAGCGCTTGTTGGCCCGCTGGCCAATAACCAGCGCGATATGCTGGGCACCTGGATATTAGCCGGCGAATGGCAAAAGTCAATCAGTGTGATGCAGGGCATTAAAAATGTTGTTGGCGATGGTGTTACGATCAATTATGCCAAAGGATCAAACATTACCGAGGATACTGAATTTATAAAACGCCTCAATTTTGGCCCCGGAATGGTTACAATAGATCCTAAACCTGCTGATGAACTTTTGAAGGAAGCTATTGATGCTGCCAATAAATCGGATGTGATTGTGGCGGTGGTAGGGGAGTCGCAAAGTATGTCGGGCGAATCATCAAGCCGGTCGGATATTGATGTCCCGGAGCCGCAAAAAAATATGCTGAAGGCATTGTCTAAATTAGGTAAGCCAATGGTTATTGTGCTGTTTAACGGCCGCCCGCTTACTTTAACCTGGGAAAACGAGCACGCAAGCGCTATATTGGATGTTTGGGCGCCCGGCACCGAAGCAGGCAATGCTATTGCTGATGTTTTATTTGGCCAATACAACCCCGCCGGAAAACTCACAGCAACTTTTCCGCGCAGTGTAGGGCAGATACCTATATATTATAACCACAAAAACACTGGCCGTCCGTACACCAGCGGGCCAACTAAGTTTAAATCAAACTATCTGGATATTTCCAATGATCCGCTTTATCCTTTTGGATATGGGCTAAGCTATACAACTTTTGGCTACAGCGATGTTAAGTTGAGTAAAACCACGCTTAAGGGCAACGAAACGCTAACTGCAACAGTAACAGTTACCAATGCCGGCAAATATGCGGGCGAAGAAGTTGTACAACTATACATTAGCGACCCTGTTGCAAGTATAAGCCGCTCGGTTAAAGAGTTGAAAAATTTTAAGAAAATAAACCTACAGCCAGGCGAGGTTAAAGAGGTTAGCTTTGCCATTACGCCGGAGCAATTGAAGTTTTATAACAGCCAGCTGAAGTACGATTGGGAGCCAGGCAAATTTGTAATTGAGATAGGTACAAACTCAACCGATACCCATGCGGCATCAGTTTGGTGGAACAAATAAAAGCCACACATTTCAGCATGGATTATTATTTAAATAATATATAGCATATGGCCGATGTTCATTGGTTATATAACTAAGTCCATCATATAAAAAGCACCGCGCGTTTTAAAGTGCGGTGCTTTTTTGCTTATAAATAGGTTTTTTTTGACATTGTTTGCACGGGTTTATAAATTAAGAAATGTTGGCATAACACTTATTATTTTATTTATAAATGTTTGTATTACAGTTAAAAACCAATAGAATAATAAATGTTGTAATGACATTTTTGCTAAATCATGATGATATTTTAACACTAAGGTTCACCGGCTTTTGTAACATTATTATAGCATCAATACAGTAAAAAAAATGGAGGTTTAAAGGCAGCTGCATTAAAGATGCGCGATTAGAGCGTTCCTCAATTGCAAATTGTTTGTTGTGTGGTTATTTAACCTTTGCATAATTTTTAAATAATATGAGGTTTTATTAATGATTTATTAATAAAATATTCACAATTTGTAATTTTATTGTCTTTTAGGGTTTATAAATAATTAATTTGTAAATCTTCATTTTTCACTTGTGTAAACAATACACTCTCTTTACATTAGATGCATAGCCAATATAAATTTCTGGAATGCCAGGAACCATACAAATTCTGATAGTATTATAACATTGTTCACGTACACTTAAGTTTTAAGAGGCGTGAAACCAGGGTAACGGGGATAAGTTAAATTTGTTACAGGAAGTTCACATATGATAAGACTTTTACATTCCAACATTTTAAAATCTTCAAATTTCACCTGGCAGCATTATGCTGTCAAGCCTCATGATTTTTTTGTTCTCACCAAAAAAATCATAACGAGGCATGTTATAGTTCAACTGCAAACTTAAAAACACCAAAATCGTCCAAGATCTTAAATCAAATATATTAATCAACTAAATCTCAATCTCATGTTTAAAAGTTTACTCCTAAAAGGAAGAATGCTTGGCGTGCTATTATGCTGCCTGGTTTCTTCATTGGTAGTTACAGCCCAAACAAAGTACAAAGGTAAAGTTATCGGCAGCGATGACAAATTACCGATCATTGGAGCGTCGGTACGCATCCAGGGATCTACTACAGGCGCAGTAACTGATGTTAACGGTGAATTCACCCTTACATTAAGCCCGGGCCAAACGCTCGTGGTATCGTACATTGGCTATCAAAGCCAGGAAGTTAAAGTAGGTGCAGGTACCAGCATCACCGTTACCCTTGTTGCAGGCAGCAATGCGCTGAACGAGGTGGTAGTAACGGGTTACGGTTCGCAACGTAAAAAAGACATCACCGGTTCGGTTGCTGTTGTTAACGTTGCCAACTTAAAAACGGTACCAGGCGGCCAGGCAGCAGCGTTATTGCAAGGTCAGGCGGCAGGTGTTACTGTAATCAATAGTGGTCAGCCAGGTGGTGGTAGTGCTGTGCGCGTGCGTGGTATTACATCAACCGGTAACTCAAGCCCATTGTACGTAATTGATGGTGTGCAAGGAAAGTTTGAAGATATCAACGCTAATGATATTGAATCTATCCAGGTATTGAAAGATGCGGGTTCTGCAGCTATCTATGGTGTGCAAGGTTCAAACGGTGTGGTAGTTATCACAACCAAAAAAGGTAAATCGGGCAGAGCAACCATTACTTACGATGCTTATTATGGAAGTCAAAAACCGCTTAGCGATGGTTTCCGTATGGCAGGTAGCCAGGAATATGCCGATGCGCTCCAAAGATCAGTAGGTAGCGTACAATATCCTGGTACCGGCGGCGCAATATTGAAAGATTATATTACCCCAACTGCAGCCAATGAAGGCGATCCGGGTACAAACCCTGCAACCTATAACATTAACAGCAACCAGATCACCAAAACCAATAAAGTTGGTACAGATTGGTTTCATGAAGTGTTTAAATCTGCACCAAGAACATTCCATAACATCACTGCAAGCGGTGGTGGCGATAAATCGAGTTATTTAATGTCGGTAAATTACCTTAATGAAAAAGGTACGTTGCTTAACACCTATCTTAAGCGTTATGCAATGCGTGTAAATACAAATTTTGCAATTGGTGATCATATCCGCATTGGTGAAAATGCTTACTTATTTCATAAGGATAACCCAACAATTGGTAACCAAAATGAAGGTAATGCTATTTCATACACATATCGCCAGCCGCCTGTAATCCCTGTTTATGATATCATGGGTAACTTTGCAGGTACAAAATCAGCCGGTTTAAGTAACTCATCAAATCCTGTTGCGATACGTACACGCGCGCTGGATAATAAAGGTTATAACTGGACAATGCAGGGAAATATATTTGCCGAAGTTGATTTTCTGAAACATTTTACTGCCCGTACAAGCATTGGTGGTACATTTGAAAATTATTACTACTGGAGCTTTAACCCAACTGCGGTTGAAAACGCTGAGGGTAACACCAACCCTAATACATTCTCAGAGAGCGCCGGCTACGCCAGCACCTGGATCTGGACAAACACGGTTACCTACAATCAGAAATTTGGTAAACACGATGTTAAAATTTTAATTGGTGAAGAAGCCAAAAACTATAACCAAAGAGGTATGCGTGCAGGCAGGTCAAACTATACTGTATCTACCACTCCTGTTTATGTAGATTTGGATACTGGTTCACCTGCAGGCCAAAGCAACCAGAATATTGATATCAATTATTTGAGGCTTTACTCATATTTTGGCAAGTTAGATTATGCCTACAATGATAAGTACCTGTTGAGTGGTACCTTACGTCGTGATGGTGCATCAGTGTTTGCTCCCGCACATCGTTACGGTACATTCTACTCGGTAACTGCTGGCTGGAGGATTTCACAGGAATCTTTCCTGAAGAATGTTAGCTGGTTAAATGACTTAAAACTTCGCGGTGGTTACGGTGGTTTGGGTTCTATCAGTAACATTAATAAATTCAATGCTACTAATTTATTTGCTGCAAACCCACAGAATTCATACTATGACATTAACGGAACCGGTAACAGCGCTGTATTAGGTATTTACCGTTCACAAGTTGGTAACGAATTTACTACCTGGGAAACAGACAAGGTTACCAACGTTGGTTTTGACGCAACAGTGATGAACAATAAACTGGAAATTGGTTTTGAACTTTACAAAAAGGATATCAAAAACCTGCTTTTCCAGCCAAGTGTATCTAACGTAGGCGGTGGTGCTACACCAGCTTTCGTAAATGCCGGTAACATCAGTAACAAAGGTTTCGACCTTAACGTTACCTACCATGGTAATGTTGGCAGGGATTTTAAATTCGATATAACAGGTAACATAACCAGTTATAAAAGCCGGGTTGTCAGCTTACCAGAAGGAAAAAAATACTACGATTTTAATAGTGCCGGCTCAACCCGTATTGGTTCATTTACAAGGTTTCAGCCAGGTCAGCCAATGGGAGAGTTCTTTGGATACGTAGTTCAGGGCTTATTCAGAGATGCAGCCGATGTAAGCAGTTCTCCTACCCAGGAAAGCGCTGCTCCCGGTTTCTTTAAATACAAAGATGTTAATGGCGATGGTAAGATCACGACAGATGACAGAACTTTCTTCGGTAACCCTAACCCGGATTTTACTTATGGTTTTACGCTGAATGCTAACTATAAAAACTTTGATTTTAATGCGTTCTTCTACGGTTCAAAAGGTAACCAGAATATTAACTACGTAAAATACTGGACAGATTTTCCGCAGGTATTTAAAGGTGGTGTTTCAAAGGGAATCTTAGCTAACTCATGGACTCCTTCTAATCAAAATGCCTCAATTCCAGTTTTAACTGCAGCTGCAAACTTTAGCAATACTGCTGTTTTCAATTCATATTATATGGAGAGCGGATCATACCTAAGGTTAAAAACGTTAACTTTGGGCTATAGCATTCCAAATTCACAAGTTAAACAAATAGGTATATCAAGGCTAAGGATCTATTTACAAGGTGCCAACTTGTTTACCATAACAAAATATAAAGGTTTAGATCCTGAGATCCAGCCATCTGACCTGAACAACAACACTAACTTCGGTATTGATTTTGGTAACTATCCGGCTAATCAAAAAACTTACTTAATAGGTGTACAGGCTACGTTTTAACAACTATTTTAATAGATTAAAATCATGAAAAAATTTCAATTTAAATTAATTATACCGCTTTGCCTGCTGTTAATATGTGCAGTATATGCGTGTAAAAAAAGCTTTCTGGATAAGCCGGCATTGGGTCAAATAGATCCAGCTTTGCTCGCTAATAAAGCTGGTGTTGAGAGTTTGTTAATTGGTGCCTACTCCGAACTGGATGGTTATGGTGGTAATGGTGCGGGGCAATCTGCGGCGCCATCAAACTGGATGTTTGGTAGTATTACCGGTGGGGATGCATACAAAGGCTCAGATCCGTCAGATGGTGCAAATGACCAAACCCCGGTAGCTACATTTATTTTACCGGCCACAAATTCATTCATAGTAGGTAAGTATGCCGCGCAATATGATGGTGTTCAACGTGCTAACGATGTTTTGAGAGGAATTCCAAACGCAAAAGATCTTTCGGCTGATGATGTTAAAAGAATAACAGGCGAAGCAAGGTTTTTAAGAGGCTACTTCTATTTTGAATTGCGCCGTAATTTCTTTATGGTACCTTATGCAGACGAAACCGCTACAGATTTCGCAAATATCAAAAACGATAAAGACATTTATCCAATGATAGAAGCGGATTTTAAATTTGCAATGGACAACCTTCCCGAAACTCAGCCTCAAAGAGGTCGTGCTAATAAATATGCTGCAATGGCTTATTTGGCAAAGGTTTATATGGCGCAGTCTAAATACACAGATGCAAAACCTTTGTTAGCTACATTGATGACTTCCGGTAAAACGGCAGGTGGTCAAACATATGCATTGAATGATCACTTTCAGCAAAATTTCAGTCCTGAAGCAGGTCAGAAGAACAGTGCCGAGTCGGTTTTCGCAGTTCAAGCTTCTGTAAACGATGGTTCATTGGGTAATAACAGTAACCAAGGTGATAACTTGAACTTTCCTTATAATGGTGGTCCTGGTGGTTGCTGCGGTTTCTTTAACCCGTCACAATGGTTAGCAAACTCTTATAAAACAGACCCGGTAACTGGCTTACCATTACTTGATGATTTTAACTCAGCACCTGCTGTAACTGATGTTACTTATACTGGTACATTAGATCCTCGTATTGATATTACTATGGGTCGTAAAGGCATTCCTTACCTTGATTGGGGACCACACCCTGGCGATGCCTGGATTCGTAACCCAGGATCAGACGGTCACTTCAGCCCTAAAAAGAATGTGTATTCAAAAAGTGAGGTTGGTACTAACACAAGTACAGAAAATACCTGGACCTCTGCTTTAAGTACATCAAACAATGTTAACCTCATCCGTTATTCTGATATCATTTTATGGGCAGCAGAATGCGAAGTTGAAACAGGTAGCCTTGTAACTGCAATGACTCTTGTAAACAAGGTACGTGCCCGTGCTCAAATTACCAGTGGCTGGGTTTATTTAAATTCACCTTATGACGCTTCTAAATCAATCTATACGGTTCAAACTACACCCGCTGCTAATTATAAAGTTGGTTTGTATACCGTATTCGCGACTCAGGAATATGCACGTAAAGCTGTGCGTTTTGAACGTAAAATTGAACTGGCTATGGAAGGTCACCGTTTCTTCGATTTACAACGTTGGGGTAGTGCTTATCAGGCTGCTGAAATTAATGCGTTCTTTGCGAGCGATAAATCAATTGACATCACATTGAAGGATGCTCATTTTACGCAAAATCAGGATGAGTATCGTCCTATCCCTCAGGCCCAAATTGACATTTCAAATTCAAAAGGCCCAATAGTTTTAAAACAAAATCCTGGTTATTAATTTTTGATAACCGGTTCAATTATTCTAATTTAGGTGGAGATAATTTTCTCCACCTTTTTTTATAGCCTACTGCCCAAAATTCATGAAGTATACCTATATATTTTTCAGCCTGCTTGTGTTTTTATCAGCCTGTAAAAAGTCGGCCCTTTTTCAACAAATACCCTCGTCAGAATCGGGCATTACTTTTAGCAATACCATTGTTGAAGATGATAAAATAAACCCCCTTACCAAGCTCAATCTTTACAATGGCGGCGGGGTAGGTATCGGCGATTTTAACAACGACGGCTTGCAGGATATATATTTTGTTGCCAATACGCTATCAAACAGGCTGTATCTTAACAAAGGCGACATGAAGTTTGAAGATGTAACTGCAAAAGCCGGGGTTGGTGGTAAAGGCGGCTGGGGCAGGGGAGTTGCTGTTGTAGATATTAATAACGACGGCCTTGCCGATATATATGTTTGTAACACTTTGCTCGACGATTCTGTTAAGCGAATCAACCTGTTATACGTAAACCAGGGTGTTGACAAAGATGGCGTACCGGTTTTTAAAGAAATGGGTAAAGAGTATGGCCTGGATATTAACGTGCACTCTACCATGGCATCGTTTTTTGATTATGACAATGATGGCGACCTGGATATGTACGTTACTGTTAACGAAGCGTTAGCAAGCGACAATCAAAGTACCTTTAGGCCTACTATAAAAGATGGCAGTCACAAAAGTACAGGCAGGCTTTATCGTAACGATTGGAATGCCGCGCTTAAGCACCCTGTATTTACCAATGTATCAAAACAGGCGGGCATCACTATTGAAGGTTACGGGCATGCTACAACTATTGTTGATATCAACAAGGATGGTTGGAAGGACATATATGTGACCAATGATTTTTTACCTGATAATATACTGTACATCAACAATGGTGATGGTACTTTTACAGATAGATCGAAAGAATATTTTAAGCATACTTCATTTAGCGCCATGGGGCAGGATTTTGAAGATGTTAACAACGATGGGCTGGTTGATGCATTTGAAGTTGATATGAACCCCGAGGATAACTATCGTAAAAAGATGTTTATGCCCGGTAACAATTACCAGGTATTTCAAAATTTTGATAGATATAACCAACAATACCAATACACACGCAATACCTTACAAATAAATAAGGGCCCGCGCCTGGGCCAGAATGATTCAATAGGCGCACCAATTTTTAGTGAAGTAGCTTTTTTAAGCGGTGTGGGTCAAACCGACTGGAGTTGGGGCCCAATGCTTACCGATTTTGATAACGATGGTTTACGAGATCTGATAGTGACTAATGGTTATCCGCGCGATGTTACCGATCATGACTTTATTACTTTCAGGAACAGCGCTTTTGCAATCGCATCAAACAAACAAATCCTTGACCAGATTCCGATTGTAAAAATACCAAACTATGCATTTAAAAATACCGACGGGCTACAATTTACCGATGTAACTAAAGAATGGGGCCTTGGCACGCCATCGTTTTCAAACGGTGCGGCGTACGCCGATCTGGATAATGACGGCGCTATGGACATGATTATCAATAATATTGATGATGAAGCCTTTATTTACAGGAATACTGCCCGCGATAAAAATAAAACCAACAACAACTATTTACACATACAATTTAAAGGCGGCCCGCAAAACCTTGGCGGCATTGGGGCGTTTGCCAATATTTATTACAATCACGGCCAGCAGCAGGTGTATGAGAACACGCCATACCGTGGCTATTTGTCTACCATCCAAAACATAGCCCATTTTGGCCTTGGTAACGTATCCCAGGTAGACTCTGTTGTAATCAGTTGGGATAACGGAAAAAAACAGGTGCTGAAAAATGTAAAGGCCAACCAAACACTTAAAGTAAGCATGGCAGATGCCCGCGAGCCTTATTCGTTTAAACTCCCGGCCCAAAACACAGGCGCGCTTTTCCGCGAGATAACAAAATCGGCAGGCATTAGTTATAAGCACCAGGAAAAAGATTATATCGATTTTAATGTTCAAAAATTAATACCGCATAAATTATCGCAGTACACGCCGGCAGTAGCCGTTGGCGATGTGGATGGTAATGGTTTTGATGATATGGTAATTGGCGGTACAACTTTGTATCCGGCGCAATTATTATTGCAACAGGCCAGTGGCAAGTTTATTCAGCGCAATTTGCTGCCGCAATCAAAAACAAAGGTCCCAGCTTTAAACCCAATGGATATGGGGGCATATTTGTCGCAGGTTGCTGGTAATAAAGATGAAGGCGTACTATTGTTTGATGCCAATGGAGATGGCCATCCTGATTTATATATCGCCAGTGGCGGATTTGAAACCCAGCCAGGCTCCGTCAATTACCAGGATAGGTTTTACCTGAATGATGGCAAGGGCAATTTTATACTTCAGCCAGATGCTTTGCCCAAAAATCTCACCAGTAAATTGTGTGTAAAGTCTGTTGATTTTGACCATGATGGCAAGCTTGACCTCTTTGTATCGGGCCGGGTTGATCCATGGAATTATCCAAAACCGGTATCCAGCTTTATTTTGCGTAACGACAGTAAAAATGGTGTTATCAAATTTACCGATGTATCTGCTGCGGTGGCGCCCGCTTTAAAAAATATCGGCCTGGTATGTGATGCCACCTTTACCGATTTTAATAACGATGGCTGGCCCGATTTAATACTTACCGGCGAATGGATGCCTATAACCTTTTTGAAAAATGAAAAAGGGGTATTTAAAAACGTCACAAACAACACCGGGGTAGCCGATAAATTAGGCTGGTGGAATACCATTGCCGCAGGCGATTTTGATCATGATGGTGATATCGACTACATTGTAGGCAATACAGGCCTGAATACTTTTTACAAAGCATCAGACCAATATCCTATTTATATAACAGCTAAAGATTTTGATAATAATGACAGTTATGACGCCTTTCCATCGGTTTTTTTAAAAGATCAGGACGGCGTAAGGCAGGAGTTCCCGGCATTTGGGCGCGATGATATTGTAAAGCAAATGATTAGCATGCGTATCAAATTCCAAAACTACCGCTCGTTTGCTGTGGCTCCTATGGATTCGATAATCACCCCGAAAATGCGCGAAGGTGCTATCCGTCTGAAGGTAAACTACCTGCAGTCGTGCTATTTGCGCAACGATGGTGGCGGTAAATTTACAGTGACGCCGTTACCAATTGATGCCCAGCAGTCTGAACTTTGCGGTATCACTGTTGATGATTTTGACGGCGACGGCAACCTTGATGTAGCCCTGAGCGGCAATGATTACGGTACCGAGGTTGCAACAGGTCGCTACGATGCATTTAACGGACTGGTGCTAAAAGGTGATGGCAAAGGTGGTTTTAAACCCTTAAGTATTTTACAAAGCGGTTTATACATACCTGGCGATGGCAAAGGCCTTGTTAAACTAAGAAGCGCCAAAGGGAGTTATATGCTTGCAGCAACCCAAAACCGTGATGCCCTGAAGTTATTTGAGCTAAACCGAAGCGTTAAAACGGTTGCTTTACAGCCGTTGGATGCTTTTGCAACCATCAAATATAAAAATGGAAAAATGACCAGGCAAGAGTTTTATAATGGTAGTTCTTTCTTGTCGCAGTCAGGCAGATTCTTTAATATTGAAAGTAATATGGCATCAGTAACAATAACTGATAGCTATGGCCACCAACGAACCGTACAGCTTAACTAATTACTTGTTTATGAGATGTTTTAAAATACTTTTAGCCGTTGCATGCTTATTTTTGATTTATAGTTGCGGGCAGAAAAAAACAACACCCTTGTTAAAAGACGCGGACGTGTTACATAACAACGTTGATCAGTTAACGCAGGTTATCATTTATGATGTGTTTACACCGCCGGTTGCAAGCCGTATTTACGGCTATACTACGTTGGCGGCTTACGAGGCTGAGCGTTATTCTGATACCAGTTACAATTCTATAGCCGCACAATTAAAGGGTTTTGGCAATCCGCCGAAGCCAAAAAAAGATTTAAAATATAATTTTACGCTGGCTGCAACCAAGGCTTTTTTTACAGTAGCCCACAAAATAACCTTCTCGGTAGATACGCTGCAGAAATATGAAGATAAGGTTTATGCCATGTACAAGGACAACCTTGATGATTCTACTTATGCCCGCTCAATAGCATTTGGCACGCAAATGGGTAAATTCATCCTGAAACGTTCGGCAGTTGATAATTATCCGCAAACCCGTGGCAAACCTCGTTTTTTGGGTAACGATGGCCCTGGTCAATGGCGCCCTACGGCCCCCGATTACCTTGATGGTGTTGAGTTTTGCTGGGGCACTATGCATACTTTTGCTGTTGATACTTCAACTCAATTTAAATTGCCGCCGCCGCCCGCCTTTAGCGACGACAAAAATAGCCCATATTTTAAGCAGGTTGTTGAAGTGTACGAATTAAGCAAACACATAACTCCCGAGCAAACTACTATAGCCCGTTTTTGGGACGATAATCCTTTTGTAATTCAGCATAACGGGCACATGATGTTTGCCAACAAGAAGATAACGCCTGGCGGCCACTGGATTGGCATTGCAGCTATTGCTTGTAAACAAACCCATGCTGATGCTTTAAAAACCGCACAAACTTATGCGCTTACTTCCATAGCCTTGTTTGATGCTTTTATTTGCGGCTGGCAGGTTAAATATGAAACCAACTATATAAGGCCGGTTACGGTTATTAATGATAAAATTGACCATGACTGGCTGCCTATGCTGCAAACACCGCCATTCCCCGAATATCCAAGCGGACATAGCGATATCAGCGCTGCATCGGCAGTAATGCTTACCCACTTGTTTGGCGATAATTTTGCTTACCAGGATACCAGCGATTTAAAATATATAGGAATGCAGCGCCATTTCGATTCGTTTTTAAAAGCGTCCGACGAAACGTCAATAAGTCGTTTTTACGGCGGTATTCATTATCGTAATAGTGTTGACCAGGGAGCTGCACAAGGACGGCAGGTTGGCGAATACATCTGGAAGAAACTTAAACTAAAAAAATAACGGTACTTAACGCTTTATATGCACTTCAAAATAAAATACCTGGCTACTACTTACCTGCTTTTATTTACAGTTTTATTATCGTTTGCTACGTTGATTTATGGCTGCAAACCCAAAACAAATGAGCCCTATAAATTAACCGGTAATGTAAAGTTAGATGGCGAAACCCTGGTACGATTGAAATGTACGAGATGCCATGCATTAACACCGATAAATGCCTTGCCAAAAGATGTCTGGATAAATCACGTACTGGTGAGTATGGCGCCCATGCTCAAAATTTCTACCTACGGAGGGCAGTTTTTTAAACAGGATGCTAAAGATACAACCGGTGCGAGTATAGTGGAGTGGTTGGCTATTGTTAATTATTACAAAACGCTTGCGCCCGATACGCTGTTGCCCGCCAAAAAACCTACGCCGCTGGTTGAAGACTGGGCCGGGTTTACGTTAAAAAAGCCTTTGGCGTTTAGTTCAACCAGTTTTACTACCGCCATAAACTATAACCCGGCTACCAAAAAGCTGTATAGTGCCGATGCCGTTAACGAAAAATTATACAGCTGGGATAGTAATTTAAAAGCCGATTCGCTGGCATCGCTGCCATCAGCGGGCGTTGATATTAGCTTTGATAAAGAAGCTGGCAGTAACATTGGTTTTGTGTCGGCCATTGGTCGCATGGCACCAATTGATTTCCCTAACGGGAAAATTGTGAAGCTTAATCTTGACGCAAAAGATGTTCACGCTTCCGAAACTTATATAGCATCAGATTTGCCCCGGCCGGTGCAAACCATTGTGGGCGATTTTAACAAAGATGGCCTGAACGACGTAGTAGTATGCGGGCAGGGCGATAAGAAGGGCGGTGTTTACCTGTTGGTGCAAAATAAAGACAAAACCTACGCCCAGCAGGTTATTTTGAATAAAGCGGGATCGGTACAGGCTTTAAAAGGCGATTTTAATAAGGATGGCTGGCCCGACCTGATGGTTTTAACAGGAACAGGCGATGAAGGGTTATGGCTTTTAACAAACGATCAAAAAGGTAGCTTTACCACAAAAAAACTGCTTACTTTCCCGCCAACAAATAGTTCAACCAGTTTTCAGTTGGTTGATATGGATCACGATGGTAATCTTGACCTGGTTTATACCTGTGGATATAATTACCATGATTCGCGCATTTTAAAACCCTACCATGGCCTGTATATTTTTACCAACGCGGGCGACTGGAGCTTTAAGCAGAAATATTTTTATCCTATAAATGGCTGTACTAAGGCAATTGCTGCTGATTTTGATGCCGACGGCGATGTTGATATTGCCACAATAGCCTTTTTTGCCGATATGCAAAACACACCACAGGAGGAGTTTATTTACTTTGAACAAAACAAGCCGTTTGATTTTAAACCGCACGCTGTGCCTGTAAGTAAATATGGCCGCTGGATGTGCATGGAAACTGCCGATTTAAATAACGACGGTAAGCTTGATATTATATTGGGTAATTATGCCGACGGGTTTAAATTTATCCATGGCCTGCAACCGCAATGGGACAGAAATTTACCACTGATTGTGCTTGAAAATCATACAAAAAAATAGGTTTTACTATAATAGAGTATAAATAAGCGTCTATCTTCAGGCTTTGAAAACTGCGTCGGAAAACGGGATAAGTGTAAATGATTAATAAACAAAAGTATTTTTTTTTCTATTCATTAATCATAGCGCTATTTGCTTCACTCGCACTGTGCGACAGTTGCAATAGGGATAATGGGCGGGCAGACGATGAAAGGTATATTGAGGAGGGCAAGCAACTGGCTCAAAAGCGTTGTTCCACCTGTCACCAGGCGCCAGATGCATCTTTGCTTGATAAGGCAACATGGGACAAAGGCATTTTGCCTGCCATGGCGGCTAAGTTTGGGGTAAGGCCCTTTATGGGCGACTACCTGGTATACTCATCATCAGCCATATCAAACGCCGATTGGCATAAAATTGTCATGTATTACAAAAGTGCTGCGCCCGATAAATTGGTTATCCCTAAGCCCAATGCGGTGAAAGATTGGGCTATTTTTAGCCTAAAACGACCGGCAAAGACGGATACAGCTGATGGTATAGCCATGACAACCATGGTTGCGTTTAACCCTAATGATAAAAGTTTTTACACCGGGGGGGCGGGCGATAAGCTTTATAAATGGGATAGCGGCCTCAACGCCACAGTTGTCAAAAAATTCCAGTCGCCGGTGGTTGACGCCGAATTTTTTAAAACGGCTGCAAATCCTAATGGCGCGGTTATTACCTGTATCGGAGTATTACCCCCTAATGATCAGCTCAAAGGGAAACTGATCAGCATTAACCTTAATAGTAAATTAAAGGGTAAAGACTCGGTTTTAATTACCGATAGCTTGCCCAGGCCGGTAAAAAGCGCTTACGCCGATTTTAATAAAGACGGTTTAATGGATTATGTATCCTGCGGGTTTGGCCATAATAAAGGTGGCCTATTCCTGGTGCAGCAACAACCGGCACATCAATTCACAAAAAAAATCATCAGGGCAATGCCGGGGCCAAGTCAGCTTTATATAGATGATTACAACAATGACGGCTGGCCCGATATTGTATGCCTGTTTGCCCAGGCTGATGAGGGGGTGTGGTTATTTCTGAATGACAAAAAAGGAGGGTTTACTACGCAAAACCTGGTGCATTTTCCATCCGTGTATGGATCAAGCAGTTTCCAGTTCATTGATTTTAATAACGATGGCAAACCTGATATTTTGTATACTTGTGGCGATAATAATGATTACTCGCCTATATTTAAGCCCTACCACGGGGTATATATTTTTACCAACCAGGGCAACTGGAAGTTTAAACAAACTTATTTTTACCATATCAACGGTTGCTCAAAGGCTATGGCCGCAGATTTTGACCATGACGGCGATCTTGACCTGGCCGTTATCGCTTTCTTCCCCGATTTTAAATACCATCCTTCCGAAGGTTTTACTTACCATGAACAAACAAGCCCGGGTAAATTTAAAGTGCACGAAATCCCGGTTAACCCTTATGGCCGTTGGCTCGCCTTGGATGTGAACGATATTGATGGCGATGGCAACATGGATATAGTTTTGGGTAATTTTTCGGTAGGCGCAAAAGGACTTATCAACCAAAAAGATTACAATCCTAACTGGGACATGTATTCACCCATCACCGTATTGCACAATACCACCAAAAAGAGGCCCTGAAATTTGCATTTGTATCATTTGTATGATAAAATGATAAATAAGTACAATATCAACCTGCCGATTGTTAATTAGTTTTACCGTTGTTAATTATTGCCCAATGGGTGTTTCGATACCTATTCATTGATTGGCCGGCGGGCATCCCTGTTAAAAAATCATTATGATGAAAAAAACTATTAATGCGGTATTTGGTGTTGTTGCAGCCTGTGTTTTGCCCGCCTTTTTGTCGGCTCAAACTGCCCCTGTAAAGCAGGTTAAACTGGTTAACTTTGATTTGCAATCTTCAGCGTTGATTAACGCCAGCGGTGCCGAGTTATCAAGTATCCAATACCATTCGTCCATATACTGGTTTCCGGTTAGGGTACCTTCAACCGTGTTAACGGGGCTGGTGGCCAATAAAATTTATCCCGATCCATACCAGGGATTAAATAATATGCTGATCCCTGATGCATCAGATCAGTTTAATAAAGAATATAACCTGGAGCAATACAGCCATTTACCCAATGATCCTAATCCATGGAAAAAGCCTTACTGGTACCGTACCACATTTAAAGTTTCAGCGACAGATAAAGGCAAGCAATTTCAGCTGATATTTAAGGGGATAAACTACCGCGCAGCAGTGTATTTAAACGGCAAACAAATTGCCGATAGCACCCAAATGGCAGGCATGTTTGCCGAGCACAACCTGGATGTAAGTAAAGCTATAAACGCTGGTGGCGAAAACGCGCTGGCTGTAAAAATTTACCCATTGGATTATGCAGGTTATCCGGCAAAAGAACAGTTAAAGGCCCTTGGCCCATTCTATGAAAACGGTGGCCCTACCGGCGATATTGGTAAAAACGTAACCATGCTGTGCTCCGCCGGCTGGGATTGGATTCCGCCTGTACGCGACAGGAATATGGGTATCTGGCAGCCGGTTTTTTTACGTACTACGGGCGCAGTTACTATAGGCAGGCCAAAATTGGTAACCAATTTACCAAACCTGCCCGATACAGGTATTGCTAAACTATCTTTAAAACTTACTTTATCAAACAATACTTCGGTTGCCAATGCAGGTAAGCTAACCATCAGCATAAAGCCCGAAAACTTTGCAGGGGTGCCTGTGCAGTTTACGCAAGCAGTTTCCGTTCCTGCAAACTCGGGTAAAGCAGTTGATTTAAACGCCGATAATATTAGTCAGCTGATTGTTCATCAGCCTAAACTATGGTGGCCAAATGGCTACGGTAAGGCTAACTTATACCGTATCCGCCTGCAATATGCCGATGCTAAAGGTATAAGCGACGATACTACTTTTGTTTTTGGGGTGCGCACAGTATCATCAAAAGCCGAAAAAGTGAACGGCTTTGTACGCCGCCAGTTTTATGTAAATGGCAAGCTGGTACATTTAGTAGGAGGCGCCTGGGTACCCGATATGATGGTAAACCGCGATTCGGCCCGGTATGATTACGAGATGCACCTTTGCCGCAACGCCAACGTTAACCTGGTACGTATTTGGGGTGGGGGCGTTACTGAACCGGATGCGTTTTGGAATGCAGCCGACAAATATGGCCAGATGGTATGGTCGGATTTTTGGATCACCGGCGATACGCAAGGCGAGTTTAAAGGCTCTCCGGATTGGCCTTTGGAAGGCAATGTATTTACCAAAAATGTTCAGAGTACTATTTACCGTATCCGTAACCACCCAAGCCTGCTGGTTTGGACCGGGGGGAACGAAGGCCATGCCCGTAAGGAGTTGTACGACAAAATGCGCAACGATATCATTGAACTGGATGGCACCCGTCCGTTTATACCAAGTTCATCGGGCTTTGCCAAGCTACCCGAAGGTTGGAAGGGCTCGTGGCCGGATGATATGCCTTCTGGCGTTTATAGCGGTGGCCCATATGCCTGGAAAGATCCTAAAGAATATTACAAACTGGCCAATTTGGCTCATGATTGGGTATTTAAGGACGAAACCGGTTTGCCATCGCAGCCGCCTTATACCACGCTGCCAAAGATAATTCCCAACCTTACCTGGGATAAAACTTTGCCTTTCCCCTTAAATAATACCTGGGGATATCATGATGCTGCCACAGGCGCGGGTCAGTACGATAAGTACTATGACGAAATGGTAAAACGCTATGGCGCACCCAGCAGCATCGTCAACTTTTCGGATAAGATGCAGTTCCTGAACTACATTGGCTACCAGGGAATTTTTGAGGCCGATGGCCATAAGTTGAACGAAACCGGTGGTGTTATGCTTTGGAAACTGAATGCCGCGCTCCCAAGCGTTATCTGGCAAATTTATGACTGGTACCTGGAGCCAAACGCGGGCTACTACAGCATGCAAAACGCCTGCGAGCCGGTGCATATTCAATATAACTACGATAATTCGAGCGTGGCTATCATTAACCGCATGCACCATGCTACAGGTAGTTTAACCGCTACTGCCGATGTTTTTGATATCGATAGTAAACTCATCAAATCTATTAAGTTAGATCATGTTGGTTTGGCTACAAATGGTGTGCAGGAAATCATTCAGCTTAAGGATGTTTTGGCAGGTACACAAGGTGTAAGCTTTGTGATACTTAATTTGAAAACATCGGCAGGCAAAGCGGTATCGCACAATGCTTACTGGCTATCCGCAACAGATGAATTCAAAACGCTTAACGATATGAAACATGCACAAGTAAGCGCCAAAATTATCAAAACCGAAAAAGGTACCGTAGAAAGTAAATGGACCGTTCAATTCACCAACACATCAAATAAACTGGCATTCTTTGTACGCCCGCAACTAATGAAAAACGGCGAAGAAATTATGCCAAGCTACTGGACAAGCAACTATTTTACCCTGGCCCCGCATGAAAGTACAACAGTATCGGTAACCGCCCCGGCTGCCAAATTAGGTGACGTAACCCCAACCATATTACTGGAAGGCTGGAACCTGGATAAGCAAGTGATCAGGTTAGCTTCAAAGTAGTAAAGAAAGTTCCTATAATAGAAAAGCCCTTAAAAAAGGGTTTTTCTATTACCAAAAGTTATAATTGTTGCGGTTTGTAAATTATGACAATTTGTAATGTGTTGATTAATAGTGATATGTGATTTTACAGTGTTTCACCTGTTTCGCAACACAACACTTTTTCATCTGCACATCTGTAATCTGCACACCTGCACATCAAACCGAAGGTTCCTGCTGGCTTAAGCAATGGAAGCTACCCAGCCCCCAAATAATATCTGTCGAATCAATCCCCACAACTTCGCGGCCGGGAAAACATTGCTGGATGATCTGCAACGCTTTATCATCATTTGCTGAACGATAAGTAGGTACTACCACCGCCGAGTTAGCAATGTAAAAATTAGCGTACGATGCCGGCAAACGGGTGTCTTCGTAAATCACCTCGTCGGGCATCGGCAGCTCAACCACGTTAAGTTGTTTACCGTTAAGCAAGCGCATGGTTTTAAGTGCTTCAAGGTTTTCTTGCAGCAGATAGTAGTTATCGTCGTTTTTATTTTCTTCAACAACGGTAACAACAGTATCTTCATTTACAAAACGGGTAATATCGTCGATATGGCCATCGGTATCATCGCCAACAATACCATCTCCCAACCATAAAATTTGTTCGGCACCGTAATAGTTACGCAGGTAGCCTTCAATTTGCTCCTGGTTAAGGTGTGGGTTGCGGTTTTTGTTGAGAAGGCAGGCAGTGGTTGTTAAAATAGTGCCTTTGCCATTAAAATCGACAGAGCCGCCTTCCATGACAATCCCGGGATTAAATACCGGCAAGCCAAAGTGTTGCCCAATTTTAGTAGGGATTACATCATCCAGATCAAACGGCGGATATTTACCACCCCAGGCGTTATAGCCCCAGTCAACAATGGCTTTTTGTTTGGTATCCGGGTTTATCAAAAACGCCGGCCCGTGATCGCGGCACCAGGCATCGTTGGTAGCAAATTCAAATAACTCAATTTTGCTCATATCCACCCCCGCATTTTGCAGCTGGAAGGCTACCGAGGCTTTCATGTTTTCATCAACCACGTTAATGCGCACTAATTCGCCTTTGGTTAGTACTTTAATGAATTCAATGTACGCCGGATAGATCAAGTCTATTTTACCAGGCCATGAGGCTTCCTTGTGTGGCCAGCTCAACCAGGTGGCAGTATGTGGTGCCCACTCGGCTGGGAAATGAAAGCCAAGCGAAGCAGGAGTTTGTATAGTAGAAATTTTTTTATAGTCCATAGTCGATTGTCCATAGTCCATGGTAGGAATATGCTATAATGTTTTTCTTAACGACGTTATCATTTTACATAACGACTGATATTCGTTATATAATTTATCAAAGTCATCTTCCTTGATAATGTTTCTTCTTTTTGCGATAAATAAGCAAGCTACAACTTCTATTGCTGACCTTAACGAATAACCAAGGAAGGTGCTAAAAACAGCATTTGTTTGTCCCGTACATCCTTCCGCAAAATTAAGTACAACAGAATCTGCCGCTCTTTTTATTTGAGAAGTTAATATAAATAATTCTTCTTTTGGAAAGTTGTTTTTGGTTAGCGTATTAATCTCATCAGTTAACTCTAATGCCTTTTGCCAAACCTGAAGATTTTCGAATTTAAATGCCATTGCTTTTGCTATGGTCCATTGTCCATGGACTATCGACCAATTAATCCTCGTCCAGTAGACGCTTTGTTATCGGCTGGTAGCTGTCAATCCTTCTGTCCCTCAAAAAAGGCCAGTGGCTTCTATAGTAATCAGATTTATCCAGATCCAACTCCTGTACTACAACTTCTTCCTGGTCATGTGATGTTTGATGGATAATGGCGCCAAACGGATTGGCAAAAAATGATCCGCCCCAGAATTTTACGCCGGCTTCTTCGCCTACGCGGTTTATGCTTACAACGTGTATACCATTGGCAACAGCGTGCGAGCGCTGGATGGTTTGCCATGCGTTGTATTGTTCAGTATTTGTAGCCTCGTCCTGGGTGGTGGCCCAGCCAATGGCTGTTGGATAAAACAGGATATCGGCACCCATCAACGCAGTAATGCGTGCTGCTTCAGGGTACCACTGGTCCCAGCAGATCAATACACCTAAACGGCCGTATTTGGTATTGAAAACTTTATAGCCCAGGTCGCCGGGGGTAAAGTAAAATTTTTCGTAAAAACCCGGATCATCGGGAATATGCATTTTTCGATATTTGCCAAGGTAGCTACCGTCGGCATCCAATACGGCAGTTGTATTATGGTAGACGCCTTGTGCACGCTTCTCAAAAAGCGATGCAATGATTACTACGTTTAACTCAGCAGCAACTTTTGACAGTTCATCGGTTGATGGGCCGGGGATAGCTTCGGCCAGTTTAAAGTTGTCGTAATCTTCTACATCGCAAAAATAAAGCGAGGTAAATAGTTCCTGTAAGCAAACAATCTGCGCGCCTTTGGCAGCTGCTTCCCTTACTTTAACAATAGCCTTTTGCAGGTTCTGCTGCTTATCTGCAGTACAGCTCATTTGCACAATGCCAACTTTTACTTTGTTCATACCTATAAAAATTTGCGCAAAAATAACAATTGAAATCAGGATTGCGCCGATTTATGTTATTGATTACACTTATTTGAAACTGTTATTACGCTCAGGTTATAATTGATTACAGTGCCTTAACAAGCTAATGCAGGTTAGTTAATATTGGTTTTTAATTTTGTAAAATATTAGTGGCAGCATTTGTTAAATCACAATTCAAATTTAGCTAAATAAAAAAATACACATAGCTTTGCGGCACATGGCAGTAAACGAACAAGAAATACCCGCTCCCAAAACCTTTAAGCAGCAGCTATGGAACGCTGCCAAATTGGTGCTTAAAATTGCAGTTACATCGGGATTACTTTACTGGGTTTTTACCAAGGTAGATTTTAGCAAGGTAAAAGACAGGCTGCTGCATGCCAATTATTGGTGGATGCTGGTTGCCGTTATTTGTTACTTCTGCTCTATGCTGGCATCATCATGGCGTTTGCTTAGCTTTTTTAAATCGATAAAATTAAATTTAAATCCCTGGTATAATTTACGGTTATACTTCCTGGGCCTGTTTTATAACATGCTGTTACCCGGCGGTATCGGCGGCGATGGCTACAAAATATTTATATTAAACAAAGCCCATAAAGTTCCCGGAAAAAAGCTGTTTTGGGCCATAATGTTTGATAGGTTAAGCGGCCTTTGGGCAATAGGTTTAATAACTGTGGGGCTTATCTTTTTAATTCCGCAAATTGATATTCATATTGCCATCCCTGGTAGTATCTTCTTTGCTGCATCGGCTATTTATTATTTTGTAGCCTACAAGTTTTTTAGAGAATACACCACTTATTTTTTCCAGGCGCATTTAAAAGCGCTGATAGTACAGGGTATGCAGTTATTAGCCATTATTTGCGTAATGATTGGCCAGGACTTTACCGGCAAGTACTCGCCTTACCTGTTGTCGTTTTTGATATCGGCCCTGGCATCTATCCTGCCAATTACTGTTGGCGGCGCCGGTGCGCGTGAAGCCATATTTACCAAATTATCGGATATTTTCCCTATGGATAAAGGGCTTGCCGTATTTTTGCCATCCTCTTTTTACCTCATATCACTATTGGTAGCCTTGTTCGGGGTTTATTATGTGATCCGTCCGGCGCGTTTGGAAAAAGGATTAGACAAATCAATTTTTGAGGGCGAAACCGTTGATGAGAATAAATCCGCTGCCGAAAATTAAAGTTTGCGGGTAAACCTAATTAGCTAATTTTACGTTCTGTTTTAAACCAATTAAACGTAAATGAACTTTAATGATTTTAATAATCCGCAGGTTGCGGCATTGCCCGGTCATTTAAAACAATTTATAGTCGACCAACATTACGAGCATTACACGCCTATTGACCACGCGGTTTGGCGCTATGTAATGCGTCAAAATTATAGCTATCTTAAGGATGTAGCCTACTATCCTTACATACCCGGTTTAACCAAAGCCGGCCTTACCATCGAACGGATTCCCGATTTGCAGGAAATGAACGATGCTCTGGCTAAAATAGGCTGGGGAGCCGTTACCGTTGATGGTTTTATACCGCCTGCGGCCTTCATGGAATACCAGGCCTGCAGGGTGCTGGTTATTGCTGCCGATATCCGGCAATCGCGACATATTGAGTATACACCGGCACCCGATATTATACACGAATCGGCAGGGCATGCGCCAATTATTGCCGATAAGGATTACCACGAATATTTGAGCTATTTTGGGTCGATAGGGGCAAAGGCTATGTTTTCGGCACAGGATTTTGAACTTTATGAAGCCATAAGGACTTTATCGATATTAAAAGAAATGCCGGATGCAGACCCCGAGCAGATCAAAAAGGCCGAAGAGTTATTGGCCTACAGGCAGGAAAACATGGGCGAACCATCAGAAATGGCGCTGCTAAGCCGCCTGCATTGGTGGACGGTAGAATATGGCCTGATTGGTACACTCGAAAACCCGAAAATATACGGGGCCGGCCTGCTATCGTCAATAGGCGAGAGTGCCAGCTGTATGACGGCCGGCGTTAAAAAGCTTTGGTATACCATAGATGCCGTAAACTATAGTTATGATATTACCAAAACACAGCCGCAGCTTTTTGTAACGCCAACTTTCCAAAACCTGATAGATGTATTGGAGCAGTTTGCCAATACCATGGCGTTCCGCCGGGGCGGTGCTTATGGTTTAGGCAAGGCTGTCGAAAGTAAAAATACCTGCACCGTAGTTTATAGCTCTGGTCTGCAGGTTTCCGGCACCGTTACCGAATTTAAGTTGGATAGAGACGGCCAGCCCTGTTTTATTAAAATCACCGGGCCTGCTGCTTTGGCAGTAAATAATAAACAGCTAAAGGGGCATGGCAAAACCTATCATCGTAACGGCTTTAGCTCACCGGTTGGCAAGCTGAAAAACTTTGGCCCGATTGAAGATTTGGACGTTGCCGAATTGGAAAGTATCGGCATCAGCATAAACCAAAACGCGGTGCTGAATTTTGAAAGCGGTATTACTGTGAAAGGGAAAGTAAAAGGCATACTGGAAAATGAAGGCAAAACGAGCCTCATTACTTTTGCAGACTGTACGGTAACCGACCACAACGATACAATACTGTTCGACCCATCATGGGGTGTTTATGATATGGCTGTTGGCCAACATGTAACCTCGGTGTTTTGCGGCGCTGCCGATAAAGAAGCTTTTGAGGAGGCTGTTTATAAATCAAAAACGGCAACCCATCATGTGGAATATGATTTTAAAAGTAAAGAACTTCATAAGCTTTACAAACAGGTTCGGGATTGCCGCCAAAAACAAGGCGATTATGGTTTTTTAGGTAATGTTTGGCTCAAACTGCAAAAAGACCATCATGACGACTGGCTTTGTGCCCTGGAAATACTGGAACTTTTGGAGCATGAGGATATTGAGCCACTATTAGCATCCGACATCCGGAATTTTCTGCAACAAAAAGCAAAAGATCAGCCCGAGCTAAAAAAACTGATTGACGATGGTTTTTACCTGATAGCACATCCGGTTGAGCAAAAATTGGTATTTTAGGCCGGGTTTTATTGCTATCGGTGTTGATGCCGCAAAGTAATAAAGGATGGTTTGCGCCCGGTAATCAGTGCTGCAAATAACTCATTTTATATCAAACTATCGTTCCCCCTTCAGGGGGTTAGGGGGCTTAACTTATGAACATCATTATAACAGGCGCCAGCAGCGGCGTAGGATTTGAAGCTGTAATTGAATTGATACTATCCGGTAATCATAAAGTAATAGCCCTTGCGCGATCGCAGGATAAACTGGAGCGTTTGCTGGAAATAGCCAATGGCCTTAACCCCGATTGCCAGTTGTACGCGCTTACATTTGATATCGTACACGATGATTACGAAGGCCTGCTTCAGTTTATTAAAGCCAACTTTGATAACCGGGTTGATATTTTAATTAACAATGCCGGCGTACTCATCAATAAGCCGTTTATGGAATTGCAGGAAACCGACTTTGTAGAAATGCTGCAAAGTAATTTTATAGGACACGTGCGCATAATACAAGCTTTATTGCCCCTGGTACCAGGGGGCGGTCATATTGTAAATATTGGTAGCATGGGCGGCTACCAGGGCAGCGCTAAGTTTCCGGGCCTGGCGGCTTATTCGGCAAGTAAATCGGCATTACACACTTTAACCGAGTGCCTGGCCCAGGAACTGGCCGGCCAGGATATTAAAGTGAATTGCCTGGCATTAGGATCGGCACAAACCGAAATGCTGGAAAAGGCTTTTCCTGGTTATGAATCGCCTGTTTTGGCTTTTGAAATGGGGAAATATGTTGCCGATTTTGCGCTTACCGGTCATCGGTTTTTCAATGGTAAAGTTTTGCCTGTTGCGGTGAGTACGCCCTAAATTAATATTTGATTATTATAAATATTTTATAACTTAGATATAGTAAAATATGCCATAATCATCTGCTATGGATACAAGATTCATATCCTTTTTTACGCATTCAAAAGATATATTTTTTGTAATGGATATGAGCGGTGTAATATTGCACACTAACCCGGCTTTCCAACATTTATTTAATTATACTGAAGCCGAACTGGCTGGAATAAATATTGCCGACATATGCCACCCGGCCGATAAGGAACGCAAAGAAGAATCAGTTGCCAGGTTAGTTGCGGATAAAAAACTAATAGGATATCAAAGCCGTGTTAAAGCCAAGGAGGGTTGTTATTACAACGTTACCTGGTCTATCCTGCTTAACGACGACAACCTTATTTATTCAACAGGGAGCCCTGTTATCGGCATTGTTGACGCTGTAAGCGATGATATAGTGCAGCATACCATCCAAAGTCTTAACGAAGGTTTTATTGTACTTGATGCAGGGTGGAATGTTTTGGCTTTTAATCCGGCTTTTCTGGCAATGACCAATTTAGATGCAGGCCAGGTCGCGTTATCGAGGCTTACAGAGATCGAAAGCCTCGGTTTAACACCCAGGGTAACCGACGAATTTCAGCGGTCGCTGACCAGGAAACAATCATTACAGGTACAGTATTTAAATTCGTTTTCCAGCTCGTGGTTGCGTATGAATGTATATCCATACGATAATAAGTTGGCCGTTTTTATCCGGGACATTACCGAAATTATGATCCAGCAATGGGTTTTAACCCTGGAAAAGAAGGTGTTAGAGTTAAATACTGCATCAAGATACACCCTTGCGCAAACAACCAACGAATTATTAATGGGAATTGAAGGTATTTTTCCGGAAATGATATGCTCGGTTTTGGAGGTTGATGATGCGCAGGAAAAATTACATAATCTTGCTGCCCCGCAGCTACCTAAAGCTTATTGTGATGCAATTGAAAACCTATCGGTAGGCCCACATGTTGGTTCATGTGGTACAGCGGTGTTTCATAGGAGGCAGGTTATAGTAACCGATATTGAAAATGATTTTCTTTGGGCCGATTATGCCGGCCTGGCTAAACAGTTTGGATTAAAAGCATGTTGGTCTACCCCGGTTATCAGTTCAAAAGGATCAAAAGTTTTGGCGGTGTTTGGTATTTATTATAACTGTGTACGTGAACCCAATGATAGCGAACTTCAATTGATTGGGCGCACCGTAAATATTTTGCGGGTTTTGATAGAAAGCAAAAGAAACGAGGAAAATATACTGGATCAAAACAACCGGCTACACTCGATAGCTAATATAAGCTCGCATGAACTCAGGCGGCCGGTGGCTACCATCCTCGGTCTTGTCAATTTATTCGATCGGGATGATATGCTAAACCCTTTGAATAAAGAAATAGTTACCCACCTTGATACCACTGCTCGTGAACTGGACGAAGTGATTCACAATATTGTCGAAAAAACCGTTTATATGCGGGTTAATGATACAGAGATGTATGGCGAAGAAGTAAAAGGGGGAAGGTAAATTCGTTTGATAATTAAATCTCTATCGGAATAGTAAACCAAAAAGTACTTCCTTTCCCCGGTTCGCTTTCAACGCCTATCCGCCCTTCATGTTTTTTAATAATTTCGGCGCTGATATATAATCCTAAGCCTAATCCACCTGTTTGAAAGCCGGCTGTTTCAACCCGGTAATAGCGCTCAAAAATGCGCTTTGCTTCTTCCGGCCGGATACCAGGCCCTTTATCTGTTACGCTAACCCTGGCCATATCGTTTATTTTTTCAATCGATACAATAATATCTTTTGAGCGGGGGGCGTATTTTACCGCGTTGTTAATAAAGTTTACCAACACCTGGTCAATCTGGTGCTCGTCGGCAAATACCTCCAGTTCAAGATCACCTGTTACTATTATTTTATATTCTTCGGCCAGCCGTATTTCGCTGCTGCCGGCGCTTACTATTTTTGAAAGTACAAAGGCCGATTTGGTCAATTGCAGGCGGTCCTGGTTTATTCTGCTTAAGTTTAACAGATCTTCAACAAGGGCTGTTATTTTATGCATACTCCTGCTTGATTGGGCTATCAGCTTAGGCAGCATGGGCGAAGTAAGATTGTTAACCAACCGCTCCAATAATTGCAAAGATCCTTTCAGGCTGGTCATAGGGGTTTTAAGCTCATGACTGGCAATGCTAATAAAGTCGTCTTTTTGCTGTTGCAACTCCTTAAGCTGGTTTATTTCGGTTGCTGTGCCAATCCACATTTCTGTTTCGCCTTCTTCGTTTTTAACCGGTACCATCCTGGTTAAATGCCAGCGAAATTCCCCATCGGTACCTTTAATCCTGTTTTCGAAACCGCCACCATCACTTAAGCCCAATTGCATATCCCTGAATTTGTTAAGGGCTGCTTCCACATCGTCAGGATGCATCGCTTCTTTCCAGCCATATCCTTTACTGGCTTCAAAATCGAGGCCGGTATAGTCGTACCATCTTTTGTTAAAAAAAGTTGCTTCGGCTTTATTATTAACAGTCCATGCCATTTGCGATATGGTTTCAAACATGGTCCTAAAACGGGTTTCACTATCGGCCAAAGCCTTGGTACGCTTTAAAATACGGTCTTCCAATTCGGTATTAAGCAGCTGCAAGCTTTCGCGCGATTGTTCCAGCAGTTCATTTGATGTGTACAACTGTTCGTTTGTAACGGCAAGTTCTTCGTTGGTACAAGCCAATTCTTCATTTACAGCCCGTAGCTCTTCATTAAAGTTTTGCAATTCATTATTGGCGTTGGCAAGTTCTTCGGCCATCTCCAATTCTTTTTTCCTTGATTCTGCCAGGGCCAGTTTATTCAACTCCTGTTCCGTTACATTTTTGGCGATACTTAGCAGGTATGCTACCTTGCCTTCGCTATCAAAAATGGGTGTAATTTCGGTTTGCGCCCAACCCTGAACGGTAGTACCCCCTGGAACAGGAATTTCGAAATAAAGCAATGGGAGCTTAACGTGTTTTTTTTGTTCTACGGCTTCAATGAGCCCGTTTTTTAACAGGTTTAGTTGTTCTTCGCTGTTTGTGTCCCAGGGTTTAAAAACATCAAAGGTATCCTTACCAATCATCGCATCTGCGGGCATAGCGGTTGCATTTATCCGCGCCTCATTCATGGCTATTATAGTAAACCGGGGTATGTTTGGCTCAATAATAGTCAATGGAAAATTAATCTGATTAAATACAGTTTCAAACATGTGGGCTTGTCCGGCATCCATACGGGTAGATATAATTGGACTCAAATATACTATTCAAAACCCAAAGCCACTTATTAGCGTGGCCTATAATATAGGGAAATGTTATTTGAGATATTTAAAATACGAATAAGGCCATTTCTGTAAAAAGGTAACTTATTTTTGGCGCAAGACGTTAAGAAAACCAGCGCCTTTTCTTGAGCCTGTATGCGAAAGACATCAATAATACACACCTCTTACAATCGGCCGGAACGGGAAACAACCATAAGTTTTTTCCCAATCCGGCGTCATGTGGGTAAATGGATGTAATTGACTACAAGCCCCCTCATTTCTCATCGTCCTTGTTTACGGGTGCAACAAACCACCTACCCGAAACCTTTTTTACTTCCCTGGCTTTCTCTTCATCAATACTCGCATCAGGGGCTTTGGGATCTTCGGCCGCCTCGGGTTGGTTTCCGGTTTTTGCTCTTCAGCCTTTCGCGCCTACTTTTAAAAAGTCGTTTACCACAATTTCAGATACGTAGCGTTTAATGCCGTCTTTATCCACGTAATTGCGGTTAGCCAGTTTACCCTCAATAGCTACTTCATCGCCTTTTTTGAGTAAATCTTCGGCACGTTTGGCTGTGGCGTTCCAGAAGACCAGGTTGTGCCAGGTAGTATCGGTTATTTTTTCGCCTTTGTCATTTTTATAACTTTCGTTGGTGGCAAGGGATAACCGCACCATTTTTTTATCGCTGTCAAAAGTTTTTACTTCCGGGTCCATACCTAAGTTGCCTACAAGGCGTACACTGTTTCTTAATGTGTTCATCGTTTTATTTTTTAATGTTTGATATATGTTTTGATAACGATACAAAGGTGCAGCTACACCGAAAATTTAACCGGATAATAACCGTTTACAGTCGATAGTATCCATTTGTAAGCGTTTGCAAACGGATAAATAATTATCTATCTTTATCACATGAACCAGGAAAGAAACTGTTTGGATTGCGGCGAACCCCTGCACGGCCGGGCCGATAAAAAATTCTGTAACGACCTATGCCGAAACAATTACAACAACCAGCTTAATAGCAACAGCTATAACCTGGTGCGCAATATCAATAACATATTACGCCGTAACCGCCGCGTGCTGGAGGAGCTAAACCCCACCGGCAAAACCAAAACCACCCGCAAAAAAATGGCAGCTAAAGGTTTTGATTTTGATCATATTACCAGTGTCTATCAAACCAAAACAGGGTCGACTTATATGTTTTGCTATGAATATGGATATTTGTTATTGGATGGGGATGAGGTGTTGTTGGTGAAGAGGGAAGAGAGTTGATGTGCAGATATGCAGATTTCAGATGTGCAGATGATTTTGTCTGAATCAGAATTGACAGAATTTTATAATTATCAGAATATCGCTTTATTAATTCTGTTCATTCTCTAATTCTGAAAATTCTGATTCAGACAAACGCACGGTTCGGACAAAAATCATCAATTAAAAAAATCGGAAATCCCAATTCCGAATTCCCAAATCAAAACCGCCAATCAAAAATCTCAAATCTCATATCTCACATCTCATATCAAAATCCTATCTTTGCCCATGCAAGAAAAAATCCTCATTCTTGACTTTGGCTCGCAATTCACCCAACTTATAGCGCGCCGTGTCAGGGAGCTCAATATTTACTGTGAGATCCACCCCTTTAATCATTATCCCGAAATTGACAGCAGCGTAAAAGGTATTATCCTTTCCGGCAGCCCGTATTCTGTACGGCAGGAGGATGCACCCCGCTTTGATTTTGACCAGTTTCATAACACCCGCCCAATTTTAGGGGTTTGTTACGGGGCGCAGTACGTGGCGCATTTTCACGGTGGCGAGGTATTGGCATCGAGCACCCGCGAATACGGCCGTGCTAATTTAGATTACGTTAACCGCGAAAACCCGCTGTTTAAAAATATTCCCGAAAATTCGCAGGTGTGGATGTCGCATGCGGATACCATCGCGCGCATTGCCGATAATTTTGAAGTTATTGCCAGTACCGATACCGTGAAGGTTGCGGCTTACCAGGTTACAGGCACCCAAACTTACGGCATCCAGTTTCACCCCGAGGTTACCCACAGTATTGATGGCAAGCAGTTGCTGCAAAACTTTTTGGTTGATATTTGCGGCTGCCACCAGGACTGGACACCCGATTCGTTCATTGAAACTACCATTGCCGCTTTAAAAGAAAAACTGGGCGATGATAAAGTAGTTTTAGGCTTATCAGGTGGCGTTGATTCATCGGTTGCGGCGGTATTGCTGCACCATGCTATTGGTGCAAACCTGCATTGTATTTTTGTTGATAACGGCCTGCTACGTAAAGGCGAGTATGAGCAGGTGCTCGATTCGTACAAACACATGGGCTTAAATATAAAAGGCATTGATGCCAAACAACGCTTTTACGATGCGCTGGCCGGCTTAAATGACCCCGAGAAGAAACGTAAAGCCATTGGCCGTGTATTTATTGAAGTATTTGATGATGCAGCGCACGAGGTGCAGGACGTAAAATGGCTTGGCCAGGGTACCATTTACCCGGATGTTATCGAATCGGTTTCTGTTAAAGGGCCATCGGCTACTATTAAATCGCACCATAACGTTGGCGGACTGCCCGATTTTATGAAGCTGAAAGTAGTTGAACCTTTAAACACCCTGTTTAAAGACGAAGTTAGGCGTGTTGGCAAGGCATTAGGTATCGATCCTAATATTTTAGGCAGGCATCCTTTTCCTGGTCCGGGCCTGGCTATCAGGATATTGGGCGATGTTACACCAGAAAAAGTTGCCATATTACAGGAAGCCGATGCGATTTATATCAACAATTTACGGTCATACGGTGTTTACGATAAAGTTTGGCAGGCAGGCGCCATATTTTTACCGGTACAATCGGTAGGGGTAATGGGCGATGAGCGTACTTACGAGAATGTAATTTGCCTTCGTGCTGTTGAATCGTTGGATGGAATGACCGCCGATTGGTGCCATTTACCGTACGATTTGCTGGCCAAGATCAGCAACGAGATCATTAACAACGTAAAAGGAATTAACCGGGTAGTATATGATATCAGTTCGAAACCACCTGCTACAATTGAGTGGGAATAAATGGTTACTGTTTTTTATAACGGCGCTGGTACTGGCTGCATGTTCGCCAAAAGTGCGGCAGGTAGCGCCTGTTAAAAAACCAACTGACACCGAAGCCGAAAAGCCGAAGGTTGCCGAAAAGCCACCTGTAAAGCCTGTAAGTGCCAGGCCTTTAACCATTGCTATGGTATTGCCGCTGGGCTTAGATCACCTGAAACCCGGCGCCAGGTATACTTCGCCCGGCTTAACCAAGGCCAATATGAGCGTGGAATATTACCAGGGCTTTAAACTTGCCCTGGATTCGCTAACAGCCGGCGGCGCCAATTTTAAACTCCGGCTGTACGATTCAAAGGACGAGGCCGCGCAGGCGCATAGCCTCGGCTTTAATCCCCTCATCAAAAACAGCGACCTGATTGTGGGCCCGGTTTTTCCTGATGGCATGAAAGTTTTTGCTGCAGTGCTTAATACAAAGTCGCCGGTTGTTTCACCGCTTTCGCCTGCATCTCCGGGCACCATCAACAGCGATAATTTAATTACGGTAATGCCCCCCCTGGAGTACCATGGCTGGGGTGCTGCTCAGTACATTAATGATAAGCTAAAACCCAAAAAAATATTTATCCTGCGCTCGGGCTTTAGCCAGGAGCAGGATTATGTACGGGGCTTTAAAAATGCTACGGATAGTTTGAGCAATAAGAAGGTTAAGGTAATTATAGTCACCATTTCAAAGGGCCAGTTAGGTGGATTAATCCCTCAGCTATCTAAAAAGGAACAAAATATATTTGTAGTAGCCGCCACCGACCAGGCTTTTTTAACAGTTACATTAAAATCACTGGATACATTAAACAGGCATTATCCCGTAACCCTGTTTGGCCACCCCAGTTGGGAAAAGTTTAGTTTTTTGAAGATAGATATTTTGCAGCGGCTTAAAACCCATATTACGTCCGGCGATCAGGTTGATTATAAATCGGATGCCAATATGGAATTTGTTAGGGTTTATCACCGCGCGTACCATGTGGAACCTACCGACTTTGCCATTAAGGGCTTTGACGAGGGGATGTACTTTGGCCGCCAATTGATTGATAATAACTTTGCAACATTGGATAAAACCGACTATGTAGGCCTGCACAACCGGTTTCATTTTATTAAGAAAAATGGACTGGGATGGGTAAATACGCATGTAAATGTGTTAATGTATGCTAACTTTGAGCTTAAACAGGTAGAATGAAGGCTATAAACCAGCTTAAAACGTTTCAGCGCATAATAGGGGAGTACCCGGTTGATACGCCCTTAAGTAAATTTTTACCCGGTTTTTACAGGCAAAACAAACAAATGGGCTCAACCGACAGGCGGGTAGCCAGCCGTTTGGTATATAATTACTTTCGCCTGGGGCAGGCATTGCCCAACCTGGCAACTGACGAACGGCTGATAGTTGCCGAGTTTTTATGCAATACCCAAAGCAATTCGTTTTTACTGCATTTTAAGCCCGACTGGGCGGCTTGCATTAATTTTACTATTGATGATAAGCTTATGCTGATAAAGAGCGCCTACCCCGCGTTTAAGCTGGAAGATGTATTCCCCTGGACGTCGCAGATCTCGGTGGGAATTGATAAGGATGCATTCCTGAAATCATTTTTTTGCCAGCCCGATTTGTTTATCCGGGTACGCAACGGCTACGACCACCTGGTTAAAGCAGAACTGAATAAGGCTGGAGTTGTATTTAAAGATGAAGGCAACGGCTGCTACGCTTTGCCTAACGGAACCAGGCTCGAAACCATCTTTGCAAAACAAAACTGGTTCGAGGTGCAGGACCTTTCCTCGCAGCAAACCGGCGATTTTTTTAGGCCACAACGCTGGGACAACTGGTGGGACGCCTGCGCGGCATCGGGCGGTAAGTCGCTATTGTTGCACGAAGACGAACCCAATATTAAGCTGGTTGTATCCGATATCCGCGAATCGGTTTTAGCCAACCTGGATGAGCGCTTCCAATTAGCCGGTCTAACCAAATACCAAAAAAAAGTACTCGACCTTACTACCAATATCGATCAAACCCTGCACGATTACGAGTTTGACGGGATCATCCTCGACGCCCCCTGCAGCGGCTCGGGTACCTGGGGCCGCACCCCCGAAATGATAGCCCAGTTTATGCCGGCTAAAATCGAATTCTTTCAGCGCCTGCAAAAAGGCATCGCCCAAAACGTGGTGAAATACCTTAAGCCCGGCAAACCGCTTATTTACATTACCTGCTCGGCCTTTAAAGGCGAGAATGAAGATGTGGTTGATTACCTGGTTGAAGAGTTGGGCTTGAAGCTGGAAGAAAGTAAGGTGTTAAAGGGGTATGAACATAAGGCGGATACGATGTTTGTGGCAAGATTGAGCCCCCCGGCCCCCTGAAGGGGGAGTGAAAGTCACGAGGTTTGATCTGCTTCAACTCAACCGTCACGAGGTTTAAACTCGTGACAAAGGCGGGTTTCAGCTTAGCTGAACTGCGTAAGCTTACCCCGGTTTACCCACGAGTTGCGCTTCGCTAACCTCGCGGGAGTTGAGCAATTTGACTATTTGGGTTTAAATAAAAACGCAGCTGCAATACCTGTACCTATTAATCCAATGGGTAAATAAACCTGTCCTGGTATCAAAATGGCAGATATAATAGCAAGCAAAATTCCAATTCCTATTTTTATCAGGGCGATGTTAAAGAAAGGCTTGTTCTCTTTAGTTACTTCGACTATTTGTTGAACTGTCAGATTTTTGATCACCTGTTTAATCATTTCCTCAGGTATGCCTTCTTTATCCATCCGCGCTCCGATTACTTCATAATCATACCCTTGTTGCAGTAATCTTGATGCCAAAAGATAGGCCCTCTTTTTTAGTTCTTCGCTCATGATAAACTTTCAATGTGATTTTTGATGTGTTTTAGGGCTGTCGCTTTTCTCTTAACTTCTTCTTCAAAATCATCAACTATTTGAAAATCATTAATCAACCACATAAAATCCTCTTCGCCTAAGTAGCCGGTTAAAGCAATGTTAATAGCTTCCTGTTGAATTTCCCTGTTGCCGTCAAGTTGGGTTATCTTAATATCGATAGCAAAGGTTCCATCATCAAACTGGTATAAAATATATTGCCATGCGCTGGTATCAACTGTTATTTTAATACCTCGTTCGTTTTCCAATTGCACGATACCTTTCCAATCTTTAACCGGTTTGGATGGCAAAAAATGCCAGCCTTTGCAATTTGGAGCTAAGGCAATCACTTGTTGGGTATATTCCAGCAGATCGATGTTTAGGTTGGGTGAAATAGCCAAAAACTGTAGTTCATCTGTCCATGGGCCGATCTCCCAGCTAACAGCACCAAGACGGTTCACCCGATCATCCAACTGGTAAATAAGCGTTTGATTATTGGCGTGATCTAAAAGTGCATCGGATATGGTTTTAAACCAATCCCAAAACTTGTTGATTTTGTTAGCGTCAAATGCCATTTATGAATAAGATAAAGTTTAAGCTAATAGAAAAACTCCCCTTCAGGGGGCCGGGGGGCTTCGCCTAAAGGTGCGTATTGGCCCTAAACAACTTTATCGCTATCGCCAGCAAAATTATCCCAAACGATTTACGCAGTATACTCAACCCAACCGGGCCTAAAAGTTTTTCTATCCATTTCACATTTTTAAGCACAAGGTAAACTACAATGGTGTTTAGCACAATGCCTACAATAATGTTTTGGGTTTGATATTGAGATTTTAAAGATAATAGTGTAGTCATGGTTCCCGCACCCGCTATCAGCGGGAAAGCTATGGGCACTATCGATGCAGAAAGCGGTACCTCTTCCTTAAAAAAGTCGACACCCAATACCATTTCCATGGCGATGATAAAGATCACGAGCGAGCCGGCTATTGCGAAGGAAGAGATATCCAGGCCAATAATGGCCAGCAGTTCATCGCCCACAAATAAAAATACTACCATTAATATCAGTACCGCTATGCTTGCTTTTTCCGATTCGATGTGCCCTACACGCTGGCGTACCTGTATAATTACAGGTATGGCGCCAAGGATGTCAATAATGGCAAACAGGATCATCGTAACAGACAATATTTCCCTGAAAATTAATGGGTGCATGGCTTTAGGGTTTTGTGTTTTTTTAACTTTAACCGGAAACTGAGCAAAGTTGCAATTAAAGCTCCGGTATAAAAAGAACTTAACAAAAAAGGTCCTGAATTTTCAGAACCTTTTTTGTTTGTATTGATATTGTTTATCAGTTACTCAATAAATTTGGGGTTGATAGGGTCAACGGCGGCTTCAACCTTGCCATGCCTTACATGCGAACGTTTGACGCTGTAACCAAAATATACAACAAAGCCTATCAGTAACCAAACAATAAGCCTTGCCCAGTTTTCCCAGCCTTCACTGGCTATCATACATAAGCAAATGATTGCGCCCAGCGGACAAACCACCATATACCATGGCGTTTTAAACGGACGAACAATATTTGGATCGGTTCTTCTTAAAATGAATATACCCAAGCATACCAGCACAAACGCAAACAAGGTACCAATGCTCACCATATCTCCAACATATTTATCCGGAATAAAACCGGCAAATAACGATACGAAAATAAAGAACAACCATTGCGATTTGTAAGGGGTACGGTATTTGGGATGTAATTTTGAAAACACTTTAGGGATTAAACCATCGGTGCTCATGGTATAAAATACACGGGTTTGGCCCATCAGCATCACCAGGATAACTGAAGAGAAACCTGCAAGGATAGATACCGTTACAAATGACGCCAACCATCCATAGCCAGGCATGGCAGTTTTAATGGCATAGCTCACCGATGCTTCTTTACCCTGGATCAGGAAATCTTTATATGATACCAAACCGGTTAATACATGTGAGAACAGGATATATAGAGCTGTACAGATAACCAGTGATATCAGGATCCCTTTTGGCATATCGCGTTGTGGGTTTTTAGCTTCCTGCGCCGCGGTTGATACGGCATCAAAACCAATAAAGGCAAAAAATACTACACTCGCCCCGCGTAATACACCCAGCCAGCCGTGGTTAAAAGTATCGGCATAATCAACAATACCCGCGCTAACTTTAATTTTACCGGCATCGGCAGGAATAGTATAAGGGGTATGGAAAGCCGGATTAATAAAATGCCAGCCTAAGCCGATGATCATTAATACAATAGCTACTTTAATTACAACAATGATGTTATTTACAATTGCCGACTCGGCCGTACCGCGAATTAACAGCAAGGTAAGCAGGAAAAGGATGAGGATAGCGGGCAGATTTACGATACCTCTTGTGCCTAATTCGCCAACGTACATGCCGGCGGTAGTATTTGAGGTTTCCATAAACGAGTGCGACCAGGCGTAGGGAATATGTACATTAAAAAATGTATGCAAAAACTCGTTAAAATACTGCGACCAGCCTATCGAAACAGTAGCAGCGCCCAAAGCATATTCGAGCACCAAATCCCAGCCGATGATCCAGGCGATGAACTCGCCCATGGTGGCGTAAGAGTAGGTGTAGGCTGATCCTGCGATGGGGATCATACTGGCAAATTCTGCGTAACATAAGCCGGCCAATGCGCAACCCGCTGCCGCTATCAGAAATGAAATGGTAACAGCCGGACCGGCATGTTCGCCTGCTGCCGCTGCCGTTCGTACAAAGATACCGGCACCTATAATTGCGCCAATACCCAGTGCTATAAGCGATCCAACGCCTAAAGTTCTTTTAAGCGTTTTCTCCGTTTCTGCCGAAGCAGCCATCAATTGCGCAATAGGTTTTTTAATAAATAACTTCATGTTTAATTAGTAAGATCAGTCGTAAAAAAATTAAAAATTCACATTTCCCCAAACGTACTTAAATTTATTGAAAAGTTAAAGGGCAGAATGTAACAATGGGTGCGAATTAATATCCCAAATTATAGTTTGAAAATGAAGCGTTTACAGTTGGGTTCAAACCATGATTAATACTTTGTTGTTACAATATCGCCGGGTAACACGCGCCACATCAGGCCCTGGTATAGCGATTACTCAAAGTTATGCAGCTTTTTTAATGCTATTAAGCTGTAGGCCGTTGTATAGGTAACCTTCATCGTGTCTGCCTGTATCACATTATTATCAAAAATGTATTGTTTTTCTTCCGACAGCACCGTATCCCCTTTTACTTTACAATCAATATAACCCGTTTGGTCATCATAGGTGCCCAATTTAAGGCTGAAGTTTGCCGAATCGGTAAGGTAGGCGGTAGTGGATGTTTCAAACAAACCCGTGCGGTAAATCTGGATGTACAGGTTGCTGTCTTTAGCTATGGTGTATTTGAACCTGTTTGGGCTTTTGCCGTTTTTGCAGGAGGCGAGGGCAAGGGCCAGTATAAAAGCTAAATACCGATGATTCATTGTTTGAGCGCAAAATAATTTGGAGAGACATCGGTTAATAATTTGAACGAAATCAAAAAAGCGATAATGAACAGGACAGATTTCATGATGCCCAATTTAACTAAAATAGGTTAATAAGATAAAACGCAACTAAAGATTGACTTTCATTCTGTTTATTCTCAAATTCTGCCAATTCTGATTCAGATAAGTGTTAGGGATAGCAGCGGATACCGGCCAGCGTGGTTAAGGCCTGTGCAGTATGAGCGGATAGCCCGGCCGCAGGCAACACCCAATTACGTATAAGTGGTGTTTACCCAAACTCAGGGGCCTTTTGAAAAGATACCCTGAGCGAAGATCATATGGATGGAAATACTTTTTCATTTAGAGGACGGTACAGAAACACCCTAACCTATCGAGAATGCTTATCTCGCGGTAAACTTACTAATGTCGGTAATTATCACTATAGCAAACCCTATCAGTATAACCAGAAAAAACAGGTGCCCTGCAAAATAATACATTCTAAACCTGTTAAAGGGTTCTTTATGTGTGTAACTTTTAATTATATAAAAAAGCCCCATTGGAACAAGTACATAAACTGCTAATACCGGGAGCAGAATGGCAAATGCGCCAATGATTGGATTGATGCCGTTAAATAAGGATGAATATAAAGCAATCCATACGCACGTATAAAATGCCAGCCTATAAAAAAGTCTGGATTTTTTATAGTATTTATAAGCACTGTTACCGGCTTCCATTTAGCTCAAAACTTTTGAATTTAATCTCTACTGACCAGCCTTTAAAGACAATAACGAGCTAAATATCCACCCGATGGTTTTAATGCTTCTTGATTTACCATCTACCTTTTGTAATACCTCGGCCTGGCTGTTTACCAGGTATACTTTACTCCATTGCCCGTTTGTTTCTATCAAGCCCACCTCATAACCTTTTGTTAATTTTTTAAGGACAGGGGCATTAGTAGAAAATGAGTTTCTGAAATTGGTGCCATCGGTATTTACCACATAAATTCTGCCTGTATTGTTCGAATGGCCATACACATTTGTTTTAAATGTATCCCATGGAAATGCTGGTCCGGGATCTGGTTTGCGCGCCGGGGAGATATCGTCATGGCCAACGGCTGCAATCAAATGATAGGTATCAAACAATACTTTGCAAAGCTTGTACAGGGCTTGTAACTGGGCATCCGGAAACGTGCGCCAGTAATGGTTGTTTTTGCCCGTCCAAAATTTATGCTTATGATCAATTTTCATAAACTTATCGCCGTCGGTAGCCGGGTAAATTTTTACACCGTCGTCTGTTACGCGTTTAAAAGTATTATCTGCCAGCTTTTCTGCAAAGCCCGGGTTTACAATTTCGATACCTATGGCATGATAGTTAAAACTATCTACCCCATCCCAGGTGCTGGTACCCGCATGATTTGCCCTGTGATTAAAAGGCACCAGTTGCGTAATGGTGCCATCGGTGTTTAAAACGATATGCGCGGCAATCCTGTCGGGGTTCGAGTGGGTATCAATAAACCAATTTATTGCCGATTGTGCGGTATCGGTGGCGGTATAATGAATTACCAGGTAATCGGGATCAATAGGGTCCCTGGCATTCCCGGATTTAGAAATTTTTATTTTTTCGGCATTCGAGTCGGCTTCTAACCAGTGATTTGTAATTTTCATATAGATGCAGGTAAGGTTTAACTAATTGATTGTGTTTGGGTTATTAAAGGTAGATAGAAATAATAAAATAAAACCACTTTTCAGATCTTTTTTATAATTGATGATGTTGAAGGGGATATAGGCGGGTATTCGCCATATTTATAAAATAATTTTGCCCCGCTTATTATTAAATAAACAGATACTATTATGGGCGTAAAATTTATGGAATCGCGGTATATGATTGCAACTGTAAGCAGTATTGCCGAGATTTATCCAAATAAAATTCAGTTGTTTTACAGCTAAACACAGCGATGCCCAACAAAGCGTTCAAAATTTATTATTTAAGCGAAACAGCGGTTACCGTTGAGTTTGGGCAGCAAATTGCCGAAGAATTGCTAAACGCGGTCAACAGCTTAAACCTGTTGCTTCACCAACAGCCATTTCCGGGTTTTAATACAACGGTGCCGGCCTATTCTACTTTAACTGTTTTTTATGATCCTGTTATAGTGATCAAATCTGATTTACCGGGCGCAGGCTGCTTTGCCAAGGTATCGGGCTACCTGGATGATTTAAAATTTCAAAAGAAAACGGCCAAGCCGGCCGGGGGGGATATTATCACGATCCCGGTATGTTATGGTGGCAGTTTTGGTCCTGATTTGGAAGAGGTTGCCGATTCACACCATATCAGCATAGCCGAGGTAATTAAATTGCACAACGCGGCCACTTATAAAGTTTACATGATAGGTTTTGTTCCCGGCTTTGCTTATTTAGGCGGTATGGATGAACGATTGGCAACACCCCGTAAAGCAGCGCCGCGAAAATTGGTACCGGCAGGGGCAGTGGGTATAGCCGGGCAGCAAACGGGCGTATACCCATTGGATACACCGGGCGGCTGGCAAATTATTGGGCAAACACCCCTCAAAATGTTCGATCGTGATCGCAGGCAGCCATCGCTGCTAAAGGCTGGTGATATGGTTGTTTTTAAAGCTATTGATATACAAGAGTTTAATGAATTATTGGCCGGGTAATATGCAGATCAAAATATTAAAACCCGGCTTAATGAGCACCATACAGGATTTGGGGCGCTACCAATATCTTTCGCAGGCGGTGCCGGTGTCGGGAGCTATGGATACGTTATCGGCCCGTATTGCAAACATGGTCGTTGGTAATGGCGACAACGCCGCCGTAATTGAATTTACCTATGCTGACGCGGAATTTATTGCCGAAACCGACCTGCTGATTGCTTATGCAGGTGAGGGCGCGGTATTTCAATCAGGCGACCAACCATTATCACCGGAGCGTCCTCTTTTTGTCCCATCGGGAGCCATCATAAAATTAATAAATAACCCATCGGGCAGCCGCACTTACCTGGCCATTGCCGGTGGCTGGGATGTGCCCGAAATTTTGGGAAGCAAAAGTACCTGCCTGGTCGCCGGGTTTGGCGGGTTGGAAGGCCGGGTGTTAAAACGCGGTGATGTGCTCATAAATGAGCAAAAATTAACAAGTATTGCACAAGTAATAGTAGAAAAATTCAGAGAAATACAAAAAAGTGTAAAGAAAGATCAGGTTTTTTACCTTCCATGGAGCATTCCCCGGCGCGCGCATTTGCCGGCCGATGGTAAAACAATAAGGGTGGTGCCGGGTAACGAATTTGGCTGGTTTAATGGCCGCAGCATCGCCAATTTTTTGTCGGAACCATACATCATTGGCAGGCAAAGTAACCGCATGGGCTACCATTTGGAGGGCGCAGTGATGGAACGTTTAAAAAAGGATGAATTGTTAAGTACCGCCGTAACACCAGGCACCATACAGGTTACCGGAAACGGCAGCATGGTGCTTTTGATGGCCGATTGCCAAACTACCGGAGGGTATCCGCGAATAGCGCAGGTAGCCGCTGTAGATATGACTTTATGCGCCCAGCTTAAACCCGGCGACGCCATTTATTTTAAAGATATCACCCGGCGTGAAGCAGAAATGCTGTATATTGAACGTGAACAACTATTGCACCAGCTAACCATTGCTGTGCAAAACAAATTTTTATAAAATACTACCATGCAAAGCATAGACCTGAACTGCGATATGGGCGAAGCATTTGGCAACTACCCCATGCCCAACGACGAAACCCTGATGGACTACATTACATCGGCCAACATAGCCTGCGGCTTTCACGCGGGCGACCCGGAGGTAATGCAGCATACCGTTGGCATGGCGGTAAAAAAAGGCGTGGCCATTGGCGCCCATCCCGGCTTGCCCGATTTGCAGGGCTTTGGCAGGCGCGAGATGAAGATATCGGCAAATGAGGCCTACCAGATGACCTTGTACCAGGTAGGTGCCCTATCGGGTTTTGTTAAAGCTGCTTACGGTAAACTTCATCACGTAAAGGCGCATGGGGCATTATACAATATGGCCGCAAAGGATGTTAGCCTGGCCAAAGCCATTGCCGAAGCCGTACACGATTTTGATTCTTCGCTAATATTGTACGGACTGGCCAATAGCGAAATGATTACCTGGGCCAAAAAACTGGGTTTGACAACCGCATCCGAAGTATTTGCCGACCGTACTTACCAGGACGACGGGTCGCTTACCCCGCGTACCCAGAGCAACGCGTTGATAACCGACGAACAGCAATCCATCAGCCAGGTGCTGATGATGGTAAAGCAACAACAGGTGATTTCGGCCAATAACAAAACCATCAGCCTTAAAGCCGAAACGTTATGCTTGCACGGCGATGGCGCATATGCCGTTGAATTTGCCAAAAAGATAAACGAAAAACTGAAAGCCGAAGGCATAAGCATTAAAGCACCGGCGCAATAAATGAAAAAGCAGCGCAACTGGAGTGTTTTAATGGGCGCCGCCTTCCTGATGGCATCATCAGCTATAGGGCCGGGGTTTTTAACGCAAACAGCTGTTTTTACCGCGCAGTTGGGTGCAAGTTTTGGTTTTGTGATATTGCTGTCGGTGGTGCTGGATGCTATTGCTCAACTCAACATCTGGCGTATTATTACCGTGGCCGGTAAACCCGCGCAGGATATTGCCAACCAGCTTTTGCCCGGCCTGGGTTATTTTATTTCGCTGCTGGTGTTTTTGGGTGGTATGGCGTTCAATATCGGCAATATAGCCGGGGCCGGGCTGGGCCTCAATGTGCTGTTTGGTGTGAGCGTAGGGCAGGGGGCTGTCATGAGCGCCATTGTGGCCATTGGCATATTTATTTATAAAGAATCGGGCAAAGCGATGGATTTGTTTGCCAAATGCATGGGCTGCCTCAAAATAGCGCTGGCCTTATACGTTGCTTACATCAGCAACCCGCCGCTGGCCCAGGCGGCCATCAGGGCGGTGAATCCAACGCAGTTTAGCTTTACTGCGGTACTAACCATTGTTGGCGGCACTGTTGGCGGCTACATTACCTTTGCCGGAGCACACCGCCTGCTGGATGCAAAGATCACCGGGCAACAGAATTTGCCGGTGGTTAACCGGGGGGCTTTAAGCGCCATCGGGCTTGCATCGCTGATGCGGTTGTTGTTGTTTATAGCTGCTTTGGGTGTTATAACTGCAGGCGGCAAGCTCGATCCCGCTAATCCGGCGGCTTCCATATTTCAGCTGGCTGCGGGGCAGGTTGGTTATAAGCTTTTCGGGGTTATCATCTGGGCGGCCGGGATCTCTTCGGTGGTGGGCTCGGCTTATACATCGGTTTCGTTTATCAGGAGTTTTAGTCCGCTGATATTGAAATGGAACCGCGAAATTATTATCGGTTTCATTATGATATCCTGCTGTATATTTTTGGCTATAGGCAAACCGGTGAAAATACTATTGGTAGTTGGGGCCATCAACGGCTTTATATTGCCAGTTGCCCTGGGCGTAATGCTGGTTGCGGCTTACTGGTCAAAAATCATCGCATCCTACAAACAGCCTTTATGGCTTACCGTTTTAGGCGTGCTGGTAGTTGGCACCATGACCTGGATGAGCATCGGGGCGATAGGGCAGATGTTGGGGTGGTGAGTAGTGAGTGGTGAGTGGTGAGTTGTGAGTTGTGAGTTGTGAGTTGTGAGTGAGTCAGTTCGCTGTCCGATTCTCTGGTTTCGGATGATTATGCAGATAGTCTCCGACTATCGAATGATCAGGGAAAACGCATTTTGTTGGGTTAACATAACTTAACACATTTCAGATAAAATATTTATAAGTAATTGGTAATCAATATATTGTATTTTATCATGGTTAACACTAAACTGATAGCGCAATTTGGGCGCATCCACATATTTGTGCCTGTTGCTGACCAATACCAGTCCCTTTGGTACCTGTTGCCCGATTCTCTGGATGATTATGCCGATAGTCTGTGACTATCGAATGATAAGGTGATGGATCGGCAATTGAAGCAACATGGATTGCCTATTTTAAAAATTGGTCAAAAAAACTTATTTTTGATCAATTGATCATTAATGAAAAACATCAAAGATGAACTACAAAATATCATTCTCGGAGATGAACCTGCTGGCCAGGCAAATAAACTCAAAAAAGCCCAATGTTTCCTTAGATCAGATGCGGCAGCAGGCTTCGCAGCTAAAAAACAGCAGTACGTCAAAAGTAAAGAAACAGCAAAACTCTTAACTTTCGCCGAAAGGGAGAATCTTTTCTATACTCCGCTAATCCTGCAAAGTGATTTTATCAGCGAAGGCGCCGAACAAAAAGTATACAGGCTTAATGGAACCCACGTTGTTAAAACCAATGCAGGTATCTTTTATGAAAGCTGGCTTGATTATTTCAATAGTCTAATTATTCACAATTACTTTTTCCCAGCTACTGCATATACATTCCTCGGTTTCAAAATAATTAACGATGAGCTTAATGCAGTAGTTATGCAAGAGTTTATAGTTGCTTCCGAGCCAACAGACCTTACTGCCGTTAAAAACTTTTTAGAATTCAATAATTTTCGCAATAATCGCAATAACGATTATATCAACAATAAGCTGGGTTTAATTTTTGAAGATCTGCATGATGAAAATGTGCTCTCTTTCAATGGCGTCCTTTTCTTTATTGACACTATATTTTATTTAACACCAGAATTTTATTTAACACCAGGTTTTTATATTTCCTGAGTTCCTCCGCTGTCCGATTCTCCGACTTCGGATTTAGAATTTACAACACGTTCGCTTGAACGCGGGCTACGACTCACCCGGTCGAGGCTACGCCCGACCACCCTCTCTTCACCTGCGGTGGAAAGATGGTTTTGTATGTAATTATTTTATAATCAGCCATTTAAAAATATATATTTCCACGCCCCTCTTTCCGGCGAAGCCGAAGAGAGGGTGGCGGGCGCAGCCTCGCCGGGTGAGTCTTCGCCGTCACGCGATATGGATCATCGTCCCTTCATTGGAAGCATAAAAACATTGGCAAACCAAATTTAAACAGCCTCTAATAATCCTGTAGTCGGAGAAACAGGCGTAATGGTTCGAAGTCCAGAGAATCGAACAGCGGGAGTATTAAGTCAACAGTACTAAGTCTTAAGTCAACAGTGTTTTTTGGGGCTTAGAGCTTAACACTTTGGGCTAAAGGCTATCCGTCAATGGGTAACTCACCTACTATTTACCATTATTTACAAAGTTTACATTTTTATTTACAATCCAAATTCGTCGCCCCGCAAAATATCAAAGTAGGTTTGCTGAATCAATTTTAACAGGATATGAAAAATAAAAGAAATGTTTTGTACAGTATGGCTATCATGCTGGTTGGCGTAATTTATTTTCCCGCACAGGCTCAACAAAAAAACGGCACTCATCGCGCTGATTTTTCTGGCGAATGGAAATCCAAAGAGTCGATAAGTATGGGTGGAAATATTGTTTGCACATATGATGAGGGTGATCGTATGCTATCTAAAACAATGAAAATAACAGCGCAGGCAGATTTTATGACCATAGAGGTGCCAAACCCGTCTGCTGGCGCAGCGCCTGTTACAAGCCAGGAGAAACTGGCCTTCGACGGTAAAACAAGCGAAATTAATCATGGCCGGGGAAGAGGAAAGAAGTTTACCGTAAAGTTGTCGGCTGATGGACAAACGATGACTGTTAACTCAATTGTATACCTGATGATTGGTCAAAAACAAAAATTTGTTACCGTTATAGAGGTTTGGAAGTTGAGCAATGATGGCAAGTCTATTTCTGTTCAGACCAATGCAAAATCAACCATATTCGACAGCGGGCGTTCCTGGAAGACCGTATTCGATAAAGCCGGTTAGTATTCAAAAACTCCGATAGTTTTAGCGCAAGTCTTGTGCGTTTGGATGTGGGTGGCTGACTTGTGATATGGGGAACTTTTTTAGGACGAGACACTTCATAGAATCAAAACTTTCAGACTAAGAAAGTCACAAGTCCACCATCGCTCAATGTCCACAACACAAGACTTGCGCCAAGGAGGGGTTACTTTTTTTGATGCCACCTACTTGCTACGAAGCCCCCTTTGCAGGTTGAAACAGGGCGTATACTTAGCATGCGGGCCACAAGCCGGGGACGCTTGCGGCAGCGGAGCGCGAGAAGGGCAGCGTAAAAACAGCTTGCTGGAGCGGGGAGACTGGGTAAATATAGAGTTGACCAAGGCTACTCAAAACGATCAAAGTCAGTCTAAAAAGACTTTGGATCGCATTGGCAAAGGTGAGCTGCATATTCGGGATCTTGGATTTGTTACTATGAAGTACCTTGTAAAGGTGATTAAGGAAGGGGCCTTTTTCTTAAACAGGCTGCATCCCCAGTGGAAACCAACTCAATGTGATAATGGCAAAAGAATAGATTGGACATCGCTCTCTAAAAGAATGATCAATAGCAGAGAAAGCCATTTTGAAACTAATGTTAATATAGGAACCGGAGAAAATGCGTTTAGCTGCCGATTGGTAGCGGTTCCCGTTTCTGAACAGGTCTGGACAGAACGAATAAGAAAAGCACAGAAAAAACTTAAAAGCATGGGCTCTGAACTTTCAGACGAGTATAAAGCCCGTTGTCGTTTCAGCATATTCATAACCAATGTAGGTGAGCAACAGTTCAAAACAGCAGATGTGATCCAAGTGTACAGATTAAGGTGGCAAATTGAACTTGTATTTAAATCATGGAAGTCGCTCCTCAGTATTCATAAAGTTAAGGCGGTTAAAAAGGAAAGGTTAGAATGCCAATTGATAGCTAAATTTATTTGGATACTATCAAATTGGAAAATATTTCGATGCATTAACTCCTTTATTCAAAAAACTTCAAAAAGGAATTACGCATGCTCAATGTTGAAATTCTTTAAACAAGCCCGGAGATACAGCCAGGCTTTCAGAGTGGAGATTTCGCTCAATCTGACCATCTGATTCCGGTTTAAAGTGACCACCTGTTCCTGGTTCAAACTGACCAGGGTATTCCGGATCAAACTGACCACCCTTTTTTGGTTTTATGCTTTAAACACTGATTGCCCCGTTTAAATGCTCTATACAGTTGCCGGTTGAACAGGTTTATGTGGAGCCTCATAAACATATACGAAGTTGCTCTGTAACGTCTATTAAAGCAATGAACGGCCATCGCCAGAAGGACATACCTGGTAATTATCCAATTTTCTAAGCTTCTAAAAATATAAAGAGAGATTACAGCTTGAGCGGCGGCAGGCCAAATGGAAATGGGTAAATAATTATCTTTGTTATGCTGCTAAAGCATAAGCTGCATTTCTTTGCCAGCAAAATAGGTGGTCAGTTTGCCACGGAACAGGGTGTAACATATTTCCGAAACATCCAGCTTGACGAGCAAAGCTCTCAACCCTGTCAATGTCAGCTTTGGAGAAACTATTTGCGTGTGGACTTTCGGTATTAAAAACCCCAATAACCTCATCATTTACAATCAAAGGAATTACAAGTTCGCAATTTATCTCAACGCCGGTAAAATTTTGATAGAGACTGGTTAAACCTGAAGCATCGTTCGCAAAATCTGGAATATAAACATAATCTTTTTTAGTAACGGCTAACCCGCTAATGCTGTCGTTAATCTTGTAAGTTTGCCCCTTGAATGCTTTTAGCGAAGCCTCTGCAACGATGGTCAGTTCGTCCCGACTTTTATCCAATAATGCGATGTTGCCGATTTGATTTTTGGCCAGATTTAATGCTTTATCAAGTATGAATTCCAATATGTCTTCCAAATTCCTTTCCTTGCCAGTCATTAACATATCAATATGCATCAGACCATTTAGTAATGATCTACTAAGTGAAAGTTCCTGCACAAGCTGAAAATTTTTAATTGCAGTGGTTGCTTGCGAAACCAAAGCGGACAGTAAATTAATATCAGCTTGGCTAAAAAATCGTTCCTCGTCACTTTCAAACATATAAACCCCTATCGGCTCATCATCTATCAAGACTGGAAAAGATGCCGCGGATAAGACATTCTTATCGACATTAGTTGGGTTTTTCTTAGAAAGGAACGAACTGAACCTTTTGTAATCGGCTTTCTCCCCAATACGATTATTTACTTGCTTTTTCCTTTCTAATACAGCTTTGCCACTCATACCATCTAATATAGAATATTGATATCCGACTTGATTTGAGTAAGCGTCAGAAGTATATTTGATTATTAATGTCCCCTGATTTTGATCAAGGCTGGCGTAATAACCGAGTGGAATGTCAAGCATTGCAAGACACTCTTTTAAAATGGCTTCGAGTATGCTATTTGTCTTTAAATCAGCATCTTGGCCGCTTGTTAGGTCCTTGACATTTAATATCGTGGTCGAAAAAGAAAGCTTCCTCAACAATTTCTCCTCTTCCTTTCGTGCGGCATAACTTGTTGCCCGTATCAATGAAATTGATAGACAGACCAATATGCCAGTTTTCGCCACCAAGCCTATCGCAAAGCCTACATTGTCAATTTTCATTAAGATATTTGCAGCGTCGGGCTGTTCGCCCTGCAAAATCCATAGAAATTGGATAGACGCATACAGCAATGCGAAACCATACAGTATTTTTTTTCGGTGCAATTTCTGTGTGAAATTCTTGAAATATATCGCGAGTGTTACAAGTGCACCAAAATCAAATAGAGCTGCTGGAATATATCGTAAATGTATGAGTGGAACCAAATGGAGTGATCCAGGGATTGATTTGGCGACACAAGCAATAATCCCTATGAGGTAAATCAACCAATTGGGTACCTTCTTCAGTTTATAAAGAAATCCTTTTTCAAAAGTATCTTTAACTGCAAAAAGGAAGAACGACATGCACACAATGTCTAAAAAGGTTCTTGTAGGAACACTAATGATGGGATCGATTTTCAATTTTCTCATTAAAGCGTTCACGAAAAGATAACCAGCATTAATGCACCATCCTATACAGATAAGTTTAAAAGCTTTAAAGTTAAGACGGTAGGCTTGGAAGCTTTGTATAGCAAGACAAAGGACAATCGGGATTTGAATAAGCGTTAAATAATAATTAAGCTTCGGGTCAAAGAGGATGGATTTTAGAAAAAATACTATTGACATTGGGATAGGTTGGGTTTATTAAAGTATTAATTTTCTGTTAATTATAAAAAATAAAATTCATATTTCCTAATACAGAAGATGACACGCCGCCCCACGAGATATTTTTATTCCGAGCTGATTGGGTAACAAAGATGTAATGGGTTTTAATCTGTCTAAAGTCGGAGACTTCGGATGACTATGCCGATAGTTAAAGACAGTGGTTTGAGAACTGAAGACCGAATAGAAGTTTTGGATTTAAAAGTTAATAAAGACAGGCTTTGCTTACCCCAAATTTGCTAATGACTAAATGAATCGCCAACTTGAGGCAGCGATTTGCGACTTGTTGTAAAACAACCACAAAACAACCAACCATATGAAATTATATAAACTGATCCTGTTTTTATTGAGCTTAAATGTTGTGGTATATGCCCAGCAGCATGTTAAACCTGTACCTGTTGAAACGGGGGTATCGTACAGGTTGGCGCAGTACAGGCATTCGGTAATCAGTAATGTGGAATATGACCTGTCGTTTTTGGTGCCGTTGAAACGGGCTGATGATATCGCCGGTGTGGCGCATATCGCATTTGATTTAAAAAATGCCGGCCAGCCGCTGCAAATTGATTTTAAGCAGGACGCACAGCACATTAAAAATGTACGGTTGGCCCAGGGGCGGGTAATCCCTTTTGAGGCGAAGGACGAACATATCATTATAGATACTAAATATTTAAAGGCCGGGCGTAATGATATCACTGTTGATTTTGTGGCCGGTAACGGATCATTAAACCGTAACGACGATTATTTGTATGCGCTATTTGTGCCCGACCGCGCCCGTACTGTTTTCCCTTGTTTTGATCAGCCTAATTTGAAAGCTACTTTCAAATTAGGCCTGAGGGTACCCAAGGAATGGAAGGCATTGGCCAATGGCAGCATAAAGGATGTAACTGATGAGGGCGACTTTAAGCGTTATGTTTTTAATACCAGCGATAAATTGCCCACCTACCTGTTTTCTTTCACCGCGGGGGCGTATGCTGATGTAAGGCAGTTGATAGGCGGGCGCAGTGTCGAGTTTTTGCACAGGGAAACAGATTCGACCCAGATCAGGTTGAGTGTCGATTCGATATTTAAAGCCCACCGGGATGCCATTAGCTTTTTAGAAAACTGGACGGGCATACCTTACCCTTTTCAAAAAGTAGGCTTTGTGGCCATACCCGATTTTCAGTTCGGCGGCATGGAGCACCCGGGCGAGATGCAGTACAAGGCCTCGGGTTTGTTTTTGGATGAGGGAGCTACCAAAGATCAGTTCATCGCCCGGTCGAACGTAATCTCGCACGAGACAGCGCACATGTGGTTTGGCGATATGGTGACGATGGAGTGGTTTAACGATGTGTGGATGAAGGAGGTGTTTGCCAATTTTATGGCCGATAAGGTGACCGAAAAACTAATGGGCGCCGAAACCTTTAACCTTAAATTTTTGCAGGACCATTACTCGGCAGCTTACGGAATTGACCGCACCATGGGTGCCAATCCAATTAGGCAGCAGCTGGATAATTTGCAGGATGCGGGCTCGCTTTACGGCAATATTATTTACCACAAAGCCCCCATTATGATGCGTCAGCTGGAAAGCCTGATGGGGAAGGCCAATTTTCAGAAAGGCATTCGCGAATACCTGAAAAAGTATGCTTACGGCAACGCTACCTGGCCGCAGCTGATTGCTATCCTGCGCAAATACAGCACCGCCAACCTGTACACCTGGAACAGAGTTTGGGTAAGCCAGCCCGGCAGGCCGGTGTTTGATTATAAAGTGAGTTACAACGATGGTAAAATCGGCGCTTTTACCATCAGCCAGCATCCCGAAGTTGGCGCGCCACGCATATGGCCGCAGGTGTTTAATATTACGTTGGTGTATCCGGGTTATAGCAAAAACATCCCGGTGAATATGAACGCGCGGCAGATTGTACTAAAGGCGGCTGCGGATTTGGCGAAGCCGCTGTTCATTTTATTTAATGCGGACGGGATGGGCTATGGATTGTTCCCGGCGGATAAGGCGATGACAGCCAGTCTGTTTAATTTAGAAAGCCCGCTGCAACGGGCTTCGGCTTATATTAACGGGTACGAGAATATGCTGGCCGGGCGTGCTTTTAAACCGGCTGAACTGTTAAAGCTTTACCTGCACGGCATCAGTATCGAGAAAAATGAAATGAACCTGCGCCTGCTTACCGGCTATATTACCAGCATATTCTGGACGTTCACCTTGCCAAAAGACCGGCTCATTATAAGCACCGAGTTGGAGCACACCCTATGGCAGGCCATGGAAAAACAAACCGCCGCGAATAACAAGAAAATACTGTTTGGCGCTTACCAAAACACCTGCTTAAGTGCCGAAGCTAAAAGCCGCATTTACCAGGTATGGCTAACCCAAAAGTCACCGGCCGGTGTTAAACTGGCCGAGGATGATTATACCGGTATGGCCCTTTCCATAGCCCTGAAAAGCGATACCCTCACATCTGTACTAAAACAACAGCAAGCCCGGATAAGCAACCCCGAACGCAAAAACAGGCTGGCTTTCCTGGCGCCCGCCCTCTCGCTGAATGTGCAGGAACGCGACGCCTTTTTCAACAGCCTGGCCGAACGAAAAAACAGGGCAAAAGAAGCCTGGGTTACCACAGGGCTGAGTTATTTAAATCATCCGTTAAGACAAAGCACCTCCATCAAATACCTGCCCAAAAGTTTAGATTTGGTTGAAGAGATCCAGTGCACCGGCGATGTGTTCTTCCCGCAATCGTGGCTGAGCGCGGTATTTGGGAGTTATCAAACCAAAGAAGCTTATCAAATTGTGCGCGAATTCCTGCAACGGCATCCTGGTTATAATCCTAAGTTGAGGGATAAAATATTGCAGGCTACTGATAATTTGTATAGGGCGCAGGGGATATTGGGGCGGTGATTTATTCTGTCAATTCCATTAATTTGAGTAATCCTGATTCAGACAAAAAAAGCCACCCTCAACAGGTGGCTTTTCCTAAATATCCTAAAAAGTAATTATCCTTTTTTATCAATCTTAGTCACGGGAGATACATAAGCCTGTACGATAACATGTTTTATAACCTCCTGTTTCATAGCGGTTGGCGCAACATGGTTCGCATTTAAATGCGGCGCGATAACCAGCGAAACTATCGACATCAGCTTGATCAGGATGTTCATCGACGGGCCCGAAGTATCCTTAAACGGATCGCCTACGGTATCGCCGGTTACGGATGCTTTATGTGGTTCTGATTTTTTGTAGTACATCTCGCCATTGATCAGGCAGCCTTTTTCGAACGATTTTTTGGCGTTGTCCCATGCACCGCCGGCGTTGCTCTGGAAGATACCCATCAACACGCCCGATACGGTTACACCGGCCAATAAACCTCCCAATACTTCGGGGCCAAAAGCAAAGCCGATAATGATTGGGGTGATCAGCGCGATTAAACCAGGGGCAACCATTTCGCGGATGGATGCTTTGGTTGAGATAGCCACGCACTTTTCGTATTCGGGCTTGCCTTCATAGGTCATAATACCCGGAATTTCGCGGAACTGGCGTCTAACCTCTTCAACCATGGCCATGGCAGCACGGCCTACTGCCGAGATACACAATGCCGAGAAGATGAAAGGGATCATACCACCCACAAATAAGCCAGCCAAAACATCGGCCTTATAAATATCAATATGCTCGATACCTGCAACACCCACAAAAGCAGCAAATAAAGCCAGTGAGGTTAACGCAGCCGATGCAATGGCAAAACCCTTGCCAGTAGCGGCGGTAGTGTTACCTACAGCATCTAAATTGTCTGTACGGTGGCGAACTTCTTCGGGCAGGCGGCTCATTTCGGCAATACCACCAGCGTTATCGGCAATTGGTCCAAAGGCGTCAATAGCTAATTGCATAGCTGTTGTTGCCATCATACCTGCGGCCGCTATAGCTACCCCGTATAAACCCGCAAAATGGTACGAGCCATAAATGCCCGACGCCAAAACCAGGATCGGTAACACGGTTGATTCCATTCCTATAGATAAGCCACCGATAATGTTGGTAGCGTGGCCTGTAGATGACTGGCGGATGATGCTCAATACCGGGCGCTTACCCATGGCAGTATAATATTCGGTAATGATGGACATCAAAGTACCCACAACCAAACCTACTACTATCGACATAAACACGCCGTTTTTGGTAAACGGAATTATACCCGCTTTAACAGCTCCGTTAACTTCATCGCGTACCATGTGAAATTCGCCCTCGGGCAGCATCCATTGTACTACAAAATAAGTGGCTATCGCGGTTAAAATGATAGATGCCCAGTTGCCTATGTTCAGTGCTTTTTGCACACTGTCTGTTTCGCTTTTAATCCTCACCATGGCAGCGCCAACGATCGAGAATATCAAACCTAAACCGGCTATAACCATAGGCAACAGGATAGGGGCAATACCCCCAAAAGCATCATGAGACACAATTTCGCGGCCCAGCACCATGGTAGCCAGCATTGTAGCCACGTATGATCCGAATAAATCGGCGCCCATACCGGCAACGTCGCCTACGTTATCGCCTACGTTATCGGCAATGGTGGCAGGGTTACGCACGTCGTCCTCGGGGATGCCCGCTTCTACTTTACCCACAAGGTCGGCGCCCACGTCGGCAGCTTTGGTATATATACCGCCGCCAACACGCGCAAACAATGCGATCGACTCGGCACCTAACGAAAAACCGGCCAAAACATCAAGGGCTTTTGCCATAGCCTCGCCGTTTACGGTGCTGCCTGCAACATTAACTACATAAAACTGGTAAAATAATATAAACAGCGACCCTAAACCAATGATGGCCAAACCGGCCACACCGAGTCCCATTACAGTACCGCCGGTAAATGATACTTTTAATGCCTGCGCCAAACTGGTACGGGCTGCCTGTGTAGTGCGCACATTGGCTTTGGTTGCAATGCGCATGCCCAGGTAACCGGCAAAGGCCGATAAAAATGCTCCTATGATAAATGATACGGCAATTACCGGGCTTGATGTGGCCACGGTAGTACCACTCCAGGCCAACAGCAGGGCTGCTACGGCAACAAAGCCGCCAAGTACTTTCCACTCGGCGCGTAAAAATGCCATTGCTCCATCGGCAATGTAGCCGGCCAGCGTAACCATATCGCCATCGCCGGCATCTTGTTTGGTAACCCAGGCGGCTTTAACAGCCATAACGGCAATGCCGATGAGCCCAAACACCGGAATTAAGTAAATTAAGTAAGAGTTCAAAAAGTCCATAGTAACAATTTTGGTTTTATTAAGTAAGTTGCTAAGTCACGAAGTCTTCAGTCGCAAGTCAAAAGTTTTATTCCTTTTTCTTTTAGTACTTAAGACTACTGACTTAAGACTAACGACTCAATACTACACTGGCTATAGCGGGGTTTAATTGGTGCTTGCAAAATAGTAAATTTATTTTCTTTACAATAGCCTCTCAATATTAAAGTTTTTTGAATAGTTTAGGGCTTTAAACCCTTTTTTAATTTATGGCAAAAGATTCCGGACAACCAAAAATGAAACATGAACTTGGCCTGCTTGATGGCACCATGCTGGTAGCAGGCTCGATGATAGGCTCAGGTATATTTATAGTTGCTGCCGACATTGTACGCAATGTGGGCTCAGCAGGTTGGCTGATAGCCATTTGGCTCATCACCGGTTTTATGACATTGACAGCAGCATTAAGTTACGGCGAGCTGAGCGGCATGTACCCCAAAGCAGGCGGACAGTACGTTTACCTCAAGGAAGCCTACAATAAACTTATAGCGTTTTTATATGGCTGGAGTTTTTTCGCGGTGATACAAACCGGCACTATAGCTGCAGTTGGGGTGGCTTTTTCAAAATTTACAGCATATTTGATCCCGGCGGTAAGTGAAGATAATATTCTTTTTCAGCAGGGCTTTATAAAAATCAGCGCGGCACAGCTTGTTTCTATCGGTGTTATTTTAATATTAACATTTATAAATACCCGCGGTGTTAAAAGCGGCAAACTGATACAAACTACTTTTACATTAACCAAACTGTTAAGTTTATTCGGGTTGATTATTTTTGGTTTCGTAGCCCTGAAGCCGGATGTATGGCATGCCAACTGGAGTAATGCCTGGGATTTACACAACCTGAATAAAGATGGCACTTTCACAAAATTGGGCCTTGGGGCTGCATTGGGGGCAGTAGCTTCGGCCATGGTAGGTTCGATATTCAGCAGCGATTCGTGGAATAACGTAACTTTTATAGCGGGCGAAATGCGTAATCCCAAGCGTGATGTAGCATTGAGCTTGTTTTTGGGTACCATGATAGTTACGATTATTTATGTAGCTGCCAACGTTGTTTACACAGGCGTATTACCGTTGCATGAGATTGCTACAGCCGAAAAGGACAGGGTTGCGGTAACTGCATCGCATGTTATTTTTGGAGATATTGGTACTAAACTGATTGCTGTGATGATTATGATATCAACCTTTGGCTGCAACAACGGTTTAATTATGGCGGGAGCAAGAGTGTATTATACCATGGCAAAGGACGGTTTGTTTTTTAAGAGGACAGGTGAGTTAAATAAGTCTGCAGTGCCTGAGTTTGGTTTGTGGATACAGGCTGCGCTCGCATCGGTACTTTGCTTAAGCGGACGTTATGGCGATTTGCTGGATATGATATCATTGGTAGTGGTAATATTTTATGTGCTTACCATTATTGGTATTTACATTTTGCGTGTGAAGAAACCCGGGTTAGACCGTCCTTATAAAGCTTTTGGATACCCTGTGTTGCCTGCCATTTATATTTTAATGGGAATTGCGTTTTGTATCCTGTTGCTTATTTACAAAAGCACCTATTCGGTATTTGGCCTGGGTATAGTGTTGATTGGTATCCCGATATATTATTTGACCAAGGGGAACGTTAAAGAGCAGGATGAAGCGGCTATTGATAGTTAGTTTATTTTTAATTACCGGGCAGGCTTATGCCCAGGACCTTCAATCAAGATTATCGGCGGCATTTGGCCGGTTACAGGCCGATAGCCAGTGCCGTTATGCATCGCTTTCGCTAACTGTTTTGGATGCCAAAACCGGCGAACAGGTATTTGCCGCCAACCCCAATATGGGGCTGGCTACGGCATCAACCCTGAAAACTATTACCAGCATTACAGCCTTTAATGTTTTAGGGGCCGATTTCAGATACCAGACCCAATTGGGCTACAACGGCGAAATTGCTGCTGACGGTACGTTGAACGGCGATATCATCATCAAAGGCTCGGGCGACCCAACCCTGGGCAGCTGGCGGTATGAGCAAACCAAAGAAGCACATGTGCTGGCCTTAATGGTTGATGCACTTAAAACTGCCGGCATCAAAAAAATAAACGGGCGCGTTATTGGCGACGATAGCATCTTTGGCACCCAATCTATCCCCGAAGGCTGGATTTGGCAGGATATTGGCAACTACTATGGTGCCGGAACATCGGGCCTTTGCTGGCGCGAAAACCAGTTTGATATTAAGCTGCGCACCGGCGCTGTGGGCAATCCTATTGGCGTTTCGTACACCGTGCCCAACGTATCGTACCTTACTTTTAAAAGTGAATTGGTTAACGGCCCCGCGGGCAGCGGCGATAATGCTTACGCCTTTTTGCCCGTTGGCAGTAAAGTAATGTACCTGCGCGGCAGTTACGCTATTGATAAAGATAAAAAAAGTATTTCGGCCGCCATACCCGACGCGGCCTACGATGCGGCCCTACGATTGTCGGATACGCTGAAAAAATTAGGTATCGCGGCGGGGTTCGACCCCGAATCTGTTGCAACTTTAACCGCGAAAGGCTTAAAAGCGCCTTCAATCTCCAAAAATCTCACCGCAATTCAATCGCCGCCATTAAGCCGGATCATTTACTGGCTCAATCAAAAAAGTATTAACCTGTATGCCGAGCAACTGCTTAAAACTATCGCCTGGAAACAGGGCCGTAAACCTACCACAACAAATGGGGTAGAGGAGGTACAAAAATTCTGGCAGGCCCGGGGGATAGATGCCAATAGTATGAACACCTACGATGGCAGTGGCCTGTCGCCCGGCGATAGGGTAAGCACCAATACCATGACCCGCATTTTGCAATCGGCCAAAAAAGAAAGCTGGTTTCCTGATTTTTACGAAAGCCTGCCCGTTTACAACGACATGAAAATGAAAAGCGGCAGTATCAACAGCGTGCTTTGCTATGCAGGTTACCAAACCCACAACGGCCGCGAGCTTTGTTTTTCCATCATGGTTAACAACTTCAGCGGATCGGGCAGGGGGATAAAGGAAAAGATGTTCAGGGTGTTGGATGTGTTGAAGTAGGAGGCCCCTAACCCCCTGAAGGGGGGACTTTTTGATTGGTGTGATTGTATTCAGGTTGTGAGAAATAAATAGAGCGTGAGAATGTGCGATTCCTTACCTTGGGGAAGGAGGAGGTAGGGGTTTAGCCACCTGTTATTAGTCTTTTCAATTCACCGTTTTTAGTTATAATTTACTGCTCTGTAATTCGTTATGTGTTGATATTAGCCTAATTTGTTTTTAAACCTGAATCATGAAAATATTAACCTTAACCCCGCGCAAACCCATTGTTTACTCACCCGGAATGATCAGCCTTGTATTGTTGCCATTATTTTGCCTGGTTTATTTAAAGCAGCACAAAGCATTTGTGCGTTACAGTGCCATGGATATAGCGGTATGGAGTCCTGAATGGAACAGCCGGTTACCAAAGCGGCTTCAACGGGATTTTCCGCCGGTTAGAAACTATCTCAGAATAAATTTAGATGGCAACGAAATTGGCGATAAGGCCCGCCTCGATTTCGCCCGCCTTGAAATCAGAAAAATGCTGGCTTCGGGAGATACTGAAAGGGGTATAGATTTTCATTTCTGGAATACCGCGAAATACCAGGCATTTATTACCGCTATTGATATTTGCCAAACGGAGAATGCCGGCATTTATATTCCTTATAAAGACGATATTTACGTAATAGTTCCAAAACGATAGTTTTAAAAAAGCCGGATTATACCGGCCGTCCTAAGTAATTTACAAATCAATATATTATGAAAAAATTAAACACGGTGATAATCCTTTTTGTGTTTTTTGCCTTGTCGGCCTGCAAATCCAAACCCAACCCTGCCGACGCCGTTCAAAGCATCCGCTTTAAGTTTACGGAGCTGGGCCGCGAAACACAGTTCAGGATCCCCTGTGATAAATTCAGCTATTATTTTCCGGCAAGCAGGATTAAGATTTTTACAAAACCCACAGCCATTGATAGTGTGATGCACTTGCTCGATGGCATGAAACCGGCCGGCGAAGGCGTTCAGCCCGATGTACGGGGGCAGATTCTCATTACCCATGTGGGCAATGCCATAGATACTGTATGTGTAGGGGTAAAGGCCCTTGAATATAAGGGTGCCACTTACGAAACGCCGCAGGAGTTATTGGTGTTGATACAGAAATAAAAACTCGGAAGAATGTGTCATCGCGAGCGTAGCGCGGCGATCGCGGACATTGCAGGTCATTCACGCGTAACTAAGAGATCGCCACGTCGTTCCTCACTATAATGGCGTGTTTGTAAGTTTATTGATTACCAGTATAGAAAACCGTCATTGCGAGGTACGAAGCAATCCCTGATATGCTAAGTCCCACATAGTTCGGGATTGCTTCGTACCTCGCAATGACGGAGGTTTAGGACATCAATTTAATTATATTTTGTTGTGCGTCATAACGTTTTTTTTAATTTTTACCTGATCGGTACACGCAATGACATGATGAAATATTACTTACGCGTAAGTAACATTCAAAGTAAATGGTACGCTCAGCGCTTTTGATATAATGCAATTTGCTTTTGCATCTTCGGCGATGGCTTTAAATTTAGCTTCATCAACACCGTCAATAACCGATGCTTTCAGTTCTAAATGAATACCGGTGATGCTCAGGGCCTGCATATCCAGGTCAAGAATGGCATCGGTGGTCAGGTCGCCAGGGGTAAAGCCGGCTTGTGACAGGGCAGCGCCAACAGCCATGGTAAAGCAGCCTGCATGAGCGGCGGCAATCAGCTCTTCGGGATTGGTGCCAATGCCATCGGCAAAGCGGGTTTTAAATGAGTATTGAGTTTTGTTAAGCACGGTGCTTTGCGTAGTGATTTCTCCGCTGCCGGCCTGTAAAGTGCCGTTCCAATGGGCGTTTGCTGTACGTTTCATAGTTTGTGGTTTTTGTTTGTCCATGGTCCATAGTCGATGGTCCATGGTATTGTTGTGATTAATTGATTCTAAATGCATGTCTATGGACTATCGACCATAGACTATCGGCTAATTCCATTTCGCCCGAACGTACTGCTCCGGCCATTCTACTTCATGCCCCAGCTCATGAGCGGCACGTAAAGCAAAATGCGGGTCGCGCAGCATTTCGCGGGCTATAAATACAACATCGGCTTCGCCTTCCTGTATAATTTCATCAGCCTGGTGCGGTTTGGTTATTAAGCCTACTGCTCCGGTAAGTATACCGCTTTCTTTTTTAACTTTCTCGGCAAATTCAACCTGGTAACCTGGTTTTAACGCTATTTTAACCCCGGCAATGTTGCCGCCGGTCGAGCAGTCAATAAGGTCGATACCTTTATCTTTTAATATTTTGGCAAGCGCTACCGAGTCATCAGCCGCCCAGGCGCCTTCCGTCCATTCGGTTGCCGATATGCGCACAAACAGCGGGTTTTCGGCAGGCCAGGCTTCCTGTACACTTTCAATTACTTCCAGTAAAAAACGGATCCGGTTCCCGAACGGGCCTCCGTATTCATCTGTACGTTTATTACTTGCCGGCGATAAAAACTCGTGCAATAAATAACCGTGCGCGCCATGTAGTTCAATTACGTCAAAACCTGCGGCCAAAGCCCTGGCAGCGGCGGCTTTAAAATCAGCTTTAATTTTGTCGATGCCGGCTTTATCCAGTTCTAAAGGCGCCTCTTCACTGTCGATAAAAGCGATTGGGCTTGGCGCGTATGATTTCCACCCGTTAGGTTCATTGGATGGCACCTGCTTGCCCCCCAGCCAAGGCTGCAGGTGGCTGGCCTTGCGGCCGGCATGTGCCAGCTGTGTGCCTGCATACGCGCCATGAGCGTGCAAAAAATCGGTGATTTGTTTTAATTTGGTAATATGTTCGTCCTTATAAAGGCCAAGGTCGGCAGATGAAATGCGGCCTTCGGGCGATACGGCGGTGGCTTCGGTGATAATTAAAGCAGCACCGCCAACGGCCATGCTGCCCAGGTGTACCAGGTGCCAGTCGTTAGCGAAACCGTCTTCGCTGGAATACTCACACATGGGCGATACCACGATGCGGTTTTTAAGTTCGATGTTCTTTATTTTAAGCGGTGAGAATAGATGCGGCATATGTTTTTGTTTGGTACAAATATGGTAAGTAACATTGATTGTAACCACACTGTTTTGTAAAATAGATATAAGCTGAAAGCCAAAGGCCTAAAACAGAAAGCTAATTGCCGGAAAAAAGTTTTTAGCACCGGGACCTGGTTTTATGCCTTTCCGTCGCGCGTAAATTCTTTAGCTTTGAAAATCATCGGAGATTGCTCAACCAGTTATGGATAACAAAAAATATATCGAACTAACAGTTGCTGACGGAAGTACAATGGCTGTTTACATAGCTGTTCCCGAAGACAATAAGCCGAGCACGCCAGCTATTATTGTATTGCAGGAGGCATTTGGCGTAAATAACCATATTCGACAAGTTGCCGAAAGATTTGCAGCCGCGGGCTATGTAGCGGTGGCTCCTGAGCTTTTCCATCGTACGGCCCCAAAAGGTTTTGCAGGTGATTATGCCGATTTTAGTACGGTAACACCACACACATCAAAACTAACTAATGATGGTTTTAAGGCCGACCTGGAAGCTACCTGGGGATGGCTAAATACGCAAACCAATGTAGATATAAGCCGGGTTTATGCCATTGGTTACTGCATGGGCGGTCGGGTAGCTTTTATAGCCAATGCCTTACTGCCCCTAAAAGCTGCTGTATCCTATTATGGCGGCGGGCTTGATAAAGTTGCGCACATGGCGCCCAACCTGCATGGCAAACACTTGTTTATTTGGGGTGGTAAGGATGCGCATATTAAGGATGACAACATCAATGTTGTTATAGGTGCAGTTGAAGCTGCCGGCAATGATTACATGAACGTAAAAATATCTTATGCCGACCACGGTTTTAACTGCAACGAGCGGTCAAGTTATCATGAAGCTGCATCCAAAGAAGCCTGGGCTTTAGTTATGGCTTTTTTGGAAGGGGCTTAAAATAGCGGGTTGTTTCAGGATGCAGTTTCTTCTTCTTCCTCGTCCTCATACCTTTCATCTTCCAAATCCAGCCGGCAAATCCAAACCCCCAACAACAAAGGGAGTAAAAATGGCAGCAGCATGGCCGATAGTTCAAATGGCGAATAGGCGTTTTTAGCCGCTGATGCGCCAAGAAATACCAAAATAACAACAATACCTAAGGCAACCGACACCCGTTGTTTAACAGCAATTACGGTTGAATTCCTGGTCATTCGTGGGATAATAAAAGTAAGCAACGCGCCCAGCGGGCAGGTAAATACCATTAACACGCCAACCGATAAGGGATATTCTTTAATAAAGGCGATGGATAGTATACTCCCGGTGTGAAAGAAAAACTGGCTGATAAGAATTTGCAGCACAGGCGCTATGATCACCATAGTTAACCACACCTTAAAACTGTAAAATTGCGCCGGATCCATAGGCTGTTATTGTTAAAAAAGTAAATATAAAAGATATCAGCTTTCAAACAAGGGATGCGCCGTACGCGGCAAAAAATAATGCGAAACAATGCTTAAGTTTGAAATGTTAAGGCTGATTTATGTACTCACACTGTTAAATAATTGGTAATTTGACTACATATACAACCCTGATTATTTTAAGCGGACTGGTCATTTTCTCGTACCTGTTCGATTTGATAGCCGGTAAAACCAAAATCCCTTCGGTTATTTTATTGCTGATGCTTGGCATCGCGATACATTTTACTGTTGATTATTTTGGGGTGAAAATGATCAATTTTAAGGTGATTCTGCCTACGCTTGGCACGTTGGGCCTTATCCTTATTGTATTTGAGGGAGCGCTGGAACTGCGGTACAACAGCGATAAAAATGCCATCATCAAAAAAGCGTTCTTTTCGGCATTTGCCATTTTATTGGTTAGCGCTTTTGCCATTACATTTATCATCAGGTATTTAACAGGGCAAAGCTTTTATCTGTGCTTTGTAAATGCCATACCTTATTGCGTGGTCAGTTCGGCAGTGGCTATTCCATCGGCATCCAATCTTGGTAAAAACAAAAAGGAATTCATTATTTACGAGTCTTCTTTCTCGGATATCCTTACCGTGGTGCTGTTTAACTTTATAGTTCGTAACCAGCAAATTGATGTGGTATCGTTTATAAAACTCGGCGCCGAACTTACAGGCATTATTATTGCAGCCATTATATCCTGCCTGCTGTTGCTTTACCTTATTGGCCGGTTAACGCATCACATCAAATCGTTCCTTATTATCGCGTTGCTCATATTGGTTTATTCGGTAGGGCAATCGTTCCATTTATCGGCATTGATAATTGTACTGGCACTGGGCCTGTTCCTGAATAATGCAAACCAAATCAGTTTTCCGTGGTTCAGGAAACTGTTTATCTATCCAACCTTTCAACACGATATCAAACAGCTTTTCCAGCTATCTGCCGAGAGCGCTTTTTTAATGCGCACGTTCTTTTTCATAGTATTTGGTTATACCATGGATATTTATGAATTGCAGGATATTACCTTGCTGGCAACCGGCGGTGCCGTACTGGTATCCATTTACCTGGTCCGCTTTTTATACATCAAATTCGTATCCAAAACCGACCTGATGCCCGAGTTAGTAATAGTACCCCGGGGGCTAATCAGCGTACTGCTGTATTATAACCTGCCGGATAATTTGAAGATACCGCAGGTTGGTACGGGGCTGTTGTTTATTGTAGTATTGGGTACAAGTTTGATATTGAGTTTAGGGTTGTTTGCGACGAGGAGGAATCTGAATCAGAATTTACAGGATTAAAGAATTTGCAGAATATTCGATGCATACATTCTGTTCATTTTAAAATTCTGTAAATTCAGATTCAGACTTTAGCAAGTTCCGGGTTTTATCGCATCCGCTATCAGCCTACATTTGTTTATAAATAACAAATAATATTATGAACACACAGGAAAATATTAATTACGACCGTATTGCCGAGGCAATAAATTACATAAAACTCAATTTTAAAACCCAGCCAAATTTAGATGAAGTTGCCGAAAAGGTTAACCTCAGCCCCTTTCATTTTCAGCGTTTGTTTACCGATTGGGTGGGCATCAGCCCTAAAAAGTTTTTGCAATACTTAAGCCTGGAATATGCCAAAGGTATTTTAAAAGATAAGCAGGCAACCTTGTTTGATACCGCCTATGAAACGGGCCTGTCGGGTACCGGGCGTTTGCACGACCTGTTCATCAACATTGAAGGCATGACCCCTGCGGAGTACAAAAACGGCGGCAAAGAGTTGAGCATAAACTACAGCTTCGCCCAAAGCCCCTTTGGCAATATCATAGTGGCATCAACCCCCAAAGGTATTTGCTATATGGCCTTTGCCGACGACCATGCCGACGCTTTAGATCAACTTAAACAGCATTTCCCTAACGCGGCCTACACACAGGTAGTTGATATGATGCAACAGGATGTTTTACATATCTTTAAAAAAGACTGGTCGCAATTGCCGGCAATTAAATTGCACTTAAAGGGCAGTAGTTTTCAATTAAAGGTGTGGGATGCCTTGTTAAAAATACCTATGGGGGGCTTATGCAGCTATGGCGATGTTTCGCAAAAAATACAATTGCCAAATGCCAGCCGGGCAGTAGGCAGCGCCATAGGGGCCAATCCGGTAGCGTTTTTGATCCCTTGCCATAGGGTCATCCGGTCGACAGGCGAATCAGGGCAATACCATTGGGGGGCAACCCGTAAATCGGCAATTATAGGCTGGGAGGCAGCAATGGTTAATCAACCGGTATCAATATAAAAGGTGATGGAAATTAAAGAGCGAATTGATAATTTAAATTGGGCTGATATTAAAGCCGGTATGGATGCCCGTGGATATGCCATTGTAAAAAACGTTTTAGCTGCGGATGAATGCGCCGCTCTGGCTAATCAATATATTGATGATGGGCTTTACCGCAAAACCGTTGTGATGGAACGCCACCATTACGGCCGGGGCGAGTATAAATATTTCAAATATCCATTGCCGGCAATCATTCAACAGTTACGGGAGCATGTTTATCTAAAGCTTGCACCTATCGCCAATAACTGGATGGAATTGCTAAATAAGCCCACGCGTTTTGCTGATACTTTAGATGAATTGCTGCAGTATTGCCATCAGCATGAACAATTGCGGCCAACTCCGTTGATACTGCAATACACCGAAGGCGGTTACAATGCCATGCACCAGGATTTGTATGGCGAGGTGTTTTTTCCCATTCAATCGGTTTTTATTTTGGATGAACCCGGCATAGATTACGAGGGAGGCGAATTCATTTTGCTGGAACAAAGACCGCGCGAACAATCAAGGGCGATGGTGTTAAAACCCGGCAAGGGTGATATGATATTATTTACCACCAGTTACCGGCCTGCAAAAGGCAGCAAAGGGTACCATCGGGTAAATATGAAACACGGCATAGCCGAGATTACCAATGGTCGGCGGCACAGTATGGGCATTATTTTTCATGATGCCAAATAACTGTTGCAACCCTGAATTTGATGTGAAACAAAGCTTTACAACTCCTGCGATTGCGATTGATTTATGCCATAAATTACATCAATAGTTAATTTTTGCTAAATTTATCGCAATTCTATGTTAACCCCCTTTCAGGATGGCAGAAAAGGTAGCTATAAGCGATGTGCAATTGATCGACCGGTTAAAATCGGGCGATGAAAGTGCGTTGACCGCTATCTACAAAAAATACTGGCAGCAATTGTTCCTGTCGGCCTACAATGTTTTAAAAGATAAGCAGGCCTGCGAAGATGTTATCCAGGAACTGTTCATCAAGCTTTGGAATAGCAGGGATAATATCCAAATAGCCGTATCGTTAAAAGCATACCTGTATGCATCCATCCGTTATGAAGTTTACAGGCAAATCCGTGCCGGGGTTGCAACAAGCGATGTGTTTGATGCCCTTGCCAACAGTTTGCAAAGCCCTGACACCCATGAAAATTTAGAATACAAAGAGCTGGTTTCACAGGTAAATTCGGTAGTTGAAACGCTACCCGAAAAATGCCGCGAAGTTTACAAGCTTAGCCGCGAAGAGTACCTAACCCATAAGCAAATTGCATCAAGGCTCAATATATCTACCAAAACAGTCGAAAATCATTTAACCAAAGCGCTTAAGCATTTGCGTACTTCGTTGGGGACTTTGTTTTTGTTGTAGATTGGGGTGTTTTCTGTTGTGGATGGGTGAAAAAGATGTGTTATTGCAGGAGTTCAAAAATGCCGACCGATGTTCAATTGATTAGTTATGGCATTTATCGTAACTTTATACTTAATTAAAAATATACGGAAGTGAAAATGAAGCCTAAAAACGATCAACAGGATAACCGCTTATTTGCCATGCAGCAGGTTATAAAAAAACTCAGGAATGATGATCTGAACCAGGGACATTGCTTTATGATTTTTGATGATGAATTGCCTGATGATGAAGCCTACTATGAATACCCAGATGGCCAGATAAAAGTAGAAAGATTGGATAAAAGTAATTTAGATGCCCCGCGCGAAGTGATCAAGGTACTCACAAAAAGTGAAATTGCTGCCGTAAAGGAAAAACATGAAGTTTTCCATTAAGCCTAAACTATTTATTATTACTGGGAGCAACGGTGCCGGCAAGTCTACCTACAAACAAACGTTGATCCCATCCGAATTTGCTGATCTCGATATATTTGATGGAGATGTTTTTTACACACAAAAAAGCATTGAGTTTTATAAAATAAATAAATCGTCAAAAGAGTCAAGAAAGCTTGCGGAAGAAGCACTTGAACAAGAATTTCTTCGTCTTGTTAACTTAAATATTGAGAACAAAGCTAACTTTGCCTATGAGGGGCACTTTACAGGCCCAGGTGCTTGGGCAATCCCAAAGAGATTTAAAGAAGCTGGTTTTGAAACCCATTTAATTTTCTGCGGGCTAAATACTTTAACAAGATCAATCCAAAGGGTAGAAATGCGTGTTAAAAAAGGAGGTTTCCATGTTCCCCCACTTGCAATCGAGAACAACTATTGGGGAAATATGGAAATGCTCGATAAGAATTTCCCGATGTTTGATTCTGTTGAACTAATTGATACGTCACTAAAAATGATTTCTATTGCTAAACTTCTAAATGGAAACGTCGGAAGATCCATACCTCCAGATCAGGTACCAGAATGGTTAAAAAGCGGAATGCCAATTATGTTTGAACTAATCAAGAAGTTTTACAATGTTGCATGATTTCTGCCATCATTCATCGTGAGAAAGAAGTATATAGCATAACTGTATTTTCAGCTATGCTATATATGCTATATTGTATTGATGTTTGCTCTGAAAAAAAGCATCCAAAGCTTTCTTTTCATCAAAGTCAATTGGAAGTTTAACACAGCCTGCTATCCTTTTTAATTTTGGGGATAATTTCTTTATACTTGTTTCTTCCGCCACTAACTTCTGCTTCGTTTTCATAATATTTTGCCTGTAAAACAAATTCACTTATCCGGACAATCTTCCCAATTTTATTTTTTTTCTTCCCAGATAGGGGATACCCCTGTTTTTATACTCTTACTATAAAAACCAGGTTGTGCAAAAGCAGGAATTTCAACAATTGATTGATAAATACCTTAACGGGCAGGCTACTGCCGATGAGGTGCAGCTGTTAATGGAATTGTTTGACAACGCCCAAACCAATAATGATTGGGACGAGCAAACCCTGGGCGTGAAGCAAGACCTGGAAGATAAAATGCTGCAACGTTTGCAATCGGCAGTTCAGCAATCGTCAGCAAAGCATCAACCTAAAGTATTCAAAATCTTTGCTTCCAGGAATGTAGCTGCGGCGGTAATCGGCCTTATGATTATTAGCGCCGGTGTGTATTACGGTACGCGGCACACGGCAAAAGAGGTAGCTCTGGCAAAAAACAAAACGGTGGTTAAGCACGATGCCGACCCCGGTAAAAATGAAGCAGTCCTAACCTTAGATAATGGCGAAAAAGTGGTGCTCGATTCTGCAAGGATCGGCACCCTTGCCAAAAAAGGCAACATCAGCATTAAAAAAACTAAAGATGGGCAACTGGTTTACCAGGTTGAAGAAGGCAAGGCTTCAGCGGCAAATGGCCCTGTAGCTTATAATACCATCAGCACACCACGTGGAGGTCAGTACCAGGTTATATTGCCCGATGGTAGCAAAATTTGGCTCAACGCGGCATCATCGCTCAAATTCCCCACGGCATTTACCGGCAGCCAACGTGATGTGGAGCTAACCGGCGAGGCCTATTTTGAAGTGGCTAAAAATCCGTCGAAGCCATTCATGGTAAATGTTAATGCGCTTAAAGTAAAGGTATTGGGCACCCATTTTAACATTAATGCCTATGCCGACGAGGACGATATTAAAACAACTTTGCTGGAAGGATTGGTACAATTAACCAGCGGCAATAACCATAACTTGCTAAAACCAGATGAGCAGGGTATTGTTAAAGGCGATAATATCCAGGTTGTTGAGGTAGATGCCGAAAGGGCCGTGGCCTGGAAAAACGGTTTTTTTGATTTTAACCGGGCCAGTATCAGGGATATCATGAAACAACTATCGCGATGGTACAACATCGAAGTGGTTTACAACGGAAAAGTATCTGACGACGAATTTATGGGCAGAATTGAACGAAATGTGAAGCTATCGCAGGTACTGCACGTTCTGGAGCTTAGCCATGTGCATTTTAAAGTTGAAGATAAAAAGATAACAGTATCACCTTAACCATATCCGTTTTTACATTAACCTTTAAAAAACATCTACCTATGAAAAAAAACATACATCTCCATTAACGCCCTACAACTACCTTACCCATGAAAAACGCCGGGAGTACTGCAATACTCCCGGCTTAAATGTATGGGCTAAGCTTTTACTGAGTTTCCTTAACAGACACATTCACCCAAAACACGACGAAGTTATGCAATTAAACTTTAGGGGTAAAGTATTTTATGTACCCCAAACATCAACCTCCAAACTGTTTTTGACAATGAAGTTAACGGTTATCCTGATTATGATTGGCTGTTTACAGCTTAGCGCCAAAAGTTACTCGCAAACCATAACGCTAAGCACCAGCAATACCGCTATTGATAAAGTATTTACCGCTATTGAAAAGCAAAGCGGTTTTTATTTTTTTTACAAATACAATGAAATTAAGCATGCCAAACCCGTTACAATTTCTTTAAAAAATGCCACGCTTGAACAAGCCTTACACGAGTGTTTTAAAGACGAACCTTTTACCTATACCATTGATAACAAAACCATTATTGTAAATAAAAAGGAAGAGCAGTTGGTTATACCCGATAAAATAACCGTTAGCGGGCAGGTTCTTGACAATACCAAACAGCCATTGCCCGGTGTAAGCATCACCATTAAAGGTTCAAATACCGGGGTAATAAGCGGAATCGATGGTAAATACAGCATCCAGGTTGATGATAACGCGGTGCTGGTTTTCAGGTTTGTAGGATTTAAAACAAGGGAAGAGCCTGTTAACAAACGTGCGGTTATCAATGTGTCCCTTGATGAAGATAACCAGCAAATGAGCGAGGTTGTAGTAGTGGGATATGGTAACCAGGAACGTAAAAACGTTACCGGTGCGGTTGGAACCGTAAAAATGGCCAATATTAAAGAGATAAAAGCTGCCAGCCTTGATCTGAAACTGGCAGGGCAACTGGCCGGCGTTACAGTAAACCAGGTTACAGGCACGCCGGGTGGCGGTGTTGCGGTTAACATCCGCGGCGCCGGTTCAGTGGGCGCCGGTGACAACCCGCTGTATGTGGTAGATGGTTTTCCACTCTCGCCTGGTTTCGATCAATATTCGAACCCCCTGAGCACCATTAACCCCGATGATATTGAAAATATAAGCGTACTTAAAGATGCTGCTTCAACCGCAATATATGGTTCGCGCGGTGCAAATGGGGTTATCATGATAACTACCAAGCGGGCAAAAAAAGGGGAGTCGTCTGTTACGGTAAATACTTCAACCGGTCTGCAATCGGTATTGCCTAAAAGCAAACTTAAAATGATGACGGCGACCGAATTTGCCCAATGGCGTACAGAAGCTATCCAGGATGCAAACGCGGTTAATGGTACCAATAACCCCATACCCAACGAGTATAAAAACCCTCAATCGCTTGGCAAAGGCACCGGTTGGTTTGATGCTGTAACCCGTGTTGCGCCGATGCAAAATTACGATGTTACCATAGCTGACGGTACAGAAAAAGTACGGTCGTTGTTTTCATTAGGATACTTTGATCAGCAGGGTACTGTGCTTAATACGGCTTTTAAGCGCTATTCGTTAAAAGCTACAATTGATGCAGATATAGCTAAAGGCTTGACCGTAGGGTTAAATATAGCGCCCACTTACAGCTTCAGGAATTTACAGGAAACAGACGGCCACTTTCTTTCGGCAGCATTAAGCCAGGCCTACCTGGAAAGCCCGCTTGTGCCGGTGAAACAACCTGATGGCTCGTATACCAACGTTGTCGGGTCGCCAGGTACTTTTCAAAATAATAACCCGGTAAGTTCCCTTGTAAATACAACCAACAAGCGCAACGAATTCAGGGCCCTTGCCAACACTTATATTGATTATGAAGTTGTTAAAGGGCTGAACATAAAATCAACGTTTGGGGTCGACTATCAAACCAAATCACAGGATTACTACAGGCCATCGTACCTGGGCGGGTTTAATGTCCCAAACCGCGATGGTAACCAGCAAAAAGCAGTAGCTTCATTCACCTCGCAAAATGTTTTTAACTGGCTCAACGAAAACAGCATCAACTACAAAAAAAACTGGGGCAGCCATACATTAACTGTATTGGCCGATTACTCCATACAACAGGAAAACTCACATGATCGTTTTACTTTCGGCACCGGCTTTCCTGATGATGCCATACGGTCTGTTGCCAATGCAACCATCATTACTGCTGATGCCGGCGACGCCGAGTGGCGTTTACAATCGTTAATTGGCCGGGTAAATTATGCCTATAAAGATAAATACCTGTTAAGTGGCTCTATTCGCCGCGATGGCTCATCAAGGTTTGCACCCGGGCACCGTTGGGGCACTTTCCCGTCGGTATCAGGCGGATGGCGCATTTCCGACGAATCTTTTTTTCCTAAAACGGCGGCAATTGACCAGGTTAAGTTTACCGCCAGCTACGGCCTTGCCGGTAATAACGATGTAGGGAACTATGATTACATTCCCGTTGTTGATGTAGCCAATTATACATTTGGCGGCGGGCTTGCACCGGGGGCTTCAATAACCGACCAGATTGGCAATACCGAGCTTGGCTGGGAAACCACCAAACAGCTGGATATAGGTATGGATGTATCGCTGCTAAAAGGCCGCGTTTATTTAATTGCCGAATATTATAACCGGTATACCCAACGGATGCTGCAGTATATCCCGATTCCTATCGTATCGGGCTATGGTTATGCTTTATCAAATGTGGGTAATGTACGTAACCGCGGATGGGAGTTTACGTTAACCACAAAAAATATAGTGGAGCGTAACTTCAACTGGTCAACCGATCTTAACATATCATTTAACCGCAATAAGGTGCTTGATTTAGGCCCTACACCATACATTTACGATGCACCTAAAAACGACAACCCTACAAGTATTACCAAAGTAGGCCTGCCCTTAGGCCAGTTTTATGGTTATATTTTTGAAGGTATATTTCAAAACCAGGCCGAGCTTGATAAATACTCTCATTTTGACGGCGAACAGGTTGGCAATGTCAGGTATAAAGATGTTAATGGCGATGGCGTAATTGACGGTAACGACCAAACCAATATAGGCAACCCCTGGCCCAAATTTACATTTGGTTTCAGCAATCATTTTTCGTACAAAAAGTTTGATCTGAATATCATTACAGCAGGATCGGTTGGCGGGCACGTGTTTGATATGTACAAGCAGTTTACAACCAATTTAGATGGGGTTTTTAATGTCGAGGAATCGGTTATTCATCGCTGGCGGTCTGCAAGCAATCCAGGAGCTGGAATATTGCCAACCACCGTTTCAAACACCAATCTTGCGCGTGATTATTACCCATCGTACTGGGTTGAAAGTAACTCGTATCTGTCGGTTAAAAACATTGATTTTGGATACAACTTTAAAACAAAGTTCACCAGGAATTTCAGGGTCTATTTCAGTGCCCAAAACGCCATCCTCCTAACCGGTTATAAAGGCGGTAACCCCGAGGTAGGGATTGAAGGGCAGCAGGGCAACAGGTCGCTGTCGCCCAACGTAAATTTTACGGGCTATCCTGTTTCGGCAGTTTACACGTTGGGGTGTAACGTGACATTTTAATTGAAAATGAGTATTCAAACTAACGATGGTGAAACCATAACAACAGAAATCATGAAAAAATACATATATGTTTTCCTGGTACTTATTGCATGTGGCACGTGGAGCTGTAAAAAGGATTATCTTAACCTTCAGCCTGCCGATACTCAAAATACAACCAATTTTTTCAAGACAAAGGCACAGTTTATACAGGCGGTTAACGGAGCTTATGCACCGTTACAAGGGCTGTATAACGGCAGTTTTTGGGCAATGGGCGAAATGCGGTCTGACAATACATCATACGAGTTTGATCCTTATGACCGCTCCGGTACCAACAAAGAGGAAATAGATGAGTTTAGGGAGTTGAACAATAACGATATGGTAGGCGCTTTTTTTGAGGCCAGCTATACAGGCATTGGCCGTTGCAATGCTATTTTAGCACGTTTGCCCGCGGCCAAACTTGATGTGGCAGTTGCCGATACCATTGCGGGGCAAGCCAGCTTTTTACGCGCATTCAACTATTTTAACCTGGTGCGTATGTTTGGCCGGGTGCCGCTGGTACTTAACGAGGTAGCATCGGTAAGCGAGGCTTACAAGGTAGCAACAAAGGCCGAGGTAGATGCTGTTTACGCGGCTATTATTGCCGATGCGCAGGTTGCAGTTGCCAAACTGCCGGTAACCTATGCCGGCGCCGCAAATAAAGGCCGGGTAACCAAGGGAACTGCCGAAACCATGCTTGCCGAGGTGTACATGACCCGGAAAAAATTTGACCTGGCCATTCCCTTGCTGCGGAATATTATTGCATTAAATGCTTATCATCTGAATACAGATTATGCCGATAACTTTGATAATAATAAAGAGAACGGCCCCGAGTCTATTTTCGAAATACAATACATTGAGGGTTCAAACGGACTGGGCAGCGATTTTGTAGATACTTTTATCCCCTGGGATTATTATGACTCGGATGTAACCGGTTTTGAGATAGCCAACGGCGCGCAAAACGGCTGGAATATTCCAACCCAGGACCTGGTTAACGCCTACGAGGATGGCGATAACCGTAAGGATGCCTCGTTAATTGAATTTACATCTGATGAGTACGGCGTGGATTTGCCGTTTATTAAAAAGTTTGCAACCACCAGCGCCGTGCAGGGTGTAACCGGCAAAAATTTCCCGGTGTACCGCTATGCCGATGTTTACCTGATGCTGGCCGAATGCCTTAACGAGCAGGGATTTGTGGGTGGCGGCGATGCTTTTAAATATTTAAACATGGTACGCGAACGGGCCGGCCTGGCCGCTAAATCCGCCGGGAATGATGACCCTGCTTTAAATGTTTCGGGCCAGGATGCCTTTCGCGATGCCATTGCGCATGAAAGGCAGGTCGAATTGGCGTTTGAAAATCACCGCTGGTTTGATCTTTTACGTACCGGTAAGGCCGTTGCTGTAATGACAGCCCACGGCGCCCGCGAAAAAGCCTTTAAAAAACCTTACTGGAATGTTAACTCGGCTGCATACTCAAATATCCGCCTGCTTTTTCAATACCCGTTAACCGAAGGCACCCTGGAACATTAGCCCGTGGGACCTACCGGTCCCCGCGAAACTTTTGCGGGGCCATTTTCGTTTACTGATAGATATTGCAATTACCACATCATTTTTACTTGTTTTATAGCTAAATATGTACGGTACTTAAAACAAAAATCGTTCTAAAGCTATATTTAATGCATGAATTATATTCAACAAGTAAGCGTGCTCAAAAAAGGATGCTTCAGTATCGTTTTATTATTTTCTGTTTCCCTAAGCTGTTTCTGCCAGGTTAAGTCATTACCACCACCCATCACGGTTGATAACCTTATTTGTGAGTATAAAACCAACCCCATATCGGTTGCAGTTGCTAATCCGCGTTTGAGCTGGAAACTGGTATGCCCCGAGCGTGGCATTCAGCAAACATCCTACGAAATAAGAGTTGGAAGCAATGCGGTATCGTTAACCAAAGGCAAGGATATCATTTGGGGCACCGGCCGTATTTATTCCGATCAGTCCATCCAGATTTACTATGGCGGGCCTATGCTTGCTTCGCGCCAAAAAGTTTACTGGCAGGTTAGGGTATGGGACAATAAAAACAGGGTAAGCCCCTGGTGCATGGTCAACTTTTGGAAAATGGGTTTGCTAAATCGTGCCGACTGGTCGGCCAAATGGATCCAGGATACTTATGTATCCGATACCACAGGTGGCCCGGCGCCCATGTTCCGTAAAAGTTTTAAGTTAGATAAAAAGGTACGTGCTGCACATTTATACATTACAGCGCACGGCGTTTTTGAAGCGCAAATAAACGGCAAGCGCGTTGGCAACGATTATTTTGCACCGGGCTGGACGAGTTATAACAAACGCATTCAATACAATGTATATGATGTTACCGCCAATATGCTAAAAGGCGATAATGCCATTGGCGTAACCGTTGGCGATGGCTGGTACAGGGGCTATACTTATAACCGTAAAAAAAATATATATGGCAGCAAACTGGCCCTGCTTTGCCAGTTGGAATTAGTATATACTAATGGTAAACGGGAGATTATTAATTCTGATAAAAGCTGGAAAGTGGCCTACGGCGCGATACGCTCGTCCTCATTTTTTGATGGCGAGGTTTATGATGCCCGAAAAGAAAAAATCGGATGGACAAATCCGGGTTATAAAGATATGACCTGGGATACGGTTAAAACCGATTCGACTATTAAAGATAACTTGATTGCCACCGCCGGCCAGACTGTAAAAAAACACGAGAAGTTTTTACCGCTTAAGGTATTTACCACACCAGCGGGCGAGCGGGTAGTTGACTTTGGACAAAACCTGGTAGGCTGGGTGCAATTTAAACTGAAAGCAAAGGCAGGCGATACCGTCAGGCTTTACCATGCCGAAGTGCTGGATCAAAAAGGAAATTTTTACACCAAAAACCTGCGTACCGCCAAACAGGAAATTACCTATATTTTTAAAGATGACAGCCTTGCCACTTTCGAACCTCATTTTACCTTCCAGGGGTTCAGGTTTTTAAAGGTGGTGGGTTATACCGGCCCGCTGGATTCCACAAATCTGGCTGCTTATGCCGTTTACTCGGATATGGCACAAACAGGCAAATTTTCCACTTCAAACCCATTAGTTAACCAGTTACAACATAATATTCAATGGGGGCAAAAAGGAAATTTTATTGATGTGCCTACCGATTGCCCGCAGCGCGATGAGCGCATGGGCTGGACGGGCGATGCACAGGCCTTTTGCCGTACCGCCACTTTTAATATGGATGTGGCAGGCTTTTATACCAAATGGCTAAAAGATTTAACAGTCGATCAGCATAAAGATGGCGCGGTGCCTTACGTGATACCCAATATGCTGGATAGCGCTTCGTCTGCCGCATCCGGCTGGAGCGACGTGGCCACCATAGCCCCATGGAATATTTACCTGGCCTATAACGATAAGCAGGTGTTGCAGCAGCAGTACGAAAGTATGAAGGCATGGGTGGGCTACATTCAGCTGCATAGCCGCAATTACCTATGGGATACAGGCAACCACTTTGGCGACTGGCTGTTTTATGCCGGTACCAATTACGAAGATGGTGCCGCACTAACCGACAAAAACCTGATAGCACAGGCTTTTTATGCCCACTCAACGCAATTGCTCATCAATGCAGCCAAAATATTGGGTAAAAGCGATGATGTACAAAAATATTCGCAACTGTTGTATAATATCAAAAAAGCTTTTAACAGCGAGTATGTAACACCCAACGGGCGCATGATATCGGGTACGCAAACATCCTACGTACTGGCATTAAATTTCGATTTACTGCCCGAGAACCTGAGGGTATCGGCAGCAAAAAGGCTGGTAAAAAATATTGATGATTACGACGAGCATATCACTACCGGCTTTTTAGGCACACCCTATATTTGCCATGTTTTGAGCCGCTTTGGCTTTACAGATATTGCTTACGACCTGCTGATGAAAGAATCGTACCCATCGTGGTTATACCCGGTTAAAAACGGCGCTACCACCATTTGGGAACGCTGGGATGGCATTAAGCCCGATGGCAGCTTTGAAGATCCCGAAATGAACTCCTTTAACCATTATGCCTATGGCGCCATAGGCGATTGGATGTACCGGGTAATTGCCGGCATTAATACTGACGAGGCTGATCCGGGGTTCCACAAAATTATTATTTCGCCAAAGCCGGGCGGTAAATTAACCAGCGCGCAGGCCGAACTGGAAACCCTGTACGGCAAAATAAAATCGGCATGGAGTATTGATAATGGCATATTCACGCTGGATATTGTAGTGCCACCAAACACTACTGCGCATGTTATTTTGCCATCGGTAACCGATCAGATTACCGAAAGCGGGCTGGATATTAACAACGAAGAAGAGATTACCGAAATAAAAAAGGTTGGCAACGATGAACAGATGAACGTAGTATCGGGCACTTACCATTTTGTATATACGCTTAAGCTTCCGGGGAAAAAAAGCTGACAACCGGACGATTTATGGAATAATAAAGCATGGCAAATACAATAGTTGGCGATAAGGCCACCAGTACCAGCAGGCCGCGACTACTTTCGCTCGATTTTTTTCGCGGCTTTACCGTTGCGGCTATGATCCTGGTAAATGATCCCGGCGATTGGGGGCATATTTACTGGCCGCTGGAACACTCTAAATGGAATGGATGCACCCCCACCGACCTGGTGTTTCCTTTCTTCCTTTTTATGGTGGGGGTATCCATCGTTTATGCCACGCAGGGCAAAAAGTCAGATGAAGCAAATCATGGTAAAGCTATCGTTTCTATACTGCGACGCACATTAATCATCGTTGCATTAGGCGTTTGCCTGCCATTGATCAGCGATTTTCAGTTTGCGCATCTGCGCTTACCCGGCGTATTACAGCGCATAGGGGTGGTGTTTGGCATTACTGCCATTATGTACCTGAAAACGAATACCCGAACACAAATTATGATAGCTGTGAGTTGTTTAATTGGCTATTATTTAATCATGACTTTTGTGCCGGTGCCTGGCGTAACTCACCCCAACCTTGAAAAGGAGACCAATTTGGGCGCTTACATTGATAGGATGGTTTTTACCACCAATCACCTTTGGCAAGCCTCTAAAACATGGGACCCCGAAGGGTTGTTGGGTACCGTACCCGCTATTGGTACCTGTTTGTTAGGCGTATTTACAGGCACCTGGCTTAAAAGCGACCGGCTTAAAAACGGCAACGAAATTTTTAAACTTACCGGCGCGGGTGTGTTGCTGGTTATACTTGGCTTAATATGGAACACGTTTTTCCCTATCAATAAACAATTGTGGACAAGCTCATTCGTGCTGTTTACCGCCGGGCTGGCTATTATTATCCTGTCGTTATCGTACTGGCTTATCGATGTAAAAGGCTATAAGAAAATCCTGCCGCCATTCCTTGCCTTCGGCCGCAATGCCATAGCCGCCTATGTTTTAGCCGATGTAATCCCGGAAATACTATCCATTATTCAGGTTACGGACAACGGGCATAAAACAAATGTCTGGTCGTACATGTACTTTCACCTCCTTACGCCCAATTTTTCGCCAAAGAATGCGTCGCTGATATCGGCCATACTTACGGTTATCATTATATTTATCCCTGTTTGGATATTGTACGTCAAAAAAATCACCGTAAAAATTTAAGCCCCCCTTACATTACATGAACAACATCAGCATAAAGTATTTAGCCGCGGTTTTTATAGTTACTTGCATCAGTTTACAGGTAAGGGCGCAACTACACATTATACCCCAGCCTTTGCACTTAACCGAACAAAAAGGCAGCTTTGTTTTAAGCAGTAAAGCAGTTATCGGGGTTGATAAAGAAAGTGAGGCTGTAGGTAAATACCTGCAAACCTATCTCGCTACGTATTATAAGCTTAATTTAAAGCTGAAAGTTTACCCTAAAATTCCGGCTGCTGCGGCAATAAAATTGGTAACCGCGGTAACCAATAAAGAAGGTGCTTATAACCTGGATGTAACTCCCGGCACTGTAAAAATATCGGGTAATGGAGCCGGCGTGTTCTATGGGGTACAATCATTTATTCAATTATTACCTGGGCGGGCTATTGCTCCTTTAAAATTAGCGGCATGCCGTATTGCCGATGAGCCCCGCTTTCAGTGGCGTGGGTTAAGCCTGGATGTAAGTCGCCATTTTTTTACAGTTGATGAGGTTAAAAGGTATATTGATGTAATGGCCCATTACAAGCTGAATGTATTTCACTGGCATTTAACGGATGATGAAGGCTGGCGCATCCAGATTAATAAGTATCCAAAACTGACCGAAATAGGTGCTAAGATTACCTATTATGAAAAACAAGGGAAATTTCGCAAGCTGGATAATTTGATAGATGGTGGTGGCAAGGATGGGTTTTATACCCAGGCCGAGATTAAAGAAGTGGTAAAATACGCGCAGGACAGGTTTGTAACCATCCTGCCCGAAATTGAGATGCCCGGCCACAGCGAGGCGGCCATATTTGCCTATCCCGAATTAGGCTGCCAGGATTCAACCGGCGCCAAACACCGTGTACGCATGCTGGATCCAAGCGAATATACTTTTACCTTTATGGAAAACGTGCTTACGGAAGTGATGGCATTGTTCCCTAACCAATACATTCACATTGGCGGCGATGAAGCCGAAATGGAGGCCTGGCTGAAAAGCCCGACAGCCGTTGCCCTAATGAAAAAAGAGGGCTTGAAAAGTGAAAAGGAAGTACAAAGCTATTTTATCAAACGCATAGAAAAATTCCTGCTCTCCAAAAATAAAAGATTGGTAGGGTGGGACGAGATATTGCAGGGTGGCCTGGCCGAATCGGCCACGGTAATGAGCTGGCAGGGCGAAGCGGGCGGCATAGCGGCGGCAAAAATGCACCACCATGTGGTGATGACACCATTGCCTTATATGTATTTTGATGCTCCGCAGGCCGCCGAGGATTTGGAACCGGTGGGATGGAACCCAACGGTAACCTGGCAAATGGTGTACAACTACGAACCCATGTCTAAAGAGCTTAACGCCGAAGAGGCAAAATACATTTTAGGTGCCCAGGGTAATATTTGGGCCGAGAAAGTGCCCACTGCCACACATCTGCAATACATGGTTTATCCGCGTGCTTTAGCTGTAGCCGAACTCACCTGGTCGGCAGCGGAAAATAAAGATATAGATAGATTTGCCTACAAAATGAAACAGCAATACGGCTACTTCAAACTCTGGAACTGGAATGCCCGCCTGCCCGATATTGTAGGTATGGACAATATTGTAACCAACAGCAACCAGTTTGGGCTGGTGCTTAAATACCCGCTGTTAGGCGCGCAGGTACGTTATTCGCTTAACGGCAAAATGCCCGATAGCACCGCTAAACCACAATCGTTCCCCGTAAAAATCAATACCATGCTCCGGGATACCTTCAGTATTAAAACTTATACCACCTGGACACTAAATAAGCAGCATATTTTGCAGGAGGCCATGATCAGGCATGTGGATATTAAGCCCGTTATTATCGACCAGGCGGCGTTTACCCCCGGCTTCAGCTACCGGCTGATTAAGAGCAAGGAATACAATATTGATAAAGTGGATACCACACAGGTGGTGACAACTGCTATCATTAATTCGGCTACGCCGATGGTGCTGCCGGTAACAGACGGAAACCTCACCTGGGTAAAAGTAAACGGCTTTATCCGGATTAATGCCGATGGTGATTACCAGGTTACTTCGGGCTTTTTAGTTAGTCCGGCGCTGTTTATCAATGGCGAGCAGATCATATACCGGGGTAAGGATAAGTACGCGCAGCCGCAAAAAGGGATGCTGCATCTAAAAAAAGGTGCTTACGCCCTTAGTGGTCATTATATTGCCGATAACACTAACCGTAACGAGGATTTGCTGATCATCAAAGCTGCCGATGGTAAGGTGATAGATCCTCAGGTTTATATGTTCTATCAATAAGCGTTTAATATGAGGTTATCCTGGTGGCCGAAAGTTGTTTTGTTGCTATTTTGCCTTGTTGCGGGTAGTACAGCCTATGCCCAAACATATGGTAAATATGTAAACCCTTTTATTGGCACATCGGCAACCGGTCATACATTTCCCGGCGCTACCGTTCCCTTCGGATTGGTGCAGCTAAGTCCCGAGACCGGCAACTTTGGCTGGAATTATTGCTCGGGCTATCGTTATGAAGATAGCGTGATTACCGGTTTTGCCCATACCCATTTAAGCGGCACCGGCGGTGTTGATTTGGGCGATGTATTATTCTTTCCATTCCAGGGGAATGCCCCCCCAAAATTCACGAGCAAATTCTCGCACCAGACAGAAAAAGCATCCCCGGGGTACTATGAGGTTGTTTTAAGCGATCACAACATCAAGGCACAGCTTACAGCCACAGCACATGCCGGTTTGCACCGTTATACATTTAGCAAACCCGGCAAGGCGCATTTGCTCATTGATATGCAAAGTGGCCTGGTTGAGGATGCAGAACAATTAAAAGAGCATGTATCTGAAGGTAGCATTACCGTCAACAGTAAAAACAATATCAGCGGGTATGCTTATACCAGTCAATGGGTTGAGAAGAAGGTATTTTTTACCGCTACGTTCGGTAAAGCCTTTACCGGCTATCATTTTATCGATGACGACGCCCACCGCCGCCTGGTTGTTGATTTTGACACCCAGCCCGGTGAAACTATTGAAGCCAGGGTTGCCATATCCACGGTGAGTATAGATGGAGCCCGTAAAAATCTTGCTGTCGAAATAGGCAATAAAACCTTTGCACAGGTTAAAGCCGGGGCGGCCAAAGTTTGGGAAAACTATTTTTCCCGGTTGAAGGCCGAGGGAGGAGACGAGCAGAAAACAGCCTTTTATACCAGTGTTTACCATGCCCTCATCCAGCCCAATAATATTGCCGATGTAGATGGTAAATACCGCGGAGCTGATGGCTTAGTGCATCAGTCTGCCGATAAGGTTTATTATTCTACGCTATCGCTATGGGATACCTACCGGGCCGCTCATCCACTGTATACACTCATCTGTCCTGATAAAGACGGGCAGATGGTTGAGACGATGCTGCAACACTTTAACGTAGCTAAATTATTGCCTGTATGGACATTGTTTGGCAAAGAAAGCTACGCCATGATAGCCAATCACGCCATTCCGGTTATTGTGGATGCCAGCCTGAAAGGGATTAAGGGCTTTGATAAGGAACAGGCATTTGCGGCCATTAAAGCTACGCTTACCACCAATAAAAACCCTAAATACAATTGGGATTTGTACATGAAGTGTGGCTACCTGCCGTCTGATTCGGTAAAGCGCGAGGCGGTATCACGTACGTTAGAGGCTGCTTATGATGATTGGTGCGCCGCTCAGTTAGCCAAATTGCTGGGCAAAATAGCAGATTATAATTACTTCAGTAAACGGTCTTCCTTCTACAAAAACCTGTTCGATAAATCAACAAACCTGATGCGGGGCAAACTGGCTGATGGCAATTGGGTACAGCCCTTTGCCAACCTCGATAGCGGGCAGCTGGCCATCGGTGGTGACTATACCGAAGGGAACGCCTGGCAATACACCTGGCAGGTACAACAGGACATTCCGGGGTTAATCAACTTAATGGGAGGGAAAAAGGCTTTCTTAATCAAGCTCGATTCCCTGTTCAGTATGGATTCCAAAGTTTTTGGTAAAGGCTCAACACTGGATGTTACCGGGTTGATAGGGCAGTATGCGCATGGCAACGAGCCTAACCATCACATAGCTTACCTGTACACGCTCGCCGGCGATCCTGCCAAAACGCAACGGCTGGTAAGGCAAATTGCCGATCAGTTTTATCAGAACAAGCCCGACGGCTTATCGGGGAATGATGATTGCGGGCAAATGTCGGCATGGTATATTTTTACAGCCATGGGCTTTTACCCGGTTAACCCGGCCGATGGCAAATATGTGTTTGGTGCACCCCAGTTGAGTAAGGTTAGCCTGGCATTACCCGGTAATAAAAGTTTCCTTATCGAGGCCAGAGGCCTGTCGGTAACCAATAAATACGTGCAGAGTATCAGCCTGAATGGGAGGCCTTATCTGAAGAACTACATCAGCCATAAAGATATTTTGAAAGGCGGGAAGCTGCTTTTTGTGATGGGGGATAAGGGAAACGAGGCCTTAAAAAAATGAAGGCTTGCACTGTTGGGTCAAACGCATCTAATTGGGTTAACATAACTTAACATATTTCAGATAAATATTTATAAGTATTTAATAATCAATATTTTATAATTTATCATGGTTAACACTAAACTAATGTATTGCGCAATTTCGGCGCATCCAAATATTGGTGCCTGTTGTTGGCCGATACAGGTGCCGGATCTTTTTACCCAGATTAGGCAAATGTATCAGAGCTTCTCAAATGCTGCTTAAATTGATATTCCAGGATAGCTTCCAAATTCACGCTCTTTACAATTTTCCACTCTTTCAATTCATCTATAAAGTCGGGCTTATCAAGTCCGGAATTTACGGCTGCCTGGGTATAGAACGCCGATTTTACAGGATGATCTGGTGCACATCCGTTAAAAAGATATCCAAAGGCATGGTGGCCAATAATAGCTTTTGTTAGTCCTATGCAATCATCCAGGTGAATGAGGTTAACCGGCGCATTCCCATTTGGGATATTTTTTTTACCCGCAAAGAACCGTCCGGGATTTCGGCCGGGGCCGATTAATCCCGCGAAGCGGATAATGGTTGTTTTAAATGCCGGGTCATTTTTGAACAAGTTTTCGGCTTCCAGCAGAATTTTGCCCGATTCTGTATCCGGCAACGGAGGGGTGCGCTCATCTACCTCGCAGTTCAAATCGGCATATACTCCCGTCGAACTTATAAAAACAACCTTTTTTACACTATGCCGCTCAATAGCGCTTATAATGCGCTGTATTTTAGGAATAAATTCGGCACCGGCGCCCGATCTGGCTTTTGGGGGTATCGCGATAAAAAGTACTTCGCAATCAAAGAAATCAGCGTTATAGGTTTCGTCATCTGCGGAGAAATTGACCAGGTATGGCTCAATTCCTTCATCAGCCAGCAAAGCTATTTTTTGCTCCGATGTGGTTGACCCTTTTACCTTTATCCCATCGTTAATCAGCGCTTTTGCTAATGCCAGGCCATACCAGCCGCAGCCTAATATACTGATGGTGTTTTTGTGCTGAAATGCGGTTGTACTCTCCAAATTTAATACTTTGTGACAAAGGTAATTAAATATTTCAGGGCGTTTAATAACATAAATATCTGTACCGGGGTTAAACTTTTTGCCAGACCTAATCGTTATTGGAGTATGAAGAAAGAAATCTTGGCAACTTCTGTAGTATTGGGTTTGGCCGCTGCTGCTGCTTTGGCATTGCAACAGGCAAAAGAAAAACCTTTGGAAACCGTAAATTACGTCGACATAAAAAAATACCTGGGCACCTGGTTCGAGGTAGCCGCTTTTGAGCAGCCTTTTGAAAAAGGATGTTCCTGTACATCGGCAACCTATGGCCTAAATAAGGATGGCAGCATCATTGTTAAAAACAGGTGTATAAAAGGCAATAAACTTAAAGTAACCGAGGGGCGGGCTACCGTGACCGATAGAGGCGTTAACTCCAAACTTGACGTGCAGTTTTTTTGGCCTTTTAAAGGAAAGTATTGGATTATCGACCTGGCTAAAGATTACAGCTATGCTATGGTTGGACACCCTAATCGCAAATTTTTGTGGATTTTGAGCCGCAGGCCAACGCTGGATGACCAAACTTATAACCAACTAATGGTGCGTGCTGCAAACAAAGGATTTGACATACGGCGGCTGGTAAAAACCGAGCAAATAGGGGATCTGTCGGGGATATAAATAGTAGTAAGTAGTAAGTATCAAGTAACAAGATTTTTTGATTTCGGATAACGAATTTTTGAACTTGAAACCTTGCTTAAAGTCTTACTACTTGATTATAATCAGCTATTGGTACGTGCCGCAAATAAAGGGTTTGACATACGGCGGCTGGTAAAAACCGAGCAGACAGGCGATCTTTCGGGGATATAATAACTGATTTTTAATATCTGCAATGGCTTAATCAAAAATGGTTAGGCCATTGCTGTTTTTAGTGCAACAGGTTTGATGTTAGTTTATGTAATAAAGTGCTGATTGAAAATTAACTTAATGATAATGTTGTAATAACCTATCTAAATAAAATATAGGTTATTAATATCTTTTAAATAAACAGTTCATAACTATTTGGTACTTATCGCAATTTTTGATAATTTTCCGTAAAATTTTTAACTCAAACATTCTTTAAAATTCCTAAACCGATATTAATGAGGAAACTTTACCTTATCGCTATTTGCTTTATCCTGTTGTTTTTTTCAGAACACATTTATGGCCAGGCTCCCGCAATCAGTTACAGCGGTGCAGTGAAATTTACAGTAGGCACAAAAGCAACCCTGGCAGCGCCAAGGAATACAGGCGGTGCAATACCCAAAGAAATTTATTCAAAAGTTAGTACATTGGCCGGCAGCGGATACTATGGCTACAAAGACACCCTGGTTAAGTATGCCAGGTTTGAAAATCCTACCAGCCTGGCTTTTGATAGTAAAGGAAACATGTTTATAACAGATGCCAATTTAAACATGGTAAGGAAAATTTCGGTTAATGGTGTAGTAAGTACATTTGCGGGCAATCCCAAAAAAGGTGTGAAAAACGGTCAGGATACCGCCGCAAGGTTTAACTACCCAACCGGTGTTATTGTAGATAAAAACGACAATGTTTATGTTGCCGATTTTGGCAATAACATGATCAGGAAGATTACGCCCAAGGGTTTGGTAAGTACTTTTGCCGGTGGTGTTAATGATGGCTACAAGGACGCTAATGGTACTGATGCCCGTTTTAGCCATCCATATGGACTGGCTTTAGATCCTTTGTCCGGTGGTATCATAGTTGCCGATACTTATAACAATAGGATAAGGATGATTTCATCGACAGGAGATGTTATAACTCTTGTGGGAACGGGTGCACCGGGCAGGAAAGATGGGTATCCCGGGCAGGCAACGTTTTATGTGCCGTATGCAGTTGCGACAGATAAGAAAGGGAATATTTATGTTGCCGACCAGGGCAATAATTGCATCAGGAAAATTTCCAACTACACAACTGTCTCCACTTTTTCTGATACCACTTACACATCGGCTTATGGCATCGCCGTAGACAACACGAACCGTGTATATCTTTCAACCGTGGAAGCATTTAGCATTATTCAGTTTGACAATACCGGTAAGCAAACCAGCCCGCTGCCATTTTCAGGCGGCTCTTATAAAACTTATAATGATGCTACCGATACGCTGAGCAGTTACCGGGGCAGCATGGGCTTAACGTTTGATGGCCAAAATAATATCATTGTTGCGGACGCGGGTAACGGCCGTATTCGTAAAGTGGCTGTAAACGGTTACACTGTTCATCCGCGTTTGCCGGCGGGCCTTGGCATTGATAGCACGGGGGTAATTAGTGGGGTACCTTTATCTATATCGCCTGCAACAGATTATACCGTTACGGCCTATAATAGCTCGGGCTCGTCAAGTGCAAAAGTAAATATTACGGTCGGTATCGGCTCGCAAACTATTACATTTAATAAACTACAGGCTGTTACCTACGGTGCTGTTGATTATAGCCCCCTTGCCACAAGTACCGATACCGTGATCAAGATTCGTTACAGCAGCAGTGATACCGCTGTGGCAACCATTGTTAAAGACAAAATACATATTAAGGGCGCGGGTACAACCACCATAACGGCCAACCAGGATGGGAATGCCAATTATAAGGCCGCCTTGCCTGTTAGCCAGCCCTTAACAGTTAATAAAGCGGTTTTAACGGTTACTGCAGATGATAAAATAAAAACCATACTGAAAGACAATCCGCCTTTAACAGTTAGCTATAAAGGGTTTGTTTATGGGCAGGATACAACTGTACTTGTTACCAGGCCTTCAATCAGTACCACTGCAACCACAAATTCGGCAGCGGGTTCTTACCCTATAACGGCAAAAGGGGCCACTGCAAAAAATTACACATTTAATTACGTGGCCGGCAAGCTGATTGTGGCACCTGTGCCTGTAATTACAGCTACAGGGTCAACAACTATCGTTAAGGGTGGCAGTGTTACGCTGTCGGCTTCCCCATCAACCGGCTATACCTATCAATGGGCGGTTGACGGGAAGGAAATAACCGGAGCCACAACTAATTCCTATATAGCTACCAAAACAGGGGCTTATACAGTTGCCATCACCGCAAATAATTACACTACCTATTCCTTATATATCAGTGTTTTATCGCAGCTGCAACTGCCGCCCAATAATTTCAATATCAGCGTTGTAAGTGCAACCTGTAAGGGAAGTAACAATGGGCTCATCCATATAGCGGCATTGCAAAAACTTAAATATACTGCGGCATTAACAGGAAACGGGCTGAGCAAATCTTATCCCTTTACCGATTCATTAACGGTGAACAACCTGTCGCCAGGCGAGTACAGTATTTGTTTTTCGGTTGACGGCGAAATTTTCAGCCAGTGCTTCCAGCTAAAAGTTACCGAACCGAAGGACTTGTCGGTTTACTCCACTGTTGATCCAAAGCTTAATAATTTGAATTTACAGCTGGATGGCGGTACATCGTTCCAAATAGTATTGAATAGCGTAACGTATAATACTACACAAAAGGAAATTAGTCTTCCGCTGTCTGCCGGTTACAATAAACTCAGCATAACAACAGATAACCTATGCCAGGGCATAATTGAAAAAGTTATTATAGTTGCCGATAAGGTTGTACCATTTCCCAATCCGTTTCAAAATGTGCTTAATGTTAATATTGGTAACCAAACTATTAATAACGTGGGTGTAAACGTGATTAATACCATGAGCGGTAAAACTGTGTTGAATAGCAAATACACCAATCAATCGGGCGTAATACAGCTTGATATGTCGGCCCTTCCAAATGGGGTGTATTATCTTAATTTAAACCTGGATAACAATAAATCCGGCTATAAAATTGTAAAAAAATGATGAAGCGTATTTTAAGTGCAGTAGCAATATTGGTTATCGTATCGTGCGGAAAAAAAGCGCCAGCGCCTGCGCCGGGTATAGCAACTTTATCCGCGCCGCTAAAAGATCAGCCCTGCCTTACCGGTACAGTACTATCGGCCACAGAAAGTTCGGTGTCTTTTTCATGGAACGCATCTTCGAACACAAACCAATACGATTTAACGATTACAAACCTGCTAACCAAAGCGGCAACAACGCAAACCACATCTGCAACCAGTGCAACGGTAAAACTGCTCCGCAACACTCCTTATTCCTGGTACATCGGTTCCAAATCGAATAAATCTTCGGTTGTAACCAAAAGTGATACCTGGAAATTTTACAACGCAGGGCCAGGAGTTGTAACTTATGCACCCTTCCCTGCCGAAATTACAGCACCTGCATTTGGCGCCGTTTTAAGTGCCGGTACAACCAAAGTAAACCTTACATGGAAAGGAAGCTCGGTAAGTTCAAATATTGTAGCTTACGACGTGTATTTTGGCCCATCGGGTAATCCTGATTTGTTCAGGAACCACATTACGGATACTTTTGTTAATGATGTAACGGTAGGAGCAAATACCACTTATTACTGGCGTGTAGTTACTATAGATGCCAACGGTAATATCTCCGATTCAGGGACATACAATTTCTTTGTTCAGAAATAACAGAACTGTAAACGAGAGCTTAGAGGTCTGTCTAAATTGGGTTCGCTAATGTTTTTGATACAGCTAATGAAGAGACAATGACGTATATGGCATGGCGGCGACGACTCACCCCGGCTACGCTGCGCTGGCCGACCCTCTCTCCGGCTGAAGCTGCAAAGAGGGTTTATTATTTAAAGAAGTTTTATAGTCAGGCATTTACATCGGAATGGTTTCCCAAACCCTCTTTGCGGCTTCAGCCGGAGAGAGGGTGGTCGGGCGTAGCCTCGACCGGGTGAGTTGTAGCCTGCGTTCAAACGAATGTTTATGTAAATTCCGATACGTTATTGGTGGGTATGAAGCAATGACGTTTTTTTATTTTTCAGACAGCTTATTTCAGACAGCTTATTAAAAGAAAACGTCGCCTCATTATAAAAATGCAGGCGGCGTTTGCTATATATTACATTTCTTAAAACGCGTAACCCAATGTCAGGAATGCGTTATTGTTGGTCTTTTTCAAATTGGCTCCGGGGCTGCCTGTACCTATTTCATAGGGGTAAACTGTTTGGTTGCCGCTTAAATGCGCATAAGTGGCATCAACATAATAGCTACCAAAGCGTACACCAATACCACCAGTTACGGTTTTAATATCGCTGCCGTTGGTTTTTAGCGGGCTACCTTGTATGCCATAACCGCCGCGCAGGTAAAACATGCTGTTCAGGCGTGCCTCGGCGCCTATATGCGCGTTTACAGTTGAGCGGTACAAGGCTTTTATATTGCTGTTATCAAAATCGGCGCTATAGCTGTCGTTGCTGCTGATGTGGGTAGTAGTGTAATCAATATAATCCACATCGCCCGATATGAAGCCGTATTTGCCTATAAAAATGGCAGCACCGCCGGTTAATTTTAAGGGAGAGCGCATGTTATAGGATAGAGGATACTCTACCGGGCCGTTTTTAAAGCTGCTGTTATTGGCAAAGTTGGTGTTTAGGCCTTCGGAGTACGAGTCGTCAATGGTATAATAGGTAGGTGATGTAAAGGTAAAGCCCAAACGTAAGGCGTTAACAGGTTTATAAATTACCCCCAGCTTAACATTAGCGCCAGAGCCCTTGGTAACCTGGTCTTGAACAAAATTGGAATTAAAGCCAACATTTGTGCCTATATTGTTAACCAGAATATTTGCTGTACCTGTTTCGTTGAACACGTTATAGGAATTGTAACGGATGTCGGAAAAAGATACTCCCAATCCCAAATATAGCTTGTTGCTGTAGTTGGCGCCAAATGCCAGGTTAACTTCCGATTGCCCGCCGGTACGGATGGTGTTATTTAATTGATTTACAGTTCCAAATGCATTTCTGCGATATTCGCTGCCGCCGCCGGTGGTGGCATAGCTATCTATCAGGTTTTGTTGGTAGGCCCAGTCATCCAACCCACTATCGCTTAGCTGGCCGTTTGAATTGGCAATTCCCGCGTAATAGTCGCCTATGGAGTTGCTTGTGTTTTTACCGCCGTAGGTAATGTTTTCATAAAAATTATTGGTACGGCTGTATGCTGCGCCGTAGTTGATACTTAGCCATCCTTTGGTTTTATCACGGCCTTTTGGCGTGCTCAGCCGCTGGTAAATTACAACCGAGGCGTTGCTGAAATTCAGGTTGCTTTTGCTATCGGTATTAAACTGGGCAAGGTAGGTTGAATTTACTTTCGACCCATCAAACTCAGGCGTAATGCTTGCCTCAGAGTGGGTAAAAAAGCCCAAACCTGCAGGGTTACCGCTGATAGAGCTCAAATCGCCGCCAATAGCTGTCCCCGCGTTCCCTATTCCTTTGATGCGTGATGTTGAACCTGTTTGAAAGGTGCTGAAGCGAATAGCATCCTGCGAATATTGCGCAAAACTATCTTTAGTAATTGCTACTATAGCAATCACACTAAGTAAATATTTAATCTTCATAGATTTAAGCTGATAAAATTATGGTCTAACTGGTCTGCCGCCGCCACCGCCGCCGCCACTGTTACCGCCGCCACCTGAACTTGAAGATGATGGCGATGGGGCAGGAGATGGTGAAGAGCGCTCAACACTTTGGGTTTGTGGCCTGGTATCTTGTTGCCTTACAGGGCGTGAATCGCGCGAGTAACTGGTATTGCTGTTGTTTGAATTGCCGCGGGTAATAGTACCATCGGTTGTTCTGTTTGCACGGCCGCCAGGTATATAACCAATACCGGTACGCGTAGGCGAGCCTGCACCTACCGGACGGGCAGTACGGGTAAATGAACTTGGCGTGTAACCACGGCCGCTAAACGGACTGCCGGTACCGCGCACAGGGCGCGGCGTACCTGATGAAGCATAACCCCCACGGCCATAACCGCTGCCGTATCCATAACCGCCGCCATAAAGGCCACCGTATCCATAACCGCCGCCGAAACCGCCGTAACCATAACCGTACGGGTAGCCATAACCTAAACCGAGGCCCCAGCCGCCACCGTATCCATAACCGAGACCCCACCCGCCGTAGGCGTAGGGAGAGTAACCATAACCATAAGGGCCATAATTAAAGCCCAAGCTAAAACCGCCGTTGTAATAGGGGTTGCTGTAGCCGTAATATAAATTATCATAATAACTAAACGGAGAGTAATAACTGAAACGGTTTATCCGCGATGCATAATCATCGTAGTAAAAATAATCGTCGTCATCTTCCTGCTGCACTTGTTGGTTATCAGCATCAGTTTGGTTGTAAACAGGCTGCACGGCATAAATAGGCTCATCTCCTGCCTTCGCATTCGAAAAGTATACATCGTCGTTACTGGCAGTGGTGGCGAGTTTTTGAGTGGAGCAGGAACTCAGTGCCAGGGCGCTGATGAGAAAAATTCCTATTGCAATATTCCGTTTCATATGCAGGTTTGTAAAAGTTCGGGTTCGAATAAGTTTTAAATTTATAAATTTGGGCGCAATATACAATAATTGCAAAGTCAAAAATTCTATTCCAATCAATATGAGCAAAGGTGTTATCAGTAAAGACGAAGATTATTCGCAATGGTTTAACGACTTAGTAATTAAATCTGACATGGCCGAATATTCGCCGGTTAGGGGCTGCATGATCATTAAACCGTACGGCTATTCTATATGGGAAAAAATACAGGCCGTGCTTGACGGCATGTTTAAAGATACAGGGCATAGCAATGCCTATTTTCCGCTGTTAATACCCAAATCCTTTTTCAGCAAAGAGGCCAGCCACGTTGATGGTTTTGCCAAGGAGTGCGCTGTTGTTACCCACTACCGCCTTAAAAACGATGGTAATGGCAATATTATAGTTGATGAGGACGCTAAGCTCGAAGAAGAGCTGATCATTCGCCCTACGTCAGAAACCATTATCTGGAATACTTACAAAGGCTGGATCCAGTCATACCGCGATTTGCCTATCCTGGTTAACCAATGGGCCAACGTAATGCGCTGGGAAATGCGTACCCGTTTGTTTTTGCGCACCAGCGAGTTTTTATGGCAGGAAGGCCACACCGCCCACGCTACAGCCGAGGAAGCGATAGCCGAAACCGAGCAAATGCTGAACGTATATGCCGATTTTGCCGAAAACTGGATGGCGCTACCGGTAGTAAAAGGCCGTAAAACAGCTAACGAGCGTTTTGCAGGTGCTTTAGATACTTATTGCATTGAGGCTTTGATGCAGGATGGTAAGGCCTTACAAGCAGGTACATCGCACTTTTTAGGGCAGAATTTTGCCAAGGCTTTTGATGTAAAATTTACCACCCGCGATAACAAACAGGATTTTGTTTGGGCAACCTCATGGGGGGTGTCAACCCGTTTGATAGGGGCTTTAATTATGGCCCATAGTGACGATGCCGGGCTGGTATTGCCACCAAAGCTGGCGCCTATACAAGTTGTAGTTGTGCCTATTTACAAGCACCAGGAAGAGCTTGACAATATATCGGCTTATGTAGATTCTTTAAAGAAAGAACTAAAGGCCAAAGGTATTTCTGTGAAGTTTGATAACCGCGATACCCATCGCCCCGGAGCAAAATTTGCCGAGTACGAGTTGAAGGGCGTTCCCTTGCGCGTAGCCATTGGCAGCCGCGATATGACAAACGGAACCGTTGAACTGGCCCGCCGCGACACCAAAACCAAGAATACCGTTAACCAGGAAGGTTTGGCCCAGCATATTGAAGCTTTGTTAGAAGAAATTCAGAACAATATCTATAAAAAAGCTTTTGATTTCCGCGCCGAAAACATGACCGAGGTTGATACCTACGACGAGTTTAAACGCATGCTGGATGAACAACCAGGCTTTTTAAGCGCCCACTGGGACGGAACACCGGAGACCGAGCAAAAAATAAAAGAGGAAACTAAAGCGACAATCCGTTGCATACCTTTGGATAATAAACAGGAAGAGGGGAAGTGTATCCTTACCGGTAAGCCCTCTACGCAACGAGTTTTGTTTGCCCGGGCATATTAGAAGAGTCCATAGTCGATGGTCGATAGTCCATAGCTATGAAATAATTTAATTTTTACTATGGTCCATAGACTATCGACTATGGACTGTGCTTACAGCACACACCATGAAATTCGCAACTAAAGCAATACACGCAGGGCAGGAGCCCGATCCAACCACCGGTGCTATCATGACGCCGATATACCAGACATCTACCTATTGGCAAAAATCGCCGGGGGATAATAAGGGATATGAATACTCGCGTGGTACCAACCCAACCCGTAAAGCGCTTGAGGGCTGTTTGGCCGCATTGGAAAATGTCGAATTTGGCCTGGCTTTTTCAAGCGGAATGGGCGCCACAGACGCCGTGATGAAATTATTACAGCCCGGCGACGAGGTGATTACCGGGAATGACCTGTATGGAGGCTCGTACCGGATTTTTACAAAAATTTATGCTCACTATGGCATTAAGTTTCATTTTTTGGATCTGTCTGATCCCGAAATTGTTGCTGAGTACACCAACTCATACACCAAACTGGTTTGGATAGAAACGCCTACCAACCCAACTATGCAAATTGTGGATATTGAGGCTATAGGCAAAATAACCAAAGAGAAAAATTTGCTGTTTGTGGTAGATAATACCTTTGCCTCGCCATACCTGCAAAACCCTATCGACCTTGGGGCCGACCTGGTAATGCACTCTGTAACCAAATATATTGGCGGCCACAGCGATGTGGTAATGGGTGCCCTGATGACGAACGACGAGGACCTGTACAAAAGGCTTTGGTTTATTTACAACGCCTGTGGTGCCACACCCGGCCCAATGGACAGTTTCCTGGTGCTCAGGGGTATTAAAACCCTACACCTGCGCATGAAGGCACATTGTGAAAATGGTCGCCTGGTGGCCGAGTTTCTGAAAACACACCCCAAAGTCGAGAAAATTTACTGGCCGGGCTTTACCGACCATCCAAATCATGAAGTTGCCAAAAAGCAGATGCGCGATTTTGGCGGCATGATCTCTATTGTACTGAAAGATGCCGACCTGCAGGAAACTTTCCGTATTGCTTCATCATTTAAAGTATTTGCCCTTGCCGAGTCATTAGGCGGTGTAGAGTCCCTGATTAACCACCCCGTAAGCATGACGCACGGTTCTATCCCCAAAGCCGAACGCGAAAAAGCCGGCGTGGTTGATAACCTGCTGCGTTTAAGCGTAGGGGTTGAGGATATTGAAGATTTACTGGAAGACATAAAGCAGGCGCTTAGCCCCCTAACCCCCTAAAGGGGGAACGATAGTTCGGTATGTTAGATCAATTAAAAGCATCCCCTTTAGGGGACGGGAGGGGCTTGGAGGCTTTGCAATCCTTCCTCGACGCTAAAGTTGCCCAGTACAACCGCCCCGAATTTATTGAGAACGACCCTATAGTTATCCCGCATATGTTCAGCAAAAAGCAGGATATCGAGATCATGGGTTTTTGGGCAGCTACCCTGGCCTGGGGGCAGCGGGTTACCATCATCAAAAAGTGTCGGGAACTAATAACCTTGATGGATGGGGCACCCTATGATTTTATCATCAACCACGAAGAGCCCGATCTTAAAAAGCTGCTGAGCTTTAAGCACCGCACTTTTAACGATATCGATACACTGTACTTCATCAGCTTTTTTAGGTATCATTATGAAAATTTTGATTCGCTGGAGGATGCATTTATGCCGAAGCCCCCTAACCCCCTGAAGGGGGAACAAGCGGCTAAATTTCCTAATCAAGGAACTCCCCCTTCAGGGGGCTGGGGGGCCGAAGATCATCTCAATCACTTCCGTTCCTATTTCTTTTCGCTGCCCGATTATCCGCATCGCACAAAAAAGCATGTATCCTCGCCTTCGCAAAAATCAACCTGTAAAAGGATCAATATGTTTTTGCGTTGGATGGTTCGTAAAGACGACAACGGTGTGGATTTCGGCATCTGGAACCGTATCAAACCTGCCGACCTGATTTGTCCGCTCGATCTGCATGTAGACAGGGTTTCCCGCAAACTGCTGCTCATCACCAGAAAACAAACCGATTGGCAAACCGCGCTTGAACTAACAGAACGATTGAGGGAGTTTGATCCGCTCGACCCGGTGAAGTATGATTTTGCCCTGTTTGGTTTGGGCATTGAGGAACGGTGGGGCGTGCAGTTTTAAGCCCTCATTTTAATTCGCCGCCTTTTTGATCCCAAAATCTATCAAGGTTATCTCGTCTCTTCTTATCTTTCTGCCTTTTAATTCCTCATAAAAACCGATGATGTCGCTTTTTTTGATGCCTGATTTACTAAGCGCATATGCCCATTTTATAACTGCAATTTCCCGGTTGGTAGCATAAATGTTATCTTTTGTACTTGCACCCGTTTGAATCCTTTGGCCATCATATTCATGGCCTTTTATAGGTGTCCAAAAATCAAACCTGCCACCATCTTTTGATTCGGCTAAAATTTTGCTTTTAACGTCTGCAGTAATAGTTGTAGAAGTATCCGTGTCATTTGTTTGGGCAAAAGCCGTTGTTATGGTTGTTAAAAGACCAATGGTAACGATTGTTTTCAGGAGGTGTTTAAATATCACCTTTTTATGGATGTTACTCATACTGCTTAGTTTTTAAAATACAAAGTTAAATACAATCTAACGGTTGTGGCAATGCGATTTTATTGATTTTAACGAGTTAATTTTCTTGCTATCATTCTGATAAAACCTATCAAAATGATAGGTTTTTCGATATTTATAAATTCGTATATTTTACAGTTAATTATCTGTAATACAGATTTTTAGTTTTTATAATCGCCCTGTAGGCATATGTTTTGAATACGAGGGTTCGTTATTAAAAACAGTTTATGGCGATAGTATTTCTTTGTTGCGGCGGTCAATATTCAAAGTGGCTGCAAAAAAAATTCCTGGCAACAGTATTGTCACCTTTTCAATCCCCTAATTTTTTTATTTATTAAATGAACTCACACGTTAAGCACCTCACATTTGCGGGCATGATTGTTACGCTCGGTATCATTTTTGGCGATATCGGTACCTCCCCGCTATATGTATTTCAAACCCTGCTGGTTGAAGGCGGGAAAGTAAATCCGGCCCTGGTTTTAGGCTCCATTTCTTGCATCTTTTGGACGCTTACCTTGCAAACCACCTTTAAATACATTGTGATAACCCTACAGGCCGACAATAAGGGCGAGGGTGGCATTTTCTCTTTGTATGCCCTGGTAAGGCGCTACGGCAAGTGGCTGGCTATCCCGGCTATTATAGGCGCAGGCACCTTGCTTGCTGACGGTATAATTACGCCACCAATATCTGTAACTTCAGCTATTGAAGGATTGAACCTGGTACCTTATTTTTCGGATGTTATCATTCCTGGTAATAACCTTATTTTGATTATAGTAATTGCGATAATTATACTGCTTTTCTTTTTCCAACAGTTTGGCACCAAAGTGGTTGGTTCGGCTTTTGGTCCTATTATGCTAATGTGGTTTTTGATGCTTGGCATTTTAGGCAGCATCCAGGTGATGCATTCTCCTGGTATATTCAAAGCGTTGAATCCTTACTATGGTGCGCGCTTACTAATGGATCATCCCAAAGGGTTTTGGTTATTGGGCGCGGTTTTTTTGTGTACCACTGGTGCCGAAGCTTTATACTCCGATTTGGGCCATTGTGGTCGCAAAAATATCCAGGTAAGCTGGATATTTGTTAAAACCACGCTGGTTATTAACTACCTTGGTCAGGGTGCATGGGTATTGGCGCAGGCACCAAACAAGAATTTTACAGGCGTAAATCCATTCTTCGAGATAGTGCCTCACCAGTTCCTGATCCCGAGTATTGCATTAGCTACTATGGCTACTATTATTGCCAGCCAGGCTTTAATCAGCGGGTCGTTTACACTAATCAGCGAGGCGGTGAGCATGAACTTCTGGCCGCGCATTACTATCAAATATCCATCTAACATTCGCGGACAGATTTATATCCCCAGCATCAACTGGATACTTTGTGTAGGTTGTATCCTGGTATCGTTGTATTTTAAAACATCAAGTGCCATGACCGCTGCTTACGGCTTTAGTATCACCATTGCAATGCTAAGTACTACCGTTTTAATGTACTATTTTATGCGCTATGTTAAACACTGGCCGGTGTGGTTGGTCACTATTATTTTGTGTCTGTTTTTAACCGTTGAGTTCTCGTTTTTTGTAGCCAATGCGGTTAAAATAGTTAAAAGGTTATTCTTTGTAGGCTTTGAAGTTGGGTTGATATTTACCATGTATGTTTGGTTCAGGGCGAGGAAGATTAATAACCGTTTCCTGCATTTTGTAGATATTAAAGAAAAATTACCCCTGTTAAATGCACTTAGTGCCGATACTACCGTAAATAAATACGCTACACATTTAATCTATCTAACTAAAGCTAATAACAGCAAACAGATAGAAGAAAAGATCATTTACTCCATTATGAGCCGCCGCCCTAAACGTGCTGATACCTATTGGTTTGTGCACATTGAACGTACAGACGAGCCATACACCATGGAGTATAGTGTTGACCATATTGAGCCCGGTAAGGTTATTCGTATCGAATATCGTTTAGGTTTCAGGATTCAGCCGCGGGTAAATGTGCTGTTCCGCAACGTGGTTGAGGATATGGTGAAACGTAAGGAAATTGATATTGCCAGCAAGTACCCATCCCTTAACGAATATCATATCCCGGCCGATTTCAGGTTTGTAATTATGGAAAAATTCCTGAGCTATAATAACCTGTTCAGCGTGAGCGAAGGGTTTATCCTGAACAGCTACTTCGCCATTAAAAAGCTGGCCCAGTCAGAAGCCAAAGCCTTTGGTTTGGATACCAGCGAAACCCGCATTGAAAAAATACCGCTGGTGGTTAAGCCGGTGAGTAATTTGCATTTGAAGAGGGTAGAGGCGGTATAGGTTTTTTGGTGGAGTGGTTGATTGAGTTGATTAGGTGAGTGGTTGATTAAGTTTAAAATGCTGATCATCTGTCAACCACTTAACCCAATCAACCACTCACTTAATCAACCAACCCTACGCCTCTTCCTTAAAATAAACCTTATAAAAGTTCATCGCTTTATCATTGTCAAAACCTTTTTCGATGAGTTGTTTATCCCCATGGATATAGATGTGGAAGTTTTTGTCCAGCTTTAAAACGCTTTTGTAGTCGCGGGCTTGTTTTTTTACGGCATTGCCGGATATTTCGAAGGTGTTGCCAATGGGGCTGTCAAACTCCTGTTCGTATTGGTTTTTGAAGGTTTTGAATGATTCGATGGCTTCAGGGTTACCTATTACCTCGTTGCCAAATTCGTCCATATCAAAAGTTTCCTTTTCTTTAAAGTACCTCATCGACCGGTTAAGCAGGTCTATCTTATCGGCCTTACTCATTTCAAACTGATCGTCGAGTTTTTGGGTAACAAAGTTTTTGTAAATGCCCAGGGTATTGTTGGTTTGGTTAAAACTATCGTTACGGATCTTGAGCTGTAAAAAATCGTCTTTCCAGTATACGGCCGCATCCTGGCCTCCGTTGGTTTTATCAACCACCACTACTTTATAACCGTTTTCTTTCTCGATGTTAAAGATAAGCACCCCTTTATCCAGCTTGTTAATGTTGATGGCGTCCTGCTCATAATCAACCTGGAAACCACCTTTATCCGGGTAAACTTTCAGGTAGGTTTCTTTATTTTCCGATTTAAATATGCCAATGGTATCCAACGGGTTACCTTCAATTTGTACGCTGTTAAAGTAAACCACGTACAGCTCGCCACCTTTAATGTTGGGGTGTGTGGTAACCTTAAACAGGTGTTTGGCAATTTTTTCTGATGCTTCGTGAAATTTTTCCTGATCCTCAAACACCTGGGTAGCAAAGTTATGCAACTCGTTAAGCGCCAGGTCGCCGCTGCTGTGTGTCAGGTGATAAACTTCGTTAACCTTTTCAAAGGGCTTTAAAAAGTACTGCATCAGCAGGTTAGGAATAATCTCATCCTTCAATTCCAACGGACTATCCGACAAGGCGTATAACTCATCCTGCAAAGGATTACCAACATGATGTACCGAAATAGTATCGAGCGAAGCTTCAAAAAAAGTTACCATAGTGGCGGCAAAGGTAGTTTTTTTAGTCCATAGACCATGGACGATGGTCCATAGTTAGGTTACAAATGGATGATAGGAAGATTGATCTTAAATTGCGACTTTTGTGCTTTGGTCCTTTTACCATGGGCTATCGACCATCGACTATTGACCACCGACTATGAACACTCACCACTCACCACTCACCACTCACCACGAAGATACCATCGTTGCCCTTGCTACCCCAAACGGGATTGGCGCTATTGCGGTTATCCGCCTTTCGGGGCCGGATGCCATAGCTATTGCCAATAGTGTGTGGAAGGGTAAGGATTTAACCAAACAGGCCTCGCATACCATCCACTTCGGCCATATTGTTGATGGCGACCTGGTGTTGGATGAAGTACTGGCGTCGCTGTTTGTTGCCCCACGGTCATACACGCGCGAGAATGTTGTAGAGATAAGTTGCCATGCCTCGGGCTATATCATTGAATCTATCATAAAGCTATTTATCAAAAAGGGAGCACGATCGGCCAAACCGGGCGAGTTTACCCTCCGGGCTTTCCTGAACGGGCAGCTTGACCTATCGCAGGCCGAAGCTGTTGCCGATTTGATAGCCTCCAATTCCAAAGCATCACAGCAGGTAGCTTTACAACAATTGCGTGGAGGCTTTAGTACCCAGCTGCAAGCCCTGCGCGAGCAACTGGTAAATTTTGCATCACTAATTGAATTGGAACTTGATTTTGCAGAAGAGGATGTAGAGTTTGCCAACCGCGACCAGCTGAAAAACCTCATTCATGAGATAACCAAAATAGTTGGCAGGTTAATCCAGTCATTCGAACTGGGTAATGCCATCAAGAACGGTGTAAATACAGTTATAGCCGGCCGGCCCAACGCTGGTAAGTCGACGCTGCTGAATGCGCTCCTGAACGAGGAAAGGGCCATTGTAAGCCATATCCCTGGTACCACCCGTGATACTATTGAAGAGGTGCTTAATATCCAGGGCATCAATTTCCGGTTGATAGATACCGCCGGTATCCGCGAGGCCACTGATGCTATTGAGCAGATAGGGGTACAGCGTACAATGGAAAAAATAAGCCAGTCGGCATTGCTGGTTTACGTGTTTGATGCCGCTGAAATTACTACCGAAGAATTGAACAACGACATTGAAAGCCTGCAAAAGCCAGGAATTTCCATGCTGCTGGTAGCCAATAAAGCCGATTTGCTTACCGATGCCCAGCTAACAGCCCTACCGCATGGCGATAAGCTGACCATCATATCAGCTAAAGAAAAACAACATATCGATGAGTTGAAACAACGCATCTATTCCTCATCCATTAAAGACCAGCTAAGCGGCGATGAAACCATGGTAACCAACATTCGCCACCTGGAGGCACTACAAAAAACAGAGGAGGCCCTTGTACGGGTGCTTGGTGGGATAGACGGGAGTATAACATCCGATTTTCTGTCGATGGATATTAAACAAGCGCTTCATTACCTTGGCGAGATTACCGGTGTAGTTACTACGGATGATCTGCTGGAAAATATATTTAGTAAGTTCTGTATCGGCAAGTAGGCCGTAAAAAAAATAAATTCAATCTATCTTAGGTTTCTTAATTACAGTAAATTTCCTGGTTTTTTGCCCGCTTATTATTTTGTGATGATGATTGACTTTTTTAAATCATCACGAAGAACGATTTTATTTTTTTTAAAAATTATTGGTTGATAATCAATAAAATATATGAATATGCTGTTATTGGTTAGCGGTATGCTATAAATCGATTTTTTGAATCACGTGATATATTTCTTATGACGCCCGGAAACAAAAATGTTTATATTGGTATGCTATTTGGGTAAGCACGTTCGCCACCAACTCATTAACGACTTAACTTTCAGAAAATAAATTCGATGGGTCATCAGTTACCAGGCCTTGCCAAACAAGAAGGCAGAGAGGCGAATAGCCCCAAAAACTGCTGGCTAACTGTGGCTGTCGATAGCAAATATGTTAAACTCCTGATAGCAATTTTATTGCTGATTTTACCAGAGTTTTGCCCCGCCCAGGAGATAAAGGAGCAACTGTACACGCAGCCAGCTCATCACCAGGTTGACACATCGCATATTAATGCTTTATACCGATTGGGCCTTTACTATTTATCGCATTATAATCAAAAAAATCATTTAGATAGTGCGCAGTTCTATTTAAACAAAGCACTCGTGATGGCTAAAGTAGCATACCGAAGCACAGATGCAAGCAGATATAATTTGCAATTGGGTAATGTGTACCTGGCACGCAATAATATGCCTGTTGCAGAAAAATATTACGCCCTGGTCGCACAGGCACATGAAGCAAAGCTGGAAACTACTAAGCAGGCCCAAACCTGGGTAAAATTCGGTGCAAATGTGTTAAATAAAATGACAGATACAGGTAAAAGAAATTCTGAATCAGCAGCCGAAACTGCAGAATTGTATTTTAATCGCGGTATAAAGATACTGCAATCCGTGAGAGATACTGCGGCTCTTATTAAGATGGAGATTTATATAACTATGTCTTATCATGACGGAGGCTATCGTCAGCGTTATAGGAAAAGATTTATAGATATCATTAAAAAATTTGAAAACTCCCGTTTTGCTGAAGTTAATATACTGTATGCAAATTTATCGGTGGTTTACAGGAATGAAGGTAATAATAATATGTCGCTTTTTTATTTGCTGAAAGCGATGAACCGCATGGAACGGTTACGCGATACAGTTAATAAAGATGTGCTATATGGCGAACTGGCACTGATTTATGACGAACTGGGCCAAACAGATCAAAGCATACAATGGTATAAAAAAACATTAGCGTTACGTGAAAATATACCTAACACATCACCGGCGGGTTTATATCGTACGGTTGGTTTTTTGGTGCTTAACCTCAACAAACAGGGGCGCAGTTCCGAAGGGCTCAGCTACATTATAGATCTGGAAAAAAGCATCCGCCTAAAGATGGTAATGTAAAGGGTATGGCCGCCCAGGTAAAAGCCTATTGTTATGATGGGCTTATGCAATATAAGTTAGCCGAGAAATACTTCCTCCTAATGATGGCTTATTACAGAAACTCCGATGTTCCTTACCTTCCGGCCTATGGCATGTACGATATTGCCAATTTTTATGTACAACAAAAAAAATACAGCAAGGCGGCTTATTACCTGAAAGATTTGCACGAGGGGAATTTTAATTTATCCCGAGAAAGGGATATCAATTTGATGCGTTTTAAAATTGATTCTGCTGCTGGGAAAACCTGGTCTGCTATTAAATATTTTCAGCAGTATAAACGGTTGAACGATTCGATTTTTAATGCCACAAAAAGCGGGCAAATAGAAGAATTGCAAATAAAATATGCCACCGAGCAGAAAGAGCGCGACCTTGCATTTGTTACCAAAGACCGGCAATTACAGTATGAAAAGGCGAACCACGCCACCAACGCACGCAATATTACATTGATAGGCATAGGTATGCTTTTAATAGTTGTTGGTTTACTTTACAATAGTTACCGCATAAACCAAAAAAAGACTATTGAGATAGATCGTAAGAATAAAGAACTGAGCCAATTAGTGAGCGAAAAAGATAGTTTATTAGAAGAAAAAGAATGGCTGATAAAAGAGGTTCATCACCGGGTGAAAAACAACCTGCAAATAGTAATGAGCCTGCTTCAGCGACAATCATCATTTATTAATAATAAAGAGGCGCTGGCAGCTATTCGCAATAGCGAACATCGCATGCATTCAATAGCCCTTATACACCAAAAGTTATATCAGTCAGATAGTTTAATGCTGGTCAACATGAATGATTACATAAATGATATGGTTGGGTACCTGCAGGAATGCTTTGATTTGGGCAACCGCATCAGGTTTGAGAAATTAGTTGCCGATATTAACTTTGAAGTAAATGTAGCAGTACCTATGGGACTTATTCTGAACGAAGCTATTACCAATTCAATCAAATATGCTTTTAATGGTCATCGGGATGGTTATATAAGGATAGCCCTTGAGCAAACCGGGGAAAACGATTATTTATTGGCAATAGCCGACAATGGGCGGGGCCTTGCTGTTGACATTGACCTTGAGAAAATGAATTCGATGGGGTTTAATCTCATGCGGGGGTTAAGCAAACAACTTGGTGGGAAATTATCGGTGTCAAATGATCATGGACTGGTTATAATAATAGCAGTTCGTACACGCTAAAATTATAAAACAACACCTGTTAAACAACGATATATCGTTGTTTAACAGCTAAATATCGCTGCCATCGTTACACGGTAACATATTTTACGTAGGCCGCGAAATAAAAATACATCTCAATTTATAATTGTGTTTGCTAATAAAAATCCGGCGGCTATCACGCTCAGTTGTGGCAAGGTTTATGAATAAGCATTGCCGTCCGTTATAACTTGCCGCCGGAACGGCAATAATTATCGAGGTAATGGATTTTAAATTTTAAATTATAGCCAGGTTTAATAGCAGATCCGGGAAACTTCATCAACAAGTTGCCGGATGCAGAAGCAATTGGCTATTAACAATAAATTATGTTTAAAGCGACGGTTCTTCTGTCATTATTTATTGCTGCAACCTATCCATGCTTTTCCCAAACGGCGCCTAAGGATAAGGTAAGCAACCTGCTTGCCCAATTACGTACGGCAAGGCCGGATACCAATCAACTAAACATGCTTCACCAACTTGGCAGCTATTACCTTGAGCGGCACTTCAGGTTAAACAAGCCCGATCTCGACAGCGCTTTCGTTTTTTTTAAAAGAGAGAACAGCTTAAGTACAAAGCTACATGTGGAGGCTGGGTCTGGCCGCTTAGAAAGCCTGTGCAGTTTAGGTACAGTTTACCTCTCGAAGAATATGCTCGATAGCGGAAAGGCATGTTTTATGCAAGCAGTAGATTTTTATAAAAAAAACGGCAACAAACAACAGGAAGCAAAAACATGGGAAAGGTTTGGTAAAACAACCGAATTGGCAAACTGGCCCCTTGTGCCCGCAAATTTAGTAACGGAAATAATTGGCGCGTATAACAACGCTATTACTTTATTTATAGCTACCAATGACAGGCAGCGTGAAATTATGGCCCGATACAATCTGGCCCATGGACATTTTAAATTCGGCCTTATATATTTGGCCGAAAAAGATTGCATACAAGCCATTGAGAAATATGGGAATAGCTCATTTAGCAATATGGGGGCCATTTACTTTATCCTGGCCCATATAAACAGGTACCGTGGCAATATGAATAAAGCCCTGCTTTATATTTTAGAAAGTATAAGGCGGATAGATAAAAGCCATGATACCACCAACATTCGTGTAAGGCAAGCTTCTATGTTTGGCGAATTGGCCGAGGTGTACGATGCGCTTGGGCAAACCGATAACAGTGTTGCCTGGTATAAAAAAACACTGGCACTGCGCGAAAACCTAAATTTACCACTCCAGCAAAAATACAGGACAGCCGGGTTTATTGTTAAAGGGTTAATAAAGCAGAAAAGGTATTCGGAAGCGCTTGCCCTTACAATTGGCATCGAAAAAAGACACCCGCCGGATGACAATTACGATAAAGCTATTATTACACAAATAAAGGCTTATTGTTACGAAGCTTTGAAAGACTATAAAAATGCAGAGGTTGCCTACGTTGAAATGATGAGGCTGTACCCCAAGACCACAGCAGACGAGATTGTTTCTTTGGCCAAGTATGATATTGCCAAATTTTATATAACACAAAAAAAATTTGAAAGAGCTGCATTTTATCTTGATGAAGAAATTTCGAAAAGTGCTGCTGTTACACGGTCGAGGGACTTTTATTTTATAAAGTATAAAATTGATTCGGCAAAAGGGAACTATTTATTGGCACTACAGCATCAATATTTATTTAAGCAGTTTAGCGATTCTATTTTTAATAGTAATAAAAGCAAGGAAATTCAGGAGCTGCAGATTAAGTATGAAACTGACCAAAAGGAACGCAATATCAAATTCTTAACAAAAGAAGGCCTGCTGCAACATGAAAAGGCGGTACGGGCCAACAATACACGCAACCTTACCCTGGCAATTAGCGTGCTGCTTATTTTTTTGATGTGCTTGATTTTTAATAGTTACAGGATAAAACAGCGAACCAACGTGGCGCTGAACGCACTTGTAAATGAAAAAGACAAGTTATTGGCAGAAAAGCAATGGCTACTAAAAGAGATCCATCACAGGGTAAAAAATAATCTGCAAATAGTAATGGGGCTGTTGCAGCGGCAATCGGCTTATATTGATAATGACGAGGCGCTGGCCGCCATACAGAATAGCGAAAATAGGATGCACTCCATTGCGCTGATTCACCAGAAACTTTACCAGTCCGAAAATCTCGACCTGATTTGTATGCAGGAGTATATTGATGAAATGATCGGTTATTTAAAAGACAGTTGCGGCCTTTATAACCGCATTTTGTTTGAAAAACAAATAGATGAACTTTACTTGGACGTGGCGCAGGCAGTACCGCTTGGTTTAATACTGAACGAAGCCATCACAAATTCCATTAAATACGCTTACAAGCCCGATGAGGCCGGTACTATTTATATTTCACTGGTTAGTAAAGCTGACGGGAACAACCAGTTAACTATAGCCGATAACGGGCCTGGCCTGCCTGCTGCCTTTAATATAAATAAAGTTGAATCGTTAGGTATAAATTTAATGCGGGGATTGGCCAAGCAACTGGGCGGAAGTTTTGATATCATCAGCGAACAGGGATGTATAATAAATATTGATTTTAAAACAGAAATATTTAACAGGGTTACAGCAAAACAGAAATAACACTAACTTAGAATGTCATGAATCGGAAAAAAATTCTTGTTGTTGAGGACGAGTTTATTATTGCAGATGTATTAAGCAATATTTTAAAAACTGCAGGCTACGACGTTTGCGGTATTGCCGACAGCGTGCCAGAAGCGCTGGAAATGATTGATGAATTTGCGCCGGGATTTGTATTGCTGGATATTTATTTAAAAGGGAAGCTTACAGGTATAGATCTGGCACATCGTTTAACCGAAATGAATACCCCGTTTATTTATATTTCGGCCAACTCCAACCAAAAGGTACTTGAGGCCGCAAAGATTACCAATCCGTATGGGTTTGTGATTAAGCCATTCCGCGAAAAAGATGTATTGATTGCCTTGGATATAGCAATGTACCGCTATGAAAACCAACTGGAGAATGGCCTGCGTCAAATTGCAGTATTACAAAAAAAAGCTGCCGAAATACTGGCTTCAACAATTGGCTGGGAGCATAAAATATTGCAGATGGGCAAAACTTTACAACCCTATATTCCCTTTGAATTTTTGTCGGTGGGTATGAAACAGGAGGATACCGGGAGTTTTTATGAAATCGGCTTTTCGAGGATAGGTTTTGATGAATACCAACTGATAGGCGGTACAGAACTGATGATTGTTACCAACCACAAGCAGCATGAACTGGCCAAACTAAAGGCTAATGACCTAACCGACCTGATAGCAACCTGGTATGACGAAAATGAATTAGAAGTTTTGCTGAAAAAACCTTCGTTAAAAAAATTGTTTGCCGATACGTACAACTTAAAGTCGCATTTGTCAATGCCTATTTCATTAAGCAATGGCAAAGTGTGTTATTTTAATTTTTATAGCCGCCGACCAGACGCATACCAGGCCGATCACTTAGTGCTATGCAATAGGTTGCAGCTTATGTTAACCAGTTTTATGGAAAGCATGCAGCATGCTCCTAACAGTCCACTGATTAACAAGCCGGGTAATTATACGCCAAACCCGCAGGTTAAAACAACAGAACAGCCAAATCCCTTCAGTGGTATTATTGGCAGCAGCCATTTGTTGTTAACGGTGTTTGATAATGTCGTCCAGGTATCTAAATCAAATTCATCGGTACTTATTTTGGGCGAAAGCGGTACCGGCAAAGAAAAAATAGCAGAGCGTATTCATTCACTATCACTGCGAAAAGACAAACCTTTCATCAGGATAAATTGCGCGGCTTTACCCACGTCGTTAATTGATTCTGAACTATTCGGCCATGAAAAAGGTGCATTTACAGGTGCCCACGAAAGAAAAATAGGGCGGTTTGAACAGGCACATACCGGCACTATATTTTTGGATGAAATAGGCGAATTGCCGCTGGAATCGCAATCAAAATTGCTTAGGGTATTGCAGGAAAAAGAAATAGAACGCATTGGTGGTCGTGTTACCATCAAAACTGATGTACGGATTATTGCGGCTACCAACCGTAATTTGGATAAAGAAGTGGCCGAGGGTCGTTTCAGACTCGATCTTTTTTACCGCATCAATGTTTTTCCTATACTAATGCCCCCGTTGCGCGAACGAAAAGAGGATATTGCCGACCTGGCCAGGCATTTTTTAAACATCTACGCCCGTAAAACCGGTAAAACTGTGCGCGGTATATCCCCGCAGGTTTTGGAGAGTATGAAACGTTACCATTGGCCGGGCAATATCCGCGAACTGGAAAATTTAATAGAGCGTAATGTACTGCTAACACGCGATGACATGATCAATAGCATGGTGTTGCCCACCCAGTTAGAGCAACCTATAGCTGTTATGCCTGCCGAAACCGTGGTTACCACCATGGTTGAAGGAGAACGTGCCCACATACTGGCAGCGCTGAAAAAGTGTAATGGCAAAATATGGGGAGAAGGCGGAGCGGCCGGTTTATTGAATATCCCCCCAACCACGCTCAACTCTAAAATGAAAAAGCTGGGAATTCGGAAAGATTTTGGTACGTAGGCAGGGAGCAAAATCAGGCCGCTTTTTGTTTAAACAGATTATTTGCTCCCAGCCAGGCCAGCATCATTGCGCCCGGCAGCAAAACCGAAACCAACCCGTAGTGTTTAGCCATAAGCGCACCTGCAAAACATCCTGCTAAAAAGCCAATAATTAAAGTAGCCTGTTTTTTGAAGCTTATCCATGTTTCGGCATCTGCCGGGCGGGTGGTTATGCCTTTTATCAAATTAAGGGAAGCCTGGGTTACGTTGCCGGTCATTACTGTTGTTAAACCATAGGTAGCTTTGCTATACAGCTTGCCAAACGTATTTTGAAACGCCATAGCCGTTACAAGGGGTATTACAATTAGTTGTACCTGCCAGCCCGTATTTTGCCCGCCGCTTATCAACAGCGCCGATAGTATGCCGCTAATAAGTAGCAGCAGTCCTTCCAAAATTATCAGCGTGTACATATTAGCCGATTTTTTGCCTATACGGCCGCCCAGCATTACGGCCAGCACAAAAACAGGAAAGGTGAGCAGCTTTTGCCAGTCATGCGGGTTATTATGCTTAATAAGGTCGTAAGCAAACACAATAAAGTTGCCGGTAACATGGGCCGAAGATAATTCGCCTGCGGCAACAAAAGTAAGCGTATCACAAAACCCGGCTGCAAAGCATAATAGCAACGTTGTATTCCTAACCAATTTTTCAGTTTCCATCTTATTAATATTACCGGCTCAAAATTTCAGCGTAATGGTGCTGCCCGCCATTAAAATATCTTTACCGAGCCCGGCTTCTTTCAGGAAGTCGCCGGCGCTAAACCATGTTATTTCCTGCCGTAAATACAGGTACTTGTTTATGGTATATTCCAGCGCGCCCCCAAGCTGGCGGCCTATCTGCTTTGAACTACCTGCTTTACCGCTATAGATGACCTTGCCATTTACCGCATAAAGCCCGTCGTTACGGTTCATGCGCCAAAATAAATCGTAATCTGCCGAAAATACCAATTTTTTAGTCAGGTTAACCTGAAAGTATGGGTGAGCATCCAGTAAGTTGTAGGGCCCGATCAATGCTGCAAGACCAAAATAAGCACCTTTGGGAAATAATGGATTGAACGTATTTAACCTGCCGTCGCCATAATTTTTATCCCCGCTGATAGCTTCCGTTTTTAACCCTATTTGTGGCTTTAGCTTGGTTTGATAAAATGTGTGCGAAATATTTGCTGATAGGGTCCAGGCCGAAATAGCGCCAGCTGCAAAATTACCAAACTGATAGAGGCTTTCCAGGTCATATTGCCAGTAAGGTGTAGTTCTCCATATTCGTGTACCTATGGAGTGGCGGGTTTCGGCCCCTTTCCCGTCATCAAACGTAGCCGCCTTTTTATGGATGCCGAGGTAATAAATGTCGAAATTTTTGACTACAGGTATTTGGGTAAAGGCCCCGTAAGCGCCCCAAAACTGCGTTCCGTTGTTAAAGCCATCATCAAATATATTTGGTTTGGCAGGCACATAGTACGAGTAAAATACATCGAGTTTGAGATTTTTGCTGCAATACATCAGTTTAGCTGCATCAAATGCCTGCCTATTGTTTGGCGCTTCGCGTACCGCTATCAGGCGCTGCGATCCGTAAGATAATTCCTGCCTGCCAAGTCTAAGCGTTAAGTCCTTAGTCATCACATCAACAAAGGCCTGGTGCAGATCAAGTAGGTTTTGATCTACCGGCGACGGTTTTTCTGCCTCGCCGCTGGCCAAACTGCTCTGTAGCTGCACAAACGTACGAAAGTGCTTGCCGGCATGAAAATCCACATGCCCCAGGTACCGGGTTAAAATAAAGCCGTCTTTATCCGCTGGTGCGGCTCCCCAGTCCTGGTTGTCAAAATGAAAATATTGGTAGCGTACCTCGCCACCGAAACTGAGGTAAGCAGCTTTATGTTGAGACACAGGCTGAAATTTTAACCGGTTGTACCAATTGGCTGATGTGTCTTTTGCGAGATAGGTGTAATTTTCATCGTATCGCAATTGTTTAAAGGAAGTTTCCTGCGCCAGGCAGGTGCAGGAAACTATACTGAAAAATAGGGCTGCAATGGCTTTCATAGGTGTAAGGATATAGAGCGGTTTGAGCGATGAATTTAGAAATAGCTAATTTTTGTTATTCATTGTTCGCTAAAGAATCAATAGTAGTGCCTTGTTGGTAATTATTTAAAAATCAATTGTTTGTGTTTTGACACTGTGGAGGTTATCGCTTTATTTCGGAGTCTGTCCGGTTTTTCTACGAAATAGCGTTGTTGCCCAAGGCAATATTGAGTTAGCAGATAACCATCAGGTTATCAGTTAATTTAACTACATATCGTTAAGAGGGGACGGAAATTGCGACATGTCGTTTTTTTATTGGCAGTTGTAATGTTGTAAGTATTTGATTTTTAGTTATTTAAATAGGTGGAATAGCGCTTGTCATTGATAAAGGAAATAATTATGACATGAAAAAGCACTCTCTTAAAAAAATGAACTCATCCCTAACCAACTGGGTGATCCGCCTCCATCAAATTGGATACACCGACGATTTTTTACCATTAAAAAGCGGCGAGGTACAATGCGCCCAAAACGGTGAGAACTTTGCCATCAACGACCGCGCGTCAGTTTGATTGATTGTAGTTATGACATGCTTACCGGTTCCTATCAATATATCCATACCATTGATACCCAGGTTGGCTATCGGGGGGTGTTAATTACCAACAGAATATTAGGACTAAGCAGTTAACATATGATGATAGCCGGCAAACCTACTAACGGCAAAATGGATTGTGTTACCTTATTTCGTTGCAAAACATGGGCATTTTAACGACATACCGCCAATGAGATATGTTGACATGAAATAAGTTGTTGATTTTTAGAGTGTTAGATAAGTGGCTTTTGGATTGCACCAGGTGGTTCATAACAAATATCATAAATCATGAACACGTTAAACCAAAAAATAGCTATCGTCGCTGGCGCGGACAGCGGCATGGGTTATGCTACGGCAAAACTATTTAAAGCAAAAGATGCAACCGTTTTAGTTACCGGCAGAAATTCGTCGACGATTAACAAGGTAACATCAGCGTTAGCGGTAACCGGTTATAAATCACGCCACCGAGATCTAAACTCCCGTAACTCTTCTTTTATCACAGGTACAAAAATCCCCATTAACGATGGTTTACTTGTCAACCCGGTAGTGCAATAAATCTAAACCAATCATGAAAAAAATTAATTCAAAAACCGTGGTATTTATTACCGGCGCCTTTGTGAGTAGTGATTGCTGGGCCGAATGGAAAAGCTATTTTGAAGAACGAGGCTATCAAACATTTGCACCGGCCTGGCCATACAAAGATGCCCCCGCGTGCACATTGCGCCAGCTACACCCCGATGCCGATGTTGCCAGCCAGCGCCTGGATAAGCTGACTTCTTATTTCAGGGACTTTGTGAAGTCACTGCCGGAAAAACCCATCCTGATTGGCCACTCTATGGGCGGCCTTATCACCCAGTTATTGTTGCAAAACGGGCTGGCAGCAGCGGGTATCGCCATTCATTCGCTTCAGCCGCAGGGCATATTTACTTTCAAGTTCTCCTTTTATAAAGCCGGGTGGCCTGCGTTGGGTTTTTTTACCGATACAAGTAAAACCTACCTGATGTCTTTCCCCGAATGGCAATATGCTTTCACAAATGGTATGCCTTACGAAGTGCAAAAGGATGCTTATTACAAACTATTGGTGCCGGAGTCGAAGCTGCTGGTGCGCGATGCCACAACGCCTGCTGCCAAGGTGGATTTTGCAAAGCCGCACGCACCACTCCTTTTTCTCTCCGGTAGCCAAGACAATTTCATTCCGGCCTCGCTCAACTATACAAACTATAAAAAATACAGCCATGCCCAGTCTGTGGCCGATTACAAGGAATTCCCCGGGCGAAACCATTTTGTGTTGGGCCAGCCGGGCTGGCAGGAGATAGCAGAATATATTTTAAACTGGTTAACAAAAAAATAAGACCATGAAAAAATTATTAACCTTATTGTTCCTGGTAACGTTGCTAACAGCTGCAGCTCAGCAAAAAGCCGACCTGATAGTTTACAACGGAAAAATAGCGACGATGGCCGGTCCGGGCGAATTTAAACAAGCGATTGCTGTAAAAAATGGCTTAATCCTGGCGACAGGTAGTACCCAGGCTATCTTTAAAACCTATAAAAGTAATTCAACTAAGCTGGTTAATGCTGCCGGCAAAACCGTTATTCCGGGACTGAATGACAGTCATATGCATGCAATCAGGGAAGGCCTGAACTTTAATATGGAGCTGCGATGGGACGGCATTAAAACGCTTAAACGCGCCATGGAAATGCTGAAGGAGCAAGCCGCCAGGACACCGCCCGGCGCCTGGGTAAAAGTAGTTGGCGGCTGGAACGAATTTCAGTTTGCCGAAAAAAGACAGCCTACTATAGACGAGATCAATGCGGCGGTGCCGGATAAGCCCGTATTTATCACTTACTTGTATGGCAAAGCTTTTTTAAATAAAAAAGGCATTGAAGTGTTGGGTTATGATAAAAACACCAGCTATCCCGGCAGTATAGTTGAACTGGACAAGGATGGCAACCCTACGGGGCTTTTGTATGCCAAAGAAACCCCGATGGCTATTTACCGCACGCTTGCCCTAACGGGGACACTGACAGCCGAAGAAAGGATCAATAGCTCTGAACAATTCTATCGCGAGATAAACAGCTTCGGTATCACCAGTGTTATAGACGCCGCCGGCGGATCACAGAATTATGATGCCGATTACCATGCCTCATTAGCGCTGGCCAAGGCCGGGAAGCTAACTGTACGCACCGCCTATTATTTATTTGCGCAACAAAAAGGTAAGGAATTAGCCGATTACGAAAAATGGATAGGGCAAACTTATCCAAATAAGAATGATCATATCCTTATGGCCAATGGCTATGCGATGGAAGGAGCCGGTGAAAACCTCATCGCCTCGGGTGCCGACTTTGAGAACTTTCTGGAACCGCGCATAATACTGGCCCCGGAAATGGAAAGCGACCTGGAGCCGGTTATCCGGTTATTGGTTAAAAACCGTTGGCCATTTAGGCTGCATGCTACCTACGGCGAATCCATTGACCGTATGCTAAAAGTGTTTGAAAAAGTAAATAAAGATACGCCTTTTAATGGCCTGCGCTGGTTCTTTGACCATGCCGAAACCATCACTGATACTGAACTGGCCCGTGTAAAAGCGTTGGGCGGGGGGATAGCCGTACAGTTCCGCATGTATTATCAGGGCGAACTATATAACAAAATGTACGGGCAGCCTAAAACCCAGTTGCCGCCCATCAAAAAAATGCTGGCTATGGGCATCCCTGTGGGTATGGGTACCGACGCGCCTCGTATTTCAACCTATAACCCATGGATGGCCTTGCATTGGTTGCTAACCGGTAAAACCATTGGAGGTATGCAGTTTTGGCCAAAAGACCAGGTGCTGGATAAGTTCACTGCCCTAAAACTTTATACCTCAGGCAGCGCATGGTGCTCGGGCGAGCAGGACGTTAAAGGCAAACTTGTGAAAGGTATGTATGCCGATATGGTCATTCTTTCTGACGATTATTTTAGTGCAACTCCAGAAAAGGTAAAGCATATTTCGTCGCTGATAACCATTGTTAACGGCAACATAGTATACGCTGCTGGTAAATATGCCGCGCGGTGCCCACCAATAGCGCGCGCAATTCCAGATTGGTCGCCAATTAATTATTACGGAGCTTACCAAAGATAAAAACCAAGTTCAAATCAATATGAAAACAACATTTATCAGATTGTTAACGGCCTGCCTGGTGCTCAGCAGCAGCGTTTTTGCCCAAATGCCGCCCGTGGTGCCTATCTGGGACGCCAATAAAGTCACCCTCGGCCTGCACAAAGTGGCAACGGATATTTACGCTATCATCCCGACTACTGCAGAAACAGAAACAACTAAAGGTATTCCTCAGGCTACTACAGGTGGTTTTATCGTCGGAGATAAAGGGGTGCTGCTGATCGAGGTGATGATGACTAAGCGGCTTTACGACCAGGAAGTGAAACTCATCCGATCGGTGACGGATAAGCCCATTATCTATGCGGTTAACACCAGCGATCATGGCGATCATTGTTTCAGTAATTACTTACTTCCTCCTTCTACCCGCATCATTCAAAATGAATTTGCCAGGAATAACCTTTCAAAAAACTATGATGGCATTAAAACATTTATGGTCGGGCTTTTCGGCACCGGCAGGGAAATTGAAAATACTATTTTCCGGACGGCGGATATCGTGATCCCGAAGAACAGTGATCTTAAGGTAGATATGGGCGGTGGCAAGATTGTTGAACTTCTGAACATTAGCCCTGCGCAGTCTCAGGCCGATTTGTTTGTGTGGATGCCCAATCAAAAGATATTCTGGGCCGGTAACCCCTTCATCGCTGAAAGTCCTGCTATCCCCTGGTTATTCGATGGTGTCTTTTTGGAGCCTGTCGTTAACCTCAAAAAAGTATACGACTTTTTACCTGACGATGCCACTATTATTCCCGGCCATGGCCGCATTACCAATAAAGCCGGTATTAAATATACGATTGATTACGTCGAAAAATTAAAAAGCGAAGTGGAAGCGGCGGTTGACAAAGACTTGAGTCTGGAACAAACCAAAACGGCGGTGCCGATGAAAGAGTTCGATAAAGGTTATGTGCTGTTCAATTGGCTGCACTACAATTTCAACCTCCCTAATGCCTATAAAGACATTAGCAATAACAAGAATAAATAATCATAATTCCATATCAAAAACAATAAAACTATAAAACTATGAAAATCAAAACAACAATGAAGCAGCTGTTAGTCACCCTGCTGTTCACCGCTTTAATGGGTAATGTTTTTGCGGTTAGCCCGGCTAATCCGCCATTAAATTTTAAACACCAATACGCTACTGTAAACAATGTAAAAATTCACTACGTGATAGGTGGTAGGGGCGAACCCTTGTTGCTGATACACGGGTTTGGCCAAAATTGGTATATGTGGAACAGGCTGCTGCCCGAGTTATCAAAACACTATACCGTTATCGCACCCGATATGCGCGGCGTTGGTGAATCGGGTAAGCCAGCCGGTGGTTACGATAAAAAGAATATGGCAGTGGATATGCATGAACTGATGAAAAAATTGGGCTATCAGCATATTAACCTCGCCGGTCATGACATCGGATTGATGGTGGCTTATGCTTATGCAGCCCAGTATCCAGGTGATATAAAAAAACTGGTTTTGATGGATGCATTGTTACCCGGCATTGAGCCTGTTTGGAGCCAGGTTAAAGCCCAGGCCTGGTGGTTTGGTTTTTTTGCACAGTCGCATGCGGGAGAATTGGTTTCCGGTAAAGTCGGCGTATTTTTTACCGACTTCTGGCCCGTTGTAGGTTTTCAAAAAAACGCTTTTACCAAGGCAGAGACAGCTGAATTTATCAGGGCCTATTCTGCACCCGGCGCTACCACCGGTGCATTCCATTGGTTTGGGTATTTTAACCAGGACGCCAAAGACAATGTTGAATTTGCCAAGAAAAAACTGCCGATGCCTGTGCTGGCTATGGGTTCAGATCATTTTGCCGGAGCGTTCCTGGCAACACACATCAGCTTGGTGGCTACTAACGTGCAGGAATCTGTCATCAAAGATTCGGGCCACTGGGTGGTGCAGGAAAACACACCGCAGGTTCAAAAAGACCTGCTGGCATTTTTAATGAAGTAATTATTAAGCCCGGGCTTCAACAATTGGGCCTATGTAGCTGTTAAACAGGCGGCAGTTATCACAATACGGGCGTACAATAAGAAGGTTCAAACCAATTCAACGATGTTGAGCATGGCAAGCATAGGCCGGATACATCTGGCTTATGTTTTCTCAGGTAAATAACAATATTAGTTTTATATCGCATTAATTTTTAAACATTATGGATCTGCAGTTACAAAACAAAAAAGCGCTGGTCACTGGCTCTACCGCCGGTATAGGTTATGCCATTGCTCTTCAATTAGCTAAGGAAGGCACCGAAGTTATTGTCAATGGTCGCACTACAGAACGGGTGGATAAAGCAGTAGCACAAATTAAAACCGAAAGCGCCAATGATAAGGTAAGCGGCATAACTGCTGATTTTAAGAGCCTCGAATCTATTAACAATTTGATTAGTCAATTACCACAGGTAGACATCCTGATCAATAATGTAGCCATTTTTGAGCCCAAAGCTTTCGCCGATATTACCGATGAAGACTGGCTGCGCTTCTACGAAATAAATGTACTGAGCGGTATCCGTTTGTCCCGTGCTTATTTCGGTCAAATGCTAAATAATGGCTGGGGACGGATCATTTTTATATCGAGCGAATCGGCCGTGCAGATTCCCGAAGAAATGATACATTATGGAATGACCAAAACCGCCCAGTTGGCAGTTGCCCGCGGCCTGGCTGAATTAACCAAAGGTACCGCGGTTACTGTAAACTCTGTGCTGCCGGGGCCCACATTATCAGAAGGCGTTGGCGGCTTTATTGATAACCTGGCCAAAGATCAAAACAAAACTATTGCACAGGTGGAAGCAGATTTCTTTAAAACTATCCGGCCCACTTCCATTATCCAGCGGTTCCTGAGCACCGACGAAGTGGCAAACATGGTCACTTACCTAGCCAGTCCGCTGGCCTCGGCTACCAATGGTGCTGCCATTAGGGCCGAAGGTGGTTTGTTAAAAGGCGCTGTTTAAGGTTAGTCAGTATATTTTGCTATTCGTTATAGAAAAAGCTGTAGGGTACTCCACGGCTTTTTCTGTGTCATTTAATTAAACCTTTGCTACCAAATATCTGAACTGTCAGATATTTTTTCTTCGGGTGCGGTGATAACATAAATGATCGCGGCCAGGCAAATCAATAACACAATTCGGGTGACAATGTAAACAATGAATTCCATGGAAATTTAATTTATTTACCGTCGCGATTCAAAGAAAATCCCAGTATTTTAATATTCTTATTTATAGGTAGTTGCGAATAAGTTCCTTTTTTTTATTATGATATTTCGTAATACTTGTTTGATTAAGACGATATTCCGTTAATGTCAGATCGAATTCTTTAAACGGTATCGGCGAAACCTGATATCATTTTGATCAAAGTAGCAATAACCTGAGAACCCTATCTAAATAGCCTCCAGTTCAAAATCTTATAGAAAAGTGCTTATCGGAAAGAAACAAGCGGGTACGAAATACAGCTTATAGTTTGATAGCTTAGCAACCTATTAACCATCAATAAAAAATTATGAGTTATTAACATTTTATTCTATATTATGTCTTTGTTACCCCTTTGTAACTTAAAATTTATAAATAATTGATAATCAATGCTTTGTTGTTTTATGTATTGGGCAGGTATCAGATATAACTAATTGATTATTAATTAGTTGAAATTTAAAACAGAAAGTAAAAATCGCCATTTTGTTTTACTAAATATCATGATATCAGGTTTTTTATAAATAAAACCAATGGGTATATTTATGCTTTTTATTACTATTATAAAGTAATTTCGTTGCTTTTGGGCTTCTGAAATTATCTTTTGTTTCTCATTTTTAGGCTACTTAAAATCGTTGTAACTATCGGTAAATAAATAGCACTAAACGATACTAAATGCCACAGAATACTACAATTTAAGGAGAAACAACAACGGATATCGTTACAGTGATTTTCTTGGAGAGAGTGTTAATGTGGATAATTAGATTGTGGAAATTTAAAATACATGAGTTCAAATTTCACGATCCAAAGAAAACGTGTGCATTGTAAACAAACATTCAATGCCAAGACCACTGTCACTCGATTTTGTGGCAAGCTGCGTAATAAACGGTTTAACGCTACAAAACAGAGAAATGAAAAGACTGAAGCGGAAAGTCTGGGCCTTTCTGTTTCAACTGTTGCCCAACAACTACAGTTTAGCGATCAGCTTTCTTTAGTAAATTTTTCAAAACACACACGGGCGTTAATCCAAGCAAGTATAAAGGCGCAATAAAATAAACCAGGATGCTCAATAATTCGGGCCTATCGGTAACGCTATGGTTTGCATCGTGTTGCGTGCTAGCCGGGTTTTGTTATATCTGCCGTTATTAGTTCGCGGTAATTCACGATTATTATTAAAAATTAAAACGTTTAAAAATTTTTATGCAAATTATAGCTGAGTTTTTGATGTTCCTATTATCGCGGAAACGATGGTGGCTTTGGTCTTTATTTGTTTTTGTTTATCCTGAACCTGTTTTTGTTTCTGGCCCAGGTATCGGTGCTCTGTTTTAATCCTTATTTCAGACCATTTTGGGGTCAACCGAATTAAGCCGTCAGCATCTAATATTAAAAAAATCTCTAATACCTCATTTAAAACAGAGGCATTAGAGATTTTTGGCGATTGGTGAAATAACTTAATTGATCGCTTTGTATTTATCTTATATTTTCACAAATCCCCATTGTTGATTACGGCCTCCGGAATAGGTCCATTGGTCAAGCGCGCCGCCGTTATTGAGCGAAGATGCTGCAACATCCAATGCCTTTCCGCTATTTGCGTTGATGATTTTATAATATCCGTTGTCGGTTATCTGAATTGACCATTTTTGGTTTGCACCGGCGTTGTAGTCCCATAAATCCACCTGCCCACCATTACTGGTATTCCAGCCATACATTTCCAAGCATTTTCCGGTGGCATGCATCGGGGTTAACCGATAGTAACCTCCTCCGGCATCTTCTATTTTAAATTGCTGGTTTGCACCGGCTAAATAATCCCATTGGTCGGCCAGTGTTTGATTTGCAGTACCCCAGCCGGCAAACTCCAAAGCTTTAAAACTGTTCCTGTTATAAATCTGGTAAACCTGTCCAACCTGGATGGTTGAGGATGTACCGTTTTGCGCGCCTTGTACTGCAGCGGCTAAACCTTGCTGATCGGCAACTCCGTTAGTTTGCCTGTTAATAATTCTGAATGCATTATTCCCCGTCGAGCCATCATCAAAATAAAATGGGCGCAAGCCGTATTGCAAAGCCTGGTGTGTTATATAATTAATATAGTAAGCCCTGCCGGCCTCATGTAATGTTAATGCATCTCCCGAAAGCGTTTGCAGCCTGCGGATAGCTCCATATTCTCCCAATATAACCGGAATGCCCTTGTCAATGAACTTTGTTTTCATCTTCGGAAACTCTGCAGTGGCATCCGACTCCTCGCCCCAGGTGGCATTTCGTGAAGCATCGGTTGTAGAGTGGTATCCATTACCCCAATAATAAAACATATTACCCCAGTTTGCATCCGCGCTTAAACCGGCAAAATTAAAGGGAGTGTAATAGTGCACTTCAACCATCAGGCGATTGGAGGCCGGATCGGTGGGAAGGGTATTCATTAAAGTATTTGAGTAGTCGATACTTGTAGATGGCCCCTGGATAAGCAGCACCCGGTAGCTATTGTGCCCGCCTGTCGATCTTACTGCGTTTACAAACGTTTGATGATAAGAAAGCAGCACTCCCATCCCTGTAGCATCTGATACGGCGGGTTCGTTGGCGCTCGCAAAAATAACATGTTCGTCAAAACCACGCATTTGAGTAGCAATCTGCTCCCAAAAAGCCTTTTGTTTGGCGTTAACGGCTGCCTGTGCGCTGGTAGTGCAATTGTTCTCCAGCCATCCGCCGTCCCAGTGTATATTTAATATTACGTACAAACCGTCGTTAACGCAGTACTGAACAACCTGCTTCACCCTGTCAAGCCATGTTTGCTGAATTTGAGCCGTGGTTGCGTTAGCAAACTGGTCCCAACTGCAAGGGATACGCACCGCGGTGAAACCACTTCTTTTAACCTGATCAATAAGCGCCTGGGTTACTGTAGGATTGCCCCATGCGGTTTCGCCGCCTGTTGCCTCCAGTGTGTTGCCAATATTCCAACCTAACTGGAACTTTGCAGCAAGCTGAGTTGCCGTACTTGCAACACCGGTTTGATCGGGGGGAAGCGGCGAAATATTATAACTGGGATAGCTGGTGGCGGTCAGCTTTTTGGTGCTCGTTTTAACGAGCGGCATAACATCAGGAGAAACGTTTTTTTGCTTCGTGCACCTTGTAAATGCCGGAATTGCGAGAATGCATAAAAAATAACTTAAAGTGTTCTTCATAAAAAAATGGTTAAACTGGGCGGCATATAAATTTGCCGCTATTAATAAATTGGTTAATTGCATCTGAAAGTGTTAAACAGCCAGGTAAAGCAAGGATATATATCGTTTTGCCTTTACGGTTTATATGGATAGTGTTATAAATAGTTGTATTTATAAATACCTTCAGCCAGTAGGGTATTAAAAAAGCTAATAATAAAGCAGTTGACATTCCGCATAAGGCAGAGTTTAACAGTAGTTTCATTTTTCGATAGGATAAAACGGGTCCGAACCGGTTTATTTGTTTAATTGGTTAAATCTTGTTTTTCCGAAGCAGGTAGATAATTAATGAAAACAATACAATCAAAGTCAACAAAACACAGCCGTTGGAATAACAGGTATATTTTATTTAGCAATATTTGAATTGTTAACAGGTTTATTAATTGAGTAGTAAAACTACAGAAGAAATAAATGAATGATGGGGGCACAAAAGTTAGAAAATAGGGCGCTCAATGTTAATTTGTCAAAAAGAATATGGAGTCTGTAAGGATTTTGGCTAAATAGCCACCTTAGCTGAAAGAAAAATGATAAAACGGTATCGAAAATGAGTGTCTATCGTCTTTCGATAACCATATTAGGAAGCCTAATAATACTTAAAGTGAATATTCCTTGAGGCTGAAGATCAGGGTAACTACAACATATTGTTCATTTTTAAAGTGATGGTTAGCAACTGAGACTTTTATCTCCAGGGCAAACACATGTAATTGGGTTAACACAACTTAACACATTTTAAGTAAAATATCTATAAATATTTGATAATTAATGCTTTGTGTTTCAATATGGTTAACACTAAACTGATAGCACAATTTAGGCGCATCCTGATACTTATGTCTGTTTTTGGCCAATATAAGTCCCTTCGGCAGGTGGATAATTAACCACAATCAGCCGATAAAAAAAGGTGTCGTTTGATGTTTAATCGTACCGACGACATAAGCTCATTCCATTATCTATTTTGATGCTTTTGCCCTGCTTTTATCCCTTTAATTACAACTTTATCTTACTTTTATACTACCTTAGTATACCGGCTTGCTAAAGGGCCAGGTTCCCGATTTCGAAGATTTCAACTAATTTTTAATGCGCGTAAAACTTTATATTGTCGTTTCAGCATTGTTTTTTGCTTACACCAACAATTTTGCACAAAACAGCCAATACCAGTTTTCGCGGCTCAATATAAGTAACGGACTATCTCACAACCAGGTTAATTGCATATTTAAAGACCCCAAGGGCTTCATGTGGTTCGGTACGGCTTCGGGCCTTAACCGTTATGACGGTTATACTTTTAAAGTATTTAAGCACGATGTAAATAACAAATACTCCATTAATGATGATTATGTAACTAATATTTGTGAAGGGCCTGGAAAAAAATTATGGATAACAACCCGGGCCGGATATTCCTTTTATGACCCCGAAACGGAGCAGTTTAACAATGAGGTATGGTCAGTAGTCTATCCCTTCAAACTTCCGGGGTATCCGATAGTTTCCAAAACACTTCACAATGGGAATGGCGACTTCTGGTTTTTATGCCCCGATTCGGGCCTTTACAGGTATAATGAGCTGAAAAAAACTGCCACGCGTTATTATCATCACCAAAATTCCAGCCCATCATTATATTCAAATTTCGTTACAGACATTGTGCAGGATGCAAGCGGCAATATATGGCTTGCATATAACGATGGTGAAGTAGAGCTATTTGACATAAAACGCAATGCAATTACGTATCATACCGATATTTTTAGAAAGGCAGCTAATAATAAGGGTAGAAATTACTCAATAACTATTGACAGTGACGGCGATCTTTGGGTATTTAACCCAAATATAGACTCCCGCGCCTATTATTACAGCCCCCGGACGGGACGGTTCCGGCAGATTGCAAAAGAATCGTCAGAGACACCACTTACATCGAACATCATTACAAATATTATCCAGGCCGACGACGGACTCATGTGGATCTCCACTGATCATGGCGGGATAAACATATTGGATAAAAAAAGTGGCAAAATCACTTATTTATTGAACAGGGAAGATGATGCAAAATCATTGGCACAAAACACTGCATCTGTTTACAAGGACAATACAGGCATTATGTGGGCCCGTACTCTTAGGGAAGGAGTAAGTTATTATCATAAAAATATTATCAGGTTCCCGTTATACAGACACTTTGCCTCAGATTCCCGGAGTGTTACTTTTGAAGATGTTAACAAATTTGTTGAGGATAAAAACGGTAATTTATGGATTGGGACCAATGGAGGCGGTTTAATTTATTTTGATCGCAAAACAGGCAAGTTTATCCAGTATAAGCACGATCCGGGAGCCCCGAATAGCCTTAGCAGTGATATTATTGTAAGCTTATGTATCGACCATGATCAGCAACTATGGATCGGTACGTATTTTGGCGGGCTGGACCATTTTGACGGAAAAAAATTTATTCACTACAAACATAATGACAAGGTTCCCACAAGCATTGCCGATGACCGGGTGTGGAATATCCTGGAAGATTCATCAAACCGGTTATGGATAGGCACTTTTGATAACGGTTTGGAAATTTTTGACCGCTCGAAAAATATATTTTATCATCCGTTCGGCCAAACCGAAATCAGGTGCCCGTATACAGCCGCTTTGTTTGAGGATAAGCGGGGAGACATTTGGGTGGCGGGATATTTTGGGATAGATAAAATATTAAAAAATGGACATGGCGTTATACATTATAATAAAAAGAACAACGACCCTAACAGTTTGATTGGCGATAACATCAATAGTATCACTCAGGATAGCCGCGGCCTGATGTGGATAGCAACAAGGGACGGACTGAGCATATTGAACCCTGAAACCAACCGTTTTATTTCGCTGACGAAAAAGGATGGGTTGCCCGACAATCAGGTTTTGAATGTATTGGAGGATAACAGGGGGGCCATGTGGCTAAGTACATCAAAGGGGCTTGGCCGGATAACACTGCAACCTGGCAATGGAACCTATAAGTTTGAATTTGAAAACTTTGATGAAACAGATGGCCTGCAGGGCAGAGAGTTCAGCATAAATGCAGCCTTAAAAACCAATAAAGGGGAATTGGTATTTGGCGGCTCGCATGGCTTTAATATTTTCGACCCACTGAGTATACATCCGAATATAGATGAGCCTAAATTAATTTTCACCGGTTTTCAGCTATTCAACAAAAGTATAGCAGCCAATGAAATAGTTGATGGCCATATCATATTATCTAAAGCCATCTCGGCCACGCAAGAGATAACGCTGAATCACAGCGAAAATGTGTTTACGATTGAATTTGCCGCCTTAAATTTCTTTAACCCCAATAAAATAACGCACCAGTATATGATGGAAGGTTTTGATAAAGGGTGGCTTACCGCAGACAATGCTACCCGGAAAGCTACCTATACCAACCTTGATGCGGGCAATTATACTTTTAATGTAAGGGCTATTGGCCAGGAGGGAAAATGGAAACCCATACATATAAAATTAAAAATTAAGGTATTGCCCCCGTTCTGGAAATCTACTTTAGCTTACGTCATTTACCTGTTCCTGATAGCCGGAACGCTTCTTTTTATACGCCGGCGCGGAATACAAAAAATAAGAAGGGAATTTATAGCCGAAAAAGAAAAACAGGAAGCAAAGCTGTTAATTGAACAGGAACGGCAGGAGGTTAAGCGTATGCTGGAGCTTGATCAGTTGAAAACTAAATTTTTAACCAATGTAAGTCATGAGTTCAGGACTCCATTATCATTAATTATGGCACCTGTTGATAAAATGCTTATTGATGCCGATAAAGAGCGGGGCGAGCAATTGAATATGATAAGGCGAAACGCTAAAAGGTTGTTAAACCTTGTAAACCAACTGCTTGATTTTCGGAAGATGGAAGTGCAGGAACTGAGGTTACATGCCCGGAGCGGCGATATCGTGAGCTTTATTAAGGATATGTCTTATTCCTTCTCAGACATTGCCGAAAAAAAACATATCGGGTTTGTGTTCGACTCGGAAATTGAAAACCTGGTGATCAATTTTGACCACGATAAAATAGAACGTATCATATTTAACCTCCTTTCCAACGCATTTAAATTTACACCCGAAGGCGGGCACGTTAGTGTATTATTATCAACCAAACAAACACCCGGGCAGCAAATGCTCGAAATAAAGGTTATTGATACAGGCATAGGTATTCCCACCGATAAAAAGGATAAAATTTTTGAACGTTTTTTTCAAAACGATATTCCCGGATCTATGGTTAACCAGGGTAGCGGTATTGGCCTGTCAATAACAAAGGAATTTGTAAAGCTGCATAATGGTGAAATATATGTAGAAAGCGAACCCGGGCAGGGAAGTTATTTTACCATTTTACTGCCTGTGCACCTAACGGCCGAGGCAGAAGGACAATGGCCCGATGACGGGCTTAGCCTGGCAGAACTTTCAGGGACCGACGAACAAGCCTTGCAACAACCCGGGGCTGTTGCTGCTGCTAAAAAACTGACTGTTTTACTGGTTGAAGATAATGAGGACTTCCGGTTTTATTTAAAAGACAACTTAAACGATTTTTTTCATATTGTTGAGGCCGCAAACGGCAAGGAAGGCTGGCAAAAAACGCTGGCCCTGCACCCCAACCTGGTAGTTAGCGATATAAGTATGCCCGAAATGAATGGGATAGACCTTTGCCGCAAAATACGTAACGACAAACGGACATCGCACATACCGGTTGTTTTACTTACCGCTATAACCGGCGAAGAGCAACAGTTAAAGGGCCTCGAAACTGGCGCCAATGATTACCTCACCAAACCTTTCAACTTCGAGATACTGCTATCCAAACTGAAAAACATACTGGCCATACAGCAGGATATGCGCAAAACCTATCAAAAGCAGCTTGACGCCAAGCCAACAGACGTGGTGCCCGAGTCGTTCGATGAGGCTTTTATTAAAAAAGCCTTATTGATTATCGAAAAAAATATTGATAATGCCGATTTCTCCGTAGAAGAACTCAGTAGCGAATTATGTGTGAGCCGTGTTACGCTATATAAAAGGGCGCTCACCTTAACCGGAAAGTCTCCGGTTGAATTGGTCAGGTCTATCCGTTTAAAGCGTGCCGCGCAGTTGCTTGAGAACTCGCAGTTAACCATATCCCAGATATCATACAAGGTAGGCTTTAAAAGCCAGAAGTATTTTGTGCGATCCTTTAAAGCTGAATTCAATTGTCTTCCGTCGGCGTATCAGCAAAAAAGTAGGCAACAGGCTGATAAAGCCTGATAATTGCGGCGCATAGCCCTCAATTTCTCCTCTCTTTTGGCCCATTTTGTTAATCTTCCTGCCGGTATTTTTCTGATTTTTTACCATTAAATCAATATTTTTTATATTAACTATCTGAAAATAAGTTAGTTAAAATGATTTAACATTTGTGCCCCTATTTTTAAACAATCGATTGCGCCACCCCTTGTAGTTTTAACCTATACAAAGCGGTATAAATTCAACATAGCTGCCGCAGGCCTGTCATTATGTAATGATGCAGGCACATAACCAATTTTAATAATAACCTGATTAAACTGAGCATTATGCCAAAACGTGTACTTATTAGCGCCTGTTATTTGCCTGTCTGGCAGTTACCAAAAATCGTTCGGGAGCCATCAGTAATACCCCACATACATCGGGCAGCGTAGGCTGTTGCAACAATAACGGGCTTTTTACATGAATTATCTTATTTGATCTGAGTGTTAGCAGTGTGCCATTCGGCCATTGCACGCAGGTAATAAATTCAATTTAACAATAAATACGATGGGAGGAAAACAATGCAGGGAAGCTAACCAATAACCAAATAAACAAACCAATTATCAATTAATTATGAACCCCAATTAACATGGAAAAAAATTTACGAAAAAGATTAAGACATGGTGCATTGCTGCTAATGGCTATGCTGTTGCTAAGCCTCACGGGCTATGCGCAAACCATAAAAATTACAGGTAAAATTACCAGCGCCGATAATACCGGACCATTGCCCGGTGTAACCGTTAAAGTAAAGAATGCAGCAACCGGCACTTTATCTGGTGTTGATGGCAGCTATGCCATTAATGCAAAACCCGGCGATGTGCTGGTATTTAGTTTTTTAAGCTTTACTACCCAGCAAATATTTGTAGGCTCATCTTCGGTTATCAACGTAGTGCTTAAACCATCAACCAACGATTTGAACGAGGTTGTGGTAATTGGCTATGGCACCAAAAGGCGAAGCGACCTTACCGGATCTATATCGTCAATTACATCGGCCGATCTTCTTAAAACCCAGCCAACAACCTTTGATCAGGCCATGCAGGGCAAGGTTGCAGGTGTTGTAATACAGCAGGTATCTGGCCAGCCGGGTGGTGATGTAAACGTGCAGATCCGCGGTTTGGGCGGTTTCTTAGGCGCGCCGCCATTATACGTTATCGATGGTGTGCAAATACCGCCCAACGGACAGTCGGCTATACCGGGCAACGGTACCAATCCGCTATCCAGCATAAACCCTTCGGATATTGCCTCTATCGATGTGTTAAAAGATGCTTCGGCCACAGCTATTTATGGTTCACAGGCATCCAATGGTGTTATTATTATTACCACAAAAAAGGGAGCCTCCGGGCCGCCGCTTATCAGCTATGATGGTTACCAGGGCTGGCAAAAATTACCCAAGTATTATGATGCAATGGATTTGCGGCAATACGCCACTTTCATGAATGAAAAGAGCGACATCATCGGTTACGATAAACGGCCGCAGTTTGCCAATCCGCAATACCTGGGGGTAGGTACCAACTGGCAAAAAGCCCTGTACCGTACAGCGCCAATGCTAAACCATAATATAGCTATCAGCGGCGGTGATGACCGGACAAAATATTATTTATCGGGTACCTATTTTTCACAGCAGGGGATTGCGCTGGGCTCTGATTTTAAAAGAACTTCTATAAAGGCAAACATCGATAACAAAACCACCAACTGGTTAAAGGTTGGCGTAAACCTGAATATGGCGCACGTGGCCGAAAATGTGGCTACTTCCAATACCGGGGTAATTTTACAGGCCCTTAACCAAACCCCGGATGTAAATGTAGTAAACCCCGATGGCACATGGGGCGGCAATGATCCTAACATTTATGGCGCAACCGGTACCAATCCCTTTGCGATAGCTACTATTGTAAAGGATTTTAAAAGCCGTTACCAATTAATGGGTAATGCTTATGCCGAAATACAATTTACCCGTGAACTTACCCTGCGCAATGAAGTAGCCGGAAACTTTGACTTTGCCACTGAGGATTATTTCAATCCATCGTATGTTATGGGTGCTTACTCCAAAACCACCAATAGCGGCACGGCAACAAGCGCGCAAAATTTTTACAATTCAATCTCCAATTATTTAACTTACCAGCATACGTTTGCCAAAAAATACTATGTTAACGTAGTGGCGGGCCACGAAGCCCAATTGCTCAAAAGCAGCGGTGTTTCGGGTACGCGCACCAATTTTGCAAGTAATAACGTGCAAACGATAAGCAGCGGCGATGCAACAACCGCTACCAATACCGGTGTAAAAGGGCAGGGATCTTTAGAAGCCTATTTTGGCCGGGCCAACTTTACCTATGATGACCGGTATTTGTTAACGGCTACGGTACGTCATGACGGCTCATCAAAATTTGCCGAAGCACACCGGTGGAATACTACTTACTCTGGCGCGCTGGCATGGAAGATAAACCACGAGAGCTTTCTTAAAGGTGTAAGGGCTATTAATGATCTTAAACTTAGGGTTGGTTATGGCCTGGTAAACAATCAAAATATCGCCGAATATGCTTATGGTTCAACATTAAGCACAATCCCCACCGGCTTGTCGGGCAACTCGCAGATAACCAGCACAACGGGTAATCCTGATATCAAGTGGGAAACTACAAGATCGTACAACGTTGGTCTGGATGCGTCTGTGCTAAACGGGCGGATAGGATTTTCTGTCGACGCGTACTACCGCAAAACAAATAACCTGTTACTAAGCCTTACCATGCCTTACTACTCCGGCACATTCGCTTCGGGCGGATTTTCGCCGGGAGCAGTGCAGGCGCCTTACGTAAATATAGGCGCGGTGGGCAACCGGGGATTTGAGTTTACATTGTCGACCCAAAACGTGAGATCAAAAAACTTTAACTGGAACACCAATATTAACTTTTCCAGGAATGTGAACAAAGTACTCGCTTTGGTTGATGGTACCCCCGCAATAAACGGCTCAGTAACCAAAACTGTAGTTGGCCGGTCAATCGGCGAGTTTTACGGTTACCAGGTATTGGGCATTTACAAAAACGCCGCCGACTTTACTAAATATCCGGCGCTATCCCAAAACGGAGGCGGCTCCATACCTATAACTCCCGGATCGGGCGGTGTTTGGGTAGGTGATGTTATTTTTAAGGATATTAATGGCGACGGGATAATTGACGCCCGTGACCAAACCTTTTTAGGATCGCCTTTACCCAAGTTCCAGTTCGGGATCAATAACGGCATTAACTATAAAAATTTCGACCTGAATGTTTTTATGGTGGGCAATTACGGCAATAAAGTTTATAACCAGATAAAGGTAAACGGCGAGAATCCTAACCAAAATTTTGGCTATTTCCCTTCTGTGCTCAACTATGCCAAGATCGGGCTGATTGACCCGACCGGCTCTGCATCGGATATTAACAACGTATATATCACAAACCCATCTACCAATATTATGCGGATAAGCCAGAGCAGTGGTAACGACAATCAGCGTTTTTCTGACAAATACATCGAAAATGGGTCGTTTTTAAAATGTAAAAGTATCGCCTTGGGGTACAGCTTTTCAAACAACATTTTAAATAAGATCAAACTACGGTCATTACGGGTGTATGTTAACGTTACCAATGTTTTCACCATTACCAAATATAGTGGCTATGACCCGGAAATTGGTTCCTGGAACCCTTTAGCTGCAGGTATTGATAACGGATATTATGCTCAGCCGCGTGTTTACACAGTTGGTCTTAACGTATCGCTAAATAATTAAAATTCAAGATGATGAAACTCATAAAAATAAATATGGTACTGCTGTTTATCGTCATGATAAGCAGCTGTAAAAAGGATTACCTTAACAGGCCGCCTTTAACCGGCATAACCAAAGATAACTTTTATAAAAGTGGCTCGGATTTAAGATTGGCTACTGCGGCGCTTTATGCCCAGCCCTGGGCTAACTGGAACAATTTTCCATTGCTTGGTGTTGGCGATATCATGAGCGGCAATATGTTGCAGCCTTATAACGCCGATCTGGTTCAGTTTACTACCTTTTCTATTACAAGTCAAAACTCTTATATCACCCAGTCATGGCAGTCTTTTTACGATATAGTTGCCCATTGCAACATCAATATAAAGGCCATTAACACCAGCCTTCCGGATAGTGTGGCTGCAAGCAGTAAAAAAGGCGCGCTTGGCGAGTTGAAGTTTATAAGGGCAACGTCTTATTTCTTTATCGCCCAATTATGGGGTGCTGTGCCAATTATTGAAGATAATGATAAGCTGATAGCAAATCCGCTGGTGCCCCGTCATAAGCTTACCGACGTTTATAAATTCATTATAAATGATTTAAGATATGCTGCAGCTAATTTGCCAAGAGCAGATCAGCCAGGACGCGTAACTACATGGTCGGCACAGGGCTTGCTGGCAAAGGTATATTTAACCAGGGCAGGTTTAGGCCAAAACGGCACCCGCAAACAATCTGACCTTGATAGTGCCGCGTATTACGCCGGCAATGTTTGCAACACCAGTGGTTTAACGTTGTTACCAAGCTATTACAACCTTTTCAGGACCCAGTATAATGATAACCCCGAATCATTATTTGCTTTTCAATGGGCGCCAGGTGTAGGCTATGGGCAAGGTAACGCTATACAGGCTCAATTTGCCCCCAGCGGCAGCCTGGTTACCGGCGGCGGTGGCTGGGGCGGCGCCATTGGCCCAACCCTTGATTTGGCTAACGAGTACAGCATGGATGACTCCGTGCGCCGCAAAGCCACATATATGCTTACCGGCGATAAATATCCTGAGCTTAACGCCGCAAATGGCGGGTATACCGCTACGGGTGTAAATGTTAAAAAACACATTGTTGGTACTGCTGCAGATAATAATTCGCCTACTATGGACCTATGGTCGTCCATCGAGCATAACACCGTTTTACGCCTGGCCGATGTATACCTGGTATATGCCGAAGCCTTGTTAGGCAACAACGCTTCTACTGCTAACCAGCAGGCGCTACAATATTTTAATGCTGTACGCAGCAGGGCCGGGGTAAGCACGGTTACGAGTATTACGCCAGATATGATCTGGAAAGAACGGCGGATTGAACTGGCATTTGAAGGCCAGTACTGGTTTGATTTAGTTCGTTTATCTTACTATAAACCGCAGGCAGCCATTAATTCTCTTAACGGTCAAAAAAGGCAACAGTTTACCTACAGTCAAGCTACAGGCGTAAAAACGCCGTCGCCTAACGGATTGATCATCACCCCGGCCACAGTTGCAACATTTACGCTGCCTATACCGGCAAATGATCAAACCGCCGATCCCAAGCTGCTGGAGGAACCTGTAGCTTATTATTAACAGTATTCTTGATCATTGATATAATTTAAACATCATGAAAAAATTAATTTATCATATTAAAGGCTGCCTGGTGCTTGCCTTGCTTGCCGCGGTGGTTGTTATGCAGCCGGGCTGTAAAAAGGATGCTTCACCATCAAAAGGCACCCCGGTAATTACCGCTATACGCAATTATGTAGCCCATCCCGGTGATTCGCTTTTAAGCAGCGTAGGCACGGGCCAGTGGGTTGTAATTTCAGGTAAAAATTTAAAAGGTGCGCTCGCTATTAATTTTGACGGGGTAAAAGGCTCTTTTAACGATGCCTGGTTTTCAGATACCAGTGCAATCGTCTTAATCCCGGCGGTTATCGCGTTCCCTTCGGTACCTTCAGATAAGCTGAATACTATTCAGTACGTTACCAACCATGGGCAAACTACGTTTTCGTTCCCTATTGTTGCACCAGCGCCTACAATTACCGGCGTTTCTAATGAAGATGCCAACCCTGGCGACTCGGTTAAAATCAACGGCCTAAGCTTTTTCTTTATAAAAAGCGTTACCTATGCCGGGATTAATATTACCAGTTATAAATCATCAAATGATGGTACCAGTATCAGCCTGGCAGTACCTGCGGGTGTTACGCAAACAGGCGGTATTGTAAGTGTTACAACAAAATCAGGTTCGGCCACCTCTGTTTATAAGGTGCATGACTTTGTAACAGGCGTGTTGAATAATTATGATAATGTAAATAACTTTTCATGGGGATCGGGCACGTCTAACAGCTCTGCAGCCTATCCTGGTAATAATGGCTATTATGGGCTATTGCAATCAACTAACATTCCCGCGGGAGACGGATCCTGGTGGAATGGCGGGCGGTCCATCAATACAAATGGGGCGCAGTGGGTACCTAAAGCCAGCTTAAAGGATACAGTGGACCATTATGCTTTAAAGTTTGAAGTATCTGTAACTACGCCATGGTCGGCCGGTGCTATCCAGATTGTTAAAGATTACTCCTGGACATATTCGGCCATTTATCGCCCCTGGAAGAATGCCAACGGTTCAACAACGCAGTTTACTACAAAGGGCTGGCAAACGGTAACCATACCACTATCAGAGTTCAGAACAAATAATGGTACGGGAATCCCAGCCGCCAGCCTGACGGAGTTGCTTGGGGCCGAGGGGGCGGGTGCTATCAATGTTACATTTATTAACGACGGCACAACTACCATCAAAACTTCTGAGATAGCTGTTGACAATATCAGGGTAGTAAGAATAAAATAAGAAGAGAGTTTTAGTTGAATATAAGTGGATGCCTGGGGCCTTTACCGAGAGGTCCCGGCATTTTTTTAGGCCTCATCGGCTCAGCACTTTCTCAGACGGGTGTCGTCCTTATTTGTTTGGTCATAAATAGTCTGAAAAGTGCGCAAAATGTGTGGTTCTGCTAAAAGGGCTTAAATATTATAAAAATGAAAACATTGAATTTTTTAAGAGTATTATTTTTTGTTGCGATTGCTTCTTTTTTTTCCTGTAAAAAGGCGAATAATCCAGCCGCAGAATTAACAGTTAATCAGTCCGTAATTACATTTACGCCCGAAGGCGGAACGCAGGACTTTTCTGTTGCAAGCAATGCCACATGGAACATCAGCAATCCGGGTTCTTCGTGGCTGCAATTGAATACAACATCTGGTAACAGCGGCAGTACTGTCATTCATGTAACAACGCTGTCGCAAAATGCCACAGGGCTAACACGCTCCATCGTTTTAGAAGTTAGTTCGTCTAATGGCCAGTCAAGAAGGGTAACGGTGTCGCAGGCAACCACTATCTATCCAACTTATAATACCTCGCCAAAAGCAGCTGACGCAACGGGAATGAGCAGTAATGCTGTTCAGTTGGCCGCTAAAATAAAATTAGGATGGAATATCGGTAATACCCTGGAAGCTTCTGGTGGCGAAACAGGCTGGGGCAATCCGCTTATCACCGAAGATTATGTAAAATTTGTAAAACAGCAGGGCTTTAACGCTATACGCCTTCCATGTGCCTGGAACATGGGCCATCTAAGTAACCAGGCAACTGCACAAATAGACGCCAACTGGCTTAACAGGGTGAAAGAAGTGGTGGGGTATTGCGTAAAAAATGATATGTATGTCTTACTCAATATACATTGGGATGGCGGCTGGCTTGAAAATAACATTACCAAGGTAAAGCAAGATTCTGTTAACGCTAAACAAAAGGCACTATGGGAACAAATTGCAACGGCCATGCGCGATTTTGACGAACACCTGATGTTTGCCAGCGCCAATGAGCCGGCTGCAGATGATGCCGCGGCAACAGCAATACTTTCTACCTATCATCAAACCTTTATTAACGCAGTCAGATCAACCGGCGGTAAAAACGCTTATCGGATATTGGTGCTTCAGGGCCCTTCTACCAACATGGAAAAAACAAGTGATTATATGACATCCCTTCCGCAGGACCAGGCGGCAGCCCGGTTGATGGTTGAGGTGCATTATTACTCGCCGTTTCAATTCTGCTGCCTGCTGGACAATGATGCCAGCTGGGGTAAAATGTTTTATTATTGGGGTGCGGGGCACCATTCAACTATCGAACCTGAACGAAATGCCACCTGGGGCGAAGAAAGTGATGTTGATGCCTCTTTCAATAGAATGAAGACAAAATTTGTCGACAAGGGAATTCCCGTCCTTTTAGGGGAGTATGGCGCCTACAGGCGTGACAATAGCGCGCATGTTCCTTTAGATCTGCCAACGCACGAGGGCGCAGTAGATTATTGGAATACCTATGTTACGAAGCAAGCGAAATCCAACGGCATGCTGCCATTTTTTTGGGATACAGGCGGCGCTTTAGACAGACGAAATTATACAGTAAAAGATCAGCGTACTATTGTTGCCATCAAGGCAGGCGCCAATTAAATGAATGCCTGTGGCTTTTACCAAAAGGCCCGGGCATTTTTTACACCACACCGGTTTTATTTATCAGCATAACCAATGCAGGCTGGTAGTTTACAATAGAAAGTTTAAGGGAAATTGATAAGAAAAAAATTCCCGACGGTGCAGGGTGGAGCCATCAAATTATTCAAAGCTTACTGCCAGTTCGGGATGGAAAAAATAATCACATGTTAATATAGCAGCAACAGCGCTCTTGGTAATTATCTCCACATTATCTGTAGCAACAATATTCATGGTAAAGCAATATCGCGGGGGTTAAAAGCATCTGCTGTCGAATCACAGCTGCAGATAAATAGCACCGACAAGAAGAAAAGAAATAACATTTTATGAAATATACCATTGCCTGTTTTATGGCATTTTTCGTGGCCGGCGGAGTTTCGGCACAAAACAAAAGCGAGGTTGCACTTAAAGGGAAGATCAACAGCATCGTCAGTAAAATGACATTGAAAGAAAAAATAGACATGCTTCACGGCAACGCGTTATTTTCTTCGGCAGGCGTAAGCCGTTTAGGTATTCCGGAGCTTACCTGCGATGACGGCCCCCTGGGTGTACGTGAAGAAATAAAACGCTTTGACTGGGCATCGGCTAACTGGACAACCGATTCTGCCACGTTTTTACCAAATGGTTCGGCAATTGCAGCCACCTGGAACCCCATAATGGCCAACCGGTACGGTGTGGTTATAGGCGAGGAAGCCAATGCCCGTAAAAAGATTGTAATGCTTGCACCTGCATTCAATATTTGCAGAATGCCCCTATGCGGCCGCACCTATGAATATTATTCGGAAGATCCTTATTTAAACAGCCAATTGGCTGTTCAATCAGTAAAAGGGATTCAAAGCCAGCATGTAGCAGCCTGTATAAAACATTTTGCTGCCAATAACCAGGAACTTAACCGCGATAGCGTAAACACCATAGTCGATGAAAGGGCTTTACGCGAAATTTATTTCCCGGCATTTAAAGCAGCCGTACAGCAGGGTAATGCCTACACCATTATGTCGGCCTACAATAAGCTGAACGGCTATTGGTGTTCCGAGAATGATTTTTTATTAAATAAAGTGCTAAAAAACGAATGGGGCTTTAAAGGATTGGTCATGTCAGATTGGTCGGGGACGCATCATACCGTTGCAGCGGCCAACAACGGGCTGGATATTGAAATGGGATCAAGCGGACCGTATGATCAGTGGTATTTTGCCCAACCCTTACTAAAAGCTGTTAAGGAAGGCCAGGTTCCGGTAAAAACAATTGATGATAAAGTGCGCAGGATTTTGTGGGTAATGTACCACACCTCCATGAGTACTAACCATCCTAAAGGGTCTATCGCTACACCGGCGCATGCCAAAGCCGCCTATGATATTGCCTCGGAATCCATCGTGTTGTTAAAAAACGACAACCATTTGTTGCCTTTAAAAACGGGTAACATTAAAAGTATTGCTGTCATCGGCGATAATGCTACCCGCACATTTGCTTTAGGCGGTTATGGGGCCGGCGTAAAAGCGCAACACGAGATAACAGCATTAGACGGTATAAAATCAAGGTTTGGTAAAACGGCCGGTATCAGCTTTGCCCAGGGCTACAAAGCAAACTACCTGGCAAGTAATAGTGATGAACAAAACCGCGGTTATGACCAACCCGATCAAAAACTGATTGATGAGGCAGTAGCGCTTGCGAAAGTTAGCGATGTAGCCATTTTATGCATCGGTTCCAATCGTGAATATGAAAGTGAAGCCCATGACCGTAAAAACCTGGAACTGCCTTTTGGCGAGCAGGCCTTGGTTAACGCGGTTACCGCAGCCAACCCCAATACTATTATTGTAATCATGGCCGGCGCTCCGTATAATCTGAATGAAATCAAAAAATCCAACCATGCAGTTGTTTGGTCGTGGTTTAACGGTTCAGAGGCCGGTAATGCACTGGCCGATGTATTAAAAGGTGTTGTAAACCCGTCAGGCAAATTGCCATTTACTTTTCCGGTATCGTTAAAAGATTCCCCTGCTTTCGCTTTAAATACTTATCCGGGTAAAGACGCTACGGCCGAATATAAAGAGGGTATACTGGTTGGGTACCGCTGGTACGACACCAAGAAAATTCAACCGCAGTTTCCATTTGGTTATGGGCTTTCCTATACTGAATTTTCTGTCAGCAAACTTTCTACAGATAAATCAAGCTACGGGAAAAATGAAACCATCCGTGCAAAATTTACCATCAAAAATACAGGCAACCGTTATGGCGCCGAAGTTGCGCAATTGTATGTAAGCGACCCGGTTTGTTCGGTTCTGCGTCCTGAAAAAGAGCTTAAAGGTTTTAAAAAGATATTTTTAAAGCCCCGTGAAACAAAAACCGTCGAACTGGATGTAAAGGTTGGCGATCTGGCTTTTTATGACGAAACAAAAAAAGGATGGAATGCAGAAGCCGGAGAATACATCCTTCAGTTAGGTAATTCGTCGCGTAACATCATCCAGAAAGTGAAAGTATCGGTTAAATAAATATTGGATGGGGTCACAACTAAGTGTCTTATTCTATAATTCAAAAACACGCTCATTTTTATGAAAGTGATATTGATGACCTTTTTTTGTTTTGGCCGGCACCGTTTTTAGTCTTGCTCAAAATCAAGGGTGGTATTGAACGAAAATAATTATTTTATCGCAAATGATCCGGAATGCGTCACTATCTTCAATAATAATTGTAGCCATAGCGTTGTCCCATACGCCGGCACCTGGCGTAGCCAGGCATCCATCGCTTGATCCAATCAAGCGATTTTAACCGTCGGCTATAATTTCAAAACCAGGCGTGCAGCACCACCACCAAAGAGGCTTATAATTTAATGGAAGGCCCTGCTGCGCACAAACAATTGGAGAACCCCGAAAGCACCTACAACCGGCTATTACATCATTCAAACTCCGTTTACCTCTTCAAGCGAGCCATTGGGAAATGTGCCAGGTAAGGCGCCAATAAATTGAGCGGAACGATGAGCTCCTATTGGCTACAGGAAACAGTGATCAGGCTTTTTTAACGAATTCTGATTTTAGCGCCATCGCGCCGAAACCCTCGATCTTACAGTCGATATTGTGATCGCTGTCTACCAAACGAATGTTTTTGACCTTCGTGCCGGCTTTGATAGTTTGGGAGGTACCTTTTACAGGGAGGTTTTTAATTGTCACCACCGTATCGCCATCCTGCAGCGTATTACCGTTACTGTCTCTTACTACAAAGGATTCCTCAACTGGAAGCTCTCCCGAAGAACTCCACTCATGCCCGCATTCGGGACATACGAGTAAGCTCTCTTGTTCATAAGTATAAGGGGATTGGCAGATCGGACAAGGTGCAAGTTCAGTCATAGCTATTCAATATATTGAAAGCCCAAAGGTAACAATTAACGCCCAAACATTTACTGGTAATGAACAGGCAAAGGACGAAACCATCCAGGAGGCGGATACGCTCCTGACCATACCGAATGCTTTTGAGTGGAACGCAAATGTTCATGCGCTGTCGGCTATTTTAGAATACATTGACCCGGGTCGGTTGGTGATAAGCCGGTTAAAGGGAAATACCTGTCAACCGGGCACAATTGACCAGCAGTTCATCCTGCCTGCCGGCATCATCCGCCGAACGGTTATAAGGTGCCTGTTTTTGGTGGTGAAAGTATTGCCCGCTGACCAGTGCGCCTGGTTCATTGCTTGCAGCCAGCCAAACCTGCGTTTGATAGCCTTGTTCCAGGTCATCAGGTGCACCTGCACCGCCCATCCTGGTGGGTACCCAGCCCGGATCGACGGCATTGGCCTTCAACCCCGGCCATTTTCTGGCCAACGCTTTGGCTAACATGAGCACATGCAGTTTGGTATCGGCATAGGAAGGCTTAGCTGTCCATTCCGGGTGACCTGATAAATGCATTCCTGAACTTAAATAAATCAGCCGTTCAGGCTTGTGCATCAAAGCAGTTAATATATACGGTGCCAGCGTATTTACATGTAACAATTGTTGTGCACTGGTTTGGTAAATGCCTGCGTTATGAATTACCGCATCAAAAGTCCCCAATGCATTAGCGTTTTCGGCCAATGTCTTCATGGCCTCCATATCTGCTAAGTCTGCTATAAGTATATCAATAGCGCCGGGCAAGTTTTCCAGCGCCTCTTGCCCTCTTTTTTCATTACGGGCATGCAGCACCACTTCATGTCCCTGTTTTACTAATTCCCTGGCCGCCAGCTGGCCCAAACCATCCGCGGAACCTGTGATAAATATCTTTGCCATTGTATTTGACAACAAAGCTAAATTATCTTTGTTGCGATGAAAAGGCCAATGCCTTTTTTCTGGATTTATTAAACCTACTACAGCTATTTTGAGGGCGAGATGGTCCCCGTCTTCCGCAAGGTCAATAAAAACCGCAATATAATGAGGTCTGTATTGCCACCTGGCGGGAAGATCATGCCAGTTTAAAAACGGAAATTCCTGCGGTAGCTGATAGGTTTTTGAAGTCAACTAAATCCAACTCCAGGATACCCGTGAAGGGTTTGAAGAAGCGGCAGGGTGGTTGTGAATTAATCTCCAGCCGCGACAAACAACCCTGCCAAGCTGCCCGGCTTACCTGTATACGCGCGGAACGCTTTTTATCAATAGGGCGTTAGGCGAGTAACCAAACTGATTTTTAAAAGCATAAGAGAAATGCGACAGGTTTTCAAAGCCTGCTTCCATATATACATCGCTGGCTTTGCGCTGCTTTTCCGATAACTGGTAATGCGCCAGCTCCAGCCTTTTTTTGGTGAGCCAGTTTTGCGGTGTGGCATTGAATGACTTCTTAAAATCCCGACGGAAAGTGGCCAGGCTACGCCCGGTCAGGTAGGCAAATCTATCCAAGGTCATATTGAACATATAATGCCGCTCCATAAAATCCGTCAGGTTTATTTTACCAGGCGGTTCGAAGTCAGCCAGTAAACCGTCGACATTTTTATCCACCGATCTTAATATTCGAATGGCTTCTTCAATTTTCAGCTCAGCTATATCCGGCGGCAGATTTTCACCCAAGTCAAAATAAGGGATCAGGGATGCCAGGCAGCTTTCCAACAAGGGATGTTTTGAAAAACTATAGATTTTTTTAAAAGGCTCCGCTCTGCCGACCGCCTGATGCCTGGCGTAAAAATCCTTTAACCGCTCCTGGGTCAGGTGCATCGCTACCGCCGCGTGTGATCGCCCGTCCTTTGGATAATTAATAACAGTAGCCAACTGGTTACGGGGTATTAAAAAAATATCACCGGCATTAAACACTTGCGTTGCGTCAGCTTGTATGATCTTTGTTTCGCCGGATAAGAACCAAACCAGGATATGGTGCTCAAACATCACTTCGGTTTTAAAGAGTTTACCTTTAAATTCCGAAAGCTTAATGTCAGCCGTAATATATTTGGTTTCAAATGTCATACTTAAGTGTAAATCTACAAATTAAAAAAACGTCACTTAACCGGAAACCGTACCGCGGTCATTTCTTCCGTCAATGTCCACAACTTTTGCGCGTTTTCCGCATCAACGGAATAGGGCTGCACCCCTCTCAGGGATGAAGGGTCATTATAATGATGTTCAATATTTCCTTTATCCAGCTCGGCTACATCTGAATTTTCACAATAAACGCCGCCAATGCCGTTCAATTGCGGGCTGGTAGCGCACCAAACCGATGTGGCGGCCCCTTGAGCAACATTTTTTAGTTTGGCCGCTACATCAGGAAATAGATTTCCATTTTGATCATGGGTACCCATTTGCTGAAATAAAGTGACCGGCGCAACACGCGCAAGGTCGGTACCGATCACAGCACCGGGGTGCACGGAAAAGGCCCTGACATTAAATTCTTTCCCGCGATAGTCAAGTTCTACGGCGAAAAGGTTATTGGCCGTTTTGGATTGCCCGTAACCCTGTAAAGTTTCGTACGGGCGATGAATAAAATTGGGGTCTTCGAAATTGAACGGAGCTATCTGATGCCCGAAGGAAGACACATTTATCACGCGCGCGCCATTGGCTTCCTTTAAAGCTGGCCAAAGTTCCGCGGTAAGCTGAAAATGGCCGAAATGATTGGTAGATAATTGTGATTCATTTCCATCCTTATCGCGCAGCAGCGGCACCCACATAATACCGGCATTATTGATAAGGATATGAAGGGCATCATTCGCTGCCATGAACCGCCCGGCAAAGGCCGTTATAGATTTAGCATCCATCAGGTCCATTTGTTCGATGGTTACATTATTCATACCTGCTAAATTGTTTGCGGCCTTATTACTATCGCGGGCCGGTATAATTACTTTAGCGCCGGCCGCCACAAGGGTTTTCACCGTTTCAAGCCCTATACCTGCGTAGCCACCGGTAACAATGGCCGTTTTACCATTCAAATCAATTCCTTTGATAACATCCCGGGCGGTGGAGGCAATGCCAAACCCGGAATGAAGGGATTGCTGCAGGGCTCCGTTGTAATTGTCGTTTAATTTCATTTTCGCTGTTTTTATAAGACAAAAGTAGCTGTCCATGCATCAGCCTGTTTTGTTTAAAGCGTCAAATTACTTTGTTCAAAACGTCAATTATATCTTGACTTTTCGTCAACACATTTTTTTGCATTGTGCTTAAATTTGAATGTTAAAGATTTTTATATTCCTTTTCTACCGCAGGCAATCGGCTACCTGCTGGCTTTTTTTGAAAAAGTTTGCCACACAAAGCCGGCCGGCTGCTCCGCAGATAATCAGTCATCAGCGTGAAGGATTGACCTCACTTGAATTGCTAAGCGTAAAAGCTCCGCGAAACTATTGGGAGCATCTGATAAGAGCAGCAGTTAGTTATCTCGCCAAATTTCGTTTGTTATTGCGGCAAGGTTATAAGCAAGACTTATTGACGACTGATCTTTTTCGGGTGGTAGATGAAGGTTTAAAATTAACACCAGGTAAAAATTCCAGGCATTGCTTCGGGCACTTTGGCTATTCCCCAGGCTGTGCCGCCCGAAAGTTTTAGTCGACCGGTACCAATGCCAGAGGTTTTCCCCTATACGCCTTATACATCACAGATTTATGCAGAGGATTGCACCGGATGCAATCTTTTTGCAGAAGTGTGCCCGGTTATCGTTAATACTGATAACGACAGGAAAGCCATCAACTTCGGCAAAAAGACAAATCACACTGAAATAAGGGATAATATTAGCTTTTTTGAGCAAATCCCGATAAATGAGTGCTCCTCTGTAGATTTTTCGTCGGTGCGACGGGGACAATTTCTCGAATCATTGTTTGAATTTTCTGGAGCAAAGTTCCTGTTGTAGGAAACTGTCCCCGGTTATTCCGGTTCCTGATCAGCCTCTGCAAGTAGGCTCGGCTTTAAAGCAACCAACGTGACCAGGATCATACCCGATACTGACCGTCATCATGTTCTTTACCACTGGTTTAGTCGTTATTTGACTTTATGATTTACATCTTTTATTAATTATTGAAGTTATGAAAACAGATATTCAAATTCAAAAAGACGTGATGGATGAACTGAAATGGCAGCCATTTTTAAATTCATCAGAAATTGGCGTTGCCGTTAAGAACGGCATAGTGACCCTGTCAGGGACCTTGGATTCCTACGCCAAAAAGTTAGATGCCGAAAGAGCGGCAAAAAAAGTAGCCGGTGTTAAGGCGATAGCCGAAGATATCCGGATTGGCGTATCGCCCGGCGCCGGTAAAACAGATGCGGAGATTGCCGAGGCGGTTTTTAACACCCTTAAATGGCATTCTGCCGTGCCGGAAGAAAAAATTAAAATAAAGGTAGAAGATGGCATCGTAACGATGGAAGGTGAGCTGGAGTGGGAATATCAGCGGGTGAATGCCAAAACGGCCATTCAATCTCTTTCTGGCGTGCGTTCGGTAATTAACCTGATCACGATTAAACCGAAGTTAAACGCATTTGACATGGAACAAAAAATCATGGCTGCCTTTCGCAGAAACGCCACTGTTGATGCCAGCAAAGTAAACGTTAGCACAATTGGCAACAAGGTTGTTTTGACGGGTAAAGTGCGCTCATTTGCCGAAAGCGAAGATGCGGAAGACGTAGCCTGGGCGGCACCCGGCGTTTATCACGTTGAAAACAAACTGACCGTTGAAGAGCCTGAATATGCATTTTAATTCACCATTAAATTAAAGATCATGAAACGATTTAAAATAGCACTTATACTGGCAACGCTCTTAACCGGCGCTGCCGTGCGGTCATTCGCACAAGTTATCCTCCCCGAAGTGAAGATTATCGCATCAACTTATAAATATCTGAATGCAACTGATAACCGCGAGATGGCGCAACCTGTGAGGATGCTGGAGTTTAAGGCGGCGGCTTACGATGTGAAAAAGTCGGAATTTTATGACGATGATTATGACGGATATTATATATCTTTTTTTATCCCCGATGGAAAGATTCTGGCTGCCTACGATAAAAATGGCAAACTGCTGCGCACCGCGGAAAAATTCAAGAACACCAAGCTGCCCGCTGCAGTAAAGGACGCCGTTACCCAACGGTTCCCTAACTGGCATATTTCGGAGGACGTTTACCAGGTTCATTATTTTGACCAGAAAGAGAAAGCAGATAAAACCTTTAAGCTGCTGCTGCAAAACGGCGATAAGCGCATGAAAGTAAAATTGAATGGAGAAGGAAAATTCATTTAACCCTTAACGGAAACCAAACAATCAAACAGCTTTCGTGAACAACGTTCGCGAAAGCTGCCTCTTAAATATAGAAGATATGAAAAAGATCATGATCGCACTCGGCGCAGAAAAAACAGAGCAGCAAAGTACCGCCTTTGCATGTTACCTGGCACGGCTAACCGGCTCCCGGCTAACAGGAGTTTTCCTGGAAGATTTACCCACAGAAGATGTTCCAGGGGTAAAATTTGCCTACGGCAGCGTGTTTGTGGAAACCATTGACACGGGCAACGTACCTGAAACAGAATTTAAGGGCCGGGCTGTTGCCGAAAATATTAGCGCATTTAAAAGGTACTGCGAAGAACAGGGTGTTGACTGCCAGATACACCGCGATCAGGGTGTTCCTGATGCGGAACTGATAGGCGAGAGCCGATATGCAGACATTATTATTACCCCGCCTGGATTGTTTGCATCCTCGCCGCTTGAGGTGCCTGCCGGTTTAGTAAAGGAGTTGCTGGCGAAGTCTGAATGCCCGGTTATGATCGCTCCGCACCATGCCGAACCGGTCAATAAGATCCTGTTCGCCTATGACGGAAATGCGTCATCGGTATTTGCGATTAAGCAATTCACTTATTTATTCCCCGAATTAAAAGACGCCGAAATCACCGTATTGCAAGCGAACAAGGATGCCGTATTCAGCGGGGATCAGAAAGAAAAACTGTACGAATACCTGAAAGAACATTATCACCGTATCGATTTTAAAGACCTTCGCGGTAAACCGGAAGATGAGCTGTTTGATTATACACTGCGGCAGCGTAGTGCCTGCCTGGTCATGGGTGCCTTTGGCCGCAATTGGTTATCAAGGTTGTTTAAAGCCAGTACGGCCGACCTGCTGATCAAGATCAACAACCTGCCGGTTTTTATTGCCCATCCTATGGTTTAATAAAATTAAGTAACACACATCTGCATTAATTCCAAAATCATGAAAAAAATAAGCGCAGTATTTGATGGATTAAAATTCGCGGATAGTACGCTGGCTTACGCTATAAAACTGGCCGAAAGCAGCAGGGCGCTTCTCTCTGGTGTATTCCTGGAGTCATTGCTGTATAACAGTTACCGGCTGGATGACCTCATCGGGAGCAGCGGGCTGTCTGAAGTGAAAATTAAACATCTTTTGGAAAAGGATAAAGCTACCCGGGATAAATCGGTCGGTATCTTTGAACAGGCCTGCAAAAAAACACATATCAGCTATGCTATACATCGCGATCAAGGTTTTTCTTTACAGGAAGTACTTAAAGAAAGTATTTATAGCGACCTGCTGCTAATTAACGTAGAAGAAACGTTCAGCCATGTGCGTGTCCAGCCTCCTACACATTTTATCCGGGAGCTGCTTGCAGCAACGCAATGCCCGGTCTTTATTACACCCCGGGATTACCAGGAGATTGAAAAAGTAGTGCTGCTTTATGATGGCAAGCCGCCGGCTGTATATGCAATAAAGATGTTCAACTATATGATGCCCTGGCTGCGCGGTAAACCAATTGAAGTAGTTTCGGTAGCCGATGACGGCGATGTGGCCGAACTTCCTGATGAAGCTTTGGTTAAGGAATTTATTGCCTGTCATTATCCGGCGGCAAGCTATGCCTTGTTGAACGGTAACCCTGAGGAAGAGCTGACCACCTTTCTTAAAAGCCGTAATAAACATACCCTTGTTGTGTTAGGGGCCTATCAGCGCGGAGGTGTTTCCCGCTGGTTTAAATCCAGTATGGCCGACAAACTTATAAAAGATATAGAAGCGCCCTTGTTTATAGCTCACCACTAACCCCCAAAACTCATGGAAAAGATACTCGTGACTACCGACCAATCCGCTAATTCAAAAGCGGCAATTCGCTTTGCTATTAAGCTGGCCAAACAACGCCAGGCTGAATTAGTTATTCTGCATGTTTACCATCTTTTAAAACCTTTCAAATGGACAGCGGAAGCCTTTGATCAATATATTGTGCAATTCAGAGAAAAAACGATTGAAGAACTATCCTCATTTATTGCCGAAATTTATAAGGCGATAGAAGAGCCCGAAATCACTTACCAATTGGCCCTGGTATCCAACGTTGATGTGGTGGATGGGATCAGGGATTATGCCAGTAAGCACAGTTGTGACTATGTATGCATCAGTACCCGCGGCGCAGGCACGCTAACTAAAATATTCGGTACACATACCGCCAAACTGATTAGCAGTTCTGCAGTACCTGTTTTGTGCATACCAAGTTCTTATCATTTAAAAGAATTAAAACACATTCTTTATGCATCGGATATGACCGATTACGAAAACGAATTGAAAAAGGTAGTTGATTTTGCGAAGCCCCTTGGGGCCAGTGTAGCCATGATGCATATTTCATACCCCTATGAATTTGCGTTTGATAAGGAACTTGCGGAAGCCACGCTACAAAAAAAAGCATCCTATCCAGTGAGTTTGTTAACCCCCAAAAGAGACATCAACCATGCTTTGCTGGAAGATATGGACCAGGCCATCAAGGCCAGCAAACCATCACTCCTTGTATTATTTACCCATCAGTCAAGGTCAATGTTTGAGAAATTATTCTTTCCATCCAATGCTGAAGAATATTCTTTTTACGGCAAAATTCCATTACTTACTTTTAATAAAAGCGAAGAAAGTAAATGAAATACCCAATAGATCACCCCTTTTCTTTAACGGCAACGGAGGTGGTCGGGTTGGCTCAAACAAATAGCAATACAGGGATTTCTGAACATGAGGCCACGAAACGCCGTAAAGCCTATGGCCCCAATGCTTACCAAACGCAAAAACTAAAAAGCCGATGGATGATATTACTGGCCCAGTTCAGGAGCCCCATTGTTTATCTTCTGGTTTTTGGCGCAGCCGTTTCGCTGTACTTTAAAGACCGGTTAGAAACCATGTCTATCCTGGCGGTTATCATCATTAATGCCATGATTGGTTTTTTTATGGAAATGCAGGCACGCAGTTCAATGAACGCCCTGAAAAAAATGGAGGTGATACGGGCCAAAGTGATTCGCAACGGCGAAGCCAGGCCGATTCCGGCTGATGAGCTGGTGCCCGGCGACCTGGTTTTGCTTGAGGCTGGAGATATGATCCCTGCAGATGGACGCCTGGTTGCTGTAAGCAGGCTACAATGCGATGAATCTCCGCTAACCGGTGAATCACTTCCGTCTGATAAAATAACAGAACGGCTAAAGGAAGATAGCAGTATTGGTGACCAGCGAAACATGGCTTTTAAAGGCACTTCTGTAATGAACGGAAACGGGAAAATGGTGATTACCGGGATAGGCGCAAATACACAGTTAGGTGTCATTACCGCTTTGGTTGAAAGTTCGGCCGAAACGATTACCCCGCTGGATAAAAAGCTGAACAAGTTAAGCCGGAAACTAATCTGGATTACCCTGACCATGACCGTTATTTTTGCGGTAACAGGGTTTATACAAGGCAAAGCTTTCCTGACTATTATAGAAACCTCCATTGCGCTGGCTGTTGCTGCGATACCTGAGGGCTTGCCAATTGTAGCGACTGTTGCCTTGGCATACGGGATGTTGCTGATGGCCAGGCGAAATGCCATTGTAAAGAAAATATCCGCCGTAGAAACGCTGGGCAGTACCGGGGTGATCCTGACGGACAAGACCGGCACCCTGACCGAAAACAAGATACATGTGGATACGTTTGCGTTTCCGGAGGAAAGTGTTAAGGTTCATATCGAAAATAACCTCCTGAAATTTCCGGGTGGCACTATCAAGTTGAGCGCCGAAAACTTGGATAAACTCTTATTAGCTGGGATTCTGTGCAATAACGCTGATGAAACGACAGGGGATCCCGTGGAAGTGGCATTAATGCAGATAGCCATAGCTACGGGGTTAGATACCGACGAATTAATTAAGCAATACGTACGGATTGGCGAGGTGCCATTTAACTCGGAAATTATGATGATGTGCACCCTGCACCAAACGCCGTCCGGATATTTTGCCGCGGCTAAAGGTTCGGTTGAACGGCTGTTAGAAAAATGCAGCCAAATACAATCGGGGGCATTTTTCAAGGCTCTTGACAACGAATCCCGTAATGCCATACTTTTAAAATCTGAGAAGATGGCTGCCAGCGGCCTGCGGGTGTTGGCATTTGCCTACCGGCTGGACGATGCGCTTACCAGGCATAACTATTTGAATGATCTGATTTATATTGGTATGGCTGGTTTTATTGACCCGCCCCGGATAGACATCAAAGGAGCAATCCTGGCTTGTAGAAATGCAGGCATTAAAGTGGTGATGATTACAGGCGACCATCCGCAAACCGCATTAAACATTGCCCGTAAGGTAGGTTTGATTGATGGTAACAGCAAAGACGTAATCACCGGAAAAGAACTGCCTGAAAATGCTTCCCTGACTAAAGCATGGAGACATCGGGTATTGGGCACTTCTGTTTTTGCACGCACTTCCCCCAGGCAAAAATTGGAAATAGCGGAGGTCTTCCAACAGGCCGGATTTGTAGTTGCCATGACAGGTGATGGTGTAAACGATGCGCCAGCGTTAAAAAAAGCAGATGTAAGTATTGCCATGGGCCAGCGGGGAACACAGGTGGCTAAAGAAACAGCCAGTATCATATTGAAAGACGATTCGTTCACTTCCATCGCCCGGGCAGTTGCACACGGCCGCGAGATATTTCAAAACATACAAAAGTTTGTGGTATACCTGGTGTCCTGTAACCTGAGCGAGATATTTATAGTTACTATTTTAGGTGTTATCACTCCCGCAGCTACCTTATTGCCGCTACAGATCCTTTTCTTAAATATGGTGACCGACATCTTCCCTGCACTTGCACTGGGTTTGGGTACGGGCGATACTACCGTAATGCTGCGGCCCCCGCGCGATCCCCAAAAAGATATCATCACCAACAAAAAATGGCGGGTTATAGCGCTATACGCAGCTGTTGTTGCCTCTACGGTCATCCTTGCGGTTGTTTATGCCAGTAAAGTGCTGCACAGCGATGATAGTACCTGCAATAATGTAGCGTTTATTACTCTTACCTTCGCCCAGTTATTTCATGTGTTCAACATGTCATCGAAAGGTTCCGGCTTTTTGAATAATGAGATCACGAGGAACAAATGGATATGGATTGCTATTTTGCTCTGCAGCGGCCTTATCCTGATGGTTTATGCTGTGCCTGGCCTGCGGTTGGTTTTAGGGCTTTCTGTACTTCCTTTTAAAGTGTGGCTGACCGCTATATGTGTTAGCCTGTTGCCGTTAGCTATTTTTCAGGTTCATAAAGCTATCCAAAAAATGGTACACTAAATTTGCAGCTCGCTTTTTATCGGCCGTTCGTCGCCCAGTAGTACACCCCATTGCTTATAATTTTCAGTACGGTCAAACATGATTTTTAAAATAGAAAGCACCGGCATTGCCAGGAACATCCCCGACAAGCCCGCCATAACACCGCCAACGATAATACCAACGATAGAAACAAGCGGGTTGATTTTTACCTGCGAACCCACAATACGCGGCATGAGGATATTATTGTCCAGAAATTGTACTGCTGTAATGGCTCCTAATACGATCAGCACATCCAAAAGGCTCTCTGATGAAGCCAGGGTAAGGAGTACGCTCAAAATATTGCCAATTAATGCACCAAGGTAGGGTATCAGGTTTAGAAAAGCGAAGATGATACCAATGAGTAAGGCGTTGCGGATACCGAAAAGCCACAATGTGCCCCCTAAAAGAACAATGATGTAGGTAATCTGTATCAACAATCCCACCAGGTAGCTTTTAATCATTTTTTCGGTCTGCCGTACAATCTCTTCTACATTTTGGTATTCATCTTTTTTAAACCACATCAGCAGGAACTTTAAAAAAAGGTTCCGGTACAGGATGATAAAGTAGATATAAATAGGCAGTAAGCCTATAAATATAATGATGCCCGATAAAGATCCGGCTGCACCACTCAATACGCCGCCCAACGAACTGAATAGTTTTTTGCTCTGCTCATTAATGAATTTAACTTGCTCTGCCGGGGAATAGCCAAATGAACGGCTTATCCAGATACTCAGGTCATCCAGGTGCTTGGCCACGGTACGTTGGATCTGCGGAAAATCATCCAACAAGGCCCCCAGTTGACTTGAGAACAGCCAAATGATTAACACCACCACGATGGTTAATAATAAAATTGGTAAAAAAACAGCTACCACTTCAGGTACCCTTATTTTTTTAAAAAACCGGAATACAGGCAAAAGTACCAAACTGAAAAAAAAAGCCATTAATAAGGGCATGATGATAGTATTCCCAACAACTACGATCGTTCCTAAAACAAACAGACCAATGAGTTCTATGGCCCGTTTCACGGATTCCGGCATTACTTTTACCATGGGGTGCAGTTTTTGCGCTCTTGCGGGGATTAGCCGGTTTACGAGCTTTTCGACTTAATATTTTCTTACCAAATGTCATCATTTGCAGGTGCTATTTTGCCAACTGGCATCAGGTGAAATAATGATCATAATCATTATTTACGGCAAAACCAGCTGTACAGGGCAATTGGCAACGGGGGCAAATAGATTGGCATTTTCAAGCTAATAATTGTCATTCAGGCTATTTTATATTGAAACGCATGCAGATAAAGCATTTTTTTCGTTTGGGATAAACATTTATTAAATATACCCCCTGTATTTGACCCCATAACCGCCTTTCTCTCCGTTTTTTTCGGGCGACTTTTATGGCTTCTTCAAAGGCAATAATTATTGACGTAATGGAGGGCTGCCCCGGTGTCAGGTACACGCCGCAAGTTTTAACTTTTATATTTAATGAAAAAAAGAATTATTAAACTGTTTTTATTGTTGCTTTGTATTGTAAGCCATGTAAATGCCCAACTTATTACTTACAAAGCTCCTGTTGGCGCTGCCTTAACTACCGATTTTATAGTAAAAGTAAGGCAAAAGGGAGGTGAATGGAAAACACTGCCTACATATAAGGCTACAGTTACCAATATAGTTAACACCAAAAGTGAACATCAGACTACCTCTTTTGCATATTTTGATTTTTCGGGTATTGTAGAGGTTGCTGTTACTTACAATAAAGGTACCGTTGAACAAGCCAGGGTGAGACCATTGGGCTTTGGTATAGTCCCCAGGATACAATTTAACACACTCTCCTTTTTTCTGGATAAGCCCCGTAATCTTTCCGTTGAAATAAATGGGGATATACTTCATAACCTCCAGTTATTCGCAAACCCGGTTGAAACTTTCCATCCGTCACCAGCCGACACCAATATAACCTATTTTGGCCCTGGGATACACCAGGTAGGTGTTCTTAAGGCGCGGTCAAATCAAACCATCTACCTGGCAGGCGGTGCTATTGTACAGGGGCAAATACTTATCAGTAAAGCCGAGAACGTTCGTATTTTGGGACGCGGAATATTAACTCAGCTGCCCGTTTTTCAGAAGCAAAATGCCGCCAAAGCCGAGCTTCCGACCGTACAGAGCTCCCGTAACGACCAGTTGACTGTAGCGTTTTCAAAAAATGTTGAAGTGGATGGTATCATCGTTTTGCCACATAAGTATAGTATACTTATCGGCCAGTCGGCAGGTGTGAAGATCAGTAATTTTAAGTCAATCAGCTTTGAAGGCAATGCCGATGGTATTGACGTTTTTTGCAGCTCGGACGTTGCCATCAGCGATATTTTTATGAGAAACTCAGACGATTGCATAGCTATTTACGGTCATAGGTGGAATTATTATGGCAATACCAGGAATATCTCAGTTTCCAATGCTACACTTTGGGCAGATGTTGCCCACCCCGTACTGATTGGCACTCATGGCGATACCGACAAGCCGGACACACTTGAAAATATGACTTTTAAGAATATTGACGTTCTGGAACAGCACGAGCACCAGATAGATTACCAGGGTTGTATTGCGCTGAATGCCGGAGACAGCAACCTGTTAAACCAATTGCGTTTCGAAAATATCAGGGTCGAAGATTTCAGAGAAGGGCAACTTGTTAATATCAGGGTAATGTTTAATCACTATTACAATACTTCGCCGGGCAGAGGAATACAAAATGTATATTTTAAAAATGTTGATTTCAATGGACATCACTCCAATATTTCGGTCGTCGCGGGCTACGATAATGAACGCCGGATAAAAAATGTTGTATTTGAAAATTTAAAGATCAACGGGGTAAGCATAGCAGATGATATGCCAGGGAAGCCAGGTTATTATAAAACAGGGGATATGGCGAATATCCTTATCGGGGAACATACCGATGGCATTCGCTTTATTGCGACTAAGGACAAATAGTTAAATTAAGCCGGAAAGTATATATCATCATACATTCTGCTGCCAGTTCATAGGAAGTTCGGGCAATAGATTGGCACATTCAAAAAATGTCAATATATAAGTTAGTAATGCCCGGAAAATCGAATTAAACAAAAGACCTATTTATCCGCCGGGTTTTTCTTTTTATTTGCCAACATGTCCATCATTTTTAATAAACGTTCGTTCCTGGTTTTTTCCTGTTTGGCGGTCAGTATCCAAAGCACGTACTCTTTTTTATTGCTGTACGATAGCTGTTGGTACCAGGCCATAGCCGCGGGTTGTTGTTCAAGGGTGGTTTTTATATAGTGCGGAAGGGTAATAACTTTGTTGTCAACGTCAATATAAGCGTTATGCTCATTATTACGGATGCCGTCGTTTCTTCCTTCGGATACTTTTACCTTATCGTGGGGGCGGAAACGTAACGCAGTCCAGGTTTCATTTACGGCGGCAGATGCAACCGGGCGCAGACCATAAACGGCAGGTTCGGTCCAGCTGCTCATCATCTCCAGATCGGTGGCGATTTTAGAAGTTTTTTTTGGGTAGATGATCCAGAAAACAGCATCGTCATTTAATACCGGGATAATTACTTTCAGCTCTGATGCCAATTCCTGGCTGTTGATGATAAATAAAAGTATCCCGTTAAAACTGCCGACGCTATTAAAAACAATTTCGGCATCATCGGGTAGCGGCAATAAGCTATCCAGAAAATTAGCAGGTGCGTTATGCAACAACCAGCGTGAATTGGGTTTTATCTGGAGTTTTTTTGTTAAGGCGTTCATTTTTGTTCATGGTTCATAGATCATAGTTAATAGTTCATGATTCATGGGGGAGCAAGTTATAAACTTTAAAAGAAACTTTGAACTATAGCGATGATCGGGTTTATCCGAATAAGTTAAAAACGCAAAAAGAAAACTATGAACCATCAACCATGATCTATGAACCAGCTACCAGCTTGGCAAAAAAGTCCCACAGTACAATGCCGGCGGATACTACAATATTAAAAGAGTGTTTGGTGCCAAACTGGGGGATTTCGATACAGGCGTCTATGGATTGCATAACCTCGTCGCTTACGCCGTTTACCTCGTTGCCAAATATGAGGGCGTACTTTTGGGCAGGATCGGGAACGAATTCATTGAGCATGGTGCTGTTTTCGGCTTGCTCAACGGCAATAATCTGGTAGCCCTCACTGCGCAATTGTTCAACAGCCTGTAACGGTGTTTCGTAATAGGTCCAGTTTACAGATAGGGTGGCGCCGAGCGCGGTTTTTTCAATTTCGCGGTGTGGCGGCTGGGCGGTGATTCCGCAAAGGCAAATTTGCTCAACCGCAAAACCATCTGAAGTACGAAAAATGGAACCGATATTGTGCATGCTACGCACATTATCCAATACTACAGCAACCGGCAGTTTGGCTTGTTCTTTAAATTCATCAACCGAAGCCCGGTTTAGCTCATCTAACTTTAGTTTACGCATTTTTTTATTTGTCCATAGTCTATGGTCCATAGACCATGGACAAAAGTATAAAAAGAGAATTAAATAGCCACTTCGTTTAACAGGCCCACGCCATTGCCTATTAGCGAGCTGTACACCGATGGGGCGTAACCTATTTTGCTGGTATAGTATTCGGTAACGCCTTTGCTATAGTCTTCAAAGGCATCGCCTTTTACCAAAGCTATGGCGCAGCCGCCAAAACCTGCCCCTGTCATGCGGGCACCGGCTACGTTGGGGTTGGTTTTACTGTATTCGGCAACGGTATCAAGTTCAATGCCGCTTACCTCGTATAAATCGCGCAATGAATCATGCGAAGCGTACATCAGCCTGCCAAATTCATCAAGGTTATTGCCGGCCAATGCTTTGGCAGCAAGTTTTACCCGGTCGTTCTCTTCAATAACGTGTTTGGCGCGTTTAAGTACTGTAGGATTGGTAATCAGGTGCTGGTATTTGCCGAAGGTTTCGGCATCAATATCGCATAAGTAATTGATATCCAATTCCTGCTGTAATGCTTTCAAAGCGGTTTGGCATTCTTCTACACGTTCATTGTATTTTGATTCGGCCAGTTTGCGGGGCTTGTTGGTGTTGATAATGGCCAGCACATATTCGCCCAGGTTGCTGTCAACTGCTTCGTAATCAAGTGTGTCGCAGTTTAGCATCAGGGCTTTGTTTTTTTCGCCAAAGGCAACAGCAAACTGGTCCATAATGCCGCAGTTTACACCAATAAAGTTATTCTCCACCGACTTAGATAGCTTAACCAAATCAAGTTTGCTATAACCGCTGTTAAAAATATCATTCAACGCAAAAGAGGTAACCACCTCGATAGAGGCCGACGACGACAGGCCCGAACCGATGGGGATATCGCCGTAAAAAAGCATGTCAAGTCCTTTCAAATCATGGCCTTCCTGTATAAAGCTGTTGATTACACCGATTGGGAAATTAAACCAGGTTTCGCCAACTTTTTCATATGATGCCTGTAAAGGGGTATCTTGCTGCTCATTGAAATTTAAGCTCCTGAAACGGAAAACACCATCCTCATTAGGCGATGTTAACAGGTAAGTGCCAAAAGTGATGGCGCAGGGCATAACCAGCCCCCCGTTATAATCGATATGTTCGCCGATAAGGTTTACGCGTCCTGGTGAGAAGTAGGCGTTGTCGGCTTCTTTATTAAAGATGTTGATAAATTCCTTGTGCAGATTATTCTTCATTATTCGGTTTATATTACAATTGGAAAACAAATATTGTAAAAATTGTCAAGTTTACATTTATAAAATTAAATTAATTTCAAAAAACATCAAATTTTAGGTAAGAAAATAGAAGTTTCGCCTGGATTTTTAATTTTATAGCTTTACATCTATCAAAAACATAAATTAACCCTATAAGTTAAATTACGACAATCAAATTTTAAACTATGAAACAATACCTGGTTACCGGCTACGATTATACCGACGAAGGTGCCCTTGAACGCCGTATGAATACACGTGCACATCATCTTGATGGGGTGAAAGCGCTTAAAGCCAATGGCAATTTTATTGCTGCCGCGGCCTTTTTAAACGAAGAAGGTAATATGATAGGTTCGGTAATGATGCTGCAATTTGAATCGGAAGAAGAATTAAATGCCTGGAAACTGGCCGAGCCCTATGTTACCCAAAGCGTTTGGGAATCTGTAGATGTGAAACCTATTAAAGTGGCGGTTATTTAGGTAGTATCAAGTAGTAAGTATCAAGTAGTAAGACTGCTGCAACGCGCAGCTAATTTAAATAGCTTCATCTGAACGTGAAAATCTTGATACTTACTACTAAGAACTATTCCCTTCCAACTCTCCAACGGACCATTTGCCAGTAGCCGTCGGCATCTTTGGTGTAAAATGCGGTATAGCCAATGCCCATCATATTAAAATCAAAGGCAAACTCGGTTACGGTGGGGTCATCGGGTAAAAAATTGGGGAGTACACTATCGGCAACTAAAGCTATTTGTTCGCTTAATTCGTCTTTATCGTTCTTAACAACTTTAATTTCGGTGCTTTTTATATAATCTTCCAGGTTTTTAAACTGGTAATTGGGCGTTGGGGCAAATTCATCCTTAAGCTTGCGGGCGGCATTGAATGCGTCTGCAAGGCTTTGCTGTTTATAAGCTTCCATGGCTTTCAGTAAATCGGGAGCTGATATTTCGGACACGCCATCGGCGCCGGTGGTGTAAAAGCTGTTTAGTATTTCTTCTTTAGTTTTCATGTGCAGGGTATCACTTTAATACAAAACAAAAGGATGCAGTAAAATTAACCACATCCTGTCGCTTTTAGCCTTAAATAGCAAATTAATTACAATTGGCCAAGACTGTTCAGCACGTCCATATCGTCTTCTGATAATTGAATATCGGCTGTTTTCATATTTTCTTCCAGGTGTTTAACGCTCGAGGTACCCGGTATCAGCAGTATATTTGGCGAATGGTGCAGCAACCAGCTTAAGGCAATTTGATGGATGGTGGCACCATGTTTACCGGCCACGCGTTTTAGTACATCTTCGCCTTTTACGTTACCGCCGCCAAGCGGGAACCAGGGGATAAATGCAATGTTATGCTCGCGGGTATATTCGAGTTCCGCTTCCCATTTGCGGTTATCAACGCTGTACATATTTTGTACCGATACCACTTCGAAGTATTGTTGTGCCAGTTTTATATCCTGCACACTCACTTCAGATAAGCCGATATGTTTAATTTTGCCATCCTGTTGTGCCTTTTGCAATACCTCAAATGATTTTTCGGCCGGCACTTTCGGGTCAATGCGGTGCAATTGGTACAGGTCAATCCTTTGCAGTTTAAGGCGTTTAAGGCTTCCTTCAAGGGCCTGGTTTAAATGCGCCGGCGACGAATCAATTGGCCATTCGTTTGGGCCGGTACGTAACAGGCCCCCTTTTGTTCCAATAACCAGGTCGGCGGGGTAGGGTACAAGCGCTTCGGCAATCAACTCCTCTGACACAAAGGGGCCATAGCTATCGGCAGTATCAATAAAATTTACGCCCAGTTCAACAGCGCGTTTCAACACACGAATGCACTCTTTTTTATCGTTGGGCGGTCCCCAAATACCCTGGCCGGTAATGCGCATGGCGCCATATCCCAGGCGGTTTATTTTGAAACCGCCGCCTAAAATGAAAGTTTTTTCAAATGAACTTGTTGTTGTAGCCATATTGTTAATATTGATTATAAGTTGAACTCAAATACTGCGGTATTGTTTGGTTTAGTGAGTAGTGAGTAGTGAGTAGTGAGTAGTGAGTTGTGAGTTGTGAGTTGTGAGTAGGTGAGTGGTGAGTTGTGAGTTGTGAGTTGTGAGTTGTGAGTTGTGAGTTGTGAGTTGTGAGTAGGTGAGTTGTGAGTAGTGAGTTGTGAGTAGTGAGTGGTGAGTAGTGAGTGGTGAGTAGTGAGTAGTGAGTTGTGAGTAGTGAGTAGTGAGTTGTGAGTAGGTGAGTGGTGAGTGGTGAGTGGTGAGTGGTGAGTTGTGAGTTGTGAGTTGTGAGTTGTGAGTTGTGAGTTGTGAGTTGTGAGTTGTGAGTTGTGAGTTGTGAGTTGTGAGTAAAATAGCCGTTAAGATAATCAAAATCCAAAAAATCTGACAAATCTGTTTAATCCGAGTTCAGACAAATTTTGCGTTAGGGCTCGGCGCGGATACCGGCCACGTGAATAAGGCCTGTGCAGTATGAGCATAGAGCCCGGCCGCAGGCAACGCCCTGGTTAGTATCAAGTATCAAGATTTTGATTGCCGGGTGACAAGCCATTCCTGCTGATAGATATAATGCCGGCGGCTTGCTACTTGATACCAAAAAGCAGCAGTCTTGCTACTTGATACTCGCTACTAAAAACCTATCTTTCCACAAAAAAACAACCGCCATGACCGATCAGAATTTTACCAATCACAAGCGCTTTGCTCCGGGCTATCACTATGTATTAAGCTTTTTAGTTTTAACAGGAACTATATCGGCCGCTGTAAATGTTGTAATGCAATGGGGCACCGGTGGATTAATGACCTCGCTGCTTATACTATTGCTGTTTACCTGTTTATTTTTTATTTTTATTATGATGCGCACTTTTCCGTTAAAAGCGCAAGACAGGGCCATACGTGCCGAAGAAAGCCTGCGTTACTTTGTACTTACGCGCCAACCATTAAGCAGAAACCTTAGTATAGGCCAAATAGCGGCGCTGCGTTTTGCAGCCGATGAGGAAATGGTGCAGCTTGTTGAAAAAACACTGGCAGAAAACCTTAAACCCAACGAGATAAAAAAAGCAATCCAAACCTGGAGGGCCGACCATCATAGGGTATAGGGTTAAATTCTAAACCCCAAACTCTAAAACCTAAATCCAAAGATTGGAAGCCGGGATATTAAAAGACTGACTTTTAGGATTTAGATTTTAGGATTTAGAATTTTTCTCCCCTTATCTCCAGGCTCCCAAAATAGCGCCCATCAGCGTTAGGGATACTAAACTGTAACCGCCATTAATAAATATCAGTCGCCAGCTTTTAAGTTCAAAAAGGCTCATGGTGGCAATGGCACTAAATGTCCAGATACCGGCAAGGGCGCCTGCTTCGGTGCCCCAGGCCAGGTCGGTTTTTGCATCGGCTAAAAAGGCAGCCAGGTTTGCGGCCATAATAAGCGAAAAAATGGCGGTCATCCCGAATATTTTGAGCTTGTTGCCGGCTTTTAAGTCGGCCTCATCAAGTTTGTTATCGGCTACCCAGGCTTTGGCAAACAGTACAGGCGAATACCAGATACCGCCAACTAAAAATGAGGAGAGAGCAGCCACCACAACGGCAGCCCAGTTGATTAATTTAGGATCCATGATGATAAGTTTATGTGTAATTAAAGTTATCTGTTTTTGGATTAAAGAGCAAAGTTTTTTTGTGGAATAAAGAGGATTGATTAGGTGTGTGGGGGGAACAAAATTAGGCGTCCGGTTTGTCAGTCCTGATAGCTGTGGGCATGGTTGAAGCAAGTTATCTACATGGTGTTGTGAAACCCAGACTTGAAGTTTCAAAAACTTCTTGAGTCTTTCGCCGTCATATCAATCCTCGTTCACAGCTTCGGGATCTTGCTACTACCCATGAGGTGTTTGGTTTTACACAAACATCAGCTTTGAACGCGGGCTAAGACTCACCAGGCCGACGTTGCGCTGGGCCACTCTCTATGACTGCGGTGGCCGTTGCACAACGAAGTATTTAAGCCCCTGCGTTTGAAATACTGTCGATCAGCCTTCCGAGATTTTAATATTCAACTATTGCCAAAAGCAAGTTAGTCAGTATTCAAATCTCGGGGCGTCAAACGACCATAAAACATGCGCTTTTTTTGTACCTTAGTTGTGTAACGGTCACCTGTGGTGAAAAGAGGGTGTCTATTGTTAATTGTTTGATAGTTAGTTATTTAATAGTAATTTCCAAAGCCCTCTTTGCGGATACAGCCGGAGAGAGATTCAGCGCAGCGTAGCCGGGGCGAGTTGTAACCACCATGCGATATACGTCATTGCCCCTTCAGAATTTCGCGGAATTTTATCACTCACAACGATGCGTGGAGATGTGCTTCATGAAAAGTATAAAAATATTAATAAGCCAAATTTAGCCCCTAAGAATTTATCAGGCAAAATAATCGCTCTTGCTGATGCCTAATTTTTTCATTTTGGAGTGTAAAGTATTGCCGGGAATTTTCAAAATTTCGGCGGCGCCGCCTGCACCTGAAATTTTGCCGGAACACCGTTTCAATGCTTCAATAATATAACTACGTTCAACTTCCTCCAGCGAGCGGTTTAAGAGATCAGCCTCGTCTTGCTTTTCTGAATTCATATTCCTGGGTATATATACATCTTGCAATATACCGTCGGTTGTTAATAATATACTGCGTTCCAGTAAATGTTCCAATTCGCGTACATTGCCCGGCCAGGTGTAGCTGCGTAACTGCTGTATTACTTTTGGTGCAATTTTCCTGATCCTGCGGCCGGTATTTCTGCTGTGTTTCTTTACAAAAAAATGGGTAAGGGCTTCAATATCCTCCAATCTGTCACGAAGAGGGGGGAGGCTGATGGGAAATACATTTAGCCGAAAATACAGATCTGAGCGAAAACGGCCGGCCTTTACCTCTTCTTCCAGGTTGCGGTTAGTTGCGGCAATCAGCCTTACATCTATCTTTATTGTTTGCTTACCTCCAATTCGTTCCAGTTCACGTTCTTGTATTACACGCAGCAATTTAGCCTGTGCTTCAAGCGGCAGTTCGCCAATTTCATCAAGGAACAACGTACTGTTATTGGCCAGCTCAAATTTACCTATGCGCCGGTCAATGGCCCCGGTAAAGGCACCCTTTTCATGACCAAACAATTCGCTCTCAATAAGATTTGCCGGCAACGCGGCGCAATTGACCTTTACCATCAGCTTATCGCGGCGCGGCGATGCGTTGTGAATGGCTCTTCCAATCAACTCCTTTCCTGTTCCTGTTTCGCCCGATACCATCACAGTAGTATTGGAATCGGCCACCAATGACATCAGGCGATATACTTTTTGCATCTGGTCGCCATTGCCAATTATTTCCGAGAAGTTGTAAATGGTTTTGATCTGTTCTTTCAGATAATCATTTTCTACTTCCAGCTGTTTTTTGTAGGCCAGCAATTTTTCATTAGCCTGTATATTGGCAACAGCAACAGCTATTTGGGCACATATCCCTTTCAGCAGCAACTGGCTCAGCCGGTTTGCCAGCAGCCAGATGGTGCCTATGCTTTTGTCGCCCACACGTAATGGCAGGGCGTACATATTTCTCAGGCCGGTTGTTTGCCACAGCTTCGCGTATGTATTACCGGTTTTTAATTCTTCTTCTACATTAAACACCAATCCATCCTTACTTGCAAGCACCTGCGCCGTGTAGGTTTCTTCAATGGTGACCCGGTTGGCCAGGCTTTTACCGTAATAGGTTTGGGCTTTGTCAAACAATGTACCGTCAAACATAAATGGGCTCAGGTGAAAGCCGTCATCATCTATCACCCGCAGCATGGCGAGTTTTGTTTGCATTGTTTTATCCAACACCCTGAAAATGGCATTTTGCAAATCCAGCTTCGTTCTCGACTGTGTAATATCGTTGCTGAAATTCAGCAAAAAGGCCTGCTCTTCCTGTTTTTTATTGATTTGCTCATGCGCCAGAATATTAGCCATAGCGATGGATATTTGTGCGCAAATACCTTGCAACAGCTGCACATTGATCTCCCCGATGTCGAGGAACAAAATTCCAAGGTTGGTTTCCCCGTTGCGCAACCGGATACCTACAATGTCCTTAAACCCCATCTGCTTCCAATATTGTAAATAAGGTGAGGTGATGCCGCGTTGTATTTCCCTGTCTATGTTAAATAGCAAAGGGATTGAGTTATTTAATACACGATTTTGAAGTCCGTCATTGATGAGGTACCGGGCTTGCTCAAGCGCACTCACTATTTTGGGATCTTGTGCCTTTTGAAGATCGTACACATAAGGGCTCATTGTCGTCTGATCTTCATTGATCCGGCGAATGACAAAGCCTCCCGGTGGATTTAACTTGCCTAATGACGTGCGGACGGCGCGGGCAAGCTCTTCCTTCGTCCTTACGGTTACGATATCGCTGCTAAAGTCAAGAAGGAATGATTTTTCTTTTTCCTTATCAAGCAGCTCCTCATTTTTGATAATATTAGATACGGCGCTCGACAACTGGGGTATAATGCCTTTAATAATGCTCCTGAATTCGCTGCTAAAACTGCCGGGTTTATCTGAATAAATATGAATAAAGCCCATGGGCTTTCCTTCTTTCATAAGCCGCGTCATTAAAATTTCTCTTACGCCTTCTTCGTAATTAACGCGGAGAAAAGCGGGGCTTTGCGGCTTGTCCATTATATCTTCTAGCAGAAAAGATACAGGTTCTTCTGCCTCCAATACCGTCTGGATAAAGGGCTCGTTCAAGGAAAAATGAGACTTCACCATTTCCTGGTATCTTGGATGCGACCGGATGGGAGAGCCTTCATTGTCAAGCAGGAAAGGGACGTATATTTCGTCCTTATAGTCAATAAGGGTAACAATCGTATGAGTAAAGTAAAATAACCCTTTGATCCTTTTTTTAAAAAGTACAATAAGATCATTCTTGTCCCGAACCCGGGTAATATCGTTCCCCAGTTCCAGCAAGATACTTCTTTCCTGCTCAAGGCCGGCCATTGAGGGGGCCGGCAAATTTGATTCGGAAAGTTTTGTCTTTTTCATGATGGCAATTTATGGAAATTACAGGCAGATGTTTCCGCGTGGTTGCTGTTCTTCAAATATGCATACAGCTTATCATTAAACCAAAGCGCTCCACATTTTAATGTGAAACGTCGGTGTGCGTTCTCCCAGAAATTCAGCAATCCTTCCCCCGAACATGCACTCGGATCACCCCTTCGGCGAATCAAAAAAAGTTAAGTGGCCATCTTCGCCGCTGATGGATTCCCAGGTGTCGTTATCAAAAGTGATTAGGGCAATGGCGCAGGTTGGCAAATCGCGGTACTGGCCGGTAAGGTAATATAATACCTGGCTGATGCCGGGGTTATGGCCTACAATACCAATGAAATCATATTCGTTTGGCAGTCCGTTAATCACTTTTACCCAGGTGTATTCGTTGGCTTCGTAAATTCTTTTATCGGTGCCGGCATTGGGTAGCTGTAGTTGCGCGGTAAAAATATCTGCTGTGGTTTGCGTACGCAGCGCCGGGCTGGTTACTATTATTTGCGGTATAATGGATTGCCCTTTCAGTATCGACGCCATAAGCACGGCGTCCTCTTTGCCCACCTGCTTTAATGGTCGGTCAAAATCAGCGTAGCCACTTTCATGTGTGGCTTTGGCATGGCGGATGAGCAGCAATTTTTTCATAACAAAACGGATTTTCCGGGTATTTTAAGTTTGGTTTATTAAGTATTAACGTTGCTTTTTGTTTGTTGTTTTGCAGTAGAAATGTTAAAAAACAAAGCCTACGGAAGCACCGAAAACATGGTTTTTGAATGTGTTACCAGCCTGGTTTGGCGCTACGTTTGATAGGCCCATGTCGTAATTCAGGTTGAAGAGCAGTCCGCCTTTCAGTTTGATGCCCGCGACGGCGCCGGCGCCATACTCATCCGATCTGATATCGCCGTTATCACCAAACGTAATTTTATCGCTGCTGGATATGGCGGTAGGTGTACCATTATTATTGTTATCGGCCGATAGATTTTTTCGGCCATAAACACCCATGCCCACAAAAGGGCCTGCGCCAATATAAAATTCGCCTACCACAAAAGAGATATAGTAAACTATATTAACGGGGACCTGCACATAATATAAATTGTATTTTGTACTAACCTGGCTTACAGAGCCATTTGGAAGTGTACCGGTAAAACCATTGAATGTGCCGCCTTTGCCGGTAAAATTAACAGCCGGCTGCAATGAAAAATGCCCAAGTTTAACATCGACAAAAACGCCGAAATTAAAAGATGTTACCATGCCGCTGTTGGCAATGGTGTTGGTGCCGGCAACTACATTGGCCTGCGTGCCCGATGCCTGCATGGTTGCAAAATTTACACCGCCCTTAATGCCAATAGCAGGCAGTTGCGCGAAGGCGGCTAATGACGAGCAGGATAAAAGCAAGAAATATAAAAGTATTTTCATTGGGACATCCTTAGGTTGCCGGTAAGCAAATGTAAATAATTTGGTGATTTGACGTTACGTCTTATTTACAAATCCGACGATATCATCCTCAGGCATATCATTCATGCATTTAAAATGCCCCAGCGGGCATTTCTCCAACCCGAATTTTGAGCATGGGCGGCAATCCAGGTCGATGCCGGCAACCAGTACATCTTTAACCATATAGGGTTGTACGCCAAGCAGCTCGGGTACGGTGCCGCCCCAAACAGATACAATGGGTTTGTTAAAAGCTTCGGCAATGTGGGTAAGGCCGGTGTCAAAACCTATGATACTTTCGGCTTTGGATACCAGGTAAACCGATTCGTCCAGAGTGGTTAGCCCGCAGGCATTATAGATATGAGTACCGATGGCAGCGGCGACGATATCGCCATTAGCTTTAACATCATTACCGCCCAATAGCACAACAGGCAATTTAAGCTGACTGCAAATACTGATGATTTTTTCATTCGGCATCCGTTTGGTGAAATGCGTGGCGCCTATTACAAAGGCGATATAGCCGTTTTGATGCGACGGGGGAAGTAGTTTACTTAGCTGATGCTCGGCTTTAACGTAGTAATCAATGGGCTGGCCATCGTTGGTAACGCCCAATGGTTTTGCGGCTTCCAGGTACCTGTCAACCAGGTGGGTAGGGGCGATAAGCTTTAATTTAAATTTTAAGCTGAGCCATTTCCTTATGGGTTGCTTTTTGTAGGTTGTGGCTTTTATGCCCGTGCGCAGTTTAATAATTGCGGTGCGCAGGTTGTTATGTAAATCGACAATATGATCGTATTTTTCGGCCTTAATGTCGTTAATAGTATCTGAAAGCGAAGGTTTTAGCAGCAGTAGTTTATCAATATACGGATTGTTGTCATAAATATACTTAAACGCAGGCTTTGTTAAAAAGTGAACTTCGGCGTTGGGAACCTGCTTTTTAATACAACGTACAATGGGGGTTGTATATATAATATCACCCATCGAACTAAAGCGGATTACCAGTATCTTCATGTTGCTGCCGTATCAGGAAATTTGGTTCCTGATTTTGTTGATTATCGACGTTGAGGAATAGCCTTCTACAAAATTAATGGTTTTAACCTCGCCGCCGTTGGCTATTACTTCTTTGGCCCCAACTATATTCTCTACTGAATAATCGGCGCCTTTTACCAAATAGTCGGGTAGCAGGGTACTGATTAAATTTAGCGGTGTATCTTCCTCAAACACAACTATGCCATCTACAAAAAACAATGCCGCTAATATTGCTGCGCGGCTATTTTGGTCGTTAACCGGCCTGCTTTCGCCCTTGATGCGTCTCACAGAGCTATCGGCATTAAGCCCGATGATCAGTTTATCGCCCAGTTCGGCAGCTTTGGCCAGGTAGGTAATGTGGCCAATATGCAATAAATCGAACACGCCATTGGTAAATACCACTTTTTTTCCTTCGCTTTGCCAGCTTTGTACCAGGGTTTTAAGCGATGACAAATCATTAATTTTTCCGGTAAGTGTTTTTTCGAGGTCGATTCTCATTATCTTGCTTTTGGGTAGAGGGTTTGTTGTGTCTTTATATTTTTTAATCAAACATGTTATCAACCGCCTGGCACATGATATGGCCTATCAGGATATGCATTTCCTGGATGCGGGCTGTGGTATTTGATGGTACAACAATGTTTAAATCGCAATTGCCATTCATTTTACCGCCATCCCTGCCCGATAACCCTAAAGTTTTGCAGCCATATTGCGCAGCAGTTTCAAAGGCATTTAAAATTCCCTGGCTATTGCCGCTGGTAGATATGCCGATAAACAGATCGCCCGGTTTGGCATATGCCTCAACCTGGCGTGCAAATACCCTATCGTAATGGTAATCATTGGCAATAGCCGTTATAGCCGAAGTGTCGACGGTTAAAGCAATCCCAGGAAAAGCTTTTCGTTCCTTTACAAACCGGCCGGTTAATTCGGCCGCAAGGTGCTGTGCGTCTGCCGCACTGCCGCCATTACCGGCAAATAATACCTTGTTGCCATTTTTTAAAGTAGTGGTCATCATTTCACAGGCTGTTTCAATATCACCCTGCAGGGTGTCAATTACCCGTTGTATCGTGTTTTGATGATCTATAAGTTCTTTTAAAACCATTTTATAGTTTTGGGTTTTGTGTTGTCAGTTTGGAATTTTTTTTTGAACTGGTTTTACCTTGTTCAAAAAAAGCTTTCTGCTTTAAGCCTTCGGCTTTCAGCTCATTCCCATATCCTCAATAATTTCGTCGATAGTTGTTGTGGCGCTGCCTACGTGGCGTATCACTATTGCTGCCGCGTGGTTTGCTAACTCACATGCTTCTTCAACAGATAATCCGGAGGCGATAAAATAGGTCATGGTTGCCAAAACCGTATCACCGGCACCGGTTACGTCAAACACTTCGGTGGCTTTTACAGGCAAGGCTGTGTACTCCGTTTCGCTTAATATCACCATCCCTTCTTCCGATAGAGTAACCACGATGTATTCAGAGCCCGTTTGTCCAAAAATAACTTTCGATGCCTCCTGCAGGCTTTCAATCGAATTTATCTTTTCTACTTTAGCTGCTTCGGCCAGTTCCTTACGGTTTGGTTTGATAATAAATGCACCTTTATACTTTTCGTAATTGAGTCCCTTCGGGTCAATTACCACTTTTTTACCCTGCTTGGTAGCCTCGATGATAACTCTTTGGGTTAACGATGGCGAAAAAAGGCCTTTGTTGTAATCAGACAATATTACCATATCGGCCTGTTCAATATATTTGCCTAATTTGCCAATCAATTCATCTTCAATAGCTGCAGAAACGGTATCTGTTACCTCCCTATCCACCCGCACCAGTTGGTGACTGCCTGCCAATACCCTGGTTTTAACCGTAGTGGGGCGGCTGCTATCCTTAATAATACTGAGTGTTTGTACCCCTTCGTTAGCCAGGATATCAAATACCTGTATTGCTGCAGCATCATCACCAATTACGCCGGCTACAGAAACGCCGGCGCCAAGGGATACCAGGTTTTGCACTACGTTACCAGCACCGCCAAGGGTGTAGGTTTCTTTTTTTACGTTCACAATGGGCACCGGAGCCTCTGGCGAAAGCCTTGTGGCTCCGCCTATTATATAATGGTCAACCATCAAATCTCCTATAACGAGTATTTTCGGTTTTACTCCTGATGATTGTATGGCGTGTACTTTATTCTTTAAGCTCATTAGTTCATTAGTCATTTCGCTGCGCTGTCATTAGTCATTCGCTTCGCTGTCATTGGTCATTCGCTGCGCTTGTCATTGGTCATTCGCTGCGCTGTCATTAGTCAATTGGCTTTTACGTTTTGCCTTTCACCTTTTACCTTTTACCTTTCGCCTCTCTTCTTATCAAAGGCTTTTGTAATCTCTGGTAACGATAACGCATTTAGGCACATTTCCTTATATAAGCCGCCTTTTCGCGCTGCCAAAATACCGTAATGCATATCCAGGTGGCCATCCAGGCGGTGGGCATCCGGATTGATTGATAGCATAACACCTTTTTCAAGGGCGTATTGGTGCCAGCGCCAGTCGAGGTCGAGTCTTAACGGGTTGGCGTTTATTTCAATTACCACATTGTTGGCGGCACAGGCGTCAATTACCTTTTTATAATCAATAGGGTAACCTTTACGGCTTAATAGCAATCTGCCGGTAGGGTGGCCCAATATGGTGGTGTATGGATTTTCAATGGCTGTTATCAGCCTCGATGTAGCCTTGGCCTCATCCATTTTTAATATAGAGTGCACCGACGCTACGATAAAATCGAATTTTTTCAATATCTCATCCGGGTAATCCAGTGAGCCATCGTACAAAATATCCGATTCGATACCTTTAAATATATGAAAGCCATCCAGCTTTTTGTTCAGGTGGTCAATTTCTTCCTGTTGTTGCAGTACGCGTTCTATGGTCAGGCCTTTGGCATAAAAAGCGCTTTTACTGTGGTCGCACATACCCAGGTATTCCAGCTTCAGGGTATCGCGGCAGTATAGGGCCATTTCTTCAACCGTGTTTACTCCATCGCTCCAGGTACTGTGGTTATGCAGGCTGCCTTTTAAATCGTGCCAGTTTATAAGTACCGGCAGCGTGTTTGTTTCGGCCTTTTCAATAAACATGGTGCCTTCGCGTAGTTCGGGCTGCATCCAGGCCAGGCCGGCTTTGGTGTATATGAGTTCTTCAGTCTCGGGCTGTTGAAGCGGGGTGTTAATGCGGTCCAAAACGGCCTGTACATGATCGTCGGTACCGGTATTTTTAAATAGCTCTAAATAGTAATCACCTTTTTCTACACAAACAATATCAACCAGCAAGCCGTTCTTCAACTCGCCCGAAATATGATTTTCATTCTGAGCTATATTTTGCAATATGTCCGATGCTAAAAAAGCATCGTAGGCAATCTTTTGGTCAATACTGCCAATCACAATCACAATTTCGGTAATGATTTCATTTAGCCTCCTGAATTCACCGGCGAAATGCTTTAAGGCACCCGGGAAAACAGCTTTTACCATGTCCATCAGCTCGTTAGCTTCTTTTTCAACCTGGGCAAACAGGAACTTGCCGTTACTGGCCATCCTGAATTCAATAGCCTTACGGATCTCTTCCTGTGTTTTCAGCCCGAAGCCTTTGGCCTCAATCAGGCGGTTTTCGTTACAGGCGTAAAAAAGTTCCCCCGTGTTTTCAATCCCCAGCTCCTTCCATATAATAGCAACTTTTTTGGGGCCGATGCCTTTAATGTGCATCATCTCTACCACGCCCTCTGGGGTTTGGGCAAGCATTTCTTCCATTTCGGCCATAGTACCGGTTTCAAAAAGCTCGATGATTTTGCCGGCTATGCTTTTGCCAATGCCGTCAACCTTTTCCAGTTCGGCCAGTGTTTTACCGGCAATAGGGAAGGGGAGCTTATCAACCTTAAAAGCAGCATTAGCTATCGACTTAATTTTAAAAGGGTTAACCTCATGTAACTCCATGAGTTGCGATAGTAATCGAAGTTTGCGGGCTATGGGTTTGTTTTCCATAATTAAATTGAGCGGTAAAAATACAAAAAGCCATTGTAAAGACAGTGTTGCGGGATGGTTTGTTTTGGGCATTGAATTTATAAATAAACCAATACCTGTTTTTCGGGCGGATACGGAACCTATTTAAAATAAATTTGCCTTGGAGCGATGGTTCATGAAGTATGGAAAACTTTGTAAGTTTGGGTTGCAATGAATTTGAACTAACGCCAGTCCCTCTTTGCGCGATGGGACACGACATTATTAATAGTCAGATAATTTCAGATACCATGCCCGATTACAATCAAATCCTTTACGCCACCGAAGTACATTCTGTTGAAGGAATTAAGCAATATTTCAGTGACGGAGGAAATCCAAACGAAGTTCATGGCGGCGTGCCACTTTTTACCACGATGGTAGAGATGTATTACCGCAGCCCCCAATTTAAAGATTGTATCCGGGCATTTATTGATGCCGGTTTGGAGTTTGAAGATCAGGCGCTTTTGGCCGTACTGGCGCATGATGCCGAAAAGTTAGAATCGTGTATTATTGACGATCCACAAATAACTGTTAAAACATATGCAATACACAAAAATACCTATACACCGCTTACCGGCGCAACTTTAATGCATTACTGCGCCGAATATAATAGCCTTGCCTGCGCCCAGGTACTGTTGCAGCACGGGGCTGACTTAAACGCCAGTGCAGCCCTTGACGAATATGGTTTTGGCGGCCATACACCAATATTCCATGCTGTAAATCAAAACGGCAATAGCTCAATTGATATGCTCCACTTCCTGCTGCAAAATGGTGCCGATTTATCAATCACGGTTAAAGGACTTATTTGGGGGAAAGGGTATGAGTGGGAAACGCTGATGCCCGCCGTTAACCCGTTAAGTTACGCTATGATGGGCTTGCTGCCACAGGTTCACCGTAAAGAGGTTACGGTAATGGAAACAGTAAGTTTGTTATTGAAACATGCTTACGGGATTGATTACTTGCCAAATAATGTACCGAATGTTTATTTAAAAAGGGGATAGGCTTAAAGTATGTGGTACACATTGTTGGATTTGGTAATTTTGTGATATAATTTAGAAAAATGAAAATTGCCATAGCTTCGCCACCAATGCCGGCATCTATTAAAGAGGGACTGCAACAGGCCGAATTTTTGATCCAGGAAGCTGCAAATCAACAGGCCGAGATCATCTGTTTTCCCGAATCCTATCTCCCGGGTTACCCTGCTGAAGAATTTGGGGTAGAAACAAGTTCGCCCGAAAAAATGCGTTTGGCTTTAGAAGAAGTAAGCGCCATGGCGGCGAAAAATTCAATAGCTATTATTATGCCCATGGATTGGTATACCATTGGCGGTGTTTTAAACGTAGCCCATGTAATATCAAAAACAGGCGAAATTTTAGGCTATCAAACCAAAAATCAGTTAGATCCATCTGAAGATAACATCTGGATACCCGGAACGGAGCGCCATATTTTTGACGTAAACGGTGTTAAGTTTGGTATCACCATATGTCATGAAGGTTTCCGCTACCCCGAATCTGTACGATGGGCGGCCCGCAATGATGCTAAAATTGTATTTCATCCGCATTGTACAGGCAGTAATGTGCAGGGAGTCGAGCTTACCGAGTGGGGCAGCAAGGATAATCCCTACTATGAAAAGGCCATTATGCTAAGGGCGATGGAAAATACCATCTATTTTGCCAGTTCGAACTACGCGTTTAAATACCCGGATTCGGCCAGCTGTATAATTGCGCCTGATGGCACATGCATAGCTCACGAAACCTACGGTAAAATCGGTGTGATTATAACCGATATTGATCCTGGTTTAGCTACAGGCCTGCTGGCCAGAAGATTTAAACCTCAACTCTACGTTTAAGAATACTATCTCCCGTTATATAATAGTGCACTATTGCCAATAGTGTTTTTTGGGGCTCTATGACGTTTTGTATGGGTTGTTCGATTTCAATTAGCTTCCACATAACTCTCTTCTTAAGGGCCATCGGCCCGATACATATTGTAGCCACGGGTTTCAACCCGTGGATGATTGGTCAAAGGACAACAAGAGTGCCATCGGCACGGCACATATTGGGGTGTAAATCCAGCTATTTTCAATTTGTTCAAGCGATATATACGCGTTGATAATATGTGCCGAACCTACAGTTGATAATATGTGCCGAACCTACAGTTCTCAATCGTTTTCTTCGTTTTTTTCCATGGGTTAAAACCCGTGGCTACAAGATTGGCCGAGGCTACGCCTCTATTCGTGTTGAAACAAGCCCCGATGTGTCAACAAAATATATCTTTAGAAACTAATCAGCAATAGCGTCTGTATTACCCACACAAACCGTCATAGAACCTTTTTTTTGCCCAAAATGTCTTCTGGTAATTCTACCTAAAAAAGCAAGCATTTATACGCGATGCAAAACAGGTAATAACACGTTCGCGTTTGCGTGAATCTCCTGATAGATTTTTTTCGGCGCCTGCCGACTTTAGCCTCTGATTAAACAATAAAGAAATTTTGTTTCAATCAGCTAAAATTTATTTATTAAAAATCTATCCACATGAAAAAAATCTATTTATTACAGTTACTGGCGGTTGTTGTATTGGCAATAACTTCTTGCGGTAAAGACGGAGCAGTAGGCCCTGCCGGGCCTGCCGGTACACAAGGTGCAGCCGGGGCAGTTGGCGCAACAGGTGCCGATGGAACCAAAATTTACTCGGGTACAACAGCCCCGGCTACAACGCTTGGTATCAATGGCGATTTTTACATCAACATCGCAACCAGCGGCTTCTACGGCCCAAAAACAGCTGCCGGCTGGGGTTCGCCTTTTAGTTTAAAGGGTGCTACCGGGGCTACTGGCGCCACCGGCGCTGCCGGTGCCGACGGTTCGACCATTAAAAGCGGCAATGTTGCACCAAGTGCAGCTGTAGGTGCCAATGGCGATTATTACCTGAACACTGCCACCTACTTATTTTATGGGCCAAAAATTGGCGGTACATGGCCAGCCCCAATTAACCTGAAAGGGCCAAAAGGCGATCCCGGTACTGCAAATGTTATTTACTCTGATTGGTTTACACCGTCATCGTATGTGAAAACAACCGTTTTTAGTACAAGCACGTTTACTTTCGACGTAGCCGAACCCAAAATAACACAGGATATATTAGATAAAGGCGTTGTTGTGGTTTATGGCAAATTAAATGGCTACAACCCGGTAATTTGGCCAACAGACCAGGTGGCTCCATTGCCCATCGTAATTAACTACTTAAGCGGTACCACTCCCGAAATTGATACCTGGTCGGGCCTTTATAGCCTCGGGAATGTACAAATCAGCATGAAAAACAATAACAATGTGTACTCTAATATTTCAAATGCCCATAGCTACAGGTACGTAATTATACCGGGCGGGGTACACATAGCTGCTGTTAAACTTAAAAATTATAATGAATTGAAAGCGGCGTTGCATATTCAGGATTAAATCATCCCTGTTTATCAGCTTTTTAAACCACTGTATGAAGATGCTTATCTTTCATATGGTGGTTTTTGTTCAATTAGGTCATTTATATTATCCCGGTGATACACGATTTATAAATCCTGATAATCCGTTCGCCAATAGCTTTGGTATCTGTAGTTGCTGGTAGGGAAGACTTAATGATAATATCGTTATCTGCAATTGTTTCACCCTCAATATTTATGAAAATATTACCGGCGTTTATGCCATCGATCCCTATTTTAAAATAGAGCGTTTCAAAGGCTTTAACCGTTTTTAGCTTGCTGTGAATAAAAGCAGGCCATTCCTTAAGTTTTTGGTCGCGAAGATTTTTGTCTTGTACCTTAAAAAGATGGAAGTTTTTTATCACTTCGTCTCCTAAAATCGTTGCATCAGTTGGGAACTTCAATACAGAACATTTTTCCTGTTCGTAGTAAATTCCCGCGTTGTTTTTATACAGTGGCGCAATAATAATTTTTTTCTCCTGTTCAGAAATGTATAACGAAACGCGCTTTACGTGACCGTTATTGACAGATTTTTTGTTGAAAAAGGCTAACATCCAATAAAATTAACAAAAAAAGCCACCCTTTCGGGCAGCTCTTCTTTCAAAATATAACATAAAACTTACTTGATCACAATTTCATAGGGCAGCCTGGCCTGCGGGCTGCGCATTATTTGGGTAAGGCCTTTTATTTGTTCGTACACGCGGTAATTATCACCTAATTCTGATTTTAGCATTTTAGTTTTCATCTGGCCGGTTACATCACTATCCAGCTGTTTAAAAAAGCTTTTTTGCTCGGGGTAGCTTACCAGGTTATAGTTTTTAAGTTTGGCCTTTTTAGCAGCCGAAGCAATAGCATCATTAATATTGCCTAAGCGGTCAACCAATCCAATTTTTATAGCCTGTGCGCCGGTCCAAACGCGGCCCTGCCCAATGCTGTTGATGTAGGCTTGTGTTTTGCCGCGGCCTGCTGCTACTGCTTTGGTAAAATCGTCATAACCATGGTTCACGTTGTTTTGCAGTATTGCCCTTTCTTCTGGAGTTAATGGCCGGCTCACGTCGCCCAGGTCGGCATATTTTCCGGTTTTTACACCGTCAAAAGTAACGCCCAGCTTGTCGTTAAACAGCTTTTGCATGTTAGGCAACACGGCAAAAATACCTATTGAGCCGGTTATGGTATTAGGTTCGGCAAATATCGAATCGGCAGCGCAACTGATATAGTAGCCACCCGAGGCGGCATAGTCGCCCATCGAAACAATAATAGGTTTTACTTTTTTGGTAAGCGCAACTTCGCGCCATATCACATCAGATGCTAACGAGCTGCCGCCGGGTGAGTTAACCCGTAATACAACAGCCTTTACTTTATTATCTAAACGTACTTTACGGATTGCTTTTGAGATTCTTTCAGATCCGATGCTGTTATCATCGCCCTGGCCGCCGGTGATATCACCGCTGGCATAAACAATAGCTATGCGGTTTTTTGACGAATTATCGTCATCTGTATTACCATCGGTTTTGCTTTTGGTATATTCGTCAAGATCAACGCTGGCAATATCTTCTTTTTTGCCCTTACCGGTACGTTTTCTAAGCTCGTCTAAAAGTTCGTCCTTATATTTTAAACCATCTATCAGCTTCAGTTTCAATGCGTCTTCGGGGAATTGAATGCGGCCATTATTTGCATAATTAAACAACGAATCTTTATTAATGCCACGGCTTTTGCTGATGCCGGTTAAAAAATGATTGTATAACGATCCCAAATAGGAGGTAACCTGCAAACGGTTAGGCTCGCTCATTTTGGTGAGGAATAAAGGCTCAACTGCACTTTTGTAGGTGCCTACTTTAATAATTTGTACCTCGATGCCCAGTTTATCAAGCGCGCCTTTCAGGAAAGTAACTTGCTGGCTAAAACCGGTAAACTCAAAAATGCCTTTGGGGTTCATGTATACTTTATCGGCAACCGATGCCAGGTAGTAAAAGCCCTGGGTGTAAATTTCTGAATAGGCAATAACAAACTTACCCGATTTTTTAAAGTTGATTAACGCGTTACGGATTTCTTCGGTGGTGGCCTGGCCCGATGTCATATAGCTTTCGTCTAAAAAGATACCTTTGATGTTGGGGTCGGTTTTTGCTTTTTTAATGTTGGCCAAAATATCATTTAAGCCGGTTGATTTATCGCTGTTTAATCCCAAAAAGCTTAACCCGGCAAGCGGGTTATTTGGTGTACGCTCGGTTATTGGTGTGGTAAACGCCATGTGCAATACCGAGTTGGGTTCAACTTCTACCTCTTTTTCGCTGCTGGCGGCAACTATTATACCTACAATCACAAAAGCCAGTACCACTGTTGTTAATACTACCCCCAGCATGGTGGCAAAAACGAATTTGAAGAATTGTTTCATTAATGTTATAAATCTGTTTAACTATGCAAACTTAGTAATTCAATACCGTATAGTGGTAAGAGCCTGTTCTATAATATTTGTTACAACATGATTGATGTTTTTTTACTTTTGGGCAGCAACCTTGGCAATAGAAAATTGCTGCTGAATGAGGCAATTGAGCGCATTGAAGCTGCTGTAGCGCCGGTATTACAGGCTTCATCAGTTTATGAAACACAATCATGGGGCAAAACAGATGCTCCCGATTATTTGAACCAGGTGCTGCTGCTGCAAACTGATTTAACAGCGCGGGAAGTGCTCGGGAAAATATTGGCAATTGAGCTGTTAATGGGACGCAGGCGCGAAGAAAAATGGGGCTCGCGGACGATTGATATTGATATTTTGTTTTACGGCGATGCTATTATTGATGAGCCCGATTTGAAAATACCACACCCCGAAATGCATAAACGGAGGTTTACCTTAGCGCCTTTGGCCGAACTGGTGCCTGAATTTGAACACCCCCTAATAAAAAAAAATATTTTGCAGCTAAAAAATGAACTTATTGATGACTTGGTCGTAAAAAAAGTATAATTTTGAATATTCATAAATCTTTATATGTCAGATATTTCACCCGAACAAGACTTTGATCTTTCTTTCCTATATGAAATTGCCGATGGCAGCGATGAATTTATTGTGGAATCAATTGGTATGTTTCTGGAGCAAACACCTCAATTATTGGGTATGATAACTGTTGCCCTTGAATCGGGCGACTGGGCTGAAGCCGGTAAAGCATCGCATAAATTGAAACCCAATCTTGGCTTTTTTGGTATGCCGATAAGCCAGGCTACTATCCAGGAAGTTGAATTGGCTTGTAAAGCAGGCGGCCAAAACCCGGCAGAAATTTTTGCCAAATTTAACCAGGTAAAAGCAACTGTTAATGCTAATTTGATTACCCTGCAGCAAATTAAAGCCGAAAAAGAAGCCAGTCTTTAAGGAGGTAAAAGGTTAAAGGCGAAAGGTAAAAGGTTTTTTGCTTAAAATATAAAAGAGGCCATCCTTAAAAGGGTGGCCTCTTTGCATTCTATGTCCTTATAAATTGAACAAAAAAAGAGGCTACCTCTCTGTGAGATAGCCTCTTTTTATATTTTAGAGTGTTAAAGCCTTTCGCCTTTTATAGAGTTGTTAAAACCTTTCGCCTTTAACCTTTTTCCTTTCACCTTTTCCGTCAAAAACTAAACTTCTACTACCTTAAAAGTATAGCTTTCCATAATAAGGTTGGCCAATAAGTTTTTGCAGGCTTCGTCTACTTTGCTGTGTGCTGTTTCGGCGCTGTCGGCTTCAAGTTCAAGGGTGATATGCTTGCCAATACGTACGTTTTGAATTTCGGCTAAACCGAGGTTTTTCATGCTTCCTGTTACTGCTTTTCCTTGCGGGTCAAGAATTTCTTTTTTGGGCATTACGTCAATTTCAGCCTGGAACTTTGTCATTAGTTATTTTAGTTTGAATTAAAGATAAGGTGATGTACATAAATATAACCACCGGAACTGCCACAAATTTAAAAAATAGAATCAGTATTGCCGAAAACATGAGCAGTAAATAACGGAAAATGTTTTTATTGAAGTCGCGGTTCTTGAATTTAAGCGACATCAGCGGCAATTCGGACACCAGCAGGGTACACATGATAACTATCAGTACAGTTAACGTATACGGATTTAGGATAAAGCGGGCCAAAACCTCGTACTGGTCAATAATTAATGGCAACGATGCTATAAATATAGCATTGGCAGGTGTTGGCAAACCAATAAAGCTATCTGATTGACGGGTATCATTATTGAATTTGGCCAGGCGCAAAGCCGAAAACACAGTTATTAAAAACGCAACGTAACACAAATAGTCGCTTACGTGATTAATTTGCGGAGCCTTTAAAAACAGCTCATACAATATAGCCGACGGCAAAAAGCCAAAGCTTACCATATCGGCCAATGAATCCAGGTCTTTACCTATAAACGAGTAGGAGTTAAGTACCCTGGATGCAAAGCCATCAAAAAAATCAAAAATGGCGGCAAGAAAAATAGCGTAGGAAGCAATTAATAAATTACCCTGAAAGGCAAACACTATCCCTATACAGCCGCTAAACAGGTTGGCGCAGGTTATGGTATTGGGCAGGTGTTTTCTAACGCGTCTCTTCATTTTGTGTTACGAAGTTATCAGGATTTTATTAAGTAATAATGAAGTTACAAATAATATTTACATTAAATATAACTTCATTACCACTAAAATATTACGAATTCATCGAAATCAGGAATTCTTCGTTTGTTTTGGTACCCCTTATTTGTGCCTGTAAAAACTCCATTGATTCTTGCGAGTTCATGTCGGCCAGGTGGTTACGCAATATCCAGATGCGTTGCAGTGTTTCGCGATCAAGCAACAGATCGTCGCGGCGGGTACTTGATGCAGTGATGTCTATAGCAGGGAAAATACGTTTGTTTGAAAGTTTACGATCCAACTGTAACTCCATGTTACCGGTACCTTTAAACTCTTCAAAAATAACCTCATCCATTTTTGATCCGGTTTCTGTAAGTGCAGTAGCGATGATGGTTAATGAACCGCCATCTTCAATATTACGGGCCGCGCCAAAAAAGCGTTTTGGTTTGTGTAATGCGTTGGCATCAACACCACCCGATAGTATTTTACCGGATGCCGGTGCTACAGTGTTATAAGCACGGGCCAGGCGGGTAATTGAATCTAAAAGGATTACCACATCATGACCACATTCTACCATACGCTTTGCTTTCTCCAAAACAATATTGGCAATTTTCACGTGGCGCTCGGCAGGCTCATCAAATGTTGATGATACCACCTCGGCGCGTACGCTGCGGGCCATATCGGTTACCTCTTCGGGGCGCTCGTCAATCAGTAAAATAATCAGGTAAACTTCGGGGTGGTTACGGGCAATAGCATTGGCCACATCCTTTAATAACATGGTTTTACCTGTTTTAGGCTGCGCCACGATTAACCCACGCTGACCTTTACCGATAGGCGAGAACAAATCCATAATACGGGTTGAATAATTACCCGGATCGGTAAACAAACTCAGTTTCTCGGATGGGAAAAGCGGTGTTAAGTGATCAAAAGGAACGCGGTCACGAACTTCGGCAGGTATACGGCCGTTAATAGCTTCAACACGTACCAAAGGAAAGTATTTTTCGCCTTCTTTTGGTGGACGGATGCTACCGCGAACGGTATCACCTGTTTTTAAGCCGAAAAGTTTTATTTGCGATTGTGATACGTAAATATCATCGGGAGAAGTAAGGTAGTTATAATCAGACGATCTTAAAAAGCCATAACCATCGGGCATAATTTCCAATACACCTTCGTTTACAATAACATTGTCAAAATCAAGGTTTATTGGTGGCTCCTGGGCTTTTTGCTGGTTAGGGTTGCCATTTGGCTGGCGCCTGTCAAATTTTTGCGGGCGGCCTTCGGCCACAACGGCTTCGGGTTTTGGTGCCGATTCTCCGGGTTGGTTATCAGGGGTTTCGCCTGTTACGGGCGCCGGCAGGGTTGTATCATTAACAGCATCTGCGTTGTTTTGATCGTCCTCTTCCTGGTCAAACAGGTTGGTATCGTCCAAAGGCACTTCAACACGGGGCTGCGTTTTTGGTTTTAACACGCGGGTACGTTTGCGTGTTTTTTCACCGGCTTCTTCGGCTACAGGCTCGGCTGTAATTGGTGCATAATTTTGTTCAACAATGTTCTGTTGTACCCTTGCGGCCTCAATTAATTGTTGTTGTTCAATAATACGTGCAATTAGCTGAGCTTTACGTAGTTCGTCGGCCTCAGCAATACCTAAATTTTTTGCAATTTCGCGCAACTCTGAAACGAGTTTGTCGTTCAATTCGATTTTATCAGACATGATATGAATTATAGTTCAAAGGGATTTTTAATATCGTAAATAGTTTTCAAATGGTTATAAAACTTCCATGTGCATTTTGGCTTATACGTTGTTACACACGGGGTGTTATAGTAAGAAATTGATCTTGAAGCATTGATTAAATAAACATCCAAACCCACTCAAAACATTAGTTAATAAATATTGTGGGGTTTTAAATTGTTTCTTTGGTGCAAGAAAAAATTCAAAGGAAAACGATGCAATTGTAAACAATTATTTCTTAATATCAAATTAATTAAATAAATATCTCCACTGGTATAACGTTTAAGCTAAATTTTTAGTTTTTTTGCCATCCGAATATTTAACCCCTCCCTATGATATCGCGCAGGCAGCTAATAGACCAGATCAAGCAAAAAAAATCCTTTTTATGTGTAGGCCTTGATACCGACATTGATAAGATACCCGAATTTTTAAAGGAATATCCCGATCCCATCCTTGAGTTTAATAAACGCATTATTGACGCCACTAAAGACCTTTGCATATCCTACAAACCCAATGCCGCTTTTTACGAGGCGCGGGGTATAAAAGGCCTGCAAAGCCTGATAGATACCTGGAAATACCTGCCAACAGATACCTTAAATATAATAGATGCTAAAAGGGGCGATATCGGTAACACATCTGATAAATACGCTACCGCTTTTTTTAATGAAGATGCATCGGGCATGAGCTTTGATGCTATCACCATAACCCCCTATATGGGGAATGACAGTGTTACGCCTTACCTTAAATATGATGGTAAATGGATTATTATCCTGGCGCTCACGTCATCAGTAGGCAGTAAGGATTTTCAGTACCTGGAAACCGGCGACGGTTATTTGTACGAAACCGTAATCCAAAAAGCCAATACCTGGGCAGGGGCTGATAGGATCATGTATGTGGTAGGTGCCACCAAAAGCACCGAATTTACCAATATCCGCAAATACGCGCCAGATAACTTTCTGCTGGTTCCCGGAGTTGGCGCGCAGGGAGGCAGCCTGGAAGAAGTTTGCAAATACGGCATTACCAAAGATTGCGGCCTGATTGTAAATGCGTCCCGCTCCATCATCTATGCGGGCAACGATGAAAACTTTGCCGAAGCCGCCCGCGCCGAAGCATTACGCATGCAGCAGCAAATGGAGGTGGAATTGGAGAAGGCGGGGGTTATTTAGATAGTATCAAGTAGTTAGTATCAAGTAGCAAGATTTTTAAGTGAATGGTTAGTGGTTGATCAGGTTAAGCTTCGGGTAAATAAAAGGGCATTGGTTCGGCTTCTTTTTCATGTTTATTGCCGAAGTTGATTTTTGATAACACGGTTTCGAGGGCCGGCAGCGTATTGTTGAGGTGTTTTGTTTTGATGAGGAAATTCCACACCGGTTCAAATTTTTTCCAGCCGCCGGCATAAAAAAAGTGTTTGAGCTTGTGCGTATGCGATTGGTGCCGAATGCTGGCCTTGAAGATGTTATTCCACTTATAAAATTCTTTATAGGCCCACCAATAGCCATCTTCCAGCTCTTGCGCGCTTAGCCCAATAGTTTGGTAAACCACTTTTCTGGTATCATACAAATCCCAGTTTTTGGTAATTATCCTTCCCTGTCTTTCCATGCTTTTAAACAATTCGGTACCCGGGTAAGGGGTTAACACATGATAGGTTGATGTAGTAATAGAATGTTTTACGCCCCAATCAACCGTTCGCTTGAAAACATCTTTGTCATCATCATCCAACCCAAAAACAAAACTGCCATTTATCATGATGCCAAGGCTGTGGAGCCTGTTTACGGCTTTTACATAATCTTTTTCGAGGTTTTGCTTTTTATTACTTTGTTTAAGGTTTTGCGGCGAAAATGTTTCGAAACCTACAAATAAACTCCTTAACCCGGCTTCGGCAGCCTTTTCAACAAGGTTTCCCCTTAATATCGAATCTACAGTTGCGGCCCCCTGGAAAACGCGGTTCATGCCCTTCATCCCCTCAAAAAGGGCTCCCGAAAACTTGGTGTTTCCTAATAAGTGATCGTCTAAAAAATATAAATGCCTGCCGGGCAGCCTGTCAATTTCGGCAAGGGCATCGTCAACCTCCTGGGTGTAAAAAGTACGGCCTCCTTCAAAAAAAGCATCCTTATAACAAAAGCTGCAATGATGCGGGCAGCCCCTGGTAACTACAATAGAGTTGGGTACAAGGTACAAGTGCCTTTTGATGAGGTCCCGGCGGATGGGCGGAACCTTTTCTAAGGTGCGGATGGTTGAATTATATATTTTTTGAGGACAGCGATTTTTAAAATCCAACAAAAACTTGGGGAATGTATCTTCTCCAGGGCCTGTAAAAATACTGTCGGCATGCGGTGCGGCTTCAAACGGCAGCGAGGTAACGTGCAGGCCGCCAAGAATAACGTAAGCTCCTTTTGCGCGGTAATGGTCGGCAATTTTGTAGGCGCGGTAAGCATTGGTGATGTACACCTGTATAACCACCAGGTCGGGGTTATCATCTAAATTAAGTTTCTCTACATGTTGATCCTGCAAATCTATTTCATCATCGGGGGATAGGTATGCAGCCAGCGTGGCCAAACCTAAAGGAGGAAACAGGGAATATTTTATCGGCCTCCAAAACGGACTTTCGGCTTCGGTTAAGGCTGGAAGGATCATTTTAACTTTCATAGATAGTGAAACAAAAGTACTTTGATATACAAAGTAAATGAATTGAATTTAATTAAACAAACAATCTGTGTTATAAATTTGGTGTGCAGCCTAAATTGCACGATACATCAATTTAGTGTTAACAATGTTAAAATATAATATATTGATTATTAAATAATTACAAATATTTTATCTGAAATGTGTTAAGTTATGTTAACCCAATTAGATACGTTTGTCTTGTCTTGATTCTTGCCTCTTGATTCTTCTTATCGCAAAAATTCCTAACTTACCGCCTCGTAAGTTGACGCTATGAAAAAAACACTACTCTCGCTTTTTGCGCTATCCTGTGCGTTGTATGCTACTGCTCAAACAAAACCATTTAAACCAGCCGATTTTTATAAAATTCCTACAGTAAGTGACCCGCAGCTTTCGCCCGATGGCAAGTGGGTGGCCTATAGCGTATCTGAAGTTGATACGGCAAAGGATAAACGGGTATCGCACCTGTGGATGCAAAGCTGGGACGGTAAGGAATCAATAGAGTTAACGCATGGCGACGAAGCAGCTTCGGCGCCGCGATGGTCGCCGGATGGTAAGTATTTGTCGTTTGTCTCGTCCCGCGATTCAAAAAAGGGCGGTCAGATTTGGCTGATGGACAGGCGCGGAGGCGAAGGCGTGAAGCTGACAGACATTAAAGGCGATGTAGGCGAATATGCCTGGTCGCCGGATGGTAAAAAACTGGTAATTGTTATTGGCGACCCTGAAAATAAAGGTAAAGAAGAGCCCAAAACGCCTAAACCCATTGTTATCGACCGTTATCATTTTAAACAGGATATAGAAGGCTACCTGCAGCACCTGCACAAGCATTTGTACCTGTTTGATGTTGCAGCAAAAAAGCTTGATACCTTAACCAAGGGAGATAAGGATGAAAGCTCGCCGGTATGGTCGCCGGATGGTAAAACGATAGCTTTTGTGAGCAACCGCAGTGCCGACCCCGATAAAAATGAGAATACAGATATTTTTACCATTGATGCCCGGCCGAATGCCAGTATGCTCCAGATTACTTCGTGGAAAGGCCCAGATACAAACCCGCAGTGGAGCCCTGACGGGAAACTAATAGCCTTTTTGCGCTCTACCAGTGATGCTGATTATATGATGTACGATCAAAATATGTTGTGCACCATGGATGTGGTTGGCTCCAATAAAAAGATACTAACACAGCAGCTTGATAGGCCAGTGACCGACCTGGCCTGGGCAAAAGACAGTAAAAATATCTCGTTTTTAGTTGTTGACGACCGTGAACGCTATGTGGCCAGCGTGAACATAAACAATGGTAAAATAAGTACGGTTAATAAAGGCGCCTACAGCATTGCGGATATAGCTACCAGCATAAGTGGCAACTGGGTTGTTCAAAAAACCGATCCTTATACCCCTGCCGAGTTATTCGCATTGGAAGGGGGGAAACTGCGCCGCTTAACCTTCCATCAGCAGGCATGGTTATCCAATGTTAAACTGGCCCATGTAGAAGGTTTTGAATCTGCCAGTGCAGATGGTACTTTGGTTAATGGTATTGTTTTAACGCCCGATAGTAATGCCAAAAAGTTACCTTTTATTTTATTTATACACGGCGGCCCCGTTGGGCAGGATGAATATGCCTTTGATGCTGTACGGCAGGTTTTGGCCTGCGCGGGTTATGCCGTTGCCGGTGTAAATTATAGGGGTAGCAACGGCCGTGGCCTTGACTATTGCAAAGCCATTTATGCCGACTGGGGCAACAAAGAAGTAAAAGACCTGCTGGGCGCGGTAGATAAACTGGAAAAATTAGGTATTGCCGATCCCGACCATTTAGGCATAGGCGGATGGAGCTACGGCGGCATCCTTACCGATTATACCATCGTATCTGATACCCGCTTTAAAGCTGCGGCCAGCGGCGCCGGCAGTGCCTTGCAATTAGCAGTTTATGGCAGCGATCAGTATGTTTTACAATATGAAAACGAAATTGGTGTGCCCTGGAAAAATGCCGATAAGTGGATTGCCTTATCGTACCCATTTTTTCATGCTGATAAAATCAAAACTCCTGTATTATATATGTCCGGTTTGAAGGACTTCAATGTACCAACAATCGGCAGCGAACAGATGTACCAGGCTCTGCGGTCGCAAGGGATACCTACGGAGTTAATACTTTATCCAAACTCGTTCCATGGCATCACCAAGCCAAGCTACCAGGTTGACAGGCTGCGGCGGTATGTGGATTGGTATGATAAGTATTTGAAGAAGTAAATGTCATTTATACATTGGGTAATTTGCTAAAACTATTGATTCTTGTTCCATTGCTATGAATAAAAATGTACTAATGTTTGTCGCCATATTTGCTTTTACAGGCATCGCGGCACAAACGGCAAAGCGCCCTTTAAAACCGTCTGACGTAAATAATATTCCCACACTTGCCGATCCGCAATTATCGCCCGATGGTAAGTGGCTAGCTTATAGCGTTTCGGACGTGGATACGGCAAAGGATAATCGGGTATCGCATTTGTGGATGCAAAGTGTTGACGGCAAGCAGTCTATTCAACTCACTTATGGTGCCGAACCGGCTTCTTCACCAAAATGGACGCCGGATGGTAAATTTTTGTCATTTGTATCAGCGCGCGAATCAAAAAACGGCGGACAGATTTGGCTGATGGACCGCAGGGGAGGTGAGGGGCATAAACTAACAGACCTAAAAAAGGGCAGCCTGGAAGATTATGCATGGTCGCCGGATAGTAAAAAGCTGGCACTGGTAATTAAAGATCCTGAGTATGATGGTAAGGAACCAAAAACAATACCGCCTGTAAAGATTGACCGCTACCATTTTAAACAGGACATTGATGGGTACCTGCAACACCGGCACACGCATTTGTACCTGTATGATATTGAAAGCAAAAAGCTGGATAGATTGACTACTGGCTACAGGGACGATCAATCGCCGGTGTGGAGCCCGGATGGCAAATACATCGCTTTTGTAAGCAACCATACGAATGATCCCGATAGGAACGAAAATTCGGATATTTTTACTGTTGAAGCCAAAGATGATGGAGAGATTAAGCAGCTTACTACTTTTACCGGCCACGATATTCAGCCGCTTTGGAGCCCGGATGGTAAGCACATTGCCTACCTGCGATCGACGAGTGATGCCGACTATTATATTTACCAGCATGATTTGTTGTGCATGATGGATGCCGACGGCAAAAATAACCGGGTACTTACCGAGGCACTGGACAGGCCAGTAAGTAATGTAGCCTGGAGTCGCGATAGCAAAAATATTGGTTACCTGGTTAGCAACGACCGTACCAGGTTTGTGGCTCAATACAACTTGTTGCTCCGTAAATCAACTACAGTATATAAAGGCACCGAGTGCAGTTTTGAAAACGTTATTGGCGCAGCGCCTGGCGTGTGGATTGCTAAAATGACTACTCCCTATATGCCTCATGAACTTGTTGCTATCGAAAACGGCAAAATCAGGCGGCTTACCTTTCACCAGGACAAGTGGCTAACTGGGGTAAAACTGGCTCACGTAAAAGGTTTTCAATCTTTTAGTGCCGATGGTACGCTGGTATCGGGAATTTTATATACCCCCGATAGCGTCGTAAATAAAAAGCTGCCATTCATCCTGTATATCCACGGCGGCCCTACTGACCAGGACGAGTTTGAATTTGATATGATCCGTCAAACTTTAGCTTCGGCTGGGTATGCTGTGGCCGCGGTAAACTATCGGGGGAGCACAGGCCGCGGATTGGAATTTACCAAAGCCATTTATGCCGATTGGGGCAATAAAGAAGTTCAGGATTTGTTGGGCGCGGTAGACGAACTGGTGAAGTTTGGCATAGCCGACCGCGACCGGTTAGGTATAGGCGGCTGGAGCTATGGTGGTATTTTGACAGATTATACCATTGCAACCGATCCGCGTTTTAAAGCAGCATCGAGCGGGGCGGGCAGCGCTATGCAGCTGGCCATTTACGGCAGCGACCAATGGGTTGTGCAATATGACAATGAATTGGGTGCACCCTGGAAAAACCCGGAAAAATATATCAAGTTATCGTATCCGTTTTTCCATGCAGATAAAATTAAAACGCCTACGCAGTTTATGTCGGGATTGAAGGATTTTAATGTGCCAACCGGTGGTACCGAGCAAATGTACCAGGCGCTTAAATCGCAGGGCGTGCCTGCTCAAATGGTGCTTTACCCCGGCCAGTTTCACGGTATCACCATACCAAGCTACCAGGTAGACAGACTGCAGCGTTATATTGATTGGTATGATAAGTATTTGAAAGGCTCGCCAGCCCCCTGAAGGAGTTTTTTTGAGCCCCGGTATAATTTGATTGATTAATTTTATTTATTTCGGTTTATGTAGAATTGATGAAGATTGCTCTTGCCGACGCAATTGCAACAATACTTTTGCAGAAAAACATATTTTTTATTTAGATGTTTGCATCCAAAAGAATACCGTTTACGATGTTGAGTGAAAAAAATGGTGTAGTTAAAGATTTAAAAGTGCTGCTTGTGGCGGCCTGTTATGTCTTTATAGCTGTTTCGCATGTTTTTTTGCTTCCCAAACTTACTCAACAGGCCGGCCGGCCGCCTTCTGGCCACAATTCTATTTTTAAAAGAAAACTCGATAATTTGACGCTGAACGCTGTGCATTGGAATTTTATTCAGCGCACAGATAAGGTGGTGATTAATGATAAAAAATCGGTGATCGACCTCCTGAAGGCGGTTATCAGCAGTTTTATCCTGCTTTTCTTTGGCCTGCAGATTTGGAGAATGCGACCCGTTTGGCAACCGCTTTCCCGTGTTCTGTTTAGTGATTACCGGTATTCATACCTTTCTTTCTGTTCCTTCCGCATTTGATGTGATGGCCTGTTACGGGCATCCGCCTAAGCTATCCTGCTTTAGGCATTCATTTAAATCTATTTAAATTATTTACCGGTATTAACCAGGTTTGCCATGTAGTGTTTTTACGTGGTTTTCTGTACGGCCCGATTGTACCGGTACATCAAATTCCAGGAAACGTATATGCAACTCATAAAACGAAATGTATTCATACTGACGGGCCTGCTCATCAGCCTGAATACTTTTGCACAACAAAATATAACACCTATTGGCCTTAAAACCCTGCTGAACCAGGTAAATGCCAATGCGCCAACGTTAATTACAGATTCGGCGGCAATAGGTATCCGCCAGGCGCAGGCAGCCGAAACACACAGCAATTGGCTGCCTAATTTAAAGCTTAATTACCAGGCCGATATTGGCACAAATAATAACGTAGCGGGGCCTTATTTTGGCTTCGGCATCATTCCATCCGATTCACGAGGCGTACGCACTACTAACAATACAACCGCAGTATCTGCCAATGTAGGCGTAGCGGCCCTGGATTGGGAAGTATATAATTTTGGCGCTTACGGTGCCCAAAATAAGGTGGCTAATTCCGATATCCGGATGCAACAAAGCCAGTTTGCCAACTCAAAATATCAATTACAGGCTTACACCATTGGCAATTATTTACTGCTGATGAGGTTGCAAAACTTTTTGGATATTCAGTCACGAAACATTCAGCGTAATGTGGAGATCAGACGATCTGTACAATCATTGGCCAAAAGCGGCGTAAGGGCAGGGGTAGATACCAGCATTGCCGAAGCCGAACTATCCAAAGCCAGGTTAAACTATATCGAACTGGCCAACCAGGTAAAACAGGTACAATTACAGCTTTCGGCAGTTAGTGGCTTACCATATCAATCTATTGTGCCAGATACCGCCGCCGAAACCGCGTTGATAGCTCAGCCTGCATCATTACAGTCAATTGATCAGGATACCGTTAACCATCCGCTTATTAACTATTACAGATCGGTGTATCAAAACAGCCTGCAGCGGGAAAATCTGGTTAAAAAAAGCTATAATCCTAAAATTATGTTAGAGGGTGCCGTGTGGGGCAGGGGATCGAGCGTTGATGCTAATGATCATTTTAACAGCCTGTCTACCGGCTGGGGTTTCGACCGCAACAATTATCTTGTGGGTGTGGGTATCAGCTATAATTTGTTCGACCTGCGCCGCAGGCAGCTAAAACTCCGCACCCAAAAGGCCGAAACCAGCTATAACGCTCATAAGCTACAGGAGCAAAAACAACTGCTTGCAGTAAATGCTAACCAGGCCGATGTGGAGTTGGAAACCGCCCGCCAGCGCCTGCAGGAAATTCCGCACCAGTTGAGGGCCGCTAATGACGGATACCGGCAAAAGTTGTCGCTTTATAAAAACGGCCTTACCGATATCATTGAATTAAACGCGGCGCTCAATATCCTTTACCGCGCCGAAACCGATTACGCGCAGGCAAAATACAGTTATTCAAGCGCGTTGTTCCAAAAAGCGGTTACCGATAACCAGGTAAACGCAGTTTTAAACCTTTTAAAATAAGTAAATATGTCAATGGTCACATCCGCACTAAAAAGGCCTATTACCACGGTGGTTATCACCATGAGCCTTTTGCTTTTTGCAGTGCTTAGTGCAATAAAAATACCTATCGATATTTTCCCGCAGTTAAACCTGCCCACCATATATGTAATTGAATCGTACGGCGGCATGTCGCCACAGCAAATGGAGGGCTTTTTCTCCACCCGCCTGCAAGATCAGTTTCTGTATGTAAACGGGATAAAAAGCATCACCAGTAAAAACATCCAAGGTTTAACCCTCATCAAGCTCTCGTTTTATGAAACCACCAACATGGCCGAAGCATCGGCCCAGGTGGCTTTGCAGGTAAACAGGGCAACCGCTTTTTTTCCGCCGGGAGCATTGCCGCCGCAGGTAATCCGGTTTGATGCTTCCTCATTGCCCGTTGGCCAGCTGGTTTTCTCCAGCCCTACACGTAGCTTAAAAGATATTTATGATCTGGCTGCTACCAAAATACGGCCCATGTTTGCAACTATACCAGGGCTTTCGGCGCCGCCGCCATTTGGTGCAAACGCGCGGTCAATTACAGTAAGTGTTGATCCCGATAAGCTGCGCAGTTATAATTTAACGCCAGATGAGGTAGTTGAAGCATTATCTAAATTTAATGTGATGTCGCCATCGGGCAATCTCCGGTTAGATAACACCATGTTTTTAACCACCATGAACTCGCTGATTAAAAGCCCGGATAACTTTGGCGATATACCCGTAAAAACGCAGAATGGAGTACCCATATTTATAAAAGATGTAGCCCGGGTTGCTGATGCTGCGGATGTTACAGTTGATTATGCGCTTATTAATGGCAAGCGTTCGGTTTATATCCCGGTGGTAAAAACAGCCGATGCTTCTACCTGGACGGTAGTACAAACCCTTAAAAGTAAATTGCCCGAAATGCAAAGCCTGCTGCCGGATGACGTAAAGGTGAGCTATGCCTTTGATCAGTCGGTATTTGTGGTTAACGCGGTTAAAAGTTTAATGACCGAGGGTGGGCTGGGCGCCCTGCTTACCGGCTTAATGGTGCTGCTGTTTTTGCGCGATTGGCGAAGCAGCCTTATTGTAGTAATAACCATCCCGGTTTCTATACTGATAGGGGTGTTATTACTGAGCCTGTTTGGGCAAACCATCAACATCATGACATTGAGCGGGTTGGCGCTGGCTATCGGTATCCTTGTAGACCAGGCTACGGTAACCATCGAAAATATCCACCAGCACCTGGAGATGGGTAAATCAAAAAAGCAGGCAATTTATGATGCCTGTGAAGAAATTTCGTTCCCGCTGCTGTTGATATTGTTGTGTATCCTGGCGGTATTCGCGCCATCGTTCATGATGTCGGGCGTGCCTAAAGCGATGTTTTTACCGCTTTCTTTGTCAATAGGTTTGACCATGATCGTATCGTACATACTTGCCCAAACAGGTGTGCCGATATTGAGTAACTGGCTTATTAAAGCCGAACGCTATCAACACTATCACCACGGGGAAGTACACGCCCATGCCGGCGAATCATTGGATGATAGGGAGGAAAAACAAGTCGAAAAACACCTGCAAAACGAGCAGGAGCATCCCGAAAACAACGACCTGTTTGAAAAGGTAAAGCTCTGGCTTATTAATGCCCTTAATAATTCTATGCCCCGAAAGCGGCTTATCGTGTCTGTTTATTTAGGCGTGGTTATCATTTTAGCGGGGTTATGCTTTGTTTTTATTGGTAAGGATATGATGCCAAAAATCAATAACGGGCAGTTTCAGATCAGGATTAAAGAGCCGGACGGCACCCGGTTGGAACGTACCGAGGATGCCTTTAAACAAGTATTGCAGGTTATCAATCAAACGGTAAATAACCATGTAGAAATTACATCGGGCTACGTGGGGCTAATACCCAGCAGTTATGGTACAAGTAACCTATACATTTTTAATACAGGTACCCAGGAAGCCGTATTACAGGTAAACCTTGATGAAAACTACAAGGTGAATATGGACGAATTGAAAGATGCGCTGCGCAAAAACATCCATTATAAACTCCCCGAACTGCAAATAACCTTTGAGCCGATAGATATGACCGAAAAGATCATGAGCCAGGGGGCCTCATCGCCTATTGAAGTACAGGTAGCCGGTAAGGATATGCAGCAAATTGAAGGTTACGCCAATAAGGTAGTAACCAAGCTAAAGAATATCAGTTATTTGCGCGACGTACAAATAGAGCAACCTTTAAAGTTCTCGGTAATAAAGATCACTTTGGATAGGTTAAAAGCGGCTCAGTTAGGGTTGAATATTAAAGATATTGCCCGCTCGGTTACGGCAAGTACATCGTCCAGCCGTTTTACTGATAAAAACTTGTGGCTTGATGAAAAAGGCGCCTATACCTACCAGGTGCAGGTGCAAATTCCCGAGTATGTTATGAACACGATGGATCAGCTTAAGGAGGTGCCGCTGGTAAAAGGGCAAAGCAGCCCGGTTTTAAGCGATATAGCCACATTTACTACAACCTATGTTCCTGGCGAGTATGACAGGGCCGGGCCCAGGCGGTTTTTGACTATCAGCGCCAACATTTATAAAACCGATTTGGGTACTGCCACTACAGATGTGCAAAAAGCGCTGAACTCGATAGGCGCACCGCCAAAAGGGTTGATTGCCAACATGGGAGGAATGTCGACCCTGTTAACAGATACATTGGGCAGTTTACAAAACGGACTAATGCTTGCCATTGTAGTTATCTTTTTATTGTTGGCTGCCAACTATCAGTCTTTTAAAGTATCGCTTGCCGTACTATCAACAGTGCCTGCCGTTATTTTGGGATCGCTGCTGATGTTGCTGCTTACAGGATCGACCTTAAACCTCCAATCATATATGGGGATGATCATGTCGACGGGGGTATCCGTGGCCAATGCCATTTTGATTGTAACGAATGCCGAAAAATTGCGGATTGATTATAAGGATGCTAAAAAAGCGGCTATAACCAGTGCATCTATCCGGTTGCGGCCCATCCTGATGACCAGCCTGGCCATGATAGCAGGTATGATCCCTATGGCTTCGGGCATGGGCGAGGCAGGCGAGCAGTCGGCACCTTTAGGGCGTGCGGTTATTGGTGGTTTGTTTGCATCAACCCTTGCGGCCTTATTCATTTTGCCCCAGGTATTTGTGTGGGTACAGCAAAAAACAGATTTTTTATCGCCTTCGCTAATGCCTGGTGCAACCGACGAACAATCAGCTAAAATAACAGAACCAGAAACCTCCATAGTTTAAAATCATGAAATTTCAATCAATTATATTAATAGCAGCCGTAAGCCTATTTGCTGCATGCGGTGGCAATCAAAAGCCGGTAGATATTTCGGCCCCGGCTGCAAAAAGTAAAGCGGTCACCGAAACAGGTATTGTAACCGAAAAAGCCTTGTCAAGTAACGCCCGCCTGCCCGGCCAGCTTAAGCCTTACAACGAAGTAAATATTTTCCCGAAGGTAAACGGCTTCGTGAAAAATATGTATGTAGATAGGGGTACCATTGTAAAAAAAGGACAATTATTGGTCACCCTTGAGGCACCCGAAATGGAATCGCAGCTACAGGCAGCCAATTCAAGGTATCTGCAAGCACAGGAAAATGCCGTTGCCAGTAAAGAAAAATACCAGCGGTTAAATGAAGCCGCCAAAGAGCCCGGTTCGGTATCGCCGCTCGACCTGGATAACGCGTCGGCCAAAATGAGGGCCGATGAAGCCATGGCAAAATCAGAGCAATCCAACGTGGCATCGGTACGTACCATGCAGGATTATTTGAATATCAGGGCACCGTTTGACGGAATGATTGTTCAGCGTAATGTGTCGCCGGGGGCGCTGGTTTCGCCGGGTAAAGGAACAGACCAGCCAATGTTAATCTTGCAGGATATTAGCAAATTGCGTTTAGAGGTTTTTATCCCCGAAGATTATGTGGATAAGGTAGATTTGACCAGGCCGGTGAATTTTACCTATAATTCTATGCCTGGTACACAGCAAACGGCCAGGATCAGCCGGTCGGCAAATGCGTTGGGCAGTATGCGGTCTGAGGCTATTGAGATAGATGTTCAGAACAAAAACGGCAATCTAAAACCGGGTATGTATGCCGAGGTGCATATCCCGATGTTATCGGGTGCCAAGTCATTACTGGTGCCTAACCAAGCCATCGTCCGGTCGACAGAGCGCGAATATGTGATTGTGGTGAAAGATGGGAAGGCCCAATTACAGGATATTAAAGAAGGGCTTTCCCGGAACGACTCGACCGAAGTATTCGGTAATTTAAAGGCCGGCGATACAATTGTAAAACATGCCAGCGACGAGATGCGGCAAGGTGATGCAATAAATTAATAGTTGATCATTAAACCTTGCCAGGTTTCTAAAACGTCGTAACATTTAAAAAGCCATGCAGAAAATCAACTGCATGGCTTTTGTCCATTAAGGACATCTTTCCCCCTTAAAAGTAGTTATACGTTTATTTTGCCTTCAATCGAATCATCGAAGGTTTTGCCTATAGCCGCGCCGGCCAGCATTTTTACAAAAGCTATGGCATTGCCATGCTTGTTGTCCCAGTAATAGCTTTCGGTAGGTTCAACTTTTATTACCGAGATGCGCGGGTCGTCGATGCCATCGGTGAACCAGACCTTTAGTATTGGTTCCCAAAGCTCTTTAATTTTTTCCTTGTCTTCGCTCACGGTGGCTATACCATAAACATTCAGGAAGTCGGAATGTGCAGATCCCTGGAATAAAAGGTGGACCATAGGGTCTTTCTGCAGATCTTCATTCTTGTGGCTGTCATTGGCACTCAGAAACCAAAGGTTGCCCTCGTCATCCACTTGTTGAACAGACATCGGGCGAACATTTGCCGGGATGCCGGTTTTAATATTGGTTAAAAAGAAGCAGCTTTTAGCGCTATCGACCATGTCTTTTAATTTAGCGATGGCCTCTGGTCCGCCAAGGTCCTGATAATTATCTTCCGGTTGTTGTTGATTAATGCTATCCATTATTTAAAGTTTTTGTTGGTAAATGTTATAGAATAACCAATCAAAATCTTTATTGTGTTAATAAAATTAACTTTTAGGATAAAGTGGTGAGTGGTGAGTGGTGAGTGGTGAGTGGTGAGTGGTGAGTGGTGAGTGGTGAGTGGTGAGTGGTGAGTGGTGAGTGGTGAGTGGTGAGTGG
>NZ_FODR01000016.1 GCF_900110415.1 Mucilaginibacter sp. OK283
CCACTCACCACTCACCACTCACCACTCACCACTCACCACTCACCACTCACCACTCACCACTCACCACTCACCACTCACCACTCACCACTCACCACTGACTAATCATCGCTCGTATCGCCATTGCCGTTGTATGCGCTTTTACGTACAATGGGCATGCCGGCGGCTTTAAACAGGTCATCAAGTTTTAGCAGGCTGCCATTGGCTAAGTTTGATAACAAAACAATAGTGATATCGTTTTTCATATCGCGCAGGTAAATGTGCCTGAAACCATGCCACCAGCCGGTATGGTAAATAACCTGCTGCCCGGGGGCCGTAAAGGTACGCCAGCCGTAGCCGTAGCTAAAGTGGCCATGTAGCATAGGGTTACGCGGCACGTAGGCCGAATCGAGCGTTGCTTGTTTCAGCAATATGCCGGCACGTAGCGCCCTGTCAAACAGGAAAAGATCTTTAACGGTACTATATATACCTTTATCGCCTACTGGCCCATCTAAAAAGTTTTGCGCAACCGAATACTTCCACTGGCCACGGTCGTGACCAACCACGTGTACCGGTATTTTATCATAAACCGCTTTGGAGTAAACCGCCGTGTGCAGCATACTGGCCGGTACAAACACATTATCCTTCATAAATTGCGCGTATGATTGGCCGCTCACTTTTTCGATGATTGAACCCAGCACCATAAAGTTGGAGTTGTTGTACAAAAAACGTTTATTGGGTACGTTAAAAGGATGCGGTTTGTAATCGGCAATCATCTTCATAGCATCCATATTGCTAAGGCCTTTCCGTTGGTTTAAGTGCTGGCTGCGGTATATGTCGTCAATAAAATACACATAATTCATCATCCCCGAGCGGTGGGTAAGTAACAAACGAATGGTAACACCATCGTACGGAAAATCCGGGAAGAACTTTTTTACATCATCATCCAGTTTAAGCTTGCCGCGTTCCATCAGCATCAATATGGCTGTCGATGTCATGGTTTTGGTAACCGAGGCCAGCTCAAATTGCGAGCCTATTTTTAGGCTATCGCGGTGCAGGTAGTCGGCCCAGCCAATGGCGTTTTCATAAATAATTTTACCTTTTTTGGCTACCAGTACATTGCCGTTAAACGCACGGGTACGATGCAGCTCCTGCATTACCGCGTCTATTTTTTTATCGGCGTTTTTGGGGTTGTAAGCCAGCAAGGTAACGGTGTCCAGTGGTTTGGCGGTGGCGGGACCGGCGGCGCTTTGCGCTTTATCTTTATTTTTTGACGAACAGGCTGTTAAAATCAGCAGTAAGGACGCGAACGAAAGGGTACTCTTGTACAATAACTTCATAGATCAGAATCTCACACTTAAAACGAATGCGAAAATTAGAAATTATACAGCAGGTTAACATTAAAGTTTTTATTTTTTTTCGTTTACTTCATACTCTTTGTATGTTTAAGTATGAATATTGTTAAAAAAGTCTGCCTGCTGATGCCCGTGTTACTATTTTCGGTTGCTGTTCGGGCCCAGGATACCGATGTTGCCGGCTTGATAAAACAAGGCATCCAGCTTAATAATCAGCATGATTATGCCGGGGCTATCGAAAAATACAAATTGGCCTTAACAACCGAACCGGATAATGCCCAGGCCAATTATCAGATAGCATTCAGCCTGAATGCATCGGGTAAGGGCACCGACGGAATTCCGTATTTGATTAAAGTAACCAAAGCCAACTCCAGTTTTACCGGTCCGGCGTTTGAGTTGTTAGGTGGCATTTATGACAGCAGCCACCAACCCCAACAGGCTATCGACGCTTATAAAGAGGGCCTGAAAATAAAGCCCGACTATCAGCCTTTGTATTTTAACCTTGGTATAGCCTACTTCCGCGCCAAACAATTTGCCGAAGCTGAGCAGGCCGCCATTGAAGCCATTAAACTGGACCCTAAACATGCCAATAGCCAGCGCCTGTACGGCCTGGTAACTTTTCATCAAAATAAAAGGGCAGCGGCGTTGATGGGCTTTTGCAGCTATTTGCTGTTGGAACCCGAGGGCCCGCGCAGCGATGAGGCCTACGCCAACATGCAGAGCATTTTAAAAGGCGGCGCACTTAAAACAGAGGAGGCCAAAGCCGAAGCATCAACCATAGTTTTGAACAGGGCGTTGAATGCCGCTATAGCAAAGGCAAAGCCAGGTTTAACCCCTGCCGAGGTATTGGAAAATCAGCTAAAGTCGATTTTTGAAGCAGTTGGGCAATTGGCCGAAAAGCAGGCAGGTAATGATTTTTTTAGGCACTATTATGCCGAGTTCTTTTACAGCCTTAGCAAAACCAATAATATGTCAGCCTTTGCGAGGCTGATGGGTTTAAGTGCAGATAAAGAAGCTAACAAACAATGGCTGCAGCAAAATGAGGATAAGCGTAAAGCGCTGGATGCATGGGTAGCGGCGGCGGAAAGAAAATTTTAAAAACCCTTCTTTTAATTAAAACTGCTGCCTAAATTTAGGCATGAAAACCTATCACAAATTCCTGCTGTTTATTTTGTTTATAGCTTACGCGCCAGTCGCTTTCGGGCAGACTAAGGACGATGCCAAAGCTTTGGTTAAAGAGGGTATTGCCCTGCACAATGCCGGAAAATATGATGAAGCTATTGCCAAGTATAACGAGGCTTTAAAAATTGACCCTGACTATTCAAGTGCATATTATGAATTGGCCTATACGTTGTTTAGTACGGGTAAAGGTAACGATGCGATTGCTTATCTGGAAAAAACGCTGAAGTTGGATCCCAAATTAGCGGGGGCATATGATATGCTGGGCAGTATTTATGACGATGATAAGCAGCCCGATAAGGCTATTGAATATTATAAAAAGGGGATAGAGGCTAACCCCAAATACCAGCGGCTTTATTACAACCTGTCTGTAGCCTACTTGCGTCAAAAAAAATACGCCGAATCGGAGAATTATGCTGTTGAAGCTATAAAGCTCGATCCCAAGCATGCCAGCAGCCAGCGTGCTTATGCTATGGCAACATTCAATGAAAATAAACGCGGTGTATCCTTGCTGGCATGGTGCAGCTTTTTACTCCTTGAACCACAAACCAAAAGATCAGCCGAGGCTTACCGGTATGTTCAGTATATTATCAATTATGGCGTAAAGCAAACTGGCGAAAAAAACGTGACCATTAATATATCAACTGACGATTTGAACGGTGCCAACTTGCTGATGCCGATAACGGTGGTTAACGCCACATCGGGTAAAAAAGATCTGTCTAAAACCGACTCCCTGACGCTGCAATTGAAGGGCCTTTTCGGTATTGCCGATACATTTGACGACAAAAAAGGCGATCCTTTTTATAAAAACTTCCTTGGCGATTATTTTAAAAAACTTTCCGAAACGGATAATATGCCCGCCTTAGCCCGCCTGATTAGCGTGGGTGCAAACCAGGAAGAAAACCTGCAATGGTTTAAAGATAACAATGCCAAACTATCGGCATTGGATGCCTGGGTAACGGCTACAAAAAGGGAGTTTTAATTGATGACGGAATGAAAGAACGTGCGATATTTAACCATGACAAAAAAACAATACCTTGAACTTATACCGTTAAGCATATTTTTACTGGCGGGGCTGTCAGCTCTTTTTAAAGTGCCTTATTCAGGACTAATTGCGGTTGTTTTCGGCGGAGTAACAGCTACCTTATACTGTCCTTTATCATTATGGCTGTACGCCAGCGCTGGTGTCTCATTAATAAACCGGATTCTAATAGGTGTAGCATATAGTCTTGCGATAGTTGCGTTATTATTTTGTTTTTTACACTGGGCAAACTGGCAGTTTGAATGTATTATGAGTTATGGAGCATTGCTGGTTGCAGTTGTCATTTGTGCTGCCAACTATGCAAAACCGGCTTACAAGCCCTTTTTGTGGCGGTGTGTTTTTTTTGCGGTGCTGATCACGCTTGTTTATACTTATCGAAAATTTTAAAAGCCCCCTTTATGTTAAAGAGGGCTTGGTAAGTAACGATCCCATCAAAAGTTAGGATCAAAATTAAAGAATATCGGGTTTGATAAGCCAACCATATTACCGCTTAAAGCCATTGATCCCGGAACCTGCGGGTAGGGTGTAGGTGTTCCTTGTACTTCTACCCGGTAATAACTCCGCTCAACAGTTGCCGGCGAATCTGTAAACTCAATCATGGGTGCTTTACCCGTGGTTTTAAAGCTGCCAAACGGATTACCGTTTTTTATAATGCTGATCGTGTACTCTCCATCGGCAGGCACTTTGCCGCTTAGCTGCACACGAAATTTCACCGGCTTGCCCGTGGCTTTGGCATTGTCGCCCATCATCATATCCATTTTGCCATCCTGGTTTACGTCTGCATAAAATTCAACGCGTGGCGCGTACGGGTTCTGGCTGATGCACACCCGCCCGTTGGTAAGGGCGTCAATAACCGCCTGCGTGGTGCGTGCCGTGGCAAATACCCAGGTGGTTGGGGTGCCCACATAGTTGGCCTTGGCCTGGTAGCTGTTTTTGGTTTCTTTATCCGGCGAATCGGGAACGCCATGGTGGGCGTCGCTGCCGCCGCGGCCGGTAAGCTTGCGGCCGGATGATAGCATATCGTCCCAGATCATGATGGCGTTGGCGTTTTTTGACCAAATGGCCGAGTTCCATACCTCAATAGAGTTAACCATATCGTACGAATATCCAAAATGATCTTTCCCGCTTGGGTGGTTGGCCGATAGGTGGATGCCGAGCTGCCTTTTTATGGCGCCTACCACTACATCGCGCTGATCGCGCACGTCATATAGTTTTTGGTGATCATAGGGTACAGCCGAGAAGGCATTGCCATGGCCGCGGGTTGTTGTCCACTCGGCGCTGTAAAGCAGCAGCACCGAGTCTGATTTAAATTCAGGGTCGGCCCAGGTGTGGTGCGCTACGTCGCCGTTTACATGGTTATCGTGGTCGGTAATGGCCACAAAATCAATTCCCGCCGATTTAGAAAAAGCGATGATTTTGCTAATGGGATTATTAGACGATTCGGTACTGTGACGCGAGTGCACATGCAGTTCGCCCTTAAGCCAAACGCCCTTGCTCAGGCTGGCGATTGCCGGTAGCTGGCCAACTTCGGTTGCTGCCCATGGATTGATATGGGGCGCCTGGGCTAATGCCGCAGTGCAGGCGAAAGTGCCGATGATAAGCAGCAAAATATTTACCAGCGTCGTTTTTTTGTAGTTGTTAAAAGTCATATCAAATGATTAAGGGTGTAGCATGTTTGGGCGGCAAACTACCCCATGGATATTAACTCAATGTTAGCGCCCGTAAAATGAATAAGATTGTGACAATGCTATTTGTTGAGGTGTCTTCCCGGCTGGGAGATCGGGGTTATGAAGTTAAGGAATTGACAGGCTGCTCCATCGGAGCAAAACATTTGTAGCGTTTGTAAATCAACATTTTTGCGTGCCGTAGGTACGCTACATAAGTGTCGTACCTACGGCACGGAGCGTTATTTTCTATTTTCTACAAATGTTATACCCCTACGGGGTTGAAAACGCCTACTTAAGTGGCACCGGTAGAGAGAGCGGGGGAGCAAAAAAAATGGTTAAACAGCGACAGCCATTTTGCTGGATCTTTAGTACCTTAACTAATAGAAGTAATGACGCCTGAAAAGGGGCCGGAATCTGTAATCCGGCCATAAAATGGGCGTTTTTATAAGCTTATTAATAAACCTAAAAATCATGAGCCAGGAATTTATGTTGTACATCCGCAATGCAGGGGATGCAAAAGCGACCTTATCGGCAGATGAGCATCTTGCATTTATAAAAAAATGCGAAACTTATATCGGGCTGCTAAAAGCAGCAGGTAAATTAATAGCAGCCCAGCCCATTGTGCGGGAAGGTTATATTATTTCAAAAAACGAAAACGCGTGGACACAAACAGCCATTGATCCTGCTAACGAAGTGCAGGTTGGCTATTACCATATTACAGCAAAAGATTTGGCCGAGGCGGTGGAAATATCGAAGGGCAACCCCGAGTTTGAGTACGTGCCTTCGGCTACAATTGAGGTAAGGCCTATAAAATTGAAAGAAGAGCAAACTAATTTTGTATATCCAAAATAGGCGGGTTGTGAAAATGCGCTAATGGTTTAACCTTACTGTTTAGCGTATTTCAGTTCCTTCGTTGTATTCATCACACTTGCATTACGCAAGTACGCGTTAATAGGCGATATCAATTTATATGGCCGGTTAAAGGCCTCCTGCCGCACTTTAAAATGATCGGCCAGTTTTCTGATCACACCTTTGGATAATCCTTTTTTATAATTTAAAATATCAGATACATAGCCTTTACCAATTCCCAGTATCAGGGTCATATCCTGTGGTTTTAAATGATGATCGTGCATAAAAGACCGTAGTAAACTGATAGGGTCAGTTTCTTTAAATGTGTTACGCTCTTCGTCGTACTTTTCAATCAGCAGCGTTAACAGGTCTATCTCATCTTGTAATGCATCAGTATTAGCTTCCATCAACAGGGTTTCCAGCCGATCGCAATATTGAGCGTATTGGGGTTTGTTTTTGATAATAGTGTATTTCATTACCGTTGATTCCATCGTTGATAAAATATTAATGGTATACTGATCGTATCGTTACAAATCTTATCTGAAAGATTCGAGCTACATTTTAACGAATTTCTCTCTTTCAAGTTTATCGAGTTTGTCGAATTCTGATTTGACTACGCAAACTAATTCGTTTGAACCTATTCCTCTGATATTGACTTTTTTAATTAAAAAAAAGCCTTTATACATTTCATTTACATTCTCCGGATTAATCCCCTTTCGAGAAAAGCATAAAGATAAATTGTTAAGTTTTTGAAGGCGAGCAGACATATTAATACATGGACCAACAAAATCACTTCCAATGCTATAAACGGCGCCTCGAGCTACCCCACATCTCAGTTTAGGGGGTGGCCCAGCAATGCTTTTCGAGATAATCGGTAAAAATTCAGTTTGGTATTTTTGTGTAATCTCATACATAGAAACCACCACATTCGTAATGGAAATATCACTCATATTTTTTGTATTCCAAAGAAACAAAATACCATCACCCAAAAACTTAGAAAAGAACGGCAAATCGTAAAAGGTCTCTACATTGTCGTCGTATTCAGTGTCAATAACCTCTAATCTTATCTCGCTAAAAATCCAAGTCAAAAACTTGATCATGTATTCTGGCACTGCTAATTGGGGATCAATTTGATTACAGAAACTTGTAAATCCTTCTAAATCAAAAATCACACTCAATGCACTTATTTGCTTGGAGGTTGTATCAATTTTTCCCAATCCAAGTATACTTTCATTAAACTTATTTAAGTTGTCTTTTTGTAGTATTTCTACCTTTGAACCATTAAGAATAATATTTTTATACCGCGTTTTAAAATTTGTCATGCATTCTTGTGATTCTTGCTTATTGTAACAAATATATAGCAATTTATTTTGCAATACCTGCCTTCTTGTTTTGTTGATAAACCTAAAAAAATAATTTACAGGCCAAAACAAAATAAAATCATCCTTCCCTCCATCACAAAAAGATTACCATTTCCCCATCCCCCGCATCATATAAAAACATAACTTTGCCCCTGCAAAATTTAACATCATGAGTTTTAGGACCGAACACGATACCATGGGCGAGGTACAGGTACCTGCCGATAAATACTGGGGAGCACAAACAGAACGTTCACGCAACAATTTTAAAATTGGTCCGGAGGCTTCTATGCCCAAAGAGATCATCGACGCGTTTGCCTACCTGAAAAAAGCTGCCGCTTACACCAATACCGACTTAGGTGTACTATCTGCCGAGAAACGCGACCTGATAGCCCAGGTTTGCGACGAGATACTGACCGGCTCGCTGGCAACGGAGTTTCCGCTGGTTATCTGGCAGACAGGCTCGGGCACGCAATCAAACATGAACGTGAACGAGGTTGTGGCCAACCGCGCCCATGTATTGCAGGGCAACAAACTGGGCGAAGGTAAAACTTTCATCCACCCCAATGATGATGTAAACAAATCGCAATCATCAAACGATACCTACCCAACCGCCATGCACATTGCGGCGTATAAAATACTGATGGATATAACCATTCCAGGTGTCGAAAAACTGCGCGATACCCTGCAATTAAAAGTAGAGGCTTTTAAATCGGTAGTAAAAATTGGCCGTACCCACTTAATGGATGCTACGCCGCTTACACTGGGCCAGGAGTTTTCTGGCTATGTATCACAACTAAACCACGGCCTTAAAGCCCTGCGTAATACGCTTGATCACCTATCTGAACTTGCCCTTGGCGGTACTGCCGTAGGTACCGGCATCAATACCCCAAAAGGTTATGATGTTAAAGTAGCCGAATATATTGCCCAATTTACCGGCCTGCCATTTATCACTGCCGAAAACAAATTTGAGGCCCTGGCCGCACACGATGCTATTGTAGAGAGCCATGGCGCTTTAAAACAAATAGCCGTATCGTTAATGAAAATAGCCAATGATATCAGGATGCTGGCTTCTGGTCCGCGTTCGGGTATTGGCGAGATCCATATCCCCGATAATGAGCCGGGCTCATCTATTATGCCGGGCAAGGTTAACCCAACCCAAAACGAAGCTGTAACCATGGTGGCAGCACAGGTAATGGGTAACGATGTAACCATTTCTATTGGTGGCTCAAATGGCCATTACGAACTGAACGTATTTAAACCGGTGATGGCTGCCAACTTCCTGCAGTCGGCAAGGTTAATTGGCGATGCCTGCGTATCGTTCAATGATCATTGCGCTGTAGGTATCGAACCTAATTACGATGGTATCAAAAAACACCTCGAAAACTCGCTGATGCTGGTAACAGCGCTTAATCCGCACATTGGTTATGAAAATGCCGCCAAAATTGCCAAAACCGCGCTAAAGGAAAACAAATCCCTGCGCGAAGCCGCCATTGGCCTGGGCCTGTTAACCAACGAACAGTTTGACCAATGGGTTATACCCGAAAATATGATAGGTAGCTTATAAAGAGGAGCCTCACCCCAAACCCCTCTCCTGAAGGAGAGGGGCTTTTGATTTACTGCTTTTGAATAGCAAGTTTATGCTAAAACCCCTGAACGATTTTCTTTCAGCCCCGACACAAAAAAAGGCTTTTCGCTTTCAGCCTTCGGCTTTCAGCAAAAAAGCCTTTCACCTTTCGCCTTTCACCTTTTACCTCAGCAAAGCCTTTTGCCTAAACAGGGCCTTTTCCCTTTTACCTTTCGCCTTTTACCTCTCTGCCTGCAGCATGAATCCTAACATGCAAAAGCCAGGATTAACTTATTTACAGGGCGAGTGGAAGCAGGATTCTGTTCCGGCCGAGAAGCGGTTGGTTACCTATTCGCTTTACGATATTAAATTTAGCTGCGATTCGTTTGTGATGAAGATAAGTACCGTAAGCAAGGTAAACTACGGTGCCGATACCTGCATGAATAAAGGCCATTGGGACGAGTATATTCGCGGCACCTATTCGCAAAAGCAGGATACCCTGCATCTTAAAGGCGAGTTTTGCAATGCCAACCTGAGCTATAAAGACGAGAAAACCTGTTTCCGCTGGGGCGATTACGAGGAGTTTTTTAAGGTGAAAAAAACCAAAGATTCGCTCATTCAATTTACAAGTACATCAAACGTAATACCTATACAGGCACGTTTGGTTAAACGAACAAGCTGCATCCCAAAACCATTATAATGAAAACATCAATCTTTAAAAAAATCGCTTTTTTTGTAGCCATTTGCTACATCCCGGTGCAAAGCATGGCCTGGGGTACCAATGGCCACCGCATTTGCGGGCAAATAGCCGATAATTATTTAACGCCCAAGGCACGCAAAGCCATACAGGCCATTTTAGGCGACGAATCGATAGCGATTACCAGCAACTGGGCCGATTTTATTAAATCCGATCCTGCTTACGGCTACCTGTACAACTGGCATTTTATCGACCTGGATAAGGCTTATACCTACCCCGAATTGCAAACCTATTTAAAAGCCGACACAGCTACGGATGCCTATACCAAAATGAATTTTTTGATAGCCGGCCTTAAAAATAAAAGCACCACCAAAGCGAATAAACTGCTTTACCTGCGCATGTTGATCCATATTGTTGAAGATGTGCACCAGCCTTTCCACACAGGGCACACCAGCGATAAAGGCGGCAACGATTTTAAAGTACAATGGTTTGGCAAGGACAGCAACCTGCACTCGGTTTGGGATAGCCAGCTGATAGATAACCAGCAATTGAGCTATACCGAATATGCCGCCTGGATAAACCATAGCACCACGACTCAGCGCGCAGCCCTGCAAAAGGCCCCCATAAGCCAATGGCTGTTTGAAAGTAACCAACTGGCCGAAAAGTTTTATGCCGACATTAAACCAGGCGATAACCTTACCTACAAATACAATTTTAACCACATAGCCACCCTGAACCAACAACTGCTTAAAGCCGGCATCCGCCTGGCCGGTGTGTTGAATCGGATTTTTTAAGGAGGCGAAAGGTAAAAGGTTAAAGGCAAAAGGTTAGAATTGCCGATCCAAAAACTCTTTCGCCTTTTACCTTTCGCCTTTACCCTTTTACCTCAAAAAGAAATGAAAATACTAATGGTATGCCTCGGCAACATCTGCCGTTCGCCGCTGGCCGAGGGGATAATGCAGCACCTGAGCGATGAGCAGGGGCTGGGCTGGCGGGTAGATTCGGCAGGCACCGGCAACTGGCACGTGGGCGAGGGGCCCGACAGGCGCTCGGTACGCGCGGCTCGAAACCACGGCATTGATATCAGCGGGCAAATTTGCCGTCTGTTCAGGAAAAGTGATTTCGACGAATTTGACCATATTTTTGTTATGGATAAGTACAACCTCAGCGATATCCTGAACATGGCCCGTAACGATGAACATGCGCAAAAAGTGAAGCTCCTGTTAGGCGATAAAATTGTACCCGACCCCTACCACGACGATGCCCAGTTTGAGCCGGTGTTTGAGCTAATAGAAGTTGGGTGTAAGGACATTATAAGGGAGTTGACGGCCTGAATTCATGTTATTGCGAGCGCCTTATAGCGAGTTGTGTAAGTTGCTGAATATGAAAACACATATCCGTCATTGCGAGGCACGAAGCAATCCCGAACTGTTTGGGACTTAGCATATCGGGGATTGCTTCGTGCCTCGCAATGACGGTAGCGTAGGACATCGGTTTAACTATATTACCCGCTAAAGCTCCAACAAAAACGTTTTGTCTTTAATTCCTGACTCTAATCTCTTGATTCTCTTTCCTCACTCTAAAAAACGGCAAATCTTCTCCATACCAAAAAGCCTCGCCAAAACGCCCAAAACCGGCTTTTAACAAAACCTTTTGCGAAGCAGCGTTATGCGGATGGGTAACAGCATAAATTTCCGTTAACCCGACTGTATTGAAACCGTAATCAATTAAAGCTTTTGAAAGTTCGGTGGCAATGCCTTGCCCCCAGTATTTGAAATGCAGGCGGTAGCCCAGTTCAATTTTATCGCTGTCCGATTCGCTTGGTTTTAGCATGCATACGCCAATAAAATCATTATCGGCCACGTTGAAAATTCCCCAGCGGCCCAGGCCGGTTTTGTTTTTGTAATCCTTCAGGGTATCCTTAAACACCTGCTTGCTTTCGGCCGGGGTGCGCTTCTTTACATATTGGGTAAGGCGTTCGTCCTCGTCCATAATCAGGGACAGGGCTTCGTCGGCAGCAGTAAATTCACGGATGAGCAGGCGGGGTGTTTGTGTGATAATGTTCATGGGTTTCAAAAATATGCTAAATGGGCGTTGATTGGCATTGTGCATGGTAAAAAGAGTGTCATATAAAGGGTTCGGGATCGTTTGTCTGAATATTCGATTAGGTATTGCATAGGTTTAAGGGTTGACGATCTGGCATCTTCAATCGCGGTGCCCAGCTTAGTATCAATATATTCAAATTGGGTTAACATAACTTAACACATTTTGGAAATATTATGTCATAAATTATTGACAATCAATTATTTATATTTTTTGCATGGTTAACACAAAATCTGTTGTTTTCCCTGGTTAAACTCATTCAAAAGGTATTGCCAGCAGTTTAGATTTCAATGGCATTCAAAGGGATATTTTTTGCGTTTTTGTGGCCAGCTTATAGCCACCTGGCAGCACCCAATTTTGCAAAACGTATAATTTGCTTTTTTGTACATTTGCCGCATGGCATCCATCAAACCATCTGTACCCAAAGGCACCCGCGATTTTTCACCTGTTGAAATGGTGAAGCGTAACTATATTTTCGATACTATTAAAAGCGTTTTTCGTAAATACGGCTATCAGCAGATAGAAACCCCGACGATGGAAAACTCATCGACACTGTTGGGTAAATATGGTGAAGAAGGAGATAAACTGATTTTTAAGGTACTAAATAGCGGCGATTACCTGGCCAAGGTAAATCCCGAAAAACTGGCGGCGCTTAACTCAAATGCGGTTGCTTCGGATATCTCAGAAAAAGCCCTGCGCTACGACCTTACCGTTCCTTTTGCCCGCTACGTAGTAATGCACCAGAACGAGATCACTTTCCCGTTTAAACGCTTCCAGGTACAGCCCGTTTGGCGTGCCGACAGGCCGCAACGTGGCCGCTACCGCGAATTTTACCAGTGCGATGCCGATGTGGTGGGTTCCGATTCTTTGCTGAACGAGGCAGAGTTTATACTGATCTACGACGAAGCCTTAGGCAAATTAGGACTGAAAGATTTTACCATCAAAATCAATAACCGCAAAATACTCACAGGCATAGCCCAGATCATAGATAAGGCTGATAACATTATCGACCTTACCGTCGCCATCGATAAGCTGGACAAAATAGGGCTGGATGGCGTAACCAAAGAACTGATTGAACGCGGCTTTACCGAAGCCGACATCGAAAAAATAAAACCGGTTATTTTGCTGCAAGGCACCAATACCCAAAAACTACAAAGCCTGCGCGAAGCACTGGCCCAATCACAGATAGGCCTTAAAGGCTGCGATGAGATAGAAACCGTTTTTAAATACATTGAAAGCTGCCCGCTGCAAACCGCAACACTCGAACTGGATATAACCCTTGCCCGGGGCTTAAATTATTACACAGGCGCCATATTTGAGGTGAAAACAAATGAAGCAGCAATGGGCAGCATCGGTGGCGGCGGCCGTTATGATGATCTTACCGGCATGTTTGGCCTGAAAGGACTAACAGGTGTTGGTATTTCCTTCGGTGCCGACAGAATTTATGACGTGCTGGAAGAACTAAACCTTTTCCCAACCACGACCAACCAAAGTACCCAGGTGCTCATCTGTAACTTTGACAAGGAGGGCGAAACTTACGCGTTACCATTGTTGCAGCAATTACGCCGTAATAATGTCAATACGGAGTTGTACCCCGCCGGTGCCAAAATCAAAAAACAGCTGGATTACGCCAATAATAAAAACATCCCCTACACTGTAGTTATCGGTGGCGATGAAATGCAAAGTGGCTTACTAACTTTTAAAGATATGGCCAGCGGCGTACAGGAGAAATTAACCGCGGAAGAGATTGTGGGTAGGATGGCGAGGTAAAGGTGCCTTGATCTGGACTTCTAATAGATTTAGGGGGCTTCCATTTTTCAACTTGTCATGCTGCGTCGTAGATTTCGCGAATTCTGAAAGAGGAATGACATACAAAAATAAAAGGCTGTCATCCTGAGGTACGAAGGATCTATTCGCGAACTTTTCTATCGGTCATGCACAGCTGATAGATCCTTCGTACCTCAGGATGACAGGAAAATTGGTTATGTCATGGGTAGAAACGAAGCATCTCCTATTCGTGAATTTTGCAAACGTGCTATCCCAGGTGCAGAATAGTTCTTCACTATGTCCAGAATCACAAAGCGCTTTTAATGCGTCATGGAGTTTATTTAAATGTATAACCTACGCTGACGCCGCCGGCTGCAATAATGCCCTCGTCACAAATTATGGGCACAAAGCCTATTCTTAAATTGATGCCGCGTTCCTGTGGCTGATAACGATAGCCTATTGTTGCTGTGCCAATAAAGCCTGTAATCCTGTCGAAAATAAATGTTTTGCCATTACTGTTTCCATGCGAATTTAAAAAGGTAGTGCCTGCGCCAAGTTCAATCAGGCTGTTGCCTTTTCCTAACAGGTAATTTATTTGTAAGGGAACAGAAAATACATCATTGCCGTCGGTTGCAAAATAACCAGCGCCGGCCCTAAAGCCCAGTCCGGTACGCTTGTGGCCAAAGCGCATATCATAATTTAGTGTTAAAGCGAGGCCTGGCCCGCCAACTTCAAAAAAAGCCGTTTGGGCGCGTTCACCTTCCGGTTCAGAGCTGGTTGAATCAACCTTGGTAGTATCTATAACCACCGTTTTAGTGCCGGTCGGATGCGATTTTTTAACGGTATCCGTCGTGTTAGGCTCAACAATTTGTGCCGATGAGCTAAGGCCGGACAATAGGAACAGAGCCAGGATAATGCCGTTAAGAGTAAAATTTTTTTTCATTCTTTAGGTGAGTAGAATTAATATACAATTCAAGTTCTATTACGCTAAAGGGAAATAAAAGGTTTCAAAAATGGTGGTTCGCGGGTTTAAACGACGGTGTTGGTTTGATTACCAGTTGAATAGACAGTCATTAAAATCAATGTCTGTGCATGCGTTTTCAATAGTTGAAAAAATAAGACATTCCTTATAAACAAAAAAGGTGCCTTATAAGACACCTTTTTTGTTTAGTTTAAAACAGGTTTTGTTTCTTCCTTAACCGTAAGGCCAAGCGGTTCGCTCACCTTTTCATCCAGCAATGCAAGCTTAATCACATCGCGCATATCGGTTACGTAATGGAAATTCAAATCTTTTATATAATCCTCTTTAATTTCCAGGATATCTTTCTGGTTTGATTTACATAGGATGATCTCTTTGATATTGGCGCGCTTCGCCGCGAGTATTTTTTCCCTGATACCGCCAACAGCCAAAACGCGGCCGCGCAGGGTTATCTCGCCTGTCATGGCCAGGTTGGGTTTTACTTTGCGTTGCGTAAATGCCGAAACCAGGGCTGTGAGCATGGTGATGCCTGCAGATGGGCCATCCTTTGGCGTAGCGCCTGCCGGTACGTGCACATGCACGTCCCAAAGGTCAAAAAGTTTAGGGTTGATGTCAAAATAACCGGCATGGGCCCTTAAATAAGCCAGTGCAATGGTTACCGATTCTTTCATCACATCGCCCAGGCTGCCGGTAAGCGTTAAACGGCCTTTGCCGGGGCTTAAGCTTGCTTCGATGAACAGGATATCGCCGCCAACCGATGTCCAGGCCAGGCCTGTTACAACGCCGGCTACATCATTGCCTTCGTAAAGATCTTTGTCGAATATAGGCGCACCCAATATTTTTTCGATATCTTTTTTATTTACCGCCGGATTGTAAGGCTCTTCCAAAGCGATGTTTTTGGCAATGCCACGCACTACCGAACCTATCTTTTTCTCCAATGCACGTACGCCAGATTCACGGGTATAATCAACAATGATTTTTTCCAGGATTTCGCTTTTAAGGGCAATGTCCTTTAATTTCAGGCCATGTGCGTCGCGTTGTTTGGGTACAAGGTGTTGTTTGGCAATTTCTATTTTTTCTTCGATGGTGTAGCCGTTCACCTCAATAATCTCCATCCTATCTAATAATGCAGGCTGGATACTACTCAGGGAGTTGGCAGTTGCAATAAACATTACGTTGGATAGGTCGAAGTCCATCTCAACGTAGTGATCATAAAAAGTGCTGTTTTGTTCGGGGTCAAGCACTTCCAGTAAAGCCGAAGATGGGTCTCCGCGGAAATCGTTTCCTACTTTATCAATCTCGTCTAAAATAAAAACAGGATTTGCCGCGCCTGCTTTTTTCACCGATTGGATGATGCGGCCCGGCATTGCGCCAATATAAGTTTTACGGTGGCCACGAATCTCGGCTTCGTCGCGGATACCGCCCAAAGCCATGCGCACATATTTGCGGCCCAAAGCCTTGGCGATAGATTTACCCAGCGAGGTTTTACCAACTCCGGGAGGGCCAACCAGGCAAAGGATGGGGGCTTTCATGTCGCGCTTTAACTTAAGCACGGCCAGGTATTCAATAATGCGTTGTTTAACCTTATCCAGTCCAAAATGGTCTTTATCCAAAACCTTTTGGGCGCGTTTCAGGTCGAAGTTATCTTTAGTAAACTCGTTCCATGGCAAATCAAGCAATAACTCCAGGTAATTTATCTGTACCGAGTAATCTGCCGCTGCAGGGTTGGTGCGGGCAAGCTTCTCCAGCTCTTTGGTAAAATGATCTTTAACCTCTTTAGCCCATTTCTTTTTAACAGCACGCTGTCGTAAGCTCTCTATCTCTAAATCAGGAGAATTACCGCCCAACTCTTCCTGTATGGTTTTAAGCTGTTGATTTAAAAAATAATCACGTTGCTGTTTATCCAAATCAACGCGCACCTTGCTTTGGATCTGGTTTTTTAACTCCAGCATCTGCAAATCAAGAGTAAGATGCTCTAATACCAGGTTAATCCTTTCGCGCAAACTGGCAACTTCCAACAGGCGTTGCTTGGCCGCCATATCGGCATTCATGTTTGATGATATAAAGTTGATCAAAAATGAAGTGCTCTCAATATTGCGGATAGCTATGCCGGCTTCGCTGGGGATATTTGGCGATAGCTGGATAATATTCATGGCCATGTCTTTTATAGACGATACCATGGCCTTAAATTCTTTATCCTCTTTTATTTTGGTTTCGTGAAAAGGCTCAACGGTTGCTTTAATATAGGGTTCTGACTGAACCTCATCTTTTAAAACAAAACGTTTTTTACCCTGCAAAATAACTGTGGTGTTACCGTCGGGCATTTGCAGCATTTTGATGATGAGCGCAATGGTACCAACTTTATTCAATTGGTTAAAATTGGGGTCTTCAATACCCACATCCTGTTGCGCAACTACCCCAATCATCCGGTTGCCTTTATTGGCATCACGAATAAGTTTGATTGATTTGTCGCGGCCAACGGTTATCGGGATAACAACCCCGGGAAACAGCACAGTATTACGCAGCGGCAGAATGGCCAGTAAATCAGGCAATTGCTCGTTGTTCATTTCCTCTTCGTCTTCGGTAGACATTAAAGGAAAAAACTCCGAGTCTTCATTTATAACCGGTAAAGCATTTTTAAAATCGAATGGATCGAAACTCATTAATATATTTTTTGTGTAGAAAATAACGTCATGTTGTCAGCCCATAAACTTATTGGGCTTGTAATATACAGGTAAACGATGATTAAAACCTGTGTGGTATTATGGTTCAAGAGCTGTGCCAAGTTGGGTTAATAATGAATAGCGTTTGATTTGGTGCTGTAATGGTTTGATTTTATGGTAATTGTAAATTTAACACCTATTTTTCAAATTAACTGGATTTTGTTGTTAAAGATGAAAAAAAGTCATAGTATCGCTTTCCAGATTAAGGTACCCTGATGGAATTATTTTTAATAAATTTAATTTTGGCATAATAATTCGAAGGAATGATAGTTAATGATATACAATTTGTTCACCATTAATCCGTTGATGAGGCTTTCAGTTATTTTACCATTCCTGCTACTGTCAACCATTGAAACTACATTGGCGCAAAGCGCTTATGTAAAAATGGGGCAGCAAGCTGTTATGGATGGTGATTTCAGATCGGCAGTAGCCCACCTCGAAAAAGCCTGTATCACCGATTCTACCAATGCCAATGCTTTGTGGATGTTGGGCTATTCTTACTATCACAGCGATAACTACAAAAAATCAATAGCTGCTTATACCCGCGTAATTGCTATAAAACCGGCTGATGCTACTGCTTACTATTACAGGGCGCGCGCAAAAAGCTACTTAGGTAGAGATAACCAAACTAAAGATGCCGATAAAGAACTATATTTATTAGGCGCCATTGTCGACCTTACCAAAGCCATATCTATCAACGACGACCCAGGCGATAGTAAATACTACCAAAACAGGGGGATAGCCTACCGTGATTACGGCGTATTCAAACTCCAAACAAATTCCCGTTTTTATGACAGGAGCCGTGGTGTAAATTCATTAAAAGCTTCTATTGCCGATCTTGAAAAGATATTGAATGCCAACCCTGGCCGTAACGATATCGCAGCGCTTATCGATCAATCAAAAGAAAAGCTGAACCAGGCAAGTTCAACGGCAGCTACAAAACATTAAACCATATTGTCTTTTTTACGCCACAATTATAGGTATGTTATCGATTTATATTAAATTTGATTTGAATTTATGGCGAAAAAATTTCTTACAGCGAATTATAACGACGGGGATCATAATGTTAAAGTAGGGCTCACTTTGATATTGTGGGAAGAGGATAATGTTTTTTATCAATATTCTCCAGAGTTGGATTTGACGGGATACGGTAAAACTAAAAATGAAGCAGAGGAATCTTTTCAGTACGTTTTACAAGATTTTATAAAATATACACTACACAAAGGAACTATATTTGAAGAGTTGGAAAGGCTTGGTTGGACAACTAATAAAAAGAAAAAGCGACTACACGCACCCGGAGAAGAACAACTTTTAGAAGATAATGAAACCTATAAAGAGTTGATAAATATGCCCGGCATTCTTAGGTCTACTACTGACTTTGCCCTTTCTTTATAGAAAATGAGTACTCGTCATTTGCGTAATATTTCAATATCTCAATTTGAATCTTTTTTAGAATTAGCACTTTGTCAGTTTAAGAAGAATGAAAAAGGGCATTGCCAGTATACCCGAGCGGATTTGAACAGACCTATCGTTTTTCAAAATCACATAGATCCTATTCCCGAATTTATTGTCAAGAATCTTTTAAGATTGTTTCCCTACAGTAAGGATGACTATTTTGATATTTTAGAAGGCACTAAAATAGTGAACAGAAAAAGTCTCAAAGTATTTGAGTTGATAAATAAGAAGGTTTCCGATTAATTACCATTTACCTTGTGTAATGAGAGATTTCACAATCGTTTGCAAACTAAAATCGATTTCAACGTTTCAATACTCCTCTTATCCTATATAAATTCTTCCCCATCAATCTCACCTGCTGCGATTTCTCTATCTGGTAAACCGAATCTGGAAAGTAGCTTAATTTTTCGTGAGTTTCGTAAAGCAGGTTTTTAGTATGGTTAAATATTACAATCCATTTTACGTTATCCCCCACTTTTTTTATCATAACCTCGGTTGTACGCAAATCGGGTGTTTTGGCCCGGTAAATAATAAGCGAATCGGTGTTTAAAACACTGTAACTGTTTTTCCAGGCCGGGCGGTTAATGTCTGAAAGAATAAAGAGGTTAAATTCCTGCCCCCAGTTGGCAATTCGTAGGGTTTTGTTTTCTGTCACTCCATTGTGGGTAACAGTTTTATCAACCTGCGGATTTAGTTTGGTTAGCCTGGCAGTATCACCTTTAAAATATCCGGCTATATCAAAATACTTAAGCGTACCGTTTGATTGCGTTTTATCGGGCCTGCAGGCTTGCAAACCCAATAAAAGCAAAATGCCACCCAACAGGGTGGCATTATAAGTTAGTTTCAGTTTATACCAATACATTACCGGTCATTTCCGCGGGGATATCAACCCCAAGTATTTTTAAAATGGTAGGTGCAATGTCGCCCAGTTTGCCATCGTTTACATGGGTTACATCTTTGTCTATTATGATACATGGCACCAGGTTGGTGGTGTGGGCGGTATTTGGCGTACCATCATCGTTAATCATATAATCGGCATTACCGTGATCGGCAATGATGATAAAGCTATAGCCATTGGCTAAACCAGCCTCAACAACCGCTTTTGTACAGGCATCTGCTGTCTCGGCAGCTTTAACAACGGCGCTAAAAACACCGGTGTGCCCAACCATATCGGTATTGGCAAAGTTCAGGCAAACAAAATCAGGCCAGCCGCTTTCCAGTTCAGGAATGATAGCATCGCGAATGCCTGCCGCGCTCATCTCTGGTTGCAAATCATAAGTTGCCACTTTGGGCGATGGCACCAGCAAACGTTTTTCGTTATCAAATTCGCGCTCGCGTCCGCCAGAGAAGAAGAAAGTTACGTGTGGGTATTTTTCGGTCTCGGCAATGCGGATCTGCGTTTTGCCTGCATTCTGCAAAATTTCGCCTAATGTTTTGGTCAGGTCTTCTTTATTAAAAACCACCTGTACGTTTTTAAATGTTTCATCATATGGCGTCATAGTGATGTAACGGATATTCAACGGGTGCAGGTTATACTCCGGGAACGACTTTTGGGTTAACGCCAGGCTAATCTCGCGGCCTCTGTCTGTACGGAAGTTAAAGCAGATAATAACATCGCCATCTTTTATAACAGCCAAAGGCTTACCATCGGCATCAACCCTTACTATTGGTTTTATAAATTCGTCGGTAACACCCTCTTCGTATGATTTTTTGATCAGGTCGGTGATGTGTTGCGTGGCTTCACCTTCACCTTTAACCATAAGGTCGTAAGCCAGTTTAACGCGTTCCCAGCGGTTATCGCGGTCCATCGCATAATATCTGCCTATGGCGGTGGCAATTTGTGCAGACGTACCCGCTATATGTTTTTCCAGTTCGGTAATAAAACCTAAGCCCGATTTAGGGTCGGTATCGCGTCCGTCTAAAAAAGCATGAATAAATACATTGTTTACATCCAGCTGTTTTGCTGCATCGCAAAGGCCCTTTACATGCCTGATGTGTGAGTGTACACCACCATCAGATACTAAACCGATGAAGTGAACATCCTTATTGTTTTGTTTGGCATATTCAAAAGCATCTTTTAAAACCGGAATGGTGGGTAATTCGTTATCATCAACCGCTTTATGAATGCGGCCTAATTCCTGGTAAACTACCCGGCCTGCGCCAAGGTTCATGTGTCCAACTTCGGAGTTGCCCATTTGTCCGGCGGGTAAACCTACCGCCATACCCGAAGCTTCCAGTTTGGAGTTTGGATAAGTTTGCAGCATCATGTCAACAAAAGGAGTGTTGGCGGCAAGTATAGCGTTCGATTGATCGTTACGGCCGTAACCCCAGCCATCGAGGATAATTAATGCGAGTTTTTTTTTATTTTCCACATTGCAAATATAAATGCAACAATGTACTTATGGCTATAAATTTTGAATTTAGATTTATACTTGCACCGTGCTGATTGTTAAGATAATAATTGAAGGCAAAAACAGTTATATCTGAACATCGCGCAGAAAAATCACCCTCTTTTTTGTCAAATGTAACTTTAAACCGTTTTTTCACGTATTTATGATATGAAGTTACTTTACCTGTCGTCGTTTTTAATTTTGTTGCTGATGCCTGGCAGGGTAGCGGCCGATGCCATGGATAATGTGGCTAATTTGATAAAGCAGGGTAACAGTAAAGAAATTGGTAAGCTGTTTGCCCCAATCGTAGAGATGTCGGTGATGGCCGAAGAACAATCATATCCACAAAACCAGGCCACATCGGTGCTCAGCGATTTTTTTACTAAGCATAAGCCGCAAACAATAAAGTTGCTACACAAAGTGAACTCCAGCGCCAGCATTCAGTTTGGCGTATATATTTTAACCACCGCCGATAAACAGGAATACCGCATTGCCTTTACCCTGAAAGATGTTGGCGGCACCATGCGCATCATCGAATTGGGAATTGAGGACGAGAAGGTGAAGTAAATGTGCAAATTTCAGATATGCAGATGATTTTTTGATTGATTAGATTGTTTTCTGAACGGCGATTACGCAGATTAATGGATTAATCAGATGTCATCCAGCGTAAAAAATCCGGGAATCTAATAAATCCGCTTAATCAGGGTTCAGACATATTCATCTGCACATCTGGAATTTGAAATCTGCACATCTAAAATTTGCACATTATCTTTTCATCTGCACATCTGAAAAATCACTACTTTTGGGGCTTAAAAAAGTAATTATCTTGGATAAAGAACTTGTTGACCAGTTTATAATTAATGCTTTACAAGAGGATGTTGGCGATGGTGATCATACTTCCTTATCAACCATTCCTGCCGATACTACAGGCAAAGCACAACTTTTGGTAAAAGATGAAGGCATCTTAGCCGGTGTCGAATTAGCTATTGAGATATTTAAAATAGTAGACCCTAACCTTAAAGTAACCCTTTTTTTGCAGGATGGCGCTGTTGTTAAGTATAAGGATGTAGCGTTTGAGGTAGAAGGCAGTGCCCGCAGCATCCTGCTTGCCGAGCGTTTGGTACTGAATTGTATGCAACGAATGTCGGGAATTGCTACAAAAACCCACGAGATAGTTGATTTGCTGAAAGGCACCAATACAAAAGTTTTAGATACCCGTAAAACAACACCAGGCTTGCGCTATCTTGAAAAATGGGCCGTAAAAATAGGTGGCGGTGTAAATCATCGGTTTGGTTTGTATGATATGATATTGATTAAAGACAATCATGTTGACTACGCCGGTGGTATACGGCAAGCTATTGAAAGTGCAAATCAGTATCTTTCAGATCATCATAAAAAACTTGCCATCGAAATTGAGGTGCGTAACCTGGAAGAGTTGGAAGAGGTATTGCAAACCGGCAACATAAACCGTATCTTGTTAGACAACTTTAACTTCGCCGAACTGCGGCAGGCGGTTAATATTATTAATGGCCGGTTTATAACCGAGGCATCGGGTGGTATAACAATTGATACTATACGCGAATATGCTGATTGCGGAGTTGATTATATCTCTGTTGGTGCGCTCACGCATTCGGTAAAAAGCCTCGACCTTAGTTTAAAGGCTGTTAAGTAAATTAATTGTTTATCGTTGTTGTAAACATTTGAGTTAAAGCCGGGCTATCAAAATCTGGCTATTAAAGCACTGCGTTTAAATTATGATTAGAGTTTTAGTACGGTATCAATTTTGTAATATTGCAGGTAAATGATCAACGTATACTCAGTTTCGGCGCTCATCCTTGCTTATCTCTGCGGGTCTATCCCAACGGCTGTTTGGATCGGCCTGGCGTTTTATGATATTGATGTAAGGGAGTATGGCAGCGGTAACGCAGGGGCAACCAACACCTTTAGGGTATTGGGCAAACAGGCCGGTATTCCTGTAATGCTGCTTGATATCTTAAAAGGATGGACAGCTACCAACCTTGCTTTCTTTATCGGTATTTCTACCACCGGGCCTTACAATTCTGCAAGCTATATGAATTACGCACTGGCTTTAGGTGTGGCTGCGGTTATGGGTCACTTGTTTCCGATATTTGCAGGTTTTAGGGGTGGCAAAGGCGTTGCTACTTTATTTGGAATGATTTTGGCTATACATTTGCACGCCGCTTTATTGTGCGTGTTGGTGTTTGTGGTGGTGTTGTTGCTTACAAAGTATGTGTCGCTTAGCTCAATTGCCGCGGCTTTTACATATCCTATAGGCGTTTCGTTTGTGTTCCCTACCTCTATAAGGTCGGTTGTTATATACGGGATGTGTATTTGCTTGCTAATTTTGGTAACCCATCAAAAAAATATCGAACGCTTATTAAAGGGCACCGAATCGAAAGTTAATTTTTTAAAGAAAAAAGCTGCCTAATCATTATGAAAAAATTCCTGTCTGCATTTTTAGCAATAACTATGGTTATTGCACTGTTCTCCTGTTCAACAGTGCCACTTACCGGTCGCAAACAATTAAGCCTGGTGGGTGACGCCGAAGTAAATCAATCTGCCGCTGCCAGCTACAGCCAACTATTATCAGATCCTAAAACAAAAGTAATTAACAGCGGAACGGATGCCCAACGTGTAAAACGGATAGGCAACAACCTGGCTGTAGCTATTGAAACCTATCTGAAAAATAACGGCTATGGCGATCAATATACCTTTAAATGGGAGTTTAACCTGATCCAGAGCCCTGAAGTAAATGCATGGTGTATGCCTGGCGGTAAAGTAGCTGTATATAGTGGTTTACTGCCGGTAGCCAATACCGATGCTTACCTGGCTGTAGTAATGGGCCACGAAATTGGACACGCTATTGCCAGGCACTCTGCCGAACGGATTTCGCAGGAAATGTTGGTGCAGGGCGGTGGTGCTTTAGTAGGCGCAGCCACAGCCGATAAGTCACAAGCTACACAATCGGCCATAGGTACTTTATACGGGGTTGGTACTCAATTAAAATTATTAAGCTATTCGCGTGCGCAGGAGTCAGAGGCAGATCGTTTGGGATTAACATTTATGGCCATGGCCGGATATGATCCGCATAGTGCCATCGCATTTTGGCAACGGATGGCTGCTCAGAATAAAGGAGGATCGCCACCCGAGTTTTTGAGTACTCACCCTGCCGACGCCACCCGCATAGCCAATATTCAAAACCTTATACCCGAGGCTATGAAGTATTATAAAAAATAGTGAATGGTGAGAGGTGAGTGGTGAATAGTGAGTAGTTAGTTGAAATACATTCAATAGCTGTTAATTCACTACTCACCGCTCACAACTGACCACTCACCAATTCACCGCTCACCCCTCACCAAAATGCCCAAACCGCAATTCTTAAAAGCGCAATGGAAAAACCTGGTAATGATAAATTACGAGGTGGATCCCACTATTCTTGATCCCTATTTACCACCCGGCACCGAACTTGACTTATGGCAGGGCAAAGCATTGGTGAGTATGGTAGGCTTTATGTTTTTAGATACAAAGGTGCTTGGCATCAAATGGCCATGGCATGTAGATTTTGAGGAGGTGAATCTTCGTTTTTATGTAAAGCACTTTAACGGAACAGAATGGAAGCGCGGGGCCGTTTTTGTAAGTGAAATAGTACCTAAGCCAATAATAGCAGTTATTGCAAATAATTTATACAAAGAGCATTATAGCGCCATGCCCATGCGCCACAGCGTACTGGAGGCCGGAGATTATACTCAATTTTTATACGAGTGGAAGTTTAAAGGCAAATGGAATAAGCTTGGCGCAACCGCCAGCAATCAATTACTGGATATACAACCCGGTAGTAGCGAAGAATTTATTTTCGAGCATTATTGGGGATATAATAAACTTTCGGCCACAACCACTATGGAATACCAGGTTGAACATGTGTCGTGGCAAACTGGCAAGGTTAAAGGTTATATTTTTGAAGCTGATGTGGCAGGGCTATATGGCGAAGCATTTAAACCTTATTTAGAGAAAGAGCCGGTTTCGGCTTTTTTTGCCGTTGGATCGGATATTAGGGTGAGGATGGGAGATAAGATTGTGGTAAAATAGTAAAGTTCGGATACTATCCTCCCAAAACCTCCAGCACCGCCTTGGCTTTCAATAAACATTCCTCATATTCCTTCTCTGCGTCGGCATGGTAGGTAATAGCACTCCCTGCATGGAATGATAAGTATCCGTTATCAGCGTTGTATAGCAGCGATCTGATTACTACGTTAAAATCAAAGTCATCATCCGGAGCAAAGTAGCCTACCGCGCCGGAGTAAACGCCGCGCTTACTTCGTTCGTATTGTTCCATCAATTGCATGGCGCTTATTTTAGGCGCACCGGTCATGCTGCCCATGGGGAAAGTGTTTTTAATGGCTTGTATTGCAGATAAGTCGTCACGTAACTCACATACTACGGTTGAGATCATCTGGTGTACCTGGCGGAAGCTGTGAATGCCGAAAAGTTCTTCAGTTTTAACCGTTCCCTGTTTTGCCGATTTGGTAAGGTCGTTACGTACAAGGTCAACAATCATTACATTTTCCTGTAGTTCTTTAGGATGGTTTCGTAGTTCCTGTTTAACCAGTTCATCTTCCTCTAAATCATCATGCCTTTTGGCCGTGCCCTTGATGGGCTGCGATATGAGTTTACTGCCTCGTTTTGCTAAAAAGCGTTCGGGCGAGGCGCCCAATATGTAATTGTTTTTCCACTTAAAAAAAGTGGAAAACGGATTTGGGGAAACACTATTAAGCTGCGTAAATACGCTCAAAGGATCAATATGTACATCTTCAGCATAAAACTCCTGACAAAAATTGGTTACATAAATATCGCCCCGTGTAATATGTTTCTGGATGGCGGTTACGGCATCAATATATTCCTGTTTTGTAAACCTGCTTTTTAAATTTATTGACGGCTCATCACCATTCGTAATTGGCTCCTGCTCATCAATACAGCTAAAAACATGTTTAGGCTCATCGCTAATAATCTCCGCTTTATTGCCTTTGATAATAATCAGGTGTACCGGCGCAAAAAAATACAGATCTGGAAAGTTGAGGCCATCTAAGTTTTGTGAGGATAATTTTTCCACCTCGTTTTTCAGATCGTAGCCCAAAAAACCACAAAGCCAACCGGGATTATCTGCACGAAAGTTTTGTAAGTCACCAAACGCAGAACCTGCGCTTGCTTTTATTTGTGCCTTGCTGCCAATGGCTATCAGTGTGTCAAATTTGGTGTAGGGGTCATCAAAACCATTCGAGTCAAGGTAGCATACCCAATTATATGATGATGCCCACTGCAGGGCTTTAAGCTTGAAATTTTGCAGATCATCTACCTGTACTATCACCCTGCAAAAATAACCAAGTAAATGAAAAAAGACCGGGTAACCGGCCTTTTTAACATATGAAGTTAAGTTTGTGTCGACACAAACTTAAAGGTTGTGTTAGTGCAATACCAAAGTCTGTTTCCTGTCGGGGCCTACAGATAAATATTTTACCGGTACGCCTAACTCTGCCTCCAGATAGTCGATGTATGATTGCAGCTTGGCAGGTATTTCAGATAACTCGGTAATACCTGTTAAATCTTCGTTCCAGCCATCAATTTCCTTCAAAACCGGCACCGGGCTTACCGAGCAGATATCATAAGGCATGTAATCAATAGTTTCGCCTAAATAGTTGTAGTGGGTACAAGCGTAAATTTTATCAAAACCGCTTAATACATCAGCTTTAGTCATTACCAGTTGGGTAACGCCATTAAGCATTATAGCGTATTTTAAAGCCGGCAGATCAATCCATCCGGTACGGCGGGGCCTGCCTGTGGTTGCGCCAAATTCGTGGCCTATACGGCGTAACTCTTCGCCTGTTTCGTCTTCCAGTTCGGTAGGGAAGGGGCCGCCCCCAACACGGGTACAATAAGCTTTAAAAATACCTATCACATCGCCAATTTGCTGTGGAGCTATTCCTAAACCGGTGCATGCACCGGCCGCTGTAGTATTTGACGAAGTAACAAACGGGTAACTTCCAAAATCAATATCCAGCATGGCCCCCTGAGCGCCTTCTGCTAAAACTTTTTTGCCTTTTTTAATATAGTCGTTCACCAGGTGCTCCGAATCAACTAATGGGAATTGTTTGAGAAAATCAATAGCTTCAAAAAACAATTGCTCACGTTCAGAAAAATCGGCAACCTCGCCGTACATGGCGGTAAGCATTGCCGTATGTTTGTCAACCAGTTTCTGGTAACGCTCTTTAAAATCGGGCAGAGTGATATCGCCTATACGCAACCCGTTCCTGCCGGTTTTATCCATATAAGTAGGACCGATACCTTTTAAAGTCGATCCGATTTTACCCTCGCCCATTTTCTTTTCAGATGCAGCATCAAGCAGTTGATGGGTAGGTAGTATCAGGTGTGCTTTTTTGGCAATTAGCAGGTTCTTTTTTGCCAGCAGGTCGTGTCCTGCATCTTTAAGTTTATCTATTTCCTTTTTAAGGGTGATAGGGTCAATCACTACGCCATTACCAATAAGGTTCATGGTGTTTTCAAAAAATATACCTGAAGGAATAGTATTCAACACGAATTTTTTACCATCGAACTCCAAAGTATGCCCGGCATTAGGGCCGCCCTGGAAACGTGCAATCAGGTCATAACCTGCGCTAAGCACATCAACAATTTTTCCTTTACCTTCATCGCCCCATTGGAGGCCTAATAATACGTCAACAGCCATTAATTTCTAATATTTCTATAATAATCGTCAAATGCTTTCACGATGGTGGTTTTTACTTTATCCCAGGTCGTACCATCTAATGACTCGGGAGATATTGTATTTTCGGCGTCAGCGAAGTAAATCACTGATCTTATGACCGCAAAGGTATCATCATATGTATATCTATCATGATAAAATTGAAAAAGATTTTCGAATGTGTAAAACTCCAAAAGTTTGGCGATGTCCCAGAAATCCTTTTTAACACCTCTGCCTTTCACAGCGTTGAGCTTCAAAGCTATCAAATCTTTGGTATCGGCAAACGGTATATTGTCTATAAATTGGATGGGGTTTAAAAAAGGATCTCTTACTGAAACAAAATCGACCTTTACGTCCTGAATGATACACTGATAGATTGATTTAGTTCTGTCATTTACAGTGTTAATACGGCCAAAATTATCTTCAAGGGTTTCTATTAAAACGTCTTTTTCAAGAGGTCGGTCTGAAAAAAAATCGAGATCTATTGATTTTCTATGGCCATATAACAGAGAAAGTGCTGTGTCGCCAACCAACCTGAATTGTTTTAATTCAGGCAATGAAACAATTTTTCTTAAAAGTTCCAGTGTTGCTGGTTCAACTGTTTCTTCTCGTAACATTTAAAGTCGGTAGGTGTTACCTTAAACAAGGTACAGCAAAAGTTTATGCTCATATCTGAAAGCCATAAAGCCTGCAAAGCCAGTTTGCCTACTTTATCAAACCCATAAAACTTAATCAGGTTATTAAAATCTTGTTCTTTGCCACGTTCTAAAACCTTTTCCACAACATGCGCCGCATTCTTTTCATAGTCAATACTATCCATATCCACATCCCAAAATGCCTGTTTGCTTAAAATAGGTTTGTCCATGATTATACCCTTCTGTCGCAATTGCCCTCACGTAATTTGGCACAGTTACCATAAAGGTTTAGCGAGTGGTGTTTAATATCGAATTTTAAAATGTCGCCCATCATGCTCTGAATCTGCTGAATCCGCGGATCGCAAAACTCCACTACTTTACCGCAGTCGATGCAAATGATGTGGTCATGCTGTTTGTAGCCGTATGATTTCTCAAACTGGGCCATGTTTTTGCCAAACTGGTGTTTGGTTACCAGGTCGCATGACACCAACAGTTCAAGCGTGTTATATACCGTTGCACGACTAACGCGGTATTTTTTATTTTTCATGTGGATATAAAGAGATTCCACATCAAAGTGATCTGAGCGCGAGTAAATTTCTTCGAGTATTGCAAAACGCTCCGGCGTTTTGCGCAGGTTTTTATTCTCAAGGTAAGCCTCAAAAATTTTTTTAACCAATGCTATAGTATCCGGTTGGGGCATAATGGTCTGTTAAGCAGGCAAAGTTATTAATAATTTGGTTAAGATAGAGTCAAGAGTCAAGAATCAAGAATTAAGACAAATTTGTATTTCGCTTGATGATTCCTTCTTTCATCTGTAATTGGTTTTAAACAAAGATCAAAAAATCAATACCTTTTCTGTCTTGATTCTTGACTCTTAATTCTTGATTCTTCCTCAAGAAGCTTTTTCAATCACCGAATCAAATCTATTGACGCCGGTAACGCCTTTAATAAGTTTTATTTTTTTGATCAGGTTTTCAAGGTGATTGGTATCGTTTACGTAAACCATTATCGATCCTTCAAAAATACCGTTATCACTATCGACGGTAATGGAGCGGATATTTACCTTAAAATCGGTTGATATTACTGTGGTAAGTTTATTGATTAACCCAACTTCGTCAATTCCGGTTATTCTTAAACCAGTTAAAAATGCGAGCTCCTGTTGGTTGGTCCAGCGGGCCTTCACAATCCGGTAGCCATAATTGGCCATCAGCTTCGCGGCATTCGGGCAATTGGTGCGGTGTATTTTAATGCCATCGCTTACGGTAACAAAGCCAAACACATCATCGCCGGGGATAGGGTTACAGCAATTGGCCAGTTTATAGTCAATTTTCTGCATATCCTCGCCAATCAGCAGCATGTCGGCGTCTTTCGATTTCAGGTTACGGATAAGGTTTTGAACTTGCTCCTGTTCAATTTTGTCCTGGGGCTTGTTTTCAACGTTTTTTTCAAATGCCTGGTATTCTTTCAGGTCCTTCATGTCTATCACACCCTTGGCAATGTTATAAAACAGGTCCTGGGTTGATTGAAGTTTGAAAAAGTAGCTCAGTTTGTGCAGGTTTTCGGAGTTATAAGTGATTTTAAGCGATTTCATTTTACGCTCCAATATCTCTTTCCCATCCTCAGCAACTTTACGTTTTTCTTCTTTTAAGGCCGATTTTATTTTGGCTTTAGCCTTTGCAGTAACCACAAAATTCAGCCAATCCTCTTTGGGGGTTTGCTTGCCCGAGGTGATGATCTCTACCTGGTCGCCGTTTTGCAGTTTATAGCTAAGGGGCACCAGTTTATGGTTTACTTTGGCGCCGATACAGCTGGCGCCTACGTCGGTATGTATCTCAAATGCAAAATCCAGGGCTGTGGCATTAAGCGGCAATTGGATAAGCGCCCCCTTTGGGGTAAAAATAAAAATTTCATCGCTGAACAAATTCATCTTGAAATCGTCGATAAAATCCAGGGCGTTAGTGTCGGGGTTTTTAAGCATATCCCTTACCTTTTGAACCCATTGATCAAGCCCGCTATCGGTTGATGATTCCTTGTATTTCCAATGCGCGGCAAAACCTTTCTCGGCAATCTCGTTCATGCGTTTGGTACGTATTTGTACTTCAACCCATTGCCCGCGCGGGCCCATAACGGTGGTGTGCAATGATTCGTACCCGTTTGCTTTGGGCGACGATATCCAATCGCGCAGCCTGTCGGGGTTGGGGCGGTATTGGTCGGTAACTATGCTGTAGGCCTTCCAGCAATCGGCTTTTTCCTGGTCGGGGGCGCTATCTAAAATTATCCTAATGGCAAAAAGATCATATACCTCCTCAAAAGGGATAGATTTTTTCTTCATCTTATTCCAAATGGAGTGGATAGATTTTGGCCTGCCAAACACATCGGCATGAATTTCCTGGGCCTGCAGCGCCTTGTTAACAGGTTCAATAAAATCACGGATAAAGCGCTCGCGTTCAGCTTTCTTCTCGTTCAGCTTCTTTTTGATGAACTGGTAAGTCTCGCGCTCCATGTATTTCATGGATAGGTCTTCCAGTTCAGATTTTATAGCATATAAACCCAGCCTGTGTGCCAGGGGGGCATACAGGTAAACGGTTTCTGACGATAGTTTAAGCTGCTTATCGCGCGGCATAAACTCCATGGTGCGCATATTATGCAGCCTATCGGCCAGTTTTATGAGTATTACCCGTACGTCATCGGCCAGGGTAAGCAGCATTTTACGGAAGTTCTCGGCCTGTAACGAGCTGTTGGTATCAAATACGCCCGATATTTTAGTTAAACCGTCAATAATTTTGGCCACCTTTTTACCAAACTCCATCTCAATTTCGTCCAGCGTCATATTGGTATCTTCTACCACATCATGAAGCAGGGCGCATACTATCGATGTAGTGCCCAGACCAATCTCTTCGGCGGCTATCTGGGCAACTGCAATAGGGTGGTATATATAGGGTTCGCCGCTTTTACGGCGCATATCTTTGTGGCTTTCAAGTGCCATGTCAAACGCCTTGCGTATCATGCGTTTATCGCCCTTTTGCAGGGTCGATTTACAGGCGCGCAACAATGCACGATATCTTTTTAGTATCTCATTCTTCTCGGCTTCCAGATCAATCTCTATCTCTTTCATATATGCTATAGGCGGTATTAATAAGATAAACTTGTAATTGAAAATTATTATTACAGATTATATTAAAATACCACAAAAATTTCCTTTAATTTTGTTTTAAGTAAAAATATGAAATTTATTGGTTTTCTGTTGATGTTTTGTTGCTTAGTGAGCCAGGTAAGGGCTCAGACAGATAAACCTGCACCTATGATATTAGGCAAAAATGATACCATAAGGGTGGCCGTAACCGATGTTGACGGAGAACTGATACCATGGGTAGTTTGCCCGCCAATAAGAATTGTAGATACCCGCATATTTGCTAATGATGCCGATAGGGATAATTACCGCCGATTGCGTTATAACGTAATGAAAGTGTTGCCTTACGCACGTTTTGCAGGCCAGCGGTACGCAAAATTACAGCGTGATCTGGCGCTAACCGGCGATAAAAAGAAGCAGAAAGAATTAATAGGAAACTGCGAAACCGAAATTAAAACATTGTTCAATAAGGAAATTAAAAATCTGACAATTAGTCAGGGTGAAGTTCTGATTAAATTGATTGACCGCGAAACCGGGCAAACAAGCTACACCATGGTAAAAGAACTTAAAGGTGGTTTTAAGGCATTTATGTTTCAGTCTGTAGCCAGTATATTTGGCCACAACCTTAAAGAAACTTACGACCCAGACGAGCAGAGAGATATCGAGGCCATACTTACCCAGGCCGGATATAATTCCACTAACTACTGATAATGGATAACACAAGCGTCTACGAGTTTAACGTTCAAAAGTTAAACGGTGATGATATTAGCCTGTCGGCTTATAAAAATAAGGTACTCTTAATTGTTAATACTGCTTCCCAATGCGGCTTTACACCACAGCTTAAAGATCTGGCCGAACTGAAGGATCAGTTTAAGGACGCTGATTTTGAGATACTCGCTTTTCCATCGAATGATTTTGGAGGACAGGAGCCTTTGGAAGGCGCTGCTATTGCTGCTTTTTGCGAAAATGCTGGTGCCAACTACCCTGTATTTGATAAAATAAGGGTCCGTGGGCCTTTTGCACACCCGTTATACCAGTTTTTTGCTGATAAAAAAGCAAACGGCAAACTTAAGTCGGTGCCGAGGTGGAATTTTCACAAGTTTTTGATTGATAGGGAAGGACACGTTACCGACTTTTATTTTCCTTTTACCAAGCCAACATCTTCAAAAATCCGGAAAAAGATTGAACGCCTTTTGGCAGCCGCTCGTTAACACAAACACTATAATGAAATTAGATATTTTAGTTTTATCGGTACATCCCGATGATGCCGAACTTGGATGCTCGGGCACTATTTTAAAACACATTGCCATGGGCTATAAGGTGGGTATTGTTGACCTTACCCGCGGCGAATTAGGTACAAGGGGATCGGCTGAGATACGTGAGCAGGAAGCCGCCGCAGCCGCCGAAATATTAGGTCTGTCGGTAAGGGATAACCTGGCTATTCCTGATGGTTTTTTTGAAAATACGCGCGAATATCAATTACAGGTAATTGCGGCAATCCGCAAATATCAGCCGGAAATTTTAATAACCAATGCCTACTATGACCGGCATCCAGATCATGGCCGCGCCAACGAACTGGTAGAGGCATCGGCATTTTTATCGGGCTTACGTAAAATAGAAACTTTTGAAAAAGGAGAACCGCAGCAGGCGTGGCGGCCAAACCTGGTGTTGCACTTTATACAGGATAACTATATAAAACCGGATGTTTTAATTGACATCACCGCATATTGGGATAAAAAGGTAGAGAGTATTTATGCTTATGGTTCGCAGTTTTATAACCCCGAATGGGAAAATGAACCCCAAACCTACATATCAACCCCCGAATTTATAAATGTGGTTGCAGCCCGTGCCAGCGAATTTGGTAAAAGTATTGGTGTTAAATATGCAGAAGGCTATACCAGCAGGAAAATTTTAGGGGTAGATAATTTATTTGCTTTAAAATAATATATTATTTAACTGAAAATAAAATAAGCCAATGTCTTTTTAAGATATTGGCTTATTTTATAATATTGGTTTAAATATTTAAGCTTTGATATATTCAAAACGATTATTCTCATTGCTTCTTTCTCGCCTCAGTTTATTTTCGTTTGCCAGTTTTAAAAGGATACCGGATAACTCCGAAGTTTTAAAATCCGAATCAAACTGCTCCTTACAATAGTTGGCTATTGATGAGATGGAACGTTGGGTATCAAAAAAGTCGGTACTTAATAATTGGTTCAATATCTTGGTTGCCCCCGGCTTTTTACGACCCGAAATAGCAAAACTTTCATCGTCTGGGCGCATTTTACGCCCTTTTTTGCTAAAAATTTCAGATCCATCGGCATCGGCCTTTTCCGACTCAATCATTACGTCCAGTAGTCTGTCGATGATTCGTACCTGTACAGCTTCTGACTGAAATGAGTTAACAACTTCTGCTACCTCAACAAGTTGTTTTTTTAATTTCTCTATATGTTTGCTCATGATGAACTAGATTTGAATTCTAACAGGAATTGTCAAATCTAACTGGAATAATAATTAAAAATATAGCGTATTTTGGTAAAAAAGTTGTTTATGTTAATATTTCAGCTCTTTTTGTGCTAACAATTGGCAAAACATATATTAAATACTAAACAGCATTCACTGTGAGTAGCGATCCTTTGGTTTATAATACGACCTATTATAATGTTTTGGCTATTTTCTCCAGCATTTCAAGCCCGGTATCTATATGATTTTTTTCGATAATAAGCGCCGGCCTGAAGCGAATGCTCTTATCGCCACAGCCTAAATACATGATGTTATTATCTAATCCCTTGTTAATGAAGGTATCGCGCTTGCTTTTGTCAGGAAAATCAAAGGCTGTAAGCAGGCCCTTACCGCGTACATTACTGATAACGGGCATCCTGGCCGAAATTTCGCTGAGTTGATTTTGTAAATAATCGCCCATTTCTGCGGCATTTTGGCAAAGGTTATCCTCCTCAATCACTTCCATTATTTTTGATGACCTTACCATATCAACCAAACTACCGCCCCAGGTTGAGTTAATGCGCGATGAAACATGGAATACATTGTTCTCAATTTCGTCTACCCGGTTACTGCATAATATGCCGCAAACCTGCATTTTTTTACCAAAAGCCAAAATGTCTGGCCTGGCTTTGGGACCAAAGTGCTCATGGCACCAAAATTTGCCGGTAAGGCCAACACCTGTTTGCACTTCATCGTAAATTAACATAGCTTCGTATTCATCGGCAAGCTCACGCAGCTTTTCTAAAAATTCCTTACGTACGTGGTTATCCCCACCTTCTGATTGTACCGGTTCAATAATAATAGCGCAAACATCATCTTTATTATCCTCAAAAGCTTTCCTGATTTGGGCTACAGACAATTGCTCGCGTTGCAGCAAGTCTTCATGATTAGCGTCGCTGTAGGGGAAATTCATATACGGTACCGATACCCTTGGCCAGTCAAACTTGGCAAACCATTTGGTTTTATTGGGCACTGTATTGGTAAGGCTAAGGGTATAGCCGGACCGGCCATGAAAAGCGTGCTCAAAATGGATCACTTTAAACCCTCGTTCTTTTGTATACCCCCGGGCAAAATTCTTTTGCACCTTCCAGTCCATGGCAACTTTTAAGGCATTTTCGATAGCCAATGAACCACCAGCTATAAAAAAAGCGTGCGGCAAATAATCGGGTATGCCAATCCTTGAAAATGTTTCTACAAATTGCGCGTACTGGGTGGTATATATATCAGAGTTGGATGGGTTGGTTAAGGCCGCCAGCATCAGGTTTTTTCTAAACTCTTCGTCGTTCACCATTTTGGGGTGATTGTAGCCTAATGGAACCGAAGCAAAGCAGGTGAAAAAATCAAGGAGTGTCCTATCATTTTTTGAATCATAAATATATACGCCCTTGCTTTTTTCCATGTCAAAAGTGAGGTCGAAGCCATCGGCAAGTACGTGCTTCTGTAATGAAGCCTGAACGTTTTGGGGTGAAACAAGTAGATTGTACATATCAATTTTGGTTTATACAAATCTACAAAAAAGCCCTCAAAAACAAAATTTAGGCGGTTTTTGAACCGATTGGGTAAAAAGTATGTTTAAATTGTTTAAAGTTACTTTTTGTACCAAAGCCGAAAATAGTATAGCGTCACAAGTTGCTTTTTTTTGATTTTAATTTGTTTAATCTTATTTCAATCTGCCTGAATAGCGTAAGGGCAATACTGTTGGATGTGCGTTTTTAATTTATGATATAATCTGTTTGAATATTTAGGGACAGTGGTAAATACCTTATTTTACAAAAAATTGTCAAGTCGGCAAAATCTTTAAATTGTATCAAAACACAAAAAGCCCCGGACTCCCGGGGCTTTTTGCGCTTTCATGTTTAATTGAAAATTATTTTTGTTTAAACTGAACACGACGGTTTAATACACGTCCTTCTTCTGTTGAGTTATCGGCAATTGGCATAGTTTCGCCATAGCCTTTAATTTTTACTTTCTTGGCATCAACACCAGAGTTAACCAGGTAAGTTTTTACCGAGTTAGCACGATCTTTTGATAGCGCAATGTTGTGAGCGGCAGTACCTTCAGATGATGCAAAGCCATCAACTTCCACCTTTTTACCAGAAGCGCGCAAATCGGCAGATGTGGCATCCAAAACAGGATAAGATGAAGTGCGCAATACCGAGCTGTCAAATTCAAACTGGATGTTTGAATAAGCGGTGGCAGCAGTATGAGCTGCTAATGCAGATGAATCTGGTTTAGGGAATACGATAACGCAACCAGAACCATCAACTACGCTACCTGCAGCAGTACCAGGGCATTTGTCAAACTGATCGGCAACGCCATCACCGTCCGAATCTTTTTTCAGGTCGCTAACCGCAGTTTCCACATTGGTAACGCGGCCTTTTAAAGCTTCAACTTCCTGGCGTAAAGCTGCATCGTATAGTTCATCATACATTTGAGCAACCGGGTTAACCCATGTTAGGTTCTGTTTTGTTTTCGGGCCAAAAGTATACTCTAAACCACCATAGGTATAAGAGTAATGGCTAAAAGTTGGGTAGGTATTTTTACCGGCAACATTATAACCTTGTACAAAGCTAACAGTATAACCTAAGTTCAGGGCAACTGCATCAGATAACCTGAATTTTACACCCGCGCCAACAGGGGCATATAGTTCTTTTACCGTATGTCCGTAAGGGTCATTTACTGTAGTACCTGCATCTGTAACATACATTTTAGGTTTGTACATATCTAAACCTAAACCTGCGGAACCATAAAAGTTAACACTGTTCTTACGATGTAAAAAGCTAACACTTGCAATGTTGAACACGCCGCTTAAGGCCACGGAGTTAAAACTGGTTTTGTATTCGGTAATGCCAAATTTTTGAGTGCCGGCTTTATCAATGCCATGTACTTTGCCTCCTAAATAATCTAACTGCAAGCTAAAAGTGTGCGATAGCTGCTGCCTTAAATACAATCCATAACCCAAATCAACTTTAAACTTATTTGTTGTGTTAATGGTAAACGGAACAAGCCCATCAGTTATACCGGCGCTTACACCAATACTGAATGTGTTGTACTGGCCAATACCACCAAATACCTTGGCAGTAGAGGCTTCAGTCGTGGTTGTTGTAGTAGTTGCGGTTTTGGTGGAATCGGTTTGGGCATTAGCCATACCTACAACCATCAAAGAGGCAAATGATAACCCGACTGTTTTCTTTAATGTAGAATAGTTCATAGTTTTAATTTATTAATAAAACATCATTAAGAATCTTAACGATTTAATGCTAAAAACTCATTTTTTTGAAAAAAGTTTTCTGCTATAGAAATATTTTATTTAAAATATTAATTATTAAGGGGATATATTTTTTTGAAAAAAGTATTTTGCGGATTTTATGGGCTTATAATTATTGCATTCATACAATCCGTACTGGTTTTAAAACTACGGCCAATGGTAATATTTATAACTTTACCAGTGCTACTACAACGTTGAAGTAAAAATAAGCGAGGGATATCTTTTTAATTAATAACGCGGGTTGTAGAATTGCATGGATTAACCTTAATACATGATACCATTGAAAGTAATACAAAGTGTACATCCGGAAGATTTTAAACGATATGATACCGCTACCATACGCTCGCGTTTTTTGATAGATAACCAGGTACAACCGGGTAAAATCAACTGCACCTATACTCATTATGATCGTATGATAGTTGGCTTTGCCAACCCTACAGATACTCAATTGCTGCTACCAAATTATCCAAACCTGCGTGCGGAGTATTTTTTAGAGCGGCGCGAGATAGGGATTATTAACGTAGCCGGTGATGGCGTTGTAGTAGCCGATGGCATTACTTATGATGTGAAGAAACTTGATTGCCTATACATTGGCAAGGGCACTAAAAGTGTGCATTTTGCCAGTAAAAATAGTAATGAGCCGGCAGTTTTTTACTTGCTTTCGGCCCCGGCGCATGCAACGTACCCAACAACCTTGTTAACCCATGCTGATGCGGTAAAAGTTACCCTTGGCTCGGCATCAACAGCCAATCATCGTACTATTAATAAATACATCCACCTGGAAGGCACCAAAAGCTGCCAGTTGGTTATGGGCCTTACCATTTTGCACGACGGCAGCGTATGGAACACCATGCCATCGCATGTGCATGATCGCCGCATGGAAGCCTATTTTTATTTTGATGTGCCCGAGGGGCAAAAGATATTCCACTATATGGGTGAGGGCAACGAGACCCGGCACATCACCATGAATAATTACGATGCCGTGGTATCGCCGCCCTGGAGCATTCACTCAGGTAGCGGTACAGCAAGCTACAGCTTTATATGGGGCATGGCGGGCGAAAACCTGGATTATACCGATATGGACCCTATTGCTATTACAGACCTCAGGTAATCATCATCAATAAAAATAATATACATTGGAAAATAATTTCTCTTTAGCCGGTAAGGTAATTGTAGTAACAGGCGGCACGGGCATATTGGGCAACGCCTTTATAAATGGTATTGTTGAAGCAGGCGGCACCGTAGGTATTTTGGGTCGCAACGCCCAGGTAGCCGAGGAGCGTGCCAACGCTATTAACCAAAATGGCGGCAAAGCGGTGGCATTGGTTGCCGATGTTTTAAACCAGGAAGAACTGCAGGCCGCTAAAACCAAACTGATGGATACATTTGGCAGGTTGGATGGCCTGGTGAATGGGGCAGGGGGTAACATGCCGCAAGGCGTTTTACAGCCCGATGAGGATGTTTTTAAAATGAATATAGCCGGCATGAAAACCGTAATGGACTTAAATACCTGGGGCACCATTATCCCCACACAGGTATTTGGCGAGGCTATTGCGCAAACCGGCAAGGGTAGCATTGTTAATATCTCGTCGATGAATTCAAAGCGGGCTATTACCAAGGTATTGGGCTACAATATAGGTAAGGCAGCTGTTGATTGTTACAACCAATGGTTTGCCGTTGAGTTGGCTAACCGTTACGGCGATGCCATCAGGATGAATGCCCTTGCGCCGGGATTTTTCCTGACCGAGCAAAACCGGAACCTGCTTACCAAACCCGAAGGGGGCTATACCGACCGTGGCCAGCTGGTGATAAAGCAAACACCTTTTAAACGTTTTGGCCACCCGGATGAGTTGATTGGCGCATTGGTATGGCTGCTAAGCGATGCATCTAAATTTGTAACCGGGTCCATGATCTGCGTAGATGGCGGTTTTTCTATTTTTGGCGGCGTGTAACAATTTGATAGCACTTCTCTTTATCGCGAAATTTTATCTCAATTATTTTACGTTTGTTAACTGCAATAAATTACAATTGTAACTAAACTTGCCGTTAAAGCTAAAAGGGATATGAATTTCGCGGTTGTTACCATAAAGGATATTGCTAAAGAGCTGGGGATTTCCACATCTGCGGTATCTAAAGCGCTCAAGGATAGTTATGAAATAAGCGAAAAAACCAAAGCGCTTGTACGTGAATGTGCAAAAAGGCTTAACTACCAGCCCAATCACATGGCCCGAAGCTTAAAAAAGGGCAGCAGCAAATCCTTGGGCATAGTTGTATCTACCATCGATAATCACTTTTTTTCGCAGGTTATTAACGGTATCGAGTTTGTTGCCCACGCCAGCGGCTACAATGTGTTTATTACCCAAACACATGAATCGTACGAGCTTGAAAAATTAAACGTAAGCCATTTAATGTACCGCGCAATTGATGGTTTGCTCATATCCTTATCAACAGAAACGGCCGATGTGTCCCATCTTAAAGATCTTCACGAAAAGGGCCTGCCCATTGTTTTCTTTGATCGTGTAAGCGACGAAATAGATACCCACAAAGTAATTGCCGATAATTTTCAGGGCGCTTTTGAAGCAACACAATCATTAATTGAGGCCGGGTATCGCAAAATTGCGCATATAACAAGTTCGGTAAACGTATCCATCACTGCCGAGCGCTTAAAAGGATACCAGGCTGCCCTTGCCCAAAACAACCTGAAGCAAAACGATGGTTTTATAAAATATTGCCTTCATGGAGGTAAAGACCTCATCGAGATTGAAAACGCCATCAACGAATTGCTTCTTTCACCCAATCGCCCCGATGCTATTTTTACCGCATCCGACAGGATAACTACCACAACCCTGATGTTGTTGCATAAAATGGGCTTTAAAATACCTGGCGATATAGCCCTGTTGGGTTTTACCAATACCCAATTGGCCGATGTTTTAAACCCATCGTTGAGTACAGTTTACCAACCTGGGTTTGAGATAGGGAAAAAAGCCACCGAAATGCTTATCAGTTTGATTGAGAGCCGCAGGCCTGTAACTGAATTTGAAACTGTTGTTTTACCCACCCAGGTTTGCATCCGCGATTCATCACGATCAGGCCTTTAACTTTTGTTATTGGCTTTAAGCCTTATGCATTCTGCTTTCAGCTTCTATAATATAACTATATCGATGTAGTAAATATTTCGTTATTGTATTGTATAAAATTGTCTGTTCGGCAATACATTTGAAAACCAGTTATATTTTGTGTCTATATTGGCTTTTAAATTTCATAATTATGCGTTACCGGTTATTTGTAAAGGGTTTAGTAGGCGTATTAATGCTTTGCCAGGGCTATAAAGCAACAGCGCAGGTTGTGCGGTTAGATTATTATTTTAACCGCGAAGTGCATACCGTTGCAGGCGAGACTAAGCGGTTCCATTATTTATGGGACGAAAAAGAAAATACCGGTTATTCTATTTGGGGCGATGCTTTTAAAAGATGTGGCGCTACTTTAGATTCGCTTCCGGCTGCTCCTACGGCAGATAATTTAAAAGGAACCGCCATTTATATAATTGTTGACCCTGATACTAAAAAAGAGAGCTCAAAGCCCAACTACATAACCCAACAAGATGCTGGTGCCATTGCCCAATGGGTAAAAGCTGGTGGCGTATTGGTGATGCTTGCAAATGATAGCGCCAATGTCGAGCTGCCCCACTTTAACATACTGGCCAATAAATTTGGAATGAATTTTAATAACGACCTGCAAAATCATGTAATTGACGATAGCCATTTTGAGGATGGCGCTATTATAACCGCCGGCAACCCGCTTTTTAAAACCGCGCAAAAGATATTTATGAAAGATGTTTGCTCCATAACTACCAATGCTCCTGCAAAGCCCGCTTTGGTAAAAAATGGAATAACCCTGATAGCCCAGGCCAAATTTGGCAAAGGAACGGTATTGGCCATTGCCGACCCATGGCTTTACAATGAATATACCAACGGACGTTTACCGGCCGGATATGAAAATGATAAGGCCGCAAATGATATATCGGCCTGGTTGTTAGCCCGGGTTAAAAAATAAAATAGACAACTGTGTTTACCCAATTAAATAATTATGAAAATATTTAACGCCATTAAAATCCTGTTTTTTTTGATAATTATGAGTGTTATTGCCCCAGTGGCCGCGGATGCCCAACAAACCCCGCATATTAAAGATGTTGCCAATACAGTTGAACGCTTACGCCAGGTAATGATAAGCGCCGATAGCGTGGCCCTGGATAAAATAGCGGCCGACAGCTTGAGTTACGGTCACTCCAGTGGTAAAGTGCAAAACAAAAAGGAGTTTATACACAGCTTTACCAGCGGCGCATCGGTTTTTACAGCTATTGACTTTACAGGGCAAACAATTACCATATCGGGCAACACGGCTATTGTTAGGCACCTACTATCGGCAGCCACCAACGATGCGGGCAAAGGCCCGGGCACCGTTAAGCTGGGTGTTTTGTTGGTTTGGGTGAAAAATGGCAAAGAATGGCAATTACTGGCCCGGCAGGCGGTTAAGGTGCCGTGAGGATAGATTCTTATAAGTATAAATCAATCGTCATTGCGAGTATCCATCAGGATGATCCTGAAAAAAATGGGGATGACTTGTTTACTTATGCGAGTAATTGGCCCTGTCACCCTGAGCCTGTCGAAGGGTCGCACGCAGAGGCCTTCACCCGCTATGCTTCGACAGGCTCAGCATGACAGCCTTTTTTAACAATCACTACATCTCACAACGAGAAGTGCATTTGAATGTATATTGAAAATCAGTAACTTACAAACACGTCATTATAAGGTACGAAGCAATCCCGAACTATGTGGGACTTAGCATGTAGGGGATTGCTTCGTGCCTCGCAATGACGATAGTTGATTTCTTAGCCATTCGCCCCTAAAACCTATCTTTCATTCCCAATAATCCCCAAATGCCGCCGCTATGGATGGCCAGTATTTTACTTCCGGGTTTAAAATGCTTTTTGCCAATCAGGTCGTATAAAGCATACATCATTTTACCGGTATATACGGGTTCAATAACAATGCCGGTGGCAGCAACAAACTGCTTGATAAAACCGATAAGTTCGTCAGTCGCTTTGCCGTATCCGCCAAAATGGTAGTCGGTATGCAGGTCATAATCGGCGGGAGCGGTTAAAAAATGGTTAATCTCGTCCCGGATAAACCCTCCGTTTTTAAACACGGGTATAGCGTTAAATTTTGTTGTAAGTTGATGGCTGGTTAAACCGTTAATAATTCCTGCAGCGGTGGTTCCGGTGCCACAGGCGCAAAAAATATGGTCGTAGCTGTCGGTTAGTTCGTTTACCAGTTCGGCGCAGCCCTGGGCGCCTTCTGCAGATGAGCCGCCTTCGTTAATAAAAAAAGCCTGCTCATTATTGCCAAAATATTTTTGGAATAATGCGGGTTTATCACGATAGCTATCCCTATCGGTAAATACCAGTTGCATGCCGTGTAGTTTGCATAAAAACAGGGTGTTGTTGTCAACTTCTTCTCCGCGCACAATACCGGTAGCTTTGAAGCCGAATTTGGCTGCCGCCGCAGCTGTGGCCAATAAATGATTGGAATATGCCCCGCCAAATGTTACCAAATGATTTTTGTGCTGGTTTTGAGCCGACTTTAGCAGGTATTTGAGCTTGCGCCATTTATTGCCCGATATCATGGGGTGAATGAGATCGTCCCGTTTCAAAAAAACTTTAACCTTGTGTGCATCAAACAACGGATTTGCAATTTGATGTACCGGACTAAAAATTTCGAGATCAATATTCATAAAAATAACCTGCCCATAATGCTATTGCAATATTACGCTTAACCTACCACAAAAAACGATTACTTTTGCGCCCAAATGGCATACGAACCCGAGCTGATAGAGCAGGAAGAACAGGATTTATTTGAACACTTACGCGTTGTGGTCGATAAGGGTCAGTCGCTGTTGCGTATTGATAAGTTTTTGATGCACCGGGTGGAGAATGCCTCGCGCAACCGCATCCAGAATGCCATCGAACTGGGAAATGTGCTGGTAAATGATAAGCCTATAAAAAGCAGCTACCGGGTAAAGCCGCTGGATGTAATTTCGGTTGTGTTACCCCATCCGCCACGCGACACGGAGGTTTATCCGGAAAATATCCCCATTAATATTGTTTACGAGGATGATGATGTACTGGTGGTAGATAAAGCTGCCGGCATGGTGGTACATCCCGGTTATAATAATTATACCGGCACGTTGGTAAATGCTTTGGTTTACCACTTTCAGCAGTTGCCAACATTGCCTGGCAATGATGGCCGGCCGGGCCTGGTACATCGTATTGATAAAGACACCTCGGGTCTGTTGCTCATCAGCAAAAATGAGCGCTCCATGAGCTGGCTGGCCAAGCAGTTTTTTGACCATACCATTACCCGCAAATACATAGCCCTGGTTTGGGGCGATTTGGTTGAAGATGGCACTGTAACGGGCTATATTGGCCGCAGCATTGCCGATAGGCGGGTAATGTCTATTTATGACGACCCGGAGAAAGGCAAATGGTCGGTAACGCACTACAAGGTATTGGAACGTATGGGGTATGTTACCCTGATAGAATGCCAGCTGGAAACCGGCCGCACTCACCAGATTCGTGCGCATATGCGGCATATTGGCCACCCATTGTTTAGCGATGCTACTTACGGCGGGGATAAGATTTTGAAAGGGACGGTATTCAGTAAATACAAGCAATTTGTAGAGAATTGTTTTGAGCTGATGCCCCGCCAGGCGCTGCATGCCCAAACCCTTGGCTTTTTACACCCAACCCAGAAAAAGCAAATCCTGTTTGAATCGCCACTGCCTCCCGATTTTGAAAGCGTGCTGCTAAAATGGCGCAGGTATACTGCGGCTGATAATCAGACCAATGCCAATAGCGAGGAGTAATAAAGAGTGATTTGTGACTAAATGCATAATTTTTGCACAGTAGTTTAAGTTTTAATAAAGCAAACGGCATTTATAAATCAATCCGGTTTTAAAATCTGCACATTTGCACACTTGTAATCTGCACATCTGAAAATGACACCAGTGTTAATCAATTTTAACGGACAAATACTTCCTCAAGGCAGCTTGCTGCTTAGTGTGGCTAACCGGGCATTTAAATATGGCGACGGTTTGTTTGAGAGTATGCGCCTGATGAAAGGACAGCTTAAATTTGCCGATTTGCACGCCGACCGCCTGCAACGCGGTATGAAGGCGCTTAAAATTGATGGTTACTCGCAAATGGATACCTGGTTTTTAAAAGATATTGTGGAGGAACTTGCCCGCCGCAACAAAGTAAGACATGGCCGGCTGCGCCTGACTGTTTATCGGGAGGCCGAGGGCTTGTATACGCCTACTCAAAATAAAATGGGCTATTGCCTGGAGCTTACCGCATCTGACGAGCCGCGGTACTTTTTGAATGAGAAGGGGTTGATTATGGATGTATTTACCGAATTACCCAAGCCATCCAATTACCTATCCAACATCAAAACCTGTAACTCGCTTATTTATGTGATGGCGGGCATCTATAAAACTCAAAATAAACTTGATGATGTATTCCTGCTGAACCAAAGCGGGTTTTTATGCGAGGCAAGCAGTTCAAATATATTTATCCATTACCAAAATCACCTGTACACGCCAGCACTAAGCGAAGGCTGTGTAGAAGGTGTAATGCGCCAGGTAGTAATAAAGCTTGCCCAGGATAACAATATTGATATTACCGAAGCCCAGATAAATCCCGACATCCTTTACGAAGCCGACGAAGTATTTTTAACCAACGCCACCCGCGGCATCCAAACGGTAATGGGCTTTGGCGTAAGGCGCTATTTTAACAGGGTAAGTAAGGTTTTGATGGATGAGCTGAATAAGTTGTGAGTAGTGAGTAGTGAGTAGTGAGTAGTGAGTTTTGAGTTTTGAGTTTTGAGTTTTGAGTTTTGAGTTTTGAGTTTTGAGTTTTGAGTTTTGAGTTTTGAGTTTTGAGTTTTGAGTTTTGAGTTTTGAGTTTTGAGTTTTGAGTTTTGAGTGAAATTGGCGATCAAGGTAAGCAATTCTTTAGTCCGTTTAATTCAGTTTAACAAAAAATAGCAATCATAACTCAGGGCAAACGCATCTAATTGGGTTAACATAACTTAACATACTTTAGATATTTTTTTTATAAATATTTAATAATCAATGCTTTGTATTTTAACATGGTTAACACTAAACTGATCGCGCAATTTAGGCTCATCCCAATATTTGTGCCTGTTGTTGGCCAACGCAAGTCTCTTTGGCACTTGGATCATTTAACTGGCATCAGCCAATAAAAATAAGGTATCGTTTGATGCTGACATCTTCCCGACGCTAAAAGCTTATTCCGTTAGCTATTATTAAATAACAGCTTATCGCCGTTAACTATTTAGATGCGTTTGCCCTGAATCATAACTGTTCTTCGTAGATAAAGAAACGGCCGGTTTGCCGGTCTTGCATATATAAGGTATTCCCACTACTTTGTTTCCATAGGTTAACGTTTTGTGGAGGCGTAAACCATGCCGGCGCGTCCGTTGGTAATATCGCTATGTTATCGGTTTTAATGAGGCTGTTTTGTTTGATAAAAGCTGCACACCATTTTGGGGTGGGCGCCAACTCTAAATAAACTATGTACTCTTTAGTAAAATGTGCCGATTGCCAGAATTGGCCGTGAATGGCGAATACTTCTTTGCCGGGTTTTTCGCCTGCCCAAAGCATGTAGCATTCTTCGGCATTGTTGGACCTCTTTTCCCGACAGCTGCTTAAAATGAAGCAAAGTAATACAGATAATAAGAGAATCGGAGCCCGCTTCATTTGGGTATTACTGATTTTGAAGCCAAAGATAAACTTATTCTTCAATAGCTACCGGTGCTTTAATAGCCGCCAAAATGCCGTCCCAAAGCGCAATACGGGCTTGTAGTGCTTCCTGTACAGCAGTGGTCGCTTCTTCCCATTTGGAATCGTCGTCGCCGCAAAGTTCGGCGGTCATTTCGTAGGCCAGGTGGGAGTGGTGGTCGCCGTCAACTTCAATGTGGCGCTCCAGGTAGTAAAGCAAAATATCAACCTTGCCGGGCAGTTGGCGGCTGAGTTCTTTAACAATACTTACAAACATATCGGGTATTAAATCCTCGCGGCCAAAGGTAAATACCGCTGCCTGCACATGGTTTTTATTGGTGGCTATAACATCAAAAGTATGCAGCATAAAATTCCGGGCCGCCAACGGGATATCAGCAATAATTAAAGCTTCGTCGATATGTTTGCCGAAGTTTAATTCATGAAATAAATTGTTAATAGCAATGGCGTCGCTGCCGGCCTGATGCATGGCGCGCAGGTATAGTTCAAAATGGCTGGTGCGGTTGCCTTGTTCGTCAACATCGCTTTCCTCGCCGGTTACAATTTCATTAATCAGGTAGCGTGTATTGGCATTACCGGTTGGCATCCATGGTGTGGCAGTACAGGTAAGCTTTTGTTGTAACGATTTTAACAGCGACATAAAATCCCACACGGCAAACACATGGTGATCCATAAAAACGGTTAATTCATCCAACGAGTTAATGTTTTTATATAATTCGTGTTGTATCAGTTGATCACGTAAAGGCTGGATCTGGGTTTTTAGTAGTGCTATGCGTTCGCTGTAATTTGCCATCGGGTATTCGGTATATTATGGCGGCAAAAGTAGCAATAACAGGTGTTAAAAAACGTTAAGTTGTAATTTTTGACTTTGACTTGATTAGAATATCATTAGCCATAATAGTAACAATACTAAATGTTCCTTATCCTATTACATATAATCAATTATGAAAGCAACCGCCTTATTATCAACCCTGCTCATCATCCTGTTTTTTTCGGCATGCAACTCTACGCCTTCGAAAGATATTGCTACACCGAAAACCGATATGCCCGAACCGTTAAAGGACGATAAATCAGACTTTAGCCTGAAGAGGATGCCTTCAGGTTCGTTAATGGATGAGATTTATGACGACTTAGCAAAAAAAGATCCGCAACTTCAAAAGCTGGAAGAGCAACTAACTCATTTTAACAGCGGCATAGCCGATAGTTTAAAGGCGTTTAATAATTATGCTGCAAAATCAGATAGGTACTATTTTTCGGCAAACGAATCATTAACAGCTATAAAAGATACAGTGTTGCGGGCGCAACTTAGTGCACTAATAGCCGATAGTAAATTGAAATACATGGATAAAATAAGCAGGTTTACCAGTTTAAAAGCGCACATTGATAGCAATCAGATAAAATTGGCGACTATCATACTGTGCTGAAAATAGTTGCAACCCTGCCTGTTATTGAAAAGTACCAGGACAAAAACATGCCCGATATTACCAGTACGGCAAACCTGGCAAATGAGGCGCAGCATTTACGGGTTAAAACAATGCAGCTGGCAAGGAAGTATCAAAAAAAATAATTTGTTTTTTACTCTAAGTTCGAAAGGGCCACTTTGCGTATTTCGCAATTATGGCCTCCAACGGAATGAGGTTTGCTTCATCTTCGCTTTCGTCATAGGCTTTAAGTATACCTTCCCGCTGTTCTTCTGTTAATGAAAGCCAGTCCGAATTTTCTTGTTCTAATGATTGATCCATCACAATTTCACCCCTCTTAAAAAATCCTCAATACCCATACGTTTTTTGCCTTCCAGCTGTATATCTTTTACACTAATAAAACCGCCTTTGGCGGCAAACTTTAAAAATGTTTTACCATCGGTAAGGAAACCGCCTGGCTGTATTGCCGGTTCATCAATCAAAAGTTCTGAAGCGTAAATTTTTAATAATTTACCGTTCAAGTCCGTATAGGCGGTAGGGATGGGGCTTAGGCCACGGATTTTGTTGTATACCGTTTCGGCAGGTTGCAGCCAATCAATCTTACAATCTTCCTTAAATATTTTAGGGGCATGTTTAAGCTCTTCGCCGGTTAACAACTGTACTTGCGGATGCTCATGATAACGGCCGCTTTCAACCGCCTTTACTGTTTTTACCAGCAGGCCAGCCCCTTTGTTCATCAGCCGGTCATGTAAGTCGCCTGCAGTTTCGGTGCCGGTTAGGGTTATTTTTTCGGTGAATAATACATCACCGGTATCAATTTCATGTTTCAGGAAAAAAGTGGTTACACCGCTTTCCTTTTCGCCATTGATAATTGCCCAGTTGATAGGTGCCGCGCCACGGTATTGTGGCAACAATGAAGCATGAAGATTGATGGTACCTTTGGCAGGCATCGTCCAAACAGCTTCTGGTAACATCCTGAAGGCTACAACCACCTGTAAATCTGCCTTAAGGGCTTTAAGCTCGGCTAAAAAATCGGGGTTTTTTAGTTTTTCGGGTTGTAATACTTTTAAACCATTGGCTACTGCATACTGTTTCACTGCCGATTCGTTTAGTTTTTGCCCACGCCCTGCGGGTTTATCCGGGGCGGTAACAACGCCAACAATATCGCTGCCGGCTTTTATTAATGCATCAAGCGATGCCACTGCAAAATCGGGGGTGCCCATAAATACAATTCTCATGGTATATGCTGTTTTATTTGCTTCGTTTATTAATTGTACAATAAGTACTTGCTACGTGTTATGTTAAATTGCTTTAAACCTGGTTCCCAACTTGCGCGAATCTCGTTCTCTGTTTTGCCATCTGCAATCTGCTTCTGCAATTCTTTGCCGCCTGCTAACTTGTTAAAATATGCATTAAAAAAATGCTCTTTATCCGGGAAAGCTTTATAAAGCTCAATAAGCCACGATAAGTTAATATGCCCCATGGCGCGTATTTGGTTCGGCGTGTAATTTTTAAGGTCGATGCCGAAGCATTGTTTATCTTTTTGCGGAGGGGTCTCGCTCATACCGGGGATGCCAACAGGAGTAAAGGAAAAAGGATAAATGCCCTTTAACAGGGGGTGCCCCAACAGCAGGAACGGGAAGTAAGTGCCCCTGCCCAGGCTAAATGTTGTGCCTTCAAACAAGCAGGTGCTGGGGTAAATTAAAATAGACTGTTCTGTATTTAAATTGGGCGATGGGTTTACAGGCAGCTTATAAGGCATATTGTGGCTGTAATTGGCCACTTTTATAATTTTTAGTTTGCATTGTACGCCGTTTTTTAGCCAGTGTTCGCCATTTATCATTTGTGCATACTCGCCAATGGTCATGCCATGGCTTATGGGGATGGGGTGCATGCCCACAAAGGAGTGGTAAGCGGTATCCAGTATGGGGCCATCAACCAGGTAGCCATTGGGGTTTGGCCTGTCCAGTATCATCAGTTCGATGTTATTTTCGGCACAGGCCTCCATTACATAATGCAGGGTTGATATATAGGTGTAAAATCTTGCGCCAACATCCTGAATATCAAATATCATCAGGTTTATATCCTTTAGGTCTTCGGCTGTTGGCTTGTAATGTTTATTGCCATAAAGAGAGATTACGGGCAAGCCTGTTTTGGCATCTATAGCATCGTTTACCACAGCTCCATTGCTGGCATTGCCGCGAAAGCCGTGTTCGGGGCCAAATACTTTTTTAATGCTGATGCCACGTTTTAGTAAACTATCAACACTGGGTGTAAGGTTTTTGCCAATAACAGAAGTTTGATTAACAACCATCCCGATATTTTTTCCCTTAAGATAGTCAATATACAGCGGAATTTGATCGGCACCGGTCAATATTTCTGTATTATTTTTTTTATCGTTTTTTTCTTTTTTTAGATGGCTTTTAGAATATGGAGCCGGATTGGCGCAGGCAGTATACACACTTAGTAATGCTATTAAAGCGCTTTGTAAAAAAACAGGTGTAATCTTCATAAAATATTGTTTTGAAACAATTTAAAAAGTAGCAGGTTTAATAGCAAAACCGCATATTTGCGAAGGTACTAAAAATCATTCTGCATTGAGTTTCGCCTCCTTTATATCCGCCCGTATAACATTCAAGTCAAAGCGTACATTTTCAAAGCTAATTGTACGTATTGCCATTATTGGTATTATGCTTGGTTTGGGCGTAATGATATTATCATTGGCCATTGTAAAAGGATTTAAACACGAGATACGCGAAAAAGTTCGTGGTTTTGCCGGCGATATACGCGTCATTAAGTTCGACCTGAACAGTTCATACGAGAGTTCGCCTATTGTTGAAGATGCTGGTTTTATTGCGCGGATGCGTAAAAGCCCGCTAATTACCCATGTAATGCCAACTGCTACCAAACCCGGAATTATTAAAGCTAATAACGAGATTGAAGGCGTGGTGTTAAAGGGGGTTGACAAAACGTACGACTGGAGCTACTTTAAAAAAATGATGGTTGCCGGCGATGTGATCGACTTTAAAGATTCTGTTGAAGCTCAAAAAGAGATCATGCTATCGCAGCAAACCGCCAACCGGTTAAAGCTACAGGTAGGCGACAAGCTGCTGATGTATTTTGTACAGGAGCCCTTGCGTAAGCGCCAGTTTAAAATAAAAGGCATTTTTAATATCGGGGTAGAGGAGGTTGACAAGACATTTGTAATAGGTTCGCTATCGCTGATAAACCGCCTGAACGATTGGAAACCCGGCGAAATTGGGCAATATGAATTACGCGTAGCTGACTTTGACCAGGTGGATTTTGCGGCAGATAAACTCGATCAGATTTTGCCGGTAAGGTTAAAATCGCGGACGGTAATAGAAGATTATCCTAACATATTTGAGTGGTTGAAATTATTGGATGTAAATTCGGTAGTGATGCTGGTACTGATGGTTATTGTGGCGGTTATCAACATGATATCTGCGTTGTTAATTATGATTTTAGAGCGGACAGCCATGATTGGTATGTTTAAAGCCATGGGCGCTTCAAATTGGAACATCCGGAAAATATTTTTATACAATGCCACTTATTTGATAGGCCTCGGCCTATTGTTGGGCAATGCGCTTGGCCTTGGCCTGGGTTATTTTCAGCAACAAACCCACTTTTTTAAACTCGACCAGGCGTCTTATTATATGACATTCGTACCCGTACGATTTGGATTATGGGATGTATTGCTGCTTAACCTGGGCACATTGATAATTTGCCTGCTGGTGCTTATTGTGCCATCGATGCTCGTGAGCCGGATTTCGCCGGTGAAGGCTATCAGGTTTAAATAGGTTGTTAGTCAGGGTATCAGACACCGGCGATGGAGAATGGTTTTGCACTGATGCCGCTTATTTTTTGGAGACTACCAATTGCATGAAGTGAGACAACTGTTTGCGGCGCTAAAACTCCATGAAGTATATGAGGGCTTAATGGACAGAATGCCGGGAAATTACACCCGGCTTGGCATAGCTAAGGCTTATAGGATTTGGTGGGACTGAATCCGCGCAGAAGTACGATAACTTTACCGTTATTTCATTGTAAATTCGGTTCTACCTTTTTCCTCCTGAAAAATTAAACTTCAAATTTAAACCGCCTGCTCCAAACTTTATCTGTTGTGCGCCCATTCCCTGGAGGGGGTATTTCAAAAACGGCTCGATAATTAAGCGGTTTTTGCCTAAGGCTGTTCCTACACCTACCGATATATTCAGCGTTCTGGCAAAATAAAAGCCATTGAAGCTTTGTCGGTTTGTTTCTTCGGATGTTTGCTGGGTTGCGCCGCTTAACAACGAACTATGGGGGATACCATAACTGGTAGTATAAGCTTCATTAATAAATGTACCCGAACTTAAACCAGCCGAAAAATAAGCATCTGTTTTTTCGGGGTTAAACTCGTATTTTAAATTGATAGGCACATCAAGCCCTACCAAACTGGCATTATAATTTTTAAACACCGGGAACGACGAAGCAGGCACCAGCTTGTTATCCTGTGCTGCAACAGCAAATGTTACTGCGCTGGCTGCGCTTGCGGTTGGCGGTACGTTGCTGTTGTACTTCAGCGTATTTTGCGCCAGGGCAACCCCGGTAGATAGTTTGATGTTTTTGCTAAGCCTGATATCGGATGTAAAACCGGCCCCGGCATTTACCTGGTTGGCGCTCCCTTTGGCATAGTTAAAAAAAGTGGCCGCGTAAATGCCAAATTTTACTTTTTTATCGTCTGTAGCTTTGTCTTTTGCCTTTGGAGTTTGCAAATTATCGGCAGCAAGCATTGTAGCCATGGCATTGGCCGATGATGGCCTGGCCTGCGTTGGCTGCTGGCTTGCCGCATTGGGTGTTACATTAGTTGTAGTAGCTTTGGTAGCTGGTGCAATAACCGGATTTGCTGCATATTGCTGCTTGCCTGCATCAGTAACAATGGTTTTAGCACTATCTGCTTTAGTGCCTGGTGTGGCTACAATAACGGGTTGTTTATTGGCAGCAGCTGGCTGTTGGATTGCAAATTGATTAATCGTGCTGTTTATGCTATTATTTTGGTTAACCTGGGGCTGTTTAGCCGCCGGAGCATTTACAGGAATTTGGGTTGATGACGTGAAAACTGCCACACTATTTTGGCTAACAGCAGCTGCGGTTACGGCCGGGTTGTTTATTGCCGGCTTTTTACGCGGATTGTTCTGATTTTGAGCAATATTGCTTTGGGCTGATATTGTAGTATCAACAGAATTACTATTACCTGAACCGGTATTAGCTGCTAAGCGGCTAACGGTATCAGTCTGTACGGCTTGTTGACGCCGGGTATTTTGCTTAACCGATTTTATAACAGCGGTATTAGTAGTGTTTGCTTTTTGTTTGTTGTTAAGCATCCATACACCAATGGCTAAAAATAGCAGCAGGCCGGCTGCGGTGCTTGCCCACCACAGCCAAACCATAGGGCGCTTCTTCTCCTCCTCAGGAAATTTTTCCCTGAGCAGCAGCCAGCCCTCATTAGCGGTGTCGTCTTCGTAATGATCAAACACCTCCCTGATGCGGTTCTTTAAGTCGTTATCCAACGGATCATCCATGGTTTTGTGCTTCTTGCCTTAATATTTTCCTTAATCGTTCTTTAGCCCTGCTCAAATAAACGCGCGATGAGCTTGCCGGGATAGCTAACATATTGCCAATTTCGTCATGATTATAACCATCTATTTCGTACATATTAAAAATGGTAAGCTGTATGGCAGGCAACTCATTCATCATCTTTAATATGTCTTGTGCATTTAAATTATCAACCGTACCCATATTACTGCTTATGGGCGCGGCATTATCCAACTCAACATTTAACTGGAATTTCAGGTCCTTGCGGCGGCGGTCGATAGCAGTGTTCACTACAATTGTACGTAGCCAGGCTTTAAAGGGTTTATCTGTATTGTAATTATGTACGGCGTTAAATACTTTTATAAATGCATCATTTACAGCCTCCAAAGCGTCGTCGCGGTTAAGGCTGTAACGCAGGCTAATACCCATGGCGTAGCCATAAAACTGCTTATACAGCATTTCCTGGTATTTAAGGCTGCCTTTTTTGCATTGGCTGATAATTTCTTCTTCAGTAATGCCTTTGGGTGGATGCATTAAGTGTGTTTAATTCCGCTTAAATATTGTGTTGTTTTTTATGTATTTACGCAATAAACAACCCTGTTGATACAAATAAAAAAGATTTTCCTATTAACGCCATATGCAGGCATCAATAGTTATCGCTAATTATTAAATCAGGTGAGCCCGACTTACCAAAAAAGCCGCCACCAAAATATGGGCGACGGCATTTCAGTTAAAAACAATAATAATTAGTTTGCAGTTTTTACAAGGTCATAACGGCCTATAGTATCCGGGCTGGAAGATGAGCTTGCACGTAACATTTTAAAGTTGGTACCATCGTAAATATATTGGTAAACACCTACCAAATGATTTTTGGTGCGCGGTACGCCCGATTTAAAAGTGCTATCGTTAAACTGGATGTAATAACCGTCAAAAGCAAAAGTACCGTGACTGCCGGCATGTTTTACAGTAGTATCTGCTGTTACGGCGAAGTGATAGTTACTGGTCATTTTCAACACTATCGAATCTTTCAAGGTATCATATTTACCGGTCGAGTTTTTAGTTAATAGTCTGAACTGACCTTTAAAAGTTCCTACCGGTGCAGATACTACAACTGAGGTTCCTGAGTTTTTGGCGCAGGCTGCAAGTAAGGTTAACAACAGGGGGAGTAAGTAAAATAAATTACGCTTCATATTTTTGGTATTTGTAGTCATTACGAATATAAGCATATAAACGCTACAGCAGGCTGCGAAATTTTTATAGTTTTTTTGCTTCGTTCCAAAAAATGTCCATTTCGGCAAGGCTCATATCCTGAAGCTGCTTGCCATGTTCTTTGGCTTTTAACTCCAGGTATTGAAAACGTTTTATAAATTTTTGGTTTGTTTTCTCAAGCGCGTTCTCGGGGTTAATATTAATAAAACGGGCATAATTAATAAGCGAGAACAACAAGTCGCCAAATTCACCTTCAGCTTTTTCATGGTCGATGGTGGTTTCGTCTTCGGCGTTAAACTCATTTTTAAATTCCTGCATTTCCTCTTCCACTTTGGCCCATACCTGGTTTTTCTCCTCCCAGTCAAAACCCACGCCCCGGGCTTTTTCCTGTATGCGGGAGGCTTTTACCAATGCGGGCAAAGATGATGGTACACCGCCCAAAACAGACTTATTACCCTCTTTCAGCTTAATTTGCTCCCAGTTACGTTTTACGTCTTCTTCATTCTGTACCTCAACATCGCCATAAATATGCGGATGCCGGTTTATCAGTTTGTCGCAAACCCCGTTTAATACATCTGTGATGTCGAAATCATTAGTTTCCGACGCTATTTTAGAATAGAAAACAAGGTGCAGCATAATATCGCCCAGTTCTTTTTTAATTTCCTGCATGTCATCGCCCAAAATAGCATCGCTCAGCTCGTAGGTTTCTTCAATAGTCAGGTGCCTGAGGCTTTCAAGTGTTTGCTTTTTATCCCAGGGGCAATTGGCCCGCAGGTCGTCCATTATAATAAGCAGGCGTTGAAAAGCAATAGTTGCGGTAGGTGCAGTTTCGGGGGCTTTTAAAGGCATAATATGGTGCGGTATTTTTTGCAAAGGTATGATAACATCTTTAATGCAAACTTATCCCGGTATTAATTTAAAGGTAATATTAATTAACTTTATTGGCCAACTCATAACTGTAAAACCATGATCAAGAAAATCTACCTGCCTTTATTTTTTTTAATGCTGATAATTGACTGCTGCCAGGCGCAGCAATTAATGCAAACCACGCCGCAAAACAGTACACTTGAACAGCCGCAGCCATTTTTATTTACTATTAATACTTTAAACCCATCTGGCCGTAACTGGAGCGTAAATTATTCGGGCGGTTATGGCGAGCACACGGTTACACCATTGGGCTTTGATGGTGTTGACCAAAATATATCTGCAAAGGGCTATTTAGGGTCAAAATTTACGTTTTTGGCCACTTTAGGTACCGGTTTTAGCAACAATGGAAGCGTACATACTTTGGAGCAGGCCGAATTGCTGCGCGATTTTATAGGTGGTAACCAGCCCATGGGTTTCCGTATAGGAGCAGGCCTGGGTTTCAGGCATGAGTTTAATAATGATAACGTGGCATTTAGCCGGATAACCGCCGCTTATGATGTTATGCGGTGGAAGATAGGGGCCAACGTACGGTTAGAAAGAGCTTTCGCTACCAACCGCGATGGTCTTGATATTGTTACAAGCGTTGGTGTACACAGACACATTACCGGCCGGTTTTTTGGAGGTTTTGAGGCAGTAGGGCAGGATTTGGAAGGTTTTTGGGAAACCGATGAGGCCGAAGGCGGAGCCCGGTTACTGGTAGGCCCATCTATAAACTATGCACCAACAAATTCGCGTTTTGCGTTTACCCTTTGCGGAGGGCCTATTATATATGCAACAAGGAGCGCCAACACCCAGGGCCAGTTTGCTGCTTACCGCGAGCTGCCGGCTAATAATGGTTTTACCCTGAAATTTAACGTCGGTTTCCGGTTTATGTAAGCTGGTAGTGTTGTGTCATCGATAAAGTTACGGATAGTCTTTAGCCCAAAGTCTTAAGTCCCAGGTCAAAAGAAATCAACTTTGGACTTACGACTTAGTACTGTTGACTTAACAGCAGTACTTTAAAGTTTTATTGCCCGTAGCATTTCGCGCTTGCCCGCGGCGCCTGGTACTTTTTGTATGCTAAAACCAAGCGCTTTAAGCATCCGTTTAAGGTTGCCGGTTATGGCGTAGGTAACAAATACACCGCCGGGCTTTACAAAGCCCTCAACATGGCTAATGGCTTGTTGTTCCCACATTTCGGGCTGGCGGGATGCTGCAAATGCATCAAAATAAACAATGTCATATTGCCGGCCTGATTGAAAATCCAACAATTTGCAGTTGGCTATTTGTAGCAGGCAATTGTTGTTAATGTTTACGGAGCCAGCCAAAGCCCCCGGATAATGTTTTAAGTACGACGCCCACAACTCGGCAGGGATATAATCGTTATAACCGGTTTGCCCCATCATCTGGGCTGCAAGCGGGTATGCTTCAATGCCGGTATAGTTAAGGTTGATGTGGTTAATTGTGCAAGCATCTGCGCTCAACAAAAAATTGAGCCCCGTGCCAAAACCAACTTCTAAGATGCTTACTTCCTTTGTATTATTTTGATCAAGGAAATAGTTAAGTCCTGCGTTTACAAATACATGCAGACTTTCCTGCAGCGCCCCGTTGCGCGAATGGTAAAGCTCACCTACTTCGGCGTTGTAAATGGTTTTTGAACCATCGGCGGTTGTAACTATTTTTAGTTCATGGTTCATGGTTGATAGTTGGGTTCATAGTTCACAGATCATAGTTCATGGTTTGACGGTTTGGTAATCAATTGGGCAACAACTTATCTTGTTAACGGCGCTGCGTTCGCCATGAACAATGATCTATGAACCATGAACATTTTTAGCAAACTCCGTCACAACTTCGCCCAGGTCATAAACAGGCACTTCGCTTATGGTGCCTGCTATAATACTTGTTGCGGCAGCCGAGCGGTAACCCGCCGCGCAGTGCACAACAATTGGCTTATCTGCAGGTATTTCATCAATACGTTCCCGCAGTTCGGGAAGAGGGATATTGATGGCATGTTTAAATATTTTACCCTCATTTACTTCGTTGGTATTCCTGACATCTATGATGGTATAGTTTTCGGGCCGGGCCTTAAAATCTTTAAGATCCAGATCGGGGAGGTTTTCAATAATGTTTTGGGGCGATAGCTGTATAGCCATGATGTTGCTTTCATAACCTATTTTGGCAGCTTTTTTTACCAATAAATCGGCAGTATCGTCATCTTCTGCAACAAGGTAAAATTTTTCGTCGGGCTGCAGTATCGAGCCTAACCAGGTTTCAAACTTGTCGCCATCCTGCAGGTTGATAGCGCCCGGAATGTGGCCGGCACTGAAAAGCGTTTTAGGCCGACTATCTATAATGGCGATTTTTTCCTGCAATTGAATATCGGCCTCAAATTTTACGATGTTATCAATACTTTGTTGAAATTTAGCAGCACCGGCTTTATTCAATTCTACATCATAACCAAAGTATTTTGGTATAAATGGCTGGTCGGCCATGAGGGTTTTGATGAAGGTTGCCTCGTCCATCAGTTGCAAGGCGTAATTTTCCTGTATTTCGCGGCCGATAGTACTTTGCAGGTTGGGGCTCATATTTTTGCCACAAAGTGAGCCCGGGCCATGCGCCGGATAAACTATAACGTTTTTGGGCAGGGTCATGAGCTTGTGGCGGGTGCTCAGATACATTTGTTTGGCCAGTTCTTCTTTTTTGGCAGTAATGTTGCCCACATTTTCGCGCAGATCGGGGCGGCCAACATCACCCACAAATAGGGTATCACCGGTAAAAACGGCTGTTTCTTTACCTTCTTCGTCTACCAGCAAAATACAAATAGAATCGGGGGAGTGGCCGGGGGTATTGATGGCTTTTAGCTTCACATCATTCAACTGGATAACATCGCCATCGTCGAAGGTTTCATGGGGGTAGGTGGCGCCGGTAAGCTTGCTGCAATAAATAACGGCATCAGTAACCTGGTGAATTTCAAGGTGCGAACTCACAAAATCGGCATGGGGGTGGGTTTCAATAACGCCCACTATATCGGCATTGTGCTGGGCTGCAAGGGAATAATATGGCAGAGGATCGCGCGCCGGATCAATAAGGATCATTTTGCCTGTGCGAATAACGGCGTACGATGCATGCGCCAAACCTTTGTCGTAGAACTGCTGGATAATCATAACAGCCGCAAAGATAACTGTTTGGCGGGGATGTTTTAAGGCCGAAATGTTTGGAGGCTGTAAAGTTTGGAGCACTTGAACATTCCCTTTGACAAGCGAAATACAGGACTAAAAATACCCCGATTAAAGGTTTAATAAAAATTATAAAACGTATAAGAAAGACTGTCATTTAAACCCCAGCCAATATTTTTTGAATCGAGCAATAGCTGGAAAGCCCGTTCTTCAAACTGGTCAAGTAAATCCTCTTTTTTGAGGAGTTTTAAAGCGCTTGCATAGGTACTGGAAAGGCTGTTATAAAAAGTCTCGTCTATGTCGCCATAGTCGTTTGTGAATTGAATGCCTGTTTGCACGTAAAAAAGCATCAACGCTGCCAAAAGCGCCGCAGAGGCCTCCAGTTTTTTAAATTCGCTAATGTATTGTTTACCCTGTTTTAAGTTATAGCCGAAACCTCGCTTCGGATAAAAGGTCTCATATACTTTGGCCTGGTATTTTTCAAATAAGCCATCTTCATCCGGCTTGAAATAAAAGTCGAGATATTCTTTTACCTGTTTGTTTTTTTTATATAAGTCGGCTAATATTTCAATCAGCGCCTTTTTGTCGAGTTTAGTAAGGTCGTTTTTGAGGGCCATTATCAATTTTTTTTATGCGGAATAATATACTTTAAATACAAACATAGTAAAGTGCTTCAATTGGGAATGCCATGGTACTTGTAAAACATGGAAATCGTTTTTAAAAGTTGATCCTGAAGAAGTTAGTTCCTAAGGAGCAAAAAGTTAACTGTTTTACAAACAGTGAGCCTCTCCGAGGCAGCTTAAAATTATATAATCATTTACAGGTTAGCGATTTGCTAATGAAAGTTGAAAAGTGATTTTCCTGGCTTGTAAAGTTTAATGTGCCGCGTTGTGCGAAGGAACATCTCAAAAGCTCATCAGTTTGAATTTAAAATTCTGCCCTTTTGAATATTATATTCGTTTTCTGTGATTGCGCCGCTATCTAACAACTGCTTATACTTTTGCAATTCATCTGCAGGCGATTGATTGGGGAAGCCGTAAAATGGTTTTTCATCTATTCGCCTGGTGCAATAAACAATTATTACACCGAATATGCTAAGAAACAGGCCCAATAGCAGCCCGCCGACTGAGCCGATTGTTCTTTTTGAACCTGCGTTGTATCCCCAGATAGCAGGTATAAACCACATGCCACCAAAGGCAATAATAATTAAAATGATTTCAGGTGCGCCGATTCCCATATTGTAATCAGGTTTTAAGGTGAAAAGGTTATTTATTAAGCGATCAAGGTATAAAATAGTTTAATGATTTAGCTTGTAAAGCGTAAAAATATTTGTTAAGAAAGTGTTTTCCGCAGCTGCTATATCCTGTTACCGTACACTTGCTACTAAACCAGCTACCAAATAGCCGTTCTGGCCTCCGGTTTTTTGTACATTTTATCGCCGGGCTTAATCTTAAATGCTTTGTACCATGCATCGATGTTGGGTAGGGTGGCGTTAACGCGGTGTTTATCTGGCGAGTGTGGGTCTGTAAGAATGCGTTGGGCCGTGGCCTCGGGACGTTGCAAACTACGCCATACCTGCGCCCATGACAGGAAGAAACGCTGATCGGGTGTAAACCCGTCTATCGTATTGGTCGATTGGCCTTGTTTTGTTTTCGAAAAGGCCTCGTAAGCTATACTTAAACCACCCAAATCGGCAATATTTTCGCCAAGGGTTAGCTTACCGTTTACATGCAGGGTATCCAACACAGTGAGTTGGTTATATTGCACTACCAACTGGTTGGCGCGTACTTTAAACTTGTCGGCATCGCTTTTTGTCCACCAATCGCGCAGGTTACCCTGGCCATCGTACTGGCTGCCCTTATCGTCAAATCCGTGGGTGATTTCGTGACCTATTATGCAGCCTATACCACCATAGTTTACAGCGTCATCTGCCTTTAAATCAAAAAAAGGAAATTGCAATATGCCTGCCGGGAAAACAATCTCGTTGTTGATTTCAGAGTAATAGGCGTTTGCGGTTTGCGGAGTTATTCCCCAGCGGCTTTTATCAGCCGGCTTACCCAGGCGGCTGATCTCAAAACGGTAGCGCCATGCCGATATATTACGTAGGTTGCCTACATAGCTGCCGCGTTTAATCATTAAGCCGTCGTATGTTTCCCATTTATCGGGGTATCCTATTTTTACGGTAAGGGCATTCAATTTCATTAACGCGTATTCTCTTGTTTCGGGGCTCATCCAATCCAGTCGCTTAATACGGTCGCTCAGTGACGTTTTCAGGTTGTTTACGAGTTCTGCCATGCGCTTTTTAGCCTGTGGCGTAAAATACTTTTGTACATACAATTGCCCTAATAACTCGCCCATGCCACTGTCAACAAATTTGCTCACGCGTTCGCTGCGCGGAGGTAGTTCCGTTTCACCTGTTAATACGCTGTTATAAGCAAAAGTCGCTTTTACAAAAGGCGAGCTTAGTTGTGCTGCAGTCCCCCTAATCATGTTCCACTTTAAAAAAACCTTCCAGCTTTCAACCGGCGCCGCCGCCAATAAAGAATCGACAGTTTTAAAAAACGAAGGCTGGCCTACCAGAATACTATCCTGTTCGGGGATATTCAAACTATGCAAAAGTTTTACCCAGTTTAAATGCGGGGTAACTTTGTTAAAATCGGCAACCCGAAATTTATTGTAAATAACATATGGGTCGCGCATGGTTACACGGCTAAGCTGTGCTTTTGCCAATATGCTTTCGAGGTTATATACTGTTGTTGCATTCCTGCCTGCTTCGTCCGGGTTGCTACCGGTTAGTGTAAATAGGGTCGCAATAAGCGTCTTTAACGCACCCTGTACTTTTTTTGATCGGGTGTCATTTTTTAAATAGTAGCCCCTGTCGGGTAGCGAAATGCCGCCCTGGCCAAGGTTAATAATATATTTTGATGTGTTTTTATTATCCTGGTCAATCCCCAACCTGAAAAGTTCGGGGGTGCCGTTAATACGTTCAAAAACCAGTTCGTTAATAAGATCGTCGAAACTGTTGATTTTGTCAATGCGCTCCAGATCGGGTATAATGGGCGAATAACCTAGTTTTTCAATAGTAACGCTATCCATGCCGCCGGCGTAAAAGTCGCCAACACGTTGTATGAGACTGCCTGCAGGTGCGGTTGCCGCTTGCCGGCTTGCCGATTCCAATAACCCCAAAAGTCTTTGAGTATTTTGCTGGCGCAGGATGGCAAAACTACCCCAACGTTCTATTTTGGTGGGTATTGGGTTGTTTTTTATCCAGTTGCCGTTGCTGTATTCAAAAAAATCATCGCCAGGTTTAATGGCAGTATCCATATTAGGCGGGTCGATGAACTTTTTTCTTACGGTACTTTGGTGTTTGTGTTTTGGTGGTGTTGCTTTTATATTTACCTGTGCATTTGCCGATAACGATAAGGCGCATATCAGTATAAACCACCAAAGTTTTAACATCATAATTTATTACTTAAAAAATAAAGGTAATAAATTACAGCAAAATGAAAAAAAACGTAAATTTACCAAACCGGTTCAAAATAAACCGGCATATTCCTCTGGCATTTTATCAATACTTTTAATCTGGATATCCTTAAAATAAACTTCGGCGGCTTCGCTTTGCAGCTGGAGTTTGCCTTTTGTTAGGGGTTTACTCTCGTTACCGTCCTGGTAGCCCAAATTTGACAGGGCATTTACAACATGGCCGTTTACAATGTAAACACTTTTATCGCCATAACAAATCAACTCCATCGTATTCCATTCACCTTTGGATTTTTCAAAGTTTTGGCGGCGCTGGCAAAATCCCTGATTAGGTGCGCCTACGCCCATGTAAACCCTGTCCGCATTTTTATCAAACACGTAATTGGGCACGCCGTCAGGCTTGCTGGCCCTCACGGTGGCATGGGCGGTGCCCACGTTCCAGTAGTCGCCAATGCCGCCTTCCATCACCTGGAACTCTTGTGATAACATCCAGGAATGAAAATAATCTGCGCCACACTCGCCCTGTGAATGGTATAACAAGCCCGAATCCATAGGTTCGTTTAAACGTGGTTCCCATTTCTTGGTGCCGAATTTGATTTTCAACCGGAGGCGATAATTCTGAAACTCCTGTTTGGTATAAATACAGCCATATATTTCGCCGGTAATATGCAGTACAGGTTCGCCATTCTGCATCTCGATTGAAAATAAATTGCCTTCATTTTTATCATAACCAATAGGTGGCAGCGTTTTCCCATCGACACCTTTCGGTGCTTCGCCTTTGTATGGATAGGTTAACCGGTAGCTTTGGTAAATGGTCCATTTGCTCATCTTTTTATCCATCAGCTTAACCCAGCCGTTATCAGGGTTAAAAGAAGTAAGGCCGGCCAAAACCAGGCAGCCAAGCGCAAGTGCTAAAGTTTTTTTCATAGTGGTGAGAAACTATAAGTTTAAGAAATTCAAATCAATTCGCAATCGATTGTAATTGCGTACTAATGTAAACAATCGGCATTGCAGAAATACTGCGAATGCTAAAAAACGATCAGGAAATGTTTAAATGTTATTGAAAAAGGACATGATTGCGGGAACATAAAACCGGAGACGCTGTACCATCACATGTCGGCGAAGACTCACCCTGTCGAGGCTACGCCCGACATCCCTCTCTTCTGCTGCGCAGGAAAGAGGGGTTTGAATATCGAGTAGGCCCCAAAAGGTCATTAGTCATTTACGGCCAAATTTAATTGGTAGCCCTTGTTTTAAAAATTGACTAATGACAGCGAAGCGAAATGACTAATGACAAGCGCAGCGACAATGACCAACTCATTTCTTCACCCACTCCTTTTGTTCTTGGGGAGTAAAAAATGTCCAGGCCATAATGCGACTGGCCTTTTGGCCTTGCGACATATTGATGGTTTGTACCTCAACTGCGCCTGCTTTTTGCAGGGCGTTATATAAAATACGCAGGTTCTCTTTTTTTGATACCAGGGTGGTAAACCACAGGCATTGTTTGGCAACGCGGGTACTTTGGGTAGCCATTTGCTTTAAAAACGCGGCCTCGCCGCCGGGATACCATAATTCCATATTCTGGCCGCCAAAGTTCAATACGGGTTCTTCCCTGCCTGTTTTCAGACCCAGGTTATTCCATTTACGCTTGGAGCCCTCGGCTGCTTCTTTGATAGAGGCGTGGAAGGGCGGATTACATAATGTAAGATCAAACAGCTCGCCCGGTTTTATAGCGAATGTAAAAATATCTGCTTTGTGTTTTTGCAGGCGCAGTTCAATAGCGGCTTTTAATTCCTTACTCTGGTCTATTATTTTTTGTGCCGATGCCAGGGCTTCCTCATCAATATCAACCCCGATAAAGCTCCAGCCATATTCCTGGTGACCTATGATAGGATAAACACAATTGGCGCCTACACCAATATCAAGTACGCGCACTTTTTTTCCTTTACGCACCACGCCATCATTTGCGGTGGCTAACAAATCGGCAGCGTAATGAATATAATCGGCCCGGCCCGGTATAGGCGGGCACAGATATCCTTCGGGGATGTCCCAGTACTCAACCCGGTAATGATGTTTAAGCAAAGCCCTGTTAAGCAGTTTGACAGCTTCGGGATCAGAGAAATTGATGGTTTCGTTCTCGTACTTATTTACCGTAACAAAGGCACGTAACTTAGGCATCGCCTTTATAAGCGCTTTAAAATCATATCCCATACGGTGCGCATTGCGCGGGTGCATGGTTTCTTTTACTTCGGGCTTATCTGGTGTTGGTTCTGACAAAATATTTATTTTAGTGTTCTATTAATTGCTTTAAGCTTTCCGCCTTCGGCTTTAAGCTTACTATCCTACAATACTGCCCAAATCGGCGGGCGAGTAATTGATCGATTTCAAGGTTTTATTATCGGCGGTGCGGTAAACCAAAAACAGGCCGTCAATTTCTTTATAGTGCGATTCGGTACCGGCAGTATTGCGGTAATGCTCAATAGTTTGGTTGGCTTCTTCAATAGTTTTGCAGGCTTTGCTCATATTGGAGCGGTGCACTTCGTCAAACAATTCTTTAAACTTTCCGGCAAGGCCAAACTCCAGTACAGCGCCCGATAGCACGTATTGTAAATCGCAAAGCGCATCGGCTATTTCAACAAGGTTATTATCGTTCACGGCTTCCTGTAGTTCTTTCAGCTCTTCGGCCAAAAGTTCAATACGCAGCTGGCAGCGCTCTTTTGAAGGGATTTGCGGATTTGCTACAATGGGATGTTTAAAGGTGCTATGAAATTCGGCAACCTGGTTAAGCGAGTTTAAATCTTTGATCATTTTGTTGAGGAAGCATCTAAGCCCGCTAAGTTATGAATAACCTGATCGCTTTCAAAAAGTCACGTTTTAAAAAGACGGTTCGTCCATTAAAACATATTTATTTGAATAATGTTGATGTTTTGCTTTTAATATTACAATAACACCGTTTTTGGCGCAGTTAAAAACCTTATAATTAGTCCAATGACAATTATTTGCTATAACATTTACTTAACATATCATAACGTTGTTAACATAAACATAATATTAAAATAGCATTTAGTTAACGTACCTTTGTGCCGAATTTAAAATTCTTGAGTCAACCTGAATTTTTTTCCATCCCCAACATATGAAAGATAAAAAAGAAAAATCCGCAGCCAAAGAAGCCCATAAGGCCCTTAAAAAACAATTAAATGATAAATTTACTGTTCAGCTAAAAACCATCGTGAGCGAATTTGAGCCCGATTTAAAAAGCCTGACCAAAGCAATTGAAAAGGCTTCAAAAAATTTAGCCAAAGCAATTGCTGCAAAAATAAGCGATAAAAAGGACGCGCCAGCCGCACCTGCAAAAAAAATAAAAGGAATTGTTGTTGAAGTTAAAGCGCCCACTTTACCAATAGTTAAGGAGGCCGCGGCCCAGGCACCTGTTGCTAAAGTTGCCAAAACAGCCACCAAAACGGTCGCTCCTAAGCCCGTAGCTAACAAAAAGGAAAGTGAACCTGCAAAATAAACCTGTAAATACGACGGTTATTTTTGCCGTAGTCAGGTGCCTTTTATTCATAGATGGTAAATTTATTAACTTGATTAACAAATAGTTAAATTAAATTTAACTATTGTAAGTTAAAATAAAAAATGTAAATTGTCGGTTGCGATAACTGATAATTTACATTGATTAAACCAGACTCATTAGCATCAAAAGCGCATAGCGTTTGTGGTGCCCAATGCGGCAGAGTGCAGCATGCGGCAATTGCCAAAGCGGGGCTTTACCAACAGGTAAAGGATTTTTTTTCTGGGATATTTGACACCAGCAACTGGCCCGCCCGATGGCATTGTGGCACATGGAGCGAATTTCATGGCTGGCTGTACATTTTTTCTGATTTGTTAATAGCGGTATCTTATTTTGCAATACCACTATTGCTTATCATCCTGCTCACCAAACGAAAGGATGTTCCCTTTCCAAAAATACTTTGGTTATTTGTGGTATTTATTGTTTTATGTGGCATTACACATTTAATAGACGCCGGCATTTTTTGGTGGCCTGCATATCGCCTGAGCGCGCTGTTAAGGTTATTCACCGGTATTGTATCGGTAACAACAGTATATACGCTATACCGGGTTATGCCAACTGTACTTTCGCTACGTTCGGTTAACGAGTTGCAAAAAGAAATAAATGAGCGTAAAATTGCCGAAGAAAAGCTGGCAGCCAGCGAATTCCTGTTGCTGGAAGCCGGCCGGATGGGCAAATTTGGCGGATGGGAAATGGATTTGCTTACTAATAAAGTAACCTGGTCAAAAACTATTTTTGATATCCATGAACTGCCCTATGATTATGACCCCACTTTTTATGATTTCAGCCGGTTTTACTCCGAACCGTATTTGACGACAATGACCCAGGCATTAAACGAGTGCCGGGATACAGGCACGGGTTATGACCTGGAAGTGCAGCTGATAACTGCCAAAAACAACCGGGTCTGGGTGCGTGCCCGTGGCGAAATGTTGTATGATGAGCATAGCCAGCCCGCCAAGTTAAGAGGCGTATTTATGGACATTGATAAATACAAGCTCAATGAGCTGTCGTTAAACAAAACCGTAGAAATGGTTACCAAAAACAACCAGCAGCTCAAAAATTTTACGCACATCCTGTCCCATAACATCCGTAACCATGCCAGCAATATCTCGCTGGTTTCGTCATTAATTGATGAAAGCACATTGGATGAAGAGAATGCCGAACTGTTTCAAAAAATCAAAAAGATTTCTGAAGGCTTGAATACTACTCTTGAAGACTTATCATACGCCATTAAAATTAAAGATGAAATTATAGAGGCCGAACGACTAAGCTTTAAGGAAATAACTGGCAAAATTTTGGGAATTATCGGATCGGACGTAGCTGCAAACCACGCGGTAATTACGCAGCAATTTGAGGTTGAAGAGGTTACTTTTCCCAAAATTTACCTCGAAAGCATCCTGATGAACCTGTTAAATAATGCAATAAAATACCGTAAGCCAACCGTCGAGCCAAGGGTGTTATTAAAAACATACAGGGACGAAAACGGGAACACCGTTTTAGAATGTACCGATAACGGTATTGGCATTGATTTGAAACTACACGAAAAAAAGATTTTTGGTTTATACAAAACTTTTCATGACCGCAAAGACTCGCATGGGGTTGGTTTGTTTTTAACCAAAACTCAGATCGACTCGCAAGGCGGACAAATAACCGTAAAAAGCAAACCTAACAGTGGCAGCACATTTAAAATAACTTTTAATGAAAAAAATTAATACCCTTTGTGTGATAGATGATGATGATATCTACACTTTTACCATCAAACGCATTATCGCCAAAGCAGAAGTTGCCGAAAAAACTATTTTTTTTCATAACGGCCGGGTTGCAATAGATTTTATTTGTAATTGCATGGAAGTCATTGCCAATTTGCCCGACATGATTTTGCTTGACCTGAACATGCCTGTGCTTGACGGTTGGCAGTTTTTGGACGAATTTATAAAACTGGTACCCCGCCTTGGAAAAAAAATACTGATTTACATTGTAAGCTCGTCAATTGATGAAGACGACTTTAAACGCGCCAAAGAAATGGAACTGGTATCTGACTTTATTGTAAAGCCCCTTAACGCAATCGATCTCAGGAATATTGTAGATCAGTGGGTATAAATCGAAAAGCCGAAGGCAAAAAACTTAAAGTTGGATGTTAAAAGGCCAATTTGGTATGTACCATGGCTTTTCGTCGCACATAATCCTTAGCTTCGCTGTTGATTTGTGTTGATACCTATGTTTACTTTTAACGCATTTTACAACATCCTCCGGGAGCGCCTGCATTACATATATCTTTTGTATGCTGTGCCGCTGGTGATTACTATAGCCATGATAACCCCGGCTTTTCAAAGCCCTGACGAGCCGAATCATTTTGCACGCGCCGAACAGGTTTCAAGGCTTGAATTGGTGCCCGAATTTGTGTATGACAAGGCACACCCAGTTACCGCAGCCGATTCTATATCCAAGGACCCAACTTTGGTTTATCCCGATAGGGGAGGCTTCAGGGTTGATAAAGGCATTTACCAACTCGATGGTATTTACAAACCACTTGCCCGGCACGATAGTATAAAATTGGCAACGTTAAAAATAGGCAGCGCTAAAAAAATAAGATGGCATACAGGTACCATCTATTTCAATTTTGGCAACACGGCCATTTATCCGCCTGTTGTTTATTTAATGCAGGCGCTGGGTATTTCGGTGGGTAAACTGCTTCATTTAAGCATCCTTAATACATTATACCTTTCCCGGATATTAAATGGTTTACTATGTGTGGCGCTATGTTTTTTTGCCTTGATGCTGGCCAAACAGAGTAATATTTTACTATTCATCGTGTTACTTTTCCCGATGACGGTATCGTTATTTGCTTCGGTAAGCCAGGATGCTGTTTTGATTAGCTGTTGTTTTTTGCTCGTTGGCTTTATAGACGATTTCTCTTTTGGCGATAAAAAACATCAGCCCCAATGGAAACTGTATGCCATGGTTATCCTGGTATCTATCATCGGCATTGCCAAACCGCCTTATATTATCTTCGCCTTTTTGTTCCTGTTTTTAAAACTTACCCCAAAGCAAAAGGCCGTCGGTATTATTACACCTTTTGCTGTGTTGGTGCTTTGGCTCATGGTCAATCATGGCAGTTTTATGATTAAATTCGCGCCTGCCGAAATGCGGCTCAACTCAAAATTACAGGTATTGTATATTTTGCACCATCCTTTCAGGTTTATAGGCATGTTCTTCAACTTTGATAAAATCGCATTACAAAACACAGCTGATATGTTTGTAGGCATACTGGCCTGGCTTGATGTGCCGTTACCCGATATTTATTACCGCAATGCGTACATCTGCCTTGTTTTAGGGATCATCATCAGCCTTGGTTTTAAAGGCAGCGCCAGGCTCAGGATAGCTTTGCTGGTTTGCAGTATCATTACCATCGTCGCGGTTATATCTGCCCAATATATAACCTGGACTGCCCTCGAATCTCCAACCCTCGGCGGCATGCAGGGCAGGTACCTCATTCCCATTTTTCCGCTTATTGCGTTGGCTTTATGTGGCTATTCGTTAAATAACCGCTTCGCGGGTTTAAAAGCAGTTGTGTTATGTATTGTCTCATTATTCCCGGCATATTCGGCCATCATCATGATACAGGTTATCAGCAGCAGGTATTATTAACCCCATATGCTCCACAGCCGCTATTAGGCGATGCCTGCGGCCGGGCTCATACACCTGCAGGCTTTGTGTGTGGCGAGGGTATCCGCTGCTATCCATAACGCATTTTGTCTGAATCAAAATTTTCAGAATTAAAGAATGAACAGAATTTGCCTGACTTGCATACCATTTTCTCCATGAACTATGAACCATGAACCAACGGCCCGATGAACTTTTTCTAAAACAATTTCACATTTAATATCATTTTAATATCTGCTATCAGTTTAGTAACCTTGTATACATCTTTTTTATAGCTTAAATGGCTTTAAAACACAGTTCTGCATTGCCCCCGGAAATGTTAAGGGTTTTTGAGACCTTGCCTCAACCGTACCTTATACTTTCGCCCGAGCTTTATATGCTCACGGCCAGCAATGTTTATTTGCAGCTTACAAATAAAACCCGGGTCGAAATTGAAGAACAGTATCTTTTTGATGTATTCCCCAAAATGCCCGATTGGTCGTCAGAAGAGGGGGGGATTGCTTTTTCGCTTAATAAAGTTTTAGAAACCCTGCAGCCGCACCAGTTGCCTGTTACGCGGTTTGATATACCGGATCGTGATGATCCGCAACAATTGGTTGAGCGCTATTGGGAAACGTCGCATACACCCGTGTTTGATGCTGAGGGCGAGATTTGCTATATTATTCATCATACCGAAGATGTTACCAAACGCGTACTGGCCGAACGTGCTTTAAAAAATAGCCTGTATAAAGAAACCCAGGCAGCCGCGACAGCCGAAAGATTAGGCAAACAAATAGAAAAACTTTTTGCCGAGATTCCCGCCCAGATAGCGATAGTGACCGGTCCTGATATGGTTTACGAGTTTATAAACCCACGCTACAAAACCGACCTTTTTCCAAACCGGGAGGTTTTAGGCAAGCCTTTGCTATATGCCCTGCCCGAAGTAGCCGGCCAGCCTATATTGGATATTTTGCAGCATGTATACAAAACAGGCGAGACCGTTGCCGGCAACGAGATTAATATTCCATTGGCCGATGAAGTAGGCGGCCCTGTTAAAGATCATTATTTTAACTATGTATACCAGGCTATCCGCAATGACGATGGCGATATAATATCTGTTTTAAGCTTTAAATATGATATAACCGAGCTTGTTTTGGCAAAAAAGCGTTTGGAGCAAAACGAGAAAGAGTTGCTGGCTTTAAATTATGATTTGGCCAATGCTAATGCCGAGGTTCAGGCTACAAACGAGGAGATACAATCGGCGAATGAAGCGCTACACGCTACTAACCAGGAGCTTTTTAGGGCACAAGAAAGTGTGTTAAGGCTTAACGATGCGCTGGAAGAAAGGGTTGAACAGCGTAACATTGAACTATTTAACGCCCAGGCCGAGGCTGCAAGGGAACGCGACAGGCTAAAACGTTTTTTTATGCAGGTACCAACCGGCATTTGTGTGCTTGACGGTCCCGAAATGATATTTGAGTTGGTAAACCCGGCCTATCAGCAACTTTTTCCTGGCAGGGATTTATTAGGTAAGCCTATCATGGAGGCACTCCCGGAGTTGGATGGTACCCCCATCATCGATATATTAAAAAGGGTTTACTACACTGGTAATACCTTTGAAGGAAAAGAACTTTTAGTGCCGCTTGCACGCAGGGTGGGCGGCACCATTGAAGACCGGTATTTTAATTTTATTTACCAGGCCCGGTATGATGGTGATGGTGTAGTAGACGGCATTTTGGTTTTTGCTTTTGAGCTGACCGAAACGGTACTTACCCGCCAAAAAGAAAAGGAAAATGAGCAGCGTTTCCGTTTTTTGCTTAACGCCATGCCGCAACAGGTTTGGACAGCCCGCCCTGATGGCTCGCTTGATTATGTGAACGAAGTGGTTTGTGACGATTTTGGCCGAAGTATGGACCAGATATTGGGCCGTAGCCTGCAGGAATTTATCCACCCTGATGACAGGCAGCACAGCTCAAAAAAATGGAAGGCGGCCTTGCAAAACGGCAACGAGTTTATGGTCGAGTTTCGCCTTAAGTTTCATAACGGGGAGTATGTTTGGCATTTGGCCCGCGCACTTCCGCTGATCGAGAACGGGCATATCAGGTTATGGCTGGGTACAAATACCAATATCGAAATTCAAAAAAACAACGAGCAAAAGAAAGATGAATTCCTATCTATAGCAAGCCATGAGCTAAAGACACCACTTACCAGTATAAAAGCTTTTAACCAGCTGATGCAACGCACATCAGATATGCACAAGCTTAATGGCTTTATCCAAAAATCGGCCTCGCATGTGTTACGGTTGGAGAAGCTGATTAACGATTTGCTTGATGTAACCCGGATTAACGCAGGTAAAATGGAGTATAATATGGAGCCCTTCAGCTTTCTGGAAATGCTTAAAGATAGCATTGAAAGTATGCAGCAGGCTACTACATCGCACCAGATTATTCTTGAAAAGGCCGACGATGTAATTTATACCGGCGACCGTTTCCGGTTGGAACAGGTGGTAAATAATTTACTCAGTAACGCCGTTAAATACTCGCCGGAAGGCAAAAAAGTATTGGTAAACTGCAGCATACATTCCGATGGCAGCATCATTGTTTCTGTAGAAGATTTTGGCATCGGCATAGAAGAGAAAAACCTGATGCGGTTATTTGACCGATACTACCGGGTTGATAACACTGCTATGCGTTTTGAGGGGCTTGGCCTGGGGCTGTTTATATCGGCCGAGATATTGAAAAGGCACCATGGCAGTTTTTGGATTGAAAGTACCCCGGGTAAAGGCTCAACTTTCTTTTTCAGGCTTATACCTGATACAGCTACCAAAGCCACACCTGTTGCAGATAGCGACACCCATTACCAGGACGATACCATTATTATTAAATATAACCCTAAACATAACCGCCTTGATGTTGATTGGATAGGGTTCCAAAACCTTGAATCGGTACAGCATGGCTGTTTTAAAATGCAAAACATGCTTATCAAAAACAATGTAGGCAAGGTGCTCAATAGCAACATCCATGTTTTGGGCAACTGGTCGGAAGCATCTGATTGGGGTAATACCGAGTGGTTCCCGGATATGGAAAAAGCAGGCTTACGTTATTTTGCCTGGGTGCATTCGCCAAGTGTTTTCAGCCAGCTATCGGCCCGTAAAAGCATATATGCATTAAAAGGCAAATTGGTGATTGAGTTTTTTACCGATGTAAAATCGGCGGAGGAATGGATAGAAAGCGTGTAGTGTTAAGTCATAAGTACTTAGTCGAAAGTTCTGAGTCTGAATTATTTTTTTGACGTAGAACTTAAGACTTTCCACTAAAGACTTTCCTTCAGAGGCTCATATATCCCATCAATTCGTCCTGTAATTGCTTTGCCTGGTTTAGTAATGCTTTATTGGTAATATAGGGATCTATATCAATATCCTGGCCTATCAGGTTCTCTTTAAACACGTCCTTAAACTTTGAATAGGTTAACGAAAAATTCCATTTGTTTTGCAGGTGCCCAAAAACGCGTGTATCCTCTTCGCTCAGCATGTTGTAGTTAACTACAACAAAAGCATCGGGGTCCAACTTTTTAATGCATGCTAAAATATCACTGGTATAGTTAATCCACACTTTTAAATATGCTTCGGCATTTATCCGGTAGAAGGATTGTTTTCTGCGTGCCCGTCTAAAAATTAGCCATACCAACCTTGATAAATATTTACGGCCCAGGTACTTTCTGTCAACCGTTTTAAACTCCCGCCGTAACAATGAACTGGTTACCAACCGATAATCGCGCATAATAACCAAATAACGGGCATCCGGAATAAGTTCTTTATAAACATCAAGGAACATACAGGTTCGGGGATCTTTCCAACCCCATTGGTCGTACAACTGCTGTTTAACCCTTATAATGCTTTTTATTTTCTCTTTCTCATAAATAGAAACAGCGTCAACATATCCGTCTGTTAAGCCGTTCCTGGGCAGGTTATGATTAGTCAGGATCTCCTCATGGATCTTCAAAAACTCTACGTCCTCAAAATGCCCTTCCGCATTTCCCGGGCCCGGCTCAACCATTTTTTCGCCCAGCTGCATGCCGCATTTGGCAAGCCAGTGCGTTATAAGAGAGGTACCGGAGCGGTGCATACCGGTTATAATAAGCGTTCGTTTTTGCATAACGTGCGGTGGCGCTAATAGCTGTTATCTTACAGATTTAACTATTATGTATGGGCTACTTTTTTTTCGGCCTTATCAAACGGGTTAAGGTTGTTCAGTATAAAATATAGCAAGGTTGAGGTGCTTTGCGCTACGGTGCTTTCGTTGGTGTTTATATACAGGTCGGGAGCGTACGGAACATCAAACTGCGCGTTAATGCCTGTCAGGTTTTTTAGTTTGTCAGGGTGTCCATCGGGTAAAAAAGCTTTTTTGTAAAGTCCCTTGGTGTCGCGGCTGATGAGCTTTTTTACCGGGCAATCAATATACACAATGTTTACATGCTTGTATTTTTCGGCAAGTTCGCGACGCATTTCGTCATATGGGTTTATAGCGCTCACTATGGTAACAATTCCGTGGGCCGAAAAACGGCTGGCCACAAAGCCCAACCTCCGGATATTTTCGCAACGATCGGCCTTGCTAAAGCCCAAATCGCGGCAAATTTCATTGCGATATTCATCGCCGTCAATTATTTCAGTCCTAATGCCAAGCGCTGTTAATTCATTTGCAACATTTTTAGCCAATGTTGTTTTACCAGCTCCTGATAATCCGCAGAATAAAAGTATCATATCTCAAATAATTTATGTTGATGATGAGGCTCAAAAGCACTGCAGGTTACCTTTGATGGGATGAACATAATAAATTAAATTACGGGTTAATTTTATTGTAATGTAAATACTTCTTTACAAACAAGCAGGCTTGGAAGGCCAATGGGTGAAAAACCGCTAAATTAAGCTGTATCAGCCATTTTAGCATGAAAAATCAAGGGTACGGGTAAAGGCACCAGAGTGATACATCTAACAAAAATGTTACCTTATCACCCCCGGGGCAAGGCCTTAATTTGGGCAAAAGAAAGGTTAATGCAGTATTTTAAACATCAGTTCTTTCATCAACTCGCCGTGGGGTGCGTTTGATTCAACACCTTTGCTTTTTAGGTCGTACTCACGCAAATAGCTGATGATTTGCATGGTTTTGGAATAGTTGTAGCTGCGGCCGGCCAGCTCATAATCTTTTACAAAATACGGGTTTACCCCAATTTCGCGGGCAACGTTTTGGGGCGATTTATCTTTTACATAATGATAGGCCAGCACCTTGCTAAAAAAATTATTCAGGTTACCCAATACAAGCACAATGGGGTTTGCCTTAGGGTTTGCCTCGAAATAATTAATAATCTGGTTAACCTTTAAAACATCCTTTTTACCAAGGGCGGTTTGCAGCTCAAATACATTATACTCTTTACTGATGCCGATGTTGTCCTGCACCAGTTTTAGGGTAATCTCTTGCCCGGCAGCTATGTTCAGCATTAGCTTTTCCAGCTCGTTGGCTATTTTAGATAAATCGTTGCCCAGGTATTCAGATAACATGGCCGATGCCTGTTGGTTTATTTTATAACCTTTATCGCTGATAAAGCCCTCTATCCAGGCGGGTATCTTACTATCATACAAAGGAGCCGACTCAAAAATGAGCCCGTTTTTTTCAATTGCTTTGTATGTTTTTTTGCGTTTATCAAACTTGCCATATTTGTAACAAAACACCAGAATGGTACTTGGCAGGGGTTTTTCCAGGTAGCTCAATAATGGGTCGATGCCTTTTTTGTTGTCATCATCCTTGCCCCATTTCATGTCCTGGGCCTCTTTCACCATTACTACCTGGTAATCGGCCATCATGGGGTAGCGTTTGGCCGCATTAAGTACGGCCATCATCTCGGTATCTTTACCATATACCACGGTTTGGTTAAAGCCCTTCTCGGCCTCTGGCAGCAGGTGATGTTCAATGTAGTTGCTCACTACATCAATAAAATAAGGCTCTTCGCCGTGCAACAGGTACAGGGGCTTGTATTTACGGTTCTTTATATCCTTTACTATATCTGCTGCGGTCATTCTTTTTAAGTCAAAATTCAAAAGTCAAAATTCAAAAATGACTTCCTGGTTCTTTTAAGTCAAAATTAAAAATTCAAAAGTCAAAAATGACTTTTTGGCTGAGTATTCAAAATTAAAAAAACGAAGCGGTAAAATGTTGCTATTGCCATAATGTGGAAAGTAATATTTGAATTTCACTTATCTTATTCACATTACTTCCTATTTTTGAATTTTGACTTTTTAATTTTGACTTTTGAATTTACCACCTCTCAATCTTCCTCCCTATCCTTTTAAAATAAGCGACGATAACGGGCAGTTGAGCTTGTTTGATGAAATCCGTAAAAAAAACATAATACTTACACCCGAGGAGTGGGTGCGGCAGCATTTTGTACAATACCTCATCAGGCAAAAAGGCTATCCGCGTTCGCTCATCCGGCTCGAGGGTGGCCTTAAGCTTAACGGGCTGCAAAAACGCACCGATATAGTAGTATTTGACAGCAGCGGGCAAAGAATTTTGATTGTAGAATGCAAAGCGCCATCCGTTAGTATCGATCAAAAGACTTTCGATCAGGTAGCCCGTTATAATATGGTGCACAAAGTATCGCTATTAGCGGTAAGCAACGGCCTGCAGCATTTTTATTGTACCATTAATCACGAAAGAAGAAAATATCAGTTTATTGAAGAGTTGCCTGCTTACAGCAAACCTGTTTAAGCAGCGCGTACCAGGAGGTGCATTTTCTCCAGCAGTTCGTCGGGCTTAAATGGTTTCGAAACATAATCGTTCATACCGGCCTCAAAAATTTTCTCTTTAATATCCAGCAGTGCCGAAGCCGTAAGGGCAATAATAGGAATGTGCGATTTTTTAGGATCGGCCATTTTTCTGATCTCCATGGTGGCATCAAGACCATTCATTACCGGCATTTGCAGGTCCATCAGTATAATATCAAAGTTGCCATATTGCATCAATTCAACAGCGCGCAGGCCGTTTTCGGCAACGGTTGGCTTTATGTTCCATTTAGATAATAGTTTTTTCATTAACATAACATTTACCATGTTATCTTCGGCAATAAGCACACGGATACCCGATATAACATCGGCTTTTTCACGCGGCTGCACCAAAGGAGTTATGGCTTTTTCAACTGCCATTTCTGTTGATACCGGGAACTCCATATTAAATGAAAACTCCGAACCTGAACCTGGTATGCTTGATATATCCATATGCAGGCCCTGTAAATCCAGCAAACGTTTCACAATAGCCAAACCTAATCCAGTGCCGCCGTACTGGCGGGTTGTGGTTAATGATTCCTGGGTAAAGGGCTCAAAAATACTGGTGAGGTTATGTTCTTCGATGCCAATACCTGTATCTCTTATCGCAAATTTAACCGTAACCGTATTGTGCCTATCCTCAAAACAGGTAACCCTAACCCATACGTTGCCTTTTGCAGTAAATTTTATGGCATTGCTTACCAGGTTATAAATAATTTGCGTAATACGGGTAGGATCGCCAAAAATTATCTTGTTGCAAAGGGAGCTATCCACGTCAAGCTTAAACAACAATCCTTTTTCTTCGGCCTTAATCATTTGCGCGCCGCAAATATTGTTCATTAGCTCAACCAGGTTAAAACGGATATTTTCAAAAACTAACTTGCCCGATTCAATTTTGTTAAAATCAAGTACATCGTTTACAACGGCCAAAAGGTTATTGGCCGAAAACTTCAGAATCTCAAGATTTTCTTTCTGATCGGCCCTCGGGTTGCCCATTATAAGCAGGTTGCTCATGCCTATTACCGCGTTTAACGGCGTGCGGATTTCATGCGACATTGTAGATAAAAACTCCGACTTGGCCTGGGTTGATTTTTCGGCTTTGCTTATTGCTTTTTCAAGCTGGGCGTTTAGCGCAACCAAATCTTCACCGCTTTCTTTCAGCTGTTTTATATTCTTTAAAAAGGCGGTATAAAAATGGCTGTGAATAAATATCAACAGGATAAAATTGGCAAAAAGGGTAATAATAATAGTAGATTGATCTATCCTGTCTGGCTTAATACTAATAACGTACCCCTTTGTGAATTCAATAATCATGAAAACCAATACAGGCATCGCATTCAACAACGAATAAATAAGCCCCCCGGTTTGCCCAAGCATGTAATAGCTAAATACAATAACTAATATAATTACCTGTACCGTAACTATATTTACAGTTTGTAAAGTAATATAAACTATGCTAAGGTTAACAATAGTACCCGCGCTAAGCAGTAAATGAGAAATTAAACGCCATTGAGGCCGGTATGTTAAAAATTTAAACAGCCCGGCTACACAAACCATTAATACACCAGCTGTATAGGCCAGCATAGTTTGACCCTGGAAATAAACACTCATGAAAACGGCCCCTAAGGCAATGAACACTAAGGGGAAACCAAAATAAAGCAACCGGATACGAGCCTGGTCAAGAAAAGGCTGCTCCTTTGATAAAATCCTGAAAATTGAAAAATTGAAAAAGCTTACTCCTTTATTCATGATTAAAGCACATTGCTTATACAAAAGGTATTATAGCGAATCAATTGACATTGAATACCTACTTCTACTTTGTATTTCGCAGCCTCTCGTTCATGCAATTAGCAAGCCAAATCAACCATGTTTTGTTCAATGATGCTCAATTTGGCTTCGGCATCGGCCTTTTTGCGTTGCTCAATTTCAATAATTTCGGGTTTGGCATTGGCCATAAAACGCTCGTTGCCAAGCTTCGCGTTAACCGCTTTAAGGAAACCTAAAAGGTAGTCCTTCTCTTTTACAAGCCTCGCGCACTCCACAACAGGGTCAAGCTTCTGGCTTAACGGAATAAAAAACTCATCGGTTGAAGCAATAAAATTAACCGCTCCTGAAACTTTATCGGCAACAGATGCAAACTCGCATATATTACCCAGTTTGGCTATAATCGCCGCGTACTGCAGGTAATTTATGCCCGAGTTTGATTTATATGAAAGGCTCAGCGCCTCTTTAGGCGAAATTTCATTTTTATTACGAATATTCCTGATTTGCGTAAGAACAATTTTTACTATCTCCACTTCTTCAAGTAGTTGTGTATTTATTTCCCCAATGTTTGGCAATTGGGCAACAATACAGCAGTCTTTTTCGGTGCGTTCGCCAAATATTTCATCATGCCATAATTCCTCGGTAAGGAACGGCATAAAGGGGTGAAGCACTTTCAATATATTCTCAAAGTACTGAACGGTAGCTGCATAAGTAACTTTATCAATTGGTTGCTGGTAAGCGGGCTTAATCATCTCCAGGTACCAGGCACAGAAATCATCCCAAACCAGCTTATAGGTAGCCATTAACGCTTCTGATAAACGGTATTGGCCAAAGTCATCTTCAATCTCGCCCAGGGCCTGGTTAAACCTGCTGCCAAACCATTCAATTGCAATTTTATTGGGGTTTTCAAGGCTATCATCAACCTCCCAACCTTTTAGTAATTTAAAGGCATTCCAAATTTTATTAGCAAAATTACGGCCCTGTTCGCAATAACTTACGTCAAACATCAAGTCGTTGCCGGCAGGCGAGCAAAGCAGCATGCCAACGCGTACGCCATCGGCGCCGTATTGCTCGATAAGATCAAGCGGATCGGGGGAGTTACCCAATGATTTCGACATTTTACGACCCAGCTTATCCCTTACAATTCCAGTAAGGTAAACGTTTCTAAAAGGTAACTCTCCCCTAAACTCATGGCCAGCCATAATCATCCTGGCTACCCAGAAAAACAGGATCTCGGGGGCGGTTACCAGGTCGTTAGTTGGATAATAATAGTTAATATCGGCATTATTAGGGTCTTTAAAACCATCGAATACCGATATAGGCCACAACCACGATGAAAACCAGGTATCAACCACATCGGGGTCCTGGCGTAGGTCGTCAGTAGTGAGTAGTGAGTTTTGAGTTTTGAGTTTTGCTTCGGCTAATGCTTCGTCAATGTTTTTGGCAATAACAAATTCGCCGTTTGGAAGGTACCATGCCGGGATTTGTTGTCCCCACCACAACTGGCGGCTGATGTTCCAGTCCCTTACGTTCTCCATCCAGTGACGATAGGTGTTTATAAACTTTTCCGGGATCAGTTTTATCTCGCCGTTTAGTACATAATCCAATGCAGGTTTGGCCATCTCGCTCATTTTGCAAAACCATTGCATCGATAATTTTGGCTCGATAACAGCATCGGTACGTTCGCTGAACCCGATTTGTGATTTATAATCCTCCACTTTGGCCAAAGCACCAGCTTCCTCCAGTAAACCGGCTATTTTTTTACGGGCCATAAAACGGTCTTCACCTACCAGTATCTGCGCCTTTTCGTTCAGCGTACCATCGTCATTTAAAATATCAATAACGGGCAGGTTGTGTTTTTGGCCAAGCTCATAGTCATTCAAATCATGCGCCGGGGTTACCTTTAAACAACCCGTACCAAAATCCATCGTAACGTATTCGTCCAGTATAACCGGGATCTCGCGTTTAATTAAAGGGATATAAACAGTTTTTCCGTGAAGGTGGATGTACCGCTCATCATTAGGGTTGATACAGATAGCAGCATCGGCCATAATGGTTTCTGGGCGGGTTGTGGCAATGGTTAAAAAGTTGCCCGTTTCGGGGGTCGAGGTGCCGGTAGCTGCAGCTGATTCTTCTTCACCCGCACCTGGCAACCCGCCACCCGCAACAGAATACCTAATATAATAAAGCTTTTGATTAACCTCTTTCCTGATAACTTCCTCGTCAGATACCGCCGTTTTTCCCTGCGGGTCCCAGTTTACCATGCGCACACCGCGGTATATCAGGCCTTTTTTGTACAGGTGAATAAAGGTATCAATCACCGCTTCAGACATTTCGGGATCCATGGTAAATTTGGTACGGCCCCAATCGCATGATGCGCCTAATTTTTTAAGCTGATCGAGAATGATACCACCATATTTTTCTTTCCACTCCCAGGCGTAAGTTAAAAATTCGGGGCGGGTAAGGTCTTTTTTGCTGATGCCTCGCTCTTTAAGCATGGCCACCACTTTGGCTTCGGTAGCAATACTGGCATGATCTGTTCCGGGTACCCAGCAGGCATTTTTGCCTTTCATGCGGGCGCGGCGTACCAATACATCCTGAATGGTATTGTTTAGCATATGCCCCATATGCAAAACCCCGGTAACGTTTGGCGGCGGAATTACTATAGTATAAGGTTCGCGCTCATCGGGCACCGATTTAAAAAAATCGTGCTGTAGCCAATAACTGTACCATTTATCTTCGGTTTCTTTAGGCAAATATGTTTTAGCAATACTCATAACGCGCAAAAATACGATTGTTAGGGGTTGATAGCAAATAGTTCATGAATCATGATTTAGTTCATGGATCATGGTTGATGGTTCATGGCCGAGATTTCTTCTTACTATGTTCGTGGATTATAGCTGATAGTTCGTAGCCGAATGTCGCAACGACGAATTTAGTTTGCTCCCCTGTTATAAAACGCCTTTTTACTATGAACCATGAACCATGACCCATGAACCATCAACTTCCAGTCACAATATTTTTGCAATTAAAAAGTTATAATACTACTCAAACATTAATTAGTCATGAAATCACTGCATATACACCGTTTTTGGCTCGATGTTTTAAAAAGGTCAAGGCTGGGTTTTGTTATAAACTGGTTTAACCGTTAAACGGTTGCGGGCAGGCTAGATACTTGCAAAGGAAGCGTACACCAACCGAGCATTTAGCTCTAAATCAGATTGAGATCTTTTAATGGCCCTACACCCTTAAAAACGTCTTCTTTTGGTACAAGTAATATAAAAACAGCCATTTTACCATCACAAAGGTAATGGCCATGGCTACGGCGTTAAACGGATCGCCTATGAGCTGGCCTATCCAGCCGAAGAAACCGTTGTTGGTATAACTCCATTTGATGAAGTGCCCCGATACGTAAATCAGGATGGAGTTCATGCCTATCACCCTAAAATAAAACGACCATTTTTGGCAGCCCAGCACATCAATAATATAGTAAAAGAAAGCCATCAGCAATAAGCTTAAACCGCCCACCTGCATTACAAACGAACTGGTCCACAGGTTTTTGTTGATAGGGAAATCGAGGTTCCAAACCTGGGCTATAATCAGGAAAGCAACACCGGCTATGGCAAGGATGGCTACTTTTTTCATTTGCGCCAGTCCCGTTTTTTTCAGGATGGTGCCGGTAATGATGCCCAGTAGCCCGGTACTAATGGCCGGGATGGTTGAAAATAATCCTTCGGGATCATGAATGCCCAAATATAGTTTTCCCGGCAGGATAACCCTATCCATGTAGGATGCAAAATTACCCTGCATGGTTAAATCGCCATGCGGATAGCCCGGGGCCGATGTGAATTTTAACAGCAGCCAATAGCCTATAATGAATACCCAAAACCAAACCATTTGCATGCGCTCGCTGCTATAAAGGTAAATAATATTGGCAAACATGTAGGCTATGCCTATGCGGCCCAGCACGCTTGCAAACCGGATATCTTTAATGGGCATAATATTTAGGCCGTTGTTTACCACCAGGCCCAGCAATACTAATATCAGTGCCCTTTTCATCACACGCAATACCAGTTGCTGCCTGCTTTTACCTTTCTCCAACTCGCGGCCAACCGAAAATGGAGTTGATACGCCTGCCATGAACAGGAATAAAGGGAAGATCAGATCGTATAAATGAAAACCGTTCCAGTCGGGATGGGTAAACTGGTTGGCGATGGAACCCCAAAAAGGCGATCCGGTGGCCTTGGCCATGGTATGAAATATCTCTTCGCCACCCATTATCCAAAACATATCAAACCCGCGCAAGGCATCTAATGAAAAAAGCCGTGTAGGAGCAGAGTTGATACTATCAGGCGCGGTATCGCCTGTAACGGTTTTTGCTTTGGCAGTCATTGTTTTACGGTTTATTGTGATGAACTAAAGATATAAAAAGAATAAACTAATTAAAATATTTTTTTTAGATGGTTGACTTTTTAAAATTTAGTAGTGAGTAGTGAGTAGTGAGTAGTGAGTAGTGAGTAGTGAGTAGTGAGTAGTGAGTAGTGAGTAGTGAGTAGTGAGTTGTGAGTAGGTGAGTTGTGAGTTGTGAGTTGTGAGTTGTGAGTTGTGAGTTGTGAGTTGTGAGTTGTGAGTTGTGAGTTGTGAGTTGTGAGTTGTGAGTTGTGAGTGTACATTATGTAAAATATCAAACCCAATCCAACCTAATCAACTCAATCCAACCCAATCAACTTAACCAACTATATCCCTACCTTTGCCGGATGTTAGAGATCGTATATCGGGATGAATACCTTATTGCTGTTAATAAGCCGCATGGATTGCTGGTACACCGGTCGCCTATTGCGGCAGAGGCCACGGAGTTTGCGTTGCAGATATTGCGCGATCAGATAGGGCAGAAGGTTAACCCGGTACACCGGATAGACAGGAAAACAGGCGGTATTTTACTTTTTGCGCTGGATAAGCAGGTAGAGGTGGCCATGCAGCAAGCTTTTATGGATAACAAGGTGCAAAAAAAATACCTGGCCATTGTGCGCGGGCATACCGTTGATACCGAGGATATTGATTATCCGTTACGCAAAGAGAACGGAACGTTGCAGGATGCTTTTACAACATACACCACGCTTAAACGTGCCGAACTTGATGTGCCTTTTGGCGCACACCCCACCTCAAGATACTCTATGGTTGAAGCCGTACCAACCACGGGGCGCATGCACCAGTTGCGTAAACATTTTGCCCACATATTTCATCCCATTATTGGCGATCGTACGCATGGATGTAACAAGCAGAACAAGTTTTTTACCGATACCTGGGATATGAACACCATGCTGCTTCACGCATCGCACCTGCAATTTAACCACCCGGTAACCGGGGAGCAAATCACTATAAATGCCGGTTTTCAGCCCGAATTTGCAAGGGTGATGGAAATAATGGGCTGGTAACGTTTTAGCTAAATGCTGGTAACGTTTTAGCTAAATAAAGTAAACAAAAGCGGCTTTGATTTGTAGGTAATGCAAATACATTAAACATGACAAAGCCTGTAGATTATACATTATATACATCAAATGGCGATCGCTTTATTACCATAAACCCGGTAACCGAGCCCACAACGGGGGGCCACATCCAGGCTACCGGTGTTTTTGGGTTGAACGAGGGCATGGTTGATTTGGGCGATATTGTTTTTGACGATAACATGAACCAGTGGGAGTACAGCGGCATGGGCGACCTTACACACCTGCAAGCTGAAGAAATTGCAAGTTTTATCAAAAACTATCATGAGCCTAACGCCGAAGACAGGGCGTTTGACGAGCATAGCATATTGTAACTACGGATAGTTTTTAGTCGGATGTCCTAAGTTCTAAGTCAAAAAATGACATTTGAGACTTAGAACTTAAGACTTCCGACTCATTTTTAGTTAAGGCTATGCTCAATATCTCCGGCCTTCAGCAGGCATGCTTTTACCGTACTAACAATGTCGGCAAGGCTAAAGGGCTTGGCTACAAAGGCATCAGAGCCATAGCTGCCCAATGACTCCAGCACCCGGGGGTAAGCCGAAACCATAACTACTGGTATATGGGCCGTGAGCGGGTTGGTTTTTAGCATATGACAAAGTTCGCCGCCGTTTATACCAAAAAGGATATAATCTAATATCACCAGGTCGGCGTTAAAAGCCATGGCCGATTTGCATATGTCATCGGTGTAATTTAAAATTTCAATCTCGTAACCCTCCATCTCGAGCACGTCTTTCATCACCTCAAGGATATCTTCGCTATCATCAAGTATCAAGATTTTTTTAGACATTTTTTATATAATTGGTACTTTTGATAACGTAGCGGATTTAAAATTTGTTTTTTGCGGCTACAACCTGCTGTTGTAATGTTTTGAATTACAGCTAAATATTTTTTTTGGTAACAGTCTTCTTACATTAAGCCGACAATTTTACAATTGTGCGGCGGCAAATAGGGTTAGGTTACTTTAAGGGCGGTTATTAAAGCGTTTACAGTTTGCAATACCCTATCCAGGCTTGTGGGGGTGTTGGTAACCTTGGCTATCATAATGCCGCCTTCAATAAGCGCTATCATAGATAGGGCGGTGCCGCTTAAATCTGCATCGGGCTTAAACTCACCCGCATCAATACCCGCTTGTATCAGGTTTTCTATCGATTTTTTCCAGCGGAGCACTGCCTGCGCGGCCTTATCTTTTAATAAAGGGTTGGTGTCGTCGGCATCAACGGCAGTATTCAAAATAGGGCAGCCACCTGCAGGGAATGTTGCCCGGGTAAAGCTGTGGTACACCTGGGCGTAAACCAGCAGTTTATCGTAATAAGTGCCGGCTTTTTGAATACGGTCCTGGATCTGTTTTCTCAGGATAGCCGAGTTATGATCAAATGCTGCGGCGGCAACTTCCTCTTTATTGGCAAAGTTTCCGTAAATGCTCCCTTTGGTAAGGCCTGTAGCATCCGTCAAATCAGACAGCGACGTACCGGCATATCCTTTTTTATTGAAGATGGGCGCGGTGGTTTCCACAATGAACTTGCGGGTGCGTTCCGCTTTTGATAATTCCTTTTCCATAATGTAAATATACCGGTTGGTATTTGATATTGCGAGTGTCTGTCAAGTAAAACCTGAAAAAAGCGTTATGACGGACAACGAAATATAGTTAAAACAATGTCCCAAGCTACCGTCATTGCGAGGTACGAAGCAATCCCGAACTATGTGGGACTGAGTATGTAGGGGATTGCTTCGTACCTCGCAATGACGGATATTTAATATTGATAGTCAGAAACTTACAATCACGTCATTATAATACGTTGATTATCAAGTGTGTTTTTTATTCCCCTCTTGAGAGGGGGCGTGGTGGGAGGTGCGTTGGCAGGGGTGTGTTTTCCGCGTTTCATTGCGCGCGTATAACACACCCCTCCGCCCCTCTCAAGAGGGGAATCGCACTTTTCCACCGCTTTTTAAAAGGAAGCACAAATGTGATGGTGTCCACAACATTCGCGTGAAATCTTCGCCCCTTGCTGCGCTTTTAATTCTCACTGCACCGTTGTCAATGATCGCTTACCAAAACTACCGGGCCAGCCTGCTTTTTACGATCGAGCACCACCAGCAATAAAGGCATAGCCAATACAAACAACAGCCCTACAAAAATATAGGCATCCAGGTAGCTCATCAGGAATGATTGCCTGTCTATCCCGTTATTTACCACTGCCATCGCTTTATGCTGTGCTTCTATCAGCGTGCCGCTTTTGCCTGCAAAATATTGGGTTAGTCCGTTTATACGTTGCGTAGCTTGCGGATTGTAAATACTGATGTTAGAAATAAGATCGTTACGGTGCGATCCAAAGCGATGGGCCACATAAGTATTGATCATAGCGATACCGAACGAGCCGCCGAGCTGCCGCATCATATTGTTTAATGCCGATCCCTGCGGAACATCTTTGGCATCCAAACCGGATACTGCCAATGCCGTAAGTGGAACGGTTAAAAAAGCCAACCCCAAAGCCCTGAATATGAGTATCCTGGCAAGGTTGCCAGGTGTTGCTTCCAGGTTTAGGCCCGACATCAGGAAGCTGAAAATTATAAACAACACAAAGCCAATGGTAATAATTATTAGTGGCGATACGCCCCGTTTAAGCAAGGTAGCCGAAAACAGCAGGCCAAAAATGGCTAATATAGCGCCGGGCAGCAAGGTAAGCCCCGTTATAGTAGGCGGGAATAGTAGTACCCGCTGTGCCAGCACCGGTGTTAAAAACACTGATGTAAACAGGCCCACACCTGTTACTGCGGTAAGTATTGCGGCAACTGCCAGCGATTTGCTTTTAAGTACCCGCAAATCAATAACCGGGTTGGGGATGGTAAGCTCCCACCAGATAAAAGTGAGAATACTGAATACGGCTATAACCGTTAACGCTACAATATAACCGGCAGAAAACCAATCATCAGTTTCGCCGCGTTCCAGTACTGTTTGGAGCGAGCCGATGCCTATAATCAACAGCAGGATGCCCCACCAGTCTACGGCTTTTGGTTCAACTTTAATCTCCGGTTCGGTAACCAATAAAATGCTGGATACTGCAACGGCGATGCCTATGGGGATATTGATAAAAAATATCCAGGGCCAGGAGTAGTTTTCGGTGATGAAACCGCCAAGGGTTGGGCCAATTGTTGGGCCTAAAAACACGCCTACACCAAATAAGGCGCTGGCAATACCCGCGCGGGCTTTGCCATACACCTCAAAAACTATTGCCTGCGATACCGATAACAGCGCGCCGCCGCCAATGCCTTGTAAAAAACGGAACAGTACCAATGTCCAGATATTTGACGCCAGCCCGCACATGGCCGAAAAAAAGGTAAAAGCGATAATAGAGCCTATATAGTAATTGCGCCTGCCAAGTTTGGTAGCCAAAAAGCTGGTCATGGGTATTACGATGATATTGGCAATGGCGTAAGCGGTTATAACCCAGGAGGTATCTTCCAGCGTTGATCCCAGATTACCACTCATATGCGATAAGGCTACATTGACTATCGACGTATCAATGAGCTCCATCATGGCCGCGGTAATAACAGTGATGATGAGGATGCTTCTTTTCATAGCGAATTGTGTAAATAACATAAATTATACCAATCGGTATAATTTATGTTAAATTTTTTATTTAGCTATTATTCCCTTGATAAATTTATCACCCTTAAAGCCTCATCCGGGTTGGATAGGTAAAGCCTGTAAAATTGTTCGGTACCGGCAACGCGAATCTCGTAGGTATCGCTTTGTAAACCGGCTAAAAACTCGTCGGCAACCTGGGCAGGGGGGATGCCATTTTTACCACCAATTTCGGCAGAGAATTCAGTATCAACCAGTGGAGGCATCAGCTCAAAAACTTTTATGCCGGTTTCGGCCAATGCTAATCTCAAAGCCCTGGTATATGCATGTAACGCAGCTTTTGTGGCGCCATAAGTAGCCAGTTTGGTGCTTGGCGCAAACGCTACTATTGAAGATACGTTTACAATAGCTGCCTCATTTTGTTTTTTAAGTGATGGCAGCAGCTTTTCGTTCAGGCGGATAACCGATAGGTAGTTGGTCAGCATTTCTTCACCGGCTTTTTCAAACGTATCGGTATCGGTAAGCAGGTTGTTCAGGTTTGCTGCGCCTGCGTTGTTGATCACGATGTTCAGTTCGGGGAAATCGGCAGTTAGTTTTGTTACCAGTTTTTCTACATCTTCAGCGTTGGATACATCTGCGGTTATAGCGCTCACGTTTTGTAATTGAGCCGCAGCCTTTTGTAAGCGGGCCTGGTTACGGCCAATGATGATAACATGGTTATCTGCTGATAATTTTTTTGCTAACTCAAAACCTATGCCGGCACTGCCGCCGGTAATGAGTATGGTGTTTTTTGAAGTTTTCATTGTTTTGCGTTGTGTGATTAAATTCAACGATACAAAAATATACCAGTCGGTATATTTTAACAATAGGCAATCTTCATCCTTGTGTCATCATTATCAGATGCTTTTTTTATAGGTTATCCTTGCGCTTTTTAAAGCTGCAAAACAGGAAGTTTTGTTTTGTTGCAAAAGGAGTGGTATGGTCTTCGGTAATACAGGTTACTTTTTCAAAATGCTCATTAAATATGGCTTGCAACTGTTGTTCTGTGTATTGTTTAACGGTTAACCCGCTGCATTTTTCGGGCCCGTTTTCAGAAAATGTGCCGATGATTAAATAATGGCTGACTGCTTTTGCGGCAATATTTAAGTAGCGGGTAATTTGACCCTGTGTTGTCAGGAAGTGGAAGGCCGCCCGGTCATGCCAAATGGCGTAGGTTTCTTTGGGTTCAAAATTGGTAATATCGCAAACTATCCAGGTAACCAGGCTGCTTTTATTGCCAAGTCGTGCCTTTGCTTTGGCTAAGGCTGTTTCGGAGATATCCAAAACGGTAATGTTGGTGTAACCCTCTTGTAACAGGAAATCAACCAGTTTGCTGTCGCCGCCGCCGATGTCGATTATCTTGTCGGTTTTTGCTAAATCGAAGCCACTAATAAAATTAAGCGAGGTTTGCGGTACGGCTTGCGTCCAGCTTACCTGGCCGGCATTTTTGGTGTGATATATCCGTTCCCAATGTTCTTTTTTATCTTCTTCCATAGATAATTAATGTTCATATTTGAGCAAACGAAGTTGCTGATAAACACCCGGAACATGAAAAATAAATATTTTGGAGCTTTGCTAAGTTTGATTTTTGTAGTTTTATTAAGTACAAATATCAGGGCGCAAACCTCGCCGATGACTATGCCCACGTTAGGCGTTACTAACCCCTGGACAGAAAGTCAATTACTGGAACCGGCTGCCTTAGCTGCTAACATAAAAACAGGTACAACAGCGCTTGTTATCTTTAACATCGGCGCTGTAGAAGATATAAAAGGCGCTACCCATATTGGTGCGGTAAACAAGCCCGAAAACCTGGAAAAGTTAAGAACGGCTGTTGCTAATTTACCCAAAAATACCGCGATAGTTATTTACTGCGGATGCTGCCCATTTGTTAAATGCCCTAACATTCGCCCGGCTTTTTCCGAATTGCAAAAATTGGGGTTTACTGATGTGAAGCTGCTTAACCTGGCCACCAATTTGAAAGCCAACTGGGTTGATAAAGGGTTTCCGTTGGCAGGGAAGTGAGTAGTGAGTGGGCATTATGTGAAATTAAAAATCCAATCATCCCTTAATCCGACGAATCCCGGTTCAGACAATTTTGCGTTAGGGATCGTCGCGGATACCGGCCTGTGAATAAGGCCTGTGCAGTATGAGCAAAGAGCCCGGCCGCAGGCAACGCCCGGGAAAAGAATCAAGAAGTTAGACTCAAGACGTAGCCATTAAAAAAGCCTGCCGTCAATCAACCGGCAGGCTTAATTAAAAATATATAACCAGGAATTAAGGGGCTAAGGAAGTATAAACACCGACAAACTCCTTGGGCCATGCGCGCCAATAACCAGCGATTGTTCAATATCGGCGGTTTTTGATGGGCCAGAGATAAAAGCACCATAGCCATACGTGGCCCCGCCAATTTTTTCATAAGCCTGCGTCATGGTAGGCACCAAATTAGTTTTACTGATTACTACGGCCAGGTGCTGGGCAATAAAAGGCAGTACCCTAACGGTCATATCCTCCTCTGTGAGCCATAATGCCCCGTTTTCTGCAACGCCGAGGCCCGACCAGAGGATGCATAACTCCACATCGGCAAAACTGTGGGATAATTCGTTTTTTACATCGGCAACATAGGTGTATTCGCTTAATTCTTTGATGCCTGATATGATTTTTACACCCGGTTTAAACTCTTTGTGAAGAATGTTTTGGATAGCCTCGTAGCCGGCTACTTCGTACACAAAACTGCCCCCGGCGCTGCCGATGGTTTTGTATTTTTCAACCATGTCGTCGTTAGTGGCCGTCAGGGTGTTTAAAACCTCAAGGCCGGGCAAATCTGCCTGGCTAAACTGGTTGGCTTTTACGGCTGCTAATATGTTTTCGCGGCTGCTCATTTCTTATTTTCCTTTCTTTTGGCATACCATTCGCCAAATGATTGTTCTGGTGCTTTGGGCATTTCGCGGTGTTTGTACCATGGGTTTGCGCCATTATTAACCGCGAATGGTGCATATTTAAACGTAAAGCGCCCCATTTTGCCTGCCGCCCGATAGATCATGGGCGAGGATAGGGTAAAAGCCATGCCTTTCATGGCCAAAGTTTTTGCTTTGGGCGTATAGCCTGCCTTAACAATTACCTGCCGCCATTTGTATAGCTGGTCGTGAATATCAATTTTAACAGGGCACACATTGCTGCACGAGCCGCACAAGGTAGAGGCAAAAGGGAGGTCGGCATATTTTTCCATGTCGAGGTTAGGCGCCAGGATGCTGCCTATGGGGCCGGCAACCGCGGTATGGTAACTGTGGCCACCGCTTTTGCGGTATACAGGGCAAGTATTCATACAGGCCCCGCAACGGATGCATTTTAATGAATTGCGGAAATCCTCGCGACCCAGCTGGATGCTGCGGCCGTTATCAACTATCACAATATGTATTTCCTTACCATCTTGTGGTTTGCTGAAATGGCTGGAGTAAGTAGTAATAGGCTGCCCGGTGGCGCTGCGGGTAAGCAGGCGCAAAAATACGCCAAGGTGTTTGCGCCCGGGAATTATCTTTTCGATACCCATCGATGCAATATGGATTTCGGCCAGGTGGGCGCCCATATCGGCATTGCCCTCGTTGGTACATATCACAAACTCGCCGGTTTCGGCAATGGCAAAGTTAACGCCGGTAAGGGCCGCGCGGCGGGTCAGGAACACTTCGCGAAGGTGCTGGCGGGCCGTTTCGGTTAATATTTTAGGGTCCGATTCGCCTTTGGCTGAGCCTAAATGCTCGTGAAAAATGTCGCCTATTTCTTCCTTTTTCTTGTGGATGCAGGGCAGTACAATATGGCTTGGCGGTTCGCCGGCTAACTGGACAATGCGTTCGCCCAGGTCGGAGTCGATAACATCTATACCCTGTTTTAACAGGAATTCATTAAGGTGACATTCCTCGGTAAGCATCGATTTGCTTTTTACCATACGGCTGACGCCGCGTTTCTCCAGCAGGGTATAAATAATTTTGTTATGCTCTTCGGCATTAGCTGCCCAATGTACTATTATCCCATTGTTAATGGCATTGGCCTCAAACTGCTCCAGGTAAGTGCTCAGGTTTGATAGTACGTTGTTTTTAATTTGCGAGGCAGTTTCGCGCAGCAGTTCCCACTCGGGTAGTTTATGTGCGGCAATATCGCGTTTGGCGCGAACCCACCACAGGGTTTCGTCGTGCCAGTCAACCCGTGGTTCGTCGCGGTTAAATATGGCGGCTAATTGCGGATGATCTTTTGTTGCGGTGCTGCTCATTTAGATACTGTGGTTTAAAATTTCGGCAACATGAATTACTTTAACATCGCTGTTTTGGCGGCGCAGGATGCCTTCCAGGTGCATCAGGCAGCTTAAATCTGCCGAGGTGATGTATTGTGCCCCGTGTTCAATATGGTCATCCACACGGTCTTTACCCATTTTGGATGATACGGCTTCCTCCACTACACAAAAGGTGCCGCCAAAGCCGCAGCAGTCATCGGCCCGGCTTAGCGGAACAAGTTCCAGGCCTTTAACCAGGCCCAGCAATTGAGCTGGTTTGCTAAACGGCGGGGCCACCAGTTCGGTCATTTGCGAAATGCGTAAACCGCGCAAGCCATGGCAGCTTTGGTGCATACCTACTTTGTAGGGGAAGCTGGCTTCGAGGCTTTTTACCTGTAATATATCTACCAAAAACTCGGTAAGTTCAAAAATACGTTTACGGATTTCGATAGCTTTATCTTCGTTTTCGTGAGAATGCAAATGTTCTTTAATATGCAGCGTGCAACTGCCGGATGGGCATACAATATAATCGTAACCGGCAAAATTATCGATGAATAAATTATTGCAGCCGCCGGTAAGGTGCTCATAGCCGCTATTGGCCATAGGCTGCCCGCAACAGGTTTGATTTTTAGGGTAATGAACTTCGCAACCCAGCTTCTCCAGCAATTCCATGGTTGCAACGGCAGCCTGTGGATAAAATTGGTCTACATAGCAGGGAACAAATAAAGCTACCTTCATTTTTGTGTTTATTTCAATTGGTTAAAGCAATATTAGCGCTTATCATTTGCATAACTATCCTTATGTATCTGCAAAGTATAGTTGTATATTAAGGTACCCAAAATACAGTTATAACAGGCAACTGTTATTCAGTTTTTTTTGCAAAAGGATACAGGAGATTGGCTTGTTTGGGTAGTGGAATAATCCATCAGATGGAAGAAAAGTGAATGACGGGGGTTAAGGCAGAAATTCAACACCTGTGAGATTAGGTTAGCATTACTCGTGAGTATCTCCGGGTTTAAGTTCTCTTGACTTAGTTCAGCTGAAAGCTGAAATCATTCGGCCCACGAGCTGGAAGCTCGCGGGAGTATTTGTTATTTATATTACTGATTTTTAGAGAGATAATGGATTGATAAAAAATATTCTACTATTTCTATAGGATTTATATAAATAATGTTTTATGTTTGCATTGTCAAAACAGACAAATCGTTCTTTATTTTAACTTATCAAGAAAGACTGAGGGAAAGGCCCAAAGACGTCTTAGCAACCTATACATCCGCATAATGTAAAAGGTGCTAATTCCTGCTCCATTCAACGGAGAAAGATAACATACCATCTTCGCCCCCTGCCAATCTAATAAGTGATTTTATAGTTTTTTTAAGTCGCGTGACCGAGAGGATAGGTGGGGGTCTGCAAAACCCTAAACGGCAGTTCGAATCTGCCCGCGACGTCTATTTTAGCTGAAAGCTAAAGGCGTAAAGCACAAAGCTTTCTTTTTGGGCTAAAAGCTAAAAGCACAAAGTTTTTTTGGCGCGTTGTCAGGCTTTAAGCCTTAAGCTTTCCGCTTTTAGCTTCTTCTACAAATTCCCTATTGTATATCTTGTCGAGATCCTGAGGTAAGGATATTTCTTATTCACATCAGGATAATCATGGTAGTTTCCTTCCAGCCGGAAATAACCCGATTCGGCAGCTATGGAAAGTCCTTTAATAAACATGTAGTTTACTTCGTTACTAAAGGTGTGCAAAAAATAATGCGATTTATTACCGTCTATGGTTATCATCCAGCCTCCCCGGTAATTTGCGCTGTATGATAACCTGTTTAATAACCTTATTGTTCCGCCACCGTTAACAGAGAAGCCTGGTCCGTAATCATAATTACGGCTATTGTATGTGTATTGATCAGGTACGGCAGCCAAAAGTATTGGGCCAGCCCCAAGATTGCCGGTTATTTTTATGCCGTGTGTTAGTTTAAGCTCTGAGAATAGATTGAATTTTACGCTTTGCGCCCCATAGAAAAAAGCCTGGTTGCGGATATAGTCATAATTTGCAGATAGTATTACCAGGTGCTCTATTTTATCCTGGTCAACCGCAGAAACGTCCCAGCCGGTAAGTGATCCATACACGCTTATCACGTTAACCGAGCTGCTATCGTCTTTACCAAATTCGGCAGTTATAGATATATTACTGAAGGGTTTCCTGAAGCCTTCATTTGGTACACCATATAATAATGCTGCCCTGCCGAACCAGCCAAAGCGACCATGCTTAAACGGGCTTACCGATTGGGAATTAAATATCCGCCCTCCGAGGTCAAACTCTGCGCCTATTTTTGATGAGTCGCGCTCCGTACTATTGCCATAAACCTTGCCCCAGGTACCGTCTAAAATGCGGTTTAGTCCGCGCATGGGGTTAATTATTAATCCGGCTACTTCGCTGGCCTGCCTTTTAAAACCCCGCTGGCGGTTGTTTACTATACGGCTGGATAGGCGAAAAGTCATCTCGCCCAGCACGATACCGCCAAAACTGGTATTTATAAAATCGTTTGGAGAGGGTGCCTGGTTTTCGGCAAAGGTTTCCCAAAGGTAGCTACCCGCCATGGTAGCCGGTACAGACTGCCAGAAGCTAAAGCCATTGCTTCGGAACGCGCTATAAAACAAACTGCCATGATAGGGGTGTCCAAACTGATTAGTTTGAAAAGGATCGTTATCAAACTCCCAGTTGCCGGGGTTAAGGTTGTGGCTAACGCTTTTCCAGTTTATACGGGCATAATCCTTGTTGGCTACATATCGGTCAAAAATCCAGGGCGTAATTTCGGCTATACCCAATTCGGCTGCAGCGCGGCCAAACCTGCGTTTTACCGAGGTATCCCGAACATCCCGGTAATAGCGTAGTTTCACCTCGGGCTTTTGATCAAATATATTGTTTTGGGCAAAAACCTTGCAAGCGGTACAGAAAAATATAAAGCTGATTAATATTATTTTTTTTGAAGGGTAAAGATCAGCTAAGCTCATATAAAGGATATCAGGAGGGACAAAAAACTACTATCCAAAAGCGCTTAAGTAATGAAATTGTTTTGATGGATGTTATAATAATGTTAAATGTTTGTTTTGAAATTGAGGAGATGGAAGTTAAGAGCCGTTGACACTGGCGTGTAATCAGCGGAATCACTGGGTGCGACTTCATATCAACCCATAAAATCAGGTACATTTTGCCAGCTAACAACGTCGTATCTTGTTCTTTTTTCATTTTCGGCGCCACCATAAATCAACGTTTTATTTACTTTTTCAGGAGCGGCAATCTCCTCAAACCTATCCATCTCTTTAAATAGTGCATTGCTTACAGTTTGTGTTGCTTTGATTTCAAAAATTGAGAAGCCTTGTGCTTTTTTCATCAACAGGTCGACTTCATGGGCATTGCTGTCCTGCCAGAAATAATAATCTTTATGCAGATATAAATGATGGTTTTGTTTTTGATACTCGGCCAGGATCATATTTTCAAATATGTTACCTTTTAACCGGTTTTCGTCCAGTTCTTCGGCAGTTCTTATTCCCAATAAATGATTTAATAGTCCTGTATCATAAAAATACAATTTGGGGCTTTTAACCAACCGTTTATTGAAGTTTTGATGATAGGGTTGCAAAAGAAAAATGATATAGCTACTTTCAAGTATTGATAACCAGGCTTTCGCGGTATTATGCGATATATTGCATTCATTAGCCAAAGCACTGAAATTGAGTAACTGGCCCGCCCGCCCGGCACACAAACCTAAAAAGGTACGAAATTGCTTAAGATTCTTTATATTCATTAATTCTGTTACATCCTTTTCAAGATATGTTTGAATATAATTAGCGTAAAATACAACCGGGTCAATATCCCTGTCAAATATAGCCGGGTAAAACCCCTTAATACTGGCCGGCGCATAAGAACTTGCTAATAAAGCAGCCTGTTTTAATTCAGTAAAATCAAAAGGTAGTAATTTAAACAACGCAACCCTGCCCGCCAGCGTTTGAGTGATATTATTTAACAAATGGAAATTTTGTGAGCCGGATAATATATACTGCCCCATCATTTTAGATTCATCAACCCTGCCCTGGATGTATGAAAATAATGCCGGCACTCGTTGTACTTCGTCTAAAATGACTTTATGATCGTAACGGTTCAAAAAACCGATCGGATCATCCATAGCAAAGGATCGTGTGTTTGGATTTTCGAGACTTACATAGCTATAATCACTAAAAATCTCTTTCAGCAAGGTAGTTTTACCAGATTGTCTTGGGCCGGTAATAGCCAATACGGGAAATTTGCTTTTTTAAGCCTCTATTATAGGCGCAATTTGCCGTTGTATAAATTTACTCATCTCGATGAAATTTAACAAAAATACTTAATTGCTTACAATATACATGATGTGAACTTACAAAATACATAGGTATTACTTACAATATACATGATGTGAACTTACAATTTACATAAAATCAGCCGGAAATTTATGCTCGCATTTTGTTGAGATGGCCAGCGCATTTGCGTTTGGCAAAAAAAGCTTCGTGTCTTTTTAATCGAATAAGTGACTTGTATTGGCTAACAACAGGCACAAATATTTGGATATTTCTAAATTGAACGATCAGTTTAGTGTTAACCATGTTAAAATACAAAATATTGATTATTAAATATTTATAAAAAATATATTTGAAATGTGTTAAGTTATGTTAACCCAATTAGATGCGTTTGCCCTGGTTAACTATCTCCAACATTGACAGGCAAACTCAAAAATTATTATCTTTAAGCGCTTAACCTGCATTAAGCCCAATCAAAACCAATATCCATTTAAACCATGAAAGTTTTTAACATTGTATTTGTTGTGCTGTTCATCATTTTTGCAGGCTTGCAATATAATGACCCCGACCCTTACATTTGGGTACCTATTTACCTTTACAGCGCATGGTTTTGCTTTAAGGCTTCGCGAAAACAGTTTTACCCGGTTTGGTATGCAGTTGGTATATTTATTTACCTGGCTTATGCTACTTATAAAATTTTTGACGCCAATGGCCTGATAGACTGGTTTACCAAGCACCACTCCGAAAGCCTGGTAGAAAGCATGAAGGCCGAAAAACCATGGATAGAAGAAACCCGTGAATTTTTCGGTTTGCTCATATGCGTTGCCGTATTAGGCATCAACTGGGTTTATGGGAACAGGTTGAAAAGGAAGGCATAGTATTTATGCGCTTCAATCAGAACAACTTCCAAATAGAGCGGCTATAAATACGATAATCCGTTATACCCGCCATGTATATAATACACCGGCTCAAAATTATGCTCATCGGGGGCAAGTTCGCAGCTTACCTGCATGGTGGTAAAGGTTACATCGCCAAAAATATTGGCTATGGCTGTGTCGGCAGCATCACGACCGGTGGCTATTTTTATAAGGCCGTTTAAGGGCACCAGTTTGGTGGCGTCAAAAAGAATCCATTTGCCGCCAAGGTAAGCCTCAAAACAGGCATGAAAATCGGCGGGGTATAAGTGGTAGGCATAGCCCGTAAAATAGCGCGCCGGAATAGTTAAGGCGCGGCAAAGGGCAATACCCAAGTGGGCAAAATCGCGGCAAACGCCAATCTGTTCAGTAACGGTGTCAAATGCTGATGTTTGCGAATTGCTGTATCCGCTTAAATATTGTACATTATTATGGATCCAATCGGTAAGCGTAACCACTTTTTCAAATGGGTTGGTAATGTGTCCAAACAGGTTGTGCGACAGCCGGTATAATTTATCCGACTGGCAATAACGGCTTGGGTTTAAGTACGGTAGTACCGACGAATCCAGCTGGGCCACCAACGTTTCCTGTTGTTGCGAATAATCGGTAAGCTCATAGCAATTATCAACCAAAGCCCGGTAGGTAACTTTAATAGTGCCAGGTTGATACACTTCAAAGCGCATCAGGCGGTTTTCGCCTTGTGCCGATATTATTTCCTCTATATTAACATAGGGTTCAATCGTAAACTCTTCGTTTAATATTGTTTGATTGAGTGTTTGTAACGCGTGTATATTTAATATCAATGTGCCCGGCGCCCGTACTACATATTCCATTTGGGTAAACACATTGAATTTCATTGATCAGCTTTCGGTTTTAATTTCTTCTAATTTGTTAAAGGTCGTATCCATCCAGTCTTCAGATATATGTTCTAAAGCCAGTTTCAGTTCTTCGGCCCACTGGGCCGATATATATTCCAGGTCTTTCTTTTCGTATCGCTGTTGAATAATGTCGAAGCTATCCTTTTTATAAACAGCTACATCAATCGGGAAATCCACATTATTGGAGCTTACCCTTGTTGAATCGAACGAAAGAAAGCCTGTTTTGAGGGCCAGCTTCAGGCTGCTGTCTTCGGTAAGGATGCGGTTTAATATTGCTTTGCCATGGCCCGAATTGCCGATAACTACGTAAGGCGCACCCTGCCCAAGTTCAACCCAGTTTCCTTCGGGGTACAGCAAAAAAAGCTTGTGCTCGTCGTCGTCTTTTAGCTGCCCGCCTATAATGGTGTTCAGGTCAAACCGGAAGCCTGCGGCTTCTAACGATGCCTTGTCTTCGGCAATTACCCGTTTCACCTGCTCGCCAAAGGCGTTTACAGCTTTGTACATTTTGTTAAAATCCTTGGTCTCCAGCAATTCGTTAAAATAAACAATGGCCTTGTCCCTGGCCGACCGTAAACCGCTGGTCATGATAAAAAGCGAAAAATGATCTTTTTGTTCAATGGTGATCTTCTTTTTTACAGTGGTATCTGTACCAGAGGTTATTCGGGTATCGGCGATAGCCAATAAACCCTCTTTAACCTTAATTCCGAGGCAATAAGTCATTTTTATCCAGTGCGATTTTTTTCAAAATTTAAGATAGCCAAAGTAGCGAAAAGAATCGGGGAAAATAGAATCAAGAGGCAAGACGTTTAAAAAGTATCAAGTAGTTAGTATCAAGTATCAAGACTTTTTTTGACGTTCAACACAAAAAAGCCGCCGTTTCCTTTTGGAATCCGGCGGCATCACGGAACAGAAAAAAGTCTTAACTTTTGATTCTTTTTAAAGTATGTAAAACTGAGTCTGCTTTTGTGGTTGTTTACTGATGACAGCGTCGATGTCATGAGGTAACTCGTCCTTCATCATCTGTTTTAGGTTTTTTTCGATGGTGCGGCTGATGGTTGTTGTTGGTGTATCTGTTGGTTTGTTTTCAAACGGATCCTGCAGGTGGATGGCCATTTTTTCGATCAGGAAAAAGGCCGATGATATGGCTATTACCAGTGGCACCTGGAAAATTCCGAAAAACTCCATCAGGCTAAAAGGCAACAACAGCACAAAAAACATAACCAGCCAGTGAATATATACGCTATAAGTAACCGGAAAAACGGTATTCTTGATACGCTCGCAGCCACCCATCAAATTCATAAAGTTGGTTAGTGTGTTATCAAGGGTCACTTGCTGGTACTCATTTATCCAGCCCAGTTTATACAGTGTGCGCAGGTCATGACCCTGCAGCTCGTTTATTGCAAGCGGAATATGGTCAAGCTTTTTGATGTTTTTTACATCATCGTCGGTTAGGTAGGCCTCCAGGTTATCCTTTGCGTTTTGGCCGCGCAGATGGCAGCTTAAGCTATAGCACCAGGCCATTTGCCTGCGGATGATGCGCTCTTTTAACGCCCACTTTTGCTCGCCATCATGACTGCTATCCACAAAAGTTAAAATTTGGCGTGCAAAGGTGCGGCAATCATTTACGATACCTCCCCAAAGGATGCGGGCCTCCCACCACCGGTCATAAGCCTGGTTTGACCGAAAGGCCAATAGCAGCGATATAATGGTTCCGAGGATGGTAGGCACTGTTAGTGGTATCGAAACATCTTTGAAGTTATAGTATTGGTGAATACAATAGACAGTAATGGCGTAAACCGCCACCATCAAAACTTCCTTTTTTATTTTGCCAAATACATAGCTTACCGGTATATTTTCTTTTAATAACATAAGGTGTAAGATTTTAATTTATGATTCTTGTTCAGTTAAAACGGGTTCTTCAATTACCACGTTGGCCAAAGTGCCCGGCGTTTTAGGTAATTTTATAAGGGCTGTATCGCATTTATCAAAAAGCATTTGCGGTGCTATGCTGTTTTTAAAAAGCAACTCGTAATTGTCATGCGGGGGCACAATGGCGTCAATTTCGTTAGCTTCCAGAAAATTATTGAAAACTGCAACCGTGCTGCCATAAAAAAAAGTGATCGCAATATTATTGATGACATGGCTGTACTTGTTTTCGATGTCGCGGCACCTGATATAAAAATTATCGGGGATTTGCCGGTACTCTACGCTGCGCCGCGATAGCATCAGCAATTCGCTCATATTATCAGTAATTTTAAGCATGTGTACCAACACAATGTTTACCTTTTCGGGGTAAAAAACCTGGGCCAAAGCAGGAATATCCTGGATAGACTGCTGGGTGAAATCGGTAGGGATTAATAACGTTTTCATGGTAATTTTAATTAATGGTGAAACCTTTTATGTTTTGTTTGATACAAGTGTAGCAGCCAATAATTAGGAGGATATAAGAAAGTTATTAGAATTTGATTAGAATGCCACACCAATTAATAAATTGCAAAGCATTTAAATATCGAACACTGAACGTCCAACATCGAATAATGAAGGGAAAACTTCAATATTGGACATTCAAAATTCATTATTCGATATTATCTATACCTGCGTTTTGCCTTAACTTATACTGTTAGTGAGGGCAGGGTGAGGCTCCATCGGCAAAAATACCTTAATCTCTGTACCTACCCCAACTTCCGAGCTGATGCCCAGGCTGCCTTTGTGCAGACGGATGATGTTAAGTGTTAATGGCAACCCTACGCCATGGCCTTCGTACCCGTGGGCGTTTGAGGCGCGGAAAAAAGGCTCGAATATATGCTGAAGCTCGGTTTGGGGAATGCCGATGCCCTGGTCTTTAATGGCAATAATAATTCTGTTGTTTTCGGTTAACAGGCTAACTGTAACCGGCCGGTTGTTTGAGTATTTGCAAGCGTTGCTGATGATATTGTTGATGGCCAGCCGCAACAAATTGCTGTTGCCTTTTACGTAAAGCAGGGTTTCATCAGCAGGTAGGTTTTCAAGGTCGATATATATATTGCTCTCGGGGTTTATTCGTTTAACCGATTCAGAAGCGGTTAACAGAAGTTCATCCATGCGTATGCTTTCCCAGTTTTGTCTTTTGCCGTCAAAACCCGATTGGGCCAGCGTAAGCAGGCTGTTCAGGATCTGGCCCAGTTTTTCCGATTCGGCATACACCGTGTTTAAAACCCCGCGTTGATGCGTGTTCAGGTCTTGTTTGTTTAAAGCCAGTTCAAGCTCAGATGATATGATGGTTAGGGGGGTGCGCAACTCGTGCGATGCATTGCTTACAAAATTGTTTTGCGTTTCAAAGGCCGTTTCAAGCCTGTTAAGCATATCATTAAATGTAAGGGATAGTTCGGCTATCTCGTCTTTTCCGGTCAGTTCGTCCAGCCGGAAATGCAGGTTATTGGCGGTGATGTTTTTAACATTGTTGATGATGCGCCTCACCGGCTGAAAGGTGTAGAACGAAAAAACCTTGCCCACAAAATATACCAATATCATGGCCAGCAAAAAGCCATATAACAATATTTTTTGAAGGTCTTTTAACTCCTGGAAACCAGCCGGGTTTGATGCCGATACAATAACAACATAACCTGCATTGCCTTTTTTGAACAGCGAGCCTGCATAAAAAGTATTATCGTGCCTGTAATGGGCCTGGCCTGTCAGTAATATATCGTCGATAAAAACCTGGGCAATGCCGGCACTTGCATGCACCTTTTTGTTACTATCTACCGCTAAAAAATACTCTTTTTCCGAGTCCAACTTCTCCAGATACTTGTTGCGTACCTCTAAGGTAGCTTTACTTTTGGCGCCTGGCGATAGCTGCACTTCCGCCGCTATATTTACGCGGGCTTCCAGCCGTTTATAAAAATCATCGAAGTTGAATTTGTAAACCAGGTAAAAAATGGATGCATTAAGCAGTATAAGTATACCGCCCGACAGCAGCAGGAATAGTAATGTTATTTTACTTTGTATCTTCATCAGTATCGCCCTCTTTCATCAGGTAACCCATACCAAACACCGTATGGATGAGGTTGGAGCCGCCGTTTTTCTCCAGTTTTTTACGCAGATAGTTTACATAAACATCTACCACATTGGTCCCCATATTAAAATCAATATCCCAAACATTTTCCAGGATCTGGATCCGGGATAGTACCTTTTTCTGATTTTTTACAAAATATTCAAGTAGCCGGTATTCGGTAGCTGTGAGTTTTAATACTTCGTTGCTGCGGTAAGCTATTTTCGATTCGGTATTGAGCACCAGGTTGCCTATTGTATAGGTGTTATTTGCTAACGTTTCGCTTCCGCCGCGGCGCAGTAGGGTGCGCAGGCGGGCAGCAAGCTCAGCAATTTTAAATGGTTTTACCATATAGTCATCTGCCCCGCTGTCCAGGCCGCTTACAATGTTCTCGGTAGAGTCAAGTGCAGTAAGCATAATGATGGGTATCATCTTTTTTTGCTGTCTGATGTGTTTACAAACCTGTATGCCATCCATTACGGGCAGCATTACATCAAGTATAACAAGGTCAAAGTCATGATCAAGCGCCATTTGTAAACCCGTTGCGCCATTAGCTGCAACACTTACTTCAAAGCCATAATCGGTAAGGCCGCGTTTAACTACCGATACCACATTTGGTTCATCCTCAACTAATAATATCCCCATAAACAGCTAATTTGATTTAAACGCATTGTTTGCCAAAATAATTAAATAATTTGTTGACTACTATTGTTATTGAAATATAAGCTATCATTGTAAAATCCATTTGTGCCACTTAAAAACCGCCATCGGCATATCAATTTAGTTTATGAAGCCGATTTTAACCGCCGGTACAAAAATATATCATAGTAGGTTTATTAAATTAAAAAAGCAAGAGCCAAATTAACAGTCAAATGGGCAAATTTATTAGCATACAACCTTCAGTAATTTGTGAGAATTGCATCATATGTGGTAGCCGTCCCGTAATTGAACAAAATAAAGGCAAATTTACGGTGCGCTGCCCTAAAGACAACACACATTACCAAACCCCACCAGGGTTAATAGATATAAACGGCTGGAATACGAATAACAAAACGCAGGATAGCGGCGGCGAGTTGAAATTGGGTGTCAATTAGCCCTTGCCTATTATATAGTTAACTGCAAAGCCAACAATTTCTTTTATGTATAAGCTCCATCTGTTTAAAATTTCGGCGCTTGGCATAAACTCAAAAAACGACCATTGTACATCGCCTGCTATTACATTGCACGAATAGGGAATTACATCAACATGCTGGCTTTTAAAAATTTGCATGGCTCTGCGCATGTGAAAGGCCGAAGTAACCAGGAGATAAGGACCTTGTTGCTTGTTTTTGATTAATAATGTTTTGGTTAATGATGCATTTTCGAGTGTGTTTCGGGCCTGGTTCTCTATCAATATGCAACTATCGGGTATCTGTAGAGCCCGAAGTTGCTGAAATACAAAATCTGCTTCCCTGAAAGCGCCGGGAGCAAGTTTGCTGTTGCCACCCGATATCACTATTTTTTTTGCTTTGCCATTCCGTTGTAGTAAAACGCCTTGTATAAACCGGTCGGCAGCCCAGTTAAATACTCCTTTACCGTGTTTATTTTCACTTGTAAAACCACCTAAAATTATGGCAGCACTGTATGTTTTGCCTGGCTGCAGTTTTGCCGGCGCAATATCCCACGCCCTGGCCAGCAGGTTTAAAAATACCGGGGCCGAAAATATCCAAAACAATGCAACACCCCAAATTAAGCACCTGCGTTTTAACCTGGGCTTTTTTGATAGTACAGCAATAAGCAACAAAACAAAAACATATAGAACAGGCAGCAGCAAAAATGATAGTACTTTTGACAGGATAAAAAACATAGTTGTGGTAAAAATAGTTAAAAACAAAGAACATGGAAATTGCCATTAAACAACACCGGGACTAAGCATTATTATTGCCTGTATACGCATTAAACTATTTGTAGTTATAAAACTCTAACCACAGGCGTCACGTAACAAACTGGCACCATCATTGTCATATACTTATTAAATAAAACACTAAAAATATGGGCTTTATAAAAACACTTGCTATTGGCGCTGCAGTTGCTTATGGCATAAATTACGTTACAAAAAAAGGACCTGACGGGAAATCAATCGTCGATAACCTGGCCGATGAGGCGCCTGAATGGTTTGATCGTGCAAAAAAATATAGCGAGCTTACTTTACAACAAATTGCTGTACGCGCACAAAACTTCAGGGATAATACGCGTTATTAGGTTATGGGCTATTGTAGATTGAGTTGAGTAGTTAAAAACCAAGCAGTGGTAAAGGGGCCACTGTCTACTGAAGCAGGATGTTTGGCCTGTTATTTGCGTAAGTGCAATTATTAACACTTATCAGATACATTATACCATGAAAAAGCTAATCATATTTGCCTGCCTGTTTTTCGTGATGTTATTAACGTTTGCGCAAAACACCCAGGCTCAAACTACAAAGAAAAAAGGAATAAGCGACCAAGGTAAGGGCGCTATAATAGGAGGTGCCGGTGGCGCTGTTGCTGGCGGCCTTATTGGCCACAATGTTGGCGGTGCTTTAATTGGCGGTGCCATAGGCGCAGGGGGCGGTTACATTATTGGTAATGAAACCCGCCGGGCAAGGGAAAAAAAAGAGCGCGCCCGCCGTATTGCTTGGCGTAAAGCCCACCCAAGGCATCACGCACATCCATACAGCAAAACAACTACTGTAACTACGGTTAAGTACCAGTAAAAGGTTAAAAAGAGTTAAATTTTATTTAAAGGCCCCAGTTGTATTACAATCGTGGGCTTTTTTTATTATCTTAAGTGAGTGCTATTATCAGCAAAGTGTAAAATAAAGTTTGCCTGATAAATGCGTTAAGGGTGGGTTATTCGTTAATAAGTTTGGTTTTAAAGGCAACAATGCCAAACAGCATGTGTACATATTACGTTGAATAAATAATGGGTAAAACGTTTATAGCATTATTGTTTTGTTTAATACCTTTTGCTATAATGGCACAAACCAGCAGGTCTAATGCCGATACCGCAAGGAAACCAACAGATACTATTCCGCAGCGGGACTTGATAGATGTTTTCCGGTCGGTATTTAACGTTAAGCCAAGGAAGGTTTCAGTTACTGAGAAAAAGAAATTTTATTTCTCCTTTTTGCCTATCTCAACGTCTGACGGGCGAAGCGGGGGCAGGGCACTGTTTACCTCAACTACAGCAGGCTTTTACCTGGGCGATCAAAAGACTACCAATCTTTCTACCGTGGTGTTTACCCCCTATTTTAACCTGAAAGGCCGTTATGGATTGCCTATTCGGTCCAGCGTTTGGCTTAAAGATAATCAGTGGAATGTGATAGGCGATATTCGCTTATTAGTTTACCCTCAATATACCTGGGGTCTTGGGGGCAATATGAACAACCACGACAAATTTTTGGTTGATTATAATTACATACGCCTTTATCAAACGGTGCTAAAAAGGATAAAACCTTATTTTTATGCTGGTGTGGGGTATAATCTTGATTACTATGCCGATATAGATAGCCAGGGCCAACAAACCCTGCGCGATTTTACGAAGTACAAATACGGTACAGCAACTGGTCAGGATGCATTTTCATCGGGAGCCACCCTGAATTTGTTATACGATACACGCAGAAATTCAATTGACCCTTTGCCAGGGGTTTATGCCAATGTTTCGTACCGGTTTAATACTAAAGTGCTGGGAAGCCATACCAACTGGCAATCATTATACATCGATTTGCGTAAGTATGTTTCGCTAACTAATTCGGGCCCTAAAAATGTGCTGGCGTTCTGGACGTATTACTGGACATCGCTTACACCGGGCACTCCTTATTTAAACCTGCCCAGTTTAGGCTGGGAGCCATACCAACGATCGGGCAGGGGTTTTCAGCAAAACCGTTACCGCGGCCAGCGGCTGGCTTATTTTGAAACCGAGTATCGCCGTGATATCACCCGCAACGGCCTGCTGGGTTTTGTTTTATTTGCCAACGTAAATTCGGTAACCGAACCAGATACCTATAAATTTACCTATTGGCACCCCGCAGGCGGCACCGGGCTGCGGTTTAAGTTCAATAAAAAATCGGGCACAAATATTAGCCTCGATTATGGCGTAAGCCGTAACTATTCGTCGATAAACCTTAATTTAGGCGAGACGTTTTAGAGAGGAGTTCATGGTTGATAGTTCATGGATCATGGCTCTTTAAAAATTATCAGGCAAAAACATCAACGTTTTAATTAATTCACGGCACTAAGGCTGCCATGAACTATGAACTATTATCCATGAACAAATAACACCACATGACTAAAAAAAGATACTTTTTCCTGATCCTCATATTAGGTTCGCTTACAGCGCTGGCTCCTTTTTCTATCGATATGTATTTGCCTGCGTTTGAAGCCATAGGCGATTCGCTGCATACTACTGCTGCGCAGGTGGCGCTGTCGTTGTCCAGTTTTTTTATTGGTATATCGGCGGGGCAGCTGTTGTATGGGCCTTTGCTGGATAGGTTTGGCCGAAAACCGCCATTGTATTTCGGTCTTGTGTTGTATATTGTAGCTTCTGTAGGTTGTTATTTTTCCTCATCGCTGCAGATGCTTATCATTATGCGTTTTTTTGAGGCTTTGGGCGGTTGCGCGGCAAGTGTTGCAGCCATGACCATGGTGCGTGACCTGTTCCCTATTGAAGATAGCGCTAAAGTATATGCATTGTTGATATTAGTATTAGGCGCATCGCCCATGCTGGCGCCTACCGCCGGCAGCAATATCATCAGTGTATTTGACTGGCAGGTGATATTCCTTATCCTGATCATTATGGCGGCGTTAATATTTATAGCGGTATTTTTCTTTTTGCCCGAAAGCTATGGTCCCGATCCAACCTATTCGCTAAAACCAATACCCATTATCAATAATTTTTTGCAGGTTATAAAGGAGCCGCAGTTTTTCACTTACGCAGTGGCCGGCGCGTTTATGTTTGCGGGGTTGTTTACCTATGTAGCATCATCATCAATTATATTTATAAGCTTTTTTAAAATAAGTAAACCAGCCTTCGGCTGGGTGTTTGCGGGGTTATCACTTGGCTTTATTGGCTCCAGCCAGGTAAACAGCAGGCTTATTAGATATTATAAAAGCGAGCAGATAATTAACGTTACGCTGATTTGTATGGTTATTATATCGGCGGTGTTTTTTATAGGCTCGCTTAAAGGGTGGTTCGGTATGGCCGGTACTATTGCCATGATATTTGGTGTTTTGTGCTGTGTGGGTATTTCCAGTCCCAACAACTCGGCTTTGTCGTTAGCTCCTTTCACAAAAAACGTCGGTTCTGCATCGGCATTAATGGGCGCATTACAAATGGCTATAGGTGCACTGGCATCATACGGTATTACGCTTATCAAAAATCAGGGTACTTTGCCAATGGCAGCAGTTATGGCCGTATCATCGGCGGTGGCGCTTGTGGTACTGCTTATTGGTAAGCGGTTTATAAAAAATAAGGTAGAGGCGGTAGCCGAGGCCACTATGCCGGCGCATTGAGGGTTTGAAATCATATTTGACCGAATTGCAGACTTACGAAGTTTTTAAAACTTCGTAAGTCTTTTGCCGGTAAGTACGCCCCCATCTGCACATCTGAAATCTATAATCTGCACATCCGCCTACACCAGCACCTCATCAATTATCCCAAATTCTTTGGCTTCGGCGGCTATCATCCAGTAATCCCTGTCTGATACCTGGTAAACTTTTTCGTAGGGCTGGCCGCTGTGTTTAGCAACTATTTCATACAATTCCTGTTTCATTAGTAATATTTGTTGCGCGGCTATCTGGATATCTGATGCCATGCCCTGCGCGCCGCCTGATGGTTGATGCAGCATTACGCGCGAATGTTTTAAAGCAGCCCTTTTGCCAGCCGCGCCGCCGCATAATAATATCGCGCCCATGGATAAGGCTATGCCCGTACAAATGGTAGCTACATCGGGGCTGATGAAGTGCATGGTGTCGTAAATACCCAGGCCGGCGTATACCGAGCCACCGGGCGAGTTAATGTACATCTGGATATCTTTTTTAGCATCTGTCGACTGCAGGAAAAGCAGTTGCGCCTGGATAATGTTGGCTACATTGTCATCAACAGCCTGGCCCATAAAAATGATGCGGTCCATCATCAGGCGCGAGAATACGTCCATCTGGGCTACGCGCATTTCGCGCTCTTCAGTAATATAGGGTGTCATGGCAGTTGGCAAAGCGCTTTTTTCGACCCTTGAGATGTAGCTATCTACCAGCGAACCGGCAATAGCATGGTGCATGACCGCATATTTGCGGAATTCCTGTTTATCAATATTCATGATTTAAAGTGGTGAGTAGTGAGTGGTGAGTTTTAAGTCGGAAGCACTAAGTCATAAGTCTTGTTTTTTTGTCGATTAAGACCCTGGGCTTAAGACTTAATACTTTCGACTTAAGACTTAAAAAATAACCGGGTAATCTTTTGTTTGAAGCTCAGATGTTCGGGCTGGCTGAATAGTTGCTCATGAGCTGCCTCTATCTCTTGTTTTAATTGTTTGCGGCTATACTGCCGTACCATGCTATATACTTGTTTTTGGGCAGATGCCTCAACCTGCAGGCAATCATCCAGCAATAACCTGGCTTCAAACAGTAAAGCATCCGTGGGCTTTTGGCTGCCAAGCAGGTGTACTTCTATCCGGGCTATGTTATTTAAGGAAGTCCTCATAGGTTAGCTCTTTTTGTTTAACAGTTTCCCTTACTTTTTCTATGCATTTATATTTCTGCACGGTGGCCGATCGTACGCCCGCGAAGCCAAATGTTTCGGCAATCTGGGTCATGGGCAGCTTATCGTAATAAAACGAGCGGAGCAGTTCCATGCAGCGTTTGCCGGTAGATTCTAAAAAGTGTAGCAGTTTATTATTGTCGGGTAAACCGGTGGGCTCCTCCGCAGTGTTTACTATAATAGCTTCATTTAGCGGCGAGGTTTTGCCGCCTTCTTTATAGCGTTTTATCCATAGGTACCTGGCGGTGCCATAAATATAAGCTCCGTCGCTATTGTTAACAGATAACCCGGTCTGTCCAGTTTTTTCGTAATAATTGAGTAATGCGTCCTGGAAAACATCTTTAGCCTCATCAAATGAGCCCCCGCAGCGGGCCACGTACTTTGCTACAGCCGGGAATACCTTTTTATATAGCCCAACAAAAAGCTCCTGCCTTTGCTGCGCCTGCTCCTGTAATTTAACTGTATCCATTGTGTACTGTTTATTACTATGTGCAAGTTAGGGAAGATATATCACCTTTTGAGAGAAAAGTTTTTTGTAGCAAGGACTCTTGGATGATTAACGTTATGTCATTGCTGCGTACTTTATAATGACACGATTGTAAGTTATTGACTATCAATATTAAATATCCGTCATTGCGAGGCACGAAGCAATCCCCTACATGCTAAGTCCCATATTGTTCGGGATTATTAATGTTGTGTTTTGATTTTTATAGGTATTAATGAGATCTCTGCGGTCGGTTATCTTCGTACCTTATAATGACGTCGATATAAGCTATTGATTATCAGATGCATTTTTATCCCCTTGTCGAGAGAGGGCGGGGTGGAAAGTGCGGTACCAGGTTTTTTTAGCACCAAAGTGTACTGTACCGGTAAAAGTGATACACCCTGACACATCCTGGTACGGGGTGGCACACCCTGGTACGGGGTGGTACACTACTTGCGGTTAATATTTTTAAGTAAAACAAAACAATCAGCGAAAAGTGCTTTGGGTCGCAGGCAGGGGTATGTTTTTCCGCGTTTCATTGCACGTGCATAAACACACCTCTCCGACCTCTTGAAAGGGGAATCCGCAAAATTTCGTGTCTACACATTCAGCACAATTTGCAATCACGTCATCCCCATTTTTTTCAGGGATATCCTGATATGTACTCGCAATGACGGTAGTTTAGAACACTCGTTTAACTATATCTGTTGCACGTCATAACGATTTTTTTTCCTAACGGATATTCGTATGACATATCCAGGACCTAAAATTTACTTGCTCTTAACGCCGTCACCTTCGATGCATCAACACCAATAGTTTCAAAAACTATTTTGTTTTCCGTTAGTTCCGATACGGTGAAAACATAGCTGCGAGTTTTACCATCTTCTAATTTTTCGGTCATGTTCATGTTGCCGCCATTAAGGGTAAAGGTGCCATGCGCTAAAAATTTGCCACCCCATACAATCAGAAACTTCATTTCGGGCGTAAACTGGATATATGGCGCTACCTCATCAAGGTCGGCCTTTTTCATGGTATCCGGAGGGCTGGCATTGGGGTGCTCTATTTTTACATATTTCCATTTGCCGGTAAGTGTGGTGACCGAAACTGACGGCTTGCATGCGGTAATGAACAGCAATACAACAGCAAACAATAAAAAGCTATGTTTAATCATGATGGGGACAATTGTTTGCCTAAGCTATAAAATTGCTGTTAAAATAAACAGGAAAATTATTTGCCCTTTGTTTGTTTTTTCATTCGTTCTTCGGCTTTTTTTACTTCGTCCTTTTCGCTCATGGGGAAGTCGGTTTTGAGTTCATTTTTAGCCTGCTTGCTGGTATCGGGGCTTACTTTTTTTGGAGTGATTTTATTGGATGTGGCCATGATCATAAAGTTTTTAGTTGTATTACATTTTAACTCCTGGCGATTTGGATTTGTTTGCAATTATTTAAAGTAGATGAAGGGAGCATCAGGTAGTTAGTATCAAGTATCAAGATTTTTAAACACTTTGGTTCTGTGGGCTTTTAGCTTCTGAGGCCACCCTGTTGTCTTTCATGAGCTTATCATTTTCCTGTTGGAATTTTGCAAAATTTTACCACTTTCAAAACTTCTTGATTTAAATAAATCCGAAATCGAACATTCGAATTCCCAAATCCAAAAATATTTTTTAAAATTGTTGTAACAACCTATAACCGTAACTGTCTAAATGACACTAAATAGCCAAGGACTCCCTTCCAAAAGGTATGCTACTTAGTATTGTGAGGGCCCGCACCTTAAGGGTTCCGTTAAAAAATCAAAAAAAAATTAAATTCTAAATCTTAAAAAAATGGACAAATCAATTGTTATGCTTTTTTATGCCGTGCCCCTAATTTTATTATTGGTACTGTACAAATTTGTTTTACGCGTATTCTTTGGGATGGTGATCGTCCCCGATGATCGTATTGGCCTGGTGGTTAAAAAGTTTACCTTGTCAAGTAAATCGCGGTTGCCCGACGGACGTATCATTGCCACCAATGGCGAGGCCGGTATGCAGGCCAAAGCGCTTGCGCCAGGCTTGTACTGGGGCATGTGGCCCTGGCAGTATGGTATTACCATGGAGCCCTTTACCATTATTGAGCAAAATAAGCTCGGGCTGGTAAAAGCAAAAGACGGTGCATCGTTTGATACTGGCCGTGTGCTTGGTAAACCGGTAAACTGCGATAAGTTCCAGGACGCTATTGCATTTCTTGACAACAATGGCCAAAAAGGACCGCAGGCCGCCTTCCTTACACCAGGTAGTTACCGTATCAATACTTTCTTGTTCGAGATTGTAACGGTACCTATTACCCAGATCCAGGAAAACAAAGTAGGTATTATTACCACGCTTGATGGTGAGCCGCTGGCCAAAGGCGAAATTGCCGGCTACTCGGTAGAAGGGCATAAGAACTACCAGGATCCTATAGCGTTCATCAACGCTGGTGGCCGCAAGGGTTTGCAGGAGGATGTCATCCTGGCCGGTACTTATTACCTTAACCCCTGGTTTGTAATTGTGGAGCAGGTAGATATGATATACATACCCATTGGTTATGTAGGCGTTGTTAACTCCTTTGTTGGCCCCGAAGGTAAGGATACCAGCGGTGATGCCTTTAAACATGGTAATATTGTAAAACGTAACGAAAAAGGCGTTTGGGATGAGCCGCTTGACCCTGGTAAACACCCCGTAAACATTTATACCCACGCGGTTGAAATTGTGCCAACTACCAACATCGTGCTTAACTGGGCCGATAGCCGTACCGAGGCGCATGAGCTGGATAAAAACCTGTGTACTATTACCGTAAGGTCATCAGATGGTTTTACCTTCAATCTTGATGTGTCACAAATTATACACGTTCCGCGTAACGAAGCACCAAAGGTGATAGCACGTTTTGGTAAAATGAAAAACCTGGTATCGCAGGTATTGGAGCCTACCATTGCCAACTATTTCCGTAACTCGGCCCAAAGGAGTGATGTTATCGGCTTTTTGGCCAACCGTATTGAAAGGCAAAATGATGCTAAAGAACACATTAGCACCGTACTGCAAAGCTACAATGTAATAGGTGTAGATACCCTGATTGGCGACATAGTGCCGCCAGCCGCTTTGATGAAAACCTTAACCGACCGTAAAATAGCCGAACAGGAAAAAGTAACTTACGAGATACAACGCCACGCCCAAATTGAGCGTAAGGAATTTGAAAGCGCCCGTGCCGGTGCCGATATGCAGCCGGAGGTTGTAAAATCGACCCGCCAGGTTGAGATAAATACACAAATGGCTGCCTCAAGGGTTGCCGCATCACGTGGTGAGGCCGAGGCAAAAACCATTAACGCAAAAGCGGATGCCGAAGTAAGGATTACTATAGCGAAGGCTGATGCCGAAGCCAAAACCGTAAATGCTAAGGCCGACGCAAACGCTACCGAAGTGAATGGTTTGGCCGAAGGTGCTAAAATTAAAGCCATAGGTATGGCCGAAGCCGAAGTTACCAAACAAAAAACCGAAGCCATGGGTACCGAACAATACGCCATTGTGCGTGTAGCCGAAGCCCTTGCCAGCAATGGTATTAAACTGGTACCAGAAATAATGGTAAGCGGCAAAGAAGGCGGTGGCAACGGCATTATAGACGCCTTAATTGGCAGCGAAATGCTTAAAAAGCTGCAAAAAGCCAATGAAGAAGGTGGAGCAGTGAGTGGTGAGTAGTGAGTAGTGAGTAGTGAGTAGTGAGTAGTGAGTAGTGAGTAGTGAGTGGTGAGTAGTGAGGAGTGAATGGTGAAAGTTGGTAAAAGGCGGGGACTGTGCGATTCCTTCCTTGGGGAAGGGAAGGTAGGGGTTAAATCAGGCGAAAAGTAGTGTATTTGTAAATCGTGCGGAGAAACCCCTCCCAGCCTTGCTTATAACTCCGATATGCTCCATGGGAATGAATTTCAAAATCATCCATTATTAAACACAAATGGCGCATCGAAAGGTGCGCCATTTGTGTTTAATTCGACCACTGACCACTGACCACTGACCACTGACCACTGACCACTGACCACTGACCACTGACCACTGACCACTGACCACTGACCACTGACCACTGACCACTGACC
>NZ_FODR01000007.1 GCF_900110415.1 Mucilaginibacter sp. OK283
TGAGTTGTGAGTTGTGAGTTGTGAGTTGTGAGTTGTGAGTTGTGAGTTGTGAGTTGTGAGTTGTGAGTTGTGAGTTGTGAGTTGTGAGTTGTGAGAAATTGCCTGTCAATTTAGGAATTATAGTTTAAGGTTGCGAATTAGAGTTTAGGATTTAGAGTTTACGATTGGTTTTTTAGAGTTTAGAATTTAACTACACCGTTATGATAAAGAATTATTTACGCAGTGCTTTACGGAACATTACCAGGCACAAATTTATATCGTTCATCAATATATTTGGTTTAACCGTTGGGTTAAGCTGCTGTTTGCTGATTGTGGTTTACGTAATCAACGAGACGAGCTATGATAAGTTTAATGCCAATGCCGACGATATTTATCGTGTTACCCGCAGCTTTAATACGCCTGATGGGGTAGAAACGCTTCATTTAGGGGCGGTTGCACCGCCGTTTGGGCCCTTGCTCAAAAATGAGTTTTCGGATATCAAAAGATTCACCCGCATATACCCGGCAGGCGGCAGTTTAGTGATCAGGTATAAAGACAAATTGCTTACCGAGAATGAAGGCTACTTCGCTGATGAGAATTTGTTCGATTTTTTTAATATTAAAACAACCCAGGGAGATCCAAAGTCGGCATTGTCAGACCCGTTTACGATGATGATGACCGAAGAAATGGCGCATAAATATTTTGGCAACGACGACCCGATAAACAAGGTGGTACGGTTGGGCAACCAGTTTAATTTTAAGGTAACCGGAATTTTTGAACCGCTGCCGGCCAATTCGCAGTTTCATGCTAAAATGCTGCTCTCATTTAATACCCTGAACGACACAGCGGTTTATGGCCGAAAAAGTTTGCAAACCAACTGGGGCAATAATTCCTTTTTTACCTACCTGTTGTTCCCCAAAGGATATAACGTAGATAAAGTGGCTGCGCAGTTCCCTGCTTTTTTAGATAAGTACGTCGGTACACGCGAATCAAAGAACAGTAAACTGTCGTTTCAAAAATTCCTGAGTATCCACCTGCATTCTCATCTTGATGATGAACTTGACCAAAATGGCGATATCAAAAGGGTATGGATATTTTCGGCCATTGCGTTGTTTATCCTGCTTATTGCCTGCATCAATTACATGAATTTGTCAACCGCCCGTTCGGCCTTAAGGGCAAGGGAAATAGGTATCCGCAAGGTTATTGGCGCACAGCAAAAGGAAATCATTATCCAGTTTTTAAGCGAATCGGTATTGATAACCGCATTTTCGTTGATACTGGCGCTTGGCATTACCTACGCGGTAATCCCGCTGGTAAATACTTTTTCGGGATTGTCATTATCTTTTAACTTGTTGTTTCAACCTCAAATAGTTACAGCCGTTGTTGCAATGCCTTTTGTAATTGGTATTATCAGCGGCATTTATCCGGCTATTTTTATGTCGTCATTTAAACCCGTAAAAGTGTTAAAGGGCCTGGTTAAAGTAGGATCGGGCAGTATTTCGTTCAGGAAGGTATTGGTGGTTATTCAGTTCTCCATATCTATCATCTTAATTGTTGCCACTACTATTGTTTTTCAGCAATTGAGGTACATGCAGCAAAAGGCGCTGGGTTTTAATAAAGATCATATCCTAACCGCAGCCAATCCTTTTAACCCCGGTCAATTTGAGGTTTTTAAAAATGAGGTTACCAAAGAAGGTATTGTGAAAGATGTATCCCGTTCGTCGCGGATCCCATCGGGCAGATTATTGGACGACCAGGGGATTTCGGTGATGCAGAACGGATCGTCAAAAATGATAAACGCAGATGTAAAATACATCAATACCGATTACGGTTTTATACCAACGTACGGCATGAAAATGGCTGCAGGCCGTAATTTTTCGAAAGATTTTGGAACCGACACTAACAACTATGTAATCAATGTTTCGGCCGCAAAAGTGTTGGGCTGGCAAACCCCCGAGAGCGCCGTTGGTAAAGAAATTAGTTATGGTGGCGTAAAAGGGAAGATAATAGGTGTAGTTAATGATTTTCATTTTGAATCACTGCATCAAAATATCATTCCGTTACTGATGCGGATGCCGTCATTCGCCAACAACAGTTATCGCCGGTTATCTGTTAAAATTGATGGTGACCACGTTCAGGAGGCCATTAATACCCTGGAGCAGTCCTGGAAAAAATATCAGCCCGAGACCCCGTTTGAATATGTTTTCCTGGATGATAAATTTCAAAAGTTATACAACAGTGAGCAACAGCAAGGGAGCTTGTTTACTATATTCTCGTTCATTGCCATATTTATAGCTTGTTTGGGTTTGTTTGGTTTGTCGGCATTCACCATTACACAGCGGGTTAAAGAGATAGGCGTGCGCAAAGTTTTGGGCGCCAGCATCCCTCAAATAGTAACCGAACTATCTAAAGACTTTTTAAAACTGGTACTTATTGCATCGGTAATTGCATTACCCATAGCATGGTACTCCATGAGCAAGTGGCTGCTTGATTTTGCCTTCCGCATCAGCATCCAATGGTGGGTGTTTGTAATGGCAGGTGTAATAGCCGTTGTCATCGCTTTTTTAACTATCAGCTTTCAATCCATCAAAGCAGCATCGGCAAACCCGGTGAAAAGTCTTCGGAGTGAATAGTGAGTGGGCCGTTGTGAGTTTGCAGTAAGCAGCGAGGTGTTCGCTACAAAGTTATAAAGCGATAAGTACCAATGAACTAATGAACCGGTGAACTAATGAACAAAAAGAATGATTAAAAACTATTTTAAGATAGCCCTGCGCAACTTTTGGCGGCACAAGTTTTTTACGTTTATCAATGTAATCGGCTTGTCTATCGGGATCAGTTCGGCGCTGGTTATTTATTTGATAGTGCATTTTGATTTTACTTTTGATAAGTCGGTTCATGATAGCGACCGTGTATACAGGGTAGTTTCCAATTATACTTATGCCGGCGAACCGGCCTATAATCGTGGTGTTTGCGGCCCTTTGCCCGAGGCCGTGCGTACGCAGGTTAGCGGTGTTGAGGTGGCAGCCCCGTTCTTTGCATTGTATCAACCAAATGTATTTGTGCCGGGTAACTCCGGGGTGCCTGTTAAATTTAAACTGCAGGATCATGTGGTATTGGCCGATGAGCGCTATTTTGAGCTTTTTAACTATACCTGGCGTGCGGGCAAAGCTAAAACCGCTTTCAATGGCCCCAACCAGGTAGTGCTAACCACTGATCAGGCCGAAAAATATTTCCCAAAACTGTCATACAACCAAATGATGGGCAGGATTATTACCTATGATACCTTAAATACTGTCGTTACCGGTATCATAGAGCCGATAAAAGGCAATACTGATTTTAAATCGCAGGCTTTTATATCTTACTCAACAGCAACTAATAACAAAGCTTTACAAGACGAATTAAGGCCGAAACATTGGGGTGGTACAACACCAGCATCACAGCTTTTTATTAAATTATCTCCCCAGGCTACAGTTGCGCAAATAACCAGGCAGCTGAATGAAATCCTGAAAAAACATAACCCGCCAACGCCATCCAATAAAGGCAATACGCGCAGCTTTGCTTTACAACCACTAAGCGATGTTCATTTTAATGCGCTTTACGGTACTTTTTATGGCGGCCGCACAGCAAGCAAAACAACATTGTACGGCTTGCTTGCCATTGCCATGTTTTTATTATTGCTGGGCTGCATCAATTTTGTTAATTTAACAACAGCGCAGGCTGCCCAACGCGCCAAAGAAATTGGCATTCGCAAAACAATGGGCAGCAGCAGGCTTCAACTTATCATTCAGTTTTTGACCGAGACCTTTTTTATTACCCTGATCGCAGTCGTTATCTCGGTTTTGATTGCGCCGGTGATCCTCAACTTGTTTAAAGATTTTATTCCTCAAGGGATTACGTTAGATCTTTTAAGTGAGCCCAATCTTATTGTGTTTCTGGTGGCGCTTACATTCGTAGTGAGTTTGTTATCCGGTTTTTATCCCGCGGTTTTACTATCGGGCTATAAACCGGTTTTGGTACTTAAAAACCAGGCATCGTCAAACAGCAGTAAAACACGGAATGCCTGGTTGCGTAAATCGCTCACGGTAACGCAATTTGTAATAGCCCAATTTTTTATTATGGCTACCGTATTGGTTAGCAAGCAAATATATTACGCGCTGCATAAAGACCTGGGGTTGAAGAAGGATGCTATTTTGATTATCAATTCCCCATGGAAAAATCGCACAGAAAGCCGTAACCAGGTATTTTTAAATAAGATTATCGCCCTGCCACAGGTGCAATTGGTAAGCCTGGGCAAAGATGCGCCGTCGTCTGATAATGGTAACTCAACCGAGGCTACTTTCCGCGATGGCAAAAAGGAAATTAAAATGGAGCTGGCTGAAAAATTCGGCGACGAAAACTACATTAAAGTATACCACATTAAATTAATAGCCGGGCGCAATTTACTACCGGGTGATACCTCAAAAGCATTTTTAATAAATGAAACCTACGCCCACGCCATTGGCTTTAAAAACCCAGCCGATGCGGTTGGCAAATACATCGACAATTTTAACGGAGATGTAAAAATGCAGATCATCGGTGTAGTACATGATTTCCATGCCGAATCATTACATGCGCCAATTAGTCCGATATGTATTTTAACCGAGCTTAACCACTACAATAACGGCACCTTCCACATCGCACTAAAGCCACAATCGGCCGGCGGTGATGACTGGAAAAAAGCGATTGCCGCGATGGAAGTATCCTGGAAGGAAATTTATCCCGAAGATGATTTTGAATACCACTTTTTTGATGAAAATATTGCCAGGTTCTACGATGCCGAGCAGCATACATCAACTTTGTTAACATGGGCAACTGGGCTATCTATATTCATCAGCTGCCTGGGTTTATTAGGGCTGGCTATTTATAACACCAACCAGCGTACTAAAGAGATAGGGGTACGTAAAGTTCTTGGCGCCACAGTATCGCAGATAGTTGCGCTGCTATCAACCGAGTTAATATTAGTTATCCTGCTGGCATTTGCGCTGGTTACGCCATTAGCCTGGTACGCCATGAACAAATGGATGCAAAGCTTTGCCGACCGTACCAGCATCAGCTGGTGGATTTTTGTACTAAGCGGTGGCGGGATGCTGTTAACCGCCCTGATAATATCAAGCTTCCAGACCATAAAAGCCGCGATGGCTAACCCGACCAGGAGCCTTAGAAGTGAGTAGGCAGTTGGCAGTGGGCAGTTAGCAAGGCTGATGGATATACAAGCGGCACCAATGAACCAATGGACAAGTGAACTAATGAACCAATAAAATGATAAAAAATTACTTCAAGATTGCGTTCCGTAATTTCGGACGGCACAAGTTGTTTACAATGATAAACATTGTAGGGTTGTCTATCGGCATTAGTGCCGCTTTGGTAATTTACGTTATTGTAAATTATGATTTTACGTTTGATAAAAACCATAGGGACAGCGATAAGATTTACCGCGTGGTTACCGAGTATTCGTTTTCGGGCAATGTGGGGTATAACGGTGGCGTTACCGGCCCATTGGCGGGGGCTGTAAAAGCCGAAGTAACGGGCGTAAAAGACGTGGTGCCGTTTTTTACCAATGGCGGCATGAATGTATTTATTGCCAATAACACCAATGTACCCACAAGGTTTAAAGACCATGAAAATATTGTACTGGCCGATGGCAGATATTTTACACTATTTGATTATACCTGGCTTGCAGGATCGGCTAAAACGGCGCTGAACGAGCCTTACCAGGTGGTGCTAACGTCAGATCAGGCTAAGATATATTTCCCCAAGCTTTCTTACGGCCAGATGCTGGGCAAAACGGTAACTTATGATACCATTAAAACTACTGTTACCGGTATTATACAAACTCCTAAAGAAAACACCGACTTTAATTTTCATGATTTTATATCCTATAGTACTGGCCTTAACAATCCGGCCCTCAAAGATAATCTTCAGTTAACAGAATGGGGGAGTACCACATCTGCATCCGTATTGTTCCTTAAACTTGCAGATAATGCATCGGCAGCTAATGTTGAAAAGCAGCTGAATGTATTGCTAAAAAAGCATCATCCGCCTAAAAAGGAAGATGCCGGCAATACCCAGGTTTTTCATTTGCAGCCGTTAAGCGATCTGCACTTTAACAAAGATTACAATAATTTTGATGGTGGCCACACAGCAAGCAAGACAACCTTATATGGCTTACTGGTTATAGCTGCATTTTTGTTACTATTAGGTTGCATCAACTTTGTAAACCTTACAACAGCCCAGGCTTCGCAACGCGCCAAAGAAATAGGCATCCGTAAAACAATGGGAAGCACCCGCCGCCAACTGATAACCCAATTTTTGAGCGAAACCTTCCTGATAACCATTTTTGCAGTAATTATAGCATTACTGGCAGCGCCATCCATACTTAAGCTGTTTGCCGATTTTACCCCCAAAGGTATCACGGTTGATTACCTGCATCATGGCAATATCCTGCTGTTTATGCTTGCATTAGTTGTAGTGGTAAGTATATTATCCGGCTTTTACCCCGCGCTGGTGTTATCGGGCTATAAGCCGGTTGATGTGTTTAAAAACCAGGCGCACTCGGGCACAAGTAAAACACGTAACGCTTTTTTGCGTAAATCGTTAACTACAGTTCAGTTTATTATAGCGCAGTTTTTTATCATGGCTACGCTATTGGTGAGCAAACAAATTTATTACGCCCTACATAAGGATCTGGGTTTTAAAAAAGATGCTATTATCAATATAACCATCCCGTATAAAAATTCAAATGAAGGAACAAAGCAGGTTTTTAAAAACAGGGTTGCCGCCATCCCGCAAATTGAAATAATGGCTGTTGGTAGTAATCCGCCATCTTCGGGCAATACCAACAGCACCGAGGCCACTTACAAAGACGGTAAAAAGGAGGTTAAAACAGATGTTCAGCAAAAATTCGGGGATGAAAACTACCTGAAGGTTTATAATATTAAACTACTGGCCGGCCGCAATATCACGCAAGCCGATTCAACAAAGGCTTTGATAATTAACAATACTTATGCCCGGACGCTCGGTTTTAAAAAGCCATCAGATGCGATAGGTAAAATGCTTGATTATAACGATGATAAAAAAATGGAGATAGTAGGTGTGGTTGCCGATTTTTATCAAAAATCATTACATGATGCCATTAAGCCGCTTGCCATACTTATACCATACCGTAAATATCAAAACCGTACTTTCCATATCGCTTTAAAACCACAATCAGCCGGGGGCGACGATTGGAAGAAGGCCCTTGGCAGCATGGAAAAAACCTGGAAGGAACTATACCCCGATGATGACTTTGATTATAGTTTTTATGATAAAAACATCGAAAAATTTTACGAATCAGAGCAACATACGTCTACCTTGCTTACCTGGGCAACAGGCCTATCTATATTTATCAGTTGTTTAGGTTTGTTAGGCCTGGCTATGTACACCACCAATTTACGCACCAAAGAAATTGGCGTGCGTAAAGTACTTGGCGCATCGGTAGCACAGATTGTTACCCTGCTATCAACCGAATTGATATTACTTATTTTACTTGCATTCGTACTCGTTACACCATTGGCCTGGTACGCCATGAACAAGTGGATGGAAAGTTTTGCCGACCGTACCAGCATCAGCTGGTGGATATTTGTGGCAAGCGGCGCAGGCATGTTACTGGCTGCGCTGTTTACACTAAGCTTCCAAACGGTAAAGGCTGCGGTTGCTAACCCTGTGAATAGTTTGCGTAGCGAATAGCTTCGTTCATTGGTTCACTGGTTCATTAGTTCATTGGTCTTGTGTGGTTATACAGGTTGCAACTAATAGCGATTTATCTGCTATACCCGCGTTCCAATGAACTAATGAATCGAATCAGCAAAGCTAATGAACAATACAACCAATGAACTAATGAACCAGTGAACAAATGAACTGACATATGATAAAGAATTATATCAAGATAGCCTTCCGTAATTTGCAGCGCAACAGGGTTTATTCCCTGATAAATATAGCCGGGCTTACTATTGGTATGGCGGCATGCCTGCTGGTTGCTACGGTGGTGATAGATGACCTATCCTATGATAGGCAATGGAAAAACGCGGATAATATTTACCGGGTAATAACGGTAGATAACAGCGATAAAAACTTAGTGGACAGATCTCCCCGAAGCTTTACCGGATTGGGGCCAAGCCTGAAAGCCAATTTTCCGGAGGTAAAGGGTTATTGCAGAATGGTAAACGGCGAGGACCGGTATAAACTGGGCGATAACAGAGACGGGGTTAACATTGTTGCACTGACAGCCGAACCGGGTGTTTGGGATATGCTGGATTTTTCTGTAGTGCTTGGTAACCCTAAGAAGTTTGTTCCCGGGTATCCCAACCTTGTAATCACCGAAAAAATAAGGAAGCAGTATTTTGCTAACGTAAATCCTATAGGGAAAACGATAACGGATATTCCTGATTTTGGCAAAGGGAAAACATATATTATTACCGGTATTATAAAAGATATTCCTTCAAATACCCATTTACGTGCAGATATGCTGGTTTTAAAAGACCATGATGCCGACTATAACCAGCTTAATAAAGATGGTTCTGGTACATTTGCTTCGCAATACGTTATGCTAAAACAGGGTGCTTCGGTAAAAACGTTTAGTGCCAAGGTTAATAAATGGTACGCGCAATTTACAAAGGAAAACAGCAGGAATGTTAGCTATGAATTCCAACCGATAACAGATGTTTATTTAAAGTCTGATTTTGGGGGATATCAGCGTGTACAGGGTAAAATAAGCAATGTATACATCTTCAGCGGCATCACCGTGTTGTTATTGATTATTGCCTGCATCAACTTTATCAATTTAACCACCGCACGCGCGTTAAAACGGATAGCCGAAGTAGGGATCCGTAAAGTACTTGGCGCTGCCAGGTCCGATTTAATTGCCCAATTTTTGTTCGAGTCGATTTTGTTTTTTGTTATCTCTTTTGCCATAGGCATATTTGTTTACAGCATATTACTTAACCCGGTCGAAAACTATTTAGGATATAAGCTAACGTTGACACTATCCCGTAACATCGGCATGTTTTCGGCAATATGCGGGGTGGTTTTACTGGTGAGTTTATTAACCGGGTTATACCCGGCTTTACTTTTATCGGGGCGCTTACCGGCAACGGCTTTAAAGGGTAATACTGGCGTCCAACAGGGTAGCGGTGTATTGCGTAAAGCCTTGGTTGTCGTGCAATTCACTATATCTGTAGCAGTATTGATTTGTACCATTGTTGTTCAAAAACAACTTAAGTTTATCAATAATAAAGATTTAGGGTACGATAAAAATAACCTGCTGCGTATTAACGAAACAGATTTGGGTACAAGTGGCGATGCCTTTAAACAAGAGGTGTTAAAAATTGCCGGCGTCGAAAATGCCAGTATCAGTACTTGGTACCCATCCGGCGGCGGCGGCTTTATGACAACAATGGTTGATGATCCTAATCAAAAGGGCAATAAAATTCAGGCCACTTATATCAAAGCTGATGTGGATTTGGTCAGTACTTTAAAACTCCAATTGCAGAAGGGACGGTTGTTTAGCAATAAATTTGGAAATGATGCTTTAAACTCGGATTCATTAATGCAAAAAAGTATGGAGAAGTTTGAGGAAGCGCAAAAAACGCAACCTGTTTTAATTACAGCTTATACAGCGCAGGCGTTCAATATCAAAGAATTAAACAAGCCTATATTAAACATGCGCGGGATACCGGTGGGTATTATTAAAGATTTCAATAACGAATCGCTTAAAATTGCGATGTCGCCAACACTAATTGTAGCCGATAATAAAATTACCTATGGCAGTATGCTGATGAGAGTGCAGCCTGGTAGCCAGAAGCAGGTATTAACCAACGTTGATAAACTATGGAAGCAATTTTTCCCAGGTAAAATATTTGAATACCGATGGGTAAACGATTTGTTGCAGGAGCAATATAAGGCCGATAATAAATTGCAGCAGCTTTTTACATTATTCAGTTTCCTGATTGCATTTATGGCATGTATGGGGCTATTTGGCCTGGCAACGTTTACTGCCGAGCAGCGCATTAAAGAAATTGGCATTCGTAAGGTTTTGGGCGCCTCGGTAACATCAATCACCACTTTGCTATCAATTGATTTTGTGAAGCTTGTGCTGGTAGCAATTGTAATAGCCGCGCCGATAGCCTGGTTGAGCATTGGTAAATGGCTGCAGACTTATGCTTACCGAATAAAACCCGATATTGGCCTGGTATTTATCTCGGGAACAATTGCTATAGTTATGGCACTGATGGCGGTTGGTTATCACACCATAAAAGCTGCCACAGCCAACCCGGTTAAAAGTTTAAAGAGCGAATAGGTTGTTCATTGGTTCACTGGTTCATTGGTTTTGCCTGACTGGCGTTGATGTGTTAAGGACGATGCCAAAGCTAATGAACAATACCACTAATGAACCATTGAACTAATGAACTAATGAACTAAAGCGATGATTAAAAGCTACTTAAAAATAGCCTGGCGTAATTTGTGGAAGCACAAATTTTATACACTTATTAATGTAATCGGCTTATCCATGGGGATAGCGTGCAGCATTATTCTGTTCCAGTTTATAAGCTATCACCTAAGTTTCGATGCTTATCATCACAACAAAAAATCGTTATATAAAATAGTTGAACAGCTGCATCTTGAGGATGGCACTACACTATATGAAAAAGGCGCGCCAATGGTGTTGGCCCGCGCTGTTAAAACAGCATTGCCGCAGATAAAAGACGCGGCCGTTTTGGTTCAAAAGCGTTCTTTCACCATCTCGGTTCCGCAAGGCAACGGGGCGGAGAAGAAGCTGTTTTATGAAAAAGAGAATGTTGGCCTTGCCGATAAGCACTGGTTTAACATGCTTGACTATACGTGGCTCTCTGGCAGTGCCGAAACTGCATTTAATGACCCGGATAATGCGGTTATCACCCAAAAATTGGCGCTAAAATATTTTGGTACCGACGATGCTGTTGGCCGGGTTATCCGCCTGGATAGCAAGCACAATTTTAAGGTGACCGGGGTATTGGCCAATAATGTGGATAATACCGATTTTAAGTGCGATATGTTTTTATCGTTAACCGCCCTTAAAACTCTTTATCCTGATGTTCAAAAAGATTTCCAGGAAAGCTGGTATTGGGAAGACTCACGGAATGTTATATTTCTGCAATTACCGCCAAATTTGTCGCCCCAAAAGGTTGAGGCTACCATACCTAAACTGATGGATAAGGAAGCGGCAAAAACCTTCAAATACTTTTTGCAACCCATAAATGAGGTGCATTTTGATGGCCGGTATAGTGGCGTAATACAAAAATCGTTGTTAAGCACGCTGAGCATTGTTGGTTTATTGCTTATTGTGATAGCTTGTGTGAATTTTGTTAATATGGCAACCGCCCAAAGCTTTAAACGTGCCAAAGAAATAGGCACCCGTAAAGTTTTAGGCAGTACCCCGGTTGCCATATTCATCCAGTTTATTACAGAAACGGCATTAATAGTTTTGGCCGCCGGGCTGATAGCTGTCTTATCAGTTTGGATGTTTTTACCGGTTTTAAATTCCTGGCTGCAAACAACGCTTACATTTAATTTTACGCACGATAAAATCCTGTTTGTTTTTATTGCCCTATCCATGCTGATAATTACCATTGCTGCAGGGTTTTACCCAGCTTTGGTATTGAGCAGGTTTAAACCTGTAAATGCGTTGAAAAACCAGGTTGGCGGGTATTCAAAGGCTGCCGGGTTTAGCCGCAAAAGCCTTATCGTTATTCAAAATGTAATTGCGCAGGTGCTTATTATCGGTACCATTATTATCACCATGCAGGTGCGCTACCTAAAGACCGCCGACCTTGGTTTTAATAAAACGGGTGTAGTAATGCTTCCGTTGCCCGATTTTGACAAGAGTAAGACTGATTTTTTCCGTAACCAGCTACTGGCCAACCCCACTATTAGCGCTGTTTCTTTTTGTTACCGGGCACCGTCCTCAACAGCCGATAAAGGCGGATCGATAAAGTACGAGGGGAGGGATTGGGAAAAGTTTGTAGGCCGTACATTGATGGGCGATGCAGGCTATGCCAAAACATTCGGCTTGCAGATTATAGCGGGCAGAAATATTGCCGAGGCAGATTCGGCCAAAGAGTACCTGGTGAACGAGCAACTGGTTAAACAATTAGGTATCAAAGATCCCCAGAAGATAATTGGCCACGAATTTACCGCCGGAGACCTGACTGATAAACCCGGTACCATTGTTGGGGTTGTGAAAGATTTTCACGCCAAATCGCTTTACAAAGTAATAGAACCGTCGTATATCAGTACTTTCCGCACCCAGTATCAGTACGCAGGTGTAAGGATCGGTCTGAAAAACCGTTCTGTTGCATTATCACAAATCCAAAAAGTATTTCAATCGGTATTCCCAGAAAATGTATTTGAATACCGTTTCCTGGATGAACAGATCAATGATTTTTATCAAAAAGAAGACTTGCTGAACAAACTTATTACCTCCAGTGCCGTTATCGCCATTTTTATCAGCTGTTTGGGCCTTTTAGGGCTAATATCGCTGCTCACTATGCAGCGCACCAAAGAAATAGGCATCCGTAAAGTGCTTGGTGCATCGGTAACCAATATCACCGCATTACTCTCTGCCGATTTTATTAAACTGGTTGCTATTGCCGTTGTAGTAGCATCGCCCATAGCCTGGCTAACCATGAGTAAATACCTGCAGGATTTTGCTTACCGGATAGCTATTCAATGGTGGGTATTTGCATTGGCTGCTGCCTTATCTGTGCTGATAGCATTTGCAACAGTATGTTATCAATCGCTTAAAGCGGCAATGGCCAACCCGGTTGAAAGTTTGCGAAACGAATAGTGTTGAGGTTGAAAGGCCAAAGGTGAAAGGTTGTTTAAGGTTAATGTGGCCTTTTACTTTTTACCTTTCGCCTTTTACCTTTCACACTGTATCATTACCGTACACCCACTGTTACACTTACGAACATGTTCGTAAATTTCACCGAATATAACTTATTTATTATCAGGTATTTAATGTTTTGGTATGTGTTTTAAACCATGTGTACAAATCTGCATATCACATGTTCAAAAATTACATCAAAATAGCGTGGCGTAATATAGTTAGGCACAAGGCCTATTCAAGTATAAATATAGCCGGGCTTACGGTTGGTATAGCCGCTTGTTTGCTCATTTTTGTTATCATTAATTTTGAGCTGAGCTTTGATAAATTTCAGCCCAACTACAAAAACATATACCACGTTGTAACCCAGGAAAAACACGAATCGGACCTTACTTATAATCCGGGTATTGCAGTGCCTGCTACTGAGGCCCTTCGGTTAGATTTTCCGCAGGCAAAGGTAGCAGCCTTAAACAGCAGCTACGGCAGCCAGATAACCGTTCCCGAAGTTGCAGGCACAGGTTCAGGCGATAAAAAATTTACCGAAAACCTGGGCGTTTTATTCATTGAACCTCAATTCTTTGACATTTTTAGTTCAAAATGGTTGGCCGGCACCGCCTCGGTTTTAAAAGATCCGGATATGGCAGTGATTGACAAAAGCATGGCCAATAAATACTTTGGCGACTGGAAAAATGCAGTTGGCAAAACCCTTAAAATGGACAACGTTATAACGCTTAAAGTTGCCGGGGTTATTGAAGACGCGCCTGTTAATACCGACTTTCCGTTTAAAATAATGGTATCGTTTGTGAGTTGGAAAGCGCACGGCAAAGATTACAACTACAGCGGCGAATGGGGATCGACAAGTAGCAATCACCAGGTGTTTATGCTAATGCCCCCCAATATTACCGCCGATAATGTTGGTAAGCAGCTGGAAGCTTTTTCGCGCAAGCACTTTAAAAAAGGAATTTCTGAAACCCACATCCTGGCCCAACCATTATCACTGTTTCATTTTGACACCCGTTTTGGTAACCCGCTGGCAGACCATACCATGAGTTACGCCACTTTGCGTACCATATCGCTCATCGCATTACTGATTATCGTAATGGCCTCCATCAATTTTATAAACCTATCTACAGCGCAATCCGTTGGCCGCTCAAAAGAAGTGGGTATCCGCAAAGTGTTAGGAAGCACACGTAAGCAATTGATAGCCCAGGTTATTGGCGAAACTACGCTGGTGGTTTTCTTTTCCGTAGTGCTGGCTTTAGGTATAGCAAAGTTGGCTATGCCACAACTTAAAAGCATTGCCAATGTACCCGAAAGCATTGGTTTATTTACTGCCGAAAACCTGCTGTTTTTACTTGTTGTAATGATAGTTGTCATTGTGTTGTCGGGCATTTACCCGGCTATGGTCGTATCAGGTTTCAAACCGGTTTTAGCTTTGAAAAATAAGATCACCGCTGCTTCAATTGGCGGCATTCCGTTACGCAGGGCGCTGGTTATTACTCAGTTTGCGATATCTCAATTGTTAATGATTGGCACTATAGTGGCCATGAACCAAATGGATTTTGTAAACAAGGCCGATCTTGGCTTTAATAAAGAAGCGGTACTCGTTATTCCCGGCTACACCGATAGCATCAGTCTGGGTAAAATGGTAGCCTATCGTCAACAGCTTATGCAAAATTCTGCTGTAAAATCGGTTAGTTTTAGCTCGGATGCACCTTCGTCAGAAAACAACTGGGGCACCAATTTTAATTTTAATAACAACACCAAAGATCCAGGCTTTAATACCTATTTAAAATTTGGCGATGCCGACTATTTTAAAACCTTCGGGCTCCAATTTACCGCCGGCAGAGGATATGATGTAAGCGACACTGCCAGGCAGGTGGTGGTCAACGAAACATTTATCCATAAGTTGGGAATCCAAAATGCCGAAAGCGCAATTGGTAAAACCGTACGAATGGGTGGCAATGGAAGGTGGATGCCTATAACCGGTGTAGTGAAGGATTTTAAAACCAACTCGCTGCGCGAAACTGTAAAGCCAATTGTTATCAGCCCTGCAAAAAAATTTGAAGGCAATGTTGCCATTAAAATCCAGACCAAAAACTTAAGTAAAACCGTTGCCGAATTACAAAAAATGTGGGAGAACACTTACCCCGAATATGCTTACAACGGCTATTTTCTGGATGATAATATTGCTAAATTTTACCAGGCAGAAAACCAGATGGCCATGGTTTACAAAATATTTGCCGGCATAGCTATTTTTATTTCGTGCCTTGGTTTATACGGCCTGGTATCGTTTATGGCGGTGCAACGCACGAAAGAGGTTGGTATCCGCAAAGTATTAGGCGCATCGGTAAGCAGTATTGTTTACCTGTTTTCTAAAGAATTTGTGGTGCTTATCGTTATCTCATTTGTAATTGCCATGCCATTGGCCTGGTACGTGATGACCGGCTGGCTACAAAACTTTGCCTATCGCATATCGTTAAGCGCCTGGATATTCCTGTTGGCCATGGCTTCATCAGTGGTCATTGCCTGGGTAACGGTAGGGTACAAGGCCGTGCGTGCGGCGTTGGCCAACCCGGTGAAAAGCTTGCGTAGCGAGTAGTGGTGAGTGGTGAGTGGTGAGTGGTGAGTGGTGAGTGGTGAGTAGAATTGGGCAAGCAAGTTAGAATTTAGGATTTGTGTAGGACTGGTAATTTTTAGGGTTTGGGATTTAGAATTTAATTATCATGATAATGAACTTCCTGAAAACAACATTTCGTAGCTTGTTAAAAAACAAGGCTTACAGTTTTTTGAATATCGCGGGGCTTGCAATAGGCATTTCCTGTGCATCTATTATATTTCTGTGGGTTCAGGACGAGCTTACTTTTAACCATAACTTTCAAAAAAGGGATAACATTTATGTTATCTATGAAAATCAAACCTATGAAGGTAAGGTTTCTACTTTTCACGCTACGCCAGGCCCTATGGCCAAATCATTAGTCGCGGATATCCCAGGTATAAAAACAGCTGCCCGATCGGGCGGTACCGGTGATGTTTTGTTTTCTCTTGGAGATAAAGCAATTAACGAACAAGGAGATTATGCTGATGCCGGGATATTTTCGATCCTGAAACTACCTTTTGTTTATGGCGATGCCAATAATGCTTTCCGTGATGTGCATTCGGTGGTGATTAATACAACCATGGCCAAAAAGTTTTTTGGCGATGCCAACCCGGTAGGCAAAACGCTTAAGATGAATAATGAGCAGGATTTTACTGTTACCGGTGTAATAAATGATCTGCCTAAAAATTCGACAATGCAGTTTCATTGGCTGGCGCCATTAAACGATATTGACCCTAAAAAGCCCTGGATGAAAGATTGGGGTGCTAACTGGGCGCATACTTACTTGGAGTTGGAGCCCAACGCCGATGTTAATGCAATTAATAAAAAACTGGCTAACTACATCGGAACCAAAAAAACGGGCAACAATACGCAATCATTTCTTTTTGCTATGAACGACTGGAATTTGCACAATAATTTCACCGATGGTAAAATGGATGGCGGTCGCATTGTGTATGTTCGTTTGTTTGCCATTATTGGTTTCATCATATTATTCATAGCCTGTATCAATTTCATGAACCTGGCAACAGCGCGGTCAGAAAGGCGGGCCAAAGAAGTTGGAGTGCGTAAGGTGATGGGGGCTGGTAAAGGTAAACTCATCAGTCAGTTTATTGGCGAAGCATTGATTATGTCATTTATAGCAGTCGCCGTGGCTGTATTATTGGTTGCTTTAACACTGCCGGCTTTTAATAACCTGGTTCAAAAAGAGCTGGCCCTTAACCTGTTTGCTGCCGGTCATGTTATTTACTTGATAGCGATAGGTACAATTACAGGCTTACTTGCAGGTAGCTATCCGGCTTTTTACTTGTCATCTTTTAACCCTATAACGGTGTTAAAAAGTATCAAAATAAAGTCAAGTACAAGCTCGGGCCTTATCAGGCAAAGCCTGGTGGTTATTCAATTTTCAATTTCGATTATTTTGATTATCGGTACTGTGGTAATCTATCAACAGATACAGCACGTAAAAAACCGCAAACTGGGATTTAATAAAAATGACCTGATTAGCATCGGCACGCAAGGTAAACTGGTTGACCACTTCCTTGCAGTTTACAACGAATTAAAAGAAACAGGTTTAGTTGAGGACGCTGCGTTGAGTGACTATCCCGCTTTAGAGATTTGGAGCAATACCGATAATTACTCGTGGGAAGGCAAGGATGCATCAAAAAATCCATTGATAAGCCTGGAGAATGTTAACGACCATTTTTTATCAACCATGGGTATGAAGCTGGCTTCCGGCAGGAATTTCCATTCAAATGAAACTACTGATAATAATAACGTGATCATCAACGAAGCCTTTGCCAAACAAATGGGTAAACAAGGACATGTTGGAGCTATTATAACAGAAGGTGGCTCAAAACGATTAACTGTAACCGGCATAGTTAAAAATTTCCTCTACAATGATATGTACGCCGCCAGTGCCCCCATGTTATTATATAATCATACCGACGGAGCCCGCTTTTTAACCATAAGGTTTAAACACGGAGCAAATTTGCCGGATGTGTTGAGCAAAGTTGGCAGTATAATTAAATCAAATAATCCCGGCTATCCCTTCGATTATAAATTTATTGACGACGAATTTGACCTGATATTTAAAACCGAAACACTTACCGGAACACTGGCAGGCGTTTTTGCGTCGCTGGCTATATTTATATCCTGCCTGGGCTTATTTGGCCTGGCCGCGTACACTGCCGAGCGGAGGATAAAGGAAATAGGCATCCGCAAAGTTTTGGGTGCCAGCGTTGCCGGTTTAACCGGCTTATTATCAAAAGATTTTTTACAATTGGTAGGTATTTCATGCCTCATAGCATTCCCGGTAGCCTGGTGGGCCACCACCAACTGGCTGCAAAATTATCAATACCGGGTAAGCATTCATTGGTGGGTATTTGCTGCCGCGGGTATTACAACCGCGCTTATTGCCCTGGCAACTGTAAGTTTCCAGGCGATAAAAGCTGCGTTAAGTAACCCGGTTAAAAGTTTGAGAAATGAGTGATTTAAGTCATGAGGTCATTAGCCCAACGTCGTCAGTTCATTGAACGCAGCGGCAAATAATTTAACGAGTATACGATATAAATCATCAATAACAGTAAAGTGAAATAACTAATTGACTAAACGAAATGATAAAAAACTATATTAAAATTGCCTGGCGGAATTTAAAACGCAACAAGGCTTATGCCACTATAAGTGTTATTGGCTTGGCGTTGGGTATTGCCTGTGGTATCCTGATATTTACACTGGTTACCTATCACCTAAGCTTCGATACTTTTCATAAAGATTCGGACAGGATATACCGTTTGTATACCGAATGGCATGACGATGGCATTGGAAAATCAAACGGCGTGCCGCAACCATTAGGAAAAACCTTCAGGAATGACTTTACTATCGGCGAAAAAACCGCGAGGGTAATTAACTTCACAGGTACCCTTATCACCATAACAAACGGCACGGAGGTTAAAAAATTCCAGGAAGATGACGGCGTGGCTTTTACCGAGCCGGAATATTTTGATATTTTAAACTTCCCCTTAATTAAAGGCGATAAAAAGAAAATGCTGGTTGCGCCGGGTGAGGCGTTGGTTACACAAAAAATAGCACAAAAATATTTTGGCAACGATAACGCCATTGGCAAAGTGTTTCGCCTGGATAATAAGGTGAATTTTACGATCACCGGTATCTTGAAGGATTTACCCAATAATACAGATCGCCGGCAACAGATTTATGTATCGTACGGTAACATGGACGAGTACACCGGCAATAAGCGGCGCGAAGAGAATTGGGGTGGTGTATATAGCGGGAGCGAGGTATTCACCAAATTAAAAAAAGGGGTAACCCAGGCACAGGTAGATGCAACCACCGCACAAATTGTTAAAAAGCATTACACAGGCCGCGATTTAAAAGTTTGGTTTTTTAAGCTGCAACCCCTTAACGATATGCACTTTAACCCCGAACTGAATGGCTATGCCGATAAAAAGTACCTTTGGGCACTATTCTTTATTGGCCTGTTCCTGATTATTACCGCAAGTGTAAATTTTGTTAACCTGGCAACAGCGCAGGCACTTAACCGGGCAAAAGAGGTTGGCGTACGAAAAGTTTTGGGCAGTATGCCCGGCCAGTTGTTTTGGCAATTTATAGCCGAAACAGCTTTAATAACGATATTTGCGATACTGGTTGCTATAGGCTTATCGTATATCGCTTTACCTGCTATCAATCACCTGTTTCAGTCAGAAATGGAATTCAATAAAAGCGAATTAGCTGTTTTTATTGTATTAATTGGCGTTGCGGTAGTGTTTTTATCGGGGTCATACCCGGGTTTGGTATTGGCCAGGTTTCAGCCTATTCAGGCGCTTAAAAGTAAACTTTCGCAAAAGGATATCGGTGGATTTTCATTGCGCAGGGTGTTGGTGGTTACCCAATTTACCATTTCGCAGGTGCTGATTATCGGCACTATCATTATAGTGTCGCAGCTGCATTATTCGCAAACTGCCGATTTGGGCTTTAACAAGGATGCTATTGTATTATTACCCATCCCCAAAAACGACAATAAGGCCATTTTAAGCACCATGAAAAATCAGTTAAACCAAATTCAAGGTGTCGAAAAGGTGACTTATTGCTATAGGCCTCCCGCGTCGCAATCCAATAACAGTACAGGCGTTAATTTTGACCATCGGGCCGAAGAGGAGCATTGGAGTATCAACGTTAAATCGGCAGATGAAAACTATCTTTCAACCTTTGGGTTGAAACTGGTTGCCGGCCGCAATTTCTTTCCTTCAGATACCACACGCGAGTTTGTAGTGAATGAGATGGTAGCCAAAAAACTAAACATGAAGCCGCAGGATTTGATAGGTAAAATGTTATCGATTAATGGTAAAGGTACAACTGCACCCATAGTTGGTGTGGTGAAGGATTTTTACAACTATTCGTTCCACAGTGAAATTTCGCCTGTGTGCATTATGCCAAATTATAAAGGTTATTCTACCATTGCCATCAAAATGAATATGCGTAATGCCAAGGCATCGTTAGCATCCTTTGAAAAGGTATGGAATCAGGGCTTTCCCGAAGAGTTTTATTCGTATCAGTTTCTGGACGATAGTATCAGGAAATTTTATGAATTGGATAATATCCTGCTAACACTCATAGAAGCTTTCGCGGGCATCGCTATAGCGATAGGCTGTCTTGGCTTGTATGGCTTAGTTTCATTTATGGCTGTACGTAAAACAAAAGAAATTGGCGTACGCAAAGTTTTAGGTGCAAGCATTTCATCTGTGCTATGGGTTTTTGGCAAAGAGTTTTCGATCTTATTGGTGATTGCATTTGTTATTGCCTCGCCGTTGGCGTATTGGGCCATGCATAATTATTTAAAAGATTTCCAATACAGGATATCCATCGGGCCCGAAATTTTCGTCGAATCCATATTGTTCACGTTTGTGATAGCGGCAATAACGGTAAGCTACCGATCGGTGCTGGCCGCGCTGGCTAACCCGGTGAAAAGTTTAAGAAGCGAATGATAATTTGGTCATTGATGCTTATCTGGTGGTAAATAAGTCAACTTAAAAGACTAATGACAGCGCAGTGAAATGGCAAATGACCAATCGCCAATGACAGCATAGCGAAATGACCAATGACCAATGACTAATGACAGTGCAGCGAAATGACTAATGACTAAATAACATGATAAAAAACTATTTCAAAATAGCTTTGCGCAACCTGTGGAAGCATAAAGCATTTTCTATTATCAATATAACAGGCTTATCCATAGGGATAACAGCCTGCTTTTTTATATTTATGTATGTAGGCTTTGAGCTGAGCTACGATAAAATGCATACAAAGGCCGATAGGATCTATCGCCTGGTTACAGATATTAAAACACCTACCGAAACCATCAATACGGGCGTTACGGCATGGCCATTTGCTCCAAACATTAAAGCCGATTTTCCGGAAGTGGAATCGTTTGTACGGATAAGCGGCGGAAGCTTCCTCGTAAAAAAGGGTAATATTAAGTTCCAGGAAGAGCACTCCATATTTGCCGACTCCGCATTTTTTAAGGTTTTTGATTTTAAACTGCTGAAAGGTGATCCCAAAACAGCATTGTCGGAAGTAGCCACAATCGTATTTTCCGAATCGGCAGCAAAAAAATACTTTGGAAATACCGACCCGGTAGGGCAAACGGTGTTGGTTACCGGCGATAATATACCGGCCAAAGTTACCGGGGTTATGAAGGATATCCCCGAAAATTCGCAGATTAAAGCAGATATGCTGATATCTATGGTTTCGCTTACCCAGAAGTTTAACAAGGGGCTGGATAACCAATGGAGCAATTTTGGAGCATCAAGCTATTTGCTGTTAAAACCCGGCACAAATTTTAAAAACCTTGAAGCTAAGCTGCCCGCTTTTTTAGAACGTCGCAACGGCGAAGAGGAAAAGAAACAACACATGTTTTTTAAACTGTTTTTAGAGCCTTTAAAAACGGTTTACCTGTACTCCAAACGCGGTGGACAGGAATCAGGAAGTATAAACAATGTTTACATATTTACTGTTGTAGCCATATTTATATTATTGATAGCCTGTATCAACTTCGTGAATTTAACCACCGCACGGTCTGTTGAACGGGCCAAAGAGGTTGGCATCCGCAAAGTGGTTGGCGCCGAAAAAGGACAATTGGCCAGCCAGTTTATCGGCGAATCGGTAGTACTTTGCCTTATTGCATTTGTACTTACCATCATACTTTCGGTTTTAGTCTTACCGTTATTTAATCAGCTTGCCGGTAAAACAATTAGCGCGGGTATATTTTCTAACTGGTATTATGTGGCCATCTTGCTGGGCACATCTGTGGCTATAGGGCTTATCGCCGGTATTTACCCGGCGTTGGTTTTATCGTCGTTTATGCCGGTATTGGTGTTAAAAGGCAGATTTTCGAGCAGTAAAAAGGGAAATGTGTTACGTAAAACATTGGTAATAGCCCAATTCACTATTTCGATATTCCTTATTATAGGTACTATCATAGTTTACACCCAGATGGACTTTATGCAAAACCGGGATCTTGGTTTTAGTAAAGATCAGATGCTCGTTTTGGATACCAACGATGATCCCGCCGGCAAGGCACTTAAAGAAGCGCTTACATCAATTCCTGGTGTAAAATCAGCAGCGATGTCATCAAGCGTTCCGGGCGGCGGCAATCCCGGTGCCTATTCCGAGATTGAGAATAAAAAGGGCGATTTGCAGATAGCTAATCTCGATCTGTATTTTGTCGACTGGGATTATGTAAACCAATTTAAGATTAAGATGGTAGCAGGCAGGTCATTTTCCCGTGAGTTTGGCACAGATACCGCCCAGGCCATGTTATTGAACGAGGCTGCAGTTAAATTATTTGGCTATAGCTCACCACAACAGGCCATTGGCAAACGCTTTAAACAATGGGGCCGCGAGGGCAAAATAGTTGGGGTGATGAAGGATTTCCATTTCCGGTCATTACAGGAAGTTATTAAACCGTTAAGCATGCGCATTGAAATGAAGAACATCTCTTTAATTTCGGTAAAAATGTCAACCCAAAATACCGTGGCAACGCTGGCCGCCATTGAAAATAAATGGAAGATGTTAATTCCGAACAGGCCGTTCAGCTATTACTTTTTAGATGAATTTTTTGACCGGCAGTACCGGGCTGAACAGCGCTTTGGCAAGCTGTTCCTCAACTTTGCTGTGCTGGCCATATTTATATCATGCCTTGGTTTATTGGGCCTGGCATCGTACAGCACACTGCAGCGCACCCGCGAAATTGGCATCCGCAAGGTATTGGGCGCCACAGTACCCGGCATTGTAAATATGTTATCCAGGGATTTTATCATATTGGTCATCATATCTTTCTTTATCGCATCGCCTCTGGCGTACTGGTTTATGCATAGCTGGCTCAATGATTTTGCCTACCGTATTGATATCAGCTGGTGGATCTTCGCCACCGCCGGCATCCTAGCTTCCGTTATCGCCCTGGGCACCATCAGTTTCCAGGCCATCCGCGCAGCGTTAAGCAACCCGGTTAAAAGTTTAAGAAGCGAATAGGCGAGAAGTAAGAATAAAGAGTAAATTGTCAATCAGGTTGCATATTGCACCTGATTTTTTTTTTGGCTATTCTTTATATTGATCTTAAAATCAATTTTATGTGTGTTAATTCTGCTATGGGGCGTTTTGACCCTTCTAGTTCACTTAGCACTAAATAAACCTGTATAGCTATTCAAAATGGATCATTCATCTGTTCGCCAGTGCACGGCTACCGTCCGCTTTCGTACGGTTTATAATTTTTTTATTTTTATAAATAATTGATAATTAATTAATTATGTAATTGGTACGGGTTTTAGTATTTAAATAGTACACACGCCAAACAATTGGACTTATGTTGGAAAATTATATAAAAATAGCCTGGCGAAACCTGCTCAAGCATAAGGTTTTCTCCATCATCAACGTAAGCGGTTTGGCCATTGGTGTGGCTGCCTTCTGGCTTATCAGTTTATACGTAGCTGATGAATGGAGCTATGACCGTTATCATGCAAAGGCAGATCGTGTTTTTAGGGTTGCGCAGCATGGCGAGTGGAATGGCGGTAAATTTAACCTGGCCGTTACATCGCCGCCTTATGGCCCTACTTTAAAAAATGACTATCCCGAAGTTGAGGATTTTGTCCGTATAGACGCAGAAGGCGGTGGCAAAGTAGTTTACGGCGATAAGCAGGTAAATGAAGGCGGCATCCTTTTTACCGATAATGGCTTTTTTAATATATTCAGCCACCACTTTTTATCAGGCGGTGCAGGTTCGGCCTTGTCAAAGCCGCAAACTGTGGTTTTAACCAAAACGCTGGCTGTTAAACTTTTTGGCGATGCAGATAATGCGCTTAATAAAACAATCACCATTAATGATCAGCCAAACGCGGTTACAGGGGTGATTGAGGATGTACCTGCAAACTCGCATTTTTCATTTGCGGCTTTGCGCTCATTTCCATCGGGTTATACCGATAGGTGGGGCAACTCGGGCATATATACTTACCTGCTACTAAAAAATCATGACGATTTTAAAAAGATAGAGGCCGGTTCGGTTGCGTTTCACAAAAAGTATCTTACCGCCGACCTTGGCCCTATGAAGTACCGGCTGGAGCTTCAGCCGCTTACGGATATCCATTTAAAATCAAACCTTGGTTACGAGATTGGCAACAACGGTAACATTACCTACGTGTACGTGTTTGGCGTTGTGGCTTTGCTAATATTGGTAATCGCGGTTATCAATTATGTAAACTTGGCAACAGCCCGTTCATCGGTGAGGATGAAAGAGATAGGCGTGCGCAAGGTTATTGGTTCCAGTAAAAAGCAATTGATGCTGATGTTTTTTGCCGAATCTGTTTTGTTAACGGTTATTGCTACAGTTGTTGCTGTGGTACTAATTGAAGTAGCGCTGCCTTATTTTAACCGGTTATCGGGCAAAACATTAATACTAACCCAATTCGGACAGGCCGAAACTATTGCAGCTTTAGCCATATTCTCGTTTTTTACCGGCATGTTTAGCGGTTTATATCCGGCGTTGTTCCTGTCGGGTTTCGGCACTATATCTGCTATCAAAGGACAGGTGGGCAGTCAATCGGCTACCATATTATTCCGCAAATCGCTGGTAATATTTCAGTTTATTGTTACCATCGTAATGATAGCCGGATCATGTATAATTTATCAACAGCTAAATTTTGTAATGAACAAGGATTTGGGTTTTAACAAGGCCCAGGTGCTCACCTTTCACATCGGCGATAAATCGGCACGTACAAAAATAGCTGCCCTTAAAAGTCAATTGCTGCAAAACCCGGCTATAGAAAGCGTTGGCATAGCCGGTAACCCAATTGGTAATAACAACATTGGCGGTGGCGATTTTAACCTTGGCCCCGATGGTAAAATAAACCCCGAATCGAAAATTGTAGAAAACCTGGTTGTTGACCAGGATTTTATCCCTACACTGCAAATAAAAATGGCAAAAGGGCGCAATTTTTCGCCATCGATGGCTACTGATCAAAAAGAAGCCATCATAGTAAACCAAACCCTGGTAAATGAAATGGGCTGGAAGGATGCTGTAGGCAAAAGGGTGCGTACGGGTGTTGATGAGAAGGGTAATGTAATATCGCAAACCATTATTGGCGTGGTAAAGGATTTTAACACCTACTCGTTACAGCATAAAGTAGAGCCTATGGTACTGCAGATGCCGGCCAAAGCAAACGACGAGGATAATTTATACGTGCGGATAGCCAAAACTAATATCCCGGCAACGCTTGATTATATCCGCAAAGTATACGGTCGTTTTGATATCGAGAGCAAAGCAGAATTCAACTTTCTTGATCAGAACTTTGCCAAACAATACCAGTCGGAACAAAAACAAGGCAACATCCTGTTCATATTTACCATATTGGCCATCAGCATAGCCTGCCTTGGCCTGTTTGGCCTTGTAACGTTTACTGCCGAGCAAAGGATAAAAGAAATAGGTATCCGCAAGGTGTTGGGGGCAAGTGTAACCTCTATCGTTGGGCTGTTGTCAAAAGATTTAATCAAGCTGGTTTTAATATCAACTATAGTAGCATGGCCATTGGCCTGGTACGGCATGGGCCAATGGCTGCAAAGCTTTGCCTATCGTATTAACATCCATTGGTGGGTATTTGCCATAGCAGGCACAGTAGCTATCGCGATAGCCCTTGTTACAGTAAGCATACAATCAATAAAAGCCGCGACGGCTAACCCGGCGAAGAGCCTTAAAAGTGAATGATTTGGTCATTAGTCATTGGTGCTTATCTCGCGGCAAGTAAATCAACTTAAAGTATCAATAACAGCGAAATGACCAATGACCAATGACAGCGTAGCGAAATGACTAATGACTAAACAAAATGATAAAAAATTATTTTAAAACAGCCTGGCGTAACATTGTAAACAATAAGTTTTACGCGGCCATTAATGTGGCGGGGTTAACCTTTGGGTTAGTGATTGGCCTGTTTATGCTGCTTTGGGTGCAGGATGAGTTGAGTTTTGATACGTTCAACAAAAAAGGGCCCGGGATATATCGCGTTGGCATTGTGGGCGGTACTGATGAAAGCAAACAGATATTTACCTCGATTATTGCCCCGCTTGCTACTTACGCCAAAGCCGAGATGCCGGAGGTTACCGATGCCGTGCGGATCAGGAATATTGGCGTAGCGCCGTTTAAATACAAGGAAAAGAATTTCAGGGAAGATAATTTTGCTTTTACCGATCCTTCATACTTTTCTGTATTTGATTTTAAGCTGGTTGCAGGCGATAAGAAAAAACCATTCCCGGATAATAATTCGGTAGTGATAACACAGGCTATAGCCAAAAAATACTTTGGCAACGAAGACCCTATAGGCAAGGTGGTTGTTTTAGGCTTAAACGAAAACCTGAAAGTAACCGGGGTAGTTGCCGATTATCCTGCAAACTCCACCCTAAAATATAACATCCTGCTGCCCATGAGCCGGTTTAACAAGCTGGCCTACATGGATAGGAAATTAAGCTACGACAATAAAACGTTCATCTCTTCGATGGATGGCGACTGGGCCAATTTTGCATTTGATACTTACCTGTTGCTTAAGCCCAATACCGATATTAACCAGGTTACCAAAAAGCTTCGTGCAATACATGAACGCGAACACCCGGTAGATGCGCCCGTGCCTTACCTTGCGCAGCCACTGTTCCAGATGCATTTGTACAAAGCCGATGGCAGTAACGGAGGTATTGAAACAGTACGCACATTTGCCATTGTGGCCATCTTGATACTGGTAATAGCCTGCATCAACTACGTAAACCTTTCGACAGCACGATCGATGTTAAGGGCCAAGGAAGTAAGCATGCGCAAAATAATAGGCGCCGGTAAACTGCAGCTATTTATGCAGTTTATGATTGAAACTACTTTACTGTTTGCCATATCAACCCTGTTTGCCCTTATTTTAATGTATGTGCTGATGCCTATGTACAATAACTTCTCGGGCAAGCAATTGCAACTATCTGTAACCAACTACCAGGTTTGGATGTATGTGGTAATTACACTGATAGGCACCTTAGCAGCATCAAGCATTTACCCGGCTTTGTTGCTTTCATCTTTTGAGCCATTAAAAGCGCTTAAGGGTAAAGTAACTACGGGTATAGGAAATACCGTTTTCCGGAAGGTACTGGTTGTGGTTCAGTTCAGCGTTTCTATCGTGCTGATCATCGGCACCCTGGTAATTGGCAGGCAGCTCAATTTTATCCAGAAAAAGGATCTTGGCTATGATAAAGAAAACGTGTTTGTGTTTAATATGCGCGATATGAAAACGCATTACGATGCCATTAAACAGGAGTTGCTGAAGCAGCCCGGTATTATATCGGTAACCCGGTCTGGCAATGATATTATTGAAAACGATAACTGGACAGGCGATAACGACTGGGACGGTAAACCAGCCAAAGCCAACCTGTTTTTTCATCCGATTGCTGCCGACAAGGATTTTATATCTTTCTTTAAAATAAAAATGAAGGAGGGGGCAGCCTTTACCGGGGCTATTGCTGATACTACCCGTTTTGTACTAAACGAGGCCGCGGTATCTGCTATGGGCCTTAAGGATCCGATAGGTAAAAATATCCGCATCCAAAAAATGAAGGGTACCATTAGCGGGGTAGTAAAGGATTTTCACTTCGCATCTATGCGTAAAAAAATTGAGCCGGCGGTATTGTACTACCGTGCCGACGACTGCTACAAAATATACATTAAAACCACTGGTGCCAATGCACAAAAAGCCATTGCAGCCGCGCTTACTTCCTGGAAACAATACAATAACGATTCGCCGTTTTCCTATACTTTTTTAGATGACTCGTTTAACCAGCTATACAAAACAGAGCAACGTACAGGCTCGCTATTTAACGTGTTTTCGGCCATTGCTATTTTTATATCATGCCTTGGTCTTTTTGGCCTGGCAACCTATTCGGCACAGGTAAAGACCAGGGAGATCGGCATCCGCAAGGTATTGGGGTCAAGCGTTGCAGGCATTATCAGGTTGCTGACTACCGAGTTTATTGTACTTATTGCGATCTCTATTTTAATAGCGGTGCCTGTGGCCTATTACGCCATGGACAAATGGCTGCAGGATTATGCTTACCGGATTACCATAACCGCCTGGATTTTCCTGATGGCCGGCTTTGGTGCAACGGCAATAGCCCTGCTAACCATCAGCATACAATCGGTAAAAGCCGCTTTGGCCAACCCGGTTAAGAGCCTTCGTAGTGAGTAGTGAGTGGGCAGTTGTGAGTTTGCAGTAAGCAGCGGGGAGTTCACTACAAAGTTATGAAGCGATAAGTACCAATGAACTAATGAACCAATAGGATGATAAAAAACTACATTAAAACGGCGTTTCGTACGCTCAAGAAAAACCTGGGTTTTACGGCTATTAATGTTTTGGGGCTGGCCCTTGGGCTGGCTACTTGTTTGCTGATTGTTTTTTATGTGGTAGATGAGCTGAGTTACGACAGGTTTAATACAAAGACCGACAGGATATATCGAATCAATAACGATATCAAGTTTGGTGGCAACGATCAGTCGTACGCCAGTTCGCCCGCGCCGTTAGCGGCAGCTTTAGTGGCCGATTTGCCCGAAGTAGAGAAATCCGTGCGGCTAATAAACAGGGGAGGCTACAACGTAAAGAAAGGCAACCAAAATATTAAGGAAAACCAGATGCTGTTTGCCGACGCTACACTTTTTGACGTGTTTACATTCCCGATGATAGCCGGCGACCCGCATAAGGCTTTGGTCGACCCGCATACCGTGGTAATTAATGAAACCGTTGCCAGGCGTTATTTTAATGATCCGTTACTGGCAGTTGGCAAAACGCTTACATTTAATGATAGCATACTTTATAAAGTAACCGGGGTTATAAAAGATATCCCGAAGCAGTCGCACTTTAATTTCGGTTTCTTTTTATCAATGAGCACCCTTGCCGAAAGTAAGGATGACGCCTGGTTCAGCAACAATTTTAATACTTATGTTTTATTGCGTGAAGGGGCCGATCCGCAGAAATTTAAAGCCAAATTACCATTGCTAATGCGTAAGTATGCCGGCCCGCAGCTGCAAAGTATACTTCACATCACTTTCGATCAGTTTGAAAAAGCAGGTAATAAGTACCAGCTTAATTTAATTGCGTTAAAAGACATTCATCTAAAATCAAACGCTGTATCAGAACTTGCGCCCAATGGCAATATTCAGTACGTATACATTTTTACAGCGGTGGCTATTTTTATATTGCTTATAGCCTGTGTAAACTTCATGAACCTATCTACCGCCCGGTCATCAAACCGGGCGCGCGAGGTTGGGGTACGTAAAGTGTTGGGCTCGCCACGTAAATACCTTATTTTTCAGTTTTTGGCCGAGTCGGTGATGGTTACGTTTATAGCGGCGGTGCTGGCTATAATTACGGCTTATTTATTTATGCCCGTGTTTAACAACATGGCCGATAAATCATTTAGTTTCAATATCGGCGCATTAAGCTGGCTGTTGCCGGGCATGTTGGCGGCAGTATTAATTATTGGCTGTTTGGCCGGTTTTTATCCGGCTTTCTTCCTTTCGGCATTTCAGCCTATCGAGGTGTTAAAAGGTAAGCTGGCCAATGGTTTTAAAGGTAGTTGGTTAAGAAGTTTCCTGGTAGTGTTCCAGTTTTCGATATCTATTTTCCTGATTATTGGTACCCTGGTTATTTATAACCAGTTAAAATATATCCAAAGTAAAGATCTGGGCTATAGCCGTAACCAGGTAATGATTATACATGGTATTTATGAAATGGGCGCACAGGCCGCCACATTTAAAAACGAAGTAAAGCAGTTGCCGGGCGTAATTAACGCCACCATGACAGGTTTTTTGCCAACTATGGACTACCGTAACAGCAGCAGCGTTTTCCCCGATCGTAACCTTGACCAAAAGAAGGCAGTGCTGGCGCAAACCTGGATGGTTGACGAAGATTACATAGGCACTCTTGGTTTGAAACTGGTAAAGGGGCGCAATTTTAATAAACAAATGGGCACAGATACCGCGTCGATGATCATTAATGAAACAGCGGCAAAACTGATGGATGTGGCCGATCCGGTTAACAAAATGCTGTACGTTCCGCAGGATAATATGGCCAAGGTTTGGAAGGGATACCGGATAGTTGGGGAGATAAAAGATTTTAATTTCAATTCATTAAAAACCAACATCAGCCCGGTAGTATTGATGTACGGCGAAGACAGAGGGGCCTTAAGCCTGAAAGTAAAGACGGCCAACATTACAACACTGATGGGCCTTGTCAAAAGCAAATGGAAATCTGTTGCGCCCAACCGCGAGTTTAACTACTCGTTTATGGACGATGATTTTGATGCCACCTATCGCGCCGAGCAGCGCATGGGCACCATAGCCATTGTATTTACCACCCTGGCCATTATTATTGCCTGCCTTGGCCTGTTTGGCCTTGCCGCTTACGCTGCCGAGCAGCGCAGCAAAGAAATAGGCATCCGCAAAGTATTGGGTGCCGAAGTAAGTACCATTGTAGCTATGCTGAGCAAAGATTTTATTAAACTGGTACTGATAGCCATTTTGGTGGCAACGCCCCTGGCCTGGCTGGCTATGCACCAATGGCTGCAAAGCTTTGCCTACCGCCAAAACATTCAATGGTGGGTAATTGCAGTATCGGCTTTCCTGGCTGTTTTTATAGCTTTCGCCACTATCAGTTTTCAATCCATCAAAGCGGCGTTGAGTAACCCGGTGAAGAGCCTTCGTAGTGAGTAGTGAGTGGGCAGTTGTGAGTTTGCAGTAAGCAGCGGGGAGCTCACTACAAAGTTATGAAGCGATAAGTACCAATGAACTAATGAACAAATAAAATGATACGTAATTATTTAAAAATAGCCTGGCGAAACCTTTATAAGCAAAAGGTTTTTTCGCTGATCCATATCCTGGGGTTAACCATGGGCATTACGGTGTGCCTCATGATTTTCCTGTATATTATGAATGAGTTTAGTGTAGATAAATTTCATAAGCAGGGCAAAAATATTTACCGGGTAATGCGGGGCTTCGATCCGGCGAAACCGAGGGTCCCATACCTGTCGGGCCCGTATGCGCCGGCATTGCTGAACGATTATCCGCAGGATATTAAGATGGCAGTGCGGGTATCGCCGCAAAATAACCTGGTATCTTTTGGTGAAAAAGCCTTTAATGAAAAGAAGGTGTATGCCGTAGACGCCGGCTTTTTTAAGCTGTTTACTTTCCCGCTTCTTAAGGGTGATGCCGCCACAGCGCTTGATAATCCTAATAGTGTGGTGCTTACCGAAACTACCGCAAAAAAATACTTCGGCTCGGCCGATAATGCCATGGGTAAGGTGGTGCAGTTTGATAAGCAGCTGAACCTGAAAGTTACGGGCGTTGCCAAAGACGTGCCGTCAAACTCGCACCTCGATTTTGATTTGGTGATGCCGATAGCCAACTATACCAAAAATCCGGGCTTTGATGTATGGATAAACAATGGCTTGTTTGTATATGTGCTTTTAAATGAGCACAGCAGCCCAACTGCGCTCGAACGTCGTTTTACCCAGTTTATGGATAAGTACATGGGCAAGGATATGCAAAAATTCGGCGCTAAGTTTGATTTATCGCTTACCCCGCTTAACGACATTTATTTTGAGCAATATTCGGCTTTTGATAATGTAAAGCATGGCGATAAAACGGTAGTATTCATATTTATCTCGATAGCGGCGCTTATCATGCTCATCGCCTGTATCAACTTCATGAACCTGGCTACCATCAGGGCGGTTGAGCGGTCAAAAGAGGTAGGGATGCGCAAGGTAATGGGCGCGTTACGCAATCATTTAATATGGCAGTTTATTGGCGAGTCGTTGATGCTGGCCCTCATTTCGCGTGCATTATCAATTGGTCTGCTCCTGGTATTGATGCCATCCTATAGCCAATTACTGGGTTATGATTTAACTGTATCCTGGAATAGCCTGCCTATCTGGTTATTTCTTTTCGGGGTTATTTTGGTGGTCGGCTTTTTGGCGGGAAGCTACCCGGCTATATTTATGTCGGCGTTTTCGCCTATACAGGCTTTAAAGGGTAAATTGAAGCTGGGCAAAGGCGGCAGTATTTTCAGGCAGGGATTGGTGGTGCTGCAATTCAGTATTTCGGTGATGCTTATCATCGGTACTATTGTGATTGTAAACCAGATGCGTTATATCAAAAGCAAATCATTAGGGTATGATAAGGAACAAACACTGGTGATAAAAATTGATAACAACGATATTTATGATCACCGTAAAACTTTTAAAGACGAATTACAAAACTCCGGGGCAGTTTCATCGGTGTCGCTGATGTCTGGCGAGCCCGGTGGTTTTTACGATGTGCATGGTTTTGATGCCGAAGGACAGCAAGCCAATTTTATGTCGCGAACAGAGTTTGCCGATTTTGAATACGTAAAAACCTTAGGGTTGAAAATAATTGCCGGCCGCGATTTTTCGCCCGCTTTTGCCACCGATACTGCCAACTCAGTACTTATCAACCGTACGGCAGCTAAAGACTTAGGTTTCTTACCGCAGCAGGCTATCGGCAAATGGATAAAAAACAAAGTGCGTGATGATAAACGGCGAACTATTATTGGTGTAGTAGAGGATTTTAACTTCCTTTCCCTTAAGGAAAATATGGACGCCCTGGTGATCTCTCCAAGCGACGACCGTAGGGTGATCGTTATCAAATTAAAGGCAGGCAATATCCCTGCATCGGTGGCAGCGGTTAAAGATATATATACCAAAGTAGCGCCGGTTTACCCATTTGAGTATACGTTTTTAGACCAGAAGTTTGACACTACCTATAAAACAGATATCAGGCAGCAAACCATGCTCACTATTTTCTCGGGCCTGGCTATTTTCATCGCCTGCCTGGGTTTATTTGGCCTGGCATCGTTTACAGCAGTCAAGCGCACTAAAGAAATTGGTGTGCGTAAAGTATTAGGCTCATCGGTACAAAGCATTTTGATATTGATCTCGAAAGATCTGCTTAAACCGGTATTCCTGGCAACAGTTATAGCAATGCCTATTGGTTACTATTGCATGAATAAATGGCTGCAAACCTTTGCTTATAAAACGCCTTTGCATTGGTGGATATTTGTATTAGCCGCGTTTATCACGTTTATCATCGCCGTATTAACCATTAGCTTCCAGTCGCTTAAAGCAGCAATGATGAACCCGGTAAGGAGTTTGAGGAGCGAGTAAGTTTTTAGTATCAAGTAGTAAGTATCAAGACAAATACGGTTTCGATTTTGGGATTTGGAACTTTAAAGTTTAAGGTTTTGTAATTAGAGTTTAGGATTTAGAAATTATCATTTAAAAAATATGAATACCAAATTAGCGTGGCGTAATTTAAAAAAGAACAAGCTTTATGCGTTTGTAAATATCCTGGGTTTAACGGTTGGTATTGCCAGCTGCCTGCTTATAGGCATCTACGTAAAGCACGAAACAAGTTACGATAAGTTTCACGTTAACGCCGATAGGATAGTGCGGGCAACTATGGAATATAACACGGCTGATGGACCACAAAGCATAGCCGTTAGCGGTACTAAAGCTGGCCCGGAATTTAAGCGGGTGTTGCCCAGGGTGAAGGATTATGTACGAACGTTTAAATCAAACAGGGTAATTGGTTATAATAACCAGGTATTCGACGAAAAAGGCATTTTATATGCCGATGCTAATTTCTTCAAAGTATTTTCATTTAATTTAGCTAAAGGCGATATCTCATCGGCTTTAAGTGCTCCGGATAAAATTGTGATCACTCAAAAATCGGCTGCGAAATATTTTGGCAACCAGGATGCATTGGGCAAAGTATTGAAAGTTGGCTCAAAAAACTTCACTGTATCGGCAATAGCTGAAAATGTGCCCAGTAATTCGCAAATACAGTTTGATTTTGTACTGCCATTTAGTCTTTATATGGATATGAACGGGCCGGAGCAATGGTGGACAGCCAATAACATGACTTATTTGCTGCTTAACGATAAAGCTTCACCTGCTGAATTGCAAAAACAGGTATCGGCTTACATGGTGAATACGGTAAGCAAAAAAGAACTAAAAATGGATGGCAACCATTATCTTACTTACAATTTGCAGCCTTTAACAGATATACATTTAAAATCAAACCTGGCTGATGAATTTGAGCCGGTTGGCAGCATAACATACATCTACGTTCTTTTAATTGTAGCCTTATTAATATTGATAATAGGTTGTGTAAATTATGTTAATCTTGCTATCGCCCAATCCGCAGGCCGGGGTGCCGAAATTGGTGTACGCAAAGTTATGGGTGCCGGCAATGGCGAATTATTTTGGCAATTCATTGTTGAATCCGTATTTACAGCGGTTATAGCTGCACTATTGGCCATTGCGCTGGCGGCGTTGGTTTTGCCTTTGTTCAACCAAATATCGGGCAAACAACTTGAAGCTGCCACCTTAGTCAACCCCCTCATACTTTTGGGCCTTGTGGCATTAAGTTTATTGGTAGGTTTTGCAGCGGGGGCTTATCCTGCATTGTTATTATCAAATGCTAAGCTGGTAAAAATATTAAAATCGGGGTTCTCATTTACATCCGGTCAAAATGTACGTAAATCGTTAATAGTTTTCCAGTTTGCGATCTCGGTATTTTTGATCATATCTACCATCGTGATACTGCAGCAATTATCATACATCCGCAATAAGGATATTGGTTACAGCAAAAGCAACATGGTAGTACTGCCTATAGATGCGAAGATGTTACCGCAGTTGGATGCAATAAAAAAAGCAATGAGCGGTATTCCCGGTGTGCAATCAGTAGCGGCTGCTAATGACGAACCTATAAATGTTGGCTGGGGCGATGGTATAAACACCAATGATGGTAAAAATATTTCTGTAAATGCTATCCCTGTTGACGAGGATTTTATAAAAACAATGCGGCTCAAACTAATTTCGGGAAGTGATTATACCCATGCGGATTTGCTATTGCTGGATACTACAAATCAACGTAAAAATTATCATTACACCTTTATGCTGAATGAGTCGGCGGTAAAAGCATTAGGCTGGACTCCAGAGCAGGCTATTGGCAAAACTATATCAAAGGGGGTAACCGGAACAATAAAAGGCGTGATAAAAGACTTTAATTTTAAATCATTCCATGACCAGATCACGCCCCTGATCTTATTCCTGGACAACGAACAGCTACACCGGATGTTTGTGAAGATAGATGGGAATAGCACAGCCGCAACGTTGGCACAAATTGGTAAGGTATGGAAAGATAGGGTTAGCCACCGTCCGTTTGATTATCGCTTTTTGGATGATGATTATGATGCGTTATACCGTACCGAACAGCGTACGGCAGGTGTATTCACTACCTTTTCTGCATTGGCTATAATGTTGGCCTGCTTAGGTTTGTTTGCCATTACAGCCTTTGCCGTTGTACAACGCACCAAAGAGATAGGCATCCGCAAAGTGTTGGGTGCGAGCATTGCCAATATTATTTTGCTGATAGCCAAAGATTTTTTAGCGCTGGTGATTATTGCCACGGTTATTGCATCACCCATTGCCTGGTACATATCCGGCAAATGGCTGCAGAATTTTGCCTATCGTATTGATATACAATGGTGGGTGTTTATAGTAACAGGTGTTGCAGCCTTATTGGTAGCCGCTGTTACGGTAAGCATACAATCAACCAAAGCCGCGTTGGCCAACCCGGTAAAAAGCCTGAAGAGTGAGTAGGCAGTTAGCAGTTTTCAGTTGGCTGTTAACAGTATTAGCAAGCTGCTGGATGTTGCAGCTAAAATTGAAGGGATAAGTACCAATGAACTAATGAACCAGTGAACCAATGAACAATATCAAAATTGCATTCAGGAGTTTGAGCAGGAATAAGGGTTTTACCTTTATCAACATTACGGGTTTGGCCGTGGGGCTTGCGGTTTGTATCATGATCATGTTGTATGTAACGCATGAAATGAGTTACGATAGTTTCCACAAAAACGGGAAGCGGATTTATAACCTCCGGGCATCTATAAAGATGGGGGGAAATGTTATGAATATGGCCTACATGAGTTACGCTGCCGGGCCTATCGTAAAGCAAAACAATCCTGTAGTGGAGGATTACATGCGAACAATGGTTTATTTCAGGCCAATGGTGGTGAGCAATCCTGCATCACCCGAAAATAAGTTCGCAGAAAATAAACTGATCTTCGCGGATGCGGGTTTCTTTAATTTTTATTCTTTTAAGTTGTTGTCAGGAGAAGCATCGGAAGCACTTAAAGCGCCATTCTCTGTTGTAATTTCAAAGGATATCGCAAAAAAATACTTCGGTAACACGAATCCTGTGGGCGAAACACTTATTATAAAAACAGATAGTGCCTATACTTACCACATTACCGGGGTAGCCGAAAATGCCCCGTCAAATTCATCTATCGACTTCAACTTTGTAGCGTCTAACACAAGTTTGCTTTCAATGAAAGAAGCATCAATGTATACAGGTTCGCAAGAGATAAGTTTTGGCTCATTTGGGTTGAATTTGCTTTTAAAACATGCTTCGGACACTGCCGCGTTGAGGCGTAACCTGCAGGCAATGGCCAAAAAAGACAAAAGCCTGGGCGAGATGATTTATACTTTATCGCCAATAACTGATACCCACCTGCACATGAACTTTGGCGATTCATCTAACACCAGGTATTTAAAGATTTTTCCGTTGGTGGCTGTGTTGATATTACTGCTGGCATTGGTTAATTACATGAGCCTTTCTACTGCGAGGGCTACTTTAAGGGCCAAGGAAGTGGGGGTGCGCAAGGTGTCTGGGGCAAGCCGTATTAGTATAGCTATGCAGTTTTATGTAGAGTCTGCCTTGTTTGCGGGCATTTCATTCGTGCTGGGTTATTGCCTCTGTTACCTTTGCAAGCCCTGGTTTTTAAATGTGTTGCAGTTAAAGATCGATAACTCGTTTTTATATAGCCCGGTAGTTTTGGGGCTGTTGTTTGCTCTGCTGGTATTAACTGTGTTAATAGCTGGTAGTTATCCATCGCTGGTTTTGTCGGCATTCAAGCCGGTGGTTACACTCAAAGGCAAAATGAGCAGGCAGGCCGGCGGTACCGCGGTACGCAAAGTATTTACCACTTTGCAATTTGCTATATCGGTAGGGCTGATTATTTGTGGTATTATTATCGACCGGCAACTTTACTATTTCAGGCATGCTGATACTGGTATCAACCGGGATAATATTGTAATGTTGCCCGTAGGTACCAACCTGGTGAAAAATTACCAGGCTTTTAAAAAAGACATTGGTGATTTGGCAGGTGTCGGTGAGGTAGCTACATCACATTATGCCATGTACAAAGGTTACGATATGTTTTTTGCTGCCGGCAAAACCAAAGAAGAGAAAAGTATACCTATAGCCAATTTAGTTGCCGATAATAACTTTATCCCTGTTCTTGGCTTAAAATGGAAATATCAGCCTGCGCCAAATACCGAAATTACCGGCCGCAATAAAGTGGTTATTAACGAACTGGCTATAGGGAAGCTGCATTTACCCGCAAACCCGGTAGGCAGTTTCATTAGTGATGGCAATAACAATCTCCAGGTTATGGGTGTACTTAAAAATTTCAACTTTAGCTCAATGGCAGATGAGTTAAGGCCCTTTGCTTTAATTACACTTCCCGATACCTCATCCTTTTGGAAAAAGACCGGATGCAGCCTTTTCGTCAAAATAAATCCCCATACCAATTTGCCAACCCTGTTAGCCAAAATGCAGGGTATCTATAAAAAATACGACCGGGATACACCTTTTGATTACACTTTTATGGACGATGCTTTTAACCAGCAATACAAGGCCGAAGACAGATTGGCCGCCATCTTTAGCTTATTCACTTACATCACGGTGATATTGGCTACGATGGGCTTGTTTGGGCTTGCGGCGTTCACTATCGAGCAGCGCACCAAAGAGATTGGCATCCGTAAAATATTAGGTGCCAGCTTGTCAAAAATAAGTACACTGCTTTCTTTGGATTTTTTAAAACTGGTGCTTTTGTCTGTTATTATAGCTTCGCCGGTAGCCTGGTGGGCAATGCACAACTGGCTGCAGAATTTTGCTAACCGTATCACTATACCCTGGTGGGTATTTACCGCCGCGGGCGGCATTGCTGTATTAGCGGCCATTATTACTGTCAGCTACCATGCAATTAAGGCTGCGCTGGCAAATCCGGTGGATAGTTTGAGATCAGAGTAGGAGCCTCACCCTGAGAATTCTTGATTTGCATGCGGGAAATGTTAAATGTAGTTTTTAAGTCCTCTCCTTTGGAGAGGATTTAGGTGAGGCTTTTATTTTCTTTTGCGTGCAACGTATTTCTTCAAGATGTTGTCTTATAGATAAACCAAACTAAAACATTATGAAAAAGCACTTACTGCTATTTTTTGTTGCCTGCCAAAGCTGTGTTGTTTTTGCGCAAGACTCCAAAATCCCATACATGACCAAACCAATTTCCGGAGCTGTTAAAGATGTTTTTGTAAACACATCGGGCGGAAGTATTACCGTAAGCGGTGCCGCCGGCGAATCGCCACGCGTTGAGGTTTATATCCAGGGAAATAACGGAATCGGCAATATATCAAAAGAAGAAATTCAAAAGCGTCTGGAAAACTACGATCTAAGCGTTACCGTTAGTGGTGGCGAGGTTCATGCTACTGCCAAAAACAAACATAATTTTTCTAACTGGCGCAATTCGTTAAGCATCGGCTTTAAAGTATTTGTACCTAAAAATGTTAACACCAGCCTGAATACCAGCGGTGGCAGCATACACCTGGATAATTTGGATGGTACCGAAAAATTTGAAACAAGCGGCGGCAGTTTGCATGTTGATAAATTAACAGGGATGATTAAAGGCCAAACATCAGGCGGCAGCATTCATGTAAGCAATTCGGGATCAAGCATTGATTTGGAAACAAGCGGCGGTAGTATTGAGGCAAGTAACTGCAATGGAAAAATTCACCTCGAAACCTCGGGTGGCTCATTACATCTTACCGATTTAAAGGGAACTATTGATGCCAACACCAGCGGTGGCAGCATCAGCGCCAACAATATCGCAGGCGAGTTAAAAACAGGTACATCAGGTGGCAGCATCAACCTTAACGGCCTTGCTTGCGCGTTGGATGCCTCAACCAGTGGTGGCAGCTTTCATGCGCAATTTAGCAGTGTGGGCAAATACGTTAAAATCGATGTAAGTTCGGGTCACATTGATATTTCGGTGCCATCCAAGTCGGCCCTTGACCTTGATATGCGTGCTGATAAGGTAGAAGCCAACTTTACATCAAACTTTAGCGGTACTAAAGAAAAAGAAAGAATAGAAGGCAAATTGAATGGCGGCGGTTCATCGTTTGAGGTAAGGGGCAACAGCCGTATCAATCTTAATCTTAACTAAGATCTATATAAAGTAAACAAGTACGCATGGGGGCCTGTTGTTTAACGCGACAGGCTCTTCGTGTTTTAAGTCCTAAGTCCGGAGCCTTAAGTTCTAAGTCAAAAAAGGCAATTCAAACTTTAGATTGATGGTTTAACTTCCGACTTAAGACTCATATCTCTTTCTAAGTAACTGCATCATTCCAACATTGATGTCCCATTGGTTTGATACCGGCATTTTTGTATAAGGCAGTACAGGCATGTAAGGGGAAGGGCCAAACTCGGGTGTAATGGTTAATAACCCGGCGCCGTTTTGCAGGCGCGATTTTACTATGGCATCCCACCACTGCAAATGTGCATCCAGCTCTGGTTGCCATTCGGGGGCATTTGGATCAGAAACCTGTGCAGATTGGGCATGGCCAACGCGCGCGTGAATATGAACAGTCCGGCTGACAGCTATTTTAACCGCTTCTGGTTGTTGTTCCAGCAGGCTTTCAGATACATTACACCAGTGCGAAAAATCTGCGGTTATTAAAACATCGGGGTTATCTGTAAGCAATTGCTTAGCAATATGAGCGGCGAATAGCGCTTTATTCCGGTGTGTTTCATGGGCAATGGTAATGCCGCTTGCAACGGCAATCTCGTTGGCTATGGCAAAAAGCGCTTTGTTTTGCTCGCTTGTGAAATAATCCTTTCCGGTTTGCGAATCAATTAAAACCGGCCGTGCTTTTATTGTGTTTTCCAGGTGCTTGCGGAAACTGGTTTTATGCACCTCAAAATCTTCTTCAAACGACTGGTAATATTGGCCAATCAATAACAGGTTATGCTTTTTAAGCGCATTTAAAATGATGTCTTTTTCCTGTTCATCAAAAGGTACAGATGCTTCAACGCCCTGGTAACCGGCTTCTTTTACTTTAAAACAAAATTCGTCCCAGGGCAATTGTTCAGAACCCCAGCGCGGGCAAAAAAACTTTATTTTCATTATAACATTTATAAGAACGGTGAAAAGATAATCTGTATGGCTAATTTTTATTGTGCGATAAATATATGATTATTTGCCCCACAATATCTTATAACACCAGATCGCTTTCTTTTAAAATTAAATCGAACTTCCTCAATCGGTTTTCGCTTCGATTGTATTTTGGTCGACCCCCAAATTTAAGCTATAGAAACGCACGCGTACTGTAACGTTTCCGCAGGGCTAAAATAACTGCATGTTTTGCAAATTTCTGAATATCAAAATATTATATATTTGGCGCGTGTTTTTAAAGAATAGCAGGGAGGCACCCCAGCAGTACAGTAATCTTATTTTAGGTTTGACTACAGCAATGCCGATAAAAAACTTCCAAACTTGAGAAATTTGGATTTAGTTGATTAGTAATATGCGCTTCGGGATGAGATCCGGAGCGCATTTTTTGTGTTTAGGGTTGGCCTCTTTCAGGCACAATTACAATATCAAGATCTGTTATTTTTTTTACATACAACTCATCAACCAAAATCATCACGATAGCCAGTAAGGGCACCGCCAAAATAATACCCAAAACCCCAGATAATGTACCCATTAATACTTGCGCCAGTATGGTTAAGGCTGGCGGCAGGTTTATCATTTTATTTTGGATGATAGGAGTTACTATGTTGCTTACTATAGTTTGAGTAACCATATACATTAATGCTACTACTATAGCAGTATTTGTACTGATGGTTAAGGCCAGTAATACGCCGGGAATCATGGCTGCCAATGATCCAAAGTTGGGAATAAGTTTAAGCAGGCCGGTAAGCAGGGCAAGCACCAAAGCCACAGGGATGCTCATGATGCCTAACCCGATAGAAAGTAAAATAAATACCAGTACCATAGATAACATCATTCCTTTTAGCCATCCCTTTAGGGCGAAGCTAATCCTATCTATCACCTGGTGGGCGAGCGGTTTGCGGCTTTCGGGCACTAATTTTATCATGCCATCTTTATACAGGTTAGGGTTGCTGGTAAAAAATATCGCCAGGAACAGGATGATATAAATATCGCCCAGCACACCGAAGCTGGTATTAAAGAAGGATTTGGCAGTAGTCATTAAGGCATCTGAGTTATCATCAGCCAGGTATTCCAGGATTTTTCTTCCGATAGGGGTTTCGGCCAGTTTTAGTTTGGCATTACTGATTGTATGCGGAAGCGTATCGCTTAATATAGCTACCTGGTTTGATATTTTAGACCCCATAAACCAAAACAGTACCCCAAGCAACACAAACGTGCCACCGATAGAAATAATCATGCATGTCCGGCGGCGCCATTGGGTTTTCCGTTGGATCATATCGCCCAGGCCATGAAAGTAAACGGAGATGAGCACGCCGGCGAGAACCATTAATAATACGTTAAAAGCAACCCGGGCAATCAGTATCACTACCACCAGCAAGGCTACAATGGCCACGGTTTGCCATACTTTTTGAATATAGGTGGGTTCATCTTGAATGGGTTTACCGGTATATTTATCGTTATTAAGAGCCATATCGTCCTGATTTGAAAAAGAATGTTCAAATAGGGGACAACGAACATCTCCAAAAGTTTTAACAATATCGCAATATTGACTTAATATCAAGACCAAAAGCCCGGGTAGCACTCATTTCTCCATTTACCGGTGGCTAACTCTTTTATCAATCCAGTACAAATGTTGATATCGATCGTGCGGGGAGTAAAACTCCGGGGGTATACTTATTTTGAGAAGCCTGCATATTTACGGACTTATCCCTATTGGTTAAATAAGTGCTAAGCGTTTTGTATTTTTTGGTGGCGTTTTTTAAATCGAGGTTTACCTTTGTATCGGTCGTTCCGCGGTTAACAGCTACTATAACCAGTTTATTGTTCGCACCTTTCCATGCCGAAACCAGGATTTTACTTTGTGTGGCCGGCGCTGTGCCGGTAAGTACGCGAACCATGCCGGGGCGCACAAATAAACTGTAATGGCCCAGGGCCCACAGGTTTTTGGTTACCGTAAATTCGCCGTCTTTAAAATCGGGTTTGGGGTTTAAAGCGATGAGGTAATACCGTGTATTAAAATCGGCGCTGCCTGGTTCATAGGCATTCCAAAATTGCCAGGCGGTAGCATTACCGTCTGTTAAATCGGAGTGAATAACTTTTGCCAAAAACAATGCGCAATCTATCGCGCTACGGTCACCATTTGAGCCTTCTTTAAAACCATCGGCCAACATGCTGTATTCCGATTGCCAGAAGTTCACACCATATTTTTTAGCGGTATCGGCCAGTTGGCTCCGGGTAGCTACCATTGCGCTGTCGGTAGTTTCGGTAAAGTAACTGTGGCCGGCAATTGTTGGCGGTACATGGTTTAATGCTTTAACAGATAATGAACTATTTGTGCCAAAAAAACGCTGAATTTGGTTTGTTGAATTACCACTACCCGAATACAGGTAATTGAGCATGCCCGCTTCGCTTATCAAAATTTTAGTGTTTAATTTCTCTTTATTTAAAACACCGTTAAGTTCATTAACCACATGGTATATTTCGTCGTTTTTCCATGCCGTGCCCTCCTGGTCGCCCTGCATATACGGGCGCGACCAATCCCACTGGGGCTCATTAACCGGGCTGATATAGCTGAAGTGAAGGCCTTCACTATCAAAATGGCTGATCACTTTAGCCAAAAAATTGGCATAGGCGCTATAGGCATCGGCCTTCAGGTTACTGGTAAAGTCTTTTTCTGTTTTATAACCCAGCCCGTTACGCGTAAATTGTATCGGTGGGCTGTTTGAAAAGGCTATGAGTGTTTCTACGCCATAATCATGTGCCTTTTTTAAAAAGAATTGATAACCGGCCTGTTTGTTCCAGTCATAATTGCCGTTTGGGCTTAAAAAGCACTCAGATCTCCTCCTGAAATCTTTAATTCCGCTGCTGTCCCCTTGCTCTGCAGTTCCGGCGCCAATGTTAAAACGCCAGGCCGATAAACCAATTCCCAATGGGTTTCCCAACTTGTCTTTTTGTTTGCTGAATAATAAACGGGCAATAGCCTCCTTCTTTTCGGCGGGCCAGTATTTCCCAATCCCTTCAGAAAACCAACAACCGGATGCGCCTATGTTTTCAATTACCTGCCCGGTTTTGTTTAAGTCGATGTGGACTGTAATTGCTGTATCGGGAGTTTGGGCAACTGTTGAGCAGCTAAAAATAGTTGCCAATAGTAGTGCAATGCCTATCGGTTTAAAAAAGCTTTTTGTTGGTTTCATGTGGGGCAAATATAAGTGTGTATACCCACATTATCGGCTATATCAAAGTACTTTATCCCAATTCTAAATAATCGGGGCTTCCGCGTTATGTTGGGCGTTTTTATGTTTTAAGATTGGGCCTCCCTAACCAATACCCAATAAGTTGCACTGGTAACCGGTTCTAAAAAGGAAGCCGCCGCTTGATATCCCAGCCTGTTATAAAAGGAAATGTTTCTGGGGGTAAAAGTCTCCAGGTAAGTGGGCAAACCCAATTTGTCGGTTTCTTTCAGCACCTCATTTATCAGTTGGGCGCCCAAGCCTTTGCCCTGGAATTCTGGTTTAATGCCAACTATCGAAAGGTACCATGCATCATCGGAAATAAGACCCTTCAGGTTTGAGGACATGAAATTGGTTATTTGCAAATAGGTATCAAGGGCGTCATTGCCTAAATTAGTTTTTAAAAATTCTTTTTTATACTGATGCTTTGCCAATTCAACGTCAGCATTTAAAGGTTTGCTCCAGATGGCAGCGCCGTACCTGTGTTCGCCTCGAATAAACAACAAGCCGTATTCTTTTGCCTCGTACATAGAGTAATCCAGGTATTTTATAAGGGCATCCTGTTTTTCATCATTGCCCGGGATAAACCGCAGCAGCGCGATATAAAACGGATCGGCTTCCAACGCCTGGTATAATGCTTCAGAAAATTCTTTGTATTTAAGAGTGTACATTATCGGTAAATATCGGAAATTATGCAGCATACCGATACGTTAAAATTGAGAATATAGTTGGATGTGGCATGCCCGGTCATGAACAAAAACAGCCCGGAGATTAAATCCCCAGGCTGTTCATTTATAGCTTTCAGCCTATTTTTTCATTACCTTGTTTACAATATCGTTTCCAAAAACAAATACCATCAGGGTAACCAGTATCACAAAGCCCACTATTTGTGCGCGCTCCAGGAACTTATCGCTCAGTGGTTTGCCTTTTATCATTTCCACAATCAGGAACACGGCATGACCACCGTCAAGCGCCGGGATAGGCAACAGGTTCATCAGCGCCAATACCATTGATAAAAAGCCTACCAGGCTCCAAAAGTGCACCCAGTCAATAGTACCGCCAAACAGGTTTGCTATAGCAACAGGGCCGCTTACGGCTTTGTTGAACTTAACATCACCTTTAAATATTTTACCCAGGCCTTTGGCATTATCAGTAAATGTGCTGATAGCTCTTGTCGCACCGATAGGGAAAGATTGAAAGAAACCGTATTTTATGGTTTTTACTTCCGGGAAATCGCTTTTGGGCCTTGCAAAACCAATAGTGCCATCGGCGGTAACCTGCGCTTTTATTGGCAAAATGGTGCTGTTGCGTTTTACGCCCAGGTCAACCAGTTTGCCTTTGTTTGCTGCAAGCTGGCTTTGGATCTCGTCAAAAAATACAACAGGCTGGCCGTTTACTGCCACTACGCTATCGCCTTTTTTTAGGCCTGCTTTTTTAGCATTGCCATAAACCGAATCGACAGAAAATTTGGTACGTGGTACGCGGCTTATAAATTCTTCGATACCATGATCGGCTAAATCGTTTAATATAGTATGCGGTACCGTAATGCTTAATGTTTGGGCACCGCGCACTACAGTGAATACCGTGTTTTCCAGTAATACTTTTGGACTTGTTAAATCGTCAAAACGTACAATCTCTTTACCGTTAACAGCTGTAATTTTATCACCCGGCAATAAGCCTATTTTTTTGCCGACCACGCCTGGTACAATGCCATATTGCGCACTTGAGTTAGGAATATAGCTTTCGCCAAAGCGGATAGTCAGGACCCAAAATATAAGAATGCCCAGTATGATGTTAACTGTAACACCGCCCAGCATTACAATTAAACGCTGCCAGGCTGGTTTTGAACGGAACTCCCAGGGTTGCGGCGGACCGGCCATCTGGTCGGTATCCATCGATTCATCTATCATACCGGCAATTTTTACATAGCCACCTAAAGGCAGCCAGCCAATGCCATATTCAACACCTTTATACGTAAATTTAAACAGGCTGATATTCCACGCGTCAAAAAACAGGTAAAATTTATCTACTTTAATCCCGAAAGCCCGGGCCGTTAAAAAGTGCCCCAGTTCGTGCAGGATGATTAAAATTGAAAGGCCCAGTACAAGCTGGCCTACCATGATCACTATACTCATTCGTTATATTTATCTATTAATAGTTTATTGCCTTTAACGGCAGTTTTTGTATAAAATTTTGCGCAAAGATGCGTGTTTCTTTGTCGGTATTCAAATAATCGGTTATGGTTGGTTGCGATACGAAGGCGATTTGCTGCATACACTCTTCAATCAAATCGCTCATGGCCAGGAAACCGATGCTGTTGGTTAAAAAACCTGCAACGGCAATCTCGTTGGCCGCATTAATAATACAAGGCATGTTACCACCTTGTTTTAACGCAGCATAAGCTAAGCCAAGATTACGAAAAGTTTCCAGGTCTGGTTTTTCAAAAGTCAGGTTAGGGTAGGCGGTAAAATCAAAGCGCTTAAAATCGTTTTGAACGCGGTTAGGGTAGGTAAGGGCGTACTGGATGGGTAGTTTCATGTCCGGCAAACCCATTTGGGCTTTGATTGATCCATCCCTGAATTGCACCATAGAGTGGATGATAGATTGCGGGTGAACCACCACGTCAATCTGATCTGCATCTACATCAAAAAGCCATTTGGCCTCAATCACCTCCAGGCCCTTATTCATGAGCGATGCCGAATCAATGGTGATTTTGGCGCCCATTACCCAGTTAGGATGTTTTAACGCGTCTTCGCGGCTTACACCGGTCAAAAAATCAACGCTGCGGCCACGGAAAGGGCCGCCGGATGCTGTAATGATCAGTTTTTCTACAGGGTTGTTTTCCTCGCCCGTAAGGCACTGGAATATGGCCGAGTGTTCAGAATCTACCGGCAGGATGTTAACCCCATGCTGTTTGGCTAAAGTGGTTACAATTTCGCCGGCAACTACTAAAGTTTCTTTATTGGCCAGGGCGATATCTTTACCCGCCTCTATAGCAGCAATCGTCGGCTCCAAACCTGCAAAGCCAACCATTGCTGTAAGTACAACATCAATATTAGGATGGGTAACGGTATCAATTATAGCCTGGTGGCCTGCAAGCACCTCGATAGGCAGGTGGGCCAGGGCCTCCTTTACCTGCAGGTATTTGCCGGTATCGCATATAATGGCATACGCCGGCACAAACTCAATAGCCTGGCTAATTAATAGCTCGGCATTGGAGTGTGCTGTAAGTAAAAAAGCCCTGAACAGGTTACTGTTACCCTTTATCACCTCAAGTGTTTGGGTACCTATGCTGCCTGTTGAGCCTAAAATGGCAATGTTTTTTATCTGGTTACTCAATTATAATATCTTTATATAAGAAAAATACCGGTCATCCTAAGCTTGTCAAAACACACGCAGACAGGCCTTTGCACGTTATGCTTCGGCGGACTACCCGTCACATATCCAATTTCCCTGTAATCCTTAGGAATGAAGGATCTATCAACTATGCATGACCGATAGAAAAGTTCGTGAATAGATCCTTCGTTCCTCAGAATGACAGTCTTTATTTTTTAGTGCCATCTCACTTTCATGGTTTCGTTAAATTTTACGATTAACCATGACACTCTTTTTTGATTTGCGAATATAATTATAATACGCTTCTGTTATGCCTGTTTGCCTTTTTCAAGTCTCCCCTTTAGGGGAGATTTAGAGGGGCTTAATATACGCTTTTAACCCATCTGCTATCTTCCTGTCGTTTGATAGTCTTGGCACCTTATTTTGCCCCCCCAGTTTTCCTTCCGATCGCATGTAATTTATAAACGCGTTTTTTTGTAGGCCTTGGATGATCAAAGGTTGCAAAATGTTACCTTCAATCAGGTCAAAATAGTAAATATTTTTCTTTTGCAGGGCTTTGTCCACTTTTATGGCAAAGGCCTGAAGATCGGCGGGCAGTGTTCCAAACTCAACAAACCACTCATGGTAGGGGAGTTGCCCGGCCGGCGGGTTAACCTGTGGCGCTACGGTAAATTCAATTACATCAACACCCTCGGCCTTTGCCACACTCATTAAAGCATGTTCTACTTCTTCGCCAATAACATGTTCGCCAAAGGCCGATATATAGTGTTTAATACGGCCGGTTACAATGATTTTATAAGGGTTTTTAGATATGAATTTAATGGTATCCCCTAAGCTATAACCCCATAAGCCGGCGCTGGTATTCATAATGAGCGCATAATTTTTCTCCAGTTCCACATCTTTGATATTGATGCGGGTTGGATGCTCGTTAAAATATTCATCAGAAGGAATAAACTCGTAAAATATACCTGAGTCAACCAATAAAAGTAAACCGTTCTCCTTTTGCGAATCCTGGAAAGCGATAAAGCCCTCTGATGCGGGATAAGTTTCGATAGAATCAATTTTAAAACCAATACTTTCCTCCATCCGGGCGCGGTAAGGTTCGTAGTTTACGCCGCCATGCACGTACAATTTGAAATTAGGGAAAATATCTTTCACCTTTTTGCCGCCGGCCTTTGCCGAAAGCCTGTCAAAATACATCTGGCACCAGGGCGGTATGCCGCTAATGAGGCGCATATCTTCATTAAAAGTTTCGTCAACTATGGCGTCAACCTTTTGCTCCCAATCTTCAATGCAATTGGTTTGGTAGCTGGGCAGCCTGTTTTTTTGAAGATAGGCGGGTACATGGTGAGCAACAATGCCCGAAAGCCTTCCTGTTGAAACGCCATTCTTTTCGGCTAAAACCGGGCTTCCCTGCAGGAATATCATTTTGCCATCCACAAAATCGGCGTTGCCGGTTTCGTGGATATAAGCAAGCAGCGCGTTTCGGGCGGCTTTAATATGCTGGGGCATGCTTTCTTTTGATATCGGGATATATTTTACACCCGATGTTGTGCCCGATGTTTTGGCCAGGTATTTTGGCTTGCCCGGCCATAGTACATTCTCTTCGCCTTTTACAATCCTGTCTATATAGGGGCGCAGGTCTTCATAATCATGAATAGGTACGTTTCGCTTAAAATCTTCGTAACTGTTGATCTGTGAAAAATTATACGCTTTACCAAAGGCGGTATCCTTTGCCTTGTGGATAAGACTGCTAAATGTATTTTGCTGCAAAATAAGGGCATTTTTACGCAGCTGATTAAGCTCCCTGTTTACCAGGGCTGCAAAAACTTTGCTCAATACAGATTTAAGGCCCATTTGTTAATTGGTTTCGGACAGGTCATCGTCTACATCCAGGTGGCTGTAAACTAATTTACGGTAGGTAACCATAATAATTACCTGGATAAAAGGGAAGGTTAGCAAAAACCAGCAATAAAAAGCTAACCTGAATATGAACCCTCCCTTTTCATCAAGTCCGGTTAAATTTATGATCAGGAAAACAGGTATCAATGCTATAAAGAGTATGCCTATTATAATAATAAAGATGCTAAGCGTTTTAAAGAAGTTATCCTTGGTTATTTCGAAACTTTGTTTGAGCGATTCTATAGGCGCCGAATCATCGTCAACAATAAAGCAGATACAAAATATACTGCGCAGACTTATATAGAGGATAATCAATAATTCTATCGTCTGAAATATGCTTTCCAACCCCAGATACCGTTGGGCCAATACGTAGAAGAAGAATAATATTGCAACGAAAAAAGCTGTTAAAAAGCCGATAATAACAAAGTTAAATGTCATTTTAGCCGATGGCAAAATATCTTTAAATTCAAACTCATAATATTCCTTGTCCATTAAGGTTAATATGAGTTTGTAAAAGCTTAAACCAATAAAGCACTGCGTTATCAACGCTATGAAGAAGAAAATAGTGGTAGTAAGGTAATCGCCAATTAAGAAAAAAGTCTTAAAAAAGTCAAGCACCTCATTTATAAACAGCGAAATAACCGAATACACAACAAGCGGCACAAAATTTTTCTTTAAAATATTCCATGCAGTTTTAATGGTTTCTGCAACAGAAAAGGTGTGGTACATAGGTTATTATGATCTGTTAAAAATTACCCGCTTCCAAAAATCCTGCATAAATCCTATCCCGTAGGCTGTTAGTTGAGTGAAGGCAGCTATAATGCTCAAAAATGCGATTTTTGCTGATTTATTTTTCCACCATGCATGAAAAAATATTAACAAAATGATAAACAACACTATAAAGTTACCCAGTTTGGCAATCTGCCATCCCAATAGATTGAAAATGAGCGTGAATAGCAGGAACAGTGTGAACGCCGCAGGGAAAAAGTGCACCGCCTTTAACTCCCCCGGGAAAAACTTATAAATATTAATACGCGCCCTGCCAAAAAAGTGCAGCTGCTTAAAAAACTGTACAAAATTGGTACGGCGTTTATGGTAAACGATGGCGTCGGGTATCAGCCCGATTTTAAAACCAAGGGAATGGATGCGGATGCTGTATTCGATATCCTCGCCCAGGCGGGTGATGATAAAACCGCCTGCTTTCTCCCACACTTGCCTTGATACACCCATGTTAAAACTTCGTGGATGAAACTGCCCAATCCCTTTTTTATTTCCGCGGATGCCGCCGGTTGTAAAAGGGGAGGTCATGCTATAGCTGATAGCCTTTTGCGTAGGCGTAAATGAGGTATGTGCTCCGTCTGGCCCGCCGTAGGCATCAAGGTAATTTGCGGTTAACGAATTATTTACAATCTGCAGGTAATCTGCAGGGATCAAACAATCCGAATCGAATATGATAAAGTAGTCGCCCCTGGCGCGTTCAAATCCAAAATTGCGTGTAAAACCCTGCCCTTCGTTTGCTTTTTTAAAATAGCGAACATCCAACTGTCCAACAAAGCTGTTTACGATAGCTTCGGCGTCATTAACCGATCCATCTTCAATCACCAAAACCTCAAAATTCCGGTACGTTTGCAGCACAAGTGTTTCCAGCAGTTCTTTAATCTCCTGCGGGCGGTTGTATAAGGGGATGATGATGGAAAAAAACATGTTTTGAATTTGAGGATCTGAAAATTTGAGGATTTGAAAATGGCTGGCTTTTCAATCATTTCAATTTGAAAGGTTAATTTTCAAATTTTCAAATCCTCAAATTTTCAAATCAGATTACTTCCTCTACCAAATAATGGTTACGCTCGCTTGAACTGCGGGAAACCAGTTCGGCAACAAAGCCGGTTAAAAATAGCTGCGAGCCTAAAATGATGGCTACAATGGCTATATAAAACCACGGATTATCTGTTGGCTGCCTTTCTTTGATGTGATGCGAAAGGTTATAAAGCTTGTCGGCCATTATCCATATCGCTATTACCAATCCGGTGAAAAAGCTTAATGTGCCCATTGTGCCAAAAAAGTGCATGGGGCGCTTGCCAAACTTGCCTACAAAAAATATCGACAGCAAATCAAGAAAGCCATTTACAAAGCGGCTCATACCAAATTTGGTTTTTCCGTATTTGCGGGCGCGGTGCTCAACTACCTGCTCGCCAATCTTTGTAAAACCGGCCCATTTGGCTAATACTGGGATGTAGCGGTGCATTTCGCCGTAAACCTCTATGTTTTTTACCACGGTGCCGCGGTATGCTTTAAGGCCACAGTTAAAATCGTGCAGGTTATCTATGCCGCTCATTTTACGGGTGGCATAATTAAACAGCTTAGTAGGTATGGTTTTGCTGAGCGGATCATACCGTTTGGCTTTCCAGCCCGATACCAGGTCGTATTTTTCTTCGGTAATGCGGCGGTAAAGTTCGGGTATCTCATCCGGGCTATCCTGTAAATCGGCATCCATGGTTATTACCACATCGCCCCTGGTAGCGGCAAAGCCGGTATTAAGCGCCGCCGATTTGCCATAGTTGCGCCTGAATTTGATGCCTTTAATGAAAGGATTATCGAAGCGTAGCTTCCTGATCGTCTCCCAGGACCCGTCCTTGCTACCATCATCAACCAATATTATCTCGTAAGTAAAACGATTTTCGGCCATTACGCGACTTATCCATGAGGTAAGCTCGGGCAATGATTCTATTTCGTCATAAAGCGGTACTACAACTGATATGTCCATTTATAAGGAATGTGATGCGTGGCTAAAATTATGTTTGCCCGCAATCATCCGCAAAAATATAAAAAATAGGGAATGGTTTGTATAATGATTTTTAAGCAGCCAAGCCCCCTCTAAATCTCCCCCGGTAGGGGAGACTTTAACTGTGCTTTTTTAAAGTCCTCCCTACCGAGGAGGATTATTCGCAGTTGGTTATTTGGGGCGCTCATGAAAGCTACGCTATTTAGGTGGGACTGCCTACAATATGTAAAGCCTCTATTACGTTAAAAGCACTTGGAAATATTTGCATAACTTGCCTGTCATTATAAATAAAGCCTTCATGAAATTTTGTAAAGCAATTCTAATTGTTTTTCTGTGTGTGTTTTCCACAATAGCCTATGCTCAAACCGACGATCAACAGGGGGGGAAATACGATCAGCATAAAGTTTTTAATCCATTATTTTATCCCGAAAAAGGTAACGAATACAGGAATGCCGGTGGAGCGCCCGGCTCAAAATACTGGCAAAACCGTGCCGATTACAAGCTTGATGTTACGTTGGATACCGCGAAACACCGGCTTGACGGTACAGTGCTAATTACTTATACCAACAACAGTCCCGATGCTTTACCATTTTTATGGCTGCAGGACGATCAGAATATTTACCGCGAAGATTCGCGCTCTGAAGCTGCCAGCTCGGTTACCGGCGGGCGTTTTACCAATCGCAGCTATACCAAAGGCGATGAAATAAAATCCATTTACATTATTAAAAACGGTAAAACTACCAAAGCCGATTACCTGGTTACTGATACACGCCTACAAATAAAGCTCAAAGATTCGTTGAAGGCCGCAGGTGGTAAGCTGCAGATTAAAGTAGAATACGGTTTTGAGATACCTAAGTATGGTACCGACCGTATGGGCCGTCTGCAAACCAAAAATGGCTGGATTTATGAAATAGCCCAATGGTACCCCCGCATGGAGGTGTATGACGATGTAACCGGGTGGAATGTATTGCCCTATCTTGGCGCCGGTGAGTTTTACCTGGAGTATGGTAACTTTGATTACACCATTACAGCCCCCTCAAATTTAGTAGTAACCGGCTCTGGCGAGCTGCTTAACCCCGCCGAAGTTTACACGCCAACTACCATGAGTCGCCTGGCCGCAGCCCGTGCAAGTGATAAAACGGTGATGATAAAGGATGAGGCTGAAGTTTTGAGCGGTAACGATCACCCTAAAAAACCGATGCTTACCTGGCACTTTATCTGCAAAAATGCTCGTGATGTGGCCTGGTCGGCCTCAAAGGCATTTGTTTGGGATGCAGCGCGGATTAATTTGCCCAGCGGTAAAAAAGCTTTGGCGCAATCGGTTTATCCTGCCGAAGTAAAAGGTAACGATGCCTGGGGCCGGTCGACAGAGTACGTGAAGGCGGCTATTGAACTTTATTCAGATAAATGGTTTGAGTATACTTATCCCGTAGCAACCAACGTGGCCGGTACGGTAGGAGGGATGGAGTATCCCGGAATTGTTTTTTGCGGATGGGAAAGTAAAGCCGGGGGCCTTTGGGAAGTTACCAACCACGAATTCGGCCATAACTGGTTCCCGATGATAGTAGGCTCAAACGAGCGTAAGTACGCCTGGATGGATGAAGGTTTTAATACTTTTTTAAACAACGTAGATACCCGCGTTTTTAATAAAGGCGAATATTATGAGCCGGTAGATGAGCAAAAAGCTGCATCGGGTTTATTTAGCGCCGATGCGGAGCCAATCATGACCATTCCGGATGTAATACAGGAAAGCTTTTTGGGCAACGCGGCATATGATAAGCCCGCCCTGGGCCTTGCCATTTTACGCGAGCAGATTTTGGGCGAACAGCGTTTTGATTACGCGTTTCGCACCTATATCAAACGCTGGGCATTTAAACATCCAACGCCCTGGGATTTTTTCCACACCATGGATAACGCAGCTGGCGAGGATCTGAGCTGGTTTTGGAACGAGTGGTTTTTTACTACCTGGAAACTTGATCAAAGTATAAGCGGTATTGCCTACCAGGACGGTGACCCGGCCAAGGGCGCCCTGATTACCATAGATAACCTGGAAGAGATGGCCCTGCCGGTAACTATTAGCATTAAAGAAGAAAATGGCAAAACAGGCATTGTAAAACTGCCTGCCGAAATATGGCAGCGCGGCGGTACCTGGACGTTTCCTTATAAATCCACATCGAAAATAGCACTGGCTGTTATCGACCCCGACCACAAATTACCGGATGTAAACGCCGAAAATAACTCGTTTAGCGGCTTGCCGGTTCCGGCCGGTGTAACTGCCGGCAGTGTAATCAAAACCTATCTTGATGCCATTGGCGGTGTTGATAAGCTGAAAAATATTAAAGATCTACAGGTTTCGGCAGCAGCAAGTGTGCAGGGCTCAGAAGTACAGATGGTTTCGAGATACCGCATGCCCGGAATGTATTTTCAGCAAATTATTGTGCCATCATATAACAACCTGGTATTAAGCCATATTTTGGTTAATAATGATAATATAAGTGTGCAGCAGGTAAACCATGAAATGCCTTTGGATGATGTGGCCAAAAGAGTGCTTAAAGAAAAAAGCAAAGCTTTCCCAGAGCTTGATTACGAAAAGCTGGGAAACGCAGTGTCGCTTGATTCAACTATGAAAGTGGTAAACGGCGATATGGCTTATGAACTTGACATTCGTGTTGTAGATGGTGCTGTAATTAAAAACTATTACAGCCAAAAAACGGGCCTCAAAATAAAACAGGTGATTGATGGTACCGCAAGTTCGGTAACGGAGTTTGGCAATTACGAGGGAATTAACGGAGGCGTTAAAATTCCGTTTTTAATTAAAACCGTCATCCTTGGCCACCCGGCCGATTTTAAGGTTAAAGAAACGGCGGTAAACAGTAATATGCCGGCGGTGTCGTTTCAATAGTTTTTAGTCAATATTTTTTATATTTAGGGCGTTGATATTTAAATATCAGCGCCCTTTTTAATTTATATGAAGAAACTCATACCTGTTTTATTACTACTTAACGCATTTGTTACCAATAGCTTATTTGCCCAAACAGATACGGTAATGTTGTATATGCGGGACGTCAACGATGGTTACGGCTCTTACAACGCCGGAGCGGGTGAGCCGGCGATGAAAAAGGAAGATGCCACATTTATCCGGGTACTTTTATCGCCCGCTGCTGATGGTGGTTTTTATCGGGTTAACGATTATTATTTAAGCGGCAAGCTTAAGTTTTCTGGCGAGTCGTTGTCGCCAACCTGGAATACGCAGTTACAGGGTACATGCATCGAATATTTTGAAAACGGTCGCAAAAAAGGTATCTACCAGTACGACAAAAATAAGTTAACCGGCGATGTGATTGAATGTTTTCCCAATGGCCGTGTAAATACTGTTAAAACTGTTGGCGACGGCAATTACATTAATAGCATCGGGCGACCGGTATTAAAGTTAATCCAGTGTCTTGATTCGTTAGGTAATGTACTGGCAGATGGAGGCGATGGAAAGTGGGTTGAGTACCACGGCAGTAATGTGCCATTTGCCGAGGGAATTGTGAAAAAAGGTGTTGAGGATGGCGAATGGCGCGGCAAGCTGAATGATACTGTTAATTATAGTTGTAAATACGATATGGGCCTTTTAAAAGAAGGCAAAAGTATAAGTGCCAAAGGTAATGTATATCCTTTTACTCAAATTCAAAGCCTGCCCGAATTTCCGGGAGGGCAAGATAAATTGCTCGCTTATCTTGCCCGCTCAGTTGCTTATGCTTCTGATGCACGCGACAAAAGGATTCAGGGTAGGGTTATCGTTCAATTTGTTGTTCAAACAGATGGGGCGCTGGCAGATGTTAAAGTTACAAGAAGCCTTTACCCGAGTTTGGATGAACAGGCGCTAAACTGTATAAAGAAATCGCCTAAATGGAAGCCGGGGTATAAATATGGTATTAAAACCGAGGTTGTTTACTCGATACCTATTAGCTTTGCGTTGGCTTATTAATAATTTGGCACCAATAAGTTTAACTATTTGGCGTCGTATTCTAATCCAACCCCAAAACCTTACTTGTACGCTCGCGTGTGGCAACGCTCAAAGCTTCATCATTTGATAATGATTGCCCGTATGATGGGATCATTTGTTTTAGCTTTTCCTGCCATTCGGTTGTTTTAATGTGGTTTTTAAAGCAGCGTTCAATCAGCTGTACCATAATAGGAACAGATGTGGAAGCACCAGGCGATGCACCCAACAGGGCCGAAATACTGCCATCTGCCGATGTTACTACCTCGGTGCCAAATTCCAATACACCGGTGTGTTTGGCGTCTTTCTTAATCACCTGTACGCGCTGGCCGGCTATGTCCAATGTCCAGTCTTCGGCTTTGGCGGTTGGCAGGTATTCCCGTAGCGCTTTAAGTCTGTCGGTAGGCGATTGCATTACCTGGCTGATCAAATATTTGGTTAGCGGCCAGTTATCGCGGCCTACGGCAAGCAGCGGTAATATGTTATTTGGTTTTATTGAACAAAATAGATCGAGTAAAGATCCTTTCTTTAAAAAACGTGTTGAGAAACCTGCGTAGGGGCCAAACAACAGTTCGCGTTTACCATCAATCATCCGGGTATCCAGGTGCGGTACCGACATTGGCGGCGAACCTACCGATGCTTTACCATAAACTTTAGCTTCGTGGCGTTTAATTACATCGGGGTTAGTACAAACCAGCCATTGCCCGCTCACCGGGAAACCACCAAAACCTTTACTCTCTTTAATGCCCGATTTTTGTAATAATGGCAAAGCACCGCCCCCGGCGCCAACAAACACAAATTTGCTGGTCAGTTTTCTTTTTGTGCCGCTTATTTTATCTTTTACAGTAATCAGCCAGCTGCCATTTGTGTTGCGTTTAAGGCCGGTAACATCGTGGTTAAGGCTTAAGTTAACGCCTGTTTTTTGTTTCAGGGTATCAAGCAAGCTGCTGGTTAAGCTACCAAAGTTTACATCTGTACCAATATCCATAAACGTGGCCGATACCGCCTCGTGTTCATCGCGGCCTTCCATTACCAGCGGAATCCATTTTTTAATCTGGGCTTTGTCTTCCGAGTATTCCATTCCTTTAAAAAAGTGATGTTTAGTGAGGGCTTGCTGGCGTTTTTTCAGGTAATTTACATTGTCGGCCCCCCAAACAAAGCTCATATGCGGTACTTTGCGGATAAAGCTTTCGGCCGATGGGATATATTTTTTATCGATAAGATAAGTCCAGAATTCTTTACTTATTTCAAATTGCTCGGCAATTTTGATGGCTTTTTTTATTTCAACAGTGCCGTCGGGCAATTCGGGCGTGTAGTTTAGCTCGCAGAAAGCGGAGTGCCCCGTACCCGCATTATTCATGGGGGCCGAGCTTTCTGAAGCGATGACATCCAGGCGCTCAAAAATTTCGATAGTTAAATCGGGTTGCAATTCTTTTAGCATTACCCCCAAAGTAGCGCTCATAATACCCGCGCCTATTAAAACCACATCAACCGTTGTTCCCGAAACTTTATCGCTGTTAGCCATCTTAGTATGATACCTGCAAAGGTATTTTGAAATTAATTACACCCGGTATAACCCGGTTTTTGCAAAATTGTTATGCTCATTTAACACCCGAATAACTGATTGAAGCAGCTCGGAATTAAATCTGACAATTTTAAGGATTTTTTACAGAAAATCTGTCTTCGTCTGTCCATTAATTGCAATAAAAACTAGGTTTAAATTTAGTTAGCAACGTTTTTGAACAAATTACCGTTGTTGTATTTATAATAAATTAACACAAAATGTATTATGGGCTGTATATATTACACCACCATTATGAAGTAAATTATGATACTCAATAAGCTAAACGTCGTTTTTTTAACAGTGTTTACAGCAATATCCATAACAGCCTGTAATCAGCAAAAAGCTAAGCCACAGGCAGTATCGGCAGATAGTTTAAAAAGTACCGTCCAGGTAAATAGTAAAAAGGATAGTGTGCTGAATAACCCGCAAAAGAAATACGGAATAGCCACCGCCAGCGACCCCTGTGTACAATGCCTGCTGCAGGTAATACACGAAAGTAAAAGCTTTAAGGCCAACACTGCCAGCCTATCGCCAGCGGATATCAACTATACGGTTAACTGGGTAAAAGCTGCCGACCCAGCCCTAAAGCCAGATACGAGCAACAAAACCAATGCAGTGCGTGTTGATGTTAAAAAAATAGAAGATGGTGAAGATAAAGTGCTATGCTCCTATGTGTATAATAATGTAAACGGCACCATGTACCTCATCAACACCCAAAACAAGCTGGAACATGCCGTATCCAGTATCACCCCCGAATTACTTAAAAAGATACGCAATAGTTGTTACTGGGGAGTAGCGTCGGGAAAGTAGGGTAGATGTGCAGATTTCAGATTACAGATGTGCAGATGAAAGGGAATATTTGAGGATTTGAAAATTTGAAGATTTGAAAATGGTCGTATTCATCGGACGAAATCCTGCATCACCTGAAAAATCTGTTTAATCCCTGTTCAGACAAAAAAAGCGATGAGTAAAACCCATCGCTAAATATTTTGCTGCAAACTGCCAACTCAAAACTGCCAACTGCTTAAGTGGTGTAGCCCAGTATCTTCAATACCTGTTTGCTGTTTTGCTCTTCGCCAAAAACTTCAAAGTTGAATGTTTCGTCGCGGTTGCGGCGGATGATGACGTGTTTTGGTGATGGTAATAAACAGTGGTGGATACCGCCGTAACCACTTAGCACTTCCTGGTAGGCGCCTGTGTTAAAGAAGCCAAGGTATTGTACTTTACGGGTTTTTGGCATAAACACACTGTTCATGTGCGCTTCCTGGTTGTAATAATCCTGGCCGTCACAAGTAATGCCGCCAAGGTTTACGCGCTCGTATTCGCTATCCCAGTTGTTTACAGGTAACAGGATGTATTTTTGGTTAAGTGCCCAAACATCGGGCAGGTTGGTGATGAATGAACCATCCAGCATTAACCAGCGCTCACGGTCATTTTGTTGTTTACGGCCCAATACTTTATACAGGATGCCCGATGCTTCGGCAACGGTATATTTACCAAATTCGGTAATAATATCAGGCTCCATGGTATCGTGCTCTGCGCAAATTTCTTTAATACGGCTCACAATCTCATTAATCATGTACTCGTAATCAAAATCAAACACCAGCGAATCCTTAAACGGCATACCGCCGCCAATATCAAGGGTATCCAGGTGCGGGTTGATTTTTTTGAACTTGCAATAAAGCGTTACGTATTTCTCCAGCTCGTTCCAATAATAAGGGGTATCTGAAATACCAGAGTTGATAAAGAAATGTAACAGTTTTACCTGGAAGTTAGGGTTATCTTCAATTTTGTTGTGGTAAAAATCGATGATATCTTCCATACGCACCCCTAAGCGCGAGGTATAGAATTGAGAATCGGGCTGCTCTTCGGCCGCTATACGGATACCCAGGTTACATGGGGTATCCATCTCAATTTCATCGTCGTAAAGGTTAAACTCTTCCTTATTGTCCAATACCGGGATGATGTTTTTAAAGCCATCATGCAGCATATCAATAATATACGTTTTGTATTGGAAGGTTTTAAAACCATTGCATATTACGGTAATATCTTTATTAACAGCACCTTTTTTCTCCAGGGCATCAATCATTGGCATATCAAAAGCCGATGATGTTTCCAGGTGAATCTCGTTTTTAAGCGCCTCTTCAACAATGTGCTTAAAATGCGAACTTTTGGTACAATAACAATATTTATAGCTACCGCGATAGTTATTTTTTATTATAGCCTGCTGAAACAACAGTTTGGCCTGCTGGATCTTTTTGGAGATCTGTGGCAGATAAGTAAAGCGTAGGGGGGTACCATACGTTTCAATCATCTCCATTAAATTAAGGTCCTGAAAGTAAAGTTCGTCGTCGATGATTTCAAAACCATCTTGCGGGAAACCAACACTTAAATCAAGAAATTCCTGGTAACTCTGCATCCTTAAAAAATTTGGGGCAAAAATGTGATTTTAAAACGGAATAATTGGCTATTTGTTGGGATAAAATTTATGGTTTGAATGTAATTTTAGTATCAAGTAGATAGTATCAAGTATCAAGACAGGAAAAAGCAGCAATCTATGTGCTATTCCGCTCTTGAAGAGGGCGAGCGGGCAGCGATGCTTTAATATGGTGGTGCCGTTGAGTATTGTTAAATGATGCAATAATTATTATTGAACCGGCAAATGCACCTCGGCCATCATACATCTTGCGCTTCCGCCACCATTGGTTTCAATGGTATTTATATCAGCGTAAATTATTTTTCCATACTTTTCCAGGCTGGATCGTTGTACATCAATCAAAACTCTGTAAGCGTTTTTCGACATTACAATTAAGGTCTCGCCTTTATTGTTTTTTACCTCCAGCATGTTGCCTGCAAAGTGGTTCATTTGCTCAAAGCTAATGGTGATAACTTCCTTTTGGGTTGATTTGAGGGTTTCTAAAACCACGATACGTTCATGTGGATTTGGGATACTATCGGCACAAATAACCGCGAATTTGCTGCTCACGCACATTAATACATTGGTATGGTAGATAGCTTTACCATGCTTATCTGCCGCGTCAAAGCTGATGGCTTTGTAGCCGGCCTGCTCGCAAAATAGATCTAACACCTGTTTATCAGTACGTGGTGACAAGCATGCATATGCAATTTTGTTTTCCCTATCCAGCACCATGCTGCCGGTACCTTCCAAAAAGCGGTCATCGGCCTCAAAGCGGCTCAGGTCAATAACGTGCCCCACTTTAAATTTATCTTCCAGGCCGGTTATAATATCCTCCCGGCGCTCCAACCTTCGGTTTTCGGCCTGCATGGGGTACAGAAAAATTGTGCCATCATCATGAAATGATACCCAATTATTGGGGAAAATTGAATCCGGGGTATGGGGCTGCGACGTGTCGTTTACCACGGTTACATGAACACCGGCGTGCTCCAAGGTTTTTACAAAATGATCAAATTCGGCAAGGGCCTTATCCTGAACGGCCTGCTGGTCGGCATCCCGGTTTTGAAAAGCATTACTTTCGGCAGTTTGCTCATTAAAGCCGAAACTTACCGGCCTTATCATTAATATGTTTGATGTAGATTGGGTGTTAGTCATTGGTCAATGGTCATTAGTCATTAGTTTGCTTGTCCGTCGTTGTTTACCAGACATTGCCATTTTAAAACTATTAAAGTCCAATGACTAATGACCAGTGACCAATGACTACAAAACTTTATCTCTCAAAAGCGGCATACTCATACAATGAAAACCGCCGCGGGCACGGGAAAGTTCAGCCGATGGCATTAAAATTAATGTGTCGGTAATAGTTTTTGAGTCAAGTTCGCCCGATTCAAACTTTCGTAGCAACTCATTAACCTTTATAACTTCAAACCCGCTTTGTTTAAAAGCTTCCACGGTTTTATCGTTACGGTCGTAGCCTAAAACTACGCCCTCTTTCAAGGCCAGTAAGTTGCATGAATCTGTCCACTGTTCGCGCGAGTCAAATGGAAATATGTTATTGCCCGAATAGATGAACCTGGTTTTGTCGTCGCTTTGCAGGTCTTTTTCGCTGATGCTGGATAACAGGTCTTCAAGGCAATTGAATACTTTTGGTTTCTTGTCTTTCCTGAACTGTACAATCTCGGTCTTGTCTTTTGACTTTTTATCGGCAAACCATGACATCGGCTCCTGCTCTTCCGGCGGCGCCTCGGCTATGGCCAATGAGCGCAGCAGCACCCAGGTATTACGTTTTACCTGGGTAAATACCGTATCAATGTGCATATAGTCGCGTTTGTGCGGTATTTTTACAATGGTTACCTTTTTTACAACATCGTTATCAAACAACAGTTTAATAGCTTCGTTGGCGCCGCTGATAGAGGTACGCTCGCTGCAACCAATCAACAGGTGCTGCGGGCTCACCATCATTACGTCGCCGCCTTCTAAAGTGGTTTTTTCCTGGTTATCCTCGCCGGGGCGCAAAAAATGCTGGGCTGTTTCGGGAATCTCTAATATATTATTTTGATAAGATGCAAACAGTGGGTGGTTAAAAAATATATACCGCATTAGCAAAGTCTCGCGGAAGCGGGCTTTTTTAGCCGGTTTGTTCAGCAGCATGTGGTTGTTTATGGCTATACCCAAATCGCGCGAAAAAATGAGATTTGGAATTGGGGCGAAGATCATTTCGTCGTCATTCAACGAACCCGAAATGAAAATTTTTGCCAATTCTATAGGATCTGTATCTATCAACTGTTGCTGTAACCGGTAATTGCAGCTCTCAATTGCACAAACAGAAGCCACCAGTTTTTTACGGATATCCGGCTGTTGTAAAATATCGGCCAGCAGGGTTTGTATCTCAATAACGTTGTTTGATGCGTGGAAATTGGTATGGTCGGGTTTAAAAAACTCACGTTGGTAATCGCTTTCTATCTGTTGCAGTTTGCCTTTTATTTTATCCGGATCTAAAAAATAAAGCAGCAGTTTCACATAATAATCATACTCGTTACGGCGCATGGTATCCAGGTGCACAATATCTTCAAATAGCCAATCCTGTGCTTTTGAAGGTACAACTTTGCCGAGGCCACTATCGGGGCTGTGAATGAGCAGGGTACGCAGGGTACCAATTTCGGAGGTTACATCTATTTTAAAATCGGAGTTTTTAACTGTCATAAATCGGAATGATCAAACACAAATCTATCAGAAAATAAATGAGAAAATGATTAGTCAAAAGAAAATTGTGACCATGCTTCCTAAGTTGAACGGAAATATTTAATAAGTTTGGGTATAAAACTATGTCACAAGAAATAGCAAGATTCTGGAATTGGTTTAAGGAGCAAGGCAAACAATTAGCTGACTTAAACAGACCTGGTATTGCTGATGATGAAAAGGAAGAGTTGCTTGATGCAATATTATACGCTTTACATCAATATTGCGATCAGCTGTTTTTTGATATTGGCGGATTATACGGCGAAGAGCAGGAGTTTGTAGTGACCGCTGAAGGGAATGTTGATTATTTTAGCAAAGTAGAAGAGTTAATTGACGATGCGCCCGAAATAGAAGGATGGTTATTTACGGCTTTTATGCCGCCGCGCGATTTGGAATATACCCGCATTTTTGAAGATGTTGAGCTGAAGCCACTTGAAATGTGGTTTCTGCCGCTCAATAATAGCAAGGAGCCAAAATCAATAGGTTTAAGGATTTGCCTGCCCAATTACGAATTGGTTGCTAATAGCAAGTGGTTACAGGCCGCTGTTTATAAAATACTCGATACTGCCTTAGGCGAAAAGGCATTTGCTTTAGACATAGATTATATTGAAATTAAAGGAATGCCGCCGGGTAAGCCCGAAGATTTCGGATTAATTGAGCTTAAGGATTTATCCGCTTTTGTTAAATGGAAAAAGAAAAAGCTCGCTGCTTTATAAACCTTTCCTAATCGGCTCAAATTTATTACAGCCCATATCCCCAATTTAATTAATTTTGCCGCATGGATTTTATTATTGAAGCGGCCGTTAAAGCCATTAAACATTTGTACCAAACAGATGTAGCCCCGGCCGCTATAAGCTTACAGGAAACCCGTAAAGAATTTGAGGGACAGGTTACCATAGTCACTTTTCCGTTCACCAAATTTTCCCGAAAAGGCCCCGAGCAAACCGGTGCCGAAATTGGTGAATACCTTAAAAATGAGTTAAAAGAAGTTGCCACATTTAACGTGGTTAAAGGGTTTTTAAATATTTCGTTAAGCGACGAATATTGGATTGGCCAGCTATATAACCAGATATTACCAGATGACTTTGCTGTTGCCAGGCCTAACGGGCAAAAGGTAATGGTTGAATATTCATCGCCAAATACCAATAAGCCGTTGCACCTGGGCCATATCCGTAATAACCTTTTAGGCTTTTCGGTGGCGCAAATTCTGGCAGCTGCAGGCTATGATGTTGTGAAGGCAAACCTGGTGAACGATCGTGGTATCCACATCTGTAAATCTATGCTGGCATGGCAAATGTTTGGCAATGGCGAAACACCTGAGTCATCCGGCCTGAAAGGCGATCATTTGGTGGGTAAATATTATGTGTTGTTTGATAAGGAACTAAGAAAACAATTAGTGCCGATCCTGGAACGCGTTTACGAGGAAAACGATCTAACGCCATTTAATGATAACCAAAAAGAGAAAATACAGGCACTGCTGATTAGTATCGATAAACTAAAATCAAAAAAATACGCTACACCCGAAGACGAAACCAAACTTATTGCTGAGTTAACCGATAAAATTGGCACCGAGGAAGATAAGATCAAAGAGATAGCAAAAAATGTTACCTCGTTGATGGTTGAAACCCAGCAGATGCTCCAGAAATGGGAAGCCGGGGACGCTGAAGTTCTTGACCTCTGGAAAACCATGAATGGTTGGGTTTATGCAGGCTTTGCCGAAACTTATAAGCAACTGGGCGTTGATTTTGATAAATATTACTACGAATCGAACACCTATTTGTTAGGCAAAGATATTATTGACGAGGGCCTGGAAAAAGGTGTTTTCTTTAAAAAGCCGGATGGTTCGGTTTGGATAGACCTGACTACCGACGGGCTGGATGAAAAACTGGTTTTACGCGGAGACGGAACATCGGTTTACATTACCCAGGATTTAGGTACGGCTCAATTGAAATATAACGACTTCCACATGGATAAATCCATTTATGTGGTAGGTAACGAACAGGATTATCACTTTAAAGTACTTTTCCTGATACTGAATAAATTGGGCAAGGCCGGTGCCGATGGGCTGTTCCACCTGTCGTATGGTATGGTCGATTTACCATCTGGTAAAATGAAATCTCGCGAGGGTACGGTAGTTGATGCCGATGACCTAATGGCCGAAATGGATGCTACAGCAAAAGAACAAACCGATGCCATGGGCAAGGTAGATAGCTTTAGTGACGAATACAAACAACAATTGTATCACACCATAGGTATGGGGGCCTTAAAATATTTCCTGCTTAAGGTTGATCCTAAAAAACGTTTGTTGTTCGATCCGAATGAATCGGTAGATTTTCAGGGCCATACAGGGCCTTTTATTCAGTACACTCATGCCCGTATCAGGTCGGTATTAAGCCGTGCAGAATACCAGGTTAGCAGCACAATTGAAACAACAGCCTTAGATGCGGTAGAACGCGACCTGATTGTACTATTAACCCAATTCCCAACGGTGATCAAGGATGCAGCCAATAGCTACAGTCCTGCTATAATTGCCAATTATGTATATGAACTGGCCAAAACATACAATAAGTTTTACCACGAAAAATCAATACTCCAGGCAGAAAACGAAGTGCTGAAGCAATTTAGATTGGAACTATCTGCTTCGTCGGCCAAAGTAATTAACAAAGGAATGGCTTTGTTAGGAATAGATGTACCGGAGAGAATGTAGAGGCCCCAGCCTCTGGAGAGAGAACTTAAAAGCAAAACGCATAGTTATTTGGTTGACTATGCGTTTTGCTTTTAAACTATTGTTCCTCCTTTAGGGGGTTAGGGGGCTTCGCTTACCTCCAATGGCCCCTATGCCATGCATAGCCATGGCGAACAGGGTGCCAGTAGCCTTGTACATAAACACGGTTAGCACGCGGCCTTGCATAGTACCCGTTTACATAAACATAGCTGCCGCCACGCCAGGCCCATTCGCCAGGTACCCAATAGGCGCCCGGATAGGGTGCAGCCGGTCGTACATATACAGGTTCGGCCGGTCGTTCGGCTACGTAATAGTCGGCTGCGCAAGATGTAAATAGTGATGCTGATAAGGCTAATACTAATCCGGTTTTCGCAATTGTTTTCATCTGTAAAATGTTTAGTAGTTACTTACAGATGTTTGACAGTTTCAGGGATTATTGGTTTAATGAGGATTTGGTGAACTTGCTTGCTACTACCAAATCTTTGCTGCCTGCAATATATTTATAAAATCCACTCCCGGTTTTTATGCCGCGGTGGCCAGCTGTAACCATGTTTACCAGCAGGGGGCAAGGTGCATATTTTTGATTGCCGAAGCCATCGTACAGTACTTTTAAAATGGCCAGGCAAACATCCAACCCAATAAAGTCGGCCAATTGCAGCGGGCCCATGGGGTGGGCCATGCCCAATTTCATCACAGTATCAATTTCCTGTACTCCGGCCACACCTTCGTATAGTGTATAAATAGCTTCGTTAATCATCGGCATTAATATGCGGTTGGCAACAAAACCTGGGTAATCGTTTACTTCAACAGGGTCTTTATCCAGCGTTTGGGCCAGTTGCATAATGGTTTTTGTAACCGAATCTGATGTAGAATAACCCCTGATTACCTCTACCAATTTCATTACCGGTACCGGGTTCATAAAGTGCATACCAATTACATTACCTGGATTTTTGGTAGCAGCTGCAATTTCGGTTATTGATATAGATGATGTGTTAGAGGCGAGAATAACGTTGTCCGAACAGATTTCACTTAGTTGCTTAAATAAATTGAGTTTAATTTCCCGGTTTTCGGTAGCGGCTTCAATAACCAGGTCGGCTGATGTAGCCCCTTCTTTCAAATCGGTATACGTTTTGATCCGGCTTAATGTATTTGTCTTACCCTGCTCATCTAAACTGCCTTTTTTTAGCTGCCTGTCAAGATTATTGGTAATCGTTTGTACGGCTTTTGCCAGGGCATCGGCATTGATGTCAACCAGCGCTACTTCAAAACCATATTGCGCAAAGGTGTGGGCTATGCCATTACCCATAGTTCCGGATCCAATAACGGTTATGTTTTTCATCATTTATCAGTTTATACAATTACTAAATTGATTCAAATTATTGGTTTTGCAAAACCTGGTCAGCCTATTATCAGGTCAACGCATCTAATGGGGTTAACATAACTTAACACATTTCAGAGGAAATATCTATAAATATTTGATATACAGTATTTTATATTTTATCATGGTTAACACTAAACTGAGCGCGCAATTTAGGCGCATCCAAATACTTGTGCCTGTTGTTGGCCAATAAAAACAAGGTATCGTTTGATGTTTTTAGCTTCCCGACGCCATAAGTTCATTCCATTAGTCTATTTAGGCGAGTTTGCCCTGAGCCTATTATAAGCTAATAAGCGCGCCGGCATCTGTAATTGCTTTCCTGGTTAGATTCTCGAATGTGGGTATGGTGCCCAATTCCGGTAGATTGGAATAATTTAGAATGTAGCTTTTCGAATAAATATCCTTGGCGCCATTAAATATTATACCCATAACCTCGATGTTGTATTTTTTAAGCGCGTGTATGGATAACAGGGTATGGTTAATGCTCCCCAGGTAATGCTGCGATACCAGGATCACTTTTGAGTTAAGCTGTTTAATCAGGTCGATCATTAAAAAATTGTCATTCAACGGCACCATCAGGCCACCTGCGCCTTCAATCACCAGCTGGTTATCTGTTTTAGGTAACACAATATTTTCCATTTCGATAGTAACCTTATCAATTGCGGCTGATTTATGGGGAGAAAATGGCTGTGTTAAGCGATACGCTTCGGGATGAAATTTTGTGCCGGGATTGGAAACCAGGCCTTGTACTTTTTGAGTATCGCTATTATCCAAATCACCGGATTGGATAGGTTTCCAATAATCTGCCTTTAATTTTTCGGCCACAATTGCCGATATTATGGTTTTGCCAATACCGGTGCCGATGCCGGTAATAAAAATGGGTTGTTTAGCGGGCATTAATAAAATTGTTTACTGTATTACACAGCAAAGCTAATTCATTTAAGGTATTAAAACTATGCAGGCATATTCTTATACGTTCTGTCCCGGCGGCTACCGTTGGGCTTAAAATGGGCCGTACATCTAAACCGGCTGACTGTAAGGTGTTTGCTATCAGGCGGGCTTTGTCATTGTTTTTTAAAATAATACATTGGATAGCGCTATCGCTTTTCAATAAAGGGTAATCACTATTGACGTTGGTATGGTTTTTAAAATATGCGATGTTGTTTTTTAGGTCGATAATTTCCTTTTCAACATTATTTAATAGCTGATAAGCCATTTTTATCGATGCTAAATGATGAAAGGAGGGTGCCGTGCTATAAATAAATGGCCGGGCAAAGTTGATGAGGTATTCCTTAAGCACCTTGCTGCCCAGCACAATCGCCCCGTGACTGCCAAGTGCCTTACCGAAAGTGACAACCGTGGCGAATATCCGATTTTGGAGGCCAAGTTGGTTTGTTAAGCCCTTTTTATACAAGCCAACTGCATGTGCTTCATCAACAATTAAATGCGCACCGTACTTTTCTGTTATATCAACGATATCTTTTATTGGGGCCGAATCGCCGTCCATGGAGTATATACTTTCTACAACCACATAGCAATTGCCTTTAGATGCCTTTAATTTGGCTTCCAGGCTATCAATGCTATTGTGTTTGAAGTTATACCGGTTGGCGTTACTTAGCCGCGCACCGTCGATGGCAGAGGCATGTATTAATTCATCAAGAATAATGGTGTCACCACGTTGCGCCAGGCACGAGAGCAGGCCCAGGTTGGCATCGTAACCGGAATTAAATAATAAGCCGGCTTCAAATCCATGAAACCCGGCAATTTCCAATTCGAGGTCTTCGGCATACTGTGAGTTTCCTGAAAGCAGCCTTGAGCCGGTTGATCCGTTTAGACTCAATGGATTGTTATCCAATTCGGCTTTAATACGTTCTTTTAATACCGGCGACCGGGCGAAACCCAGGTAATCGTTTGAACAAAAATCGACAAGGCTGTTCTCTGGCTTCAGGCTGCGGTAAATACCGGCTTCCTTTCGCTCATCAAGTTTTTTTTTCAGGTGTTCGCTGGCTGATGTCAATTTATGGGATGTTTTAATAGAGTATTTCTAATGCTGAGCTTTTTGCTCTACCGTGCAAAAATAAAAAAAGCGGCTCATCGCCGCTTCTTTTGTCGTATTATATTGAATTAGTTTTGGGAGCCTCCTCCGCCGCCACCTTGTCTCATCCTATCCATCATGTCCTTTTGCAACTTGTCAAAAGCAGTTGCTTGTTCCGGAGTTAAAATAGCTTTCACTTTATCGTTAGTTGCTTTTCTCATCGGCATCATAGCGCTGCGCATTGCATCCCTGTCGCCATTGGCGGCAGTTCTTACGCTGTCCATTTTTGTAGCCTGTTCTTTATAAATGGCTGTAACTTTAGCGGTTTGATCATCAGTTAATTTTAACTGTGTCTGCAAATCTTTAGCCCTGTCTTCGGGGCTCTTTCTCATACCGCCACCTTGTGCATGGCTTACTGCTGCAATCCCCATCAGGAAACAGCACATCAACAGAAATTTTTTCATAGCTCTTTTAATTTATTTACGTTTTAATCTTAAGATAAAGATATAACGTAAAGGTTTAAGAAAGCCGATGTAACTTAATTGTTGCTTTGCTGTAAGTTGGATATCGAACGCTGCATCTGGGCCATCATATTGGTAAGGCTTTCCATAGTTGGCTCGGGTGTTGGCTGTGGTAACTGTGTTGATATATAGCCTTTTGCCTTCCATATTTCCAGCACGTCTTCGCCATTTATTTCATACGGCTCATATACCGGATTATCAGATATCAGCTTTAGCTTTTTATTGTCTTTGAATTTGTTACCTATCCTTTTATATACAACGCCATCGTCTTTTGATATTACCACGTAAGTTTCGCCAGGTTTTACATCGGCCCAGTTTTCAAGGTACTCAGCAATGATGATATCACCTGATACTATCGGCAGCATCGAATCTCCTTTTATTTCAAAAGCGCGATAAGTTCCCTGCTTAAACATAGGTAAGTAAAACTTAGGGAGCTTGGCTACATATTCCGGATCGGCGTACCCATTTAAATAACCGGCGCTGGCCTTAAGGGGCACCATTTCAATGTTTTCGTTATCCTCTTTATCAACAGAAATACTTAGCACGCGCAGGTTTGCAGGGTTACCTTTTGGTTTTGGCGCCCACTTTTCGTTAATGGTTTCATTAATAAAATCATCAATGCTAATGTCAAAGTAGATTGCTAATTGTTTTAGTAATTCATATTTCGGCTCGGCACGCTCTTCTTCATAAGCACCTACCAATGAGCGTTTTATACCTACTTCATCAGCGAACTGCTGTTGGGTAATTCCCTTCTTTTTGCGAAGGAACTTAATATTTTGTGAAATTATTGACATAAAATTTGCATTTGCTAAATTTATTAGTAATTTTATGCTCATAAAGTTAGTAATATTTATTCATTCACCAAAATTTTTATCAAAAAATGAAACGTTTTGTATATATCATCACCGACAGAAACAGGAAAAACCTTCATGTAGGCTTATGTTCAGACCTGGTAAAAACGCTGCAGTTTTACAGCGATATGCCAACCTTATTTTTTGATAGCGCACAGCAGCTTAACCGTTTAGTGTATTTTGAAGAGATTAATACCGAAGAGCAGGCGATGGAACGCTTTAAAACAGTAAGCACCTATACAAGGCCCCAAAAAGAAAAAATGATCAGACCGGTTAACCCTGATTGGGTAGATCTGACCATTGGCTTAAAATATGAAAGCGGGATACGTACCAGGCCGCAATTGCGCCCGTCGGTAAACGCCAACAGGCGTGCTATTACTTTTTAATAAATTTTAAAGCACCCGAATTCATGCAAAAACGTTTGCCGCCGCGGTCGGCAGGGCCGTCGTCAAAAACGTGACCAAGGTGTAGCCCAGTGCTTTTTTCGATAACTTCGTCGCGGCTCATGCCGTAGCTGTTATCAGTAACAATAGCAACTTTTTTGGGGTCGACAGCTTTTACGAAGCTTGGCCACCCTGTACCGCTATCAAATTTATCCTCAGAACTGAATAATACTTCGCCTGTGGCAGCGCTTACATAAACACCCTTTTCGTGGTTGTTCCAGTATTCGTTTTTAAAAGGAGGTTCGGTTCCGCTTTCAACCATAATGTAGTATTGGTTGGGCGTAAGTGTTTTTTTCCACTCCGCCGCTGGTTTACTTAGCTTGTGTTTTGCCTGGCCGTTGCTGTTTTGGCAGCCAAAAGCTGTTATAACGCTTATTATAGCTATAGCAAAAATTGATTTTCTCATTACTTTATTCATTTCGTTTTTTTTTGAACTATGATTTTGCCCTGTTAGTCGTAAAATCGGATTTATCCTTACAACCAATTATAGTTAAAATACGAAATTGCAGTTTAGGCGGTTTGTCATCTCATAGTACAATTTATATAACTTTTGCCTTAGGTAGCAGTACCTTGTTTACCACATGTAGCATCCCGTTATTTTGCTCAATATCAAAACGGCTAATAATGCATTCTCCTCCATTTTCATCAATCAAAACAATATTGCGGTTTGCATCAATCTTTGCTTTAAGTTTATTGCCCGCAAGGGTAGTAAATGTAGCTGCACCTTTATTCTTATTAATCTGTTTTTCAATATCTTTTGCTTTAAACCAGCCGGCTATGGCGTGGTAACTCAAAATACTGGTAAGTTCCCAAATATGTGATGGTTTCATCAACGAATCGAGCCTTCCTGCAGGTAAATTCTGAAAGGCACCATTCACAGGAACAAATATGGTAATAGGTCCACGGCTTTGGAAAGTTAATGCAAGGTTTGCGGTTTTAATAAAATTGTAAAATACCGATAGGTCTTTGGATATAGCTAAGTTTTTAATAATGTCGTTAGCGGATCGCATGCTATCGCCCGCTGCAACTTTTAGCGGGCCAATTGCTTTAGGATTTACCGCCTTTGTTTGCGCAAATAACATAGTACCTAATAAAAGTAAGGCAGCAAGCATTATCAAATTTTTCATAGTGGTTGGTTACAGGTATAACAATCAAACAGTTAACTGTTTTTGCTAATTTAAGTTTTAAATAAAAAAAGCGGCGCACGGCCGCTTAAATATATTAAAAAAGGAGACGGGTATTACCAACCTGGTGTAAAGCCCAATCCAAACACAGGTTTCTTTACATCGGTGCGGTTAAAAGGAATTGCCAGGTACGGTTCCAGCACAAAAGCCCCAAAAACGTTTACCCTTAATGAAATGCCGGCGCTTAAAGCGGGTACACGGCCATATGTTGTATTAAATACAGGATTGCCGTTGCTATCAACTTGTGGTGCACCATTTTCATCCACAACAGCTGTCCGGCTTAAAACCGGAGGGTTTTTCTGGAAATAGATATGTTCGCCGGCATTCCAGGCCAGGCCTGCATCAAAAAACAGGTTCAGATCGGTAAACAGGAATTTAGATTTGATTTGGGCCAATTTTTCGGGCCCCGTAAATGGCAGGCGGGTTTCAAAGTTAAATATCGCCATCCTACTGCCTGATAGCTGGTCGATATTAAAGCCGTTTGACGCCTTGCTGTTGTTATTGTAAAAGGTTTGCCCTTCATAGCCCCTGATGTAAAAGGGATAACCTATAAATAGGGGATAAATGCCGTTTGAATCGCCAAAGCGGCCGTAGCCATAAAAGCGGGCTGCAAATGTAACCGGCTCAACACGTACGTATTTACGAAGATCAATAGTTGGAGAGAAGAATTTGTAGGTGCCAAAATTGTAACCGGCTTCTAATCGGTACCTGAAACCATTCAAAGGAGCGGTTACCCCAAAAAAGGAGTTATCGCCAACCAGGGCTGTCGACAGTTGGAAAAGCGCATATGATTTTAAATTATAATTAAGCAGGGCGCTTTCTTCAGCATTGGCAATTTTCTTTTTATCCGAGTTGAGATAGGTGTAGTTTAACGTGGTATTGTTATTGGCGTCGGTTAATGTATCAATTTTATAGGTATCGCTATACCGGTCAACACGATAAGAGTTATAAGAGGCACCGGCGCTTACTTCAAAACGGTTTGTTTTATTGATAGGATAGGAGGTAAATACCCTGGCGGCATCTTCAAAATTGCGGATGATATCCGTATTCTGCGATAATACTTTTACATTTTTGCCGCCTACATTTTGTGTTGGGAAAGTTTCGGTTTGTAAACCAAAAAGGTAGGGAATATGTGATATTCCTGTACCCAAATTCCACCTGCCGGTTTGGTTTACGTATGTTACGGCAGCGCCGGAATCGTAAATTTGCCCGTTGACGGATGCTGCAGCGAATATTTGGTTGCGGCCCAATATATCGCTGAACACACCCTGGATACCACTTGACAGACTGGTGCCGTAAAAGCTGCTTACCCCAATGCCAACACCGCTGCCTGCCAGGTAATCAAGCTTAAATTTAGGGCGATAGGGGATTTCTTTTACAGAATCTGCCGGGATTTTCCGGTAAGCCAGGAAGTTGTTCAGGTTCGAATTGATCAGATCGACGCCAACTGCACGAGGAGGGGGCAGCATAGCGGCGCTAAAATCTACTGCCTGCGGTTGTAATGCAATGGACTTAAACGCCGATGCTTTGGCGTTGTACAAGGCGTATTTTTGCGCCCGGTAATAGGAATATACCACATCATCATTAGCAGAGATACTTAACGCAGGCGAAAATTCGGTAATACCACAGATGCCGGTAAACAGATCGGTCATTTGTTCAACCTGGCCCGTGCTGATGGTGTAGCGGTACATGTTGCGGAAACCATCCCTGTTGGACAGGAAGTAGATTTGCGAACCATCGGCTGAGTATTGCGGATTTAAATTGTTGGCCCCGTTAAATATTTTTATATCGGTCACTTTGCCGGTGGCCAGGTCAAGTTCGGCCAGGTTAAAGGTGATGGCCTGTTCTAATGATTGGTCGTAAGTGGAGCGATCACTTGAAAACAGAACTTTTTTGCCGTCTCGGGAATAGGTTGGCTGGTAATCGGTGTATTTATCGTTGGTAAGCTGAGTAACTTTTTTTGTGTCGAAATTATAGGAATACAAATCGCTTTGGCCCTCAACAAGCCCGGTAAAAACAATGTCCTTACCATCGGGCGACCAGGATAAGTTACTAAACTGCTCTGCCTGCTCCATCGATACATCATCAAGAACTCGTCCGTTGTTGATATCAACTACTTCCATGCGGTTACGCCCCTTGCTGAACACACTGAACGCGAACCGCTTGCTGTCCGGCGACCAGGCGCCGGCCGACTCGATAAAGTTAAACTCATCTATGTGGGTATTTGATACCTTGCTTGTGAGCTTTCGTAAAATTTTACCCGTTCGGGCATCGGCCAGGTAAAGGTCAATACTAAACAAACTTTTGGCAGATAGAAAGGCCAGGTATTTACCATCGGGGCTTACCGCCGGGGCTACCACAAGGTCGCCGCCGTTGTCTTTATCTACCAGTTTTAAACCAACAGGCTTTTGTACAGTGTCCTTTAAAAATGGCTTGTAGGTGCTTTCTATTGAGTTTTTCCAAAGGCGGGATAGCGTTTTATCATCATATCCAAAAGTTCGCCTGATCCCATAAGCAAGGCCATAGCGGGCGGTATTTTTGAAGAAGGGTACAATTACGGTATCTCCGTAAGTTGACCCTAAAAACGACCAAAAGGCTTCTCCGTAGCGGTACGGGAAATATTTGTTACTCTCCGTCAGATCGCGAACCGTAGGGATGTCGTGGTTCAGATAAGCATCGCGCATCCACATCGCGGTGTAGGCATCTTTTTTACCTAAGGAAAGATACTCGGCCATACCTTCTATCATCCACAGTGGAATGTTATTGATGTTCTCGAAATTCTCATTTTGATTGCCACCTAACAGTGCATGGTATTGAAAAGCGTGCACCAATTCGTGCCCTATTACGTGGCGCGTCATTTGGTTTGTTTCCATCACCGGCATTACTACTCGGTTTTTTAAACCTTCGGTAATACCGCCTGTGCCTACACCAATTTCGCCATCAATTGCGGTAGTTTGCTGAAAATCGGGGTGATTGGCATATAAAATGATTGGGTTGGCTGTTTTGAATGTGTCCTTAAAAACCTGTTGGTGCAGGGTGTACCACAATTCGCTTTCCTGGGCAAAGCGTTTAATCATGCTATCGTTTTTGATGTAATAGTAGATTTCGAAATGTGGGGTTTTATAAACTTTAAACTTGAGGTTTTTATACCGTACTTTATTTTGACCGAAATATTGCGCCCTGGCACTGTTGCTGATGAGCAGCGAGCAGATAAGGCATACCAATATAAAGCTGAACTTTTTAGCGTTGTTTAACAATGAGTAGGTTTTATTCATAATTCAAACTAAATAGAATACGGCTAATTTAATGAATAATCGGCAGGCTGCAGGGCCTGCCGATTGATATTTAAAACTTGTATATGAACTTTTAATCCCCTTAAAATGCCCTATTTTTGATTGGCGGGCGTTGTTTCGGGGTTCTCCGGCGTGCTGGCAGCCGGTGTTGGTATAACGTTGGTGGTATCAATAGGGTTGCTTGTACTATCTACCTCTGTAGTATCAGCGGCAATATGCGGCGACGGACAATTATAGTTTTTGGTGATCTTGCTCCATGGTTTTGGAAAAGGCCCGTAAGTATAGCCCAGTTTTGGATCGGCATAAACCTTCTCCATAAAACGGCCAAAAATGGGCAGGGCAGTGTGTGATCCTTCGCCGGTTTCGGACGATGTAAAGTGTACGCTTCTGTCGTCAGCACCAACCCAAACACCGGTAACCAAATCTTTTGTTATACCCATGTACCATCCGTCGACATAATCAGATGAAGTGCCGGTTTTGCCGCCAATCTGGTTATCCTTTTTCCAAAGGCCAGGGTATTCCCACAGGGCTTGCGAGGTGCCTCCCGGTTCTTCCATACCACCACGGAACATATAAAGCATAAGCCACGCGGTTTCCTCGCTCAATACTTTTTCTTGTTTCAACTCAAATTCGTCAATTACATTACCCTGTTGGTCTGTAATTTTGGTGACCAGCAAAGGATCTATCTTTTGGCCTTTATTCAGGAATGTGCTGTATGCACGTACCATTTCATAAACCGAAACGTCATTAGATCCTAACGATACCGAGGGTACCGATTTTAATGGGCTTTCGATACCGCATTTGTGCGCGTACTGTACAATTTTATCCCAGCCAACTTTTTCGGTAAGCTGCGCGGTAATTGAGTTAACCGATTTACCCATAGCCCATCGTAGCGACATTTCCTGGTACGAAAAATGAAAATCGGCATTATTAGGCTGCCATACTTCGTCTTTACCGTTGTCCTTATATTTTATGGTTACTGGCTGATCGGTGAATTTATCGCAGGGCGTGTAGCCGTTATCAAGCGCCGTTAAATAGGCAAATGGCTTAAAGGTAGAACCTGCCTGCCTTCTTGATTGGTTTACGTGATCGTAATTGAAAAAACGATGGTCGATGCCGCCAATCCAAACCTTTATTTTACCGGTAGATGGTTCAAGCGTCATCATGCCGGTATTTAACAGTTTGGCGTAGTATTTAATAGAGTCGATAGTCGAAAATGTGGTATCCTGCTCACCGTGCCAGGTAAAAACGGTCATCCGTTTTTTAGTTTTAAAGTACTCGCTTATTTTTAAGGTGTCACCGCCAAATTTTTTATCCAGCAATTTGTATATAGGAAGTTTTTGCTCGTTTTTTAAAATGAAATCTTTAATTTCTACACCCTTCGAATCGCGCCACGGATTTTTATTGCCCCATAGGTTGTAAAAACGTTTTTGCAGCATTTTCATTTTTTCGGCAACAGCCTCTTCGGCATATTGCTGCATCCGCGAGTCTATGGTTGTATAAATTTTCAATCCATCCTCATATAAATCATACCCATTATCCTTACACCATTTATCCAGCCATTTTTCAACCGCGCGGCGAAGGTAGGAGTCGCCATGTGAATCTTCTTCTACATAGCTCAAATCGAGTTTTATGGGCGATTGTGAACTGCTTGTGTATTGGTCTTTAGTAATGGAACCATTTTTAAGCATCTGGCCTAAAACCGTATTTCTGCGTTCGGTAGCACGTTCAGGATTGCGGATAGGATTATAGCTGGATGTGGCTTTCAGCATACCTATAAGCAAAGCAGCTTCACCGGGACTAACCTGGTCAGGTTGTTTGTTAAAATATTTTAATGTGGCTGTTTTTATGCCAAAAGTATTGTTGCCAAAAGGGACCGTATTAAAATATAATTCAAGAATTTTTTGCTTGCTATATACGTGTTCAATTTTAAACGCAGTAAGCCACTCTTTAAACTTATATACAACGGTATTTATAAGAGGCACTTTGCGGATAAAGCCCTGGGATTTGCGCTTACGTGTTTCAAAAAGGTTTTTGGCAAGTTGTTGTGTAATGGTACTGCCGCCCCGCCGCTCGCCTTTAGCCGTTGAAACCATACTGGTAAAAAACGAATAAAAATCGACACCACCATGACTGTAAAAACGCACGTCTTCGGTTGAAATAAGCGCGTTTATAAGGTTGGGTGAAATATGCTTTAAATCAACGGGCGAGCGGTTTTCTTTATAGTATTGGCCTATCAGTTTACCATCGGCAGTAAAAACCTCCGAGCCCACAGAAAGCACAGGGGTCTTAATATCCTGCATGTCAGGTGAATAACCAAAAAGCCAAAGGAAGTTGAGCTCTATAGAGCAAAAAAAGATGATAACGAAGTATATGAAGATAACAAGGAATCGCAGAAACCGGTTTCGTATTTCTCTGAACATTGGGTAAAGATGTAAAATTATGGCGCTAAATCATAGCCCGAAACAAATATTAATATGTGTAGTTTATATAAAGCTAAATATATACCAGCCGACTGCCTTTTATTTAATAAAGGCCTAAAATTTCCATAATATAATTTGATGTTGCCTTAAACGGTAACTTATATTTAGGTTTGAATAGTGGCGTAGTACATTAGCTAAAAATAAACTTTTATTATCAACGCAATTTTAATACCTAAATTTCATGTTAACAACGTGTAAAACAAAATTTTTATCATGAGTAATATCGTCAAAAAGTTTAAAGTCGAAAATGGTAAGGGATTTAAGCTGGGAGACTTCGATCCGGCGTATTCTGACGGATTTAAAAAAATCGAGGCCCGAAAGACATTAAAAGACCTGATAGATGAAACATTTGACTTGCAGACAGAACTTTACGCGGCCAATAAATATGCCCTGCTCATCATTTTCCAGGCGATGGATGCCGCCGGGAAAGATAGCGCTATTGAACATACATTATCGGGCTTAAACCCGCAGGGCTGCCAGGTTTATAGTTTTAAACAACCCAGTCCCGAAGATTATGAACACGACTTTCTGTGGCGGCATTACCGGTCGTTACCAGAAAGGGGGCGCATAGGTATCCACAACAGGTCGCATTATGAAAATGTATTAGTAACCAAGGTACATCCCGATTTGTTGCTAAAAGAGCATTTGCCTGGGATTAACGATGTAAAAGATGTTGATGGAAAGTTTTGGGATAAACGTTACGAAAGTATCCGGGCATTTGAAAAGCACCTTACGAATAACGGTACAGTTATTATTAAATTTTACCTGAATGTATCTAAGCAGGAGCAAAAGCTGCGTTTTTTAAAGCGGATTGATAACCCCAAAAAGAATTGGAAATTTTCGGCTGCCGATATTCAAGAGCGGGAAAAATGGGGGGACTATATGGATGCTTATGAAAAGGCAATAAAGGAAACCGCTACCGGTGATTGCCCCTGGTATGTAATCCCCGCTGATAAAAAATGGTTTACACGGATTGCCATTTCTACTGTCATTCTTGATACTCTAAAAGGATTGAAGCTGAAATACCCGGTGCTTGAAAAAGAAGAGAAGGATAAATTGGATGAATCCAAAAAGCAATTGGAAAAGGAGTAAATCACCGCTCCAATTGCTTAATCGAACTTTGTTAAATGCCAGAAAATATATTTTGTGCAGGTTCTCCAATTAGCGGCATTGGTTTTCTTTCACCCTGGAGTGCGCCAAGCAGGCCAATCACCCAGATTACAAAAAGCGCAACCCGCACTACCCAAAGTATTGCTGCACCAAACGAAAAACCTACCGAAAAAAGTATAGCACCGGCGGCATACGATACGATCATAGACACGATGTGGAATAGCAGCGTTTGCCTCATTTGATAGCTTGCCTGATAGGTTTTGTTTTTTTGATACAGGGCAAAATAAGCAATAAGCCACCCTATAATGGTAAAATAACTGATGATGCCGGCTAATTTGCCATCATCGCTTGACGAATAGTTGCTCATAGTAAAGAAGGTAATTTTGAGTGATAATTAATTATTAAAGCTAACCATATTTTGATCAAAAGAATAGTTTAATCACAAATTATTCCACGGTTATTTCATCCGCAAAAATGTACGATTGGTTGCCTTTACTTTCATGCCAGTTGGGCAGTGCGCCATATTGTTTGGCTATTATTTTAATATAGCGGGTGTTTAAATTTAGCGGCGCAGTAAACTCCTGGGTTTGCGAATTTGTATCCTTAATATCTACCTTGGTATTCACGGTGGCTGCCAACTTATAATTCCTGCCATCGTCAGATACCCAATATTGAATATATTTAGGGAACACTATCCACGCATTGCTATCTTGTAATGTGCCAATACTGACTTGTTTTACAGGTTTTATGGCACCTATATCAATAATGGCTTCCAAATCTTTGCCCTGGTAGCCCTGCCAGTTGCCCACATGCCAGTTTGTTGTGCCATGGATGCCGTTGATAAGCGATTCGTCGCCTTTATCTGCATAGTTGGGCAGGTATTTATTGACGAGCGTTAGTTTGATGTCTGTTCGTAGTTTAATAAAGTTAGCTTCGTCAACAAAGCTGCTTTTACCGTTCATGATAGCTATCGCCTTAACGGTTGTATTCCCGGTAATGGCAATTGGCTTACTGTAAAGTGTTGAGTTTACGGTAGGGGTTGATCCATCTAACGTGTAATAAATCCCGGCATCCGGATCGGAGCTTTTTATTTGTACGCTGATAGCTTCTTTGAATGATTTGGCGGGGGCTATAATGTAAGGGTTAGCCACAATCAAGCTATCGGCGATTTTTGAAGTTGGGCGTTCCAAATCCTGTACAAAAAGTTTATTGGCCAGTTTGCCGGCAAATACTTCAAACTCGCCGCCATTGGCTATATCGTCAAAATTGAGGTATAATTTGTTATAGGTTTTCTTGGCGAGGCTCATGCCCTGTAAATAAATATTGCCTTTGCCTATGCTTGCCCCGGAGTTGAGGATGGTAAATTGCTTGCCGTTTTCTAAATTAATAACCGCTTTATCAAACTGTGGCACCCCAACCTGGAAAGCCTGCTGCCCGGGGGCAATATTGTAAATACCTAGCGAACTCATGACATACCAGGCCGACATTTGCCCGCAATCTTCATTTCCTGCAAGCCCATCGGGTTTATTGCTGTACTCTTCATGCAGAATCCTGTCTATATAAAATTGCGTTTTCTCGGGCGATGCGGTAAAGTTGTATAGGTAAGCCATGTGGTGGCTTGGCTCGTTACCATGTGCATATTGCCCTATCAGGCCGGCCACATCCGGGATATCGCTGCCCTTTAACTTTGATTCGGTTGTGAATAACTCATCCAGTTTGGCTTCAAAAGCTTCCTTGCCACCCATTTTTGCCATTAGGTTTTCAACGTCCTGGGGTACCATGAACGAGTATTGCCAGGAATTGCCTTCAGTGTAATTACCGTTAATCTCGGTAGGGTCGAAGGGGCTAAGCCAGCCGCCATTGCTGCGGGCCTGCATAAAGCCATTTTGGTTGTTGTAAACATTTTTCCAATACTGGGCACGTTGAATGTATTCGGCATAGTCGTGGGGTTTATCCAGCATTTTAGCCATTTGGGCTATACACCAATCGTCATAGGCATACTCCAGGGTTTTTGATACCGAAGCATCTTCCTGGTCGGATAATACCGCGCCGTTTTTACGGTAAACATCCAGCCCGAACTGGTTGCGGTTCACCGCAGCTTTCATAGCGGTAAATGCTTTTGCCGCATCAAAATCACGAATACCTTTTGCATAAGCATCTACAATAACAGGGATGGAGTGATTACCAATCATGCAATAGGTTTCGGTACTGGCCAGCGGCCAAATCGGCAACAAACCGCCCTGATCATACATCGCCAGGAATGATTTGATGAAATCGAGCGTCCGTTTCCTGTCTATCAGTGCAAGCAAAGGGTTTTCGGCCCGGTAGGTGTCCCACAGCGAAAAAACAGTATAGTAGTTAAAGCCTTGCGCGGTATGCACTTGCTGATCCATACCCCGGTATTGGCCGTCAACGTCGCTGTAAATGTTGGGTGCCAGCATACTGTGGTACAAAGCGGTGTAAAATATGGTTTGTTTTATACCTGCATAGTTAATAGGTTTTGTCTTTTTTCCGGCAGGGGCGGGACCATAAGGGCTGTTAACATTACCTTCGTCGCTCAGTGCTGATTGTTGCGACGAGGATGGGCCGCCGCCTTCTACCTGAATTTTATTCAACTCGGTATTCCAGGTTGCTTTGGCTGCTTTCTGGACCTTTTTAAAATCGAAATCGGGTACTTCTGCATCCAGGTTTTTCAAGGCGCCTTCGGTACTTACTGCCGAAATACCGACTTTCGAAATCACCTCGCCCGGATTGTTAAACTGCAGGTACATTTTAATTTTTTTGCCCTGCGCTTTGTTTTTCCCTTCCAGTAATTCGTCGTTATTGGCTATGCTGTAAGTTTTAAATGCTTTTGAGAATTTAGCGTAAAAATAAACCTGTTGGTTGTTGGCCCACGATTTTGATTTGCGGTACCCGCGAATTTCGTGATCGTTCACCACTTCAATCCACGAATCCAGCACCTCGTCGCGGTGTTGCAGATCTATGATGATGTTGGCCTTTTCGGCACTGGGGTAGCTATAGCGGTGTAAGCCAACGCGGGGAGTAGCTGTTAATTCGACGCCGATATTGTATTTATCCAGCAAGGTTTTATAATAACCGGGCGTGGCAATCTCATTTTTCTTTTTAAACCCAGAGCGATATTCGGTGTTCTTAAACTGCGGCTCGCCGGTGGTAGGCATAAACAACACATCGCAATAATCGGGAATGCCTGTGCCGCTTAAATGGGTGTGAGAAAAGCCGTAGACAACCGTATCAGTATAATGATAGCCCGAGCAGCCATCCCAGCCTTCCAGTCGTGTGTCAGGGCTTAGCTGCACCATGCCAAAAGGCATTACCGCGCCGGGGTAAGTGTGCCCATGCCCCCCGGTACCAATAAAGGGGTTAACCAGTTGGGCGTAATCTTTATCTTTTCTTTTTTGTGCCGATGAAATATGGGATAACAAAAGGATTGCAGCGATAGAAAAACTGCTTACAATGGCGCGCGACGATGGCATATTTTTAACGTGTGGTATAATAACGCAAATTAAAACTTAAAAGCATATAAACGAAAAAACGCCCGGTTTATTAGCCGGGCGTTAGTTTAGCAAGGGGTATTATGCGTTGCGTACAACGCCTATCTTTTTCAAAAGCTTGCGGTTTTCGCGGCGGTGGATTAGCCGGTGAACAATAGCATATATGATAGGCAATATCAATAGTGTTAATATGGTTGAAGTTACTAGGCCACCAATAACAACTATAGCCAGGGGTTTCTGCGTTTCGGAACCTATACCCGTTGATACAGCCGCAGGCATTAACCCTATGGCTGCCATCAACGCCGTCATTACTACGGGCCTTACGCGGCTGATAACACCATCTAAAATGGCTTTATCAAGTGGCATATGTTCTTCCAGGTTCTTTTTAAATACAGATACCAGGATTACACCATTTTGAATACACACGCCAAATAAGGCGATAAATCCGATACCTGCAGAGATACTGAAGTTGGTTCCGGTAATGTGCAAAGCTAATATCCCGCCAATTAAGGCGAATGGCACATTCATGATTACCAAGGTTGCATCTTTGGCATTGCCAAATGTGATGAATAAAATAAGGAAGATAACCAGCAAACATATTGGCACCACATGTGCCAGTGTCTTTGAGGCGCGTTGCTGATTTTCGAACTCGCCCGCCCATGCATATGAATAGCCATGATCCAACTTTACTTTTGAGTTAACCTTTTGTTGTGCCTCGGCGATGGTGCTGCCCAAATCACGACCCCTTATAGAGAATTTTACGGCGATATAACGGGTGTTATTATCCCTGTATATAAATGCCGGACCAGTTGTTGATTTGATGGTAGCAATCTCCTTTATTGCTATTTTTGATCCGTTAAGCGTAGGGATCATCAGGTTTTCGATCTTATCCTGCGTGTCCCGGAATTGTTGCTGATATCTTATCCTGATATCAAACCGGCGTTCGCCCTCATATAATTCAGTTGCGGCTTTACCACCTATGGCCATTTCAATTACCGAGTTGGCATCGGCTGTTGATACACCGTATAATGCCATTTTACGTTGATCCAGTTCGATCCGGAATTCTGGCTGACCTAAATTGCGCAAAACACCAAGGTCTTCAATACCCTGAACTGTTTTTAAAACACCCAATACGCTATCGGCTTTGTGATCAAGGGTTTCAAAATCTGGCCCGAATATTTTTACAGCCAATGATGCGTTAACCCCGGCTACAGCCTCGTCAACATTGTCCCTGATTGGCTGAGAGTAATTGAAAACTGCGCCGGGTATTTTGGTTAACTGTTTATCCATCATACTTATCAGTTCATCTTCAGATATACCTTTGCGCCATTCCTTTTTATTTTTAAGATCAACCTGGATTTGCACATTGAAAAATCCTTTAGGGTCGGTACCGTCATTAGTTCGGCCAACCTGGGCAAGTGTTTGTTTTACTTCAGGGAATTTCTCCAATATCTGCATCATTTTTTGATTGATGCTTTCGGCTTCATTTAGCGAAACACTCATTGGTAACTCGGCCTCAACCCATAGGGCGCCCTCATTAAGGTCAGGAAGAAATTCCGACCCTAAGAACTTTGCCGAAAAGAAGGTGATAGCCATAAAGGCAACCGCAACTATCAAACTCAGTTTTTGATTTTTATAGGTTAAGTTGAACATGCGGCGGATACCGTTCTCGAAAAAGGTAACAACCGGATTATGTTTTTCCTTTACGTTTTTCTGTAACAGGATACTGGAAAGCGCAGGTACAAGGGTTAGTGTGAATATTAATGCCCCAAGTAATGCGAAACCCAAAGTATAAGCCAAAGGTGAGAACATTTTACCCTCCACCTTCTGGAAAGCAAAAATCGGAATTAAACAGGTGATGATGATCAGCTTGGAAAAGAAGATGGCTTTACCCATTTCAGCACCTACATTTTTAAACAAACCCAGCTTGGCAAGGCCGTTAAACTTTTGCATGCCTACTTCTTTAGCCTTATGATCAAGGGCAACAAAAATCCCCTCAACCATTACAACTGCCCCGTCTATAATTATACCAAAATCTACAGCACCCATTGATAGCAGGTTGGCGCTCATCCCTTTTATGCGCATACACACAAATGCAAATAAAAGCGATAAAGGAATAATAATGGCAACTGTAAGTGTGGTGCGCCAGTCGGCCATAAACAGGAAAACGATAACGGTTACCAGGATTATACCCTCGCACAGATTATGGATCACGGTTTCTGTACAAAAATCCATCAGGTTGGTACGGTCGTAAAAGGTATCAATCTTTACATCCTTTGGCAGGATGTTTTCGTTCAGGTCTTTAACCTTTTCACGGATACGATCTAAAACCCCCGCCGGATTTTCGCCTTTACGCATTACAATAATGCCTTCAAGCACATCTTGTTGCTTGTCGCGGCTTACCTGTCCTAAACGGGGTAGGCCGGCCTCTTTTACATCCGCAATATCTTTTGCCAATATGGGTACGTTGTTTACGTTTTTGATGATGATATTCTGAATCTCATCGATGTTATTGATAACGCCAATACCGCGCACTACATAGGCCTGGTCGTTTTTCTCAATCACATCGCCACCCACATTGATGTTGCTGCGGTTTATAGCGGTATAAACATCCAGCGAAGTAAGCCCATACTTTTGCAACAGGGCAGGGTTAACAGCAACTTCGTAAGTTTTTTCCTCGCCGCCGAAGCTGTTTACATCGGCAACGCCGGGTACAGATTTAAACTGGCGGTCAAGTACCCAATCCTGAATAGCTGTAAGCTCGTGGATTGATTTGGTGCGGCTTTTAAGCGTGTAACGATAAATCTCGCCGGTGGGGCCGTAGGGTGGTTCAACTTCAGGTTTTACACCATCTGGCAAATCGGCATTGCCCAGGCGGCTTAGCACCTGCTGGCGGGCAAAAGCATCGTCCACGTCATCATCAAAAATGATGCGCACGTATGATAAGCCGAAGGCCGACGTTGTACGCAGGTTAGCCTTTTTTTGTACTGAGTTTAAAACGGTCTCCATCGGGATGGTGATCATTTTTTCAACTTCCTCGGCGCTACGGCCCGGCCATTGGGCAATAATGATGATTTGGGTATTAGTTACATCAGGAAACGTCTCGATGGGCGTATTCATGTAACTCCACACACCAAGCACAATCAGAACAAGTGTCATAAAAAACACGAAGTAGCGGTGCCTGAGTGAAAAGTAAATTATGTTTTTAATGAATTTATTCATCTTTTAAAGTATCAAGTAGTTAGTATCAAGTAGCAAGATTTTATGGTGGTATCAGGTGGTTGGTATTAGGTAACAATTAACTGGCTGGCTCCGGTCTTGATACTTGATACTAACTACTTGATACTTCTTAAAATTAATCTCCCGCTAATGCATCATATAAAAGCAGCCCGTTTTTGGAGATCACTTTGTCGCCGGCGTTTAGGCCTGATGCGATGTAGGTGACATCATCAACTGTTTTGATAACGCTTACCTCGCGTACTTTTAAATCGCATTTGCTGTTGTAAACCACCACAAAGTTTTTACTGCTATCGAAAATCACTGCTTTGGCAGGGATTGATACGGATGTTGCAGCATCATTATTGGTAATTACTACATTGGTAAACATTTCGGGTTTCAGCAGCATATCGGTGTTAGGTAATACTACCTTTATCTTCATTACCTTGTTATCAGGATCGAGCACCGAGCTTACTGCATCAATTTTACCTTCGAAAACTTTACCAGGGTAAGCCAGTGTAGTTACTTTGGCGCTATAGCCTGTTTTAACCTTACTGATGTCAGATTCAAATACGTTGGCCCAAATCCAAACATCTTTCATGTTCGATATGGTAAACATGCTGCCATTGTTATCCTGGCGGATAAAGCTGCCGGTAGTAACATTTTTTTCGACGATATAGCCGCTTTCCGGCGCCTTGATAACCAACGTGCCACCTGGGTTGGTATTACCCCCTCCGTTAATAGCAATCTGTTGCTGAATTTTACGGTTAGCTGCTTCGGCTTTGTTATAGTTTTCTTTGGCTTCGGTGTAATCACGCTCACTCGAGATACCATTTTTGTACAGGTACTCGGCCTGCTCCAACTGGCGTTTTGATATAGCCAGGTCTGATTTTGTGGCCGTTAAGTCGGTATAATTACCGGCAACATCGGCGCTGCGCATAATGGCCAGGGTTTGACCTTTGGTTACTTTATCGCCAAGGGAAACTTTAACATCCAGTATTTGCCCGCTTGAAAAAGGAAAAACTTTTACAACGTTATTTTCATCATTTGAAACCTCGCCCGACAGGGTAAGCTCATTTTTTATGGCAGTAGTTTTAGCAGTATCAATGGTTATAATTTTTGCCATCGAATCGCTTACGCAAACCTGCTTATTTTCGGCTACGGGTTGCGGCTTGCCCTTGCAGGCGGCAAGCAATAGTAAAGCGGAGATGCCGGATAACAGCGTTTCTCTTTTCATCATTATATATGTTTTATAAGGTGTTTTACGATTTAATTATAGTAGTGCCGGTAGCAAAGTTGAGGTCGGCAATGGCTTTTTGCAGGTTGTATTGCTGTTGTAGTATTTTTAGCTTGGTATCTTTATAGGTATCAAAAAAATCGACAAATTCAATCAGGCTGATTTGCCGTTGCTGGAAGCTTTTGAGCATGCTGTTAAACAGTTTATCGTATTGCTCATTAAACTCCAGTTGTTGGGTCGAGAAGAGTTGCTGGTTTAATTTGTACTGATTTACAGCCGCTACCACATCGTTTTTAAGCTGAAGTTCATTTTGTTTTACAGTTGCTTCCTGGCTTTGAATATTGTATTTGGCCGATTTAATGTTGCCCTGGTTACGGTTAAAAAAGGGCAGGGGCAAACCAATTTGCAGGCCATAATAATTGCGGGCATAACTGCTGTTTTGGTCATAAGCAGCGCCGATAGTAACATCGGGCACGGCCAAAGCTTTTTGATACGCCAGGTTATGTGTGGCCGAGCTTAGCTGATATTGATTTGATAGGTAATCGGGCCTGTTTGTTTTGGCCTGCTCAATCAAACCTGGGATATCGAGGGTTACCGTCTCAACAGGTTTGTCGCTTATTACCGGGTATACAAAGGCTGTTTCCTTGGCTTGTAGCAGGGTTTTTAGTTCGGTTTGTAAATCGTTAACCTGGCGGTTATTCTCTACCATATCATTCTGCAGGCCAAAAAGCAAAGCTTTCAGGCGGATCAGATCTTTCATGGAAGTATTACCGGCATCAAATGATTTCTGGATGGCCGCTACCAGGTTCTGGGCCGAACTGATCTCATTTTGATAAACTTTTTCCTGAGCATTCAATGTAGCCAGCTGACTAAAATCCAGCTGAAGATTGTAGCGCAGGTTGCGCATCAGATCGGCAAAGGCTGCTTCCTGAACTTTGGCATCATCTTCGGCCACTTTTACCTGTTTGCCGCGTTTGCCGGCGGTAGCAAATACCTGGCTTAACTGCACAAATACCTGGCCGCTGTTATTGCCGTGGTAAAAGAATTTTTTGCTGCCGCCATCCCAAATGTTTTGGTCGGTGCTTAGTACGGGGTTATCCCACAGTTTGGCTTGCTGTATCAGCGCTTTTGAAGCCTCAATATTATACTTCTGTGCCAGTAAGGCCAGGTTGTTTTCCAAAAACTGTTTTTCGGCATCCTGGAAGTTAATTTTGAGTGTGTCGGTTTGGGCGGTGGCCCGGTTTGTATTACAGCAAAAAAATACAATTAATAAAAATAGCAGGGTTTTTATCTTAAACATGATCCTCTTTCAATTCAACGGGGCAAAAATTCATAAAGGGTATGAATTTTCTATGAAGAGGGTAAAAGATGTGCAGATGTGCAAATTAACTCGCCTGGGCAAACGCATCTAATTGGGTTAACATAACTTAACATATTTCAGATAAAACATTTATAAATATCTAAAAATCAATGTATTGTGTTTTAGGGTAGTTAACACTAAACTGATGTATTGCGCAATTTAGGCGCGTCCAAGTATTTGTGCCTGTTGTTGGCCAATCCGGGTCGCTTCGGTACCAATTAACTAATTGGTATTTAGAAGTTTGTTTTGATTTTTTTTCGTTGTTTGCATTCGGTTTAGCGGGATGGATATCAATTTTACATGGTCGCGATATGCTATCTCAAGCATATGGATTTACGAAAAATAGCTCCAATGCGCAAGTTACTACTTGAATTTACGTCATCTCAAAATCAAAAAAATTTAAGGAAATTCAAACCATAACCAACTTAGAAAATTCACACCAATGACCAATGACCAATGACCAATGACCAATGACCAATGACCAATGACCAATGACCAATCGCCTAAAGGTTTATTTCAAATTCATCCGCGTCTTTCAAAAACGGTAAGGCACGGCGGGCTTTCTTTACCTCATCTGCAATGATGGAGAAGGTGTACACATCGTCCTCATCGCGTTTGTAATAAACCACGTTTCCATTGGGATCGATACAGGTCGAATCGCCCGAGTGGTAAACCTCGTTGCCATCGTGGCCTACCCGGTTTACGCCAATTACATAAGCCTGGTTTTCAACAGCGCGGGCGGGTAATAAAGTGCGCCAGTGCAGGGCACGGCGTTCGGGCCAGTTGGCTACAACTATCAATAAATCGTAAGGGTTATCGGCAAGATTGCGCAGCCATACCGGGAAACGCAGATCGTAGCAAATCATGGGGCATATTTTCCAGCCGTTCAACTCCACCATAATTTTTTTGTTGCCGGCGGTGTAGGTGTTATGTTCTTTGCCCAAAGCAAACAGGTGGCGTTTATCATAATACTCATAAGTGCCGTCGGTGCGCATCCAAATGAGGCGGTTGTAGTAATGGTCGTTTTCTTTGATAATGATACTGCCTGTAACCACGCAATCGTGTTGTTTGGCAGTTTGGTGCATCCATTGCATGGTTTTGCCTTCCATTGGTTCGGCAAGTGCAGCGGCATTCATGGTAAAGCCGGTGCTGAACATTTCGGGCAGGATAATAAGGTCTGTTTTTTCCCTTATTCCGCCAGATAAGCGTAAAGTGATATTTTGTAAATTTTTATCAGTATTTTCCCAAAAAAGGTAGCCTTGAAAAACGGTAATTTTAAGATTATCCATACTTTTTAGTTCATTGTTGATGGTTCATAGATCATAGTTCATGGAACTTTTTTATCATGGTCTTGAACCCCTGTGAAACAATAGCAATCCGGCTATGATCCATCAACAATGAACCATGAACCGAAGTTAAAACAATAGCAATCCGGCTATGATCCATCAACAATGAACCATGAACCAAAATTAAACTTTCAATAACCTATCAACGGCTTTATCCAAAGTTTCTTGCCTTTTGGCGAAACAAAACCTTAACACATGGTGGTCAATACCCTTGCTGTAAAAGGCCGAAACCGGTATCGCCGCCACGCCAAATTCCTTAGTTAAACGCAGTACAAAATCGGCATCTTTTTCGTCGGTTATATTGCTGTAACGTACTGATTGAAAGTATGATCCATGGCAGGGCAGCAATTCAAACCGGGTTTGTTCCAGCCCCTGGCGAAAGTAGTCACGTTTCTGCTGAAAAAACTCCGGCAAACCCGTATAAGTTTCTTCATTTTTTAGATGCTCGGCAATAGCATATTGTATGGGTGTATTAACCGCGAAAACCAAAAACTGGTGAATTTTCCTGAATTCATGCATCAGGTAGGCCGGCGCCATACAGTAACCCACCTTCCAGCCGGTAGCATGAAAAGGCTTGCCAAATGATGCCACTATGAAGCTTCGCTGTTGTAAATCCGGGTAGCGCGCCATACTGTGATGCGTTTGGCCATCATATATCAGGTGCTCGTAAACCTCATCGCTTAGTATTAAAATATCCTGGTTTTTAACCAATGCGCTCAACTCGTCAATATCCTCCTTGTGCAAAATAGTAGCAGTAGGGTTATGCGGCGAATTAAGGATAATCATTTTGGTTTTGTGGTTGATAAGCCGTTTTACCATATCCCAGGCAATGCGGTAGTTTGGCGGCTCAAGCGGTAATGATTTTACAACGCCACCCATCAGCTTTATGGCAGGGGCATAGCAATCAAATGCAGGCTCAAAAATAATAACCTCGTCATTGGGGTGTATAACTGCGCTAATGGCTGTAAATATAGCCTGCGTGCCGCCCGCAGTAATGGTTATTTCGGTTTCGGGATTATAAACGGCACCGTAAAGCCTCTCGGTTTTTTCGGCAATACGCTCCCTTAAACTCATTACGCCGGCCATAGGGGCATATTGGTTATGGCCATCAGTCATCGCCTTGTTAACCAGTTCGATCAGGTCGGCCGAGCAGTTATAATCCGGAAATCCCTGCGACAAGTTTATAGCACCAACCTCGTTGGCCAGGGCCGACATTACCGTAAATATGGTAGTACCCGTTTGGGGTAATTTTGAAACTACAGAAATCATCTAAGGGCTAAAGTAAATAAAAAAGCACGAACCGGTAAACGTATTGATACGTATTTTTAGTTTTTTGAAAGTATTTACCGTTGTAAGAAAAATAATAGCGCTGCTGTAAAACAGTAAGTATGCGGTATCTTAAGCTATATTAATCCCGGTACTTTGAAGCTGATTTGGTTCGGTTTGGCAATAGTTGCGGGATGTTTCTTTTGCGTAAATCGGAGGCACGTCACCTGCAAAAATTAACGCAACATTTATCTACCAATATCACGATCAAAATTTTCCGGCGAGCGCGGCTGTCAACGCTTTTACCTATAACTGCAAATAAATTGTGTTTAGCACAGGGTTGCCACATCGATAATGACGGCTCATCTTCCAGTTTGGTTTCATTACGCAACAAAATCAAATGGATTTGCAACAAACGCGAAAGAATTTTTCAGCCAGTTTCTGTCTCTTTGATTCCCTACAAGGCTTTGTTATTAAACAACTACCTATTACCTATGAAAAAAAATTATAAGTCCGCAACTTACCGCTTTGCTATTTACGCTTTAAAATTTACCAAATTAGTTGCAGTTGCCGGCATGCTGCTTTTTGCCGGTTGTAGCAAAGATTCGCCCCCGGGTACTAAAACAGATACTGGAACAGGCACAGGCACGGGAACAGGAACGGGAACGGGCACAGGTACCGGAACTGGTTCAGGAACGACGGTTGACACGCTTACTGCCAGCAAAATTGCGGTATCTGCTTTAGATGATGAAGTAAATGCTTTTATGACCACTTATAACGTGCCGGCAGTATCTGTAGCCATCACCAAAGGAGAAAAATTGGTTTACCTGAAAGCGTACGGCATAAGCGATAAATCTAAGGGTACCAAGGCTACGATAAGCGATCTTTACCGGTTAGCCAGCCTTTCAAAGCAGTTTACCTCCGTTGCTATAATGAAATTGCTTGATCAGGGTAAAATAAAACTGACCGACAAAGTATTTGGCGATGGCGCGCTTTTAGGTAAAACCTATGGCACTAAAGCCTACGGTGCACATATTACCGATATTACTGTTGATGAACTGTTGCACCATACATCGGGAGGCTGGGGTAACGAAGTGAACGACCCTATGTTCAGTAACCCGGCAATGACAGCGGCACAACTCATCACCTGGACTTTAGATAACCGCCCGCTTGACCATGTACCAGGCACAAACTACGATTACTCGAATTTTGGTTACTGTATATTAGGACGAGTTATAGAAAAAATAACCGGACAGACGTATGAACAAGCTGTGAAAACATTGGTATTAACACCTATCGGAATTACCGATATGACTATTGGCGGTAACACATTTGCCCAAAAACTTCCAAAAGAAGTTACTTACTATGGCCAGTATGGCGAAGATCCTTATGCAATGAATGTGAGCCGGATGGACTCGCACGGAGGGTGGATTGCTACAGCTGCCGACCTGGCAAGGTTCCTGGTTTATATCGATAAATTTCCGGTACGTCCGGATATCCTTACACCATCAACCTTAAATATTATGTATACCGGCTCAACTGCCAATGCAGCCTATGGATGCGGCTGGGCTATTGCCGGCAATAACTACTTCCACCAGGGAAGTTTGCCTGGCACAGCCACCGAACAGGGCCGGCTTGATAACGGGTTTAACTTTGTTATTTTGACCAATACTCGAAGTTTGAAAGTCAATTTTGACAATGACTTAGACCAGGTATTCTGGAGGGCTTACGCCAAAAATCCAACCTGGGCTACTGACGACTTGTTCACTAAATAAACCAAACTTCCACCATCATGAAACGTAACACCTTCCTCCGAATGATATCCGTAACGGGCGCCATTTTAGCCAGCCCCATAGCCACCATCGCCAAAAGCTCTACCTTGCTTAGAGAAAAAAACGGCTATAAAACAGATGCCGGGACCGACCGCTTCCAAAAGCCCATCAGCCTGTTTGATGGTGATACATTTTACACCAAAGTATCTACCAAAGATACCGATGGCGATTTTTATGTATATGAATCATCGCGAGTTAAAAAAGGAGGTCCTAACCTGCATCTCCATTATAACCAGGACGAGTGGTGGTATATTTTGGAAGGTGAGTTTGTAATAAAAGTGGGCGATAAAATGCACCATGTTAAGCCCGGCGATAGTGTGTTTGGCCCGCGTGGTGTACCGCACGCATTTTCAAAGGTAGGTGAAGGGGTTGGCCGAATGCTCACTACTTTTCAGCCGGCAGGTAAAATGGAAGAATGTTTTATAGCGATAAGCGAAGGGCAAATGAAAGGCAAACCCGAAGCCGAGCAGGACGAGTTCAGGAAACAACACGGCTTTGAACGCGTTGGGCCGCCAATTGATATACTAAAAGCGTTTTAAACTCCAGTCACCAGGTTATGAAAGTTAGTAGTTTTAAGTTCATAGTAGTTTGTTTGTGCTGGTTGTATGGCTTTAAAGCCTACAGCCAGCAAACAGATACCACTAAGGAAAATCCACAGATTAGGCAGCTCATAAAAAATTACGAAGACGCCTGGAACCGACACGATCCTAAAGGCCTTGCTGATAATTATACCGTTGATGCCACCTGGATTAACTGGTTTGGGGCCTATTATAAAGGACGTGACGATATTCAGTTTCATTATCAGCAGGTGCATACCACTTATTTTAAAGCAACGCGTTACTATACACGCGCCGTCGAGGATATTATTTACCTATATCCAAACTTTGCCATATCGCATGTGCGCACAGCATTAGATGGCGACGAACGGTTTCCCGGCCAAACGTTTGAGTTCAGGAGAATGATTGTCCTGGTAAAACGCGATGGCTCCTGGAAGATTCTCGCCGGGCAAAATGCCAAACTGGAAAAAGGAATAAAATAATTGAGATGTATAACGATTCTACCTCATTTAAACAAAAACTGAGCCTGGCATACCTATGGCTTGTTCCACCTGTAACCATGGCTATTGGTTTTGGCATAGGTTCGGTAAGTTATAAATTTTATTTTCCCGTTTGGGGTTTAAATGCCTGTCTGATGACCTTCTCCGCATATCATCTTGGTGTACACCGCCTTTGGAAACAAGATCGATCCGGTAAACAACAAGCTGTTACCGCGCTGTTACTATTTATACCATGGCTGTTATTTTCCATCTTTGCGGGCATGGGGCCGCCACCCTCAACACTGCAGGGCTGGGTTAACACCGCTGCTGAACAGCAAACCCGCTACACCATCCTTATAGCAGGCGGAATTTTACTTTTGTTGGGTGCCGCCCTGCTGAAAACCCGTTTACAGGAAGCGGGCGAAAATCTATATTCGGTATTAGCATTTGCAGCGCTAAGCATAGCAGTGCCCCTGTTTATCATCAATATGGCATTCTGGGGTTATTACCTTACCGATGCTTTCCGGCTGTTTGCTGCAAACCCGGCCGCGAAACGGCCGGATTTATATGTCGCGGTAAAAAGTCTATTTTATGTAATCAGCGTGGCCGAAGTTGTATTGATATACCTGGGCACCCTCCTTTTTGCCGTGGCGCTTAAAATAACGGGCTCACTCAGTAAACCTGCATCCCGTTGGTATATTGGCTGCAGTTTAATTGCCATTTTGCTGGAACTAATACCTCCTTCCTGGCCAGAACCTTTTGGCACAGCAGGCTACCTGGTGGCTATTCCCGCCATTACTTTTGTGATGTATTATCTTATTGGGGTGCGTTTACTTCTTCGACGGTAAAATGGCACACTTTTGTATCCGCAGTTCGCGTTAATAGCATTAAATTTGTAAAGAACGCGGTACTTAAATGGTGAATCATCACTGACGATATACACATGCGAAAAATCATCGTTACAACATTTATAACATTAGACGGTGTGATGCAGGCACCCGGCAGCCCTGAGGAAGATCCATCAGGTGGTTTTAAATACGGTGGCTGGTCGGCACCTTATGGCGACGAAGTTTCTGGTAAGGCTATGCAAAAACAGATGGAGCCTGCCGATCTTTTACTGGGCCGGAAAACATTCGAAATTTTTGCATCTTATTGGCCCCAACACTCCGGCTATTGGCCAGGTATTAATGAGGTAACAAAATACGTCTTGTCGGCCACCATGCAAAAGTCGGATTGGCAAAACACAACTTTCCTTACCAGTGTGGCGGATATCGAAAAGCTCAAAAATACTGATGGTGCCGACATTAAAGTTTGGGGCAGCAGCGAGCTTGTTCATTTATTGCTTGCGCATGATCTGGTAGACGAGCTTTGGCTCAAAATTTACCCCGTGCTGCTTGGCGAAGGAAAAAGGTTGTTTAACAACAGCACAATCCCGGCGGCATTTACATTAACAGAAAGTTTGGTTACGCCGGGTGGAGTTATTTTTGCCAATTACAAACGCGCCGGCGAAGTTAAAACAGGCACTATCGGAGCTTAACGGGATGGCTGTTTCAAATAGCTTTACTGCGCAGGATTTTATAAAAAATGAGGGTTGGGTAAAACCCATTATTTTTTTATTTCTTTCAAACCTACCGAAAACATCAGACCTTTAAACAGATACAATTTGAATTAATTAGTAAGTCAGCTCAATTTTAAATTGTACTGTAGGGGGCACTCCATTTCACTAATGATTGCATTAACCTACCCACTCAGATAGCCGGTAGGTTAATGGCTTCATCGTGGGGCTATAGGCTACAGGTTTAGGAGTTCGCCAAATAATTTAATGCCACCGCGCGTTTACACTGAGTAGATCGCACAATAATTCAAGTTCGGGCTATTTAGATACTTTTTACAGTTTTGGCTAAATCAAACGCAGATTTGGATAAATTCTGCCAGCTAAAGCATCCCATCTTTGTATCAACAAAATAGAATTATTTATGCGTGTATTTGTAACAGGAGCCACAGGCTTCATCGGTACTGCTATTGTGCAGGAATTAATAGGTGCCGGCCACCATGTGCTGGGGTTGGCCCGTTCAGATGCATCGGCCCAAAAGCTGGCCGATGCCGGCGCAGAAGTTCACAGGGGTGATCTGGAAGACCTTGATAGCCTGCGCAGCGGCGCCGCACAGGCTGACGGCGTTATCCATGCCGGTTTTATTCACGATTTTACCCGGTTTGCGGAAGTTTGCCAGGTAGATAAAATAGCCATTGAAACCATTGGCGACGTATTAGCCGGTTCAAACCGTTCGTTTATTGTAACCTCCGGTACGGCGCTGGTAAGCCCCGGGAAGCTGGCTACCGAAGATATTATTCCACCGTTAAACCCTGCATGGCCGCGGGCCTCTGAGCAAGCAGCAGACGTTGTAGCCTCGCAGGGTGTTCGTGCGGCAGTTATCCGCCTGTCACCATCGGTGCATGGCGACGGGGATAAACATGGTTTTATACCCATACTGGTTAATATAGCAAGGCAGACAGGCGTATCGGCATATATCGGCGAAGGGCTTAACCAATGGAACGCCGTACACCGGCTGGATGCTGCCCGTTTGTACAGGTTGGCTTTGGAGAACGCTGTACCTGGAGTCCGTTTTCATGGTTCTGCGGAAGAAGCCATCACGGTTAAGTCTATTGCCGAATCTATAGGAAAACAACTTAATCTCCCGGTAAAATCAATTGCTGCTGAGGCTGCTGCCGAACATTTTGGATGGTTTTCACACATGGCCGCTATCGACTGCCCGACATCGAGCAGCCGGACGCGGGAATATTTGAAGTGGCACCCAACGCACAACACCTTGCTTAACGATATTGAGAACGGTATTTATACCAGATAACAAGCAATGAAGATTATTGTAACCGGTTCATTGGGGAACATTAGTAAACCGCTGACAGAACTATTAATTGCCCGGGGGCACGCAGTAACTGTTGTAAGCAGCGACCCTAAAAAACAGGCAGCTATCGAAAACTTAGGCGCGGAACCAGCCATTGGCTCAATAGACGACGTACCGTTTTTGACCCATACTTTCAAAGGCGCAGACGCTGTTTATGCCATGATACCCCTAAGCTTCACCGAGCCCGATCTGGGCAATTATCTGTATAGGATAGCTCAAAACTATGTGCGGGCTCTTAGGGACACCCGCATCCAACGGGTAGTATTAATGAGCGGTTGGGTGGCAGACCTGGTTAAAACCGAAAACACCGAACACATATTTGACGACCTGGACGCCTCTATCACTATTATGCGGCCTGGAGCTTTTTATACTAACTTTTATCAGTCCATTAACCTTATCAAAGGCAAAGGCTTCATTGGTAATTTTTTAACGCTGCGTTATTCTGGCCTTGGGGCCCTGCTAACCGGTAAAACCGGCCTGCTGATGGGTAACTACGGCGGAGAAGACCGGATAGTTTTTGTTTCGCCAAAGGATATTGCGGATGCCGTTGCCGAGGAATTACTGTTATCGCCCAAAGAGAAAACCATCCGCTACGTAGGCAGCGATGAAATGACGTGTAACGAAGCGGCCAGGATCATTGGCAGCGCGGTAGGCAAGCCCTGGTTAAAATGGGTGCTGCTTACTGATAAGGAAATGCTGCGGGGATTAAAGATGGCCAAAGTACCGGAAAAGCTGGCACAAACCTTAGTTGAAATGCAGGCAGCCATGCACAGCGGTAAAGCGCTTGAAAACTTTCACAAGAGCCGGCCCAAAATGGGCAAGGTGAAACTGACTGATTTTGCTGAAGAGTTTGCCGAAGCATATCATAAAAAATAACGAATTTAGCATAGCTATGAACAGTAACCGGCTTTTTCATTTTCATACCATCACCGAATATCACCGTATGGCGGGTTTGCCTAAACCGGCGCACCCGCTGATTAGCCTGGTGCATATGGGCAACCTAAATAAACCCCTGGCAGAGGGGGCATTCAGTTTGATCTATGATTTTTATTCTATCTCGATGAAAAGAGTGAAGAATGCCAAGTTTAAATACGGCCAGCAAACATGCGATTTTGATGAAGGTGTACTGTTCTTCATGTCGCCGGGGCAGGTCTTTGGAATGGAGATTGAAAAAGGCGGCGTAATGCACCGTCGCGAAGGATGGATGATACTGATTCACCCGGATTTTTTATGGAACACCCCGCTGGTCAAAACAATCAGGCAATACGAATTTTTCAATTACTCGGTTTATGAGGCGCTTCACTTATCTGACAAGGAAGAAACCATGCTCACAACCATTGCACAAAATATAGAGCAGGAATATCATGCCAACATTGACAGGTTTAGCCAAAGCGTGATCATTGCCCAACTGGAACTATTGCTCACCTATTCGGAAAGGTTTTACCAGCGGCAGTTCATCACCCGCAAGATAACCAGCCATGAAATACTATCCAAACTGGAAGATTTACTCACCGCTTACTTTAGCAGCGGCGCACTCGCCCGGAAAGGGCTGCCCAGCGTTACTTATATTGCCGAAAACTTAAATATCTCACCCGGTTACCTGAGCGGCCTGCTCAAGTCGCTTACCGGCCAGAATACCCAGCAGCATTTGCACAACAAGCTGATAGAACTGGCCAAAGAGAAACTTTCGACCACTAATCTTTCCGTCAGCGAAATTGCATATGAACTGGGATTTGAACACCTGCAGTCTTTTAGCAAGCTGTTCAAAACCAAAACCAGTTTCTCGCCGCTGGAGTTCCGCAATTCTTTCAACTGATATTCACAAACAACAAATCTGGTTTTGGGTCGAGCGTGGCCAGCAGGTCAATGCCCGCGCCTAATCACATCAAATGGGCAAAGCCTTCGCCGCCATGCTATATATGTCATTATAAGGCACGAAGCAATTCCCGATATCCCAAGCCCCCAATATTAATGTTGTGTTTTGATTTTCATAGGCTGCCGTTTAATTTAATAGTTGATAATGAGGTTGTAAAGGTAATTTTACTGCACAAATATGGCATGGTAAACTTTTTGCTAAAAATGTTGTTGTAGATGCTATGCTGACTATAAATAAACTATAGCAGGCTATTAAACATTAACAGATATGAAAATTTACCATTTAATACCGTTGGTACTTATTGTAGCAACAGTAACCCAAAGTTGCGTTAGCAGCAAAAAATACAAAGAACTGGAGGGCAATTACACGCAATTGCAAAATAGCACACAAGACCTAAGTGTAAAATATCAAAGAAGCGAACAGGCGCTGGCCGTATCAAACACCAGGATTACCAGTCTGGAAGAGCAGTTGGCGTCCGAAAGGTCAAATAATAACTCGTTAAAGGATGCATTAAATAAATGTTTGGCCGGCAACAACCAGGGTGGTGCAAACATCTCGAAATTGGTTGATGAGATAAATGCTTCCAACAAATACATTCAATACCTGGTAGCTACCAAAAATAAAAGCGACTCGCTTAATATGGTGTTAACCAATAACCTCACCCGCTCATTAAGCAGGGAAGAAGCACAGGGAGTTGATGTACAGGTACTTAAAGGTGTTGTGTATATCTCATTGTCTGATAATATGTTATATAAATCAGGTAGCTATGAAATTTCAGACAAAGCAGGAACCGCTTTGGCCAAAATTGCTAAGATCATTACCGATTATTCAACCTATGATGTGCTGATTGAAGGTAATACCGATAATGTACCAATCAAGCAAACCAACATCCGTAACAACTGGGATTTAAGTACGCTTCGGGCTTCATCGGTAGTACAGGCCTTGCAAAATACTTATAACGTCGACCCCAAACGCTTAACTGCAGGCGGCCGTGGCGAGTATAACCCGATTGCCGATAATGCCACACCGGCAGGTAAAAGCCAAAACAGGCGTACCCAAATTATCATCACACCAAAACTGGATCAGTTTATGGATTTGATAGGTAAAGCACCGGATACCACACCGGTTAAACAGTAAGAGTCAAGAAATTAGAATTAAGATTCAAGAGGAAAAACGGGCTTAGCATTATTATTAGGCCCGTTTTTTTGTGCGTTAATTACTGTAGTTGAAATGTTACCAACGGCCCGGAAATCAAATTGCAGATTACAATTGAAATTAATAACTTTAATTTCTTAATTAACCAATTAGTAGACTGATGTTCCGGAAGTTGTATTTAGTGTGGCTTATAATAGCCGCCTGCGTTTTGTATACCCTGCATGCCTGCAACCGGGCAGGTAAAACAGATGCGGAGCAAATGCCCGATACCATCAGCTACAACTTTAACATCCGCCCCATATTATCTGATAAATGTTTTAAATGCCACGGACCCGACGCTGCACACCGCCAGGCCGATTTAAGGCTTGATATTCCCGAAAGTGCTTTTAAAGCGCTGAAAGATAACCCGACAGCCCATGCGCTTGTAGCAGGCGATCCGGTGATGTCTGAAGTTTACCGTCGCATCTCAACCAAAGATACTTCCGAACAAATGCCCCCGCCATCATCCAACCTCAAAAAATTAACACCTTTTGAAGTTGATCTGATCAAAAAATGGATAAAACAAGGTGCCCGTTATGAAAAACATTGGGCTTTTGTACCGCCCCGTTCGTATGCCGTTCCACAGGTTCAAAATACCGCATGGCCAAAAAATCCCATAGATAATTTTGTGCTTCAAAAAATGGAGCAAAAAGGTTTTGATCCTAATCCCGAAGCTGATAAGGAACGTTTGCTAAAACGCGTATCGCTTGATTTGACGGGCTTACCGCCAACATTGCAAATGATGGATAACTTTTTGGCCGATAACAGCGCCAACGCTTACCAAAAGGTAGTCGACCAGTTAATGTCAACCCCGCAATACGGCGAAAAAATGACCCTGCATTGGCTGGATGTAGCCCGTTACGCCGATTCGCACGGTTACCAGGACGATAATTACCGCAGCCAGTGGCCCTGGCGAGATTGGGTGATTCATGCCTTTAACGAAAACCTGCCTTACAATAAATTCATTACCTGGCAAATAGCCGGCGACCAGCTGCCTAATGCCACTACCGAGCAATTGCTGGCAACAGGCTTTAACCGCAACCACAAAATTACCGAAGAAGGTGGTGTAATTGATGAAGAGTACCGGGTAAGCTACGTAACCGATCGTACCAACACCTTCGGCAAAGCGCTGCTTGGGGTTACGTTGGAGTGTGCCCATTGCCACGATCATAAATATGATCCGTTTTCGCAAAAAGATTATTACCAGATGTTTGCGTTTTTTAATAATGTAAAAGAAGTAGGCATTGAGTCGGTTGTAGGCGGGCCCGAAACTTATGCCAAGCGGCCATTGATGCAGATAAGTAACGATGAAGTTAAAAAGGTGATGAAGTTTATCAATAAGCAGGATACGGATAAACTTATTGTATCTATCATGACCGATAGCGATAAAGTACGGCCAACCTATATACTCAAACGCGGCAATTACGATGCCCATGGAGATGTTGTTGAGCCGGGTACGCCCAAAGCTATTTTACCATTTGCAGCCAGCTATCCTAAAAATCGCCTCGGTTTGGCCGAATGGCTGTTTAATAAAAACAACCCGCTTGCGGCAAGGGTATTTGTAAACCAGGTTTGGCAGGAGTTTTTTGGCAAAGGCATTGTAAAAAGTTCGGGCGATTTTGGCATGCAGGGCGATTTGCCGTCGCATCCGGAATTATTGGATTGGCTTGCTGTTGATTTCAGGGATCATGGCTGGGACATCAAACGGCTGGTAAAACAAATAGTGATGTCGGCTACCTACCGGCAATCAGCAGTAATCAGCCCCGAAAAGTTAAAAGACGATCCTGAAAATACCTGGCTGGCGCGCGGTCCCCGCAGCCGCCTGCCTGCCGAGTTTGTACGCGATTTAGTTTTAGCCAGCAGCGGGCTGCTTAACCATACCATTGGAGGCCCAAGTGTTAACCCATACCAGCCGCCTGGCTTGTGGGAAAACGCCACATCCGGCCGCGGGCAGCTGGCCAGCTATAAACAGGTACATGGCCCCAACCTTTATCGCAGGGGTATGTATACACTTATCAAACGCACGGTGCCGCCAGCCTCGCTGGGGATATTTGATGCCAGCAACCGCGATCAGTGCGAAGTAAAACGTCTGCGCACTAATACTCCATTACAAGCTTTGGTAATGCTTAATGACCCTACAGTGCTGGAGGCATCCCGCGTTTTAGCAGCAAGATTGTTGCAGGATAACAGTCGTCCGCAGGATAAAATAACCAAAGCTTTCCGGTTGATTATGTGCCGCCATCCGCAGGAAAAAGAATTGGCCATACTTACAGCTTATTACAGCGATGAACTGAAAGGGATGAATAAGGCCGATGCCCAAAAGTTGTTATGCGTTGGCGAATACCCGATACCAGCCAACCTTGATAAAGTAACGTTAGCAGCCATGATGAAAGTGGTTGATGCTATGTACAATGTAGAAGAAGCGATAACAAAAACCTGATATGGAAAAAGATTTTTTAGAGAGCAGGCTCAATATAAACCGGCGCAAGTTCCTGTCCAGGTTAAGCCTGGGGATAGGGAGTGTTGCGTTAGGATCATTACTTATTCCCGATCTTTTTAGTGGCAGCGGTGCCGATGCCGAAGCTGATTTTGTGCCGGGCATACCCAACTTTGCACCCAAAGCAAAAAGGGTGATCTATCTTTTCCAGGACGGCGCGCCTTCGCAACTGGAATCATTTGATTACAAGCCCAAATTGCGCGAGATGATGGGGCAGGAGCTACCGGCTTCGGTGCGGGGCAACCAGATACTTACCGGGATGACGGCTAAGCAGGCCTCGTTCCCGCTGGTAGGGTCATTTTACGATTTTAAACAATATGGCGAATCGGGGGCATGGGTGAGCGATCTGTTTCCGCATATAGGCAAAATTGCCGATGATATCTGTATCATCCGCTCCATGAACACCGATGCCATCAACCACGATCCTGCGCTTACTTTTTTCCAGACCGGGGCACAGCAAGGTAACCGCCCCAGTATGGGCTCCTGGGTGAGCTACGGCCTTGGCAGCGAGAATAAAAACCTGCCTGCTTTTACGGTATTATTATCCAAGGGAAAAGGCAACGGCCAGGGGGTTTACTCCAAATTGTGGAGTAATGGCTTTTTAGATTCTATTCACCAGGGGGTACAATTCAGCAGCGGCGAAAACCCGATATTGTACCTGAATGATCCCGAAGGATTAAACCGGCACGAACGCCGCAAAATGCTGGATAACCTGGCCGCTTTAAATGATATCAACTATAAACAATTCGGCGATCCGGAGATAAACACCAAGATACAGCAGTACGAAATGGCTTACCGCATGCAAACTGCCGTACCCGAAATTATGGATGTATCCAAAGAATCGGACGACATCGTAAAAATGTACGGCCCCGAATGTTTAATTCCCGGTACTTACGCGGCCAATTGTTTGCTGGCCAGGAAGCTATCAGAAAACGGCGTTCGCTTTGTGCAGCTTTACCACCAGGGGTGGGATCAGCATAGTAACCTGCCCCAGGAAATGGCCGGGCAAGCTAAGGACGTAGACCAGGCTTCGGCCGCTTTGGTTACCGATTTAAAACAACGCGGCCTGCTGGATGAAACCCTGGTAATATGGGGCGGCGAATTTGGCCGCACCAATTACAGCCAGGGTAAGTTGGAGAAGGCAAACTACGGGCGCGATCATCACCCGCGCTGCTTTAGTGTGTGGATGGCCGGCGGTGGTATCAAACCGGGCATCGTTTATGGCGAATCGGACGATTTTGGGTATAATATTGTTAAAGATCCCGTGCATGTGCATGATTTTCATGCTACCATGCTCAACCAGTTAGGTATCGATCATAAAAAGCTTACATTTAAAAGCTTAGGCCGGAGGTACAGGCTGACCGATGTAGCCGGAAATGTGGTAAAGGGGATTATCACTTAACACGATTTTAGGATTTTACAGGATTGACGGGATTTCGATTTTTACGGCTGATATCTTTTTAGCGATATGCTTAAAACGTTTTAGCTTATCCGGTTTTGATAGATTTTACGGCTGATATCTTTTTGTCGATGTGTTTAAAACGTTTTAGCTTATTTGGTTTTGATAAATAATATTGTTGCTGGTATGAAGGGCAACCACAAGGTTTTCGCAGACGGGGCATTGTTTGCGCTTAATATTTTCATTTTAGTTTTACTGATAGCCGGCGATAGCCTGGTTGTACCACAATGGTTACAGCCGGTTGGGCGGTTGCACCCCTTAATTTTGCATTTCCCCATCGTGATACTCATGTTGGCTATGGTGCTGGAGTTTTTCCGGTTCAGAGCGGAGTTTATTAACGAGAGGTTTTATCAAAACTTTACCAATTATTTACTGGTACTGGGCGCGCTTTTATCGTCGTTAACGGTAATTATGGGGCTGCTGTTATCGCGTGAGCCGGGTTACGAGGGAGGTAATTTGTTATGGCATAAGTGGTTTGGTATCAGTGTGGCCTTTGTGGGCTATGGCGTTTATCTTATTCGCAACACATCAAAATATACAGCTACGCTGGCCAAAACAGGGGCTTTGGTCACAGTTTCCTGTTTAATAGTGGCCGGGCATTTTGGTGCAAACCTTACCCATGGCGATGATTTTGTTTTAGGGCCGGTAATGGATAAAGAAAAAAACAAAGTGCCCATTGACAAGGCCTTTGTTTACCAGGACGTTATCAGGCCAATTTTTGAAGCCAAATGCCAAAGCTGCCATAATGCGGATAAAATGAAAGGCGGACTAATGCTCACCAGCCAGGCTGCAATGTTAAAAGGCGGCAAAAATGGTAAACTTTTTATCCCCGGCGATCCGGCTATGAGCCTGTTGCTGCAGCGGGTACACATGCCCGAAACAGAGAAGAAGCACATGCCGCCTACCGGTAAACCGCAACTAACCGACGAAGAAAAAGTACTCCTTTACCTTTGGGTAAAAAACAAGCCCGACTTTAAGAAAAAGGTTATCGACCTGCCCGCAACCGATTCGCTCCGGATGATTGCGGCAACATTATTAAAACCCGCCGAAAGCGCGGAGGAGATATACGATTTTTCGGCAGCTGATGATAAGGAGATTAAAAAACTCAACAACAATTACCGGGTAATTTATCCGCTGGCTAAGGAATCGCCCGCATTGGCCGTTAATATTTACAACAAAAGCACCTACAACATCAAGTCGCTTGATGAGCTTAGCCCCATTAAAAGACAGGTGGTATCACTCGACCTGAATAAAATGCCGGTGAAGGATGCTGACTTGAAAACGATAGCCCAATTTGAAAACCTGCGCAGGCTTAATCTCAATTTTAGCGATGTTACCGGCGCAGGGCTAAAAGAACTGGCTTCGCTTAAGTTGCTTAAAAGCCTCTCGCTGGCCGGCGTGAAATTAAATGCTGCCGATGTAAAGCAACTGGCAGCCATCAAAAGCCTCACCGAACTGGCCATCTGGGATACCGGCCTTAAAACCGTCGATCTTTTGCCATTGCAAAAAGCAAATAAGCACATTACCCTATTAACCGGTTTTAAAGATGATGGCAAACCTTTAAAACTTACCAGTCCCCAGTTAAAGAACACGGCGGTAATATTTAAGCAAAGTTACCTGTTGCAGCTCGGCAACCCGATAAAAGGGACCGATATCCGGTATACTACAGATGGCAGCGCGCCGGATAGTATTCATGCTATATCCTATAAACCGGGCGTGTTGTTGACGCAAAATACGGTAATACGCGCCAGGGCATTTAAAGCCGGCTGGATAGGCAGCGACACAGTTCAGTTTAACATTTACAAATCTACCTATACCCCTGATAGTATCAGTTTTTTAACCTATCCCGATAGTAAGTACAAAGGAGAGGGCGCTAAAACAATGATAGATAAGGAATTGGGCAGCGGTAACTTTGGCGATGGAAAATGGCTGGCCTCGCAAAAAGACCTGGAATTGCTGATGTGGTTTAATAAGCCTGTCGGTTTGCATACTCTTAACCTGAACGTGATGCGCAATACTGGCCCGCAGATATTTTTACCGGCGAACATAGAGGTATGGGGCGGTACCGATCAATCTCATCTTAAACTGTTAGGGAGTGTTACACCTGCCACACCGCTAAAAAAAGATGCTTACAGCATCATGAACCTGGAATGTAAATTGAAGGCCCGCCACCTCGTATCCTGTATAAAACTGGTTGCCAGGCCACTTAAAAGTGTTCCAATATGGCACCCGGCAAAAGGAAAGCCTGCCTGGGTTTTTATGGATGAGGTTTTTTTGAATTAGGACGACTGATAAATACACAGCTTACCACCACGGCTTAACTGTAACCGTTGGTGTTATTGATATCGGCGATGCTGAATTTTATGAATATTAAAAAATCTATAAATAATTGCCGGTTTTGTTGAATATTTTACTGTAAATAGGCTATGTTTATAACATAAAACATAGCCGATGTCAATAAAAGTAGCAATTCGTCATTTTACAAGTTACAAGTACGATAAACATATCACGCTTTCGCCACAAGTTATCCGTTTACGGCCTGCCGCGCACTCGCGTACCATGATTAAAGGCTACTCGCTAAAAATATTCCCCGAAAAGCACTTTATAAACTGGCAGCAGGACCCCTTTGGTAATTACCTTGCCCGCATTGTTTTCCCGGAGAAGGTAAACGAATTTGTGATTGATGTAGAGGTGATTGCCGATATGGTAGTGATAAATCCCTTTGATTTTTTTGTGGAGGAGTATGCTAATCACTATCCTTTTGAGTATGAAGAATCATTGAAAAAGAACCTGGTGCCGTATCTGGAGATAACCGAGCGCGGCCCGCTGTTAATGGATTTAACAGAGAAAGCCGCCGAGCTGCTTAAGAAAAATGCCGTCACCCAGGATTTTTTGGTTACCCTTAATAGGCTACTTTATCTTGAGATTTCCTACAATATCCGCATGGAGCCGGGCGTACAATCATGCGAGGAAACGCTGGAACTTAAATCGGGCTCATGTCGTGATACGGCATGGCTGTTTGTGCAGTTGCTGAGGCATTTTGGGTTGGCTGCGCGTTTTGCATCGGGCTACCTGGTGCAGCTAAAGCCCGATATTAAATCATTAGACGGCCCATCGGGCCCCGAACAGGATTTTACTGACCTGCATGCCTGGACAGAAGTTTACCTGCCCGGCGCGGGCTGGATAGGACTCGATCCAACGTCTGGCTTGTTTGCCGGCGAGGGGCATATTCCATTGGCCTGTACGCCTGATCCGCAGAGCGCTGCGCCAATTAGCGGTGGTATCATCAGCGATACAAACGACCCCATCAAAACAGAGTTTCATTTTGAAAATACCATTACCCGTATTGAAGAAAAACCACGGGTAACCAAACCATTCTCTGACGAGCAATGGGAAGATATTATGGCCCTTGGCGATAAGGTTGATGAGGAATTTGCCAACAACAATGTACGCCTTACCATGGGCGGCGAACCAACTTTTGTATCTGTAGATAATAATGAAGCGCCCGAATGGAACTCGGCTGCCGATGGCGAGCATAAACGCCGCCTGTCCAATATCCTGTTCCACAAGCTTAAAAACGAGTATGGCGAAGGCGCGTTAATGCAATACGGGCAGGGCAAATGGTATCCAGGCGAACCGCTGCCACGCTGGAAACTGGCCTGCTATTGGCGTAAGGATAATGTGCCCTTGTGGAACAACGATACGTTAATGGCCGACCTGTCGAAAGATTACGGCCTTGGCCCTAAGGATGCAAAAAGCTTTATGAAGCTGCTTACCAAGGAATTGCATATCGACCCTAAAAATATTAACCCAACTTACGAAGACCCCTTTTATTTTTTGTGGGAAGAAAGTAAAACGCCCATCAATGTCGATCCGCTAAAGGTTGATCTGAAATCTCCGCTGGAGCGACAAAAACTGGCCGAGTTGCTGAATACCGGCCTGAACGAGCCTGTTGGCTATGTGGTGCCTATTAAATGGGATCTGGAACAAAGCAATTGGCAAAGTTGTAAATGGTCGTTCAGGCGACAAAATTTATTCCTGGTGCCAGGCAATTCGCCCGTGGGCTTGCGCCTGCCATTGGATTCTGTGCAATATTTTGACCCGGCAGAGCAGGAAGAGTTACCGGAAAGAAGCCTTTTTGCCGATGTGGATGCTTTGCCTGACGGCGATCACTTGATTCCCGAAACCGGGGCCAAGTTTAACAACAGCAAAACCATTTTTAAAACGGCTTTGGTAGTTGAGGTAAGGCAAGGCAAACTGTTTATATTTTTCCCGCCTACCAGCTATTTTGAGCATTATTTATACCTGGTGAATGCTGTTGAGCGTACGGCCGAGAAGCTAAAGATGCCGGTATTGATTGAAGGCTACGATCCGCCAACCGATAATCGCATCACCAAAATGATGATAACGCCCGATCCCGGTGTTATCGAGGTGAACATCCACCCCGCGGCAAGCTGGCGCGAACTGGCAAAAAATTACGATGTGCTGTATAAAAAGGCAGCAGAATCGCGCCTTGCGACGGAAAAGTTCAACATTGATGGCAGGCATACCGGGACGGGTGGGGGTAACCACGTAACCCTGGGTGGCGAAACACCGGCTGATAGTCCGCTATTGCGCCGGCCCGATATTTTGCGCAGTTTTATAACCTTCTGGCAGCATCACCCTTGCTTGTCGTACCTGTTTTCTACCCAGTTTATAGGCCCCACCAGCCAGGCGCCACGTGTTGATGAGGGCAGGATGGAAACATTGTATGAGCTGGAAATAGCGTTTCAGCAGGTACCCGACCGGGCCGAAAATGAAGTTCCCTTTTGGCTGGTTGATAGGATTTTCCGTCACTTTTTAACAGATATTACCGGCAATACACACCGCTCGGAGTTTTGTATCGATAAGCTTTACTCGCCCGATTCATCAAGCGGCCGTTTGGGTATCCTGGAGTTCCGGGGCTTTGATATGCCGCCGCATTACCGCATGAGCATGGTGCAGTTCCTGCTGATCCGGACGTTGCTGGCCTGGTTCTGGAAAACGCCATACAACCATAAACTGGTACGATGGGGAACCGAACTGCACGACCGCTTCCTGCTGCCACATTATTGCTATAAAGATATGACGGAGGTGGTAAATAGCCTGCGCGATGCCGGTTATGGTTTTGATATCTCGTGGTTTGAACCTTTCTTTAGCTTCCGTTTCCCGTTCCTGGGTGAACTGCAGGTGGATGATATCAATATCGAAATTAAGATGGCCATTGAGCCATGGCATGTATTGGGCGAAGAAATGTCGAGCACAGGCACCTCGCGCTTTGTGGATTCATCGCTGGAGCGTATCCAGGTTAAAATATCGGGCCTTACCGATTCGCGTTACACCTTTTTATGTAACGGTTTAAAAATACCGCTAAAAAGCACAGGTGTACAAGGCGAATATATTGCCGGCGTACGCTACCGGGCCTGGCAACCGCCATCGGCACTACACCCCACCATCGGTACGGATACGCCGCTGGTGTTTGATTTGTTTGACACCTGGACGCAAAAATCAGTGGCTGCATGCCAGTACCATGTATCGCATCCCGGAGGACGTAGCTACGATACCTTCCCGGTAAACAGTTATGAAGCCGAATCGCGCATCATTTCCCGCTTTTTTGATTTTGGCCATTCGGTTAACCTGGTTGAGCCGGCCGTTGCCCAGCAAACAGCAGGAGGGAGGTTTGTTACCAAAATGAATATACTGCCGCAATATACCATCACCAATGAAGTAGTTAGCCCGGAATATCCGTACACTATGGATTTGAGGCGATATAAAAATGCCAGGAATTTATAGCAGAAAAATCAGACATTTGGAAAATGATTGAAACTTACCTGGAGCGGAACGGTAAAACTGCCAAACCTTTTTTTGATGAGCTTGCCGCACCCGAAGGCGTGGTGCGCGAGCATTGGAAAAAGCTTGCCCATGCTTATGACGAGCTGGGCCTTGAAAAAATGGAGCAGCGGAGCCGGGAAATTAGCCAGGAGTTGCGCGATAATGGGGTTACTTATAACGTGTACAGCGATCCTGACGGCATTAACCGCCCCTGGAAGCTTGACCCTGTGCCAATGGTATTTAGCCAGCAGGAATGGGAAAATATTGAAAAAGGCTTAGTACAGCGTGCCGAATTGCTTAACCTGATTATAGCTGATATTTATGGCGAACGCAGGCTGATTAAAGAGGGGTTTATTCCCTTTGATCTGGTATTTACCCATAAAGGGTTTTTAAGGCAGGCCGATAAAATTAAAATCCCCGGCAAATTCCAGCTTATCCAATACTCTGCCGATTTGGTACGGGGGCCGCTTGGCAAAATGTGGGTGTTGCATGACCGTGCCGACGCCCCATCGGGTGCCGGATACACGCTTGAAAACAGGGCCGCCATGACCAGGGTTTTTCCAGATCTGATCCGTGAAAACCAGGTGCGTAAAATTTCGTCCTATTATCAAACATTAAAAAATACGCTTACCAGGCTTGCTTTACAAAATAAAGAGAACCCACGGGTGGTGCTTTTATCGCCTGGTACAGCCAACGAAACTTACTTTGAACACGCTTACCTTGCATCGTCATTAGGTTTTACCCTTGTTTTTGGGCAGGATTTAACCGTGAGCGATGGCTATGTATGGCTAAAAACCTTAAAAGGGTTAGAGAAAGTTGATGTTATTGTACGCCGTGTTGATGATATATTTTGCGATCCGCTGGAGTTTTTGGGCGATTCGCACTTAGGGGTGGTTGGGTTGATGGAAGCCGTACGGCAAAAAAAGGTGACCATTATTAACCCATTAGGTGGCCGTATATTGGAGAACCCGGGGTTGATGGCTTTTTTGCCGCGCCTGTGTAAGCACCTGTTAAACGAAGAACTGATATTACCATCGGTAGCCACCTGGTGGTGCGGGCACGAGAAAGAAAAAAAATATGTGCTGGATAACCTGCCCTTCCTTATTATCCGGTCTATTTACCGGAGTAACGAGAATCGCCCATACATCGGCAGCGAACTGAGCAAAAAACAGATAGAGGATTTGAGGACTGAAATAAACACCCGGCCTTATTTATATGTGGCACAGGAGGTAGTAAGCTTCAGTACCACGCCATCATTAATTGGCAACAACCTGGAAGCCTGTAACGCAGTGTTCAGGAGCTACATTGTAGCCGATATGGATAAAGAGGTTTACCATGTAATGCCGGGCGGTTTATCAAGGAGCTTTCCTACAAAAGGCGAGTTTATTATTTCTAACCAATCGGGTGGTATCAGTAAGGATACCTGGGTACTGGGGCCATCGCCCCAAAGCCAGGCAAAGCCGGCTGTTAATCAGCCGGTATTGCGGCAGGTGAAAAATATTTTGCCAAGCCGCACCGGCGAGAGCCTGTTTTGGCTGGGCCGGTACCTTGACAGGGCAGTTATTAACGTGCGGTTAATGCGAATTGTGCTTAAAATTTACAATGAGCGCGATGACGAAATTCACCCGGAAACCAACCAAACCCTGGTGATATTGCTTAAAACTTTAAGCGCGGTAACGGGTACTTTACCCGGCTTTGCCTCAGCCGATCAGACCCGCTTAAGGCAACCCGAAAAAGAATTATTATCACTGGCGGTTGAAACAGGCAGGGCAGGTACTTTGGCGCAATCCCTGCAATCATTTTTGACAAACGGTTATGCCGTACGCGACCGTTTAAGCCTGGATACCTGGAGGATTCTGGATAGCATATCCGAGGAGTTTGAGTTGATGAAGGAAAACGGCGACGATTTACGCAAGATTTATCATAACCTCGATCAGTTTATCATCAAGCTGATGGCTTTCATCGGCCTCAACAACGATAACATGACCAGGGCATCCAGCTGGCGGTTGCTTAACATAGGCCGGTTTTTAGAATCATCGTTAAATACATGCATCATTTTACAGGCTGCATTGGCCAACAACGTAACGCCCGAGGTGGAGAAGCAACTGATGGAACTGGTGCTGATGTGTAACGAGAGTTTGGTTACGTACCGGTACCTATACCGGTCAACACTTCAATTGCCGGGTGTGCTCAATTTGCTGCTTGTTAACGAGGATAATCCAAAATCGGTAGCCTTTTTAATCGCTAAAATTGATGAGCACCTGGCACACCTGCCCGATAACCATAAAGAAGGCGGCCTTAGCCCGGCGCACAAAAAACTGCTGGAGGCATTAACGATGATCAGGCTTTGCGATGTAAACAAGATGGTACCATCGGCCAATGCCAATGGTTTTGGCAAAAAAGAGCTTAGTGGCTTTTTGCACCACCTGATTACCTTATTGAGCCAGGCATCAACCATTATATTTGAAAGCTACTTTAGCCCTACGCAAAGCCAGTACAGCTTTGTGAAGAATAATAACGCCTTACCCGAACTATGAGAACCGCTAATACAAAGCCATTTTTTAACCGGTGTTTTCAAAACTGCCAAAGCTTATGAAATACCAGGTAACCCATATTACCAAATATGAATACCAGTTGCCGGCTTCGTTATGCCATAACCTGGTATACCAGGTGCCGGTTAACCATAGTTTCCAGGAAGTGGAGAAGGTGAACTACCAAATTCATCCCGTACCACATTTGATAGTAACCAGGGAGGATTTTTTTAGTAATAAATTTATCTATTTTTCGATAGAAGAATTTCATCAACGGTTAACCGTCGAGATAAAAAGCGAGGTTAAAATTTCGGAGCCGGTATGGATTAGCGCTGCACCCCAAAACACAACACCCTGGGAAAACGTGGTGATTTGGCTGAAAAGTACCGATGCTGAAAGTGACATCAGGCAATTTTATCTCGAATCGGATCATGTGGTGTTTATACCAGGCATCCGGGAGTATGCATTAAAATCATTCACGCCCGGCAGGCCAATTATGGAAGCCATGCTTGACCTTAATTCCCGCATATTTAATGATTTTGATTTCACGCCCGGCTTTACAGATGTTACCACCAAACTGGAAGAAGTTTTTTTGCATAAAAAAGGCGTTTGCCAGGATTTTGCGCATTTCTCGTTGGCCTGCCTACGTTCGATAGGCTTATCGGCCAGATATGTAAGCGGATACATCGAGACGCTGCCGCCGCCCGGAAAACCAAAACTGTTTGGCTCGGATGCCTCACACGCCTGGATAGCATTGTACATTCCGGATATAGGGTGGACAGAGTTTGACGCGACTAATAATATGCTGGTTAACGACCGCCACATCCGTACTGCCATCGGTCGCGATTTTGCCGACGTAGTGCCATTAAAAGGAGTGGTTTACAGTGGCGCCGGCCAAAGGATGTATGTAAATGTGGATGTGCGGAGGGTAGAATAGAACAACTATGACATCCTTCATACTTACAAATGACAAATTCGCTTTTCCTGTCATCCTGAGGCACGAAGGATCTATCAACTATGCATGACCGATAGAAAAGTTCGCGAACAGATGCTTAGTTCCTACCCATGACATGTTGTACTTTCGACGTGCGCAGGCCGGTCACCCTGAGCCTGTCGAAGGGTCGCGCGGAGAGGCCTTTGCCCGCTATGGTTCGACAGGCTCACCATGACAGCCCTTTTAACGATGTTATTCCCCTTTCAGAATTTCGCAAAATATTGCCATTCCAGATGACAATATTTTGTTGTTGAATGTTACGCCCCAGCGCTTTTGCGAAATTTTACCACACAACCTTCTTATTTTGAAAGTCATTCGTCCTTCAGTGCTTCCTTCAGCATTTTAAAGCCAATCCCTTTACTAATTCACCCTTGATGCATAACAAACCTTATGTATAAAGCTCAGTTTTTCTACCACATTTGGTGGTATTACAAAAGGATACAAATCCTTGTTGCCCATACTCCGGTTCATGCTGTTCATCGCAAAGGTTAACGGTAACCATAAATTAAGCAGGGTTTCAAAACTTTCCTGTTGATAAGGGCTCACATTGATGATTGCCTTTAGGTTGCTTTTTTTATCGGCGAGGCGTGGAGATACCGCCATCCCGAAGGCATCGGCGGTTTCAAGCGTATCCATGATATGCAGGTAATGGGCCCAGGTTTCGGCCCAATCTTCCCATGGGTGCGAGCTTGCGTAGGTGCTAATGAAATTTAAGTTCCAGTCGGCGGGTGGTCCCTGGCTATAATTCCGTTCAAGGGCCTGGGCATAATCCTGGCGTTCATCGCCAAATAATTGGCGGTACTCGTCAATAAATGCACTGTTATCAATTAGCCTGTCCCAGTAGTAATGGCCAACCTCGTGCCTGAAATGACCCAGCAGAGTACGATAAGGCTCGTTCATTTGCTTGCGCGATAGTTCACGTTTATCATCATCAGCTTCATCAACATTCAGGGTAATTAAGCCATCTTCATGCCCGGTTAAAACATGTTGAGCGGCATCAGCCTCTGTAAGGAAATCAAAACTCAGGCCTTTAACTGCATCCTGAATTTTACTTACCAGGGGCAGCTTCATTTGCAACAGCGTATAAATAAGCCTGTGCTTGGCAAATTCTATCAACCGCCACTGCCTTAAATGATCAGGGTCGGCTAAATTAGGTACAACGTGGTTTAATTCACATGCGCGGCAAAATATATTAGGGCTATCAGCCGGTATAAGCCAGTTGCAAACATCAAACTCATGGTTTTTGCAATATTTAAACAATTGCTTTTTATTGTTCATCAGTCCGCCTAATAACGGCTTTTTATTGCTGTGCAAACGATAAACGGCATTGTTATCCTGGACAAGCGTGGCCAGGTTCAGATCACCGGGAATAAAACCCAAAGGACTTTTGCAACATTCACATATACTGTTTTCAAAATATAATAGCTGACCGCAGTTGGTACATTTAAACAATTTCATAATCTGTGTTACGGCTGTTCATTGTTGAATAGCTTGTGAGTTAACAGATTATAAGGCGGCGGGTTTTGAGATAGTGAAAATAAGAGGAGTGTATGCGTGGGCTGTTCCTATATGTTTTGAAAGAGGCTATATTAAATAATATTGAGCCTCCAATTTCTTTGGCGTAGGATATCTCAAGTATTGAATATCCTCAATCGGAATTTGCAGAACACTATCAAAGCCGATATTTTCTCCTAATGAAAATACGATCAACCACAATCCATTTCGGATTAAAACATGGGTTAATTCCGGTCTGAAATAACATAACACCGAAATAACCCATGTGAAAAAACACCTGCTGACCTTGTTCTACTTCGTCACATCAACCCACTGTCCTTTAATTAAACTGTTTATCGAGCTGTTGTACATCGCCTCGCAATAAACGGCAGGCAGGTAATAGTGCCCCGCGTAGGCTGCATTCAGCATTACGTAGTAGGTAACCTCGCGGCCTTCCGGCAGGCTAAAATAAGTATTCACCCGGTCGTCACGGATATCGCGGTAATCGGATGGTGATGATTTAAAGGCCTCATCGTTATTCATCATCCGGCTGTTCAATATCTCCCAGCCCGAAGGGAAGATCTGGGTTAGCGCCAAATTATCATACCGGCCGCGTTTGCCCGGGTTTTTGATGTTTACCTGGGCCACAAAATCGGTACCCTGCCTTAATGATGATGGGTCTATCTGCTTACCGGATAACGTAAAGTAACCTACGCGCATCTGCAATATCCTCGGGTCGATAAAGGTTTTTACATCAAGGCCCGACGATGGTTGTCCTTTTTGTATTAGCCTTACATACAGCCTGTTGCCGCCGTTATTTTTAAGGCTTACTTTGCCGCCACCCGCGGCTAAAACGTTTTGCCAGATATACGATTGCGAGTTAACCGCGCCACCCTGGAAGCTGAATGTCATTTTACCCGATGATTTGTTTTGCCCGCAATATTGCGCAATTGCTATCAGCGAGTAGGCGGTTGTTTGCGTACTATACCAGTCATCCTGCGATAACTTTGCAGCTACTGTTCGTAACTGTGCCGCGGCACGCGCCTGCTGGCCAAGTAAGGTTAATGTTTCCAGTATCATGGCCTCATCCCTTAAGTCCGACCCATAGGTGCCAAACATGGTGTAATAAGGCTTGATAACGGTTGGTAAACCTGCAATCATCCGTGAACCTATCTCGGGCTGCCCCGCCAGCTTATAGGCTGCTGCAAGCCGCCATTTAGCTTCAATACTGATGTACTTAAACTCGCGCAGGCGGTTCATGGCACCCAACTCTGGCGAACGGGCGAGGGCCAGCAGGTACAGGCGATAGGCCTGGTTCAGGTCGTCGCCATAAAAACTGCGGCTATCCGGCGACCAGCTCAATGCCTTCTGTTTCTGGAATTTTTTCCATTGTTCCATAAAGCCCAAAGGCATACTATAGCCTTTGGCCTGCGCGGCCAGCATAAAGTGCCCCGCGTAATTGGTTCCCCATTCATCGGCACTACCGCCATCGGGCCAGTAGCTTAAGCCGCCGCCAGGAACCTGGAAACCGTTTAGCCTTGCTATGGTAGCCTTAATATTCCGTTCAGATTCGGCTTTTTGCCTTGGCGAAAGGTCGAGCAATTGCCCTAAATACAGTTGCGGGAATGCAGCCGAGGTGGTTTGCTCCACACAACCATGAGGATAATCAATCAGGTAATCCAAACGTTTGCCCAAATTAAGGGGTGGGATGGACGCTATCTCCAGTGTATTTTTATTGGTACCACTGATGCCTACGGCCTGGTAAGCTATGTTCCATGTTTCGCCGGTAGCAAGCTCTTTCTCCAATATGCGGGTAACCGGCGGGTTAGGGTTACGCACGTTTAGTTCAACGTCATAAGCCGCTGTTTCTGAACCGCTTTTGGCAATTACTTTCACCTTGCCTATCCCAACAAAATCCTTAACGTTTAAATCGAAAGTTACCATCTGGTCGCCGGTTTTGGCGAAGGTTAGGGTTTGGGTATTATTACCTTCCAGGTTACTGAAGGCATTGCTTTGCACCGTTACCGTAACCGTTTTAATGTTTGGCTCCATTGCAAAAACGGTAACCGGCAATTGCACCTTTTCCGATGGTCCCAATACACGTGGCAATGTAGCCAATATCATCAATGGCTTTTTAACAACAACGGCTTTTTCGGCTATACCATAGGCCCCATCGTGACCGGCAACAACCATGGCTTTAACCGAGCCTACGTATTGCGGCAATTTAAAGCCCGTGGTTTGCTTTTCTCCCGCCCCGAGGTGGAATGGCCCCATGAATTTTACAACGGGCTTAAACCGGTTCACAGACACGTTTCTGTTGTTGCCCAGGCTACCATCACCGCCTATGCTTAGTATCCGGTTAAGGCCGCCGCCATAGGCTCCAATTACATAATCAAACAAATCCCAGGTTTTAACGCCCAGCGCTTCCTTGGCGTAAAATGTATTATGCGGATCGGGGAGTTTGTAACTCGTAATATCCAGCAGGCCTTCGTCAACAATAGCAATGGTGTAGGTCATCTCCTTGCCGGTAGCTTCTGATACAGTAATGGCCGATTGCGTTTCGGGCCTGATCTTATCGGGCATCGCGATCACCGGTTTTAATATGGTGGCCGGGTTGTTAACGGTAAGTGGTATCACCCCGTACATGCGGATAGGCAAATCATTTACGGTTTGCGAATGGTGCTGCAGCATGGTAACGTTCACAAAAACGTTGGGCGCCATATCAGGTTCAACGGTAAAGCTGTATTGGGTTTGGCCCTTTTTAGTATCAATCCAGGTGGTTTTTAAAATCTTGCTGCCATTTTCAAAACTGATCAATGCCCGGCCATCTGCCGCGGTAGGGATGGTTAATGTGGCCTGTTCGCCAACGTTATAGGCTTGCTTATCTGATGTAAACGAAAGCATGGCGGCTTCGGTAGGGTTGCTTTGCTGTAACCTTTCCGACCAATTTGGCCAGTCTACATAAATAATTTTACCGGTGCTATGGCCTGTCTGTTCATCTTTTACCTTAATCAGGTACCGGCCCCAGTCGGCTTTTGGTACACGTAGTGTCCATTTGCCACGTCCGTTTGTCAAAGAAATACTTTGGGTTTTAATTAGCTTATTGTATTTACCCTGGGTAAAGTTGGTCATTTCATTGCCGGTTTCGTCCCACCACCAGCGCCATTGTATTTTGTACAATTCCAGCTGCACGTTGCGGGTACCTGCAAGGGCCTTGCCGTTTACATCTACATCGGCAATATCAATCTGCTGGTCTTTATCGGTAACCAGCATCCCTGATAGGGCACTGCCTTCGGGTGTTTTAATACCGACATAACCGGGGTAAACGTTGTATGGCAAACTAACCTGCTGAACGCTGAAGTTGCCTCCCGGTTCAAACACTTTTACCAAAAAGTTGGCCTTTAGCTGCCCGGGGGCTTGTTTTTCAATATTGATATTGGCATCCACATCGGCATTGCCTTCGGCGCTCAGCTTGCCATCAAAAACGGTTTGCGTTTGCATGTTAAAAGCCAGCGTAGGATCGTCAAAAACATAATCCTTATAATTTTTAAACGTGGTTGTTTGCGCCGATAAAAAGGCATCAACCTTGGCCTTTAAATTTTGCGCCGCCCCGCCAAACAGCCAGCGGGCGGTTAATTTGCCGTTGGCATTATTGCCCTTGGTTAATTCTTCGGCACCGCCAAAGGTTAGGCCCAACTTTAAGCGGTTAGGCATAATGGTTTCAACCTTTATTTTCTTTTCAAAGGTAGCGCCGCCAACTTTTACGGTAGCTGTCCAGTTACCGGTAGGCGACGAGGTTTCGGTAGCGGTATGGAAACTGTAAAAGCCATCAACAGATTTGGTGTTTGTAATCCGTTTATACAATTTATCGTTGGGATCTTTCAGTTCAAACTCTACCGGGTGGTCGGCCGGCAAGGTCTTTAGTTTATCTTCCAGTATAAAGGTAATGAATATGCTGTCACCTGGCCGCCAAACGCCACGTTCGCCATAAATAAAACCTTTCAATCCGCTTTGTACTTCGTCGCCGCCAACGTTAAAACGGGTAAGCGGGAGGGTATTACCATCATCAAGTTTTAAATAACCACGTTGGTTTCCTTTTTTGGCCACCAACAAATAAGGCTTACGCTTTAAGTCGAAACTTGCCAGGCCATCGCTACCCGAGGTGGTTTTTAGCAACACCTGCTTTTGGTAATCCAGCAGTTGCAGTTCAACGCCCTGCATCGGTTTGGCATTCATAATATCGGTAACCGCAATAAGCATATTGTTATTATTGCCCCGTTTCGCAATCAGCCCAATGTTTGATGCAATAATGTTGCGGGTAGCCCAGCGGGTTTTGGTGTAGTAGGATGGGGTGCAGGCATTATCCTTCTCCTGCCAGTCATAACCTTCGGGATAATAGCTGTCGTACCTCGACCAAAAGTCGTTATCCTCATCGTCTACCTTGCCGGTGTTACCGCCATAACTATAATCGCCGTCGCCATATTCGTCATCATCGGCGCCGCTTTTTTTACCTGCACCAGGTACACTGCAGTTGTATAAGGAGTATTCCTGCCTGAAACCGATGATAACCCGGTAAATTGCTCCCGGTTCGGTGCGGATCATCTGATCAAGATCAAGCATAAAGCGGTTTTTCTTATTCAGGTTAAGCCCTTTATCGTTATCCAGCCTGATGGTTTTTTGTAAAATAGGCCTGCCTACCTGCCGTAGCTCCTGGCCGCCGTTAAAATCATTGTTTTGAAAATATTGCGGAACATTACTTTCATATATTTTAATTACCGATACATCAACCGCTTTAAGGTTTACGGCCTCAAAAGGCATCATCAGCTTGCCCGAATCGGGGAGGATAACGCCCTTGCCCGGTATAATTACGCCGGGCAGCCGGTTCTCAAAAAACACATTTGCTGTATAGGTTTTGGTGATCTTTTTATGCGATATGTTTTCTACCCCTTCATTTACAAATACACTGTAATCGCCTTCAAGCCTTTCGGGAGCGTAAATTTTTACGGTACTGCCCTCAATGGCGTATGCCGGATCGGTTACATTGTTAATGCCGATTAGGCCTGCCAATTCCTGCCCAACCATAATGGCATCTGAAAATTGTACCAGCACATATTGGTCATTATCCTGTACTGCACGAACGTTCAGCACTTTAAAATCACCTATGGCAGGCACATCAAAATGTTGCTCGCCTTTTTTATCAACGTTGATACTGCTGCCGTCCCAATTTATGGTTAGCGCCGCAACTTCGCCCTTTTGCCGTTTTAAACCGGTTATTTTGAAGGTGTGGGTTTTTGCGACTGTGTTGTGCTCCCAGCTGATTTTCACCGGCAGCATATAGTTTACGGTAATTACTTTTTCAATAAGGGCGGGGTCCTCGGTATCGGCCGTTTGTACCGATCCTTCCATCTTCATCTCGTCGGTAGATGTACTGGTAGCTGTTTGCAACCCGTTAAAAGCAACGTTAAAATCGGGCTTAACCACCTGGAAGTTAAACTTAAACCTGTTAAACCTGGAAGGCACGTCAATCAGTTTGCCCAGTTTAAATTCGGCATTGTAGGTTTTATCAGGGTCGAGTTTTTTATCCGGCCGGAATTCAATGGTGCGCGAATCTGTCCAGTAAGCTTTGCCTTTTATCGATGGCGAAAAATCAAACAGGTTGTTATCAACCTCTTCGTTTTGTTGATGGGTAATTTGCACTGTGCTGGCAAGGCGAATGGTAATGGGGCTTGCTTTGGAAATTACCCCGGTTGTGTACGACTCGATGTACTTGCTAAAGGCAGGGTCGACCACATTTTTCTTTTGGCCATTAACAATAAGATAAGCGATGATTAATAGCACTGCAAGTGCCGAACCGAATGTAATTAAGCTTTTACGTTTGCGGAACCTAGTATATCCGTTCTCCATGGAATAGGTTTATTTATTCCATGAATGTATAAAATTTATAACAACAAATAATTAATTGAGAAATATTTATTGTGGGGGATTAGGTTGAATAAATTGATTAGGTTAAGTGGTTAATTAGGTGGCGTGTTTGTGCAGAGAGAAAAAAATATTTAACTTGATTTACAGCTAACTCTATCAACTTATTCAACTTAATCCAACTCAATCAACCACTCACCGCTACAATATCATAACCCCGGGCTTATTCAACACCGGAAGTTTGATGAAATTCATCTCTACGATGCTCTCAGGCAGGAAAATGAACTTTTTATCGTAAATGTTACCGCCGATGTAATAGCTTAGCCAATACTCATTATTCAGGCCGAAAGTTTGCTCGTCAATAGGTTCGATAAGCTTGTATCCTTTACTGCCAACCACCGGGATCATGTGGCGCAAAACAGAAGTTTTTACCTGCTCACCATTTTTTTCGCCATAACCCTTTGAGGTGATCAGGACGTTCTCGATAGGCTCATTTTTAAGGTTAATGAGGTACACATACCAAATTTTGCTCTCCACACTTTCGCGCTCCAACGCTACCGCTATGGCAATATCTTTAACGTTATTTTCGGGGAGGTCTTTGATCATTTTGTTGATAAGTTAAGCGGTTGATTAGGTTGATTGAGTTAAGTGGTTTGTGGCCGAGAAAAATCTATTTAACTTATTCAACTTAATCCAACTCAATCAACCAATTACTTACTTTTTCTTAGCCGGCGCCTTTTTCTTGGCGGGGGCTTTTTTGGCCGCAGGTTTTGCGGCTGCTACCGTTTTACCAAAGCGGCCTTTTTTGGTGTCCTTAGGCATGGCATCAGCCAGGGCCTTGCACTCTTCATAAGTTAAGGTCAAGGGATCTTTATCCTTTGGTATCTTAACGTTAAGTTTGCCAAATTCAATATATGGCCCCCAGCGGCCGTTTAATACCTTTACTTCCGGGTCTTCATCAAACGCTTTAATCAGCTTTTCGGCATCTTTCTTACGTTTGGCTTCTATAAGTTCTATAGCCTGGTCTACCGTTACATCCAAGGGGTCAATATCCTTAGGTAACGATACAAATGCGCTGTTATGGCTAATGTATGGCCCGAAACGGCCGATAGCCACTTTCATTACCTTACCTTCATATTCGCCAACAACTTTGGGCAGCTTAAATAATTCAAGAGCCTCATCAATAGTAATGGTTTCAATGCTTTGGCCGGTCCTTAAACTGGCGTACAACGGCTTTTCTTCGTTCTCCTCGGTTGCACTTTCGCCAACCTGCACAAAGGGGCCGTAGCGGCCAATGCGTACGGATATCTTTTTACCATTTTCAGGGTGCACACCCAACTCTCTTTCGCCGGTTGCTTTATCAGCCGTTTCAATAGTGCTTTGCACACCTTTATGGAAAGGGTTATAAAAATCGTGCAGCATGGCTGTCCAGTCTTTTAAACCCTGGGCTATTTCGTCAAATTGCTTTTCAACGCTGGCGGTAAAGTTAAAATCTACAATTTCTTTAAAGTATTGTACCAAAAAGTCATTTACAACTGCGCCAATATCGGTAGGGAATAACTTGCCGCGCTCGGCACCGGTATTCTCTGTTTTTTGTTCTTTAACAATCTGGCCATCTTTAAGCACCATTATTCTGAAATTGCGCACTTTACCTTCACGCTCTTCTTTAACCACATAACCACGGTTTTGGATGGTAGATATGGTAGGGGCATAGGTAGATGGGCGGCCGATACCCAACTCCTCTAACTTTTTCACCAAGCTGGCCTCAGTATACCTTGCCGGCGGACGCGAGAAGCGTTCTGTTGCCGACATTTCCTGTAGCGCCAAACGCTGGCCACGGATTAAAGGTGGCAGCATCGCGTTTTCGCCGTCCTGTTGCGGTTCATCCTCGTCGTCGCTTGATTCAAGGTAAACCTTCAGAAAGCCATCAAATTTCATCACCTCGCCATTGGCTGTTAAATCCTCTTTACGGGTTGATATACTGATTTTTGCGGTGGTTTTCTCAAACTGCGCTTCACTCATTTGCGAGGCTATAGCCCGTTTCCAGATCAGTTCATAAAGGCGTTTTTCGTTCGATTCGCCGTTGATGGTATGGTTATTAAAATAGGTTGGCCTGATAGCTTCGTGAGCTTCCTGCGCGCTTGCATTTTTGGTTTTATATTTTCTTAGCTGATGATATTTTTCGCCATAAGCCGATATAATTTCACTTTGTGCGGCATTTAACGCGGTATCCGATAAGTTTACCGAGTCGGTACGCATATAGGTAATGTACCCTGCCTCATATAAACGCTGCGCTACCTGCATGGTGCGTGCTACCGAGTAGCCCAGTTTCCTGCTGGCTTCCTGCTGTAGGGTAGATGTGGTAAAAGGTGCAGCCGGTGATCGTTTAGCCGGTTTGGTTTCCAGCGAGCGTACGTCAAAATCGGCGCCGATACAATCCTGTAAAAATTTCTCGGCATCTTCTGGTTTGGCATAACGTTCGGCCAGTTCGGCTTTAAAAGCATCTTTGCCCTTACCAAATATGGCTACTATTTTAAAAGCAGCTTCGGCAGTAAATTTATTTACTTCGCGTTCCCTGTCAACAATTAATCGTACTGCTACTGATTGTACACGACCCGCAGATAAAGATGGCTTAACCTTTTTCCATAAAACAGGCGAGAGTTCAAAACCCACCAGCCTGTCTAATACACGGCGTGCCTGTTGTGCATTTACCAAATTGTAGTCAATTTTACGTGGCGTATCAATTGCCTTTAAAATGGCCGGTTTGGTTATTTCGTGAAAAACGATGCGTTTGGTGGTCGCATCTTTCAATCCTAAAGTGTCAAATAAGTGCCACGATATGGCTTCTCCCTCGCGGTCCTCATCCGATGCCAGCCAAACCATCTCTGCTTCTTTAGCTAATTTCTTCAATTCGCTCACTACCTGTTTTTTATCGGCAGGAACCTCATATTTTTGAGCGAAGTTGTTACCTATATCTATCGCATCTTCAGACTTTACCAAATCGCGGATATGCCCGTAGCTCGACTTCACAATAAAGTCTTTCCCAAGGTAACCCTCGATGGTTTTGGCTTTCGCCGGAGATTCAACTATCAGTAAATTTTTGGCCATTTAAGCAGTTATTTTTTGCAAATAAAACATAAAGAAAGCGAAACGCCAATTAGTTTTGCTAAAAACGTTGGAATATTAGCTGTGAAGATTGTACGAATGCCTCAATTTTGCAAAGATGCGGTATTGTTTCAAGAGCAGTTTTAATGCCTGTTTTTTTGATGTTTTGACATCGCTATGCACCCGGTTAAACACCGCCGGTTTTACACTATTTGATACTCAAAATGAAACTACATTAAAAATCCGCCGCCCAAAAGATCGTTGCCTTCATAAAAAACTGCCGATTGCCCGGGCGCGATACCGGATACATTATGATGAAAATCAACCTTCATGTGTTCGCCCATTTGTACAATGCTGCTGGTGGTACCGGCATCTTTATAACGAATTTTGGTAATAGCTTCAATAGGCTCCGGTATACTGGCGTATTTAACCAGGTTTAGGTTTTTAACCCAGGCCTGCTTGCGTTCCAATTCATCGGCTGTACCTAAGACTACGGTATTGGTGTTAGGATCAATACTGGTTACAAACATAGGTTGCCCCAGCGCAATGCCTAATCCTTTACGCTGACCGATGGTATAAAAGGGATATCCCTGGTGTTTGCCCACTACGGTGCCGTTTGCAAGCACAAAGTTGCCGCCGGCAACACGTTCTTCCAAATCTTCAACTTTATGCCTTAAAAACGATCTGTAGTCGTTATCGGGCACAAAGCAAATTTCGTAGCTTTCACTTTTACCGGCAAGCTCAATCTGCCCCATATCCATAGCCATTTGCCTGATCTCGGGTTTAGAAAAACTGCCTAAAGGGAATTTGGTGCGTGCCAGGTTCTTTTGAGAAACTCCCCACAGCACGTATGACTGATCTTTATTTTCGTCTTTACCTTTTGAAATTACATAGCGTCCATTATCCTGTAAACGTATATTGGCGTAATGCCCTGTAGCTATAAATTCGCAATCCAGTTTATCGGCACGTTTTAGCAAGGCTTCCCATTTAATGTGGGTATTGCATAACACACATGGGTTGGGGGTGCGGCCGGCCAGGTACTCGTCAACAAAGTTATCAATTACAAAATCGCCAAACTCATTGCGGATATCCAGGATATAATGCGGGAAGCCATAGCCAACGGCCAAAGCACGGGCATCATTAATGCTATCAAGGCTGCAGCAGCCCGTTTCTTTCGAGCTTCCGCCCGATGAGGCATAGTCCCAGGTTTTCATAGTGAGCCCGATAACTTCATAGCCCTGCTCATGCAGCATCACCGCTGCTACCGAACTATCAACGCCACCGCTCATTGCCACTAAGATCCTGCCATGCTTACTCATAATGGGCGCAAAGATACACTTTTGTGTTTTATGTTGATATAGGGGTTAGGTCAGGCGAGGGCAATAATTTAGTATCAAGTAGTGAGTATCAAGTATCAAGACTTTTTTGGTTCATTGGTTCACTTGTTCATTAGTTCATTGGTCTTTTCTGGTGGGATTGCCAGATAGATAGGAGGTATTTAGCCAAGAAGCTATTTGCCTGCGATGCCCGCGTTCCAATGAACCAATGAACCAATGAACCAATGAACTACCTGTAATGATAAAATATTCCCCTGTCAAACGGCGTCCACATGCAGGCGGTTTGGCCGCATGCTTTAAGAGCTTTATTGGCCCAGGTATTGCAGGTATAAAACATATTGTATTTTCGGTTGGCCTCGTAAAACGCGTCGCTGGTGCCGTAGTTGGCATTTGTTTTTATGTTGATGACATTTCCGGCGCTGTCTCGTTTGAAGCTGTCGTTAATAAAAGCTATCAGCCTTTTGTACTGATCATTGCTGATCATGATCTTTTTACAATTGTTGTTCTCCTGCATTGCCCGGTAATAAGTAGCGTGAATGGCCGAAGTACTTAAAGCGAAGGCGGCCTTAAACGCCGTACTAAACTTTAATTGCGACCAGGTAGGAGTGTTGAGGTAAAACCCCTTATCGCCCCAGCCAACTGCCAGGTATTTTGCCGTGGTATCGCGGCCCGTTGTATTTTGATACGGCATCTCTTTGCTCCAATCTGTCACATTACTTTTTACGGGAACTACAATGTCGGTGTGGTCGCCATTGGTAAGAATATATATGGCCACGTCGGCCGAAGTGCCGGATTCTTTTTTTACAGTCCATATCGAAAGTAAAAAAGCCGCCAGCAGGAAAAGCGCAACAAATACTACAAGGCCCAATGCAGTTCTTAAAAATATTTTCAGGATCTTTTTTATAATTATCATAATTGGCGACTGAGGTTGGGTTTGGTGTTAATACAATAAAAAGCACAAGGTAACCTTATGTTAACACTTATTTAATTTCCCGAATCGCTATTGTGCAATCAATGTGCCCCGAATTGTTATTGCAATACTCATAATTACTCTTTTATTCTTATTAATTATTGGTTAATTTATATTGATAATAATAGTTTTATATATTTTATATAAAGTGTGAGTTTATGTAGGTATAAGAGGTGTATTTTTAACGTGGCCAATTACCGCCAACATAAAAGCCCGTTGAATAAACAACAGGCTTTTACTTTTTAGGTTAATGTGGACGTATTAGCCGACACTCATCGGGCCAATTTAAGGGCTACCCCTTTTTATTAAGCCATTGCTTAATACGCGAATTGAGCAATATACCTGCAATGGTGCAGGCCACTAAAAGGTATACAATCATGATGTGCTTTGGCATTTTATTTTGGTTTATAATCTACAATAAATGTAACGGGGATGATACATTTATTGCAAGTGTTTATGAAAATAAATATCTAACCGGTTGAGAAAAAAAGTCAAATACTTAAACAAAACTAACACTTTGATATGATGTAGTTTCACTGGCCCGATTCAGCGTTTTATAATATAAAATTTGCGTTTATTTAAAATGAACAAAAAAACGCGTAAAAAAACATTTTTATAGCCAAAAAACGACATTTTAACGTAGTGTTACGCTAACACTATTTCAATGTTAAAACTAATTTATTGCTATTTTTTTAAAGAATAAATGTGCAGTTGACGATTCTAAAAGTTTTATAACTATTTATTAAAATAAACGTAAAAATGAAAATACCTATTGTAACATTCGGATTACAATATAAATTTGCTTTACCCTAATTAATTTAAAATGATAAGCCAATTAACGTTAGAACAAAAGCTTCAGGGCGTGATCTTAATGATCATTTGCTTTATTGCCGTAGCGAACTATTTAATTAAGTGAGTGCCGACAGAGAGAAGAGAAAATTAAGGTGCCTTTTTTGGAGGCGCCTTTTTTTGTGAAATAAATTTTGAGCCGATTTTCTGGGAGAGGGGCATACTTACATCTTTTATATTAAGATGTAAGGGTGGTATCTGCAATTATTAATAATCTTTTTACGGGTTTCTGGTTTGCCCGTTACCCTTAACAATCCATTTATAACTGGTAAGCTCCTCGAGACCCATAGGCCCCCGTGCATGGAGTTTTTGGGTACTGATGCCAATCTCGGCGCCTAAGCCAAATTGCGCGCCGTCTGTGAAGGCGGTGGATGCATTGGCGTAAACCGCTGCAGCGTCAACATCATTTAAAAAGGTGGCAATATTTTCGGCGTCCTCAGATATGATAGCCTCGCTGTGTTTAGAACTATTAATGGCGATATATTCAAGTGCCGCTTCAAAACTATCAACCGTTTTGATAGCCATCTTCATCGATAAAAATTCGGTGCCAAAATGCTCAGGCTGCGCTTTATGTAATAAAGCGTCAGGATAACTGGCTTTTAATGCTTCGTAAGCCCTTTCATCAGCAAATAACTCAACTTCTTTCTCACTGAGTACATGACTTAACCGGGGCAAGTCACTTAATCTTTCGGCATGAATAATCAGGCAATCAAGGGCGTTACATACACTCACCCTGCGGGTTTTGGCGTTGGCAATAATCTCAGCACCTTTTTCAAGGTTGCCTGTTAAATCAAAATAAGTATGTACAATACCTGCACCGGTTTCAATAACAGGTACTTTACTATTATCCCGCACAAAATCAATAAGCGACTGGCTGCCGCGTGGTATCAATACATCAACATATCCAATGGCATTTAGTAAAGCCGCCGTAGCCTCTCGTTCTGCAGGTAACAGGGTAACCATATTGGTATCTATGTGGTGCTTATTTAACACGTTATGAATTATGCCGATAATTGCACGGTTAGAGTAGTCGGCATCACTGCCGCCTTTTAAAGTACTGATGTTGCCCGTTTTAAAGCAGAGGGCGAATACATCAAAAGTAACATTGGGCCTGGCTTCATAAATTACACCAACAACACCTAATGGTACGCGCACTTTGGAAATAGACAGGCCATTGGGCATCTGCGCTTCTGAAAGCTGCTTGCCTAATGGGCTATCCAATTTTGCAACACTGATCATATCGGCAGCAATAGCTTCAATACGGGCTGCCGTGAGTTTCAACCTGTCATATTTAGGATCTTTCGGATCCATCAAATCAAGATCTTTTTGGTTTTCGGCTAATATCAGGTTGGTTTGGGCAATTGCTTCGGCGGCCACGTCCAATAAAACCTGGTTAATAAGGGCAGGGGCGAGGGTAGGTTTGCGGCCTGCAACCCGTGCGTTCTCGAAATATATATTGTAACTCATTGTTAACCTTGTAAATAAAGATAATCATAATGCACCAAAGGCTTTTGGTTTTTTTGCCCGATGCGTTCTTTGGCTTTGTCCGATCCGTATTCGGCGATTCCAAGGCCTATCAGCTTTTGGTTTTCATCCATTAGCTTAATAATATCGCCCTTTTTAAAGTCGGTTATTACTGCTGCAATTCCAACGGGCAGCAAACTCGTAGCCTTGCTGGATATCAACGCGGCTTTGGCACCCGCGTTAACTAAAACTGCACCTGTGGCCGATTTTTCGGAATGGGCTATCCATTTCTTTTTGCCCGATGCTGTTTTATTGGGGATAAACCGGGTATGGATCACTTTATTCTCCAATACATCAGTTAATATATTGTCGCGTTTGCCATTGGCAATGTGCACTGCAATACCCAACTGTGCCGTTTTTTGCGACATGGTTGATTTGGTGATCATTCCACCGCGGCCAAACTGCGATTTTCCTGAAGAAACAAAGGCTGCAAAATCAACTACCGAACCGGCCACCTCTTCAATGACGGCCGAGCCCGGCGCTTTAGGGTCACCGTTATATATGCCATCAACATTGGTTAGCACAATTAACGCCTGCGCGTTCAGCATAGATGCAATTAATCCGGCCAGTTCATCATTATCCGTAAACATCAGTTCGGTTACCGATACCACATCATTTTCGTTAACCACCGGTACAACCTGGTGCTGTAGCAGCAGGTCGAGGCAGTTTTTCATATTCAAATAATGCATCCTGTCCCTGAAATCCTCTTTGGTAACCAATACCTGCGAGCAAAGGATATCAAATTGTTCAAACAGCTGCGAATAAGTATTGATTAATTTTACCTGCCCGATAGAGGCTAAAAGCTGCCTTGCGGCAATAGCATCATATTTTTCGGATATGGTGATCAAACTCCGGCCGGAAGCGACGGCGCCCGATGACACCAGGATCACTTCTTTTCCTTGTTTTTTGATAGCGGCTATCTGCCCCACCAGATGTTCGATACGTTGCAGGTCGGGCAAGCCGTTTTCCTGGGTAAAAACATTGGAACCGATTTTGATGATGATACGCTGGTAATTGAAAGACATTATAAATTAGTACGGGTTGAGCCCCCAATATTACAAAATTGGGAGGGAAGAGGGCGAGATTATTTGAAAATATATCCACTAAAACAGTAGATATTATAGAAAAATATGAATTGAGCCTTGACACCGGGGAAAAAATTTCTATTTTTGTCGACTAATTCAATAGACTATGTATAATATTTACTCTTTTACTACTATCCCCCCTTTAAAAACGCAGCTAAATGTCATGTGTTGCTGTTGATAGCCCCAACCTTAAAGCTATTTTAACAGATAAAACAATAAACAGACATTAAATTATACTGATCCTTTTCATGAAAACACTTATAAATTCATTTAAACTTATAGCACTTTTTGTACTCCTCGTCCCGGCGATAAGCCATGCCCAGCTTAATGGTTCATACATCATCAGCGGAGTTGTAAAAGATGACCATGGCCAACCGTTAATAGGTACAACCGTTAGTATTAAAGGTACAACCAACAGCACTGCATCTGATAGTACCGGTAAATTCTCGTTAACCACCAGCGCTAAACTACCCTATACGTTAGTTTTTACGGCTGTGGGCTTTCAGCCGCAGGAATTTTTCGTTAAAAACGCCAACAGTGCACTAAATATCCAGTTAAGCAGTCAATCGTTATTGATTAACGAGGTGGTGGTAACCGCATCCCGTAAAGAAGAAAAGCTTTTACGGTCGCCGGTTGCCATTGAAAAGCTGAGTATTAACGCGCTTAAACAGTCGCCCGGCCCAAGCTTTTACGATGCTTTGGAAAACGTAAAGGGCGTGCAGATGACGACCACCAGTATAACACTTAAAGTGCCTAACACACGCGGTTTTAACAGCCCGAACAACTTCAGGTTTATGCAGCTGGTTGATGGTGTTGACATGCAATCGGCTACCTTAGGTGTTCCGCTGGGTAATGCCATTGGCCCAACCGAACTGGATATTGCCAGTATAGAAATTACGCCTGGTGCGGCAGCGGCGCTATATGGCACAAACGCCATCAACGGTTTATCAAACTTAATAACTAAAGATCCTTTTAGATACCAGGGCTTAAGTGTTTATCACCGCGAGGGTTTAAACCATGTGGGCAATGATAGGTTAGGTGCAAGCGCCCTTAATGAAACCGCTGTACGTTATGCCAAAGCATTTAACAATAAGTTCGCTTTTAAAGTAAACTTTAGCTACATGCAGGGTAAAGACTGGCAGTCTGATACCCGTAACGATCAAAACCCGTACTATTTAAAAACCGCAAACCCCGGTTTCCCGGCCTTAACGGGCACCAGCAACGCTGCTTATGACGGCTGGAACAAATATGGAGATGATGCCCTTGCCGGTAGCAATACCGTGTCAATAAAAGGCCTTACAGTTGATGGTAAAGCAATGCCAAATCTTACAGTTGCCCGTACAGGATACAACGAGGTTGATTTGGTTGATCCGAAAGTTACCAACCTGAAACTGGATGGTACATTATCTTATAAATTAACGCCTAATACTATACTGTCTTACACTTACCGTTACGGCAGGCTTGATGGTGTATTTCAACGAGGCAATAAAATATCGTTACAGGGCGCAACGGTGCAAAACCATAAAGTTGAGCTAAAAGGAAAAGAATTTCTGGTTCGCGCTTACGAATCGATAGAAAATACCGGTAACTCATTCAACGTAAAACCGCTGGCAGATAACCTGGATTTGAACCATGCCAGTAACTCGGCCTGGGGCACCACTTTTAAAAACGCGTTAAACGCCTATGGATCTGCAAACGGAGGTTTAACATCTGCAAATCTGGCCGCTGCCGAGCAAGCTGCAAGGGCTGCCGCAGATAAAGGCAGGGTAGAACCGGGTACTCCTGAATTTGATGCTTTGAGGAAAACCATCATAGGCATCAACAACTGGGATATTAAATCGAGCCTGATACCAAACGCACCGGTAACCGGCGGCGCGGCACTGGTGCAAAAAAGCCATATGTACAATGCCGAAGCGCAATGGGATTTAACAAGCCGGGTTAAGGTAGTTGACCTGTTAGTTGGTGGTGATGTGCGGGTATATGCCATTACCCCGGATGGTAACAACTTTGTTGACTTTAGCCGCCCGATTGCCGACAGGAACACACCTTTGGCCGATGGCAGCTTTGGTAAAGATGTGATCTACAAAAAGTATGGCGCGTTTACCCAGGTAACCAAAACATTCTTCGACGAAAAATTAAAACTCTTTGGATCGGTTAGATGGGATTATAACCCTTATTTCGACCCTAAATTTACACCTCGTTTGGCCGCCGTTTATACTTTGAATGAGAACCATAATTTCAGGTTCACGTTCCAGAATGGGTACCGCTTCCCTTCATTATTCGAGGCCCTGTCATATGTAAACAACGGACGTGTTAAACGTGTAGGCAGTTTGCCATTTATTAACGATGGCTTGGGTTATTTAGGCAATAGCTATACTCAAACTTCGGTAGCAAATTTTAACTCAGTTGTTAACGCGGCCGGCGGTACCGACCAGGTTGCCCTGGCCAACAGGAACCTGTTGAAAGTGGCCGATTTGCCACCCGCGCGTCCGGAACAGATCACTTCATATGAAGTAGGCTACAAAGGAATTGTATTAGATAATAAAGTGTTTATTGATATTGATGCCTACACCAACCGTTACGACGGATTTTTGGGCCAGGTACAGGTATTTGTACCAAATAGTACAACAGTGGGTACAGACGCCGCTGTATTAGCCATGCTTGATATTAACCGCGACCCAACAACAGGCACGTCCAGCAACGCTGCAAGCCAGGGGCAAAGCAGGTATCGCGTTTATACCAATGCTAAAAACATTTACCATAACTATGGTTCATCGGCAGGTATTAGTTATAACTTTTATAAAAGATATACCGTATCTGGTAACGTAAGTTTCAATAAACTAAAAGCCCAAACCACATCAGATATTTTTGTGACCGGTTTCAATACCCCTGAATGGTCGGGCAACCTATCGTTTGGTAACCGCGAAGTAGCCAAAAATGTAGGCTTTAACATCGTTTACAAATGGCAGGAGTCGTTCCTGTGGGAAAGTCCGTTGGTAACAGGCAAGGTGCCTGCAATTGGCACATTTGATGCCCAGGTTACTTATCGCGTTCCCGCTTACTACGCTACCTTTAAAGTTGGTGCAACCGATATTTTTAACAAACGTTATTATCAGTATGCCGGCGGCCCAACTATCGGTGGCTTATATTATGTATCGGTTACGCTTGATGGATTGCTTGCCGGTAAATAAGGAACGAATTTTAGTATAATAAGCAAAAAGCGGATGAGGGCAAGCCCATCCGCTTTTATTTTGAAAATGCCTGCCAAATCAATCGGCTATCACCTTTACTTCAATATTACCTCTTGTTGCTTTTGAATACGGACAACCCTTATGTGCAGCATCAGCCAGTTTTTGGGCCACATCCCAATCAACGCCAGGGATATGTACATGAAGCTCAGCAGATAAAGCATATGATGAAGCACCTTCCTTATTAAAAGTAATGTGCACATCAACTGTAGCTTGGGTAACATTTACGCCATCCCTGATACCTACCGAACCAAGTGCGCCCAGGTAACAAGCGCCCCATGCACCTGCAAACAATAATTCGGGGTTAGGATAACCATCTTCGCCTCCCATAGCCGCAGGAGCTTTTAGCTCCATATCGATTACGCCATCTTCAGATTTTATATGGCCGTCGCGGCCACCCTTTGCTGTTACTACAGCTGTATATACTTTTTCCATGATTCAATTCTGTTTATAAAAAAACGATGAATACGGGTTTATGTTTGTCGGAATTGAACTTAGCCTGTTTTAGCGATGTACATCTTCACACCTGATAGAACACACCTGATAGAACATTTAAACGTTTACTTACGCTTTTTTTAAGGCAAATTTCTAATAGATATCGCCGGCATTTAACAGAGAAAATTTAGCGTTGTGGTGATTTTACGCTTTTTACAATTATGGTAAAGTGACTTTTTTTTTGATTTTTGTTAATAAGTTTTATGTTGATAACCTCAATTGTTGATTGATTTTAATTAATTAAAGTATTGTTATTCAATATTTTAATAATTATTTGTTATTAACACCTGTTGTTAATAACATGTCTATAACAAATTTATTTTTTACTTGACAAAGGTGCTTTTTAGTCCCTATATTGTAATCATCAAGAACGACGTACTTTGACAACCTTTCAGGAAAACAGAAGTTGAATCGGGTGAATCTTCGGAGGAACTAAAGATCAAAAGAAGTTCACTGAGTCATATGAAAGAATTGAACTTACGAAAGTTTGTTCGAAGAAAGATTGTGACTAAATAAGGTACCAGGAACGATGCGGAACTCTACGGAGATCCAAAACAGAACTGGTGATATCGCGGTAGTAGATGGTTTGCAAAAACTGTAAACGAAGGCATATCGGTCATAGATACACAAAACTTGATGCCGCTGGGAAGCTACGGTTGAACAGGGGTTTGGAAACGGGAGTTCAAATCGAAAGAGGAGGCTCCCGTTTTCGCTTTTATAAGGTTTTTTATTTTCAGAATGCTTTTTCATTTTGAACAAACGTTAAAAAACCTAATTTAGTAGGATATGAATAAGGACGGCCAGCGTAACCAGAAGAAAATTTTTGTTTTAGATACCTCTGTGATCCTTTATGATCACAACGCCTTTCAAAACTTCCAGGAGCATGATGTAGCCATACCCATCCAGGTACTGGAAGAACTGGACAATAAAAAAAATGGCAACGATACCCGGAACTTCGAAGCCAGAAGTTTCATCCGGCTGATGGACGACCTGTCAAAAAACAACCTGGTAAATGAGTGGATTCCCTTGAACGGGAAAAGTAAAGGTAGTTTTAAAGTAGCCATGGATGTGAAAACCACAGCTACTGATGCCGAAGAAGTTTTTGGGTCGGACAAAATAGACCACCGCATATTAAACGTTGCCTTAGGCCTTCAGGAAGAATACCCTGCAAAAAAAGTGGTGCTGGTATCAAAAGATATCTGCCTGCGGCTTAAAGCCAAGTCGCTTAACTTGCATGCCGAGGACTACGAAACCGGTAAAATTAAAAACCTGGCCGAGCTATACACAGGTAAAACCGATGTAGATAAGGTTACCGAAAAAATTATTTCTCAGTTCAATAAGCAGGAAAATCTGTCTGCCGAAAGCTTGAGTGTACCACAGTACACCAATAATCATTTTTACATACTAAAGAGCAAAAAGAGCGATGTATCGGGGTTCTATAACGCGCAAACCCAACAACTGGAAAAAGTTACTGAGCAACCTGTATTTAATATTTTTCCCCGCAACATTGAGCAGGCTTTCGCCATTCATGCCTTGCTGCATCCGGATATTAAGTTGGTAACTATACAAGGCAATGCAGGCACAGGTAAAACTTTGCTGGCACTGGCCAGCGCATTGGAGCAGCGTAAATATTACCGCCAGATTTTTGTTACCCGCCCTATAGTACCGCTCAGTAATAAGGATATTGGCTTTTTACCTGGCGACATCAAATCCAAGATTGATCCGTATATGGCCCCCATTTGGGATAACCTAAAATTTATAAAAGATCAGTTTGCTGATGATGATAAAATGCAGGCTAAAATTGATGAACTCGTGAGTAATGATAAAATATCTATAGCCCCGCTGGCCTTTATCCGTGGCCGAACGTTGAGTAAGATATTCTTTATTGTAGACGAAGCTCAAAACCTTACCCCGCACGAGGTGAAAACCATCATATCGCGCGCAGGCGAGAACAGTAAGTTTGTATTTACAGGCGATATTTACCAGATTGATACACCTTACCTTGATGCCGAGAGTAACGGCTTATCATACCTGATTGATAAAGCCAAAGGGCACCCGCTTTACGCGCACATCACGTTGCAAAAAGGCGAACGGAGCGAACTGGCAAACTTGGCTACAGAATTGTTGTAAAAAGCCGTATATCACACCACATCGCTACCAGGGTCAAAACCTGTCTCCACGCACAAATAGGCCATATAAGTTGCCCGGCAAGATTCGGAGATATCGTACTAACGTATTTTTAAGTGACTCATTGTTAGTACTGTTTTTTTAACATATAGCAGACCTAATAAAAATATATGGCGGCTTGTATAGTTTGTCATGTTACCCTATGCTAACAATGCCATTTATACATATCTGAAAAGATAACAAAACACCCTAAAGTATGTACGTTACGTCCTTCTCAGGTACAGTAACTATATATCCTTCATCTTCCAGGGAAGCAGCCAACAGCTTCATGCTTTCTCCTTCGCCATGTACCAGGAATACGTTCTTCAGTTTTGATTTATCCTGCTGTTTTACATTATCTAAAAGGTCCTGATGGTCGCCGTGAGCACTTAGTACATCTGTTTGTTTAATAGTTGCATAAACGGCTAATTCGCGGTCTTTAATGTGAACGATAGGATCACCCCGCAATAAGCGGTGCCCCAGGGTTCCTTTGGCGCAATAGCCAATGAACAGGATGGTGCAGTAGTAATTTTGAATATTGTAAAATAAATGGTCCTGGATGCGGCCGCCCTCAAGCATTCCTGCTGAAGAAATGATGATACAGGGTTCCCAGTAATTAGAAATCTGGCGGCTATCTTTCAGGGTTTCTACATAAGTAAGGTTATCAAATTCAAACTCGTCACCTTTATCTTTATAAAAATCCTGAGCTTCCTGGTTTACCAGGCTATGATATTTACGGAAAATACCGGTTGCCATGGTTGCCATCGGGCTATCTACAAATACTTTTACGGCTGGTAATAGTCCTTCGGTAAAAATCTTGTTTAACGAATATACCAATGACTGCGTACGTCCTATGCTGAAAGCCGGGATAATTAAACGGCCTTGTTCTTTAATACATGCCTTTTCAATAACTTCTACAAGGGTTTCCTCTACCGATTTTCCTTTGGTGTGATAACGGCCGCCATACGTTGATTCTGATACCAGGAAGTCAACAGCTGGCAATTGCTGAGGATCATTTAATACGGGGTAATTTTTCCGGCCGATATCGCCGGTAAAGGCAATAGATTTTTCTTCGCCGTTTTCGGTTACTTTTAAAACAGCAGATGCTGCACCCAACAGGTGGCCAACCGGAATAAAAGTAAGCTCGATATCGCCGTTAATCCTGAACGGGCGATTAAAGCCAATGGTAACAAAACGTTCCACCGTATCCATCACGTGCTTTTGCAGATAAAGTGGCTGTGGGCCACCGCCCGAATTGAATTTGCCTTTACCGCGTTTGCGGTTACCCTTGCCTGCCTTATTCATGAAGATGCTTACAGAATCAAGCAATAATAGTTCGGTCAAATCGGCGGTAGGGGGAGTACATAATATCTGGCCGTTAAAGCCAAGCCTTACCAGTGTAGGTAAATTACCGGAGTGATCGATGTGCGCATGTGTAAGTATTACCACGTCGATCTCTTCCGGCCGGAAAGGAAAGTTTTCATTTGATTGTATGCTGCGGTCTTTCTCATAATCTAACCCGCAATCCACTAATATTTTGTATTGGCCTACCTGCAGCAAATGCATGCTGCCAGTTACCTGTCGGGCTGCCCCGTGTATGGTTAATTTCATTTTTGTTGGTCGATGGACCATGGACGATAGACCATAGTCTCTGCAAATCTTTTGCAGTGGTAATATATTAAAATAATCGCTACGGTCAATGGTCTACCGACGATGGATTAACTGGTTTGTGTTTCAAACTGTAGCTGGCTTAAATAACGATACAGCCCTTGTTCGTTGCCAATGAGTTCCTGGTGACTGCCACTTTCGATAATCTCACCTTTTTCCAGAACGATGATCTTATCAGCTTCACGAATAGTTGATAAACGGTGGGCGATAATGATAGACGTACGATCTTTCATTAACTCTTCCAAAGCTTCCTGTACCAGGCGTTCTGATTCAGAATCTAAGGATGAGGTTGCCTCATCCAATATCAAAATGGATGGATTTTTAAGCAATGCCCTTGCTATGGCAATGCGCTGGCGCTGCCCGCCTGAAAGTTTTACCCCCCGTTCGCCAACAATGGTTTCATAACCCTCGGGGAACGATAGTATAAACTGGTGCGCGTTTGCCCGTTTGGCTGCTTGTATAATATCTTCTTTTGATGCATTCAAGCGGCCATAAGCAATATTCTCTAATATCGATCCGCCGAAAAGCAACACATCCTGCGGAACTATGGCCACCTGGTTACGGATATCGGTTATTGAGTATTCGTAAGCCGTGCGGCCATCAAATAAAATAGTACCACTTTGCGGATGGTAAAATTGCAGTATTAACGATGCCATTGTAGATTTGCCCGAGCCACTTGGCCCAACAATAGCCACTTTTTGGCCGGCTGCAGCATCAAAGGAAATGCCTTTCAGGATAGTTAGCTCAGACCGGGATGGGTAGGCAAATACCACATTATCAAATGACAAATCGCCTTTAATAGGTTGGTCTATTTTGTTATTGCTTTCTACCATCGAAATGTCTTCGCCTTTTTCGGCCAGTATCTCTAACACACGCTCGCTTGCGCCAACTGCTTTTTGCAGGTTGGCATACAAGTCGGGGAAACTGCCCATGGCGGCCCCCACAAATATGGAGTACATGATAAACGTAGTTAAATCGCCCACAAGGATCTCGCCATGGCTAACCAATACCGACCCATACCAAATTACCCCGACAAAAGTCCCGAATAAGCAAAATACGATGAATGATGCAAAAATGCCGCGAAATTTGGCCCCTTTAACGGCGATATCAACTACGTTACGTAAAATTTTATCATACCGGGTAGCTTCGTAAGCCTCATTTACAAATGCTTTAACATTAGCTATCCCCTGCAAAGTTTCTTCAACAATTGTATTTGACTCCGCTAACTTATCCTGCGCCTGGCGTGAAAGTTTGCGAATGAACTTGCCAAAAAAAACGGCAAAAGCCACAAGAAAAGGCAGTATTGCCAATAAGGCAAGTGTTAACTTGATAGATACTATAGCTAATAAAATAACGCTCCCCACCATAATTACCAATTGCCTGATAATCTCGGCGATAGTGGTTGTCAACGTATCCTGAATTTGCGAAAGATCGGCAGAAATGCGGCTATTTAATTCACCAACGCGCCGGTTGGCAAAAAAATTCATAGGCAGCGTTATCAGCTTAAAATAAGTATCCCTGCGTATATCGGCCAAGGAACGCTCTGCAACCTGCACAAACCACACCACCCTAAAAAATGATATGAACGCCTGGCCGAACAGTATAATGAATCCGGCTATCGCTATGGCGTTTAAACTATGTGGTAAGTAGGGGTATTTATATTTACCTTGCGCCGCATCTATTAAAGCTCCCAGTATTGCCGGGAAAGCAAGGCCTACCAGACTGGAGATGAATAGGAACAATATTCCCGCTATAAATTTCCCCCGGTATGGTTTAATATAAGTGAGCAGTTTACGAATATTTTGGATGCTCTGCCTGTTGATTTTTGCTTTGGGTAGTTCGGCTTCTGCTTTAGCGCCACTGTTCAGTCTTCCTCGTGCCATTTATAGTTTTAAGTAGTTACCGGCGCGAAATTACACCTTCCGTTTGTTTTTTTGGTAAAGCAAATACAAAATTGACGCAAGCATGAGCACAATTACCGTAATATAAATGGGCCTTGAACTGTTTGTTTGCTCTTTGTTTTTAGCAACCTCGGCTTTTAGCAGCGCGTTCTGTTGCCTTAACTTGCTAATAGTAAGCAGGAAATTATGGTTTATTGTCTCGGCCTCTTTGCTGTGACTTTGAATTTGCCTTTGTTGGAATGCGCTGTATTCAAATAGTATTTTCAGTTCTTTAAAAATGGCATCGTCAGTGCGGGCTATGTCCATCAGGATACTGTTTGATCTGCGGATATCATTTTTTGTTTGCAAACCAAAAATGCCGGTATGTTGGCTTAAACTTTGATCGTACTGGCCAAATTTGGCTTTACGCGCTGCCAGCATCGTGTTAATTTTTTTTCGCTGAAGCTGATAGGCTACAGAATCGGAGTTAGCCTGCGATTGGCCCAACACATCACCCAGGGCAAAAAAACAGAGCAATCCAAATAGTAACAGTTTTTTCATAGGTTAAATTTACTGAAATTCGATAATCACCTTATCGTTAAGGTTTAAACCTAATAAGCCACTGGCGTTACCTTTATTAATGGCAATCTCCAGGTGATCGCTGATGCCAAACAGGCAAAGTTTTTCGCCAATGGGCACCTCGTTATAGTGCCAGCTTAAATGATTGATAGTTTCGTTGCGTTTAAAATTAAGTACAAATTTACGGCCCTGCTGCACGCTGTTAAAAAATTCCTTGGTAATGTTGGTTATCACATTTTGAAACGAATCGATATAAATCACCACACCTTTAATCAGGTTTTTTTCGATAACAGGCTGTAGGTTCATTTTGTTTTCAATGTCATGCACCGGCAGGCCAATTTCGCTCAGTTTGCCGCCTTTGGCCAGGTGGCAGGCGGCTTTAACAAAGATATCTGCCAGCGGAAAATGCAGGAACTTTAAATCCTGCATAATGTTTATTTCCACAATTTCTTCCGGGTCGGTATCAAACATCAATGAAAAAATTCCGTTATCGGCACCCACAAAATAATGTTTTTTGTACCTTACCGCCAGGTACTTGGTATGATCGCTGTAAACAGTATCAATACCTATAAGGTGTACTGTATCTTCGGGGAAGTAATAAAAACTGTTCTTTAATATAAATGCGGCCTGCTGCACATTAAAAGCCGCCACGCTGTTGGTAATATCAACTATATTAACTGTGGGCAACAATTTGTAGATGCTACCCTTAAGCGCAGCCTGGTAAATGTCCTTATCGCCCAAATCAGTAGTTAATGTTATTATTGCCATTAATTTTATAAATATTTATTGCTAATCTTGTAATAGCATTTGAAGCTACAAATATTCAATTTTTAATTCATAAAAATCCGTAACTAAAAAATCAATTAGTATTGAACGAACTTAAGCTATCAATTGAAAACGTAAATCCAGCCGTATTGTGGGGGCCAAATAATGATCATTTTGAGATCATTAAGAAACAATATCCCAAGCTTAAAATTGTTGCACGGGGCAGCGAAGTAAAAGTTTTGGGTGATGATCACGAACTCAATGTTTTCCAGGAAAAATTCTCGCATTTGCTTAGTCACGTCGAGAAATTCGAGAACCTGAACATTACCGATCTTGAACGTATTTTAGGATCAAAAGTATCTTCAAATTCTTCGTCGGAACCTGTAACTGATAAATTTGCCAGTGGCGAAGTTATCGTTTTCGGCCCGAATGGAGTAATGGTGAAAGCCCGTACCGCCAACCAGCGCAAAATGGTTGATAGCATAAACCAAAGCGACATTTTGTTTGCTATTGGCCCTGCAGGTACCGGGAAAACCTATACTGCGGTTGCATTGGCCGTGCGTGCTTTAAAGAACAAAGAAATTAAACGCATTATTTTAACCCGCCCGGCGGTTGAAGCGGGAGAAAACCTTGGCTTTTTACCCGGCGATTTAAAAGAAAAAATCGACCCATACCTGAGGCCGTTGTATGATGCGCTTGATGATATGATCCCGGCAGAGAAATTGAAATTTTACCTGGAAAACCGTACCATCGAGATTGCACCGCTGGCATTTATGCGTGGCCGTACGCTGGATAATTGCTTTGTGATATTGGATGAGGCCCAAAATGCTACCGATATGCAATTAAAGATGTTCCTGACACGTATGGGGCCATCGGCCAAGTTTATTGTTACCGGCGACGTAACGCAGATAGATTTGCCCAAAAAACAACAATCGGGCCTGCACACCGCCCTGCGCATATTAACAGATATAAAAGGAATAGAAATAGTATACCTAAGCGGCGAAGACGTTGTACGCCATAAACTGGTACGCAAAATTTTGGCAGCTTACGGGGATATACAATAAGAAGGTAGTATCAAGTAGTTAGTATCAAGTATCAAGATGCATTGCATATTTGATACTTGTTCTGTCTTTTAAATCGGGCAAAATACTTGCTACTTGATACTAACTACTTGATACTAAAATTATGAATGCAATAAAAGAAACACATTTTAACTTTCCGGGCCAGACTGGCTTTTATAAGGGAAAGGTACGTGATGTATATACGATAGATAATAAGTACCTGGCCATGGTAGTATCCGACAGGATCTCGGCCTTTGATGTGGTATTACCCGAGGCTATCCCTTACAAGGGGCAGGTGCTTAACCAAATAGCCGCCCGTTTTTTAAAGGCTACCAGCGATATTGTACCCAATTGGGTAATATCTGTGCCCGACCCAAGTGTTACCATTGGCCGCATTTGTGAGCCTTTTAAAGTGGAGATGGTAATACGCGGATACTTAGCCGGTCATGCCGCACGTGAATACGCGGCCGGCCGCCGGCAGGTTTGCGGTGAAGCACTGCCCGAGGGTTTAAAGGAAAATGATATCCTGCCCGAGCCAATAATTACACCTACTACCAAAGCATCGGTAGGGCATGATGAAGATATTTCAAAAGCGGATATACTGGCCAAGGGTATTGTATCTGCCGAAGATTATGCCCAACTGGAGGCCTATACCAAAGCGTTGTTTAAACGCGGTACCGAAATTGCTGCCAAACAAGGCTTAATATTGGTTGATACCAAATATGAGTTTGGTAAGGTTGATGGCGTTATTTATTTAATAGATGAAATCCATACCCCCGACTCTTCAAGATATTTTTATAAGGAAGGTTATGAGGAACGCCAGCAAAAAGATGAACCGCAAAAACAGCTCTCGAAAGAGTTTGTACGCAAATGGCTGATTGAAAACGGTTTTCAGGGTAAGGAAGGCCAGGTTGTTCCGGTAATGACCGAAGAGATTGTAGCGTCGATATCTGAACGTTATATCGAACTTTATGAAAAGATCATAGGTGAAACGTTTGTGAAATCGGATACAGAAAGTGTGTTAAACAGGGTTGAAACCGCTATAAACAATGCGCTTAGTATTATGTAATTTTTAATTACACATAAATTAATCATATCTTAGCTTATTAATTTTTATAAGAATGAAATTTGCTGTCGATAAACACGAGAAATACATTTTAGTGAAGCTTAACGAATCAAAATTGAATTCGTTAGTAACGCCTCAATTAAAATCTGAACTGATATTGATCAATACGGAAGGACAAAGAAACATCATTCTTGACCTTTCACAAGTGAAATTTGCCGATTCATCCGGTTTAAGCAGCTTGTTGGTTGGTCACCGTTTGTGCAAAAACGCATCGGGGGTATTTATATTGTGCGGATTGAACGATGCTGTGGCGCGTTTAATTACTATTTCGCAACTGGATAACGTACTTACAGTTGTACCTACCGCCGAAGAAGGTGTCGATCTTATTTTTATGGAAGAGATCGAGAAAGAATTGAAAAAAGAATCAAGATAATCTGTACATTGTTATCCCATTATGAAATTTGAGGTAACAATACTTGGAAGCAGTTCAGCAACACCCATTTTTAACAGAAATCCTACAGCACAAGTGCTCAATATCAATGAGCACTTGTACTTAATTGACTGCGGCGAGGGTACCCAGCAGCAAATGCTGCGTTTTGACATCAAAGCCAGCAGGATAGATTATATTTTTATCAGTCACCTGCATGGTGATCATTACCTGGGCCTTGTTGGCCTGCTATCGTCAATGCACCTTAACGGGCGTAAAAAAACACTTTATCTTTTTGGGCCACCGCATTTAATGGAGATTATTGATCTGCAGCTAAAATATTCAGAAACTACCCTGCATTTCCCTTTAGAATTTAAACAAACCCATACCCAACACCCCGAAGTAATCGTAAGCAACAATGACATCATTGTAGAAACGATCCCTCTCAACCATAGGATTGATACTACAGGATTTATCTTCCGCGAAAAAAAGCGCCTGCGCAAACTTCGTAAGGAGGTAATTGAGTATTTGCAAATCCCGGTGCCTTACTTTACCGCGTTAAAAAAAGGAGCCGATTATACTGCGCCAAACGGAGAGGTATACAAAAATGACGATCTGACCATCGATTCGGATCAACCCAAATCATACGCCTACTGCTCTGATACGCTTTACGGTGAACAGTATTTTGAACAAATAGCCAACGCCACGTTGCTTTATCACGAAGCCACATTTTTAAATGAGATGCTGGATAGGGCTAATGATACTTTCCATACAACAGCGCTGCAGGCCGCCGCCGTAGCGCTAAAAACAAACGCGAAAAGATTGCTGATCGGCCATTTTTCGGCGCGTTACAAAACCTTGACTGAGTTGCTGGATGAAGCTAAAAGCATATTCCCCGCAACTGAACTCGCCGTTGAAGGGCGCACTTTTTATATAGAATAAGTTGTAATAATGGACACGATTGGTGGCTTTTGTGTGATTACGCTGGAATATATTGATTTATACAGGTTGTTGCCGGGAACGAAGTACTTCGTTGATATAATTATTAAACATTTCACGATTTAGCATATTGGAGATTGCGTCGTTCCCCGACATCGTCGTGGTTGGGCCTTAAAGCCAACATGCCAGTTCCTTTTTTAGGATTATCCTATGGGTAGATGTCCGGTAATTCGATGGTATCATCGCTCAAAACTTTATATAACAGGTGTTGTTAAAATTTAAACACGATAGTCAAATCGTGCAGAACTATAATACTACTATGAAAATCACTAAATACCTACATTCCTGCCTTGTATTTGAGTTGGATGAGTATAAGCTATTATTTGACCCTGGTAAATTTTCGTTTGCAGAAGGCGAGGTTACTGCGCAAATGTTTGCTGATGTAAAAGCCATCGTTATAACGCACATTCACCCCGACCATTACGAACTTCAAATTTTAAAGAGCATCCTCGATTTAAGCGGGGCTATCGTGATAACCAATAGCCAGATAGGCAAAGAATTGGACAAGGCCGGGATTATATATACTTTATTTGAAGAGGGTACGGCAAATTTTGGGCCGTTTATTTTGAAAGCCATCCCGGTTATGCATGAACCAATTATGGATAATCCATTGCCACAGATGACGGGATTCATCATCAATGACCAGGTACTACACCCAGTTGATTCGATGGAAGATAAGTTACTTGAATATAAAGGAATTGAATTATTGTTAATGGTTACCATGGCGCCGTTTGCCAATGAAATACGGATTTCGGGCTTTGCAGATAAGTTACTACCGAAGCAAATCCTGCCGGTTCATGATGGTTATGCTAAAGAGTTTTTCATAAAACAACGCTACGCGGCTTATGTAAAACACTTTGATAAGCTCGGTATTAAGTTTCACGAGGTTTACAAAGTTGGAGATAGTATAACTATTTGATTGTCAAAAATTTAGTTGTAAAACAAAAAAGTCCCCGCTTGTTACGGCGGAGACCTCTATGGAACCAACCTCCTGCTAAGCTGGCCCACATTAACCTTATCACATTTCAAAAGTGTAGATTAATAATGAAGAAAGTATGAACTTCGTTTTTATACCTAAGCTTAATTTTACATCTTAGCAAAAAAGCCGGATAATTTGTATGCAGAAGCCCGATAGCCTTATTTTTGACATGGATGGAACCCTTTGGGACGCTGTTGACACGTACACCAATTCATGGAATCTAACTTTTGAAAAACTTGATATAAACAGGATAATAAACCGCACTGAGTTATTGGGCCTTATCGGAATGGAGGGTAAAAAACTAACCAGGGCTTTATTGCCCGAACTTGACGACGATATAGCCCAGGGAATTTACATGGATGTAAATGAAACCCGGAGGCAAATATTACCGCAAAGCGGTGGTAATATGTACGAAGGCGTTATCGAAGGGATAAAACTATTGGCAACAAAATATAAAATTTTTGTCCTGAGTAATTGTGCGGTCGGTATTATCCCGTTATTTATATCGTGGGCAAACATTGGCGATTATGTTACCGATTATATAGCATATGGGGAAAACAGTATGCCCAAGCATTACAACATGCATCTGTTGATAGATAAACATGGGCTTAAAGCCCCGGTATATGTGGGCGATACACAAGGTGACGCGGAGCAGACACGAATAGCAGGCATACCTTTTATATTTGTGAGTTACGGATTTGGAAAAACAGAGGATTATGAACACAAGTTTAATGACTTTCCATCGTTAACATCCTATTATATGGGTTTGTAAGCAAAGCCATATTCCATAAATATAATTAAATGATAAAACACGGGTTTTTGTTATTTGCATTTATTATTGTTTTTGGCGAATTGCACGCCCAAAAAGTACAATTGGATTCTATCCGGTGGATTAATAAAGACCTCGGACACTTATATTTCGAGAACGGTCGTGTTAATTTCAATTTTATTGGAAATGATAAATTCAAAAGTCATTATTCCATTGTGAAGGATACTTTGATCATGACGGATATTTACACTTCAAGCGTCGATAATTTTAAGGTTAAACATAAAATTAACTTTAAATTTTTGATCAGGGACCTTACCAAAAACCGCCTTTACATTAAAGCTGTAGATTCAAATGCCATTAAACTTGCTGGCCCCGACACTTATGAATTTACAAATTTAAAAAATAGCTATGATAAGGATATTAAACTATCTGCTGTGCGTTTTTTATCTTCCACCTGTCATGGAGATTGTCCGCAACTTGAAATATTAATTGGGGCCGACGGCGATTATCATTTAAGAGGAGGGGAGTACGCCGATCCTTTTAAAGGTGAGTTTACAGGGAAATTATCAAAACCACAACTTGATACACTAAACTATTGGCTTAAACATAGCGAACTTAAAAAAATGTACAACTGGCGACAGCAAGACCAGGTTATTGATATGCCTAATTATTATTTTGAGTTTGATTTTGAAAATAATAAAAAAAAGCTGAGCGTAACAACAAATCAACCACCATTAAACATGACCGGCCTGGTGGAATTTATGTTATCATCCTATAAAAAAGTAAAATTAACACCGGTAAAATAACTGTGCAGGTGTTATGCTGGGATGCTAAAATAAAAAGTTGAGCCTACACCTTCTGTGCTTTCAACCCATACTTTGCCTTTATGACATTGTATAATCTCGGTGGATAGGTAAAGGCCAATGCCAAAACCCGAAACGTTTTTGATTTTTTCATTGTCTACCCGGTAAAAACGATAAAACACCTTCTTATGATCTTTTAGCTTAATACCCACCCCTTCATCGGTAACGGATACAACAACATATCCGTCGTTGTTAATGCATTTGACAATGATTTTCGTCTCTTTGGCCGAATATTTTACAGCGTTGCTTAGAAAATTACCGATAACCTGGCCAAGTTTTTCCCTGTCGCCGGTAACGTTTAAGTTGCCTGGGTTGTTAAAAATAACGATATGGCTATAGGTGGATTGCAGTAATTCAGAAATGCAATCTTCTATAAGTTTATTGATATCGAACAATTCGGGCTTTAGTTGCAGCTTTCCTGATTCCAGTTTAGAGAGGTCAAGAAAGCCATGAATCAGGTCGGTCATTTTGTTAACCTGGTTATTGGCTTTGCTTAACACATTGTTAATAAAAGCATCATTATCTGAAGCCAGTTTTTTTGATAGTATCTGAATATATGATTTAATTGAAGTTAGCGGGGTTTTTAACTCATGGCTGGCCATGGCTATAAAATCGTTTTTCCTGATTTCATCCCGTTTAATTTCGGTTACGTCAATCACAGTACCCAGCATCCTGATTGGTTTTTGTCGCTCGTCAATAACAAGTTTACCTTTGATACTCAGCCAGTGGATGCTATTATCCGGCCAAACAACCCGTACATCGTATGCATAAATGCCACTTTTTTTTGCTTCTTGATATGCATCCGCAATTACCTGCTGATCTTCGGGTAATACCTGTTTTTGAAATACATATACTGATGATAGCCTGCTGTCTGCAGGATGGCCAAACAACTCGGCTAATTGTGGCGAACATAACCGTACTTCGTCTTTAAAGTCCCAGTCAAATGTCGCAAAACCGGTAGCTTCGGCGGCAAGGCGTAACCTGTTTTCGCTTTCGATAGCGGCTTCTTTTGCATTTACCTCACCTGTTATTTCGGCAATTGTATTTAAAATATAAGCAACCTTACCATCAGGCCCATTAAACGGAACATTACTACATGACCAATACCTGATCTTATAATCCCCGGTTTCGGGGTCACGGGTATCATAACGGTAGGTGGGTATATCAATTTTGAGGCCGGTTTCCACTACTTTAGTAAATGTTTTACGGGCGCCGCTTTCATCAGATGGGTCATCGTCATCATCGGGAAAAACCTGGAAAAAACTTTTGCCGATAATTATTTCACGGGTAGCATTAGTTATGTTAAGGTAAGCCTCGTTTGCAGCCATAATGGTGAAATGTGGTGCATCGGCCTTTACCAACAGTGAACCAGGCGATTTTTCAAATATAATTTTGAAAATCTCATCTGGCAAAACAGGCGATAGTTCGGAGGGCATTTTTATTATTTTAGGTAAACTTAAATAAAGTTAGGGTTTAAACTTAATATGGGTAATTATTAATAATATTTTTTATTTAATCTTTAGGAAACTGATTGCAAATTATATGTTCTTTTTATTTGAACTATCGTTCTGCTTGGTACCAACTTTTTGTAGCTTTAGATAATTAAAAATACCATTTATGAAAACCAAAACCAGGCTTATTCTTTTATCAATTGTATTATTATTACTTGCTGGCTTTTTTTACTACCGGTTTTACTTTGTTTTTGGTGAGGGCGCTAAAGCAGGTACTATGAATTATTTTGTAAAAAAGGGTTATATTTTTAAAACTTATGAGGGCAAGCTGATACAGAATGGTATACGTACACAAACGCAAGGCAATATTGCTTCAAATGAGTTTATGTTTTCGGTAACAAATGAAAAAGTGGCTCAGCAGTTAAACAACAATGCCGGTTCGTATCTGGAATTACATTATAAAGAATACCTGCACACACTGCCATGGAGAGGGGTTAGTGTATTTGTTGTTGATAGTATAATTTCGGCTAAACCAATAAACCCGGTTAATCCTTAAAAAAGACTATCGGCTTTACCGGAGTTAGGTTCTGTAATCTTACTTAAATTAAAGGCCAGTTGACCGCCAACATTGTTGGCTTTTATCAAGCCTTTATCAAACAGGTAGTTAAGTATATCGTCGGCATTTTTTTGGTGGGTGCCGGGATTAGTGCCCGGTTCAAGCAGGCTTAGTTTTGCTGCAACTTCGCCCGCTGTTGCTTCACCTAACTGGGCAAGTGCAAATACAACATTATTTTGCACGCAAGCTGAGGGCGAATATTCATGCGGCACGTGTAATGGTTTGTAGTCATCAAAGAATGAATGATCGGCGCTATTCATGGTAATACAATTAAATATTTACAGCTTCGCGTAATGTCTTAACAGTTTCATGCGATGTTTTGAACCCCTCCAATTGCCATGCTAAAAGGTTTACAACTTTATCATCTTCCCAAATAAGCTCTTTATCGTCCTGTGCTTTCCTGTATGCCTTGATGATCACATCTTCTCCATACTCACAATCGGCCAGTATGCCCTGCCTGTCTTTATTGATAAGTACGGCTTTCAGGTTAACCCAGGTGTGATAAAATTTGCCCGATAATGTAGTGCCGTCGGTTGGGTGGCCACCTAAAAACAGGATATATTCTTTTAACTCGCTGACGTTATTTTTACTTTGATCAACATATTCATTAAATAGCAAAACCAGGTCACTTTCTGTTGAATCTTCAAGGGCCTTTTGATAACCTGCTATACGGTCGTTATTTATTTTGATCAGATCGTTAAGTGCCGAGATCTGGTGTTGGATATGCTGTAATACTCCCATGGCTTTATTTATATAATATAAACACAACATACTATGGGAGTTAATGTTTTGCAGATGTGTTAAGTAACTGAAATCAGGTATTCGGATTTTTGGATAGAGAGATATAATTAACGGAAAATTAAAACTTGTTACTCCTTCCCCTCTGCAGGTAAAGCAAAGCAAAAAGTAGATCCTTTTCCTTCCACACTGTTTACCCACATTCTGCCACCTTCACGTTTAATTATTTCCGACGATATGTATAACCCCAAACCCAAACCCGGGAAAGTATGTTGCTTGTCGCCACTAACCCTATAAAATTGTTCAAATACTCTATCTTTTTTATCATCAGGAATGCCAATGCCAAAGTCCTGCACACAAGCAATGGCTTCTTTATTTTTTAATCGGGTGCTCACAATTATCTGATCAGTATGTGGCGAGTATTTTATTGCATTAGTTATCAGGTTGGTAATTACCTGGCTTATGCGGTCTTTATCCGAATAAATCTGGCCGGTTTCGGTGAAATCAGCCACCAACTTATGTTTTTGCGTGGTATGCTGCAAATCATCTATGGTTTCTTTAATTACCTGGTTAAAATCAAACCACACTTTGTTAAATTGTAACCTGCCCGAGTTTATTTTCGTAACATCTAACAAATCGCCAATTAAATTAGTAAGCCGGTTTACCTGGGCGTCCATTCTGTTTACCATTTCGGCCTTTTTAGTTTCTCCTTCCCGGGTAAGCATGGCACCAAGTACCTGCGCATAGGCTTTTATACTGGTTACCGGCGTTTTTAACTCATGACTGGCGATGCCTAAAAAATCATCTTTTTGACGCTGCAACTGTTTTTGCTCGTCTATATCGGTATTGGTACCAAACCATTTAACAATCTTCCCGTCGTTAACAAAAGGAAATGCCTGGGCAAGGTGCCATTTATAAACCCGGTTTTTATCGAGCAGCCTAAACTCATATTGGTATATATCTCCGGTTTTTATCGATGATGTCCATGCTGCAACACATCCATCAGCATCTTCGGGATGTACCATGTTTAACCATGCTGTGCCAATTATCTGCTCCTGGCTTGTTCCAAAATAATCTGTTGCACGTTGGTTTACATAATCTATGTTACCATCTGTAGTCGCTGTCCATAATTGTACGGGCATAAAATCGGTAACAAACTCAAACTGCTTAATCTGGTCGTTTAGCTGCTGTCTGTCGGCAATTTCCCGGCGCATATCACGTGCTATTGTAGCGCGGCCTTGTGGTTTACCAGTAACCGAATCATACACCAGCATTGTTGTTCCATAAACAGGTATGGCGTCGCCGGTTTCAAAATGCTTGAAATTAATTTCACCCGACCATTTGCCATCTTTCATCAGCCCCTTGTTTACTTTATTAACCAGTTTAGCTAATTCGGACTTCGTTAAATACTCGCTGTTGTGTCGTTCCAGTTCGTGCTGGCTTTTTATGCCTAACATAACACGCCCGGCCGCATTAACATAACTTACATTGCCGTCCAGGTCAGACAGGCTAACAAAGTCAGAACTGTGATCAATAAGCGTTAATAACTTATATTGTTCATTATGTGCTTTTTTTTCAGGCCTCAGGTCGCGGGCAACAGTAGCCAGTCCAATGGCGTTATCCGAATAATCATCATTAATTCGGAACGAATTTACGTATACAGGTATCGGTTCGCCCGTTTTAAAATGCCTGTATCTTATTTCGCCACTCCATTTACCGTTTTCCTGTATAGCAGGTAATATTTTATCGGTTACAATTTGTCTGTCATCTTCATGGAAGTAATTAAATCCGGGTGTTAATGTATCGGCTGTGTCATTTATCCCCAATAAATTAAAACCAGACTTATTTAGGTAACTAACCTCGGCAGATGCGTTACCCAGTATAACGGTATCAGCAGTGTTTTCAACCAGGGCTATCAACTTTTGTTGCTCCTGCCTGTATAGTTGTTCGCGGGTAGCGTCCCTTATGATACCGGCAAAACGCCAAAGCTCGTTATTCAACCCGAAATATGCCTTGCCTTTACATTGAATCCAATGTTTCAGGCTCCCGTCCTTATTGATTGTTCTGAATGTAATATCATAATTGCCATCCGACGATGGATTGTACGCATTCTGGACAGCCTCCCTCACCCGAAACTCGTCTTCGGGATGGATGTACCTGAAAATATCGTTGTAAGTTATTTCATCGCCCGCCGAAAAACCGCATAGCTCTTTGCAGCGATCATCCCAAATCACAATTTTCTGGGGTGGGTAAAGATCCCATGTGCCTATTTCTGCTGCATGTAAAGTAAATTGTTTACGTTCCTCGCTTTCTTTTAATTTTTGGCGGGTTAATACCAATTCGGTAACATCTGCTGCTGTATTTAAAACTCCCCAAACCTGGCCATCGCTGTTCTTTATTGGCGTAAATACAAAGTTAAAGTAAAATGTTTCAAGGCACTCATTTACAACTATATCAACACGTGCTTCTGTTGCCTCATAAGCTACCCCTGTATTATATACATTGTTAAGGATATCAAAAACCGGTTGTGTTTTTAGTTCGGGCAATAATTCAAAATAAGGTTTACCAATAACATCATTGCCTTTTGCAAATATTTTGATGATGGCTTTATTGGCAATTTTTATCTGCATATCCCGCCCTACATAAAGACCAACCGGACTTGGCGATTCTTCGATTAACGTGCGAAAGATGTTTTCGTTATTGAGTAAACTTTGTTCTGTAGTGTTGGTCATTTACCTGGAAAAGTATGTAATAAAGCCTTTTAATTTATTGGTAATAAACTAAAAAAGCAGTAATGTGTTTTAATGGATTTTGATATGCTGTTATTGGAAATATCTGTAAGTTAGTTGTTTTTAGCCATATAAAGCTGGTTTTATAAACAATTAATTATCGGGCCATTGATGTAAATTATTTAAGTGATAACGGGCTAACGCTACATTTAGCAAACTAAAAAGCCGCTTCAATTTAATAAATAAATTCCCCCAGATAAAACAAATTATACCCGTATCGCATTATTAACCAATTAAATTGCAAATACATGTGCGTTTATAAAATGTACGAAGTAAAACGCTATTCACGATGAGTATAGTAAAAAAAGAAGAAAAGGGGAATTTTCCCACGTTACCTAAAAGCCAAACTGGTATAACAGGCTTAGATGAAATAACTGGCGGTGGGCTACCTAAAGGCCGCCCCACCTTAATATGTGGCGAAGCTGGCTGCGGTAAAACTTTAATGTCGCTCGAATTTATCATTCGGGGCGCAACGGAGTTTGGCGAGCCAGGTGTATTTATGGCGTTTGAGGAGAAGGCCGAGGAGTTGGCCATGAACGTAGCTTCATTAGGTTTTGACCTTATAAAGTTGCAAACCGATAACATGGTAAAGATTGATCATGTTCATATTGATCGTAGTGAGATTGAAGAAACCGGCGAATATGACCTGGAGGGCCTTTTTATAAGATTGGGCTATTCCATAGATGCAATTGGCGCTAAAAGGGTGGTGTTAGACACACTTGAAAATTTATTTTCGGGCCTAACCGATCAAACTATTCTTCGGGCCGAACTACGCAGGTTATTTGGCTTTTTGAAAGGCAAAGGTGTTACTGCCATAATAACCGGCGAAAAAGGCGAAGGCCCATCTTTAACCCGGCAGGGCCTGGAAGAATATGTTTCTGATTGCGTTATCCTGCTTGACCACCGCGTTATAAACCAGATTTCTACCCGCAGGTTACGGGTTATCAAGTATCGCGGATCGCAACACGGCACTAACGAATATCCTTTTTTAATAGACGAGGACGGTATTTCTGTTTTACCGGTAACATCTTTAAAACTGGGAAAAGATGTGTCGTCGCAAAGAGTTTCTTCGGGTATTCCGGCTCTTGATAACATGCTGGGCGGACGCGGTTTTTTTAAGGGTAGCAGCGTTTTAGTTTCAGGCACAGCCGGCACAGGAAAAACCAGTATAGCTGCATACTTTGCCAACGAAACCTGTAATAGCGGTAAAAGATGTTTGTACTTCGCGTTCGAGGAGTCGCCAAAACAAATTATCAGAAATATGAAATCTATCAATGTGGATATGCAAAAACACATTGATAATAACCTGCTGCAATTTTACGCATCCAGGCCTACTTTGTATGGCCTTGAAATGCACCTGGTGGCCATTTATAAACTTATTAAAAAATTTAAACCCGCCGCCGTTGTGCTTGACCCCATAACCAACCTCATTACTGTTGGCTCGGTAAGTGAAGTAAAATCAATGCTGATAAGGCTGATAGATTTTTTGCAGGAAGAACAAATTACGGTAATGTTTACGGCCCTCACCCTTAATACTATAATCAGCGACCAAACCGACGAAGGTGTTTCCTCGCTTGTTGATGCATGGCTATTGGTGCGTGATATTGAATATAACGGAGAGCGGAACAGAGGCATGTACATCATGAAATCGCGTGGTATGAAACATAGTAACCAGGTGCGTGAGTTTGTTATTACAGACAACGGGCTCGATCTGGTAGATGTATATCTTGGGCCTGATGGCGTACTTACCGGCTCGGCACGTGAAGCAGAAAAACTAAAAGAAAAAACCGGGCTTGCATTGAGAGATTTTGCTGTATCGCGTAAAGACAAGGAGATTATGCGCAAGCGAATGATGTTGGAATCAAAAATAACTAACCTAAAAGCAGAGTACGAATCAATTGAAGACGAGTTGAATAAAATTTATTTAGAGGAAGAACTAAAGCAACAGATAATAGAAAAGAACCGGGAAGAAATTACGAGGATGCGCAGAGGGACAACTGGTGCTGATAAGAACAAGAGCTAAAATACAATGGAAGAAGAAATAGTAAAATATGAATTGAGGTTGTACGTTGCCGGCAAAACAGCCAAATCTGTCGCCGCGCTTGCCAACCTGAAAAAATATTGCGAAGAGTACTTAAAAGGCCAGTACGCAATTGAGGTAATAGATTTATTGGTGCAGCCCCAACTTGCCGAAGGCGACCAGATATTTGCAATACCTACCCTGGTAAGAAAGGTGCCTGAACCTATCAGGAAAATCATTGGCGATTTATCAAACGAAGAAAAAGTGCTGGTGGGTTTAAATATCAGGCCACGCTAAAGAAAATATAATGTCTGAACAAGATCAACTGCCACCTTTGGCCCGGAATTTAAACCTTGATGATGGGAGTGTTTTTCAGTTACGCTTGTTTGTAGCCGGAGCCTCGCCAAATTCAACGCGTGCTATATCCAATTTAAAGGGTATTTGCGAACAGTATTTAAAGGGCAATTATGAATTGGTAATTATAGACGTTTACCAACAGCCATTAATTGCCGAAAGTGAACAGATTATTGCCTTGCCGCTGCTAATTAAAAAAGCGCCAGGCACCGAGCGCCGATTAATAGGCGACATGAGTAATATCGCCAAAGTACTTCGCGGGCTTGGTTTATATACTGATTATTAATATGAATCCTGCTAAATTGACATACGACGAGCTATTACAAGAGTTTCGGGAGGTTCAGCTTCAATTGGATGAAGCAAACGATACTATTGACGCCATACGAAATGGCCAGGTTGATGCACTTATTGTTAAAGATGATACCGGGCATCAATTATATACACTTAAAACAGCCGACCAGACATACCGGGTTTTTATTGAAAAAATGAACGAGGGGGCTGTTACCCTGAACAGGGAAGGGGTAATCCTTTACAGTAATTCGCGTTTTGCAACGATGATGAACATGCCTTTAGAGCGGGTAATTGGATTAAGGTTTGAAACTTTTATACCCGAAATTTCTCAGGAAAGGTTTAATTATATGATTAATAATGGCTGGGAAGAAGATTGCAAAGGGGAGATTTTGTTAGCAGATAAAAGTGGCCATTTAACCCCTTGTTTGTTATCATGCACAACACTCAGTCTTGACGAAGGCCTGTCGCTTAGTTTGATACTTACCGATTTAACTACTCAAAAAGAAGCCGAATGGGAACTCAAAGTAAAAAATGATCAGCTTATTGCAGCACAGGAAGAAACTAAAAAATTGAATAATGAACTTGAGGATACAGTAAAGGAGCGTACGAAAGACTTGCTGATAAGCAGGGAGCATTTTAAGCTGCTAAGCGACAATATTCCGCAGATGAGCTGGACAAACCTGCCCAATGGCGAAATTGATTTTTTTAATCAGCAATGGTATAATTATACAGGCTTACGATTTAGCGAGACCGCAGGTTGGGGGTGGCAACGCGTAGTCCATCCGGATGACCTTGCGATAACCATGGATAAATATGTACATTCATTGAAAACCGGGGTTGTTTTTGAGGTAGAAAACCGCTATCTGCGTTGGGATGGAAAATACCGCTGGCATTTGAACAGGGCCATGCCCTTGAAAGGTGATAATGGAGAAATTGTTTTTTGGGTGGGCACAGCTACTGATATTGAAGATCAGAAACAGGAAATGGAACGTAAAGATGAATTTATAGGTGTAGCCAGCCATGAACTTAAAACACCGCTAACCAGCTTAAAAGGCTACATTCAACTCATCAGCGGCTATAATAAGGAACACGTGCCGCCGGTTGTTAAACAATATATTGAAAAAGCAGCGATTGCTGTAAATAAACTACAACGCTTGATAAATGACTTACTTGACGTGAGCAAAATACATGCGGGCAGGCTTGAATATGCGATCGAAGAAGTTAACTTGCGCGATTTGGTTGCAACATCGCTTGAGAACGCGCAGCACATGTATCCCCAGCATGAGTTTGATAACCTGGCCACATCCCCTTTTAAAATTATTGGAAATGCTGAAAGGTTAGAACAAGTAGTTATGAATTTTATAAATAACGCCGTAAAATACTCGCAGGTAAACAAAAAGATAATTATTAAAACCGAAATCAATGAAAATGTGGTGCGCTTATCTGTTACCGATTTTGGAATTGGGTTATCTGCCGGGCAGATTGAGCGTATATTTGAACGTTTTTACCGCGTTGAAGATCAAAAATTCATGGCGAGTGGCCTGGGCATGGGGCTTTATATCAGCACCGAAATTATAAATAATCACAACGGCAAGATAGGAGTAGAGAGTGAATTGGGCAAAGGCGCAACCTTTTATTTTGAGTTGCCAATAATAGCTTAATATTTGCCCGTCAAATTATTTTAGGCTAAAATTGCGGTTACATTAATTACTTCTGATATTGGAGGTAAAATGGTTTGGTTAGCAAATCTATATATATCATAAACATGTCGGCCATCGATAACGGAAATGTATCAAGCGTAATAAGTACCAATGGTGCGGCTACTATTAGTTTCTATCACCCATCCCAAAATTCACTCCCATCTCATTTACTGCAAAAGCTGGCTAAAAGTATCCGGGAGGCAGGCGTCGATGACGCTGTAAAAGTGATTATATTAAAAAGTGAGGGAGATCGTACATTTTGTGCCGGCGCCAGCTTTGATGAACTGATGCAGATAAAGGATAAGGAACAAGGCTGCAAATTTTTTTCAGGCTTTGCTGATGTAATCAACGCGTGCCGCAAATCGCCCAAGCTAATTGTTGCCCGGGTGCAGGGGAAAGCCGTTGGCGGTGGGGTGGGCCTGGCAGCAGCAGCAGATTATTGTGTGGCTACCCAATTCGCCGCGATAAAGCTAAGCGAGCTTGCAATAGGGATAGGGCCATTTGTGATATCGCCGGCGGTGATACGTAAAGTTGGGTTACCGGCATTTTCGCAATTGACTTTTCAGGCAACTGAATTCCAAACTGCGCAATGGGCAAAAGAAAAGGGCTTGTATAACGAAGTATATGACGATATAACCTCTCTCGATTTTGCTGTTAATGAGTTAGTAAACAAACTTGTGTCGTATAATCCCGCGGCCTTAACTGCCCTTAAACAACTATTATGGGAAGGAACCAACGATTGGGATTCGTTATTAGCTGGTAGGGCGGCAATTAGTGGCGAACTTGTATTATCCGATTTTACCCAGCAGGCACTTCAGGTTTTTTTAACCTCAAAAAAATGAGTAGCTGTTAGTTTAATCAATAGGTTTTGATTTTTTTATGTACTAATCAAAATAGTTATTACCCACTGAATCCATCATCTATTAAAATTAGCTTTGGGCTGATTTTGTTATAACTTTATCAGGATAAATTTACAGCCCAAACTACATCCTGATTAAAGCGAAATATTTGGTAAATTATATAGCTTGCAGGAATATTTTATTTTAAATGTACTGTCCTCAAAAAAGCAAATTTATAACCTTTGTAAGCTTATTCACCATATTGGCAGGTGTATTAGTTATCTGTGGGTGGCTTTTGAACATAGACGCACTTAAAACACTCATACCTCAATATGTAACGGTGAAATTTAGCACTGCAATGTGCCTGTGTTTTTTGGGAGTAACTACTTTATTAACCCAACAATCTCCCAAAAAGAATATCAGGTTTGCATTAATTACACTATCAATCATCGTTGCGTTGTTTGGCTTATTTGGTTTATTGCAGGACCTGCTGCAGTTTCACGTCGTTACTGATCAATTTTTTAATGGCGGCAATGATACCTTAACCAATACCAACTACTCTTATAATAGCTATGCAACCATAAACACTTCTATTTGTACCTTGTTGTTAGGTTTGGCCTTTTTGCTGCTTGGTTACAAGCAACAGAAAATACAACTGATAGGGCAGTATATGCTTCATGTTGTTACACTTATTTCAACTGTTGCCATCATCGGTTATTTATATGGCCTGTCGCTGTTTTATAAGTTCAGCTATGTGAGCTCGATGCCGGTGCATACCGCATCGTTGTTTTTTGGGATTTCAATAGCAGCCGCGTTTTTGCATCCCCAATATGGCTTAACCAATCTGTTTACCGGTAGCAGGGTGGGTAATCAAATGGCCCGTAAGTTATTTTTACCGTTGGAACTGATATTTGTTGTTTTGGGTTTTCTTAGGTTTAAAACACAATATAACCACCTGGTTACACTTGAGGTTAGTATATATATGCTACCCCTCATCATGCTTGTCATTTGCCTTACCATAGTTGCTTTAACCGCAATATGGCTTAACCGCATAGATGAAAAACGCTCTGCTGCGGAAAATGAAGTTATTTCAATTAACAGTTCGCTTGAGAAAAGGGTAGCAGAACGATCTGTTGAACTAACAGCGCTGGTAGACAAACTTGGCGAAAGTGAACGCCGGTACCGTTTGCTTATTGAACATGCTTCAGATGCCATATATGTGCTTAATTTCGACAATAATTTTACCGAAGTAAACGCCAGCATGTGCAAAATGACCGGTTACTCGCGTGAAGAACTTTTACAACTTAATTTAGTAAACCTGATTGAGCCCGGGCATCTTAAAATTGACCCCATCGTCTTGAGCCCGGATGAATTGGCTGAGGCAGTTATTAAAGAACGTCGTTTTCTGAAGAAAGACGGCACCAGTTTTGACGTAGAAGTAAACGTAAAAAAATTTTCAGACGACCGCATCCTGGTTATAGCCCGCGATATTACAGCACGTAAGGCAATGGAAACCGAGCTAAGACTTGCGGAACTAAAATTCAGAACTTTGGCCGAAAAATCAATGGTGGGCATCTACATTGTTCAAAAGAGGAAATTCACCTATGTAAATCCACGTTTTGCACAGGTTTTTGGATATAGCCAGGAAGAGCTTATTAATGCCCCATCTGCAGCAATGGTTGTTAGCGAGCAACACAGGGACATCGCGTTAGAGCACATCCGTGCCCGGTTAGCAGGAGAGATTGACAGTATTGATTACGAGGCAATTGGCCAACGGGCAGATGGATCATTAAACTGGGTAGAGTTTTATGGTAACATGGTAACTATTGATGGTGAACCCACCATTATAGGATCAATGATAGATATAACAGAAAGGAAAGAGGCTGAGGAATTACTGCGCCAATCTGAACTGAAATATAAATTGCTGTTTGATAGCAACCCATTACCCATGTGGATGATCTCGAAAGACGATCTTTCGATAATTGCTGCAAATAAAGCTGCAACAAGACACTACGGGTATACCATTGATGAGTTTTTACAGATGAATGCCAGGGATCTTAGGATTGAAGAGGATTGGAGCGCCATGGTTGATAGCTTTAATAAAAACACTTCTGACTCAGGAGATCAGGGTATTTTTAAACATCAAAGGAAAGATGGATCGATAATTAATGTTCAGATCATTACACAGGATATTGTATTTAATGGGCGGCCGGTGAGGTTATCATTGGCTAACGATATTACTGAAAAAATTAAGTCGGAAGAGTTACTGCGCAAATCAGAAGCTAACCTTCAAACAATTTTAAATACCACAGATTCTGCTTATGCGCTGTTTGATAAAAACCTGCGTGTACTGGCATATAATACGATGGCTGCGAAGTTTATAAAAACGCAATATAAGCACGAACAGGATGGCGCTGATTTGCCTGCAGATTATTTTCCCATTGAACGGTTTCCTCAGCTTGAAAAGTTTGCCGGCCAGGTGTTAACCGGACATCATGTAAGTTATGAAATTGATTACCAGCAGCCCAATGGTGATACGATGTGGTATGACGTAAGGTTGTTGCCAATTATTGACAGCAATGATCTGATATTGGGGCTTATGATATCGCTTTATGACATTACCGAAAGAAAGAATGCCGAAAGCGATCTGAAAGCTGCTTATGAACGGATTCATGCTCAGATAAACAGCATAAAAACGATGGCCTGGAAGCAATCTCACTTTATGCGCAGCCCTGTTGCTAATTTAAAGGGACTTGCAGCAATGCTTAAAGATGATCCGGGGGATGCCACCGCTTTAGCTTATGTTATGTTTGAACTTGACCGTCTTGACGCTGTGATAATTGAAATGGCAAATGATGCAGCCATTCACGAGGACTAAATGGTTTTAATATTCAAAACGAAAGTCTATCCGGTATTGCAGGATGGGTTTCATTTTGAATATTTTTTATTTACGTATTACCAGCGGCGGTGGCCATGAAATGGCCTATAATATGCCCTGTGATAGTACGGTCTGCAATAGCTTACGGAAGTGTAATATCGTGGTCTGCCGTAATAAACACTTCTACGATAGTAAACGGGTTCGGGGTAGTAAGGACGATAATCATCGGCTATAATAACCCGGTGATGTGGGTAGCGATATCCAAATGACGCGGCAATGGATATACTTTGAGCTTTGGCAAATTGAAATGAAAATAATATGGCCAGGGTTATTATCGAAATTTTAATCAGTTTCATGGCTTTAAAAATTTATTAGTTAATAACTTTGTCTACATTTATATTGACTGGAAAATAAACCACCGGTTTAATTTTTTTATTCTTTTTAAGCATGTATTACATCATTTTTACGGTACTACTTTTGTCTATTGTGCTAACAATTTCATACATAGTATCTTATTTTGGGAGATTACGGGCTGAAGAAAAAAAACTGGAGAAAATCAAAAATAAATGGGCTAAACCGGTAAACTCAAAGCGCAATTTCGATTTGATAAAAATTTACCTGGATGCAGATATTACTAAAGGCAAAATAACAGCGGTAACCTCGGATGACCTTGACCTGAAAAATGTTTTTAACTATATAGACAGAACTAATTCAAAACCCGGAAAACAATTATTATATAAAAAACTGCATTTTCCGGAAACATCACCGGATAATTTATTGAAACTTGATGCTAAGGTAACGGCCCTGAACGCGGATGCACCTAATCGCGAATTTTTGGAACTCGAACTTTCAAAGCTCAACCATAGTAATGCCTATCAAATTCCCAACTTATTTTTAAAAACGCATGCGCCACTATTTGCACCTGTAATGGCTTTGTATGTTAAAATAGTGCCGTATTTAATTTTAGCGGTAATTATTTCACTTATTGTTATACCTAACCCTGTTAGCTTGATTATATTGGGCGTTCTGTTGGGTTACAACACAATATTTCATTTTGCCAGCAAGGAAAAAGCAGCTGGATATTCTGACTCACTGCCCCAACTGTTAATAATGCATAAAGTAGCCGTTTGGTTAGTTAAATATGCCAATATCGGCGATACAGGTGACATCAAAAGGTGCCTCGTAAATCTCGCCGGCCTGAGACGATCATTGACTATTGTGAATTTCGAAAGTGAGCTGGTGGTTGATTCGGACTCCCCTGGCTATGCGGTATTCCAGTTTTTTAAGGTGCTTTTTCTGCTCGAACCCCATATCTACACCAATTCAATAAACCACATTGGCAAATTCCGCGACGATATTGAAAAGGTGTACAACTTTGTAGCCGAGGTAGATATGCTGATAGCCATACAATCGGTAAGGGAAGGTTTGCCGTTTTATAGCAAGCCTGAATTTATCAGCGAGGATGCCAAAATGGAAATTACCGACCTGTTCCATCCTTTGATAGATAATTGTGTGCCTAATTCATTGTATACCCGGGCAGATAGGGGAGCTTTGATAACCGGCTCAAACATGTCGGGGAAAACTACATTCATTAAGGCAATAGCAATCAATACTTTGTTGGCCCAAACTATATTTACCAGCTGCGCCAAGGCTTACAAGGCACCATTCCTGAAAATACAAACCAGTATCAAAATAACAGATAGTATTGAAGAGCAACAAAGCTTTTTTCAGGCACAGGCGATGGCTATATTAAATATTGTTGATAGCAGCAGTGCTGCCGAAGAAATTAAAAGCCTGGTTATTATAGATGAAATTTTCAGGGGAACAAATACAATTGAACGTATTGCGGCCGCAAAATCGGTATTATCATATATCACAGCCAATGATAATTTTGTTTTTGTATCTACCCATGACCTTGAACTGGCCGAATTACTTGATGAAGACTTTGCCATTTACTCGTTTGAAGATTCCAAATCGGGCAAAACGCTGGTATTTGATTACAAATTAAAAGAGGGACTGCTTAAAAGCAAAAATGGTATTGCCATATTGGCCTCCATGGGCTACCCGGAATCTGTAATTGATGACGCTAATATAGTTAGCGAACGCATGATGTTGAAGTATATGGAGTAGGGGGGCTGTAGCATTAAGTGGCGTACCTACGGCACGCAAAGCCCTTCCTTTTGTTTTCTACCGATATTTGACTCCTACGGAGTCGTTTTGCATGGCTGATTTTAAATTAACATCTATGGGGTACCCGGAATCTGTAATTGAAGATGCTCACATCGTAAGCGAACGCATGACGTTGAAGTATATGGAGTAGGGAGCCTGTAGCATTAAGTGGCGTACCTACGGCACACAAAGCCCTTCCTTTTGTTTTCTACCGATATTTGACTCCTGTGGAGTCGTTTTGTATGGTTGATTCAATTTTTAAAAATGATAGATTCGACTCTTGTATATATAAGTCAGATAAGTGACCCCGTCGGGGTCCGATATCGGTAGAAAAAAATAAAACGTAGGATGCGTGCCATAGGTACGCCACTCTTGCTTTCTTTTTTATGAAATTTTTTGTACTATTATAAATCAGATAAGTAACCCCATCGGTGTCTGATGTCGGTAGAAAATGGATAAACATAGGTTTACGTGCCGTAGGTACGCTACTTACAAACCAAAATCAACAAACAATGGCCAATACCTATACCCAGATTCACATTCAATGTGTTATAGCCGTAAAATTTCGGCAGTCACTCATCAAACCAACGTGGAAAGACGAGTTGCATAAATATATTACCGGAATTGTCAAAAACAACGGCCATAAGATGATAAGCATCAATAGTATGCCAGATCACCTGCATTTATTCTTTGGTTTCAGACCAACCCAATCATTATCAGACTTGATGAAAATGGTAAAAGGCTCATCGTCTGAATGGATTAATAAGGAGAAATTTAGTAATTCCCCATTCAAATGGCAGGAGGGGTATGGAGCGTTCTCTTACTCGCGGTCTCATATTAAAAAAGTTGCTTTATATATTGAAAACCAGGAAGAACATCATCGGCATAAAACCTTTTTAGAAGAGTATAAGCAATTTCTTGACCATTTTGAAGTAGACTACGATGAACGATATATTTTCAAGCCGTTAGAATAGGCAACTTACTCCCCCTCATACAGTTTCAGCTTATTCCTCAGCCCACGCATATTTTCCTGCATTTGTTCAATCCTGTCAAGCATATGGGTTATAGCCTCGATGCCTGCAATATTGATGTCCAACTCGTGCAAGCTAATTATTTTCTGAAGTTTTTTTAATTCCGACTCGGGAATGAATATGGTTTGGTCAACTTCTTTAACATCAACAAGCCCCGCTTGCCGCAATGAAGTAATAAAAGTGAACTCTACATTATGGTAAACACAAAATTCATCGACTGTAATTAGATTCTCCGTTTTCATAATATTCAGGATTTTGACAGTTCTTCAAACAGTTGCTTTTGTTTTTCGGTAAGGTTGGTTGGTATTTTTATATTATAGGTAAGATATAAGTCGCCAAACTCATTCTCTTTTTTATAAACTGGCATACCCTTGCCTTTCAGTTTTACCTTAGTGCCATTTTGAGTTTCGGGCTTTACTTTAACTTTTACTTTTCCGGTTGGCGTTTCGGCCATGATCTCGCCGCCTAATACCGCTGTATATAAATCAAGATCAATGGTATTATAAAGGTTGGCGCCATCGCGTTTAAAACGGGCATCGGCAGGGATATTGAATTTAATAAACAGATCGCCGGCTGGGCCTCCATTTACACCCGGGCCCCCATGGCCTGCAATTTTTATGGTCTGCCCATTTTCAATTCCCGCCGGGATAGTAATTCGTATATTTTTTCCGTTAACGGTAAGCGTTTGCTTATGTGTTTGCAAAGTATCCTGTAGGTTCAATTGGAATTCGGCATTCAAATCCTGCCCGCGGTACCCTGTGCGGCGCCCACCACCTGCGCCTCCGGCTCCACCAAACATCGATTGGAAGAAATCAGAAAAATCTTCGCCTCCGCCAAAGCCGCCTCCAAATCCTTCAAAGCCACCCGCCCCACCATTGCTACGTTGCCGGTTTTGTTGCTGCCTGGTTTGTTGTTCATATGCTTCGCCATGTTGCCAGTTTTCGCCGTATTTATCGTATTTTTTGCGTTTTTCGGGGTCGCTTAGTACTTCATTGGCCTCGTTTATTTCCTGGAATTTTTTATTCGCTTCAGCGTCGTTGGGGTTTAAGTCGGGATGATATTTGCGGGCCAGCTTGCGGTAAGCATTTTTAACGTCTTTGTCCGAAGCTGCCTTGTCTACCCCTAATATTTTATAATAATCAATAAAAGCCATGATTGGTTGATGTGTAACTTATTCTAAATAACTGTATAAAGATAAGATGGTTTTCAAATAATCCGGCATTATAAACGGTCAACATTTGGTTATATATTCTAATTATATCACGCGGTTGTTTTTACCAGATTTGTAATGCCGCCAAACATCGGGATCGTTTTACCTGGGATTGAATAGCGATGAAAGAAAAAATATAAAGTTTAAAATAGTAGTGTAAATTTGATACATGCAAAACCAATTTTTTCACCTATTTAGCGATATCAAAACCAAAGAGATTGCGCCGGGATATTTTTCAAAACTGATCCACACTAATTCCAACACCATAAATTTTATTGAAGTAAAGGCTGGGATATCTTTACCGATGCATAAACACGTACACGAACAATCTTCGTTTGTGCTGGAAGGCAAATTTGAGCTTACTGTTGATGGTATTCCGCAGGTGTTAGATCCCGGGATGTTTGCAATCATCCCATCAAATATTGTGCATGGTGGTACCGCTGTTACTGATTGCAAACTAATTGATATTTTTAGCCCTGCCCGCGAGGATTATAAATTATTGTAAGCGGTTAATTTTGTTAGGGATTTATTGCTGTAAATACTAAGTTTGCCCTCCCAAAAAACAACATACTATGCCAATAACCAAAGCAACGCTTACCGACGTAGCCGAACTAAATATATTAATTAATAGTGCCTACCGGGGCGAAGAATCAAAAAAAGGCTGGACTACAGAAACAGACCTGGTTGGCGGTATCAGGATTGATGAACCGATGTTGATTGATTACCTGAATAACGATGCCATCACTATTTTAAAATATACCAACACAGATGGCAAGATCATAGGTACGGTATACCTTGAAGTTAAAGGGGACAAGTTATACCTGGGTATGTTTAGCGTATCGCCGGCGCTGCAAAACGGGGGAGTGGGCCGCGCTTTAATTGAGGAGGCCGAAGTTATTGCAAAGCGACTTAACCTCCATACCATCAGCATGACGGTAATACGTAGCCGCAAAGAGTTGATTAGCTGGTATGAGCGGCGCGGTTACGCATTCACGGGCGAAATTCAGCCATTTCATGATCACGGCCGTTTTGGAGCACCAAAAGAATTGATAGAACTTATTGTAATGGAAAAAACGGTTTAAGCGCCGTTATTCATTAGTTGCTGAAAACTATCAATAAACTGGCCCACGTGTAAGCCATCTACCAGGGCGTGATGTACATGGATAGATACAGGCATTGATCTTTTGCCATCCTCTTGTATTGTCATTTTGCCAAAGGAGATCTTGGGGCAGCTATCTTCAATACCAAACATCCGGGCATGCGATATACTGGTAAAGTCGATCCACGGTAATGACGAAAACCGGATGATATTGGTTGCCGAAGAGCGTACCAGCTCATTGGATTGTTGCACCTGCTCAACCTCCTGATTGGCGGCAACTATAAATTCATCAAATGAAGGCGCGTATGGAAACGATCCGAAGCCGAATGTGCCATTTGTACGCCCAACGGTTGATCCTCCGTCTACCTGATCGTGGATGTATACTTCATCACCTTCGATGCGATAAGTAAATTCGGCTATTTTTTGCGAAGCAGCTAACGCAAGGTACATGGTGTATAAAAAGAATGATGCCTTTTTTTCTTTGGCAAATACGTACGCGGCTGTACAATCCATAATTACGGTTACACCGTAATAAGGCTCGTCAAATTGCTTAAAGAAAAGAAAATGTTCTTTGCGTACCCAGGTATCAAGATCTAATTTTTTCTTCATCCTTTTACCGATGATAAAATATCTGTAAGCTTATCGGCCTGCATGAATTTTTCATGACTTAAGCTTGTCTCCACATGTTCATGTGCCCAGGTGGTATGATAGGGTACATGTATAGCATATCCGCCAATATTCAACACCGGCATTACATCCGATTTAAGGGAATTGCCCACCATCATAAACTCTTCAGGGTTGATATCCAGGTGTTTTATCAGTTTAATATAATCATCTTCCTTTTTATCGCTCATAATCTCGATATGGTGAAAATAATGCGCCAGGCCCGATTTTTTTAGTTTACGTTCCTGGTCAAGCAAATCGCCTTTTGTGGCTACAACCAGGCGATAATCAGTTTTTAGCGTTGATAAAACGTGCTCCACGCCATCCAGCAGTTCAATAGGCTCATTAAGCATCTCTCGCCCATATTGTAAAATAATGTTGATGGTATCAATACCAATCTTATTGTCTGATATTTTTAATGCGGCTTCAATCATACTCAGGATATAGCCTTTTATGCCATAACCATAAAGAGGGAGGTTATCAACCTCTACCTTAAAAAGCTCCTTTGAAATATCATGTTCGGGCAAAAAATCTTCCAGCAGGCTGCAAAACTTTCTCTCTGTATTCTGAAAATAAGGTTCGTTAACCCAAAGGGTATCGTCGGCATCAAAAGCGATAACTTTTAATTTCATGGTAATTGGTAAACTGATTGCAATAATAACGATACCGCTTGAATTATTTGACAAAATTGCATTAATGGCAGTGCAAACGCATCTAAGTTGGGTTAACATAACTTAACACATTTCAGGAAATATATTTATAAATATCTAATAATCAGTACTTTGTAATTCAGATAAGGTTAACATTAAACTGATGTTTTGCCAAATTTAAACGCATCAATTTTTGAGCCTATTAGTGGCCAAAATAGGTACCAAACAGATTTAAATCTTTTAGTAAGAAGCAGGTAATAAACACAAAGTAAGCAATATCTTTTTTAATAATCCGGTAACCTTTTTTTCAAAAACTGGTCTCCATGATGCAACCTTTGTTTTTAAAACAACGTCCTATAACCAACATGATCAAAACTATTCAATTAATGGAAGAGATACTGCCCCCTTTAAAAGAATTTATTGTTGATTATTGCAGCCGCTACAAAATTCGCAGTGTAGACCCCGGTAGCCTTTGCCTTGAAACCAGCCTCGATCTTGACCTCGATATTTTTGATATCGAAATAGACCTCTTCCTGGCCGATTTTACCGATCAGTTTAAAATAGACCAATCTAAATTTACCTGGTACAAATACGGGTACCCCAAAGGTTCAACCCGGGTAAGGATGATAAAAATGGTGTTTGGGTATAACAGCACCTGGGTAAAGCAACTTGCACATTACTGTTACAAACCCAAGTTTAAAGTGCGCAATTTGCAGGACGCCGTTATAACCGGTATGTTGGTGTAATTGCAAAAGCCCGCCGATCGGGACTGAAAAAGTCTGCATTGCAGCCGCAAATAGGGTATCACCTAAAATATTTTTGCTTTGTGTTAAAGATCAGTAGCCCTGGTATGGGTACGCTTTACATAATTACGGATATCGAGCACAATACCAGCGAAGAAGTAGAATATAAGGGGGAAACCTACCGCTAAAAACGATGAATAAATAAAAAACAAACGGATTTTGGCTATCGAAATGTTGAATTTTTCGCCCAGGTATGTACATACACCGAAGGAGTAGCGTTCAAAAAAAGTTAATATTCTTTGTAGCATGTCAGCTGAGCTTTAATATTTTATTACCAACGCCACATTGCAGGCATTTCTTGTAATTACAATAGTTATTTTTTAGTTCGATCAGTGCCTGCGATTCAAATGCATTGGTAATTTTCACCCCTAAGTTAACAAAATCTGCGGTAATATTGTTCTTTTCGGCCGGTAAATTTTCTAAAAGTTTTAGTGCGCGGCTAATATAATATTGCTGCTGGTGGTGTTTGCCATGGCTAAACAAGAACAAGGCAAGGGTATTGCTAAGCAATATATCAACCGAAGCCGCTCCCATAACTTTAGGCAATGGTTTTGAAACTACATCAAAACGGTAATGATTGTCCCAATACTCGTTTGTTTTAATGGATGCAAACAGGTTGCGTAAGGCATCGATATCCTTTATCTCCAATATCTTCGAAAACAAGTGATTGGCACTAACAATCAGCGCGGCAAATTGGGCAAGCCTGATGGTTGGGAAATTTGGAGGCCTTAAGCGCATAAATTTCCACAAATGGTTTTCTATTGGTTTAAGGCTGTATTTTTTTCGCAGGTAATCATATTCCTTTTTTAACTTAACGGGATAGTCATCGCTCAGGTCGCCCTCTAAAAAACCTGCCTGGCCAAATATGAGCGCTTCAATTTGCATCGGGTTATTCTTGTTTTTGGCCAACGTAAGCTGTGGCAACGATTTTGCGAGCAGTTCAAAGGGCAGGGCATTTGTTTTAAATCCAAAATTGGCGGCTAAAAACTGGTAAAACGTTTCTTCCCAATCCCCACGGTTAATGGTAAGGGCGGCTATTACGGCAGTTGATTTTTTTTCCAGCCGTTCCACCAAAACACGGGTAAGCCAGTTGTGCATAATTAGGCGGTCAACTGCACCAATACTTGCTTCACATGGTATGATAGTTTGGTTGCCGAATATCATCTGGTGATAACGGCCATATAATTCGGCCGGTACCCTGTCATTTAATTGCAGCGTAGGAACTGTTCGCCCATTGTTCAGTTTTAACGGTAAATCGTTGTTATAAACAACATGCAAAATCACATTATTATAAGCTTCATCGGTGGTGTGTCCGTGCTTTTGCCAATCGGAAGCCGAAAGATGTACTTCCACATTTCCAGCCCAAAGCGTTTCTCCAATTTTAATCCGGGCGTTATGAAAATCGGGGCCGGAATCGCTGTTGTGAATACCCGTGGAGAATATTTCCAGTGCCTCGCCATCTTCCGTTCGCAAATCTGAACGGTCAAACAGACGGAATTTCCATACGTAATGCAAAAAATCTTCGGTAAAAAGCATGCTTTAAATATAGTGAGTAGTTGATTTAGTTAGATTAGGCTGATTAAATTTTTTGTACGATAATTTGATTATGGTACATTTATACGTTTACCTTTTTTAAGCAAAATATGACTAATACATCCCATGTTACCGTTAAAACAACAGGCGACCGTATCAAATCAATAATTGGCGGATCGTTAGGAAACCTGGTTGAATGGTACGATTGGTATGTGTACTCTGCATTTTCGCTTTATTTCTCCAGCTCGTTTTTTCCCAAAGGCGACCAGACAGCCCAACTATTAAATACCGCAGGTGTATTTGCCCTTGGCTTCCTGATGCGGCCGATAGGCGGGTGGCTGATGGGTACATATGCCGATAAACATGGTCGTAAAAAGGCGCTAACCATATCGGTGCTGCTCATGAGCCTTGGCTCGCTTATTATTACCATAACGCCTGGTTACAAAACTATTGGTGTTGCTGCGCCGTTGCTGTTGGTGCTGGCCCGTGTTATACAGGGCCTGAGTGTTGGCGGCGAATATGGTACAAGCGCAACTTATTTAAGCGAAATGGCAGGCCGCAAACACCGGGGTTTTTATTCCAGCTTTCAATATGTAACCCTCATTATGGGCCAGCTGCTTGCCCTGGGATTATTGGTTTTATTGCAACGAATATTTTTAACTGAGCAACAGTTACATGACTGGGGCTGGCGCATCGCTTTCGGTATCGGAGCATGTCTGGCTGTGATTACTATGTACCTGCGCCGTAGTTTGCAGGAATCCGCGTCCTTTGCTAAAGAAAAACCCAGTACAATAAACGGTACTATTGCCGAACTGGCCAAACATCCAAAGGCTGTGCTTACAGTTATAGGCCTTACGGCAGGAGGTACATTGGCATTTTACACGTTTACAACGTATATGCAAAAGTTCCTGGTAGATACATCTGGTTTTAGCAAAGCCGAAGCTACCTTAATTTCAAGCCTTACTTTACTGGTTTTTATGCTGATACAGCCGCTATTTGGATTGTTATCTGATAACATCGGGCGCAAACCATTGCTGATAGGTTTTGGCATTTTAGGTACAATAACCACTATCCCGATACTCACATTGCTGGGAGGCACAAAAGACGGCTGGATTGCCTTCGGCCTTATTTTGGCAGCGCTTATTATTGTAAGTGGGTATACCTCTATTAATGCTGTTGTAAAGGCAGAACTTTTCCCGGCAAATATCCGGGCGCTTGGTGTTGGTTTCCCGTATGCCATTGCAGTATCTATATTTGGCGGGTCGGCCGAATACATTGCTTTAGGTTTTAAAACGGTGCATCACGCCCAATGGTTTTACTGGTACGTAACCGTGTGCATAGCTTTATCATTAGCGCTGTATATTACCATGAGGGATACCCGGAAACACTCGAAGATGGAGGAGGATTAAGGTTGGATGTGTAGATTTTAGAATTCAAATATGCACATGATCTTAGCGAGATGTCAGTCCGAAAATTTAGTTCAGGTTGGCTACAGCGGCGCTTGTTTCGTGTTGGGACAAAAAAGTATTTTGTTTTGCATTGGAATAAAAATAATGGATCACGCAGAATTTTGCCTCTTTTATCGCTAAAGTCAGGCATATCGCTTTTCGCCAATTAAATTTAAATTAACAACATAAGTACTATTAAAAAGCGGTTGTATTCAAAAGCCGTACCTTGAATTGTTGCTTTATTTTGTTTGCCAAATTATAAATGTTTTGCGCCACCCAAATCGGCAGTTCACTTACTTTGATTGCCAGACCAGTGAATCTGAATTACTCAGATTACTACATAGTGTGTAGTAATAGTGCGTTTTTTACAAATGTGTCAAAATTGTCTTTTAGTTCGTTATTTACAGTCGAAATTTTACCGTCGACGTGGTTGACTCGGGATTTTTGCCTGTAGCATACTAAATTGGTAATGCGTAATGTTTGCGATTCCAAATTTTAGTGGAAGTAATTTGTATTTTTGTCGACTGATCAAAATCAATGCAAAAGAAAAGTAAGCTTACGCTATATATTTTTATAGCCCTTATCGCCGGTGTAATAGTAGGTTATATTTATAACACCAATGTAATCAATAAAATTAATGCCAATATAAGTACAGCCGAGGCTCATATTAAAGCCATCGATAAAAACTTATTAGCATCGGCAGATACCACTACAGAAGCTTTCAAATCCATAAAAAAACTGAGGCAGACGGAAGTAAAAGCTCAGCAGGAAAACAGCACCTTAAGGGAGGATAGACTGGAGGGCTTTAATATTTTAAGCAAGATTTTCCTGAATTTGATAAAGATGATTGTGGCGCCGCTGGTGTTTACAACGCTGGTGGTTGGCGTGGCAAAAGTAGGCGATATTAAAGCAGTAGGCAGGATAGGCGGTAAAACGATGCTTTGGTTCGTCAGTGCCACCTTAGTGTCGTTATTATTAGGAATGCTGTTGGTTAACTTATTTGAACCAGGTAAAACCATGCACCTGCCGTTGCCAGACAGCCATTTAAGTACCGGTATCAAGAAATCGGCACTGTCGCTAACCGAATTTATCGGGCATGTGTTCCCCTCAAGCTTTATCAAATCAATGGCCGATAACGAGATATTGCAGATTGTGGTGTTTTCGCTTTTTTTTGGCATAGCCACAGCGGCGGTTGGTGAGCAAGGTAAAATTGTCATTAAAGCCATGGATGCTATTGCACATGTGATATTAAAGATAACCGGCTATGTGATGAAACTGGCCCCTGTTGCCGTGTTTGGCGCTATAACAGCGGTAATTGCCCGGCAGGGTTTAGGTGTACTATCAACCTACGGTATATTTATCGGCGAATTCTACTTTTCGTTAGTGCTGCTTTGGCTCATTATTATACTGGCCGGCTTTATTGTATTGCGCAAACCTGTTTTCAGATTAATAAGCAACATAAAAGATGCTATGCTGATCGCCTTCAGCACTTCAACCAGCGAAGCTGCTTACCCTAAAGTTCTGTTGGAATTGGAGCGTTTTGGCTGCAGTAACAAAATTGTGAGTTTCGTATTACCATTGGGATACTCATTTAATTTGGATGGCAGCATGATGTATATGACCTTTGCATCGTTGTTTTTGGCGCAGTCGTACGATATTCACTTATCGTTTGGGCACCAGCTGTCTATGCTGTTGGTGCTGATGCTTACAAGCAAGGGTGTAGCGGGCGTACCAAGGGCTTCATTAGTTGTTATTGCAGGAACACTATCAATGTTTAATATCCCAGAGGCGGGATTGTTCCTGTTGATAGGAATTGATCCGTTGCTGGATATGGGTAGATCGGCAACGAATGTTTTGGGCAATGCCATGGCTACTGCAGTTGTAAGCAAGTGGGAAGGGGAACTGGATAATTAGTGAATTAGCGATTTAGTGAATTCGTGATTTTTTAATCGCTGATTCAAATAATTACTCTTATGGCCGATATCCTATATTTTATAATTGATGATAAATAGTGAAAAAATTGATTTTGCAGAGGCATTTAGAATTCGCACAAAAAAGTTTGTTGTAGATAATATTAGATTTTACAAAACTTTACCAAAAACAGAGGAAGCTAAGATAATTGGAAGGCAGTTACTCAGATCGTCTTCATCTGTAGGAGCGAATTATAGAGCTGCCTGTCGGGCAAGGTCGCAAGCCGAATTTTATGCCAAGCTGTCGATAGTTGTTGAAGAAGTTGATGAATCGGCATTTTGGATGGAAGTACTAATTGAAGCTCAAATAGTTAATAAGTCGGATCTGATATTATTATTAGACGAAGCCAATCAAATCCTTAAAATAGTATCTGCGTCAAGAAAAACAGTGTCTACCAATAAAAAATGACAACCAATTTTAAATTCAATAATCACTAATTCACTAACTCGCTAACTCACTAATTAATATATGTCTTCAAAAACAAAAAAAATATTTCTCATCTCCACAATCGTTATTCCATTCCTTTTATACTGTTTTTACTACTACGGTATGATGATTAAAAACGCGCCTTACCGGTTTGCTGATTTTCAGTCCATATCGATCCAGTATGGCGAGAAGGATTCATTGGTTAATAAATTTAACTCAAGCACCGGCGACTACCAATACCTTAACAAGCGCGATTCGCTGGTTAAGGTAAACGTTAAGCTTACTGAGAATGACCTGCTCTATTTGCACCACAAGGCAGCCGGCCTGGGTTTCTGGGATTTTCCATCGAACGAGAGGGGAGATACTGTTAAAGAGAAACCGGTGCGTTATATCATCGAGTTTAAATATAAAACCAAAACCAAACGGGTTGTTTTTGATTCGAACTTTGCGGGCGACCCTAAATTGATAGATGCCAATAAACAGCTGATCAAAGAAATTGATCAAAGTTTAACAACGGCGGAACGAAGACTGAAAAAATAAAAGGCGGCAGGGTTGTTTATTAAATAACCAATCCCTATATTTGCACCTCGAATTTTAAAACAATAATTAACAAACATGTACGCAATAGTAAGTATAGCAGGACAGCAATTTAAGGTTGCAAAAGACCAGCAGATCTTTGTACACAGGTTACAAGGTGACGAGGGCGCTAGTATTGAATTTGACAGTGTATTGTTAGCAGAAAACGAAGGTTCATTCAAATTAGGTTCTGATTTGAAAGGCGCTAAAGTATCGGCTAAGATCTTGTCTCATTTAAAAGGTGATAAAGTAATCGTTTTCAAAAAGAAACGTAGAAAAGGTTACAAAAAGAAAAACGGTCACCGTCAGCAATTTACCAAGATCGAGATCACTGGTATCACATTATAATTTAAAGTTTTAAACCGAGCCGATTTATCAGCTCATAAAAGATATAAACAATGGCACACAAAAAAGGGGCCGGTAGTTCCAGAAACGGCCGCGAGTCGCATAGCAAACGTTTAGGTATCAAAATTTTCGGTGGTCAGCCAGCAATTGCAGGTAATATCATCGTTCGTCAGCGTGGTACTAAACATAACCCAGGCGTTAACGTAGGTATCGGCAGAGATCATACCTTATTCGCTTTAGCCGAAGGTATTGTAGTTTTCCGCAAAAAAGCTGATAACCGTTCATACGTTTCAGTTGTTCCGGCTACTGAAGCAGTTGCCGAAGTAGCAGCAGCGCCAGCGGTAGTTGAAGCAGCACCTGTTGCAGAAGAAGCTCCAAAAGCAAAGAAAGCAGCAGCACCAAAAGCTAAAAAAGCTGATACTGAAGAAGCAGCAGCTGAGTAATTAGCAAAGCTTTATAGATATAAGAAATCCTGGGTCAATTTGATCCGGGATTTTTTAGTTTACAGCCATTTTCATCTAACCGACATGTAAAAGCTAATTGGTATAGTGTAATACATGCGTACAGGAGTCCCGGCAACTAAGGCCGGTGCCCATTTGGGAGAGGTCTTGATTACCCTGATTGCCTCCAGGTCAAGGTCCTTGTCAACACTCCTTATTACTATAGGGTTAAGTATTGAACCATCTTTTTCAATGATCATTTGAACAAATACCCTGCCCTGGATACCCCTCAGACGGCAACTTAAAGGATATCGAATATTTTTAGCGATAAAGAGAGTGAACTGGTCATTTCCCCCCGGAAACCGGGGCATGGAATCGACTACAGAATAAACAGAATCATTAGGAGGTATCACCACTATTCCTGCTGATGATTGGGCTTTAATACTGATGGAATACGCAAACGCGAAAAATAATAAGATAAAGGCTTTATACATATAATATGGTAATAAAGCTAATATAAATCTTTTTATTCTACTATCAGCTTCTTTAAATAATAAGTATCCGGATCTATCACCGGCATGGTTTTGCTTGTGAGTGTTATCCCTTTTTTATCCAGGGTGTATCTTTTGGTAAGGCCATCAGTAGTAATGTCAGCAGGTAGCGGCATATCAATATTTTGAAGTTGGATGAGGTACTTATCACCGCGCTTTGCGGTTACATGAACTTCGAGTTTATTAACAGAATAAATATAGAGATCAAATAATGGTTTCAAATTGATACCGGCGGCTTTGCTGAAATATTCCTGCACATCTGCAGTAGTAACCAGGTTACTGTAGGTGTATTTAGGACTTGTAACAAAGCTTTTTATAGTTGGGAAGAAGATGGTATCGCCCATGATGTATCTCAGCGTATGCATAAAGAATGCGCCTTTACCGTAAATATCGCCATTATAAGCCGCCTCTTCGTCGATATCTTTTCCTATTACCAAGGGGATTTTGTTGCCAAATGAAAGTGCAGCTTGCTGGAAGTGTTTAATATAGGCTTGTTCGCCCTCCAAATCCCGTATGGGCATGGCATCGCCAAAGGTGCAAATACCTTCGTGGATCCAGTAATCGGCCCAGTCTTTGGCCGTTACTTTGTTGCCCCACCATTCGTGGCCAAATTCGTGATGCATCAGCCAGTCAAAGTCCTTTCCGCCGAGTTTACTGTACCTGAATTTGTTGCCATAGGCATTCATGGTTTGATGCTCCATACCCAGATGTGGCGTTTCGGCTATGCCTATTTTCTCTTTGGCCCATGGGTACTCGCCGAAGTATTTTTCCTGTATGCTGATGGTTTGCTCAAAAATATCCAGGTGGCGGTTGGCCTTGGCGGCATCCTCCTTCAGCACATAAAACTGGATGGGTACGGTAGTTCCATTAACGGTTTTATATGGCCTGCTTACCACCGTATAATCGCCTACGTTAAATAAGATACTGTAGTTGTTGATGCTATAGTTGGTTTTCCAATGATAAGTAGCTTTATCGCCGCTTTTGGTTACTTTTTGCAACAGGCCCGGCCCGGCAACTACCAGGTCTTTAGGTACGGTTATCATCATATCAACACCGTCATTTGGCTCATCCGAAGGGTGATCCTTACATGGGAAATAGAGTTTACCACCGGTGCCCTCGGCTGTGATGGCAACCCAGGCATGCCCGGTTGAATCCTTTGTCCACGTAAACCCATCATCCCATGGCGGGCGACGGGCTACATGAGGTTTGCCTCCATATACTACTTTAACGCTTGCCTTGCCGGCAGGTAATTCTTTTGTTGTGTTTATAGTGATTAGGTTATTTTGATAAGTGAATGGTTCCTTTTTTCCGTTTACCAAAACGTTGCTGATCTTTAAAGAGTCCAACAGGTCAAAAAGTAATACTTTGGTGGGCTGCGCCATGATTACATCAATGGTTGTATAACCATCTATAGTTTTCTGAACAGGATCAACAGTTAAGGAGATCGAATAATGTCGTACATCCATAATGGCTTGCTCTTGTTTGAGTTTGCCGCCAGAGGTTAGGGTTTGGGCATTTGCGAAGTTCGCAATAGATAATAGGAGATAGATTATATAACGCAATTTCATTACGACTGAATTTATTTATCTCATTAATTCTTTAGCTCTTTGATATCGGGAGGGCCGCCGGTAGGCGCCCCAAATTTAACAGGAACGGAGAATTTTGTTCTTACTTTATTCCCATTATTGATGCCAGGTTTCCATTTTGGGCTGTTGCCCACTATCTTGATTGCAATGGAATCTGCCTCAGGATTAAAACTCAAGGTAGTAATTGGATTGGTTGGACTACCATCTTTTTCAATTACAAAAGTTACGACTACCATTCCTGTGGAGGTATCTTTTCTGTTTGATTTTTTTAGACTTGAGTTGACATAAGCTTTAAACGCTTCCGTACCACCAGGGAATTCCGGAAGTTTATCAACCTCGTTGTATACTTGAGAGGTGTCCTGCTTTGCTTTTTGAGCGTTTGCAGAAAATCCTACCAGAATAATAGCTGCCAAAAATAATGTCTTTTTCATAACCTAAATATAATCAATACTCCCTCACCAACAAATTATCGGCAAACTGTCTTAAATACTGGCGGCGATCTTCCGACAGATTGATCTGATCCAGGGCATTAAAAGCCATTTCTGCATAGGTTTGCATCGCATCTTCTGCATAATTTCTGATGTTCAAACTGTCGTAAATAGCTGTTACCGCTGCAACCTTATCGGAGGCAGTAAATTCTTCAAGATTTAGCCACTTTTCAAGTTCGGTTGCCTGGCTGTCTTTTGCCAGTTCAAGCGCCTTTATCAGCAGATATGTTTTTTTATTGGATAGTATATCACCGCCAACCTGCTTACCAAATTTTTCCGGGTCGCCGTAAACATCCAGTATATCATCCTGTAACTGGAAAGCGATACCCAGGTTTACGCCAAAATCGTATAATAATTGCGCATCTCCTACTGTAGCGCCACCTATAATAGAGCCTATTTTTAAAGTGCCGCCCAATAACACAGCGGTTTTAAGCCGAATCATATCCACGTATTCGTCTATCTGTACATTGTTGCGCTGCTCAAAGCTCATGTCAATTTGTTGGCCTTCGCATACACCTGTGGCTGTCTCGTTAAAAACATCCATTACCCGGCGCAAAATAGCATCGTCAACCTTCATCATGAATTTGTTAGCTTCTACCATCATGGCATCGCCGGATAGTATGGCTACATTGGCGTTCCATTTTTCGTGTACTGTAATTTTACCGCGGCGCAAGGGAGCTTTATCCATAATGTCATCGTGCATCAGTGTAAAATTGTGGAACACTTCGATGGCCAGGGCAGGCTCTATCGCTTTTTCCACATCGCCTCCAAACAGGTCGCATGCCATTAGCAGCAGGGCAGGGCGCAAGCGCTTACCGCCAAGCGAAAGTATGTAGCTTATAGGTTCGTAAAGATCGGTAGGATATGCCGGAAAAGTAAGTTCGTCTACAGCCTTGCTCACCATGGCATGTAGTTCTGTAAGTTGTTTCATTTTTGTAGTTAACAGTTGATTAAGTTGATTGAGTTGGATTAAGTTGATTGAGTTACCAAAACCCAATCAACTTAATCCAACTCAATCAACCAATCAACTCAATATCAATCCTGTACTAACGAAAAATCAATTTGCTTCTTGGTCAAGTCAACGTTTTTAACCCTGATTTTTACCTCATCGCCCAGCTGGTAAATCTTCTTTTTACGCTGACCAATGATGCAATAGTTTTTCTCGTCCAAAGTATAAAAATCATCGGATATATCGCGCAGGCGAATCATGCCCTCACATTTATTTTCGATAATTTCGACATACATACCCCACTCTGTAACTCCCGAGATAATACCTGTAAAAGTGTTGCCAACCTGGTCGCGCAGGTATTCTGCTTGTTTGTATTTAACAGATGAGCGTTCGGCATCAGCTGCTTTCTTTTCCATTTGCGAACTGTGGGAACATAGCTTTTCGTAATGTTCTGCATTTACCGATTGTCCGCCGTTTAAATAATGGAATAACAGGCGGTGTACCATTACATCCGGGTACCGGCGAATAGGAGAGGTGAAGTGCGTATAATGGTCAAATGCCAGACCATAGTGGCTGCTGGTTTTTGTGGTATAAATGGCCTTAGCCATCGACCTGATGGCCAGTTGGGTAAGTACATTTTGTTCTTTTTTGCCTTCCACATCTTCCATCAGGAAGTTTAACGATTTAGCAGTTTCTTTATCCGATTTAGTGTTTATCTTATAGCCAAACCTGGCAGCAAATTGCGCAAAATTGGCTAATGCATCTGGTTTAGGTGAATCATGTGCGCGATAAACAAAGGTATATTTGTGTTTTCCTTTGCCCATTTTACTTACATGCTCGGCAACCTTACGGTTAGCCAATAGCATAAAATCTTCTATCAGTTTATGGGCATCTTTACGTTCTTTTACATAAACACCGGTTGGTTTTCCTGCTGTATCAAGCTTAAATTTAACCTCGGTAGTTTCAAAGCTGATGGCGCCGTTTTTAAATTTACGGTCGCGTAGTTTATAAGCTAAGGCATTTAGTTTAAGGATCTCGTCTTTAAAATCGCCTTCTTTGTTTTCTATTACTTCCTGAACTTCTTCATACGTAAAACGCCTGTCTGAGTAAATGATGGTTTTGCCGTACCATTCGGTTTGGATAAATGCATTCTCGTCCAGTTCAAAAACTGCCGAAAAACATAGCTTTTCTTCTTTAGGGCGCAACGAGCACAAACCGTTTGAAAGGCGTTCGGGCAACATCGGGATAACCCTATCAACCAGGTAAACCGAGGTAGCACGATCAAATGCTTCTTTATCAAGGGCAGAATCCGGAATGATATAATGCGATACATCGGCGATATGCACACCAACTTCGTAATTGCCATTCTCGAGTATTTTAAACGATAATGCATCGTCAAAATCCTTGGCATCAAATGGATCGATAGTAAACGTGGTGATATCTCTGAAGTCCCTTCTGCGGGCAATTTCTTCTGGGGTGATCACATCCGATATCTCCTCCGACTCATGTTCAACCTCGGCCGGGAAGGATAAAGGAAAACCATATTCGGCAAGGATGGCATTCATCTCGGTGTCATTCTCGCCCTGTGCACCTAAAATGTGTTTTATCCTTCCAATGGGGTTTTTGGCCTCAGCCGGCCAGTCGGTAATTTCTGCAACTGCTTTTATCCCATTTTTAGCACCGTTGAGCTCGCTCATCGGGATAAAAATGTCATGCATCATTTTACGGTCATCCGGGATGAAAAATGCAAAGCGCTCAGATAGCTTTACAATTCCTGTAAATTCCATTTTGGCGCGCTGCAGTATTTCGATGATCTCGCCTTCTTTACGTTTGCCTTTGCTAATGGCATATACGTAAACTTTAACGCGGTCGCCATGCAAAGCATTGCGAAGCTTGCGTGGGGCAACAAAAATGTCGCTTTCCAACTCATCATCGGTAACTATAAATGCCGAGCCGTCGTTCGTCAGATCGACACGGCCTTCCATAAATGTTTTTAGTTCAAGTAGTTGGAATTTGCCGGGCGAAACCTCTTTCAGTACAGATTTAAAAGCCTCGTCTTTTAGAATATCAAATATAATCTCGCGCGATTCGGGATCGCGGACGTTTAATTTTGCAGAAACCTGTTTATAATTAAGTGGCGTATTGCCGTTTTGTTCAAATACATCAAGTACCATTTGGGTGAGTACCTGAACGATAGAAGAATTATTTTTCTTTTTTTTAGACATACAAAAGTATTTGCGCTAAGATACAGATTTTTGGTGTTTGGGGGTGAAGGCGAAAAAGACAGGGTTAGGGAAATCGATTTTAAATTTGAGGTAGTGAATTTGCTCGATCAGTGGGAGCCCATTTTTTGAGTTAGACACGAATTCCTGACAATCCGGCTAAATTTATCGAATTTCACGAATTTTTGGATTGATAGACTGCATAACTTAAGATATACGCTAAATTACGGGAAACCTCAATTTAATGTTAACCATGTAAAATTATAAAATGTTTATTTTCAGATATTTATAAATTAAATATCTGAAATGTGTTAAGTTATGTTAACCCATCTTAGATGCGTTTGCCCTTCGCTATTACCCTTGCGGAATCGATGCAATCAAATTCCTGGTGTACTTCTCCTTTGGTCTGTAATAAATATCATCGGGGTAACCTGTTTCAATAATTTCGCCTTTATTCATTACCATCATCCTGTCGGATATGTGTTTAATAACGGCAAGATCATGCGAAATGAAAATGTAAGTGAGTTTAAACTCCTGCTGTAGTTCGCGTATCAGGTTAAGCACCTGTGCCTGTACAGACACATCAAGCGCCGACACTGATTCGTCGCAGATTATAAATTTAGGTTGCAGTGCCAGTGCCCGTGCTATCACTATACGTTGCCGCTGGCCTCCTGAAAACTCATGCGGGTAACGGTTAAAATGTTCGGGCAGCAGATTTACCCGTTCCAGTAATTCCAATACGTGTTTTTTGCGTTTGATATTATTGGCATAAAACTGGTGTACCTGCAAAGGCTCCATGATGGATTGACCGACGGTTAATTTGGGATTTAAAGATGAATAAGGATCCTGAAAAATGATTTGGATATTGCGGCGAATCTCGCGCAGGTCGTTCTTTTTTAAGCTGCGCAGATCTGTATTTTCAAAACTGATATTACCGGCTGTGGGCTCAATCAGTCTTAAAATGGTACGGCCTAACGTTGTTTTTCCGCAACCCGATTCGCCAACCAGGCCAAGTGTTTCGCCGGGGTAAACTTCAAAACTTACGTTGTTTACAGCTTTAACCACTTTTTTTGACAGGCCCAACAAGCCCGTACTAACCGGGAACCAGGTTGAGAGTTGACTAATCTTTAATAAAGGTTCTTGTGTATAAAGCTGTGTCCTTCTTGCTTCTATTTCAGCATCAGGATAATGATACATTGTCCTGATGTTTTCTATAGTGACCGATGATTTATTTTGGATATTTTCTGCATCAAAAAAATCGGCAACTATCGGCAGTTTCTTTAAATGTTGATTTGGTGATGGCCTGCACGCTAATAAGCCTTTGGTGTATGGGTGACTGGGATGATCGAATAAGTCGGGCGTATTGGCTTCCTCAACAATTTCGCCTTTATACATCACCATTACCCGGTCGGCAATTTCTTTAATAACCCCCAGGTCATGCGAAATGAAGATCAGGCTCATTTGGCGTGCTTTTTTAAGGCAGAGCAGTAATTCTATGATAGTTTTCTGTACGGTTACATCCAACGCGGTGGTAGGCTCATCGGCTATTAATATCTCCGGATTGCAGGATAGGGCCATAGCTATCATCACCCGTTGCTTTTGGCCACCAGAAATTTGGTGCGGGTAGCTATCAAAAATAGCTTCAGGGCGGGGGAGTTGTACTTCGTTAAAAAGTTCGATGGTTTTCTTTTTTGCTTCGGCCTTGCCCAATCCCAAATGTAGCCGGATAGCCTCGGTTAACTGGAAGCCGCAGGTAAGCACTGGATTAAGCGATGTCATGGGCTCCTGAAAGATCATGGCCATACGGTTGCCCCGAATGTCGCGCATATCAGCCTCGGATAGTTTGCACAAACTACTATCGTTTAAAAGCACCTCCCCGGTAATAACAGTTTTATCCGCATCCAATAACCGCATCAAAGCAAGTGAGGTAACTGATTTACCCGAACCGGATTCACCTACAATTCCAATAGTTTCGCCTTTTTGTAAGTTAAAGGAAATATTTTTTACAGCTTTAAATAAGCCATCTCCCGTTTTAAAACTAACCTCCAGATTTTTTACTTTCAGCATTATTGGCCAACTATAGTTATCATCTCGTCTTTTATTAAATCTTCGCCGCGATAACGCCTTATCAGCTGGGCGGTAGCAACTACATCTTTTTGGCAATAGATGCAAATCCGGTCAAGCTGGTTTTCGTTCCAGTAAACGTGCCCCACCATGCTGCCGTCAATGTCGTCTTTTGGGGTAGGAATATCAAAAATGGCTGTAAGCAAATTTAGTGAGGTGTAATTTTTATAATCGCCAAATTTCCATAGCTCCATGGTATCCAGGTGGATAATTTCCCAGGGCTTTTTACCTGCAAGTTGTAGCTGGGGCGGAAAAGGAAGCCCGTTAATTAACAAACGCCTACAGATATATGGATAATCAAACTCCTTGCCGTTATGGGCCACCAAAACCAGGTTAGCAGGCTGGCTAAACAACAAAGCCGAAAAGTTGATGAGCAATTCTTTTTCATTATGCCCCGCGAACGATTTAACCCGCAAACCTATATTTTCTTTTCCCTTAGTGAAAACTCCAACGGATATACATACTATCTTACCAAATTCGGCCCAGATACCCGCGCGTTGGTAATATTCTTCGGGTGTTTCATCTTTACGCTGATATTGCGTTTTTACCTCCCAAAGCTTTTTAAAATGCTCAGGCACTTCATCATGTGTACCATATTGCGGCACAGTTTCAATATCAATTACCAATAAATTATGCAGGTCATACTGCTCAAGCATCGTGGGTTAGTTTTATGGAGCAATATAATGAATGTTTTAGTTTGATAGGTTTTACGTGATACGTTTTAGGTTATACGTTTGTAATTTTATTAATGCGTAACAAATCGCTCGATAGCTGGGATAATACTTTAAAAATTATTTCGCAGAAATAATTTTCACCACTCACCACTCACCACTCACCACTCACCACTCACCACTCACCACTCACCACTCACCACTCACTTACTTACTCAAAATTTCAAATCCAATATTAACGGTATTACCATTGCCATCAACCAGGGTAAGTATATGCTTGCCTGGCGGCGGGTTTAAAGCCAGCTGGTGGAAATCTTTGGTAGTTCCCATATACTGATCATCCAGGTGCCAGAATATTTTCATGCCCGGCAAGCGGTGTGCTGCGTTACAAATCATCCGTCCGCGGGCACCATCGGCTTCAAGGGGGATGTATATTTTTGCGCCATCCTTGGGGTAAATTATCTCCATAGTATTTCCATTCTCTGTCTGGGCGCAGTCTGCCCGGAAGGGTGGAAGTACATGGTATTGATAATTGCGGGATTTGTAATAATACTCCATAGACGGTGGCAGCACAAACCATTTTTTGTTAAGCATTTGATCTGGTGGTTCGCAATTACCATTTACCTGGTATTGCCCATCGGCAGACAGATGAATAAGCTGGTGATAAGGGCAAACAGGTGCCCTTAAGCCGGTTTTAGGAACCAGCACCTGGTCAATATCCTGGCAGTATTGCCCGGCACGATAGCCGCTTTGCCTGCAAACGTCAATTTTTACCATTTCGCCGGTTGGCATTGCAAACCAGTCTTTTGATGCAGGCAGTAATCTAAAAATCTCGAACAGGGCAGGGGCAGCGGCGTTAATACCGGTTAAACCCGGCCTGCCTTCGCCATCGGTATTACCAACCCAAACACCCACCACGTACCTTGGTGTAACACCAATGGCCCAACCATCCCGAAAGCCAAAGCTTGTCCCTGTTTTCCAGGCCACGCGCTGGCTTGAACTAAATTGCTGCCATAGCATTTCTTCACCCGGCCTCATCACTTCTTCCATGGCTTGGAAAGTACTATAGATAGAAGCCGCATCAAGCAGGCCCGATTTTTCCAGATCAGCTTTCTTAATATCCTGTTTATTATAAACAGGGTTATGAAAATCCTCAGGATCGTAACTACCATTGTATTTATCATAGTGATTAAGCACCCTGGCCATATCCGCATAAGCGCCTGTAAGTTCCCAAAGCGTATTTTCGCCGCCGCCCAATATCAGCGATAATCCATAATGATTTGCCGGTTTGGATAGGGTGGTGATGCCAATTTTGTGCAAAAAGTCGTAAAATTTCTCGAATTTATACTGCTGCAGTAGTTTTACGGCTGGTATGTTCAGTGATCTTGCCAAAGCCTTTGATGCAGGTACAGCGCCATCATACCCCATGTCGAAATTTTCCGGGTGGTAGCCGGCTATTAATGTTGGTACGTCTGGCAGTAAACTGTTAGGCAATATCAACCCATTATGTATTGCGGAAGCATACAATAGTGGTTTTAGCGTACTTCCGGGGCTGCGCGGGGCATCAATCACATCTACATCGCTTTCCATTTGTGGGTCTTCATGATGGGTAATATTACCGGCATAAGCCAGTGTTTCGCCGGTTTCAACATCCAGCACAATAGCGGCTATATTGTTAATGTCGTTTGCTTTTAAAACCTGGTGATGTTGCTCCAAAATATCGTTGACTTGTTGCTGTAGCCCCGAACGAATACTTGTACGAATACGGGTATCGCCCACCGGCTTGGCATCATAATCGTTTTTAAAACGTTGTAATAAATGAGGGGCAAGGGATGGCAGCGGCATGGGCCTTTCAGGAACGGGTTCCAGTTTTGCCAATTCGGCCGTTATACTGTCAATAACACCCTGCTTATATAATCTGTTAAGCAACCTATTTCTTTTGTTCAGCAATGTTTGCCTGTTCCTGCCGGGATGTACTAATGACGGCGCATTGGGCAATACCGCCATTGCTGCCATTTCGCCCCAGGAAAGTTTATCGGGGCTGCGACCGAAATAGCGCCAGGAGGCAGCATCCAGGCCAATAACATTGGTGCCAAATGGCGCATTGCTGGTATAAAGGGCTAATATTTCCTTTTTGCTGTAGGTGAGTTCGAGCCGGAGCGCCATAAAAATTTCCAGTAACTTATTCCAGATGTTGCGCTTGTGTTTGGTAGCCAGCCTTATTACCTGCATAGTAAGGGTACTGCCGCCGCTGGTTATTTTTTTTGAGCTCAGATTTTGTTTGATAGCGCGCCCAAAAGCAAGAATATCAAAGCCAGGGTGGTTTTCAAAACGTTTATCCTCAAAAGCAATGATACATTGTTTGAATTTTTCTGGTACGCTATCATTATAGGGAAAACGCCATTGGCCGTCTTTTGCTATAGATGCACCGAGTAATTGACCCTGATTATCGTCAATTACGTACGAAGTAGGGTTTTTAAATAATGGTTTTGGCAAACAAAACCAAAACAACACGGTTAAAACGAACAGGAATACAAGCAGAAATATTACTTTTGGTTTTTTTAAGCAGATTTTTATCCGTTTTAACACAGTTTGCATTAAATAATATTTTCAATAAAGATATAACTAAGCTTTATATCACTACCATATCCGAAACCGGATTTTTTGATAAACAACGATAATGGGCATACAAAAACTTTCAATTATTATCCCGGCTTATAACGAAGGTAACACCATACATTTAATTTTGAATAAAATTAAAGCGGTTAACCTGACTAATGATATCCAAAAAGAAGTTATTATTGTAAACGACTGTTCAACAGACCACACGGAACTTGCCATTAGTTCATACCAACAATCCAACACGGATGTAAATATCCAGTACTTTAAACACGATGTAAATAAGGGCAAGGGGGCAGCCCTGCACACCGGTATCTCAAAAGCAACCGGTGAATATCTTATAATACAAGATGCTGATTTAGAGTACGATCCGGCTGAATATAACGATTTGCTGAAACCAGTAATAAACGGCTTTGCTGATGTTGTTTACGGATCCAGGTTTATGGGGAGCAATCCGCACCGTATTTTGTTTTTTTGGCATACCATAGGCAACAGGTGGCTAACCTTTGCATCAAACATGTTTAGTAACCTTAATCTTACGGATATGGAAACCTGTTATAAACTGTTTGATACCAAGCTGATACAGGCCATCCCCCTTACCGAAAAACGCTTTGGGTTTGAGCCCGAGGTTACCATCAAAATATCCAGGGTGCCTAAAATCCGAATTTATGAAGTGGGGATTTCTTACTATGGCCGTACTTATGAAGAAGGAAAGAAAATAGGGTGGAAGGATGGCGTGAGAGCTATATACTGTATACTAAAATACGGGCTGTTTAAAAGTAAATAGCTTTAAAAAATAGTAGTAGAATGCACAAATCACACATTTTTTGATAAGTTTATTTCAAAAAAATACAATTTTTGTGCGTTTTTTTTGCAAACAATGCTTACACGGTTTTTAGAATCAATTTAAATGCTGCCGACTTATTAAAACATCATCAATAATTGTTATTGGCGGCGTTGGGCTTTTTCCCAAACAGCACTTTGTGTGGTTGTAAAATACCTGATGATGCCGGCTAATACAGCGTAGTTCATCACACAGAAATAATAAGGGATAAACAATACCTTTATGCGCAACTGCTTTTTCTCCATAATATAACCTAAAAATGCCAACATGTAAAATAGCACCTGGGCAAACAGCAGTAACTGCCATCCGGTTGCGCCGGGTTCACAAGTAAGTACCACATTTAAAATAAAAGACAGGATGAGCAGGAAGGGGGTCACCGTCCACCGCAATACCCGGTGACTAATGTACTGGAACGACAGGATTGGGTAGGGGAAAGGATTAAACAAACTTTTTAACCGCAATATGGATTGCATACCTCCGGCAGCTATGCGGATTTTCCGTTTTAATTCTTCAGTTACATTTGCGGATGCGGTTTCGGTGGCGTAGGCTTCGGGTTCATAAACAATGCGGTAGCCTTTTTCGGCGATCAGCATAGATATCATAAAATCATCCAATACCGTATCGGCCGGTACCGGTAAATAAAGTGACCGCCTTACGCTGAACAGTTCGCCTGCCGCGCCAACAACCGAATATAATTCAGAATCCCACTTTTTAAGTGCCGACTCATATTTCCAGTAAAACCCTTCACCGGCGGCGCTTGCATCGGCATTTTCATCAATATGTACACGTTTTTCGCCGGCCACCGCGCCAACGGTTGGGTCGGTGTAATGCCTGCAAATCTTTATCAGCGCATCTTTGTTCAAAAAGGTATTGGCATCGGTAAAAACTACAGCCTCGGTATCTACAGACTCCATTGCGCGGTGAACGGCAGCTATTTTGCCGGCGCGCTGCGGCTGATGCAAAAGCCGGATCTGGGGATACCCGCCAATAATGTCGGGCGTGCTATCAGATGAGCCATCGGTTATAAAAATAATTTTTAGTTTGCCTACTGGGTAGTTAAGCAGCAAGCTATTAGCAATTTTTTCTTTTATAAAAAACTCCTCATTATACGCCGCCACAACCAGGGTACAGGTAGGGAGTGCGTCCAGGTTTTCGCCTACCGGCTTTTTAGGCCCTCTCACTATTCTTTTCAGTTTAATGATAAAGTATAAAAGAATGCCGTATCCTGCAAATGTGTAAAATACAATAATGAGGCTTAACAGTAAAATTATTTTCATGCTATAGTATTTATAGGATAACCTAAGTTGCTGCTGTTTTTTGAATGGGTAAGATTCCACCACACTGCTTTAAAAAGCATGGGTATAAAAGCGTAATTTTTGTTTTTTATATAAGCTAATACGTTGCGCGGCACCACCAGCAACAGGAAATAAATAAAAAAAAATATTTTTTTGTGAGCAGGGGCATTACGCCGCGTAAACAAAATGCGGTTGCGGTTCATGAAATATTCCTTGAGCTTACTTTTTTTGCCCACGGATATCGATTCTTTATGATAAATCAATGCATCGGTATTTACCCAGGCCTGGTAACCTGTTCTTTTGATCATCTCGCACCAGTCTACCTCTTCATAGTACAGGAAAAAATTTTCGGCCATGAGCCCGGCTTTGTCAATGGCTTCTTTTTTAATCATCATGGCCGCACCATGGCAGTAGGCTGTTGGCCCAATAATATGATTAAACTGCCCCTGGTCTTTTTGCCTTAACCCAATACAACTATTGCGGCATGTATAATAATCCATGGGCGTATAGCCGGCGTATTGAATTAAACCCTTGTCGCTGTAATATTTTATCATGGGCGAAATGATACCTACATCATCAAATGTTTCCAAAGTGTCTACCAGGCCATCTATCAGCCCCGGTGTAAATTCGGTATCGTTGTTAACCAGGAAAATATAATCTCCCGTGGCCTGTTTAATGCCCAGGTTATTACCACCCGCAAAACCCATGTTAGCATCCGACCGGATAGATTTGATATCTGGGTACTTTACCAGCCACCCGGGCACCGGGTTTATTTTGCTGGCATTGTCAACCACAATTATCTCCAGCCTGGCGTAGGTATTCGTTTTTTTTATGGATGACAGTAACTCTTCGGTAACTGCCGGCTGGTTAAAGTTTACGGTTACAACAGATACTTTTTTCATCTATGCTGTTAATGTACCTACTACTAAGCGGCAGTATGGTCATGTGTGGTATGTATAAATTTTTTGTTGGCGCCCTTTAACTTAAATAACAACAACAACATAGTGAAAAATATCAGCGGCAGCTTAAGCGCGGCTTTCAGTAATTGGATGTTAAAGTAGGGGCCTGGTATGGCAGCCAGAATGCCGGCATAGCAGCATAGGGTTGCAAGCGCCCACAATTGCCACGACGGCCCTATACCCGGCGTTAACCACCACAGGAATAAGGAAATGAATAACATAAAAGGCATCAATCCCAGCATCAGCACCCTCGGTAGTATCGACATTTGGTATATTTCGTTAAAATAATCAAAGTTGCCCCGCAAAAATAATTCACTAAAGCCGCTCATGCCGTATTTACGTAACAGGTTAAACTGGGCCGAAAGCCATCTTTTACGCTGTTTTTTAAATACTTCGGGGTTGCTTACCTTCTCATCATATACATATGCTTTTTCGGCATAGGCAACGCCAATTTTCTGGCGGGTAAGTATCAGGCCCATTTCTTTATCAAAGCCGCCAACAGCGTCAATCTGGCCCATGGTTGTCTTGAATAAGCTATATTCCAGCGCCATTCCCGAACCAATAATAGCCGCCGAAAGGTTAAACACCCGTTGCGCCTTCCTGAAAATGTGGTTGTTAATCTCTTCACTTATACCATCAAGCACGGCTACCTTGGTATTGCTGTTTTTGGCTATTCTGTGGCCTTGTACCACCTTTTCGCCTGCCTGCAGGTAGTTGTTTATCTGGTACAAAAAGTCGGGCGCTGCAACGTTGTCGATATCGTAAACTATGGCCGCGTCAAATCCGGGCACCGTATTTTCAATGGCTTTGTTCAGCGCTTTTGATTTGGTGCTGTTTTCAAAAAACACTTCAACAACCTGCAATGGCATCTGCCTTAGCTTTACCAAAGTTTCGGGCTTCAGCGAATCGGCTATGACACATACATGGAATTTATCGGTAGGGTAATCAAGCGTTAAGGCGTTCGCTGCAGAATTTAATAAAATTTCATCTTCTTTGTAAGCGCAGATGTAGATAACAAATTTGCTTAATGAAGTAGCAACGGGAGGATATTTTATAGGTACCAGTTTCCCTAAAACCGAGAAGATAAAAAGGTACAGGCAATATACCCCCAGGTATATAAAAGCCGCCCACATGATTACCGAAGCAACAAACTTAATGATCTCCATTGTTTATTATGTTTTATAACTTTTACTGTATTTTAATAAAAAAGTTGCGTTATTATTGATTTATCGCTTTAAGCTTAAGCTCTAAATTTAGTGCCAAAAGTTTCTCTATTTCAACAACCCTGTGTTCCCATGTGTTTTCGGCGGCCACTGCAAGTCTTTTTTTCTGCAATTCAGGCGTATCATTTAAAGCCTCGTTTATGGCGATGGTAAATTCTCCGGCAGTTTTGCAATAAGCAACAGTATCCTTTGTAAATTCTTTTAAATCGGTATTAAAGTTAGATGATACCGTTGGTTTGCCCGAGCCAAGGTATTCAAAAAGTTTTAAGGGGAATATAGAACTGCTTACCTCATCTTTTTTGAAAGGAATAATAGCTACATCAAAACCTTTTAAAACCGCGGGCATTTGCTCATAAGGCACTGCTCCCGTTAAAAAAGCGTTGGGCCGTTCAAATACCGACATATCGGCATAATTACTATCCACGGGACCTACAAAAGCGAAATTCTTGTCCGGGTTTTGGTCTAATAATTCTTTAAGCAAATTATAATCAACCCGGCGCTCAATATTGCCAAAGTATCCTATTATTGGTTTGCCAATACCCGATAAAACCGCTGCGACAGGCAACTCCGGGTCGAGCGCTTTTTGGCTATGGTTAATGTTTGCCGCGTTTGGAATAAGATGTGAGTTATGATTTAACTTAAGCTTTTTGTTTGTTAATTCTTTGCTGGTGCAAATTACCAGGTCTACTTTTTTAACAATAATGTCTTCGGATATTAAACCATGCCTGGTTTGGTAAACCTCAATCAGCGGATCGACGCAATGGTAAACCGTAAGTAATGGCTTTATTAAATCATGAAAGTTGGGGTAGGTGTAGTTGTAGGAGTTGATGTAAATGTAATCGTTGATGCTAAATTGTTTTATTACCTTTTTTAATCGTGAGGCAACAATCAATTCATTCATTCTTACGGCCAGGCGATATATTTTCCCTTCGGGCAGCATATTAATAGATGGCACCGGCGGGCAAATCACTATTTTAAGGTTGGGTATCTCTGTTTGGATAATGCTATCGGAAGGGGAGAAGAAATGCGGCTTTCTGATTTTAAAAGCCGGTGTATCTTTATACTTCACATAATCCCTCCAGGTAAAGGGCCTGTCTACATAGTATACGTTATTGTTTTTAGCCAGGTACTTTGCCAAAGTGTAGTTTGTTGATTCCAGGCGGCCATCAAACTGCATCTGTGAAAATATGATGATATTACGGTTCCTAAGCTCCATACTAAATTGCCTGTTTACCTGTTCCTGATTTTTTTATACGATGTACTGATAAGTTCGTTCAGTTCAAGATATCCTAAATAAAACATGTCCTTAACAGAAAACTGTAAATGCTTTTTAAGGGCCCAGTAACCAAAAATAGCCCCCGAAAAGAAAGTAAAAATTGATGCTATGGCCACGCCATATAAATTATGAAAAATGAATATCCCGGCAAAATCGGCAAATACATTGATGGTTAACATGATAAAGACTTTTATCATATTTAATTGCGGTTTCCCGATAATATCCAATGTTATCCCAAAAAATCTATCAATAGGAAGCAGCATAACAAAACACATGAATATCCTGAAAATGTTGCCGGCATCAGAGTGCTGGTAACTGCTGCCAAATAATAGGCCAATAATAAGGTCGGCCAGTAAAAAGGAGAGTATAGCTACAGGTATCAGGGCGATTGTAAGCATTCCTGCGTATTTTTTCATAATATAGGCTACATGCTTTTTGTCGTCGCGATGTACCGAGGCCGACATAACAGGCAATGCCGTAGCGATAAAGGCCCTTAAGGGGATCTCAAATATTTCCATCAGCCTTTGCGGGATATAATATACGGCCAGTAATTGAGGCGGGAACATCATTTTAATGATAATGGTATCTGAACTGCGCAGCAAATAGGAACTGATTGATGTGCCAACACTATATTTGCCAAAGTGTGCCATCTCTTTTATTGATGCCCAGCTTTTACTACCCATTGCTTTTATTTTTGACCAGCCGGTAAAAATTGCAAGTAAGCTGCTGATAATACTATTTAAGCAATAGCAATAAATTGAATTTTGTAAACTGATATAACCAGATAAAATAAGCAATAATATAAAAAGAAAAAAGCCGCCCTGGTTAATTAACTGCACCAAAAACAGCCTGTCAAAACGTTGTTCGGCTTGTAATATCCAGGTGGTTATTGTAGTTGGAAGCGAGCATAGATAAACGATGCCAAGCCATTTTGTTATCAGGAACATATTAGGGTTTGCGCCTGTGTACGAAAGAATAAAAAACAATAATAAATTACCTAACCCAAAAGTAACTACTATAGTTAAACCAATATACCAGGCAGATCCTGCTATGTTCGCTGCCCTTTGCGGGCTGGCGCCGGCATAGTATTTTATAAGTGATGTCTGTAAAAAGCCGGTCCTGAACGTATCGGCAAGGTTAAATACCACCAGGAAAAATATGTAATCGCCAAAGTCGGCTTTCGAAAGATGGCGTGCCATTAAACCCAGTATGGCCATACCCAAAACAGGCATAATAGCGTTGCTTGCTAACGAAAGTGTATGCTTATTAATAAGCTTTTGTATAAACCGCATGCTTTGTTTTGTTACGCCTTTTCCCAACAATTTGTTGTGAAATTGTATTTTTTTATAACTTTTGCCGGGTTGCCTACCACTACCGAATAATCGGGTATATTTTTGGTGACAATGCTGCCCGCGCCAATTATAGCGTGCTTGCCAATAGTTACGCCCGCGGTGACCACGCAATTGGCCCCAATCCAAACATTATCCTGAATGATTATTGGTTTGGTAACTACTTTTTGCGCCCGCGGAGGAAGTGTTACATCTTCGTACCCGTGGTTTAAGCCCGAAATAACAATGTTTTGGGCCAGCATTACATAATTGCCCATGGTAACCGGGCCAATGATTACATTACTGATACCGATGCCGCAATTGTTGCCTATGATAACATCACCAACACCATTATTGATGGTTGCAAAATCTTCGATAATGCTTTTACTGCCTAACGAGAATTTGTTAAATGGAAAAACATCCAGCCGCGCATAGTACCTTACCACTGCCCCTTTGCCGCGCGGATAATAAAATGGCGTAATAAACCAGCGTACCCAACGCCTTGGCCTCGATTCGCCGGTTGGTATCAGCATCCAGTGAACTAATTTTTTTAACCTTGGGTTTGTTTTTATGGTGGTTATTATCGACATCGGCTCAATTCAATTCGGTTAATGCTGTTGTATTTGGATTACTACCGGTTACTATGGCTTTTTGTTGTTCCAGGTCTAACCGCATGCAGGCAACAATAATGGCAATAGATAAGTAAAAAATAATATTGGATGGATATTGTACAATGGCCTGTTGCGGAAAATTGCCTATGTTAAAAGCAAATATAACCAGCACCATGGCCATGCAGTAGTTTTTAAGCCTGGGGTTTTTAATCAGGAAAAAGAAATTAATACCGTTTTTTAATACCACAAAAAACAGGGTACAAAACAACAGAAGGCCTATCCAGCCCATCTCGACAGCTACGCGTACGTATCCGCTGTCGGGCGGAAATTTGGCCAGCATAGAATTGGGGGCGAAGCGCCGGCCCCAAACACCCACCGACCCCAGACCGCCACCTATTGGATGCGATAATATATATGGCTTTATTTTTCTTTGATTTTCGGCCCGCACATTATACGATGCATCTTTAGATGGGCTAAAAGCCGATTGGAACCTTTTTATCGCCGGGTTTGAAGTGGGCATTACAATCAAAAAAGCAAGTATTAAGCCGGCAACAAGGGTGCCGATAAGTACCTTGCGGTTAAAATTCAGCACAGCCAAAATAAGCAATGAGGCCGGCAACAAAACGTAAGCGGCCCTGGTGCCCGAATAAAGCATCACGGTGAGAAAAAATATGGCCATACAGCCCAGGATTATTTTTTTGCGGATATCTATATTGCTCATGATGAGCGCGATACAAAGTAAGGCGCCAATAACCATGTTATAGGAGAATGTAACCGGATCAGAAAAAATACCCGATTTGCGCATGTGGCCGTTTATAAACAACAAACTTACGCGCTGCGGATCGGAGTAAAGCCATTTTTTTTCAAACGATAGAAAACCAAATTTCTCCTGTTGAAATGCCGAAATGGCGGCAATAACATCGAGCACAAGCCACAGCTTAAACAAATATTTTATAAAACCAACCGTACGAATGTGATAAACAAACACAAAATACATGAGCATAATAAAGCCAACTGTACGTACAGTATAAATCCAGGCCAGCACCGATGCAGCAGATGGGTTGGCTACCTCAAGCAGGTTGTATATCAGCCACAATATAATTACAATACTGATTGGGTTTTTAAAATAACTCCAGTCGTTTTCGCTTTTTTGTTTGATAAAAAAGCCCAGGATAAGCAAATAGGTTATAGCATCAAGTAAAGTGCCTATAGGTACCTGTGCGGGCAAAAATTCCGAAATGTAGTTGATAAAAAACGACGCTACTATAAGTACCGTTACCCCAAATTTTGGATAGGCAACAATACCAATCAAAATAGGTACGCCTGCAATAAGGGCCATAATGGCGCCTGCGCCAATAATGCCAAGCTTATAAACAACAACGCTTACAAACAACGCGGCGAGTACTAAAAATATAAGCACAAACGGGTTTGAAAACTTTTGGTGCAGCAGCCTTTTTCCAAATGCTTCGTTCACGTTAGTATTGTTGGTTGTTTCGCGCTGCATCTGCTATGGCCAAAGGTTTACAAAAACAAAATTTTAATTGCCCATACAAATACGCCGATAAAGGCTATTGTGATTGCCGCTTTGCGCGACTTGTTTTGAAGCGGTGTTAAATCTTCAAATGGGTTTCGCTTTGCTTCAATGGGATCTATTCTCATAATACTACTAAAGCTAAAATTTCCCTGGTTGGAAAATAAACCGGCAAATGCCTTACACAGGGTTATGTTCTCTTTTTATTTGCAGTTGTTTTATTAAGCACCCACCCGCCAAATTTGCTGCCCAGCGTCTTTAAAAATACCAGGTGAGGTTTTTGTGCATTGGTCAGTTCTTTATTTGCCTCAAAAATGGCAATAGTTTTATTAGCAAACAGGAGCCATTCTTTTGATTTATTTAACGCTGTTAGCGGGGCTGTATCAATAATAATAATATCGTATTTTGACTTTAAATCGTCAAAGCGGTTTTTAATAAAGGCTTCGTCGGCAATTTCCAGCAACGTAACATCATTGCCATGGTTGCCCAGCGTAGTAGCTACGCTGCTGTTTATTTCGATACTGCTGTGCGGATTGTCTTTAAAATAATCCTCTAAAAACAACAACGGGTGCAGTGCATTTGTTAAATCCGGCCGCTCAAAGTTTCCATCAATTAATAAAACCTTTTTATTGATCATGGCATAGGAGTAGGCCAGGCTTGCAGCAAAAAGTGTTTTACCCTCATGGGCACTTAAACTGGTAACGGCCACAATTTTTTCTCCACGTAATTCCTGGTCAATTTCAAATCTTACAGATCGTAGCAAATCTTTGTATTGTTGCATTTTATCCCGGTTTTCAATATCCCAAAGTTTCCTGAGGTCAAGGTCGGTGCCAGGTATCCTGTTTAGATAGCCAAGTAATGGCAACTGGGTTTTATTAACAAGTTCGGCAGGCTCCTTTATAGTATTATCAAAATAAAACATCAGGAACAACACAAACACGCACCCAAAAAGCGTTACCACAACGCTTATAACTATCAATAGCATCTTTTTGGATGGTTGCGGGGCTTCAGGCTCGGCTTTCTCCACCTGTATCAGCTCGATGTTGAAATTTGATTTAAGGTTGGTAGCATTGTATTTATTCAACACGTCAAGGTATTCCTGGCTGGCAATGTTGATGTCAAAATCGTAAGTTTTTACCTTGGCATCAAACGGCACCAGGCTTGCAAATTTGGCGTTCAGTTTGGCCAGTTCGGCATTAATAGATTGCAGGCCATATTTGGCCAGGTCGCGTGCTATTTCAAGGCCCAGTTTTTGCTTAACCAATTCGTCTTTATGTGTAAGCGGATTGGTAATATATTGGTCTGATGAGATATTTATTTGAGCCGATAATGATTTTTGAAGCGAATCAAGGGCGGGTTTATATTTAGGATCGTAATTACTGCGGATATACCTGTTTTGAGTGTTATGAAGTTCATCCTGGGTTGCGGTAATAGTCTGGTTAATTTTGCTTGATACCGACTCGAAATATTTTCTGTCGCCGGGATCAAACCTGCTGTCAATCTTTTTTAGCGTCCCATCGTAAGATGCAATTTCTTTTTCGGCATCCTGCTTTTTATCATTGTAGCTAATTATCTGGCTAAAAATAGCCCTCGACTGCTCTTCAAGGTTTATTATCCCGTTATCTATTTTGTATTGTTGTAGCTGCGCCGTTTTTTCGCGAAGGGCGGTCCTTTTTTGAACAAGTAAATCGGATAAAAATGAAACGGCGTTTGATTGGTTTTTCTTTACCGCCTGGGTATAGTAGTTAATAAACTGCGTACATAATATATTAACCACATCTGCAGACAATTGCGGGTTGGCCGAATCATAAGTTATAGTTATAAAATCACTATCCTCATCCCTGTAAATAATCAGGTTCTTGCGTAAAGATGCATCATCATATTTCATCGAGTGCAACAGGTCGTTCATAACAAGTTCCTGTTTGTTATAAAGCTGCAGCGGTTCAAAGTGATTAAATTTGTATTCAAAAAACTTTAATGCGGCATCGCGCTCGTATTCGGCCATTTCTGCAAGCATTTTGCTTGGTTTGCTGTAGGGGTAGGCCGGATACTTAAGGTCATGTATAATTAGCGAGTAGGATACCTGGCTCACTATCCGCTTAAGCTTCATAATAGCCATCAGGTTGCTAAATTCGCTGAAAGCCTGTTGTGCCTGCATGCTTGCGTTCGCGTCTTTATCCAGCAAGTGCCGCGATGCATCAATTATCCCTGTAGCAATTTGCGCATGTGAAATATAGGTGTCGGGCAGCTTTTTAACCAAAAAAAATGTCCCTATACCCGTTATAAGCGGTATAAAAATGAGTATTAACCGGTATTTTTTTATGAGTTTAAAAAAAAAGCTTAACTCCATCTTTATTTTACGTCTTCCAGTTTAATTCCTAATAGCTCTTCCAGATTTGTTTTGGCCGTCCAGGTGGCTAATTCTGCCTGCAACATAAACGCATTTTGATTGTAATACGTAGTTAGTTGTTCATTATATATCTGGAATGTAGTCTCTCCCTTTTGAAAGGCATATTTAAGCTGCTTAACGGCAGTGCCGGCATCTGTTACCGCCCCCGAGCGAAGCCTTAATTCGGCCATAGCCGCCAAATAAGTAAAATAACTTCTTTTTACCTGCGCTTCAAGGCTAAGCATATACTCTGCCTGCTGGTACTGTGCTATTTTAAGGGATTCGCTTGCAACGTTTGTATTGGCCGGATTTCTAAGTAATTGGCCTATATTAAGCGTTATTGCTAACTGATACCCTTTGAATATGCTTGGTTTGGCCTGGTTAACTAAATTTTGCGGACTGTAAATGTACGAAGCCGTCAAGCCATCCAGCCAGGCAAATTTTGTTTGATTGTACGTGCTGCGGGCTATTTTAACCTGGCTTTGCCTTGATTTTACTTCCGGATAATTCTTTTTTGCTGTTGCTATCAGCTTATCCAGGTATGTCATGTTTACAGTATTTATGAAAGTTTCCTGGGCGTGTACCTGCCTGGAAAACAGTGTAATGGATATCAAAAAGCAAGTTATTACTATATTTCTGTTCATTAATTTATACTTTTTCTTTTTGAAAGAGGGCCGGTATGGTACCGGCAATTATCCGTAAATCTAACCAAATAGAATACTTTTGGGCATAAAAATTATCCAGTTTTTTTCTTTCTCTTTCAGACATGTCTTCTTTTCCCCGTTTGCTTATCTGCCATAAGCCGGTAAGGCCAGCCGGGCCCAAAAACCTCATCGACCACTCATTAGATGTAAGCATTTCCGCTTCGTAAACAGGTAAAGGACGGTTACCTACTACCGACATATCGCCCCTGAGGATGTTAAAAAGCTGCGGAAGCTCGTCGAGGCTGGAGTTGCGCAAAAAATTACCGAGCCTGGTAATGCGCGGGTCGTTTTTTATTTTTACAAAAGCTGCTTTGCCGGCGCCGCCTTCATTGGCATATTGGTTGCTTTCGGTAGATAGCTTGGCCAATAACTGATCGGCATCGGTACGCATCGATCTGAATTTATAAAAATCAAACACCTTGTATCCCGTACCAACGCGCTTACTCTTGTAAAATACCGGGCCTTTTGAATCCAATTTAATCGCTATGGCTACAAGCAGGTAAATGGGCGACAGGAAGAAAAGCATTGAGCACGATATAATCAGGTCGATAATACGTTTTCCCAAAGGCATCTTGTACGTGGTATCAACCTCTTTTGATAGCTCAAGAAGCTTTGGTTTTATCAGCTTAAAAGTTACCAGAAAATTAAGCCTTTCGCGCAAGTCATCAACAGAAAACGGGACGCTGTAATAATCGTGCACTCTTAATTGAAGCGCCTTTTGCTTAAGGTTTTTATCGTTTTTGGTTGACAGCAGAACAATAATAGACCCGTTAAGTAAAAAGCTTCTTTTTATCGATTCAACCAGCGCAAAGCATTTGCCTTCGGTATCGATCTCTATCAGGATAATGTCTGGTACGGTTAATATAGATTGCTCACCAAGATAAACATCAAGCTGTGTGATAGTATCATTACAAATAATGTTAAAATTATTAAGGCCGCTTAATATGAGGTCTTTTAATTCCAACCCCGCGTAAGCGATCCTGATGTGCGAGCCGGAATTTTCGTTCCAATCAGACGTTTGTCGATTCATAAACTTGTAGAAGTTGGTTAATTGCTGATTTGAGTTCGTTCGGCTTAAAAGGTTTGTGCATGTAAGCGTCAATTTTGAATGGCATATTGCTCACCTGCTCATCCAGGTCATGTGCTGCAGACAACAGCAATACCGGGATATCGCGGTAAAAACCACTTATTTTTACATTTTTAGCAAATGACTGACCATCAAAGTAAGGCATTTGAAGATCAGAAAGGATCAGGTCGGGCAGGTGCCCTTCTTCCAGCCAGCTAAAAGCCTCAATGCCGTTGTTCTTAACAACACAGTTGTAATCTTTTGAGAGTATAAAACTAAGTAACTTTAATATGCTTAAATCGTCATCGACAATTAGTAACGTTTTCTTCATATGATTAATTTGGGAATCAGCTTTAAAGCGGTTAAAACACGTAAACTAATAATTTCAGGGGCCTGTATGGCTTTAATTATATACAAATTCCTATATTTTTTATTGGTTTGCAAAATGATCAGGTATACGTTAAAAAGAGGTTTAATGTTCCGTTTTTTACTGATATTCCCAAAAAACCAATGCTGATTAACCAGTTTATGTGCACTTTGACAATTACTGTACCGAAAATACGGATAAAAAATTTACCATAAGCACCAATAATGTTTTTATTTGTTAACAAGCCCATTATTTATCTTGTTCGTTTTAATTAAAGGATTGCTATGGTTGTATTTGAATTATTATGGCCAAATATGTCCTGCTGTTGAGGAATTTTTTCCCACTTTGGGAGACCGCTTTTAAAATGGGAAAAAAATTTCCTGACGCGACCTGTTCAATTAAGTAGGAGTTTAATGGGCAGGGGGATATTTTATCGGCATATTTTATATTTTTGGCAATAAGCAACATTAAAAGGCCGTGAATAAGTTTTCAAAAAATAAGCATATCATCATGTATGGTGGTTCGCTGGCTGTACTGCTGTTTTTAATGAAATGGCTGGAATACCGGTTTATTTTAATAGATCATGCATTCGAGATTTATATTGGCGCCATCGCCGTTGTTTTTACTTCCCTTGGCATCTGGCTGGCATTAAAATTAAGTTCGCCGAAAGTTAAAACTATACAAGTTGAAAAAGAGGTTTATATTTATGCCAATGATAATTTTGTTTTAAACGAAACCGCGTTAACCCAACTTAATTTAAGTAAGCGCGAGATGGAGGTGTTGCAGTTAATGGCCGATGGCTTAAGTAACCAGGAGATTGCCGCCCGCTTATTTTTATCTTTAAATACGGTTAAAACACATTCGTCGCGTTTGTTTGAAAAGCTGGAAGTTGAGCGCCGTACCCAGGCCGTTGATAAAGCTAAGAAACTGGGTATCATTGCGTGATAATATTGGTACTTTGGTATGATTTAAGCAAAATCACCCTAAAGTATGACCGCGTTGCAAACCCAAAGCCCCAAATTTGTACCAGAAATTTAAACTTGAAACAATGAAAAAAAATGTAATCGTTTTTGGATTAATTGCAGGTGCAATAGTATCCGGTTTGATGGCTGTTACCATGGCAATGTGTTATGCCAATGGGCACACCAATGGCAGCATGTACTTAGGATATGCTACCATGCTTATTGCTTTTTCCATGATATTTGTAGCTGTTAAAAACTACCGGGATAAATATAACGGCGGCGAGATAACTTTTGGGAAAGGGTTTATGATAGGGCTTTACATCGCGCTTATCGCATCTACCTGTTATGTAGTTAGCTGGCTGATAATTTACTACAACTTTATGCCCGATTTTATGGAAAGGTATGCAACCCAGGTGCTTGCCGAAGCTAAGGCCGCCGGAGCAAGCGCAAAAGAACTGAGCGATGAGACTGCAAAAATGGATTCATATAAGCAAATGTATAAGAACCCAATTTTTATAATGTTATTTACTTATGTGGAAATATTGCCCGTAGGCTTAGTTATAGCCGTTATTGCCGCATTAATATTAAAAAAGAAGCACACAAACAATATTTTGACTGCCGGTTAAGCCGTAAGCCCGAAGTTATAAGTACTAAGTCAGCTTAACTCTTTTTTCTTACGACTCCGGGCTTACGACTTCGGGCTATTTTAACCAAATTCCATGGTTTGCAGCTTTAGCCTTTAGCTTCTTCAATAACCGACAGGATATTGCCTGCCGGGTCATTAAACCACGCTATCGTAGGGCCACCAGCTGTAAATATGCCTTTTTCATTGGTTTTGAAGTTCTCTTCATTGTAAACTATAAATTTAACGTCGCGCACTGTTAATTCATCTACAGCTTTTTCTACATCGGGTACCGGGAAGTTAAGTATAGTAAAAGTGGCTGGCTCATGATTGGGTTTTGGATATATTACAATTGCGTTGCCGCCTGAAATTTCCAGGTGCAATATGCCCGGCATTGCGGTATCATCCTTTACTTCCAGTCCCAATGTTTTGCCGTAAAACTCCTTTGCTTTCCCGATATCATTTACCGAAAAGCCGCTGAATGCTTTGCTATCTTTTAACATGATGTTCTCCTTTTATTATAACGTTATTATAATAATTAACCGTAGCGGATTTTGTTTGCGTATTGAAGTTAATCCGTTAATACTTCGGCCCGATAGCCAAAGCGTTTTAAAAAAAGTATCATCGTATTAGCGCATATGGTTCCGCTGTTGCATTGCACCCGCAATATGTTATCGCAATCGTCCAGATCGAAATTTGCATGATAGCCGGCAAAGGTCTTGTGGATTTCGACCAATAATGCTTTGGCATATTTACGCCTGTTTACATTGGTTTTAAAAACTTCTACCGTCATAACAGCTTGATTTTTTAATCCGTGTGCATGTGTTGTTTATTTTGCGGTAAATAATGGAGCATATTTTTCCCGTTGCGTATAGGCCAGGAATAATACGCCTGCCAGCAATGGTATAACCATAGTAAGCCCCGATGGCGATAAAAATGCATTCACTAAAACAATATTTACCATTACCGGGAATAAAACTACTAAAGCGAGTGCAACGTACCTGCCAAATAATAAAAGCAGCGCGCAAACCAATTCGGTTATCTTTATAAGCAGCATTAAATAACCCGAGGCTTCCAATCCATCGTTAAAAACTTTCATATTGCCTGTTACAGGAGGCATGGTAAATGCATGAAAGTAAACCATGGCAAAATAGGTTACCGATGCAAACAAAAACATTAGTGCTACCAGTGTGCGTACAATAATTACAGCGATTTTCATAAAATTTTGTTTTTAGTGTGATTGGTTATAATTCAGTTGATTTTAATTGATTAAACTTTTTCCAGAAATAGTATGCCGCAAACAAAAATACAAGCATGATTATTGGCGGAATGAACTCAATAATGGCATCGCCCGCAAAAGCCCTTGACGCAATGGCACCAAAAAGAGTGAATGAAAAGCCGGCGTAAGCCCATTCTTTAACTGTCTTGTATTTGTTTTGCAGTATGGCTATTACCCCAAGCAGTTTGGCAGTGCCCACTATCACCATAAAATAAATGGGATAACCCAGGTGGTGCAGTACATCAATACCTGTCTGTTGCTTTGTAACTCCGCCAAAACCGTCACCGGCCATAGCTAATGCCAGTAAAATTGTTAACACCCAGTAGGTGATGTTAATTGTTTTCGCGCTCATAACCGTCAACGTTATTGTGGGCGGTTGGGTGAATAACTTACCATCCATGATATGCCAAATTTATCGGTAAACCATCCAAACAGGTCGCCCCACTCGGCCATAGCAAGCGGCACTATAACCTGGCCGCCTGCAGATAGAGCCGCAAATATGGTTTCTGCTTCTTCCTTGCTATCAGCATTGATAGAGACATGATAGTTATTACCCTGTTTGTAGCCCATGCCCATTTCACCAATGCTATCGGTAGCCATCAGGATGTTTTTGCCTATGGGCAAGGCAATGTGCATCAGTTTGTCTTTGTCTGCTTCGGCTACGTTCTCAGACCCTCCCGGCGAATCTTTAAAACGTATCACGGCCAAAAATTCACCGCCAAATACTGATTTGTAAAAGTTAAAAGCTTCTTCGGTTGTACCGGGGAGATTCAAATAAGGATTAATTGTTGCCATGGTAGTTGAGGTTTCAAGTGATTAAATGTCTGTTGATTGATAATGTAAATCTACAGTCATTAAATATAAACCAAAAGGGTGTAATACGACAATTAAAGGGTATAATTAACACACTAAATTATCTTCCGGAAATAAACCTATATAGGTAAGGCGCTTTATGGGCGCCGCCGGTAAATTTTTTTGCTATCCGTTCCAATATGCCCAGGCTTAGCATCTTACGCTGAAAGGCCGCCCTGATGAGTTTTTTGTTCAAGATAGTTTCATACAGGCTTTGTAAATCGCCCATGGTAAAATCATCGGTGAGCAGGTTAAAGCCTATCAGTTTCTGATCCAGGTTGGCGCGCAGGGTTTCCAGTGCTTTTTTTATGATAAGCCGGTGATCCTGCATCAGCTCAGGCAAATCATCAAGGCCATACCAATCGCAACTATCCGAGATACTATCGGGGGTAGGGATGGCTTTTGTAAAATCTACAAGCGCATAATATCCTATAGATACAAAACGCTTCAGCAACCAGTGGTCGGCCGGGGGGATCTTGCCACTTACAGACATAATCTTTTTCAGGGGCTCCGGATCGTGCCTGCTTCTGTCGCCAAAAACATAAAACTGGTCAAGGAAGATGTTTTTTAGGCCCGTTCGATCAAATAACACCCGTCGTGCAGCTTCATTAACATCTTCGTAATCATGAATAAAGCCGCCTGGCAAGGCATACAAACCGGTGTTTTTATAGGCAAGCAGCAAAACTTTAAGTTGTTTGTCATGAAAGCCAAAAATTACCGCGTCAATAGCCAGGCCGGGCAAATAGCCTTCACCTTTTGCATCAGCTTCCTGTTTTTTGAACTCGTTGTTGTCTTCGGGCATATAAATCGTAGCAATTAACAAAAAAATTTGTTAGCGGCGTAAATTTAAATTATTATTGTAACATAATGATACAATAGTTATTCTAATGCTTGTATTAATTTCCAATAACCAATTATAAACCACATGAGGAAACCATTTTTAGCAGTATTGCTGCTGGTGCAGCTAACTACCGTGAAGGTAATTGCACAAACAAACCAGGTAACTATCGGGAACGGTACGCTGGAGGGTGTAAAAGAGGCGGGTTCGCCCGTAACTATTTTTAAAGGTATCCCGTTTGCGCAACCACCCGTTGGCGATTTGCGCTGGAAAGAGCCGCAACCCGCTAAAAACTGGACGGGCGTTTTAAAAGCCGATCATTTTGGAAATAACCCTATGCAGCGGCCGGTTTTTGGTGATATGAATTTTAGGTCATCGGGGATGAGCGAGGATTGCCTTTATCTTAACGTTTGGACACCTGCTAAAACCATGAAAGAAAAGCTACCGGTACTGGTTTATTTTTATGGCGGCGGCTTAGTTGCCGGAGATGGGTCCGAATCGCGCTATGACGGCGAAAGCATGGCTAAACGTGGGATTGTTGCATTAACTGTAAATTACCGTTTGGGCATATTCGGGTTCTTTTCTCATCCGGAGCTAACTGCCGAATCGCCAAACCATTCGTCAGGCAATTATGGTTACCTCGACCAGCATGCTGCGCTGGAATGGGTGAAAAAGAACATAGCCAAATTTGGCGGCGATCCTGATCATGTTACCATCGCTGGCGAATCGGCTGGGTCGATATCGGTATCAATACAAATGGCGTCGCCGTTATCAAAAAACTTAATCAACGCGGCGATAGGAGAGAGCGGTGCCGGGATAAAACCAACTTTAAATTCTATCCCATTGGCTGATGCCGAAAAAAACGGGGCGAAATTTGCGATCAACATGAAAGCCGGATCTATAGCTGATTTAAGGGCTATACCCGCTGCCGATTTACTCAACGCGGCTTACAGTGCAAACGCAACCCCCAATACGCCAACTATTGATGGATATTTGTTGCCAAAATCGCTGCCCGAAATTTTTGAAGCAGGCGAACAGGCAAAAATCCCGATTTTAGTTGGATGGAACTCGGCCGAGGTGCCTTACCAGTTTGTAATGCGTGCCGACGCACCAACGCTGGACAATTACAAAAAAGCATTAAATACTTTGTATGGCGATAAAGCCGGCGAAGTAATGAAACTTTATCCTGCCTCGACAGACGAAGAAGTTATTAAATCAGCAACCGCCTTATCAAGCGATCGTTTTATCGTGTACAGTACCTGGAAATGGGCCGATCTGCAAATTAAAACGGGTGGCAAACCTGTTTATCGTTATTGCTTTTCGCGCATCCGCCCGGCGATGACAGCACAAATGGGCAACGCAGCCCCGGGGCTTGCAGGAGGTGTTGTGAAAAATAACGGAGGCATGGCTATGCCAAAAATGCCAGCGGCAGTTGGCGCATCGCACGCATCCGAAATTGAGTACGCCATGGGCAACCTTGGCGGCAATAAAGTGTACGCCTGGACACCTGACGACTATAAAGTATCAGAAACCATGGAGAGCTATTTTGCCAATTTCATTAAAAATTATAATCCAAACGGTGCAGGTTTGTCAAAGTGGGACGCCAATACAGCCGGTAAAAGCCCGGTTAAGTTTATGGACATTGACGTAAAAAGCGGGCAAAAAGCAGAAAACGACCGGGACAGGTATTTGTTCCTGGATAAAGAATATATGAAGTAAGATTTTTTTATGGGGTGTTTTAATTGTCCTGGTTGCTGTAAAGTAACCGGGACTTTTTTTATTTTATCTTTTGGTGAAAGCTATTTTAATACCCATCAGCACAAAAACAACTGCCGAAAATTTATTAAGCCAAAAACTAAATAAAGGCTGCTTTTTTAGTCGCCCGGATAATGAACCGGCAAAAAACGTGAGCACAGCAAACCAGGCTAAACCCATTAGCGCGTAAGTTATACCAAGCAAAACAAAGGGCAGGGCATTGTGAATTTGTGCCGGATGGATGAATTGCGGGAAAAATGCCAGGAAAAATATGGCAACTTTTGGGTTAAGGGTATTGGTTAACACTGCAGATAAATAAGTTTTACGCACAGGCTCCAATACCATGGTTACATCCTGTTTTAAAATTTCTTCTTTGGAAAGAAACTTACTGATGCCAAGATAAACCAGGTAGGCAGCGCCGGCGTATTTTACAAAGCTGAAAGCCATTGCAGATTGTGATAATATTAATGACAAACCAAATGCAGCCAGCGTAGTATGTACAAGCACTCCGGTAGTGATACCCAGCGTTGCATAAATACCAGCCTTTTTGCCCTGGGCAATTGATTTGTTAAGCACGAAAATGGTATCGATACCCGGTGAGATGATGAACAGAAAAGAAGTAACCAGGAAAGTAGTAAAGTTAACAATGCCCATAACGTAAAAGTAAACAGATCTAACCAAAATATAGGCTTTTAAACTTAAAACAGACGGGAGGCACCTACGGAGCCCTGCTTTTGAGTTTTATACTATAAACACGCGACTCCGTAGGAGTCAATGACACGCATTATTTCCAACTCCAGAGGAGTTACGTGTTTATAGCATGATAAATATTTATTGTTTGGCTCCGTAGGTGCCTCCTTTTTTAAAGCGATTGCTGAACCAAAATAACTTTATCTCATAAGCTTTTTGCTAATTTTACCCTGTATGAACACCTTTGCCGATAGAATAATAGCTTTTAATCAACAACTGGAATATACAGGGACGCTGCCGACTGGCATAAGTATTATGAACCCGTTCAGGGACAATAATTTTGCATTAAATGTGTCTACCCGGTTTTACAATAAATATTACAGCGATAATCATCCCCGCCATTTGGTATTAGGGATAAATCCGGGGCGTTTTGGTTCGGGTATGACAGGAGTGTCATTTACCGATCCTAAACGAATGATTAGCAAATGCCACATACCCTATACCGGGCCTATAACGCATGAACCATCATCAGAATATGTGTATGATATGATTGATGCCTTTGGCGGTATAACAGCGTTTTATGAGCAGTTTTACATCCACTCGGTTTGCCCGCTCGGCTTTACAATAACCGGCCCAAAAGGCAAAGAGGTAAATTATAATTATTACGATACTCCCGGGTTGACAAAAGCGGTGTATCCCTTCATTGTAGAAAATATCAAAAAGCAAATTGCTATAGGGTTTGAAACTGATGTTTGTTTTTGTTTTGGTACCGGGAAAAATGAAAACTTTTTGCGCAAGCTTAACGATGAGCACCGTTTTTTTAAACAGGTTGTGGCGCTGGAGCACCCGCGTTTTATTATGCAATACAAATCAAAAACAAAACAGGTTTATATAGATAAGTACCTCAAAGCTTTTAACACTGTTGTTATTCCTTAAAACTATTTAGAGCTGATATCGCGTTTATGATCATCAAACTCTTTGCCGGTAGCATGATAATCCCTGATCAGCTTGGCCAATTGTTTTAATTCGAAATCGGTAAGTTCGGTACCACCAGAATAATGATACCCGGGTTCCGTATCATCCAAAAAAATAGCGCCCAGATAACCTTTATCAAAAGTTTTCGGACTATCTATATCCTTGTATAACTTATAGGTTCCACTGTTGTTTTCGTCTACCTTATTGGTATTTGCCGGATCGATAGCAATAATAATATGGGTCCCGTCTGCTTTATTAATACCGAATGTTACGCCGCTGGTTATCATAAGTAATAAACAAGCAGGCTGGATAAATGTTTGAGTACACACGAATTGAGCAGATTAAATCGAATTTCACGAATTGAACTAACACGAATTGTACGAATTGAGGCGAATTTCACGAATTTGCATAGTTCGCCAAATTTTAAGCTCAGTATTAGTTGCAATTAGTAAACCAACTTTGAACCCTTTGTTTGCGCTAATTCGCTTCAATTCGTGTTAATCTTCTTTAATAAAATTAAAAAGTTTTAATATGTTTATAAAATTATTGGGATTAGCTATTGTGACACATAAAAAGCAAGGTTTATCATAACTTTGTTAGGCGAGCGGGATAATTGGCGTTAGATAATTTCAGGAAAATATTACTCAAAACACAAACTATCAATGATAGCTTTTTTACGAAAAAATGCCGGCATCAAGCTGGTAACCCCACTCTTGTTTGTATGGTTTAGTTCAAACGCACAAGACGCAGCTAAATTTCCACTGATACCTTATCCTGCAAAATTAACATCGGGTAAAGGTGCTTTTGTTATAACCGCACGAACAACTGTGAGCGGGCCAGCATTTAAGAACGAGGCTAAAGAACTCGCTGCTCTTTTAGAAAAAGGGCTTGGACAAAAGCTAATTCTAACTAAAAATCAATCGGCATCAGCAATAAGCATCATTAAAAGTGCCGATATAACAGTATCAGAAGGCTACCGGCTTACCATCACGCCAAAGCATGTCGAAATTTTAGCTAACTCCGGGGCCGGCGTTTTTCATGCTATCGAAACCATCAGGCAATTGTTACCTGTTTCCATAGAAAAAGGCACAACAAACAAAAAGTTAGTTTTGCCCGTATTGACTATTCAGGACGAGCCCGCTTATGGGTGGCGCGGTATGCACCTGGATGTTTCGCGGCACTTTTTTTCTATCAGCTATCTTAAAAAGTTTATCGACAGGATGGCGCTTTACAAAATGAACAAGCTGCACCTGCACCTGACCGACGACCAGGGCTGGCGCATCGAAATAAAAAAATATCCCAAACTAACCGAAGAGGGGGCATGGCGCACATTCAACGACCAGGATTCGTTGTGTATGAAACTTTCAAAAGATAATCCCGATTTTGTGATCGATAAGGAGCATATCAATCAGCGCGGCGGTAAAACACTTTACGGTGGTTTTTACACCCAGCAGGAAATAAAGGGTGTTGTAGCTTATGCCGCGGCAAAACACATTGATATTATTCCCGAGATAGATATGCCGGGTCACATGATGGCCGCCATCAATTCGTACCCGTTTTTAACCTGTAATGGCGAGAATAAATGGGGAACGCTGTTCACCAAACCCATTTGCCCTTGTAACGAAACAACCTTTGAGTTTGCCCAAAACGTATTTACCGAAATTATGGACATCTTCCCATCCCAATATATCCACATTGGAGGCGATGAAGTTGACCGTACCGATTGGGGTAAATCAGATGCCTGCAAGGCTTTGATGGAGAAAGAAGGAATAAAAGACCTGGCAGCGCTGCAAAGCTATTTTATTAACCGGATGGAAAAGTTTTTTAACTCCAAAGGCCGTAAATTAATAGGTTGGGATGAGATTATTGAAGGTGGCATCAGCCCTACCGCTATTGTAATGTACTGGCGCGGATGGGTACCTAATGCGCCTGTTGAAGCGGTAAAAAACGGTAATACGGTGATCATGACGCCCGGCGAGCCTTTATATTTTGATAACCAGCCCGATCAATATTCGGTTGACCGGGTGTATCATTTTAACCCAATCCCTAAAGTACTAAATAAACAGGAAGCTAAATCGATCATCGGCGCCCAGGCTAACATCTGGTCGGAACGGATTCCATCCGAGCGACGTGCCGATTATATGGCCATGCCCCGGATGACAGCCCTTGCCGAAATGCTTTGGACAAATCAGCCCGATAAATATAATTCCTACCTGCAACGCCTGGTACGCCAGTATAGCAGGATGGATGCCTTAGGGATAAATTATCGCCTGCCGGATTTGCCGGGCCTGTTAAACGAATATGTATTTACCAATGAGGGCAAATTAAGCATTGCATCGCCTTTGCCAACTTTAACCATCCGTTATACTACCGATGGAACCCTGCCAGGCGTAAACTCCCCGATATTGCCCACACCATTGGTTATCAAAAAATCAGAATTGATAAGGGTAGCAGCTTTTACCCAAAATGGCACCCGCGGTGATGTTTACAACCTGAATTATACCCAACAACAAATGCTTGGCCCGGTTAAAATAGCGCCGCCGAAACCCGGCCTGGCCTGTACTTATTACAAAGCTTACTTTAAAGCAACAACTTTTATGAAGGATGCTAAAGTTGATAGTACATTTACCACAGATAAAATTGAAGTACCGGCAACTGTAAAAGCGCCATCATTTGGTATTACTTATAAAGGCTATATTGATGTACCCGCTGATAGTATTTACAGCTTTTACCTTACCTGCGACGATGGCGGAGTTTTAAAAATAGGCCCCAACACGGTTGTAGACAACGATGGCAACCATTCGGCCCAGGAACGCAGCGGGCAGGTGGTCTTAAAAATGGGGGCACACCCTTTTCAGCTTGATTTTATTGAGGGTGGCGGCGGCTTTAAGCTGGGCCTAAAGTATAGTGTTAATGGCTCGGTACCGCAGGAGGTGCCGGCTGGTTGGTTTAAAAATTAAAATGTATTCATGAAAAAGGTTACAGGTATCATATTATTGTTATTGGCCATCGGCCTAAAAGGATTTAGCCAAGGCGCGCCAAAGCCCTACGGCCCGCTGCCAACCAAAGGGCAGCTAAACTGGCAGGAAATGGGTATGTATTGCATTATTCATTATGGCGTTGATGTTTATACCGATAAGGAGTGGGGATATGGCGATGAAGACCCTAAACTGATTAATCCATCGCAGTTTAGCGCTATGCAAATTGTAGGTGCTGCCAAAGCCGGCGGTTTCAAAGGCGTTGTAGTGGTTGCCAAGCACCACGATGGTTTTTGCCTTTGGCCCACTAAAACAACCGAACATAACATATCCAAAAGCCCATACAAGAATGGCAAAGGCGATATTTTAAAAGAATACCGCGAGGCTTGCGATAAATTAGGAATGCAGTTGGGTGTATATTGCTCGCCCTGGGACAGGAATAACCCTAATTATGGAACCGATGAATATATCAAAATATACCGCGAACAATTACGCGAATTATATACAAACTATGGCCCGCTGTTTATATCATGGCATGATGGCGCCAACGGCGGCGATGGCTACTATGGCGGTAAGCGCGAGGTAAGACATATCGACAGATCGACCTATTATGGCTGGGACACTACCTGGGCCATTACCCGTAAATTGCAACCAAACGCCGTTATTTTTGGTGATGTTGGCCCCGATGTACGCTGGGTTGGTAATGAAGAAGGCCATGCCGGCGAAACCTGCTGGGCAACCTATACGCCCCATGCCCCGGTAGAAGGTAAAAAGCCGGGCAATGGTTTTGTAAAAGACTACGAAGGCACTGAAGGTACCCGCAACGGCGATTATTGGATGCCGGCCGAATGCGACGTGTCCTTAAGGCCCGGATGGTTTTACCACAAAACACAGGACGACGGGGTGAAATCGCCCTATACATTGCTTGATCTGTATTACAAAAGTGTTGGCCGCGGCGCGGCGCTGGATTTAGGCTTATCGCCAGATCCGCGGGGGATTGTAAATGAGATAGACGTTAAATCCCTTACCCAATTTGGTAACCTGTTAAAACAAACCTTTGCGGTTAACCTGGCAAAGGGGGCTACTGTTACAGCGAGTAATATCCGTGGTGGCAATAAATTAAGCTTTGGTCCACAGCTTTTGTTAGATAATGACCGGTATAGCTATTGGGCTACGGATGATAAAGTAACCACGCCCAGCTTAACTATCGACCTGCACACGCCAAAAACATTCAACGTTATCCGCTTACGCGAAAATATTAAGTTAGGCCAGCGGATAGAGGCTTTTGATGTGGATGCTTTTATGAACGGCAAATGGCAGCAGATCGGCGCAGCCACCAGCATTGGCGGTAACAGGCTGATCCGTTTAACTCAAAACATTACGGCAAGTAAGTTAAGGTTAAGGATAACCAAATCGCCTGTTGCCATAGCGCTTAGCGATTTTGGATTATTTAAGGAGCCTGTACATTTAACGGCCCCTAAAATTGCCCGGAACAAAAAAGGTGAGGTTAGCATAACAACCGAAGCTCCGGTGAGTGCCATCAGGTATACCTTAAACGGACAGGAGCCAACCCCTACTTCGCCGGTTTACAAGGAACCGGTTTTATTGGCCGATGGAGGGATTGTTAAAGCACGTAGCTTTGAAGGCAAGGGGCAGAAAAGCGATGTTGCTTTTGCCTCATTTGGCTATGCCAAAACAGATTGGAAAATCATTGATGCGACTGCCGAAAATGACGGTGGTAACCGGGCCGAAAATGCGATTGATGAGCACACCAGTACGCTATACAGTACATTAAGCAAGGATGATGCAAAATTTCCGCAGCAAATAGCCATTGATATGGGCACTGCCCGCCAAATTAAAGCGTTTGGATATTTACCAAGACAGGATAAGCAGCCGGACGGCATTGTTGACCGGTATGTTTTTTATACAAGCCTGGATGGCAAAGAATGGGTGAAAGTGGCTTCGGGAGAGTTTTCGAATATTAAATCGAACCCGATTGTGCAGCCGGTTGTTTTAAGCAACCCCGTAAGCGCCAGGTATTTTAAGTTTGAGGCTGAGCATGTTATAGTGGGCAATGGCGTTACCGTTGCCGAATTAAGCGTTTATTAATCATCTATTATATAGCCGGGTTTATGTTTGTGCAAACCCGTCATACAATCTATAAATAACGAATGAAAAAACAGATCTTTTTAGCCGGAATACTGGCTGTCTTAACATCAAGCTCATTTGGCCAGGCCCATAAGTCCCAAAAAACCGGGAAAGCGGTGCCTGTCTCTTTTACCAAATATGTCGATCCTTATATCGGCACCGGCTTTCATGGCCACGTGTTTGTAGGCGCAAACGTTCCTTTTGGTGCTGTGCAATTAGGGCCAACTAATCTGTCCGAAGGGTGGGATTGGTGCTCGGGTTACCATATTTCAGATTCAACCATCGTCGGCTTTCAGCATACCCACTTAAGCGGTACCGGTATCGGCGATTTGGGCGATATCTCCTTTATGCCAACCACTGGTGCCATCAAAACCTTTAAAGGCAGCTTGAAAGATATGCAAGATGGCTATGTTTCACTTTTTAGCCATAAGGACGAAGTTGTGAAGCCCGGATACTATAAGGTTAAGCTAAAACGCTACGATATCGGTGTCGAGCTTACAGCCAGTACCAGGGTAGGGATGCACAAATACACTTTCCCAGCATCAAAAGATGCGCATATTGTGATTGACTTACAGGAAGGGATTGGCTGGGACAGATCGTACGAAACCTACATTAAGCAGGAAGATAAGTACACCATCAGCGGGTACCGTTTTTCAAAAGGATGGGCGGCTGATCAGCGGATTTACTTTACCGCTGTTTTCTCAAAGCCGATAGAAAAATTCGCGGTTTATGACAGTACAGCCAAAGTTGCCGGTACCAAATTAAAAGGAGCAAAAGTTAAAGGCGTTATCAGCTTTGCTACCTCAAAGGGCGAGGTTGTGTATGCTAAAGTTGGTATTTCGCCGGTAAGTTCGGCAAATGCCATGCTAAACATTAAAGCCGAAATACCCGGCTGGGATTTTGCAAAAGTTGTTACCCAGGCCGACCAGGCATGGAATGCACAGTTAGGTAAAATCAATATCAAAGCCGATTCATTGTCGATATTGAAAAAGTTCTATACCGCCTTCTATCACTCCATGGTGGCACCATCTATATTCGACGATGTAAACGGCGAATATTGGGGTACCGATAAAAAGGTACATAAAAACGTTGGTTTTAATAATGTAACCACTTTTTCGTTATGGGATACTTACAGGTCTAATAACCCGCTGTCAACCATTATCCACCCGGAGCATACCAACGATATGATAAACTCGATGCTGGCTATTTACCAGCAGCAGGGTACTTTGCCAACCTGGCATTTAATGGCTAATGAAACTAACTGTATGGTTGGCTATAGCGCGGTGCCCGTTGTTGCCGATGCATTGCTTAAAGGCTACAAAGGTTTTGATGCTAACCTTGCATATGAGGCTATGAAAACTACCGCCATGCAGGATGCACGCGGCGTTAAATTTGTTAAAAAACTCGGTTTTATTCCTGCAGATAGCACAGCGGAATCTGTTTCGATGGGTTTGGAATATGCTATCGACGATTGGTGCCTTGCACAAGTTGCCAAAAAACTGGGTAAAACAGCCGATTATGAATACTTTAGCAAGCGCGGCAAATACTACAAAAACTACTACGATCCTAAGGCCGGGTTTATGCGTGGCCGTTTGGCCGACAATTCATGGCGCACGCCGTACAGCCCATTTATCTCGATTCATGAAACAGGTGACTTTACTGAAGGCAATGGCTGGGAATACACTTTCCTGGTGCCACAGGATGTTGAGGGATTAATTAATTTGCTGGGTGGCAAAGATAAATTTAATATCAAGCTCGATTCGTTATTTATTGCCGAGGGCGATATGGGTAAATTTAAATCGCCCGACGTTTCGGGATTAATAGGCCAGTATGCCCATGGCAACGAGCCTGGCCACCCAATGGCCTACTACTATGATTACTCGGGCCAGCCATGGAAAACAGCCGCCAAAGTGCGCTATATCCTGGATGATTTTTATACCACTAAAACCGACGGTATTATTGGCAACGAAGATGTTGGCCAGATGTCGGCATGGTACGTACTCTCGGCCCTCGGCTTTTACCCGGTTAATCCGGCAAATGGCCTGTATGTTTTTGGCAGCCCGGTAATCACCGAGGCAAGGCTGAAACTGCAAGGCAATAAAACATTTCACATCGTTGTAAAAAACAACGGGCCTAAAAATATGTACATCAACGCCATGAAGCTAAACGGTGTAAATTATACCAAAACCTATTTTTCGCACAAAACCCTGATGGCCGGCGGCGAGTTGGAAATAACCATGGGCGATAAGCCCGGTACCGTTTGGGGAGTAGGGGATGCCAATAAAGCGGTATCGGTGTTGAAGTAATTCAATATCATGTCATTAAGAGCCAATCAGATAAAACCCAAAAAAGATGGAGATGATGTATTGGCTTTAGATGCTCACAACAACTATGTTGAGTAACTACCAGGTCGAGCTGAAAAAAACAGTGAAGACACTTTTGTTTATAAAGATTAGCCTTGCAAAAAAGAATCAAGCCACATACCCCTTATAAACCCTTGGGGCCGAACAGAGCACGTTTGCGAGTTTGGGACGATCACTCTTTGCAAAAAAACATTTATTGGAGCCATCGTTCAAAAGAGCGATGGCTTACCGCGCTGCTAAGCTTCGATACTTTCGGAGTGACCGAGCTTGCCCGGTTGCAAAAAATAATGAGCAAAGTGCCGGTTATATGATTTATAATGCCCCGGATTTGTAAGATAGTTCCAGGTACCGTATCAAAACCAGTTCATCGGTAGTACACTTGCCGTATCCGTTCTTTAAAAATACAAACGATAAAAAGTCAGGCCTGAAAATGAGCGATTCGTAGGGGTGGGTAGCATGCACATCCTTCAGGTTACGAATAGCAAAATCGTTTTTTTATCAATACCATCTGCCGGCAATCCAAAATGGATGTTTTGCTATTTAAGATTGTTAAAAATTAGTTTTTCCTCGTCTTTCATAGTCAACTACCTGCATCTAAGTTAATGTAATCGATTTATCTAACAGTCTGTGTTTTGCAGCTAAATTTTTTGCTAAACATAATTTAAAGTTTATGTAAAATGATTGTTATAATTTATTACATTGTACTTAAATTCATTTTTTAAAAAGTAGGCGGTTTTAACTTTATTATGTCTGAAAGTATTGTAGGTGTTTATGGTGACAATGTTGCAACATGGCTTGCCTTTAAAGAGGGCAGTTGGGACGCCTATACCCAGCTTTACAATAATTATTTTAAAGTACTCAATAATTATGGGTACAAATTTACCCGCGATGTAAACATTATTGAGGATGCTATTCATGACTTGTTTATTAAACTTTGGACAAACCGGGCAGGTCTTGGCAATCCGGTGTCGGTAAAAAACTATTTATATAAATCGCTTCGCGGTATTATTTTTCGCAAAATGCAGGGCCAATCGCGTTTTGTGGATTTGGAATCAGAAACCGATTACAATTTTTCTTTCGAGATCTCATTTGATCACCAGATTATTGCCAATGAAGAGGAACGCGAGCTTCAGCATAAAATAAAAACGGTAGTAAAAACTTTGCCGGCCAGGCAGCAGGAAATCATCTACCTGCGTTTTTACGAAGGCCTGGGCTATGAGGAGATATCCGATATTATGGAAATCAACATCAACTCTACTTATAAGCTGCTTTACAAAGCGTTCAACAACTTGCAGGGCGCGCTAAAAACTTCAAAACTGGTCATTGTAATTGGCCTTTATGGCTGTTTAGGTACCCATATTCATACAAATTAAATTAATTTTTATTTAGGAGGGATAATTCCCGTATGCTCATGTATATAAGGTTTAAATCAGAAACTTATATAGCATGGAGATTGCAAAATACGGCACTTATACCCTACAGGATTTTTTAGATGATGACGATTTTCTTCAGTTCGTTATCAACCCCACTAAAAATGATATCAACTTTTGGCAATCGGTTACAGCTATGTACCCTGCTCAAAAGGAAATTATTGACGAAGCTACCCAAATTATACTGGCTTACCGTAAGCAGGATGTTTTTACAAACGAAGCAAATCAACAAAAAGTTTGGAACCGTATTGAGGGTACTTTACACGGTAAAAGGACAGTAAAACAAAAAGTATTTCGCTTAAACGTCTTCCTGCGCGTAGCTGCGATGATCTTATTGGTATCATCAGTTGGAATAGCGTTCTGGATGCTGAAATACAATTCAAAGAATGAAGTAGTTACCGCTTTTGGCGAATTGCGTACCGTTACCCTGCCCGATAATTCGATAGTGATACTTAACGGTAATTCCAAATTATCTTACGCCAATAACTGGGACAAAAAGGCAAGAGAAGTTTGGATCAGCGGTGAGGGCTTTTTCAGTGTAAAACATCTCAATAAAGACCCACGCCATATAAAAGCCACCGAAAGATTTATTGTGCATTGCAATGATGTTAATATCGAGGTGTTAGGTACCTCCTTTAATGTGCGTAACAGGCACAATAAAACCAATGTGGGCCTGGTGAGCGGTAAAATTATGCTGGAATACCTTGATCAGGCATCGCATAACAACCGGCTGCTGGTGATGAAACCGGGCGATTACGTGGAATACGCCCACCGGAAGGTGGTAACCCAAAAGAAGCTTGCTGTGCCCGAGAAATTAACACAGTGGACAAACCACCAATTACTTTTTAACAATGCTACGTTATCACAAATCGGCGAGGTCATGACCGACGATTATGGGTATCACATTGATTATACCGACCCGGCTATTGCCAATCTGAAAATTGAAGGAGAGATAAGTGTATCAAACGTTGACGAACTTTTGGAAACTATCTCCACTACATTATCGGTAAAGGTCACCCAATCAGACAAAAACATCACAATCACAAAAAATTAACCCCTAAACAACTCATTTATGCGAAAATTTGACTTTTCAACTTTTTTAAAATGTTGCTGTTTCTTGTTGGTGTTGCTCGGCCAGTCGGTTTACGGCTACGCTCAGCTGGCGCTTACCAGCAATAACAGGTTTCATACAAAAGCCCCTGGCTATGCCATGCAGCAGGTTGCCGAAAACAAAGTGCTGTTAAAGGACGCGCTTGAAAATATCAAAAAGCAATTCAATGTACAAATTGCTTACCAGGAAGGGTTGCTGGATAATAAATTTATACCGGTAAGCTTATTTAACAACGCCAAGCAATTTAACCTTGATGAAAACCTGAAACAGTTACTGGCAGCTTTTCAACTGGAATATCGGAAAATCAATGATAGCCAGATCTCTATCTACTCGATAAGAGAAACTACCGTTAATACCGCCCCGGTAGTTGCCGCTGTCTTAATAGGTAAAGTGGTTGACGAAAAAGACGGCCTGCCTGTTATTGGTGCATCGGTATATTTAAAGGCCGACCCTAAAATCGGGACTTCGACTGACGTAATGGGTAATTTTAAACTGGTGGTTCCCGATAAATTCACCGGGAAACCATTAACCTTGTTGGTTGCTTATATTGGTTATAATAAAGAGGAAGTTACCGTAACGGATTTAACATCGCCTGTTCAAATAAAATTGAAACAGAATAACAGCACGCTTAACGAGGTTGTGGTAACTGCGCTTGGTATCAGTAAGCAAAGAAAATCATTAGGTTACTCTGTTACCGAAGTTAAAGGAGCCGAGTTTACCCAGGCCCGCGAAAATAACGTTGCCAATGCCTTAACAGGTAAAGTCGCGGGTGTAAATGCTGCGGGTTTATCAACCGGCCCTGGTGGTTCAAGCCGTATAGTTATACGTGGTAATGGTGGCCTTGCCGGCGATAACCAACCCCTTTACGTAGTAAACGGTATGCCTATTGATAATAGCGTACCCGGCGGTGCACCAACTGTCAACGGTATTACCAATAACGTTGACCGCGGCGATGGTATAGCCGCTTTAAACCCTGACGACATCGAGTCCATCAGCGTATTAAAGGGAGGTACTGCGGCAGCTTTGTATGGTTCACGGGCAGCAAACGGTGTTATATTGATTACTACCAAAAAAGGAAGGGTTCAAAAAGGAGTAGGAATTGAATATAATTCAACCGCTACTTATGATAATGTCGCGGTTTTTCCAGATTATCAATATGAATATGGTCAGGGTGACGGAGGCGTAAAACCAACAACACTGGCCACCGCCCAGGGCACCGGCAGGCGCTCGTGGGGTGCAAAAATTGACGGTTCGACAGATTATGTTGCTGTTGATGGTAAAACACATCCTTATACAGCTCAAAAAGATAACCTTAAAAATTATTATCAAACCGGGAGTACTTACACTAATAGCCTTGCGTTCCTGGGCGGTAATGAGGCCATCACATATCGTTTCTCGGCTGCCGACCTGAATAGCAAAGGTATTTTGCCGGGTACAACTTATGATCGTAAAACCTTTAACCTGGCTTTAACCAGTAAGTTAACCAATAAAATATCCATAGAAGCATTGGCGCAGTATAATATCGAAACTGGTCATAACCGCACCGGGGCCGGCGATGCATTGGGAAACCCTAACTGGACTCCGCTTGAGGTTGCAAATACCGTTGATATACGCTGGCTTAAACCAGGCTACGATGCCAACGGTAATGAGCAGGTGTGGAATGATGCCGCCATCGCTTCAAATGGTTACTTTGTGATTAATAAATTTAAAGAAGATGACGTTAAAGACCGTTTTATAGGCCAGGGATCGGTATCGTACACACCAATAACAAACCTGGTTTTTAAAGCTACTCTAAGTCGCGACTTTTTTAATTACAATTATTCAAACATACTACCAACAGGTACATTGTACGTTCCTAATGGGCAATATCAGTCGATAAAGTCAGATGTGTCTGAAACCAACGAACTGGTGACCGTATCATACAAAACAAAAATTGTAAGTGACTTTAATGGCTCGGTATTAGGCGGTGTAAACAGCCGTAAAAACATCACAAATCAACAAACCGTAAATGGTTCGCAGTTTGTTATTCCTTATTTTTACAGCTCAACCAACCTTGCCACAACGTCAACTACTCCTTATAATGCCAAAATAGTTACTAACTCGGTGTTTGGTTCGGCCGATTTTGATTACAAAAGCCTTGTATTCTTATCATTCACCGGCCGAAAGGATTGGTTTTCTACATTAAGCTCTAAAAATAACAGCATTTTTTATCCAAGTGTGGGTGGTAGCTTTATATTGTCAGATGCTGTTAAACTACCTCAGTTTTTTACCCTGGCCAAGCTGAGGGCCTCATGGGCGCAGGTAGGCGGCGGTGCTCCTGATCCTTATGTAATTAATCTTACTTATAGCAATGTTCCAAGTGCCGGGCAGCCATTGCAAAATGTTACCAGTAATAACATTACCAATAGTGCGCTTAAACCTTACACTTCTACGACTACCGAAGCGGGTCTGGAACTTCAGATGCTGCAGAATCGCTTGGGCATTGATGTTACCTTATATGATCGTAAAACCACAAATGATATCGTAAATACGGCTATCTCATCAACTTCGGGTTATAATAATGTAATCCTGAATGTTGGCGAAGTGCGTAACAAGGGTATCGAAGTTGCTTTAAACGGTTCGCCTGTAAAATCAAAAGAATTTAGCTGGAACGTTAACTATAATGTTGCATATAACGACAATAAGGTAGTAAAACTTGCCCCTGGCCTGTCGACAATTCAAATGGCGACATCTGTAAATGGTTACGCGCTGTTAAATAATACCGAGGGAATGTCATTTGGTACTTTATATGGAACACATATGGTTAAAAACAGCAGCGGACAAGTGGTATTCAATGCAACTACAGGTTTGCCTGTTCAATCAGCATATGAACCCCTCGGCAAAAGCGTTGCTCCGCTTACTATGGGCTTAACTAACGAATTCAGGTACAAACGTTTTTCATTAAACTTCCTGCTTGATGGTAAGTTTGGTAATAAGGTGTTCTCATTAATGGAGGTGTACGCTACCCGTTTAGGTTTAATGAAATCAACGCTGCCTGGCCGTGAAAATGGCCTGGTGTTAAATGGAGTAGACCAAACCGGAGCTGCTTATACGCGCACCGTACCGGTAAGTGGCTTACGTACATATTATGACAACTATAAAATTTATTCAGACCTGTTTACCCATGATGGAAGCTTTGTAAAACTTCGCCAGGTTATTTTGTCATATAATTTACCCGGTCTCGATCTTAAAAAGATTCATATTCAGTCGGCAAGTATTTCATTGGTATCACGTAACCTGTGGACGCTTTACAAAAAGACAAAGAATTTTGATCCCGAAGAGAGTTTTACCAACAGTAACACGCAGGGTTTTGAATCAATTGGTTTGCCACGTACCCGTTCACTTGGTGTAAACCTGGCAGTTAAATTCTAATATTTAAAGTTGATTAAGATGAAAAGACACATATCAAAATATACTTCGTGTTTGCTGTTAATGCTTGGCATTATGGCAACACAATCATGTACTAAAAACTTCGATACGCTAAACGTAAACCCCAACGCGTCTTCAAAAGCTGTTCCTCAATATATATTTACCAAAGCTGAGTATGATGGTACGGCCCGCATGCTTGATTTATTACTGGGAACTATGCAGTATACTACCAGCTTTAATGATGTTGCAGGTTTTGGCAGTAAATACGTTTTAGCTCAAAGCCAGCAGTCGTTTGCGGCGTTCGCCAATGCTTATCCTAACGAGATCAACGAATTGGTGGAGGTTATAAAGGCAGCAGGCACCGATGCATCGCAGGTTAACCTGGTTGCCGAGGCACGCATCTGGCGGGTATATTGTTTTAGCAGGCTTACCGATTTGTATGGAGATATTCCATACTCACAGGCCGGCCAGGGTTATAACAGCTCTATTTATAAGCCCGCATATGATGCGCAGAAAGATATATATGCAGATATGCTGAAAGAGCTTGACCAGGCTGCTACATCGCTTGACGCCAGCAAAGCGACGTTTGGCGCCGCCGATCTGATTTACGGGGGAAGCACTGATAAATGGAAAAAATTCGCCTATTCATTAATGTTAAGATGTGCTATGCGCATGACTAAGGTTGATTTAACTTCGGCGCAGTCATGGGCAACAAAAGCTATAGCCGGCGGTGTCATATTAAACGATGCCGACATTGCCAAAGTGTCGTATGTTGGATCGGGCCAGGATATCAATAAAAATCCGTTGGCAAATGATCTTTGGAACAATGATTACATTGCTCAAAACGGAACTACCAATACCGAAGGCGGCAAATATCAGGAACCGTTTATCACTTACCTGAAAACCAACAAAGACCCGCGTTTAGGCGTTGTGTCTATAGTTTATAACGCAGGCGTAGCCGATACAACATCATCAATACAAAAAGGCATGTCGGCTTCGTTGAATGCCAAGCCGGCCGATTTTGTAACTTACTCTGAACCTAACCCTAAAACTATCCTGCTTTTAAACTCTCCCCGTTTGGTATTTACTGCTGCCGAAAGCTATTTTCTGCTTGCAGAGGCTGCCTCAAGAGGATGGTATAGCGCGGCTACTGCATCGTCATTGTACGAGAGCGGCATCGCGGCATCTATGCGCCAGTGGGCTATTATTGGCGGCAGCGCGGGCGCAATAAGCGATGCCCAGATTAATACCTATATCAATTACCATAAGTTTAATTCGGCAGGTACGCTTGACCAAAAAATGGCGCAGATTTATACCCAGTTTTGGATCGGTATTTTCCCGGATGCGCAGGAGGTATTTGCTACCTACAGGCGTACGGGATATCCGGCTTTGGTGCCTAATAATTATGTAGGTAATGCCACAGGCGGCAAAATATTCCGGAGGATGTTGTACCCTATATCCGAGCAAAATCTTAATGCCGCATCCTATGCTGCTGCAATAGCGCGGCAGGGTGCCGATGAGTTCCTGACAAGGATGTGGTGGGATAAATAATGCATTCGTGTTAATAAATTGATAGATTTGGTTTAAGGAAGGGTTTGGCTGCCCTTCCTTTTTTTATTTTTAATAATGATGAGAAGATATTTTTGTTTGTTAGTGCTGGTGATATGTTGCAATGGAGCCATTGCACAAAACGACCTGGTGAAAGATGACAACGCGAGTAACTATAACCTGAACAAGCCCGAACGGGAGCTTTGGCTTAAAAATACAGGTTTGGGCCTATTTATCCATTTTAGTATGGATGGGCAGTTGGGTGTAGTTATCAGCCACTCACTGGTAGGCGCAAGCGACGATTACGTGAACCGCTATTTTACCGAATTGCCGAAAACTTTTGATCCATCAAAATTCGACCCGCACCAAATAGCTGTTTTGGCCAAACTTGCCGGCATGAAGTATATTGTTTTTACCAGCAAGCACCACTCTGGCTTTTGTATGTGGGATACTAAAACTACCGGTTTTAATATTACCAACACACCCTATAAAAAAGACCTGTTAAAAGAATTTGTTGATGCCACACGTGAAGTAGGCCTGCAGGTAGGGTTTTATTTTTCGCCCGAGGATTTTAATTTTTTGCGTGACCATCATATTACGATAAGCCGCACCGATGTTAAAATGGATGCTGCTACCCGCAAAGCCTATGATGATTATACCCGGCAGCAATGCGAAGAACTGATGACCAAATACGGCAAAATAGATGTACTTTTTATTGATGGCGACCCCAAAGAAATTGTAAAGCAAACCTGCTGGAAGTTGCAGCCCGATTTGCTTATTACCCGTGGAGCTATCAAAACGCCCGAGCAGATTATGCCGGGGGCAATGATCAACGAACCATGGTTATCATGCATTACCATGGGTACCGCATGGGGCTACCAGCCAACTAACGAGCGTTATAAATCGGGCAGCCAGCTGATTGGTTTATTGATAGAAGCCAGGGCTAAAGGCGGATCGTTGTTATTGAACGTTGGCCCAAAACCTAACGGCGAACTACCTATAGAGCAGGAAGAACGGTTGCGCGAAATGTCGGCATGGTATTTTATAAACCGCGAATGTGTTGATGATGTACGGAGTTGGGTGGTGAGCAAAGAAGGTAACATTTGGTTTACCGCGAAGAATGGGCATACCCTTTACGCCATAGTAACCGATGCCGCCGACTGGAAGGAAGGTACGCGTAAAACTTTCCTTATTCGTTCTGCAATCAGTACGCCCGATACCAAAATAAGCGTTTTGGGGCAAAACAGCCAGGTAATTGAATATAAAAGCGATGATGTAAGCTGCAGTTATACCCAAACAGCCAAAGGATTGGAAGTATCGGTAGTGAAAGCACAGCGTATTTATGACGATCATCGCTGGCCAAACCCCGTTGTTATTAAGCTGGATAATGTAAACCCCGCTTTTAAAGAAGCGGTTATTGTTGAAACCGGTGGTACTGCATTGTCAAAGGGCTTGGTGGTATTAAAAGGCAGGATAGTAAACTACAAAACGCCTTTGGTTAAACTGGCCCGTTTTGATTACAGGCCTTATCGTGGCCAGGTTGAAACCCTGTACGCCGGCAAATGGACGGCCAGCGCCTGGGTACCCGTTAAACCCGATGGTAGCTTTGAACTTACCTTGCCTTTAAAAGGCAGTTATGAATATAAGGCCGTAGCGCAACAGGAAAACGTGGAAATAGAAGGGGAAAACAAATTGCTGAGATAAGCTAAACGCCAGATTGTTATTTTTCAGTGGATTGAATTGGTTTCACGATCCCAAACAGTTGTTTTGTAATAAAGTTAGCGATTTGTAAATAATTTGAATTAAGGTGCTACTTTTATCCGCAAGGAAAAATAAACCTTTATAAATTAAGTTATGTTCAAATCGTTATTATTAACCGTGTTTTCATTTTTGGTTACTGCGCAGTTAAGCAGTGCCAAAGTAAGCCTGCCATCTGTTTTTAGCGATAATATGGTTTTGCAACAAAAAACCAAGGCTGCCATATGGGGGAGGGCCGAAGCCGGTAAAAAAGTAGTGATAACAACAACCTGGTCTGGCAAAAAATACAGCACCATGGCAGATGCTGACGGAAACTGGAAAATAAAAGTTGGAACGCCGTCCTATGGCGGGCCTTTTACCATCACCATTTCGGATGGAGAGGCGCTGGAGTTGAAGAACGTGATGATAGGCGAAGTGTGGTTATGCTCTGGCCAGTCGAACATGGAAATGCCGGTGGCGGGATGGGGAAAAATAAATAATTATGAAAAAGAAATGGCCGGGGCCAATTACCCGAATATCCGTTTGTTGCAGGTTGAGCATATAACCAGCAGTGTACCCTTGGCCGATGCAAAAGTAACCAAAGGCGGTTGGGTGCCCTGCACGCCCGAAAATGTGGCCGAATTTTCATCGGTTGCTTATTTTTTTGCAAGGGAAATTTATAGTAAAACAAATATACCCATCGGCTTAATTCATACCTCATGGGGCGGAACTATTGCCGAGGCCTGGACAAGCGGTACTGCATTACGCACTATGCCCGAGTTTGTTGAACCTGTAACCACTGTTGAAACAGAGGATAAGGAAGAAGCCCAAAAAGCTTACCTGCTTAAGGCGCAGCAATGGCAAAGCCTTATTGCCGAAAAGGATTCGGGATATAACCAGGGCAAGCCGGTTTGGCTGGCGGCAGATCTGGATGTTTCTAAATGGCACGATATGGTTTTGCCCTCTATTTTAGAGAAAACTTTACCAAATTTTGATGGCGTTATCTGGTTACACAAAAAAATAGTTGTTCCTGATGATTGGGCGGGCAAGCCGCTTAAATTAAGCCTGGGCGCGGTTGATGATGCTGATATTACCTGGTTCAATGGCGAAAAAGTTGGTGAAACCGCAGTTTATAATACACCAAGGATGTATACCATACCCGGTAACCTGGTTAAAGCCGGCGAAAATATTATTACCATCCGCGTGTTTGATGGCATGGGTAATGGAGGCCTTTACAGTGATGCCAAATTACTATACCTGGCAAATGATAATGGCCAGCAAATCCCGTTAAACAATGCCTGGCAATATCATGTAGGTATGAACATTAAAAGCATGCCGCCTTTTCCAACCGATCCTAAAAGCCCCAACCGGCCTTCTGTTTTGTTCAACGCAATGATTAACCCATTTATCCAGTACGCTATTAAAGGCGCTATCTGGTACCAGGGCGAATCAAATTCCGGCAGGGCGTACCAGTACCGTCAATTATTCCCCACCATGATCAACGATTGGCGTAACAGGTGGGGCGAGGGTAACTTTCCTTTTTATTTTGTGCAACTGGCCAATTACTACATCACCGAACCGCAGCCCTCAGCTTCAGATTGGGCCGAATTGCGGGAAGCACAACTTAAAACACTGGCGCTTCCAAATACAGGCATGGCCGTCGCTATTGATTTGGGCGGGTACGATATCCACCCAAAAAACAAGCAAGAAGTAGGACGTAGGCTGGCATTGGCCGCCCTTGCTAAAACCTATGGTGAAAAGATAGATTACTCCGGCCCTATATTTCAAAAGTATACCATCAATAATGATAAAATAACGCTTTCCTTTAAATTTGGAGACGGCCTTAAAACCACCGACGGCCAACCACTAAAAGGGTTTGCCATTGCCGGTGCCGACCAGAAATTTTATTGGGCGGATGCCGTAATTGTTGGTGATAAAGTTATGGTGAGCAGTACACAGGTAAGTAACCCGGTAGCCGTTAGGTACGCCTGGGGAATTAACCCGATATGTAATTTGTACAATGCCGCGGGCCTGCCTGCATCGCCGTTCCGTACAGATGAATGGTCGGGCGTTACTTTAAATAAGAAGTAGTTTTGGAGCAGGGTAACCATGTAAAGTGGGTTAACATAACTTAACACATTTTGGATTTTATTTTTATAACTATTTGATAGTAAATAGTTTGTGTTTAATCATGGTTAACACTAAATCTATGTTTTACACAACTTAAGCATACCCAAATCTTTGTCCTATTGCCGGCCAAAAAAGGTGGCACAAGGAAACTCTGAGGGGAAATGACATACTAAAAGAGCGTTGTCATGCTGAGCCTGTCGAAGCATAGCGGGCAAAGGCCTCTCCGCGCGACCCTTCGACAGGCTCAGGGTGACAGGCCTGCGCACTTCAAAAATTCAACATGTCATGGGGTGCCTGTCGAAGCATAGGGGCAAAGACCTCTCCGCGCGGCCATGCCATTTATTTTTATAAGCTTCCTGGCATATTTATATATCTTTTTCAAAAGGTACGAAAAAATTATTACCTAAAATTTGTTTCGTACGAAAATATTCCTACCTTTGAATTGTTATGAATGAAACACAACAAAACAAGCAACTGGAACCTACAAAATCCGAACTGGAAATATTACAGGTTTTATGGGAAAAAGGCCCATCGACAGTTCGTGCGGTTAATGATGAGTTGCTAAAGCAAAAAGAGGTAAATTATACAACCACGCTAAAGCTGATGCAGATTATGGCCGATAAAGGTATCCTTAACCGGGACGAAAGCCAGATGAAGCATATTTACAGCGTGGCCGAAGAGGAGCAAAAAACCAAGTCGCATTTGCTGGATAAGTTTGTTGATTCGATGTACAAAGGATCGGCAAGTAAACTGGTAATGCAGTTGCTGGGCAACAAAAAAACAAGCGACCAGGAATTACAGGAGATCAAAGAAATTTTAAGAAAACTGGAGGAATAAACCATGACTTACCTGAATGAATTACTGCCCCAGGGCTTCACCACAGCCTTAAGTTACACGCTGCTGCACTCGTTGTGGCAGGGCGTTATACTTGCTGTAATCACCAGCCTTATATTGGTGTTTACCCGCAGGCAAACAGCGGCAAAACGCTACACGTTAATGGTAGGCGCGCTGATGTTGTTTGCTTTAACGGCCATAGGTACATTTATTTGGGAAATTAACCAAACAGCAGCAGGTAAAATATCACCGGCCAGCTACTCTTCAAATAATCAAACACCGCAGGCGCCTGTTTTGGGCGTTGCCGGGTTTACGCAAGATTCGGTAATTGATAAAGGGATAAACTATGTGAATACCCATGCCCAACTGATAGTTTTAATATGGTTTTTGGTGGTTTTTGCGCGCGGTCTTCAGTTATCGGCAGGGCTACAGGGCCTGCATCATTTGCGGCGCAGGTCTGTTTTTACTGTTGATGAATATTGGAAAGAACGCGTTGCTTTGTTGTCGCAGAAACTGGGGATAAAGCAAATAATAGGTATTGCAGAATCGGGCATAGCAAAAGTACCTATGGTGATTGGCCACTTGAAACCATTGATCCTGATCCCGGTTGGTTTGCTAACTGCCCTGCCGCCCGCCGAAGTTGAGGCTATCCTGGTACATGAGCTGGCCCATATCCGCCGGCGGGATTATTTGATAAACCTGTTACAAAGCTTCATCGAGATCATTTTCTTTTTTAACCCGGCCGTGCTATGGCTGTCGGCCCTGATCCGTACCGAGCGGGAAAACTGCTGCGATGACATAGCTGTACTGGAAACAAGCAGCAAGGTAAACTACATCAGGGCCCTGGTAAGCTGCCAGGAGTTCCAGCTGTCGGCACCGGCCTACGCCATGGCTTTCCCCGGCAAGCGCGATCAGTTGATTAACCGGGTTAAACGTATGGCGTCGGGTAATAACCACAGCCTTAATATTCGCGAACGCTCTGTTTTGGCCGTGTTATTATTAAGCGCCGGTTTGCTCACCATGGCTTTCAGCAATGTCAAAAGGATTGATAAAATGCTGCTTAATACAGGTAAAACAGTATCGCATGCGGTTGTTTCTGTTAAAAAAGAGTTGTTTCATGCTGATGATACATCATCTCATCATGCTGATTTAAAACCAGGTGACGTAAACAAAGAAGCAAAAATAACTCATGCAGCATCTTTAAAGGCAACTGCCCCGATTTCGGCAGATACGCCTGCTAAAGCAAAACCATTGGATACCCTAAAAAGTAAATTAGGCAGATTGCATGGTGGTCTTGGAACGCTAAGCAAACTTGATGAACAAAAGGAATTGGCAAAAGCCGATTCTATTAACCAAAGCAGAACGCAAAATACAAAACCAACCGCGCCTGCACAAAACGCTTATAGTTATGGCAGCAAGCCCTATAATAAACAAGACTATAAGTCAGTGTACAAAGCCGACTATAAACCTTACCATGCGCCAACCGAACCAAGTATAGGCGAGGTGGTGACTGCCGAATTGAAAAAGGACGGGCTTATTGATGCTGATGCTCCTAAGGTTTCCTTTAAACTTAGCCAAAGTGAAATGATCATCAACGGTGTAAAACAGCCAGATGATGTTTTTCAGAAATACAAGAAAAAGTATGTGCCCGTTACCGGCAAAAACCAATGGACCTTGTATAATAATTACGATACCGATACCAAAGTAACCACCACCGATAAGCCCTAAATTATCCTGACTGCATGAATTTTAACCCGCCCTCAACAGGCGAACGGGAATTGCCATGCCCAAAATTTGAAAAGTATTTAAGATTAAATAACAGATCAACCTAAAAGAAACCTCCTAATACCCATCAATATGAAATTAAAAATTGCAGCTATTTTAGCCACCTGGCTTTCTATTGCCTCAACTTTGGTAAGTGCCCAAAATTTGATAACGATAACAGGTAAAATTAAAAGCACCGACGCCAAATCGCTGGATGGTGCTACAGTTTACCTATATAAGTTTACGGATTCAGCACTGGTAAAAACAGGTGTGGCAGACGCTATGGGGATTTATATCTTGAAAAATGTAAAAGCCGGACAGTATAAGATGGCCGTTAGCATGATAGGGTATCAAAACTATAAAAGCGCACCTTTTACGTTTGAAAAAGATATGGTGCTGCCGGATATTATTTTGCAGCTTGCCGGTAAAGAATTGAAAGAGGTAGCCGTTGTAGCCCAAAAGCAATTGGTTGAGCACAAAATTGACAGGACGGTAGTAAACGTAGATGCCATGATTGGTAATGGCGGCAACACGGCTATGGATGTGCTTGATAAATCGCCGGGCGTAATCGTCGACCAGAATGGCGGTATCAGCCTTAACGGCAGCGGCAGCGTTAAAATTTATATCGACGATAAGCCTACCTACTTATCGGGGACAGATCTGCAAAACTACCTGCGCTCATTACCTGCATCAACTATCGACCAGGTTGAACTAATGACCAACCCGCCGGCTAAATACGATGCCGCCGGGAATGGCGGAGTAATCAACATCCGCATAAAAAGGAATAAAGCAAAAGGCTTTAACGGTGGCCTTAACATGAATTATACCCAAGGTAAATATGGCAAAACCATCAACAGTTTTAATTTTAATTTCAGGGACAACAAAATCAACATATTTGGCAACCTGGCGTATAGCACCTTTAATTCGTTTAATGACCTGGTTATTAACAGGTACTTTTTAAATGATGATGGCAGCCCGGCTTCCAATTTTTTGCAGCACTCATTTATCCGCAGGCAAACAAAAAACCTGAACCTGAGGCTGGGGGCCGACTATTATGTATCTGATAAAACTACAATCGGCATAAATATATTTGGCTTATTAAATCCCGGCGACGTGAATACCCGTAATACCAGCAAACTACTTGATGCCGCCAACGTGTTGGATTCGACTATTGTAGCCGATAATAAGGAGCATATTAACTTTAAGAATGGTAATGTAAACCTAAATTACCGCCATCAGTATAACAAAAAAGGGCAGGAGCTTACAGTCGACCTTGATTATTTGAACTACGACAACAGCACAAAGCAATCGTTTTTGAATACAGGCTATTTACCGGATGGAACGGTTATAAGTAACGACCTGCTCACAGGTAACCTGCCCGAAAATATCCACATCTACTCGGCCAAAACAGATTATACACATCCTTTAAATAATGGCGTTAAACTGGAGGCCGGGCTTAAAATCAGTAATACCCAAACCGATAATATTGCCAACTACTTTTACACCATTAACGATGTAACCAACCCCGATTATGGTAAAACAAATCACTTTATTTACAAGGAGCAAATAAACGCTGCCTATATTAATACAAGTAAAGATTGGAAGCGATTTTCGGCGCAGGCCGGGTTAAGGTTTGAAAATACCACATCAAATGGTCATCAGTTGGGTAATGTGCAGAAATCCGATTCAACGTTTAAGCGAAATTATAATGGACTGTTTCCAACTGTTTACCTGCAATATAAACTGGATACAGCAGGCAGACAAAGCATAACTCTGAATTATGGACGACGGATTGACAGACCATATTACGAGGATTTAAACCCATTTTTGTCGCCCCTGGATAAGTTTACTTATTATACCGGTAATCCGTTCCTTAAGCCATCGTATACCAACAACATTGAGTTGGCCTATAACTGGAAAACTGTTACTGTAACGCTAAATTACAGCAATACGCAGGACGATGTAAACGAAACTATCGAGATTGTAAATGGTATTTATTATAGCCGGCCAGGCAATTTAGGCAGTATAACGGTAAAGGGCATAGCAGCCGACGCGGGTTTCGATCTTGCTAAATGGCTTAACTTTCACATATATTCAAGGGTTTCCAATATACACTCGGTAAGCGAGTTTTATACCGGCACGTTAAACACGCAGGGAACATACTTTTTTGTAAGGCCGGTATTCAAGTTTAAACTACCGCACGATTGGACAACCCAACTGGATGGTGGTTATCAAAGCAAAATAACCAACGCCCAGTTTGTAACTGTGAGCAGGGGCCGTGTTAATGCGTCGGTATCTAAAAAGTTTTCGCCGTCCTTTACCGTCAGCCTGGTGGCCAATGATATTTTTTATACGTTCAATGGCGGCGGCGTTATCAATAACCTGGCAAATACCCGCGCCAACTGGACAAACCTTTCCGACAGTCGCAACTTGGCACTATCGTTAAGTTATCGTTTTGGTAAAACCATTGCCGGCCTGCGTAAACATGATGCAAACGGTGCCGAAAGCGAGCAAAACAGGGTGAAAAACTGAATAAAGAATTAAACCCCGGCTAATTCGCCGGGGCTTAATTCTTTAATCGATAAGTTACTTTTGAAACTGGCTGTTCAGTAAAGCCTCCCAGTCTTTTGCCTGGGTTTCCAGTTGTTTCAGCTTTAATTCATTATCAATAAATTGCTGGTAAAATGGTATGCTGCAAAGCTGCCGGTTTGCCTGGTCGGCAATTTGCAAAATGATTGATTTTACCGCAGTGCCATTCATGCTTTTCAAAACATAGCAGCGGGCAGCGTTATTCAGGTCGTTTACGGTCACGGTTTCCTGCGATCCAAAGAGCAAAGCTTTGCCCGATTGTGCCCAGCCTATGATCTTATTACCGATAAACTCCGACCGGCTTATACTGAGTTGATGTTCATTTGCAATTGCCTGCAGGCGCTGGTTTAGCGCCGCGAATCTTTTTTGTTTTGACCGGCGGGTTATGATCACTACCGGGATAATAAATACAGCTAATAGGGTGCCCGCAACCAGGGCATTTTCCGTTATATGGTTCATGCTTGATAATTAAAATTGAATAAATACGCGCTGTAATAAACGCGAAGAATTAAAAAACTTAGATCAGCATGGGTTTACCAGAAACCATGAAACGGGAAAAGGATGAGCCGGTAAAACCGGGAGGGTGGCACATTTGAAGCCTGGCTAATGTTGAACCTTGCAAGTGTGTAAGCTGCACTCAGATCAACAGCGGTAAAGAAAGCTGCCGGATGCACCGTAACCTGTAATGCAGGCGCATTAATTTCGGTATTCGTCTCGGCAATTAATTGGTCATGGCGGGTGTTTTGTTTAACACTCGCTTTATTGCTGTCATGTTTGCCGGTATAAGCGTGTGCCTGTCCTGGCCCGCTTATATGTAAAGCGAAGAACAAGGTAACCACCAATAAAGATTTCATCAACCTGGACAGCATGGGGCAAAGATAATGTTTTTTGGCAGGATGATGGCGAAGCGCATTTACAGCAGGGAATTGCATTTAAATATTTAACTTTCGTTTCTCATAAACTGTGATTTGAGTTGACACGAATTTAAATACAGAAAGTTCAGATTTAATCGAATTTCACGAATTTTTCGATTGCGTGTCCTTAAATGGAGGTGCCGAACAATTTTAAAATTCGTGAAATTCGATTAAATTATATCCGACTTAGCAGGTATTCGTGTTTAACTGTGATTTGAGTTGACACGAATTTAAATGCAGAAAGGTCAGATTTAATCGAATTTCACGAATTTTTCGATTTCGTGTCCTTAATTGGAGGTGCCGAACAATTTTAAAATTCGTGAAATTCGATTAAATTATAGCCGACTTGACAGGTATTCGTGTTTAACTGTGATTTGAGTTGACACGAATTTAAATGCAGAAGGGGCAGATTTAATCGAATTTCACAAATTTTTCGATTGCGTGTCCTTAAATGGAGGTGCCGAACAATTTTAAAATTCGTGAAATTCGATTGAATTGTAGCCGACTTGACAGGCATTCGTGTCTAAAAAAAATGAAACCTTCGCTGTCGATTTCCCTGATCAATAAATAAAATGCATCCTGTCAAATCAAAAAAATACATAAGTTTAGCCAATGAAATTTAGCGAAGCGGTTGTAAACAATAAAGATCACAACATTGAATGGATAAATAATTTGCGGCTGATCAGCATGTTTGCCGTTATTGTGTTACATACCGCCTCGCCCTTGCTTTTTGGCTATAAAAGTGTGCCTTTAAATGATTGGCTCACCGGCGATGTTTACAACGCGCTTGTGCGCTTTGCTGTGCCGGTTTTTGTGATGATAACCGGGGCGCTGTTGTTACATCGCCAATATGGGTTGAGAGATTTTTTGAAAAAGCGTATCGGCAGGCTTATTCTTCCTTTTTTGTTTTGGAGCCTGGTTTATGTTGCCTACCGGCTGTATAACGAGGAGTTTACGTTTACCGGTCATTTGTGGCCCGATGTAAAATTTGTTTTAAATCAACTCAAATCAGGAGCGTATTATCATTTATGGTATGTGTACCTGTTAATAGGGCTGTACCTGTTTATTCCTGTCTTAGGCAAGTTTGTACAGCATGCTACCGAAAAGGAAATATTGTATTTTCTGGTGATTTGGTTTTTGGCGATGTTGTTGGCCACACCATATTTAAGCATTTTTAATACCGCTGTAGATATTCATAATTTTACAGGCTATATTGGCTACCTGGTATTAGGTCATTACCTTACTTACAAGCGGTTCAACTTTCGGGCATTGCCGTATATTGCCGCCCTTGTGTTCGTCGCCCTGGTGGCTTTAATAAGCTGGGGTACCTACTATTTACAGGTAAAAGATCATGAGCTTAAAACATTCTTTTATGAACCGGTTGGTCCTTTTGTGGTTGTGTTGGCTACATCCGCTTTCTTGATAGCCAAATACACCAAATTGAAACTTAATAAAACCGTAAAACGCATTTGCGATAATGCGGGTAAATATACCCTCGGTATTTACCTGAGCCATGCCCTGGTATTAAGCATCTTTGATTTAAACGATATTAATTTTACCATTTTTAACCCTGTGTTGAGCATTCCGTTAATAGCTTTTGTTTGCTTTTTACTGTCGTGGCTGTTGGTATATGGCATGAGCAAGGTGCCGGTAATTAAACATCTGGTTGGATAGCGTTAATCAATTACAATAATTAACAAAACGCAAACAATATCTGCGTAAAACCATTATCAAAACAAAATATAAAACCGGCCAATGGATTCAGTTACCCATATTACTTTAGGAGCCTGCATTGGCGAACTTGTATTGGGTAAAAAATTGGGCAAACAGGCACTGTTATGGGGGGCTGTAGCTCAAAGCCTGCCCGATATTGATAGTGCCGGGGCTTTGTTTCTTCCGCCTGAACAGGCGCTTTTGGCTCATCGCGGTATAACCCATTCCTTCGTTTTCGCAGTAGTTGTCGGCCTGGCCTTAACCTTTTTGGTCCGGCGGATACATCATAAGGTTTACCTGCCGTTTATTATGCTTGCGCTATTTTTTTGTATGCAATTAATGCTGCACGATTTGTTGGATACCTGTAATGCCTACGGTACCGGCCTGCTGGAACCGTTTAGCCATCAGCGGTTTTCGGTTAACCTGCTTTATGTGGCCGACCCTTTATTTACCATAGGTTTGCTTGTAGCCTTCGTAGTTTTGGTATTAAAAAACATCAATTATCAAGGCCGTACGAAATGGGCTTTTGCTGCGATGATGCTCTCCGGTTTATATTTATGCTTAGCCGGTTTTAGTAAATTGTACATAAGCGGCAGGGTACAGGCAACATTGGAAAAAGATCAGGTCCAACCAGGCTATTTAATTACACCAGCACCCTTTACCAGCATGCTTTGGTATATTGTAGCGCCCATAAACAATGGCTATAACACGGCCTACAGTTCGGTATTTGATGGTAACGATAACGCGTTGAATTACCAGTTCCATGCTAAAGATGAAGGGTTATTAAGCAACATTCAAAATAAAGAATTAATAAATAGCCTCATCACATTTTCAAACGGGTACTATACTATAAACAAGGCCGGAAACAACACCAATATAAATGTGTTGCGGTTTGGGCAGATACAAGGCTGGGCAGTGGCCGATGCACCTTTCGCGTTTAGTTACCCGCTGGTTGCCGGTAAAAACCAGGCCATGTTGCTGCAGAAAGGCCGCCTGAGTGGCTGGGACGGTCATTCGCTTAAAATTTATATAAAGCGGATACTGGGCAAAACAGTTATTGAGAATAAACCTAATCACAAAATTTAAAAATGAACTGGTATTTACCCGCAATTGGCATTTATCTTATTCTGGTTGTTTTCGTTTGCTTTCGTATTTTGTATGACATCCGGTCGGCAACTAAAACTTTCGCGTATTTGCTTATTACCATTCTTGTGCCGGTAGTTGGTATGGCTATTTATTTTGCTGTGGGCGCCAATTACCGGAAAAATAAATTGTACTCCAAAAAAATTGTGAGCGATAGTAAATTACGTGCCGAGATTCGCGAAAAGATTGTACAGGAATCGGAGAAGACATGGAATACTGGTGACGACGATTTAAAAGGCCGTAAAAAGCTTGCCCATATGCTGCTAAATGATAATAGCCCCTTAACCAGCAATAACGATGTAAAACTGTATATCAACGGCGAAGAAAAATTCCCCGATGTAATAACCGCTTTAAAAAATGCCAAACACCATATCCACATGGAATATTATATTTATGAGGATGGCGACATTGGTAACCAGATAAAAGATATCCTAATTAAAAAAGCAGCCGAAGGGGTAAGGGTCCGTTTTATTTATGACGATTTCGGAAGCCGCTCTATACGCCACACCCTGGTGCCCGAATTAATAGCCGGCGGTGTGGAGGCTTACCCTTTTTATAAGATCCTGTTTATCGCACTCTCCAACCGGACAAATTACCGCAATCATCGGAAGATTATTGTGATTGATGGCTGCACGGGCTTTGTAGGTGGCATTAACGTAAGCGACAGGTACATCAATAACAACGGCAAAAAGCAAGTATACTGGCGCGATACGCATGTCCGTATCAATGGCCCCGGGGTATATTACCTGCAATACCTTTTTATATGCGACTGGAATTTTAGCGCGGGTAAAAAGCTGAAACTGGAGAAGGATTTTTTCTGTTCGACAGAAAGCGCTAAAGGCGAAGCCATTGTACAAATTGCTGCCAGCGGGCCCGACTCGGATATTCCTACCATCATGTTCTCCCTAATCCAGGCTATTGGCATGGCCGAAGAAGAGCTGCTGATAACGTCGCCATATTTTATCCCCGGCGAAAGTGTTTTGGATGCAATTAATGTGTCTGCCCGTAGTGGGGTTAAAATTAAGCTGCTCGTACCAGGCAAGTCAGATTCAGCGTTGGTTAACGCCGCGTCGAGGTCATATTACCGCGAAATGCTCGACGCAGGCGTTGAGGTATATTTATACAAAAAAGGATTTGTACACGCCAAAACCCTGGTAGCCGATGGGCAACTGGCCATTGTTGGCACTGCCAATATGGATCAACGAAGTTTTGAACTGAATTTTGAGGTTAACAGCATAATATATGATGATAAAATAGCAGGCCAGTTAAGAGATGTTTTTTACACAGATATTAAAGATGCCGTTAAAATAAATCCCAAAACCTGGGCCAAACGTACCCTGTTTAAACAACTGCCCGAAAAGCTAATCAGGCTTTTATCGCCGTTGTTGTAGCTATTGCGTTGTCACCCTTAAACTCAAGGTATCTGTTTGCATCGCCGTAAAAATGCCCAGGCCATTGGTAACGTTGGTGGGCTCGTTGAGCAAAGCCTGTGAATCGCGGGTGATATTGGTTGTCAGTATATTGATGTATTCCTGGTTTACCCGCATTAATATCACTTTATAATGGCCGTAATAGTTAAATGACGATTGTACCAGGTTGTAATAAGATGCGCGCTCCGCGTTAATCTGGAAGCTGGGCTTATTATCACTGCGGATGTAAGATATATAATAGGGGTCGTTATCAAGGTTTTTGAACACCAACAGGTGGTACAGCGAATCGGGGTTGCTCCACTTAATGGTGGCCCTTGCCACATCGGCATATAAAGGGTTGATAGTGCTGGGAACATGAAATATACTATCCGATAGGGTAAAATCTGCAGGTTTGCCCGGCATAATAGTAGTAGCGCTGACTGCTACTCCGGCATAGGTAAACTGCATGGTATACGTTTTACCCGTGGTGATAAACGATTGATCGGCATAGGTATATGTGCCGCTTGCGCTTTCGGTTAGCTTGACGCTTTTGCTGCCATCAGATACGCTGATGCTTAAACCTGTAAGTGCCGCGCCGTAAGTTGTAGTATCGGTAAGGGCCTTTTGCTGGTAAACTTTGATACTTAATACCCGGCCGGGGATAAGGTATGATTCTACCACCGGTTTATTGGTAGCCAGTATATCCGACTGATTTTTTTTACACGATGCCAGCAGTATTAAACTGCCTATTAAGCTCAATGCGATATAGCGTGTATATGTTTTTATTTCCATCTTAAGCTGAGTGTTAGGTTGGGGGTAAAGCCCAGGTAATTTACATTGGTGGTTATCACCTGGTTGTTTTGCACCTGGTACTCTTTATACCAGGTATTGGTATGGTTGTAAACGTTGAAGAACGACAGGCCTATCGAACCTACTTTGTGACCATCAATCTTCAGCAGATCATATGATACCGACATATCCAAACGGTGGTATGCAGGCAGGCGTTCGCCGTTTTTGTCGCTGATGTTCAGGTAAGTTTTACTGTTGCCATCGGCTGTTTGAATGGTGTAAGTTGATAGGGGGGCAGTATACGGCCTGCCGGTACTGAACAGGAATGTTGCTGCAAAGTTAAACCTGTTGTAATGGTACATATTGATGGATTTAAACTCATGTCTTACATCCTGGTTAGCGTCGTAATAATAATCGCCAAAGGCGGCAAATTTATTCTGGGCTTTGGCAAGTGTATAACTTACCCAGCCGGTGTAGTTGCCCAGCTTTTTTTGTATCAGCAGTTCAACACCGGCATCGCGACCGGTACCTGTATAAAAATCTTCAGTAACAGTTTGTGTTTGCGGTGCGGCCATCCGGAAGCCACCGCCACCTGTTTGGGTTTGTTTCACTGTGTATTGCGTAAGCCCGGTTAAAGTTTTGTAATAGCTTTCTACACTAATCAAAAATTCATCATTTTCATAGCTAAGGCCGCCTATATAATGCCTGGCCATACCAACCGGGATATTGCTGCCGTTGGATAACACCCAAAAGTTACGGTCGCCGGCAAGGATGTCTTGCCGTATCACCTGGTTTTCAAACTGGTAAAACTGCCCGGTAGCACCCTTTACCGTAAAATGCTCGTTCAAATTATAACTGGCCGATACACGGGGTTCAAAATAAGGCTTGCCAGTTGGGCCGTAATAGCTGGCCCGCAAGCCTGGCTGTATATGGAAGTTGTTGTTTGGGTCGATAGAAAGCTCGGCATAAACACCTTCCAGCATGGCGTTGTTATGTTGGTTAATCAGTTTGCCGGTATCGTTTTGGGTGTATTCGTAATCAATTTTTTTGTAGTTAACAAAGCCGCCAAAAAGCAGCTTGTAGGTTTCGCCGGCTTGCCATTCCCATTCAGATTTGTAGCCAACATCTTTAAGGTGATTAGTTTCTACCGTGCTGTTGCTAAAGGTGTGGGCAATGCCATTACTATCCAGCAATGAGCCACCCGAACTGGCGCGTTCCCGGTTGTTGAAATAGGAGGAGTAGGTAATGTAATTGTTGGAGTATAGTTTTTTACCCCACTGCCTGAACCATTTTACACTGCCGCCAAGATTGCCGTATTTGGTGTAATCGGTAATGCCAATTCCGCTGCCCGATCCTGAAAGGCCCGGAGGCAAGCCAAGGGTACGGCTGTTATCGGTTTTATCGGTTCCGGAATAATAGCTTACCGAAAGTTTATCCTTATCGCTGATGGTATATGTGTATTTGGCGTTGGCATCGTAAAAATACGAGGCCGGCGTTACCTGGTTGGCAAAGCCGCCACCACCACGGCCGCCAAAACCGCCGCCACCAAAACCACCGCCCTGCGATGTTGTTGTCTGGTTAAACTGGTTAAATATCTTGTTATAAAAAGGCCCCTGGTATGACCGCCTGATGGAAAGCAACAGTGTTTCATTTTTTGATAACGGTGTCTCCAGGAAGCCGCTCGCGCTTAGTAAGCTCAGGTCGACACCCATATTGGTTTCGTTTTTATTGCCTTCTTTGCCGTTAATTTCGGTAACGCTTGATAGCCTGCCGCCGTATTTGGAGGTAAAGCCGCCTTTATAAAGCTGCACATCCTTAACTGCACTGGCGTTGAAGGCGCTAAAAAAGCCGTATAAGTGATCAACCTGGTAAACGGTAAAGCCATCCAGTAAAACCAGGTTTTGATCGGGCGTACCCCCGCGCACATAGGCCCCGGATGATGATTCGTTTGTGCCGCTCACGCCAGGCATCAGCTGAAAGGCACGCAGAATGTCCTTGTCGCCCATGGTTGGCAGCTTATCTAAATTTGCCGGCGAAAGCTGGAGCACGCCCACCTGCCTGCTATCAGTGTTCATAACTCCGCTTTTTTTGCCGGTAATATTAACTTCATTTAAGGTGTTTAGCGATGTGTACAGCCCGCATATAAGCGTATTGTTGATTTTATCGCTGCTAAGCCTGAAATAGTCTGTTTGGTAGCCCGAATAGGATACCTCGACAACACAGGTATCTGAGGGTACCCGTAAAAAAGTAAAGTAACCATCAGAATTACTCATTGCCGTGAGGTCGGAGTTCCGGATCTTCACCGAAGCAGATGGAAGCGACTCGCCGGTTAGCTGATCGATCACCCGCCCGTTTATGCTGAACATAAAATGCTTGGGGGCTATCTTTGGCGCTATGTCCGGGTCGTCATCATCGGTCTTTTTACGTTTTATTTTGGCATTCGCCGCCTGCAACGAAAGTTGGTTTAGTTTTTTCAGCCGGGCCAGGTCGTCGGTGTTTTTGAGGATGTAAATGGTGCCGGTAGATTCAATCCAGTACTTCAAATCGTGTTCCTGGCAAACCTGTTTGATAATGTTTTTTAAAGGCTCTTCAAAAAAATGCTCAACCACATCCATACCTTCCAGTTGGTTTTTATCATACACAATACGGATCTGGTAGGTGGTTGATATAGTATCAAGCATTTGATCAAGCGTGCACAAAAAAAAGTGGTTGACGATAATGTCTTTTAGCTTTTTTTGTGTTTGCTGCGCCTGTGTGGCCGAATGGCCTAAAGCTACGATGGTAAATAACAATAAGGAAAATCTCTTCATCAGGGGGTACATTTTCTTTGCAACGAAATTGCACCCTATTTTCATCCACTTAAAATAAATGCGACATCAGGAGAGCTTGTGTAGATAAATGGGGGGAATGTGTAGTGGGTTTTAGTTCATGGGTAATGGATCATTGTTCATGGCAGCAGCTATAACATGCTACATACCTTGATCTATGAAATGAAGATGTTTTTTTGCACCACGAACAATGATCCATGAACTATGAACCAATCACACCTTCCCAATCATTTTATTAATCACCTCCCTGTAGCTGTCGCTTAGGGGCACTTCGGTGTTGATGAGTTTAATTCGGGCTCTGCGTAGCTGGGATACGTGCTGCAGGTTTACCACGAATGATTTATGCACCCGGAAAAACTGCTCGGCAGGCAATTGCAATTCCACAGCTTTAAGGCTGATGCGCGACAAAACCGGTTTTTGCTGATTGGTGAAATGAACTTTTACATAGTCTTTTAGCCCTTCAATATATTCCACCTGGTCAAAACTTATTTTGATGAGGTTATAATCGGCATGCAAAAAGAAATAGTTTTTTACCACAGGCTGGGGTACATAACTCCGGCGAAGTTCAAACAGGTCGATAGCTTTGTGGCAGGCTTTTAAAAACCTATCCAGCGGTACCGGTTTTACCAGGTAATCAATCACATCCAGTTCAAAACCTTCCAGTGCAAATTTTTCATAAGCCGTTACAAATATTACCATGGGGCGCTGGGTAAGGCTTTTAATAAGCTGTAAACCATTGATACCGGGCATATAGATATCGCAAAATATCAGGTCGATCTGCTCCTTTTGCATAGCCAGGATGGCTTCGCCGGCATTGCGGCAGCGTGCAGCTATTTGTATACTATGTACGTGTTTCAGGTTATCTTCCAGCAGGTCAAGGGCCAGCGGTTCGTCGTCAATAATCAGGCATCTCATCATTTAAGTTCAATTTGCAGCATCACAATGTAGGTTTGCTCGTTTTTATTGATGTATAAGTTGTGTTTACTGGGGTAAAGCAGTTCCAGTCGTCGTTTTACGTTGGCTAAACCGATTCCGCTATCATTATCCTTTTGCTTTTCGGCCGCGTTATACACGTTTTGTACCGTAAACCGCAGTGTTTCTTCATCGGCAAAAAGCGTAACCGCAATATCGGGCCTGGCAATATCGCCGGTACCATGTTTAAAGGCATTCTCCACAAAAGGGATCAGCAGCATGGGCTCGATGGTTTTGTCCGGGGCTTTTATATCCGATTTAAAGTAAATTTTTACCTGGTCGCCAAAGCGCAGCTGTTGAAGGTTGATATAGCTGCGCAGGTAATCTTCTTTTTTTTGCACCGTTACCATTTCGGCATCGGTAACATACAGCATGTAGCGCAATAATTGGGATAACTGTATCAGCGTAGGTTCAACTGCCGCAGGATTTATCCTGGATAACGCCACAGCACTATTGATGACATTAAATATAAAGTGCGGACTGATCTGCGAACGCAGAAAAGCCAGTTCGGACAGGAGCGAGGCATTGGTGATATCCTTCTTTTTATTCATCGCCCTAAACTGATCGGCAAGGTAATGGTAGGCAAAACTTCCGGCAGTTATAGATAGTAACGGAAATAGCACAAATGAAGGCCCATGTGGTGCATGGCCTTCCATATCTTTGATATTAGGTAATGGGAAATACGGCCTGGCATACAACAACACCACATTAAATACTGCCACGGAAGCCAGCAAAGCCAAAAAATAAAACCAGATATTCTTTTTTAACACCCTGGGGATGAGTAAAAAAGCGTTCAGGTAAAATTCGGAGGCAAGCACCAGGTTGAAAACAATAATGCGCCCGGGCGAGAAAAAGTGTTGAGGCATGCCCCGCATGTCTGGCCGCGAGATAATAGGGGTATAAATAATAAGCGCCCAAAACAGCAGGTGAATACACACCTCGATAATAAGCGCCGGCTTTATGCGGTTAAACATGCGGGCTAAGGTAAACGCATTTCCTCATCGTTGTAAATACAATAGACGAGCGGCTTAAATGTGCCGACGAAAGGGCTTTTCAGGTTGTAGTTGTTAGTTTGCAGTTGCCGGTTTATAGCTGTTTTTAACAAAAGCAATGGTGATGAGTGCGGTAACCGATGCAGTAGATAATTTACATACGAGATAAAAAAATTACATGCAGAAAAGCCTTAAAACATGACTGGGGTTAGATAACGCCATTATGCCACACAGAGCATGACGAATTTTCCCGGTTTGGAGGTATTGTGTGTCATTATTACACAATAATAGTAGAGTAATTTCCACAAACTCACACGCAACTTTAAATTAAGTGCTGTTTTAAACGTTTTAACCCACATTTAATAATTGGCATTGCAATTGAATATAACTTAATATCCTTCTCAAAGGATTGTTTTTCATAGGTAGATGTAAAGGCCGATAAAACTGCGAGAGTTTTTCGGCCTTATTTGTTTACCGCTGGCAAATTCTGCTCCCTTTAACCCCCTTGGGTGACCTGATTACTTTAAACGTTTTGTATAATCGGGTTCGCACGCCGTTTTGATTAGGCTATTGCTTGCCGGATATTAATAGGTTTGCTGTTTTAAATTGCCTTTAGTCATTCATCATCCTTTTTTTGCCGTTATAACTGGTTATCGTAATCCTCGCCACATCGGCGCCGACCTGCAAATTACGCGATGACTGTGACAGGTAGGTTGAGCCATAGTAAAACTCCACCCTTTTCTTGCCGCCGTTTTTATAGATGATATCTGCATAAAAATCATCGGCTTTTAGTTTGATGTACTTTTTAGGTTGAATGCCCATGCCGGTTTGCCTGTAAGCCTTAAGGCTATCCTGGTTCTGTGTGGCAACTAAAACATCACCTCCTTTAGCGGATTGTACGGTGGCCAATCCCTTGGCATCGCCGTTAATAAACAGGCCGCTTTTAGCTACAGATAGGGGAGCGAAGCTGCCTTTGCCATTACCTTTCAAATACAAGCCCATAAAGGCATCATGCCGCCCGGTAAACGGCTCCATGCCAAAATCATTACCCGCCATTACCAGGTCCAGGTTGCCGTCCTGGTCAATATCTTTTGCAACTATACCGTATACGGGTGCCATTTGTGTGGCTAATGGCATTGGGCTTATTGTAAACTTGCAGTTTCCTTTATTGGTAATAAAGCTGGTGTTCATATCAGAGGCTTTCATAATCACCGCGTTTTCTTTGTCTTTTTCGCTCCATAAATCGTCCATAGTAGCTTTGCCGAAGCCCCTGTAGCTTGGGTATTTTTTGCGGATAGATATCAGCTGGCTTATCAAATCGTCGCGTGTGTGCATCGGGAAGGGCTTTTGCAAACCGTCCTCGGCCTTCATGTAGCAAAATATCATAGCATCAAATGATCCGTTGCCATCAAGGTCTTTACCCATAATGGTCATTGGTTGTTCAAAAGTTGCTTTGTAATTTGAGTTTTGTCCCAGGTTGCCTGCAACATAATCCACCTGGCCATCGTTATTAAAATCACCGGCAACAATGCTGTTCCACCAGCCAACGTGGTTGTCAATTCCCGTTTTTATTTTGGTAAAACCGTTACCGGTATTTTTGTAAAAGGTTACCGGCATCCATTCGCCCACAACAACAAGGTCAACCTGCCCGTCGTTATCAAAATCAGACCATAGCGCATCGGTAATCATCCCGCCGTGAACCAGTTCGGGACAAAGCTGTGCGGTTACGTCGGTAAATTTGCCGCCATCGTTTCTGAAAATATGGCTCACCGGCGATGATGGGTAAGCGCCCGAAACAGATCGTCCACCCACAAACAGGTCAAGGTCGCCATCGTGGTCAAAATCGGCGGCCCGTACGCACGAGCCATTATCGTACTCAACCGGCACTGCGCCAAAGTTTTTGGTAAACTGGCCCTTGCCATTGTTGATATATAGGCGGTCTTGCGCGGTAGTATGGTCTTTCGGGAACTCGTAGCTGCCGCTAACCACATATAAATCAAGGAAACCGTCGCCATTGGCATCAAACAACAGCGCGCCCATATCTTCTTCCTCCTTGAAACTATCGTTTAAAAAACGATTGTTGTCCATGGTAAACTTACCGTCGGCACCCTGCATAAAAAACACGCCTTTATTGCCTGCAGCCCCGCCAACATAAAAATCGTCGTAGCCGTTGTTATCTACATCACCTACAGCTATAGATGGCCCATACTGGCTTAGTTTATGCGGTAGGGTTGGTTGGATGTTATAATCAATGGCATCTTTTTCCTGGTGCACATATTTGATACCCAATTGGTTTGCTGCTGATTGGAATACCGGTGCACTCTCCAAATGAAGCTGGGGGCTGTAACTGCCTGAACCGTTTTTGTATTGCAGGGTGATAGTTTGATTTGCCTTGATGTTTTTTACCAATTCGGTTTTGCCATCTGCCCAGCGGATGCGCAACGAATCAATTTCATTAGCAGTGCCGATACCGAAATGTGCTTTGGCATCATCGGTGCTCATATAGCCGCGGCAGGGTTGCTGGTCGTAAAATTGTTGCTTGCCCTGGTAGTAAATACGCATGGTTGCACCAATGCCGCCAAGGTTTTTACTATCGCCCGTTAGCTTAACGGTGAGGTAATGGTGCGTTTTATCTACCTGTGTTTTGCTGTTTAGTGTGTTTTCGTAAATGAAGGCATCGTCATCAATATTGTTGATCACCAGGTCGAGGTCGCCATCGTTATCAAGGTCGGCATAAACGCCGCCGGTTGAAAAAGTTGGTTTAACAATACCCCAGTTTTTCGACTGGTCGGCAAACATATAGCCGCCCTGGTTTTTAAAAGCATAGCTGGCCGTTTTAACAACCGGGAACGAGTCGGCTGCGGCCAACGTGCGGTTTTCCTTTACCGTGCGGCCCTGGTCGTTACTGTACAAGGCATGGTCCAGGTCGGTTACGTCTCGGGGGTAGCCGTTGGTAATCACCATGTCGCGGTAGCCGTCATTATCAAAATCGGCCACCAACGGCGTCCAGCTCCAATCGGTTTGGTAAATGCCGGCCATGTAGGCTATATCGCTAAACTGGGTGTGCTCCAGTGGCGTTTGTCCCTGGTTTAACTGCAACACGTTACGGATATATTGATGCTCGTAATTAAACTTTTGGTTGTTGATGTAGGTAATGTAGTTATCGCCCATCAGCATGGTTTTTTTGCGCACATTTTCTTCGGGCAGCATCTCTAACGACACCAGGTCGGGCAGGCCGTCGTTGTTGATGTCTACCATATCCGAGCCCATTACCGACCAGCCGGTATGTTTAAAATAGTCGCCCGCGCGATTGGTAAACGTCCCGTTTTTATTGTTGATGTATAGCACATCGTTTGATATAAAGTCATTGCCTACATAAATATCAGGCCAGCCGTCGTTGTTAATATCTGTTACCGATACCGAGTTGCCAAAGCCCTCAATTAAAATGCCTGCCTCTTTAGTAACATTGCTAAATGTGCCGTTACCGTTGTTGTGGTAAAGGCGGTCGTTATTTTCGGCGCTGCCATCGGTCAGTTTAGGACGATAAGCTACAGGGGTGGTTTTGCCTAAAAAGTTTGTCAGCAGGTACATATCCAGGTCGCCATCATGGTCGTAATCAAAAAATATGGCTTGCGTGCTGTAGCCATTATCATCTAAGCCGTATGCCTTTGCTTCGTCCTTAAAGGTGGGTATACCATCCTTATTGTTGCCCTGGTTAATGTACAGCATGTTACGGCGCTGTTCGGGATTTGATTTAAACGATGCGCATACATAAATATCCATTTTGCCATCGTTATTAATATCCACAACAGATACACCCGCGCTCCATTTGCCTTCGCCATCAACGCCGGCAGTACTGGTTATATCGGTAAATTTTAAGTCGCCTTTGTTGAGGAATAGCTTGTTGGCCACCATGTTGCCTGCAAAGTAAACGTCGGGCAGGCCATCGTTATTAAAATCGCCTATGCCCACGCCTGCGCCGTTGTACAAATAAGGATGGTTAAGAATGTTGATGCTGTCGCTTGGGCTTAGGGTATTCTTAAAATCGATTCTGGTTTGCGATGCATCCAAGAGTTTAAAGAGAGTAGGCCCATCCTGCCTGCGCGAGCAACCAGCGGCCAAAAAAAACAATAGTATAAGGGCGGGTTTAAACTTAATGAGTAAAGGTTTTATCATGTAATTACAGTAAAAATTTAATAATGGTTTACGCTTTGGTTAAGCTTTAACTTATTGAACGCTATATAGTAAGCGTACGTAAAGAAAATGGATTTTGATATAACAGATTCTGCAAATCATATCAATATTTCGTCAAATTGTATCGCTCAATATATGTTTGTGGATTTCCTGTTAGCTTTGATGAATAGCCTATCCGGGCCAATTAACCTTTATTAATTTTATCAAAACTCATGTATGAATAAACTTTACTTTACTGTTTTTGCCGTCACCTTGTTATTTGGCTGTAGTAAAAATAGCGGGTGGAAAAAATCAGCCGAAAACCCCAATTACATACATAGGTCGGTACGCGAGGTTAGCGAGGTAATGCTGCATGATATTTATTCGCCGCCGGTGGCAAGCCGCATTTACGCTTATATTACCGTTGCAGGGTACGAGGCCGCACGTAACGGCAACACAAACTACTTGTCCCTTGTGGGCCAGGTAAAAGGTTTGGATTCAATCCCCAAACCGGAAGCCGGCAAAACATATTGCTACAATTTGGCCGCAGCGCATGCCATTTTAACGGTTGGGAAAATCCTGGTCATGTCGGAAGGCCGGATAGAGGCTTTCCACAGCGGGTTGATGGATGAATTTAAAAATACCGGCATGCCCGATGAAGTATACCAAAACTCGATAGCTTATGGAAAATTGATTGCCGGCCGGATTATTAAATGGGCGGGCAAGGATAATTATAAGCATACCCGTTCGTTATCAAAATACGATGTGCAAACAGACGATGCCACCTGGAAGCCGACACCACCGGCCTATATGAAAGGGGTGGAGCCGCACTGGAACGAAATACGTCCATTTTTACTGGATTCGGCACAACAGTTTAAGCCTGTAAAAGCGGTGGATTTTTCGAAGGAACCCACCAGTTATTTTTATAAACTGGCTGTTGCTGTTAGAGAGGCCGGCCAGCATTTAACACCAGAGCAAAGCGCTATAGCTACTTATTGGGACGATAACCCGTTTAAGGTTAATACCAATGGGCATACCATGTTTGCTACCAAAAAAATATCGCCCGGGGGCCATTGGATAAACATTGCCGGGTTGGTTTGCCGCCAGGCTAAAGCCGACTACGTCCGTTCGGCTGAAACCTATGCCTGCCTGGCTGTTGTAATTGCCGATAGCTTTATTAATTGCTGGGACGAAAAATACAAAAGCAAAGTTATTCGCCCCGAAACCTATATTAACCAATACATTGATCAAAACTGGATGCCGTTGTTGCAAACCCCACCATTCCCCGAGTATACCAGCGGGCATAGCGTAGTTTCAAATGCATCGGCAGTGATGCTCGGCAAGCTGTTTGGCGACAATCTTGCTTTTACCGACTCCACCGAGGTGGAGTTTAGCATCCCGGCGCGGAAGTTCAAATCATTTAAAGCCGCCGCCGATGAGGCAGCTATCAGCCGGTTTTACGGCGGTATTCATTATATGCCATCCATTGTAAATGGCATTGACGAAGGGAGACGTATCGGAAACTTCGCGATCAACAAGCTAAAGACACGTAATTAGTATCAGCTATCAAGACAGCTACCTTTTTAGTATCAAGTAGCAAGTATCGAGACAGCCGCCTTTTTTAGTATCAAGCATCACGATAGCCGCAAATACATAGTGGTAAAATTTAAGTCCAAAATCTTGATACTTGATACTAACTACTTGGTACTATTATTAATAAGTTTTAATCTTCTGATTCTTTTTATTTTGTTGATACTCGGTAGGGGTGGTACCAAATTGTTTCAAAAAGTTACGGCCCAGGTGCGATTGTGAGCTGTAACCTACCATATTGGCAACTTCATAAACCTTATAATCGCCATCTTCAAGCAGTTTTGCAGCTGCCTTAAGGCGGGTTATATTAATCAGTTCGTTAATGGTTAGGTTTGATATAGCCTTAATTTTACGGTACAACGTAGGCTTACTCATATTCATCAGGCTGGCAATATGCTCCACATCAAGGTCGGGATTTTGAATGTTGTGATTAATCACTGCGTTAAGCTTATCCAAAAAACTTTCGTCCGGTTTGGAGTAGGCCATGGTTTTAATATTCGCCAGCGGCGAACTTGCAAAATGGTCTTTGATTTTATTGCGGTTGATAAGCAGATTGGCTATTTGCACCTGTAAATGCTCGGGAGAAAACGGTTTTTCGATATAGGCATCTGCACCTACCTCCAGACCTTCTATTTTGCTTTGCAGGGTGTTTTTTGCCGTGAGTAATATAATAGGGATGTGGCTGTAATCAAATGTAGTTTTGATGCGCTTGCATAATTCAAAGCCATCAATTCCCGGCATCATCACATCGCTGATAATAAGCTGGATGTTTTCAATTTCTATCATATCCAACGCTTCCTGGCCGTTTAATGCTTTTATTACAGCATATTTATCGCTCAGGTCATCCGAAATAAAATCAAGTATCTCGGGATTGTCATCTACCAAAAGTATAATCGGTTTCATAAAGTCAAAATTTTCTTCTTTAATAGAATCGGTTAGTTCATAATCGTCGGGAGTGTTGTGCAGGTCAAATTCCTTCTCCTGGTGAATAGGCAAGGTTAAGTTAAAAATATTGAAATCGTTGATTGATTTATTCAGCACCAATAATCCTTTGTGCAATTCGGCAAGGGAACGCGACAGGGAGAGGCCTATCCCTGTGCCAATTTGTTTTTCTGATTCCTTCATCCTGAAGAAGGGCTCAAAAATCTTTTCACGCATTTCGTAAGGCACAATGTAACCGTTGTTTCTTATTTCAATGGTAAATGTATTATCGCCGGGTTCGGGCTTCAGCAGTTCCACCTCTATAGCGTTTTCGCCATATTTAATGGCGTTATTGATCAGGTTACTTATTATTTTGGTAAATGCTTCAATATCAACATAGGCATACAAGGTTTTATCTACACATATTAGGGTGTAACGTTGCCCTTTTTGCTCGGTTAGGGGCTTAAACCTTAAAAATATATCGGCCAGCAAATCGGCTATGTTTGTTTTTACAAAACTCAGGCTAAAACCATTGGTTTCTGTTTTCCTGAAATCAAGCAACTGGTTTGTCAGATCGAGCAGCCTGTTGGTGTTTTTCTCCATAATCTTCAGGTTATTCTGAATCTCGGGTACGTGCTCAGATCTTTTGATCACCTTTTCCATCGGCCCTTTTATAAGGGTTAGCGGAGTACGTATTTCATGTGCTACATTGGTAAAAAACTCAATTTTGGCATTATATATCTGTTTTTCCTTGTCGCTCTCCAGTATCTCTATCAATCGTTTATTGCGCTGTTTGTTGCGGTTGTGGTACTGCCTTAACAGGTAATAGCCAGTTAAAATAACCAGCACTGTATACAGTGCATAGGCCCAGGAACTTGCCCAAAAAGGCGGCGCAATGTTTATTTCAAGGGCTGTTTCTTTAGTGCTCCAAACGCCGTTATTGTTGGCAGCTTTTATTATAAAGGTATAATGGCCGGGCCGCAGCTGTGTAAAGTATACTTTGCGGTTTCGTTTTAAATCTGTCCAACCTTTGTCCAGCCCTTTCATGGTGTATTTATACTGGGTCATCTCGGGCGACGGGTAGCTCAAGGCGGCAAAATCAATGCTAAATGACGATTGGTTATAATTTAAATTAATTTTTTTTGTGTAGATGATGGATTGCCGGAGTAATGAATCGGCCCCATTTACCACTATCTCCTGGTTGTGTACCTGGAAACCGGTTATAAATACCGGGGCAACATAGTTGTTTAAGGCAAAAGCCGACGGATTAAAGCTTATCATCCCTTTAACGCAGCCAAAATACATGGTGCCATCAGTATCTTTAAATGCCGAATTGTAGTTAAACTGATCGCTTAATAAACCGTTAGCCCTGGTATAAACCTTAATGCTGTTGGTAATAATGTTAAAGCTTACCAGGCCGCGGGAGGTGCTGATCCATAAGTTTTTATGATTGTCTTCCAGCATCCTGAATACATAGTTGCTTGGTAAACCGTTATCAAGATCATAAAACTTAAAGTTTTTTTTCTCCGGATCATATCTCCATAAACCAAGACCATCCGTGGCAAACCATAAAATATGGTTACTATCCTCAAAAACACCGTTAACTGTTGATCCGTTAATAGCTTTTTTAACAGGGTATGCATCGCGGATGTGGATACTGGCATTGGTGCCGGGGTCATAAATATAAATACCATCCCTAACAGTACCTATCCAAAGTTTGCCCGAATGGTCTTCAATAATATCATAAACAAAATCGCCTCCCGGTATTTTATCAATTAATGTAAAATCGGCCTTTTTACGGTTATAAATATAAAGCCCCCTGGTAGCCCCCACGTATATAGTACCCTTCCTTGTTTTACGAAAACAAATTATGAAGTTGCTTTTGAGGTTGCTGTGTTTACCAACCAGGTAAACTTTTACCACCTTACCGCTGGGAATATCCATAACATCAACCCCGCGCTCAAAGGTGCCTATAAGCAAATTTTTGCCATCGGCTACCAGGCCGTGGATGTTGGTGTTGGTTATGTCGGTTTTGCCGCCCGGCAGGTAGTGCGTCCAGGTGCGTTTATCGGCGCTTAACTTATTCAGGCCGTAATCTTCGGTTCCCATCCAAAGATTACCGTAATCATCTTTGCAAATTTCGCGTACTACGTTCCCTTTAAGCGAGTTTTTTTCATCGCCGGGGTAATATTTGTTGAAAGTTGAATATTGTTTTGGATAATAATTTATCCCGCCAAAATAGGTGCCTGCCCAAATACCTCCCTCCACATCCCGGCATAGGGTGTACACGGCATTATCCGATATACTGTACGGGTCGTTATACTTTTTCCTTAAATTGGTAAAAGAGTTGTTAAGCACATCGTAAATAAATATTCCCGATTCGGTAGCCAGCCAAAACTGGTTATCGGCATATTTTGCAAAATCCCTTACATAAATGCCGGTTTTGTTTTTATTATTTGTCAGTACATCGGAATAAGTTCCGGTAACGCAGTCAAATATTTTAAAACCCTGACTGGTGGTACCTATAAATATTTTATTGTTGCCTGCGTTAAAAATTTTTTCAGTGAAGTAAGAGGGAGCCCAATTGGAGTGGTTAACTATGCTGTAGCTTTTAAAGGTATTGCGAACGGTGTCCAGCCGTTCAATAGTGCCGCTATTGGATGATACCCACATATAGCCGTTATTTTGCACTATACCCGAGGCTTCAAAATTTTGCAGTTTACCAAAGTCGGTTGTTTTGCCGGTTTGCGTATTATACCTGATCAGGGACGATCCTGCGATGTACCAGCAATTATTATAATGGTCAAATTCGATAGCTCTGACACCATTGGTATTTGATGGATTTACGCGGATAAAACTTTCTGTTTTGCTATCAAATTTATCAATCCCCTCATCGGTGCCCACCCATAAATTGCCGTTGTTGTCAAGCCTGAGGGCATGTACCATGTTGCTGCAAATGCTGCGTGGATTTTTAGGATTATGCCCGAAAACCCGGAATGTGTAACCATCAAAACGGTTTAAACCATCGCGGGTGCCAAACCATAAAAATCCCTGTTTATCCTGCAAACTGCAGTAAACCGTATTATTTGATAATCCCTGCTCAACCTGGTAATGCCTGAAGTAATAAGGCTGTGCATTACAGATACTGAAGGATAGTATAAATAGTAAAAAAAATAAATATGCAGGTTTCAAAATCGATCTCTTGAACAAATATAGCCATTCTGAACAAGGGTTTTCGTCTGAATAAAAATTGATACTTTTTGACTAATTATTGAGATGATTTGGTTAATAAGGAGCCCCCCTAAATCTTTTTCTTTACATCGTGATTTTAGATATGTCAACATTACATTTTTAAAATCGACAATTAACCAATAACAAATCAATTTATGAGAAAATTTTTACTACTCAGGCATGGGGGGCCCTCCCGCGTGCAATGGCCGCCCAGTAAATGGGGCCAAAAAGTAACATTAGTTGTATTCTCTATCATGAGCTGCCTGCTTTTTTCGCTTGGTGCATCTGCACAGGTGAAGGTGACGGGAACGGTAACTGATACCACGGGCGAAGCGCTAACAGGCGTTGCCGTACGTATTAAAGGCGCCCAGGGTGGATCAACAACTGATGTAAAGGGACAGTTTAGCTTAACTGTACCTACTGCCAACAGCGTATTGGTATTAAGCTATATTGGCTTTGCCACAATGGAATTTCCGCTAAACGGGCAAACAAGTATCAGAGTGCGGCTAAAAGCAACTAACTCATCACTGCAAGAAGTTGTAGTAACAGGTTATGGTTCACAAAAAAAGGAATCCATTACGGGCGCTATTTCCAGCGTAACCAGTAAAGATCTTGATCGCGTGCATGCCGGTTCAACGGTGAGTACGGGTTTGGCAGGTAAAATTCCAGGTGTAACTTTCAGAATGTCTGAAGGCAGGCCGGGAGCAAGCGCCAGCATCCAAATCCGTAACATGGGTTCGCCTTTGTATGTAATTGACGGTATCCAACAGGATGAAGGCCAATTTAACAACCTTGCACCAAACGATGTGGAAAGCATTACCGTATTGAAAGACGGCTCGGCAGCTATTTATGGTGTACGCGCGGCAAACGGTGTTGTGGTGGTAACCACCAAAAAAGGTAGCGGCGATGCACGTATTAATATTGATGCTTATACCGGTTACCAAAACTGGTACAGGTTCCCGAATGTATTAACCAACTCGTACGATTACATGCGTTATCGTGCAGATGCTGAGGTGAACACCAACGGATCAACCAGCATTACACAAGCCGAGCTTGATAAATACAAAGCCGGTACCGAAAAAGGCTACCAAAGCTTTAACTGGCGCGATTATGTTTTGAAAGCGAATAACAATGCGCCTCAAAACTCTGTTAACGCCAACTTTACCGGTGGCACCGATAGGGTTAATTACTACGTTTCAGCAACCAACTTATTCCAAAATTCACAATTAGGCAAAGAGTATAAGTTTAACCGCTCAAATATCCAATCAAATGTTTCGGTTAAAGTTGCGGCTGGTTTAAAAGTTAGCCTGAATATCAATGGCCGTATAGAAACCCGCGAAAATCCGGGTGTACCTGGTGGCGATGATTACTTCCTGGCAAGGTTTGCGGTATTAAGGAATACACCTTTGGAACGCCCTTACGCTAACGATAACCCTGCTTATTTGAACGATATAGGCCATACCGAATCAAATTACGCGTTCCTGAACGACAAACTTTCGGGTTTATACCACAGCGACTGGCGCGTATTGCAAACCAACTTTGGTGCCGAATATCAAATTCCCGGCATTAAGGGTTTAACAGTTAAAGGTTTGTATTCATACTACATAGCCGATTATTTGCTGAACAACCAGGAGTATACCTATAACGCTTATACCTACAGGCCAGCTACCGACACTTACGATGTAACAGGTGGTAGTACCAACCCATGGAGAGAGCGTGAGCAACGTAAGGAGTTTGCAAAAACCTACCAATGGCAAATAAACTATAACAATACCTTCGGCAAGCATACCGTGGGCGCTACGTTTGTATCTGAGCGTATCGAACTTCAGCACTTGCGCAACTGGATCCACGCTTCGCCGGTTTCAAATAACCTGCCGCTTATTTATTTCCCAACTGCCGATACTTACCAGGATAGTGATGATAAAGAGGCCCGTATCGGTTATATCGGTCGTATCAACTATAACTACGACAATAAATATTATTTAGAAGCATCTGCAAGACGTGACGCATCGTACCTTTTTGCACCTGATAAACGTGTTGGGTATTTCCCGGGTGTATCTGTTGGATGGAGGATTACCCAGGAAGGCTTTATGAAAAGCTTGCTTGGCGATCACAGTGTGCTGAATGATTTGAAAATCAGGGGATCATACGGTGTGTTAGGGGACGATAGGAACCTGATTTCGCCTTACTCATATTTACCTGGTTACAACTACAATTCGGGTACTGCTATTATAGATGGCAATGCGGTGGTTACATCAAGGGATAAGGGTATAGTAACAACCAATATTTCATGGTTAAAAAGCAAGATAACCGACGTTGGTGCCGACTTTAGCTTCCTGAACAGCTCCCTTACCGGTACTGTAGATTATTTTTACAGAAAACGTACTGGTTTACTGGGTACCAAAAATGATGTGATTTTGCCAATTGAAGTTGGTTACGGGTTACCGCAGGAAAACACCAGCAGCGATTCGCAACAGGGAGCGGAAATTTCCCTTAACTATAACGGAACCATTGGTAAAGCGACATTTAATGTTGGCGGTAATTTTTCATACAGCCGTCAAAAAAATCTTACCTCGTACAACCCGTTGTTTTATAACTCATGGGACCAATACCGTAACTCAACCGAAAACAGGTATTCACACATCGACTGGGGCTACCAGGTTATCGGCCAGTTTACATCAATTGACCAGATTAACAACTACAAAATCAACAACGATGGAAAAGGCAACCGTAGCCTGTTACCGGGCGATTTAATGTATAAGGATCAAAACGGTGACGGTAAAATTGACCAGTACGACGAAAGGCCTATTGGTTATGGGTACGGCACGCAGCCTAATATAAACTTTGGTTTCACTCTTGGTGCAGCTTACAAAGGTTTTGATTTCCACGCCGATTTCTCGGGCGGTGCAGGCTATACCTGGTTCCAGAACTGGGAAACGAGGTGGGCGTTCCAAAACAACGGTAACTTAAATACCATTTTTGAAGACAGGTACCACCGTGCCGATCCATTTGATATTAACAGCCAGTGGATTCCCGGAAAATACCCCGCCAACAGGATTAATCCGGGTTTTGGCTATAGCAGCTACTCGCTTAACGGGCAAAACAATTCATCGTTTTGGTTGCATAGCGTAAGGTACCTAAGGGCAAGGACACTTGAATTGGGTTACTCGTTACCAACCAATTTGTTAACAAAGGTAAAGATCAGGAAGGCAAGATTTTATGTTAACGCATACAATATGTTTTCGTTTGATAACCTGAAGCAATATGCGGTTGATCCGGAAGTAACGGATGATAACGGGCTTCAGTTCCCTCAAAGTAAGGTCCTTAACTTCGGTGTTAATTTAACCTTTTAATTAATCCCTTAAGTTTAAATTCAATGAAAAAAATAACTATAATAACTACGTTTGCGGCCCTGTTAATTACGGGATCATGCAAAAAAGATAGCGAATTTTTGAATGTGCCGCCCAAGCAGATAGTAACGGCAGATGTGGCATTTTCAGATCCCAACCTGGTGCTATCTATCCTGGGCGATTTATATAATCGTGTGGTTGATTTCTCGGGCCTTGATAACGGATGGGCTTCGTTTGCTGACTTTAGCGAATCGTTCCCATCAGAAAACGGCAGTTCGTACTTTGTACAACGTACCGGCTGGGGTTACGGTGAGTGGGGAACCTGGGACTATACATACGTTCGCGATTTAAACCTGTTTATTGACCGTGCAACAGCGGCAACTAAACTAACCGCCGATCAAAAAAATCAATTCATCGCCGAAGGCAGATTTTTACGTGCCCAGTACTATTTTGAACTGGTAAAACGCATGGGTGGCGTGCCATTAATTACCAAACCGCTCGATTACGATTTCTCTGGCAATGTAATACCTTTACAGGTAGCCCGCGCCAAAGAATCAGAAGTTTATGATTTCATCATCAGCGAGGCCGAAGCTATAAAAGGTTTATTGCCTGCAAAAGTAGAAGAGAAATCAAGGGCAACCCCTGGTGCTATTTTAGCCATGGAAGCAAGGGCTGCACTATATGCAGCTTCTATTGCCAAATATGGCGCTACTACTCCACAGGTTTCATTGCCAGGCGGCGAAGTCGGTATACCTGCAAGCATGGCTACCGGTTATTACACTAAAGCCCTTGCGGCTGCTAAAGCTATCATCAGCGGCAGTGCAGGTAATTACAGCTTATACAAGCAATTGCCAGACCTGAGCGATAACTTCGCTAATATTTTTCTTGACAAAACAAGTACAGAATCAATCTGGGTTGAGGACTTTAAGGCCAACGGTGGTAAAACCCATGGTTTTACCACAAATGATCAGCCTTATTCAATATCTGACGAAGGTTTGGATGCAGGCCGGTTAGATCCGTCGTTAAACCTGGTTGAAGCGTACGAAAAACTGGATAATACCTATGCGCCAATCGCAACTAAAGACGGCTCTGGTAACCCTATTTACTACGATAATCAGCTGGATGCTTTTGCTGGCAGGGATGCAAGGTTAGCAGGCACAGTATTATTGCCAAACGGTTTATTTAAAGGTAAACGTACTGATGTTTGGGCTGGTTACCAGCTGGCTGATGGCAGCATACTTACCAGCGGCGATGCTGTACAACTTAAGCCGCTTCCGGGTACAACTACGCCGGTACAGGTAGTAGGTAAGGATGGGCCTGTTAACGGTTTGGAATTCAGAACGCAAACCGGTTTCTATGTTCGTAAATATCTTGATCCAACAATTGGTTCCGGTCGTCGTGGTCGTGGTAGCGATGTTAACTTTATTCGTTACCGTTATGCCGAGGTGTTGCTTAACGGTGCCGAAGCTGCTGCCGAGTTAGGCGACTATACAACGGCATCAACCTATATTAACCAGGTACGCGCAAGGGCAGGCCTTAATACACCACTGGTGTTAACAGCCGCTAACTATTTTGATCGCATTGTACACGAGCGTAGGGTAGAGCTGGCCTTTGAAGGACATACCTTGTTTGATATGAAACGCTGGAGATTGGCAACCGTGGTATGGGATGGTAATCAAATGACCGTTACCGACCTGGTTACCAATATTGGCCAGGCGGCTAAACGCAACACACAACCATTTGGGTTATGGCCATATAAATATTACAACCCCGGCAATGCCAATAATGGTAAATGGCTGTTTAAAGAAGTTAAACCAAGTTCTGTAACAGGTGCAAACAGGTTCCAGTTAGGTAATTATTATTCACAAATTGGTGATAACGTATTATCGGCTAATCCTAAAATTGTTAAACAACCAAATCAATAGTATTTATTAAACTAAGATCATGAAAATAAAATTTCATCATATCATCATAGCACTCTTGCTTACAGCTACGGGTTGTAAAAAAGATAATTATGCTGCGCCATCCGCAACATTTAACGGGAGGTTAACCTATAAGGGCGACCCTGTGAATGTGGAGTATAACCAGGTGCCTTTCAACTTGTATCAGTCCGGTTTTGGAAAATTAGCGCCAATAGTAGGCACGTTTGACCAGGAAGGCAATTATTCAACTTTGCTTTTCAACGGTAACTATAAATTCACAATTCCTGCAAATCAGGGCCCGTTCATGTGGAAAGAGTTATCTGCCGGCAAGCGCGATACCATAGCGGTGACTATAAGCGGCAATAAAACCATGGATATTGAGGTAATGCCATATTACATGGTGCGCAATGCCAAAATAACCGCCGCAAGTAAAACAGTTACGGCTACTTTTAATATCGAAAAAGTAATAACCGACGCCAATGCAAAAGGCATTGACAGGGTGAACCTGTATATCAACAAAACCCAGTTTGTATCGGGCGGCGACCAGGTAGCTTCAACACAGCTTAACGGATCGGATATTGCCAGCTTGAGTAACATCAGCATGAGTGTTGGTGTACCTTCGCTGTCACCAACACAAAATTATGTATTTGCCAGGGTTGGTATTAAAATAAGCGGAGTTGAGGATATGATATTCTCGCCTTTAGTGAAAGTGTCCTTCTAAGTTAATAATTGGTTCGGGGTCGTACTGTGCGGTGCGGCCCCTTTTTTCAATGGGTTAACTTTTAGTATTAGGCAGCTGATTTGACGTATCCAAATTTTTAATATTATGCTTATGCAACAGTATTGATACCAGCAGTAATTGTGTGATGCCATACATTTGCCAAAGCCCTGATACTTACTACTAACTACTTGATGCTTTTTATCTCTTAATATAACTAATGAAAAAACTAAATTTATGCCTTGCGGTTTTTACTGCGGCCTGTTTATCGGCTAATGCGCAGCAAAGTAGCTGGCACCTTATCAAAACAAAAATAACAACACCCTGGGCCGACAAGGTTGACCCAAATGCACCGCTGCCCGAGTATCCGCGTCCGCAGCTGGTAAGGGGTAACTGGCAAAATCTGAATGGACTGTGGGATTACGCCATAGTACAAAAAAGTATCGCAGGCCCTGCCAGGTATGAAGGTAAGATATTGGTTCCTTTCGCCGTCGAGTCTGCCCTTTCAGGCGTTGGCAAAACGGTGGGGAAGGACAGCATGTTATGGTATAAAACTACCATCACCCTCAATAAAACATTAAAAGGTAAAGATGTATTACTACACTTTGGCGCTGTTGACTGGCGTACCGAAGTTTTTGTAAACGGCGTTAGCGCCGGTAAGCACGAAGGCGGTTTCGACCCCTTTACATTCAATATCACCCCTTATTTAAAAGGCGGTGCAAAACAAGAAATTAAAGTGAGCGTGTGGGACCCAACAAATGACGGCCCGCAACCACGTGGTAAACAGGTTAAAAGTCCCGAAGGGATCTGGTATACGCCTGTAACCGGTATATGGCAAACAGTTTGGCTGGAAGGCGTTGCCAAAACGCATATCGAAGCCACCAAACAAACCCCCGATATTGATAATCACACGCTAACGGTTTCGGCCGAAGTAACCGATGGCCAGCCCGGCGACCTATTGAAAATAACTGCCTGGGATGGTAAAACCAAAGTAGACGAAAAAACAGTTGATGCAGGCGCTGACGCTGTATTGAATATAAAGGACGAAAAATTATGGTCGACAACAGATCCTTTCCTGTACGATTTGCAGGTGGCTGTTATCCGCAAAGGCAAGCCGGTTGATGAAGTGAAAAGCTACTTTGCCATGCGCAAAATTTCTCTTGGTGCCGATGCTAATGGCGTGCAACGTATGTTGCTAAACAACAAGTTTGTATTTGAATACGGCCCGCTTGACCAGGGCTGGTGGCCCGATGGCTTGTACACCCCGCCAACTTACGAGGCCATGAGCTACGATATTGACCAATTAAAAGCAATGGGTTTTAACATGATCCGTAAGCACATTAAGGTTGAGCCCGCCCGCTATTATAACTATTGCGATAAAACAGGCATGCTGCTTTGGCAGGATATGCCAAGCGGCGATTTGGGTAATCACTGGGAAAACCGCCCCGGCGTGTTAGACGGCCAAACCGATCAGCAGCGTACGCCCGAATCTGAAGGTTACTACCGCAAGGAGTGGAACGCCATCATCAACTCATTATACAACTACCCCTGCATTGTGGTATGGACACCTTTTAACGAGGCCTGGGGACAATTTAAAACGGTTGAAATTACAGAATGGACAATGAAAAAAGACCCGTCGCGGCTGGTGAACAGTGCAAGCGGTGGTAACTTTTACGATACCGGAAATATTGTTGATTTACATAACTACCCGCACCCCGCAATGCCGCGCCCTGAGATTTTTGGTAAAACCAAAGCAGTGGTACTGGGTGAGTTTGGCGGCCTTGGCTGGCCTGTTGACGGGCATACCTGGCAAGCCAACAAAAATTGGGGCTATCAGAACTTTAAAAATGGCGACGACCTGCTAAAACGTTATATCACCTTTACCGATAGATTGCAGGAACTTATAAAACTTGGCCTTTCGGCTGCAGTATATACGCAAACAACCGACGTAGAAGGAGAGGTTAACGGTTTTATGACTTATGATCGTAAAGTGATTAAAATGCCTGTAGAATTGTTACACAAAGAAAACGTGAAACTTTACGATCCGGCGTTGGTGAAATAAATGATAGGAACGATTTAGCGGCGACTAAAGTCTCTTTTTAGAGTTAATATAAAAAGAAGTTGTCATTTCGATAGAGCGAGCGTAGTAATGTGTGGGGAGCGAAAGAGAAATCTTCTACGCCCTGCATTCCGCGAAGCATGTGCAGAGCAAGTCGCATAGGATTTCTCCTCGTACCTCGTTCGAAATGACATCGTTTATTATTGTTCAAGCGATATTTACATAGAGTAGCAGCCTTTTGAGAGAACTGAAGAAGGCCAAATAGTTGCAAATAATATATTTCACAATGAATAATATGAATAGAGTAGGCAAAGTGATCTGCTTGACTGTTTTAGCAATATGCGGCAGTGTTTACACAGCATCGGCTCAAGCAGTAAAGGCATCGGTAGTAGCAAAGGTTAATAACCAGCAGGTGAACGCCAATTACGTTAATAACCGGGCGCCGTTGCAGCACGAATATTTTACCAAGCTGCCGGTAGGCAGCATAAAAGCAGGTGGCTGGCTAAAAAAAGCGTTGGAATTGCAGCGCGATGGCCTTACCGGTAACCTGGGCGAAATAAGCGTTTGGCTATCAAAAACCAACAATGCCTGGCTAAATAAAGAAGGTAAAGGCGAATACGGTTGGGAAGAATTACCTTACTGGCTAAAAGGCTACGCCAATATTGGCTATATGCTGGGCGATCAAAAGATTATTAAAGAAGCCAAATTCTGGATTGACGCGGTATTAAATAACCAGCGCGATAATGGCGATTTTGGCCCGGCCCGTACCAATAAAGGTAACCGCGATCTGTGGACAAACATGCCTATGCTTTGGTGCCTGCAATCTTATTACGAATACTCTAAAGATCCGCGGGTTATCCCCTTCATGACCAAATATTTCAGGTACGAGTTATCGGTACCCGACGATCAGTTTTTAGAAGATTATTGGGAAAAAAGCCGTGGCGGCGATAATATGCTGAGCGTTTATTGGTTGTACAACCGTACCGGCGATAAATTTCTGCTGGATTTAGCTGCCAAACTGGATAAAAATACCGCTAACTGGCGCCAAGCCAATAACCTGCCCAACTGGCATAATGTAAACGTAGCCCAATGCTTTCGCGAACCGGCAACTTTTTACCTGCAGAGCCATGATTCAAAGGATTTGGCCGCTACTTATAACGATTTTAGCCTTATCCGTAAAATATATGGCCAGGTACCCGGCGGCATGTTTGGCGCCGATGAAAATGCCCGCAAAGGTTATGACGACCCACGCCAGGCCGTGGAAACCTGTGGCATGGTTGAGCAAATGACATCAGATCAAATGCTGTTAGGATCAACCGGCGATACCTTTTGGGCATCCAACTGCGAGGATGTGGCATTCAACACGTTTTCGGCAGCCTTTATGCCCGATTATCGTTCGTTGAGGTATTTAACCGCGCCTAACATGGTGCTTAGCGATGGCAAAAACCACAGCCCCGGCATTGCCAATGAAGGTCCGTTTTTGATGATGAATCCTTTTAGCAGCCGCTGCTGCCAGCACAACCACGCGGCGGGCTGGGTATACTATGCCGAAAACAGCTGGATGGCTACCCCCGATAATGGCATAGCAGCACAGCTGTATACCCAAGGGCAGGTATCGGCAAAAGTCGGCAAAGGCGTAAATGTAAATATTGTGGAAACCACTAAGTATCCTTTTGAAGACGAGGTGAGCTTTACCGTAAATGCGTCAAAAACTATTGCTTTTCCGCTTTACCTGCGCATCCCTGGGTGGTGTAAAGCTGCATCGGTAAAGGTAAACGGCATCCCGGTAAAATTGAGCTCAACCACCGGCGACTATATCAAATTAGCTAAAACCTGGAAAAACGGCGATAAAATAACCCTGCATCTACCTATGCAACTAAAAGTACGCCAGTGGGAGCAAAATAAGAATAGCGTGAGCGTAAATTACGGTCCGCTAACTTATTCGCTCAAAATTGATGAGCAATACACCAAGGAAGATAGCCGTACCACAACCCAGGGCGATTCGCACTGGCAGCCTACAGCCGATCCGCAAAAATGGCCATCGTTTGAAATTCACGCCGCATCTGATTGGAATTATGGTTTGGTAATTGACCAGGAACATCCTGAGAAATCAATTGAAATTATTCATCGTGCATGGCCAAAGGACAATAATCCGTTTACAAATGCTAACGCCCCCATTGAGTTAAAAACAAAAGGTAAACAAATTCCCGGCTGGGCACTTGATCAGTATGGCCTTTGTGGTGTGCTGCCTCAAAGCCCGGTTAAAACCAGCCAGCCAACAGTTAATTTAACATTGGTGCCCATGGGCGGGGCAAGGCTAAGGATCTCGTCGTTCCCGGTAGCAGAGTAAGTATAACAGCTAATGAAAGGCTTTAAATTTATAACAGCATTCACCGCGTCGGTAACGATGTGTTTAACCGTTGTGGCTCAACCTAAGGATGGGGCTATCACAATGCAACCACCATCGCCCCTGTATCGCGACCCCATTTATGATGGCGCTGCCGACCCGGTATTGGTGTTTAACCGTGCCGAAAAGGAGTGGACGATGCTGTATACCCAGCGCCGGGCAAATGTACAAGCGCCGGGTGTGGCCTATTGTTATGGCACAGCAATAGGTGTAGCCGTGTCAAAAGATCATGGGCATAGCTGGGTATACAAGGGGGCACTTAATTTGGAGCACGGGCAGGGCCAGAATACTTTCTGGGCTCCCGATGTTGTTTACCAAAACGGCGTCTACCATATGTTTGTAGTTTATATCAAAGGTGTTTACAGCCAGTGGGGCGGCGATTCGCACCTGGTACATTACACCAGTAAAAACCTGTGGGACTGGAAATATGAAGGCCCCCTTCATCTGCCCGATCATAATATCATCGACCCAACGCTGATAAAACTGTCCGATGGAAAATGGCACATGTGGTATAAAGATCAAAAGCTGAACAGTATAACCATGACAGCCCAAAGTACGGACCTGGTGAATTGGAAGGTTGACGATAAACCAGCAATAGGTGGGCGTGCGCACGAAGGGCCCAAGATATTCTGGTTTAAAAACTTTTACTGGATGATAACCGACGAATGGCAGGGCCAGCGCGTTTACCGTTCAAAAGATGCGCAAACCTGGGAACACCAGGGGCTGGTTCTGGATAAGCCCGGTCATCGTAACGAGGATACGCCAACCGGTGCCCATGCCGATGTAGTGGTGAGTGGCGACCATGCGTACATCATTTATTTTACGCACCCCGGCCGTAAAACACATGGTGATGACGGCGGATTGGATAAGGACGGGGCATACTCATACAGCACCAGGCGCACATCTATACACGCTGCCGAATTGGAATTTGACGGCAATACGCTGGTGTGCGACAGGGATAAACCTTTTAATTTTTGGCTGGCCGATATTGTAAACTGACGGATGATGAAGATGGGAATAACAAAGATATGGCTTGTTGGTATGTTAATTCCGCTGATGGCCTGCGGACAAGAAAAAATGCCTGTGAAAGTAAGTGATCAGGTGGATATCGCGTGGGATCAGTCGACGATAAAACGGGTATCTGCACGTGGTGGCAACTATGCCCGTGCCATACAACTCAGTAATGGTCATCTGCTTTGTGTTTATGAAGGCGACGGCGGGATACAAAGTACCGTAAGTACCAACCTTGGCGAAACCTGGCTTGCCCCGGTAAAAGTGGCTTCATCGGTTCCGGGTGTTAATATGGCCGTTCCTGATATTTTGGAGTTGAAAGACCACTCGCTGCTGGTATCCTATAATCCCCGGCCGCACAAAGTAAATGGCGTGGCAGACACTACTAAACACTTCGCCATCATCACCAAAAAAAGCTATGATGAAGGTAAAACCTGGACAGATGAGCGTTTGATATACCAGACCGGCTACCGGTTTGAGGATGGTTGCTGGGAGCCGTCGCAATTGCAGTTGCCATCCGGCGAAATTCAGTTGTTTTATTCAGACGAGGGGATCTTTACGCAATCGAATGAGCAAAATATTTCGCTTTTCAGATCGTACGATGGTGGCCTTAGCTGGACAAAGAAACCCGAGATTGTAGCATTCACACCCGGCCACCGCGACGGGATGCCTGTGCCTGTTTTGTTAAAGGGGACAGGTGAGATAGTGTTTTCCATTGAAGATAATAGCGGCGGCCAGTTTAAACCCTCCATCATTCGCAACAGCATTGCGCAAAACTGGCAAAAAACCGTTGGCCCTGGCGATGCGGAACGTACTTACGCACTTACACCCGGGTTGCCACAGGCGGTTTATGCCGGCGCACCTTATCTGCGGCAGTTGCACAGCGGGCAAACTATTCTATCGTACCAAAGCACACAAAACCGGGATAATAACGGCGATTTGGCCTGTATGCGGGTGGCTGTTGGTGATGATAATGCTAAAAACTTTAAAAATATGAGCACGCCATTTACCGTACCTTTAAACAAGCATGGCTTGTGGAATTCGCTGTGTGTGCTTAATGATGATACCATTATCGCCTTAACATCAACTGATGCTTATGGCAGCAACGCTATCTGGATGATAAAGGGACATTTGACCGATAAAAAATTGAATTAAACTATTAAACACTTATACATGCAAACTAAACTAAAAGTATTGGCCATCGCTTTAATAATGCCATTGAGCATGAAGCTATCGGCCCAGCAAAAAGCAATAGCACCCGTTTGGAGCCCGCAAAAAGCCAGCGCCTGGTACGCCAAAAACCAATGGCTGGTAGGTAGCGATTTTATAACCAGTAACGCCATTAACCAATTGGAAATGTGGCAGGCCGATACCTTCGACCCGAAGACTATTGATAAGGAACTGGGCTATGCGCAAGGTATTGGCATGAATGTAATGCGGGTGTTTTTGCATCACCTGGCCTGGCAGCAAGATCCGGCCGGCTTTAAAAAACGGGTGGACGAATACCTGGCCATATCCAGCAAACACGGCATTAAAACCATGTTTGTATTTTTTGACGATTGCTGGAACAAAGTACCAAAAACAGGTAAACAACCCGAGCCAAAACCTGGCATCCACAATTCAGGCTGGGCGCAGGACCCCGGCCAGCCGGCATCCGAAGAGATGGCTAATTCTCCGGTACTGGAAAAATACGTGAAGGATGTATTAACCACTTTTAAGGCAGACAAGCGCATATTACTTTGGGATTTATATAACGAGCCAGGCAACTCCGGTAAAGGGAACAAAAGTTTGCCGTTGCTTAAAAACGTATTTAAATGGGCCCGCCAGGTAAACCCAAGCCAGCCGGTGAGCGCAGGTGTATGGTCGTGGGGATTAGAGGATTTAAACAAGTTCCAGGTAGCTAATTCGGATGTAACTACTTATCACGATTATTCGCCGGTTGATGATCACCTAAAAACTGTTCAATTCCTGAAAATGATTGGCCGCCCTCTAATCTGCACCGAATATATGGCCCGCCCGCGTAACAGCACATTTGCAACCGTATTGCCTATGCTGAAAAAAGAAAACGTAGGCGCCATAAACTGGGGCTTTGTAACCGGCAAAACCAATACCATTTATGCCTGGGATACCCCAATGCCCGATGGCGCCGAACCAAAACTGTGGTTCCATGATATTTTTCACAAAGATGGCACGCCATATAAAACTGAAGAAACAGAACTGATTAAAAGCCTGACAGGACGGGGAAAATAGATTTCAGATGTGCAGATGTCAAATGTGCAGATGTCAGATTTTAGATGTGCAGATTAGGAGGTACCCATGACATGTTTGAAAATCCCAAACTTACGAAGTTTTAAAAACTTCGTAAGTTTTTGTCGATTTGCCATTTTTTCGCCAATAGCCACTGCATTTGTTAAATAAATAGCGATGAGGGTTAAAAAGAATAATTACTTAGTTGCTGCCTGCCTTGGTTTAATGGGCTTGCTGCTTGTTGATATAGCATCAGCGCAGATCATCAAACAAAAAAAGTTTAAAACCAGCACTGGAGTACTCGTAAGCACCACCGGCACCCGATTTACCATAACCTGGCCCACGGGCCAGGGCAACAACGGCCGGCTGGTATTGAATCTGAAAAATGACGAACCATTATTCAACAGCATCGGATTAAGTAAAGACGGCGTATACCAAACCATTATCCAAAACGTCGATCCGCAGTTCATTATCTCCGAAGGCAAGCGCGATCTGGTGTCCCAAAACGGATGGAATATATTTTTTGATAAGGTTCCCCTAAAACCGCATCAATCCTATAAAGTTGACTTTCATAAAAGGGATATCAACGTAAATAGCTCGGGGTCACGAACTGTAATTACGATGAGTGGGGCAGAAGCCCCCAATTTTAAGGGCGACCTGCAGATAACACTCTATAACGGGCAGCCCCTGTTAAACATAGCCGTCGTTGTATCAACCCAAAAAGATTCGACAGCGATATTGTATGATGCCGGTTTGGTGGGGAAGGAGCGGCCTGTAAAAAACATCAGCTACAGCGATGTTTACGAAAAGCTGCAAACAGCAGTTATTAATCAGCCTGATACCGCTAAAAACATAGCCGTAAAGTATCGTGCAATCATCGGCACAAATGATAAAGGGAGCATTGCGGTTTTCCCGGCGCCGCACCAATACTTTTACCCATTAGATGAAGCTTTTAACCTCAAATTTGTGTGGTACGGCAACAATTACCGCCAAATGCTCGACGGCTTTGGCATTGGTATACGGCAGGAATTAAATGGTGATAAACGTTATGTACCCTGGTTTAACGCACCGCCGGGAACAAAACAACGACTTAACTTTTTTTGCCTGTTAGGTAGTAATGGCGCACCGGCGTTGATAGCTCATGTGAGGCAATTTACACATAATGACAGCTATAAACCCTTGCCGGGCTACAAAACCATGGCCAGCCATTTTCATAATGAGTTTATTATGAGTGTGGTGCTTAAAGGTAAGCCTGTACCCGACAGCCCCGGCTTTGTAAAAGTGTTTAAACAGCTTGGCGTAAATATGGTGCACCTGGCCGAATTTCACTATACTGGCCACCCTAAGGGTCCCGGCGAACAACGCTTGCAGGAATTGAAAACTTTGTTTGAGCAATGCGCCCGCTTATCCTCATCAAATTTTTTGTTGTTGCCAGGCGAAGAGCCGAATGAGTTTTTTGGAGGCCACTGGCTGGAGTTTTTCCCAAAACCGGTTTACTGGATTATGGACAGGAAACAGGGTACGCCGTTCGAAACTACCGATGCCGAACATGGCAAGGTTTACCATATTGGTGATAAAAACGATATGCAGAGGCTGCTGCAAGCCGAAAATGGGCTGGCCTGGACCGCCCATGCCCGTACCAAAGGATCAACAGGGTTTCCGGATACCTATAAAAACGAAGATTTTTTTCTGTCAGACAGGTTTTTAGGTGCGGCCTGGAAGGCCATGCCGGCCGATTTGTCACAACCGAGGTTGGGGAAGCGGGTGCTGGATTTGATGGACGATATGAATAACTGGGGCCTGCATAAAAAAGTGCTCTCGGAAGCCGACTTGTTCAGCATTGAATCGGAAAATGAAATGTATGCCCACATGAATATCAATTACCTGAAACTGGATAAACAACCGGAATATAAACAAGGCTGGCAGCAGGTTTTGAATGTGTTGCAGCAGGGGAAATTCTTTTCAACCACCGGCGAAGTATTGATTGAAGATTTTAAAATAAATGGCCGGTCGTCTGGCGAAACTGTTGCCCTGCCTGCCAATGGGCAATGCCACATCTCGTTTAAAACCAGCTGGACATTCCCGCTCAATTTTGCCGAAATTATATCTGGCGATGGTAAGCAGGTTTTCCGCAAACGCGTTAACCTTGATGCAACCGAAGCATTTGACAGCAGGTTATTTACCTTAACAGAAAACCTTAAAGGCCGCAAATGGGCACGTTTGGAAATATGGGATGCCGCCGCTGATGGCGCTTTTACACAATCCATTTGGTTTAAATAAAGCGCCTTGTTACTTTTTTAATCAGAGCAAACAAATCTAAATGGTTAACTGCAAAAAGTTGTTATTTAATAACAGCTAACGGAATAAGCTTATGGCGCGGGAAGATATGAGCATTACAGTTCAGTGTTAACCATGGTTAAATATAAATAGTTGATTATAAGGTATTTGTAAGCGTTTTATCTGAAATGTGTTAAGTTATGTTAACCCAACTTGATGCGTTTGCCCTGCTTTTTTAATGCTTATACTCTAAGTTTCGCCAAATCAGCTTAACTTGTAGGCCTATCAGCAAATGAACAAGCAAGTAAAGATCACAAACGGCCGGATCATCACGCCCAAGGGCATCATTAACGGCACTATACTCATCAACCAAACAAAGATAGCGGCTATATCCCAACGCGATATTGACGCACGGGATGCCCAGGTAATCGACGCCCATGGTAACTATGTTTCGCCGGGCTTTATTGATATCCATGTGCATGGCGGTGGTGGCCACGATTTTATGGATGGCAACAAGGAAGCTTTCCTGGAGATAGCCCGTACACATGCCAGCTATGGCACCACAGCGATGGTGCCTACAACCCTAACCGCCGAAAAGGCCGACCTGCTCAAAACGCTTGATCTGTATGCCAGTGCTGATGCTAAAAATACCATGGGGGCGCAATTTTTAGGTATGCACCTGGAAGGGCCTTATTTTGCCATGAACCAGCGCGGCGCACAGGACCCGCGCTATATCCGCAATCCCGACGAGGAAGAGTATAAAGAGATTATTGCTTACTCCAAAGCTATCAAACGCTGGAGCGCTGCACCGGAACTGCCGGGCGCAATTAAGTTTGCCAAATACCTGCAGGCCAACGGTATTATGCCCGCTTTGGCTCATACCGATGCTATTTACGAGGAAGTTGCCTTAGCTTTTGAAAATGGTTACACGCTGGCAACGCATTTATATTCTGGCATGTCGGGTGTAACCAGGCGCAATGCCTACCGTTACGCCGGGGTTATTGAAGCCGCTTTTTTGATTGATGCTATGGATGTGGAGGTTATTGCCGATGGTATTCATTTGCCAGCGCCCTTATTAAAACTGGTTTACAAAATTAAAGGGCCGGATAGAATAGCGCTCATCACCGACGCCATGCGGGCGGCGGGTATGCCCGAAGGTGATAGCGTACTGGGCAATAAGGATACCGGTTTAAAAGTTCTTGTAGAAGACGGCGTAGCCAAACTGCCCGACCGCAGCTCATTTGCCGGCAGTGTGGCCACCTGCGACAGGCTGGTACGTACGATGATGACAATGGCCGACGTGCCACTGCCCGAAGTCGTAAAAATGATGACCAAAAACCCGGCAACGATTATGGGGGTAGATGACCGTAAAGGCGCTTTGATTGAAGGCCTTGATGCCGACATCGCCATCTTTGACGAACAGATAAATATCCAGGCAACCATAGTGAACGGGAAGCTGGTGTATCGTGGGTAGGTTTGAGTTGTGAGTAAAATGGCCGCCAAGATAATCAAAATCCAAAAAATCAGACAAATCTGTTCAATCCCGGTTCAGACAATGCGATAGGGATGGGCGTGGATACCTGCCCGTGTGTAAGGCCTTGAAGGCGTATGAACAGACAGCCCGGGCCGCAGGTATCGCCCAATTTTTGGGGTGAATTCAATTTAAGTGGTATTCTTGATTTTATTCGGTTCTCCCAATCTGAAAAAATCAATAATTCGCTAATTCACTAATTGAAGATTCCCTTATCACAAGCGTTGATGGTAAAACTATCTCTTTATTGTTTTCAGCCGCTTTACCGGCCAGGTGGTCAAATAATAATTGCGCGGCTTTTTTGCCCATATCAAATGCGGGCTGCAAAATGGTTGTGAGCGGCGGGTTCAGGATGGGGGCCGTTATCTGGTTGGTAAAGCAAACCACTTTAACATCCCGCGGAATGTTTAGCTTTAATTCATTACAGGCCAGGTAGGTTGATGTGGCCAGGTGTTCAACCGTAGCAATAATACCATCCGGCTTTTGAAGTGTAAGATGTTCTTTTATTACTTCAACATTTTCGTTGTTATATTTATTTGAACAGGTAACCATGCCTGATTCCTTTGGCTGGATGCCCCGTTCGGCCAAAGCCTTTTTATAGCCTTGTTCCCTGGCCGATAGGATGGAGGGGTAACCTTTGATGGTAACGAGCGAGATGTTTTTACAACCTGCATCCAGCAAATGATTAGTGGCTGTGTATGCACTGTTCAGGTCGTCGGTGGTGATTTTTACCGAATTCAGGTCATCAAAAACCCGGTCAAAAAATACGATGGGCACGCCTGCCTGCTGCAGGGTTTTAATATGGCTGGTATCTTCTGTGTTGCTGGCTACTGACATAATTACCCCATCAACCCGGCCGCTGGCAAGTTCGCCAAACATGTAGGCTTCGCGCTCGTAACTGTCATGAGTAAGGTAAATCAGTGTATGGTATTTTTTTATGGCTACTATGCTTTCAATACCATTGATGGCCTGGCTAAAAAAGCTGTCGGCAATCTCGGGGATAATAATGGCAATAGTGTTGCTGGCTTTTTTACGGAGACTGCTGGCATAGGGGTTGGGCACGTAATTGAGCTTACGGGCGGCTTCAATTACTTTCAGCTTGGTTTCGGGACCGATGTCATGGCTATCCCTAAGGGCTTTTGATACAGTGGCGATAGATACATTGAGCACTTTGGCCAGTGTCTTCATGTCTACTTTGTCGCTTTTGGGTGTATCAGCCATAATGGTGTAATGTAAATTATCTGATATTATAAGGGCGCTAATTTAGTTAAACGTTTAAGCAAATAAATAATATGATTTTGCCAAATGTATAGTAGTAATTAAGCATGTTTGGATTTTATAGCCATAAGGAACTGTTTACCAATTGCATTTCCTTTAATAAAATTATAAACTTATGAGCAAGTTAAAAGAAACATCCGGCCGGGGCGTATCAAGGGATACTATAGCGGTAAAGAAATTACTAAAGCTGTATCATTGACATTTGATAAGCGTAAACCATTGTCAGTCCATTTTATTTTATAGATTTGAGAATTGAACCGGGTATAACCTAATTCCCATTGCAAAAACAAACATGCTGAAGTACATTTCCATAGGCGATCTGATCGTATTTTTTACTTATTTCGTTTTGGTTTCCGTTTATGGTTACCTGGTTTATCGCCGTAAAAAAGCAGAGACCAATTCCAGTTCGCATAGCTTTTTCCTGGCCGAAGGGTCACTTACCTGGTGGGCTATAGGGGCATCTATCATCGCATCAAATATCTCGGCCGAGCAATTTATAGGCATGAGCGGCGATGGTTTTTTTGCAGGCATTGCCGTAGCCGTTTACGAATGGCTGGGCGCAGCCACGCTGATTATTGTAGCGGTATTTTTTATGCCGGTATATATCAAAAATAAAATTTACACCATGCCGCAATTCCTGAAAGACAGGTATAACAGCGGAGTGGCGCTGGTGATGTCGATATTCTGGCTGGCGCTGTACATATTTATTAACCTTACTGCCATTTTATACCTTGGTGCACTGGCCATTAACGGTTTGCTTGGCGGCGGGTATTTGCACGAAATTATGATTGGTCTGGCCATATTTGGAGTAATCATCGCACTTGGTGGCATGCAGGTAGTTGGTTATACCGATGTGGTGCAGGTTGCGGTGCTCATTATTGGTGGGCTTGCCATTACGTATTTATCGCTAACTATTGTGAGTGATAAATTTGGTTTCGGCCAAAACGCGCTTACCGGTTTAAAACTCATCCTGAAAGATTCGCCCGATCACTTCCACCTCATCTTTAAAAAGCCTGCTCATGGAGCATCTGTAGAAACTATAAGTAAATACTTAATACTGCCCGGCTTCGCGATGTACGCAGGAGGCCAATGGATAAGCAACCTAAACTATTGGGGCTGTAACCAATATATAACACAACGTGCATTGGGAGCCAATTTGCATACTGCCCGTACGGGTATCCTGTTTGCCAGTTTGCTTAAAATCCTGATGCCGGTTATTGTAATGCTGCCGGGCATTGTAGCTTTTGTATTGTACAAACACGGCGATTTGCCAATGCTTGTTGGCGGTAAAAAAGACGGCGCTTACTCGGCTATATTATCCTTTTTGCCTTCGGGTTTAAAAGGTTTATCGCTTGCCGTGTTAACGGCGGCAATTGTGGCCTCGATTGCTGGTAAGGTTAACAGTATTTCAACAATTTTTACGCTGGACGTTTATAAAAATTACATGAGCACCAAAGCTACCGAGCGCAATATGGTTTGGGTAGGGCGCATAGTTATTGTGTGCAGCCTTGTAATTGCCGTGGCCTTTACCTGGAACGATATGCTGGGCATCAGTGGCGAGGGCGGTTATACCTTTGTTCAAAAATACAGCAGCTTTGTGAGCCCGGGCGTGTTAGCTACATTCCTGTTGGGTATGTTCTGGAAACGCACCACCGGCGAGGCGGCCATAATAGGCATCCTGACTGGCTTTGCGGCTTCGGTGTTTTTTAACCAGTTTGCGGTTAAGGTTTTCGGGCCCGAAACCTGGTTATACTCGGCGTTTATAAACCCAGCCGGTGTTTACGAAATTCCTTTTTTCATATGCCTTGGCTGGTCGTTCCTCACAACTTTTGGTGTGATGGTTTTAGTGAGCTTATTTGGCCCCGCGGTTAATGCAAAATCTATCGAGGTTGATAAAAGCATGTTTAAATTGAAGTCGTCATCGATAGTGCTTATTGCGGTAATATTGCTGTTTCTGTCGGCTATCTATGTGCGGTTTTGGTAGATATGAACCTGTCAATATCAGGCGAAACAATTGATTGACAAAGAATGTTCGGTTACCCGGATGAAAGATACAATAGGACGGATGGTAACATTTACCCACAATAAAGCCCGAACTTTTTAATGAGATCGGGCTTCATCATTAGCCAGCATGCTATAGCGGCAATTTTTGCAAGTTTATAGAGCTTAGCTTAGTTACAATTTTTCTATTTCCTTAGCCGAAAGGCCGGTGAATTTTTCGATCTGGGCAACAGGCAAACCCTCTTTTTTCATTTCGCGGGCAATAGCAATGGCTTTTGCTTTTTCGCCTTCATTTCTGCCTTTTACTTCACCCTTTTTTTCGCCTTTTCTCTCACCTCTTTTCTCGGCTCTATCCAATAAAAGTTCTTCAATACCCATGGTGTTAGTCCTTTCTGTTAAAATTTCTACCTGTTGTTCAAATTTAGTGTTTATCTCCGGGTTTTCAAAGCGTATGTAATACCTTAAAAAATTCATCAGTACCCTTATTTTTTCTTTTGCTATCTGCTTGGCCAGCAATAGCCTGGTCAGGTTAAGCTTTAAGTTCAACAGTAATTCATCCCGTTCTACGCTGTTTTTCAAATCTTTGCCTGCAAATGCGGCCTTAGCTGTAAGCACCACCAGGGCGAAAGGGTTATTGCTGGCACGTAACTCCTCGTCGTTTTGGTTGGCTATTTTGTAGGTGTTAAATGTATAACGCAGGCTGGTACCCATAAAGTCTATGGAGTAATGGTCTGGCCTTTCTTTGGTATTGGCTTCGGTAAAAATGGCGTAGGCTACTATGGGCTTTTGATATTTATCCAGTATCCGGTAAAAGTAGGTGTACATACGGCTGGCAAAATCTTTTTGATATTGGCCCTGTACTTCCACATGTACCAAAATCCATTCTTCCTTACCCGCTTTGGTAAACACTTTCACCAGTTTATCGATCACCTTTGGCGAATACTCGTCGTTATCCGGAGGGAAAACTTGTTCCAGTTCTTTATCCAGGAATTCAAAACCTCTATTAAAGTCGAAAATCTCTGCAGCTTCAGGATTAAGAAAACACAGGAAATCGTCAAAAACATCTTCCAAAACCCCTTTCCAAAGCAGGTCGTCTTTTCTTCTCATTTAGGTAAAATGGCTGAATAGTTGATTAAGTGATTGGTTGATTAGGTTAAAGATGATTGGTATCAAAACCATCTCATTTATTTAACCCAATCAACCGCTCACTATCTTATCTCTACACCGCGTCTGACAACGAAGTAAAAGTAAAATCACGGATCCGCATAGGAGGGATCAAGGCATTTTGGCCCGATTCGCCGCTTACCGTACGTTCGGATTTACCCAAAGCATCCAGGTTGTTAAGCATGATAACCGGGCTTTCGTTAAACCTTAAATTCTTGATCGGGAATTTGATTTGTCCATTCTCGATATAAAATGTACCGTCACGGGTAAGGCCGGTAAACAACAGCGTTTGCGGATCAACCGGGCGGATATACCACAGGCGGGTAACCAAAATTCCTTTTTCGGTGCCCTTTATCAATTCTTCCAGGGTGGCATTGCCGCCCTCCATAATGATGCCATCGGGGTTGGGAATAGATTTAACGCCTTGCTTTTGAGCCCAGTAACGCGAGTATGTGAAGTTTTTAACTACCCCTTTTTCAATCCAGCTTCTTTTCACCTGCGGTTGGCCATCGCCGGCCCAACTGCCGGTTGGCAAATCGGGGTGCGATGGGTCGGAGTAAATGTTTACCCTTTCATCAACCATTTTTTCGCCAAGTTTGGTTTTACCGCCGGGTTTGCTTAAAAAGCTGCGGCCTTCATCGGCGCTGCGTGCATCAAGGCCGCCGTACAATTGTTCAAGTAATACAATACCGGCGGCGGGCTCTAAAATTACCGTGTATTTTCCCGGTTCAATAGCTTTGGCGCCTTTGGAGCCGGTTGCTTTTTGAGCAGCTATTTTGGTAAATGCCAGTGTATCCAGTTTACTCACATCGTTATAACCCTTGGTTGAGTATCCCGAACCTGTACCGTCTTCGGAACGTAAGGTTACCGAGAAATTTACATCTGTAGAGGTATTGTAGGCGAACAAGCCATGCGAATTCATCATCGAGCTAAAGCCCGCGCTGTTTTGCAAAAAGCCTGCTGCTATTAATTTATTTTCTTTTGCTGTATCCAGGCTTTTGCCCACCATATCTGTACGCAGCGCTGGGGTAATAGTCGCTGTTTCGGGCACAAAGGTTTTTGAACGTGGTGCGTAAGTTTGCGGGCCTAAAAAGGATACAAACTCCGGGTTTTCGGGCGCCAGTTGTGCCAGTTCTTCAGATAAGCGAACGGCCTTTTCAACCGAGGCATCATCATATTCGTTGGTGGTTACCACCCCCAGTTTTTTACCAAATGCTGATGAAATAACCATACTGGTTTGGCTTAACGAACCACTGGTAGATACTGTATTACGGGCGTACCTAATATTGCCCGAGTCTGATCCGCCAAAGTTGATCTCGCATTCATCGGCTTTTGAATAGCCCAGCGCCTTTTTTAATATCGCGCGGCATTCATCTTCTGTTAAAATTGCCATATATTAAATTTTTCTTGCTGTATTAATTACGTTAACTCCTTTAAATAATGCTGTGGACGATCCATGAGATACGGCGCTGGCCTGCATAGGCTGGCCTTTACCATCAAAAAATGATCCGCCTAAGCGATAATCATTGGCATCGCAAACTGCGGCGCAGGAGTTCCAAAACTCCTGGGTGTTTGACTGGTAAGCTACATCATTCAGCATACCTACAATTTTGCCATTTTTGATCTCGTAATACAGCTGGCCGCTAAACTGGAAGTTATACCGTTGCTGATCTATCGAGAACGAACTATCGCCAATGATGTAAATGCCTTTTTCTACGTTTTTGATCATATCATTTACGCCCATAGGCACTTTGCCGGGTTGCAAGGATATGTTGGCCATGCGCTGGAATTGCACATCCTGCCAGCTTTGCGAATAACAGCAGCCCTGCGATTCTTTTAAGCCAATGATATGTGCCTGATCGCGAATGGCCTGGTAGTTAACCAAAATACCATCTTTAATAATATCCCACTTTTTGGCCTCAACACCTTCATCATCATAACCAACAGCACCAAGTGAACCAACCTGGGTTTTATCGGCTACAATGTTTACATTTTTACTACCGAAATTGAATTTTTTTGATTCCCATTTATCCAGGGTAAGGAAACTGGTACCAGCAAAATTGGCTTCGTAACCTAATACGCGGTCAAGCTCGGTAGGGTGGCCAACAGATTCGTGTATGGTTAACCAAAGGTGGCTTGGATCTAAAACCAAATCGTATTTGCCTGCCTCAACAGATTTTGCTTTCAGTTTTTGATCGGCCTGGGTAGCTGCCGCGCGGGCATCTTCCAGCATATCATACCTGTCTTTATAAAGGGTTGTTACACCTTTTATCTTGTCGCTTTCGCGCGGGGTCATGTATTCATAGCCCATTCCGCGCGGTGCGCTTAACGACTGGCGCGTTTCAAATTTGCCGGTTTTGGAATCTATTTTAGTAACCGCGAATAAAGGCCAGATGCGGTGGATATCCTGGTCGATATATGAACCGTCGGTTGATGCAAAGTATTTTTGCTCATTTACTAAAAACAGGATGGAGTTTACGTAATTGGCACCGCCTTTCATGGCTGCATCATTTACGGATAGCAGTAAATCTGTTTTTTCTTTCATCGGCACTTCAAACGCGTTGCGTTCAATCGGCGTTTTCCAGCTTACTTCGCCATGGCCCTTTTGAGGCACCAACTGTACCGGGTCGGTTTGGATGCGGGCATTTTCTTTGGCGATAGCTACGGCAAGTTCGGCCGCTTTGGCTATGCTGTCGTTATCGAGTTTATCCGTAGCGGAAAAACCCCAGCAACCGTTGGCAATAACGCGGATACCCATACCGTACGATTGGGTATCAACTATATTTTCAACTTTGTTTTCGCGGGTTACCACAAACTGGTTAAGGTAGCGGCCTATACGCACATCGGTATAAGTGGCGCCTTTTGACCGGGCAGCATTTAAAACCACATCGGCCATTCGTTTTTTTAGGGCCACGTCAACCGGGCTCATATCATGGCCGGGTAAAACGGGCGAACCGAAAACGGGGATCCTGCTAAGCATGGATGCACTAATGCCCATTCCGGTTAGGTAAAGGAAATCTTTTCTTTTCAAGGTCAGTCAGTTTTAAGTCCTAAATATAATGAGCGAAGTTTGAATATTTATGTGTTTGAAGTTAGATCGCGTGATTTGTTACGGATTATCTTATGATTTCCTTATTACATAGGCTTTTGCGACCTGGTCATGCCATCCTTGCTTCATTGGGTTCCAAAAAACCGTTAAAAACCCTGCGCCGCAAAGGAAGCTGGATAACAATTTGCTAAAATTGCGTGATAGGGCTTTGCCAAAGCTTATCCTTTCGCCGCTTTCATCAACAACAATTAGTTTGCAAATCAATTTGCCTATTCCGCCTTGCATGCTTGTTGCCTCAAAAATGGAATTATAGGCAACAAGGCCCAGGAAAAATATAACCCGGAATAAAAGATCGGAGTCCGGAGAATCTAAATTTATTGAATTGTGCGTAAATATCCCAGCAACATTTATCAGCGCGAAAAATATGATCAGTATCAATATTACGATAACATAATCAATAACAAAAGCCAACAGGCGCCACCAAAAACTGGCAACATTGTACCGGTTAGGTGGATTTATTCCCTTTGAAACGAAATATTCCTGAAATTCTGGTAAATCTGCCGCGTGTTGTAAGCCCTCGGCGAGGGGCGATAATAGGAAATCGTCGGCTTTAATATTCATATCCATTAACTGGGTATGTGTATACGGGCCTTCATTTTGTCCCTGCCTTAAAATGTAGTATTCATTAATCATTGATCAATCTGTTTAGGTTTTGGAAATTAATTAAAATCCAGGTAACAAACAAATTATCGGGGTTAATAATTTAGCGCGTACATAATAATATTTACCCCAAACTTGGTATTATCCTCAGCAAGGAAGCGCTTATTCCTATAATCATAGTCCCATTCACAACCATAATCCTTGCTGCTATATAATACGGCTATACGCCCGTTAATTTCAATGGCTTTTAAATAATCGTGCACCAAATCATCTCCCCAGCCATTTAATTCAAAGCTGGTGGTAGGGGGGCCTTTATCGAAAGAGAAAAAAGAATGGTATATTTTATGATTGTTGGGGATCTTCTTTAACGCGGTTGGACCAAATAAAGCAGCCATTTGCGCTTCGAATGATTTGGCGAAAAGTCCGTCGATGTCATGGTTGCAGTCATCCACAAAAATAAAACCACCGTTTTCTGCATACTTTTTAAAATTCGCCCGTTCTTTGGTGTCAAACTGCACAAGCTTGTGGCCGCTCAGGTAGCAAAAAGGGTACAAAAATATATCATCGCTGCTTAAGGGGATCACTTTTTCCCGCTGATCAATAGGAACTGTGGTATACTCCAGCAGGGAATTGAGCAGGTTTGATGGCATGCGCTGATCGGTATCCCAATCGCCGGAGTGGTAACTTAGCCTTGTAAACGTAAATTTTCCGCTGAATGCCATCGTGTTTTAAAACCTTAAAAGTAGTACAATATTTTATGCTGATGCTACATTTGTTTGCATTGCTTGTAAAGTTTTGGATACTTTATTTAATTTTTAATAAAAAATACTGGTTATTAATCAAAAGGGTGATATATTGGGAGAGTACATTAAAAACGTATTAAGTTGGAACTGACCGAAAATAATATAAAAGCGCTGCTTGCCAAATTGCCTGCTTTAAAAGGCGAAATTCAAAAAGTAATAGTGGGGCAAGATGCGATACTGGACGAGTTGCTGGTGGCCTTTTTAGCCGGAGGCCATTGCCTGTTGGAGGGCGTGCCCGGCCTGGCCAAAACACTCATCGTAAAAACTATGTCGCAGGCGCTGCACCTGGCCTTCAGGCGCATCCAGTTTACTCCCGATTTGATGCCTACGGATATTATAGGCACCGAGATACTGGAGGAAGACCATGCTACAGGCAAACGTTTTTTTAAATTTAATAAAGGCCCGCTGTTTGCCAACATTATCCTGGCCGATGAAATTAACCGAACGCCACCCAAAACGCAATCGGCGTTGTTGGAAGCGATGCAGGAGTTTGAGGTAACATACGGCGGACAAACATACCCGTTAGATAAGCCGTTTTTTATCCTGGCTACCCAAAACCCTATTGAACAAGCCGGCACTTACCCATTACCCGAAGCCCAGTTAGATCGCTTTTTATTGCTGATAAAAATTGGATACCCAACCGAGCAGGAAGAGTTTGAAGTACTGAACCGTACCACCGGTACCAAAAAAGCCGATGTTAAGGCAGTAATAACCGCCGAAGAGATCATTCAGGCCCAGGCCCTGGTAAGGCAGGTTACTATAAGCGAAGACCTGGTAAAATATGTGAGCCAGGTAATCCGCTCAACCCGCCCCGATACCACCACTGTAAGCTATGTAAAAGAATGGGTGCGCTGGGGTGCAGGCCCGCGGGCAGGGCAGGCTTTAATTTTAACTGCCAAAGCACGTGCTTTATTAAAAGGACGTTACTCCGTTTTAATGGAAGATATCCACGCTATGGCCCCGGCTGTGTTACGGCATAGGATATTGATGAACTTTAAGGCTGAGGCAGAGGGTATTACATCAGATAAAGTGACGGAGGAGTTAGTGAGGGTGGTAGAGAGAAGTAAAGCCATTGTCTGAACCGGGATTAAACAGATTTATCAGATTTTTTGGATTTTGATTTGCTTCAACACTTAAATTCTGTTATTCCTGTCAATCCATTAATCTGCTTAATCCGAGTTCAGAAAAAAATAAATCCGATATCGAACATCCCAAATCCGAAATCAAAATGCTTGATCCAAAAGTATTAATGACCATTAAGGATTTGCCGTTACTGGCGAAAACGGTTATTGATGGCTTTATGAATGGGTTTAACAAAAGCAAGGTGAAGGGCCCAGGCCTGGAGTTTAGCCAGTATCGCAGCTATCAGCCTGGCGATGACCTGCGCTGGCTGGACTGGCGCATGTTTGCCCGGAGCGACCGGTATTATATCCGCGAGTCGGAGGTAGAAACCTGTATTTCTGTAAAGTTTTTGGTTGATGCCAGCGCATCTATGGATCATGACGATAACGGGATAAAAAAGATAGACTATGCCCGTTTTCTGGTGGCATCGCTGGCCTGGCTATCCAATTTGCAGGGCGATTCGGTAGGGTTGTATGTTTTTCAGGATGGAGGTTTGTTTTCGTTAGCATCCAAACCCGATCCGCAACATTTGCAGCGGCTGTTTTATCACCTGCAGCAGGTTAAACCCAATGGCAAGTTCACGCAGCCTGTACATTACAAGGAGTTATTTGCCGGCGACGGACGTAAGGAGCTATTGGTATTTGTTACCGATATGTACCAGGCGGATGGCGAAATAAATAAACTACTCGATTCACTAACGGCTTTAAAGCATGAAGTGGTAGTATTTCACCTCATGGGCAAAAATGAGCTTGATTTTGACTTTGGCGGATATGCTTCATTAGAAGACCTGGAAACCGGTGAGACCATCGAAATAAATACCCAACAGGCAACCGACTACCAGCAAAAACTAAAAAGCCATTTAGAGGCTATCAGGATGCAATTACTTGGCAAGCATATCTACTACAGGATGCTCAGCACCGCCCAGCCGCTGGATGAAGCCTTACGCGATTTTTTAACACAACGGAATAAAAGCAAATTTTAACAAACTGTTTACTTTATTCATTCTTAAATCAATAATTCAATAACTCATTAATTCAATAATTAACAAAAGGTGCAGTTTTTAAACCCCATATGGTTGTTTGCCATTGCCGCGATAAGTATCCCGGTAGTTATACACCTATGGAATATCAGGCCGGGCAAAACCCTAAAGGTTGGCAGCATCGCCCTGATAACCGCGGCAGCGCAAAAAAGCAGCCGGAGTTTTAAGTTGAACGACGTGTTGCTATTTATTTTACGGTGCCTGTTTTTATCGACGCTTGCTTTTTTATTGGCGGCTCCCTTTTGGCAGCGCAGCCAGGCCACAGCCAAAACAAAAGGGTGGGTGCTTATCCCTAAAGCCAACCTGAAAGAGACCTACAAAAATTTGAAATTTACTGTAGATTCTCTGTCTAAAGCTGGTTACGAGTTTCTTTTTTTTGATGAAAATTTTAAGAAGTTTGAACTAAGTAAAACACTGAATGATAGTTTATTAAAAGATAAACCTGAAGTAAAAAATTACTGGAGCCTGGTGGCAAAATTAAACGAAAAGCTACCGCCAGCTCTCTCGGTTTATTTACTCACACCAAACCAGGCAAAGTACTTTAACGGCAGCAAACCATCTGTATCGCTCAACCTGCATTGGTTAACATATACCCCCGCTGACTCTGTAAGCACCTGGATTGAAAGTGCATGGTTTACCACTAATAATTCAATTAAAGTCATTGAAGGCAATTGCCGGCCATCGGGTACTTATTTTACCAGCTATATTATTCAATCCGAAGGCGATCCAAAATCGCCATTTGTGGTAGATGTTAACCATGGTAGCCCGGTTGTCAGTTTGAAAACGGCCCCCGAAAAACACACGCCGATTGATACGGGTGCTTTACGGGTGGCTATCTATAGCGATAAATACAGTGTTGATGAAAAGTATTTAGTTGCTGCCGTACAGACAATTATCGATTTTACCCAACGTAAGGTTGTAGTCAAAAAATACACTGATGCGGCGCAAATACCGGTAAAACAGGACTGGTTATTTTGGCTGTCCGACAAACCCGTTGATGCCAGTGCGCTGGTTAAATCTGCACATATATTTAACTACCAGCAGGGGAAGATCGAATTGGAATCATCGTCAATAAAAACCAGCAGCGCTTTTGCTTTAGCCTACAAGGAAGACCCGGCAGCAATTTATAAACTGGTTAAAAACGAAATTTCGGACGGCAAACCTATTTGGGTTGATGGCTATGGCAACCCTGTTTTAACGCAGGAGCAAAGCCCGAAAACTACACAGTACCATTTTTATTCCCGCTTCAATCCCGCCTGGAATGACCTGGTTTGGAGTAATAAATTCCCGAAGTTATTATTGAAACTGGTTTTATATCATCCTGATTATGAAGTATTAAACAGTCATGATTTAACTAGAATTGACCACCGGCAAATGATGCCAAATATAATTTGGTCGGCAAAAAAGATAGATAATAGTAAAATAATTGTGCAAACAGATCTGTCGCGCTATTTCTGGTTGATGCTGATTGCCGTGTTCATTGTCGAAAGATGGGTTGCCCATAAAAATAAGCCTGTATTAAAATGATTGAACTTACAGGGATAAATAAAATAAACGCGATACGCAGGTGGTATATTAGTTATCAGCTGCTTGCCGATGTGCTTTTTGCCGCCGCTATATCGCTGCTTTCAATTGCTTTGTTAAGGTATTTATTTAAGGTGCCGGTGTTTTGGGCATTACCGTTATTTGTATTATGCCTGGTAATTTTTCTGGTCATTCATCAGGCCTGGAAAACCAGCGACGTTTTAATAGCTAATTTCCTTGATCAACAATATCCCGAACTGGAAGAAAGCAGCGGCTTGGTATTAAAACCTGCATCAGAATTAAACCTGCTGGAAACATTGCAGTTACAAAAGGTAGAAACTCAGTTGCAGGTTGTTCCGCAGTGGCACAGTTCGTTTTTAAAGCGGGCTAAACTTGCGCTATTGTTGCTGTTGTTTGCATTCGGATTCACATGGGTACTAAACAAGCCGTCGGCAACAAATCAATCTTTAACAGGAAAAGCTTTATCAACTGAAAATAATGCCATTCCAGAAAAGGTACTGCCTCAAATATCGTCGATTGACGTTGTAGTACATCCGCCAGCTTACACGGGTAAACAGCCACGTAGCCAGGATAAGTTTACTTTAAATGTAGAGGATGGCGCGACTGTGAGCTGGAAAATCGCCACCAATATCGCGGTTAAACAGGTGGCACTGCTGTTTAATGATAAGGAAACTATTAACCTTAAAAATATAAACCCCGATAAAACTGCCTGGCAAATTCAAAAACTGATTAACAAGCCTGGTTTTTACCAGGTTAACGTTGATGGCAAACTTTCGGACTTATACCAGGTACAGGTAATTGCAGACCAGCCGCCGGTTATCCATATCAAGTCGCCTAAACAGTACACCTATATTGATGCCGGCGAGGCGCAAAGGGTAAATATTGACGCAATCGTTAATGATGATTATGGAATAGCAAACGCGCTTGTTTTCGCGACAGTAGCTAAGGGAAGCGGCGAGGCTGTAAAATTTAAAGAGTATAAACTCGATTTTTCTACCTCGTTCAGTTCGTACCTGCCACAGTATAGCCTGCAAAAACTAATTAGTTTACCTGCCTTAAATATGGAGCCGGGCGATGAACTTTACTTTTACATACAGGCTATCGATACCCACCAGCAGCAAAGCCGCACGGATGTTTATACAGTGTCTATACAGGATACCGCTCAATTGTTAAGCATGGACGGTATGCTAAGCGGGGTAAACCAAAAGCCGGAATTTTTCCGTAGTGAACGCCAGATCATCCTGGATACCGAAAAATTGCTGAAGGATAAAGACAGCATCACAACGGTGAAGTTTAACGACCGGAGCAATGATCTGGGCGTAGATCAAAAACTGCTTCGCCTGCGCTATGGTAAGTTTTTGGGCGAAGAGTCGGAATCGGATATTAATCCTGCCGATGTGAAAGATGATCGGGTTGGGGATATCAAAAATTACGGTAACGCGGCGGTAATATTGGATAAATACACTGATAAACATGATAATGCCGAGGATGCCCAGTTTTTTGACCCCGAACTAAAAAAGCAACTTAAAGCTACGCTTACAGAAATGTGGAAGGCCGAATTGCAATTAAGGCTTTACAAACCGCAGGACGCATTGCCATTTGAGTATAAAGCACTGCGATTGTTAAAAGATTTGCAGCAAAAATCAAGGATGTATGTAGCTAAAACGTCGTATAATCCACCAGCGTTAAAGTTAGAGAAGCGTTTAAGCGGCGATCTCTCCAAGATCAATCAACCCATCAATAAATCGGATGTTAAACCCGGTACCGATCAATATGAAAATTTAAAAAAGGCGGTGCAGGTTTTAGCGCAGTTTAAGGTTGCGCCAAAAATGAGCGATGCAGATGAACATGTGCTCGCTTTAGCCAACCAGCAGCTCAGTTCAAAGGCCTCGGCTCAACCGGGTGCTTACTTGCCGGCTTTAAGTGCCATGCGCCGGATATTATCGAAACCAGGTAAAATTAAGCCAGGCGATATTTCGTTGGTAGAAAGGGCTATTCAGAAAACGCTTATTCCAGCTGATAAATTGCCGGTTGCAGCAGAAAACCCTGCCGACCTGGGTTTATCGCAACAGTATTATAAAAACCTTAACCGCTTAAACCGCTAAATACAAATGAACTGGAACGCTATTGTTATCATCATTTGCATTTTAATTACTGCTTTGGCGGTTTGGAAAGAGTACGTCCGGGCCAATCAATCGCGTTTGGTTTTACGACTGCTTACAACTATAACGGCCGTAATTGCCTTAGCATGTATTGCTTTGCCTTTAACTTACCAGGTTGATGTAAATAAGCAGGACAAAAGGGAAGCGCTATTATTAACCGAAGGATTTAGTGCTGATAGTGTGAGCAAGTATAATACGGAAAAAATATTCACCCTGAATAACACAATCAGCAAAAAGATTCCAAAGGCAATGCTGATCTATGATTTAGCGGATCTGAAAGCAGATTCGACAATTACACAAATACGGATCCTGGGCGATGGTTTGGACAAGGAAGAACTACAGCGACTGGATCATGTACCGGTAATATTCCGTCCTGCGGCTTTTAAACAAGGAATAACTGCAGTTAGTTGGAATGAACATCTAAAAGCAGGAGACGAGATTAACGTTGCCGGAACTTATAAAAACAGCTTGCCCGGAAAAATAAAACTGGTACTGAAAGGTTTAAGTACAGGGTTGGATTCGGTAATCATTGCACCAGGCGAGGCGGTGCCGTTTAATTTAAGGAACACGCCAAAAAACCAAGGTAAGAACGTTTATAAGTTACTGGCCATAACCGGGACAGATACGCTCGAAAACCAAAATATTCCCGTACAAATTGAGCCGGCCAAGCCTTTGAATGTTTTAATGCTAACCGCATCGCCCGATTTTGAGAGCCGCTTTTTAAAGAACTGGCTTTCCGAGAGCGGATTTGCTGTGGCAGTCCGCTCAGCAATCAGTAAAGATAAATTCAACAAAGAGTTCATCAACCTGGATCAATTTCCGCTTGATCATTTATCGGCGTCGGTTTTTGGCAAGTTTGATGTGTTAATTGCCGACCTCTCCGTTTTGAAAACACTAAACGGGGTCGAGGCTGCCGCTTTACAACAGGAAGTTCTCCAAAAAGGCCTGGGGATAGTTATCCGGGCTGATAGTAGCTTAAAATCAAATTCGTGGCTGCAACGTGATTTTCCTTCTGACCGGCTGGCGGTGAAAGATCCTGCACCTGTATCGCTCAACATACAAGGCAAAACCGGTAATACAGCCAAATTGAATGCCGGAATGGTTTACCTGGCAAACCAGGCCAATACCCAATCATTGATTAGTGACGAGCATGGACATGTTTTAGCAGCCAATGCATTGGCCGGTGCCGGCAAATTGGTATTCACACCCCTGAATAATACTTTCAGTTGGATATTGGGCGGCGATAAAGCCGACTATTCATCTTTATGGTCGCTATTGATTACCAAGGCAGCACGGAAGGTTGCCACACTAGAATCATGGACAATAAAATCGGTTATACCAACATTATCAAATCCGGTTGAATTGCAGCTGGAGAGTGCGGTAGCGCCGCCTTTAATACAAATTGACAGCACGGTTATCTCCCCAATACAAAATAGCAAGCTCCCTTTTCAATGGACGGTTAACTATTGGCCAAAGACGGTTGGCTGGCAATCTGTAAAACAAAATAACGGGGCTTTAAACTGGTTTTATGTTTATAGTTACGATGACTGGAAAAATATAAGGGCGCTAAAAAAGCAAGCCGACACCAAAGCCTATGTTGCCAACAACGCGATTAATAGTAATGTAACGAAACAGATACACGAAAAAGCCACGATTGCTGTAAGTAAAATATATTTTTATGTTTTGCTGCTGATGGCTTGTGCTTTTTTATGGTTAGAGGCCAGGTTTCGGTAGTTATATAAGTAATAAAAGGAGGAAATATACTTTGAGAAGACGTGACTTTATCTATTTAACGGGTATGGGTGCCGGCGCTTTAATGCTGCCCGGTATGAATGCCCTCGGTAAAACAATCGATCCGGTACAGGCGCTGGAAGGCGTTGATGTAAAGATCAAAAAAGAGCTGGCTGACGTGGCTTTAAACGCCGCCAAATCAAACGGTGCTACTTATGCCGATGTTAGGATTGGCCGCTACCTTAACCAGTTTGTGGTTACCCGCGAAAACAAGGTACTTAATGTGGCTAATACCGAATCATATGGTATTGGTATCCGTGTTATAGCTAATGGTTGCTGGGGATTTGCAGCAACCAACGATGTAACTAAAGAGGGCATGGCTAAAACGGCCCTGAAAGCAGTTGCAGTCGCCAAAGCCAATGCCAAAATTGGAGGTGCGCCCGTAGAGCTTGCTCCCCAAAAAGGTTATGGCGAAGTAAGCTGGCAAACACCGCTTACCAAAAATGCATTTGAAGTGCCTATCAAAGAAAAGGTTGATCTGTTGCTTAATGCCAACGGCGTGGCCATGGCAGGCGGTGCCAACTTTGTAAACTCGATCATGTTTGCCGTAAACGAGCAAAAATACTTTGCATCAACCGATGGTTCGTATATCGATCAGGATGTACATCGCTTATTCCCAAGTTTTACGGTGACCAAAATTGATCCTGCGGCCGGTTCATTTGAAACCCGTAGGTCGTTAAGCTCGCCGGTTGGTATGGGATACGAGTACCTTGATCCGTTGGATAGCGAGAAAGTGGCTGGTATAACTACCCGTTACAAAAAACGTTATGACATGATTGAAGATATGAAGTTTGCTACCCAGCAGGCTGCCGATAAAATAAAAGCAAAATCGGTTGAGCCGGGCAAATATGACCTGGTGCTTGATCCTTCGCATTTATGGTTAACCATTCACGAATCTGTTGGTCACCCTACCGAGCTTGATCGTGTATTGGGCTACGAGGCTAACTTTGCCGGTACCAGCTTCCTTACCTTGGATAAATGGAAATCGGGCAAGTTTAACTTCGGCAGCAAAGCCGTAAATATTGTGGCCGATAAAACCCAGGTTGGTTCATTAGGCGCTGTAGGTTATGATGATGAGGGTGTTAAGTGTAAAAAATGGGATATCATAAAAGAGGGGACCTTAGTTAACTACCAGGCCATCCGCGACCAGGCACATATCATCGGGCTTACTGAGTCGCAAGGCTGCTGTTACTCGCAAAGCTGGCAGGATGTACAATTTCAGCGTATGCCAAATATATCTTTGCAACCGGGCAAAACCCCATTGAGTGTTGATGAGATGATTAAAAACGTCGAGAAAGGTGTTTACATTATTGGCGATGGCTCATTCTCTATCGATCAGCAGCGCTATAACTTCCAGTTTGGCGGGCAGCTGTTTTATGAGATTAAAAATGGAAAAATAGCCGGGATGCTTAACGATGTTGCCTACCAGGCCAATACTCAGGAGTTCTGGAATTCCTGTAGCCAGGTTTGCGATGAGCGCGACTACCGTTTAGGCGGGGCCTTTAATGACGGTAAAGGCCAGCCGGGCCAGTCAAGCGCGGTATCGCACGGATCATCAACCGCATTATTTAAGGGAGTTAATGTAATCAACACTAAGAGAAAAATCGGATAACTGAATTATGCCTATATTAAATAAAGAAGAAGCCCAGGTTTTACTAAAAAAGGTACTTGCCTATTCAAAAGCCGAGGAGTGCGAGGTAAGTTTAAACGGCAGCGAAGGCGGTAATATCCGCACAGCGTTAAACGCGGTATCAACTGCCGGCGATATCAGTACTATTGGATTGGCCGTAACATCGGTATTTGGCAAAAAAGCCGGTACCGCCACCATTGATGAATTTGACGATGCCGCCCTTGAAAGGGTGGTACGCCGGTCGGAGGAGCTGGCGCAGTTAGCACCTGCCAATCCCGAATATATGCCGATGTTAGGTCCGCAAACTTTTGCAGAGGCTATCACCTTTAATGCTAACACAGCCGCCATAACGCCGGATACCCGCGCAGAAATGGTGGCCAAAAGCTTATCGGTTACTAAAGAAGCAAAATTGACAGCAGCCGGGTTCCTCGAGAATTCTACCAGTTTTAACGCCGTTATGAATTCTAAAGGCTTGTTTGCTTATAACAAAGGTAGCGATGTTACTTTCTCGGTTACTACACGTAACCAGGAAGGCACAGCATCTGGCTATGCGGCCAGGGGATTTACCGATGTAAGTAAGATGGATACCTTTTCGGCAACCAAATACGCCGCGGGTAAATGTTTAAGCTCGTCAGGTGCAAAAGCTATAGAGCCGGGTAAATATACCGTGATACTGGAACCCGTTGCGGCTACCTACCTATTGGAAAACATGTTCCGTTTTGATGCCCGTAGTGCCGAAGAGGGTCGTAGCTTTTTGAGCAAAAAGGGTGGGGGTACCCGCCTGGGTGAACAATTAATGGACCCTAAAGTAAATATCTACTCTGATCCCTTTAATCCCGACCTTCCATCAACCACATGGAGCGGCGAAGGCTTACCGCGCGAAAAAACCAGTTGGATTGAAAAAGGCGTAGTTAAAAACTTAAGTTATAGCCGCTACTGGGCTGATAAAAAAGGTGTTAAGCCTTTGCCCGGGCCTGGCAATATCATTATGGATGGCGGCGATGCCAGCCTGGAAGACCTCATTAAAAGCACCGAACGAGGTATCCTGGTATCACGCCTGTGGTATATCCGCATGGTCGATCCGCAATCGCTGCTGTTAACAGGCCTTACCCGCGATGGTACGTTTTATATAGAGAATGGCAAAATCAAGTTCCCGGTTAAAAACTTCAGGTTTAACGAAAGCCCGGTTATTATGCTAAACAACCTGGAAGCATTGGGCAAGCAGGAGCGGAGCATTAGTGTAGAAAGCTACCGTAGTTACCTGATCCCTACGTTGAAGGTCAGGGACTTTACGTTTAGTTCACTATCAGACGCGGTTTAATATCCCGGATGATTACACCAACAAAGGAGCGGCTAAAAGTTGCTCCTTTGTTGATATTAATACTGCCACATATTGGCTATTCTTGCTCCCCCGAAACTGAATAGATACATGTGGATGTAACCTGTTTGTAATTAACACTTGCCATTTACATTTTATTCGTGTCAAAGTGAGTCAAGCCGCACCCATATTAAAAAATTTGAGCGCTCTAAACCTCAAAGTCTTTGGTTGAATTTCAGACAAAGCTTCAAATAAATTAATTTCTGTAGCGGTCAGCAATTCTTTAATTAAAACGCACCGACCCGTGGTTGGGTGGCGCTGTTAATCTGCCATTTAGCTACACGCTATTCAAAATTGAGTATGTCGGATTTTATGAATAAGCAATTGCCAATCATTACATTTGCCTGGAGCAACGGCTGGTAACTAATAGTGATTAGCTTTATCGATGGCAAAGCCAATATTACCTGTTACTTATGATTAAACATGAAATGTAAAAAGTGTGATTATGGCTTTATAGTTTTCTTTTGTTGTGCGCTTGCTGTATCTACCATTTGCTTGGGTCAGAAGAAAAAAGCGGCAGCAAAAACTGAAGAGACGGTCATTTTTTTTGATGACTTCGAGGGCAAAAAACTCAATCGCAATAAATGGAATACCGAAGTAACGGGTATGCATGTGAACAATGAACTGCAGGCTTATGTTGATACGGGTTTGACTGTATTTTTGGTTAATGGTGCAGCGGCAGAGGGTGCAAAAAAGGGTGCCTTGGTAATAAGGCCACAGTGGATACCTGGTTTTAAAACAAAAGACGGGCAAACTTTTGATTTCATATCAGGCAGGATAAATACCCAAAATAAATTTGAATTTGCCTACGGAAAAGCCGAGGCCCGGATTAAACTAACTGAAGGTGCCGGCCTTTGGCCCGCCTGGTGGTTGTTAGGTAACGGCATGTGGCCCGCCTGTGGCGAAATTGACATTATGGAATACGTAGGCGAAAAGGATTGGGCCAGTGCTGCCGTGCATGGCCCAGGCTATAGCGGCGAAACACCATTTGTAAACCGCCAGTATTTTAGTGCCAGCAATGATGTTACCCAATGGCATAGTTACGCCGTAGAATGGACTCCGGATGCGCTTTATTTTAAATATGATGGCAAACTGATGTTCAGGTTAAATAAAAACATGACCGGGCATTACGGGAAGTGGGCGTTTGATAACAAAAAACACCTCATCCTGAATTATGCCTTGGGCGGTGCTTACCCGGTAAAAATAAACGGCGTTACTATGCCTTACAATGGCATGCCGGCATCAACAGTAGATCTTATCAAGAAAAATAAAGCAAAAATGCTGGTTGATTGGGTTAAGGTAACTCAAAAAAAATAATTTTAAACAAAGTTTTTCTTGAATTTGGAACAGGCCTCGGTAGTCGCTTTTTTTGCTATTTTTAATTAAAAAGACAATTAGGCGATAAAAATGAAAATTTAAGCAGAAAATTTTACGAAGTACCAAACCATTTTGTTTGTTTTACGTATAAAGGTTGAGATTTAATTTCTATAAAAACAGTGTGGTAGGCTATGTTATTGGTTGTAAATAATTTACCGGTTTGAGGTTTTATTCAAACCGAACCTTATTATCATAAAGCTGAAACGAATAGATATTGAGGTTAATGAAGATCCGTCTACTTATTTTTATTTTTTTACTTATTTCGCTGCATGGCTTTAGCCAGTCGTGCTCATTAACTGTTGCTATATCTTCTTCCGAACCGGGCATATGCGCGGGCAACACTATTGCTTTAACAGCTACTCCCTCTGGCGGCACTGGCAATTATGATTACGCATGGAGCACGGGCGAAACCGTTAATCCAATTCACGTAAACAAAGCAGGCAACTATGCGGTAACTGTTACCGACAAAACTTCGGGTTGCACGGCAAGCAAAACAATCACTGTAAACATTACGCCAACACCTGCTGCGCCGGTAGTAACGGGTGGCGGCACGGTTTGCCAGGGCACAAGCGCCCACCTCCAGGTTACTTCGGCTGGCGATAGTTTTCAGTGGTACACACAAGCAGCGGGCGGCACCCCGTTTCATACCGGTACTAGCTATGATACGCCGCCGGTTACCGGTTATACAGCCTACTATGTTGAAGCTACTACCGCAGGTTGCACAAGTTCACGAACAACGGTGCCTGTTAACATTTTAGGTAAACCTGTAGCTCATAGTGTTAAAGCATGCGCGGGCAGTCCGGTTACCCTATCGGTAAGTAATGGTGATAATTATAGCTGGTATACCTCAAGTACCTCAACAAACGTGGTTAATACCGGGCCAACGCTTACAATTGCGTCGTTGCAGCAATCGGTGAATTATTATGTTACTTCTACTGTTAACGGATGTACAAGCCAACGAACAGTTGTATCTGCAACTGTAACTTCGGCACCACAATCGCCCACGGTTACCAGCAATAATACTGTATGTTCTGGTTCGGTAATCACTTTACACGCTGACGCCCCAGCTGGCGTTGCCGATTGGTTTGATACCCCTACCGGTGGAACCCCATTAATATCAAGTCCTGATTATACAACCCCGCCGCTTACGGCTAACACCACTTATTATGTACAAAATACCATAAACGATTGCCAAAGCCCGCGTGTACCGGTTAACGTTACCGTAAACCCAATACCTGCCGCGCCCGCGCAACAAACTGTAAATAGTTGCTATAATAGCAGTGCACACCTAACTGCCGGTACAGATGGCACATACCAATGGTATGCAGATGCCGATGGAAAGCACTTTTTAAAACAAGGGCTTACCTACGATACGCCGCCATTAACCCAGGATATTACCTACTATATCGTGGCTACCAATTCGGGGTGTAATAGTGCGCCCAGCCCTGTAAATGTAATTGTGGCGCCACCGGTTGCAGCGCCATCAGTTTTAAACCCACCTATTACCTGCAGCGGGTCGACTGCTGTAATCACGGCTACAGCGCCAGGAGGAACTTACCAATGGTTCGCAACCGCCACGGATAATAATCCTTTACCGGTTACCGAGAACGGAAAGTTCACAACGCCTGCCTTAACAGCAACTACTACCTATTACGTGCAAACAACCGTAGGGCAGTGCACAAGCAGCCGTACTGCTGTTAAGGTTGTTGTTTCAAGTCCTGTGGCCTCACCTGTGGCGCGCGATGCCAACATCTGCTCCGGAAACCAGGCAACGTTATCCGCAACCGGGCCAGCCGGGGATTATGCCTGGTTTGATAGCAGTAATAACCTTGTACAGGTCGGGCAAACATTTACTACCCCTGCATTAACGGCGTCTACAACATACACGGTACAGGTTACCGTTAATGGTTGCACCAGTGCACCTGTACCTGTAAAAGTGGTTGTTACACCATTACCGCAGTCACCTGTAGCGGGGCCCTCGCCTACAATCTGTCCCGGTAGCACTGCCAATCTTTCGGCCAGCGCAGCCGCGGGTGAGAGTATTGATTGGTTTGACGTTCCCTCTGGCGGTGTATCGCTGCACACAGGAAACACCTATACTACGCTGCCTTTATCGGCCGATAAAACCTACTATGTGCAAAGTACTTCTGGTACCTGCACCAGTACGCGCACCCCAATTACAGTTACCGTTGACAACAGCGGCACCTCATTTAAGTATTCGTCGGCAACCTATGCAACGACAGGCGAAAATCCAACCCCTGTAATTATCAATCCTTCCGGTAGCGATATATTCAGTGCGCCTCCGGGCCTGGTGTTTATAAGTACGGCTACAGGGCAAATTAATGTCGGCGCCAGTACTCCGGGAACCTATAAAGTTGTGTTAACCGGCAGCGGTACTTGTTCCGGCACTTACTCAGGTAACGTAACTATCAGGGTTAATCCCCTTACTGCTTTTACGTATAATACCCCCATTTGTAAAACAGGAGCCAATCCTAAACCAGCATTTGCGCCGGGTGCCAGCGCCGGGGTTTTTACAGCTTCGCCCGCCGGACTAACTTTTGTAAACGATAAAACCGGCGAAATCAGTTTGGCAAATACCACCAAAGGCACATATACCATCACCAATACCATACCGCCCAGCGGCTCGTTTTCGGGCAGCTCATCATCTTTAAATATAACCATTGATGATGCCGTGACGGTAAGTGCAGGTGCCAATCAGAGTGTACCGCTAAATACACCGGCCACTTTAAATGGCAGTATTACCGGTGCTTCGGGAGGTACATGGTCTGGCGGGGCCGGCAAATTTTCAGATGTAAATGATCTTCACGCTGTTTATACTCCTGCAAATAATGAAAGCAAGGCTGTGCTTACTTTACTTTCAAACAAGCCGGCCGGCGCATGTAACGCGGCATCTGCAACGGTAACCATTTTTTTTAATACAGTACCACCGGCACCTACTGCTCAGGATGTCCAAATTTGCAAAGGCAGCAGCACCACATTAACCGCGACGGCTCCGGGCGGCACCTATAATTGGTTTACGACAGCAAGTGGCGGTTCATCAATAAAGCAGGGGGCAAGTTATACTACGCCAAGCCTTACCGCTACTGCAACTTATTATGTTCAAACCACGGTAAATGGCCTTAACAGCCAGCGTAAAGCTGTAACAGTAACAGTTTACGATGCACCGCCAACGCCACAAACATCGGCCGATACAGTCGTTATTTGTGCAGGTAGTACGGCAAAATTTGTTGCAAGCGGTTCAGCAGGAACCTACCAGTGGTTAAACGAAAGCGGACAACTCGTAAACATCGGCGGTACTTTTACAACGTCGTCATTAAATACAAGTACGTTTTATAATGTACAGGCTGCGGTTGGGCAATGTGTAAGCGCCATGAAAAAGGTAGTTGTTATAGTTAACCCAACACCTTATATTACAAGTAGCTCAAGTGGTTTTACCTGCAGTGGCAATCCTTTAAATTATACTATAACCGCTAACCTGCCAACGGCTACTTTCAGTTGGCGGCGGGTGGCTGTTTCAGGTATTAGTAACCCGGCGGTGTCAAATAAGACCAATGCATTGATTTCAGAAACGTTAATAAATACTACGGCCAATCCTATAAATGTAACTTATGCAATTACTCCAATAAATGGCACCTGCCCTGGTACGCCTATTAAGTATGTTGTTACAGTTTACCCTACGCCGGTGATAACCAAATCGCCAAAAAGTTCAATATGTAATGGGACCTCTGCCAATTACAATATAAAGTTTAATACAGCCAACACCTCGTTTAGATGGAGCAGGGCAGCCGTGGCAGGTATTACCAATAACGCGGTAAGCGGCCAGGCCTCTAATGTGATCAGGGAGGTGTTATATAATACCAATACCACCCCGATTGATGTTGTTTACACCATTAATTACAAAACAAACGACTGTGATGGCGAACCTTTTAACTGGGTTGTAACCGTTAACCCTGCACTTAATATTACCAGTGATACAGTTTCATTGGCTTGTAATAAAACGCCGCAAAACTACGCCATTACATCCAATGTGCCTACTGCAACCTTTAGTTGGACCCGTGCAGCGGTACCGGGTATCAGTAACCCGGCAGCAACGGGTACCGGCCCCATTATTGATGAAGCTTTAACAAACACTACAACAGCTCCCGTCAGCGTTAACTATATTATTACGCCATCAGCGTATGGTTGCGATGGGGTGCCGTTTACTCATACCGTAAATGTTAACACCAAGCCTAATGTACCGCAGGCAAACAGTAACTCGCCGGTGTGCCTTGGCAATACTATTAATTTACGTACTCCTTCTTTAGCAGGTGCCACATATATGTGGACCGGGCCTAATAATTTTTCCTCAACATCACAAAATCCGGATATTCCGGCTACTGTTGAAAGTGCTGGTACCTATAACTTATTTGTCACCGTGGCAGGTTGTACAAGCGATGCCGGAGTTACCACGGTACAGGTAGATCAGCCACCTGTTGCTACGGTCACAGGCCCCCAACTGGTGTGTAGTAATGTAACGTCTATCGCTCTTAAAGGTTCGGTTACCGGGGGTACTACAACAGGTATCTGGTCGTCAAGTAATCCTAAAGGAAGGTTTTTACCATCGTCAACCTCTGTTGATAATGTGCAGTATATCCCCTCGGCCGAGGAAAAGGCTGCAGGCAGTGTCACTATAACCCTGTCATCTACCAGTAAAGACGATTGTACCATCTCTACTTCGGTACTCAATATCAGGTACGGGCAGGAGCCGGGTGCCGATGCCGGTAAAAACCAAAATGTTTGCTCGCAAGATCAGTTTGTGCAATTGGCCGGCAAAGTTCTTGTGCCGGGCAGTACAGGTTTTTGGAGCACTGCTGCCGGCGACGGTCAGTTTCATTCGGGAAACCAGCCAAATGCCACATATACGCCGGGAGTTAACGATCTGAAAAAAGGATCGGTTATGCTGACCTTTAATGTAGATAACGCGGGTCAGTGCTATACGCCGTCTGATTCGGTTAAAATAACATTCTTTGGTCCGCCGGAGCTTACCACCGAGAAAATAAGATATGTTTTAAGGGATAAAACGATCACGCTGCACCCATCTGTAAATGACGAGTCTGTGAGCTACTTATGGTCGCCAAATTATAATATTAGCGATATTCATGCTAAAAATCCGGTTATAACAGGGAGCGTTGACACTACCTATAACCTAACTATTACCGATAGTTTAGGTTGTGTTACACCCGGCGCGACCCATATTGTTGTATCGCCGTCGTTATCGGTGTCGAACGCATTTTCGCCCAACGGCGATGGTACGAACGATACCTGGGAGATAACCGGCCTGGTAGCCTATGAAAACGCTACGGTTGATGTGTTTAACCGTTACGGTACCCTTATATTCCATTCCAAAGGCTATGGTGTACCCTGGGATGGTAAATCAAACGGGCAACCAGTACCGGTTGGGGTTTATTACTTTATTGTGGATACCAAACTTAACGGGCAGCGGTTTACAGGATATGTGACTGTTTTGAGGTAGCCTTGCCGGAGAGTGGTGAATAGTGAGCGGTGAGTAGTTAATAACCCGAGTCCAACCACTCACCATTCACTGCTCGCCATTCACTTTAACCCAAAATTCCCAGCAAATCTGTTTTTGACATTGATTGTAAAAACGAGCTATCTGTATTAACCAAATTATCGGCCAGGCTTCGTTTAAAGTCCTGCATCTGCATAATTTTTTCTTCTACGGTATCGGGGCAAATCATCCTTACAGCTACTACATGTTTGCTTTGACCTATCCGGTGCGAGCGGTCAATGGCTTGGTTTTCAACAGCTGGGTTCCACCAGGGGTCTACAATATACACGTAATCGGCTTCGGTTAAATTAAGGCCGGTACCGCCGGCTTTCATGCTGATGAGAAATACGCTTATTTTGGGGTTGTTTTGAAATTCATTTACAACAGCCTCCCGGTTACGGGTGCTGCCAGTGAGCCAGCAAAATTCAATTTTACGACTCAATAACTCTTTCCTGATCAGTTCCAGCATCGATACAAACTGCGAAAATACCAGTATTTTATGCTGATGCTGTTTGCTTTCAATTTGCTCAATGAGCATCTCTATCTTGGCGGATTCTGAGCCGGGTGGCTTTTCTCCATCAATCAACAACGGCGAGTCGCAGATCTGCCTTAATTTGGTTAGCCCTTTAAGCACGTTCATCGGTGTCTTCCTTAGTTCGTCGCTGGTTGTGGCCGAGATGTATTCGCGGAATTCCTTTTCATAGGCATCATAAATTTTGCGTTGTTGTTCCTTCATTTCGCAATAAAGTACCATCTCGGTTTTTTCGGGTAATTCGGCGGCTACCTGTTGCTTTGTACGGCGCAAAACAAAGGGCTTTATTTTATGCTGCAATTCGGCCGCGCGCTTATGGCTCTTGAATTTATCAATGGGTACGGCATAAATATCTTTAAAATACTGTTTGGTACCCAACAAACCCGGGCAGGCAAATGAAAGCTGACCGTAAATATCAAAGGTGTTATTTTCGATGGGAGTGCCTGTAATGGCGATCCGGTTGCGCGATTTTAGCAGGCGCACCGCCTTGTACCTTTGCGAATCGGGATTTTTAATCTGTTGCGATTCGTCCAGAAAAACGTAGTTAAACTGATAGTGCTTTAAAAAGCCAATATCGGCAAGCAGCGTGCCGTACGATGTCAGGATAATTTCATAACCGTCAAACTCTGAAGTGTTTTTTATCCTGTCGGCCCCATAAATAGTATGCATCCTGATAGATGGGGCAAACTTTTTCACTTCAGCCTGCCAGTTAAATATGATAGATGTGGGCACCACCAACAAATTGGTATTCCGATCTCTTTTGTTACGTTGCGATAATATGAAGGCAATAATCTGCATGGTTTTGCCCAACCCCATATCATCGGCAAGGCATCCGCCAAAATTAAAATCATCTAAAAAGTTAAGCCAGTTTAAACCCTGTTGCTGATAAGGGCGAAGTGTCGTCTTAAGGTCGGCTGATACTTCCACATGTGTTATCTTATCAAAATCAGCTAACTTTTCACGGTAGGTAAATAACTCGGCCTTAACCTCCTCATCCATCACCTGCTGATCAAACAACTCATCAATTGCAGCGTAATTGATTTTATGGATGCTTAAAATATCTTCATCAGTAACCTCGCCGGCATTAAAGTATTTAGTAAATCTTTCAATCCACTCCAACGGCAAAATCCCCAACGTGCCATCGTCCAGCTGCACGTATTTACTTTTGTTACGCACTGCTTTTTGCACGCGTTTTAATGAAGTTTTGGTTTTGCCAAAGCGGATACCAATTTCGGTATTAAACCAGTTGATGCCGCTAAGCACCCTTATTGTAATATTTACTTTGTTGGCATTGAGCTTGTTGCCTTCCAGCTCGTTAAAACCTAAAACAGTAATACCATGCTGCCGCCAATCCTCAAATACGTTTAAAAACCATTCTTCCTGCAAAAAATGTCTTTTATGCAGGTAAAAATAATGCAGGTCGTTATCCAGTTGTTCATCAAAGTAGGGGTGTTGCCTTACCAATAGGGCTGTCAGGGCTATCTCGGCCTCGTCATCGCGTTTTACAATAAATTCGTTGCCTTTATGATCAACCCCATGAATGGTGCGTTTGGTACGTACAGGAATTTCAGCCTCGCCATAACGCATCACCGGGATAATCATCACATGACTGCCAAAGTCCGACAGGTAAATGATCTGCTCTGTTTCGGCGGTAAATCCCTGTTGCTTTAACTGGGCCTGTGTAGCTGGCTTTATATGCTGATAGGCAATCGTAATCCTGTCTTCCAGCTTGGTAAGCAATTGTGCTTTAAACTCTTTGTATTTGGAGTGGTGGATAAGCAGGTTTTCGGGCCGTTTACGCATCAGGTCGATAATGCCCAGCAGTTGGATGTTATCGGCCAGGTAAAGCTTGTCCTTTACTAAAATAAAATAGCTGAACCGGATACCCAGGTCTTTAAGCTGATGCACCTCGCCATCAATTGTAAGCTGGCCCGAAAATTCATAAAACGGCCCCTGCGGTTTTATATTCAGGCTAATGTTTTGCGGTAATAGCCCAACCTTAACAGGTACTATCGATGACGCTGTGATATTGTCGGATACCTGGCTATTGTGGTAATAAAAATCGTATTTCAGTGGGTTTTTCATGATTGCCCGTAAAGCCAGTATATCTGCCGCCGACCGTTTGCTATTAATGTGGTTCTGAAATTTATTGATGCCTGTAAAAAACTTTAGCTGCTCATGGTCGTCCGTACTCCAGATCTGGTCTAAAGGATTCACCAGAGTCAGCGGGTTTTTAATTTTACCCTCTTTGGTGATTGTGGAGCTGTACAGCTCCACAAAAAGGTATTTATAATATTTGTGCTGTTTTAACACAATACATATGGATTGGCCGGTATCTCCGTCGGCCTTATCAGTAATTGCCGCATCAGCGGGCAGCAACATTTCGCCGTATTGGGCCAGGCTATCTTTAGTAACCGGTATAAGCGAGGGCAACCTTGGGACAATAACCGATTGCTTATCTATATACGTCACTTTAAAAAAAGCATCCAGGTCGGGTTCGTTTTCCAGGCCATAATCAATGGCTGCCTTTCTTATTTTTTCGTCCCTTAACCGGCTATCGAAATATATGCGCAGGTCATTTTTTTTAATAATAGCGGTAAGTACCAGCGTTTGGTGTTCGCAAAGCCGGCCATGGCTGGCGGTGCAGCCGCAGGTTAATAAAAGTTGGTGATTATTTTGAACTACGGTAACCTGCGGAAAGTTAACGGCATCAAATTCGTGGTAAAAAACGCCGCTGTTAATTTCAATAACCTCGGGAACAATGTGTTTATAATAGGATGGATGATTATCATATCCACCGCCCGACCGTTGGAGGATGGCGGTTTCGGTAATGGCCGCAAAGGGTAAATCTAAAATATAAGTATGGCCTCCAGGTTCATCTTCCTCATAAATAGCTGCTGTATCCACTTATATCCCTTTTGTTGTGTTTTGGGTAAATATCTTAAGAATTGGGCAGACTAACCAAGTTGGCGTAAAGAAAATATTTATAGGGCTTCAAATTGGCATTCTGTTAATTGTAGGTTAACTATCCTTTATAAAAGGGGTAAATTGTAATAAAAAATATAATTCCTATAGAATTAGTAGTTTAATGAAATTATTTTATATTTGCGATGTAAAAATACCACCATGATCGCTTTTGTTAATCCTGAAACAGGGTTCATTAAATTTTCTTCTGCTATTCTGCAACAGCCCATGTGCTGTTACTGCTGTTGTTGGTAACGCGGCACAATGCCTTGTTTTTTTGATGCTTAATTTTTGCTTTTGGGAAGAGGTATGCGGCATTCAAAATTATACAAAACATTTATTTACAACATTCTTTAAGCCCCTTAAAAAGATGAAATAAGATTTACTAACTATCCTTAAATGACACCGGCAAGGGAGCCTTGCCGGTGGTTTGGATGGCAGATCAGCCCGTAACGCCAATCACTAACTGATCTTCATCCCCGGTTTTACTAACAAATAATCATTAACATAAAACATTTAAATATATGGAAATATATCTCCATGCCAAGTTTTTATATCTTTCCCGTACCTATAAAGTCTTCAAACAATCGGCCATTTTATTGCTGATACTTATTCCTTTCGGTTCTTTTTCGCAAACAAGCAGTCCATCGGTTATCAACTCCAAACTATACGGTAAAGTGGTGGATGCTACTAATAAACAGCCTATTCCGGGCGTGGTTATACGTATTAAAGGCACCACCCACGCTGTTGCTACCAACTCCGATGGCGAGTTTAATTTTGTTACGGGCCAAAAGTTTCCTTATACCTTATTGGTAAGCTTTATTGGCTATGATAAAGTAGAACTTACAGTAAACGGCAGCCCGGTGCAGATAGAGCTTAAACCTGCAGTAAACCAACTTACCGATGTAGTAGTTGTAGGTTACGGCACGCAGAAGAAAAGCGATGTTACCGGGGCCATCTCGTCGGTACCTAAAGAAAACCTTAACCAGGTATCATCATCCGTTGATAATTTGCTGCGTGGTTCGGCGCCAGGCGTCAACGTAACCCAAAGCTCGGGCCAGCCCGGCGCTTCTGCCAGTATCCGTATCAGAGGGGGTAATTCTATCACCGGCGGTAACGAGCCATTATACGTTATTGATGGTTTCCCTGTATATAATGATAACGCAAGTGTGGCAACAGGCTCGGGTTCGGGCGCAGGTGTAAATGCACTGTCGACCATCAACCCTTCAGATATTGAATCTATCGAAATTCTTAAAGACGCCTCGGCAACCGCCATATATGGTTCAAGAGGCGCTAACGGCGTTATCCTTATCAGTACCAAAAAGGGCAGGAGGGGTACAAGCGATGTGTCTTACGGCGCTTATTATGGTCAGCAACGAATTACCAAAACACTGCCATTGCTTGATGCTACGCAGTGGGCCAACCTCCGGAATGATATATTAGCCAGCACCGGCCAGGCGCCATCCTTCACCGCCGATCAGATTGCCGCGTTGGGCGAGGGAAGTGATTGGCAGGATGCAGCCTTTCGCCACGCACCGGTACAAAATCACGAACTAAGCTTCACCGGTGGCGATGAACGATCCAGGTTTGCCGTATCCGGCAATTATTTTAGCCAGGATGGTATAGTGCTCAATACCAATTTTAAGCGGTATTCGCTTCGCGCCAATTATGAGCGTGATATCTCCTCTAAATTCAAGATCGGCATAAACTCTACTACAAGCTATTCAACTACAACAGGCGCAGCCGCCAATACCGGATCGGCCAGTTTGAGCAGCCCAAATTTGATCACCAATATTATAACCACATCCCCGGTAGTACCCATAAAAGATCAAAATGGTAATTATAACCTGGTTAATCCATATACCAGCGTGCCGTCTAACCCGATCAATGACCTGTTGAACGTTATCAATAAAACAAACATCAACAGATCATTAGGTAATTTCTACGGAGAATATACTTTATTGCCGGGTTTAAAGGCAAAAATCAGCCTCGGCGCCGATCTGCTCAGCACCAAACAAAACTACTTTGCAGGACCAAATACAGCCAACGGTTATGCAGTTGTGGGCATTGCAAGTGTGGGTAATGCCACCGTAAATACATGGCTTAACGAAAATACGCTTACGTACGATAAAATTATCGATAACAAACATTTTATCAATATCCTTGCCGGTTATACTACCCAAAAATCCACCGGTGAGGCAGCAACCGCCGGTTCAAAAAACTTTGTAAGCAGCGCTACAACTTATAATAGCCTGCAAAGCGGCTCACAAACTTCAACACCTACATCAAGCGCGTATAGCTGGGCCCTTAACTCGTACCTGGCGCGTATCAACTATTCGTACCTGCATAAATATAATTTCACGGTTTCGGGCAGGGCCGATGGTTCCTCGCGGTTTGGTGCTGGCAACAAGTGGGGTTACTTCCCGTCAGCCGGTTTTTCGTGGAACGCGGTTGAAGAGGATTTTATCAAAAATATCAAATCTATCAGCAGCCTTAAAGTGCGTTTAAGTGCCGGAGAGACCGGAAACCAGGAGATAGGGCAATACCAGTCGCTGGCAACTTTATCGCCGGTTAATTACGACTTTAACAGTGTGCTGATAACAGGCTTTGCAGCCAACAGGCTCTCAAATCCAAATTTGAAATGGGAAAAAACCAAGCAGTATGATGTTGGTATCGACCTTGGATTATTGGATAACCGCATCAACCTTACTTTAGATGCTTATTACAAAAAAACAAATGACTTGTTGCTGAGTATCCCCATCCCATTATCAACAGGTTATTCTACGTCGTTGCAAAACATAGGCAGCGTACAAAACAAAGGCCTGGAGGTTGGTATCAACACCGAAAACATCAGCGGTGGGGCTTTTACCTGGAAAACCTCTTTAGTATATGCACTAAATCGCAATAAGGTTTTGAGCCTGGGGGCAACGCAAACATCGTTTTTCCCGGCTGTGCCAAATGGCACTTTGGGTATATTGCAGCCGGTTAATATAAAAGTAGGTTTGCCGTTGGGTACTTTCTGGGGCTATAAAACAGCCGGCATATTCCAGTCGGCGGCAGAAATTGCCAGTTCGCCTACGTTAGATACCAAGGCTAATACCAGGCCCGGCGACCGCAAATATGTGGATACCAATAACGACGGCCTGATTACAGCCGCCGATAAAACCAACCTTGGCAGCTCGCAACCAAAGTTCACCGGTAGTTTTACCAACAACTTCTCTTACCGCCATGTAGACTTGCTGGTGTTTTTCCAGGGCTCGTATGGTAACAAAATCTATAACGCCCTGCGCCAGCAACTGGAAATTACCAATTTATCTGCCAATGCCTATGCCAGCGTAGCCAACAGGTGGACACCCACCAATCCAACCAACGATGTAACCAGGGCAACAAATTCGCCGGTAGCGCAAATGTCTGACAGGTATATCGAGAACGGATCGTACCTGCGCCTTAAAAACGTGGTGCTGGGTTATACCTTCAACGGTACGTTGCTCAATAAAATCCGCGCCAAGCAGCTGCGCGTTTACGTATCCGCTCAAAACCTGGCCACCATAACCAAATACAAAGGGTATGACCCGGAAGTGAATTCGTTTGAGCAAAACAATACCTCGCAAGGCATCGACTTTGGCGCTTATCCAAATTACAAAACCTTTTTAGTGGGCTTAAATGTCACTTTCTAACCTAATAATTAAACACAAATGAAAAAGATATATATACTGATGGGGGTGGCAAGCGTCCTTTTTTCCTGCAATAAACTTGATGAAAAACCCGCATCTGTGATTGTAAAAGAACAATTTTTTAAAACACAGTCGGATGCCGTCGCCGGGGTAACCGCTGTTTATGGCGAGTTGGTGAGCGATGGGACAGAACAGCCGCTTTACGGCAGAGAGATCAACTTCCTTACGGATATGACTACCGATGACCTTTCTGCCGGCCCGTCTGCAATCAATCCAAATGTAAGGTCGCTTAGCTCCATTACTTATACGGCGACAAATGATAGGGTACAGGTTTTATGGCGACAATTATACACAGGTATCAGCAGGGCAAATGTGGCTATCGATCAAATCCCGGCTATGTCTTTTGATGAAACCATTCGCAAGAGGCTGGTGTTGGAAGCCAAATTTTTACGCGCCCTGTTTTATTTTGACCTGGTACGCCTATGGGGCGACGTGCCATTGGTATTACATGACCCTACATCCACCGATTTAAATAGTTTAAAAACCAACAGAAGTCCGGCTGCCGATGTATATAAACAGGTTATAGCCGACTTAACCGATGCCCAAAACTTGCCTGCAGGCTATACCGGCGCGGATATAGGCCGAGCTACTGGTGGGGCTGCCAAAACTTTGCTGTTAAAAGTTTACCTCACTCAAAAAGACTGGGCTAATGCGGTTGCTAAGGCAAAAGAAATTATTAACGGCCCCTATGGTTATGGTTTAGTTGCCAACTACGGCGATTTGTTTAACAAGGCTACCAAAAACGGTAAGGAACATATCTTTTCGGCGCAATTTGACTCTAACGGAGGCCTGGGGAATACCAGTACGTTAATGGGAGCTGCGTTCACCGGTTTTGGCGTAAGTGTGCCTGCCGATATTCCGGCCGACAGTTCGGTTTACAAGCAATTTGGCGCCAATGATACACGGAGGGCGGTTACGTTTTACACATCACTCACAAACCCATCAACCGGAGTTGTTAAAATTTACCCCTCTTTTTATTTTGGTAAATATGTAGATAGAACAGTGCTGCTTACTTCAAATCAAAGCAGTATAAATTTCCCCGTACTCAGGTATGCCGATGTGCTGTTGATGTACTCGGAGGCATTAAATGAAGTTGGAGGTGCAACCGCCGATGCTTACAGCGGTATTAACCAGGTAAGGAACCGCGCCAATACAGGCGATTTAACGCCCGGACTTTCACAGGCGGCGTTCAGGGATTCGCTTTACGCCGAGAGGCGGCGCGAGTTTGTACAGGAAGCCCAGCGCTGGTTTGACCTGGCCCGTACAGGCAAGTTGGTTGAAGCGGTTTCAAAAGTTGCGACAAAAACCAATGTGAGCGCAAAAAATTACCTGTTTCCTATTCCGCAAAGCGAGATTAGTATTAATGCGGGCTTAACGCAAAACCCAGGCTATACAAATTAACAAAGCCATTAGTGTCGGGTCAACGATAAATTGACGGATCGTCTTTAGCTCAAAGTCTTAAGTTCAAAGCCAAAAAAGGAAAATAACTTTAGACTTACGACTTAGTACTGTTGACTTAACACTGGTTGGTTTATCAAATTATCATCAACGGAGTTATATAAACAAAACACATGAAAACACACTTTAAATCCATCAGCCGGTTATCAAAGGGCACTTTGCTTTCCGGGGCATTGGTGATGTCGGCCATGACATCGGCTTTTGCGCAAAATAATCAAACGCCGGCTTACCAGGGAAAAGTTGGCAAAACACTTGCCGATTCAAAAGAATGGTGGCCCGCCCCGGTTACAGCCCCCAAAGGCGCGCCAAACGTAATCTGGATTTTGCTTGATGATGTTGGCTTTGGCGCCACAAGCGCGTTTGGCGGCATCATTAATACGCCAACTTATGATAGCCTGGCCAATAATGGCCTGCGCTATACCAACTTTCATACGGCAGCCATTTGCGCGCCTACAAGGGCTGCCTTACTTACCGGCCGCAACCATCACTATGTACACATGGGCGGCTTTGCGCACACCATATTATCGGCAGGCTTCCCTGGTTATGATGGACGCATCCCGGCGGATAAAGGTACCATTGCCGAAATATTGCGCGAGAACGGCTACAACACTTTTGCGGTTGGCAAATACGGCTTAACGCCCGATGAGGATGCTACCGATGCCGGTCCGTTTGATAGGTGGCCAAGCGGTAAAGGGTTTGATCATTTTTTTGGCTTTCTTGGTTCGCAAACAGACCAGTACAAGCCTGACCTGGTTGAAGATAACGCCCACGTAAAACCAGATGGAAGGCACCTGAGCGAACAGATAACCGATAAAGCGATTAGTTACATTGCCCGCCAGCAAAAAGCGGCACCAGATAAGCCGTTTTTCCTGTATTACGCGCCGGGCGCCACACATGCGCCACACCAGGTAGCCAGGGAGTGGAGCGACCAGTATAAGGGGAAGTTTGACGGGGGATGGGACATTTTCAGGGAAAAGGTATTTGCCGAACAAAAGCGTAAAGGCATTATTCCCGCAAACGCAGTGCTGCCTCCGCGAAACCCCGGTATAAAAGCCTGGAATACCCTATCGGCAGATGAAAAAAAACTGTATGCCCGTTTTATGGAAGTTTATGCAGGTTATCTTACCTATACCGATCATGAAACGGAGCGCTTAATAAGTTATCTGAAACAAAGTAACCAACTGGATAATACCCTGATATTTGTAGTAATTGGCGATAATGGCGCCAGTAAAGAGGGCTCGCAGAATGGCGATATCGATCGTTCTATATTAGCTAACGGTGGTTCGGAAGAGGAAACAATTAAATACAATCTCAGTAAAATAGACGATATTGGTACGCCTAAAGGCACCGAAGTAAATTATCCGTTAGGCTGGGCACAGGCGGCTAATACACCATTTAAATACTGGAAACAAGATGCCAACTCTGAGGGGGGCACACGTAACCCGCTAATTGTATTTTATCCTAAAGGCATTAAAGATAAAGGCGGCATCCGCACCCAATATAGCCATGTTAACGATTTGTTGCCTACCACGCTCGAATACCTGGGTATTAAGGCCCCCGAATACATTAAAGGTATAAAGCAGGATACCTTACAGGGAACGTCGCTGGTTTACTCGTTTGCTGATGCGGCTGCACCAACCAGGCACAATTTGCAATATTATTATATCTTCGGTTCTCGTTCTATTTATAAAGACGGATGGAAGGCCGAAGCCTTGCACCATACCACTTTTTTTAATACATCGCGTAACCCGGCCGATACCGTCAGAGATTTTAATAAGGATAAGTGGGAACTTTATAACTTAGATAAAGATTTTAACGAACGTAATGATCTGGTTGCTAAATACCCCGAAAAGCTAAAGGAGTTACAGGCCTTATTTGATGAGCAGGCGCAAAAGAACAATATTTACCCTTTTATTGATTGGGACGACGTATTTAAGCAAAGGATCCATAAAAAAACAGGTGTGGCCCAGGCAGATCAAAAGTCGATGATAAACACAACTCCTAAAGGGAAATAGCAGATGAAAAAAACGAGCATTATATGCGCAACGCTTTTGTTAGCCGTTGCAGGCTTGCAACAGGTACAGGCCCAGCAAAAGAAACCGAATATCATCCTTATTGTAGTAGATGACATGGGTTACGCCGATTTGGGAAGTTATGGTTCCGAGATCCATACCCCCAACCTGGATAAGCTGGCTTCGCAAGGCCTGCGTTTAAAGGAGTTTTATAATAACGCCATCTGTGCGCCAACCCGGGCATCTATATTAACCGGGCAAGACCAGCACAAAGCGGGCATTGGTTATTTTGACCAAAACCTGGGCTTACCGGCTTACCAGGGCTACCTGAACAAAGAATCATTGACTTTGGCCGAAGTGCTAAAACAAAATGGATACAGCACATTAATGTCGGGAAAATGGCATGTAGGCAACGATAGCACCAGTTGGCCAAACCAACGGGGATTTGATCATTTCTTCGGTATTATAGGCGGCGCGGCCAATTACTTTAATAGCGACTACATGCCACTTGGGGGCGCCAAATACCCGGTTATTATTGAAGAGGATAACAAACGCTGGCATAAACCGGATGATAGTTATTATATGACCGACGAAATTGGCGATCATGCTGCTAAGTTTTTAGATGAGCAAAGCAAAACTAATAAACCCTTCTTTTTGTACCTCACTTTTAACGCACCGCACTGGCCTTTACAGGCCTTACCCGAGGATATTGCCAAATATAAAGGAAGGTACAACATAGGCTGGGACTCGCTGCGTAAAGAACGCCTGGCACGCCAGGTACAATTAGGCCTGCGCGATGCAAACCAGCCGCTTGCCGTACGCGATGCCGAAGTGCCCAACTGGGATAATCTTACTTACGATGAGCAGCAGCTTTGGAAGGCCAAAATGGAGGTTTACGCCGCGATGGTTGATAGGATGGATCAAAATGTAGGTAAAGTGCTGGATAAGTTAAAAGCGCTTAAAAAGGATGATAATACACTTATTGTATTTATATCTGACAACGGCGCGCCTGCCGAAGATGTAGCGCACGGTAAGGTACACGCGGCCCGTAATATAGGCCCGGTAGGTACATCCGGATCGTTTGAATCGCAGGGAAAAAACTGGTCGTTTGTTTCCAATTCGCCTTTGCGTTCTTTTAAGGGTGCGCTGTATGAAGGAGGTATGAGCTCGCCGCTGATTGCCTGGTTCCCCGGTAAAATAAAGGCAAATACTATTGAAAGGGGTACCGCCCACCTGGTAGATCTTGCACCAACATTTTACGATGTGGCGGGCGCCAAATACCCGGCAGCTTACAACGGTACCAAAACCAACCCGCTGATTGGTAAGAGCCTTACCGGATTGTTTTTTAAAGGCGAGGAACTTAACCGCGATAAACCACTATTTTGGGAGCTATGGGGCAATCGTGCCATTCGCGAAGGCAAATGGAAACTGGTGTCGGTATTCCCGGTGAATCAATGGGAATTGTATGATATTGATAACGATAGGGGAGAAACCAATAATTTAGCTGCAAAGAACCCCGATGTAGTGCGTAAGCTTTCGTTAGAATACCTGCAATGGGTAAATGCAAATAATGTAGTTTTGGATTTTAATTTGATAAAACCCAAAGCGATACTGGATATTAAAGCAAATTAAACAGATAGCAGAATTAAGGTGGTAATGAAAGGATTAATAATAAAAAGCAAACGGCTATATCGCATAGGTTTAGGCCTGGTTATTGCAGGCATCGGCCTATCGGCACCATCATGTAAACCCAAACCGGTTGCAGCAGGCATTTTGGTTAAAACTAAATTACCGCAAAAAAAAGCTATCTGCTGCGAGTCAAATATCCCGGCGCGTTTTCCATCGCTTGCCGGTCACCAGGCCGCCTTGCTGGATAAACCCGGTGTAAGCGCGGGCCATGAAGGTATGGTTTTTATTAAGGCGGGTACATTTCAGATGGGGGGCGATAATAAACAGGCATCGCCAGATGAATATCCAAAACACCAGGTAGGCGTAAATGGTTTCTGGATGGATGCGACTGAAGTAACTAACGCGCAGTTTAGTAAATTTGTAAAAGCTACCCACTACGTTACTACCGCCGAGAAAAAACCGGATTGGAACGAATTGAAAAAGCAACTGCCTCCCGGAACTGAAAAGCCGGCTGACAGCTTGCTGGTTGCTGCATCGCTGGTTTTTAGCGCACCAACTCATCCTGTTGATTTGAATGATTACAGCCAGTGGTGGGTTTGGAAAACGGGAGCCGACTGGAAACATCCGCATGGCCCTAAAAGTAATATCAAGGGGAAAGATAATTACCCGGTGGTGCACGTCTCCTGGTATGATGCTGTAGCTTATTGCAAATGGGCTGGCAAACGTTTACCTACCGAGGCCGAGTGGGAGTGGGCCGCCCGTGGTGGTTTATCAAACAATGTTTACCCCTGGGGCAACGAGCCTGTTGACGCCGGTAAAGCAAAAGCCAATACATGGCAAGGCCACTTCCCGGATAAAAATACCAATAAAGATAAATTTTACGGTGTAGCCCCGGTCTCCAGCTTCGCACCTAATGGTTACGGCTTATTTGACATGGCCGGCAATGTTTGGGAGTGGTGTGCCGACTATTATAACAACGATTACTACAAAACGATTAGCAGGCCCGGGGGCGTTAAAAATCCAACAGGGGCTACAAAAAGTTTTGACCCCGACGAGCCTTATGCAATTAAGAGAGTAATCCGTGGCGGATCATTCCTGTGCAACGATAGTTACTGTTCGGGTTATCGTGTTGCCCGCCGGATGAAAAGTACCGAAGACAGCGGCATGGAACACCTTGGATTCAGGTGCGTTGCTGATAAATAATAAGCTTAGGTAAATTCCAAACTAAACAGTGAAGCCCGCACAGAATTGAAATTTCCCGTGCGGGCTTTTCTTTTTTCAAGGCTGTTATCATTATCACAGTTTTATGGTTTATGTGAGGAAATGGCCTGGTATAATAAACAGGTGTACCACCCCGTTCCAGGGTGTTTCACCCCGTACCACCCCGTGTCAGGTTGTTTCAAGGTGTGTCATCCCGTACCGGTACACACACTTTTGGGCTTGTAATGCTTGCTTGATTAACCAACACGCGGTTGGGAAAGGCTAAGCTTTTTGTAATACAGACCTGTAAGTACTTTATTAAACATAAAAAGCGATGGATTATAACCATCGCTTTTTATGTTTTAACCTCAAGCTCTCACTCGCCTTCAAAAAAGTCTATTAATCCGCCAAAGTAGCTATGGGTCCAGCCATCGGCAATGTCGTCAAAATCCTCATCGGGTATGTTGGTATGCCTAACTTCGGCAGATGTGCCTTGTTTATCGGGGTGTAGTTTTATGGTAACTATTGAATCGTCTGATTTACCTTCAAAATACCATTGCTGTACAATTTTTTTGCCGGGCTCAAATTCTATGTTTTTACCGACAATGCTGCCATCCCACATAGAGAATTCCGAACCTGGTTCGGTACTCATTTGAGCTGTTTCACCTGTCCATAACTCAATAGTGACGGGATTGGTAAGGGCCATATAAATTTCGTCGGGCGTTGCCGGTATGCTGTAGTATTTTTTAAAATCTTTCACCTGCGCAATTTAGCAAGATTATTTTAAACGTTTACAGGGCCTATTGGTAATACCACACGACCGTAAACCTCATTTAGCACATTGGCAATACCAGTGTATATAGCCGATGCGCCGCAAATAATACCCTCATAGCCAGCCAAATGTTTAATAGTAGGATTGCCTGTTGCATCGCCTGCCACTAATAAAAAGAACAATATGGTTAACGATCCAAAAACAAACTGCAATGCGCGGTTCAATTTTAAGGTACCAAAAAACAAAAGCAAGGTGAATACTCCCCAAACTGATAAATAAGCACACATAGCGCCTTCAGATGCTGCTGTAGCCCAGCCCAGTTTTGGCATTACAATAAGGCCAACTAACGATAGCCAGAAAAATCCGTACGATGTAAATGCAGTTAGCCCGAATGTGTTATTCTTTTTTGCCTCAATAACGCCCGCAATAACCTGTGCCAGGCCGCCGTAAAAAATGCCCATGGCCAATATCATGCCATTCATTTCAAAAAAGCCGGCGTTATGGATGTTTAACAAAACGGTGGTCATACCGAAGGCGCAAAGCCCAAGCGGCGCCGGATTAGCGATGCCATCCTTTACAGGGGCAGGTGTAGTAGGGATCATATTGGTTTAGTATTAGTTGGTTTATAACGCAAGCTAAGTGATTTATGAATATTTTACAATTTTATTTACAACTCTGCACTTACTTTTGCGTTAAGCAAATACCTATGCAAAAAATAGTATTGATACGCCACGGCGAAAGTATTTTTAATCTCGAAAACCGTTTTACCGGTTGGGAAGATGTCGATTTGTCTGAAAATGGCTATCAGCAAGCCCACAAAGCAGGGCAAATCCTTAAAAAAAATGGTTATAACTTTGATGTCGGTTTTACTTCGTATTTAAAGCGATCAATTAAAACCATGCATTTTATATTGGAGGAGTTGGATCATTTATGGATTCCGGTTGAAAAATCATGGCGGCTTAATGAACGTTTTTATGGCGCGTTACAGGGAATGAACAAAGATGAAGCCATAGCCAAATACGGTGCCGAACAGGTTCAAAAATGGCGGCGCGACCCCAATGAACACCCGCCTGCTGTTACCCGCGATGATCCACGGTTTCCCGGTCACGATTTGCGCTATAAAAATTTAACAGATCGCGAGCTACCACTCACCGAAAACCTTAGCGAGACAATGGATAGAGTATTGCCCTTTTGGAACGAAACCATTGTAAGTGCCTTGCGCCGCAACCAAAAGGTAATTGTGGTTGCCCACGGCAATAGCCTGCGTTCATTAATTAAATACATAGATTGCCTTACCGATGAGCAGGTGACTCAACTTGAAATCCCCACAGCCACACCCTGGGTTTATGAACTGGACCACGGGTTAAACCAGATAAGGCATTATTATTTAGATTGAGATTTGATTTTCATGGAGATATGCAGCGTATTTGTTTATCTTAGTCGTCCCGATTAACTATAAACCATACGCTAAAACAAAAAATGAAGAAGTCTGATATTTATGAAATAACCATAAAGATACTTGGTGTTTACCTGTTGGTTTCCAACCTATCCAAAGTTCCCGGTTTTTTTACCTTTTTAAAAACGTTTAATGCTCTTTCAGGCTCCGACCATGCTTCTGAGCAAATGAACCTTTTTTGGCTAAATATCATAAACTTTATTTTTATGCTGGCCTTGTCTATTTTTTTAATAGCCGGTACGAAGTTGATTACCAGGGCGGTTACTAATGCAACAGATAAGCAAGAAAATATAAAACTGTTTGCTGATAGAAAAGTGATATACGAGATAGCACTTATTATCATCGGTGGCCTGCTTATTGTTAATAACGTTCCTGATTTGCTGTACCGCATATACAACATGTCCAGCGAAAACGATAAAAACGCGGTAATATCATCGATAACGAGAGTATTTGTAGGTATTTTAGCAGTTGCCTTTGGTAAGCGTATTGCTATTTTTTTTGCGAAGTAATAAGCGGATACTAAATCCATACAAATAAGAGAGGCCCGGACGGGCCTCTCTTATTTGTAAACTCAATAAAGTAGATTTAATATACATTGACGCGCTGAAGCCCGCTTATACTGATGCCAGGCTAACCCCGGTAAGCTGACCAGCAAATGCAACAAATGCCTTTCCTTCAGCTATTTGCGATTGGTTATCAATCAGGTTTTGTAAATTAACTTTTCCAATCACAAATTTATAATCACCTGAGTAATAGCGCTCTTTTATGGATATAAATTTCAAATCTTCTACCAAACGTTCGTCATCATACCTTAAATAGATGTCAAACTCTACATTATTGGTAAATTGAAGCCCGGTTTTTTCCTTGGCTTTTTTGTATTCATACTGATAGCTATAGCGCAATGCTGCTATATCTGATAGCACGGCCGATCCGGTAGGATGGCCGCCGGCGCCTTTTCCAAAAAAGAATTGTTGGTCGGCAAAAGCGGCCTGCACTGTTACACCATTGTACTCGTACTCCACGTTATATAAAAATTCGGTACTGTTAACAAATTTAGGCAATACAAACATGGCCACATTGCTATCGTCCAATTCTTTAGCTACGGGAACCAGCTTTATTTTCAGGTTCTTTTCGCGGGCGTATTGTAAATCCTGGGCAGCAAGGTTCTGGATGCCTAAATTAAAAACTTCATCTGGCTGTACTATAACGCCATAGGCATGTGCCGCAGCAATTACCAGCTTATATTTGGCATCGTAACCACCTACATCGCTGGTTGGGTCGGTCTCGGCAAAACCAAGGTCTTGCGCCTGTTTTAAGGCGCTATCATAATCAAGCCCCTCAATAAAGCCCTTGGATAGAATATAATTAGATGATCCGTTAAAAATTCCACTTATAGAGTGCAGTAATTCATTATCATAATACTCTTCCAGGTTACGGATAATAGGGATGCTACCGCAAACCGCGCCCTCGTATAATAATGACGTGCCATGTGTATGCTGTAGCTCAATCAACTCTTCCAAATGAAGCGCTATCATTTTTTTACTGGCCGACACCACGTTTTTTCCGCTGCTTAATGCTCTTGATACTATTTCAAAAGCCGCCTCGGTATCGTTAATTAATTCTACAATGGTATTAATTTCTGGGTTGTTCAGCAACTCGTCTCTATCTGTGGTGAATAAATCTGCCGGCAGGGACCTTTCTTTGTGCGGATCCTTGATAGCAAATTTTACAATTTCGATGTTTAAATTTTTTGTCTTGATGATATCATATAACCCCTGTCCAACTACGCCAAATCCAAATAATCCTATACTTAACTTTTTACTCATTACGCTGTACGTTGCAATTCTATAATTTTTCCTTTTACATCAGTTTTAAAAAACGATGTGATAATATTTGTTAATGCTTCTGTTTCAATTAAAAAACCATCGTGGCCATAAAACGAATCCAGTTCGGCAAAGGCCGATTTGGGAATATGCCTGAACAGGTATTCCTGCTCTTCGATGGGAAATAACACGTCCGACTTGATGCCAATAACCAGGGTACGGGCTTTGATAAGGCTTAGTGCTTTCTCAACACCATTTCGGTTACGGCCCACGTTGTGCGAATCCATCACCTTAGTTAAATACCAATAGCTGTAGGCATTAAACCGGTTCACCAGTTTTTGGCCCTGGTATTCCTGGTAGGTTGAGGCCTTAAAATTATCGGTTTTGCTATCAACCTCCTCCTGTTGTGTTATACCATAAGTTTTATAAGTACGGTAGGAGAGCAGCGCTATGCTCCTGGCAGCCTTTAATCCGTTTTGGCCACCTTCGATAGTGTTATTGTTGAAGGTCGTATCAGCACTTAAAGCCAAACGCTGCGACTCATTAAACGCGATGCCCCATGGCGAATGACGCGCGTTGGTGGCTATCAAAATAAGGTTTTTGATACGATTGGGTTCAATAATACCCCACTCAATGGCCTGCTGGCCACCCAATGAGCCACCAATGAGGATATGAATATTGCCGATACCCAAATGGCTGGCTAATAACTGGTGTGCTTTTACTATATCTCTGATAGTAAACTGCGGGAATGTTAAAAAATACGGCAAACCATTTGCCGGATTGGTGCTTAAAGGGTTGGTTGTACCGTATGGCGAACCCAAAATATTGGCACAAACTATAAAATGTTCTTCAGGGTTGAATTTATTTCCAGTGCCCACAAAACCTTTCCACCAATCAAAAACATCGGCATTAGCTGTCAGGGCGTGGCATACCCATACCACGTTGTCCCGCTCCTTGTTTAAGCGGCCATACGTATGAAAGCCTATCTCCAGTTGCTGTAGTTGTTCGCCCGATTCCAACTCAAAAGTTTGTGTGTACTTAAATATTTCTGTATTCATCCTTCTATCATGTTGATAGTGGTGAGTGGGCAGTAGTGAGTGGTGAGTTTTTTATTCACTCACCATTCACCACTCACTACTCACCACTATGCTAATTCGGCTTGCGCCTCTTTTATTTTGGCAAATGCCTGTTCAAAATCTGCTTTTATATCGTCAATATGCTCAATACCAACCGCTACCCTTAACGATGTTGGGGTAACGCCTGCCGAAAGCTGTTCTTCATCTGATAGCTGCTGATGTGTTGTTGCCGATGGCTGAATGATCAATGTTTTAGCATCGCCCACATTGGCCAGGTGGCTTACCAGTTTCAGGTTATCAATTAATTTACCCGCTGCTTCTTTATCGCCATCAATCTCGAAAGACAACACCGCTCCGAAACCATTTTTCAGGTATTTTTTTGCTAATTCGTGGTACGGGGATGATGCTAATCCCGGATAGTTTACTGATGCTACCTGCGGATGCTGATCAAGCCATTTGGCCAGTTCCAATGTATTATCCACATGGCGTTGCACCCGCAATGATAGTGTTTCCAATCCCTGGATGTTGAGCCATGAATTAAACGGCGATTGCGAAGGGCCAAAATCGCGCAATCCTTCTACACGTGCACGAATAATAAACTGAATGTTGCCAAACGGACCGCCAACGCCAAACACATCTGCAAAAACCAATCCGTGGTAACCTTCGGATGGCTCGGTAAACTGCGGAAACTTTCCGTTGCCCCAGTTATAAGTGCCGCCATCAACAATAACACCGCCAATGCTGGTACCATGGCCGCCAATCCATTTGGTGGTTGATTGTACTACTACGCTTGCGCCATGCTCCAACGGACGGAATAAATAGCCGCCTGCTCCAAAAGTATTATCTACAATAAGCGGCAAGTCGTATTTTTTTGCCAGCGCGCCAACTTTATCAAAATCGGCAATTGTAAAACCTGGGTTACCTATGGTTTCCAGGTAAATGGCTTTGGTTTTATCATCTATTAAAGCTTCAATGCTTTCGGCGGTGTCATCTTTAGCAAAACGCACATCAATGCCTAAGCGTTTAAAGGCTACTTTAAACTGGTTGTAAGTGCCGCCATATAAGAATGGCGAACTCACAAAATTATCGCCAACCTGTAATATGTTATTTAAAGCTATAAACTGGGAGGCCTGGCCCGATGCAGTGGCCAAAGCCGCAACACCACCTTCTAAAGCGGCAATGCGTTTTTCAAACACATCGGTAGTGGGGTTCATTAAGCGGGTATAAATATTGCCAAACTCTTTTAGTGCAAACAGGTTGGCACCATGCTCGGCACTTTTAAATACGTACGAAGTAGTTTGGTAAAGCGGTACCGCGCGTGAGCCAGTAGTAGGATCAACTTCCTGGCCGGCGTGTAATTGTAAGGTTTCGAATTTTAAGGCTGACATAGTTGTAGATTTTGAAAGGTTATAATTAAATTTTGTTGTTTAGATGGATTTTAGCAAGCTGATAAAATGTTTACCAGTTTTACAACACGTATGTTTTCAGGGATTGAAAAAAGGGACGTATTAAACATCAACAGCAGCAACACATACAAATATTGCCGATAGAAGGGCTAATATGTTGCATGTTACCGTTTTGGGTATTAAAAATGTTGCTTTTAGTAATTGTATTAAAACTTTTCATGGCTATAAATTTATATCCCCCGGTGTTATTTGCCGGGACAGGAATTGGCACCTTCTCCAAAATTGAAGGGTTGCCAGCGGGTCAGTGAGCCTGATCTCTCGCCGCTTCTTTATAAATCAATACCCGAACTATGCGGAGAATTGATTGACTATGGTATTGCTACCAAATAATGCTTCAAAGATAAGCGGATATTTATTTAAATACCAAATTTTATTTTTATTAAAAGGCGAAAGGGTAGATGTTACTTACCCTTTCGCCTGCTTAAACAACCTGTATATGCAAATGTTTTTTTAAACGGTAGTTTGTCGAATTAAGGAATTATTTGAATTTCCAAAATTCTGGAAATTCAAATAATTCGACAAATTCCGGTTTAGACAGAGGTTCATTCTGTTAATTCTGATTTCAGACAGTTGGGTTTGCTGAATAATCTTTCCAAAGTTCATCCAGCGTTTTGCCGGTTTGCTGTTTCCAGGTATCGTCGGTAAAAGTATGGTCGCGCATTTTGCCATCGAAAGTTTTCACAATTCCGGGCTTGCTTTTTTCCAGCCACGCCAGGAAACGCGCGGTAACGCGGTAACTGTTATCATAATTTTGAGTGGTCTTGTATGCCGGTAACGACCAGTTTGCTGCCGGATTATTAACGCCAAATTTAAACCGGGCATAATCGGCAATACCTTCTGTTAACCAGCCCGGGCCGGTGCTTTGGCCATAATCCTGTACAATGTGCATTACTTCGTGAGTTACTACATCAATGTCTTCCGGGCGTTGGTGCATCCAGCGCGAACTTATGGTAACAATGCCGTTTGCAGTTTCGGCAACACCTTTGTAGTTGGTATCAATAATCATGGTAACTGCTTTCAGTGTTTTTTTGTTGTAGGCATTTGCCAGTTCAGGATATACTTTATAAAATGTATTTATCAGTTTGGTTTTCAATGCGGTATCAAGCGTGTTATCATAATTAATAAAAGTAAGCCTGTAGCCGTTTTTGTTGTAGTTACTGGTTTGCTGTGCGTAGGAAGTGCCTGCCATCAGCATTAAAAACAGGATAGATAAGATTGATGTTTTTTTCATTGTTTTGGATAAATAGATTGAATTTCAAAACTACAATTTTAATTTAAACCCGAATATTAATACCATTCGTTTATCAGTATCGTTACATAAAAAGTTATTAATTTTGCCCGCATAACATTCATGGGAATTATCCCGACATCTATGACCGATAGCAACAATTTATACCAGTTGGCAGTTACATTATTGCAGCAACTGATATCTATACCATCCTTCAGTAAAGAAGAAGACCGCACCGCAGATCTGATTAACGAGTTTTTACAACAACATGGCGTAACCACCCATCGCAAGCTTAACAATATCTGGGCCTGGAACAGGCATTTTGATCCGGCAAAGCCAACAATACTGCTCAACTCACATCACGATACCGTGAAACCAAACTCGGGCTACACACGCGACCCATATGATGCCAGGATTGAAGATGGTAAGCTATTTGGCCTGGGCAGCAATGATGCCGGCGGGTGCCTGGTATCGTTGATAGTGGTATTTCTTTATTTTCATGACAGGGAAAACCTGAAATATAATTTTTGCCTGGCGACCACTGCCGAAGAGGAGATCTCTGGCGTAAACGGACTTGAATTGATTATCCCCGAACTGGGTAAGCTTGATTTCGGAATAGTAGGCGAGCCTACACTAATGCAGCTGGCCATTGCCGAACGTGGTTTAATGGTGCTGGATTGTACCGCTCATGGCCGAGCCGGCCATGCAGCCCGCGAAGAAGGTGATAACGCTATCTATAAAGCGCTAACAGATATTGAGTGGTTCCGCAGCTTTAAGTTCCCTAAAGAATCGGAAGTTTTTGGGCCGATCAAAATGTCGGTTACTATTATCAACGCAGGTTCGCAGCATAATGTGGTGCCGGCAAGTTGTGTGTTTACGGTTGATGTTCGGGTTACCGATGCCTACCGAAATGAGGAGGTTCTGGAAATCATCCGCCAGCATGTAAGCTGCGATGTAAAGCCAAGATCTATCCGCTTAAAACCATCATCAATTCCCAAAGAGCATGCTATTGTGCAGGCAGGTTTAGCTTTGGGCCGTACAACTTATGGCTCTCCAACTACTTCAGATCAGTCGTTGCTGGATATCCCATCCATCAAAGTTGGCCCTGGCGATTCGGCAAGGTCACACACCGCTGATGAGTTTGTATATATAGATGAAATAAAAGAGGGTATTGAATTGTATATCAAAATGTTAAAGATCATTAATTAACCCCTAAGCCCCCTAACCCCCTAAAGGGGGAACTTTTTGAATTACTAATTTGAATTTTCAACTATGGTTCCCCCTTTAGGGGGTTAGGGGGCTTAATCGGTTAGGGAGCTTCCGGCCAACGCAATAGCGACACCCAAAAGCACAGCCCCCATTTTTCGTAAATTGAATTTATGATCGGCACTTGATTCAAATAAAATTGTGGTGGATATGTGCAGGAATATACCAATAACCATACCCATTATCCGGTTAAAGTAATGCTGCAGGTTACCAATGTTGCCGGTGCTTAATGTATTGCTAAAAAAGTATCCGGCCGGAGCCATTACGGCAAATAACAAAATGAAAAACACGGTTTTATTACGGCCTTGCTTGTTGGTAAGCAGCACGGTGCCTAAAGCAAATGCGGCCGGTATATGGTGCAATGCTATGCCATAAACCAACTGATCCTGGTTACCTTGCGCCAATGGCATGCCCTCTAAAAAAGCGTGCAGGCAAAGGCTTACCATAATACCCACCGGAAAAACCATCAGGTCGTGCTGGTGTTTGTGCATGTGGCCATGCTCAATGCCGTCAGAAAATAGCTCTAAAACAATCTGGAAAAGAAACCCGATCAGGATAAATACGCCCACATAATTATCATTGCCGTGGTAAGCATCGGGTATTAAATGCAAAACGGTTATGCCAAACAGGTATGCCCCGCTGAAAGACAACACAAGCTTGAGCATTTTATGATTATCGCCCCTGAATAAAAAAACAGATAAACCACCAAATGAGGCGCTTAAAAACAATAGTAAAACTTTCCAGATCTCCATTAAAAGGCAGGTTGTATTCTTTTAAAAATAAAGGCAAACAGCATCCCTACAAGCGAGCCGTAAATAGCCCCGCAAATTACATCAACAGGAAAATGCACTCCCACATACACCTGGGCAAATGACACCAGCGCGGCCCAAAAAATTGCAGCAAACCATACCCAGCGCCATTTTTTGCCAAAAACAAGGCATAAAAATATAGCCATGGCAAAATGATCTGTTGCATGGGTTGACGGGAAGCTGTAACCCGTACCGCATGGAATGCGGTTAATATCGGTTAAACCAACTACCGGATCGCGGCAGGGGCGAAGCCTTTGTACCTGGTGCTTGATGAGCGTAGCGCTCGTAAAATCGGCAGAGCCAGCAGTTGTTGCTAACAGGATGACGATGATAGCGCCCACTTTTTTATATCGCCATAAAGAAAAAACAATAATGAAAATATACAGCGGAATCCAGAATTTAGGATTACGAAACCAGGGCATAACCAGATCAAAGAACGGATTAGTCAGGTCGTGGTTGATGAAATAAAATAAATGCCGGTCGAGTTGTAAGATGTAATCAGGCATTGATGAATTTTATAGTAAAGCCCCAAAGTTATCAAATACTTTAAACAAGTTTTATAGCAGGCGGCTAATTACAGATAAAAGACTCATGTTTTACCAGCTATATACAGATAAAAGCTAAACGGCGTTATCTGTGGTAAAAGAAGCAAATAGTTATAAAATAGTTTTTTGAAGTTGTTTGAGGCCTTTTTTACTGAGCAAACGTTTGCAGAAAAATATAAATTGTACAAGCCTGTCGTTTAAATATTTTACTTTTGTCCAACAAAAACAAATACAATTTTGACACTTATAAAATCAATTTCGGGGATACGCGGTACCATTGGTGGTGCCGCCGGCGATGGTTTAACACCGCTGGATATTGTAAAATTTACGTCGGCTTATGGCTCCTGGGCAGTAAAAAAATCGGGGATCAAAAAAATTGTGATAGGCCGCGATGCCCGCATATCGGGCGCCATGGTTAATAACCTGGTAATAGGTACCTTACAAGGCCTTGGCATAGATGTAATTGACCTTGGCCTTTCGACCACGCCAACTGTTGAGGTTGCAGTTACAGGCGAGCAGGCAGCAGGCGGCATTATTTTAACCGCAAGCCACAACCCTAAACAATGGAACGCGCTTAAACTGCTTAATGCCGATGGTGAATTTATAAGCGATGCGGATGGTAAAGAAGTGCTGGAAATTGCCGAAAACAGCGATTTTACGTACGCTGATGTGAACGATCTTGGTAAAGTTACGATGGACGATAGCTGGCTTCAAAAACATATAGACCTTGTACTGGCTTTGCCACTGGTTGATGTGGAAGCTATAAAGAAGGCCGATTTTAATATTGTAATTGATTGTGTAAATTCTACCGGAGGTATTTTTGTACCTGCCTTGCTAAAAGCATTGGGGGTAAATACTGTTCACGAATTGTATTGCGAACCCGATGGTAATTTTCCGCATAACCCGGAACCGTTGCCGGAAAACCTGACAGCTTTGTCAAAAGAAGTATTAAATAAACGCGCCCATTTGGGGATAGCTGTCGACCCTGATGTTGACCGCCTTTGCTTTGTTTGCGAGGATGGCAACATGTTTGGCGAGGAATATACGCTGGTTGCAGTGGCCGATTATGTGCTGCAGAATAATTTGGGTAATACGGTATCCAACCTGTCATCAACCCGCGCGTTGCGCGATGTTACCGAAACTGCCGGCGGCGAATACCACGCATCGGCAGTAGGAGAGGTGAACGTGGTTAACAAAATGAAAGCGGTTAATGCTGTTATTGGCGGTGAAGGTAATGGCGGCATTATTTATCCCGAAATACATTATGGCCGCGATGCTTTAGTGGGTATTGCCTTGTTTTTAACCCACCTGGCTAAATACGGCCAATCGGTTTCAAACCTGCGCCGGTCATATCCCGGTTATTTTATTTCGAAAAATAAGATCACTTTAACCCCAGAAATGGACATTGATGCCCTTTTGAGTAAGGTTGAAGAAAAATATATGAAGCAACCGCACTCAACAATTGACGGTTTGAAAATAGAATTTGATAAAGAATGGGTACATTTGCGTCGTTCAAATACTGAACCGATTATCCGTATTTACTCCGAGGGCAATTCAGAAACGGTTGCAAACGGGCTGGCAAATAAGATAATCGCTGATATTAAAGAGATTTTGAATTAATTTTTGGATTATTGATTTAATGAATTATTGAGTTAGGCATTAACCGAATCATTAAGTTTGAATTAATTATTGAGTTATTGAATTACTGAATTATTGATTGAAGAATCAGTTTAATTTATTGATTACGATAACGATGTGTGTTAATTCCAATCATTAAGTCTTAATTTAATAAAGAGTTTTTACAAGTTAACTGACCCATTTGTTGCATTATCGGATTAATGAATTGTTGATCGAAGGATCTGTTTAATTCAATAATTCTGTAATTCAATAAATCAATAATTACTATAACGATGCGTGTTTATTTTGATAATGCTGCTACTACGCCGCTTGATCCTGAAGTTTTAAAAGAAATGTATAAAGTGATGGAAAACCATTATGGGAACCCATCGTCAATCCATTCACACGGCAGGGAGGCACGCACGCTAATCGAAAAATCGCGCAAAACCATAGCCGGGTTGCTGCATACTTCGCCTGCCGAGATATTTTTTACATCAAGCGGTACCGAAGCCGATAATACCGCTATCCGCTGCGGCATAATTGATCATGGCATTACCCATGCCATAACCAGCCACATTGAGCACCATGCCGTATTACATACGCTGGAGGCCATGGAAAAATCGGGTATCATCAAATTAAGCTTTGTTAATATTGATAGTAAAGGCAATGTAGATTACGATCACCTGGAAACTTTACTAAAAGACAATGCCAGGAGTTTTGTATCTATTATGCACGCCAATAACGAGATTGGCACTCTATCGGATATGAACCGCATTGGCGACCTTTGCGAGGCTTATAACGCCATTTATCATTGCGATACGGTACAAACCATGGGACACTACCAGCATGACCTGAGCAAGCTTAAAACTCATTTTTTGGTTTGCGCCGGTCATAAACTGCATGGGCCTAAAGGTGTTGGATTTTTACACATTAACCACCGCATTAAAATAAAGCCTTTAATATATGGCGGCTCGCAGGAGCGCAACATGCGTGGCGGTACCGAAAATATTTACGGAATTGTTGGCCTGGCAAAAGCTTTGGAGTTGGCTTATGCCGAAATGGAGCAACACCAGGCTCATATACAGGGCCTAAAATCATACATGCTGGGTAAATTAACCAGCGAAATTCCCGGCGTAAATTTCAACGGCGAAACCGATCCTGAAAAAAGTTTATACACTGTACTCAACGTTGCTTTCCCGGAAATGGAAATGGCCGATATGTTGTTATTTAATTTAGATATCAGCGGCATATCAGCATCAGGCGGCAGCGCCTGCAGCTCGGGAACCGATATTGGCTCGCATGTACTTACCTCGATAGGTGCAAGCTCATCAAGACCATCGGTAAGATTCTCTTTCTCCAAATACAACACCAAAGACGAAGTTGATTTCACGGTAGCCAAGGTAAAGGAACTTTGTTTGGTGAGTGCGTAAATCCTTTACTGACACGTTATGGGAGTAGTAAAATCCGTGGATTCCGAGGGGGCAATGACGTGTAAAATGAAAACTGTCATCCATGAGGTACGAAGGATCTATTAGCGAACTTTTCTATCGGTCATGCACTGCTGACAGATTCTTCCTTCGTCAAGGATGACAGAAAAATTGCAGTCCACGATTGCCGCACTTGTCTCGCAATGACTTAGCGCCATTTTAGTATTTTTTGTGCCACTAATCCTCCATCTGCACATCTGAAACGGCGAAGCCCTCAACTAAGTTAATCTGCATATTTACACTGAAAGTTATTTTCTTAATTAGAAAACAATATAGTATTTTAATGGGTTTACTAATTAGCAACTAAAATTAAAACCTATGAGTATGAATAATGAAACCTGGGAAAACCAGGATAGCAATTATCAAAATGCCCGTTCGGTTTCTGCAAACAACGGCGATGCCTATAACGCGAACCGTTATTTGGAAGATGATGGCGATGATCTGGACGAAGAGTTTGATGTAAGCGGCGAGTATCCAAACGAAACGCCCGAAGAACGTAAAACAAGAGCAGAAGGCGTTGGCAGCCATTCCCAGGCCGAAGTTGACCAGCCTGATAGAGGCGCCGATACATCTTATAGCGAACAAACCGACGTAACCCCGCCAAATAAAAAGGAGTTTCCATCAGTGGGGCCTGCTAAAACAGATTTTGCAAGTCGCCCTCAGGGCCGGACAACAGGCCGCATGGTAGGGCACGAACCGGGTACCGAAGGCATATAAGCCAAGGACTTAAATTATTATAGAACTCGCTGCTTGAAAATAAGAAGGGGCTATCCGTACCGGCCTGCCTCTTCTTTGTTATCATTTCTTCCAATAACCGGATAACCCCTTTGCCATCCTAACTTGAAAATTTCGTGACCCTATAAAAAGAAATAACATTGTTAAAAGAACGGTCATAAGCAGTCTGCACAACCATGACAGCAATTACCTCTCCGCATGCTTTTCGGAATACTAAAAAGAATAATAATGAGTTGATATAGTATACAAGGTTTATGACAACGACCTAAAATCCCACACATAATCAGGATGCCCGGGCTTACCACCAATTGAATGAACAGCTATAAACCAAGTACTAATGATGTTTTGTAGAATTAATATTTTAACCTAAAATATAGAGGAGGATATGATCATGAGAAAGTATGGAGAACTAAACCAAAACCAGGGGAACGACATGTGGATAAGGGGCACTAACGTTAATGCGGATATGACGACGGGTAATCATACGCTTGAAAGGAATGGTCCAAACAGAAAAAACCTGAAAGTTTTGCATGAAGACGGCAGCTTTGCCGATCTTCCCGATCGTGATATACCGGGGGCCGGTGCACTATCGGGCTGTATAACAAAATGATTTTCGATATAAAAACAAAGGCCACCCAAAACGGGTAGCCTTTGTTTTTATATCGAATTAAAGAAACTCAGTTTTTCATCATCTTTAAAAACGACGCCAGTTTCTCTTTCATCTCTCTGCGGTCAACTATAAAATCAAGGAAACCGTGTTCCTGAACAAACTCTGCGGTCTGGAATCCTTTTGGCAAGTCTTTTTTGATAGTTTCTTTAATAACCCTTGGGCCGGCAAAGCCAATCAATGAACCAGGCTCGGCAATGTTTATATCGCCCAGCATAGCATATGATGCCGTAACGCCGCCTGTTGTAGGGTCGGTTAATAAAGATATATAAGGTATTTTAGCCTGCGATAGTAAAGCCAGCTTAGCCGATGTTTTGGCCATTTGCATTAATGAAAACGCGGCTTCCATCATCCTTGCACCACCAGATTTGGATATCATCAGAAAAGGAATTTTGTTGGCTATGCTGTGATCTATCGAGCGGGCAATTTTTTCGCCTACTACCGAACCCATAGAACCGCCGATGAAATTAAAATCCATACAGGCAATCACAATGTCTTGTCCGTCAATTTTGCCAACAGCTGCACGGATAGCATCCTTCAAGCCGGTTTTTGCCTGGGTTTCTGTTAACCTGTCGGTATATTTTTTGGTGTCTTCAAAATGCAACGGATCGCCTGATGTTAAATCGGCAAATAATTCTGTAAACTCGTTATTATCAAACAAAACAGAAAAATACTCTTTTGAACCTATACGCAGGTGAAAGCCACAGTAATGGCAAACATATTGATTTTCAACCTGCTCAGAATAGTGTAAAGGTTTCTTACAATTAGGGCACTTATTCCAGATACCATCAGGGGTTTCCTTCTTTTCCTCAGTAGTCGTAATTATCCCTTTCAACTCTCGTTTAAACCACGCCATATCTATGTCTAACTCTTTCAATTGACTACAAAGAAACGAAAAAAATTATAAACTGTTTAAATATGGATTGGTAATAAGTTTATAAAAATTCCCTCTTGGTACTTTGCCTCTTGTAACCAGATACATAATACGGTTTAATGATAAAAAGTTGATGAAGGGCGTTGTGTCAGGCTTAAGCAACACCAAAATGATCAGGACGCGTCATTTTGTATCATTACCGTACGCCCCATGTTACATAACCGTACAGTTAATATTTATTTGCTTTGTATTAACTTGTTGATAATTAAACAATTGAAAGTTTGGTATATTATTGATGCCTGAATGATAAAATGATTATTATTATTGCTGTTAAGTAAAATTCAAATCACTAATTCACCAACTAATTAATTTACAACAAACAATGTTATCACTTCAGCATATTTCAAAATACTACCAGGTAAGTGGACTAAAAAATTATGTGCTCAACGATTTGAGCCTTGAGGTTGACGAGGGCGAATTTATTTCTATTATGGGCCCATCAGGATCAGGAAAATCAACTTTGCTTAACGTTATAGGTATGCTGGATGAGCCAACCGATGGCTATCACTATTTTGCAGGCCATGCTGTACACCAGCTTAAAGAAAAACAGCGCTCGGCTTTGTATAAACAATACATCGGCTTTGTTTTCCAGGCTTATCACCTGATAGATGAGCTTACTGTTTATGAAAACATCGAAACGCCGCTAATTTACCAGGATTTCAAAAGCGCCGAACGCAAGGCCATGGTTGCCGATATACTGGATAAATTTAATATAGTTGGGAAAAAGGACCTTTTCCCGGCCCAGTTATCCGGCGGGCAGCAGCAGCTGGTTGGCATTGCCCGCGCTTTGATTGCCAAACCAAAATTGTTGTTAGCCGATGAGCCAACAGGTAACCTTAACTCCAAACAAGGCGAAGAGATCATGGAGCTTTTCCGCAAGCTGAACAAAGAAGATAAAGTAACCATTATACAAGTAACCCACTCCGAAAAAAATGCCGAATACGGTACGCGCATCATCAACCTGCTCGACGGTAAAATAGCATCATCAAAACAACTCTGATCATCATATAGAAATGCGATATTTTAAATTTATATTTCTGGGTTTGATAGCACTGTCTGCAACACGGGTACAGGCACAAACTGATTCTGTTCTTTCAATCAGGCAGTGTGTAGATATTGCCATAAAAAACAATCTCGACGTAAAGAAAAGCGAACTGCAAATGGAACGCCTGCAGGTTGGTTATAACCAGGCAAAGGAATATTTACTGCCTGCTATCAATGGTTCGGTTAACCATGGTATAAATAATGGCCGTAACATTAATCCTTTTACAAACAGCTATGTTACGCAATCACTTACTTATGGTAATTATAGTTTGAACGGTTCACTTACGCTTTTTAGCGGGATGCAAAACTTAAACAACATCAAGCAAACCTCGCTTTCTTACCAGGCAGGCAAAATGGATTTTCAGCAGGCTAAAGATCAGGTAACCATCAATGTAATTACCGCGTACCTTCTGGTATTAGATAATGCAGAGTTGCTTGGCCAGGTAACTAATCAGCTCGAGGTATCAAAAAAGCAGGTTGAGCGATTGGATATATTGGAAAAAGAGGGCGCCAATAAACTACCATCAGATTTGTACGACTTAAAGGGTACTCTTGGCGATAATCAATTAAATGTTGTATCGGCCAAAAACGCATTAGAAGTTTCAAAGCTTAACCTGATGCAAATGCTAAATATTCCTTACAATAGGAACCTTAAACTGGAACCCTTAACTGTACAGGATGTTTCTGCGAAAACAGATGCCAGTTCAGACCAGGTATATGATGCTGCACTGCAGCAACTGGCTTACATTAAAGCTGCCGAACTAAGAAGTAAAAGCGCCGAAAAAGGTGTTAAGGTAGCGCAGGGCGCATTACTGCCTACGCTATCTTTAGGGGCCGGAATTTTTACTAATTATTCCAGTGCAGCACAAAGCTCAACGTTTATTGATTCTACAACTGTAAATACCGGGGCTTTTGTAAATGGTGCCGGCGGTACCAAACAGGCTGTTTACTCTACCCAGGCCAACTACAGCAATCATAGCATTGGTTATTACGATCAGTTTAAAAACAATTATAGTACCCAGGTTAGTTTAAACCTCCAAATCCCTATCCTCAATTATTTTCAAAACCGTAACAAAGTAAAACTGGCTAAAATAAATCTGGAAGAAGCGAAGTTTGTAGAAAGTAACTCCAAGATAGTTTTAAAGCAAAACGTAGAACAGGCTTACCTGAACATGACGTCGGCATATGAAAGGTATACCGTGCTGTCCGATCAGGTTAAAGCTTATACAGAATCATTCAGGATAGCCGAGATTCGTTTTAATAATGGAGTCCTAACTTCGTACGATTTTGTATTAGCTAAAAACAACCTGGACAGGTCAAAAATCAATATGATAAATGCCCGCTACGATTGTTTTATCTATAATAAAATATTAGATTATTACCAGGGCAAGTTGACGTTATAAAAAAAGCTAAAAAGTTTTGGGATTTGTAAAAAAGTTTTACTTTTATCGCAGAATTTAAATCCCAATATCCGGTTTATATGCCACTGCAATAGCTGTGTAATATAAACCGGATTTCTATTTTGTGGCCTCCTTAAATTACCTTTTGTTGCTTCTGGGTAATTTTAATAATTTTATCGGCTAAAACTAACCCTACGAAAATGAAAAAAACAATCTTACTAACACTTAGTATCTGCCTGTTATCCATGGGCATCGCATCTGCCCAAATAGTGCCAAGCTTTTCGTTTGGCGCTAAAGCTGGTTTGAACTTCTCGGCATTTCCGGCAAATGGAAAGTATGATAACAGTTCGCAAGCAGGTTATTTAGGAGGTGTTTGGGCAAGGTTTGGTGCACTTGGCTTTAATTTTCAGCCAGAGATGTATGCCACAGCAAAAAACCTCACTGTTAAGGACGATGCCGGAAATGAAAACAAGGCCAAGTTCACAAGTTTGGATGTGCCCTTGCTTGTAGGTACAAAAATTGGCGCGCTGGGCTTAGGCGGTCGTTTTTATGGCGGCCCCGTTTTTTCCTTTACCGTAAACAGGGATCAAAGTTATAGTAGTGCTGCTGCCGAAGTTGCTAAATTAAACTATAAAGACGCTAACTACGGTATTCAACTTGGCGCTGGTGTGGATATTAAGGATTTTTCGGTTGATTTAAGGTACGAAGGCGGTTTGAATAAAATTAGCTATGGCCCTGGTTATACGCACACCCGCGTTAGCATTTTTAGCCTTTCATTGGCTTACAAAATATTTTCGCTGTAAAGGCGTAAACCCTGTTCAATATTATCACAAGGCTTGCCATACAACGGCGGGCCTTTTTTATTTACCGGCCCCGTCCCATTATACATCATAAACATGTCTTTTTAGTATTATATTTTCAGGCTAATTGGCAATAATAGTATTATACTTATTGTAAATTGTACACCTATATTTAAATTCCGGTTTGTTATCCAACAAAACCGCGCAAAAGGTTGCAATACAATGAGTATAATTTTCAATAGCGTCAAAATTTCGGCAGGCAGGTTAACAGGGATATTTTTATTACTGTTTATGGTTAAGCCGGGCACAGCCCAAACTAAAGATACCTCGTCAAATCCAATAAGGTTAAACCAAATAGGGTTTTATCCAAACGCCATAAAAAAGGCAATCGTTTTAAGTGGCGCTGGCGGTTTGTTTACAATCCAGTCGCCCAATAAACGCACCGTGTTCAGTGGGAGCTTAAAACCTTCTGTCAGTCTGTCTTTCGCAGGTAGAACTACTTACATAGCCGATTTTAGCGATTTTACTAAACCGGGCGAATACCAGCTGACTGTTGCCGGCGCAGGCAGCTCTTATCCATTTAAAATAGCTGGTAACGTTCATCAGAAAATAGCAAAAGGAGTTATCAAAGCCTATTACTTTATGCGGGCATCAACGCCGTTGCCGGTAAAGTATGCCGGTAAATGGAGCAGGGCAGGGGGGCACCCGGATGATAAAGTAATAGTACATCCTTCGGCAGCAAGCGAAAAACGACCTGCAGGTGCTATTATATCGTCGCCCCGTGGCTGGTACGATGCCGGCGACTATAATAAATATGTGGTAAACAGCGGCATCAGCACAAGTACCCTGCTTTCGTTATACGAGGATTTTCCGGCTCATATGAAAACCGTTAAGCTTGATATCCCTGAAAGTGGTAACAGCCTGCCCGATCTGCTAAACGAGGTGCTTTGGAACCTGCGGTGGATGCTTACCATGCAGGATCCTAATGATGGCGGCGTGTACCATAAGTTAACCAACGCGGCTTTTGATAAGTTTGAGATGCCGGATAAAGATATCACGCCCCGGTATGTGGTACAAAAAGGTACCGCTGCCGCCCTTGATTTTGCTGCGGTTATGGCACAGGCCTCAAGAATTTTTAAGCAATTTCCGCAACAAACACCTGGCCTGGCCGATTCATGTATCGTGGCCGCGAAAAGCGCCTGGCAATGGGCTGTCAAAAACCCAAATGTTGCTTACCGGCAGGATGAGAATAATAAAAAATTTAACCCCGCCATAACCACCGGAGGGTACGGCGACAACAACTTTACCGATGAATTTATTTGGGCAGCATCCGAAATGTTTGTTACCACAAGTGATTCTGACTATCTGAAAAATATCAACCTGTTACCCGACGATAAAATGCCGGTACCGGCCTGGGGGCAGGTAAAGCTCTTAGGCTATTATACGCTGCTTAAAAACAACGCGGGCATTGCTAAGTTACCAGAGATCAAAAAAAGATTAATAAATGCCGCAGATGAATTAATTAAGGGTGTTGATGATAATGCTTATCAAACATCCATGACATTATCGGCCCGGCATTTTGGCTGGGGAAGCAATTCGGATGCGGCAAATCAGGGCGTTTTATTATTACAGGCTTATCGGCTAATACCCGATAAAAAGTACCTGGATAACGCGCTGGCCGATTTGGATTACCTGCTGGGCAGAAATGCTACCGGGTACTCATACGTAACCGGATATGGTACTAAAACGCCTATGCACCCGCATCACCGCCCTTCGGCAAGCGATGGGATAACAGAGCCGATACCCGGCTTATTGGTAGGTGGGCCAAACCCGGGGATGCAGGATGGTATCAAAGTGCCATCTAAGGTACCTGACGAAGCTTACATCGACGATACCCAGGCTTATGCCGCCAACGAGGTTACCATAAACTGGAATGCACCGATTGCTTACCTGGCCAACGCGATAGAAGCCTTGCAAAATCAGTTAAGCCTAAAAACGAAATCAACTAAATAGATATCTCTCAATTCAAATCAACAAACAAATGCGAAAAATTTACATAACAGCAGCAAGTTTAATTTTGCTCAATGTAATATCACCGGCGGTACAGGCCCAAAAAAAGCCGGCAGAGAGCGCTACCGATAAAAAAGTAGATGCCCTGATAGCCAAAATGACGTTGGAGGAAAAGGTAGGCCAGATGACCGAAGTAACCTCTGATGTAGTATCAAAAACAAACGCGCCCGATCATGAGCTGGATGCCGATAAACTAAAAGAGGCCATCATGAAATATCATGTGGGTTCGATTTTGAATGTAACCGGCCATGCTTACAGCCGCGAGCATTGGTATGATGTAATATCAACCATCCAAAAAGCTGCCGACCAGGACCGTTTAAAAATCCCGGTTATTTATGGTATAGATGCCATACATGGGGTTACTTATACTGTAGGCAGTACGCTTTTTCCGCAGGAAATTGCTGTGGCAGCTACTTTTAACCGTGATATTGCTCATAAGGCCGGCGAGATCACCGCGTATGAAACCCGCGCCAGCTATATCCCATGGAATTATTCGCCCGTGCTCGATTTGGGAAAATCGGCACTTTGGCCACGTATTTATGAAACCTTTGGCGAAGATCCTTATTTAGTTAAAACAATGGGTGCAGCCATTATAAAAGGCTACCAGGGTAATGATGTAGGCGATAAATACCACGTAGCCGCCTGTATGAAGCATTATTTGGGTTATAGCTTCCCTTTAAGTGGTAAAGACCGCACCCCGGCGTGGATTCCCGACCGCTATATGCGCGAATACTTTTTACCTTCGTTTGCCGAAGCGGTAAAGGCAGGTGCTAAAACCCTGATGATCAATTCGGGCGAGATTAATGGTGTACCGGTACATGCCAGCAAATACCTGCTTACCGACGTACTGCGCGGCGAACTGCATTTTGATGGCATAGCAGTTACCGACTGGCGCGATATTCAATACCTGCATGATCGCCACCACGTAGCCGCCACCCAAAAAGATGCAGTGATGATTGCGGTTAACGCCGGTGTGGATATGAGTATGGTGCCTTACGACTATACTTTTTTCACTTACCTGGTTGAGTTGGTTAAAGAAGGCAAAGTACCTATGACACGCATCAATGAAGCCGTACACCGCATATTGAAAGTTAAGTACGAACTGGGCTTATTTGAACGCCCGGTTGGCAACCCCACTGATTATCCAAAATTCGGATCGGAAGAATACCGCTTGGCAAGCGTACAGGCCGCAAATGAGGCCATCACGCTGCTTAAAAACAATAACAACGTGTTGCCGCTTAAAAAAGATATGAAAGTGCTGGTAACAGGCCCTACGGCCAATACCATGCGTTCATTGGACGGGGGATGGAGCTATACCTGGCAAGGTGATGAATCGGACAAATTTGCCGCTAATAAGAACACCATATTGGAGGCTATTCAGCAAAAAATCGGAAAAAACAACGTAAGCTACGAGGCAGGCGCTGGTTTTGACAGCCTGCAAAACATCGACGAGGCTGTTAATGCTGCTAAAAAAGCAGATGTAATTGTGCTTTGCCTTGGCGAGCTATCTTATACCGAAAACGTAGGTAATATTGAAGACCTGAATCTTCCGCCTGCCCAAATTCAACTGGCACAGGCATTGGCAAAAACAGGCAAGCCCGTGATACTGGTGCTGGCCGAAGGTCGCCCAAGGATAGTTACCGATGCCGAGAAACTTTCGGCCGCCACATTGATGGCTTATTTGCCGGGCAACGAGGGCGGCGATGCTATAGCAAGCGTATTGTTTGGCGATGTAAACCCATCAGGTAAATTGCCGATAACGTATCCGCGTTTTCCTAACGCTTTAAATAACTACTACCGTAAAAACCTGGAGAATGGTAACCCTGATGATAAACACGGTTACAATCCTTTATACGAGTTTGGTACCGGCTTAAGCTATACCACGTTTAGTTACAATAACCTGCACGTCAGCAAACCCGAGTTAAAGGATAACGAAACCTTGACAATTACTGTTGATGTTAAAAATACAGGCCAGATAGAGGGTAAGGAATCGGTATTGTTGTATACCAGCCAGCAGTATGCCAGCATTGCGCCAGATACCAAACGTTTAAGGGCGTACGATAAGATTTCGTTAAAACCCGGCGAAACAAAAACGGTATCGTTTAAAATAACCCCGAAAGACCTCGCCTTTGTGAACGATATAAGTAAAACCGTTACCGAAGCGGGTGAGTTCAAGATTATGGTTGGCGATCAAACGCAAAGCTTTAATTATGTATCGGCAAGCACCGTTCCGTCAAGAACCGGTAAACTATAATTTGAGCCAAAAGCAGAAGGCTTAAAGCACAAAGCGTGGAAATAAAAGTTACCGAAGCAGGTATTGAGAATTTGGCGTATGCCGGCTTTTCAATACCTGCTTCCTGTTTTTGAAGCCTGTTAAAAGCTTTATGCCTTAGGCTTTCAGCTTTTAGCATTATATTTGTTTACCCGTTATAAATTATTCCAGATGAAGAAGGCGCTGTGTTCATGCTTGCTATTGATATCCTGTTTAAATTTTTCCTGTTCCAAAACAAAATCAACGCCTGAGCCGGTGGTGGTTGATCCGCCAGTTGTGATTGCTAAAGGCGCCGATATCAGCTGGGTTACCGAAATGGAGGCCAAAGGCATAAAGTTTTATGATAAATCGGGTACTCAGCAAGATTTGTTCGCCCTGTTAAAAAGCCTCGGATTTAATGCTATAAGGTTGCGTGCCTGGGTTAATCCAACAAACGGTTATTGTAACACTGCCGATGTTGTAGCTAAAGCATTGCGTGCCAAAGCCCAGGGCTTTAATATCATGATTGATTTTCATTATAGCGATTGGTGGGCCGATCCGGGTAAACAAACTAAACCCGCTGCCTGGGCCGCGCTTGATTTTACCACGCTGACTTCGACCCTGCATGATTATACCAAAAGCGTTATGAATACGCTTAAAGATAACGGTATCACCCCGGCATGGGTGCAGGTTGGTAACGAAACCAACGACGGCATGCTTTGGGAAGATGGCCGCGCCTCAAAAAACATGGCCAATTTTGCTACTTTGGTCAAAAGCGGTTATGCTGCTGTTAAAGAAGTGAGCCCAACCACCCAGGTAATTGTACATATTTCAAACGGTTATGATAATGGCCTTTTCCGTTGGATGTTTGACGGGTTGAAGGCTAACGGTGCCAAATGGGATATCATCGGTATGTCTTTATATTCATCCAAAACAAATTGGGCTACTTTGGATTCGCAGTGTTTAACCAATATGAACGATATGGTTTCCCGTTATTCAACCCCGGTTATGGTGGTTGAAGTTGGGATTGAAGCCGGCGCACCGGCCGAAGCAAAAGCTTTCCTGTCGGATATTATCAGCAAAGTAAAATCTGTAAATGGAAGCAGCGGTAAAGGTGTTTTTTACTGGGAGCCCGAAGCCTATAACAACTGGCAGGGCTATGGTTTAGGCGCCTTTGATACCGCGGGCAAACCTACAGCGGCGTTGGATGCGTTTGCAAATTAAAGGCTTAGTTTGTTCAGTGCGATGAATTTAAAAAGCCCTTAATGGTGAAAAAGAGATGATAATAAAATGTCTTTTTTCTACAAGTTTCCGGATTAGCATATAACAACCTTCATGAAAAAAATACTATTCCTCATTGTATCGGTGCTTTTAGCCCCAGTTAATTTAAAAGCCCAGCCAAAACATTTTAAGGTACTGGCGCTGTATGAGAATGGCGGACACCACATAGCGTTTTCAAAACGCGCTATGGTTTGGCTGGATAAACTGGCTGCCGAAAAGGGGTTCAGTATAGATTATCTTCAAAAGCCTGATAAAATTAATGATGAATTTTTAAGCCATTACCAGTTGTTGTTGCAACTGGATTATGTACCCTATGGCTGGCCGGATAGCGCCGCGGCCGCTTTTAAAAAATATATTACCGAAGGCAGGGGCGGATGGGTTGGTTTTCATCATGCCACCTTGCTGGGCGAGTTTGACGGTTTTCACGAATGGCAATGGTTTTCGGATTTTATGGGTGGTATCAGCTGGAAAAACTATATAGGAACATTTGCCAAAGGCACTGTAAATATGGAGGATAAGCAGCACCCGGTTATGAAGGACATCCCTGCATCCTTCCGGATTGAACAGGAGGAGTGGTATACCTATGATAAAAGCCCCCGGCCCAATGTACACGTACTGGCAAGTGTTGATGAATCAACCTACGATCCACAAGGTGATGTAAAAATGGGCGATCACCCCGTGGTGTGGACTAATGAGCATGTTAAGGCGCGCAACGTTTATATTTTCATGGGCCATTCACCAAACTTACTGGATAACCCGGCCTGGGTGAAGTTGGTTACAAACGCTATTTTCTGGGCTGCGGGTGTTAAGTAGTAAGTCTTAAGTCCTAATTCTGAAGTCAATAGCCTTAAGTACAGGGCGAATTTTAAATTATCATTTTCAATTCAAGAATTCCGACTTAGGACTTAGGACTTTAGGCTCAGGACTTCAAATTTTAAGGCGTAAACGCTTCTTTTCCATTAAACCAACCAGGGCTATCAGTATAAACCCGGTAGCCATAGATCGCACCAGCCCGATGGCCCCGTTGTTAAATATATCGGGATACTTTAGGTGAAAAAGCTTTAATATATACACCTGGAAGTAGGGTAGCAGGTAACAGGTAAGCGTGCTGGTACCTGCAGGCCATATCAGTTTAAACCAATTCTTTTTACCTTTAACATCTACCAGGAAAATCATCAGTTCAAAAACCAATATGGTAATGCCGCTGCATATAAAGATCCAGGCTGGGGTTGAACGTATTTTTGAGATGCCATCGGCATAAGGGCGGATTAATAACCCTGATACAATTAATAGTAATCCCGTTGCGCCAAATATTACCCACAATAATTGTGTTTTGTTTTTTGATACAAGCAGCGCGTAAATTTCAGAGATCATAACGCCGCCCATTACTAAACACTCTGCCGATGCATCGCCCAGTACCGGAATTTTAAATTTGAAAGCACCGGCGTGCCTGGCTATATTTATGGTTACAAAAGTGAGTAATACAATCACCAGGATATTGATTTTTCCTTTGGCCAAAAGATATACCAGCGCGCATACCAGGTAAGCCCAGCCTATAATGCCCAAAATACCCCACCAATAAGGGCGCATGCCCTGTATTACACCGTCTTCGCCTCCTTTATAGATAACAGCCATAACGATGAGCAGCAAAATCCCGGCGCCTATAAATGTGTACCGTTTTTTTGGAGCCATTGTTTCGGGATAATCCAGCCAAATGAGGAAGAAACCGATGGTTATTAATATAGCCCATAGCGCCTGGGGTATAATGCCTGCTGTAAGGGCATAGTTTTCCAGGTTTACATGAAAAAAGCCCATAATAATCAGTGCAGCGCTGCGGGTAAGTATATAGGTTAATATTGATGAAAAAGAATCGCCCTTATTCAACCTGTTTTTAATAGCAAAAGGCAACGAAAGCCCTACAATGAACAAAAACGCCGGGAAAATGGTATCTGCAAAACCCATCGCGTCGGCTTTACCGCTTGCGTGGTCTATCCATTCGGGAATGTGCTTTACGCCGCTGGCGTCATTAACAAATATCATTAATAACATAGTGACAGCCCGTAGGACATCAATAGATAAAAGGCGTTTAGGGAGCTGGTTCATTGTGATTTTGCGATTTAATTACCGGCCATTAAAATACTTGTTTTCATTGAATTATCATAAAATATTAAAAACATTTTAGTTCTTTTTAAAATTTTTATAAAACTTTTGATTTTGGGCTTTCTATTAAATCTTATCGTTCTGGTTATAGATTACCAATAGCTATAAGTTTTTCCATTGACTATGAAATTGATGGAATAAAAAACAGGGGACACCTGGTTAAGCTATCGTTTAGCAATATGTATTTGATTGATGTTAGTACCGTTTATGGGCGAAACTTCATAGCGGGCTGCCGGTACATGTTTTTTAAGTGAAATTTTGTGTTTTAAATACACTAAGTTTTGATATTTTTAATTTTTTACATCTTATTTTGATTGTTTTTTTAATTTTTTTTTGAATTTTATAGCTTTAACTATTTGCCAATTACTGAATTTGCCTAAATAATTAAATAAATAGCCGTATTTCATTTAATTATTTTACTAAAAAACAATTCCTAATGAAATATATACTATTAAAGTATAAATAAATTGACTAAAATTTATTTATAATCAAATTACAATGTATAAATCTTAATTTTTGTAACAAAAATGATATTTAGTTAAAATTTATTGCTATTTTGTTGATTAATTAACATAACAATCAATCCAATCAAACAAAGCATGAATTTAAAATTACATTTTTTCCTTTTCGGAGCATTTTTACTGGCCTGCCTGCCGGTGTTTGCCCAAAAGCTAACGGGAACTGTTACAAGTGGGGGTCAGCCGGTAACGGCGGGCACGGTTAAAGTAGTACCTACAGGCACTGGTACCATCACAGATGCAGATGGTAAGTATAGTTTAACTTTAAAAGCAGGTAGTTACCAGGTTAGTTTTTCGGCTATAGGGCTTGAAAAGAAAACAGTGTCTGTTCAGCTTGCGGCAGGCGAAACAAAGATATTGAATATGGATCTTTCCGCTTCAGCTGAGGGGTTGAAAGAGGTGGTAGTAGTGGGAAGCCGTGGCGGTGGCCGTACTAAAATGGATTCGCCCGTACCTGTAGATGTACTCCGGATGAACCAGATAGGCGAAACTACCGCTAAGCCCGATTTGATGAGCCAGCTAAACCAGGCCGTACCTTCATTTAACTACAACAAACAAAGCGGCGGCGATGGATCTGATGCTATTGACTTTGCCAGTTTGCGGGGCCTTGGCTTCGATCAAACGTTGGTACTCATCAATGGCAAGCGCCGTCACTTGTCGGCTTTCGTAAACCAGGTAGGTACCCGAGGCCGCGGTAATAGCGGTACCGATTTAAATGCCATACCCGAAGCGACTATTGACAGGGTGGAGATTTTGCGTGATGGCGCGTCGGCGCAATACGGCTCAGATGCCATAGCCGGTGTTGTTAATATTGTTTTGAAAAAAGATATCGGTAAGCTGAATGTAAACATCGGCGGTAGTGGTTATTATGACCATAAATACAATACATTGAACAATGTTGACCCAACCCAATATTATACGGGGTCGCAAATTGACGGCAAAACCTTTACTTTAGGATTAGACTATGGATTGGCAATTGGCAAAAACGGTGGTTTTATCAATTTTGGAGGTAACTTCATGGATCAGGGCAAAACCTTTAGGGCTGCGCCTGATACCAACTGGTCAACCAACCCCCAGGCCCTGAGTGTTGATGCCTGGCGAAGAGCTTTTGGTGATGGCTCCGTAAAGTCTGGTGGCGGAATGTACAATATGGAAATTCCACTTGCCGGCACCAAAACTACTTTCTACTCTTTTGGCGGCTATAACTATAAACACTCTAATGTTTATGCCTGGACACGCCGGTGGAGCAGTTCAAGTAATCACATCAAATTCCCTACCGACGAAAACGGGAAGCTGATATTTGTACCCGGCATTATGCGTGTTTTTGACCCTACGCCGGGGGCTTTGGATACTGCCAACGTATATTATAACCCCCAGGAGGATGTTTATATAAAGGATATGTCGGCTGCGTTGGGCTTTAAAGGCACAATAGGTGATGGCTGGGATTGGGATTTGAGCAATAATACAGGTTATAATGATTTTCATTATTGGGGTAACCAAACATTTAATTCCTCGTTGCCTTTGCCCGAGCAATATACTAAAACCAGGTTTAATGACGGCGGGTTCAACTTTTTACAAAATACTGCCAATTTAGATGTGACCAAACATTTTGAGCATGTAGCCCAGGGCTTTACGCTATCTTTTGGCGGAGAGTACAGGTATGAGCGCTATAAACTATACGCCGGGGAGCCCGACTCCTACAGAAATGGCGGAGCTTTGTTAAACGGTGTTCCTAAAGCTTCCGGATCCGAAGGGTATCCCGGCTATCAGCCAACCGATGCAACCACAGCCAACAGAACAAATGAGGCCGCTTATATTGAAGGCACTTTAGATGTAACTAAAGATTGGCTGGTTGATGGTGCAGCCCGGTTTGAACATTACTCGGATTTTGGAGGGGTAAGCACATTTAAATTAGCATCCCGCTATAAAGTAAGCGACAACTTCAATGTAAGAGGTTCATTTAGTACAGGTTTTAGGGCACCTTCATTGCAACAAATGAATTTTAGCAATACCAATACCAACATTATTGCAGGTGAATTGGTTTACGCTAAATTGATTCCAAATTATGCCGATGCCGCCCGCCAGGTAGGGATTCCAAAGCTTACCCAGGAAACCTCAACCAATACCAGCTTAGGCTTTACATGGAAACCAACACATGATTTTAATGTTACAGTTGACGGTTATCTTATTAAAATTAAAAACAGGATAGTAATTACAGGTGCTTTTGATACCTCGGTAGCCGCGCTAAAAGACTACCTTATAGCTAATAACGTAACAAATGCCAACTTTTTTACCAATGCTGTCAATACAACTAACAGGGGTATCGACATTGTGTTAGATTATCGCAAATCGTGGGGTAAAAATAAATTCACAGCTTTATTTGCCGGTAACATTCAAGGGATAACCATCGATAAGGTTAATATCCCAGCCGCGCTGAATGATACCTATGCACACCAGCAGGCATATTTTAGCACAAGAGAAGCTGCGTTTTTAAAAGCTTCTGCTCCACGCGAAAAATTCTCATTAGGGCTTGAATACGGATATGGTAAATTTGCCGCCGGTAGCCATATTACCTATTACGGCCAGTTAACTACACAGGGCTTTGGTTATAGCAGCGTACCAGGTGCGAACCCCGACGGACCGGGGGGCTCAAACATATCTGCATCGGGTAACGGCTGGGACCCTTATGTTGATTTGGATAACGGCAAAGGTGTTGTTCCCGAAAATTTTGTTTTTCACGGAAAAGCTACTACCGATATATACGTATCTTATAAAATATCAAAGCAGATATCGTGGACAGTTGGTGTAGATAACATATTTAATGTACACCCTGATCTGGCTGTTACAGAAGGCGCTCATCAATCATCATGGGGTGATAGTGAATCGGGCGGTCCGTTTGATGCCGTACAAATGGGTTTTAACGGTATGAGGATGTTTACCAAATTGGCCTTACACTTTTAATAATAGGGTATAGCTTAGTAGTCCCCCGGCTTGATAATCAGTCGGGGGACTTTTTTTGTCTTATTTTGGTAGTATTTGACAAATATTAGCCTATTGGTTTGAAAAATAAGCTATTTTATGATAATATTTGCTTGTTAATAGGCAATTGCAAATGAAAGTTTTACAGTTTACCATTCCTGTACCCCACGATAAAAGCGTAATTGCCGATCAGTTTAGCCTGCCTTATTTTTACCCTTACCTGCACCGGCACAAAGAGGCGCAAATTACCTGGATACAAAAAGGAGAAGGCACGCTTATAGCCGGTAATAACATGCACCATTTTTCACCCGGCGATGTTTTTTTAATAGGTGCAAACCTGCCGCACCTGTTTAAAAGCAATCCCGAATATTTTGAAAATGAAACTGAAGATGCGATAAGCGCGCTAAGTATTTTTTTTAATCCCGAAGGAATATTAACGCCGCTGTTTAACCTGCCGGAAATGAGGGCCTTTAAGCTATTTATACAGCATCATCAGCAAGGATTTAAGGTGCCTTTACCTGACGTGGAAAAGGCTATAATTAATATGACTGCTTTAAGTGATACCACGGGTGCGGAGCAACTTATCCAGTTTATAAAACTAATGAAAGGTTTAAGCGAGATAAACGAACAGCTGCAGCCGCTATCATCCTATGGTAATTTACCGGGGATTACCGAAAACGAAGGGATTAGGATAGGTAATATTTACAATTACATTATGCAAAACTACACGGAGCCTATAACGCTGGAGGATGTATCTAAAGCCGCGTTTATGACATCCGAATCATTTTGCAGGTATTTTAAAAAGCATACGGGCAACACATTTGTCACTTTTTTAAACGAAGTACGTATCAACGAAGCATGTAAAATATTAAACGCCAATAAAGCCGAGAGCATCTCGGCGGCGGCCTATCAATGTGGTTTTAAAAGCATTACCAATTTCAACCGGGTATTCCGTTCGGTAACCGGTAAATCGCCAAGGGAGTATATGGATAATTATAATGGAAAGGTTAAGGATCTGATTTGATCACACCTATGCTACCGTTAGCCTCACCAGGTATTGCTGATATTCATCTTCCAGTAAAACTTCCAGTTCATAACCGGCTTCGTTGGCAATTGTTGTTAACGTTTTTTCGTCTATATAAAGCCACGGAAACCAATCGGATGTTTGGCGATTGTATTGATACTGGTAGCTTAGTTCGCCATAGTATTTGCCGGTATCGGGCAGGTTTCCTTCGTACAGGTAAGCAATATCAGATGAATCAAACAGCAGCTGTCCGCCTTTATTAAGTAGCAGTTTGGCATGTTGCAGGAAAGTTTTTAAGTGGGATAAAGTACCTGTTAGGCCAATACCATTCATAAGCAGTAACAAGGTGTCGTATTTATGATCGTTGTATTCAAAAATGTCGGCGGTAAACACTTTTTTAACACCGCGTTCCTGCATTACATCTACGGCTAAGGCAGAAATTTCCAATGCGGTTACATCAAAGCCGCGCTCCTGTAGTATGAGGGCATGGCTGCCGGCCCCCGCGCCAATATCCAGTACTTCGCCGCGGCATTCATTCAGGGCAAGCCATTCAATATCGGGCATGTCATCCTCATCCCTGAAATAGGCTTCGACAGGCATTTCCTCCTTTGGGCCATACTGGTTGTTAATCCACAATTTGTGGGCTGCTTTTTTATAGTGATGATTGTGTATGGCCTGGCCTAAAATATCTTTCATGCTGTGGCAAAAGTAGCAATTGACTGCCTAATTACCGTTACAGAAACGATTTACACTATGGAATATCGGAAAGTTATGAGTTCTGAGCAACAAATGAGTAACAAATTTTCGACCTTTTTTAAGACATTTTACCATTTTGGGAAATGATGGAAAACTCATGCTAAATTAAAAGAAATTTCAAAACCATAAAAAACACCCTCCATACGTCCTCTCGTATCTTCGGCACATGCAACATACTCAATTACGAATACTTGTATTTGCAGTTAAGGTAGATTAATATGAAACGCTACAGATTTGTCACCCTGATCATAAGGTACGTACTATATAAAAATTGGAATTATAAACAAATCTGTTTATTTTTGAAGATGGAGAAATGGATCGAAAAATATCGTGGAATTAATCCTGGCGTAATTCTGGACCGGGAGCTGAAAAAGAAAAAGCTAAAGCAAACAGCTTTTGCCAGGGATATTAAGCTACCTGCTCAAACATTAAATGCGATTATAAAAGGTAAAAGGAAAATGACGCCCGAAGTAGCCTTTAAAATAGACAACGCACTTGGTTTGGAAGAGAGCACGATGGCTATTTTACAAGCTATGTACGATACTACATTGGTTAAACATAAGATCGGGATTATTAATCATCCTGATATATCCAGGCTCCGCAGGATATTGTTTTGGGACACTGATTTTGACAAAATTGACTGGCAACGGCAGAAAAACGCCGTTATCCGGCGTGTGTGGGAACGTGGTAATGAAGATGAGAAAAAGGAGATACAACGGTTTTACGGCATTGACAGTACATATGCTGTTATAAATGAGATTAAGCCCACTCGTCCAGATCCTTCATTTTTAAGAAAAAAATCCAGCTAATGCTCCATTGGAATACGGTATCCGTACAGCTTAAACAAACCTTGGCTACCTTAATGCAAGCTGATGTATTAAAAGACCATCGTTTGGTCGGCGGCACGGCCCTTAGCTTATATTTAGGCCACCGAATGTCGGTAGACATTGATTTATTTACTGATGCCGGTAACTACGGCAAAATAAATTACAACAAATAGAGGAATATTTGAGAAACAGCTTTCCTTATGTAAGCGGCGACTTTGGAAGTGATCCTGTATTCGGCAAGTCGTATCTCATCGGCGAGAATAAAGATAATATCGTCAAAGTGGATATTTACTATGCCAGTGAGCCGTTTTTCGGGGAGTTAATCGAAAGCGACGGCATTCGTTTAGCCTCTGTTGAAGAAATCATCGCAATGAAGGTCGACGTAGTGCGACGGGGCGGCAGGAAGAAGGACTTTTGGGACCTTCATGAGTTGCTCGAACAATATTCGATTAACCAAATGATAGCGTTACACGCTACGGGATATGAATGGACACATGATGAAGAACTCATCACCAAAAACTTTACTGACTTTGGGCAAGCGGATGAAGATTTTGATCCTATTTGCCTCAAAGGGAAGGAATGGGCATTCATCAAAGAAGATTTTGAAGAAGCAGTTAACAGCCGGCAGTGAAGTAAGAATTTTTATCGCCATAAAAAAACTGCTTTACCGATACAATAAAAACCTTTGGCAATTATGTTTAATAGTAATGCTTTATTGGCTGCCATTATTATCGCCGGCGTAAGCTATAGCGTTATAGCCAAAAAGCTAACCGTTGCCGCTGCTTTAACCGGTGGGGTAGTGGCTTACCTGGTTTTTACGGGTGCAGGGTTTACAGGCATAGCAATGATGACCAGCTTTTTTATTTTAGGATCGGCCGCTACATCCTGGCAACAAAATAAAAAGCAGGCGTTTGCCACAGCTGAAGAACACAAAAGCGGGCGAACAACCGGGCAGGTATTGGCCAATGCAGGCGTACCGGCTATTATTGGCATCCTGGTGTTATTTTATCCCCGGCATAGTCATTTATTTACCCTGATGATGGCAGCAGGTTTTGCCTCGGCCACAGCCGATACCTTATCATCTGAACTGGGGACAGTTTATGGTACAAGGTTTTTCAATGTTATCACGCTAAAACCCGATCAACGGGGATTGGACGGCGTAATAAGTGTGGAAGGGTCATTGATTGGTATTGCAGGAAGCTGCGTAATAGCCTTAATTTATGGCATTGGTTTTGGCTGGGATTTGAACCTGATTTGGATAATTATAGCAGGTACCGCAGGGAATTTAAGTGATTCGGTATTGGGGGCATTGCTGGAGCGCAAGAACATCATCGGCAATAATGCTGTTAACTTTTTAAATACATTTATAGCTGCATTCGTCGCGCTGTTGTTTTACTTTATTTAATCCTCACATTTACCACATGGCTTTTATAATAATTGGCTTTATCGTTTTAGCATTGATCGGCTATTTCATTTTAAAAAACAACAAATCAAAATCGGCCGGCATTGTTGCCAATACCGATTACAAACCCGTTTTATTGCAAAACATATCCTTTTACCGGGAACTGGACGATGCGGGCAAGCTATTGTTTGAGCAGAAAGTGAATAGCTTTTTAGCCGGAATCACCATAGAAGGCGTCGGAACTATTGTTGATGATACCGACAGGGTGATGATAGCATCGAGCGCCGTGATTCCCATATTTGGTTTTAAAGATTGGGAATACCGCAACTTAACCAATGTAATATTATACCCGGATACCTTTGATGGTGAGTTTCAGTTTGAAGGCGGGAGCAGGAACATATTGGGTATGGTAGGCAGCGGTTATATGAACGGGCAGATGATATTATCAAGGGCGGCGCTTATCAAAGGCTTTTCCAAATCGGCAGGGAAGGAGAATACCGCTATCCATGAATTTGTGCACCTGCTGGATAAAAGCGATGGCGCTACCGACGGCGTACCCGAAAACCTGCTGGCTCACGAATATGTATTGCCCTGGCTAAAGATGATACACCAGGAAATTCATAAAATTGAAGCGGGTAAATCAGATATCAATCCCTATGCAATTACCAACGAAGCTGAATTTTTTGCGGTAGTAGCCGAATATTTTTTTCAAAAGCCAACCGAGCTTAAGCACAAACATCCCGAACTCTACGAAATACTAAGCACCATATTTATGCAGGATAGGGCCGGTGATTAATTAAAGCCTAAATCAAGCTGCCCTAAAACTTCCAGTGTTTTACCCGGGTTGCCATCAATAAGATAGACAGGGGTCTCCTCATGCCTTGAAGCTACAACAATGTGAACACCATCGGCGCAGGCGTTAAAAAGCTCCTCCACCAGTTTTGGATCGTTGTTGTTTTTGGACAGGTGCGACAGCAGCAAATGCGTCATATGTGCCGGGCGATGTGTTGTAAATAAGGCCAAAGCTTGCTTGTTACTCAGGTGCCCCTTACCGCCACGGATACGCCTTTTAAGATGATAGGGGTAGCCGCCGGTGTCCAGCATAACCTCATCGTAATTAGCCTCTAAAAAAGCGGCGTGGCATTGACTGAAATAGCGGATAAGCCTGTCGCAAACAATGCCCAGGTCGGTAAATACGCCAACTTTAATGTCGCGGCAACTAACTATAAAACTATGGGGCTCTGATGCATCATGCTCTTTGGGGAAGGATGTTACTTCCAGCTGGCCAATGGTAACCGTTTCAAACTCGTGCAGGTGGTGGATTAGTTTGGCATCTACAGTGTTTCCTAAATGAAGCAGGGTGCCGGGCGTGATATATACAGGCAAATTAAATTTTTTGGCCAGTACCGGAATGCCCCGGATATGGTCGGAATGTTCATGGGATACAAAAATGGCTTTTACCTTGCTCATGGGCAGGCCCAGGCGGGCCATGCGTTTTTCGGTTTCGCGACACGATATACCTGCATCAACCAAAATAGCCTCCTGATCGTTCCCCACATAATAGCAATTGCCATTACTCCCCGAATTTAGTGACGTAATAAATAAAGACATGTTTTTGAGCCATAAGCTGAAGGCCGAAAGCTAAAAGCCGTCACTTCAAATGTATGATACAAAGTAACGGATTTACTGAATAATTTTGTTTCTGACTTGCCTAATCTTTTAAATAAACTGAAGTTTTTTTGCACTTATAAAAACCTGCTTATATTTAGCCATGGATTCACCGCAAACTTTACCCGTACTTGATGCCGCCGAACTGCGTGTGCTTGGCTCGCTGATGGAAAAAAGCAAAACCACACCAGATTATTACCCCATGACTCTTAACGGGTTAACCGCTGCCTGTAACCAGAAAACCTCCCGCAAGCCGGTAGTGAATTACGATGAAGCCATTGTGACCGAAGCACTGAATACCCTTAAAAGGCGCGGACTGATTTCGACAGCAACCGGCGGATCTATCCGCAATATCAAATACAAACACAACTTTGCCATCGTTTTCCCGGTTATCCCGGCCGAGGTGGCTTTAATTTGCCTGCTGATACTGCGGGGGCCGCAAACGCCCGGCGAATTAAACACCAACTCGGGCAGGTTGTACGAATTTGAATCGATAGAAGAAGTCCAGGAAATGCTTGAAAAACTTGCCGATCCGGCTATGCCTTATATCGTACAACTCCCCAAACGCCCCGGTCAAAAGGAACAGCGTTACGCGCATTTACTGGCCGGTACTCCTGATATTAATGACGACGAGGAAATAGAAGAGACCGGTGGCCGTTCATCAAGTGGTCTTGAAGCACGTGTAGCCAAACTGGAGCTTGAACTTGCCGAAATGAAGGAGGCCTTTGATAAGTTGATGAAGGAGTTGATGGGGTAGATGAATATATCTGGTAATAAGTATTTCAAGGTACTTGCCGAAACCGATACTTTGATCCTTGGGCACGAATTTGAATATGCCGCTCTGATAAATAAACGAAGTAAGAGGGAAGTTTTCTATCATGGGTTTGGCTATGGTGATCCCTGCTGTGGAATAATCGGGCCAGATAACAACTGGTGCGCAATTGGCGGCAATGAACTTATTGTTTGGACAAAAGACAGGGTCGCTCGAATATTTATTGAAATCGAAATCTCCTGGATTAAAGATATGAGGCTAAAATCAAACTACGAATTTGAATTTTTGGTAGATCCATGGTCTGAATATGGAGCTATCTGGTCCTTGAATATTGAAACTATGGAGAAATATAAGATTAAAGATTTTTGTTTAACCAGTTTGCCGTATACCGACGACATTTCGTGGTAAAATAAGGAGCGCTCATTAATCTACTTAACTTTCTTACCCACCCAGGCCATCATCTTATGGGCGGCTTTCAACACGGCAATCAGCCCTTCCGATTTCATGGGTTTGGCAATATAATCGTCCATGCCTTCCGCTATGCACATATCGCGGTCATCAGGGCCGGCATTGGCGGTCATGGCGATGATAAAAGGCTGTAGCTTACGGTTGCTTTCACGGATTGACCGGGTGGCCTCAAAACCGTCCATTTCGGGCATCTGCACATCCATCAATATGACGTTAAATTCCTGATCGTCCAGTTTTTTTAATACTTCAAGTCCATTCTCTACCATTGCAAATTCATAGCCCAGTTTGCTCAACATCCGGCTTATTAGTTTTTGGTTAACCTGGTTATCTTCGGCCACAAGTATATTTAGCGGATATTCCACCGCGAAGTTACTGTCAAGCAACTTGACTGCTTTGGGTTCGGGCGCCGGCGCTTTTCCAACACTCCTTAATTCGGCTTGTACGCTTTTGCCTAACTGATTTAGCTTAACCGGTTTTGTTAAAATAGCTGCAAACAAGCCCGGATATTTTACCTTCGAGCTATCGCCAATGGAACTGAGCATGATAATGGGCAGCTGCGGATATTTTATTTTGGCAGCCTCGGCAAAGCCAACACCATCCATTTCCGGCATCTCCATATCGGTTATAATCAGGTTATAGTCGTTATCATTGGCCAGCAAATCAAGTCCCTCAGTAGCAGATGATGCTGTATGTGTAATAAGGCCCCATTGCTCCAGTTGGGTTTTAAGGATAAAACGATTGGTTTTATTATCATCAACAACCAATACCTTTTTGCCTTCCAGATCAGCAGTATCAAATACCAGGGGAACATATTTTGATTGTTTTTGGCTCACCGCAACTTTGATAGTAAACACAAATACCGATCCTTCGCCATACACACTCTCTACCCAAATATCGCCGCCCATCAATTTAACCAGGCGTTGGCTAATTACCAGGCCAAGGCCGGTGCCGCCATATTTGCGCGTGGTTGATGAATCGGCCTGCCAAAAGGCGTTAAATAAACCGGATACTTTTTCTTCAGAAATACCTATACCGGTATCCATGATACTGAAACCAATTTCAATTTGTCCGTCGGGGTGTGTTTTCGACGAAAATACCTTTATAAATACTTCTCCCTTTTGCGTGAATTTAAGTGCATTGCCGGTTAAATTGGTAATAACCTGTTTAAGGCGCAAACTATCACCAATAACCTGCTGGGGCAGGGCAGGGTCTATCTGGTACACCAGTTCCAGTCCCTGTTGCGAAGCTATGGGCGAGAAAATGTCCATCACTTCCTCAATGCAATGGCGTAGGTCAAAATCCTCCTGCTCCATATTCATCTTGCCCGACTCTATCTTAGAGAAATCAAGAATGTCATTTATCACGTTCACCAGGCTATCGCCGCATGATATGATGGTATCCGTATATTCCCGCTGTTCGGTGTTCAGCTCGGTTTCGCCCAAAAGGGAAGCCATGCCTATAACGCCGTTCATCGGCGTACGAATTTCATGACTCATGGTGGCAAGGAAAATACTTTTAGCCTGGTTGGCTTTGTCGGCCTCTTCGCGGGCCTCTTTTTCATGCGCCATATGCAATTCCAGCTCTTCCGACTGGGATAATAGCTCCTCATTTAAGGCTTGCAACTCTTCCGACTGTGCCTGCAATTCTTCGTTTAGTAACTGCAAATCTTCCGATTGCTTTTTTAATTCCTGCGATTGTTGTAAAACTTCGGTAGTACGCTCAGATACCTGCTCTTCCAGCAAACGTTTTTGCTTTTCAATATTATTTACCTTCGCTTTATACAAACCGTAAATTATGGCAAAAATAACAAAGGTAATAAGCGATAAAAACCACCAGGTAAGCCAAAACGGAGGCAAAACAATAATTTCTAAGTTAAGTTCATGACGCGACCATTTGCCATCGCTGTTACGGCTTTTTACTTTAAACGTGTAAGTACCCGCAGATAAGTTGGTATAGGTAGCCGTATTTTTGTTACCTACATAGTTCCAGGTTTTATCGAAACCCGCCAACTGATAGGCATATTGTTTTTTGCTGGCCAGTCCAAAATCCAACGATACAAACTCAAATGAAATTACCGACTGCTCATGGGTTAGCGTAATTGATTTGGCCTCCGAAATGTCTTCTTTTAAAGGTGAAGGATCGTTATCGTTTTGAGCTACCGGCACGGTTTTATTGAAAATCTGGAAATCTGTTAATATCAGTGGCGGATCGTATGATGTTTCACTTATCTTTTCAGGATCAAACATGTTGAAGCCGTTAATTCCTCCAAAATAAATGGTGCCATCTTTACTGATAGCTGCGGAATGCGGTTTAAATTCGTCGGATTGTAACCCGTCTTCTACCGTAAAATTCCTGAATTGTTTCGTCCGTGGATTAAACCTTGAAATGCCATTATTGGTGCTTATCCATAAGTTGTTGTTCTTATCTTCCCTTATGGCGTAGGTATAATCGTTTGGCAGGCCGTCTTTTGCTTTGTAATTGTTAAACTGCCTGGTACGTGTATCAAAGTGCGTTAATCCATTATAAGTACAAATCCAGATATTGCCGAGGTGGTCTTCAAACAGATCGAGCGCGGCGTTATTACCCGTGCTGTTTTTTAGCACATCGTACTTGTATATTTTAAATGAGTTGGTTTCAGGATCAAACAAATCAAGGCTGCCGTCATTGGTGCCAACCCAAAGGTTTCCCTTTGAATCCGCCAAAAGGGAGTTAATATTATCGCTGCCTATGCTTGTTGGGTTAGCGGGATCATGCCGGTAATGGATAAATCCATTTGTTTTGGGGTTAAACAAATCTAAACCCTGGCCCAGAGTGCCACACCAAATCTTATTATCGGGCGTAACGGCAACTGCATAAACATTATTGCCGCTTAAACTGGTAGAGTCGTTGGGGTTATTGCGATAAGATTTGAATTTGTGGGTCTGTAAATCCATAACGCTCACGCCATCTCCCCAGGTACCTATCCACAAATTATTTTTGTAATCTTCTTTTAACGCTAAAACGTAGTTGCCGCCTATGCTTGTTTTGTCGGCGTCATTATAGCGATACGCTTTAAATGTGCCTTTTTTGGGGTCGAACTGGTTGAGGCCGCCACCATCTGTGCCTATCCAAATGCTTGCTTTTTTATCCTCCAATATGCTTAAAACAAAATTATTGGATATGCTATTGGCCTGTGAGTTATGGTTAAAATGCCTAAAGTTATCAGTTACCTTTTTATATAAACTGATGCCCGAGGCAAACCCGCTTACCCACATGTTGCCCATATTATCTTTCAGTATTACGTCGACCGAATTGCTGGAGATACTACTGTTATCTACTTCATCCTGTAAATGGTTGCTGAATATGCCTTTTTCATAATTAAAAATGCTAAGGCCGCCGTTTTCGGTGCCAATCCATAAATTATGGTTACTATCCTCGGCAATACATTGGATGCTGTTATAAGCTAATGAATTGCTGTTATTGGGATCGTTTTTGAAATGCCGAAAAGTTGCCGTAGCCGGGTCGTATAGATTTAAACCGCCAGAGCCACAGCCTACCCATAAGCGATGGTTGCTGTCTTCAAAGATACTGGTTATCCTATCTGCCGATATGGTACTGCCATTACGCTCGTCGTGTTTAAAATTGGTGAAGCTTTTGGTTTTTGCATTAAAAAGGCTGAGGCCTCCATAAGCGGTGCCAATCCAAACATCGCCTTTACTATCTACATAAGTAACCCTGGCATTATCATCACCCAAGCTGGTTAAATCATGCTTGTTGTTACGATAGTGGATAAATTTATGCTGACCAATAATGTATTGATCAACGCCATCTTTTAAGGTGGCTATCCATAAATTACCGTTTTTATCCAGTGCAATATTTACGGTAAAATTGCTGGCCAGCGTATTTGGTATTTTATCATTATGCAGGAAACGGATAAAACGATTTTTATTCCGGTCGAACTTATTAAGTCCTCCGCTGGTGGCTACCCATAAACTGCCGTCCTTATCTTCGGCGATGTGGTTTATGTAGTTGTTGCTGATGCTGGTTTTATCGTTAACATCATTCCTGAAAACTTTAAATTTATTGCCATCGTAACGGTTTAGCCCGTCGCGGGTACCAACCCAGATAAAGCCTTGCTTACCCTGGATCATGGTGTTGATGTTAAGCTCAGAAAGATTTTCTTTACTGCCTATGTGCTGAAAGTGCATAGGATGTTCCTGGGCCGAAACCCAAAATGAACATGCCATAAAAATGAATACCAGGTAATACTTTAAGCCCCTTATCGACATCAGAAAAACATAAGATTTTGGCGTGCGCACAGATTCCTAATTTAAAACTTATTACGGGATTGTTTATAATTATTTGATGAATAGTTAAACGGCGGTAGAGGCAAATTAGTTATGCCTATGTTAACAGTGAATTAAGTGGTTATACATGGATTTTACTTAAACAACCTGATTCATATTTTTTAACTTTGCCCATATGGATGAAAAAAGCAAAGACCCGCTGCACGGCAAAACGTTAGAAACGATTTTGAACGAACTGGTTGCCCGTTTTGGCTGGCCCGAACTGGGTTACCAGATAAGAATTAATTGTTTTTTGGATAATCCGAGCATATCATCCAGTCTGAAGTTTTTGCGCAAAACGCCATGGGCACGTAAAAAGGTAGAGGATATGTATATCCACTATTTTACCAAAAAAAATTAGTGCTTGCGCTTATTGTTCATTTTAGCTTTTTGGCCCGAGCTAAAGTTATAAGTTTTTGAATTGGCAGCCTTTTTTTCATGAAAAGCCGCGCCAACTATAGGGGCATCGGGGTTTGGTTTAGGTTCTTTTTTTGCTTTTACCTCTTTTTCAATGATAAGCTCTTCGGGTAACTCGGCAAGGGCAATTTTTTTGCCGGTGGCCTGCTCTATCTTTTTAACCTGGCTAAGTTCCAGGTCGGTGGCAAAAGTGAGGGCCATTGTCTCGTTCTGGCTTTCAGGATAATGGTTGGTTACACGATCAATAAACAGTTCTTTTTCTGCCGGTACGTCAAAATGAATGATGAAAGGAATATCGGCCAGGCTAAAAGCTTCTTCCTGCTCATTAGCTACCAACAGTACCCTGGCGCCTTCATCAGCCTTAAATGCTTCTATCGATTTAAAACCCGGGCTATCAAAAAACTGGGGATTTAAATAAGCCACGGCAGTGCGTAAACGTGTTTGCAGGCTTTTATAAACTTTATCGGCAGTTGCACGTGTATTTACAAAAACTACGGTTTTGGTAAATAGCTCTTCATCGTACATAAACAAATTGAGCAGGTTTAATTTAGTGCCGAAGTTGGGTACGTTATATAAAAATTGCGGATGTGTCTCTAACGGTTGTTCTGCCAATGCTTCTACCTCCACAATAGCAGGATCTTTCATAAAAGGATCCAGCATCTTTTGCAGTTTGCTGTGCATTACCTCGGTAAATACCAGTTTCTGGCTTTTGCCAATGCTATTTGCCAGCTCTACAACAGGAAGCTGCATGCCTCTTTTTATCATTTCATCGGCATCGTCAACCACAAACATATCAACCTTGTTAAGGTTAAGGGCAAGCTTCAGGTAAATGGCGCGTGCCCTGTCGGGAGTAGCAACTACTATATCGGCACCATCGGCCAATGCGTCCATCTGGGCTTCAATACCCGGGGCCACATACAAGCCAACAATTTTTATTGATTTGTTTTTGTTCAGGCGGTCAAATTGTTCTATCACCCCAAATACGTCCTCTTTATCGGGTACCAGGATCAATACACGCGGAACGCCTTCGGGGGCATAATTAAAGCGGTTTAAAACACCCAGTACATAAGTGGTAGTTTTGCCGCTACCTTCGTAACCAATGGCGATGATATCCTGGCCGCCTACAATTCTTGAAAGGGTTTTTAATTGCAGTTCTTTAGGGTTTGTAAAACCAGCTTCATTTACCGAACGAACCAGCTGTTTTTTCAGCTTCAATTTTTCAAACCACACCATCTGAGAACTTTATTAAGTATTTAAGAGGGCGAATTTACCTAAATTTCCTTGAAAAGAGTCAAGAATCAAGAATCAAGAGCCAAGACAGGGAATACTTTAGGTATTATATTGATTGCCAAACAGTGTTTTCATCCTTTTGGAGCAGGCCCGTAAACGTTGGTTTGGCGGGGATATCAAGATAAGGATATGTAACTTTTGACAGATACAATCCCTGGGGATAGGCTGGGATGATGATTTTTGGCGTTTGTTTGCTGATGAGGTGACTTTCAAATTCATCAACACTTATTTCGCCCCGGCCAATTTCCAGCAGGCGGCCGATAATGATCCTGATCATTTTGCTCAAAAAACGGTTAGCAGATATGTTGAACCGGAGCCTGTCGCCGTTACTGCTAACAAAAAGGCTTGACGAGCTTACGTTGCAAATGGTATGGTCAATCCTGTCGGGCATTTTACAAAAGGCGCGATAATCGTTATAACGCGGGAGCAGCGTTATAGCCTTTTTCATTTCATCAATATTGAGGTTGGTTTCGGGATACAGCGCGCTAAAAGCACTTAAAAAAGGGTCTTTATAAGTATGAATAAAATAATCATATGAGCGCTGCACGGCATCAAACCGGGCGTGGGGCAGGCCCTGCATCGGGATGATATCAAATACCGCGATATCATCCGGCAGTATTTTATTGAGGCGGAAAAAGAGATCGAAATCCCATTCCTTTGCTAAATCGATATGAAAAAAAAATTGGCTGGCATGCACCTGCGCGTCGGTACGGCCACAGCCGTTAACAGTTATGGGCGTTTTTAATATTTGGCTTAAAGCGGTTTCAAAAACGGATTGTACACTTGCAACGCCGGCATGTTTTTGCCAGCCACTGTACTGTGTGCCATGATAACCAATATGAAAAAAATAGCGCATAATCTTGGATCCAAAAATCCGCAAAAATTATGGTAAAGCCATACAAAAACAAATGGGGATGGCTAAACGGATGGCTTTAAACCAGCTCGGGCTTTTCAAACAACTTGCGTATCTGCCGTACATAACCTACCTTTACAGCGCTTTAGGTTCCTTTATAGCATATCATAAAGGATTAAAAGGGAATACGGTGTAAATCCGGAACTGTCCCGCAGCTGTAAGCTCCATAACCATAGTTCATTCTATTAAAGTCACTTGCGCTTAGGCTCAGGGAAGACAGAACGAAAGGGGAGTAAGTCAGAAGACCTGCCAGAGCATTATAAATTATTCATAGCTTTCGTGGATTGAAGCCTGAATGTGAATGCTCTTCTTTTGGTGGTGTGTTTTCATTTTATCAGTCTGTGTTGTGCTATTTAAACTGCATTATTATTTAACGCTATAGCAAATACATGAAAAAAAAGTACTTTAAAATTGTTTTCGGATTATTACAGGTGGGTTTATGCAGCACTGCTGTGTTTGCGCAGGATACCACCCGGTTATTAAATAATGTGGTTGTCACCGCCACCCGCTCACCAAAAAAGCTAACCGATATAGGTAGGGTAGTTACCGTAATATCGGCAGAGCAAATCAATCGTTCGCAAGGCAAAACATTACCCCAGTTATTGAATACCGTACCCGGGATAACTTTCTCTGGTGCCCAAAATGCACCCGGCATCAGTACATCAGTTTTTTTACGCGGGGCATCGTCGGGTAATACTTTAATATTAATAGACGGTTTTCCGGTTAACAACGCAGGCTCAATTGACGGCGGTTATGATCTTAATGCTTTTCCGTTAAACCAGGTTGAAAGAATTGAAATATTAAAAGGAAGCGGATCGACACTTTACGGATCAGACGCTGTGGCCGGTGTGATCAACATCATCACCAAACATCCGCAGGGACAGGGCTTAAAAGGTAATGTACAATTAACGGGCGGAAGTTATAATACTTTCCAGGAATCGGCCGGGCTAAGTGGTTTAATAAATCACACAGGTATTGCCGTTAACCTGTCTAATACAGATTCAAGAGGTTTTGCGGCCGCTACCGATACTACAAATAAAGCCGGATTTAAAAAAGATGGTTTCCACCAACGTTCGGCAAGTGTAAACATCAATCAATATATCTCGGAAAAATTCAGCCTGAATGGTAACTTCCAGGGCAGCTATAACACCGGCGATTTGCCGTATGGGGCTTTTACTAACGATAACAACTACACCTACAACAATACGTTTATATTTGGTGGTTTAGGAGCTAAAGTGAAATTACCAAAAGGAACATTGGTGTTTAATGCCAGCCAAAACACGGTTCGTAACCACTTTAAAAATCTGCCGCCCGATAATTATGAAACCAACCAGGTAACAAAAAATACCGGCCGCATAAGCAATTTGGAAGCTGTTTTGAATTATAATTTGGGCAGGTATTTTGATATTACAAGTGGTGCCGGTTATAAATACAGCAATACCAGTCAATACAGTTTGTTTGAGCAAACCGGTTACCACCCTGGTCCAAGTGTTATAAGCGACGATACAGCCCACAATAGCATTACCAGTGTTTACACATCGTTGTTTTTTAAATCAAATATCTTCCACATGGAGTTGGGAGGCAGGTACAATCACCATAGCAAATATGGCGATAACTTCACCTATACCATTAACCCTTCGCTTTATTTAGCAGATCAGTTTAAAGTGTTCGGGACTATTGCTTCGGCCTTTAAATCACCATCTTTGTACCAACTGTCTTCTCAATACGGAAATAGTAAATTGAAGCCAGAAACAACCACATCGTACGAGGCCGGATTTGATTGGGAGGTCGTAAAAAACACGCTATCATTTAACACCGTATTTTATAAACGCAATACAAAAGATGTAATTTATTTCTTCTCTGAATCTGTGCCTCCTTATAGTTCATTCTATAAAAACGGATCTTTTCAAAAAGATAAAGGCTTTGAAACTGAACTGAAATACAATTCAAACAAGCTAACCGCATCAGCATATTTTGCTTATGTAACAGGTAAGCAAACGGATGAAGCTGGCAAACAAACGGCTAACTTATACCGCAGGCCCAAAAATACTTTCGGTGCTAATGTTTCATACCAGGCCTGTGCAAATTTCCTGATAGGTGTAAATTACAAATATACCGGCAACAGGGCCGATCAAAATTTCGCCACTTATCCATCTACCATCACTACTTTAAAAAAATATAACCTGGTTGATTTGCACCTGCAGCTAAAAGCCACCAAAAATCTGGATGTATTTGGAGACCTGAACAACGTACTCGATCAAAAATATACTGATTGGCTGGGTTATAACACACGGGGTATAAACTTTACGCTTGGTGCAAAATACCAGTTTAATTAGTAGTTTTTATTTAACATGATTATGAGTAATTTTACATCATAGATAAAACCATGAATAAAAAAGATACCATCAACAGGAACATTATCCTGATTTTAATGATAGTTGTTGCTGCAGCTTTCAGGCTAATAACCTTTAAGTATAAGGAACTGAGTAACTTTACACCTGTGGGCGCGATAGCTGTATTTGGCGGTGTTTACTTTACCGAAAAATGGAAGGGATATGTAACTGTATTACTTACCCTTTTTACTACCGATATCATCATCAATTACCTGTATACCTCAAAAGTTACTTTGTGGTATAGTGGTGCGGCATGGGTTTATCTTTGCTTTGCGTTGATGGTTTTAGTAGGTAGCTTTATCAAAAAGGTAAATGTGCTTAACGTGTTGCTGGCAGCTGTTGCATCGGTATTGATTCACTGGCTCATTATCGATCTGCCATTTTTATACGGTACACTGTATCCGCATACTTTAGCAGGTTATGGTCAATCGTTAGTTAAGGCTATTCCTTTTGAAAAAAATATGGTGTTAGGAGACATGGTGTTTGGTTTACTACTATTTGGCGGTTTTGAACTTGCTAAAACCAGGTACACTTTTTTACGCACACAAAAACAATTGGCACTTTAATTTAAATTGATAAAATTGAAAAGCGATCTGCCATTATGCAGGTCGCTTTTTTTATGAACAAATATTTACCTTATGAAAAAGCTGGTAGTATTAACAGGAGCAGGAATAAGCGCTGAGAGCGGTTTAAAGACTTTCAGAGACAGCGACGGCCTTTGGGAGGGTTACAATATAGAAGATGTGGCTACACCCGAAGCGTGGCAGCGTAACCCGGCCCTTGTACAGCAGTTTTATAACGAGCGACGTAAAAATGTGATGGATGCGAAGCCTAATGCCGCACACTATGCCCTGGCCAAACTGGAAGCGAAATACGATGTAACCATCATTACCCAAAATATAGACGACCTGCATGAAAGGGCAGGCTCCACCAATGTGGTACACCTGCACGGCATCATTACCCGTTCGCAATCAAGTGTTAACCCCGAGCTTACTTACCCCATTGATGGGTGGGAGATTGGCATGAATGAGGTATGCGAATTAGGATCGCGTTTACGCGCCCATGTTGTTTGGTTTGGCGAGGCTGTGCCCATGATTGAAACGGCCGCAAGAATTTGTGGCCGTGCGGAGATTTTTATGCTGATCGGTTCCTCGTTAGCCGTATACCCGGCCGCCGGATTGATTGGCTATGTAAACCGCGATGTACCCCGGTATGTTATCGACCCTAAAATACCCGATATCAATGTGCGCGGCCCTGTCATCAAGATCCAGGAAAAAGCGACAGTAGGGGTAGTAGCCCTGGTGAGTGAATTGCTAAAAGAACAATAAAGTATTGCATTCCATCAATCACTAATTCACTAAATCAATAATTCAATAATTAAAATGAAGTGTATTTTTAACTGGAGCGGCGGTAAAGACAGCGCATTGGCTTTGTACCATTGCCTGCAAAATGCTGACCTTGACATCAGGTACCTGGTAACAACTGTTAACGATGCTGCCGACAGGATCTCGATGCATGGTGTACGCACGGAACTATTGATAAAACAGGCCGAAAGTATTGGTATACCATTATACCAGATCCGGTTGCCCGAGATGCCAGGCATGAAGGAGTATGACGAGGTTATGCATTATCACCTGGCTCATTTCAAAAGCGAGGGCATAACGCATTCTATTTTTGGCGATATCTTTTTGCAGGATTTGAAAGACTATCGTGACACAAGGCTGAGCGAAGTTGGCCTTACTGGCATTTACCCTTTATGGAAACGTGACACCCGCGAATTGATCAATGAATTTTTAAACCTTGGATTTGGAACGGTGATAGCCTGCACCCAGGCACGCCTTGAACGAATAGTAGGGAGGGAGCTCAGTGCCGAACTGATTGATGCCCTGCCCGATGATGTAGATGTTTGCGGAGAAAACGGCGAGTTTCACACCTTCACTTTTAAGGGGCCTATTTTTTCAAAGCCCGTTAACTATAAAACCGGGATTAAAATTTTTAAGGAATATCAGGCCCCTAAAAACACAGACGGTTCCTGCGTTACAAACCCGGATCACAAACCAGCCGGATTTTGGTATTGTGACCTTATTTTAGCTTAACCTCCCATTTATTTGGTCTGTTTGGTTGCCAAATAAAATTATTATATAAACAATAACTAATTGTATTTTAATAAATTATATCAATTTTGTTTAACTTTTTATTTACTATAAAGGAATATTTATTCTGTCGGAACGGTGTTTCTTGGTAGTTTTGCAGAATAAAATTCTGTATTTCGATTTGCTTTGATATATATCTTTATTTATCAATTACTTACATAAAAATCTATTTAGAAATTGTACCGGTAATATGCATCTTTAAAATCAGTACGCATCTCTATAAACCGGGCGCCAACTTTGGTTAAAAACTCCTCATCAAGCAATTCAAAAACACTGTTAACGCCATCGGTTAAATCCATTTCGGCAACTTTAAAACTTTGCTCCAGGGTACCCTGTTCTATCTTTACAATAAACTTTTGGTTCATATTCATGATAGTAACTTTAAAATCGGGGTGCGGTAGTTCTGCAATAATTCTCATATTTTAATTTTTCAATAAATCATTTAAAGGGTCTTTACCGTCCAGCGAACCAAAGCTGGCAACCAGCCGGAAGCGGGCAAATAACTCTTCGCTGTACCAGTTCTCGCTGCGGGTAAGTTTTATTACCTCGGCGTGCTCCCGGCTTTTGTAGGCAAAGTTTTTTACGTCATCGATGCTTTTCCAAACAGAAAATGTTGCCTGCCGGTAAACGGGTGCTTCGCCGACACCAAACGAGGTAACATAGCCAGGGGCCGATGTCATTAACCCTGCAACCTCATCCACATGGCTCCAGAAATTTTTGAGCCTGCTTATGCGGATGGTGGCCCGTGTAAGCACAGCCACGGGGCCGGTATAATTTGTGGCTTCGGGATTGCCAAAGGGTTCTTTGCCACTCCACTTACCATGGCTTTGCAGGGGCTGGCATAATACGGTATAACCTTCATGGCCAAATATTTTCCACCAGCCCGATACAAACGACCGGTTATAAAACCTGTCAAAATCTTCACGGCTTTCCCAGCAGGCTAATAAGCCCCACTGCTGCCAGTCGGGTTGTAAATCAAAAGTTCCGTTTTTGCCCGAGCCAAGCAACTTATAAAATGTGCAGCCTTTTTGCAGCAACAGCGGCAGCCGGTGGATAGCCATGGCGAGTAATGCGAATGGTATAAACAGCTTGCGGTAACGTATTATGGTTAAGCTAACATACATGTATCTGCTAAATAAAAGATTTAATGTGATATAGTTGGAATTTACATTCAGGAAGCAAAATTTTTACATAAAAGTGTCAGGGCAACCGCATCTGAATAATTAGCGGCGATAAGCTGTTATTTAATAATTGCTAAAACGATACCTTATGTTTATTGCCTCATCCTGGCCAAAAGATCCAAGTTGCTTCGGCACCCTGTTTTGACCAAAAACAGGTACAAATATTTGGATGCACTTAAATTGCGTGATACATCAAATTAGTGTTAACCATGATAAATTATAAACAATTAACTATCAAATACTTATAAACAAAATATCTGAAATGTGTTAAGTTATGTTAACCCAACTCAGATGCGTTTTGCCCGATAAAGTTGCCGCGAGAATTGTGGTCGATGATTTGCAGCTTTCAAAACTAAACCTTGCGACGTGAAACATTAATACTAAATTGCATAACGGAATTACATTTCCAAACTAACCTTTTGAAATATCAATTATGAAAAAATTAATCATCATTTGCCTGCTAACGGGCTTGGCTATCATCAATGCAGCCGCCAAAACCAAAGTGCTGGTATTTTGCAAAACAGCCGGGTTTCATCACAATTCTATAGCGGTTGGCGTACCGGCTATTATGAAGCTGGGGGCCGAAAATGGCTTTGCTGTGGATAGCACCACCAACGCCGAAAAGTTTACTGCCGCCAACTTAAAGCAATATGCGGCTGTAATATTTTTAAGTACTACGGGTGATGTTTTGAACGATGCGCAGCAAACAGCCTTTGAACAGTATATTAAAGCCGGTGGCGGCTTTGTTGGGGTACATGCGGCCACCGATACCGAATATGATTGGGCTTGGTACGGTAAGCTGGTTGGGGCTTATTTTAAAAGTCACCCTAAACAGCAGGAAGCGGTTTTACATGTTGTCGACCATGATTTTATTGCCACAAAACACCTGCCCGAAAACTGGAAACGCTGGGACGAATGGTATAATTACAAATGGATAGGTGATGACCTGCATGTATTGATCAAGATAGATGAAAAAAGCTACACAGGCGGCGAAAACGGCGATAACCACCCTATGGCCTGGTATCACAGCTTTGATGGCGGCAGGGCCTTTTATACTGAGCTTGGGCATACCGACGAGTCATATGCTGATCCGTTATACCTGAAGCATTTGCTGGGCGGGATTCAATATGCAATAGGGAAGAAGTAGTAGGTAGTTGAAGGGCGCTCTCTGTGAGAGAAATCCAGGAAAATCCTATGAACACAAATCTCCGGCCTAACGAACAGGATGCAGATCGGGCCGGAGATGTTCAAAAGTTGAATTTTATGCTATTGATCTATTGCCTTTTTGCAACTATATCATTCATAATCATATCGGCATGCACCCGCGAGTTTTCAATAAACCAAAGGTGGGTATCCAATCCTCCGCAAACTACGCCCGCAAGGTATAAACCGGGCAGGTTGGTTTCCATCGTTTCCGGATTGTATTGGGGAATAAATTTATCTTCGGACAGAATAATGCCCAGTTTTTTCAGAAAATCGAAATTGGGTTTATAGCCTGTCATCGCCATTACAAAATCGTTAGGAATGGTAATCAATCCATCAGGTGTTTTGATATCAACCTCATGCTCGCGGATGGCTTCAAGATTGGAGTTGAAATAAGCCTTTATACTGCCTTCTTTTATCCGGTTAATGATATCCGGCCGTACCCAGTATTTAACCCTGCTGCTAATCTCAGGCCCACGCACCACGAGGGTAACATCGGCGCCCTTGCGATAGGTTTCCAGAGCCACATCAATGGCCGAATTGCTGGAACCAACCACCACCACTTTTTGCGAGGTATAATAATGCGGATCCTGGTAATAGTGTTTTACTTTGGGAAGATCTTCGCCCGGGATATTTAAATTAACCGCTATGTCATAAAAGCCGGTAGATAGGATGACCTTTTTTGCCCGGTAAGTTGTTTTATTGGTTGTTATAGTATAGCCATCATCATCGGCCTTTACGTTGGTTACCTCCTCAAATAAATGGAGCGGAAGGTTGTTTGACAGGGCAACCCTGCGGTAATATTCCAGTGCATCGTTACGGGTGGGTTTGTTATGAACGGTTACAAAAGGTACGCCGCCAATCTCCAATTTCTCTGAAGTTGAGAAGAAGGTCATGGTAGAGGGATAATTATATAAAGAGTTTACCAGACAGCCTTTTTCGACAATTGCAAAACTTAATCCTGCTTTTTGGGCTGCCAGTCCGCAAGCTAAACCTATGGGGCCGCCACCTATAATGAGTATATCGAGCATGCTGCTAAGATAGGCAGTTTTTGAGAGACAATTGTGAATCGATCTGCACAAGTGCCAATTTTGATTAAATAAGTAAAATGTTCAGGAGGAACCAGCTGCACTTATATGTTAACCAGAAATAGCCATTAAATAGTCCAGGTTTGGTTGGGTGCGATTACTGTATGGCCTTCCTGCCAGCCGGACCTGTTGCCCCTGGCTGATCCCTTGTAGCTGTACAGTTTGATAATGGGCGATAGCCCCGTCATCTGCCAACAATTGATATGCATGCTCTGAAATGATCATGTCGTTATCCAACTCTTTAGTTTTGGCTTGTAGCCTTGATGCAATGTTGACAGGAAGGCCCATTACTGATAGTTGCGGAGCGTTATCCAATCCAAACTGGCCAACGAAAACTTTACCAGCGTGCAAACCGACACCAATCTCGAGCGGGCCTCCATAATAAGGTTTGTCATAAGCTTCGTTATACAGGCCAACCGTTTGGAACATCACTTTAGCAGCCTGGTAGGCATTGTTCACGGATTCTTTTAACCCGGTTTGTAAACCAAACACAGCATACATACTGTCTCCGGCGATCTCTACCACCTTGCCTTCGAATTTCTTAATGATTTGATTAAACGCGGTGAACAAACGGCGTACAATTTGAATAACGGTTTTACCAGACTGGGCTTCCAATAAGCCGGTGAAATTCCGGATATCGAGAAACAGGATGGCAAGTTCCTGTTCTTTGTCTGGGGGAGCAGGCACCGGGCTCAGCATAAAATAATTATTTTCCATATTAGTATAGACGATTAACACCTAAAACCATTTTAAACAAATGTAGAGGGATGACTAAATGGTGGCAAAGCCAAAAAGGTAAACCCGGGGCGCTTACCGGTAAAAGTAGGGATATGGGCGGTGAGCCGTGTCTTTTTTTGTACTGCCGACTGATATTAGGACGATTCAAAATACCAACAAAAAATTAACGTCCTTGCCGCGCGCCCAAAAAAACAAGAATCCAATGGGTACCTTTAGCCGTTGACTATTTTTTAGAATGACCGGAAATTTGGCCGGCTGATGAGCGGTGAAAACGACCAGGGCACCGAACTTAGTATTACCAGCAGGGCTACGGTTAACCAAATCGCCATTGTTTTAAATTTTTGCAGGTCATTCGTTTGCCGCTTGCTTCTGGCAGAGCCAAGGGTAATGAGGGTTATCCCTATCAGCATCATGGTAACGTGTTCCATGCCAAAAAAACGGATTGCACGCTCATGTACTGCGGTGGCGAAGTGATGTAAGAAATAAGCAACAATAGGGCTGATGAAGTATAGCCAGACTCCCAGTATTAGTTGAAGATGTGCTACAGTGGTTGTGATATGCCTCACAATATTATCGAATTTCAAATAAGGACTTCGTAATAACCAGCCACGGTACGAACGAAAGATGGCGAACAGCAGGGTAATCAATACCAGCCAACGGGTGAGGGAGTGTAATGCCAATAAGGTTCCGTACATGTTTATGCAGACAATTATCTTGCAATAATATTTAATTTTTTTATGCTGCGAAGCCTTGTGCGCATTTTTTGGGGTACTTGTTACTTGGCTTCTCTCCGTTATGATTTTTAATTATAAGGGGGGCAAACGGCTGTAGTCTGGGAGGAAACTTGATTACTGTCGCTTGGTTCACAATAAAAAGAACCCGCTTTTGGCAGGAAAAATATAGGCATAAAAAAGGGTAAGCTACTTTTATCGCGCCGCTCAACTCTCTACCCTTGCTGCGTTCCCACCCTGGGGGAGTTCAAGAGGAGCTGGCCGTAAAAGACTTACCCCGGGGCAAATATAGAAAAAGGATGCTTATCAGGTTAATAAATTGTTAAAAAAGGCTTACCCGCTGATAGCTAAAGGAATAGATTGTTGTTTGTTGCCCGTTCCTGGTTACATCGGGCATAAACGCCAGCTCTTTGCTGGCCTTGAACGCGCGCAAACCGCGTATTTGAGAAATTTACAGTGTTTTTTGATGGGTAGAAATAGCAAAGGCGGTTAAAATCACCGCCTCTTTATTTTTTACTTTGTTAATATCAATTCAAGATCTTTCTTAATCAGATCAGCGTTTTTTGGTTTAATCTCGTAATCGAAGTTAGCGGCACCATCAGTCGCGATCCGGATAATTGAAACTGATTTTGTTTTCAACGTTTCGATATCATCTTTCTCCAGTTTATAATATACCAGGTTAATAATCCGGTCGGCCTGCGAGCCGTAAGTTACATGGGCGTCGCCGCCTACATCAGGTTTTAAATCCAGTACGCTGTTATCAGTAAACTTGATATTGGTAATGTTGGCCGGACCGATAGACCAAACCCGAGGACCGTTCATATTATCTATCCTGAAGCACAGCACGTAACTGGTTCCTATTTTTTCCGCGTAAACGTATAATAGCCTGCCCGTAGCAAAGCCCAATTGTGTGTAAATTCGTTCATCGGGTGTTTTCCATGTGGTGTCGCCTTTGATCTTATCGATCTCTGGTTTTTCTAATTTTTGGGCACTTGCAGAAAGCGCAATGCCGGTAGCTAAAATAGCCGACAAGTAAATTTTTTTCATTGTGAAATTTTTAGAGTTAAGTAATAATTTTTGAAAAGGTAATAGGTTTAAAGCCAACGAATTTTATTTTAAGGTTTAGGTTTTTTATTCAATATCAAGTTTTTATGCCACAGCCAGCTTTCTGTCGAAAGGGATTTTTTTATAAATCTTATAGCTGTCAAATTTGGTGTCGGCCTCTTTTTCCAGCACGGTTATACCATCGGCTAAAAACTCGTCTCTGTAATTAATTTTCACAAAATGTGGCCATAAGGTGTTAAATGCCTCTATCGGTATTTTACGCGCAATGGTAATGTGTGGATGGAGCTTTTTTATCATCAGCAAATCCTTAATGACGGTAAACCAGTCGGATGTTTCTTTATCCAGTTCTATTTCCGCATAAATAGTACGGAAAGCCGGACCGTGCGAAAAAAAGTTAAATCCTGTTATCCTGATGTTGTGTACAGCTATCGTTCGCCTTATTATAAAATCGACCATATCATAAAAAGGACCGATAACTTTGGGCTTTTGCGCCCCGGGTTCAACCTCATCCCTAATGACATCTAAAGTAATATGTGCACGCGAATTCATCCCCTGGAAATTACCAATGCGGTTAAAACACGCTTTTTTAAAAGCATTTATCTTTTGATCAATACGATCTGGCGGAGACAATACTGTCAGATAATATTTAAGGGCCATATTTAAGTTAAAAAAGACTGGTTTGTTTATTAACAGCAGCTGTGTTTTTTACATGCCGCATTAAATATTCCTGGTAAACACTGTTTAATGAATCGGCCGAACCTTTAAACTCAAATTCGCGATAAACAGACGTGCCGGAGTTAACCAGGTTTTTTAAAATGGTGAATTTTGATACCACAAACCTCTTTTTCAACTCTTTCCTTTGAAAATAGGGCCAAAGTAGATTAAACTGTTCGGGGGTAAGTCCGCGTGCTATGGTAATGTGCGGTGTTCCACTGCCTTTGCCTACTATATCCCACAATAATTTAAGCCAGTAGGTATTATGGTCGCTTATCTTCAGCTTTGCGTAAATGGTTTTGTTATAGCCGTTGTTTTCGTTAAAGCAATCAAAGCCATCTATTTCAAAAACAGCTGCCGGTAAAGCCGTCAACCTGCGCTCAAACATCGAAAAGCCATGGTCATGCACATGGATGGGGTGCTTTGGATAATTGTTGGTAGTTATATGAGGCTTCGACCCCATGCCGGGGTAATCGCCGATTACCCGCCGGGCTTCGTTTTTCAATTTAACAATCTCGGTATTAACATGATCTGGCAAGGACAATACGAAGTGAAAAAATGGCGAATTCATATAATTGCTGATTAAATTGTTTCAAATAAACTGGTTTGATCCTGGCCGACCATCTCAATCCGGCCGCCTTCAATGTTTTCTGTACCAATAAAGCCTTGCTGATTTTTAAATTCAAAGGCTTTAAAAAACTCCCATTTGGCATATGGATCAAACGTATCGCGCTTAACTACGGTAAGCGCATTTATCCAGAAAGGCTCTACCAGTTTTTTATGCCTTAAATGAGGCCATAACTTGTTGAAATCCTTTTCTGTTATATTCCTGGTGATAGTTATATGCGGCATAAGCGCCTTTTTTATTTTTAGTTTTTTCTTTAACTGGTTAAACCAATCGTCAACCGCAGGTGTCGACCGTATATTGGCATATATGGTGAATTTACCGTGCAGGTGTGGAAAGTTCCCAAAACCATCAATATGCAGCAATACCGGGAGGGCACTGAAAAAGTCTTTCTGAAAACAGGGGATAAAAAGGAGTAGAAATTACGGTTTCTACTCCTTTTTTTGTATCTTAAAGGTATAATCG
>NZ_FODR01000002.1 GCF_900110415.1 Mucilaginibacter sp. OK283
CAGCATGATCCTGAGTTGAAGGGCTATGCAGAAAGTAAACTAAAACATAAAGAATATGGGCTGGTATTAAACAACGTGAAATTCAAGCTAATCCTGCGGATGTTTTCGTTAGTAAAGAGGCAGGAAATGTATGTGGAAAACTACCGGAGATCAGCCTGAAAAAACTTATTTTTAATTAAGTTTGGAATTGTTGGAAACCTAGAATACGAACGAGGTACGAGGAGAAATCCTATACGTCATGTATTCAACCATGCAAATTTGCAAGCATGACGTATAGGATTTCTCCTCACGCCAACGCCCAAAGCCCTCCCCGGTTCGTTCGAAATGACATTTTTTTTATTATTGGTACGTTTCCCAAAGATGTGTACACACAGTAGCTCCCTAGAGGGGAATCGCACATTCCCACCGCTTTTTTAAAGAGATCCTCAAAATATTATTGTATCCACAACAACCGCATTTACAGCCATGTCATTACTGTTTTTTAGCATACCGTTGATGCACCTTTACCATCCCAAACTCACACCTCCGGATACCCCGAAGCCAACCCGAGACACACCATTCAATTGAGTTTTGTCAATTTGGCCGTTATTGAGGTAAAGCTGGTCGGTTCCGTTACCTGTTTGCCACGTAAAATAGTTACCGCCAATTTGGATGGCAAGGTGATTAACGATATCATAATTTAACTTTCCACCCGCTTCCACCCCGTAACCATTGGCATGGTGGCGATAGCTCACCGGGTGCTGAAAACTGGTGATCAAATTCCAGTTGCCGTTGCTGTTGTAGCTTACCTGGTGATAGGTAACATCGGCCTTGAACTTTAATTTTGGAACGATGGTTACAGATGAAATTACTTTTAAAAAACCGCCCTTCCATTGAGGTGAATAGGAACTGTTCAAACCCGGGAACATGCCGCCCCGGTCGAGCAGGCGGAGAGCTTCCTTATTTTCGCCGTAACCAATATAAGGTACCATGCTAAAACGATATTTATTAAAAATAATATACCCAACACCAAGGTTCCATAAACTGGCGCTACCTTTATTGGCGTTGAAGGTTTGGTTGTAGGTATTGTTGCTGCGGTTATCGGCCCCATAATCGCTATCGTTTACCGTGCCGGAGGATATGAACTGCCGGAAGTAATCGCCATAAACGACGAATTTTTTCCAAAAGTTATAGCTTACAGATGCGGCTACATTTTGCCCGCCAACGTTCATCCATTTAAGTTCTGAAAGTACATTGGGGTTTTGGCCGCTGATATTGCCGGATATTGACCACCGAAAATTTTCCTGCAAGTAACCCGTACCAACATCAACCTGCAGTTTGTTTGCTACCTGTTGCGCATGAACCAGGCAGGCGCTTATCATCAGCATAAAATAAAAGCTTGTAAACTTTTTCATCAGGTAAAAAATGGCCTGCCCCACGCAAAGGAACAGGCCAATATAAATTTAACTATTGATTTACGCCAAAAGCTTCCCAGCCCGCTGCTGTTGTACGGGTACAGGTCATGGCTTGTGTGCCATTTTCGCTCGAAATAAATTTGCCATTATTGCCTCTCAGGGTAACCTTCCCATCAGAGGTGGTTACCCAGTCAAATTTTTCCCAATCGCCGATAGTGGTGCGGTTACAGGTAATAGCCTGCGTGCCGTTTTCGCTCGATACATATTTACCCATGCTTTGCAGGGCCACTTTGCCGCCGCCTGCATCCACAACGGTAAAAGTTTCCCAGGCCTGGGCGGTTGCACGGTTACACCACATGGCCTGCGTACCATTCTCGCCGCTTACGTATTGGTTGTTAAACCCTTTCAGGGTGATGTTTGAACCAATTGGGGGCGATGTACTGCTGCCCGAAAGGTTGTATACCCGCACATAATCAACCACCATATTGCAAGGCAAAGCGCCATCATTAATAGTATTGCCGGGCAGGTCGCCACCTATGGCCAGGTTGAGGATGATGAAGAAGGGATTATGAAAAGCACCGGTATTGTTGATGTTGCCGGCAATATTCCCGGTAACATACAGCGTATTATCTACATACCATTTGATAGAATTGGTATCCCACTCTACCGCGTAGGTATGGAATCCGGTGGGGGTAGTTGTTGTACTGCCGCCATACTGAACGTGCCCGTTATTATACCAGTGCATGGTGCCCAATATGGTATTGGAGGTGTTTACCTGTTCCATAATGTCAATTTCGCCGCATTGAGGCCATCCAACTCCGGGGGTATTTATATTGGCGCCCAGCATCCAGAAAGCGGGCCAGGTACCTTGCACTGCAGGCAGTTTAATGCTGGCTTCAATACGACCGTATGTTGGCTGAAACTTACCGGCAGTAGTCAGCTTAGCCGAGGTATAGGGCTGGCCGCCCACGGTTTCTTTACGGGCGGTAATAGTTAAAAAACCGCCGGATACAGTAGCGTTTGCCGACTGATAATATTCCTTCTCGTTATTAACATTGGGGTTCCCATTGTCGATATTCCAGTTGGCGGTGTTAACGCTGGTACCGTTAAATTCATCGCTCCATACAAGGGTTGCGGCCCTGGGGGTGGTGGTTTGGGTGGTTTCGGCAGCCGCTACGGCAGCAGGTGTTTGCCTGTTGGCATCTTTTTTACAGGAAATGGCTAAAGCAGCCAGGGCAACTATTGCTAAAGCGCCCTTTTTTAAGTTTTGAATTGATTTCATAAGATTGGTATTTGTGCTATTGATATAATTGATTGCGTGTTGGTGAGAAATAACTTGAGATATTAACACTGTCATGCTGAGGAACGAAGCATCTATTCGCGAACTTTTCTACCGGTTAGGCACAGCTGGCAGATCCTTCGTACCTCAGGATGACAATCACTTTTTTAACGATTTAACTACTGGTTCACCCCAAAAGCTTCCCAGCCCGATATGGTTGTGCGGTTACAGGTCATGGGCTGGGTGCCGTTTTCGCTGGATACGTACTTGCTGTTATTGCCCTTGAGCGATATTTTGCCATCGGCGTTAACCACCCAGTCAAATTTTTCCCAGTCGCCAATAGAGGTTCGGTTACAGGTGATGGCTTGCGTACCGTTTTCGCTGGATACGTACTTGCCCATGCCTTGCAGGGCTATTTTACCGGCGCCGGCATCAACCACGGTAAATTGTTCCCACGCCGATGCCGTTGGGCGGTTACAGTTCATGGCAGCGGTGCCATTCTCGCTGCTTACATACTGGTTGTTAATGCCCTTCAGGGTAATAACAGAGCCAATTGGCGCACCGGATGAACCGTTTGATTGTGTGCCGCTCCATTTAAAAGTGGCCACTGCGCCTGCAGCTAATGAGTAAGTAAATGATTCGGCACCCCATTTTACTTTGAAGCTAACCGCAGATGAGCCGGTATTTAGCGCGATAAGCACTTTGCTGCCATCCGAATTTTTAAAGGCCACATCTTGTATACTGCCGGATACATTTGATGAAATACGAACAGCCCCCGGCCGTACAAAACGTGCCGCGTGGCCAATAATGTAATAGCCTACGTTGCGGGTTATTGATGTTCCGCTTACGGTAATGGCGCCCAGGCAGGTACTGCAGCCACCTGCTGTATGCGGGTTATAGTTAACATCGGCCGCCAGGTTCCATTCCAAAACATTGCGGCTCCAATTGCGGGTAGCGCCAATAACCAGGTTATTGACGTGCCATGACAAGTCGCCGCCAAAATTGCTTGGCGCGCCAACCCACTGCTCGGTGAAGTACACATTTTTGTTAGGATAAGCATTATGCACATCGGTTAAAGAAGCAATTGAACCGGCGTATAAATGAAATGCCGATCCATCAACATAGGGGTTGGCACCGCCGTCGGCTAAAACGGCCTCCGGATAGTCAATCCTGTCGGTATTATGGTCATAAGCGATGATCTTGGTAGCAAAACCGGCCGCCCTTATTTGCGGACCAAGGTTGTTTTTTATAAAAGTAGCTTCCTCGCTGGCCTGCATTACCATACTTGGGTTGTTGTATGGGTTAAGCGGCTCGTTTTGCGGCGTAATGGCGTCAATAGTAATACCCTGCGCCTGCATGGCCTGCAGGTATTTTACAAAATAGCGGGCATAGGCATCATAATACGCCGTATTTAAGCTGCCGCCGGTGTAGCCGTTGTTGCCGGTAGTGTTAACCTTCATCCAGGTGGGGGCGGTCCATGGGGTGGCTATAATTTTGATGGATGGGTTTATGGCGATGATCTTCTTTAGTATCGGCAGCATATCGGTGTTTTCCTGGCTGATGCTGAAACTGTTCATGTTTACATCGCCGGCCACCTGGTCGTAAGTAAAATCGCTCGAGCTTAAGTCAGATGCGCCGATGCTAATACGTAAATAACTGATGCCTATCTGCCCGTTAGCCGTACCAAAAAGCTCGCTTAAAACGGCAGCCTGGTTGCCGCCCAGCCCGTTTAATAAACTGGCGCTGCCGCCGGTTAAGGTAAACCCGAAGCCATCTATCCCCTGGTAGGTGGTGTTTTCGTCAACAGTTACGGTGGTGGCGTTGGTGCCTGCATCAGCAGCAAAATTGAAGCTGGCCTGTGCCTGCAACAGTTTTGACTGATCGGACGTGGTTACCCAGGCATTTACCACTTCATTGGCAGCGCGTGCTACCGTTTCGGCGGTTGGCTGTGCTTTGGCTTCGCCGGTGTTGGCATCCTTTTTACAGGAAAACAGCAAGGCCGCGGGTAGCAGGGTGAGGGCTGCAAGCCGCTTTAAATTGTAGTTGATGTTCATAAAAATTTATTATTTGGTTTAATTGATTGCACAAAAAATCCATGGCAAAAAGCCGGTAACGCATTGCTAAATCGCTTTATTGGTTTAACTAATGTTTAAAACAGCATTGGTTAAATGTTGGCAAAACAGCATTGTTCAAAATAGTTTTCCAGGAATTACAGGCTTATGTATGGTTTATAATTACAAATCAAATTTAGGCGATTTAAAATGTAATAAGCAAATAAAATTTACATAAATAGCTGATATATAGTATATTATATCGATTTTGATACGCTTGTATCACATGGGGGATAAATTAAAAATGCAGGTTTAAGCCTTGCTTTGAGGGATTTTGAAAACGTTAAAAATAATTATGATACGCTTGCGTCGCAGTTAATTTTAACGAAAAAAAGCGGCGGCAATGCCTTGGTTTGATGGATGGACTATGAGTGGGAGAGGGGTTTAAAGCAAATAGGCTGAAAACGCGAACATATTTAACCTGCCTGCCAGTTGTTAACGCAAGCCGGCTGCATAGTTAACCCTACTTTATTTTAATTATTTTACCTTTGCCATTATCTATGAGAAAGGTACACGATTTTATAAGGCGGACTATTTTTAACATTATCGATCTGTTTTATAAACCCTTTAAAAAATGGATGCCCTTGCACACCTTCCGTTACGCGGCATGTGGCGGGGGCAATGTGGTGTTTGATATTACGCTGTTTTCATTTTGTTATAATTTCATTTTTAAAAAGCAAAACCTGCACATCGGGTCGTATACTTTAAGTCCGCACATTGCGTCACTGGCTTTATCTTTCAGCATATCTTTTTGTACGGGGTTTTACCTGAACAGGTATATCGTTTTTAAAGAATCGGGCCTGAGCAAAAGAGGACAGCTTTCGCGGTTTATTATAGTGAATGCCATTTGTATCCTGCTGAATGTAATTTTTCTTAAGGTACTTGTTGACTGGCTGGGCATTTATCCAACTCCATCAAAAATTATAGCTACTGTATTTATAGCCTGTTTCAGCTATTTTAGCCAGACACATTTTTTCTTCAAGGCTAAAAAAAACGTTGCCTGATGGCGGTAAATTTTAACTACCCTGTCAATTCACCAGGCCCAAAATCATAAAAAACACAAATTCCATTAACAGTAAAACAGGGGCAGCTTTACTTTGAGGAGGGAATTTGAACTTCTCGAATATAAAAAGCATCAGCCCGCTTACAGCAAACCAGCAGAAGTAATTTTTTATGGGGATAGCGCCGTCCGTCCAATGCCAGTAATCAAAATGGATGGCCACGGGTTCAATTAATATATCAAGCAAAACAAGCAACAATGCGCCAACCAAAATGCGGGCATAAACATTTTTTACCCGGCTGCGCTGCATGAGCACGCCGGTGGCATAAATAAGCAAAAACCAGTTTACACCAATCATCAGCGGAACGTTGAATAACTTAATACCAAGTGTTTTGCCATACGTGTAGCTGCCAAACAGCCAGCCGGTGTGTACCCCTATCAACTCGGCGCTAAAGCCCAGCATAAACAGCAGTAATGCAAACAACCCGAATTTGGCATCGGGGCGGTTATGGCTCCAGATGATAACAGCTGCCATGAGCAATAAATGCCAGGGCACGATATCCAGAAATAAGCTGTCGATACCCGGCAGGTTAAATCCTATGATGCCAACTGTGTGAAAAAGTATTATAATTATAATGGCAATGCGCTCTGTTTTTAGGCTGCCGGTTGATAATTGCGTGTTCAAATCCTCCGACCCTTCCATACAGTAGTTTTGGTGAGGTGTTTTTGGATGGATATGAAAGCGATGAACATCATGTTTGTCATTTGCAGCGGGTGCAATAATACATTATATAAAGCATTTTGCCCCGACTCCAGCGAGATCATAATGCGGGTAAGGATAATAAGGCCGCACATGAACATGATAAGCGGCAGGTTCAGCGTCATGAACAACAACAACGGGAAAATAATAACCAGCAGCAGGTACATTAAAAACCCCGGGATGCTATAATTGAATGCGGCTAAAAAATTTTTGCTGAAACCGGCTATAGCCTCGTTATAACTTTTGTACATGCGGCAGCTAATCATGCCGTTGGCCAGCAGGGCCTCGCCGTTATAAGCTTTGGTTTTTATAAGCCGCATAATTTCTACATCCTCTACCACTTTGCCCTTTACTGCTTTATGCCATTGCTGCTGATGATAAATAGCGGCGTCGAACAGCATAAACTGCCCGCTGGCTGCAGCAACAGAAGGGTTTTTTACCAGCGATATCAAGCGTACAGGTAACAGGTTCAGTAAAATAAAATGCATCAGCGGCACTACCAGTTTCTCGCCGGTGGTTTGCATTTCCTGGTTGGCAAACAGGCTTAGCAGGCCCAGTTTGCCCGTATGCATGCGGTGTACGGCGCTATTAATTAAACCGGGCTGCACCTGCTCATCGGCATCCAGGAAAAGCAGGTAATCGCCATCGGCCTGCAAGGCAAGCTGGTGGCATGCAAAATTTTTACCTATCCAGCCAGCGGGGAGTTCCTCACCTTTAATAACCTTAAATTGGGGGTGCGCCTTTGTGAATTTTTCACACACTGCGTAAGTATCATCGGTTGAGCCGTCATCAAGTACCAGTACCTCGTAATGCTGATAATCCTGCCGGCTGATGGATTGCAGCAGCGTAAGTATATTGCCGCCCTCGTTACGGGCGGGTACCAGGATGGATACCTTATTGGTGTAATGTTTACCTACCCGCCGCAATTTAGGGTCGGATATAAAGTTGAACAGCGTAACCGTAAAGCGCAGGACGATGAAAAAAAGGGTGATTAATATAATTACTGTCACTTTTATATATCAAATTCGGTTTGAAGCAGCTTTGAGCTGCTGTAATGTTGCTGATAAGCTTCTTTTAACGCTGTTATACTCGTATAGTTGTTGTTATCGCTTTTTAAGTAAACGGTAGCGGTGCTCTTTTTGTGTTTAAAGTACTGAATAAATGTTGAAGCAAAAACCAGCTGGTATTTGCCGTATGCTTTTTTCATGATCCGGAACACGCCTTTGTCAAAATGAACGTCTTCTACATAATTTGAAAACAGCTTTCCCTGCGGAAAAATGAGCACCAGGTTTTGCGGATCGTCCAAAAGGCGGGCAGCATAATCAAGCGATTCGATGATATCCCTTGATTTTTTGTTGATCGAAAAAGCACCCGCAAATTTAAGATAATGCAGCATATGCACCGTTTTTTCTTCTACCATTACATGGTATTGCTTTTTTAATAGCTTTTGGGTTACGCAATACAATATCAGCCCATCCCAAAAACTAAAATGATTGGCTATCAGCAGCACCGATTTGTTTTTATCAACTTCGATATTGTTAAACAGTACTTCATGAAACTGCCGCGCCACAATCCACTTTACATAATAATGGATAATGCGGTTTATCAAAATATTCTTTTTATTGTAAATCATGAAGCGGTAAGATAATCAACATATACAACAAATTGAACGAGTTTTGAGCCAAAAGTCATGGGGGTGAGCTAATCTTGCGCCGGGGCTTGCAATAATCAGGCTTAGGCGCAACATTAAAAGCCTTGAAAAAGCATTACGTAATTCCCGGGGCTTTGTATTGGGCATGTGGTACTATTTTGGATACACCAATAAGTTTCAAAACAATACAACACATGATACCAAACAAGCGATTATTCATCAAATATTTCATAATAATTAATATTATTGATAAATAAATAAACTTGGCATTGCCTTTGTATTTAAGTTTTCACATAACTTAAAAAACATTTACCATGGCAACTACCAAAACAAAGGCTCCTGAACAAACATTGGATGTACAGGACTCGGCATTGAACGAACTGTTTATTGATGAATTGAAAGACATTTATTGGGCCGAAAAACATTTAACAAAAGCTTTACCCAAAATGGCAAAAGCGGCAACATCTGATAAATTGCGCGCCGCGATTGAAAATCACTTAAGCGAAACCGAAAGGCAAATTATCCGCCTGGAAGATGCTTTTGCATCGATAGACGAAAAAGCCGTAGCTGTAAAATGCGAGGCGATGGCCGGTTTAATTAAAGAGGGCGAAGAAATTATTGCCGAAACCGAAAAAGGCAGCATGACCCGTGATGCCGGAATTATTTCGGCTGCTCAAAAAATTGAGCATTACGAAATTGCCTCTTACGGTACGCTCAAAACTTTGGCTACCGTGCTGGGCTACAGCAAAGCTGCCGAGCTTTTAGATTCTACCTTACAGGAAGAAAAAAACTGCGACAGCCTGCTTACCCAAATAGCCGAAGCGGGTATAAATCAACAATCAAAAACCGAAAAAGTCTAAAAGCTTTTGCCCGATAAACCAAAACGCCATTGCCTTACATAGCAATGGCGTTTTGGTTTTTTAATGAAGTGTGCGCTTAATTAAAAGGCAGGTAAGCCAAAATGGCAACCTGTTTTTTGCTGTTATTAGCATCGGTAACAATTAAAGCGCCTTTGCGGTAAAGCGTTAGGCCTTCCCAGTTGTTTTTGTAGCCGTTAAACGTAGTTACCTCTTCCCATTGGGTGCCTTGCGGGCTTTTTAGTGTTACAATACGGGCAAATGTGTGCCTGGTTAAATAGGCGGCGTCTTTATCAAGGCTATCCTTCAGGCTGGGGATGGCTTTTTTGATATTGCTTTCCTGGTGGTTTAGCTTATCGTTGTCCAGGTAGTATTTATAGTCGCCATTATAAAAGTAATTTACGCCGAATAGCTGATCTGTGCCGGTGGCCGTTACATCGGTAATTCTGAAATAAAGCCGGGGTGTTTTAATGGCCTCGGCCTGTTTGGTAAATGAGGTATCTATCAAGTATCCCTGCCCGCCGTCGGGCATGCCATTGTATTCATAATAAGCCAGCAGCTTTTTTTCTTTGGGCAGCCAGGTAACTGCTTCAAAACCTGCGTTGTAAATCAGTTCGGGCCTTTTAAGGCTGATGATGTGTTCCGGGTCAACCACCACCTGGTTATTTGCAAGGTCGAGCTTAGCCTTAAGCAGATAGCAGTTTTGTGCTTTATCATCAGTTTCTATCGATAAAAACACGGTATTATTTACAATGCTGATAGCTTCAAAACCCTCGTAATCATCGCCTATGCTATCGGGCAGTTTATCCAGGTTAACCACCTTAAGGCTTTTATAGGCCGATAGCGCAGTATCCTTGCCATCCACCACCCGGCCAATACTATCGGCAAGCAGGCTGTAAATTAAAAACTCGCCTTTCAGGTTAGCTTTTTTAATGAGCGTTTTATGATCGCCATATTGCGGCAGCAGGTAAACCCTGCCGGCATAAGTACACATGCCCGAATATTCTTCGCCAACACCACTGATGGCTACAGGCAGCGGGATGTTTTTATATTGGGTTTGACTGTAAGATGCCGTGCATAAAAACAAAGCCGCGGCGAACAGTAAAAAGATCTTTCTATACATATCGGTACAAAGCTACAAATAGTTGTGAGGTTCAGGGTTCGGGTTGCGGGGTTCGGGGAGCTGCAAAATTCGAATTTAAAAATCCCGAGGTCGAGACGAAAAATTTTGCGTCTCGACGGAAAACAACGTCAAACTGTGTTGTTCCTGCAATTTACCGCGCTGCGTCTTTGTACCAAATACGCGAGGCCCGCAACCGGAACCATCCAACTCGCAACTCGAACCCCGCCCATCGCAACCCGAACCTCAGCCTCCCCCAACCCAATAAAAAACCTATATTTACAGCTAACACTTAAAGATTTAACAAATTTTAACAATTAAACATGGAATTTTTTTAGCAGAAAAAAGTTTGTGTGTTTAAGTTTGCTCTCGAAATAAAAAAGGTTCATGGAAGAATTTAAAAGTAGTACAGAAAATGTTTCATCGGGCGCTGTTACCGGCAGCACATCGTATTCAACAGATATCAGGGCGCTTAACGAAATGATACAACGCGAAAGCGCTTTTATCGATCTGCTTAAAATGGAGATGGATAAAGTGATCGTGGGGCAAAAATATATGGTTGAACGTTTGCTGATCGGTTTATTGGCCGATGGGCATATTTTGCTGGAAGGTGTTCCGGGGCTGGCAAAAACTTTGGCTATCAATACGCTGGCCAAATGTATCCAGGCCGAGTACAGCCGCATCCAGTTTACGCCCGATTTATTACCTGCCGATTTGGTTGGTACCATGATCTACAACCAAAAGAAAGAAGAATTCATTGTTCGTAAAGGACCATTGTTTTCTAACTTTATTTTGGCCGATGAAATTAACCGTGCACCGGCCAAGGTGCAAAGCGCGCTGTTAGAGGCCATGCAGGAGCGCCAGGTAACTATTGGCGATAACACCTTCCCGTTGCCCAATCCGTTTTTGGTACTGGCTACCCAAAACCCTATTGAGCAGGAAGGTACCTATCCGCTGCCCGAAGCACAGGTTGACCGTTTTATGCTGAAGGTGGTAATTACCTATCCTGAGCGCGAAGAAGAAAAAAGAATTATCCGTTCAAGCATATTACCGGGCGGTATGCCAAAGCCATCGCCGGTTATTAAACCCGAAGAGATTGTGCGCGCCCGCAAAATAGTTCGTGAAGTTTACATGGACGAAAAAATTGAGCAGTACATCATCGATATTGTTTTCGCTACCCGTTTCCCCGAGCAGTACAAATTGGCGCACTACAAAAACCTCATCACTTTTGGTGCATCGCCAAGGGCAAGTATTAGTTTAGCGCTGGCAGCAAAGGCTTATGCCTTTATTAAACGCCGCGGTTACGTAATACCCGAGGATGTGCGTGCTATTTGCCACGATGTAATGCGCCACCGTATTGGCTTAAGCTACGAGGCCGAAGCAGAAAACATCACCAGCGAAAATATTATTACCGGGATACTGAACGCGATAGAGGTACCGTAGGCCTCACCCCGGCCCTCTCCAAAGGAGAGGGAGGAAAAAGTTACCACCGCACATCTTCGCCATTGTCATTTCGATAGAGCGGCGGAGGAATGAGCGGGGGAGCGAAAGAGAAATCTTATACGAAGGACTTTGTGGATTTGCAAAGTTCGCGAACAGTGCGTATAGCAAAGTCCGCAAGCAGGGCGTATAAGATTTCTCACTATCGTTCGAAATGACATTAGTTTAAATTAAAAAACATACTTTTCAAAAGTCTCCCCCTTCAGGGGGAGATTTAGAGGGGGCTTCGCTTCTTATGGAAACCAAGGATCTTTTAAAAAAAGTAAGGAAGATTGAGATAAAAACCAGGGGTTTAAGTAACCACTTATTCTCGGGCGAATATCATTCGGCTTTCAAGGGGCGGGGTATGGCCTTTAGCGAGGTGCGCGAATACCAGCTTGGCGACGAGATACGTACCATCGACTGGAACGTTACCGCGCGTTTTAACCACCCTTACGTAAAAGTGTTCGACGAAGAGCGCGAGCTTACCGTAATGCTGCTGATGGATGTAAGCGGATCTGAAAACTTTGGCACCCAGGGTCAGCAAAAGCAGGATCTGGCAACCGAGCTCTGCGCTGTGCTTGCCTTTTCGGCCATCCAGAACAACGATAAAGTTGGGGTGATATTTTTTAGCGATAAGATAGAAAAATTTATCCCGCCAAAAAAAGGGCGTTCACATATCCTGATGATCATCAGGGAACTGATTGATTTTAAGCCCGAGAATAAAGGCACCAACGTTGGCGTGGCGTTAAAGTACTTTACCAGCGTTATTAAAAAGAAATGTACCGCCTTTATCCTGTCGGATTTTATAAGCCCGGCATTTGAAAACGAGCTGAAAATAGCCAACAAAAAGCACGATATTATTGCTGTAAGGCTGTTTGACAAGCACGAAGAGGTGTTCCCTAACCTGGGCCTCATCCCGATGAAGGACGAAGAAACCGGCGAGGTGGTGTGGATAAATACTGCTGATGAGGAGGTGCGCTACGCATTCAGCCTCGAGGCCCGCAACCGCACCATCGCCATGGGCGATACCTTTAAAAAATGCGGTGTTGATTTTACCAGCATCGGCACACACGAATCATACGTAAAACCATTAATGACACTATTTAAAAAACGGGAAGGCAGGAGATGATCAAGTGTTTTAAATATTTCCTGGTATTGCTGCTTACAGGTACTTTTTATTCCGCTTTTGCACAGGCCCCGCAGGCCGAGGCAAAATTGGATAGGGCCACCATTTTAATTGGCCAGCAAACCAAGCTTAACCTAAGCATCAGGCATAGCATAAAAGATAAAATAGAGTTCCCGGCGCTGGTTGATTCAATTGCGGGCAAAATTCAAATTGTGAGCAGTAAAGCCGATACTGTTTTTGATAAGCAGGATCAAAGTATCGAGACCGTTCACCGCGCTTACAACATTACCGCGTTTGATAGCGGGGCTTATGTAATACCATCCTACGCGTTTAAAACAACCACAGGCCCGGTTTATACACAGCCATTAACATTAACCGTGCAAACCGTTGCGGTTGATACCACTAAGGGTTTTTATGACATTAAACAACCGCTTGTGGTCAGTTATTCGTTTTTCGACTGGCTTCACGATAACTGGCAATGGGTAGCCATTGGCTTTTTGGTGCTGCTGATTATTGCCGGTATTATTTATTATTTTGTCTCCAGGCCTAAAAAAGTGGTAGTAATTGAACCGCCGAAACCCAAAGTGCCACCGCATATCATCGCCTTGCAAAAACTGCAGGAGCTGCGCGGCAAAAAAGTTTACGAGCAGGATGTTAAAGTATATCATATTGAACTGAGCGAAATACTGCGCGAATATTTAGAGAAGCGCTATGGCATTAAAACCCATGAGCAAACATCCGATGAGATTTTTGCAAGCCTGCGCACACTGGATATTACAGAAGATAACAAAAACCTGCTGCGCCAGGTATTGATACTTGCCGATTTGGTGAAATTTGCCAAAGAAAAACCGCTGCATTTTGAAAACGAACAAAGTATGGATAATGCCATTGGCTTTGTAAACAAAACCCAGCAGGCATACCAGCCACTGGCCGATAAACAAGAGGAGGGTAAATGAGCTGGTTTAAAGGAATAGAATTTGCCCACCCGGGATTTTTTTGGCTGTTCATCAGCATTCCACTGATGGTTGGCTGGTATATATGGAAACAACGGCAGCTGCAGGGCAAGCTGAATGTGCCTACCCTGCGGGGCTTTACGCTTAAAAAAAGCATGCTGCCAAAATTCAGGCATAGCGGTATTGTATTACGGTCGTTAGCCTTATCGGCTATGATTGTTGCGCTGGCCAGGCCGCAATCGTCATTAAGCTGGCAAAACAGTACTACCGAAGGTATCGATATCATTATTGCTTCAGATATTTCGGGCAGTATGCTGGCCGAGGATTTTAAGCCCAACCGCCTGGAAGCCGGTAAACAAATAGCCATCGACTTTATAAAAGGACGCCCGGACGACCGCATAGGCCTGGTAATTTTTAGCGGCGAAAGCTTTACGCAATGCCCGCTAACTATTGACCATAGCGTACTTGTGAACCTGTTTGCCGATGTGAAGAACGGGATGATAACCGATGGTACCGCCATAGGCATGGGCCTGGCAACGGCGGTTAACCGCCTGCGTACCAGCCAGGTTAAAAGTAAGGTGGTGATATTACTTACAGATGGCTCAAACAATGCCGGTTCGATACCGCCCATAACCGCGGCCGAAATTGCCCGTCAGTTTGGCGTAAGGGTATATACGGTAGGTTTGGGCACCAATGGTTTTGCACCTTACCCGGTACAGACACCATTGGGTATCCAATACCAAAAAATGCCTGTGGTAATTGACGAGGGCACGTTGTCAAAAATTGCAAACCTTACAGGTGGTAAGTATTTCAGGGCCACCAATAACCAAACGCTTAAAGATATTTACGAGCAGATTGATAAGCTGGAAAAAGCCAAAATTGATGTTACCCAGTATCATAAAAAAACAGAACTGTTTTTACCCTGGGCAATTATAGCGCTGGCTTTCCTGTCGTTGGAATTTATATTAAAAAACACCCTGTTTAAAGGGGCTTTAACCTAACAGATGCTACGTTTTGCACATATAGAATATTTATGGGGGCTGGTAATTATCCCGGTGTTCATTATCGCGTTTTTGGCGGTAAGCGTTTGGAAAAAGAAAGCCATATCCTCATTAGGAGATAAAAAAGTGGTGATGATGATGATGCCGCAGGTATCGTTATCAAGGCCGTGGATTAAGTTTATTTTCTTTTTGCTGGCTTACGCCATGCTGGTCATCGGCATAGCCGACCCGCAGATTGGTTCAAGAACCGAAGAAGTAAAACGCAAAGGCGCCGATTTAATGATACTGCTTGATGTATCAAACAGTATGCTGGCCCAGGATTTGGCCCCAAGCCGCCTGGAGAATGCCAAACGCGCCATTGCCCAGCTGATTGACCGCATGCATGACGACCGTATCGGTATCATTGTATTTGCAGGCCAGGCCTATGTACAGCTGCCTATTACTACCGATTACTCGGCGGCCAAGCTATTCCTGAGTACCATTAATACCGAGATGGTACCAACACAGGGAACCGCCATTGGCGCGGCCATTGAACTGGGCATGCAATCGTTTGATTTTAAAAACGGTACCGGCAAAGCCATGATTGTTATTACCGACGGCGAGAACCACGAGGATAATGCTGTTGAGGCAGCTGCTGCTGCCAAATCAAAAGATGTATCGGTGAATGTGGTTGGTGTAGGCTCAGAAAGCGGTGCGCCTATACCCGTGTATGACGAGCAGGGGCACCAAACAGGTTTCCATATAGACCGTGAAACAGGCCAACAGGTGGTAAGTAAACTGAGTGAGGACATGTGTAAAGAAATTTCGGCTGCGGGTGGCGGCGTTTATGTACGCGCTAATAACTCCAACAGCGGTCTGGGCATTGTAATGGACCAGATTGGTAAACTACAGCGCAAAACGGTTGATAGCCGGTCGTTTAAGGATTTTGAAGATCGGTTCCAGTTCTTTTTGGCCATCGCGTTTGTATTGCTGCTGGTTGAGTTCTTTATATCAAACCGTAAAAACATGCGTTTAAGCGGCATTAAATTATTTGAAGTAAAAAAGCCATGAAGCAATTAATTATAGTTGTATTATTAGTACTGCAGGCTTCATTCCTTTTTGCCCAGCAGGAAAAAAGGGACATTAGGAAAGGCAACCAGCTTTACCAGGCTAAAAACTATAAACAAGCCGAGGATAACTATCGTAAAGCGCTGGCAAAATCAAACAACAAAACAGTAGAGGGCAATTTTAACCTGGGCGATGCTTTGTACAAGCAAAAAAAGTTTGAAGAGGCGCAGCAGCAGTTTGATAAAATAGCAGCAACATCAAAAGATAAACAGGTATTGGCCAATGCTTACCATAACATAGGTAACTCCCTTTTGGAAAATAAAAAACTGGAAGAGAGTATTGCCGCCTACAAAAAATCGTTGCTCAACAACCCGAATGATGAGCAAACCCGCTACAACCTGTCGTACGCCCAAAAAATGCTGAAAAAACAGCAGGACGATAAAAAGAACCAGAACAAAAACGACAAGAATAAAGATAAAGACAAGAACAAGGATAAAAATAAGGACGATAAGAATAAAGACAAGGATAAGAAGGATAAAGACAAAAAAGACCAGGACAAGAAAGATCAGGACAAGAAAGATAAAGACGACAAGGACAAGAATAAACCTGATAATAAAGATCAGCAGCAACAACAGCCGCAGCCCAACAACGTATCAAAAGATGATGCCGAGCGGATGCTGGAAGCCCTGAAAAACGATGAAAAAGCAACGCAGGACAAACTAAAAAATAAAAAGTTAAAAGGCGCCAAAGCCAATATCTCAAAAGACTGGTAAGCCTTATATTTATAGCACATGAAGTTAAAGTACTACATATTGTTGTTCCTGCTGTTTTGTACCACCGCTATTTTTGCCCAGGGTATAAAGTTTACCTCGTCTGTTAGTAAAACAGAGGTAGGCACTACCGAGCAATTCGAGGTTAGTTTTACCATAAACAGTAATGGCGAAAAATTTGTGCCCCCAAACTTTAACGGTTTTTTGGTGGTTTCGGGGCCAAATGTATCCCAAAGCATGACGGTGATTAACGGTGCTTCATCGTCAAGTATGGCTTACAGTTATGACCTGGTAGCTGTAAAAGAAGGTACTTACACCATAGGCCCGGCAACCATTGTGGTAAACGGCAAGCAGCTGAGCACCAGTCCCATTAAAATTAAAGTGGTAAAGGGCGCGTCGGCGGCGCAGGCTAATGCGGCCAGGCAGCAACAACAGCAGCAGCAACAACAGGTGCAGGGAAAAGGCATTGTGGCCGGCCATTCAAAGGATATCAATAGGGATCTTTTTATAAGGGCCGATGTAAATAAAACCAGTGCCTACATAGGCGAGCAGCTTACCTTAAGCTACCGCCTTTACACACGGGTGGCGCTGGTGGGCAGCGAACTGGAAAAAATGTCGGACCAGAATGGTTTTTACAGCCAGGAAATTAAAAGCCTTAATAGTCCCAATGCTGTTCAATGGCGTATCGAAACCATAAAAGGGATAAAATATAATGTTACCGAAATAAAGCAAAATATCCTTTTCCCCGAACGAGCGGGCAACATTACTATCGACCCGATGATTATGGATTTTATTGTGCGCGAAACCGTACCATCGGCCGATCCTTTTGATAACTTTTTTGGTGGTGGCAGCTATAATGATGTTAAATACAAAATTAAAAGCAGCCCCGTGGTTATCCACGTAAAACCACTGCCCGAAAGCGGCAAGCCTGCAAGCTTTAGCGGCGCGGTTGGCCGCTTTTCAATCTCAGCATCGGTTGATAAAACCAGCCTGAAAGCCAACGAACCCCTCAATTACAAAATTACCCTGAAGGGCAAAGGCAACCTGAAGCTGCTGAAACCAATGGCCCCCGAGTTTCCGCTTGATTTTGACAAGTACGACCCTAAGGTAACTGATACGATAACTGATGATGCAAATGGCGAGTCGGGTACCCGTGTGTATACTTACCTGCTGATACCACGCCATGGCGGCAAATTCAACGTCGACCCTATCAAGTTTTCGTACTATGATTTAGCAGCCGGTAAATATGTAAGCCAGCAAACCAAAGGGTTTACAATTAACGTAGCCAAAGGCGCTACCGAAAATAACGTTACCTCCATTGGCGCCGATAAGCAGGATGTTAAACTGTTGAATAAAGATATCCGCTATATAAAAACCGATGGCAGCGACATTCGCAAAGACGACGAAGGTTTTTACGGATCCGGTCTGTATTATTTCCTGCTGCTGCTGGGGCCGCTGGCATTTGCCGGAGCCTTGGTATTTGGTAAGGTGTACGAGATGAACAACAGCGATGTGGTGAAAGTAAAAAGCCGCAAGGCCGGTAAAATTGCAGCCAAACACCTGGCCAGCGCAAAAGCGCAGCTAACGGCAAATAATAAACCGGTATTTTACGAAAATGTGTTTAAAGGGTTGTATGGCTACTTAAGCGATAAACTGAACATTGCTGCTGCCGACCTTAACCGCGAAAAAATTGCCACTGAACTAAAGGCCCGCCAGCTGGATGAGCCGACTATAAACGAACTGCTGGAAACCTTAGACCTTTGCGACATGGCCCGCTTTGCCCCGGTTTCGGGTATATCGGAGCAGGAGGTGTTTGAGAAGGCAAAAAACATGATCAATAACATTGAAGATAAAATATAACATGCTAAAGCGCCTGATATACCTGTTGCTGTTGATTGTTGCGCCATTGCTGGCCTTTAGCGATGACGCAGGCCCGGCCCTGTTTAAAAAAGGCAATAACCTGTACCAAAAGGCAAATTATAAAGAAGCCGCGGCTGCCTATCAAAAAATGGTGGATGACGGCTACCAATCGGCCAGCCTTTACTTTAACCTGGGCAATGCTTATTACAAAAATGGCGACATAGCCCCGGCCTTGTTATACTATGAAAAAGCGCACAGGCTATCGCCGGGCGATGAAGATATCCGGGTAAACATCCAGTTTGCCAATTCAAAAACTACCGATAAAATTGAGGCCGCCCCCGAATTTTTCATCACCAAATGGTGGACCGGCTTTATTCTCGCTTTTTCGGCCAATGCGCTTGCCGTGGTCAGTGTGCTGCTTTTCCTGGCGGCATCGGGCCTGCTTATCCTTTACAGATTTTCCGGCTCTGTGGGCATAAAAAAGGCGTCGTTTTATTCGGCCTTAATTTTACTGCTGTTAGGTATCGGTACTATATTCATATCCGGCAGGCAGGCGGCCTATTTTGATGCGCATCATGATGGCATTATCTTCAATTCATCGGTAAACGTTAAAAACGCACCCGCCACTACCGCCAAAAACGGCTTTGTGCTGCACGAGGGAACCAAGGTTAATATCCTTGATAAAAAATCCGACTGGGTAAAAATCAAACTGGCCAACGGCAACGAAGGCTGGGTGAGCACTGCGGATGTGCGGGAAATATAGGCATCAACGATATCGGCGATGGACTTTTCCACTGCCCCGAAAAGCAGAATACCCGTTGCCAAAATTATGATGTTTGAAGGGGGTATAACCAGGCTCCAACGGATATTAATGGGTACTTAACCGCGTCTGGCAAGGGCATAACAGGGTACTAATCACCTCTTTTGTTTTATCCCTGCCAAACCCGAAAGTGATGGATTTTACTATTACAGGGTAAAAGAAACTGCAGGTATTTTAATTCTTCCGAACACTTAATTGTCTGTAATTCAATAGTATACATATTCGCCCCCGAACACCCGAACACGTCTGCACAAAACCGAACACCACATAAGTATTAAATTCCGTATCTTTGTGACATGGATATTCTCCCTATTGCCCTCCAGGCGTACTTAGATGACCATTGCGATCCGGAGCCGGAAGCTTTGCAGCAACTGAACCGCGAAACGCATTTAAAGGTGCTGCGCCCGCACATGCTGTCGGGCAATTACCAGGGCCGGTTGCTGAGCTTTCTGAGCAAAATGGTGGCACCCAAATGCATCCTGGAAATTGGTACGTTCACCGGCTACTCGGCCATTTGCCTGGCCGAAGGATTGGCTGAGGGAGGCATTCTCCACACCATCGAAGTGAACCGCGAAATGGAGGATATCATCAATTCACACTTTAAACTAACAAATGTTGAAAATAAAATAAAACTGCATTTTGGGCAGGCAGAGGCCATTATTGCTGATTTACAGGCTGATATTTTCGATTTGGTATTTATTGATGCTGATAAAAAAAATAATTTTACTTACTTTCAATTGGTTTTTGACAAAGTCAGATCCGGAGGATTAATAATAATTGATAACGTTTTGTGGAAAGGAAAGGTGTACGGCACCGAAAAAGATGCCGATACCGAGAATATCCGCAAACTAAATGACCACATAGCTGTTGATAGCAGGATAGAAAAACTGATCCTGCCTGTCCGCGACGGCTTACTGGTTATCAGAAAAAAATAAATTATGAAGAAAACCCTACTGATTACCGCCCTGTTGATTTCAACAATTGCTGCTTCAGCACAAAAAAACACTTCACAATCTTATATCGAGAAGTTCAAAGATGATGCCATTCGTATTATGCACGAAACCGGTATCCCGGCAAGCATCGTTTTAGGTGTAGCCATGCATGAATCCGGTTGCGGCAATAGCACTATAGCACAAAACCTTAATAATCAGTTCGGAGTAAAAGGTGGAGGCAGTGTAGTTTTTATCAAACACAATAAAAAAGTACGTTCATCCTACAAAAAATACGATTCGGTTTTAGATTCGTTCCAGGATTTTGCCCGCATCATGACCGAGCGCAAGCAATTCAGCCACCTGGCCGATGCCCTTACCCATTATGATTATACCGGCTGGGCAAAAGGCATCCAGCGCAGCGGTTACGCCAGCAGCCGCAAATGGGCAGCGCAGGTTTTAGGTATCATTAAAAAATACGACCTGAATGATTTGGACGAAAACCCTGCAACACAGCCTAAAGAATTAGCAGAAGCCAAACAATAAACCTATTTTGGCATTTTAATAAAAATGCCAAATACCACAGGTTTAGCTGTATGAATAAAACGCGTTACTTTTTTTTAATTGGTGTTATTTGTTTTAGCTCATGCTCGGCGCGCAAAACAACATCATCAAGAAACAAATCCAGGAATTCTATCTCCAATCGCGATGTACGTCGCAATAACAGCAGCATCCAAAAGGCCAACGGCGCATCTGCGGCGGGTTATAAATCCCTGTCGAGTTTAGATTATATTGATCGTTTTAAGGCCATTGCCATACAGGAAATGAACCAGTATGGCATCCCCGCCAGTATTACCCTGGCCCAGGGCCTGTTTGAATCGGGCGCCGGCAATAGCGAGCTGGCCCGCTTTGCCAACAACCACTTTGGTATAAAATGCACTGTCGACTGGATGGGCAAAAGCTATTATAAAGATGATGACCAGGTTAACGATTGTTTCAGGGTATATGATAATCCCGAAGACTCGTTTCGCGACCACTCCACATTTTTAAAGCGAAAAAATTACGCCAAACTGTTCGAACTGGATAAAAACGACTATGAAGGATGGGCCAGGGGCCTGAAAGCGGCCGGTTATGCTACCAACCCCAAGTACCCCGAACTGCTTATTAACCTTATTGTAAAATACAACCTTGACCAGTACGACCGCGCTGAAGGCGAGGCAGCCAAAATAAAACGCGAGGACCGTGTATTATCGCAGATTAATGACAGCATTGGCAAACCCAACACCGATACCTTGACCAAAACCAAACCCGACGATAAGATATACACCGTAAAACAGGGCGATACACTATACAACATATCCAAACGTTTTGGTATAACTGTTGATGAACTAAAAGCGTTAAACAGTATACCCGATAATAATATACACATTGGGCAAAAACTGGTAGTTGTTAAGTAGGGGGGAGAGAATCAAGAGTCAAGAATCAAGACAGGAGAAAAATTTTCTAAGTGGCATTATTTTCAACGTACAATGCAATCAGTATAACTCAAGCACACCAAATGAGTAGGCTGCCGGCAAAAGTCTTGACTCTTGATTCTCTCCTCAAAAGTTAATTGTTGTTAAAAACATGGCTAATTAAAGCCTAAGTTTTATTTTTGGCGCCACAATGAAATTATGGTTGTTCCTGTTTTTCTGCACGTTATCTGTACGGCTTTTTGCGCAGCAAAAGCAGGTAGAGGGTATTGTGTTTGATAAAGACAGCAAAGACCGTATTGCCAAGGTAAACATTGTGAACGCCACCACCGGAAAATCTTTTTACAATAACCTTAAAGGCGAGTTTACAATAGATGCACAGCCTGGCGATGTACTGATATTTATGAAGCCCGATCATTACAGCGATACCCTGAAGGTGCAAACTAATAACGCGATGGCCGTTTATATGAAGCGGTCGGCAATTATGCTTAGGGAAGTATATATTCGTGATACCGCGCTTACGCCCGAGAAGCAATTTGCGGCCACTAAGCGCGATTTTACTAAAATTTACGGGTCGGAATATAGTCAAAGCCTTTTGTCGGTTGCGCCCGGCCTGGGGGCAGGCATAGGTATTGATGCTTTGTACAATGCCTTTAGCCGCAGCGGCCGCAACGCCGCCAAGCTGCGGGCAACCATCGAAGAAGATTATCACCAGCGCGAGATTGATTTTCGCTTTAATCGCGCGTTTGTGGCCAGTGTAACCCGCCTTAAAGACCAACAGCTTACCGATTTTATGCAGCGTTACCGCCCCGGCTACTTCCTGGTAAAAACCGCTACCGATTATGAGTTTATAACTACCATAAAGACCAACCTGCGCCGCTTTTTGCGCTCATCGCGCAAATCGTACGGTTTGGCGCCATTGGTTACGCCCGAAGTAACTAATAAAGAAACCGGTAAAGGCGAGTGAAATAGTTAAACTTTTTTAAATTTAATCACATTATCCTGCTCCCATACGCAAAGCATGGTATTGTTATTCAACAGGATAGTTTTCAGAAAGCTGCCTTTTCCTACCATAGTTACTTCTTTACGATTGGGCGATGCAACTTTCAGCGTATCGTTGTTTTGAAATGATATCATGGTTTTAGCCCCGGCCGCGGCAATAGTGCAGTTTCTTCCTTTGCCAATAAGCGTCTCTGAGCCACCTGGTTGGGCGTAAAAAATATCACCCTTGCGTTGCCAGGCAGTTTGGACGTTATTGCTGCTGTTGATAACAATGCCGCCGCCATCCATGGGGCAGCCGTTTAGCGGCCAGGTACCGGTACCCATTTTCTGCGCGGGTTGAAACACGTTGCCACCATCGGCCGACCGGGTAACATAAAGGTCTCTTGATCCGCCGAGCCAGTTTCTGAACATGATGGCTACTTCCCGGCCCTGCACGGCTATGTTGGGTTTACAGCATTCGCACACATGGCCATCAGGCGATTGGTAGGCCAATATATTTTTTGACCATGAGGTGCTTTTAGCCAGCAGCTTTGAAAAATAAACCTGGTTGTGCTGCCCTATACGTATATCCAGCCAAACCGCATAAAAATTGTCGTTCTTATCCGTGGTTAAGCCCATCAGCCCTTCGGGTGCCGATTGGTTAATATCATTTAGTACACCCATCTTTTCCCATTTTGAAGAGGAGTGTTTTAACCGGAACCAATGAATATTACCCGATTTATCCATTGCAGTTATTACCGAGTAATTATCCGAACTGGCCAGCTGCGGGCCTCTCGACATGCCCAAATGCATGTTTGCCACATGGCCTACCAGTACCGGTTTTGAAAACGATACGCCCTGGTTGGCGGATGTTGCACAAAAAATATTATCCTTATCCCCATATACCACCCGGATGGTACCTTTATTGTCGGCGCTAACCTGTGGTTGGCTTCCCGTTGATATAGTTCCTTCTGCCGCAAGGGCTTCAATGGCAGGTACTAATAATATAATCCCGAGGAGGATAGATAGCAATGCTTTTTTCATAGTTAGCGTTTAAATGGGTACGGTTTAACTTGGCGGTTTACAACTGTTTTTGGCAACGTGAAAACATGTCAAATATATCCAAATGATTGGACATATAATTTGCTTATATTGTGGTCATTTACCATCACCATGAAAACAAATACCTGTTTTATCGCCCTGATGTTTTTGGGTGCCCGGCTGCTATCAGCCCAAACAAACCAGCAAAAAATAAATACGGCTATTAAAGGCAATCAGCAGGAAACTTTTGGCGAATACCTGGACTTTGTAGCTATCCCCAACGAAACAGTTGATTCGGCTAATATCCGCCTCAACGCGGCATTTGTTAAAAATATGCTGGAGAAGCGTGGCGTTAAAGCCGAGGTGCTTACCATTGCCAACGGCAATCCAGCCGTTTTTGGCGAGGTAAAAGTGCCGGGTGCAACCAAAACCATTGCTTTTTACGCCCATTACGACGGTCAGCCGGTAAACCCCAAACAGTGGGCGCCTGGCCTAAAACCATTTGACCCCGTTTTTATTACCGCGCCAATTGAGCAGGGCGGCCATATTGTTAACTATAAACGCGGCGATGCCATTGATACCAGCTGGCGGTTGAGCGGCCGTGGCAGTGCCGATGACAAGGCTGGCGTTATGTGCATTATCAACGCGTATGATGCGCTGATAAAAAGCAAAATAAAGCCGGGATGCAATATCAAATTCTTTTTTGAGGGCGAAGAAGAGAAAGGCTCGCCACAACTCGCTGCAATCTTTAGAAAGTATAAATCCAGGCTAACATCCGATCTTTGGATTATTTGCGATGGGGCAAGACACCCATCGGGCAAAAATATAGTGGTGTTTGGTGTAAGGGGCGATGTTAATATGTGGCTTACCATTTATGGCCCCAAACGCCCCTTGCACAGTGGCAACTTTGGTAACTGGGCCCCAAACCCCGGCCTGGCCATGGCCAAATTACTGGCAGGCATGAAAGATGATGACGACCATGTAACCATTAAAGGGTTTTATGACGACGTAACCCCGCTGAGCCAGGACGAAAAAGACGCATTGGCCAAAGTACCGCCGGTTGAGCCGGGTTTAAAAAAAGAGCTTGGTATTGCCCGCCCCGAAGGCGGAACACGCCCGCTGGTGAACGCATTTATGCTGCCCACGCTTAATATCAACGGCATGGCAAGTGGCAATGTTGGCAAACAGGCAGCAAACGTAATCCCCGTGAAAGCCGAAGCCGTGCTCGATCTGCGCCTGGTACCCGGCAATGATATGGACAGGCAAATTCAAAAAGTAACCGACCACATACGCGCCCAGGGCTATTATGTTGTAGACAAAGAACCGACAGACCAGGAAAGGATTACCTACCCTAAGATCATTAAAATAACCCACGATGCCGGTTACAATGCCCAACGTACACCGCTTGATTTGCCCATAGCGCAAGCTGTTGTAAAAGCCGTTCAGGGTACAGTTGATTACCCGGTGGTGCTTTCGCCAAGCTCAGGCGGCAGCCTGCCCCTGTTTGTTTTTGAACAGGAATTAGGCGCGAAGGTTATCACCGTGCCATTAGTTAATTACGATAACAACCAGCACGCCGAAAATGAAAACGTAAGGGTGAGCTACCTTTGGCAAGGCATAGCAACCATGGCCGCGGTAATGCAGATGAAGTAGCAGGTATGACGAAGATAATTCATTGCTGATTGCAACCATGCTCCAATTAAACGACATACCTATTTTTCGTCTCAAAAAATATTTTAATTCCTTGCCAATTTAAATTTTAATACATAGCTTTGAAAAACAAAGTGCTTTTAATGAAAGATCAAGACATTCATGCAGAATTAAGCTCTATCCGGGACCTGATGGAGCGGTCGGCCAAATTTATTTCGCTGAGCGGCCTGTCGGGCGTAATGGCGGGGATTTATGCCCTTATGGGTGCATTTTTAGGCTGGGAAATATTAACACATGAAAGTGCCGGGCTTTTGCGTAACGATACAGAAGTAATCATTCAGTTGATTATGGTGGCTTTCGCAGTATTGGTGCTTTCAATTGGCACCGGCATCTGGCTCTCCATTCGCAAAGCTAAAAAGAACGGACAACCCTTTTGGAATACCGGCAGCAAGCGCTTGCTTATCAATATGGCTATACCGCTGGTTGCAGGTGGTTTATTCACATTTATACTCATATATCGCGGTTATTATGGTGTTGTTGCACCTGCTACGCTTATTTTTTACGGTATGGCGCTGGTTGCGGGTAGTCATTACACGTATTCTGGCGTAAAAAGCTTGGGGATAATCGAGATTTTATTAGGTTTGCTGTGTGCATTAATGCCCGGCTATGGCTTACGATGCTGGGCAATAGGTTTTGGTTTGCTCCACATTATTTACGGCACGGTAATGCATTTTAAATACGATAAGTGAAGATCTCGTTAGAACAATTTGATAAAGCTTTTGAAAACCGGATACGCCTGCAAATTATGAGCGTACTGGTTGCCAATGAAAGTTATGATTTTAATGCGCTTAAGGAGCTGCTTAACCTTACGGATGGCAACCTGGCATCGCACCTGAAGGCGCTGGAAAAGGAAGAGTACATCCAGGTGCAAAAAAGTTTTATTGGCCGCAAGCCCAACACCAAATACCTTGCATCCGAGAAAGGCCGAGCGGCATTCAGGCTGCACCTGCTTGCCCTCGAAAATTTAATAAAGCAGCAAAAGCTGTAATTTTTTTATCTATGTACTTTGTATTTCAAAGTTCTTTTAAATTAACAAAAATGAAAATCCTTAAAGCAATTTTATCCGAAGACAGGGTGATTAAAATTGGGCTGGTGCTGGCTGCCTTGTTTGGAATGTAAGGTAATTATTTATATAAAAACGTGACATTAATTAAAGCATTTGAGGCGCGGGAATTGCGATATTTATTCCATGGAATCAAAAATATTCTCGTATAAGGCCGATGGCATTGTATTGGAGCCTGTAAACGATCAACTGAAGTTGAGCCCAGTGTTTGATCGCAAGGAACTTGTTGAGAAGATAAAAGATATTTTAAAAGCAGATGGTTTTAAGCTTGATGAACGCAGCCTCCAGTTTAAAATTGAAGACGGGCAGCTTTTTATACAGGGCCTTGCCGGCAAGGAGCAGGAAGCCAGGTCTATCGGTTTCTTTGCAGGAAGTTAATGCCAGGGTACATGTTACTAGGAGCGGTGGTTTCTGGATACCGGTCTTTTTGTCGGCTCGTGGGGCTTTCCTTGTGCCAGGTGCGCGTGCGCTTCGGCGTGTACTAATTTTAAACGAAGCCAGTTGGTGAGCCGGTGATGTAAGGGCACCAGCACCGCAGCAAGCGCTACAAGTATCGCTAACTCAAGTACAGGCAAATGGCTACTGATGCGTTGAACAAAGGGATGGATAAAAAGGGTGATAAACTCAAAAACAAGCAGCAGAGATAGTACGCTCATAAATTCAATAACCTTACGGTGGGTGCGGCCCTTACTAAGGAAAAGGAGCACCAAAAAGAAAACCGGGATAAATATGGCAATGCCTATTAATTGAAGATTGATGATCCTTTCTTCGGCTTCATGCCTTTTTTGTTCAGAAATCTCCTGCTGCCGCAATGCTTCGTTAAAGCTTAGTGTTTGTACCTGCTTAATTTTCTCGATGCTAAACATGCTATCCTTCGCGGCCATTGCCGTTTTTAAATAAAGCAATTCCAGGTGCTCGTTTGATGCCTGGTATATTTTTGTGAGTAAACTGCTTGCTGTAAATATTGCGATAGGATAATGGGCTTTTTGCGCTGCTTCTAACCCTTTTTTTGCATAAAACGCGCTTGAATCTGGCTGGTTTATATCATTATATAGGGCCGCCAGGCTGTTGTAAGTATCTGCCAGACTACCCTGATCATTGTTTTTCTCGGCATTATTTAAGCTTAGCCGGTAGTATTCAATTGCAAGCGACCGGTGGTTCATTTTATAGTGAATATCGCCCAATATTGATAAGGTATTTGATAAAGAACCCTGATCGCCCAGGTTTTGCTGCAGGGCATAGGCCTGCATCTCGTACCCCAGGGCAAGGTTCACTTTATTCAATTTGATATAGCTGTTGCCTATATTAGATAATATGGTGCTTAAAAATTTGTTGTTATGTGTTAATTCGGCAATGGCCTTTGCCTTAAAGTGATAGGTAAGGGCTTTCTCATCATCATTTTGATCGGAATAGATAATGCCGATGTTATTGAGGCAGGCCAGCTCGCCCGGCTGATCTTTTTTTTCTTCCCTTATTTTTAAAGCGCCCAATAACAGTTCAAGTGCACGGTCATACCTGCCATTTTTCCATAACACAACGCCCATCCGGTTTAAGCTATTTGCTTCGCCCGTTTTATAATTGATGTTTTTTGCAATAGCAAGGGCCTGGCCGGCATATATTAAAGCACTATCAGCATTAGTTGCCTGCACCAATAAACTTTTTTTAACTAAACGCGCAATTTGACTGGTGTCGTTTTTGCCATTTTCTGCAGACAGCGTAAACGTTTTATTGCTTTTTTGTTGCCCGCAGGAAAATGACATACCGGCTGTCAGTAAGCCTATCAGCGCAATTTTAACAACGGACTGTATTTGCATCACCTGGGGCTAACAAAAGCTCAATATTATTGTCGGTTCCTTGTTGAAACTTTAACCTTTCTGAAAACTTACTAAGCGGGCACAAAAGTACACGGCGCATCATATTATATGACGGGTATTGAATTTGCAGCCCGCAGGGAAAATTTCAACCTAACCTATCGGGGTGTTTTTGCCACCAACCAACGAAGCAAAGCCAAGCTGCTCTCCCTCGCTTTCTTCATCCTTTTTTAGGCCGTCGGGCAAATCGTTATCAAACGAGTTGCCTGTAAATTCGCTTTCAGGCAAGGCGCTGTCAGCATCGTTGTTCAGCTCATCAGGATCATTTTGATTAAATAAATTCATGGCTGTTTTTTTTAATATTTAGACGTTGTCTTATGCTTTTAATGAAGCACATATCCATCATTGCGAGGTACGAAGCAATCCCGAACTATTTGGAACTTAGCATATCGGGGATTGTTTAATACTTCGCAATGGCGGTCTGTTTTTATTTTTTTAGACAACTTTTAAAAATCGGTTAACCTGTTTTTATTTAAAAATACCCCTAAAGTGTCTGATGTGCAAGTTTTTACTGTTTTTGTGCACATAATGTAAAGCACTTTACACTATGTGTGCAATTTGGGTTCTCTGTGTGGAGAATAACGACTGTGGTTCTTTATTTTTTAGTCAGGCATTCATTTTATTTTAACGGTTCATCGGTTATTTTATCCTTGACGCGTTTAAATAACAGCTCACTCTGCCCATCGTCTGTCTCGTTATCAGTGTTGAACCAGTCGGTTATGGTATTTACAAAAAATGCATCGGCTTTGTGGCTTTTTACCCGGCTTTCAAGTGTCAAAAGCTCATCGGCAGTTGCCTCGCCGATGAGCTTTTTGATGGTAAGGTTTAGGAGGTGTTTTTGGTGCACTGGGTAAATAGTTGGCCGGTTATTAAAAATCTTTTGAATTATCGCCCATAAGCCGGTCTATCAGTTTGTTGTATGGGTCGATGCCTGCGTTTACGGGTTTGCCTTTTACAACCATGGTTATGGTGTGCTTGCCGGCGGTAAGCTTGTGCCGTTTTAGGTAGAGCGGGTTCACTATCAACCTGCCTTCTTTGTTGGTAGTATTGGCCCCAAACACGCCGATATCTATATAATCGTTCATGTTTTTGGCCTCGATATCATTGCCTTTGCTATCAATCCAAACTTTACCTGCGTTTACGGTTAGGGTAACCTTATATTCGTTTTTGTTGCCGGTTGGCGCCGATTTTAAATCGATCAGTTTATTATCGTAAAGCGTGATTTTTTGCCAGGTATCGGTTAAGTAATATTGTAACGAATCGGGCACATGCTTTTGCAGGTAGCGGTACAAATCATTACTGCCGGCGTAAGGTGGCTTGCTTTTAAAAGCATAGGCGTTTTTAAATTCGCGCAGGGCGTTGTTCAGGCTGTCTTCGCCCATCAAATCTTTTAGGGTGTATAATACCAGTCCGGCTTTGCCGCCCCATAAAAACCACTTGTCGGCCTTTATCAGGGGATGTTCTTTATCTTCCATCCGGTGCCTGATAAAGGTGTAAAAGTTCACCTGGTCGTACAATATCCATTTCATATTATCTTTGCCATACTTTTGCTCGGCCAAAAGCAGGGCGCTGTAACTGGCAAGGCCTTCGGGTATTACCAATGAGCCTACGGTTGCGTTTGGCGCAACCTTGTAGCGCCACCATTGCTGTGCCAGCTGGCGACTGGTGTTAAAATATACAAAATCAAACTGGTTGGGGTTTTCAAAATTGGCGTTCCAGGCATATCGCTCGGCATAAGTATCAAGCGTACTTAATGAGGCATCATGCGGGCCAAAATCACTTGTTTCGGCCAGGCGGATATCATTGAAGGGGTAGGGGGCAAATGCCTTTGAAAAATAATGCAGCCCATCTTTATAAGCCGCCATTATGCGGTTGATATTGGTATTATGTGCCGGGTGGTAATAAATATCAACATTAACCTTATGGTTAAGCTGTACGCTATCATGCCGGTTTGCATACCTTGCCGATAGGATGGCCAGCGGGGCATAAAAATTATTACCGGTGTAGTGGTAATAGTTGCGGCCATTTTGCTGCCAGTGTTTTTGCAGGTTGCCGGGGGCTATGGCGGTTTGATTGGCCGATGTACTTACCGTAATATCAAGGTTTACCAAGCCGGAAGCTTTGCCCGATTTGAGGGTACTGATGCCCACAGGGTCGTTTTGCGCTATTTCCTCCTCTTGCTTCTCGGGCAGCCCGTTTTTTTTGCGCACGTAATTGCTGTTTAATTCATCATCCTCATCATACCCCATGCCGGGCAGGCCGCCGTTAAAAAATGTACCGTTATGCAGCAGGTTTTTGGCATACAAACCATTTTCGAAGCCTTTATGTGCGATGTATGAATTAACCTCGAACACGGCCGAATCGCCCGGGGCCAAAGGCTTTTCAAACTGGTATAACCTAAAGTCGGCCGTATCCTGTTTTGGCCTGAACCAATTGAACATACCCCGTTTGTACAGCAGCGGATAGGTAAAGGGCACGGGCTTGCCTGCTATTTTTATACTATAACCGGTAACGTCATCGCCATCTAACAATAGCCTTTCAATTGGTTTATCAGTAGGGTTAAAAACAGTTACAAAGGCTTTTACAATTTCCTGCTGCTTATCAGGATAAATATCTGCAAATAGCTTTATCCCGGTAACCTTTGGTAGTGGCAGGTCGGCGTATTTTTTTAAAGATTTTTCGTAAATAATAGCTCTGCCTTCGTTTTCGCCCTGGGTTAAAAAGTTGTTCAGGTAGCTAATGTTGTAGTAATTGTAAGCGCCTACAGCCAAAAAAGCTATGACAACAACCACGGTAAAAAGTTTTGTTTTGGTATCAAACCTTTGGCCCACCAGTTGCAGCCGCTCTTTAAATGAGCTGGTAACGCCACGGTAATAAAACAAAGCGGCTATAATAATAAGCAGCCCGCCACATAACAGCCAGTACAGGTTAAACCAGTAAACAGGCGCCTGCATGTGGCCGATGCCATCCATATCTGATATGCCATACCAAGGGGTATAGGAGTAAATGAGTAGGTTGTAGTTGAATATCCCGGTAGTATTTAAAAAGAAAACCAGAACCCAAATAGCTACCCCAACACCATGCGCCACAAACTTATTATTGATAACAACGTGTACCACATAGGCGAAGATGACCATCTCCAGGAAGCGCGGCATAATTACCGTAAACACATACATTAAAAAGAACGACAGGTTATATTGATGGAAGCCTTTTATGGTTTGTACAACTAAGCCCGTTACCAGCGGTACCAACGATAAGCCGAAACCAAGTACCAGCAAAGCGAGGAGCTTTGACCCATTAAGCACCCAGTTTGGCGGCGGTAAGGAATCGTTAATGAATGCATAACGCGTAATTTTGTCGCGGTGCAGGGTTTCGCCGGTGTAAAATATGATGATGAAGAAGATGAAAAAGGGGAAGACGTCGTTAAATATGGCCATTAAAATTACGGTGCGCGGGAAATAGGCAACCCCATAATCATTCATGCCCAGCCAGAATACAAAACCCAGGAAGCCCATTCCGGCCAGTAAAATTATCCAGAAATAATTATCGCGGATGATGTTGGTGAGTTCTACCCGAGCAAGATTAAATAAGGTTTTGCGGTTGTAGGAGCCGGTAAAACTTATATTGGCCTTTAATACCAATGCCCGTTTTGTCTTTGAAACCACATCATCAATTGCCGCCTTATCGCGCTTGCCGCTAAAAAACCTTTCGAAGCTGAACCGTACATAGGTAAATATCAAAATAGCAAGGCCAACGCCTGTCCATATCAACCTGTTGGCCAAAAAAGCGCCGGTAACCGGGAACAGCATTGTGTTTTTATCAGCCGATGTGGTAATGGCCGACATAAAGCGCACGGCGCTGATACCAAAGGGATCGGCATTGATAATTACTGTGGCATTACTGGTATTTTGCAGAAAGAAAACAGAAATAAAATAACCCAGAAACAGCAGGATGCCACCGGTATAAATCACCTTGACATTCCGGGTAAGCGCTACCAAACCAAAAAATAACGACGAGGTGAAAAACAGGTTGGGCAGAGCCATCACCAAAAATGGGTGCAGGTAATAAATGAGTTTATTAGGGCCGTATTCTTTAGGGTCTTTCCAGCCCATGGCCGGGCCAAGCTTTGTACCAATGTAAGCCCCGATAATTATGGCGCTGGCTATAAAAAGCATAAACACAAAGCTGCCCAGGTATCTGCCCCAAAAATAGCCTGCCTTGGTAATGGGGTAGGTGAGGTAATAATCTTTGGTGTTGTTTTCAATATCCCGGTAAAGCGGCTCGCCCATGATTGATGAGCTTACCAGCATCATAAACATGGTAATACCCGCGCACCATAATGCCAAAACAAAAGGCGCGTTGATGTGCTCCTTATCGCCCATGGGCAACCATCCGTGGGCAAATGTAGTGATGGTAAATACAAGAATGGCGGCAAAATAAAGATAAACCGCGGGCCTTCTGAGGCGGTTTTGCACCTCGAAAATGAATATTTTCCGAAACATAATATTTTGTTTTTAAGCGGGTTAAATAGTATTTACATCTACTCGGGTGGCAATATTGCTAAAGTACACATCCTCCAGGTTGGGGGTTGCAGGGATAAAGCCATTCCCCGGTTCGGTATCCTGTATAATGCGGATGTGCAGCTGCCCCGTTTTTAACTGGGTAGAGATAACCGAAAAATCATCTTTGTAAAAATCAAGATCGGCCTTGTCGATCGCTTTGCTGTAAATTTTGCCTTCCAGTTCGGTTACGGCCGCATCGGGTTGGCCGGCGTATAATACTTCGCCCTGGCAAATAATAGCAAAGTTGGCGCAAAGGGTACTCACGTCCTCTACAATATGGGTGCTTAAAATTACAATAGTATTCTCGCCCAGCTGGCTCAGCAGGTTGTAAAAGCGGTTGCGCTCGGCAGGGTCAAGGCCGGCGGTAGGTTCATCAACAATGATGAGTTTGGGGTTGCCTATCAGTGCCTGCGCAATGCCAAAGCGCTGTTTCATCCCGCCCGAGAAGGTGCCCAGGTGTTTTTTGCGGTCTTTAGATAGGTTCACATTTTCGAGCAGGCTGCCCACCAGTTCTTTGCGCTCGGCGGCATTACCTATGCCTTTAAGCTGGGCAATGTGGTCAAGCATGCGCTCGGCAGATATTTTAGGGTATACGCCAAACTCCTGTGGCAGGTAACCAAGCAGCTGCCTTACCTGGGTTTTGTTTTTAAGTACATCCAGGTCATCTAAAAAAACGCTGCCTTTATCGGCTTCCTGCAAGGTTGCAATGGTGCGCATCAGCGATGATTTACCGGCCCCGTTTGGGCCCAATAAACCAAACATACCATTATTCAAAGTGAGGGATACATCCTTTAATGCATGTACCCCGTTGGCGTAAGTTTTTGAAAGGGAATTGATTTGTAATTTCATAAGTTACTATTGTTTAAGGTGGATATAGGGTAGCAGGCTGTTTTTGGCAGCCCCGTTTATAATGAGGCGGGTACTATCGCCGGGGCGATAATCCAACTGGTTTATTTTAGCTTCGTTAAGGTTTAGGGTGCTTTTGTTGAGTAGCTGTAGTTTGGCTACATTAAAGCGGTTGTTTTTTAAAATAGTAATGTGCGAACCGCTGAAAGGGCTTAGCCCAACGGTAGCGTTTAACAAGCCGATGTTATTATTGGCCAATACAACCTGGCTGCCATAGTCCTGGCTTATGATTAAGCTATCCTGTTTAAAGCCATCAATCATTATTTTACCATAATTCCAGTTGTCGTTTGTAGTAGTATCAATAACGCGCTGTTTATTGATAACAATGAAGGCATTTGCGGTTACACTTGTAAGTCTGGGACAAGATATGATGATGCGGTAATTTTCGTCATTATAAAACCGGTTGGTGTTGTATTTGATGTTCATTTGCAACAGCCTGCCCTTTTGGGTAAATTGTACGTAATCAAGTATGTTGGGATCGGCTTTTACACCAAAGGAACCTTGTACTACCTCGACACTGGCTTTATGCGCGGCATTTATTTCCAGGGCATCAAAATCCTTGTATGGCAGCGGGGTAAAGTGCGAATAATAGTTTTTGTACCGGCCGGTTAAAAATTCTTTTTTCAGCAACAGGTCGTATCCCCCGATGCATAGCACCAGGAATACTAAAGCGGCTATAAATATTTTTGTACTCGTTTTCATTTGTTTTCGTCTGCTTTAGGCTGGGTTAAACCGGCCGTGTATTCCTTGTACATGTTCTCCAGTTCTTTGATATCGATATCCAGCAGGTATATATTCCTGAAAAAATCTGGCAGTTGCTGCTGAATAAAACGCTGCTTGCGATAGGCCTTCACTTTTTGCGGCCCGTCGGGCGCCACAAACAAGCCCAGCCCGCGTTTATTGATCACCACCTCCTGCGATTGCAAAAACTCGTACGCCCGGATAACTGTGTTTGGGTTTACTTCGAGCTCAACTGCCATATCGCGCGTGGAAGGGATCTTTTCTTCAGGCAACCATTTGCCTAATAATATATTTTCGCTCACATAAGCTGCTATCTGCAGGTATATGGCATCCTTATCTTTAAATTCCATAATGCATTACGCCTGTTTTTCCTTAAGACGAAAGTAGGCAGCCGTCCATAAAATAAATGCCACAATGATATATACCAATTGGCCCGTCCAAACAAAATCTTCGGGGTTTACGGCAAAGTACTTCCCTTTTTCCATAAAACCTACCGATGTAAATGGCACTACCTGGATAATATCGCGATGTATCATATAATGCATAGCTACGTTGTTAAGGGTGATGAGTATGGCTATCACGATAAAAAAAATCAGCGCGGTTTTAACAAAATGAAGTTTTTTGAAGCAGATAGCCCCCAAAAAGGCGATAGAATGAAACAGCGAATACAAAATAAGGATGATGAACAACACGTTACCACCAAAACCAAGTATGCGGTAAAAAAGGCTGAATATTTCAAGCGGCGGCCCGGGAAAATGTTTAGCATGTAATAAAAATAGCATTACCAGGTAAAAACAGCCTATTGATACCACCAAAAATACTACGAACGAGTATAGCCAGGCCACCAGGTATTTTTCAAAATGGGTACTTGGCAGGGTTAATGCGCCCAGCGCTTTTTTATCGTCGCCCAGGTCGGTAAATATGGTGCTGGTAAATATGGTGCCGGTGAACAGTATAACCCAGCCCAATAGCAAAAGCTGCAGCGGTAGCTCCATGCGCACATCCATCAAAAATACCAGGAAGCTGCCACCCAGCAACAGCACGCAGGTAAGCACCGTTATTGACATCAGGTAGCTTTTATAATGCTCGGTTGTATGTTTGTAAAACAGCCGGCCAAAGCGTTTCAGGTTAAATATCTCGTTCATCTGCTGTAGCTTTTAGTGTTTGTAAAACAAGATGGTTGCCGGTTGTAATGGCGTTAAACAGCAGTTCAAGATCAACTTTACTATACTCGCCGGTGCTGTTTAGAATAATAACGTTTTTGCCGCGCTGGCCTTTTTCTTCATACAGCACCGGCAAGCCTTCGGTATCGGCATAGCTGCCAAAGGTTATTTTTTCGGCTACTTCATCCATTGATTGATTAACCACTATTTCGCCTTTATGTAAAATGAGCAGGGTATCAATCAGGCTGTCAAGGTCGCGTACCTGGTGGGTAGATATTACAATGCACCTGTCTTCGGTTAATACCGACGCTATCAGCTTGCGGAACTGCACTTTGGACGGAATATCTAATCCGTTGGTAGGCTCATCCATGATCATCAAACCTGTATTGGTGGCAAGCCCGAAAGCGATCATGGCCTTTTTTTGCTGGCCGTAGCTTTGCTTATCCATTACGGTATCCATATCAACATCCAAAGCGGCCAGGTACCGGTAAAAATCGGCTTTGCTGAATTTGGGATAAAACACGGCGGTGCTTTTAACATACTGTGCGGGTGTAATATCGGGCACAAAAAGTTCTTCGGCCAAAAAGTAAACATCTTCCAAAACAGAAACCGGCCTGCCGAAAACATTTTTGTTGTTATAGTAACAGGCGCCCTTTGCCGGGTAGGTAAGGCCTACCATGTTTTTGAGCAGGGTTGATTTGCCTGCCCCGTTTTTGCCAAGCAGGCCGTAAATATGGCCTTTGCTCAAGGAAAGGTTTAGTCCGCTAAAAAGCGGCTTGTTTTTTTGGTACCCGAAATGCAGTTCTTTAATCTCTATCATAATAGGTGCTATAGTTAGATAGTGCACTACAAATGTACACAACTAAATTTGAGATATACAAGCCCTTAAAACAATTTTCGATAATATTTCCGGTAGAATATTTTCAATGTACAGCATTTGCCGAACTTTAATGCATCATTGTATTATTGAGAGATACGAAAGCTTGATTGTATATTTGTTTATGAAACTTACCACCCGATTCGCGCTTTTGTTTGTACTTCTTCACAACATTTCCTTTTTTGCTATCGCACAACAACCTCCACAGGTTGCAACGGTGGCACCTGGTGTAAAAAAACTCACATCGGGCCAGCCGGAAAAGTTTTCGCCTTACAGCTTTTGTAGTGAAAAACCCGTGGTAGCAGAGATGAGCAGATTGCCTGAAGCCAAACTGCCCTTCAATGTTAACGACATTAAGATCAATGTTTCTGATCGCGGGGCGGTTATAGAGATACCTTTAGACAATGAAGAACAGCTTTATGGATTCGGCCTGCAAATGGGGTCTTTCAATCAAAAAGGCCTTCGGAAAAAACCTATAGTAAATGATAACCCTTCACATGACCTGGGATATAGCCACGCCCCTATGCCATTTTATGTATCGAACAAAGGTTATGGCATCCTGGTGAATACTTCGCATTACACTACATTTTACTGCGGCAGCACCGCCAAAAATACGGGTGCGGTTCATGTAAATGATGGTAAAAGCGGTAACTCTGTTGAAGAGTTGTATAAAAATGATCGTCCAGCGTCGGGCTATGTGGCGGTAGATGTTCCGGGTGTGCAGGGCGTTGAGGTTTATATATTTGAAGGCCCAGACTTAATTAATGTTTTACAACGTTATAATTTATTTTCGGGCGGCGGGGCCTTGCCGGCTATGTGGGGCCTTGGCGTTAAATACCGTGTAAAGGCCGACTTTAACCAGCAACAGGTAGGCAAGATGGCTTCTTATTTTAGGGATAACCAAATTCCGTGTGATGTACTTGGCCTGGAACCGAAATGGCAAACAACCGCCTATTCCTGCTCATACGTGTGGAATAAAGATTTTTTTCCTGATCATGACAAGTTCATCGATACTATGAAGACTAAAGGGTTTCACATCAACTTGTGGGAACATGCGTTCGTAAATCCTAAATCGCCGCTTTATGTACCCCTTAAAATTAAATCGGGAGATTACCTGGTTTGGAACGGCCTTGTACCGGATTTTGTTGACCCTTCGGCCGGTAAATTATTTGCCGACTATCATAAAGATACCTTTGTGCTCAAAGGTATCTCCGGTTTTAAAATGGATGAGTGCGATAACTCCAACCTCACCACGGGGAATGCTACCTGGAGTTTTCCGGAACATAGTCGTTTTCCTTCTGGAATTAACGGCGAGCAAATGCACCAGGTTTTTGGTGTTGTTTACCAAAAAACAGTTTATAATATTTATAAAGAACTTAACATCCGAACTTTCCTGGATGTGCGGGCCTCTAATGCATTTGCTTCCTCTTATCCTGCGTCGCTTTACAGCGATACGTATGATCACCATGAATATATCCAGATGATCAGTAATTCCGGATTTTCAGGATTGATCTGGTCGCCCGAGGTCAGGGAATCCAAATCTGTTGCCGACCTGATGCGCCGCAGTCAAACAGCGGTACTATCGGCTCAAACACTATACAATTCCTGGTATCTGCAAAATCCGCCCTGGCTGCAAATCAACAGAGATAAAAACAATAAAAACGAGTTTATGGAGAACGCGAAAGCTGTAGAGGCCGATGTGCGTAAACTTCTTAATTTCAGGATGAGCCTGGTTCCTTATTTGTATAGCGCATTTGCCGATTACCATTCAAAGGGCATTCCGCCCTTCAGGGCCCTGGTTGTTGATTATCCAACTGACCCGAAAGTTTTCAATATCGATGATGAATATATGATAGGCCAGGGAATTTTGGCTGCTCCGCTTACCGAAAATAGCGATGAACGCAAAGTTTACCTTCCCGCAGGCAACTGGTACGATTTCAATACCCGTAAAAAATATCCGGGAGGACAAGAATATATCATAAAAACCAGTTATACCGAGCTGCCGATATTTGTGAAAGAGGGTACTATTTTGCCTCTGGCTAAGCCGGTAGAATACATAAGCCCGGAAACCCGTTTCGAACTTACCTGCTATGTGTATGGCGATGAACCGAAACCTTTCTCCTTATTCGAAGATGATGGCGTAACCTTCGACTTTGAAAAAGGAAAATATAATAACCTTAGTTTGAGCTATCAGCATGGTAAGGGTGGGGTAAAAAAAACCGGTGCTTTCAAAGGCAGCAGGTATTATGTCAAAAACTGGGAAGTGATCAGGTAAAGTTCCGCATAGTTTAAACGTTTCAGGTTGAAGATGCCAGCGGCGGGTGATTTTCAAAAAACGTCCGAAGTTCGTCTGTTATTTTCTAAATGATATTTCACCCGCGGGAGTACGGGTAATAGTCAGGACATTTTTAAAATTCGCTTTTGCTTTTTGGTTATCTAAACCGGATAAAGTTCTCCCGGCAATGCAAAATAAAATTGATTTTCGACCAGGTTCAATTTTTTCGCTTCAACAATGGCTTCTTCCTTGCTGTTTGCCCTGGCCGGGACATAGGTACGGCTAAGTTTAGCGACAGGCGAGTAAGCAACCTGTAATAGCTATTGTAAAGCTGCAATATGTTTTCCGACTTTCTCCTCGTACAAGTACGACTATCAAAGGTAATTCACATATTGCTCTTCAAAGGTACCATCGGCATACAGGTCAATTAAGCCGTAGCCGGGGGCGGTTTGGCGCAGGTTACCTTCCCACCAGGCGCCGCTTACCGCGCCGTTGCAAATGTAGGTAACGTTATTGTATACCACCTTGTCGCGCAGGTGGATGTGGCCGGCCAGGCATAGCTTTACGTTGGGGTATTGGGCAAACAGGTTAATGATGCGGGTGCTATCGGTATGCATGTCGCCGCCCAGTATTTCCCATTTGTTAATAATGTTATCGGCTATCAGCACGGTGGCGCTCAGGATAGGTATATGCGACATGATGAGCACCGGCATAGCCGCATCTGTAATTTTTAGTTCGTTTTCAAGCCAGGCAAACTGCTCATCGCCCAGTTTGCCAATGTACCAGGTACCATCAACATCCAGGTGAACGCTATCGAGCAAAATAAACTTCCATCCGCCCTGTATAAAACTGTTATATGGCCTGGCCAGCTGTAGCTGGTCCATGCTGTATTGTTTGCCGTAAACCGCTTCAGTTTTATTGTTCTCGTTCCACCAAATATCATGGTTGCCCAGGCAAAAATGGGTGGGTATGCTGGTTTCGGCTTTTAGGATGCCTTTCATCAGCTGCCATTGGGTGTTAATAGTGGCCAGGTTTTCCTTGTTCATGTCAAAAACAATATCGCCGCCGTTCAGTACAAGGTCGGGTTTTTGCTGCTGTACATGGTGCAGGCATTTCACAAATTTGGCCGGAGCGCCAAACTTGTCTTTCAGGTGTATATCGGTAACATGCGCTACCCTTAACGCGCGCCTTTTAGGGTCGATACCCTGGCTTAGCCCAATAGACGGTACCAGCAACAGGCCGCCAATGTTTTTTAATGCTGCTCTTCTTTGCATGCCTAAATGTAAAATTTAATCTGATGCTACTGTTAGTCTTTAGTCGAAAGTCTTAAGTCAAAAAGCAAATTCGACTTAGAGCTTAAGACTTAGTACTTTTAACTTAATATTAAACCAACGGATCGCCCCGCTCATCCTGCTCTTCGGTGTCGGGTTTCATTTCCGATTGGATCATGTCTTTTTCAAACTTCTTCTCGTCCCTGATGTTGCGGCGCACCAGCCAAACCACCAACAGAACAACTGCAAGCACCGCTAAACTTACTTCAAGATAATTTATATTGTTCATAAAAAAGGTTTTACAGGCTAATGTGGCCGGCGGGTATTTATCTCATCAATGTCTGTTGTAAACAGCGCAAACACCCGCTCCGCAAAAATAACGCTTAATTTCCGGCACTTAATTCTTTGCGAGATGTAGGGAAAGGGCTCGAACCTTTCATATGCCGCCGTCCGGCGCCCTACGCAGCGGTATACCTTTTTCACCTGGTAACCGCCGCAAAGTTAAACCACCAAAACGGGAATTTTACCCGTTGAGCATTATTTAACAGAAAGGTAATATAATATGGAAAAAGGTAATACAACACGGAAAAGGTAGTGATGGGATTTTTCATTGTTCCGATAGAAGCGCTCAGTAAAATCAAATTATATTTCTTGCTCCAAAAACCTTATAATCCAGATAGATTTTTAATTATCTTTACGCACAGTCTTCCTCCTGTTCAAGGTACTATTACATTTTAACGCATTGTATAGTTATGAAAATCAAAAAAAAGCTCTTGTTAGGATTTGGCCTCTTGTTTGTTGTGGTGGTTGTTTTTGGCATTGTGTCTATCTACTATATTAAAGTAATATCCGAAACCGCCAGCATTACTTTAAAAAACAACTACGCTACCTTAACGTATACCCGTCAAATGCGATCGGTTTTGGATGAAAACGACTTGCCGCTGAAATCTGGCGTAGCCGAAACATTTAACCAGGCGCTAAAAAAACAAGAAAACAATATTACCGAACCCGGCGAAAGCGCGGCGACAGCCCAGTTGCGCAAAGCCTTTGTTTTGTTAAGCGCCCCCTCGCTGCCTTTGAATCAGCAACAACTTGCCGAGCGGGATGCGCGCCTGCAACTGAAAGATATAGAGGGTTTAAACATGCATGCTATCGAGCTTAAAAATAATTACACCCATTCCACCGTCAACAAATCTACCCTGTACCTTGGTGGTATGGTGTTTATTACCTTTTTGATCCTTTTTATTTTAATTGTGAATTTCCCGGGGTTTATACTCAACCCGTTAGAGGAACTGGCAGATGGTTTGGAGCAAATTAGTATAAAAAATTATAATACCCGGCTGCATTTTAAAACCAGCGATGAATTTGCCCGCCTGGCCGAAGCTTTTAATGCCATGGCAGCCAAATTGGGCGAACAGGAGAATGCAAGCCTTAGCAAACTTATAGCGACCGAATTGCGACTAAAAACACTGGCAGAAGAAATGCCCGGCGCCGTGATTGGTATCAGCGAAAATCAGGAAATTCTGTTTGTTAACCAGGAAGCGAAAAAGATGTTAAACCTGGGCGAAAAGCTGGTTGTCGGCCAATCTGTTGTAGTGTTATCCGAAACCAATGAATTGCTGAAAATACTTGTAGATGATACTGAAAACTCTTTAAAAGCGGCTCATTTTCAACAAAAAACGCTTAGGGTTACGGTGCCCAATTTAAAGCCCGACCTTGACGCGCTTACCGTTGCAAGCTATCCGGCAGGTACAATCCACGTATTTAAAGCCGTGGGCGTTTAGGTTTGGGATTGGAAATTTAACGAGGTTATAGGTAAAATGTACCATTGGGCCTTGGGTTATAAATAGTGGCCTCTTAATGAATAAACCTTTATTACCTCGCCCTGAACATCGTAAATCATGCGATGTTCTTCATTAATTCTTCTCGACCACTTTCCGGAAAGATCATATTTCAATGCCTCTGGTTTGCCAATTCCTTCAAATGGATTTGCTATTGTTGCAGCAAAGAGTTGCTGAATTTTTTTTGTACAGCTATATTTCCCGACTTCTTCCAAAATATAAAATCCTTAACAGCATCCCCGTAAAGTTCTATTTCCATAGATTCTCAACATCAACCTTCACTCCTTTGCCAGCTTTAGACGCTTTCTCGCCTCTTTTAATTTTTGCGACAAAATCAGGATTATAAGGGCTTGCGGGCTCTTTTTTGAAAGAGACATCCAATGCCCTCAAAAACGCTTTAATCGCTATTAACTGCTTCTGATCTTTAGGATGTACAATTAAAGTTTCCATAAATCAAAAATAATAATAATTCAACATACCTGTATCGGGATCATCAACCTTTTTTCCATTACCCATACGGGCAGTGAGGGGATCATCAACCGTAAATGACGCCGGTAACCTTCTCGCTGAACCGCCATAAGGCAACCGCCTGGTCCGGATTGATGGCGAAGGAACGCACGCCGTAACCTGCCTGTAAATCGTCGGGCACCAGTTCTGCGATATCGCAATCCTCGCAATAAACGCCTCCTATGCCATCAAGCTGATGACTTAGAGCACACCAGATGGAAGTAGCAGCACCCTGCTGCGTGGTTTTAATACCTTTTACCCGCTGAGCCCAGGCTTGTATTTCTTCGTCCGTCATATAGCGGAAGGCATCGGTAAGTATGGCGCCGGGGTGTACTGCAAATGCCCTTATATTATGTTGCTGCCCAAGCCTGTCCAGTTCGACGGCAAAAAGTGAGGTGGCAGTTTTTGACTGCCCGTAAGCTTTCGATTTATCAAAAGGATGTTTTTCAAAGTTTGGGTCATCCAGTTGCAGGCCCATATACCGGTGGCCTATGGAAGACAGTGCAACCACCCGTGCGCCGCCGGCATTTTTTAAGGCTGGCCATAGCCGCCCGGTAAGTTGAAAGTGGCCCAGGTAGTTTACACCAAACTGGAGTTCGTAGCCCCGCTTGTCTGTAAGGAATTGTGGCGGCCGGTACAACCCCGCATTGTTAATGAGTAAATGCAGGCTGTTATATTCAGCCAGGAAGCGTTCGGCAAAGGCGTCTACAGAAGCTGGATCGGCCAGGTCAAGGGGGATGAAGGATACATTTTTAAGCCCGGCAAGGCGCTCCTTTGATTTTTCGGCATCCCTGGCGCCAACAACAACATGCGCCCCTATATCAGCCAATGTTTTTACCGTTTCGTAACCTATTCCGGAATTTCCACCGGTTACTAAAGCAATTTTGCCGGTTAAATTATGACCTGCGGCAACTTCGGCGGCCGTGCTGTTGGCATTAAATCCTGAATGAATTGGTTTTTGTGCTGTTTTCATATGGAACGATAAAATTAACAGAACAAAACCGGTAATTTTTAAAAAAGTTATGTGGCTCAAATTAGTAATTTTGCTGATTGAAGTAGCGGCCGGAGATGTTTTTTATCAGTGTAAAGTCCCGGCAAATTACCTATCTTTCCTTCGGGCATGCATAAACCTATTCCAGTTAAATCATCAATGAAATGGCCTGTTAAACGTATCATAACGTTTGCTTTTATAGCTTTATTGGGCCTGGTGCCCTGGGAAGCATTATTACCCATCCAGATTATGAATGGCGTTTTAAGGCTGCTTACCAGTACAGCCTTAGGTTTGTTTGGACTGGCCGGGCTGCTATTTACGCTGCTTATTAGTTTTATGCTGTATAAGCCGCCTTTTGCCTTGCCGGCAGCCATATTGTTAAGTATTGCCATATTGCCGGTAAGCGCCATTTTTGCCGCAAGTTTAGTACTGCCGGATTTTGAATGGAAAGATACCGCGGTTTACCAGAATGGTAACGATTACATGGTAGTTCAGGAGCAGGAAGCCTTTGTAACCACCAGCGGGCAAAAACGGCGGGTGCTGCGTACAACATCGCCTAATGGTATGGTAAGGCGGGTTGAGGAATGGGTTGCGCCCAGTGATGTTGAGTTGTTTAATGGCAGTGTGGTACTTTATGAAGGTAAGCGCTGGGATAAACAAAAAACTCAGGGCCCGTAAATAATCGAAGTTTCAACCAGCTCCTAATTCCTTGTTTTTAACTACACGAATAGCTATTTCGTAGTAATTGTACCCATCCTGGCATATTCCACGTCATTGGGTTCCCAAAGTTCAATCTTATTGCCTTCCGGGTCCATTAGATGAACAAAATTGCCATAACTAACTCTTTCCACCGAATCTGTAGGTAAGATGCCGGAGGCTTTCAGCTTGATAAGCAACGCATCCAGCTGTTCTACCCGGTAATTGATCATGAATTGCTTTTCCGAGGGTTGAAAATATTTGGTGGTTTCCTTAAACGGCGCCCATAAGGTAAAACCTTTTTTGGTACTGTCCATACCCTGGTGCCATTCAAAGTTGGTGCCACTCCCTACCATACGCATACCCAGGTTTTTTTCGTACCAGGCCTTTAATGCCGCCGGGTTTTTGGCCTTAAAGAATATTCCGCCGAGCGCTGTTACTCTTGGGCCGGGGATAGGTTTGCGGGTTAATTGACTAAAGCCGTAGCCCATTAAAAAAGCAACCAACAATAAGGCGACGAGCGTGATTTTTTTCATCAGCAATAATTTTATTGTTAAAGATAGCTAAATAATGCGCGGGATTAAATGAATGTTTTGCCAAATTAAACTGGTAACAGGCTATGGCGTGTGCGTTTTGATATGAAGCTCGTATAGGGAGATATTATGTTTTTTTAGTATAAAAAAGGTAAGTGTACAGTGATTGCCAAATACATAATTGTCCGAAGTTGGGCGGCGTCAAACAGCGTGAATTTTTCGTTTGGTTTTGTTGTTTTTTGTTGTAAATTTATATAGTAAACCTATATTAAATTATCATGCCTAAATTAAGTTTGACGATAATTGCAATTTTATTGCTTTTCGTTATCACCTCATGTAGAAAACTCCATGTAGAACCAGGTCCGGGTGATAATACCGATACTACAAAAGTCGATACTACAAAAACCGATACTACAAAAGTAGAGGCGAAGGGGTGGGTTCAATTGGGAAACTATCCGGGTACCGCACTTCGCTGGACGTTTGGATTTTCCGGGGGAAATAAAGGATATGTAATTGGTGGCCAATATGAGGAGCCTTCCGGCCATAGCACCGCCAATGTATTTCAGTATGATCCTTCGGTTGATAAATGGCATCAGCTAAATGACTATCCCGGGAAGGGAATGGGGCTGATGACCGGATTTTCAATAAACAACAAAACGTACATGGGCACCGGGTTTAACTACAGTACAAATCTTTTATACAGCGATTTTTGGGAATACGATCCTTCCAAAGACACATGGATACAAAAGGCGGATTTTCCAGGCGGTAAAAGACAAGGTGCAATATCTTTTTCGATAGGTGGTTATGGATACTTACTTGGCAGCCTCTTGCGAACAAAACAGGATCTGTGGAAATATACACCAGCTACCGATCAATGGATCCAAATGACAGATTATCCCGGAACGGGCATTGCCGAAATGATCAGTGCTTCCGTTAATGGCAAGGCCTATATTGGCGGAGGTACCAGCATGGAAGAAGTTGTGAGTGATTTTTGGGCATACGACCCAGCTTTAGATAAATGGACAAAAAAGGCCGACGTTATTGAGCCGCTTTATAACCCGGTTACCTTTGCTATGGGCACCAAGATTTATGTTGTTGGCGGAATTGGCCAAAATCTGAAATTCCGTAAAGCTGTACTGATATATGATACGGCTACAGATCAATGGACTAAAGCTGAAGATTTTAAAGGGCAGGAAAGGTCGGCAGCTGTTGGATTCGTAATCGGCAACACCGCATATTTCGGCCTTGGAGCAGGTAGTAAAATAGCGGGCGGAGCCACCTATCCGGTGTACTTCAACGATTTCTGGAAATTTAACCCATAGGTTAAAAAGCCCGAATAGCATAAATAATGCGCCGGATTAAGCAGGTATTGTTGCAGGTTCATATCCTTTTTGTGACGGGAGTATCTTTCTTTGAGATTTATTGTGCATCCTGCATAATGCCTGCTACTACGGGGTTCGGCAATGTAAACGTAGTACCACATTTGAGAAGACTGTGTTGGTCGCAAAATGAGAAAACCTCAATAAAATATGATTTTACTGAGGTTTAATTTTCCGTCATTGAAATTTCAACAGATGGTCGCCATAGCGACCGAGGCGGAGAGGGAGGGATTCAAACCCCCGGTACCTGTAACAGTACACCTGATTTCGAATCAGGCACATTCGATCACTCTGACACCTCTCCGTATAGCTGTATTAGCTATTTGAGGGCGCAAATATAATATTATGTACTAACGTGGGGGTAACATTTTATAAAATAAATGAAGCACCGTCGTAAAACGGGCTTAGGTTAGCCGAACCTGCCGGTAGCAACATCGCTTGAAAAAAACGCCCGCCGGGGGGACGGAAATAACGGGCCGGTTTTGTTTTAAAAGCCGATAAATAAAGCTTTGCTTTTAGGTGTTACCTTGCCAATCCTTTCATCCTTGTTTGATACCAGGTCACAAAGCTGTATGCCGGCACCTTCAAAATCATCGTGGCTGTCGCTCAGCAGCAACCAGGCGGTATCAAAAGCCTCGTCTTCATCAAACTGAAAATCGGTAATCGCTGGGATCTCTGCCTTCAAACCGGCATGATGTTCGCGCCTGGTACATATCCAAATGCCGTTGTGTTGCGCATTTTTGCCGGTTTTCCGGAAGATCAGCACTATCTTTCGGTCGAAATAAATATAAAACATGCCTACCGCCGGCTTTACGATGGTACTGGCCGGCAGGTAATCCAGCAGGAAATCAAAAGGCACAGTTTTTTTCATGACGTGGAGTGCATTTTGGTAAATTTAGGCAAAAAATGAATAATGAGCTGGACCTGCCCCAAATGTGAACGCGAGCTGCCGAAACCCGAACAGCGGCATTATTGCGCGCGGGTTAGCCTCGACAGTTTGTTTCGGGGACGCCCGCCTGAACTTGTACTGGTGTTTGATAAAATACTGGCCGAGGTGGCCGATTGGGAGGGAGTTTTGGTTGGCACTACCCCGAATTGTATCGTTTTCACACGGCGGCTTACCTTCCTGGTAATCCGACCGATGAAAAAGGAGCTGGATATTAAATTTTATTCGAAAGTACCGCATCCTGAAAGGCCTGTGCTTAAAAGTGTGGCTTCGGGTAATAAGTTTGAAAACCATATCCGTATTGCTTTGCTGGATGACCTGCGGCCAAAATTGTTTCTTTATCTGCGGGAATCGTATGAGCTTTTATAGTAGTGTTATGTGGTTTTTAGCCGAAAGTCTTAAGTTTTTAGAGGCTGTCTAAAAATAAAAAACAGATCGTTATTGCTTCGTGTTCGCGCATCAACTATTGGAATTTACATAAACATTCGCTTGAACGCTGGCTATGACTCAGCCGGTCGAGGCTACGCCCGACCACCCTCTCTTCACCTTCGGTGAAAAGGGTTTGTTATTAATTATTTGATAATCAGTTATTTGTTAAATTATGATTTTCAAAACCCTCTTTGCGGCGTAGCCGGATAGAGGGCCGGCCAGCGCAGCGTAGCCGGGGTGAGTAGTAGCCGACATGCGAAATACGTTGTTGTTCTTCATTAGAAGCATAAAAACATTAGCAAATCGGGTTTAGACAGATTTTAAGTCAGAAAAAAAGAAAATTCAACTTTATACTTACGACTTGATACTGTTGACTCAGCGAGAGTTAATTGTCGCAATTACGCCCTTAAATTGTCAGGGATATGCCTTGCACCTCCCTGTGTTTTGGCGTTATTTTTGACTAATATTTACACTAAAACCAATTACCTATGTTACCCATCAAACCGCACATCTGGTTCGGCCAGGATAAAGCCAAAGAGGCGGCCGAATTCTACGCATCGTTATTGCCCGGTTCGGCCTTAAACTATGTGAATCATTTTGCTATGCCCGGCGGCGGCGAATGCGAGACAGTTGAATTTACCATGGCCGGACAGCCCTTCCTGGGCATCAGCGCAGGCCCCGGGTTAAATATCAGCCCCGCTATATCTTTTATGATCAATTTTGATCCATCACGCAGCCCGGATGCCGCCAAACATATAGATGAAGTTTGGAACAAGCTGTTGCCAAACGCAAAGGTGATGATGCCGCTTGACCGCTATCCTTTTAGCGAACGCTATGGCTGGATAAGTGATAAATACGGCGTATCATGGCAGTTGATCCTGACCAACCCAGCCGGCGAAGAAAGACCGGTGATCGTTCCATCGCTGCTGTACACGGGGGATGTTGCCGGTAAAGCCAATGAGGCTATCGAGTTTTACTGCTCGATATTTAAAGATGGTAAACGGGGTACCACGGCCCCGCGCCCTGAAGATATGGGCCCCGACAAGGCCGGTACGCTCATGTTTGCTGATTTTTACATAAACCATACCTGGCTGGCCGCTATGGATAGCGCACACCCGCACGGGTTGGGTTTTAACGACGCGGTATCATTGCTGGTCACCTGCGAAACGCAGGAAGAGATTGATTACTACTGGAGTGCTCTTACGGACGACGGCCAGCCAGGGCAATGCGGCTGGCTGAAGGATAAATACGGCGTATCCTGGCAGGTGACTTCAACCGTAATGTTTGAGGCACTTAAGCATGGCAGCCCTGAACAGATTGCCCGTGTTACGCAAACTTTTATGACCATGAAAAAAGTTGATGTTGCGGTTCTGCAACAGGCCTACAACGGGTAAATCAGCATAATTTAAGCAGAAGAAAGCTTGCGATTTATTATTTGCAGGCTTTTTTCATTTTTGATGATCCACTTAGCTGGTTTTGTGTGCCGGGAATGCGGGCAGAAACACAAGTTTGGCACAACAACGTCCCAACACAAGGCGCCAAGAAGGCTTCGGCAACCACGCGTAAGTTTTGAAACTACAAATGCTGGTAGAAACGCAACCCTGTACGAACGGTTTATGTTGTATCAGTTAATGTTTAGTGTTTGGCTATAATCGCTAAGGTGATTGGCTGCAATATCAATATACCTTATTTGAAAAAGCTTTCGCTTACGATCAGACCAATTGTAGATTTTAGTGATAATACCTTCGCGATCAATTCCTGGATTTTCTTTTCTAATAAAATCTACAGTTGCCAATATTTCCAAAGACAAGGCTGATTCAAATCCATCGATCAGTTTCACCAAGCTTGACAGCCGGGCACGCTGTTCTGTCGAAAACTCTTTTTTGACATAGTTTTTTAGCTCTGGCAATTTATCATATTGAAGTTCCAGCGGTTCAAAAGCCTTTGCACTCATCTGTTCGAGACCTTTTACATATTTACCATTCAAGGCATGCATAACATGTTCCACTCCTACACTATAAGGGCCGTAATGACTTGCCTGAAACTTTAGCTTATTCAACGAGGTCTCGCCTAACCGCTGTAAAAAATAAGCCAGTTTGTTTGCAACAAAAAGACTGGTGTTCTCGCCAAGTGAGTCATAATAGAACATCGCGTAAAGCAACATTGCCCTTGCCGGGGTCAATTTAACATCTTTATTGACATCTTGTTTCTTTAGCAACTCCTTCACTGCTTCATTAGGTTCAAATACCTGAATGTCGACGTTTTTTAACTGACCTAAGTGCTTTTCAATCATTGGCCGGACTTTTTCCCATTTCAAGCCTCCGTTTCCGCAGCCTAAAGGGGGAATTGCGATGCTATCTATCTGGTTTTCTTCAATGACCTGAACTAATTTTTGCAGCCCTTGTTCGATATATTCATATTTTGATTTCAGGAACCACTCTGTTTTTGTAGGAAAGTTAATAATGAATTTATCCCCTTCGATCGTGTGTTCCTTTACCACCAGCAAATCACCTGTACGCAATTGCTTATGCTTGCAGGCGGCGGCATACTGCCGGAAGTTTTCGGGAAAAGCTTCTTTAAACTGCAGTGCAATGCCTTTACCCATTACCCCTACGGTGTTAACGGTATTGACTAATGCCTGTGCCTTAGCGTCTAATAGATTACCTTTTAAATATTGCATTAATAATAATAGTTCCCGTTAGGATTAACCCTTACCGGCATTTCTAAGTTCAATTCGTTTAATATTACTTGAACGCGATTTGCAGCGTCATTGTTATATGTAACTATTCCGGCTATACATTGAACTGGTATATGTGTTTTGACCAGGAACTCGGCCTGCTTGTGGCGCATCCTGTCAAAATCATCTTCACTGTTGTGCCAAAATCGCAGGTCAACTTTATCCCAGTGAACTTCATCCAGATTGTTTAAGTCGTTATAGAATGTGGTGATTCGCGTTTTAGCATGGCCTTCCGTAAAGCACCAATCATTACAATGCGCAACAATGTCATTCACCCGACAAACGATATAGACAATGTCTGTTTGCGGTCTTTCTTTGATCCCACGATATCCTGTCTTTATATTCAACAGCATAGGTGATAGTCGTCCAAAATAAAAAGGAACGTACTCTCCCAGTGAACCTCCCGGCGGATTGATCCCAACAGGATAGTCGTGTCGCTTAGCAATTAAGTCACTGTCGCCTATATTAATATAGGCAGGATCAGCCATGCTATGATCCCTGTTAAACATACCATGCGTTAGTAAATATTCTATATTATCGATATGAACAATACGATAAACTTTTACAATATCTGGTCGACGGCCTGGCACTTTTTTGCTTGCAAAATTAAGTATAATCCGCAATGCTACAACTAATATAATTTGGTAGCCTTTGGCGAAACGATTACAACCTTAAGTTTTAGTATGTTTTAATCTTTTGTTATGTTTTTAATCGCGTAACAACCACTGATCGAGGGTAAAGAACGACTTTTTACTAAGATACAAATTAAATGTAATTTTGAATTAACCAATAACTTTATTGATTTGCCTAAGTCGAACACCATGTCATTAATGGATCGGCGAACTAATGTAAATTAAACTTTAGCGCAAGTTTTCTGTACCCCTGTTGTCAATAGTCTACCGCTGTTCCAATGTCTCAAATTGCAAGGTTTTGTGCGCCGCAAATGCGGGCAGCTGATGTGTGATTTTCAAAACGGTACAAAGCTGTATCATCCTAAAAAGTTTACATAAGACAATAAAAAACAGTATGCCAATCAGTCCTCAAGTTCGTCTATTTTTTTCTGGATGATTTTTTTATCTGCCGGGTTACTGGCGATAGCCAGGGCTTTTTGAAAGTTTATTTTTGCTTTCTGATCATCAATGCCGGTATAAAGCTGCCCCAGCAGTGCAAAATAAAATTGATTGCCGGTCAGGTTCAATTTTTCGGCTTCAACAATCGCTTCCTCCTTACTGTTTGCTTTGGCCAGGGCATAGGTGCGGTTAAGTGCCGCTATAGGCGAATAAGCCACCTGTAAATAACGATTATAAAGCTGTAATATATTTTCCCATTTCTCTTTAGTATCCGCCCTCTGCGTACTCCAATAGGCTATAGAGGCCTCCAGGTGGTATTTTGAAAGCGTACTGCCCATGGCCGATCTGTTTAAATAATATCCACCTTTGAGAATCATATCTATATTCCACAGGTTGGTGTCCTGGTCATCATATAAAATGATTTCGCCGGTTTCATTTACCCGCGCATCAAAACGCGAGGCATGAAAATACATCAGCGCAAGCAGGGCATTAACCGGGGGCTTATTGGTATGCTCATTATCGGCAAGCATTTGGCATAGCCTGATGGCCTCAAAACACAAATCCTGGCGAAGCACTTGATTTTGGCTGATGGAATAGTACCCCTCGTTAAACAGCAGGTAAATGGTTGTCAATACAGCGTCCAGCCGCTTATCTATTTCTGCCGGGCCAGGAAGTTCTATTTTAATTTTCTCCTCGCGTAACTTTTCGCGGGCCCGGTATAAACGCTTGTTGATAGTTTCCTTGGTACTCAAAAAAGCCTGGGCAATCTCGTCAATACCAAACCCGCAAAGGATGCGGAGCGATAAGCCTACCTGCGCCTCGGGAGGGATGGAGGGGTGGCAAATGGCGAACATCATTTGCAACTGGCTATCGCTGATGTTTTGCGGCGACAAATCTATGTCGGTTTCATCGTGTTCTGAAAAATCGCTTTTGACTTGGGGCGCGACTTTAGTTTGAAAGGTTAAATGGCGCTGTAAATAATTTTTTGCTTTGTTTTGAGCAACGCGATACAACCAGGCGACAGGGTTTTGGGGCAGGCCGTTAAACCCCCAGGTTTGCGCGGCGGCAAGGAAGGTTTCGCTGGCAATATCCTCGGCTGTCTCCATCTCATCAAACCCAAAGCGCCTGCACAATACCGAGACAATCTTCCGGTATTCCGACCTGAATAAATGTGGTATCAACTCCTGTTGTTCCATAAAACGGAAAGCCCCTGTAAATGTACAGAGGCTTTTTTAGCTTTTAGTGTGTTCCATCATTTTTGGCAATGCGGCGCACTTCCATCGTATTACCTTCGCCCTGCAAAACCGGGCAGCCTTTTGCAAATTCAGCAGCCTCGTCTGCAGATTCGGCCCTCACCACAATAAAACCACCTATAGTTTCCTTAATCTCGCCAAAGGGGCCATTGGTAACCATTTTGTTGGAGTGTACCACACGGGCATCATCAAAAGGCAGGCCCGTACCGCTAACAAATTTGTTTTGGGCGGCAATACTGCCAATCCAGTCCATGGTTTGTTTCATCCATATTTGCATTTGCTCCGGCGAGGCTATCTTTGTGCCATCCTCGTGTCTCATAATTAACGCGTACTCGTTCATTTTTTTAAGCTTTAATTGTTACTGAATTTATGAATTATAACCCGATAACAATTGAGGTTTTTGAAATTGGACAAGCGCTGAGAAAATGTGTTCTCTCATTTGATCGCAAGGTTTGAACTCAGGTGTCACCAGCCATTCTTTACGGATTCCTAAAAAAAAGTACATTAAACAGCTCTATACCAATGTGAATATCGCCGCAAAATACCTCCATATTGGCGCGATTGCCCCACATGCTTTTGCTTTCTTCAGTTTAATTTTATATAATAATTTTAACCGTTTAATTTGGAATATTATGAAGCTGCTTCTCACTTCTGCAGGCATAAGCAATGCGAGCATCCATAACGCGCTCGTTGAATTACTGGGGAAACCTGTTGCCGAAGCCCGCGCCATTTTTATCCCTACCGCCATATACGCCATAGCCGGCGGGGCCGATATATCACGCAAGGTAATTTGCGGGCAGTTAGGCGACCCTTTTTGCAATCTGGGTTGGAAATCCTTAGGAATACTGGAACTTACTGCTCTGCCAAGCATCAAACAAGAGCTCTGGCTGCCCATGTTGCAGGAGACTGACGCTTTGCTGGTTGGCGGGGGCGATTGCCAGTATTTGTGTTACTGGATGCAGCAATCGGGCCTGGCAAAACTTTTGCCCTCGTTGTTGCAAAGGATAGTGTATGTAGGCTTAAGCGCCGGAAGCATGATCATGACCCGCTTTGGAACCACCTACGGCAACCATAATTTACCTGCCGAAAGCGATAAGTCGCTAAAACTGGTTGATTTTGCGCTACACCCTCATTTAGATCATGAATGGTTTCCGACGAATTCTATGGACAATATTCAAAAACTGGCCGCTACGATAGCTGCACCGTCATACGCGATTGACGATCAGACCGCCATAAAAGTGACTGACGACAGCATTGAGGTTATTAGCGAAGGACACTGGAAGCTGTTTAATCCCTGAAGCCGGGTGGCGCGGTAAATTCGCCCGTTGCCATCTTTGTTTTGTCGGTTGTTGGCGTTATTTTCGTACGCTGATAGGTAAACGCCATGCAAAGTAATAAACATGCAACTCCCGGATGTTTATAAGTTCCAAACTTTCCGGCTTCGGACAACGGGCTGGTCTTCAAGTTTCTATTTTCCAATATTTTTAGGGCAGGATGGTATGATATTTTAAGATATCTATTTTTGGTGTTTCCAAAATCTGCCTTTTCCTTCGGCTATCCATTCTAAAGCTTCATTTATTCTTTTTTGTCGTGTTTCGTCGGTTTTGGCATCTGTAATCCAAATAATATATTCCTTGCGGAATGAGTTGGATTTGCTTTCAAAAACTTCCTTTGCTTTGGGGTTAGCTACTAATGCGGCCAGCAAATAATCGGGCGTTACCAGTACCCTGGGTTTATCAGCTTCGGGCTTGTCTCTTTTTATCCTGATGCCCATTTCGTTTAACTGCATGGCTTCTTTAAGCATGGCTATAAATTCATCGTCGGGCGGCAGGTCGCTTATTTTGCTGATCTTTCCTAAAAATCGTTGAATTGGTTTAAGGTCCTTACCTGCCTTCAAACGCGGGTCGGTCATCAGTTCGGCCTTCAGGAACGTAAAAGAGCAATGATTTTTATAGGATGCCACAACACACATGTTATCGTTGTTGTATTCAAAATGGGGCAGGCTCCATTTTATAGCCTCTTCGGCATTAGGGCAATGTTCATGAATAAGGCGGCGCCAATGCTCAAGAATAGGTTTTGCAAAATCTTCTGAGTTATCTATGTAAGCATCCACAGCAGGGTTGTAGTTCATAACGTTATTTAATTTATTGTCACAAAAAAACTTAAACTTACGCGGAAGATTTGGTCGAAAACTTGGATAAACAGGTCAATTTAATTACCTGCGTTGGTTCCGGAACTCCGAAGGCGACAAGCCTACATGCTTTTTAAAGAATTTGCCAAAATTAGCCGGGTCCGAAAAGTTGAGTTGATAGGCAATCTCGGCTACCGTAAAATCGGTGTATTGCATGAGCGACCTGGCTTCGCGGGCCAGGCGTTCGGTAATAAAAGCAAGCGCGTTTTTGCCCGAGGCCTGTTTGACTGATTGGGATAGGTAATTAGCGGTAACCGAAAGCAGATCTGCATATTCCTGCACGGTGCGCTTATTGATATAGTGATTATCAATTAACTGCATAAATTTACGCAACAGGATTTGCTGCGCTGTGGCCACCGGGATATCCTCTTTCTTTTCTAATGCAAAATCTTCCAGGTAATATAGTAAGCCAAGCAATTTTATTCTTGCTTCGATATGCTGTGCCTTGGCCGACCTTTCATAGCTGGTAAATACAGTTTCAAAATGTGGCGCCAACTGTTTAAATGTGTCATGGCCAAACCTAAACAGGTTGGTATGTAACACATTAAAAAGGGGGAATTGCTGGTGAAAGTCTGGTTTGAAGAACAAGAAGCATTTGGGCTTAAAATAAATTACATAACCCTCCAGGGCATTGTTATGCGCAAAGCTATATACAAGATTGGGCGAATGAAAAACAAGATAAGAGTCAGGATCGTGAATGGTTTGATCGCCGTAGTTAACTTCGATTTTGCCGGAATTGAATAGTAAGGCAAAAAAATAAAATGAACGTTTAAAAGGTGGGCGGTATATCTGCAGGTCCTGATCAAGTGGCTTTAGCCTCAGGCAGTAAAAATCCGGATCGGTTGTGCGTCCGGGCCATGGGATAGAGGCCAGGAAGTCGTTGATTTCTGTGTAATAAGAAAGCGTATTTTTTATTTTCGCCATAAAATACACCCCATAAGGGCCGATCCTAAAATAGAAAAAGAAAACCTGTTCGCTACTGATAACAAAAAATCACCGGCTGGGAGTATGTTCAATATCTTCACCCCAACCTCAGCGTTAGGGATTGTACCGGATACCGGCCGCGTAGGGGCATAAGTGCTGGCCGCGACTAAGGCCATGTGCACGTATGAGGGGAAAGCCCGGCCCGCTTCTACCAGCGGGAAACGCCCTGTTTTAGATATGAGATGTTAGATTTGAGACTTTTGAATTATTTGCATAGTGACTGCTTTTGACTTTCCGGACTTTCCGACTTCCGGACTTTCCGACTTTCCCGACTCAACACCTCAAACAATTTACCCCAACCACCTATTACTAACGTATGATTACAGTAGTAGGTATTTTTGAAGATATTACCCTTGCCGACGACGTGTGCGAGTACTTGTTGGGCAACGAGTTTGACGCCGATAGTTTAGACCAGCACACCCACAAAGCCCTGCCCGGCCATGAGGTGCACGAGCCCGGTACCATTGACCGTATAGCCGCGTTTTTTAACCACCTGTTTGATAACCAACACGAGGCCGAAGCCCATGCCACGGCAGGCCGTAACGGCACCATTGTAACGGTGCACGCGCCATCGGCCAGGCTGGCCCAGGAGGCTGTTGATGCACTTAACAATTACGGCGCTATAGATGTAAATGCTTTTGACGAAAATACCACCGGCACACACAGTATAATGATAGAGCGGATTGTGGCGGATGATGTGAGGTTGAGGGGGTGAGTGGTGAGTTGTAAGTAGTAAGTAGGGTTTGGCGGCGAAGACTCACCCGCCCGACGCTGCGCTGGGGCACCCTCTCTTCAACTTCGTTGGAAAGAGGGGCTTGCACGATTGAGTATATAATAATATTTATCCGAACACTAATAAAACACTTCCAAGCCCCTCTTTCCGGCGAAGCCGAAGAGAGGGTGGCGGGCGTAGCCTCGCCGGGTGAGTATTAACCAGCGTTCCCACCGGCTAATTCCATCTCACATCTCACATCTAACTCAAAACGTTCCTCTTTTCCTGATCCTCAGCAAGCCATTGGCCGTGGTAACATAAATAACCCCTTTGGAATCCTGCACCACCTGGTAAATTTTAAAGCCGGGGGCGGGCGAGTTGGCGTTGTTATAGTTTTCCCAGCTGTTTTTTAAATCGTACCGCACCAGGCCCGATTGATCGGTGCCCAGCCATAGTACGTGTTCAAACTTATCGTACATAATGCTGGTTACATGGTTTGATGGCATGCCCGAGTTTTTGTCGGTTAAGTGCAGCCAGGTGCCATCGGGGCGTAGTACGGCGATGCCTTCGTTATCATCGTCGGCCGCGCCTTTGGCGGTGCTTATCAGCGAGAAATAGAGGTTGCCCTGCTCATCTTCGGCGGCACCGGATATGCTGGCGTTTTTCAATGGCGAATCGGATGTGGTAAAAGTAGTTGGCAGCAGGTCTTTCTCGATGAGGATAGTGCCCTTTGATGTACCAATCCACAGGCGTTTGCGGTTATCTACATAAGCAAAAGTTACGTTGCTTGAGGGCAGCAGCGGGATGGTTTTCTTGTTCAGCACCACCACTTTATCTTTACGCACTACTACCATACCATCTTTGGTGGTAAACAGCAGTTCGCCGTTGCGGCTTTTTATAATACTGGTGACCGGGCTTTTTATAAACTTTTTAAAATCGTACACCTGCCAGCCGGCATCGGTGCATTTGTATATGCCGTTGTCAATATAGGCCCATTTGGCGTTCTCCTTATCAACAGTAATTTCCTGCACGGCGGTTTCGGATGTAAAGGGGGAGTTGTACTCATTAACCGGGTTAAAGGTAGTACCATCAAAACGGGTAAGGCCGTGGGCGGTGGCATACCAAAGTACGTCGGTGGCATCAACCGCGCTCGATTGGCTTACGTTATCGGGCAGGGGCGAATCGTATTTGGTCCACTTGGTAAACTCGTAACTGTTGAGCGAGGGGTTGGTATACTGGGTACTGGTGTTGTAAATTGTTGGCGGGCCGGCCGGTTTCATTTGCTCCAGGTCCATCCGCAGCATCTGGGCCGAAATACGACCAAAAGCTATTTTAAACTGCACATTTACCGATGATGCCACCCGTTTGCCATGGTCAACAGCGGCTTTCCACAGGCTGCCGTTTAGCAGGCGAATGATATCGGCGGTAAGGGGGCTGTTGGTAACATCGGTATGGCTTAGCACGCAGCTAAAGCCCGAAGGCTCAACCAGTACCTGGAAAGTGAGCGAGCCATTGGCATCTTTAAACGAATATTTGCGGTTAATACGGTCGCACAGCTGGTCGAGCGTAAACTGGCTGCAGGTAGCTTTGGGGCTGCCGCAGTCGATACAATAATTTTCGGCGCTGCACAGTTCAATCTTTTGCAAAAAAAGATTTTGCGCGCAAACTACCGCGGGAAACACGAAAACTAAAAAGCAGGTAAGCAGCAATAGCTTACAGGTTTTGGGTGGGTATAACAATGTCAGCATTAATTTCATAAAATAAAGAAAGCAAACGCAAACCACCAAACTTATAATAGTTAAATTAGGTTAAAGTTTTGTTACAAAGGGGGAGGGGGGAGTTTGCTTATCGGTTTTTAATAGCGGCTTGTAAGCACAGTATCCAATTTTCCTGTCATCCTGAGGAACGAAGGATCTATCAGCCGTGCATGACCGAAAGAAAAGTTCGTCAATAGATGCTTCGTACCTCAGCATGACAGAGGTGAGCGTTATAAAGATGACATAGCAATCGGCATGACATTCAACTCCCATTCCCATTACAATTTTTCAAGAATATATAAGTACTTTTACAAAGCCAAATACTTGTTACACACGGTTGTAAGTACTTCACTTACAACCGTTAAAATTCTTTTGGCAAAATACAAACATCACATTTAATCAAAGCAGCGGGCCTGCTTACCCCTATGGATAAAATTACCGATAAATACCATCAGCCGGTTAATGCGGGCGCTACGCGCCAGGATCTTTTGTTTGATTTAAAGGAAGTATCCAAACGCACTTACCAGCTGGGGCTTTCGGCCTTGTCGCTGGGGGTGTTTTTGTCGGTTTATGATGCCTTTATCGGCATGTATGTGTCGTCGTTTTTGCTGGCTTGCTTTTGCCTGGCTATTTTAATGTTTGTGGTGTTAAAATGGCAGGATGCCATTAAAGACCTTACCATATCCATATTTTCGGTCATATGCGGGCTGCTGGTTTGCCTGGTGCTGCTTGAAGGCTTGCAAACCGACCAGTACCTCTTCTTTTTCCCCGCCCTGATAGCCGTACCGCTGGTTGTCGACCTGAAGCATAAGCACGCCAAAAAGCCCGGCATTTTTGTGGGCATCATGATATTTGCCTTTGTTGCCTGTATTGTTATTGGCAATTACGTACCTCCGCTGGCCAGTTTTACGCCCGGGCAGGCAGCGCGGCTGGCCCTGGTCAACCGCTTTACGGCGCTTGGCTCAACCATTGTGCTGGCGGCGTTGTACACGTTTTTCGAAAAAAAGTATATCGAAGAGATTGTTACCCAAAGCAACCGGGTTATTAATACCAAAACTCAGTTCCTGGCCACCATGGGGCACGAGCTGCGCACCCCCTTAAACGGCATCATCGGTATTGTAAACCTGCTGAAACAGGAAAACTCGGCCACGCGCCAGGCCGAGTACATCAGCATCCTCCAAAACTCGGCCGACCATATGCTGCAGCAGGTAAATGATATCCTCGATTTTAACAAGATAGAGGCCGGCAAACTGGAGCTGCACCCCGTCACCATCAATTTAAGCAACTTTTTGCTCAATGTATGCCTGCCCTTTAAAGTGCTATCAGCAAACAGCAATGTGGAGGTACTGGCCGAGATTGACCGGCAACTGGATACCCTGGTACTGGCCGACGATATGCGCCTTACGCAGGTGCTCAACAATATTTTTGCCAACGCCCTTAAATTTACCGGCAACGGCTACGTAAAGCTAAAAGCCACCTGCCTTAAAAAAACCGACAAGCTGATAACCGTCGACTTTGTGATTGAAGATACCGGCATCGGCATTGATAAGGCCGACCAGGAAAAGATTTTTGAGGGCTTTTGGCAGGTGTACCACGAGGGCACCCGCGAGCTTACCGGCACCGGCCTGGGCCTTACCATTTGCAACCGCATATTGCAGATGATGGGGTCCAAACTATCGCTCGAGAGCGAAAAAGGCATGGGCAGCAAGTTTTCGTTCGGTTTAACGTTTGGCATTGCCGATGCGGCGCCGCTTCCTATACCGCTAAAGCCCGCAGCAGGCAACGGCGACCTTAAATTGCTAAGGGTACTACTGGCCGAAGACAACAAAATAAACATGATGGTAGCCAAAAAGGCCCTCACCGGCTTTGGCGCCACCGTTGATGCCGCCTACGACGGCGTGGAAGCCCTGGCCCGGCTGGAAGATTTCCCCCACTATGATGTGGTACTGCTCGACCTGGAAATGCCGGTAATGAACGGCTACGAAGCCGTTTTCGAAATCAAAAAGAAATACCCGCAGGTACCCGTCATCGCCTTCACCGCCTCGCTGGTAGATCAAAAAATGCTTGCCGACCTGCTGGCCAGCGGCTTTAACGATTGCATCCTGAAACCCTTCAACCCGCAGCAGCTATCAACCGTTATTAAAAAACATACGGGTATTAAGGAAGGGGTGTAGTTTGATTTCGGATTTCGGATGTTCGATTTCGGATTTTTTTATTTTAGAATTAAAAGGCCCAGGCATGTGCGATTCCCTCCCCAGGGAGGGTAGGGAGGGGGTTCTCCACCCTGCAAATCCCAGTGTTAAGGAAGTGAACCCTGATTTTTTTTTTCAGAATTTGAAAGCATCCCGGCCCCGTAAGGAAGCCAAAAAAAGTCTTGCTACTTACTACTTGATACTAAAACGGGCATGTCCCCCGCCGGTAGAAGCAGGGGCCGGGCTTTCCGTTCATACTGCGCAAGGCATTAGCCACAGGCCGGTACCCACTTCAATCCCTCATGCGGAAGTTGGGGAGTGTTTGGCTTTGCGGGTTATTATAACGCTGTAATATGTATGGGCACATCCCGGCATTACCGAGGCGGCGGCGGTCGACATTTATTTCCATAACGCGAACGCCGAAGAGTGGGCTTAATGCTTCATAAAATATCGTGATTTGCATGGGGAGAGCTGGGTGGCGGGAGGAGTGTCTGACACTGCTGAGGTTTTTCGTAAATAAGTAGTTGTGTTGTAGTGTGTTGTGGTATTTTAATTGCGATTATTGCTTTAATAATTACGATATTCGTTATTTTTATTACATTTATTGTAACTTTAATTACGATTATTTATATATTTGTACACATCAATTGAAAGCATGTATACTGAAATTATTAAAATTATTGAAGGTGGCTTAAATAAAGACACTCAAAAAGTATCTAACTATGCGCGAATGCTTGCCGAAAATCTTGCAAAAGGTGGTGACGGGAAACTATCTGAAAAAATAAATAGTCTATTAAAGAATACCAAATCGCAAGCCGTGTATCTCGATCAACTCGTTGCAACCCCGGTTGATCAGGAGACTAGATTAAATATTGTAGATTTTGTTATGCCCAATGATAACCAGATTGATCTCGTTTTCTCAAAACAATTGGAAAACGCCATTGGACAATTTGTTACAATGAACGCCCACCAAAACATTTTACGATCAGCAGGGCTTGACGTGAATTCATCTTTGTTGTTGTACGGTCCTCCTGGTTGTGGTAAAACTACAATAGCGCGCTATATATCTAAAACACTGAATCTTCCATTAGTTGTGGCAAGGCTTGATTCCCTGGTGTCGTCGTTGTTAGGTAACACCTCAAAAAACATAAGAAAAGTATTTGAATTTGCCAGCAAAACACCCTGCATACTCTTTTTGGATGAATTTGATGCGATAGCTAAAGCGCGTGACGATCAGCATGAACTTGGAGAATTAAAACGAGTGATCAATAGTCTGTTACAGAATATCGATGAGTTTACAAGTAATAATATTTTGATTGCTGCAACAAACCATCATGAGTTATTAGATAAAGCTATTTGGCGCAGGTTCAATCATATTATTGAAATAGGACTGCCAGGTAAAGATGAGATACCGGATCTTCTTGAGCTGTATTTTAAGAATTATGAGTGTGAGTTTTTATCAGACAGTAAAAAAATAGATAAAGCGATTGGTTTGCTAGAGGGGTTATCACCAGCTAATATTAGGTCTATCGCGCAAAATACGATTGCAAAGAATATCATATCATCAAAGAACACTATAAGTTTTGAAGATTTTATCTTTCAGATATTTCTTTCCAATCAGCATGGTGCCTACAATCAGGAACAACTAATTAATTTTCTAAATACCCAGGGGGTTGCCCAAACAGTTATTAGTGAATTGTGCAATATCTCTATCAGACAAGTAAGGAACGTCCTAAAATAGAATACTATGGAAAATAAAAACTTACCCATCAAGCTGTTTAAAAAACGCGACGAGGTGGATGACCGTCGTACTGAAGGTATGTCCAATGATGAATTGCCAAAATGGGCACCAAGTCGTGAGAAATTGATAGAGCGGTCGGCTCAATTCATCAGTGTGATGGAGGTTACTAAATCAATATTGACAGAAAGAAGGCAACGTCAAAATCATTTGCCTGCTGTAGTGAAGGTAACACTTAACGAAAAAGCAATCGCAAAAACGCACCGCAGCCACGTGGGTAAAATATTTAATGTTAACCATAAATTCAATTTTGTGGGTATGTCTGATGAATGTGATCTGCTTATTAAAGTTGACAATATGCAGGATGCAGATAATATATCCAGAAATCTGCGCCTTATAGATGATAACGCGCATGGTTTAGCCTCAATAGATAAAATACATGTTTATAGCCCGTTTGTGGAAACAGAGGATGGAGGTACACTAAAGGCCAGGTTGTTTAATTACAACGATTACAATCTTAATCGAATTGTAGAACAGCTTTTTAGAGAAAGTTTAGAGTTGCGGGATATTGCATTCAAAAAAGTACAATATGCTGATGATTTAACTATCTATAAACTGGAAAACGTAACGATTGACCAGTTACATGAAATAGAACATTTTGAAGCGCTTTATTCAATTACACCGATGCCTAAAGTAACTATCGGGATGGATTTTGTAGAAGCGGATAAAGCCGTGGAAATTAAGTTGCCAATAAAAGGAGTTGAATATCCAATTGTAGGCGTATTGGATTCTGGAATTGAAGCCAATGAACACCTAAAGCCTTGGTTATTGCCTGATTCGTTTTCGCCTTATCCTGAAGATTTAATGGACAGGTCCCATGGTACTTTCGTAGCTGGTATAATTGTTTATGGTGATGAATTGGAAAGTAGGCCGTGGACTGGGGTTGACGGATGCATGTTATATAGTGCAACTGTATTTCCTGATTTAAGAAAGGAAGGTATTGATGAAGACCAGTTAATCGAAAATATCAGGGAGGCAATAAATTCAAAGCCAGATATAAAAATTTGGAACCTTTCGGGCGGCCTAAAAATGGAGTGTGACCTGCACGATTTTTCAGATTTTGGCAAGTTTCTAGATAACATACAGCAGAAAAACGATATCGTGATTTGTAAGTCCGCGGGGAATTGCCAAAACTTTATAATACCGGCCACGCCGCAAAGGATACCGAAATCAGCAGACACATTACGTTCGTTGGTTGTTGGCAGCATTGCCCATACAAAAGGTCTTAACGATATCGCTGAAGTTGATTGGCCGTCGCCATTTAGCAGGACCGGCTTTGGCCCTAATCATTTGATAAAGCCTGACGTAACCCATTATGGCGGAAACGCAGGTAAATTACCAGGTGGGCGCCTAAGTACCTCTGGTGTATATTCATTTGCGACAGATGGTAAAATCGTGAGCAATGTCGGTACAAGTTTTTCAACGCCTCGTGTAACTGCTTTAACTGCAGGCTTAGATCACAAGATTGCAGAGAATTTTAATCCGCTGCTATTAAAGGCACTAATCGTACATTCAGCAAAATATCCATCTACTGTCAGCCTTAATGCGGTCGAAAAGATTAAGTCAATGGGCTATGGCCTACCAGACGATGTTAATAACATACTTTACAATTCGCCCAATGAAATCACGCTTATTTTACAGGATACAATTACCAAAGGGAGTTACTACGAAATTCTAGATTTTCCTTACCCAACGGATATGGTCGAAAATGGTTTATACTATGGTGAAGTTATAATTACTTTGGTTGCATCGCCACTTTTAGATAGCAGCAGTGCAACGGAATATTGCCAGTCGAACATTGACGTGTCTTTTGGTACTTATGATAAAATAAAGGAAAGGGATATATCAATGCGGCATATTCTAAATGAGTTTGGGCCTGATGGTGCATTAAATTTATTAAGAGAAGCACTTTACAGTAAACGGGTGATGGATAGCCCGTTGAATCGTTTTTCAAACGAGCGTGTGTTAAGAAACTATGGCAAAAAGTTCCATCCGCTTAAAAAATATGCTATAGATCTTACTGAACTTACGGAAAGCAATTCAGTTAAGGCCCTAACTGTGCCAAAAAAATGGTTTTTTCGTTTAGAAGGGTTATTTAATGCCTATGCCGAAGCTAAAGCTGCCAATGACGATAGTATTGAACTTTCTCAGGAGTTTTGTGCAATTGTCACTATTAGAGACAGGAAAAATAACAGAGAGGTTTATAATTCCGTTTCTCGTCAGTTAGATAGTAATAACTTTATTGCCCAAAACATCAAACTGAGGAATGAGGTAAATCTTAGATATGGCAGCGGAAATGCAAAGCCATAATTTAGCAACTTCTAAACAAAAAGCCCTGTCAAAAATTAACACGGGGTAAAATAAATTTTGTCAGTCCTTGTCGACCCACGGGCCAGCAAGGACTGATTGCTACGTCAGATCCAATATCATTCTGCGCCTATTTGTAGTTCTACTATGTTGGAGAACAACACCAAAAACTCTGCCCTCCCTGGTGTTCCTACCTGCAGTTTGTTGAAGTTGTCATCCAACAAACTGGTTACTCCTTATGTTATCCCGGAAAACCGTAGCATCTTCCGCAATAGCCTAAAATTGGGTTGGCGAATATTTGTAACCTCCTTTTTTTGATGTTGTTACCAGCCAGCCAACATATAGTAAAAAAACACGAAAATATTTAAGCCACTTTACACGCCAAGCCAAAACGATTTAATTACGTATGGCTCGCACTTTGTTGGAGTTGTCCTCCAACAAACTCGTTATCCCTTATGCTGTCGCTGAAAACCGAAGCATCTTTGGCATTAGTACAAAATCGGGCCGATGACATTTGTAACCTTCGGCCTTTTTGATGTTGTTACCAGCCAGCTCACGTATAGCCAAAAAAATATAAGATATTTGAGCCATTTCACGTGCCAATTTTTGTTGGCGTTGTCGCCAACAAAGTCCAATTCTGTAAACACGCCAAGCCAAAACGATTTAATTACGTATGGCTTCTTGCCATCCCGGCACTTGCGCCATCGGAGCTAAAGGAAAGCCCTAAATTTTATTTATTGGCAAAACCCTTAAAGCAGGTGATAAATAAAGTAACATAGTATCTTTTTTAATTTCCATATTTTTCTTGTCGGTACCTAATAAATTGAAAGTGACTAAAAAACCCCTAAAACCCTTTGGTTTGTTTTTCCTGATTTTTAAGTCGTTTTCAATCCTCTGCATTTCGGCGTTTACTTTTTTGGCAGAATCAATGTAAACAGTACTTTTATCCAAATTTTCTTTAAGGCTTGCAATTTTTGATTTCGCATCATCTGCTGACATGCTACCCAGTGTTGAGGAGTTTAGATACTCATAATATAAAGTCGATTGTTGTTGACTAAGTTTTGCAGACCGACCATCTAATTCAGCTTGTGTTTGATACATTTTAGATCGAGAAAGATAGTAGTCAAAAAGCTTTGATTTATTTAGCAGTCGCCGCTCGGCATATAATGAATCTGTTAGGGTATCGATTTTTAATATTTTGATTGAGTCGATTTTGTGAACTAAACTATCTTGAATAATAGCATTCGTTAAAACTGGCAGAATACTCTCTTTAAGTTGTTCCTCTTTTGATTTACAGGATGTTAAAGCCAATATTATCAGGAATGGTATAACGTACTTCATTTTTTAAGGTTAAGGAGTACAAATATATCGAAAAGCCAACTAATTTCTATAGGCTTTTCGATAACAATAACTTGATAATTAAGTCCTTTTAGCCAAGTGTTGCGTGGCAGCCTGCAAATTAGGGTATTTGCGCCTTTATAGCCGGAACCTATCGTGAATTACAGGTTGGTCATCGCAAAACCTGGGCACAACACCTATGCTAAAACATTTTAGCATGGTAGCTATTTTTTTGAAAGGTAGATGCACCGCCTTAATAACCTGCACGAAGATCAGTACAGCTTGTATGTAGTTTAGCCCCTACGCAAAGTTCGGCGGCTGATATGTCACCCTTTTCAGGGCTGTTGGTTGATGCATTTTTAATCGATGGGCGATGCCCATCGCAGTTGGATGCCGCCCTTTCGGGGCTGTGTAACCGGGATAGTTTTGGTACAGCGCTTGTTTGGTACAAGATATCGTTTAAAAGAAATCCGTCTATTACTGCCGCCCGGGAATTTTTAGAGTGTAATTAATGGTAATGATTAGATTCTACTTATCGGTCAGACAGATCAATAGGCTTGCTATAATTACAAATACCACTAAAAAGAGAAAAGGCCGGATTAAATATCCAGCCTTTAATTTATAAACCGTCAAATACGCTATTTCTTTTTTTTGCCCGGCAAGTCAACCCTTAGAATGGTCTTGGTGGCTTCCTCGACCTTTTTTACCACGAAAGGATCATTAGCATGACTTTTAACCTGGTCGCTGACAGTACCGGCACCAAATCCTTTTTTTACAGATAAGCTATTTGTTATCGTTGCCATTTTATTTCCTTTTCTTCTTTAGTTATCCAAATTTAATCAATTACATACGCTTTACCCAAAAAGCATCATAATTATAACTGTTGGGTTCAAAATCCCACCAGTCGTTATCTTTAAGTCCGTACACCTCAAAATCTATACTGATTTCTTGCCATAAGCTTGTTATACCCATTTGATAAAGCCTTGTAGGGGACGGCGTACTGCCTTTGGCATAGATGTAATGGTTACCATGATGGTTACAAAACTCCGCAATAGTGTTGGCTACAGTGGCCAATACTATATCTCTGTCCTGATTATTACTAATTACGGTATCGTCCAATTCCCCGGTATCGGTATTTAGATCGCCAAATGCTAAATTATAAATAGCCGGGTTGGTATTTGGGATACGGGAAAAAGTAACCATTTTACTAATTCGTCCATTGGGCCCCTCGCTATAAAATTCATAATCATGATAATCATTACTGTTAAAATATTGATAGCGTTCTAAATTCATTTTATGGCATTCCGTAAATAATCGGTTTTAAAAATAATATTATTTAGCCGGTTTCTTTGTAACTGTAGCTTTGCTCTTTATTTTTTTAAGCTACCCTATTTTAGCACAAGGTATGCGCGGCTGCTTGCAGGTTAAGTCACTTGTAACAGCCCTCCCGCGGCCATGAGCGGGCCGATGTTGTAGCTTCTGCAAAGTAATTTCGTAATCCACAAAACATGAAGCAGAGCGATGATGCTGGCGTAGTGACATGTTTTGCTAAATCGTTCCCCGGAAAGCAAATAGTTCATTAACCCCTCCCTGCCTTTGCCCGCATTGCTATCGCGCCCCTGCCAAGGGAGGGAATTGGGGAAAGTGGCTTTGGAATTCGAAAAAGTTCTCGTGATCCCCAAAGTGTCAGCAGAACAGCTTCGGGCGAAAACGGGCAAAACAATGCGGGGTGGTGCGGCTGCAGGGCATAGGAAGTTTTTGCATGCGCGTTGGGAAAGGAGCCTCGGGGCAAAATAATTCCAGCCCAGGTTTTGCCCGTTTTGCAGGGCAGAGGCCCCGAGCGCAAAGCATTTCTGGTGACAGCGGTTTTGGTTCCTTTTGCCAAGACAAAAGGAAATAGGCCCTCCCGCGGCCATGAGCGGGCCGGTGTTGTAATTTCTACAAAGTATTTTCGTAACCCACAAAACATGAAGCAGAGCGATGATGCTGGCGTAGTGACATGTTTTGCTAAATCGTTCCACTAAAAGCAAATAGTTCATTAACCCCTCCCTGCCTTTGCCCGCATTGCTATCGCGCCCCTGCCAAGGGAGGGAATTGGGAAAAGAGCCTTTGGAATTCGAAAGGGCATCGTGTTCCCCAAAGTGTCAGCAGAACAGCTTCGGGCGAAAACGGGCAAAACAATGCGGGGTGGTGCGGCTGCAGGGCATAGGAAGTTTTTGCATGTGCGTAGGGACAAAGTGTGCCGGGGCAAAATAATTCCAGCCCAGGTTTTGCCCGTTTTGCAGGGCAAAGGCCAGGAGCGCAAAGAAGCATTTCTGGTGACAGCGGTTTTGGTTCCTTTTGACAAGACAAAAGGAACTAGGCCCTCCCGCGGCCATGAGCGGGCCAAAGTTGTAGTCTCTACAAAGTAATTTCTTAACCCACAAAACATGAAGTCGGCAATATAGCTTGGCGCAATGACATGGTTTTTGTCCTGCTAAATCATTCCCCGGAAAGCAAATAGTTCATTAACCCCTCCCTGCCTTTGCCCGCATTTCTATCGCGCCCCTCCCAAGGGAGGGAACTGGGGAAAGTGCCTTTGGAATTCGAAAAAGTTCTCCTGTTCCCCAAAGTGTCAGCAGAACAGCTTCGGGCGAAAACGGGCAAAACAATGCGGGGTAGTGCGGCTGCAGGGCATAGGAAGTTTTTGCATGCGCGTGGGAAAGGAGCCTCGGGGGCAAAATAATTCCAGCCCAGGTTTTGCCCGTTTTGCAGGGCAAATGCCAGGAGCGCAAAGAAGCATTTCTGGTGACTTGATTTATTCGCTTGTTATTGGCTTTTTTGGTGCTCATTATCTCGCTACGCTCGGTCTTGGTTACTTTGTATCAAGACAAAGTAACAGCCCTCCCGCGGCAATTGAGCGGGCCGGTGTTGTAATTTCTACAAAGTATTTTCGTGACCCACAAAACATGACGCGGAGCAAACAATAGTCTTTGTTTTGCTAAATCGTTCCCCCGAAAGCAAATAGTTCATTAACCCCTCCCTGCCTTTGCCCGCATTCTATCGCGCCCCTCCCGATGGGAGGGAACTGGGAAAAGCAAATTCGGAATTCCCGGATTCTACAACTTATAATCACATAAAATTATGTACCCCGCAGCCTGCGTTAGGGATGGCAGCGGATACCGGCCCGGCGCCTAAGGCCGGTGTAGTATGAGCGTACAGCCCGGGCCCCGTTTCTACCAACGGGGGCAACGCCCGCATGTTTTTTTATGGTGTAAGTTTGGTGCCATAAGGGTGCCGCTTCGGTGCCGCGGCGGGTTGGTTTGGGGTGTTTCGGGGGTGCCGGAAGTGGGGTAGAAGTGTGGCTATTTTGGGCTTTTTACTTGTTTAAGTGTGAAAATAACAATTAATAACCTGCCAAAAACGGGCCGTTTTTTAAGGGAATTACCGGTTTGAATTTATATGCTATTTGTGTGTTTTTTTGGAACTTTTTGAAACTTTTTTGGATATTTCCGGATCATTTTAAAGCTTTTTGTATAGTACATAAAAATTGGGGCGATGGAGGGTTTTTAAAACCAACGCCGGTATTGCCCGGCTATTTTGTTATATTAGCGTCGCAACTATTTTAACCATTGCCCTTGAAAAACAAGCTGATTTTTGCACTGGTACTCCTGCTGGCATGCACGGCCGCCCATGCCAGCAAGCCACACGCCGATACGGTGAAAACCGGGGTGTACATTACCAGTATTCACGACATTAACTTTAAGGATAAAGAGTACACCATTGACCTTTGGTTATGGCTTAAATACAAAAACCGCGACTTTGATTTTGTGCAAAACCTGGAGGTACCGCAGGCCAAAACGGTTACTAAATCGTTTTCTACCATCGATTCGTCGGGCAGCAAGGTGTACCTGCTCATGAAACTGCAATGTGTAATGAAGGACTCCTGGGCCATTAATAATTTCCCTTTTGATAAGCAGAAACTGCGCTTCTCGATAGAGAATTCGCAGTTTGATTCACACTCGCTGATATTTGTGCCCGATACGCTGGGCAAGCATTTCGACCCCCGCTTTACCCTGCGCGGCTGGCGTGTTGACAGCCTGGGCATTGCTGCCGGCATCAAGAAATACGAAACCGGCTTTGGCGATACCACATTGGCCAAACCCCATACCGAATACAGCAACTTTAAAGTTACCCTGAAGATAGCCCGCGACGCGATGGGCTTGTTTTGGAAGATGTTCCTGGGTATGTATGTGGCCTTCCTGATAGCGTATATGTGTTTTTATATCCACACCGATAGCATCGATTCGCGGTTTGGGCTGAGTGTGGGCGCGCTGTTTGCGGTAATTGGTAACAAATACATCATCGATTCGTCGCTGCCCGAGTCGACTACCTTTACGCTGGTGGATACACTGCATGGCACAACGCTGTTTTTTATACTCTGCATTATTATTTGCACCGCGTACTCGTTACGGCTCATTAAAAAAGGCCAGGAAACCAAGGCCAGACGCTTTGATTTTATATGCGCACAGGTGTTGCTGGCGGTTTACCTGCTATTGAATGGCTGGTTTATATATGGGGCTATTGATTGAAGCTCTAAGTCTGAAGTCCAAAGTCTTAAGTCAGGAAAGTTTTTTTTGACTTAGGACTTCAGACTCAAGACTCAGAACTCAAGACTTCAGACTCAAAACTTACTCCCAGTTTAACTTCAACAGAGCTACACCTTGCCGGGGCAGGGCAATGGTGGTATTTAAAAGCCCGGCTTTAACCTGCACTTTTTGGGGTTTGCCAACGGTTTGCAGTAGCCCGGCCTGCTCCAGTTGTTTTACCTGGTCGGGCGTGGGGCTTTGTGGCGATCCCATTTTTTTCCATACCTCGTAGGAGTTACTGTGCTGGTTATCAATTTGGTATTGTACAAGGGTTGCGGTGCGTGCGGGCAGGTTGCTGAGTGTTATTGCTACGGGTTGCCCTGCAGCCTGGATATCATCGTCGTGGTAATTCCATACCATTACGGTTGCCTGTTTTTTGCCTTTGGCGGCCAGCGCGCCAATATCGGTGTTGGCCCCCCGCATGCCCGAATCGGTAACGGCGGTAAGCGGGTACATCTGACTGGCGTTAACCTTAAGCCGTTTGCCCTGCATCATCCCAAACATCCGGAATACGTTAAGCACCGGCTTATCAACCCCGTTGGTAGCCAAATCCCTGAACCCATAAAACCAGGGCTGGTTTTCAAACTCAAACGACCAGGATACCGCCCCCATAAAGTTTACCCCCAACGAGTCGGCCAGTAAGTACTTGCGCGCAAACGACGCCGCTGTATAGCTGGAATACATGGTGCCGTTGCGGTATGCGTTGGATGGATTGGTGGCCATACCGCAGGCCGCGCAGCCTTCCGGGTCAGATTCGCCGATAACAATGGGGATGTTTTTGGTTTGCGGGTACGATGCCACTATTTTAAAGCCTTCACGGATATCGCACATCTGCGGGGCCATATTCATGCGTACGTGGCCATTAACCAATGTAGGCTGCCCCTTGGCATGAAAGGAAATAACATCCAACGGCGAGCCTGTTTTGCCGGTGGCATAGTTGGTGCCGGTGAGGCAATGTTCAATAAATGCCCTCAAAAACTTCATCCCGCTCTGGCTCGATCCGCCTGCTATTTCGGGGCCGCCAATTTTGGCGGTCGGTAAAGCCCTGCGCAGGCCCTGGGCGGCGTAGTCATACATCTTAAAAAACTCGGGCATAGTGCCTTTCCAATAGCTAATGTTGGGCTCGTTCCATACTTCCCAGTACCAGCTTTCTACTTCTTTTTTGCCATAGCGGGCAACCGAGTGTTTTACCCACTGGTATATCAGTTCTTCCCATTGGTTGTAATCTTTAGGCGGATAGGCCCAGCCGGTGTAAATATCATTATAGTCGTCGCCCGGTTTCCAGTGATGGCGGTAAGGCTCGGGATGGGTGGATAGGGCCTGGGGCATAAAGCCTATCTGGGCGTAGGGTTTCATGCCCAGTTTAATATAAGTATCAAATATGCTATCAACCAGGTGCCAGTTGTAAACGGGCTTCCCCTCAGCGTCTTCAGTATACGCATTAGTCGATCCCCACTTGAGGGCGGCCTCGCCATTGCCGGTGGTAAGCAGGTTATGTACCCGCATATGCACCGGTGTGGGGCTTAAAGCGGCCAGGTGGGAAAGCAGTTTGCGGCCATCTTTCATGTAGGTGTAGTTGGGCTCATCGTGCCCAAACCATGCCCAAACGGGGCTCATGTTGCCGGTTTCGGCATTTAAATCTATGTTGATGGTGGCGGTTTGCTGCTGTGCGCAAATGCACTGGCTTTTTAGCAGCAATGTAAGTAAGCTTAAAAGCGCAAATCCTGTTTTGATATTCATATCCGGAATGTATAGGTTTATTATCGGGAATAACAAACATAGCACATTACTTGTAATTTACACACTTAATTAACAAAAGTTTTACGTTGATTAATTCTTAACTATTGCGCAGATATTCATTGCAGTACGGGTGACAAAGCCCAGTTTTTCATATACTTGAATGGCATTTGTGTTGCTTTGCAGCACATGTAAAAACGGGACTCCGCCTGCTTCTTTAATCAGCCGCACCTGGTGCATAATAAGGCGGCTGGCGTAACCCTTCCCCAGGTGATCGGGGTGATTGCAAACGGCGCTTACTTCCATATAGGGTAAAGGCTGTAACCTGCGCCCGGCCATGGCCACCAGCTCACCGCCAATAAAAATGCCAAAATAGTTGCCAAAATCGATAGTCCGGTCAAAAAAGGGACCCGGATTTGTTAGTTTGGTGAGCGCCAGCATAGCAGGGATATGCTCATCAGTTAACGGGCTAAATATCAAGTCGGTAATTGCCAGCGGCGCAGGGTTTTCATACACCATTTGCAGGCATTTCATGGGATTTACTACTTTCCAGAGTTGTGGTATTTCGTAGTCTCCGGGGCTGAAAACAGCAACCGTGCGTTTGGGTTGAACAATATCGTAAAGGGCAGCAAAGTTTTCGGGCGTGTTTTGTATCATCCCGGCAAAAGGCGATACATCAGGCAAAAAACATTTAACCGTATCCGTACCTTCGGCAAGGTTTTGATTGCCGGTGATTGAGGCGTTCCAGGCAGGATTATCAAGCGGGTGTTCCATATTTGCAAATGTAATGATTGGCTTTTTTATCGATGTGATAAATACCGGCAACGTCATTTACAATTGGATTGTAGGGCGATAAGTTAAGGCTTTTGCTGATAGCCGTTTATGCTGATGTACTGAAAGCCAAACAATTGATGTATTTAAATTCGCAATGGCTGTATTGCCATCACCCGTAATGTTCATATTTCAAATTAAAAAATATAACTAATTGATTAATAATGTATTTTTCATGAATTTGGTTTAATTTTTGTTGCGTACAACGTAACAAAACATTCTAAGTTTACGTCTATTACCTGTAAAAATGATCGATCATGAAAAACAATAAAATAAAACTTAATAATCAACTCACCAGCAGGGTGATAGACCTGCATAACCAGGGTTACACCGACGATTTTTTGCCCGTAAAAGATGAATTCTTTTGCCTTCAAAACAGCGAGAACTTTTCGCCTGCCGATTTAAACATCCAGGTAATTGACCAGTGTTTTGATCAATTCAGCAATACGTATAAATATATCCATACTATCGAAACCACCACCGGCAACAAGGGTTTGTTAATGGCCGATTTGATGTTTGCCGATATGGAAGCGGTAAGTTAATATGCATGCCTGTTAATGACGGGCTTCATTCCGGTTACTCGGTTTTGCCTTAAAAGAACACCCGCAAGTTTAATTTGCGACAGGTGACTAATGGGCGTTTATACCACTACAATAACGGCCCCGCGCTGCTCTAATTTCTACATTGATAAATTACTTAAAACGATTTTTTCTGATCCGGCTTAAATTGTTAAAATTGCAGTACTGAAAGCGTTACATTTATACTGCTAAACAGGCAATTTCATATACTGAGAAAATTAACCGGTTTGAGTATACAGGATTTGATCAGACGTATCCAGATTAATCAAGATGAATCTGCATTTAATGAACTTTACAGGCAACTGTTTGGTAGGTTGTTTCAGTTTGCCTATTCGTTTTTAGGAGACAAGGAACCTGCGGAGGAAATTGTTAATGATATATTTGTTAATGTTTGGTTAAGCCGTAAAGATGTGGGCAAGGTGCTCAATATCCAGGTATACCTTTACGTTACTGTAAAAAATGCCTGTTTAAATTATTTAAGGGGCACTTCATCAAAACAACTTAAAGAAGTAAACATAGCCGAAGCTTATTATTTTCACCTATCGGTTGATCCGGCTCAACTGCTCATTAGTAAAGAATTGCAGGCAGTGCTTTTAACGGCTGTTGATAGCTTGCCCCCGCGTTGCAAACTCATTTTTAAAATGGTTAAGCAGGATGGCCTGTCCTGCAAAGAAGTAGCCGCCATCCTCGGCCTATCCGATAAAACCGTATTTGCACAACTGGCTATCGCGCTAAAAAAGCTCGAAAGCATCCTGTTATAGGCCTCTTCACCCGGTATTTTTTGTAAATGGCATAAGCCGAGTTTACACCTTTTACATTATAAGACTTTACACATCAGGACATTTGTTATCAGGCAATCGTTCACCACTCAAATCGGGATTTGAGCGTTATACTAATTGGAATTCGTCAGGAACTCTTGCAATTTTGGTCCCTTAGAAAGATCCCAGGATAAACCTTATGAAAAAAATTGTATTCACCTCGTTATTGCTGATCGCGTATGGTTTGCCCGTACAGGCGCAGGATAAAGCAACTCAAAAAATGGGCGCTGCTGAACGTAAAGCAGTGATCGACACGCTCGTCGTCAAAGTCAATGCTCTTTATGTCTATGAGGACGTCGCTAAAAAAATGGCCACAGCGATCCGGCAACATCAGCAGCACCATGACTACGATACGATAACCAGCCGCCAGGTGCTTGCTAAAAGATTAACCGCAGACCTGCATGCCATCGCTGGTGACGGGCATTTAGGTGTAGAAGCTTCGGCTACGCCGATCATCGAGGAAAAACCTGAAGCGCCGTCGCAGGAAGCTGCCGATGCCTTCCGTAAAACCTGGGCACGCAGCAATTTTAATTTCAAAAAGGTGGAGCTGCTGGACGGCAATATCGGCTTGTTGCAGGTGGACTCCTTTTTTCCCTCGGACTGGATCAAGGACCTGGCCCTGTCTTCCATGACTTTCCTCGCTAACTCAGACGCCATTATCATCGATATCCGTAAAAATTACGGTTTTGCCGACGGCGGTTTTTTGATTGCGAGTTATTTCTTCAATGATCCGGTACACTGGAACGATAATTATGACCGCGATGCCAGGACGCTGCGGCAGTCGTGGACCTTACCGGTGGTTCCCGGTGTAAAGCTGGCCGACAAGGAGGTTTATATACTGGTCAGCAAGGACTGCTTTTCTGCATCGGAAGATTTCGCGTATAATATGCAGGCCCTCGGCCGCGCAAAAGTCGTCGGGGAGGTCACTGGCGGCGGGGCGCACCCTACCAAACCCTACAAGATAGGCACTTATTTCCTGGCCGATATTCCATTTGCTTACAGCGTAAACCCTGTTACACACACCGATTGGGAAGGCAAAGGTGTACAGCCGGATGTACAGGTACCCGCGGACGAGGCGCAGCTCACCGCGCAGCTCATGGCGATCAAAGCCCTGGTCAAAAAAATACCTGCCGGAACTGATCGTACCGCCGGGCTCCAAAAAGTGATCGCGCAAAAAGAGCAGGAACTGGGTCAACTCAAAGCAAAAAAGCAGAGAGCCGTGGAAACTTTTTGAGTGTGCTGCCCATTGCTTAGCTTTACGCTAAGATTCAGCCAGCCATGGGTATTCACTTTAATCTTTTTAATATTGTCTTGCTTTTTGGCATCGTACAAGGGGTGATTATCAGTTTCACCCTATTGTTTCCCGGAAAAGATCACCGGCAGGCTAAATATTTCCTCGCGGCTTTCCTGCTGGCGCTGGCCTATAATAGCTTTGGTACCTTTTGCTGGAGTTCCGGGCTCAGCCTTCCCTGGTTTTATCTTTTTGACCGGAGTTTCCCTTATACGTTTATTTTCACGACCGGGCCCAGCTTATACCTTTATGTCAAGACGATCACAGGCGCCGAAAAAATACCGGCAAAAGTTATATTGAAAAACTATTTGCCCGCTATCGCAGACCTGGGCCTGCGGTTGGCTTTAATGAGCTACGGCCTAAAAAAGACCAATCATCTTTACCACCCGGCGGCCCTCATCCTGATGGTCGTTATTTTCTGGGCTTACCTGCTATCGGCAATTCGCCTGTTCAGGCACTCATCATTGCAGATGCCGACGGCAGAACAATTTCAGTTAGCCTCCTGGACCAAAATATTCCTGGCCGTTTTGATGGGTGTCGCATCGCTTTGGGCAGTGACGATCTTCGGCACAGTGCTGTTCCAATTGCGCACACTGGCGTATTTTGAACCCATTGAAGTCCTTTTGGTCATCTTTGTTTACTGGATAGGGTTGAGAAGTTATCATTGCGCAAGGGTTGTATATATCCGGGCTCAACATGCCGTCAAAGCGACTGCAGATAAACTGACCATGGAAGATGCGGAGGTTTATATCAACTTGTTAAAAAATGCCATGGAGACCGACCGCTTATATCTTGACCCTGCACTGTCGGTCAGCAAACTTGCCGATATATTGAAACTCAATGTCAAATTGCTGTCGGCTGTTTTGAATGGGCATCTGAACAAAGGATTCAACACCTTTGTCAACGAATATCGCGTGAATGACGTCAAACAACAACTGCTTCAACCAGCCTATGACCACCTGACCAATCTGGGTATTGCTTTGAATTGCGGATTTAAGTCGGAGGCAACCTTTCATCGTGTCTTTAAAGAGATTACCGGCATGTCTCCGTCCGCATTCCGGAAAAACAACCATCAACATGCCGCTGACAGTTTAACTTAATCAATCCAGATTTAGCAATAATAAGCTAAACCTAACCAGATGTACGCGGAACACTTGGTCCCGTCTGGTTATGATGTCCAAAATGTTAGCAGTGTAAAGTCTTCTGATGTAGAAAGTGTAAACTCACCTTATGTTATTTACATTTTTGGCGCGGTTAAAATTTATTTCAAATTCTTTTAGGAAAATCGCGGTTGCCAGGTGTCCTTACACCAGATCGACTAAATTATGGGAAAATCAAGATTTATTGAGCTGATGGCTAAAAGTATGGACGGATCGGCCAATAAGGAAGAGTTGGATGAACTCGAACTATTTTTAAAACAACACCCCGGATATAAAAAAATTCAACAGGTAACAGATGCCTTAACAGGTACACTTAATAACAACGACGAAATTTTGCCCACAACCATAAACAGTAAGCTGGATGAGTTATGGGTTAAAATAAAAGATTCTGAAGAAACAGAAACCGAAATTTTTGCAGGCAATGTACGGCCATTTAACTGGAGGTGGCTTGGCGCGGCTGCGGCTGTCGCCGTGCTCGGTTTGTTTGGCTTTTTGTTTTATAGCCAGCGGGCCAATCAGCAACTTAACGCCGCTGTAACAAAAAAAATTGATGTGCCTTTTGGCAAAATGATGCAGGTTACTTTATCAGATGGTACCAAAGTGAAGCTGAATGCGGGCAGTCATTTTTCGTACCCTTCGGTTTTCGAGGCCGGGCAAAGGGAGGTTAATTTAGAAGGTGAGGGCTTTTTTGAAGTGACCAAAAATCCGAAGAAACCATTTTTGGTGCACACCGCCGGCTTCACGGTAAAAGTTTTAGGTACAGTATTTAACGTAAAAGCTTACCGCGATGATAAAACTACCGAAACTACTTTATTAAAAGGAAAGGTGCAGGTTGAGCTGGCCGATGACCCGGAAAAGAAGATCATTTTATCGCCGCATGAAAAACTGACCATTAATAACCCGGCGCAAGGTGCGCCTAGCCAGGCCGTTAAAACGGCAGTTGCCAAGATTAAATATGAAGTAGCCACATTGCCGGTTGTAAGCAATGATGTGTATGCAGAAAATGCCTGGATAGACCACAAAATTATGTTTGCCAATAATGATTTTGAAGATGTTGCCCGGCAAATGGAACGCAAATACAACGTAAAAATAGTTTTTGCAGACGAAGCCCTTAAAAAAGAGCAGATAAGCGGCGTGCTTGAAAATGAAAGCCTGGATACTGCCCTGAATTTCCTGAGGCAAATTGTGCCGTTGCAATCAAAAATCGATGGCAGTACGGTGTACTTATCCTATAAGAACAAAAAATAAAACAACATAACTAATATTAACTTAACAGCAGCACATGAAGAGAAACAATTACTTATCAGATTCCTGAAAACCCATAAATAAACAAGGGAAGAGGTGCAACTCTTCCCCGCAAAAATCTGGGATTTATCATTGTGAGTAAGCGAGTTGGAACCGAGCTTACTCTATCCATTAATTTTCAAAACAAATGTAATGAAAAAAACAAGAAGGGCATTTGCCATTCCGGGTGCCCCCGTATGCCTTAAAGTTATTTTGCTAATGAAAGCAGTTTTCTTGCTAATCCTGGTTACCTGCATGCAGGTTTCGGCCAGTGTTTATTCACAACAGAAATTTACACTCAGCATTAAGCAAACCGAGGTAAGTACTATACTTGCCAAAATTCAAAAACAAAGCGATTACCGTTTCTTTTACAACTACGCCGCCATAAAAAAACTGGGCAAGGTTGATCTTGACGTTAAAAACGCTTCTATCGAACAAGTGTTGAGCTCGCTTATGGACAATAAGCTGCCCTACAAAATGGCCGATGACCACGTAGTGATCATATCAACAGCCGAAACCACCAATGCCCTTTTGCTTGTAAAAGGAAAAGTGGTTGATGGCAAAGGCGAACCGCTCATTGGCGTAAACATAAGGCTGCAGGGTACCAACCTTGGGGTAACAACTGATGTTAACGGTAACTTCGTGATAAATGCCCCGGTTAACGGTGTATTGGAGTTTAGTTATATAGGCTTCGAGAAAAAGATAGTGACCGTAACCGGCGATCAGGCCTTGTCTATCACGCTTGTTGCCCTGCCATCGGCTTTAACTGAAGTTGTTGTAGTAGGTTATGGTACCAGTAAAAAAGTAGATGTAACTGGTTCTGTAGCCAGCGTAAAAGGTGCCGAGATTCAAAACTTGCCGGTAGCGTCTGCAGCGCAGGCATTAGATGGCCGTGCAAGCGGTGTAAACATTGTACGTAACGATGGTTCGCCTGGCGCGGCCCCAAGTATCCGTATTCGAGGTACCGGTACGTTAAATGATGCCAACCCGCTGGTGGTTGTTGATGGTGTGCCTACCAGCAACCCCGATGCGTTAAGTGACATCAACCCTAACGATATAGCTTCGGTAGATATATTGAAAGATGCATCCGCTGCGGCTATTTATGGTACGCGTGCTGCCAATGGCGTAGTGCTGGTAACTACCAGAAAAGGTAATTACAATCAAAAATTGGCCACCAATGTTAACTTTTACAACGGTTTTTCAAATACCACCAAGTATTTGAGCCTGCTGACAGCCCCCGATCTTTACAAATTGAAAAGGGAACGCTACACTAATGATGGTGTTGCAATTGACGCGCCCTGGAACGATACTTATTATTCCACCCAAAGAACCGACTGGCAGCGGGCCATTATGAAAACCGGCCATGTTACCAACGGCGATGTCAGCATTACAGGTGGTAACGAGGTATCCAACTATTATTTTTCGACCGCTGTTTATAATGAGGATGGTATCATCGATAAAACCAACTTCAAACGCTTCAGCACCCGTATCAATTCAGAACATAAAGTAAGCAGCTGGTTAAAACTGGGCGAAAATATCCAGTTGAGCTATGCCAATAACAATGGTTTTGATAATAACAATTCGCAAACAGGTTTAATTTTTTCGGCGTTACGTTTTAATCCTGCCATACCATTGGTTAATGCCGACGGATCATATGGTACTTCAAAGGCTTTTGCCAACCAGTTGGGCGATATAAACAGCCCTTATGCAACCATCCAGGAGGCAGATAGGTTTAACAAAAAATACCGCGCCCTGGCCAATGCCTTTGCCGAGGTTACGTTTTTGAAAGAATTAAAACTACGGGTAAACTATGCATATGATGGTACCCTGAACCGCACATACAATTTCAACTTAGCCGATGTTAACCAGGCACGGCAAAATACAACTTCGCAGTTAACACAAACCGAAGGCGAACTGTCATCTCAATTGCTTGAATCATTCCTTACCTATGATAAGGTTTTTGGCAAAAGCCACGTAACGTTTACCGGTGGCTACTCCTACCAAAACTTTAAAACCTACGGCTTTAACGCCTGGCGATTAGGGTATGATGATACTTCAGAAGATCAAAGGGTGCTTAGCCTTGGTAACAGCCAGTTCAATTCAAGCGTAGTTCCTGATGAATCGTCATTACAATCGGGCTTTGGCAGGTTATTTTATGATTACGATAGCAGGTTCCTGGCAACATTAACCTTCCGTGCGGATGGATCATCAAAGTTTGCACCAACCAAAAGATGGGGATATTTCCCGGCATTTTCTTTGGGCTGGAGGTTATCAAACGAGCAGTTCATCAAAAATATATCGTGGATAAGCAACCTGAAGCTAACCGGTGGTTATGGCGAGTTGGGTAACCAAAACATAGGTACATTTCAATACGCCAGCTTAATTAAACTGGGCAGTACCTATGAAAACAATGGCTACACATTTGGCGGCACAGGTTATACAGGTGCAGCAGTTTACAGCCTGGCCAATCCTGATATTGCATGGGAACGTACAGCCATGACCAATGTGAGCGTTGATGCCGGTTTTTTAAATAACCAGTTATCAACAACTTTAACCTGGTTTAACAAAAACACCAAGGATATGCTTTTATCGCCACCTGTTGTAGGGGCGGCAGGCTCTGTATCTATCCCTAACCAAAACATCGGTACCATGAACAATCACGGTGTTGAGTTTGAAGTTAATTACCAGGGCGGTAATAAAGTAAAGTACTCTGTTGGTGCTAATGCCTCGTTCATCAAAAACAAGGTAACCAAGCTGAACGGCGAAGGTACATTTGTGGGCGCCACAGTTTACGGCCGTTCAAGCCAGGAAATTTCCAGAACCTACCAGGGCCAGCCAATAGCCTCATTTTATGGCTGGAAAACCAATGGCTTGTATCAAACGCAGGCTGATATAGATAATGATCCTGCCTTGAAAAATGACCCCCGCAAGGCTAATATTAAACCGGGCGACGTACGTTTTCTTGATTTAAATAGCGATGGACTGATTGATGGTAACGATCGTACTAATCTTGGTAATCCAAACCCGAATGTTACGGCAGGTTTACAGGGCAGTATCTCCTATAAAGGGTTCGACCTTTCGGTAAACTTTACCGGGGTATTTGGTGTAAGCCTGTATAATGCCGATAGGATGCAAGGTATAGATCCTACTTATCCGTTTAACCTGTATGCCGAAGACTTAGGACGCTGGACAGGCGCCGGTACAAGCAATACCATCCCAAGAATGTCTTTGGATCGTGCGAACGATAACTATCGTACATCTGACCTGTTTGTAGAAAGCGGAAACTACGTGAGCCTTAAAAACGCCACGTTAGGTTATACGCTGCCTGTTACCTGGACAAAAAAGGCCGCTCTGAAAGGAGTAAGGCTTTATGCATCGGGCCAGAACCTGTTTTTTATAACCAACTATAAAGGCTATACGCCCGAGTTAGGTTATACTAACGGTAACCTGCAAAGAGGGGTCGACGTAGCACAGTATCCGTCGGTAAGAACAATCACATTCGGTTTAACAGTTAAATTATAAGATCATGAAATCGAAAAAAATATTATATATGCTTACGGCACTTGCTCTGTTTGGCAGCAGCTGTAAAAAAGCGCTCGATTTAAAGCAACAAGGTGTTTACAGCTCAACAAACTATTTCCGTAACGAAACGGATGCTGTTAATGCAATAACCGGTATCTACAGCATTTTACCGGAAGAAGATTATATTGGTCACGCGGAAGCTACATTTGATACACCATCTGACGATTACTGGCGCTCGGGCGACCACGGCGAGGATGAAGGTATTGAAAATTTGACTTATGATGCATCAAACGCGGCTATCAGGTACCCATGGAAGTGGAGATATGAAGAAATTAACCGCGCTACTAATTGTATCATCAATATCCCTAAAATCACCGCCATTTCTGCCGATGTTAAAAGCCGCAGCATGGGCGAAGCTTATTTCCTTAGGGCTTTTGGTTACTGGCGGTTAATGGTTATTCATGGTGATGTGCCTATCATTACCGAGGATGACTATACCAAACTGAATTTTAACGTACCTAAATCGCCTATTGAAGAAGTACGCAAACAAATAGAAAGCGACTTATTGAAGGCGGTTGACATGCTGCCCGAAAGCTATGGTGCAGCAGATCGTGGCCGTGTAAGTAAAGGAACAGCTCTTGGCCTTTTAACCAAGCTGTACATGTATTGGGAAAAACTTCCGGAGGCCATTGCAACCGGTCAAAAAGTAATATCCAATTCGCACTATGCATTGGCTGCTAATTACAGCGATAACTTTACCCGTGCAAATGAAAACAGTACCGAGATTCTTTTCTCTATCCAGGCGGTACAAAACGTGGTACAAAACGATTTTACGGTTTACTACATTCCACGCCCTTGGGGTGGTTACGGCTTTAGCCAGCCTTTACAGGGCTTGGCCAATGAATTTGAACCGAATGACCCCCGCAAAGCAGCAACGTTATTAAGTGTTGGCGATAAGGTTGACCTTGGCGATGGTAACGGCTTAACCACTTTTACCGCCGATTTGTCGGCAACCGGTTTTGCATTTAAAAAGTATGCCGTATTTAATACTGCGGCCGATGGCGGCGGGGTTGATCATAGCTTCGCGGTGCCTTTAATGCGGTCGGCAGATATTTACCTGCTGGTAGCCGAGGCGCTTATCCGTACACAGGGTGCAGGTGCAGGTGATGCCTTGATAAACCAGGTGCGCCGCCGCGCATCAACGTTGTTGCCACCCGTTGTAGGTGCAGGCATGACACAACTGATACACGAGCGCCGTGTTGAACTTGCCGGCGAAGACCAACGCCATCAGGATTTAATGCGTTGGGACAAGAAAAACATTGTTGATATAGCCGCCATATACAACAAAGCGGTATCAAAAGCACCTATCGACCAGTCGAAAACAGTGACTTTTGTTCGCCCTAAAAATTATTATTTCCCGCTGCCGCAGGTAGAAATTGATAAGAGTAAAGGCGTTTTAGTACAAAATCCAAACTTTTAAGTAAAATGATCTATTAAATGCCGGTAGCCAGCAATAATTTGTTAAGTCAATTTGTGTTGGTCACCGGCATTTTTATTTATTTAAACAGAGTACGATTTAAACAGAGTACGATGCGTACCGCTCTTTTTAAAACAAAAAAATGTCATTTCGATGGAGCGGCGCAGGAATGGGCAATGGGGCGAAAGAGAAATCTTATACGCCCTGCATAGATTGATTTGTCGGATTGCAAGGCGTACAAGATTTCTCCTCGTACCTCGTTCGAAATGACAATAGTTTTATGAAATTAGAATTTAGAAGACGTGTACAGTAATCGTTTTAAGAAAGCTTGAAAGGGCTTATTTATTTTAGAAAGCAAGGCATATCAATGAGAAAGTGGTTGTTTATTTTTATAGGAGTCGCATGCGGCTTAAATGCCAATGCGCAGGTTGATCAGCAGGCATCCATCAGCTTTATAAACCGGGTAATTCCAGGCAGGGCAAGCGCTTTTGTAATTGAAGCTATCCCGCAGGATAACAATAAAGATGCGTTTGAGCTGGATAGCCGCGACGGTAAAATAGTATTGCGTGGTAACAACGGGCTATCTGTAGCTGCAGCTTTAAATTATTACCTTAAAACCTACTGCTTTTGCGATATAGGCTGGAATGGTACTAATTTAAACCTGCCTGCAAACCTGCCCGGGGTAACCGCCAAAATTCATAAAACCACGCCTTATCAATACCGCTATTACCTTAACTACTGCACATTTAATTATACCATGGCCTGGTGGGACTGGGCCCGCTGGCAAAAAGAAATTGACTGGATGGCGCTCAACGGTATCAACATGCCGCTGGCTATTACCGGCGAAGAAGCTATTTGGCAGGATGTATACAAAAGCATGGGCTTTACCGATAAAGAACTGGACGCATTTTTTTGCGGGCCGGCCTATTTTTCCTGGTTTTGGATGGGCAACATTGATGCCTGGGGCGGCCCGCTGCCACAGCATTGGATGGATAGCCACAGGGCACTGCAAAAAAAGATCCTGGAGCGCGAACGTTCATTCGGCATGAAACCGGTATTGTCGTCATTTACCGGCCATGTACCGCCGTCGTTTAAAGACAGGTTCCCGAAAGCCAAAGTAAAAAGAACAAACTGGGATGCAGGCTTTCCTGATGTATTCATTCTTGATCCTGATGATGAACTTTTTGAAACCATCGGCAAAAAATATATCGAAGCTCAAAACAAGGAGTTTGGTACCGACCATTTATACTCGGCCGATACTTTTAACGAGAATGTACCACCCACAAATGATTCAACCTACCTGGATGGCATGAGCAAAAAAGTATTCCGCTCCATGACCGCTGCCGACCCAAAAGCGGTTTGGGTAATGCAGGGCTGGATGTTTCATTACAACAATAAATTCTGGCAGCCGCAACAAATAAAAGCCCTGCTGAACGCGGTACCTAACGACCAAATGATTGTACTTGATTTGTACAGCGATTCGCACCCGGTATGGAACCGTACCGAAGCCTACTATGGCAAGCCCTGGATTTGGAGTATGCTGCAAAACTTTGGCGGCAACATCAGCCTGTTTGGCCGCATGCGCCACGTGGCTGCTGATCCGGCCGTCGCCCTGCATGATCCCGAATCAAAAAACCTGGTTGGTATAGGCATAACGCCCGAAGGTATTGAACAAAACCCGGCCCTGTTTGCCCTGATGCTGGAGAATGTTTGGCGCGATACACCGATTGATGCCGATGCCTGGGTAAATAATTATGCCCACAGGCGCTACGGGCAAACCAATGCCAACGCCTCCGAAGCCTGGCATATATTACTGAACACTGTTTACAGCAGTGGCCTGAGCGAGGGTGGCCCCGAATCGATCATTGTGGCCAGGCCAACCATGCAGAAAACTATCGACAGGGTTTTAACCAAATTGAGCTATGATCCCCTAAAACTGGCCAAAGCCTGGGAGCTATTGGTAAACGCTGCCGATAGCCTGAAACAAAGCGACGGCTATCAATACGATATAATTGACGTAACCCGGCAGGTGCTGGCCAACTATGCGTCGCCATTGCAGCAAAAAATGGCATCGGCCTATAAAAGCGGCGATAAGGAAGCCTTTAAACAATACAGCACAGCCTTTTTACAGCTGATGGATGACATGGACGATTTGCTAAGCACCCGCAAAGATTTTTTATTGGGCAAATGGATTAACGAGGCCAGGGCCAACGGCATTACCGACAAAGAAAAGAACCTGTATGAACTAAACTCCCGCGACCTGGTAACCCTTTGGGGCGATAAAGAAAGCGGATTGAGCGAATACTCCAACAGGCAATGGGCGGGCTTAATAAAAGGCTATTACAAACAACGCTGGGAACTATACTTTAGCCAGCTAAACAAAGCCATGGCCACAGGCGCCGCCTTTGATGCCAAAGCATTTGACGCCCAGGTGAAAAACTGGGAATGGCAATGGGTAAACAAACACGATAACGCCTATACCGATGTTGCTAAAGGCGACGGGGTACAAAAGGCGAAGGCGCTGTTTGCAAAGTATAATAGTTTGGTGTTGCAGGCGACGTATTGATAAAGTAGGTTATTTTCCATCTGTCATAATGAGTGGTAAAATCCATTGATTAGGAAGGAAAAGTGACGACTATCGCATGGCGGCCAAGACTCACCCGGCGAGGCTGCGCCCGCCACCCTCTCTTCACCTGCGGTGGAAAGAGGGGCTTGAGTGTTGAAAATCAACATGTTATAAAGGGAAAAAAATAATAAATTTTCAAGCCCCTCTTTCCGGCGAAGCCGAAGAGAGGGTGGCGGGCGGAGCCTCGCCGGGTGAGTCTTAGCCAGCGTTTAAAGCCGACCGTATCGGTGAAGATGCCTATAGAGACACAGGCATCGGGAAAAGAATGACGTATGTTGCAGGCGGCGACGACTCACCCCGAACATCGCTACGCTCGTTCTGCCCCTCTCTCCGACTGCGTCGTATAGAGGGGCTAAAAAAGAAAAAGGTAAGAAAATAAAAATGAGCTTCACCCTCTTTGCGGCTTTAGCCGGAGAGGGTCGGCCAGCGCAGCGTAGCCGGGGTGAGTCGTCGCCTGCGTTCAAAGCCGGGCGTATCAATAATAATGACTGTTGGGTCACTGTCATCGGAAAAAATATCTCCGTGTCATTTCGAACGAGGAACGAGGAGAAATCTTATAAGCCCTGTAAACCGAATATGCATATAGAATGCGGCTCGTATAAGATTTCTCCTTCGTCGAAATGACATGGTTGTTTTATAATTTATAACAACAATCAGGTTTTCGTAACTATGATGAAACATCACATCCTTTTAGCTATCTTACTATCAGTAACCATTACCACTGCTCGCGGTCAGGATAGTAACGACCACATTTTCCCGCCATCTGCAGCAGCTAGACCCTATATCAATTTTGACAGCAAGGGCTTTTTGATAAATGGCAGTCGCACGTTTATTGTATCGGCAGGGTTGGAGTATGCCCGCATTCCGCATCAGCTTTGGCACGATAGGTTGCTGCGTATTAAACGTGCGGGATTTAATTGTATCGAGATATACACCATCTGGAACTTTCATGAAGCCCAGGAAGGCAAATTTGATTTTACCGGCGACCGCGATCTGAACCTGTTTTTAAAGCAAGTTAACGACTTAGGTATGTACGCCATTGTACGCGTTGGCCCGTATTATTGTGCCGAGTGGGATAACGGCGGCTACCCCATCTGGCTTAAATTTAAGAAAGGCCTGAGTGTTCGGGAAGATAATCCCTTGTTTGAAAAATATGTCGACAGGTTTTTTGATCACCTTTTACCTATCGTGATGAATAACCAGGTAAACAAAGGGGGGCCGGTAATACTGGTGCAGTTGGAGAATGAGCATCCCAAAGGATGGGGTACCGTGATGCCCGATGGCTATTTTAAACATTTGCAAACCAAGGCGCTGAGTATGGGCCTGCAGGTGCCTTACTTTTTCAGCGGCCTGCACCATGCCAGCGATCCGGCAGGAGATGGCAAACTGGACGACGCTGCACGACCAAACCCATGGTTTTCTACCGAGTTTTGGAGTGTATGGTATTCGCAATACGGCGCCAAACCGGGCGACGACCAGCTTTACGACAGGCGCACCTGGAAAATCATCGCCAACGGCGGCAATGGTTATAATTATTACATGGCACACGGCGGATCGAACTTTGGATATACCAATAACGACGAAGACGCGGCATCGTACGATTACGGCGCTGCTATTGGCCAGGCAGGCGATTTAAGACCGATTTACTATGCCTTTAAACGGGCGGCCTGGTTTAGCCGGAGTTTTGAAGAGGTGCTGGAGAATAGTGTTGACAATAATGCCGCTTACAGCAATATAGTTTCGGAGCCTGCCTTAAAAGTAAGCGTGCGCAGAAGCCCCGCAGGTGCGATTATATTTTTGGATAACACGGGGCAGCAATCCATAACTACATCATTGGATATTGCTGATAAAAACCTGACTGATAAAAAGGTAAGCGTTTTGCCCGGCGAGATTTATCCCTTAATCCATAACTATAAACTGACAGATGGGGCTACCCTCAACTGGGCTTTAACCAGGGTATTTGCCATTGTAAGGCAGGATAATACCACTACGGTTATTACGGATGCCGAAGCCGGATCGCCCTTGTGTTTATATTTTAAAGCCAATGGAAAGGCATCAACAGAGAACCCCAACGTAAAAATTGACGGCGAAAATGTAAGCATTAACCTAACTATGCCCTCCATTACCCAGCCATTAGCGTATAGCTTTAAAGCAGGTACACAAACCATCCGTGTACTGGCCATGAACAGGCAGCTAACAGATAAAACCTATATCGATAAACCGCGCAATACCCCCTACATTATATGTGGTGCGGATTATGTAGGAAAAATTGAGATTAATGATCAGCCTTTTACCGCTGATATAGAGCAGCCCTTACTAAAAAGTAAAAAAGACCCGGTTTGGATTTACACGGCTCAAAAAACGGTGCTTTTAAAACAGATTCCATCAACAACGGTCAATCAGCCCAAAACAGTAGCACTCAGCAATTGGGAATTTAAAAATGCATCGGGTGCGTCTGCCGTAAATTATAACGCGGATAAATGGCTATCCTCAAAGAACCCTGTACCGATGGGTGCCGACGGCGATGTAACGGCCGATGCCTGGTACCGCACCACGCTTACAACCACGGTTGCAGGTAAATACACCTTGCAGGTAAAAGGCGGCGGCAGGGGGCAGGCTTTTGTTGACGGTAAGCCTGCTGCTAAATGGAAACTGAATGATGGGGAGCTAACACTCGATCTGAAAAAAGGGAAACATACCCTCGCCATTTTTGCGGCGCATGATGGTAGGGACAAACTGGCAGCTTATCTTGGGCCGATTGATGAGGTGGACAGTAAAGGTGTGTTTGGTGTGGCGCTCATCAAAAAAGGAGGTCCGTTTATCAGCGAGTTAAGCAACTGGTATTTTGCCAGGGCCAATAAAATAAGCGATGTTAAACAAGGGCCACCAGCGTTTGATACCACCATATTTAAACCGTATAAAATAAACACCGATGTTTTTAATTTAAAGGAAGGATATGGTTGGTTTACCACAATTATACCACAACAGCCCGCAGGCACATCAAAAATCACCCTGCAGTTTAAAAGTGTGGACGAAAATGCTACGGTATTTATCAATGGCGAACAGGTATTTAAACACGATGGCTGGAACCAGCCTTTTGAAGTGAATATTACCGATGCAACTACCTTAAAAGCATCTATACGGCTTGCAGTATTTATAGAAAACTACTCTAATGAAGGCGGTATTGATCAGCCTGTAAAAATTAATGCCATTGGCGACGCGCCTGCCGTAACCGGCTGGAAAATGAAAGGCGGTCCCGTTGATGCGCTGGCCGTAAAAGGCTGGCAAAACTTTACCGGCAAGGTTAAAACCAATGCCCCTGCGTTTTACCGGTCAACCTTTACCGTACCACGGGCAAAAGGAAAAACCTTTATCTGGCGGTTTGAGCCAAAGGGGCTGGGGCATGGCTCGGTATGGGTTAACGGGCATAACATTGGGCGGTACCCGGAGAAGATATCCATTACCAGTTTATACATTCCCGAATGCTGGCTGAAAACAGGCCCGAATCAATTGGTGATTTATGATGAAGATGGAAAACAACCCGGTGATACTTTGATAGTGGCCGAACCGGAAGCAGGCCGCACTTTAACGGAAACTAATACAGATATTAAATAATCAATGAGTATTCGTTATTTGGTTTTAAATTCTCCTCTTGAGAGGGGGCGGGCAGGAATGGTGTAATGGCAGGGGTGTGTTTGAACGCGCGATAACACACCCCTGCCCCTCTCGAGAGGGGAACCCACTGCACCGGGCCGTTTGAACCAAATAGCAAAATAGCATATAGTCAATAAATAATCAATACAACATGGCAATAAGTACTGAAAGGTTTACCGCATTAGATATTTTTAGGGGGATGACCATCTGTTTCATGATCATCGTAAATGCCCCCGGCTCGGGCGCGGATGTATGGACACCGCTTGACCACGCCCCATGGATAGGTTTCACACCAACCGACCTCGTTTTTCCCTCGTTCCTGTTCGCAGTAGGCAACGCCTTAAGTTTCTCTAAAAAGAAATTTGAGTCGGACACCGCCTTTATCAGCAAAATTTTTAAACGTACGGTTATCATCTTTTTATTGGGGTACCTTATGTACTGGTTCCCGTTCTTCCATCGCGTTGCCGACGGCTGGGCTTTTAACCCGCTAAGCCATACCCGCATCATGGGCGTGTTGCAGCGCATAGCCTTATGTTACTTTTTTGGCGCTTTGATTGTTCACTATTGCTCTCAAAAAACAGCGGTTATCATATCGGGTTTACTGCTTATTGGCTACTGGTTGTTTTTAATGCTATTTGGCGAGGCAGGAAAAGAATATACCATGCTGGGCAATGCCGGCACCAAACTGGACATTGTGTTATTAGGCAACGATCACTTATACCACGACAAAGGCGGCCCCATAGCTTTTGACCCCGAGGGCTTGTTGAGCACATTAACCGGGATAGTAAATGTGATAGGCGGTTTTTTAGCGGGCGCGTTCATCCAGCGTAAAGGTAAAACTTACGAAACCGTGGCCAAGCTCATGATTTTTGGCGGGTTGCTTATCGTATCTGCCTTGTTCCTTGGCCAGTTTTTCCCTATAGCCAAAAAATTGTGGACAAGCACATTCTCGCTGCTCACCATCGGTATCGACCTTGCCATATTAGGCCTGCTGATATTTGTTATCGAAATAGAAAAAGTAAAACGCGGCACCAACTTTTTCCTTATCCTGGGGCGTAATTCATTAGCCATCTACCTGCTATCTGAATTGCTGCTTACCGTTTTTCAAACCATATGGGTAGCCCCCAAACTGAGTTTTTACGATTGGATAAACCAGGTATTTTACCAGCGGTTATTCCCCGGCGCCTTGGGCACGTTGGTATTTGCCATTTGCTACATGATGCTGTGCTGGCTGGTAGCTTATGTATTGGATAAGAGGAAGATATATATTAAAATATGATAATGTTAAAAGCATTAGGATCTTATTGGAGAATGGTATTATACGGAGATAAAATGTCTATTCTACCGTCATTGCTAGGGACGAAGCAATCCAGAACTTTACAGGGCGGGTTTGCAAATCTGCTTAGTATATTGGGGTGTATCCGTTACGTTTCGGAGAATTTTCCGTTTGAACGCTCGCTTAGACTCACCCGGCGAGGCTGCGCCCGCCACCCTCTCTTCGGCTTCGCCGGAAAGAGGGGCTTGAAAATTTATTATTTATTTTTTTTATCTAATATATTGGTATTAAGCGTTCAAACCCCTCTTTCCACCGCAGGTGAAGAGAGGGTGGCGGGCGCAGCCTCGCCGGGTGAGTCTTCGCCGCCATACGATAGTCGCCACACGACTTTTGCCCTTTTTTTGTTAACGTTCATTTTAACCATCTTCCTTACCAACACCGCCTCAGCCCAACACACCAACCACCTGCCCTATGTAAACCCTTTCATCGGCACAGCCCAAAGTAATGTACTTACCAAATGGGGGAGTGAAGGTGGCACCTATCCCGGTGCTGTAGCGCCATCGGGTTTTATACAGTTAAGTCCTGAAACCAGGTTTGGAAAGGGGTACAATTATGGTGATAGCGCTATTTGTTATTTCAGCTGCTTCGGTCATATGAGCGGCTTTCCAGAGGGCTCAGCCGGCAGGTTTTATGTGATGCCGGTTAATACAGATTTATTTGAACCCGGTAAATACAGCCGGAAATTTTCGCATACCAATGAAACTGCAAGCCCTGGTTACTATAAAGTGAGCTTTGATGACGACCACAGCACCACCGAGGCAACAGCTACAACCCGTACGGGAATGTTCCGCTTTACGTTTGCTGCCGGTTCATCACCTCAGTTATTTATCGGCGAAGCCGGCGAGATCAGAGTCATATCTTCCAAAATATTGCATGCGGCAAACGGTAATATGGTCATCAACTTTACCGAAGCGTTTACCTCAAAAAAGCAGGTTAAAGGCGGTTGGGTATTCAGTTTTGCAGCTGCGGTAAACGGCACTAAAACTATTGGGCTTAAACTAAGCGCTTCGGCCGTTGGTTACGCAAGTGCCCAAAAAAATATCGATACGGAAATTGGTACATCGTCTTTTGATCAGCTGCGTAAACTTACTGCTGATGAGTGGCAGAAAAAACTGGCCGTTGTTGAAGTAACCGACAGCAACTATGCAAATAAAACCGTTTTTTATACCGCCCTGTATCATTCGCTTTTAATCCCCTGGGTTATCGACGATGTGGATGGCCGTTACCGGGGGTACGATGATAAAATCTATCAAAAAACAGGTACTCACCAATATGGTGCTTTCTCTCCCTGGGATACTTTCCGTTCGTTGCACCCACTGCTTACCCTGTTGTACCGGGATAAGCAGCAGGATGTGATTTTATCTATGCTGGATATTTATAAACAAACCGGCCACTTGCCAACCGAATCGATGACGGGTAACCATGCTATACCCATTATTGTGGATAGCTACCTGAAAGGGATTACCGGTTTTGATAAACAGTTGGCTTATACCGCCATGAAAAAAAGTGTACTGGAGCCGCCGTTTATCCAGCCCGACATGGAGATCTTTAATCAAAAAGGTTATATCCCCTTTACCCGGTCCGAGTCGGTTACCCGCACGGTTGAGTATGCTTATGACGATTGGGCTTTATCGCAATTTGCTAAAAACGTTGTCCATAATGATAAAGATTACCAGTTGTTGCAAAGGCGTGGCTACAGCTACCGCAACCTTTTAAATAACGACCAACTATTACTATTGCCCCGCAACGATGATGAATTTAAATTACAGCCGGGCATGTCGGGTTATAAAGAGGGGGATAAGTGGGTGTATTCCTACTTCGTGCCCCAAAACATTAACGATCTTATTAACCTCACGGGCGGCACCGACCAATTTGCCACCCGGCTCGATTCGGCGCTTAGCAACAATGTGATCCTGTTTGATAACGAGACCGTGTTCCATTTACCCTACCTGTTTAACCAGGCAGGCAAACCGGCTTTAACCCAAAAATGGTTAAAGCAAATTATGCTGCATCGTTTTAGCAACAACCCCGGTGGTTTGCCCGGTAATGACGACCTGGGCTCAACCTCCAGCTGGTATGTTTTTAGCGCCATGGGTATTTACCCCGTTTGCCCCGGCAGGCCTTATTATGCTATCGGCATGCCCTTGTTTAAATCGGTTACTCTGCATCTGCCAAACGGAAAACGGTTTAGCATAAATAATAAAGCGGCATCAGCTAAGGATGGTTACATAAAGGCCTTAACCGTTAACGGGAAACCCTGGCAACAGCTAACCCTGCCGCATTCAGTATTAACGGCAGGCGGTTCAATGGGTTTTGATTTAACGCATAAGGTGGGCAATTGGCCAAAGGATAACAACCCTGTTGAATTATCCGAAACAAAACAAAGCCCTGGTTTTAAAATATTAAGTTGGTCCGTTTCAAAAAACAGCGTCGCGCCCGATGAACCTTTTACCGTTCATTTTTCAATCAGCAACGCGGGAGCTACCGGGGTTAAAATTGTTACGCTATTGGTAAACGGCAAATCGTATGCTCGCAAAAACTGTATGGTAGTTTCGGGTGGTACTCAAAAAGATTCGCTGGTATGCCGGCTTTATCCCATCGGGAAAACGGAGCTTAAATTGGAGGGGCTGCCTCCGGTTGTGGTTGACGTAAAACTGTCGCCAAATCCGCCGGTGCATCCCTTTAAAATTACAGGCCTTGCAGCTACCTCAATGCTTAAAATAAATGAGCCGCAGCACCTCGCTTATGTCATCCAAAATATTGGCGGCGTTAAGCAAACTTTTAACGTCCCGGTAACAAAAAACGACACCTTAATTTTTACCGATACCGTTGTTTTGGAACCCGGCGAAAAAAAGGTGATCGGGCATGTACTGGCGGGTGCTTCAAAAGGGTTCCAAAGGATATTGGCAGGTGATCAAAAGGTGGTTTACAAGGTGTACCGGGACAACACAGAATCACTTTTGCTTGATCTTTCTCCAATAGATTATTCGGCCAATAATTTGGTAAAAGACAACTCCGGGTTCCAAAATAACGGGCAAATAATTATCACCCAAAATACAAAAAACAGCGGCAGGCTTGAGTTTAATGAGCACACTTTTGTTGAGGTTCCCAGCACTCCCTCCCTTGATAATATGGGCGAAACCATCACCGTGATGGGCTGGGTATACCCTACCGGGAACGAAAAAGGATTGGTGGATATGATAACCAAAGGCGATAGCCACGTTTTGCAGGTAACTGATCACCAAACGCTTACTTTTTTTGCAGGCGGCTGGGGTCGTGGCGATTGTACCGTTAACCTGCCCGCCAACTGGAATAATCATTGGCACCACATTGCCGGGGTGTGTACAGGTAAAACACTCTACCTGTACATCGATGGTGTATTGGCGGGGACCACCGTGATGGAAACCACCGCAAACCTATCGGTAACCAACAAATGGACTTTAGGCAGGAATGAGGAATTTCCGTCTGAAAGGATTTTTCATGGATATATGGATAAGGTAAAGGTGTTTAAAGCGGCTTTAACAGCTGGTGAAGTGTCGGAGATAGTAAAGAAAGAAAAACCTGATCAGAATCGTTAAAACCCCGTCGATTCCCTTTTTATTATGGTTGATTTAAGTACCAGCGTTTCGTTCGGTTCAAAATACTTTTTGTTCAATATTTTAAAAAGGATGTTTGCGGCTTCTTTGCCCATCTCAAAAGCTGGCTGTGTAATTGTGCTGAGTGAGGGGTTTAAAAGCGGCGCGGTTTTGAGGTTCGAAAAGCTTATTATTTTAATGTCCCGCGGGATATTCAGGTTAAGATCCTTACAGGCGTAATAACATGGCAGGGCCAGATTTTCAATAGAGGTAATAATGCCGTCGGGTTTTTCGTTAGCGAGCAGTTTTTTTATCAGCTGATAGTTTTCATCTTCATTGTTGGTGTCATGTACAATTAATGCATCGTTTTTGGCAATATGGTTGTCGTTTAACGCTGCGCAATATCCTGCAAACCGTTTTTTTCCTGTAGATAGGTTATTTAAGGCCATAAGGTAGGCAATTTTCCTGCACCCGCGTTCAATTAAATGGCAGGTAGCGCTATAAGTGCTTTCGTAATCATCTGTAGTTACCTTTACGGCGTCTATATCTTCATTTACCCTGTCAAAAAAAACAACCGGCAGCTGGTTAATAATATCCTTAAAATTTTGATCGTTATTGGTTTCACTTGCTACCGAAATCAGGATGCCGTCAACGCGTCCACTCAGCAAACGGCGCATAAAGGCCATTTCCAAATCGCTGTTTTCGTGCGTTTGGTATATTAAAACATGGTAATCATGCTGGCGTGCTATTTCTTCGATGCCATTAATGGCCTGCGAAAAAAAATTATTGGTTACTTCAGGAATAATTACGGCAATGGTTTTTGTTTTGTGGCTCCTTAAATTACTGGCGGCCGGGTTGGGCTCATAGTTTAATTGTTTAGCCAGTTCCAAAACCTTCTTTTTGGTTTCGGGGCTTATTTCATGACTGTCCCGCAGCGCCCTTGATACTGTGGCGGTTGATAAATTTAGCGCTAAAGCGAGTTCTTTTAAATTAATGTTACCCATTGCGGATACCTTTTTATAACGGTATAATTTTACTAATATAAAGGAGTTTATGCAAACGTTTACGTAAATAAATGGATGCCGTTGCCCCAAACTAAAGTAAAAGTTTAACAACTTAGGTGCCTGATGTAAAAATAAACCCCTGTCGTGTGGCATACACAGGGATAATAAACCTGCTTAATTTTTCTTTATCGATAGTTTATCATGAAAATATTTTCTTTTTTGGCTTTGCTTGCAATGCCTTTTGCCGGTTATGCGCAGCAAAAAGTTTTTAAAATAACTGATTATGGCGCTAAAGCCGATGGTATTACCAATAACACCGCAAGCATTCAAAAGGCTATTGACAATGCAAACGCACAAGGCGGCGGTATAGTGCATGTTCCGGCAGGGAAGTTTTTAACGGGGGTTATCAACTTAAAGTCAAACGTTACACTAAACCTGGCAGCCAACGCAGTATTGCTGGGGAGCGCAAAACGGATTGATTATGGCGAAGGGCATGCTTCGCCATTAATATTTGCCAAAGATCAGCAGCACATTGGTATCACCGGTAAAGGAACAATTGACGGCAACGGCGACGAATTGCTGAAAGACCTTTTCGCGATGCTGAAGGCCGGGAAATTGCGCGATTCGTTGTGGCAAAGAACTAATCCCTGGGGGCAGGTCCAACCCGAAGAACCCAACCGCCCCAAGCTAATCGGCTTTTATAACTGCGCTGGTATACAGGTAAAAGGTATAACTATTCAAAATGGCCTGGTGTGGATACAGGATTATCGGGAGTGCCACGATATGGTTATCGACGGCATTAAAGTAATAAGCAACACCTACTGGAATAATGACGGCATAGACCTGGTAGATTGTAAAAACGTAAAGCTCACCAACAGTTTTTTTAATGCCGACGATGATGGCATCTGCCTGAAATCGAGCAACCGGAACAGCTGCTGCGAAAATATATACATAGCCAACTGTACCACACGTTCAAGCGCCAGCGGTATTAAATTTGGCACTGCTTCATGGGGTGGTTTTAAAAAAATAACCATAAAGGATATTAAAATTTATGACACCTACCGCTCGGCAATTGCCCTGGAATGTGTTGATGGGGGAGTGATGGAAGATATTGACATTAGTAACATTAATGCCGTTAATACAGGTAACGCCATTTTTATTCGCCTTGGCCATCGCAATAAAGATACGGTAGTAAGCAGGATTAATGGTATCCGCATAAGCAATGTAACGGTTGATGTGCCCAAAGGAAAACCCGATAAAGGATACCCAATGGAAGGGCCCGAAGTTAAAGGCAGGCACAACCCCTTCCCATCATCAATTGCCGGTTTACCGGGGCATCCTGTTCAAAACGTAACCCTACAAAATATCAAAATAGTATATCATGGCGATGCCAGTAAAACTGTTGCCCGTGTAAGTTTAGATTCACTGACCAGGATACCCGAAAATCCGCGTGATTACCCTGAGTTTTCAATGTTTGGCGAATTGCCCGCCTGGGGTTTTTATGCCCGCCATGCGGCAGGGGTAAGCTTTAAAAATGTAACACTTAGCTGCGCCGGGCGCGATTTTAGGGCTGCCTGCGTGTTTGAAGATATTGATGGGCTTACCCTTAACTCGCTCAAAATACCGCAGGTTAAATCATTACCCGTAATAGCGCTTTTTGGCGTTACTAAATCGGTAATGCAAAATATTTTGATGCCCGGAAGCGCTAAAAATAAGGTACTTACAAAATAGATAACGGCGTGAGTACGTAATCGTTTACGTAAATAAATACCCCCAATTATGTAAAACCGATGTTTTTTTTAGTGAATTTTAAAACATTATAAAGCTAAACTGTGCCTTTAAGCGCAGCTCATTTTAAAATTTATTTATCGGATAGCCAGTTTATGAATAGCCTGCCGTAGTTTTTACTTCAAGGTTTCTGGGTGTAGCAATAAGTATATTTTAGAGTTTAACAGAAGAAGGCTTTACCAATGTTTAATAATTAATTGTTTGAATGGTTTACGATATGGAAAAGTTAACTGAAAAAGAAATTTCGCCGCTGCCAAGTTTGGATGTTTGGGAAGATGATGTATTAAGCAGATACCCTGAGCCTGGTACCGCTAAAGCCAAAGAGGAGTTTAGGGTTTATAACGATGCCGAAGACAACCCGGTAAGGGAGTTTTACAGGCTTAACCATACCTACCAAACCTATGGTAACGTTTTAGCAAAAAAGGCTAATTTTTTACAGTTTGATAAAATGGAAATGCCATGGTGGTCGGCAATGGAATATTTGAATACGCTGGTTGATGAATCCGACCCGGATATTTCGCTCGATCAGTTACAACACTTACTGCAAACATCTGAGGCTATTCGTGCCGATGGTCATCCCGATTGGTTTGTACTAACCGGCTTTATTCACGATTTGGGCAAGGTGCTTTGCCTTTTTGGCGAACCGCAATGGAACGTAGTAGGCGACTCGTTCCCCGTGGGGTGCAAGTTTTCGGATAAGATAGTTTACCCTGAATTTTTTGCGGCCAACCCTGATAGCACTGATGAGCGCTATAATACCAAATATGGTGTTTATACCCACCAATGCGGATTAGATAATGTGCACATGTCATGGGGGCACGATGAATATCTGTACCATATTACCAAAGATTATTTGCCCGAAGAAGCGTTGTATATGATCCGTTATCATTCCTTTTACTCGCAACACCGCGAAAAGGCTTACGATCATTTGCTGAACGCGCATGACCAGGAGATGTTTAAATGGGTTGATAAATTTAACCCGTATGACCTGTACTCAAAAAGCCCAAAACCACCGGTAGTATCGGAGTTAAAGCCTTATTACGAGGATTTGATTGCCAAATATTTGCCGGCTACAGTTAAATTGTAATTAATGTACCCCTATAACAACGAGTTTTTTTGATTTATTTGATTTTAGCCTGTTTGCTTAACCTGTAAAAAGCAATGCCTTTTTACAGGTTAAGCTTAAAACAGGCCATCTTAAAAAAAGCAGCAATCGTGCTTTTGAAGTTATTGCTGAAAAATTAAATAGATTATCAAAAAAGCCGGTGCAGGGCACATTTGTTGGTAAATAAATATTTGTACTTTTCACAATAATTTTTGCTTGTTGATTAATGATTAAATAGTTACCCGTTTGTTATGAATATGGATGCAGATAAAGATTTAGTGCTTCGCCTACACGATGATGACATCGGCGCATTTGATCTGCTTTATCAAAAGTATCACCAGGCCATTTATCGTAATATTTACAAACTCACTAAGGATGATGATATCTCCTGCGATATTTTACAGGATATTTTCATTGCACTATGGGAAAAACGCGCCGAAATTAATGCCGATCAATCTGTAAGTGGCTGGCTTTTTGTGCTGAGTTTTAACAAATCGATATCATATTTACGTAAAAAGCTGCGGGAAGCTACGGTTGTTAATACGATGCCTTTTGCCGAAATTGAGCAGGAAGATAGCAACCTTCACCTAATTGACGATCAGTATTATTTATTGCACCAGGCCATTAACCAGTTATCGCCCCAGCGTAAAAAAGTTTTTACACTTTGCAAGTTAGAAGGGAAAACTTACGAGGAGGCTGCCGAAAAACTGAACATATCTAAACATACCGTTAAAGAATATCTCGGGCATGCGGTCGCTGCCGTTAAAAACCATATCCATGAACACCAGGCCGAGTGGAAAACCGCCGGCGTATTGCTGGCGTGTTATTGGATTGGTATCGACCAATAGTTCCGTGCCTTTGTAAAATCAACAGGAGTAGTTTCGGTTTATTAGTCCAAAGCAATAAATTATCTTCAATTGCTTTCCCCGGGCAAACGCATCTAATTGGGTTAACATAACTTAACACATTTCAGATAAAATATTTATAAGTATTTAATAATCAGTATTTTGTATTTTATCATGGTTAACACTAAACCGATGGCACAATTTAAGCGCATCCAAATATTTGTGCCAGTTATTGACCAATACAAGTACCCTGTTTGTAATTTTTGTTTTTTTTTAAAATTATTTACAAAACCATCCCCCCGTTTTAAACCTCCCGGCGTATTTATATAAAAATTGCTCGTGGAAACCATTGTTCAACGTTTAGAAAGGCTTTATAAAACTGATATCCTGACCCAGGACGACAAGCGCTGGCTTGCCGAATACCTGAAGGGAGATATCTCGGAGTTATATCTTATAGCCCTTGATGGTTTCAGTAAAGACGTGCTGGAACAAAAACTCACTCTTAGCGATCAGGCATCCAGCCAAATATTAAAAAACATCCACCAACGTATAACTAAACCGCCTGAACAGGCGTTTCCCATAAGGCGTTTATTAGTAAAAATGGCCATTGCGGCATCTGTTGCCACTGTTTTTTGTACCGGCTACTTATTCAGAAAACAATTGGATAATTGGATAGACCCGGTTAAGTACCAGGAGACGGTAGCCCTAAACGGCGAAATAAAACTGATTAGTTTATCTGATGGCACTACCATATGCCTTAATGCGGGCAGCCGGTTAAGCTATCCAGATAAGTTCAAACAAAATACAAGGGAAGTGACCCTTACAGGCGAAGCTTTTTTTAAAGTAGCGCATAATAGCGCTAAGCCATTTATCATCCATTCGGGCAAAATTACAACCACAGTTTTAGGTACCAGCTTTAATGTTAAAGCTTATAAAGAAGATAAAGCAATTAAAGTAACCGTGGTAAGTGGTAAGGTGGGGATATTAAACACAAAAGCAAAACAGCCTGCCGTTTTGCTTACACCCAATATGCAGCTGGTATATTCCAAAACTGACGAAACACTGGTTGCAAAAAAAATTGACGATGCCTTATCGGTAATTAGCTGGCAGGAGGGTAAACTACAATATCATAATACACCATTGTCTGATGTTCTGGCCGATGTTCAGCGCAAATATAACGTAACGATCAAGGCCGATAAAAATCTGCTCAACTGCACTTTGTATGCCGATTTTAACAATATGCCATTGCAAAAAGTATTAAAGCTGATAGAAGCACTTATAAATGCCCGCTTTAAAAAGGAAGGCAGCATCTATACCTTAAAAGGTAAGGGATGTAACTAAAACACCAATTGTATAAAACAAATAATGTTTGACACCTAAATAAAAGCTATGAGTTAAAACCCAGGGAAAGAGAAAATGATCCTCCAAAATGGCCGGGCCAGTTTTGGAGGAATAAAATGCCAAAGATTTATTAATGGAGCATGCAGGAGGCCTCAAGAACCATAGCACGTTCCAGCTTGACCTATAACACTTTAATATAGCAAAAATATGAAAAAAACCATACCCGAAAGATTCTTTCGAGCCATAACACTCGTTATGAAAATTAATGCGATTATTTTATTAGTTGTCTGCTCGCTATCGTCCATTGCTATGGCCGATAACTCATACGGACAAAGCGTACTGGAAAAGCCAGTTACCCTTAAGTTGAAAAAAATGCCGCTTTCTGATGCGCTTGAACGCATTTCGGCAAATACGGGTGTACGGATTATGTACACCGGTAAAAATATAGAAAGTGATGTTAAAGTAACGCTGACAGCGCGAAATGAGAAGCTGGAAGCCGTTTTAAAGAAGGTTTTGCTGGACAACCAGTTTACCTACACTGAAGTTGAAGGCAGCTTATTGGTTAAGCCTGCACCAAAGCCACCGGTGGAGAAAAAAGAGGAATTGCCACCGCCTACCATTATTACAGGTACCGTTGTTGATGATAAAGGACTGCCGCTTATAGGTGTTTCGGTAAAAATTGCAGGCCTTTCAACAGGAGCTGTTACAGATGTAGACGGTAAGTTTAAGGTACAGGTTGCCAACGAAAATGCGGTGTTGGTATTCTCCTACATCGGTTTTGATACGCAAAGAATAACCGTGGGGTCGCAAACCGTTTTAAAGGTTACTTTGGTGCCTTCGGCCAATTCATTATCAACCGTAGTAGTTGTAGGTTACGGTACCACAACCAAAAAGGAGCTAACCAGCGCCATTGCTACGGTTAAGGCCGAGCAATTTAACGCCGGTGTGGTATCAAGTCCTGCCGACTTGCTGGAAGGTAAAGTAGCCGGTTTAAATATTACCAATGATGGTAACCCCAATGGAAAAGCTTCTGTTACCCTCCGTGGGCCATCATCAATAAGAACAGGCGACGCTTCGGTACCATTTTATGTGATAGACGGTGTACCCGGAGCCGATTTTAACTTGCTTGCTCCATCGGATATTGCTTCGATTGATGTGCTAAAAGATGCCTCTGCTGCTGCAATTTACGGAACCAGGGCTACCAATGGTGTAATTATAGTAACTACCAAAAAAGCCAAAGCCGGGCAGATGAGGATGACTTACAATGGTTATGGCGCATTTGAAAAAGTATCTAACCAGTTTGATGTAGCCAGCGCCGACCAGCTGAGGGCCTACGTAAAAGCTAACGGGCAAAGTTTTACCCCCGCAAATGATAATGGCGGAAATACCGACTGGCAAAAAGCGGTTGAACGCAACACTGGTTTTTCGCAAAACCATAACCTGTCTTTTGGTGGCGGTACCGATAAAACTACTTACAACGGAAGCTTAAATTATCTTGACAACCAGGGTATTGTAAAAAGCAGCGGTTTAAAACGTATTACGGGCAGGCTTAATATTACCCAAAAAGCGCTGAACGATAAATTGAAACTGGATTTTTCATTGAGCAATGCGGTTACCAATTCAAACCTGTTGGTTAATGATATTCCGTTGTCAAGTGCAAATGGTCAAAGCCCCGGATTGTTTAAGTCAATAGTTCAGTATTTGCCTACCCGTACCATTTATAATGCCGATGGTACATTTTATAACGACCCTACTTTAAAACTGGGTTACAACCCGGTTGGGCTTATCACCAATGATACCTACAAACAAAAAGTGAGCTTGTTGTTGGGTAATGTGCGCGGTGAGTTGATATTACCTGCCGGTTTGCTTTACAATTTTAACTTAGCTTACCAGGAAACAAATACCGATAACAATACCTATTACAATTCGGCATCGGAGCTTGCTCCCGGCCTTAACGGTAAAGCTATCCGGTCGACTTATACAGACACCAAAAAGCTGTTTGAAAACTATTTAACTTACTCACATAACTGGAATGAAAAGCACACCTTCAAAGCGTTGTTTGGTTATTCAATAGATCAAACCACAAAGGGTGACGGTTTCCAGTCAACTAATCAAAACTTCATTTCTGATGCAACCGGCTACAGTAACCTGGCCTTAGGTACGCCTGCCGCCGGTTACCGGGTTGATTACGGTAGTGTTAACCAGGAAACTTTACGCCTGATATCATTTTACTCCCGCCTAAATTACAGTTACCTGGGTAAATACCTTTTGCAGGCATCATTACGCCGTGACGGATCAAACGCTTTTGGTACCAACAACCGCTGGGGATATTTCCCGGCTGCATCGGCTGCATGGCGCGTGATCGACGAGGGTTTCATGAAATCGCAATCGCTGTTTGATGATCTAAAACTGAGGGTTGGATATGGTAAAACAGGTAATTCATTAGGTTTCTCGCCTTATACACCAATAACGCTTTACGGTACTACAGGTAGTTTTTATTACAACGGTGCATACATAGGTGCTATAGGTGTTATACAAAACCCCAATCCCGATTTGAAGTGGGAAAGTACAGCCACGCTTAACGGCGGTATCGATTTCTCTATATTAAAAGGAAGGCTGGGCGGTTCGGTTGATATCTACAATAAAAAAACAACCGATATGATCACTACCGTTCCGGTATCACTGATCAATAACTTCGTATCTACCAAAGTAGAAAACGTAGGTAGCATGTCTAACAAAGGTGTTGAAATTGCCCTTAACGGTACACCTATCAAATCAAAAGATTTTACCTGGAGCAGCTACGGCAACATTTCATTCAATAAAAACAAGATCACATCGCTGGCCCCAAATCTTTCTAAAATATATGTGGGCGATCCTGAAGGACCCGGACAAAGCGGTATAAAAGTATCTATTATTGAAGCCGGCTATCCGCTTGGCGAGTTTTATACGCTGAAATACCTTGGCCGTACAAACGGCGTATCCACATTTTTAGGTGCCAACGGTCAGTCAACCACAACACCTACAAGTGCCGATCAAACCTATGCAGGTAATGCGCAGCCAACCTATACATTTGGTTTGGGTAACGATTTTACATATAAAAACTTCAGCCTTAATTTCTTTTTCAGAGGTCAGGGTGGTAACAAAATCATGAACGCATCTTTAGCCAGCTTTAACCAGCCAACCCAGGCTTCGGCACATGGCGTGCCTACTTTAACATTGAGTGAGCCAGGTACCGATGTTAACGCCAACTTGTATTCAACACGTTATCTTGAAAGTGGCGCGTTTATCAGGTTAAGTAATGCAACACTTGCTTACAAATTTAATGTTGCAGGTAATTATGTACATGGCATCCGTTTGTATGTTACTGGTACCAACTTATTTATTATCACCAAATACAAAGGGGTTGATCCCGAGTTGAATTTGAACATCGATAACCAGGCAAGCGGCCAGTTTATCGGCGTTGATAGTAATAATTTCTATCCAAAAACAAGGAGCTTCCTTGCAGGTATACAAGTTGATTTATAATAACCATTAACCTAACTGACATGAATAATTTAAAAAGATATATAAAACCTGGCCTTATTGCCATGGTTGTGGGCGCTATTTACCTTTCGGGTTGTACAAAATTAGATATTACGCCTAAATCAGCACTTACCCCATCTATTTTCCCAACTACCCCGGCGCAGTATGTAGCAGCCACCGGGCCTATTTATACCTCGTTCCGCGGGGCGCCGGGCAGGCAGTACTGGTTATTACAAAATTTAAGTACCGATGAAAATGTGCTGGTAGCACGTGGAGGCAACTGGCTTGACGGAGGTACCTATTCAACCGTGAACCTGCATACGGTAACACCTGATAACGGTATGACAGAAACCTGCTGGCAGTGGGGGTACGGAACCATAAGTTTATGTAACCAGGTATTGTCGTTATTTGACGCAACACCGGCAAGCGATGCTAAAAAGCAAACTGTTGCCGAAATTAAAACCATGCGGGCATTGTCATATTTTTACCTGATGGATCTTTTTGGAAATGTGCCTATCAGCAAAAAGTTTGGGGATACCACCAACCTGGGCACTCAGCCAAGAGCCGCGGTGTTTGCATTTATCGAAAGCGAATTACTCGCGCAGATTCCGGATCTGAGCGCTACATCCGGCGTAACAACCTACGGCAGACCAACCAAAGGTTTAGCTTATGCCATACTTGCAAAAATGTACCTTAATGCCCAATATTACATTGGCACAGCAAGGTACCAGGATGCGGTTACCATGTGCGATAACGTCATAAAACTAGGCCAGTATTCTTTAGATGCCGATTATTTGGGCATGTTTAAACCAAATAACGGTCCGCAAATCAAAGATTTTATTTTTGCAGTGCCTTATGATGGCGTGCAGGCGCAAGGCCAATATTATGCCCGCTGGACAATTAACCCTAATTTGAAAAATAAATATAAAATGCCGTACACGCCCGATGGGCCGGTATATACATACAAAGAGTACTATGCTTTGTTTAACGATGATAATGACATCCGTAAAAAACAATACCTGGTTGGCAAGCAGTACAACAATGATGGCACGCCTATAAATATTACGACAACCAACATTGGGCTTGACGCCAGTTATAGCGGTCCTAACCCCAACGCTACGGTTGTACACCAACTGGAGTTTACGCCCGATATTGTTTGGAAAAACCCTGCCACTTTTGATATCGGTAACGACGAACTTGCTAACGAAGAAGGCTACAGGAACAACAAATTTTATCCGGACAGCTTAAATACAGATCGTAACCAAGGTAACGATGTGCCTATGTTTAGGTATGCCGACGTGTTGCTGGAGAAAGCCGAAGCCATTTTAAGAGGGGCAACTGCAACCAACGGCGATTCGCCTTTATCATTGGTTAACCAGGTTAGGGCACGTGCAAAGGCTTCGCCAATGGCGGCTGTTACCTTGCAGGATATTTTAGATGAGCGCGGCCGTGAGCTGGCGATGGAAATGTGGCGCCGGAACGATATGATCCGTTTTGGACAGTTCGAGAAATCATGGGGTATCAAAACCGATGCAAATCCCGCAAAACGCATTTTCCCGATACCAAGACCCGAAATGCAGTTAAATCCAAAACTGGTTCAAAACCCAGGTTATTGAGCAGTATGTTTGGTAATAAATACAGGCCGTACACCGGCCTGTATTTGTTTTTTACCGTCTTTTATTTTTAATATAATTGTTCTCTGAGACTGTTTAACAATAAAAGAAAAAGAACATGATTGCATGTTAAAGCCTGGCGATTGGCTGAGGCGGAATGTCGTATATCGCGTGGCGGTGACGACTCACCCCGGCTACGCTGCGCTGGCCGACCCTCTCTCCGCTTCGCGCAAAGAGGGTTGAGGAAAGAAAAAACAATCTTTTCGCCCCTCTATGCGGCGCAGCCGGAGAGAGGGTGGTCGGGCGTAGCCTCGACCGGGTGAGTCGTAGCCGGCGTTCGAGCAAATGTTTATGACATAAATTTCAAATAACTCGTAAGTAGGTAAAAAAGTAATAACGTAAATTAAAAGTTAAAGCCCTCTTTAACATTTCTATCTTATCAAATTTAAACAGGCTCTATATGTTGTTAAGCAAATTTTTTTCAGTACGTTTTTTTGCCCTGCTTGTTATTTTAACCTATACCGGAAGTGTTGCAAATGCCCAGGTTAACAAGAATGCATCATATGCGTTAATTGGCCGCGTTATACCCAAAGCAGCAGCACATTTTAAAGTAGAAGAAATCCCGGCGATAAATGGCAAAGATGCGTTTGAAATAGAAAGCATTAACAACAAAATTGTATTAAGGGGTAATAACGGTGTCGCGATAGCATCGGCATTATATTATTATTTAACCGAATACTGCCACTGCCAGGTAACCTGGAATGGCACCAATTTAAACCTGCCCGCAAAATTACCCGCGGTAACCACTAAAATTCGTAAAAACACACCCTACCAATACCGGTACTACTTAAACTATTGCACGTACAACTATAGTATGAGCTGGTGGGATTGGAAACGATGGGAGAAAGAAATTGACTGGATGGCTTTGCATGGCATTGATATGCCGCTAGCACTAACCGGGCAGGAGTATACCTGGTACCAGGTTTATAAGGATATGGGGTTTACAGATAATGATTTGAAGTCATTTTTCTGCGGCCCGGCTTATTTTTCATGGTTTTGGATGGGCAACCTGGATGGCTGGGGCGGCCCGCTGCCGGTAAGCTGGATGACAAACCACCGCGATTTGCAGCAAAAAATATTAAAGCGCGAAAGAGCGCTTGGCATGAAGCCCGTTTTACAATCATTTACCGGCCATGTACCCGCCGCGTTTATGACACGCTTCCCCAAATCAAAACTGAAAAAGACTAACTGGAACAATGGTTTTGGCGATACCTATATATTGGACACCCACGACCCAATGTTTGACTTAATTGGCCGTAAGTTTTTAGAAACCCAAACCCGCTTATACGGCACCGATCATCTATACTCGGCCGATACCTTTAATGAAAATGAGCCGCCAACGGACGATCCTGCTTATTTATCGGCTCTAAGTTCAAGGGTTTACCAGGCCATGAGCAGCGCCGACCCGAAAGCCGTATGGGTAATGCAGGGCTGGCTTTTTTACAGCGACCGCAAATTCTGGAAAACGCCGCAGATAAAAGCTTTGCTTCAAGCCGTGCCCAACGATCATATGATTATGCTTGATTTGGCAACCGAGATTGAACCCGTTTGGAAGCGTACCGAAGCCTATTACGGCAAGCCCTGGATCTGGAACATGCTGCATAATTTTGGCGGCAATATCGGGATGTTCGGCAGGATAGAAGGTGTGGCAAGCGGTCCCGCCTTGGCACTTAAAGATACCGCATCGGGCAAACTGGCAGGCATTGGCCTTACCATGGAAGGCATTGAACAAAACCCCGTGTTGTACGAATTAATGACCAGCAACACCTGGCAAAGCGAACCCATTAACCTGGATAACTGGCTTCGGTCATACATTTTAAACCGCTACGGAAGTGTAAACGAACATACAATCAAAGCATGGCAGGTATTAAAAGAAACCGTTTATAACGGTAAAGACATCCGCGATGCCTCGGAGTCGATCATAACAGGCAGGCCAACGTTTGATTCGGCAGCAGTGTGGACGAGGACTAAGCTAAATTATCAGCGTAAAGGCTTACTACCCGCCTGGGACGAATTGATGAAAGCAATACCTGCAAACAGGAAGAGCGATGGTTTTCAATATGACCTGGTTGATTTATCGAGACAGGTGTTGGCAAACTATGCCCGGCCATTGCAGCAAAAATGGGCAAAGGCTTACGAGGATAAAAACATAACCGACTTTGATAAATACAGCAGTCAGTATCTTCAGTTAATAACCGATATGGATGCGCTTTTGGCAACACGTAAAGATTTTTTATTAGGCCCCTGGCTTGCCGATGCCCGTAAGTGCGGAACTACCCTGGCCGAAAAGGCAATTTATGAACGGAATGCCCGCAACCTGGTTACCCTTTGGGGCGACGAAAAAAGCCCGCTTCATGAATACTCCTGCCGCCAATGGAGCGGCTTGTTAAATGGCTTTTATAAGGTGAGATGGCAAAAGTTTTTTACGGAAGCTAAAACTGCGTTGAAAGCCGGAAAGCCAATAGATGCATCGGCATTTGATAAAACTATAAGCGCCTGGGAATGGAACTGGGTAAATATGCAAAAGCCCTACCCGGTAACCACAAAGGGCAGCAGCATATTGCTGTCCCAGCAACTATATAAAAAGTACCGCACCAAAATAGGGGCAGACTTAAAATAACATTAATATTTAAGGCATATGGCCAATGCACCAATTGTATCTGATCCTTTAATAAATACCGGCAACGGTAAAAACGCGCCTGTAAAGTTACCCCGCTTACTATCGTTAGATGCGCTGCGTGGCTTTGATATGTTTTGGATAATGAGTGGCGAAGGGGTGATTCACGCCCTGGCGAAAGCAACCAACTGGCCGGTTTTACTGTGGATGTCGGGCCAGTTACACCATACCGATTGGAATGGGATTACATTTTATGATATGATCTTCCCGCTGTTTTTGTTTATAGCCGGTGTGTCTATGCCGTACTCTATGCACAATAAAATGATGAAGGCCGGTGTGAGTGATGCGCAGTTTTTGCCTAAAGCCGATAAACGGAGCATCTATTTATCCATGCTCCGCCGTACCGTGATACTGCTTTTTTTAGGGCTGATTGTTAACGGCCTTTTCAAGTGGAACGGTTACGAGCAAACGCGCTTTGCAAGCGTGTTGGGGCGCATTGGCCTGGCCTGGTTTTTTGCAGGCCTCATTTATTTGAATTTTAATACCCGGCAGCAACTTGTTTGGTTTGCGGTGTTACTGTTAGGCTATTGGACTGCTATGATGCTTATTCCGGTGTCGGGTTATGGCGCAGGGGTTTTAACCATGAATGGCAGCCTGGAATCATATGTCGATCGTTTACTACTTCCCGGCCGGTTACATGATAAAGTACATGATCCCGAAGGGGTGTTATCAACCATCCCGGCAATTGGCACAGCCATGCTGGGCATCTTTGCCGGTCAGTTTTTAAAATACCAGTCGGTAAAATGGCCCATGTGGAAAAAGGGCGTGGCTTTGTTTGTGGCCGGACTGATACTAATTGCCATCGGCTCCGTATGGAATTTAACCTTCCCTATCAATAAACGCCTCTGGACAAGCTCATTTGTTTTGTTTGTGGGTGGATGGAGCCTGGTTTTCCTGTCGGTATTTTATCTGATTATCGATGTGGCGGGCTATCGCAAATGGGCATTCCCGTTTGTGCTTATCGGCGTAAATTCAATCCTTATTTATCTTGCATCCGAAGGCATGATCGATTTTCAGCATACCGCCCATTACTTTTTTGGCGGACTGATCCAGTACGTATCGCCACTGTGGCAAGCGGTATGGCAAGCCATAAGCATAGTGATTGTGCAGCTTGCGTTGCTTTATTTTTTATATCGAAATAAAATATTTTTGAAAATATAATGACATCAAAAAAAAGTCTCCCCTACCGGGCTACTTTATGTACACATCTTTTGGAAACGTACCAATAATAAAAAAAATGTCATTTCGAACGAACCGGGGAGGGCTTTGAGTGTTGGCGTGAGGAGAAATCTTCTGCAACATGCTTGCAAATTTGCATGGTTGAATGTATGACGTACAGGATTTCTCCTCGTACCTCGTTCGAAATGACATTTTCTTTTGTTTTAAAGATGTGTACACACGGTAGCCTACCGGGGGAGATTTAGAGGGGGCTATATGATACTATTTAAAGCGCTACGTTTATATTTTACTTTTTTGCTGCTGGCTATTTCGGCATCTGCATTTGCGCAGGATGTTGTTAAATATGTACAACCATTGGCCGGTACCGCTGTTGCCACAACAGCATCGGCAATAAAGCACGGTTCGGGCTATGCCGCATCACAGGCCAATACCATCCCCGCGGTAACTACCCCTTTCGCAATGACGCAGTGGACGCCGGAAACCCAGGCAACTGAAAATAAGTGTGTACCACCGTATCTTTATAAAGATAGCCTGTTTTACGGTCTGCGCGGCTCGCATTGGTTAAGTGGTTCATGTACGCAGGATTACGGCAGCTTTACCATTATGCCCATAACCGGGAAATTAAAAACCAACAATTACCAAACCTCATTTAAACACACCGATGAGCTGTTAACCCCCTATTTATACCAGGTTAATTTAGCTGAATATAACGTTCATGCCGCCGTAACCGCTACCCCACGCTGTGGGATAATGCAGTTTACGATGGATAACGCAGATAGCCTTTATTTACTGATTACTCCCAACAGCGACAGGCACGAAGGCTATGTACAGGTGGATGCCCAACGCGGAGAAATATGCGGTTATAATCCGGCGCATCGCATTTACCAGGGATGGGGTAAAAGCGCCGGTTTTAACGGCTTTTTTGTAATCCGTTTTGAAAAACAGGCCAATCGCGCGGGGACTTTTACCGGGGAGAAGATTTTATCGGCCACAAGCCTTAAAGACATGCCAGGTTTAGGCGCATTTGCTGGTTTTAAAATGGACAAAGGCGAAAAGCTGGTGATCCGGATAGGTACCTCATTTACCAGCCTGGATGGCGCCCGTAAAAATTTACAGGCCGAAATGCCCGGGTTTGATTTTGACAAAGCAGTTGTAACCTGTAAGGAGGTTTGGCAAAAAGCCTTAAGTCAAATTAGCGTTGCTACCGATAACCTGAAGGATAAAAATATTTTTTACACGGCCTATTACCATACCATGCAGCAGCCCCGGTTGTTTAGCGATGTGGATGGCAGCTACCCTATGTTTGCTACCGGCTATAAAAACGCAAAGTTGGCAAAGGGCAATTACTACGATGATTTTTCGATGTGGGATATTTATCGCGCCGAAATTCCCCTGTATGAAATACTGAAGCCCGCTTTTGTAAATGACCTGGTACGGTCGCTGATCATCAAAGGCAGGCAGGGGGGCTGGATGCCTATATTCCCTTGCTGGAACAATTATACATCAGAAATGATAGGCGATCACACAGCCTCGGTTATCAGCTCCGCGTATCTTAAGGGCATCCGCGATTATGATGCAAACGAAGCATATGGTTTATTGCGGCACAACGCATTTGATATACCGGCCAATAAAGCTGATTATGTAGAAGGCAAAGGCCGCCGGGCCCTGGATAGCTATTTAAAATATCACTATATACCGCTGGAAGATAGCGTGCCCGATGCCTTCCATAAAAAAGAGCAGGTTAGCCGTACGATGGAGTATGCTTATGACGATTATGCCTTATCGCAATTCGCCCGGAAATTAGGTAAAACAGCAGATTATAAATCATTGACCAGGCGGGCAGGCTACTATAAAAACGTATTTGACCCGGCAACAGGCATGGTACGGGGCCGCTACGCCAATGGCAATTGGATAACGGATTACAACCCCGACAAAAAAGAAAGCTATATTACCGAGGGCACGCCCCGCCAATACACATTTTACGCACCCCAGGATATTCCGGGTCTTTCAAAACTAATGGGCGGTCCTGCCAAACTGGAGTCGGCTTTGGATAGCTTGTTTTTGAAAAAAGAATACTGGCACGGCAATGAGCCGGGGCACCAGATTCCGTTTATGTACAATTATACCCCTGCTCCCTGGAAGTCCCAACAGGAGGTTCGGGAGATACTTACAACGGAGTACAGCGATGGTCCGGGTGGTTTGGGAGGTAATGACGACGCGGGGCAGATGTCGGCCTGGTATATGTTTGCATCTATGGGTTTTTATCCGGTAAACCCGGTATCGGGCCAATTTGTATTATGTTCGCCAATTTTTGATAAAATAATATTGAAGCTGCCCAACGGGAAAAGCGTAACCATAACCTGCCACAAGAAAAGTAAAAATTCAGCACACATTTACCAGGTTAAGCGGAACGGGAAGCTAAGCTTGAGTAATTATATCAGCTATAAAGAGATCATGAACGGCGGCAGCCTGGAATTTTTTATGCAGGATAACCCGGACGCTAAATGGGCGACACAACCTCAATATCAGCCTGGCCGGTAAAACTTGAATAAGGGTAAGTCAAATAAAAATAGACAGCGACCTTATCCACCAATAAAAAGGGCAAATTGCGTTTAAGATTTCATGATCAACTATATTGTGCTATATAGGCATCAATGGTATCAAGTTATTAGATTTTTCGCGCAAAGTCGCAAAAGAAAAATAAGCAAATCACTTTGCGTCTCTGCATCGTTGCGCGAATTAAATCTTATAAATTTAAAACGCGATTTCCTACACAGCTAATAAGTTTTGGCTTAATGCCGCCAAGCTAAATTATGCAACAACTTTATTCTTCAATAAAAAGGGCTCTATGATGGTTTGTATGGTTGTTCGATTTCAATTAGCTTTTACATAATTATTTCTAAGGGCCATCGGCCCGACACATATTGTAGCCACGGGTTTCAACCCGTGGATGATTGGCCAAAGGACAGCGAGAGTGCAATCGGCACGGCCGATATTTTGGGGTAAATCCACGTATTTCAATTTTGCTCAAACGATATACACGCATTGCTCATATGGGTCGAACCTACGGCTCTCAATCGTTTTCTTCGTTTCTGTCCCCGGGTTAAAACCCGGGGCTACAAGATTGGCCGAGGCTATGCCTCTGATTCGTGTAGAACAAGCCCGGACGTGTCAACAAAGAATATCTTTAGAAACTAATCAGTAACCGCATCTGTGTTACCTATACAATCCGACTTAAAATAATAAAAGGGATACCCGATTTTTGAATTGCTCTAAAATTTACTCCCTGTCGTACCGCCTCAAAAGGAGCATCATTACCGAACAGCGAATAGCTATACAAAAGCTCTCTGTCTTGCAGGACAGAAAGGGACGGTTATCATATCTGCTTAATTTAATTTTGATTAACCATTTATAATCTATCGAATTGCCAGGTTGGCAACCAATGATAAAATATTGTTGAATACGTATTGTTTCGAGTGATTGTAATTGAATTGTTTTGGCTTTTAACAACCGGTTATGCCCTTTGTGGCGAGTGAACCAATAAAGCCTGTGATAACCCATTTGCTTCTGAAGGATAAAGATGAAGTTGGAAAACAAACTATGCCAGCATGGCCGCTAACCAGGCTATCCCGGTTTTTGATGGTCGACTTTAGACAATAAAAACATTAACCTATATATGAGAATAACCCTTGCCTCGGCCTGTTTCTTATTAGTATGCAAAATTGGTACAGCACAGGTAACCGCCACCAATCTTTTAACCGAAGATCAGAAAAATCCCATCAGCATTGATGCCCGTAGTCCCCGGTTTAGCTGGCAGCTGGTTGCAAATGGCAGCAAGGCCAACAGCCAGGCTGCTTACGAGGTTCAGGTAGATGCTATTGATGCGGAAGGTGGCAAACCCGTTAGTTTATGGTCAACAGGTAAGGTGTTATCAAGCCAAACGTTGTATGTGCCATACGGAGGCCAAACGTTGCAATCGGGACATAGTTATTCATGGAAGGTAAGGACCTGGGATATCAGCGGCAAACAATCCGCCTGGAGCGAACCTGCCTTGTGGACGATGGGGCTATTATCACCGGCCGACTGGCAGGCAAAATGGATAGGCCCTTCAACTCCCGATGCAGTGAATGGCCCTGTCCCGTTATTAAGGACGGGGTTTTTGTTAAACAAACAGGTTAGCAAGGCAACCGCCTATATCACATCCCATGGGTTTTATGAGGCTCAAATCAATGGTAAAAAGGTGGGTGATGCCTACCTGACACCCGGGTGGACAAGCTACAACAAAAGGCTGCAATATCAGGCTTATGATGTTAAAGATCTTTTAAAATCGGGCGATAACGCTATTGGAGTGGCGCTTGGCAGTGGCTGGTACCGCAGCCCGCTGGGGCCGTACAATCCACGGCCGGATTTTTATGGGAAAACCCTTGCGCTTTTGCTGCAAATTAAAATAGTTTACACCGATGGCACCGAAAAACTGATTGTATCCGACGAAAGCTGGAAGTCATCAACCGGCGCCCTGCGCTTTGCCGAAATTTACGATGGATGTATCCTGGATACCCGGCTTGCCCGGCAGGGTTGGTCGGAGGCCGGTTTTAACGACCGGGATTGGCAGGGTGTAAAAGTACAGACCCTGGATAAAAACAACCTGGTGGCCACCATCAATGAGCCGGTTAGGCAGCATGAAACATTCAAACCTGTTAAAATCATCACCACTCCCCGCGGCGAAAAAGTGATCGACTTTGGTCAAAACCTGGTAGGTTGGGTAAAAGTTACTGTTCAGGGCCATGCCGGCGATTCCATTATGATATCGCACGCCGAGGTATTAGATAAGGCAGGCAATTTTTATACCGAAAACCTGCGCGCTGCCAAAGCGCAAAATATTTACATTTTAAAGGATAACAGCAAGCAAACTTTCGAGCCGCAGTTTACGTGGCAGGGTTTCAGGTATATTAAGGTAGCAGGTATTAAAGGCGAACTAAATCCGGCCGATTTTACCGGGATAGCCTTATATTCGGATATGAAGGTCACGGGGAGTTTTGCATGCTCAAATCCATCGCTTAACCAATTACAACACAATATTCAATGGGGGCAAAGGGGCAATTTTTTAGATGTACCTACTGATTGCCCGCAACGCGATGAACGGCTGGGCTGGACGGGGGATGCGCAGGTGTTTTCGCGCACGGCATCGTACAACATGAACGTGCACAACTTTTTTACCAAGTGGCTTAAAGATGTGGCAGCCGACCAGTACCCCAGCGGAAGTATCCCCTATATCATCCCCGATGTTTTTACTAACGGCAATAATGAAGTTGGCGGCAGTACCGGCTGGGGCGATGTATCAACCATTGTACCGTGGACAGTGTACTCGGCTTATGGTGATAAACAGGTTTTGGAAAATCAGTACGCGAGTATGAAAGCCTGGGTTAAGTACATTGAAAAGCAAACCAAAAACGACCTTTGGGTTACCGGTAATCATTTCGGCGATTGGCTGTTTTACAGTGTGAACAACGACAGGGATGGTACATCTGCCATCACCAATAAATATTTAATAGCCCAATGTTTTTATGCCCATTCAACACAGATTTTACTTAGCAGCGCCAAAGTCCTGAACAAAAAGGCCGACGAACAATATTATACACAATTATTGCAAAGGATAAAAAATGCCTTTGTAAAGGAATATGTTACACCAAATGGCTTGATATCATCTGATACACAAACGGCCTACGTGCTGGCGCTTGAGTTTGACATGCTACCTGTAGCCCTAAGGCAACAAGCTGCCGAACGGCTGGTTAAAAATATAAAGCAGTATGATTATCACCTTACAACTGGCTTTTTAGGCACCCCATACCTTTGCGATGCCCTAAGCAAGTTTGGTCATGCAGATGTGGCTTACAGGTTGTTGTTACAGGATACCTATCCATCGTGGTTATACCCTATAAAGGCCGGGGCCACAACCATTTGGGAAAGATGGGATGGCATCAGGACCGATGGCAGCTTCGAGGAATCGTCTATGAACTCCTACAATCATTACGCTTATGGCGCCATTGGCGATTGGATGTATCAAAACATAGCCGGCATACAGGCGGGAGAGGCCGGTTATAAAAAAATAATTATTAAGCCAGCTATAGGCGGAGGCCTAACCTGGGCCGAGGGCGGTTACGATTGCCCGTACGGACACATCAGCTGTAAGTGGAAAATAGAAGGTGGCAAGCTTGATATGTCGGTTACCATCCCACAAAACACAACTGCTGATATTTTTGTGCCCGATGCGTTGGGTAAAACCTATCAAAAAGTTTCGGTTAAGGGCGGCGATTATCATTTTCAGAGGTAAGTGAATATTTTTTTTATCAAAAAGGATATATAAAAGGATGGTAATGGAGGTGATTACTTGCCTCCTTTAACTACCAACAAACCAGCGGGCCGCAACCATTTGCAGTTCACTATAATCCGGGGCGCCCGAAGCAGCCCACGCGATAATCCCATCCGGGCGTATCAGCGCGGCGCTTACACCTAATCGCTCTTTTGTGGTACCCGAGATGTATTTCATCCGGTCGCTATATTCCCCCGCTAAAGTTTTAAGCGAAGTGTTGGCATCGAAATCCAGCAGTATTCCCATGCCATCGTGCATAAGCTCGCCAATTTTTGTACCATCCCCCAGCTCAAAGTTGGGAACACTGTAGCCTGCCAGGGGGTGATGACCGCCAAGATCATAGTGGGTGGAAACACCCCAAACACGTCCTGCAAAATAGGTGGCGCCATCGCGCGTATTCATTAGGTCGCGCATAATTGCTTGCAGTGCGCGGGCTCCCGGGCTTGGTTTCATGATGGCAACCTGCGCGCGCGACCAATCCAAAACCTGTGCGCCAATTGGGTGCCGTTCGGTATTATAACTGTTCAGCAGGCCTTTCGGCGCTTTATTCTGGATAGTTGCAGCAAGTTTCCAGCCCAGGTTCATGGCATCGCCAAGCCCAAGGTTAAGCCCCTGGCCTCCCAACGGCGAATGAATGTGAGCTGCATCGCCGGCCAAAAGTATCCGTCCGTTGCGGTAGGTTATGGCCTGTCGTGCCCTGTCGGTCCACGTGGTTGCAATATGCAGGGTATTAATGGTAACGTCGGTATCCGAAATACGGCGTAACACCTCCTGTACGTGTTCACGGGTTATTGGTTTTTCTGAGCCATGAAATGCCCCGCCATCAAAATTCTGTATCATTAGGTAACCTGGTTGAGATTGGAGGTACATGCCCCTGGGCGTCACGTTCCGGCCCGGTTTTAGCTTCTCAGGATCGGCAATGTCAATACGGGTGGTGTAGCCGGTAAATTCAGGCTCGGTGCCCGCGAATTCAAAACCGCCCAACTTGCGAACAACGCTACGGCTTCCATCGCAACCTACCAGCCATTTACCTTGAAAAGATTGTTCGCCAGACTGAACAGTTACTCGGTCTTCGGTTTGATGAATGTCAGTAACGGCAAGGCCACGCTTGAGTTCTACGCCAAGAGTCTCGGCGCGACGGGCCAGTACAGTTTCAAGCTCCGCCATTTCAGAAATTAAGCTGGTATCTGTTGAGCCGGGCAGACGATTCGTCCATTGATTAGTGTCAATATCGCCTTCATGAAACGGAATGCCGGCAAAATGCCCCAGCTGCCGCCGTAACCCTTGCCCGGCATTTTGATGAGGATTTTTAAGGCGCTTGTGTACCTCAAGTTGTTGTAGCAATCCACGCCGGTACAGCGCCTCGATAGTAGGTGCCGAGAGCCCCCGGATCCCGAATGGTAATTGTTTTAGTGGTGAGTGCGGGTTCTCGGCTTTTTCCAGTATCAATACCGAACGTTTGGCCAGGGCCAGTTCGCAGGCCAGGAACAGGCCTACAGGCCCGGCGCCGGAAACTATCACATCGTAGATAGAATTATTTTGTGCTGATTTATCGCCTTCAAGTGTAACTTTCATATGGAATGATTTGATACACAAAATTCAGCAATGCCGCTGTTTCAGGCTTGTACAAACGCGACAAAATCGTTGCCTACAGGAGGCTTCCCTTGCTTTGCTTTCCGAGCGAAGGCGGCTGGCGTACTGCCGCTGTACCGCTTAAACTCGCGGCTTAGGTGAGATTGATCTGTATAACCGAGCTCATGGGCTAAACCGGCGAGGTTGATATCCGGATAAAGCCATAATTGGTTACGTACCTGCTCAAAACGCATTAAACCGGACACATCTTTAACCGTGTGGCCAGACGATTGCTTAAAGTTCCGTTCCAGCGTACGAACGGTGGCATGGGCTGCTGCCGCTACCTGGCTTACCGGCATGGTACCCTTTGCTTTGCTCATCGCAACTCCTGCTTTAAATAGCATACTGTTGGCTGCAACCGCCGACCGGGCATTAAGGAAATATTGTTTTATCACGGACAGTGCTTCATCTATCCTGCCGGCTTCAATGCAGTTTTTTAACGTTGGGTGAAGCTGCGCAATAGGATGCTCAAACATGTGCACACCGCCTTTAACCGCCTGCAGCCCAAGTAAATCGAACACCGTCCAGGGAAAGCACCTGATGGCAATAATTTCCAGGCGGTTTTTGGCGTAAAAAACAACAGGCTGGTTGAGCAGCCCCATCATGAACGGCGATGGCAATGGCTGCAAGCTGCCATCCCGGGCAATGCTGCAACCGTTCCCGAAATGAAAAATAATTTCGGCATAGCCATCGGGTTGTACTTCAAAATCAGATAGCTGTTCCCCGAAGTCTCTGCTGTTGTACCAAAAACATTTTATGGAATCTTGTAGCTCTTCGGGAGGCGCAAATTCTTGGTGCTGCATATGGAAAGATAGTGTATTTTATTTTGCATAAAATACAGGAATTTAAACTGAAAATAAGACACCTGTCATTGTTCAGCCCGTCATTGTTCAGCCCGTCATTGTGTTTTTTTCTAAAGAGCACCCTGCGTATACCTGATGATCTTTAGGTTAGACTTCATTATCTTTGATTCCCGCTATACATACCGCCTTTGAAAATTTCTCCTTCTTCGTCTGTTACAAACAATACCAATTCAGCATCTCCAGACGCAGTAATAACAACTTGTTCGTCTTTGAACACAATGGCCTCCTTTTTTTTCAGATCGATACTGTCATTCACCCGGATTGCTCCCTGAAATACATACAGTAATGCCGTAAGGCCATTTTTAGATAATTCGGGTATTTCTGAGCTATTGCCGCCCAGCAGCTTCATATCATACAGCCAGGTTTGGCTGCTGAACTGAAAAGTTGTTGCTGTAGTAGGAGAGGCAAGTAACCTCCATTTATTTTCGCTGTGGATAGTTTCCAGATCAAGAAAGACCACTTCTGGCTGCAAATCCTTTTTGCCGGGACGGATAAATATCTGTAGCCCTTCCAATGGCTCGCCTTCACCAATTATTTTTTCTTCATGGTAAAATGACTTACCGGCTTTCATCAGCATCAGTGTTTTTTTGCCAATCATTTTTACAATGCCTTTAGAGTCGCTGTGCTCTGCTTTTCCGGTCCTGAAATAGGAAAGTATTTCGTCATTGATATGCGGATGCATCTTAATAACCGTGTTTCCGTGAATCTCGGGATGGTCAATCCTGCCGATACTGCCAATGCCGGTATCTGTATTTGAAACAGCTAAACCAGGGTACAGTATTTTGATAGGGCCGTTACCGACAAACAGGGAATTGCTTATTTTTTGTAACATAAGTCATTTTTTAAGGGATCAGGATAATGGGATAGCATTGTCCTGATCCTGATAATTATAATTTAATTTCAGGCAAACTGCCCAACCTTTGACATTACCTCTTCAAAAAGAATTGGCAATACATTCTGCCCTTCTTCTGTAGCCCAGTTATGTACCAGTTCTGATATTAACTGGTTAATGGTTGTAGTCCGTACGCCTTTGCTTTCCCAGGTTTGCTGAGCTATATCATCGGCAACTTGAGAAGGGGAGCCACCGGCGTCGATGACTACCTGAACGTTAAATCCTTCTTCCTGCATGGAGATAGAAGGCCAAACGATACAAACATCATTAGTAAGCCCTGCCATAATAACATTTTTCCTGCCGTTGGCGGCCTTCAATACCGCTGTTTTGTAAGCCTCGTCATCCCAGGCATTGGTAATTCCTGAGCGTTTTACACGATTAGCATACTCTTCGGGAAGCAGATCTTGTAAATCCTGTAGTAAAGGGCCTTGGGCATGGTCTTCCTGGCTGCTTGTAAGTACAACGGGGATATTAAGTGCCTTAGCCAATCTCGCCAATGCCCTTGTTCTGCTTATTATCATTTCGTGTGGTCTGTTTGCACAAAAATTAAGTGTACCTACCTGATGATCCACCAATAACATTACTGTATCATCCTTTTTGAATTGTTTCATTTTCTGAAGTTTTAATTGTTTACAAAATCTTTTTTACTGATTTATAAAACAAAGTTAGCGGGCCGGAAAAAGAAGAACGATGACATTTGTCATTAAAGAAAATTGGATCAGTGGAAGGACGAATATTAGCAGGAGATAGCTGTTATTTTTTTACTAATTTACTGCGAACCCGGCTAAGCGTTTCTTTATTTATACCTAAATAGGAGGCAATAGTATGTTGCGGAAAACGCTGCACAAATTCCGGGTAGTTTTTTAACAGTTCTTCATACCGCTCTTTAGCAGGTAAAGTAATGGAGTAATTTAATCTTTTTTGTGAAGCGATGAAATTGCTTTGATTCATTTGCCAAAACATTTCTTTGATGGCTGGAATGTTCAAAATTTGCAATAAACCGTCATGTTTTAAAGTCAGTAACTCAGTATCCTCCCAGGCGTCAATATTATAAACAGAAGGGGTTTTCATCAAAAAACTTTCACGGTCAACCATCCACCAGTTTTCAATAGCTAATTGTATAATGTGCTCGGTGCCATTTGAATCGATGCTATATAGCCTCATGGCACCTTTTAGGATAAAGCCGGTATACTGACAGACGTGCCCCTGCTCTAAGAACATTTGTTTCCTTTTTAAAGCCTTTGGAAAAAAAGAATTTTTGATCAATTCTTCCTCCGCACTTGTAAGTGGGGATTCGCTATAGCGATGTATATAGTTAAATAGCGACTCATACATAATGGCCAAACGTTTGATTAAAAGTAAAAAAATGTTTTAAGAAGCCGAACAACAAACAGGTGGCTTCAATCCGCACATCATAAGAATACCTTCTCCTATATGTTCCACATAACAAATTGTTAAAAATGTTAAAGCAATTTGATTTTTTTTCGCTGCTTTTTTTCTTTGCATCGTCAGCTTTTAAACATTGAACCAATTATCGAAAAAGCATTTTAGCATTGACGGTACACTTAATTATCTCCCTAACGTTCCGAAGATTTTGGGAATGCGCTTTCTGTTGTCGACAGCGTGTAAAATACAGGTTTATGCCCCATAATTGTAATACGATATGGTACAGCACCTTTAAAAAAATCAACCTTTTTGCCCGGTACTATGGATATCCCAGGCTTAACGGGCAAACTCGGGTTTAAAAAGCTTTGCGTTTGAACCTGGCACTAAGGGTATATAACCTTTTTTTTAACCGTATCAACTACCAGTTCGTTTCGGGTTCTCCCGCTCTCATTAACGGTTCGGAGAACAACATCCGCAGTCGTGTAGCTACTAATAAGCTTTTTAATTTCCTTTAAGGTCACCGGCATAACAGTACCGTGCCGTGGTTTAAAATTCATGGTCACCTCTTTATCTATAACCTTAAAGTTTTTTAAATCGGTTGATTTTGTAAACTGGTAACGGCCGCTGGTATACATGTCATACATCAAAATAAATCCACTGCCATCATTTAATTTAAAAGTACCGGCCCCTTCAACCGGTAGTGTAGTTTGCTGAACGTATTGATCGCTTTGAAGCGCATATCCACCGGTTAAGCTTTTGGAAACTGCAATTTTAATTCCAGGTACCCTATCTTCTGTTTTAAAGAACAAATAGTATTTGTCGTCTTTTTTCTCGATATCCCCGTCTATACAAGCTGCATTATCCGGACTAAAGAATAGCTGCTTAGGCTCCCCTTCAAAATCAGTAAAATCTTTATTAGCATATATATAGTATATCTTATCCGGGTTACCGCCGTGCTTTAAAGAAAAGTAAACCATATACTTTTTAGCAACATTGTCATATATGGTTTGAGGCGCCCATACACGCAAAAGACTATCCTGATTGGGAAAACGTTTTTGAAAATTAATATGAGCAGAAGACCAATGGATCAAATCGTTTGACTTAAGTAACACCAATCCACGGTTAGAGTTCCATCCGTTAGCGGAAACCATATCTGTTGCAACCATATAAAATGTTTTCCCATCGGCACATCTCAGGATATGAGGGTCCCGAACGCCGCCGGTTTCGCTGATAACCGAGCTATTTATAACCGGTTCATTGTGGTTTAAGGAAAGATAGTGGTACCCATCCATGCTGATCGCGAACCGGATGGCCTCTTCACTTTTCTGATTTCCGGTAAAATAGGCAAATAAGTAACCTTTATACCCCTGCTTAAAATTGTGTTTGCTTTTTTGCCCGAAGGCTGCTAATTGACAATTGAGCGAGAAAAAAACAATTAAAGCAATACTGATTGCAATTCTTATATGGTTCATGTTAAAATAAAAGATCATCCTTTGCAAAAGCATTACTGCCAGCAGTTAAAATATAATATAATCAGGCTCCCCGACGATATTGCTAAGGAGTATTGCGAATAAAATCCCGCTTATTGTAAGCGATCTAAAACCGGTTTGTTCACCGCCGACAGTTTTTGGTTTTCGGGTTTTAGCAGTTCAAAAACTAATACCTCATTTTTGCCGGTATGCAACCATTCGCGCGGTACATACAAAGTTTGTTGAGGGCCGGTTCGCCAGTACCTGCCTAAGTTATGTCCGTTAATCCACACCATGCCCTTACCCCAATCGGTCATATCGAGATAGGTATCTCCCAATGAAGATAATGAAAAAGTCCCCTTTTTCATAACAGGTGTGTTTAAGTTAACCAAACCAGGTTTAGGATTGTAGCTACCCACCGTTTTTAATGGCAAAGGAAAGTTTTGCCAGGCCGTTATTTCATTATTTTGAAAAAACACTTTACCAACAATTCCCTTTTTGTTCTGTAACAGGTATTTACCAAAATTGATGCGGCCCAGGTTTTCTACTAAAATATCCAGTGTTACATTTCCAGCAGGTAAACTGACGTTAATACTGTCTAATCCGGTACGACGATCGAGGGTTCCTACCGTTTTTCCGTTGATCATCACTACCGCGAAATCTCTGAGCTCTTTAACCTTCACTATTCCGGATTTTCCTCCCGGAATCGTTGTTCGGTACAACATAAAACCATAATCGAGTTTCATATCCTCAAAGGTTAATGGATTTTGACTGCTTTTGCTTTCCCGTTTTAAGTCGTCAAGGTTTGCCACATTATTGAGCTCAATTTGAGGTATTATGATGGTGGGTTTAACAGGGGGAACAACAGGCAAATTAATGCCGGCGGGTAAATGTTTTTGAATTACGTTTCTAAAAGCCCAAAATTTGGGTGTCGCGTTTCCGGCTTCATCAAGTGGTGCATCATAATCGTAACTGCTTATCTGTGGCTCAAACGGCGACTGGTCGTTATAGTTGGCCCCGTTCATAAATCCCCTTGTAGTTCCGCCATGAAACATGTACATATTTATCGAAATGCCTGCTGCAAGTACAGAGTCTAACCGGCCGGTATACTGATTTGCCGGAACCGTATGGTGTTTTGTACCCCACCAGTCGAACCACGCCGGATACCATTCGGCAATATAATAGGGGCCTTTACTATCGTGGTTTTGGTTGATGAGCTCCTTTACCTTGGCCGGATTATCTAACCCATTTACTGCCGGCAGTAAACCTGGCAAATGTCCTTTTACCAGGTCGGCAGCCGGATCGCAGGTATATAACAAACCGTCAAATCCGGCGTCTTTAAACATTTTTTGATTAACGGCCAGGTAATCCTTGTCAGAGCCGTATGATCCATACTCATTTTCAATTTGTACCATCAGGATGTTACCGCCATGATTTACCTGGTAGGGGGACAATCGCTTTCCTAATTCTTTAATGTAGTTTTCGTATTCGTTTAAATATTGCGGATTCTTGCTTCTTACAACCAGTCCTTCTTCATTTTCCAGCCAATACGGATAGCCGCCAAATTCCCATTCGGCACATACATAAGGGCTGGGGCGCAAAATAACCCACAAGCCTTCCTGCTGAGCTATTTTAATAAATTCAACAATATCATTATTGCCGGCGAAGTCAAATTGTCCCTTTTGCGGTTCGTGCAAGTTCCAAAAAACATACGTACCTATGGTGTTAAGCCCCATTGCCTTTGCCATTTTCATTCTGTCGCGCCAGGCCTCCCGTGGTATGCGGGGATAGTGTAATTCGCCCGAGATCATCTGGAAAGGCTTACCATCTAACAGAAAGTCCTTATCTCCTAATGTGAATTGATGTTTAGGTTGGGCTTTGACCAGGCCGCCCGCTAACAAAATGGCCCCAATTAAAAAAAGAATAAATGATCTCATTAAAAAAATATATAAAGTGTTATTGGTTACATAATAGGCAGGCCTCTCAAAATTGTATTACGGATGCGGTTAAGCTCCACTAATACTTCTGGCTATTAGCTGATGCTGCTAAAATGGATGTAAAATCAATTAATAAAAAGGGGCTAACCCGTAAAATTGAAGGGGTAAACCACTAAAAAGGCCCCAAAAGGTTGTTTTCGTAGGATTTCGGGTAGTTTAAAAACAGACATTAGAGCACAACACTCAATAGATTGCCGGCTGAAGAATGGTTTTTACATTTTCGGGGAGAGGTAAACCAGGCGGCTGCTTACCGGTTTATTTTCTTTCGGCCACCTGGTTTACCATAGCATTTTTGAAGCTCTTTCTAAATTTTTTAATGTATTCGGAAGGTTTTAAGTCGAACACTTTTTTAAACTGCTCACGAAAATACTTGATATCTTTTATTCCAACGGCATAAGCAGTTTCCAATATATTTAAATCGCTATGTACAAATAACTGTGCCGCTTTTCGCAACCTGATAGACCTTATGAAGCTATTTGCGGGTTGCCCGGAAATCATTTTGATTTTTTTATAGATGCCGGAATAGGACATATTTAATTCGTAGGCTAAGGATTGAAGGTTAAAATCGGGGTCTGTTATATGATCCTCAACAATCCGGATGCAGGAATCCAGAAACCGTTTGTACTCTATCGAGATGCTATGGGGGTTATTGTTAAGTGTGATTTCATTATAAAAATATTGCTGAAGGGTATTCCTGCTCCTCAGCAACCCATTGACCTTTGCTTTCAGGATATCTTTGTCAAAAGGTTTCCCGATATAATCATCAGCGCCACCTTCAATACCTTTTAGCTTTATCTCATTTGATGCGCTGGCTGTTAAAAGAATCACCGGAAGGTGCGAGGTTGTCATATTTCCCTTAATGGCCGCACAAACTTCTATACCTGTAATGCCCTGCATCATCACATCACATATAACAATATCCGGCCATTGTTCGTTTATTATTTTTATTCCCTCTTCGCCGCTTGACGCAACAAGAACATTATATTCGAGTTTGAAAATCTGGCGCAGATATTCTCTCATATCCTCATGGTCATCGATGATCAATAGCGTTTTGAAGTCAGACAATGATTGTTCTTCAACCGGGTCTGCTGCCAACACGATGTCATTAGCTGTAGTTTCAGCATCAATCAGCTCCTTTAAAAACCCGGAAGTAGCTGCTGATTGTTCTAAAATAACAGGGTCTTTAAGGTGCAATCTGCCTTTTTTAAAAGTGATGGTGAACGATGTGCCTTTTCCAATCTGACTTTGATATTCAACTGTTCCGGCCTGGCGTTCTACAAAATTTTTGACGAGGTATAGTCCAAGACCAAATCCTCCGGTTGGTGTGCCCGCCAAATCAGGTACCTGGTAAAAACGACTAAAAAGTTTTTCACCAACTTCGGAAGGGATTCCGCATCCATCGTCCTCGACCATTATTGATACCACCTGGTCTGCTTCTTCTACACAGATGCGAATCTTTCCATGTTTATGAGTGAACTTTATCGCATTCGAGAGCAGATTAAATAACACTATTTCTGTTTTTTCTCTATCTACATAAATATTAAGGCAATCGGCTGATGATACAAACTCCAAATGGATTTGTTTTCTTTTCGCTTCATGTACAAAACATAAATAAACCTCCTTACATAAATCAACAATATTAACATTGCTTATTTTAAGCTGATCGGATTCTGATTCTGCCTTTTTGAAAAGGAGCAGCTGATCTACCAGGCCTAATAGCCGGCGCGCGTTTCTGTAAACAATGTTTAAATTGGAGGCATCCATAGCCTTCTTTTCGTTAAATAATAGTTCCTTAACAGGGTTAATGATCAATGTCAATGGCGTCCGGAACTCATGAGAAATATTGGTAAAAAAAGCAAGCTTTCGTTCGCTTAACTCCTTTTCCTTTTCACTTTCATAGTGAGCAATCTGAATTTCGTATTTTAGTTTAGCCTGATGGTCCCTGTATAACAGATACAGATAAACCAACCCGCCAATAATTATAATATAGATAGTATATGCCCACCAGGTTTGGTACCACGGTGGAGAAATAATTATGATTAACGATTTCGGCGTTATGTTCCACACGCCGTCATTATTGCTTGCAATTACCTTAAAGGTATAAGTTCCCGGGTTAAGGTTGGTGTAAGTAACCCTTCGCTGGCTACTGTTAAAATTCCATTTTTCGTCAAAGCCTTCTAATTTATACCGATAACCATTTTTCTCTGAATGGGTATAATTGAGCGAAACGAATTCGATTGAAAATACATTTTGGTCGTAATTAAGAAATGCAGTATCGGCTATACTAACCGGCTTTTTCAATGGCGAATTTTTACCCGGCCTTACCGATTTATTAAACACCTGGAAATCGGAAAGATAAACCTGGGGGATTTTATTATTCAATTTAATTTTTGACGGATCGAAAACAACTACGCCAGTATTTCCGCCTAAATAAATCTGACCATCTGCCGACTTGTAAATAAGCGAGTGGGAAAACACGCCGTCGCCTTCATCAAAATTGGTGACAGCTAATGCTCGGGGAGTAAACTTTGATATTCCCGTTGCGGAGTTAATCCAAAGATTCCCAAAACCATCTTCAACAAGGTTGTTGAAAACATTACTTGCAAATCCATCTTTGCTTGAGTAAACGATAAAAGAATCATTTTTCGGAACATATTTATTTAGCCCGTCGGCCGTGCAGATCCAGATATTCCTTTTACTATCCTCAAATAAACAGTGAACGATATTACTACTAAGGCTACCGGCATTTTTGTCATTATAAGCGTAATGATGAAAAATGCCGGTTTTTTGGTCAAAACGATCAACCCCGTTTCCATTTGTTCCAATCCACACATTGCCTTTTTTGTCTTTTAAAAGCGTATAAATATGGTTGCTGGCAATTGAATTAGGGTTTTTATCGTCGTTATAATAATGTTTGAATTGCTGTTTTTCTTCGTTGTATATTTTAAGGCCGGCGTCTGTAGCGAGCCAGTATTCATGAGGCCTTACTTCAAGAATATCTCTGAAAACATCTTCATTAAAGAAATTGCTCAGGGCTGAATGATGAAAGTGGTGTATAAACCGGTTATTCTTAACGTCAAACTTATCAAAACCATTTTCGGTAGCCGCCCATAATACACCATCATTGTCTAAATATATTTTGCCAACCTGATTGCTGCTGATGCTTGACGGATTATTTGTGTGATTAAATAGCTTTGTGTTTTTTTTTATTAAATCAAACTGATAAAGCCCGTTGTTTGTTGCCAACCACAACATGTTCCCTTGCAACAACATACTTTTTACTTCGCGCGGTTTGATTGATAATGGAATGAAATGGAATTTATACTGTGTAAAATCTACTTTTGTTAAAGCGTCTTTACCACATAGCCACATAATTCCGGCATTATCATTGTAAACATAGCTATCGGCTGTGCTATTAACATCGCCAATTTTTCGCCATTGGCCATTCCCCTTATTTATAAAATAGAACCCGGCGTTACTTCCAACAACTAAGGTGGAGTCGTTAGCGTTGTCGATACAAAAAGCGCCTATATTAACATTGTCACGACTCGGAAATGCGGTATATCGCTGTTTTTTAGGATCAAACTGATAAAGCCCGCTCCAATAGGTGCCCACCCAAATACAACCACTCCTTTGATCGTAAAAAAGGCTCCAGATATCATTAGGGCTTTTTTTATGCAGAGATTCGGTTTGCAGATAATTGGTAAAACGCTTACCAACCTTATCGAATTTATTCAACCCGCCGTTCCAGTTCCCCAGCCAAAGGTTTTTATCGTTATCTTCAACAATTGCATTTACCGACTTTCCTTTTATTGAAAACTCGTTTTGCGGGTTAGGTTTATAGGTAATAAATGACCTGCGATTTGCCACATATTGATTAAAACCATCGTCTGTTCCTATCCAGATAGTTCCTTCTCTATCGCATAAGATCGAAAAAATCTTGTTGTTACTTATCGACTGTTTGATTTTATCACTATGATAAAACCGTTCAAATTTTTCAGTGTTGGGATCTAAAACATTTAAGCCGTCTATCGTCCCAACCCATATTTTTCCGTTTTTATCTTCAGCAAGCGCGTTAATATAATTTGAACTTATGCTTGCCGTGTTACCAGGAATGTTTACTAAGTTTTCAAAGGAGTAGCCATCAAACTTACAAAGCCCATTGTCTGTCCCTATCCACATGTATCCGCGCCTGTCTTTAAGGGCTACTGTTACATTTTCGGATGGCAGGCCGTCATGAGTAGTATATGATTTTAGGGCAAAATTCTTGATGTCATTGGTTGGAGAGGTCGTTAAGATTTGTCCATTTAGGCCGGTTGTGCACAAAAAATTGATCAGGAAGAATAAGACAGCTTTATACATAAATCCGTTATCACTTTTAATTAGATAAATACTATACCGTGTTATCACTGATAACTTGTACCAGTATAAAATAAGCTTCACAATCATCTTTGGTCGGTCAACAATCAAAAATATTGTACTTAATACACTAATTTTCAGGATAACACAATTACAACAAAGCGGGGAACACGGCACGTTGGCCATATTAAAAGTGCCGACAAATGATCCTTTTATTGGGGTATAAATTGAGGTTTGATACGCATTTTTCCTTAAGAATATATAGATCAAACTTTATTTAAACCCTAATTGGAGGATTCATCATCGCTCTTAAATATTAATCAAACCCCTACTGTGACGTTGAAACATTAAGTTTATAAGGCACTCAAATTTATATAATATTAATTGTATTAATAACAAGAATTCCAAATGTTTAGGAATTGAAAACAGCACCGATACTTGACGTTCAGGCGATAACGGGTTAAAAAAAGAAGAGGAATTGCGTTAAAATTCATTAAAATGACACTTTATCCCCGCAATATTGAGGCTTTACCCCCTTTTTAATTTCTGCTTTTTAAAAGAGATTTAGGTTAAACCATATAAACACGGATTTCCCATTTCCATTATTGCTTACAGTCATTTTTCAATGGCTAATCAAATTGCCGACCGTAACGTCCGGCAGTGATTAACGGTAATTGCTGGGCTGGAAATCTGGATTTTAATACCTCTGCCATGAGAATATTCAAATTATTACTGCATATGCATTCAGTTGTTTTGCAGCTAATCGATGTCATTATTTGCTTTGTGCCAACGCCGGGAAGATCACCGCCTTGTTTAAAAGTTAAAACCAACTGATTATAAAGAACTAATTATCTAATATTTTAATATAAAACTTATGAGAAAAAATTTAACCGCCCAGGCGCTATGCTGCCTGTTAGCCTTTATGATGGGCTGTTCAAAAAACACTATTCAAAAGAACCCTGATATCTCCGGCTTGTCGACAAAACAAAACCTTGCGCTTTCAACTACCAACACCAATGGCTTTCGTGGTATAAACTGGGCCGATCCTAATGGCAATGAAGGCGACGGAAGGGTTGTATTGCCAAGCGGTATGACTACATCGCTCACCGCAACCCAGGCTGCTGCTTTGGCCACCAGTATTTCAAGCGCTGTTAAAACAAGCGGCGGTACTACTATCAGGATGCCCATAAACCCATGGACGGCCTCAAGCTCTACTTATTGGCCTGTATACCAGGCTGCAATTAATGCCATTGTATCAAACGGCTGTAAAGTAATACTTTGCTACTGGCCGGTAGGTGTGCATCATGTACCGGATGTTACACAATGGACTACCATGTGGACAACTGTGAATAATGTTTATAAAAACAACACGTCTATTTTGTATGAACCTATAAATGAACCTGTGGATTATTCAAGTACCGATTTGAATAATTTATATGCCAGTTTCCTGACTACATTTAGTACGGCCGATGGGAAATGCATCCTGGACGGCACTGGTTATGCTGCTGACGTAACTGCAGTTGGCGCCGATTCAAGGTTAGTTAATCAATACCTGGGCCTGCACTGCTACTGGTGGTTCTGGGGATCGCATGATGTTTGGTCGGGCTATTACAGCGACATGTCAAGCAGGACCGGATCTTACGCGGCCCGTACGGTGGTTACCGAAGTTGGTATCGAAACATTCAGGAACATGAGTTTCTGGTGGCAATGGGATACTGGTGTATATGTTGATCAGGCATTTTTAACCGGGGCGCTTTCGTATGCCAGGGACAACTCTATGGGTACTATAGCATGGTCGGGCGTTAATGATATTGATACCTACCGCTGGTATAAGGCAAATAATAACCTGGTAGAGGTTAGCCCGGGCACCGCGAACATGTTCAGGTGGTCATGGAAACTTACCGCATCTCCTGTATGGCTGGGGCCAATTGCCGACGGGCGGTACAAGCTTCAAAATCGTGCATCGGGCCTTATGCTTGATAATTTGGGCAGCACAACCGATGGTGCTACCGTAGCTCAATGGGCATCGGGAACAAGCGCCAACCAGAAATGGAATGTAAGTTATACCGATGGCTATTATACGCTAAGCTGTGTAACCGGGAAAGAGTGCCTGGACACCGGGGGTAATACTACTGATGGCTCATCGGTTAAACAATATACAGTAGGCACCAGTACTAACCAGCGCTGGTCAATAGTTTCGGCCGGAAGCGGTTACTACAAAATAGTTAACCTTGCTACCGGGAAATGCCTGGATACTGGAGGCTTGACAACCAATGGATCTGTTATGCAACAGTGGACAAGCGGTTCGAGCTACAACCAGCAATGGACGCTTATTGCGCAATAAAAAAGTTAACAGTACCAAGTGGTAAGTCTGAAGTTGAATTTTTTCGTTTTTGACTTAGAGGCTGTCTAAAAATAAAAAACAGATGGTTATTGCTTCGTACTCGTGCGTCAAGTATTGGAATTTACATAAACATTCGCTTGAACACTGGCTACGGCTCACCCGGTATAGGCTACGCCCGACCACCCTCTCTTCACCTTCGGTGGAAAGAGGGTTTGTTGTTATTTATTTGATAATCAGTTATTTATTAAATCATAATTTTCAAAACCCTCTTTCCGGCGAAGCCGAAGAGAGGGTCGGCCAGCGCAGCATCGCCGGGTTGAGTTGTAGCCGACATGCGAAATATGTTGTTGTCCCTTCATTAGGAGCATAAAAACATTAGCAAATCAAATTTAGACACCTTCTTAGAACTTTAGGATAACATTATCCGTCAATTTATCGATGACATTATACTACATCGCGAGGCTGCCTTAAAAGGGCAGCCTTTTTAATTTTACGATTTATTTACCTTGCGATTGATAACTGAAAATTTGCGAAGCAGTGTATTCATCGATATAAAGGAGGATACACCTAAATTGCGCGATCATTTTAGTGTTAACCATGGTTAAATGCAATGTATTGATTATTAAATATTTATAAATATTTTATCTGAAATGTGTTAAGTTATGTTAACCCAATTAGATGCGTTTGCCCAGGGCGTTATAGGACTAAGTACCTTGCTGCAATACTTCAGATATGATGGGAGCTGCCAATTTCAAAACATGTACAAAGCAGATATATCGTATTTAAAACGAACCCCCCGATAAACCGCTATTGCAGTATTATCGGGGGCTATATCGCTAAAACGAAAGGAAATTTGTGCGATGACAGGACGCCTTAATATCCCGGGTTGTTTGGTAGCAATTTTTTGTTGATGTCAATATCGGCTTGCGGCACTGGCCATAGCCATCCTTTCCCTGCATCAAATGTCCGGGTATCTAACTTAACCTGTTTAAACTGCCAGGTAGCGGCACTTGCCGGATTACTCAGCAACGATTTGTCATATCCATAAACATCATGAACCAGGGATTGATCTTTCCAGCGTAACATATCTGCATACCTGGTGCCTTCCATAAAGAATTCAACCCTGCGCTCATGGCGTAATATTGCCCTTAATTGGGTTTGGTTTAAGCCGGTACCTTCTACATCTTCAACCCTGGGCATGCTTACCCTGGCCCGCACCTTGTCTATAAGTGTATAGATTTCGGTTGCGGTGCTTCCCGATTCAATCAGGGCTTCGGCACGTATCAGCAACACGTCAGCATAACGCATCAAAATAGTATTGAGGGAACAATTATTGGGGTCGGCAATACCTATCGCCGCGTATTTACGCGGGCGTGCACCAGACGGAACCACATCATTGGCAGGTATGTAGGTGGTTGTACCCCACAAAGAGCCAGGTAATACTACTGAAGCAGCCAATCTTGGATCGCGATTGACATACGGGTTTTGAGCATTGTAGCCCGAAGCAGAGTTGGTAACCGGTAATCCATTGGTCATGTAATATGAATCGATCAAATCAGCAGTGACGTTTGGAGTTGGCCAAACACTCAAAGATAAAGCAGATGATGGCCAGGGTTGTGACTGGGTAGTGGGTATATATTGGATGTCAAAAATCACTTCACTATTGTTTTCGTGTGCCTCATCAAACAGCGAACCATAGTTAGTATATAAACTGTAGGCGTTAAGATTGATCACATCCTGCGCGGCCTGTGCAGCATCGGCCCACTTTCCATTGTACAAAAGAGCTTTTGCCTTGTAAGCTAATGCAGCTCCTTTGGTTGCCCGGCCAACATCAGAACCCGAGTAGGAGGTTGGTAGTGCGGCTGCTGCCTCTGTAAAATCAGTTAAGATCTGCGTCAGCACGGTAGCTTTCGCAGTCCTTGAAACATATGCATCCGAGAGCGACAGTACACTGGTAATTAAGGGCACATCGCCAAAATAAGTAGTCAAATCCGTATAGGCATACCCTCGTAAAAACTTCGCTTCGGCCGACATTTGGGTTTTTACAGTAGCATCAATGCTTGCATTGGCAACATCCTGCAAAAACTCGTTGGCCCTTGAAATAATGGTGTAATCCTGGGTCCACTTCGCATATGGCGCCCAACTGTTGGTTGTGGTTTGCCATGCTCCAACTTCCTTTGAGCCCTGCCAGGCATCCTGGCAATAGGCATTATCCGATTCAAATTCAAACTGGAAAAAATGCGCCGGGGTGGCATTAGGTTGCAGTGCATTGTAAATGCCCACCAACGCCATTTTTACCTGGGTTTCGTTCTGGTAAAATGTCGAGGGCGACAAGCGGTCTTTTGGCGTTTTATCCAGAAGGTTTTTCTTGCAGCCGGCAAGATTAATAACAGATGCTAAGATTATGATTTTATATATAGTCTTCATGATTTTATCCTTTAGAAATTAACATTTATACCTGCAGTCATCACCCGCACCTGTGGATATGCCTCAGCTCTTGTTTGATCAGAGGTTTGTTCCGGATCAAAGCCTTTGAATTTGGTGAATGTGAAAGCGTTTTGTATGTTGGCATATATCCTAAGCGAGCTTAAACCTATCTTCTTAATGGCAGCCGGACTTAAAGTATATCCCAATTCAATATTCTTAACCCTTAGATACGACGCATTTTCCACGTAGAAGGAAGAGTGAATATTGTTTCTTACGCCATCCAATGTAACTCGGGGATAGGTATTAGATGGATTTTGTGGTGTCCACCTGTTTAACCACCAGGTACCAACGTTTGCAAAGCCGCTAAAAGGCGAAGCTATTTCATAGTAGGTATAACCCTGCATGCCTTGTACGCCTTGTAAAAACACCCCAAGGTCCAGACCTTTCCAGGCTGCATTGAAGTTAAAAGCATAGGTTATGTCAGGAAATTGCTTACCTATGATTTTGCGGTCGTGGTTTTGGTCAACTACGCCGTCACTATTGAGGTCGGCATATTTAATATCGCCAGGTTGCGCGTTGTAATCGCTTACTTTAACTACACCCGGTTTAAGCGTATAACTACGGCTTGCGTACGGAATGGATGCATCGCTGTTGTTTTGCCATGTAAAATCAGAAATCTGGTAAATGCCCGTCATCTGGTAACCGTAGAATGAATTTATAGCCGAGCCCACAACAATCGCTTTTGGAGAGCTGTACTGCTGAGGCACGTTCATGCTGATGATTTTGTTGACGATGTGAGAAACATTGAAGGAAGTTCTTAATTTAACACCATTGCCAAACGTTGTTTTATAGGATATGCCAAGTTCAAAACCTTTGTTTTGCACTTCACCGGCATTAGCCATTGGGGCCGACTGCGCAATTGTTAGTGGTATCGGCTGGGTCAATAAGAGGTTTTTAGTCCTTTTATCAAAATAATCTGCAGTAATTTCAATGTTATTGTGGAAAGAGATGTCAAGCCCCAAATCCAATTGCTGAGCTGTTTCCCAGGTCAAATCTTTGTTGGTCATTGCCGTAACGGCAACACCCGAGTAAAGCGTTCCGCCGAACGAATAATTCTGACCCGAACTCAGGATATCGCTGCCATTATAGTAATTATTTATATTTTGATTACCTAAACGCCCCCAGGAGGCACGAATTTTTGCAAAATCAAGCCAGCTCACACTTTTCATAAAATCTTCTTTTGATAGTACCCAGGCTGCTGAGAATGACGGAAATGTTCCCCATTGTTTACCTTGTGCAAACCTGGAAGAGCCATCTCTCCGGATATTAGCTTCAAATAGATATTTTTCGTCAAACGCATAGTTTAAACGGCCAAAAAACGAACGGAGGCCGAGATCGTAACTGCCAGAGTTATTGGTTTGTGTGGCCGCATCGCCAAGGTTCAATACACGTTGCGTGTTGTTAACAAAATGTGAGCGAAAGCCGCTTTGCCAATCATAGGTAAACTCCTCTTCGTTGTAACCGCCTAATAAATTGAATGAATGACGGTTAATTGTCTTATTATATTTCAGTAACCCGGTAAGCAATGAGTGGGCGTCAGTCTCGTTGGTTACATTAAGGTCTGATGGCAATTGTGTAGTTGTTCCATTTTGGTTTTTCAGCGTTACATTGGCATGAAAAGCATTTGCGTTAGTGGAGATAACATTATAACCGTAAGTAAGCTGCGCACTTAAACCTGGCAGAATTTTATATTCTGCTTCGGCCTGTCCACTAAAATTGTACCGTTTTGTCAGATTGGTACTACCTTCTTTAATTTCCCCGTAGTAGTTACGTTCGCCGTTAACAGAAACCCAGTTCCCACTTGCATCCTTAAGCGGATGTATAGGCGCCAGGGTAGAATACCATTCGGCATTCCAAAGGTCGGTAGGTTCGCTTTTTACACCCAAATTCCCGGATACATTCCCGGAAACACGAAGCCTTTTATCTTTTAGATGGTAGGTATCGAGGTTGAGACGGAAGTCTGTTTTTTTGTAATTGGTTGCCACCAGGATTCCATCCTGATCCAGATGCCCCAGCATAAATGCATAATTGACGTTGTCGCTTCCTCCCGTTGCGCTTACACGATGGTTTTGCATATAGGCGTTTCCATAATAAACCTTGAAATAATTGATATCGGGGTATAATGGGTTGTTGTGCGCCGCGTATTTTTGAATTATCGAATCCGGATAGGCCGGTGCCGATCCGGTATTTACTGCCGCCTCGTTGTAAAGCGTGGTATATTGAACAGAGTTTAATACATTGGGCAGCCTTGTCGGACTTTGAATCCCGGCATATCCACTATAGTTAACACGAAGTTTGCCTGCTGATCCCCGTTTAGTGGTAATTAAAATAACGCCGTTTGCAGCACGATTACCATAAATAGCAGATGATGCGGCGTCTTTCAACACTGAAATTGATTGAACATCGTTAGGATTTACGTCGCCGATGCTGCCGGGAAAACCATCAACTAACACCAATGGGGAATTATCTCCAAAAGTACCTACCCCACGAATATCTATAACCGTGTTGTCATCTCCGGGTTTACCCGAACTTTGCAGTGCAAAAACACCAGAAACAGTGCCTTGTAAAGCCTGCCCGGTATTTGTCAGGGGCCTGCTTTCCAAATCCTTTGTATTTACAACGCCTACAGAGCCTGTCAGGTTTTCTTTCTTCTGCGTGCCGTAACCTACTACAACCACATCGTTCAGGGTTTTCATTGAAGGTTGAAGTTTTATTGCGATATCAGTCTTTCCGCTTACTGCAATTTCAACTTTCTCGTATGAGATATAGGTTACAACGAGTACGGCATTTTCCGGCACATTCGAAAGTTGAAAGTTACCCTTTAAATCACTCAGGGTACCTTTATTAGTTCCCTTTATACTAATAGAAACGCCTACCAGCGGCTGGCCATCAATAGCGTCTACTACAGAGCCTTTTACAGTTATCGCCGCCTTATCAGCCGCTATATGGGCAATTACGGGGCTATTGTTGTGAGTTATTAAATTGGGGGTTAACGCGTTTGCGCCAATTGGCAATATAAATAATGCCAAAGTTTTAAACGTAGTGCGAACCCCTCTGGAATACAAATAATTTGGAAAAAGTAATTTTCGTTTCATAATTGGGTTATTAAAATTTAAACTGGTTAGTTCTGTGGGCAAGGGCAGTTATATGTTAATGCAGTTGGCTATTCCGCGGCGACAAACGTAATATTGGCATACAATGCAGCCCCCGGAGTTAACTATAACAAGCAATTGCCAGGGCCGGGAATTTATCCCGGCATTTTCGTCGATGTGTTTTAATAAGACGCTGGTGGCTTCTCTTTTTTCAAAGCATGCGCTGTTCTTGGAATTTTCCTCATGATGGTGTTTAATTAATAGAGTAATTGGTTAATATGAATCGTCATTTTGAGACGACCATTCAAGAGGGCAAAGTCTTTGAAAAACGCTAAAAACAAAAGGGGCTAACCTGCAAAAAAGAAGGGGCAAAAAGGGAGTTTTAGATTGAAAAAATACTTTTAGGCGGTTTCGCAGTGAAAATTTGTCCGGAAAAATGAAATGTATTCCATTCCACGTTATCTGTGATCTTTTGAGTTTCGCTATGTTGAAGTAAATGCCTTAAGTCTTCTCTATGAGCAAATTTCATGCGAACACTGCTGCCCCAAAAACAGTCTCTTTGTAAACCGGTGATTAATTTAAGGGAGATAATTTTGATGGAAAATATCAAACTGTTAAAAGACGAAAAAAGAGCAAGTCAATTGATTGAAAAACAGTCTGCTATAACATATTTGTTAGTTGTTTTAGAACCCCTTGCTTTAAAGGACTGGAATAGGATTGAATTGTATCTGGTGCTGATTTTTAGTAACATATATAGTGGTTGGAAAAACAGAAGCATTGAAATATGCATTTCAATGCCGTTTTCTGCTTTAGTAGGCCTGACTGGGCAAATTTCGAACTTTTTCTTCGAGGATTTGCGTAAAACGGCGTTTTAGCTGGCAAAGCTCCAATGTATAAAGATCTGTTTGCCGATATATTTGGTCGGGGTGTATTAACCGGCCAGCGGCGTGAACGGACAACCCTATCGGCATTAACGAGCCTTTGCGCTTGCTAATCAGGACTGTAAAGCTTTCTCAGTTAAGGTTGAACATAGTTTTAATCTCACTATTAAATAATAAAGACTGAACAATCTCATTTGCAACTTCATGTTTTTCATAATTTTGTGCTTTAAAAAAGCTCATGTAGTTGTCCTCCATCAATTGGTCAAGTTCATCATTTATTTGAGGTGAGACCGACCGGATTGTTTCTACAGCTTCAGGCATAAATTTTCTCTGAGTCGGTTCCACTTTGCCTTCTTTAATAAACCCCATTGTTTTTTTATGACAACGGCAAGGATTGGTGGGATTCACCAATCCACACTTATTTTCCATGAATTGAAAAAGGTCAGCCCGGGCTCTCGACAATTGTTTCCGGAAATTTTCCGGAGAAATGTCCAACAGTGGCGCAGCTACAGTAGATTTCATGTTAAAGATAGCTCCCAGTATAAAAATAATTCTTTGCTGTCTGTCCAAACAAAGCAACATGCCACTCATGCATTTATTCCTTGTATCATCAATCAAATCGCTATAAATGACCTGCTCTTCAACACTCATTTCTTCAGATGCATGCGCATTTTCGAGAAAATCACCAAGTTCTTCAAAGGAAGCCGTTTCCAGCCTCCTCTTATTGCCCTGGTTTTGGATGAAATGGTTGAAAACTATACGGTACAACCATGTTCTGAAACTGCTTTTGCCCCGGAATTGGCTTAATTTGGTCACCATTTTTATCAAACCTTCCTGGGTTAGGTCAGCAGCATCTTCAGCATTTCGTACTAATCTCAACGCGACATTATAAACAAATCGCTGATGCAGCTTAATCAAGCTTTCCAAAGCTGATTTTGATCCTTCCTGTGCCTCTTTTATAAAACGCATTTCCTCATTGGTATCATAAGCGACTAAAAAAGGATTCATCGTATTTCTATTGGAAGAAGACATGTTCAGAACATCTAAATTTAAGAATTAATTTCGTCCTGCCATAACACCCCCGTCGACATCCCAAATGGCACCGGTCACCCACGATGCTTTTTCCGAAAGGAGGTATACAATTGTATTGGCCACATCTTCTGGTTTTCCATTCCGGCCGATCGGCTGAAATCCATTAAAACCTTTTAAAGCTTCAACAGCAGCTTCCTGCCCTCCAAAAACCTTATCATATACTGGTGTTTCAACGACTGCCGGAGACACTGCGTTAACCCTGATATCATATTGTGCAAGTTCCATTGCCAAATGCTGGGTTAAAGAGTGCAGCCCCGCTTTCTGCATTGAATAAGCAGATGAAGGTGTGGCCCTGACAGATTGCTTTGCCCACATTGAACCGATATTAACTATGGAGCCGTTTTTATTATTAGCCATTAGTTTGGCTACAGCCTGTGTTATAAAAAACAATCCTCTATTTAAATCAAGATAGGAATCATAGTCAATAGAAGTATGATCCAAGAATGGCTTTGGGCTAAAAATACCGGAAGCATTAACCAGATAGTCAACCCGGCTTATAATAGTATTGCCGAGCTGATTTATGAAATCAGCGGTTTGCAGACGATCTGTCAAGTCAACTTTGTAACCTTTAATATTTCCACTGCCAGACAATTCGTTAATAGTTTGATCTATTTTAACCTGATTTTTGCCAACAATAACTACTGTAGCTTCATTTTGTAGTAACAATGCCGTTGTGGCTTTACCAATTCCGCTTGATCCTCCAAGTACCAAGGCGGTTTTACCTTTAAATTCGTTTTCCATGTTTTCGTTTTATCATTAGACACCTTTATTAAAAAGTGTGACAACCGCCTGAAACAGTAAAGAAATTCGGAGTGATTAATAATACAACATTGTTTCTACCCAACAAATGACACTAGTTCTATCCGGACGACTTTATAAAAATTAACCTAATGAGTATTCCTGCGCGGTAAGCGAAGTAAGCTATGTATAACATGAGTGTAAGGCTTTTTTAAAGTTTAAGTTGTAATAAGATATTTATTATCAATGAGTTGTGATTGAAATATTGATAATTAAATATTGTTAACGATTTTTCAGTGCCCGCTAAAAATGAAAAAGCCCGCTACGATTTATCGTAACAGGCTGATTTTCACGTAGCGGGGAGCAGGATCGAACTGCCGACCTTAGGGTTATGAATCCTACGCTCTAACCATCTGAGCTACCCCGCCGTTTTTATTTTAATCCTCTTTTTACATGGTTGTTAAAAAGAGCAGCCCTGTTTATAAAACAATGGGCTTCCTTAAAAAGGTTTGCAAATATAGCAGAAATTCGTTTTCTTTAGAAAAAATGTTAACATTTACTGCATAACCTGTTTTCAAGTATAAACCCCGATGTCCGAAAAAAAGAAATTTACTATTGAGTATGAGATAAAATCATCTCCAAGAATACTGTTCACGTTCCTAAATGAGCCTAACGGGTTAGCACAATGGTTTGCCGATGATGTAAATGTTCGTGACCAGGTTTTTACTTTTACCTGGGACGATGAACCGCAAAAAGCCAAACTTATTTTAGTTAAAGAAAATAAACTTGTAAGGTTCAAATGGCTTGAGGACGAGCCGCAATGCTATTTTGAAATGGAAATTTTGCAAGACGAACTAACCAATGATGTAGCCCTGAGCATCACCGATTTTGCAACGGAAGACCAGATCCCCGAACGAAAACTGATATGGGATAACCAGATTGATTACCTCATTAGCGTACTGGGCGCGTAAGGCCAATTTAATTTTAGCTAATTTTGTATTACCAAACGCTAATTTTGCGTTAATGAAAATTAACCTGCACCGTTGCGCGTTTTTTATCCTGTAAATACAAATTGCCCCGATGAAAAAGATCCACCTTTTACTGCTTAAATCATTTATAAGGCCTTTTGTAAGCACGCTGTTCATCGTAATGTTTGTGTTGCTGATGTTGTTTTTGTTTAAATACATCGACGACCTTATAGGTAAAGGCTTTGCCTGGTATATCATCCTGGAGCTGATGATGTATAACTCGGCAACCAACGTGGCAATGGCGCTGCCGCTATCGGTATTACTATCAACCATTATGACTTATGGCGCACTGGGCGAAAATTATGAGTTGGTGGCTATTAAAGCTGCCGGCATTTCGTTACGCCGGGCAATGTATCCCATGATAATCGTTGTATCAGTATTAAGTATCGCTGCATTCTTCTTTTCAGATTATATGCTGCCGATAGCTAACCTGAAATATTACTCCTTATTGTATGATGCCCGGAAGCAGAAATCGGCCGATTTACTGCCCGAGATGATATTCAGTTCGAGCTTTCCGGGCTACACCATTCGTGTAACCAAAAAAGATCCTGACGGGCAAAGGCTTTATGGTATTATTATTTACAAAAAAAACGAGGAAACCAATAATACCGAAGTGACAATGGCCCATGAAGGTACCATGTTTCGTACTATGGGTGATAAGTTTTTGGTGCTAAAACTAAAGGATGGTGTAAATTATGTGGAATCAAAAAGCGACGGTGCCAACTATGATTTGCGGCAACGCTTCACCCGTTTCCGTTTTAAAGAAATGGAGCAAAAATTTCCGCTGGATGCCTTTAAAATTAGCCGCACCGATGAAAATGAGTTTAAGTCGGCATCGCAGATGATGAATTTGAGGCAGCTTAAATTTTTTGTTGATTCGAGTCAAAAGGCCACGGATGCCGCTGTAATGCTCAATTATAAGCTTATTACACCCTACATCAAGTATTTTAATTTACCGGCCAAATCAAAAGTGAAATATATTGCTGCCGATAAAGATGTACTAAAAAGTATGAAAATTGCAGATCAGCAGATGGCCTTATCAAGCGCTGCATCTGAAGTTCGGTCAGTAAAGGATTTTTTAAAAAACCGTGCCGATAAATATAATAACGATGCATCTACCATCCGCCGATATGATTCGGAAGTGCAAAAGAAATATACCTTATCCGCAGCATGTATCGCTTTATTTTTAATAGGTGCTCCCCTGGGCGCTATTATCCGCAAAGGTGGGCTGGGGCTTCCGGTGGTGATTTCGGTGATATTTTTCCTTATCTATTACATTATATCAACCATAGGCGAAAAATCAGTAAAGGCAGGTAATGTTAATACTGTATTTGGCATGTGGGTAGCTATTATTGTGCTAACGCCCATCGGGCTCTTCCTTTCCTATAAAGCCGCTACCGATTCGGTGATATTTGATATGGAGGCCTATAAAAGATATTTTAATAAAATCTTTAAACGCAAGGACGCCTGACACGCGCCCCGCCTCCAAAATCATTTTACATAGTACCGACCAGAATCATTTTAATATAGTTTAAATTTGTTTAAACTTTAATACATCATGGCACCCTTTTAGGCTTGCCATACGTAATATACACATAATGTTAAATACAATACAAGAAGCTATAGAAGATATACGGTCAGGGAAAATGATCATTGTGGTTGATGATGAGGACAGGGAAAATGAAGGTGATTTTTTAACCGCTGCCCGCAATGCAACCCCCGAAGCAATAAATTTTATGGTACGCCATGGCCGCGGCCTGGTTTGCGCACCTATTACGGTAGATAGAGCCCGCGAACTTGAACTGGAGCCGATGGTGAGCCACAATACTACGTCGCACGAAACTAATTTTACGGTCTCTGTTGATTTATTAGGGCACGGTTGTACAACCGGCATATCGGCTACCGACCGTTCAAAAACAACACTGGCATTAATTGACCCCGCCACCAAACCTGAGGATTTAGGAAGGCCAGGGCATATATTCCCGCTTATTGCTAAAGATGGAGGCGTTTTGCGCCGGTCGGGCCACACCGAAGCCGCTATTGATTTGGCTGTTTTGGCTGGTTTTGAACCCGCCGGAGTTATATGCGAGATCATGAAAGAAGATGGTGACATGGCCCGCCTGCCCGATCTGCTGGTTATGGCAAAAGAATTTAACCTGAAAATTGTATCTATAAAAGACCTGATAGCATACCGTTTAAATGCCGAAACGCTGGTTAAAAAAGAGGTTTCGGTGAAAATGCCTACCGAGTGGGGCGATTTTGAAATGATTGCCTATACCCAACTGGATACCGGCGAAAATCACCTTGCCCTGGTAAAAGGTACCTGGGAGCCCGGTGAGCCTATTTTAACCCGGGTACACAGCTCATGTGTTACCGGCGATATCTTTGGATCATGCCGCTGCGATTGTGGGCCACAGTTGCACAAAGCAATGGAGATGATAAGCAAAGAAGGCAAGGGGGTTGTTGTTTACATGAACCAGGAGGGTCGTGGTATAGGCCTTATCAATAAGTTAAAGGCTTATCACCTGCAAGAGAACGGTTATGACACCGTTGAAGCAAATGTTAAATTGGGCTTTAAAATGGATCAGCGCGATTATGGCGTTGGGGCGCAGATATTACGCAGCCTTGGAATTTCAAAAATGAGGCTGATGACCAATAATCCTAAAAAACGCGCAGGCCTTATTGGCTACGGGCTGGAGGTTGTTGAAAATGTACCTATCGAAATAGCATCAAACCCACATAACGAATTATACCTGCGTACCAAACGCGACAAAATGGACCATGCCATTATGCGCGATCATTAAGATTTTAGATGTGCAGATTACAGATGTGCAGATTTTAGATTACAGATGTGCAGATGCAGAGAAATTAGATAATAAAAAGCAGGTTGATTAATGTCAGCCTGCTTTTTTGCATTAAAATCTGTCTTTTTCATTTTCAAATTACCAAATTTTCAAATTTTCTTCATCTGCATATCTGAAATCTGCACATCAATATTTCATCTGCACATCAATCTACTAATCATCGTCATCCGGTTTGGTAACAATAGGATTGGGGTTTGTTACCGGTAATGGTGTTACCGGGGCCTGGGTGCGTTTGCCGCTTCTGAAAAGGTTGCGGATAAACTCGCGGAAGGTGTCAAAATCCCGTTGATAAACTAAGCCCAACCCGTTTACATACTGTGGTAGTAACTGGTTATTTAAATTGTTTAAGGTGGTACTGTTTAATATCCGGTACGAGTACCTGGCAGTTAAGTTACCATCTTTCCTGATGCGGTACAGGGCTTCAAAATCCTTGTTAATATTGTTAAAGCTTTGATTGAAAAGTGTAGTGTTATTGTTGTTGAATAAATCGTTTGAGGCCGTGTTGGTAAACAAACTTCCGTTGAATGAAAGCCTGTCATTAAAGAAGCGAAGCGAAGCGCTGGCTTCATTAAACGAGCGGATGTTTAAATCAAAGTTTTTAATGTTTGATTGCGCTATCAGGTTATTTAGTTTATTAAAAGCGAACTCGGTAACGGCATCGCCGGCTGTGCTTATTACCTGGTTGGTTAAACTGTTATTACTGCCCGACGAAAACTGCCTGCGCACAATAATGCTTAACGCCTGCTGGCTGCGGTTGTTATTATCAGACAGGTAAGTAGCCACATCATCCTTTACCGAAGGGTCGGTAGGGAAGTTAAAGTCAAAGTCGATAACAGGTAATAATAACGATTTGGTTAGTATTAGCTCGGCCTGTACCAATACCTGCTTGTTGCCCTGCGGCGATTGCAAGCCCGCGGCCGTATATAACGGCGAACGATCTGTACGTACCTCGTATAACGCTTTTAGGTTTATTTCGGCGTTTGCCGGGTTGCCTGTCCACCTGATGGTACCGCCCTGGCTTACTGTAAAGTTTTTACTGATAAAGTTTTTGGCCGTAAATTCAAATTTGCCCGTGGTTATTAAAAAGTCGCCATACATTTCAAAATCGCCCAGGCTGTTAATGTTCAGCTTTAGGTTATTGGCCACGCCGCTGCCTTCCAGCAAACCATAATCGGTGGCTATTCTTACAACGGTTTTTTCATCGGCGGTTAAATCAAAATTAAGGGTTACACCATTAAATGCACGCTCTTTGGCAACAACCTTCGCGGTATCGCTATGACTTACAAATTTTATAAAATCATATTCGCTTGCTGTTGATGAGGTGTTAAGCGGGATATTGAAAATTGTGCCGGCCTCGGTACGCGCGGTTATATCAATCTTCATGTTATCAACCGGGCCTTTGAAACTAAAATTACCGGTTCCGTATGCTGTGCCATAGTATACGTGGTTATTCTTAAATGTGGTATTCAATGCCAGCAGGTTTTTGGCAACAAGGTCAACCTCGATATCCGGGTTAGATGGGTTGTTCAAATCTATAGTGCCATTGGCAGTTCCTGTGCCGCCTCGCTTATCTTTAAGCACCATGTTATCTATCTTAATAATGCTGTTAGCCACGTTTACCCTGGTATTAACCGTATACGCTGTTTTTAAATAATTAACCGTTACTCCTGTATTTACCAAAGTCACATCACCGTTTAATTTTGGTTTCGACGGGCTGCCCGAGAGCTTCAAATTGGTAGAAATATTTCCTTTAACATCCGACACCAGGTCTTTAATGAATGGCTCAAAGATGATGGCCTCGGTTTGATTCATTTTTACATCAAAGTCCAGGTTATCTTCAGTGTCTTTACCAAAGGCGTATATCCCCGATAGGTTCATGGTTTCAAGGCCGCGGTTAACAATGTTTAATTTCATGTCGGCCTGCTTGCGGTCGTTATCCAGTGTTGATACCAATTTTACATTACCAATAAGCGTTTTGTTCATGGTAAGCGAATCGATAGTCAGCTTGGCATCAACACCTGGATCTGCGGTAATGGCGGTCATATTTACATCGCCATTGAGGTAGCCCTTTAAAAATATGCCCGATGTTTTGGTGAGCTGGTTAAGCGTACGCATGTTAAATTTCTCAAACGTGAGTTTTAATACATCAGTAGGGTTATCAGATATAAAGCCATTTATCCTGACCTTTTGACTTCCGTTTGATAACTCAAACCCCGTTACCTGTGTTTTGCCATTAAGTAGCCGGATGCGTACCTGCTCCTGTATTTTCCACTTTTCATGCTCCAGGATCACGTCTGAGGGTAGTAGTTTTAATTTGGCTGTAGTGTCTTTGCCAAATTCAACCAGGCCGTAAAGATCCAGCTGGTTTACAGCATTTTTATCGGATAGCTTAACGTTAAAGTTTAAACTATCGTTTTTAAGAAAGTTGGTTATGTTAATGTCCTTGATAAAAAGGCTGTCGGTTAGGTCAACCCTTTTTAGCGAAACGTTAAGTCCCAGCAAATTATCGGATGTGCTCTCGTCAATAATAAAATCATGAAAAACCGTTTTGCCAATTTTAAACGTTTTTATATAGCCCGATAGCGTAGCTGTTTTGTTATTGGAGTCAAAATGGCCCGTAAAATTCCCCTGATCAGGTATTTTTAATTGAGGTAAAAATATCGATGTCAGCGGATCGAGTTTTTTTAGGGTGAGGTTAAAATCAAACTCTTCTGGTTTAGGCGGTACAATAGTAGTTTGCAACGATGGAATGTACTTTTTAACAATGGTTTTAAAATACGATGGGAGGGTAGCAAGGTCAAAACTGCCTTTAATATTGGCATCGGCAAAGTCAGATTTGAGGGCTATTTCCCTGGCATTACCGCTGCCGCTGGCCGATAGGTAGAGTGAATCGGCCTGGTAATTATTACGTGGGTCCACAATCTTTATCGGCGATAGCAAAATATTGCCCTGTAAATTTTTAAGATCGTTGCCGCTAAATGTGGTTTTTAGCTGCGTACTAAGGGTGATGGTATCTTTTATCAGTTTTAAGGCGTTTAGTTTGGCATCCTTAATGGTGGCTGCTAAATCATACGCGGGCAGTTGGCCGTTTAGGTTTACCTTTCCTTTCAGGTCGAGCTTTATGTTTTTATCGTTAATGGTGATATGCCCGTTAGCAAGTTTTTTTATAAACGAGCCATTGATGGTAAGGTTATTATAGGTGTAATTATTAAAATCGATGTATTTAATTTTAGCATCCCCTTTTTCGCTCAAGGTTTTAAGGTCGTCGCCGCTGCCCTTTATGTTTGATGTAAACGTGGTGCGGCCCAGGCTGCTTTCATCAAGCAAGGTGCCCAGGTCAAAGTTAAAGGCATCCAGTTTGCCGCTGTAACTGGGGTTTCCTTTTTTGTCGATTTTTAAATTAATGTCCGAATCAAAACGGCCAAGCTTAGTTTTGAAAATACCGTAGGCCACAAAATCGTTTTGCAAACCGCTAAATCTGCCTGTGAAATTGACGTTACCAAACTTGTTGATAATATCAGGCACTTTTAGGTTGGGCTGGCCCGAAAAATGACTGATAAGATAATCGATATCCTTTTTGTTAGATGCTATCTGGTCAAAGCGCAGCTCCAGGAAGGTATTATCCCAATCGGGCAAACCTCTTAAATTAAAGTCGCCTTTTATAAAGGTAGCCTGGCCTCCGGTTATTGTAACTCCTTTTGATTTTATGTTACTAACCGTCCCGTGGGCACGACCGTCTAAACCAAGGTCGAAAGTTACTTTTTCGAGCCCGCTGGTAAAGTAGGCGATATCTGCCGATGATACCCGCGACGATTTAAAATCGCCATCCATATAGACCTTAGTGTTAAACTCGTCAAAATCGCTAAACGATTTAAATTTCATCCTGAAATAATCTTTCAAATCAGAATGCCCGGTTTTTAAATGAAGGTTTTGTGCCAGGATCTGGTTAGTATCTATAGTGATATTTGATGTTAAATTTTTAACGTAAAACCCGCTTTTTTCTGCAAGGGTTAGCTTTTGCACATTGCCTTTAAACAGGTGGTTTTTGATATCCATATTTAAAACCACCGTGCTAAAATGTTTTACGTCGATATCGTCAAAATTAACCTGGGCCATTGCGGTATCAATCAGCTGGTTTTTGTACCGGAAGTGGAAGTTGTTAATGGTGATCTTATCAAAATTCAGCGTCCAGGGTTTGCTGGCGGTTGTTGCGGTATCGCCAGAGTTAAAATAGTTGATAATAAAATCGAGGTTGGTAGTACTATCCTTTTGTTTTTTCAGGTAAAAAGACCCGTTATCAAGCTCAATGGCCGAAAAAGTAATAAGCCGTTGTTTGATGCTGTTAAAAATAGAGAACCCATTAATATCTACTGCCAGCTTTGGGGTATTCAGCAGCGTATCCTTCTTTTTATCCAGTACATATAAGCCTTCAATAACTACGGTGCTAAAAGGCCTTATGTAAAGACTTTTTATACTTACTGTAGTACGCAATTCATCCGACAGATATTTGGTCGCTTTTTTAGCGGCCCATGTTTGCACGGGTTTATATTGAAAAGCCAATAAAAGTATGCTAAGTGTCAATAATATCAACAACACCAGCCCGAATACTATTTTGAGTGCTTTTTTAATAACTTTGCTTTTTATTTAGTGATTTAGCGAATTATTGAATTAGTGATTTAAAACTCATCAATTACAATTAAGGCATTGATTAGTTTGATGATCTTTTATTAAGATCGGAAAATTCAGCTAAACAGGAATTCACTAACTCACTAATTCATTAATTCAATAATTAAAACAAGTGCCTGTAATATTAGGAATTGAATCTTCTTGCGATGACACATCTGCCTCTGTTTGCGTTGATGGGGTTATCCTGAGCAATGTTATTGCTAACCAAAGCATTCACGAGGCATATGGTGGCGTTGTCCCCGAGCTTGCCTCAAGGGTACATCAGCAAAATATTGTTCCTGCCGTTCAACAAGCACTATTGAACGCAAAAGTAAACAAAAATGATATTGATGCGGTAGCTTTTACCCGCGGGCCGGGCCTTTTAGGCTCATTATTAGTTGGCGTGTCATTCGCCAAGGCATTTGCGCTTGCCCAAAACGCGCCATTGGTGGAAATTAATCACATGCAGGCCCATATCCTGGCCCACTTTATTGGCGATCATAAGCCCGTGTTTCCATTTTTATGCCTTACCGTATCGGGCGGGCACACGCAAATAGTTTTGGTAAAAGATTATTTTGAAATGGAAATTATTGGCCAAACACTGGATGATGCTGCGGGCGAAGCAATGGATAAAACCAGCAAGATACTGGGCTTACCTTATCCGGGTGGCCCGCTTATAGATAAATACGCGCGGCAGGGTAATGCGGATGCTTACAAGTTTCCCGAGCCGCAGATCCCGGGCTTTGATTTTAGTTTTAGCGGGTTAAAAACGTCGATATTGTATTTTATTCGCGATAACGTGGCTAAGAACCCCGATTTTATCAGCGAAAACATGGCCGATATTTGTGCCTCGGTTGAAAAACGGATAGCAACCATACTGCTTAATAAATTTGAAAAAGCCGCAAAACAGTACGGCATTAAACAATTGGCTTTGGCCGGCGGTGTATCGGCCAATACAGGTTTAAGGTTGGGACTACAGGCGCTTTGCGAAAAAAACGGCTGGGAAAGCTTTATTCCGGCTATGCAATATTGTACAGATAACGCCGCAATGATTGCAATTGCCGGCTACTATAAATATTTAAAAGGTGAATTTTCGGGGCAGGAAATTGCACCCATGGCAAGGATGATATTTTAGCCCCCTAACCCCCTAAAGGGGGAACAGGAGGGCATTTGACTTTATTAATAATTTAAAACTCCCCCTTTAGGGGGCAGGGGGCTTCTTATGAACATTCCATCATTAATATTCTGGGCGGTATTTGTGCTGCCGCTGGTTGCATTTTTAGTATGGCTAATGCGCCAGGATAAAAAGAAAGGTGTTACCGGGCTTATTGTATTGGCCATTACCGTTATTGGCGGTATTATTTATATGTACGTTAAAACGGGTGGCAAATAATTAGTTGAGTGGTTGATTGGGTGATGAGTAGTTGATTAAGTTAATGGCTTACACATGTTGATTATATTTTATGAAACTGGAAAATAATTGGCGCTACAAATCACTACAAAACCTGGAAAAGATAGGCGTTGAAGATCCGGCAGCGGCGCCAACACCACTTGTACGGCGCTGCCTGGAGCTATTGAAGCTCCCGCTAAATGAATTTACTACCGGGGATTTGCGTTTAATGATAGGGCAGGAGTTTAGCTTGCCATATCTTGTACCGCTTGCCATCGAAGAACTTACAGAAGATCTTTTTGCCGAGGGCGATTACTACCCCGGCGACTTATTAGCGGTTGTGTTAAAAATTAAAACTGCCTTTTGGGAGGAAAACCAACAATTATTTAACGCTATAACAAGCTTAATAATCAACCGGCATGGCCAAATTAAGGAAGCCGGAATTTCCCTGGGCTCTTTCGCCGCCTAAATTCCTTTGGTTATTTACACCGGGGCAGTTAACCCTTTATAAAACGTTTGAGCATATCCTGCAATAGTTGCTGCCTGGTCAAGGCCGTTAATTATTTTGCGGGCGTTTACCCAGTCGGTTAACTCGGCTGTGAAATATTTGCCAAGGCTCTTGCCCGTAAACAGGCCACCAACCATCCCTTTAACCATAATGTTTGCAGCTATAGTTGGATCTAAGGCCAGTTCTGGATTTCCGAGCAGGTCAACATGCAGTAAGTGGCCCATGCTCTCGTAATTCTCATACCAGGTTAGTTGTACATAGCCCCTGCCGTAATATAATTTATCGGGAGTGGTATAGGGTATCCGGTGACCGGGGCCGGTCCCCATTTTTAATTTTTTACCATAGTCATGGCCCGCGCCCTTGCCAAATTCGGCTATTGGCTGCATTTTTTTGGCGCATTCATGAAACACAGTAGCCAGCATGTACGCTGTTTTGCGGTTATCGGTTATACCAGCTGCAGCAATAGCCGTTAAAATAGTTTCGATGCCATCAATCTGGCTTTGAGAGAAGTGTCCGCCAAACATAGGACGAATGGTGTCATAAAGGTGTTTTGTACCCGACATAAATTGAAGATTTAGAAGTTAATAGCCTGTGGCCGTTATCGTATCTTTTACAGATAGATATTGTTGGAAGAGGAAAAAATAAGATGTTAGGCCGTGTTATGTAAATATAAGTATTTTTGGTAAAATATCAAAAAGGATGTAGGCTCAAGCCATAATCATAATATTGTTTTCTTGTGATTTAAGTAACAAATAAAATAGTTTATATTTTTATTGGACTTTATGAATTAAATGGTAAATTTATTTATACATCTAAACATATTTAAATCTTATCATTATGGGGATTTTTTTCAAGCAGTCCGCCAATGTAGGTGCTAACACAGAGGTAGGTGATAGTGCAGAAATAATTGATCAACAATCTTCGGAAGTTGTTGCCGATACAAATACTACTCTAATATGGGGGCGATTAATTTTTGCTATTGTTCTTCTTCTGGTAATTTTATTTACTGGATTATATGCTGGGCAAAAAAAGCCTTTGGAAGAGTGGAGTAAGGTACTTATTCATTCGTTCGAGCTTTTATTAGGAGCCTTTATCGGAATAATAACAGGTGAATCAGCTTCAAAAAAAAACGATTAGCACAAATCAAACGCAATATGGACCCAGCTCAAATTTGGCTTTATAGTCATTGGTCAGAAAATGATTTGCCCAATAATCAATGGATAGCAGTGTCGGCAAATGGGATCATTGCACAAAATGAATCGTTAGATATCGTAATAAGTGAAGTTCAAAACTTAGCTCAACCAGACGTTATTTATTCCTTTATAACATTTGATATATGGCAGTAGTAACCTTCCCAAATTCCAAATTATATGTTGGTAGCTCGTTAAAGCCTTTAGCAGATGTAGTCTTAATTGGGCCAGGCGGTCGTCGATTTAGAATTGCTGCAGCATTAGTAGATACCGGAGCGGATTTTTTTCAGGTTCCTGAATCTGCAGCCCGTGCTGTTGGTTTATTACCCGGAGGCACGTATACAGTTGTAAGTGTAAGAACAGCTGGCGGTATAATCACAATGAAGAAGTTGAGCGCTGTTCAGATTGAAATAGAAAGTGCATTAGTTACCATCGAAGTTTTATGTAGTCCTTTGGGTATAAGCACTCCATTAGTTGGTCGAAATGCACTTAGGGCATTATCCAATATTGGTTTTAGTACTATCGATTGGATGTGGTAACTAACTTACCTCATAATAATTGATAATATCTGTTAGCTAAATTTAATATTATTACTTTCCAAACCGTTCTTTTAAATAATTCCCGGTGTGCGATTTTTTTTCTTTGATGAGGTTTTCGGGCACACCTTCAAATACTACTTTCCCGCCTCTGTCGCCGCCTTCGGGGCCAATGTCAATCACCCAGTCGGCGCATTTAATAACATCCATGTTATGTTCAATAACAATAATGGTATTGCCGTGCTCCAGCAAGGCATCAAATGATTTCAGCAGCTTTTTAATATCGGCGAAATGCAGCCCGGTAGTGGGTTCGTCAAATATAAATAGCGTTTTGTGCGTGTTGTTACCCTTTACCAGGAACGATGCCAGCTTAATACGCTGCGCTTCGCCGCCCGATAGTGTATTTGATGATTGGCCCAGTTGTACATAACCTAAACCAACATCAACCAAGGGTTTTATTTTTGAGATGATCTTTGGCTCTTTGGCAAAAAACTGCAAAGCCTCGTCAATGGTCATGTGCAGTACTTCGGCTACATTCTTTTCATTGTAGGTAATATCCAGGATGTGCTGTTTAAAGCGATTGCCACCGCAGGTTTCGCAGGTAAGGAAAATGTCCGCCATAAACTGCATCTCTATTTTCACTTCACCCTCGCCCTGGCAAACATCACAACGGCCACCCTCTACGTTAAACGAGAATGCGGATGGCTTTAAGCCGGCCGCTTTGGCTGCCGGTTGTGCAGCGTACAGATTGCGGATCTCGTCCCAGGCTTTTACATAGGTAACCGGGTTTGAGCGCGATGAACGGCCGATAGGGTTTTGATCAACCATTTCTACCTGTTCTATCTTGGCGTAATCGCCTTCAATACTATCGTATGATCCTGTTTGCTCGCCCGAGTAATTGCCCAGTGTTTTTTGCAGGGCAGGTGCCAGTATGCGTTTTACCAAACTGGTTTTACCAGATCCGGATACGCCGGTAACTACCGTAAGTACACCCAACGGAAATTTGGCATTTACATGCTGCAGGTTGTTTTCGCGGCCGCCCTTTATCTCAATAAAATCGTGCCATTTACGGCGGGTGGCTGGTATAGCAATTTCGTCCTTACCGCTCAGGTAGCGGCCGGTTAAGCTGTTATCGTCTTTTATTATCTCGTCATAAGTCCCGGTAAAAATCAATTCTCCGCCATGGGTGCCGGCTTCGGGGCCAATATCAATGATATGGTCGGCCGCCTTCATAATCTCTTCCTCGTGCTCAACCACCAAAACGGTGTTGCCTACATCGCGCAGGGATTTTAATACGCCAATTAAGCGCTGGGTGTCGCGCGGGTGCAGGCCTATGCTTGGTTCATCCAACACATATATCGAGCCCACCAGGCTGCTTCCCAATGAGGTAGCCAGGTTAATCCGTTGCGATTCGCCACCCGATAGTGTGTTTGATAAACGATTTAGCGTTAAGTAGCTCAAGCCAACATCATTCAGGAAAACCAAACGATTGGTTATTTCCATTAATAAACGTTTACCAATTTTGGCGTCGGTTTCGTTCAGTTCCAGGCCTTGGAAAAACTCCTGCGCTTTATCAAGCGGCATCAAAACCACATCAGTAATGGAGCGCTCATTAATTTTTACATACGATGCATCCTGGCGCAAACGGCTGCCCTTACACTCGGGACAGGTGGTTTTGCCCCTGTATCGCGATAGCAAAACACGGTACTGGATTTTGTAGGTTTGCTCTTCCATCTCCTTGAAAAACTCATCAAGGCCACGGAAAAACTTATTGCCAGTCCACAGTAATTTTTGCTCTTTCGCAGTAAGCTGATTGTATTGGCGATGTATCGGGAAATCAAATTTCAGGGCATGCCTCACCAGGTTGTCATTCCACTCGCGCATCTTTTCGCCACGCCACGGGGCAATGGCTCCTTCATATATCGATTTACTTTTATCGGGGATAACCAAATCTTCATCAATACCAATTACCTTGCCATAGCCCTCGCACTTTTTGCAGGCGCCGTAAGGGTTATTAAAGCTGAAAAAGTTGGGGGCAGGCTCTTCAAACTTAATGCCGTCCAGTTCAAAGCGATCGCAAAAAAAGCGCTCGGTTTCGTGCTCCGTGTCGGTCTCCTGGTAACGCACGTAGCAATCGCCTTTACCCTCAAAAAAGGCTGTCTGGATAGAGTCGCCCAGGCGACTTACCGTTTCATCCTCTTCGTTTTTGCTTATACGGTCGATAACGATGCGTACAGCGTTATAAGTGGTGAGTGGTGAGTAGTGAGTGGTGAGTTGATCTGTTTCATTTTGCTTTTCGCTTTCAACCTTTTGCTTTTTGCCTTTCGCCTTTAAGCTTTCACCTTTTACCTCTTCTATCAGCCATGACCCGTCATCAACAATACTGGCGTCCTCTAACAATGCCTCTATTTTTGAAAGTTTGCCCTGGTATTCCACGCGTACAAAACCTTTTTGCATCAGCACGGCCAACTCTTCTTTCAGGCTGCGGTTATTGTGCGGATATAAGGGAGCCAATATGGTTACCTGGCTTTCGTTGGGCAGGCCGAGTACAAAGTTTACCACATCGGTAACCGAATCTTTTTTCACCGGCAGGCCGGATATAGGTGAAATGGTTTTGCCAATGCGCGAGAAAAGCAGTTTCAGGTAATCATAAATTTCTGTCGAGGTGCCCACAGTTGAGCGTGGGTTTGATGTGATTACTTTTTGCTCAATAGCTATTGCGGGCGCTATACCTTTTATATAATCAACGTCGGGCTTGTTCATGCGGCCCAGGAACTGGCGGGCATATGACGAAAGGCTTTCTACATAGCGGCGCTGGCCCTCGGCATATAACGTATCAAAAGCAAGCGACGATTTGCCCGAACCCGACATACCCGTTACAACAACCAGCTTGTTTTTGGGGATGGCCACATCCATATTTTTAAGGTTATGTACGCGCGCCCCTTTTATAATAATATGTTTTGATGGATCTTTTTCTGCTTCTTTGCTCATATATTGTTGGTAGTCCATGGTCCATAGACCATAGCAAAAACCATACAATCACTATGGTCTATGGGCTATCGACTATGGTCTTTTTTCTAAAATGCAAAAATCCTAAAATATTTAGCATAATCCAAATCGCTTTCACTTTGTTTAGATGATTATTGCAATTAAATACCCGAGTTTACAGTTTGTTGACTTTTAATTATTTAGAGAGGATTTTTTGGGTTGGCGGGGAGCTAAATTACTTTAACGTAAACATACGGAGGAGTTAGGCTTTTTAGGCTTTTGATTTAACCGATACCTGCATATTGGTGTAATAATGCTTTTAAAAGCTGGTATCATTTTGTAATATTTACAATATACGCCAACATAATGACTACGCTGACTGTAAATATTGAGGATAAAAAAACCGAGAAAGCCATCAAAGCTGTATTGGACGCTTTTGGCCTGGATTATTATGTTGCAAAAGACAACACTAAGCGCCCATTATCAAAGTCGGAACAGGTGATGTATAACCGGCTAAAACGATCTGTAAAAGAAATAAATCTTTATAAGGAAGGGAAAATTGAACTTCAGGATGCAAGAGAATTTTTAAATGAGCTATAGAGTTATCATTGCTTCTGCAATTGGTAAAGAGGCCAGGAGAATTGCAAAAAAAACATCCGGGCATAAAATCAGATATTGGTAAACTCATTACTGATTTGGAAATAAATCCTATTATAGGGACAAATCTGGGGCAAAATTTTACAAGATCAGAATGGCTATTACCGGAACCGGCAAAGGAAAGTCAGGTGGAGTCAGGGTGATAACATACGCAATATTAGATAATGAAATTGTTATTTTGGCAGAGATTTATCTTAAAAGCGAATATGAGACGTCCGATATCAACGTGCTGTTAAAAAGTTTAAAGGATGATGGTTTGATATAACATTTGGATACGCGCCTTATCTTCCTGCCTTATCCAAGGCTTTTGGTCTCCCTTAACGCTTAAATAAACCGGATGTCATTTCGACGACTCTGCGGCGGGATTGTGGGCGGGGGAGGAGAAATCTTAAACGCCCTACATCAACAAAGCCTATCGAAATGCAGGGTGTTCAAGATTTCTCCTCATCCCACCACTTAAATCCATCTCTGATTCGTTCTAAATGACATTTTCTTTTATTGAGAAATGTGTAAACACTGTAGCTTAACACCGGCAATATTTAATATTTAACATTTTTTAACATCTCGCCGGGCAATAAGTTGATGTCTTTTAATAAATTTACAATACAAAATATTTGTAACGGATTTAATACAAATTAACAGTATCATATTTTTTAATCAATTTGATTTTTAGAATTTATTTTGGTGCTGGTTAAACCTTTGGTAATATAAATTAGTCTAATATTATTGTTGCCAAATAATAAATTGTTTTGTGGGTTTTAAACCCGATGTATTATTAAAAAAGCACTGCAAAAAAAAATATAATTTGTTTTTTAATGTAGAATTTGTTTTATTTGACGTAACAATTTTTTTACCCTAACGAGCACGCTATAGAATATACTTTACTTTTTAAGAGTTTAACTAAAAATTAAGTTTAAAGTAGTACTTTCTATGGATTTTCAATTGAATAGTGATCAGGATCTAATCCATCTATACATTGCCGGTGATGAAGCGGGGCTTGTAGAATTGATCAGGCGTTACCAATCAAAAATATACACCTCTATTTATTTGCTGGTAAAGGATGAATACCTTGCCGAGGATATTTTTCAGGATACTTTTATAAAAGTGATAAATACCCTCAAAGCCGGGAAGTACAACGAAGAAGGTAAGTTTTTGCCTTGGGTTACCCGCATTGCACATAACTTGGTTATCGACCATTTTCGCCGTGAAAAACGCGCACCAATGGTGAGCAATGGCGACGATTTTGATATTTTTGAGGTGCTTGGTAATTACGATGAAAGTACTGAAGATAAGATGGTTAGGGAGCAAACCTATAAGGACCTTAAAGGTTTGATACAGCTTTTGCCATCTGAACAAAAGGAAGTGCTGATTATGCGTCACTTTGGCGATATGAGTTTTAAAGAGATTGCCGATATTACCGATGTAAGTATCAATACTGCGCTTGGCCGTATGCGCTATGCACTTAATAACCTGCGCAAAATGATGCAGGGCAGGGAACTGAGCCTAAAAAATTAGTCATTAAACATTAAGTAATAAGCTATTTTAATATTAAATCCGGTTGTTGATTAATTATCAATTAACCGGATTTTTTGTGGAAGTAACTTTATTAATCACATTTCCAGTTAATTAAATAATCAGGAAAAATTAATTAATAAAAAATATTTCATTTAATTTTCATCTAACAAAATATTATCTTTAAGCCACCGTTATAAATCGTATAAAAATTACAGTAATAAAGCTTATGGATGAAACCTTTACAAAAACGTTAAATGCTAATGCTAACCAAGCTGAGATGAACGATAATGTACATTTAAACCTGGACGCCGACGAGTTGATTTTTTATAATTCAATTCGTGCCGATTTGGACCTTTTAGCTAAAAAGCCCAAAGTGCAAACCATACACCAGATATTGGACTATTCGAAGAGCCTGCGTTAAGCATTGCATCCCCTCACTGGTTCATAGATCATAAATTGTTGATTACGGTACCCGATGTGAATCGACCCTGCCAAAAATCCGATAAATGATTTATGAACCTTTCTATTTAGCAGACCATAGCCCATGGTCTATAGTCCATTGTTGGATGATATTTTATAGTTTTGTTTGAAATTTAACTATGGTCTATGGACCATTGACTATAGACTAATATGCTGAAAGCCGATCGCTACAAACACTTTGTTGAATATTTTTCGAAAAATCAGCCTAACCCTGTTACCGAACTGCATTATGAAAACCCGTTCCAGTTATTGGTGGCGGTCATCCTGTCGGCACAATGCACAGATAAACGCATTAACCAGGTAACCCCGGCGCTGTTTGAACGTTTCCCTACGCCTGAAGCGTTGGCGGCATCAACACCCGATGAGGTTTTTACTTATATACGTAGTGTAAGCTATCCTAATAATAAGGCAAAGCACCTGGTGGGTATGGCCAAAATACTGGTAGATGTATTTAACAGCGAGGTGCCATCGGGCATAGATAACCTGCAGAAAATGCCGGGCGTTGGCCGTAAAACCGCCAATGTTATTGCATCTGTAGTGTTTGAAGAGCCGGCTATGGCGGTAGATACACACGTTTTTAGAGTAGCCAACCGTATAGGTTTAACCAATAACGCCACTACGCCGCTGGCTGTTGAAAAGCAATTAATACAACACATTCCTAAAGAGCATATAGCCGTAGCCCACCACTGGCTTATATTGCACGGCAGGTACATTTGCGTGGCCCGCAGCCCCAAATGCGATATTTGCCCGCTTACCTGGTTTTGCAGGTATTACGAGCGAAACAATACCGAAACCGCTTTATTGAAAGCCGAGGCCGCAAAGATTAAGAAAGCCAAAGAAGCTAAGAAAAAGGCTGCACTTAATAAGATTAGTAAGGAATTAAAGAAAAGGAGTGTGGAGAAGGGGTAATTGGTGAGTGGTTGATTAAGTGAGTAGTTAGTTTGTATATTAGGTAAATATAACCATTCACCTAATCCAACTTAATCAACCACTCACCTCCCAAAAAAATATTTACTAAAAAAATTAGTATTTTTAAATAATACATTTATATTTGCTAAAGATAATTTGAAGATGGCTAACACAGATAAAAATAACTCGGACAAATTAAAGGCTTTACAGCTTACGCTGGATAAGCTTGAAAAATCATACGGAAAAGGCACCATCATGAAGTTGGGCGATTCTGTTATTGAGGCTACGGAGGTAATATCAACCGGCTCATTGGGGCTCGACATCGCCCTGGGCGTTGGCGGTTTGCCTAAAGGCAGGGTCATTGAAATATACGGGCCGGAATCATCCGGTAAAACAACTTTGGCTATCCACGCCATTGCCGAATCGCAAAAGAAAGGCGGCATTGCTGCATTTATTGATGCAGAGCACGCGTTTGACCGTTTCTACGCCAAAAAGTTAGGGGTGGATGTCGAAAATCTCTTAATCTCGCAGCCAGATAACGGTGAGCAGGCTTTGGAAATTGCCGATAATCTGATCCGTTCAGGAGCGATAGATATCCTGGTTATTGACTCTGTTGCCGCGTTGGTGCCAAAGGCTGAGATTGAAGGCGAAATGGGTGACTCAAAAATGGGTTTGCATGCACGTTTAATGTCGCAGGCCTTGCGTAAATTAACCGGTACCATTAGCAAAACAGGATGTTGCTGTATTTTTATCAACCAGCTGCGCGATAAAATCGGCGTAATGTTTGGTAATCCCGAAACTACCACCGGCGGTAACGCTTTGAAGTTTTATGCGTCGGTACGTTTGGATGTACGCCGTATATCACAAATTAAGGATACCGACGAGGTTTCCGGTAACCGCGTTAAGGTGAAGATTGTTAAAAACAAAGTTGCGCCGCCGTTCCGCATTGCCGAGTTTGATATCATGTTTGGCGAAGGTATTTCTAAAGCCGGCGAAATCATCGACCTGGGTGTTGAATATAACATCATCAAAAAAGCAGGTTCATGGTTTAGCTACGGCGATACCCGTTTAGGCCAGGGCCGCGATGCAGTTAAACAATTAATATTGGATAACCCCGAGCTGATGGAAGAACTGGAAACTAAAATTAAAGAAACCGTTACCGGCGAACATTTAGCCGAAGTATAACACGATTTTGGGATTTAGCGTGATTGACAGGATTTCTTGAAACCCTGTTCGATTTTAAAAGCTTATAGATATTTGAAAGCCTCTCAATTTGGGAGGCTTTTTGCATTTGTTAGCTTGGTGTAGGTTTAGTTCCCGGAGGGGTAAGTTGGGGTGTTGAGGAGGTGTTGAAAGGTACCGGAAGGTATGCGAAGAGGATTTGTAAGGTGATAAAATAAAGGCCTTGCTAAGCTGGTTAAATGTGCGAATACGGAACCGTCAATTCCAATAAAAATAAAAAAATCAATAATTCAGTAATTCAATAAATCATTAATTGTAAACCTTCATCCCTGCGTAATAAATCACTAATGTGTTAAATCGCTAATTCAATAATTATTACATTAGCTTTTGATGAATAAACTGGTCTTATTGCTGTTTTTGGGATTGATGATCCAGCTTTCGGCTTGCTCTTCAAAATCTGCAGATTCGCATAAAACGGTTTTTAACATTAACCTGGAGGAGGGCCTCACCTCGCTTGATCCTGCTTTTTGCCGCAATCGTTATACCATCTGGATGGATAACCAGGTTTTTAACGGGTTGGTGCAGGTTAACGACAGTTTAAAAGTTACGCCCTGTATTGCAAAAAACTGGGAGGTTTCTGCTGATGGGTTGCTGTATACATTTCACCTGCGCCATGATGTTTATTTTCACGATGATCCGCATTTTAAAAATGGCATAGGCCGAAAGGCAGTGGCATCTGATTTTGTTTACAGTTTCGGTAGATTGATAGATCCTAAAGTTGCCTCATCGGGCTCCTGGATTTTTAGCGATAAAGTAAAGGGCTGCAATGCCTTTACAGCCCCCAATGATAGTACTTTCCAGATCAGCCTGAAACAGCCTTTCGCGCCTTTTTTGAGCATGCTTACCGCGCAATATTGCTCGGTTGTTCCCAGGGAGGTTGTTGAGTTTTATGGCAAAGATTTCAGGAGTCATCCTATAGGAACCGGCCCTTTCAGATTTAAATATTGGAAAGAGGGAGAGGTGCTGGTGCTGCTTAAAAACGATAAGTACTGGGAAACCGATAAAAATGGCAGGCACCTGCCGTATCTTGATGCCGTAAGGGCTACATTTATTGCCGATAAGCAAACGTCGTTTTTAGAGTTTGTAAAAAAGAAGCTTGATTTTTTAAATGATATAGATGGCAGCTATCGCGATGATATACTTACCAAATCGGGTGCGGTTACACAAAAATATAAGGGCAAATTCATACTTAATACTGCTCCCTATTTAAACACCATGTACCTCGGTATTTTGGTCGACAGCAATTTGGCTATTGTCAAAAAATCGCCCCTGAAAATATTGAAAGTAAGGCAGGCCATAAACTATGCTATCGACCGGCAAAAGATGATTAAATACCTGCGCAATAGCATGGGGACTCCCGGATATGCAGGCTTTATCCCACAGGGCATGCCGGGTTTTGATGGTAAATGTGTCAAAGGGTACTCTTACGATCCTGATAAAGCGCGGCGACTATTAGCCGAAGCTGGCTTTCCCGATGGTAAGGGATTACCCGAAATATCGTTGGCTACTACCGTAGGCTATCGCAGCCTGATTGAATATGTGCAAGGTCAACTGGATAGGATAGGCATTAAAACCAGCGTAGAAATAACCCAGGGAGCGAGCCTGCGCGAATTAGTATCTAAAAATGGCATCAACTTTTTTTACGGTCAATGGATTGCCGATTATCCCGATGGTGAAAATTATTTGTCGGTTTTCTATTCAAAAAATAAGATCCCGTTTGGCCCCAACTATACCGGCTTCAACAATAAAAAGTTTGATGCATTGTTTGAACAAACCTACCAGGTAAAAAACGATTCGGCTCGCTATGCCATTTACCAGCAAATGGATAACCTGGTAATGGAGCAGTCGCCGGTGGTGGTTTTGTATTATGATAAATTGGTAAACCTTTATCAGAATAATATATTGGGCTTTAGCTTAAATGGTCAGAATTTGTTGGTGTTGAAACGGGTGATGAAAACACCCTGATATCATTCAATGGAAAAGCCTCCGTTCTATTTATCCGCATACTTCAGCGCATCGGCATTAACTACAGCTGCCTGGGAATCTTTTACGGCAGCAGTACCTAAAATGACTATAGCATCAGCCCCGATTGTTTTTGAGTAAGCAGAAAGTTTTTTTATTACCGTTTCCTGGTGAATATAATTGGGGCAGGTTAAATGCCCAATTACTTTATATTCCCTCTTGACATCGTGGGCAGAATAATAAATATCGACGGAATTTGTGGGGCTAAGCTTGTCGCCAAAATAGGTGATGGGAGTATTGCAGGCAGATAAAATAAGGCAAAAGCCAGCGGAGAATAAAAGGGACCTTTTCATAAGTGCGTACTTAGATAACTGAGACTAAGATATCGCGGGACAGTTTACTGAATATTATGTAAAAGTGATATTACAATTAATGGTGCAAACAAAAAAGCCTCCCCAAAGGGAGGCTCATATAATTAACTTTCAGCGTTAACCTTTAGGCTTTCAGCCTTATTAAGATGCCATTTGTTTACGAATGATGTTCAATGCACCACCTGCTTTAAACCACTCAATTTGCTGAGCGTTGTAAGTATGGTTAACCGGGAACGATTCAACCGAGCCATCTTTGTGGTTTAACACAACGGTTAACTGTTTGCCGGGGGCAAATTCTGTTAAGCCGGTAATGTCGATGGTGTCGTCTTCCTGGATTTTGTCGTAATCGTTGTTATCAGCAAAGGTGATACCCAGCATACCTTGTTTTTTAAGGTTGGTTTCGTGGATACGGGCAAATGATTTTACCAATATGGCACGTACACCAAGGTGACGTGGTTCCATAGCAGCGTGCTCACGTGATGAACCTTCACCATAGTTTTCGTCGCCTACTACTATTGATCCAATGCCGTTTGCTTTATAATCACGTTGAGTAGCAGGAACTGGTCCGTACTCGCCGGTTAGTTCGTTTTTAACGCTATCGGCAGTATTGTTAAAGTAGTTGATGGCACCAATCAACATATTGTTTGATATGTTATCCAGGTGGCCGCGGAATTTTAACCATGGACCAGCCATCGAAATATGGTCGGTTGTACATTTGCCTTTTGCTTTAATCAGCAATTTAAGGCCTTTAATATCTACACCTTCCCATGCGGCAAACGGCTCTAATAACTGTAAACGTGCCGATTTTGGATCAACCAATACCTGTACCTGGCTACCATCTTCGGCAGGGGCCTGGTAGCCGGCATCTTCAACAGCGTAACCCTTAACCGGCATTTCTATACCCATTGGCTCATCAAGTTTAACTTGTTCGCCATTAATGTTGGTTAAAGTATCGGTAAGTGGGTTAAAAGTTAAATCGCCTGCAATAGCCAAAGCTGTTACAATTTCTGGTGAAGCTACAAACGCATGTGTGTTTGGGTTACCATCCTGGCGTTTAGCAAAGTTGCGGTTAAACGAAGTGATGATTGAGTTTTTGCGTGTAGGATCGTCGGTATGACGGGCCCACTGACCAATGCATGGTCCGCAAGCGTTTGCCAATACCACACCGCCCATTTGTGCAAAAGTATCAAGGTAACCATCACGGTCAACCGTATAACGCACAAGCTCCGATCCGGGGGTGATGGTAAATTCAGCCTTGGTAGTAAGGTGTTTATCTACAGCCTGTTTTGCGATAGATGCAGAACGGGTGATATCTTCGTAAGATGAGTTGGTACATGAGCCAATTAAGCCAACTTCTAATTTTGCAGGCCAGTTGTTTTCTTTAACAGCGGTAGCAAATTTAGAGATCGGCCATGCCAGATCCGGTGTGAACGGACCGTTAATGTGCGGTTCCAGTTCGCTCAGATTAATCTCGATAACCTGGTCAAAATATTGCTCAGGGTTGGCGTAAACTTCCTGGTCGCCGGTTAAGTGTTCAGCAACAGCATCGGCCAATTCGGCTATGTCGGCACGTTTGGTACCTTTAAGGTAAGCGGCAATTTTATCGTCATAACCAAACACCGAAGTGGTTGCGCCAATTTCGGCACCCATGTTACAGATAGTTCCTTTACCTGTTGCCGAAAGTGAACGTGCGCCTTCGCCAAAATATTCAACAATGGCGCCGGTACCACCTTTTACAGTAAGGATACCTGCTACTTTCAAAATAACGTCTTTAGCTGATGTCCATCCGGATAATTTACCGGTTAATTTAACACCAATCAACTTAGGGAATTTAAGCTCCCATGGTAAGCCTGCCATAACATCGCAGGCATCAGCACCACCAACACCAATAGCTATCATACCTAAACCACCCGCATTTGGCGTGTGCGAATCGGTACCAATCATCATACCGCCCGGGAATGCATAGTTTTCTAACACTACCTGGTGAATAATGCCGGCTCCGGCCTTCCAGAAACCAATACCATATTTATCAGATACTGAAGCCAGGAAATCATAAACCTCGCGGTTAATGTCAATGGCAGTATTTAAATCGGCAACGGCGCCAACTTTTGCTTGTATCAGGTGATCGCAATGTACGGTAGATGGAACAGCAACCTGCGGACGGCCAGCCTGCATAAACTGCAATAAAGCCATTTGCGCTGTTGCATCCTGCATAGCCACGCGGTCGGGTGCAAAATCAACGTAATCCACACCGCGGCCAAACGCTGTCTTAGCGTCGCCTTCTGAAAGGTGGGCGTATAAAATTTTCTCGGTTAAAGTAAGATGTTTACCGGTCGCTTTACGGGCAGCATCCACGCGGGTGCTGTAGCGGTCGTAAACTTTTTTGATCATATCTAAATCAAAAGCCATTTGTATTTGATTTTTAGGTGAAAAGTAAAAGAAATTGACACTAAAATTGATTGTCAGAAACTTAGTGCGGCGAATTTACAAAATATAACATCTAATTAATAATCAAGGTTTCGTCAATTCTTATTTGGATAGGTTCTAAATAGGTTTGTGGTTGATTGGGTTGGACTGATTAAGTTGGAGTGGGTTGATTGGGTTGTGAGGATCATTAATCATTCCTTTTTTTGATAAGATGGAAATATTAGTTCAATAATAGGGAATGATCGTGGGCAGCTTAGAAAGATTTAAAATAAACTAATCTGTAAGAAGTAAATTATATTTTGGAGGTAAAATTGGCTGATCTCAATGAATTAGATAAATTTAGCCTTCAACAACGAATGTTATATGAAATATCCAGTTTTAGTGATTTTGCTAATAGTGTCGCTAATAAAAATCGACGCTGACAAAAAAGAGTTGCTTTGTCATCATTGGGTTCAGTTTGCGTCTAAGAAGAACGGTGCTGTAGTGCCAATTTCTGTTGTCGCTTTAATGGCAAAAGAGTGTTCGTTTGCCAGGGACGGTAAATATGACGAAATGATGTACAATAAAGCCTTCAGGGCTTCTGGAAAGTGGTTTTTCAATAGCGATCAAACGAAAATGGGAATGACTATCGATAATGTTAACGGTCAAAATTTCCCCGGGCAGGATCAATTTAGAAACACAAATATTATTATTTTAAAACTAACGAAAGATACGTTAGTTTACGGTGAGGAAGCCTATTACGGAAAAGATCGAGTTTACGGGCATGACGATTTGTATTTTGTTCGAAGGGACTGATCACAATAATTAAGGCATTAATGCCTCAAAACTATACCCCTTCTTACTCCATTCCTCCATCGCCCTTGGCAGAACATATTCCAACCTGTCAAACGCTTTCAAACTATCATGAAATACAACTATTGATCCTGCTCCGGTATATTTCATAACGTTCTTTAAGCAACCCTCCGGCTTCAGGCCAATATCAAAATCGCCGCTCAGTACATCCCACATGATGATTTTGATGTCGGGTTTAACAGATTTTAAATCCTTTGCCTGTTGTTTTTTGATGCGGCCATAAGGTGGCCGAAATAAATTAGTATGCAGTATTTTATCTGCTGAGAGAAAATTATCAACGTAGGTTTTGTTATCAGTTTTCCATCCTTTAAGGTGGTTGTAGGTGTGGTTGCCAATAGCATGCCCATCGTTAACAATTTGCTCAAAAATATCGGGATGTTTGCCTACATTGTCGCCAATGCAAAAGAACGTTGCTTTGGCATTGTACTGTTTTAAAATATTTAAAACAAATGGTGTAACAATAGGTATAGGTCCATCGTCAAAAGTGAGATAAATACAACGGTTAGTTTGGTTTACATTCCAGATAAGCTCGGGATAAAGCTTTTTTAGCAGCCAGGGAGTTTTAACCAGGTACATATTCAAAACAAAAGTTAATGTTAAATTTTCCGGTAGATAGAAAACAACACCGCAAGGTAGTAATCAGTTGCTTACCATTGTATAGAAAAACCTTATGAAACTAAAATTTATACCATCTTTTAAAGCTACCGTAATTTGCGCCATCATGTTTTCGTCGTTAAGCTTCCGGGCTAATGCGCAGGAGGTAATATCGTTGCAAAAGGCTGTTGATATGGCCCTGGAGCGTAACCTTACCATCAAACAATCGCAGTTTACCGAGGCGTTGGATGATGAAACTTTAAAACAGTCGAAATATAATCAGCTCCCAAACCTTACCGCAGGCCCGCAGGCATCATTTAACTTTGGCCGTAACATCGACCCATCTACCAACCAGTTCATCAACCAACGCATTTTTGCGTTAAATGGTACCATACAAACACAGGTAACCCTGTTTCAGGGTGGCCAGTTGCGCAATACTATCATTCAGAACCGTTTATTGCTTGATGCTGATAAGACTGCCACAGCAAAAGTAAGGAACGATCTTATTTTAAACGTGGTTACCACTTATTTACAGGTATTAACCAACCAGGATTTGGTAAAAGCGGCTCAACAGCAAATAGATGTATCTAAAATTACTTTAGACAGGGCTCAAAAAAACTTCGATGTTGGCAACCAAACGCTGGCCGACCTTTCGCAGGCTAAAGCAACAGTGTCAACAGCCGATTTGAATTATACCAATGCTCAAAATGCCTATGAAATTTCGTTGCTTACCTTAAAGCAATACATGGAAATGGCCCCGCAAACAAATATCGTGGTTGAGAAACCAGATATCAGCAAACTAACGAATGTTCAAACATTATATAATGCCGAGGAAGTTTTAAAAAGCGCCGAATTGGTTAACCCGGATTTATTGCTGGCAGAGCAACGGGAAAAGGCTACCCAACAAGGTATTAAAATAGCCCAGGGCAATTATTATCCAAGCGTGGTATTGTTTGGCCAGTTAGGTTCCAATTATTCAGACGCGCGTACTTTATTGGGAGGGATAACACCCACCGGCAGGATAGATACCGTTGGTTTTGTTAATGGTAACCGTAACCAGCCGGCCACAGTACCACAATATGCCGCTGTATATAATAAATATCCGTTTTTTAAGCAGTTGAGCGATAACTTTAACCAATCGGTTGGGGTTAGTTTGCAAATACCCATTTTTAACCGTTTTAGCTCACGTACATCGGTACGCAAAGCAAAAATACAGTATGAAAACGCTAAGGTAACAACACAGCTGGCCCGTAATAACCTGAGCAAGATTATTTACCAGGCGGTATTGGATGTAAAAGCTGCCGAAAAATCATACCTGTCATATACGCAAACTTACCAGGCCAATAAAGAAGCCTTTAATATTATACAACAGCGTTATAATGTTGGTTTGGTAAACTCGCTTGACTATAATACCTCTTTAACCAATCTCAATAAATCGCAGTTTGACATGATCAACGCGCAATATATGGTTGTGTTTAGGGCGAAAGTTATTGATTACTACCTGGGCAAACCAATATCATTGTAAATAAAAAAACTAAAACCGTAAATATCCAAACTCATAATCATGGGAAAAACTACTAAATATATTCTGATAGGACTTGGTTCGCTGATTGTTCTGTTGATCATTGCCAAGGTAACCGGCCTTATTGGTAAGCCGCCTTTAACCCAGGTTGCCACCGAAAAAGCTGATACACGCGTTATTAACGAAACCGTATCTGCCAGCGGCAAAATAAAACCGCACATCGAAGTTAAAATAAGCCCCGAAGTATCTGGCGAAGTGGTTGAATTGCCCATTAAAGAAGGCGACGTGGTTAAAAAAGGCCAGCTGCTTTGTAAAATCCGTCCGGACATTTTAAAGTCGGGTTACGATAGAGCCATCGCATCTTATAATACTCAAAAAGCCAGCGTGGGTAACTCTGGTCAATTGTTAAAACAAGCCCAGGCTACATTTGATAACCAGGCTGGTATATTTAAACGCAGCCAGGAGCTATATAAAAATAAGGTGCTTACCGTATCTGAATATGAAAATGCCAAAGCTGCTTATGAAGGCGCCAAAGCTTCCTTAGAAGCTGCCAAGCAAAACGTTATCGGCTCACAATATGGTTTGGCACAGTCATCTGCTTCGGTAAAAGAAGCGCAAGATAACCTGGCCAAAACAACCATTTATTCACCTGTTGATGGCGTGGTATCAAAACTATCTATTGAATTGGGCGAGCGTGTTTTAGGTACCCAGCAATTTGCCGGTACCGAGATCATGACCATATCTGACCTGAGCAAAATGGATGTTAACGTTGATGTGAACGAAAACGATATTAACCGCATTTCATTAGGCGATTCATCGAATATTGAGATCGACGCGTTTTTGGGTAAGAAATTTACAGGTGTTGTTTCTGAGATAGGAAGTTCGGCCAACGTGGTAGGTACCACTGCCGACCAGGTGACTAACTTTACTGTTAAAGTACGCATCAACGCAGATTCATACATGTCGTTATTAAAAAAATCTGCAGATAACCCGTCTCCTTTCCGTCCGGGATTAACAGCCACTGTTGACATAAATACCAACCAGGTAAAATCATTATCGGTACCTATTCAATCGGTAACCACCCGCGAGGAGAAAAAAGATCAGAACGGGCCGCCTAAAAAGGACGACGACAAGAGTAAACCATCAATTACACAGCCATCAAAAGAATATGTATTTGTATTAACTGCAGGTAACAAGCTAAAACAAGTGCAGGTTACTACAGGCATCCAGAATGATACCTACATTCAAATATTAAGTGGCCTTAAAGGCGGCGAAGAAGTAGTGTCTGCCCCTTATGCAGCAATTACTAAAACACTTGCCGATGGGATGATTGTAGAAAAGGTTGACAAATCGAAACTGTTTAATGCCGATAATAACAACAAGGCGAACTAAGCTATAAAAGATAATATCATTGGAGCCGCGATCTTTAATTGATCGCGGCTTTGTTGTTTTGCAGGATTTAGGATATCATCTTACTACGTGATGTTTACCTATAGTCGGTTTGAAAGCTATCCTTACTGTCATTCTGAGGTGAGAAGAATCTATTCTACACCATGCTTATTTCACTTATAAAGTTTCCGAACAGATTCGTGCCTCAGCATGATAGTTCTCTAAAGGAGATCATCACGCCATTACTACGAGGCACAATGACGATTGTTGAGTAACAACCCTACGCCAACCCCTGCAAACTCATTACAGCTTGATCTAAAAAATTAGGAATAAGGGTTTGTTGGGTATGGCTAATTTTGTCAGGGTCGGCAAGGTGGTTTAGCATTTCCTTGTATTTTACGTCGCCATGTTCGTTAATTACCTCGTCTTTTTTGTCTTCTTTTAAAAGCAGGTTTTTCATGCCATTGGCGTCGGCTTCGGGATGAAACTGGGTAGCAAATGAGTACTCGTCAAAACGAATGGCCATCATGGCGCGCGGCAGATCAATATGCGGACGCTCTTTTTCGATAGCCACCAGCTGCATATTCAATTCTTTAAACCTGTTTTCGTTCGGATTAATTACCTGCCAGCTTCTTGAATCAACTGCGTAAAATGGTTCGGCAAGGCCTTCAAATAGTGATTCGGTTAAACCGGCCCCGGTTTTATTTACCGGCAACACGCCAAACGATGGCGAACGGCGGGTGTTGATATCTCCCAGTTCGTACTTACGGCACATTAGCTGGAAAGAATGACAAACATAAAAAGAATGTTTTTTATCGATAGTGTTGGACAGATTGTGATCTTCGAGCTTGTCGGTCAGCCTGAAATATTTTTTTTCCCATTCTGTGCCCTCATGTAACGGGCTTCCCGGCCCCCCGCTTGATATGTAAATGTCAAAATCAAGGCCCGGCACTTCGCATCCCCTGCGAACATCAAAAACTTTATAGGTGATATTTAAATCGTGTTTTGCCTTATATCTGTTTAAAATATCCTGGAAACCGCGCATCCCCTCATTCGCTATCCCATCATACAAATCAAGTATAGCTACTTTTATTTCCGGTTTATATTTTAAATTCATTCTTTAATTTCTTTTCTTGCATTTGCCTTTGAATGTCAAATTTGTCTTTGTCTTCAGTGCATTCTTCATTATAGTAGTTTATTCTGAATGAAAACTTAAACGCACTGTCTGTCAAAAAAAAAGTCTTTTCAAAAGAGAGTTTTGTTGCTGATAAGCAATGATTAAGCGCAGATATAGTCTTTGCCCTAAACATACCACATTCATCCACATCATCGATAAAAATATAACAAAAATCATTGTTATTTGATGAGTTAAGGATTTCTGTTAAAAGCTTGGAATCTTTTAGCTCTGAATTTCCTTCTATCATTTCATAATCGGGCACAATAAACGGGAAGATATCGCTTATGCTTCCTGTTATATCATCTGACTGCTCCAAATCAATATATTCCAGGTCCTCTAAATTCAGGTTGATAAAAAACTGCTGATATTGCTTTAATTTATGAATGCCCTTGTTCTTCCTTATTATAAAATTTAGTCTCTTGTGGTTCGATATCGGCATCTTATTTTATTACAGCCCCTTTAGTGTTTGCGATGTGATGTAATCAACCACATCTGCAAAGTTATTATTTTGCTGGTAAACGGCCAGCTGCCTATCGGCCCCGGTACCGGTTTCCAGTATTTTGTGTACATACTGAAGATCATCGCGCGAGCCAAGTTCGTCAACCACATCGTCGACAAAATCAAGTAACTCTAAAACTAACGACCGGGTGTTTACCTCCATCTCTTTACCAAAATCAATCATTTTGCCATCAATGCCATAACGGGCGGCCCGCCATTTATTCTCGTTAATAAGCGCCCGTGAGTAGGTTATAAACTTCATGTTTTGCTGCCGCAGCTTATATAATTTGGCACACAGCGCCTGGAAAAGCGCTGCAAAAGCAATGGTTTCATCAACAAGCATAGGGCAATCGCAAATACGGAATTCGATGGTTTCGAAGAATGGGTGAACCCGGATATCCCACCAGATTTTTTTAGCGTTATCGATACAGTTGGTTTTTACCAGCAGCTTGATATAATTGTCATATTCTTCGATGCTGCTAAAATAATCGGGAATACCGGTACGCGGAAATTTATCAAAAACCTTGGTACGGAACGATTTAAACCCCGTGTTACGCCCTTCCCAAAAAGGCGAATTGGTTGATAAGGCATATACGTGCGGCAAAAAATAGCGTACCTGGTTGGCAATGTGGATAGCCATATCCCGCGATTGGATGCCCACATGAACGTGTAAACCAAAAATAAGGTTGGAACGGGCAGCTTCCTGCATCTCATCTACAATCTCGAAATAACGTGGATGATCTGTGATGAGCTGATGCTGCCAGTGCGAAAACGGGTGCGTTCCCGCTGCACCTATGCGCAGGCCAATATCGCCGGCAAGCATGGCCACAGTTGTGCGCAATTTGCCCACCTCCTTGCGGGCTTCGGCAGTGTTTTTGCAAATGTGGGTGCCTACCTCCACAACCGCCTGGTGCATTTCGGCCTTCACCTGGTCTTCGTGGATTTTTTGCGCGCTATCCACAATTCTCTGCTCATGCGATTTTAGCTCCCTGGTTACAGGGTCAATCACCATAAATTCTTCTTCAACACCTAAGGTAAACTTGTTCATAATTGGTTAAAGGGCTGGTTTGTAATATTGTCTTATCAGTAGAAATTTCCGCTGATCATCTTGCGTCATAAAAATGGTATCCTTATTTAGTTTATTAATCTTAAAAGGATCCCCATCGCCTAAATGCAACGTGCTGTCGTTTTTATCAAGGGTCCAGGTATATTTAATCTCTCCCTCAACTCCTTTTATTTCAGCACTCGGTTTGTTATCAACAGCATCCATGAAAAACCGGGCCCGGCCGCCATTTTCAAGTTGAAAATGGCCAAAATGTATACTTGCGTCGTTACCGGTACCTTTTAACAACCAGATGCTATCTTTTTCATTCGTTATTAATACTTTTTCAATTTTACTACTTTGCCTGCAACTAAATAATCCGCAAAGTACGATTAGTAAGAATATATTTAAATTCGAATAAGCACCCTTTAATTTAATCATATAATTTAGTTGCTGTCTTTGCCCGAGCTTTCGCCCACGGTGTATAGCTTATTTACCGGTAGGTTAGCAGCAATCTCAACATAGATTATTTCTGTATTTTCTTAGCTGTTGTTTTTTTCGGAACTGCCACTTTCTTTTTTACCTTCCCTTCTACCTCAATAGCATGTTCATCTATATCCACGGATACATCCACTTTAGCCGGTTTTGCTCTCACACTCACCAGCGGAGTTTTCGCCGCCGATGTTTTTACAAACTCGCCCCAGGTGAGGTTATCTAAACCACCTTTTTGTTTCTTGGCGCGTTCAATGGCGTAATCAGCAGCAGTTTCAACCACCCATTCAAAGTTTTCCTGGCCTACGCTGGTAACTTCGGCATCGGGAGCGGGGTTGCAAAAATCAATAGCGTAGGGGATACCATCACGAATAGCAAACTCCACAGTATTAAAATCGTAACCTAAAAACTGGTTCAGTTTTATCACGTAATCTTTAACGGTATCCAAAAGCTTTTTGGCTGCCGGGGCCTTGCCGTGCTCGTAACGCAAGTGGTGTGGGTTGCGCGGTTCATACTGCATAATGCGTACGTGCTTGCCGCCAATGCAGTAGCAGCGAAAGTAATCGTCGAAAACAACCTCTTCCTGCAGCATCATTACATATTGTTTGGTTTTGTTGTATTTATCAAAAAAGTCTTCTTTATCCTCCAGTTTATAAACCTCTTTCCAGCCGCCGCCATCAAAGGGCTTCATATAGGCTGGGAAACCAACGTAGTGGAAAATGCCATCCCAATCAAGTGGGTAGGCCAGGTTGCGGAACGATTTGTCGGTAGTATCATCGGGCAACTCTTTTGAGGGTAGTATCACCGTTTTAGGCACCGGTACCCCAATTTTTACAGCCAGCGCATTATTAAAAAACTTCTCATCGGCGCTCCACCAAAAGGGATTATTGATAACAGCAGTACCGCAAATAGCGGCATTTTTTAATGCTGCGCGATAAAAAGGAACATCCTGCGAAATACGATCGATAATAACAGCATAATCCAATGGCTCGGCCTGCATCACCTTATCAATGCGTACAAATTCCGCCGATATGTTTTTCTCTGCCTTCTGGTTTATCCTATCCACAAAAGCTTGTGGGAACGAATTTTCCTGTCCGAATAAGATGCCTATTTTTTTCATTATGTATATGTTTTTTGGTAGTTGTAGCTTTTAAATCAATAATTCACTAATTAAGTAAATCAATAATTATTTTATCGTTGATAAATAATGCGGAAACATTTCCTTCCAAATCGGCCAGTCGTGGCTGGCATTCGGGCGGATATCCAACCAATGCTTAATGCCTTTTTTGTTTAGTATGTTTGATAACTGTATGTTATAATCTTTACAAATATCGTGCTCAGATGTGCCCAGGATGATGTTGATGTTCCATAAGTCGCCCGCGTTGCTGCCGGGCAAATAATCTACAGGGTTGTTGTAAAAAATATCATCGTTATAAAAGCCGTCGGTAAACATTTTAATGTCAAATGCCCCGCCCATTGTAAAAAGATGCGCCACTTTTTCGGGGTGTTTAAATGCAAAGTTTGCTGCATGGTAACCGCCAAAACTGCATCCGGCAACTGCTACTTTACCAACACCTGTTTCGTGCATAGCCCAGGGTGCCAGTTCATGTAAAAGCATTTTATCGTACCAACTGTAATTACGGGCGCGGTCGGCCGGGTGGATGCCTTTATCGTACCAGGTTCTGTCGTCTAATGTATCGGGGCAATAAATCTTCACCAGGCCTTCGTCTACAAACCATTTTACACTATCAATCAGGCCAAAATCTTTGTTTTGGTGATAGCGCCCTTTGGTAGTAGGGAATAGGATGACAGGAAAACCACGGTCGCCAAATACCAGCATTTCTACATGCAGGTTTAGATTTGGTGAGTACCAGCGATGATATTTTTCGATCAAAATGAGCAGTTTAAGTTTTTAAATGATGTAAGTTAAGTGCTTTAACTGAAAAAGGCAACTAACTGATAAATTAATACGTTAGCTTAATAAATTGAAAACATAGCGTACTTTTGTGCCCTTTAAAATTAACATAAGATGAATTGGGGCTGGGTTGAAACAGAGATGACGATAATAGAAAAAAGGATAACGATAAATTCTGCCTTGCTTGAAAGAGAGGTATTATGCACGCTATTAATACCCGATGAACAGGAAATTGCAGAACCGTTAAGCCTGTTGTTGCTGAATGATGGGCAGGAGCTGGAAAATCTTGCGTTTAGCCAAACACTGGAGCAATTATATAACACCAATCGCATAAAACCGTTGTTGGTGGTAGCCATATATGCCGGTGAAGACCGGCTGCAGGAATATGGCGTAGCCGGCAGGCCCGATTTTAAAAAACGGGGCGCTAAGGCTGATATTTATACGCAATTTATTATAACCGAATTGCTGCCACAGATAAAAGCCGGAACAGGTATTCACGAATTTGAAAATACAGCCTTTGCAGGTTTTTCTTTGGGTGGATTATCGGCATTTGACATTTGTTGGAACAACGCGGATGTGTTTGATAAAGTTGGGGTATTTTCAGGTTCGTTTTGGTGGAGAAGTAAGGATTTAGCTAAGGGATATACTGACAACGACCGGATTGCGCATACTTTAATCAGAGAAACCGAAGGTAAGCCCGGTTTAAAGTTCTGGCTGCAAACAGGTACAAAAGATGAAACCAGCGACCGCAATAAAAACGGTATTATAGATGCGATTGACGACACCATCGACCTGATTAAGGAACTGGAGGCAAAAGGCTATTCGCGCCCTGCGGATATTCAATATGTTGAAGTAGTTGGCGGCAGCCATAACACTGAAACCTGGGGTAGGGTAATGGGTAAGTTTTTGTGTTGGGCGTTTGGGAGGTAGGATAGGTGTAGTAGTGGCCGAATAAGAAATAAAGCGATATTAAATCCAGGTCATTACCGCCCTTTGGTAATGAAATTGTTAAATCTGTCACTATAACTTGACTGCGTTTTAAATTCTCATATATTAAACGTACCTTTGCGCCAAATTTATAGGGGCATATTTCATGCAAAAAATAAGAAACATTGCGATTATCGCACACGTTGACCACGGTAAAACTACATTGGTTGACAAAATTTTACACAGTTGCGCCATCTTTCGTGATGGTCAGGAAACTGGTGAATTAATATTGGACAACAATGACCTGGAACGTGAGCGAGGTATCACCATCGTATCAAAAAACGTTTCGGTAAGGTATAAAGACGTTAAGATAAACATCATAGATACTCCTGGTCACGCCGATTTTGGTGGCGAGGTTGAGCGTGTATTGAAAATGGCTGACGGTGTATTGCTACTTTGCGATGCTTTTGAAGGTGCTATGCCTCAAACACGCTTTGTAACTCAAAAGGCTTTGGCTTTAGGCTTAAAACCAATTGTGGTTGTAAACAAAGTAGATAAAGAAAACTGCCGCCCTGAAGAAGTTTACGAACAAATATTCGAATTGTTCTTCAACCTTGAAGCAACTGAAGATCAGCTGGATTTTCCGGTTATCTACGGTTCATCAAAACAAGGCTGGATGAGCACCGACTGGAAAACACCTACAGATAATATTTTCCCGTTGATGGATGCTATCTTAGAGAACATTCCTCCCGCACCTATTGCCGAAGGTACTTTACAAATGCAGATAACCTCTTTGGATTATTCTTCATTCGTAGGTCGTATCGCTATTGGTCGTGTAGCACGTGGTACTATCAAAGAAAACCAGCCGGTATCTTTGGTAAAACGCGATGGCACTATTCAAAAATCAAGAATTAAAGAGCTTTATACTTTTGAAGGTTTAGGTAAAGTACGCGCTACAGAAGTTAGCTCGGGCGATATCTGTGCTGTAGTTGGTATTGAAGGTTTTGATATTGGCGATACCATTGCCGATTTTGAAAAACCAGAGCAACTGGCAGTTATCAAAATTGATGAGCCTACAATGAACATGTTGTTCACCATCAATACTTCACCTTTCTTTGGTAAAGAAGGTAAATTTGTTACATCTCGCCACTTACGTGACCGTTTGTACAAAGAGATGGAAAAAAACCTGGCGCTTAAGGTTGTTGAAACCGAATCGCCTGACTCATACCTGGTGTATGGTCGCGGTATCCTTCACTTATCAGTACTGATCGAGACCATGCGTCGCGAAGGTTATGAATTGCAGGTAGGCCAGCCGCAGGTTATCGTTAAAGAAATTGACGGTGTTAAATGCGAGCCGGTTGAAACGCTTATTGTTGATGTACCGGGCGATGTTGCAGGTAAAGTAATTGAGCTGGTAACACAACGTAAAGGCGACCTGTTGGTGATGGAACCTAAAGGTGATTTACAACACCTGGAGTTTGATATCCCGGCACGTGGTATCATTGGTTTACGTAACAACGTATTAACCGCTACAGGTGGCGAGGCTATTATGGCACACCGCTTTAAAGCATACGAGCCATGGAAAGGTACTATCCCAGGCCGTTTAAATGGTGTTTTGGTATCTATGGATACAGGCAAAACCACCGCTTTCGCAATTGATAAATTACAGGACCGTGGCAGGTTCCACGTTGATCCCGGAGTTGATATTTACGAAGGACAGGTATTAGGCGAGCACATCCGTGATAACGATTTGGTTATTAACTTAACCAAAGGCAAGCAGTTAACCAACATGCGTGCATCTGGTAGCGATACCAACGTGCGGATTGCGCCAGCCATCAAATTCTCGTTGGAAGAATCAATGGAATACATCCAGGCTGATGAGTACATCGAGGTTACGCCGCAAAGCATCCGTTTACGTAAAATCTACCTGAACGAAAACGAGCGTAAAATTAACGCTAAGAAATTCACAAGCCAATAATTTGGTGGATGAATTATAATATTGAGAGAGGCAAGCTTAGGTTTGCCTCTTTTTTTTAACAATAATTAATGCGATACCTAAGTTATTTGCTTTTGTATATTTTTGTAAACATGGCTACATGCTCGATAATGCCCGAATGCCTGCCGTTTTTAATTTGATAAGCTGATGCAGAAAAATAAAATTGAAGGTGTGGTAGTTCTATATCAGCCTGATATTTCGGTTGTTGGTAATATCAAATCATATATTGATGGTTTGGAGCATTTGTACATTATTGATAATTCTGGCGAGACCGATTTAAGTATTATTAACGGGCTAAGCGCCATTTCTAAATGCGTATATATAAAAAACCAAACCAACAAGGGCATCGCTAATGCCTTAAACCAGGGTGCAAAGCTGGCCATCGCTAACGGAGCCGATTGGTTGCTCACGATGGATCAGGACAGCAAATTTGAGCCGGGTGATATTTTACGGCTAATTGAATTTGCAATACAGCAGGATGACGAGTTTACTGGTATTGTATCGCCATTTCATCAAACCAATGTTTCTGTTAAGCCGGCAACTCATGATGATGTGGTGCTAACAACCATGACATCGGGAAACCTAATTAGTCTGTTTGCTTACCGGCAGATTAACGGTTTTGACGAACGATATTTTATTGATGCGGTTGATTGGGACTACTGCCTGCGCCTAAATATGCATAACTTTAAGGTGCTAAGGCTTAATACTGTACACCTTTCGCACGGCCTGGGCAATGCAACCAAACACCAATCGCCTGCGGGCTACCAAATAACCGCGCTTAATTACAACGAGATAAGGCGGTATTATATTACAAGAAATAAACTAATGTTTATATTCAAGTACTGGCGGCATTATCCCAACTTTTGTTATAATGTATTTTTAAGCATGTTTAGAGATCTGAGGCATGTTTTATTATATGAAAAGCATAAGATGATAAAACTCAGGTTTATGCTAAAAGGATGGCTGCATTTTATCACTAAAAAGACAGGTAAGCTTCAATAGCAGCATTTTATTCTTCTCCCAGTTACCCAACTTGTTAATTAATGCCGTTTTTTTATTGGCGTCTAAAAGAAAGCCAAAAACATGTATTGAGCATACTAATGCTGAAAATAGGCATGACCTTTTATTAAATACCGGCTTATTCTCCTAACCCTGGAAGCTTTCAGTATGGAACACGGCAAAATCAATACCCTGGGCCGCCCAAGCACAGCATTCATAGGTGTTCAATTATATCTCGATTCATCCTTGTTGATCCGGTTTTTGTAATTAGGTTGTATGGGTGTGATATTTGAAAACGAAGAAAGTTCCTTTTGTTTCTTCGCCTGACACCCATAATGTTGTATGAATATTGAATATGCCTATATTTGCAGCTTAATTTACTGCGATACCCTCTATATTTATCTAATGACCTTTAAAGAAAAGCTAAACTGGGAAATAAAGTACATTACAACGCTATCTAAAACCCCAATACGTTTAGCGCAATATTTGTACTCGAAATTTCATACCAAATTGGGTTCGTTGAATAAAATATCCTATTTATACCGCGAAAAAAGAGGACTCGAAATTGGTGGGCCAAGTCCGATATTCGGAGCTAAAGGTTATATACCTGTTTATCCTTTGGCCAAACAGGTTGATGGGGTCAACTTCAGCAACAACACCGTGTGGGAAAACACGATAAAAGAGGGGCCAACTTATAGTACAGGTGCAAATTTGGTTGGGCATCAATATATTTTAGATGGTATCGACCTGAACCCTATAGCTTCCTCATCATATGATTTTATCTTATCCAGCCACAGCCTGGAACATATTGCCAACCCAATAAAGGCGCTAAAAGAATGGCTCAGAGTATTAAAAACCGGCGGGGCGCTTACACTCATCTTGCCGAATCCAAAATACACCTTTGATCATAAACGGCCTATCACTAAACTGCAACACCTGATTGACGATTATAATAAAAATACTGATGAAAATGATTTAACACATCTTGATGAGGTACTAACCTTACATGATTTTGAACGCGATGGGGGAGTGACCGATATGGACCAATTTAAACAACGTTGTTTAGATAATATTAATAATCGCTGTATGCACCAACATGTGTATAACCTCGATCTTTTAACCCAGATATTTAATTACCTCAACGTTACCGTACTTATTACCGATTCATCTTTCCCGCATCATTTAACCATTGTCGGCATTAAGCAATAGCCTGATTTTAATGCCATAAGCCAGCACCGGTACTTTTATAACAGACAGATTTTTTTTTAAGCTTGTGGCGGAAGGGCTATTTCAAATCAGTTTCTTCAGGTGTCGGTTGTAAAACCTTTTATCGCTGTACTGCGATAAACATCGAAATATAGCCTTGTATAAGTAAATAATGGTTCTTTACAATACCATTTGCCGGTGTTTCGCCCGCTTATAAATAAGCCATCCTAAAATATTTATAAACAACTTTTGCAATTAACGCAAATCGGATACCAGATTGTTAGGGATTTGTACAGTAGCGTCCACCTTGAAAAATGCTACTATACAGTGGACACTGCAATTGTTTGATAAATTAAAACATGTTAGTTATTAGTGATAAAATGATAATTTTGACGACCGATGTCAGGCTTAGAAAATAGTGTATGTATCTTAACTGTTACTTATGGCGATAGGTGGCGGTTTCTGGAAAAAGTACTAAAACGCGTACTTGCCTATGATCAAATAACGCAGGTGATTGTTATTGACAATGCTTCGTTATATAGTGTGACAGATGAAGTAAAAAAACTGGAAGACAGTAGAATAATTGTTATAAGTAATACCGAGAATACAGGATCAGCAGGGGGGTATAAAACGGCGATTGAACATGCCGTAGAAAACACCCAAGCCGATTTTTTTTTTCTGCTTGACGACGATAACCTGCCCGGTGCCGATGTGCTTACCAAGCTGCTGACAGAATGGCAAAGTATTGAAGGTGCCAACAACAAGAAGGCTCTGTTTTGCCTTCGCGAAGACAGGGTTCAACACGTAAAAATAGCAAAAGGAGAAAATTCTCTTCGCTACCTGACTTTTAACGATTTTATGGGATTTAATGTTTTCAGGATATTAGCTAACCAATATCGTAAGTTGAACTATAAATTTCAGAAAGATGGGCCGTATAAAAGCCGGGTTCAGATGCCATACGTTCCTTATGGGGGATTATTGCTTCACAGAACAATAATTAATGATATTGGGTTTCCTGATGAAAGGCTGTTTTTATATGTCGACGATTCTGAGTACACTTATCGTATTACCCAAAATAAGGGCATTATCTGGCTAATACCTCTATGCAAGATAGTTGATATTGACAAATCGCAAGGATTAGATTACAAGCGAAGGCCCCTTCACTCTCATTTACTTGATCAATGGAATTTCCGAACATATTATCATGTCAGAAACCGCATGTTTTTTTACTCCAATAACTTTATCAGCAATATGCTGGTTTTTAAACTGAACAAAGGGCTGTATTTAAGCTATCTGAAAGTGATAAGTTTGATAAGTTCGAAAAGGGAAGCGTACTCAAAATTATTGGTAGCGGTAAAGGATGGGCTCGGAGGGAAATTAGGTAAAGCTGATAACGAAAAGTTTTAGCAGGCCAGCTTTTAAACAACAGGACTCTTTTTAGTAAATATTTGTTAAACAATTCAGCTTTATAAATACCGTGCATGGGCATTGTTAAAAAAAACGCTTATAAAAATACACTTATAACTTATACCGGTATGGTTATAGGTTATATAAACTTGGTTTTATTGTACCCTATTTATTTAAGCACTAAGGAATATGGCTTATTTAACTTAATTGGCGGTATAGCCATTTTATATTCAATTATCGCATCGTTGGGTATCCCTAATATTATTGCCAGGTATTTTGCCTATCACCGTACAGAAGACCGCGAGCATAAAGGTTTTATGCATTGGGCGGCAATGGTTTCGTTAATTGGCTTTATAGCGGCAACGTTGCTTTTTATAGTATTTAAGCCAATTATTGTTGCCAGCTATATCCAAAAATCGCCATTGTTTTTAAAATATTATTATTACCTGATACCGCTTACTTTTTTTACCATTTGCTTTAATTTTCTTGAAATGACAGGAAGGGTTATTTACCAAACTGTTTTTTCGGGCCTTTTAAAAGATGTTCTTTTGCGGCTGTTTACTACCGCTGGTATTTTAATGCTTGCAGTAAAGTGGATCGATTTTCAGGGGTTTATAATATTATATGTTTTTATTAACTTTTTGGTATCTGTTATGCTGTTAATCAGCATAGCTGCGTCCAAAAAAATCTCAATCAAGCTAAAACGACAAAGTATCTCGAAAATCAACAGTAAAGAGCTTATAACTTATGGTTTGTACACTTTAATATCGACTACGATATATGTACTGCTGCAGAAAGTAGATATAATTATGCTAAGTTCAATGTCCGGGCTGTCTGAACAGGGGGTTTATAGTTTTTTCTTTAATATAGCCGTAGTTATAGGGGTTCCGGCGCAAGCGTTAAGCCGTACAACCTATCAAATAGTAACCGACTCCTGGAAATCAAAAGATATGCCCACTATTGCCGGCCTTTATTATAAAACTTCTATTATACAATTGGTTGTTGGCTTGCTGTTGTTTATTGGTATTATTATTAACAGAGATAATTTGACAGGTATTCTTCACAAAAAAGAATATAGCGATCACTTTAACGTGTTTATCATAATAGGTTTAGGATTTTTGGTTGATATTACCGGGGGCTTAAATACCGCTATTATTGCGGCATCTCATAAATACCGCCTGGCGATGGGCTTTGTTATTACTTCAGGAGTAGTATGCGTAATTTTAAACTACCTGCTTATACCCAAATTCGGAGGTGCCGGCGCCGCTTTGGCATACCTGATAACGATGACTGCTTTTAATTTGGGCAACTGGTTTTATATTAAGGTGCGGTTTAAAATGCAGCCATTCCATTATAAACACCTGGTGGCTGTAGTTATTGCGCTTGTAAGTTTTTTTGTGGGGAAGTACTTTTGGCGTATGCCCAATTTATACCTGGATATAGCGGTACGCAGTGGAGTAACAACCCTGATTTATATATTGATGACATATTATCTTCATGTTTCTGATGATGTGAATGAAAAAGTAGATTCGGTACTAAAAAGAGTGGCTACAATTAATAAACGCAATTAGCTATAAGTTTACCTTTTTGTTTAAAAACTTAAGCTATAATTTTACCTTCGTAAACAATGCAGGAGTCAATTATAAGCGGCGATTACAAAACCGCCTACGATAAATTTTATCAAAAGCACGATGAGGCATGGCGTATGCTGGGTGCCAAATACAAAGCGCGGCATATTGTGGATGTGTGCAAAGGCCTTGCTTTTGCCAAAGTATTGGAGGTAGGCGCCGGCGATGGCAGTATCTTGAAAATTTTATCTGAAAATAACTTTGCTCCCGAATATCATGCTGTCGAGATTTCTGAAAGCGGGGTTAGCTATATTAAATCGCGCGAAATAAGAAACCTCAAATCTGTGCAGGTATTTGATGGCTATAAATTACCTTTTGCAACAGATAGTTTTGATTTGATCATCCTGTCGCACGTGTTGGAGCATGTAGAGCATGAACGTATGTTGCTGCGCGAGATAAAACGTGTGGCAAAACGTTGTGTTATTGAGGTGCCACGCGATTATAAAGCAGGAGTTGATACACGAATAAAGCACTTTTTGGCTTACGGGCATATCAATGTATATACGCCAAGTTCCCTGCGTTACCTGTTAAGTACCGAAGGTTTTGAGATAGAGAATGACCTAACATCGATGATTGAGCCCGAGGTTACCAGGTTTAATGCCTACGTTAATCAAAAGAAAACCAAAAGCTTGCTGAAAAATATAAGGATAGCAGCCGAATATTCGGTTAAGCAAGCCCTAAGTAAATTGATGGGAAAAAAGGTACGCGAACAATTTGCCAACGCTTATACCGTTTTGTGTAAGAAAGCCGACCATCAACCCGAATTGTTCTGACTTTTTATGTGATCGATGCAAAAACTTGCCCCAATAGCCCTGTTTGTATATAACAGGCCAGACCATACACGCCGAACCATTATCCATTTGCAAAAAAATGTACTGGCAGCCGAATCCCGCTTGTATATTTTTTGTGATGCACCTAAAACCGAAGCCGACCGGGCCAAAGTTGAGGAGGTAAGGCAGGTTGCCAAAGAAACCTCCGGCTTCAAAGCGGTAAAGGTTATCATGCGTAATCATAATCTTGGCCTGGCAGAATCGATCATTAGTGGCGTTACACAATTGGTTTATGAATATGGTAAGGTAATTGTTTTTGAAGATGATTTATTATCGTCGCCCTATACCCTGCAGTATTTTAATGAGGCGCTAGCCCGTTACGCCGATGAGGAAAAAGTAATGCACATTGGCGCTTATATGTATAACCTTAAAGAAAAGGATTTGCCCGAGACCTTTTTTTACCGTGCAGCCAGCAGTTGGGGCTGGGCAACGTGGGCACGCGCATGGGATAGTTTTGAACCCGATATTGATAAACTGATAAGCCAGTTTGATGCGCTTAAGATCCTTAAATTCTCTATTGAAGGCAAGATGAATTTCTGGAAGCAGATTAAAGAGTTTAAGGCTGGCAAAAATAATTCATGGGCCATCCGTTGGTATGCGTCTATATTTTTAAAAGGGGGGGTCACCCTAAACCCGGCCAAATCACTTATCAATAATATAGGGCACGATGGCACGGGTTTTCATAGTAATAAAGAGAATATGTATGATGTACATATTTCGCAGCAACCGGTTAAAAAATTCCCCGACGTTGTAGAAGAAAATGAAAAAGCATACCAGTCAATTAAGCACTTCCTTGCACATCGTAAGGGTACCTTGCTGCAGCGTGCTGTAAGATTTGTTAAACAAAAGATAGGGTGACTTCTATAATTTCGGTCAGCAGGATTAAGCGTATTTTTATACCATGTTAAAAGTAGTGCATCTCAATACCTATGATGGCAACGGCGGCGCAGGCCGCGGCTGCATGCGTCTTAACCGGGCCCTAATAACCCAGGGTATCAACTCAAAAATGGTGGTGCACTATAAATTTGGTAATAATCCACAAATAGATACTTTCAATTCCAATAGCATTCAAAAAGCATATACAGCGTTTACCATTATATTGGAACGGATTTTAGCTAAACGGTTTTTAAAGCCGCTGATGAAAACGCCGTTTTCGTTTGCCTGGTTTGGCCGTTCGGTAATTCATCACCCGGATGTTAATAATGCTGATATTATTCACCTGCACTGGATCAATCATGGATTTCTTGATCCGAAGCATATTGCCGAGATTGCCAAACTCAACAAGCCTGTTGTATGGACTTTTCATGATAGTAATGCTTTTACAGGCGGTTGCCATGTACGTTATGCCTGCGATCATTTTGTGCGTGAATGTGGTAACTGCCCGTTGCTGGTTAAGCCTTCGGATGGTGATATCTCGCACCAAATCTGGCTACAAAAAAATAAGGCTTATCACCAGCTTGATTTTGTCATTGCAGCGCCAAGCTTATGGATGCAGCAATCCATAGCCAACAGCAGCCTGATGCAAGGTAAAGCAATCCATCATATCCCCAATACACTCGAAACTGATATTTTTAAACCAATTGCCAAACAACAGGCAAAAGAAAAGGCGGGATTGCCAATTGATAAATTTGTTTTTTTGAGCGGCTTTATGCCGTCGCGTAAAGATTTGCATAAAGGCACTCAATACCTGTTGGATAGCCTTGAGTTATTGAAGCAGCGTTTAGGTATCGATGCCGATAAAATAGAATTGATTGTTTTTGGAAACCGTGGCACAGAAGGACTGCCCGATTTTCCATTTAAAACCAGCTTTTTAGGTACCATAAATAACGACGAACAATTAGCATTACATTATGCGGCTGCCGATGCATTCCTGATCCCCTCGCTGGAAGATAACCTGCCTTATACGGTGATGGAAAGCCTGGCCTGCGGAACGCCCGTAATAGCCTTTACAACGGGCGGTATACCCGATATGGTAAAGCATGAATACAATGGCTACCTGGCCACTTATCGTTCGGCAGAGAGCTTTACAGATGGTATGGAATGGGTTATTAAACATCCGCAGCCGCAGCTATTGCAAAAGCAGGCCCGGGATACTGTAATGGAAATGTTTTCAGAAGAGGTGATTGCCAAAAAGCACATCGAACTTTATCAAAGTCTTTTAAACGGTGTAGGAGGTAATGATGTTTAATCCTAAGCTTAGCGTTATCACCATAGTATACAATAACGTGCGCGATATTGAACGCACTATCTTGTCGGTTTTAAATCAAACCTATAACAATATTGAATATATTGTTATAGATGGCCTTTCCACAGATGGAACTTTGCAGGTAATTACTAAATATCAGGATAGTGTAAGCAAATTTATTAGCGAGAAGGATAATGGCATTTATGATGCCATGAACAAAGGGTTGGCGTTGGCTTCTGGTGACTACGTTATCTTCATGAATTCCGGCGACGAGTTTTTTGATGCAGACACTGTAGCCGCTGTTTTTGCCGCAGCTGATAATGCCGATATTTATTACGGCGAAACCGAAATGATAGCAGGTAACGGCGAGAGCTTAGGCCAGCGCCGACATAAGGCCCCGGAAAAGTTTACGTGGCGCGGGTTCAAATACGGCATGAGTATTAGTCACCAGGCTATTTACGTAAGGCGGGCATTAGCCGAGCCTTACGATATGCAATATCAGTTAAGTGCAGACATTGAATGGATCATCCGCGCCGCAAAAAAAGCAAAAAAGATAGTAAACGTAAACAGGTATGTTGCCAAATACCTGGTAGGGGGGATGTCTAAAAAAAAACATCGGCAAAGTTTGCAGGAGCGTTTTGCTGTTATGAAGCGATATTATGGATTAATTCCTACGATTTTAAACCATTTCGTTATAGCTTTCAATTTGGCGTGGTATTGGCTGAAAAATAAGCGGACAAACGATTGACATTAACAAAAAAGCGATGAACTGTCTGCCCATCGCTTTTTCATACAAGATTCAAAATTTTATTAAGCCTTTTTTGTAGCCGGCTTGGCAATCGTTTTCTTTTTTGTTTCGGTATACGCTGCTCCACCGAGAGCCAATACCAGCAGGATAGATCCTGCTAATGATATATTCTCGCCTGCATAATAAGACGTAGGGTGGAAAACAAATTCAATTTTGTGATTGCCTATCGGAATCACAGCAGCACGTAACAGGTAATCGGCCCGGAAATAAGGCTCTTCTTTGCCGTCTATAAACATTTTCCATCCTTTATCATAATAGATCTCGGAGAACACGGCTACTTGTGCCGCAGTTGAGCCACTTTCATACGTGAGGTGTTCTGGCGAATAACTTGTTAGTTTTATGGTTGATGAAGCATCAATTCCTACTGATTTTCCATCAATCATACTTTTGTATTGTTTATCAACAATGGCTTCGTCTTTTGGCGAAAAGCTGCTGATGGCTTGCATTTCCTGGTCGGCGTTATCAGCGAATTTTACGCTCTTCACAAACCAGGCATTTCCGCAAGCCGTGGAATTGGCCTGCATACCCGCATTTCCGGTTTTAGGATCTGCGGTAATAATATACTTGGTATTCAGCATATCAAGCACGTCGTGGTTTACACTTTTGGTAAATTGGTTTTCAATCAATTCATCAAATCGTCTTAGCCTGGCCGAGTGGAAACCGCCTACTGTTTTGTAGAAATATGATGAATGCGAATCATGAAAAGGATCGCCGGATGTCATGTCAAATACGCGGAAGTTAGGATCGGTGTCTTTCATGATAAATTGATCAACCTCGCGCGGGGTATATTGTTGCTCCAGGTCGGATTTGGCCACAAAATTGGCATCTTTAAGGTAGCGTTTATCAACGCTCCACATATCAATTATAACAATAACAGCCAATAGCAGGGCGGCAATATTCGCTTTGATTTTTTGTTTAACAATTAACCATAACAGACCGGCTGTTAACAACACGAAAACTAACGAACGAATGGCATCTGCACGCTCCAAACTCACCCGGTCATCCACTACGGCGTTGGCAACCGAGTTTGCCATCCCTGTATCACCTTTAAAAATTTGTGTAAGGTTAGCCACAAACGCCTGGTGTTCATCTGCCCTAAAGCTCAATAGCGCCTGCGGAATGGCTATCATCAGTAATAATAAACCGCCGGTAATGTAAAAGGCGATTTTAGCACGCTTTAAAATAAATGCTTTATCGGTATTGGTGATAACTTCGTTCACTGCAAGTAAAGCCAGTATTGGGAAACAAAATGCCGCTATCACCAGTGTCGACTCAACCGCCCTGAACTTGTTGTACATGGGTACGTAGTTGAAAAAGAAATCGGACAGGAAAGGCAGGTTTTTGCCAAAAGACAATAACATGCTCAGTAGTACTGCTCCTAAAACCCACCATTTAATACGGTTTTTAACAATCAGCAGCCCTAAAATAAACAGGAAGCATATGGCAGCCCCAAAATACCATGGGCCAAATGTACTTGGCTTATTACCATAGTACATTGATTGTGCAACAAAACCCTGTGCCTGGCCTGCATCAACACCTTTATCGGTTAATATTTTTACTGCTTTGGAGTCGTCATCAACAACTGTGCTGCTGCCACCGCCATAGGCGTTTGGTACCAAAAAGGTAAGGCACTCGCCAACGCTCTGGCTCCATGTATAGGCATAATCTTTATCCAAACCATGGTTAGGGCCCGCTGTGCCCTTGGCAGTTAAATTTGCTTTGCCCCTGATGGTATATTGGCTATATTCATAAGTGGTCCACAATGTACTTGCATTTACCGCGATGGCCAACACAACGCCGGCTGCCAAAAAGCCGATAGCCTTTAAAAATGGCTTGGTTTGCTTGTCTTTTATAGCGTGATAAAGTTCGATACCCAATAATATAGCTATAGATAACAGCAGGTAATAAGTCATTTGCACGTGGTTACTGCGGATTTCCATAGCAAGGAAAAATGCTGTAAGCGAAGCGCCCAAAAGGTAGCGGCCACGTAGGGTTAAGATAATGCCTGCCAGCAAAGGGGCAAAAAATGCTATAGCATAAGCCTGGTTACTATGGCCGGCGGTGATATAGATGAAGTTATATGACGAAAATGCAAAAGCTATTGCCCCTGCTGCCGCCAACCAGGGCGAAAGCCGCAATACGCTGAATAGCAGGTATGCCCCAAGCAAATAAAGCAATACCGTATCAACCGGGTTGGGGAACACGGTTTTCAAAACGCTAATCACATGTGTTGTGAGGTTTAATGGGAATGCGGCCCAGATTTGATAGGCAGGCATCCCGCCAAACATCTGATTGGTCCATAACGGCGCTTTACCGGTTGCCGCCCTAACATCGTTAATCTCTTTTTGCATGGACTGCGCCTGAGATACATCGCTTTGAAATAAAACCTTGCCCTGTGTTAACGGAGTGATGAAATAAGCAAAGGAAATTGCTATAAAAATTGCCGCAATAATGAGGTGAATACTATTGCGCTTGAACCAGTTATTCATTTATATTTTTTGAAATGGATATTAATTCCTCAAAAATAGAAATTTGAACGGGAATAGGAATTATTAGTTGTAAAGGAATTGCTTAACAGTTTCAGGAACGGCCGCGCATTACAAAAAAGAAAATAACCATGATAATCAAACTTAAAACATAAGCTATTACCTGTGCTTTATTGTAATCTTCCCGGTACTTGCGGATGTTAAAAAAATTATAAACCGCCAGTGCGCCAACCACCACCCAAAAAAAAGTATGGATTTTGGCAGCAGATACAAACAACTGGGTAGCTACGGCAAAAACAATAAAATTGGCAATAATCAATGTTATCGACTCTGGTGTATTATTGTGGTTTGGGCGTCGTTTGTATACTTCGTCTGGCAACATACGGGGTTATTTTACTTCTTCATAATCAACAAATTCGCCTTCGGTATCCGGCAACTTACCTTTTTTGCCTTCGGGAATATAGTCAACCTTTACAGTGCCTTCCGGCTTTCTTTGCTGATAGTTTTGCTGCTGCTGCGCCTGTTGCTGTGCTTTATTGATAACGTTTTGAAACAAAGCAGGTATCAGGTACCGCATTAAACTGCGGATAATGTATAAAACACAAATTGATATGATCAGGAAACGAATAAGTAACATCTGATTAATTTTAAGCTTACAAATATAAGTATATAACGGATAAATTGTTTTTTAGATGTGCAGATGTGCAAATTTCAGATGTGCAGATGTTTTTTATGTATAAAGATGGAAAAATCTTGCAATCATTTTACAATCAATACATTGTCGTCGGTGTTTAAAATCACTCATCTGCATATTTGAAATTTGCACATCCAATCAAAACTTCTCCTCCATCATTTTCTCCAATGCAAACATTTCATCGCGTAGTTTGGCTGCCAACAGGAAGTCCATATTTTTGGCGGCGGCCAGCATTTCTTTTTTGGTATTGTCTATCGATTTTTTTAGATCAGGTTTGGTCATATACTGAACAATAGGATCGGCCGCCAACGTGGCCATATCTGCTTCTATATAAGCCTTTTGTACCCCGCCTTTAAAGTCGACAACCGATGTTTGTTCCATGATCTCTTCGCGGGATTTGCCTACTGTGGTTGGTGTAATGCCATGTGCGGTATTGTATGCAATTTGGATTTCACGGCGGCGGTTAGTCTCATCCATCGTTATCTGCATCGAATCAGTAATCTTATCGGCATACATGATAACCCGGCCGCGATCATTACGGGCGGCGCGGCCAATGGTTTGAATCAACGAACGTTCTGACCGTAAAAAGCCCTCCTTATCAGCATCCAGGATGGCAACCAGCGATACTTCCGGTAAATCCAGGCCCTCACGTAATAAGTTAATCCCTATCAGTACATCAAACTCACCAAGGCGTAACCCCCTCAAAATTTCTACCCTTTGCAGGGTTTTTACTTCGGAGTGAATATATCGACATTTAATACCCAGCCTGTCCATGTATTTAGCCAATTCTTCAGCCATACGTTTGGTGAGAGTAGTTACCAGGATACGGTCGCCCATTTTTATGGTGCGGTCAACTTCATCTAACAAATCGTCAACCTGGTTTATTACCGGCCGTATTTCTATAACCGGATCTAATAACCCCGTGGGGCGTATCACTTGCTGAACCACTACGCCTTCCGATTTTTCCAACTCAAAATCGCCGGGAGTTGCGCTTACATAAATCGTTTGCGGCGCCAGCTTTTCAAACTCCTGGAAGTTGAGCGGCCGGTTATCCAATGCGGCCGGCAACCTAAAACCATAATCAACCAACGACATTTTGCGCGACCTATCGCCACCATACATCGCCCTGATCTGGGGGACCGTAACGTGGCTTTCATCTATAACCATCAGGTAATCATCCGGGAAATAATCCAATAAACAGAAGGGCCTTGCCCCTGGCAAACGGCCATCAAAAAAGCGCGAATAATTCTCGATACCAGAGCAATAGCCCAGTTCGCGGATCATTTCCAGGTCGTAATTAACCCGCTCTTCCAGGCGTTTGGCTTCCAGGAAACGGCCATCGTTTATGAATTGCTTTTTGCGGGTTTCCAGTTCCTCCTGTATAGCCCAGATAGATTGCACAAAGCGTTCGCGTGGCGCCACATACAGGTTGGCAGGGTAAACCACCATGTGCGTCATTTTCTCGATGGTTTTGCCGGTGCTTACATCAAAGGTTGTAAGTTCCTCAATATCATCGCCAAAAAAGGAAATGCGGTAGGCGTGGTCCATATAGGCCGGGAAAATATCCACCGTATCGCCCTTAACCCTGAAGGTACCACGCTTAAAATCGGCGGTAGTGCGGGCGTATAATATTTCAACCAGCCTATGCAAAAATGCATTCCTGCTGATGCGCGTACCCACCGCGAATTTAAATACTGATTGCGCAAAATCCTCCGGGTTACCCATACCATAAATGCACGATATAGACGACACCACGATCACATCCCTGCGCCCCGACATCAGGGCTGAAGTGGTACGCAACCGTAGCTTTTCAATCTCTTCGTTTATCTGTAAGTCCTTCTCAATGTAGGTGTTAGTAGTGGGTATAAAAGCCTCGGGCTGGTAATAGTCGTAATAGGATACAAAGTAGTTAACCGCGTTCTCCGGAAAAAACTGCTTAAACTCGCCATAAAGCTGGGCCGCAAGGGTTTTATTGTGGCTTAGTATCAGCGTGGGTTTTTGCGTTTGCTGGATAATATTGGCCACCGTAAATGTTTTGCCCGAGCCCGTAACGCCCAAAAGAGTCTGGAACGGATCGCCATTGTTTACGCCCTCAACCAGTTGCCTGATGGCCTCGGGCTGATCGCCGGTTGGGAAGTATTGGGAAGTTAAATTAAAATCCATGTGTAATGTAAAAATACAAATAATCCCGCAATAGGGTTTACAGATCAAATTAAGCAGGCAATAATGACAACAGTATGTCAACAGCGTTTGATGCCGATTTTTATATCTATTTACAACAGGTATTCCCGGTTTATGTTCGATGTGGACGGTGGTAAAACAATCAATCCACTTACTTCTCACCCTTTAACCGCTGCGCCCTTGCGAAAAAGCTTTGCAGGTTTATTTGTTCCTCTACCTCGTCAATGGCTTTCATGAGGTTGTTTTGAGTGTTGGTAAGTTCGGTGGCAGCGGCTTTGATGATGTCCCAAACGGGGCGCATGCGCTCCACCAGTTCCTGGCCTTTGGCGGTGAGCAGGACCAGCCGTTTGCGCTCGTCGGCCTTGTCCTTCTTCGACCGGATGAGCTTTTCCTTCTCCAGCTCTTTGAGCAGGCTGATGGTAGAGGGGTGGGTGTACCCAATTTCATTAGCCAGTTCCACCACGCTTAGCACAGGTTTAAAATGCAGGGTATAAATAACCGGGAACCACTTCGGTTCAAAATCAATATTGTTAGCCTTGTAAATCAGCACGCCGTCCTTGCGCAGCGTATCGGCCAGGCGCTGCAGCCGGGTGCTGATGGCTAAAATGCCCGATTCATCAATAACGTTCATCCGCTTGTGGTTAATTGTTCAAATGTAGCTCATAAAAAATATTATCGGCGCCCATCAGCGGGAACGATGGCGGCAAATCCTGTTTGGCCAGTTGCGTAAAGCCATTTTTTTCGTAAAACCTGTGGGCGGCTTTCAGCATATCCACCGTACCCAGGTATATAGCTGTAATATCATGTAGCCTGCAATAAGCAATCAATTCATCCAGCAAACGCTGCGCAATGCCCAATTCTTTGCCCCGGTACTCTTTGCGTACAAACATTTTGCGCAATGCACCGGCATTGCAGTCAATAGCAATAAGGGCTATGGTGCCCACCAGTTCGCCATCAATTTTGGCGCCCAGGAAAGTGCCGCCGGTTTGGTGGTAATTGCTTTCAATATCCAGCAAATCGGGCTGGCCTTCCAGCGTTACGGGTACGTTAAATTCTATCTGCTGTATGGGCAGTATAATGTCAATAATCTGCTCACAGTAAGCATTGTCAAGAGGGGTAATTTCAAGCGAAGTATCCATAATAGTTAATTTATGTATAAATCTACGTAGTTAACTACATATATTGCAAATAAAAATTTACTTGTGATGCATTTTATGACATAACACTAATAAATGATGGCTAAAATCACGCTCTTTTTAAAGCCTGATTTTACCAGGACCAAATTAACCGGTTGTGGGGAGAGTACCAGATTTTGATATCAAAACAACAGAAATTTAAAAATTAGATAGGGGCAGAATCGGGGCCTTGTAGGGAGTTCCGGGAAATGGCGTAAATAATATTGTTGTACATTGATTATGCTCCGGCAAAATTTAACTCCGGTGTTTTGCTACCGCAACTTCATTGCCCGTTAATCAAATAACGTGCATCCGGCCGTGTTTTAACGATATATCGCAGCACTGTTATAAAACAATATTAATTAACTATTTGATTTTTAGGTATTTGAGTGGATGGCATTTATTTGGTAATCATGGGTGTAAACAAAAAAATATTTACACTTAACACTATCGCCATGAACACATTTTTTTTACTCACCCACATTACTATGGCTGTATGCATGTTCGCTATTATATATACATCCGCATTAAAGGACGCAAATCCGCATACCGAAATAAAACAATGGCTTGCGCTTTTTGCCTCGTTCAAATTGAAACCTATCCGGTTAACCCGGCTCCAGCTTTATCGTGCGGCCATAGGGCTTATTACGATAATTATGAGGTAACATAATGCCTTAAATACACAAACTGCAAAATAATGCGATTAGTAGGCAGAAAATCAACTACTCAAAACTTGTGTAAGAGAGGGCGGGCTTTCCGTGAAAATTACTCCCGGGTTGCAATTACAGCCGACTGTTCTGCGTTATCAAAATTTTCCCAGGTATACTGTATGTTTTTCATCTTGATATAATAGGGAATAATTGCAATTAACTCCAGTCGAAGGTTAAATCCGTGATTGGGTCCAACAATCGACAAAATCATGGCTACACAACAAATAACTATGCTCAGAAGTGCGTCAATTTTGGCTACCCCCACAGCCCATTTTTTTTCGGTCCACAATCCAAAGGCTACAATGCCCTTAAATGTAAATAAAAGCATCAGGCACAGGCCAATGATTGAAAAGGGATCGTTAGTAGAGAAGCCAAGCAACGATATTAGAAAGATACGATGCAATAATCCAAAAACAATGGCTACGGGCATCATAACTAAAAATGCTATAAAAATCCATAAAAAACAGGTTACCCACCAAGGCAGTAATTTTCTTCGGCGCGAAGGCTTGGCTATATTTTCAGAAATTGGCTGGCGGGTTAATTCATCCTCGTGCATATCAGGTTTAGTATTGATATGCTAAATATATCAATAAGTATGGATTTTGTAGAAAAATTAAGGTTAAAAAGCAAGGTTTGGGATTGTTTTGATATCGCCACACTCCCTGTATATGCCTTATGAAGTTAGTGGGCAAGCACCTAACCCAAGGTAAGGGCCGTGTTAACTGAAAATTTATTGCTGGTAAGCAGCCTGGCAAAGCCAGCCATAGCAGGATAAATACTTATTTAACATCGACGTTAAATTTGCCGTTGGTAATTGTTTTGGTTGCGCCGGAGTTGTCGGCTGCTATTAAAGTTCCGTTAAAAGCGCCCTCTATATTGGTGCTGCTGATGGATGATACGGTTATAGATGCCGGATGGTTGCCGGTGTAATCAATAACATAATCATTGGCAAAATTACTACTGCCGTTAATTTTATAGATGATTAAAATTCCGAATGGCGGGTTGTAATTTTTAGTTAGGCTGTATGTGCCCACGGCAATGGCATTTGGCGAATATATATCCAGTTCCATTTTATCGGCGGTAGCGGAGGTGGAGGTTTTTGCCGAAATAAAAGCCGAGTAATATGTTGCTGTATTGCGATACCCCGAACTATCAATAGTATTGAAACTTTCATTGGCTCCGTCGATAGTTGCCGATATAGCACTACTGGCAGCCACCACAGGCGCGGTGTTTTTGTTGCACGATTGCCAAATAAATGCCAAACAAACAGCAAAAAGGAATAGTTTTTTCATCTGCATTGCTTTCATTTTCGGGTTGATTTATTAGTATGAATGTAAGCTTTTTTTAATTCAAAAATAACGAGTGTCCACGTAAATTATTCCTTGCAGAACAGTGGATGCCAGCAACAACAGCGCCCTCAATAAAGTCTGGTAAATGAACTTTGCCGGCATTGCAATGAGTTAAATTCGGGAGGCTATGATGTTATAATTGAAAAAGATATTATAAAAAACATTGCTTTGGTGGCATACGTAAGAAGGTATGACGACGAAGCTTATACTTTTATTTTATTGATGAGTAACCTTCGGGATAAAAGGTAACTGCTTTTTTGTATACCCATTAAATCACAAAGCCTCACGTACGTACGTGAGGCTTTGTGATTTAATCCGCTAATGATTATAATTTACCGCTTGGGTATACCCTTCACGCTATTTAACATACACAGAAACAACCTGGTTAGCCGATGTACGCGCACAACCTGAGCTCAGTACGGTGCATCCGGGATCCATTTCAACAAAACTGCCATTTTTCCAGTAACCGTTTTCGCCCGATGACGATGATGCACCGCCCGCATACAAATCGGTGTTATTGTATAAGAACAGCGAAGATACGTTTTCGGCAACTGCATAGGCCGATGGAGCAAGCATGGTGCCATTTTTCCAAACTGCCCCTGCCCCATTGTATTGCCCGCCTACATATACATCACTGCCCGCTACCAGTATGCTGGAAACGCTGTTGAATAAACTGTTGCCAGGTGTGTTTAACGGGATAGAAACGCCATTTTTCCAGAGGCGTGGTGCTTTATTTATGATTCCGCCCGTACCAGGGTCCCTTATTTCTTCAGTGCCGGCCACGTAAACGGCGCCGCCCGAAACAGCTATTGCCGTTGCCAGCGCGTTACCTGAGTGTATGCCATCGGTTATGTCAATTGGAGTGCCGTTTTTCCAGTAAGTGGCTTTTAAAATGGTAGAAGTTCCCAGGTATCGCGCCCCTGCCACGTATGTGTCGCCATTGCTCACGGCTAAAGCGTTGTTTAAATAATTACTTGTACCCGAGCCTCCGATATTAGTGACTGTTGTAGTTGTTAACTGGGTAGCCGTGCCATTTTTCCATACATAGTAAGTACCATTAATCTGGCCAAGGCAATAAACATCGGTACCCGAAACAACTATCGAAAACGTGTACCCTGTTTGTGAAGATAGATGCACAGCTGTGCCATTTTTCCAATAAATTGGTGTATTCGTAGATGCAGGCCCGGCTACATAAATATCGGTACCCGAGCCAACCATAGCGTAAGGGGTTGTACAATCGGTTATGGCCGTAAAGGATGAGTTTTTCCAATAACCAAAGCCTTTGACGATATCAGACCCAAGTACATACACACTTGGGCCGGCTACAGTATAAGTAAAAGCTAAGCCATTAGATGTGCCGCCAACAGTGGTAACGGTTACATTACCCGAACTGCCGCCGCCTGGCACTTTAACAACCAGTTGCGTAGTACTTGCCGTGGTAACGGTGGCAGCGGTCCCGTTAAATTTAACCGTATTATTAGCAGCTACGGCATCAAAATCGGTCCCTGTAATGGTAACTGATGCTCCTTCGGCAGCCGAGGTTGGATTAATTGCCGTGATAGTTGGGGCTACAATGTAGGTAAATACAGGCCCGGTAGCGGTTCCGCCCGATGTGGCTACAGTTACGGCCCCGCTGGTGGCCGCAGCCGGCGCGGTAACCACCAATTTTGTGGCTGTAGCCGATGTAACAGTTGCTGCCACACCGTTAAATTTTACGGTGTTATTAGCAGCAGTTGCATCAAAGTTTGTCCCGGTAATTGTTACGGCAGCGCCTGCTTTGGCCGAAACAGGGCTGATTGTGGCAACTGTTGGCGCCATTAAGTAGGTAAATACCGGCCCGGTGGCGGTTCCGCCGGTTGTGGTTACGGTTATGGCCCCTGTGCTGGCAGCCGCGGGCGCTGTTACAACCAAAGTACTTGCGGTAGCCGATGTAACACTTGCAGCAGTTCCGTTAAATTTTACGGTATTATCGGCGGCCGTAGCGCTGAAGTTTACTCCGCTGATAGTAACAACAGTGCCTGCTATGCCGGAAGCGGGGCTGATGGTATTAACCGCGGGCAGTTTTATAGGTATGATTATCGGGCTGCTTTTTTTACAGCCAGGCGAAACAAAAAGTATCGCAAAAAATATACAAATGGAGTAGCTGAGCTTTGTTTTCATAAGGTATAGTTTGACGTTTTAGCGCGAAGTGTTAAAACCGCATTTACTTGCCTATGAAATTGAGCATATTTAGGATGGTGGTCAATCCTCTTTTTGAGTGAATTGCGGGCAAACCTTCCTGATCAGCCTATTACAATATTTTTTCCTTCAGCGCCTTGGCTATCGCTTCTTTGCCACAGTTTACATGAAGTTTTAGATATATTTTTTTGAGGTGCGAGCGTACGGTGTCAAAAGCCATATTCAGCTCATCGGCTATTATTTTAATACTGTTCCCTTTTATTAAAAGCTGCAGCACATCAGTTTCGCGCAAGGTGAGGTTGTATTGGTTGTCGTTTTTTTGCTGAAATGACATGAGCACTTTTCTGGCAATTACGGGCGACATGGGCGCGCCGCCATCCAATACCTCGCGGATAGCATCAAACAGCCGGGCCGGCGGCGTTTTTTTTAATAAATAACCGTTGGCCCCGGCGCAAAGGCACTGAAAAAGCTTCTCATCATCCTCAAAAACAGTATACATGATTACGGCAGTTTCAGGGTGGGCTTGTTTTACCATAGCAACCCCGCTTATACCAGTTTTGCCCGGCATATCTATATCCATCAGCACAACATCAGGCTTAAGCCGTTCTATGATCTCTGCCGCCTGGTTGCAATTATCAAAATCGCCTTTAACTGCGTACTCAGGGTCGCTGTTAAGCAGGTAGGCCAATGATTCGCGCAGGCGGTCATTATCTTCAAATAAAACTATACTTACCGGCATAGGTGCTAAATTACGGTTTACTATTCAACAGGCCTATCACTCTTTTGAGTGATTAAAGCAGGGGTATTATAATGGTAAGTAAAGTACCTTCATTGCTGGCCGACAAAATTGAAATACTCCCTTTCCACTTTGCTAACCTTATTTTCATGTTTTTTATACCGTTACGTGCCGTAGGCTGTGTTGTATCAAAGCCTTTGCCATTGTCTTTAATAATCATTTGCAAATGGTTTTGGTTGGTTTGCAGGCTAATGTCGACATACGTTGCGGCGGCGTGTTTGTAAATGTTGTTTACCGCCTCTTTAAATACCAGGTAAATATCTTTTCTTTTTTCCATGTGCAGCTTTTTGTGGGCTATCTTTTCGTCAAAATGGAAATGATAGGCAATGTTTGCACCTTCAAACAATTCGGCGGTGTATCTTTTCATCCGCGCCACGGTTTGCTCATAGCTGTCATTTAGGGTGTTTATACTCCACACAATATCATCTAATGATTGGTTGGATGTATTTACTTCTTCGGTTATCCGCTTCAAAAATCGCCGGGCTTGTTCTGGTGCCGATAGGTTGGCGTTGCTGAGTTCGGTAAGTATATTGATGTTGCTGAGGGTTGAGCCGATGTCGTCATGTAAATCTGTGGCGATACTATTGCGGATAGCCTGAACCCGCAATAGCTGCCTGATGCGGTTAAGGTAGACGAAATAAATAATGCCGCCGGCGGTTATGATTGCTAAAACGATAAACCACCAGCTTTTATAATAAGGAGTTTGCACCGAAAAAAGCAAAGTGGCCTGGTTTGTACTCATTGTACCATCTGCCATTTGTGCTTTAACCCTGAAAGTGTAATTGCCCGATAGCAGGTTTGAAAACGATATTTGCCGGGTTCGACCTACCGAGATCCAATTTTTGCTCAAGTTATTAAGCCGGTAATAATATCGGTTCTGCATGCCGTCAACCAGGTTAACCGCGCTAAAAGCAATACTGATATTATTGTCGTTTGCCGGCAGGCTAATGCTTTGGGCCGGATTTAAATTATTGCCCGATGAAGTTACAGCGGTAATTAATACGCCCGTGGCACGGCGCGGCCGCAGCAATTGGTTTGGTATTGCACTGTAAAATATATGTGCGGTATTAAAATACACCTTATTTACGGTGCTATCGTACTTTACGCTTAACACAGGATCTTCTGACGATGGGTAGTAACCGCCAAATAAAAAAAAATGGCCGGTACCGGGTTCCATGCAGTTTAACCCGTTTTTAGTGCCAATCCATAGGCGGCTTTTATTGTCGGCAGCAAGGCTGTAAACGGTGTTTGATGATAGGGTTTCGGGCATATCAACCTTTTTAAATTTTTGGCTGCTGATGTCAAATTTCACCAGGCCCGCATTAGTGCCCATCCATATTTTACCCCTGCCATCTGCATAGATGGCGTTGATAACGCCATTATCAAAATCGGTATTATAAGCCGTGGGGAACAGCACAAATTTATGATTAGCACGACTCCATTTTACCAGCCCGCGGCCTTCGGTACCGCCCATCCACAGGTCGCCAAATTCATCCTCGGCAATACAAACGGGGAACCTGATGGGCAGTGGATTGTTTTTATCCTTTTTTGAATAAAGCTGCAGCCTATTATTGGTTAAATTATAAGCGGCAAGACCATTCCCTTCGCCAAGGCCCATCCAAAGTAAGTTTTCTTTGTCGGTAAATTGGGTTACCACGGGGCATTTTCCAATCAATAGCACATTTACCGGCCGGGGCACGGCCTGGCCTTTTTTCCATTCATATATACCTCTTTGCGTACCTATCCAAAATTTATCCCTGCCCGCAGCCCTGATATTCCAGGTATCATTTACGCCGGCAGTTTCCCCCATTAATATTTCCTTCCATGGCGAATTGATCTGATTGGTGTAAAATAACCCGCCACCGGTGGTGGTTAAAAAAATATGGTCCTTAACCACAAAAGTGCCCGATAGATCTATCCCCCGCTGATCTTCGGCGTTATATGCCGGCAGCTCAGTTGTAGAAACCCCGTTGGCTATCAGCGTAAACTTATACAAACCATTGTTGGTGCCCACCCAAAGGTTGCCTTCGGTATCAAACAACGTGCAAAACACATGTTGTTTGGGTAATAATATGCCGCTTTTAAAGCCGCTATGCCCAATGGCCGGTGTATCGGTGTTCCAGTACGCCAGCCCACCATCGCTTAGGGTACAAGTTGCAAGCCCATTGTTTAGCAGGTTGATGTGCGTGTTATAATATATCTGGCCTTTTCCGGGCAAATGATTGAAAGTTGAGGCCGTTACCTGGCCTGATATGGAATTCAAAAAGAAAACACTATCAACCATGTGTTTCACAAACCACAGATTTCCGTTTTTATCAAATGCGATATCCCTGACATTTAAACTATCTATCACCGATAGGGGATACCCCTTTAACTGGTTTAACGGAATAATTTTATTGCTTGTGGGAGTATAAATATGATATTGAATTTTTTTACCCTTCACCAATCTGAAAAGAACGCTCCCGTTGGGTAGGGCGTGGATGCTTTCTACGAACATAACCCAGGTTGCTCCCTGGTCATTAGGCCCTTTGATAAATTGAAGTATGTTAAGGTTTTGATCAAGTTTATAAAGTCCCGTTTGCGAGGCCGCCCATATATTATTTTGCTTATCTACCGATACGATATAGAAATTATTTTCGAAAGGGAACATTTTTGCCGAAGCCGGCACCAGCAGGTTTTTAAATGTATTGGCCCTGGTATTAAACATGCATAAGCCGGTTGATGTGGCTACCAGTAACCGGTGCCCGGGGAATTTTTGTACGGAGATGATATTATTGCCCGGCAGCGAGCTTGTTGCTCTGGAATGATGAAAATTTTTAAACTCAACCCCGTCATACCGGCTTAAGCCGTAGTTGGTACCCAGCCATAAGAAGCCATCATCGTCCTGGCAAATTGTATTGATAGTGGCATCAGGCAAACCATCTTTTACAGAAATATATGTCGGCAGAAGTTTGTCCAGCTTTTGTGAGTGGGCAGCAGGTACCATACCATTCAGTAATAAAAACAAGATTAGTTTTCGGTACATGTTTTGAGATAGTTAAAGATATGATATTCAGTTAATTGTTTGGCTGGTAAAAAAATATTTTAACCCACAACAGCCTGGTACCGTCAGGGTAAACGCATCTAACCGGGTTAACATAACTTAACACGTTATAAAAAATATTTTTTATAAGTACTTTATAATCAATGTTTTGTATTCAGTTATGGTTAGCGCTAAACTGAGCGTACAATTTAGAAGCATCTAAATATTTGTGCCTGTTGTTGGCCAATGCAAGTCCCTTTGGTGCCTGGTGCATTTAACCGGTATCAGCCAATAAAAACAAGGTATAGTTTGATGCTTATATCTTCCCGGTTGTCCGTAGTCTACCGCTATTGGAATGTCTGGCAAGCTACCACAAGTGTTTTTTGCCGCCTTCAGCCTTATGGCCCGCTGATAGGTAAACGCCATGCTAAGTAATGATATGCAAATCCAGGGTGCGCGTTTCATCCGGGATTTTGTATTTTTAAAGGGAGCAAAAGAGTAATACAAGAGCGTAAGGTTAAATAACAAACATGGTTGATTGGCCTAAAGGTATGGCGTATACTTAGCATGTGGGCCACAAGGCTGGAGCCTTGCGGCAGCGGGTGGGGGAAACAGGATGATAACAGATAAAAAAGAAATAGCAGAATTTGTTAAACAAGCAAAAAAGAAATAATAATGAAGCGACGCCTATTTTTTATACTATTCTTTTGTATAGGAATGTATAAAACATCTTTTGGACAATATTTTAAGATAATAGAATTTGATTATAGTTACAAAGATGGTTTTTCCATTAAGAGTAAGGATCATTCATTTAAAATTCAAAATAGAAAGAGTAAAACCGTTGAAATGTCTTATCCGATAAAGATGGGTATTGATATATACTCCGAAAAAGACACGATTGCAATGATTAGTGAATTGTTAAAAATTGAAGGAGATAAAAGACCTTGTATTTTACCAGTCATTTGCTATAATTCTTTGAGGTCTGAGATCTTCATGGGCGAAACAAAGCAATACTCGTTGCAGGTTGAGGCTTTGTTCATAATTAACCAATTATATTTTAGTCACCCATTTAATTACTCTCCATTTCCGGCATTGTTTGATGAAAGAGATGAGTCTATATTAACGATGAATGAAAAAGGTATAGCTAAGGCTTATGCTCAATATCGACAGTGGTTTGCCGAAATTAAGACTGTAGGATTGTCTGTCGCAAGGGAAAGGAAAATTTATCCCTTAAATGGTTCAATCAGGTGGTATTGATTAGATTGGTTGTAAACGGCGGCGTGACCGCTATCTCCAGCTACCGCAAGCGTTTTTCGCTGCTGCAAGCCTCCATGCTTGTGGCCCGCTGATAGGTAAACGCCATGCTAAGTAATAAATATGCAAATCCCGGATGTTTAATTTCATCCGGGTGTTTGTATTTTTAAACGGAGTAAAGAGTAATACAAGAGCTTTAAGGTTAACAATAAACATTGTTGATTATCCTAAAGGCATGGCGTGTACTTAGCATGCGGGTCACAAGCCAGGAGGCTTGCGGCAGCGGGGGGCTTGCGGTAGCTGAGGCACAAGCCAGGAGGCTTGCGGTGCGAAGGATCAACTAAAGGGAATGCAGTTGACGATGAAAACGAAATTCGGCAAGATCTCAACCTACCTTTAAGACCGTTTGATCCCTTGCATAAAGAAAGTAACTTCAATCATTAGTTTTAATATGTATTTAGAATATGAAAAAAAATGTTTTTTTTTATTTGGTTTTATGCACGTTCATGGCCTCATGTAATTTCGCAACTCCTAAAAAAGAAGTAAGGCAACGCCGCGTTTCATTATTCTGCCTCAAAGAGAATGATACGGTTTATGTTAAGATTACAAATAACACCGATAGCACCATTTATATCCCGGGAAAATATATGCCGGACTTTACAAACAATGATGATACGCTTCATTTTGAAACGATTAACAAATTTAAATATGGTGTTACCCGTTATTATCGATATAAGCATGTATTGGCTTTTGAGTTTTATACAACCCGGGAAATAAATGGCATTAAAGCCGATTCTGTAGAAGAATATAAATCGCAGGTAACATTTTTTAATCAATTTCGGGTTCTGCCAATGCGCGATATAAAACCTGGATCGTCATTTATTGAAAGGCTCGAGTTTGACGTCCCCCGATATGTAACTGTGGGGCAAGCCGTATATTATAAGAGTCCATTTTTTCAGAAAAATCAAATTAATTCTCAATATTTATATAAAGATTTTCTGCTTTTTGACAGTTTGCGTGCAAACTACGTTAATGCTCCGGTTTTGAATAGATATCGATAAATATTCCCCCAGCTATCGCAAGCGTTTTTCGCTGCCTCCAGCCTCCAGCCTTGTGGCCCGCTGATAGGTAAACGCCATGCTAAGTAATGAATATGCAAATCCTGGATGCACGTTTCATCCGGGATTTTGTATTTTTAAACAGAGCAAAAGAGTAATATAAAAGTATTAAGGTTAAACAACAAACATGGTTAATTGGCCTAAAGGTATGGAGTATACTTAGCATGTGGGCCACAAGGCTGGAGCCTTGCGGTAGCGGTAGCAAAGGTAGTTGTGAAAGCTGCCCATGACGGTAGTGCTCCTGTGCTTGCGACCAACAAGAGTCAAAATAGGGCGTACGTGAAATACTATACCATGATGGGAATCTAAAACAATAATGGAAAATATATTGCGACTGATATTTTTATGATAAAGGGCCTCAAATCGGCAACTGTGGTTCCTTTGCATCCTGCCACAAAAAAATAATAATTACACTATGAATAAAGAAGAAAAGATATACGAACTTTCAGGGATAGTATTGCGATATCTAACAAAAAAGATAACCGAAAACCTTCGAAGACTATATATGGATGTTGATTTTCAGGAAAACAACATAATCTTGACGGCGTATTTCGAAACAGAACCTAGTTGCATCGAGTTAGACTTACTAGATGATATTGTTACGAACAGTATGGTAGCAATTGCCGATTTTAGCGTCGAGGCGAGGGTTAAATTATTTGAGGATTTCAGGTACGATGAAAAACACGACGACCTCATCTTCGCTTTTTTTGATGAAACCGAATACGACTATGATTTGTGACAGAAGCCGGCAAGCAAATTTTTTTTGCCTAGTTGTAAATAGTTTCCCTGTATCGCAAGCGTTTTGTCGCTGCCGCCTTCAGCTACTGCAAGGTCTTTTGCTGGTATTAATTTATGATATTTTGTTTTACTTAAAAATATAAACTACCAGTTGTGTACCACCCCGTACCAGGGTGTACCAGGGTGTTTCAGGGTGTACCAGGGCGTACCAGGGTGTTTCAGGGTGTCTCGTCCGTAGTGGTACACACACTTTGGTACCAAAGCCAGCCTCTATGTTGTAAGTTTAGTTCTGCTCCATGGCTGTTTCTCAAATCTAATTTAAAAAAAATTTGCGCAAGTAAAAGCTTGCATTTATATTTGCAAGCAAATACTTGCGCAAATGAAAACCAGACGAGATGTTTACCAGGCCATAGCCGACCCTACCCGAAGGGCTATAATTAACATGATTGCTACACAGCCGCATAATGTAAACACTATAGCTGCAAACTTTGATGTTACACGCCAGGCTATATCGTTGCATATCCAGATCCTGGCCGATTGCGGCCTTATTAACGTTAAGCAGCAAGGGCGCGACAGGTTTTGCGAAGCCCGGCTCGATCAGCTCAGCGAGGTATCGGCCTGGGTAGACCAGTACCGCCAGCATTGGGAAAGTAAATTAGATAACCTTGAAAACTATGTAGTACAATTAAAAAATGAACGAAATGGAAAACACAACAAGTAACACTGCCGACCGCGAATTACGCTTGACACGCACATTGGATGCCCCGGTTGAACTGGTATGGGAGGTATGGACCCAGCCCGAACATATTGCCCAATGGTGGGGCCCCGATGGCTTTACCAACACCATAAGTAAAATGGATGTTGAACCCGGCGGCGAATGGGACCTGGTAATGCATGGCCCCGACGGAACAGATTATAAAAACAAAAGCATATTTAAGGAGGTAGTGCCGCTCAAAAAAATTGTATATGAGCATATTAGCAGCCCAAAGTTTGTTGCCACTATTGAATTTGAGGCACAGGGCGACCAAACATACCTGAGCTGGCATATGCTGTTTGAAACGCACGAGCAATTTATACAGGTGGTAAAAACCTTTAAAGCCGATGAAGGATTAAAGCAAAATATAGAAAAGCTAAACCAATACGTAAAAGGTATAAGTTAGTTTTAAACGTAGCCTGTGGCGAAACACCTTAAAAAAAGGCTAATCGCGCAACTTTACTGCATTTTTGGTAGCCCCGGCCGCGAAGGATAAGGGGCTGCCGGCTTTTGAAATGTCGCCGCCGTCAATTTTAATATTACTGCAGGCGGCGCCTTCAACCCGCATAAAAACAGCTGCCGGGCTAAGTACACGCGTTGCGGTTAGTAAAACATCCTGCGCGTTAATCATCCGCAGTACCGATTCGGCGTCTTTATTGCCCTGCGCGCTGAGGCCGTTTATTGCTGCATCTGTTACCTGGTCAAAAACAAGGGCGGGCCTTAATTCGGGCGTGGCAACTTCAAACCTTACATTATTTAGTGTAAGGCCTTTGGCATAACGGGCATATAAACCATAAGCCGGAAAAACTCCGTCGGCATAATATTCGCCCGCGTTTTTAGGTACATCGCGTACGGCCGCGTCTTCTGCAGTTCCCCCTCCGGCAAAGGTGATATGAACATCGTTAAAGCTAATGTTTTCGAGCAAAAAGCCATCGGCGCCGTTAATGGCTATACATGATTTGATTTCGCCGGGGTGATAGTTGCTGGTAAATTCGGCATCGGCAAGTTGCACCGGGACAACCACATTGGCATGAATGCCATTGAAAGATATATTACGCGCAGTACCCGGATCATCTATCGAGCCCATGCCGATTGATATGGGCCCCGTTACCTTATGCATCACCAGGTTGGAGAACGAGATGTTTTCTATCCGCGAGTGCCGTTCGCAACGCATTTTTATAGGGCAGCCGTAGGCTTCTAAAATGATGCAGTTAGAGATGGTAATATTTTCGGCAACCCCGCCGCCAAAACGGAAAACCGACCAGCGTGTGCTAAACGTACAATTGGTAATGGTTATAAACCTGCAACTGCCAAACAGCGCGCAGGCATCATCCTGCGATTGCACATCGCAGTTAACCATATGAACATAATGACAGCTGATGAAATGAAAGCCATCGTTATTATGGATAACCCGGCCACGGATGTGGATGCCATCGAGCTTTACATAACTGCTTTGAATAATGCGTACAGAGTGATAGGCGCAGTCTTTAAGATATATATCATTAACGACAAGATTTTGGCATTGGTAAAAAAGCAGGTGATAGGGGCGGTGATTGCCGCTGATGCCGGCCGGCGATGGCGCGCCCTTTGTGGGGCTACGGAACTGCGCACCCTGCCCGTCAATAGTGCCCGGGCCTTCAACGCGGATGTTTTCGGCCTTTACGGCAAATAACAAGCCTACATTGCCATCATTTAATGTGGTATCGCCGGTAATTGGGATGGCCTGGGCGGCGTAGTATTGTTTGCCATCTGCACTGCCCAGTAATTTGCCTTGCTGGGCAATATACAGGGTTACATTGCTTTTCAGCTCAACCGTGCCGATAACAAACACCCCGGCCGGCACCAGCACGGTGCCACCCTGATCTTTATTACAGGCATCAATGGCTGCCTGCAGTGCTTTGGTATTAAGTGTTACACCATCGCCTTTGGCGCCATAGTCCATAATGTTATAAATGCGGGTACCCAACATCGGATCGGCTTTTTGGATGTTTGCAGGCTGTGCGTGTAAAAAAGTGGGCGCTACTGCAATCATGCCGGCACCTGCGGATGCTTTTGTAACTGTTTTTAACCAGTTGCGCCTTGAAAAATTATCGTCGTGAGGTTCCATTGGTTATTAGGTAATAAAAATAAAATGTTTTCCCGGCCTGTTTAACTTGCTATAATTGGTTATTAAGGTATCGGCCAAAATCAAAATTAGGTTTATTTTGATGGGGATATTAACCTGTTTTGGCTAAACAATAATCCCGATTGTCATAATTAAGGCGGGCCGTATTTTTTTTCTGCCGGGCAATATATTGGGGGGCATTTTTAGGAGAGAAGCCTTAAATGGCGAAAATTGGCAAAGTATATTCGTGTGCGTTGCAAATGCTATCGGGTTTGTTGCAAATTGCAGATCGGCAACCCGCGACAATTACATTACCCCCACAGTTTTGGGCGCAAAACCGAAGTGGCGGGAAAAACTGGCCGAAAAACTGGCCGGGCTGCTGAAGCCAACCATATAAGCCACCTCAGATACGGTGGCAACGCGGCGCTGGAGAAGATTATGTGCGTATTGAAGGCGAATAATACGGATCAGTTCGCCCGGCGCCTGGCCGATAAGGCCCTTTAATTTGCGATGCAGCTGTGTGCGGCTGAGGCCTATGTCGCGGGCAAGTTGGTCGGCGCTGTAGCCCTCCTCATCCAGGTGGCTTTCTACCGCGTTGCGTACCCGGGCGATAAAGTCCTGCTCAATTGAGGGCATCGATAGTACATCGCTAAACCAGAGGTCGCGGCTGCTATAGTGTTCGCGCAATTGATTGCGCACATTGATCAGGTTTTCTATAAGGGCAAATAATTCGCGTTTATCAAAAGGTTTGCCCAGGTAGGCATCCGCACCGGTTTCGATACCCTGCACCTTACTGTCCATATCAGCTTTCGCTGTGAGGATGATGATGGGTATATGGCTGGTTTTTTCATCTTTTTTGAGTGTGGCGCTCACCTGGTAACCATCTTTCCGGGGCATCATCAAATCGGTAATAACAAGGTTGGGGATGTGCTCCAATGCTAAGGCAATGCCTGCATCCCCGTCGGCCGCGCTTATAACCCGGTATTTACCGGTAAGCGATTGCTGCATAAATTCCCTCAGCTCATCATGATCTTCGATGAGCAGTACCAGTGGTTTGTCGGTGTCGACAACCGGCAGAGCGCTGTCGTCCGCATTGGTGGAATATAATGCTTCACTGTACACGGTTTCTGCCAGCGGGCTCCCGCCGGCTTCGGCAACCTGGTAGGGCATGCGGATATTAATTTCTGTAAACAGCCCTTCCATGCTTTCTGCCCTTATCTGGCCTCCCATCAATTCTACCAGCTCCTTAGCTACGGCCAACCCTATGCCCGTACCTTCTGCCGATCGGGTATCTGAAGGATCGGCCTGGTAAAACCGGCTAAAAATGTACGGCAGTTTTGAAGCAGGAATGCCGCGCCCGGTATCCCTTACAGTTATGCTCAAAACATTACCAGGCGCACCGGTATCTTTTTGCAGCAATACTTCTACCCGGCCATTGTCGGTAAACTTGATGGCATTTGAAAGTATATTGAGGATAATTTTATCCAGCTTGTCGCGGTCGCCCGATATCCAAAGATTATCCCAGTCTGATGCAAAATGCAGCCTGATCCCCTTTTGCACAACCAATGATTCGTATGAGTGTATATGCATCCTGATAAGGGCCACAAAATCTAATGGTTCCCTGCTCACTTCCATTAAGCCGCTTTCCAGCTTACTCAGGTCAAGCAATTGGTTGATAAGCCTGAGCAACCGCGCGGCGTTACTCAGGATGAGCCGTATGTATTTTGTGGCATCCGTGCCGGTGGCGACAGATAGCAGCTCATTGGCCGGATTGATAATAAGTGTTAGCGGTGTTTTAAACTCATGGGTTATATTGGTAAAAAAACGGGATTTAACTACATCCATTTCCCGCAGCTTATCGGCCTTTTCGCTAAGTTCGGCTGTACGTTGTTGCACAATTTCCTCAAGCCGTTTAGCTTCAGCTGCTATTCGTTCCCTTTTTTCGGTTTCCTGTGCAAGCGCCTGGGCAGATAGCTTTTCTACTTCGGCCAGTTTAGCTGCCAGGTTTTGGTTGGTGCGGGCAAAATCAAGCGCCAGGTAAAGTGACAAGCAAAGCGGCAGAATCAATTGGCCTATGCTCATTACAAACACCCGTACAGAATTGAGTTCATAGGTCCATAGATGAAACACATCGGACCAGGCAAAAAAGTAAACCAGTACAACTGCTACCACGCCTGTAGCGATAAGCCATACACCCCGCTGCTTTTTTTTGATTAGATGGAATGCAGACCAAAAACCATCCATGATGCAAACAAAGAAAACCACAGAAAAATAATCGTCGTGTACATTGGCCCGTAAAATAAAATAATTTAAAAAGTACCCTATGAAATAAAGCATGTTCACGCCGGTTAATGCAACCACACGCCAACGTGGTACCCTGCCATAGTCCAGCACATAAAGTAGCATCACGGCTCCCCACATCATCAAAACTTTGCATTCTTGTGTTAAAAAGTCGGCATAATACTGCACCAACGGAAAACTTGTAAAATAAAACAAGTAAATACATATGCTGTTAATACCCACCAATAGCACAAAAAGTGCATAGTATAAATTTAGTTTTTGCCTGGGATAAAAAAGGAACAACAAAAAATGTAAAACGCCCAATATAATTTCGGCAGCCGCGCACATGGGCACAAAGCTAAAAAGTTGCCTGCTGTGGGTAATGTGTTTTGAAAACGGTTCATAGTCGCCTATCAAAGCCTCAAACCCCCAAAAGTTGGCGTAAACGCCAAAATAATTGGAGTAATGCATGGTGATGAGATGGGGGCGTGTGTCATTGAACCACAGCGGGATAAGGTCTCTTGGGGCGCGTATAGCTTCCATTTGCTGCGCCGAATGGCCAACCTTACCATAGCCCCCTACTTGTTTTCCGTCGATAAATATTTCAGATGCCCCATCGTGATTGATGCGGAAGGAGAGTTTTTTGCCTACCAGGTTTGTGTCAACTTTTAGCCACAGGCCAAACCAGCCAAGCCCCTGCCACCCAGGTGGTGGATCAGATTTTCCGAAAGCAGTATAGTGCAACGCATTCCAGCCGTTGGTGCTGTTTAAGGACCGTTTCCCCTGGGGCAACTCTCCGGCATGAAAAAACCATAGGGAATCGCGAAGGGATACTTCGTGTAATGTTCCAAAACTGCTGCCGCGTATTACCACAGTATCCTGCCCGTATGCCCCGTTAGCGGCGCACAGCAACATACACCACAGCAGGGTGCGCCATAAAGGCTTGCTTAAAAACATATTTTCGATAATAGGCAGAAAATGAGAAATAATTCTTATCACTCAAAAATAATACTTTCGGCCCGGGAATCAAAGGCATTTTATAAACAGGCTGGTTTAACTGGTAGTTATTTTTTTTTACCATGCCCTTTCTGTGGAGTTTTTATTGTACGGCCAGTGTCACAGCCTTTTGTTTAATCAATCATGTTTAATGTGATAATTCCAGCGTCGCTGTCAGGTGGGTGTAGTCATGTCAACTTTGCATATAATAATTTATTAACCGGGTATGGGCATTGTTTGAATTGCCGCGCTATAAATATTAATATTTATTTATTGCTTCCAATGAAAAAGATCAGGCAATATAACCTGTTACTGGCTTATCTTAGTTTAAAATAGCAGGCCTTCGCACAGATTTGGTTCAATAAAGTAAATAGGATAGCCTTATCTTTAAGCGCACATTTTTATCTGCGGGTTAATTTAAACAGTAGTTTGCTGTTTAACATGACTTTAAGGAATATTAAGCCAACATGTGATGACAACCCTTCTAAAGAAAAATATAAACACACACATCTCGCTTTCGGATGCCGAAATGGAGTCGTTCTGTGATTTGTTTCAACATAAAACCATCAAAAAGAAAAGCTTTTTATTGCGTGGGGGCGAAGTTTGCAAATTTGAAGGCTTTGTTGTGAAAGGGCTTTTTCGCGTTTATCATATTGATAAAAATGGCTTCGAACAAATACTATATTTTGCAATGGAAGATTGGTGGATAACAGATATTGATAGCTTCACCAATGGTTTACCATCTCAACTTTATATTGAGGCGCTGGAGGATAGTGAAGTGCTTTTAATTTCTAAAAAGGATAAGGAATTTGCCTACATAAATTTGCCTAAAATAGAGAAGCTGTTCAGGGTGATGACCCAAAAAACACATGTTGCCTTACAACGCAGAATGATTGACAACCTGGGTAAAACCGCCGACCAGCTTTATCTTGACTTTATCGAAAAATATCCGGGCCTGTACCAGCGCCTTTCTAACCTGCAAATAGCTGCCTACCTGGGTATCAGCCACGAATTTTTGAGTAAAATAAGACGGAAAATTGCCGGTAAGAAATAAGCCGTATTTCATTTATTGAACTTGTTCAATGTTTTTGAGCTGTGGATGATAGCATCTTTACAGCATTATTAAAACGATAAAATGAAACACATTCTTTCTGTAATATTCTTAACAATCCTAATTTCATTCAAAATGGACGTACAAGCACAAAGTTTCAAAACTATTGAAACAGGCAGTTTTAAACTCGAGGTATATAACGCATCAGAAAACAGTTTTGGGGTAGCATCAGTCATCGTATCAGGAAAAAAAGACGCTGTTTTGATTGATGCGCAATTTACATTGCAAGATGCCGAAAAAGTAGCCGGCGAAATCAAAAAATCAGGTAAAAAACTAACAACTATTTATGTTTCCCATGGCGATCCTGATTTTTACTTTGGCCTGGAAGTATTCAAAAAGTATTTTCCCGAAGTTACCGTTTATGCAGCGGCTGCAACGGTTGAGCATATTAAAGCTACAGCACAAAAAAAATTAGAAGTGTGGGGCGAGCGGCTGGGCAAAGGCATTACATCCAACGTAGTTTTGCCACAGGTATTAAAAGGCAACAGCATCGAACTGGAAGGTGAGAAATTAGAAATTATCGGACTGGAAGAATTTCCTTCCAAAACCTTTGTCTGGATCCCGTCGGCCAAAGCGGTTGTGGGGGGCATCAACGTATTTGGAACAACTTTCCATCTTTGGATGGCCGATGCGCAAACAGCCGATGCCCGTAAACAATGGATAAATGTTTTGGATAAAATTGAAGCGCTACAGCCGGTTATTGTAGTTCCGGCCCACGCTAAATCTGAAAGTGCGTTTGACATGAGCGCTGTGCAGCATACTAAAAGCTATATCCAGGTGTATGAAGAAGCTTTAAAAACCAACAAAACTTCTGAAACATTAATTGCCGCTTTAAAAGCCAAATATCCTGCCCTTACTTTCGACATTGCCTTGCAAATAGGCGCGAAAGTAAACACCGGCGAAATGAAATGGTAAAATCAGTATTCACATTTAGCCTGGCGGCGCCAAAAGCATCGCCATGCTGTTTTTAAGCAAACATAAAATGACCAATCTGGAAATTATAAAAAGCACTTATGAAGGCAAAACTTCAAAAGAGAATGGAAGAAATTTAGCTATGTACGTAGCAGAAAACCTTGCGTGGACAGAAGCCAAAGGCTTTCCCTATGCCGGAACATATATTGGTTTGGCCAGTGTTGAAAAAAACGTTTTCAGCCGTTTAGGAAGCGAATGGGTGGATTATAAGTTTACGCCCGAAGATTACGTGGCCAGCGAGGATAAGGTTGTTGCCTACGGCACTTATACCGGCACGTACAAAACTACCGGAAAATACTTTGAAGCAAGGGTAGCCCATGTTTGGAAATTAAAAGACGGAAAAATTACGGGCTTTGAACAGTTTGTAGACAGCCAGCCTGTAAACAATGCCATGAGGTAAACTAACCATTCACGGTTATCCAACCCTGGTAATGCCGGCCGGTAACTTACACCTAAGGCGGCCGAAAAAGCCTCCATAAAATATCCGGATACAACAGTTATTTTGGCAGAGTACACCATGGTATCACCAGCCAATTACTTTGATCATAGCCTAAACCTGGCGGCTTACATAGATATCCGATTTACATTACTATTTCAACTGGCTGCAGAATTTAGCCATCGATTTGGGTGTCATACTCCAGTCAGGCGCTTTAATGCTGCCCCATGCTTTAGGGTTATCATATAAGTTAAAGTAGCATACACCAAAAATATGCGGATTGGCATTTATTGTTTTGGCGGCATTGGCAAGCCACTGGTCCTGAAAACTTTCCGGGCCTTTAACGCCAAACTCGGTTATAAATAAAGGCTTGTCCAAAAATCTCATCCTAAAATATTTGCGGTTAAATATGGTGCTGAATGCCTCCTGCTTATCCGGGTCGGTTATGTTTTTATCAGGCAGGCCATAAATAGCTATGCTTATATAATCAACTACATCGCTGCCGGGCCAAAAATCAGCCGATCCTCTGTCGCCCGCGGGACCCCAAACCTTTTTTACATTTTTGCCTGGCCCGCCGTTAAACTGCATAAAATAGCGGTAGGCGGCAATGTAGGTAACCGGGTCCTGGCTTTGCCATGCATAACGGTGAATCGGAATCTCCATTTCGTGCATCCACCGCAAGTAAACCGTTTGATCGGTTGCCGAAATAATGTTGAATAATTTCGTTATCTGCTTATCAAAAGTACCATTTAGTATCCTTTCCAATGTAAGGGTATCGGCTTTGTGGGCAGCATCTTTCCAGGGCTCCATAGTAACAATAACACCATGGTGTCGGCCGGTAACCTCCAAAAAGCTTTTTTCAAATTCACCGCGCTCTACTTGTCCCAAATCGGTAAACAAATGTTCAACGCTGATGGTTTTTTGATCAAGCAATCGTTTATTCGGATCAAAAACGCCAACCTGCAGCACTTTTCTGATGGGCTTTGCTTTGCAGCTATCGGTATAATTACTATCGGAGTATACCGTTTGGCGGTATTTGTTAATGTAGGCCTTCTCTTCGGCCAGCCATGATGCATTGAAAGCGCCTTTGGTAATGTTCCAAACATCCACAATTAAAACCGGCTTATTAATAAACCGTAAGCGGTGCAATTTCTGCCTCATCATCTCCTGTGGTGTTTTCACCATCGGAAAATAATTAAGGCTATATTCAGATGGACTGCCAAGGGTGATGCTTACATAATCAACATTTTTATTCCCGGGCCAGTATTCGGTATCGCCGGGGTAGCCGGATGGGCTCCACACTACTTTAGCGTTGGGTGCATACTGCTTTAGCTTTTTTGCAAAATAATTAAATGAGGTAATGTACGATGCCGGCGATTGATATTGCCAGGGATAAAAATTTGTGGGCACCTCCATATCCGGGTTCCAGCGGATGTATGCCTGGTGGGGTACTTTTACAATGATGGACGCTAATTCGCGTATCTGGTCGTCAAATTTTCCTTTTTTTAACTCTGTTAAAACATCTGTATTATAGTTTACGCCCGATAGCCAGGTTTCAACAGTTAACATTACATCGTGCTTTGCCAGCTCGTTTTCAATATCACCCTTGTCCGACCATAGTGCGTTGTTTCGCCAAACTACCTTATATGCTGTTGTACTGCCCGGTTGCAAATCGGTGCCCGGATTGTTAGCGTTAAAAACGGCAAGTAAACGATCATCGGTCGGATAATAAATGTTAAGATAATAAGAGCGGTACCAGGGGTTAAGCAGCCAAAGCGCCACCACCAGCAATACAATGCCCAAACCAATAAATAAATAACGTTTTGAACGGGTACTTTTCAAGATTGTTAATTTTTAAGTGGAGTATTTAATGTAACATAATCATCGTTGACATTGGTGCCGTTTACAGCCACCATGTATAAACGGTAGTTGTTGTTATTTGGCGGTATATTAACATAAACGGTAGGGCCTTCGCCAACTTTGCTCATATTAGTAGCTGTGCCAAGCGCATTGGTTTTAACCAGGTACCATTCAAAACGCAGGTTAGTTTTTAAAAAAGTGGCAACATTCCATTTATCATACGCATATACCAACGCGCTATAGGGCAATAAGGCGCCTGTGGTAGTTGTTAAAGCAGGTCTTAAAATCCTTACCGGTGGCAAATCATTACCATGTATTTTACCGTGCCAGGTTGCGCTTATTTGATACAAATAGGGCTTGTTGCGACCCCATACATCTTTCAACCCGTCAAAAGTGGTAACCGAACCGCTTTGCTGGTCCTGCCAGCTGGCATAAAAAACACCTGTTCGCGGCCATACGGCTTTTTGTAAACCTTTTGGATTTACATTGCTCATAAAGTAAGAGGCCCCGATACCGGTGGTAACATATTTTAACGATTGTTTATCCTTAACAATAAGGCCAAAAGCATCTATGGCTGGTACTTGGGCGTGCAGTAAATTTACGGTAGTTGCCAATTCAGGTACCGACAGTACATCAAACGTTACGGGCCGCGCCGGATCTGCAAGTTTAATATCGTTAACCAAATGTTTTAACCACCTGATGTAGCGGTATTGGGCATAAAATATTTGCGGCGCATGATAAAAACGGTTTAATTGCTGGTAGCTGTAATTGGCCAAATTCCAGGCCGTGATACTGGTATTGGTTTTGTTTTTATTTACGGTTTTTAAAATGAGCGAGGCTACGTCGTTTAAATTGTCGGCGTCATCAATAAAGTTTTGGGCATCGGGTATCCAAAAACTATAATGAATTTTAAGCCCATGTTGCGCGGCAGCATCAAAAGTAGAGTGATCGTAAATATTGGGCCCGTATATTTTTACGGTATTTACACCAGCCTTACGCATCTCGTCAAAATCATTGACGATTATATTTTTTGTGAGCGGCGATATGTTTTTATACCAATAGTGGCCCTTTGGATAAATAACGCCCTGAACATCGGTAAATACACGGGGATTTAACAGGATGTTCTTCACTTCGGCAAGCCTGTCGTTTTCGGCTTTAACACTATCTGTAGATGAAGCCAGCCTTGCAACGGGGGCGTACAACTTGTTTTGATTAACAACTTGCCATAAACCGGCTGTATCTGTGGTAGTATTTTTAATAATGGAGTTTTCGCCGTTATGCACCCCTTCAAAATTGATATTACCCATGTCGGCATCATCATCGTTGTTCTTACTTGATACATAAACGCTGATGCAGATAACAAGTACAGTAAGTATCATGCTTACTTTTCGTACGCCAGTATAAATTTTCCTTCGTAGCAGCCAAAAATATTTTTTTCCGGTTTTTACGTTACTTGCAATATTGAACATGGTGCTATGGTTGCCCAAATACATCTGCAGCTTAAGCTCAGAACTGGCTATCAGCATAAATACCATAAACATGCAATTTAACAACGCAATTGCCGACATGAAAAATGTAAACGGGCTCCAGTCGGTATAAAGGCCATAAGCTATGGCCACCAGTGACACCACCAGCACGGCAATGTTAGGCAGGTTGTTTTTTAAATTTTTCTCGTCCTTAACATCTTTAGGGGTTGGGATGTACGGAACATTTTTACGGATGATGGTGTATACAAAACCTAATATAAAAATCCACCAGGTGCCGATGAGTAACAGCCCGCCCACTAAATGGAAGCCCCTTTCGTTATCCTCCATTACCCATTCCTGTACAAAGTGTCTTATCAAAACAACCGATGTAATAAAAGGAATACTGATAACCAAAAATTCCGAAAAGTCCATTTTTAACGGATACACATCCATGAACAGCGATAAAATGGGGATGGAAAAATTGATTAAAAATATAAAGCCCGATAAGTAAAAAAGGGGCAGCAACCCGTAATGGATTTTTTGCCGCCAGGTAAATTTTGTAAACAGCTTTACATATGAAGTAACCAGTAGCTCGAAAACCCCGCGCGACCATTTTATTTGCTGCTTATAATAGGCTGATAATGTAGCAGGCACCAGGCCTCGGGCCAGTACCTGCGGCACATAAACAGATTTCCATTGTTTGGCGTGTAGCTGCATAGCGGTATGCATATCTTCGGCCAGCCCAGCGGCATGTCCGCCTATTGACTCCAGCGCGGTGCGCCTGAAGGTACAATTGGCCCCGATAGCTTGCGCGGTACCATAGCTGTTCATACACATCATCATGGGCCCGTAAAAATGGTAGGTTTGTTGCGCCGCACCCTTTGCAATCCAGCCAATGCGCTGGTTATAATACGCCTGTACTACCTGCACATATCCTATTTCGGGATCATCAAAATGCGCCACAATAGGATCAAGAAATTCGGGGAAAGGTACATGGTCAGGATCAAGCACCAGGCACAACTCGCCTGATGATTGTGCCAAAGCATTATTGATATTACCCGCTTTGGCATTTACTTTTTTAATACGGGTAACATGGTGTACCCCCAATTGCTCGCAAACCGACTTAAGGTACGGATCGTCGGCCTCATCGCATAAATAAGTTTGATGCGGGTAGGTTATATTTTGTATGGCGGTAAGCGTTTCTAAAATCATTTCGTAGGGCTCGCCCGCGCAAAATGTTGTAAAAATATCTACCGTATATTGTTTGGTAACCGGCGGCGTAGCCGGTACGCTGATAGACCAATAGTGGTACCACTCATAAATTACTTTAAAAAAGGTATAAACAAAGGTTACAATAAGCAACCAGTAAAGGGGCTTATAACCAATAACCGATTCGTGAAGTAAGCTATACATGAAAAAAAACATGCAGGCCAGCCCTATCACAATCATCAGCCTTAAATTAAGCAGTTGCTTTTTTGAAGGTGGTTTTATATTACTACTATTCATGGATTATACAGCACGTAAAAAGGGACATTAGCAGTGGCGAAATAGCCGTTATCGTTATATACATATACATATAAGCGGTATGGGCCTTCGGTTTCCGGTACTTTAAATTTAATTATAGGCCCATTATTTTCGGTAACTGCGTTTTTGATATCCTTCAACGGCTTATCGTTAAAAATACCATTTGGCTTAAACCAATCCTCGGCAAACAGCTGCCACTTATAGGTAAGTTTAGCTGTACCAGGTTCATTCATATAGGCAATTGCAAAAGAAGTGGTTTTAGGGCTAAGCAAAATGTTATCGCGCCCGCCTTTATTCTCCACCAGCATGTATTTTATATCAGGCGCCTTGACGGGCGGCTTTTTTCCCGTCCATAAATATTGCATGGCGTTAACTATTTCGGTTTGCCCGCCATGCTCATCAAAAAGGCTAAACCAGGTGGGGGTAAGCTCCTGCTTTTGTCCCCAGTAAAAAACCATCGAACCTAAAAATCTTGGGTTATCAACCGGCATATAGTTACTATAGGTGGCTAAATATTGTTCTGCTTTTTTTGTGCTGGTATTTTCTACATAAGCGCCCCATACATTTTGGCTGGCTGCCACCCAAGGGCCTTCAACAGACCACTCTGTTATTAAAAACGGACCGTTCCATAGCCATTTGAAATCCTGCAGATCCTGCTTTAAGGTTTGTATCGAGCCAAAAATATTGAAAGATATAAAATCAATTTTTGTACGGTACCGTATATTAAAAATATTTTCTTTTTGAAACGTCATAACGGTTGTGGTAACCGGATGTTGCGGATCGTTGTAATGAATGCTGTCAACCAGGTTATTAAAAACAGTATAAAACTGGTTAAACCTGGGCCTGAACGGGAATGTGAGCTCGTTACCCAGGCACCAGCATAAAAGGGCAGGGTGGTTTTTATATTTATTAATTACAGAGGTGATTTTTTTTGTAAAAGCGGCAGCCTGCGGAGTATTGTAAAACTCATCCATCCTTAGGCTTGGCGGCATGGGCAAACCCACTATTACCGCTAAATTGTTTGCCTGTGCCGAGTCTAAAATATTGGCCAGGTGCACAGTATCCCAAACCCTTATGGTATTGCCGCCTGCTTCTTTTAAACGTTTAAGATTGGTATGGCCCGCTGCTCCTTTTACCAAAAAAGGCTGGCCTTGGCGGTATAAAGTATACTTGCCGTTTTCATTTTTAATGTAAACTGTTTTGCCGGCGTTATCAGCAGGTTGCGCTTTATTACAGCCAAAGGAAAAAAAGCAGGATAATAAAATTAAATGAATGACGACTAATCTGAAAGAGTAAAATATCATAAATTTTAGGCCAATTCGCTCACAAATGGAGTTTTGGTTAGTGTTTAAGGTTGATTTTAGACGTTACATTCTTGAAACTAAACATACGGCTTTTTACGGAATTTAAACGTTTTATGTTGTGATTGGGTTTTGCGGGGCTCATGTTTATAAAAACCAAATAATTGCCGATTTAATACAACGCTCTACTTTGATTTGAATAAGGCACCCGCTAAGTGGTTATTCCGAAATAAATCGCCCGGTTTTCATACAAAATAACTTAATTTTAAACATGATTTTCGTCCTCGATAAAACCAACACTATTGCCAACCAGTTTTTGGCCGAATTACGTGATGCCGAAATACAACAGGACAAAGCCCGCTTTAGGCGTAACCAGGAAAAACTGGGCCAAATTTTGGCCTATGAAATCAGCAAAACCCTCCACTATGAAACTAAAGGGGTACAAACACCCTTAGGCATAGCCAACGTTAATACCCCTGCCGACCAGCCTGTGTTAGGTACCATTCTGAGGGCCGGGCTTCCATTTCATCAGGGTTTTATGCATTATTTTGATCAGTCCGAATCGGCATTTATAACCGCTTACCGCAAGGTAAAAAGGGGAGGCTCGTTCCTGATCCAGGTAGACCATATCTCGACCCCGAACCTTGACGACAAAATCCTGATCCTGTGCGATACCATGCTGGCTACCGGCCAAAGCCTGGTATCTGTTTGCAAGGAGCTGATGGCACAATATAACATTAAAGAGCTGCACATAGCCGCCGTAATTGCCAGCACCGTAGGCATAGCTCATGTACGCGCCAACCTGCCTAAAGCCAAACTATGGGTGTGTGCTATTGACGAGGAAATGACCAGCAAAGCCTATATTGTACCCGGCCTTGGCGATGCGGGCGATTTGGCGTTTGGCGAGAAGGTGTAGAAGGGATTTCGGAACTGGGATTTTCGATATTGGATTTTCAATTTTTTAAAAAAGGGGCTAATCTCCATAAATTACATCCGCATTTTTTATAAATTAGGCTGTAGCTTAAATATTGTAAAAATGCTGGACGATTTTCCGTTTTATTTATGCCTGGTAATTGTGATATTATTATTGATCATGCTGAGCAGGAAAATAAAAGTTGCCTATCCTGTTTTGCTGGTATTAGCCGGATTAGGGATTAGTTTTATCCCGGGCCTGCCTACATTGCATATCGAATCGGAACTGATCTTTATTTTGTTTTTACCTCCGCTGTTATATGACGCGGCATGGCATATTTCATGGAAAGAGCTTTGGCACTGGCGGCGGATCATCGGAAGTTTTGCCTTCCTGGTTGTGTTTTTTACAGCGTTGGCGGTTGCATTGGTTGTTAATCATTTTATTCCCGGCTTTACGCTGGCCCTGGGTTTTTTATTAGGCGCGATAGTTTCGCCGCCGGACGCGGTAAGCGTAGGGGCTATTTTAAAATTTGTAAAAGTACCCAAACGGCTATCTTATGTTTTGGAGGGCGAAAGCCTTTTAAATGATGCGTCCTCGCTCATTATTTTCCGCTTCGCACTTATAGCGGTAGCAACGGGCAGTTTTGTTTGGCACCAGGCTGCTTTAAGCTTTGTGTGGATGCTGGCGGGCGGTATAGGCATCGGCCTTATTGTAGGCTACGCATTTATGAAAACGCATAAATACCTGCCAACAGATACCAATACAGATATTGCATTATCGCTGTTAACGCCGTATATCATGTATATAGCTGCCGAAGCCGTGCATAGTTCGGGCGTGCTGGCTGTGGTGAGTGGCGGCCTGCTGCTATCCAACTACCGGCTACGTTACCTCAGCAGCAGTTCAAGGCTGGGTGGTTTAAACGTTTGGGACAGCCTTAGCTTTGTGCTCAACGGTTTGGTGTTTATGATCATAGGGCTCGATCTGCCCCAAATTACGGCCGGGCTCGAACGTGTGTCTATTGCTACAGCTATTGGTTACGGTTTATTGGTAACCGGGGTTTTAATTGCCGGGCGCATTTTATCAGCCTTCGCTGCCGTGCTGGTTACCCTGGTAGCCCGGAATTTTATAACTGTTGCCGATAGTAGAAATCCTGGCTTTAAGCTTCCTTTTTTGATTGGCTGGTCGGGTATGCGGGGCGTAGTGTCATTGGCATCCGCTTTATCGATACCGGTTTACATGGCCAACGGATCGGCTTTTCCGCAGCGGAACCTCATTTTGTTCATCACATTTGTAGTCATCTTAACCACCTTATTGCTGCAGGGTCTAACGTTGCCTTACCTGATCAGGAAACTAAATTTGACCGACCCCGATGAAGTGGCGCCCGATGAGGAAGTTTATAACGATATCAGGAAACAATTAAACCAGCATGCGCTGCTGTACTTAAATTCAAACTGCTGCGAGCAAGTGAGCAGGCAGCCAATGCTTCAGCAAATGGCGCTGAAGTGGCAAAATAACGATCAATTAGCCGATGGTTTATTGATGACCGAAGAATCTAAATCCGTTTACCGCGATGTGCTGGATCTGCAAAGGAAATGGCTGATAAACAAGAACAAGGAAGATGTGAATATTGACGAAGAGATTATCCGGCGGCACCTCTTGTACCTTGACCTGGAAGAAGAAAAACTGCAATTTATTTAGGTCGGTTTTTCTATCATAACATAATCCCCGCTTAGCCCATTCATGGGCGATTGTTTGAATATTGTAACTTTTGGTTTGAATATTGTAACCCCTAACGTGTTCAATTGCTTAGCTTTATAGTATATTTCAACTTACTTCCAAATTAACCAATTATGGATAGTTTAACTATTACTATTAACGGAAAGCAGCAAGAGGTGAATGCCGATCCTAACATGCCCCTGCTCTGGGTCATTCGTGATCTGTTAGGGCTCACCGGTACCAAATTTGGCTGTGGCGTAGCACAATGCGGCGCGTGTACTGTTCACCTGAATGGTGAAGCCGTACGTTCCTGTGTAACCAAAGTGAGCCGTGCGGCAGGCCAGCAGATAACCACCATCGAGGGACTTTCGAAGGGCAACGACCACCCTTTGCAAATAGCATGGGCCCAACTGGATGTACCGCAATGCGGTTACTGCCAATCGGGGCAATTAATGTCGGCAGCGGTATTGCTGAGAGAAAACACTAACCCGACCGATCAGGACATCGATGACGCTATGTCGGGCAATATCTGCCGCTGTGGTACCTATCCGCGTATTAGGGCCGCCATACATAAAGCTGCTCAAATGCAGCGGGAAGGAGTAAAATCATGAACCGTCGCGCATTTTTACAATCGGGTACTATTCTGGGCGGAGGATTGCTTATTTCTTTTACCATACCACAAGCCAATAAGCTGGCAGCGATGGTCAAAACAACGGCCGACGCGGGTTTTGCACCCAATGCTTTTTTAAATATTGCAACAGATAACACCATAACCGTATACCTAAGCCATGTGGAAATGGGCCAGGGTATATGGACAACGCTGCCAATGTTACTGGCCGACGAACTGGATGTAGACCTGGGGCAGGTAACTGTTAAACACAGTGGCGTTGGCAAGGCATATAATCATACCGTATATGGTATCCAGATAACCGGTGGCTCCAGCTCTACCTGGTCGGAGTTTGACAGGTACCGCAATGCAGGCGCAACCGCCCGGGTGTTGTTAACACAAGCGGCCGCCAAACGATCTGGCGTTGCGGTTGAAAACTGTAAAACCGAAAATGGACATGTTATTGCTGCCGGCAAAAAATATACCTACGGCGAACTGGCGGCAGAAGCTGCACTTTTGCAGGTACCCCAGCAGGTACCCTTACGGCCCAAAAAAGACTGGAAATACATAGGCAAAGGCGCCGGCCGTATGGATGCTATTGTAAAAACCAATGGTGAAGCCAAATTTGGCCTTGATATCCAGTTCCCGGGCTTATTAACCGCGGTTGTGGCGCACGCGCCGGTTTTTGGCGGTAAAGTGAAATCGTTTGATGCCGGCAAAGCGATGGCGATACCCGGCGTAGTACAGGTAGTACAAATTCCAACAGGCGTTGCCGTAATTGCCAATCATTTTTGGGCGGCGCAGCAGGGGCGCAAAGCCTTGCAGGTAAACTGGGATAATGGAGCCGGTGCAGATTTATTTACAACCAAACAAACAGAAACATACAAAAAGCTGGCAGCTACCAACGGGTTGGTGGCCCAACAAAAAGGAGATGCCGCGGCTGGCTTAATCAAAGCAAGTAAAGTAATTTCGGCACAATACGTGTTTCCGTACCTGGCGCATGCTCCCATGGAACCCATGAATTGCACCGTAAACCTGCAAAAAGATAGCTGTGAAATATGGACCGGCACGCAGTTACCGGGCGTTGACCAGTTAGCAGCTGCCAAAATACTGGGCATGAAGCCCGAACAGGTAACAATGAATGTTGCTTTCCTGGGTGGCGGCTTTGGCCGCCGGGCTACGCCAACTTCCGACTTTGTTTCTGAAGCTGTTCATATTGCCAAAGCCAGCGGTAAGCCGGTAAAAATGGTGTGGACACGTGAAGATGATATGAAAGGCGGCTATTACCGCGGGGCTTGTGTGCACGATGTTTCGGTGGGATTGAATGAGCAGGGGCTGCCTGTAGCCTGGAGGCATAATATAGCGGGGCAATCTATTATGGCTGGTGCTCCAATGTTTGGCCCCCCTCCGGCTGTTGATGATACCTCTGTAGAGGGCGTAAAAGGTTCGCCTTATCTTACTACTGTACCTGATCATTTTATAGGGCTGCATACCACCAAAGAGGTAGTGCCTATCCTGTGGTTTCGTTCTGTAGGAAATACCCACACCGGCTACGTAATGGAAGCCATGCTTGACGAACTGGCACATGCTGCGGGCCGCGACGCGGTAGTTTACCGCCGGGCGCTGTTTAAAGATCATCCACGCCACCTGGCGGCGCTCAATTTGGTTGCCGATAAAGGCGGTTGGGAAAAACCGGCACCCCAGGGGCGGCATAAAGGTGTTGCCGTACACGAAGCTTTTGGCAGCTATGTAGCCATTATTGCCGAGGTTAGTATTAATAATGGCCAGGTGCGTGTGCATAAAATTGATTGCGCTATAGATTGTGGTTTGGCCGTTAACCCCGATGGCGTGAAAGCGCAGATGGAGAGTGGTATCATCTTTGGCCTCACCATGGCCTTATATGGCGAAATAACGCTGGAAAACGGCAAAGTACAGCAAAGTAATTTTTATGATTACCGCATTGCCCGGATGAACGAGTCGCCGGAGATTAACGTGTTTATTGCAGACAGTAATGAGAAAATGGGAGGTGCCGGCGAGTGCGCAGTGCCGCCAACGGCGCCCGCTATTGTCAATGCTATTTTTGCTGCTACCGGTAAACGGATATATAATTTGCCTATCATGAACCATAAATTAACTCAGGCATGAAAAAACTAATTTTCATCAGCATTACTTTATTTATCGCAGGCTCAATAGTATTATCCTTTAAGGCCGATGATGCTAAACCGGTCAGCGAGCCGGTGGTTATCAAAGATAGCATTGCCTCTGTTAAAGCCTTTAAGCAGGTATATACCGTATTAATGAGCGCTCGCTGCATGAATTGCCATCCCTCAGGAAACATTCCGCTGCAAGGCGATGATAATCATCTGCACACCATGTCGCCCCAAAGGGGAGTTGATGGTAAGGGCGTTTATGCCATGAAATGTTCTAATTGTCATCAGTCAACCAATACACCCGGGCTGCATACGCCGCCGGGCAATCCCAACTGGCATTTACCACCGGCAGATATGAAAATGGTTTTCCAGGGCAGAACGCCGCGCCAACTGGCTAAACAACTTATAAACCCCAGGCAAAACGGCCATAAAGACCTGAAAAAACTGATTGCCCATGCTGATGATGGCTTAGTACTATCTGGCTGGAACCCCGGCGAGGGCCGTACGTTGCCGCCTATGAGCCATGCTGCATTCAAAAAAGCGTGGATAACATGGCTTACAACAGGCGCTTACGCTCCTGCTAAATAACTTATGTTTAATTTAACAATTGCCTGTGTTGATACAATCATCAGCATGGGCAATATCATTAAGCAGCAATAACCCTCATTGCCAAATTTAATCGCCTTTTTCCGAATTAGACGACAGCACCAGGAACCGGCCGTAGTTTTGGTTTAATAATTAAGTACAATTAGATATCATGGTTAAAATGTCTAATTTATAAGCGTGAAGCCATATCCCCGGTGCCGCGCATTATCTGATATTATGTGTACACCTGTTTTGCCGGGCTTAATAGCATTAGGGGAACTGCCTTGGGTATCAACCATAGTTATCATGGTTTTTTAGCAGTTAAATAGGGATATGATTGCTTTTGCAGTACTAAATATATCGCCTTGCAATTTCTTTTGCCGAAATTTAGCGCGACTATGTTTAAACTGCTTGTAAATTAAATAATTATCAAGTTAAATAAAGGCATGCTTTTAATGTTATATGAAACTATTTGGCATGAAAAACGTATAAACAGAAACCAAACAATCTTAAAATAATCTTTTGGGCTATTGGGGGTTGGTGATAAATATTAAACGATGGGGTGATCAATAACAAATGAGAACATGCCAGACGGTAGAATTGCTGAGATTAAATTTCCGAACCGAATTAATAATCCAACCACAATCAAAAGTATTATTTTACTGAAGCAGCGCTTTTGTTTTGACTTATAAGGTTTACGATATTAATAAAAAATAATCTGCAGTAAAAGTATCAACACAGCAAAATGAGGCGAATTTTTCTTTTTATTTCGTGTTTATGCCAGCTTTTTTTCGGATTGTGTTATTCGCAAACACGCGATCTTAAATTTAAACAACTTAGTACAAACGAAGGCCTTTCCCAAAGCCATGTAGTAACCATCATTAAAGATAGCCGTGGCTTTATGTGGTTCGGGACCGAAGATGGCCTTAATAAATACGATGGTTATAAATTTACCCATTATAAGCACGATCAGAATAACAAAGCAACCATCATTGACAATTATGTACTATCTATAATGGAAGACGGTTCCCATAATTTATGGATTGGGACCGAAAGCGGGCTTGACAGATTTGACCGCGCCACAAACACGTTTATTCATTATTCCGATCATTCAACTTTCTCCGTAAGGTCTGTTTTTTTGGATAGCAAAAAGAGGATATGGCTGGGTACCAGTAAGGGTTTATATTTATTTAATGCTGCAAATGGTTCATTTAAAAAAATTACGTACGCAGGCAAAAATACAAGCGGTTTAATTAACGGGTTTATATACCAGGTTACCGAAGATAATAATGGCTGGTTATGGATAGGAACTGATGATGGCCTGTGTCATTTTAATCCCCAAAACGGTGAGTTTATCCGTTATGTTCATGATGCTGCAAACAACAACAGTATTGGCGCCAGTTGGATAAAAGCCGTATATAAAGATAGCAAGGGTAATATTTGGGTGGGTACTCATGGCGGAGGGCTGGCATTGTATAATAGTAAAAATGATTCATTTATAAATTTTAAACACGACCCTAATAATAGTAACAGTATTTGCCATAATGATATTCTTTCGATGCTGGAAAGCGATGGGAAATTGTGGATAGGGACCGAAAATGGCGGAATAAGCGTGCTCGATTATCCGGCCAACAAGTTTGTTTGTTACAAATTTGATGCAAATGATCATTACAGCCTTAGCAGTAACTCTGTTTACTGTTTATATAAGGATGATGTGGGAAACACCTGGATAGGTACTTATTCGGGCGGAGTTGATTTTTTACCGGGGTTGGGCAACAAATTCAATTCATACAGCCAAAACCCAAACAACCCAAATAGTTTAAGCAACAATAATGTGCTGGCCATATCCGGCGATGATACCGACGAAAATATTTGGATTGGCACCGATGGAGGTGGCCTGAATTTATTTAACCGAAAGAAAAAGACCTTTGTTCATTACCTGCATAATGATAATAATACCAACACTATAAGTAATAATTATCCAATGGCTATAGTGCCGTTAGATAAAAATCTTATTGCCATTGGTTACCATATTGGCGGGCTCGACTTGTTTGATAAAAAAAAGGGGACTTTTATACATTATATGCCCCAGGCAAATAATATGCGCAGCCTTTCCCTTTCAGATATTAACAATATGTATAAAGACCATGATGGCAACATATGGTTAGGTACCTGGAAAGGGGGGCTTAATTATTTTAATGTAAAAACCGGTCTCTTTACCCGATACAGGAACAATCCGCTTGATGATAACAGCGTAGGCAGCGATATTGTTACTACCGTATACCAGGATAAACAGGGCAATATGTGGATAGGTACCGATAATGGCCTGGATATATTAAACCCTAAAACCGGCCGTTTTACACATTACAGGCACGATGAGGGAAAGAAACACAGCTTATCAAACAACACTGTCGAGTCGATTACCCAGACTGCTGACGGTGATATGTGGATAGGTACAAACGGCGGCGGGCTTAACCTTTTTAACAAGCGCAGCCAAACATTTACGATATACACCGAAAGGGAGGGCTTGCCGAATAATGTGATTTACACTATTTTGAAAGATCATAAGGGAAACTTTTGGCTAAGCACCAACAAAGGGATTGCCAGGTTTAATCCAAAAACTAAAGTCGTCAGAAACTATGGCATTTCTGACGGGTTGCAGGGAGATGAGTTTAAAGGTCACTCCGGTTTTCAAACTGCAGATGGGCAAATGTTTTTTGGTGGCGTAAACGGATTCAGCACTTTTTATCCTGATAGTTTAAAAGATAATGACTTTATTCCTCCTGTTTATATAACCGGGCTGCAGATTTTTAACAAACCTGTTATCCCTGGCGATAAAAACTCACCGCTTCAAAAAGATATCAGCGAGACAAGCGCTATAAACCTTTCCTATAAACACTCGGTACTTACATTTGAATTTGCGGCACTGAATTATACCATTCCCGAAAAAAATCAATATGCTTATAAGCTGGATAACTTTGATAAGGACTGGAACTACGTTGGCACTAAGCGGACAGCCACTTATACAAACCTTGATCCGGGTACATATACATTCAGGGTTAAGGCATCAAACAACGACGGAAAGTGGAATAACAAAGGCACAGCCATTACTATTTATATTGCGCCTCCTTTTTGGCTCACCTGGTGGTTTAAATTAATTGTGGCTTTAGCTTTTATTATTAGCGGACCGGCATTTTACGTTATCCGCACACGTTCTATATTAAAACAGAAAGCCGAGCTTGAGCGCCAGGTAAAAGAACGTACCGAGCAGCTGGCACGGGCAATAGAGGTGGAGAAAAAATCGGCCCTTGAAGCCGAGGAGGCCAATAAGGCTAAAAGTATATTTTTGGCTACCATGAGTCACGAAATCCGGACGCCTATGAACGGGGTGATCGGGATGGCTTCCTTACTTGCCGAAACACCTTTGGACGACGAGCAGCGGACTTTTACCGAATCGATACAAACCTGTGGCGAAGATTTGCTGGCGGTTATCAACGATATTTTAGATTTTTCTAAAATAGAATCGGGCAATATGGAGCTTGAGGAAAAAGATTTTAGCCTGCGTACCTGTATTGAGGAAGTTTTTGACGTTTTTGCTTTAAAGGCCGCCCACTTAAAGCTCGACCTGGTTTACCAGATTGACTATGATGTACCGGCTCAAATTATTGGCGATAGTTTAAGGCTTCGGCAAATCCTGATTAACCTGATAAGTAACGCTATCAAGTTTACCAAAAAGGGCGAAATTTATGTTGCTGTACATTTGCTTGGTACTTCAGAAGATAATGATATCGAATTAAATTTTGAGATAAAAGATACCGGCATTGGTATTTCTGCCGATAAGCTTCACCGGTTATTTAAAGCGTTTTCCCAGGTTGATTCTTCAACCACCCGTCAGTACGGAGGTACCGGCCTTGGGCTGGTTATAAGTGAGCAGCTGGTGAAGCTAATGGGCGGTAAAATTAGCGTGGAGAGTGAAATTGATAAAGGGAGTACTTTCAGGTTTAATATTCATACGCAAAGGAGTTTACTGCAAGATGCCGTGCAAATAAACCATAGTATGAATGGTTTTGAAAAAAGCGAGATTTTGATTGTTGACGATAACGATACCAATTGCCGGATTTTAAAAGGCCAGCTGGAGCAGTGGCAGCTAAGCCCTGTAGTAGCAAATTCAGGCGAGCAGGCGCTTGACATCTTGTCGCGTCCCCATAATTTTAAGCTGGTTATTACCGATATGCAAATGCCGTTTATGGACGGAATTGAGTTGGCCAATTTAATAAGGGCCAAATTTCCAGATTTACCAATAATGCTTTTAAGTTCGATAAGTTATATTTTCCATAAGGATAATCCGGGTCTTTTTTGTTCCATATTAACTAAACCCGCCAAGCAAAACAATTTATATAAACACATCATAAAAGAGCTTGCCAGGCATGTAAATTCAACCAGTAACGAACCACTGCAGGCCGATATCGCCAAACATAAACTGTCCGATAATTTCTCGGAAAGGTACCCATTGCATATTTTGGTTGCCGAAGACAACCAGATGAATCAGAAATTAATTATGAAGGTTTTGAGTAAACTGGGATATGAAGCCGATTTGGCGGCCGATGGCCTGGAAGCCCTCGATTTGGTTAATAAGAAAACATTCGATGTGATTTTGATGGACGTACAAATGCCCAAAATGGATGGACTGGAAGCCACGCGAATAATAAAAAAACGTTTCCCCGAACGTCCTTTTATTATTGCGATGACAGCCAACGCGCTGCAAACCGACCTGCAAATTTGTATAGACGCCGGTATGGACGACTATATAAGCAAGCCATTTAAACTGGATGATTTGGTGAATAAGCTGGAAAAATGGGCTTTGAAGGATAGTGTAGATATTAAGCCAGGCAAGTTTTGAATGGCTGAATATTGAATGATTTGCGGGATGTGGTAATTGGCAATTAATAACATTCCAAATAGTTCCGGCTTGTTATGCAGGGTTGCCTGCCGGGGTGTATTAATCGCCCTCGGTTAAAAATCCCTTATCAACTATTTTGAACTTTGCTATAGTTTCAGATAGGGTTTTTCTTTTGTCCAAAGTTGCTTCTTTCATGCTTTCGGTCATAAAAGAAACAAGCAGTTCAACATGGTTCCTGTAAATTCTGCTTTTGCCATAAGCATCTATATACACGCCTGTTTTTTTCCTGAGGCGTGAAAAAGCAAATTCAATTTCATCAAAATCATCCTGGCTGATTTCAAATAATATCTTTTTTTTATTCGTGTCCAATAAATCATAAAAATCTATAGCCATATTTTTTACTCACTATAAGTGGCAATTTAAGTTGTTATTAAACTCAGCCTTTATAAAAAGCCTCTCTTATCTGCACTAAAAGCAATTCGGTTTTATCCATATCCGGCCTTTCGGGCAGGGTTGATGTTTCATAGGCCGCTTTTACACTTTCCATTTTTTCTTCCACCATTTTCATCAGTTCATCAAACTCAAATTCGCCGTTGCGGATCCTGAGTAAAAAATCCCGGTCGTTGCGTTTTACTATTACCTGCTGAGATACAGCTATTTCTTCGGCCATATTGAGCAGACGGAAGGTGTGCATCATATTTTTGGCATCGTAACTTTTGCCGTGCGACAGCGTACTTTGATATCGCAAATCGTTCCGTTTATCTTCCCACTCCTGGTACTCCTTATATTCCCGGCAGTAAACGGAATAGCTATCTTTATTAAAATTCATCACAGCCAGGTTTTCAATCCCTTTAGGCACCGAACTTAGCTGCACGTCATCAGCTCCGGCGCCAGAGATAAGCCCTTTTAGCCGGCCTTCCGTAAGCTGGCTTTGATGATATAATAAATACACATTCCTGAAATGGTCCAGGTTAATAAGGCCGCATTGCTCCTGGGTGTAGTTGTTTTCACTTAGCCATTCCTTTAGCAGGATACTGCCGTTGTTGTGTATCACATAGCAAAAATCCAATACCGATTTCCGTTCGCTATCCATTGGCCGGTTTATCTTTTTGTTGAGGCCCCGCGCCTTTTTTATTTGCGTTTGCGCATAGCCTGCAAAGGTATCCATGCACAGTTTTGATAAAAAATCGGCAGGTTTAACCCAATCCATTAGCGGATGGCGAAACAAAACATGTTCGGCCGGGGTATTTAGCAACTCCAGGATATTGGGGTTGTTTTTAACCAGCAGATCAAGAAAACGGCCAATTTCAAAATAAACCTCGTCGTTGGTAGCATTGGCTATCTGCTCCTGCCGTTCAAACCCGTACAATTGTTTTTTCGGCATCATGAAGATGCCCTTCTTGTCCACGTCCGACCCGGCCACGTTGAGGTTATAAGCGGTGCTGCCGCTTACACAATCCAGCAGGATGAGGTCTTTACGTAGTTTTAATTCCTTGTAGTCCATCATCGTATATGCCTCCTGAATAGCTCATTTAACGGCTGCGCCGGTTGCTGTTCTGATGTAAATTGTTGTAGCTGCTCTTTGCATTTTGCAAGCGTATCGCCAAGCCATTCATTCAATATAGCAACAGGCGCTATCATTGCTTTTTCATCAGCGAACTTCTTCTGTTCCAGTAAGCCGTCTATTTCGGCCTGCACCTTGTTATCGGCTAACAATACCCGCAGCTTATCAAACTCCATAGGCGGTACGGTGTGCTTCTCCACTATCCACCGGCAAGCAAGCGCCGGGCGCAACGCGTAAAAATATCGTTTAAGTTTTACCTCTTCAGCCTGTAAATCATCCCGCAGGGTATTATGTGCCATAGATAAATAGTGGTTCCCGGCAGATCGTAAGGAAAAATAGCCGGGCATCAAGCTCCGCAGCTCATCAGCAAAAACATCATCCTGCCGGTATACTATCGGCGATTGCAGCCACTCGTACAACGGCGCGTTTGATTTCATGAACAGCTTTAAAGTTTTCTTTAAATCCCAGCCGCCTATGTCCAATACCTCGTTAACCGGCAGGCCAACCACATCGGGCATTTCAACAATGCTCAAATAATCGCCGGCAGGGCGGGAGTAGATAAACCGCACATCAAAATCACTATCGGGCGAGGCAAAGCCCCAGGCCCGGCTACCCGATTCGCAGACGTACAGGATTTTTATATTTTCCGACTGCTCCAGTTCGAGCAGTTTTTGGAGGATGGTTTGTTTCATGGTGGTGACTATATAATCAAAGTATAGATATTCTTGTCAGCTTTAGTTTTTACTCTGGTGTGTTTAGTTTTATACAAATATTCGGATGAACGCTGACTAAGACTCACCCGGCGAGGCTGCGCCCGCCACCCTCTCTTCGGCTTCGCCGGAAAGAGGGGCTTGAAAATTTATTATTTATTTTTTTTCAAATATATTGATATTGAGCGTTCAAACCCCTCTTTCCACCGCAGGTGAAGAGAGGGTGGCGGGCGTAGCCTCGCCGGGTGAGTCTTTGCCGTCATGCGATATGAGTCATTCTTCCTTCAGAATTTCGCGAAATTTTACCGCTCGGGATGACCAGAAAATGGGATACTTCATAGGTAGGAACGAAGCATCCATTGGCCGACATGCATCGCCGACGGAATAGTTGGCGAATAGATCCTTCACTATGACAAATTTTCAAAATTACAACCTCGGGTCAACCGGCTCGCTTTCCATGGCCAGTACACCAAACACGCACTGGTGCACGCGCCTTAATGGCTCGTTATCGGTAAAACGCTGCAGCCCTTCAACGCCAAGTAAAAACTCGCGTAATGCCAGGCCTCTTTTGGCGTTTAGCCCTCTTGATTTTAGCCGTTCCATATTTTCGGGCGCGGTATATTCCGGGCCGTAAATAATGCGCAGGTATTCCCTGCCCCTTATTTTGATGGCGGGTTGTATCAGCCCCTTTTTATCTTTTTCGATAAAATGATAGGGCTTCACTACCATGCCCTCGCCCCCATTAGCTGTTAATGTCAACCACCATTCTGTAGCCTCGTTTATGCTGGCAGCATCGTTCAGGTCCACAACTTTATAAGGCGTTGCCAGCAATATGGCGGGGTCATGTGAACAGATCTTCGCAATCTGCTCCATATGCCACTCGTGGTTTTCATCCGTCCATAGCTTGCCTTCGGATGCCATGATGTGGAAGGGCGCCAGCTTGTAATCGTCCAAACTGTTTACCGGCCAGCAATAGCGTTGGTAGGCGGCAGTAAATTGTTCTGCCTCTTTTTGCCTTTCACCGTACTCAACCAAAAGAGTTTCGCCATTGGCATCTCTGGCGGCCAGTTGCTTTAAAGCGCCGGTTACTTCTGCTAAAGCATGCGTGGCGGCCGTACCCACAGCGGCATACTGTGTTTGCAATAAAGCTTGCGCTTTGGCGCTCCAGGGCATTAGTTCGGTATCCAGGCAAACCCAATCGGTATCAAAACACTCGTAAAACCCCGAATTGATCAGCGCTTCATTCAGCCTGCTTAACAAAGCCTGCTCGGTATCTTTATCATTAAAAAATGCCCGGCCCGTACGGGTATAAATAGTACCGATACCCTCATTGCTGATGCCAAAAGCTTTGCTGATTGCCGCCTCGTTTTTACCCACAATAACCACTGCCCTTGATCCCATATGTTTTTCCTGGCAAACTACCCGGCCAATTTCTGCAGCCTGGTAATAATCAAAAGCTTCGGTCGGGAACTCCAGGTAATCATCCAAAATGCTGGTTTTGCCTGGACTCATGGTTGGCGGCAAATAAATGAGCCATTTTGGGTTGATGGCAAAGCGGTTCATCACTTCCAACGCTGCAATGGCATTCTCTTCCCTGATGGTGATATTGTTGCCCAGCCGGGTTTCTACAATTTGTTTCCCCATAAAATCGGCAATATCCAGTGCCTGGTCGTTTTCCTGTTGCAGGGTTAAGCTTTCTGCCGATGGCTTAACATAGTTTAAGGGCTTTGCAGGTTCGCAGTAAACCTCCTTAGCCTTTACGGCAACCAGTTCCCGCTCGGGATAGCGTAACGCCGTAAGCGAGCCGCCAAATACGCAGCCGGTATCAATATCGATGGTATTATTTAACCACTGCGCCTGCGGTACAGGTGTATGCCCGTAAACCACCATGGCCTTGCCGGTATATTCGGCAGCCCAGTTAAGCCTTACGGGTAAACCAAATTCATCTATCTCGCCCGTTGTATCGCCATATAAACAAAATTCGCGCACCGCGCCAGATCCCCGGCCCTGCATGCTTTCTTTTAACCCGGCATGGGCAACCACCAGTTTGCCATCGTCAAATACATAATGGCTTATTAAGTCATCTATGAATTTGCTAACCTTATTCTTAAACTCAGGTGTTTCCGTACTCAATTGCTCAATTGATTTTTCTAAGCCGTGCTTAGCCTGTACATTTTTACCATTAAGCCAGCGCATCAGTTTAACATCATGGTTGCCGGGCACGCAGTAAGCCGTGCCGGCTGTTGTCATCGCCATTACTAATTTTAACACTTCGGGCGTTTTAGGGCCGCGGTCAACCAGGTCGCCTGCAAATACAGCTTTTCTGCCTTCGGGGTGCGCCCAGGTTTCTGCATTGTTTACATAGCCTAATTTACCCAACAGGGTTACCAGTTCGTCATAGCATCCATGGATATCGCCTATAATATCCAACGGGCCGTTTTCATGCTTTTTGTTATTATACAATGGGTCGCGGACGATGCCGGTTATGGCATCCACCTCCTCTGGCGACCTTAATTCGATAATATTGCGGAAACCTTCATACTTCAGCTTTTTAAAACTGCGCTTTAACTGCGAGATATGCTGCGGGATAACATGAGCGCCAAAATTACGGTCGGGCCGCAGAGCGTTCCTGGCGGCGCAAACTTTTTCGGGCATATTCAGGATGATGGCCACCGGCAGGCAATGATACTCTTTGGCCAGTTTCACCCAGTCGCGTCGTGCTTCTTCCTGTACGTTGGTAGCGTCTATCACGGTAAGCAAGCCGTTTTTTAAACGCAGGCCGGTAATATACCTTGCCAGGGCAAAAGCATCTGCCGATGCAGCCTGGTTATTTTCATCATCGCTTACCATGCCACGGCAGGTATCCGACGATATGATTTCCGTAGGCTTAAAATGCTTTCGGGCAAAACTCGATTTCCCCGAGCCGGTTGCACCTATCAGCACTACTAAAGCCAATTCGGGTATTTTTATATTTTTATCTCTTGACATTTCTTCTTTTTATTTTAATTCCTATGCCGCCATTCTTAAGCGAATTATGCACGAGGTGTTTCGGTTCAAATAATTATTGGCTTTGAACGCTGGCCACGACTCACCCCGGCTACGCTTCGCTGGCCGACCCTCTCTCCGGCTAAAGCCGCATAGAGGGTAACCCGTTTTTATTTTTTTCTTTTTTTGCCCCCTCTATGCGACGCAGTCGGAGAGAGGGGTGACGGGCGCAGCCTCGTCGGGGTGAGTCGTCGCCATGCGTAAACTTCATCCCCGTTATTATTTCGAGTTTACAACCCACTTTCTCCTTGCTTAAATACCGCCATTTGGCTTAATGCACCTACCTCGGGGTCAACCTCACCAACGGGTTTAAATGATACGGCGTAGCCAAACTGTGTGGCCACCCGGTTTGCCCATGCTACAAATTCAGGCCTTGTCCATTCAAAGCGGTGATCGTTATGGCGCATTTTACCTGCTTCATGATTGGCAAAGCGTACATTATATTCGGCGTTGGGCGTGGTTATTACTACCACTTCTGGTTTGGCGTATTCAAACACCGATATTTCCAGCGTGGTTAAACGTTGCTCGTCCAGGTGTTCAATTACTTCTACCAGGGCAGCGCCGTCAAAGCCTTGCAGGCGTTTATCGCGGTAGGTTAATGAGCCCTGGATCAGTTGTATCCGTTGCAGCTGCCTTTCGGTCATCCGGTCCAGCTTCAGCCTATCTTTGGCAATTTCCAGCGAGCGGTAGCTTACATCCATCCCCAAAACAAACTCAAATTGCTTTTCGGCTAATAACAGTTTGATGAGGCGGCCCTCTCCGCAACCTAAATCAACCACGCGTTTAGCGCCGGCAGATAGTAATTCATCTTTGGCAGCCTGTAAACGCAGGTCATGAATGCGCAACTGCGGCTCTTCCGCATCATTTATTCGGGGAGTTTCCATTTCAGCAGTATCGGGTTCAACCTGGTCTTTACTCAGTAAAACATCCAGTGTTTGGTTTGCCAGTGAACGCTGGCCTTTCATGTGCCGGCGAACGATGAGTTCGCTTGCGGGATGTGTTTCCAACCAGCCCTTGCCTTTAGCCAGCAACTTTTCTACCTCTTCCTGGTTTACCCAATAGTGTTTATCATTATCACATACCGGGATTAACACATACAGGTGAGATAGCAATTGCTGCAGCGTTACCTGGTTGCTTAACTCTACGGTAAAATACCGGCTATTGCCCCAATCAGGGTAAGTTGTATCCAGTGGATGCTGTACCGCATTAATGGTATATCCCAAAGGTTCAAAAAGCGCTTTCAATAGTACTTCGCCTCCTTTAACAGGCAATACGGCCAGCTTTGCGGTAAAGGGCATGGCTATATCAACCAGTTCGGGTTTGTCCTTACAACGGCCGTTAAGGGCTGATGAATAGGCCCTGGCTATGGCTGCGCTCATGAACGAACTGGCTACATAAGGCCTGTCGTTCACGTATTGCTCCAGTGCAAAATCGTTCCCTTTCGGGCCTGCGCTGCGTACCAGGCCTACAGGATCTATATCCAGCAGCAAAGCGGCAGTACATTTTTGCGCGCTTACCTCCGGGTAAAATATATGGGCCTTGCCCGAAGAAATATCGACTGACTGGATCTTCGCCGGATGCTTATGCAGCAAAAAGCTCAGCTCATCGGCCGGAAAATGGGTGGTGGATATAGTGAGTAACATAAATTGATAGCTGCGCTTAATGTATAATTATTTATTGATGTTTTGTAATAGGATACAAAGTAAGGAGGGCAGTGCGCAGCCTTTTTGCGTAGTGAGGGTGGGTTTTGAAATAGTGAATTTTATTTGGGGTAACACAGGCGTAGTGCTGGTTTGAAACCTTGGGTATTTAAAAGAAAAAAGAGGTGTGGCCTGTGCGATTCCTTCCTCGGGGAAGGGAAGGTAGGGGTTAAATCAGGCGTTCAATCCGCTTTATAACTCGTCGCTCATATAAACCCCTCCCTGCCTTTGCGCTCATTTCCAACCGCACCCCTCCCGTGGGGAGGGAATTAAAAATCGTTCAAACACTCAAAGTTTCAAACCCAATCGCTATATATCCCCCCTCCCACACACTCACACTTTTAATTTTTATTCCCCGCAATACCACGTACTATTGTAAACCAATATAACCCGTTTATGAAACCAATTTTTAAAATAGCCAGGGCTTTTGTTTTGCTGCTGTTAAGCCAGGCATGTTTTGGGCAGGCTACCACCAATGTACTGCCCGACTGGGCTTTTGGCGGTTTTGCACGCCCGGCAAAGTTGAACCCTATTATATCGCCCGATACCAGCCTCACGTTTATTGACCCGATGAGTAAAAAGCCGGTGGCCTGGGAGGCTAACGATACTTTTAACCCGGGCGCGGCGGTTAAAAATGGCAAGGTGGTGGTTTTATACCGGGCCGAAGATAAGTTTGGTATTGGCATCGGTTTCCGCACATCGCGGCTGGGTTATGCCGAAAGCCGCGACGGGCTGCATTTTACCAGGCGAAAAGCCCCGGTGCTTTACCCGGCCAATGATGCTGCCAAACCCTATGAATGGCCCGGTGGCTGTGAAGACCCGCGAGTGGCCGTTACCCCCGGCGGTACTTACGTTGTGTTTTATACCGAATGGAACCGTAAACTGCCCCGCCTGGGCGTAGCTACCTCAACCGACCTTATCCACTGGAAAAAGCACGGGCCTATTTTTGAAACGGCTTACCATGGTAAGTTTTTTAACATCGCCAGTAAATCGGCATCGATACTCACCAAAGTAGTGAATGGCAAACAGGTGATCATTAAAATAAATGGCAAGTACTGGCTGTATTGGGGCGAGCAGCATGTATATGCAGCAACATCAACCAATTTGGTTGACTGGGCGCCGGTGGTAGATAAAAACATGGAATTAAAACAACTGATATCGCCACGCCCCGGCTATTTTGACAGCGACCTTACCGAATGCGGCCCGCCTGCGTTGATGACCCATAAGGGAATCATATTGTTTTATAACGGTAAAAATAAACCCGCCGAAGGCCGGGATACCAGGTTTAACCCAAACTCGTACTGCGCGGGGCAGGCCTTGTTTGATAGTAAAGACCCGGCGAAGAACATCACCCGGCTCGACCTGCCCTTTTTAAGGCCGATGGAGCCTTTTGAAAAAAGCGGGCAGTATGTTAACGGAACGGTGTTTATTGAGGGGATGGTTTACTTTAAAAAGAAATGGTACCTGTACTACGGCTGCGCCGATTCGCGGGTAGGAGTTGCGGTTTATGATCCGGCCAGTCCGGCTAAGCCCGATCCGGTTGGGGGGAATTAGTGTTAAGTCTTGAGTTCTAAGTCGAAAGTCAATTTAAGGATTTCGAAGAAAGGCGTTTAATAGTATTAAAGTGTATAATCAAAAGTTAAATTAATTCTTTTTGACTTAGAACTTAAGGCTTTAGACTAAAAATTTAAGGGCGCATACTTTTTAAGCACTAAGTGTGCACCCTTAAACACACAGACCAAGGGATGGCCTGCCTGCGCAAAGAGGTCGTTATAAAGTTCTCTCTAAAACGATAACGGTCCGTGGCTGCTGCCGAACGGAAATTTATTAACCCGCCCATGCGAATGATCACAACGCGTATGATCGCGATACATTTTGGGGTTAAAACTTTGGCAGGGTACTGATTCAGATTTTGTAGCCTCCGCCTTCTCGGGCTGATTAACTACAGTGACATTTTTCTTCATGACGACTTCTCCTGTATATTTGGTTTATTTGAAATTGGTAGTATGAAGTTAAGCACAAAATAGCTCATTTACAATAGCGTTAGGAAGAAAAAAATAGTATTAAATAATATGGGTTTCCGGCTTACAAAAGTCGATCTACAATAAACGGGCTGGACTCACTTAACAGGATTTTGTAACAGCCATTGAACAAAGTAATCGTGAATGATGGAATCGATATCGCTGTTGCCTTTAGATGTAAAATACCATTGAACTCCATCATTAAGTAGCTCCTCCTCCTTAGCATAATAAAGATGAGCAAAGTCTTCAAGATACGATCCCTCGTCGAGTTCGAAATAGATGTCATAAAATATCTTTAATACCTTTATCGTTGGCGTAATCCCATCTAAAGAAAGCAAAATTAAATAGCTTACATAATTCCTGATTATTTGGTGCTTATCTGTATAATCAAGGTTTAATTCATCTAAAGCTTTAGTGGTTAAGGGCTGCAACTCAAAATGACTATCATGAACGCTTGCACCGGCCAGTTCTACCAGGTGTTCTGTATCAAACCCTGCCATTAACATATTAACGGCCCATCTGATCCAGATTTCGTCAATATTTCTGTTTAGAACTTTATAAGCCAATATTTCGGTAGTTGATGGGATAGGTTTCATCGTAAATAAAATTAGCGCTGGCCCGTGAAACGAACCAACGCAGGTTTAGGAATTAATTTGTTAATAATCGTATAAGATATGCCTCAATCCTCGGGTTTCTCCGTTGCATCTGCCATCCTTACAATCCTCGGCTCAAACTTGGCCAGTACTTCAACCAGGTCGCTTTGGGCGGCCATTACGGTGTGGATATCCTTGTAGGCCATCGGAGCTTCGTCCATATCGCTCCCCATCAGGGTGATGCGTTTATCAATTAGGTTGGCGGCAATGGCTGCTTTATCAAGCGTTTTAAAAGCGGCGCTCCGGCTCATTAACCGGCCTGCGCCGTGCGATGCCGAGTTGATGCTGGCCGCATCGCCTTTACCACGTACCACAAAACCAGGCGTACTCATTGATCCGGGGATGATACCCAACACACCTTTGCCTGCCGGCGTTGCCCCTTTACGGTGAACCATTACTTCGGTGCCATCGGCCAGCTTTTCTTTCCAGGCGAAATTATGGTGGTTTTCAATCATCATAACCGGTTGCTGGTTAAGCGCGCGGGCTATTTTGTTATGTATCTCGTGGTGGTTGGCGCTGGCATACTCGCCGGCAAGGTTCATGGCAATCCAGTATTCATGCCCCTCCTCCTTATCCAAATCCAGCCAGGCCAGGTGCTTGGCTTCGGCAGGCAGCCTGGTTTTGTCCATGGCTATTTTAGAGTAATGATTGGCCACGCTACCCCCAAAGCCCCGCGAACCGGAGTGCGATAACAAAGCCAGGTAATTACCAGCAGGTATTCCGTCCAAAACACCATCGGCAATGCTTAGCTCGCCCCACTCCACAAAATGGTTACCTGTTCCGCTGGTACCCAACTGCGCGTACGCCTTGTTTCTTAACGAACGGATCATCCTGGTCTCACCCCAGGTATTGCTATCAAACAATGAGCTGTCAAAATGCGATTTTGTAGTACATCCCATGCCAAAAAAAGTATGGTCGCCCAGCATGGTTTTTAATTTATCCGTTTCGGTATCTATCATTTGGGCCGGCAAATCAAAAATGCTCAGGCACATCCGGCAGGCAATATCCACGCCCACCGCGAAGGGTATAATGGTATTGGCTGTTGTAGCCAGCACACCGCCAATAGGCAGGCCATAGCCTTGATGGGCATCGGGCATTAAAGCGCCTGCAACAGCAACCGGCAACTGCACAGCCGAACGCATTTGGGCCATCGCGCCTGCATGAATATGCTCTGCTCCCCAAACCGGGAAATCGGTAACGGCCTCTTTCAGCTTAAACTCGTCCTGTAGCTGTTTTAAAAAACGGCCCTCTTTACGCAAAGCGATAACATTTTCGGCAAGGTTTTTAAACTTGCCATCGTTGTTAAACAGGTAGGTTGCCGGGTCGTTAATTAAAGCTTCCAGGTTGGCCAGTATATCGGTTTTGCTCATTACCTCGTTTTTCAATAAGCCCGATGCCACACGGCCAAAGCTTACCAATATATCCACGTCATTAATACCCAGGTCTTTTAAGTTGTTGTTGCTGATCTTTTCTTTTTCCATGACCATTATTATCTTTTTGATGATACAAAATAAAAGCCTTGCTGCGCAGCCTTTTTGCGCAGTAAAAAATATTTTATAAATTCATCCAAAATAAATCCGAAATCGAACATCCGAATTCCGAAATCAACAAATATGCCTGTAAACCGCAATGCCCTTATCCGCTATCGTACTATTGACAATTGCCTGCAAAACCGCTATAAAAAATGGACGCTTGACGATTTGATTGATGCCTGCTCAGACGCCTTATACGAATTTGAAGGCATTGATAAAGGCGTGAGCCGCCGCTCGGTACAGGCCGATATCGAGATGATGCGCAGCAATAAGCTGGGTTATGAGGCTCCCATTATAGTGGTAGATAAAAAGTATTATACCTATGCCGATAAAAATTACAGCATTACCAACAGCCCCATCAACCAGCAGGATTTAAAAGTTTTGAGCGAGGTATCGAGCCTGCTAAAACAATTTAAAGGCTTTAACCACTTTACCGATCTGAACGAAATGGTGAGCAAGCTGGAGGATAAAATCTATTCCCAAAAAACGCACAGCGCGCCGGTTATCGATTTTGAAAAGAATGATAACCTGAAGGGGCTGGAGTATATCGAGGTTATCCGTAAGGCCATCGTAGCTAAAAAGACCATGTGCATTACCTACCAATCGTTCAAAGCGCGCGAGGCTAACACCTTTTGCTTTAGCGGGTACCTGTTAAAAGAATACCGTAACCGCTGGTTTGTATTGGGCATGCCACATAAAAGAAATGCCCAAATGTTAAACCTGGCACTCGATAGGATTCAAACCATAGAAGAGCATTCCGATGAGTACCGCGAAAATAAATCGATAGATTTTGGCACTTATTATAGTGATGTTATCGGTGTAACCAAATCGCCGGGACAGCGCGATACACAGGTTGTGTTCTGGATTGATGATGCCAACGCCCCCTACGTGATTACCAAGCCCCTGCACCATACTCAAAAAGTAGTGAGCGAAGAGAACGGCGGCAAAGTTTTTACTATCCGCGTAATCATGAATTTTGAGCTGGAACGCGAACTGCTGGGTTTCGGCCCCAAAATAAAGGTATTAGGACCCAGGATTTTGGTTAAACAGATGAAGATATTATTGCAAAAATCGCTCAACAGATATGAAGTTCCCTCGGCTATACAGGTTAGTTCGGAAGAATAAAGGGCAATGTTCAGTTGTAAAAGTTTTCCTCCGGTTTGTATCCCTTTCCATCGGTTTGTGTCCTCACAAACCACTATTCCGATGGCAGTTTGTTCGGACTGGGCAACCGGACTATATATTGGGAAGATGCCTGTGAGGACACAGTTTTCGGGAAAACATTTTGACCTTTTGCCCATCACCTTTAGCCTTTCCCCTTTCCTCCCCGCTTCTTCGATGCCTTAGCTACCTTATTAAACTCCAAAGCCAAACCTATCCAATAGTCAAATTTTTTATTGGAGCCAATGTCGTCTCCATCAACCCAAACATAATCCTTCATTACCCGGCCGCCGTTTATCATCTGGCGGCAATCGCCATTTTCCAGTTCAACAGCTGCCTGGTTTTGGCCAATGCGGAAAAGCAGGCCGGTATCGCGCACACAAACGCACATTTTATCATCAACCATAAAGCACAACCCCTGGAACATTTTTATCTCGGCAATTTTGGGCTGTTCGCTTAGCGCTTCGCGCACGCGGTTGGTTAATTGTTCGTCGTAGGCCATGTTGTGTTAAGTTAATAGTACTAAGTCTTGAGTCAAAAGTCAAATTTCTCCTTTTTTTTACCGGCAATTTAAGACTTTCGACTAAAGGCTATCCATCATTACATGATTAACAAAGCAATAGGTATCATTATATATAGGCATAAATTTAACGAAAATCAGGTCACCTTAATTGCGCTAAATCTTTTTTGATGCGGCTTTTCTCGCTTGCTGTTTTGGCCAGGTTTAGCGCGGTTTGCAAATGAGCTATGGCAGATGTGTTATCTGCATCTTTATACAAATGGCCCAATAACACGTGGTACAGGTGGTTATCGTTCAACTTTAGTTTTTCGGCTTCAATAATGGCATCCTGTTTACCGCGGGCTTTGTACAGAGCATAGGTACGGTTGAGTGCGGCTGCGGGCGAATAGGCAATTTGCAGCAGGCGGTTGTATAACTGCAGGATGCTTTCCCATTTATTTATCGTATCCTCTTTTACAGTATGCCAGTAGGCAATGGCCGCTTCCAGGTGGTATTTGTTTACCTGGTTACCTTTAGATGCGAGTTCCAGGTAGTGTTTTCCTTTATCTATCAACTCATCAACCCAAAGGCTGGTATCCTGATCGTCATACCGCACCATTTCGCCATGTTCATCGGTACGGGCATCAAAACGCGAGGAATGGAAACACATCAGCGCCATCAGGGCATAAGTTTCGGGCAGGTTGGTCAACTCATTTTCAATGAGCAGGTAGGTAAGGCGCATGGCCTCTAAACAAAGGTCTTTGCGTAAAGGGGCATCCTGACTGGTAGAGTAATAGCCTTCGTTAAACAATAAATACAGGGTAGTTAAAACCGCCTGCAGCCTTTTGCTTATTTGGGAAGTGGCCGGGAATTCAATCTTCACTTTTTCTTCCCGTAATTTTTCTTTCGCCCTGAACAGGCGTTTATTGATGGTGGCTTTGTTGGATAAAAAAGCGTCGGCAATTTCATCAATCCCAAACCCGCAAAGAATTCTCAACGCCAGGCTCACTTGTGCTTCGGCAGGCAACACCGGCTGGCAAATGGCAAACATCAGCTGTAGCTGGCTGTCATTAATGTGTTTGTCCGACAGGTCTATTTCAAACTCCGCGTAATCCGACTGTGCCGATTGCAGGATGGGGGTAACTTTTTGGTCGAAGATCTTATTGCGTTTTAAATAATCTTTGGCCCTGTTGCGGGCAACAGCGTAAAGCCAGGCTACCGGATTTTCGGGCAGGCCCTTAAGTCCCCAGGTTTCGGCGGCGCTTAAAAAAGTTTCGCTGGCTATATCTTCGGCAATTTCGGGATGCTCAAAACCAAAGTGCTTGTATAGCACCGATACTATTTTACGGTACTCGGTACGGAATAAATGCGGCAGCAGTTCGGTATTGTTCATGGCAAGCATAATGCCACCTCCCGCATGCAGGAGGTGGCAGCATAAAATTACATATTCATGGGTACAATCTGGCGCACCTCAACATTACCGCCAACCAGCAAAATTGGGCAGCCTTTTGAAATTTCGGTAGCCTCTTCCAAAGTATCGCACTTGATGATGGAGTAGCCGCCAATTAATTCTTTAATTTCAACATAAGGGCCGTTGGTAACTATCCCATCTGGCCTTATTACAGATCCTGTGCCGTTATACAGGCGGTTGCCATTGGTAACCAGCTTGTTTTGTGCGGCAACACCGCCCAGCCAGTCCATCCATAATTTCATGGTTGCCTGCATTTGCTCTGGCGACCGTGACTCTGTAGCGTTTTCCTCAACTTGTCTGAAGATCAATAAAAATTCGTTCATGATGATTTAAATTTTGGTGATTAAAGCTATAAGACGATCAGGTTTTGCCGGATAGGACAACGGTCCGAAAAATATTTATATATTTCAATTACCGGTTCAAGATACGCCAAATTTGCAATCGAAAAATAAATGTAGCATTTTAAAAAATCCAGTATCTAAATAATCGAAACAAAACAAGTGCATGTCGTTCGAAGAAATTTACGATACCTATTACAGCAAAATCTTCCGTGTATGCATGGGGTATATGAATGATCACGACCGTGCCCGCGATGTTACGCAGGATACATTTATTACCGTTTGGCAAAAGCTCGATCAGTTCAGGAACGAATCGGCCATAGGTACGTGGATTTTCCGCATCGCATCAAACCATTGCCTGCGCCAGTTAGAAAAACAAAACCGGATGCCACCAGGCGAGATGCCGGCCGAACTGGAAGATAAACCACCACCCGATACAGAAGGCCAGGTGCAATTGCTGTATAAATGTATAGCCCAACTGCCCGAGATTGACCGCATCATCATTTCATTAGAACTGGAAGATATAAAGCAAGCCGAAATAGCCGCTATTACTGGTCTTTCTGAAACCAACATCAGGGTAAAGGTTTACCGGATTAAAGAAAAACTATCTCGAAAATTTAAAAAGTATGAGCAGCAATATTGATTTAAAAACGCTTTGGCAACAGCAGCCCGCCGGCAATAAGCCCGATATTAACGCGGTGATAAAAAAAGCGATTGATTTAAAACGTAAAACAAAAAACAAGTTAATATGGGCCAACCTGGTATTAATGGCAACTGCCATTTTTGTAATTGTAATATGGGCCAATTTGAGTACGCGGGTATTTACAACCACCGCAGGTATTATCCTGATTGTATGTTCGATAGTTGCTTTTGTGGCGGTAAGCAGCGGTTTGCATATGGGGCTGTTTAAAAGCCATCCCGAAGCTGATACTTTTACTTACCTGAACGAATTGATTTCGATACAAAAAAAACAGCAGTTCATCCAAACCAAAGTAATGAGCTTATACTTTGTGTTTTTGAGCTTTGGCCTGTTTTTGTACATGATGGAGTTTGAAAATAGGATGAGCGTTTTATGGGCAAGTATTACTTTTTTATGCTCTTTTGGCTGGATGGCCTTTGCTTATTTTTATTTAGGCCGAAGGCGGTTTAAAAAACAACAGGCCGAAATGAGCGGCGCTATCGAAAAATTGCAGGCTATAAATAAGCAATTGGAGGCATCTAAAGAAACGGAGTAAGTTGTTCGCGATTAAATCTCTTGTCGTCCTTTTCGCTTTTTGTACTAATTTTGCCGCTGCAAATTATCGCCCGCTATGATCCAGGTTTTCCGGTCTTTTAATCCTTTGAATGTTTTGTGGCTGGTGGTTGTGCTTTTTATCACCCGGCTTGGCTATATCATTCATGTACCCGATAAACTGGAATTTGTATTTGTTGAGCCGTTTGCACGCCTGCTGGTACCTGTTGCTTACGAATATGCGCTATCGCCCGGGTTGAATATATTGATTGCAGGCGTGTTGATACTGATACAGGCAATGCTGCTTAACTATTTAATAAACCACTATAATTTATTAAGCAAGCCCTCTTTTTTGCCTGCATTGATGTATGTAACGCTTTCGGGCCTGTTTTCGCCTTTTTTAATATTAAGCGCGCCGCTAATATGTAATTTTTTGCTGATATGGATGCTATTTAAGCTATTTAGCCTGTACAAAGGAGATAATGCCAAATCAATATCCTATGATGCAGGTATGATAGTTGCCCTTGGCTCGCTTATTTACTTCCCGTTTATTTATTTGTTTTTGGCTATTTGGATAGCGCTCATATTATTTAAACCGTTTAACTGGCGCGATTGGGTATCGGGCATTTTAGGGTATGTCACCATCTTTTTCTTTTTAGCGGTGTTTTACTATCTGAATGATAAGATTGCTGTTTTTTATAATATCTGGTTGCCACTGGGTAAAAAATTTCCTGATCATATCAGCATCAACTCCTATAATTACCTGCTGCTGATACCCGTTTTGATGATATTGGTACTTTGCATTTTTAAATTGCAGCAAAATTTCTTTAAAAGTTACGTGCAAACCCGTAAATCTTTCCAGCTGTTATTTTTTATTTTTTTGATTGCAGGATTTTCATTTTATGTAAATGCTTCTTTTCACATTAATCATTTTTTATTGTGTATAGCACCCGCCGCAGTGTTTTTTGCCTATTATTTTTTATACGCAACCAAAAAATGGTTTTACGAAAGCTTGTTTTTATTGCTGTTAATCAGCATTATCTACTTTCAGTTTAACAATTTTTAACTTTTACATTCGTCCAAATTTCAGCGGTTATATTAGTTTTGTAGCGTGAAACTATTATTGGCTGCTGTTTAAACAAACAACCAGGCGATTGTAGTATCATAAAAACTTACACAAAAAAACAAATCAGATGAAATTTGGCGTAGTTATATTCCCGGGCTCTAACTGTGATGAAGACATCATATATGTATTAGAAAAAATAATGGGTCAGCAGGTTGTAAGGTTATGGCATAAAGACCATGACCTGCAAGGTGTAGACTTTGTTGTTTTACCCGGCGGTTTCTCCTTTGGCGATTATCTTCGTTCAGGTGCTATTTCGCGTTTTTCGCCAATCATGCAGGAGGTTATCCAGTTTGCAGCAAAAGGCGGTTATGTAATGGGTATTTGCAACGGTTTCCAGATATTGGCCGAAGCGGGCTTATTGGATGGCGCTTTATTGCATAACGAAAACCGTAAATTCATTTGCCGCAACATTTACCTTAAACCGCAAACAACCCAATCGTTGCTTACTGTTGGTTTAGAGCAGGAACAGGCATACAAAATCCCTATTGCCCATGGCGAGGGCAACTTTTTTGCCAGTGCCGATGTGATAAAACGCTTAAATGATAACGACCAGGTAATGTTCCGCTATTGCGATGAGGCAGGTAATATTACAGCTGATGCCAATCCGAACGGATCATTGGAAAATATTGCCGGTATTACCAATGCAACACGCAATGTATTTGGTTTAATGCCTCACCCGGAGCGTGCTGCCGATGCTTTGTTGGCTAACGAAGATGGACTGGCCATTTTTGAATCAATACTATCAGTAGTTAGGGCCTGATGACCAGCCTGGTTATCGATATTGGTAACACATTTACAAAGATTGCCGTATTTGAGCTGGACGAGTTGCTTGCGGTTGAACAATTTGAAGATGTGCCCATGACCAGGCCGGATGAACTGATCAGTGAGTATAAAGTTGACAGGGGAATTGTATCGTCGGTAAAAAAAAATGTGGAGCCCTGGCAAAAAAGCTTAACATCGAAAATACCGTTGGTTACATTTAACAACACCATGACCAGTGGAATACAAAACCACTACCTAACCCCCGAAACACTTGGTACTGATAGAATGGCTGCTGTTATAGGGGCGAGCCATATATACCCCGGACAAAATAGCCTGGTAATAGCAGGCGGCACCTGCATAACCTACGACTATGTTGATGCCAACCGGAATTATTTTGGAGGCAGCATATCACCGGGTTTAAATATGCGTTATAAGGCTGTAAATTATTATACCGCCGGTTTGCCGCTAATAAATGCCGATGCGGGGTTTACGCCGGGCTACGGAAACAATACCGAAACCGCCATACGTTCGGGGGTGCAAAACGGTATAAAATATGAGTTAACAGGGTTTATTGAAAGTTATAAAGCCATTGATAACCAACTAAATATTGTGCTAAGCGGGGGCGACAGTATTTTTTTTGATACGCTGTTAAAAAATAGCATCTTTGCCCCCTACATAAAAATTGAACCTTATTTGGTTTTAAAAGGATTAAACGCAGCTATACAAAAGCATAATGATTAAATATACCAGGTTTCTTTTAACACTTCTATTTTCTGCAGTAATTGTATTTGCAGCAAACGCGCAATCTACCACCAGCTCTCCATATTCAAGGTTCGGTTTGGGCGATATCAGCCCACAGTCAACAGCCCAAAGCCTTGGTACTGGCGGTATTGGCGTTGCAACCAATAGGATCAGCTTGTTTAATAACATCAACTTCCTTAACCCGGCATCATACGCGGCTATTAATTTAACTACTATTGATATTGGTATCTATAGTAATTTTTCAACCCTGAGCCAAACCGGGCAAACCAGCCAAAGCAATAAAAACTTCAGGTTAAGCCACATCGCTTTTGGTATTCCTGTTAGTAAGCATTCGGCATTGAGTTTTGGCTTGTTGCCTTACAGCGAACGTGGCTATAACTATAAAAAGTCGGTTAGCAGTTTAGGCACTTCGTCGCCTGCCGATACCAATGTAACCAACTATAGTTATAATGGTGATGGCGGCTTATCAAAAGCCTATATAGGTTATGGTTTTACAATAGCCAAGCACCTGTTAATAGGAGCTAATGTATCGTATATATTTGGTAATCTTAAAGATAATACCACCACCGAAACACCCGACCTGGCCGGATTTTTAAATACCAAAATTGAACAAACTAATTCAATCGGCGGTTTAAATTACGATTACGGCCTGCAATATTCCATTGATCTTTCCCAAACAAAGCACGTTATTTTGGGTTACTCGGCATCGGCAGGGTCAAAGCTTAATTCACAATCCAGCTTTATTGTAAGCCATTACACCAATGATGCCAATGGCAACCCTAACATTGCGGTTGATAGCGTTATAAACAAACAAGGCTCATCAGTAAAGCTGAAACTTCCTCAAATAAACAGGTTCGGGATATCGTTCCAAAATGATGGCAAGTTTTTAGTTGGCGCCGATTATTCAATGGGGCAATGGTCAAACTACAGCATTGATGGTCAAAACCAGGGTTTGGTAAACAGTCGCACCATTAATGTTGGCGCGCAAATTACCCCAAACATTGGTACCATCCGCAACTACCTGGCCACTGTTGATTACCGTATTGGGGGTATTTATGATGAAACCTACATGGTTGTAAATAATACCCGGATAAAAAGGGTAGCTGTTACCGCCGGCTTTGGCTTGCCATTACGCCCTAACAACGGTAGTTTTTACAAAATAAACTTCTCTGCCGAGGTTGGTAAAAGAGGTACGCTGGCTAATGGCCTGGTTAAAGAAAACTATGTTAACCTGCACTTAGGCTTTACGCTTAACGACAGGTGGTTTACCAAATATAAATTCGATTAATAACATGATGTACCACGGGGCAAAATATGTAAAAGGCTTAGGCCTGCTGTTATTGCCCCTGCTTGCCTTTTCCATATCATCCTGCGAAAATGACCTGAACAAGGTTAAAGAGATTGCATCTAACGAAGTAGGGATAGTAGTTGAACCAACAACCGGGGTTGATTTGATTATGAGCGACTCGGCAAAAGTAAAGCTGCACTTGTTGGCCCCGCTTATGTTGCAGTACCAAACAAAAGATCCTTACAAGGTAATGCCCAAAGGCGTAAAGGTTATACTTTACGATAAACAAACCCAGCAGGAATCGGGTAATATTGTTGCAGATACGGGTATTTCCCGCGATACTAAAAAGCTTATTGAGTTTCACAAAAACGTAGTGGCAACCAATGCCAAGGGCGAAACCTATAAATCTGACGAGCTTTACTGGGACCAGACTACAAAAAAAGTTTATTCGCACAAACCTGTACAGGTAACCATGAACGGGGGGAACGTAATGAACGGCGATAGCTTTGAAAGCGATGACGCTTTCCTGCACCCTACACTTAAAAGTAGTACCGGCATATTTCATGTGGACGAAAAAGTGACACAATAATGTTGTTTTTTTCAGGAAAATTTTGTGTTATAGAATTTTACTAAAAATTGTATCTTGCGCCCTCTTTTAAAAGAATATAATAATTACAGAAGTATATGGGTATAATGGGTTTCTTGCGCGAACGGATGGGAAAAATCCTGGCAATCTTTATTGGGGTTGCACTTTTTGCATTCATCGTGAGCGAGGTAGTAAGATCAGGTGGGTCTTTTTTTAGAGACGACCGCAACGAACTTGCCGAAGTAAACGGCGAAAAGGTTCAATTAGATGAGTTTAATAAAAGGCTCGACCAAAACACAAATCAGTTTAGGCAACAATCAGGGCAGAGTCTTTCGCCCCAGATATTAAACTATGTTCAGGAAACTACCTGGAACCAGGTGATAAGCGAACTGTTGCTTAATAAAGAGATTGAAAAATTGGGCTTAACGGTTGGCGACGATGAAGCTGCAGCTATGGTAACCGGTAACAACCCCGACCAGCAGATAACCCGCGTACCCCAATTTGCCGATCAGCAAACCGGGCAGTTTGATAAAAACAAGCTAAACCAGTATTTAAGCTTTATATCGTCATCAAAGGCCGATACCGCTTCAAAACGCCAGTGGGGGGAATTCCTGAAGCAGGTATTCGAGGCCAAACAAAAAACAAAGTACATGGCTATTGTTACCAATGGCTTGTACGTAAACTCGTTGGAAGCCAATGATGATTACCGGGCAAAAAACAAGTTGGTTAGCTTTAAATATGCTACACTTGATTACGCATCAATCCCCGATGCTAAGGTTACTTTAACTGACGCCGATTACAGTGCCTACTATGATGCACACAAGGCTGAATTTAAAAATCAGCAGGAAACAAGATCATTTGATTACGTTGCTTTTAATGGATCACCTTCTAAAGAGGATAGCGCTGCCATTAAAACCGAAGTAAACAAATTGGTTGACAGTATAAAAGTAAGTACCAACGATTCGCTTTTTGTACAAATTAACTCTGAAACAAAAACACCGCTTGTATTCCAGAAAAAGGGCTCGTTTGAGCCTAAATTAGATACTTTAATGTTTAACGCTGCCAAAGGCTTTGTTTATGGTCCTTACGTATCAAACGGAAGCTATAAAATTGCCAAACTAAGCGATGTTAAAACCACTTTTGATTCTGTTAGGACAAGGCATATTTTGATTAACCCTCAGGCTGAAGGCGGCATCGAAAAAGCAAGGGCGAAAGCCGATTCACTTAAAAAGCTGATTGAAGGCGGCAGGCCGTTTACTGATTTTGTTGCCACTTTCTCGACAGATAAAGGAAGCGCTGTTAAGGGCGGCGAAATACCTTCATTTGATGTTAATGGTTTAATGGCCGGTGGCCAGGGTCAGATAACCGCCGAATATGCAAATGCGGCTTTTAAAGCAAGCAAAGGTAGCTTGATTGTGGTTACCTCGCAGTTTGGTGTTCACCTTATCCAGGTTGAGGATCAAAAAGGATCGGTAAAAGTAATTAAAGTTGCTATTGTTGATAAACCGATTGTTGCCAGCAGTAAAACACAAACTGTAGCTTACAGTAAAGCCCAGGGATTTTTAGCTGCTTTAACAAAAGATAATTTTGATGCCGAAGCAAAAAAAGAAGGTGTTAAAAAGCTTACTGCTGATGATGTTGCCGGCACCGCCTCGGGCCTGCCTGGTTTAGATAATGCCCGTGAAGTTGTAAGATGGGCCTTTAAGGCAGATAAAGGCGACCTTGCCGATAAAGTATTTACGGTTGGCGATCAATATATCATCCCTCGTTTAACTCAAATTAAACCTAAGGGCATTTTACCGCTTGATGTTGTTAAAAAGCAAATTGAGCCTGCTGTACGTAACGAAGTAAAAGCAAAACAACTGAACGAAAAATTTGCGGCTGCGCTGAACGGGTCATCATCAATTGACCAGGTAGCTCAAAAAGCGGGTACCAAAGCAGTTCCGGTTCAAAACATTGTTTTTGCAAACCCAATTATTCCGGGCCAGCAAGGTGCAGAATACAAAGTTGTGGGCTCTATCTTCGGTTCGAAACCGGGTGCGCTTTCAAAACCGATTAACGGGCAACAAGGTGTATTTGTTTATATTGTTGATGGCTTTACCAATCCGGCACCACTAACAAACAACTTAAGGCAAAAACAGCAAATAGCGCAAACCTTAATACAACGTGCAGACGGACAGGTATTGGATGCGTTGAAAGATAATGCTAATGTAAAAGATAACAGGGCTAAACTGTTATAATATAAATTAAAGTAATTTTACATCCGGGAGCAGCGTTAAAACTGTCTCCCGGATTTTTTTTGCCCTGGGGTTTTAAGAGTTGTGAAAAAAAACTGTCATCCTGAGGTACGAAGGATCTATTTGCGAACTTTGCTATCGGTCATGCACAACTGATAGATTATAGGTACAGGATTTACAAGGCAAAATTAAACTCAATTTACTTTTAGATTTTTAAAATTAGGATTTAGAATTTAGTGCAATTAGGATTTAGAATTTAAACTTATGGATATACAGGAAAACATCGTAAACAAAGTAGCCCAAAGTGGTTTGGTTACTTTAGATCCCGCATCGTTTTATCCCGCAGGCGAACGTGTTATTTACGACATTAAAGATAACCTGTTCCATGGCCTGATGCTGCGCGAGAAAGATTTGCGCGATTTTATAAAGGAACACGATTTTACCCAATACCAGGACAAAAACGTAGGCATTACCTGCAGCGCTGACGCTATTGTACCAACCTGGGCCTATATGCTGCTGGCAAACCGGATGGCCCCTTATGCCCGCGAGGTTGTTTTTGGGAACGCGGATGTATTAGAAACAGTTTTGTTTGAAAAGGAGATAGCGAAAGCCGATCTGGAGCAATACGCTGGCCAGCGTATTGTATTAAAAGGATGCGGAGATATAGCAGTCCCAGTTTCGGCCTATGTGGAGCTTACCAAAAAATTAACCCCGATAGTAAAAAGCATCATGTTTGGCGAACCATGCTCTACAGTGCCAATTTATAAGCGTAAAGATTAATATTAACTATTTGCTTTTTGATTGAATCCCCCTGATCAATAGTTTCCGGCTCAGGCAATAAAAATGGGTTTAAACCATTTATAGTATCGATTGTCATATTCATGTGCCGGTTATAAACACAAATTGGCTCAGTTAAAAAGCAAATATTAATGAAAAAAATCTTCTCATGCTCCTTGTTTTTTGTATTGTTTTACACTTCGGGCTTTGCACAGGAACTTGCAAAAGTTACTGAACCTGTGTTTAAAGTAGGCGAAAAACTAAGCTACAAAATGCAATACGGTTTTTTTAAGGCAGCCGAAGCCAATATAAGGATTGAGGCCAGCGACAAAAAATTACCGGGCAACGCCTTTCATTTGATTGCCGAAGGAAAAACAGCAGGTACCTTTGATATATTTTACAAGGTGCGCAACCGCTACGATTCTTATGTAGATCAAAATACATTGTTACCTTACTTTTACAGTGAAGACCGGCACGAAGGTAAATGGAAGCATACCGACAAGGCTACCTTTGATCAGAAAGACAATAAAGTAACCGCTAATAAAGGCGAATTTTCATATAAGGGCGATTCATATGATTTTGTATCGGCTTATTATTTTGCCCGTACTATAGATGTATCCAAACTTAAAAAAGGGGAGACATTTGACCTGCAATATTTTTTAGAGGATGGCTTTCATAAAATGAATATCACTTACGTAGGTACAGAAACCATTAAATGTGATATGGGTACTTTTAACTGTTTAAAATTTAACCCCACAATTATCCCTGGCCGTATTTTTCGTAAGGATAGTAAGTTGTACCTTTGGATAACTAATGATGGTAACAGGATACCTGTAAAGGCACATGTTGAAGTTATTTTAGGCAGTATAACAATGGAGCTTCAATCGGCAAGCGGATTGAAGTATCCGTTAAACCCCATAATGAATTAAATTAAAGTATGATAGAGGTAGGTAACGTGTTGGTGCACGAGGATGTGATAAAAGAAAACTTTGTTTGCAATTTAAACAAATGCAAAGGCGCCTGTTGCCTTGAAGGTGATTCTGGCGCCCCCCTGAACGCCGACGAACTTGATATTTTAAAAGAAATATATCCAAAAGTAAAGCCTTACCTAACCGCCAAGGGTATCAAAACCATCGAAAAGGTGGGTACTTATGTAAAAGATTTTGAAGGCGACTACACCACCCCTTGTGTAGACACCAACAAGGAATGCGCTTATGTAATTTGGGAAAACGGAATCACTAAATGTGGCATCGAAAAAGCTTATGAAGAAGGCGCTGTTACCTGGAAAAAACCCATCTCCTGCCATTTATATCCCATCCGTATCACAGCATACCCGGAGTTTGATGTGTTAAATTACGACCGCTGGAGCATTTGCAGCCCCGCCTGCACATTTGGCGATGAACTAAAGGTACGTGTTCACGAATTCTTAAAAGGCCCGCTAATCCGCAAATATGGTGCAGATTGGTACCAGGAATTGGAAAATGAGGTGGCCGGAAGGTAAAGGGAGCTACTGTCTGGGGTTAAACTGCTTTGCTGCTTTTAAGGCGCTGAGGTTGATTTAATTGCACTTTGCCTATGTCTTCTGTTTAAAAACCTATAATGTGTTTTAAGCGACTTATGGCTTTTGCACAAAATATTCTGTAAATTTGTTTGATACTAAAACGGAGGTCTTAATGAAACCCGAAATTACGCTGCCACCTAACGGGTTGTTCAAAACCCATAAGGCATATTCGCCCGAAGAAATACTTGCTGCAGGCGGGGCAACTGCCTTCGGTAAAAAATCAGGCAAAAACAATAAAAGTTTAATTAAGGCTCTGAAAAATGCCCCCCCGGCTGAGCCCTTCACCCAACAAGAATGGGATCAAACCATGCAGCATCTAAAAGATTCTAAGTAGTGAATTTATTATTTGATACCAACATCATTTTAACTCTAATCCGCTCAAATAATTACGATGATATCATTGGCTTACTAAATCCTGATAGTGTTCCTATTTATATTTCTGTAGTTTCAGAAGCAGAGATCAAATCAATAGCAATACAAAATAACTGGGGTATCAACCGGCGTAATAAACTTAATTTGTTTTTAGATAACGTTAATATCGTTGAGATCAGCCAAATGTTTGTCAATACATACACGGAGATCGACAGTTATTCTCAATGCCGAAATCCTGCTTTTGTTGATTATCCTTTCTCTACCCATCGGAACATGGGCAAAAATGATTTATGGATCGCTTCATTAGCTGCGTTGCTTGGGTTACAACTAGTTACCACCGATGGAGATTTTGACCATTTAAACGGAGTGTTTTTTGACGTGCAAAAGTTAACACCAACATTGTAAAATAGTATTGTAAACGGGTCCGTCCTATTTTGCTTAAAGTTGAAGCTCTACGTTGACTGTCGGCATACCAAAGCCTAAAACATTCCCACCAACTCTTTCAAATGACCTATCTGTACGGGTACATCGTCGGGCTTTGGCACATTAAAGGGGTTAAAATAAATAGCGTCCATACCAAAGTTCAAAGCGCCATAAACATCGGCTTCCAGGCTATCGCCAATCATTACGCTTTCATGCTTGGTTGCACCCGCAAGGTCTACCGCGTGTTGAAAGATAGCCTTATCGGGTTTGTTGACCCCTACATCCTCAGAGATGATGATATTTTTAAAATAGCCTGCCAGGTTGCTGCCTGCAATTTTTATCCGGGTAGAGTCTTTAAACCCGTTGGAAATCAAGTGTAGCGTATATTTTGATTGCAGGTAAGTGAGCGTTTCATGGGCGTGCGGAAACAGGTTTGTTTTTGTGGGGCACAATTGCACATAAGCGTCTTCAAAATCAACAGGCATCAGGTCGGGGTGCAGGCCAAGATCGGTAAAGGTGCGTTTAAAACGTGCATCGCGCAGCTCATCTTTAGTAATTTGTCCGGTATGGTATTTTGCCCAAAGCTGGTGGTTATTGCGCGTATAAGTTTCAATAAACAGGCCTGCGGAAGTAAGGCCGACGCGCTCAAGCTGGTGAAGGTGATAAAGTTCATGCAAAGCCTCCTCGGCATTTTTATCAAAATCCCAGATGGTATGATCAAGATCGAAAAAGATATGCTTTTTGATTTCGGATTTCGGAGGGGGAGTTTCTGATTGATTTTTCATTTGGATATTATGCATTTGCGACACGAAAGAGCAACATCCGCCAGTCAACTGCGCATCGCGCTGCAAAGTTCGTTATTAGATTGGTTGCTGTTACCTTTTTTTAGCATTAAAAACCGATCTGCCCTCAAAATATAACAGCGGCAACCCGGGCATAAATAAGCCTTCATTTCGCCGGCCATATTTTGTCTCAAATCTAACATCTCATATCTGTTTCGGCGATATCCAAAAGTTATTATACCCCAGGCCTATTTGTATTTCTATTAGTTCCTGTTGCAGCATCTCCAATACAGCCAAAAAATTGTACACAAAATGCACTTTATTTTCCGACTCTTTGGCTAAGGCCTTAAAATCGAGCATTTTGTTGATCTTAAGCAGATCGGCAACAGCTTGCTTTTGTTTTTCGATAGTGTAAGGGTACTGAACTACGGTATGCTTTACCTCTTCGCTGCGGTTAAGGTAGTTGCGCATCAGGCGTTCGTGCACCATCATCAGCTTGTACAGGCTTATTTCTGATAGCTCTTCGCCCGGAAGTACTACTTTTTCAACTTGCTCCAGGTCGTGCTTAATGTTACCGCGTTTCTCCTGTTTAAAACGCTCCTCCTCGTAAGGACGCAGTTCGTCGCACAGTTCCTTAAACTTTTTATATTCTATCAGCTTACGGATCAGGTTTTCCTTGGTATCGGTATCATCTGCGGCATTTTCGGCTTCGTAACGGGGCAACAGCATTTTGGCTTTAATGCGCATTAGCGTTGCGGCAACAAAAATAAACTCGCTGGCCAGCTCCATGTTCAGGCTGGTCATCTGGTGAATGTAGTTCAAAAAATCGTCGGCAATTTTGGCAATGGGGATATCATGGATGTCCAGTTCATCGCGCTCAATAAAAAACAGCAACAGATCAAACGGGCCTTCAAACTGGGGTAATCTTATGGCAAAGCTGTCGTCGGTCATGACTGTAAAAATAGGGAAGGAGAATCAAGAATGAAGAATCAGGAGGCAAGATTTTTTGAGTAGACAGGTAACATAAACAAAAGGCTGTTTTGCCTTGCCTCTTGATGCTTAATTCCTGACGCTTTTTTAATACAAATCGATATGCTTTATTTATAAATAATTAGTTTACTTTGTAAGTTAAATACAGATTACAAATGTCAATGCAGGTACCGGCCGGCGATTTATTATCGAAAATAAATTACCCTTCTGATTTAAAGCAACTTAACGAAGATCAACTTGAACAAGTTTGCCAGGAACTGCGCCAGTATATCGTCGATGTAGTATCGGTAAATGGTGGGCACTTTGCCGCCAGCCTGGGTGTTGTTGAGCTAACTGTTGCATTGCAATACGTTTTAAACACCCCTTATGACCAATTAGTTTGGGATGTAGGGCACCAGGCTTATGGCCATAAAATACTCACAGGGCGCCGGGATGCATTTCACACCAACCGGATTTATAAAGGCATCAGCGGTTTCCCCAAGCGATCTGAAAGCGAATATGACACTTTTGGTGTTGGCCACTCGTCAACATCTATATCTGTTGCTTTAGGGATGGCTGTGGCATCGCATTATAAAGGCGAAACCGACAGGCAGCATGTTGCTGTTATTGGCGACGGCGCCATGACAGCAGGTATGGCTTTTGAAGCTTTGAACCATGCAGGTATCGAAAATTCCAACCTGCTGGTGATCCTGAACGACAATAACATGTCTATCGACCCTAACGTTGGCGCTTTGAAGGAATACCTTACGGATATTACTACTTCCAAGCCCTACAACCGTTTCAGGGACGACATCGCGCACGTGCTGGCCAAGCTATCGGCAATTGGCCCCGATGCGTTTAAAATTGCCCAGAAATTAGAAAAAAGCATAAAAGGTACCCTGCTTAAACGAAGCAACTTTTTTGAAGCTTTAAAGTTCAGGTATTTTGGACCGATAGACGGCCACGATGTAAACCACCTGGTGAAAGTTTTAAAAGACCTGCGCGATATTCCAGGACCCAAAATATTGCATTGCGTTACCACCAAAGGTAAGGGCTACGCCCTGGCCGAAAAAGACCAAACCAAGTGGCATGCCCCCGGTTTGTTTGATAAAATTACCGGTGAGATAAAGAAAGCTAAATACGATAAACCACAGCCACCTAAATACCAGGATGTGTTTGGCCATAGCATTATTGAACTGGCCGAGCAAAACCCTAAAATAATGGGTATTACGCCGGCAATGCCATCAGGCTGTTCATTAAACCTGATGATGAAGGCTATGCCTAACCGTGCTTTTGATGTGGGTATTGCCGAGCAACATGCCGTAACTTTTTCGGCAGGTTTGGCAACTCAGGGCCTGGTTCCGTTTTGCAATATCTACTCCAGCTTTATGCAAAGGGCGTATGATCAGGTGATACACGATGTGGCCATACAAAAACTAAACGTGGTGCTTTGCCTTGATCGCGCCGGTTTTGCAGGTGCCGATGGCCCAACCCACCACGGCGCTTATGACCTGGCCTATATGCGTTGTATTCCTAATATGACGGTATCAGCACCTATGAATGAGGAAGAGCTGCGTAACCTGATGTACACAGCCCAGCAGGAAAACATGGGCCCGTTTGTAATTAGGTACCCGCGCGGTAATGGTGTGATGGTTGACTGGCAACGCCCCTTCAAAGCGATACCTGTAGGTAAAGGCCGGAAAATTTGCGACGGCGAGGATGTAGCGATACTATCTATTGGGGCCATCGGGAATGAGGCCATAAAAGCCATAGCTGCGCTAAATAACGAGGGTTACTATCCTGCTCATTACGATATGCGTTTTGTGAAGCCACTTGATGAAGCGTTGTTACACGAAGTATTCAGGAAATTTGATAAGGTGATTACCGTTGAAGACGGGTGCCTTGAAGGCGGGATGGGCAGTGCGATACTGGAATTCATGGCCGATAACGGCTATCAGAAAACCCAGGTGAAACGATTAGGTATACCCGACAGGATAGTTGAGCATGGCGAACAACCTGAACTTTGGGCCGAATGCGGTTTTGATGCCGACGGAATTGCCATGCAGGTTAAAAGCTTAGGTGCCCAGCGCAATGCACATACAATAGCGTCGTAAAAAGTTGAAGATGTAATTAGGCCAGTCCCTAAAAGGTGGCATGGCATGATCTTTAAAACTGCAATCGAACGCTGAACAGTTGAGCTGGCGAGTGTAAAGAGCGGAAGAAAAACTAATTTCTGAGTATAGGGGAAATATTCTGTACGCTACAACTAACTATAATTAGCTTATCAGAATTCAGGAGGTCTGGGCTTTCTCTTCGGTATACCATCAATATATTTACCTGTTTATATACAGATACCCGGGTTTTAGGAAACTGGGCATACCACACGTGCAGCTTTTTAGTTTAAAATGCCAAAGCCATGGCAATCTTATAAAAAAATTGAGGTTATATTAGCTGCGATTATATGAAAACATTTGTTATCTCATTGCTGCTGATATTTTGCCTGCAAAGTGCTTTTTCACAAACGCAAATTCTTCCGAAATTTTTGCGTAAAATGTATTTAAACAAGGATAGCACAAAAAAAAGCAGCTTCGTAATTTTACCTGCGCTGAGTTCTGCCCCCGAAACCGGCCTCGAAGTGGGCGGTGCAGGCCTATATTCTTTTTATAGCGATTCATTAAAAAGCAACACCCGGGTATCAAGTGTTTTTGGATATGGCACCGTAACCACCAAAGGCCAAAGCCGCTTAAGTTTAAATATTAGCTATTGGACGCCCGATAATGGCTACCATTATACTGCCGGCATTAGTTTCATAAACTTTCCTTTCAACTTTTATGGCATTGGTAATAATACCCGCAGCGCTGATGCGGCGCGTATTGGTCAAAAACGGACTAAAGGATATTTAGGTGTAGAAAAGAAGCTGTCTGACAGGCTTTATGCGGGTATTGTAGCCGGTGCTATTCGATATAAGATACCTCCCGAACCAAAGAATACTATTTTTTACACCGACCGGAGGGTAGAAAACCATGGCGGGGGCAGTAATATATATCTTGGCCCAAGTATCACATATGATAGCCGCAACAGCAATACGTACACTACAAAAGGTATGATAATTACCAGCTCTTTTGAAATAATTAAGGGATTTGGCAATAAAGGTTATAATGGAGGCTTTTTAAATATAGAGTATTCACAGTTTTTCGCTTTGGCAAAAAAGCTGGTTTTAGGTGTAGATATACAGGAACAGAGCCTTACCGGTCGTAGTTCGCCATTTTACTGGTTGCCGGCGTTGGGGAATGACGAACTCATGCGAGGCTATTACAACGGTCGTTACCGCGACCGGAATTTGCTTGCCGGCCAAACCGAACTACGCTATCGGCTAAGTCCGCGTATTGGCCTTGTAGGTTTTGCAGGCACGGGCGAGGTATTCAACAAAAGCTTTAGCTGGGCGCAACTTAAACCTAATTATGGCGGTGGTGTACGATACTTTTTCGACATTGAAAAAGGTCTCAGCATTCGCGCTGATTATGGGGTAGGGCAGAAAAATCCAGGCGAAAAAAGGCAAAGTGGCTTTTACGCCGCATTGGGACAGGCGTTTTAATTGCTTAGTAACAGGTTTTGTTTTTGCTTAATCATCGTTTGGCACGCCGGGAAACTCTCGTCGATCGACTTTATATGCGGTATTTCTGCTCAGCCTGGCGGCTGTAGTATTGCCTGGAAAGTAGAATAACGCATATGCACCTGTTTTTGTCATCCATATGCCAAAGTTAAAATACCAATAGGTGGCCGTGTTTATAACAAAAAACCCGGCGTTAACCGGGTTTTTTGTATTGTTACTTCTTTGTCCAAACGTTATTGTCGGGGTTGTAATCCGGTAAAACTTTATCAGGATCGTAGGTAACAGATTCAATTTCTTCTGTTGATGGATATTTAAACGTCCAGGTGGCATTGCGTTCCCAAACTTCGACAGGTAATTTCATCCTATCCACTTTACCACTTTTTGTTTTTATTTCCAATATTACCGGCATAGCCATTTTACCAAGATTATCAATGGTTATCATGGCGCCCTTAGTAGCATCGTTATCAACATACTTAACATCGCTTACAGCAACATCCAAACGCCAGTTATTCAGGAACCAGCCTCTCCAGAACCATTGCAGGCTCTCACCAGATGCATTCTCTATGGTACGGAAAAAGTCGTCAGGTGTTGGGTGTTTGAATGCCCAGCGTTTGATATAGGTTTGGAAAGCGAAATCAAAACGTTCGGGGCCTAAAATTTGCTCGCGCAATAAAGTAAGGCCGGCACCTGGTTTTGAATATAGTAATGTACCGGTGTTCCTTTCTTTAAGGTTAGCGGGCTGGCTTAGCATTGGCTCCAGGCCAGGCCGGGTATAGGTATCGCCAATTTTATGCATATCGCCAGGTTTGCGGGCATACTCACCGTTGTTAAAATCAGCAGTCGAAAGAGTATTGATGAAAGTATTGAAACCTTCATCCATCCAACCATATAAACGCTCGTTTGAGCCCACAATCATCGGGAACCAGGTGTGACCAAACTCATGGTCGTTAACGCCCCAAAGGCCGGCTTTTTTGGCCCTGTATCCGCAGAAAACAATACCTGGATATTCCATACCGCCAACAATGCCTGCAACTGCTGCTGCGGCAGGATAAGGAAATTCAAACCATTTTTGGGAGTTATATTCGATAGACTTTTTTACATATTCTGTTGAACGGGCCCAGGCATCAATGCCATCGCTCTCAACTGGATATGCCGAAATAGCGATAGACTTTTTACCACTTGGCAAATCCATTTTAGCGGCATCAACAATAAACGCGGCCGATGACGCCCATGCAGCATCCCTCGCGTTTTTTATTTTAAAGTGCCAGGTAAGCGTTGATTTACCGGCCGGGCGCGATTTAGGATCGGTAACTTCAGCTGCCGAACGGATAACTACCGTTTTTTCGCTTGCAGCGGCTTGCGCCCAGCGTTTTTGCTGCTCAGGCGTGTACACCTCGGCAGGGTTCAATAATTCGCCCGAGGCAACTACAATGTGGTTTGCCGGAGCGGTAATGCTCAGGTCAAAATCGCCATACTCCAGGTAAAACTCACCCGGACCTGTGTAAGGCTGCGTATTCCATCCCATTACTTCATCGTACACGCACATACGTGGGTACCACTGGGCTACAGTATAAATTTTGCCGTTTTTTGAGGCTTTATCGTCCAGGTATCCCATACGGTCTGATCCGTAATTGGGCGATACAAACGAATATTCTATTTTCAGCTTTACGTTACCGCCATTGGCAGTTACCTGTCTTGGCAAAAATACCTGCATACGGGTATCGCTTACCAGGAATTTCACATCGGTAGCGCCGCCTTTTGCATCAACAGCTTTTACCGATTTTATTTTGTAACCCGCATCAAACGCTTCGCCGCGGCCCCAGTTCCGGCTACCGGTTGGCGGAACAATTGCTGTACCGCGGGAATCTAACTTAAACAAATTCTGATCCAGCTGCATCCATAAAAAACTCAGGTTTTGCGGGCTGTTGTTGGTATAAGTTAAAACTTCCGAACCGGTAATCAGGTTGTTTTTATCATCCAAAGTGGCGGCCAAAGCGTAATCGGCACGGTTTTGCCAATATTTTGGACCAGGCTGCCCATCGGCTGCGCGGAACTCGGTACCATTTTTAGTATAAAATGGCGGGCCAAAGGTTTCATGATAACTGTAATCAGATGCAGGTGCGGCTGCTGGAGGAGGGGTTGGTGCCTGTTGCGCGTTAACGGCAGCAATAGCCATCATAAAGGCCGTACTTAAACCGGCCATTAGTTTTAAATTCATTTCAGTCAATTTTGAGAATACAAAGCAAGTATACACAAAAAAGCTTTTTTAAACAGCCCGTAAAATGATTGTTACGTGTTTGTTAATTAGTGAATGACTGAATTAGTGAATTATTGATTTGCCTTGCAATAGGCTATCAGTCAGGTAGGTTTAATTGCCTTATTAAACCCTGGAATGAGAATTTTGCCTGATTTTTTGAATATTACCGATGATGCACCTTTCGTGCATCATTGCCTCACTATTTGCACCCGGTAATACAAAAACTTACAGCCTTAATTCCTTTTTCTTCTATTTCTTCAAAAAATGATCGGCATATACCTTTTCATCAAAGCCAAAAAACAAGAAACCGCCATCTTCAATAACGGGGCGTTTAATCATGCTGGTTTTTTGCTGTAGTAGTTGCAGGGCATCGGTATTGGTTTTTATGCTTTCTTTAACAGCCGGGTCAAGCTGTTTCCAGGTTAGGCCTTGCTTGTTCATGAATTTTTCGTATCCTGCTTTTGTGTCCCACTCCTGTAGCTTTTCGGTACTGACCCCCAGTTTTTTGAAATCCTGGAAATCGTAATCAACTTTGTTTGCTTTAAGCCAGTCGAGGGCTTTTTTTACTGTATTGCAATTGGTAATTCCGTAAACTTTCATACCGCAAAGCTATTGATTTCCGCCACCACTTTTACTACCGCCACCCTTGGTATCATCATTATTGATACCACGCTGGTTCTTTTTAATGTCGCCGTTAAGCTTGCCAAATTTATAATTAAGCCTGATGGCAAAATTACGGTAAGGGTTGGTACCGCTGTAAGTATTATAAAAATCATTGGAGCGGGTGTAGCCATGATAAGTACGGTATTTACTGTAGGGATTATTAGCAACCAGCGACACGGTAAACGTCTTCTTGAAAAATTCCTTCGAGGCCACGTAGGAGTTAAATATAAAGTTGCTGGATTTTCCTTGCAGCGTTACATCGCCGCTAAAGAAACCTGCGTCAAGCGCCAGCCGGTAGCCGCCATCAAATTTATAGGCAAGGTTTCCGAAAGCGCGGCCGGTATAGCCGTCGTTGGTATAAAAGCTGCCGTTATAAGTTCCCTTGAGCCAGATGTGCGAAATTTCGCCATTGATACTTACGGTAAACTTTTTGGTAATATTAAAATTGGTATTCAGGTTTAGGCCAAGGGTACGATTGCTGCCTAAATTTTGATAGGTGGTATAAGTAACGGTATCAATCAGGGTACTCACATTTTGGATAGAGTTATTGGAGAACGCGTAGCTTAGCCCGGCGTTGATTGATCCTTTTGAAAAATTACTGTAAGTAAGCTCAAATGTATTGTTAAGTTCGGGCCGCAACTGCGGGTTACCGGTAGTTACAAACTTAGGGTTTGAGTTATCAATAAAAGGGTTTAGCTGGTATATACCCGGGCGCTGGATGCGCTGGGTAAATCCGAAATTGAAACTGCTTGTTTTAAAGCTGCGTTGTATGGATATTGACGGGATGAGGTTGTTGTATCCCCTATCCAGCGGCGTACCGGTAAAATCGGCGTTTACCTGGGTATGCTCCAGGCGTAAACCACCCTTGGCTGTCCATTTAGTAAATTTTACCTGGTACGAGTTGTAGGCGCTGTACACATCCTGGTGGTAATCAAATGTATTAGTTTGATTGGCATCAACAACATAATCCCCGGTACCGGCATCCTGGTTCTCGCGCCTGTAATCACTAAAATTATTACGCAGTATAACTTTACCGCCGGCTTCCAGGTTCACCTTTTTAAAGGGGTATACATAATCTAACTGAAAGGTATGCTCTTTGTTACCTGCGTTATTATACTGCCTGAAATTTGGATTATTGATGGCATCAAAATTTACCCTTTCGCTAAAACTATTGCTATTGTATTGATTACTTGGCGAGTAGCTGTATTTATAGGAAGCGGTAAGCAACTCGTCCTTTTTATTTTTGAAGCCTAACTGGTAATTAACAGATATGTCTGTCCCCTTATCATGGTTTATCCCGTCATTTAAGCTGCGGTAAGCCTGGGCAACACTGCCATCGCTTTTTATTTGTGTAGACGTCTGATCGCCTGTCTGATTAAAATTCCCTCTAAAAAGTTCAAACGAACCGGTAAGCAGGTTCAAACTATCCAACTCGTAACTTAATTCGGCATTGGCATATTTGTATTTACCTTCAAACGAGCCATCGCCGTTTTGATTCAATACCGATTGCGTAAGATTTTGTGTTTGCGAACTTTGAGTACTATTGCTAACCCGGTTTTGATTACCAAAACCTGCATAGCCCGACAAGCCGAACTTGCCCTGCTTTACTGTAGCATTTAAGTTATATCCCGGCCCCCAAATGCTGTTAAAGCGCGAATTGATACTGCCATTATAGCCTTGGTCGGCATTTTTTTTGGTGATGATATTGATGATGCCCGATAAACCCTCCGCGTCGTATTTTGCCGGTGGTGTGGTAATCACTTCTATCCTTTCAATGTTGGTAGCTGGCATCGCTTTTAACACATCCGACGGATTTTTAGCCATCAGAGCTGATGCTTTTCCGTTTACCAATATCTTGTAATTGCCGCTCCCTTTTAGCTTGATCTTGTCGTCTCCATCAACCGATAGCAAAGGCACCTTACGCATCATATCCAGTGCAGATATCGCTTTACTTTCCGGGTCGGCCTGCACATCATAAGTAAGCCGGTCAACCTCCTGTTTCATTACGGGCCTTACGGCCGTAACACTCACTTCACCCAGTTGCTTGCTGGCTGCCGACATATATATTTTGCCTGCATCAACCGTTGTACCGGCAGGTTTTATCGGAAACGTTTTAGTAGCGAAGCCAATAAATGCCACCGCCATCTGGTAAGTTTTACCTTCGGGCGCTTTAAGTTCAAAGCTGCCATCGTCTTTTGTAAGGGTACTTTTTACCGATGCCTTTGTACCGGCATCCTGCAAAACAACGGTAACATAGCCCAGAGGCTTATTTGCCGCCGAATCAATAACAGTACCTTTAACGGTAATATTGGAAGGGACGGGGCTTTGCGCTATCGTAAGTATAGAGAAACAACAGCAAATTACTGTGAGTACAAATTTATACATAAGGAATTTAGGTGATATGACGCAGCAAGATACCCAAGTGTTGCAACACTTGGAAAGTATTTAACATTATTTAACTAATTAGTTAGTTGTGAGGCGGTAATTTTTTATTTGTTAAACCTGGTCATGGTTAGTTCGGTACCGATGGTACAAAAACTCTTCACCATTTCTATCGAGCGGTCAATCAGCGCAGGCAGTTCGGGTTTCTCATCATCGTCAAAACCACTCAAAACATAATCAACCTGCCTGCCTTTAGGGAAGTTATCGCCTACTCCAAAACGCAGGCGCGCGTAATTGTTATGGCCAAGTGTTGCTTCAATATGTTTTAAGCCATTATGCCCTGCAGCGCTGCCTTTAGGTTTTAAGCGCAGGGTACCCAGGGGCAAGGCAATATCATCAACAATAACCAGCACATTTTCCAGCGGGATTTTTAAATCCTTCATCCAATGGTTAAGCGCTTTACCGCTCAGGTTCATGAAGGTAGTAGGTTTAATGAGGCAAAGGGTACGGCCTTTGAAGGATACCTCGGTATAATAGGCCAGGCGCATATTATAAAATTTGGCGCTCTCCTGTTTAGCCAGTTCATCCAAAACCATAAAGCCTATATTATGCCGGGTATCAGCATATTCGGGGCCTATATTCCCAAGTCCTACTATTAGATATTTCATTTAGGGGAGCAAAGATAAAAGTTTTTTGGATTAAGGGTTTTAGGAGCAGAACCGCTTTTAAAATTGATAAGGTTTAGTTCGCGTGAAGATGCAGGGTGATTTGCCTGTTTCTTCTTTACGGGTTAGTAACTTTGCGCAAAATAATTTTGAATTTTTTTAAAAGCTTGCCTTCGACGCAAAGTTTTTCAGATTCCGGAAGGCTTTAATTTGTTTTTTTGCAGAACCTGAAGCATGTCAAAACACAATTGAAATTATTGCCTGTTTAGGATTGAACGCTCCGCAATATTTAAAGGGATGGCAACTACAAAATTTACTGCACAGCTTTCCTATCGGCTATAACCTGGTGAGCCTGTTTGGGCAGGTTTACATTGCCGCTATGGCTTTCAAAATTAATTTTATGATAGGTAATTAACCAGGTATCGTCATGCTTTGCCAGCTTGGTGTGGTAAGTTGCGGTAACGGTCCAAACCTGATCGTCAAGAAAATGGTCGGTTACTGTACTGTAAAAAACATCGGCTGCCTTACCGTTAAGCTGCACCCTGAATGCCGAAAGCTGGTGATGGGTTTTATCAAAACCGGGCAAAAACGAAGCCCAGTTATCTACTACCTGTGCAGGAGAAAGTTCAATTGGGCCCAAACCGCTCATTGACGAATAATCGATCATAACCACAGGGGCCAGTGTGCTTTGTATTAACGCCCAGTCCCGGTCGTCTGCACCTTTAAATAAATTAGTAACTGTATTGATTATTTTATTGCCTTCCATGGTATTTAGATGTAAAGCTATCGAATTTGTTTCAAATCAATAGATAAATCGATAATTAGCATTACAACAAATTACATAAGAGGCAATTAACGGGCTAATACTATCTCGCATACTGCTTCACCAGCTTATCAACTATCTGCGCGGTTTCATCCGGGAAATCAACAATGATCTTTTTATCGTCGTTAATCCATTTAGTTAAGTGACTTCCAAAGGTATCATTGATTTCGGCAACTACAGGAACGCCCAGCTTCGAGGCCGACAGGGCGTTGCACTGCTGCTCGTATTGGCCTTTCATGGGTATCATCATTACCTTCTTTTCCAGGAACAGTGCCTCGGCGGGGCCTTCAAACCCACCACCGGTTAGCAGGCCTTCGCAACTGGCCAGGCTTTTGTTAAAGGCTTCATTATTTACCGGGAATATCTCAACGTTGCCGGCTTGCATGGGCGTTTTTTGCCGCTTTGAAAACACCTGCCATTTTACGTCTTTTACAGCGCCTAAATGTTTTAATAATGTTTTATCATCATAAGCGGGCAGGTAAACACTGTAATGGCCCAGGTTGCTGGTTTGCATCTGGCGTATTTCGCTGCGGATTACGGGCGTATTTATAAAAGTATCGTAACGCTCAAAATGGAAGCCTACATGATAGGTGGTGGGCGAATAATTTTTTAACAGCCATTGTGCAAAGGGATCCTTTTTTTCGGGCCGGGGCGTATTGGGCGATACAAAGGAACACTGATGGCTTAACGATACCGATGGAACGCGCTGAAGTTTACAGGCCCAGGCGCTTACGGGTTCAAAATCATTAATTACCAAATCGTATTGTTTTAAGGGGAGGTGGCGCAAGTCGTGCCAAAACTGGCGCAGGTTCATAATTTTCCAGGTTGCCCAGTTGTCAACCCCGCCATTGGTGCCAAAAACAAAACTAACCCCGTGAAACCTGTACTTCAAAGGCTGTGATAATGATACCTCGGCCTCGGTGCCGCTCACCAGCAGGTCAACCTCGCCATACTGCTGTAATAAAGGCACAATTTCACGGGCCCGGCTTATATGTCCATTGCCGGTTCCCTGTATGGCAAACAATATTTTCATGTAAATAGAATTAGGGGCAATTTAGTAAAATGAAATGTTTTAGGGATATTTAAATGGCTAAAGATTGTTACGGCATAAAGACGCTGTCAAAAAGTTTGATTTGAATACTTCAACTGAACAAGCACCAGGATTTTAAATTCGCCGGTGCATGTAACTTAAATCCGCAACGGGCATCTTATTGGGCATAAAAACATACCCATGTCCTTAGTCATAAAAAATCTCACCAAACAATATAACCAGCATAAAAGCGGCCTTACCGATTACTCCATCACCATTGAAAAAGGTGTATTGGGCCTGCTTGGGCCCAATGGCGCAGGCAAATCAACGCTGATGAAAATTATTGCCACTATTAGCAGACCTACCAAGGGTACTTTATTTTTAGATGGCGAGGATATTGTTGCCAATCCTGATAAAATCCGCAAAATATTGGGCTACCTGCCGCAGGATTTTGGGGTTTATCCTAACCTTAACGCCTACGAGTTTTTAGAATATATAGCAGCGATGAAAGGGGTAGGTGGCAATGGCTTGCGCAAGCGGATAGATTTGCTGTTAGAAGGAGTTAATTTAACGGCGGATGCCAAACGCCCGATAGGTACCTACTCGGGAGGAATGAAACAACGGATTGGCATAGCGCAGGCCCTGCTTAATGACCCTAAAGTACTGATATTTGACGAACCCACCGTCGGCCTCGACCCTGAGGAGCGGGTAAGGTTTCGGCAGTTGATCTCTGAACTGGCCACCGATTGTATCATCATCCTGTCATCGCACGTCGTTTCGGACATTGAGACTATTGCCGATGAAGTTGCTGTCATGAAAAATGGCATACTGCTTAATAAGGCTGCCCAGCCGGATATTATAAAACTGGTTGATGGTAAAGTATTTGAAGTGCTGGTGAGTAATGATGAAATTGCCGGCATCCGCGCCAAACACCAGGTTATTGATACAAGCCGGCAAAAGGATAAAACCAGGGTTCGTTTTATTACCAGAACCGGGCAGCCGGAAATGGGGGCAATAGCTGTAAATGCCGGTTTAGAAGATGCTTATTTGTTTTTAACGCAAAATAACAACTAAGCCCCGTGAGATACATTTACAGCATTATTAAAGCCGACTACCTGCAGCGCACGCGCAGCTACGCTTTCCTGATTACCCTGGCTATTACTTTTTACGCGGCCTATTCATTTGTGCCACCGCCTTCGGCTTCATATACCACCTTAAACGTTGTTGGCTTTAAAGGTGTTTATAACTCGGCCTGGGTGGGTTATGTTTCGGGGATGATGACCGCTATTATGCTGTCGCTTTATGGTTTCTTTTTGGTAAACGGCGGCATTAAAAAAGATATTGATACCGAAGTGGGCCTAATTATTGCAACCACGCCCATTACCAATTTTGGTTACCTGCTTAGCAAAATGCTCAGTAATTTACTGGTGCTGCTCACCATTGCCGGCTGCACTTTTATAGTAAGTATCATCATGTTTTTTGTGCGCACCAGTGGCTCGCCCTTTATTATCAGCAATTTCATTATCCCTTATTTGCTGTTTGTAGTGCCAGCCATGGTTTTTATATCGTCGTTGGCGATAGTAGCCGAAGTGTTTTTGGGCCGAAAAAGCATCCTGCAATATATCGCGTTTTTTTTCTTTTTTGGCGCATTGATAGCCAACGTTAACGGACAAAAAAGCGAAGCACTTGCAGTTATTATTGATCCGTATGGTGTACGCACCATGACAACCAGCATCAAAAACCAGGTAAACACCCAATATCACCAACATATTGATGGGGTTAACCTCGGTTTCACTTTCAACAGTAAACGAGGCTTCCGGATATTTGAGTGGAACGGTATAACTATAACCGGCCTGTTTTTAGTAAGCCGCTTATTATGGCTTATGCTATCAGTGGGTTTGGTTTACCTGTCGTCATTCTTTTTCCACCGGTTTGATTTTAAGCAAGCTGTAAGTAAAAAGAAAAAAGTGGTTGCTAACGAGCAGAAGCCGGCAACGCCTGCGTTTGCAGCCACCGGCATTAACCGCGCGCTTATGCCGCCATTGGTTACCGACTATAGCATATTACCGTTCGTTAAAACCGAATTACTGTTACTGGTGCGCAAAGGATCTAAATGGCTATGGCTCATTATTGCCAGTGTATCTCTAAGCATGCTGTTTGCGCCGATAGGTATTTCGCACATGTATATATTGCCTGTACTTTGGTTTTTGCAGGTAACGCGATGGTCTGAACTGGCTACCAAAGAAGAAACCTACCGCTTGCATTATTTTGCCTACGCATCCTACAAACCGTTACAGCGTATGTTGCCAGCCCAAATACTGGCAGGGGTGATATTAGGTATCGTTTTAGCATTTCCGTTGATATTGCGTTATGTAATTGCCGGCAACGGCTACGCCATCTTCAATATCATCAGCGGGGCTGTTTGCATTGTTTTATTAGCTGTTTGCATTGGAATTATAAGTAAGGGTAAAAAGCTGTTCGAGATCATTTTCTTTTTGCTCACTTACGCCCTTACCCAGGCCATACCCGTTGTTGACTACCTGGGTGCGCTGCCGCACGATAACCACATCATTTATATGGCTGTTATTTTAGGACTGAACGTATTTTTGGCGGTGGTTAGTTTTTGGGTGAGGGGGTATCAATCGAGGCATTTGTAGGAGGCTGATTGTTTTCGCCAGACAAGAAAATACACGCAGCAAGTTGAAAAAATTCAGACTTACGAAGTTTTTAAAACTTCGTAAGTCTTTCTCCGGCAGGTAGTTTTTTTGGAATCATGACTTGCGTAACCAACTCATTAATGCGCCTTATAACTTGCAATATCATTATACATGCTCCTGAACGAACTACGGATACCAAAACTCAGCATAGCAGTTTTATCGTGAAACTGGTCATTCTTTTCGCTACGGTAAAGGCCACCAAGCTCAATGCGCAGGTTATATTTAGGATTTAATAAATAAGCTATTTTCCCCTCCAGGAAAACCATGTTGGTGGTTAGGCCCTGGCCGGTATAGTTACCATATTGCCTTGATGGGTCGACGTATAACTGAAAAAGATCCTTACCGTAATTCATGCCGTTTATATCTAAGCCATAATGACCGTAATCAAGCTCACCGCTAAAGTCAAACCGTTTGTACGAGTAATTCAGCAAGCCCACAACCTCGCGCAGGTTTGCTCCCCATGGGTGTGCCAACGGCTCGCCATTATCAGCATAGTTTTGTACCGAGCTGCGTTCCGAATAGGTATATGGCTTAACGTTATTGGTTTCAATTAAATAGTTAAGGCCTTTAACGGCAAAAAGGTTTGCTCCCCTGAAACCAATTTGCCAGGCATATTTGTTACGGGAGCTGCCGTTACTGGAGAAAAAGTTTTTACTTTCAAATTCATCTAATGCAAACTGGCCATAAGCCGTTATACCGTCGGTAATTTTATACCTGCCGGTAAAACCCAATAAGGCATTATCCGGCGATCCGTTGGATGCCTCAACAGGCCTCAGGAATATCAGCGGATTGATATAGGTAAAATCAAACCCACGTTGGTGGCCTTCATCGTCCTTGGCACCCCATATAACCGAATCAAAAAATCCTAAAGCCAGGCGGTCGCTTACGTTCCAGTCTAAATAGTGGAATACGGCAAATTTCTTACGATCGTTGTTGTCAACCCGTGCCGATAAAGGATCGTCCATATAAGTCCACATGGCCATGTACCTTACATCGCCCAGTGTGGCCGTTACTTTAAAAAACGGATAGGGCGATGCGTAATCAGATAAAAGTACCGACCGGTAACCATCACCAATAAACGTTTTATCGCGTCCGGCGCTTACATTTAAATATTTATTTGGAGTGTAAGATACCAATGCAGTAATGTACGACCACCGATACTCGCTGCCATAAAGGCTGCCATATGCCTGGCCGCGTACTATGCCCACCTGGTTGGTGTAAGTAGCCAGGTATTCTGGCAGCTGCGCCCGGTTTTCGTAACCGGTTATGTTATACGATAACTGGCTCCCCACGGTACCGCCAATCTGCAAGCCCAATGAGCCAAAACTTGTATTTTTTTTACCCGAAAAGTCGCGGCTCAGATTAAAATCGGGCAGCAGATCGGCATAAAATGTGGCCTTATTGCTTTTAACGTCTATTTGATGCTCACTAAAAAAGCGGCCTTTAAAACCACCTGCGCTGTTCATCAGCGAATCATAGTGATGTTTCAATAACGAATCGTTCAAAAAAGGTTTTAAAGAACTATGCACCCGGGTTTTGGTAGAGTACACATCTTCGTTAAGTTTTTGGTAAAACTGGTACGAATAAGGTTGATAATCAGACTGGGCTTTTACAATCCCGCCTGTTAAAACAAATAATATGATAGCGGTAAATATTTTCTTCATATGTAGAATTGATCAATCAATTTTTTGTTATTCAAAATAATTTAGGGTTGCGAAGCCACCCTTTTTTAAATACTCGTCTTTTTTTACCAAATGCAAGTCAGAATGCATCATATCGGTAACCAGGGCCTTTAAATCATATTTAGGTTTCCAGCCTAATTTTTCGAATGCCTTTGTGGCATCGCCAACTAACAGGTCAACCTCTGTAGGCCTAAAATACCTGGGGTCAACCTTAACAACCGTTTGCCCGAACCGTAAAAAATCGAGGTTTAAACCAAGTTCAAAAGCCCGCTGTTCATCAATATCAATAATCACGCCGCGTTCATGCTCGTCCCGGCCGCTAAATTCAACTTCGACGCCTAACTCGTTAAAAGCCATTTTTATAAAATCGCGTACGGTGGTAGTTACACCGGTAGCTATTACAAAATCTTCGGGTTTCTCCTGTTGCAGCATTAGCCACATGGCCTCAATATAATCCTTGGCATGCCCCCAATCGCGTTGTGCCGACAAATTGCCTACATACAGGCAATCCTGCAAGCCTAATGCAATTTTTGAAGCTGCCCGCGTAATTTTGCGGGTGACAAATGTTTCGCCCCGTATAGGGCTTTCATGGTTAAATAAAATACCATTGCAGGCATACATTCCATAAGCTTCGCGATAGTTCACTATTATCCAGTAGGCATACATTTTTGCCACTGCATACGGCGATCTTGGATAAAAAGGTGTGGTTTCGCTTTGCGGCACGGCCTGCACCAGCCCATAAAGCTCGGATGTGGATGCCTGGTATATTTTGGTTTTTTTGGTAAGATCAAGCAGCCTTACCGCTTCTAAAATGCGAAGTGTACCTATACCATCAGCATTGGCGGTATATTCGGGGGTATCAAAGCTTACCTTAACATGGCTTTGGGCGGCCAGGTTATAAATTTCATCGGGTTGTACCTCCTGAACCAGCCTGATCAGGTTGGTAGAATCGGTAAGGTCGCCGTAATGAAGTTTAAACTTTACATCAGCCTCATGCGGATCGGTGTATAAATGATCAATCCTGTCCGTATTCAATAACGACGATCTTCTTTTTACGCCATGTACTTCGTAACCTTTCTTGAGTAAAAACTCAGCTAAGTATGCGCCATCCTGACCAGTAATGCCCGTTATTAAAGCTTTTTTCATCAATATTAAAGTGCTAATACTTCTATAAATACAATATTATCCAATTTAATTGTAAAAACAGCCATTGGGCCATACATAAGTTCTTTTGAGTAAATTGACATATGGTTATTTTACGGCGTCAGGAGTTATCCCTGTACTTCATATTGGCTAACTTATTTGGCTTTAAGTACAGGTAATCGTTTTTAAAATCAAGGATCATATTAAAACGTTTTAACAAATCATTGCCCAAATAGTTTATCTCAAAACCAAACGGATTTTTAGATCCTAATATCAGGGTAGGGATATCGGTAAGGTTAAAGCCGTTCAATTTAAAGGCCGGCGATAATACAGTCTTTGTTTCATATTCTGCTCCCCGCGGATCGTGGAGTATAACGGTGCGAATGAGTTTTAAATTGGCGGCAAATTTTTCTCTTGCGGCCCAGGTACTATCTAAAATGATGGCTTGTTCAGATCCTATATCCATACTGAAATTACCCGCATGTTTTTTGCCGTTTATTAAAAACGTGCCTTTAATGGACGGAAACGAACGTGCGAACATCATTTTTGATTTAATATAACCTTTTAAATCGCGGGGTAATTCAGAATGGATAATCAGCAGGTTATGATCATAATCCACCTCTGCCTGTTTGCCTTCAAATACGTTCCAGCCAATACGGCCATCCATTTCATGTGCCGTTATGTTGGTGGTAAGCACCTCGGGGTTGTTTACCACCAGGCTACCCATTTGCAGCTTAAAAACCTTGTTAAGCTTGTTGTAATTGGGCCTGGTTTTACCGGCTATGGCATCGGGCTGGTTTGATAATAATTTTGTTTTGTGCAAAATGGCATCCCTGGTTAAATGAAAATCAAATGAGCTGATATCAAAGTGCAGGTTCAATGTATCGGTATTATTAATAACGGCAACTATCTTAATGGCATTAAAGCCGGTTAGGGTAAAAGGAATGGTATCGTGGGTAACTGCCGTATTCTTTATTTTATCACCGGGCGGGATGGCACTGGCAATTTGGGTGTAGCAGGAATCTGTACCATTTAGCAGGATGATAAAATTGAACCTTGTACCCGGTTTTACTTTTACCCTGATGGAATCAATATCGGTATAAAATGTAACCCATTTTGTTTTTCGGGTTCTGTCAGCAGTAAAAATATCGGGCCTGGCTGTTGGCGACAGCGACCATACATTTTTATCAAAATAGCCACCATCGTTTATAGATACACTTTTAGATGTAGCTTTTATAACAGGCAATTTTGATTGTGCCAGGATTTGCTGGGTTATTAAAAAACATAGGAAAAGGCAAATGTATTTCATGCTTAGGTTGGATGATTTGATTAAAACGCGACAAGCCAAATATAAGCATACCTGCGTATAACTGAAAAATGAGATAGCCCGGGTTTGTTATGGTACATCATTTAAAAGCACTACCTTTAACATCATGAGCACCGCCAAAGAAAGCCGCTATATTAACGCTGCCCTTGATAGCTACCGCGAAAAGCTGGATACTATTCCCGATGACCAGTTTAATGAAACGCCGCCGGGCGGTGGCTGGTCATATGCCGAGGTTTACAGCCATATATTACAGGCTACCTTAGGTTCGTCAATAGCGTTGGAAAGGTGCGCGCATGGCAGTTGTCCGCCAACTAAAGATGGCGTGACATGGGGAGGCCGGATTTTATTACTGTTAGCCCGGTTTCCGAAAGTAACAGCGCCTGCGGTGATCAACGAAAAACTGCCGGCTGCAAAAATAACCAAAGAGGACGCCAAAAACCTGATCATCAAATGCCGTAAGCGAATGGAAGCTACCGCACCGCTTATTGACGCATCGTCTGCAGCAAGCCGTTATAAACATCCGCGGCTGGGTATGCTTAACGCCAGGCAGTGGTTTAGGTTTATCCGGATACACCTGGAGCATCATTTAAAACAGTTGGAACGCATCAAAAATAAATTATCGCAGGCTTGAAACCTTTTACATTTAACAGAGTCTTAACAGTGTGATAATGTTAGGTTTCGGATATTTGTAAAAATCATTGTGATGAATTTTGAATACACTTATTTGGTTGTTATAGCTTTGCTGCTGTTGGTAGGCATCTTCTATATCAGCCCTTATGAATTAACTGTTAATGAGGACGAAGACGACGAATAATCGTTTGTTTAGTATTTATTTAAAATTCAATAACCGGCAAAACCTGCCGCCTGTGCAATTAACCCCCTAATTTTAATGGCAAAACGTGAAGTAGATATTGTAGTAATATCCGATGTGCATCTTGGTACTTATGGATGTCATTCAAAAGAATTGCTTAAATATTTAAAAAGCATTAAGCCTAAGATACTTATCCTTAACGGCGATATTATTGATATTTGGCAGTTCAGTAAATCATACTGGCCCGAGGCGCATATGAAAGTGATTAGGCGCATATTAAAATTTGTTACCGAGGGCATTCCGGTTTATTACCTAACCGGCAACCACGATGAGATGCTGCGCAAGTTTGCCGATTTTGACCTGGGTTCCTTCAAACTGCTCAATAAAGTAGTGTTAAATATTGATGGCAAAAAGGCCTGGATTTTTCATGGAGATGTTTTTGATGTTACCATGCAGCACTCCAAATGGCTGGCCAAACTGGGGGCGGTAGGCTACGATACCCTTATACTCATCAACAGCATGACTAACTGGTTTTTGACCGCTTTGGGTCGCCAAAAAATGAGTTTTTCGCAAAAAGTTAAAGCCAGGTTTAAGGAAGCTGTAAAATTCATTAACCAGTTTGAACAAACTGCTGCAGACCTGGCTGTTGATAAAAATTACCAATACGTAATTTGCGGCCATATCCATCACGCCGAGATCAGGGAGATTGAAAATACCGACAAAACAGGTTCTGTATTATACCTTAACTCGGGCGATTGGGTTGAAAGCCTTTCGTCACTTGAATACCAAAATGGTAACTGGACTATCTTTAAATATAACCCCGAAGAATTTAACACCGATGCCGACGAAGACGACAAAACCGACGCCGAGGACCTTGACGCTAAAATGGATGTTAAAAACCTTTTAAACAGGTTCAGGCAGGAAATGGAGTAACGGAATAGCAAAACTTTTTAATGTTATTAAGCTACCCTATGAGTAGATCCGTTAATTTAAACCGACCGTCGAACTAACCGGGAGGGGATTGTACTCATGCGGCGGGAGAAATTGTGCACTACCTGCATTTTGAGGCCTGTTTGATACTAATTGTTCAGGATTTTTCGGGGTACTCATAAGATGGTTTCCTATTGCGGCAATACTCTTTATCCCTCAAGCTCAATTTCCTTTTTTATTGATATTGTAATACGGGGTGTTAATTGCATTTGTTATTCCCTATTAAAATGATAAACAATGTTTAACAGCAATAAAATTTCATTTAAAAATCATAATCCGTCAAAATTCCTACTTTTGCACCTGAATTTTTATTGATACACTATGAGCATCACACGAGGACCAATTTCGCAGTTTATTGAACGCAACTACCTGCATTTTAACTCCGCAGCATTAATGGATGCCGCTAAGGGGTATGAAACCCACCTTGATGAAGGCGGTAAAATGATGGTTACCCTTGCCGGCGCAATGAGCACCGCCGAACTGGGAATTTCATTGGCCGAGATGATCCGCCAGGATAAAATTGCCATTATCTCCTGTACCGGGGCTAATCTTGAAGAAGACATCATGAACCTTGTAGCGCACTCGCACTACAAAAGGGTGCCCAACTACCGTGATTTAAGCCCGCAGGAAGAATGGGATCTGCTGGAAAACCACTACAACCGCGTTACCGATACCTGTATTCCCGAAGAGGAAGCTTTCCGCAGGCTGCAAAAACACATCCATAAAATATGGAAGGATGCTGATAACAGCGGCGAACGTTATTTTCCGCATGAGTACATGTATAAAATATTGCTAAGCGGCGAACTGGAGCAGTATTATGAGATAGATCCTAAAAACTCATGGATGCTGGCCGCTGCCGAAAAAAACCTGCCTATTGTAGTACCCGGATGGGAAGATAGCACTATGGGCAACATATTTGCATCATACATTATTAAAGGCGAGCTTAAAGCTTCAACCATGAAAAGCGGTATCGAATATATGGCCTGGCTTGCCGATTGGTATACCAAAAACTCTTCGGGCAAAGGCATAGGCTTTTTCCAGATAGGCGGCGGTATTGCAGGCGATTTTCCGATATGTGTGGTGCCTATGCTTTACCAGGATATGGAGATGCATGATGTGCCTTTCTGGAGCTACTTTTGCCAGATATCTGATTCAACAACATCATACGGTTCTTACTCGGGTGCTGTTCCGAATGAAAAGATAACCTGGGGCAAGCTGGACATTCATACGCCTAAGTTTATTGTTGAGAGCGATGCCACCATTGTAGCCCCGCTTATATTTGCCTGGATATTAAAACAATAAAAAGTTTATAATCGATATTGATGGTGAAACCGTTAATAAATTTTCAAAATGGCATTAATATGCTTTAAAGAGTATTTAAATGACATTTTTGTGTTTATTTAGAACGATTATAAATTATAGGTTACTGTCATTTATGTGTCAGCGATACTGTAATAAATTTTACTTTTGTGGCTGTAAAAAGCAGATGGGTTACACATCTTTACAGCAGAATAAAACATTAATATAAAAATTATTTAGCATAAATACACTTTATGAGAAGTTTCTCATTGATTTTTAAACAATTCTCAAGGTCGGTTTTACTGATTGTTGGGTTTGCTTTCTGGGGTTTTTCTGCTGCTTACGCGCAAACAGACGCTGCTAAGGGCGAAACCATTTTTAAAGCCAATTGTACGGCCTGCCACAAGATCGACCAGATAATGACCGGTCCGGCATTAGGTCCGCAACTTACCTCCGAAACCGATGATAAGTACCTTATCAGTTGGATTCAGAATAACCAGGCCTTAATAGCTGCAGGTAACCCAAAGGCTCTTAAAATTGTTAAAGAGTTTGACGGTAAGGCAATGACCACATTTACCAACCTTTCTGACGCTGACGTTAGTAATGTAATTACTTACATCCGTGCCGATTGGAAAAGAATTCAGGACGAAAAAGCAAAAGGTCCGGTTGGCGGTCCAGTTGAGGCAAAAGGCCCGAGCGAACTGGTTGTTTGGGGTTTAATCGGTATTGTAATTATCGCTTTCATTTTAATACTTGTTTTGAACAAGGCTGCCGGATCATTAGAGCGTGTTTTAGCCAGCAACCCAAACATTATAGTTGAAGAAGAGGCGGTTGTTGCCGAGGCCGACAAAAACGTACTGCTTAAAAAGATCCTTAAAAACAAAAAACTGGTATTCTTTATACTGGTTTGCGGCACCATTGCTATGGGCAGCTGGGGATGGGTTACCTTGTGGAACACCAACGTGCACACAGGTTACCAACCGGTACAGCCTATCAAATACTCGCATGAGCTGCATGCTGGTCAAATGAAAATTGATTGCCAATATTGCCACGGCGGTGCATACAAATCAAAAAATGCTTCTATTCCATCATTAAACGTGTGTATGAATTGCCACAAGGTTGTTAAAACCGAATCGGCAGAAATTCATAAAATATATGATGCTTTAGGTTACGATCCTAAGACTCAAAAATACGATAGCACTGCAGCCAAGCCTATCCAATGGATACGTGTTCATAACCTGCCCGATCTGGCTTACTTTAACCACTCGCAACACGTAAAGGTTGCCGGTATTAAATGCCAGGCTTGCCACGGTCCTGTTGAAACCATGAAAGAGGTTTACCAATACTCGCCGCTTACCATGAAATGGTGTATCCAGTGCCACAAACGCACCGAGGTTAACGCCAAAGGCAACGCTTATTACGACAGCATACTTGCAGCACATGATAAGATTAAAAAAGGCGAAAAAGTTACTGCCGCTGTTTTAGGTGGTATCGAGTGCGGTAAGTGCCACTATTAATAAATAAGAATTTAGCATTACAGTTTATATAGCTTAAATGGACAGCAATAAAAAATACTGGAAAGGTTTAGAAGAACTAAACAAAACCCCAGAATTTGTTGAGAAAAATAAAAACGAGTTTGCAGAGCCTATCCCTATCGAGGATTTGCTGAGCGGATCTGGTTTATCGGCTAAAACCCCACGCCGCGACTTTTTAAAGGCGCTTGGCTTTGGTGTTGGTGCTGTTACGCTGGCTGCTTGTCAAAAAGTGCCTGTACACAAATCAATCCCTTACCTTATAAAACCTGAGGAAGTTACACCTGGTGTGGCTAACTACTACTCTTCAAGTTATGAAGGCCAGGCTATTTTGGTAAAAACCCGTGAAGGCCGCCCTATTAAAGTAGAAGGTAACCCTAACGATATTTTTGCAAAAGGTGGTTTAAGCGCACAGGGCCAGGCTTCGGTGCTTGATCTGTACGATGCAAACCGCACCCAGGATCCTAAAATTAATGACGCTGATGCAGCATGGCCCGAAGTTGATGCGTATGTATTGCGTGAGCTTGCGGCTGTTGCAGCATCAGGTAAAGGCATCCGCATAGTTACATCAACTGTACACAGCCCGTCTACCTTAGGTGTTATTGCCGATTTTATTGCAAAATACCCAACTACAAAACACATTAATTACGATGCGGTATCATACACCGGTATTATCCAGGCTAATCAAAACAGCTTTGGTAAAGCCGTATTGCCACATTACAATTTTGATAAAGCAGAAGTGATTGTAAGCTTCGGCGCCGATTTCCTTGGTTCATGGATCTCGCCTGAGGAGTTTACCCGCCAGTACGTATCAAACCGTAACAGCAAATCGCTTGAGGCAAAGAAAATGTCTCGTCATATTCAGTTTGAAGCTGGAATGAGCTTAACCGGTACCAATGCCGATAACCGTTTCCCTATTAAACCATCTGAAGAAGGTATCGCTTTATTAAGCTTATATAATGCCATTGCCGGTACAAGCCTGGCAGGTGCAAAAAAATTAAGCAATAAGGCAGCCGATACCGCTATCACTTTAGTTGCTAAAGAATTGTTAGCTGCAAAAGGCAAAGCGCTGGTAGTTGCAGGTTCAAATGATGTTGCTACACAAACTTTAGTAAATGCCATCAACTCCTTATTAGGCAGCTACGGCAACACTATTGATTTGGATAACCCATCAAAACAATACGCCGGTAACGATCAGGATTTTGTTGGTTTTGTAACCGAATTAGCCGCCGGCTCAATTGGCGCGGTTTTATTCCTGAATGCCAACCCTGCATACGATTACTTTAAAGCAAAAGAATTTACAGAAGCGCTTAAAAAAGCACGTTTAACTATATCATTCTCTGATCATGGTGACGAAACTGCTTTACTATCAAAAGTAGTAGCGCCAAACCACCATTATTTAGAGTCATGGGGTGATGCAAACGCTGTTGAAGGTTATTATACCGTAATACAGCCAACCATCAACCCGGTTTACAATACCCGCCAGGCCGAGCATAGCTTATTGGTTTGGGCCGAAAACCCGGTTAAAGATTACTACACTTATGTACGTAACACCTGGGATAAAGGTTTATTAGTTAAGGGTGGTTTATCTGGCCAAAAAGGATGGGAAAGCTTATTGCAGGCAGGTTTAATAAAAGCTGCCCCTGCAACTGCCGGAGCCTACACTTTCAGCCACGATTTAAATGCAGTAGCACAAACTATTGTTGATCATAGCAACAGCCTGGTATCGGGCGATAAATTTGAATTACAGGTTTATCAATCGGTAGCAATGGGCGATGGTAAACGCGCCAATAACCCATGGTTACAGGAGTTGCCAGATCCGGTATCTAAAGTTACCTGGGATAACTTCGCGGCCATGTCGATGACTGATATTCAGAAATTGGGTTTCGAAGAAGGTGATGTAATTAAAGTAGAAGCTAACGGCTACTCGGTTGAAGTTCCGGTATTGGCACAACCAGGCCAGGCACAGGGCACTATATCAATTGCTGTTGGTTACGGCCGCGTTAGCGCAGGCCTTGTAGGTAACAACGTTGGTAAAAATGCTTTCCCTTTCTACAGCTACCGTAACGGTACTTTCCAAACTACTGCGGTTATTACCGATTTCAAAAAAACAGGTATTATATCGCCGCTTGCGCAAACACAAACCCACCACTCATACGAGGGCAGGAGCGTTATCCGCGAAGCTTCATTTACAGCATACAAAAAGAACCCAGCTGCCGGTAGCGGTAACGAGGGCGAACATAAAGATTACAACAAAACATCGCTTTGGGATGATCATGACCGCCCTGTTTATAACTGGGTTATGGCTATCGACCTTAATGCATGTACCGGTTGCGGCGCTTGCGTTGTAGCTTGTAGCGCCGAAAATAACATCCCGGTTGTAGGTAAAGACGAGGTAAAACGTCGTCGTGAAATGCATTGGATCCGTATTGACCGTTATTACAGCTTTAACGATCATGGCGACAGCGAAGAAGCGATAACCAAAGAGAAAGATATTGCCAAACTTACCAATTTTGATAATGTATCGGTTGTTCACCAGCCAATGCTTTGCCAGCACTGCGATCACGCACCTTGCGAAACAGTTTGCCCGGTATTAGCAACCGTTCACTCATCAGAAGGTTTAAACCAAATGGCTTACAACCGTTGTATAGGTACACGTTATTGCGCAAATAACTGCCCTTATAAAGTACGCCGCTTTAACTGGTTTAACTACTGGAACGACTCGCGTTTTGATAACTACCTGAACAACGAGCACACACAATTAGTATTAAATCCTGATGTTACTACACGTTTCCGTGGGGTAATGGAAAAATGCTCGATGTGCGTTCAACGTATCCAGGCTGGTAAGTTAAAAGCCAAAATCGAAAAACGTCCGCTTAAAGATGGCGAGATCAAGGTTGCCTGTCAGCAAACCTGTTCTGCAAACGCTATCGTTTTCGGTAACGCAAATGACCCTAACTCTGAAGTTTCAAAAGCATTAAAGAGCGAAAGAACTTACTACGTGCTTGAAGAGTTAAACGTGCAACCGGGTATTGGTTACCAGGTTAAGGTTAGAAATTTATCAGAATTAGAGGCTTAAATTTTTTATATACAGATAACAAAATATATGTCATCTCATAGTGAATCAATAATAAGGGAACCGTTAATTACGGGTGAAAACATCACCTACGGTCAGATTACTGACGATGTGTTGCGCCCCGTAGAAAATATGCCGGGTAAGGCCTGGTGGATCGGTTTTAGCGTGGCATCATTGGGCGCCCTCCTTTGGGTGGTTGCCATTAGCTACACATTCTGGTTTGGAATTGGTGCCTGGGGCTTAAACAAAACAGTTGGATGGGCCTGGGATATTACCGGCTTCGTATGGTGGGTAGGTATTGGTCACGCCGGTACACTTATCTCGGCAGTGTTGCTGTTGTTCCGTCAAAACTGGCGTAACTCTATCAACCGCTCGGCCGAGGCGATGACCATCTTCGCGGTAATTTGCGCCGCCACCTATATCGGCGCGCACATGGGCCGCCCATGGATGGCTGTTTATTCATTGCCATTGCCAAATCAATACGGCTCATTATGGGTAAACTGGAACTCTCCGCTTATCTGGGACGTATTCGCGATATCAACTTACTTCTCGGTTTCATTGGTATTCTGGTATACAGGTTTATTGCCTGACATTGCTACCATCCGTGACCGTGCAACAGGTTTACGTCGTCGTATATATTCTGTAATGTCATTTGGCTGGACAGGTTCAGTTAAAACCTGGCAACGTTTCGAGACCGTGTCATTAATCCTGGCCGGTATCTCAACACCACTCGTACTATCGGTACACACCATTGTATCAATGGACTTTGCAACATCACTGGAACCAGGATGGCACACTACCATCTTCCCTCCATACTTCGTTGCGGGTGCTATCTTCTCGGGTTTCGCCATGGTACAAACGCTGTTATTAGTAGCGCGTAAAGTATTAGGGTTAGAAAACTACATCACCATGTTCCACATCGAATCGATGAATAAAATCATCCTTTTAACCGGTTCAATAGTGGGTGTAGCTTACTTAACCGAGCTTTTCATCGCATTTTACTCTCAGGCCGAGTACGAGCAATACGCTTTCATGAACCGTATCTCGGGTCCGTACTGGTGGGCATACTGGAGCATGATGACTTGTAACGTAATTACGCCGCAGTTGTTCTGGTTCAAAAAAATCCGTACCAATATTCCTTTGTCCTGGACACTGTCAATAGTAGTAAACATCGGTATGTGGTTTGAGCGTTTCGTAATTATCGTAACCTCGCTTCACCGTGACTATATCCCTTCAAGCTGGGCTATGTTTTATCCAACCTGGGTTGATGTGAGCATCTTTATTGGCTCTATCGGTTTATTCTTTACCATGTTCCTTTTGTTTGTAAGGGTGCTGCCTTCAGTGGCTATGGCCGAGGTAAAACTGATCCTGAAAAGCTCAAGTGAGCAAGCTAAGAGAAAATTACTTAAAAACGGCCATGTTGAACCTGCCGAGGCTGAGTTCTACATCAATTCATTAGGTAAGTTTGATAGTGTTGAACAGTCTTCATACGAAAAAGTATAAAAATGAGTAGCACCAAATATATATTAGGAATTTTTGATGATCCCGATGATCTGATGCACGGTATCGACAAATTACAAAAAAATAGTGTCCCTATTTACGATGTTTATTCGCCATGCCCTATTCACGGTATCGATGCTAAATTAGGCATAAAGGATTCGCGCCTGGGTTATGCAGCTTTCATGTTTGGCTGTTTAGGCGGTACCATCATGTTCAGCATGGTTTATTACATGCTTGTACACGATTGGCCAATCAACATCGGTGGCAAAAACTTTTTCGCCATACCCGATTTTGTACCGGTAACCTTTGAATGGACGGTATTGTGGACTGCCTTTGGTATGACATTTACTTTCTTTTTTGCCACGCACCTTTTCCCCGGCCGTGCGCCAAGGGTGATGGACCTGCGTGCTACCAATGATAAATTTGTTATCGCCATTGATGCAAAAGGTAATACGCCACACGCAGATATTGATAGTATATTAAAAGAAGCAGGAGCTGTAGAAGTTAAGCATAACGACAGAAAATATGTTAGCTATGAATAAGATTAAAATAATAGGAACATTGGTTATGATTATCGCTGCTTCGATAGTTATAACATCATGTAAAGATAAAAGGAGTACAGGTTGGGAATATGCGCCTAACATGTATGAGCATACTGCTTACGATCCTGATCAAAAGAACAGTCAATTTAAAGATGGTAAAACTGCACAAGTACCGCCAGCCGGAACAATCCCGGTAGGTTTTACTAAGTTTGATTATCCTAACACCAAAGAAGGTTACGAACTGGCGAGCGTTGAAGTTAAAACTGTAATTGCGCAAACCCAGGCAAATTATACAGAAGGTAAATTACTGTTCACCCATTTTTGTTCGCCTTGTCACGGTGTAACCGGCCAGGGTGATGGTTTAGTGGTTGCGCATGGTTACCCGCCGCCGCCATCATATTCAAAAGGGCAATCATCACGCGGTGGCGCTATGAAAGATTTAACTGACGGTAAAATTTATCATACCATTACTTACGGTGTAAACGCGATGGGCTCCTATGCTTCTCAGTTAAACCCCGAAGAACGCTGGAAAGTGATCATGTATGTTCACCATTTACAAACTTTATAAGAAATAATATTTAATGAGCACTCATAATAGTTTCGACGAGCAATTTGTGTTTACCGGTAAGGTAAAGACATTGAGCCTTGCTGCGATAGCAGTGGGGGTTGTAACCATAATTGCCGGATTTTTAACAGATGGTGAACGTACCTTTGCAAACTTATTGCTAATGGGGTATTACTTTGCCTGCGTTTGTATGGCCGGTGTATTTTTCTGCGCGTTGCAATATGTGGCCCAGGCAGGCTGGTCGGCATCACTGCTTCGCGTTCCGCAGGCATTTGCTAAAACATTACCAATTGCCGCCACTATATTGGTAGGCGTTATAGCAGCGGGTTTATTTATAACCCACACTACCGAAATTGAAGGCAAACAGGTAGTTGCCCCTTATTTATATAAATTATGGGCTATTGCCGGTGTCGAAGTTAAAGGCAATGCCAATTTCGACCCTATCATAGCCGGGAAACATGTCTTTTTAAACAAAGGGTTCTTTTTTGCAAGGTTATTTGTGTTTTTAGGTAGCTACACTATTTTCGGCCAGATGCTGGTAAAATACTCTGAAGGCGAAGACGAACTAGGTGGTATGTTCTACTATAAAAAGAGTTTTGCAATGTCATGCTTATTCCTTGTAATATTCGGTTTCACAACGCCAATATTTGCATTTGATGTTATCATGTCTTTGGAGGCGCACTGGTTCTCAACCATGTTTGGCTGGTACAACTTTGCTGCCATGTGGGTTAGCTGTTTAGCCATCATTACCTTAACAATTATTTATTTAAGGCAAAGTGGTTACATGCAGTGGATTACCCAGGATCATTTGCATAACCTGGGCCAGCTGATGTTTGGTTTCTCTATCTTCTGGACCTATGTATGGTTTGCACAGTTCTTACTTATCTATTATGCCAACATCCCTGAAGAAACAGTTTACTTTATACGCAGATGGGAGCCCGAATTTAAACCATGGTTCTGGTTAAATATTGTAATTAACTTTTTAGCGCCATTGTTGATTATCATGGCACGTGATTCAAAACGTACTACCAGTGTGTTAAAAGTTACCTGCTTTATTCTGATCATCGGTCACTGGTTAGATTATTTCCAGATGGTAATGCCTGGTACGGTAGGCCCAACAGCACACTGGTATACAGAGATACTCTGGATTGAGGTGGGTGTTGCTATAGGCTTTATAGGTTTGTTTATATTTTTGACGATGAACGCTTTGAGCAAGTTCAAATCAATAATACCTAAGAAACACCCTTTCCTGCAGGAGAGTCTTCATCATCACATATAATAATTGTTATTTTTGCATTAAATACAGAATACCAAACAAACATTAAAATGGCATTCAAAAAATTAATAAATTCTAAAACCATACTATCGTTTTTTGCGGCGTTTATGCTTTTTGGCACAAACCTGCTGATGGCGCAAACTCCGGCTGTCGCAGCCGGTACGGGCGAAGATGCCAACCAGGTTGACTGGACGGGCGTTGCCTATTATGTGCTGATATTTTTTCTGATATGCCTTGGTGTAGCTGTAATAGGTAAAATTTTAAAGATTTACGACCTTACCCTTAAAATTCAAGGTAAAAAAGGTTTAAAGTGGAACAATGTAATGGGCGCTATTTGCCTTATATTCCTGATAGCAGGTTTATATGGCGCTTATTGGTCGTTTACTGTTCAAGGCAGCATGACATTGCCCGAGGCCGCTTCAATACACGGTGTGAAGATTGATGAGATGTTCACGGTTACTACTATTTTAACCATGATCGTTTTCTTTATCACCCAGATATTGCTGTTTGGCTTCCTGTTTCAATACCGTCATTCAGACAAACGCCGTGCACACTTTTTGCCCCACAACAATACTATTGAAAAGGTGTGGACAATTATACCTGCTATAGTACTTACTATCCTGGTGGTGTTTGGTTTCTTTACCTGGCAAAAAATTATGGACGATACCGATGCCGTAGGCGAAGTAAAATCTATAAACATTGATATCACCGGCCATCAATTTGCATGGGAACTACGTTACCCAGGTAAGGACGGTAAGCTGGGACCAAAAAGTTTTAAGCTGACAACCGCGGCAAATAAACTGGGTGTCGATTTCACCAAGAAAAGCAGCTTCGACGATTTATCTGCCGATACTATGTATCTGCCGGTAAACAGGTCGATCAAATTGAATATACAGGCACAGGATGTAATCCATAGTGTTTATATGCCACACTTCAGGGTGCAGTTGAACGCGGTACCGGGATTGCCAACCTACTTTAAGTTTACGCCGACCATTACTACTGCAGATATGCGTCACAGACTTGATGACCCTAAGTTTGAATATATTGTATACTGTAATAAAATTTGTGGTGGTGGTCACTACAACATGCAAAAGGTTGTACGTGTAGTTTCTGAAGCCGAGTACCTGGAATGGTTGTCGCACCAAAAACCTTATTTGACTGATGGGTTGAAAAAGGAGTTGCATTTCGCTGATGCGGAACCGCAAAAAGCAGTGTCACAAAACAGGTTAGCGTTAAATAATTAATATAAGATAAAAGAGCGATTATGTCAACAGTAGCAGTTCACGATCACGTAGTAGCACACCACGACGAGCACGGTCACGAACATCACCATAACGAAACTTTCGTGTCTAAATACATATTTAGCATGGATCACAAAATGATCGCCAAGCAATTCCTTATTACAGGTATTACTATGGCGGTTATCGCAATGATTTTATCCATCCTTTTCAGGATCCAACTGGCTTATCCAGATAAAACATTCCCTTTATTAACTACATTACTGGGCCACTTTGCCCCTAACGGCCGTATCAGTACGGAGTTTTACCTGTCGCTGGTTACCATTCACGGTACCATCATGGTATTCTTTGTATTAACTGCCGGCTTAAGCGGTACTTTTGCCAACTTATTGATCCCCTTGCAGATTGGTGCACGTGATATGGCTTCGCCATTCATGAACATGCTATCGTATTGGTTCTTCTTTATGGCCAGTGTGATTATGTTATCGTCATTTTTTGTTCAAAGCGGCCCTGCAAGCGGTGGCTGGACAATTTACCCGCCGTTATCTGCTTTGCCTAAAGCTATGCCAGGCTCAGGTGAAGGTATGACACTATGGTTAATTAGTATGGTTTTGTTTGTTGCATCATCATTAATGGGTGGTATCAACTACGTAAGTACTGTATTAAACATGCGTACAAAAGGTATGGACCTTTGGAAAATGCCTTTGACTATCTGGGCTTTATTCCTTACCGCTATTTTAGGTATCCTTGCATTCCCTGTACTTGTTGCAGGTGTGGTGCTGCTGATATTTGACCGTAGCTTTGGTACCAGCTTTTATTTATCTGACATTGTATTGAATGGTGTGCAACAACCTTATGAAGGTGGTAGCCCAATCCTTTTCCAGCATTTATTCTGGTTCCTGGGTCACCCTGAAGTATATATCGTTATTATGCCTGCAATGGGTATCTCATCTGAGGTTATGTCGGTAAACTCACGTAAGCCAATTTTTGGTTACCACGCGATGGTTTACTCGCTGATAGGTATCACTGTGTTGTCGTTCATTGTATGGGGTCACCACATGTTTGTAACCGGGATGAACCCATTCCTTGGTGGTGTGTTCATGATCACTACATTGATTATCGCGGTGCCATCTGCAGTAAAAACCTTTAACTGGCTGGCTACACTATGGCGCGGTAACATCAGGTTTACGCCTGCCATGTTGTTCGCTATCGGGATGGTATCATTCTTTATCTCTGGTGGTTTAACCGGTATCTTCCTGGGTAACGCTGCCCTGGATATCAATCTGCACGATACCTACTTTGTTGTAGCCCACTTCCACCTGGTAATGGGTTCGGCAGCTATATTCGGTATGCTGGCCGGTGTTTATCACTGGTTCCCTAAAATGTTTGGTAAACTGATGGACGAAAAGTTAGGTTACCTGCACTTCTGGTTAACATTTATTGGCGCTTACCTGGTATTCTTCCCGATGCACTTTATGGGTCTGGATGGCGTACCTCGTCGTTACTATGCGTTCACCGAGTTTGCCTCGATGCAAAAATGGTTAACAATAAACACGTTTATTACATGGGCGGCTATCATGGCAGCTTTGGCGCAGGTGGCTTTCATATATAACTTTATCGTATCGATATTTGCAGGTAAAAAAACTACGCAAAACCCATGGCAGTCAAACACCCTGGAGTGGACAGCGCCAGTGGAGCATATTCATGGCAACTGGCCTGGCGAAATCCCTACTGTTTACCGTTGGCCATATGATTACAGCAAACCGGGCGCTGAAGAAGACTTTATACCTCAAACAGTACCTTTCTCGCAAACCATGAGTTCGAACTTGCCCCATGATTTTGAAGATAACCCTGCCGGTATGGACGAGTTGAATAAGTTTAACGACAAGCTGAAAGCAAACGACAGCGAAACACCAAAAGAATCTTAATACTGATCTGATCTTTTAGGGTACCGTACTGAATTTGAGGATTTGAAAATTTGAGAATTTGAAAATATTGCATCTTCAAATTCTCAAATTTTCAAATATACAGGGGATGTATTGAATTTGGGAGTTTGAAAATATTGTTTTCTCAAATTTTAAAATAATGCGTGTACAGTATTAATACCTATCTGGTTTTTAGGGCGCCGTACTGAATTTGAAGATTTGGAAAATATAGCATCTTCAAATTTTCAAATCGTCAAATTTTCAAATAGAAAGGTTCCCCTAAATTTTTAGAAGATATTTTAAATGAACACAGCCGTACCCAACAAACGTTTTCAAAAAACAGGCCTCATAACAATCGTTCTACTTTTTGTTTTGATACTTGCGGGCGGTGTTGTACGTAGTTCAGGATCGGGAATGGGATGCCCCGATTGGCCTAAATGCTTTGGCCGTTATATACCGCCAACAAGCAGCGCCGATTTGCCCAAAGATTACAAGCAAACCTATGTTGAAAAGCGGCTGGCCAAAAATCAGCGTTTTGCCAAAACATTGGATGTATTTGGTTATAGTGAGTTGGCCCGCAGGATTCGTGAAGACAGGTCAATCCTGGTTCCCGAAGAGTTTAATGCCGGCAAAACCTGGACAGAATATGTAAACCGTTTAATCGGTGCGATATCGGGGATATTTTTGTTGCTATCGGCCGTTTATTCGTTTGGCTATTGGAAAATCGATAAGAAGATTACCATATTAAGCATATTTAATTTGATCCTGGTAGTTTTCCAGGCCTGGCTTGGGTCTATCGTTGTATCAACCAACCTGGTGGCCTGGATAGTTACGGTACATATGTTATTGGCCCTGGCCATACTTGCCATATGCATTTACACTTACCATTTGGCCCGGGTTTATGGCAATGGTAAATTAAATACAAGCCCGGTTATATACATTGTAACATTGGCTGCATTGGTGCTAAGCGTATTGCAAATAACATTTGGCACCGAGGTACGGGAGAAGATAGATGCGGTTGCGGCTCATTTTCAGGGTGGTTACCGCAGTAACTGGATAAAGGGCGCTGGCGAAATTTTCACGCATCACCGCGATATGTCTATTTTGATATTTGTGATAAATGTGGTGCTTTATGCGTTGATCCGTAAAAAGTTTAACCGGCATTCAATTCATCAGCAGTTAATGAGCTTTAATTTTTTAATGATCATGCTGCAGATTGTTACCGGCATCCTGCTTTCGTATTCGGCTTTGCCGCCGGTAGCCCAGGCAGCACATATTTTATTGGCAAGTTTAATATTTGGGGCGCAGTTTTATTTGCTGTTGAATTTACATCAATCGGTTAACGTAAGGGGGGTAAGCAAATGAAATGGAGTGATTATTCAAAATTTATAAAATTGAGGCTCACCTTTATGGTTACCCTTTCTGCCTCGATATCTTTTTTGATAGGCAGTATGGCTAATAACCATGCACATTGGGTAAGTGGCATTAACTGGTTAAACTGGGTAAAACTGATTGTGGGTGGTTTTTTGGTTACATCAGCAGCCAATGGCTTTAACGAGATGATTGAAAAAGACCTGGATAAGCTAATGAAACGTACTATGGACCGGCCATTACCATCAGGTAAAATGACTAACGGACAGGCGCTTGTTTTGAGCCTGGGTATGGGTATGGCCGGTACCTATTTATTAGGCAGCCTTAACCTGCTTACAGGCTTGCTATCGGTGTTTTCGATACTGTTATATGCTTTTGCTTACACACCACTAAAACGTAAATCGCCGATAGCGGTATTTGTTGGGGCCATTCCCGGCGCGTTGCCCGCGCTTATTGGATATGTAGCCGCGCAACAACACGGGCGCATTGACGAAATAGCGCTAATATTATTTGCCATTCAGTTTGTGTGGCAGTTTCCGCACTTTTGGGCTATTGCCTGGGTGTTGGATGATGATTATAAATTGGCCGGTTTCAGGCTGTTGCCTACAGGCAGCCGCAATTTAGGAAGTGCGGTAATTACCTTTATATTTACACTGATATTGGTACCGGTAAGTTTATTGCCAACCATTTACCACTACGGCGGTTACTATGTTGGCGCGGTATCATTAGTATGCAGTATTGTTTTTTTATACCAGGCTTATAACCTGTTGCGTACACAGCAAATTGAAGCGGCCCGTAAATTAATGTTTGGGTCGTTTATGTATTTGCCCATAGTGCAATTAATGTTTTTATTTGATTTTATAGGAAAGTGAAAGTATGATGGCTTCGATTCAAAAAAATCCCGACAGGCTTGATCTGGAACCCAAGAAATTCAATATGTGGATTTTTATATTCACATCGTGTATGTTTTTTGCGGCCTTAACCAGCGGGTTTATTGTTTATAGCGGCGGCAAGGGGCATGGGCTCAATGTAATTATGCCGGCCGCGTTTCTTTATAGTACTGTAATTATAGTACTAAGCAGCGGTACCTTGTTTTTAGCATCAAAGGCCGCAAAAAACCTGCAAATTGCAAAGCAGCGTACCTATTTATGGCTTACACTGGCATTGGGTATTGCCTTTTTTGCCATGCAAATTTACGCCATGTATATACTTACCTACAAAATGCAGGTTTACTTTGTAAACGATAATGCATCACGTTCGTTTGTTTATGTGTTTGCGGGCGCGCACCTGGCTCACATATTTGCAGCAATATTATTGTTATTGAGCACACTTACAGGGGCATATAAGAACATTCCGCAGGTACGTAACCTGTATAAAATGCAAATGACTTCTATTTTTTGGCATTTTCTCGGAATTATATGGATTTATCTGTATGTTTTTTTACTTTTGAACCAAAATTAACACACCATTATTTAAGTACAAATGAGTACAACAGTATCACAAATTGATGAAGTAAAAACAACTCCGTGGTCTGGAGGGAGGTCTCCCTTCAATGTTGAGTACGGAAAAATTATGATGTGGTTTTTTCTCCTTTCGGATGCATTTACCTTTTCGTCATTACTAATTTCTTACGGCTCGCTGCGTTTTAGCGCAAGTGTTTGGCCGGCTGCAGATAAAGTTTTCCAATCGGTTCCAGGTCTTATCGATCACGGTGCTCCGTTGGTTTTCGTGGGTATCATGACTTTTATATTGATCGTTAGCTCTGTAACGATGGTATTGGCAGTTGAGGCAGGTCATCGTAACGCTAAAAAAGAAGTTGTAGGGTGGATGATTTTAACTATTGTTTTTGGTTTCATGTTCCTGGGTTGTCAGGCATTAGAGTGGGCTCACTTACATCACGAAGGTTTTTGGTGGGGTAGCACTCCGGGCAAAGAAGCTTTAAGTGAATTTTTTAATGCAGGAGGTACCGAAGCTGCAAGGCATATGACCGCGCAGGAATTTGCCAACCTGTTTTTCACCATCACCGGTTTCCACGGTTTCCACGTATTTACGGGTGTTATCATCAATATCATTATCACTGTTAACGTGTTGTTAGGCACCTACGAAAAAAGAGGTAGCTACTTAATGATTGAGAAGGTTGGCCTTTACTGGCACTTTGTAGACCTTGTTTGGGTATTTGTGTTTACCTTCTTTTACTTAGTTTAAAAATATTACATATATGTCAACAGAATCACACGAAGTTCACCACGAAGGTGGCGATCATCAATCAATGACCAAGGGAAGGATACTAAAAGTAGCTGGTATCTTGTCGATTATTACAGCGATTGAATTCATTATTGCATTGTATATGGTGCCAAAAGGTATTCTTCCAATACACTTTGCTAATCCTGTATACATCGTATTAACGCTGTTTAAAGCATTTTACATCGTAGCTTACTTTATGCACTTAAAGTTCGAGAAGCTTGGTTTGGCTTTGGCAATTATTGTCCCAATTTTATTTATAATCGGTTTAATCCTGGTACTTACTAACGAAAGCCACCACTGGATCGATCTTCGGGGGTAATGAAAGCTGCCATCTGGAAAAAAATTACAGTCCTGGTGCTCATATTAGCAGTACCAGGATTTTTGTATTATTTACTAACCGCTAAAGGCAAAAACAGGTATAAACCGCTTGCTCATTTTGGCCCTAAAGAGGTTGCCAAAACCACCCACAGGTTTCACGGTAAGGATATTCCTGATACCAATTACTACCAGCTGCCGTCATTTAAACTTACCGATCAGGATGGTAAACCTTTTACAGAAGCTAATCTTAAGGGAAAGATTTTTGTAGCAAGTTTTTTTTATACCCATTGCCCCACCGTTTGCAGTACAATCAATAATAACTTAAGTTACCTGGTAGGTACCTACTGGAAAAACAAAATGGTGTATTTTACATCCATCACGGTTGACCCCGACCGGGATACACCTGATGTTTTAAAAAAATACCTGCAAAGCTTTAAGCCCGAATCAAACCGCTGGGTGTTTTTAACCGGCGATACCACATCGGTATATAACCTGGCCCGCAAAGGCTTTTTGGTTGATGCGGTACAAACAGGCAAAGACGATTTTATATACAGCGATAAGCTGATACTGATTGACCAGGATAAGCACATCCGCGGTTATTACTCGGGCGCTAATACCAATGATGTAAACCGCCTTAACGACGAGATAAAAGTGCTGATAGCCGAAGAACTGCGAAAAGTTGATAAAGCCTTATATTAACAAATATGACCGATAAATTTATACTCCGTTTTGTTGCAGCCGTTACCATATTTGTAATAGCGGTTGTTGTAGTATTAAACAGGCACCTAATTCCGGGCCCCGCGGTTGCGCCGGCATTTACGCCATACCTGCCTATGCTTAACGCGGTGCTAAATGGCGCCTGTACGGTGCTTTTATTGCTATCCTTATACTTTATTAAGCAGGGCAATATCACGGTGCATAAGCGGCTTAATATCCTTACGTTTTGTTTGTCATCAACATTCCTGGTATCCTATATCCTGTTTCATTACCTTATGCGCCATGATACCTTGTATGGCGATGCCAATTTCGACGGCATCCTGTCCGATTCGGAACGAGCGCAGGCTGGTGGAATGCGTACTTTGTACCTTTCTATTTTAACGCCACACATCATACTGGCGGCAGGTGTATTGCCGCTAATATTATTAAGCTTTTACCGCGGCCTGCAAATGCAGGTTGAAAAACACCGTAAACTGGTACGCTGGACGTTCCCGATATGGCTGTTTGTAACCATTACCGGGGTAATTGTTTATTTGATGATAAAGCCTTATTATAATTTTTAACAGGTAGGTATATAGCCCGGCATGCTTATTGGGGCGATGCCTTTGGCCCGGGCTGTGCATTCATACGCCCGCAGGCGTTGCGCTCGCGGCCGGTATCCATTTCCATCCCTATCGCGTTTGTCTGAACGGGAATGGAATCAACTTAATTACACGAATTTTAAAAATTCTGGAAATTCTTTAATTCTATGAGTAATTCCGGTTCAGAATATATCTTTATGCTCACCAGCAGTCTTACGCTCTTTAGCAGGTATCCCAATGTAATTAAAGTCGATTTAATATCGGACACAGAATGTCCAATATCGGATAATGAAGTAAACACTTCGGCGTTGCGCATTCGAAATTCAGTTTTCGATATTATTTGGCCTCCTGTTTTTCTTAATTCAACAATTCAGGCTGGTATTCGCATCAATCCCCCGCTGCATCTGTTCGAATAGAAAGATTTATTTATTTTTTGTTCAGGTGCGTTGCTCTTATCGAACAAAAAATAAACGTCGAAACCTTATGCTTACTGCTTTTAGCATGCTCCCTATATAAACAGGCAAGTGTGCCACCCCGTACCAGGGTGTTTCAGGGTGTACCAGGGTGTTTCAGGGCGTACCAGGGTGTTTCACACTGTCTCATTCCTGCCGGTACACACACTTTGTTGGTTATGCATAGTACCGAAAATTTGTAAAAACAACCTGTATTCAATTCATAGCCATTTGATGTAACTACTTGATAAGTTTGGTTATTAATCCCGGAGCCGACGGAGTTTTAAAATTAGAAAGTCGTAAGCAATTTTTTAGGCGTAATAGCCAATACCATTTATCCCAATTTATTACTTAAATTTGCCTTCATGAAACGGGTTTCAAAAATTATTCTTTTCGTAATAGCCCTTGGCTTAATGGTAGGCGTAAGGCAGCCTGTAAAGGCCCAGTGCGCGCAATGTGCTGCAACTGTAGAAACTAACACCAAAAGCGGCGGTAACGCGGCTAAAGGCCTTAATAAGGGCATTTTGTTTTTGCTTGGTGCTCCTTATTTTGTGGTTGCTGTTGGCGGTTATATCTGGTATAAAAAATATCGCCGCAAAAACGTTAACCTTAACGATATGAGGCACGAGACGCTTAATCTTAACTAACATACAGAGAAAGATCGTCATTGCGAGGTACGAAGCAATCCCCTACATGCACATCACCATGCCTATCGGGGATTGCTTCGTGCCTTGCAATGACGGAGAAATATGTTAGGATAGTAATCGAAATAAAGAAGGCTTTACGTTAACATTTTCCCCATTACCCACTATGCCCGAAACGCCAAAATCATGGGCTATGCTCAACTGTAAATGTCCGCGTTGCCGCAGGGGCGATATGTTCCAGGGTGGGCCCTATAGTTTTGCCAACAAAATAAATTTAAACTGCCCGCATTGTAACCTGTACTTTGAAATTGAGCCCGGCTATTTTTACGCGGCTATGTATGTTAGTTACGCGCTTAATGTGCTGGAGGCCCTGGGCCTTGCCTGGCTCACTTATTTAGTTACGCACAATTCCGATTCACCCTGGTTATATCTTGGTGTATTAATAGCCGGCTGTATTTTACTGGCACCTATAAATTTCAGATATTCGCGGGTACTGTTGTTGTATTGGCTATCGCCAAAGATACATTACCAGGCTTATTTAGATACCGATGATTTACCAGGAAAGTCTTGATTTTTTAAAAGATCTGGCCGATAACAATAACCGCGAGTGGTTTACGACCAATAAAGAACGCTACGATGCCGCGCGTGAAAACGTGATTGATTTTACCGGCCAGCTGCTTGCCAAATTGCAAAAGATTGACCCGGCCATTGATGAAACCATCGACGCCAAAAAACGCGTGATGCGCATTTACCGCGATATCCGTTTCAGCAAAAACAAAACACCATATAAAAATAATTTCGGGGTAAGCATTCCGTCCGGCGGTTCAAGAGGAGGCACGGTGGAGTTTTATTTGCAAATTCAGCCGGGCAATTCTTTTATAGGCGGTGGTTACTGGATGCCCGAGGCGCCCCATCTGAAAGTTATCCGCCAGGAAATTGATTATAATGCTTCGGAGTTGAAGAATATTATTGACGATAAGGAGTTTGTGAAGCTGTTTGGCGACTTCCGAAAACAAGAACAGCTAAAGTCTGTTCCTCGTGAATATGGTGCCGAAAATGAAAATATCGACCTGCTAAAACTGAAAAGCTTTGTTGCCTGGCACAAAATATCCGACGAGGAAATAACTGCAGGGGGAGCCGTGCAACTGGTAGCTGATATTTGCAGCAAAATATACCCGTTGAATGTTTTTCTGAAAAATGCGCTTGCATAGTATATCCATTTAATATCTGTTTTATGAAAATCAAATATCTTTTATTAGTCGCTATTTTTTGTGTGGCCCTTAACTCATGTAAAATATTATCGCCAAAAGAGTATAGGTCGTTAGTCGCGCAGCGCGATTCATTGAATACCCGTACCGGTAACCTGGAAGAAGAACTTTCGCGCCTGCAAAACGATACCGCGCGCCTGCACCGCCAGATTAACGATTTACGCGACAATAACAACGCCTTAAATAACAACCTGGATGTTACATCAACCAAAGCAAACCAACTGGCTGTTGACCTGCAAAAGCGTGAGGCACGGTTAAAAGAGGTAGAAGAAATTCTGAAAAAGCGCGATGAGGCTACCAATGCGCTAAAAAATAAATTGCAAAAAGCATTACTGGGCTTTCAGCAAAGCGGCTTAACGGTGGATATTCGTAACGGCAAAGTATATGTATCGCTTACAGATAAATTGTTGTTTCCGTCGGGGAGTATCATTATTGATGACAAAGGAAAAGAAGCCCTAAAACAACTGGCTGCGGTACTGAATAAAGAACCAGACATAAACATGGCTGTTGAAGGCCATACCGACGATAAAAAAGTGAAAAATCTTGGCCAGATAAAAGATAACTGGGATTTGAGCGTACTGCGTGCCACATCAGTAACCCGTTACCTTACCGAGGTTGAGATGGTCGACCCGCACCGACTCACCGCTACAGGTAAGGGAGAATTTCAACCTATTGATACAGCCAATACCGACGAAGCCCGCACCAAAAACCGTAGGATTGAAATTGTGCTCACTCCGAAACTGGATGAACTTTATAACCTGATAAGTAAATAAAGACAAAAGCTCCCGAATCCTGGGAGCTTTTTTGTTATTTGCTGCTGCCACCGCGGGTTTTCAACCCGCGGCGATTATGGTTTCAGCTTTCAGCTGAACTATCTCAAACAAATGATCAACCCGTAGTTTGCGTTAGTGCAGCGGATACCGGCCATGCGAATAAGCTTGTGAGGTATGAGCGGATAGCACGGCCGCAGGCAACGCCGTAATGTCTTGAAGTTGTAAAACTATTCCAACCCATAGTTTGCAAATAGTTTTACAACTTCATCATGCGGAATAATTTTGCCAAGGTCGGCCTGAGTTATACCTTCCAATATATCTGATTTTTGATCGTAGTTTAATTCATCAAACCAATCAGGTTTTCCGGCTGTTGAAAAAGCGTTTGCATTCATGACTAGGCTTTCTTAATTAACGTCGAATAGAAACCTACTCCATCTCTTCCATCAGGGTATTAAAAATCACAAACTTTTCATCAAACATTTGCTGATGGATAGCCTGTAACTTGTGCAGGTGGTTCATATAATACTGCTGAAACTGATCAATGCTATCGGCATTGTACTGGATGCAGTAGGTAACCCCTTCGTTTGGAGAATCGATAACCCTTAAAATGCGGTGCGAGCTAAAATGCCCGGTAGCCATTACAGCCGGGATGTGAATGGTTTTCATATAATGAAGCCATTCGTTATGGATGGCTTCGTCAAGTATTATAGTATCGTTGTATACAATCATGGGGCAAAGTTAGTTAATTAGGTTGATTGAGTTGATTAGGTGAGTGGTTGATTTAGTTGATTAAGTTAACTGGTTATTGACTGAATTGGGTTATACATTTAAAAAACTTATTAGATGCTTTCTTAACCCATTCAATTCAATCAACCACTCACCAACTACGAGTCGGCTTTATCGCCCCTAAGCAACCTGAACCGTTTGCGGGCTTCGTTGATCCAGAGACTGCCGGGATAATCGGTGATTATTTTTTGGTACCATGCTTTGGCACTTGTTTTATCGTCAAGGTGGTTTTCGTAAATATCGCCCAGCATAAAAACGGCGTCATCAGCCCAAAGCTCGGTAGGGTGATCGTTGAAGATTTTTTTGAGCAGAGGTACCGCGTCGTTATAGTTTTTCTGCTGAATGAAAATGCGCGATTTGGCCATTAATATATCATCGCTAAGGCTATTGCCCGGGAATTTTTTGTCGATACTATCTAAGGTCATTAAAGCCTTTTCGGGTTGTTCGGCAAAAATCTGTAGGTCGGCCCGGGCATATATTTTTAACGCAGCGCCGGCGCTATCGGCCGCGGTGTTATCATTAATTAGCAGTAACAGGTTGAGGGCGTCATTTGCTATCAATTGTGATGTAGCCGCTTTCAAAACATCCAGCTGTCCTTTGGCCCAGGTAAAATCGCCGGTATAATAGGCCATTTTTGCATTCCGAAATTTGGCATCCTGGGCGATGTTGGTATTCTCAAAACCTTTTTCAACCTGGCTATATGTCAGGGTGGCTTCCCATGGCAGATTATTCAGCATATACACATCGCCCAAATCGAGTTTACAGCTTGCCAGCAGCTCGGTGCGGATATTGGGGATTGCGATGGCGCTCTCCAATAATTTTTGAGCATCATTAAGCTTGTGGAGTTTAAAAGCCTGCAAATTGGCCAGCTTTTGCATGGCAAAAACGGTATTGTTGTTGCGCCCAAATTCGGTAAGCAGGGCTATGTAATCCTGTTCAAGCCCCAGCAAATCGGCAGGCAGGTATTTGCCGGTAGTAACCTTTAAATTTTTGGTGTTGATGAGTTCGATCTTAGCCGGGATATATAAAGGATTGCCTGCACCCTTGGCAATAATATACTCGTAACCACGAATGGCGGCGTCATAAGCCTCGCTGGCGGTAAGGGTACGGCACAACTCATAAATGTTGTTGCCATCGTCATTTTGCCTGCGGCTGAGTGCCAGGGCCTGGTTAAGCGCCAGGTCGTACTCTTTTTGCTGCATATACTGCCAGGTAAGCAACTCAACATAGATGGTTTGCTGCGGGTCTTTTTGAATACGCCTTAGCAATGCTGCCTTAAGCAGGTCATAATCGGCTGCGCCTTCAAATACTATGGCAAAATTGCTTTCGGCCTGGGTAATGAAGCTTGGGTTTGCCGGCAAAAAATTAAGATACTCATCGGTAAGTGAAACCTTATCGCGTTTAAAACGATAGAGGTTGATGAGTTCGTAAGTAAAAGCTTCATCGTTTTTAAGTAGTTTACGGCCCTGAATAAATATTTTTATGGCATAATCAATATTCGCATTCTGGTAAAATTGGTTGGCCAGGCTGGCAATCTCCATTTGATCGGCAGGCAGGTTTTTCAGCAGGTAATCATATATGGTGTTTGCTTTATCAAGCTTACCCTGCTGGGTGTAAATGGTGCCCAGCATAATCTGGTATTGGTTTATGCCGGGGTGTTTACGCTGCAGTTTTTTGGTAATATTTTCGGCCTCATCAAATTTTTTGAGGTTTAACAGGGTGTTTACGTAGTAAGAATAATAGGTTTCGTTGTTTTGCTTATATAGTTTTTCGTAAATTTCAAGCGCTTTTTGAGTTTCGCCATTGGCATTATATTGCATGGCCAGCTGGAGTTCGTTATCCTGTGCAAACAGTGTAACAGTGCCCAGCAAAAAAAAAATAATAGTTGTAAATAAAACCCTCATCTAATCAAAAATAGGTAATTAATACGAATGCCGCAGCCATTTTTAGTTAATATCCGTATAAAGATAACACCGGGTAAAATTGTAGTGACATGTTGATAACGTTAACTAATTTTATCTAATTTGACCTGATTAATAAAAATGGCATAAGCAAATATGTTTGGGCGCTCGAGGATTTTTCTTTTTATTGTATTTTTCACAGTTATATGCTCATGCAAAGAACATATAAAGCAAATCCCCCTTGCCGATTTTTTTAAAACCCCTGAGAAAACCTTTTTTAAAATATCTCCCGACGGTAAGTATATAGCATACCTGAAACCATACAAGGATAAACAAAACCTATTCACACAATCGTTGGCCGATGGTACCGAACATATGGAAACATCATTTGATGATTATCCCGTAAGCGGCTGGTACTTTTGGACCTATAATAACCAACTTGTTTTTAACCAGGATATTGTGGCAAACGATGGGTTTAAAATGTATGCGCTTGATATATCAACGCACCAGCTACGTACGATCCTCTCACTCGAAAAAGTAAAGGTAAACCTGGTTAACCGTAACAAGCAGCAGCCAAACATCATCACCATCAGGATGAACAAGCGCGATCCGGCCAATTTTGATATCTATCGTCTGAATATCAAAACCGGGGAGCTATCGCCATATCTCATAAACCCGGGCAATATAACCGAATGGTTCCCGGATGCCGATGGTAAAATCCGGCTGGTAAAATCGTCAGACGGGGTAGACGAAACTATTTTATACAGGCCCGATGATAATGCGCCCTTTAAACCCATTATTCAAAACAATTTTAAAAACTCGGTAAGACCCATTGCTTTTGCCGGCTTGAAAAATAATTTTTACGCTTTATCAAACGTAAACCGCGATAAAATGGCGCTGGTTGAAATTAATGCTGAAAACGGGAAAGAAGAACGTACCATTTTTAGTAACAGCAATGCCGATTTAATGTATGTTGAATATTATAAAAATAAACACCGGCTTGAGTTTGTAAGCTGGGATGAGGCCAAGCCACGAAAATATTTTTTATCGCCTGATATACAACGTCTTTATAGAAAGTTGGAGGAGTTGCTGAAAGGTAATGAGGTAAGAGTGGTTGACCGGGACAGTTCGGAAAATAAGTTTATATTGTATACCTATACCGACCGCAGTCCCGGCACTTACTACCTGTATGAGGCCAGCACCTGTAAACTAATTAAACTGGGCGATACTAATCCATCGCTCGTACCTACAGAATTATGCGTGATGCAGCCGGTAGCCTACAAATCCCGCGATGGGCTGACCATCAATGGCTATTTGACCATGCCTTTGGGTAATAAAAAAACTAATTTACCTGTGGTAGTAATGCCGCATGACGGCCCCTGGGCCCGCGATACCTGGGGGTACGACGAGCAGGTGCAATTTTTGGCCAACAGGGGCTATGCTGTTTTCCAGATGAATTATCGTGGATCAACCGGTTATGGCAAAGCTTTCAGAAGTGCGGGCTACAAACAGGTTGGGGGTAAAATTCAGGATGATATAACCGATGGCGTACATTGGCTGATAGATAAAAAAATAGCTAACCCCAAAAAAATCGCCATTTTTGGCGGCCGTTTTGGTGGGTTCTCTGCATTGTACGGCGTGTCTTTTCATCCCGACTTATATAATTGCGCCGTTATACAATACGGACTCATTAACTTTTTTACCTATATCAAAGATGCCCCGCCGTTTTTTAAACCTTATTTAAAAATGACTTATGAAATGGTTGGCAACCCCGAAACAGATGCCGATAGGTTAAGGGCTATATCGCCGGTGTTTCATACCGATAAAATAAAGGTGCCTTTAATTATTTTCCAGGGCGCCAAAGATCAGCGCGCCAATATTAGCGAACTGAACCAATTTGTGCACGAATTACGCAAGCATGATGTGGATGTAAAATATTTTTTGAAACCCAATGAACGCGCTTTTTTCAGGAGTGAGCGCAATCGCTTTGAAATGTATACCGAGATAGAAAAATTCCTGGATTACAATATGAGGGTTAAACCATAACGGTTATGCCGGCACAAAAAACTGCTTACCGGAAAAACTTTTTGCTGATCATCGTATTCCTGGTGCTCATATCTATCACATTTGTGGTGGCGCTTTTTATATCATATAGTCTTACCTCCAAATACGTTGAAAATGAGTTTTCCTCAAAAAAAATTGAGGTACTGGAGCAAACCATGAAGCCCTACTATGATTTTTTTTACAACAAAATCCCCGAAATACAATTTTACGGCGGCTTTTTGGATTCGGCATCGGCGCGTAAATATGCTTCATCGGTTTTTAAGGAATATGAATTTGTAACAAAAGTTGTTTTTTATGATGTACAAATAGGCACCCGGTTGCCGGTAACCCGCTATGACAATAACCTGGATGTATCTGTTAAGGCAATTTATCAATATGGGCATCAAAACGGCAAAATATTGGGCACCCGCCAAAACCACATCGGCGATGAACCGGATTTTGCCGAGATGTCGGCAAAATTGCGTAATTATATAGCCTTTTCGGATACCACACGTGCGCCCACCCAGGATGAAATGTATAAAACATTTTGGGACGTTAAGCCCAATAAAATAACCTACACCAATACTTTACGGCCATTGGATGTTAAAAATTACCGGGAACTGTTGCGGGGTAAAACTGTATCTGCACCATATAAACAAAACATGATGACGTTTTACCTTGATCCTGTTTTATTGAAGGTAAAAAACACCCATCATGAACTTTACCAGAATGTGTCTATACAGCCGGTTGTATATGACCCTATTGACAGCGAAGGAAATAAATTGGTAACAGAGGTGCCGTTTCCGGGCGCTTTTTCTGATTATAAGTTATTTTTCAGTTCGGAAGAAGGGTACCTTACTGCCGAAACCAACCGGCGCTTTATGCCCATTGGAGCTGCGGTATTGGTTATAACACTTTTTTTGGTTGCCATAGGATGGCTTATCTATCGTAACCTGAACGTAAATATCAAACTGTTTAAACTACAATACGATTTTATAAACAACTTTACCCATGAGTTTAAAACTCCTGTAAGCGTAATAAAAATTGCAGGGTCAAATTTAAAAGGTGATGGCGAGCTTACCGAGCGGCAGCGCAAACATTATGGAAAAATTTTAGATGAAGAAGCAGATAAACTAAACGATTTGATGAACAAGTTGTTATCATTCACCCAGTTGGAAAATAAATCGATCAATATTAAGAAAGAAGAAATTGCAGTGGATGATTTTGTGGAGCGTTACATAGATACTTTTAAAATTAAGTACCCCGATTTTAAGCTGAATTATACCAGTAACGGGGTGCATACTTTTTATACCGACCCGGTGCTTTTGGGTAGTGTTTTTCAAAACCTGATTGAGAATGCGTACAAATATTCGCACCCCAAAAAAAGGCAGCTCAACATCAATATTATACAAAAAAAGGGCAATATCGTGTTTTCCTTTATAGATAAGGGGATAGGGATTCCCAGGAATGAACAGCATAATGTATTTAAAAAATTTTACAGAATAGAAAACCAATATAACCAAAACGGGAGCGTAGGTTTGGGTTTGGCATTTTGTAAAGAACTGGTTAATTTTATGGACGGCGAGATAACGGTGAACAGTAAAGTTAATGAAGGTTCGGAGTTTATAGTTACGCTTCCAAACGAAAATTAAAGTATGAACAAAGAAATCAAAATTGCGCTGGTTGAAGATGATGAAAACCTGCGTTTCCTGGTTGCCGAGCGTTTGCAAACCGAAGGTTACAAAGTGCTGGAAGCCGACAATGGAGAGGATGCGGAAACAATGATACTGGCCGAATATCCTGATATTGTACTGCTTGACTGGATGTTGCCCGGAAAAACCGGATCGGAAGTTTGTGGTAATATCAGGGAAAGTGGATACGATAAACTGGTGATTATGATGACCGCCAAAGCCCAGGATGTTGATAAAATTGAAGCTTACAATTTTGGAGTATCAGACTACATCACCAAACCATTTAATATGGATGTGCTGGTGGCTATGATTGACAGCAAAATTAAATTCAGCCTGAATAGCGAGAAGGCCGAATCATATAAGTTTGCCAACATGGAGCATCTGCCTAATACCCACTTGCTCATTCGTGATGGCCGTAAAATTGAACTTACCATATTGGAGAACCGGATATTACTGTACTTCCTTAAAAACAAAAACAAGGTTATCAACCGCGAAGAACTGATGATGGAAGTATGGGGCTACAACGCCGATGTAAACACCCGCACCCTGGATATGCACATTGTACGCTTGCGCAAAAAGATAGAAACAAATGCCGATTCGCCGCAGTATTTACAAACTGTACGGGGGATAGGATATAAGTTTGTCTATAATCAGTAAGTGATTTCGGAATTGGGATGTTCGATTTCGGATATATATGATAACGTCATTGCTGTAACAGGTAATGACGTTCCTGTTTCCTATAAACCCTCGCTACAATAAAATCACCAAAAAAAGTTCTTTCGTTTTTTGGGGAGTAATTGTTCCGGTTAAAGCAAGCCTCAATTTCCGGTAGCTTGCTGGCTTCTATGCCGTCAATCAGCCTGAAAAATAAAAACATGCTTTTTAAAAGGATACCTTGCCACCATTTTCCTGTTAACTGAAAATCGCAATTGAGCCAAAGTGCACCAGGCTTTAGTAACGAATGAATCTTACTGAATACTGTTCTTAATGTTGCTTCAGTAAAATTATCAAATAAAAAGGGGGTTATCGCTACATCAAAGCCAGCAGGTAGGTTTACGCCTTCAATAACATCGTTTATGAAAATAATTTCATTGCCACTGGTATTCCTCTTTTGGGACAGCGCCATCATTCGCTCTGCAGCCTCTACATAAGTTATCTTTAGGCCTGTCGGATGTAACCTTGTAATTTCATCAAGTATCCAGCCTGTACCACCGCCAACTATGAGTACATTATTGTTTGCTTGGATGTGATTGATTAAATAAAGTTGTGTATTGATTATGGCTTTACCATAAACTAAACGCGAAAGCAGGTCATAAAACCGGGCCGAGTTATTAAAACTGGCAGCCATATCAATGGCCTTTGAATATGAGGTTAACGGCTAATAACACTACGTATTGAAGGATAAGTACGCCATCCATAAAGAAAAAGTAATAGTACTCGTCTTTTTTCCAGGCCGATTTAAAGATAAGCCAACCGGTTAAAAATACCGTAAAAGTTAGCGCAAAAAAATCGAGGCTAAAGCCGTTATTCCTGAAAATGAATAATAGTACCACATAACCGGCCAATAACACCTGGCAAAACAGGTAGGCATTTTTTTCGCCCCAAACTACCGGGATGGTTTTCAATCCCATTTTACGGTCGTCAAAAAGATCGCGAATATCAAAGGGAATAGTAAGTGCGCCTATAAACAAAAAACGTTTAGCTATCAGTATAGTGGTATCGCGCATGGATACACTAGCGGCATGAAAATGCATAGCCTCCAGTATAGGAAACAGTACGCAGCTCATTGTCCACACCAGGGTAATAAGGAATGGTTTTAACCCGGGTATATTGCGCAATCCGAATTTTTGCTCGCCCACGGCAAACAGCGGCAGGCCATAGGCAAATGATAAAATACCCAAAAAAACCAGGAGGATTTTTGACTCAATGGTGATCAAAAAAAATAACGGTACCAGCGATAATAATGAAACTATGGTAAATGTAACCATAAGCCGATAGTGGGCAAAAAACCAACGTACGCGCTTATAAGGAGATGTTTCGGGCTTCTGAGGTTTGGTAATGATGATACAGAAATTGTAGATGCCTAAAGTGGAGGTGAATAGCAAACCCAATACCGGCAACACCGGTTTTGACCCTATTAAGTGGAATGTTACCAATGCCTGCGCCACCGCGCAAAGCGACATGAAGATATTACTGAACAGCAGGAAATCAAAAACAGACTGAAGCGATCTTTTCATTGGTAATGAATGTGCCTGGGGGTGATGTTATGTAAGCTTACCCGAAGGAGCATGCCCGGCTTTTAATGTAAATATCGTAATCTCTGGTAATATTCCAACTCTGCCATATAAACCTACAAAGCCAAAACCTACATTTACATATAATTGTTGCATGCCTTGCTGATAGTGGCCCGCCCATTCAGTATAAACATATTTTATAGGGCTCCACTGAAAATCATTTGTACGAACGCCAAACTGCATACCATGGGTATGGCCCGAGAACATTACATCTATTTGTGGATAGTCATTTAAAACCTGTGCACGCCAATGCGACGGATCATGCGACAGCAAGAGTTTAACCGGCAGGTCGTCTGTGTTTTTGGCGGCCAGTTCCATGCGGCCATATTTAGGGAAGCGGCTGTGCAGGCTCCAGTTTTCGATGCCGAGAATGCCTATTTCTTCGCCATTTACTTTAAGGCGGCGGTTCTCGTTGCGCAATAAGTCCCAGCCCATATTTTGGTGGGTGAGTATCAGGTCTTGATGGTCTTTTATTTTATCGGCCGGGCTTTGCCAGTCGCCATAGTCGCCGTAATCATGATTACCCAAAGATGAATAAACGCCAAGCGGCGCTTTTACTTTGCCGAAAATATCCTGGTAATCCCTCATTTCGCTGGTTTGTCCGTTAACCAGGTCGCCAGTGAAAAATATAAAATCGGGCTTCTCTGTCAATAGCATTTCTACCCCGCCAAGTACCGCCTTTTTGTTATAAAAACTCCCGGAATGGATATCAGAAATTTGCCCCAGCTTAATGCCGTCAAAAGCTTTTGGTAAATTGGGCAAATATAGGGCTTGATAACGTACATGGTAATCATACAGCCCCTTTGGCATATTGATTTTTATAGCAGCCAAGGGAACGGCACCTGCAAGCAGACCGGCCTTCAACAAAAATTCTGACCGGGGGATGGCATCCGGCGGAACGAGGGTATTATGCGCAGGTGTTTGATTTTTAAACCTGTTTTTACGCCACACCAGCAAACGTTTTATATCGTCAATTAACAGGAAGGGCAAAAAGGTAAGCTTGCCTATAAATAATAGCGAAAATATGAGCAGGCCGGCTGCACGAACGCCAAGGCCCGCAAAATATATATAAACACCGGTGAGCAAACCGCAAATGACTATAATGGAAGCCGCCCAATATAAAAAGGTAAACGTCTTTTTTTGCAAAAAATGCCATTTTGGGAAAGCCCCTCGAATGCCGTTTAATACATAAAGGTCAATTAGCAAAAGTGCCGAAATGATCAGGATGATATTAAGCGCGGTGTCCGTCATTTACACAAATGTACCAAATTAATAACGGTCATCATCTAAATCGAGGTCGTCTTCATCAGGCTGCAGGTTAAATAAACTGTTAAACATATCAGAGAAGGCAAAGCCATTATCTAAAAAGCCCTTGTTTAATTGCGAAAATTCTGACAGGCCATGCAGCACAAACTCCATTAGCAATAAAGTTTGATTTTCACTCAGGCGCGGATGTGATTTTTTAACCAGGTCTTTTAAGCCGGCAACCTCGGATAGTTCTTTTTTATAATCAATTGCCGACATGTCATCAACCAAAGCCAGGTTATTGCCCTCGCCAAACCAATTGATAATGCTGGCATAAGGGTTTACACCTTTAGTCTTTTTAGCCTTTTCAGGGTCGGGGAAGAAGGTTAGCAGTAAGGTTTTGATAGCTTTACCAATCAGGATATTGGCTACTTTGCCCGGGCCTTCCAGTTCACCTTCATAAACCAATTCAATTTTGCCTGTAATGGCCGGGATAACGCCCAGAAAATCGGTAATGCGCACAAACGTGCTGGGCTCATGGTTCATGATCATCCGGCGCTCGGCATTACTAATCAGGTTTTCATAGGCCGATATAGTTAAACGCGCCGATACACCCGATTTTTTATCGATATACTCGGAGTTACGGGCTTCAAAAGCAATTTGCTCAATCAGGTCTTTTACCAGGTCGTCAGCTTCAACGGCATTGCGTTGCTCATCGGTTAATGATGCTTCCTGTTGGGTGATCTTCCTTGAAATTTCTACCGTACGCGGATAGTGCGTTAAAATCTGGCTTTCAATGCGGTCTTTAAGCGGTGTAACGATAGAGCCGCGATTAGTATAATCTTCAGGGTTGGCCGTAAATACAAACTGGATATCTAAAGGCAAGCGCAGTTTAAAACCGCGTATCTGGATATCCCTTTCCTGCAAAATATTAAATAACGATACCTGGATACGGGCCTGCAAATCGGGCAGCTCGTTGATCACAAATATACCACGATGGGCGCGTGGGATTAATCCAAAGTGGATAACGCGTTCGTCAGAATAGGTTAGTTTTAAGGTGGCGGCTTTAATAGGGTCAACATCGCCAATTAAATCGGCTACGGTAACATCGGGCGTAGCCAGTTTTTCGGTATAACGCTCCGAGCGGTGGATCCAGCCTATTGGCGTTTCGTCTCCTTTTTCTTCGATAACACTATGGCCGTACCATGATATAGGGTTGTATGGATCATCAAACAGATCTGATCCTGTAATATATGGCACATATTCATCAAGCAAATTAATTAACAAGCGCGCTATGCGGGTTTTTGCCTGTCCGCGTAAGCCAAGCAGTAAAATATTGTGGCGCGATAGAATGGCAGTTTGCAAATCGGGTATAACCGTATCCTCAAAACCGATAATACCTGCAAAGCCTCCTTCGCGTTTTTTTAGCTGTTCTATAAGGTTGGCACGTAATTCATCTTTCACCGAACGGCTTTTGTAACCACTTTTTTTTAGTTCGCCGAGGGTTTTTATATCTAATAATTTACTCATTTGTTGAATTTGAAAATTTGAGGATTTGAAGATTTGAAAATGGAAAACCCATGATCTTCAAATTGCCATCTGATGTCTTTATTTTGTGTGGAAGCTATGCTTGTTGAAATTGGAAAATAGCATTTTCAAATCTTCAAATTAGCACATCTTCAAATTAGCGTACCGTTTTTCTTCTATTCTTAATATAGTCCTCAAAAATATACTCGCCTAAACCATTCAGCGAACTGTAAAAAGCCTTGCCGCCGTTAGTTTCTGTAAATTTACGTACAAACTGTTGCAGGTAAGGATCTTTGGCTATCATAAATGTGGTTATCGGTATTTTTAAGCGCTTGCACTGCGCGGCCATGTTAAGGGTTTTGTTAACCACTTTCCTATCTAACCCTATGCTGTTTTTATAATATTTAGTGCCTTCCTTTAAACAGGTAGGTTTACCATCGGTAATCATGAATATTTGCTTATTATGCGTTTTACGGCGGCGCAATAAATCAGTAGCCAGCTCTAACCCTGCATAGGTATTGGTATGATAAGGGCCTACCTGTAAATAGGGCAGGTCCTGTAGGGTTATAGGCCAGGCATCGTTACCAAAAACAACAATATCCAGGGTATCCTTAGGGTATTTGGTACGGATAAGCTCGGCAAGCGCCATTGCTACTTTTTTGGCCGGGGTTATCCGGTCCTCGCCATAAAGAATCATGGAGTGCGAGATATCTATCATCAGCACGGTTGAGGTAAGGGTTTTATAATCCATTTCCTCTACTTCCAGGTCGCGTTCAGTCATCATAAAATCACCGATGCCATGGTTAACCTGTGCATTATGGATAGATTGGGTCATATCTATCTGATCTAAACTATCGCCAAATTCAAACTCGCGGCGTTCAGCATTTTTTTCATCGCCCTGTCCCGATTGTGGTGAGCGGTGATTACCCTTACCCGATTTTTTAAGCTTGCCAAAAATTTCTTCCAATGCCGATTGGCGGATGCTTTGCTCGGTTTTAGCGGTGATATTAAAACCGCCGGTTTGCTGATCATCGCTTAAATAGCCTTTTTGCTTAAGTTCATCAATAAAGTCGCCAATACCATAATCATCGTTGGTAAGGTTATATTGCTTATCAAGTTCATTTAGCCAGGCCAATGCTTCGCCTGCATCGCCCGATGTATAGTTGAGCAATTCGAGGAATAATTTCAATAATTCTTCAAATCCGCCTTTAGGGATCTGGTTGGGGGTAAACCTGGAAAATCCAAAACCACGCATATCTTGTCCTTTTCTGTACTATAAAGGAACGGATAATTATTATGAAAAGTTTGGAGCAGGAGGGATTAAAACAAATTGTTAGGTAAGAATGACAATTTAGAGGTTTTTAATTTGAGGATTTGAAAATTTGAGGATTTGAAAATGAAACGCGCCAAAACGTTAAGAATTGACAGATGCGAAATCTGTCAGCCCTTAAATGTTTTTGAATTTTGAATTTTTATTTTTGAATTAAATATACACCAAACTATTCAAAAGTTCTGTAGGGTAAATAGGGTTGGCGCCGCGCTGGCTGGCAACATATGCACCTACGGTACATGCTTTATCAACAACCATTTGCATAGGGTGTTTAGCCAGCAACCCAGCTACAAAGGTGGCCAGGAATGCATCGCCTGCGCCTACCGAATCGCCAACTTTTACGGGGCAGCCAGGGCTTTCATAAAACTCGTAATCGTGCCATACTATGGCGCCGTGTTCGCCGCGGGTTACGCAGATGGTGCGGTTATGATATTTGGAGCGGAATTCGGTTATCTGGTCGCGTAAGGAGCGGCTACTGCCGCCAATTAACAAGTTAGCCTCTTCTTCGTTCATTTTCACTACATCGGCGCGGGCAACCAGTGTTTCGATGGTAGAGAGTGTGTAATGTGGCGGGCGTAGGTTTACATCAAATATTTTGAGCGCGTCGGTTTCGTCGAGCAGGTTGAGTAATGTTTCGCGTGTTTTGGCCGAGCGGCAGGCCAGGCTGCCGTAAACAATGGCCGCCGAATTTTTAGCTGCAGCGTTAAGCGCATCGGTAGTTTCAATACAATCCCATGAAACAGGTTCGGGTATAATGTAGGTTGCCTGGTTGTTCTCGTCCAGCTGCACGGTAACCTCGCAGGTTGGGTATTCGTCGTCCTGTTGGATGAGGCCGGAGTACAGCCCGTTTGATTTCAGGAATTCGATCAGCATGTCGCCACTGTTATCCATCCCAACCGAACTTGCAAAGGCAACTTTTACACCTTGCTGTACAAGATGCCTGGCCACATTCATAGGCGCGCCGCCTGCTTTTTTACCATCGCCAAAAGCATCCCATAAAACTTCGCCGAAGCTTAATACCTGGTTTTTCATAAAAGAGTTTTTTTAAAGGCAGTAAACTCAAAGATAGTTTATTTTTTGTCTGAACCGGAATTCACCGAATTAAAGAATTTTTCAATTTTTTTAACTCTGCTGGTTCCGTAAATTCGGTGAATTCCGGTTCAGATAAATTAACTATCTTCAAATTATGAAAAAACTCTTCCTGTCAATCATCCTAATGTTGAGCGTTTACTTATGCCGTGCGCAGGATAAACAAGCTATAGTGAATTTAATGTACACCCAGGAAAAAGCCTGGAACCGCGGCGATGTTGAAGGGTTTATGCAGGGCTACTGGAAATCAGATTCGCTGGTGTTTGTAGGGAAAAACGGGCCCGACTATGGCTGGCAAACCACGCTTGATCATTACAAAAAGCGTTACCCGGGCAAGGCTGCTATGGGCCGGCTTAAATTTACCATTTTACAGGTAAAAGTGCTTGATGCCACCAATGCATTTGTTTTGGGAGGCTGGCACCTTAAGCGCATTAAAGATGAGTTGGGCGGTTATTATACCCTTTGGTTCCGCAAAATTAAAGGCGAATGGAAAATAGTTTGCGACCACACAAGTTAGTTCCGGATTTGAGATTTGCTCAAAACCTTTTTACATTTGGCCCCCGGGGGTTTAATGGATGAAAAGAGGTTTGGTTATAGGCAAGTTTATGCCTTTGCACAAAGGGCACATCGCGTTAATTGACTTTGCTTTGCAGCATTGCGATGATCTTATTGTTTTGGTAAGTGCCAGCTATGATGAGCCCATATGGGGAAGCCGTAGGCTGGAGTGGGTTAAGGAAACTTATAAAGAGAATAATAAGGTGAGGCCGTGGCTGTTAAACTATGATGAAGCCGTTTTGCCAAACACTTCTGCATCGTCTGAAGGTGTATCCCGCATCTGGGCCAATTATTTGCAAAAGGAATTACCCCCTATTGATATTATATTTGCATCAGAACCTTATGGCGCCTATATGGGAAGGTTTTTGAATTGCGAAAGCATGATATTTGACGAGCCACGCAAAATAGTACCGGTAACGGCCACGCAGATAAGGGATAAGCCGTTTGCTTTCTGGAATTTTTTGGCAGATGCTGCCAAGCCTTACTTTACCAAAAAGATATGCCTGCTGGGAACCGAGTCTACCGGCAAAACCACCATGGCAAAACGGTTGGCGCATCATTTTCATACAGTCGAGGTAGCCGAAATGGCCCGCGATATTTTGGAACATACCAACGAATGTACTGAGGATGATTTGCAGCGGATAGCGGAGCTGCACGCCAAAACCATCAACGAAAAGATAAAAGATGCCAACAAGATTTTGTTTGTAGATACCGATCTGAACACTACCCGGTCATACAGTCACTTTTTGTTTGATAAGGATTTAGAGGTGCCGGAATGGGTTGAGGCGGCCAATCATTTCGATTTGTATATATACCTGGATGTTGATGCCCCATATGTGCAGGACGGCACCAGGCTTAACGAGGCAGACAGGAACAGGCTGGACGAAAGCCACAAACAGGAATTGGCCAATCATGGTATTCACTATGTTTTGATACAGGGTGATAGTTGGGACGAAAGATTTAAAAAAGCCGGGAAAGCAGTGGTGCAGTTTATAAAAACAGGAACTGTTTAATTGCCCGGCAAATTTTGTATTTCAGCTGTCTATAACCCTAAAGTCAGCCATCGTCTTAAATAATTCATTTTTATAACCTTCATTAAAAACAGACTGCTATAACCAAGGGCAAAGCGCAATTTGTAGCCTGCCGGGGCAATCAATTGGGTATAATAATTTAACGGTTAATTATACTTACATTCACACAGTTTTGTTTTACAAAAAGGGCTAAATTGCAGAACAAATTTTGCGCATAAGTGTTTCCTCTTACAACTAATTATGAGCATAAAAAGATTCCAGGTTTCGGGCAAGTTCAGTGATGTTAGTAACAGCCTGCAGACATCTGATGTTCTGGACTATTTACCGGTAGCTGTTTATGCATGCGATAACCTTGGATACATCACCGATTACAATAAATCTGCTGCAACACTATGGGGTCGCGAACCGGAAATAGGAAAAGATTTATGGTGTGGATCATCGAAAATATTAAATAACGATAATGAACCAATTGCACCCGATGAATGGCCTATGGCCCGTAGCCTTAAAGAGGGAATTTGTATTGAAGGAGAGCCAATAATTATTGAAAGGCAGGACGGTACAAGGATAAATGTGCTGTCATATCCTGTGCCTCGTTTTGACTTGAGCGGGACATTAATTGGCGGCATAAACACGTTGATAGATATAACCGGGCAAGTAAAAATGGATCAAAAGCAGGCCATGCTGGCTGCTATAGTTGATACATCGGACGATGCCATCATCAGTAAAACGCTCCAGGGAATTATTACCAGCTGGAATAAGGCGGCAGAAAGAATGTTTGGTTATACCGAGGCCGAAACGCTTGGTAAACATATATCAATAATTATCCCCGCCAACCGGATAGCCGAGGAAGAAACGATAATAAATAATATAGCCAAGGGGAATGCGATAATCCACTTTGAAACCTACCGGTTAACAAAATATGGAAAAGAAATCCCCATTTCGCTTTCTGTTTCGGCGATAAGAGACCAGGACGGACGAATAACGGGTGCTTCTAAAATTGCACGGGACCTTACCGATGTATATGCTGCCGATGAAAAAAAGGCCGTATTATCGGCCATAGTTGATACATCTGACGATGCTATAATCAACAAAAACCTGCAGGGCATTGTAACCAGCTGGAATAAATCTGCCGAAAAAACTTTTGGTTATTCGCAGGACGAGGCTATTGGCAAACACATTTCTTTAATCATCCCACAGGACCGGTTGAGTGAAGAGGAAATTATAATACAAAATATTTCGGCCGGTAACCGTATCGACCATTTTGAAACGATAAGGATAAAAAAGGACGGGGATACCGTCCCCATTTTACTATCGGTATCTCCGATTAAAGATAAAAGCGGCAATGTTATCGGCGCATCTAAAATTGCCCGCGATATCAGCGAAAGAAAAATTGCCGGCGCAAAGCAGGCTATGCTGGCAGCAATAGTAGATACATCAGATGACGCTATCATCAGTAAAACGCTGCAGGGCATCGTTACCAGCTGGAATAAAGCTGCCGAAAAAACTTTTGGATATACCGAGAACGAAGTAATAGGGAAACACATATCCTTTTTAATCCCAAAGGATAGGTTGCAGGAAGAAGAAATTATTATTCGGAATGTGGCCAATGGTATCAGAGTAGATCATTTTGAAACTGTTAGGCTAACCAAAAGCGGGCAACCCATACCAATTTCACTTTCAGTATCGCCAATTAAAGACGATAACGGTATAGTAATTGGGGCCTCGAAAATAGCACGCGACATAAGCGCCTTAAAAACAGCTTTGCTTAAAACGCAACGTTATGCTGAGCATCTTGAAGTGATTAACTCTTTGAGCAGAACGATTTCGGAAGACCTTGACATGGAGGTTATTTTACAAAAAATTACGGATATAACCACACAATTAACAGGCGCGCAATTTGGTGCCTTTATTTATACCGATCGTAAGCTCTCCACCGGCGAAGTTTATACATTATGTACATCATCCGGCGCATCTAAGCAGGAATTTGAGCAGTTTAACTTTATGGCAAATTCGTGGCTGTTTAACTTTGCATTTACAAGCAATGCTATTATACGCATTGATGATATTAACAAGGTAAGCCTGGCCAGCAAAGGCCTGCCTCGCGGGCATCCGCCTGTTGCAAGTTACCTGGGCGTTCCGTTAACTGAAAGTTCTGCAAATATTATTGCCGGCCTTTTCTTTGTACATGCAGAAGCCGGTATGTTTACCAGGGAACATGAAGTTATTTTACAGGCCATATCCCTGCAGGCCGTAATTGCCTTGCAAAATGCCCGGTTATATAAAGAAGTGGTAAATTTGAACCTGAAGAAAGACGAATTTATTGGGATGGCCAGCCATGAATTAAGAACGCCGCTAACCAGTATTTCCGGATATCTGCAAATTTTAGACCGGTTAGAAACCAATGAAAAAAGCAAAAGGTTTGTATCCAAAACCGTGCGGCAGGTCAGAAAACTTTCGTCCCTTGTGTCTGACCTATTAGATGTATCCAAAATTGAGGCTGGAAAGCTGGAACTGAACAAACGCCATTTTAATATAAAAAGAATAGTGGAAGAAGCGATCGAGCTTATTCAGGATGCGCAAATCAGCCATCAAATCAATTTTATATCAAACGTAGATGTTTTAACTATAACAGCCGACCCTCAAAGGATTGAGCAGGTGATTATTAACCTGCTAACCAATGCTATCAAATATTCGCCTGCCGGCAAAAAAGTAGACGTTGTACTGGAAGATCTTGGTAGCGAAGTTAAGATTGGGGTTAAAGATTCGGGAATTGGTATAAAACCAGATAAGCAGAAGAATATTTTCAATCGCTTTTACCGGGTCGAGGACCTTAATCCAAGTATGGCCGGGTTAGGAATAGGGCTTTACATTTGTAAAGAAATTACCGAACGGCATGGCGGAAAACTGTGGGTTGATAGCGCATACGGAGCCGGCAGCACCTTTTGGTTTTCATTGCCGGTTAAATAAGTTACAATATCCCGTTATACAATAGCTCAGAAGCTGTCTAAAAAAAACAGACCGCCTTTGCGGGTACCCACCAGCTCAACTGTAAAAAAATAATGACTGCAAATGGTAGTAAAGACGCATAATTGCATCTCCCGCGGGTTTAAGTTAACCCATAAAATAAAAAGTTATCTTAGTGTCCCTAATAAGGATATTTGAAGAATTTCCCTTAAAGAGTTTGGAGCATACAGCCGGCGGTTAAAATGGTATTGGAAAAATACAAGGAATCCTGAATTAAAAACTATCAGCGTAATTGTTGTTTTCTCACCCAACTCTTCTTAAAATCCGACGGATTTTGGCCCACCATTTTATTGAATAGTTTATTAAAGTAAGATAAGCTTTCGAAGCCAACAGCGTAACACACTTCAGTTACATTTTTATCCTGCATCAGCAGGTTTTTGGCAACATCAATGCGGTACTGGTTTACAAAATCGGTGAAGGTGATGTTGGTTTGTTTTTTGAAGTACCTGCAAAAGGCGGCCGTGGTAAAGTTTACTTTGGCGGCCACCACATTTACATCGGGGTGGCGGTTGTAATTACCGCCGATGTATTCATACACCGCACCCATCCTGATTTTATCTTTCAAGAAAAATTGCAGGCTAATATCCTCATCATTTAAAATGGTTATTTCGTCAGAATTGGCCAGCACCTGGAAAATCTCCATCAACGCCAATAATTGGCCAAATGAAGTTAACGTCGGCAACTGCTTTAACTTTTGTACGGCTATGCTTTTGGTTTCGCCATGAAATGCAATGCCATTAGCTGCTTTTTTAAATAGTTGGTTGATGGGGGTAAACTCGGGCGCTGTGCTTACGGCCGTGCCCAAAAAATCTTCTCTCAATTGAACAACAATCTGGTGATATTCGTTGCGGAGGCGGTAATCAAAATTAAGATGGGGTAAATTACTGCCGATTAAAACCAAATCGCTTTGGGTATACCCTGATATGTGCGAACCAACATGCCTTATCCCGGCGTCAGCTTCTACGTATACCAATTCATATTCGGGGTGGTAATGCCATAAAAAGGTATTGCGGAGCCTGGGCGAAAATAGCTTGAATGATTTGCCCGGTTCAAAATCAACTACCTCCAATTGTATTTTATCCATTCCTTATTATCCATTGATGTTTAATAAAGATACATATTTGGTCAACACAGAGCAAATATTGGTCATTGCAAAGAATAGCCACCTTTGCAAGGGGCGGTAGATTTGTATTATTAAACCAATACAAATGATGAAGACAACAGATGCACCCATGACTATGACACCCGGACCGGAAAACGCTCATAAAGAAATTCCTGGCAATCCGTCTACAGCAAAAACAAGCACCATACGCCTCAACGAACGCAAGAACAACGAGCCATTGCACATACTCAGCGAAGCTGACTGGAAGTTTTGGGTAGACAATGGATACGTGATTATTAAAAATGCAGTACCTAAAGAACAGGTTGCCAAACTGGCCGCTTACCTGTGGGAATATGAAGGCAAGGATGCCGATAATATAGAAACCTGGTATAAGAGGCCCAACGCCCAAATGCAAATGACCGAGTTGAATAACACGGGTATGGTTGAGATTTATAACCAGCAATTGATGTGGGATAATCGCCAGTACCCCAAGGTTCATGCGGCCTTTGCCGATATTTGGGGCACCGAAAAACTTTGGGTTACTATTGACAGGGCTAACCTGAACTTTCCGCTTAAGCCAGGTTTTGAATACAAGGGTTTTATCCATTGGGATTATGATCCCGAAACCAGGCCGCAAAACGTACAGGGTGTACTTGCGCTGGCCGACCAGACTGACGAAACCATGGGCGGTTTTCAGTGCATCCCCGAATTGTACCGTACCTACGATACCTGGAAACTTACCCAGCCCGCAGATAGAGATCATTACAAACCAGATACTACTGGCTTTGAGATAGAGAAGGTGAAACTGGAAGCCGGCGACTTGCTGATATTTAACAGCCTGCAGCCCCATGGTATTCGCCCCAATACCAGTAATAACAAAGTAAGGATAGCCCAATACATTGCTATGATGCCCGCCCAGGAAGACAATGAAGAATTGAGGCAGTGGCGCATTAATAGCTGGCGAAGCCGCGAAGCTATGCAAGGCTACGCCTTCCCCGGCGACCCGATGGAACGCGAAAAGCAAAACCCGGTTGCAGAATTATCTGATTTAGGAAAGAAGCTCCTGGGATTGGAGAGATGGTAGAAGGATGATGTGCTTTGGTTTTCGTTGGCTGTTTCCTCGCAGCCAACTTTTCCCACATTGGTGTTTATCCCTTTTTAGCATTTTTCTTTCGTAAATACTTGCTGAAAACGTTAATATACCTATCGTCAAATTTTACTTTGGTTATATCCTCAAAACCAATTTTATCCGGGTTGTCTGAGATGAAACCTTCGGCATCAAAATACTCAATGTGGACTTTTTTTGTGGTGATTTTTAAGATTGGACCTATGCTAAAAATAATGTTGGCCGGATCTTCAACCTCTACAATAGCATTCAGCCTGGTAGCTTGTATACTTTTAAAAACGGATTGCCAGCTGCTCAAATCGATTTTATAGCTAATGCCTACTTTATCCGCCTCGCCTTCGGCTATCATGATTTGTTTAAAACACTTGTCAAATTTGTTGTGCCGTATTTTCTTTACCTGTTTAACAGGTATAACACTGTATCCCTGCAATGTAAAGTCGCCAGCTTCGTGTAGTAAAATAAGATCATCAGAAAAATCAAGGATATATCCGCTGCTTGCTTCGTCGACTCCCTGGGCTACCGTTCGCGTTATTTTGACATAATTACCTAGATGAAGTTTTAATTTATCAGCGATCATTGAGGATAAGATTTGCCTTAAAGATATAAATTATTGCAGCGATTGACCGTGGAAAGTTGTCTTTAAGGATACAGGCGACGGGACAGTTGTGAGGACTATCTGAATGGCAAAAAAATAGCGGTGAAGAAACCTCACCGCTATAAATAATTTTTACTCAGAAATCCGAACTGGGTATTACGCAATCCGTAACAAAACTCAGAAAGGTTTGCCCGCAGCCAACTCCTTATCAGCCCATTTAACAGCCAGCCCTTCGCGAAATTTGGCATATTTCTCTTTGAAAGCCATTTTAAGCAAACTATCTACACCACCTTTAATAGCCAGGTTGTACAAACTTGCGGCCTTGCGGGTCATAGATGCATCCCAGGCGCGCAGGCTTAATGAGTAGGAGCCATCAATATATTTCATCCAGTGCCAATAGCCGGTAGGCATAAACAGGGTATCGCCGTGCTCTAAAAATACTTCAGTACCTTCTACACCATCAAGTGCGGGGAACTTTTTGATATCGGGGTTTAGCACATCATAATCCTCCAGCGCGTAGGTAGCGTTAGGGATGCAGTACAGGCGGCGTTTCCATTTGTTTTCAAACAATATTACATGCTTACGGCCACCAAAATGTGTGTGGAAAATATGTGGCAGGTCGATGTCGTAATGTAAAAATGTAACCGAGTTTGATCCGCCAAAGAACATGCCTGGCATGCTTTCCAAAAAGCCGCCCATGAGGTCTTTAGGCAATACAATATCATTTAATAATTGCGGCGCCTGCTTAAAAATATTAAAAAAGAAAATGCGCAGTTCCGTTGGTTTACTGCGTATCAGATCAATATATTCATCAAAAGGCATCTCGGTAGCCGATGAGTTAATCGGCTTTGATGGATCGGCTTTGGAGTTATCGTACAACGGCACCACCTTGTTGCCAACAACCTCTTTAAGGTATTCTGGAGTCCATTTTTCGCGGGCAGGCCAGGTTTTTGTGAGGCCTTTAATCACCAAAGGGCGGCGTGGGGTTAAATAGTTCTTCTTGAAATCCTCAGGAGAAATATTTTCAACAGTATCAATCGGGTTAAGTATAAAACTCATAATATCACCTTCCGGTTGTGCTAATTTAATTAGGTATCTTTAATATTACCCAAAAGTAAACAAAGGAACGAAATAAAATTTCAAAAGGTATCCGGCAGGTGTCAAAATAAACAAAGGCCAAAGCTTTTTAGCTCCGGCCTTTGTCTATTTTAAAGTTGTCATTTCACAAACCATTGCCCCAGTCGACGAACTATTGACCGCAATAGGCTGCAAATAACAAACTCAAAAATGCTTAGTTTGGCATTAAAACCGTATTTACTACGTGTATAACGCCATTGCTTTGGTTAACATCGGCAATAGTAATCCACGACTGGGCGCCTTTTTCATCAACCAGGTATAATTTTTTGCCTTTGGCCATAATTGTTAATTTGCCGCCACTTACGGTGGTTAATTCGGCTTTGCCCATACCTGCTTTAACTTTTGCCCATAACTCGGCTGCGCTTAGTTTGCCTGCAACAACGTGGTAAGTTAAAATTTTAGTTAAGGTTGCCTTGTTTTCGGGTTTAACCAGGTTGTCAACTGTACCGGCAGGCAGTTTGTTAAAAGCCTCGTTTGTTGGTGCAAACACCGTGAACGGGCCTTTTGACGACAATGTTTCTACCAAGCCAGCCGCTTTTACAGCTGCAACTAAAGTTGTATGGTCTTTTGAGTTAACTGCATTTTCAACAATGTTTTTAGTTGGATACATTGCTGCGCCACCTACCATTTTGGTTTGGGCCTGTACTGCGGGGGCTATTGCAAAAGTTGCTAATGCAAGGGCTGCGAAAATTAATTTTTTCATTTCGGTAATTTTTATAATTTTTTTAATGGCGCCTGCGCGCCTGATTGTTTGTGTTTTTAATAACCAAGCCGCCACGAGCTCTTGACGTTTTAATTATTATTTATTGGAAGATACGGCCTGTTGTGGAAAGCGGTTTTATTAGGAGAGATTGTTTCTTACACTGTTTTAGGGTAGTGCAAATTAAAAAAAGAGACCTGCGGCTATATTATCGGCATATAGCTTGCCGGTGGTTGTCAGGTAAATGGTATGCTCTTTTTGGGTTATCCATTCCTTATCAAAAAACTTGCGGGCTTCTACCTGTAACTGATCGGCAGCGCCTTTAGCTATAGTATTCAGCCGGTTTAAGTCTAATCCCCACATGGTGCGGATAGAGGTCATGATGTATTCGTTCAGTCGGTTATTTTCGGTGAGGGTTTCTGTTTCGGCTGGTATTTTACCGGCTATGATGGCCTTAGTATATTTAGCGTTATTGGCAATATTCCACTGTCTTACCTCGCCGTTGTAGGAATGTGCCGATGGGCCAATACCCAGGTATTTAATACCTTGCCAGTAGTTGGAGTTATGTTTTGAGTATTTACCAGGTAAAGAAAAGTTCGAGATTTCGTAATGCTCAAAACCATGATCGGTCATAGCTTGCATCAATACCATAAACTGGGCCGCACTTTGCTGATCGTTCATGGGCGGCTGTTTTTTTTTGCTGATAAAGGCTGCCAAAGCGGTTTGCGGCTCTACCGTCATGGAATATGCTGATATGTGCGGGATAGATAGGTCAAAAATTTTATCCAGGTTTTGTTTCCACTTGGTATCGGTAAGCAATGGGTAGCCGTAAATTAAATCGGCTGTTATATTTTCAAAGCCGGCATCCTGCACCCGTTTTACGGCCGACTCGGATTCGCGGGCTCGATGGGCGCGGTTCATCCAAACTAAATCTTCATCAAAAAACGATTGTATGCCAATGCTGAAGCGGTTGATATCTGTTTGGCGCAGGGCTTTCACTTTGGCAACATCCAGGTCATCCGGATTGGCTTCCAGTGTAATTTCGGCGTTGGAGGCAACTGTATGCAGTTGGGTAATAGTGTTAATAAGCAGGTGGATCTCGTCGGCCTCCAAAACAGACGGAGTGCCGCCTCCAAAATAGATGGTCTCTACGGTTTCACCATTCAGATAGCCTTTTTGCAGTTTAATCTCGCTTACCAATGCCTGCACCAGCTCATTCTTATATTGCGGAGAGGTGCTGAAATGGAAATCGCAGTAATGGCAAGCTTGTTTGCAAAAGGGGATATGTATGTAGATGCCGGCCATGTTTTAAATTGATAGTAAATTGCTATTAGCTTAAAGCTTTGTTCATTTGCCTTTGGTTTTTTGTAAACGTTTAGGCCAATGCAGAACAGGGCAAAGGTAAACGCAATTATGGATTTCTTGGGAGCAGTTTAAATTTGATTGAGATTATTTACGTGTGATACAAAAATCATTGCCGTTGACTTTAATCAACGGGCTAATAATTAAAATACCAAGGCATTAGCCAATCCAACTTAAATATCGGGAGGCTATTTGTTATTCACTCATTATTTCAGGATGGGAATAGTGCCCTGGCATTAATTGGCGTATATGCCGTATTGGTAAATTTTTAATCTTTTATTGCTTTTCATCGCTAATAAAATGGGTGTTCCGGAATAGTTATTCCCAACTATATTTACCTTTTTGCCATAAACTATTAAATATACAGTAAATAAACAGGAAATCTGTATTAAAATACATTGCACTAACTTTTTTGGTTAAAATAATAAGTCGTAAAATAAAAGAAATTGTCAATGAGTGATATTTTTGTAACTATTGGGCATTTTCTTTTGCCTAAGCCTGTTTTATCGCTATTGGTTTCCCTACAAGAAATATTTCTCCCTTAAAATCAGCGAAAAACAATTTTTCATGGTATTTTCAATAAATTTTTCTTTTGCAAAAGAAACCTTATTACCAATGTTTTACGTATCAAGACTATTGAGGTTTTCAAAAGTGCGCCGCACCCCTGATTTTTACCATGACTTTATTAATTATTTTTATATGAAAATAATCTTACTTAAATCTTTATGGATAGTATGTATTGTTTTCATTGCCCATATGGCTGTTGCGCAAGAATACTACGATGGAACTAATACCCCGAGGCAATATTACTATAACAGCTTAGAGTCGGCCACTGCCGGTACGGTGTCAACATTTTTACCGGCAGCGGGCTCTACCCGGAATTCGTCATCGGCTACTATTGATTTGGTTTCAAGCTCATCCTTAAATTCTTCTAAAAGCTTATCTTCATTAGCCCTGGGCGCTGTTGGTTATATCCGTTGGAATTTCATGAGCAGTTCCGGCTCTGCCGCCGCGTTAAGCATGTCGACCCGTACCTACGAGTGGGAGTTTGATTACAAAAATGTAACAGGTGCCGCTACTGCCGATAACTCCGTCACCATGGCAGCAAGCAGTTCATCGGCTACAGATTCCTGGCGTTATTGGCTCATTGCAAATACTTATACTGCTAACAGCGCTACTGATTACACCAAAGGCCTGTACGTTACCCAATATAATGGTAACCTGGTCTTGAGGTTTAAATACGGCACTGCCAATAACCAGGTCACAAACTATGCAACCGTATCGATGCCAAACAGTAGTACAACAACTTACCAGGTACGCATTGTAAAGTCGGTTATTGGTTATTATTACATTTATATATTAAACAGATCAACAGGGGTTACTACCACTTCGGGACCAACTAACGTGGGTACCACAGTGAGCAGCATTGATTTAAATACCTATAATTTTTCGTACCTGGAATCTTCAACTTCGGCCGCCAACCGTTTTCAGTGGGATAACTTTAATTTTTACCAGCAAAAAGTGGAGTATATCCCCATTACAAGCACGGCCAACGGCATTTCTTCCACTATCTCTCCGGGGCAGGTCAATGTTATACCTTATGGTGTAAACGCGAACATCAGGGGAGATATCAATTTTGGGATGTTGCGGTTCAATTCGACAACAAACGGACAGCTTTTATTTTCGAGTGGTGCCCTTTTTAAAACTACTAATAGTGTGCTTTCAGCTGCAACAGGAACATCACTGGTAACGGGTGTAAGCATGAATAGCACTAACACCTCGCAAATGACATTGCCCACGTCCGAATATTATTATTCGGCAGGCAATACCGATGGTACTACGGTAAATGTAATTAATTACTTTCTTGTTGCACAGGCGCTAAGTACTTTTAGTTCATCTGCGCCTACCAGTATCGCTTACTCTGTAAGTACCGCAGCTGCCGATAATTTTCAAAGCTTTTATACCAGCGGTTTTTTTCCTTATAACGGCGCATCAACAACGGGCGCCACGGTTGGGGTAGTGAAAACATATGACTGGACGGGTAGCACAAGCACCGATTGGAACAATACAGGTAACTGGAGTTCAAGCACTGTGCCAACATCTATTGATATTGCACGCATTGGTGTTGTTACTTTATCGGGGAGTAAATTTTATCCAATAATACCAGTGTCATCAGTTGCTACCTCTGTGGGTAGTATAATTTTTGGCACTGATAATTCTCAGTATACAACTTTTGCCGTAAACACCTCTTTTACAGTTAATGGCGATATTACAGTAACTGCATCGCTTGGCGTTAACAGCACCAATGGCAGCACATATTCGTTAACCTTATCCGGAACGGGTTCATTAACGGTAACAGGTGCATTAAATATTGGCGATTATAGCACACCAAAAGCCAATAACACCCCATTTTCGTTCACAACATCTATACCGCAGATGACCATGACGGGCAACATTAACTTAATTTCGACCCTTGATAACGGCCAAAGGAACTTTGATGCCAAAATAAGTATTATAAGTGGTACCGTAAGCGCAAGCAGTATCACATCGTCTAATCAAATCGCCCAAAATTTAACGCAGGTTGATAATACATCAACCGTGAGTGTAAGTGGTACGGGCACATTGAAGTTGATCGGATCGTCTGCATTGAGCGCATTATCCTCTTTGGGGACGAACGTAATGTCATTTAATAACGCGGGCGCAACGGTTGAGTATGCCGGGGCCAACCAAACTATTTATACCACCGCTACCATTACGGGGGCATCGGGGTCGGGCACCGGTAATCTGGCTAATGGCGTTTCCTACTATAACTTGAAAACATCGGGTTCGGGCATCAAAACTGTGCTTGGAAGCACCTTGTCGGTTAGCGGCGATTTTACTACATCTAATGCCGGGGTTGATTTGGCAGCCAATGACCCAACCGTAAATGTTACCGGTAACTGGACAAACTCTACAACGGTAACGCAAGACAGCGGTCCGATAACTATAGGCGGCAACGTTACCAACAACAGCGGCGGTACACTCGCTTTAGGATCGGGCAATTTAAGCATCGCCGGCAACTATACCAATAATTCGGGCGGCGTGTACTCACAAAGTACCGGTACAACTTATTTTAACGGCTCGGCTGCACAGTCCCTGAGCGATTTAAGCTCCGCAGGTACCGTTTTTAGCAACGTGAATTTTAGCGGCACATCGTTATCCAATGCCAAAACCATGTCTGGTTCGGGTGGCTTTGCCGTAGCAGGCACTGGCACGCTTACCATGGCAAATGCCACCACAAAACTTGATGCCGGCGGGGTATTAACTTTAATGTCTAATGCCTCGTCAACAGCTACCGTGGCCCAAATACCTACCGGCGCTGTTATTACCGGGAACGTAAACGCGCAGCGCTACCTTACCGGCGGTGCTGGTTTCAGGGGCTACCGCCTGATGTCGCCGCCGGTTAATATCAGCTCCAATACTTCGGGCGCCGGCAATATCGGCCTCAGCTATATCAGCACATCACAAACTTTTGGCGGGGTTACGTACCGGGGCGCTTTAACAGGCGGGCAGGGTACCGGTTTTTTTGTTTTTAATGGGAATCCCTCATTATATCTTTATAACGAAGCCTTAACTACAAATAATTCTAACTCCTATGTTTCGGGCAAAAACGTAGGGGTATATGATATTACAGCAACCGGGGTAACAACCAGTTCAGGTTATCCTGCTGTTTTAACCACTGGTGTAACCATACCTGTAGGTAACAGTTTTTTGTTCTTTTTTATTGGCGATAACAGCAGCACGCAAACCGCATCGGCAGTGCGGACGCCCGAAAATACAACCATTACAGCAATAGGTTATTTAAACCAGGGAAATGTACCGGTAAAATTCTGGAATACCAACAGCACATCAATACCTTACCATACCGGTACCGGCGCTATATTGCCGGGCTATAACCAGGTGGGCAACCCGTACGCAAGCACCATTAGCCTTGATGTGTTTTATGCCGATAATTTACTTACACCCAGCCTTATAAGCCCTATTTTTTGGGAAATGAGCCAGCCGGCACAAACTTATATCTCCTATAATGCTTTAACTCATACAACATCAAATACCAAAGCCAGTAAATATATTGTGAGCGGACAGGGCTTTATCATAGATGCCACAGCAACCGGGCAAACCGCAACTTTTAAAGAAGACCAAAAGGTAAGCTATCCCGCCATAACCAAATCAACCACCCCGGCTTTACTGATGAGTACTAAAAACGATATCAGGATGTTAAAAAAATCTTTTAGTACGCCTGCCCAGGAAAATACCCCTGCCGGTATGCATTTACAGCTTACTAAAGATAGTATGGTAAATACACAATGTGGTATATACTTTGCCAAAGAGTGGGATGATAAGTTTCACAACACCGAAGATGCCCTTGATTTAGATGGAGCATCGCCTAAGGTATACCTATCCAGCTATTCTGCAGATGGCGTAAGGACATCAATAAACCAGCTTGCCGATTATAAGGAGACCGGGAAAAAGGTCAAACTGTTTGTGAGGGCCACTGCAAGCGGTCTTTATAACCTTGACCTGGTTGATATTAATACCGACACCGTACAGTATAAATTTTACCTGATTGATCATTTCAAGAAAGACTCGCTTGATATAGGCAGATACAAATCATATGCCTTTAATATTGTAACTGCGGATACGGCTACTTTTGGGGGCAACCGCTTTGAGTTATCTGTTCAGCAGCAACCGGCATCAAAATATCAGTTAGTTACCTTCACCGCTCAAAAAGCTACTGACGGCGTTTTAGTTACCTGGAGAACTTATAACGAGGGCAGCAATTATTTTTTTACGGTAGAAAAACAAGAAGCCGATGGCAGCGGTTATGCTCCTGTTTACCAGGTACAAAGCAATGGCGGTACTATTTATAAATACACCGATAAGTTACCTAACACAGGCAATAACGTTTACAGGTTAAAACAGGTTGATTTATTTGGCAATATTTCCTACTCAAACCCCGTAAGCATCTATTTTGATAAAAATGGAAACGCGGATATGTTTAGTGTTTATCCAAATCCAACAGCCGGGACTTTAAATGTAAATGTTACCAACGGCAAAATTACAACGGTTCCAACAGCCTATAAATTAAATATTTATGATATAACCGGGGCGCTTGTAGTTCAAAAAACATCTGTTAAAGATAGCTGGAGCGAAAATGTGTCGCAGTTTATACCTGGCGTTTACATTGTTGAACTGAAAGATGCCGGTGGTAATTCGTTAGGTAAAGCAAAGTTTGTAAAGAAGTAAAAACCTTAATAAATGAAGATGGAAAGAGGCAGGTTTAGTTTAAATAGCTTAAAAAGGATATTAATATTTTCACTTCTGTTGGTAAGTCCACTCATCAGTAGGGGCCAAGCCGATGAAGGTTGTGGCGGCCAGGACCCCTATGATATAGCTTGCCCGCTTGATACCTGGGTTTTTTTACTTGTTATAGTAACGTGCTTATTTACCGTAATTTATTTACAGCGCAAAGGCAAATCCGCAGGCGGGTACGATAACATGCCAGGCAATCGGGTTTAAATTTTTATGATCAATTATGTTGAATTGAGCCCGGCAAGGGCAACTGTTCATATGATCTCATTTAAAGGATTTTCGCACAAAGGCCGCTATATGAATGTGTCGAAATAGTTTCTGTAAAAGCCCTCAATCCAGCCCGTTTAATTTAATTATTTCGCCTTTGTTGTTGCACCTGTTCTTTGTGCCTCTCCGCCCGTTTTTATACTTAAAATCATCATTTTTTTTATGAATTAAGTAACCATTTGTGGCGGCTCACGTAGAAATCTACATTAAGGTTGAATTTATTCCCCTTAAAAAATCAATTGTTTTTAAGGGGATAGATAACAACAGTCAGCGGTACAAAAATCAAAAAAAAATAATTTAATTATTGTAAAAACCTATGCATACGAGGTTTGATGAGAATCTTTTTGGCTGATTTTTTCGACTATGTGGCTATCAAATAAATGCAAGTTCATATGAAAATACGGATGCTCACTTTGTTAAAAGTAATTACACTGCTATTGGTTTCGTCAAATCTTTTTGGCACCACAAGGTATTGGGTTGGTAGTTCATCAACAAATTGGAATACTGCTGCAAATTGGAACGGAGGCACGTTGCCTGCCAATGGGGATGTAATTTATATAGCAAACGGAACATTTGCTGTAGGTACAAATTTGCCCACCATAAGCGCTGCCCCTGCATTTACACCGGCATCAATAACTATAGGCAATACAAAAATAATAACGCTGACAATTAACGCTGGTTTTACCTTAAGTGTACCCACTATAACCATGTCATCTACATCAAACACCAGCAAAATTTCGGTAGCCGGAACGTTGGATGTAAACAATGTTACCATGGCATCGGCAACCAGCATTGTTTTAGGCACAACAGGTATATTAAAGCTTTCGGGCGACATACAAGGCGGCACGCTCGATGCATCTGCCAATGGTTCGACCGTGATTTTAGACGGAACTACGGCGCAATCATTCCCGAACACAACCACAGTGGGGGGTACAGCAATTGACCATTTAGATATTTATAACACTTATTATGGCAGCACCAGCGACCGCGGTGTAACGCTTACCGGTGCAACAGTAAATCAAACCACCCTTGAGGCTAATGCCATATTTAACGCAAACGGCACGCTTACAGTAGGCACAGGTTATATGCTAACCATGAAAGCTAATTCCGACTACATTTCAAAATCAACCTTTACGTTTCGCGCAAATGATATTATTGATCCATCGGGCACAATTGAATACACATCACCAACGCAAATAGTTAACTTATATACTCCCAATGCGGGGCAGACCAATTTACCGCCGAATGTTGTTTTTACCGGCACAACAATCCAGATTAATTCCGGCACGTCTCCAAATACATCATCTAACTTTTTGGTAAGGGGCAACCTGACATCGTCGGGCTCAACCACTGTAACCTTTTCGGGTATTACAACTATCAATATCCAGGGTGATTTTAAAGGCACCAGTAATATTGATTTGGCAACTAACGCCATACCCGTAACTATTGAAGGCAGTTGGTTAAACACAGCTGCCGACGCGCCAACAAAACTAATTACCTACGATGGCAATGTAGCCAGCAATACCCAGGTGGTATCTACGGCAATAACCTATGGAGCTGGCCTTACCATGACCAACGCGAGCCCCAGAAAAGTAAACTCAGGAACTCTTGCTGTTACAGGTACACTATCAACCAGCGGGGGGGCGGTAGATTTAAACACCAACGACCCTACGGTAACCGTTACCGGTAGCTGGACAAATGCTGCAACAGTTACACAAGACGCCGGGTCTATTACCATTACCGGGAACGTTACCAATAACAGCGGCGGCACACTTGCCTTAGGCTCGGGCAATTTAAGTATCGCCGGCAACTATACCAATAATTCCGGTGGTGTTTACACACAAGGTACCGGTACAACCTATTTTAACGGCTCGGCTGCGCAATCGCTAAGCGATGTAAGCACCACCGGTACTGTTTTTGGCAAGGTGAATTTTAGCGGCACATCGTTATCCAATGCCAAAACCATGTCTGGTTCGGGTGGTTTTGCTGTAGCAGGCACAGGTACGCTTACCATGGCCAATGCCACCACAAAACTTGATGCCGGCGGTGTGTTAACTTTAATGTCTGATGCATCCTCAACTGCTACCGTGGCCCAAATGCCTACCGGCGCTGTTATTACCGGTAATGTAAACGCGCAGCGCTACCTTACAGGCGGCGCCGGGTTCAGGGGCTACCGCCTGATGTCGCCGCCGGTTAATATAAGTTCAAATCTTTCGGGCGCGGGCAATATCGGCCTTAGCTATATCAGCACATCACAAACTTTTGGCGGGGTTACGTACCGGGGCGCTTTAACAGGCGGGCAGGGCACCGGTTTTTTTGTTTCCAATGCTAACCCTTCATTATATCTTTATAATGAAGCTTTAATTACAAATAATTCTAACTCTTTTGTCTCGGGCAAAAATGTGGGGGTATATACTATTACAGCAACCGGGGTAACAACCACTTCGGGTTATCCGGCTGTGCAAACCACCGGGGTAACCATACCCGTTGGTAACAGCTTTTTATTCTTTTTTATCGGCGATAACAGCAGCACGCAAACCGCATCGGCAGTGCGTACGCCCGAAAATACCACCATTACGGCAACAGGTTATTTAAACCAGGGAAACATACCGGTAAAATTCTGGAATACCAACAGTACATCAATACCCTACCATACCGGCACCGGCGCCATATTGCCGGGCTATAACCAGGTGGGCAACCCATACGCAAGCACCATCAGCCTTGATGTGCTTTACACAGATAATTATAATGCCTCAACCAACGCCATAAGCCCTATTTTTTGGGAAATGAGCCAGCCGGCGCAAACTTATATTTCCTATAATGCTGTAACCCATACCACATCAAGCACCAAAGCGGGTAAATACATTGTGAGCGGGCAGGGCTTTATCATAGATGCCACCGCAACCGGGCAAACCGTAACTTTTAAAGAAGACCAAAAGGTAAGCTATCCGGCCATCACTAAATCAACCACTCCGGCTTTACTGATGAGCACTAAAAACGATATCAGGATGTTAAAGAAATCTTTTAGTACGCCTGCCCAGGAAAACACCCCTGCCGGTATGCATTTACAGCTTACTAAAGATAGTATGGTAAATACACAATGTGGTATATACTTTGCCAAAGAGTGGGATGATAAGTTTTACAACACCGAAGATGCCCTTGATTTAGATGGAGCATCGCCTAAGGTATACCTTTCCAGCTATTCTGCAGATGGCGTAAGAACATCAATAAACCAGCTTGCCGATTATAAGCAGATCGGGAAAAAGGTCAGGCTGTTTGTAAAAACAACTAAAAGCGGTCTTTATAACCTTGACCTGGTTGATATTAATGCCGACACGGTACAGTATAAATTTTACCTGATAGATCATTTTAAGAACGACTCACTTGATATAGGCAGGTACAAATCATACGCGTTTAATATTGTAACCGAAGATACGGCTACCTTTGGGGGCAATCGCTTTGAGCTATCTGTTCAGCAGCAACCGGCATCAAAATATCAGTTAGTTACCTTCACCGCTCAAAAAGCTACTGACGGCGTTTTAGTTACCTGGCGGACTTATAACGATGGCAGCAATTATTTTTTTACGTTAGAAAAACAGGAAGCCGATGGCAGCAGCTACGCTACGCTTTACCAGGTACAAAGCAATGGCGGTACTATTTATAAATACACCGACAAGTTACCTAACACAGGCAATAACGTTTACAGGTTAAAACAGGTTGATTTGTTTGGCAATATTTCCTACTCAAGCCCGGTAAGCATCTATTTTGATAAGAGTGGAAACGCCGATATGTTTAGTGTTTACCCAAACCCTACAGCCGAAACTTTAAATGTAAATGTTACCAACGGTAAAACTACAACGGTGGCATCAAGCTATAAGTTAAATATTTATGATATAACCGGGGCAGTTGTAGTACAAAAAACATCTGTTAAAGATAGCTGGAGCGAAAATGTGTCGCAGTTTATACCTGGCGTTTACATTGTTGAACTGAAAGATGCCGGCGGTAATTCGTTAGGCAAAGCAAAGTTTGTAAAGAAATAAGATTAACAAAAGACGATGACAAAAGGCAGGTTACATTCAGGGCAAACGCATCCAAATAGTTAACCGCGATAAGCTGTTATTTAATAATAGCTAACTGAATAAGCTTATAGCGTCGGAAGATATTAGCATCAAACGATACCTTATTTTTATCAGCTGATCCCGGTTAAATAATCCGGGTGCCAAGGGACTTTTGTTGGCCAACAAAAGGCACAAATATTTGGATGCACCTAAATTGCACGATCAGTTTAGTGTTAACCATGCTAAATTGCAATATGTTGATTATTAGGTATTTAAATTAAAATATATCTGAAATGTGTTAAGTTATGTTAACCCAATTAGATGCGTCTGCCCTGAAGTTAAGCTTAAAAGCATATCAATTTTTGCCTAAAGTCCTAAGCTCTAAGTCAAAAGAGAAAAAAACAACTTTAGACTTATGACTTAGTACTGTTGACTTAACATTAGTAATACCCATTTTTATCGGCCTGGTGGCGAAACAACGGCATCGCCGGCAGGGCCGGGTGGAACGCTGCCCGGAAAATTAACCTGAATGTCTTTTTGTCCCTTTGGTATTTCTATCCCCTCTTTATCAAATTCAATATAAATAGCACGCATTACACTGCTTTTCAAACTAAGCCATTTCGATATTTCGGCCGCCCAGAACCAGGCCCGGAATTCGATAGCTGTATCGCTGAAATTATAAAGAAAAACAGAAGGCGCCGGGGTTTTCATAATGTCGTCATTACCCTCAATAATAGTTTTAAGTATTTGCTCGGCTTTTACCACGTCTGTTCCGTAAGCCACCCGGATAATCAGCTCAACACGGCGGTTATTGTTACTTAAAGTCCAGTTTACTACGTGTTGGGAAATAAGGTCGCCGTTAGGAACAATAAGCTCAGATCCATCGCCACATTCAATTTTACTCGATCGGATTCCAATTTCTTTAATTGTGCCCGATTTGCCGCTTACTTCAATAATATCGCCCACCTGAACAGGCTTTTCAAAAGCAAGTATTACACCCGATACCAGGTTGTTTACTATATTTTGCAAACCAAAGCCTATACCAACGCCCAAAGCGCCAATAATAATGGTTACCCTATCCATCGGGATGCCCGCGGCGGTTATGGCAACAAAAAAGCCCACAACAAAAATGGTTAACCTGATAAGTAAAATAGACGACCTGGTTTTTTTAGCTTGTGGTGTTAGTTTGGTTTGCTGGCCGGCAAAATCATAAAAGTAGCTTATTACCCTGGCTATCAACCCCGAAATCCAGATTACAATTACAAACACCAGTATACTGCGAAAAGTGAAAGCTGTGCTGCTTACCTGGTGCGGCGAGTTTAAAAAATCATTAACCTGGTCGTATATATAATCATCGATGGTTAAGTTTTTAGCTAAAGCCACAAGCCATAATATTCCGGTTATTTTAATCAAAAAACCTTTTGACTTTTTCTGCAGCTCCTTAAAATCAAGAAAAGAGGTTAAGCTGTTTTCCATTTTTTTATTGCCCTCTAACTGCAAAAACAAACTTTCCATTAATATTTGAAACAGTAAATAGAAGCCCATAGCCAGGCATAGGTTTAAAGTAGCAGTTACAGCTAATAATTTGGCCAGGCTAAACCGCCCGGCAATGTTTAACAATACCGAAAAAATATGTAACCCAATAAATATCTGTATAGCCCGGAGCGTGTATGGAGGGTATCCTTCTTTATTCCTTTTTACATCCTTAAGAAATTGCAACGAGTAATAAATAACCAGCGAAGATAATATGAGCAGCATAATCCTGTCGGGATAGGTAATAAGCACCATTAAACTGCTTGCGCACAAAAATATGGCAGCTGTAAACAAAACAACATAAAATTTATATAGCGGCCGTGGCCAGTTGTTTTTAATTAAAATACCAATGCTTGCCATCATAATCAAAAACATAGTATGTGCAAATGCCAGTGTAGCATGATCATACAGATAAGGAGATATAATGGCAAAAACGGTTAGTGTTGATAGATAAGGATGCTTTACAATATAATTTGTTTGCTCAAAAATGTCATTATACCCCGTGTTTAAACTGGCGATTTTTCTGCGGCTGTTATATATCCAGGCAAAAAAAGCAACCAGTATCAACAGGTTTATCACGTGCCCAACGTAATTATATTTGTTGGTTATAAAGTAAACGTAAAGCAGGGAAACCAGGCGGCTGGTTTTTGCAAAAGCAGTGCCTAAGTCATTAGGTGTTTTACTTTTATGGGGGTTCCAGATAAAGCCATATTCGTTTGTAAGCGCTTTAACAGTAAACTCGTGAATTTTTAAATCTATCCTGTCGTCAAGGTCTATTAGTAAAATAGATAGGGCCGATACCCTGTTTTCGAGCAGGCCAATCCTGATCATGGATTTTTTTGCATTGCTATCTAAAGTTTGCCATTTTGCATCCAGGTCCTGCACCTGGGCAATTGTTTTAACCCTGAGGCTGCTATCTGAAGGGGCATTTCGCAAAACCGTATCCGATTTAAAGTCGGCTATCTTGCCACGGATGGCATCAAGCTGATTATTGTAAATGGTTACCTGCTCTTCCCAGGAGTCCATCTGGTTTTTAAGATGATCAATTATATCTCTTATGGTAACCAGGTTTCCTAAAGTAGATGAGCGGTCAATAGCATTACGCATCAAGGCCATCCGTTTTTCTAATGTTGGTAATTCCTGGCTAATCTCTAAAGTATCAAACCCGCGCGACAGGTCGGAATTGGTTTCGACGTATGAGGTGGTATAATCTTCAATTTTGCCAAGCAGCATATTTACCGAACCATCTACATTCTTAAACGATCGGATTACAGAGTCCCTTCGCAAAACCTTCTGCCTCAAAGAATCTCTTACCGATAGGTGCCCCTTTTTTTTTTTTACCTGCGCAGGGCACTCCTGGTTAAACGCCAGCGCGGCGATCAAAAATAAACAGATGGTTTTAAATAGGTTTTGCATTATCAATTATACGTAATAGATGTTGTTGAAGTATAGCCCGAAACCAAATTGTTTTAACGCTGCAGCTAATTGGGCAGTTATAACGATAACGGAATTAATAGCCCAATTGTGTTTTTTTTGGTCTATCTTTATTATTTTTAGTCTAATGCCAAATTTATATATTATTGCGGGTTGCAATGGTGCTGGTAAAACAACGGCAAGTTACACTGTTTTACCCGAACTGCTTAACTGTTACGAGTTTGTTAATGCCGATAATATTGCGGCGGGGATTTCGCCGTTTAACCCCGAAAGCGTTGCTTTGGGGGCAGGTAGGATTATGTTACAACGTATTGAAGAACTTTTAAAGCAGAAGGTTGATTTTGCCATCGAAACAACATTATCCATCAGAAGTTATGTATCGATGATAAAAAAAGTTCAGCAAAACGGGTATAATGTAACCCTGCTTTATTTTTGGTTAAAATCGCCTCAAATGGCCATGCAACGGGTAGCCTTACGGGTAAGCGAGGGAGGGCATAATATACCCAAAGATGTGATAATTCGCAGATATTACGGGGGATTAAAAAATTTGATACAACTATATATTCCCATCTGCGACAAGTGGCTGGTTGCCAATAATACAAATGTTGAACCGATATTTGTTGCCAGGGGTGGGCTTCGGTTTGAAACAAGTATAATAAAAGCCGATATTTGGAGTACTATTTTAAAGCAAAGCGATGATAACGAAAGCAAATACTAATATGGATATTGATGAATTGGCATCAAAGGTTATGGAGGGTTTGAAAAGGGCTAACCGTAAATTGGTTGAAAACGCCGCTTTGAATGACAGAAGCCTCATTGTAGGCGATGATAGAGACGGCTTTAAAGCTGTTCCTGCAAAAGAGTTGTTAAAAAAACTGCCTAAATAATTACTTCCGGCGCTGTATTGGTTTTTTTGCTCTTTGCCAGACCCAGACCGTATTTAAACGTGTCACCGTTAAAAAAAGCAAGCCCAGGTTCCTGTTTTTTGACTGCTATGGCTACGATCAAGCAACATTTATCTTTAATTACCGGGCATTACAAAACAACCAATTATTACCTTAATTTTGCTGCGAATTTTAATGGGTCGATTTTTAGATGCGTTTAGCTGCCTTGAGTTTTTTGTTAACGTGGTGCGTTGTCTTTGCCGCCTTTAGCCAGCAGGACACTTCGGCGGGCCGCAAGGCCCCGTCCTACAGGCATATCAGCATTGGCGGCAATTCCCTGCTCGATTCTGTGGCTAACGCCATGCAGGCCCGGAAGCTTTTTGTGGCCGACTCCATGGCAATGCGTTTCATCCGGATACCCGATTCAACCACTACCAGCGAATTTACTGATAGCATACTTGCCCATACCCAATATAAAGGGTATGGCTTTTTAGATATTCATTTAAAAACAAAAGGCAGGGTAAGGGATGGCCTTAGCCGCCCGCAGCGCGACCCCTGGATTATTGCCATTATTATTTGCCTGCTGCTATATACAGCAATACTAAATATCACGCTCCACAGCGATGTGAGTTTTGTATGGCAGTCATTTTATAGCAAGCGCGTTTTATCGCAGGCCGGCAAAGAGGAGGGGGTGGTAAGCCTATGGGCTTTTTTGGGGTTGTTTTTGCTTTTCTGCTTAACTTTTAGCCTGTTTTTGTACCAGCTGGCTGCTTTTAAGGGTGTTTATTATGTAGTAAGCGGCAGCAGGCTGTTTGTCCTGCTCACAATAGGTATTATTGCTTTATTTGCCCTTAAATTTGTAGTGCTTAAGCTGCTGGGCTTTGTGTTTGATATCAATAAACTGGTAAACGAATACCTGAACATATTGCACCTTACTTACTTTAATATCGCTTTTGTGTTTTTACCGGTGGTAATATGTTTTAGCATGTTGGGCGTGCAGTATATACCCATATTGCTCAACCTTACAATCATCGTTGTTATTGTTATTTTTTTATGGCAGTACCTCAGGAGTAGCGTAAGTATAATTTCTACTTTTAGATTTCACAAATTTTATTTATTTACGTATCTTTGTGCCCTCGAAATTTGCCCTATTTTAATTTTGATAAAGGCATTAAACATTAGGATTTAGGTAGTTAAAAGAATTGACTTGGAAGACAGAAAGAAAAAGGTTAAAAGTATATTAGTTACTTTATCAAAACCCGAAAACGACAAAAATCCGTACGCCGAGCTGGCAAAAAAGCTGAACTTGAAAATTGATTTCAGATCATTTATTCATGTTGAGGGCGTACCGGCAAAGGATTTCAGGAAGGAAAAAATTAACCTGGGTGATTTTACCGCGGTTATTTTTACCAGCCGCAACTCTGCCGACCATTTCTTCCGCATTTGCGAAGAGATGCGTTTTGAGGTGCCGGTAGAAATGAAATACTTCTGTTTATCAGAAACCATTGCGCTTTACCTGCAAAAATATATACAGTACCGCAAACGCAAAATCTTTTTTGGTAAGCAAACTGCAGCCGACCTGGCTGAAGTGTTAAAGAAACATTCTGCCGAAAAATTCCTTTATCCATGCTCAGATGTGGCCGCCGAAGAAACCCAGCGCTTTTTGTTGGAGAATGGTTATAATTTTACCCCAGCAGTGCTTTTTCGCACCGTTTGCAGTGACCTTTCAGACCTGGCAGAAGTGTTTTATGACGTTATCGCTTTCTTCAGCCCGTCAAGCATTCAGTCGCTCTATAAAAACTTTCCCGATTTTAAACAGAACAATACACGCATAGCAGCCTTTGGCGCAACTACCCATAAGGCAGTGCTCGAAGCTGGTTTGATTCTCGATATTCCGGCCCCAACACCGGCTGCTCCTTCAATGACAATGGCTATCGAACAATATTGTAAATTGGTAAATAAATAAAAAAAAGGAAATTTATTTACCAGTTTGAAACATTTTTGTCGGCAATAGCGTATTAGTGACATCTAATTTACATTTAAGTAGTTAGTCAGTTCATTGTTTTTTACACTGTAATTTATTGATAAAACAATGCCGTTGGCATTTAAAAGGGCTTTTTATTGCTTAATTCAAATGTTTTTTGGCACGGTAAAGCAAATTTGATATATTCGGGGGTCTTATAATGTTATATTTTTATAACTGATTTTTGATTTTAAAATGAAGCAGATATACTTTTTAATAGTTGTTTTAGCTGGTGGTGTATTAAGCGGTTGCGGTAGTGGCGGCGACAGGGGGGAAGTAATCGGCGTCCCGCAGCGTTCCTTTAAGGCCGAAGTACCTTACGGAATGGTTTATATTCCAGGTGGTTCGTTTATGATGGGCCAAACCGATCAGGATGTAACCTTTGCGCAAACAGCACAGCCAAAGCAGGTAACCGAGGCCCCGTTTTTTATGGACCAAACCGAAATTACCAACAGCCAATACAAAAAATTTGTGTTTTGGGTACGCGATTCTATCGCTATCACCAATTACGTAAATGATAATAAATATTACATACAGCCCAAAGGTGGCCGTCCGGCCAATGCAAGCGGCAAAAAATATATTAACTGGGCTTATGTAAAAAAGAACCCGGTTTGGAGCAATAGAAAGGGCGCTGCGAGCAACAGATCGAAACTTCAGGGTATGTTTTACCAGAATGAAGACCGTGTTTTTGACCGCGACGAGATTGATGTACGGCTGTTAAAATACAATTACGCACTAATGGTACTGCGTGATGCCGCAAACCACCGCAACGATCCAAAATCAAGGCGTTCGGATTTCATTTTGCGCGATACCGTTACCGTATACCCCGATACATTGGTATGGCTAAGTGATTTTTCATATGCCGCCAATGAGCCAATGGTCGAGGCTTATTTCTCGCATCCGGCTTTCCGCAACTATCCTGTAGTTGGCGTTACCTGGAGACAGGCAAGGGCTTTCACTGTTTGGCGTACCCGCTACAATGAGGCTTATAAAAATTCAAGACATTTACCCCCACGCGCCGATTACCGCTTACCTACAGAAGGCGAATTTGAATATGCCGCCCGCGGTGGCAGGTTAGGTACCGATTATCCATGGGGTGGCCCTTACATAAAAAATGCTAAAGGCTGTTTATTGGCCAACTTTAAACCAGGCCGCGGTAATTATACCGATGATGGCGGCGCTTACACCGTAAACGTGCGTTCGTATTTCCCCAATGATTACGGCTTATATAATATGGCCGGCAACGTAGCAGAATGGACATCATCTGCCTTTGACGAATCTGCTTCAACATTTGTACATGACCTTGCACCAACCTTCGCCGTTGAGGCAAAGTCTTCTGATCCCGAAGTGCTTAAACGTAAAGTTGTACGGGGCGGATCATGGAAAGATATCGGTTACTTCCTTCAAAACTCTACCCGTACCTACGAGTACCAGGACACCGCAAAATCATACATCGGTTTCCGCTGCGTTACAAGTTACCTGGGCCGGGATATCAAAGACAAACGATAAACAAAACAAAAACGTAAAATCATCTAAACAAAGTTATTTCTGATTATTATGGCTGGAACTGGAAAGAAAAAACCATTTGGAATAGGAAACATTATTTCAATCGGTGCAACGGTAGTTATCATTGGTTTGTTATTTAAAATACAACACTGGAAATTCGCTTCTGAATTTATCACTGCGGGCTTAGGCACCGAGGCCATACTTTTTTTTATTTTGGGTTTACAACGCGAAGATAAAGAGGTTGACTGGGTACGTGTATACCCCGAGCTGAATGAGGATTTTCAGGGCGAATTGCCTAAATCATCATCTCATCCGGTTGCTATAGGAGCAACAAATACAACCGCTGCCCTGGATAAAATGCTTGAAGATGCCAAGATAGGGCCCGACCTGGTACGCAGCTTAGGTGATGGTTTAAGAACCTTTGGCGATAAAGTTGCAGCGATATCAAAGGTAACCGATGCTGGCGAAGCCACTATAGCTTTTACCGCTAAAGTAAAGACAGCAACCGCAAGTTATGATAACCTGAGTGCTGCATTCGAAAAAGCGTCTGCCAATTTAGCCGAAATGGCTGATACCAATGTAGATTCAAAGGCGTACCATGAACAGGTAAATAAACTGGCCAAAAACTTGGGTTCGTTAAACGCGGTGTATGAACTGGAATTACAGGATTCAAACGCGCATTTAAAATCAATGAGCAAGTTTTATCAAAATATGGCCTTAACCATGAACAACTTTAACGAATCGTTAGATGATTCCAAACAGTTTAAGGAAGAGGTTGGCCGTTTAGCTAAAAACCTGGGGTCATTGAATGCTATATATGGCAACATGCTTACTGCGATGAACCAGCCGCGTGTTAGTTAATTATAAACAGATTTTTTAAAAGCTAAGATTTATATAGATGGCCGGAGGTAAGGAAACCCCAAGACAGCGAATGATAGGTATCTTATACCTGGTGCTTTTAGGCTTAATTGCGCTAAACGTACCAGAGAACCTATTGGATGCTTTTAAAAATATTACCAAAAGTTTGGATGCATCTACCAAGAATGTAAACTCCAGTTTACAGCAAACTTATAATTCATTTGAAACAAAAATAAAAGCTCAGCCTGATAAAGCTAAATATCTTAACGCGGCAAAAGAGGCAAGTAAAATGACCGATGACTTAAATAAATACATCGATGATCTGAAAGTTGAATTGACTGAAAAGGGGGGCGGTATCAATAAGGAGATTGATGATATTACTGCACGCGACAATTTGGATATATCATCAGAAGTGATGATCAACGGCAAGAAGGCAGATGTTTTAAAAGAAAAAATAGAAGCTACCCGTGCCAAACTACTGCAATTGTTAGGCAAGGATGCCGAAGGCGTAAACTTTTCTTTAAATGCGGATGCGCCAAAAGCAAATGTAGGGATGCAGCAAAAAACATGGCAGCAAGCTTACTTTGGCGAAGGTATCCCATTGGGAGCAACTATAACCACATTGGCCAAAATACAGGCAGATACAAAAAATGCCGAAAATGAAGTGGTTAAAAAATTATACAGCAACGTTGATAAAGCCGAAGTAACGCTGAATGCATTCAGGGCTGTAGCCGTGTCGCCAAGCAGTTACGTTTTGGCTGGGCAGCAATTTAAAGCGGATATTTATTTAACAGCTTACGATTCGCATACAAATCCAATTATCACGGTGGGGGGATCGTCCGTTCCGACTAAAGATGGTATTGGAACTTATACAACTACAGCAAGCGGCGAAGGCAAACATACTATGAGTGGCGAATTGGTTGTTAAAGCAGTTGATGGCGGCCCCGATAAAAGGTATACATTTTCTCAGGACTACATGGTTGCAAGGCCATCGGCCGTAGTGTCGCCTGATAAAATGAACGTGTTGTATATAGGCGTGTCCAACCCGGTATCGGTATCGGCTCCGGGTGTACCTACTTCAAGCTTAAATGTAAGCATGAGCGGTGGTTCTATCAGTGGATCTGCCGGTCATTACACGGTTAGGGTGAGTAGTGTCGGCGCTGCGAAAATTACCGTTACCGGCGAAAAGGGCATGGTTTTAGGATCTTCTGATTTTCGGGTAAAACGTATTCCGGATCCCAAAGCACAGTTTGGCGGCAAAAGCGGTGGTACAACCAGCGCTGCCAACATCAGGGCGCAGGACAGGCTTTTTGCTAAACTGGACAACTTTGATTTTGATGCTAAATTTAATGTTACACGTTTTACCATATTAATTATAAAACCGCGCCAGGATGCTATTATATATTCGGGCTCGAGCGGCGAACTTACCGGTGCAATGAGATCGGCTTTAAATACTGTTACACCAGGTACAACAGTTGTTTTTAAAGATGTTGTGGCCGTTGGCCCGGACGGCACGCCCCGCGGGCTGGACGCTATTGTATTATCCGCAAATTAAACGCGTATGAAAAAGAGAATTTTAATTGTTTTGCTTTGTATTGCCTGCGTTGGCGCTTATGCGCAAAAAAAACAACCGAAGAAATCGACCAGGAAAACAAATAATGCTGCTGCAGGACGGAGAGCTACCCCGCCGCCGCCCCAGCCTTCAAATACCGTGGCCAGCCAGCCATCACCGGATACAACCAAAAAGCCAATGAAGCCTTTTGAAAGGCCGCTTGATGGCTATTATAAAAAGAGTAACATTTTAAGTGCGAAAGTAACCCCGTACCCCAACCTGCGCGAAAGCGACGTAGCATTTGCTAAAAGGGTATGGCGCGAAATTGATGTACGCGATAAAATGAACACTTACCTTGCATCGCCAAAACGCCGTTTAATTGATGTGTTGCTGGATGCTATTACGGCAGGCGAACTAACAGCTTATGACCCAACACCGGGTAAAAAGGACGATATTAATGGCGATAGTTTCAGTACGCCGCTAAATGGGGCTCAGGCCAAGGGACGTTTATCCGGTGCAGATAGCAGCGTGGTGAAGAAATTTGATGCCAACGGCAATGAGATTGGATCTACAATGGTAGCCAGCGAATTTAACCCCGATAGCGTACTCAAATATCGTATAAAAGAAGATTGGGTGTTTGATCGCCAGCGCTCTATTTTTGAACCGCGCATTATTGGGATAGCGCCGCTTGTTAAACCAAAGGGTGTAGGTGCTGCAGATGTGGATTATCAGCCGGCTTTTTGGATTTATTTTCCCGAAGCCCGCCAGATACTTGCAACCAAAGAGGTCGTTAGCCGCGCCAGCGATGCAACAGGCTTAAGTTTCGATGATGTTTTCATGAAGCGTATCTTTACCAGTTATATTGTAAAACAAAGCAATGATAAAGATGAGCGTGTGAAAGATTACGCCCAGGGGATAGACAAGCTTTACGAATCGGAAAGGATAAAAAAGACATTAATGGATTGGGAGCTTAATCTTTGGCAATACTAATTGTTAAGTGAAAATTCAAAGGTGAAAAGTCAAAGCTGTTCTGGTTTTGACTTTTTGCGTTTTATGTAAATCATATTCAAAACTTCCGTCATTGTGAAGCACGAAGCAATCCCGAACTATTTGGGACTTAGCATGTAGGGGATTGCTTCGTGCCTCGCAATGACAGATATTTGATATAGCCAGTCAATAACTTAATTTTGACTTTGATCAAAGTATCCTAAAATCGCCTTTGCCTGTTTTAAATTAACCACTTCAAGCAATAATTCTTCATTTGCCTCGCGAATCTTTTTTACCGATTTGAAATACTTTAACAGCTTTTCGGCGGTGGTTTTCCCTATGCCTTCTATCAGTTCAAGCTCGGTAGCCAGGGTGCCTTTGTCTCGGATTTTGCGGTGAAAGGTGATTCCAAAACGGTGCGCCTCATCCCGCAGATGTTGGATCACTTTAAGCGTTTCTGACTTTTTATCCAGGTACATGGGGTATTGGTCGTTGGGGTAGTATAATTCTTCCAGGCGTTTGGCTATACCTATCACGGTTACTTGTTTTTCTATACCCAATAGTTTTAAGCTGTGCATCGCGCTTGATAACTGCCCTTTGCCTCCATCTATAATAATGAGTTGCGGCAATTCCGTCCCTTCGTCCAGCATACGGCGGTAGCGGCGGTGCACCGCTTCTTCCATGGTGGCAAAGTCATTCGGGCCTTCTACCGTTTTTACATGAAAGTGGCGGTAATCCTTTTTTGATGGCTTGCCGTCCCGGAATACTACGATGGCCGAAACAGGGTATTTACCATGGAAGTTGGAGTTATCAAAGCATTCGATGTGGCGGGGCAGCTGGTTCATCCGCAAATCCTTCATCATCTGCGTCAGCAATCGCTCGGTGCGGATTTCGGGGTTCAGCTTTTCGTATTGGTCAATTTTTTCCTTTTTGAAATACTGTACATTCTTTTGCGACAAATCAAGCAGTTTGCGTTTTTCGCCCAGTTTTGGTACAGTGAATTTGATACCCGGATGGTCTTCCACATCAATATCAAATGGCACAATCACTTCTTTTGACGTGCTGTTATACCTGCTCCTGAATTCGATGATGGCCAGGGCAAGCAGTTCCTCGTCGCTTTCATCAAGGCGTTTTTTAAGCTCGATGGTTTGCGTTTGGATGATGGTGCCGTTCATTACCTTTAAATAGTTCACAAAGGCCAGTTTCTCTTCGGATGCGATATTAAATACATCCACATCGGTGATAGATGAGTTAACGATGGTTGATTTGCTCTGGTAATTCTCCAGCAGGTCAAACTTGCGTTTCAGGCGGTGGGCCAACTCATAGTTGTATTCGGCCACGGCGGCTTCCATCTCGCCTTTAAGGCGGCGCAATATGGCGCCTATTTTACCATTCAGAATATCGGTGATATCCGCAATACTGTTATCATAATCTTCTTCCGTTTGGTAGTTTTGGCAAGGGCCCTTGCAGTTACCCAGCTGGTACTCCAGGCAAACCTTGAACTTGCCCTTGTCAATATTTTCGCGGGTAAGTGCCAGGTTGCAGGTGCGCAGGGGGTACGTTTCCTTTATCAGCCCTAAAATATTATGCATCATGCTGATAGATGCGTAAGGGCCCAGGTATTTTGATCCGTCCTTAACTATACGCCTGGTCCAGAAAATACGGGGAAAATTTTCGTTTTTGATAATCACCCATGGATAGGTTTTATCATCCTTAAGCAGTACATTATACCTTGGCTGATGCTTTTTGATCATGCTGTTTTCCAGCAGCCAGGCATCCACCTCGGTATCAACAATGGTAAAAGTTATATTGCGGATTTTGGATACCAAAACCCGTGTTTTGGCATTAATGTTAATGTCTTTATTAAAATAAGATCCAACACGGTTACGGAGGTCTTTAGCCTTGCCGATGTATATCAGTTCTTTCTCCTCGTCCCAATATTGGTAAACTCCCGGTTTATGGGGGATGTTTTTTAGGGCCTCTCTGTAATCAAATTTATCACTCATGTACTTGAAAACAAATATCGGTCCGTTATTGCGAGGTACGAAGCAATCCCAAACTATGTTGGATTTGCATGTAGGGTATTGCTTCGTACCTCGCAATGACGGGCTTTATAATATATATTTCGCAAACGTTAGTTTAGAAGTCCAGCTTCTTATCCACTTCATTTGTCCCTTGCTGTTGCTGGTTATACTGGCCGCAATCCAAAACAATGCTTACCCCGGTTTTTGGGGCGTCAAAATCAACTGTTTTTTTGATGCCAAGGGCCTGGTTGGCATATACCTTTTTCATATATAGCGCAAATATAGGCAAGGCGCTATTGGCACCTTCGCCCAGGCGGGTTGACTGGAAGGCGATGTCCCTGTCTTCGCAGCCTGTCCACAGGCCGGTTACCAATTGTGGAGTTATGCCTATGAACCAGCCATCGGAGTTACCATTAGTTGTGCCGGTTTTGCCACCTATGGGGTTACGCAGGCCGTATTTATAAGCCAGCCTTGATCCTGTGCCATCTTCAATTACGCCTTTTAACATATAAGTCATTACGTAGGCAGTTTGCGGGTTCATGGCCTGTACTACTTTAGGGGTGTGGCTATATAATACGTTGCCGTTTTTATCTTCAATGCGTAATATATAGGTAGGCTCGGTCCATAAGCCATGATTAGCGAATACGGAGTATGCTGCCGTCATTTCAAATACGGATGCGTCAAATGTGCCCAGGCAGATGGATGGGTATGCAGGTACAGCGCTGGTTATACCCATCTTTTTAATCAGTTCTACCACAGGTTCGGGCTTTACCTCGCTCATTACGTGGGCGGTTACCCAGTTTTGTGAGTGGGCCAGTGCCTGGCGCAGGGTTATAAAGCCCGGCAAAGTTTCTGACGGCGACGAGCGCGGGCACCAGGGATCGCCGTAGCCGCGGATGGTATCGGGCACGTTGTTGATTTTTAAACAGGGCGAGTAGCCATTATCAATAGCCACGGCATAAGTAAATGGCTTGGCTGTTGAACCTACCTGGCGGGTACCGTTTTTAACCTGGTCGTACTTAAAATGTTCAAAGTTGGTACCGCCTACCCAGGCTTTAACATAGCCGGTGGTGGGGTCCATGCTCATGAGGGCATTGCGCAAAAGCATTTTACAGTAAATGATAGAGTCGGTTGGCCGCATTACAGTATCAATATTGCCATGCCAGGTAAACAGGTTCAGGGTATCTTTGGTATCAAAATTGGTTTTGATATCCTCATCGCTCATGCCCTGCATTTTCAGCTGTTTGTACCTGTCGCTTTTCAACATCCCCTGGTTAATCAGGAATTTAAAATTGTGAATGTTTTTGGCCAGGTTTTGCCCGCGCCAGTGATCATTGAACTGCACCTGCAGGTTTTTCATGTACTCCTGTTGCGCCTCTTCGGCGTATTGCTGCATGGTGGCATCAATGGTAGTATAAATTTTCAGGCCGTCGCGGTCAAGGTCATAGGGCGTACCATCGGGGCGGTTTATATTTTGTTCTTTAAAAATCTTTTGAATCTCTTTTTTTAGCACCGATCTGAAGTAAGGGGCCGGGCCATCAAAATGGTTATTCTGATGAAAATCTAATCCAAGTGGCTTTTGTTTGAACTCGGCAACCTGGCCGCTGCTCAAATAGCCTTGCTCCTCCATTCGGTTAAGCACCAGGTTGCGGCGTTTAAGCGCATTGCCGGGGTGCCTGATTGGCGAATAAATGCCAGGGCCATTCACCATTCCGATTAATAAGGCAGCCTGATCGGGCGTCAACTTATCGGGCGTTGTATTAAAATAGGTACGTGCCGCCGATTTGATACCATAGGTATTGTAAGCACCAAAATCAACAGTGTTTAAATACATAGTCAGGATTTCCTGTTTAGTATAATGGCGCTCCAGTTTTACCGCGGTTACCCATTCCTGCATTTTTTGTACTACACGTTTAAACGGGTTAGCGGCTCTTTCGCTAAAAAGGTTAAGCGCCAACTGCTGTGTAATAGTACTGCCACCTTGCTTTTGCCCGATAAGTAAGTGCAGAAAAATAGTGAAACTACGACCAAAATCGATGCCCGAGTGATCGTAAAAACGCTTATCCTCGGTGGCTACTAATGCGTTGACCACATTTGGCGATAACTCTTTAAAAGTAACATTTGATCGGTTTTGTATATAATAAGTGCCTAAAACCTGTTTGTCAGATGATATTACCTCTGATGCCTGGTTGCTTTTTGGATTTTCCAGGTCACGAAAGGCCGGTAGCTGCCCAAAAACATCAAAAACAGTGAGCGTTATCATCAACGCCACAAAAACAAAAAGGGCTATTACCGCGCGCCATATATACCAGTTGTAGTGTCGTATCTCTTGCGGACTAATAGCTGGTTTTTTATTGTAGATCTTCATTTTTTTCAATAATATTTTTGATAGTATTCGATATAACTATCTAAAGTTTTTTGGTTGGCTAATTTATCCAGATTTTCCCGGGTAATGATAAAAAAACTGTATTTATCCTTTGGTACCTTCATAATATCCGGCATTAGCGGGATAATGGAACGGGCGTAATTTTTAACATCGTCCAGGTTATAAAAACGGCCTACAAATATCAGCTGACTATCGTTGCCAACAGGTTTCAAGTCGTGCTTAATAGCGCTGCCCGAAAAACGGGTCCGGTTAAACTGCCCTATACCAAAACGTGATGATGACAGGTTAGTTGTACCGGTACTTACATTTACCACAAAATAGTAATTTGTGCTATCGCGTAAGCTAAATATATACGTTGCCGCGGTTGCCGGCAGAGGGTTTGTAGGTGCTGGCGGCAGGGCTTGTTTAGCCGCGGCAAACTGGTCAAGTAATTTCCTTACCGAATCAACGCTTGGCGCTGTGTTGGCGGCAACCTGTTGTTTGGGTAGCTGAACAACTGTTTTAACCGAATCCTTGCGTAATAAAACTCTGGTACTTACCGATGTTTTAATGGAATCCTTGCGGGATAACACCACAGCGCTAACCGGCGGCTTAACAGGTACTGTTGTTTTAGGCTTATCGGCTGGCGGAGCTGGTTTTGCTACGGCTACCGGTGGTGTTACAGGTTTCCGCACCTCGGGTATCAACGCAACCGTGGGCGAGGGATGATACTCCGGGCGGTATTCTGTTTGTTTTTGATAAGCCACCGGCGGGGTAAACGGTATATCGTTAACATCGTTACCGGTTAATACCACAGTACGTGTTTCCATTTCTACCCTGTTCGAGTCGATATAAGTTAAATGCTGGGTGGCTAACGGTGTTACCAGTTTATCATCCGGGTATTTGGCTACTATTTGCTGCAAATCGGTCATGAAAGGTGTCAGCTTTTCCTGGTGGCCGGCCGCTATGGTACGTAAATAAAATAGCTGGGCTGCAAAGCGGTTATCGGGGTATTTGGTCAATAAATCGTTTGCCTGCGTAATCACTTCCGCATATTTTCTTTGCACATACAGGTCATAAACGCTGTTATACAAAGCGGTAAACCCGGCATCGGCATCGTCAAGGTGTTTACTATATTCAGGATCGAGGATGATTTTGGCAAAAACACTTTGACTGAATTCTTTCAGGATCATATTCTTATAAGCCTCGGATTTGGTTGCATCCACATCGGCATAAAGGCGATACAGGTTATAATAAACGGCCGCTTTATCGCTGCTTTTAGGGAAACGTGTTAATATAGCTTCGTACGTTGTAATAGCTTCTTTTTTATCGCCCAATAAATCGCGGTAAAAATTGGCCATATCCATGTAGGCGTTGTAAACGCGAATGTTCGACCTGTTAAGCAAATCCGGTGTTAATGGCAGGTTTTTAATTAAATCCTGCCGGTAGCTGCCCGCGTCGCCATTAGTTTTTGTAGCTGCGTCCTGGGGTGTTTGTGCAAAGGGGTCTTCCACAGGCGACGACATTACAGCGGCTCCATTGGCCGCTATATTTGTAGCCGATCGTTTACTGCGCCGCCAGTTATCTTCCAGTTTGCGGTTGCCCCATTGCCTTTTAAAATCATTTACACCAAGGCCTATGGCAGTTGGGTTATAAAAATAAAATGTGCTGCTGCCACTTTTGTTTGCCTGCTGATTATTGAGGTTATTGCTGCCGCGGCTATTTTCAAACTGGCCGTTGTTGGCTGCCGTAGTTACAGCAGCCACTTTATCCTGCAATATTTTATGGTTAACCATGGCATCAATTCGGGCAGTTCGCGTTTGCTCGTCAAGTGCGGCAAGCATTTGCAAAGTGTCCTCGCGGCCGATGGTTTGCAGCAGGCCGGTTAGTATTTGCAGGTTATTGGCTTTTTTGCGGATGATTTGGTAACCGGGATAGGTTGGCGCCAGGTAGGTAAGTGTACTATCGTAATAAAGCTTGGCCCCGGCATAATCGGCCTTATTTTTAAAATCGATATCGGCGATGCGTAGGTACGAGAGGCCTTTTTGATTTTGGTTTTTAACGCTGTTACGTACCGATAGCTGATAGTTTTTTACAGCACCGTCAATATCGCCGGCGGCGTAAAGTTGCTGCGCTACCTGGTAGTAAATCTGATCGGTAAATTCCTTGTTATTTTGGTTTTTAAGCAGCTTGCGCAGCCGTTCAATTTTATTTTGTTTGACGCCGTTTTCCTGGTCTTGCAGGCGGATGCGGTTTAGGTTGGCGTTAAAAGCCATCTCGAACGATGAATTGCTTTTAGCAATGCCGGCGTAATTAACTATAGCAGCATCGGGTTTTTGATTAAGCTCCTGTAACTGGGCCAAAATGAACGTCCAGCGAAGTTTCAGCTCACCGTCGTGGCAAAGTTTTAGGGCGGTTTTGGCGCTTTCCTCGGCGGCAGGGTAATCTTCTGTATTAATATAATATTGCAGCTGTGTAGCGTAAATGCCTGCCGGAATACTTTTTTTAGGGTTGATGTTTTTGATGGCGGTATCTATGGCCACTTTGGCTTCAGCCGGGTTATTGAGGTACAGGAGCGCCCGGCCTTTCCATATCAAAGCTTCCTGCTTAAGGTTAGCCTGCTTGCCGTATGATGCAATCACGTAGTTAAAGTACTCAACGGCATCAAAGTAGTTACCTTCCAAAAAGCGCGCTTTGCCCATAACCAGGTAAGCATCGCCTAAATAATGGCTTTGTTCTTTAATATTGATGATCTTGTTGGCTTTGCTAAAGGCCAGTTCCAGGTCTTTATCGGCAGTGGCGCTTTGTGATACGGTATCGGGGTAAACATTTAGCAGTTCGTTATACGAGTCAACAAAACCGGCGGCATAGCTTTCCTGCTTAAGGCGCAGCAGTTCGTTGGCATTAAACAGTATATTGTAATGCGCCGTAAGGTTTTGCATCTGGCGGTTAAAACCGCTTTCCTTTTCGAGCGAGCAACCTGCTATGATGAATAATAGCGCGGGCAATAATAATTTACGTGGTGTAGATAGGGAAAATATGCTCACTCGCCTCAAAATATGTTCTGGTTATAAAAGCATTGCTAAAATACTAAAGATTATACAATAGGTTTAATAAATTTGCGCATGGCCCAAAACGAAAAAGGTGACGATAAGGATAACGCTGGTAAGGAAGTAAACAGCTATACCAAATTTAGCGGTGTGGCTTTCCAGATGATAGCTGTTATTGGCGTGTTTGCCTTTGCCGGTTACAAAATAGACCAGGCCGGTAACCATCAAACCAAATGGGCCACGGCCGCTTTATCGCTTGTTGGCGTATTTATTTCATTGTACATTGTTATCAGATCCGTAAAGAGTTGAAACTACTTCCTACCGCATTATCTTTTCTTGTATTTATTGTTATTATTTCGTTACCTCCGTTGGTTTCGGGCTATGCCGGATATCCCGGTTTACTTATAGAGAAGTTTTGGCTGCTGTTTTTTTTTGTTGGCGGGCTTACCTTTTTTACGGTAATGGCCATTGTTTTTGTAGGCCAAATTAACAAAGAAATGTACGCGCAGGCCTTTTTGGCGGCTACTACGGTTAAGATATTGGCCTGCTTGTTTTTTGTGCTCTTTTTTTTGAAGAAAAACGTAGTAAACCGGTACGTTTTTGCCGGCGATTTTTTTTACGTATATTTTCTAAATATGGCCTTTGAAATTTATGGTTTGTTACGTAACTTGCGCAACCAAAAAATAAGGTAGAAAACTTCATTTAGATGTATAACAGCTCGATTTTGAACTCAAAAATATTTAAAACATTCCTGATTTCCGCGCTTTTTTTGATGTTAGGTGTAATGCCTACACTATCATTCTCGCAAGAAAATGCTAAAAAAGAAGAGTCAAAACCTTTCGATCCGAAAGAAGTAGTATTTGAACATATCGGCGATTCGCACTTCTGGCCAGTATCAATTCCGTTGATGGGCGAGCACTTTATTTCGTTGCCGGTGATATTGTATACTGATAAAGGATTGGAAATTTTCTTGTCTGGTTCTTTGTTAAAAGAAGAGGGTAAAGAAGAAGGTCCGGTTTATAAAGGCAAATACTATAGCTATAAGCTTGAAGGCAACAAAATTGTGGCCGTAAATGAAGCCGGCGAAGTAGATAAAACCGCCAAAGTTTATGATTTTTCAATCACCCGTAACGTAGCCAGTATGTGGATGGGCATGATTATTTTGTTAATCGTTTTCTTCGCGGTTGCATCCGGTTATAAAAAACGTGCAGGAAAAGCGCCAAAAGGCATCCAGGCTTTGTTAGAACCGGTTATACTTTTTGTACGCGACGATGTGGCTATCCCCAACATTGGTATTAAGCATGGTAAGTACATGCCGTTATTGCTTACTATATTCTTTTTTATATTAATCAATAACCTGCTGGGCCTGGTTCCGTTTTTTCCGGGAGGCTTTAACTTAACTGGTAATATTGCTGTAACCATGGTGTTATCGGTGATTGTGCTTATCGTTATCAATTTTAGCGGTAACAAATACTACTGGAAGCACATTTTTACTCCAGATATCCCTGTTTGGTTATATCCGATCATGGTACCTGTTGAGATTATCGGTATCATTTCAAAGCCTTTCGCGTTAATGATCCGTTTGTTTGCCAACATTACCGCAGGCCACATTATCGTACTAAGTTTAATATCACTGATCTTTATCTTTAAAACCGCATGGATGTCGACAGTATCTGTTCCGTTTGTGGTGTTTATGGATATGATAGAATTGCTTGTGGCATTTTTGCAGGCGTTCATTTTTACGATGCTTACCTCCCTGTTTATCGGGATGGCTGTTGAAGAGCATCACCATTAATCTGAATTAATTATAATTATATATACACGTTTAAATTATCAAACAATGATTGGAATGATTGGAACAATTGCACAGGCTGTAGCTGCAGCAGGCGTTACAGGTAAAATTGGTGCAATTGGCGCAGGTTTAGCCGTTATTGGTGCTGGTATCGGTATTGGTTCTATCGGTGGTAAAGCCGTTGAAGGTATCGCCCGTCAGCCAGAAGCTGCCTCAAAAATTCAAACTAACATGATCATCGCTGCAGCCCTTGTTGAAGGTGTTGCTTTGTTTGCCGTGGTAGTAGCTTTGCTCTAATTAAGTTTAGGCAAAAAAGAAAAGAACAACCCGGGGCGATTGGCTCCGGGCTTGTTTAATCCCTTAAAAAAACATTATACAAGTAATAGCTATACAGAATTATGGATTTAGTTACTCCCGCATTAGGCTTAGTTTTCTGGACAACGATATCATTCGTGGTACTGTTGATTATTTTAAGAATATTTGCCTGGAAGCCGATCTTAAGTGCATTAAGTGAGCGTGAACGTTTTATTGAAGATTCGCTTCAGAAAGCCGAAGCTGCCAAAGAAGAAATGTCCCGTTTAACTAACGAGAATGAATCGTTACTAAAACAAGCCCGTGCCGAGCGCGATCAGATCCTTTCTGATGCCCGCAAGGTTAAAGACCAGATGATTGTTGATGCTAAAGAATTGGCACACAAAGAAGGCGCGCGCATGATTGAGCTTGCCCGTGTTGAAATTAACAATCAGAAAGCCATAGCCATGGCCGATGTTAAAAACCAGGTAGCCACCCTGTCGCTACAAATTGCCGAGAAAGTGTTGCGCAAGCAATTTGAAGATCAGCAAAAACAAGACGAGCTTGTAAGCCAGTTATTAAAAGAAGTTAAATTATAATTTCGGATTTCGGAATTGGGATTTCGGATTTGGAAATCGCAATTTTCAGAATTATTATTTAAATAGAGATTTGGGTTGGAGGATCGGAAAATAAATCCGAAATCGAAAATCCGAAATCCCAAATAAGAAAAATATGTCAGAATTAACGGTAGGAACCAGGTACGCTAAATCCCTTATTGATCTTGCACAGGAACAAAACAGTGTTGACGTGATTAAGGCTGATATGGATCTTTTTATCCATACCTTAAAGGCAAGCCCGGAGCTTAAAGCGGTTTTGAGCAACCCGATCATCGCCCACAGCAAAAAAACCAAAATACTTGATGCCGTATTTTTAGGTAAAGTGAATAAGGTTACCATCGCGTTTTTTAAACTGATGGTTGATAAAGGCCGTGGCGAGGTTTTATATACAACTGCACATGAGTATATAAACCAGTTTAACATTAAAAAGCACATCACTAAAGCTAAGGTTACATCGGCTACCGAATTATCGGCTGCTAACAAAGCCGTGCTTACTGCCGAAGTGCAAAAAGCTGTTGGTGGTACCGTAATACTGGATGCACATGTTGATCCGTCGCTGATTGGTGGTTTTGTATTAACCGTTGGCGACAGGCAGGTTGATACCAGCATTGCTGCAAGCTTGAAAAAATTGAAAAAAGAATTTGCCCTGAAGGTGATTCAATAATAGTAAAAACAAAACTCTAAATAAATTTAAACAATGGTAGAGGTAAGACCAGACGAAGTATCGGCAATTTTGCGTCAGCAATTGGCAGGCTTCAAGTCAGAATCTGAATTAGAAGAAGTGGGTACCGTACTCCAGGTAGGTGACGGTATTGCACGCGTTTATGGATTAACAAAAGTACAATCAGGTGAGCTTGTTGAATTTGGAACAGGTTTACAGGGTATCGTACTTAACCTTGAAGAAGATAACGTGGGTGTGGTATTGTTGGGTAAATCTGACGATATTAAAGAAGGTGATACCGTTAAACGTACCAACCGTATTGCATCAATAAACGTAGGCGAAGGCATGCTTGGCCGTGTTGTTGATACTTTAGGTAACCCAATTGACGGTAAAGGACCGATTGTTGGCCAAACATACGAAATGCCTTTGGAGCGTAAAGCGCCAGGTGTTATCTACCGTCAGCCGGTTACCGAGCCTTTGCAAACTGGTATTAAAGCTATCGATGCGATGATCCCTATCGGCCGTGGCCAGCGTGAGTTGGTTATTGGTGACCGCCAAACTGGTAAAACTGCGGTTTGTATCGATACCATCATCAACCAAAAAGAATTTTATGATGCCGGCAAGCCGGTTATCTGTATATATGTTGCCTGCGGTCAAAAAGCATCAACAGTAGCAAACATTGTTCGCACATTGGAAGAAAATGGTGCTATGCCATTCTCTATCGTAGTTGCTGCAAATGCTTCCGACTCTGCTACCATGCAGTTCTTTGCTCCTTTTGCAGGCGCTGCTATCGGCGAGTACTTCCGCGATACTGGTCGCCCTGCATTGATCATCTATGATGATTTATCAAAACAGGCAGTAGCTTACCGTGAGGTGTCGTTGTTGTTACGTCGTCCACCGGGCCGTGAGGCTTATCCTGGTGATGTATTTTACCTGCACAGCCGTTTATTGGAGCGGGCCGCTAAAATCAACTCCAATGATTCTATCGCGCAGCAAATGAACGATCTTCCGGAGTCTATCCGTGGAATCGTAAAAGGTGGTGGTTCGTTAACCGCGTTACCTATTATCGAGACACAGGCTGGCGACGTATCTGCATACATCCCAACCAACGTAATTTCGATTACCGATGGTCAGATCTTCCTGGAGTCTAACTTATTCAACGCTGGTATCCGTCCGGCCATCAACGTGGGTATCTCGGTGTCACGTGTAGGTGGTAACGCACAGATCAAATCGATGAAGAAAGTGGCTGGTACTTTAAAGCTTGACCAGGCTCAGTTCCGCGAGTTAGAGGCCTTCTCTAAATTCGGATCAGACCTTGATGCTTCAACAAAATCGGTGTTGGATAAAGGTGTTCGTAACGTAGAAGTATTGAAGCAAGGACAATTTTCGCCGGTAACAGTTGAAAAACAAGTAGCTATCATTTACTTAGGTACCAAAAACCTGATGCGTAATGTACCGGTAAAAGATATCAGGAAATTCGAATTAGAGTTCACCAGTCAGTTAGAAGAGCGTCATCCGGAAGTATTAGCTGCCCTTAAAGCAGGTAAATTCGACGATCAGATAACAGGAGTACTGGAAACAGTAGCTAAAGAACTGGCAGGAAAGTACTAAATATGCAAATGTGCAGATTCCAGATGTGCAGATGATTTGCGCATCCGGAATCTAAACATAAATAATAACCAGTGTGGTGTAGCAATTTGCACATCTGCACATCTGAAATTTGCACATCTTAAAGAATGGCTAATTTAAAAGAAGTAAGAAACAGGATAAAGTCTGTAACGTCGACCCAGCAGATCACCAAGGCCATGAAAATGGTTTCGGCAGCTAAGCTGAAACGTGCTACAAACGCTATTGTTCAATTGCGTCCATACGCCAATAAGCTGAAAGACCTTTTGGCAAACTTATCGGAAAGTTTGGAGGATGGCGCATCACCATACCTACAGGAGCGTGAGCCGGTACGTGTATTGGTGGTTGTGGTATCATCAAATCGCGGTTTGGCAGGTGCTTTTAATGCCAACGTTATTAAAACGGCCAACAACCTTATTGCCGAAAAATACAGCAAGCAACTGGCAGCCGGCAACGTTTCGATAGTAGCGATTGGTAAAAAAAGCCAGGAGTTTTACGAAAGGCGCAAATACAATGTAATTGGCAATAATAACGATTTGTACCTTGACCTTAACTTCGAGAATGCTTCAAAAATTACTGAAAGCATTATGGAAGGTTTTGTGAATGGCAAATATGATAGGGTGGAGTTGGTATATAACCATTTCCGTAATGCTGCTGTACAGTTTTTAATTGCAGAGCAGTTATTACCGGTTCCAAAACCTGAGAAAAAAGAGGCTATAAAAGCCGCCAATGTTGATTACATCCTGGAGCCAAGTCAACGGGAAATTGTAGAGCAGCTGATTCCTAAAAACATCAAAATCCAGTTATACCGTGCGGTATTAGATTCAAATGCATCTGAACATGGCGCCCGTATGACAGCTATGGACAAAGCAACCGAAAACGCCGGCGAATTGCTGAAAGCTTTAAAACTTTCATATAACCAGGCCCGCCAGGCGGCTATTACTACCGAGCTTACCGAAATTGTAAGCGGCGCCGCAGCACTGGCCGGATAAACAAGCCCTTTATAAACTTATTTTATATGGCCCCCTTGTAAAAGGGGGCTTTTTTGTGTTTTATAGGCAGATTCTTGATTGATAGATATGCGATCGTACTTAATTTATAAGACAATGGTAGTTGTACTGATACGAAATTAAATACGGAAATATAATCCCACAGAATTGCGCCGAAATGAGGATTAAAATATAAAAAAGATATAGGTAAAACGATTTATGCGAAGAATTTTGGCAGAAAATGGCGATAGCCATAACCCTTACAAATCTTGTTTTACTTAACTAAGGCTTAAATTACTGGTAGAAGTTCGGGTATAGTTAACTATTTAATTGCCTTTTTATTCAATTTTTGACCTGAAATTCGCGTTTTTAAGGCTTTTTAAGATAAAAAGGCTCATATTTGCGCTAAAAAGATACTTTGCTCTGTGTTTAATCGTCAATTAAGATGAATTTTTTATGAATTTTTGATATTTTAAAAAAAATTACATTTTTTGGTGTAAAAAGATGCAGATTTTTCTTTATTTTTAATAAAAAGTCGGTACTGTTAAAAATTTTATTTTATTGTTGGCGCGTTGGTGCGAAAATCATAATTTAGAAAATTAACTTAACTGATTTTTATACAATGAAAAAACTTCTATTCACGAGTTTGTGTTTTCTGTTGTTATGCTTAACGCAGGTGCACGCACAAAACCGTACCGTTACTGGTACGGTTACAGCCAAAGACGATGGCCTACCCATCCCGGGGGTAACAGTAATTGTAAAAGGTACTACCTTGGGTACCCAAACCAATGCCGCCGGTAAATTTTCATTAAGCGTTCCGGCAAACGCTACCCTTACTTTTAAGTTTATTGGTTACAAAACAGTTGAAATGCCTGCCGTAGATCCTATTACTGTAGTGCTTACATCGGTAAGTAACCAGTTGGGCGAGGTTGTGGTAACGGGTGCGTTTAACACCAAGCAAACTTCACGCTCCATTTCTTATGCAGCACAGGTTGTAAAGTCCGATGCCTTAAACACTATTCGCCAGCCAAACGTTAACAATGCTTTGGCAGGTAAGGTTGCAGGCCTTCAGATTCGCAGCCAGTCGGTAGGTGCTTTGGGCCGTAACACACAAGTAAGGCTTCGTGGTGCTACCGGTTTCGGTAACAGCTCAGGTGCACTGTATGTTGTGGATGGTACTATTCTGCCAAACTCCGATGACCTTAACCCCGATGATGTTGAAAATATCACTGTATTGCAAGGTCCTGCTGCCTCAGCGCAGTTTGGTTCTGCGGGGGCAAATGGTGCTATCGTTATTACTACTAAAAGAGGTGGCAAAGTTAAAGGTGTTGGAATCGAGTTAAATGCCGGTGTAAACTTTGATAAGGTTTACATATTGCCTAACTACCAAAACACTTATGCCGGCGGTGCGGCTGCAGATTTAATGCAGTATCATTACAAAGCGGGCGATCCTGAAGGATGGAAAGCTTTGGATGGTAAATTCTACCCGGATTATACAGACGATAGCAGCTGGGGCCCTAAAATGGTTGGGCAGGAGTATATTCCATGGTATGCATGGGCTCCGGGAACCAAATATTCGTTTAAAACGGCCAGCCTTGTTGCCCAGCCAAACAACGCGCGCAATTACTTCGAAACAGGTACTACCCTTAATAATGGCATTGCTTTCACAAAATCGGCCGACGATTATAACATCAGGATGTCGTACAACAATCAACATGTAAATGGTATAGTACCGTATACCGCCCTGATGAAAAACGTATTTAATTTGAATGTTAACTACGATTTAGGAAAACACTTTACTGTTGGCGCCAACGTTAATTTTGTTAGCCAGAAGGTACATGGTAATATAAGCGATGGTTACGCCAATGCTTCTACCGGTAACTTTAACCAGTGGATGCACCGCGACCTTGATATGGGTATCATGAAGGAATTAAAAGACCTGACAAGCCCAGATGGTACATTGGTAAGCTGGAACCACCAGAACCCAACATCATACACTGCCGACGATCCTGGTTATTTTTATGCCGGTAACTACTGGTACAACATGTATAAAATAGCCGAGCTGAATACCAAAGATAATCAGCGCGACCGTTTTTATGGTAACGTGTATTTACAGTATAAGCTTAACAAGGATTTTAATATTAAGGCAACTTACCGTAAAAATTCAAGAAGCGAATGGCAGGAAGAATTCATTCCTGCTATCCTTCAAAAAAGCGGATCACAAACAGGTGTAAAAAATTATTACCGTACTTACAATGTTTATGAGAACCGTGAAAACTACGAGTTGCTGGCAAACTACAACAAACAGATTGCTGATTTTAAAATTGATGTAAATGCAGGTAGCGATATTTATAACAGGAGCTACAAGGATAATGGTGGTAACACTGTTGATGGTTTAAGCATCCCCGATCTTTATAATATAACTAACTCGGTTAGCGCGCCATCAGTTTTTAACACCCGTACAAACGAGCAATACAGGGCATTATTTGCAAAGGCTACATTAGGCTACAAAAACTTTTTATTTATAGATGGAACTGTACGTAACGATTGGTTTTCCTCATTATTCCCTCAGGATAACAGCGTATTAGCTAAGTCATTTGGTGGTTCATTCGTATTCAGCGAGCTATTGCCACAGTTTAATAACTGGTTAAGTTTTGGTAAGGTAAGGCTATCTTATGGTGAAACCCCACAAGCGCTTGCAACTGCTACCGATAACTACGGCGGATACAGGAATAACACTGTTTACGGTGTTAACCAATACAAATTTGGTACAAATATATTAATGAATACTCCCGACCAAAGTGTTGACCCGGCCTTACACGGTGCTGTGTTCAAACAAACAGAGGTAGGTTTGGATTTAAGGTTCCTTAACGATAGGTTAGGTTTATCTGCTACTTATTATGCAGGTACAGATGTTGATTTCCCAGCATCAGTTACCGTTAACCCTGCCAGCGGTTTTTCAAGCATATTAACCAACTTTGGTAAAATTCAAAGAAAAGGTATCGAACTTACCTTAAGTGGCACACCGGTACGCATCAACAACTTTAACTGGGACGTAACCATCAATGGCGCACGCCAGCTACAAAATAAAGTTGTAGAGGTTAGCAAAAAATATGGTGTAACCCGTTACACTAATCCGAGTGACCAGGTTTGGGGAACAGATATGCCTTACATGGTTTTCCAGGAAGGTAAAGAGTGGGGCCAGATATATGGCAACGGCATAAAACGTAATGCAGCCGGAGTTCCAATTATTGCCGCTAACGGTATGTATGCTAATGATCCGAACGTGTATTTTGGCAGCGTGCTTCCAAAATGGACTGGTGGTATCCAAAACTCATTCACCATTTTTAAGAGCTTTGTGCTTAATGCCAATATCGATTACCAGGTTGGCGGTAAATTTGTTTCATTATCAAACAGGTGGGGACAGTTTAGCGGGTTAACTGCTGCAACTGCCGCGCTTAATGATAAAGGGGTTCCGGTTCGTGACCCTGTAGCCGACGGTGGTGGTGTTAAAGTTAGCGGTGTTGACGCGGATGGTAAATCTGTTTCTAACTACATTGATGCTAAAACCTATTTCCAGGGTTTAACTAACAACAAAACTTACGATTCATATATCTATGATTTAACATTTGTTAAACTTCGTGAGGTTTCCATCGGTTACAAAATACCGGTAGCTAAATTAGGTTTAGGAAAAGTTATCCAGTCGGCAAGGTTTGATATTACCGGGCGTAACTTGTTATTGATCTATGCCAAATCAAAAGATTACGATCCTTCTGAAATTAGCTCGCAACAAGGTGAAACGGGCCAGTTACCAGGCACAAGGGGTTTAGGTTTTAATCTTAAGGTAACCTTCTAAGCAAACACAAATTAGATTCAACGAAAATGAAAAAGAGATATATTTATACACTAACAGCCGCGTTTGTTTGGTTAGGCACGGGCTGTAACAAGTTGAAAGACTTTGGTAGCGTTAACCAAAATCCTACCGCAACAACACAGCCTATTGTAGCTGGGTTGTTAACCAATGCCCAGGTAAGTGTTACTGGTCTGTCGTCAACAGGTACCCCTGCAATATCAGGAGGCCAGTACGCGCAATTTTTTACTGAAACCCAGTATTCTGGTACATCGTTATATACTTTACCTCAGAATGATTTTACACCTTACTACTCCGGCCCGTTATATGATTTGCAGAATATCATTAACCTTAACCAAAGCAAGGCATCATCTGCGGTAGCCAAAATTTTGCAACAATATATATTTTGGGTAGTAACAGATTCATGGGGCGAAGTTCCTTACAGCGACGCGTTAAAGGGCTTAACCGCTATTCAGCCGAAATATGATACGCAGGAGGCTATTTATAAGGGCATAATAGCCACTTTAACATCTGCCCAGGCCGAGCTTGATGGCTCGTCGTTGGCAGGAGATGTAATTTACGGTGGTGATGTTGCCTCGTGGAAACGTGCTGCAAACTCAATAAAATTGTTGGCGGCTGTTCAACTGTCAAAGGTTGTGCCTGCTGCAAGCGGTTACGCTGCAACAGCCGTTAAAGAAGCTATTGCTGCCGGCGTTATCGAATCAAACAGCCAGAATATGAAAGTAACTTTCCCCGGTGGCGGTATCAAAAGCCCCTGGTATAACTTGTACGATGGCCGTAAGGATTTTGCAGAATCTGCTACCATGACCGATATACTTAAAGGCCTTAATGATACCAGGCTTAGCGTATACGGTGGTAAAAGCGAGGCCATCGGCAACACAGAATCATCTGATATTGGTGTAACCTACGGTTTGGCCCGTAACAACGTGCTGGCATTTATTGAAGCTAATCCCAACTGGGCGCGTGTAATGCGTGGCGATTTCCGTACAACTACCGGCTCGGTAACTATTGTTACTGCGGGTGAGGTTTACCTTGCAAGGGCAGAGGCGGCGTCATTAGGATGGACCTCAGAAGTTGTTGCAACTGATTACGTGGCTGGTATCACAGCTTCAAACGGTCAATGGGGCTTAGCTGCACCAACCGCTGCCTATATTGCAGCTGCACCTCCAACCATTGCCAACATCACCATCCAAAGGTGGATTGCAAGTTACCCTGATGGGCACCAGGCATGGGCTATCTGGAGAAAGTCGGCTACTACTGCTAATCCAAAAGGTTACCCTGCACTTAATCCTGCACCAGATGCTGTTAATGCTTCTAAAAAGATTGTAAGCCGCTTTGTATATCCTACAAATGAGTATAGCTCTAATGAAATTAATGTAAAAGCTGCGGTTGCCAGGCTTACAGGTGGTGACACCCAGGACGCTCACGTATGGTGGGATGTAGACTAATCAATTGTAACTATTAATAAAAAAGACATGAAAAGGAATAAATTTTTAAATCATATTCTTCTTGCCTGCTCTGTTTTGGTAATGTTTTCTGCCTGCCGTAAGGTGCCGGCTGGCGACTTATCAAATGAGAACCCAACAGCAGGAACCAGCTATATTGGTATCCCTACCGGTATGGAAAATTCGAATTTTTTCGACCCATTTACTGACATAAAAACAGTAAATGTGTTCACCGTTAAAAAAGATGCGGCAAATAATACAGACCTTAAAAAGCCCGAGAAAATTGTGTTAACTGCCCTGCCTGATGCCATAACTAAATACAATGAGAAAAATGGCAAATCGGTTGAATTATTGCCTCAATCATTTTATACACTGGGTACCGGAGCTGATATAACACAGGCTTCAAGTGGTAATCTTACATTTGCATTCGCCTCAGGCGATTTTTCTAAGGACTTCATTATAAAGCTTAATGGCAGCAAATTGGATCTATCTAAAACATATGCGTTGGCGTATAAAATTACCAGCACTGATGGGTTAGCTATTCATGCTGCAAGTAAAGATACCATGTACGCATTTTTCAGCGTGAAAAATAAATGGGATGGTGTTTACCAGGTAACCAGCGGAACAATGGTTGATAAGACTAATGCTGCATTTACTCACCCCAATAACTGGTTAGCAGTTTATGGTATTTCAGACAACGGATCGCCGACCAATGGCCCCATGGAATACGAATTGAGGACCATATCTGCCACGCAGTGTGTACTGTATGATAATTATATCTTTGGTACTGTGGCTACGCCAATAACAACCGGTACAGCTTCTGATAATATAAGTTATTATGGTAGTTTCGGATTGATTTTAACCTTTGACCCTGCTACCAATAAAGTGGTAAGTGTGACCAATTATTACGGACAACCTGCTGGTAATACCCGTTATGCTCAACTGGATCCAAGTGGTGCTAATGTTTATGATCCAAGTTCCAAAACTGTCACAATTAAGTATAATATGTGCCAGCCATCGGTAATAGCTGATCCGCCATTTGTCAGAACAACCTGGGACGAAGTTTGGACTTATAAAGGTGCGAGGGAATAAACTGATAAGATAACATGATAAAAAATATCGAACCTGCAGGTAACGCGTACTGTGTTGTTCAGGAAGATATTGCCCATAAATAAAATCTTGTTCTATAGTTAATTAAAAGGGCTGCCCGGTTTGGGTAGTCCTTTTTTATTTGTGAAGATTTTCCACATTTAGCCACTATAGCTTAGTGTTTCTTAACTTATAGAGCCCTTATCATCAATAGCCATCAACAATATAATTCATTTCGGCCAAGCAAAATGCTGTTGTTAATAGCTGCATTTTATTTGACGTTAATTTCCTTACTTGTTTTATGTCAAAATCAATTATTCGGCAGTTGTTGGGTCGATGATAGTTGAAACTTTACTTACCGAGTTTGCCGGGAATCCGCCCTGCGCGGCATGTTCTCTAACCATATCCTCGTTGGGTGCGTTATAAATGCAATATATTTTATCATCGGTAACATAGCTTTGCACCCACTGAATTTGAGGACCCATACTGCTCAATACTCCGCATGATGTTTGCGAAATGGCTTTCAACTGTTCGGCCGAAAGATTACCCGCTCCGGGTATTTCTCTTTCAATTACATACTTTGGCATAATGTTTTTAGATTTTTAATTTATGTTTATAACACATTAAAGTTATAAAACAATTAATGGTTAATTGGAGAAATTACTACTTTTTTTCTGCTAATCAATGAGTTAGGTTTATATGTTGGCAAGCCAACTTCAAAAAATATCTCGTAAACCATGCCTTTTCGGCTTGGCGGTTTTATTATACCTTTACGTTATTAATAGCTAACAAAATTAATGCAGGATACCGCCATCAATAATGTGCAGCCCGTTGCTAAGCAAAACAAGCTTATTATCTATTTTTTATTGTTATGGACAGCGCTGAACATCCTGCAGGCCGCCACCCTGGAGGTGCACGCCGATGAGGCCTACTACTGGCTCTATTCGCGATTTATGGATTGGGGTTATTATGACCACCCGCCCATGGTGGCTGTATTTATCCGTGCGGGCTACGGATTAATCCATAACAGTTTTGGCCTGAGGCTGCTTACCGTTATATGCAGCAGTTTATCACTTTGGTTTATCTGGCTCACGCTTAAAAAATATAGGGTAGATGCGCTTACGTTTATCCTGGTAGTATCCGGTATTTTTGTGTTTCATATTTATGGCTTTATTACCACGCCCGATGCGCCACTGCTTATTTTTACGGTGCTGTTCCTGTTTTTTTTACAGCAATACCTTGAACAGGATGGCTGGAAGCTGGCGCTGATACTGGGCATAATAGCTGCATGTTTGCTGTACAGTAAATACCACGGCATATTGCTATTGGGCTGTACGGTGATATCAAGTCCTAAATTGTTTAAGCGGGCATCGTTTTATGGCATAGTGGTATTGGCGCTGGTGCTTTTTATTCCCCATATTTTATGGCAGGTTAATAACGAATTCCCGTCTATAAGTTACCACCTGGCCGAGCGCTCGGATAAGCCCTACGATCTGTCTTTTTCCTATAATTATCCGTTAGGACAATTGTTAATGGCCGGCCCTTTAATTGGATGGTTGCTGTTTTACAAAGGCTTTACCCTGCGTATAAAAGATGCTTTTGCCAGGGTGCTACTGGTAAATAGTATTGGCATTCTGCTGTTTTTTTTCCTGACATCGTTTAAAGGCGAGGTGCAGCTGCATTGGACGCTTATTGCCTATGTGCCGTTGTGCATGCTGGCGCTCATTCATTTTACGCAGCCGGGTGGTAAACCAGCCTGGTTTAACCGTTTGGCGATGATTAACATCGGGCTGATTGTTTTTGTAAGGCTGCTGATTATAGCGGGCCCGCCTATACTAAAACAAATGCACGCCCTCCGGATTTTTTACGATTTTAAAGATTGGGCAAAACTGGTGCATGATAAAGCCGACGATAACTACGTAATTTTTAACGAGGGCTTCCAAAACCCATCAAAATATAATTTTTACAACAATACTTTAAAAGGCTTTGATTACGACCCACGCTATTACCGCCGCACACAATACGAGTTTTGGCCGATAGAAGACAGCCTGCAGCACAAACGGGCCTATTATGTATTAGAACATCCTCAGCCGGGTTTCAGCACCGATACCATCAATACACCCGCAGGCACCTGGTACGGCGGCTGGGTAGATGATGTGCGCACCTATCAGAAAATTGAATTTGAGGCAACAGAAAAGGAAGAGGTGGTAGCACCGGGCCAACAAAAGGTTTTTGATTTAACATTTAAAAACCCTTACCGGGTGCCTGTTAGCTTCAGCAACAAAGGCCAGCTGCACCAGGTTATTTTTGAAGCCAGTTTTATTGTAGATACCGACGTGTTCAGCAGCCAAAGGGCCGACGATAGCTTTTACAACATCAGCCTGAAACCGGGTGAAACAACTCACTTTAAGTTTAATGTAACAGCGCCGGCCAAGCCGGGTAAGTACCAATTGGTGTTTTCGTTACTCACCGATCCGTTTAACGGCGGGCGTAACAGCAAGGCAATTGCATATACGGTAAAATAATAAAATCTATTTATTGGGCACCGCAACCAATTTCTGTTATGGCAAAATTCCCTGGCTGGGCGTCATCGTTTAAGCTTAAATAGGTCATAGATATTCCGCCAGGTGTAAAAAGTGATAAAATCACATTTATTAACAGGTATTTACACATCTTTATTTTTAATATTTCGTACAATTACCGCAAAAGGAGCGTGATGTTCGGAGGAAGTAGATTTTTCTGTAATATTACGGTAACACCATCCTAAATTTTATCCATTTAGTTAGCTATGTTAAGTTTCAAGATTAAGATACTACACATCGAAAACGTACAAGAAGATGCTCTCATGGTTAGGCAGGCACTTGACGAAGCCGGCGTGGTTTTTGAGAAGCTGGACATAAGCGAGCATGCGGACTACATTACCGCACTCAAACAATTTAACCCGGATGTAATACTTACCAATTGGCAAACACCAACCATTACTTGCCTTCAGGCTTTAAATATACTTAAAGAGCAAGCCCTCTTTGTTCCGTTAATACTTGTCACCGATCGCACTTCGGAGGAGGTTGCAATAAACGCCATGATGGACGGCGTTGCCGACTACTTATTGAAAGACAGGTTACAGCGCTTATCCATCGCCATCTTTAATGCTATGGAAAAGGCTATGCTAATTGCGGAGAACAAACAGTATGTTACCAGAGTCGCAAAAAAGCGGTCGTTTATAAAAGAAGTCGAAAATGTTGCCCACATCGGTATTGTTGAGGTTGACCTTGTAACGCAGGAGCGTAATTGGTCGGATGGGGTGTTTGAAATTTTGGGCTATCTCCCGGGAGAATTGGAGTCTTCGTTTCAGTCTATTGCCAAATGTGTACATCCGGATGACGTTGATCAGTTTATTGCAGATGGTGAATATGGCATGGCAAATTTAGATGTTCTTGATTTACAATACAGGATAGTTACGCCATCGAAACAAGTAAAATTTATCCACTCCAAATTAGTCATCATCCGGAACGATCTTGGTAAGGCGGTTAGGGCTTACGGCACTATACAGGACATTACCGAACTAAAAGTAGCCGGGCAAAAGTTAAACCAGGCAAGCCAGGAATTAAACAGGCTTTTTAACACGCTCGACGATGTGCTGTTTTCCAGGGACATGATTAACAACAAGCTCATCCAGATTTCGCCCGCCTGCGAAAAATTATATGGCTATAAATCGGAAGAATTTCTGAATAACCCTGATTTGTGGAATTTAACGCGACATAAAGATTACAAAAGTGTTTTTCTGGAAATGTTTGAACAGCTTTGCAGAGGAGAAACAGTTGTTAAACAATATAAAATAGTTCATAAAATAAAAGAGATAAAATGGGTAGAGAGCAAAGTTATACCAACCATTGACAAAGATGGCGCACTCATACGGATAGACGGTGTTACCCGCGACATTACTGAGAACAAAAGGATTGAACTTGAATTGCAGCAAAGTGAGCAGCGCTTCAGGGAATTAATAGATAACAGCAGCGATATTATTGTATTGACCAATGAGTTCGATCAGTTGATTTATTCCAGCGAGAATGTTAGCAAAATAATGGGTTATACTAAACAAGAGTATAATAATATAAGGCTTAAGCCCGACTTTGTACATGAAGATGACAGGGCGCTTCGTGGAAGGGTTTCATCAGAGAGCCACCAAAAACCCGGTAAAATAATTCCTTTTTGTCTGCGCTTTAAACACAGTAGCGGCTCCTGGATGTGGGTTGAGGGTACGGTGGTAAACTTGTTGCACGTGCCGGCGGTAAATGGAATATTGGCTAACTACCGCGATGTTACCGAACGTAAAAATGCAGAAGCTCAAGCCGAAAGAAGCCGTGTTCATTTACGCAAAATGTTTGCTATCCAGGCGGCTATTTTGGATGCCTTACCCCCACAGGTAGCCTTGCTTGACGAACATGGTTGTATTGTTACAGTAAACAAATCATGGAGGAATTTTGCCGGCCAGAATAATTTGCCCGAGGCCAGCTACAGTGCTGGTTTTAATTACCTGCAGGTTGCCGGGAACGCTACCGGGTTGGATAATGAGCAAGGATCAATGATATACCGGGGTATTAAAGATGTAATGTCCGGAGATCGTACTGATTTTTCGATAGAATATCTTAAAGATACCTCATCGGGCAAGAAATGGTTTCAGCTTGTAGCAGCGCCCTTAGCTGGCCTGATGCAAAAAGGAGCTGTAATATTAAATGTTGATATATCTGACCGCAAAATTATCGAAAACAACCTGGTACTTAGCGAGCAAAGGTACAGGCAGATAGCCGAGACCGCACAGGAGGGTATCTGGGTTATTGATAATGAATTGAAAACAATTTTTGTGAATAAAAAGATGTGCGATATGCTGGAGTACGAAGTTCATGAAATTATGGGTAAGCACAATTACGATTTTAAGCACGACAGCGATAAAATACAAACCCTTGAAAGACTTACACAAAAAGAACTTGGTGTAGTTGAAACCCACGAATCTACTTTTATCACCAAAAATGGCAAACGGTTAGTATGTAATGTATCTACCAATGGTATTTTTGATCCGGGTAGAACCTATGTAGGCACCCTGGCCATGATCACAGATATTACCGGAAGAAAAGTACAAGAAGAAGCGCTAAGAAAATCAGAAGCCAATTTATCTGCCATTATCGAAAACACTACCGACCTGGTTTACTCGCTGGATAAGGATTTAAAATTCATAACCTTTAATAACCAGTTTAAAAACGCCATTAAACACGTGTATGGGCTGGACGTAGTTCAGGGGGCATCGGTACTTGATATGCTTGCTGGTTTTGATCCTGTAACCGCCGGGAAATGGAAAGAGAATTACGCAAAGGCATTGGCCGGCGAGACACAGCAGTTTGTAAATGAATACCCTTATGGCGACGGTAAAATTTATTTAAGCTATTCCATAAACCCGATACGGGAAAGGGGTAAAGTGATTGGGTTATCCTGCTTTTCGCGCGATATCACAAAGCAAAAAATGGATGAGGTTGCTATTATCAAATCGGAAGCCAACCTTAGGTCGGTATTTGAAAACACCGACCTTGCAATCATTATGTTTGATAATGAGCTTAATATAGTTTCATTTAATACCAATGCTGCCAAACAATCTGCAAAATTCTTTGGTAAAAAACTAAAGGTTGGCAAGTCGGGATACGACTATTTTATTCAGAAAAGGTTATCATTTATTAACAACGTTATTGACCGGGTGAAGAAAAAGCAGCCTGTTAGTTATGAAACCTTTTATGATGTACATGACGGCGTTACTCAGTGGTTTGAAGTAAAATCGGTAGGTGTTTTTAAAGATAAAAAAGAAATGGTGGGCATTATCCTTACGCTAAAAAATATCACCGAAAGGAAAAACGCTGAATTAGAACGCGAACGGATGACTGCCGATATGATAAAACGAAACCAGGACCTGGAGCAATTTACTTACATCATATCGCATAATTTAAGGGCACCCGTGGCCAATATAAAAGGACTGTCGGGATTGCTTTATGATTTTGAGATGCCAGATCCCGAATACCGGTTTCCGCTGGATGCGCTTGCAACATCTATAAACCACCTGGACCAGGTCATACTCGATCTTAACCAGATATTACAGGCTGGTAAACAGGTAAATGACAAAAAGGAACTTGTTATTTTGCCGCAACTGGTAGATGACATCAAACTGGAAATTCAGCTGATGATGCAACAAAACAGCGTGATGATCAGCTGCGATTTTGCAACCATTGATGAGCTTTTTACCATTAAGAGTTACCTATACAGCATTTTTCAGAACCTTATCATCAATAGTATTAAATACAGAAGTGTCAGTATCGCTCCTGTAATTCATATTAAATCTGTTTTAGATAACGATAAGGTTATCCTTTATTTTGAAGATAATGGGAAAGGTATTGACCTGGCAAAATCCGGCGATCAGTTATACGGGTTATACAAGCGTTTTGACTTTAGTGTTGAGGGTAAAGGAATGGGCCTTTTTATGGTAAAAAAGCAGGTTGAAAGCTTAGGCGGCCAAATAAATGTAAAAAGCCAGCCAGGCAATGGGACTCAATTTATAATTGAATTGCCATTGTAACAATCTGCTTTTTTCCATACCTCATTTAGGATTTTGAGTACAACGGCTTTGCATCCTGGTAGCTTTTGGGCAGGTAAGGGGTATAACTCAGCGCCCGGAATAAAGCCTTTGTTTTTTGTAAACCTCCATTACCATTCACGGCGAAGTACCAGAAATGTTCTACATCGCCATCGTTCATTGTCATTTGGGTAACGCCTTGTGATTTGTGCTCGGCAATTTCCCAGTTGGCTATTACTTTGTAGTTTACCCTGTTTTTGTAGCTGAAGGATGCTGTGCGGTCTACCTTAAAATTTGCCGTATCTGTCAACGGCACGGTTTGCGCATAGCTGCTGTAGCCCTTGAACCGGGTAACGGTATCGGCCTTGTTGCAGGTAGCCGCACCTAAAATAACCGGCCTGTTATCGGCAGGCAATGTGGTTATGGCATTTAAGGCAATCAGCGCGGCGGCTTTATGGGCGCCATGGGTGCCAGCTTCGGGCAAAAGGGTAAATATAAAATCGTAGTGATTATTGGTTAAAACCTGGTGCAGGCGGGTATTTACCGTATTGACATTCCAGCTGGTATCAAGCGGTTCCTTTTCGTTTAAGGTATAGTGGGCATCTTTTTGATCGATGAAATAATAATTGTTTACACCCAAAATGTGGCCGGCGTTTACCAGTTCGCGCTTGCGGATGCGTGGCAGGTTGGCGCGGCCGGTTTTCTCGTCGGTTAGCTCAATGCCGTAATAGGTTTCGGCCAGGGTGGCGTATTTGTAGCCGGCTTCACCGTTGGTTATTACAAAAAGGTCAACTATGCCATGCTGTTCTTTGGCAATTTTGTATAACGTTACCGAAAATGTGCTCTCATCATCTGGATGTGCCATTACTACCAGTACACGCGGCCTCGCGGCTGTAGCCTGCGCCCTGCCCTGCTTTAATCCTCCCAAATAAAATACAACAGTTAATAATAGTACAATCAGCTTTTTCATACCCCATTTTTAAGGTTAAACCCGGAGGCGTGAGGGTGGATTCGAACCACCGTAAAGGGTTTTGCAGACCCCCGCCTGAACCACTCGGCCACTCCGCCTTTTTTTAAAGCAGCCCTATAGATCAATACCATAGGGCCGCTGTTTACTTTCAATTTACATCAAACCATAATTTGGTTGTAAGCACATCGGCGCCCTGGCTGGCAACCGCGGCCTTGTAGTTTACACCGTTTAACGATTGCTCCGTGCCGGGGTAAATAAACCGAACCGGCAGCTTGCCGCTTAATGTGCCAGCTACTGCAGGTTGCAGCTGCGGGTAATCAAGCCTGCGCCACTCGGTGAAGCCTTCCAGTCCCTGGCCAAATAAGGCTATCCATTTTTGCTCGCCAATTGATTTTTTGTAATTGGTGGCGTCATATTGCACAGCAGGCAGCGATGTGTAAGTAGCAATATCAGCATCGGCAATGCTGTATTGTTTTAATGAAGCGGTTACAGCCTGTTTGTATAGCGCGGCAGCGTCCCCGGCAATAAAGCCGCGTGCTACAGCTTCAGCCTGGTCAAACAAGGTTTCGGCATAGCTGATGATCACCGCAGGGGCATGCGGCGCTAAAAAGTAAGTGCCCGGTTTTGATGTTTTGGTGAAGCCCAGGTTGCTGGCATCGCCAACCAGCAGGCCGTTGGGTATGCCCACATAGGTTTGCGGTGTGGCATCCTTGGTTTTACTGGCATACACAGGCAGGCGCGGATCATTCAGCGCGAAAAGTTTATCAACAATAGTTTTGCTGATGCGGTAATCGTCGCGGGTATCAAACAAATTGCTGATGGGGTTCTGGTTTGGCGAATCTACATAGGTAAACTGCGCGGTTTCGGTATTGGCGCTTATATAGCTGCCGCCCTCGGTTTGTATATCGGCCAAAACCTGTTTGGCTTTTGCAGGCTCCCTATCGGCTATGCGCAAGGCAATGCGCAGGCGCAGCGAGTTGGCAAACTTTTTCCACAAGGCAATATTGTTGCCATAAATAACATCGCCGGCAATGGCTTTGCCCGATGGGTCAAGCGCGGCTTGGGCGGCTTTTAAATCATCAAGCAGGGCAAAATAAACATCCTTTTGGGTGTCATAAGCCGGGGTGAGGTACTGATCGATATTGGCTGCCTGCTTGTAAGGGATATTGCCGTATGCCTCGGTAAGCAAAGTAAATACCCATGAACGCAATACCAGCGCTACACCTTTGTAGTTGGTATTTCCCTGCGCGTCGCCCAGTTTAATGATCTGGTTAAGGTTAACTATACTTTTTGAATAACCTACCGTCCACAGCTCCTGGAAAGCGCTGTTGCTGTATATATACCTGTCGGGATCGGTATATTGAATTTTGGCCCAGTATTGTACAAACAGCAGGCTGGCGTCCATGTTGTTGGCCGTGCCCCAATAGGTATCGGCGGTAACCTTGCTGGCCGCTGTAAGCAGGTAATCGGGCTGTGCCGTTTGCGAGTTATTGGGGTTTTTGTTAATATCTACCAGGTCTTTTTTGCACGATGCTGCCGATAACAACAGCGCGCCTGATAATATGAGGGTTGTATATTTAAGTTTCATGGTTATTAAAATTTAAGGTTGATGTTAAAGCCAATATTGCGTACGGTTGGCAGGGTAAGGTCTTCCAGGCCCTGGCCGTTGCCGTTGTTAAAGGCGGTTTCAGGATCGATGTTTGGCGCGTTTTTGTGGATTATCCAAAGGTTGCGGCCAACCACAGATAAGGTTGCCGATTGCAGGCCAACGCTTTTTACCCAGTTTGAGGGGAAGGTGTAACCCAGTTTAACCTCGCGCAGTTTAATGTACGATGCATCGTAAACAAAAGCTTCATCAACATTGGTAAATCCTTTGTAGTATGATTGGGCAGGTAGTATGGTAGTATTGGCAGTACCATCGGCTTTTACGCCTTTAAATATCATACCATCGTTATACACGGTTACACCTGCCGGCGCGTTGCCGCTTACCTGTACCGCACCTGCTGATGCATTATTGCCCGGATAATAATAGCTGATACCACCATTTGCCGCCCCCCGCCCCGGCAGGGTTGAGGCCAACACGCCGGTATAGGTACCTGTGCGGTTGGTGTTTGAATAGATAGACCCGCCAAACCTGGCATCAACAAGGAAACCAAGGTTGATGCGTTTGTAGGTAAAGCTGTTATTGATGCTGCCCAGCCAGTTAGGTGTAAATTTGCCCAGGTATTGTTTGGTTGGATTGATAACCGGTGTACCATTGGCGCCTATTACAATTTGCCCGGATGCATCGCGGGTATAGGCGTTGCCATATAGGGTGCCATAAGGCTGGCCAAGGGCTGCCAATACCTGTACGGTACGGTCGCTTCCTAAAATGATGCTTTGCAGGCGGCCTTCATCATCCAGCTTAACTACTTTACTGCGGTTAAGTGAGTAGTTGGTGGTAATATCCCACGTAAATTCTTTTGATTTGACGGGCGTTAATCCCAATTGTACCTCGATGCCCTTATTGTTGATGCTGCCGCCATTGATCAGTTTTTGGCTGTATCCGGTTGATGGGCTTACATCAACGGTAACAATCTGGTTTATACTATTGGTATTGTAGGCGCTTACGTCCAGGTGAACCCTGTCCTGGAAAAAGCCCAGCTCAAAACCGGCCTCGGCCGATGTGGTGGTTTCCGGTTTCAGCTTGCTGTTTAAATCAACAGTGCCCAGGCTTTGCTGCGGGTTTGAACCAAAAGGAGCGGTGAAATTGTAGTAATTGATGAGTTGGTAAGGGGTTGTTGCCTTACCCACTTTCGACCATCCGCCGCGTAACTTGGCGTAGGTTAAAATGTCGCTTTTAATATCAAGCGCCTCTGATAGTATCAAACTGCCGTTAACCGAAGGGTAAAAGTAGGATAGGTTGGCCGCAGGCAGGGTCGACGACCAATCGTTACGGCCGGTAAGGTTAATAAAGGCGTAGTTTTTAAAACCTATTTGTGCCGATGCAAAGTAGCTGTAGGTTTTAAGCTTGCCATAGTAGTTGGACGATACCAGCGGATCGCGCGAGTTACTTAATGTGTACAAGCCGGCTACCGCCAGTTTGGGTGCTACCTGGTCGTTTTGCTCATTTAATATGGTGCTGATGTTGCCACCGCCCAAAACATCTAACGAGAAATCGTTATTCAGCTTTTTGGTGTATTGCAGCCTGGCTTCGGTATTGGTTTCGTTTACGGTGTAGGCATCTTCTTCGTATGATCCAAATGGGGTGCCGTTGGTCCCGTAAGCTACTTTAATTTTGCGCCTGTCGTTATAATAATCAGTCCCGGTGCGAAAATTGGCCGATAAGCCTTCAATGATCTTATAATTCAGCTCCACACTTCCTATAATGCGGTTTTTGTGTTGCCCTACCGTGTTTTCATAAGCCAGCCAGTAAGGGTTGCTATAGTAGCTGTTGTTCCAGTTAAAGGTGTTGCCGTTGGCATCTTTATAATTTTTAAGCTGGCTGATATCAACCTGGCGGCCAAACCATGTAAACTGTAACATGGTGCTGGTTGCACGCCTGCCGCCTGCGCCGGGCAGGTTATCGGCATCGTCTTTAATATAATTGGCAATGGTAGTAACCGTTAATTTTGGGCTAAGCTTGAAGGTGGAGTTCAATAAAAACGAGTTGCGGCCCTGCGAGGTGTTAGGTACAATACCCGTTTGGTGCAGGTTATTGTACGATAAGCGGTAGTCGGCCTTATCGCTGTTGCCTGCCAGTGCTACGCCGTTATTTAAGGTAACGCCCGTATTAAAAAAGTTTTTTACATTATCCGGATGGGCCACAAACGGAACAGCCTGGCCGTTGGAGTAAAACTGCGGAATAAGCGATCCATCCAAAGCGGGGCCCCAGCTTTCGTCAACGCCATCGTTAACGCCGCCGCCTTTGCCGTCTACATAGCTAAACTTGCCGTTTGATCCCTGTCCGTATTCGTTCTGGTAATAGGGCAGAATGTTTACGGTAGAGAAGCTGGTGTTGGAGTTGATGGTAACGCCAAGCCCTTTTGCACCTTTACCTGTTTTGGTTTTAATAAGGATAACGCCCGCTGCGGCCCGGTAACCATAAAGAGCCGCCGCGTTTGGCCCCTTAAGCACACTTACCGATTCGATATCCTCGGAGTTAAGATCGGCTATGGCGTTAGCAAAATCCCTGGAACCGTTGGTGCCTAAAAACTGGCTGTTATCTACAATGACGCCGTCAACCACAAATAAAGGTTGATTGTTGTTTCCTATCGAGGTTTCGCCACGGATAATGATGCGCGACGAACCCATATCGCCCTGGCTGTTGGTAACCTGTACACCGGCAATTTTACCTGCCAAAGCGTTCACCAGGTTGGTTTCTTTGGCTTCGGAGATGTCTTTTGATTTTAAGCCCTGAACCGAATAGCCCAGTGTCTTTTTATCTTTAGAGATGTTGAGCGCGGTTATCACCACTTCGTTAAGCGAGTTGGGGGCATCCTGCAGCACAATTTGCAGGTTGGTTTCGGCTTGTTTAACCGTAATTTCCTGCGTTGCAAAACCGAGATAGGACACTTTAAGTACATCGTTAATATTGGCGTTCAGGCTGAATTTACCATCGGCGCCGGTTTGTGCACCATTGGTGGTGCCTTTAACAGCTACACTTACACCGGGTAAGGGCAAGCCATCGGATTTAGCAGTTACCACCCCGCTTATTTTAACAGATTGCGCCGCAACCGTTTGGATGAGAAAAAAAGGCAACAGGATTGCCAGTAAAAATTTGTAGTTTTTTAACATGATAGTTAATGATTAATAGTTTTTATTGCCAGTACAGCAAAGCCAGCCAACAATATTTTGGGCATAGCAATGCCCGCTGTTGAATTTTTAGTACCGGTAAATTGATTGTTGATTGTGTTGGTTATAAGCCGGAACGGCCAGCTGCAGCAGGGGACCCGGGGCTAATAACCGTTGCCGTTATTTAACAGCAACAACGCATACCCTGCATATACAGGTAAACAGAAGCGGAAGAGGATGATACGAATTTGCGGGCAGGGAATACGTTTGGGAAAGGTGTCCTTGTTGTTTTCATAACAATTTGATATATAGATAGTAGTATTGAGTAGATAGTGCTGAGTTTTGAGTAAAAAGGTTTTTTAACCCCGAAAATCAATATAAAGCTTTGAGCGTTATGCCTTCTGCTTTTAGCTTTTAGTTAGTTTACAGATGCAGTTTTATTGTTCACCAATGCATCAACTACTTTTAGCATCGATGCAAACTCCTGGGTATCATAAAGGCGGGTGAGGTATACAATTTTGCCGTCTTTATCAATAACCACGTTGCGGGTTACGCCACTTTTTTTGTTGGCAAAGCTCCCGAAAATATCGGCACCCGGATCAAGCGCCAGCGGGTAGCTGATGTTCATTTCCTGCTGAAAATGCTGCACTTTTTCAAGCGGCTCATCCCTGTCGACCCCGATAAGTACCAGGCCTTTGTTTTTATAGGCCTGCCATACATCTTTTTCAAGGTGGGGCATTTCCTGGCGGCATACGCTACACCAGCTGGCGGTAAATTGCAGGATAACTACCTTACCCCGAAGCTGTTTTAATGAAGTTTGGGTGCCATCGGCAAGCACCAGTTTAAAATCGTCGGGAGCCTGATCGCCGGTTTTAACGATATAACCGCGATCAGTTGATGCGGGTAGGGGAGCCGGCGTTACGGTTTGCGCCCCGGCCAAATAGCCGCTTATTAATAATGAGCAGGTGATGAGTAGCTGTTTAATTTTCATAACGTAAATTTTTAACTGCATTTAATGCAGGGTTAAAAGCGCTGAAACTTAATTAAACAAGAAATTTGGACGATAACGATATGATGGGTGCAGCTATAAAACTGCCGGTAACGTAACATACATTATCTTTTCCGCGAATTAATAGCGGACAGGAATTAGCACCTTTATAACAATTGGGCTTACAGGTTGCTAAGACATCATAGGGCCTTTCCCTCCGTCTTTCTTGATAATTAAATTAAAGAACTGTTTGATGATGCAAATGTATAATATATTCTACTAAATAGATAGGCATTGTATAATTTAATTGTCATGAAATGGGAGGGGGAACGCCGGTTTTGAACGCTAGTCACGACTCACCCCGGCGAGGCTCCGCCATACTTGTTTTTCGCCTCGCCCATATTCCCATCAAATAATTTTTATATATTTATTCCCGAAAATGAATAACCTTGATGCCTTATAAACCCGGATTACATTTATTATCTGAATTCAGTACCGATAAACCTAACCTGTTACAATCAAGTGCGGCCTGCAGGCAGTTGTTTAATCAGCTCATCGATACCTATCAGCTAACCAAAGTTGGCGAAGTTTACCACGATTTTGATGGCGGCGGTTTTACGGCTGTGGTTTGCTTAACCGAATCGCATATGTCTATTCATACCTGGCCAGAGTATGGTATGGCCACTTTTGATGTGTTTTTATCTAACTATCAAAAAGAGAACGATGATAAGGCACGTGCTATTTACCAGGGTGTTATTGCTTTTTTTGAAGGTACCGAGATGCAAAAAAACGAAGTGAAAAGGTAATATGGCAGCTACACTAAACCCCAAAGCATTCCCTTTTTCGGGCGAGATTACTTGCCCAGGTTGTCAGCATAATATTACGCTTTATGATCAGGCAGGCTGCGAAGCGGTGGTTTGCCCGCAATGCCGGTCTTACCTGCTTTTTAATGATGCGGGCAGGCCTTATGTTGAGGAGAAAATTCACGTTTTAAAATTTAAGCCTGTTATGCCTTTAGGCACTACAGGTACATTAAAAGGTGTGGAGTACAAGCTGATTGCCTACCTGGAAAAGAAGGAGGGGGCAACCAGGTATGAGTGGCGCGAATACATGCTATACAATTATGCCAAAGGCTATGCCTTTTTATCGGAATATGATGGCCACTGGAGCCTGATAGCCGGCGCCAATTTTTACCCCGATTTGGCAAACGTAAATTGCATTTATGGCAACGAGGCCGAATATGAAGGTAATACCTATCTTAAATATAACGCTTACAGCCCGGTTATAACGGCCATGATAGGTGAGTTCGACTGGGATATATCCGCCGAAAAATTAAGAGCTAAAGAGTTCATAGATCCGCCTTATATGCTCACCAGCGAGGAAAACATCAAAAAGTATGTTACCGATTGGTACCTGGGCGAATACCTGGAAGAGGCGGAAATAGCGGCGGCTTTTAATATACCTGTTGAAAGCTTTCCCGAAAAAATTGGTATTGGGGCAAACCAGCCATCAAAATACAAAGCCAGGTGGCTGGCCGCTTATAAAATAAGCGGCATTGCCGCATTAGCGTTCCTGCTGGTGCAGCTTTCTGTTATTTGGCTTAGGCCCGAAAAGGTATTACTATCTGATACTTATGCGTTAGCTATGCCTCCCCATGTGCCGGATACGTCAAAACATGTAAGCACCGCGCTTGATTCTTTAAGAAACCGCACAGCGCCTGCGCCGGCCGATTCCTTAAACTCCTTTGCCCCCGATGCTAATGGCAATTATGAGTTTAAGTCCTTTAAAACCCCCACATTTATAATACCTGATGGACCTGTACCTTTAGAGTTTGAGTTGAACTCGCAGGTTGATAACAACTGGCTATCGGCAACGGTTGAGCTGGTAAGCGAAAAGGACAACCAAACCTGGAGCATATCAAAGGATATTGAGTATTATCATGGTTATGAGGACGGCGAAAGCTGGTCGGAAGGGTCATATACACAAACAGTGCTTTTATCAGAGATTCCTGCCGGTAAGTACCACATCAACATTTATCCTTATGCAGGCACAAGGGACGTTTCATCGCTGTTTATTAAGGTTACCGAAAGTGTTACCCTATGGCGCAATGTATTGGTTACGCTGCTGCTGCTTTGCCTTTATCCCTTATACTGCTGGTACCGGATGCGCAAATTTGAAACAAACCGCTGGATGAACAGTGATTTTTCACCCTATCAAAAAGATGACGAATAATGAAAACGGGAACTATAAGATCAAACGCAATATACATAGCCATTGTGGCTGCAATTGTAGGCTATTATTCATATGCCGCTTTTGATGGCCTGGCCTTTTGGCAAAGTAACGATGTGCAACGCAACGCCAGCTACAACGGCACCGTAGCGCACTCGGGTTACGGGGTTAGGTTTTATCATAAATAACGGTCATGAACAAAAAACTTCCCGTTCTTTTACTCGTATCGGTTTTTATTATTGCCACCTGCGGGCTTATTTATGAACTGATAGCGGGCACTTTGGCCAGCTACCTGCTTGGCGATTCGGTTACCCAGTTTTCTACCATTATCGGGGTTTACCTTTTTTCGATGGGGCTGGGTTCCTGGGTATCCAAATACTTTGATAAAAACCTGCTGGCCTGGTTTATCCGGATCGAAATACTGGTTGGCCTGGTGGGCGGTACAAGCTCATCTATCCTGTTCCTTGTTTTTGAAAGTGTAAGTTCGTTCCGTATTATATTATACGGACTGATATCCCTTACCGGCATCCTTGTAGGGCTGGAAATTCCGTTGCTGATGCGTATTTTGCAAAATAGGTTTGAGTTTAAAGACCTGGTATCAAAGGTGTTCACTTTTGATTATATAGGCGCTTTAATAGCCTCGCTGGTATTCCCGCTGTTGCTTATCCCTTACCTGGGTTTGGTGCGCACAGCTTACCTGTTTGGTATGCTGAATGTACTGGTAGCTTTAATAACCTGTATCAATTTCAGGCACGAAATTAAAGGGGCTAAATATTTGCAAAGCGCATCCATCATCAGTATGCTGGCCTTGCTGGTTGGTTTTGTGTATGCCAATACCATTACCAGTTTTTCGGAAAGTTTAACGTATAGCGATACCATCATTTTTTCGAAAAGTACGCCATACCAGCGCATTATCATCACCAAAAAAGGCCGCGACCTGCGGTTGTTTTTAAACGGAAACCTGCAATTCAGTTCGGTTGATGAATACCGCTATCACGAGGCGCTCATTCACCCTGTGTTACAGGCCCTGCCCGATGCCAAAAATATTTTGGTAATGGGCGGCGGCGATGGGCTTGCCGTGCGCGAAATTTTAAAGTATCCGCAGATTGAAACCGTTACCCTGGTTGATTTGGATAAGGAAATGACCAAACTGTTTCGCACTAATGATATGCTGCTGAAGCTGAACCGCCGCTCGTTATTATCGCCTAAAGTAACCGTGATGAATGCCGACGCCTTTTCATGGGCAAGGGCGCAGCATAAAACCTACGATGCCATTATTATTGATTTTCCCGATCCTTCCAATTACTCGGTTGGCAAACTATACACCAATACTTTTTATGCCATTGTAAAGCATTTGCTTAATCCAGATGGTATTATGGTGATACAATCCACATCGCCCTATGTGGCGCCAAAATCATACTGGACGGTGGAGAAAACCCTGCAATCAGTTGGTTTGAATACCGTACCCTACCATAACTATGTGCCCTCGTTTGGCGAGTGGGGCTATATTATGGCCATGACCAAGCCGGTATACAAAGTGCCCGGTCATTACTTGCCCGGTCTGCGTTTTATGTCGAAAGCCTGCCTGGAGCAGATGTTATATTTTCCGGCGGATATGGCCAGGGTACCGGCGCAGGTTAACAAACTGAACAACCAGATACTGGTAAAATATTTTGAGGATGAGTGGTCGACCGTTTTATAGCCGCAGCAGCGGGATGAAGCCGACCAGTCGCCGCGCGTTTATTTTGCAGGCGGGCCTGGTTACCGGGGCCATATTGCTTAATGGCTGCATCCGCAGGTTAAGCGGCGGCAAACCGGAGTATGCCCATATTAAAGGCAAATTGGCCGGCCCCAACGCCAAAGCCGGCCATGCCCTGCGCGATAAACTGCCCATGCCGGCACCCACCACACAGCAAATGGTTAAAACATTAATTATCGGCAGCGGTATTTCGGGCCTATCGGCCGCGAGGTGGCTGTTAAAGCAGGGCGAAACAGATTTTCAATTGCTGGAGCTGGAAGATCATGCTGGCGGTAATGCTTACTTCGGGACGAATGAGGTATCGGCCTATCCCTTAGGAGCGCATTATATCCCCATTGTAAATAACGATGATAAGCTGCTAATTGATTTTTTGCAGGAGCACCAGGTAATTACCCATTTTGACAAAAAAGGGCTGCCCTTTTATAACGAGTTTTACCTGTGCTTTGACCCTGAAGAGCGGCTGCTGATAAACGGCCACTGGCAGGAAGGCATAGTACCCGATTTTGGTGTGGCCGATAGCGACAGGAAACAGATCATCCGTTTTTTTGCCTTGGTTACCCGGCTGAAAAACGCGAAGGGCAACGATGGCAGGTATGCTTTTGATATCCCTTTGGATAATAGTTCGGCCGATGATGCCTACCGGAAGCTGGACAGGATCTCGTTCAAAGATTACCTCAAAGATAACGGCTTCGATTCGCCTTACCTGCTCTGGTACCTAAACTATTGCTGTAAGGACGATTATGGAACGCCGGCCCAAAACGTAAGCGCATGGGCGGGACTGCACTATTTTTCGGCCCGCAAAGGTACCGCGTCCAACGCCGATCCAAACGCTGTAATTACCTGGCCCGAAGGTAACGGCTGGCTTATGAAACGCCTGCGCGAAACCGTAAAAGACCATATTAAAACGGGCCACCTGGCTTATGACGTCCAGATAGAAGGAAGCGGCAAAGTGGCGGTAAAGGTGCTCGACCTGAAACAAAATACATCCGCTGTTATTTATGCAGATAAGGTGATCATGGCATCGCCACAGTATGTTAACCAAAAGTTGCTGAAAAATACTATACGTCCGGGGTTCGATGCGGGTAAGCTGCATTATTCGCCATGGCTTATTGCTAATATTACGGTTAATAAATTACCCTCGGCAGCCAAAGGCATGGTGCTGTGCTGGGATAATGTGGCCTACAATACGGCGTCGGTAGGGTATGTAAATGCCAACCAACAGGATATTAAACTGGTAGAACAACAAAAGGTGCTTACCTACTATTTGCCGCTTTGCGATAAAGAACCCCGCATTGCGCGGCTGGCAGCTTATACCCGCACCTATGAGCAATGGATGGATATTGTGGTACCCGAAATGGAGCAAATGCACCCCGGTATAACTGAGTGTATTGAGCAGGTGGAGTTTTGGCTGTGGGGCCATGGCATGATTAGTCCGTCGGTCGGTTATATTTGGGGCGATAACAGGCAGCAGGCGCGGTTGCCCATCAACAACCAGGTATTTTTTGCGCATACCGATCTGAGCGGGGTATCTATTTTCGAGGAAGCATTTCACCAGGGCATAAGGTCAGCACAACAGGTTTTAGCAGATGAACACGCAGCAATATAGTAACCAGGAACAGCCCTGGATAAAAAGCCGACTTGTAGATGGCATTTTTATCCTGTCGCCGCCGTTTATCGCTTTGCTTATCGTAGCGCTGTTTCCGGCGCAGTTTAAAAACTCGGGCCTGATGCCGGTTCAATATTGGGTGGTACTTATTGTGATGATAGATGTAGCCCATGTGTACAGCACGCTTTACCGTACTTATTTTAACCCGGTATCTTTTAAGCAGCAGCGGCATTTACTATTGGCCATCCCCTTGTTTTGCTACATGGGCGGGGTGATGTTGTATGTTGGAGGCGGCATTTATTTTTGGCGCGCGCTGGCCTACCTGGCGGTGTTCCATTTCATCAGGCAGCAGTATGGTTTTATGCGTATTTACTCGCGCCAGGAAAAACAAGGTTGGATTTTTAGATATATTGATAACGCGGCCATTTACATCGCTACCATTTACCCCTTATTATACTGGCATTTTACCGGCTACAAAAAAAACTTCAACTGGTTTGTCGATGGCGATTTTGTGCTTTTCCATTTTGACCATATCCTGGTGGTTTGCAAGGCTGTTTACCTGCTTACCATTTTGTTGTATTTTGTTAAAGAAATTTGGATTTTTATCACTACAAGGCAGTTTAATATCGCTAAAAATGTATTGGTTTTTGGCACTTTTTTGTCGTGGTATTTCGGCATCATTTACTACAACGGCGATATGGCTTTTACCACTCTCAACGTGGTTTCGCACGGCATTCCCTACATGGCCCTGGTATGGATTTACGAACAAAAGAAATTTGCCGGCAGCGCTAAGCCCAAAATAACCTTCCTTAAAATTACCTTCAGCAAGTATGGTGTGCTATCCTTTGTGGGCCTGCTCATCCTGTTTGCCTATTTTGAAGAAGGCCTGTGGGATGGCTTGGTGTGGAAAGAACACGCTTCAGTTTTTAAACCCTTTGCCACCCTGCCCGCCATCAACAGCGACATGCTGCTGGCGCTTATTGTACCTCTGCTGGCGCTACCACAATCTACCCACTATGTACTGGATGGCTTTATCTGGAAGATGAAGAAAAAGGATGCCGGCGAGAGGGCAGTACTTTACAATAAAGAGTATCCGGGCTAAAAATAATCCGAACACTTAAGCTGTTTTATATCAGTATCTTAAGTGTTCGGCTAAAAACGCGAACGCATCCCCACGCAAATCCGAACACCTGACCTTATCCCTTCGGCATAAACTTCTTCAGCGACATGATGTACCCGGCATGCAAACCCTCATGAAAAGGCAAAAATGCCACCGCTGTATCTATCGAATCAAGTTCGACACCATATCGGGTGGTGAAGGCACCATAATTGGCAAAAATGCCGTTATCCAGGTCGGTTTCCAGTTGTTCTATGGTAGATACGAATAACTCTTTGATGGTAGCTATGTCTTCTTCGCCAACAAAATCAGTGGGTTTGGTATCGGGGCGGTAGGGGGTGTAGAATTTATCCTCGGTAACAATTGGCAACCCGGCGCGGGTGTAGCAAATGCCTTGCTGGGCCGATATCATGTGTGCTACGTTCCAGATAATGTTGTTGTTGAACCCCTGTGGCACCAGGTTCAGTTGTTCGGCGCTAAGGTCTTTTATTGAGTTAAGTACCATGAGGCGCGGTTTAAGTATAATTTCTATCGATTTACGCATGTAAGATATTTTAGCTGATTTATGGCGCGGCTAAAGTATGAAGATTTGGTGTATTATTTTATCAAATTACTTAATGGTGATGGTGTAGTTTTAGGTGTTTAGGCTTTTATTATACCTTTGCGGCTTACGTTACGTTAGCTAAATACCGCTTGATTTACAACATCAAAAGATATGATTAAAAAGATTTACATACTCGTCATCTTCACTATAGTTACTATAACCACTACCCTGGCACAGGAACAAACGTCACAGGGACAAACCATCGACATTCATTTTAACGCCCTTGGCTTTTTGGATAACCGTGAATACAAGGCTTTTATTCCGCGCTCCCGCACTTATAGCGGCATGCGTACCGAGCTTGATTTAGGCTGGAACATTGATAGCTTAAACCATTTTGTTTTTGGGGCCAACGGCATTCACGAGTTTGGCGCCAAACCCTACTTTTTAAAAGTGAACCCGGTAGCCTATTACAATTTTACAGGTAAAAGCTGGCTGTTTTACGCCGGTGCTTTCCCCCGCGAAGGTTTGCTTGATGATTATCCGCGTGCTATTTTAAATGATACCCTACGCTACTACCGGCCTAATATTGAGGGCTTGCTGGCCCGTGTGCACAACGAACACTTTACCGAAACCGGCTGGATTGACTGGGTAAGCCGCCAAACCCAAACCGACAGGGAACAGTTTTTATTTGGATTTTCGGGCAAATACAAGCCATCGGTTAAAGGGCCTTTTTATGTATCCCATTACTTTATGCTGATGCACGATGCCGGTGCCGAAATTGCTGTTCCTAATGATAATATCAGGGATAACGGTGCCGGGCAAATCAGGTTAGGGTTAGACTTTAGTCATAAAACCTTTTTAGATTCGTTATCAGTTGAAGCCGGCGGCATGATGTCATTAGAGCGGGTGCGTGGTGTAGACGGGTTTCATAAACCGGCAGGCTTTGTGGCCAATGTTTATTTGAGCTACCATAAGTTTGCCTTATTTGATGAATTTTACAAAGGCCAGGGACATGAAATTACCTATGGCGATTCGTGGTTTGAAAAGAAAACTTATAACCGGATGGATATCATCTGGACACCATTTTTATATAACCGGGTAAAAGGTCAGTTTATTTTAAGCTTCCACCAAACGCCGGGTTTCAGGATGAGTAACCAAGAGGCTTTCAGGATCACTGTTGATTTGGGCCGCAAGACATTGATCAGGATGAAGAATTAAATTACATCCTGATAGGTAGATATTAGTATAAAGATCTCCCCTGCAAATGGAGATTTAAAACAATCTTATCATCACTTTATAAATAATACATCTATGCAATTAAAAAAAAAGTTACTGATTTTTGCCGCTTTATTGTTCATTATACCTGCCCGTTTGTTTGCGCAGGATAACCAGTTTTCGGGTTGGGCAGCAGTGTTCCATTCGCAAAAACTATCTGAACATTGGGGCTACTCGTTCGACGGACAGCTACGTTCACATGACGAGCTGAGTTACCTGAAACATATTTTGCTGCGCCCGTCGGCCAATTACTATTTTGCCAAAAACAAGGTTGGCGCCTTGGGTTATGCCTACATAGCCACGTATGGCCGCACCACTGCCGGCGATCAAACCTTTCGCCCCGAACACCGTCTTTGGCAGCAATATACTTACACCCATAAACTGAGCAAAAATGTAAACCTTGCGCACCGTTTGCGTTTGGAGCAGCGCTTTTTGGGTAACACTGCCGCTACCAAAAACGATAACTACTTTGCCCAACGCTTCAGATATTTTGCACGGGCCATTGTGCCTTTGAAAAGGGATTCGGCTGTGTTTGCGCAAGGCCCTTTTGTAGCCTTACAAAATGAGGTGTTTGTAAACATCCAAAACAAAAACAAGGTAAACAAACACTTTTTCGACCAAAACCGCGCCTATGTAGCTATTGGTTACCGCATTAACAAAATGATTGATGTGGAAACCGGCTACCTTAACCAATACATTAAACAAGCCGAAGCCTATACGATTAACCACGTGGCACAGTTGGCTTTTTATACGAGGTTTTAAAGCCTTACCCCGGCCCTCGCTAAAGGAGGGGGAGGAAGAAAAATGTTCAAAAAAGAAAAAGCGATGAGTTCAATTCATCGCTTTTTCTTTTTGGCAGTTCATGCAAATCAAAAAAGCCCTCTCCTTTGGAGAGGGTTGGGTGAGGCTCTTACATCCTGCTTACATCGCCGCTTCCTATCTTAGAGCTACTCACACTTTTTACACTACCTGTATAATATACATCGCCCGAGCCTACTACCGATGCCTCCAGTTTTTGGCTTACGTTAACCCTGGCATCGCCTGAGCCTGCAACACGTACCGATGCAGTATTGGTTGTTAAATCCCTTGCAGTATAATCGCCTGAACCGGCTACACTGATGTTTGAATTATCTGCGGTACCGCTTATTTTGATATCGCCCGATCCTGCCAGATTCACATCAAGGCTTTTAACCCAAAGTTTGCCGCTTACATCGCCCGATCCGGTTAGTTTCAGTTTAAATGAACCGGCACGCAAACCTTCCCTGAATGATACATCGCCCGAACCTGAAAGTGATACACCGTTTACTTCTTTAATCGTAACGTAGATCATGATCTTTTTGTGGCCGCCATCAAACCAGTGCCAGTCGTTATCGCTTTTGGTATAAATTTTAAGGGTGTTACCTTCTACTTCGGTAATAATGCGGCTGATAACGTCAGATGGCGCCTGTACCTTAACAGATTCTGTTGATCCCTGGGTGATAACCACATCAAACGAACCGGCGACGCTTACCGAGGTAAAGCCGGATAAATGGCGGTCTTCTGTGTTTTGGGTAACCTCGTCGGTTGGGGTATTTGTTTTTGCAATTGTATAGCCTGCAGTACCTGTTATCAAAGCAGCAATCAGTAATATTTTGCTTAATGTTTTCATCTTAATTATCTCTTATGTAGCTATATGACGCAAGTTATTTGGCGAGGTTGCATGATTTGAGAGAAATAGTTTAATATGTCATTGCTTTGTTCTTACCCATCTATTCTGTTATCCTTCGTACCTACCCATGACATATCCAATTTCCCTGTCATCCTGAGGTACGAAGTATCTATCAGCTGTGCATGACCGATAGAAAAGTTTGCGAATAGATACTTCGTACCTCAGCATGACAGTCTTTTATTTTTACTTTCATCCAACCCAATCAACCACCCACCAATCAACTCACTCCACCAACACCCCAATATAATAATTAAATGTGTCAACTTCAATGGTGTCCTTTGTGGCGCCGTCTAACTCAAAAGGTTTGAATTGTTTGGTTGGGGTGATGAATTTGTAATCGCCGCCATTTACGCGCACTTTAACGGGCATGGCAAAGTCTTTAGCATCGGTGCTGGTCCAGCGGGCATAGGCTTTACCTTCCCTGAACATAATCTCGAGGATGGGGATGGTTTTGTAGTGCAGGTACTGGTCAAATACCGGCGCCAGGTTCATGCCCGCCTCTTTGCTGATGTAATCAACCACCTGGTTGTAAGTAACGGTTTGGTGGTAGAATGTTTTGTTAAGGCCACGCAGTATACCGCGCCATTTTTCATCATCATTAATAATAGTGCGCACCATGTTAAGCATGTTGCCGCCTTTGTAATACATATCGCCCGAGCCTTCTTTGTTAACACCGTAAGCGCCTACAATAGGCCTGTCATTTGCAATGGCCATACGGGTGCCGTGCACATATTCCTGGCCGGCCTGTTTGCCATAAAAGGTTTCTACAAATAACGACTCAGAGTAGTTGGTGAAACTTTCGTGGATCCACATATCGGCCAGGTCTTTGGAGGTAATGTTGTTACCAAACCATTCGTGACCGCTTTCATGTATTACGATGAAATCCCATTTTAGTCCCCAGCCCGTACCCGAAAGATCGCGGCCCAGGTAGCCGTTTTTATAGTGATTGCCGTAAGCTGTACCGCTTTGATGTTCCATCCCCAGGTGATGGCTTTCTACCAGTTTATAGCCATCCTCGTAAAAAGGGTAGGGGCCAAACCAATGTTCAAAGGCTTTGAGCATGCGGGGCGCATCAAGTCCCCATTGTGCTTTAGCTTTATCCAGGTTGTAGCTTAGCGGCCAAAAATCCATGGTGAGTTTACCTTTTTCGCCGTTGTATATGCCCTCGAAATGGGTATAATCGCCAATGTTGGCTTCAATATCGTAGTTGTTGATAGGGTTGGCTACAAACCAGTCGAAACGGATGTAGCCATCTTTTAGGTCGGTTACTTTACGTAAACGGCCGTTTGATACATCTTTTAAACCCTTGGGTACGCTGATGCTGATGAGGGCGCTATCTACCTCGTCCTCCTGCTGATCTTTAGTTGGCCACCATACACTGGCCCCCATGCCCTGGCAGGCGGTTGATACCCAGGCATGGCCTAACGAGTCGGTGTTATACTCCACGCCGCCATCCCATGGTGCGCGTTTGGCAATAGTTGGGTTGCCCGAGTAGTAAACCCTAAACTCGTCCTTACTACCCTTGCTGATGTTTTTTGGGAAGGTTAAAAACACGGCGTTAAACTCGCGGGTATATTTTAACTCCTGCCCTTTGTAAACCACTTTTTCAATCTTTAGGTTATTCCAAAGGTCAAATTGCAGCTTATCAAAATCACTTACTGCGGTAAACTTAAACAGCACGTTACCGCTGATGAATTTTTTATCGACATCAAACTTCACATCCAGGTGATAATAATTGATATCGTAACAAGTACGCAGCGGCGTTGTTAACGATCCGCGTAAAGTATCAGCCCTGGTAAATTTTTCTTTAACTGTGCCTAATTGTGCCTTTGCCGGCAAAAAGCTTGCACCAGCCATCAAAAGGCCGAGTGCGTATTTAATCATGTTCTTATTTTGCATATATATTATTGTAAAGCCCTGTCTAAATCAAAAAATAAATTTGTCATTTCGAACGAACTTGGGGTGGCTTTGAGCCATAGGGTGAGGAGAAATCTTATACGCCTTGCATTCGAGAGGCTTATCGCGATGCAAATTGTCTAAGATTTCTCCTCGTACCTCGTTCGAAATGACAACGGGTTTAACTTAATCAGCTCAATCCAACCCAATCAACCACTCATTCAATCAACCAACACCCCCACATAAAAATTCAACTTATCCACCTCAATATTATCCTTATTTACCCCTTCAACATCAACCGGTGTAAAGCGGGTTGTAGGCGTAATAAATTTATACTCGCCGCCTTTTGCGCGGATTAAAACGGGCATAGCGAAATCTTTGGCGTTGGCTATCCACCTGGCGCTGAATTTGCCCCTTACGGTTGCAAACTCCAGGATGGGCAGATCTTTATAGCGCAGGTACTGGTCAAATACCGGTAACAGGTTTTTGCCCGATTGTTCGGTGATGTAGTTAACCACCTGGTCGTAAGTAACGGTTTGATGATAGAAAGTTTTGTTGAGGCCGCGCAGGATAGTGCGCCATTTTTCATCGTCGTTAACAATGGTGCGTACCATGTTAAGTACAACCGCACCTTTGGGATACATATCGCCAGATCCCTCTTTGTTTACGTTGTAAGGGCCAACAACAGGGCTGTCGTTGTTAATGCCTTCTCTTAGGCCGAAGTTGTATTCCTGCCCGGCTTTTTTGCCCCAGTTATCTTCAATGAACAACGATTCGGAATAGCAGGTAAAGCTTTCGTGGATCCACATATCGCCCAGGTCTTTCCCGGTAATGTTGTTGCCAAACCACTCGTGGCCGCTTTCGTGTATAATGATGTAGTCCCATTTCAGTCCCCAGCCTGTGCCCGACATATCGTAGCCCAGGTAACCATTTAAAAAATGGTTGCCGTAGGCCGTGGCGCTCTGGTGCTCCATGCCCAGGTGCGGGGTCTCTACCAGTTTGTAGCCGTCCTCATAAAAAGGGTAGGGGCCAAACCAGTGTTCAAAAGCTTTAAGCATGGGCCTGGCATTGGCACTAAAGTGTTTTTTCGCCTTCTCCAAACTGGTGGGCAGTACCCAGTAATCCATGGTAAGTTTGCCTTTTTCGCCCATGTAGGTATCGCCAAAATGTACGTAATCGCCAATGTTGGCAACCACGTCATAGTTGTTTATCGGATTGGCCACAAACCAGTCGAATTTGGTATAACCATCTTTTAACGGCGTAACCTTACGCAGGCGACCGTTGGATACATCTTTTAAACCTTTGGGTACGCTGATGCTGATGAGCATGCTATCAACCTCATCGCTCAAATGATCTTTATTGGGCCACCAGATGCTGGCACCCACACCCTCGCAGGCGGTAACCACCCATGGTTTTTTAAGCGAATCCTGTTTGTAAACAACGCCACCATCCCAGGGCGCGTTTATGGCAATGGTTGGTTTGCCCGAGTAATAAACGGTAAACTGATCCTTACTGCCTTTAGTAATTGTTTTGGGGAAAGTAACAAACACGGCATTGGCATCGCGCTTAAAAAACAGTGTTTTGCCTTTGTAAACTACTTTATCTACACTAAGGTTAGCAAACAAATCAAACTGCAACAATGTAAAATCCTGTGTGGCGGTAAACTTAAACAGGTTGCTGCCGCTGATAGCTTTATGGTCGATATCAAACTTAACATCCAGGTGGTAGTAATTGATATCGTAGCATGTTCGAGGTGCAGTTAAGTTGCCGCGCAGGCTATCGGCATGGGTAAAGGCTTCTTTTTCCTGCAGAAGTTGGGCATTTGATGTAAAAGGGATCAATCCTACAAGGATAAGGAGCGGGTATAAAGGCTTAAAATTCATATCTTACAGATACAGGGAAATGAGGTGAATAATAAAATCAGTCAAAATAACAGCCTAATTTAGCAACATAATTGCTAACAAATAATTTAATACAACACTGTTACATGAAGCAGCTAATAAATAGCCAATGTTAGCTAAAATTGGATAAAACTTCATTGCGATTTTATTCATTTTCGTATCATTGCAGCCCTTTTCAATTTTTAAAACTATGGCACATTTTCCGGCACAATATTCCACCTTATCTGCCATTGCTTTAAAAAATTATATCGGGGTGGCTTATGGCCTTCAGCTAATTAGTTGCAGGTTTTTATTGCGCGGGGTAAGCGATACCTATATCATCGAAGCAATTGATGCCAAATATGTGTTAAAAATCTACCGCGAACAACACCGCCCGCACGATGAAATACAAGGTGAAATTGAATTGCTCAATTTACTTAAAAATGGCGGCACAGGCGTAGCTTATCCGATAACTGCTGTCGATGGCAGCCAACTGCAACAATTTGACGCGCCCGAAGGTGTTCGCTACGGCATCCTGTTTTCGTACGCCGAAGGCTCCCCGGTTATGGATTTAAACGACGATCAGTTAAAAACTATTGGCCGGCAGATGGCTAATGTGCATAACATTACGTCGGTAGTCCGGCTTAGTTATCCCCGCAGGGAATATAGTATTGAAACTACGCTTATCAATCCCATAAAAAGTATTGAACCCGCGTTTAAAGATCTGCCTGATGAGTATGCTTATTTACAGGATCTGGCAGTTAAGGTAGCTCAAAAGCTAAGCTTGTTGGATACCGCTAACTTTAGCTACGGTTACTGCCAGTACGATTTTTTGCCCAAGAATTTTCATTTTGATGATGCCGGTAATTTAACATTTTTTGATTTCGACTTTGCCGGTAAAGGGTTTCTTGTTAACGACCTGATGTCGTTCTTCGTCCATTTCTTTATGCATGTGTATACAGGCAAGTTAAAGGATGAGGAAGCCCAGCGGATGTTCGCTGTTTTTGTGTCTGCATACCGGGAAACAAGAGCGGTGAGCGACGATGAACTCAATTCCATCCCTTATCTTGGCGTTGGTTTTTGGATTTTTTACCTCGGGTTTCAGCATGAACATTTTGATGATTGGTCGAACCCGTTTTTTGGGCCGAAGTTTATTAAGGATAGGGTGGGGTTGATAAAAGTGTGGGTGGATAAGTATTGCGGATTTTGAAACGCTGAAAAGACTCACCCGGCGAGGCTGCGCCCGCCACCCTCTCTTCAACCTGCGGTTGGAAAGAGGGGCTTGAATGCTAATTAACTCAACGGAAGTTTAGATGTGTGTACCTTTCAAAAAACAAAAAGCTATTTGCCAATAAACAGTGTTTTTTGTAAATTTAAAAATGTCGTCCATTACTGATTTTTGTAGAGAGTTACGTCGAAATGAAACCTCTGCGGAGAAATTACTTTGGCAGAGATTGAGAAACAGGAGAGTCTTTGCCCAGAAAATTCTAAGGCAATATCCTATCGGAGTTCAATCAAGTACCAAAGGGACAATTTACTACATCGCGGATTTTTATTGTCATGAAGCAAAGCTTGTAATAGAAGCAGATGGACCTGTACATTTACTGAAAAAGGATTATGATCAAAACCGGGACGAGGTTTTAGCCAAATCAGGACTACAAATTTTGAGGTTTGAAAATGACCTGATTTTAAATAACACCGGGATGGTTTTAAATAAAATCAAAGCCTATTTATAGTTAATTACATCGTCAGTTTTCATTAACTATTCAAGCCCCTCTTTCCAACCGCAGGTTGAAGAGAGGGTGGCGGGCGGAGCCTCGCCGGGTGAGTCTTCACCAGCGTTCAAAATCGATGTCGTGTACAATTCACTAACTCAATAATTCAGTAATTCAATAATTCCCACTAACTTTGCCGTCCTATAAAACAAAATACTATGCAATATGATGTTATCGTTATCGGTTCGGGCCCAGGTGGGTACGTTGCCGCTATACGTTGCGCCCAATTGGGTTTAAAAACCGCTATCGTCGAAAAATATAGTACCCTTGGTGGTACATGCCTTAATGTGGGCTGTATCCCATCCAAGGCCCTGCTTGATTCATCCGAACACTACCATAACGCTGCCCACACTTTTACCACTCATGGTATTAAGCTGGAAAATTTAGGTATCGATTTTGGCCAGATGGTAAAACGCAAGCAGGAAGTGGTAAATGCCAATACCAGCGGCATTAGCTACCTGATGAAGAAAAACAAGATTGACACCCACTACGGTGTAGGATCATTTAAAGATAAAAACACCATCAACGTTAAAAAGGCTGATGGTACCGAAACCGAGATAACCGGTAAAAATGTAATTATTGCCACCGGTTCAAAACCATCGGCATTGCCATTTTTAAAAATCGATAAAAAACGCATCATTACCTCTACCGAGGCTTTATCGCTTACCGAAGTGCCTAAGCACCTGGTGCTGATTGGCGGCGGCGTTATTGGCCTGGAGCTGGGTTCGGTATATGCCCGTTTAGGTGCAAAAGTATCTGTAATTGAGTTTATGGATGGCATTATCCCAACTATGGATAAAGCCCTTGGCCGTGAACTGCAAAAAGTGCTGACCAAACTGGGTATGGAGTTTTACCTGGGCCATAAAGTAACCGGTGCTACCGTAAAAGGTAAAGAAGTGACCGTTACTTTCGACACACCAAAAGGCGAGAAACAAGAATTAAAAGGCGATTACTGCCTGGTAGCCGTTGGCCGCGTAGCTTATACCGATGGTTTAGGTTTAGATAAAATTGGCATCACCGTTGAAGAACGTGGCCGCAAAATTACCGTAAACGATCAACTGGAAACCAGCGTTAAAGGTGTTTACGCCATTGGCGACGTAATTAAAGGCGCCATGCTTGCCCACAAAGCCGAAGATGAAGGTACTTTGGTTGCCGAAATTATTGCCGGCCAGAAACCGCATATCGACTATAACCTGATCCCCGGCGTAGTATACACCTGGCCTGAAGTTGCAGCCGTTGGCCAAACAGAAGAGCAGTTGAAAGCAGCCGGTGTAAAATATAAAACAGGATCGTTTCCCTTTAAAGCCAGCGGCCGTGCGCGTGCCAGCGGTGATTTGGACGGTTTTGTTAAAGTGCTGGCCGATGCCACTACCGACGAAATTTTAGGGGTACACATGATTGGTCCCCGTGCGGCAGATATGATTGCCGAGGCTGTGGTTGCTATGGAATTCCGTGCATCTGCAGAGGATATCGCCCGGATCAGCCATGCCCACCCAACTTATACCGAGGCGATGCGCGAGGCTTGTTTAGCGGCTACAGAGAATAGAGCGATACATATATAGTTGCCGGTTTGCAGTTTTGAGTTTGCAGTTATCATATTTAAAAGCAGGGACAATTTAGGTTGTTTCTGCTTTTTTGTTTTGATGGAGGAATTGTGTCTGAAACCTGAATTAAACGAATTTTTTGAATGGACAGAATTTAGCTGCCGGGGGGGAATTCTAAGAAGCTGTTAAAGGTGATTTGATAAAAATGTTATTGCTTTATACACGCCATCACGTATTAGGATATATATAAACATCCGGTTGAACGCCTGCCACGACTCACCCGGCCGACGCTGCGCTGGGCCACCCTCTCTCCGGCTTCGCCGCATAGAGGGTTTTGTATATTATTCTATTGATAACCAATAATTTATAGAATGAAGATTTCCCCAACCCTCTTTGCGGCTTTAGCCGGAGAGAGGGTGGTCGGGCGTAGTCTCGACCGGGTGAGTCGTCTCCGCCATGCTATACGCCGCTGCCTTTCGCCATGCTTTAACGTCCAAAATGGTTTTTAAACAGCTTCTAAAAATTCTTTAATTCGTTAACGGCGCAGCCTTCCTGAACGCCCTTAAAAACAAGCAATGGGTGAAAAATTCCGGTTCAGAAAATATTAGTTAATCCAATCATTAATTGGGATTGTACTTAATCCTGATTTGGAATAAAGCCTCTAATCTACTATTAGCAGAATATTAGCTATGATTGCAATTATTAATAAACCAGCTAAAGCGATGTATGATATATTCGATAGTTTTTTCATTGGCTTCATAAAATCGAGGTATAGCTGATTTTTCGTGCTGTCGTCAGATATCTGTTTGATTTGCCAGGAAACATAAATGTTGTTCACTAAAAAGAAGGTAACTGCTGCGTGTACCAAAAATACAGTTATTACTTTAGGTACGAATCCGAAATCGGCTTGCTCTATGGGGCCAATCGTAGCATGCCAACGTACAGGTTTGAGTTCTGTCGACCACACAACATAAATGAAATGTGCGATAAAGAAAACTACCGGCACAAGCGCATTCACGGTAAACCACTTTGCCCCATTAATTTTATTGTTAAAACTGGTTACTAAATAAGCCTGGTAGCCAACAATAAAACATGGATTAACCGCGAAGAGCAGGTTTGATATTGTTTTAATTATTTCATATGCTTGCCAGGAAGAGTGAGGAATGTTAGACATTTGGGACGCAATTATTGACGGCAAAAACAACAATATCAGCTGCCAGTAATTCAAGCGTATTTTCATGGATAAGTTTTAAGTTAATTAGGTAGCAATATAATCAATATCGCAATAGTCTGAACCGGAATAAACGAATTTTTTAAATAGGCAGAATTTAGCTGCGAGGGATTTTAAAATTCTGAAAATTCTTTAATTCGATAAACGGCGTAGCCTTCCTGAACGCCCTTTAAAACAAACAAAGGATGATAAATTCCGGTTCAGAAAACATTAGTCACTCCAATTATTAATTGAGATTGTACTTAATGCTGATTTGGAATAGAGCCACTAATCCTTCAAAAATCTGCTTTTAATAATCACGGCAACTATTGCCAGAACAAAGCTGCCCGCTGTGCTAAGTATAGATATGATCAATAGCTTTTTCATGGGCTCCCAAAAATCATCGGATAACTTTTGGCGCAGGAGGCTATCTTTCACGTTTTCAATTTTAGCTGATACATACAGGTTGTTTACCACAAAGAAAGTAATGAGCTCATGAATAAAAAGAATACCCACAATCATTTTGACCAGCCAGAAATCTGACCCTGAGGTGGGGCCGTCAGGCGATTTCTTACCATTAAAATCCTCTGTCAATAAAAGTGCGCAACCATATGTGCAAAAAAACGTCAATAAAACCGGCGGGACATTATTAATAATTATCCATATGGTACCCTTTATCTTTTTGTTGAAAGAAATTACCAGGTAGGTTTGATAACTGATGGCTAACAGGAAAACGATACACAATAACAGGCATATCAGTTCGGTATTAATATAATATTTTGCCCGGATGTGGTTAGGCATAAATGTACAGCCGATAACTAATATGAAAGGTGAGAAAAGGGCGATGAGCTGCCAGTAGTTCAAACGTAATTTCATCGGATAAGGTTAAACTAATAAGGCAGCAATATAATCAATATCGCTGCCTTATCAGTTGATGGAAATAAGATTTTTATCTATACCGCTATTACATGTTTACCCTTTTTATACCCAACTGTTGCAAAATAAAAGATGAATAGATAAATCGGGATCAGGATTACATAAGCTGTTTGAGCCGATATTTTATCAACCAATAAACCATAAATAGGAGGGAATACCGCAGCACCTGCAATGCCCATTACCAGTAATGAAGAACCAATTTTGGTAAAGCGGCCTAACCCTGAAAGTGCCAGCGGCCAAATAGCAGGCCACATTAATGAGTTTGCCAAACCTAATAAAGCGATGCAGCTAATAGACGCGTATTTGGGTGTAAATAAAGCTAAACCAGTTAAAATAACTCCCAATACTGCCGAATATACCAGCGCTTTTTGCTGCGAAATATAACGGGGAATAAACACGATGCCGGCGATATATCCCAGTACCATACAAATTAGGGTACCCGATGCAAAATATTTAGCCGTAGATAGCGGGATATTGTGTGCTATGCCGTAACCAATTATCGAGTCGCCGGCGATAACTTCGGCACCCACGTAAAAAAACAGGGCTACCACTCCTAATATTAAATGCGGGAATTGCGTAATACTTGTTTTGCCCGAATTCGCGGCGGCTACAGTTTCGTCCTCGTGATCGGTATCAATTTCGGGCAGGCCCGAAAAATAAATAAGCACCGCCAATATGGCTAATACAATCACCATTAATACGTAAGGCAATATTACCCTTGATGCTAATTCGTTCAGTTCAGCAGTTTTTTGGGCGATATCTAATTTGGCAAGGTTGGCATTAAAAGCATCAATGTTATTTAAAACCACTGCACCAAGCGCTATTGGCGCCAATACGCCGGCAAACTTGTTAAATATACCCATAACGCTGATACGCTTTGCGGCGCTTTCAGCCGGCCCGATTATAGTAATGTAAGGGTTTGATGCCGATTGCAAAACCGCGAGGCCGCTGCCTTGTACAAACAAGCCAATTAAAAAGATGGCGTAGGTACGGGTTAAAGCAGCAGGGATAAAAATAAGTGCGCCCACGGCTATAATGATAAGCCCTACGGCCATACCATTTTTAAAACCAAATATTTTAAGTAACCATGCCGATGGTTTTGCCATTAAAAGGTAAGCGATGTAAAACGCACTTGCTACCAGGTACGATTCGCGGTTATTTAGCTGGCAGGCTATTTTTAAATAAGGTATCAATACCGAGTTTAACCAGGTTACAAACCCGAAAATGAAGAATAGAACGCCGATGATTATTACCGGACTTACAATTGTTTTTTTTTGTGCCGATATTTCGGGTTTGCTAATGGATGTCATTTTTTATTTAAATCGTTAAGAAGTTAATTAAGTTTCTAAAATAATTAAAAAAGTTTAGCATTTGCAATATTGATGTTAGAAATTTAACAAATTAATATTTTATAATGGATTTTATTGGTGTTTTTACTAAAATAGGCCAATCGGTGAGACAATGGATACGAAAAATGCCGGATATCACTAAAATACAACAATCCGATTTAAATTCCGAAATTCGGGCGCTTGCATTTTCAAATGAGGATATTAATAGTAAACAACACCCGCATCCCGGCGCCTAAATATGGCGGTACCGAACGTGTTATCTGGTGGCTGGGTAAAGAACTAAATCGATTAGGCCATGTGGTTACATACCTTGTTGCGCCAGGTTCAACCTGCCCTTTTGCCAAAGTATTGGTTTATGACCCTGCTGTTGACATTAACCTTCAGGTACCCGACGATGTAGATGTGGTACACTTTCACTTCCAGGTAAATGGATTTAGCAAAAAACCTTATTTGATTAACGTACATGATAATCCCGGCTTTGGGCAGCAGCTAAATCGAAACTCCGTATTTGTATCTGCCAACCAGGCATCGCGCTACGGCGGCGAAGCTTTTGTACACCACGGCCTCGACCCGGACGATTACCACAAGCCCGATCTGTCAAAAAAACGGACACATGCCCATTTCCTGGCCAAAGCCGCCTGGAAGGTTAAAAACGTAAAGGGCGCTATTGATGTAGCCACCCAAAGCGGCAATAAGCTGATTGTATTGGGCGGCACACGCCTCAATTTAAAAATGGGGCTGCGGTTTACACCAAACTTAAATGTAAGGTTTAAGGGCATGGTTAATAACGATGCAAAGGCCGCCGTGTTGAATACTTCCAAAGCATTGTTGTTCCCGGTATTATGGCACGAGCCTTTTGGGTTGGCTATTATTGAAAGCCTGTATTTTGGTTGCCCGGTATTAGGTACGCCCTACGGATCGCTGCCCGAACTGGTGCCGGCAGAAGTGGGGTTATTAAGCGATAGTAAATCGGACCTGGTGAACGCACTTAAGGCGATAAATCAATTTAGCAACCAGCACTGTTACGAATATGCCATGGATAACTTTATGGTACATACCATGGTACAAAAATATCTTAAGTTGTATGAGCGTGTATTAAATGGCGAACAATTGAATTTGGGATTACCAACATTACAGGTTGCCAACACGGTGAAGTATTTGCCCTGGAGTGATTAGAATAGTTTTCCTTTTAGTACCTGTTTAACCAAATCAATTAAAATTCCGAAATTCGCCCCCAATAATTCCGGCATCAAACATCCGGCATCCGAAACGGTGAAACCCTCTTTAACACCTTTGAAAAATAGACTAATTGTTAAAAATCAACACCATGCTGCAAATACAGGAAAACGTATCACTTAAAAACTTTAATACTTTCGGCATAGATGCCCAGGCGAGTTATTTTGTGGAAATAGCCCATGAGGATGAGCTGGTTGAACTATTTGCCGACCCGCAATGGCAACAAACCGAGCGGTTGGTTTTAGGTGGAGGTAGCAATTTGTTATTGGTTACCAATTTTGATGGCCTGGTTATCCGTATGAATATCCGGGGCATTGAACACCGCATTAGCCATAACGATGTATTTGTAGAGGCCGGCGGCGGCGAGGTATGGAACGATTTGGTAAACTTTTGCGTTGCCCGTGAATATGCCGGGATTGAAAACCTGAGCCTGATTCCGGGCTCGGTTGGGGCATCGCCCATTCAAAACATTGGCGCGTACGGCGTAGAACTTAAGGACGCGTTTGTAAGCTGCAGGGCTTTTGAAATTGCCACCGGTGCATTTAAAACGTTTAGCAAAGCCGATTGTAAATTTGGTTACCGCGAAAGTGTTTTTAAAAGCGAGCTGATGGGGCAGTATATCATTGTATCGGTTAAATTTCATTTATCGCTTATCCCCAACATCAATACCCAGTACGGTGCAATAGGGCTTGAGCTGGCCAGCCGCGGCATTACATCGCCTACTATAAAAGATGTATCGCAGGTAGTTTCACATATCAGGGTATCTAAACTGCCCGATCCTACTACCATAGGCAATGCCGGTAGTTTCTTTAAAAACCCGGTGATCAGCCGGCACGAATTTGAAGCTGTATACACTAAGTTTCCAGATGTGGTTAATTACCCGGCTGCCGATGGGCAGGTAAAATTAGCTGCCGGATGGCTTATTGAACAATGCGGATGGAAAGGAAAAACCGTTGGCCACACCGGAACATGGCAGAACCAGGCCTTGGTATTGGTGAACCACGGCGGTGCCACCGGAGCGGAAGTTTACAACTTTTCGTCGCAAATTATAGACAGTGTGTACGCTAAATTTGGCGTTATGCTACAACGCGAGGTGAATATTATTAGTTAAAAATTTAAATTTTAACTAAATCTTCAATTTTGTTTTCATTTGTTTTCAATAAAAATTTTGCAATAATCTTTGTTTTTATATTCTAAGCAATAGTTGTTTTTGTTGCTGTTAATGTCTTGACAGGCAGGTTGTTGGTTTTGGTATAAGTGTATAGTTTACACTTATGTTTGCTTTGCTGATTTTTGGGGCCGTAGCCTGTTTTGTGCTGTATTTAATACAGTACTGGCACTATGCTTGCCTAACTGTTAACACAAAACTTTAACAAAATGACAAAGATTGAGTTTAACACCCTTGTACTGCGCCAGGCAACTTCGTTAAGATCATACGCCTTACATTTTACCCATGACGCAGACGATGCTAACGACCTTGTTCAGGATACAATGTTGAAGGCCATAACTTATTACAATAAGTTTAAAGAAGGTACTAATTTAAAAGGATGGTTATACACCATCATGAAAAATACGTTTATTAACAACTATCGCCGTTTTGTTAAAATGAGCACATTTGTTACCAAAAGCGACGAGATTTCTTCGCCAAACCTGGTATTCAGTTCAACAAAAAATCAAGGCGAAGCTAAATTTGTGATGGATGATATTAAAAGAGCTTTAGATAGGTTGCCAGGCGATTATTACGTGCCATTTACCATGTATTTTGAAGGACACAAATACCATGAGATTGCCGATCATTTAGAGATACCGATAGGTACTGTAAAAACCCGGATACACGTAGCACGTAAGCTATTGAAGAAAAACCTGAAAGCATACGATAACGGCATTGCCAAACCCGTTTACGCCGAAAACTAAATTTATAAACTCAACCATATATAAATAAAAAACCCGCTTACCAATGGCGGGTTTTTTGTTTTGAAACATTATGGGTTTCAATTTGTACTTTTGACTAAGCCGTGGCAGTCATCAGAAACTGTTAACACATCGCAATAACGGCTAAATTGCACCTCATGAACAACCGTATCTATTTTATTGCATCCGTTATCCTGATGTTGTTTGTTACCCAACAAAGCCGGGCAGACGAGCCTAACCTGAGGCATATCCGCAGTTTGCTGATGGTGTGCATGAATAACAGCAAAACAACCGATTCACTATATAAAAGCCTGGCGGTAATTAAGAACCCCGCGGGGGTAATTACAGCATATTTGGCTACCTTATCGGCATGTAAGGCCAAGCTCAGCTGGAACCCTTATATGAAGGTAAAGCACCTGAATAATGCCGAGGCAACCTATAAAACAGCCGTAAACGCTGATCCGCATAATATCGAGATCCGTTTTTTGCGCTTCTCCGTTGAGCACAATGTGCCTGGTTTTTTAGGTTTTAACAAGGATTTGGTTACCGACCGCAATGAAATTATAACTCAGCTCGGTAAAAAGAATTATGGTACCGGCGATAAGGATTTAACGGTAGCCATCATCAAATTTCTGCTGAATTCTAAACGCTGCACCCCGGCGCAAAATGAAGATCTGAACAAACACTTAGCCGAATTAAAGTGAGATACACTTACCTGGTCATCAATGTATTGACGGTATTTTTTCCGTTTGTATTATCGTTTGATAAGAAGGTGCATTTTTATAAAAGCTGGAAATATATATGGCCGGGCATGGCTACAACCGGCCTTTTCTTTTTGTTTTGGGATGTACTATTTACCATGAAAGGCGTATGGTCATTCAATCCACAGTATATTACCGGTGTTACAATGTGGGGTTTACCGTTTGAGGAAGTGCTTTTCTTTTTAACCGTGCCGTTTGCATGTATTTTTATCTATGCCTGTTTAAATTATTATATAAAATGGCAAATAGATATGCGGTTAACCGGTATCATTAGCAGCCTGGTGATTATGTTATCTGTTTTGGGGCTTATTTTTTATTATAATAAGATTTATACAGCAGTTACTTTCGGGCTTTTGCTGATCTTGCTACTGATGCTTCAGTATGTAATTAAAACAGAATGGCTTAGCCGGTTTTACATGGCATACGTAGTTGCGCTGGTCCCATTTTACCTTGTTAATGGAATTTTAACAGCCATCCCGGTGGTTATATACAACAATAGTCAAAATATGGGCAAAAGGGTAGGGACTATACCCGTAGAAGACCACTTTTACTTAATGGCGCTGTTACTTATGAATATCGGCTTTTTTGAGTACTTTAAAACAAGAAAAAAAACGGATGACCGATCTGCCTGAATACACCAAATCGCAACTGGCCCTGCGCAACGGGCAGGATAAGCCCCGGATTTGGGTGGCTTATAAAGGTATTATATATGATGTAACCGAAAGCCGCCTATGGCGTAATGGCAAACACTATGAGCATTGGGCCGGCCAGGATTTGACCCCCGAGCTCGTTGATGCCCCACATACCGAAACGGTGTTTGAAAAGTTTGAGAAAGTGGGTAGGCTAAGCGCAGGCCCCCCAGCCCCCTGAAGGGGGAGCTAAAAATATAGGCTGCTCTCCAAAGAAACAGCCTATATTTTTAACCCGCAATTCAAAAGCCCTCTCCTTTGGAGAGGATTTAGGTGAGGCTCTTATATCTCAAACTTGGCCAATCCCACAAATTGGGCTATGCGGGCAGCAATTTCTTCCTGTGTCAGGTTTCTTAATCTTTCAGATCCAAACTTCTCCACGCAGAATGACGCCAGGGCCGAGCCATAGATGATGGCGTTTTTCATGCTTTCGAAGCTCACGGTGCCCGCTTTGGCCATATAGCCGATAAACCCGCCGGCAAACGTGTCGCCTGCGCCTGTGGGGTCAAAAACCTCCTCTAAGGGAAGGGCAGGGGCGCTGAATATTTTATCCTCATGAAAAAGTAGGGCCCCATGCTCGCCTTTTTTAATAATAAGATATTGCGGCCCCATTGTTAAAATTTTACGGGCAGCCTTTACCAGCGAAAATTCGCCTGATAACTGGCGTGCTTCGGCATCGTTGATGGTTAGTACATCTACCAGCTTCAAAGTTTTCAGCAATTCATCCAGGGCAATATCCATCCAAAAGTTCATGGTATCCATTACAATGAGTTTGGGGCGGTTTTTAAGACGTTCGATAACGCTTTGCTGAACCTGTGGTGATAAATTGCCCAGCATGAGGTATTCGCAGTCCTGGTACGATTCGGGAATTATCGGATCGAAATCGGCCAAAACGTTTAGCTCAGTAACCAATGTATCACGGCTGTTCATATCGTTATGGTACCTGCCACTCCAAAAAAACGATTTCTCGCCCTGTTTAATTTGCAGCCCTTCGGTATCTACATTGTGTTTGTTGAGGTCTTCAATCTCGCTTTGTGGGAAGTCATCGCCCACCACGGCAACGATATTTATATCGTCAAAAAAGTAAGAAGCGCCCAAACTTGCGAAGGTTGCCGACCCGCCGACGATTTTATCCGTCTTCCCGAAGGGGGTCTCAATTGCGTCAAATGCCACAGTACCAATAACTAACAAACTCATGGAAAATATTTTAATTTTTTTTTGCGCAAATATTGTGAAATTACCGCAGAAATTATACTTTTGCACCACTCCAAACGGAAAAATAGTCCTGAGTAGCTCAGCCGGTTAGAGCATCTGACTGTTAATCAGAGGGTCGCTGGTTCGAGCCCAGCCTCAGGAGCCACAAAATCAATGATTTATCCCCACTCTGGCGAGTGGGGATTTTTTTTTCTCGCACAATTTTTGAAAAATTCACATTTCGTATGGTTATCAAATACTATGCTTTCCGTCGGGCATGGTGGCCTAAATAATAACTATATTTCGCCGCGTTGTAACGCTGCTGCCGCATGATTGGCCGCACGGGCAGTTAGTGCCATAAACGTTAACGAAGGATTTTGTGTACCGGTTGAAGTCATACAGGCACCATCTGTGACATATACGTTCTTGCAGGTATGTAGCTGGTTCCACTTATTGAGCATTGATGTTTTAGGGTCTTTACCCATTCTTACCCCGCCGATTTCATGAATATCAAGTCCTGGATTTTGCCCACTGTCGGCGGTAATAATGTTTTTGCACCCCGCTTTATCCAACATTTCTGCGCCTTGTATTAAAAAATCTTTTAATAATCGCGCATCGTTGTCATCATAGCCAACTGAAATTCGCAATAACTGTATGCCCCATTTATCTTTGAGATTGCTGCTCAATTGCACCATATTGTTAACCTTAGGAATGGTTTCGCCTTGCATCATCATAAAAACGTTCCACGGCCCCGGCTCACTTATTGCCTCTTTAAACCCTGCCCCCACTGTTGGTCTATCCGTATTATGTCCCCAAGCAGCACGGGTAGCCGTATAAAAAACCATATAACCCCTTAAAAAATCTGTTTCTTGCTTGTACAAATTTCGAAAATTTGGCATCATCACTGCGGTTGGCCTACGTCCGTAATAATACTTATCCATGGGGCCGTCAAAACTTGCCGTCATCGAACCCCTATAATTATGAAATGCAATATATTTACCCAACAGGCCGTGGTCATTCCCCAATCCGTCAGGAAAACGCTTAGAAGTAGAATTGAGTAAAATAAGGTTAGTATTCAACGTAGATGCATTCACGAAGATAATCTTAGAAAAATATTCCACAGCCTTGTTAGTATGAGCATCAATTACGCGAACACCTATTGCTCTTTGCTTGCTTTCGTCATAAATGATGGAATGAACAATGGAATCTGGCCGGAGCGTTAATTTTCCTGTTTTACTGGCCCAAGGTATGGTTGATGAATTAGAGCTAAAATAGCCTCCAAACGGGCAACCCCGCTCACATAGGCTACGTGCCTGACATTGTCCTCTGCCTTGTTGTAAATGAATTTCTTTAGGTTGTGTCAGATGAGCACATCTACCTATAATCACATTCCGGTCGCTGTAATTAGACATTATCCGTTTTTGTATCTCTTTCTCAACCACATTCATGGTCCAGGCTGGCAGAAACTCGCCATCAGGCAGTGTTTCGAGGCCATCATGATTCCCGCTTATACCAACAAAGTGCTCAACATGGCTGTACCAGGGAGCAATATCTTCATAACGGATCGGCCAATCAACAGCAAACCCATCCCGGGCTGGACCTTCAAAATCGAATTTGCTCCAGCGCTGTGTTTGGCGCGCCCATAATAATGATTTGCCACCTACCTGGTAACCCCGTATCCAATCAAATGGTTTATCTTGCACATAGGGATGTTCTGCATCTTTAACAAAAAAATGCTCACTTGCTTCGCTGAAAGCATAACAACGCTCTGCAATAGGGTTACTTTCTTTTATCTGAAGTGGCAAACGTCCGCGATGCGGAAAATCCCAGGGGTTCATGGTTGCAGTAGGGTAATCTTTGATATGTACTACGTCTTTACCTCTTTCCAGCAGAAGGGTCTTGAGGCCCTGCTCACAAAGTTCTTTAGCAGCCCATCCGCCACTGATGCCCGAACCGATGACAATTGCATCAAAAGTGTTATTCTGAAGTTCATTAAAATTTACGTTCGCCATGGTGACTTAAGTTTGTCAATGCAAGATAATAACGGAATGCATAAAATGGAACACCGTTTTTACCGATGTAGATTTGCGCTGCCTCCTGTTTCCTATTTTACTTTATCCTTCTAAACGTTAAAGCAAATGAATTTGGCTTTCTATGCCGCCTGCAGTTTATGCCTGGTTAATGTGTTTAACATCAATTATTTGGGTGCTATTAATCATTCTTTAATGCCAGCTCTTTAAATACTTTTGAAGGTATCAAATACAAAGGTTATGATTAACAGGAATAACCCGGGCCCTTCTGCCGGCGGCCGGCGTCCGCTGGAAACGGAGATTCCGCTTTCTGAAAAAGATGAGCAGGCCCGTTGTATGGAACGCATGCGAAAATTGCAAAGCGAAGCGCTTAAACTATGGCACGAATTAAAAGAGAAACGTAAATGAAAAAAATACTCGTACTCACCGATTTTACAGCCAATGCCTCGCACGCGGCGGCGGCGGCGCTTCGTATTGCCGCCAAGCTGGATGCTGGCATCTGTTTATACCATACCTTGCCTTATATTCCGTTGATACCCGGCGATAGCGGCGGCCCGTATGTGGCCGAAACGGAAAAGATGCTCTTTGAGGATAGTAAAGAACGCCTGATCCAGGAGGCTGACAAATTAAGAGAGGTTTCGGTAATGGTAATGGGCCATTGCCTGTACATTGAAGAAAGAAGCGGTGAGGGCAGCCTTGGCGGCGTCATCGGGAACCTTACCGAAGAACCGGACATTGAAATGGTGATTATGGGAGGCAGATCCGGCGGTGCACTGGAACATCTGATCACTGGCAGCAACACCGCTGCTGTTATCCGGAAGGCCCGGAAACCGGTGCTTGTCATCCCCATGAATGCAATTGTAAACGTGCCGGGAAAGGTTGTTTTTGCCACCGATTTTGGAACATCTGATATACCGGCAGTAAGCTTTCTGCATAATCTGGCAGTGCGGCTGGGTTTCTACCTGGATATTGTTCATATCATCCCTCGTAATGAAGTAGTAACCGGGATCGGTGCCGAGGTTGCCTTTCGAAATTACCTGGTTCGCCATGAGCTCAGCTATAACCAGGTGCAGGAAACAGATGTACACAAGGGGTTACAGCATTACTGCGAGGAAAACAGTGCCAGCCTGTTAGCCATGTCTCATGGAGAACATTCTTTCATTGCCAGGATGTTCGGCCATAGCGAGTCCCGGGCGATGATCGCTGATCAGCGATTGGCGGTGCTGGTTTTCCCACCCGGTTTTAAATAAGCGGGGCGGCATGATGATGGATTTACACCGCTTATTTTAAATAACTGACGAAAAGGCGCTTTTATTAAAAAATGAATAAAAACAAGTAATGACGAATATCGGCTATGAAAAGGTTAGTAAAGATAAGAAGAGCCGACGGGAAAATTAATCCGTATCCCTTCCTGATCCTGGTAGCGGTGGTCATGATTATCCTATTTACGGTGTTCCGTTTTATTTTTCGGAACCAGGTTTTTTAACAGGTATACCTGGCCGACAAAGCCGGACGATAACGGCGACGGGCCGTAAAATCTTTATAGCCACCATTCCCTTTTAAGCAGCAGGAAAATAAAAACAAGGCCGAACCAGGCAGGAAAAAGAACAGAGATCAGGAACATGTCCTGTTGCGCAATGCGCACCTTTATTAGTGATATATTTTTTTCCAGGACATTGCCAGTTTAACTTGACGGGACGGGTTACATCACTCAAAAATTTCCGGGAAAAAGCCGTCACCCGGAGGCGGGAAATCATAAGGCGATATTTCCTGTGGCCTTTCTTCGGGTTGAGCATATGGGGCCTCCGCCGGAGTGGGTGGTGGTGTGGGCTCAACCGGAGGTTTTACTTCGGGTTGTGGTTGTACGGCGGGCGCTTCTGTGGGCAGCGGCTTATCCCCATTTCTTTTGATGGTCATCGTCTGGATCTTTACAAGTAAAGTAATTGAATTTAAGGCGTTCAATGGGTGATTAGTATCATTATTCCAATTGATATTGATCACCAATAATGAAGCATTTGGCCAATTTTTGGTTATATAATTCAGCGATATGCAATTGCGGCGTTTGCTATGGCCAAAAAGTTCGCCTAAATCAGGAAAGTACGCCAACCAGGTGCTCAATATCGCCCATGGTATTGTATACCGACGGCGATACCCGGAACCGGTTTTCATAAAGCTGTATGTTAATACCCGCCGCCGCCAGTTTTTGGTGCAGCTTTTTTTCAGCCCCTTGCAGGGCAAAGCTTACTATCGGCGATGTTGATTCAGTTGGCGTCATGGGTTGGTAGCCCAGCTTAGGCAATTCCTGTTGCAGTTTATCAAGCAGGGGCTGACGGTACTTTTGTATGTTATCCACGTCGGTTTGCAGCAGGTAGTTTAAGGAGTATATAAGCGCCGGCACGGCGGCATTGCCCAGGGTGCCCACTTCAAAATAATTGCGGGTTTTGTCGCCCTGCACAAATTCAAACGGGGCGTTCCCGGCAGCATCAAAAGGAAAAACATGCGATTGCATATCTTTTAGCTGGCGGTAGCCAAACTGGCTGCGTTTAATTAACGGTAGTCTGTCTTTCCGTACATATAAAAAACCTGCGCCAAAATCGCCCATTAGCCATTTGTAGGTGGCGCACGCACAAAAATCAACACCAATGGCATGCACATCTATAGGCACCGCGCCTACTGCCTGTATAATATCCGCGTACACCAGGGCTCCCTTTGCATGGGCTATATCACATAGTGCTTTCAAATCGTGCTGGAAACCATTAATCATCGATACCAGCGAAACGGCTACCAGTTTTGTGCCCGATGTTATGGCGGCATCCATATCGGCCAGTTCAATTTTATTGTTTTTGGGCATAACCATTTTTACATCTGCACCCTGCCTGGCCATTTCCGAGTATAAGTACAACGAACCATCAAAATGGTAGGCATCGGTAACTATCCTGGCAGCTGTTCCCGGTAAGCCAAGGCCATTTACCACCAGGTTTTCGCCCGCCATGGTACTGGGCACCCATGAAATCTCGTCGGCATCGGCATTTATCAGGCGGGCAAATAAGGTGCGGGCGGTGTTTCTGTCCTGGTCAATTGTATCTGCCGCTTTTCCGTTAGCCATCCTGAAATCAAGGTAACTTTTGATGTTTTTAGCGCTGCCAATGCTCATAGGATGGGTATAGGCCGCGTTTAAAAATGTTCCTTTAATTGCAAACTGGTCCCTGGCGGGGAGTGGGTTGTCGTTTACTAACCCGGTGCCTGGCTCGTTAGCCTGGTTTTTGGCCAAACTGTTTAATAATCCCGGTGCAAATGGTAGCACGCCCAACAGGGAAAGCAGGCTCCTGCGCGATGGGCTGTAATTATTGGGCATAGATTTTTTTTAAATTGATTGTTTTGCCTATGGTTAAAACCGGTATGCTATCGTGGTAGTCCATCTTAAAGCCATCAATCAGCCGGATGGTTTTAAAGTCGAGCGGTTTGCCTTTAATCAGGTAGGTTTGTATTTCGTTACGTACCTGCTTTTCGGGGATGAATTTTGATGCCGCGGCAATATAATCGTCCAAAGTTAAATTGGCGGCCGGGTTTGCGGCATGAATCTGCCGGTTTCTTTTAAATAAAGTCAGCAGGAAATCAATGATAGAAAGTTTGCCGGCCGAGGTCAGCCGGATTTGGTTATCAAAGTAAAAGGCATAAATGAAACCTCTTTTATAAGGCAGGGTCTGGTAGTTTTTATCAATCCAGAATTTGGCTGCGATGGAGTCATTTGGCGCGTTTTTTACCTGGCTGCTATAATGGTCGTACAAATTGTTTTTATTCACATAGCCCAAAAAGGCGGCCTTATCCTGTATGCCCGATTTTACCAGGTTAATCATTGTCACGTAATCATTAAACCCTTCGCCAAACCATTGGTTGTCAAATTCATCGTTGCCAATTTGCATGTTATTGCCAATCCATGAATGCGAGGTTTCATGGGCCAGCACCCGCTTTTTATCGTCGTCAAATTTTCCCGAATAGCGCATAACAAAGCCATGCTTCTGGCTGTACCCGGTAGCCCATGGCTTGTCAATTGATAAAAGCGGCAGCACGCTGATGTAATAGTAAGGCGCTTCGTTGTCCTTCCAAAAATCGCGCAGCCCCGGAAAATAGCGCTCAAAAAAGGGTTTAAGCTCGGCTTTTAAGTTGTTAATGGTATCACTTTTTGATGTAATGGAATAATAGGGGATGCCGTGTACTTTGTAGGTGTTAATAACCAGGTTGGCGCCCATCAGCATCAGTACATCCTGCTCCTGTTTAAGCGTAATGGTTTGTTTAACAGCCGGGCCGGCGCCGGCTGCAGTCGACATAAAATAAGGTAAACCTGCCGGAAATGTGTCCCATTGGATACTTGCCTCGCTGGCCGGATGCCCCACCGGATTTATCATAAAAAACTGGGGCACCAGGTATAATATATTGGGCGTTATCAGCGGGCGAAACAATTCATCAACTGTTGCCCGTTTGGGGTTGCCAACCAATTGGCCGTTAATGGTATAGCTTATTTTCGTTGGCCCCGCGCCGGTATGGTAAACCGTTATTTTCCTTTCGCGTGGTGTAAGCTTTATTTTGTCTTTAGTGTTGATATTTTGCAGTACGTTAAAAATCTCTTTTTGGCCGCCAAAATTGAGGTCGCCGTAAATAAATACGGTGCTATCTTTGTTTGCGGGCATATAGTCGAGGCTTACCTGCAGTATGGCCGATTTTCCGTCCCAGCCAAGATGATAGGCTAATGGCGGGGCTGTATTTTTATTTTGTGCTTTTGCAAAAAGGGAAATACTGCAAAGAAGATAAATTACCGGTAAAAATCGGGTCATGGGCTGTTTTGATATCAGGCTACAATATATAAAATTTGCACCGCATAAAAACCACCGGCCTTATTGGAGGAGTAGGGAGGAACCAGCCCGTCCTCATTGGCTGCCCATAAATTAGGCGCTTACAGATATAAAACCCGATATTGAACAATAAAAATAATACCATGGAAATAGCCCCGAATACAACGCTTTTTACCACTAAGCATTACCATAAAGCAAGTGTTCTTTTTGTTGCGATGAAACGGATGGTGTTAAGCTTAGCATTCCTGGCGCCTTTAATAGCACAATGCCAGCAAATACAACCTGATACCGTTGGCGGGTATAAGCAGGTTTGGGCCGATGAATTTAATAACGAGGGGGCGCCAAACCCTGCCAACTGGAAGTTTGAGCAGGGTTTTGTACGTAACCATGAAGACCAATGGTACCAGGCCGGCAATGCCAGCTGCCACAACGGGTTGTTGGTAATAGAAGCTAGAAAGGTGCACCTGCCCAACCCTGCGTATGTGCCTAACAGTACCGACTGGCAGACCAGCCGACCGTTTATTGAATATACATCGGCCTGTATGAATACCGGTGGCCTGCAAAGCTGGCAATATGGCCGGCTGATTATGCGCGGCCGGATAAATACCGATTTGGGCTTATGGCCGGCTTTCTGGACCTTAGGCCTTAACAAGCCCTGGCCATCAAATGGCGAAATTGACATTATGGAATTTTACCAGGATAAACTGTTGGCCAACATAGCTTGTGGCACCGATGTACCCTACCAGGCCAAATGGTACAGCAATATCAAAAAACTCGATGAATTTGAGCCCGGCTGGAACCAGCGCTTTCATACCTGGCGAATGGATTGGGACGAAACATCTATTAGCCTGTATGTTGATGACATATTACTTAACCATGTGGCCTTAAAAAACCTGGTTAACCAGGACGGCAGCAACTTTAATCCATTTAAACAACCGCATTACATCCTGCTAAACCTCGCCATTGGTGGCGATAACGGCGGCGAACCATCGGCAACCACTTTTCCAAAGCGGTTTGAGGTTGATTATGTGCGCGTGTATCAAAAATAAAAAGCCGGATAACCAGCTTTATCAATATACAAGACAGTTCATGATGGTTTCACCGTTTCAACACGTATTATTGTGTAAATAATTATAAAACCACAGTCTGCATTTTAATTGGGTTGATACATGGCTATCGGGGCCGCAATGGTTGCGATAGTTGGCACTTATTGCATGGGCAATAGGTTATGCCGGTGTGTACAAACCAAACGGGTGGTTTTATTTTTGACATTATTAACCTTAGTTAACTTATACCCCCTTCATGAAAAAGAGTTGCCTGTTCGCTGTTAAAAGTATTACGCTTGTTTTCGCCTTGTTTTTTTTCATTTATCCTGTTAATAATGCAGCCGCATTGGCCGTGCCGTTAAAGGCCAATCCCGCGGCCAGCGTTGATAACCTGCAGGTGGAATATACAGATAAGCCCATTGGTATTGATGTGGAAACGCCGCGCTTTAGCTGGCAAATGAAAGCGCCGGCAGGGGCAAGGGGCTATGTGCAGCTATCCTACCAGCTTGAAGTAAAAGATGGCGCAAAACCCGTTTGGAACAGCGGGAAGATAAACAGCAGCAAATCATCGGGTATTGAATATGCGGGCAAAAAGCTTAAAGCTGCCACCCGTTACAACTGGAAAGTTACCGTTTGGGACCAAACCGGTGCCATGTTAACCAATACATCCTGGTTTGAAACGGGTTTGATGGATCCCGACCCCAAATTATCGGCCTGGGATGGCGCCACCTGGATTGGCGGCGGCAACAACGATTTGGTTTTATACTCCAAATACCTGCCTGTTTTTAATATGAATTACAAACTGGCCATTGCGCCCGGCAGCACCCGTGCAAGCATCATTATGGGAGCCAATGATGCCCGGTTAATGGATAAAAACAAAAATATTTTCCAGGTTGAGAATAAAAAGGACGAGAGTTATTTTAAAATCGAGCTGGATATTTCAAAGCTGGGCAGCGCCGGTACAGGTAACGCTAAAATTAATATATACCGTAGCGGTTATACCGGCAATGATACCGCTACACGTGTACTTAAATCGTTTGATATTAAAACGAGTGTAATTAACGAAGGCAATAAAAACAAAGAGCACCGTTTTGCAATCAATAACGAAATGGGCACTTTAACCTTTAGCGTAGACGGCGACTATGATTTCCTGGTAGATAATGATAAAACCCCTGCCGCCGCCCAGCCTGTTTTTCCGCCGCGCGGGCCGCACAGGGCGGTAGTTACGCTTAATCCGCTGGGGGCGCGTGATGTAATCACGTACGGGTTGCTTTGTGATATTGGTTATGCTGTGGATGCCGGGCAGCAGGCTGCATTTTCGGGGCTGGAGGTATCCAACGCGCGCAAGCCCGGAAATACCTTGTTTAAAGAGGACTTGTCGGCACAAAATTATGCGGGTATTTATAAATCTTTCATCGGCAACGAAGGCATCAGTATAAAAAATGACCGCTTCCTGGTTTCAGGCGGTAGCCAGGGTGTTTTTGCGGTGGCCGATCCAAGCCACAACTCCATGCCCATGCTGCGTACCCAATTTGAAACAAACAGTAAAAAAATCACAAGCGCTCGTTTGTACATTACCGCTAGGGGTATATATGAAGTATACCTGAATGGCAAACGTGTAGGTAACGATTACTACAACCCCGGCCTAACCCAATACAACATTACCCACCTGTATCAAACGTATGACGTTACCACTATGGTAAACAACGGGCAAAACGCCATAGGCGCTATGCTGGGCGAAGGCTGGTGGAGCGGCCTGCTAAGCTACGGCACCATCTGGAACCACTTTGGCGACAGGCAATCGCTGCTGGCCAAACTGGTTATTAAATATGCCGATGGTTCAAAAAAAGTAATTACTACCAACGATAAGGATTGGAAATATTACAACAAAGGCCCCATAGTTTACAGCAGCCTGGATATGGGCGAGGTTTATGATGCATCATTAGAAGCCGGAATAAGCAACTGGAGCACCATCAATTATAATGATAATGCCTGGCAAAAAGCGGTTAAGGTATCGGTGGATGGTACCGCTTACTCGGGTGTATCCTATGATTATTTTGGTCATAAGGACGATCTTAATTACGATAAGCTATCGCTGATTGGGCAAATTGGCCAGCCCGCCGGCATTTACAAAACACTTACAGCCCAAAGTATGCAGGAAGTACGCAAAGGCGTGTATGTGTACAACATGGGGCAAAATATGGTGGGCGTGCCCAAAATCTATGTCAAAAATGGCAAGGCCGGTAAAAAGTTATTGTTGCGTTATGCCGAAGTTTTATACCCTGCCCTCAAAGAATCGGGCAAGAATGTGGGGATGATCATGACCGAGAATTACCGCGGGGCCCTGAGCCAGGATGTGTATACCATGAAGGATGGTGAGCAAACATTTCAGCCGCACTTTACATCGCACGGGTATCAATATATTGAAATTACCGGGGTTGATGAACCGCTGCCGTTAAGCGCCGTGCAGGGGTTAGCCATGAGCTCTATCCACAAGCTAACGGCCGATTATGTCACTTCAAACCCCAAGGTGAACAAGCTGTGGTCGAACCTCACCTGGTCAAATATCGATAACTTTTTAACCATCCCTACCGATTGCCCGCAGCGTAACGAGCGCATGGGCTGGTCGGGCGATATCAGCATTTTTTCGCGTACGGCTACCTACCTGTCAAACAGCGACCAGTTCTTAAGGCGGCACCTTTTTGCCCTGCGCGACCTGCAAATGTCCAATGGGAAATTTACCGATATTGCCCCCGTTGGCGGCGGTTTTGGCGGTGTGCTTTGGGGCAGCGCGGGTATCACTATCCCCTGGGAAGCATATCAGCAATATGAGGATGTAGCCTTGTTAAAAGAGCATTACCCGGCCATGGCCAGGTACATGAGCTTTATCGATTCCACCATCAGCAAAAAAACAGGCCTCAGTTCCGATTCGCAGTTAGGCGATTGGCTTGGCCCGCAAAACAACCAGCTGGGTACCGATTACCTGGTAACGGCATATCATATTTTCGACCTGGGTATTATGGTAAAGGTTGCCATCGCTTTAAACAAGCCCGACGACGCTGTTAAATACCAGGAAAGGTATCTTGAACGCAAAGCCTTTTTTAACAAAACCTTTATCAATGCCGATAAAAAAGCGATGGGACTTGTTGGTCGTGGCGCGTTTGACCCGCCGGGCACCAAACAGGAATTTAAAGTAGCCGATATACAAACCGCTTATGCTGTAGGTTTATCGTTAGGGGTTTTTAACGATGAGAATATTCCTTATATGGCCAAGAACCTGCAGGCAGTTGTAGAACGCGAAAACAAGGATGATGGCGGTATTACCCGCCCTAAATACTCCCTCATGACCGGCTTTATAGGCACCGCCTGGATCAGCAAATCGCTATCCGATTACGGCCACACCGACCTGGCCTACAAGGTGCTGCAAAACAACCATTACCCCTCATGGCTGTACGCCATTGACCAGGGTGCAACCACCATATGGGAACGCCTGAACGGCTACACGGTAGAAAACGGCTTTGGCGGCAACAATAGCATGAACTCCTTTAACCACTATTCCTTTGGCGCTATTGGCCAGTGGATGATGGCCTACTCGCTGGGCATCCAGCGCGGCGAAGTTGGTTTCAAAAACTTTATCCTGCAACCCGAACCCGACCCAACCGGCCAGATGACCTACGCCAAAGGCTACTATGACTCCCCTTACGGGAGGATTAGCAGCAGCTGGAAAACGGCAGGCAACACGCTTGTTTATACCGCAACGGTACCGGCAAATACCAAAGCTACTTTACACTTGCCCGCTCCGTCAGCTTCGGCGGTGACCGAAGCCGGCAAACCCGCGGCAAAAGCAAAAGGCATCAAATTTTTAAAGTATGCCGATGAGAAGGCTGTTTATGAACTGGCATCCGGTAGTTATGTGTTTAATGTGGGGAAATAGGGGAGGTAATAGGATGGTCTCTCTTCCTCCACGGTCTGTGTCCTCACCGCTGTTTCCAATATTTTCGGTTGGCGAGGGCGATTATATTTCGGGAAGATGCCTGCGGGGACATAGGCATCGGGGAAAAACTACAGCGTCAAATTACTGCCATCTAACGATAGATAGCTGAATAATCAGTATATTTGAGTAACAAAAAAGGGACAGAAATGGGTACTATCGAAGAATTAAAAGCGATCAGCGGTACGGTTGTAAGGCGTTTAAGAAGGCAAAAGCTGGATAACGGCAAGCCATTTTTAATATGGTCGAACAAGCTGCCTAAAAATCAAAGCTACCTGGAATATCCCGATCATTCCATTAAAATTGTTACTGTTGCCCCAAATTTAAAGTCATTTACCATTGTTGAAGAATTGACCATGGGCCAGGCGCAGATAATCCGCAAGGAGTTAAACCTGTTTTAATATGCCCGGCCTGTACATCATTACGGGTTCAAACGGGGCCGGAAAATCAACGGTCGGGCCAGGCTATCTTCCGGAAGAGATTTTAAAACATCATACCGTTTTTGACGGTGACCTACTTTATACAAGGAAGCTTAATGAACTGTTTCCGGCAGTTACAAGGTCGGCAAAATATGCACGAAAGGATGCGTTGGAGTATGTAGTAGACTTGTTTGAAGAGCAGACCAACCAGGCATTGGCCAACCACCACAACTATGTTTATGAAGGCCATTTTACCAATGACGCCACCTGGGAAAAACCGAAGGCCTTCAAAGATGCAGGTTACCGGGTACACCTGATTTTTTTTGGATTGGAAAATCCAGAACTATCACAGTTTCGCGTTACGGAAAGGGTAACAGAAGGTGGCCACTATGTTGATCCACAGACCTTGAACAATAATTTCTACGGAAACCTCGAAAAATTGAATATTTATCACCCGATGATCGATGACCTGACCATCGTGGATACTTCCGAAATTAACCATCGGATCTTGTTCAAGTCCGTTATGCAACAAATTGAATTTCATGTTGAAAGGGAGGAATTACCGACCTGGTTTATTGACCACTTGCCAGCTATTGTGCAGTTGTTTTCCTAATTACTTTAGCCTAAAAATAACAGCTGGGGTAGTCAGAGACTACAGGCATAGTGGATCGAAGTCTGGAGACTTCGAACAGCGGAACTCTATGGACAGCGGGGTAATGATTTCACTATTGAAGTCTTCGATAAACTGTATTTCAAATTCCGATACTATTTCTTTGCAAAAGTCATCAACGTTTAAAAAAAATCTATAATTTTATCTCAGAGCATAGAACGTTGGTGTTTGTTAATAAGTTTATTGCCAATTATTTATGAGATAAAATTATACCCTTTGCTCTCTTTTTATATACTTTTCTTATCCCCAACTCACGTTAAAATAATGAAAACAAAACTAATGCTGGTTGCGCAAGTTGTATTAAGTATTATACTGGCAACACACATTACGGCTTCTGCACAAACAATTGCCAAACATCGCCTGATTGTAATTACAGACATCGGAAACGAGCCTGATGATTTTATGTCGATGGTCCGGTTGATGCTATACACAAATCAAATCGACATCGAAGGGCTCATCGCTTCAACATCCATTCATCAATCAAAAAAGGTTAGCCCGCAACTCATTGAAAAAGTTATTCGTAGTTATGAGAAGGTGCAACCTAATCTTCTAAAACATGAACCCGGATTTCCAACAGCGCAAAAATTATTAAGCCTGGTAAAAAAAGGCATCCCGGTTTATGGGATGGAAGGTGTAGGAAAAGGCAAAGATTCGGAAGGGTCGGACTGGGTGATCAAAATGCTTGAAAAGAATGACAGCCGCCCTTTATGGGTGACTGTTTGGGGCGGCCCGAATGTACTGGCGCAGGCACTCTGGAAAATCAGGGAGACTAAAAGCGAAGGGGAAGCAAAAAGGTTGATAAGCAAGCTCAGGGTATACACCATTTCGGACCAGGATAATTCGGGGCCATGGATACGCAGGAATTTCCCCGGCCTGTTCTACATCGCAAGCCCGGGAAATTATTATGCGGCTACATGGTCGGCCATCTTGAGGGTATTTCCGGGCGCCAACAACGAAGTTGTGAGCAATGATTGGCTTATGCGAAATATCCAGCAGGGACATGGGCCGCTGGGGGCAATTTATCCGGATGTGTCTTTTGGCATGGAGGGCGATACCCCATCCTGGCTCTCGCTGATTCCCAATGGACTGAACAACCCGGAGCATCCAAACTGGGGAGGTTGGGGCGGACGTTATGAATTTTACAAACCGCCCTTTGACCCCAAGCTGAAATGGATTGTTCCGCTGGAAGAAGAGACGAGACCATTTTGGACAAATGCCGAAGACGAATATACACCCTGGGTGCAGGGCAAATGGGGGCGTGCCATTGTAAAAGACACAGGCACATACAAAGACAACCATGTAACGATTTGGAGATGGAGAGAAGAAATCCAGCATGATTTTGCGGCAAGAATGGCCTGGTGCAATACGGATTATAAAGCTGCCAATCACCCACCGGTTGCCAAACTCCATATGCCCGAACAGCTCACGGTAAAATCCGGCGAGACCTTTAGTCTTGACGGCAGTGCATCCTATGACCCTGATGGAGATGCCCTGAGTTTTCACTGGTTTCAATACCGGGAAGCGGGAACGTTGCATGATACAATAGCGGTTACTCCGGCAGAAAACATGTCTGTCATTCCGGAACTAAAAGCGCCGGAGGTAAGTAGTATTCAAACTACTCACTTCATCCTGAAAGTTACCGATAAAGGAACGCCCCGGCTAACCCGGTATAAAAGAGTAATTGTAACCATTCTTCCAAAGCAATGAACGATAACAACAGGACATTTTTTACAGCCAATAACAGTTAAAAAGCCGAGGGCGAAAAATTTCATTTCAACTTGCATCCAAAGGCCGCGGGTTAATGCGGCCTTTTGTTTTGTGCGGTGTCCGTTCGCCCGGTTGGGTTGGGGTGTGGTTGGATAGGCGGACAAGGTTTTAACGGTGCCTATCTCCACCATGTCGGGTATACATCAGGTAAAACCTGAAAAAAGTCGTTATGACGTGCAACGGATATAGTTAAACAAATGTTCTAAGTTACCGTCATTGCGAGGTACGAAGCAATCTCGAACTATGTGGGACTTAGCATATCGGGGATTGCTTCGTACCTCGTAATGACGGATATTTGATATTGACAATCAGTTACTTACATGCGCGTCATTGCGAGGTACGAAGCAATCTCCGGGCTGTGTATGGTGGCTATGCATGGCGTATACTTAGCATGCGGACCACAAGGGTGGAGGCTTGCTAGCAGGTGCAGGTGTTAATCACGGTATTGGCAAGGCCCTAACCTGTGGAGCATGATTAGCTAGTGTAAGATAAACCAATGTTTCCCAATGATTTGGGCCATACTGATTGACGTGGCTGTCATAGCGGTCGAGCAAGTCTTCGGCTATAGCGGCATCTGATTTTCCCCTGGCGATGCTTTTACGGATGGCTGAAATTTCGGTGGAAAGGCGGTTATGCACTTTTTTGTTGTATTTGTCGAGCAAACCGAGCGCGTCGAAATGACGTTGAATCAAAGCGAATTCGTCATGGCTGATTGCTCCTGGCTGGATGAGTTGGTAGCGGAGCAAGGGGATGTTGCCTTGGATGACGAGCCGAGCGTCCAGAAAGCGGTGCTGCAAGAAGGTGTCGTCATAAAAATTGATGAACACTTTTTCTCCCTGCTCACGCCAGGTTTCGTTTTTCTGCAGGTTGCATTTAAAGCAGCAGGGCACCAGGTTTTTGGTCAAGATGGCGTATTCAGGGAATGCAGTTTGGCCGACGTAATGATCGAGGGTCCAACCAGTTTCTAACATACAGTAAGGACAGAGCTCCTGTATTGCGGGATGTTGTCTGCCGGAATAATTTTGTTTGAACTGCTTAAAGCTGCGGGTGGGGCTACCATAACATCCTTTAAGTGTCTTCCTGTATTTTGGCCGGTCAGCAGCAAACAGCGATCCAGGCTGCAGGCACAATGCGGGGAAATCCGTTAGATAGGTCTGATAGGCGGTTTGAACCCTGGGTGCAAGCCGGTTAAGGACACGCTGTGCGGCTGCCTGTTTTTCCGCGGTAATGTCGAGGAAAAGCTGATATTCGTCGATAGCGGCGTAATTACAATTGACCATTGGCGCCGTCGGTTAGGTTTTGTAAATAGATCCGGGCATTGAAGCTCAGTTGGTTATTGAAAAGCTGGTCGATCTGCGGCAGCGTGTAACGTTTGGACAGGTCTTCCAGAATGTTTTTGTAAAGGGCATTTTCTTCATCCACGTGGAAAATATCGTTATTGATATTGGTCAGGTTTTCTCCAAGGCATTCGATGAGCGGCTGACGTACCAGTGGAATATCCTCTTTGCGGTCGATGATACGGATAAAACGTGATGGAATATCCTGAACGATAACGGGGGAATGCGTAGCTAGTACGCAGACAGAGCTGAAATTGCGCAACACATAGCGCAATGCGGCCATCAGTTTGGCGGCTATGTTGGGATGTAGGTGTGTTTCAGGCTCGTCAAAGATGACGATGGAGTTTTTTTCCATGGCTGCAACCAAGCGGGTGACTAGATGGAAGATGATGCGTTGGCCGGAGCTTAATGCCTGGTTCAGGCGCTGATCGAAATCAGACCTAGAACCAAGCATTTCCAGTTGGTTAAGGTCGATACGCATAAAATCCACGTCCAAGTAGTTACGGATGCAATTCAGCCAGATGGCTTTCCGGGTCCGACTTTTAAGCAGGTTATTGTAAGCGCGCCAGAGGAGCTGTCCCATTAGTTCTTCGTTCAGCTGGCCTCTCGGGTCTTTAAAACTGATTAGCTCGTAGCTGATGGCTTCCTTCGAGGGTTGGTCAAACTTATCAAACAGGCTAAAGCTTACAGCGATAATCTTAGTGAACAGCGGGCGTTCTGGCTTGAAGTCGCCGGCTTCGTTGCTGTCTGAAAGTTTTTTTGCAAGCTGGGCCAGCAATTGTGTTTTGCCGGTGCCGTTTTTACCGATCAAGCAAAAAAAACTGTTGGGTATCGCCTCATCGTGGTTGAACGAGAAGTCGATGCGGTGTGGTAATGCGGCTCCGGGAACAGTGTGTTCGAAGCTGAAACTGAACCGTGGTTCCGGGTTCGCCAGGCCTACCTGCAACTGGTCGGAGGACTCATAGAGGGCACGCTGCGCCTCGCTGCTTCGGACCAGGGACGCGCTGAACGCTTTTTCATTTTCAATAGAAGCCCGTATGTCGGGGAAATAGCTGCAGTCGCGCAACGCGCGGGCGATATCCATATATTCAGACGGGAACGCGTTCTTTAAATCCTTGTAATAAGCAAGTGTTTGCCCTAGTGACGCGTATTCAGGGCCAAGCTCTGTAAATTCCCGAGGCAAGCGGGTGATCATTTTACCACGTTGGAGGATCTTGACTTCGCCAAGACCGGACCGGTTATCGGCTGTCGTATAAAACAGGAGTTCAAAACAGGTTTGGAAACCGAAATCATCCCAGGCTCTGGGCATGAGCGCCATGCAAGGAAAATGCCAGCCAGGGTCTGGTTTTTCATGATATTCTTTGACATAAAAGTTGATTTCGCTGTATTTTATCTCCCGGTTGTCCCAGAGGTCAAGTACTTTTTGAATAACTTCGTTTTGTTGCACCTGCCGGATGCCGGACTGCAGTTTGTAAAGGAACATTTGGGTTTCAGACAAGTCGTACCATTCTACTTCGGCATACAGCAGCCATGGTTTAAATGGTACTTGTAGGCTTTCAAACTCATGGTTTAGTTCAGGGAGCCCGGTAATGGGGCTGAGTTCCGTACGGACTTTGCCGAGGGCCACAACGGTAAAGCCTTCAGTAATAATGACGATGTCGCCGGGACGGTAAGGAAATTTGTCGACGGTAATGACGATTTCTTCACGTTGCAGCATATGGAAAAAGCTGGGTGCAGTGCGTTTCCAGTTACAGCCGAGTTTCCAGAGCTTGATCTTGCGGTCTACCTCAAACTCCAGTGCACGGAGTATCCGGTTAACTTGTTCGCCTCCATACAGGATGCCGGTTTCCTCACCAGTCGCTTGGAGGTACGCATAACGAACGATCTCTTTTGGCGGGTAGTATTTCTCGTTAATCTTTACACGGTAGGCTGTAGCCGGACGTAGCGCAATTTGATTATTCTTGATATATTCAACGGCCTGCAGTACGCTTTCACGGGTAATTAATTCAGGTTGAAAAGGCATGATAAGGGTTTTGGGTAAAAATAGCTGTTTAGCTGCAGATCAGCAAAAGGTATTTTGGCGGTGGTTATTCAGCAGCTGACTGGCGGTATTGTATGATGCCGTAATAGAGTTCTCGAATTTGCTACCTGCCGCCACGTTTTTTATCACTGGTTTTTGGGTATGTGCGACATTGAAATAGAATCTAAAGCTGACAAAGGGCCATATTATTGGTCACGCGGTCATCGTGAATATATTGGATAGTATGATATGGCAGGCGTAGACATAGGCATGGTCGAAAATGCTCAGCCCTTGTTGGTGTTCTCTGCCCCCAGTTGTCCGTAGTCTTCTGCTATTCGAATGTCTCCGACTTCGAACCTCTATGCCTGTAGTTTGCAACTACAGTAACCCAGTTAGGGTTAGTTTGGTTTACGAAGATTGTATATATTAAGTGCATCTCAATTCTGCAAATATTGGGGTATTATTGAGCTGATTGTTTGGGTATTCTGTAGACTATAGACATAGGAGATCAAAGTTGGAGACATTCGAACAGCGGAACTTTATGGACGGCGGGGGGAGCTCAAAAGAATCGCGAGCCTTCCAGGCTCAGCAATTTGACCTAATTGCAAAAGGCGATTTCGAGAGGGCTATGAACTTATGTATTAGCGATGTTAAAGCTAAATTCGGAACAAAATATGACGTTGGCATACAGCAAGCGCAAGCTTACGCAGATAAGTTAAATAAGGCAAAAACATCAACAACAAAAGAATAAAGTATGGATTACACAATAACGCCATATGAGTCTCTCGGAAATATCCGTTTGGGACTACATAGAAATGAAATTAGAAAACTCCTAAAGGAGCCTAATACTGAGTTTTATCGTAACCAATTTTCTAAAACCCCAACCGATTTTTTTGAAACTTTAGGGCTTTTATTAGCTTATGACGAAGATTTTTTATGTGAGGCAATAGAAATAGTGAAGCCCGCAAATCCGATTTTGTTTACGATGGAACTGTTAAACTTGCCCTATGCATCCGTCGAAGAGCAAATTGCGGAGTGGGACGAAGACGTAAAGATTATGTATACAGGCTTTACCTCTTATAAATTTGGTGTAGGTGTGTATGCGCCCAATAGAGATGACTCTCCGAATGAAATTAGCGAATCGGTAATTGTATTTAAGAAAGGGTATTACGATTAGTACCCCATATACAAATCAAAGGTTTTGTCGTGAACCCAAACCCCTCAATTCCCGCACCTCCCGTTAGCGATTGAAACGGATACCGGCCAGGCGGCTAAGGCCTGTGTAGTATGAGTGTAAAGCGCGGGCCGCAGGCAACGGCAGGAAAAGAGTCAGGAGGCGAGAATCAAGAATTAAGACGGATATGTGATATTCTGTAAGTGGGCTGGGGAAATAAGTGCTTTTTATGTTCTTGTTATATAAGTAACAGCCGTAATAATATTGTATTTTTGTTATTATGAAGTTTGTATTGGAAGTTAAAGAAAGTAAGGCAGCTGCGCTATTGGCGTTACTTAACGATTTACCTTACGTAAAAACCAAACCCCTTACGCCTTATAAAGCTAAAGTATTGGAAGGCGTTAAAGAGGCCGTTGACGAATTGAACCTGGTTTTGGCAGGTAAGTTAGAAGCCCGTAACGCCGATGATTTGCTAAATGAGTTATAGGGTAAAATTTATTCCTAAGTTTGAAAAGGAATTAAAGCGATTGGCAAAAAAATATCCATCGCTTAAGGCCGACTTTTCATTATTACTCGCCACCCTTAAAGAAAACCCTACCCAGGGAACTGCACTTGGTAATGAGTGCTATAAAGTTAGAATGTCAATTGCCAGTAAAGGAAAAGGGAAATCAGGAGGAGCAAGGGTAATTACCTGCTTCAAGGTGGTACAAAGTACCGTTTATCTACTCACCCTTTTTGATAAAAGTGAAAAAGAAAACATTCCTGATAAAGAACTTAAAGAGCTACTTAAATTTATTGATGAGTAAGCCGGTTTAAACCCAAGCTGGCGCACGCGTGTCGCGTGTGCCCCACATGCAAATCACGATTTTATTGTAACCCCCAACCCCTCAATTCCCGCAACTCCCGTTAGCGATTGAAACGGATACCGGCCAGGCGGCTAAGGCCTGTGTAGTATGAGTGTAAAGCGCGGGCCGCAGGCAACGGCGGGAAAAGACGTTAAGAATCAAGAGTCAAGAATCAAGACAAAAATGTTCGGTAGATGCAATTATTTTCTTTGTTTTCGGGTGGTAGAAGAGTTCGTTAATAGCTTCCTTCGTCAGCATGACAAGTCATTGTGCAGGCGTACCACCCTGAGCCTGTCGAAGGGTTGCGTGGAGAGGCCTTTGCCCGCGATGGTTCGACAGGCTCACCATGACAGCCCTTTATACAACATGGTTGGTGATATTTTATAACTCAAAAACATGGTCCGGCGTTTACCCGTGCGCTTTTTGATTCACTGATTTAACCATTTACTATAATAAACCATTATTTCGGTACTTTGCTTTTTGATTACCAGTCACCCTTTGCGCCACCACCTGCGCAATATTTCCAATCCGGAATTTTTTCCGGGGTTAAAAATATTAACCATTGGTAGTGTACCACCCCGTACCAGGGTGTTTCACCCCGTGTCAGGGCGTGTCACCCTGTTTCATCCCGTACCGGTACACACACCTGCAATTAACCCATTCGTACCCCATCGGGTAAATATTACGGTACCGGGCAAGGGGCGAAAAAGAAATTTTATACAATTTGCACTACAGTATATCACGGAGTGCAAATTGCATCAGATTTATCCTCACCGCTGCGGATAACCCATCGCCTGTTCGTTTATACAAATCGTTTATTTTTTTTAAACGTTTTTAGCGTGTTTCAAATCATTTGCTTTTGTACTCAAAAGCCCTCTCCCCCTGGTATCCGCAATCCTTCCAAACAAACAGCATGCCTGCAAGTGGCTGCTGCATCAGTTCATTGGCAGTAAGTCCTTTTTGGGCGGTGGTGATGTACAGGTCGCTTAGGTTGGGGCCGCCAAATGTGCAGGAGGTTACGTTGGCTACGGGTAGGGGCAAGGTAAATAATTTGGTTGCGGTATGCGGGTTCCAGCGGCTTACCTGCCAGCCGTTCCAGTGGGCAATCCACAGCATGCCTTCGGCGTCGATGGTCATGCCATCGGGGTAGCCATCTTTTTCGTCGATAGTGATCACCGTTTTTTTGTTGGAGATGGTGCCGCTGTGTGCATCAAAATCATAAGCCACCACGTTCATGGTCGGCGTATCGATATAGTAAAATGTTTTGTGGTCGGGGCTCCATGCCATTCCGTTGGATATGGTGGTGCCATGTATTTTGGGCGTGATATCGTGGTTGCCATCCAGCGTGTATAGTTTCCCGGCGTTCGGGGTTTCGTCAATAGCCATGGATCCAATCCAGAATCTGCCGGCCGGGTCGCACTTGCCATCGTTAAAACGGTTCTGCGGCAGATGGACTTCGGGGTGAGCAAAAAATGCCGGTTGACCACTTTGGCGGTCAACCATAGCCAAGCCGTTTTTTAACGCGGCAAGTAATTGCCCATCGTTGCAAATAGTTACCGCGCCAACCATCTGTTTAACATCAATGGTTCTGAAATTCTTGTTTTCGGGATTGTATTCGTGGATATGGCCGCCCATAATATCAACCCAGTATAAAATGTTATTGCGCCAATCCCAAACGGGCCCTTCGCCCAAAAAACTGGCGTGGTTAACTGCTACTTGTACCATTGTGTTATTTAATGCCATCGGGCAAAGTACTTACCGATGTCCAGCCGCCATCAACAATTAAACTTTGGCCGGTAATGTGTTTGGCCTCGTCGGATACTAAAAACAGCGCCGTGTTGGCAATGTCGGTAACATAAGCCGGCCGGCCCATGGGGGTAATGTTCGACCATACCCGTTCATAGTCCGCTTCTTCCATAGTACGTTCGGTTAAGGTAGCGCCCGGCGCAACGGTATTTACATTGATGCGGTACTGCGAAAGTTCGATGACCAGGTTTTTGGCCAGCATCTCCAAAGCGGCTTTGGTCATGGCATAGGCGGCAAGGCTTTTGAGCGCCTGGTGCCCCACTACCGACGAGGTAAAAAGTATTGCCCCGCCATTGGCCTGCGCCTTCATTTGTTTAGCCGCTGCCTGCGCCAGGAAGAACGAGCCGCCAAGGTTTACATCCAATACTTTGGAGAATGCTTCTTTGGTGTAGGCAAAAAAATCGCCATATAAGGTAATGCCGGCATTGGCTATTACAATATCCAGCCGCCCGTATAACTTTATGGCAGTATCAACCATGCTATTGATGAAATCCACGTCGCTTGAATCGCCGGGCATGGCCAAACAACTTTCCGGGTGGTTTTGGTTGATCAGGTCTTCCGCATTTTTTGCTAAACCGATATCTATATCATTCAATATTACGGTAGCGCCTTTTTGGGCCAGCATGCGGCAAATTTCGAACCCTATGCCCTGGCCTGCACCGGTAACTATGGCTACTTTATTGTTAAAACTCATGATATAAACTTAATGTGAATCTCTTAAAACCTTACTGCCCGAACCACCTACCAGGAAATCCATATCGGCCCCCAGGTGCGCCTGCTGCACATGGTCGAGATACAGTTTTACATAACCACGATTGGTAACCGGATCCGGTTGGACGTATTGTCGTTTTCGTTCGGCAAACTCTTCGGTGCTGATAGCTACATTTAACGTGCGGTTGGGTACATCAAGCGTAATCAGGTCGCCGGTTTTTATCAGGGCAAAATTGCCGCCCGCGGCAGCCTCCGGTGATATGTGCAATACCACGGTGCCAAAGCCGGTTCCGCTCATGCGTCCGTCGGATATGCGCACCATATCTGTAATTCCCTTTTCCAATAGCTTTTTGGGGATGCCCATATTGCCAACCTCGGGCATACCGGGATAGCCTTTCGGCCCTACATTTTTTAATACCAAAATGCTGTTTTCATCAACCTCCAATTCGTCGGTATCAATACGGGCTTTAAAATCCTCAATGTTTTCAAACACTACGGCTTTGCCGGTATGCTGCATTAAATGCCCGCTGGCCGCCGATGGTTTGATAACCGCGCCCTGCTCGCAGAGGTTACCTCCTAAAATAGCCAGGCCGGTAGCTGTATTAAAAGGTGCATCAACCGTAGTAATTACGTTGCTGTTGTACCCCACGGCATTACTGTAATTATCGGCAATGGTTTTACCGTTTACCGTTATGGCATCCCGGTGAAGCATACCATCCAGCGCTTTTAAAACAACAGGCAGGCCGCCGGCATAAAACAGGTCTTCCATAAAGTACTGACCGGAAGGCTGAAGGTTGGCTATCAGCGGGATGTTTTTAGATAGGGGATCAAAATCCTTCAGTTCGAGCGGTACGCCAATACGGCCGGCAATAGCCAGCAAATGGATTACAAAATTGGTTGATCCGCCAATGGCGGCGTTGGTAATGATGGCGTTTTCAAAAGCCTGCCGGGTAAGTATGTCAGATAATTTCAGATCTTCTTTAACCATTTCGACAATGCGTAAGCCCGATAGCTGCGCCAACACTTTCCGCCTGGAATCGGCAGCAGGGATGGCCGCGTTGCCCGGCAGCGATAGACCCAATGACTCAACCATACAAGCCATGGATGAAGCTGTGCCCATAACTGCACAATGCCCCTGGCTGCGGCACATGGCCGCCTCGATGGTAAGCAATTCCTCTTCCATGATCTTGCCCGAGCGTACATCATCATGATAGCGCCAAACATCGCTGGTGCCAATCTGCTTGCCCCGGTGGTTGCCGGTAAGCATCGGCCCGCCAGATACCACAATGGTGGGGATATTTACGCTGCAGGCACCCATTACTAACGATGGTGTTGTTTTATCGCAGCCGCAAAGTAGTACTACCCCGTCCAATGGGTTGGCGCGGATAGATTCTTCCACATCCATACTTGCCAGGTTCCTATAAAGCATAGCCGTGGGCTTCATTAAAGTTTCGCCAAGCGACATTACCGGGAACTCGACCGGGAAACCGCCCGCCTCTAAAATGCCCCGTTTTACCGATTCGGCAAGCTCGCGAAAATGAGCGTTGCAGGGGGTAAGCTCGCTCCATGTATTGCAGATGCCTATTACCGGTTTGCCTTGAAATTCATAGTCGGGAATGCCCTGGTTTTTCATCCAGGCGCGGTAAATAAAGCCATCCTTGCCTTTACGGCCAAACCATGCCCTGCTTCGTAGTTCTTGTTGGTCCATTGGTTGATATAGTTTTGCAGCCCGGGGGCATTTACAATTGGTGTTGAACAAATATAACCGCAAAATTTAATTATGGGCGCGCATTCGTTTGTTGTTTTTCTTTTGTAGACGCATAATTGCGTCTCCCGCGTTTAGGCTTAAGATTTGCAGGGTTGCCAAAATGCAGATTCGAACTTGCATGTTTTGAATATCCTGCGGGAGACGCAATTATGCGTCTCTACGGAAAAAAATGCGTGCCTTTTTATTTCTTGTTGTAGGTCAAGTTTCCCCGGCGAATAGCGCCTTACTTTTGATGTAAATAAAACAGCAACACATAAAATAATCAACATCATGGAAAATACAGTAAACGGCATTCACCACATTACAGCAATAGCAGGCAATGCCAAACGCAATTATAATTTTTATGCCAACGTACTTGGTTTACGCCTGGTTAAAAAAACAGTAAACTTCGACGATCCTGAAACTTACCATTTATATTATGGCGATAAAGAAGGTACCCCTGGTACTATCCTTACCTTTTTCCCCTGGGAAGGTATTACTGCTGGCCGCAGGGGCGCACGCCAGGCTACCGAAATTGGTTATTCGGTTCCTGAAAGCAGTTTTGATTTTTGGCTAAAACGTTTTGATGCCAACAATATCATCTACAATAAAGTATCTGAAAAATTTGGCGAACCATACCTTACCGTTTTAGACCCCGACGGTTTAAAACTGGAATTGATAGCTTCAAAAACTGCCGATAACCGCTTGCCATGGGAAACAGCCGATGTAAAGGCCGAAAATGCTACCAAAGGGTTCCACAGTGTAACTATCACTACCAACAAAATGCAGCCTACTGCCGATATTTTAACCGGCGTATTTGGCTACCGCTTGCTGGAGCAGCATGTAAACCGTTACCGCTTTATTACCGACGCGGTTGAAAACGCCGCCATTGTTGACCTGGTTGAGGTTGCCGGCGAAGTTGCAGGCCACGTGGCCGGTGGATCGGTTCACCACGTTGCATTCCGCGTTAAAAACGAGGAAGTATTGATGCAATACCGCGAAAAGATTGCCGCCCTTGGTTTGCATATTACCGATAAAATAGACAGGAACTATTTTTACTCATTGTACTTCCGCGAACCGGGCGGTGTATTGTTTGAATTGGCTACCGATAATCCCGGTTTTGCTGTTGACGAACCGGTTGACGAATTGGGTACCCATTTAAAATTGCCTGCACAACACGAAAGGTTCCGCAGCACTTTAGAGAAAACATTACCTCAATTATATTGATCATGTACACACATCAAAAAAATTATATAACCACAGGCGCCCCGGCAACCGAAGCCGGGGCAGCTCTGGTCATGATTCACGGTCGCGGCGGCACTGCCCAAAGCATTGCCAGCCTGGCCGATAGCTTAAATGTGCATGGTATGGCTATTTACGCCCCACAGGCCACTAACAATAGCTGGTACCCCTATAGCTTTATGGCGGGCGATAAAATGAACCAGCCGGCTTTAAACTCGGCCCTGGATACGATAGACCAGTTGGTGCAACAGATTAAAGCTGATGGCATCCCCGAAGAGAAAATTTATTTCCTCGGTTTTTCGCAGGGTGCCTGTTTAACGCTGGATTATATTACCCGCCATGCCAAAACATACGGCGGTGCTGTAGCGTTCACCGGGGGCCTGATAGGTGATGGCCTCGATCTTAACAATTACCAGGGTAACTTTAACGGAACACCCATACTGATCACCACCGGTAACCCCGACCCGCATGTACCTTTAACAAGAGTTGAAGAAAGCGTTGCCATCATCAAAAACCTTGGTGCCGATGTAACCCTTAAAGTATACCCCGGCCGGCCGCATACCATAACTCAACAGGAGATTGATCTGGCCAACCAGCTGGTATTTAAATAAATAGCGATAGTGGATAGCAACGTTAAACTTCCGCGTTTTAATACGCCGGAAGTTTAGCGGCATGGCTATAATCAAGCTTTATCTATGCAATCAATACCGATTCGGCCAGCGCTATAAAATATTTAGCGCCATAAATTAAAGCGTCGTCGTTAAAATCATAAGCCGGATGATGCAGCGGCATCGACTTTTCGCCATTGCCAATCAAAGCAAAATTGCCGGGAACATGCTTTAAAAACCGCGCGAAATCTTCAGATACGGTTACCGGTTTAATGTTGCTATCAATATTGCCTGGATCAAATATTCCGGCAGCGCCACGTAATGCAGCTTTTGTGCATTGCTCATCGTTAATAAGCGGGATAAATTCGTGGGTGTATTTTACGTCGACGATGCAATCATAAGCCAGAGCGGTACCGGCTGCCAACCGCCTGATTTCGGTTTGGACGGTTTGGCTTACTTCGGGCAAAAAACTCCTGGCGTCGCCTTTTAATATTGCCTGGCCGGGCAAAGCATTGCGGGTACCATTGGTAATAAACTCGGTGACAGATACAACGGCTATATCGGCAGGGTTTATCCGCCGGGAAACGATAGTTTGCAAATCCATCACCAGCGAACTTGCGGCTACCAAAACTTCGCGCCCCGCATGCGGGCGGGATGCATGGCCGCCAATGCCGGTTAACGTAATTTCAAAAAGGTCTTCAGCGCCCATAAGCGGCCCTACGCAGGTGGCAAAATGGCCAACCGGTAAGCCCGGCCAATTGTGGAGGCCATAAATAGCCTCAAACGGAAAGCGTTGCAGCAGGCCATTGTTAAGCATGGCCAGCGCCCCCTGGCCCCATTCTTCGGCTGGTTGAAAAATGAAATATATGGTGCCGTTAAACGTGCTTTCGGTTGCCAGCCATTTGGCAGCACCTAACAGCATGCTGGTGTGCCCATCGTGCCCGCAGGCATGCATTACGCCATGGTTCTTTGATTTGTATGGATAATTGCCTTGCTCGGTTATGCGTAGCGCATCCATATCGGCACGCAACGCTATGGATGTTGTACCGATGCCTTTTTTTAGCGTTCCAACTACACCGGTGCCACCTATGCCTTCGGTTACTTCATCCATGCCAAATTCGCGTAGTTTGGCGGCTATGAAAGCGGCGGTTTGTTTTTCTTCAAAACCAAATTCGGGGTGTTGGTGTAATTCCTGTCGCCAGGAACACATCTCTGCACGTAAAGCTTGCATATTTAAGCTGCTCATTTTTTGATGTGGATGAAAGCAGGTTAATGATTGGTGCCGCCCGCAAACTGCTTTTCGCCGGCTTTTACGGCAATACTCAGCTTGTTTTCGTCGGGCGGTTTGGGGCAGGAGTAATTGGGGCTGAATGCGCAATATGGGTTATAAGCCTTGTTAAAATCAACAATAAGACTGCCTTCCTTAAAATCGGTTGTTTTGAGATCGATGTACCGGCCGCCGCCATAAGTTTCCTGCCCGTTGGTGTCATCAGTAAAAGGCAAAAACAAATAATTGCTGAACATTGGATTTTGCGACAGGTAGATGCTTTTGTAAACCGTGAGTTCCATCGGTTTGCCCTGCAATATAAATTTCAGCAGGGCATATTTAATGTACTGGCTGCCTGTGCCATGAAATACGGGCATTATAAAATTGGTTTCGTTGCTCAGCAGTGTTACTTTACAGGTAACCCTGTAAGTACTGTCGGCATCGTAAAAGCGCAGGTTTTCGAGGTCATCCTTTTTTAAGGGCGAATGAGTGTCCGTTAAAAAATCGTTCATATAGCCCTGGCGAAACTGATCTATTTGCGCTTTATAGTCCTGCGCAAAACAGTTAAAGCCGGTCATTAATATCAGGATCAGGAGGTATCTCATAAGTTTTATAACTATTGCCTTATTAGTTGATGGCAATATATAAATTACAAAACTTAATGCCGAATGAAACGAACGATACCGTTTAATTATTAAGCGATAATGCCTGGCTGTAATCCCGGCTTATCGCTCTTTGTTTATCAGCAGCTATCTCGTTTTGCAGCGTTTTGCTGGTAAAAATGGCAACACCCAGGTCGGCCTTATACTGGTACCGTAACGAAAGGGTTAACAGGCTCGAATTCCAGTTATAAATATCCGAATAGTTATCGGGCCTGTCAGTAAACTGGCCATACATGCTGATGAATTTTTGTAAAACTTTATATGCATCTGTCATTTTAAAAAACAGGTAAATGTTCACAATTTTATCCCTATAGGCACGGATGCCCACCATATCAAGGTTTAAACTATCGCCCAGGTCCAACACATTTGGGTCAGTGTAGGCATATCTTAAGCAACTGTCGGCGTCAGCACGGCTATCGCCATCAAGGTAGGATAAGTTAGCAGCCTGGAGGTCTTTGATATCAGAGCCTAAAACAACATTGTTGCCGGGTCCGTTATTTAATGTTAAGTACGATATGGAGCCTGTTTTAAGCGCCTGGGCATTTGCCATAAACCACTGACAGCTAATAATGATAAACAGCGCTATTTTAATCCCTGAAATAGCCCTATGGTAAATTCTTTTTTCCATATCTCTCCACCTTGCATAATGTTGGAGAGACAAGTTTAATACCGAACTTTAATCGGCATTTATTTTTATTAACTTTTGATTAATTAATAAACTTATTTATAAAAAATGAAATAAACAGGCGTTTTTCTGTTCATTTGCCTTGTTTGGTTTTTTGTACACTGGTTTACAGTGGGTTAAATACTGTACAAAATAATATTCAGCACCTATTTTAACCGCCCGTTCATAAATGATGTGCCGGCTGCCGCTATTGGGTTCTGTCTGTTGGGGTCATGGGTAAAAGCAGAAACAAATAATTGCTGAATATTGGATTTTGCGACAGGTAAATGCTTTTGTAAACCGGGGAGTTCCATCGGCTTGCCGGTAGCGTGAATTTCAGTAAGATATATTTAAGGCAATACATGCCTTAACAGTTAATGACAATATATAAGTACAATGCTTAAAGCCGAACTGAATGAAAAAAGCGGTTTAGTAATTGAGGGATAATGCCTGTTTATAATACCGCCTGATTGCTCTTTGTTTATCGGCCTCTATTTCGGCTTCCAGCTTTTTGCATGTAAAAATGGCGACACCCAGATCGGCCTTGCACTGGTAGCGTAACGAAAGGCTTACCTGGCTTGAATTCCAGTTATAAATATCCGAGTAGTTATCTGGCTTCTCGGTAAACTGGCCATATAGGCTGATGAATTTTTTTAATACTTTATATGCATCCGAAAGGTTAAAAAACAGGTAAATGTTCACTATGCTATCTTTATAGGCACGTACAGCTACCATGTCAAGGTCTATGCTATCGCCAAGTGTAAAAGCATAAGGCTCGTTATAGGCATATTTTATGCAACTGTCGGCATCAATGCGGCTATCTCCGTCGAGGTATGTTAATTTACCGTATGGCAGTGTGCCGATATCTTTGCCCAAAGCAATGCAGCCATTGAATCCATTGGAGGCCATTAGGTATTTAAGAGAACCCGTTTTAAGTGTTTGGGCATGTGCCATAAACCATTGGCAGCCAACGATGATAAATAGGGCTGTCCTGATGCCCGGGATAGCCGTATGGTAAATTCTTTTTTCCATATCTCTCCACCTTTCATAATAATGAAGAGACAAGTTTAACATCGAATTTTAGTCGCGATGTTATTTTGGTTAGTTTCCGATTAAATTGTAAATAAAGTGTGAAAAGAAAACGGAACATTGCAATTGATTTACAATTGCAATGTTCCGTTTCGGGCACAAATATTTCTTAATGATTAAAGGGGGACTGGAATATTATTCAATGTTATTTGACCGCCCATTCATGGATACCGGCCGAATTATCAACCGGAAGCTGAATTTCCATCCGTAAAGCGGTAGTACTTACCGGCTCAAAACTTACCGTATTAAAGCTATCCTTGCTGATGGTGTAAGGCGTTGTGTTTTTTACCGGTACCCATTGCCCATCTTTTTTATACAATATTTTGTACGATGCCGGGATACGGCAACCACCCCAGGGTCCATCGTCAAACCAATAAACTTTTGATTCGCTTACGGTATGTGCCGCGTCAAAATCGTACTGAACAAATTCGCTGGTATCCTTAGCTGGCCACCAGTGCATAAAGGGAAAGCTGTTATCGTTTGAACTGGCCGGTTCATACTGGTCTTTTATAGATGCAAACATCTTTTTATTTTTTAATGATGCACTTACTTTACTGGTACTTGCAATGGTAGGTGCCGGCTGCGGCCTTGAAGCTGATGCCTCATAAGGGATCCAAACCGTCATTTCACTTGGCCCGCGGTTAGCCCAGGCGTAGTAGGGGATGGCCTTTACCTGTTGGCTGGTTTCGGTCAGTTTATCGCTGTTGAGTTGCCTTTTGGTGCTCTTGCCCTCGGCATTAATAACATCTACGCCGTTCAAGAGATCGGCCTGGTAATTGGCGTTTGCTATGGCGTTTTTATCTATCATGATGTTTTGCACCAGGCTGTCGCGGTTATCGGGGCCTTCCAGGCAATAAACAATAGGGCCGCGCTCAAAGGCAAAACGATCCCTGTCGTCTTTTACCTTTTGGTTGGCTAATACCTTTTCAGTTTCCATAGGGAGGTTAAGGCTTACCTTATCGCCTTTTTTCCAGCTGCGTTTTAGTACGGCGTACCCTTTTTCGATTACAAATGAGGTTGCTTTGCCATTGATAGATAGTACAACAGGCAGCTGTACGTTATTCATAAATGAATATAAATCGCCGGGAACAGGCTGCTGTTTGGCCCATCCGGGGATGCGTATCCTTAAGGTGAAGACTGTTGCTTTTGCCGGGTTAACGGTAATATCAACCTTGCCTTTCCAAGGGTAATCGGTGGTTTGTACAATGTTTACATTTCCCGATGTTAGCTTAATGTTGCTGGTATTGCTCATGAAGAGGTTAACATACAGGTCGTTTTTGTTTTTAGCATAAACATAGCCGGGTAACGATGGCAAAAAGCGTGTCATGTTGCTGATACAGCAGGCGCAGCTTATCCAGGCGCTGCGCTGGTGCTGGTTCATGGATGCCAGTGGGTTAGGGTAAAAAAAGCGGTCGCCACTCAGTGAAACGCCCGAAAGCAGGCCGTTGTACAGCGTACGTTCCAGCACATCAATATATTTAGCATCGCCATGGAGTAAAAACATTCGGTTGTTCCAGTATACATTGCCTATAGCAGCACAGGTTTCGGCGTAGGCCGACATGTTGGGCAACTGGTAAGCCTCGCCAAAAGCCTCGCCATTGCCGGTTGCGCCAATACCACCGGTAATGTATAATTTTTTGTTAACCACATCGCCCCAGATATCATCAATGGCGCTCAGGTATTTGGTATCGCCGGTTAAGGCAGCAATATCGGCCATACCGGTATACATGTAGGCTGCACGTACGGCGTGGCCTTCGGCCTCGTGCTGGTCAACCACTTTTTTATTGGCCTGGTTGTATGATTCGCCTTTGGGGCCGCGTACATCCAAAAAGAATTTGGCCAGGTCGAGGTATTCTTTTTTGCCGGTAACACGGTACATTTTGGATAGGCCTATCTCCACAATCTGGTGACCGGGATACTCTTCAATTTTGCCCGGCCCGAAGGTTTTTACCAAAAGGTCGGCATTTTTTATGGCGATGTTAAGCAAAGTACGTTTGCCGGTAGCCTGGTAATGTGCTACGGCGGCTTCGTACAGGTGCCCGCAATCATACAATTCGTGGCTCAATACCTCTTCATTCACCCAGCGTTTGTCGCCTATCCATTCATGAGGTTTTTTGGCGTGTACCGTGCGGAAGGTATACAGGTAACCATCCGGTTCCTGCGCGGCCCCAATAATACCAATGAGCGTATCGATATATCTATCCAGCGTAGGGTTCTTTTTGTTTTGCATGGAATAGGATGCCCCTTCAATGGCTTTGTATACGTCGGTATCGTCAAACGGGAACTCACTTAGCTTATCGCCATCTAATTGTTTGGCGGCGCGTAAAAAGTTATCCATGCGGCCGTTCTTTTTACACTGGGCAAGTACATACGGGATAGTTACATTGGCATTTACCGCCATTTTAGGCTGCCAGAATTTATCGTTTACCTGCACATTGGTGAATGCTACAGGTTGAATAGGATAATCCTTTTGCTGGGCAAATAAGTTGCTGCTTAAACCTAATACCGATGCCGACAACAGGCAGGCTATTTTAATTTTACTGGTCATCATATTTTAGTTTTTTACCATGCGGCTGCCATATACGGGGCCGGCACTGTTATCTTTTTTAGGTAATAATTTAACGCTTACTTTTTGCTTGCCCTTGGTTAACTCAATGGGGATCAGATAGCTGATGTCGTAGAAACGGCTCTCTTTGTACTTGTTTAAATCCTCGGTTGCCACTTTGGTGCCATCTATCATAATATCAAATGTGCGGCCGCGGTTATCCATACCCCAATACGTGTTAATGAGTGTGTTTTGGGTATTGGCATCAACTTTCATATCATAGGTAAAATAGCCGCCGTTTTCTGTCGACCGCCATTTCTTTTGATGGTCCTCGCCGGCGGTGGTGTTCTCGCCGGCAAAATTATGGTCGCGCTCGGGTTGCATTTCGCCTATGCGTAAAACATCGGTAGTGTGGGCTTCCAGTTCCTGTTGTTTTTTCTTTTGCTCATCATAGGCTTTTTGTTGTACTACCCAGGCATCCGGTGTAAATACATCCCAATAAACCGAGTAATATTCATCTTTGGTTTGGTTAAAGGGGATCAGCTTCACCTCTTCGGGTTTTGAAACGTTTTCGGTACGGAAGCTTAACTGGGTTTTATCAACCATTTGCAGCCATTTGTTAGGGTCGGTTTCGCTGGTTACAAAAACTGGTACTCCTTTTAACGGGTCGGGCTCGGTGTTGCCTAAAACGCCGGCTAACAAAACCGGGCCGTAAAATATAGCGCGCCTGTTGGCATTATCGGGCATGGCCTCGGTATATAAACTCTCGGGCATAGTAAACGTTACTTTATCGTTATTGCGCCATTTACGGTTCAATACAAAATAGCCTTCCGCATCAGGAGTAAGCTGTTGTGTTTTTCCGTTGATACTGATTGTAGGGTTGCCTGTCCATTTGGGTTTGCGGATGCGGATAGCAAATGTAGACGGTTTTGCAAGGGTGATAGTATAAGCCATCCGATCTGCCGAAGGCAAATTACCTTCCTGTTTAATGCTCAGGCCTTTCTGCTTCCAGTTTAATACCGACGGAATAAACAGGTTGATATAAACACTCCCATCGGCACCCCTGAAGTAGATGCTTTCGTTATACTTTACATGGTTTTCCATACCCGAGCCTACGCAGCAGGTAAAATCATCAAAGGGGGTGCTGTAGCTTTTTTTACCGCCCATGCGCAAAGGCACAAAATAACATACCCCGCCTGTTTCGTGGTTTTGCGATGCCAGGATGTGGTTGTATAAGCCCTTTTCGTAATAATCCATCAACCTTGCCGAAGGCTCAACCGCAAATAAATGGCGGGTAAGCTTTAGCATATTATAGGTGTTGCAGGTTTCGGTAGTGTTTTCGGTAAGCTTGTCATTTAGTTTGCCCGGCTCGGTAAGGTATTCGTAATTACTGTTACCGCCGGTTGCGTAGGAGTGAAAGCCGGTAACGGTTTCCCAAAAGAAATCAGCTATGGCTTTGTCCTTTCCATCACCGGTAAGTTCATATCTGCGGGCGCTGGCTATGATTTTAGGAATTTGGGTATTAGAGTGCTTACCGGGCAATATGTCGTTCTTTTGGGCAAGCGGGTCTAATATGCGCTTATCGTAAAACTTGTACGATAGATCCAGGTATCTTTTTTCACCGGTTATGGCGTATAAATTGGTCAAGGTTTCGGCCATCCCGCCGTATTCGCAAAGCAGCATTTTTTGCAGCTTGTCGTCGTCAAGGTTTTTGATGGTTTCGCCTGTCCAGTTGGCCATGCCCTGGCATATTTTGAGGGCCTGTGTATTGTTAGTATATAAATAGGCATCCAAAAGCCCGGCCATAACCTTATGTACCGTATACCACGGCGACCAGCCGCCATTTAAATCGAACCCGCGGGAACGGATGTCGCCTTTGGCTACTTCGGCCCAAATGGTATCTTCTTTGGGTATAGCGCCAACATAGCCGCTTTTACGCGCCACCTGGCATTCGTTCAGCTGGCTTACTATATAGTTTGTACGTTTCAAAAACTCTGGGTCGCGGGTTGATGCATAGTGCATGGCAATGGCCGATAGGTAGTGCCCCAAAGTATGCCCGGCCAGGCCCGAGTTTTCCCAGCCTTCGTATATTTTCCCTTTAGGCTGTAGGCCCGAGTGAGAACGGAAACCCGACAGTAATCGATCTGGCTCGATAGTTAATAAATAAGCGGCATCAACCAGCATAGCCTTTTTGAAGGGACTTTCTAAAAGTTGTACATCTTTTAAGTCAAAGCTATAGGCCTTAACCGGAACAATAGGTTTTACTTTAAAGCGGGTATCGTTCCATTCAGGTACGTAAGATTGCGCCTGCGTTTTTTCGGCAGCAATAAAGCATGCAACGGCATAGCAGCTTATTTTAAAATACTTGTTTACAAACATTAGCATAAGGTTAACACTATAAATTCAATTTATAAAATTACCGGGATGAAATGAATGTTTATGGATAATAATTGGCAGGTTTTAGCCGGATATTAGCTCTTTTTTTGCGGTATTGGCGTTTTTGAGGTTTTATTAATGTTAACAGTAAAGTAGCCATTATTGCCGGGCTTTATGCAATAATTACAATTTATTAATGCCATTGTAATAAGAAAGTTAATATACGGGCAGCTTTGGCAAAATTTTGTAAAAAATGCAGTGTTGGGGGCAAATAGATTTACATATCTGAAAATCAGGTTGTAAATAAATAGATTTTAACCCCAAAACTTTAATTTATGAAGTTGAAACAATTACTAAAAAAGTTCATTTTGCCTTTAGTAGCCTTGTTTGTATTTTGCTTAAATGCTAATGCACAAACAGTTACAGTAAAAGGAAAAGTATCTGACGATAAAGGCTTACCCCTGCCTGGCGTCACCGTCAGATTAAAAGGCACCAACAAAGGTGTAAGTACCAATATTAATGGTGCCTACAGCATCAGCTACCCGGGTACCGGCACGCTTAACTTTTCGGCCATTGGCTATATCCCCAAAGAAATTAAGCTTACCGGCCAAACCGAGATTAATGTTGTTTTGCCCGAAGACAACCAGGCGATTAGCGAAGTTGTGGTTACGGCACTTGGCATAAAACGCGATAAAAGGGTGCTAAGCTACAGCAGCCAGGAAGTAAAAGGCGCCGAGCTGGTACAGGGAAAAGATCCTAACATTGTTAACGATATTGCCGGTAAAGTATCTGGTGTGCAAATTACCAGTTCATCGGGTAACCCGGGCAGCTCTACCCGTATTGTAGTTCGGGGCGCATCGTCATTTTATGGCGATAACAACGCGCTGATGGTTATTGACGGTATCCCGATTGATAACAGCGAAACCGGTAACCTTAACTCCGGCCCGGGTACAAGCAGGATTGCCGATTTGGATCCTAACATTGTTGAAAGCATCAACGTGTTAAAAGGTGCGGCTGCGACTGCATTATATGGTTCGTTGGGTGCCAATGGTGTTATTATCATTACCACCAAAACCGGGTCGGCCGGCAAAAAAGCTACCGTCAGTTTCTCGTCTGATTTTTCGTCGGAAAATCCTTTGCTGCCACAAATCCAGAGCAAATATGCCCAGGGAACAAACGGACAGTTTTATGATGGTACAACTTTAAAAACCAGCACCTCCTGGGGGCCGCTGATGGATACCCTGAAGATAAACGGCCAGGCTGCAAAAAAATATAATCAATCAGACCTGTTCTTTAAAACCGGCCATACCTATAATAATGTGGTGAGCATTAATGGCGGCGGTGAAGCTTCAAACTACTATATATCGTATTCTAATTTTAATCAGCAAGGCACGGTACCAACTACCTCGTTTATCCGTAATTCGTTATTTGCTAAATATGGTGCAAAGATTCTGCCTAACCTGACCACCACGTTCCAGTTAAATTATTCCAATTCGCAAAACGACAGGCTGCCCGAAGGATGGGCTTTAGAGAGCCCGGTATGGACAATTTTTACTGCCCCTATATCGTACAACCTGTTGCCTTATGAAAATGCCGACGGAACGCAGCGCTTGTACCGTTACTCAAGGAATAACCCTTACTGGGTATTAAATAACATCTCGAACAAATCTGGCGTAAACCGCTTTATGCCAACTTTTACCGCAGATTACAAGCCTTTAAAATGGCTTACCGTAACTGAGCGTTTTGGTGCCGATGTATATGTTGAGCAGGATAAATACCATGAATCTGCCAACTCGGTATCTAACCCCAATGGCCGTATTGTAGTTAATAACGCCAATTTCAGGCAGATTAATAACGATTTGATCATCAGCGGTAACCATCAGTTTGGCGATTTTAACATTGATGGTGTTTTGGGAAACAATATTTTTTCGCAGTATACCGAAAATTCATATGCCAACGGCGTTGGCCTTTCGGTGGCCGATTTAGATAACATTAGTTCGGCATCTACGGTAAGTTATTCTGAGAGCCATGCGTTGGTGCGTAGAATAGGTTTTTACCTGCAAACCAACATCGATTATAAAAAATTCCTGATACTTTCTCTCACCGGCAGGTATGATGGAAGTTCGGTACTTTCAACATCCAATAATTTTTATCCTTACGGATCGGCTGCGGCCAGCTTCATATTTTCGGAATTTTTCTCCAAAGATTTCCAGGATGTGATGAACCTGGGTAAATTCAGGGTTTCATATGCAACAGTTGGCGGCAGTAACGTAGGTGCTTATTCACTTACTACACCTTACTATAGCCAAACCATCCGCAATATTACCTTCCCTTACCAGGGCCAGTCTGGATTCTTGCTAAGTTCAACATTGGGTAACTCTTTCCTGAAAAACGAAAGAATAAACGAGTTTGAAGCAGGTTTCGAAACAGGCTTTTTTAACAACAGGATAAGCCTGGAAGCATCATATTTTGCTAAGAAGACCGTAGACGGTATTATTCCAGGCGTAAGTATAGCCCCTTCTACCGGTTATAGCGGTACAACGGTAAATACCGGTGTAATGCAAAATAAAGGGATTGAATTGTTGCTTACTGTGGTGCCCGTTAAAACCAGAGACTTTAACTGGTCGGTAACCATGAACTTTACGCGTACCCGTAACAAGGTGTTAAACCTTTATGGCGATTTGCAACAACTGGGCAACGGTTTTACCTCGCTTATTGTAGGCCAGCCTTATGGTATTATATACGGCACGCGTTATGCACGCAATGCTCAGGGTAAATTATTGATTGATGCCGGTGGTTTACCTTATGCCGACGATACACAGGGTATAATTGGTAACACCAATCCTGATTGGACCGGCGGTTTCAGCAGTAACCTGCGTTATAAACAATTTAACCTGAGCTTCTTTTTTGATGTGAAAAAAGGCGGCGATATTCAGAACAATGTTGATGGCTACGGATACTTTTATGGTACGCCCAAAGTTACCGAAAACCGCGGCCCGAGAGTGGTTGACGGTATAAGCGCTACAACAGGCCAGCCAAATACTATCTCTGTTAACGGCCAGGCATATTACCAGCGTATAAACGGCATCACCGAATCGGTAATACAGGATGGTACCTATATTAAATTGAGGAATGTGAGTGTTGGCTATACTGTAAAACCGTTGTGGTTAAAAAGCACACCTTTTAAAACGCTTAATTTTAGTGTAACCGGTCGTAACCTGTGGATTTATGCGCCGCACTTTACCGGCGGCGATCCGGAAGTAAGCTCATTTGGTGCGTCAAACGGTGCACAGGGTATTTATTCCTTCTCTACCCCAACTTCCCGTTCAATCGACTTTAGCTTAAAATTCACACTTTAATCCATTTATCAAACAAAAAAGTATCATGAAAAAAATATCAATGATTTTAATATCATGTATCCTGATAAGTGCTTCGGGGTGTAAAAAATATATCGATGTAAATCAAAATCCCAATCAGCCCGTTGACGTGGCCGAGGCCCAGATCCTGGCGCCGGTTGAACTGGATATATCATCAAGCCTGTATGCGGGTAACGTGGCCGTAATTGTACAGGAATACATGCAGGTTGCTGCCCTTAACCAGGTAGCACCCAATGCAGGCACGTACCTGATGTATAACTCGGATATGGATGGCGACTGGGGCAACCTGTATGTAACCTGCCTGAATAACCTGGTAACGCTAAATCAAAAAGCTACGGCCGATGGTAAATCAAATTATGCAGGCATAGCTAAAATATTAACAGCATATTGCCTGGGTACCGGCACCGACCTCTGGGGAGATATGCCTTATTCGCAGGCTTTTAAGGGAAGCGCTGAGTTTACGCCCGTATATGATGCCCAAAAAGATATCTATACCCAGATACAAAGTTTATTGGATGCCGGTATTGCCGATATTGCCAAAAACGGTACGGTAAAACCTGGCGGCGACGACTTTTTTTACGCCGGCGATATGAGTAAATGGACAAAATTGGCCTACACTTTAAAAGCGCGTTATTATATGCACCTAACTAAAGCGCCGGGTTACACCGCCTCAACGCAGGCTCAGCTGGCACTTACAGCGTTGGAAAAAGGCATGCAATCAAACGATGATGACTTTAAAATGGCTTATACAGGCGCGGCTGGTGGCGAAAATCCATGGCAGCAAAACTTTATATCGGCCAGTACGGTTGTTTTGGGTAGTACTTTTGTTAATGGTTTTTCAACCCGTAGCGATCCACGCTTAAGTGCTATGGTAGCTCCGGCTACAGCAACGGGCCTTTACACCGGGCTGGGACAGGGCCTAAATACAATTGGTCAGTTGGAAGATTACTCACGTCCCGGCGACTTTTATGGCGCCACCGGAGCCACCAATTACATTGTAAATTATTCGGAAGCATTGTTTTTAAAGGCCGAGGCTACACTGATAACATCGGGCTATACAAGCGCGGCGCCTGTTTACCAAAGCGCGGTTTTATCGCACATGACAAAGCTTGGTGTTAGTACAGACAAAGCCAACGCTTACCTGGCCTCAAGAACCTTAACCGCCAGCAATGCCGAGCAGTTGATCATCGAAGAAAAAGGTATTGCCAACTTCCTTTCACTGGAAAATTTTACCGACTATAGGCGCACCGGTTATCCTGTTTTGCCCGCGGTACCAAACGCGTTATCGGCCATACCACGCAGGGTATTATATCCGCAGGCCGAAATTACCTCGAACCCGCAACCGCAGCAAACAGCTAAGCTGACTGACAGGCTTTGGTGGGACGTTAAGTAAATTGTAATCCCCCTTTTAATAATATAATTATTGCACCCGTATTCCCAGAAAGAATACGGGTTTTTTGCGTGGTGATTTTTGTTTATTAAGCGATTTGCCTCCATTCGGATTCTTTAACCCACGGGCACATTTACCGGGAGTAACCGGAGTCAATATTTTATGGAATTACATCAACGACATTAACCATGCAGCCCCTGCAGGGGTGAATAATTATTATCCCGTCTCCTGCAACAGAACCATTTGCAGCAATATCATTATTGTTTTTTAGCCTGGCTGGCGGCTACTCGTATGGCTGCTGATAACGTCATCGTCAGCAAATCGCCTGAATTGTTGCTTTACAGGGAAGGCCACCAGTAAACGAAAGCTATCATTATAACACCTATTCGCCCTTCTCATACTTTATTGCCAAAAGGTTTCAATAGGATTTGCATTTAGCTAAATAAAAATTACTTTTGCAATTATTTATAATAAGTCTAAATAAAAATAATAATGAAGAATAACCTTACTACACTTCTTGCTTCCTTCGCACTCCTCGTAATCTCTCCCCTTATAACACAAGCCCAGCAAAAAGCATCGATACAGGGCCATGTAAAAGACAGGGAGAATAAACCACTGCCAGGTACAACCATATCAATTGATGGCACCAACTATATCACATCAGCCGGTAATAAAGGCGATTTTAAACTGGATGTAGCCGCCGGCAGGTATACTATTCATTACAACTTTGTAGGCTTCAGAGAGATCAGCAAACAAATTGTAATTGCACCGGGAGCTGTAATTGATGAAAACGTTGTTTTGCAGGAAGATGCCGCTTCGCTGCAGCAGGTAGAAATAATTGGGCGTAAAGAAAAAACATATAAAACCAAAGCCACTTTTATAGGTAACAAAACCGAAACTGATATTAAAGATTTGCCACAATCTGTATCCTACGCCAGTAAAGAACTGATGGCCGACCAGGGTGCAGTACGTGTTGGCGATGTGGTTAAAAACTTTAGCGGTGTTTCGCAGTTCACTTTTTATGATGACCTTACCATCAGGGGCTTTCGCGTTAACGGACAAAGCAATACCCAGCTTGTAAACGGGCTGCGCACCAGTACCGGATTTTGGAAACAGCCCCTAACCAATTACCTGGAACGCGTTGAAGTGCTGAAGGGGCCATCATCCGCCCTGTATGGTAACGCAAGTCCCGGAGGTGTGGTTAACCGTGTAACCAAAAAACCGCTGAACGAAACCCGCAGAACGCTGAGTTTCTCGTTGGGCAGTTTTAACACATTCAGGGGGCTGGCCGATTTTACCGGCCCTGCCAACAAAGATAGCTCCCTGTTATACCGCCTTAATTTAGGGTATGAAGATGCCAACTCTTTCCGCGATCTGCAGTTTGATAAAAACGTGATCATTGCTCCTTCCTTATCATTCATCGCGTCACCAAAAACACACATCAATTTCGATATGGTTTACAACAGCTCGCGCAGCAGGCTCGACAGGGGTCAGTCTGTAATCGGCAACGACCTGTATTCAACCCCACAATCACTGGCACTAAGTGCCGCCAATGATTTTTTGAACGAGCAGACATATATTGTTACCTTGTCTGTCAATCACCAGTTTAATAACAACCTGAGCTTTAATGCCGCTTACTCAAAAACCGGGTACAGCGAGGACCTGCTTGAACACCGCAGCGCCAATGCCTACGCAAAAGACAAGCTGGGCAATGATATTCCTAACCTGGTAGCCATGCAGATATTTCAGCGCAAGCGAAAACGCTACATTGATAATTTTAGCGGTTACTTTAATTACAACGCCAAAACAGGCCCTATAGAACATAAAATTGTAGCAGGCTATGATTATGGCAGCGAAAAAATGCCGGTAGGCGCGTCACAACTTACCGCCTCGGGCTATCGGAATGCAGCTAATACAGGTACTATTGCCAACTATGTAGTAAAAGACAGTTTAAAGTATTTACGGGATACCAAGGGTAACCCGGTTGCCAACGTACCCTCTTTTGATTTGAATAATGCCATCAACTCGCAACGTTTACAGGACGACAGCAAGGCGCTTTTTTCGCAAAACGTACTTAACCCAACCTATTACTACCTTAATGCCGGGTATGTACAAGATCAGTTAAAGCTGGGCAGGTTGCAGGCACTGGCCGGCATCCGCTACGAGTATTATACCGATTTTGCAAATTATGCCACTTCAACACAACAAAAAACGCACTCCAGCGCGTGGCTGCCCCGCTTTGGCTTAGTGTATACCGCTACTAAAAACATTAATATTTACAGTACTTATGTAATGGGTTATAACCCGCAAACCGCGGCAACCATTGCTAACCCTAATGCCGGCGGACCATTTGCCCCGGTTACCAGCAACATGATAGAGCTGGGCGCCAAAAGCAGCTGGTTTGACGACAGACTATCCATCACAACCTCTGTTTACCAGATTGAGCAAAAAAACACCCTTTACAATGCCGGTGTGGCCGATCAGCCAGACCTGTTAAGGCCGGTTGGTAAAGAACGTTCACGAGGATTTGAGTTTGATATTACCGGGCGCATACTGCCAAACTGGAGCATGCTGGCGTCATATGCCTACAATGATGCTAAAATTACCGAAAGTGGTGTTGCTGCCGAGGTGGGTTTGCAAAAACCAAACGCCCCTAAAAACATGGCCAACATCTGGACGAGGTATAATATTATCCGCGGCGCATTTAGCGGACTGGGCATAGGTTTGGGCGCCAACTATATTGATAAACGCACACTATCCATCAACCTTACCCAAAGCATTCCCGATTATATATTGGTTGATGCTGCGCTATTTTATAATATTGGTAAAGTTCAGTTACAGTTTAATGCCAACAACATTACCGGTAAAAAGTATTGGGTGGGCGGATATGATTATATAAGACTGTTCCCCGGTGCACCCAGGAACTATTTGCTGACGCTTGGATACACCTTGTAATGGCAAAATCAAACTTTAAAAAGATAACCGGCTGGCTGCATTTGTGGATTGGCCTGGTAACCGGCATCGTAGTAGTTATCGTCTCGGTAACGGGCTGTATCTACGTGTTTGATAAAGAGATATTTGATTTTGTACACAAGGATATAGTAAGCGTTCAGAAAACCGGCCCCGCAAGGCCGGTTTCTGAATTGCTTGCTATTGCACAAAAAGCAGTTGGCCCCCATAAAAAGCTCAGCAGTATTAAAATAACCGAAGATGATAAAAGCTTTGTGTTTTCGGGTTTTAAAGTGAATGATAAAAAAAAGATCACTTTGTGGTACTTCAGCCAGTTTGAGTACTATGATTATGTTTACGTAAACCAATACACCGGCAAAGTTTTGGGTACTATCGATTTCAGGTACGAGTTTTTTAACGTTGTTGAGCAGCTGCACCGTCAGCTGTTACTGGTAAAGCCGGTGGGCAGTGTTATTGTCGGCAGCTGTGTCCTGCTTTTTCTGTTGATGATGATCACCGGCTTTATACTCTGGCTGCCCAAAAATTACAGGCAGTTTAAACAAAGCATTACCATAAAATGGAATGCCAGGTTTAAACGGGTAAATTATGATGTGCATAACAGCCTGGGATTTTATGTTTTGCCCATTGCCATACTTATTGCTGTAACCGGTTTGGTATGGTCGTTCAAATGGTGGGAAAAGGGCATTTATAATATGCTTGGCACAAAGGAAAAACCGCAGTTTTCGCGCGTATTGCCGGTTATCAGCACAGCCGATTCAACCCTGAACAAAATGGACATCATCCATCAAAACCTACTCAAACAATTAAATGGCAACTGGACCCAAATAGGGCTGGATATACCCAACAGGAAAGATAAAATGGTGATGGCATTTGTATACTTAAAACACCGCAGCGATGGCTGGAATGGCATCAGTTACTACTTTTTTGATGGCCGCACGGGCAAACTGGTAACAGCTATACCGCACAGCAAAAAAACGCTGGGCATGAAATGGCGCAACTCTAACCTGTACATTCATACGGGCCGCCTATATGGGCCGGGTACGCAAATACTGGCTTTTTTGGCAAGCCTGGTATGTGCATCGCTGCCTGTTACCGGCTTTTTAATATGGTGGGGCAAACGCAACAAAAAACCTAAAAAGAAAAGGCCGGTTACAGAACCGGCTGTACTGGCAATGGTAAACGCCTAATAGCTTATACTCCTTCGCTCAGCAGCTCCTTCTTCATTTTTAATATCAGCATCACTATAACCGATAGCACGATCAGTATAAAATAGCTGTATCCCAGGTTATGTTCATCTTTAGCGGGCAGCAGAAAAACAATGCCATAGCTAAAAAACGATACGATAACATAATTTATCCCGCCCGAAAGTCCGCTGGCTATACCGGCGTTTTTTGGGAAGCGGCTTAAGCAATAAGTAAAAAAGTTATTAAAAGTAAACCCTGCCGCTATATGGATTATAAAAGCGAAAAATATAATGGTATATAAATTGGCTATATACCTCATGCTTATCAGCATAACTATTACAAATATTACCTGCAGGGTAAGGTTTACCACCATGCGGTTAAAAAATGGTTTGTTGATGGTGGCTTTACCAATAAGCCCCCCTATAAGCCAGGCTATGCCCAACACCAGGGAGCTGTAACCCGCTACAACAGGCGATAGATGCAAAGTATGCTCTATAATAAAAGGACCTGTCATGTTATAGATCATCACCATACAGTATGCAAGCCCCAACATAATAAGACCGAGGGTAAAACTGGTGGTTTTTATCATGTCCGCATAAATGCCACCGATCTTTTTGATATGGAATGCCGAAAAGTTTTTCAAAGTTTCACCGCTGAAGATCAACTCCAAAACCACAAATACTGCTGCAAATATGGCCAGGAGGTAAAAGTTTGATTTCCAACCGTAACCGGTTTGCAGGTATCCGCCAATAAAAGGCGCTACAATTGGCCCGGTAGACCAGATGATAGAAAACATACTAAGATAATGCTTCAGCTTTTCGCCCGAAAAAAGATCGATAAAATAAGCGCGCTTGGAAACAATTACACCAGCTACGGTAATACCGTGTACTATCCGCATGAGGTATATTACATAAATATTGGCAGAGGTGGCTATAATAATACTGGCAACAGCAAAAAGCACCAGGCACGCCAGGCTTATATTGTACCGGCCAAAGCTATCAAGCACGCTGCCAATAAATAGTTGGGTAACGCCGTAGCTTATTAAAAACAAGGTTAAAGTAAGCTGCACCTGGATACTGCTCACATGCAATTCGGCAGCCATGGTAGGTAACGACGGGATGTATATATCAGTTGCAAAGCCCGAAAGTGGTATTAATGCAAAAGCCAGTAAATTGGCAATACCCTGGTGCCGTTGTTTAATTGTTTTTGGCACAGAAAGCGTTGAGTACATATTAATTAAATTTACTGAACGGGTGGAAAGGGCTATCTAAAGCTCTTTTTTCCGGTCAATTATTAAATAAGCCGCAAAGATACCCCGTTTGTGTAAGCGGTTATATATTTACCGTTTTTATGATCTTTTGACGACAGTTGAAACCGGGGTAGTATTAAGTCAACAGTACTGAGTCGTAAGTCTAAAGTTATTTTTTTTGACTTAGAACTTAGGACTTTAGGCTAAAAACGATCGGTCAATTTGTCGTTGACACGACACTGATATTTCATCCCAATTGCCTTATCAAATCTCCTAAAACTTTAAAGCTATTTTCCACTGCGCCATCAAAGGTTAAACCAAAACTAATGCGGATAAAATTGGTGAAGCGAGCATCGGTGCTGAAAATTTGACCGGGCGCAATGCTGATGTTTTGGGCAATGGCAAGCTGGTAAAGCTCAAATGCATCAATATTTTTATCCAGCTCAATCCACAGGGCATAGCCTCCCTGGGGCTGGCTTATTTTGGTGCCTGGCGGGAAATGAGTAGCAATAGCCTGGGTATAACGCAGGCTTTGGGTGTACAATGTTTTACGCAGGTTGCGCATATGCAAATCATATCGGCCTGTTTCAAAAAAATGAGCAACAGCTGCCTGGGTTGGCGTGGCCGAGCTGATAGTATGCATCATTTTGATATTGATAACCTGGTCTTTAAACCTGCCCGGTATGCACCAGCCTACCCGGTAGCCCGGCGCAATTGATTTGGAGACAGATGAGCATAACAGCACCCAGCCTTCGGTATCATAGCTTTTACAGGTACGCGGGCGGCTTTTGCCAAAATAAATTTCGCCGTAAATATCATCCTCAATCAAAGGGATCTGCCTTTTTGTTATTAGCTTAACCAATCGCTGTTTACTATCATCGGGCATGCAACTGCCTACCGGGTTACTAAAGTTGGTTACAAACAGGCATGCTTTAATATCCACTTTATCCATAGCCTCGGCCAGGTAATCAATATCAATACCCGTATCAGGATTAACCGGAATTTCCAGCACCTTCAAGTCAAGGCTGAGCATTATATTAAAGATCCCGAAAAAGGTTGGGCTTTCAATGGCAACCGTATCGCCCGGTTTGGTAAGCGCCCGCAGGCAAAATATCAGAGCTTCAAGGCATCCCTGCGTGGTTACCACATCGTCCCCGGTAATGTTGCCGCCCCAATTAAAAGCGTTTTTGGCCACATGCTTGCGTAACGAAATATTACCCTGCAAATTTTCATAATTGATATTACCCGTGGGGCTTTTACGGATAGATTCCATCATGGATTTACTGAGCTTAGCCATAGGGATAAGGCTTAGCGGCGGCGATGAGCGCGACAAACGTATAACACTTTCCTCGCTCATGTTTTGGTAAACCATCGCGATCATCTGGGTAACAGTGGCCTGCTCTATTTTTTTTAGCGGAGGTTTGGTTTCGGGCGCTTTGGTTAACCTTGCCGGTGAAAACTTAACGTAATAGCCCGATTTGGGCCTGGCCTCTATCATGCCCATGTTTTCCAGTTCTACATAAGCTTTGTATGATGTGCTGATGCTGATACCCTGCTCAAGGCTTAATGCCCTTACAGATGGCAGCTTATCACCGGATTTTAACAGATTCTGTTTTATCTGTGTTTCAATACGGGCAGCTATCTGCGCATATAAAAAATCATCGTTAACCCCGGCAATCAATTTCTCCATTTTAAAATCTGTTATGGCCAAAATTAACAAATCTGAATCTGTTTTGCTATACGCAGATGCTTTTACTTTGTAATGATCAAAATTTTATTAAAAATGGAACTTCAATTAATTGATTATCAGCCAAAGTATCAGTCGTACTTTGAAAAATTCAACAAAGCATGGCTCGAAGAATTTTTTGTGGTTGAAGCACTGGACAAATGGGTTTTAGAAAACCCCGACGAAGCTATGCTAAAACAAGGTGGTAAAATTTATTTTGCAGCCGCAGGCGATACTATTATTGGTACAGTAGGACTGCGCTTTATTGAGGATGGTGTTTATGAGCTTACCAAAATGGCTGTTGATAAGGCTTATCATGGTGGTGGTGCCGGTCAGTTTTTATGCCAGGCTGGTATTGATAAAGCCAGGGAAATGGGTGTTAAAAAACTCATCCTTTTTTCGAGCCGCATACTAAAAAACGCTGTTCACATTTATCACAAATTAGGCTTTACAGAAATCCCGGTTACGCCAGGCACTTATGGCCGCGCCGATATTATGATGGAGATAAATTTTGAATAAATAATACAGGCCCCTCAGGGTCTCTCGAAGCGGGCCCTGAAATAGCACGCAGGACTTAGCAGGCGCCCTCAGGGTCCCTTTTCAAGGAGACCCTGAGGGTACAGCGATAACATACTTTACACACCAAACTAAAACACGATGCAAGTTAGCCCTATAAGCGAACAGGAAATACAGCAACTACGTGCCGAAACCAACGGCACAACTCAAAAAATTCATTTCAATAATGCCGGGGCTTCTTTTAACCCCGATGTGGTGGTTGATACTGTAATTATCTACCTACGTGAAGAAGCCACCCTTGGCGGCTATGAAATTGAAGATAAATACCGGGAGCAATTAAATAATACCTATAGCCTGGTTGCCAAACTCATTAACGCCGATGCTGACGAAATTGCCATTGTTGAAAATGCAAGCACCGCCTGGGGCATCGCCTTTAACGGTATTGATTTTAAACCCGGCGACGAGATTATTACCTGCGAAATGGAATATGTAACTAATATCATCGGCTTTTTGAACGCTCAAAAAACGCTGGGTGTAAGCCTTAAAATAATACCGAACGACGCACAGGGCAATTTTCCGCTGGAAGTTTTTGAACAGGCAATATCGCCAAAAACCAAATTGATAGCCATGACGCATATCCCTTCAACTGCAGGCGGGATGATCCCGATTGTGGAGATTGGGAAAATAGCCCGCCGGCACAACATTTTATATTTGGTTGATGCCTGCCAAAGTGCCGGACAAATCCCGCTGGATGTAAAGGAGATTGGTTGCGATATGCTATCGGTAACCGGCCGTAAATATCTGCGGGCACCAAGAGGTACAGGCTTTCTGTTTGTGCGTAAGAAAATCCAGGACTCGTTGAAGCTCTTGTTTATGGATGGCTACAGTGCGCCAACCGTAAGCCTGCATGATTTTAAACCACGAAGCGATGCCCGCCGATTTGAGCTGTACGAGAAAAACCGTGCCCTTACCCTCGGGTTGGGTAAAGCCGTGGACTATGCCTTAAACATCGGCGTAGACAGGATTTGGGCGCGTATACAATACTTAGCCACCCTGTTGCGCAGTGAACTGGCCGCGATTGATGGCATTACTGTTCATGATTTTGGCGCGCAGCAATGTGGTATAGTAACTTTTTCGGCAAAGGGATTGGAGAGCTCATTTGTAAAAAATAAACTGGCCGAAAAAAACATTAATGTATCTGTTGGCAAAGCTATATCTACCCTTATTTATATGGATAAAAACCATCTGCAAAGCAATGTAAGGGCTTCGGTGCACTATTATAACACAGAGGCGGAGATACAGGTACTTTGTACCGAGCTAAAAAGCATGCTTGTCAGCTAAAGTCCATATTGTGTTTACCGTACATTAAAGGCTTCTTAACATCAGGTTTAAATAGTTATTTTTGAAACCGATGTTGAGAAGCTTCTTTAGTTTTTGCCGCTTTTTTATTTTCTGGATCATACTGGCCATCATTACCCGTGTGGTGTTCGAAGTCTATTTTCGCAACAAACTTAGTGGTGCCAGTTTTTCGGAGATAGCTCAAACCTTTCAGTACGGCTTCCTGATGGATGCCTCGGTTGCGGCATACATCAGCTCAATACCCTTGCTTGTGTTTTGTGTTAACTGGTTTACTAAAGGGCACATCGGCAGTAAATGGCTCAGGTTTTACGTTTACCTGGCTGTAGTTATCATCGCTATAGTAACGGTTGTTAACCTCAATATTTTCCGCGAATGGGGTACCAAGGTAAATTTCAGGGCATTTGATGTTTTCTTTAACGCGCCATCCGAGGCTTTTGCGGCATCCAGTTCGTCGCCGCTGTTTTTAACTTTTGTGCTGTTTGTGGCGTTAATAGCCTGCGGTGTTTTTCTGTCGAAATACATTATCGATTTTGATTTTAAAAAGCCCAACGCACCACTGATTGTAAAGCCCATTATCGTGGTTTTATTACTGGGTGTAAACCTGCTCATTATCCGTGGTGGCCTGCAGGTAGCGCCTATAGCCCAAAGCAATGCCTATTTCTCGCCAAAGCCTATCCTTAACCAATCGGCATTAAACACCGAATGGAACCTGATCCAGAACGTAGTAGAAAACCTGGAATCGCCGGGTAATCCTTACGTGTTTATGCCTGCCGAAAAGGCTTCGGCGATGGTTGATAGTATGTACGCCGTAAAAAAAGACAGCACTTTACATATCCTGACAACCAACCGCCCAAACGTGGTTATTTTTCAACTGGAAAGTTTTACTGCCGATTTAATTGAATCATTAGGCGGCGAAAAGGGCGATGCACCCAACTTTGAAGATTTTATAAAACAAGGGGTTTTGTTTGATAGCGCATATGCGGCCAGCGACCGTACCGACAAAGGCATTGTAGCCATTATGAGCGCTTTCCCGTCGCAGGCCACGCGCACAATTATCATTGATAACGAAAGGCAGGAACGCCTGCCGGCGCTATCCACTGTTTTTGCCGACCAGGGATACCGAACATCCTATTTTTACGGCGGCGAAAGCGAGTTCATGAACTTTAAGGCCTACCTGTTAAGCCACAAAATAACCGACCTGGTAGATAAAAGAGATTTTGAAGCCAAAGAAATGAACTCCAAATGGGGCGCACACGACGATATTTTATTCAGGCGGAATATCAGCTACCTGAACAAAGTACAAAAGCCGTTTTTTAGCTACGTTCAAACGCTAAGCAACCACGAGCCCTTTGAGCTTCCTGTTCCTCCACATTTCCCCGGCGATGATATGGGCAACAAATTCAGGAGTACGGCCTACTATACCGATGCCAGCCTGAAACAATACTTTGATGCTGCAAAAAAACAAAGCTGGTACAAAAACACCCTGTTCATTTTAGTGGCCGATCATGGGCATCGCTTACCGCTGGATAAATCGGAACCTTACGAACCACGTAAATACCACATCCCCATACTGTTTTTTGGCGACGCCGTTAAACCGGAATACCGCGGCCTGAGGATAAAAAAGCTGGGCAACCAAACGGATATAGCAGCTACCCTGTTGGCACAGCTGAACCTGCCACATCAGCAATTCAAATGGTCGAAGGATTTACTGAATCCCTATAGCCTGGATTTCGCATTTTTTGACTGGGATAACGGCATGGGCTTTATGCTGCCCAACCAGGCTGTTACTTACGATAACGCAGGCCAAACGGTTAGCTATATCCAAAACAAAAACGCTCCAAAAACTTATACTGATAAAACGTTGGATTATGCCAAGGCTTTTATGCAACAAGTGTTTTCGGATTATTTGAAGTAGTGACGTTCAGCAGTTATTTAAAGATTGTAAGGATTAAAAAGCTTCTACCTGCAATCCTTTTAAAATTCAGGGTGTTATGTTAAATCGCTGACCAAACCTGGTGCTTACTACCTGATCCTGGTTGACAGATTTAAATCTCTCCGGTACCTGTTTGGGCCGTCAACAGGCACAAAAAGTGGATGCGTTTTATTGCGCCAAACGTCAGTTTAGTGTTAATCATGAAAATTATAAAATATTAATTATCAAATATTTACAAATGAAATATTAAAAATGTGTTAAGTTATGTTAACCCAATTTATATATGTGTTTGGCCTGTCTCTTCTACCCGGTCTTTGCGTTAATTTACACTCAATGTTTCGCCACTATTCCGGGCGGGCGGCTCGGCGTTTAAGAGATGTTTAACAAAGAAATCGCGCTTCTTTTGACGGCCATAAACACCGCCATCGCCGTGTCCCATGCCCGGCACGGTAAGCAAATCAAAAAACTTATTGTTTTTTATCAGCGCATCAGCAAAACGATAGGTGGACTCGGGAGGTACGTTGGTATCGGCCTCGCCCACTATCAGCATTAAATTACCCTGTAGTTTTGCAGCATTGGTGATGTTTGATTGTTCGGCATAATGCGGGCCTACAGGGTAACCCATCCATTGCTCGTTCCACCACTGCTTATCTATGCGGTTATCATGGCAGCCGCAGGCAGATACCGCCGCTTTATAAAACTCGGGATGAAACAATACCGCACCGGCCGAATTTTGCCCACCTGCTGATGTGCCATAAACGCCCACCCTGCTGATATCAGCCTGCGGGTATTTTGCCGCCAGCGCTTTCATCCATAAAATACGGTCGGCAAAACCTGCATCAGCAAGGTTATGCCAGCATACATCATGAAAAGCTTTGGAGCGGTTTGCAGTGCCCATGCCATCAATTTGTACCACAATAAAGCCAAGCTGGGCTATGCTTTGCATTTCGTTAACGGCGGCAAAGTTTTTAGGCACAAATGAATCCTGCGGCCCGGCGTAAATATTTTCAATTACCGGGTAGCTTTTAGCGGAGTCCATATTGGCAGGGCGATAAACTACGCCCCATATATCGGTTACCCCATCGCGCCCCTTTGCTACAAACACTTCGGGCAGTTTTATGCCGGTATTTAATAAGGGCGCTATATCAGGATGTTCCAGTTCCATAACAGTTTTCAGCGTAGCTGTATTTTTGAGCACCATACGCGGCGCGACATTTACTTCCGAATAAGTATCGATATAATATTTTCTATCGGGAGAGAAAGTAAGCCGGTGATTCCCTTTTTCCGGGGTAAGGTCAACCATATTCTTACCATCGAGGCCCATACGGTAATAGTGAATAAAGTAAGGGTCTTCGCCCGCGTTTTTGCCGCTGGCGGTAAACCATAGCTGCCTTTTATTTACGTCAACGCTATCAATATCACGTACCACCCAATTGCCTTTGGTAATTAGCTTTTCTTTGCCGGTAAGCTCATCAACCTGGTAAATATGTCGCCAGCCATCTTTTTCGGTTATCCATATTACCTCATGCGTTTTGGGCATATAATGCGTATACAGCCTTTGCTCATAAATAAAAGTATTCGTTTTTTCGTCGATGATATTGCGGGTTTTTCCTGTTTGTACATCCACTTCGATAACCCTGAACCGTTGGTGTCCCCTGTCAACTTTTTCGTAAGTGTAATAACGGCTGTTTCCATCGCGCCAGTGCAGTATGGGCGCTCCAAAAAAATCAATCTTTTCGGCATCAACGGCCAGTTTGCTTTTATCGGTTATATTAAAAATAAAGGGTTGGTACGATGTGAATTCATCGCCCGGCTGGTCGTACTCATGCGATTCGAGCTGGCCCCTTGTAGTGCCGGGTACCGAACTTAATACATAGTATACCTTTTTTGTTTTTTTAGGATCGGTAAGGTAAGCCACTAAATGCTTACTATCCGGCGACCATGTGATTTCGGCATACGGCTTATCATTAGTACCGTCAGTTGTAAACTGTATTTCGGCAGAGCCCTTTAAGGCCCTGGCATACAAATTCCCGTTCCTGGTAAAAGCCGTCCATTGCTTATCGGGCGAAACCGAATCGGTAACATTAGCCTCCCAGCGATAGGTGCGTTTTTGCAGCGGGGCGGTTGGGTCGAAATCCTTAAAAACGGTATCGGTAGTTTTTTCGCAATGGTAATTACTTAAATCGCATTTAAGCCAGTTTTTGCCGGTTTTAAAAGTAATCTGCTTTTCATCGGCGCCATAAAACATAGCCGTGATGCGCAGTTTATTTGCGGGCACAGGTTTCCCTAACGCGGCAGCCACTGCATTGGCCATTTGTTTGGTATCAAAGGCCTGGTGTTTGGTTTGCTTTTCGGCATTAACAAAGTAATATTCAGTAGCATCGGCCCCGGCACGCTTGTCATACCAAAATTGCTTGCCGTTTGCCTGCCAGTTGGGCCTGATGTTGGTTACAACCGGGATCTTTTTCCAGGCAGAATCCAGCCTGTCGGCATTGGCATAGGCCTGCAGCATTTGTTGATGGGTTGGCAAATATGGTGTAACCGCCGGCTTTTGGGCATAGCTAAAGTTAGCTGAAAAAACCAGCAACAAACAAAAACGAGTGTATCGCATCGGAGACAGATGAAAATTGATGAATGTTTTTAATGCAGCCCGGCGCTAAAACCGGGCTGCATTTGTTATTTATTAAAATCGTAAAACTTCCAGCTGGTGGTAAAATCCCTGGTTAACGGCTGGTTGATAAATGTGGCCCGCATCATTTCAATAGGGATAAGATTCTGCTTCATAAACGTATCATGAAATTGCTTGTAGGTCATTTTACCACTATCAACCATCTCTTTTTTAAGCTCCATAATTTGCAGGCCGCCCAGCAGGTAGGCTACCTGGTAAAGCGGGCTGTACCCCCCTTCAAATGAGCGCCTCACTTCACCTGCGGCGTTGGCTTTTTCGTGCCCTACACGGTCAATCAAAAAGTCGATACATTGCTGTGGCGTCCATTTGCCCAGGTGATAATTGAGCGAAAAGATGATCCTTGCGCAGCGGTGCATGCGCCAAAATAGCATCCCAACCCTTTCTTCGGGTGTTTTGGCGAAGCCCTTATCATACAATAATAATTCCCAGTATAACGACCATCCCTCTACCCCAAATGGCGTCACAAAATCCTGCCTATAGGCTTTGTACCGGCTGTTAATAAAGTATTGCAGGTTATGGCCGGGTATTAATTCATGCTGAACTGTGCCTCTTGAAAAATAAGGGTTATTGCCGCGCATGCTCATCAGTTTATCCTGCGCTTCCATACTATTGGTTGGGTACGATATCATGATCTCTTTACCACCTAAAAAGAACGGGTTAACCAATTGCCGCTCGGGCGACATCATTGTCATGCCCCAGGTTTCTTCGGCCAATGGCGGTATCGTGATCAGGTCGCGTTCTTTAATGAAGCTGATGGCATCGTTATATAATTTCACAATCAGTTCTGGCTGATGGCCTACCGGCACGTAGCTATTCTTTACCTTTTCCAGCGCTTTTTTCCAATCGCTGCCGAAACCCATTTCCTGCGATGCCTTTAACATTTCCTTGTCGCACCAGGCAAATTCCTTATTGGCCAGCTGAATCAGTTCTTCGGGTGTATAAGGGATCATTTCGGCCTGTAGCTGGCTTATCAGGGCATCGCGGCCAATAGGCACGCCCTTTATACCGCTGCTATCAGGTTTTTGGGTTGTTATTATTTTGCCTTTGCTTAATGCGATATCGCTGTACTTGCCAAGGGCAGCATCAAGGGCTTTATAAGGTGCGGGCACCCACCAGGTAAAGGCAGGATCGTATGTATTGTAAAAGCTATAAAAATCTTTTAAGCGCCCTTTAAGGCCTGCCAGCGCCTCTTTGGTAATGCGCGCCAGTGGCATATCCAGGCTGGGCAGTTTATGATATGCCGCAGTATCGGCTTTTAATTGTTTCAGTATGGCGGTCAATTCGGTTGCTACCTTTTCGCCGTCCATAAAATCGCCGTGGCGGCGTTTTTTTTCCAGGGCGTAAATGCCATCGGCACATGAAAGGTATTTGGCAACCTGGTTATATTGTTCCTCTTCCTTTTTCAGGTCGCCCAGGTCAAAGTTGATGCGTTTCTTCAACAAAATATAATCTACTTTACCATAAATGCTCATCGATTCAAAATCGGCCTGTTGCAGTTGCTTCAGGTAATCGTTATCAATCTCAACCAGCCTTTTGCGCTGCTCGGGCGAATTAAGCACATTCATTTTATACTCATCCTCGTTATGCTCGTTAACATAATAAGGCGAGTAAAAATCTTTTATGGCATTAATATCCTGCCCGTAACGAATGATGGTGCCCGCCATTTCGCTGGTTTGCTCATAAAGGGCATTGTTAGCGGTAGCTGTTTGTGCCTTGCCCGCCAATGAGCAGGTTGTTAAACAAAGTACAGCGAAAAAGGTAGTGGTTGTTTTTGTGATGGTAAACACAGTTTAGTTTTTAGATGGTAAGTTAGCTGTTTTATATAAAAGATTAAAGCAAAAAGCGCAAGGCTTAAAGCTTTAAGACTGTCGCATTAATTGACCCTGCCTGGGGTATGTTAACTTGCCGCCCTGCTCAGGCTTACCAGGTTATTGTTATACGAATCGAGGTAACCGCGGGGCGAGTTACCTATTACAAATTTAAATACCCGGTTAAAATTGGTGATACTTTTAAAACCACATTTGTAAGCCACGGTATTAATACTCTCAAACTTGTGGGCTATCAGTTTTTTACAGGCTTCGTTCACCCTTATCTCATTTAAAAACGATATAAAAGTATGCCCGGTATGCTTTTTAAAATACCGGCAAAACGATTCGGGTGTCATAAAGGCTACTTTGGCAACATCCTCCAGGGTTATCTGTTCGCTGTAATGCTGCATGATAAAATTGTAAATATTACCTATCCTGATCCCCTCATTCTCGGTAATGCCCGGCAGGTTGCCATAGGTTGATAAAGGATCCAGCTTTGCTTTCATATTCACCAACACCTTAAGCAGGTTAAAAAACTGAACAAGTTGATCTGTGCCACCGGCGTTTCGTAAAGCTATCATGGTTTGCGATACCTTGTCAGACGCGCTATGGGGTATTTTAAAACCCTGCTGGTGCTGCTGCAAAAACATCTTGCTCGATTTTAGCTCGGGTAAATCAAATAGGGGGGCCAGGGTTCCTTCGGGGTTAAAAAAAATAGATATGGCCTCAATCTGCTTATCGCCCCCGTTTACAAAATATTCGGGGTTGCTTTTAAACACATGCGGTAAATTGGCGCCGAGTAAAAAAATGTCGCCCGATGAATAATCGTGCATGTTGTTGCCGGCAATCAGGGTTCCTTCTCCTTTCTGGATCCAGGTAATCTGTATTTCTTTATGACGGTGCAGATAAGGATAATGGTATGGAAGAGAAACTTTTTCTGCTATCACACTCTTATCATGGGGTACAGGGATAGTAAATTGTAAAACTTTCATATGAACGATTGTTAATGTTCCCTGAATTTACAATTACTTAACTCTAAAAACCAACAATTGGCCCTAAACGGGTAAAATGCTGCTATCATCTGTTAATTTCATGCAGATGGAGCGGTTAAAATCCTGACAGATGCCCATTTTTTAACCACCCCAGGGAACAGGATTAAATGTTATTTGTACAATAATAAATTACTCGGTATAACTATAAGTCACAGATTTGCGCCATTATTGGGCAGGTTAATTGTGCTGTGTACAATTAATATGTTCATTAATTGTTACCACTTATTTGGTGAAAATGGCAAATCAACCTCTGGGGCCGCCACCTTTAAATAACGTTTTTTTGCTGATGGTTTATTCATCAGTCATGTAGGCCCCCTGACCTTTAGGGTTTAGGTGCCGACGGCCATCTTCGCAAATTTTACAAGGTAAGGGACTACGGCGGATATTGCTTGCCGCAGATAGTTCAACTGTAAAGAGTTAACAACCGGGTAAAGTTATGGAGATAGAAATAAATTGATTGCTATTGGCGGCTATTTCCTCATTGGAGGCCTCCGGTGGGAATGATTTTAAGGCAACTTTAAATAATAAACCCCACCTCAAATTTAATTTTGTGGTGGGATTTTACGATATAAGAGATGGAATTTAATTTAACTGTAATAGCTGCGGGCCAAATTCTTCAAAAAATATCTTGTCGGCATTTATTCCTGATTCCCTCAGGTCATTAAACTGTTTTTGGATAAAAAACGATGGCCCGCACAAATAATAACGGGTTTGTGGATGGTGCTGCAGATCTTCAATCCTGTTTATATCCAAATACCCGTCATGAATATCTTCAGCTATGTTTTCGGGCGATGGTGCATCATAAAAAATATGCTGGTTAAAATTTGAATTATTAATTGCCAGCTCATTGATATTGTCTTTAAAAGCGTGTACCGATTCGTTACGGCAGCCATGAAGCCAGGTGATGGGCTGTTTTGTTCCTTTTTGGGTTAAGTGCTGTACCATGCTCATTAAGGGGGTTAAGCCAACACCGCCACTAATAAACATTACCGGCGTATCTAAATTATCGGGCAGGGTAAAATTGCCTGCCGGCGAGGTAAGCTCCACCTGTTTGCCTTCAGTAATTTCGTCATGCAGTAAATTGCTTATCATGCCATTAACATCAACGTTTGCACCTGCTTCCCGTTTTACCGAAATGCGGTAATAATCATCATTTGGTGCACTTGAAATACTGTATTGGCGTATCTGGCTTATATTTAGCTGCGGAAGAAACAACTTGATACTGATGTACTGCCCCGGTTTGTGGTGCGGAACTTTTCCGCCATCGGCAGGGTATAGGTAAAAAGAACATATTTCCGCTGATTCCATTTCTCTACGGCCCACTTTAAATAAGCGCCAGCCTGTCCAACCGTTCGGTTTTAAAACCTGGTCCTGGTATAAATTTGCCTCATGGCCGCCCATTAATGCAGCTAACTGGTTATAAGCTACTTTCCAGGCTTCTAAAATTTCGGGGGTAGCAGCATCGCCTAAAACCTCGCTGATAGATGCCAGCAGGTGGTTGCCCACTATGGCATAATGCTCTGGCCGGATATCTAAACTGATATGCTTTTGGCCAATCCTGTCAACCACGGGTAACAGTACAGATGGATTGGCAATATTTTCTGCATAAGCAAGTACGGCCATGGCCAGGGCGGTTTGTTGTTTACCTGTTTGCTGGTTTCCCATGTTAAACATGTTTTTTAACTCGGGATTGTGTTTAAACATCCTGGTATAAAAATGAGTAGTTAGTAGTACGCCATGTTCTTTCAAGATCGGAACTGTGGCAAGGATGAGCGCTTTTTGATCGTTTGTCATAATAATATATTAATATCTTTTTATCCTAAATTGAATTGTTTAAGACTGATAAATAGTTCAACGGGGCAAAGCTAAGTTTATAATTAATAAAAGACAAAAATATCCTTTATTAATTTATTATCTTTGTTTTTAACAATGGCAATTTTTTCAAAAACATGTGAGTATGCAATAAGGGCCGTGTTTTATATAGCTCATAAAACGGTGGCCGACGGCAGCAGGGTAGGCATCAAGGATATTGCTGCCGGAATTGATTCGCCCGAGTTGTATTTAGGCAAAATATTGCAGGATTTGAGTAGAAAAGGTCTTATTAGCTCGGCTAAAGGCCCGCATGGCGGTTTTTTTATTGAACCGGCCGCATTAAAAAGGCCCTTGAGTGATATTGTAGAGGCTGTTGATGGCGACAGTTTGTTTCATGGCTGCGGTTTAGGGCTTAAGCAATGTTCGGAAATTAAGCCCTGCCCACTGCACAATGAATTTAAAGATATCAGGACCCGGATATTCGTGTTGTTAAATACTACCACCATAGGCGAGTTTAACACAGAGTTGATAGATGGTTTATTGTCCTTAAAGAAATAAAACTCCAGTCGGCCTATTTAACATTTTACCAAACCGCTTATGATACGCCAGGCATTACCAATTGACGCGATCTTGCTTAGTAAGCTCATTATCCTGGCTATGGGCAACCTTGCCCCAAAATTTGTAAACGGCAGAGATGAAAGCGAGGCCTGTTCCCTTTTTGAGTTGTTCGCCGGTAAAACAGGCAATCAATACAGTTATGAGAATGCTTTAGTTTACGAAGATGAAAGCGGCATTTGCGGCATGATCACTGGGTATGATGGCGCTAAGCTGGCTACTTTAAGAAAGCCGTTTTTAAAATACATTAAAGCGACTTATGGATTTGAGCAATCTGTGGAAGACGAAACCCAGCCCGGCGAATATTATATTGATTGCTTAAGCGTGTTGCCCGGTCACCAAGGTAAGGGGATAGGCAAAAAACTGATTGGGGCACTTATTGAACACGCGGCTGATAAAGGATATTTTACAACCGGGCTGTTGGTTAGCAAAAGTAATCCCGGGGCGAAATCTATGTATACCAGCAAGGGTTTTAAGGTGGTGGACGAGCGGTTTTTTGTGGGGGATATGTACGAGCACCTGCAATATAGGTTTGAGAAATAAGGCTGGTTTAAAACATTACGCTTCAAAAATGCGCAGGTATCTGCTTACCGAAAAATCCATCACCGCCATAGCGCCTTTTAAAATATAACGACCAAAGGCACCATACATAGCTTGATATTTAAGGTGACTGACAGATTGCTGTATTTGCAAAATATCCTTTTTGGACAGTGGGATAAGATTAGGATAGCTATACATAAATGATACCGATTTGAGGTCGGGGCTTACCTGTATCACATCGCCAACTAATAATAAGCCATCATTTTGCGGGCTGTACAAAACGCTGCCGCCTGGGAAATGACCGCCGCTGCATATCAATTTAATGTCGTCCCACAAGGTAATTTCCTGCTTTTCCCATAAATGTAATGGTGCATCCCTCCGGCAAAGCCACTCTTCATCCAGTGCATTAATGTAAACAGGTGCATTGCCAAAGGCTTTGCTCCACTCCACTATTGTGGTAAAATAGTGCGGGTGCGATAGGGCGATGGCTTTGATGCCACCAAGTTTATTCACTTCGGCAATAGTTTCCTGGTCAATATTGCTGATGCAATCCCATAAAATATTACCGCCTGGAGTTATCAGCAGGTGGGCACGCTGGCCTATGCCAAAAGCAGGCCCGGTATAAATGGCATACAGGTTAGGGGCAACCTGTTCAATTATGTTTTTATATTGCTGATTTAAACTGGCAAGCGTAATCCAGCTTTGGCCTTTGGGGTTTACGTACTGACGGTCGTCTTCGCAAATTTTGCAACGCGATGGCGGCGTAGCCGATGGAGGGTATTGTACGCCGCAGGTAGTGCAGATGTAGGGTATAAGTGGCATATTAGTCAGAGCTTGTAAATTATTTTATATAAATCCTGCAAAGGATATTCTCCCTGTAATCCATAATCTTCAATTACAATTTTGCCTGTATTGGTATAAAATGTTATGGTTGATTTGGGCTGATCTGGAGCGCTAACGGAATATTTATTTTTTAATTTTTTTAAATCGGTATGCTCGAGTATCCTGTCAATTTGTTGCATTTCGTTTTTACTCAACGAATAAGTGGAATCTTTGTACTTAGGGTTATCGTAGATTTTTTTACAACTACTTGAATTATTTGCCAGGTTTATCAGGCAATGGATTGACGGATACCACTCTGATTCCACCCCGAAATTGCTCAAATTTGATTCGATTTTAACGATGGAGCGGCCCTCGACTGACTTTTGTTGGCAACTAAATGTGAAGGCAGTTATAAAGAGAGTAATCAAAAGGCAACACCTTAGCCGGAATACCAAATACCTCATTTATTTATTTTTAAGAATGTTAACGCTTTTTCAACAGGCAACTCGTCAAAGATGGTAGCGTCTTAAGTCTTCAGCGTTTTTTGCTTATTCCGCAACATGATCATTGCCTTATCTGCCCGTACTTTCCGTGTATCTTCCTGCTTTGCCGAGCCTACCCAGTCGCAATAGCCCTGCTTGTATGATTTGGACAGGCTTTCAAAAAAATCCATAGCCTCGGGTTCCTGGTCAAGCAGTACCTGTAACTCGGGAGGGGTGCCTTCAATGTGTTCGCCTTTTTTTAACATTTTGGTTTTAATGAGGTATAAATATGGCCTTATTTTTCTTCCTTCCCAAATTTCGGAAGCGTCAAATCGGCAATTTGCTCCATCCAATAAAAAATTCAAATAGTAAAATTACCCAGTGGTGGTTAAAAGCGACTTGTTTTTGGTTGTGTAGTCGGGGGCAGGTTTCGTTAATGAATATAGTTCTATGATGCTTTGAATCGGTTATTCGATTTCAATTAGCTTCTATCTTTCTAAGGGCCATCGGCCCGGCATATATTGTAGCCACGGGTTTCAACCCGTGGATGATTGTCCAATGAACCACAAGAGTGCCATCGGCACGGCCTATGTTTTGGTTTAAATCCAGGTATTTTCAATTTGCTGAAACGATGTATACGCGTTGACAATATGAATCGAATACGGCTCTCAATCTTTACCGCGGGTTAAAACCCGTGGCTGCGAAATTGGCCGGGGCGTAGTCCCTATTCGTGTTGTTTTACCTGGTGCACTCGCAATGATGCGTGAATACGATCAAGTACTGTTACTTACCCCCTGCAAATGTTATATCAATGTAAAGTGTAAAAAACACACCAACTAAATTAGCCTGATGGCCCTCATATCCTTAAATTTGCGCCGTTAACCATATCAAATACGCATGGAGGCAGAAATTAGCGCGGATACTACATCATCAAAGGTCAGCTTAACTATTATAGGCTTTGTAGCATTCACTTTTATTGCCTACGTTTCCATCGGGTTATCGCTGGCCGTGCTTCCGGTCTTTATTCATCAAAAATTAGGGTTTAGCGCTGTGGTGGCAGGCATAGTAATCAGCCTGCAGTATATTACTACTTTTTTGTGCCGCATGTTTGCCGGTAATATGGTAGATAAGCGGGGGCCGAAGCCTGCGGTTACCATGGGCATGGCTGCTTTTACTGCAAGCGGCATAATGCTGCTTTTTGCCTGGCTGCTGCGCGATATACCGCTGATAAGCCTGGGTATGCTGATAATTACCCGCCTGGTAACCGGCATTGGCGAAGGCTTTGTAGGATCGAGCCCCATAAACTGGGCCATATTTGCCACCAGCGACGAACATACGGCTAAAGCAATATCATTTAACGGCATAGCCAGCTATGGAGGTATTGCCGTTGGTGCGCCGCTTGGGGTAATTATTAGCAATAGCTTTGGTTTAGGTGCTATAAGTTTGCTGATTGCAATGCTTGCCTTTGGCGGCTTTTTATATGCCAAAAACAAAACGGCGCTGCAAGGCAGCAGCAAAGCGCCCCGCCAGGGGTTTTTACAGGTATTAAAAAAAGTATCGCCATATGGTATCGCTATGGGGCTTGGCGGCCTGGGGTTTGGTACCATATCAACCTTTATAACACTATATTACATGGCCCTTAAATGGCAGGGCGCGGTATTGTGCCTGTCGGCCTTTAGCGGTATGTTTATTTTGGGGCGTTTGGTTTTTTCAAAAGCCATCAACAAATATGGCGGTATGAAAACCAGCCTTGTTTGCCTTTCGGTAGAAGTGATTGGTTTACTGGTGCTGTGGTTGGCCCCTGTGCCATACCTGGCTGTAATAGGTGCTGGTATTACGGGGCTTGGTTTTTCGCTGGTATTCCCGGCCCTTGGTGTCGAGGCGGTTAAACTGGTTCCTGCATCTAATAAAGGTGCGGCACTTAGCGGCTATAGCCTGTTTATCGATATGTCGTTAGGCTTAACCGGCCCGTTGGTGGGCTTTGTGGCCAGCCAGTTCGGGTTGATGTATATTTTTCCGTTTAGTATGGTTATGGTGGTTATAGGGTTGGGGATGGCGGTGTGGTTGTATTATAGGCGGCAGGCTGTAATTTAGTATCGCTAATGTGGTGATGTAGTATCAATTATCGCGAAGGTCCACCTGCCATTTTTTAAAGCGAATAGCTTTTTTATGCTCTTCTCCTGGTTATTATAAACGTAGCTTTCATATACTGCTACTTGTTCGGGGGTAAACTGCTCGGCCCTAATGCTGGCCGCTACTTTGTTTACCCGGCATGTATCCCATAAACTTTCGGGGTATTTATTGTTAAAGCGATATTTAAGCACAGTATCCATCGCCTTGTTAAAATCATTCATACTGGTAACCCGGAGAGATAAGTGACGCGATAAATCCTTTTTATACTGATCGCTATCCAGTTTCAAGCCAAACACAACCGGTAACTTGTCGGGGTCGCTATTGCCGCAAAACTCCCAATCCCCATCAAGTATTAATGTATCGGTTTTCAAAAATGGATTTTTGATGCTTTCAATTACCGATGCCCTTAAATCGCCGGCTTTTAATACAGGTAATTGCGCCTTATTAGGTGTGCAGGCTATATGCCCCAGCATCAACAACGCGGTAATGGCAAAGCCTGTTATCTTTTTCATGTTTTGATGAGGTTTTCGGATAATCATAACTACACTGTTAATACGCTTACCGGTTTAAAAGTAACCCTAAGCTTAAAATAAGCGGAATAAGGGTATTTATGAGGGTGTTTTCAGGCTATTTTATGCGTATAAATACGTGTTTTTGATTTAAGTATTGGAAGTTATTTATTTAACTATACATTTATATACCAATTACTTATATACTATATTTAATATAAGTTCGTAACCTTGAGTTTTTTATCATACCGGCTATTTATGCGCGAATCAATTAACCTTTTTATATAAATATTATACCTAAATCCTATGAAAAAAATATCCACTCTTTCTGCTACTTCGCTTATATTGTTGATAGTGGCTTTTATTGCATACAGTTGTTCTGGTAACAACAAACCCCAAGAGGGCGAAACAAAAGCCGATTTGGCAGTTTCGGGGAAAAACGATGCATTTTTGAACCACCGCGATTCGGTGCCATCGCCACAACAATACAGCGATTCGCTTTTTAAGCTGAGTCACGATTATCCAACAACATTTAAACCGGTTATTAACCCTTCGTGGCAAAAGGCATTAAACGGGCAGCCAATTTCTGATAAAAATGCCATTGCCTACATGGATTCGTTAAAAAGTTACGTTGCCCCCAATGTATTGCCTTTTTTTAGTGATAATAAAAACTGGACATCGGCAAAATATGGCTGGTTTAATGAACCCTGGGTGGGCGCGCAACGAGAGGCCATTTTGGGTACTTATTTAGGCAACGGTAACCCGGCCAATATGTTTAAAACCCTCAAAGAGGATGAAGCCGGGTATGCGCTTGTTTTATATGATTCAGTTGCGGCTTATACCGTAGGACAAATTTGGGGCAAAACCGGACAAAAAGTTAACCTTGCAAATGATGCGGCACAGTTTAAGGAAGGTAGTGTTATTGTAAAGTTTGCATTTTCCAACGTCAACTATCCGCAATGGCCGGTAATGAAAAATGCGCAAACCTTTAGTGTTTATGATACCATTCCAACCAAAGAAAATCCAAAAAAAGGATATCAAGTAAGGAAGGTTAGCTTTTTTCAGATGGATATTATTGTAAAGGATAGTAAAACATCTCCAAAAACAGGTTGGGTTTATTCAACATTTGTGTATGATATGGATGCCCCCGGATCTGGATGGGATAAAATGGTGCCCTTGGGTGCCATGTGGGGCGACGACCCGGGGATAAATAGTCCGCTTATCCCACCTTACCCTAAACTGGCCGAAACTGTAATTAACCCCAAAGCCCCGGCATACAGTACAGAAACATTAGGATGGGGCGGGCGGTTAAGTGGCCCTAACGACGGTGCTGTTGCGCAGGTGGCATTTGATATTAATAGCGGTAAAAAATATACTAACCTTGCACTATCATCATGTATGAGTTGCCATAGCCCGGCACAGGATTCCTTTAATTCGTTCTTGTTGCCTGGTCCGTTCCCTTCGTCCGATAGTTTAAAGGTTTATACTCCAGGCAGCCCAAATTGGAATTTATGGTTCCAGGATAATTATGGCAATGTACCTTTTGATAAAGGGCAGGTAGCTATGGATTACGATATGGTGATGGCATTTAAATCGGTGTTGGCTTACCAGGCCGCTCACCCATCAGCCCAAAGCAAACTATTGCAAACCAAAGCAGCGGCAGTTGCCAGGTTCAGAAGGCATAATACCAACAGCAGATTCTGGCATTAATAAAGGATTTGCACGTAACGCACACCCGACTCAATTCAATAGCAATTGGGTCGGGTTTTTATTTGTCATGGCTTGTTTTCCATACAGCAAACTTACTCCAAAATGATTTCTTAACCTTATATTGAGCCTTGATATCGCTATAATACAATTTGGAGTTGTGCTCTAATTCTTCCTGCACAACATTAAGTATTCTGCTTGTTTTATCAGGATAAAAAGGCTCCGAATCCGGCTCTATAATCACGGGCTTGCTAAATAATTCCTTTATTGAATCATATCTGCTACGTATAAACTCGTTTGAAGGCCATGCGAAGTTATCCATACAAGCAACTTCCAGCGCACCATTGGCATAAAAGTAATGTGATTTAGGAACCCAGGCTATTAAAAAGCCAGGACCGATATCGTGCCCATAATCATAAAACTGTATCATGCTCAATTGCCATCCAAGTGCCATCCAGGTATCCCATGGCGGGGCATCGCCACCATCAACATATCCTGCGCTTTCGGCTTCGGGTGCACCATCAACAACTGTTGAATCCGGGTCGAATATCATAATCCGGCCATAGTGATGTAACTCAGAAACGGGAATTAACTCCACTCCGGATTCAACTAACAAGGTTGATCGTGTTGAAATAATCTTGTCAATAACAGCAGACTTTTCACTATCCGAATTTTCAGGATAAAAGTAATGCGGCGATAATTCCTCTGTCCGGAACAGGTTGGTGTTAAAGTTATTGTTAACTTTTTCTATCCAGGTTGCGGTTTCCTGTATCACCTTGATTATATCCATAGATAAGGTTTGTATTAAAATATATTGATAATGCCGTTTTCCGGTCTTACTACATGATGCCAACTATTTGCCACTACATCAGTCTCACCACCAGTCCATCCATCTCTTCGGTAACCCGCATCTGGCAGGCCAGGCGGCTGTGTTCGTCGGCGTTGGGCAGGGTATCCAACATATCAAGTTCATTATCTGTGGCATGAAAATATTGTTCGGGACCTTCAAGTACCTGTACGTGGCAGGTGGCGCAAAGGGCCATGCCGCCGCAGGTGGCCAGCACATCGTATTCGGATGCTTTTAAAACCTCCATCAGGCTCAGGTTGATGCCTTCGGGGATTTCAACAGGCTGGCGGTCGCCGTGGCGGTCTTCAATGATTAAGTTGATCATGGTTAAAATTCGGTTACGCCGTAAACGGTGGTGTATTTAAAACTCAGTTTTTGTTCGGGATAAACGTACTTGAAGGCGCTTTGGGCCATCAGCGCGGCTTCGTGGAAACCGCAAAGGATCAGTTTTAGTTTACCGGGATAGGTATTGATATCGCCGATGGCATAAATGCGCTCCACGTTGGTGCTGTAATCCCTGGTGTTCACCTCAATAGCCGAAAAGCTAATGTTTAAGCCCCAATTGGCAATCGGGCCCAGTTTGGGGCTCAAGCCAAACAGCGGGATCAGGTGATCGGCAGCTATATGGCTTACCTCGTTATTCCTATCAAGCAGGGTTACTTCCTGCAAATGGCCTTCGCCGGTTAAGGCTACTACGTTTGATTTCAGGATGAGATCAATTTTGCCTTCGCGGGCCAGTTCAAAAACCTTTTCGGCAGAGTCGGGCACACCGCGGAAGGTATCACCACGGTGAACCAGGGTAACACGTTCGGCTACGTTGGCGAGGAATATCGCCCAATCCAGCGCAGAATCGCCACCACCGGCCAAAACTACTTTACGGTCGCGGAATAGTTCGGGATTTTTTACCATGTAGGCCACGCCTTTGCCTTCAAAATCAAGCAGGCGATCAATCTCCGGCTTGCGGGGTTCAAAGCAGCCCAGGCCGCCGGCTATTACTACTACCTGGCAGTGTACGGTGGTGTTATCATTGGTTTGGATGGTATATGATCCATCGTGGTTCCGGTTAAGGGTTTCAACCCGTTCGCCCAGGCTAAAGGTAGGATGGAAGGGGGCTATCTGCTCCATCAACCTGTCTACCAATTCTTGCGCGGTAACTTCGGGGTAGCCGGGGATATCGTATATAGGTTTGTGCGGATAAATTTCAGAAAGCTGGCCACCTACCTGGGGTAGTACATCAATCAGGTGGCAGCGCATTTTTAAAAGCCCGGCTTCAAAAACCGCGAATAAACCAACCGGCCCTGCGCCAATAATGCAAATATCAGTATCAATATGTTCCATAACCTGCTCTTTAATTCAGCACTCAAATGTGGCTGTAAAGCGGGTGACAAACAAATGATATAAAGTAATATCCGATTACTTTAAGTTATAATTGGCCAGGCAGAAACGTTTAAAAAGTTCAATCAGTTTGCTGTTTTTTCCATGCAGCTGGATGAACTGGAAGGTGCGGAAAATCTCGAGCCCTTTTATATCGATAATGCTCAGCTCGTTATATTTTAACTCGCTTACTACCGATTGGATGGACAGGAAAGTAGCTGTATCTGAGTATAAAAGGTATTGTTTTATGGCGATGCTGCTCTCCAGCTGAATCTCGATGTTCAGGTCTTTGGGGCTGATCTGCACACTTGCCAAAGCATCGTAGATCACATCCAGGGTACCTGATCCGGCCTCGCGCAAAACAAGGGGGATATCTAATAACTGCTTCGGGCTTATTTCGGCCTTTTTTGATAACTTATTGTTTGCCCTGGTTACCAACACTATCTCATCCTTGGCAAATGGCGAATAGGCCAGCTGGGGTGAGTGGGACGAGCCTTCGATGATGGCAATGTCCAGCTTCTCGTCCATAATCATTTGCGAAACCTGGTCGGTATTGGCTTGTATAAAGTTGAAAGTGATTTCGGGGTAAGTTTTCTTGAACAGCGCCAATATTTTGGGCAAAATGGTTTGGGCTACCGTAGTGCTGGCCCCGATGTGCAGGGTTCCCGCCTCGATGTTGTTGAGCTGCGCCAGTTCGGTTTCAAGAGCGCTATAAGTTTGAAAAATCTTATCGGCGTAATGTACCAATACTTTGCCGGCCGTAGTAAGCACAATGTTGTTTCCGTTGCGCTTAAACAGCTGCACATTAAGCTGCTGCTCCAGCTCCTTAATATGCTTGGTAACGGCAGGCTGGGTAATAAACAGCTCGTTAGCCGCTTTGGTAAAGCTAAGCCGCTGCGCAACCGTATAAAATACCTTTAACCGAAAATCGAAGATCATTGGGTTAAAGGTAAGGGTTTAATTTTTAACCGGGAAACTGTGTGTACCGGTACGGGGTGAAACACCCTGGTACGCCCTGAGACGCCCTGGTACGCCCTGAAACACCCTGGTACGGGGTGAAACACCCAGGTACACCTGCAATTGTTGGATTTTAAAATATTAAAAAGAGCAAGGGAATAGCACGATTCCTCACTTGCAAAGGGGAGGTAGGGGTTAAATCAGGCGGTCAGGTCGCCTTGTAATCTGTTGTGCGGCGAAACCCATCCCTGCCTTTGCGCTCAATTTCAACCGCACTTTAACTCTTGATTCTTAACTCTTGGCTCTTCTCCCTATATTTGCACCATGACAGGAAAATCGCCCAAAGAATCATATACCATCATGAATGAACTGGTATTGCCTAATGATACCAATACATTAAACAACCTGATGGGTGGGCGCCTGCTGCACTGGATGGATATTGCCGCCGCCATATCGGCACAAAAACATTGTAACCGTATTGTGGTTACGGCCTCGGTTGATAATGTATCGTTCCAGGCGCCGGTTAAACTGGGCGATGTAATTAGTATTGAAGCCAGGGTAACCCGCGCTTTTACCACTTCGGTTGAAGTAAGAATGGATGTTTGGGCTCAAAATATTCCATCGGGGACCAAAGTTAAAAGCAACGAGGCCTATTATACTTTTGTAGCCTTAGATAACGACGGACAAAAAACCCAGGTGCCGGCATCATTGCCCGAAACTGACGAAGAAATAGCTTTGTACGAAGGCGCACTTCGCCGCCGCCAGCTGCGGTTAATACTGGGTGGCAAAATGCAGGCCAACGACGCAACCGAACTGAAAGCCTTGTTTTTTGGCGAGCAATTGCCCCTGAATTTGAAAGATTAATTTTAGTAACAATTGCGGCCCGGCTGAGTCAAAAGGATATCAACTTAAAAATTAACCGGCCATGAGATACTTTCTGTGCTTTTTATTTCCGCCGCTGGCCATTTTAACAACCGGCCGTATTGGTGCATTTATACTCAATATATTTTTAACCCTGTTTTTCTGGATCCCCGGCGTAATTCACTCCATACTGGTCACCAGCGATTATTATGATGCGCGCAGGCACCGCCAGCTAATGCGCGCCACACGCAGGGCACGATATTGGTAATTGGGTTTCATGTGAATGGTTGATTAGGCGAGTGGTTTTTAATATGTTTTAAACAGGCTGCCCTGGCTTGTTGTATTTTATCGGGATAGTTTCCTGGTTTCCCGGCTATTCCTTTTTATTTTCTTTTTGATAATAAAAATTCCTTTACGTAATTATACTTAACTAATAATTAGTATTACTACCTGTGCACTCAGGTAGTGTCCCTCTTTTCGTGCTTTGTATTGCCTCCTAATTTTACCCCGTAAATAATCCAGGAGTAAGCAAAAATCCCTTGATGTTAATTGTACCTGTAATACATCATTAAACAGAGTAGCACCCGTGAGCCGAAAAGGGAATTAGAGTAGGCACCAAATTATCTATCTTATGGGAAAGATCCACACAAACGCCGGCAAAACAGGTGTACAACAAAATGCCGGCGATGAAGAAATGGTTATTACGCCGGGCGGGCCACGTCCAAAATCAATGGTTCATTATATTGAACCGGGGCATCATGTTAGCAGCGAAGGCGGCCGGTTAAAAATGATCCACACGGCCACTGCCAAAGTGGTTAAAGATTTTGGCGAAATACCCAAACATAATAAGCAATCAGAAAGCCGGGTAGTTAGGGCAAAGCCTTTAAATAAGTTAGGTGGCGGCGCTACGCCAGGCCCTATAACCGATGGCTGGATAATAAATTCCGAATGGACTAATACTACCGGCAACCCGATAAGCTACTTCAGCTCAAAATGGGTTGTTCCGCCGGCGCCTGCTACAGATAACGGGCAGCTTGTTTATCTTTTTAATGGCATCCAGCAAACCAATTCGGGGCCGTTTATCCTCCAACCTGTTTTACAATGGGGTAATTCACCAGCCGGCGGCGGCAGCAACTGGGCAATTACCAATTGGTATGTTGATGGGCAGGGCGGCCTTGCTTTACATGGCTCATTGGTAAATGTAAACCCCGGCGATGAATTGCAGGGAGTGATGACTTTAACAGGGCAATCGGGCGGTACATGTGATTACCTGTCGTCATTTATTGGCAATCCGACTGCCGACTTAACAGTTACCGGTATCGATGAGCTTAAATGGGCCAATGAAACCCTTGAATGTTACGGATTTTCGGCATTTTCTGATTATCCGGATACCGATTTGACAGCCTTTTACGATATCGAAATAAAGCTAAGAACATCCAATTCGCCGGTAACCGATGTGGAAGCCAACATCAATTGGCTGGCCGATAACAGCGTAACGGATAACGGCCAGCAATGCGTAATTGTAAGTAACGATAGCCCCGCGGGCGAAGTTTATTTGTATTACCGGGGTGTAACGCAAGGCATGTATTTTGTAACCGATAAAAGTACTTATGGTAAAGATGAAGTTGCCGACGTAATTTCGACAGCCGGCGGTAAATTTACCGATGCATTTTGGCTGGTACTGGAAGGTTTTACCAAAGACCAGGTTACCAAAGATCAGCCATCGGCCCTTCATCCGGCCCTGTCAGGAGCATTTAATAGCCTTGCCGGTGTTACTATTACGCCAAACCCGGCTAATGTGGAGTATGAGGACCCTGCGGATTTGCATACCCCACAGCGCATCAGGTACCCTTTTGATGTAACATTCACATCAACAAGTATGTTCCCTGCTGTAGGCTCGGCCCCCATATTTGAGCAGTTGAATGCGTCTATAACTATTGAGGGTAATACGTTAAGCGCCATCACTTTATTTGAGCTGGTATCGGGCGCCGATCCGTATTTCACTAACCTCGATCCTTCAAATTCCCACGATGTATTTTACCTGAGCCAGGACCTGCGGGTGTTTTCGGTAAGCGCGGGCCATAGCCCGGTTTCGGGCGCGCCGGCATTTACAAGTGATCCGTACACCTCCATTCAAAACTTTTTAGGATTTTTGAATTCAAACACATCCTTTACCAATCCGGGTGCGGCTGATCCTTTAAATGCCCTGCCGGGCCAGTCGGGTTACGAAACCGGCGATTCGTCGGTTACACCTTTGGATGGGGCGTCGCAAAAAAATTACAATTTTGCCATTGCCCGGGTACGCTTACAGGATGCCGCATTAGCCTCTGCCGATAACGTAAGGGTGTTTTTCCGGCTTTTTGTAGCCCCCTCATTTGATACCGATTTTCAGCCTGCAACCACCTACAAAAGTACATTGGGAACCAGCGGGGCCGATAACGGCAAGCCCATATTCCCGTTAGCGTCGGGCGATGGTATAACAGATCCATCGGGCCAGGCCGTTAAAACTATTCCCTTTTTTGCTACGGATGCCGCCGGTACACATGATTACGATTCGTCGGTAGCCAACGCTAATATCCGCAATATAGTTATCCCGGCGGGGCACAATAAAACCTGGGCCTATTTTGGCTGCTACCTGGATGTATACGATGCCGGCAACCAGGCCAAGTTCCCCGGAACACACCACTGTATTGTAGCCGAGATTGCTTATGACGATGCGCCTATCATCAACTCAGGCGGGGTAACCATGAGCCCCGAAAATTCAGATAAACTGGCACAGCGCAATTTGCAGATCACTTCATCGGGCAATCCAAGCTATCCCGAAACACATCGTATCCCGCAGGCTTTTGACATGCGCGCAAGCGAGGCCGTTGCTACCACACCCGGTTTACTGCTTGATTACCCCGACGAACTGATGATTGACTGGGGCAATACGCCGCATGGCAGCGTAGCCAGCCTTTACTGGCCGCAAATTAACAGTGCCGATGTGCTGCAGCTGGCATCAACGCTGTACAGCACTCATTTATTAGCCGCCGCCGATGCCAACACCATTAAATGCCAGGTTACCAAGGGTGTTACCTACATCCCAATCCCGGTTGGTACGGGCAAAAATTTTGCCGGCCTGTTTACGCTCGATTTACCGCAAGGGATAACAGTTGGCCAGGAATTTAACATCAAGGTGCGCCGTGTAACCTCGCGCAAGCCCGAGCAAATTAATGTTGTTACCGTGCTCAAAGAGAGCCACGGGGCCATTAACGTTGGCGGCAGGGGCAAGCCCATGCGTAACTGGCGGTATATTACCGGCACCTTCCAGGTTAAAATACCGGTAGGTACCGATAAAGCCCTGCTTGGCCCCGAAGAAAATACGCTGGCCATTTTAAAATGGAGGCTGGAAAACATGCCGCAACAAAACCGCTGGTACCCCGTGCTGGAAAGATACGTTAGGGATGTTGCCATGCGCGTTGATGGTTTTGGCGGCAATTCGGTATCTGTTAAACCATCGCTGGATGGTGTGCCAACCAAAATAGCTGTCCACGAAAAACTGGTGGAGTACAGCGGCAAGGTAAGCGAAGTTGTTTACAATTGCTTTGGCGACCTGGAGGGTTTTGCACTGGATAAATGCTGTACCAAACCGCATTTATTTAAATGCACCGAAAAATCTGTTGGCGAACTGGTATCCCGCGCCTGCAAAGAGCGCTGGACGATAGCGGTGTTTGTAAACGAAAAACAGGACGATAAGATCTGCGAGATCAGGGTATATCCCTGATTGAGATAGCTTTATCAGGTGCAAAGGCTGGCCGTAAGGTCGGCTTTTGTGTTTTATAGCCGGTTTGGAAAAAAAAGCCCCATCGCACACACAAGGTTTAAGCCCAATCCAACTCAATCAACTTAATCCAACCTAATCAACCATTCACCAAAATTTCCCATATTTGCCCCGATGCAAAAAGGTAAGCTATTAATTATTGACGATGAGGAACGCCTGCGTAACCTGATGGCCCGCATTTTGCAATTGGAAGGCCATGAGGTAATTACCGCAGGTACGGGCAAAGAAGGGCTGCGTAAATTACAGCAGGAGAATATCCAGGTTGTTTTGAGCGATGTTAAGCTGCCCGATACTGATGGTATTACGCTTACCGATACCATTAAAAAAGCATACCCATCTACCGAGGTTATTGTACTTACCGCCTATGGTACCATCAACGATGGCGTAAAGGCCATTAAGGCGGGCGCCTTTGATTATATCACCAAGGGCGATGATAACGAAAAGATAATCCCGCTGGTAAGTAAAGCCATGGATAAGGCCCTGCTGCAGCAAAAGGTACTGGAACTGCAAAGTAAACTGAACGATAAATTTGGGTTCGATAGGCTGATTGGCAGATCAACAGCCATTAGCGATGTTATTAAGCTGGCCCAAAAAGTAGCGCTAACCGATACCACTGTTTTACTATTGGGCGAAACCGGTACCGGGAAAGAGATTTTTGCCGAGGCCATTCACCAGGCCAGTAACCGTAATACCAAATCGTTTGTGGCGGTAAACTGTAGCGCCTTTACCAAAGAGTTACTGGAGAGCGAACTGTTTGGCCATAAAGCCGGCTCATTTACCGGTGCTGTTAAGGATAAAAAAGGATTGTTTGAGGAAGCATCGGGCGGTACCATATTTTTAGATGAAATTGGCGAGCTTGACCACGACCTGCAAGCCAAACTGCTCCGTGTGCTGGAATCACAACAGTTTTTAAAAATTGGCGATACTAAACCTACCCAGGTTAATGTACGCATACTGGCGGCCACCAACCGCAACCTGCAAACCGAAATTAACGACGGCCATTTCCGGTCGGATTTGTTTTACCGTTTATCTGTTTTCCAGATCACGCTACCCCCATTGCGCGAGCGTAAAAAAGACATCAAGTTACTGGGCGAGTATTTTATGCAATACTTTGCCCTGAAAGTTAAAAAGCAGGTAAACCAGCTTAGCGACGAGTTTGTAAGCAAACTGGAAGCCTATAACTGGCCTGGCAACATCCGCGAGTTTAAAAACGTAATTGAACGCGCCGTAATTCTCACCGATAATAATATTCTGGACGAGAGCCTGCTGCCTTACGAAATTCAGCAGCAACAGGTAAAAGCAGGGGCACCTATCTCGGCATTTGATCTTTCATCCGTTGAGAAACTCCATATTCAGCGGGTACTCAACCACACCCATGGCAATCGGGCCGAGGCTGCCAATTTGTTGAATATTGGGGTGGCTACGTTGTATAGGAAGTTGAAGGAGTATGGGTTGGAATAAGGGGAGGAAAACTATCGTCTGCCCACTGTCATGCTGAGGAACGAAGCATCTATTCGCGAACTTTGCTGGTGGTTGTGCATGGCGTACAATAGATCCTTCGCTATCGCTCAGGATGACAGAAAATGAAACTTGCCGCCGCCGCCGCGCCGCCGCGCCGCCGCTGCCGCGAGTTTAAACTCGTGGTAAAACATGGTTTCAGCTTTCAGCTGAACTTGTAAGCAAACATGGTTAACAAAGGTTAACACAATTTTGATTTGTTTTTACTTAAATCATTTATAGTCAATGTATTATGATAAAATCATGGTTAACATGTGTTAACCATGATTTTATCGTTTTTCGTATTGCCCCGATATGAAACTTAGGGCTGCTGCAATGCCGCTTTGCCCCACACACCTGCAAAAACTTCCTATGCCCCGCCGCCGCACAGCCCGGCATTGTTTTGCCCGTTTTCGCCCGAAGCTGTTCTGCTGACAGCCCGGGAAAACGTGGGCTTATTGCAATGAAAGATACGCAGCTAAAATTCTGCTAATTCCTTAATTCTGCAAGTAATTCTGGTTCAGACAAAGACTGAAGCTGTTCTGCTGACTGGGATAAGTAATGTTTTGGGAAACGAGAACCATAAATTATCCTCGCATGTCCTTTGCGCAACTATTTGGTTCCACATGAAACTTTGTCATTGCGAGCGCAGCGTGGCAATCTCGTAACTATGCAGGGCGAACTATTTAGGAATCGATATTATTTCGTAGAAACCGACAGCATCGGCCCGCTCATTCGCCGCGGGAGGGCTGTTACTTTGTCTTGATACAAAGTAACCAAAAATCAAGTCAGCAGAAATGCTTCTTTGCGCTCTAGGCCTTTGCCCTGCAAAACGGGCAAAACCTGGGCTGGAATTATTTTGCCCCGGCCCGCTTAGCCCCACACACGTGCAAAAACTTCCTATGCCCTGCAGCCGCACAGCCCCGCATTGTTTTGCCCGTTTTCACCCGAAGCTGTTCTGCTGACGGGAAGGGGAATAGCCTTTGTAAAGATGGTTACAGGTTGGGCCTGCACTGCACTTTGCGAAATGCTTACGCTAAGGGGGAAGAGTTTTTTGTAAGAAAAATGATCACAAGTCCTCCTGGCGCAATCTTTACAAAAGACCCGCTAAGTGGGGGATAAATTGTTTAACAAGTCGATCCGATCTAATATCATAATTATTTTGATTGAGCTATAATGTTCTCTGTAGATCCACTCTACCATGCCTTTAAAGGTGTTGTTTTCCTCAGCATCAATTTTTGACTTTATTAAAAGCCTGTTTTCACCTTGGTTATCTCTTTCTTGAATTCTATAATTGTAATTTATTTCAGAATAATAATTATTATAAAATACCGCGATTTGAGCTTCAGTTAAGATTAAAGTTCTGACGCTATCTTCGTTAACTTTTTCAAGAAAGATTGTTGATATTTTATCTAAGATGTCCTGAGGGGGAAGCGATCTATCTCTTAGATGAATGTAAATTTCGGAATGAAACTCTTTAAGATAGATAAGTGTTAAAGTTAATGTAGGAAAGAAATAATTATTTGCTTTTAGAGAAGCAGTAACCAGCTTACACGCGTAAAAATCTTTTCTTGTTGCCTTAATGTTAGGTTAGGATTCTGAAAGATCGTTTTGGCAAACTTTAGGAATGTCTGTGGTTCATCTCGAAATTCCTGAAATTGAGACCGTTCAGTAGAGTTAAAGAAGCTTTTAAGGTCTAAATAATCATATAGATATTTAATAAACAAGTTGCTATCAGGCAATGGGATGTTATATTCTACATCAATAAAACGCCTCAAATATTCCATCCCGTCAATTTTTTCACTTCCGTAATAACCTCGTATGGCATTAGTTAATTGAATCTTATCGATAGAAAGGACGAATATAATTCCTCGAACGTTGAAAAAATGCTTTACCTTTTCCAAAACTTCAACGGCATAATCAGGTTTGCATCGGTCTAATTCGTCAATAAAGAAAATTAAAGGTTTATCACTGTTGTTTTCGGATAAGAACTTTTCCAAATCTGTTCGGAAGTCTTTTAATCCTTGCTTTTTAGTAGCGTATTCATTTATTTCATCCCTTAGAATTTCAGATGTAGATTCGGTTATCTTTTCAATAGCATCAGTGATAACTTTAGTTTCAATATATTTTTCAGCTATCGCCTTAATTAACGCGGGCAAAACTTTTTGCGTAATTTTTGAACCATTTTTTATAAGTGATTTAAAAGTGGCATCCGACTTTTTCGTCAATGTTTGTAACTCTGACATTAAAGCCACTAAAGGATCGCTTTCAAAATCGCTTTCCCAAGCATTAAAGTAAAGTGTATTGAAACCTTCATTAGAAAGATACTGCTTCCACATCTTTACAAAAGTTGTCTTACCTGTACCCCATTGATTATTGATTGATAAGACGAAGCTTTCGGAGAAGTTATTTAAGATACTTGTCAGCGCTTCAGCATATGGTCGCCTTTTGAGTTTACAAAACTTAAATGGATCATCTTTGGGTATTTCGATTTCGGTGTATTTTAATCCCATGGTTAATATATATCAAGTTTAGGTTTTTATTTACATCTTGATAACTTTCAAACTTAATTGTCGTTCGACGATTAAATCAAAGTCTGACTAAGTAGGTGTTTGACGCTTTTCTTATTTTATAAGATTATATATATTGAGCGCCTATTGAGCGCCTACATCTTGTAGCCAACCAGCGGGAGATGTATAGACAGTTGGCTCATTGTTATAAAGATGTTCTCGAATCGAATTGTACTGCTCATTTTTACTAAACGAACCAACAATTAATGCTCTTGCTTCTTCAACGCTATTCGCCACTGCAATGCCTTGGATGTCTTTGCTTGCAGGGAATCCTGACCATCTGTATAAATTCATTTTTTGCCTATTTGGATTATTTAATTAAATGAGTATGAACGAAATCCGTGATTGCAGGGATATGTTCATAGAGTCCACGTCCGGCTACTGCCGATGAAACTCCACCTAACCATTTGAAAATTTTTGACTTGAAAGCTTCTGAATTGCCTTTGTTGTCAGAAACAATAGTTTCGAGTTCTTTTATTTCGTCTGGATTAACACCGAACTTTTCCAATTCATTAAAGTTGGTCGTTGTGTTAAATGTAAATTTTTTTTGCTCAATACTGTAGCCTGTGGCAACATTCAATGGATTATTGTTGCCATAAATATTATTTGTTACGATGTTCTCGATTTTTTTTGTTGCGTCATCAGTCATTTTAAAATCGTCATTTAAATCTGGAAATTCCTTATTTAACTCAAGTAAGGTATCAATAAGTTTTTGCTTAGTTAAATCAATTATGTTTGATAATTGTATTCTTCCAATTTCTTGTCTCGCCGAGATAACAGTTTTATTTGATGTTATTTGTTTTTCTAAAAGTTCGCTTAAAAGTAATACTTGATCAGTGGTTAATTCCACGATCCCTTTATCACCAGTGATTGAAATTATGTTATTTTCGATACTTGCGATTCCTTGAGTTGCCTCGTAAACACTAACGATGTCGTCTAACTCTTTCCATTTTCCAAAACTAACAGGTACGGTTTGTTTGTACATTCCATATGGATCGGACAGGGTAGCTTTCACAGTGCATCTTATTCTTCTATACACTGGTAAGTGAGGATCTTCATGGATATAACCTTCCAGTTCTTTTTTTACCCACTGTTTTAATGTTTCATTATCAATTTTGAAAGCAATCAGCTTAGCGCGTGTTAATGCTTGACTAAGAGTTATTTTATCGTAAACAATATCATTAATAAGACTTTTAATCATTAACTGGTTTTTAATAGAATCGAAAAGGTTTAATCTGGCAGTTTAAACAAGCCGGTTAGTTTTGTTTAAATTTATATACAATCGTTTAATAAAAAGAATTTTATCTCTTGAACAAAATGTTTTCATATAGATGGCTCAGGTTTTCAAATATACTGAAATCTGAACAAGTCTGTGTTACAGACATTTTTTCAAAAATGTTGTAAAGTTCAAGTCATCCAATATTTCGGCACCTAAAATTGGCACTAATACAAAGACTTCACCTTCGTTAAAAATTATTCTTCTATCATATCTCTCCCGCGTTAACGATTGCAGCGGATACCTGCCTCGCGCCTAAGGCCCGTGCAGTATGAGCGAAAAGCGTGGGCCGCAGGCAACGCCCTTTTAGTAGCAAGTAGTTAGTATCAAGTAGCAAGACAAAACAGCGCAACTAAAATCGTGGTTATCCTTTAATCCTAAAAATCAAGGTTCAGACAAAAAAAGATCAACTTAACAACGGGCCGTTCCAGCTGCGGCGGGGTTTTAATCTGTGGCTAAACTGGTTTCAGCTTTCAACTGAACTGTGAAGCCAAAGGCTTCAACCCGCTTACCCACGAGTTACGCTACGCTAACCTCGCGGGAGTTCGGGAGTTCGGGTTCATCTGAACGTTAAAGCCCTACAGCGTTCAATTTTTCTACTGCTTATCAAAAACCATGGGTGAAGCAACGCAACTGGCATTAAACGGGCAGGTAAAGTAAAGTGAAAGTTTATTTTTCTGGCCGTTGAGCGACAGGCCGTAAGCAGCGGTTTTGGGGCCGTCAACGGGGGTAAGTTCGGTTACGGGGCCGTAACTGTTTTTGGAGTTTGAATAATTTACCTGGTCGAACATGATTAACGAATCATTTTTGATGCTATATTTCCCGGTGCTTCTAAAGCGGTATCCTATTATTTTTTTGGTAACCGAATCTGTGGCTATAATATCGTATTGAAACTGGTTGCCATTTTTAAATTCATATTGTTGAATTCCCTGGAATTGCTGGATAGCCCATTTTCCGGTAATATTAATAGTCCCGCTTGCATCCTTTTTACAGGCAGAAAAAGTAAATGCTAAAACAGCAGTTAAAAGGCTGAAAATTTTGATAAGGGTAAGTTTTGTTTTCATATTGATAATTACGCACAAACAGATGCTGCTGATACAGTTGAGGAGTTTTTTTGTTAAAGTACCCTCATCTGCCAATCGCTGCCGCGAGTGTTTAATTTGTGCAACAACATGGTTTCATTTTCAGCTTTGCTGTGAAGCCGAAGGATTCGGCCAACGTATTTATTCAATACCGTTCTGCTAATTCTCTTTTGCGCGAAATAAATTTACCCTGTTACCCTATAACAACCATTTGCGTCACCCGCAAAAGTTTAAAAGCAATTGCAATGGGGCTTTTATGTTTATATTCCTATTTTTGGGCAAAATTTAAAAAAGTGGAAGTAATAAAAAGCATCATCGATTTTATATTGCATATAGATAAGCACCTGGTACAAATAACCAGCGCCTACCAGGGTTGGACATACCTGATCCTGTTTGCCATTATTTTTGCTGAAACCGGTTTTGTTGTTACCCCATTTTTACCCGGCGATTCGCTGCTGTTTGCGGCAGGCGCCCTTATAGCCGGCGGCAAATCGGGCCTTGATATTTACTTGCTGGCCATTATACTGGTAATTGCGGCGTTTGCCGGCAATACGGTAAACTACCTGTTGGGCAGTTACCTTGGCCCCAAAGTGTTTAAGGAACAAAATAAGATTCTGAAGCTTGATTATTATCTTAAAACCAAAGCTTTTTTTGATAAACATGGCGGTAAAGCGGTAATATTCAGTCGCTTTTTGCCTATCATCCGTACCGTTGCGCCCTTTGTAGCCGGTGTTGGCCATATGCCATTTTTGCGTTACAGCCTGTACAATATTGTGGGCGGAGCTGCCTGGGTACTTAGCTTTTTAATGATAGGCTTCTTTTTTGGTAATATACCGGTGATTAAAGAAAACTTTACCATTGTAGTAATGGTAATTATACTGGTATCTATTGTGCCGCCTGTTTATGCTGCTATAAAAGCAAAAACAGCGAAGAATACAGCCGGGTAATACGATACTTTTAAGGCATCCCACAGGACAGGTGACCCGCATGAAACACACTTAGCATGTGGGGTACCGAAACAAGTAATCGGTATGACATTGAGGATTAAATTGTTGCCATTTCCCCTTCAGAATCCGTGGATATTACCACCCGGGTTGGTTAATAAGCTGAGTTTAATTTACCGAATCAAGCAAGGTTGTTGCCACCAGTTTACCATCTTTACCATAAGTTTCTGATTTGGCAAAACGGCCCAGCTTTGGCGCAAACCATTCGATAACTTTGATTTGAAAAGGGATGGATGCCCCCATCATGCTAATCCTGAAAATGATATCATTGGTTATTTTAAAACAATCAAAACTGCCGGCTTTGGTGGTTACCTTCTCCTGCTTTTCAACCTTGCGGTTGTTTATATTCAATTGTACCTGCCCCATTTGCGTGCCGTTGCTGCCAACATTAATGTTAAGGGCTCCGTCGTCAAGCTTTTGCCCGGCTTTCAGGTTTATGGGGTAGCTCAGGTATTTAGTATCGCCGGTCATTTCCATGTTGCCTAATTGCCTTAATGAAGCCGCCGGGATAAATGTTTTCATGTCAATTTTTATAGCCTGGCCGGTACATATAATTTCAGAATTTCCGGTACCCATTGATTTGCCGGTTTTATCAAAAAGTTCTATCCGGGCGTTTACGGTGGCGGCATCCTTTTTATTGGTATTGCACACCATCGATCCCATGGGTTTGCTATCGCCGCCCTGGTTAACGTATGTGAATTTTTTGCCGTTTACATTGCTAATGAACGGACTGCAGTTTTGTGCCGATACCTGGCAAACGAAAGATGTAATAAAAATTATAGCAGGAATTATTTTTTTCATGGAATTGATTTGTTGAACATTAAAACTACAAAACCATTGCGATATTGTGGATATGAGCCCATATGTATTTTAACTCCCCCTTCAGGGGGCCGGGGGGCTACGGCTGCCCGGCATCCACCCAGGCCGAATACCAGAAACTGCCCACCGAAAGTATGGATGCCCGCATTTGCCGCTCGATCATACCTTTCAACGCTTTTTGATAGGCAAGGCTGTAGGCTTCCGAGTAGTCTTTAACCTCTTTTTTGCCATGCAATACCATGCTGTATTTTTTACCGGGAGGATAGCTTTTGTTTAATATCCGTTCGAAACGCAAAACCGTATCTGCGCTTTTAAATGATGCCCTGCAAATCCGAAAGGCCTCGGCCAACGGGTTTTCTATATAGCGGGCCTTACCTGCCTTTAAATTGTACTTATCGGCAAAAAGCTCGGGGATGCGGCTTTCCCATAGCGCATGGATGCCGGTTTGGTTGGTAAACTGCCCATTGTAGTTGATGGTAAGGTGCAAAGGTACATGGGCATCGGCAATGTAATGCCCAAGGTTGGCCGAAGTATTCAGGATAGCCAATGTGTCGTGAGCCTTAAATGCCCTTACCAGTTTATAGTACTGGTATTGAATGGTCCAGGGAACGGTGCCGTATTTGTTTAAGGTATCGGCGGTATATTTTTTGGCGGCATCCTTCCATTTTTGCGGCATGGCGGCCCATGGTTTTTTACCATAATAGTCGGCATCAAAAAAATGGCGGGGGGCTTCTGTGGAGTCTACGTAACGGCGTTTGTCGGCGCTTACAGCATGTTCCACGATATAATCGATATTTGACTTGTAAAACCCAATCATACCCTTAGGTAGCGTATAAACGGCCAGTTTGTTGATGCGGTAATGCGCGAAGAAACCCCAGGAGGAGCACAGTAATATTAACCCGATACCTGATAAGCTTAAAACGATGGCCCGCTTCATGAGGGTAAATATGGGTTTAAGTTTTGGTTTTTTTGGGTGGATTTTAGTTTTTTAGCTAAATTGCCTTTTATAGAAATAAACATGAAGTTGTTATCAAGCTATCTGCTGAAAAAAATAAAATTGATTATCTCGATTTTTAGAAAAAGTAACGCTTTAAGCGAAACAGATCACCTACTATCAACATCAGCAAACAGGGAACGCCTGGGGGAATCTATCGAACAATTGAAATCCGGGAAAACGATCAGCTATAATTTCGATGAATAATTACAACTTCCCCACATAAACCTTCGTGTCATAATTAATGGTAATAAAACCATCCTGCTGATACCGGGCGAAAAGTATTTCCAGGTCATTTATCATAGCCTCATACCCGGCCTCTTCGCGGGTAGGCATATATGATGACGAGAGTAGCCGACCCGCTAATCCTTCCAAATCAAAAACCTGTTTGTTTGCAAATACTTTGAGCCGGAAAGTTTCGGGCGCAAAAAAGGCGCCTATCTGCTCATTATTGATATTCCGGTGATCAACTTTCACATAATCGTTACCGTGGGCAACGATGAGTTGGTCATATTCAATCTCAAAGTCCGAACTTGTTTTTCGTTCGTTCCATATCAGTGCCACAATTCCGCCAGGCTTTAGTACGCGTTTAAACTCAGTATTTGATTTTTCCCGGTCGAACCAATGAAAGGCCTGCCCGGCTATCATAAAGTCGATGCTACCGGTTTCCAGTCCCGTATTTTCGGCGGTGCCATTCATTGCTTTGAAGCCGGGATAATTGCCCAGTAGCTCAAACGATTTAGCACGCATCTCCTGGTTGGGTTCAATGGCGATCACTTTGTATCCGGCATCCAGGAACAGGGCGGTGGATATGCCGGTACCCGCGCCAATATCGGCGATGAGTTTGTCGGTGGATAGCTCGTAATCGTCTTCCAAAAATTCCACAATTGTTTTGGGATAGTGAGGCCGGTACTTTACATAATCGTTTACCCGGTTGCTGAACCTGGTGGTGCTGTTGTTGGTCATTTTTAGGTTGATTGGGTTGGATTGAGTTAGATTAAGTTGATTGAGTTGGATTAAGTTAAGATTAAGTTGATTCGTTTGAGTTATTACCATGATTTGTATACACTAAACAATATGCCATTGGTACGAAATGTTTTAAAAACTTTGCCATCTAACCCCAACTTAATCAACCTAATCTAACCCAATCAACCAATCAACTAACTTGCCATCTAACCCCAACTTAATCAACCAAATCTAACCTAATCAACCAATAAACTTTTTTAAAATAGCATTTGCAATAATCAAATTATCGCCCTATATTTGCAGTCCTTAAAATAAGTAGAAAAAAGAATAACAAGCTATACGATGGCAAATCATAAATCATCTTTAAAAAGAATCAGGTCAAACGCTGCGAAGCGTCTGCGCAACAGGTACCAGGCAAAAACAACCAGGAACGCTATTAAAAAATTAAGAAACACTACTACTAAAGCTGATGCAGCTGCATTGTTAGGTAAAGTGATTTCTATGCTTGATCGTTTAGCTAAAAAGAATGTTATTCACAAAAACAAAGCTTCAAACAATAAATCGAAGCTTACTAAATTTGTAAACGGCTTAAGCTAAATCTTAGCTTTTAACGATATAAAAAAAGGATCATACCAGCGGCATGATCCTTTTTTAGTTTCCATGCTTTTTCATACTTTAATGCCGTGGAAAACTACGAAAACAAGATCGGCATAAAATCATGGGCCGAAGCCGACCGTCCGCGCGAAAAACTGAGCGGCCAGGGCAGGCGGGCGCTTACCGATGCCGAACTGATTGCCATCCTTATTGGCTCGGGCAGCCGCAACGAAACGGCTGTCGAACTTAGTAAACGCATCCTGCACCATTACGAAAATGATTTGAATAAGCTTGGAAAAGCTTCTATATCAGAACTTTCTAAGTTTAAAGGGATAGGCGAGGCCAAGGCTATTTCCATCATCGCCGCCCTTGAAATTGGCCGCCGCCGCAACGATACCGAAAGCCAGGCGCCCGATTATATCAACTCCAGCAGAGATGGCTACAATATTATGCGCCGCCATTTGATGGATTTAAATCACGAAGAATTCTGGATAATTTTATTAGGCCGTTCGCAGAAGGTACTGGGTAAGGAACTGATTAGCAAGGGCGGGTTAGCCTCCACCGTGTGCGATCCTAAAATAATTTTCCACGCGGCCCTGCAATACCAGGCCAGTGGTATTATATTGGTACACAACCACCCATCGGGTAACCTGAAGCCAAGCCAGGAAGATATTTTGCTTACTAAAAAGCTCTCTGCCGCAGGCCGGATGCTGGACATAAGCGTGTTTGATCACCTGATTATTACCGATAATGGATACACGAGTTTGGGAGATGCGGAGATGATGTAATTTTTTGTAAAAAAAAATATAGATATTTATTGTCTGCGCAATAAACGATAGTAATTTTATGAGATCATCTGTCTCAATTAGTAAACGATCGCTGTTAGATTTTTAGAATAAATGAAACCAAGGCATTATTCGTTTTTGACAATCTTTTTTGTGCTGTTAGGGTGCGCAAAAGAAAATAATCAGCAAGATTTAAAACCTGGGATAGAAATTATTGCCTGGGGGGATAGCTTGACAAAAGGTTTGGGCAATAAAGAAGCATATCCATATATGTTACAGCAATTGTCATCTATAAAAGTAGATAACCGAGGTATTGGTGGCGAAACCAGTACACAAATAAAAGCGCGTATGATAAGTGATACTACCGGATATAAAAAACCGGTTATTATATGGGCCGGAAGGAACAATCTTATACATCCGCAAACGGTGAAGGCTGATATAGATAGTATGGTGAGTAAATTGGGCCATCAGCACTATGTTATATTGGGGATTTTAAATGCCGATAAGGTAGATGAATACTCAGGAACCAGCAAACACGATATTGTTGTTAAATTAAACGCCGATTTGGCTGCGAAATATTCTGATCATTTTATTGATATAAGGTCAATTCTGATAGCCGGTTATGACCCTCAGAAGCCCCTTGATGTAGAGAATTTTAATAATGACGTGCCTCCGCATAGCCTTCGGTTGGATTATGTTCATTTAACAGTTTCCGGATATAAGGTAGTAGCAAAATCTGTTTATGAGAAAATAAATCTACTTACCAACTAATCAGAATCCGGGGTTCTGTAATTTAAATTCCTGTTAAAACCATCAATCTTTCTACTTTTAGCTTTCACCCTAAATTGTATCTTTGCCGATTATCATTTCTGAATAATGAAGATATCGTATAACTGGCTTAAAGAATTTATTGATACCGATAAAACTCCGCAGGAAATTTCGATCATCCTTACCGGTACCGGTTTGGAGGTGGAGAGCCTGGAGAAAGTACAACCCATTCCCGGTGGCCTGGAAGGGCTTGTGATTGGTTTTGTAAAGGAGAGTGTTGCCCATACCAATTCAGATCACCTGCATGTTACTAAAGTTGATGTAGGCGGCCCCGAAGACCTGCAAATTGTTTGTGGAGCCCACAATGTGGCCGCAGGACAAAAAGTGGTTGTAGCCACTGTAGGTACTACCATATACCCAACCGTAGGCGAACCATTCGCTATAAAGAAATCGAAGATCCGTGGCGAGGTGTCCGAAGGGATGATCTGTGCCGAAGACGAAATTGGTTTAGGTACCGACCATGCTGGCATCATGGTACTTGATGATGACGCCGTAGTAGGATCGTTAGCTAAAAACTATTTTAAGCTGCATGACGATTATATGTACGAGATAGGCTTAACGCCTAACCGTGCTGATGCCGTATCGCACCTGGGGACTGCACGTGATATTGCAGCGTTTTTGAAAATAGGGATCAGGAAACCTGATGTAAGCGCATTTAAGGTTGACGATACCAGCCGCACCATTGAGGTTGTGGTTGAGAATGAGCAGGCAAGCCCACGTTATGCCGGCTTAACTATCAGCGGTGTTGAGGTTAAAGATTCGCCAAAATGGTTAAAAGAACGGTTGGCTGTAATAGGCATCCGCTCTATCAATAATATTGTGGATGTTACCAACTATGTGTTGCACGAATTGGGCCAGCCACTACACGCGTTTGATGCTGATGAGATAACCGGCGGCAAAGTGCTGGTTAAAAACTACCCCGAAGGAACAGTTTTTAAAACCCTGGATGATGTTGACCGTAAGCTATCAGAAAATGATTTGATGATAGGTAACACCGACGAGCCTATGTGTATTGCCGGTGTTTTTGGTGGCGCTAAATCTGGTGTTAAGGAATCTACCAAAAATATCTTTTTGGAGAGCGCTTATTTCAATTCGGTATCGGTACGTAAAACGGCCAAGCGTCATGGTTTAAAAACGGATGCGTCGTTCAGGTTTGAGCGTGGTACCGATCCGGATATGCCTGTGTTTGCTTTAAAACGTGCGGCTTTGCTCATTCAGCAGGTTGCAGGTGGCAAAGTATCGTCGCAAATTTCTGATCATTACCCGGCCCCGGTCGCGCCTTTTGCGTTCGAGGTTACTTATAAAAATATCGACAGGCTCATCGGCCAGCAAATTACGCATGGCGAGATCAAGGCGATCATCGAGGCACTTGACATTAAGATAGTGGGTGAAACTGCGGACTCGCTATCATTGGAAGTTCCTCCATATCGTGTTGATGTAACCCGCGAGGTTGATATTGTGGAAGAGATCCTTCGCATTTACGGGTATAACAATATTCATATCCCAACCCAAATCAGGGCATCGCTTAACAACTCGCAAAAAAAGGAGAAGGATACGGTTCAAAACCAGATTTCGGATTTGTTGACAGCCAATGGTTTTAACGAGATACTATCAAACTCGTTAACAAAATCGGCCTACTCAGATAACCTGGATGTGGCTGTAAAAATCCTGAACCCGCTAAGCAGCGACCTGGATGTAATGCGCCAAAGCCTGCTGTTTTCAGGATTAGAAGCTATCGCCTACAACCAAAACCGCCGTGCGGCCGATTTAAAGTTTTATGAATTTGGCAAAGTATACAGCGTTAAGGATGATAAATATAGCGAGGTACAACGCTTCTCGGTATTCATCACCGGCGCCGATGCAGCCGAGCAATGGAACGCAAAGCAACAGCCGGTTTCGTTTTATAACTTAAAAGCAATTGTTGATGGTATTTTGCAGCGCTTAAACATTACCGATTTTGTGGTTGAAGATGCTACCTGCGGCAAACTGGCCTTCGGTTTACAATACATGCTGAATGGTAAACAACTGGTTAAGTTTGGCCCTGTTGGCGCCGCTGCCCGAAAAAAAACCGATGTAGAGAAAGAGGTTTTTTATGCCGACTTTAACTTCGACCTGGTATTGAGTGCCGTGCGTAAAAATGTGATTGTTTACCAGGAGGTTTCTAAATTCCCTGCCGTAAGGCGCGACCTTTCAATGCTGATAGATAAGTCGGTTTCGTTTGGTCAGTTAAAACAAATTGCCCAGCGTACCGAACGTAAGCTTTTAAAGGAAGTAAGTGTATTTGACGTTTACCAGGGCGATAAGCTGCCCGCGGGTAAAAAATCATACGCGCTGAGCTTTATCATCCAGGACATTGAAAAAACGCTTACCGATAAAGCCATCGACTCGGTAATGCAGAAATTAATTTATAATTTAGGAAAAGAAGCAGGAGCGGAGATAAGGAAGTAATTAGTGAATGGGTGAGTTAGTGAATGAGTGATTTTAAAATTTGTTTTTCTATTCACTAAATCGCTAATTCACTAACTCACCAATTAAAACTTCACTAACTCACTAATTCACTAAATAAAACATGCCTTCATTAGCAGAACAGTTAAACATAATAGTTGATAAAACCGAAAGGTTAATTGAGCTTTGTGCTGCTTTACAGGAGGAGAATGACCTGTTGAAGCTGGAGAGTGAGGCGCTTACTGTTGCACTTGATGCAAGTAAAAATAAGACGAAAGACCTGGAAGAAAAGCTTCGTGTATTGAAACTTGCAAAATCATTTTCAGAAACAAATGAAAAAAGTGTTGACATTAAGCAAAAAATTAACGACTTTGTGCAAGAAATAGATAAGTGTATTGTATTATTAAAAAAATAGTACAAAAAGTGAAAAGCTCAAATGGGAGAAATCTCAATAAAAATAAATATTGCTGACAGAGTTTACCCCTTAAAGGTAAACATGGAAGAAGAAGAAATAATACGCAGGGCGGCTAAACTAATTAATGATCGGATAAAGGAATATCAGGAAAATTATGCGGTGAGGGATAAGCAGGACTTGCTTTCGATGTGTGTGTTGCATTATGCCACATCATCGTTAAAGGCAGAGAAGAAGGTGAACAACGAAGATACCGATGTTGCCGAAAAGGTATACCAGTTAGACCACATGCTGAACGAATTTTTTTCGAAGTAATAAACGTTCTTTACATAACATACAGAGCACATTTAAGATTTAACCGCAGTTAAATTTTAGGTTTCACTATTAAAAACTTAACGCTTCAATATGAGCGGATCATGTGGGGCATGCGTTGCTATACGTACCAGCGTAGTCCCGATCCCAACGTCGAAATGAGGTTTTTCAATACATGATACTTAAAAATTAGTTGCGGTTTTTTTATATACATACATACCCAATAAACCTAAAATGGACATATTACTATACGTTATTATCGGACTACTCGTAGGCATCGGCCTCGGGATAGTCATCGGGCGCTTCCTGTTACGGAAGCTTTTTAAAGACCAGGAAACATCGGCACAAAATAAGGTGAAGAAAATATTAAAAGATGCCGAAAACAATGCCGAGATCCTGAAGAAAAACAAGTTACTGGAAGCCAAAGAAAAGTTTTTGCAAATGAAAGCAGAACATGAGCAGGAAGTAACCAATAAAAATAACAACATTAACCAGCGCGAGAATGGTGTAAAACAAAAAGAACAATCATTAAACCAGCGCCTGGAAAATATGAACCGCAAGGAAAGTGAGCTGGATAATACCCGCAAAAACCTGGAGAAACAAACCGAAATTGTTGTAAAAAAACAAGAAGAGGTTGATATCCTGAAAAACTCCCACCTGCAACAGTTGGAAACCATCGCCGGCCTATCGGCCGAGGAGGCTAAAAACCAGTTGGTTGATAACCTGCGCGAGGAGGCCCGCAGCAAGGCCATGATCCAGATTAAGGATATTGTGGACGAAGCTAAGCTTACTGCTACTAAAGAAGCCAAAAAGATAGTTATCCAAACCATCCAGCGTACCGCTACCGAGAGTGCTATTGAAAACACGGTATCGATATTTAATATCGAAAATGACGAGATCAAGGGCCGTATCATCGGTCGCGAAGGCCGTAACATCCGTGCTTTGGAAGCCGCTACAGGTATCGAAATTATTGTTGACGATACCCCGGAAGCCATCATCTTATCTGGCTTTGACCCGGTAAGGCGCGAGATTGCAAGGTTGGCCATGCATCGTTTGGTAACCGATGGCCGTATCCACCCGGCACGTATCGAGGAGGTGGTTGCCAAAACCAAAAAGCAAATTGAAGAAGAAATTGTTGAAATAGGCGAGCGCACCGTGATAGACTTAGGTATTCATGGTTTACATCCTGAGCTTATCCGTATGGTTGGTAGGATGCGTTATCGTTCATCATACGGGCAAAACCTGTTGCAACACTCGCGCGAGGTTGCTAACTTTTGCGCAACTATGGCCGCCGAATTAGGTTTGAACGTGAAGATGGCTAAACGTGCCGGCTTATTACATGATATTGGTAAAGTGCCTGACGATAACCCCGAGCTGCCGCACGCTATTTTGGGTATGCAATTAGCCGAAAAATATAAAGAGCATCCGGAAGTTTGTAACGCCATTGGAGCTCACCACGATGAGATCGAGATGACCTCGATGCTGTCGCCGATTATCCAGGCCTGTGATGCTATTTCAGGCGCCCGCCCGGGTGCACGCCGCGAGGTGGTTGAAAGCTACATCAAACGCCTGAAAGAACTGGAAGAACTGGCGTTATCATACCCTGGTGTCGAAAAAACTTTCGCTATCCAGGCCGGCCGTGAACTACGGGTAGTTGTGGAGAGCGAAAAGATAAGCGATGCACAATCAGAAGTTTTAGCTGCCGATATTTCAAACCGGATTCAAACCGAAATGACCTATCCGGGCCAGATAAAAGTTACCGTGATCAGGGAAACCCGTTCGGTGGCGTTTGCCAAGTAATTAAAATAAAAAATCAATGAAAACCCTTTCGGCTTATACCCGGAAGGGTTTTATATTTGTACCGTGGCCAGCAAAAAAACAGCAAACAATAAAACCGGAACGCAAGCCGATGCCAAAGCTAATGAAAGTATTGCCCGGCAATATATCAACAAGTATGTTTTAAGTCATCAGGACCCAATTAACCAGGTGATACATTATATATGTGTGCCGTTGTTAATGTTTAGCATATTCGGATTGCTTTGGGCAATTCCCTTTCCCTACTTCAAATTCTTAGGGACATACAACGGGTATTTTAATTGGGCATCATTTGCAATCGCTATAGCTGTTTATTATTATTTGCGCATCTCACCGCTTATTTCGTACACCATGCTTTTTGTATTGTTAGGGTTTAGTTATCTTATCATGACCTTATTAAGCTGGCAAACAACAGGTGGCCCGGCAATGTGGCTGGTGTGCCTTATTGTTTTTATTCCCTCGGCCTGCCTGGTATTAATTGGTAACTCCCGCGAAAAAACTTTCGCGCAATATGGGTTTAATTTAAAGTTGTTACCTATAGCCCCCGTTTACCTTGTGTATATACTTTTAAAGAAGTTTGGTATTAATAGCTGATATATTTAAATTATAGTTAATGTTAACAGCTGGGTATAAATATAATCTTGTGTTAACATTGGGGTAATATTGTAGCGCAACCTTTGTGTTCAAAATAAACACAAATGAAAAAGTTATACTTTATCCTTTTATCACTGCTCATTATTGGAGTTGCTAATGTTGCCAATGCGCAAATTACCACCTCGTTAGTAAGCGGAAAAGTTACCGACCAAAAAGGCGTTACCTTGCCTGGTGTAACCATTACCGTGCTTAACACAAGTACCGGTACACGTTACGGCTCACAAACCAACGGCGATGGCCGTTATACAATTGCCAACGTTAACCCGGGTGGCCCCTACACCATCACTGCTTCTTTTATCGGGTTTAAAAAAGATGAAAGAACAGATATTACTTTAAGTTTAGGTACAACAACCTTAAACTTTGCCCTTGCCGATGAAACAACAACTTTATCGGAAGTAAAAATTAAAGGTACTGCAGGCGGCACCAAAACAGGTGCAAGCACCCGCATTAACCAAAACCAGATTAAAAACCTGCCTACCATTAACCGTAGCCTGCAGGATTTAACCAGGTTAACGCCACAAAGCAACAACAACTCATTCCAGGGAACCAACTATCGTTACAACAACGTAACGCTTGACGGTGCCATCAATAACGACGCAATTGGTTTTAGCCCTTCATTAGGTGGCCAAAGCAATGCTTCGGGCCAGGTTGGTAGCAGTACCCGTACAAGCCCGGTATCGTTAGATGCTATCCAGGACATCCAGGTATTGGTTGCACCTTATGACATTAAAATTGGTAACGTATTGGGTGGTAGTATAAATGCCGTAACCCGTAGCGGTACAAACGATTTTACCGGTGCAATTTATGGTTACGGCCGCGGTTCCTTTTTAGTAGGCCCCAACAATGCCTCAGCCGCTGCCGGTGGCGATGGTTCAAAACTGCCAACAAGCTTCCATGATTACCAAACAGGTATCCGTTTAGGCTTCCCTATCATCAAAAATAAATTATTCTTCTTTACCAACGAGGAAATTGCCCGCCGCCAGGACCCGGTTATCCGCGGTGCCGATGCAAGCGGTTCAAGCCAGATCCTGAGCTTGCAAGATGCCCAGAACCTTACTGCTGCTTTCAAAAGCTTTACAGGAGGCTTAAGCCCTGGTACTTATCAAAATTCTTCCATTTATTCAAAATCAAACAAGTTTTTTAACCGTTTGGATTGGAATATCAATGATAACAACCAGTTAACTATCCGTAACAATACCATTTCATCTACCGCTACCAACCTGGAGCGCGATCAGCAAAACTTCCGTTTTGGCGGTATTGATTATGTATCTCATAACAACTCAACTTCAACCGTTGCCGAGTTAAAATCAAGGTTTTCAAACAGTGCAAGCAACAGCTTGGTTGTTGGTTACTCAAACGTACATGACTACCGCGATCCTACTTCAGATCCATCGTTGCCACAAATAGAAATTACCGGCCGCACCCCAGGTACTACCATTTTTATGGGCACCGACCGCGAAGCTGCTATATTTGATATGCACCAAAAAACTGCTGAGTTTACCGACAACTTTACCTTAACAAAAGGCAGACACACATTTACATTTGGTACACACAACGAGTTTTATAACATTACTTATAACTTTGTTAACTCATGGAATGGTCGTGTTGCTTATAGCAGCATAGAAAATTTCATTGCTAATAATCCTTCGCGTGTACGTACAAATTTTAATTACACCAACAACAACCGCGATTATATTTTAGATAATCCATCAGCTAAATTTAATGTTAACCTGATGAGTTTATACGGCCAGGATGAAATACAGATTACCGACAATTTTAAATTGACAGCAGCTTTACGTCTTGATTATGCCGGTGTGCCTAACAAACAGCCATTAAGCGATAAAACAACAAATGCTCCGGTTGATTTAAATTATGGTAATACGTTTACCTACACTAAACCCCGTGACATCAAACAAAACTATTTGAACAATATAGAGATCAACCCTCGTGTATCATTCAATTATGATGTAAATGGCGATCAAAGCCTAATAATACGCGGTGGTAGCGGCTTCTTTACAGGTCGTGTTCCTTTTGCCTGGTTTGGTTATGCATTTTACAACAACGGTGCTACTTATGGTGCTTATGACAATAAATCAGCTCAAAAGCCAGGTACAAACCCAGTTTCTACATCGTCCAATGGCCGTTTAGATTATGTTAATGCTCAAGGTTTTAACACAGCTGCTACAGGCCCAACCCAGGTTGACTTAATTGATAACAAATTTAAAATGCCACAAGTATGGAGAAGCAGTTTGGCTTTTGATTATACAACCGACGATCAGTGGAAATTTACTCTGGAAGGTATTTATACCAAAACCATTCACGACCTGAAATTCCAACAGGTAAATACCAAGGATAGCGTAACTTATTATACTTACGATACTCAAAAACAACAACCGATATTTGTTAATCAAAAAGTTAACTCATCATACACCAATGCTTATGAGTTATCAAACACAAGCCTTGGCTACCGTTACAGCATTACAGCACAGGTAGGTAAAACCTTTCCGTTTGGCTTAAGCGGTAATGTTGCCTATACTTACGGTCATTCAAAAGATGTTACCAATGGTATCCGTAACTCAATGGAGTCAAACTGGCAGTTAAACCAGGCTTTAAACCCTAACAATCCGGGTTTAGCCAATTCAAACTTTGATATCCGTCACCGTATCGTATCAAACCTTAATTTAAGGCACGATTGGGATGCTGCTAAAAACTATACTGCAAACTTTACCTTCTTCTTTAGTGCACAATCTGGTAACCCTTACACTTACGGTTTTTACCCAAGCGCTATTGACGGTACAGGACAACAAGTTAGCTTAGCTTACATCCCTAAACAAGGCGAAACTGTTAATTTCTTTAGCGATATTGTTGGCGGACAAACTGCCGCTCAGCAAGCAGCTGCTTTTGATGCTTTCATTGATAAAAACAGCTACCTGTCGTCACGTCGTGGTAACTTTACACAACGTAATGCAGCCTTTACTCCATGGAATAATCAGTTAGATTTCCGTTTTTCGCAAGACTTTAAATTTGGTGGCAAGCACAAACAGGTTATTACTTTTACCTACGATATTGTTAACCTTACCAACTTGCTGAACAAAAAATGGGGTCAGTACTACTTCTCGGCCAATACATTTAACTCAACTTCAAGCATTGGTTTAGCGCCAAAAACTACACCATCGTTTGCTAATGCGGCAACAACTTATCCTAAATATACTTTCCAGGATCCTGGATTGCCTTACTCGGTTGATTTGTTTGCTTCACGCTGGCAAATGCAGTTTGGTATCCGTTACGGATTTTAATAACCAAACAACATAGTTAATATTAAAACGTCCCTGCCGGTTTACCCGGCAGGGACGTTTTTCATTTTGTTAAAATTGCGGGCATACTTTTTAAACACCGAAAATTATTTATATTTTCGGCCCGAAACCTTATTACAACATATGTATTTAAACTATTGCCGTTATCGCCGGTACTCCAAAATTATTCCCCGCTTTCCAAAACTCCTGTTTTTATTTTTTATCCTTAATTCATTTGCCGCAAAGGCCCAGTTTTCATACGGCGAAAGCTCTCAAAAATTTGGCGTAGGCATTAATGCCGACTATGATATGCCCGCGGGCAGCCTCAAGTACACTTATAAAGCCGCTCCTGCTTACGGCGCAAGCTTTTATATTTTTAATGAAAACTGGACTGCCAACGTAAGCGCCGGCTATCGTGTTTATAAGCCTAAACAGGATGTTTTTTATTATGCCGTGGGCGACAACGATTATGGAACCGCTACTTATGGCAACTTCAGGAGCTATATGCTTTATTTGGGTGGTGCCTACAATTTTGAAATCAGTGATGGCTTCCGGGTTTTTGCCGGCGTAAATTTAGGGGCTTATGCAACTAAGTTTTTCTCCCATTCGGTTGATGCTGCTTTTGATAAGACCGAGGATATTAACGAACAGGAACTCTACGGAGCCCCCAAGGCCGGTATAAACCTTAGTTTTGGCGAAAACCTGCAGCTTAATATCCAGGGTTCGTATAATTTTTTTGCTACTACCGGGCAAACATACTATAACTCACGTACCGGCACTTTATATAAATCAATATCAACCGGCGCTGGCTTAATTTATAAATTTTAATGATGAAAAATATTTACCTGGTTTTTATTGCGTTGTTGATTACAGCCGTTACCTCCTGCCAAAAAGATGTTAACCCATATATTACCAAAGCGCAGGTTGATAAAATTGATAGTATACGGCACCCGGCTATAAAAAATGTTGCTTTTATTTACAATAATGAAGTTTACTTTTTAGCTGATTTTACAAGCAAACCACAGAAAATCACGAACAACGGATCGACTAAGAAGTTTATCAGGATGTCGCATGATCATACGAAATTTGCTTACAAAAACTTAGCGGGATCTATTGATATAGTTGATAAAACGGGTAAACTGCTGGCATCATTAACGCAATATAATGATATTCGCAATTTTGACTGGAGCGCCGATGATAAAACACTGTACATCATCAATAGCGATAATGTAGCATTTTACGGGCCGGCCATGAAAGTGCCCGGTGTAATTTATTTTACCGGCTATTACAATTTCATATCAGCCGCTGTATCAAAAAACGGCGATCTCGTGTACCTGCTGCGCAAATATAACTTTGATGCATTGGATCAGTACGAAATGGTAATAAGAAAGGCAAGCGGCGGCGATCCTGTTTTTTACAGGGCCGAGGAGTCGGGTTTGCCGCCTATGGCTACCATTAATTTTGCTGCTAACGGCCTGGATATGGTACTCGGTTTCGAGGGGCCTGGTGATGATGTATCAAACGTTTACCTGTTTGATAATATGGCCCAGTACCCAACTTATAAATTAGGTTTTAATTCCATAAGTACACCTGCTTACCAAAGCAATATTAAATATATGCTTGGAGCGTTTGATGATGATTCGGGAAGTCATTTAATAGGCGCAGTTTATTTGGATACCGATATTAAGGATAATAACAAAACCTTTGCCGGATATGCAGGTGTAAAATACCTGGATTGGAAATAACAATATGAAAATGCTTGTAGTGTTGTTAAGTCTTAAGTTCTAAGTCTTAAGTTGATTTTTTTGACTTAGAACTTCCGACTTAGAACTTAAGACTTAGTACTGCTGACTTAACATTATAAATTTTTACCCAGTTTTTCCAATATATCCTGTGGTACCTGTTCCAGGTCGAGCACCAGGAAGCCATCAAGGCAATCTGCAAATTTAGGGTCGATATTAAAGCTGATGATCTTGGCATTAAGCGCGATGTACTGGCGTAGCAATACCGGCACTTTCATATTGCGCGTTTCCACTTCCGATATCAGGTTATCAAGCCCCTTAAAACTATCTTCGCCGGCCATCAGTAAGTCGGTATCGATGCTCGAAAAATCAACTTTAAATTTTTTGCGCGGTTTTACATATTGCGCCAGCTCATGATCAAAATGGTTGCGGTTGATATAATCTACGATGAGCGATTTGGAGAATTTAGAAAAAGAGTTACTGATGCTTACCGGCCCTATCAAATAGCGGTACCTGGGGTTATCAATCAGGAATTTGAGGATGCCTTTCCAAAGTAAAAACAAGGGCAGTGGTTTAGTTTGGTATTCCTTGCGGATCCATGAACGCCCAAGCTCCAAACTTTTACGCAGCACCGGGGTAAACTGGGCTTTTAACTTAAACAATTCGTTAAGGTAAAAGCCTGTTTTGCCTACGCTATAAAATATCTCATCGCCTAAACCAATACGGTAAGCGCCAACTATAAGTTTGGCCTCAAAATCCCATATAAACAGGTGGTTGTAATAAATGTCGTATTCGTCAAGGTCAATAGCTTTGTTGCTGCCTTCGCCAATATCGCGGAAGGTTATTTCACGCAGGCGGCCAATCTCCCGGATGACATTCGGGATCACCGAGGTTGGTACTATAAATACTTCATAGTTCTTTTCTATCCATATTCTATAGTTATCGCGCAGCGGGGCAACCTCTTTTTCAAGTATATCCACGCTTATTTCGGGCACAATATCCTTTGGCTGCCGTTTTATTTTGAAAAGGTTACGCGGGCTAAAAATCTTCTTTTCTTCCTCCAATCCGGTGCCTAAAGCGTAGGTACGGGCGCGTAAAAAATTCAGCAGTTTGGCGCTGTTGTTATAATCGGGCACATCCAAAACATTAATGGGTTTGCCTATGCGTAGTTTAATGGTATGGCCGTGCTTGTTAAATAATTCAGACGGTAGCTTGGCTGTACGTAATGCAGGGTGTATTAAACTGAGCAGGTTAAACAATAAGCCGTTGTTGCCATGGAAGTATATAGGTATTACCGGCACTTTTGCCTTCGCGATAATTTTACCTACTACGGGGTGCCATAAACGGTCGGTTACCTGTTGTTGCTCTACTTTAAAGGTAGATACCTCGCCGGCCGGGAATATGCCTATCGGCGTACCATTGTTTAACAGCTCGAGCGTGTTTTTCAGGCCGCTGATGCTTGAGGAGTGCTCAACATTTTCAAACGGGTTTACAGCAATAAAAAAATCGCTCAGGTTGGGGATTTTTTTAAGCAGGAAGTTGGCCATCAGTTTAGCATCCGGCCTTACCGTTAATAACATTTTTAACAACACCAGGCCCTCAATGCCACCATATGGGTGATTGGCTATGGCAATAAAGCTGCCGGTTTTGGGAATGTGCCTCAGGTCGCGCTCGTCAAATTCAATATCGATGCCGCATCCTGCTAATATAGCGTCAATAAACTCGATGCCTTGTTTGGGCTGTGCCTGGGCAAACAGTTCATTAACCTGGTTAATTTTCATTATTTCCATCAATAAAGCGGCCAGGCCAGGCATTTTCAGCTTATCCAGTTTAGTGGCTTTGGCAAACTCTTCGGTGGTTATTACTTTCATTTTTTAGATAGATGAATTAATTGTCAAATAGGTATCCTGAAATTTTTATTAATTTACGGTTGATAATGCTGCAAATGAAAACACCTGTAAAAAACTATCTTTCGGTAACCAAAAAAGAATGGAACGGAATGGTAGTATTGATTATTTTAATAGCATTGATTTTAGCGGCGCCATACGCGTATCAAACCATCCGCAAAGATAATACAATAAATTTTAAAGAGTTTGATAAAGCCGCTGCAATGCTAAGCAAAGCAGATAGCACCAGCACAGCAGCAAACGGCCCGGAAAGCAGCAGGAGCTCCCTGAAAGCTGCGCTATTTGCATTTAATCCCAACAATTTACCCGAGGCAGAATGGGAGAAACTGGGGCTGAGCGCAGATCAGGTTAAAGTAATAAAAAACTATGAGGCCAAAGGCGGCCGGTTTTATGCCAAAACCGATGTTAAAAAGATATACGCTATAACCGATGCTGACTACAAACGGCTGGAACCCTACATTAACCTGCCTGCCACCGGTAATTACACTAAGAAAGCAGCGCCCGGTGAAATTATAGAAATAAACGGCGCCGACTCGGCTAAGCTGACGATGATCAGGGGCGTTGGGCCTTCATTCGCCAGGCGTATTATAAGGTACCGGGACAGGCTCGGCGGTTTTTACAGAAAAGAACAGCTGAAAGAGGTATTTGGTATAGATGATAGCAAGTATGCCGAAATTAAAAACGGCATTGCTGTAAACGGCAGCCATATTACCAGGCTTGATATCAATAAAGCCACCTTCGACCAGTTGCGGCGCTTCCCATACTTGAGCTTTAAGCAGATAAATGCGATAGTAGAGTACCACAACCAGCACGGCGATTATGAATCGATAGCTGATATGAAAAATATTGCCATACTTGATGACGGAATTTTGCGTAAAATTGGGCCTTATTTAGTTTTTAAATGATTACCGAGCAAATAAAGAAAGCCATCCGCGATATTCCCGATTTCCCGAAGCCGGGAATAATATTTAAAGACATAACCCCCATCTTAAAAGACCCGGCCCTGTGCGATAGTATTATTAATGCTTTTGTGGAGCAATTGAAGGGTACCAAAATAGATGTGATTGCGGGGATAGAAAGTCGCGGGTTTTTATTCGGGCTTACGCTGGCTTCTAAATTGGGCGTTCCGTTTGTGCCAATACGTAAGGCAGGCAAGCTGCCATATACCATAAAGCGCAAGGCCTATAAACTGGAGTATGGCGAAGCGGTAATTGAGTGCCATACCGATGCTTTTGAACCCGGCCAGCATATCCTGATTCATGACGACCTGCTGGCTACCGGCGGTACAGTAACTGCAGCCAGCGAGCTTATTGAAGAGATGGGCGGCATAGTAGCCGGTTTTTCGTTTGTAGTAGAGCTGGGCTTCCTGAAAGGCCGCGAGCGGATAGCGCCGATAAGCGAGACGTTGGTGGTATTGGCGGAGTATTAACTTTAAAGTATCAGGTAGTTAGTATCAAGCATCAAGATTTTTTGATGTGCAGATTCCAGATGTGCAGATGATTTTGCCTGAACTGAATTTTTAGAATTAATTGAATTAGCCGAATTTTAAAATTCTGAAAATTCTTTAATTCGGTGAATTTTGGCTCAGACAAATTCTTGCGTTAGGGATCGGCGCGGATACCGGCCAGCGTGATTAAGGCCTGTGCAGTATGAGCAAAGAGCCCGGCCGCAGGCAACGCCCTTATTAAGTATCAGGTAGTTAGTATCGAGTATCAAGACTTTTTTACCTAAAGAAAGCTACAAATAATTGTAAAAAAGTAATAAAAAATAACAATCCCGGTTGACTTGTGGTTGCTGTCCCCACTGAGGGTCTCTCTAATGCTATTAAATTAAGGCCGATTTAATATCGAACACCGAATATCCAATTTCGGATAATGAAGGAAAAACTTCAGTGTTGGATATTCGAAATTCAGTGTTCGTATTTATTTTACACTTCTGCTTCTCTTAATTTAATAGTATAGGAACCCCCGCAAGGACGGAATTGAATTTTTCTTAAAAATATTTTCGCCCCCTTTTCTTACCTAAAAACTATCCTATTCAAACTAAACCTATTATTCATACCGTATACCATTTTGTACTATGATTACCCGGTGTTTTGGATGAAACTTTACCCATACTTTAATCGTTTATTTGTATAACCAGTTATATAAATTAGTATGGAAACCTTATTTACAGACGACCCGGCAATGCATGGATTCGACTTCTCTACCAGTGAAAATCAACGTATGGTGGGCCAGATGGCCAAAGATTTTGCTGAGCGCCACATTAAACCCCACGTAATGGAATGGGACGAAGCGCAACATTTCCCCATTGAATTGTTTAAGCAATTAGGCGAATTGGGCATGATGGGTGTGTTGGTTCCTGAACAATACGGCGGTTCTGGCTTTGGCTATTTTGAATATGTAACCGTTATTGCTGAGATTGCCAAAGTTTGCGGTTCTATCGGGTTATCAGTGGCCGCGCACAATTCGCTTTGCACCGGTCATATCCTGGCCTTTGGTAGCGAAGAGCAAAAAATGAAATGGCTGCCCAAACTGGCCATCTGCGAGTGGTTAGGAGCCTGGGGACTAACAGAAGCCAACACCGGCAGCGATGCCTTGGGAATGAATACCACCGCCGTTTTAGATGGCGACCACTACATAGTAAACGGATCAAAAAACTGGATTACCCATGGCAAAAGCAGCAATGTGGCCGTGGTAATGGTGCGCACCGGGGCAAAAAGCGATTCGCATGGTATTTCGGCGCTGGTTATTGAAAAAGGTACGCCCGGTTTTACCCACGGCAAAAAGGAAAACAAGCTGGGCATGCGCGCGTCTGAAACTACCGAACTGATATTTGACAATTGCCGCGTACCCAAAGAAAACCTGCTGGGCGCCGAAGGCGAAGGCTTTAAACAAGCCATGAAGGTTTTGGATGGTGGCCGAATTTCTATAGCCGCTTTATCATTAGGCATAGCTAAAGGCGCCTTCGAGGCAGCCGTAGCTTACTCTAAAGAACGCAGGCAGTTTGGGCAGCCGATAAGCAATTTCCAGGGAATTGCCTTTAAACTGGCCGATATGGCTACCGAAATTGAAGCGTCTGAATTATTGATTATGCAAGCCGCCGACCTGAAAAACCGCCACCAGCCGGTTACCAAACAATCGGCCATGGCCAAATACTTTGCATCAGAAACAGCCGTACGCGCAGCCACCGAGGCGGTACAGATATTTGGCGGCTACGGCTATACCAAAGATTTCCCGGTTGAAAAATATTACCGTGATGCAAAACTATGCACCATAGGCGAGGGGACGAGCGAGATACAGAAGATTGTGATAAGCAGGGAAGTGTTGAGGTAGTAGTGAGTAGTGAGTTGTGAGTAGTGAGTTGTGAGTAGTGAGTAGTGAGTTGTGAGTAGTGAGTTGTGAGTAGTGAGTAGTGAGTTGTGAGTTGTGAGTAGTGAGTAGTGAGTTGTGAGTAGTGAGTAGTGAGTTGTGAGTTGTGAGTTGTGAGTTGTGAGTTGTGAGTTGTGAGTTGTGAGTTGTGAGTTGTGAGTTGTGAGTTGTGAGTTGTGAGAAATTGGCGGACAAGGTAGGCAATTCTGAAAATTCTGATTCAGACAAGTTTGTATTTAACAATAAATAACATTCGTAAATAAAAAATGCTTTTTCAAAACTTTATATTTAAAGATTGAAAAAGCATTTTGTCATAACCTTTATCTTATCGATGGCCGTTAATTGTGGATATGCCCAGGATTTAACTTTTAAGCCGCGGCGTATTCTAACAAAGTTAACTGCCGCAGATTCACTGCGTAAAAATAGTAGTGTCACCTATTTTACAGCTTCTCGTCCTGTCATTGAAAGTTTTGTATTATCTGTAGATCAAACCAAGGTAGAAATACTCCACGGACCTCTTTATGATGGAGCAAGAGAATATTACGTGCAACTGCCGGTGAAATTAACTAATACATCTGCCGATACTTTACGATATCTAAGTATGTCATGTTCCTGGTGGGATATTTACAGAGCAGATAATCAAAAGATAAAAGTTTTTTCGCCGAATATCTGTTATAAAAATTCGTCGATAACTTGTATAGTACCGCCTCATCAGTTTGTAATAAGGAACATTATTGTTTTGGTTCCTAAAGAAATGGCATCTGTAATTTTTAAAATAGGAATGGCGGTGCAGAGGAAGTTCGTTAACAGTTTGCTTAAGGATGAGGTGTTGCTAAGTTCAATTGCACCGACAAACCAGCATGTAATATGGTCTAATTATGTAATGGTTTCGCAGTGGAAGGCTAAAAAAAGCAGGTAGTTCGTTAATGCTTTAATTAAAGTTGAACAGGCTGTTTGCCAAAGGCATTAGATTAAAACATATAATGTATATTAGTGCCTGTTAACTTATTAATTTATATGTCATTTCGTTTACTGACACTTGTATTTTGTATAAGCCCGTTTATCCTTTTTGCTCAGGCTGGACCCAAAAAAGCAATTAAGAAATTAGGAGCAAATCCTATCTATATAATAGATAGCGTACGCGTATCTAAGCAGGAAATGATGGACTATGATGCTAAGCAGGTTACCTTAGTCCATGTACTCACCGATTCCGATGCAATAAATGGATATGGACAAGAAGCTATCGATGGTGTTGTTCTGATAGAATCAAAACAATTCGCAACAAAACGGTACATACGATTTTTAAGAAAGGTATCTGCCCAATATGATAGTGTTTATAAAGCAACTAATACCGATACTACCTTTCAATATGTAGTAAATGATAAAATACAGAAGGGCGACTTTGCAGGTAATCTTGCTTTGATCGACAACGATAATTTTTTGGCTTTAACACTACTTACCGCAGAAGAATTAAAACGAGGTTACGGTATTAATGATAAACTTATTGGCATTTTGATTAAAGCACGCAGACCGGATAACCTTTTTAACGGCAAGAAAAAATTTTAACCGTTGGTAACTTACAATTAACCATATTGTAGATAAAGGCATTACCCCAATCAACTATTTCAACTTCGCTATTTGATATTCAAAACCAAATAGTTAACTTTGCCCTCCCTTGAAAGGAGGTATTTAGGAAATTATGATCATTATTAACGTAAAAGACGGCGAATCATTAGACAAAGCATTGAAACGCTTCAAAAAGAAATTTGAAAAAACAGGTGTTTTAAGAGAACTTCGCAGTCGTCAGGCTTTTGAAAAAAAATCTGTAACCCGTCGTCATGTTGTTAAACATGCCATCTACAAGCAAAATATGAACTTAGAAACCACTGTTTAATTCTGTCAAAAGAATTTTTCAGTTTTCTTAACACTATATTAAAACTATTTGTACATTCAATCTCTGGATGTTCAAATAGTTTTTATGTTTTTAGAGCGTTTTATCCAATATATTAAGTTCGAAAAACGGTACTCTCCACATACCGTATCGGCCTATCAATCAGACCTGGATCAGTTTATGCTCTTCCTCAACAACCCTGGTGATGCCATCGTTGTTCCCGAACCCATAATTACCCATCCCAACCAAATTACGTATCATGACATCCGCAACTGGATGGTGAGCATGATTGACCATAAATTAACCGGCCGGTCGGTTAACCGCAAGATGGCAACCCTGCGCAAGTATTTTAAATTTTTATTGCAGGAGGGTGTTATTACGCAAAACCCGGCATCAAAAATCCGTTCACAAAAAATACCAAAGCACCTGCCGGTAGTAGTTGAGGGCACAAGCCTTACCCAAATGCTGGATAACGATATTGTTACCGATGATGACTTTGAAGGCATGCGCAACAAGCTGGTGGTTGAGTTATTGTTTGGCACCGGCATACGCCTTGCCGAGCTGTTGGGCCTGAAAGATAGCGACATTAACGATTATGAAGGCACTTTAAAAGTATTGGGCAAACGCAATAAAGAACGCATTATACCTATCAATACCGAATTGCGGATATTACTTGGGCGGTACCTGGAGTTAAAGAAAAATCAAAATTTTCATAACATTTCGGTAATGTTAATCGTTACAAGTAAAGGTACCGATGCTTATCGGCAACTAATTTATTTGATAGTGCAAAAATACCTCTCTAACATATCAACCCAAACAAAAAGAAGCCCGCACGTGCTGCGGCACACATTTGCTACAAGCTTACTCAACAATGGGGCCGACCTGAACTCCATTAAAGAACTTTTGGGGCACGTTAACCTAAGCGCGACCCAAATTTATACACACAATTCAGTTGAACGATTAAAGTCTATTTACAAACAAGCCCATCCAAAGGCGTAATTAAAGGAGGAAACATGAAAATTACAGTGCAATCAATTCATTTTACCGCAGACAGGAAATTATTAGATTTTATTCAGAAGAAAGCTGATAAGCTGGATACGTTTTATGACCATATTATAAGTGGCGAGGTTTACTTAAAGCTTGAGAATGTGGAAGATGAGGCAAATAAAATTGCCGAGATTAAATTATTATTGCCGGGTAACCAGATTTTTGCCAAAGAGAAGTGCAAAAGTTTTGAAGAAGCAACAGATTTGGCGGTTGAGAGCCTGCGCAAGCAGATTGAGAAGCATAAACAGAAGAAAGCAATAGCCGATGCTGCTGCCAAAAAGGTAATACTAACCGAGGTAGAAGAAGGATTTTAATATAAAAAAGGCCATTTTATGGTTAAAATCGACGGGTTTACAGCCCGTCGATTTTTTTTGATAAAAAATTTTGCAGCGGGGTATTTTTTTGTAGATTTGCAATCCCTTTCAGAGAGGTGCCAGCGTAGTAAAATACCTTGTAAATTTTTGTAAAGAATGTTCTTTAAAATATAAAAAACTTATTAGTTTTGCCGCTCGATAAACGGAACCCCAGGGTTACGGTAATTGAAAGAGTAAAATAAAAGATAAGCCTCCTTAGCTCAGCTGGTAGAGCGACTGACTTGTAATCAGTAGGTCATTGGTTCGATCCCGATAGGAGGCTCTGTTTTTTTCGGAGGTGTGATGTTTAGCTTCAATCTTGGACAGCACAAATCCGAAAACAACAACTGGGGAGATACCAGAGCGGTCAAATGGGGCGGACTGTAAATCCGCTGCTTCGGCTACGAAGGTTCGAATCCTTCTCTCCCCACTTTTTTTAATGAGTGATTTATTGAGTTAGTGATTTAGTGAATGCTAAAATCACCAATTCACTAAATCGCTCATTCACTAATTAAAAACAAGCGGAAGTAGCTCAGTTGGTAGAGCGATAGCCTTCCAAGCTATAGGTCGCGAGTTCGAACCTCGTCTTCCGCTCGGTTACAGTAGGCAGTTGGCCGTGGGCAGTTTACAGTTATTATTAACTAGCAACTGCAAACTAACAACTGATAACTGCAAACTAAAAAAATAAGCCGACGTAGCTCAGGGGTAGAGCACTTCCTTGGTAAGGAAGAGGTCATGGGTTCAAATCCCATTGTTGGCTCAACAGAATAAAACATAATAAAGAATACATTTTTAAGTATAAATTAACCTACAAATAATTATAAATCATGGCAAAAGAAAAGTTTGACCGCAGTAAACCGCATTTAAACATCGGTACAATCGGTCACGTTGACCACGGCAAAACAACCCTTACTGCAGCTATCACTAAAGTTTTAGCTGATGCAGGTTTATCAGAAGCTCGTTCATTTGATTCAATTGACTCAGCTCCTGAAGAAAAAGAACGTGGTATTACAATTAACACCGCGCACGTTGAGTACTCAACTGCTAACCGTCACTACGCTCACGTTGACTGTCCAGGTCACGCGGATTACGTGAAAAACATGGTTACAGGTGCTGCTCAGATGGACGGTGCAATCATTGTAGTTGCTGCAACTGATGGTCCGATGCCACAAACCCGCGAACACATCCTGTTGGCACGTCAGGTAGGTGTACCTGCACTTGTTGTTTTCATGAACAAGGTTGACATGGTTGATGATCCGGAATTATTAGAATTAGTAGAAATGGAAATTCGTGAATTATTATCATTCTACGAATATCCAGGTGATGATATCCCAGTAATCCAGGGTTCTGCATTAGGTGGTCTTAACGGCGATCCTACCTGGGTTGGTAAAATCATGGAGTTGATGGATGCTGTTGATAACTTTATCCCTATCCCTCCACGTTTGACAGATCTTCCTTTCTTAATGCCTGTTGAAGACGTATTCTCAATCACTGGTCGTGGTACTGTTGCTACCGGTCGTATTGAGCGTGGTGTAATCAACTCAGGTGAGCAAGTTGACATCCTTGGTATGGGTGCCGAGAACTTGAAATCAACTGTAACTGGTGTTGAGATGTTCCGTAAGATCCTTGATCGCGGCGAAGCTGGTGACAACGTAGGTTTATTGTTACGTGGTATTGAAAAAACTGATATCCGTCGTGGTATGGTTATTTGCAAACCAGGTTCAGTGACTCCACACACCGACTTTAAAGCAGAAGTATACGTATTATCAAAAGCAGAAGGTGGCCGTCACACTCCATTCTTCAACAAATACCGCCCGCAATTCTATTTCCGTACAACTGACGTAACCGGTGAAATTTCATTGGCCGAAGGTGTAGAAATGGTTATGCCAGGTGATAACGTTACCATCACTGTAAAATTGATCAACGCTATCGCTATGGAAAAAGGCTTACGTTTCGCTATCCGTGAAGGTGGCAGAACAGTAGGTGCTGGCCAGGTAACTGAAATTTTGAAATAAGAATTTCAAAAAGGTTAATTGGAAACATAAGTTTACTGTAAAAAGTAAACTTATGTTTTCTTATTATAAAATATACACGGGAATAGTTCAACGGTAGAATAGAGGTCTCCAAAACCTTTGATCAGGGTTCGAATCCTTGTTCCCGTGCATAAGCAAAGTTTAAAAATGGCTAACGTAACTGAATATATTAAAGAATCATACATCGAGTTAACTGAGAAGGTAACCTGGCCAACCTGGCGTGAGTTGCAAAGCAGTGCCATATTGGTATTGGTTGCTGCAATTATCATTGCCTTGGTTATCTTAGGTATGGACCAGATCATAGCTTATTTGCTTAAAGCATTTTATAGTTCACTTACATAATATTTAGGAGATAGCGATGAGTGATCAATTGAAGTGGTATGTAGTTAGGGCCATAAGTGGTAAAGAAAAAAAGGTTAAACAATATATAGATGCCGAAATTAGTCGTTTGGGCATTACCCATTTGGTACCACAGGTATTAATACCAACCGAAAAGTACTATCAAATGCGCGATGGAAAAAAGATTGCTAAAGAGCGTAACTACTTTCCGGGCTATGTATTGATGGAAGCTGTATTAGATGGCGAAACCGAACACATCATCAAAAATATAAACAGTGTTATAGGATTTTTAGGCGACAAAGCCGGTAATGCTATCCCACTGCGCCAGGCCGAAGTTAACCGTATTTTAGGTAAGGTTGATGAAATGAGTGCCCAGGGCGAAACAATGAACGTACCTTACTACATAGGCGAAAACGTAAAAGTAATGGACGGGCCTTTCAATGGTTTCAGCGGTGTTATCGAAGAAGTTAACGAAGAAAAAAAGAAATTAAAAGTTATGGTAAAGATATTCGGGCGCCGTACGCCGCTTGAATTGAATTACATGCAGGTAGAGAAAGAATAGTTTTCAAAAATTTCGGATGTCGGATTTTCGATTTCGGAATTTTTGAATTTTAAAATATAAGATAGAAGAGTAAGGGAATAAATCCGAAATGGAAAATCCCAAATCCGAAATCAAAACGTCCTTAAATGTTACTTAGCTTCCACTTACTAACATTGAGTTATAATTAAAGTAAATTAAAATGGCAAAAGAGATCGGTGCAATGGTAAAGCTGCAGGTTAAAGGCGGCGCCGCAAACCCATCACCTCCAATTGGCCCTGCATTGGGTGCAAAAGGTGTGAACATCATGGAGTTTTGCAAGCAATTTAATGCACGTACCCAGGATAAAGCTGGAAAGGTGTTGCCTGTTTTGATTACTGTTTATGTTGACAAATCTTTCGAATTTATCATCAAAACCCCTCCTGTTGCAATCCAGTTATTGGAAGTTACAGGTTTAAAAAGTGGTTCGGCTGAACCCAACCGTAAAAAAGTTGCCAATGTAAATTGGGAGCAGGTTGAAACTATAGCCAAAGATAAAATGGTAGATTTAAATGCATTTACTGTAGAATCAGCCATGAAAATGGTGGCAGGTACTGCCCGTAGTATGGGAATCACCGTATCAGGTACGGCTCCCTGGAACTAAATTGGTTTCGGATTTCGGATTTTCGATTTCGGATTTTTAAAATCTCAAATCTTAGATCTCAGATCTCGGATCAAAAATTATTAATTTATACAAAATCAGTTTAAGACAGTGGCTAGATTAACAAAAAATCAAAAAGCGGCACTCTCCAAAATTGAGGCAAACAAATCGTATTCATTAGAAGCTGCATCAGCTTTGGTAAAGGAATTAACCTTGACTAAATTTGATTCATCAGTTGATATAGACGTTCGTTTAGGTGTTGACCCGCGTAAAGCCAATCAAATGGTACGTGGTATTGCAACATTACCTCATGGAACCGGTAAAACTGTACGTGTATTGGTGCTTTGTACTCCTGATAAGGAACAAGAAGCTAAAGATGCAGGTGCGGATTACGTAGGTTTGGATGAATATATTGCCAAGATTGAAGGCGGATGGACTGACGTTGATATTATCATCACTATGCCAAGTGTAATGGCTAAGGTAGGTCGTTTGGGTAGAATTTTAGGCCCGCGTAACCTTATGCCAAACCCTAAATCAGGAACAGTAACTCCAGAAGTTGGAAAAGCTGTAACTGAGGTAAAAGGCGGTAAAATCGACTTCAAGGTTGATAAAACAGGTATCATCCATACCTCAATAGGAAAAGCATCATTCCCTGCAGATAAAATTTATGAGAATGCATTAGAAGTATTGCAAACTATCTCAAAATTAAAACCATCAGCAGCAAAAGGAACATATTTCAAGAGCATTCACATCTCTTCAACCATGTCTCCTGGAATAACAGTTGAAACTAAATCAGTAGCGGGGATCTAATCATGAATAAAGAAGAAAAATACGACCTTGTTCTTGCCCTTACTGAGCAAATGAAAGAGTACGGTAATTTCTATATTACTGATACCTCTAATTTAACAGTTGCAAAGATCAACGATATCCGTCGTCAGTGTTTCCAAAGCGAAATCACAATGAAAGTGGCAAAAAATAGCTTGATTAAAAAAGCTATGGAAGCTGCAGGTGGCGATTACACTCCAATATTTGATGTATTAAAAGGTTCATCATCAATCCTTTTTTCAAAATCAGCAACTGCCCCGGCAAAGTTGATTAAACAATTAAGGAAAAAAAGTGACAAACCGATTTTAAAAGCAGCTTATATTGATTCAGCAATATTTATTGGCGACAACCAGATCGATACGTTGATCAAGTTGAAATCAAAAGAGCAGCTGATAGGCGAAGTTATCGGATTATTGCAATCACCAGCCAAGAATGTTATTTCTGCACTGCAATCAGGCGGAAATACTATCGCAGGTTTGGTAAAAACATTACAAGAAAGAGGTTAACTAACACCTCAATAAAGTTAGATAACAATAAACAAAAAGCATTAAAAGTAAAATTTAAATAAAATGGCGGATTTAAAAGCGTTTGCTGAACAGTTGGTAAACTTAACAGTAAAGGAAGTAAACGAATTAGCTCAGATCTTAAAAGACGAGTATGGTATTGAGCCTGCTGCTGCAGCTGTTGCTGTTGCTGCTGCTCCGGCTGGTGGCGATGACGCTCCTGCTGCTGAAGCAGTACAAACTGCATTTGACGTTATCCTGAAAGAAGCAGGTGGCGCTAAATTAGCAGTTGTTAAATTAGTAAAAGACTTAACTGGCTTAGGTTTGAAAGAAGCTAAAGATCTTGTTGATGGTGCACCAAAAGAAGTTAAAACCGGTGTAACTAAAGAAGAAGCTGAATCTTTGAAAAAACAATTAGAAGAAGCTGGAGCAGTAGTTGAGGTTAAATAAGTTAACCCAATAAAATATAGCATGAGACTCCGACCTATTTTGGTCGGGGTCTATTGCTGTTTATAAAGGTTTGGATATTAGATGCCAGATATGAGATGTAAGATATGAGATTTTTGGCGGTTAAACTTTTAACTACCAGCCTTCTGCAACATATTCGGTCTCAAATCTCACATCTCAAATCTCACATCTACAAAAGTTTATTAATAAACTAAAAATTAAACACCTTGGCAAACAACATTAATCAAAGAGTAAACTTTGCAACCAGTAGAAAGGTACTTGATTACCCCGATTTCCTGGATGTTCAGTTACAATCTTTCCAGGAATTTTTTCAATTGGAAACCACCTCAGACAACCGCTATAAAGAAGGTTTGTTTAAAGTGTTTGCTGAAAATTTTCCTATCTCAGATTCAAGGAACATCTTCGTTTTAGAGTTTCTGGATTACTTTATTGATCCGCCACGTTATGATATACAGGAGTGTATCGAGCGCGGATTAACTTATAGCGTACCATTAAAAGCCAAGCTTCGCCTGTCATGTAATGATGAGGAGCACGAAGATTTTGAAACAATTGTACAGGATGTTTATTTGGGTACTATCCCTTATATGACACCTAAAGGTACATTTGTTATTAACGGTGCCGAGCGTGTAATTGTATCGCAGTTACACCGTTCACCTGGTGTATTCTTTGGCCAAAGCCGCCATACCAACGGTACAAAATTATACTCTGCCCGTGTTATTCCTTTCAAGGGTTCATGGATTGAGTTTGCTACAGACGTTAACAACGTGATGTATGCTTACATTGACCGTAAAAAGAAATTCCCGGTTACCACGTTGCTTCGTGCTATTGGTTATGACTCTGATAAAGATATATTAGAGTTATTTGAACTGGCCGACGAAGTAAAAGTTAGCAAATCGGGCCTGAAGAAATTCATTGGCCGTAAGCTTGCTGCAAGGGTACTTAAAAAATGGGTAGAAGATTTTGTGGATGAGGATACCGGTGAAGTGGTATCTATCGACCGTAACGAAATTATCCTTGAGCGTGAAACTGTATTAGAAGATGACCATATTGATATGATCATTGATGCTGGCGTTAAAACCATCATCCTGAACAAGGAAGATGCTTCAACCAGCGGTGATTATACTATTATATATAATACATTACAAAAAGATACTTCGAACTCTGAGAAAGAAGCGGTTGAGCATATCTACCGTCAATTACGTAACGCCGAACCACCTGATGAGGAAACTGCACGTGGTATCATCGATCGTTTGTTCTTCTCGGATAAAAGATATGACCTGGGCGATGTGGGCCGCTACCGCATCAACCGTAAATTGAAATTAAATACCTCTGATGAAACTAAGGTATTAACCAAACAGGATATTATCGCCATCGTAAAATATTTGATCAAACTGATCAACTCAAAAGCCGAGGTGGATGATATTGACCACTTGTCAAACCGTCGTGTTCGTACAGTGGGCGAGCAATTATATGCCCAGTTTGGTGTTGGTTTGGCCCGTATGGCCCGTACCATCCGCGAGCGTATGAACATCCGCGACAACGAGGTATTTACACCTACTGACCTGATTAACGCACGTACACTATCATCTGTGATCAACTCGTTCTTCGGAACTAACCAGTTATCACAGTTTATGGACCAAACCAATCCACTGGCAGAGATTACGCACAAGCGTCGTCTGTCAGCCCTTGGGCCCGGTGGTCTGTCACGTGAGCGTGCAGGTTTCGAGGTTCGTGACGTACACTACACCCACTACGGTAGGTTATGTACTATCGAAACTCCGGAAGGACCAAATATTGGTTTGATCTCGTCGCTTTGCGTACACGCCAAGATTAACAACTTAGGCTTTATCGAAACACCGTACAAACGTGTGGTTGATGGTAAAGTGCAGGTTGATGAGCCGGTTATCTACTTATCTGCTGAGGACGAGGATGGTAAAACTATAGGCCAGGCAAACGCGCATTACGATGATAAAGGTGTATTTGCATTACCGAAAGTAAAAGCACGTTTTGAAGGTGACTTCCCGATCATCGAGCCTGAAAGGCTGGATTTAATGGATATTGCTCCAAACCAGATCACGTCTATCGCGGCTTCATTAATTCCGTTTTTGGAACATGATGATGCTAACCGTGCCTTGATGGGATCGAACATGCAACGCCAGGCTGTGCCTTTGTTACGCCCTGAGGCGCCGATTGTTGGTACCGGTTTGGAAGGCCGTGTGGCAAAAGATTCACGTACACTAATCAATGCCGAAGGCGATGGTGTGGTTGAGTATGTAGATGCTAACGAAATCCGGATTAAATATGACCGTAACGAGCTTGACCGCCTGATATCATTTGATGGCGATTCAAAAAGCTACCGTTTAACCAAGTTCAAGAAAACCAACCAAAGTACTACCATGAACCTTAAGCCTATTGTTAAAAAAGGGCAACGGGTATCAAAAGGTGAAGTGCTTTGCGAAGGTTACGCAACACAGGCAGGCGAGCTTGCCCTGGGCCGTAACTTAAAGGTGGCTTTCATGCCTTGGCAAGGTTACAACTTTGAGGATGCTATCGTGATCTCTGAGCGCGTTGTATCACAGGATATTTTCACTTCGCTTCACGTTGAAGAGTTTGAACTGGAAGTACGTGATACCAAACGTGGTGAAGAAGAATTAACACCAGATATCCCTAACGTATCAGAAGAAGCTACTAAAGACCTTGACGAAGACGGTATTATCCGTGTAGGTGCCGAGGTTAAAGAAGGCGATATCCTGATAGGTAAGATTACCCCTAAAGGCGAATCTGACCCATCACCGGAAGAAAAACTGTTACGCGCCATTTTTGGTGATAAAGCGGGTGATGTTAAGGATGCATCTTTAAAAACTCCACCGTCAATTGCCGGTGTGGTTATAGATACCAAATTGTTTAGCCGTGCTAAGAAAACTTCGAAAGCCGAAGAAAAAGCACAGTTGGAGAAACTGGATAACAAACATGATAAAGCAGTAAAAGATCTTAAAAACACTTTGATTGAAAAGTTATTTGAGATTGTGAACGGCAAAACATCGCAAGGTGTTTACAACGTTTACAAAGAGCTTCATGTGCCTAAAGGTGTAAAATTCACCCAGAAAATTTTAGTTGAGCTTAATTACGAGAACATTAACCCAACTAAATGGACAACTGATGATGATAAAAACGACCAGATAAAAACCTTGCTTCATAACTACAATATCAAGGTTAATGAAGAGCTGGGCGCTTACCGTCGTGATAAATTCGCTATCAGTGTGGGTGATGAGCTGCCATCGGGTATAGTTCAAATGGCTAAAGTTTACATTGCTAAAAAGCGTAAGCTTAAAGTGGGTGATAAAATGGCCGGTCGTCACGGTAATAAAGGTATTGTTGCACGTATTGTACGTGATGAGGATATGCCTTTCCTTGAAGACGGAACACCGGTTGATATTGTGTTGAACCCGCTGGGTGTACCTTCACGTATGAACTTAGGGCAGATATACGAAACCGTATTAGGTTGGGCAGGTAAAGAGTTAGGCATTAAATTCGCTACCCCAATTTTTGATGGTGCAAGCCATACCGAAGTTGAGGAGTGGGTTAAAAAGGCAAACTTACCAGAATCTGGCCGTACCTATTTATACAATGGCTTAACAGGCGACCGTTTTGACCAGCAAACCACAGTAGGTATCATATACATGCTGAAACTTGGTCACATGGTTGATGATAAGATGCACGCACGTTCTATCGGGCCATACTCATTAATTACACAACAACCATTGGGTGGTAAAGCCCAGTTTGGTGGTCAGCGTTTTGGTGAGATGGAGGTTTGGGCATTGGAAGCATTTGGTGCTGCCAATATCCTGCAGGAGATATTAACCGTTAAATCGGATGATGTTATCGGCCGTGCCAAAACTTATGAGGCTATTGTTAAAGGTGAAAACCTGCCAACACCATCAGTTCCTGAATCATTCAACGTATTGGTTCATGAATTAAGAGGTTTAGGTTTAGATATCACCCTGGAATAATTAGTGATTTAGTGAGTTAGTGAATTAGTGATTGATAAAGTCGATCAGAATTTGCTAACTCGCTAATTCAAGAATAATGTGAATGGTTTGGCAGGTTGCTTAAATCACTAATTCACTAACTCACTAATTCAATCATTAAAAAAACAAGGAGACTATGTCTTACAAAAAGGATAATAAAATCAAAAGTAATTTCACCACAATTACTATCAGCCTGGCCTCTCCCGAGTCCATTCTTGAGCGTTCAAGCGGTGAGGTTTTAAAACCAGAAACCATCAACTACAGGACCTATAAACCTGAGCGTGATGGTTTATTCTGCGAGCGTATTTTTGGTCCGGTTAAAGATTATGAGTGCCATTGCGGTAAATACAAACGTATCCGTTACAAGGGTATAGTTTGCGACCGTTGCGGTGTTGAAGTAACCGAGAAAAAAGTTCGTCGCGAGCGCATGGGCCACATTAACCTTGTAGTTCCTGTTGCGCACATCTGGTACTTCCGTTCGTTGCCAAATAAAATTGGTTACTTACTGGGCTTACCAACAAAACGGCTAGACTTAATTATATACTACGAGCGCTATGTAGTAATACAGGCAGGTATCAAAGAATCAGACGGAATCAACAAAATGGATTTCCTGACTGAAGAAGAATACCTTGATGTATTAGATACCCTTCCGAAAGAAAACCAGTACCTTGACGACAAAGATCCTCAGAAATTTGTTGCCAAAATGGGTGCCGAGGCTTTGGAAGAATTATTAAAACGCCTTGATTTGGATGAGCTTTCATTTAGCTTACGCCACCAGGCAGCAAACGAAACTTCACAACAACGTAAAAACGAAGCATTAAAACGTTTACAGGTTGTTGAGGCTTTCCGTGATGCAAAAACCAGGATTGAAAATAACCCAGAGTGGATGATTGTTAAAATCGTTCCGGTTATCCCGCCTGAATTGCGTCCGTTAGTGCCTTTGGAAGGCGGCCGTTTCGCTACTTCAGATTTGAATGACCTTTACCGCCGTGTAATTATCCGTAACAACCGTTTAAAACGTTTGATCGAGATTAAAGCGCCGGAAGTTATCTTACGTAACGAAAAACGTATGTTACAAGAAGCTGTAGATTCGTTATTCGATAACTCACGTAAAGTTAACGCGGTTAAAACCGAAGGTAACCGTGCTTTAAAATCACTTTCGGATATCCTGAAAGGTAAACAAGGCCGTTTCCGTCAAAACTTATTAGGTAAACGTGTGGATTACTCTGCCCGTTCGGTAATTGTTGTAGGGCCAAACCTTAAATTACACGAGTGCGGTTTACCAAAAGATATGGCTGCCGAGCTGTTTAAACCATTTATCATCCGCAAAATGATTGAGCGTGGTGTAGTTAAAACAGTAAAATCTGCTAAAAAGATTGTTGACCGTAAAGACCCATTAGTTTGGGATATTTTGGAAAACGTATTGAAAGGACACCCTGTATTGCTAAACCGTGCGCCTACGCTGCACAGGTTGGGTATTCAGTCGTTCCAGCCTAAACTGGTTGAAGGTAAAGCGATTCAATTGCACCCATTAACCTGTACGGCCTTCAACGCGGATTTTGACGGTGACCAGATGGCCGTTCACGTACCACTTGGTAACGCGGCAATTTTGGAAGCCCAGGTATTGATGCTTGCATCACACAACATTTTGAACCCTGCCAACGGTACGCCTATTACAGTACCATCACAAGACATGGTGCTTGGTTTGTACTACATAACCAAAGGCCGTAAAACTGATGATGGACGTGTTGTAAAAGGCCAGGGTTTAACTTTTTACTCATCCGAGGAAGTTATTATTGCTTACAACGAACGTAAAATTGATTTGCACGCCTTTATAAAAGTTAAAGCTTTGACAAAAGACCGTGAAGGCAATATTGTAAGCAAAATTATTGATACTACTGTAGGCCGCGTGTTGTTTAACGAACATGTACCTGTTGAAGTAGGTTATATCAATGAACTGCTTACCAAGAAATCACTGCGTGATATTATTGGCGAGGTGGTGAAAATTACCGGTATGGCACGTGCAGCACAATTCCTTGATGATATTAAGGAGTTAGGTTTCAAGATGGCATTCCAGGGTGGTTTATCATTTAACCTGAAGGATATCAATATCCCTGCAGAAAAAGTTACACTGATCGAAACTGCCTCTAAACAGGTTGAAGAGGTTATGGGTAACTATAACATGGGTTTCATTACCAACAACGAGCGTTATAACCAAATTATCGATATCTGGACACGTATCAATAACCGCTTAACAGCGAATGTGATGGACATCCTGAGCAACGATAACCAGGGCTTTAACTCGGTGTATATGATGCTTGATTCCGGAGCACGTGGTTCTAAAGAGCAGATCCGTCAGCTTGCAGGTATGCGTGGTTTGATGGCTAAGCCTCAGAAATCTGGTTCAGGTGGCGAGATTATCGAGAACCCTATCCTTTCAAACTTTAAAGAAGGTTTGTCGGTATTGGAGTACTTTATCTCAACCCACGGTGCGCGTAAAGGTTTGGCGGATACGGCATTAAAAACAGCTGATGCTGGTTACTTAACCCGTAGGCTGCATGACGTTGCCCAGGACATGATTGTAGGCGAAGTGGATTGCGGTACCTTAAGGGGTATTTATACAACTGCGCTAAAAGATAACGAAGATATTGTTGAGCCATTATACGATCGTATTTTAGGCCGTACTACCTTGCATGATGTTCATGACCCTATCACAGGCGAATTGCTGGCATCTGCAGGACAGGATCTGACAGAGGAAGTTGCCAAGAAAATTGAAAATTCTCCTTTAGAAGGTGTTGAAATCCGTTCGGTATTAACTTGCGAAAGCAGGAGAGGTGTATGTGCATTATGCTATGGCCGTAACCTTGCAAGCGGCAAACGCGTGCAAAAAGGCGAGGCTGTTGGTGTAATTGCTGCACAATCAATTGGTGAGCCGGGTACACAGTTAACGTTACGTACATTCCACGTGGGTGGTACCGCGTCAAACATTGCGGCTGAATCACAGATCAACGCTAAGTTTGATGGTATCATCGAATTTGAAAACGTACGTACGGTTGAATTCAGTACTGCCGAAGAAGGTAAAGTTGATGTGGTATTAGGTCGCTCGGGCGAGTTCAGGATTGTTGAGCAGGGAAGCAATAAAGTTATTGTTACCAACAACATTCCTTATGGTTCATACCTGTATGTTAAAGATGGTGCCAAAATCACCAGAGGCGACAGGATTTGTTCATGGGATCCGTACAATGCGGTTATTATATCTGAATTTGCAGGTTTAACCCAGTTTGAAGCTGTATTAGAAGGTATCACTTTCCGTGAAGAATCTGACGAGCAAACCGGTCACCGCGAGAAAGTAATTATCGATACCAGGGATAAAACTAAAAACCCTGTTATCCAGATCACGGATACAAAAGGTAACGTAATAAAAGGATATAACATTCCTGTAGGTGCTCACATTGCCGTTGAAGAAGGCGAAAAACTACAAACCGGGCAGGTTATTGCTAAAATCCCTCGTTCAACAGGTAAAACCCGCGATATCACCGGTGGTTTACCACGTGTAACCGAGTTGTTTGAAGCACGTAACCCATCTAACCCGGCTGTAGTAACCGAAATTGATGGCGTGGTAACCTTAGGCGGTATTAAACGTGGTAACCGCGAAATGACCATCGAATCAAAAGATGGCCAGATCAAGAAATACCTTGTTCCATTGTCAAAACACATCCTGGTACAGGATAACGACTTTGTGAAGGCTGGTATGCCGTTATCAGATGGCTCCATATCTCCGGCAGATATCCTGGCTATTAAAGGCCCGGCTGCAGTGCAGGAGTACCTGGTAAATGGTATACAAGAGGTTTACCGTTTGCAGGGTGTGAAAATTAACGATAAACACTTTGAGGTTATCGTTCACCAGATGATGCAGAAAGTAGCTATCGAGGATGCAGGTGATACCCGTTTCTTGGAGCGCGAAGCTGTTGACAGCTGGGATTTCATGAACGAGAACGATGAGATATTTGACAAGAAAGTTGTAGTTGAGCCAGGTGATTCAACAACATTAAAAGCTGGTCAGATAGTATCATTAAGGAGGTTACGCGATGAGAACTCGATTTTAAAACGTAAAGATTTGAAATTGGTTGAAGTACGCGATGCAATCGCAGCTACATCAAGCCCGATACTGCAAGGTATCACCAGGGCCTCGTTAGGCACCAAATCGTTTATCTCTGCCGCCTCGTTCCAGGAAACTACCAAAGTACTGAACGAAGCAGCAATCGCAGGTAAAAAAGACAACATGCTTGGCTTGAAAGAAAACGTTATTGTTGGTCACCTTATTCCTTCCGGTACAGGTTTACGCGAATACGAAAATATCCGTGTAGGCTCACAGGAAGAGTTCGACCGCTTAATGGCTTCAAAAGCTGAAGAAGTAGAAGCATAGTTTAAACTATTTATACTATCCAAGTCCCCCGGGTTTTATACCCCCGGGGGACTTTTTTTTGAAATAATTTTTAATTAGTTAAAACAAAAGAGACAAACACCTGTTTAAGCTGAACTTGTTTTGAACGTTGCATGCATCTTGGTATTAAAACAAAGGGAAAAGAACAAAGTAATTACACTAACAAAAGAGACTACGATGAAAAGTACGTCTTTTTGTTATTTTAGTAGCATGGAAGAACAAAACGAAAACCAGCTCAATATTGAGCTCTCTGAAGAAATTGCCGAAGGCATTTATTCAAACCTGGCCATCATTACCCACTCCAGTTCGGAGTTTGTGCTCGACTTTATCAGGGTTATGCCCGGGGTACCTAAAGCTAAAGTGAAATCAAGGATAATTTTAACTCCCGAGCATGCCAAACGCCTTTTATCGGCATTAGATGAGAACATCGAAAAGTTTGAAACATTAAATGGCCGCATCAAAATTCAACAGGACCCGTCGGGTTTTCCGATGAATTTTGGCGGCACAATGGGGCAGGCATAATGCATAGCTGATTATGAATATTAAATGAAGTTGTCTCAGAATTGGATTAATATTTGCATGCTAGATTGTAACCATTATGCGTTATAAGGGTTCACTTAATAACTATTTAGCTTAGTCTAACATCATATGAAAAGTACTATTGTTTTAGATGCAGGATCCGCCATTTTATTGGTGGCCTTTTTGGTAGGGATGACATGTAATCATTTATCAAATAATTCATACACAAAAATTAAAAAAGCTACAGGCACTACATACTACGTTGATAACAACAGCGGGGATGATAGTAATACAGGCACCGCTGTTGGCACCGCCTGGAAATCCCTTGCTAAAGTAAATGGTATTAAATACAATCCTGGTGACCGGATTTTGTTCAAAAGAGGTTGTACCTGGAAAGGACAGCTTAATCCAATTGTATCAGGAGCTCAAGGCTCTCCTATAGTTTTTAGTGCTTATGGATCTGGAGACAAGCCAGTAATAAGTGGGTTTACAACACTATCTAACTGGGAAAGCGTAGGGGGGGGGATTTGGCAAGTTGATTGTTCGTCTTGCGCTACGGCTTTAAATATGGTTGCCATGGACGATGTTTCATTAGCCATGGGGCGTTATCCCAACTCTAATACTGCAAATAAAGGATACTTGACTATAGATAGTCATCAGGCAAATATCAGCATAACCGATAATAACGCTGGAAATTCAACAAATTGGACTGGTGCAGAGGTAGTGATCAGAAAAAACAGGTGGGTTATTGATAGAAGCCCAATTGTAAAACAGGATGGCCCCACTATTTATTATACGGCCACCTCCAATTATAATCCGCTCGATAAATTTGGCTATTTTATTCAAAATAGCGTCAAAACACTTGATAAGCCGGGCGAATGGTATTTTAATAAGATTACTAAAAAATTGATGTTGTATTCAGGCGCTTCAAAGCCATCCGGCGTCGTAAACGCAAGCGGTGTTGACAAACTCCTTTCAATAAATAATAAAAGTTACATTACTATTGACGGATTGGAGTTTGATGGCGCCAATGTAAATGCTGTTGAGATCAAAGGCTCAGAATTTATAAAATTTGTAAATAATAAAGTTGCCTTTTCCGGAGTTAATGCCATTTTGATGGCCAACGCTAACGCAATTACTATACGTAGTTGTGTAATTGAAAAATCCAACAATAACGCCATAGATGGGCATTACAACTGCAATAATTTAGTAATATCGGGCAATCAGATAAACAACACCGGAAGAGATGCCGGGATGGGACAAAGTGGCGATGGAGCATATATGGGTATTACTGTCAATGGATCGAATAATAGCGTCGACTCAAACGAAGTTATTAATACAGGATACATACCAATAACATTTCGGGGAAATACCGATGTTGAACGTAATTTTATAAATAATTATGCAATTGTTAAGGACGATGGCGGGGGTATCTATACTCGCGATTCGACGAATGTTACAAGAGTTCGTAAGGTTGCAAATAACATCGTAATCAATGGTGTGGGTGCCGGCGCCGGAACCGATAAGCCAGACTATTTAAATGTTACCGGTATTTATATCGACGACAATTCTAAGAATCTTCAAATAATTGGAAATACCTTGGCTTACAATGGCTTTAGTGGTATTTTTATTCACAATTCAAACAATGTGAGTGTAAAAGAGAACACCGTATTTAGCAATGGTCGGCAAATTTTAATGCGCCATGATCAAATCTCAGCTAATAGCCCTTTAAAGTTAGTCGATATTTCAGGTAATATTTTTGCAACTACTAAATCAAGCCAATTGGTAGGTGAATTAAGCACCATAAATGATAACGAAGTGTCAAAGAGTTGTAAGTTCACTAACAATCATTATCTGCAAGCTCCTGGTGCAAAAGGATTAACTACGTTGGTCACTTCTTCAAGCCGTACCTCGTTGAGGACGCTGCGGGATATTTCAACAACTGATGTTAACCAGAATAATTCCGGAACTATACAAACGATTGATGGCAATTCGCTTCGATTTGAATACAATGCCACTAATATGCCTAAAGTGATTAGTTTGGCAGGAAGTTATACGGATTATAAACATAATATTTATAACAAAACGGTTACGTTGCAGCCGTTTACGTCCGTTATATTGATAAAGCAATAACGAATAATATAGTTAAAATGCGAAGCGGCCCGTTTTAACCAAACCGTTATGTGATGTGTTGGGTTGGGATCTGTTTTGTTAAACAAACGTAGTATTTGGTGACAAAAATAAATGACAGTTTGCTTAACATTTAGTTTACTAAAGCCTAACCAAGTCTTAGAATTAAATTAACTTGTTATGTCAAATAAATTACAATATTTGATGAATTGAATCTGGTAATTTGCAATTTTTATCCTTTATAGTGCTTAATTTTAAAAAAAATAAAATGATATAAAAAATATATTGCAAAATTGAAAATTTTTGCTTTATATTGCAGTTCCAAAATATTACAGTTTTATTACATTTATCTAAAAATATTTATACTGTTTGCATGAATAAAAATCTGCTTCAAAGACTGAGTTTTGCAATTGTCCTCATTCTTTCTTTTTTCTTAATTACTTCCTGTTCGTCAGTTAAAAATGTTAAATATTTCCGCGATATACCCGACTCGACGCTTTCAACTTCAATAGGAAGAGCCGAATATGTTGAGCCTGTAATACAAACTGACGATATTTTAACAATAGTTGTTCAAACGCTTGACCCCAACGCTACAAGCCTCATAAATATGGGGAATGTGCCAGTCAGTGCAACTGGTACAAGTACAGTTAATACCGGCATATTATCAGTTGGACAGCAAGTTGTTTCCGGATATTTGGTTGACAAGGAAGGCGATGTTGAATTGCCCATTTTAGGCAAAGTCCAAGTAGTGGGATTAACAACCAGTAAAGCAAAGACGCTTATTGAGGCCAAAGCCGGGGAATTTTATAAAAGCCCTTCGGTGACGGTTAGGTATGCTAATTTTAAAATAAGTGTTGCCGGTGAAGTTGCCAGGCCATCTACATACATAATACCGAATGAAAAGGTAACCATTTTAGATGCTTTAACAATGGCCGGAGACCTCACTATATTTGGCAAGCGTGATAATGTTTTGTTGATTCGTCAAAACGAAGACGGAACAAAAACAGCTTATAGGATAAACTTAAATAAAAGCAACATCATGACTGCTCCTTATTACTACCTGAGGCAGAATGATTTTATTTATGTCGAACCTGGCAAAGCCAAAGCAGCTGCTAATGATGCTAACCAACTTAGAACTTACACTATCATAGGTTCTGCTTTATCAGTATTAATCATTATAGCTTCCAGACTATAACCCTCAACAATTATCTTCTACATATTTTATGGAATCTAACCAAAACGAACTTAATTATAATAATAAAAATTCGGACGAAGAGTCAGGATTGGACATAAAGGCTTTTTTTGCAAGTATTTTATCCAACTGGTATTTCTATTTATTAAGCGTAATTGGATGCCTTGTTATAGCTTTTGCATTTGCCCGTTATTCAAATCCAAAATATAAGATAAGCAGTAAAATTATTATTGACGATCAAAAAAATTCTCCAGGTGGTGCTGGTGCTTCAAGTATGATGGTGGATTTTTCTGACCTTTTTGACTTGCCAAGTAATACCGAAAACGAGATGGAAATATTGCGTTCCAGAACGTTGATGGAAAATGTCGTAAAAGGACTTAATTTGAACGTTGTCGTATACAAAAGAGGATTTGTACGCAATGTGGAATTATATGATGAAGCGCCGTTCGATGTAAAAGTAATACCTAAGGTTGACTCAATTTTGTTAAGTAAAAGTGATATTGATATTAAAGATAACGAAATTACTGTGAAGAACAAGACGGCCGATACAACTATAACCGCCACATTTGACAAAGTAATATCGCTACCGCAATATGACCTAATATTTACCAAGAAGCCAGGTAAACTCGTAGATGCTGATGGTTATTCAATCAGCGTGGTGTCTGTGGACGCGAAAGTTGAAGATTTGTCTGCTGATTTTGATGTTGAGATGACGGATAAAAAAAGTACCGCTCTTAATTTAACTTTTGACTATGCAAATCCCAAGAAAGGAGAAGTTATTCTGCAACGAATGATGGATTTGTACCTTAAGATCAACCTTGAAAATAAAATTCAGATTGCGGACAGTACATTGAAATTTGTGGATGAGCGGTTGAAACTGGTGAGCACACAACTTTCTGATGTTGAGGGTAACCTGGAGCAGTTTAAACAAAATAACAATCTTGCGGATATTAGTGAGCAAGCAAAGGTGTTGGTTGGAGATGCGTCTGCTGCTATGAAGCAACAAAATGATATTGACATACAATTATCAATTATCAACGATATAGATAAATATTTGGCCGACCCACGGAACAAAAGAATTATACCAAGCGCACTCACCGTACCAGATCCTGTGTTTGCCGACGCAATTGGTAAATACAACGAGTTGTTAGTTGAACGCGACAAATTAAGCATTTCAATTAAGGATTCCAATCCGTTAATTAAAAATATGGATGATCAAATTGCTAATGCAAGGCTTGCCCTGGTAAAAAGCTTTGACTCCTATAAAAGGTCATTGACAATAACACGTAATGAATTAAAGACCAGAAATAATGGTTTTTCGGGAATGATTAAGGGTGTGCCTAAAAAGGAAAGGATATTTCTTGATTATTCCAGGCAACAAAACTTAAAAGAGCAACTTTACCTGTTTTTGCTGCAAAAAAAGGAAGAGACGGCTATTTCTAAAACTTCAACAATATCTACCGCTCGCATTATAGACAAAGCCAAAAGTGATTATTTGCCATATAAACCCAACAAGAAATTGATTTATTTAGTTGGCGCAGTTTTTGGTTTATTATTACCATGGGGGTATATATATGGCAAAGAGCTTTTGAATATAAGAATCCTTAACAAAGAGGATATATATAAAAATAGTCCACTTTCCATCGTTGGCGAAATTGGTAACAACAAGGAAGAGGTTTCATTGGTTGTAACAAATAATTCCCGATCGGTAGTATCAGAGCAATTTAGGGCGCTCAGAACCAATCTGCAGTTTATACTTAACCCCGATAAGCCAAATGTAATATTACTAACCTCAAGTATGAGTGGTGAAGGTAAATCGTTTATTACGCTTAATCTCGGAAGTACATTGGCCTTAGGGGGCAAAAAGGTTGTGTTAATTGAGTTGGACCTTCGTAAACCCAAACTGTCTGCAAACCTTGGGGCCGACCATAATGACGGTTTCACCAACTATGCGGTATCCGCTAAAATGAAATATTCCTCTATTGTTAAGCCTTCGTATTTCTCAGAAGACTTGTCTTTAATATCGGCGGGCCCTATTCCTCCAAATCCGTCTGAATTATTGTTAAGCAGCAAGCTTGACGAGTTAATTGAGAGTTTGAAACTGGAATATGACTATATCGTAATTGATAGCCCGCCTGTGGGTATGGTATCTGATGCCCTGTTGATTGAAAGGTTTGCAGATATAACGCTGTATGTTTTGCGCCAGGAATATACTTACAAATCACAGTTAAATATAGTTAATGATTTGGCCAGTGAACGCAAATTAAAACGCCCTTACCTTGTAATTAATGATATTAAATCACGTAAAGGCGGTTATTATGGCTACGGCTATGGCTACGGTTATGGTTACGGCTATGGTTACGGCTATGGTTATATGGAAGATAAGAAGGAAAAGAAAAAGTCTTTTTTCAGTTTCCTGAATAGAAAATAACAAGGTTTGTTATCAGATGCACCCGATATAAGACATTATTGATAGGGTAAACAATATCTGATATTTTAGAATGGATATGCGATTATGAAATATGCATTAAAAAAGGTTTTGAGATCGTGGTTTTTATATCAAGCCTTTCAATATTTCTCAAATTGTAGAAAATACTCAAAGCGAGGAACAAAAATTGGATTCAGAACCCGCTTTGAGAAGGTAAATCTCGAAAGTTACATTTTCTTAGAAGACAACGTTGCTATAAAAAGTTCATCAATAGGGTCGCATACTTACATCGGCATAAACTCCTCTGTATTTTTTGCAACTATCGGAAAGTTTTGCTCTATAGGGCGTAATGTTGAAATTGGGCTTGGTATACATCCAATTGATCATGTTTCAATTCATCCTGCTTTTTACTCTAATGACAAGCATTTCAAGTGTTTTTCTAAAGAACAGCAGTTTTCCGAAGAGTTTAAATCCATTTTAATTGGGAACGATGTATGGATAGGTAATGGAGCAAGAATACTTGGCGGTGTAACTATCGGGGATGGAGCGGTAATTGCTGCCGGGAGTATTGTCACAAAGGATGTAAAAAGCTATGAGGTAGTTGGTGGTATCCCGGCTAAATCAATAAAATTCAGGTTTGACGATCTTACTGCGCAAGAATTACAGGCTACTAAATGGTGGGATAATAGTGAGGAGTGGTTTGAAACTAATTATAAGTTTTTTAATGATCCTGCCACGTTTAAGCGGGAAACAAATTTTATAAAAAACAAGGTTTAGCAAAAATGAAAGCTAAGGATTTCTTTAATTTTATTTCGGTATTACTGCTTGTTCTTACGTCTGCCGTGCCATTTTTTATGGCGCAGGTGCAGTATATATTTATAGGATTGGGGATCGCATTGCTGAATTTGATGATTAATTATAACAAATGGTTCGATCTGAAATTCTGGTTTTTTATAGCAGCCATTTTCTTGTGTCAAATGGTTCAGGGGTATACCAATGATCAAATTTTTATTTCTACATATCTTGGAATGATACTGAGGTTTGTTTGGATATATCTAATTATTAAATCGTCGAAATTAAATTATCTTAGATATTACGTTAAGATAATGTATTTCTTTTCTGTGGTAAGTTTGTTCTTTTATGTATCGATGGTTGCCTTACCGGATTTGAAATCGGTTTATCATTCCTTGTCGGCACCGTTTAACTTTTATTTATTTCCGGTTTCAATTGATGATCTTTCCGATCTTCAAAATTTCCACATCATTATTTATAATTTTCACGGCTATGATTATGCTTCGCAATCAAATGCGGCGTTGGCCCAAATCAGGAATTGCGGCCCTTTTTGGGAACCGGGAGTTTTTTCGGGGTTTTTGATCATTGCTCTTGCGTTTCTATTTTTCTCTGAAGGTACTGTAAGAAATAAAAGAGGATATATTTTTATTATAGCGTTAATAACAACCTTTAGCACCACTGGTTACCTGGCTTTGATAATTTCTGTAGCACTTTATAATAAAGAGTATATAAAGAAATATAAAATTATTTTAGTACCACTATTAGTTGCAAGCAGTTATTACGCATTTTTCAATATTGCATTTCTTAGTAATAAAATCTCTGACCAATCTAAACAATTGGATCAAGATAAATCAAGATTTGGTAGTGCTCTGCGGGATCTGGCCTTTTTTATACAAAATCCGCTTTGGGGAGAAGGCAGGAATGCAGATTCGGCTTACGGACGCGCTATTTCCGGCGACGACGTTGAAACAAATAACGGAATAACAAGTGCGCTCGCCGGATTGGGTGCGGTGTATTTTATCATTTTCTCTGGTATGGTTATATATTCTTTTAAACGATTAGGGAATAATATAAATGAAAAGAATGTTTCCTGGGTACTCTACCTCGTCTTCCTGATTATATCGTTCTCCGAGGTATATTTTGTAATTCCATTTTTTATGAGTTTAAGCTTTTTATATGTAATTGCCGATACTAAATATCAGATAGGAGTTAAAAGAATAGTTCCCAAAAAAAAGATTTGGGAAACCTATAACTTAGATACACGTCAACTGCAGTAATGCATTATTAACTGAGTTTAAGTAACATTAAATTTGAAAAATATGAAAGTCGCCCTTATTGTCCCAACCTTTAACCGTAGTAAAATATTATCAGACTTTATTGAAATTATAAAGGCTCAAACAGTACAGCCTGACCTTTTTATAATTGTTAACGATGGATCTACAGATGAAACCGGCAGCATATTGGCCCAAAATCCACAGGTTTTAGAGTTAAAAGGCGACGGTAATTTATGGTGGACAGGGGCTGTTAACTTAGGGATTAAATACGTACTTGATAATCATCCAGATATTGATCACATTTTGCTTCAGAATGATGATGTTATATTGATGAATGACTGGCTGGAGAAAATAATTGTATTAGGTGGGCAAAATAAAGATACGCTGATAGGTTGCGCCGCTGTTGACTACCGGGATAAAGAATCAATTACTTATGCGGGTAAATACACGCACAAATGGTTTGCTTATAATAAATTTATATACCAGGGAAAAAAGATATCAGAAATTGACGTTAACCTTCCTATTTATCCTTTTGACCTTATTGGCCGCGGAATTTTAATACCAATTACGGTATTTGAAAAGATCGGGCTTTTTGATGCCAAACATTTTAAGCACCGAGGAGATACTGAGTTGCCGCTAAGAGCAAAAAAAGCTGGATTTAGATTAATGTTATCATTTATACCGCTTGTTTATGATATGCCCGATAAAACTCATGGTGTTGATATTAAAACAAAATATACGCTAAAAGATCTAAAGCCATTCTTTTTTGATTTTAGGTCGTCTACCTATATAAAATATAGGTTTTACTATTCAAAGATTGTGGCAGATAACCCAATTCAATTTTTAACCTTCTTTGGCTGTAGCTTAATGGCGCATTCAAGAAAGTTTTTAAAGAGATTTAAATTTATTTAAAATGGTGATATAATTATATACACAACAAAATAGATCAGTAAACCCTTCTTAGTTACTTAATTAAGCATATGTTATTTAATTCTATAGAATTTGTATTATTCCTGATAGTTGTTCTTGTTGTTTATAATTTTCTTTCCCAAAAAGGCCGATTAATATTTTTATTATTAGCAAGCTGTTTTTTTTACTCGTGTTGGAATTTTAAATATCTTTTTTTAATTGCGTTTACTTCGGTATCCAGTTATACTATAGCATTATTGATTGTTGATGAAAAATTCAAGAAATACAGGGCATTATTATTGTCTATCTGCATCATTATCAATTTAGCGATACTTTTCTTTTTTAAGTACTTTAATTTTTTTAACAAAACCATAAGCCAGATATCAGCCTTATTAGGAGGTAGTTACCATTTCTCGATGCTTAACTTTCTGCTGCCGGTAGGTATTTCATTTTATACATTTGAGTGTTTCAGTTACGTAATAGATGTTTACAGGGGTTCATTAAAGCCCGAAAAAAGCATACTCAGATTTTTTCTGTTTGTTACTTATTTCCCTAAGCTTGTAGCAGGGCCAATTGTTAGATCTGACCATATTTTACCTCAACTACGTGTATTCAAAAACTTTAAAGAGGAGAATTTTAGAAAAGGCCTTACACTGATCCTCTGGGGATTGTTTAAGAAAATGGTTATTGCGGATAGGCTCGCGATATCGGTAAACCACGTTTATAATAACGTTAAGGGAGCATCATCGCTATCATTAATTATAGCTACAATATTTTTTACCTATCAAATATATTGCGATTTTTCGGGGTATTCCGATATTGCAATAGGTGTATCAAAATTGCTTGGGATTGATTTGATGGAAAATTTTAGACGCCCATACTTTTCAAAAACGGTTACTGAGTTTTGGCGGCGCTGGCACATATCTTTATCAAGCTGGTTTAGGGATTATTTGTATATTCCATTGGGTGGCAGCCGCGTGTCGGTAGGCCGGTGGGTATTTAACAGCATATTTGTTTTTTTAATAAGCGGTTTGTGGCATGGCGCTAATTATACTTTTTTAATTTGGGGAGGCATCCATGGAGTTATGATAGTAGTTGAGAAATTTTACTATGGTAAAAACATCAGCAAAATAAAAAGCGGTGTAACACCTGCCAATATTGTTAGGTGGGCCATCACTTACTTTGTGGTAATGGTAGGTTGGATATTTTTTAGGGCTAATACGCTGCACGATTCAATTGCGATCATACGTAAAATTGTTGATTTCGGAAACTTTGGCAACGACGTTAAGGCTATTTTTACCCAGGGTGGTGCGGAAGGTTTACTGGGTTTGAATTTTTACGATTTCATATTGGCTGTTTTATTTCCGCTTATACTGGTTTCAATCAATTTTAAAGTTCGTAAAAGCGGCTTGGTTAATTATGTGTATGAACAAAGCACCTTTAAAAGATGGTCCCTATATCTTTTGGCAACGTTTATAATATTTTGGTTTGGCAAATTTGGTGTTAACGAATTCATTTATTTCCAGTTTTAGTATGAAATATAATGTATATACAAAATCATTAATATTTGTTGTAGCCGTTGTTGGCATATGTACATTATTAAATTACGTCATCCCTGCCCCGGCTATCAAGATAGAGCGCGAAAGATTTGCCGAATTTGAAAGGGTTAAAGACAGCGTTCAATCGTTAACTCTCGGACGGTCACACGGTGGTGCTGTGATATATGATTATTGGGATTGTAAAGGCGAAAATTTTTCTATTGGCGGTAGGGACATAGCATCAATAAAATATTTGCTCGAATACTATGTTCCGCAAATGCCCCATATAAAAGAAGTACTCATCTCCATGTCCTACTCTTCGTTATACTATGATAATGAAGCTTTATCAAATGGAAACTTGAATGATGCGCGTAAGTCACTCTATGCTTCTGTCCCTACATTTAAGTTAATATCTGCTGACGACTACAATAATTTGATATTTGGAAAACTAATGGCATTTACGAGGGCTGATCATGGTTTTACCGAAATTAAGTTATTGGCTAAAACGTTGCACGATAAAAAAAACAGGAAAAAAACAGGAAAAGATGAGGCAGAGGAGAAGTTAGATTCCACCCAAATTATAAAATCGGCGCCTGTGCAGGCATTTGACCATAGTAAGGATCGTAATATAGCTTTGATGTACAATCCTAAGATTATATCAAAGAGTTTAGAAGACCTGGAAAGCATAATTGTTTTTTTGAAAGCTCATCATGTTAGATGTATCTTTTTTACACCACCGTTTTACAAAGATTATACAGCCAATACTCCGCCATCTGATATTAACGAAATGCGTAGTAATGTTTATAGATTTGTAAAGAAATATGGAGTAGAGTATTATGACTATTCGCAGTATGCCGACATTTCAAATAATGTGAATTTTTATATGAACGCCGACCATATGAATGCCGCAGGTAAAGAAAAATTTACCAAGCTTTTGCTTGCAAAAATTAGAAATATTAAACACGTAAATTGATAATATAATAAAGAAATGTAGTAATAATTGCAATTATTACTACATTTTGAACGAAATGACTGAATAAGTTATATAATTTTATTAGATTTGTTGATGGGGTTTTTACGCATCAAAAGACATTTACCATGAGCCGCTGGCAGTATATAAAAAATATGAAACTTAGTGAACTCTCTTTGAAAAGAGTTCAGAAGATTATTTATAATCGTTTAAGTTATATCCCTCACCTACTGGCTTGGAACAGCAATAGCGACTTTGTAGAAAAAAACAAAGAAGGTATTGAAAAATACCATAATTTGTACAAAGGACAACGTTGTTTTGTTGTTGCAAACGGGCCAAGCCTTAAATTAACAGATACCGGGCGCCTTACTAACGAACTTACATTTGGCATGAACCGCATTTTTTTATCGGGTTTTAAGCCAACGTTTTTGGTTGTAGGTGATATGGAAACTATGCTGATACAATTCCCCGAAGATTTTTCAAACTACCCAGGTGTAAGGTTTTACAATTGGAAAGCACGCAACATTTATAAAAAAGTGAAAGATATACTTTTTTTAAATATGAGCTATAAACTTCAATTTTCAAAAGATCTTACAAAATCATGTTGGGCCGGCCACAGCGTTACCTACGTTTGTTTGCAACTCGCATATTATATGGGTTTTACTGAAGTTATCCTGATAGGTAAAGATCATAGCTATGTAGGGATGGGAACCCCGGGGCAATTTGTGAAAGCTGACGGTAAAACACAAAACCACTTTATTAAGGATTACTTTCCGGCAGGGAAAGGGTGGAAGATTCCAAATTACAAAGGCGAAGAGCTTGCTTATACCATTGCAAAAAAAGCCTTTGAAGATGATGGCCGCGTTATTTATGACGCAACAGTAGATGGAAAGTTGGATATTTTTGAGAAGAGGGATTACGACACTTTTTTTAATGATGAGTTAACAGAAATAAAAAGGTAGATTTTAAAATTCAAACTTGTTAAAAATATTATTTATCAGAATTTGTAATGAAATACGTAGCTGAAATTCCTGTTAGATTGGGAAGTAAAAGAGTTCCCAAAAAAAACTTAAGGCATATTCTTGGAAAGCCAATGGTTGGTTATGCGATAGACGCCTGTAAACAATCTGAGTTTATTGATAGTGTTTACGTAAATTCTGAGGCAGATATCATGGAAAAGCTTTGTGCCGATTATGGTGTAAACTTCTATCGCCGTACGCCGGAACTTGCCGAGGATCATATAGTACAAGATCAGTTTAACTACGATTTTTTGAGCAATATCGAAACAGAAAACCTGGTGATGGTTAATCCGGTGTCGCCGTTGGTAACGCCAAAGGATATTGATGACGCCATTAGGTTTTATGAAGAAAACCAACTGGATTGCTTAATATCCATCAGAGAAGAAAAATTACAGGCATTTTTTGATCACCAGCCGTTAAATTTTAATGATCAGGCTTTGCTTCCGATGACTCAGAATTTAAAACCCGTACAATTATGCGCCTGGACAGTGTGTATTTGGAATGCAAAGAAATTTAAAGAACAATTTGAGGCAAAAGGCTACGCTGTTTTTGTGGGCAAATACGGTTTGTACCCTATTGATCCTATTCGTTCAATTAAAGTGAGTACCGAGGAAGATTTTCAATTAGCTGAATTATATCTGTCGTTAAAAAATACAGCGGCCGAAAAAACAATAACATATTATGAGTAAAATATTAACATCACCTTCTTCATTTGGCCAGGTGGGGCCAGAGCCTGTTGACTTGCTTGTTAAAAGTGGTTATGAGGTAATTAATAACCCCTACGGCCGCAAATTAACCGAAGATGAAGTGATTGAGCTGGCAAAAGATTGTATTGGCATTGTTGCAGGCGTTGAGCCACTAACCCCCCGGGTAATGGATTCTTTGCCTTTACTAAAATGCATTAGCAGGGTAGGTATTGGTATGGATAGCGTTGATTTAAAATATGCGGCCCAAAAAGGCATTGTTGTTACAAATACACCTAACGGTCCTACAAGAAGCGTTGCCGAACTTACTTTGGCAATGACATTTGCTTTGCTACGTAAAATTCCGCAAGCCGATGCTGATTTGAAAAACCGGGTATGGAAAAAACAAACCGGTAACCTCATTTTTAATAAGGTAATTGGTGTAGTGGGATTAGGCCGTATTGGTCGTTTGGTATCAGAATTATTTCGTGGTATTGGTAACCCTGTAATTGGGTATGATCCTTATAGTGACCCGGTATGGGCCGAGAAGACAGGTGTTAAATTGGTTGATTTTGAAACCATATTAAAATCTGCGGATATAATTACCCTACATGTGCCCGGCAATGAAGATAAAAGCCCGGTAATTGGCACCAAAGAGCTTGAACTGGTGAAAAGTAGTGCGATGCTTATCAACATATCCCGCGGAGGCATAGTTGACGAAGATGCACTTTATAACGCGTTAACAACAAAAAAATTGACATCGGCGGCAATTGATGTATTTACAGAAGAACCATATGCGGGTCCCCTTTGCGATCTGGAGAATGTGGTTTTAACGCCGCATCTCGGATCATATGCCGAAGAAGGGAAATTGTTAATGGAAATTGACGCTGTAAATAATTTAATTGAAGCCCTCTCTTAAATTAAATCATGAACGCTGGTTTACTCGAAAAATTAAAGGCTGATATTGTTAAAGCAAAGGAAACCACTCGTGATCGGCCTGTTGTAGTTCTTTTTCTTATTAAAAAGAGTGTAAGGATAGTTTTACTTTACCGCGTTTTAAATCATTTTTATTATAAAAACAGATTTGTTTATTATTTATTAACTCCAATAGGTATTTATTACCGGTTGATGACTAACAGATACTGCATTGATTTGCCAGTTAAAACACGAATTGGAAAAGGCTTAAAATTGAATCATGCCTATTCGATCGTTGTTAATCAACGAACCGTTATTGGCGAAAACGTTTATCTGGGGCACAATATAACTATCGGATCAAACGGAAATCAAATTCCTTCTATCGGAAACAATGTCGAAGTTTTTACTGGTAGTATAATTGTTGGTAATGTAACTATCGGTGATAATGTAAAAGTAGGTGCTGGAAGTCTTGTTATTAAAAGTATTCCGGCAAATTCAATTGTTGTGAGTGCCCCATGTACGTTATTAAAGCAGAGTTAAAATTATAAAATCTACAATAATGAAATATAAAGTTGGAATAATTGGTTATGGCATTATGGGTAAAATTCGTAACCAGGCCATTAAAGAGATTGAAAAAGCCGTTGTTGTTGCCGTTTCAGAACCAAATGCCGAGGCTGTGGTTGATGGCATACCCAATGTTAGTCATGATGATATCATCAATAACCCCGAGATTGATGTAGTTATTGTTTGTACTCCAAATTTTTTGAACAAACCGCTAACTATACGAGCATTAAATGCAAAAAAGCATGTGTTTTGCGAAAAACCACCCGCATTTACCGGCGCAGATATCCTCGAGATAAAAGAAGCCGAAGCTGCCAGCGGTAAAAAATTAATGTATGGTTTTAACCACCGCCATCATGATAGTGTTATTCACATGAAAAACCTTATTGATAGCGGCGAATACGGAAAAGTACTTTGGTTAAGGGGCCGCTATGGCAAAAGTGTTACCAAAGATTATTTTAATCAATGGCGTGCAAAAAAAGAGCTTTCGGGCGGTGGCATATTGATGGATCAAGGCATACATATGCTTGATCTTTTCCTTTACCTATCAGGTGATTTTGATGTGGTTAAAGCGGAGGTATCAAACCTTTACTGGCATATGGATGTTGAGGATAATGCGTTTGTTATTCTTAAAGAATCAGCAACAGGTAAAGTTGCTTCATTACACTCAACCATGTCGCAATGGCGCCACTTGTTTTCGTTAGAGATTTTCCTTGAAAAAGGTTATATGGTTTTAAATGGATTAATTACGTCATCAATGTCATATGGTGAAGAAACATTGTCAATAGCCAAAAACAGATCAACTGCACCGGCCGCTACCTGGAAAGACGAAGTAGTTACTAAGTATGTTAACAACAATAGCTGGCGTTATGAAATGGATCATTTCTTTGACTCAATTACAGATGACAAGGAGATAGCCATTGGTAATTCAGATGATGCGTACAAATTGATGCGTATTATAGATAAAGCTTACGATCAAAAGGATTTTTAAAAATTACATTATCATAAATTAAAAATTTCTACTATGGAAAGAAGAGAGCAACTCAAAGATTATTTAAAGGATTACACCTCGCGGTTGACCGCAATTTTAGACAAGATTGAAGTTGAACAACTTGAAAAAGTGGTTACAGCAATGATCACTGCATTCAAGAATGGTAAAACTATTTATGTAGTAGGTAACGGCGGCAGCGCTGCAACCGCATCACACATGCAAGCCGATTTCAGATTTTTTGTGCGTTACTTTTCAAAGTTCCGTCCCAAAATTTTTGCTTTAACAGATAACGTTCCAATGATTACAGCAATTGGTAACGATAATAACTTTGACGATGTATTTGTTGAGCAAATGCGTGGTCAATTTGTATCTGGCGACGTTCTGATCGCCATTTCAGCAAGTGGAAATTCACCTAACCTGGTTAGAGCAGCTGAATTTGCTAATGAATTAGGCGGTACCTCAATTGCTTTTGTTGGATTTTTAGGCGGTAAGCTTAATGAAATTTCAACTATACCATTATATACACCAAACCCTAAAGGCGATTATGGTCCAATAGAAGATGTACACATGATATTAAACCATATAATTGTGAATTATCTTTCTGTTGATCCGGAGTTTCTTTCACTTACTGCTTAATAATTAGTAAATTATAATACCCTGTTATTAATGACTTACAATTCAGCTTTTAAAAAGGATCTTGAAATTGCTATTCAGGCAGCGCGCCTTGCCAGCGAACTGTTAATTGCGGCCAAGCAGGCCGATGTAAAGATCAATAGCAGCATAGGAAAAGATATTAAACTGGAAGCAGATGTTGAATCAGAAAAATTAATAGTTAAGCATTTATCAGAAAATACCCCTTATAATATATTAAGTGAGGAGTCGGGACTGGTTAAAGCATCTGATGAACAAACGCTTCGGTGGATAGTCGATCCGCTTGATGGCAGCCTCAATTTTTCAAGGGACTTTGATATGTACGGCATCTCTATTGGTCTTTGGAACAATGGAGAGCCCGTTTTGGGTGTTATATATGATTTTAATCATCAAAAACTATACACGGGCATAGTAGGCGAAGCTGCTTTTTGTAATGGCGATAGAATTTATGTAAGCGACATTACAGACAAAAAGGACAGTATTTTAACTACCGGATTTCCGGTTTATTCAGATTTTAGCCAGGAAACCCTGCTTAAATTTGTTACTGGTATACAGGCATATAAAAAGGTGAGGCTGCTTGGATCGGCCGCGCTTTCGCTGATCATGGTTGCCAAAGGAAGCATGGAAGCCTACACCGAAGATGATATTGCTATTTGGGATGTTGCTGCCGGTTTGGCTATTGTTAAGGCTGCTGGCGGTAGCTATTCATACAGCGAGGGCTCGGGTCCTAATTACCTAAAGGTTTATGCATCCAACGGACAATAACACAAACAGAATATGATCTTAGATTCAGTAGATAATATAGAGTTCTATAAATCCTTTAACGCGGATATATACGAAGGGCTTCAATTTATAAAAAATGCTCCTGTAGATATCGCGCTTGGTGAATACCCTATATCGGCCAATGTAAAAGCATTGGTTATGGAGTATGAAACCAAAATTGATAACGGATTTGGTTACGAAGCACACAAGCGTGTTATCGACATTCAGTTTCCTTTTATCGGCAAAGAGCTGGTTAAGTATGTCACGCTCGATAAACTATCAGCATATACAGCATATGATGAGGTAAAAGACGTTACTTTTTACAGAACAACCGAGCCGGAATCTGAAGTAGTTATTGGTAATGGTATTTACGGAATATTCTTTCCGATAGATGCCCATGCGCCGCAGCACTGTTATAGTAACATGCCCGAATACATTAAAAAGATTGTTATAAAAATTAAAGTTACCTAATTCAAAAAGATATGCGAGGCGTTTATGATCAGGCTATAAGTAGCATTAAAGAAGAAGGGCTTTCTGTATTTTTAGATAGGTCTGTCAGATATTCCACATTAAAATTAAAGCGACTTTTTGAGTCGGAGGATAAAGAAAACCTACAGAAGTGGAAGGATATTAAGAACAAATATAAAGGCAAACGCGCATTTATATTGGGGAATGGGCCAAGTTTAAATGAAACACCGTTGTACCTGCTTAAGGATGAGTTCACCATGTGCTTTAACCGCGTAAACATGCTTTACGAGCGCTTAAGCTGGAAGCCTGATTTTTTTGCAATTACCGACGATTTGGTATACATGGATATGCTTGATGACTTGAATGGCAAATTGTTAGAAGATTTTGAGTATAGCTTTTTCCCTGATATTACGCCCTATAACATTAACTTTAAAGAAAAGCTTAAAGCCAGGGATAATGTATTATGGTTACATACTGACACACCTGGTTTCTCTTTAAATTTACCTTATTGCGGTATAAATCAATCTGTAGTTAATGCAGGTTTACAAATACTGGCTTACCTGGGCTTTACAGAAATTTACGTTTTAGGCGTTGATATGAGCTTTGCCAGCCATACCGGGAAAAAACTAAGTTCACGCGATTGGGAAGCAAAAGACAATAATGATATAAGCCACTTTGACCCCCGTTATTGGGGAAAAGGGAAAAAATATCATACCGCAAGGGTTGATATCATGGCCGAAAAATTTGACGATGCGTATAAGTTTTTTACCCAAAATGGCGTAAATATCTATAATTCGACAATTGGTGGTAAGTTGGAGGCGTTTCCAAGAAAGGCCATCCGTGAACTTTTTAATTACCCCGAGGAAGAAGAAAGACAGCTTTTTATTGACGGCATAAATCCAAAGCTTTCGGTAGATGCTTTTCTGAAATTTTGGAACGAATCAAAAGTTATAAAAACTGTCGAAGAGTTTTCTGTTACCGACGAAGTTTTTACAACTGATAATGTACTTGGCAAGGATTTGATCAGAACAGCGATCCTTTCGCATATACCTTTTGGGCCTTACCAAAACAAGTATATATTTATTGACAGGAATAGTAACATCTTACAAAAGATAAACAACCAGGATGAGCCCAAATAACTACCTGCGTCTTTCACATACCATATCGCAATCTACTCCGGCTTATGGCAATAAGGATAGGATTTGTATCAGACCAAGCTCGTCTATAAAAAATGGTGACACGGCCAACACATCTCTTTGGATGTTACCCAATAACCATATAGGCACACATATAGATTCGCCTTATCATTTCTGCGAAAACGGGGCTAAAACATTTGATATACCTGTAGGGGATTATTTTTACAACAAAGTGTCGCTTATTGATGTTCCATGTACCGAAGCTAAACTGATAGGCATTGATGACATCAAATTATTTACAACCATTTTACCTGATACCGAACTGCTGATCATCCGTACCGGATATGAACAATATCGCGGGGAAGATAAGTACTGGAATGATAATCCCGGCCTTGCTCCTGAGCTTGCCGATTATTTAAGGGAAAATTACCCATCGTTACGTTGCGTGGGCTTTGATTTTATCTCGCTGACGTCCTGGAAATTCAGGGTAGAAGGCCGTGCAAGTCACCGGGCGTTTCTTTGCCCTGCAGAAGGTAAGAAATTTATCCTTGTAATTGAGGATATGGCTATTGCGGCAGCGCATGATAAAATGGAATTGGTGGTTGTAGCGCCGATAATGGTTGAGGACGGCAACGGCGGGGCCGTTACTATTTTTGCGAAATAACAACTGAAGTCTGATGCTTTTACAGCATCGTAATTTAGTAAACAAACTATCCTGCTTTAAAACAGCAGGTTTATTTATTAACGATTTTAATCATTAAAAATTAAATATGGTAAAAGTTGCACTTATTGGCGCCGGGAAAATGGGAATATCCCATTTATCTATCTTGGGTGCCCACCCCGATGTCGAAGTTGTTGGGGTTTGTGATACCTCTAAAATGGTAAATGATTTTTTATCAAGGTATTGCAATTTTAACTGTTTCACCGATTATAAGAAGATGGTGAACGAAGTTAAACCAGATGCGGTTGTTGTGGCTGTACCTACAAAATTTCACTACAGCATTATAAAAGATCTGTTAGAGAGTAAAGTTCACATTTTTGCCGAAAAACCTTTTTGCCTTACCGCCCCGCAGGGCGAAGAGTTGGTTAAACTGGCCGAAAAACAGGGCAAGGTTAACCAAGTAGGCTATCACAACAAGTTTATCGGTACTTTTGGTGAAGTAAAAAAAATAGTTAATAGTGGCGCTTTAGGCCAGCTAAACCATTTTGTGGCCGAATCATACGGCCCGGTGGTTATTAAAGCAAAGCAGGAAACCTGGCGCTCAGATCCGTCTGAAGGCGGTGGCTGTTTGCTTGACTATGCTTCGCATGTGATTGACCTACTGAATGATATCCTTTCGCCTGTTACGGCGGTCAAGGGTAGCTTGTTAAAATCTATCTATTCAAAAAGTGTTGAAGATGCGGTTTATTCGCTGGTTGAGCTTTCAAATAAATTAACCGGTGTTTTATCGGTTAACTGGAGCGATGAAACCTACCGCAAAATGTCAACCTCTTTAACTGTTATTGGTACAAAAGGCAAAATAGTTTCAGATGCTAATGAACTTAAAGTATTTCTTAAGGAAGAGAATGCCTATCCTGGATATTCAAAAGGATGGAATGTAAAATACATAACCGATTTAACAGAAGAGGTTGACTTTTACTTGCGCGGAGAAGAATATTCGGCGCAGCTTGATTATTTTGTTAAAGCCGTTGAAGGTAAGGTTCCAAATACAATTAACACATTTCAAAGTGCATGGTATACCGATCGCGCTATTGATTTAATTAGAAAAAGCGTTAAATAACATACAATGGAAAGAATTCTTTTTGGAGACAACCAGTTTTTTGCTGTTAATCATATATCTGACGAAAAATCAAGAGCGCAATCGATCAAATTTAAGGATGATAGCGCAATTATTAAAACACTCGATGAGGCGAGGGCTGTTGGCATAAATACATTTATGTGTACCACTCATGACCGGATAGCTAACATTTGCGATATCATCAGAGCCGATCCCGAGAAGTATAAAGACTTTAAGGTGTATCCTTGTATGCCATACGCGCACAAATATGCTAATGCAGTAACAGAACTGGGTATATCTGGTACCATAAAACAATATGTGCCAGGTAACCTTTTTGGTACGCTGTTTAAAGGCGGTGTTGCATTTTTATCAAAGGATTTTATATCTATCATGGAGCTTTTGATTGATGCTGAGATGAAAATGTTTAAAGGGGTAAATACACCGGTAATATTTTTACAAAACGTAATAACCGATTTGTTCCTTGGCTTGGGCGCCAACGAAATTTTAACAGGTTTTCACAGCTATGTAAAAAAGAAATATAATGCTGAAGCCGGTTTTATTACTATGAACATGCCTAAGTTACTAGGGGTGCTTGAAAAAGGAGGCATTGAAAACCCAATTATCTGTTCATCAATTAACAAAGTAGGTTTCCGGATGTCTGGAGGTAAAGAAATTTATGAAGAGACGCTTAAGACCCGTAAACTGAGGGCTATTGCCATGCAGGTATTGGGGGGCGGTGCTATTCCGCCAAAAGAGGCGATAGAATATGTTTGTAATTTACCAAATATAGAATCGATACTTTTTGGTGCATCGTCTAAAGCAAATATCGAAAGTACAGTATCCTCCATTAATCTGTTCGATTCTAAGAAATAAGTTTTATTATCAGGTTTGTATAAATATTAGTAGAATGAAAAAAGTTGCTCTTGTAACAGGAATAACCGGCCAGGACGGTTCATATTTAGCGGAATTATTGCTATCAAAAGGTTATGAAGTTCATGGTATAAAACGTAGAAGTTCTTTATTTAATACCGATAGAATAGATCATTTGTACCAGGATCCGCATGAAAGCAACCTGAAATTCAAGCTTCATTACGGCGATCTGAGCGACAGTACCAACCTGATAAGGATTATTCAACAAGTACAGCCGGATGAGATCTATAACCTTGGCGCGATGTCGCATGTTAAGGTTAGTTTTGATACACCTGAGTATACGGCTAATGCTGATGGTATTGGCACGCTTAGGATTTTAGAAGCCGTAAGGATACTTGGGCTTACCAAAAAAACTAAAATATATCAGGCTTCAACATCCGAATTGTATGGATTGGTACAGGCTGTTCCCCAATCGGAAACCACGCCTTTTTATCCACGATCACCTTATGCGGTGGCAAAAATGTACGCCTACTGGATTACCGTTAACTATAGGGAGGCCTATGGCATTTATGCTTGCAACGGTATATTATTTAATCACGAAAGCCCGTTGCGTGGCGAAACCTTTGTTACACGGAAAATTACCCGGGCAACTGCTAAAATTGCTTTAGGGCTACAAGATAAACTTTATCTTGGTAACCTTGATGCCCAGCGCGATTGGGGCCACGCTAAAGATTACGTTGAAGCCATGTACCTGATATTACAACAAGAAACCCCTGAAGATTATGTAATTGCAACAGGAGTAACCACACGTGTGCGTGAATTTGTGCGCATGGCATTTGAGCAGGTGGGTATTACAATTGAATTTAAAGGCGAAGGTGTAGGTGAAAAGGGGTATGTTACGAGTTGCAGCCTTCCAGATTACCAGATAGAGATTGGTAAAGAAGTTGTGGCGGTTGATCCGGCTTATTTTCGCCCTACCGAAGTTGATCTGTTAATTGGCGATCCAACTAAATCAAACACTAAATTGGGTTGGAAACCTAAGTATGATCTAAAAATGCTTGTCGAAGACATGATGACTTCTGACGTCAACTTTTTCCGTAAGGAAAAATTATTAAAAGAATATGGTTATTCAATTAAAAATCAGTTTGAATAAACTGATTTTTAATTGTTTATAGTCATTTAAAACATTGTAATAAAAGGTCCTTTGCAGGATCAGCGATTTATGGAAAAGAATAGCAAAATATATATTGCTGGGCATAAGGGAATGGTTGGTTCGGCCATTACCCGTAAGCTGCGGAACGAGGGATTTGAAAACCTTATTTTAAAAGGATCAAAAGAACTCGATCTGCGCGATCAGCGCTCGGTATTAGATTTTTTTAAGGCCGAGCAACCCGATTATGTTTTTCTTGCAGCGGCTAAAGTTGGTGGTATTGTGGCAAACAACACTTACCGGGCCGATTTTTTGTATGATAACTTAATAATGGAATGCAATGTTATTCATTCGGCCTATCTTACTAATGTTAAAAAACTCATGTTTTTAGGTAGTTCATGCATCTATCCTAAACTTGCCCCGCAACCGCTTAGGGAAGATTATCTGCTTACCGGCCCGCTTGAAGAAACTAACGAGCCTTACGCGATAGCGAAAATAGCCGGTATTAAAATGTGTGAAACCTATCGCAGCCAATATGGCTGTAACTACATTAGTGTAATGCCAACAAACTTATATGGCATTGGCGATAATTATCACCCAACCAATTCACACGTATTACCTGCTTTGATCCGTAAGTTTCATGAAGCTAAGATCAATGGCGACGAAGCTGTAACCATTTGGGGAACCGGAAGTCCAAAAAGAGAGTTTTTATATGCAGACGACCTTGCCGAGGCCTGTTTATTCCTAATGGAAAATTATAACGGGCACGAACTTGTAAACGTAGGAACAGGTGAAGACCTAACCATTGCCGAACTTGCCGGACTTGTAAAAAAGATTATTGGGTTTGAAGGTGAGTTAAAATTCGACACTTCAAAGCCAGATGGTACGCCACGTAAGTTAATGGATGTTAATAAGCTGCACAGTTTAGGTTGGAAACATCATACCAGTCTTGAGGAGGGCATTTTATCGGCTTACAATGATTTTAGTGATAAAAGTAAGATAAACAGCGAGCGATAGGCCCTCCGCCTATAAAGCTGTTTTAATGGCACCTATGATAACCAAATAATTGACAGTTAAAAGCCATTAATTTATTTTTCGTAGTCTTAATTAACTCCACAGGTAAATAAAATGCCCTACCATGATTAAAACTGTTACCGCAAAAGTTAATAAATACTTTTCTAAAGGCCATGAACGATCTGTTAAAGTAAAAAAAAACATTGCTTTTGCATTTCTGTTAAAAGGGGGCAGTATTGCTATAGGGTTAATCCTAATACCACTTACCATTCGTTATGTAAGCGCTACGCAATACGGCATATGGCTCACTTTAAGTTCGGTTATAAATTGGTTCAGTTTTTTTGATATAGGGCTTGGCAACGGGCTTAAGAACAAACTTGCCGCATCAAACGCGTTAGGTAATGATGAAGATTCAAAAACTTATGTGAGTACTACCTATGGTATTTTAACTATAATTTCTGCCTGTGTTTTCTTACTCTTTTTTATTGCAAATTTCTTCATTAATTGGTCGAAGGTTTTAAACTCTCCCAATATCCCTGGTAGCGATTTTAACCATATAGCCTTAATAGTAGTAGGTTTTTTTTGCTTGCAGTTTGTATTACAGATAATAAATACCGTGCTTACTGCTTGTTTGGCTACAGCAAAAGTATCGTTGATCCTTTTTTTAGGTCAGTTATCAAGTGTTATCATTATTTATATCCTCACCTTAAAAACAAGCGGCTCTTTAACCAACCTTGTACTTACATTGGGTGGGGTGCCTTTAATAGTACAGCTTATTGCTAGTATTTGGTTTTATACTACCACTTATAAACGGTTTGCCCCCAGTATCAGGAATATAAATTTTAAATATATAAAAGACCTTTTAAATCTTGGGGGTATATTTTTTATCATCCAGATAGGAGCGCTTATTTTATTTCAAACTGATAACATTGTAATTACACAAATATTTGGTCCCAAGGAGGTAACCACCTTCAATGTAGCGTATAAACTTTTTGCTGTAGTGGTAATGGCGTTTAGCATTATCATGACGCCGTTTTGGAGTGCCTTCACAGATGCATATACCAAAGGCGATATAGATTGGGTGAAAGCCACCCTAAAAAAAATTAAAAAGATATGGCTTGCATTTTCTATGTTGAGTGTTGTACTTTTTATAATATCTCCTTTTGTTTATAAGATCTGGCTGCACGGAAAAGTGGTGATTCCACTTTCGCTCTCATTTGCTATGATGTTGTACGTCATAGCTACGTGTTGGCAAACCATTCACGTTTTCTTTTTAAACGGCATTGGCAAATTACGGCTACAGCTTTATTTGGTTGTCGTAACTTCTATTATTAACATACCGATAGCCATTTTACTGGGGAAATATATTGGAGTAGCTGGTGTTACTTACTCAAACTTCCTGATGTTTCTCGTGATGGGTTTTCTATTTCACGTACAGACAAATAAATTGCTCAATAAAACAGCCACAGGTATCTTTGACAAATAACAGTGGCTGTTTATTTTGTATTTAATAAGATTAAGAAGTTTTTTAACGGTAAACTTGATCTTCGTTGGTCCACTAATTTATGCTATGTAATCTTTAAATTAATTCACCTTCAAATACGTTTTCTTATATTCATTTAGTACCCGGGTTATTCTGGATGGGTTTCGCCATTCAAACAAGTGGATAAGCCATACAGTAAAACTCAATAAACCTACTGGGGCAACAATGCCCAGGCCAAGTTTGTTGATATCGGCATCGCGGCTGCTTATTAGGTTAAGGTAATCCTGGCCTGTTCTTGTGTAAAGGTCTTCAGCAAAGCACCAGGCGCCGTCCCTGGCGTTACCAAGCGCAAATTGAATTAGGATAGAGTTGTTTTGCGCGTGCAAACCGGCTAATGACATTAAGGGCGATACCTGGTTAAGCTCGTTAATAACCTCATAAGTGAGGGCCGACAGAATAGTGTTGATAGCATTAAAATCCTTATGTACCTGGGCCAATGGCTGGTTAAAGGCCCGGGCGGTTTCAACTACTGCAACGCCCAAATCAAAGTTGATATGCGCGTTCATGCCAATAAGCAGGTGTTGCAGTACCATTTTTCGGGGTTTATTAAATATGCTGAAAGCCAATGCCCATGATGCCGAAGGTTGCTGTTTTTGTCGCCATTGATGATAGGCCTTAATATAACGGCTTGCAAAAGTAACATCCAGTTGCTCCATTCTTTTGCCATCCTCAAACTCGCCGGCCAATATACCTTCCTTTACTTTGCAGGTTACTTTGTGGTATAAAGCCGCAAAATATCCCGCCCGGCTGCCGGTTTGTATGGCATCGGCAATGATGGTTTCCAATTCGGTTATTATTTGATCGATGGTTGTAGCTTGCATAGGATTGTATCCGTAAGTTTAGGCAGGTAATTAAACTTAAAGATAGCGCAATAAACCGCATGAACAATACGTGGTTCAATTACTTTTTGGCCGATATCAGGATATTTTTTTTCGTGGGCTGTAACCTACATAAATTTCTTCCACCAGGCTGAGTTGTAAGCGCCTTTAACTTCGGTGGGCTTACCGGGTTCAGGTACAAAAAGATCTATCTTTTTATCTTTGGCAAACTGCTCCAAACGTTCAACCGGCTCATACCAGGCGTGGGGGGCCAGGTTAAACGTGCCGTAGTGTATGGGCATCATGAGCTTGCCTTTGAGGGCTATGTGGGCGTTTGAAGCATGATCGGGGCCCATATGGATATCCGGCCAATATTTTCCGTAGGCACCTACCTCAAGCATCGTTAAATCAAACGGGCCAAAGGCCTCGCCAATCTCGGCAAAACTTGGCGACCAACCCGAATCGGCGCCAAAATAAATATTATGTTTTGGGCCTTTTATTACAAAGCTTGCCCAAAGGGTTTCGTTACGGTTTACCACGCCGCGGCCCGAAAAATGCCTTGACGGGGTGGAGGTAGTAACAACCTGGTTACCTATCAGCACACTATCGCCCCAGTCCATCTCAAATACAAAATTTTTAAGTATTCCCCATTTTTCAAGATACTGGCCTACACCAACCGAGCAGTAAAAAGGAATTGATGAGTCTGTAAAAAATTTAATAGTATCCTTATCCAGGTGATCGTAATGGTCATGCGATAGCAGCACAGCATCCAGCGGTGGCAAATCTTGTAAAGCAATAGCCGGTTTAAAAAAGCGCTTCGGGCCGAAATGTTTGGAGAAAGATACCCTATCGCCCCAAACCGGATCGGTAAGAATGCGTTTGCCGTCAATTTCAATTAATATGCTGGAGTGGCCAACCCAGGTAATGCGCAGGCCACTTTTGGGCGCGTCATTAAAAATAGTAACGTCGGTTTTAAAGGGGCCAATCGGTTTTCTGGGCGAGTTTTCGGCTTTATTGCCTATATATTCGCATAAAATGGGAATCATTTTTCCAAAACCGGCCTCGTCGGTAGGAATAACGTTGATATATTTTTTTGCTTTTTTGCGGGATCCTTCTAAACTCATCTAAGCAATAATAATACTTATACTGGGTGTGTGACAGCTTTAACACAAAAAAGTTACGATAGATTGTTGCCGCCGGTTTTATTTACTTAAAAATGATATTGCTGTATCACAAAATGTAACCAGCGATGCCGGCAAAACATCGCTTAAATAAGGGTGGGCACCGCCAAAGGTATGATCTCCGCCAGGCAAAATAAAAAATTCAGCGTCGGGATGCACGCCATATAGTTCTTCGGCGTGGTCTAGCGGAACAGTAGGGTCTGCATCGCCATGCATCAATAGCCAGGGCTGTTTAACTTTCGCTGCCTGCGCCAATATATCCAGGCGTTTAGGATATTTATCCAGATCGCCCAGCAGGGTTGATTTTAAGGGCATTTGTTGGCCTGTGCGCTTATTGGGCATGTAAATAATGCCCTGTAGTCGCCATTGTATCTCAATTTCTTCGGGCCAAAGGTTATAAAAGCTTGATATGGAAGCCATAGTAACCAGCTTTTTTATCCGGCTATCCTCGGCTGATTTAATGATACTGATACCGCCACCCATGCTGTGGCCAATAAGGTAAACCCCACGGGCTGCCGCCATGCCCGATCCGCTACAGGCAAAATCAATAATGGTATCCAGATCTTCCAGCTCTATCGAAAATGTATTGTCGCTAAAGGCTATCAGGTCGGTAAAATCAAGCGGGTTATCGGACGTGGTGCCGTTGTGCGAAAAATTGAACTTCAGGTATTTGAAACCAGCGTTGGCAAAGTAGCCAGCTACTAAATTATGCGTGCCCCAGTCTTTAAAACCTTTAAAGCCATGTGCGAAGATAACTATAGGTGCGTCTTTAAAAGCGTTATTGTAAGTTACGTCTATCAGCATGGGGCGGCCTTTAGCGCCTGGGAGGGTGTAAGTATCTTTACGGATCATGGGGGTTAAAATATCACCTCGGTTACAGTTATATCGCTTGCTTTTACTACCAGGGTATTTGCTAAAAGGTCGCCTATGCGCTGGTGCTTTTCTGTTTTTGAAATGCAGATTATTGCCGGTATTCCGTACATCATGATATCTATCGGGTCACAAATGCGGCGTTTAAGTGCATCTATAATTGTTATTTTAGCCCCGCCGCTTGTAACAACTTTAAGTTTGCATATATCATGGCCCGGTGTTCCGTTCAAGGCTTCAATGACTACAAAATATAAAAACCAAACCAGGAATATAGGCAGGGCCATCAATCCGGTAACGGTCATATTGTCGGGCCGGGTAGATTCATCGAAAGCATAAATGTATCCAAAGTAAAAAATGCCATAAATGCTGTAGTCAATTAAAGTAGCAAATATGCGTAATTTGATATAGGCCCGGGGAATAACCGTAGTTACTTTCATTATTCAATACTACACTTTTTTCCCGTTAAAAGTAATATTATACAAATCAGTCCTGCGGTCTTTCAAATTTTGTACGCTGCCGTATTCATGCAGCTCGTCCAGCAGTGAAAGGTCTACGTCGGCTATTACAATCATTTCGCTGTTTGGTGTAGCTTCGGATTGAATTCCGTTGGTAGGGAAGCCAAAATCCGACGGTGTAAATACCGCCGACTGCGCATAGCTGATGCCCATATTATTTACATTGGGCAGGTTGCCCACGCAGCCCGCGATGGCCACATAACATTCATTCTCAACCGCCCGTGCCTGCGAACAAAACTTAACCCGGTTATAGCCATTTTGGGTATCGGTTAAAAATGGTACAAACAGGATCTGCATATCCTGGCTGGCCAGTATCCGTGATAACTCCGGGAATTCCACATCGTAGCAAATCAGGATACCTATTTTACCGGCGTCGGTTTCAAATACCCTAACCTCATCGCCGCCGCGGATACCCCATGAGCTGATCTCGGAAGGGGTAGGGTGAATCTTATAAACCTCTTCCATACTGCCATTACGCCTGAAGAGGTACGATACATTGTATAACGAATCTTCAAAAATGGTAGGCATACTGCCGGCTATGATGTTCACATTATATGATACCGCCAGCTTTGAAAATTCTTCGATGATAGGCTGGGTATATTTAGCTAGTTCACGCATGGCTTTGGCGCTGTCCATGTGGTTGTAATCGGCCATTAAAGGAGTGCCAAATAACTCTGGGAACAGTATAAAATCTGCCTGGTAATCGCTTACAGCATCTACAAAGTATTCTGCATGCTTTAATAGTTCGCTGATGTTATTGTACGGGCGCATCTGCCACTGTACCAGGCCAATGCGCACTACAGTTTTTTGGTTGATAGCGCTGCTGATTTCCTCGTAATACACATTGTTCCACTCTATTAACGTAGCAAAGCCCTTGCTGCGGCTGTCTTCGGGCAGGTAATTACGCAGCACTTTACGCACGTGAAAATCATTGGCCAGCTGGAAAGATAGGGTAGGGTCATATATCTCTTTATACTTAACCTTATCAATATATTGGCGGGGGGTAAGATCATTCTGGAATTTTTGATAATTGGGTATCCGGCCACCTGCAATAATACTTTTCAGGTTCAGTTTTTCGCACAAGGCCTTGCGGGCATCATAAAGGCGACGGGCCAGGCGCAAGCCGCGGTAGTTTGGGTGAATAAATACATCTATTCCGTATAAAACATCACCTTTATCTGTGTGGGTTTTAAAGGTACTATCGCCGGTAATTTGTTTGTAGGTATGGTTATCGCCAAATTTTTGATAGTCGACTATAATGGCCAACGCACAACCTACCACCACATCGTTCACGGTTACACAAATTTGCCCTTCGGGGAATATTTTGATGAGCTTTTTAATGGAATTGGCATCCCAATAATCCTCGTCCATATCCATGTATGCCGATTTCATCGACTTTTTTAATTCCTGGTAATCCTGTACTTCCAGGTTACGCATTTCAACACTTTGCAAATCCATATTGTACTTTTAAGATGCTGTATCCTTAAATAAAAAACCCGGTGATTTGTTTTGCCCTTAAATAAGCCTTTGATGTTAATTCTTCCTGTGCCACCATACCCACAGCATCAATACCGGTTGTAAAATTAAGCGAAGCCAGGCAATAAGTGGTGTTACGGTTATGTTACCTAATTTAAAAGGAGCATCAAAAAGCATTTGGATATGAACCGGTAAAAACGCTGCCAGCATCAGTACAACGCCATATACCGCCCAGGGCCTTGTCTGGGGCCGTATCAGCAGGGGCGCGAATGATATTTCTGCTACCCCGGCAATAATATTCATTAAAACGGGGAAGGGTATATAATGCGGAATGATATGTATGTAAGATTCGGGATTTATGAAATGATTAATGCCCGCAAATGCATAACCAACCACCAATATGAACAGGCTAACCTTTTTCAATAAATGCATTTGTCAATATACATAATTTTGCCAGGTATTGTTTTAAGCAGTTTTTATGTGGTTTTTGCGTCATTTCGGCTAATTTATAACCATTCTAAATACCTCTGTTTGACAAAGTGTTGACATTGCATCCCTTTTATAGTGATATTTTTGTTCGGTCAAATTTAAAACTGCTTTGAAGTATTTAAAGGTTATTGCTTTTACACACAAACAGATTGAACTGAAGGAAATAGGAAGATTGGTGGTTTGCCAGGAAAATCTGACTGAAAAGCTTCAACAGGTTAAAACTCAATTTGGAATACCGGAAATATTCTATCTGGCTACATGTAACCGTGTGGAATTTGTTATGACTACTCCGCAAGTAGTTGATAAGGACTTTGCCAAACGTTTCATCGAAGCGTTTAACACCGAACTTTGTGAACACTCCCTGAGTACCTTCATGGATGGCGCTTCTATTTATGAAGACCAGGAAGCTATGGTGCACCTGCTGCGTACTTCATGCTCGTTAGAGAGTTTGATAGTTGGTGAAAAGGAGATACTGGCCCAGTTGCGCAAAGCATATGAACACTGTAAAGAAGCCGGACTTACCGGTGACGGCCTGCGTATGATTATGAACTGTGTGGTTAAAACAGCCAAGGAAGTTTATACCCATACCAATATTTCAAAAAACCCTATTTCGGTTGTCTCGTTAGCTTATCGTAAGCTTAAAGATTTAAACCTTTGCTCAAATGCCCGTGTGTTGATTATCGGCGCCGGCGAAACCAACCGAAATTTATCTAAATACCTGCAAAAGCATAAGTTCAGTAACTTCGCGGTTTTTAACAGGACTGTTTCGAAGGCGGCTGAACTGGCCAGAGACCTTGGCGGCGAGGCATTTGACCTGGAAGCACTTAAAACATACAATAAAGGCTTTGACGCTATTATCACCTGTACGTCGGCAGTTGAGCCTATCATCACCACCGAAATTTACCAATCGCTGCTCAACGGCGAAACCGGCAAGAAAACTATCGTCGATCTTGCCATCCCTAATGATACCGCTCCCGAAGTTTTAGAGCAATTCCCGGTTAACTTTATCGAAGTACATTCATTAAACGAAGTTGCCAAACGTAACCTTCAGGAGCGCTACCACGAACTGGTACACGCCGAAGGTATTATTGAACAAAATATAGCGGAGTTTTTAACCCAACTGAAACAACGCCGTATTGAAGTGGCCATGCGCCAGGTGCCCGAAAAGATAAAAGAGATTCGCAACACGGCCATCAATTCTGTTTTTGCTGATGAAGTACAAAGCATGGATCAGCAATCGCGCGACATCCTGGAAAAAGTGATTAACTACATGGAGAAGAAATATATCAGTGTGCCCATGGTTATGGCTAAGGATATATTGATTAATGAAAATTGATTTAATTTTTTCATTGCTGCCGCGGGTTTAACGAAGTGCAACCTGTTGTAATCATAAATTAAGCTTCCAGCTTAATTTTACTCGATTTTTTATAGAAAAATCAATAAGCATCAAATCAAATTGATATTCATAATAAAAGCCGGATAAATCCAGCCTTTTATTTATCGATCTAAAATGTCATTATTTTTTACTCTCAGGTAATACTATTTTACTAACGGCTATCTTAGCCTCTTCCGCTTTTTTTACAAAAAAAGGATCATTAGCATGACTTTTAATATTGTTGCTTAAAATCGCACCTCTGTAACCTTTTTGGGTACTCGCTTTTTTTTCTGTTGCCATAATTACCTCCTCTATTCAAATTTACAGTTCCATTTTCTTTTCACCAAGAACGCTTCATAATTGACGTTTGATAGCCGCCGCGAGTTATACTTCGTGACATTCCCGGCAGCAAATTTATTTTAATTTTTGGCCGATTATTACTAATTTCCCAACCTAAACCAAGTCATTCTATGTCTGAAACCGTTACTGTTGATGAAGCGTTAAAAAAGGGTCAACGTATGATAAATTACCCTGTTATCGCAATACAGATAGTCGGATTTGGAGCTGCGTATTATTTAACAACATTTCCCACTCTTCCTCAGTGGATAGCTTTGATTGTTTTCTTATCAGGATTTACGGGAGCCTGGCTTTATTGGAGTTTTAAAATTACAAAATGGAAATTGTGGGCATTCAAGAATGTTGACGATGTGTACGATTTAAAATATAGGGCAATAAAGGGAAAGCTAATTTGGCCCGATGGTAGCATTTGGGAAAAAACGGAGATTTGGTCAGCTGCCGACAAAAAGAAATGGATCCAGCTTCAGGAACGGTTTATTGAATATGATGAATTTGATGACTCACATGATGTTCACTAATACTCTAACCACTTCCAAAACCTTACAGATACCATATCGCCTTCTTTATAACTATCGGGTTCGCCGTTGGATACGCGGAGCTGTACGCCTTCTTTTTCGATTATCAGGTCTTCATAAAACCCGCGGAAAAGGATTTGTTTTATTGCCCAGCTTTTGGTTGATGAGATCAGTTTAATCCTTATCCAGTCTGGATAAATTACTACATGGTCTTTTACGGTTTCAATGCCGCAAACCTGTGCGCTGGCAGCGGTAAGCACATTACAGTTACTTAACAGTTGGGCGGTATACAAATGCTGCGGGTGTTGATACAACATTTTTGGATGCCCTTGCTCCACAATCTGACCATTTTTTATCACTACCAGTTCATCGGCCATAGATAGCACCTCGGCCGGGTCATGCGATACCATGATCACCGTAATGCCAAGCTCTTTTACAATTTGCCTGATGTCCTGCTGCAAGCCCTCGCGGAACGTAGTATCTACCTGGTTAAAGGGCTCATCGAGTAATAAAACCTGTGGGCGGGTAATTATTGCCCTTGCTATGGCCACGCGCTGCTTCTCGCCGCCACTCAGGTCGGCCACCCGTTTGTCGGCCATGTGGAGCATGTTAAGCTGTGTTAAAATTTGCTCGGTTTTTTCCTTTTTTGCTTTTAGGTCGGTTGCAGGCAGCATGGCCGCTACGTTATCCCAAACTTTGGCAAACAGGTTTAGGTCGTCGGTATGTTGGGTAACCATTTTCATAGCATCATGCCCGGGAATCAGTTTTTCTTCGGGCCCCCAAATGCGGTCGCCTTTAAACTTAACAATGCCTTCATCAGGAGAAAGCAATCCGTATAATAATCGAAGCAGCGTGCTTTTCCCGCTTCCGCTTTCGCCAATAATAGCCGTTATTTTTCCGGGCTGGATAGAAATATCTGTAGTTTTAACACCGGCCGCCTGTTTACCGGGATATATTTTACTTACTGCAATGGCCTGCAAAAAAGGAATGTCTGACATTGACACGAATAACACGAATTAAATCGAATTTCACAAATCTGGATGGACTCCAAGAATCCGAATTTTATAAACACGAATGGCACGAATTGAAGCGAATTTCACGAATCTTGATTAATATTAAATGGAATTAATAATTACGAATTGGGTTTGATTTCACAAATCTGCCTGAAGCTAAAATTCGTGAAATTCGACCCAATTCGTAATTATTCGAGTGTATTAGAATCCCAGCGTCAATCCAAAGCTAAAGTTCCTCAACCCTTCCTGGGCGGGGCTGTTTTCAAACATATCGTTAAAGTAGTACTTGGCGTAGATGCCCATAATGCCGTAACCCATGCGGATGAATGCGCCTTTGCGCAGTTTGGCAAAGTGATAATCGTCATCAAATTTTTGCTTGCCGCGTTCTTCGCTTATTTGTTTTACACGGCCGTTAAGCAGGATGCCAACCTCGGGTCCAACAACCAGCCGGAAGTAGTTGCCACGGCTATCCTCATGACTGCGGTAGTAGAATGACAATGGTATGCGCAGGTAGCTTGACGAAAAACGGTTTTTGCTGAAGTGGATGCTATCCGGCAAAAAAGTTAACACGGGGGCATTACGTTGTATGGTAATATCCTGGCGCAAACGAATGTTAGTCCAGTCGAACCCGCCCGAAACATATATTTTGAAGGCGCTGTTAAAACGGTAGCCAAACTGTACCACATCAAAACCAAAGTTGGCTGTTTTGGCCTGGCGGTAACTGAGGAACTTGTTTTTTTCAGATAAAGTAAAGCTGCCGTTGTCAACCAGGGTGGCAAAACCAAGGTCGATCCTGGAAAAGGTTATTCCGAAAGAAAAACCAGGGGCTTTTGTCCTTTGTACCTTTGTGCTGTCGTTGCTATATGGCGATACATAAGGTGCATCATGGCCAAGCCCTAAACTAACTTTTATATGTTTTTTGGTTACAATAGTGGTATCTGTACTGGTTTTGGTCGAGTCGACTATCGTGGTTGTGGTAGTTGTGGTGGTTTGGGCAAAGCCGTAGCCTGCTGCAACGCATAGCATTGCCGTAAAAATTAAGCGTTTCATATTATCGGGTATATATTTTTTCTTTAGATTTTATTTTTCTTTTTTCACTTTAATGATGCCCAGGTTTACACCGGTAATGGTGGCATCGTCCTCATCGGTATTGCTAAATTCAATGATCTTATCTTTACGCTTATCAACAGCGGCAATCATTACATTAAACACATCGCCCAAACTGCGGATCTTATGCTTTTTTGCCGGCGTTGCTGGCTTAATAGTTGTCACTTCTGTTGGGGCAACAGGCGATTTAATACTTGCAAAAACCGGTGTTTCGTCAATATGTTTTGGGAATATCCGGGTAACTGTATCTGGCTGTACCGTAACTTTTACTTCCTGCTTGTTAGTTGCCGATGCTAATGCCGGCTGCTGATCGTCGGGTTTTGCAATATCCCTGGCAGGCGCGGCTGTAACCGGGGCTGTTGTAACCGCTTTTTTATTCGGTTTGTGTATGCTGATAGCCGCTAAACTGTTAGCCGGGGCCGCTTCCTTCGGCTTTTTACCGGCAGCAGTTTCAGGCTGTGTTGCCTGGATTGGCCCTGCAACCGTTTTTGGTTTTATCGGATGGATGACACCTGCCAGCCCATCTTTTTTGATTGTTTTTACTTCTTTAGGGATAAATAAAACACCGGCGGTTATCATTAAAACCGCTGCTGCCGCAATACTCAGGTATGGCAGCCATACCTTTTTACGTTTGCCTGCATCCAATTCGCCGGTAATTCCTGTCCACACGTTTGCAGATGGTTCTATCTCGTAATCGTTTAATGCCGATTGAAATAGCTTGTCCAGATCCTTATCCTGCATATCCATAGCTTTTGCTCTCCATTTTTGCAATTTGTTCTTTTAATATTGTTCTCGCCCTTGATAGTTGCGATTTTGATGCCCCTTCGGTGATGCCTACAATTTCGGCAATTTCTTTGTGTGCAAAACCTTCTAAAGCATATAGGTTAAACACGATGCGGTAACCCGGTGCAAGTTGCTGTATCAGCCCCATCAGCACTTTGGCATCAAGGTTGGCGGCAGCTATCGGGTTAACCGATGGCTCTGTGCCTGCCTCGTCTATATCAACCACCTGCATCATTTTGTGGTGCTTGCGATAGTATTCAATAGAACTATGTACCATAATGCGCCTTACCCAACCTTCAAATGATCCATCTGCCCGGTAATCAGCCATTTTGCCAAAAACTTTTATAAACCCGTTTTGCAGCATGTCTTCGGCCTCCATTCTATCGGTAGCGTAGCGCATACACACGGCCAGCATTTTACCCGCCAATTGTTTGTATAACAATTCCTGTGCCTTACGTTCGCCCGCTTTGCAGCGTTCAACCAATTGTTCGATAGTATATTTAGGTTCCAAAAACATCATTTAAAAGTAAGATGGTAACCTGGGGCAAATGGTTGCATGGGGTTTGAAATATTTTTCAATTATTGATTTGCGGCTTTTTATCTCCTATAAAGTAAGCTATCTTTATTTATAATGAAGAAAATAATAGCCACAATAATACTCCTCATTTTTTGCCTGCCCATATTTGCCCAAAAAACTGAACTTTATATATTACTTAAACCCGACCGTGTTTTCGACGGTGAGCAGATGCACCCTGGCTGGTGGGTACTTGTGAAAGGTAATCATATAGAAACAGCAGGGGAGGCCGCTACCATAAAAACACCCGGCAATGCTAAGGTGATTGACCTGAAGGGTACAACCCTGATGCCCGGGCTGATTGAAGGGCACTCGCACCTTTTCCTGCATCCGTATAACGAGACTGCCTGGAACGACCAGGTACTTGGTGAAAGCCGTGCCGAACGTACCGCACGTGCCGTTAACCATGCCCGCGCAACGTTGATGGCTGGCTTTACTACTGTGCGCGACCTGGGCACCGAAGGCGCCACCTACGATGATGCGGGTTTAAAAACTGCGATTGAAAAAGGCATAATCCCCGGCCCCAGGATGTTGGTGGCTACCCGGGCAATTGTAGCTACCGGTAGTTATGGCCCTAAATCAGAAGTTGCCGAAGCCAGCATAATTAAAGGCGGAGAAGAGGCTGACGGTATTGATGGAATAGCCAGGGTTGTGCGGTCGCAAATTGGCCATGGTGCAGATGTAGTAAAAATTTATGTGGACTATCGCTGGGGGCTAAACAGCACCGCAGCGCCCACCTTTACCGAAGAAGAGTTGAAGGTAGCTGTACAGGTAGCCAAAAGCAGCGGTCGCACGGTTGCTGTACATGCGTCAACTACCGAAGGTATGCGCCGGGCCATAGCGGCAGGCGTAACTACCATTGAGCATGGCGACGGCGGAACACCAGAACTGTTTAAGCTGATGAAAGAAAAAGGCATAGCTTTATGCCCAACCCTCAACGCCACCGAATCAATTTCGGGCTACAAAGGCTGGAAGAAGGGCATCGATCCGGACCCCGCAGTAGTAAAGCAAAAGCATTACATTTTTACCGAAGCATTAAAGGCCGGTGTTGCTATTTGTATGGGCGGTGATGTCGGTGTATTCAGCCACGGCGATAATGCCCGCGAAATGATATTAATGGCCGAATACGGTATGAAACCCTTAGTGGTACTGCGCTCGGCAACATCGGTTAACGCCGCCGTTTTTGGATTGAAGGATTTGGGGAATATCAAGACGGGATACCTGGCAGATTTGGTTGCCGTTAATGGTAATCCGGTTGAGGATATGAAAGTTTTGAAAATGGTGAAGCTGGTGGTGAAGGATGGGGTGATTGTGAAGGAGTAATATTACCCACGCCGTAATTGCTTCGTTCCTACTCACGATATATCCAATTTTCCTGTCATCCTGAGGTACGAAGGATCTGTTAGTTTTGCATGACCGGCAGAAAAGTTCGTGAATAGATCCTTCGTACTTCAGGATGACAGTATTTTATATTTTATTTTTGAATGTCATTCCCCCTTCAGAATTTCGCGAATTTTACTATCCAACATGGCAAGCTTTAATAGACGGGTATTACACCTTCAAAGTCCCCGGATTTTACAATCGCAATGACGGTTTTTTCGTTAACGGTTCTCTAATTTTTCTTCTCTCTAAACCGTTTATAAATTTTAACCGCGATCATCAGGATCACCCCCAGCGATACTATTCCCACAACTCCAAATATCCAGCTTAAGCCATCTTTTTTTACTGCAAGAAAAACTATTGCGAAAAGTAAAATGGTGGCCAACTCATTCCACAGGCGTAATTGGGTTGATGTCCATTTAAAAATACCTTTACGCATTTGCTTCATTTTGTGCTGGCAGATGTAGTGGTAAATTATAAGCCCGATAACAAAACCAAGCTTTATAGGGAGCCACGCCATCAGCATAAAACCAGGCTTTATATAAACCATGGTTATCCCCGCAGCCAGTACCAGGAACATGGAGGGTACTGTTATAATATACCATAGCTTTTTCTCCATGATCTCGAACTGGGCTGATAGGATGCTACGATCCGGCTCTGGCTTGTCTTGTGCTTCGGTATGGTAAATAAACAGGCGCACCATATAAAACAGCCCCGCCATCCAGCAGACTACAAAAATGATATGTATGGCGAGAACGTATTCGTACATGAAGCCCCCTAACCCCCTAAAGGGGGGATTTTTTGATTTGCATTTTTTTATTACCCCGACTATAGTTCCCCCTTTAGGGGGTTAGGGGGCGTATTCCTTTATAATTTCTACCGCGTACTTCACATTATCAAATGGGATATCGGGCATAATGCCGTGGCCCAGGTTGAAAATGAAACCTGGCTCGTCCTTCATCCGGTCGAACAGGCGGTATATGCGATCTTTAATTACTTTTTTGTCGGCGTATAATATATGCGGATCAAGGTTACCTTGCACGGCTACACCGGCAGGTAAACGCTTTTTGATATCCAGCAAATCAACATTCCAGTCAATCGATACCACATCCGGCTTAGCCTCGGCCATCAGCGGAGCAAAAACCGAACTGCCTTTGCAGAACGATATCACCGGGATATCCTTACGGTTAAGCTTGCTGATGATCTGTTGGATGTAGTAGTGGCTAAACTCTTTATAATCATCCCAGGCCAAAGCCTGTGCCCAGCTATCGAAAATCTGTACCGCGTTAACGCCTGCTTCAATTTGAAGGTTCAGGTAATCGGCTGTAACGGTTGCTATTTTTGATAACAACTGATGCGCCATTGCCGGCTCATTGTGAAGCATCAGTTTGGTGAGCTTAAAATCTTTCGACGATCCGCCTTCAACCAGGTAGCTCATCACAGTAAATGGCGCGCCTGCAAAACCAATCAGCGGGATGCTGCCATTTAAACGCTGCTGAATCACCTTAATGGCATCGGCAACATATTGTAATTTATCACCTACATCGGTTTGCAGGTTATCAATATCTTTTTGTGTACGTACCGGGTTGGCAAACTTAGGGCCTGTTCCGGCGTTGAAACTCAAATCGCCGCCCATAGCCTCGCCGGTAACCAGTATGTCCGAAAACAGGATGGCACCATCAATACCTAATAAATTAACCGGCAACATGGTAACATCGGCAGCAAGTTCCGGTGTTTTGCACATTTCCAAAAAGGAATACTTGTTTTTAATATCCCAATATTCTTTCATGAAACGGCCGGCCTGGCGCATCATCCATACCGGTGGCCGTTCTGTTTTTTCGGAAAAAGCTGCTTTTATTAATAACGAATCTCTCATATCTTATAGGAGAGTCAAGAACCAAGAATCAAGAGTTAAGACTTTTTGAATTGCAGATAGCAGAGTTAGATGCCATATGCAAGGTTCTTGTCTTGATTCTTGATTCTTGACTCTTGACTCTATTTTTTTGTTTTAATCTCCTTGTGAAGTTTGTTTATAACATCCTTCATTTTGGCGGTAATTTTATCGGCATGCTGCTCGGCCAATTGCAGGTAGGCTTGGGCTTTATCATAATCATTATGCCTTATACTTATATTGGCCACCGTAACCAACGCGGCCACATGGTCATTTACAGATCGCAGCGGGTATTGGGCTGCAATCTCATAATGTTTTTCGGCTGCTTTAAAATCCTGTTTTTGCACACAAATACCGCCGTAAATAAATTCATAATAACCCCGGCGCTTTTTACTGAGCCATTCGGGCTTACTGATTTCTTTTAACGAGGCTTCTGCCTTATCAAATTCTTTATGGTGAAAATATTTGGCTGCAACAACCAGGGTGCCCTGTTTAAAGTAATCCCATATTAGTAACAAAATCATCAAAACAGCAACAGCCGCAAGCTCATAAATGCGCAGGTACAATAACAAGCCTAACGATAGCAGGAAAACAAATGCAATAAATATGCGCACCCGGTTACTGAACATTAATTAGTGCTGATTATCGGTAAATTTATAGCCTACACCACGGATGGAGTGGAAATAAACCGGGTTTTTAGGATCTGGTTCAAAATACTTACGGAAGGTTAGGATAAAGTTATCGATAGTACGGGTTGATGGGTATACATCATAGTTCCAAACAGTTTCCAGAATCTGCTCGCGCGATACCGCATCGTTACGGCGCTCAATTAAAAGCTTCAGTAACATGGTTTCTTTTTTGGTAAGCGGAGTAATAGAGCCATCTTCATTCACCAGCTCAAACGAGTTAAAGTGGATGGTTTTTTCGCCTATTTTGTAGCTGTTAAACTCCTTAAGGTCATCGCCTTTCAGGCTGCGTTTTACCAGGTTGTTCACCCGTAAAATAAGCTCTTCCAGGTTAAACGGTTTGGTTAAATAATCGTCGGCACCTTTTTTAAGGCCCGAAATTTTATCCTCATTGGTGTTTTTGGCTGTCAGGAACATGATAGGTACCTCGGTATTTTCCAGCCGAATGGTTTCTGCAACCACGAAGCCGTCAATTTCGGGCATCATTACATCTAATATAACCAGGTTAAAGCGCTCTTCTTTAAACAACTGCAAAGCCTTTTTACCATTTTTAGCTGTCGAAACTTTATAACCTTCCAGCTCCAGGTTAAGTTTAATGGCTTCCAACAAATGCTCTTCGTCTTCGGCTAATAGAATTCTTTTTTTGTTAGGCATCGTCTGACTCATAATTTTAATACACTAATTTTAATAAACACGAATGGTCACGAATTAACTCGAATTACACGAATTTTAATTAAACACGAATCTCACTAATTAATCGAATCACACAAATTTCTCATTCAAACTATATAAGCAGATTAGTGAAATTTGATATAATTTGTGCAATTGGTGTTATCCAAATACAACTTCAAAAATGCTACCAGCAGGGCGGTTGTCTTTCACCTTAATACTGGCATGGTGCTTATCCAGCACCTCTTTTACTATATACAGGCCCAGGCCGGTTCCTTTGGTATTGCGGGTTTCCTCGCTGCCTACACGGTAAAAACGGTCAAAAATACGGGCTTTTTCGTTATCGGCTATGCCAATGCCCTGGTCGGCTACCTCCAGGTATACCTTATCATCTTTTGAAAATAACTTAACAACCACTGCCGAGCACGGGCTGGAATATTTTACAGCATTCTCGATTAAATTGGTTACCACAGATGTAAGCGCAAACTTATCGCCGGTGATTTCAATTTTGGGTTCAATCTCGGCATCGATAATCATTTGGTTGCAATCGCATTTGCTGATTTGCAAACGGTTTACAATGCTATCTACCAAAACCGAAAGATTGAAGCTTGCTTTAGGAAATGTGTATGATTGGTTTTCGATTTTGGAGGCCAGCAACATATTCTCTACCATATCATCCAGGCGCTCAACATCGTTAAGCGATTTATCGATAAAATCAAGTACCTGTTCTCTGGTCAGGCTACGTTTCTGGATAGTTTGCAGTAATATTTTGATAGATGCCAACGGCGATTTCAACTCATGTGTCACCGATAGTAAAAAATTCTTTTTTTGCTCCTGCAGCTTACGTTCCTTATTAATGGTTTTATGCAGACTAACGGCCCCCAACGTAAATACCAATATAAACATGGATCCCTCGCATAATACCATACTGATAGGCCTTGCGTGAGGCGTTACCAGCATATACCCCCACCATACCAGTTGAGCAACGGCATAGATGATGAGCGCATAAAAAATTACAAATGTCCTTTTCATTTCAGTTATCAGTGGGCAGTTGCCAGTTGCCAGTTTGCAGTTATCAGTTTAAACTTGGGCGGTTGTAAGTTTGCAGTTATGCTTTTTTTTAATGCTAACTGTCAACTAAAAACTGCCAACTTATTTTCCGTTAAATACCAAATCTAAGCTATCAAAAATAGTGCGTTTGGTTTTTTCTAAATCAATTTTTGTATGTGCCGATGATATAAAACCAACTTCATAACCTGATGGCCCCAGGTAAATACCCCGGTTTATCAGTTCGCGGTGGAATTTTTTGAATTTTTCCATGCTTGCTGCATCAATATCTTCGGCTTTACGAATATACTCTTTATCTGTAAAAGCAAACCAGAATATCGATCCGATACCAAACACCTTAAATTTATAATTACGGGCCGTAGCAAAACGCTGGATGGCCTCGGTAAATTCTTCTCTTTTATTATTCAGGTCGCGGTAAAAACCCATGCGCAAAAGCTCGGTCAGTTGGGCGATACCTGCAGCCATGGCTACCGGGTTGCCAGATAATGTACCGGCCTGGTAAACGCCGCCATCGGGCGATACATTGCCCATAATTTCGGCCGATGCGCCATAACAGCCAACAGGCAAACCACCGCCAATGATTTTGCCATAGGTAATAATATCCGGCTTAATCTGGTAATAGCCTGCCGCGCCTTCGAAACCAACGCGGAAACCCGAGATTACTTCATCAAATATAAGCAGCGTGCCGTTTTGGGTACATATGTCGCGCAAAAACTGCAGGTATTCTTTTTCCTGTAACAGCAAACCGTTATTGGCCGGGATAGGTTCGATGATGATGGCTGCAATCTGATCTTTAAATTCATTAAAAGCCAGGGTAAGGGCTTCCTTATCGTTCAGGGATACTACGATGGTTTCGTCAACAAAGGCCTTTGGTACGCCTGCAGATGAGGTTTCGCCAAAGGTAACCAGGCCCGATCCCGCCTTTACCAATAAAGCATCGGTATGGCCGTGGTAACAACCTTCAAATTTTAGGATTTTATCGCGTTTGGTATAACCCCTTGCCAACCTGATGGCCGACATAACCGCTTCGGTACCCGAGCTTACAAAGCGTAGTTTTTCAATAAATTTATTGTTCTTCAGAATCAGTTCGGCAAGTTCATTTTCCAGGGCGGTTGGTGCACCAAACGACATGCCGTTTTGCATTACCTCTATAACCTTCTCCCGTACCTTGGTATTGTTATGACCAAGGATGAGCGGGCCCCAGGAGCAGCAGTAGTCAATAAACTCGTTGCCATCGGCATCCCAAATGTGACTGCCATCGCCTTTTTGAATAAACAAGGGCGTACCATATACCGATTTAAACGCCCTCACCGGCGAGTTAACCCCACCCGGAAAGTAAGTTTTAGCCTTGGCATAAAGCTCGGCACTTTTCTCCCTGCTAATATCCGGCTTCCCCATAGTATTAACCGGTTCATTAGCCTCGCCCGAAAACATCTTTTTTATTGAATCTAACATTTTTATATTTTTCCAACCGTCATTGCGAGGTACGAAGCAATCCCCGATTTGCAAATCCACCCTGTATAGTTTGGGATTGCTTCGTGCCTCGCAATGACGGCGTTTTATAGTATTTTTTACCTTTCAGCTTTCGCCTTTAATCTTTTACCTCTGTTAAAGCCATTTATTCTCTAAAACTTCCTTGGCATGATACGTCAATATCGCGGTTGCGCCTGCCCGGCGGATGCTGGTAAGCACCTCGGTTATGGCGCGCTGCTCATTGAGCCAGCCGCGTTGCACAGCGGCTTTTATCATGGCGTATTCGCCGCTTACATTGTAAGCGGCTACGGGTAGTTCGGTATTATCTTTTATTAGTTTTATCACATCCAGGTAGGGCAGGGCCGGTTTTACCATTAAAAAGTCGGCTCCTTCCAACTCGTCTAAGTTAGCCTCTATCAATGCCTCGCGCTGGTTGGCCGGGTTCATCTGGTAAGTTTTTTTATCACCAAACTTGGGCGCCGAATTTAAAGCATCCCTGAACGGACCATAAAAAGCACTTGCATACTTAGCCGAATACGACATGATAGAAACGTTGGTAAAGCCATTTTGGTCCAACACATTTCTGATATATCCTACACGGCCATCCATCATGTCTGACGGAGCAATAATATCGGCCCCGCATTGCGCGTGTGCCAAAGCCATTTTACCTAAAACCTCCAGCGTTTCGTCATTCAATATTTCGCCGTTTTTAACAATACCATCATGGCCATCGCTGCTATAAGGGTCCATCGCTACATCGGTAACAACACATGCCTCGGGAAAGTTCTTTTTAACTTCGCGGATAGCGCGCAGGTACAAGCTTTCTTCGCGGTAGCTTTCGGTGGCCATGGTGTCCTTCAGCGCTTCATCAATGTTGGGGAACAAATCAAATGATTTTAAACCCAGCTTCATGCAGCTTTCAATTTCGCGCAGTAAATTATCTACAGAGTACCGGTAAATACCCGGCATAGATGATACTTCGCTTTTCTGATTTTCGCCATCGATAATAAACAGGGGGAATATCAAATTGGCCGCACTTATGTGCGTTTCCTGCACCATTTGGCGGATTACTTCACTTTTACGGTTTCTACGTGGTCGTTGTAACATGTTATAGCTAATGCTCCGGTTTCGGGAATTGCCTTTATGGCCGGAGGCACGCAAAGTTATATAAACCCAAACAATTATGGCCCCTCTAAACCTATTAAAGGTAATTTATGGCGTAAGGATGATTTTACAGAATTGTATAATACAAACAAAATATTCAGGGCTTCATCCCATCTAACTGTTTGATAAGCAATGGAAACCCATAAATTGATCATGACAATGGTGTTAGTAGCCGGAAATTCTGCTCCGGCTTCACGGCGGTGTGTTTAAACACATTAGTGTTGTGTCATGTATAAATTGACAATGAAAACATACTATTAAGATGAGCGGGTCATGTAATCAAACATGGTTAACAAAGGTTAACATAATTTTGATTTATTTTTACTTAAATATCTTATAATTAGCATTTTAACAAAAAATCATGGTTGACATGTGTTAACCATGATTTTTTGCGTTTTTCGTATTCTTCCGATATAAACTTAAAGTTGCCGCTGCAATACCATTTCTCAATTCATTCCTGACGCTACATTGCCAGTGAAACATATTAAGCTTTTAACACCTGTTGGTTAAACAGGTTGTTCCAAAAACGGCTTCGGCTAAGCCTACTTCGTCGGGCGAAAAGGGTAATGTGTACCTGGTGCCCATTTCGTCGAATTTTTTGCCAGTTGATTTACCAATGGCTATCACCTGCTGGTTGGGCTCTAACAGGTTATCCTGGAAATAGGCCTCTACGTTAGATGGGCTGGTAAAAACCAGTACATCAGCGCCGGTTCCTTCTACCTGCTCTTCAATTACAGTTTCGTAAACAGTAAGATCGATTATTTTGGTTTCGGCAGATAAGCCTTGTTGTATGCTGCGTAAAGAACCTTCGGCGCCGGGAAACAATACTTTAGTGCCGTTGGCTAATGTTGCAAAATCGGCCGCAACTTCGGCTGTATCGCCACTTTCGCCAACGTAGGCTGCAAAGTGGCCGTTACGGCGCAAGGTATCTTCAGATCCTGAGCCCATTACACCAAATTTTACTTTATTGGATAATTGCGGCTTTAGTGCAAAGAAATACTCTACCGCATTTTTACTGCTGAAAAATATCCAGTTGATATCTCTTAAAATATAAGGATCAAGCTTATTGATAACAGGTACGGTGCGGATAAGCGAACGGGCATCTATATTGATGCCATGTTTTTCCATCGCCTTGCGGAAGTAGCTTTGCTCCGAAAGATCGCGGGTTATAAATACGCTTTGGGCCAGTTTGCGGTTAGTATCAAACATAGCTACAACCTTTTGGGCCAGGCCAGCTGTAGTATCCGATTTAAGGAACACCCTATCCGGGAATTCATCGCCTTCATCGGCTTTTGATGTAAATACCTGGTACAGATCATCCTCCTTGCGGCAATAACACCCAAGGGGGAGGTGGCAACCACCGCCGAACAGCTTTAATACGGTACGTTCAACAGCCAATTCTTCGGCTACATCCGGGTGGTGCAGTGCTTGCAGGGCTTCAAAAAGTTCCTGGTCGGCTTCACGTATCTGTATAGCCAGAGCGCCCTGTGCAGGTGCAGGGATCAGCTCGGCAGGGGTTAATTCCTCTACGTGAAATTCGCTTAAATCGATGTTTAAGCGGCTTACACCGGCCTTGGCCAGCATAATGGCATCATACTTTTCATCGCGTAGTTTACCTATGCGGGTAGGTACGTTGCCACGTAATTCTTCTATCTCCAGGTCGGGGCGGTAGGCCAGTAACTGGGCCTTGCGCCTGTTTGATGATGTGCCAACAATAGCTCCATATTTAACAGATAGCTTTTGATGCACATCTACACAATCTTTCAATATCAGCAACAGTTCAGATGGATCTTCCCGTTCTGAAACTGCTGCGATGATGAGTCCCGGAGGGTTTTCGGTCGGCAAATCTTTATGCGAATGTACCGCAAGGTCAATAGTGCCGGCTAATAATTCTTCTTCTAATTCTTTCGTGAAAAAACCTTTGCCTTCCAGCTTATCAAAGCTGAGGTTGAGGATACGGTCGCCCTGTGTTTTAATGATCTTTAACTCGGCGGTAATGTTGATGGCGGCAAGGCTATCTTTTACAAAATTGGCCTGCCACAGCGCCAATTCGCTGCCACGTGTTCCTATTATCAGTTTTCTGTCCAAAAGAATGATTGTTTGCAGCTGCAAATTTAATTTTTTATCAGCATGAAAAGGTACAACAACATCACGAATTTTTTCTGATTGCAACAATATGACGGTTAAGTGTGCGATTAATACCTTTTAACGCCATTTCTTTATTAAACATTCCTGCATTGATTAAAGTTATCTTTGAGTCTAAGTCTTAAGTACTAAGTCGCAAGTCCGAAGTCTTGAATTTTCCATGTGAATTATCACCTTTGGCTTCAGGCTTAAGATTTAGCACTTAAGACTAAAACAGGAATACATCATTTCATCAAAATGAAAGCAGTTATTATAACCCGCCCCGGCGAACCATCGGTTTTACAGGTACAGGAACGGCCCCAGCCAGCTTATGCCGATAACGAAGTATTAGTTAAGGTTATGGCCGCGGGTGTTAACCGGCCAGATGTTTTTCAGCGCAAGGGTAATTATCCGCCTCCCGCCGGCGCACCACAGGATATCCCGGGCTTAGAAATTGCCGGTATCGTTGTGGCTATTGGTACAACGGTAACCCACCTGATGGTTGGCGATAAAGTTTGCGCCCTGGTTGCAGGCGGCGGTTATGCCGAATATTGTAATGCTCCCGAAGAACAATGTCTGCCGATACCCGAAAATCTTTCATTTACAGAAGCAGCCTCGTTGCCCGAAACGTTTTTTACCGTTTGGAGCAATGTGTTTGATCGTGCAGGTTTAAAGGACGGCGAAACATTACTGGTTCATGGGGGCTCAAGTGGTATTGGCGTTGCCGCTATACAAATGGCCAAAGCATTAGGGCATACGGTTTATGTAACAGCCGGATCAGCAGATAAATGCCGCTTTTGCGAAGCTTTGGGTGCGGCAAAAGCAATTAACTATAAAACAGAAAACTTTACCGATGTTATTAATGATATAACTGCCGGCAAAGGCGTTGATGTGATACTGGATATGATAGGCGGCGATTATACAGCGGGCAACATTAAATCGCTGGCTGTTGAGGGCCGGTTGGTGCTTATTAATACGATGAACGGCAATAATGTTCAAATTGATTTGGCACAGGTGATGCGAAAGCGATTGACTATTACCGGCTCTGCGCTGCGCTCGCGCGAGGTAGAATTTAAAGGTGCTATTGCACACAAATTAAAAACGGTTATCTGGCCACTATTGGCATCTGGTCGAATCAAACCTGTTGTTCATGCTGTTTTCCCTGTTGCCGAAGCCGCAAAAGCCCACGAGCTTATGGAAAGCAGCGGGCATATTGGCAAAATAATGCTTGATTTTGGCGATCAGTAACTATAATTAAAGCCGACATAAATTATCGTGCAAAAATGTTGCCTTTGCTATTTAAATATTTGGATAGAAATCATAACTTTGCGCCTCTGAAATAGCATCTTATATTTTACAAGCAGGATACTATTAAAAAGGAAAATTCTTAAAACACCAGGTTATATATGCCAAACATTGGAAAAATATCACGGATCATCGGTCCGGTAGTTGACGTAAGTTTCGCTGATGACGCTCATCTCCCTAAAATTTATGACGCGTTAGAGATCACGAAAGATAATGGCCAAAAAATCATTTTAGAAGTTCAGCAGCATTTAGGTGAAGATCGTGTACGCGCGATTGCGATGGATTCAACAGACGGATTGCTACGTGGCATGAAAGTTTTGGATTTGGAATCGGCTATCAAAATGCCAATTGGAGAAAATATTAAAGGCCGTGTATTTAACGTAGTAGGCGATGCTATCGATGGTATACCCGATCTTGACAAAACCAATGGCCGCCCTATTCACAATACCCCTCCGCGTTTCGAAGACTTGTCTACCGAAACTGAAGTATTGTTTACAGGTATCAAAGTTATCGATTTATTAGAGCCTTACGTAAAAGGTGGTAAAATTGGATTGTTTGGTGGTGCCGGTGTAGGTAAAACAGTATTAATTCAGGAGCTTATCAACAACATCGCTAAAGCTTATGCAGGTTTATCTGTATTTGCAGGTGTTGGCGAGCGTACACGTGAAGGTAATGACCTTTTGCGCGAGATGCTTGAAGCAGGCATTATAAAATATGGTGATGCATTTATGCATTCAATGGAAGAAGGCGGCTGGGATCTATCTAAAGTAGATACCGAAATGATGAAAGATTCAAAAGCAACCTTCGTGTTCGGTCAAATGAACGAGCCTCCTGGTGCACGTGCGCGTGTAGCTTTGTCGGGCTTAACCATTGCCGAGTATTTCCGCGATGGTGATGAGGATGGCAAAGGCCGCGATATCCTTTTCTTTATCGACAACATTTTCCGCTTTACACAAGCAGGTTCCGAAGTATCAGCGTTATTGGGCCGTATGCCATCTGCGGTAGGTTACCAGCCAACACTGGCAACAGAGATGGGTACCATGCAAGAGCGTATTACTTCAACCAAACGTGGTTCAATCACATCTGTACAGGCCGTTTATGTACCTGCGGATGACTTGACCGACCCTGCACCGGCAACAACATTTGCCCACCTGGATGCTACAACCGTACTTTCACGTAAAATTGCAGAGCTTGGTATTTACCCTGCTGTGGATCCTTTGGATTCTACATCACGTATCTTAAGCCCGGCTATTTTGGGCGACGAGCATTACAATACCGCTCAGCGTGTTAAAGAAACTTTACAACGTTACAAAGAACTTCAGGATATCATCGCCATCTTAGGTATGGACGAGTTATCTGAAGAAGATAAACTGGTTGTATCACGCGCCCGTCGTGTTCAGCGTTTCCTTTCTCAGCCGTTCCACGTTGCCGAGCAGTTCACCGGTTTAAAAGGTGTATTGGTTGACATTAAAGACACCATCAAAGGTTTCAACATGATCATGGATGGCGAAGTTGATGAGTACCCTGAAGGTGCATTCAACTTGGTTGGAAGCATTGAAGATGCCATTGAAAAAGGTAAAAAATTATTGGCAGAAGCTAATAATTAGTAGCAAGTATATAGTATCAAGTAGCAAGACTTATTTTAATTTTGCTACTTGATCTTCATAAATGTACTTGATACTTGATACTAACTACTTGATACTATAAAGAAATGACTTTAGAAATTCTTACTCCCGATAAAAAGATCTACGAGGGCGAAGCCACATCGGTTACCGTACCTGGTACTTTGGGATTATTTGAGATATTAAACCACCACGCGCCTATCATATCAACCTTACAGGATGGTAAGCTGGTTGTACGTGGGGGTAACGCCGGTAAAGAAGAAGTGTTTTTTATCAAAGGCGGCGTAGTTGAAGCATTAAACAATAAGGTCATTATTTTAGCCGAAGGAATTCTGCATAAATAAACTATACCCTTATTTTTCAGAAAAAACGTCCGGGTATAGCACCCGGACGTTTTTTTTTGAATGTTTTTTTAATAGGGTTTTTAGAGAATGAATTATAGGGAGTAAAAAGGCAGGAATATTTATGTCAATTGGCAAATTCAAAAAATAATGCAGTATCATCATCTGCATATCTGCACATCTGGAATCTGCACATTTAACAAACTTTTTTAGCCACCAACCCCATTTTAGGAAGAAAATCGGCAATTTACTATGCATGCATAAAATATGTACCGAATACCGTTTTGAACTTTGGTCTATTTTGTTAAAAATTATGTTCTTTAAATAATTAAAAATACGTAATTTTATATTGTTAAATAAATATATTAAGATATATTATACTTTTTGAAAAAATAAATCCTGACTATTGTTATTCGCGGTTGCTATATCTACCTTACGTTTATTGATTCAAGCAATCAAATAAACCTGGTCAACAACAAGAATAATTTATAAAGTTAGTCTACTAAAAAAATAAAATGAGTTCATCATCAGATACCACGGCGGCTATAGAATTGAATAAGTATAGCAAAACTTTTACCCAGGATCCAACACAGCCGGCTGCACAGGCCATGCTTTATGGTATTGGTTTAACAGACGATGATATGCGCAAAGCCCAGGTTGGTGTGGCAAGTATGGGTTACGATGGTAACACTTGTAACATGCACCTGAACGATTTGGCTAAGATAGTTAAACAAGGTATCTGGGATGAGGATATGGTAGGCCTGATATTCCATACCATTGGTGTAAGTGATGGCATGAGTAATGGTACCGAAGGGATGCGTTATTCTTTAGTGAGCCGCGATATTATTGCCGATTCTATTGAAGCTGTTACAGGCGCACAGTATTATGATGGCTTAATTACTTTGCCTGGTTGCGATAAAAACATGCCCGGTTCTATTATGGCCATGGGGCGTTTAAACCGTCCGTCAATTATGGTATACGGGGGCACTATTAAACCGGGGCATTGGAAAGGCGAAGACCTGAACATTGTATCGGCATTTGAGGCTTTAGGTAAAAGGATGGCCGGTACTATTGAGGATGTTGATTTTATGGGCATCATTAAAAATGCCTGCCCAAGCGCGGGCGCATGCGGTGGTATTTATACAGCTAATACGATGGCCGCAGCTATTGAAGCTTTAGGCATGAGTTTGCCTTATTCATCATCAAACCCGGCGCTAAGCGAAGAGAAAAAAGCCGAGTGCCTGGCGGCAGGAAAGGCTATCAAAATATTGTTAGAGAAAGACATCAAACCATCAGACATCATGACCCGCGAGGCATTTGAAAATGCTATGGTGATTATTATGGTATTGGGCGGCTCAACCAATGCAGTATTGCACCTGATTGCGATGGCCAAAAGTGTTGATGTTAAATTAACCCAGGACGATTTCCAATCGGTAAGTAACCGCATCCCGGTATTGGCCGATATGAAACCAAGCGGTAAATACATGATGGAGGATTTACACAACATTGGCGGCATTCCGGCTGTGATGAAGTATTGTTTGGCGCAAGGCTGGTTACATGGCGATTGCCTTACCGTTACCGGTAAAACAATTACCGAAAACTTAGCAGATGTACCCGAACTGGAGTTTGATACACAAAAAATTATATGGCCGGTTGAAAAGCCTGTTAAAGTTACCGGTCACTTGCAGATACTTTACGGCAATATTGCCGAAGGTGGTAGCGTAGCCAAAATTACCGGTAAAGAAGGTACTCATTTTGAAGGCCCTGCCCGCGTGTTTGATGGCGAGTTTGAACTGATTGCCGGCATCCAGAGCGGCCGAGTCAAAAAAGGTGATGTGGTGGTTATCCGCAACGTAGGCCCTAAAGGCGCCCCGGGTATGCCCGAAATGCTTAAGCCAACATCGGCCATTTTTGGTGCGGGTTTAGGCAGCTCGGTAGCATTAATTACCGACGGACGCTTTAGCGGCGGTACACACGGTTTTGTGGTAGGCCACATCACCCCCGAAGCCTTTGACGGGGGCGCCATTGGCTTAATTAACGACGATGATAAAATTATTATTGATGCAACAACAAATACCATCAATGTAATACTATCAGACGAAGAAATGGCAGCACGTAAAGCCGCCTGGAAACAGCCCGCTTTAAAAGCAACCAAAGGTTTATTATACCGTTACGCCAAAACAGTTAGCTCGGCTGCTGAAGGTTGCGTAACAGACGAAATGTAGTAGCCCCCTAACCCCCTGAAGGGGGAACAGGAGCAAGGGAAAAAGATAAATAATTAAAATATACACTTAACACTCCCCTTTTAGGGGGGATAGAGGTCAAAAAATATGGAGACGCAGACAATAGTTCAGGAAATAGGTGAAACAGCAGAAGAAGCCGCAAAAACACCTGTAGTTGAAGTTTCAGGATCGGTAGCATTATTGGAGGCATTGATTGTTGAAGGTGTTGATACCATCTTCGGTTATCCGGGTGGTGCAATTATGCCCATTTATGATGCTTTGTTTGATTACAATGATAAGCTGAACCATATCCTGGTCCGCCATGAGCAGGGTGGTATCCATGCGGGGCAGGGTTATGCGCGTACGTCCGGTAAAGTGGGTGTTGTGTTTGCAACCAGTGGCCCTGGTGCAACTAACCTGGTAACAGGCCTGGCTGATGCGCAAATTGATAGCACACCATTGGTATGTATCACCGGCCAGGTTTTCGCGCATCTTTTAGGTACCGATGCTTTTCAGGAAACCGATGTAATTAACATTACTACCCCGGTAACCAAATGGAACTACCAGGTAACAGATGCCAACGAGATCCCTGAAGTGATTGCCAAGGCATTTTACATTGCCAGAAGCGGCCGCCCTGGACCAGTATTGATCGATATTACAAAAAACGCGCAGATCCAGCTGTTTAACTATAAAGGTTATACACCCTGCAACCATATCCGCAGCTACAGGCCAAAACCTATAGTTCGCCCGCAGTATATCCAGGAAGCTGCCGCTTTAATTAACGAAGCTAAAAAACCATTTATCCTTTTTGGCCAGGGCGTAATTTTGGGCAGTGCCGAGCAGGAATTTAAAGCTTTTGTTGAAAAAAGCGGGATTCCGGCAGCATGGACTGTTTTAGGTGCGGGCGCTATCCCAACAGATCACCCTTTAAATGTGGGTATGCTGGGCATGCACGGCAACTACGGGCCAAACGTATTAACCAACGAATGCGATGTGTTAATTGCCATAGGTATGCGTTTTGACGACCGTGTAACCGGCCGCCTTGATAAATATGCCAAACAGGCAAAGGTTATCCACCTGGATATTGATCCGGCCGAGATTGACAAAAACGTAAAATCGACCGTACCTGTTTGGGGCGATTGTAAAGAAACGTTGCCGTTGCTTACCGCCTTGGTAGATGAAAAACAGCATACTGAATGGCTTGCTAAATTCAATGAATACACCCGCCAGGAAGTGCAGCAGGTAATTGAAAAAGAACTTAACCCGACTACAGTTGAAATGACGATGGGCGAAGTAATTAAACAACTTAACGAAATTACCAAAGGCGAAGCAGTAATAGTAACCGACGTAGGTCAGCACCAGATGGTGGCCTGCCGTTATGCTCAATTTAACAATACCCGCAGCAACGTTACCAGTGGCGGTTTAGGTACTATGGGCTTTGCCCTGCCGGCAGCTATAGGCGCTAAATTTGGCGCGCAGCACCGTACCGTAGTAGCTATTATCGGCGACGGCGGTTTCCAGATGACCTGCCAGGAATTAGGTACAATTATGCAAAGCGGTATCGATGTAAAAATTATCATCCTGAACAACCGGTTCCTGGGCATGGTAAGGCAATGGCAGGAATTGTTTAACTCGCGCCGTTACTCGTTTGTTGATATTCAAAGCCCGGATTTTGTGGCGCTGGCAGCAGCATACCGCATCCCCGGCAAGTGTATTGATGACCGTAAGGATCTTCCATCGGCATTAAATGAAATGCTGAGCAACAAAGGATCGTTCCTTTTAGAAGTAATGGTTACCAAGGAGAATAACGTATTCCCGATGGTACCGCAAGGTTGCAGTGTAAGCGAAATCAGGTTAAAATAGGCCCCCTAACCCCCTAAAGGGGGAACTTAAAAAAAGAAATCATGACCCAGGATACAGAAAAACAGGAATTTAATATCACGGTTTATACGGAAAACCAGATTGGTTTATTAAACCGGATAGCTATTATATTTACACGCCGTAAAATTAATATTGATAGTTTGAATACGTCTCCATCAGAGATAGAGCATATTCACCGTTTCAATATTGTAATTACCGAATCGGAGGATGTGGTACGCAAACTTACCCGCCAGATTGAAAAACAGGTAGAGGTATTAAAAGTATACTACCATACCAACGAAGATGTGATTTGGCAGGAAATGGCGTTATATAAAGTATCGACAGATGTAATTGCCGAGAAGGTAAGTGTTGAGCGTTTATTGCGCGAAAATGGCGCCCGCGCTGTAGTGATCCGTAAAGATTATACGGTGTTTGAAACTACCGGCCACCGCGAGGAAACAGATAACCTGATCAGTATTTTGCAGCCTTACGGCCTGATTGAGTTTGTGCGCAGCGCCCGTGTTGCAATTATTAAAGATAGTGACGGATTTAACCGTAAATTGCGCGAGTTTGAGCGCCTTGAACCGGGCGAAGACGTTATTGAGAACGAATATTTAAACCAGGGACAGAAAGTATTTACGATGTAAAGAGGAGGTGAAAGGCTAAAGCTGAAAGGCGAAAGGTCGGCCACCCAAAAACGTCATTGCGAGGCACGAAGCAATCCCGAACTATACAGGGCGGATATGCTAATCGGGGATTGCTTCGTACCTCGCAATGACGGTTCAATTAGATAACCTAAAATAATTATAAAATCAAAATCGGTGAAATCATCTATAAAACGGTGAAATCCCAAAAAACAAACAATAAAACAATGGCAAAATTAAATTTCGGCGGTACCGAAGAAAATGTGGTTACCCGCGATGAGTTCCCTTTATCAAAAGCTCAGGAAGTACTAAAAGATGAAGTTGTAGCAGTAATTGGCTATGGCGTTCAAGGTCCGGGCCAGGCGCTTAACCAAAAAGACAATGGCATCAATGTTATTGTTGGTCAGCGTAAAGGCACAAAAACATGGGATAAAGCTGTAAGCGATGGCTTTGTACCGGGCGAAACCCTTTTTGAAATTGAAGAGGCTTTACAAAGAGGAACTGTAATTTGCTACTTACTAAGCGATGCTGCACAAATTGCTTTATGGCCGACTGTAAAAAAACACCTTACTCCGGGTAAAGCATTATACTTCTCTCACGGGTTTGGTATCACTTTTAATGAGCAGACAGGCATCGTTCCTCCTGCCGATGTTGACGTATTTTTGGTTGCCCCTAAAGGTTCAGGTACTTCATTACGCCGTATGTTCCTGCAGGGCCGTGGCTTGAACTCAAGCTACGCTATTTTCCAGGATGCTACAGGCAAAGCGTTTGATCGTGTAATTTCATTAGGTATTGCTGTAGGCAGCGGTTACTTATTTGAAACCAACTTCAAGAAAGAAGTATACAGCGATTTAACCGGCGAGCGTGGTACGCTGATGGGCTGTATCCAGGGTATTTTTGCCGCTCAGTACGATGTATTGCGTGCAAATGGTCACTCACCATCTGAGGCTTTTAACGAAACTGTTGAAGAGTTAACCCAATCATTAATGCCATTAGTTGCAGAAAATGGTATGGATTGGATGTATGCCAATTGCTCAACTACAGCACAACGTGGTGCTTTAGATTGGTGGAAAAAATTCCGTGATGCCACTAAACCGGTATTTGAAGAATTATACAAAAGCGTTGCAACCGGCAAAGAATCACAACGTTCAATTGATTTGAACAGCCAGCCGGATTACCGCGAAAAATTAGACGCCGAGCTGAAAGAATTACGCGAAAGCGAATTATGGCTTGCAGGTAAAACTGTACGCAGCTTACGCCCTGAAAACCAGGTTGTAGAAGCGTAAGATATGTATCAAGTAGTTAGTATCAGGTAGCAAGATTTTTGATTTGCAGCAGGTACTAACTACTTGTTATAATACCAGTACTGTGTCAAACAAAATCAACTCAACGACTCTCGTGTACCTGTCTTGATACTTGATACTTACTACTCGATACTATATGCCGTATCAAAATCAAGCTGACAGCTTACGCAGCGGTCTTGATACTTGATACTTACTACTTGATACTATAACACCATGGGACAAACATTATTTGATAAAATATGGGATGCGCACGTCGTCAGTAGCAACGAGGGTTTTCCGGATATTTTATACATCGACACACACTTCATTCACGAGGTAACCAGTCCGCAGGCATTTGATGGTTTGCGCACCAGGGGGTTACCGGTTTTCAGGCCAAAACAAACAGTGGCCACTGCTGATCATAACGTTCCTACAATTAATCAGCACCTCCCCATAAAAGAAGAACTTTCCCGTTACCAGGTTGATATGCTCACCAAAAACTGCAAAGAGTTTGGTATCGAGCTTTATGGTTTAGGTCACCCTTTCCAGGGGATAGTGCACGTAATAGGGCCCGAGCTGGGCATCACCCGTCCCGGTGGTACTTATGTTTGCGGCGATAGCCATACATCAACACACGGCGCCTTTGGTGCCATAGCGTTTGGTATAGGTACATCACAGGTGGAGCAGGTAATGGCAACCCAGTGTTTACTGCAATCGCGCCCAAAACGCATGAAGATTGAAGTAAACGGCAAGTTGCAAAAAGGTGTTGGCGCCAAAGATATTATCCTGTACATCATCTCCAAAATCTCGGCCGCAGGCGGTACAGGTTATGCAGTGGAGTATGCAGGCGATACCATCCGCGCTTTAAGCATGGAAGGCCGCATGACCATCTGTAACATGAGCATCGAAATGGGTGCCCGTTGCGGATTGATAGCCCCCGATGACACCACAATTGAATATGTAAAGGACCGCGAATTTGCCCCTAAAGGCGAAGAGTGGGACAAAGCAGTAGCTTACTGGAAAACTTTATACTCAGATGCGGATGCAGCCTTTGATGAAGTATTATCCTTTAAAGCCGAAGATATTGAGCCAATGATTACCTACGGAACAAACCCCGGCATGGGCATTGGCGTAACACAACACGTTCCCGAAACTGCTTCGTTTGAAGCAAAAGAACAGGGATCGTACAAAAAAGCCCTTGAATACATGGGGCTGCATGATGATGAACAATTATTGGGTAAACCTATTGATTACGTTTTCATCGGCAGCTGCACCAACTCGCGCATTGAAGACCTGCGCCAGGTGGCCGAATTTGTAAAAGGCAAACACAAAGCAGATAACGTAGTGGTATGGGTAGTCCCCGGCTCTAAACAGGTACAGGAACAAGCCATCCGCGAAGGGCTGGACAAAATATTTGATGCAGCGGGCTTCCCGCTTCGCGAACCTGGCTGCAGCGCATGCCTGGGCATGAATGAGGACAAGATCCCGGCAGGTAAATACTGCGTATCCACATCTAACCGTAACTTCGAAGGAAGACAGGGACCTAACTCCCGCACCTTCCTGGCCAGCCCGCTAACCGCGGCAGCAAGTGCCATTACAGGGAAGGTGACGGATATACGGGAGTTTCTGTCTGAAGAAGTTGTCTGAACCGGAATTAAACGAATTTATAGAATTAACAGAATTTTAAAATGCCGCTTCAAGAAATTCTAAAAGATGTCTGAACCGGAATTAAACGAATTCATTGGATTAACAGAATTTTAGAATGGTACTTCAAAAATTCGTGTAATTCTAAAAATTCAATTCCGGTTCAGAAAAAATACAATGGACACCTTTAAAAAGACGCCCGAAGAATTTAAAGATTGCACAAGCCGAATTATTGGTTGTGCGATGCGGGTTCACTCTTTTTTAGGGAATGGGTTTCAGGAAGCTATCTACCAAAGAGCATTGGAGATTGAGATGGCTTTAGAAGGTCTGGTGGCTACAAGAGAGATGGAAATGCCAATCTTTTATAGAAATGAACAGATTGGCACAAGGCGGGTTGATTTCTTTGTAGAAGGTGAAATAATGGTTGAGTTAAAGGCAATTATTTTATTAGAAGATGTTCACCTTGCACAAGGCATTAATTATCTCGAAGCGTACAATATAAAAACAGGTTTACTTATAAATTTCGGAAGTAAAAGCCTGCAGTTTAAAAGATTACTGAATAAAAAACATAATCCGGATAATGTCAACCGGAATTCATCGAACTAAAGAATAACAGAATTTTAAAATCCAAATTCAATAAATTCTAAAATTCGTGTAATTCTAAAAATTCGACAAATTCCGGTTCAGAAAAAAGAAACATTATGAGTACCAAAATATTCAAACACATACAAACCAGCGTGGTGCCTTTGCCTATCGAGAACATCGATACGGACCAGATTATCCCTGCGCGGTTTTTGAAGGCCACTACCCGTGATGGTTTTGGCAATAACTTATTCCGCGACTGGCGTTTTGACGGAGACGATAACCCTAAACAGGATTTCGTGCTCAACAACCCAAACTATAGCGGCAAGATCCTGGTTGCAGGCAAAAACTTCGGTTGCGGTAGTAGCCGCGAGCATGCGGCCTGGGCCATAGCCGATTATGGCTTTGACGCCGTGGTAAGCAGCTTTTTTGCTGATATTTTTAAAGGCAACGCACTAAACAACGGCTTGCTGCCTGTACAGGTGAGCGAAGATTTTTTAAAGAAGATCTTCGACGCGGTTTATGCCGATGAGCACACTGTAGTTGAAATCGACCTGGTAGACCAGTTCATCCGCCTGGTAACTACCGGCGAGCAGGAAAGCTTTGAGGTTAATCCCTACAAAAAAGCCTGCATGACCAACGGTTACGATGATATCGACTATATCCTGAGTAAAAAGGAACTGATTGAGGAATTTGAAGACCAGAGGTAAAAGGCGAAAGGCAAAAGAAAGAGGTAAAAGCTGAAAGGTAAAGGGCGAAAGGTCAGAAAAAATTGCTCGATGACCTAATGACAGCAAAGCGAAATGACCATTAGCCGACTGCAAAGACCAATGAACTAATGAACCAATGAACAAAGTTATCCACAGAGAAGGCAAAGGCACCGCAAAGTTGTTTGACGAACGTAGTTTGGCGAATGATTATGCAACGCTCGCGTCTGCCCTAAAACTTGGTTTGCGGGTTTTGGATGTGGGTTGCGGTACCGGGGCTATCAGTAAAGATATAGCCGCCAAAGTTGGTTCAACAGGTCATGTTGTGGGCATTGATAATACGGAGTTCTTTATCCAAAGCGGAAAGGAAACTTATGCGGATGTTAAAAACCTCGATCTGATTTATACCGATCTGTTTGCATACGAACCGGAAGAACAGTTCGATCTGATTGTAGCCGCAAGGGTTTTACAGTGGCTAAATAATCCGGTGGAAGCTTTAAAGAAAATGTACTCGCTTTTAAAACCGGGTGGCATAGTGTCCATATTGGATTATAACCACGAAGCGCTGGAATGGCAGCCGCAACCGCCGCCAAGTATGCTGCGGTTTTACGCTACTTTTTTAAGATGGCGCGGTGATGCCGGCATGAACAACCACATAGCCGAAGACCTGCCAGCTTATTTTACCGAGGCCGGCTTCAAAGATATTGAGGTGTTTAACGCCGACGAGGTTTACCAAAAAGGCGAGGAAAACTTTATACGCAAAGCAGGCATCTGGGCAAGTGTAGCACAGTCTAAACAAATGGTAGAGGAAGGTTATATTGACGACGAATTGCGCCTGCTGGCCATTGATGAATACACCGAATGGGTAGCAACCGATGCCGAGCGCATGACAATGAAACTAAAAGAAATAAGAGGAACTAAGTAATAATTAACTCAAAAAATTCTCCCTTCAGGGGGTTAGGGGGCTTATGGGAATTCAGAAACACATTTTAGTAATACCCGGCGACGGGATAGGCCCCGAGGTTACTACCTGGGGTAAAGCAGTTTTAGAGAAAATTGGCCAGGATTTTGGCCATGAATTTACCTTCGACGAGGCCCTGATGGGCCACGCCGGTATCGAGGCTACGGGTAACCCACTGCCCGATGAAACTTTGGCAAAAGCAAAGGCAAGTGATGCCATTTTATTTGGCGCCATCGGTCACATCAAATATGATAATGATCCATCGGCAAAGGTTCGCCCTGAGCAAGGATTATTGAAGATCCGTAAAGAATTGGGATTGTATGCCAACCTGCGCCCTATCATGTTATTTGATGAGCTGCTGGATGCATCGAGCCTTAAACCGGAAATTTTGAAAGGTACCGACATACTTTTCTTCCGGGAACTTACCGGCGACGTTTACTTCGGCGAGAAAAAACGCAGCGAGGATCGCAATACTGCTTCCGACCTGATGATCTATTCGCGTTACGAGGTTGAGCGCATCGCCATTAAAGCCTACGAAGCTGCCATGGTTCGTGGCAAAAGATTATGTTCGGTTGATAAGGCCAACGTGCTGGAGGCTTCACGCCTGTGGCGCGAGGTGGTGCAGGAGATAGCCAAAAACTATCCCGAGGTTGAAACCGAACACATGTTTATTGACAACGCCGCCATGCAGCTGGTTAAAAACCCTAAAAAGTTTGATGTGGTATTAACCGCTAACCTTTTTGGCGATATTTTAACCGACGAAGCATCGCAGATAGCAGGCTCAATGGGTATGCTGGCATCGGCATCAATTGGTGATGGCACCGGCTTTTTTGAACCTATCCACGGTTCGGCACATGATATTGCCGGCATGGATAAGGCTAATCCATTGGCATCTATATTATCTGTAGCTTTGATGTTAGAAATCAGTTTCGGCCTTAAAGACGAAGCTAAATTGATCACATCGGCCATCGATAAAACGCTGAAAGAAGGCTACCGCACCGGCGATATTGCCGATGCAAAAACCGACAAGAGCAAAATTTTAGGCACCAAAGCAATGGGGCAAAAAGTTTTAGAATACCTGTAGGCGAAGCCCCCCAGCCCCCTGAAGGGGGAGCAGGAAGACTAACACGTCATCGATCCAAAGTCAAACCAATGACTAATGACCAATGACACAATGACCAAAACAATGAAGTGGAACGCTGATTTATACGACCAGAAACATGCCTTTGTATTTCAATTTGGCGAGGATGTTTTGGCTCTGCTGGATGTTAAACCCGGCGAACATATCCTGGATATTGGTTGCGGCACAGGCCACCTAACCAAGCAGATCCAGGATAAAGGTGCCATTGTAAAAGGTACCGACTATTCGCCGGATATGATAGCACAGGCCAAAAAACTGTTCCCCGATGTTGATTTCGCGGTAGAGAATGCTGCCGATTTTTATACGGAAGAAAAGTACGATGCTGTTTTCAGCAACGCGGCCCTGCATTGGGTTTTGGATGCCAATGGCGCTATCAAAAGTGTTTACAATGCCCTTAAACCCGGCGGCCGTTTTGTGGCCGAAATGGGCGGCAAAGGCAACGTGGCCAAACTATTGGAGGCTATCCGTTTGGTACTGCAAAATCATGATTACCATGACCAGGCCGAAACCAAAGTATGGTTCTTCCCCTCAACTGCCGAATATGCCAGGTTGCTGGAAAACCACGGCTTCCGGGTAACCTTTACGGCCCATTACGACCGTAAAACCCCACTGCAGGACGGCGACCAGGGCGTAGCCAAATGGGTAACCATGTTTGGCGCCCAGTTTTTAGAAGGCATCCCCGAAGAAGAAAAAGAGCAAATACTAAAAGAGATAACCCACAAGCTGGAGCCCTACTATAACGAAGGCGGCCAATGGTACGCCGATTATAAAAGGCTAAGGTTTGTAGCTGTAAAGGAATAGCTTGTTTAGTAGTAAGTATCAAGTAGTAAGATTTTTTTTCGCTTCTTCATAATTTGATTCCTACACTAAATCAACAATAAAAAGTATGTCGTTGGTCGAGATTTTTAAAAGATGTTTTGATTGACGATATTTATAGATTAATAACAAATTGAAGTAGCAACACGTCGCGTAATAGGAGCAATCTTACTACTTGATACTTACTACTTACTACTAAAAAGAAAGATATGTTACACGATCCCAACCGCGTTTATGTTTTTGATACCACGCTTCGCGATGGCGAGCAGGTACCAGGGTGCCAGTTAACCACCCCCGAAAAGATTGAGATAGCAAAAGAACTGGAACTACTGGGCGTGGATATTATTGAAGCCGGTTTCCCGGTTTCAAGTCCGGGAGATTTTCAGAGTGTTGTCGAGATCTCGAAGGCAGTAACCAACCCTACCGTTTGCGCGCTTACCCGTGCCAACAAGGGCGATATTGATGCTGCTATCGAGTCGTTAAAATATGCCAAACACCCGCGTATCCATACGGGTATCGGCTCGTCGGATATGCACATCAAGCATAAATTTAACAGCACCCGCGAGGAGATATTGGAGCGTGCCGTTGAAGCCGTAAAATATGCCAAACGCGCGGTAGAAGATATCGAGTTTTATGCCGAAGATGCCGGCCGTGCCGATGTGGTTTACCTGGCCCAGATGGTGGAGGCTGTTATTGCCGCCGGCGCTACCGTGGTTAACATTCCCGATACCAATGGCTATTGCCTGCCCGATCAGTATGGCGCCAAAATCAAATTCCTGAAAGAGAACGTTAAAAACATCGATAAAGCCATCATCTCGGTACATTGCCATAACGATTTGGGTTTGGCTACCGCCAACTCCATAGCCGGCTTACAAAACGGTGCCCGCCAGATAGAAGGCACCATCAACGGCATTGGCGAACGCGCCGGGAATACTTCTATCGAGGAAGTGGTCATGATCCTGAAAGTGCACCAGGTGTTGGGCTTAAAAACCAATATCGATTCAAAACGGTTTTATGAACTAAGCCAGATGATCCGCACGCAAATGCGCATGCCGGTACAGCCTAATAAGGCTATTGTAGGCAGCAACGCCTTTGCGCACAGCTCGGGTATTCACCAGGATGGGTTCCTGAAAATGCGCGAAAATTACGAGATCATTCGCCCTGAAGATGTAGGCTTTCCGAGCGCCACAATAGTGCTAACCGCGCGCAGCGGCAGGCATGCTCTGAAGTTCCACCTGGAACGCCTTGGCTTTAGTTTGGATAAAGATGAACTTGCCCAGGTATACAACAAGTTTTTAACGCTTGCCGATGTCAAGCTTGATATAAATGACGAAGACCTGCAGGGCTTAATGGCCCACAGGCTGGTAAAAAATTAATAATGGAAACCGAAACTAAAAACCTGCTCGATTTCGATTCGGCTTACGAACGATTGAAAGGGGTTGTTAAACGCACTCCGCTGGAGTATAATGCCGGCTTATCAGCCAAATACGAGTGCGAACTATATTTAAAACGCGAAGATTTACAAATAGTACGCTCATACAAACTGCGCGGCGCTTATAACATGATAAGCCAGCTTACGCAGGACGAGCTTGACCGTGGCGTAGTATGCGCCAGCGCGGGCAACCACGCGCAGGGCGTAGCCTTTAGCTGCAGCCGCTTAGGTACCAAAGGCGTAATTTTTATGCCCGAAATTACCCCCAAGCAAAAAGTTACCCAAACCGAAATGCACGGCAAGGGCAATATCGAGATCATTTTAACCGGCGATACCTTTGACGATTGCCTGCGCGAGGCTTTGATATACACCGAAGCCCACCAGATGACGTTTATCCCGCCTTTTGATAATTACCGCATCATTGAAGGCCAGGGAACAGTAGGGGTAGAGATACTGCAGGACCTGCCCGATATCGAAGCCATCATTATGCCCATAGGCGGTGGCGGCTTAGCGGCCGGCACAGGCACCTACCTTAAGCAACACGTACCAGGCATTTATCTGGTAGGGGTAGAGCCCGAAGGCGCCCCATCTATGCTGGAAGCTTTTGAACATGGCGGACCAACCACCTTAAAAGAGATTAACCGCTTTGTTGACGGTGCCGCCGTGAAATGCGTAGGCAAACTCACCTACAACCTTTGCCAGCAGGTATTAGACGAAATGCTGCTGGTACCCGAAGGCAAAGTGTGCACCACCATACTCAAGCTATACAACGAGGACGCCATTGTGGTTGAACCCGCCGGTGCCCTGTCTGTAGCCGTGCTTGATGCCTGCAAGGATAAAATAAAAGGCAAAAAAGTAGTTTGCGTTATCAGCGGGGGCAACAACGATATTGCCCGCATGCAGGAGATCAAAGAAAAATCCCTCCTGTACGAAGGTTTGAAGCATTACTTCATCGTACGCTTCCCGCAACGCCCGGGAGCCTTGAAACTGTTTGTGAACAATGTATTAGGCCCTCACGATGATATTACCCGTTTCGAGTTCATCAAAAAAACCGAAAAAGAAAACGGCCCCGCCCTGGTAGGCATCGAACTAAAAACCGCCAGCGACTACCCCGCCCTGCTCAACCGCATGGCCGCCCACCGTTTCGACGTTATCGAGCTGAATAAAGATCAAACGCTGTTTGAGTACCTTGTTTAGGTGAGTGGTGAGTAGTGAGTAGTGAGTAGTGAGTAGTGAGTAGTGAGTAGTGAGTAGTGAGTAGTGAGTAGTGAGTAGTGAGTAGTGAGTAGTGAGTAGTGAAACGGGCCGGTCATGCTGAGCCTGTCGAAGCACGCGGGCAAAGGCCTGGCCGCCATGTATAACCGCCATGCTTCACCCGCCCGTCATTGCGAGGAACGAAGCAATCCCCGACTATGCTCCAAAGCACATCGGTTACCCCAAAATATCAAAGCCTCCCGAAGCCAAAAACTCCGGGAGGCTTTTTGTTTATCCCAAAGTCATGCCGAACTTGTTTCGGCACCCCACAGGACAGGAAACCTACACGCAAATCAATTTTGACTTTTGAATTTTTCACCAATAATTGTTTTTTTAAGGTGTTCAAGAGTGCTTCGCAGTTTTTCCTTTTGAATTTAAAAAGGGCATTCCCTGCGGGCCGGGTTTTTCGCTCATACTGCACAGGCCTTAACCACTTGGCCGGTATACGCTACACCCCCTAACGCGAAGCATCGGGTAAATAAGAAGGCGCTTAACAAAGTAATAAATGTTACTTACCTTAGTTGTCCATGAAACCTATAATTACCTGTTACATTATCCTTATCGCTGCCTTTACAGCCTGCCAACCGAATTTGCAATCACAGACTGATCGCGCCATCGCCACCGCGAAATTAAAGTTTTCAAATCTTGCGATAGAAAGTCCACCGGACTATGAATTAGTAAGAAAGCTGGAGATAAGACATCCCGAAGCTACGATTCAGTTATTGCAGCCAACCAGGCAGAGCGATGGCGACGGGCAGATCATCGTTTTATCAAACACTCAAAATCAGTTTTACGCTGTGCCCTTGCCACTTACCAGGTATAAAGGCTATTGGAACTTTGTTTATGATACAACATCACCAGATAACACATTAAAAACTAAGACCTTTGAAACAGAATTAAACAAAGCACTTGATACATTGGGCTTAAATAGGGGTTATGATGGTTCAAATGTGATCAACGAACTTTTTACCTCGGTATTGCAAGCAAGGCAACTCTCCGGGCTTGACACGCCAACTCTTAAACCTGTAAATATACAGCCTCATGTATATCCTGATAGCTGTATAGAAATGGGCAGGAAAACATACCAACGGCTGGTAAGCCCTATGCGCAAGGACAAATATTGGTTTAGCCATCTATATCGGGACAATAGCGACCGGATTTTTCTTGTTGACTCCGTTTACACCGTAAAAGGGAAAAAGAAATATTACCACTTTAACATATACAGGCAACCTTGCGTTATTGAGGTAAAACTGCTAAACTTATAATGCATCATAAACGGCCATGCAGGTTTTGACTTTTGAATTTTTCCTTTTGAATTTAACACGGGCGTTCCCTGCGGGCCGGGTTTTCCGCTCATACTGCACCGGCCTTAGCCACTTGGCCGGTATACGCTGCACCCATAACGTGGGCTGTGAGCAGAATTGGGACTTTGTGCTTTACAACAGCGTCGTGATTTGCATACAGGCGCACAGGCCTGGAGGCCTGCGGTAGCGGGAAGTGCTTGCGGTAGCAGTGCACCCAGCGAGCTAATAAATTGTCATGCTTTCAGAAGCAGCAGAGAACTTATAATTATTAATATCCATTGGAATTTTGATAAGCTTTTAATAAATCCTGAGTGATTTCGTCTACGTTTTCTGGACCAAAAATCATTAGGTAATTTTCCAATTCTGACAGATTCCCCCCTTTAAGAACTAAATAATGTCCGAAGTAAATTAAAATCGTATTTTCATTTAATACTCTTCTAAAGTCACGGATAGCGATATAGTGTGTCAAAAAATCCAAATAGCTGGATTTATCTTCTATTAGCGTTTTTTGGAGGACTTGTATAGTTGTTAAATTAAAGTATTTCAATATTGTAATCACCAAATTAAAATTAGTGCTTTTGCGAAGTTCATATCCAGTTTCCGCAACTATGTGATTCCTGATTTCGGAAACAATTGGATCCATTTGCATAAATGAACCTATTGAGGTCTTATTTATATCGACATCTTCTGGTTTAGCTTCTATTAATTTGGATATGTTTTTTTCATAATCAGTTAATTGCGACTTCAATTTTACAAACTCTAAATCAGCAGTCTCTAATAAGGCTGCTAGCCTATTGAATGTTCGTTTAAAATCGTCTGGTATATTAACGCCTTTGTAACCTAAGTCATGTTCAATTTCCGCCCAAGCGTGTTGTAATATAGATCTAATCTGAATTTCACATTTAAAAAAAGCGAACTTAGAGTATTCAGAGAACTTAATTCTTTCAGCAGACAAGGAGAGCACAATATGGAGAGACCTATATCCAAATTGATCATTTTTTAAAATTCTTTTGTCTATAGAATTTTCTTCATCTGTTTCAAATTCCTTTTTTAAAATCTCTGCAATAATGTCGACCTCGCTTTCCAAATAGGTAATTATTCTTAAACCAACTAGATCTGTTATATCAGACAGCTGGCGGTATTTATCCCCCTTCTTTTCAATTTTATTAGATAAACTGTTACTATCCTTTAATCTACCAACAATTTGATGCAGAACAACCTTTTCCTTTTCAACTAAGTTTTTGATTAAATTAATCATTAAACTTTTGAAATGTTCCAAATCTCCTTTTTTGCTTTTAAAATCTTTTAGTATTTGTTCTTTCATGCTGAAAAGTAAGCTGATTAATTTTGTAATCGATAGACCGCGATTTAATTCTTGAAATTCAACACTCTTAAAAGCCCCTTTAATTTCATTAGCCTGTCTTGTCCTAATAATCGATCACAAGTCATCCGCCCGCTGACCTTTACACAAGACTTGCGCTAAATTGGGGATCTCTTAATCTATAAAATTCAAGATCGCTAAAATAAAGTTCGGCGTCATCTGGATAACCAGCCAAATGCTTTTTAATTCTGCTACTGTAATTCTTTTTGCTTCATTATTACTCATATACCTAAAATTTAAAACTGTTAACTTTATACTTTTGAACTCGTTATTTAATTTATCAGAGAATTTACGTTGAAAATGTTATTGTCAGTGTTTTTCAGCATGCGCTCGGCTTTAGCTTCTTACTAAAATGTTTTTTAATTTTGACTTGTTGGAAGACAAGTTCAACACGGGCGGGTTGACGCGCCGAATCACCCTTATTCACCATCCTTCCCGCCAAATAACTTTCCCATCTTTCCAATTGTTTCCATAGCCTTATCAAGGGATGATACATCATATTTAAGTTTCTCAAGTTCAATGGTAGTTTCACCTTTCTTTATAGCGGAATTTCGATCCGTTTTATAAAGGCTTTCTATCGTTTTTTTTGTTGAATCAATATCTCCATAAATAACGGACATCTTCAATGCAATAAGCTTTGACTCAATGTTTGTTCGTTCGTTGTTGTAATATTTTATCTCATCTGAATTTCTTTTATAAAGATTAAGAAAGAAAAATGAAAAGATTTCTACGAAAAGGACAATTGATAAACGGGGTATCATGTGGATGAAAAACCTTATTCCAGAGTTTGAGGTTTCATCAAAAAGGTATGCTGGTGCATCGTCAGCGTAGACAACAAGTATAAGCAACACAATGGCTACAATAGTTAATGCGAGTCCAATTAGTAAATTGGTTATTCTGTTGTTTGAAATTTTATCAATTTGTTCTGATATACCAAATTGAATATCGATTATATTTCGCTCAATTAAATCTAATTTGTGTTCCTCTTCTGAGTAATACGGTTCTGATTCTACATCCGAATTATCCTCGTTATTTTGATTACCAGTTACCACGTCTTCATTCAGTATCTCTTTAATTAATAGTTTGATATTATCTCTATTCCTTAATGACGCCTCAAATGAAGCACTAGCATTTTTGTTTCTTGTTATTTCCTGAGTGGACTTACCCCCCTCAGCTAAAAACTTCGCTATCCTTGGGAATATGAAGGAGCCGGCTGAAATAAGAACAGCAGCAGGGACTACGAAATTTACAGCATCTGTAAAGGGCTGCAATTCATTGGGAGATAAAAATAGCTTGCCTACCACGAGTAATAAAAGAACCGCTGCAACAATCGGAATAAAATATAAAAGAAATTTTATAAGAGATTTTCTGTTCATGGATAAGATATTAGATGATAAATATAATAAAAAATACTTCTTCCCGCTGCCGCTGTCTCCAGGCCTGTACTCCCGCATGCAAATCACGATGCTGTTGCAAAGCACCCAGCCCCAACCCATCCCCCAATCCGCGTTAGGGGTAGTAGCGGATACCTGCCCGCGCCTAAGGCCCTGTGTAGTATGAGCGGATGACCCGGCCCCAACTTCTACCGGTTGGGGAAACGCCCCGGGAAAAGGAGTGAAGAGATTAGCATCAAGCGTTAAGACTTTTTGGTGTAAAACCCGGGCGATCTGCTGATGGATAGGCAATATATGGGCCGTGCCTACGGCACTCTTTTACCTGCTGTTTATTTTACCACGGGTTAAAACCCGTGGCTACCATATTGGCCGAACCTACGGTTCTTTTTTATTGGCTGTTTGTTTAGGAGGGATTTCAAACAGCTACTGCAATATTGCCGGGATGATACCTATTGTGGCTGGGTAAATGAAATCATCATTGCAGCTAAGAGCCGTAGGCTCGCAACATGTTGTAGCAACGGGTTTTAACCCGTTGGATGAATACACAATAGCAATAGAGTGCCGTAGGTACGGGGCATATATTTGACGAATTCCCCCTTGGCGCAATTCTTAAGCGTTCGTCGGGCAGAAGGCTGACTTGTGATTACTTCACCGGCTACATCCTAATAGAACGTGGCTGTCCTGAACACCACCTCTATACAAACGCTAAATGGGGTAGCAAGCTTACGCTCATTAACAACGACGGCTAGGTTAAGTGGCTTTTATTTATCTAAATATGAATTGTGACAAGTAAATATCTATTTCAGGTTTTAATGCTAAGGACGCAGGATGATTTTGGTCTTTTAAACTTTTCAAATAGCCTCCTACCAATGATCTGATTTCACCTCCGGTAGATCCGGTTTCAATTTTTAATCTAATTTCATCGACAACATGAGCATATTCAGAGCCTGATTTATTTTCGGCAAATGCCAGTACCTGAGTATAATCCATGTCTAATCTTTTTTAAGGTGAGGGTATTACGCTCGATTGGTCTCGGGCATCCGTGGCATTAAATATACGCTTGCAAAAGAGCAATGAAAAACATAAGCTTTGACTAATGCGCTGACAACATCAACGAGAAGCTCAATCCTACACACTGCGCTACACAATCCACACAAAAATGAACAGGAGGCAGGTAAAAAACGCTGCGGGGCTTTCAACCTTCAGTCTGGTTTTGCATTGAATAAATTTTCCACGGCCAATCTTTCAGCAAATTCAGCAAGTTCTTTTTCCGGCTTTATAGCATTGAATTTGTTTTTAGCCTGGTCGGCTTCGTTTTGATGTATTATTTTGCAATCCGGAAAATCAAATTCAACAAAGTAGTTGCCAAATTCACTTAACAGTTTTTCCCGCGAAACCAAAACGGTGTCTTTAATATTCCTGAAAAACTTTTTGTATTGCCTGGTTAACAAAATATAATCTGTAGCTGGCAGCACAATGGGTAAATGCTCGGTCCAGGTAGTCAACGTAAACGGTTCATTATTTTGTTTCTTTTTGAAAAAGAAGATCTTTGGAACAAAATAGCCATCGCCAAGTTTTTCCTGTAGCTGCCGCCTGTTAAAATTGTATTCCCAAACCTTATGACATTCTTCCTCGCTCAGGTAGCAGGTTTGCATGGGGTCAAAATGATCTTTACTTGCCCATAAGTTTGTTTTATTCCAAATACTGATTTCTTCATGCGCATTTGATTTATATGGGTCAGAATCGGCTTGAGGATTTAAAACAAATAAATCCAGGTCCGCACAAAACTTCTCAACGAATTTGAAAGCTTCAGTTCCAAAAAATGCCGGGCGCATAAAATTGAGGTTGAAAGAAAAATTGGTATCGTCAAAATCATCAATAGGTGCAATGTCCTCTTCTTCCGGCTGATTATCTGCGTCGGGCTCGTTATAATCAAATGAAAAATATACCTCGGTGTCTTTATTTTCAAAAAACCATTGCGTGTTCCCTTCACCTGCCGCAACTAAATTGTTTGATAAATAATCAGAAATTTTATCGGTTGAAATTTCTTTGCCTTTTTGTTTATAGAAAAATAAATCGTAACTCATATTGGGTGATACAGTTTTGGATGTAAAGGTTGGGTTTGTTATGCCAATATACAGCTATTAAGTTAACAGAAACAGAATGAAAAATAATATCGAACACTGAATTTCGAATATCCAACACCGAAGTTTTCCTTCATTGTTCGAAATTGGATATTCCCGCCCCTTAGCGCAAGTGTTAGCGGTCGCCCTGTGTTCGGATGACTTGTGACTTGTTTAGGACAACACAGCCGGCCGATGTTGTCGATTACCACTAAATAATGTAAAAAAACGCGGTTACATGGAGTGTTTATTTTCAATGGCGGCCCATTCTTTCGAACTTATATAACAGCCAGGGAAATCCCTTTTAAGTCTTTTACCTCATGTAATGGTTTTTTCGCTGAGATGGGTAACCCCTACGGGGCTTAAAAGAATTTCGATATATTTTGCTACAAACAGGTAGCCTCTACGAGGTAGACTGTCATAAATACAAATAAAAGGTGCATGGCTTATACAAAGGCAACCCTTTAGTTTGATAACCAACTTATTGCTTACCTTGGCAAATATCAATCACTATTTTACACTCCACCTTATTCAACTATGCCGGGCGCCTATCCATTAGAAAAATACCTATTCACAGATGCCGACTTCGACACCATGAACTGGCACGACTGCCCTATCCATTCCTTCTCGTTCAACGACGATGATGAACTATTGTTGGATATCGACTATATGTTTGAATGGGTAAAACCCAAAAAGAACAGCAAGTATTATAAATTCTGGATTGCACCCTGCACTCTAATTTTCGAAAACGTTCGCGAGGTTGAGTTTGAATTGGATGGTGGACAGCCCATTATAGATTTTATCCAAAGGGAAAACCCTCAAGCAACCATAGCTGCCGAATACCTGGGCAGGGAATTTGAATATGATTGGGATATGGTGATGGTTAATGGCGAGATGACCTTTAAGTCGGCAGGCTTTAAACAATATGTTAGGCAGGCGCCAATTCTTATCCGCGAGCAAAAACTCGGGCTGAAAACCAGGGGTGGGATTTGCTTTGACAGGTTATCCTTTCCGGAAAAGAACCAAGAGCCAGGAATCAAGAGTTAAGATTAATTTGCTGCTAACCTGGCGTTCGTGTCAACGATAAATTGACGGGTAGTCTTTAGCCCAAAGTCTTAAGTTCTAAGTCAAAAAAAGAAAAAACAACAACTTTAGACTTACGACTTAGTACTGTCGACTTATTGCTGTAATATTTTGTTTTACTTAAAAAATGTTAACTGCCAGTTGTGTACCACCCCGTACCAGGGTGTACCATGGCGTACCAGGGTGTTTCATCCTGTACCGGTACACACACCTTGGTGCTAAAAAAAAACGCCCCAATCCTTCCCGCTTAGGCGATAGTAAATCCCTTTAGTTTATCGCGGAATATATCAATACTCGGTGGCCCCAATGGCAAAAGCATCGGCAGATGGGCGTTGGGTGCCATAATAATCAAATTCTACGCCATATGATAAAACGTTTGCCCCGGCATTAATAAGCGGAGAGGATGACAACAAATGGAAATCATCTTCAGCATAATTTACAAATTGACATGGGCTTACATCGTTGGCTACATAATTATTTGAAGCCGTAAGCTTAACATTGCTGCTTTTTTTAATTATTGGAAGTACCAGGTCCGACTGGATAATTGCGTTGTTGATTACGGTGTTCATCGGGATAGTTTCGGAATTTAATTTTATGCCACCCAACGCCGAACCAATGATGGTATTATTAATAAACTGGAAATTGGGCCCCGGCGTGTATCTGGAATCTGCAAAAATGCCATAAGCTTTTGAATTGATGATGTAGTTATTAAACACCAGGTTATCGCCAAGCCCCAGTACAATAATTCCGTTGCCGGGTGCATCCTTAATCACGTTGTTATAACATTTTCCACCGGTACCTTCGCCAATTTGTATACCGTTATTTTGATAGGAGGCAAAGGGGCTTACCCCAGGTGTTTTAACTGTATTGTTATAAATTTCGCAGCCTAAAATAGCACTGCCAACCTGGATTCCTTCGGCACCGGTAGAATCGGTGATGTTTTTGTATAACTTAACATTCACCACATCGCCCGGCCAAACCTTACCGCAGGAAAGCGAAACGCCGTTGGCATAAAACGAATTACCTACATAAAATCCTTCGCCACCTGTTTTGTGAACATAATTATCATGAAGAATTACGTTTTGCATAGTGAAATGCCCACGCCACGTTGCTTCATCACAAGTTGGATCTGTTTTGGCCATAATACCTGCAAAGCCACTATTACGCACCTCCACATTTGCAATTTCAAAATCCGAGCTCAGGTTATCCATCGTCATGCCGATGTTGCCGCCATTGATGTCAAACCCATACTCGGTATCGGGGTCGCCATTTCCCAGTATTTTAAAATACTGGCAATTTTGTGTTTTAAAACCATATGAAGCGGTAACAGCGGTTGAAAAAGTTACTTTACCGCCCTTATTAATAATAACGATGGGGGCAGCCGCGGTTCCTTTAAAGTTTTTAAGCAGTAAAGCGCCTCTTTTACCGGCGGGGATACACACGGTTGATCCAGCTGGTATGTTAGTGCCGTCAACCATCCATTCAGAGGGCTGAACGGTATAGGTGCAGTCGGTAATAGCTAAAGACGAAAATTTGGCGTTCGTAACTGAAGGAGTGCTCAGCGGCCCGTCAATTTTATTTTTGGTGCACATCGCGAACGATGACACAACTAACATACCGGCGATGGCACGTATCAAGTAACTTTTATTTTTCATGTATAAATTAATAGCGGGGCTTAAAATATACCAGATTCAAAGAATCATCCTATTTCAGGCATTCCTGGCTTTCAAAAGAAAGTTTTTATACGTGACATTTCGTGAATAGTTACCCGGATGCGGGGCATCGTGATAGCCATAACGGCAAAGGACCAACGAAGCTAAACCTACTCCATCATTAGCCTCCTGATCAATTCCGCGCTTTGGGCTTTGCCTTCTTCCAGCCTGTGGCTGAAGAAGGATTGTACTTCGTTAAAGTGCTTTTTGTAGCCCTCCATATCGCCGTAACCAATAATGGCCGACCATTCCCTTACTGCCGAGTGGAACTCCAGGTCATCGCCGCGGATGGTTTTATCGTAAAGGGCGGTTTCGATGGATTCTTCTAACAGTTCTTCGTTTTTAAACAGGTATTCGGCAATGCCAAGCCTCAGCCGGAAGGGCGGGGTTTGGCAAATGAGGTTGTCATAAGGGTTTACAGCCAGGTGGTACCAGGCATCAACCATGCTCAGGATACTCAGGTGCGAGTTGGGTTTCTGGTGATCGGCATGTTGCGATAGCGAAAACTCTTTCATCACGGTATCACTCAGCATAATAGGTTTGCGGCTTTCATGAAAAACAAAATCGCGTGCCTTATACAGCCGCTCCCTGAAGGTTTGCGCTTCTTCTTTGATCATCAACTTAAATAATTCCGACTCTGACTCCGAGTAGCGTTTTACCTGCTGGCGGGCGTACGGGTTTAAAATGGCCAGGCCTGCGTATACGTGCGCCTTATAGCTAAAAATACGCAGGGTGGTCAGGATCTTCACATTGTCTATACCGCCCAGGTACGATGCGTTTTCCCAGGGGAAAAACCCCGCAGCTTTCCAGGCTGTGCCCATGCTTTCAAAACCTACGTGGGTAACGGCCTGGGTATCGGCTACAATTTTATCGTGCTCGTGGTAATCGGCAATCTCTACAATGTCGCTCCCAATAGCTGTAAATAAATCGTACATACGCTGGTACGCATCCGCTTTGGCCCGGTGCGGAATCAGGATAAGTGTTTGCCCTTTGGGTTCAAAACCCGGCCCGTGCATGGCATGAAAAGTAATGATTTGCACATCGGCGGGCAGGTATTTTTCAAATATGGCTATCTCGGGGTGCTTAACGGATGTTTGGCCGGCAACAATGGCCCCGTACTTGGTAAGCGGGCCGCACTCGGCTACTACCTGTTCCAGTTTGTCGGCCTCAACCGAGTAAATAACCAGGTCGTTTGTGCGGGATACATCGCGCGCGCTATCCATTACAGTGATGCCAAAGGGGCTAAGTTCCTGTTCCAGCTTGTCGCGGTTTTCGGGTAAATCGCAGCCGCAAACGGTGTAACCTGCTTTTGCAAAAGCCTTTGCGTACAAACGCCCCATATCGCCCAACCCAATGATACCTATATTCATGCTGCTAATATAAGTATGAGTAGCAAAATTCCGTATGAAACCTTACATTAGCGATCAGAAACGTACAGGATAATAAAATAAAAACCATTAAAATCCTGTTTTGTTAATAACAGGTACCTAATTTTACATGATGAACAAGCATTCTATATTCCGTATCTCTGTTTTAATGGTCATTATTTTAAGCATCTGCGGTGTGGGCTTTGCCCAGGATACTGTTAAAAAAGATGCTGCTAAACCGCCTGCCACCAGGCCTGCCGTTGCAAAACCGGTGGTGAAATACGGAGCTGTACCCACCGGTACTGTTAAGCCCGCCATTACCCCTCCAAAATATAACTACCAGCCCCGCCCTACAGCTGCTGATTCGGCCCTGGCCAAAGACAAAAGCCTGAACGGACAATATCAATACCTGTTAAGTAAATTATACCATTACCAACAGCCATTGGTATCGGCTTTATGGAAAAACTTACAGGATACTTTAAAAACAGAACGCCGCAACCTGAAAGAAGCCCAGGCTAAACTGGCCGCGCAAACACAGGATATTACCGGCCTTAAAACCGATGTGGCAACTAAAAGCCAAACCCTTTCCGAATCAAACGCCAAACGCGATGAGATAAAACTCGCCGGCATAAGCTTTACCAAAGCCACCTATAATTTAATGATGTGGGGCCTGGTAATTGTTTTTGGGCTAACGGCAGCCATCGTAATAGCCCGGTCGGGTGCGCACAGCCGCGAAGCAAAGTACCGCATAAAATTGTACAACGAACTTGACGAGGAATACAAAGCCTACAAAGTAAAATCCAACGAAAAAGAAAAGAAACTGGCCCGCGAGCTGCAAACCGAACGCAATAAGCTGGATGAGTTGTTGGGAAGAGGGTAGGCTTTTAGATGTGCAGATTTCAAATTAACTGCGTTGAGGGCTGTGCCGTTTCAGATGTGCAGATGTCTTCTGATTATTATGTCGGAGTTGTTTTGGCGTCCCACGTGCTAAGCACTCATTAAGTAGGCTACCTTTCATATGAGATGCTGAAATAAATTCAGCATGACTTTTTTTCTCTTATAATTTCCTTTGATGAACAATACCCAACTTTTAACACTTATCACCCGCCTGCGTTCTGTGGCCGATGTGGGTTTGCTGTATGCCAAAAACGAATATGATATTGAACGCTATGCCGAGTTACAGCATATAGCAATTGAAATGCTGGATAATGTTACCGGTTGGGGCATAGATGATATTAAGTTTAACTTCCCGATGCCGGATGATTACCCTACAGCTAAGGTTGATGTACGCGGGATGTTATTAAATGCCGAGGGTAAAATATTGCTGGCTAAGGAAAGTGCCGACGGCAAGTGGAGCCTGCCGGGTGGCTGGGCCGATGTAGGCTATAGCGCCAAAGAGGTAATTGTTAAAGAATTTGAAGAAGAAACTGGTTTAACTGTAGTTGCCGATAGATTATTGGCCGTATTTGACAAAAAAATGCACCCTCACCCGCCGCAGCCCTTTTACGTTTACAAAATGGTGTTTCATTGCAAAGCAGTAACCACCGCCGTTAAACAAGGGTTTGACATGCTGGATGTTGAATATTTTGATATCGATAACCTGCCCGAACTATCAGAAGACAGGATATTGAAAAGCCAGATAGAGTTGCTTTATCAAAAGGTTATCAGCGGGGATTTGGCGGCGGAGGTTGATTGATTCCGGATTATTAAGACTTACGAAGTTTCAAAAACTTCGTAAGTCTATGATCGACTATAAACTGCCGACTGCAAACCGCTTACTGCAAACTGCCCGGTGCCGGTGCCAGTTTAGGTAAAACCTTTTTGTTAGCAGGCAAAGCCTGGTATTTTTTATAAGCGTCATTAATGTAAGCCGTCATGCTTGGGGCATTGTTGTTTTTAAGGAAAGCATAGCTTGGACGATATAACGACATGAAGTTTTCCAACTCGGCACCCCGTAGCGGTATTACGCTTTTTACATAATCTACATTAAATGCTTCATCAATTTGCCTTTCTTCTTCTTCGCGTTTAAAATATCTTTTTAAACGTCGCGCATCTTTACCCTCTTTACTGAACCAGGTTGATGGCGACATTACAGATACCCGGCTTTTGGTATAAACCTCTGGATATTCTTTACGCGGATCGAAAGCTTCCCTGGTGGCACTTACATTTACCTGCCTTAAAGATATGGTTTGCGATATCATATCTATTCGTTTGAGCCTCATGTCTGTAATGTACAATGTGTCTGATACATAGCCAGGTGCATTGAATATCAGTGTATGGCCCGTTGCCGTGCGGATGCTGAAATTGCCGTTGTTATCAGTAATTGTGATCTGTTTGTTGGTGACATCTTTTACAAAAACGTTAGCCAGTTTTTCATTTTTGCTTTTTTCGTAAACCGATCCTTTTAACACATCCTGGGCTTGTATATGTGCAGATACAAATAGGCCAATTATCAATATTAGGTAGTTCGGTTTCATGGTAGTTGAATTATGCCGTAAAATAAACTTATTTTTTGAGCATATGGTTTTCAATTTAACATATTTAAATATGGATGGTGGTTTAATGACAAAGGGGGGAGAGATAAATATTTATTATCAAAATATTGACACCTGAAACGTTTCTCGTTACATTTGTAAATGATTATTAGCATTCGGCATAAAGGGTTGCGGCTATTTTTTGAAAAAGGGGATGCATCAAGGTTAAATGCTCAACACGTAAGTAAGATCAGATTAATCCTTACCCGTTTAAACGCTGCAAAAACTATAGCCGATATGAATGTTCCGGGATATGGACTACATCAGCTAAGCGGCGAATTGAAAGGCTTTTGGGCTGTAAAAGTTGATAAAAATTACCGGATTATATTTCAGTTTATTGCTGAAGACGCTTTTGAAGTTGATTATTTAGATTATCATTAACAAGGAGAAAAAAAATGCAGATGTTTGACCCAGCCCACCCGGGCGAATTAATCCGTGAAACCCTTGAAGGGATAAGGGAAGAAACAGGAAAAAAATTAACAGTTGAGCAGGTTGCCACCGGCCTGGGAACAACCCGTAAAACATTGTCGGCTATAATTAATGGCAAACAGAGTATTAGTTCAGATATGGCATTGCGCCTGAGCGCAGCCTTTAATACAACACCTGAGTTTTGGCTGCACGCGCAGGAAAATTATGATCTGGCCCAGGCCCGCAAAAAGTTCGACATAAAAAAGGTTACTGTTTTTTGGCATCCGCAGGTCGCTTAAAAATTTCTGCCACAAAAAAACCGCCTCATTTTCATGAAGCGGTTAATAGAATATATATTAGTTCTGTCCCGGTAATGGTTGGGCAGGTTTAATAACGGTTCACTTTAAAATCAGATATGCCACCATTCATGTGGATGTATATCTTGTTTTTGGCAGCATCAAAACCCGGGGTTTCATAGCTGTTATCATTCTTTTTGGTAAAGCCCTCAAATTCATTTGATGATAAACCTGTGTTGGCATTTATACTGCAAGCGGCATCTTTAGGCACATTAATAATAACCTCTGATACACCTGTAGATACCTCTACGTTGGTGCTTGCCAGCGGTGCGCCAAGCTTTACTTCAAATGAGGCTGCACCACCCTTTAAAGTTACACTTTTTATTTTAAATTTACTTAAATCGAAATCTAATTTTGTTGCACCTGTTTCAACATAAATGTCCCAGATGGGGTTCGGGTTTAGTTTGATATCTGCCAGGTTCGATTTGTTGTTATCAGAGTCAAAATGCCAGCCCTTATTGCCCTTCATTTTAAAGTTCAACACATACACAGAATCTTCTTTGTTGGCATTAAATTCATATTTGCCGTAAAATTCTTTTGTTTCTGCTTTAAATAGCTGGCTGGTGGTATCATTTAAAGTATAAGTAGTAGCACCTCCATTGATATTCAAGCGGGCAAATTTAGCATCGGCGGTGTAATCTTTATTAAAAACACTGCTGCCTTCAATTTTTGTCACGCCATGATCGGTGTTGGTGCTGTCGCTGTCATCGTTACTGTCGTTGTTGTCGTTATCATGGTCGTCGTCAAAGTTGATAAAAGTGCTGGGCCAAAAATGATAGCGGTTACCAAAGTTGCCAAACAGTAGCAGCGAGAATCCACCAATTATTACGGCCAGTTTTACTACAGTCGCCAAAGGCGACCGGTTACCTGCAAATACCAGGTTTACGCCGCCTATAATTAAAAATATAGGCCATAGGTAAAGTATATTCATCCATTGAAAATGGAAGATATGGAAGTTATGGAGCAGGAATATGGCTCCTATGCATACCAGGATTGTTCCGGGAATAAGTCTGTCGGTTTTCATGGTTATATAGTTGGAGGAGTGTTATTAAAATTATCGTCTTTTTTCTCTTCTGTATTCAGCGGTTGTTCAGTTGCATTTACTTCGGGCTCAGCAGTTGTATTCTGCCAGCCTTCTTTTTCCCATGGCTGCCTTTTTTGTCCGGATACGATCATCGCTAAGCCGCCAACTACCAGGATTGCGGGCCATAGCCTTGCCACGTGCCAGAAACGAAAGATGCCCAATTCATGAAACAGGAAAACTGCGCCAAAAAATATAAGGATGAAGCCAAAAATGATACCGGCTGGTGTTGACGTTTTTTTAGGGAACGCAGGTTCAAAAGGAGTGCCCGGATTTGCAGGTGCGTTGGCGTCAAAAGGGGTGAAAGGCTGTTGCGGCGGTACCCGATAATCAACATTGGGGTTAAAGTAGCCTGCACCTTTGTTCGGTATAACTATCCACAATACAATATAAGCCATAAAGCCGGTTCCCATAAATATAAAGGTGAGTACAAATAGTGCGCGTATAATAGCAACATCCATATCAAAGTACTCGGCCAGGCCGGCGCAAACGCCGCCTATTTTCTTCCGGTATTCATCCCGGTAAAGTTTCTTTTCCATAATTTTATTTAAATATCGTTCAGTTGTGATTGTTTGATGATATAAAGGTATATATGGTGGCTCAAAACGCCTATATATTATAGGTTAGCAGGGTCAACAAGTCGGTGAACTGCCGTGTTTCAGCGGTGAAAAAGTTCTAAGTCCGAAGTCTTGAGTCGTAAGTCTCAAGCTCTAAGTCTGAAATCAGGGAGAAGAACTTTTAACCTTCAACTCAAAACTTCAGACTCAGAACTTCAGACTTAAGAGCTACAACTGGCCGGGCGCAGGTTTAATGATAATCTCATCCACATTGGCACCGGGGCTCATCCTGTAAATATTGATGATTGCCGATGATATGTCTTCGGGCAAAACCATGGTGTTTTTATCCACAACGGCATCCTTCCATGAATCTGTCAATGTCGATCCGGGGATTATTGCTGTTACTTTTACCCCATGCTCCTGCGTTTCAAGCCTCATTATTTTTGTTAAACCCAGTAGCGCGTATTTGGTTATGCTATAGCTGCCGGCCTGTACAACGGGGTTTAATGCAGCTACCGAGCAGATGTTAAAAAAATGTCCCTTATGTGCCGTTATCATGGTTTTGCCAAAAAAACGATAAAGTTCATAAGTTGGCATCAGGTTGGTTTTTAGCTGTTTATCAAATGTGTCATCTGCATCGTCCAATATGCTCGATGGGATAAAAGTGCCCAGGTTATTTACCACCACATCAATAAAGCCGAGTTCCTGCTGCGCGGCGGTGGCGAAGGCCAATAATTGGGCCTTATTGCTGCCATCTGCAACCTTTGCAAAAACTTTAATACCAGGGTTTGACCTGTTAAGCAGGTCTGCAAATTCAAATAATTCTTTTTCATTTCGTGAACAAATTGCCACGTTTAATCCTTCATTGGCGAAGGCTACGGCAATGGCGCGGCCCATGCCTTTTGTTGAACCGGTGATGAGGGCATTTTTCATGATGGCGTACTATATTTTTTTAGTTAAATGTTCGTTATTGCAGCGCCCGGGTTAGTGGCACCGCTTTTATTTGCTTTTGTTAAAGCTTTACGGCGCTAATTTACGTAAGCCATATTAATAGCTTGCAAAAAGCGCCTATTTTAGGCAATTAAACAATAGCGGCTGGGATGCTAAATTTAAAAATGTAATTTTATCCAATTTTTAACATATACCTATGATTCAAAGTTTAGGCAGATATATACTTTTATTACGTTTAAGTTTTCGAAAACCCGAGAAATTTTCGGTGTACTGGGCCGAAGTAATGCGCGAAATGGTTTCGGCCGGCATCGGTTCCTTGGGCATCATCATGATCATCTCGGTTTTTATTGGTGCAGCTGTAACTATTCAAACTGCTTTTCAATTAATCAGCCCTTTAATCCCCAAATCGGTTGTGGGGGGTATCACCCGCGATAGTATGATTTTGGAATTTAGCCCTACTATATCATCGCTGGTACTGGCCGGCCGCATTGGCTCAAGCATGGCATCGCAAATAGGTACCATGCGCGTTACCGAACAGATAGACGCTTTAGAGATCATGGGGGTAAATGCTCCCGGTTATCTGATATCGCCCAAGGTAATTGCGGGTGTTACCATGTTTCCATTATTGGTAATTGTATCTATATTATTGGGCTTTATTGGTGGTTACGTTGCCTGCTTTACATCAAGCGAGGTGACTACTGATGATTTCCTGATTGGTTTGCCTGATGGCTTTAACACGGTAATTATTACCGTTTGTATGGTTAAGGCAGTTGTGTTTGGCTTTATTATTACTACCATATGCAGTTACCAGGGCTTTTATACATCGGGCGGCGCGCTTGAGGTAGGCCAGGCTGCAACTCGCGGAGTTGTATTTAGCTGCGTAATGATACTCATGTTCGATTTAATTATCTCCCGCCTCTTCTTATGATAGAAATACAAGACATCTATAAAAAATTCGGAGAAAACGAAGTACTTAAAGGCATCAGCTCCACTTTTGAACCCGGCATTAATAACCTTATAATAGGCGGATCGGGATCGGGGAAAACAACACTATTGAAATGTATAGTCGGTCTGCACGAACCAAGCAAGGGCGATGTGCTTTTTAACGGCGAAAACTTTACCGATATGGGTTTTGAGCAGCGTGTGCCAATCCGCACACACATAGGCATGCTTTTTCAAAACTCGGCCTTGTTTGATAGTATGACTGTGGAGCAAAACATCATGTTCCCCCTTAATCTGTTCACCAATCAATCAAAGGCCGAAAAACGCGACCGCGCCAATTTTTGCCTGGAGCGTGTTAATCTTGCCGGTAAAAACAAGCTTTACCCATCCGAACTTTCGGGCGGTATGAAAAAGCGTGTGGGTATTGCCCGCGCTATATCCATGCAACCCAAATACCTTTTTGTTGATGAGCCAAACTCGGGCCTCGACCCGGTTACTTCTATCCTGATAGATGACCTGATAAGCGAGCTTACCGTAGAGTATAACATGACCACCGTTGTAGTAACCCACGATATGAACTCGGTAATGGGTATAGGCGACCACATCGTTTTCCTGCACCAGGGTAAAAAATGGTGGGAGGGCAGCAACAAGGAAATTGCCCACACCGATAACAAAGAACTTAACGACTTTGTATTTGCCAGCCGGTTTATGCGGGCAGCGAAAGCGAAATTATAAGCGAGTATCAAGTAGTTAGTATCAAGTATCAAGATTTTTTGATGGTTAGTTCGAATTAATTGCCAATATACAATCTTTAAAAACGATACAAGCGCAGGTGCGTTGATACTTGATAATAGAAAAGATATGCACAATTTTAAAGAACTAAAGGTTTGGAAAGCAGGCATAGAGATATCGAAGATTACCTTTCAATTGTGTAGAGCGTTTCCATCCGAAGAAAAATATGGGTTGATTTCATAAATGGTTCGTGCAGGCATTTCTATCCCCTCAAATATTGCCGAAGGATGCGGCAGAAAATCAAATAAGGAATTATATCAGTTTTTAAGTATTGCCTTAGGTTCATCCTTTGAATTGGAAACACAATTTATAGTTGCCAAAGAATTTGGTTATATCACCCAAGAAACATTAGATGCTGTCTGTATTCAGATCACCGAGATTCAAAAGATGATATACGGTTTTCAAAAAAGCCTCAACGTTTAGTTAGTATCGAGCCGCAAGTACAAGATTTTGATCGGATTGGCCATGAAGCGATTCAGTATTCAAATCTCTTATCCAAAAAAAGATACTAAATTTGCGCCAAACAAGTGTAGCTGTCATGATACTTGATACTCGCTATTTGATACTAAAAAAAGATAAATTGCGCCACACAAGTGCAGCGGTCTTGATACTTGATACTAACTACTTGATACTAAAAAAGAATGATTCAACTACTTACCCCAACGCACTGGAAAGATTACGAGCTGATTGATTGCGGCAATTTTGAAAAGCTGGAGCGTTTTGGGAATATTATATTAATACGCCCCGAGCCGCAGGCGGTTTGGAGCAAAGGCTTACCCGCATCTGAGTGGCAGCGCTTACATCATATAAAATTTAAAGGACGGTCGGCCACCGCAGGCGACTGGTTAAAAAAAGACCAGAAAACGCCCGACCGCTGGCATATTGAATACAAGAACAATGATGCTGCCATTAAATTTCGCCTGGGTTTAACCTCGTTTAAACACCTGGGTATTTTTCCTGAGCAGGCGGTTAATTGGGATTACATAACCCAAAACATTAAGCGTTTTAAAACCCCGCAGCCCAAAGTACTTAACCTGTTTGCTTATACAGGCGGGGCTTCGCTGATAGCGCAGGCTGCCGGTGCGGATACTACACACGTGGACTCAATTAAACAGGTAGTTACCTGGGCAAATGAAAACCAGGAAATATCGGGCTTGAGCAATATCCGCTGGGTGGTTGAGGATGCACTTAAATTTGTAAAGCGCGAGTTAAAACGTGGCAAAAAATACAATGGCATTATCCTTGACCCGCCTGCTTACGGCAATGGCCCTAACGGCGAAAAGTGGAAACTGGAAGATAACATAAATGAGATGATGGCCGATGTGATGCAGTTACTTGATCCTGAAGAGCATTTCCTGATCCTGAATACTTATTCGCTTGGTTTTTCATCAGTAATTATAGAAAACCTGATCAAAAGTGCTTTTCCCAAAGTTCAAAACCTTGAAATTGGTGAGCTTTACCTGCAGGCCACCGCTGGGGCAAAACTACCACTTGGAGTTTTTGGAAAGTTTCATAAACTTAAAGGTAATTAATTATCAATATTTATATTTGCAGCAAACTAAAGCGGCTTTTATTGCTTTATAAGTAGCTGAAAATTAGTTTGCATTTACAATACATCTTACATACACCTGCCATTTACCGAACTTCAAAGACACATGAAATTAAAAAACGTCCTACTATCTGCCACCCTGCTCTTATCGTCTATTATACTATTAGCGGGCTGTTCGCAAAACGACAAAACCGGAAAAACCGATAGTAAGAAAGCCGCCGCTAAAACCGATGCGGCCAAAGCCGAGGCTGCGGATACCCTCAGCATAAAAAAATCAGATTATCCGCCGATTGATAAAAAATTGTACGATTCGCTGATGAAATTCAATGCTCATGGCGATACTACAGGCAGATGGCCGGTAAAAAACACACCATACCCTATAGGGGGTGCTATTTTGCCATTTAAACGTGTAGTAGCTTTTTATGGTAACTTATACAGCAAAAAGATGGGTATTTTGGGCGAATTACCTCCAAATGAAATGCTTGCCAAATTAAAAGGTGAAGTAAAACATTGGGAAAAAGCCGACCCAAAAACACCGGTACAACCGGCTTTACACTACATTGCAGTAGTAGCACAGGGCGATGGCGGTAAAGACGGTAAATTCCGCTACCGGATGCCGTTTAAACAAATTGACAGTGTGTTGGTATTGGCAAAAAAAGCCCATGCCATTGTGTTTTTGGATGTTCAGGTTGCATTGAGCAACATACAGGCCGAGTTACCTTTATTAGATAAGTACCTGGCAATGCCACAGGTGCATTTTGGTATGGACCCTGAGTTTTCGATGAAAGATGGTAGTAAGCCTGGCCGTAAAATCGGGACTTATGACGCGGCAGATATCAACTTCGTATCAGACCACCTGGCAAAAATTGTGAAGAAAAACGGCCTGCCTGCAAAAATTTTAATAGTTCACCGCTTTACCAAAAAGATGGTAACTAATTACAAAAATATCAAGTTACATCCCGAAGTGCAGTTAGTAATGGATATGGACGGCTGGGGCGAACCTGATTTGAAAACCGGTACCTACCGTTATTTTATTAACCAGGAGCCGGTACAGTTTACAGGCTTTAAATTGTTTTACAAAAATGATATCAAAAAAGCCCCTCACCACATGCTAACACCAGAGGAGGTTTTATCAAGATATAAGCCGTACCCTATTTATATTCAGTACCAATAGGTTGTAAGTGTGACGTTTTACGTCGTACGTGCCATAGTTAAATATGTAGCACGTTACACAGTAAGCAATACAAAACCCGTAAACCCATCAGTTTACGGGTTTTGTATTATATATATTTGCTGTTAATAACGTACGACGTACAACATAAAACGTACAACTTTTTACTTATTAAACTATTATGATAAAATGGGGCATTATTGGCTGCGGGAGGATAGCCCAACGGTTTATGCAGGGCTTTGCGGCCGTTGATGGTGTGGCGTTGGTGGCATCGTACTCAAGGCGTGCCGTTACGGTTGATGATTTTGTAAGCAAGTATGGGGGGATTGCCTGCTATAGCATTGACGATTTGCTGGCAAGTGATATTGATGCCGTTTATATTGCAACGCTGCCGGATAGCCATGCGGCATACAGCATCGCCGCCCTTAAAGCCGGGAAGCATGTGCTTTGCGAAAAACCGGCAACGGTAAACTTAGCCGAACTTGATGAGGTTTTGGAAGTGGTTAAGGCGACAGGCTTACTATTTATGGAGGGAATGAAACCTCCCTTTTACCCCTTGTATACCAAGCTAAAAGAATACCTGGCAACAGATCCCATCGGGCCGGTCGGTTACGTGCGTGCCGGGTCGGCTGTTGCCGATTGTCCGCCCGATCATCCAAATTACAGTCTCGAACTTGTTGGCGGTAGCTTAATGGGTATAGGTATTTACGAAGCTTTTTTGGCGATAGACTGGCTTGGCGATTTGCAGGATGTACAAACCATGGGGCGATTTGGGCAAACGGGTATTGATATGTTTGCCATATTCCAGACGATGCACAAGGGTGGGTATTCACAGTTATACGCGGGTTTCGATTTGCATGGTAAGGGCGATGCGCTGATAGCTGGTCCGCTTGGCCACGTAACCATTCACAAAAACTGGTGGAACCCGGCGAGGGCTACCATTGATTATTTGGATGGCCGTTCGGTTGAAATTAATGAACCTTTTACTGCGGGAGGTTTGAACTACGAACTGGAACACTTTTGTAATTTGATACGGAGCGGACTAACAGAAAGCCCGATCATCCCGTATCAAGTGTCGCGCCAGATGATTGATATGATAGATAAGGCAAGGGCGCAGGTGGGGTTGAAATATCCTTGTGAAAAATAGAGTCAAGAGTTAAGAATCAAGAATTAAGACTTTAAGCCGTGTCCCAACCGTCGCGGGGTTTTAACCCGTGACCAACTTGGTTTCAGCTTTCAGCTGAACCCCGAAGCCACAGGCTTCGGCCAGGTTTACCCACGAGTTACGCTACGCAACACGGGAGATAAGGTTAACATAACTTAACACATTTCAGATTTGTTTTTTATAAATAATTGATAATTAATGTTTTGTATTTTAACATGGTTAACACTAAACTGATCGCGTAATTTAGGCGCATCCAAATATTTGTGCCTGTTGTTGGTCAGCACCGGTACGTTTGATACCTCAATCGTTTAACAAGTATCAGGCAATAAAAACAATGTATCGCTTGATGCTTATATCTTCCCGACGCTATAAGCTTATTCCGTTAGCGTTAACTGTCGTGGGGGGTAACCGGTGACCAAGATTGTTTCAGCTTTCAGCTGAACCGCGAAGCCACAGGCTTCGGCCAGGTTTACCCACGAGTTACGCTGCGCTAACCTCGCGGGAGATTAAAATTTATTTGAATTCAGCACCGGGTTTTGGCTGGCATTTACCTGGTAGGTATAAATAGCGTTTTGCTCATCTATCTCCACTATCCGGTATCCCTTATAATCGGTACCCCAGTTGCCACCAATGTGCGAGTCGAAAAAATGAGGGAATTTGTTGCCGGTGTAACGCACTCCGTCCAGTAAATGGTCGTGCCCGTGAAAAGCGGCTTTTACGTTGGGATATTTATGAAGTAATTCGATAGTTTCGGGGCAATCCACAAACACATCGTTTTTATTCCAGTTTATCGGCGGGATATGTAGCACCACCAACACAATTTTTTTATCGGTAAACTTATCAAGGGCAGCTTTTATAAATACATTGTCGGGGCAAATGTAGGTCCCCTTGGTATCGGCAGTATTGGCCAGTACAAAACCAATATCGCCAAACTCAATGGTGTACTTATCCTCGTAACCAAAACTGTTTTTCCAAACCGAGGCATCGGCAAAATCATGGTTGCCCGGGATGGTATGATAGGGCACACTCAATTTATCAAAATATTGTGATTTAATTTCGGGCAGCAGATCGGGTCGGTTATGTACCAAATCGCCGTTTATAATCACCATATCCAAATGATTTTTATCGTGATCCTGGTTTAGCCATCTAACCATATTGCCCGTGTTGGTGGCAAAATCAGTGCCGGGCTGGCCGTAGTGAATGTCGGACACGAGAGCGAAGCGTAGTTTAAGTTTGCTATTACGCTTGCGCAGATAGCTGCCGTCTGTATTGGCGAATGAGTTAACGGCCGGTAATAAAGTTAAAGCCGCCATGCCGGTAAGGCTTGTGCCTATGAAGTTTCTGCGTGTGCTCATTTAATGAATGTTGAATTTGAAAATTTTTAGATAAATGATGTTCCCCTTTTAATTTATTTCACAATCACCCAACGGTTAAGCGTATTCAATTCGCCTTCAATAACAACCTTGTAGAAGTTAGATGGCATGTTTTTTACATCGATTAAAGCATGTTCGGTAGTAACCGGGACTTCAGCCAATAATTTATATTCATCGGCTTTGCCTTCTTTATAATTATTGGCGGCGGCTACCCATATTTTTACTTTGCCTTTGCCGTCCATGGCTTTCCAGCTTACATCAAGCAAACCCTGAACTAAATTGGCTTCGGGCTGGGCCACAGATACCGCGCCGATGAGTGAAATACCATCTGCCTCGCGCAATTGTGCTTCAGGGACTTTTACATTTAAAAAGCTATTGATGGATGGGGTAATATCCACAATACCGGGTGTATAATACTTAGCGTAATTATTTAAAGGCCTGTAGCTGGTTACCATCCATGTGCTGCGTTGGCGTGTGGTTTGACCGCCATGGCCTTTACCGGTTTGCTCATCGCGGCCATGGTCGGTAGTTACAAATATCACCCAGTCCTCTTTAAAGTTTTTTTGGCGATATTGCATAGCCTGCCAAATGCGGCCAACCTGGGCATCCATTTTTTCTATCGCGTCATAATATTGCGGGCTATCGCCATAACGGTGGCCCATATCATCGGTGTATTCCAGGTATACCCATGACAAATCGGGCGCTTTATCTTTAATACAGTTTGCTGCCGATGATGCTACCTGCTCATCTATCAGGTGCATGTAATTACCGGCTTTATCGTGCGGGAATTTAATGGTATCCAATTCGTAGCCATCGTAAGTATAATCCGGGTGGATGTTGCCGGCGTCGGGCAGGTTATCGCCAATGAGTTTGGTACGGTTATCTGTCCAGCTTGAAAATATGGCGGTTTTTTTATTGGGATAGGCGTTTTTAAACATCCGGAAAATGTTCCAGTAATTGTAGTTAGGCGCTTTAATGTCGTTGCCCCAAACGTTGTGCTTATTAACCCATGTAGCGGTAAGCAGGCTGTTATAGCCGTTGGCAGATATGGTAGGTGTTTGCGAGTAGCCCCCTTTTTCGCCACCAACATGCGCCCGCAAATAAGTACCGTGCGAGGCTATTAGTTTAAGATTGGGCGTATTTAGTTTTTCGATAACATCGGCCGGAATGCCATCAGCAATAATAAATACAGCTTTTTTAACACGCGTTTGGGCGTTTAAAGTAATGGTTGCCAGGCAAAGCAGGCTGAGGAATAATATTGGAGTACGCTTTTGCATTATAATATATTAATGTGCTAAGCTAAGATGAAGAAAAAACCGCTGAGTTAATAAATTGTTATGTTTTGGCTCAACATAAACGCCTGGCATGGTACAATTGCCTTTTTCTTTACCTTTACGTCATCAATGACCCCCGGCAATAGCACAACCCAAACAAAATGGCTTTACCTGTTTATAGGTACAGCAGTTGCTATGAATTTTACCGGGCTGTTTACCACTATCATGGGCCCCGACCCAAGCCTTTATGCAACCATCGCCAAAAATATGGTGCTAGGTGATGATTACGCTGACCTGTATGCCTGGGGTACCGACTGGCTGGATAAACCGCATTTTCCGTTTTGGATAATTGCTCTTTTTTTTAAATGTTTTGGTTTTAAAACATGGGCCTATAAGTTACCTGCCATATTGTTTATGATGATGGGAGCAGTTTATACATACTATTTGGCAAAAGCATTATACATTAAACAGATTGCGTTGTGGGCGGTGCTGATATTACTCACAGCACAGCATATCATCCTATCCAATACCGATGTACGGGCCGAAGCTTATTTAACGGGGCTCATTATAGCAGCTGTATATCATTTTTATAAAGCACAAAACAGCAATAGCATCTGGCACCTGGTGCTGGCCTGCGCATTCACAGCCTGTGCGGTGATGACAAAAGGAATGTTTGCCCTCATCACCATTGGTGGCGCTATTGTTGGGCACTTGCTTATTACCCGGCAATGGAAACAGCTGTTTCACTGGCGATGGTTGCTGGCTGTAGTGCTGGTACTTATTTTTATTTTGCCCGAAATTTGGTGCCTGTACCAGCAGTTTGATCTGCATCCCGAAAAGATTGTATTTGGCCGCACCGGTGTATCGGGTGTCAAGTTCTTTTTTTGGGATAGTCAGTTTGGCCGTTTTTTTAACACCGGCCCCATTAAAGGCAGCGGCGATCCATCGTTTTTTATTCATACAACCCTTTGGGCTTTTTTGCCCTGGTCGCTTTTGTTGTTTGTAGCTGTATTCCAGTTCATCAAAAAAGGAGCAAAAAATGTGCAGGCACACGAGTGGTATTGTATCTGCGGGGCTTTACTTACGTTTTTACTATTTTCGGCATCACAATTCCAACTGCCGCATTACCTGAATATTGTATTCCCTTTTTTTGCCATCATTACCGCCCAATATCTTTATGACCTCGCATCACCTAAAAACACTAAGGCTGTACAAGTCACCCAAACGGTGGTTATAACAATCATGCTGATTATTATAAGCGCTTTAGGCTACTTTTTTAGGCCATCGGCCTTTAACTGGCTAACCGGGGCTATTATTTTGATGTTTGTGCTGTTACTGTTGTTTTTGCCCGGCCGCATTTCCACAGGCATGCAGCAAACTATTTTTAAAACAGCACTGGCATCATTTATTGTAAACCTATTTTTAAACCTGTGCTTTTACCCTGCCTTACTGCTTTACCAGGGCGGCAGCGAGGCGGCTATCTACATCAACCATAATAACCCGGACAAACTGCCCGTATATGTAGCTGCCGGCCAGTTTCATGATGATTTCAACTTTTACCTGGACGCTTCTTTTAAAGAAACCACGCCTGATGACATGGCTAACCTGCCCGGCCAGGTAATGCTTTATGCCGATGCAGGCGTGTTGCAGGAGTATGTAAAAAAAGGGTTTTATGTAAAGCCGCTAAAAATCTTCAAAAGCTATGCAATTACCCACCTGGCTCCTGCATTTTTAAACAAGGGCACCCGCGATAAGGAATTATACGATATGGAGGTAGCCATTATTCAATCGCCAAAAAAATAAAACAGGTGTAACGTTTAGTGGATAGTTTATCGTAATGTAGATATAAACCTTTCTTTATGATCCGTAAAGCCATTACCATCCTAAGTTTATCACTCGTTGTAATTACTGCGTGTAAGAAAATTGACAGCAAACCCGACAACGGTAAAGATCTTGTATTGACCACTACAGAGCAGCAAAAAGTTGCTGCGGATAATGCTTTTACCCTTAAATTATTTAAGGCTGCTTTAAATATTAACGGCAATGATAACCTTTTTATATCTCCTTTAAGCGTGAGCATGGCCATAGGTATGACCAGTAACGGCGCAGCTGGTCAAACCCTGCATGATATCCGCAACACTATGGATTTTAACAATTTTACGGAAGACCAAGTAAATAGTTATTACCACAAAATGATAACCGAGCTGCCGCAACTCGACTCAAAAACCACATTGAAATTTGCCAACTCCATTTGGTATGCCAATAACTTTACCCCGGTGCCTGCATTTTTGCAAACAAATTCTGCTAATTACAACGCCAGGATAGAGTCTGTCGATTTTAAGAATGCAGGCACAAAAGATATTATCAATAATTGGGTAAGTAACGCCACCGACGGTAAGATAGCTAAGATTATAGACGATTCGACTGACGGTGCAATAATGTACCTCATTAATGCCATCTATTTTAAAAGCAGCTGGGCAAATAAATTTGATGCTGCTAAAACTCAGAAAGGTACTTTCTACCTGCCTTCAGGCGGTACAATGCAGGCCAATTTTATGAATCTAACATATACTCCGTTAAATATTAGTATTGCCAGTGATGCCCGGGTGCTGGAGTTGCCCTATAACAATAATAAGTTCAGTATGGTGATATTAACACCGGCGGGTAAATCGGTGCAGGAATATGCCGCCGGCCTCGATTCGGCCAAATGGCAAAGCCTGATGGCTGGTTTATCGAAAAGCTATGTTGATGTTAGCATGCCCAAATTTAAGTTTAGTTATGATACAGAATTAAAAGGTGTTTTATCAACGCTGGGTATGGCCAATGCATTTAGCGACCTTGCCGATTTTACCCGGATAAATGCCGCCGGTGGCCTCACCATTACCGAAGTAAAGCATAAAGCTTATATTGAAGTAGATGAAGAAGGCACAACTGCTGCTGCCGTAACTTCGGTAACCGTTGGTCCTACTGCTGTTTTGTCCTACAATTTTAAATTAGATCATCCCTTTATTTTTGCTATCCGCGAAATGAAAACCGGACTGGTATTGTTTGCGGGGGTGGTGAATGATCCAACAAAATAGTGTAGTGTTAGGTCATAAGCACCCAGTCATAAGTCCTAAGTCAAAAGAAGAAGGAATTCAACTTTTGACTCAGGACTTAGTACTATTAACTTAAAAGTATCTAAAACACAGTATAACTAATTACTTTGCCTTATTAATTTCGGCAATTGCATCATCAATTGCGCTTGCCGATGCTGTATCGTTTAACCCGGCCCTTTGTGTTTTTAACTTGGTTAATACAGCTATAATTTGAGGGCCAACGTACTTTTTAAATTCAACGCCCAGTTTTTTTATCTCGGTAATCCCCTGCAGTGCATGTTCCTGGCTTTTTATCCTGCCTATGTAAGCAGCAAATTTGTCGGTAAGCTTATACCGTGATTCCTGGAAACGACTCATATAAAACGTGAATATATAGTCCCATTTGTCGTCCCCGGCATTTGCTGTATAAACGGTGAACAGGGCGTTGGTTAAATCTCCTTCATTATCTTTTTCATACAGTGGTGCCAACGTCATAGCCTCGGTGGGGTTTATCTGGTTTATCGCCCACAAAGCGGCACCCTGTACGGTGTACGACTGGCTTTTTAAAGCTTGCTTTAATAGTTCAAGCTCGGTGGGTTTTCTATATTTCCCCAAAAGCACAATGGCTTGTGCCTGTGCCAACGGGTTGTCGTCTTTTTGGGCAATGTCAGCAATCAATGGGTACGCCGCAGTGCGGATGGTATCGTTGTCCATGTTTAAAGCCCGCAGGGCTTTAAGGCGTAAACCAAAGTATTTGTCTTTTAACGCACCGAGTAATATCTTTTGGCCTAACGGCGTTTTTTGCGACGATGTTGCCGCTTCAATAGCCTCGTAACGATCAAGATATAAAGGAGCCAGTTGGTATTGAAATGCATAGTCTTCTATAGTCTTATGATCGGTTTTTTTGGCAAGCAACAGCTTGTCGCCATCAACGTTTACCAGGTCGGGTTTTAACGGTAGGGTGAAAGTTAAGGTATCTGCCTTACTGCGCATCCAAACCTGGTGACGTTCTTTTTTGCCAGCTACGTAAATATCTACCGCAAACGGAAATGTGAAAATTTGCCCGCTTTGGGTTTGTTGCAGGTATATGCTTTGTTTTTTACTGGTTTCATCCCAACTATAGCTAATGTTTAGTTCGGGATGCCCGGCGCCGTAATACCATTGGTTAAAAAACCAGTTCAAATCAAGGCCGCTGGCCTCCTCCATAGCCAGTCGAAGTTGTTGGGCTTCTGCACTTTTAAATGCATTTGTTGTCAGGTAAATATTCAGTCCCTTGTAAAAAGCATCGTTCCCTAAGTGATGGCGCAACATATTCAGTATACGGCCGCCTTTTTGGTAGGTAACCCCATCAAATACATCCTGGCTATCGTGATAATAAAAACGCACCAGGTTTTTTGTGGCATTTTGCGGGCTGCCCAGGTAGCCCTGTAAACCCTCCTGGATATGTTCGTCGGCAGCATCCTGTCCGTAGCGATGTTCGGCCCAAAGTATTTCGCCCAGGTCGGCAAATGATTCATTGAGGGTGAGGTTGCTCCAGCTTTCGGTAGTTACATAATCGCCAAACCATTGGTGAAACAGTTCGTGGATGCTGCCAAAATCGTTATGAATCCGGTCAACCAGTTCGCGCCTGGTAGCCTGGGCACCTTCGCCGGTCACCATTGCCGTTGTGTTTTCCATAGCTCCGCTTACATAATCACGAACGGTAATTTGCGCGTATTTATTCCAGGGATAATCCACCCCGGTAATTTTCGAAAAAAAGCTCATGGCATCCGGTGTAAAACCAAATATATCTTTTGCGTAAGGCGCATACTTGGGCTCAACATAGTAGCTTACCTCTTTGCCGTGCCAACTGTCTTTGTAAATCGCGAAATCGCCCACGGCCATCATAAACAGGTAAGGCGCATTGGGCCATTCCATTTTCCAGGTATCGGTGCGGGTTTTGTCGGCGTTGATTTTTTGTGATGCAAGCCTGCCATTGGATAGGGTGACATATTTTGCGGGAACGGTCATGGCTATTTCGCTGGTTGTTTTTTGATTGGGTTTATCAATGGTAGGGAACCAGACCGATGAGCTTTCCGGCTCGCCTTCTGTCCATACTTGGGTTGGCTTATTTTTTTCTGTTCCATCGGGGTTAATAAAGTACAGGCCTTTCCCGTGTTTACGCGAGGTTTTTAACTCGTTTGGTTTAGCGGTGTAGTCTATGAATAGCGTGTAGCTTTCGTTGTTATGGTAAACCCTATCTAATTTAATGGCAACGGTAAGGCTGTCGTAACTAAATTTAAGAGGATAGTTTTTGCCATTTTTTGCAACCGAAATATTCTTCAAATCCATCCCCTTGACATCCAGCCTTAATGTATCGGTTGGGTAAAAGTGAGGTTTTAGCGTAAGCCACTCTTTACCGTATAGGTAGCGTTTTTTATAATCAAAACTTACAGCCAGTTTGGTATGTACCAGATCATTGATCTTAGCCGGCGTTTCCTGGTAAGTAGTTGCGATTGGGTTTGCAGACTTTTCCTGGGCAAATACCTGGTTAAAAGCGCCAACGTTAGCCAAACCGGCGCAAAACAGCAAGGTTACAAAAAGCTTTTTCATATTCATTCGATTTGATACGAACAAATATATGATATTGTATAGTACTATTTATAACATAGTACTATTTATTTATATAGATGCTCAATTAAAAAATCGAAGAAATGTTGTGGAATCGAATACTTAATATATTTTAGTGCTTTATTAAACAAGTGTCGCCAACCAGTTGCCTAAACCAATGAAAAGTTTTAGTATAAAATTTAAATCAATATTTCTTCCCTTCATCATTATTGCGGTGTGTACTGTATGTGGCTACACCTTTATAAACTGGTTACTTATTATCAAACTTCATCTTTTTGAAGTTGACGAAGATTGGCTAAATTTTTTTATGCCTGGCGCACTGTCAATTATCCCGGTATTTATTTTTTTGCGACCAAGGTTAAAACTACTTAAATTCAAAAAGAAGGGCGACCCGTTAGGAGCAATGATTATGCTTCTATGGGTAACGGTAGCAGTACCTACTCTTCTTGCGCAAGCTTATCTTGAGGTTGCATCCGGAACTTTAACCACACTTGATCGTATCAGCCAGATCAACCAGTTCCCTCAAAGCAGGTATTATAAAGTACGGCATTTTTATATCGATACCAGCCGGGCCGGCGTTAAAACCACATTTGAAGTAAGCGGAAAGTATAACGAGAACTTTGACATGGGGATTTATACTGCAAGCCCCGTTTTTGATGAAAAGCCTGCAGGTCCCGTCCGTCGGCCGATGAACTTGCCTGACAGTATTAAACGTGCGCTCATAGTGGTAAACGGACAAAAGCTGGCCGTGGATAACTTAGCCTACTTAGATCCAGCTAATATCAAAAGTATCGACATAATTAAAAGTAAAGCTGCTATAGCCCTGTTTGGTAAGGAAGCTGAACAGGGTGCTATGCTGATTAAAACTAAAAAGCCCGTTAATTTAAATACGATGGGTTTGCAAGCTTATCAAACGCCGCAAAAACCAATTGCCTGGATTACGCTCAGATTCAGCAAAACGATTAGCAATAAGTTGGAGCCAAATGAAAAGGAAGAACGGTTTAAGGTTTTTGCCCGGGAAAGCCAACAGGAGTTTAATGCCAAAAAATTAGATGATTTTGTTTACCTGGACAGGATAGGATTAAGCAAAGAAGAAAAAAACTATGCTGCGGCTGTAAAATCGAGGGATAGCATTACTGCCAATCCTATTATTCTTAAACCCGTTAACGAACCATTTGAAGCAAGGCTGGGCCAAAAGCTGCCATGGGTGTTTGGATCATTTGGAATCGGGACCTGCGTGTTCCTGATAGCTTTGTTGTTTATACCATTAAAGGAGTTTGTAAATGTAGATTTTAAAGAAGCCCCGGAAGAACCAGCCTCAGGCTGGGAGGATTTCAGGAATATATTTTTTCCTCGCAAAGGTTACTACTTCACCCCAATTATTATCGACCTTAATTTGCTGATCTACATTATTATGGTATGCTGTGGTCTTGGTTTTATTAGTTTTGACGGCAACGATTTGTTAAAATGGGGAGCAAACTTTAGACCCGCTGTTCAAAATGGCGAGTACTGGCGATTGCTGACGAGCGTGTTTTTACATGGTGGCCTGATGCATATTTTGTTTAATATGTACGGGTTAATGTTTGTAGGGATTTTCCTGGAGCCACTAATGGGGAGTACGAGATACTTAATTGCTTATCTGTTTACAGGGATTTTAGCCAGCCTGGCAAGTGTTTGGTGGCATCCGGCCACTATAGGGGTTGGCGCGTCAGGTGCAATATTTGGCATGTACGGCATATTTTTGGCCCTCCTTACCACAAACCTGTTCCCCCACGACTTTAAAAAATCATTCCTGGTAAGTACAGGTATTTTTGTTGGGTATAACCTATTGTTTGGTTTAACAGGCGGGATAGATAACGCCGCGCATATTGGAGGACTCATCAGCGGCCTGCTTATTGGTTATGCTTTATATCCCTCACTAAAAAAGCGTGCCCGCGAAATAGATGCCGAAGCAGAAACGCAAGAGTTACTTGAGGAGTTAACGGGCAAAACGGAAGAGTAATCAAAACTTACGAAGTTTTTAAAACTTCGTAAGTTATAGATATCAACGTTATTTAGCCGCAAACAACGTCCACGGATAGGCTTTCATATTCCGTAAATATTTGGCCTGGTAGTTATATTCGGGATGCTGCTTCAGAAACGGTGCTGCCAGGAAATCATCGCCGCTTGGATGGCCCATGTGTGCCCACAGCTGGAGTTTGCTAACCATATCGGCAGTGGCAACTTTGCCTTGTACGGCGCCCATGGGGTAGTAGGGGCCTTCGCTCCACTCGGGGCAGCCTTTAGGGTCTTTATCAATATGGCCATCAATAACGCAGCGGTTTAGCGCGGTTTTATTGTTAAGCGCATCAAAGGTATCGCCTTCAATTGTTTTACCGTTATCGGCATCAAGTTTGCCTTTGTAGTTAACACAAACCAGTTTTTCCATGCGCAGTTTGCGGGCGTTGGGCGAGTTGGTTTTATCATTTACATTAAATGTTGTTTCCTGTTTAATCAGGTTCGGGTCGGCAGGGAAGTTTGAGCCTATCATGGCGGTATCTTTTGATCGCCATACTTTCATGGTTTTAAGGCCCAGCTCCAGTTTAGCCACCTCGTTGGTTTTGGTATCGCCAATGAGCCAGTCGTTAGCGTAACCGCCGTTGTTATCGGTAGTCATTATTTTTATCACATCATCAATACTGTTGCTGTATTGGGCGGCTTTGCGTGCGCGTACAAACTCGGGGGTGCGGGTGGTATCAAAACCTTTAAAGCCGGTAATGGTAGTTTCGGTTATCACAATGCCGCTGCTGGTTTCTACAAAATCGTCGCCGCTATGGATAAAGCCCGGCGCGGTATCCATTAGTATATGATTGCCTTTTTCGGGTGCGATATCGGCAATTACATTCCAGCGTTCGCCCACAATATAATCCGTCCAGTTATTATGGCCTATCACTATTTTGCCATCTTTGGTATATTTTCCTGTAGCTATAAAGGCGCTGCAATTTCCCGGTGCTTTGTTATCGCCGCTGCCGGGTTTTACTTTATTCATCAAACCGGGCACATAATATTGGGCCAGTTCGATGTTGGCATTAAGTGCGGTAATATCCAGGGTATCGTATTTCAGGCCTTTGGCTTTCAAACCTTCGATTATGCCACGAATCTCGTCCTGGTATTCTTTACCAATCTTGTTCCACATAAACCGGGCCGATGCCTTGCGGTAAAAAGCCCAGTCTTTTTTACTGGTATAGGGCAGGTAATACTGCATCACCTTTATTAAGGTATCTATTTCTTTAGATAGCAGGTAACCATGCTGATAGCCAATATCGGCAGGCGAACCCGCCAGGTGCACGTAAATCCATCCGTTTTTGTCTTCGCGGGAGGCTTTGCCCATGCGGTCATGCGCTATAGTATTTTTTTCTGTGGGTTTTTGCTTGCAGGCAAATAATAGAGTGGTGATAAAGATGATAGAAAGCGTTTGAGCAAATTGTTTCATCGTGTTTAACTGCTTAATTGTTAGATGGATGAATATAGGGAAAGAAAATGGGGATAGCAACAGAACTTATTTTGCCAATGGGGAAATCGCTTTAAGTTAAGCAATTGACAGGATGCTCCAGAGGAGCAAAAGCTTTGTAGCATAAATGGATTAACGTTTTTGCGTGCCAGAGGTACGCCACCTAAGGTTCCGTACCTCTGGCACGGAGCTCCATCCCGGGTTTTTTACTACAAAGCTTTTCCCCCGCTGGGGGAGTAATTCCCTAATAAAAAATCAGGCTCATGAAATTTTACGCCGTCAGTTAAACGGCCATTTTCCGGCACCCTGCATTGGCGTTTGGGAGATGGAAGTAACACCCCAATTAAATCGCTTAACCTCCAGCTAAATACCCCGAAACCTTCCGTTAAAACAAGTATATAAAATTTATAAAAAAATAACTCACTAACTATTTGATTATTACTGTAAAGTTTCTATCTTTGCCGTCCCTTTCGGGGGGAATAATATGTCTTGAACGAAGCCCTACTGCTTCGATGGACACAAATAAATTAAAGAAATGTCAGGAATTATTGGTAAAAAAGTAGGAATGACCAGCATTTTCGACGAAACAGGGAAGAATATTCCTTGCACCGTAATCGAAGCTGGCCCTTGCGTGGTAACACAAGTTAAGTCTGTTGATACAGACGGATATGCAGCTGTACAGCTGGCATATGGCGACAAAAAGGAAAAAAACACCTCCGGTCCGTTAAAAGGACACTTCCAAAAAGCCGGTACAACTCCAAAGCGTAAGCTTGTTGAATTCAAAACTTTCGAGGACGAAAAATCATTAGGTGACACTGTTACCGTTGATATTTTTGCCGCGGGAGATTTTGTTGATGTGGTTGGTACTTCAAAAGGTAAAGGATTTCAGGGTGTGGTAAAACGTCACGGTTTTGGTGGTGTGGGTATGCAAACTCACGGTCAGCACAATCGTTTACGTGCGCCAGGTTCCTTAGGTGCGTCATCATGGCCATCGCGTGTATTTAAAGGCATGCGCATGGCAGGTCAAACCGGTAACGTTCGTGTTAAAACACAGAACTTACAAGTGATTAAGGTTTACGCTGAGCAAAACCTGTTGGTTGTTAAAGGTTCCATCCCCGGAGCTAAGGGTTCATTCGTAATAGTGGATAAATAAGATGGAAGTAAACGTATTAAACGTATCAGGTAAAGAAACAGGTGCCAAGGTGCAGCTTCCTGAGTCGGTATTCGGTATTGAGCCAAACGATCACGCGATTTATCTTGATGTTAAGCAATTTTTAGCTAACCAACGTCAGGGTACACACAAATCAAAACAGCGTAACGAAATTGCAGGTTCAACCCGCAAATTATATAAACAAAAAGGTACAGGTGGTGCCCGTGCAGGTAGCGTTAAATCTCCATTATTTAATGGTGGTGGTCGCGTTTTCGGTCCGCAACCACGCGATTACAGCTTCAAATTAAACAAGAAGTTAAAATCACTGGCCCGTAAATCGGCTTTATCATACAAAGCAAAAGATAACAACATTTTAGTATTGGAAGATTTTAATTTTGATAGCATCAAAACTAAAAACTACATTAAAATGGAGGCCGACCTGAATGTTACTAATGACAAAACATTATTAGTAGTAGCAGGCGCCGAAAATAACAATGTGTATTTATCAAGCAGAAACCTGAAGAAAACGAAAGTAATTTCGGTTGAGCAGCTAAACACTTATGATGTGTTAAACGCTGGTAAACTGTTATTAACTACAGGCGCTGTTAAAACTTTGGAGGAAGCATTAGCTAAGTAATTATGGAAATTTTAAAGAAACCCCTACTTACTGAAAAAGTAACTCAATTAACCGAGAAACTTAACCGTTATGCTTTCAAAGTTGATCACAGAGCAAACAAAATTCAGATTAAAGGCGCCATTGAGGCAATGTACGGTGTTAACGTTAAGGCGGTAAACACTATGAAATACGTCGGCAAACTTAAAACTCGCAATACTAAGGCAGGCGCCGTATCTGGCCGTGCTGCTACGTATAAAAAAGCGATCATTACTTTGAATGACGGTCAAACAATTGATTTTTACAGCAATATATAATTATAGAGATGGCAGTAAAGAGATTTAAACCGGTTACCCCGGGTACCCGTTTCAGAGTTGACGTATCTAACTCAGATATTACAACAAACGTTCCTGAAAAGTCGTTGGTTGTATCATCCAACACAAGATCGGGCGGACGTAACAACACCGGTAAAATGACTATGCGCTACTTAGGTGGTGGTCATAAGCAAGCATACAGGTTGATTGATTTCAAACGTAATAAATTTGACATCCCTGCAAAAGTTGCAACTATCGAGTACGATCCTAACCGTTCGGCACGTATAGCACTGTTACATTTTGTTGATGGTGAAAAACGATACATGATAGCTCCGGAAGGCTTAACAGTTGGAACGGTAGTTGTAGCCGGCGAGACAGCTACTCCAGAGGTTGGTAACACCATGCCTTTGAAGAACATCCCGTTAGGTTCTATCATCCACAACATTGAGTTAAACCCAGGCCAGGGTGGTGTTATTGCCCGCAGTGCCGGTACTTATGCCCAGCTTTCGGCGCGCGATGGTAAATATGCCATCATCAAATTGCCTTCAGGCGAAACACGTATGATATTGTCAACTTGTTTGGCAACTATCGGTACCGTTTCAAATGGCGAAAGAGCAAACGCGGTGTTAGGTAAAGCAGGCCGCAAACGTTGGTTAGGCCGCAGGCCGCGTGTTCGTGGTGTTGCCATGAACCCGGTAGATCACCCTATGGGTGGTGGTGAGGGTAGAGCCTCAGGTGGTCATCCACGTTCACGTAAAGGGTTGTTAGCTAAAGGCTACAAAACTCGTGATAAGAAAAAAGGGTCGGATCGTTATATCATTGAAAGAAGGAAAAAATAATGGCACGTTCAATTAAAAAAGGACCTTATATTGATCATAACCTGGAAAGAAAAGTTCTGACCTTGAATGAATCAAGCAAAAAATCAGTTGTAAAAACATGGTCACGTCGTTCCATGATCTCTCCTGATTTCGTTGGTCACACATTCGCAGTACACAATGGTAACAAGTTTATCCCGGTGTATGTAACAGAAAACATGGTTGGTCACAAGTTGGGAGAATTTGCTCCAACCCGTACATTCCGCGGTCACGCAGAGAAGAAAAAATAACAGGCAATGGAAGCAACAACAAAAATTAAAAAGTCTGTACTGATCAGGCAACAAAAAGAAGCTGCAAAAGCCGTAACCGGTGGTGCATCTGTTGCCAAGTTACAGGACTGCCCAACTTCACCACGCAAGATGCGTTTGGTAGTTGACCTGGTTCGTGGTAAAAATGTATTTTCAGCTTTAAGTATCTTAAAGTTTACTAATAAAGAAGCTGCCATCCGCGTAGAGAAATTATTAGTATCGGCAATTACTAACTGGGAAGCAAAAAACGAAGGTAAAAAAGCCGAAGATCATGGCTTGTTTATTAAAGAAATCTCAGTAGGCGGTGGCCGTCAGCTAAAAAGGTTACGCCCTGCTCCGCAAGGAAGGGGATACCGTATCCGTAAACGCTCAAACCATGTAACACTGGTTGTGGATAGTAAAAACGAAAACAATTAATTTGAAATGGGACAGAAAGCACATCCAATAGGTAACAGATTAGGAATCATCAGAGGTTGGGATTCTAATTGGTTCGGTGGCAATCATTATGCCGACAAATTAGTTGAAGACGAAAAAATCCGCAAATACCTTTCAGCACGTATCGCTAAAGGTGGTGTATCAAAAGTGGTTATCGAACGCACATTAAAACGCATCACTGTAACTATACACACTGCCCGTCCGGGTATTGTGATTGGTAAAGGCGGTGCCGAAGTTGATAAGATTAAAGAAGAGTTGAAAAAACTTACCAAAAAGGAAGTTCAGATCAACATCTTCGAAATCAAACGCCCCGAGCTTGATGCACAATTAGTGGCAGAAGGTATTGCAAAACAATTAGAAGCACGTATCTCTTTCCGCCGTGCCATGAAAACTACTATAGCTTCAACCATGAGAATGGGTGCCGAAGGTATTAAGATCATGACATCAGGCCGTTTAGGTGGCGCTGAGATGGCACGTAGCGAACAATATAAAGAAGGAAGAATTCCTTTGCACACTTTCCGTGCTGATATTGACTACGCATTAGCAGAAGCATTAACTACTTATGGTAAAATAGGTGTTAAAGTATGGATCTGTAAAGGCGAAGTTTACGGCAAACGCGATTTATCGCCAAACATTGGTGGTGCAAGCAGCGCAAGCGGTAAAGGTGGCAGGCCAGATGGTGCACCGGCATTCGGTGGTCGTGATAACGCTCGCGGTGGCGAACGTGGTGGCGAACGCAGAAATGACAGGAAACCAGGTGGCGGCGATCGCAGAGGCGGTCCTGGAGCAGGTGGTCAAGGTGGTCCTCGTGGTGGCGGTAGCCGTCCGGGTGGTCAAGGTGGCAGCCGTCCAGGTGGTCAAGGTGGCGGTAACCGTCCAGGTGGCCCAGGAAAGAGATAATTATAAAATAGAAAGACAAATATCGTAACGATATAAAAGCTTAAGAAAATGCTACAGCCAAAAAGAACGAAGTTCAGAAAGATGCAAAAAGGCAGGATGAAAGGTTTAGCCACTCGTGGTGCTGAACTTTCATTCGGATCTTTCGGTGTAAAATCACTCGAAGCGGCATGGATTACCAGCCGCCAGATCGAGGCTGCACGTATTGCTGTAACACGTTTTATGAAACGTGAAGGCCAGGTGTGGATCAGGATTTTCCCTGACAAGCCTGTAACCAAGAAACCAGCAGAGGTACGTATGGGTAAAGGTAAAGGTGCTCCTGAGTACTGGGTAGCGGTAGTACGCCCCGGAAGGATCATTTTTGAGGCCGAAGGTGTGCCTATGGAAGTTGCTAAAGAGGCTTTGCGCCTTGCAGCACAAAAACTTCCGGTACAAACAAGATTTATTGTACGTAGGGATTACGTAGAAGCATAAATTGGAAGAGTTGAAAAGTTGTAAAGTTTTCACAAGTTGTAAAGTTAGATGCCGAACTTTCAACCATCAAACCAAAACAATACAACGTTGAAACTTTCTACTATTACAACAAATAACACAAGAAGATGAAGAACTCAGAAATTTTGGGACTATCTACAGAAGAACTGGTAGCAAAAATCGGCGAGGAAAGGTCAACCCTTACCAAATTGAAATTTGCTCACGCAGTATCGGCTATCGAGAATCCATCCCGTATAACAAAGGTACGCAAGGGAATTGCTCAGTTAAATACTGAATTAACAAAACGCAAAGCGGCGTCGGCTTCTGAAAAGAATTAATTTTTTAAGCATTCAGAAAAATGGAAAGAAATTTAAGAAAAACACGTACCGGCCTGGTGGTTAGCAATAAGATGGAAAAATCTATTGTAGTGGCTGTTGAGCGTAAAGTGAAACACCCTATCTACGGTAAATTCGTGAAAAAAACCACAAAATTTATGGCTCATGATGAGACCAACACTTGTGGCATTGGCGATACCGTATTGATTATGGAAACCCGCCCGCTGAGCAAGAGCAAAAACTGGAGATTAGTTCAAATTTTAGAAAGGGCTAAATAAGATGGTACAACAGGAATCAAGATTAAACGTAGCCGATAACAGTGGCGCTAAAGAAGTTTTAGTGATCCGCGTGTTAGGTGGTACCGGCAAAAGGTATGCATCTATAGGCGATAAGATAGTAGTAACCGTAAAAAGCGCTTTACCTTCAGGTAACGTAAAAAAAGGTACTGTATCAAAAGCCGTAGTAGTACGCACCAAAAAAGAGATCCGCAGAAAAGATGGTTCATACATCCGTTTCGACGATAACGCAGCTGTTTTGTTAAATAACCAGGATGAGCCAAGAGGCACACGTATCTTTGGCCCTGTTGCAAGAGAACTGCGTGAGAAACAATTTATGAAAATTGTATCATTAGCACCGGAGGTATTGTAATCATGGAAAAGAAAAAAGTTGCAACACCAGGCAAACTGAAAATTCGCAAAGGCGACCTGGTAAAAGTTATAGCCGGCGATTCAAAAGGATCGCAAGGTAAAGTAGTTGAGGTGATAATAGCAAAAAACAGGGCTGTTGTTGAAGGTGCCAATATGGTATCAAAACATACCAAACCTAATGCTGCTAACCCTAACGGCGGAATTGTTAAACAAGAAGCTGCTATACATATTTCAAACCTAATGCTGGTTGACCCTAAATCAGGTAATACAACCCGTGTTGGCCGTAAATTGAACGATGCCGGCAAATTAGTAAGGGTAGCAAAAAAATCAGGGGAGGAAATTAAGTAATGACTTACGTACCAAGATTAAAAACAAAATACAAAGACGAAATTCGTACCGCACTGAAAGATAAATTTCAGTACAAAAGCGTAATGCAGGTTCCTAAACTGGAAAAAATTGCCATTAACCAGGGTGTTGGCGGTGCTACTACCGATAAAAAACTGATCGAGAACACCATCACCGAGTTAACAACCATCACTGGCCAGCAGGCAGTATCTTCAAAATCTAAAAAAGATATCTCGAACTTTAAATTGCGTAAAAATATGCCGGTTGGCGTACGTGTTACCTTGCGTGACAACACAATGTATGAGTTTTTAGATCGTTTAATCGCTGTTGCCCTGCCACGTATCCGTGACTTTAAAGGCATCAACGACAAAGGTTTTGACGGCAGAGGTAACTATACTTTAGGTATTACAGAGCAAATTATATTCCCTGAGATAAATATTGACAAAATCAATAAAATCCAAGGTATGGATATTACCTTTGTAACCTCCGCAACAAACGATGTTGAAGCATTGGAGTTGTTGAAACAATTTGGATTACCATTTAAAAATCAAAATAGCAATGGCTAAAGAAGGTGTAAAAGCTCGTGAAGTAAAGCGCGCTAAATTGGTTGCTAAATACGCAGAGAAAAGAGCAGCCCTTAAAGAAGCCGGCGATTACGTTGGTTTAGATAAATTACCTAAGGCATCATCTCCGGTAAAATTACACAACCGTTGTAAATTAACCGGCCGCCCACGTGGTTATATGCGTCAGTTTGGTATTTCACGGGTAACATTCCGTGAAATGGCTCTTGATGGCAAAATCCCGGGAGTAAAGAAAGCAAGCTGGTAATTTCAGTATCAAGTATATAGTATCAAGTAGCAAGACATACCTTGCGAACGGTATTGAAGAGTAGAGGTAGTTAGCATCAGAAAACAAGACAAAATCTTGATACTTGATACTAACTACTTGATACTATAAAAAAGAATTAACCGATGGAAGGTCGCCCCGGATGTTACGGGAAGGAAACCACCATCATAACCCAATAAAATGAATACAGATCCAATCGCAGATTATCTTACAAGAGTAAGGAATGCTATTAAAGCCAACCATAGGGTTGTTGAAATTCCTGCATCAAATCTGAAGAAGGAAATCACCAAGGTGCTTTTCGACAAAGGTTACATTGCCAATTACAAGTTTGAGGAAAATGGTCCGCAAGGCAGCATCAAAGTTGCTTTAAAGTACCACCCGATAACTAAAATTTCTGCTATCCGTAGCATTACGCGCATCAGTAAACCAGGTTTGAGGAAATACGCAGGCATGGAAAAAATGCCAAGAGTATTAAATGGTTTAGGTATCGCCATCCTGTCAACTTCTAAAGGCGTAATGTCTGATAAAGAAGCCCGTCAGCAAAATGTAGGTGGCGAAGTTTTATGCTACGTTTATTAATAGGAGAAATTAAGCAATGTCAAGAGTAGGAAAAGCACCGATAGCAATGCCAGCAGGAGTAACTGTTACCGTATCAGCAGATAATGTTGTTACAGTAAAAGGCCCTAAAGGTCAATTGCAGCAAGCGGTTGATAGCGATATCACCATTGCACAGGAAGATGGTCAGTTACTGGTTCAACGCCCGTCTGATCAAAAACGTCACAAAGCATTACATGGTTTATACCGTGCGCTTATCAACAACATGGTAGTAGGCGTAACCGAAGGTTACAAAATCCAACAGGAATTGGTTGGTGTAGGTTACCGTGCTACCAATACCGGTAATACATTAGATTTAGTGTTGGGTTACTCTCACCACTATGTATTTGAATTGCCAACAGAAATTAAAGTTACAACCACTGCTGATAAGGGTAAAAACCCAACTATCATACTTGAATCAATTGACAAACAGTTAATTGGCCAGGTAGCTGCAAAAATACGTTCGTTACGTACTCCAGAGCCTTACAAAGGTAAAGGTATTAAGTTTGTAGGCGAGATATTGAGAAGAAAAGCAGGTAAATCAGCATCTAAAAAATAATCGTCATGGGAGCTAAATTATCAAGAAGAGACAGGATTAAAAAAGGTATCAGAAAACGCCTTTCAGGATCAACAGAGCGTCCTCGCCTGTCAGTATACAGGAGCAATAAAGGTATTTACGCGCAGATCATTGACGATTTAACCGGTAAAACTATCGTATCAGCATCATCTTTGTCAAAAGATTTTACCGCTGATGGCACAAAATCTGATCAATCAGTAGCCGTAGGCAAACTGGTAGCTCAGAAAGCTATCGCAGCAGGTATTAAAGATGTGGTTTTCGACAGGAACGGTTATTTGTACCATGGTCGTGTTAAGTCACTGGCCGAAGGTGCACGTGAAGGTGGTTTAAACTTTTAATCGAACAGAGAAATGTCAACAATCAACATAAAAAGAGTAAAAACAAGCGAGATCGAATTAAAAGACCGCTTGGTAAGCATACAGCGTGTTGCCAAAGTAACCAAAGGTGGCCGTACTTTCAGCTTTTCTGCCATTGTGGTAGTAGGCGACGAAAACGGTGTTGTAGGTTACGGATTAGGCAAAGCAAAAGAGGTTACCGAAGCCATTGCAAAAGGTATTGATGATGCTAAAAAGAACTTAGTTAAAGTTCCTATTATCAACAACACAATCCCTCACGAGCAAATTGGCAAATTCAGCGGTGGTTTTGTTTTCTTGAAACCAGCAGCAAACGGTACCGGTGTTATCGCGGGTGGTGCAATGCGTGCAGTGTTAGAGTCTGCAGGTATCCACAACGTGTTAGCTAAATCAAAAGGTTCATCAAATCCGCACAACGTGGTTAAAGCAACTGTATCTGCGTTATCACAATTACGTGATGCCCATACTGTAGCACAGCAACGTGGCGTTAGTTTAGGTAAAGTATTTAACGGATAATCAGTCATGGCCAAAATCAAAATAACACAGATTAAGAGCGTGATCGACAGAAGTGAGCGCCAAAAAAAGACTATCGAAGCATTAGGCTTGCGTAAAATTAACCACAGTGTGGAAGTTGAGGCAACTGCAGCTATAATTGGTATGGTTAGAAAAGTTAACCACCTGGTAGCGGTAGAAAATATTTAATATCATGAATTTAAGTAATTTAAAACCTGCAGAAGGTTCTACTAAAAATAGGAAAAGAATTGGCCGTGGTACAGGTTCTGGCCGTGGCGGTACGTCAACCCGTGGCCACAAAGGCGCCGGTTCACGTTCAGGTACAAGCAGCAAGGTAGGTTTTGAAGGCGGTCAGATGCCTTTACAACGCCGTGTGCCTAAGGTTGGTTTTAAAAACCCTAACCGCGTAGAGTATACTGGTGTAAACCTTGATGTATTGCAAGAATTAGTAACAAAATACACACTTGATGTTGTTGATTTTGATACTTTGAAATTACATGGTTTGGTATCACGTAACGACCTGGTTAAAATTCTGGGCCGTGGCGAATTAACTGCCAAATTAGAAGTTAAGGCACATGCATTTACTGCTACAGCTCAAAAAGCTATTGAAGCAGCTGGTGGTACCATAGTTAAGCTATAATTTTAGGATGAAGAAATTTTTCACCACATTATCCAATATCTGGAAAATCGAAGATTTAAGAGTGCGTATTATAAACACACTCTTATTTCTTGCAATATATCGCGTTGGTACTTTCGTTGTTTTGCCAGGGGTTAATCCTGCATTAGTAGCTAACCAGAAAGCAGAAGGATTAGTAGGATTGCTGAATATGTTTGCAGGAGGGGCGTTTTCACATTCGTCTATTTTTGCATTGGGTGTAATGCCTTATATCTCGGCTTCAATTGTGGTGCAATTATTAGGCATCGCGGTACCTTATTTTACCAAATTGCAAAAAGAGGGCGAAAGCGGCCGTAATAAGCTAAACCAGTGGACACGTTACCTAACCATAGGTATAACTGCCCTGCAGGCTATAGGTTATTTAAAATCGCAGATCTCTGCTGATGCTATGATGATCAGCAACCCATTCTTTACTGTTCTTAACATGTTTGTTTTAACGGCAGGTACATTATTTGTGATGTGGCTGGGCGAAAAAATTACAGACAAAGGTATTGGTAACGGTATATCGCTTATCATCATGGTGGGTATCATTGCCCAGTTGCCCGGTGCATTTTTAACAGAATTTAACTCGCGTACCAGTGGTACAGGCGGTTTAATTACATTCATTGTTGAAATTGTGGGCTTAATTGGGGTTGTAATGTTTACTATCCTTATTGTACAGGGTACCCGTAAAATTGCGGTGCAGTATGCTAAACGTATAGTGGGCAATAAACAATATGGTGGCGTGCGCCAGTATATACCGTTAAAGGTAAATGCTGCCGGTGTAATGCCTATTATATTTGCGCAGGCATTAATGTTTATACCGCAAACTGTACAACAGTTTATGCCAAGCATTTCATCAAACGGTATACTAATTGCGTTGTCAAATTATAATTCATGGCAGCATAATACGCTGTTTGGCGTGTTGATCATCCTGTTTACTTACTTCTATACTGCTATTACGGTTAACCCTAACCAGATGGCTGACGATATGAAGAAGAACGGCGGGTTTATTCCGGGTGTTAAACCAGGTAAGTCAACCGCCGATTATATAGATGGTGTAATATCAAAAATTACCTTACCAGGGTCTATTTTCCTGGCTATGATAGCAATTATACCGGCAATTGCCAGTTTGGTAGGTGTATCTCCAATCTTCGCAAGATTTTTTGGCGGCACATCGTTAATTATCCTGGTAGGTGTTGTGTTGGATACCTTGCAACAAATAGAAAGCCACCTGTTGATGCGCCATTATGATGGTTTAATGAAAACCGGACGGATTAAAGGACGTACAGCAATGCCTGCTGCTGCCGGAACAAGTCCGACAGCGATCTAATAAGGAATGTCAAAAATAATTTACAAGTCTGCCGAGGAAATAGAGTTGATCCGGGAAAGCGCGCTGCTGGTGTCCAGAACACATGCAGAGGTTGCTAAAGTAATAGGCCCGGGTGTTACTACTATCGAACTCGACAGACTTGCTGAAACCTTTATACGTGATAACGGCGGTATCCCCGCTTTTTTAAACTACGGCGGGTTTCCCTACTCCCTCTGCATATCATTAAATGACCAGGTAGTTCATGGTTTCCCCGGAAAACATGTACTGGTAGAAGGTGATTTAGTTTCTGTTGATTGCGGTGCTATATTAAACGGTTTTGTAGGCGACTCGGCTTATACTTTTGCTATTGGCGAAGTAAGCGACACAGTAAAAAAACTCATGCGGGTAACCCGTGAGTGTTTGGACCTTGGGGTTGCTAAAGCTGTTGCAGGCATGCGGATAGGTGATATAGGCTACGCGATACAGGAACACGCCGAGAAAAATGGCTTTGGAGTTGTTAAAGAGCTGGTAGGGCATGGTGTGGGGGTTAAACTTCACGAAAAGCCCGAAGTGCCTAATTACGGTAAACGTGGATCGGGTATTAAGCTTGAAGAGGGGATGGTGATTGCCATTGAACCGATGATAAACGCCGGCCGCGCCGGTGTTAAGTTTTGGGATGATGGATGGACTGTATCAACTGTAGATAAGAAAGCATCTGCTCATTATGAGCATACTGTTGCTATAGGTAAAGGAAAACCTGACATTTTATCAACGTTTGAGTATGTTGATAATGTTTTAAAAGAAAAGAATAATAATTAAATAATTTTTATTAATTTTGCATCCCGGTTTTAGGGCGGATAATTAAGTAAAAATCAACAAAATATGGCTAAACAATCTTCGATCGAACAGGACGGTACAATTAGAGAGGCATTGTCAAATGCAATGTTCAGGGTTGAGCTGGAGAACGGTCATGAGATTATAGCCCATATTTCGGGCAAGATGCGTATGCACTATATCAAAATTTTACCTGGCGACAGAGTGAAGTTAGAAATGAGTCCGTACGATTTGAGTAAGGGTAGAATAACCTATAGATATAAATAAAAAAGAGATGAAAGTTAGAGCATCCATTAAAAAACGCAGCGCAGATTGTAAGATCATTCGCCGTAACGGGAAACTTTACGTTATTAACAAGAAGAATCCTAAGTACAAACAACGCCAGGGCTAAGAACAATTAATTTTGAATTAGTGAATTAGTGAGTTATTGAATTAAAAATCATCTCGCACAATCACTAAATCACTAAATCACTAAATAAAGAATATGGCAAGGATATCAGGTATTGATTTACCAAAGAATAAAAGAGGAGAAATCGGACTTACTTACATTTTCGGTATAGGCCGCTCAACAGCTCAAAAGATTTTGACTGAGGCAGGTATCGATTTTAATACAAAAGTACAGGACTGGACCGATGAGCAGTTAGCCTCAATCCGTGGAATCATCAACGATCAGATTAAAGTGGAAGGTTCACTTCGTTCGGAAGTGCAATTGAACATTAAACGTTTGATGGACATTGGTTGCTACCGTGGTACACGTCACCGTAAAGGTTTACCATTACGTGGTCAGCGTACTAAAAACAACTCACGTACCCGTAAAGGAAAACGTAAAACAGTTGCTAATAAAAAGAAAGCTACTAAGTAGTAAATAACGATTGGTTAGCAGCGGGTAGTTATATACTTTAAGCTTACCAGGAATAAAAATTATAATCACGATTAGTGGGTCAGGGTTATTCTATAACCCAGTAATTCATTAATTCAATAATTAAAAAAATGGCTAAAAGTAAAAAAGTTACCAAAAAGCGCATTGTGATTGTTGAGCCTGTTGGCGAAGCACACATCAATGCTACTTTTAACAACATCATCATTACCCTTACCAACAAAACCGGACAGGCTATTTCATGGTCATCTGCAGGTAAAATGGGTTTCAAAGGTTCAAAAAAGAACACTCCTTATGCTGCCGGTCAAGCTGCTGCCGATTGCGGTAAAGTTGCTTATGACTTTGGTTTGCGTAAAGTAGAGGTGTTTGTAAAAGGCCCTGGTGCTGGTCGTGAGTCGGCTATCCGTACTTTGCAAACTGCAGGTATCGAAGTTACCACTATCAAAGATATTACACCGCTTCCACACAATGGTTGCCGTCCGTCTAAAAGAAGAAGAGTTTAATTAACAGATTTTAAAGCTAAGATTCTACAGCTACAGGCTGTAAGATACTTTAAAAATACACAAAATGGCCAGATATACAGGACCTAAGTCCAAAATTGCACGTCGTTTCCGTGAGCCGATCTTCGGTCCGGATAAAGCGTTAGAACGTAAAAACTATCCACCGGGAATGCATGGCGCTTCAAAACGTCGTGGAAAACAATCTGAGTATTCAACTCAGTTAATGGAGAAACAAAAAGTTAAATACACTTATGGTGTATTAGAGCGTCAGTTCGAAAACTTGTTTCACCGCGCTTCGGCTAAAGAAGGTATCACAGGTGAAAACTTGCTGAAATTCTTAGAAGCCCGTTTAGATAACGCTGTTTATCGTTTAGGTATATCACCTACACGTTCAGGCGCCCGTCAGTTGGTTAACCACAAACACATTAATGTAAACGGTGCTGTTGTAAACATCGCATCATATGCATTAAAAGCTGGTGACGTTATCTCTGTACGTGAAAAATCTAAATCATTAGAAGCTATTACTACATCAGTAGCAGGCAGAAGAATCAACAAATACAGCTGGTTGGAGTGGGATGCAAATACCTTAACAGGTAAATTCCTTAACTATCCTAACCGCGATGAAATTCCTGAAAATATTAAGGAGAACCTAATCGTCGAGTTGTATTCAAAATAATAAAAATAATTATCCAGGGGATGGTTGGCATATTCTGTCAATCATTTTCGTGGTTAAAATCATTTCAATTAGTAAACAATAAATAAAGGATATAAATGGCAATTTTAGCATTTCAAAAACCAGACAAGGTTATCATGCAAAAAGCAAATGATTTTGATGGTACGTTTGAATTTCGTCCGTTAGAACCAGGTTTTGGTGTAACCATTGGTAATGCTCTGCGTCGTATCTTACTTTCATCACTCGAAGGTTATGCAATTACTTCAGTACGTTTTTCGGGAGTAACGCATGAGTTTTCAACCATCAAAGGTGTTGTTGAAGACGTAACCGAGATCATCTTGAACCTTAAACAGGTTCGTTTTAAAAAGACTGGTGAATCTGGCGACAGCGAGAAAATATTTGTTATTATAAATGGCCAGGATGCTTTTAAAGCCGGAGACATTACTAAATTCTCCAACAACTTTACAGTATTAAATCCTGATCTGGTTTTATGTAACATGGACTCATCAGTAACGCTTGAAATTGAGCTTACTGTTGGTAAAGGCCGTGGTTACGTGCCGAGTGAAGAAAACAAAAACCCTGATGCAAATGTTGGCGTTATCGCTATCGACTCTATCTATACGCCGATAAAGAACGTTAAATATACCATCGAAAACTATCGTGTTGAGCAAAAAACCGACTATGAAAAATTAGTATTGGATATTGCTACTGATGGTTCTGTTCATCCTGAAGATGCTTTGAAGGAAGCTGCAAAGATCCTTATCCAGCACTTTATGTTGTTCAGCGATGAAAACATGATGTTAGAAGCGCAGGCTAAAGAAGAAACTAAAGAAGTTGACGAGGAAATTTTGCACATGCGCAAGATTCTTAAAACTGAATTGGTTGATCTTGACCTTTCTGTACGTGCATTAAATTGCCTTAAAGCTGCAGATATCCGCAGCCTGGCTGATTTAGTATCGTACGATGTTGCTGATATGTTAAAGTTCAGGAACTTTGGTAAAAAATCACTGACTGAAATCCAGGACCTGGTTAAATCAAAAGGTTTATCTTTTGGTATGAACCTGTCTAAATTTAAGTTAGACGAAGAATAAGTCGTTAAATCTTGAGTTCTGAGTGTTGAGTTTATCTCTGTCACTCGGGACTCAAGTCATTTATAGGGTAGTTGGTTTTTTAGGGTTTTAAACTCACTACTCATCACTTAAAACTCAATACTATTAAATAGCGAAGGCATAATTCCGAAGGCTTGAGTAAATCGCCGGACGGTATGCACGTGAAATAATTAAAACAATGAGACACGGAAACAAAAACAATCACTTAGGCCGTACTACCAGCCATCGCAAGGCGATGCTGTCAAACATGGCAACTTCGCTTATCCTACACAAGCGTATTACTACAACATTAGCTAAAGCAAAAGTTTTGCGCGGTTATATCGAACCACTTTTAACTAAATCAAAAAGCGATACTACTCACTCTCGTCGTACAGTGTTTAGCTACCTGCAAGATAAAGATGCTACAACTATCCTTTTCCGCGAGATTGCTGAGAAGATTGCTAACCGCCCAGGTGGTTACACCCGTATCATCAAGTTAGAAAACCGTTTAGGTGACAACGCCGAAATGGCAATCATCGAGTTAGTAGATTATAACACTGTTTACGGTGTTGATACTGCCGCAACTGCTAAAAAATCAACACGTCGTCGTGGTGGTTCAGCAAAAGCTAAAACAGCAGCACCAGTTGCAGCTGAAGAAGCAGTAGTTGTTGAAGAAGCTAAAGAAGCACCAGTTGCTGAAGCTCCTGCAGCCGACGCTCCGGAAACTGAAGAAAAAGGAGAATAATTATTCTTTTTTTTAGATATAAAAACGCCCTGTTCATTTGAGCAGGGCGTTTTTTTTGACATGATAATTGGAATGCGTGGATGACGGATTTATAAACCAGATGGTGGTTTGGTGAGTTTGTATGTCAGCAATCCTTCTATCTCCTCCATCTGCTCAAAGCCAAACTTGTCCATTAGCCTGCGCGATGGCAGGTTATCGGCATAAGTATGCACAATAATGGCTTTTACAAACGGATGCGTAAATGCCCATTTAATCATCGCCTGTATGGCCTCTGTAGCGAAGCCCTTGTTGTGCTGGTTGGCATCAATCATGTAGCCTATTTCTGCTTCGCCGTTTTCGTTTGGATAGCCCGCAAAGCCCATGCCACCGACGGATGTGTTTGTGCTTTTAAGCACCAGTTCCCAATCGGTATACCATAGGTATTTGTCGGGATAGGCGAGGGTATTGGGCAGCCAGAAGTTGTCCAATGCATCAATGATTTCGGCATAATAAAATGGATCAACGAGCATAAAGGAAGGTGTCAGTCCCATGGAAATTTCCATCAGCGTGCGGTCCTGGCGTAGCAATAAAAGTTGCTGATGTGTTAACGGTATCAGTGTTAACCGTTCAGATTCTAAATAAAACATTTGATTTGTTTAGGAATTAAATAACAATAGCAAACCGGTTCTCTTTTTTAAAGTGAAGGTTAAGCTTTGCGGGCAAAGCTTTTGTTATACAATTCCAGGCGTAGTGATTGGCCCGATTTGGTTATTAAGTAACAGAGGCGCTTTGTTTGTTAGGATAAATATGAGGATTTAGTTTTAAAATAACTAATGCTGTAATTTAATATAATTTGCGTTAGGGGGAGTAGCGGATACCGGCCCCGAGCCTAAGGCCGTGTGTGCGTATGAGCGGATGACCCGGCCGTAGGCAACGCCATTGTTAGTTGATTAGGTAGAACAGCGAGCAGTTGGTTAGGTTATGCTTTATTTAAAATTTTAGATATCCGCCGGTTCCGTTTTGGTTGTTTTACCCAATTTTAAATCACTTTCACTTTTTTGCATCTTAGCAATAAATTAAATCCGGTACTGTAGGGTTGTTTTTATTTTGTTCTTTTTGCTTGAACTTTACAGGCAGGTTTTTCATAACACTAATCTAAGATTTAATCAAACCTTTTGCTTTTTTCCTTTCTCCTTTCACCTCCAACGAAGCGATTTCTGCCAACCTGTCACCACAGTTTATGACTTTTCTGACGCAATAATTGTCATCCTGACCATATGCCCTGCCAAACGGGTTTGGCACAAACGTTGATAAATGGCTGTTGTAGTAATTTAATAAAATCAGAAAAAACAATCATATGTCTAAAATAATTGGAATCGACTTAGGAACAACAAACTCCTGCGTGTCTGTAATGGAAGGTAACGAACCTGTAGTTATAGCAAATAGCGAGGGAAAACGTACTACGCCATCCGTTGTAGCTTTTATTGATAACGGCGAGCGTAAAGTTGGTGATCCGGCTAAACGTCAGGCAATCACTAACCCTACAAAAACCATTTCGTCTATCAAACGCTTTATGGGTAACCAGTTTAACGAAGTTACCAGCGAGGCCGCACGCGTACCTTATAAGGTAGTTAAAGGAGATAACAACACCCCACGTGTTGAAATTGGCGACCGTAAATACACTCCACAAGAGATTTCGGCCATGATCCTTCAGAAAATGAAGAAAACTGCCGAAGACTTTTTAGGAACTGAAGTTACTGAAGCTGTTATTACAGTACCTGCGTACTTTAACGATGCACAACGCCAGGCAACTAAAGAAGCCGGTGAAATTGCTGGTTTAAAAGTTCGCCGTATTATTAACGAACCTACTGCTGCTGCCTTGGCTTATGGCTTTGATAAAGCACACAAGGATATGAAAATTGCGGTATTTGACTGCGGTGGTGGTACGCATGACGTATCAATCCTTGAATTAGGTGATGGTGTATTTGAAGTAAAATCAACCGATGGTGATACGCACTTAGGTGGTGACGACTTTGACCAGGTAATTATTGACTGGTTAGCTGACGAATTTAAAAGCGACGAAGGTATTGATCTGCGTAAAGATCCGATGGCTTTGCAACGTTTAAAAGAATCGGCCGAAAAAGCTAAAATTGAGTTGTCAAGTTCTGCACAAACAGAAATTAACCTGCCATACATTACAGCTGCCGATGGTATGCCTAAACACCTGGTTAAAACTTTAACCCGTGCTAAATTTGAGCAACTGGCAGATAGCCTGATTAAACGTACTATTGAGCCTTGCAAAACAGCATTGAAAAATGCAGGTTACAGCACATCAGATATCGACGAAGTTATCCTGGTAGGTGGTTCAACCCGTATCCCTGCTATTCAGGAAGCTGTTCAGAAATTCTTTGGCAAAACTCCATCAAAAGGTGTTAACCCAGATGAGGTTGTAGCTATCGGTGCTGCTATTCAAGGTGGTGTATTGACAGGCGAAGTTAAGGATGTGTTGTTGTTAGATGTTACCCCGCTTTCATTAGGTATCGAAACTATGGGTGGTGTAATGACCAAATTAATTGAGTCGAACACAACTATCCCTACTAAAAAATCTGAAACTTTCTCAACTGCCAGCGATAGCCAGCCATCTGTTGAGATCCACATATTACAGGGTGAGCGCCCAATGGCTGCAGGTAACCGTACTATAGGCCGGTTCCACCTGGATGGTATTCCACCAGCACCTCGGGGCGTGCCTCAAATCGAAGTAACATTTGATATTGATGCCAACGGTATATTGCACGTATCTGCTAAAGATAAAGCAACCGGTAAAGAGCAAAAAATCCGTATCGAAGCCTCTTCGGGTTTAACTGATGCCGAGATTAAAAAGATGAAGGATGAAGCTGAAGCTAATGCTGATGCCGACAAAAAAGCACGTGAAGAAGTTGAAAAACTTAACGGTGCCGATGCCTTGATCTTCTCGACAGAAAAACAACTGAAAGAGTACGGTGATAAAATTGGCGCTGATAAAAAAGCTCCTATCGAAGCCGGTTTAGCTAAGTTAAAAGAAGCTTACGCTGCTAAAAACTTTGATGCGATTGAAGCCGCTCAAACTGAACTGAACGCTGCATGGGCAACCGCATCTGAAGAGATGTACAAAGGTGCTGCCGATGGTGGTCAGCCTCAGCCAGAAGCTAACGCAGGCGCACAAGATCATGGCGACACCGTAACTGATGTTGACTTTGAAGAAGTAAAAGACGAGAAATAATATTAAATTTCGTTAAATACATACAAGGGCCCGGTTGAAGAAATTCAGCCGGGCTTTTTTGGGCGATAATTTTTGCCCTTTCATAGCATGACGAGAGGTGCATCATTTAATCCTGTATCCTCCTGTCATTCTGAGGTACGAAGAATCTATTTTACGCCATGCACGGCCGATAGGAAAGTTCGCGAATAGATTCTTCGTACCTCAGAATGACAAGAGTATTTTTCTTATTTTTACTCCATAACAAAAGGCAAATAAATTTCAATGTCAACAAAACCAATTGTAGCGGGCCTGATGGCCTACGGTATGTCGGGCCGTATTTTTCACGCCCCATTTTTATCAGCCAATCCTGGCTTTACTTTTAAAGCTATTGTGGAACGCCATGAAAAAAAGGCCGGCAAAGTATACCCGGATGTAATTAGCTATAACACTATAGACGAATTGCTGAATGACACTGAAATTGAATTGATTGTTGTTAATACGCCAAATGATACTCATTTTGACTATGCCATGCGGGCGCTTAATGCCGGTAAACATGTGCTGATAGAAAAACCTGCCGCAGTTACTTCTGCCGAAGTAAAGGCATTATTTGATTTGGGCAGGCAACTTGATTTGAAAGTAATGATTTACCAAAACCGCCGGTACGATAGTGGTTTCATTTCGGTAAAAAAAGTTATTGAAAGCGGCCGGCTTGGCGAACTGATAGAAGTGAATTTCAGGCTCGACAGGTATCGTATGGCTATCGGGGCAAAGCAGTTTAAGGAAACTAAAGAAACGCCGGGTAACGGCTTAACGTACGATTTGGGCGCGCACCTGGTTGACAACGCCATCAGTATTTTTGGCCGGCCGTTAAGTTATGTGAAAACTACAGCCACACATCGTCCCGGGTCGCAGGTTGATGATTATTTTCACATTCATTTAAGTTATCCCAACCAATTAAACGTGTATTTAACGTCGGGCTTGTTGATTGCCGAGCATCTGCCGGGCTTTGTTGTACATGGCACATTGGGCAGTTTTGTAAAGTTGCGTACAGATGTGCAAGAGGCACAATTAGATGCCGGAATGATGCCGGATGCAGCAGGTTTTGGAGTTGAGCCTGAAGGAAGCGAGGGTAAATTGGTACTGATGGGGCCTGACAATGAGAAAACTGTAGAGTGGGTTCCGTCAGATAAGGGTAATTATAATGGTTTATTTGATGCCGTGTATCATACTGTGCGTGAAAATGCGTTATTCCCGATAACTGAGGAACAAATAGCCTGGCAGATGGAATTGCTGGAGAGCTAAAAATATCGTAACTATGCTTTAATGAAATATTATATCAACATAATGAAAAGAATATGTTTGTTGCTTTGCCTTATTGCAGCCGCGGGCTGCAGCCAGGCCCAAACCATGCCCGTAAATAGCAAAATTGCCCCATATCATATATTAACCACCGACAGTGTTTATGTTACGCCTGCCGACCTGAAAAAGAACAAGCCGGTGATGGTGATTTACTTCTCGCCGGACTGCAGTCACTGCCAGCACTTGATGTATGATTTAAAACCCGAATTGGATAAGCTTAAAGGGGTGCAGATTGTAATGATAACCTTTGTGAACCAGCTAAAGGCCATACAGGTATTTCAGCGCGATTTTGATTTGGCTAAATATCACAATATCATTATAGGTACCGAAGGGTATACTTACGTAGTGCAGCGTTATTACCACGTACAAACCACGCCATACATTGCCATTTATGATAAAAACGGTAAACTTGCCCAGGCTTATGACAAAGTGCCAAAAATTCCGGTGCTGATGGATGCAATTAAGAAAGTGTAATTTTAATTTGAGAATTTGAAGATTTGAGAATTTGAAAATGGTTTATTAATTCAACTTTTAAAAAATCTAATCTTCAAACTATTTTACGCTTGTAACAGCGTGTCCAAAATTGATATTAAGAAAATTGAAAATTATTGTTGTTGCTGTTGTTGTTGCTGAATAATCTCTAAATGTCTTTGGTAGCTATTTTTGGGGCCACTGGTAGTTGGTTGATACAAATTGTCGTGATGGGCTTTATCGTCTATGCTTCTGAACGTATTCTCATTATCATCTACGCTAACAGCTACTTCCAGTTTATGGCCGGATGTGCCTTTATAAACGCCCTTTACCGGCGAACAATCTGAAAAATTACGGCCAACTGCCAAACGCACATGGGTTTCATTAGCGATGCAGTTATTGGTAGGGTCGATACCCAGCCAGCCATAATCCGGGATATAGGCCTCGGCCCAGGCGTGGGTGGCGCCTTCACCGCGCATGGTGCTGCTATTGGTGCATATATAGCCACTTACGTAGCGTGCCGGTATTTTTAGCAGGCGCAGCATCACCATTAAAATGTGCGCAAAATCCTGGCAAACACCGGCCTTTAATTTCCAAACTTCATCAAGTGTGGTTTCAACGCTGGTTACGCCTTTAATATATTCAAAATTTTGGTACACATAGCCGCAAAAGCGCAATGCTATCTGGAACGGGGTATCATCCAATGCTCTTTCCTGCTCAACAATAACTTGTAGCTCGGGAAGGCCTTCAAAATATTCCTGCTTCAAAAAGTCGATATAGGGCACCATGTATTGGATGTGTTTAAGATATTCCCACTGCTGATCGGGAAAAATATCTGTAACAGGTAGTGGTCGTTGCCTGGTGGTTACATTTAATTTTGAATTGATAACCATCACCGAATGCGGTTCGCTGTAGGTGAAACTACCTATCTCGTTTCCATAATAATCAATATGGGTATCAACAACAGGGCTGCCGGTTATTGATAACTCATGTTGTGTTACCTCCTGGTACTCGTCCTTTATCGGGTATAGTACAATTTGGTTGGCACTGTCACGTACCATCCCTTCGTAACTGTATTTGGTAATATGCTGTATCTTAAAGTCGGGCATGTTTTTTTGAATTAGTTAATTTGAGGACTGAGACAATTTGAAAATTTGAGAATTTGAAGATTTGAAAATGACTTTGATGTAAATCATCATTTGTAATCTTTTAAACAAGCAATTTTCAAATTCTCAAATCTTCAAATTCTCAAATTAAAATTATGAGTTTGCAAAGTAATATTCATTTAATGAGTTACCAATTCCATAAAGCTCTTTCCGGGTTTGTGTTAAAAACAAATGCAGGCCTTCATCGCGGATGCTTTTTACCGAACTGTATTTGATCCGGCTTTGCAACCTGCCTATCTGGAATGACATTTCGCGGAAGGTATCTACATTGCTGTCATTTTTCAACCTGTCAAAATATCGGTGTATGTTATTTACCGAATAGATAACCGAGCGGGGGAAGTCGTTATTCAATGCTACCTGTTCCAGTACATTCTCCGCCTCAAAACCCTCGCGGTATGTTTTCAGGTACAGCTCATATCCGCCTAATGAAAGCAAAAGATGTTTCCAATAGGTGGTGTCTGTCAGCAGGTCCGGATTATCACTTACCGAACTGAATTTGGTATCCAAAATATCTACCGATTGAATGGCCCGCTCCAGGTACTTGCCGATATTCATAAAGCTGCGCCCTTCGCCACGCTCCATAGTGATCTCGGCCGTACCGTAGTAAAGCATTACTTGTTTTATCAGTATATCAAGTACGCCGATAGGGTCTTCACGCTGTAAGGAACGCTCCAGGCGCGGATCTTTTACGGTATGGTAATACTCGTTAAGGCATTGCCAAAGATCCTTGGAGATGTGTTCCTGCACCCCACGTGCGTTCTCCCTTGCCAGGGTTATAATGTTCAATATCGAGTTAGGATTGTTTTTACCCGTAACCATGTATTTTAAAACTGCCCGGCTATCATTTTCCAGTTTATCAACTTCTGCCTCTTTAATTCCGGCAAAAATTCTGATCACCGGCTCCCACGTAAATTCCTGAACGGTATCCTGCGATGAGGCATAATTAATTTTGAGCATCCGCAGCATACCATCGCTGCGCTCAATGTAACGGCTTAACCAATAAAAACTTGCTGCAACCCTGCTTAACATATTAGCCCTTTAAGCCCCCTAACCCCCTAAAGGGGGAATGATAAGGGGATATTTATTAAAAATTTAACTATACTATTTTCACTCCCCCTTTAGGGGGGCGGGGGGCTTACGCCAGCACCCACGTATCTTTACTGCCGCCGCCCTGCGAGCTGTTAACCACCAATGAGCCTTCTTTTAAGGCCACACGGGTTAGGCCGCCGGGTACAATCTCAATGCCATCGGGGCCGTACAATGCGTAGGGCCTTAAGTCAATACGGCGGGGTTTTAATGAGCCCTGCATGTAACATGGCGCTGCCGAAAGGCTGATGGTAGGCTGCGCTATAAAATTACGGGGATCTTTCAGAATTTCTTTTTTATATTCCTCAATTTCCTCTTCAGATGCCGCGTGCCCCATCAGCATGCCATAACCGCCGCTGCCGTTGGTTTTTTTAACTACCATTTTATTCAGGTTTTTAAACACATGCTCACGCTCGTCGGGGTTGCCCAGCTGGTGGGTGGGCACGTTTTTAAGTATCGGTTCTTCGTTCAGGTAATACCTTATCATGTCCGGTACGTATACATACACCGCTTTGTCGTCGGCCACTCCGGTACCAATAGCGTTTACAATAGCTACGTTGCCTTTGCGGTAAGCTCCCATAATACCCGCTACACCCAGCATACTCGCGGGGTTAAAGACCAGCGGATCAAGGTATTCATCATCCACCCGGCGATAAATTACATCTACCTGCTGTAGCCCTGTTGTGGTTTTCATATAAACCTTATGGTTATTTACCACCAGGTCGCGTCCCTCCACAAGTTCAACGCCCATCAGGCGGGCCAATGTAGTGTGTTCAAAATAAGCTGAGTTATAAATTCCCGGGCTTAACAGCACGATAGTAGGATTGGAAATTTGCCTTGGCGATAATGCCAGCAGGTTTTTATACAGTATCGTTGGGTACTCTGTAACACTCCTTACACCGCACTGAGGCAGCAAATCGGGGAATAAGCGTTTGGTTATTTCGCGGTTTTCCAGCATATAGCTCACGCCCGATGGGGTGCGCAAATTATCTTCCAGTACATAAAAAGTACCGTCCTCATCGCGGATCAGGTCGATGCCCGAAATATGTACATAGATATCGTAAGGTACCTTCAATTGGTACATCTCGCGCAAAAAGTGCGGGCACGAATAAATGATATCAATAGGCACAATACCATCCTTTACAATAAACTGGTTATTGTATATATCTTTCAGAAAATGGTTTAGCGCGGTAAGGCGTTGCTTAATACCTTTTTCTACAAAAGCCCATTCGCTTGCGGTAATAATGCGCGGGATAATGTCAAAGGGGAAAATCTTTTCAATGCCCTCGCCGCTGTTATACACCGTAAAGGTGATACCCTGGCTCATAAAAAGACGTTTGGCCAGTTCCTCTTTTTTGTTCAGATCGTCGGCCGATTCCTGCGAAATATATTCTATTACCTTACGATAATGTTCACGAACATTGCTGTCCAGGCCATACATTTCGTCCCAAACACCACTTATTGGGTTATATTTATCAAAATAAGCTGATTCCTGCATATGAAATTGTGAAGATTTGAAGATTACTAATCAGTTATTTTTTAAAAATGTAATTTATGAAGTGTTTTTGATAAAAAAGCAAATTATTTTGAATTTTTTGCGATTATTTTAATTGATTTTTCATTTTTAACAAAGTTTATGTATTGATATGGTAATTTGTGAAGGTAAAAGTTGTTTTAAAGGTCTCGTCGTCTTCGCCTAAAATATCAATCGTCAGTGATGTATCTTTGCATAAACCTTATACAACTATTCATGTTATCTCAAATCATTAAAAAGTATGGACTGTTGTGTGGAGTACTATTGCCGTTGCTTCCGGCTTGCGACAATAACAAATGGGCGAAAGGCTTATTGCCTGCTAAAGCAACGGTTAAGTTCAACGCAGTTGATACCGCGTCAGAAAGTTTTAATGTATTCTTCAATAGGTTTAGCACCGATTCTGCGTTTCAAATATCAAGGATCGAGTTCCCGCTAAAGTTAACGATAATTGCGGCGAAGGTGAAAGTGATACCACAAAATTTCTCCAAAAAAAGATTGGTCATTCGCGCATGCGCAGCCTGAGAAAAAAATAATCACCAAGCTGGCTCAAACGGGCAAAGGCATGGCCAATATTCACTTTTTTATTGAAGATACGGGCGTTTCGGTTTATTATCAATTTGTCAGCAGGAGAGGAAAATGGTGGATGACTTCAATTAGAGATGAATCCGATTGAAGTTTTACAGCGTTTCACCCAAGTCCCCACAGGCCTTTACTCACATATCTCTCCGCGCACCCGGCATTTCAATACTAACATTTAAGTTGTTGATTTCGAGGTTGTCTTCCTTCTTTTTTAAATAATATTCCTATTTTGAGCATATCAAAAATATTCTGCTTACTTTGGTAGTAGGCTTACAATAAAGCCTGCCATATTTAAACCATCCTATTTCAAGCTTTTCGGTTTTTAAACATGAAAACTATTTTAGGTATTATCATTTTCCTGGTAAGTTACCGCTATGTATCGGCGCAGACTTCTGTTTTGGCTGATAATCCCGATGACGGCTGTAAAATAAAGTTCGAAAAGATTAAATCAAAAATTGATGCCAGGCGAAAAAGATACGAATTTAATGTGCAGGAATACAAGGACGGCCTGTTTTGCAGCGAATGCGGCCGCACCAAGAGCGAAATTGAAGAACGTGCCCATTTAAGTTTTAGTCAGCACATCCGCGATGGCGCCACCCATAACCGCCGTGCCCTGGTTGCAACAAAACAGCTATACCATGACCTTTATAATGATTATCTTATTGATTTTAATGATCTTAAAAAAGAATATGATGATAAGTATAACGATTGCGGGGGCGATAATTCTTCGTTGGTTTTACAAACAATAACAGATCAGCAGTTTCAGTTATATACGCTTGAACTTGGCGGAGACACCAATCAGTATAACACGCAGTGGGAATTACTTCGAATAAATTATACTTTTTATTATTCCTGGTTTATGAGGATCAGCATTACCAGGTGGCAAAGCACCAGGGTGCAGACTATTTGGCTTACCGATAATCATTATCAGGCAGATGGTCGTGAAAATGCGATTATAAAGGCAGGCAATCTTCTAAATAACTACCTTCAAACTTTAACCGGGCAAACTTTAAAAAGGGAGCAATCATCTGCCTTTATAGGTTTGGATTCCCAACCTACATGGCCGTTGAAGGGCGCATTGGTTAGCAAATAATCAATGAACCAACGAACCTGTTGTTGTTGAATTTACCAAATAAAAGTCCCGGGCGTGGTACCTATCCGGCAACAAAAAATGCCCGGAAGAAACCACGGGCATTTTAAATATTCAAGCTAAAATAGCTTAGTGTTTTACGTCATGAACTTCTTCTTCCCTGAACAATTTAGCGCTAAAGAAATCATTGTTCATGCGGGCAATGTTGGTCAGCTTAATTTCTTTAGGGCATTCGGCTTCGCAGGCACCGGTATTGGTACAGCTGCCAAATCCTTCTTCGTCCATTTGGGCTACCATTGATTGTACGCGGCTGTAACGCTCTGGCTGGCCTTGCGGCAATAAGCCCAGCTGGGTAACTTTTGCAGAAACAAATAACATGGCCGACGCATTTTTACATGCCGCAACGCAGGCGCCGCAACCAATACAGGTAGCTGAGTTAAATGCTTCGTCGGCAATAACTTTAGGGATAAGGATGGCATTACCATCGGTAGTTACACCGGTATTTACCGAAACATAACCGCCCGCTTGCTGAATCCTATCGAATGCCGAACGGTCAACTGCCAAATCCTTCACAACCGGGAATGCCGAAGCTCTCCATGGTTCAATGGTGATGGTTTCGCCATCATGAAAGGTACGCATGTGCAGCTGGCAGGTGGTAACACCACGCTTTGGCCCGTGCGGGTGGCCGTTGATATATAATGAGCACATGCCGCAAATACCTTCGCGGCAATCATGATCAAAGTTAATAGGCTCATCGCCTTTATGGGTCAAACTTTCGTTAACAACGTCAAGCATTTCCAAAAATGACATATCAGGCGAAATATTTTCGGCCTTGTAAGTCACGAATTTGCCCGATGTCTGAGCATTTTTTTGACGCCATACTTTCAGCGTCAGGTTCATATTTCCGTTACTCATCTCTTTAAGATTTTGTATCAAGTAGTAAGTATCAAGTATCAAGTAGGTTGGCGGTATCAGTTATCAAGATTTTTTTCTGTCTTGATACTTGATACTAACTACTTGCTACTAAGCGTAATTTCGTTGCGATAAATGAACTGCTTCAAATACCAGTTGTTCTTTGTGTAATTCCTCCGGTTGGTTTTCGCCTTTAAATTCCCAGGCTGCTACAAACGCGAAGTTTTCATCGTCGCGCAATGCCTCACCATCTGCTGTTTGCGATTCAACCCTGAAGTGGCCACCACATGATTCATTGCGCATCAATGCATCATCAACCATTAGTTCGCCAAGTTCGATGAAGTCGGCTATACGGCCGGCCCTTTCTAATGACGCGTTTACTTCCTCATTTTCGCCGGTTACAATGGCGTTTTTCCAGAAATCCGCTTTCAGCGCCTGAATCAAACCTTTGGCTTTTGTTAAACCTTCTGCCGTACGGGCCATGCCGCAATATTCCCACATAATGTGGCCAAGCTCGCGGTGATACTCGTTTACAGTTTTATTGCCTTTTAAAGCCAATAACTTATTGATATAGGTGATCACATCCTTTTTTGTAGCTTCAAAAGCAGGGTGCGATGTATCAACCTTTTTAGGGCCAATTTTAGCCAGGTAATCGCCAAGGGTATAAGGGATCACAAAATAACCATCGGATAAACCCTGCATCAAAGCAGAAGCACCCAAACGGTTAGCCCCGTGATCGCTGAAGTTACATTCGCCCAAAGCATATAGGCCAGGTACGGTTGTGCTCAGGTTATAATCAACCCAAAGGCCGCCCATAGTATAGTGTACCGCCGGGTAAATACGCATAGGTTGTTTGTATGGGTTTTCATCCGTTATCTGGATGTACATATCAAACAGGTTGCCATATTTTGCCCTCACGGTGTCTTCGCCTAAACGTTTGATGGCATCGGCAAAATCAAGGAATACCGCAAAACCCGAACCACCTACGCCCTTGCCTTCTGCAACCATTTCTTTGGCGTTACGTGAGGCCACATCGCGTGGCACAAGGTTACCAAAGGCTGGGTATTTACGTTCCAGGAAGTAATCGCGGTCGTCCTCTTTTACCTGGTCGGCTTTGATGGTTCCTTTGCGTAATTGCTCGGCAATCTCAACAGTTTTTGGCGCCCAAACACGACCATCGTTACGTAACGATTCAGACATCAGCGTAAGTTTCGACTGGTGATCGCCGGTTACCGGGATACAGGTTGGGTGAATTTGGGTATAACAAGGGTTTCCGAAGAATGCGCCGCGTTTGTGGGCCCTCCAAGCAGCCGTTACGTTTGAGCCGATTGCGTTGGTTGACAGATAGAAAACGTTGCTGTATCCACCTGTACACAACAATACTGCGTGACCGGCGTGAGTATCAATAGAACCGGTTATCATGTTACGGGTAACAATACCTTTGGCATGGCCATCAATAGTAACCACATCAAGCATTTCGGTACGGGTGTACATTTTTACCTTACCGGCATGTATCTGGCGGTTTAATGCCGAGTATGCGCCTAAAAGCAATTGCTGCCCGGTTTGGCCACGTGCATAAAAAGTACGTGATACCTGCGAACCACCGAATGAACGGTTATCCAGCAAGCCACCGTACTCGCGGGCAAAAGGAACACCCTGTGCAACGCACTGGTCAATGATATTTACCGATACTTCGGCAAGGCGGTACACGTTGCCTTCGCGGGCGCGGTAATCGCCACCTTTTATAGTGTCATAAAACAAACGGAACACACTGTCGCCGTCGTTCTGATAGTTTTTTGCAGCATTAATACCACCTTGTGCTGCAATAGAGTGCGCACGGCGTGGGCTATCCTGGAAACAAAAAGCTTTTACGTTATAACCAAGCTCGGCCAATGAGGCTGCTGCTGATGCGCCTGCCAAACCAGTTCCTACAACGATGATATCGTATTTACGCTTGTTGGCCGGATTAACCAGCTTCAGGTCAAATTTATGCTTGCTCCATTTTTGGGCTAATGGGCCTTCTGGAATTTTAGCATCTAAACTCATTTCTTTTATATTTTATATTAGTGAGTGGTTGGTTTGGTGAGTTGTGAGTGGAGAGTAGTGAGTTTGAAAGGGTGTTTTACTTCCCAACTTAATCACTTAACTTAATCAACCATTCAACTTAATCAACCTAATCAACTCATTTAACTTAATCAACCTTTAACTACAAAATAGTAATATACCGGCATAGCGGCAAAGCCCAGCGGGATAATTACTGCGAAGAACCAGGTGCCAATGGCATATACGATAGGTGTGTATTTACGGTGTACCCAGCCTAGTGTGCGGAAAGCACTCTGGAAACCATGCAACAGGTGGAATGACAGTGCACCCATGGCTATAACATAAAGAATAACATACCATAAGCTGCTAAAGCTTGTTACTACACGTGCATGTAAATCTTTTACCCTTACAATTTCTACGTTGTTTTCAACAGAAACTGAGTGGCTAAAATCTTCTGAAACCGGTGTGTAAACAGATTCGGTTGTTTTGCCCGTTGCCAGATCAGTGCGGTACTCCTTAAAAGCAACATCGTTGGTATATTTATACTTGAACCAAAAATCGCCCATGTGGATAACGATAAATAAAAACAGTATCGACCCCAAAAGCCCCATGTTTTTTGAAGACCAGGTAGCATCAGATTTTGGCTGGATAGCATAGCCTACCGGACGTGATTTGCGGTTTTTAACCGTAATAATTAATGCGTAAAGCGCATGTACCGCTATAGACAGGTATAAGATATACGCAATTACTTCAATTGGTGCAAAATGTGTAAGAAAGTTGGCATACACATTAAAACCAAAACCATTATCGTTGCTAAATAGCAGCAGGTTGCCCCCAAGGTGTACAATAATAAAAGTACACAAAAACAAGCCTGTTAAAGCCATGATCAGCTTTTTGCCCAGCGATGAGTTAAAGGTTTGTTTAATTTCGCTCATTATTAATTTAGATTTATTTTGGCAAAAGTATCTATTATATGCCAAAAGATATAAATGCATCCCGCTTATTAACCGCGAAAAAGCTATTTAGAATCAATCTAAGAAATTGCCATATAATTACACAAAATCCCTCCTTTAAATAAAGGCTAACAGCTAAAATATCAGGCTATCGCTACTACTTTATCTTTCAATACAGCAAAAATTTTATCGGCCTGCCCGCTGCGGATAGCTATTTTGCCGGTGAATTTGCCAAACGACGGAAAGATTGCCTGTTTTTTGCCGAATGCGAAGCAGGGTAAGGTAATACTTTGCCTGCCTTTACCGCTCAGGTTTACACCCGGATGGATGTGTCCGCAAAAAACATAACCGCCCGCGTTTAACAGTTCATGGTCGGGCAGGGGGTAGTGCAGCATCAGGAAGGGGCCAATTAATAATTCGTCATGCAGTTCAATATCGAGCTTTTGGTAGTTGCTGTCGGCTATAATATCATGGTTGCCCCTTATCAGGATGATTTGCAATCCCTGAAACTGGCTGCGCCAAAGTATAAACCAATCCCAATCATTATTCATATCGCTGTGAAACAAATCGCCAAGGAAAATAAGTTTTTCGGGTTTATATTCGTGGATCAGGTCGGATAAGGTGGCCAGGTCGCTTTGTTCCATATCGCGGGGTACCGCAATACCCGCCTTGCGGAAATGGCCCACTTTACCAAAGTGCACGTCGGCAACAATTAAAGCTTTTTGCTGTTGCCAGTAAATAGCTTTTTGAGGCAGTAATAAGAGATCCTGGTTGAGTAAATTAAAGGGAGTAGCCACACCGATCATCATAACAAAGCAAAGTTAAAAATTTTATTTGGGGCCAACCTGGTAAGCTTGCGTAATCAGAGAAATCACTTTTAACTTTTCTTAGATAAAGAAAATACACGACTTAAAAAAGGCAGGTAGCCTCTACGAGGCAAAATAAAGATTAGATGGATACTTCTACAAATATGTGGCCTCTACGAGGCATATCAGCATATTTTTCTGCCTCGTAGAGGCTACATATTTGTAGAAATGGAAAGAAAAAAATCTTTGCCCCGTTAGGGGCTACCTATATTTCGATGTCAAATCTTTAAAAGCTTCCCTGGCTTAATTGAATATGAAAGCGTACGGTTTTTCTTATATATTTTTAACCACTTGTAACACAACCCGATAATTGACCGTAAATACATCAAACCCAATTATATGAAAGCGCATCATTTTTTAGTTTTTTCATTTGCTTGTTTTATGATAGCCGCCTGTAAGGATGACAAGGTTATACCCCAACAATTACAGGGAACATACAAAGGGTCATTCAGGAGTGTAAATACGGCATCCATGACCGATAGGGCGGGCTTGCTTAATGGCAGCGCCGAAATTGTTATCAGCGGTAATAATTACCAGGGTGGTTGCGCAGCCGTGCAACAAAGCAAGGGGGGGTATGTAGTAGCAGGTAATGAAATAACCTTTACAGATAGCCTTATGCATACTGCCGATTTTAACTGGAGTTTGCTCCTAAACGGCACGTTTAAACAAAGTAACAAAGGCGATAGCCTGGTATGGACTAAAACGCTGGGCACTTACAATTATATTTACACCCTTAAAAAACAATAACCTCGGCGGCATTATTGATTTATCGAATGATGAAGGAAAAACTTCGATGTTGGATATTCAAAATTCGTTATTCGATATTACATTCCCTTCTTTCTTACTACTTTTACCGCAACCAATACGGTTTACATGAGTAATACCTTTAACCGCCCCATCCGAGTTCTTGTTGCCAAGGTAGGGCTCGACGGTCACGACCGCGGCGCACGCATCATAGCTACTTCGCTGCGCGATGCCGGCATGGAAGTAATTTATACCGGTTTGCGCCAAACGCCCGAGATGGTGGTGAACACCGCCCTGCAGGAAGATGTTGATGCTATCGGTATCTCTATATTATCCGGCGCGCATATGACGGTTTTTCCAAAAATATTAAAGCTGATTAAGGAAAAACAGATGGATGATGTGCTGGTTACCGGCGGCGGCATTATCCCTAACGACGATATGATTGCGCTGAAAGAGCAGGGGGTAGGCGAGCTTTTTCCGCCCGGAACAAGCACGCAGGATATTGTAAAATATATTACCGATTGGGTGCATCAGCACCGCAATTTTTAAATAATTATACCAATGGGATTTGAAAACATATTAACAGAAACGAAAGATAGGATACTATATATTACAATCAATCGTGAAAGTAAGCTCAATGCCCTTAATAAGGCTACCCTCGCCGAACTGCATGCCGCGTTTTTTGATGCTTTTAATGAGCCTGCTGTCGGCGGTATTATTATAACCGGTGCCGGGGCTAAAGCCTTTGTTGCCGGTGCCGATATTAGCGAATTTGCCGATTTGAATGTTGCCAATGGAACCGCTCTTGCCCGTGATAACCAAACCCTGGTTTTTGATTTGATAGCCAATGGCAACAAACCTGTTATTGCGGCTATAAATGGATTTGCCTTGGGCGGCGGATTGGAACTGGCTATGGCTTGCCACATTAGGATAGCTGCCGAGACTGCCAAAATGGGTTTGCCCGAAGTAACGCTTGGCCTTATACCCGGCTATGGTGGTACGCAGCGCCTTACTCAATTAATAGGCAAAGGCAAAGCGCTGGAGATGATATTAACCGCCGAAATGATTACCGCTGCCGATGCATTGCAATATGGCCTGGTTACCCATGTAGTTAGCCAGGAAGCTTTATTAGCAAAAGCCGAAGAGTTGATGTTGAAAATTATATCAAGGGCTCCGCTGGCCCTTGCGTCTGCTATTCACGCCGTAAATTCAGGATTAACCGATGGTATTAACGGCTATGAAACAGAGATAGAAGAGTTTGGCAAATGCTTTGGCACCGAAGATTTTAAAGAAGGGGTAGCCGCATTTTTACAGAAACGTAAGGCGGAGTTTAAGGGAAGATAATTATTGAATTATTGAATTATTGAATTATTGAATTATTGAATTATTGAATTATTGAATTATTGAATTATTGAATTATTGAATTATTGAATTATTGAATTATCAGATCCTAAAAATCAAAATCCAAAAAAATCTGATAAATCCGACGAATCGCGGTTCAGACAAGTGCATTAGGGATCGTCGCGGATACCGGCCAAAGTGGCTAAGGCCTGTGTAGTATGAGCACAGAGCCCGGCCGTAGGCAATGCCCGGAAAAAGAATCGAGCGGTTAGAATCAGAATTAAGAACGCAGTTTAATTTGATTTTTTTCGCAATTGCGGCATTTTACGCAGAAAATACCTTTCGATCGCACTAAATCCCATGTTAAGCCAGTGTTAATTCTGACATTGAAACAGCAATTGTCAAGCTATTTTACAGTGTCCTGACCATTGTACTGTATTGGTCAAAAAATAAATTATTGTCAATCAAACGGTTAAATACTCATGACTTTTGGATGAAAAATCATATGTGTTTTGGTGCTTTAATTTGCCCTGTGTTTAAAACAAAACAAAATCAAAACACAACAATGGTTATGAAAAATTCATTCAAAATTTCAGCTTTAATTTTAGCTTTTGCCGGCTTAGGTCTTGGCGCATCAGCTCAAACAACAACACCTACTACCACAACAACTTCTACTACAACAACCACCCCGGGTGGCATTCGTTACAGCATTGGCGTTGATGCGGGTATTCCTGTAGGCAACTTTAAAGATAATTACAAATGGAACTTAGGCGGATCGGTACAGGCAGACATCCCGGTTTACAAACAACAGTTATTTGTAACTATTAACGCAGGATACAACAATGTTTTTGGCAAAAAGAATGTTGGTGGTGTTGCTGCCAATGATGTTACCGATTTTAAATTGCTACCAGTAAAAGCCGGTTTAAAATTCTTCCCTATCGAAAATTTTTATGTACAGGGTGAAGCAGGTGCGGCTTTTTTGTTAAACAAATCTGATCTTGGCGCCAACAAATCAACCGCTTTTGTTTATGCTCCACAAATTGGTGTTCAGTTCCCGGTAAGCAAAACCAGCTTTATTGATGCTGGCGTGCGTTACGAAGCAACCACCAAATATGCCACTGGTGTTGATGCAAGCAAAGTGAATTTTATAGGTGTACGGGTAGCCTACGGGTTTTAATATCGATTCTACTTTTACCTGAAAAAGCAAAAAGAGGCGGCCGGTTATGGTCGCCTCTTTTTGCTTTTTGTGGATATTTTTTTAACCAATGTGACAACTATAATTCAATAAAATCGTACAAATAGCTACATTGTTTGTAATTTAACGCCTTTAATACATTTTACCACTGTAGTAACCGATATGAAAAAAATCCTCATCATTGATGATGAAGTTAATGTAGCCTTACTGCTATCTAAATTTTTAATCCGCAACGGCTTTGATGTAAGCACTGCATCAAGTGGTACAGGCGGAATGGAAGCCCTTAAAGTTGGCGATTATAACCTGGTACTGTGCGATTTCAGGCTGGAAGATACCGATGGGCGGGAAATGCTCCGCAATATTAAAACACAATATCCAAAAACCGGCGTAATTATTATTACCGGCTACTCGGATATAAAAATGGCTGTTGAGCTTATAAAAATGGGTGCCTATGATTATATTACCAAGCCCCTATATCCTGATGAAATTTTAAATACCATCAACAAAGCGTTTGAAACACATTATGCTTTAGTTGAGGCCACCGAAAATACTACAGGAACTGTTAACGCCGACAAATCAAAAAGCAAAGAGGCTAAAAAGCAAGTATTCGCCAGTGAATTTGTGGCCGGTACCAGCAAGGCATCAAAAGAATTGCTGAGGCAAATTGAGTTGGTGGCGCCAACTAATTACAGCGTAATTATTTTAGGCGAAAGCGGTACCGGTAAAGAATCGGTTGCTAAAAGCATCCACCTGAATAGTCCGCGCCATAATCAGCCTTTTATTGCTATGGATTGCGGTTCGTTAACCAAAGAACTGGCAGCCAGCGAATTTTTTGGGCACGAGAAGGGTTCGTTCACCGGTGCTTTGTATACCAAAATAGGCCACTTTGAAATGGCAAACGGTGGTACTTTGTTTTTGGATGAGGTAGGCAACTTATCATACGAGATACAGGCCGCCCTGTTGCGCACAGTGCAGGAGCGCAAGGTTAAACGGATTGGCAGCACAAAGGAGATTGATCTTGATGTGCGCATCATAATAGCCACTAATGAAAACCTGCAGGATGGTATAAGCAAGGGTAAATTCAGGGAAGATTTATACCACCGCTTTAACGAGTTTACCATTTACATGCCGCCACTGCGGGATCGTGGTGCTGATATCATGTTGTTGGCCGAACATTTTTTAAGGATAGCCGCAAATGAATTGGGCCGTAATGTGGAGTCATTTGCGCCCGAAGTTATTGATTGCTTTATGAACTACCGCTGGCCGGGTAACATCCGCGAGCTTAAAAACGTGATAAGGCGGGCCGCATTACTGGCCGAGGACAACGAGATTACCATGAAGGCCCTGCCGCTGGAAATCTCCAACTTTAAAACGCCGTCGTTTGATTACCCGGCTCATTCTGCGCCGTCGCCTTTTGATGCGCCAGAGGCTAAAGAAAACAGGCATGATTTAAAAAATGCCGCGCTTGAGGCCGAGTATGAGACCATCATCCGCGTTTTACGGGAAGTAAACTTTAATAAAACCAGGGCAGCCGAGATATTAAAGATTGACAGGAAAACCCTGTATAATAAAATGAAGGCTATCAACCTAAAGTAATACGATGGATTTGCATGAACAGGAAAAGGATAGCGAAGATGACCAGCTGCGCAAGCTGAAACACGATATTAGAAACCAGCTTTCAAACGTGCACCTGGCATTGGAACAACTAAAGTACGAATTGCCGGATATAAACGAGGAGTGTTTGTTTTATATAGAAATGATTGACACAAGTGCCAAAAAGATAAACGAGTTGTTAAATGGTGCGGAGTAGGCAAATTACGGCCAAATTACTTTTCAAAACGCTGAAACTTTTTAGCGTTTTTTTTGTCTCAGAAATGGGAAGGGAATCAAGAACCCAGGAGTCGGAAATGACACAGTTTGCGATTTTCCTTTCTCGATTCTAATATCTTGATTCTTATCACCAATGTCAATTTTTAACTACAAACAACGCAACAATATTATCCTGGCCAGTATTATAGTGCTGGGATGTTTTTTGCTGTATGCGCTTAGTGGCTTATTCAGTAGTATACTTGGCGCTATTGTATTGTATGTTATTTTCAGGCCGCTGTATGTGAACCTGGCCGAGAAGCGTGAATGGCCCAAATCGCTGGTGGCGCTTCTCATTATTTTTACTTCGTTAATCATTATTGTTATTCCCTTCCTTATCCTAAGCATTATGGTAGTAGGGAAAATATCCAGCATTAATATTAAAGACTTACCCATTGATCAATGGACTACAAAAATTGACGCATTTGCTGCCGCTAACCTTAATCAGCCCCATTTTGCCGAAGAAACGCTGCAAAAATTAGGCTCATTTGGTACCAGCCTGTTCCCATCTATACTTAGCAGCGCGGCAAGCATTATACTTACCTTGTTGGTTTTGTATTTTATTTTATATTTTATGCTTACACAAATGCGCGAGTTTGAAGCGGGTTTGTTAAAATACGCACCATTCAGAGAACAGCACGCATTAAAATTTGCAGCCGCCCTACGCGATTCTACCTATTCGAACGTTTTAGGACAAGGGATCATAGCTGTTACCCAGGGTGCGCTGCTGGCCAACGGTTTTTTAATATTCGGCATTCCCGACCCGGTTTTTTGGGGGGTTATAGCCATATTTATTTCATTTTTGCCGGTAGTAGGTGCGCCAACATTATGTATACCGGCAAGTATTTTGTTATTTGCACAGGGGCATAACTGGCAGGGTGTTGCATTGCTGGCTTATGGTTTATTATTTATAGGCAACGTTGATAATTTTTTAAGGATGATTATCAACAAGCGGGTGGCCAATACGCACCCCATTATATCCATCATTGGCGTGTTTATAGGGTTGCCGCTTTTTGGAATATTAGGCCTGGTTTTTGGTCCGCTTTTATTATCTTATTTTTTATTATTGCTGGAGATATATGAAACTAACCGTATGGCTGCCGACAGGCTTGAACGGATTAACACAGCAGCAGAAAACTGACAGCCATTGAACAGTTTTGTAAACACAGAACAAAAAAATAACTGACAAAAAAGCCATTTACATGCAATTAGTATACAAATAACACAATTAATGATATTTGGCAAGGTATTAGTATTAATGAATCAAATGTTCAACTTTAAATTTATATTACAATGAATGATAACACAAAAGTAGTTGTTGCATTGCTTGCGGGCTTGGCAGCAGGGGCAGCTTTAGGCATTTTATTTGCACCCGATAAAGGTGACGAAACTCGCGATAAGCTTACGGAATCATTAAAAAACCTTGGCGATTCGATTAAAGAAACCGCCGCGGCCGAAATTGACAACCTGGTTGGCCTGAAAGACAAAGTGGTTGGAAACATTAAATCAAAAATCCGCGGTGCCGAAGAAGAGTACCAGGACGATTTGGAACATGCATAATTTTAAATAGCCCGGATAATTCATATTATTGAGTTATCCGGGATTATAAAATTAGTAAACAAACAACCTATGGAAGCCGAAAAAGAAACACCACCACCATTACCACCAATTATTGATCAGTTAAGGGAATACGCCGAAACACGGTTTAAGCTTTTAAAATATGAGGCTATTGAAAATGGCACTTCCATTTTGGCAAGTGTTATTACCGATGTTGTTGTGGTATTAGGTATGGTGCTCTTCTTCATATTCGCCAGCCTTACTTTAGCGTTTTACCTGGCCGATTTATGGAACTCCAATTGGATGGGTTTTGGATGCGTTGCCCTTATTTATTTAATTATTGCCATCATTATTAAGTTGAATAAAAGCCGTATAGAAAAACCACTGGCCAATATTTTTATTCAAAAAATATTTAAAAGGTAAACATCATGAGCTATCAGATAAGAAGTATAAACGATTTGCAGGACGAGATATTCAGGCTCAAGACACTGGAGAGCCATCAAAGCGCGGCTTTAAAGGCGCGGGTGAGCAGCCCCTCTGCCATATTTTCATCTGTTATGTCGTTGTTTCCGCGTTCGGTTGATAGCGATGGTGTTCGTAGTCCCGGTCTTTTTCATCCGGATATTATAAACCTGGTATCAAGGTTTGTAATTCCGCTTACTTTAAATAAAACGCTGTTTAGAAATTCAAACTTCCTGGTTAAAACATTGGTGGGGCTGGTGTCGCAAAAGGCATCCAACTATGTTAATGAAGATTCTGTATCGGGTATTTGGGGTACTGTAAAAGGTCTTTTTGAAAAGTTTACCAAAAAGAAAAGCAAGGATGAGTACAAGCCAGAACCCTATAAAAAGCCAGTTGCCGGGCCGGTAGTTTAAAGCTATTTTAAACCCCACCCTGCTCAATTAGCAGAAAAAGTTATTTTTGCACTTTATTTTATAAAGTGGGAAAAGATAAGTTAAAGCGATTTGCAGAGATTGATACCTTTAGCAATGTATTACAATTGGATGCAGGCAAACCTTTTAAAGGGGAGTGGAGCAAAGGTTTTTTTAAAAATGACAACCCGGTAGTTTTAGAGCTGGCCTGCGGCAAAGGCGAATATACCGTAAACCTGGCCCAGCTTTTTCCTGATAAAAATTTTATTGGTGTTGATTATAAAGGCAACCGCATTTGGCGTGGTGCAAAAACGGCTATTGAAGATAGCGTTGCTAATGTTGCTTTCTTACGCATCCAGATAGAAAACCTGCTGGATTATTTTGCCGATAGCGAAGTAGACGAAATCTGGATTACCTTTCCCGACCCGCAACCGCAGCTAAGCCGCGAGAAAAAACGGTTAACATCTCCGCGGTTTTTAGATAAATATATCAGGATCCTGAAACCATCCGGCTGCGTAAACCTTAAAACCGATAACGACGGCCTGCATGCTTACACGGCCGAAAAGATTGAAGAGCTGAAACTAAAACTACACATCCGCACCGAAGATCTTTATCATTCGCCTTATGCCGATAATGTGCTATCGATAAAAACCTATTACGAAAAAAAATATTTGAAGGATAACAAGAACATTAATTATCTTAAGTTTTCGTTTGAGTAACGCATGAAGGCTTAAAGCTTAAAGCGGAAGGCCTAAAGCCTTGAAAGCCAAAACCTGTCAATAATAACACCAGGTGATTTAAAGCTTTTAGCCTTAAGCATCCGGCCCTAAGCTTTTAAAATGGATGATATTAACTTTTTTGATAAAGTATACCAGGTTGCAAGACTAATACCTAAAGGCAGAGTAACGTCATATGGGGCTATCGCCGCCTATTTAGGTACCAAAGGATCATCGCGTATGGTGGGCTATGCGATGCAGGCGGCAGGCAGGGCCAATCCGCCGGTACCCGCGCACCGGGTTGTAAACAGGCAGGGCTTGCTTACCGCCAAGTTTCATTTCGGGGGTAATACCATGCAGGAGATGTTGGAAAGCGAAGGCGTAAAAGTAACTGACGACCAGGTGCAGGATTTTAAAAATGTGTATTGGGATCCAAATATTGAGTTGGCGTTATAGGTTAATGGTTTGAATTATAGTGTAATAGAGATACAGTATGGTAAAAAGCTCTATAAAAGGTATTATAATTGCCATTACAGGATGGTTTTTACCCCTCAACCATTTGTAAGTTAACCAGCAAATTCCGACTGGAATAATAATGCTAAATATAAAGGCAAACATGATCAGTGTGAAATCGAATTTGGCTTGTCTGAAACTGTGACTCATAACAATATTATTTAAGCATCTCTAATAATTCTATCCTGTTCCCAAATGGGTCGATAAAAGAAAACCGTTCCCTGCCGGGGATTACGGGTTCTTCTATAAATTCTACTTCATAACTTTTTAAATGTTCACGTGCTGCTGCAATATTGGTCACCTCAAAGGCATTGTGCCTTGAGGTGCGTGGCATGGCCTCCTCGGTACTCAAATGCAGCTGGATATTGGCAATATTAAACCAATAACCTTTCGACCTGAACTTAGGCCGCTCAATTTGCTCAAGACCTATAATATCGGCATAAAAAATCCGTGCTTCCTCCAATCGCTCGGCAGGTACAACAATCTGGAAATGGTCGGCACGTTTAAAGTTAATCATCGGATATTCAGAAACAAAACTACTTATTCAACACAGCACGGCGATATGGGCAGTTCCTGCCTCACCTTATTAATTGGTATATGCTTATCGATGTGGCGTTACGAAAAACAATCAAAAGTCGGCTAAAAATTGCAAACAACAAATGGCCTTAAAAAAAATGGCCTTTATTTTGCTTTGGTTAAAATATCTACTTAAAACTAAATATTATGGCAAAGTATTCAGAAAAAGCAGGTGAAAAAGTTGAGAAAACCATGCACGAAATGAAAGAGGGGAAACTTAAAAGCGGCAGCGGTAAAAAAGTGACCAGCAAGAAACAGGCCGTAGCTATTGGTTTATCAGAAGCCCGTAAGGAAGGCGCAAAGGTGCCTAAAAAGAAAAGCTGATATTTAAAAGTAACAAAGCCACCGGCTGTAATAATCGATGGCTTTGTTACTTTTAATTGATAAAAATATCTACTTAAAATCGGTAGCTATCCAACTGGCCAGGTTGCCTTCTTTATTAATCTCTATCAGTTTTTCAACGTCATCATCCTTTTTATGAGATTCTTCCATGCTGTATTTGGATAGCATGGCTCTTAATGCTACCAGATTGGCCGTGTTTTTATCAAAATCGGTTTTATGTTGTAATGCAAATTTGGCGTACTGTGAAGTATAGGTAAACAACAGCTCGGGATTAAGATCGCTAAGATTATTTACGGCCTTATTGATGGATACGGAAACGCTGTGCGAGCCTTGTACCCAGGCTAAGATAAATAAGCGGGCGGCCTGCCTTTTTTCGCGTTTGTCTTTCCAGCCGGTTTGTTGCAGCCAGTCGGCTGTGTTTATTACCTGCTGCTCGTACATGTCAAAGTCGGCATCGGTTTGCAGTTCGTAATGCATGGGCACATCATATTTTTGTGCGGTTGCCGTAAGGCAAAAGATAGTTAACGTTATACTAAGTGTTAAAATGTATTTCATGTGTTATTTGTTATTAAGCAGGCTATACTGAAAGTTCAGCAAGTCTTTTTTTATTTCGAAATTCCTTTTGGCTACTGTCGATATATATGCACCTACCCCTTTGTTAAAAATGCCGATGGCCTCATTATCGTATTTAGGTTCATAATAATAAATCCACTTTGATGCCAGGTATTTATCTGCAGCTTCAAGTTGCTCCTCATCCATAAAGGCGCGGGTTTCTTCATCGGCTATTACAACCGCTATCCTTGGCTTCAGTGTGTGTTCAAAATTATAAACTTCGGTTAAAGTAGCGTTAATATTGTCGGCTGTCATGGTGTTGTACACCCGGTTAAAAACCGACATGGTTTTATTGTACAAATCATAATCCTGTACGGCATCGGCCTGGTATTTAAATAGCCTGTTGTATTTAACGGCAAGTAAATCGCGGGCTTCGCCGGTATTGCTTTTGTTGTAAAAGAAGATGAAAATATTTTTGTCCAAACTTTCCAGCTTTTTAACGGATTCGTGCCGTTCATGATCAATAAGGCCGCTTACTGTTTGCGCCTCGTTCTTTATGTATTTATTGCCTTTGTAATCAAATGTTTTGATATCGTTTTGGGCAGTTATAAGTGTATTTAATGTGCTAATATCCTGCTCCATTCTTTCGATGTTTTTTGGCAGGCTGCAATTGGCATCGGTAAACAATTCCTCAAAAGTAAAAGTTGTATCTGTAACCATGTTAATTGCATCTTCCACGTCAAACCGGGTTATCCCACGACCATCATAGTAGCCTTTATATGCCTCGTTAAATGAGTTTTGGCTAATAGCGTTATAAAAATCAGCTTTAAAACCTTCCAGGTTGATAACGGAAAAATCCTTGTTTAGTTTTGCCCCGGCATAAATCTCGTCGGTAAGCAGTATCTGCAGCTGTTCGGGGTTATTAAATATCACCCAGGCGGACTCGTTAACTACAGGTGCATTCAGGTTGATAATTGTTAATGCAGCTCCCCGGTCCTCGTTTGAGGGATGCGACGACCATTGGTCATTAATAATCACCTCGCTGGTTTCGCCAATGTTGGTATGCTTATCAATTATTGGCAGCCCTATGCTATCGGCTTTAAGCCCATGGTTGGCCGCATAATGACTGATCATTTCCAGTTGTTGCGGATAAAAATTTTGTGACCGTTTGTTTTCTGCCAATTGGCTATTCCAGTAATTTAACAGGCCGCTGTAACATAGCTGCCCAACTTCAATCCGTTTTAACGATGATATGGCATGGTTTGAACCGCTTACGTAGGCTGCCATGGCATCGGCATGAAATTCCATTTCGCGCGATAAGCCCATGTATGTTTTGTTAAGCACCACATATATCTTTTTCAGGATGTTTTGCATGCCCATCACCAGTTGGATATTTATCCAGGCAAACAGCCGGAATATGCTGTGAACGCGGGCAAAGCCGTTTAAAAGCTTGCCGTAACCATCATTGTCATACAACATGTTGTGAATAACCTTGTTAAGGTTATATACGTAGCTGCCAAACTTCATGCTTCGTTGCGAAAAATGGCCAAACTCATGCGCCATAATTGCCTTAAACTCCGATAAGTTAATGGAGTTTACCAACCCGAGGCCAATTTTAAGGTTCTTTTTAACCGGAAAAAACATGCTCCAAAAGCTGGAATCGTAAAATACACCGGCGTTTACGTCGGCCGAAATAAATATCCGTTTTGGAAAAGGCGCCTGCGCCTCGTCCGTTAGTTGTTTAATAAATGCAAAAAGCGCAGGTTGCTCGTCGGGAGTTATCTCCATCATATCTGAATGGTCGGCAGGCGTACTTTTAAAAAGAAACTTGATGGTAAAAAATACCAGCATCAACCCCGATCCCATTAAAGCAACTCCGGCTATCAATCCCATAAATGACGACAGCCCGGATATGATAACTACGCCCAAAGCGATAAATGCCCCTGCAATGGCAACGGCACCCAGGAGTAGTAAAAGGTAGGTGAGTATAAAAAGAAATATTGCCCCGATGGATTTGTAAACCTGTTTGGTAAAAGCCCGCGAAGGCTTTAAAATACCTTTATCGGCATGTACAGGCATCGGCGGAAAGGTAAAGGCACTTGTGCTCATTTAGTTTTAGTAAATGAATCCATAATATCCATTAAAACAACGGCCTCGTCAATAGAGCAGGGGTTAGGGCCCTCGTTTTTAAAGTAAGCCACAATTTTTTCGATCATGGGTTGCTGTATGTGCTGCGGGTGTTTAAAAGTTACGGTTTCATCTTCGGTATCCGTTTTCCAGCTCACATAATTGCCAAAAAACGGGAAAGTTATTTTTCCTTTAGTGCCGATGATCTCGCAGGTATCAGTGGTTAAACTTTCGGCAACATTAAAGCACCAGGAGCCATTAACTACCACTTTGTTTTTAAACTGAATTTGGCCGCAAACATGGTCATCGGCCTGTGTTGATGCCGATTGGTTGAGTGAGAAGCCGTGATATTTTTCAGGTTCGCCAAAATAATATAACATCAGGTCCAGTTGGTGCGGGGCAAGATCATGAAAATAGCCACCGCCCGAAAATTCGGGCAGCACTCTCCAATTAGCTTCGCTTTCAGCAATCAATTTTGGCTTACGGCTTTGCCACATCCTGATTTGTACTGTGCGCACTTCGCCAATTTTTTGTTTATCCAGCAAATTCTTCACCATTAAAAACATAGGTACGGCCCTGCGGTAATGTGCTACAGTGAGTTTTGCATTGCTTTGTTTTACGGCCGCAGCCATAGCCCTGGCTTCATCGGCATTACGGGTAACAGGTTTCTCCACGTATACATTAAAACCCTTTTCTAAGGCAGCTAAAGCATACTCCAGGTGTGATGATGGGGGAGTAGCAATATAAATAGCATTTACGCCGGCTTCGGCCATCATTTTATCAGCGTCGCTGTACCATTTGCCCACCAGGTGGCGGCTGGCATAGTCGGCTGCTTTAACTGCATCGCGCCGCATAACGGCTATCAGGTCGCTGTCGGCCACTTTTTTAAATGCCGGCCCGCTTTTAAGTTCGGTTACATTGCCGCAACCAATTATGCCCCAATTGATCATATTGCCCCCTCTAAATCTCCCCCTGAATGGGGAGACTTTTAAGAAATTTATTTGGTTAATTAATTATTGGTATCAATACCCCGCTCCAGCTCCCCCTTTAGGGGGCCGGGGGGCTATAATATCGCCTCTATCTGCGCCAACTCATCGGCCGAAAAAATAATATTATCCAGCGCCTTTAATGAATCGGCCAGTTGCTCGGCACGGCTTGCGCCTATTAGTACCGATGTAACGCGGGTATCTTTAAGCAACCATGCCAATGCCATTTGTGCCAGTGTTTGGCCACGCTGCAAGGCAAGGTCGTTAAGTCTTTTTATCTGGCTCAGGCGTTCTTCAGTTAATTGCGAAGCCTGTAAAAAACCGGTTGATTTTGCCGCCCTTGAATCTTCGGGGATGCCGTGTAAATATTTGTTAGTTAACATACCCTGGGCCAATGGCGAAAAAGGGATACAGCCCACACCCTCGTTGCCCAGCACATCCATTAAGCCGCCTTCAACCCAACGCTCAAACATGGAGTATTTTGGCTGGTGGATAAGGCATGGCGTGCCCAATTCTTTTAATATTTTAATGGCTTTAGCTGCAAGATCGGCAGGGTAGTTGGAAATGCCCGCATATAAAGCTTTCCCCTGGCGAACGATGAGATCAAGCGCTGCCATGGTTTCTTCCAGCGGCGTTTCAGGATCAGGGCGATGATGGTAAAATATATCTACATACTCCAGGCCCATACGTTCAAGGCTTTGGTCAAGGCTGGCAACCAGGTACTTTTTTGAACCCCAATCGCCATAAGGGCCATCCCACATAGTATAGCCGGCTTTGCTGCTGATGATCATCTCATCGCGGTAACCGCGAAAATCTTCTTTTAAAATGCGACCAAAATTCTCTTCGGCCGAACCCGGCGGCGGCCCGTAGTTGTTGGCCAGATCAAAATGGGTAATACCGCTATCAAAAGCAAGGTGCAAAATTTTGCGGTAGTTTTCGGTGACATCAACGTGGCCGAAATTATGCCACAGCCCCAGTGAAATAGCCGGTAATTTAATGCCGCTATTACCACAGCGGCGGTATTGCATTTTTTTGTATCTGTCTGCAGATGGTAGATATGTCATATTTATAAAAGGTATGGATTGAGTTGGATTGTATCGGAAGTAAAAATAGAATTTTAATCAGAATATTTTGTCTGAATCAGAATTTACAGGATTTAAGAATTTTCAGAATCTAAGCAGGATACACTCCTATAATTCTGTTAATCGTATAATTCTGTGAATTCTGATTCAGACAACCTTCGCCACCACAAAAGTACTGCCACCAACAAAAACCAGGTCGTTATCCCCAGCTGCGTTTTGAGCTGCTTGTAATGCCTGTTTAACCGATGTATATGCCAATCCCTGCAAACCAATGCTTTCAGCCTTCAGCCTTAAGCTCTCGGCCTCCAAACCCCTTGGGATATCGGGTTTGCAAAAATAGTAGGTAGCATCCTTGGGGAGCATGCTTAAAACTTTGGTAATATCCTTATCGTTCACCATACCAATTACAAAATGGAGGTGTTTGTAATTGACGGATGCAATGTTTTGTAAAACCTCCTGTATACCGTCAGGATTGTGGCCGGTATCGCAAATGGTCAGGGGTTTTTCTGTTAATGTTTCCCAGCGGCCGTGTAAACCGGTGAGGGTTTTTACCTGCGATAAGGCTGTACTGATATCATCGTCGCTAATATTGAAACCCTGAATACGCAGTTCGTCAATAGCGGTTAACACCGTTTTTACATTTTTGAGCTGATATGAGCCGGTAAGATCAAGCCGGATGGCGAGTTGTGAGTTGTGAGTTGTGAGTTGTGAGTTTTTTGTGGCGGTTAAATCAAGTTGGTTTTCTTTTTGAATTTTGAATTTTGAATTTTGAATTTCCCACGTATCTGATGCAAATGAAAGGTTGGCATGTTCTTTTGTCGCTTTGTCAACAAATACGTGAGCTGTTTCCGGCTGGTTTTCGCCAATAATAACCGGGACGCCAGGTTTTATAATACCTGCTTTTTCGCCGGCTATGAGTTGTAAAGTATCGCCCAGGATATTCATGTGGTCCCAGCCGATGTTGGTGATAATAGAAAGTAGCGGATTGATGATATTGGTAGAATCCAATCGGCCCCCTAACCCAACTTCAATGATGGCTATATCTAATTTCTCTTTTGCAAAAACATCAAAAGCAAGGCCAACAGTCATTTCAAAGAATGACGGACGGATCTCATCAAAATCTTTACGATGATCTTCAACAAAATCAATAACCGTTTGCTCACTGATCATTTGCCCGTTTATGCGGATGCGTTCGCGAAAATCTTTTAGGTGGGGGGATGTGTACAACCCGGTTTTGTAACCAGCCGTTTGCAATACTGCCGCCAGCATGTGCGACGTAGAACCTTTGCCATTGGTGCCGCCAACATGCACGCTTTTAAATTTATGCTGGGGATTATCAAGGCGTTTGCAAAGCTCGACGGTATTATCGAGGTTAGCTTTATAAGCAGAAGCCCCATCGCGCGTAAACATGGGGAGTTGGGTATATAGGTATTGGATGGTTTCGTTGTAGTCCATGGTCCATGGTCCATAGTCCATAGCTATGGTGAATTTGGATGAAAATTTATGAAATAAACTTTTGCCATGGTCTATTGTCCATTGACCATGAACTAAAAGATTAATTTACCTTAAACACAAATACCACAGTACCAACCTGGGTATCAGGTGCCGAATCGAGGGGATTTAGCTTAGAGTTTTTTACAGCATCTTCACATTTTTGCAACAACGCTGCATCGGTTATAGTGGTTCCACGGGCACCGGCACGCGCGTATACTACGTTGCCATCTTTATCAACTCTTATATCAACCATTATTTTGCCTGTTTGGCGGTTGTCGTCGCTAACAGAGGGGCGGCTTACAAAATTACGCTGGGCCATGTTAAGGTTGCCTCCGTTACCAGATCCTGTTCCGTTATAATTGTTAGTTAGCGTAGTGCCTGTAGTTTTGCCCTGGTTTCCCGGTTTATTACCCGTTCCGTCACCCTCTCCCGTTCCGGTTGTGGCTTTGCCTTTATAAAGGGCGTTTTGATTCACAACGGGTTTTGCAACCGCTTTAGTAGGTTGTGGCGTAGCTACTGCAGTTGTTGGTTTTTTTGTTGGGGCCGCCACTTCGGGCGCATCTTCGGTATTTTGGGTAACAACGGTTTTCTCGCTGGCCTGCGGTGTTGGTTTGTCCTCCGACGGCGGGGCAGGGGTAACTTTGTCGGGTTTGGTATGATTAGCTTTCTCGGCAACCGAAGGTTCTTCTGTACTCATATAATCGTTACCCATGCCTTCATCAACGGTGCCATAATTCACCAGGATACCACCTGTACCTTCCTCCTGCTTAGGCGGGTTTTTAAACACGATAAAATAACATGCCGCTATCAGCAAGGTCATGATAATGCCTGTTGCTAAAAACGCCTTTGGATAGTTATTTTGCTCTTCCCTATATTCCATTTTATTCAGTTGGCAGTTGCCGGTTTGCAGTTGCATGTTTGCAGTTATCAGTTGCTCTTTATTTCAAAGTTAAGCAAAAGCAAAACCTTTACGCAAATTGATAACTGCCGAGTGCCCACTGTAAACTGCAAACTGCCTATTTAGGTTCCGTTGCTAAAACCAGTTTAATGTTCAATTTTTGTGCTATATCCAATACCTGTACCACATCCTGTATGGCCACGGTTTTATCTACCGATAAAACAATGGTTAATTCTTTAGCCATCGTTTTGTAGGTTGATAGTTCGTCCATGAGTTTATCTACAGGCACAACCTTTTTATCAACGGTGTACACCAGATCTTTAGTAATTGCTACGTTGATTGTTTTTTTGGAGATAGACTGCCCGCTTGACGATTTTGGCAAAACCAACTTAACCACGTTTGGGTTGGTTACCGTAGATGCGATGAGGAAAAACAAAAGCAGGAAGAACATGATATCGTTCATAGCCGAGGTATGTACCTCGGCAGATGCACTTTTATGTCTTTTTCTTAAATTCATTTGCTTGGCTCCTCTAACAGGTCAATAAATTCAATGGCATCAGTTTCCAGTTTCAGAATAACCTTATCAACCATCATATTTAAAATATGGTAGCATACATAGGCCACAATACCCACAAATAAGCCGGCGGCTGATGTTACCATTTTTACATATAAACCACCGGATATAACACCCATACTGATGTTATCTGTTTTAGAAATATCGTAAAAAATTTTGATTACACCCGCAATAGTACCCAGGAAACCAAACATCGGCGCAATACCGGCAACAATACCCAGAATACCAATGTTTTTTTCGAGTTTGGATACTTCCAGCTTGCCAATGTTTTCTATCGCGCCTTCAATATCTTTTATCGGGCGGCCAATACGCAACAGGCCTTTTTGAAGCATACGGCCCAATGGCGTATTGCTGTTACGGCAAATGGCGATGGCTGATTCCAGGTTGCCCGAATGGATACTTGCACGTACCTGTACCATCAGGTTCGACTCATTACGGGATGCCTTGCGGATAGTAAAATAGCGTTCAAAAAATATCACAAGCCCCAGTACAGCAAGTATGCCAATAGGTATCATTACCCAGCCGCCTTTTATCAGCAGGTCGCCAAAACGTAAATCTTCTGCGGGTGCTAATTGAGTGGCTGCATGGTTAGCGGTATCTGCTAAATGCTTTGCTGTATCTGTTACTGCCTGTATTAATAATAAAGTCATTTCTGATGTTTAACGAGTTGATATGGATACGATGTTATTTCTATTTTCTTTTCTTTTACCAGCCTATCTTTTTGGGCTTTTGCTTCATCATAAGTTGCAAAGCTGCCGGTTACAACCTTAATAAGCTTACCGGTACCTGGGCCGCTGTAAACGCGGGCATCAACCCCTTTTCTCTGGTAATTATCTGCTTCTGCCTGGGCTTTTTTTACCGTTTTAAACGACCCCAGGATAACGGCGAAAACAGGGCCGGTTGATGAATCGGCAGGCGGGGTGGCAGCACTTGCTGTCTTTAACGCAGAATCGGGCTTTAAAATTGCCTTTTTGATGGTATCAGTAGGCTGTGCCGCTTTTTTTACGGAGTCGGTATCGCTTTTTGTAACAGGTGTAGCTTTGGGCTCGGGCGGCAACTGCATTTCCTGGCCTTTGTTCAGGCGCAGCCATTGCGGTTTAAATTTGTAAATGGTTAAACCGGCGCTGGCCAAAATTATTATAGCTATTAATACAATTGCCCAGGTGCTTATACTGCGCCTTGGTTCTGGCTCTGCATCAAAATATTCTTCGGGTTGATTAACAGTTTCTTCTGACAGGATTTCCCTGATTGGTGGCGGTAATGGCAAAGGCTCCGGCGATTGTACAGCGGCCGTTGTTGCCTGGGGCGTGCCAACAGCTTCTGGCGCGGCAGTGCCCGTTTCAACTGTTACCTCTGGCGCAGCGGGCTGGTTTAGTTTTTTTATGCCGACGGGCGCGTACCCGTAAAACGATGCATTATCAGCATTGCTTATCTTTGATTTAAAGGCAATTTTGCCTTTATCCATAAAAAACCAACCCAGATCGGCAAACGGAACTTCCTGCAAAGCAGCCTCTTGTTTTAAGGAGTTTATGTATTTATCGGTGAAGTACTTAGATGACGCAAGGGAAATTTTTTTCTTTTCGGCGATGTACCTTGTTAAAGTGTCATCACCATCAACTATTTGCGGATTGAATTGTATTTTATAGCCTGGCGGGTAAAATTTGCGTTCGGCATCGTTATACCATGCGCTTACACGAACATGCACAAAATGGCCCAGCCCAGGCACGCTTATTTCGCCGTGCTGGCCCAATAGTTCGCTTAAGTAATTGGCTATATCCATTTGCTAAAATACGGTTTACTACAAAGTTGATATCTTAAAATGAGAAACCAACGCCGCCAAAGATATTAAATCCATAGTTAGAATAGTATACCCAGTTTTGATAACCTGAGTTTAAAATGTTATTTGCCTGCGCAAATACTGTAATAACGGGTGTAACCCGGTATTCAACACCGCCATTCAAATCGGCAAATGAGGCGATTTCGCGGTTTTTCATTAACAGGGTTGTATTTGGTGTCGGCGTTCCCAGCGGCCCTGGTGTTATGCCGAATGGCCTGTCATAGGCGGTTCCCCTTATCAATAATGAGCCGGTAATGCTTACTTTGTTGTTAATATGAATGGCAGTACCTGCTGTCAACAAAAACTTAGGCAAGTTCCAGGCTTGCGCTTCTGTCGCCATTTTATAATCCTTAAACTCCACGCGGCCAAAAATGTTTACATCTTCAGTTGCCTTAAAATCAAGCTCGCCATTAAAACCGCTTACACGCGACCGTCCTTTATCATATATCACATCAAACTTGTAGCCCTGGGTGGTTTGGGTGCTTACAAATAAGGCCATTTCTTTTACGCTGTTGCGAAACACTGCAGCTTTAAAGCTAAGCCCGGGTGCCAGCGTGCCTTTTAAGCCGGCGCTGATATCCAATTGATCAACGGAGTTTTGAAGCTTTATATTTTGATTGATGTATGGGTTTACATTTGCAAAATCGCGAATAGATGCCCTGTTTACATCACCCTTGGCCTCAACAAAAAGGCGTACATATTTAGGAATTACCTGGTACTCGAGTTTTGCTGCAGGGAAAACAAAAAAGCGGTCATAATCGCCAAATTCTTTAGCGATGGTTACGCCCGCGTCTATTTTATAGTTGGTACCCTGGAATTTAATATAAGGGTTTAACCGCAGAATGCTGTTGTTTAAGTTATAAGCACTATCTTTTGGATTGGCAACATCAATTGAAGCGCCAAGGCCGGTGTAAAACTGTTTAATAGTTTGGTTTACGAAGCCCGAAAGCACAATATTACTCTCACGCGCTTTAAACGCATTGCTAAAAGAATAACCGTTTAGTTTTACCGAGTAGGTAAAGTCGTTTTCAACATTCTTGAAGTTTTTGGCCAGTTCAACTTCGCCGCTGATATCATTAAAATATTGTTTTTGCGGGGTAAAGGTTAAAGGAATTGAATCCGGATGGCCGTAAAAGTAAACTCCACGGCGTTTGTAATTAATACGGCCGCTAATGGTGTTTTCTGAATTGATGCTTTTGATAAACACACCAACTTCGTCTTTACTTTCGGTTTGCTTATCCCATGAACCCGATTGCGAAAGGTGTTTCAGGAAACCACCAACCTGTAAAGCCTGGTCGCGGCCGTTACCAAAATATGCTTCGCCAAACAAGGTTTTCATGCTACCCACGCCTGCTTTAACATAGTTGTTAAGCAATACCGAGTCCTGCTCGGCGGGCCGTTTTTGGGCATCAAGACGTTTAATTTCCGAATCCTGCTCCAGTTTTTTATCCATCGGGGCATAGGCCAACGGCGCCTTAAAAGGTACTTTATCTTCGAGGTCCGGATTACGGCGAATTTTTACCGCATCAGCTAAAACCGGTTTATAGGCAGTGGTTACCACAATCTCTTCTGATAAACTGCCGCCGTTTGCAGGATTGTTGCCGTTGGCGCCACCCTTTTTAGTAGTATCCTGGCTGGTTTTGCTAACTACATCGCCCAGTTTTTTTGCACCGGCATCGGTTTTTCTAACAGTAGTTTTTGTTGCGGCTTTTGCGGGTGCCTTGGCCGGCGTTTTGGCTTTAACTGTTTTTACTGTTGCCTTTTTTGCATGTTTCTTTGTTTGCGCTTGTGCAGGAACAAAGTATAATGCTATTATTAAGGTAAGCAGCGTATAGGTGTATCTTAATTTCATTGCTTGTCTTCTTTTATATTACTCTTCGTTATCCTGTTAGTTTTGGGCTGGGGTTTTGGTGGTATCCGCAGGCGCTGCTTTATTGTCGCCGGTATCAGGTACTACAGGTGCGGCATTTTTGCTTGATTTGCCACCGTTTAACACATCCAGTTTTTGTTTGGCCGTTGGCAGTATATCATCATCGGCTTTATAGTTATCAATAATACTTTGCAGGGTTGCTTTAGCCTGGAAATTGTCTTTCAGGGCCCGGTAGTTGTCGGCTAATAAGATATATGTTTTGGCTACCCAATAATCGTAGTTTGGCATCTCCTTAGCCAGATCAAAACACATTTTTTGCGATGTTTTGTACCGGCCTTTTAAATACTCCACCTGTGCTACATTGTATTTTGCTTCGGCTGCGGCAACTGTTTTGGTGTTGGTTATGGTGTAGTTTAATTCCTTAATTGCGGTGGTTGTATCGCCCCTTTGCAAATAAGCCTTACCTGCATATAAACCTGTACGGAATTTATCTTCCTGCGCGGTTTTATCGTTTTCCCTAACCAGTTTTACATAGTTCAGCGCGTCGTCCGGCATTTTCATTTCGGCATAGCAAAGCAACAGGTTATTAATGGCAAAGGTATAATCGGCCTTATATTCTGAATTGGTTTCCAACCGTTTCAGAAATACCACTGCTTCGTTATATTTTTGCTGGCTAATGTAAAGCTTGGCCATCGCTATTAATGATTTTTCGCTGTAGGCGCTTGTCCAGTCGTTTAATATCAGGTTATAGTCCACTACTGCTTCCTGTGTCCTGTTCAGGTTGGTTAAGCTTTGCGCCCTTATAAACCTTGCTTGTTTTTCGTAAATCTGCTTGCCCGGGAACTTATCAAAGTAAGCGTTTACGGCACCTAATGCGCCTTGCCAGTCGTTTTTTAAATAAAGGTTGTTGGCAGCAGTTATCATAATGCTTTCCTGGTCGGCAGCGGTGTAGTTACCTATCGGTGTGGTAGCCGCATAGCTAATAAATGTTTGGGCATCACCTTTATCTGTATAAATTTTTTCTATCTGCTTAAGCGCCTGTTTAGCCTCATCGGTTGATGAGTAATCCTGGATCACTTTTTTGAATGATTCAACGGCCACATCATCATTACCGGCATTGTAATCAATTAAACCAATAGTAACCAGCGCACGCGGGATGTAGCTGCTGCGCGGGTATTTCTGAATCATGGCCTGCAAATCTGTTTTGGCTTTATCGCCGTTTGTTTTCAGGAAATAAGTGTAGGCTATCTCGAACGACGCATCATCGGCATAATCAGAATTTGGGAATTTGTTCAGCACATCGTTCAACGTGCTTATCTTGGTATCCAACGAGCCCTGCAATCCCTGGATCATGCCACGCTGAAACAATGCGTAATCTTCGCCCTGGCTATGCCTGGCAATAATGCGGTTGTAGTAATCAAGCGCTTTGCCGTAGCTTTTAAGCACAAAGTAGCTATCGCCAATACGGGTTACCGCGTCGTTTTGGGTACTTTCGTCTTTTACGTCGCCGGCCAGGAACTTTTCAAAATAGTTAGCTGCTTTTTTGTATTGCTCGCCATAAAAGGCAGCGTAACCCACGGCGTAGTTGGCATAGTTGGCCACTTCGGTTTCCTTAGCCTCGGGCATATCTAAAAACCGTTCAAAGGTTTCAACCGACTCGGCATATTTACGTACCTCGTACATGGCTTCGGCCATCCAGTAAGTGGTAAGGGCTGCGGTTTTTGGGTCGATAGGGTTTTTTAGCGACCGAAGAAAAATACCTATGGCGTTTTCAAAGGCGCGCTCGTTATAAAACTCCAATCCACGGTAATAGGTAACCTTTTGATAAGCTATCTGAGCACTTTCTGATTTATTGGGGATGGGTTCCAGGATGTCAACCGCTTCTTTATAATTACGGGAGTTTAGCAGTTCTTCGCCTAATAAAACCTTCATCTCATCATTACGGCGCGAGCGCGGATAGTTTTTAAGATATAAACGCGTGGCGGCAAGGGCTTCGGTATTAAAATCCAGTTCGTATGATAGCTTGGCGTACTCATACAAGGCATCTTCCTGTAATTGCTTGTCGTAATTAAGCTTTGATGCATTAAGGAAAGCGTTACGTGCACTTTGCTTGTTGTTCATTTTCAGGAAAACATCGCCTAAGGTGTAGTTGCCATTTTGGCTGTATACATCTTTTTGCTCCACCAGTTTTTCAAGTTCGCTGGCCGCCTGGGCGTAGTTGCCCACCTTGTAAAAGGTGTAACCTATCTGATAGCTATCCTGTGTGTTTTGGGTACGCCCCTGGTCACGGTCCTGGAAACGGCCGTAGTACTTAACAGCATTGTCAAAATTGCCTTTGGCAAAGTACGATGCGGCAATGATGCGCAGCATTTCGGTTTCATTTTGCTGGTGGGTGTTATTAACAATAGGTACCGCGTAGTTTATTACATCGTCATAGCGTTTATCTAAAAAGTAAACGGCCGAAATGTAATAAGGGTAGCTGTTTTCGTATTTTTTTGATTTTTTTAACCGCTCAAAGTTTACCAATGCCAGGTGGTAATCTTTGTTGAGGTAGGCTATGTAGGCAAAGTAATAAGTTGCATCCTCGGTAAATTCGGTTTTTTTGGCTTTTACTTCCGCAAAAAGCAATTGGGCTTCTTTAAAATTACCTAACGAAAAATAAGCGTAGCCTTTGCGAAATTTATACTCGGTATTATCATGGCCGTTAAGCTCGCCGGCCTGTACTTTATCAAACCATTCAATTGATTTTTCGTAGTTGCCTTGTTTAAAATATGATTTGCCTATCTGGAAATAAGCCAGTTTAGTAAGCGGATTTTCAGGATGTTCTTTAATGAAACGCAGAAACATGCTTTCGGCATCGTCATTATTAAGGTTAAGAGCGCAAAAGGCTTCGTAATACTGGCTGTTTTCTTTTACCAGCGACAAATCCGACTCGAACTTGGGCTGGTTGGTAGTTTTTAGCCGGGCAGTTTCTAATAGCCGGAATTGCTCGGCCGCAGATGCATATTTTCCTTTACTCATCAGGTCGATGGCGGTATGGTAAGTGCGGTAAACCTGGGTAGATGGATTTTGCTGTGCCAGAGCGGTTGAAGCTATAAAAACAGGAATTAGCAGGGGGATGTATCTTTTTTTGATCATAAAGCGCATACTAACGATGATGCTAAATTAGCGAAACGAAAATGGCTAATTAACATAAGTAGTTAACAAATGTGGAAAACACGTTTATAAAACGAAGGTAATATTAAAGATGATATGTGTGTGGAAAACTTTAAAATTGTTGACTGTTCTATAGCCAGGGCGGGGAACGCAAAATAACCAATTAGTATAAGCTGCCGCAATTTTTTTAAACTTTAAGCGTGTTTGATAATATGTTTGTTTGCGTGTGTTGCCCGATTTTCGTGTCGGCCGGGATATACCGTTTTGCCGGTAAAAGACTTAAGCTGTTAATCATTTTGTTTTTTCCGTTGTTTTGTAATGCACAAAAAATAAACGGGCCAATTGTTTTAACCGCCCCGCAATTTTTATTGCCGGCCAACGAATTTTACATTGCCGGGGTTGTGGATGACCGGGACGACCGCGGTGCTGTAGCCTGGCTTTTACCTGCTGCGCAGCTAACCCCAGCCACACCAAAATACAGGGTTGATCTGGTAGGGGGCACGCTACCGGCAGTTAAAGAATATATGGGCAAAAGCCTGCCGCCCGATAAAATATTAAGGCCGGTTATTATCCATATCAAAAAACTAATGGTAGATGAAACTTTGCAGCCGGGAGGTAAAGTTGAAGGCAAATTGAGTATTGTTTTATCATTTTGGTTAAAAAAGGATGATGATGACCTGCGGCTGATTGATTACCGCGGGGGGACAAACTATACCAGGGGCACAGGGCAGCAAATGGATGTGGGCGGGCTGTTAGGTAATTCGTTACGGGTGGGGCTGTTGTATTTTAATAGCTGGATAGATAAACAAGCTGGGGGCAATATTAAGCTGGCCAAAGGTGTAAAATTAATTTTTAGTGATTATGCCGAACAACCCGAAGGCGACACTATTTACTATTCGGCCAAGCGGCGTTTAAGTTGGGACGATTTTCAGCAAAGGCCCCTTGCCAGTAAATATGAAGCTGAAGTTTTTCCGAGCATAGCTTATGGAGAGCATGTGGAGGTTGTTAAGGGAATTATTAACGTGCACATAAGCCTAAAACCATATTTGCCCAAAAGCGCTTGCTGGGTAAAGGATGGAGGCCGTACTCCTTATAATTTAAATCACGAGCAAAGGCACTTTGATATTGTAAAGTTGGTGATGGAGCATTTTAAGCAGCATTTGCTCAAAGAAAAACTTACGGTTGACAATTATGATGGCCCGATTAACGTGGATTACCTCGATTCGTTCAGGGAAATGAACGACCTGCAAAAACAGTATGATGACGAAACAAACCACGGGCTTAATGTTAGCGTGCAGGAGGAGTGGAATAAGAAGATTGATAAAGAACTTAAGCCTTAGATGTGCAGATGTGCAAATTTCAGATATGCAGATGTGGCCATTTTAAATTTCGAATTTGGAGATGCCTGTTTTGGCTGAGCGTGAGGGGCAAATTATCTATCGAATTATGAGTGTCACGAGCAACATGGCTTGCGAAGCGTCATCTGCATATCTGAAATTTGCACATTTAAAATCTAAAACTTAATTTCATTTATTTTTGAAAGTTTAAAAACTTATCTATATTTGGATATGGAATTGGCAGAAGCGAAGCTGAAGTTTATTGAGGCCTGGGGAAAGCTGGGTTCGGAGTGGGGCATTAACCGTACTATGGCACAGGTACATGCGTTGCTGATGGTATCGCCCGAGGCCTTGACAACCGAGGATGTGATGGCTGAATTAAGTATATCGCGTGGCAATGCCAATATGACCCTGCGCGATTTGATTGATTGGGGGCTGGTTGAAAAACAACACAAAACCGGCGAACGGAAAGAGTTTTTTTATGCCGAGAAAGATACCTGGGTAATTGCACGCCGCGTGGCCGAAGAGCGTAAGAAACGCGAGCTTGACCCGGTTTTGAAGATTCTTGCCCAATTAACCGAAGTTAAAGGTGATGAAAATGACCCTGCCTATAAAACTTTTAAAACATCAATAAACGACATTAATAAACTGGCCAAAAACGTAAATACAACTTTGGATACCATGCTGAAAGCAGAAGAAAGTTGGTTTTTTGGGTCGATATTTAAAATGTTCAAGTAACATTTTTTTTGAACTTTAATTTCAATTCTTTCTGAAAATTAAATAATTAAAATACATATAAACACAAATCACAAAATCATGAACTACTTTATTTTAACTTACTTTGTTTACCTGCTGGTAAGCATTGCATTAACTGTTTGGGTTGCCAAAGTATTATTCAAAAACGGCCGTGTTTTTTTGGTGGATATTTTTCACGGTAATAATGAATTGGCCGACTCTGTAAATAAATTGCTTGTAGTTGGCTTTTACCTTGTTAATATTGGGTATATGAGCCTGGCTTTGAAAGAAACAGGGAGCATTGGCAGCACACAGGTAGTGGTAGAGGTGTTAAGCTACAAGTTGGGATGTATAATTTTAATTTTGGGTGGTATGCACTTTTTAAACCTGGTTGTGTTTTTTAAACTACGTAGCCGCGCAAAACGGGATAAGGCTTTTAATATAAATATTCAATAAACGTAATAGAAACAGACGCCTTGGGGCATGATGTATGCCCAAGATAGCAGGGGCGCAAACGGCTAACCTGCTATTTTTACCATTAGGCTGCATGGTTAAGCCGTGCTTTCACACTGTGCAATAATACATCAATGTCAAAGGGTTTGGCTATAAAATCGTCCGGGCCGCCATTACTTTGGAGTACCCTGTCAGAAACATTGTGGCTGGCCGAGATCATAATAACCGGGATGTTATGGGTTTCTTTCATGCCCTTAATATGTTTGCATAACTCACGTCCATCTAAGCCCCCCAGCATAATATCAAGTAAAATCAAGTCGGGATGATGCTTTCTGATCCTGTCAAAAAGGTAATGACCGTCTGAAAGTGTTTCAACCTCGTAGCCCGATTCTTCAAGTATGTATTGTAAAACCTCCAGTATGTCCTTATCATCATCAACCGCTAATATCCGTCTCATGGTATTGTCTTTTAGTATCTTCAAAAAATGTTATTAATCATTAATTAATAACTTTACGTGGAACATAAGCAAATGTTATACCAAATTAGCTTGATAAGTAGTTTTAAATCAGTGTAATATTGTGCTTATACTTAATTTAATTCAAAATAAATGTAAAAACACCGGAATAAAGAAATGAAAAGATGGGGAATGTTGTAAAAACGAAACAATTTGTACTAATTCTTTGGTTCAAATTTGATGATTGACCTTTGCTAAAGTCATCGTTTTTAAATAAGAAAGAAGGAAATTTGACTTGAGGCTCCAAATTCAGCGGTTAACACTATGCTTCATCCTGCCTGGCAAAAATATAACTTGCCTTTTTACATCTGGCACAGAAGTACTTTTTTATAGGTAAAAAAAACAAAACCCTTTTGGTAAACCAGCCACGGCGCATTTTAAAATGGAAAGGGGTTCCACATTTTGAGCAATAATATACTTTTCTTGATTTTTCGCTGATATTTTGATCGTCTGCCATAGTAATATAGGGATGGCAATTTACAATATAGCCTGTATAAAACAGTACCCCACGTCCAAATACTACCAATAAGTTAGTATTTATATACTTTTAGTTTATTTTTTATTAGTTAAATTAATAAAAAACATGTCTCTTGCGTTGGCACCGATAACAAATGTATCTTTTAATCGGAAGGAAAAATAAAAAACGCCTGGCAAAAAAACCTCTCGGGATCCTGTCTTCGAGTTCTGCCTTGCATCTTGGGCACAACGGCTTCTTTTTTTGTGGTGCCTTTGTACCTTGCTGAGGGTTTATTTGTACAACCATAATACAATCAGGGGTTTATTGTATCTAATTACGTTTTGTTTTTACTATCACAAAGATATGATTGTTAACAATATTTCAATCATTTAGGTTGTTTATTATCTTATTTTTATTTTTTTTGACGAAAAAGAATTTTTTTTTGAAAAAATATCAGATTTTAAACAATCTTTTTAAATTCTTGTTAAAAGCGCGGTAAAAAGTAAATAAGAAGCTGTGATATTTCGGCTTAAATAGTGGGGATGAAGCGCAGTTGCGGGGCAATTATTTTATCAGGTTGTTAACTTTCTCTACAAGTTCTACAAGATCAAAAGGCTTATTGATAATGCCGTCGCAACCATAATTTAAAAGGTGGTCATCATTACTTAAATAAGCCGAAAATATAATAACGGGCGTGTTGCCAAATTTGGGATGCACTTTGATTGTTTTGCAAATTTCGCCGCCATTTGTGCCGGCCACGCGATAATCCAATATAACCAGATCGGGAGCGAACTCTTCTATTAGCGGTAATACGTCCCCACTGTTTGAGGTACTGCGTACTTCAAATTGTTCGTACGTGAGTGTCTCGTGGACAATTTCTAAAATGTCCTGATTATCGTCTAATACTAAAATACGCTTTGACATAGTAAACGTAAAGGGTGAAGAGGGCCTAAAATGTATTAAAGTATCTTTAACTAACGCTGTTGAATAAAATAACAGTAGGGGAGGCCATTATTAACGATAAATCAGCACACAAACCTAAACATTTTTTATAGAGTGACATAAAAAAAGAATATGGCTTTAGTGATTTTTTTGTTTTAATTAATTTTCTTTAAAAAAAGAAGAAGATAGTTGAGGCTTTTGCCAGCTTTTAAGCAAATAATTAATGGCTGTTATCTTCATAAATTTATCAGTTTGCATAAAAGCTTAAATCAAATATAGTTGCTACTTTAGTCGCATCACATTTGGCCTACGTGTCCAATTTAACAATTTGATGTAATGGTGTTAGCAATTATCCTTATTTGTATTATCCTGCTTATTTTATTGGTAAGCTGGGGCAAGGTAAACCCTTTTGTAGCTTTTCTTATTGTTGCTATAGCCGCGGGGTTAATGTTGGGCATTCCGATAAATAAGCTGATGGCCTCTGTGCAAAAAGGTATGGGCGATATTATGGGCAAATTGCTTATTATCATTTGCCTGGGCGCCATGTTGGGTAAACTTGTGGCCGTTAGCGGAGCTGCCCAAAAAATAGCCGAAGTATTGGTTAGGGCGGTTGGCCAAAAACATATACAGTGGGCACTGGTTTCGGCCGGTTTTATCATCGGTATCCCGCTTTTTTATGGAATTGGCTTTGTATTAATGGTGCCGCTTATATTTTCGGTGGTTTATAAATATAAATTACCGGCGGTTTATATTGGCTTACCCATGCTGGCCTCATTATCGGTTACGCATGGTTTTTTACCGCCGCACCCATCGCCATCGGCGCTGGTAGCTATGTTTCATGCCAACATGGCCACAACTTTTATTTATGGCTTGATGATAGCCATACCGGCCATTATAATTGCCGGCCCGTTGTTTGCCCGGTTTTTAAAGAAAATACCTTCGGAACCTTTGGCTACTTTCAGGGCCGATGAACTGCCGCCCGAAAAATTGCCCGGCGCTGTAAATAGTTTTCTTACTGCCTTACTGCCGGTGATATTATTAATGCTCTCGGCCTTGTTCCCGTACCTGGGTATCAAAGATGCTTTCGTGGTAAAATTGATAGCTTTCCTTGGCGATCCTTCCATAGTAATGTTGGTTGCGCTTCTGGTGGCCACTTTTACGCTGGGTATTAAACAGGGAAAAAAAATGGGCACCCTGGCCGGTAATTATACCGATGCTGTTAAAGACATAGCGCTCATACTGCTTATTATTGCCGGCTCGGGAGCTTTAAGCGAAGTTTTAACCGCCAGTGGCGCCAGCGATCAGATTGCCGATCAGTTAAAGGCCTTGAACCTGCCGCCATTGCTTTTAGGTTGGGTTATAGCGGCCATTATTCGTGTTAGTTTAGGATCGGCAACGGTGGCCGGGCTTGCAGCGGCGGGAATTTTGGTAAAATTGGTAACCAAAAGTCACGTTGATCCTAATTTAATGGTGCTATCTATAGGTGCAGGAAGCCTGGCGTTTTCGCATGTTAATGATTCGGGCTTTTGGCTTTTTAAAGAATATTTTAACATCAGCATAAAAGATACCATCAGGTCATGGTCGGTAATGGAAACGTTGGTTTCATTAACAGGCCTTGCGGGAGTATTAATTATTAACCAGTTTGTAAAGTAAGGCCCGTAATGAAAAAACTTATAAAATTAATAACAGTATTGTTAATAGCGCTTACAGCAAACCTTGCCGGTTTTGGACAGGAAGCGGCCGGAAACTTTTATACGGCGGCCGACGGCGTAAAAATTTATTACGAGGTTAAGGGCAGCGGAATGCCGGTTGTGCTTATTCACGGGTTTTCGGGCACTGGGCAGGGATGGAAAAACGGGCACCTTTACCCCGATTTGCTTGCTGCCGGTTATAAAGTGATTGTACTTGACCAACGCGGCAACGGACAGTCGGACAAGCCGCATACAGATGCTGGTTACGCTAACGATGCCGAGGCTAAAGACATAATGGGGTTGGTAAGCAGCCTGGGGATCAAAAAATATAACGTGGTGGGCTATTCGCGCGGGTCTATCATCGCATCGCGGTTACTGGTGCTGGATAAGCGGGTGCAAAAATTGGTAATGGGCGGTATGGGCGATGCATATACCAATCCCGAATGGCCAAGGCGCGTGCACGCATACAAAGCCTTGATGGGCGATACAAGTTTTCATGATGTGGATGGTATGATAAAATATATTCATAGTAACCCGGCTTTTGATGTACCTGCATTGGCTTTGCAACAAAAATATCAGCCGTCAACAAGTCCGGAGGAATTGGCTAAAGTGAAAATTCCGGTATTGCTGATAAATGGCACAGAAGATCATGACGGCGGATCTGAAACAGCATTACATAAAATGATCGCGACATCCAAACTAAGTTATGTGCCTGGCGACCATAACGCTGCATCAAAAACGGTACAGTTTTCGGCCAGCGTGATGGAGTTTTTTAAATAAACTTTGAGTAGGGCATTGCTGGCTATTGACAGGGGGGGATATTGGGCGAATTTGAATGAAGTGTTGTAATATCGGGCGTTTTTAGAGCCATTTATTTTTCTAAGGGTTGTTCAAGACTGTGCAGGACACCTAAATAAAAATATCGTTTTACATTGCGGGTTGTAAGTTGAAGAATACTTTCGGTATACCGTACCCATGATTTTGCTAAAAGCTTTTACTACTATTATAAACCTGGATATTCCTTTTTAAGATGAAACAATGTTTACGCAAACCTGCGCTTTACACCGCTTTATTGTTTATTTGTTTGTTTAAAATTTCGGCAGTTGCTTTTGCACAAACGCCTGCAACTACGGGCCTGAAGTGCGAATACCTGGTTGCTCCGATAGGTATCGATGCCAAACATCCGCGTTTAACCTGGCAAATGGCCGATGCGCGGCAGGGCGCAGCCCAAATCGCATATCAACTGTTTGTAGGTGCCGATTCGGCGGCCGTTGCCACAGGCAGGGGTGATAGCTGGACAACTGCCAGGGTAGTTTCGGCTGCCGGCCTGGTTACCTACAACGGCAAGGCCCTGCAACCATTTACCAAATATTTTTGGAAGGTTATTGTATGGGATAAGGCCGGTAAAAAATTAAGCGCATCGGCAATTACAAGCTTTGAAACCGGCATGATGGAAATGCGAAACTGGAAAGGATCGTGGATAAGTGATAATAAAGGTATATCGGTTAACCCCGCCCCCTATTTTCGTAACACCTTTAAAGTGGGTAAAACTGTCAGGTCGGCAAGGGCGTATATAGCGGTAGCCGGTTTGTATGAGCTTTACATTAATGGTAAGAAAATTGGCAACCACAGGCTCGACCCGATGTATACCCGGTTTGACAGGCGCACACTTTATGTTGCCTATGACGTAACCGCCAACCTGCAAAATGGTAAAAACGCGGTAGGTGTATTATTGGGCAACGGCTGGTACAACCACCAAAGCACGGCTGTATGGTTTTTTCACCAGGCGCCGTGGCGCGGAAGGCCAGCTTTTTGCATGGATTTAAGGGTGACTTATACCGACGGCACTACCGAAACGATATCATCTGATACCCGGTGGAAAACATCACTGAGCCCTGTAGTATTCAACAGTATTTATACCGCCGAACATTATGATGCCCGCAAGGAGCAGCCCGGATGGAATACCCCCGATTTTATCGACTCGGCATGGAAAAACGTTATCAACCGCTCGGCCCCATCAGCAAATATTGTGGCCCAAAGCCTGCAGCCTATTCGCAATGTAGAGGAGATAGCCACCAAAACCGTTACTAAAATTGATAATAACCTATGGGTGTTTGATATTGGTCGCAATATATCCGGCGTAAGCCAGATTACCGTTAAAGGTGATTCGGGCACAGTGATCCGACTGAAACACGCCGAACGGCTGAACAAAAACGGCCACGTAGATCAATCCAATATCGATCTGCATTACCGCCCAACCGATGATAAAGACCCTTTCCAGACCGATATTTTTATCCTTGGTGGCAAAGGCGAAGAAACCTTTATGCCTAAGTTTAACTATAAGGGATTTCAGTATGTAGAGGTAAGCAGCAGCAAGCCCATCCAGCTGACCAAAGAAAGTTTAAAGGCTTACTTTATGCACAGCGATGTACAGCCGGTAGGCGAGGTAAGCTCATCAAACCAAACTATTAACCAAATTTGGAGCGCCACCAACCACAGCTACCTGAGCAACCTGTTTGGCTACCCAACAGATTGCCCGCAACGCGAAAAAAACGGCTGGACAGGCGATGCCCACATAGCCAGCGAAACAGGACTGTATAATTTTGATGCCATCACCATTTACGAAAAATGGCTGGCCGACCACCGCGACGAGCAACAGCCCAACGGCGTATTACCATCCATTATCCCTACCGGCGGCTGGGGCTATGAGTGGGGTAACGGCCCCGATTGGACAAGCACCATTGCCATCATCCCCTGGAATATCTATTTGTTTTATGGCGATAGCAAACTACTGGCCGATAGCTATACCAGCATCGAAAAATATGTGAACCACATAGATGAGCTTTACCCAACCGGCCTTACCAGCTGGGGACTTGGCGACTGGGTGCCGGTGAAATCTGTTTCGCCGGTTGAGCTTACCTCGTCGGTTTATTATTATACAGATGCAACGATATTAGCCAAGGCAGCTCATATTTTGGGTAAACAAGCCGACTTTGTAAAATATACAGCCCTGGCTGCAAAAATAAAAAACGCTATTAATGCCAAATACCTCAACATGCAAACCGGCATTTACGGTCAGGGTTTTCAAACCGAGCTGAGTGTTCCGTTATTTTGGGGTGTGGTACCCGATAACATGAAAACCAAGGTGGCTGCTAACCTGGCTACCCGTGTTGCTGCCGATAATTACCACCTGGATGTGGGTATTCTTGGTGCCAAAGCCATTTTAAGCGCCCTGAGCGACAATGGTTACCCCGATGTGGCGTACAGGATAGCGTCGCAGGAAACCTTCCCTTCGTGGGGATGGTGGATGGTGAACGGCGCCACAACGCTGTACGAAAACTGGCAGATTGATGCCAAATCTGATATCTCCCTTAACCACATTATGTTTGGCGAAATTGGGGCCTGGCTATACAAAGGCATTGCAGGCATTCAGCCCGATGCAAATGAGCCCGGATTTAAAAATGTGATCCTGGCGCCGTATTTTGTACCCGGCTTAAATGAGTTTACAGCCACGCATGCTGGCCCCTACGGCAAAATCTTATCATCATGGAAACGGGAGGGGAGTACGGTTACTTATAAAGTAGTTGTGCCCGCAAATTCAACAGCAAGTATAACTTTCCCGGCAGGTAAAGTCACCTTATCAGGTAAATCCATTGGTAAGGAATATAAAGCGATGGCGGGTAACTATGAATTTAAAATAAGCCCGCCGGCCCCCTAAAGGGGATTTTTTGCTTATCGCACTCGTTTTAATGAACCAGTGTTAACCTAAATGACGTTAAACTGACAGGCCGGTAACACAACCGGCCTGTTTTGTATATAGCTTTGTTACATCGGGGACCTGCAACCCGGTTAGCTACCATGTACTACAAATTAACATTAATAATCCTGCTGATTGTAAATACAGCATTTGCACAAAACGATGAGGGCTGGGTGTTAAAACACAGTAACGACGGCGTAAAAATATATACCCGAAAAGTGCCCAACTCAAAAATAAACGCCATTAAAGTAGAGTGTCATTTTGATGTTCCGGCCTCGCGGCTGGTTGCCGTTTTGATGGATGTAAAAAACAGCGAGGACTGGTTGTACCATACTTCATCAAACTATATTATAAAACAGGTATCGCCATCGGAGTTGTATTACTATTCGATGGTAGAGGTACCCTGGCCCGTGAGCAACCGCGATTTTATTGCCCATATTAAAGTATCGCAGGATGTAGCTACCAAGGTTATTACCGTCGACGCGCCCTGCATCCCTGATATGGTACCCCGCAAGGCCGGTGTGGTGCGCGTGGCCGATTCAAAAGGCAAATGGGTACTTACCCCCGTTGGTAAAGATAAAGTGAAAGTATTGTACACCCTGCATGCCGATCCAGGCGGCAGTATCCCCGCCTGGCTGAGCAATATGTTTGCCACCAAAGGCCCCACCGAAAGCTTCCAAAAACTAAAATTACAATTGCAAAAACCCGCTTACAAAAACGTAAAGGTGCCTTATATAACCGAGTAAGGCTCCCCAGCCCCTGAAGGCATTAAGTTAAGGGGCTACTAACGATTTAAATATCGAATACTGAATTTCGAATAATGAAGGAAAAACTTCGGTGTTGGACATTCGAAATTCAATGTTCGATATTATTTGTCTTTCTGTTTTTCTTAGGGCTACGCTATAGCGAATTGCCATAGCAATTTCACATTTATATTAACCCTTAGGCAAATGACCTTGTACTGACAGGCAAAATAAATAAGCCTTATAGTTTTGATGTAACGGATCCTGTAACCCGTAACAACATGAAAAAAAAATTGACCTTGCTACTGCTGTTGGTTGTGAATTTTGCTTTTGCAAACCCCGACGGTAGTTGGACCCTTGATAAAAACGATGACGGTATTAAAGTTTATACCCGCAATATAGCTTCCTCAAAAGTTAAAGCTATCAAAGTAGAGTGCAACCTGGATGCAACCCCATCGCAACTGGTGGCGGTTTTGATGGATATCAGTAATGGCGACGGCTGGGTGTACCATACTGCTTCCAGCTATGTTATCAAACAGGTGTCACCGTCCGAATTATATTATTACTCGTTGGTGAATGTGCCCTGGCCGGTGCACAACCGCGATTTTATTGCCCACATAAAAGTTACGCAGGATCCGGTTACCAAAGTAATAACTGTAGATGCACCCTGCATTGCCGATATGGTACCCCGCAAGCCCAATACCGTACGGATAGAAGAATCAACCGGAAAATGGATTATAACCCCAACCGGCGATGGCAAGGTGAAAATTGAGTACACCCTTCATGCCGATCCCGGAGGTAATATCCCCTCCTGGCTGGTAAATATGTTTGTAACCCAGGGCCCTATTGAAAGCTTTAAAAAGCTAAAGCTGCAATTACAAAAGCCAGCCTACAAAAATGCAAAGCTGGCTTATATAATAGATTAAATATGCAGATTTCAGATGTGCAAATTTCAGATGATTTGTGATTCTTGGAAACAATAAGTAAGCTTTGTAAGATTGTCGAATGCCTGTAGTTACGGTTTTGCTGATTAAAAAAATCCAGATAATTCCGACCTGACCATTTCTGTCTTGACTCTTGATTCTTAACTCTTGACTCTTCTTTTAATTTTTATGTACCCCGTAACCCAAACCCAGTACCAGGGTTAAAAACACGCCGTTGGGTTTGCTGTTGGGGCCGGTTGTAAGTTTGTGGCCATCCACCTTCCAGTCGCTATTGTTGGCGGCGATGTAGTAGCCCGCACGGATGCCTATCGGGATGGTACGGTCGACAGTTACACAATCCATTTGTTTTGATTTAAGGTGTATCACGTAATCAAAGCCACCTCCAAGTTCGATGCCAAATGTATGCTGGTTAAGCGTTTTGCTTGATGAACTTTGGGTAATCTCCTGCCCAAAATCGGTAGTGCTGTTAATATTGCCATTATCCTTCACTTTAAGGAACGAGTTTTGGAAATTAAGGCCCACAGTTGGATAAAAACGGTAGGCCGTGTTGGTTGATAGGTTGTAACCTGCCCCAACCTGGATTTGCCCTCTGAAAACCGACACCTTTACATCGTTAGCCGTTACCGACTCGGGCGCTGTACCGCCAATACCCAGTGTTGTAATAAAGCGGTTGTTGTACATCCTGGTCATTGATAGGTTAAACCATGTGCTGTTGTTGGCCAGCAACGGGAAGCCTTTTGGCACCAAATAAGCATTAATATCGCGTACGTTGTTTTTACGGTACTCGGCTTGCAGTTCAAGGCCGCCGGTCATATCTTTATGCCAGCCGCTGTGCATCCGGTTTTTAGTTTTAACGGTATCGGCGTTTTGAGCCTTCGCCAGAGTAGGGGTAAGGCCAATGACAACTAACAATAGCTGTACTGTATTGGTAAATATCTTTTTCATAGTTTCAGTATTTTCAATACAAACGTTGTTTTTGCATGGATAGTTCTTGCGAAGTAAAAAAATTAACCGAAATTTAAAAAGAATTCAACCTATCATATCTTCACGCAAATAAAGTCTTGCTACCTGATACTAACTACTTGCTACTCTCCTTCAAATACCCTTATCGTTTTCAGATACCTGCTATCATAATACGGGCTGAAAGGGGTTTCGGTAACACATTTAGCTTTGCCTGATGTGGAATGGATAAATACCATAGGCTGGCCGGGCTTTACAATTAAAATACCCATGTGCCCCGGTACACGGTCGGTACTGTCGGTGCCGGTGAACAGCACAAGATCGCCGGTTTTGGCCTGGCTTAGCGGAATCTGGTTGTGTACATGGTCAAAATCCATCGACCGGCGGGGCACTGCTATCTTAAAATGGTTAAACACATAAGTTATAAATCCCGAACAATCAAACCCCTGCGCCGGATCGGTAGATGCGTATAGATAGGGGATACCCCGCAGACTTTGAGCAAATGCAACCAGGCTATCGGGGTTTATGCCTGCTGTGTTTATCCTGGTAACAAATTCCGCGCTATCCGGAGTCGGCGGCGGCAGGGTATCACTACGCAGTAACGTTTGCCCGTTAATTACCACCGCCTCGTGGCTGCAGCCCTGGCAACCGCTAAATGTCAATAAGATAAGGAGATACAGAGGAATGGCATGCATGTAAAGTATACATGAATGCTGCGCAATTGTTTTGGGCAATCATTGATATCATGAAGTCAATGGCAAGTATCAGGCTTTTTGAGCGTTCTGACAAATTGCGGCGGTTTTGGCGCCAGTTGGCATCAAAATGCATTGCTTTGATATTTTTAATTATACCAACATATTATTGAAAATAAATATGCCGGTTTGCATTGATAAAGTATTTACATATATTAACTTTAGCTAATTAATAAACCAAATATCTTGTCCTATGAAAACAATAAGAATACTGCTGTTGGCAGTACTGCTGCCTTTTGTTGTGGATGCGCAAACGGGGCACACCAAAAACACACACAAACACACAGTTGGTTCAGGAAGAGAACATCAAAAAAATGACAGCCTTGTACGGGGTGTTTCGTACAGTGTTTTTGTTGCTTCTGTTGCCGATTTTGCCGACAGTACCAAAAAGCAACTTGCCAAAACTGCCTGGCAACTTTGGAAGCACGAAAAATGGGCCGAATTAGAGCAATTTTTTAGCACAAACAACCTTAATGGTGGCTGGCCCCCAAACCGTGGCGCCCTGTCGTTAAAAATGATTACCCTGCAGGCCGGCTTGTTGGTTGACCGCTATGGCGGTTACTACGATGCCGACAGTGTTTTCCAGGACAAGGGCACCTTTGTATCATTTGTTGGTGTGCCGTTTCCGCAACGCGCTTTGCCCGATAAAACCTTACAATCGCCTTACAGGGTTTATAAAATTGTAAAACCCATTGCCGGTGTTAAAAAAGGACAGATCATCCCCTGGTTTAATAAGCCCGGTTTAGGTATCCAGTTTGAATTACCATATAATATCAACGATTTGAAAAAAGGCGGGTATATTGCCGAGCAAAAAGATAAAGAAAGCCCCAAATGATAATCAACTATAAAAAGGCAAAGTCACTCATATTTGATGGCCCCGAACAGGAGATACTGCACAAATCATTCGATTTGAGCCGTGAAACCGCCTTGGGCATAACCATAAAACTGGATGACTTTGCCAATAATACACTTGAAGACCTGCGAGAAGTTATCAGCAGCGCCGACTTTGAATTCATTGTAAAAACCGGGGCATTTGTTAGCGATGGCGGTTTCCTGAATTTATATAAGGGTAGCAATAACCTTAGGCTGTATTACAACAAAAAAGGTAATACTATAATTGTTTTTGCCTACGGCGAATTTCAACCGGCCCGTTATATGCTTTACCTGGAAGGCTTTTGGACAATAGCTTAGCTATGCACCTAAGGCAGATCTAAAAAAATCCTGATACTTGCGACTTGATACCTTTGTAAAATAGCCAACTTGCGTTTTGGATAACAAATCACAAGTCGGCTATTTGCGGTTAAACTGCACAAGGCTTACAAAAGGAAAACTAATTTGTAATGTAAACCGCTAAAGTTGTTAACTATGCAGCCTTTTGCGGCGCCTTGGTTTAAAACTGAATGGTAAGCGTTGGATCCCACCAAAAGTAGCCGAATAATACCGGCTCTGCCTGGTCCCTCGTGTGGCGGTAAAGTGCAAAACTGATACTGTAATTTTCTGTTCCGCTTTTAAGGATGGTTGCGCTGTTAAACCAGTAATTCTGTAACGAAAACGTGATAGGGAATGTGGTTCTGTCAGTTGGCAAAATGCCTGTCCTGGCAAAAACATTAAAATCAACTGCGCTGAATACATCATCGCTGCTGTCATATCTTGCAATTTTGTAAATGGCTACAGCGGTGTCAAAATTGCCATTTTCAGATACCGCGTACCAGCGAACAACATCGCCGGTAACGGCTTTTACGTTAAGGTCTGCCGTACCTTCAGATTGTGGAGTAAATACATTGCCCCTGGTGGCTACCATGTACATATAATTATGCGCCAGGCCGGTTGGGCTGTCTGCATTAGTACTTGGTGTAGGGTTATCGGCTATAATAGCTTCGGTATCGATAACTATCTGGATATAAACGATTTCATTGGAATCGCTTGCTGGTGAAATTGCCATAAGTAGTAAATTTAAAAGTTAAATAATGGTCTCTACTCTTTAAAAGGATTTTCGAGTTAACTCCTGCTTTTGGGGCGTATGACCGAAGCTTCTTAACCGGTATCATATGCCCCTATTGCGATACAAATATTGCTCGGAACCAGAAATTAGGGAAGAGTAGAAATACCGAAAAAAATAAATAAGTATTTATACGCAGAAAATGGGCGTTTGCGAAAAAAATGTATATTATTATATTAATTATTAAAACAATATACTTAACTTAACCTTAGTTAATTTGACCAGCCTTTAAAGCCATTAACTATTAAGCTACGCATCACAAACCTTGTAAATCAATTTATTATGCAACAACAACCCTTTGGCAATTTTACCAGATTGCTCCACTATGTACTTATTTTTTTTGTATTTTTATTTGTAACAGCCTGTAAGCCGCCGGCAGGCGGGGGCATTAAGTTTGCTTCGTTAAAATATACTTCGGGGCAGGTTACCCATTGGCTCGATTCGGCCAAGACCAATAACTTCGTTTTTCAATTTTACACACCGGCTGCTGATAATGAAAAGCGGCCTTACCAGCTTATCTCGTACATTATTGATACGGCCGGGAAGTATTTAAATGCTGCCAGCCCCGATACATTATCATTGGCAAAAGATAGTTTAACCACGCTAAGCGGTAAGGCCATCTTGGGCAACTCCTATATCTCCAAAAAAACCATCCTCGATATGTTAAAAGATTCCGGCGGAAAAAAACGGGACTTTGACTATCTTCTTTTAACCCCAATAATACTGCCGTCCAATCAGCATGTAGTGTACCAGGTTCAAATTATAAAAGGAGAGGTTGTTTTAAAATGCGGCACCGGCGATGTAAATTCAAACCCTTCGCCGCCGGCCACTATGCAATAAAACATATAAAGGCTGTGCAAAATATTCTTAAAAACGTTCTCGATTGGTCGGAGGTTTGGGCATTGCTCATACCTTTGACTTTTCTTTACATCCGCAAAAAACAACCGGCCTTTAATAAGCCTGTGGTAATATATGTTTGGATGGCACTGATACTAAATATAGCTATCGACCTAACCTGGAAATTCAGGACAAAACTACCCGTTCAATTTCAATCGAATAATTATCTGTATAATATCCATTCCATAGTAAGGCTTGGGTTGTTCAGTTCTTATTTTATCCGGCTTAAGCAACCGTTTCTTACCGCAACAAAAAAGGTTATTCAGCTTGTTTTTGCAGGGTTTGTAATTGTAAACTTCAGCATTTATCAACATTTTTTTGACTACTGGCATTTTAGCAGCCTGCTGTTATCGGTTGAGGCCGCGCTGTTGTTGTTTTACTGTATTCAATATTATTTATTCAGGATAAACGATGACGAGGAAATAAGTAAAAAACAGCCCGATTTATGGATTGTTACCGGCCTGGGGATTTATGTAACGGTAAATTTTTTCATATTCCTGCTGTATAACAAACTCGCTATACACCTGCAAAATTTTGCGGTAAGCTTATGGAATATCCATAATATCACCTTTATCATCTTCTGTGTTTTTATAGCAAAAGCGTTTTATGAGTCAGAATTATAAAGAAATAAAGCTTTTTTTGTTTATGGGAATAGCAGTGATGCTTTTTCTGTTTGCGAGCGTTTTATTGATTTTTATATTTTTTCAGCGAAAGAAATTTCAATACCAAAAAAACATTCAACGTTTACGCGAAAATCAGCAAAACCAATTAATTGAAGCAGCAGTGCGCAGCGAGGAAGTGGTACGGCACCGGATTGCCGAGGATTTGCATGACGAGGTTGGGGCAATATTATCGTCGTCAAAACTGCATTTCCAGGGGATAAAAATTAACGTTTTCGACAAAAAAAACAACGAGCTTTATGAAAAAGCCAAAGAGTTACTGGACGAAGCCATTAAACAGGTAAGGGATATCTCACATAACCTTCACTCGGGGATATTGAAAGAATTGGGCCTGAATACCGCAATCCAGCACTTTGCCGAAAAGGTAATCCATAACAGCAATATTATACAGGTTACAACTGCATTGGCCGAATCCTATACAGCGCCAACAACCGAAAATGACATCAGTATTTACCGGATATTTCAGGAACTGGTAAATAACATCATTAAATACGCCAACGCCAAAAAACTGCATATCAGCTCGGTTTATGAAAACCACGCTTTAAGGCTAACCATTTTTCACGATGGTAACGGGCTAACCCAGAAGCAGTATGAAGAGTTACGCTTTAAAAAAAACGGACTTGGCTTAAAGAACATACAAAGCCGTATAATTTTGATAAAGGGCCAGCTCTCGTTTTCGCAGGTAGCCGGGGGGTATTGTATTGATATATATGTAAAAGACAACCTGAATTCCTGAAGCAATAAGCAACATTGGCAAATATTTTTATCCGATACACCATCTAATGAGTACAAACTATGAAGCCCGATAAAATAAAAATAGCGATAGCAGACGACTATACTATATTCAGAGACGGTTTAAAAGTTGGCCTGGCCCAGCATAACGATTTTGAAGTAACCATGGAAGCCAGCAACGGCCAGGATTTAATAGAAGGGATGGAGAAAGAATTGCCGGATGTTATTATTATGGATTTAAAAATGCCGGTAATGGATGGCATAGAAGCCACCAAACTGATTAAAAAGAGATTTGGATCGGTTAAAATTTTGGTGGTAACCATGTACGATGACGATAAATTTATCATCCATTTAATGGAGATTGGCGCAAACGGATACTTATTAAAAAATGCCGACTCAGACGAAATTGGTAAGGCAATTTATGCCGTACATGAAAATGGCTACTATTTTAATGATATAGTAAGCAAGGCCCTCCTGAAAAAATTAGTGATAAAAGGTAATCTGAAGCCCTCGTTTAATCAAAACATTGAATTTACCGAACGTGAGCAGGAAGTTTTAAAACTGATATGTGAAGAAAAAACAGCTACCGAAATGGGCAAACAACTTTTCCTCAGCCCGCGCTCTATAGAGGGGATCAGGATAAGGCTGATTGAAAAAGTAGGTGTTCGGAATACCGCCGGCCTGGTAATGTTTGCGGTAAAAAACGGGATAATATAAATGTGCTTTTACCGAACTATAATGTGAAAAATAACGCCACTGCGGCAGCACCCATAATCACAAATGTTGACCATAACAGGGTTTTAGATAACCAGCCGCTTTTATACACGCCCATAATTTTTTCACTGGCCGCTATGTTCACGATGAGGAACAGTAAAGGAACAGCTGACACGCCATTTATCACCGCGGTATACACCAGGGCCTTTACCGGGTCTATCCCCACAAAATTTATAGCCAGGCCCACCAGTGTAGCAACGGTAATTACGCCATAAAACCCATAAGCTTTGCGGAATTTCAGGTTCAGGCTGGCACTCCAATCAAAGGCTTCAGCCACCGCGTAAGCGGCCGAACCTGACAACACCGGCACTGCCAACAGCCCAAGCCCGATGATACCGACAGAAAATATGAGTTTGGCCAGGAAGCCGGCATGCGGAAATGAATGCACCAAAGGTTCCAGCGCTTTTGCAGCATCGGCCGCGTTTTTAATATCGGTTACGCCGCTGTTGTGTAAAACCGTGGCAGCCACCAGCAAAATACACCAGGTGGTAAACTCCGAAACGATCATACCGAAGGTGTTATCTTTACGCATGGCATGAATGTGCGGCCAGCCAATCCTGGGTTTGCCGTTGCGTACCAGCCCCTTGGCTTGTTCTTCCTCAACCTCCTGTGATGCCTCCCAAAAAAACATGTAAGGTGTAATGGTAGTTCCGAATACGCCGGTGATGATAAACAAAAAAGCAAAGCTAAACTCAAAATGCGGCACCAGGGTTGCCCGCAGTACCGTTGCCCAGGGCTGATGAACAATAAATACAGTTATAGGATAGGCCAGCAGCGTAAGCGCCAGCCATTTCAATATCCTGGAATACAGCTTGTAAGTGGTAAAAATTTCCAGTAGTAGAATGCCCGTAGTAAATAACAGCGTCAGTATGATAAAAGGTATAGGTATCAGCAACTGGGCGGCAGCGGCCATGGCGCCAATATCGGCGCCAATGTTAATGGTATTGGCTACCACTACCAGCCCTACAACCGCGTATAATACCTTACGGCTGTAATGTTCTTTCACCACAGCAGCTATGCCTTTGCCGGTAACCAGCCCAATACGTGCGCAGGCCTCCTGAACGGCGGTCATAAAGGGCAGCATATAAAGGGCCGTCCACAACTGGCCATAGCCAAATTGAGCGCCCGTTTGCGAATAGGTTGCTATGCCCGACGGGTCGTCGTCTGCCGCGCCGGTAGTTAAGCCCGGCCCAAGCAGGCTTAGCCATTTCAGAATTTTCCGCTTACGAAATTGGGGTTTGGGGTTGACAGACATACCTGGTAGACGTTGAAATGAATAAGAGCAATAAGGTACGATATAAAGATTGAAAATTTTTCATCCTGAACAGTTTAACCATGGAATCATCTATGGGATGGCCGCTAATTTCGTCCCGCATCCAGAATGGAACCCGGTTACGCCCAAATATCGTTTGCGGCGGTAAGAATGATGGGCATACCGTTAGTTACCATAATAGTGTGCTCATGCTGGGCTACGTACCCGCCACGGTTTCCTGTTAAAGTCCAGCCATCTTCCTGCTGATCTGCATAGCTGGAGTGCGTGGCAATAAAAGTTTCAATGGCTACAATCGAATTTTTTTTGAACCGGGCGGAGTTATATCTGTCATAACAGTTCAGTATATCATGCGGTTCTTCATGTAAGCTTCGTCCTACGCCGTGCCCTGCAAGGTTCTTGATCACTTTATAACCAACTTGTTTGGCCTGCATTTCAATCAGCTTGCCGATGTCTGCAATTTTTACACCTCCTTTAATCTCACTGATTGCCTTTTTTAAAATTTGTTTTGAAACATCAACCAGCGGTTGCAGTCGGTTTAAATCGCGGCCAAGTATAAATGAGCCGCCGTTATCGGCCCAGAAACCATTTAGCTCGGCAGACACATCGATATTGATCAGGTCGCCCTCATTCAAAATCCTGGCCTCGGTTGGAATACCATGCGCCACCTCGTTGTTCACGCTGATGCAGGTCCACCCCGGAAAACCATAGGTTAGCTTTGGTGCCGATTTAGCCCCCATTTGATTCAGGATATTACCTCCAAAATCATCCAGCTCCTTAGTCGACATACCCGGTACCGCATGCTCTCGCATCTGCTTTAACGTTTCGGCAACGGCATTGCTCACTTGTTTCATCCCAAATAGTTCTTCCTCAGATGTGATTGACATGGTATTCTTTTTTTGCTCAAATATAGGGGTTTTACAGGAAGGAAGGGGGCGTTTTGTGATCGGCAGGCGGCAAGGAGTTAAATTGAGTTATCCATTCCATGTAGTTGTTCAAGTTGTTCCCAGTAGCTTTCCCTGGAATTTGTGCCCCGAATTATTTGTTTACAATCCCATGTTGTACAGCATACATGGCTAAACCTACCCGGCTTTTTACCCCTAATTTGCGGAAAAGATTATCGCGGTAACCATCTACTGTTTTGGGGCTGATATTCATTTTATCGGCTATCTGGAGGTAGGTAAGCTCTGTACAGGCAAGTTTAATAAGCGTTAATTCCACTTCTGTAAAAGTTGTTTTGTTTATTTGGGCGGCGTTAACCGTATTGGAGTTTTTATCGTTTAATTGTTTTGTAATAATGTCTGATACAAAACCCGAATAAAAATACCCTTTATTTACAATAGCTTCAAGGGCTCTGTTTATATCCTCTACTTCAATATCTTTTGATAAATAGCCTTTTATCCCCAGGCGGAGCATTCTAAGCACGCCTTCTTCCTTTTCAAACATTGAAATTATTAAAACGGGTATATCCGGATAGCATTTGTTTAACCACTCAACCGCTTCGTAACCATTCATGTCCGGCATGTCAATGTCCATCAATATGATGTCGGGTAATTCGGCAATATTTATTTTAGTTTTCAGATCTTCGCCGCTTTCGGCCTCAAATAAAATTTCATATTTGTTGCCTTTGTCCGCAAGAGTTATCAGTTTGATAATGCCTTTACGAAACAGGTTGTGATCGTCTACAATAGCTAACTTGATTTTTTTGTCATACAACATCTGAAAAGGTTTATGGTAATAGGTTTAAATATAATGGGGTATGTTAATTGCAACGATGCTGCCATCGCCCGGGGCGCTGCTAATTTCAACAGAAGCATTAATAAGCTTTGCTCTTTTGGTTATATTTAATAAGCCGGTACTTTCTTTCTCGGGCCTGTCCTTAAGTACTTCATCAATATTAAAACCGATGCCATTATCCGCAATTTTTAAGTTAAATGTTTCGGGCTGGTAATCAAGCTGTGTGGTTATTGTTGTAGCTTTTGAGTAACTGACTATGTTATTTAAAACTTCCTGGCAAAGGCGGAACAAGATGATTTCATGTTCGGGACGAATCCTGTACTCTTCGCCTGTTTTTGTAAAAACGACATTGAACTTTTTTGTCTTGGCTATCCTGTTGAGCACGTTATTTATGGCCGCAGGGAAACCAATATGCATTATATGATCTGTATTAAGGCTTGCGCTAAGTGCCTTTAGTTCAATAAGTAATTGTTTGGCCAGCGATTTTGTTTCCATTATTCCCTCTTTCATGTCATCTGAGCTTTGCGGTAGTATAGCTGCAAGGTTTATATTAATCAGCGATACCAGGTGGCTAAAATTTGCATGTAATTCTTTAGCAATATGGTCAAGTGTTTCTTCCTGAATTTCCAGCTTGGATTGCATTAGGGTTTGATTAAATGAATCTTTCATTTCCTGCATTTCCTGTTGATGCCGATACCTTTTTTTTTGAGAAAGGAAAATGTAATATATCACCATCGAGCTAAAAATAAATAGCAACAGCGTGGAACTAATTATAGTTAATAGGCTGATTTCAGAAATTGAGGTTTGCATAGGAATGATATTAGGTAAAATGAATACATGAGCGTATCAAACGCCATATTAATTTTAAATAAAGAAAATGCCAGCGCCGGATTATGGCTGACGAGGTAGGGGAGAAAAATACAAAAGGGAAGGGAAACAGAATAATAAATGAATGTGCCCAGCGAAATCCAGATTGCCGGATGCGAGTGAAGTACGATGATTTGTTTATCATGTAGTACCTGGTGAAAAAAGACAAGCGCGAAAATCACAAAGGTAAAATAGTAAGGAATTATGCTGTAGCTATTTAATACGCCCGGGCTTTGAATATAAAAGAAGTTGAAAATGCCAAAACCGGCAAGCGGCAAAATTCCATAACGAATTGCTTTTTTGATTTTATCGGCAGTAATCAGCCTGTAGTAAAAACCTGCGTAGAATAATAGTTGGATAGTTAAAAAAATATTATAGATCCATAAATTTGATTTAGGGAAATTCCAAAAAATGGTTTGATGAAGCCCCCATTTCCAGCTTATGGCAAATATTTCAATCATTATGCTTGTTATCAGAAATAATGCGAAATACCGGTATGGTTTAAGCCATGCCAGCCTGAAACTTCTCAGGCTGGCAACTACACTTAAGGTTAAAGGGATAAGGTATATATAATTATAACTAAGCAACTTTTGCACATACCAATATACAATATTATAATTTAAAAAATAAGGATTAATCACAAATAGGCGGACATGGACTGCCTAAATTAAACCCCTTCTGCGGGTTAAATAAGTTTTCGCCCAACGGCAATTCGCCGCCCCTGGCCATGGCCGATCTTGTCAGAAATTCCGGCTCATTTTCCAGTATTACATTCTCATGAATAGTAAATTCGCCAGCCTGAACAGCCCTTGTCGGGTTCATGATAAGGCAAAGCTGATTGGCAAAATTTGGATGAGTAGCTTCGTACATTCCCAAAAAAATGCGTAGCCCATCGCCGCCGGCAAAGTCAATTTCTTCTAATAATCCGGCTATATGATCGCGCGAGTACCATATGCTCCGGGTATCCGGTTTGCCAATAGCGTTACTTAACAGGTTGTTTTTTTCGTTTAAGAAAGCCGAAGTTCTTTGGTCTGCCAGCTCCTGGCTGATAAAGAAAAAAGGTAAAGGTTTGTTAGTGCCCATAATTGATGTTTTTTGATTAATTAATAAAGTTTTTTGCCAAGCTACTGCAAATCCATCTCGCTAAATACTCGCTTAAGCAGAATCAGGAAAAAGCAGTTTGTAATACAGGGTTTTTCCGGTGGTATCAAAGCCGGCTCAGGAAATTCCCCCGGTATTTTCTACACAGAATCAGGTTTTTACCAAGTATTGCTTAGTGCAACTTTGTAAAACAAAACCACATAATCACAATGAGCAAGGCACTTGTTATCGGAATTGACAACTATTTAGGCAACCCCCTGCACGGCTGTGTTAACGACGCCGTCGAAATTGCAAAGTTGATGCGCCGGAATGCAGATGGTTCGATAAACATGGAAGTTGATTTGCAAGTAAACGTGGTTGCAGATACCCCACCTTCTACCTCATCAAGGGCATACCTGTTAAGTTTAATTACAGACCTTTTTCGTGGTAACCGTTATGTGTCGTTGTTATATTTCAGTGGGCATGGCTATGTCAATAACATGGGCGGTTTCCTGGTTACACCCGGCGCCCGCGAGTTTGACGAGGGTATTAAGATGGACGAAGTTATACAACTGGCCAATGCCTCCGAAGCGATGAACCGCGTAATTATACTTGATTGCTGCTTTGCCGGTGCCCTTGCCGAGGGCGATGCAGCTACCGGGATAAATATATGCATTAAACAAGGAGTTACCATTTTGGCCGCCAGCCGGAAAAATGAAACCGCTATGGAAGCCGGCGGGCATGGTGTTTTTACCAATTTACTTATCCAGGCGCTGGCGGGTGGCGCGGCAGACATTGGCGGGTATATTACCCCGGGAAGTATATATGCCTATATTGACCAGGCTTTGGGCGAAACCGGGCAACGCCCTGTTTTTAAAACCAACATTCTCCGTTTTATTTCTTTACGAAAAGTTGCGCCGCAGGTGCCGGGCGAAGTTTTGCAAAAACTCATCGAATATTTCCCGGTATTTAACCAGGAGCACCAGCTAAATCCATCTTATGAGTACACCAATACCGAAAGCTGGGTACAAATAAAAACGGCACCATACGCGGATGAAGAAAATGTGAAAAAATTTAAAGCACTGCAAAAGCTACAAAGCGTCGGTTTGGTGACACCTGTGGATTCGCCGCATATGTATTTCGCGGCTATGGAGCATAAAAGCTGCAGGCTCACTCCATTGGGTTATCATTATTGGCGATTGGTGAAGGAGGGCAAGATTTAAGATATAGAAAGTTATACTGATTATCTGAGCATTTATGAAAAGCCGGTAAACCGCAATTTGTTACCAAATACTAATTATATAACGTAAGCACCTGTTAACCTTTAAAGATATGCGTTCAAAAAAAGAGAAAGCCCAAATATGGGTGAATGGTTATGCAATAGCTGGGGCCGCTGCCGTTGCAGCAGCAGTATTTCCCGGAAGTACTTCCGCTGCATTGATTGCTATAGAAGGCCACATGTGCTATATGATTGGCAAAATATACAGGGGCGACGATTACAGCATGTCTGAAGGAATAGCCGTTGCCGGGGTTATCGGGCTTGCGAGCGTTGGTGCTAAAATAGTTGCCCTTGAGGCATTAAATTTTGTTCCATTTGCCGGCTGGGCTGTGAAAGCTCCGATTGCGGGAGGGGTAATTAAGGGGTTAGGAGAGGTAATTATATCCCATTATGATAAGCTGGACAATTAACCTGTTTTAGATAACTGTATCCGAAAAACTACAATATCATAAAAATGGATTTCAAACCAAGTGTATTTATAGGCTACGCTTTGGAAGCGAGCAAAACCGCCGCACTTATAAAAGCGGGATTAGATGAAATAGCCGATTGTAAAGAGTGGATTCATGATTTTGATTTGGGTAAAAGCAATTATGAAAACCTGGTTACGCATATAGCCTATTATGATTACGCCATAATGATTGCCCAGGGAGAGGACCTGATAATTTCGCGCAAAAAATCAGCAAGAGGAACGCGGGATAATGTTCTTTTTGAATTTGGATTATTTGCCGGAGGGTTAGGCCGGTCTAAAGTATTCTTTATCATGGAGCAGGGCACCCGGATCCCGACCGACTTATATGGGATCTCATTGTCTTTTATACCCAACAAGTCATCACCTGATTTTAAGTCGACGGTAGCGCATTCCATAAGCCGCATAAAAGCCCACATCATTAATAAAGAAAAAACATTTGATATTGGCTTTTTGCCCTCAACAGCGCTGGCATATGGCTACTTCAGCAATTTTGTACAACGAACAACCGAACGTTTGCTGATAGATAAACAACAGCACAAAGTATTTACTCTGCAAAGCGGCGTGGATTTTAGCATCAACACCATCGAATTTACCATCCTCCTGCCACATGATTTAAGCGACAACATGTTTAATAAAGTAAAAGCCAAAAGACTGCGGGATAACTGGCAAAAAATGAAGCTTGCTTCTGAAGATATCAGGGACTACGATTTTTCTATCGATACCTCAAAAGCTGTGCATGGCGATTTTCACCTGGTAGATATACCTTTTACGTTAAATGCCCTTTACAAGGCAATTGAAATATACTCGGCCAAAGAGTATATAGGCAAAACGGGAAAGGAAAGCATCCTTGAATACCGCGAGATCAGGAATTTTAAAAGAACGCTGGAGTACCTGATAAGTACCCATGCCATTACAACAGGCATAGTAAATATAGAAATTGTAAGTATTTAACTGTTTTATAATCTGATAAATTTTATGCTGGAAAATATGCAGAAAGCGGATGAATTTAAATAACACAGTACTATGTAACAGATAGAGGTTGAGTTTCGGTAACTGAATTCCGGACGTTAATTAACGCACATCAAAAACAAAAAATCAATAAAATGGAAAACTATAACCCAACGCTGCTTGAAATTGTTCAAAAAGAGATTCAGGATTATTGCGCGCAATCATTAGAAACAAAAGGCATTGAAGACGCAGCAAGCAATCCCGATTTGTTGAACAGGGATAATAACAAAATGATGATTATTGCCGGTCTTGAAAGTATAATAGATAATTGGCTTCCCAAATTAGAAGAGAAAGTATTGGAATTTGACGGGATAATTAAAATGTACACAGAAGATGGTATGGTTAATACAGCTACGCCATATAGCACTAAAAGGAGTGCTTATGTTAACATGGTCGCTATTCTAAAAGATCTGCTTGAAAGCGAAGAATCGATCCTTAAAAAATTGAAACGTGTTTTAAAAAGTTACGAAATAGGCTTTAACAACGGTTTGCACAACTATACAGAAAAAGTTTAAAACCAGCTAAAATCAGATATTATGGAAAACAAAAACTTATGGAGCAGATTTGGCTGCTTTTTAACCGGATATGAAATTAATTTGCTGAATGAGTGCAGTGCCAATAGCAGGGCGGCTGTAGCAAAATATACCTCGGCGTTAATAATAATTTCCTGCATCTGGGCATTTATAGGGTATTCATTTTGTACAAGATATATTGGTTTAGGTATCGTCGGCGGAGTTTTAGGGGCAATTATTATGATGGTTTTAATTATACAAATTGAAAGGCAAATTATACTTGCTTTTAAACCAAATTGGCGGCTGGCTTTTTTCAGGATATTTATCGCCATTTTAATGGCCGCCATTGGGTCTGTTATTACCGATCAGATTGTGTTTAAACAGGATATCGAAAATTTAAAGGCCACTTATGCAAGTATCAATCAATCGTTGAAGAATCAATTTGATGATTTTAAAACAGAAGCAACCAATAAAAAGAAACGCTTACTTGACAATAACCTGGCATTGAAAAAACAGGATTCTGCTGTCGATCTCAAAATTAAAGGTACAAGTCCGGTTATAGTAACCGGTAAAACAAAAATAACGGATACCAGTAAAAAAACCGTTGAACAACAAGTTTACGGAACTAATCCACAGTTTGATCAGCTACAAAACCAAAAGAAAAGTATTCATGATGACATCCAAAAAAATCATGATGAAATTAATGCAATAGACGGCTCTCTTGAAGCTAAAAATCTCGACCTGATTAAAAAAATGAAGCCCGATAAAAAAGGTTTTTTGAATGAAATAGATTTGCTTTTTGATTTCATTTTTAAAGAGTCAAGTTCAAAAATGCCCATGGTTGTATGGTTTTTCTTTTTGTTGTTTTTTTTAGGAGTTGAGCTATTTGTACTGCTTACAAAATCGTCAAAAGATAAAAATGATTACGAATTATTGGTTTTATATCAACAAGCAAAGCATGCCGAAGACCTGGAAGAACGACGGAGGTTGGAGCAGGAGCGAATTGCTATCCGAAAGAAAAACTCTGATGGTTATAAGGATAATTAAATGTTAAAAAAACAATTGCATAGTAACGGGATGCCAAATTATTCCGGCATCCCACTCTCAATTGATTCTATCCTTTAAAAATCTTGATACCTGATACCCGCTACTTGATACTCTTCTCCAGCGGTTTACGATGCCAGTAATTGGCCAACAATGATCCGGTGACGTTCATCAGCGGACCAAATACCGCGGGGGCCAGGCCTACCGTCGCGATTTTTCCCATCGCTTTTGCCAGCCCGGAAGCAAGGCCGGCATTTTGCATGCCTACTTCTATGGCCATGGTACGGCAATCACGTTCGGGCATTTTAAATAGGCGGCCTGCCCAGTAACCCAGGGTATAGCCTAATAAGTTGTGGATAAGCACCAGCAATACCAGCATAGCGCCAATATTTAATAAACTGTTTCGGCCGGCGGCGGTAATAATTACGATAATAAAAGCGATACCAAACATGGATATTATTGGCATGAGTGTTTCCAGCCATGCGGCACGTTTAAGCAGGTATTTATTAAAAAGAATACCGGCGGCGATGGGTAAAACAACAATTTTTGTTATATCCCACATCATGCCAAGTGTATCTATTTTAATAAACGCGCCGCCAAGCAGTTTCATCAACAGTGGCGTAAAAAACGGCGCCAGCATGGTTGATACCGCGGTTATGGTAACCGACAACGCCAGGTTGGCCTTTGCCAGGTACGAGATAACATTGGAGGCCGTACCGTTTGGCGAACACCCCACGAGGATTAAGCCTGCGGCAATCTCTGGCGGAAAGCCGCTTAATTTGGCCAGCGTGAAGCCCAGCAGCGGCATAATTAAAAAATGACTGCCAACACCTATAAATACGCCTTTGGGCATTTTAATAACCCCGGCAAAATCTTTAATGCCCATAGATGTGCCCATCCCGAACATAATAAGCTGCAGCAGCGGTGTAATAAGGCCTGATAGCTTAAACCCTTTTACTTCAATAAAGTATTGAGGATAATATAATGCCGCAGTAACAGCAGCGAAAATGATAATCGTAAAGGTGAAGCCCTTTAATAGCTCCCATCCGCGGCATGCTATAGATAGCATGATAAAGAACGCGATAATAAACGGGCCGGCATGGGCAATGCCTTCCCGATAAATTTGCCAGGCTGCGGCAAGCGCGCAAAGCACGGCAATACCCGTAATGAGTTTGTAAATAACGATATTTTTCAACTGTTTAATTTAGTGTTATGTTAATCGTGTAACGACGGATAGTCTTTACCCAAAGGGCTTAAGTTAAAAAGATTAAATCTAACTTTTGACTTAAGACTTAGGACTGCTAACTTGACATTAGGTTATAATTTGGTTACCAGGTGCGCTTTTCCATAAAGGCATCCAATTGCGCCCTGGTCATTTTCATTTTGCCGGGATTTTGATCAAGCCATTTCATAAATGCGTCTTTCACCTGGCTGGTCCACTGGCTGTCAATTTCGCCGGTGGCAAACCTGCCCGATTTAAGCATGGCATGTCCAAACTCGTCGCGCAGGGCAATAAATTCGGCGGTAGCCACCACTTTTTCGGCCAAATGAGCCGGAATAAATAGTACGCCTTCTTTTTCGGATATAACCAAATCGCCGGGCAGCACTACCGCGCGGCCTATGCGTATGGGCGTGTTAAGCCCCATTAGTACCATTTCTTCCAGGTACGATGGATCAAAGTCGCGTACAAAAGCATTAAAGCCATGTATTTCTTTAAGCCCCTGCAGGTCGCGCGCCGATCCATCAAAAATAACACCGTTGCCCGATTTGCTGAAAATGGAGTTGCCCAGGTTATCGCCAATAAGCGTGCCTCCTTTAACTTTACCAAAACCATCGGCAACATACACATCGCCTTTGGTTAAAGTTTCTATCGGCCAGGCATTGGTGTTTCCTTTTCGGCCTTGTTTAAGGCCCCGCTCTTTAATACTTTTTTCAATATCGGGGCGGCTTGGCATAAACATGGCCGTAACGGCGCGGCCAACAACAGGCAGGGTATCGTTAACCAGTTTCCACCCACCTTCAAACTGGTTATTATAGCCTTCGTTTTTTAATACCGTCCAGGCTTCTTCAATGCCTATTTTTTTTGCCCGCTCTATAATATCATCCGGGATTTTGGGCCTGCCATCGGCAAAGCGCTCGCCTTTCCATTCCGACGTAAAAAATACCAGTTCGTCTTTTGAAATGGTTTGCGCCCGGGCGTTGCTGTAACAGCCTATGCCTGCAAAAAGCCCCAGGATTAAAAGTTTATAGTATCTCATAACTTTTATTAAAACAGGATAATATTAATCAATGATTTTCGGTTATTAAAACGGTTTGCGGGTTTTTGGTATTAATTTTAGGCTGATATATGGGCGATGCTATCCCGTTAAGATCGTAAACTATTTTACCTGCCCTGATGGTGAGTTCACACACCAGTTTTTTGCTGGCCTCCACCTTGTAACCCGTATAATCAAACAAACCGAATTTACCATCGACAATACTTAAAATAGCTACATCGGCACCCGAGCCTACCGATAAATTTCCCAACTCCTCGTGTTTTATCTCCTTCGCCGGGTTTGATGTGCAGGCCTCTATCACATCGTGCAGGGGCATGCCCATGGCCAAAAATTTGGTCATGCAGGTAAGCATATCCTTCATGGCATCATTCATACTACCTACGTGCAAATCGGTGCTGATGGAGCTTGGGAAAAATCCCTCTTTGGCGGCGGGCAGCGCCTGCGAATAAGCAAAGCTGATATTGCCGTAGCCTACGTCAAAAGCAATACCCCGTTTCCGGGCCTCGTATACAAAAGGTTTTACTTTTTTAGTCGCCAGGTCAACAATGGGTTCGCGGTCATTAAACTGACCGAAACAATGGGTAAAAATGTCGCCTGGTCTAAGGTGTTTCAAAAATAACTCTTCAATGGGTAACGGCGGGGTGCTGCCGCCAAAATCAATCATTACGGGTATTCCCTTTGCAGCCGTACCTGCCTCTACTGCGCGGTCGGTAGGTGTCCAGTCATGACCTTCGTAGTGGGCCAGTTTGATGCCTACAATAATATCTTTATATCTCCGGGCAACCAGGGCGGTCATCCGCGGATCCATATCATTCAGGTCCTGCTCGTAATCGCCGCGCATGCCTTCGCCAACAATGTTTAAAAACGCCAGTACGCGGGTCCTGGAATTATCAATAGTTTGCGTTTTAAAGGTCGAAAATGTTCGCCAGCCCGAGCTGCCTGCATCAACAACCGTAGTTACGCCATTCCTGAAAGTAAATCCATCTGGCGCCAGGCCCAGGTTCCCGTTTTCGTATTGATGATCGGGCTGGGTGCCGCCAAAATTATGGGTGTGGATGTCAATTAATCCGGGCACTACATACATGCCTTTGGCCTCAATTACATCTGCTGCCTGTTTGGCGTCGATATTTTTGGATATCAGCGCTATTTTATTGTTGATGATAGCAATATCCATGATGGCGTCGATATCATTTTTAGGATCAATCACGTGGCCATCCTTAATCACAATATCGTACGACTGTGCCATTACCGCCGGGCTTAATAAGCTTAACAGCACCAATAATAAGAAGTAGGTTTTTTGCATTTTGGGTTAATATTTAAATCATAATAAAGTATTGCAGGTTGTAATTTTTAAAAGGCAGATGGATGATATTGGATGGCACGTTATCAGACAGCTTGCTGTAAAATGGTTTTTACTTTCCCGGCTACAATATCAACCTGGTCTGGCCGCAAAAGCACCACGCCGATAGTAAGGCTATCGCCATGCCCGTTGGCTACTATACTTGGCGTGCCGTTTTTTAAAGCCGTTACTACCTGCCCGGGCGTAATTTTAATTTTGCTGGTATCCCAGGTTACGTTAAGACTTGGGTAGGCATTAGCCGGGCCGGGGTCAACTACTGTTTCGGTTTTAACACTATGCAGGCTTTCCAGCTGCGTGCCTATATATTTGGTGCGTTGCAGCCAGTCTTCCCATTCTTTTTTATGGTCCCGTTCAAGGTAAGCCTTCAGTGCGGCGTACATGCCAAACATTTCTTCCTTGTTTACTTTCATAGGCCGGCCAATAGGCGCCTCATTAGGGCTGTGGTTAAGGCGGGCGGCGGTAATAAGGTCTTTACGGCCAAAAAGTAAGCCTGCGCTCTGCGGCCCGCGTATCATTTTACCGCCCGAGAAGGTCACCAGGTCGAAACCTATTTTCTGAAACTTAAACAGGTTTTCAACCGGCGGCACGTCTGCCGCGGCATCCAAAAAGGTTGGTATGCTGTGCCGTTTGGCAATAGCCACAAAATCGGCATGCGTAATACTGCTTTTTTCGGCGGCGTTAAAAAACAGGGCCATTACCGTTTTATCATTAAAGGCTTTTTCCATTTCGTCCGGGCCCTCAACCTCAATAATTTTGGCGCCGGTAGTGGTTACGGCCTGGTCAAACAGGTATCGGTGCGTTTTCTGCATAATTACCTCGGGCCGTGGCCCTGGCAGGTTAGGTAGCAGCTTTATTTTTTCATGGTCGGTTCCGGTTATGGCGGCCGCTGTACCCAGCAATATGGCGCATGCCGCTCCCGATGTTACCATGGCCGACTCGACATGCAGCATTTCGGCAATTTTTGCCCCAACTTTATCCTGCAACTCGTACATGTTGGCAAAATCGTGCGATGTTGAATTAATGGCCTCCAACACTTCCGGCAGCATCAGCGAACCGGATAAAAACGTCATCGTTACCGAAGCGTTAATTACCGGTGTTACGCCAAGCTCTTTAAACAAATCGCGCACCGGCTTTTTGGCCGGGGAGGAGGGGAGCGTAACGGCGGCTTTGCTTACCAGGCTGCCCGTTAGCGGTAACAGGGTAAGGCCCTTAAGTATGTCTCTGCGTTTCATCTTTTTATTATTATATGTAAGCGATACAATCCATCTCCACCAGCGAGTTTCCGGGCACACCACCCTTAGCTACTGCAACGGTAGTGCGTACCGGCGGATTTTTGCCAAAGCGGCCTTTGTAAACCTCATTCATGCCCTGGTAGTCGGCAATATCATTCAGGAACACCGTTACCTTGAGTACTTTGTCCATCGATGAGCCGGCTTTTATCAGTTCTTTTTCCAGCTCTTTAAGTACAATTTCTGTATGCGCCTTAATCTCGAAGGGCTCAACGTGGGCGCCTTTTCCGGCTATAAAAACCATGTTGCCCAGTTTGGTCGAGCCGGAAAACAATGGCACATCCTGATAAGATGTTACATTGTTAGCTACCTTTTCATCGGCGGGCGCGGCAATGGCGTCTTTGCTTATGCCGAATACGGATATGCCTACTGCCGAGGCCAGTATCCTTTTTAAAACAGATCTTCTTTTTTCCATGTCGTTTTTATTTTGCGTGATGGGGTGTATATGTTGTTTTAGTTTTGTTAGCGCGATTTATTTGTGGGTGCCGCGGTATTTTGGGCACTCAACGTAAGGATATATTTCACCATTTTATTAGCCTCATCGGCGCTTACCGCGGGATGCGGGGCCATAGGTACCGGGCCCCAGGTACCGCTGCCGCCACTTATTATTTTTTGCGAAAGCATAGCCACAGATGCCTGGTCCTGCGGATATTTGCCGGCGATAGCTATGTAGGCAGGCCCTACCAGCTTTTCTTCTACCTTATGGCATGCCAGGCAGTCGGATTTGGCGATCAAGGCTTTGCCATCTTCAATTTCGGGGGCGGTGGCAAAGGGTGGTTTTGATATTACGGCGGGCGCGGCGGCTTTCTTTTTTAGGGTAGTTTTTTTCCTTACCTGTGCACCGGCCTGGCAGCACAGAATGGTTAAAACAAAACAGAAAACGCCTGTTATAAATTTATTAATCTTCATGTTGTTGTATTTGTTTATCCACCATTTTTCGCACGGCGCTTACGTCTGCCGGGGTTACAATTTCGGGGATGTTATTAAAATTGGATTTGATGTAGGTGAGCACTTCGGCAACCTGTTTGTCAGATAAAAAACTGCCGTGCGCGGGCATTACTTCGTTGTACGATAGCCCTTTTACCTTTACCGGGCCCTTTAACCCGTTAAGTATCACTTTAATTAACCGGTTTTTATTATAATTTACCCATTCGGATTGTACCAGCGGGGGGAAACGCTTTCCGTCGCCTTTACCATCGTTTTGATGACAGGCCACGCAATAGGTGCTGTATACAACAGACGTGGCGGCCACATCTTTAAACAGGTTATCTTTAATCTCATCCGGAGTTTTAATGTTGGATGCCGTTTGTTTTCGTGTTTCCATGGCGGCAAGCTGTGCCGGGCCGAAGGTTTTTTTATCGCCGGTATATATAATACACCAGATCCGTCCTTTTTCGGTATCGCTTACATACAATGAGCCATCCGGCCCTTCGGCCAGGCCCATGGGGCGGTATACGGCATTGCTTACGTTTACAATAGGATCAACCCTCGCAAAGCCATCGGCAAAAACTTCCCATGGTCCCGAAGGCCTGCCATCTTTAAACGGAACAAATACAATAATATAGCCCGCCTGCGGATAAGGCGCCCTATCTGTAGCGCCATGAAAAGCGATGAACGCGCCGTTTTTGTAATGATCAGGAAACTGCTTTCCTTTGTAAAACAATAAATCGTTGGGCGCAAAGTGTGCGGGGAAGCCAATAAGCGGCTGGGTTAGTTTAGCGCCGTCGCCCTGTTTAATTTTATCGCCGCCAAATTCGGGGTTAAGCAGTTTTTTGTTTTTTATAGGATCATAGTAATAGTACGGCCAGCCGCCATCAAGGCCTTGCTGTACTTTAAAAAACTCTTCGGCAGGCTGCAAGGCGCTTTCCCAGGGCGTGTACAAATCGGGCCACAGCAGCCTGAAGTCGTCGCGGCCATGGTTAATGGTATATAGCGATTTACTTTTGGGGTCCCAGTCCATGGCGACAATGCTACGCAGGCCGGTGGCATATTTTACACCATCGGACTGGTGCTGGTTGGTTTTATTGGCATCAAACATCCAGATGCCGCCATGATCTTTTAACCAGGGGTTGCCGTTATCCAGCGAACCCGGACTGCCAACGCCCGGCGAACCCGGTTGCCGGTTGTTAATCTGCCCGGCATTTGACCCTGCCCCCCATCCCACAAAAATATGGCCCTTATTATCAAAGGCAATGGGCTTGGTTTGATGCTCATGATAAGGCGGATTATCGATAACAATGGTATCCAGTTTACTATCGGGTACCAGTTGCCCGCGTTTAAGCTTCATCCGGTAAACCATCAGTTCCGAACTGAAGTACAGGTAGCCATCATGAACACGCATGGCCGTACCGTAAGTTTGGCCATCGTATTTGCCAAAAGGGGTTATCACATCGGCGCGGCCATCGCCATTGGTATCGCGCAGGGCTACGTTACCGTATCCATCGTTGGCATAATGGTCGCGGGCTTTTACGTAAATATCGCCGTTTGTGTTAACAGCGATGTGCCTGGCCTGGCCCTTTAAACTATCGGCAACAACAAACGCGCCGAAACCAGCCGGCAAAAACAGCCCGCCATTATCTGCATCAGCCACAGGGAGTTTGGTATCGGTGGCCATCCACCCAAATCCCATAAATACAAACAAAGCTGCCGCACAGGTAAACATCAATAAACGCAAACCAAAATAACGCGAAGCAGCAGCCGAAGCCCTCCTTGTGCCTTTAGTATTATTCATGCAAACAATAATTTTATATACAATGCCAGGCGGGGTACCCTGTTATACATTTCTTATTACACATGACTACCGGCAGTTTATCCCTCCGGAAGGCCGAAATATTTTTGCGCCGCCCGGTTTTTAGTTAAACAGAAGGGCTTTGGTATCGAATTATTGCTTGCAGCTTATTTCATAGTGGCTTTTTGTAGAAAAATTATATTTTTACGTGATTATAAACCTGTTATGAAAGCCTTAATCACTACCCTTATCTGTATTGTATTTGTTTTTGCCGGCTGCAAAAAAGATACAAAACCCGGAACAGAAATAACAGCCGGAAGCATTGTCGGCAAATGGACAGTTCCAAGCCTGGTGTATCAAAGCTACAAGGATGGTAAGCTCTCCAGGGAAGATCCGCTTGAAGCATATGCTTATGAATTTGAATTTAAAACCGATGGAACAGTAGACTATACCGAAGGTGACGTAACGTCTTCCGGCGAATACACTATTAAATACGACTCGGGGAAATATTATTACTGGGTAGGTATCCAGGGCCGCCATGGTTCGCCTGACGAAGGTACTGCCGAAATTAAAATGATCAACAAAAACTCCTTCACACTTAGATTCGAAACTTCCGACGTCAGTGGCCTTAGGTATGTGGTGATTGAAACTATGATAAGAAAGTAATTTTATCTACCCCTGCTGTTCGAAGTCTCTGACTTCGATCTGCTATGCACGTAGTCTACAGACTACCAGATAGTTTCGTGCGGTCTGGTAGCATTTAATACGTACAAAAACTTATTAAATTCATCACTATAGTCAGAGACAATAGACATAATCATTCGAAGTCGGAGACTTCGAACAGCGCAGGGCTGTTGCCGCAGGACCACCCCGGCTTAGGCCTGCCCGAATCGTTGGTGATAAGCCCTTTCCAGGGATTCCCGGTGATTTGGGTGGGCCAGTTGAATGAGGGCCTGCGCACGTTGCTTTAAATTTTTGCCGAACAGGTTAACCGTTCCGTACTCGGTAACTACCCAGTGCACATGGCCGCGGGCGGTTACTACGCCGGCCCCTTCTTTCAGGAACGGAACAATGCGGCTGATGCCTTTATTGGTTTGTGAGGGCAAAGCGATGATTGGCAAACCGCCGTCTGACAGCGAGGCGCCGCGGATAAAATCCATTTGCCCGCCAATGCCCGAAAACTGGTACGTACCTATCGAATCTGAACATACCTGGCCGGTAAGGTCAATCTCAATGGCGCTGTTAATAGCGGCTACTTTTGGGTTTTGGCGAATGATGCTGGTATCATTAACATAACTGATATCCATCACCCGGATGGCAGGGTTATCGTGTACAAAATCATATAACTTCCTGGTGCCTGCCATAAAAGCGGTTACCGAGCGGCCGGGGTTCAACTTTTTCTGGCTGTTGTTGATAACGCCCTGCTCAATCAGGGGGATAATACCGTCCGAAAACATCTCGGTATGCAGGCCAAGGTTTTGGTGCGTGGTCAGGTTTTTAAGTACCTGGTCGGGTATTGCGCCTATGCCCAATTGCAGGGTTGCACCGTTTTCAATCATTGATGCTACATGGTAACCAATTTTCTCAATCACCGGCGAGGTCTGGAAGTCGTAATTTACCTCCGGGAGTTGGCTGTTTTGCAAAACCATCGCATAAAACCTGCTCACGTGAATAAACCCTTCCCCGTGTGTTCGGGGCATCAGCGGGTTAACCTGGGCAATCACATATTTGGCGGTATCAACAGCAGCACGCGCAACATCTACCGACGTACCCAGCGAGCAGTAACCATGTGCATCGGGCGGCGAAACCTGTACCAGGGCAACATCAATAGGCAGGATGTTTTTGCGGAACAGCTGCGGAATCTGGCTCAGGAAAATGGGCACATAATCGCCATTTTGGCTGTTAGCTACATTCCTGGTAGCAGCCGAAACAAATAACGAGTTGAAGAAAAAACTTTTCCTGTGCTCCGGCTTATCAAAATTTACCTGGCCAAGGGTGGTTATACTCACCAGCTCCACATTATTTAATTCATGATGCCTGTCCTGTAAGGCTTCAACCAGGCATACAGGTGTGGCAGCGCTTCCATGTATAAATACCCGGTTGCCGGGTTTAACTATTTTTAATGCTTCCTGCGCGGTAGTGTATTGTATTTCAATCATATGGTTATGCGGACTGCTATCCGGTGGTTTTTTCAAAGATATGCCCTTAGGCCGATGGATTCAGGATTATCTTATTCATGCCAAAGTCAATTTAAGGGGGGGAGCAGGCGGCGAATGCCAACACGGGCGCGACATTTTTTTGACTTTTGACTTTTAAAAATGGCGTTGCCTGCGGTCCGTGCTTGCAGTACCATCTTCAACGTTCAGAAAATTAATATTTTGAAAATAAGAAACTTGTTGTATGTTTGTACTATATGTATAGTACAATAGTATTTTAACATGATTAAATTTAAATTAGACCCTAAAACGGGTACCCCGTTTTACCGGCAAATAATTGATCAGATCACCTTTGGCATAGCTGCGGGAAACCTGAAAACAGGCGAACAATTACCCACTGTGCGTTCGTTGGCTGTAGATTTAAAAGTAAACCTGAATACGGTGGCCAAAGCCTACAAAGAGCTGGAAATTCAGGATATTTTAGAAACACAGCAGGGGACAGGCACATTTATAAGCGAAATCAGGATCCAGATAACCGAAAAGGAGCGAAGCGCCAAATTAAAAGAGATCTGTAACGAATTTTCGTCCATTGCATTCAGCTATGGTTTTTCGACAGACGACATTATTAATCAACTTAAAAAACAATAATATGATAAGTAGTAAAAAGAATACCAAGCTGGGCGTTAACCCGATTGCAGCCGTGATATTTGTTGTGTTAACAGGAGGCGTTATTGGTTTGTATTATTTGGAATGCATTAACGCTTTAACCCTGGGGCTGTTGCTTATAGCTTCGCTGTTTTTGGCCAACTCGGTGCATATAGCCGATCAGTGGGAAAAAGCTATTGTTTTACGCATGGGTAAATATACCGGGCTACGCGGCCCGGGTTTATTTTTCACCATACCGCTGGTTGACAAAATAGATAATTATATTGATCAGCGGGTTAGGGTTACCGAGTTTAAGGCCGAGCAAACACTTACCAAAGATACCGTGCCGGTAAATGTTGATGCCGTAGTGTACTGGACGGTATGGGACGTTGAAAAGGCCGCGCTTGAAGTGCAGGATTATGAGGTGGCTATAGCTTACATAGCGCAAACGGGATTAAGGGATGTAATAGGCAAACATGAATTGGCCGAGCTGTTGCAGGAACGCGATAAGGTGACGGATTTACTGCAAAGAATACTGGATGAGCATACCAACCCCTGGGGCATAACCTGCCAGAATGTGGGTATTAAAGATATTGTTATCCCTCAATTATTAGCCGATGCCATGAGCAAGGAAGCCCAGGCCGAAAGAGAACGCAGGGCAAGGGTAATACTGGGCACCGCCGAGGTGGAGATTGCCGAAAAATTTGCGGTTGCAAGTGAACAATATATCAATAACCCGGTGGCCTTACACCTAAGGGGGATGAATATGTTGTTTGAGGGCCTGAAAGAAAAAGGATCGATGGTGATAGTGCCAAGCTCGGCGTTGGATTCCATGAACCTGGGCGCTATGGGCGGGTTAATCTCCTTGGCAAAATCAAACGAACCAAAGCAAGATGTGTAAGATTTCATAAAACCCGGTGTTCAGTTAATTCCACAGGCATTACTAACGCGGGCTGCGAGTAAGGTTGGGGTTTTGTGCTTTACAACAGCATTGTGATTTGCATGCGGGCGCACCCCGATATTATCGGGGCGGCGGCGGGAAAAGTGCTTGCGGGAGCGTTTCGTTATTCAAGCTATTGTATAAGTCTGAAATTATATTTTGGCCCTTTTCTTTGACGCACGTTGTGGCCGAACGGTTACCGTTTTTGTATCGCCGGCAGGCATGGCTGTATTTGACGAACCTTGTGTAGTTATTTGTACACTAACGGGTTTTTGCCCTGTTTTTTTATATCTGGCAATAGCCTGAGCAATGGTTTGCATGGTAGCCTCAGTAAAAACCGATGGCCCCACTATTAGGTCAACGTTTTTGGGTTCTCTGATATATCCCATAATTCAAGCTTTAAAATATTGTTTAATCAAAAATAATGCCTCTTGCGGATAAATGATCATATTATGCCCACCCACATGTACAGCGCCCAGTACTTCCTCATAATGGCGTATCAAACCCGTTTTTGCCTGGTAAGAAACGAAGCCTTCGTTACCGGCATCCCACGACCTTTTACAAGCAAATGCAAAAAGGTTACCGCCAACTCCCTCGTGCTTTTTATCCGGTCCGAAATTAATCGGTGCACTTTCAGCTAAATGCACATATACAAAGCCCTCTTTGTCGCTTAAACTTATCAAGCCCTGTATAACATCGGGTTCATCTACCGTTGTTAATTTATATACTAAGCGGTCTTGCTCGTTAAACTCGGTTTTCCATGTAAAATGCCACTTGTTTTTTTTGATGGCGAATTTCATGTCTTCCTTTGTTGCCAACGACAGTTCAGTTTCTAAACTTTCACCGCTATTCAACTGGCGGATACTGTTGGTAAGGTCGTCAATAACTAAATTAAGGTGATAAACTGAATCATCAGGCATTATACGAATATACGGAAATTGTAAAAAATAATTGCTTTTTAAAGTGAAATCAGGTTAAAAAGATAAAGGTTTAGCTGAACTATAGGGATATGTAACACCATTTCCGCGTGTTGCCGATGTTGCTATTAACGAGCAGGGATAGCCGAAAGTAAGATGGCGTTACGTAAACATTAAAACTTTTTACATGCCAAACAACATTGTGATTTGCATGCGGGCGCACAGGCCTGGAGGCCTGCGGCAGCAGAAAGTACTTGTGGTAGCCGGGTGTTTTTTACGCCGCCGCCTGCCTGTTGTATTTGTGCTTATAATCGTTGGGCGACAAACCGGTGAACTTTTTAAACACCGCCCTGAAAGCCTTAACATCATTATAACCCACCTGGTACATTACCTCGTTTATATTTTTTGATGAATTTTCCAGCTGCTTTTTGGCGGCTTCCACCTTCACCCGCTGAATGTATTCGGCTGGGGTGTTGTTGGTGGCTTTTTTAAAACGGCGTTCAAAATGGCGGCGGCCGATGGCAAACTGGTCGGCGAGGTCATCTACAGAAAGTTTCCCGGTGTAATTATGTTCAATAAATTCCTGTGCAAGCTTAATGGGTTCGTCCTCATGCTTTTTTTGCCCGTTAAACATGACAAATGGCGACTGGCTCTTCCGGTCGATCTCGATAGCGAAAAACTTAGCCGCCATTATGGCCAGCTCCCTGCCGGTATATTTTTCAATAATGTGCAGCAACAGGTTCCAGTAAGAGCTGGCGCCGCCGCTTGAGTAAAGGCCGTCAATTTCGGTAATGATGGTACCATCCGTCATGGCCACTTCCGGGAACATGGCCCTGAACTCGTTGCCCGACATCCAATGCGTAGAGCATGATTTTCCGTTAAGCAACCCGGTAGATGCCAGCAGGAAAGCACCAAGACAAAGAGAAGCCACCTCGGCGCCGTTTTTATATTGGTTGATAATCCAGGGCACAAAATCCTTGTTCAGTTCAACCATGGCCTTCATATCGCCCGATAGCGCGGGGATAACCACCAGGTCGGTTTTTTTAAGGTCGCTTATCAGCACGTCCGTATTAACCGCGAAAGCGCCGTTGTTGAGCGGTACCTGGGCGGTTAAGCCCACCAATTGAACCTCAAACGCGGGCTGTTTACCGGCGCTAACCAAAAATTGATTAATGGCGGTGAACATATACCGCGGATCGACAATTGCAGACGGGACGGCCTCATAGGGCACCAGTATCGAAATGTGTTTCATGTTGATCAAATCTAAGCAATCAAAAAATAAAAAGTCGCATTTACACCCTGCAGATGTCAAATACATGCAGTACTTATTTGCTTACCTCCACACTACCTTTGAATTAACAAAATCACCAACAAAAAATATCATTATGGAAACCACAGTATCACCAACCACGGCAACCACGCCTTCAAAATCATCGTTGTTAGCCGGGCGTATCATCAGCGTTATCTGCATTTTATTCCTGCTGTTTGATGCTATCTCCAAAATCATGAGAGAAAGCAACTCGGTAAAAGGCACCATTTTTTTGGGCTACGGCGAAAACATGGTACAGGTAATAGGTACCATACTGCTGGTTTGCACCATCATCTACATCATTCCGCGTACTGCTGTTTTGGGCGCTATTTTAATTACCGGCTACCTGGGTGGCGCTGTAGCTATTATGATGAGGGCCAACCAGCCGGCCTATTTCCCTATAGTTTTTGGCATACTGGTATGGCTAAGCCTTTACCTGCGCGATGGAAAAGTAAAAAGCCTGCTCAACTTTGGCGGTAAGTGGTAAACCGGCGTTAAAATAATTCGCGCTATGACGCAAAGAAAATGACGCAAAGAAAAATAAGGAATTGCTTTGCCACTTAGCGTCCTGGCGCGAAAAAATCAAAAAGCGGTTTCCTGGTAATATATTGCCTGTAAATAATAATTATAATAAAAAATGAGGGAGTTGGTGGCATCGGTAAATGTAACTTTAGATGGCTTTATGGCCGGGCCCGATGGCAGCCTTGACTGGCATTTTAAATACTGGGATGGCGAATTGTGCGAAAGCCTTTGCCGGCAACTGGCCCGGGCAGATACCATTTTATTAGGTGCACGCACTTATGAAGCCTTTGCCAACTACTGGCCCGCAAAAGCCAACGACCTGCTGATGGCCAAAGAAGATATTGTAATGGCCGAACTGATGAACGGGCACATCAAAGCGGTAGTATCCAAATCAATCCACCTTACCCCCTGGCGCAATACCATCCTGCTAAAAGGAAAGTTAAAAAAACAGATAGACCAATTAAAAGCCCAGCCGGGCCGGGATATCATAGTTTTGGGGAGCGGACAGTTGGTATCATCACTCATGAAGCTAAACCTGGTAGATAGGTACGAACTTTGGGTGCACCCGGTAGTAATTTCTACCGGGAAACGTTTGTTCCCCACCCTTAGCCATAATTTACAAATGCGGTTAACCAACACGCAGGTATTTTCGTCGGGCATTGTGCGTTTGAGTTATGGCTGTGAAAAAGCGGGTGAGCAGATGCCTGTTGTTGGTTTGCCGGCATAAAGCTTATTATTTACATGCCGATATTTGTTGGTGACAACAGGCAACAAAGAGCGGTAGGGGAAAGACCAACAAGGGGCGAGCATTTACTAAGGAAGTCACAAGTCACCCTTCGCACCTCCAGCCCGCAAGACTTGCGCCAAAGAGGGCATCCCGATATTATCGGGGCGGTAACAGGGGGGGAGTGCCTAAGCGGTGAAAATGAGTAGTTTGCAAACGGGGTATGACTATAGCAGACGTATTGACTCAACTGACAACCAAAAATAGGGCAAAAACAATTGTATAGCTATTTCCGGACGGGTTATGCCCGCCATAAAAGCGGACGCTTGCCGTTCGTTTTCGATACAGCTTCAAAAGCAGAATGCTTGTAAATGACTGATAATCAAAAAAATAACATTTGGCATTGTATTTATTGATTCTTTTTGTCGAATTTATTGTTAAGTCATTCATTTATAGCCTATTCAAATGATTAAGAACTATTTCAAGACAGCCTGGCGCATCCTTTGGCGCAACAAAACATATACTTTCATCAACGTACTTGGACTGGCTTTAGGAATATGTGCCTGCGTAACCATTTACCTGATCTCCAGTTACGAACTCAGTTTTGATACCTTTCATCCCGATAAGGATCGCATCTACCGGGTGATGACCACCGTTCATTTTGCCGCCGGAGATCAGGATGTCATGAGTAAAGTGCCGTATTCGTCGGTGGCTGCTGCCCGTCGCGAACTTCCCGGCGTTGAGGCTATTTCAGCAGTAGGCATGTATTATGCCAGGATAAGTGTGCCTGATGGCAATAAGCCGGTCAAAAAGTTTGATAGTTCAATCGATGGAGCGTACTATCCGGGCACAATAGTAGCAGAACCGCAATATTTCAAGATATTTAGTTACCGCTGGCTTGCCGGAAATCAGGAGACCGCTTTGAACCAGCCTTATAAAGTTGTGCTTACCCTGAGCCGGGCACAAAAATATTTCGGTAATGTTAATCCTGGAAGCCTGCTTGGCAGGGAAATTGTCTATGACGATTCGCTCCATGTCCAGATTTCGGGAATTGTTGAAGACTGGAAGAAAAATACCGACTTCGCCTTTACCGAGTTTATTTCTTATAACACCGTCCAAAATAGTTTCCTAAAAAGGGCTTTTGCAGATGACTGGAACCATATGTCTACCCAGGCCTTTGTTAAATTGGCTCCTGGTACAAGCCAGGATAAGGTCAATGCCGGTTTTGCCGCCATCGTTAAAGCTTATGCACCGAAAAATCCGGATGTTAAACTTAAACTGTGGCTGGAAGCCATTACCAAAGTGCATTTTGATGCAGACGTTGTGGAAAATCCGATCCGTACTGCCGACCTTCCCATTGTATACGGGATGATTGGCACTGCTGTATTCATCCTGCTGCTGGCCCTGGTCAACTTTATTAACCTGGCAACAGCCCAATCCATTCAGCGCACCCGGGAAATGGGGGTCAGGAAAATTATGGGAAGCAGTAAGGCCGGTATCATGCTGCAGTTCCTGGTAGAAACATTCCTGGTAACTTTTTTCGCCTTGATCCTTGCCTTGTTATTGGTTAACCCGGTGCTTGCTGTATTTAAGGCATTTATTCCACAGGGTGTTACCTTCAGGTTGGTAGAAACCAATGCCCTGCTTTTCATATTGTGTATAACCCTGATCACTTGCTTATTTGCAGGCCTGTACCCGGCAAGCAGCTTATCGGCACAAGCCCCGGCCTTGAGTTTGAGAGGCACCTCAACCCCTGGTGACGGGCAATGGTGGCTGAGGAAAGGACTCATTGTTTTCCAGTTCACCCTGTCGCTTGTTTTTATTGTCGGCAGCCTGGTGGTCCATCAGCAATTAAGCTATACCCGTGGCAAAGCAATGGGTTTCAATACCGATGCCATTATCATCCTGCCAACCAGCCGAAAGGCTCCGGCAAAACAAATGAATGTATTGGCGCAGCAATTAAAACAAATTCCCGGTGTTAGCATGATTTCCAGTGAGCAATATACCCCTATGGACGGCAGGGATGGCAACATCCCGCTGAAATTGAACGGGATAAACGGAACGGAGACACGCATCCCCGAATTGTCAGGAGATGAACATTATTTGTCTCTATACGGCATGAAGCTGCTGGCCGGACGAAACCTTTTGCCAGCAGACAGCCTGAAGGAATATGTGATCAACGAAACGTTTTTGCACCTGCTTGGGCTGCATGAACCACGGGAAGCTATTGGCAAAATGTTGCTTTATCAAAACAAACCTTATCCTATTGTGGGCGTAGTTGCCGACTTTCATGAAAAGTCCTTCCACGAAACCATCAAACCGGTTTGTATTGTGAATATTCCAAAGATGCAGCAAGATATTGCCGTTAAGCTGGCAGTGAGCGGCAAACAGGCAGCCGCGCTGAAAGTAACTCTGGCACAGATCGAAAGATCATGGAAAGCGATGTATCCGGGAGAGGTGTTTGACTTAAGGTTTTTTGATGAATCGATAGCGCTTTTGTATGAAAAGGACTACCGGACAGCAAAACTGATTAATGCGGCAACATTCATCGTGATCTTTATTTCCTGCATTGGGTTATTTGGACTCACCATATTCACCACTAAAAGAAGAACGGCAGAGATCGGCATAAGGAAGGTGCTTGGCGCAAGTGTAACCAACATTATGCTGATGCTCTCCAAAGATTTCGTTGTGCTGGTGCTGGCGGCATTGGTAGTTGCTTCTCCCGTTGCCTGGTATTTGATGGACCGGTGGCTGCAAAATTTTGCTTATCGCATTGCAATAAGCTGGTGGATGTTTGCCTTATCCGGCGTAGTAGCTATCGTTATTGCGCTACTGACCATCAGCGTCCAATCGATCAAGGCTGCCATGATGAACCCTGTTAAAAGTTTGAGAAGTGAATAATCGGCGATAATATGTAGCGATAATATTCAAAGATTAACATCTAAATCCGTCGACGCGATAGTCCTCCATATGGGAAAATACGCTAACTACCTCGTTTTGATGGTATCGAAAGCTTTATACTTTACAACAATATCGTGATTTGCATGCGGGCGCACAGGCCTGGAGGCCTGCGGTGGCGGGGGAACGCACCCACAAGCGCGAAAGTAAGCCAGGAACGAAACTAAGATGGCGTTATGTAAACCTTAAAGCCTTTTTATATACCATATTTGTTGGTGACAACACACAACAAAGCGTGGTGGGGACACCAACGGGGACTACGCTTATCCCTCCGGAGGGCCGAAACGTTTTTGCGATGTGGCGTTTTTTATAAATGGTTGCAAGGCGGAATGGTGGCGCTTTCAACTTTTAAGTTTGCCATTGTACAACCAATGTTTTTTGTACGTATTATTTCCGTATATTTGTTTTGCTAAAAAAATGATATGGAAAAGCCATTGACGATACCGGCAAAAGCCAGGTTTGACGCTAAAATACCCAAAGCTCAAAAAGACCTTTTTGAATACGCAGCCAGCCTGGGGGGATTTCGTACGCTTACTGATTTTATTATTAATGCAGTACAGGAAAAAGCAAATGCCATTATCCATGAGCATACCGTAATCCTTGCATCCGAAAAGGACCGGGAGATATTTTTTAATGCGCTCGTAAATCCATCCGGCCCAAATCAAAAATTACGCGATGCCGCAGAACGTTATAAATTATTCCTGCAAGAGAATAAATGAGCGTTAAAATAGAACTGCTGAACTCCGCACTCAATAAAAAGGATTTTAGCTGCGGTAAGCAAATGCTGGATAATTACCTGCACAAACAGGCAGGCCAGGACGTTAAACGCAAGTTATGCGTGGTATTTGCCATGTTTGAGGATACAACCATAAAAGGTTATTACACGCTTTCAAATGCCTCTATACCCGCCGAACTAATGCCCGAGGCAGTCAGAAAAAAAATGCCGGGGGCCTATAAAACACTCCCGGTGACCTTATTGGGCAGATTGGCAATTGATGTAAAATTTAAAGGACAGGGCCTGGGTAGTATCATTTTGTTGGATGCCCTGAAACGTAGCTTTGATATAGCCAATAAAAGCTTAGGATCAATCGGCGTAGTCGTTGACCCTTTAGATAACGACGCCCTTGCATTTTATAAAAAATTCGGATTTATCCTTTTGCCCGATAGCGGCAAGATGTTCCTTCCTATGGCCGATATTGCGCAGTTGGGCTTGTAGCAGCAATTGCCGGCCGGGCAAGTAATCGGAATTGTTGGAAGATGGCGGGCTCTTCTTCATGTCTCATTAACCGGGTCACAAGTCATCCGACCGCCGGGCTATCGCTCAAGACTTGCGCCAAGGAGGGTAGATGGAGTCAATTCAAGTTTACTCACTTTTTTCCAATAATTCTTTTCCTGTGGGTCGATCCCCATTTATACAATTCTGATACAACAGGTTTTAACGATTGTCCATAATCGGTAAGTTCATATTCAACCGTCATTGGTTTAGTATCATATACAAATCTTTTGGCCAGTTCATTTATTTCTAACTCTTTTAACTCTTTTGATAGCATTTTTGGCGTAATGCCGGGTATTGATCTCTGAATTTCCTTAAATCGTTTTCGTCCAAGTTTAAGGGAAAAAATGATTTGTAGTTTCCATTTTCCGCTCAAAATATCTAAGGCATCCTGAAGCGGTAACAACATTTGCGCATACTTTTCCTGTGATAATTGTGCCTGCAAATTTTCAAGGTATTGTTCTTTAACTTCCATAAAATTGAGTGAAGTATAAAGATACCGAATCACTTTCTTTTTAAGCAGGTTTCTCTAAGTATACCGGTATACTAAAGTATAGCATTACCTAAGGGCATGCCTTTAACAGTAGTTTTGCCAGGGTAATTAATAATGAATACTTACCTATGGCTATAAAAAAGATAATTGAAAATGTTTGCCAGATCAGCTTGGGCGCAGTTAATTGTTTTATTATTGATAATGATGGATTAACCCTGGTTGACACTGGTTTTCCCGGAAGCGAAAAAAAGATATTTGATGCTTTATCTGAAATTGGAAAGAGACCTATTGATATTAAACAAATTATTCTTACCCATCTGCATCCTGATCATGCCGGCGCAGCCGCCGATATTCAAAAGCTGCTTCAAATTCCGATATACGCACACAGCACGGATGCCAGGCTGATTAGAAAAGGTGTTGGTGGCCGGGAACCGATGGCCCGTACGCGGGGATTTTTTCCCTGGTTGATTTTTAATTTATTTATGCGAAACGCAAAATCGATCATCAAACCCGTAGATTCGGTTATGGCTTTACAAGGTGGCCAGTTACTGCCTATACTTTCGGGTGTGAGGGTTATTCATTCACCAGGTCATTCCGAAGGGCATATTTCTTTACTTTTAGAAAAAGAGCAAGTGCTGATTGCCGGTGATATTTGCGGGAATATGGGTGGGCTTAGCTATAGTATCCTATACGAAGACCCGGTTTTGGCCAAACAAACCTTGAAAGAAGTGGCAAAATACAATTTTGATATTGCTTGTTTTGGGCATGGTAATCCGCTTTTAGCAGGAGCAAACAAAAAAATTGCAGAAAAATTTAAATAAGCTCCGTTAAATTTGAGTATTTCCTGGATGAGCGATGGCTAAATCAAAAAAACCGTTCCCCGGCAGGAACGGCTTTTTTGCAACCACATGAACGCAATCATTCCGATGTTGTTTTGGAGAATTTGCTGAGTCCATTGTGCCCCTTTGGCCGGCTCGTCGCTAACCATTTCAAAGATTGCTTTCTGGCTTCAATGACTGGGTGGTTTTAAAACTTATAAAAGATAATTTTGGAGTTCCTGCATTTAATATGTACTTATGTGTGTACAAATAATTAATTTAACAATGGAACTACAGGGCCGTTGCGATACCGGTAAATAAACAGCGAAACAGGAATTAGGAACAATGAAAATAATGATAACGAAAGCAATAATCTCCTTTTCGCTGCTTATCAGCACATCGGTATTCGGGCAGATCAAGCGATCTGATACCACATATATAAATCCGAAGGTTAAGGAGGTTATTGTAATATTCAAAACACACTTCGATATAGGTTATACTCATCGGGTTAAAGATATTGTACAGTTTTATCGTACAGATATGATTGACAAAGCTTTGGAAATTATGGACAAGACCAAAGATTTGCCTAAGGAACAACAATTTTCATGGACAGCGCCTGGCTGGGTAATGGCTAAAGTATTGGAAGATTGGCCGGGACAGACGCCTGAACGTCACCAAAGATTGGAAGATGCTTTCAAATCGGGGCGGTTTGTTACCCATGCAATGCCTTTCTCTGTTCAGTCGCAGATATTGTTCCCCGAGGATGTGGCCAGAGCCTACGAATCATCATCTTTCGTTTCCCGCAAATATGGACTGCCTTTGCCGCGCGGCGCAAAAATGACGGATGTGCCTTCGCAGGCGAGCGTTTTGGCTACAGGATTGGCACAAGGCGGCGTAAAATTCATGCATATCGGATGCAACTGGCCCAGCGAAGATGTGAAGTATCCGCCGCTTTTCTGGTGGCAGGGGCCCGATGGTAGTCGTGTTTTAACGCTTTATTCGCCCATTTACGGAACTACTACGGCACTAAATTGGCCATTTGAGTGGGGCGGCAGGGATCCGTATGTCGGAAGAAATCTTATCCCTCCGGCCGACTGGCCTTATTCTGTATGGCCTGCTATAATTGTTACCACCGATAATTCCGGACCGCCAAGTCCTGCCGATGTTAAAGCATTATTTGACGAAGCTGAAAAAAAAATGCCGGGAGTGAAAATAAGGGTGGGGCGCCTTGAAGACTTTGCTGATGCAATACTTCCTACCCATCCTAAGTTGCCCGTTATCAAAAAAGAAGCCCCCGATACATGGATACACGGCAATATGAGTGATCCTGGCGGAATGAAAATTTCCCGTAATATTAACCCGCTTATACCAACTGTTGAAGGGCTAAACACCCAGCTAAAAAATTGGAACATCGCTGTTCCTGATATCACCAAAGATATTTCGAAAGCATATGAAAATGTTTTGCTTTATGCAGAACATACCTGGGGCGGTGCTCAAAATATCAATGAATACGGAGCCGCATTTAAAAAGCTATCTCCCGAAACCTATAAAGACCTTGAAGGATCATGGGAAGACAAGACCGATTATATCCGCAAAACAGAAAATATTATAAAAACGCTGCTGGCAAACAATATGGCAATTCTTGCCCAAAATGTAAACCACCAGGGTAAGCGCTTTGTAGTTTATAATCCGCTCCCTTACAGCCGGTCGGAGTGGGTACAGGTGGGCAATCAACATAAATTTATCTATGCCAGGAATGTTCCCCCTTCCGGCTATAAAACCTACACCGAAAAAGATTTGGTTGCAAATAATTCAACCGGCTTAAGTTCAAATAAGATAGAAAACAAGTATTTCATAATTAAGATGGATCCGGCCCGTGGTAGTATTTCGTCGCTGATTGATAAGCGAACAGGGAGAGAATGGGTTGATGCCCAAGCTAAACGCGGCCTGGGACAATATATGAATGAACGGTTCACTTACGAACAAACAGTAAAATATGTAACCGATTATCAACAGGGACGTGGTTTACACGCCTTTGGTTCCAAAGGCGAATGGCTGCACCCCAATATGTACAAGCCCGGAATGATTTCTGAAAAACAGGTGCCGTACCGGGCTGCGTTATCTAAAAATGGTAGTTTGAAAATCACCAAAGATGCCAATCAGGAAACAGCCGTTATTGACATGCCTGTCGATACGGCTAATCACTTCCCTGCTTCTTCGTTGCAGATAACCTTACAAAATGATAAGCCATTTATTGATATGGAGCTTACCATTAAAGATAAAGCAAAAGATAACTGGCCCGAAGCCGACTGGTTTTGTTTTCCCTTTAAAATAAATTCCCCCAAATTTAGTGTAGGCCGTTCCCTTGGGATGATGGATCCATCCAAAGATATTATGGAAGGGGCCGATAAAGATATATACGCTGTAGGAACCGGCGTTACTATAACAGGTAAGGATGGGGCCGGCATTGGTTTCTGCCCATTTGACCACCCGCTAATCAGCTTCGACAGGCCGGGGATTTGGAAGTTTTCTAAGGATTTTATCCCGCATAAACCGGTTATTTACCTTAATCTTTATAATAACCAGTGGAATACAAATTACCGGTACTGGTATCCGGGAACCTGGAGTTCAAAAGTAAGGATATGGACTTTTACCAAAAACAGCACCACGGAATCGAGGTTGGTAACGCCCTCTTTTGAAGCCCGTACCCCTTTGGTGGTGGCCGAAGCTGAAGGCAAAGCCGGTAATCTTCCTGCCGGGCAAACCGGAATTTCTGTTTCAAGAAAAGGCATACAAGTTACTGCCTTCCGCCGCAATAGTGCCGGCAATCCTGTTTTTGCAACAGCCGCTGCTAATTCAAATTCAACCCTTTTGCGGCTATGGGAACAAGGAGGAAATTCAGGAAATGTGACAGTTACTTTGCCGAAAGGGATAAATTATACTAAAGCAACACCTGTAAATCTCCGCGGTGAAATAATGGGTAAGCCAGTAAAAATCACCGGAAGTAAGCTAAGGTTTATGTTAAAAGCATACGCGCCGGCCAGCTTTGTTTTAGATGATGCCCCGTGACCGTTAATACCACATAATTGGAATTGATATAAAACCCCCAAAGCTGGCGCACGCGTGCCGCGTGTGCCCCGTATGCAAATCACAGTCTCATTGTATAGCCCTAATCCCACGATTTTCCCACAGCCCGCGTTAGCAGCAATTGCCGACCGGGCAAGTTACTGCCAGGGTGGATTAATTGTTGAAATATTATAATCGGAATTGTTGAATGATGGCAGGCTCTTGCTTCTTCTCATGTCTCATTAACCGGGTCACAAGTCATCCGACAGCTGGGCTATCGCTCAAGACTTGCGCCAAGGGGGGCATTTTCTATAATCTACTCGTAAACGTAAATTCGGATGAGAAGCAATTGAATGAATCCCGATTTCTAATTAGGGTCGGTGGGATAAGGGTAAGGAAAAAACCACATTCCTTACAGTAGCATCATAACCTTGCATATTTTTGTAGCCTAATTTGCCCACAATGGATTTTCCAACAGATATTTAATTGTTCTTGTAACTTTAAATATTTATTATTGACTTTATTATTCAAACCTTATGCACCAGCCAATATTGCCAACAAAAGATCTGAAGTCGTTGGTCTTCGCGACAAAGCCGCGTGAGAATGCTGGTGCACGAAGTTCAAACAGGTTTGACTATCAAAAAAACTGGGCAATTGTTAAACTCACTGAATTACATGCGACCGATCAGGATTATCTCCTGGCGTTTGAGTTTCATGAAGACATCGCGGTATTCGATTCGGCAGTCGATCCCACTTCTGTAAATTTTTATCAAGTAAAAACTACTGAAAATTCGCATTGGAAACTTACCGACTTTGCGAAAACCAAAAAGGGTAAGGGTGACACAATTCTGCCTTCTATAATTGGAAAATTAAGTGAGCAATTGGAAAATTTTGGTGATCTGGTTGGTGGTTTGTTTTTAATTACAAACTCAAAGGTTCAAGCAAAACTCAAAGATGATATTGACTGTTTAACAGTGTCCGCTTTTAGCTTAAAAGACATCTGTGATGCGGACAAAACAAAACTTACTAAGAAATTAGCAATTGAATTGCCAGGTAAGGATTGGTCTAAGTTTTTTGATTTGATGGTTTTTAATCTTCAGCAACTAGATATAAAGCATCATAGTGAAATTACTAAGGCAAAACTAAGTGCATTTATTGAAGCAGTACTACCGAATGTGAAATACCAAATCGGGCCGGTATATAAGGCAATATTTGATGAAATAAAAACGAAGAACAATGTGGAAACTACCGCATTGTCATTTAACGAACTAAAAACAAGCAAGTCAGTTAGCCGAGCAGATTTCGACAAATACCTTTTTGCTTTAAAGAACAATGATTCGATGAAGGATTTGGCGGTATCAATAGCGCACAGACTTGACCAAGAACTTGTTGATTACCGTTTCGTTGCCTCGTTCAAGTCACACGCAACGACTTACGAAATAGCAAGGATGGATTATGACGATAAACAACTCCAAAAGATAGAACAAGGAGTTTTTAATCACGTCAATAATTATCAATCCATAACCGGAAAATTAAGTGAGGATATGGAAAAAATCTTCACGAGCTTATCGAAAGATTTGGTTACAAATATTTCGTTTGAACCCAATTATATTAAAACGATTATTTTATTCAGGTTGTATGGAAAAGGGTAGTTTCAAACGACTTATACGGACATTAAGAAATAAAAGGCATGAAGAAATTCAGATTAAGAGAGATGACCCTACTGTCGTTAAGGGAAAGGAGATCAAGAAAAGTGATCTTCAGCCCGACGAGGACAGTGATCATCGGGACAAATGAAACGGGTAAATCATGCTTAATAAAGTCCATCTATCACACCTTTGGGGCAGAACCACACAAATTGCATCCGGACTGGCTGGATGCGCAACCCATTTCGGTTATCAAATTCACCATAGATGAAGTAGACTATGTGATTTTTCGTCAGGAAAAAACATTCGCGTTATTTGATGGTAATGACGAAATGATCGGAAAATATGTGAAAGTTTCTGAGATCGGGGCAAAACTTGCTGAACTGCTTGATTTTAAGTTAGAGCTTAGAGACCGTCAAAAAAAGATAGTCATCCCGCCACCGGCATATTTGTTTTTACCATTCTATATGGATCAGGATGTCAGTTGGCAAAGAAATTGGGATAGCTTCAAAAACCTATATTTACCTAAGGACAGGTTGGGTATAGTGAATTACCACACAGGTATTCGACCTAATAAATACTATCAAACCAAGAATGAGTTAGGTATCATTAATGAAGGCATCGCTAATATGGATAAAGAGATCAAATTGATCCGCGGGATGCTTAATAACGTTAAGGAAAAGTTGACCATTTCCGATTTTACAATTGACCTCGATGCTTTTCAATCAGAAATAACCACACTATTAGCGGAATGCCAAGTGCTCAGAATTGAACAAGAGGATTATAAAGTAAAGTTATCTAAGCGTTTTAATCATAAAATCAATCTTGATGCACAATTGCTTATAGTGCGTAAAACATTGGCTGAAACGCAAAAGGATTATGCGTATGCATTAGATAAGGTCGACGAGGTAGTTCCTTGCCCCACTTGCGGTGCTGAATATGAAAATTCGTTTGCAGAGCGGTTTGGAATAGCACAAGATGAGCAAAGATGCTATGACCTCATACTTGAATTGGAAGAAGAACTGGTTACAGTAAATGATGAAATCGTAAAACTTAACTCGAAATTTGTTGAAAGATCAAAAACACTTCTCGAAATTGAAAATCAGTTGGAACGCAAGCAGGGAGAGGTAAAGCTTAAGGACCTAATCGAAAGTGAAGGTAAAAAAGAGGTTCAGAATTTGTTCAGACGGGAAATTGCAGATTATTCCAAAGAGCTTACGGAGAAAATAAAGTTACGTGAACAATTGGATATCGATTTAAAATTATTGGAAGATAAAAAGCGCGCTGAGAAAATCAAAAACTTGTATCGTGGCTATATGAAACAGTTTTTATTAGAAGTCAATCTGCCCAATGTTAGGACGAAATCTTACGAAAAGATTGATTCTCAATTGTCTGAATCGGGAAGCAAAACACCACGTGAGTTCATAGCTTACTATTATTCAATATTAACTGTTATGTCTGAGTATGCCTCAGCTGCATTTTGTCCAATAGTCGTTGATTCTCCTAATCAACAAGCACAGGATAAAGACAACTTGCCCACACTATTAAATTTTATTGTTAACCGTCAGCCGCCTAATTCACAACTGATTATGAGTATAGAGGGTGATCACGGCATCGATTATAGAGCTGATATAATTAAATTGGAAGAAAAAAATCATCTGCTACAACCCGATGATTTTGACGACGATTTTCAAGATGTTAAACCCTATTTAGATGCTATAATCGGCGGTCAGCAACTATTCTATTTTTAAAAATTACCGGAATTGAATTTTTAGTCGTCACTTCCCTTGACCTTATAAGCATAATCCCAGTCATCAAAATCATGTACATTTACTAAAAAATTGGAAAACTTGAACGTATTTTCATAAAGCATGCTATAAATAAATTTGGTGATAGCTGCAAAACCTTCCAAATTGTCCAACTCTATAACCTTAATTCCAAACCTTGTTGTAGAGCATATAAATGGCAATACTGCGTTTAAAGAATTTAACTTATCGTAATCAAGTTCTTCGTTGTTGGCTGGTGTTAATTGAAAGCTGCCAGTTTGTTCGTCAAACTCAAATTCATAACTTCTTAACCCTTCTTGTGGTATTAAAACCATTCGGAAGTTTATTGAATTGAAATAATCGTCAAGTTCATAATGCTCATACAGATTCGAGAATTTTTCAAGGTTATTTTGAAATATTTTCATCAATTTAATAACGTTTCCAAGAAATACGACCTCTCCGCAAAAAATCGAAAATCCAGGCCCCTTAGTACCATCTTCAAATTGCGTATATGTGTTGCTAAAGTCAATGATGCATGTGAACTTTTTATAGGTAACATGCTTGAATGATTGAATTGCAGCAGCTTTTATGATAAACGCAATAAGAAACTTCTGACTATCTAGATCCATTAGCGGAGGCAAAATTTCACAGTGAGGGACACTCCTGTATTCCTTTTTTTGAGGTGGTGCTGATGCGATCTGCTCTCGTATCAACTTTTCCAGAATGATCAATTGTTCTTTAATTTCATTCTGAATGCCATCATAGTTTGGCCTATTTTCTTTCAACGCTGGATAGTAAGTATTTCTAATTGCAGGATACTTTGCAATTAGCTCCTGAATATCAATCCAGCAAAAGAGTTTTATTTTTTTGCTCCCGGACTTGCTTTCCGCAATACAGATATCTTGAAGTTGAACAATTCTATTTGTCGTGGTAGCAAAGTAGAACTGCTGAATCTCATGGGGGAAATCGTCAATCGATTTTATAGTCGCCTTGAAATCATCACTTAATTCTTTGATCAGCGCAGTTTTAGAACGATTCAAATCCTTTTTCTTAGCTTGTATAGCAATTTTAAGCTCGGGACTATAAATATCCACGCCAAACTGGGCCATACCCTTCGATCCGTACTCCTCAAATGAATCGGTGTCGAACATTAAATTAAACAAATCCTTAAGAAAGGTTTGAAACTCAAATTCATCACCTAATGGTTCATATTGGTATTTCATAGTTGTCAATTTGATTTAGGCTTAAAGTGAGTCGGAATTTCAATATCTGAAAATATTAACATCATCCTTGAATTCACCTTTATATTCCACACGATACTTCCCGAACAAACTTAAAAATATAGGAGAAAAGTCCGAACCTGCGGTCAAGCTTAATTGTTTAGCTTTATCACTAACATGAAGCAATGTTTCGTTATTGATGAGGATTTGAAGGGCTTCTTTAAGAGCTGCAACCCCTTCAATATATAACGGATTAACGCTCGTTTTACTACCTATAGAATGTTGCGCCATATCCTGGAAAACTTTTCGTGCTTCTTTTGTGACTTTACCTGTCGTGAATATTATCGTTTTATGTGCTTTAAATTTAACGGCACGATAAGTCAATGGATGTGCATCCCCCGGTTCAAAATCCCTATCTTTAAGCTCAAAGATCCAAGTTTTGTCCTTAAATTGGACAACACAGTCCACTTCTTCACTATCTTCGGTCAAGTTCCAAATGATACTATTCTCCGGAATGCCACATTCGATCAATGACTTGGTAAGCAAAATGGTCATCCAGTGACTTCCCGAAGTCATTTTTCTTCCAAGATCACTTAGGAGAAAACTTTCCTGAATTTGTTCATCAATGAAATTCCTTCCACAATGCGGACAACTGAGCACAGATTTGCTTAGCTCTTCTTTTAACCGCACCACGCCAATCGGCGTTGAATTCTTTTTACAGCTGACGACATACCTTTTCGTTACTAAATTATGATTAATCAACTCATTTACAGTTTCTAAAATGGAGTCTTTGAGTTCTCCCTTAACATGTTGCGTTTTGAAGGATTCATGTTCAGCAATTCTTCTAAGTACTTGTCTGAGCTTATTATCACTTATTATCGATGCAGCTTGGGATTCTGTGTCAGCCATGACCGGATATTGGAATAGCTTATAATAAGTAACATGCGTATCAAGTTTGTCATTTTTGGAAAAATGATACCAATTCTTTTCCATATGCCTAACCTTACGACCATCTACATTTGCCTTTAAAGAGACTTCAAACTGTTTGACATATCTGATTAATACCTCGTTTGCCTCTAACGCGCTATCCGATATAACTCCAATTTCGATCCGGCGATCCGGCGAAGAAAATCCAGAAGATTCGTTGGTAATATATATTACGCTTTTACCTTCGACAAATAGATCAGCTCGATAAATGAACGAATTGGTCCCTTTTACATTATAATAACCAATCCAATCTAAAATTTCTTTACTAAGATTTTTAATGCCAGCAGTTTCTAAAAATTTCACCTTCGACTGCCAAATCACTGATTTATATCCCGCCTCATTTATCCCTTTAAGGATTCTGGTAAAATCAGTTGAATCAAGTGTTAGTTTGGAATAGCAGTTATAAACTTCGATCATATAATTGTCTTCTGTTCTATTGGTAAAATACTGCCATCGCAAAAAAAGAGTACCATGGTCAATAGAGCAGTAAAAATAACCTTTAATAGCTAAAGTGTAACCATATTGATGGCATAGTCGCGGGCGGAAAAAATATAAACTCCGGCAATGACGGGGCTATGCCTTCGACCCCGTATGCAAATCACGATGTTTCTGCAAAGCACAAAGCGCAACCCTCCCCACAGCCCGCGTTAGTGATGGCAGTGGATACCGGCCCAGCGCCTAAGGCCTGTGCAGTATGAACGAACAGCACGGCCCGCAGGGAACGCCAAAATTAGATTTGAGATGTGAGATATGAGATTTGAGACAAGAAGGCCAGGAAGAAGAGTCAAGAGTTAAGAGTCAAGAATCAAGACAGAGAAAAAGTATCGAGTAGTTAGTATCAAGTATCAAGATTTTTTGAGGTAGGAAAACTTATCAATCATCCACCAATTACAAAGTCCAGATGTTCGCCGGTTCCAAAGTTCAACTACCCGCTTGTCTGAAGGTCAGCTGGTCCGCCAATCCCAATGCCCTCATCACCCCTTCAAATAATGCAACCCCACGCATCCCGATTTAAAAACCTTGGTATCTACCAGTTTCCAGTTTAATTTGTCCTGCAGAGGGAAATCTTCCATCAACTTTTTTCCTTCGCCAATAATTACCGGGTGAATTACAATGTGAATTTCGTCGACCAGGCCGAGCGCCATGAGTTGCGAACGCAGGCTTACGCCGGCCCCCGCTACCGCAAGTACTTTCCGCTGCCGCAGGGTGTGCCGTGAATTACGAGCCTTCTGAATAAAGGTAAGTAAATGTTGTATAAAAGATGGTAGTAGGCCTACCAGTGTCGCTGTGCAAGCAGAGG
>NZ_FODR01000012.1 GCF_900110415.1 Mucilaginibacter sp. OK283
TGGTTCTCCAAAACCAGAAATGACAAAAGTTCACCCTGCCTTTTTTATAACTTATCCACAAACTTTTTAGTTTTTAACCCCCCCCTGCACCCCCCATTCCAATAATAACAATCAGTGTCTAATTGCTTTCTTAAGACCAAAGGAAATGACAACAGGGCGTAACTTGCCCTATGGCAACAAATCGCCCGTCATCCAAACCCTATTTCATTTTAACAGGGATATGATTTAAATTTGCTGCACAAAATTGAAAACGATATGTCATCAGTAGAAACTGCTTTTGTTAAATACAAGGTAAAAGACCTTTCACTGGCCGAATGGGGCCGCAAGGAGATTGAACTGGCCGAGGCCGAAATGCCGGGTCTGATGGCTTTGCGCCAGGAGTACGGTCCAAGCCAGCCGTTAAAAGGTGCCCGTATTGCCGGCTGCCTGCACATGACCATCCAAACCGCTGTTTTAATTGAAACTTTAATTGCACTTGGCGCCGAAGTTACCTGGTCGTCATGTAATATATTCTCAACCCAGGATCATGCCGCTGCTGCTATTGCTGCTGCCGGTATTTCTGTTTACGCCTGGAAAGGTATGAACGCCGAAGAGTTCGACTGGTGTATTGAGCAAACCCTTTGGTTTGGCGAAGACCGCAAACCATTAAACATGATATTAGACGACGGCGGCGATTTAACCAACATGGTGTTAGATCGTTTCCCTGAACTGATTGCTGATATTAAAGGTTTATCTGAAGAAACTACTACAGGTGTACACCGTTTATATGAGCGTATGAAAGCCGGTACATTACCAATGCCTGCAATTAACGTTAATGACTCGGTTACCAAATCGAAATTTGATAACAAATACGGTTGCCGCGAATCGCTGGTTGATGCCATCCGCCGCGCAACTGATGTAATGATGGCCGGTAAAGTAGCCGTTGTTTGCGGTTATGGTGACGTAGGTAAAGGTTCTGCAGATTCATTGCGTAACTCTGGTGTGCGTGTTATCGTTACCGAAATTGACCCTATCTGCGCATTACAGGCAGCTATGGAAGGTTTCGAAGTTAAAAAATTAGGTACTGCTATTAAGGAAGCTGATATTGTAGTTACTGCAACTGGTAACAAAAACATCGTTCGTGAAGAGCACTTCCGCGCTTTGAAAGATAAGGCAATTGTTTGTAACATCGGTCACTTTGATAACGAGATTGACATGGCCTGGTTAAACGGCGCTTATGGCAATACCAAAATCGAGATTAAACCACAGGTTGATAAATACACTATTGATGGCAGCGACGTTATCGTTTTAGCAGAAGGTCGTTTGGTTAACTTAGGTTGCGCAACAGGCCACCCAAGCTTTGTAATGAGTAACTCGTTCACCAACCAAACTTTGGCTCAGTTAGAGCTTTGGACTAACGGAGCTGCTTACAAAAACGAAGTGTACACCTTACCAAAACACCTTGACGAAAAAGTTGCCCGCTTACACCTTGCCAAAATTGGCGTTGAGCTGGAAGTATTAGACCAGGATCAGGCCGAATATATTGGCGTAACTGTTGATGGTCCGTTTAAACCGGAGTACTATCGTTACTAATTTTAGGTAAAAGGATAAAGGCGAAAGCTGAAAGGTTTTTGTGTGGATATATAAAAGGCATGGTTTTAGGACTGTGCCTTTTTTGTTTAAGTGTTCCCAAAATCAATCTTTATAATAGGCTATCCGGCGTTTCACCGTTTTAACTACTTTGCCTTTATAAAGGATATCCCATAATAACCAATTACCATGTTTGTCGTAGCGGCTATACCTGCTTAGTGTTTGGGTTACTTTGCTGTCGGGCGTAAGATCCCCGTGGGCTACAAAACCACCTACATAGGTGGCGTCTGTGACTGACGAGTCTTTTTGTATGATTACGTTGTCGTGGTCATCATAGGTATAAGAAATTTTGAGGGTCAACGTATTTTGGGGATCGTATGTTTCCTCGATGATTTTGCGGCCAAGGGCATCCATTTTGTATTTTATTGTCTCTGTCGGTTTACCATCCTCTCCATACTGCAAAGATTCAATAACATGCCCTTGTTTGTCATAGTGGTCAGCATGTCGTAGGATGCGGGCTCCTTGCATATTTATATAAAAGGCCTGGAACAAGCCTTGTTTGTTATAAACTGTAACTCCGGAATAATTATACTCCTCTAACTGCCCTTGCTTATTTGTTTTGTATATCGAACTGTCTAATAACTCCCCGCGAATGTTTTTTTTTGTCAATTGCCGCCCTTCTCTGTCGTAACTACAAATTAAACCGAACCTTGGTTGTTTAACTTTAACAGAATCAACATAAAGGGAACTTTCTATTTTGCCATCCATCCTGTATTTGCGCGTTTCATAGTATTGCCATCCGCTAATGATATTAATGCCAGTTTGCTGCGACGGATAGTAGTAGCTAATACATGATTTTACTTTTCCCTTAAGGTTAGCTGCTTTTACATCATTTTGATATTTAAGGCCCTCAATATTTTCAAAACCTACCAGGGCGTAAAGTACAATGAAAATAAAAACTATAAAAAATCGGGGTGTTAACTTTTTCATATAAAGTTTTGGCACAACAAGATATGAAATTTAACACAAGTATGTGAACATTGTCGACAAGGGAACGCAGTTACCAAAAGTAAATAAGGAGTAAGCTAACTGCCGTACATTAAATTTCCATCCTAAAACTTATATGCTAATTTTGATGACAGAACACATTTCACATCAACCCAGGTACCATGCCATTCAAAAAAAGCTACTTCAATTTAATTTATCTCGTCTTTGCTTTTTGGTCAACGGCCGCATTAGCAGCCGAAATTAAAATCAGCAATCCCAAAATGACCATGGTGCTTAATTATAGCGGTAAGGCAAGTATTACTTCGCTGGTGGTTAATGGGCAAAAAGTAATAAGCAGTGCCGATGGGGTGTTTACATCGGTGAACATTAATGGCATTACGTATTCGTCGCTGCATTTAAAGAAAACGCCGGTATTATTAAAAACAGGCAATGTTTATAAGCTCAGCAACATAAGCTATGGCAATAAAAGCTTCACCATAACCGAAAACTGGATTTTTACCATCAACGATAAAGCCATCAGGTGGACAATTGAACGGAGCTCAAACAAGCCATTGCGGGTGGATGAATCTGCTGCGCCTGTATTTAATTTTGATAACATAAATACATGGGAAGGCGCTTACCAGGGTTATGGCGGGCTGGCCTGGTTTTACCTTTTTAACGAAAAACTGTGTACCTACGGCGTGCACACCCGGTCGTCTGATTTTTGGAACAGTAAAACCGGTAACGGTTTAAATATAACCGTGGCTGCCCCGGGCAAAAACGTGGCTATGAAATATAGCCGTACTGCCGATGATAAACTTGCTTACACCATAAGTGTAAGCAATAATGAAATGGCATTAAAGCGGGATAGTGACACCCAAAGGCGCAGGTTTTTAAGAGGGCGTACCGATGTTTGGGCGCCATTTAATCTTGCGGCCGGGCCGGGCAGCCAAAGTATTACCCTTAGCTATTTTAATTTTGATGAAAAGTATGGCAGGGGCAAATTTAGTGGTGTTGATGGCGCTAAAGTTGGCGCGGTGCTTAACACCATTGCCCGCATAGGGGTAATTGATTCGCTGCATTTTGGCGGTAATAGTTGGGCTACACCTTATGGTCCGATTTGCCTGCATGAGCAATATATAGCGCAGCTTGGCCTTGCGATAAATGACGCTAAATATTTAAAGGGCGATGAAACCTGCCTTGATTATTACCGCGATCACGCCATAAAACCCGATGGCCGGGTATACCCGCGTTGGGCTTACACCAATGAGGATGCCATGCCTAGTCAATTTAACAGCGACGGTTTTTACGAGGCACAATGGGGCGTCCTGATGGATTCGAACCCCGACCTGGTGATAAATGTTGCCGACCTGTATGATATGACGGGTGATAAAATCTGGGTTAAGCAACACCAACTGTCGTGCGAGAAAGCCTTAGATTGGATACTGAAACGCGACAGCAATAACAATGGGCTGGTTGAAATGATGACCGATAACCATACCCAAAAGCGCAGCAGCGATTGGATTGATATTGTTTGGGCGTCGTACGAAAATGCTTTTGTAAACGCGAAGCTTTACCACGCGCTGGTAAAATGGGCCGATATTGAGCAGCAATTAAATAACGATGCCAAGGCAACTTACTATAAAAACTTTGCTGCTAAACTAAAGGAAAGCTTTAACAAGCCGACTGCCGACGGCGGTTTTTGGGACCAGGAAAAAAGCTGTTATGCTTATTGGATTGATAAGGACAAAAGCGTGCATGGCCGCAACATGGTAACACCGGTAAACTTTATGGCCATTGCCTATGATATTTGCAATAACGATGCCCGCAAGCAAACGATACTGGATAACATTGAAATGCAAATGCAGCAGGAAAAGCTTTTCTTTTGGCCCTTGTGTATGACAACATATTTGCCGGGCGAAGCTAAGGAATACCAATACCCTTTTCCATCCTATGAAAATGGCGACTTGTTTTTATCGTGGGGGGCTATCGCGGTAAAAGCCTATGCCGAATATAAACCAGCCCTTGCCCTTAAATATGTGCGCAATGTGCTGGAGCAATATGGTAAAGATGGTTTGGCTTTTCAGCGTTATGGCAGGATAAAACAAGATGGCCTTGGCGACGATATCCTATCGGGCAATAGCCTGGCTATAGTGGGCTTGTACCAGGCCATTTATGGTATCAATCCTTTGTATAATCGTTTTTACCTCAACCCGCATATCACGCCCGAACTTGCGGGCACCGTGTTGAATTACAGGTACAGGGATAAAAAGCTAACTATCAACCTCGATAATGATAACTATGCCGTTGCCGACGGAAAATTTAAAGTAAACGCGAAACAGAGCTTCGGTTTTAATAGCACCAAGGGGCAGTTGTCGTACTTTAATGGCGGCAGCCCGGCTGTTGCTTTGAATGCTGCTTCGGCAGGTAATTTAACCATCAATATAAAAAACTGGGATGGCGATAAAATGGAATGGCATCAGCAGGCCGCCAAACCGGTTACCTATGTTTTACATCAATTAAACCCGAATACGGATTATAGCTTTGCCGTTAACGGGAAACAGGCCGAAGTTTTAAAAAGTGATTTAAACGGCGAATTGAAGATAGCCTATAAATTCGGTGCGGCTAATGAAGATATGATGCTTAGTAAATTGAATTAAGAAGACATCTTTAACGCAAAAAAGCAGCGGAATTTCTCCCGCTGCTTTTTTCATTTATATCGTTTATTGTTATTTAACGGGGATAATATCTATAATAACAGTTCGGTTGTAAAACCGCTCTTCAACTAAATTATTTTCAAAGGGTGCGTTGCCTGCATCTTCGCCAAATCCTATAGTTTCGAATTTAACATTGGTTTTGCCGGCTTTGGTTAATGCTTGCTCCAATGTGTGCTGCACATCCATAGCGCGGGCTTTGGATAATTTCATGTTGTGATCTTCTTCGCCTATGTTATCAGTATGGCCATGAATAATAACTGTCGATCCATCAGTAATTGAAGCGGATACTACATCGGTTAAAAACTTGTCATAGGATACAATGGCGTTTGATCTGTCAAAATCATATAGGATGCTATAGCGCAAGCCTTTGGTTGGTGTTTCGTCCTGGCGTATCAAATGCACAGTGCTTTCTTTCTTTACAGGAATACCGGCACGGGTTTCGCCTGTCATTACAATTTTGTAATCGCCCGAAGGGTTGCTGCCTAAGATAGTTGTACCCGGAATGCTGGCCTGGTCATCAATAAATGGTCCGAAGTGCTGAACGGTACCTTTATCATCTGTAACATCTACAGACCATGATTTAAGCAACAGTTTGGCGCTATCGATATTTAAAATCACCTGGCTATCAAGTGGATTGGCTTGTGTAGCATTTATTTGAACTGGCTTCATCATGTCGCCGCCCACCTCGGTCAATAATTCGGGCGAGGTGCTGGTAATATCAACACGGCGGTCGCCTGCACGCAGCAATACCAATTCTTTAGTGCCACCCGGTTGTTCCGACGGGATAAGCGGCCTGTTACGGCCGGCAATGGTTATTCTTGATGCATCAACTGCAAATTGGGTAACCAGGTATTGTTTTACAGCTTGTGCCAGTTCTTTACCATCTGCAGGGCCTTTAGCCGATGCACCGGTTAGCACAATTACAGCGCCTGGGTTTGCCCTTAACCTATCGCCCAAAATATTCAGGATATTGTGATAAACATTCAGCTGCCTTGCAGACCGGCCGGCCGTGTTATCGGCCTGCTCATTTTGCAGTTGCTGTTCTTTGAAAGTAATTGCCTGATCTGTTGACAACGTAATATATCTGGCAGGGATCTGGGCCGATCCTTCATCAAAAAACACCGAATTACGCAAAGGCAGCGTTTCGCTCACCTGGCGTTTTAAAGGTACTGCTGTTGGTGCGGTTACCGTAAAAACAAATACATGCATAGGTGCCGGTACGCTGGTTACCGTTTTAGGTGCAATTTTTGAAGCTTTACCAAATTTAAGCGCTATCCCGGCGCGTAGCGTGGTAACCGACCAGCTTTCGATACTGCGCGGCTCCTGTCCAAAGTATGGATGAAAAGAGACAAATGGCGAGATGCTCACCTTAGTAGTACTACTTGCCGGCGAAACCATAATATCATAACCGGCGCCAACCTGGCCCGAGATGAGGGTTTTGTGCATGGCGCTTAACTGGCCATTTGTATTTGGTTGCCTAAGCTGGGTGTACTCAAAATCTTTACTGATGTTAAAAGCAATCCTTGGGCCGGCAAAAAAGTATAAACCGGTTGAAGGCACCGTTAAACGCAGGCTTGGTTCAACAGCAATATAGCTGGTGTTGGTTTCTAAAGTAGCGGGGCAATTACAGGGGGCAATTACATCTTTAAATTTGCCACCGCGGCCATCGTAAGCTACGTTAAGCATTACACCTAACACACTTGCCGGGCGGTATTCCATCAAAATAGACCCATAAGGGCGTACATCATGGCCCTTATGAAAAGCGGTAGGCGCTATTAATGAATTGTTTAACCGTTGGGTGGTGCCATCGTAAAAGTTAAAATTTGCGGCGCCGGATACACCAAACCACCATGTTGGTACAGTAGTAGTTTGCGCTTTAACCGTTATGCCGGCCATAGCAACCATCAAACAGCAGATGATGCTTGTTTTAATTATTTTATTGATTGTTAACATGAGATGTTTCTTTAAATATTTTGTTGACAGATAGTATTCAATCCCCCAAATAGGGATTGAATACTGTTGATACCGATGTTGGCTTATTGTGGTACGTTAACAGTGGTATTTACCATAGTAACCGAAGCTACCAGGGATATGGCCCTGCCATTTAATACCGTTTGTACCGCGTTACCGGCTGTTGAAAAGGTGATGCCTGCACTGGATATGATAGTACCCGTCATGATGCCGCCACCCGCGCCGTTGATTACAGCCGAACTGCCTACGTACCAGTAAACGTTTTTAGCAAGGCCGCCATTTTTCATAATAACACTCCTGGCGCCTGCCGGGCCTGCTGTACCTACCGTAAGGCCGGCAGCTGTCTGGAATATCCAAACCGCGTTCGGATCGCCTTTGGCATCCAGCGTAAGGTCGCCATTGGTTACTTTGAATGTGCCGCTTGCAGCTTTATATACGCCGGGGGCTAAAGTTAAGCCACCTAATTCGCCTGCGCCCGGATCGATACCACCTGGTTTCGAGGCTGGGGATATACTGTTGTAAGCTATGGTGGCATCAAGCAACCCTTGTGTAGCAACCGCAAAAGAGGTAGCAGTACCAGGGGCTGGCGGTGCTGTAAATATACCGCCCTTAACATTGCCCTTGTTTAGTGGTGTTTCGGTATAAATATCGGCAGTTAAACCATCGTGGAAACCCGTAACCAGGGTTGATGCGGCCGTTGTGCCTATCGCTCCATTATTGATTACTGTGTTTAGGCCCTGGTTGGTTACGCCTGCATTGCCGCCGAAAGCGCCAAATTTTGCAGCATCACCCAAAAGTGGGGATATAATGATTACGTTGAGCGTAAAGTTGGCCGTTACATGTTTGTTGGCACTCATAACAATAGTTAACGGGTTATTGGTGCTTGTTGCATCGCCGCTCCACGAGGTAAAGGTATAGCCGGGGCTTGCTGTTGCCGTTGCGCTTGCTGATGAACCTGCTGCGTATGCACCTGATCCGGTTGTTGAGCCGCCTGCTGCCGGGCTTGATTTTAATACCAACGCAAATTGCGATGCCGGTATAGCTTTAAAGTTGGCCACTAATTTACGGTTGGCTGCAAGTATAAACTGGTAGCTTGAACTTGTGGAGGCCACGTTGCCGTTATCTGTCCAGTTAACAAAGGTAAAGCCGTCATTGGGGTCGGCGGTTACGGTTACGGTGGTACCGGCGTTGTATGCACCAGATCCGCTGGTTGTACCGCCAATAGCCGGGCTCGAGGTAAGTACTACCGCAAATTGCGATGCAGGTATCAGTTTAAAGTTGGCAACCAATGCCCGGTTGCCCGCCATGGTAAACTGATAGCTGGAACTTGTTGAAACAATAACTCCATTATCAGTCCAGTTGGTAAATGTGTAGCCGGTATTGGGCGTTGCACTAACCGTTACGGCAGATGCTTGTGCAAATGTGCCTTCACCTTCGGTAACACCGCCAAGGGTAGGCGTTGCTGTTAGCATAATTTGCGGAATGGTAGTAAATGTCCAGGTATAATCGCTTACCATCGCGGTACGCAAAGTGTCGGTTACTGCTGCCTTTATAGTGCCCGTATAAATAGCGAAAGGCAGCAGGGGCTGGCTTGGGGTAAAAGTAAATACTGTGCCGTTGGTGGCGTTTGTTATGGTACCTGTAACAACAGTAGCGCCTTGTTTTATTATAAATGTTTTGTCGGTAATTGTTGACGGCGCCATGCTGGTGTTAAAGGTTATCGAGATGGCTTTGTTTAAAACAACGTCAACAGCTTTATCAGCCGGGTCGGTTGAAACCACCACCGGGCATTCGCCCTTGATTTCGCCTTTATAATTGTCCTTTTTGCACCCGGAGGTTAACATGATAATAAGTAACACCAGCGACAAAATTGCGCCGAATGTTTTGGAATAATCGCCGCGCTGACGCATGCAGATTACTTCCATTGGCATAGTAAATGTTTTTTTCATGAATATATTATTGAAAGATAAATTGTAAGTCCCGGGGTCCTATTGGGTCAGATTGCAGGATGGTACAAACTTATGGCTACCTGGCGGCAGGCATGTTATACAACTTTTTGTATTAGTTATATAATTCACACATTAGCAAAGCTGCTTTGGTTTTGAAAATCAAAATGTTTAAACTGCGAGGGTGTTAAACCGGTAACTTTTTTAAACTGGGCAGATAGGTGCGCCACACTGCTGTAATGCAGTTTCCACGAAATTTCGGTAAGGGTTAATTCATCCTGCCATAACAACTGTTTTACCAGTTGAATTTTATTCATGATGATAAACTGTTCAATAGTGGTGCCCTGCACATCCGAGAAGGTATTGGCCAGGTAAGTATAATCGAGGTTAAGCTTGTTGCTCAGGTAATCGGAGAAGTTGGTTTTTAACGGAATTTCTGAATGAAAGATCAAATCGGTAACTACCTGCTTTATTTTTTCAACCAGGATGTTTTTCTTATTATCCATTAATACCAGGCCGTATTTTAATAAAGCGATGCCCGCCTGCTGAATTTGGGCCAGCCCCACATCACCGGTAATAATTGCCCTTCCCTGGTCAATAGCGGTGCATTTGAGCCCTGCCCTTCGCAATTCGAATTCGACGATAATTTTGCAGCGGCTGCTCACCATGTTTTTTATAAAGAGGTTCATTGTTTCCTTGTATTACAAAACAAGTGCCTCTGAAAGTTTTTTGCCAATCGCAGCCTGTGTTAATAAAATCATCCCCATATATTTTTATTAGATAATGCCCCGCGGATACGAAAAGGGCATTAATACCGGTGCTGAACACGGGTGATTAAATTTGATAGTTGGTACGATTGGTAAAACCGCAAGTTGTAATTTATGCCAATAATGAGTAGAATACAGGATTTTTTTAGTCTTTTAACGAAAAATTGGTCTTGTAGGCCGTTGCAAAAGTGCTTTTAATATGCCGCTATTGAATGATGATATACCGGGTTAAATAAATACCGGTACATCATTATTCAACATGATGTTGGTAATCAAAATTCGTCCGTGGGTACTTTCAGGTTCTTCCGGTATCCATCAAGCCGTTTTTGCAAATCGGCGGTAAGTTTTTCATACCCGGGTTTGCCAAAAAGGTTATGAAGTTCCTGCGGGTCGTTTTTTAAATCGTAAAGCTCATTACAGTCAATATCCGCATCATTAGTTACGTAGCCCACATTGTTGAGCAGCTTAAGAACAGTATATTCCCTGTAGCCGGGAGTTGTTTGGTATTTGGTGGTTGCGCCACGCATGCCGCCCTTGCCATAAAAATGAATCAGTTTATAACGTTCGGTACGTATACCATCGTGCTTGCGTACCATGTGAAATGCCGGGTAATCATAGTAGTGATAATATAAGTCACTGCGCCATCCCGCAGGCTTAGGCCCCTTGAATGTTGGCTCGAGCGAAGTGCCACTCATTTGTTCTGGCTTTTTAATGCCCGCGAGCGATAAAAATGTTGGTGCATAATCAATATTTTGTACCAGGGCGTCGCTTTGCGTTCCTGGCTTTATAGCCCCCGGATATCTGATCAACAGGGGCGTCCGGAATGATTCCTCGTACATAAACCGCTTGTCAAACCAGTTGTGCTCGCCTATATAAAATCCCTGGTCCGATGTATAAACAACCATGGTATTGTTTTCCAGGTTATTATCCTTCAGGTATTTCAGAATTGCGCCTACGCCGTCATCTACCGACTTAATACAGCGCAGGTAATCTTTTAAAAACTCCTGGTATTTCCATAATGCAAGCGCCTTCCCGGTCAGTTTAGCGTTTATGAATTGCTGGTTTCTCAACTTATAATGCTTATCCCACGCGGCACGCTGTTCTGGTGTTAAACGCCCGAGTTCGCTCATTAAAAACGTATAGGAAAGCTTATCGTAGGGGCTTACCAATTGATCTTTCAGCTCTTCCACTTTCAAATCCTGAACCAGTTCCATATCATTGCTTATTGACATTTTTTGTGTTTTGGCGGCATCGCACCGCGATTGGTAATCATCGAAAAAAGTTTCGGGGACAGGAAAATTCACATCGTTGTACAAATCAAGGTATTTGCCGGGGGGCATCCAATTGCGGTGGGGGGCTTTATGGTGTATCATTAAGCAAAAGGGTTTGCCCTTATCCCGTTTTTCTAAAAAATCAAGGGCATGTTCGGTAATAAGGTCTGTAGCATAGCCCTGTTCCTGTACAAATTTATACCCGGTTTCGGGGCCTTTAAAAGTGGGGTTATAGTATTTGCCCTGATCGTCGAGTATATGGTAGTAATTAAATCCCTTAGGGCTTGTAGACATATGCCATTTGCCAACAATGGCCGTTTGGTATCCCGCCTGTTGAAGCAACTCGCTAAAGAATACTTTCGATGAGTCGATGCCCTCGGCAAGCTGGCGCTGGCCATTTTGGTGGCTGTACAAGCCTGTCATGAGGCAGGCCCTGCTGGGAGTGCAAAGCGAGTTTTCTACGAAGGCTTTTTTGTAAATGATGCCTCCGTTTGCAATTTTATCAATATTAGGGGTGGGTGCCAATTTGGAAAGCATCCCGCCGTATGCGCTAATGGCCTGGTAGGAGTGGTCATCGCTCATAATAAAAACTATGTTGGGTTTTTTGGCAGCATTTTTTTTGTTCTGCCTAACTTGCGCCTGTACCAAAACGCTTGTAAGGGCTACAGTAAACATTGCTGCCAGGCAAAACTTGGCCAAAAAATACCGCTCCAAAAACTTCTGAAATTTCATAGGTCAACAATTTAGGTTATTATCAAATTTTGTTACATTCAATGATCTATAGCCGTTGTGCAACTAAATATACGGGTATGTTTAGTTAATTAGCATGTAATATCCGGTTGTTTTTATTAAAACCACGTATGCATAAAGCGATAACAAATATTAATAAACTTTGGGCAAACTGTGAATATTTGAAAATTAAATTTAAACAGGAAGTGAGAAGTATATTTAGGCACCAGCTCCTGTCAAAAAAATAAAATTTCCAAAATAATTGTGTTTTTGACACTTTTAAATTAATATTGACATCGGATTCGCCGGGCATATAAAATTGCCCCGGTTTGATATCAAACACCATTATAACCTGTATATTTTTAAAGAAAAGACTTATTACGTATGAAGACCCTGAAATGCACGCGGCTTTTTTTAATTGTATTTTCAACAATATTTGCACATGCGTCAGGCGTTGTTGCTCAGTCGGCCGGTAACAAGCCCGTTAAAAAGGCCACTAAAGCAAATGCGTATTCGGCGTATTTGTTTACCTATTTTACCGGCAGCAAAAAAGGCGAAGCTATACGGTTTGCCATAAGTAATGATGGTTACCACTACCGTGCTCTTAATAATAACCTGCCGGTTTTAAGTTCGGCGGCTATAAGTACAACAGGAGGCGTGCGCGATCCGCACATCCTGAGAGGGGCCGACGGGAAAACGTTTTACATGGTGGCTACCGACATGAATACCGAAAAGTACGGCTGGGGGCCGGACACGGCTATGGTACTGATGCAATCTGCCGATTTAATCAACTGGACATCGCATACGGTTGTTGTGCCGCAGGTATTTAAGGAGTTTGAAGGTGTGAACCGGGTGTGGGCTCCCCAAACTATTTACGACCCCAAGCTGCACAAGTACATGATATATTGGTCGATGCGTTTTGGTAACGAGCCCGACAAAATTTATTATGCCTATGCCAACAAAGATTTTTCGGGCCTGGAAACCGCACCTAAACAACTATTTTTTAAACCCGACAACGGTGCCTGTATTGATGGGGATATTGTTTATAAAGACGGCAAATATCACTTGTTTTTTAAAACAGAAGGTTCGGGATCTGGAATCAAAATTGCCGTATCGGATAAGCTGACCGAAGGTTATGTGTTGATAGATAAATATGTTCAGCAAACCAAATCGCCGGTAGAAGGCGCCGGTACTTTTAAACTGAACAATAGTGATGCCTATATACTAATGTATGACAGATATACCGAAGGTAAATACCAGTTTACCCGCACTACCGACCTGGAACATTTTACTGCTATTGATAACGAGGTAACTATGAATTTTCATCCGCGGCACGGTACGGTTATGCCTATAACCGCGCGGGAAGCCGCCCGCCTGACCGCCAAATGGGGAAGCACAGATGATGTGATGCTGTCGCCCCGGTCGGGCCAGGTAAAAAAGATTAACATTGTGTTAGATTCTGCCACTCACACTCTCACGTTGCCGGTACTGCCTGGCACGGGTTTAAAGGCATTTAATCCGGCGTTCAATGCGTTGCCCGGTATTACTATGACACCAACCGCGGCACAAAACTTTACCAAAGGCCCGGTAAAATATACAGTGACCATCAAAGGGAAAAAGCCTGAAACCTATAATGTACAAGTACAGGAAAATCACAACCCGGCAATTGAAGGCTACTATGCCGATCCCGAGATATTGTATGCCGAAAAAACGGGCAGGTTTTATTTGTACCCTACCAGCGATGGTTTTGACGGCTGGAGCGGCAATTATTTTAAAGCCTTTTCATCGGCCAACCTGGTTAACTGGAAGGATGAAGGTGTGATACTTGATTTACCCAAAGATGTAAGCTGGGCAAAAAAGAATGCCTGGGCGCCCTGCATTATCGAAAAAAAGATAAACGGCAGCTATAAATATTTCTACTACTTTGCTGCCGCCCAAAAAATTGGCGTAGCTGCCGCCAATGATCCGGCTGGTCCTTTTGTTGATTCCGGGAAACCGCTGCTTGATAGTTTGCCTGCGGGTGTAAAAGGCGGCCAGCAAATAGATGCCGATGTTTTTACCGACCCGCAAACAGGCAAGAGTTATTTGTACTGGGGTAATGGTTACATGGCCTGCGCCGAGTTGAATGACGATATGATCTCGTTAAAAACCGGTACCACAAAAATATTAACGCCCGACAAGCATTATAACGAAGGCACTTACGTAGCTTACCGTAAAGGCATCTATTATTTTATGTGGTCGCAAAACGATACGCGCAGCCCCGATTACACGGTGCATTATGGCACATCCAATTCGCCCGTTGGACCAATAACGGTACCGGCAAACAATGTGGTAATTGTCAAAAATGCTAAAGAAGGCATTTACGGAACCGGGCATAATTCGGTTATACAGATTCCCGGCCGCGACGAATGGTATATTGTATACCACCGCTTTAATTACCCCAAAGGCATTACCATGGGCGATGCCGCCGGCTACAACCGCGAGGTTTGTATAGATAAGCTGGAGTTTAATAATGATGGTAGTATAAAGGAGGTAACCCCTACGCATAAAGGGATAAGCCCTGTTGTGATAAGCAAATAGGGTTGCGTTAATAGTGTTAAGTCCTGAGTCAGAAGCTAAATATATATTTTTTGGCTAGATTCAAGACTTAACACTTTTGGCTAAAAACTATCCATCACCCGTTATCCGGGATTTGTATTTTATCAATTGTTAATGATAAGGCTGTACAAATTTTAAATTAGTATAAGGCACTACACATTTATTATACACTATTGTACACTTTTAATACAACTTGCAAATGGTGCAATAATAATCAGTTAAATGTTCTGATATTTAGCTAAACGAGATTAATTAGGGGTGGGAAGGCTTGAGTCGTGTCGGTCTTCCCATTATTTAAGCGATAATCATAAGGCCGCAACGCAGGCATGCACTAAAGTGCGCACACAATTACCTTATTTGTGTTTATTGCCAATCATCTTACCGGGGTTTTTGTCTCTCGCTATTGCGTCTCTTTAACAAAGCAAACTGGTTGGTTAATATCCATGCTAATACTAATAATATGGCATAGAAGCCAATATTTTGCCATATTCCTCCAACAGTTAGGTAATCAGTTAAACTTATGAGGATAATGATTGACATTGTTTTATTAATAGATGATTAAATTAAATTGCCTGTTAAGACAAACATTGCTTTTCGAATCAAATTTAATGTGTTATTTAATCTAAGTGAAAGAAAATAATCACCCGCAAACGTGATACTTATCACGTTTTTATCATACTTATATCATATGTATATAATACGCTGTTTCTGTAATTTTGCACATGAGCCTAAACAGGATTTTTCCGATCGAGAAATGGAACTTTATTACGGCCACTGCTTTAAAGTTGTTGACAGTTGATGACTATAACCGTTTGCTTATAAATAGCACTTGTCATATCTATAAAAAAGGAGAAATAATTTTCAGGGAAAATACTTTACCTGCCGGGGTTTTCCTGATGGTTAATGGTAAGGTAAAGAAATATAAAATTGACTACGCCGGAAAAAAGCAGACGATATATGTTGCAGGTAAGGGAGAATTGGTAGGTTATCACGCCGTACTTTCGAGGGATCGTTATTCCGACTCGGCAGCAGCATTGGAAGCCAGCCGGATATATTTTATTCCTATCGAAGACTTTATGTTTACCATAAAAAACTGCCCTCCCTTTGCACAGCAGTTGCTGGGTGCTTTAAGTCATGAGGTTATGGTTTTGGCAAATACTGTTTTGGTGTTTGCCAAAAGGAACGCTGCAGAGCGGCTCGCGATAGCGTTAATTGTGCTTCGCGAAAAATACAAAGACGACACTGTTAATCCAAACGTGGCCATGACGATTTCAAGGGCCGACCTGGCCGATATAACAGGCATTGCCGAAGAAAATGTAACCCGACTGCTCAAAGAATTCAAAGATGAAAGCTTATTAATCAGGGAGGGCCGAAAGATTGTGGTTACGGATATTAAAGGCCTGGTAAAACGGGCCAATTACAGATAGTATTATCCATTTGTCACGAACGAATCAGACGTGATTTGAATGGCGGGGGCGAGGAGAAATTAGACGCCCTGCATCACGATTAACCGCTTGGAATCCAGGGCGTACAAGATTTCTCGCTATCGCTCAAGAGATAGTTTCTCCTAACGTCAGCGCTCAAAAGCCCTGCCTGTTCGTTCGTATGGCAACGTTTTCATTTAGTGATACGAGCCTAAAATGTTAAACTTTCAATTTCGCGCGAAGACGCCATGAAAATAAACAAATAATTTTGCGACTCTGCGTCTTTGTGCGAAAAACTCTTGACTTCATGACATTCGATAGAACATGTCGCAAATCGCCCTTTAAATGTCCATATTGCCCCGGCCAAATAACATTGTGCCTGCCGATATTTGATTATCAATCAACAAAGTATTATGGAGAAGCAGACAATAAACGCACCCGGCCACAATTTACCAGAGCCTTTAACTATTTCGCTTGATTCAACTATTAATGAATTGATGCAAGTTATAGCATCAATTAAACCCGCCGATTTCAATCGTTTACCACAACCAGGATCATGGACACCGGCGCAGCACCTGGAGCACCTGCGGCTTTCATTGCAGGGCGCAGTTTCAACTTTAAACGGCCCGGTAAAAGTTACGCCACGCAGCCCCGATCAATATGTTGATGCAATAAAAGGTATATTTTTAGATTTTGATGCAAAATACCCTGCAGCACCTACATTAATACCCGATGATAAGGATTATGACAAGGCCTCCCTGAGGGATGAACTTTCGTCGGTTTCTGAGAAGCTTAAAGAAATTGTGCGTAACCAGGACCTGACAGGGACTTGCCTTGCACCCGAATTCACCGGAATAGGCTTACTTACCCGGTTGGAATGGGCAGCCGTTGCTATTTACCATGCTTACAGGCATGTGCATAAGCTGAATGCCATTGTACAAGACTTTACGACGTCAGCTGGAAGCTGACACCATAGTTGCAACGGGCTGGAAGCCCGCAGCAGCGTTATTTAAAGCAAAAAGAGCGACGAGGTACCCCCTATCGCTCTTTTGTGTTTAAAATCCGAAATCGAAATTCCGAAATCCGAAATCAAATTATATCAGCAATCTAACCGGTTCTTCCAGTAACGATTTTAACGTTTGCAGGAAGGCTGCGGCAGTAGCGCCGTCAACCACGCGGTGATCTGCGCTCAGGGTAACTTTCATGATATTACCTGGCACCACAGCGCCATTTTTAACAACCGGAACAGCCTGGATGCCGCTTACTGCAAGTATACAAGCGTTTGGTGTGTTAATAATAGCGGTAAACTCATCAACACCAAACATACCAAGGTTTGATATGGTGAAGGTTGAGCCTTCCATTTCGGCAGGTTGTAATTTTTTAGATTTTGCTTTGCCTGCAAAGTCTTTTACCTCAACCGAGATATGGCTTAACGATTTACCATCGGCAAATTTAATTACCGGTACCAGCAGGCCTTCATCAACAGCAACGGCAACACCAATATGAATATGCTCGTTAGTGCGTATTTTATCGCCCAGGAATGATGAATTAATAGCAGGATGTTGTTTTAGGGCAACCGCGCAGGCTTTTAACACAAAATCATTAAACGATATTTTAACCGGGGCCACATCATTAATGCGGGTACGGGCTGCAATAGCCTGATCCATATCAATGCTCATGGTTACGTAGAAATGCGGAGCGGTAAACAAGCTTTCGCTTAAGCGACGGCTAATAGCCTTACGCATTTGCGTAACTGCCCTTTCGGTAAATTTCTCTTCGCCGGTATAGGTTGGCAATACAACAGGCGCTTTCGCAGGAGCGGCAGGTGCCGATGCAGGAGCAGCAGCTGGTGTTGGCTCAGCAGCCGGTTTGGCAGCTGGTGTATATTCTTCAACATCTTTTTTAATAATGCGGCCGCCTTCGGCACTGCCTTTTACATCATTAAGGTTGATGCCTTTATCTTTTGCTATTTTACGTGCAAGCGGCGATGCTTTAACGCGGCTGTCATCAGCAGATGACGAAGCGGAAGGAGCTGCATCAGCAGTTTCGGTTTTTGCTTCCGGCGCGGCTTGTTCAGCAGCAGGCGCGGCAGATTCTGAACCAGCGTCTTGTAACAAAGGCGTAATATCGGTTCCCTCTTTACCCACAATGGCAATAATGCCGTTAACGGGTACTGATTCGCCTTCTTTTACACCAATGTACAATAAAGTGCCGGCTTCGTAACCAACAACTTCCATAGTAGCCTTATCGGTTGCCACATCGGCCAATGAATCATCAGCCTTTACCTTATCACCTACTTTAAAGTTCCATTTTTCAATGGTACCCTCGGTCATGGTATCGCTTAAAAGCGGCATGCGTATAACCGTAGCCGGTATGCTTGATAAATCAACCTTTGGTGCAGCTGTAGCTACAGGTTTTTTATCGGCAACAGGTGCTGGTTCAGCCGCTTTTTCTTCTTTCTTCGCGGCAGGCTCGCTACCACTATCTGCCAGCGCGGTTTTGTAATCTTCGCCTTCCTTACCAATCACGGCAATAACCGCATCAACCGGAACGGCTGCACCTTCTTCAACACCTATAAATAACAAGGTACCATCCTGGTACGATTCAAAATCCATGGTAGCTTTATCAGTTTCAACCTCGGCCAATACATCGCCTGATTTTACTTTATCGCCAACTTTTTTATGCCATTTAGCCAATACCCCTTCGGTCATGGTATCGCTCATTTTAGGCATCTTAACTACTTCGGCCATATACTTTTTATATGTGTTATAATTTTAGTACAACGTTTTATAAGTCAAAATTCAAAAGTCAAAATTCAAAAAAACTTGAATAGTGCCTTATGTTTTCCGGCTTGGCATTTAGTCTCTAATGTATGGATAATCTTCCTGAACGTATACGTCGGTATATAGTTCAGAAGCCTCTGGCCATGGCGATTCTTCGGCAAATTGAACCGCTTCATCAACAATAGCTTTAATTTTTGCGTCAATTTCCTCAAACCATTTATCGTCGGCATACTGCTTTTCAACAATCGTTTGTTTAGTCATTTCAATCGGATCTTTTGCCTTGTAGCTTTCCAATTCTTCTTTGGTACGATATTTCTGCGGATCTGACATAGAGTGACCTTTAAAGCGGTAAGTACGCATCTCTAAAAAGGTTGGGCCTTCACCTGCACGGGCACGTGATATAGCTTCGTCCATCGCAACGTGTACTGCGGCAGGGTCCATACCATCAACAGCCGATGAAGGGATACCATAAGGTAAGCCTAATTTATAAATATCAGTTTGGATAGTTGTACGCTCAACAGAAGTACCCATGGCGTAACCGTTATTTTCGCAAATAAAAATTACAGGTAGTTTCCAAAGCGCGGCCATATTAAAGGTTTCGGTAAGTGCGCCTTGGCGTACAGCACCATCGCCCATGTAGGTGATGTTCACAAACTCGGTACCTTTATATTTTTCGGCAAAAGCAACACCTGCACCAAGTGGCACCTGGCCGCCTACTATACCGTGACCGCCATAAAAGTGTTTGCTTTTATCAAACATGTGCATTGATCCCCCTTTGCCTTTTGAGCATCCGGTTGCTTTACCATACATTTCGGCCATGATAGCTTTAGGCTCAACGCCTTTGGCCAAAGCATGGGCGTGATCGCGGTATGCGGTTATCATGCTGTCTTCCTGTTTCATTACAGACATGGCACCGGCCAATACGGCCTCCTGCCCAATGTACAGGTGACAAAAGCCCCTGATTTTTTGTTGTCCGTATAGTTGTCCTGTCTTTTCTTCGAACTTACGCATCAACAGCATTTGTTCGTACCACATCAGGTAAGTGTCCTTAGTTATTTCGATTGAACTCATGTATTTAAACAGTCAATTTCTTGGAGTAAAGCGCAAATCTAATTATATCCTTTAAATTACCGAAACCGGAACCAAATGTTATGCAGTTTTATTTTTTATTTCTCGCACTGTGCGTTTGGTAAGCAATTCCAGCAGCATTTTGTTTGATTTGCCAAACTTTATAAGGCCGATTTTAATTTTCGCCAAAGGATTTCTGCTAACTTTCTGTGTTTGAACTGTTAAAAAACAGCAATTGTCTTGTTTTTTAGATTCTTTTTTTGCTCAATTTTGAAATAAATTATGATTCGTGGCCAAAAAGGGTAACCATAAATATTCATCCTTCGTAATAGGATTAGCTTTATGTTAATAACATTTTTAGTAAGGCCCTTATATTTATATTTTTTGAAAAAAAAGCACGTTTTATTTGCAATTTTAAAAAATATGGATAGTTTTGTATTCAACGATAGACAAAGTGTCTGATTTAATAAACAATTTGTTGGCCCTAACAACAATTTTAACGGATTAAATGAAGAAATTTGCCCTGGCTATTGCCCTAATGTTCACTGTTTTAGCTTCGCAAGCTCAAACAAAAACCACTCCAACTGTAACTGAGGATAAAACCGACGAGCAGGAAGGTTTAGCGAAAACGTACTTATCCCAAATTATGGGTGTTGCCTTATCAGCAACCTCAAACATGAAACTTTTTCACTTTGTTTATGACTGGATTGGTACCCCTTACCATTTTGGCGGAGAATCAAGAAAAGGCATCGATTGCTCGGCATTCACCAAAGAGTTATATAGCGAGGTTTTTAACCTGGATATTAAAAGAAGCTCACGCGATATTTTCAGCATGGTTAACCCTGTTGGTAAAGACGAATTAAAAGAAGGCGACCTTGTTTTCTTTAAAATTCACAGCCGCCGCATTTCCCATGTAGGCATTTACCTGGGCGATGGAAAGTTTGCCCATGCCTCATCAAGAGGCGTAGCGATAAGCAGCCTCGACGATAATTATTACAGTCGTTACTTTTATAAAGGCGGTCGTTTGTTAGCCTCATTTAAAGATCAGCTAACCAACAGCAACGTTGCAACAAATACCGACGACGATAATAGCAACTAAAGAAATTCAATAAAATACTTAATTTAGTCCCGTCATAAACATGAAGGGACTTTTTTTTTATACCAAACCTTGTTCACTGCCTGTTGTAACCTGCCTGGTTATACTTTTGCAGGCTTGCCAAACACCGCCACCAAAACACGTTGCTGTTAAGCAACAAAAGGCTGCAGTTCCCAAACCGACACCTCCAAAACCCCAACCCATTGTACCCGATTCGCTTTGTATTGCCGCCATGGGCGATATTATGCTGGGCACTTCCTACCCTAATAATGCTACCCTGCCGCCAGATAGCGCCATAAACAGTTTTAATGCAGTAAAGCCCGATCTGAAAGGTGCAAACGTGATATTCGGTAACCTTGAAGGATCTCTGTTAGATTCCGGCGATCCGGCGCATTACAAATTGCATCAAAAAAGCAAAGCCTTCCTGTTCAGGATGCCTACAAAATATGCTTCAGTTTTAAAGAGCGCCGGATTTAACGTGCTTAGCCTTGCCAATAACCATATTGGCGATTTTGATATTAAAGGTCGCAACAGCACCACAAAAACATTGGATAGCCTCGGTATTCATTATGCAGGGCTGCTGATAAAGCCATCAACCGTTTTTGAAGTAAATGGCATCAAATATGGCTTTTGTTCATTTGCACCCAACGCCAACACAGTTCCAATACTTGATTTGAAGGGCGCTGCCAGCATCATCAGCGAATTAAAGCGACGATGTGATGTGGTGATTGTATCTTTTCATGGTGGCGGCGAGGGTGTTGATTATGAGCATGTGCCCCGTAAAATGGAAAGCTATATTAATGAAAAGCGTGGCGATGTATATGCCTTTGCCCATAATGCTATCGATGCCGGCGCCGACCTCATTTTTGGGAACGGCCCGCATGTTAACCGCGCCATGGAGTTGTATAAAAACAGGCTTATCGCTTACAGTCTGGGCAATTTTTGCACTTACCGCAGCGTGAGCGTTGCAGGTGTTTGCGGCTTTGCTCCACTATTGAAAGTATACGTTAATAAAAAAGGCGAGTTTTTAAAAGGTAATATCATTTCATTCAGGCAGACGCATGACGGCGGCCTTAAACGCGATACCCTAAATAGTGCAGCCACCAGGATCAGGATGTTGAGCGACAGCGACTTTGCAGGGGGAGGTCTCCATATTTCAGATCGCGGCGAGGTTGTAGTGCCCCAGGAAGAACTGAGCAGCAACTAATAAACGGGCAGCGAGGCACTAACTTAGTTTACCTTCCTATCTCAAATAAACCGCGTCCTCTTCACCCTCTTCGTCCATCACAACATCTACATGTTCTTTTATAACAGTTGATAAAGCCATGCCGGCAAAATCAGTAGTTATCGGGAAGCTTTTGTGATTACGATCTATCAAAACAGCCGTGCGTAGTTTTTTCAAGGGTACATCAAGGAAAACCCCGAAGCCATAAGCAAGGGTTTTGCCGCTGTTTAATACATCATCAACCAGTATCACTACTTTGTTGCTACAGGCATTTACGTCAAAATCGATATTGGCCTGCAGGCTGCTGCTTTGCTTATCCAATTCAATAGATAATAGTTTGCTGCTAAATGGAGCGATGTTATCCAAAATGGCTTTCAGGCGACCGGCTATGTGGTTGCCACGGGGCAATATGCCGGCTATAAGTATCTCTTCCTCGTCAAAATTATCTTCCAGTATCTGGTAAGCCATACGGTCCAGCTTTTGCTGTATCTGCTGCCGGTTTAATATCAGGAGTTTCTTTTCGGGCATGGGAAGAAAGCTTTGTAAGTTTTAACGGAAAACCGTTACAATGTTGGTTTTATACGCGGTAAATATACAAGTCCGTTTTAAGGTTTCAAGTTTAAACGCTGCACAATCTATTTTTTATAGGGCACATAAACAAAGTTTGCTCCTTCGGGCACTACTACAAACACGCACATATATTCATTGGGATTTTTGTAGCTGCTGATAAAGCGTTCTTTCAATTCCGGCTTGATTACGCCGCGTTCGGTAAATTCTTCAAGGGTTGAAGCGTGAATGCTCCAGTCCGAATTCAAATCGTGCCTGTCCAGTATCAATTCGCCCAATTTTAGCTCGTGTTGATGAGCTATAAAAATTGGATATGATGATAGCCCCTCCACCATAATTTCGATGGCTACCTCATGTATCGAATCTTTAAAAAATTTAAGATCGCGCTCTAAACTCAGCAACGGACTATTTTTGGCCGGCTCAAGGTTCTCTTTATTACCTTCGTTTAACAGATCTTCGGGTTGCATATATTTCTTGAACTGTTGTTTTTATTTCGTTAATTTCAATAATGTTTCGTTGTTCTGCCATGAACCATGACCCATCAACTATGAACTTCTTAACACCAATAACACCACATTTTCCACGTGCTGCGTATGCGGAAACATATCTACAGGTTGTATTTTTACGGTATCGTATTTTTCTTTAAGTACCAGCAAATCGCGGGCCTGGGTAGCAGCGTTACAGCTTACATAAACAATTTTAGGCGCCTCAATTTCCATCAAACGGGCAACCACATCGGGGTGCATACCTGCACGCGGCGGGTCGGTGATGATCACGTCAGGTTTGCCATGTTCGGCCACAAAATCAGCCACCAGTACATCCTTCATATCACCCGCATAAAATTTAGTGTTGGTGATATCATTAATTGCTGAGTTTACTTTGGCATCCTCAATGGCAGTGGGCACATATTCTACCCCTACCACTTCTTTTACGCTGCCCGCTATAAAATTGGCTATGGTACCGGCGCCGGTATACAAGTCATAAACCAGCTCGTTACCGCTAAAGCCTGCAAAATCGCGGGTTATCTCGTAAAGGCGCAGGGCCTGGATGCTGTTAGTTTGGTAAAACGATTTTGGGCCGATGCGGAATTTAATGCCGTTCATTTCCTCATGAATGTATTCTGGGCCTTTAAAGGCTATTACGTCCTGGTCAAAAATGGTATCGTTCTTTTTTTGGTTGATGATATATAACAATGACGTTATTTCCGGGAAACCCGCATCAATAAAGTTCATCAGCTTATCAATATCCTCCTGCTCAACATAGGCAAACACTACTATAACCATGATCTCGCCGGTTGACGATGTACGCACAATAAGGTTTCGCAATGCGCCTTCGTGGTTACGCAGGTTATAAAATGAATAGCCATGCTCAATCACAAAATCGCGAATGCTGTTGCGCAGATCATTTGATGGCTCGGCCTGCAGGTAGCAGTGCTTTACATCCAAAATTTTATCAAACCGGCCGGGGATATGAAAGCCAAGGGCGTTCATGTTAAGTGCTTCATCTTCTTTATTCTCGCCATCATATAACCAGCGTTTATCGCTAAAGGTATATTCCAGCTTGTTGCGGTAGTAACGGTCGGCCGGTGATGGGATGATGTCCATGATGCCATCTACGTCAATTTTGGCTATCCGGCCAAGGGCATCGGCAACAGATTTTTGTTTGAATTTAAGCTGCGCCTCATAGGTCATGTGCTGCCATTTGCAGCCGCCGCAGGTACCAAAGTGCTCACAGAATGGTGTGGTACGGTATTCCGATGCTTGTTTCAGGTTAAAAATTTTGCCTTCGCCAAAATTCTTTTTGCTTTTGTAAACCTGTACATCTACAACATCGCCGGGTATGGCTTTATCAACAAAAAGCACAAAGTCGTCGGTTTTGCCCACGCCTTTTCCTTCTTCGGCAATATCTATTATCCGAACGTCTTCAAAAAACTTCTGTTTTGCAACTTTATTCATCAGGCTGCAAAGGTAACAATCAGAATCAAGAAGTTAGAATCAAGAATTAAGACTAAAAAAGCAACAGCAGCCTTAGAGGAATAAACCCATTAAATAGCTTACAATATCTGTTAATGGATTAAACTCAATATCGAACTGCTCGTCTACCTGTTTTGAAAAATCTGTTAGTTCACGGCTCATAGTATTTAAATTTACTATGCAAACATAATAAATATTATACCATATACCAAAACGGTATATGGTATATAAATGTAAGGTTTAGGTTGTTATGAAATAAGATGTTTAGCTATGTGCCGCATCCGCTTTTATTGTTTCCTGCTTATCCCAGTTAATCTTCCGTGAGAAATACATCAACACTCCAACGATGATGAAGAGGGCTATACTCCCTACCATCAACGCCAGGTCTTCCAGTTGGATGATCACGAAAATAAATGTGTAAAATACCGATAGGATAAAAGCAAATAACACCGCCGCCATCCTGTTTTTTAATATGGAGGCTATGAAGGTTGCTATGAGGCCAATGGTTGCAACGGAGGCCACAAGGTAAGCAAAGTTAAAACCAATTTGTTCAGAGAAGGATAGCAATAGCAGGTAGTAAATGATCATGGCAGCGGCTATCAGAACATAATTGAAAATGTGGATGCTTTGCTTGCGGATAACCTCGGTTAAAAACAGGGAGATAAAAGTAAGCAGCACAATTAAAATGGCATACTTGCTGGTGCGCGTTGTTTTTTGATACTGATCAACCGGTAAACGAAGTTTAATTCCGAAAGTAGCATCGGCTTGCTTTTTCTCGTTGTTTATCAGACCGTTATCATCAACCCATTGCTGCGGGAAGGGCCGGTTATAATACAATATTTTCCAGTGCGATTTAAAACCACCGCTATCTACCGTGCGTTCGTCTGGCAAATAACGGCCGTCAAAACTTGGGCTGGCCCAACTGCCGCCGGCTTGCACATCGGTAGTTTTGCCCAGGTGTAGAAAGCTAAGTTCCTGGCTGCCCTTCATATCCAGGTTATAATCAAAGGTAAATTCGCCATCCTTTGTTCCTGATAAATCGATGGCCGCCTGTAGTCCGTCGCCCGGTAACAATGTGCTATTAAATACAGGCTCGGCAGTTAAGGTTTGGCCGGCTGCTTTTATCACCGGATTGTTTTTTAAACCTTTTAAATCGGTAATACTAAAAACCAGGCGCGCCTTATCCAATACAAGCTGATCGGCGGTTAAAGAAAGACCGGCCAGGCTGGCCTTTGAAAAGTTTCCGGATACTTTAACCAGCGAGTTGTAAACCGCTACATCAAAAATGCCCCTATGCAATATCTGTGTATTAAGGCCTGCCTTAATATTTAAATTATCGGGCAGGATATAAAGGTTTTCCATAGCGTCCTGCCTGGTTACTTTGTTGGCTGTATCTGTTTTCTGGATATGTTTTCTGTAAGGAATCACCAATACCGGCCCCGCTACCAACTGCCCGCCCGACCATTTATCTGATACGTCATTTATCATCTCGTCCTGCCGCTGCGCGCGCTCGCTTATCAGGTTATTAATCAGCGATGAGGGGATGAGCAATACTATAATCAGCACTCCGATAAAAAGTAATTTAACTGTAACCGACTCCTTGAGCCAGTCCATTATTCCGCGCGTTTTTGGTTCTTGTTGTATCATTTTATTTAATTGAAGTACTTTGCATTTCAAAGTAAAAATGTAAAAAGATAGGCCTTTTCTACGGCCTTTATTTCTGAAAGCAAATTAAATAAAAGAACTTTGCATTTCAAAGCATATTATTAAAATACTTCAATTATTTTTAAGTCCGTATCTTTAAGCGATGACCACCCAGCAACAAATATATAATTGGCTAATAACCGGTCTGCAGCAATCACCGGTAAAATTCTCAGAAGTGTTTTATTACGATAAACGCGACAAGCAATTCTTTTCGATTTTAATGACAGACTACTTTCTTTTTGACGGGAATGGTGAATTAAACAAGGATGCATCATCAACCTATTCGGAAGCCACGTTGGTACTGCTGACCGACAGAATCCGCAGGATTAACATTGATCCACAGATTATAGCAATACCCCGGCTTGGCGATACCGACGAAGATTATTTACAGCAAGCAGATAGTTTTTTAAATTTAAATGCCATCAACGTTGATGAATCAACCATCTGGGATGTTGAAGAAAGCGGATCGACAACGTTCAATTTGAAATAGGCTAACCTACACCGTAATAGCTGCCTTTACCAAATACGGCAATATCTCTTTTTGAAAAGAAACAAAGTTTTTACGCACATCAGAATCGCTTACCGAGGTAAACGCGAAACTGAACACGATGCTTTTGCTGCATTTGATCAGGAAGCGTAAACGCTGGTGATAGGTTTCGTGTTTGCGGATGCCGGGCAGTTGAATAAATGATGCCATCAGCATTTCTTCAAGCTCGTTACTCAGGTTTTTTAAAAAATCCTGGGAGTTGGTTGATTCGCGGATAAAATCCCAGCCTATAAATTCGTTGCAAACGGTGTATGACAGGCGGCAGGTTTTCATGATAAGGTTATTGAGGTGGGCCTCCTCGTCCATATCAGGAGTATTGCTCTGTACCAGGTCATCAACGCTGGCTTTAATATAGTCCATCAGCAAAATATGCAATACCGCCTCCTTACTATCAAAATACTTGTAGATAGTGGCTTTTGCGATTCTTGCTTTTTTGGCTATTTCGTTAACGCTGGTTTTATGGTAACCGAATTTGCGGAATAAATCTTGCGCTGCCCGCTTTATGCTGTCTTTAATTTTATCGGCTTCCATGTATCAATTGGATACAAATATCTGAAAATTATAGACACTCACACTATATGCCCTTAATGATTTGGTGGCCGGCGCTTTTACAGGCGTACCATCAGCCAAAGAAAACTTGGAACCACTGCAAGGATCAGTTACCGAAAAGCCGGAAGCATCAAGCGTAACTGCGCATTTTTTTTCGGGCTGATAGCTGCTACACCGGTCATAAGCTACATATTGGCCAGACCCGGTACGATATATGATAAGCCCGGCAACACCATAACCATTTATAAAAACCACACCGCCGCCACTGGTAAGCGGCGCCAGGCGCGGATCATTTATGGGTGCCGAAAAGTTTACCGGTACACTGGGTATATTGTCTGTTGCTTTGCCACATGAAAAACAGCACAAACCAATAAGCATTATCGCCAGCAGTTTCCTCATAGCATCTCGGTAGTGAACTGTTTCAGAAAGCGCACATCATTTTCAGAAAATAAACGCAGATCGCGGATAACATATTTGAGGTTGGCAATTCGTTCCATGCCCATACCAAACGCAAAACCGGTAAATTTCTTACTATCAATACCGCAATTTTCCAAAACGTTAGGGTCAACCATACCGCAGCCCAAAATCTCTACCCAGCCACTGTATTTACACATATTGCAGCCAGATCCTTTGCATATGGTACAGGATATATCCATTTCGGCAGATGGCTCGGTGAACGGGAAGTATGATGGCCGGAACCTTACCTGGGTACCCTCGCCGTAAAGCTCCTGTACAAAGTGATAAAGTGTTTGCTTTAAATCGGCAAATGATACGTTTTCATCAACATATAACCCCTCTACCTGGTGAAAAAAGCAATGCGCACGGGCAGATATTGCTTCGTTACGGTAAACGCGGCCCGGCATTATAGCGCGGAACGGCGGCTTGCCGTGCTCCATCATCCTAACCTGTACCGATGATGTATGGGTACGCAAAGCGATATCATCTTTCCCGCTGTTCTTTTTAATAAAGAAGGTGTCCTGCATATCGCGCGCCGGGTGTTCTTCGGGGAAGTTTAACGCCGAAAAGTTATGCCAGTCGTCTTCAATCTCCGGCCCCTCGGCAACAACAAAGCCAAGGCGTTTAAAAATATCGATGATCTCATTACGTACTAACGACAACGGATGACGTGAGCCAACTGTAAAGCCATCGCCAGGCAAAGTTAAATCGATATCTGAGTTGTGAGTTGTGAGTTGTGAGTTGTGAGTTTCTTTTAATTCGTTGTATTTAGCTTCCGCCAGCTGTTTAAACTCGTTAAGCACTTTACCAAAAGTGCGTTTCTCTTCGGGGTCAACGGTTTTAAATTCTTCAAAAAGATCTTTGATAATTCCCTTGGTACCTAAAAATTTTATGCGGAACGCTTCCAGTTCATCGGCCTTGGCAGAAGCAAAGGCTTTAATTTCGGCGGCGTATTGGTCTATTTTATTTTGCATTATAGTGTTCTTAAAAATTGTTCGGCTGTTAAAACCGGGATCAAGAAGTTCTTATAGTCTTTTATATTACGGGTGATAATTAAATCACAGTTACTCTTCTTAGCAATAAAACATTGAATCGCGTCTTCAAAATCGACAATGTTACTTGCTAAAGCAAAATCTATAGCATCTTTTTCAAATGGCAATATATCGATTGATCCGGCTAATTTCTTTATGCTTTCTTTAGTTGTAGATATGCCTATCTGCTTTCTTAATATATAATTTATGTTTGCAATTACCAACGACGATGTTTTCAATTCGAGTTTTCTTTTTTCACTCTCCATTAACAAAATTTGAGTGTAAAAGAAAAACGACTCTCTTTTTAAAAACATATCCAATAAAACATCACTATCTAAGAATAGGCGTTTATAGATCATATTTTTCTTTAAAATATTCGTACTTCATCTCCTTGTAATCCATATCCTCGGGATATTTCCCTTTTAAGATACCCGTTAAACTTTGAATCCATTCAGGGATTTCTGTGTTTTTATATTTTTCTATTAAAGAGTCTTCCTTTTTTTCCTGTTCCTCTATTTTATCAAAATACTCCTGCACTAACTTAGAAACACTTGTATGCTTGCGTTTCGCATATTCTTTCATGCGGGGCACAGAATCTGATTTAACACTCAAGGTTAGCTTTGTACTTTCCATAACAAGTCATTTATACGTACAAATATAAAAAATCTGCACGTATTATTTAATCACTCCCAATTCCTTACCCACCTTGGTAAACGCCGCGATTGCCTTATCCAAATGATGCATATCATGCGCAGCGGAAATCTGTACCCGGATACGTGCCTTGCCTTGCGGAACCACCGGGTAATAAAAACCTATTACATAAATGCCCTCTTCCAGCATTTTGGCGGCAAACTCCTGTGCCAGTTTAGCTTCGTAAAGCATAACCGGTACAATGGGATGTACGCCCGGTTTAATATCAAAACCGGCTTCGGTCATTTTTTGACGGAAGTATTGAGTGTTGGTTTCCAACTTGTCGCGCAGCTGGGTAGTTTCGCTCAACATATCCAAAACCGCTATTGAAGCGCCGGTAATAGCAGGCGCCAAAGTGTTTGAAAACAGGTATGGGCGCGAACGCTGGCGCAACATATCAATAATCTCTTTACGTCCCGATGTAAAACCGCCGGATGCACCGCCCAAAGCTTTACCCAAAGTACCCGTAATAATATCTATTTTACCCATTACATGGTGGTGCTCATGCGTACCGCGACCGGTTTTTCCCATAAAACCGCTGCAATGGCTTTCGTCAATCATTACCAAAGCATTGTATTGTTCGGCCAGGGCACAAATTTTATCAAGCTGCGCAATGGTACCATCCATGCTGAATGCACCATCGGTTACAATAATACGGTGACGGCAGCTTTCGGTGGCTTTAAGTTTTTCTTCCAGGTCGGCCATGTCGTCATGTTTATAACGCTGGCGCTGGGCCTTGCAAAGGCGGACACCATCGATGATAGATGCATGGTTCAATTCGTCGGATATAATAGCATCCTGCTCATTAAACAATGGCTCAAAAACACCACCGTTGGCGTCAAAAGCTGCGGCGTATAAGATGGTATCTTCGGTGCCTAAAAATTCGGCTATCTTTTTTTCAAGTTCTTTATGAATATCCTGCGTGCCGCAAATAAAACGAACAGACGATAAACCATAACCATGTGTATCCATTGCATCCTTAGCCGCCTGGATAACTTTAGCGTTGCCAGATAAACCAAGATAATTATTAGCACAAAAGTTTATTACTTCCTGCCCGCCCTGTACGGTAATATCCGCACCTTGCGCCGATGTAATGATGCGCTCTTTTTTAAATAAACCTGCATTTTCAATGGCTTCCAGTTCCTGCTGCAAAACCGGCTGTAATGTATTATACATAGTAGTTGATGGTTAAAGGCTGCAAAATTAAGCAATAACAGTCATTTGACGGGGCCAACATCGGTTTTAATTATTTATTAAGTGTAAAACAAAACATTTCAACGGTTAACGGTATTTGATTGTTGATAGACTATGAGAATACACTTACTATTGATTTTTACTGTTTTATGTGCCGTTACGGCGTCGGCACAGCAATATGTTTTGTCGGGCAGGATCACCAACTCCAAAAGCGAAGTAATTCCTTTTACATCGGTGTATATCCGCAACTCTACTTATGGCACCACAGCCAATGAAAACGGATTATATGAGTTTAAGCTTGCTCCCGGCATCTATAATTTAACTTATCGCTTTGTTGGATTTAACGAAAAGACGATTAGCGTAACCATAGCCGATCATGACGAAACCCTAAACGTACAATTAGACGATGAGGTTTTCGGAACCGAACGGGTAGCTGCCATATACCGCAAAAATCACGATGCTGCCGATACCATCATGAAACAGGTTATCAAAAAACGAAAATATTACCTGGATGAAGCTACTTCATATTCCTGTGCAGTTTATATTAAAGGAGTTCAAAAACTATTGAGCGCCCCAAAATCATTATTATCAAAAGAGGTTATCCGTACGCTCGATCTCGATTCGATGGGCCGCGGTATTCTTTACCAGCAGGAATCGCTATCCAACTATAACTTTCAATCGCCCGATAAAATCAGGGAAGTTACCATTGCCAACAGAATAGCGGGTATAAACACAGCTTTCAGCTACAATAAGGCATCTGATTTACAGGTAAATTTTTACAAAAATGTATTCAGCATTAATGGCTTAAGCGCCCGTGGCTTTGTATCGCCCCTGGCATCCAATGCGTTAACATTTTACAGGTATAAGTTACTTGGTGTATCTAACGAAAATGGCCGGGTGATAAATAAAATTCAGGTTATTCCGCGCCGCGCCCACGGCCAGTATTTTCAGGGTGATATTTATATAGTAGATGGCGAATGGCGGTTGTATAGTGCCGATTTGTACCTGACAAAAGGCGTAAATAACCTTAACCTGGTAGATACCTTAAAAATTACCCAGCAATATGTAGCTATAACCGATAGTATCTGGATGCCGGCGGCGGTACAATATAATTTTAAAGGGCAGGTGTTTGGTTTTAAGTTTGGCGGTTATTATGAGGCGATATACAACAACTATAAAGTTAACCCCACCTTTCCTGATCACTTTTTTACCGGCGAAGTGCTAAATGTGGATACTGTTGCAAATGCTAAAAATGCCGAATACTGGGCATCTGTGCGACCGGTTCCGTTAACACCAAGGGAAGCGCGGGATTATCAGAAAAAAGATAGTATAGCAGCACATAAGCAAACCAAACAATACCTGGATACGTTGCAACATACCAAAAACCATATTAACTACCCCGGTTATTTGATATTTGGATATTATGCAAGCAGCCGCAATAATAAAGACTCGCTGTGGGTATATCCGTTTATACAAACATTTTATTACAACACAGTAGAGGGTTTTGGCATAAACGCCAAGGTTAGGTATACCAAAAAAATTGACGATTTCCATTCCTTTAGTATAACGCCTGCCCTGCGCTATGGCTTTTCAAACAAAGTTTTTAGCGCCAATATTTATTCCGATTATAAAAATGACCCGTTCCATAACGCTAAATTTTTTACGGGGTTTGGCAGCGATGTGCTTGATTTGAATAACGTAGGTACCCGATCATTATATTTTAATACCTTAAGTACCTTGCTGAGCGAGAATAACTATGTAAAATACTACCGCACTCATTATGGTTTATTTGGGTACCAGCGCGAAGTAACCAATGGCGTATTACTATCGGGTAGCTTATCATACGCAAGTCGCAGCCAGCTTTACAATACCTCCTACTCACATATTAAAGATGTCAAAAACAGAGAATTTACATCAAATAATCCCCTTGCCCCACCGGGCACACCAGCCGATGATCATTCTTTTTTATTTCCTGAAAACCAGGCTTTGACTTTTGCAACTTCGGCCACTTTCACATTTGACCAGGAGTACGTAACCCGGCCAACCGGCAAGTTTAACCTGCCATCAAAATATCCTACTTTAACGTTAAACTACCGCAAGGGTATAAATAATTTATTAGGCTCCGATGTTAACTATGATTTTACATCTGTTGATGTATCGCAGTATAAGATACGTGTAGGCTTAACCGGTTTTTCATCGTTTAAATTAACTGCCGGCGGTTTCTTTAACGATAAAAACCTGTACTATATGGATTACAATCACTTTTTAGGTAACCAGGGTACCACCTTCGACCCTACTTATGTAGGCAGTTTTCACTTTTTACCATTTTATACTTACAGTACTAACGGCGCTTTCCTTGAAGCCCACTTCCAGCACAATTTTGCCGGTTCAATCTTCGATAAGATCCCACTGCTCAGGAAGGCCAAGCTGGAAGAAATTATCGGCGCCAACTACCTTACCACCAAAGCCAATCGCGATTACACAGAATTTTACGTCGGTGTACAACGGCTTATTTTCAGGGTTGATTATGGTGTATCCTACATGGGCAACAAAAAATACATCCAGGGTTTCAGGATCTTTTATGGGATAAGATAGTTTTTTGAGGTAAAAGGATAAAGGCAAAAGATAAAAGGCCTTTGGAAAAGGAATCAATGTTTATCAACCTTTTATTTTTTTGGTGCGGAATTTATATTTGCTAACCGCGACTAAACCTTTCGCCTCTATCCTTTTACCTTTCGCCTCAAAAGTCTATCTTTGCACCTCATTTAACACTGTTTACAGCAGTATCAATGGATTATGGCAATATATAATACACTACTGTACTATTGTTATTCAACAATAGCCGATGCGGAGCAATTTGCTGCCGATCATTTAAAATTTTGTAAAAGCCTGGGGTTAACCGGCCGAATCATTGTGGCCGAAGAAGGGCTTAACGGTACCGTATCCGGCACCGCCGAAGCTTGCAAAACCTATATGGATACCGTACACGCAGATGAGCGTTTTGCGGGCATCGATTTTAAGGTTGATGAAGTTACTGAGCCCTCATTTGTAAAAATGCACTGCCGCTACAAAGCCGAGATCGTTTACTCGGGCCTGCGCGACCCTAACGTCATCAACCCGCAGCAACAAACGGGCAAGCACCTGGAGCCAAAAGAATTTATGGCGATGAAAGACCGTGATGATGTGGTTGTTTTGGATGTACGGTCAAACTACGAACATTCGTTAGGTAAATTCAAAAATGCAGTAACACTTGATATCGAAAACTTCAGGGATTTCCCGGCCATGATTAACGAACTGGCCAAATACAAAGATAAAAAGATCCTGACCTATTGCACTGGCGGCATTAAATGCGAAAAAGCATCGGCACTGTTGCTGCACGAAGGCTTCCCCGAAGTTTACCAGCTACATGGGGGTATCATTAAATATGGTAAAGAAGCTGGCGGCCAGGATTTTGAGGGCAAATGCTATGTATTTGATAACCGCCTTTCAGTTGATGTAAACAGCGTGAACCCGGTAGTAATATCAACCTGCCGCAATTGTGGTACAATCACCCCAAAAATGATCAATTGTGCCAACCCCGAGTGCAACGAACATTTTACCCAGTGCGATGAATGTGGTACCAACCTGGAAGGTTGCTGCAGCGAAGCCTGCCAAAGCCATCCGCGCAAAAGGGTTTATGACGGCACAGGCTACTATGTAAAAGTACCCCAGCCGGTAAATACTAGGAAAAGAAATAACCTGCAACTGGCAGATCAATAACAAAAAGCCTACCCCCGACCGGTAGGCTTTTTTATTTCTGCAACTCAACCCTTAATTTCGTAAAATTGGTTTGTCTTGCATACCGATGCCATTTTTTATAACCCATGCGTAAATCGTCACCGATTATTTTCCTGTTGTTTTGTATTACTTCCCTGCTTGCGCGCGCGGTGGATATCAAAAGCGTAGGTGTGCCTTATGTACAAAATTACACCAAGGCCATGTACCAGTCTGGCAATCAAAACTGGAGCATTACGCGCGATGAACATGGCATTATGTATTTTGGCAATGCCCAGGGTTTACTTGCCTTTGATGGTAAATACTGGCAGCAACATCATATGCCCAACAGCTTAATCGTTCGTTCGGTATCGGCCGATGGCAAAGGCAAAATTTACGTTGGGGCATATGGCGAATTTGGTTACTGGGCCGATGATAACAAGGGCGTTTTAAAATACAACTCGCTGGTAAACCTGGTCCCGGCAAAGTATAAACCCATAAATGAAGAAATCTGGAAGATATATATTGATGGCGGGCGCATCATTTTCCAGTCATTCGGGTCGATATACATTTATTCCAACGGAAAAATGAATGTCATAAAAACACCAAACCCGTACCTGTTTATGTTTAAAGCGGGTAACCGCTTTTTTATCGAAAAGGTTTCGGTTGGGCTGTTTGAGCTTAAGGATAACAAGCTGGTTTTTGTACCCGGCAGCAATATTTTAGGGCCAAGCGGCGTGTTATCGATGCTGCCGTTCCAAAAAAACAAATTCATCATTGGCACAGCCCAAAATGGCTTGTTTATTTACGATGGCCAAACCATAAAACCGTGGGCAAACCAGGCTAACGATTTTTTAAAAACTTACCAGCTTAATAACGGCGCACTCATAGCCGGCAAATACGTGGCCTACGGTACCATATTAAATGGTGTAGTGGTTATTGATACCGCAGGTAACCTTATTCAGCATATTAACAAGGCAAGTGGCTTGCAAAACAATACCGTTTTAAGTTTATATACCGACAGCGAACAAAACCTTTGGGCGGGGCTTGACAACGGCATCGACCGCATCGAGGTTAACTCGCCATTGTACTTTTACTTTGATAAAACAGGCAAATTTGGCACCGTTTACTCCAGTATCATTTTTGATAATAAGATTTACCTGGGTACAAACCAGGGGCTTTTTTACAGCGATTGGGTTCCCGAAAACAACAACAAGCTTTTCCAGTCGTTTGATTTTAAACTTATCCCCGGCTCGCAAGGCCAGGTTTGGGAACTTACACTGCAGGATGGGCGCCTGCTTTGCGGCCATAACGATGGCACCTACCAGGTAAACGGCAGTACCATAACCAAAATATCCACTATAACCGGCGGCTGGACAACCAAAAAATTTGGCGCTGATAAACTCATCCAGGGAAACTATACAGGCCTGGCAATTTTGAGAAAAGATGTATTGGGCAACTGGATATTTGACCATAAAGTAGAAGGTTTTGGCGAGCCATCCCGTTATGTTGAACAGGATAGCAAAGGACAAATTTGGGTAAGCCATGCTTACAAAGGCATTTATAAACTAACCTTAAGCGCCGACCTGAAAAAGGTAACTTCAAAGGTATATTACGATAGCCGGTATGGCCTGCCCGGCAGCTACAATGTAAATGTGTTTGACCTTGATAACCGGGTGGTGTTTACTTCCGATTCGGGTTTTTATGTTTACGATGATATTACCGATCGCTTTTTTAAATACACGCAGCTTAATAAAAAGCTGGGCACATTTGCCACCTCAAGCAAAATCATCAAAGCCATAGGTAAAAAATACTGGTTTATAAACCAGGGCCGTGTAGCCCTGGCCGACTTTTCGGTGCCGGGCAAGTTGAGTATTGATACCAACCGTTTCAGCATTCTTAACGGGCAAATGGTGCAGCACTATGAAACTATTAACCGTATTAATGCGTCAACTTACCTTATTAGTATTGATGATGGTTTCGTTATCCTCAACGATGAGGATGCCTTACTCCCCAACAAAATCAGCATTCCGCAGGTACTCATACGCCAGGTTGAAAACATTACCGACAAGGTTTATATAATAAGCGAAGGTGGCAGTAGCCTTAACGACATAGAAATACCTTATGCCCAAAACAACATTCGCATTTCCTACTCACTACCGTATTATAAACAGGCTAAAATAAAATTTCAATATTACCTGGAAGGCTACTCGCGCCAATGGAGCGACTGGACACAGCAGAGCCAGAAAGAGTTTACCAACCTTGATCAGGGCACCTACCATTTTAAGGTACGCGCTAAAATAAACGATCAGAATGTATCGTCAATCACCTCATTAACCTTCATTATTTTGCCGCCGTGGTATGCCGGCAAACCTGCCATGCTGTTTTATGCTTTGTTGCTGTTATTGTTTTATTACCTGGTGAGGTACTATTACCGCCTGAAACTAAAACGCCACCAGTTGCACATTCACGAAAAGTTGCAACGCGAAAAGGAAGAGTTTTTAAAACAAGAGGCCATTGCGAACGAGCAGCATATCATCAGCATAAAAAACGAACAGCTACAGGCAGATCTGGCAAGCAAAAGCCGGGAGTTGGCCAATTCGGCCATGAACCTGGTTTACAAAAACGAATTGCTGCAAAAAATCAGCGAAGAAATACTACACCTCAAAGACAGCTCGGGCAAAAAACTGGCCGACGACCAGCTGCGGCGCATTCAAAAGGTTATCGACGAAGGCATGAATGACGAGCGCGACTGGAACATTTTTGAAAAAAGTTTTAACGAAGCCCACGAAAACTTTTTCAAAAAATTAAAATCAGACCATCCCGACCTGGTGCCAAACGATCTTAAACTTTGCGCCTACCTGCGCATGAATATGAGTAGTAAGGAAATGGCTTCCCTTTTAAACATCTCGCTGCGTGGCGTCGAAATAAGGCGCTACCGCCTGCGTAAAAAGCTCAACCTGGAGCATGATAAAAACCTGGTGGAGTTTCTCATCGAACTATAATACTACATCATTACCTCTCATAACCATTTATAAAACCGATTTACCACACACCCCGGTTGTAGTATGTATGCTATACGAAACCCCGGTTTAATAACCTGATTATCAAATAAATAAAATAACACCACACAAACTTTGTGAAAGTATGTTAAGGTTGATGTATTAATGTTGAGTTAATTTTTTTGACTAACTGGCATTATCTATACAGCTTTGTACACTAATAAACCAATTATTTCTAATCCGTTTTTATTTATTAACCACTATGAAAAGAATTTTTACTATTTCAGGGTTGATGCTATTGTTTCTTTTTTCCATAGACGCCGCGTTTGCACAAAACGTTACAGTTAAAGGAAAAGTTACTGATGCCACCACCGGCGAAAGCCTGATAGGCGTATCGGTGCAAGTAAAGGGAACCAATACAGGCACCCAAACAGACGTTAATGGTACATTTACTATTAACGCTACCGGTACAGCAACTTTAACATTTGCTTATATAGGTTACGCCCCCCAGGCTGTATTGGTAGGCAGCCAAACCACTATCAACGTAGCATTAAAGGCTCAGGCTAATGAGTTGGCCCAGGTAGTTGTAGTGGGCTATGGTACTCAGCGCAAGCTTGATGTTACGGGGTCGGTAGCAACCGTTAAAGGTGCAGAGATATCTAAACAGGCATCAACCAACGCGCTTAGCGGCTTACAAGGTAAAGTAGCAGGCGTACAGGTTACCAACGGAGGTTCGCCGGGAGCTTCGCCATCTATCACCATTCGTGGTTTGGGTACAGTGTATGGAAATGTTAGCCCGCTATATGTTGTTGATGGCGTTTGGTACAGCGATATCAGCTTTTTAAATCCGCAGGATATAGAAAGCGTAAGTATCCTTAAAGATGCATCAAGTACAGCCATTTACGGTATCCGTGCTGCAAACGGCGTTATTTTAATTGGCACTAAAAGAGGCGTAAAAGGCAAGCCGGTTATTAACTATAATGGTTATGCTGGCTGGCAATCTGTTACCAACCAGGTAAAAATGGCCAATGCTACCGAGTATGCTACCGCAATCAATGAACTTTATACTTCTAATAACCAATCGCCATTAATATTCAGCAACCCTTCAAGCTACGGAAAAGGGACAGATTGGTACGGACTGGTATTGCGCGATGCCTTTGTAACAAGCCACCAGGTTTCATTAAGCGGCGGTACAGATAAATATACCTACAACTATTCATTCGGTTATCTGGATCAGGATGGTATTGCAAAAACTAACAACTACCAGCGCTTTAATGTAAAACTCTCAAACGATTTTAAGCCTACTAAAGCTTTAAAATTTGGTTATACAGCAAACGGCCTGTTAGGCAAATCAAAAGACGTTAACGGCAGCATTTTCCACCAGTTATTTGGCGCAGCGCCAACTTTGCCGGTGCGATACGCTGATGGTAACTACGGCGATCCTAATGATTACCACACTGGCGATGGCAACAATTATAACCCTCAAGCCACCCTTGACTTTACCAATCAAAGGTCAAAAAACCTGCGCTTCACATACAATGGCTACGGTGAGGTTAATTTTCTGAAAAACTTTAAATTCAGAACAAGCTTTGGTGGAGATATTGGTCAGGCCGAATCAAGGGGATATACCCCAATTTACCAGGCTACTCTTGCGCAAAAAAGCCTGGTATCAAACCTCGACGTAAACCATACTGAAACCCGCAACTGGATTTGGGAAAATACGTTAACCTACGATGTTAAAATAAAAGATCATAAAATTACAGCTCTGTTGGGTTACAGCGCGCAAAACAACCGCGATAAACAGCTGGATGCCCACGCGCAGGGCGTACCTTATGCCAGCAGCGGTAACCAACACAACTCGTTCCCCGATACTGCAAAAGTTACTTACTATGCAACTCCGGGGTCACAGGTGCACACAAGGGCCTTATCGCAATTTGCAAGAGCTAATTACTCGTTTAAAGACAAATACCTGTTAAATGCTTCAATCCGTAGGGATGGTGCTTCGCAGTTTTATGGCGACCATACTTTTGGCTACTTCCCATCGGTAGGCGCGGGATGGGTAATTACCAACGAAGGCTTTATGAAAGATCAGAAGTTGTTTAGCAATCTGAAACTTCGCGGAAGCTGGGGTAAAGTTGGTAACTCAGTGGTACCCATTAACCCATCTATCCAGGTTGTATCTTCAGATCCCTACCTTACCGCCATTTTCGGTAATCCGCAAACAGCATATCCGGGGGCAAGCATTAACAGCCTTGTACCACCAACCATTGTTTGGGAAAAAGCCGTTGCTACCGACTTTGGTTTAGAAGGTGGTTTTTTAGATAATAGATTAACATTTGAAGCCGATTATTATAATCGCGAAACCCAGGACGCCATATTTGCTATACCAATTGCAGGTTCATTGGGTACCAATAACAGCAGTTTGATTGGTAACCAGGCCAGTATCCGCAACCGTGGTACGGAGTTTTTAATAAGCTGGAAAGATCAGGCTACAAAAGATTTCTCGTATAGCATCAGCGCAAACCTTGGTATCAATAACAACAAAGTACTAAGTGTACTAAGCGGTGCCAACCCAATTTATGATGGTGGCGCAGGCATTGCCAATGGCGCTTTGGCAACCCGTACCGTGGTAGGCGAGCCTATTGGCGAGTTTTACGGGTACAAAGTGACCGGAATTTTCCAGACACCTGCCGAAGTAGCTGCATCAAAACAAACCAGTGCCCAACCAGGCGACTTTATTTACCAGGATACCAATAAAGACGGTATACTTGACAGCCGCGACCGCGTAGTGTTAGGAAGCCCGCTGCCTAAATACAACTACGGCATTAACACCTCATTTACCTACAAAAGTTTCGACCTGGCTTTAGATTTCCAGGGCGTAGCCGATGTCAGTGTTTACAATGCCAATATTGCTTACCGATTTGGTAACGAAAACTTTACCAAAGACTTTTATGACCATCGCTGGCATGGGGCAGGTACCTCAAATACCTATCCATCGGTAAACGTGGGCTCAACCGCCAATGCCGCGCCAAACTCTTTTTATGTTGAAAGCGGCGCCTATTTTAGGATGCGTAACGCGCAGTTGGGCTATACCCTGCCATCTGTGTTGTCAAAAAAATGGGGGCTCTCCAAAATACGGTTGTATGCCAATGCGCAAAACGCGCTCAACTTTTTCGGCTATAAAGGATTTACGCCCGAGGTTGGCGGCAGCGTAGGCAGTATGGGTATCGACGCCAGCGTATATCCTTTATATGCAACTTATAATTTTGGTGTTAACGTTACTTTTTAATCAATATAAAGATGAAGAACAGTAAAAAAACTTTATTGCAAAAAGCCTTTATATTAGGTTTTATTGCACTTGCTATAGCATTCCAAGGCTGTAAAAAAAGCTTTCTGAATGTCGATCCTGCCCAAAATACCGCGGCAACACAATTTTTTAAAACACAGGATGACGCCACAAAGGCGGTAAGTGCCATGTATGCCAACATGCATGAGTATAATAACATCGCGTTCCCGCCAATCGCTATCGAAAGCATGGGATCTGACGATGCGGAAAAAGGCAGCAGCGCTACCGATGCTACCTTCATGAACAGCTACCATAACTTTACCGTTACCGCTGGTGAAGGCCAGCTGCAAGGTTTCTGGAAAGGACAATATGCTACCATTAATCTTGCCAACCAGGTGTTAACCAATGTACCAGGTATCACCATGGATGATGCGTTAAAGACAAGATACCTTGCCGAAGCAAAATTCATAAGGGCATATTGCTATTTCAGGCTGGTAAGGGCTTACGGCGATGTGCCATTACGCTTAACCCTACCCAAAAATGCTACCGAGTATAACCTGCCACGCACTCCAAAAGCACAGGTTTGGGCAGCAATTGAAACTGATTTAACTGATGCGGCTACGGCTTTACCGCAAACTTATGGTTCGGCAGATATTGGCCGCATTACCAAAGGTGCAGCATTATCTTTACATGCTAAAGTAGCCTTGTACCTTAAAAAATGGACCGATGTGGTGACCTATACCACACAGGTAATGGGTATGGGCTATTCTTTATACCCTGACTATGAGCAAATGTTCAGGACTACACACAAAAACAACCAGGAGTCTATCTTCGAGATCCAGTGTAACCTTATCCCAAATAACCCCGATGCATCAAACTCGCAATATTCGCAGGTGCAGGGTGTACGCGGTTCAACCGGTGGCGGCTGGGGATTTAACGTACCAACTGCCGACCTGGCAGCAGCTTATGAAACAGGCGACCCACGACGCGATGCAACCATCATTTTCAGGGGCGAAACAACGCCCGAAGGTGATGTGATACCTGCTGATGGCGATAACCCACGGTACAACCAAAAATCATATGTGCCTTTTAGCCTTTATGTATCTGGTTTTAACGAGGGTTGCCAGCAAAATAAAATTGTAATACGCTATGCTGATGTATTGCTGATGAATGCCGAAGCTAATAATGAACTTGGGAATTCGGCTGCCGCGTTAGGCCCACTTGAGCAGGTACGTGCCAGGGCAAGGGGCAGTAATGCCGCTATACTGCCTAAAGTAACTACTACAGATCAGGGTGCTTTGCGCATCGCGATTTACAACGAACGCAGGGTTGAATTTGCGATGGAGTTTGACCGTTATTTTGATGTTATACGCCAGGGGCGTGGTACGGCCGTATTTGGATCGCGCGGCTGGAAAGCCGGCAAAAACGAGGTGTGGCCAATACCGCAAAACGAGATCGACATAAGTGGTGGAGCTTTAACACAAAATCCAGGTTATTAATTTATCAATTCAGCAACGATGAAAACATTTAAAAATACACTTAAAGCTGCGCTCTTAATGGGTGTAGCTGTAAGCTTAACCATAACAGCCTGCCATAAAGGCTTTGATCCAAAATCATACGCGCCATCTAAACCGCTACCTTCATACGGTGGTTACAGCAGCAGTAAGGACATTGAACCGGCCAGCCTGGTTGCCTATTTTCCGTTCACCAATGGCCTGGCCGATAGTGTTTCCGGAACAACCGGGGTAGCAACAGGAACCAGTTTTGCCACCGGATTAAATGGCAAAGGCCTACAGGGCGCCGATAAATCATACGTGCTTTATGATACCCCTGCCGGCATTAAAGCGCTAACCAGTTTTACTACCAGTATTTGGGTAAAAATGCCTCAAAATACTTCGGCAGTGGGTTTAATGGATATCCAGAACAACCAAACAGGCGGTGCGGGGTTCTGGGGCAGCCTGGCCATATTTTTTGATAACGGTGGTTCCGCATCATCGGGGGTGCTTAAAGTGCATGCGTTTAACAAGGCCGGCATGTCAACCGGGGTAGATGGCTGGGAAGGCGGCTATGCCGTTGCCAACCCATGGAACACATGGATAAACGTTACGGTTACTTTTGATGAAACAGTATCAACCATTTACGTTTATTACAACGGAACACAGGTAGGTAAAAACACGGCTGCTGGTTTTGCGCCTATGGATTGGAGCAAAGCCGGTAAAATGGTATTTGGTACATTACAGTTTCAAACCACTCCTTCCCTTACGGCCAATACCGGCGCGCAGGATTGGGCCGGCTATGTTACAGGAACCATGGATAACATCAGGTTTTACAGCAAAGCACTTACTGCCACACAGGTACTGGCTTTGTACAACCTTGAAAAAGCTAAAAGATAATAATACGGGTTGATTGATTTGGGGGTTGCCTTGCCGTTTAAGGCGGGCAACCTTTTTAAAAAAGGCGGGAATGAGGAATATCAAAGATTATTGTTTGGCGTTGGGATTTGTAGTATTGCTTTTTTCCTGTGGTAAAAGTTCAAATAATAAGTCCACACCAGTTACGCCAACTCCTTCGTCGTTTACTTTTAGTGCGCTTAAGGTGAATGGCAAGAGCAGCGGGTTTAGTTATAGCAATATAGATAGCAAACCGGCTATCGCTATTACGTTTTCAACCCCGCTTAGCCGTACCTCTATAGCAACAAGCGTCAGCCTGAACAGCAAATCCGGAACCGTGGCAGCTTTTAGCACCACATATCAAAATGGCGATAGTACTGTAGTGATTACCCCAACGGGCTTATCGCCCATTACCCAATATACGCTTAACGTTACTACCGGTTTAAAATCTGCCAAGAATGGCAGTTTGCAATCGCCCTTATCCGTACAACTGATCACAGCTATTGATAGTACCCCAAAGTTCAGCACCATATCTGACGATCAGCTGCTTGACCTGGTTGAGCGGCAAACCCTGAAATATTTTTATGATTTTGGCCATCCAACCAGCGGGCTGGCACGCGAGCGTAATACATCTGGCGACGTGGTGACCACCGGCGGCTCGGGTTTTGGCATTATGGCAATCATAGCAGGCGTTAGCCGCGGTTTCATAAGCCATGCCGATGGATTGGCCCGGATGCAAAAAATCGTGGGCTTTTTAAATACCAAAGCGCAAAAGTTCCACGGCGCTTTCCCCCACTGGATGAATGGCGCTACCGGCGCTGTTGTACCCTTCAGTGCACAGGATGACGGGGCCGATCTGGTAGAGACATCGTACCTGATGCAGGGCCTCATTACTGCCCGCCAATATTTTAATGCATCCAACACCAACGAAACCCAACTACGCGCAGATATCAATACCTTATGGAATGGCGTAGAATGGGACTGGTTCAGGCAGGGCGATCAAAACGTATTGTACTGGCACTGGAGCCTCGATTTGGGCTGGGCCATCAACATGAAAATTACCGGCTGGAACGAAGCCTTAATAGTTTATGTTTTAGGTGCATCGTCTACAACGCATCCTATCCCCAAAACTGTTTATGACCAGGGCTGGGCAAAAAACGGTGCCATTAAAAACGGCAATACCTTTTACGGTGTTACCCTGCCGCTGGGTCCCGACAGGGGTGGTCCGTTGTTTTTTGCGCAATACTCGTTCATGGGCATCAACCCCAAAGGCTTAAGCGATGCCTATGCCAATTACCAAACGCAAAATGAGGCACATGCCACAATCAATTACAAATACTGTGTGGCCAATCCGTTGGGCAACAACGGCTACAGCGCAGATTGCTGGGGACTAACCGCAAGCGATATTGAAAACGGCTACACGGCAAGTTCGCCCACCAATGATGTTGGTGTTATCGCGCCTACCGCAGCCATTGCATCGCTGCCTTATACGCCAACCCAATCTATGGCGGCGCTAAGGTTTTTTTACTATACCCTGGGCGATAAATTATGGGGCCAGTATGGTTTTTATGATGCGTTTAATTTAACTAACCCATGGTTTGCCAGCTCGTACCTGGCCATTGACCAGGGGCCTATTGTGGTAATGACCGAAAATTACCGCACCGGCCTGCTGTGGAATTTGTTTATGAGTGCGCCCGAAGTAAAAGCGGGCATGAAAAACTTAGGGTTTAGCAGCCCTAACCTTTAACCCTGATTAATACCATTTTACATGAATAAATTTATATTAACCCCTTTATTGTTACTGCTAACCCTGTGCTCCTTCGCTCAAAAACAGGCAAAAAACACCGGCGAAGATGGCATTAAACCTGTAGGCATCATCAAAAACCTAAGCGATAGCGCTTTGCTTGATGTAGTGCAGCGCCAAACATTCCGATATTTTTGGGATTTTGGCCACCCGGTAAGCGGCCTCGCCCGCGAGCGCAGCAATAAATCATTTGATTACGGCGACGAAGTGGTAACCATCGGTGGCTCAGGTTTTGGGGTGATGGCCCTTATTGTGGCCGATAGCCGCAAATGGATAAGCCATGAACAGGCTGTTGACCGTATGGTGAAGATTGTAAACTTCCTGTTTAAGGCCAACTCCTTCCACGGCGCGTTTCCGCATTGGATGAACGGCGAAACCGGCAAAGTGATCCCTTTTGGCCGCAAAGATGACGGCGGCGACATTGTGGAATCGGCTTACCTTTTCCAGGGGCTGATTTGCGCTAAACAATACTTTACTGCCAATACCCCAAAAGAGCAGCGCATCCGCGATGTAATTAGCTGGATGTGGGGCGAAATGGAGTGGGACTGGTATACCCGCAATGGCCGCGATGCCCTTTACTGGCACTGGAGCCCCAATAACGACTGGGCCATGAACTTTGCCATCCATGGCTTTAATGAGTGCCTTATAACGTACGTATTGGCGGCATCGGCACAACGCTACCCTGTTGGTGCGAACGTATACACCCAGGGCTGGGCGCAAAGCGACTTTTTTAAAAACGGAAAAACTTTTTATGGTTATAAGCTGCCTTTGGGTTTTGACTATGGCGGCCCGCTTTTCTTTTCGCAATACTCCTTTATGGGTTTAAATCCTAAAGGTCTAAAAGATCAGTATGCCGATTATTGGGAGCAAAATAAAAACCATACGCTAATAAATTATGCCTACTGCGTAGATAACCCCAAAAAATTCAAAGGCTATGGCCCCGATTGCTGGGGACTTACAGCCAGCGATAATTTTGAAGGCTATAACGCCCACTCGCCAACAAACGATTTGGGGGTGATAACGCCTACAGCTGCGTTATCGGCATTCCCTTACACACCGGAACAATCCATGAAGGCCCTGCGCCATTTTTATTATGACCTGGGCGATAAGATCTGGGGCGAATATGGCTTTACCGACGCCTTCAGCGAACAGCATAACTGGTACGGCAAATCATACCTGGCCATTGACCAGGGCCCTATTGTGGTGATGATTGAAAACTATCGTACCGGCCTGCTCTGGAAACTATTCATGAGCAATCCCGATGTGCAACACGGCTTAACAAAGCTTGGTTTTGAAAGCCCGGCAATAACAAAACACGATTAAAGGATTTTGCAGGATTAACAGGATTTTTAACGTGGTATACTCATAAATTACCTATAACCTGTTACATTTTCAAGTGGGCCGGCCTATCAATCTGAGCCTGCCGAAGACTCGCGTGGAGAGGCCTTTGCCCGCAATGCTTCGACAGGCTACCTATGACATGTTGTAGAATCCCAGACTTACGAAGTTTTGAAAACTTCGTAAGTCTTTCGCCGGTATCTCATTCTCCCTTCAGAATATCGCGAGATTTTACCACTCAGCATAACGGCCATCTTTATAACCTCATTCCCTTTTTATTTGTACCCATGAAAAGGCTGGAAAATTCCAGACTTCCGAAGTTTTTAAATGGCGAAGCCCTCAAACAGGCCAAAACAATAACGGGTTCGCAATCAAAAGCTTTCGGCGGACCAATTTGGCCGGCCATTTTTACAGCTTCATTCCCATTCATCAATCCATGTTAACACCCGGCGTTCGGTATTATATTACCGGCCCTTTACCTTTCATCATTAGCCTTTAGCCTTTTTTCAAAAACACTTTCCAGTTATGGTATTTTTCCATACATTTGCGGGCTAATTGTTGCTCATTGAAATCGCTTAGAACATATTCGATTCCTTTTACGGGATTAAAACTGGGGAAACACCGGTTTGATTTTACTGTTGATGATGCTTTTTTTGACGAATTTGAATATTCGCTGGTTAAAAAGGCTAACTTGCAGTGCGTTGTTGAGCTGGATAAACAGGAGACAATGATTATCCTGAACTTTGACATTAAAGGCACCGTTGATGCAAGCTGCGATAGGTGTTTGGCCCAATATCCGCAAACGTTGGATATTGCCGAACAGCAAATTGCCAAGTTTAGCGAGGAGCCGATTGATGAAGATGACGAAATTATTACCCTTAGCAAAAATGATCATGAGATTAATATTGCCGGGCTGATATATGAATATATTAACGTTGCCATGCCATTTATATCGGTATGTAACGACGAGGGTAACACCTCATATTGCGATAAAGAAATGCTTGACAGGCTAAACAGCCTGGCAGGAAACGAAGAACAAACTGAGGATACAGACCCACGGTGGGATGTACTCAAAAAAATAAATAAATAATAAAATAGCAGGATCATGCCACATCCAAAACGTAAAATATCCAAATCAAGAAGAGATAAGCGCAGAACTCATTACAAAGCTGAAGCTCCAACTTTAACCACTTGCCAAACTACCGGCGCTATCCATTTGCCGCACAGGGCTTATACTGTTGATGGTAACGTTTACTATAACGGTAAAGTACTTATTGAGAAAGCAGCAGTAGCCTAAGTTTATTTTCTGAAAATGAAGATTGGCTTAGATATTATGGGCGGTGATTATGCTCCCAAAGCAACTATTTTAGGAGCAATCGAAGCTTATAAGGCTTTATCTGCCGACCAAAAACTGGTACTTATAGGAGATAAAGACACTGCGGTTACTATTCTTCAGGAAAATAATGTTAGCCCCGATCATTTCGAGTTTGTGCATACAACCGAAGTGATTGGCATGGGCGAACATCCTACCAAAGCAATTGTACAAAAACCAAATTCGAGTATTTCGGTTGGCTTTCAGTTGCTTAAGGAAGATAAAATTCAGGCATTCTCATCGGCAGGAAACACCGGCGCCATGCTGGTAGGTTCTATGTTTAGTGTAAAAACTATTCCGGGCGTTGTGCGCCCCGCCATGACTACCATTGTACCCAAACTTAAAGGAGGTTTGGGTATTTTGTTGGATGTAGGCGCCAATGCCGATTGCAAACCCGAGGTATTGCTTCAATTTGGGGTACTGGGCAGCTTATTTGCCCAATCGGTATATGCTATCGAAAATCCAAGGGTAGCCCTCATGAACATAGGCGAAGAGGAAGAGAAAGGCAATATCCTTTGTCAGGCTACCTATCCTTTAATGAAGGAAACCAAGCTGTTTAATTTTGTTGGTAATGTTGAAGGCCGCGACCTGTTTAGCGAAGGGGCCGATGTTTTTGTGTGCGATGGTTTTACAGGTAATGTAATATTAAAGCTTGCCGAGACGTTTTATGTTATTACCCGTAAAAAGCAGTTTAAGGACGAGTTTTTTGATAGGTTTAACTATGAGCAATATGGCGGCAGCCCCATTTTGGGTGTAAATGCCCCGGTTGTTGTTGGCCACGGTATTTCAAGCCCCGAGGCCATAAAAAACATGGTGCTGTTATCAAAAAACATGGTTGAGAGCGGCCTGGTTGATAAAATTAAACAAGCTTTTCAGTAAAAATATAAAGATGAGTAAAATTCATGCCGCTATTACTGCTGTACATGGTTACGTACCCGACTATGTATTAACCAACCAGGAACTGGAAACATTGGTTGATACAAATGACGAGTGGATTGTAAGCCGTACCGGCATTAAAGAGCGCCGTATATTAAAAGGCGAAGGTTTGGGTACATCTGATATGGCCGTTCCGGCGGTACAGGCGCTGCTAAAAAAACGCGGCATAGGTGCCGAGGAACTCGACCTGATCATTTTTTGTACTACTACACCTGACTATGTTTTCCCGGCTACGGCAAATATTTTAGCTAATAAAATAGGCGCAAAAAATGCCTGGGGATATGATCTTTCTGCCGCTTGCTCGGGTTTTATTTTTGGCCTGGCTACCGGCTCACAGTTTATCGAAAGTGGTAAACACAAAAAGGTATTGGTGGTTGGTGGCGATAAAATGTCGTCGATAACCAATTATCAGGACCGTGCTACCTGTATTATTTTTGGCGATGGCTGCGGCGCCGTATTGCTTGAGCCAAACGATGAAGGTAACGGTATCATGGATTCTATATTAAAAAGTGATGGCTCGGGGGTTACCTACCTGCACCAAAAGGCAGGCGGATCTGTAAAGCCCGCATCGCATGAAACAGTTGACGCCCGCGAGCATTTTGCATACCAGGAAGGGCAGGCTGTTTTTAAATTTGCTGTTACCAATATGGCCGATGTAGCCCACGAGGTAATGGAACGCAATGGCCTTACCGGCGAGGACGTTGCCTGGCTTGTACCACACCAGGCCAACAAGCGTATTATCGACGCTACCGCAAGACGCACAGGCTTAAGCGATGATAAAGTGATTATTAACATTGAACGTTACGGCAATACAACAAACGGCACCATCCCACTATGCTTATGGGAATGGGAAAGTAAATTTAAAAAAGGTGATACCCTGATATTGGCAGCCTTCGGCGGCGGCTTTACATGGGGTAGCATTTATTTAAGATGGGCGTATTAGATTTGCAGATGAAAGAAATGTGCAGATATGCAGATTTCAGATGTGCAGATGAAAAAACGAATTGCCGGTTTTAACGGTGTAGGCGACGAAATAGCAAGTCGAAAAAATTAAAACATCTATCTGATAATAAACGTTAATTTTACCATAAGATAAATAATAGTAAATAAGAATCTGCACATCTTGAATTTGCATATCTGCACATCAAAACCGCATATTTGCACATCTGAAATCTGCACATTTGTATAACTTTAGATATAAAATTTGTCCCCAACCAATTAATCCCAACTATGGATATTAAACAAATTCAGGACCTTATTCGCTTTGTGTCGAAATCTGGCGTAAACGAAGTGTCAATTGAGCAAAAGGATTTTAAGATTACGATAAAAACCAACGAAACACAGCCGCAGGTTATTCATGCCAGCATACCGGCGCAAACAGCCCCTGCTGCATTGCCGCCCGCACCGGTTGCAATTGAACCCGTTGCCCCGGCAGCACCGCCTGCAGGCCCGGATACATCGAAGTATCTGACAATCAAATCGCCAATGATTGGTACTTTTTACCGTTCATCAAGCCCCGATAAGCCATTATTTGTAAACGTTGGCGACGAAATTAAAACCGGCAGCGTGGTTTGTATCATTGAAGCCATGAAGCTTTTCAACGAAATCGAGTCAGAAATATCTGGCCGTATTGTTAAAGTACTTGTTGATAACGCATCACCTGTAGAGTACGACCAACCTTTATTTTTAGTAGAACCTATATAACGATGTGCAGATGTGCGGATTCCAGATGTGCAGATGATTTTTAATTCATTTGCACATTTGTAGTTTACACAACTTAACATCAATCATTAATATTTTTCATCTGCATATTTGCACATTTGTAATTTGCACATCAAAGAAACCATGTTTAAAAAAATATTAATAGCTAACCGGGGCGAGATCGCCCTGCGAATTATCCGTACCTGTAAAGAGATGGGTATTAAAACCATAGCTGTATATTCAACTGCCGACCGCGATAGCCTTCACGTACGTTTTGCTGATGAAGCCGTTTGCATAGGCCCGCCACCAAGCCGCGATTCGTATTTAAATATCCCAAACATTATTTCGGCTGCCGAGCTAACCAATGCCGATGCGATACATCCTGGCTATGGTTTCCTTTCGGAAAACGCCAAGTTTTCAGCCATCTGCGCCGAATATGGCATCAAATTTATTGGTGCCACAGCCGATCAGATCAATTCCATGGGCGATAAAGCTTCGGCTAAAGAAACCATGAAAAAGGCTGGCGTACCTATTGTGCCGGGCTCTGACGGTTTGTTAACAGATATTAAATCGGGTATTGCGATAGCTAATAAAATAGGCTACCCTGTAATATTAAAAGCAACTGCCGGTGGCGGTGGCCGCGGTATGCGCATTGTTTGGAAAGACGAGGAATTTGAAAATGCCTGGGATTCGGCCCGTGCCGAGTCGGGTGCTGCTTTTGGTAACGATGGCTTATACCTTGAAAAATATGTTCAGGACCCACGCCATATCGAAATACAGGTAGTAGGCGACCAGTATGGCAAAGTTTGCCACCTGTCTGAACGCGATTGCTCAATCCAACGCCGTCACCAGAAACTGGTTGAAGAATCGCCCTCGCCTTTCATGACCGAGAAACTGCGTAAAAAAATGGGCGAGGCCGCTATAAAAGGAGCCAAAGCCGTTAAATATGAAGGTGCAGGTACCGTAGAGTTTTTGGTTGATAAAGACCGCAACTTTTACTTTATGGAGATGAATACCCGCATACAGGTAGAGCACCCGGTTACCGAAGAGGTAATTAACTTTGATTTGATTAAAGAGCAAATTAAGGTTGCTGCGGGGATCCCGATTTCAGGTAAAAATTACGAGCCAACCATGCATGCCATTGAGTGCCGTATCAACGCCGAAGATCCTTACAATAACTTCCGCCCGTCACCGGGCAAAATCACCAACTTTCACTCGCCAGGCGGTCATGGTGTGCGTATAGATACTCATGTATACACCGGTTATGTTATCCCGCCAAACTACGATTCGATGATTGCCAAAGTAATTTGTTGCGCCCAAACCCGCGACGAAGCTTTGAGTACCATGGAACGTGCCCTAAGCGAGTTTGTGATTGAAGGGGTAAAAACAACCATCCCGTTCCATTTAAAATTGTTAAAAGATCCAAATTTCAGGGCCGGTAATTTTACCACCAAGTTTATGGAAACGTTTGAAATGTAAATTAAATTCAAACTATCTTCATTCAATAAAACGTACTTAGCACAATAGCGTTTATACAGCGGTATTTAACATACAATGAGCGACAATAAATTAATTAAAGCCATAAAAGATAAAGGTAAAACGATGGAGGCCGAAATGTCCTTCTTCGACCACCTGGAAGCTTTAAGATGGCATTTGATACGATCGGCTTTAGCCATTGTAGTAATTACCAGCGTTGTGTTTTATTTTTACGATTGGATTTTTGACACCATTATCATGGGGCCAAGCAAACCAACCTTCTGGACATACCGGATGCTTTGCGCATTAGGCGACCTTTTGCACCGCCCGGGTTTTTGCATCGATAAAATAAATATCCAATTAATAAATACAGAGATGGCCGGGCAGTTTACCCTGCAAATCAACTCGTCATTAATTATTGGCCTTACGCTGGGTTTTCCGTACTTATTGTTTGAAGTATGGCGTTTTGTCCGCCCGGCCTTGCATGAGAAGGAACGTAAAGCTGCATCGGGTTTTGTGTTTTATGCAACAGCTTTATTCATCATTGGTGTATTATTTGGCTACTACGTTATTACGCCCGAGTCGATTAACTTTCTTTCGGGCTATACGGTAAGTGCAACTATCAAGAATTTATTTGATATCGATTCGTACCTATCGTCTGTATCCACCTTAACTTTGGCAACAGGTATTGTGTTTGAGCTGCCAATTTTGGTATACATCCTGTCAAACCTGGGTATCCTGACTGCTAAGTTTATGCGCGAAACCAGGCGCTATGCTATAGTTATCATCATGGTTATTGCGGCCATAGTTACGCCAACACCGGATATGATGACTATGACCGTGGTAAGTATCCCATTGTTTGCTTTGTACGAAGTTGGCATCCTGGTATCAGCAGTAGTTGAAAAACGGAAACTAAAACGCGCACAGGAAGACGGATTAGCTTAGATTAAGGCCGGATGTGCAGATTTCAGATGTGCAGATGAGCGAATTATTTGAGGATTTGAAAATGATTTTGACTGAACTCTGATTAAACAGATTAGTCAGGGTTATCGGATTTTGATTTTCTTGCGTTTCTGTAATCGAGGTAATCCATTAATCTGATGAATCCCGGTTCAGATAAAAACTTTATGAAAGCCCTGTCGTTTATGAACGGCGGGGCTTTGTTTATTCAGGAGCATTTTGCACATTTGAATAATCATCCTCAAAAACATTTGCAGTTCATCATCTGCACATCTGAAATCTGAAATTTGCACATCCAAAAGTATGACCAACCTCCCACCATTAGCCGAACGGATGCGCCCAAAATCGCTTGATGATTATGTGGGGCAGAAACACCTGGTTGGGCCGGGGGCGGTGTTGCGTAAAGCCATCGAATCGGGGGCATTGCCGTCCATGTTGTTTTGGGGGCCGCCAGGGGTAGGTAAAACTACTTTGGCTTATATCATATCACAATCCTTAAATCGCCCTTTTTTTGCGCTCAGTGCCATTAACTCGGGAGTGAAGGATGTTCGGGAGGTTATTGAAAAAGCATCCTTGCTAAAGCAAGGCGGTCAAACGCTGCCGATATTGTTTATTGACGAGATTCACCGCTTTTCCAAATCACAGCAGGACTCATTGCTGGGCGCTGTTGAGCGAGGTATAGTTACGCTTATTGGCGCCACTACCGAGAATCCATCCTTCGAGGTTATCTCGGCTTTGCTGTCACGATGCCAGGTTTATATCTTACAGCCCCTTGCCGAAGAAGATTTACTAAACCTGCTGGAGAAATCGATGAAGGAAGATGTGGTATTGAAAGAAAAGCACATTACCATACAAGATCACGAGGCTATTATGCGCCTGTCTGGCGGCGACGCGCGCAAACTGCTCAATATTTTCGAACTGCTGGTAAACGCTTTTGACAGTCCTGATATAGTTTTAACCGACGAGATTGTGCTGGAGCATGTACAGCAAAATATGGCCCTATATGATAAAACCGGCGAGCAGCATTATGATATCATTTCGGCCTTTATTAAATCCATGCGCGGCAGTGACCCTAACGGTGCAGTGTACTGGCTGGCACGAATGATTGCAGGAGGGGAAGATCCTTTGTTCATCGCCCGCCGTATGCTCATCCTTTCATCAGAGGATATTGGCAATGCCAACCCTAATGCCCTGTTATTGGCCCAAAGCTGTTTTGAAGCGGTGAACAAAATAGGCATGCCCGAATCGCAGCTGATATTATCACAAACGGCAATTTACCTGGCCACATCGCCTAAAAGCAATTCGGCCACAACAGCTATAGGGACGGCCATGGCATTGGTAAAGCAAACAGGCGATTTGCCCGTACCCCTGCACCTGCGTAACGCACCCACCAAATTCATGAAAAACATTGGCTATGGTAAAGATTATAAATATGCTCACAGTTACGAAGGCAATTTTACCGACCTTGATTTTTTACCCGATGCCATCCGGGGTACAAAAATTTATGAGCCGGGTAACAACGCCCGCGAAAACGAATCAAAAGAAAAGTTGAAAAAACTTTGGGGCGATAGGTATAAGTATTAGTTTTTAGTCTTAAGTTGTCAGTCTTGAGTCTTAAGAATGAATGCTGTATATTTCCGACTTAAGTATTATAACTCACAACTTATAACGCACAACATGGTATCTACTTTTATCGGTCATGAATTAAAAGCTTTCTGGCGATCAAAAAATACGGGGAAAAGTATTGCCATCCGGGTGGTAATGGGGCTTTTAATCCTTTACCTGTTTTTGAACGTGCTTGTAGTGGGCATACTTTTAGATAAGATGCTGGAAGGCATGTTCCCGGATGAAGATCTTGTTAAAGCCTTCTGCGGCATCATTCTTATTTACTTCCTGTTTGATTTGCTCATGCGGCTGCAATTGCAGGAGTTGCCCACTCTACGCGTGCAGCCTTATTTACACCTGCCGATAAAGAGGAACGCGCTGGTGCGCTACCTGGCCTTAACCGCGGCTTTGTCAGTTTTTAATTTATGGCCTTTTGTGCTGTTTTTACCTTTTGTATTTAAAGTAGTAGGCCCAGATTCGGGTGCATTGGTAAGCTTTGCCTTTGTTGTTGCCATTGCCGGGCTTACCGTGTTTAACAACTACCTTGCGCTGTACATCAAGCGGAAATCGAACCTTAACGGCTGGGTGTTTTTGATTGCCGCCGCCGTTTTAATATTGATAATTACCTGCGATTTCAGGTGGCATCTGTTCTCTACCAGGGATATCTCCTATGCCTTCTTCGGTCACCTGATTACCATGCCGGTACTGGCTTTGCTGCCTTTTGTGCTGGCCGTAGTGATGTATTATTTAAACTTCCACTATCTTAAACAAAATCTTTACCTGGAAGAACTAACCGCTCACAAAAAGGTATCATACAAAAGCAGTACCGATATTCCGTTCCTTTCGCGCTTTGGCCGGGTTGGGGATTTGGCTGCCAACGAAATAAAGCTTATCCTCCGCAACAAACGCCCACGGTCGGCCCTTATCATGGGCTTGTTTTTTATGTTTTACGGGCTCATTTTTTACACCAACAAACATTATGGCGAAAACTGGTACTTGTTTGTCGGCATGTTTATGACGGGTATTTTTATCATTAATTATGGCCAGTTTATGTTTAGCTGGCAGGCATCGCATTTTGATGGTATATTGGTGAGCAAAATTAACTTTACCGATTTTTTGAAGGCCAAGTATTTACTTTTTACCCTGGTATCAACCGTGGCTTTTTTTCTGACGACGCCGTACGTTTACTTCGGGTGGACTATATTACTGGTGCATTTTGTGATGTATTTGTGGAACATTGGTGTTAACACAACCATCGTATTGTTTTTTGCTAACCGTAACGCCAAGCGAATTGATTTGTCAAAAGGTGCCTCGTTTAACTGGGAAGGGGTTGGGGCTACCCAGATGTTGTTATCGTTCCCGCTCATTTTAACGCCCTATATTATTTATCTGCCCTTTGCGCTGTTTAAACACGCCAACGTGGGCCTGGCTGTGTTGGGTACTATAGGCGCGATATTCATTTTAACCCGCAACTTCTGGATCAAAAAACTGGAAGAGGATTTTGTACAAAAAAGGTATACCATAGCCGAAGGCTTCAGAAATAAATAACCATGATTGAAATAAAAAACCTGAAAAAAATATATAACGGTGTAACCGTAGTTGACGTACCGCACCTGGTAATTAGCAAAGGCGAAAGTGTTGGCCTGGTAGGTAATAACGGCGCCGGCAAAACCACGCTGTTCCGGGTGATACTGGATCTCATCCGGCCCGAAACCGGCGAAGTATTATCTAACGGGGAAGTTGTAGCCGGGCATGAAAACTGGAAAAACTACACCGCATCATATCTTGATGAAGGCTTCCTGATAGATTATCTTACGCCCGAGGAATACCTGTATTTTATAGGTGGTTTGCACCAACAAAGCAAAGCCACTGTTGATGAAACCCTACTAAACCTATCTGATTTTTTTAACGGCGAGATTCTCAAAAAAGGCAAGTACATCCGCGATTTATCCAAAGGCAACCAATGTAAAGTAGGTGTTGCATCCTGCGTGCTGCAAAACCCGCAATTACTTATGTTGGACGAACCTTTTGCCAACATCGACCCCAGCACACAATTCCGGCTAAAAAATATGCTGAAGGAGCTAAATAAGGCTCACCGTATAACCAATATCGTATCCAGCCATGATCTTAACCACATCACCGATATATGCGACCGTATCCTGCTGATGGAAAAAGGTGTGATTATTAAAGATATTGCCACCAACTCATCAACGTTAAAAGAGCTGGAAGACTATTTTGGAGTTGGGGTGACTGAAGATGCGGCAATTTCGGTTATCGATAAGATTGATGAGGAGGAGAATCATTAGCGTAAACATTATCGCCACACACACCATTGTCAATCTATCCGGGCATTATGTTTCAGGTTCCCTGATGGATATTCGGTATCTCCAATTTTCCTGTCATCCTTGAGGAACGAAGGATCTATCAGCTGTGCATGACCGATAGAAAAGTTCGCGAATAGATGCTTCGTTCCTCAGCATGACAGTTTTTTTGCCCTGTTTCGCTGCTACTTTCCCTTTACGAGTTCCGGGGCCTCCGCCAGCAAATCGTCAGTCAGCTTTTCAAACTCGTTGATAAACTCTTTATAATACTCTCCTGTACCGGGGCCACTAAAACCTGTGTGGATTTTACGTACATCGCCGGCTTTATCAATGATAATGGTTGTTGGGAAACCCACTACTTTTGATAGCATGGGTAGGCTTTTGGATGTTTCGGCCTTATCGCTGGTATAGCCGGTTATCAATAACTCGTAAGGAACATTAAAACGATTTTTTACCTGTAGTAATGCCTTTTGCGACTTGGCGAAATCGCTGCTGCGCTCATAGGCCAAACCTACCACCTCCACTCCTTTGGGCTGGTATTTTTTGTAGTAGTTAACCATATAGGCGGTCTCGTCCATACAGTTGGGGCACCATGAGCCTAATATCTGTACAATAACCACCTTGTTTTTATATCGGTTGTCCTGCAACGAAACTGTTTTTCCTTCCAGGTCTTTAAAAGCGAAATCTATTTTCTTAAAGCCTGGCTTCAGCGCGGTTAATGAGTATGCATCGGGGAGTTTTGCATTACCATTCTTTATGGCAGCCCAGGTTTGCATACCCGAGTAGCCCGCGTAAAATTTACCATCTGTAAGGGTTTTATCATCCTGAATAGTGGCTGTAAACGTGTAGGCATGGCCACCATCAAAGCAAGACAGGAACAGTTTATTGCCGGCCACAATACCTTCCAGGTAGCGGTAATCGCCGGTGGTGGTTAAAAACGTGCCGGTTAGTTTGGCGCCAACCTGCTTAAATTCGCCTACGGTAGTATCGGCCCCTTCGCCCTCGCCAATAATGGCCGACCAGCGGCCGCCTACGTTATAAGCCGGCTTTTCGGGCGCTTTCAAAAAACGCCATGGAGTATTGGGTGTAGCCGCAAACGGCGTTAACACATCCTGGCTCGCCAGGTGCTTTATCCAGTTGCCGGTTAGCTTATCGCCATCCAGCTTCAGTTTAAATTCTGAATTAAAAAGCGGCATATGTATAAAAACAGAATCGCCCGCTGTAGCAACATCGGTAACCTTAAACCTTTCGGCACCGTTAATAATAGCTAGCTGTTGTTTGCCCGCTGTATCCTTAACATCAAAATTGAACGGAATTTCGTTTCCCGACTTGGTTGTTAGCGCCCCGCGCCATATACCTGTTTTAAGTTTGGTTTGTGCCGTTGCTGTCAGCACAAGCAGGGCAGATGATAAAGCTACTATGATGGATTTTATTTTCATGTTGATGTAAAATAGTCTACCAAATTGGTATACTATCAAAAGTATAAAATTCAGGTGATTATTTCAATATTCCGCGCGAAATTACAATTCGCTGAATTTCTGATGTACCTTCATAAATCTGGGTTATCTTGGCATCCCGCATCATACGCTCTACATGGTACTCTTTTACAAAGCCATATCCGCCATGAATTTGAACAGCCTCAACAGTGGTACGCATGGCCATATCCGATGCAAAAAGTTTGGCCATTGAACTGGCTTGCGCGTACGGATGGTTATGATCTTTTAACCAGGCAGCCCTCAGGCAAAGCAGGCGGGCTGCTTCAATTTCGGTAGCCATATCGGCAAGTTTAAATTGAATACCTTGTAAATCGGCCAGGGGTTTGCCAAAGGCCTTGCGCTGTTTTGAATATTGTAAAGCAAGTTCGTAAGCACCAGACGCTATACCCAGTGCCTGCGCGGCTATGCCTATACGCCCGCCCTCCAATAATTTCATGGCAAATTTAAACCCGAAGCCCTCGTCGCCAATGCGGTTTTCCTTAGGTACTTTAACATCGTTGAACATGATAGAATGGGTGTCTGAACCGCGTACTCCCATTTTATTTTCTTTGGGGCCTATGGTAAAACCCTCCATGCCTTTTTCAATAATAAGCGCGTTAATGCCATTGTGCCGTTTGGCGGCATTAGTTTGCGCCATTACCAGGTAGGTAGATGCGGTACTGCCGTTAGTTATCCAGTTTTTGGTGCCGTTGAGTAAATAGTAGTCGCCCATATCAATGGCGGTAGTTTGCTGCGATGTAGCATCTGAGCCAGCCTCCGGTTCAGATAAGCAAAACGCACCTATCTTTTCGCCTTTGGCCAAAGGGACTAAATATTTTTCTTTCTGAAACTCGTTGCCAAATTTTTCGATCCCATTGCAAACCAACGAGTTGTTTACCGAAAGGACGACCGCCGTAGAAGCATCAACTTTCGAGATCTCTTCAATTGCCAGCACGTATGATATAGCATCCATGCCGCTGCCGCCATATTGCGGGGCAACCATCATTCCTAAAAAACCAAGCTCGCCCAGTTTTTTAATTTGTTCGGCCGGAAATTTCTGGTGTTCGTCCCGTTCAATAACGCCGGGTTTTAATTCGGTTTGGGCAAAGTCACGGGCTGCCTGTTTAATCATCAGTTGCTCTTCTGTAAATTCAAATTGCATAGTATGATAAAAAGCTAAATATAGTAATTACGTATGTAATTGTACATATGTTAACCCGCAGGTACCCGGGTTCTGTCCATCGCCAAAACCACACCCCTGTCAATCAAACCTAATCTTTAAAATCCGGTTAAATAATCAGCAAAATCAATGGTATATTTGCAACACCATGGGAGCATATAACTTAAAGGTTACTATTGATCAAGATTCGGGCTTTTGCTTCGGAGTAGTTTATGCCATTGATATGGCCGAAGAGATACTGGCCGAAGATGGCTACCTATACTGCCTTGGCGACATTGTACATAACGACGGAGAAGTTGAGCGCCTGAAAGCACAGGGACTGCGTATTATTGAGCACGCCGAACTGAAAAAGCTGCGTAACGAGAAGGTACTTATCCGCGCCCACGGGGAAGCGCCGGATACTTATCGCATCGCTTTGGAGAACAACATAACCCTGATAGATGCATCGTGTCCGGTGGTATTAAAGCTGCAAAACCGTATCAAAACATCATATGATTCGAACGAGAAGATCCTGATCTTTGGCAAGCACGGCCATGCCGAGGTTGTTGGCCTGCAGGGGCAAACTAACAATGAAGCCCTGGTTTTTCAGGATATTGCCGAACTGGACAATATGGAGTTACCGCAAAATATTACGTTGTACAGCCAGACCACCAAAAGCATGGAAAAGTTTTACCATGTAAAAGATGAATTGATAGCCCGTGGATATAACCTTAAAGCCAATGATACCATTTGCCGCCAGGTATCAAACCGGGATAAGGATTTGCCAAAGTTTGCCGCCCGTTTTGATAAGATAGTTTTTGTATCAGGCAAAAAATCATCAAACGGTAAAGTATTGTTTGAAGTTTGTCGCAAGCATAATCCCAATACTTATTTCATTTCGTCGGCAGACGAATTAGAACCATCCATGTTTTCTCCAAATGATACCGTGGGCATTGCCGGCGCTACATCAACCCCTATGTGGCTGATGCAACAAGTAAAAGAAGCTATTGAAAGTATTTAGCAGCACGCTTTTTGCTGTTATATAATCCGCATGCAAAAAAGCCCATCCAATATTGGTTTGCTGGTTGCCCTGGTGGTAATAGGTTGCTGGACCACTTCCGCTATTTTATTAATGCAATGGAATTTTAGTTTTACTAATCCACTGGTTTACATCCTGCTACTGGTGCAAATGCATTTATATACCGGCTTGTTCATTACTGCACACGATGCCATGCATGGCACCATATCACCCAATCGGGGCATCAACAACTTAATTGGCTACCTGTGCACTTTTTTATATGCGGCATTCTGGTACCCAAAGTTGTATGCCAAGCATCACTTGCATCACAACCACGTACATACAAATCATGATCCTGATTATCACAATGGCCATTTCTGGAACTGGTATGTGAGGTTTATCCGCAACTATCTCTCTATATGGCAAATTGTGGCAATGGCAGCATTATTCAACTTATTAAAATTTTGGATTCCCCAACAAAACCTGCTGTTGTTTTGGGTAGCGCCATCGTTGCTGAGCACATTGCAGTTATTCTATTTTGGCACCTACCAACCCCACAAAGGCGAACATGATAATATATATTTTGCCCGAAGCCAAAAGAAAAACCACGTACTGGCCTTTTTTAGCTGCTACTTTTTTGGCTATCATTATGAGCATCATCATTCGCCGGGAACGCCGTGGTGGATGATGTGGAAGGTAGAGCCAAGAGTCAAGAATCAAGAGTCAAGATAGCTGCACTTGTATGTTGTCAATACCTTCCAGCCCTGCGTCAAGCTTTCAGGTGTCTTGGCTTTTAGCCGTCTTCTTTGTTTCGCCACCAAAATTGAAGCTGCCTTGACTCTTGGTTGTTAATGCTAAACCCTTTTTTGCTTCGCCCCCAAACCGCAGCAGTCTTGACTCTTGATTCTTGATTCTCTTCCTGTTACCCTTTTGTAATTTATTTATCCCATACTCCTTTGCCGGGCCAAAAATTCTTAATTTCGCACACTGAAAATTATGGGCAAAAAAGGTGTTTTATTAGTCAACTTAGGTACACCAAACAGCGCGTCGACAGCTGATGTGCGTACCTACCTCAATGAATTTTTAATGGATCCGCGGGTTATTGATATTAACCCTGTGCTGCGTACCTTACTGGTTCGTGGGATAATTGTTCCGTTCCGAGCGCCAAAATCGGCAAAGTTATACCAGGCTATCTGGAGCGACACTACCGGGTCGCCGCTGATGCACTACAGTATTTTACAACAGGAAGCTTTAAAGCAACGCCTGGGCGACGAGTATGTTGTTGAGTTGGCAATGCGCTACCAAAACCCAACTATCGAATCGGCTTTGAACAGGCTGAAGGATGCATTGGTTGATGATATCCAGGTGATAGCCCTTTTCCCTCAATATGCGTCGGCCAGTACAGGATCTGTTTATGATAAGGTGATGGAATTGCTGATGCAGTGGCCAACCAAACCTACCATATCATTTGTAAACTCGTTTCATGACAATGAACTGATGATTGCCACCTTTGCCGAAAACGGCGCCAAATACGAACCCGAAAAGTTTGACCACGTGCTGTTCAGTTTTCACGGCCTTCCTCAAAGGCAATTGATTAAAGCCGACCATACCCACAAACACTGTCTAAAAGTTGATAAATGCTGCGAAACAATTACCGATGCCAATAAATTTTGCTATTCGGCCCAATCGTACCATACGGCAAAACTGATTGCCGAAAAACTGAATATTCCCACAGAAAAATATACCGTCTGCTTTCAATCGCGCCTGGGTAACGACCCATGGGTACAACCATACACCAGCGAAATTGTAGCCAACCTGGCCAAAGCCGGCAAAAAAAGCCTGCTGGTGTTTTGCCCAGCCTTTGTGGCCGATTGCCTGGAAACCGTTTATGAAGTAACCACGGAGTATGGCGACGAGTTTAAAGCCCTTGGCGGCGAACGCGTACAGCTGGTAGAAAGCCTGAACGATTCGCCCACCTGGATTTCGGCGCTGGAAAAGATGGTTAGGGATAACCATATATCGGCGTAGCTACTTAAGTAACAGTTTCTGCAGTACAGCACTTTTTCCGCCGGTTTATAGCTTTTTTAGACTATTGACCCAGGGCTAACGGCACTTAAGGCGGCAGCATACAGGTAAACTTATAACGGCTTACCTGTAACTGGTACATATACCGATACCAGCGTGCCTCTCCTTGCCTGTGAATCAAGCTCGACTTTACCCTTCAAAAAATTAATTCGCGACCGCAGGTTGTTCAGCCCCATCCCACCCTGAGTTTCGGGATTGGCAGTATCAAAGCCCAGGCCGTTATCTTCAATAGTAAGGCTGATATTTGCCTCATCCCTTATCAACGAAATATCAAGCCGGCTTGCATTGGCGTGCTTCATTACATTGTTCACGCTTTCCTGTAAAACCCGGTACAAAATAATTTCGATGGTATCATCAAACGGGGCATCAAAGCCTTTGCTGTAAAAATTTATGGCTATGGTATTGTTTTCAATATTCTCAATAAACTGTTTAACAACCTGTGCAAGGCCTGTTTTATGAAGCGCCCAGGGCATCATATTGTGCGATATTGTTCGTACTTCCCTAAAGCCATAATCAACCAGGTTTATCGCCTTTTCAAATCGCTTTCGTTGGTCTTCGCTTACAAAAGGCAGCTCGCCGCCAATAACCGTTAAGTTAATTTTTGCTGCCGACATGGTTTGGCTTACGCTATCGTGCAAATCCTGCGCAATTCGCCTGCGCTCGCTTTCTTCAGTTTCAATAATAGCCTGCATAGCCGCGTTGCGTTGCTTTAGCTGCGCTTGCTTATAAAAAATAAAAACTATCAAAAGTATCAGCAATACAAAAACAATGATGCCTACCATCCAGTAATTGCGTTTGGTTATTTCAAACTGCTGTTTCAGCAGCTGGTCTTCCCGCTGTGTTATTTCGTACCTGGTTTGTAGTTCATCAATGGTTTTTGAGTTTTTTGTAGTACTTAATGTGGCATGCTTTTTTAAATAAAAAAGCGATTGTTTGTAATTGCCCATTTGCCCATACAAATCGGCTATCTCGTTAACAGCACTGTTTTGCATGTCGGTATAATTTATCTGTGTTGCGTATTGCAAACAATTTTGCAAAGCATCCAGCGCCTGAGGATACATCTTTTTGCTTTTATATAACTGGCCCAGGTTAAAATAATTAATGGTAAGCGCAAGGGTATCACTTAATGCTTTTTTAGTTTCTATCGTTTTTAAAATATCGGGCACCTGGATGTTTTTTTGTTTCATGCTCCCCAAAACATCGCCCATAAAACTATGGCTGTAAGCTTCAGAGGTATTTGCCTTCGCTTTTTTTACAAAATCAATCGAATCGCCGATGTCAAAAGATTGCTTGTAATAATTTAGCGCCTCCTGGTAATTTTGCCTGGCTTCATACAGCCGGCCAAGGCCGCTTAAGGCAAACATCAGCGTTTGGCGAGTGCCTGTTTTGGGTGCCAGGTCTATCGCCGCGTTGTAAAGACTAATGGCCTTATCGTAATTTTTTTGCCTGGCATACACCTCTGCCAACCGCATATAGTCATCGGCCAAAACATGCTGCTGGTTTATGGCCGCCAACACATTCGCCGCCTTATCGCAATAATGGGCTGTAGAATCATAATTGCCTTTAAAAAAATAAATTGCAGCTATGCTTCTTAGCATTAAACCGGTTACTTTTTTATCATGAAGCCTCATAGCAAGATTTAGCCCTATCCGGGCAACAGGCAAAATTTCTTCTGTATTTTTTGCGGTCAGATAAGCCACAGTTTTTTCGGCGCCGGTTAAGCGCATAGTGGCTGGTAAATTACCAACCACTATTTTTCTTAAACTATCAATATTCTGACCGGAACACGGAAGGATAATTGAAAGAAACAAAAGCAAAAACAAGTATTTCATATCCCGGGTGTATGCCCCCAGTTAAAGATAGTAATTATAAGCCTCGAAAAAAAAACTGCGATTGTATAACAACTACCAGTAATGCCGATAATATGGCCAATACCGAAAACAGTGTTTGCCTTCGCTTCGCCCCCTCTATATCGGGTATCTTGCCTGTACCGCGCAACCTGTTAAATTTCAGGTTGTATAACCGTGATAACACTACAAATACAACTGGGGTACAATAAGCTAAATATTCTAAAATGGTTGTCATATCCCTTAATTTTAGGTGAAACAAATTGATTTAGCAACCTATAAATACAGCCTGCAACTGCCGGCGATATTTATTAAGTTTTGCATACCACAATTTTATAGAGTTAAAAAAAAGCACACAATACAAAGCAATTGGTATTTTTGGGAGAGTCAATAAAGTGTAGATTTACAAATAATTAGTACGATGAAAAGGAAAACAGAAAAGGCGGCTTGGCAGCGTAACCCCGAAAGCGTTTGTTACTGCTGATTTTGAGTGCTAATAAGTTAAAAAAAGCTAACTTTAATATGGATTGCCTACGCTGGGCGCAAACCAATAAAAGGACCAACAACTTACATTATATATTTCAACAAAACATAATCAATCATTTTATAACAAGCTAACAGCTTTTATAAAAAAGATAGTCATTTAATGGAAACATACCTGATCAAAAAAACAAGGAAAATCAAAGTCCGCAGCAAAATGCTGATGGCCTTGGTTTTTACTATTATAACCATTGCCTGCTGCCTAAACCAGGTGATAGCCCAAAGCAGAACCAATCAGTCCGATTGGAACGTACCGCCGCCTGTACCACCACCCTTACATCCTGGTACCCAGGTAAAAGGGGGCACCAATGGTAAGCCTCCGTTGGATAAACCCGTTGCGCTTAGCCTGAGCGATATTCCTCCGGTTTCGTTACCGCCGGCGCCTCCCGTGCAAATGCCGGTTTTGGCCGCTGTTTCAACGGTGTCGCCGGTGGTAAATACGCCCGATCAGCCAACTATATTGGGTATTGAGGCCAACCTGCCCGAAATTCCTATGCCCGGAGCGCCCGAAACTCCCGGGTTGCCAAAACAATCCCTGCGTGATTTACCGGTAACATCAATTCCCGAGCTGCCGATACCTGCATCGCCCGAATTGCCCGCTTTGCCTGCCGAGCCGGTTCCATCGGGCCAACCCGCGCCTGCAAACGTATTAATGCCTGCTATGCCTGAGGTACTTACCCCCGCCATGCCTAACCCGCCGGCAAACGGGGGCGGATTAGAACCTTGGCCCAGCCCGGGGATTCCTGAAAATGCCAATTTCAAGCTGATTACCGTGACCGTAAAAGAAGGCAGAACAGGTAGTATAAAAGGCGCAAAAAAAGTTAAATCTAAATCAGTTAAAAAATAAAACAGGCCGGCTTAGTAATAGGCCAGATAGCAATCATGGTATATTTAAAACATATATTAATTATAACACTAACATTTATTGGCAGTGTTACCTGTGCGCAGATTAGATTTAAAATAGGCGATGAATTTCAACGGCAGGTTATCACCAAATCAAATTGTGTTTTACAACGGGGCGGTCAAACGCTACGTGTCGGTTCGATTTCAAACATTGTAAAAACCTACAAAGTAATAGATGCAACCGAAAAGAACGCCTCCGTTACCATCATAACCGATAAGTTGATTGATACCGTAAATGCGATGGATCAAAACCTGGTATATAATTCGGCCAGGCCAGGCGATCCAAATTCTATTATCCATGCAGGTTTGCAAAAAATGGTAAATACCCGGCCAATGGTTACGGTAAATCATAAAGGCGAAGTATTGAATTTAAAACGCCCTGTATCTGTAGATGATACGCTGTTGTCGTTCACCGGCATCCAGCCCGAGCGGTTATTACCCGGCAGCACCCTGCAGTTTATGGTCGACTTCCCTGTAAACCCAGCACTAAAAAAAGGTTACACGTGGACAGACGCCACCAAAGCTGCCGAAACCAGTTATACTATTTACGCTGTAAGCGGGCGTACTACCACAATAACCTATAAAACATCTGTTTTAGGCGGCAATTTAAATAGCCGCATTAACGGATCAATATTGATAGACAACCTCACCGGCATTATTTTAAAACGCTATTCGCAAAGTGTTTCTACCGGGTACGAAATGGTAAACGGTGTTGTTTATACTGCCACCCGCAGAACGGCCATTACCGAGGTGAGTGTTAAAAAGTAAAAGTATCAATATGTATGTACGCCAAATTTTTAGTGCTTATTCTTTTCAGTTATGTCCTGTCAAGTGTGGCCATTACCTGCCTTGTAAAAAGTTCCGGGCCAACTCTTATTAAAGAATTGGCCCGGATTTTAAGCTGATACTCTATTATTTCTCCTTATCAAACTTCATCCAATGCAGGTTAAAGCCTCCCATATCCACATAAATTCTAACTTTATTAATACCGGCTTTTAATCGGATATTTTTCAGCTCAATAACCTGCCATTTTTTAAAGCCGCCTGTGGCGGGTACATTGATAGCTTGAGTGGCTCCATTAACATTTAGGGTTATTTTGCCATCATCGGCTGCTGCCGCTACTTTAAGCTTTACGGTGTAGCTGCCGGATGTCGTGGTTTTCAGTGTGTATTGCAGCCATTCGCCTTTTTCAATATCGGTTACATAATAACTGCTGTAGGCGGCAGAATCTTTAGCGATATCTACCCCATCGTTACGATACATGTGCCCATTGTTGCCTTTGCCGTATTTACCGGTTGATACGTGATAGTCGGCAGTATCGGTATCGAAATAGGCGTAGCCGTTGCGGCCCAGGTCATAATCTACAGCGTTGATGATAGTGCCATTGGTAATCTTATTGGCCTTAAACGGTTTGGTTGCTGTGGTGTGGGGCTGCCTGAAAATAGCATCTATCACATCATGGTGAATAATGGCGTTTTCCAGTTTGGCATAAGTGGCCATTTCTAAAGTGCCGCTGTAAACATTACTTTCTTTGGGCTTGTTACGGCCGGTGTTCAGATAGTTGGTAACATCATCATAATTCGGGTTAGATGGTATCTCTATAGGATTATTATTCCCCATCTTTTTTAACGGCCAAAGCGCCCAGCCGATATTATTTTTCTCTAACAGGCCAATAGCTTCGGTTAGCCACACGTTGGAGTTTTCGCCGGTTTCGCCAAGCCATACGGGAATGTTGTACTGGTCGCGGGTTTTTACAATATGCTCTACTGATTTTTGGTCGTTATAGTTCCAGTATTTGTGAAAGCTAAGCACCATGTTTTTATCCCAGGTCGGCAAAATGCCGTTATAGTTGTTGCCCCAGCCATTACCTTCAATAATAATAATGTGCTTTTTATCAACCTGGCGTATCGCCGTTGTAATATCAACCATCAATTTTCTTAGCGGAGCATTGGTTTTTTCCTTCAGGCCATTTTTATCATTCGCCGGGTCATCAAAGCCAAAGTTGGGTTCGTTAATAATATCATAACCGGCTATGTTAGGTTCGTTTTTATACCTGTCGGCCAGTTTATGCCAAAGGGCAATCATTTTTTGCTTGTTGGCCTCGCTATCCCACAACGAGGGGTTATCGGTATTCCTGTCGGATATGTTCAGATCGTTACCCTGGCCGCCCGGGGTGGCATGCAAATCAAGTATCAGGTACATATGGTTGGCCTTGCACCAGGCCAGCAGGTCGTCGGTCATTTTAAACCCTTTGTCTATCCAGGTATTTTTCCCGGCAACGGGTTCTTTTTCTATAGGGAGCGTATACAGGTTATAATGCATGGGCAGCCTAACCGAGTTAAAGCCCCATCGGTGCATCGAATCCACGTCAATTTTGCGAGTGTTGTTGGCCAGCCAGGTATCGTAAAACTCTTTGGTTTCTGCCGGCCCCATCAGCTCCTCCAGCCGCTCGCGGATGCGGTACTGGCGGCTATCTTTGGTTACATGCAACATGTAGCCCTCCTGTAGCATCCAGCCGCCAAGACCCATGCCGCGCAGCAGCACGTTTTTGCCTTTTTCGTCGGTTATTTTTTTACCGTCGGCCTTTAAAAAGCCCTGTTGTGCCTGGCTTTGTACCGATATAAAGGAGGCCGCGGCCAATACCAGCAAGCCCTTGCAAGAAAATATATTTTTAACAGATTTTGTTAACATGTTATTAGCGATTATTATAACGTTTATTTTAAGAGAGCCAAGAATCGAGAAAAAAATAACAGCCTTTTGCGCTTATCTTAATTCTTGACTCTTGATTCTAATTCTACCAGGTATAAGTACCAACAGATCCTTTATCCAAATGAGCAGCAAGCGTTTTGCCGGCGTAGCTGATATCAAAATCCTGTGCAGCTTCGCTTGTGTTGGCCACTATTAAAACCTTTTTGCCATCGGGGGTTTTAAAAGCCACGTTTGGCAATTTATCCAGGTTGTTTGATGCTATGCGTACCGAACCTGGCCTTACAAATTTTGATGCGTGCGCAATGGTATAATAAGCCACATTTTTTTTTACCTCGTTTTTATTGATGGTAATCGCGCCCTGGCATGACGGGCATCCTCCCCTATCGGTATAAGGTTTATAATCCTGGTCGGCGGCCAGGTTCCATTCCAGTACGTTGCGGCTCCAGTTGCGGGTTGCGCCAATAATCAGGTGCTTTAGCGGCCACCTCATATCAATGGTCGATTCGTTTTCGGGCTCAACCACCATCTGCTCGGTAAAGTAAACGTTCTTTTCCGGGTGGGCGTAGTGAACGGTACTTAGGGCGCTGATATCGCCGCCATATAAGTGAAAACCCGAGCCATCAATATATTTTGCTGCCGCTTTGTCGTTTAATATCGAAATTGGGTAGTCGGGCCGGTCGCAGTTATGATCGTACAAAATAATTTTTGTTTTGATGCCTGCTGCCTTAAAGGCAGGGCCTAAGTTGTTTTTAATAAAAGCACCTTCATCAGGGGCAACCAGCAGTAAGCTGGGATTGTTGCCGGGATGTAAAGGCTCGTTTTGTACGGTAATGGCATCTATGTTTATGCCCTGTGCCTTCATCCCCTGTATATATTTTACCAGGTATTTAGCATAGGTACCCCAATATTCGGGCTTTAACCTGCCGCCGCGGGTATCGTTGTTGGTTTTCATCCATGCCGGGGGCGACCATGGCGAACCCAATATTTTTATTGAGGGGTTAATGGCCAGTATTTGTTTCATCACCGGTATTACGTCCTGCTTATCGGGGCCAAGGTCAAAATGTTTTAATGTGGGGTCGGTTTGGCCGGCGGGCATGTCATCGTACGAGAAAACTTTTTCATTTAAATCAGATGCGCCTATGCTCAACCGCAAATAGCTTACGCCAATGTTGTTGTCATTAAAGGCAAACAAGTTTTTTAACAGCGCGGCGCGGCTATCGGCATTCATGCGGATGATGTGCATGGCGCTGCCGCCGGTAAGCGCGAAGCCAAAACCATCAATGGGCTGGTAAGTTTGCTTATCATTCACCGTAATGGTAATTTCATTGGGCTTGCCCCCTGTTTTAAACTCCTGCGTTTCTTTTTGCCTGGCAAACAATGCCGACCTATCGGCTTTAGTAAGCCAAACACTGGCCGCTGTTGTTTTTTGAGCTGATGCTATGGTAGCGGTACACATCAGCGCTGCCGCCGATAAAAACGAAATGACATGTTTATTCATCAAACAAATATTTAACGGGTTATACATAATCCAAAACAGGAAAAAAGGCCGGAAGGCAATTGGTTGAGTAAATTTATTATTGTTTTTGGTATATAAAGGCATAAATTATTAAGTAACCAACAATTTACGTGTATTTGGTACACAAAGACTTCAGAGAACACGGATACAAAGGTCTGAACTGTTAATCTGACAAGAAACGTGTATTTGAAAGGGCGAGTTAAAGACCCGGAAAAGCACCATTTAATTAGAACCTAAATTTATTTGCTTTTATTAAAAATAAGCTATATTTTCACTTGCACTATCCGCATGAGAGACCCGAATAAAAAGATCATCATTTTTGATGATGACGAAGACATCCTTTCTATATGTAGTTATATTTTAGAAGAGCAAGGCTGGGAAGTTTTTACCTTCACTGATTGCAATAATATAACGGAAAAAGTATCTGGTGTTTTACCGGATGTTATACTTATGGATAACTGGATTCCAGATGCTGGCGGCATTATTGCCACCCAAACGTTAAAGAAATCGGAAGCATTAAAAAACATCCCGGTAATTTACTTTTCGGCCAATAGCGATATCCAGATCCTGGCCAGCAATGCCGGTGCCCAAACTTATCTTGCCAAACCGTTTGACCTGGAAGAATTGGAAAAGGTAATCAGCAAGGTGCTGATTAGTTAATAATCATTAAATTTTTATTCTACAGTATATAACAAGGCCCCATCTGCTCAGGATAGGGCCTTGTTAGTTTATGCCTTTTATTGCGGACCGCCCGGACCGCCGCCGCCAGGACCGCCACCGCCTGGCCCACCGCCATCGCCGCGGCCACCACGTTCGCCGCGCGGCCTGTCGCCCCTGATGTCCTGGGTTGGCGCTTTACCCGCAAATTTTTGCAGGCGCAGTGTAAAGGTAAGCAGGTAATAACGCGCAAGCCTGTTTACGTTTGATACGGTAGTTGAACTGGCTGTTGTGGTTGATGAATAACCGGTGTTTTGATTAAATAAATCGAAAGCCGATAGCCGCAGGGTAGCTACCTTGTTTTTTAAGAACCGGCGTTCCACATACATATTTAAAATATTAGGGTTAGTTACTTTAATGATTGAAGCATAACCGTAATTGGTTGCCTTGGTATAATCGTAGCTAAATACCCAATCGCCAAAATAGTTTTTCCCGTTAAGGCCAATGTTCCAGGTTCTGATATTGGTTAAACCATCGTTAATATCATTCTTTACCGAGTTGGTTGTCCTGTTGATGGCATAGTTGGTTAAAATTTGCGCATCGATGATATTTGGCAAATCTACCCTGAACCGTATTTCGGGAGTAAAAACCAGGTTTTTAGCTGTGTTTTTTTGTTGCGCAGAAGCTATCTGATCAGGCGTGGCCGCCAGCGGGTCAAGGTCGGTCAGGCTGGTTAAGTAGCCTACGTTATTATTATATTGGGCGGTACCATTAAGCGTAACTGAATATTTGCGCTCGGCCCATGGTTTGGAGTAAGTAACCCGGCCGGTAAAATTATAAAAGCCATCGGCATTCAGGTATTGGGTAAATATCCTGTTTGAGGTGTTTGATGTAATGGTATTAGTTACAACCTGGTTAGATATGTTTTGGTAAGTAAAGTTGGCAAAAAACACATTACCCGTTGTAAAGCTAAAGTTGTTATACCTGATAGATATATTGTTGGTAAACGCAGGTTTCAGGTATGGGTTACCCTGAACCGGGTATAGCGCATTTGAAAAATCGATAACTGGCTGCAACTGCGTAAAGCTTGGTGCCGCGTTTGAGCCGTTATAGTTAACCGCGAATGTTTTGCTGCGCGAAAAATTATAAATATAGCGGGCAGTAGGTATAATATTAAAGGTGTTTTTATGCGTATCCGGGATGTTATCGTTTGATACGGAGTGGCCATCTAACGTTGAGGGCTGCACGGCTAAGCCTAAAGTATAGTTATACTTTTTCTCGATGAACCGATAGTTTAAGCCAACCTTATTGGTGGTAAACGTATAATCAAATTTGTTCGACAGCAAATCGTACACATTCCACGTTTGGGCGTTGCTTAGCGTGTCAGTTTCCTTATTATTTACCGTTGCCGAATGGTTTAAGGCGTAATTAAGCTCTAAATATGAACGTGCGCCCAATGGCTCAAGGTACGATAGGTTTACGCCAACGCTATTGGTACGGCTATACGTATTAATAATCTGGTTTTCGGGAGCGGTTTGCTGTGTACCCGGAACAAAATTATAAATAGGGTTTTGATATGATGTGGTTGGCGCCGAGCTTGCCGATGCAAAAATACTCAGGTTACGGCGGTGCGGAAATCTATGGTTATACAATGCTGTAATACCGTAATTAGGCGATTGCGAATCGCCATTGGTAGTAGAAGTGTATGCCGAAGCAAGGGTTCCTTTCCTGGTAAGGTTTACACTATCCGATTCATTGGTATTGGTGCTGCCGTATGAAAAAGATGGCACCACCTTTAAGTAATTAACAGTATCCGGCTTATACTCCATGTTCCAGTTAAACCGGTGATTTATATTCTGATCTTTTTCGAGGCTTAGCTGGTGCTGCTCGCTTGGGTTGGCTGCCGAGGTGTTTTGCTGAAAAATATTGTTATTGGTGCTTGTGGTATTATCTGCAAAGCTATAACTACCATATACAGCAAGATTTTTGCCCCACTGATCGCGAAAGTTTACGCCTATTGATTTTGCATCGGTTAAGCCATTTTGAGCGGTAATAAGGCTTCCGCCGCCACCACCGCCACGGCCCGCGTTGCCACGGCCGCCACCGCCGCCAAAACCACCACCGCCGCCGCCACCTGTAGTGCCGAACGAAAAGGTGTTAACATTGGTGTTATTGATACTTCCCTGCACCGCAATTTGCTGATCGCCGTGGAAATTGAAAATATTTAATGATCCTATGTAGCGGTTTTTATTGGGTACCCCCTGGTCTTGTGGCAAGGCATCGCGACCATCGCCTGCAGTAGCCTGGGCTGTATAGCCATAGTTTTTATCTTTCCTAATGGTAATGTTCATTACTTTGGTAGGGTCGCCGGTTTTAATACCTGTAAGATTGGCCTGATCGCCGTAATCATCAATCATCTGTATGTTCTCGATGATATCAGCAGGCAGGTTTTTGGTAGCGCTCTGCACATCGCCGCCCATATAATCCTTGCCGTTTATCCGCACTTTGGTAACCTGCTTGCCCTGCGTGGTAATATTGCCGTTTACATCCACATCCACACCAGGAAGCTTTTTTATCAAATCTTCGGTGGGCGCGTTCGCGCGTACTTTGTAAGCAGCAGCGTTGTATATTACCGTATCCTCTTTAAGGGTAATGGGGTTGGCGGCTCCTACAATGTTTACCTGGCCAAGCAAATTTGTTTCGGCCTTTAATAATATCAAACCTAAATCTACCGGCTTGGTATTATCCTCCAATGCAAAGTGTTTTTTTATGGCTGTAAACCCAATTGACGATATCGTAAGCGTTATTTTACTGCCTTTAACGCCAGGGAACCTGAATTTACCATTAGCATCGGCAACGGTTAATGAACTATCGCCGGCATCGTTAACCAGTTTTACACTACTACCGGGTAAGCTAAGTTTGGCGGTATCTGCAATGGTACCACTGATATCGCGTGCAGTTTGGGCATATGTGCCAAAGGCGCTTAACAAAAAAATACTTAAAATTAAAATTAGGGGTTTCATGATATATGCTGAGCTACAAGTGTATTTATTTGTGTTAAAGACACAGTTAAAGTGCAAATGTTCAACATATAAAGGGCATATTAAATAATAAACATATAATTGTTACACATTCGGCTATTAAAGGCCTATCAATCATATTATTGTTACATATATGAGCAAAAAAAAGCCCGGCATTGCCGGGCTTGGGTGTTATTATAAGATCAGTCAGTTTTAAATTAATTCAAGTGCAATGCCGATGCAACTTCGTTATAGTTTTTAAAGTTGAGGCCGGGGTGGGTAACCTGTAAAGTAGTTACACTGCCGCCAGGAATCACCACAACTTTAAAATCATAGCCGGGCGAGTTGAAATTAGCTATTACATTTACAAAGCCTAAGCCCACATCCGATTGGTATATGGCATTGGTAATCCTGATGAAAGGTAAAGCGTAAAAGCTTGATGTACCAGTTACCCTTAAATACACTAAAACAAGCCCGCTATTAACAATTTCCTGAGTAATTGCCGGTACATTAAGCCTGGTTGCCGCAGCCGAACTCACATTTTGATTGGTTATTATATAACTTTTGATGTTAGTAGTTCCATCAGCTCCTGCCGGCCCTTGTGGTCCTGCCGGTCCTTGTGGGCCGGTAGCACCAGTTGCACCCGTAGCACCGGTTGCTCCTGTAGCGCCTGTAGCGCCGGTTGCACCAGTTGGTCCTGCAGGACCTCTTGGCCCAACTGCACCTGTAGCGCCGGTTGCACCTGTAGCTCCCGTAGCTCCGGTTGCCCCCGTAGCGCCGGTTGCTCCCGTAGCACCAATTGGACCTGCCGGTCCTTGTGGCCCAATAGGGCCAGTAGCTCCGGTTGCCCCGGTAGCACCTGTGGCCCCTGCCGGCCCTTGCGGGCCAATAGGGCCGGTAGCACCTGTGGCTCCCGTAGCTCCGGTTGCTCCTGTTGGGCCAGGTATACCCGTTGTTGCGCCTTGCGGCCCCTGCGGCCCTGTTGCACCTGTATCTCCTTTTGGCCCCTGTGCCCCATCAGCACCTGTAGCCCCGGTTGGGCCGGGTGTTTTATCCCTTTTGCATGAATTTATGCTAATCATGCAAAGCAATAAAACGGGTAGTAAAAGTCGTAGTTTTCCCATAACAAATATTTTTAGTAGTATATAGTATGCTTTAGTACGGATGTGTGGATAATTAGTTACACGAAACAGCGGCAGAAAACGTTATTTTTATTATTAATTAAAATTTTAGCCGTGATGATTATCCACAGATGATTATCCACATAGTTATTAAACAAATGTCTAAAAGACGGTGTAACAAAACGTCAAATGATTTCGTTATACTTAAAAAACATTTAACCTATGAACAAGATCAGCAATAATTTACACGCAAAGGTCCATAATTGGATGGATGCGATCGGCTTCAGACTCAATGCCTCGCAAACCAATGGTAAAAATAATGTTACAATCAATCATTATTTTTTTGAAACTTTCAATTTTTTTGAGAAAGCCAGGAGAAATCATCCAGAAAGCACCCAATTTCTTTGCTTTGATGCCTACGGCGAAAAAATAAATGTAAAATCGCTGCTCGATATACAGGTTGCATTTTTTGAAAACATAAGTCAGCTTAAATAACGCCTGTTTTATTGCTGCTAATTGTTCAATAGTAAAAGAATTTTTCCCAGGCATCAATGCATGCCAAAATCATAAAAAAAGCCTGCTTAAGTAAATTATTAAGCAGGCTTTTTATTCGGCTATCTTTACCTAAAAGACAAATTAGTTATCCACATTTGTTTTTGGCCAGCAATTAAGGTACCCTTTGCCTGTATATTCTTTCAATATTTCTTCGCCATTGATGCCACGTATCACACCAGCACCGGGTATGTTTACTATTGGCCTTGTTGGGTTTAACGCTTCTTTTATGCGCAGCTTTAAATCAGCATAATGTGCAGCAGTTAATGCATCGCCTCCTTTTGGTAGGCTGGCATCAATTTTCTTTAATTCGGCACGTACCATAGGCCTGATATCCGATAAAGCCATATTGATTGGTGTTAACCCAAATGAGGCTAATACCTGCGGCGGGAAGCCCGGGAAGCCCCTGAAATCATCAGTCAATAAACTCCTTAGGTTTTCCACGTATCCGCGCTGCAGGTTGCGTTTAAATGCATCTGGCTTGCCGGTTGCAAAAATGCCTGGGCGCAGGTCATCCAGCAAATTGGCTACGGTATAAGCGGCGGTGCCGTTTTTGGCTTCATTATCATACATACGGGCCAGCCTTGATTGGCTTAGTACATTGCCAAGCACAGCTACCTGCATCCCTTTAATGCGGTTGTACATTACGCCATTATCAAACTTGCCCAGCTCGGCTTTATCAATAAGCCAATAAGGGGTGGTAAATATTTGTTTATTTAAAAAAACCACCGCATCATGTTGCAAGGCTTTACCTATAAAATCATAAACCGGGCCTTTTTGATCATACGTTTTAAAGTTTTCGTTCATACCGCCAATGTTAGTGGTTACATGACCCATATAACGGGAATACTGACCCAAAACCTCGTTGTAGAGCTCGCTTACATCACTATAGTCTTCATTTTTTTGATAGGTCCATTTTTCAAGGTTTGGTAAAATGCGTTTCAGGTTGGCAATGCCATACGTACTCGCCTTCATCGCATTATCGCCCAAATCTTCATTTTGCAGGCGCGGATCAATTGATGTGCCCTGGCGGCCAAAATAGTACAAGGGGTTACCTGCTTTTTTGTTTGTCCAATCGGCCAGAATATCTTTCTCCTCATCGGCAGTTTTATTGCCGGGGAACCAGCTATAACCCCATTTTACAGCCCAAAGGTCGTACTCGCCAATTTGCGGGTAAAGGTGCGTTACATTATCGCCAGGTTGGGCGATATAGTTAAAACGGGCATAATCCATAATTGATGGCGCGGTACCATGCTTATCCGTAAACGATTTTGAGCGTAACGAATCAACCGCATAAGCATAGCTTGAACCAAAATTGTGCGGCAAACCCAGGGTATGGCCAATTTCATGCGATGATACAAAACGAATCAGCTCGCCCATTTGCTCATCGGTAAACTGGGCTTTGCGTGCGGCAGGATTAACAGCTGCAGTTTGTATCAGGTACCAATCGCGCAGCAGATTCATTACATTATGGTACCAGCCAACATGGCTTTCTAATATTTCGCCGCTTCGTGGGTCGGATACGTGCGGGCCGTAAGCATTTTCGACATCAGACGCAAAGTAGCGGATAACACTATAGCGGGCATCTTCGGTACTAAATTCAGGATCCTGCTTTTTTGTTGGCGCTTCTTTCCCTACAATGGCATTTTTAAAGCCCGCGGCTTCGAACGCCTTATTCCAGTCGTTTATACCGGCAATTAAGTATGGCACCCATTTTTTTGGTGTGGCAGGGTCAATGTAGTAAATAATTTGCTTTTTAGGTTCAACCAGTTGTCCTTTGGCATAAGCTGCCGGGTCTTTTGGTTCCAGTTTCCAGCGGTGTATATAGGCTGTAACCTCCGATTTTTGCTTATCGGTACCATAATCAGTTTGGCGCTGGCCAAAAAAACCGACCCTTGCATCGCTGATGCGTGGTTTCATTGGTGTTTTTGGCAATAATACCATTGAGGTATTTAATTCGAACGTTACCGCACCGTTTGAGTTATCCGTCGGCGACTCGCCAGAACGGTAGGTTTTTAATGTACGGGCCTCCAGGTTAATGGGGAAGCTTTTAATGGTATCGATGTACGACCGTGCGCCATCAACACCCGAAATTTTATAGGCTTTTTTTACATCATCAGATAAACCTATCGCGGCAATATCGCCGTTGTAAAAATCTGTTACATCAATTAAAACACCGGTAGTATCTTTATTAAAAGCCTTGATATCAAAAGAAGCCAAAACGGCATCAAGATTTGAGTTTTTAACCGATTGATACATATCAGATGTACTATCGGCCCTTACACTATAACTGGGTACACGAATAAAAACCTGTTTGTCATGGCGCTCCCATTTCCAAACCTGCTCGTTAAGCTGTTCGCCGCCGTATTGCTGACCAAATGTTCTTAAACCGGCCGGAGTTTTCACATAGCGGGTTACAACAAGCATTTCGCGGCTTAGCAATGAATCTGGAATTTCACAGTAATACTTGCCATCAACCTTATAGGTATTAAACAATCCGCTATCAGCTTTCATTTTACCCGTAATCAGGTCGCTGAATTTCTTGATGCCCTCTTTTTTAGGGGCGCCAACGGTAGCGGTAGCAGTTGTACCACCGGGGCCAGCTGTTGTTTTAAGGGTTAAAGTTTGATTTGCCGTTTGCTTTTTTGTGGCGCAGGAGGCAGCCAAAACGGTTAAAATTAACGCAGTGCCGCGCATAAACTGGCCTGCCACAGGGTTTTTCTTCATTAATTAGTCTACTTAAAACGTAAACTTATGCAAAGTTTACCGTTTTTTATAAAACAGGGGCTTAATTAAATAAAAAGAGGCAATCAAATTCTGCGTTTTAAGGTAAGCACTACCTTATCCAGCCTTTTATCATGAAAAACATCCAACAAAAGGCTCCTGTCATTTCTCGAGCGGAATAATTCGTCAATTTCTTCAAGGCTCATTTTCGAAACCGGCTTAAAGTTAATGGCAACTATCTCGTCATCCCGCTCCAGTCCTATTTCGTCGCCGGCCGAGCCGGGCTCCACGCGGTTAATAATTACCCTATCCAAATTAGCGCCCGCGGCATAGTATTCAATGCCGCTCATATCATGTTCAAAGGGCTGTTTAAAATTGGCATTGGGTTTCAGATACATAGAATTACCTGTATAATCGAAGATAACCGAGAACCGCTTAAGCACACCAATGCCCAGGTTACCATCCCTGGGTACCGAAAGCCGGGTTTGGTTATTGCCGTCGTCGGGAAAGGATGATATAATGCCTTTAATTTTAAACTTGCCTATCTCGAGCGACTCCAAACGGGCAATGAACCCATTAATAGGCCCGTTTAAACCAATCCCGAGGTTGGCCGACGCGATAAATTTTTGTGGCAACCCGTATAATGGTATAATCTTTTCAAGCGATATCGGGTGCCCGGCTCCAAGATCAATAATTAGTTTGCTTTTTACAACACGCCCCCCCTGCAACACCACATTACTTACTACATAAGGCTTTCTATCTTCAATAGTTATGGGTATCTGCGTACCCTTCCTGAAAACTTTAAGGTCTTTTGGCCGCGTAACAGTAACTGTGCTATCCTGAAAATCTATTTTAACGGCAAGGTTGTTGAAAAACTCGTATCCTATAAGCCCGTGTATAGGCATGCCTGCATAACCCGATAAGCTGAAAAGATCTTTTTTTAATATAGCCGCCGCCACATCGTAACTTACCAGGCCCGGAATATCTATTTTTAAGGCCGAAGTTACATACGCTTCGGCATCGGCACCTTCGCCAAGTCCGGGTATCTTTAAGGTGCGTTTATTAGGTATGCTGATAGAATCGGCTAACTTAGGGTCGGTTATAATCATAAGGCCAACGCCGGTGTCTAAAATAAAATTAAACGGCCCCCTGTTGTTGATGCTTAATTTAATAACCATAAGGTTACGCACCAGCCTAAAAGGTATGGTTACTTTTTTTTTGCGGGCATCTAAATCAAAGTACTGTGCACGGGCTGTTGTGAAACAAAATGCCAGCAGGCACAAGAGCCACAACGACCGGAAATGCTTTAGTTTATGAAATAGCTTAAGTAACAATTTGGTATAATTGGTAATATTAAATTTACAACATTAATTGGTTAAATAAATAAATATTTATGCGGGGCACAACATTTACGTTTCTGATAACAATTTACGGTTTATTATTGGGGAGTTGCAGTATTCAAAGCCATTCCATTAATAAACGGAATATTAAAAAGCAGTTTGAGCAATCGCAGGTGTCCAATGATCATTTTACCGGTTTTGCTTTGTACGATATGGACCAAAAAAAGATGGTATTTGAGTTAAATTCTGATAAATATTTTACCCCCGCATCAAACACCAAACTGTTTACTTTTTATACCTGCCTTAAAATGCTGGGCGATTCGATACCCGCATTAAAGTACGAGGTGCACAATGATTCGTTGGTATTTTGGGGCACCGGCGACCCATCCTTTTTACACAGCGATCTTAAAGGAATTAAAGGCTTAAGTTTTTTAAAAAACAGTAATAAAAACCTGTATTGGTCGGCCACCGGTTATACCGGTAAAATTTTTGGCCCGGGATGGGGATGGGATGATTATAACGACGATTACCAGCAGGAGCTAAGCGTTTTCCCGATAGAAGATAACGAAGTGTTTTTATATGGCGATGCCGATGGAAACCTGCAGGTAAAACCGCAATACTTTAAAAGATTTTTAACCCGCGACCCCGACTTTAAGCCCGCCGGATTTAAAGTACAGCGCGATTTATTAACTAACCGTTTTGCTTATCCGCAAACAGACATTCCTAAAAAATTCAACCAGTTGGTACCCTGGAAAACAAGCGACATGCTTACAAAAGCATTGTTGGAAGATACGTTAAAAAAACCTGTTTACCTAACGTACTTGCCCATCAGCAACTCAGCTAAAACAATTTATAACACCAACGCCGATTCTGTGTACCGACGAATGCTGCAGCCCAGCGATAATTTTATTGCCGAACAATTGCTGCTGGTTTGCTCGTCGGTAAAGTTTAATATGCTGAACGCCGATTCGGTAATCAATTACTCGAAAAAGCACTTTTTAAATGATTTACCCGATGAGCCGCAATGGGTAGACGGATCGGGCCTGTCGCGTTACAATCTGTTTACCCCGCGCAGCATGGTAAAATTACTATGCAAAATTGCCGGCGAAGTTAAAAGTGATACACTGCTGCACAGCCTGATGCCTGCGGGGGGGCTAACCGGTACCATTAAAAATGCCTATAAAACAGATAACGGGAAGGCTTTTGTTTGGGCTAAAACCGGATCGTTATCCAATAATCATAATCAAAGCGGTTACCTGGTAACCCGTAAGGGCAAGCACCTGGCCTTCGCTTTCATGAATAACAATTTTACCCGGCCCGCTAAAGATATCAGGGGCGAAATGGTTAGGGTGATGACATGGATACATGAAACGTATTGAGCGGCAGCCCCCTCTAAATCTCCCCCGGTAGGGGAGACTTACAGGGGCTAATTCAGCCTCCTCACCATCTGTTCTTCCACTTTTTTAAACACCTGGATGGGCTTAAGGCTGCGCCAGCCCAGATCATCTAACTGGCCACCAAAGTTGATGTAGTAATCAATATTATTACGCTTAAATTCGTCAATCACGTGCTCGCGGAAGTTGACGCCAGCTATCCATCCGTCTTCAACATCCTGAAACCACTCTTCGTAATAACAGTCATCTGAAGAGTGGAAGTTGAGGATATTTTCGCCTATCAGTATAAAATGATTGATACCGTTATCAATCATCAACTCCAGTATCTCGCGTTTCAGCATCATGATATCGTTGTTAATGGCATCATTCCACTCGCCTATAAACTCAATAATGGTATAGCCTTTTTCATAATCGGCATACAGCACCTTCATGTATAACGTGTTGGAGCCGAACGAATCCCATTGTGGATGCAGCAGATAGTTGTATACCTGCTTATCAAACTCAAACTCACTATACTCCGTAGCATAAAAAGGCGAATATTCGTCTTCGGCTGCTATGTAATCATCCCTCCAGCGGTAATATGGTTCTATCTCGTGCATTGTTCAGATGTGCAAATTTCAAATGTGCAGATTTCAAATTTCAGATGTGCAGATGTTAAAGTTAATAACATCATTTGCACATCTGAAATCTGCATATCTGCACATCAAGCAGTTTTATAATTATCAACAGCAGCTCTTACACTACCGTATTTTTTTAACAGGGTGGCGGCTTCAGCTTCGGCCAGGCCGGTTTCGTCCATTACCATGTGGGTGCCACGGTCAATCAGCTTATCGTTACTTAATTGCATATCAACCATTTTATTCCCTTTTACCTTACCCAGCTGAATCATTACACTGGTGCTTAGCATATTTAAAACCAGTTTTTGGGCGGTGCCTGCCTTCATCCGGGTCGATCCGGTTAAAAACTCAGGCCCGGTAACTACTTCAACCGGGTATTGGGCAGCAGCCGCAACAGGGCTGCCACTATTGCAAACTATACAACCGGTAACCATGTTATGACTGTTTGCTGCTTTAAGCCCCCCAATTACATAGGGCGTAGTGCCCGATGCGGCAATACCTACCACTACATCTTTTTCTGTCACATTATACTCCAACAGGTTGTGCCAGGCAAGTTCGGCGTTGTCTTCTGCAAATTCAACGGCCTTACGAATTGCTCCATCGCCGCCGGCTATCAACCCTACTACCATGTCAAACGGAACACCAAATGTTGGCGGGCACTCTGACGCATCAACCACACCAAGGCGGCCACTGGTACCGGCACCAATGTAAAAAAGGCGGCCGCCATGCTTCATCTTTTCGGCGGTTATGGTGGCCAGCGCCTCAATCTGAGGCAATGCTTTGGCCACCGCAAGTGGTACCGTCTGGTCTTCCCGGTTTATGTTTTCCAGGATTTCTTTTACCGATTGCAACTCCAGGTTTTTATAATGCGATTCCCTTTCGGTGGTACGTTCCATTAATTTTTAATAATTTATAACAAAATTCGTTAAAAAACATCAAATGCAAGGCTGCCGATAAAAATTATTGGCAACGCATTGATTAACTTTGTTTGCTGAATATGAAAAAGACTGCGGGTGTAATTTTCAGGACGCTGATCCTGTTGCTGGTGGGCATTACTATTGGATTATACATTAGTAGGAATAATGGCGACCGTAACCTTGGCTTTTCGTTTTCTGGGGATGATAAACTATCTAAAGTGCTAACCCTGGTTGGTGAAAATTATGTGGATAGCGTAAATGTTGACAGCATTGAAGGCGCATCAATTAACGAGTTGCTGCAAAACCTCGACCCACATTCGCTATACCTGCCGCCGCAACAGGCGCAAAACATCAACGAACGCTTAGAGGGGGGCTTCAACGGCATCGGCATTGAATACGTGTTACTACGCGATACACTGGTAATTACCCAGGTATATGCCGGAGGGCCTGCCGATAAAGCGGGCTTACCTGTAGGGAGTAAAGTTGTTAATGTTGATCATAAAAAGTTCTCGGGCACAAAACTAACGACCGATAAAGTGAATGATATTTTCCGGGGCGAAAAAGATGCCACCATTGTGATGGATGTGATAAACCCTAATGGCAAAGGCACTAAAGCATTTGCCATGAAACGCGGCCGGGTTGATATCAGCAGCATAAACGCGGCTTATATGGCCACGGCCAATACAGGCTACATCAAAATAAGCAAGTTTGCTGCTACTACCGATGTGGATTTCAGGACAGCACTTAACCGGCTAAAGGTTGATGGCATGAATAAACTGGTACTTGATCTTCGGGGCAATGGCGGCGGGTATCTAAGCGCAGCTACATCAATGGCCGACGAATTTTTGGGCAAGGGGAAACTAATTGTATACACCAAAGGCATCCATGAGCCCCGCACTGATTATTTTGCCACGGATTCGGGCACTTTTCAACAAGGTAAAGTAACCGTATTGATAGATGAATATTCGGCATCGGCAAGTGAAATATTGGCCGGCGCTTTACAGGATTTGGATAGGGCTACCATTGTTGGCCGCCGATCTTTTGGCAAGGGGTTGGTGCAACAGCAGTTTCCGTTTGGCGATGGCTCGGCTATTAATTTAACGGTGGCAAGGTATTATACCCCATCCGGCAGATCAATCCAAAAATCATATAAAGGCGGCATTAGCAGTTACCGCAATGAGCTGGCCCAGCGCATGCAAAAAGGCGAATTGTTTTCTGAACAAAGCAACCGCAGTGATTCCGTTTTTAAAGGATCATCATACCACACCACAGGTGGCCGCAAAGTTTACAGCGGCGGCGGCATTATGCCCGACGTTTTTGTACCTGCTGATACTACCCAAAACACACAAGTTGTGCAAAACCTTGGCGAACAACAGCTATTTTCGGCTTATGTGATTGATAAAATGCAACCCTTACTGGGCAAGTATGCCAATGGCGAAGACTTTATAAAACATTATAACATCAGTGATGATGATTTTCGTGGTTTTATCCTATACTCATCTCAAACCCTAAAGGAAATGGATTCGCGCGAATTGCTGCAATCAAAAGATTATATCAAAAACATCCTAAAAGCAAGCGCAGCCCGGCTTAAATGGGGCGATAACGCTTTCCAGGAAGTGATGAACACCAATGATGTGGCTTATAAAAAGGCGTTGGAGCAGTAGGGATGGATGTGCAGATTTCAGATTCCAAATGTGCAGATGAAAAAAAGAAAGGGGATGATGGTTTGATTGGCAAATCGTTATCCCCTTTTTCATTATGGCTTTCCATGTTTTACAAACCAATCATCTGCACATCTATAAGATCATCTGCACATCTGAAATCTGCTCATCAATGCGATGCCTTATTTAATGTCATTATCCCATTGGTATAATAAATCAGGTGGCCGTTATCGTCGCGTATCATAGCCAGGGGGTATGACTGATTTGGCGGAGTAACCCGCCATGCTTTAACCAACTGCCCGTGCGAATCAGGACTAATATCAAGATAACCAAACTCGGCAACCAGGCACGATGAGGTGATTTTGTTTGTAACAGCATACCCATCATTTTTTGCCTCCTGCATAAATACATAACGCAATTGCGAAAGCCTGGTATGTGGCACCGTATCAAGCGTAACCGAATTATACAGGTACCCGCTTGTTGATTGATAAATCCCGTTGTTAAAGTGGTAAATTACCTGGGCAAACAATATAGGCTGGTTATTGGCATAAAGCTGGTTAAATACATGCTGCATAACATGCACCGGGCCATTTGTAGTAATGGTATCGTTTAATGTTGCGCCACCTACAACCTGGTTTGCTGTAGCAATGTGGTTATCCTGCAAAAGCTTTAGCGCTGCTGCAAGCTCGGTTTTGTTAGGATCGGAGTAATCGCGCTTTATGCGGCTGATACAGCCATTATCGTCCTGAACGGCAACTAAGGGCGATTTTTTACAGGATGAGCCAAGGGCCAAGGCCACCAAGACAATGCAGGATAATTTTTTAGCAAACATAACAGCTTAAGGTTTAGCTATATTACGCATGCAAAACCTCAAATGATACATTATTTTAGATTTTTTGATGTGCGGAAAAGGAATGTGCAGATGTGCAAATTTCAGATGTGCAGATGAGCGGAAAGGATCGCCACCTATTCAATCAAAAAATCATCTGTATATCTGCATATCTGAGTTTTATTTCTGCCTGAACCACACCTGAATCGGCGCTCCGCTGAAATCAAAGTTTTCCCTTAGTTTGTTTTCAATAAAGCGATAGTAAGGCTCTTTAACATACTGCGGCAAATTACAGAAGAAGGCGAACATGGGCGATGAACCAGCAATTTGGGTGATGTATTTAATTTTTACGTATTTGCCTTTGATGGATGGCGGCGGATAGTTTTCGATAATCGGCAGCATTACCTCGTTCAGTTTGGAGGTAGCTATTTTACGGGCGCGGTTTTGGTAAACCTGGTTGGCCACGTCAATTACCTTTAACACACGTTGCTTTTCGGTAACGGATGTAAACACGATAGGTACATCAGTAAATGGAGCAATCTTCTCGCGGATCATCTCTTCAAAAACCTTAACGGTTTTGTTATTTTTTTCGATTAAATCCCACTTATTCACCACAACCATAATGCCTTTTTTATTCTTTTCGGCCAGGTGGAAGATATTGATATCTTGTGATTCGATGCCTTCAACTGCATCAATCATCAAAATAATTACGTCGGCTTCTTCCAAAGCCTTTATAGTACGCATTACCGAGTAAAACTCGATGTTTTCTTTAACCTTGGTTTTTTTACGCATCCCGGCAGTATCAATCAGCATAAAATCGTGCCCGTACTGGTTGTAATGGATGTGGATAGAATCGCGGGTGGTACCGGCAATAGGGGTAACTATGTTGCGGTCTTTACCTATAAGCGAGTTGATGATAGATGATTTACCCACGTTTGGACGGCCAACGATGGCGTATTTAGGGCGGGTATTTTCTTCAAGCACCTCGTCGTCAAAATGCTTTACAACTTCGTCAAGCAACTCGCCTGTACCAGAACCTGTCATGGATGAGATGCTGTAAATCTCGCCCAGGCCCAGGCTATAAAACTCGGTAGCATCAGATAATAGCGCGTTGTTATCCAGTTTGTTTACTACCACAAAAACCGGCTTTTTGCTTTTGCGCAGCATGGTGGCAATTTCATCGTCAAGATCGGTAATGCCTGTTGTAACATCAACCATAAACAAAATAACCGATGCTTCTTCAATTGCTATTTCTACCTGCTCACGAATGGCAGTCTCAAAAATATCAGCAGAGTTGGCTACATAGCCGCCTGTATCAATTACGGTAAACTGGTGGTCGGTCCATTCAGAAACACCGTAGTGCCTGTCGCGGGTTACACCGCTAAAATCGTCAACAATGGCTTTGCGGGTTTCGGTTAAGCGATTATATAAAGTTGATTTGCCTACGTTAGGGCGGCCAACAATGGCTACTATGTTACTCATGCTTTTAAATTAGAGTCAAGAATCAAGAACCAAGAGTCAAGATTTATGCAAATCTATCTATCTTAAAATTCCTGTTCTATATATAAATGAAATTTTATTAAAGGGTCAAGACAAAATCCTGATTCTTGACTCTTGATTCTTTCGGTCTATGATTCGTATCCGAATTTTTTAAGGTAATTTTTTTTGCTGCGCCAGTCGGGGATCACTTTTACAAACATCTCCAGGAAAATTTTCTTCTGAAAAAACTCTTCCATATCGCGACGGGCGTAAGTGCCTACTATTTTAAGCATACTGCCCCCCTGGCCAATAATGATATTCTTTTGCGAATCGCGCTCTACAATAATTTCGGCGCTGATGCGGTGCAGTTTTTCGCCTTCAACAAATGCGGTTACTATTACTTCGGCGCTGTAAGGAATCTCTTTTTTGTACTGTTTAAGTAATTGCGCCCGGATCATCTCCGACGCAAAAAAGCGGTCGTTCCTATCCGTAAGCTGATCTTTTTCATAATAAGCCGGGTGCTCTGGCAAATTGCCTATCACAAAATCCATAATGGCTTTAATATTATGGCCCAACAAAGCCGATATGGCGAAAATGGCTTTGGGGTTTAATTTCTCCTGCCAAAACTCCACTTTCTTTTTTACGGTTTCCTCATCGCTTTGGTCAATCTTGTTGATCAATACAGCAATTGGCGCCAACGAACCTTCCAGCTTTTTTAACACGTCGGTTTCGTCAAACTCCTCGTAAATATCGGTAACCAGCAAAATCAGGTCGGCATCAACAATTGATCCGTCTACCTGGTGCATCATACTTTCGTGCAATGCGTAATGTGGTTTGATAACCCCGGGGGTGTCCGAAAACACAATCTGGTAGTTATCATCGTTAACAATTCCCAAAATACGGTGCCTGGTAGTTTGCGCTTTTGGGGTGATAATTGACATTTTTTCGCCAACAAGGGCGTTCATAAGGGTTGATTTCCCGGCATTGGGCTTACCAATTATACTTACAAAACCTGCCTGGTGACTCATATAAAAATAATTAAAAATATATTTGGACTGCAAAGAAACGAATTATATCTTTGCAGTCCAATTAAAACGGAGTGCAAAATTGCATTTTGACAATTGGAAGCACCTTTCCGAGGTTATGACGGAATGCAACATATACCAATACAGTGCGGGATGGAGCAGTTGGTAGCTCGTCGGGCTCATAACCCGAAGGTCGTAGGTTCGAGTCCTGCTCCCGCTACATTTAAGTCGGAAGCCTCAAGTCGAAAGATTTGAGGCTTTTTTGTTGGATCAAACTCTCAATCAGGTCCATAATTAATTTGCAAATAAAATTGTTTCGGGTGTTTTAAGTAAATGGTGATATTTGCCATTGTAAAAGTAAACATAGCCCATGACCCGTTTATCTGTCAATATCAATAAAATAGCCACCCTGCGTAATTCACGCGGCGGAAACAACCCCGATTTGGTACAGGTTGCAAAAGATTGCGAACTTTTTGGAGCGCAAGGTATTACTGTACACCCCCGCCCGGATGAAAGGCACATTCGCTACCAGGACGTTTTCGACCTTAAAAAAATAATTACCACCGAGTTTAATATTGAAGGCAACTGCCAGGAACAAAAGTTTATTGACCTTGTATTGGCCAACAAACCGGAGCAGGTTACGCTGGTACCTGATGTATTAGGGCAAATAACATCTAACCATGGCTGGGATACCATTACCAACTATCATTACTTAACAGATATGATAGCCGTTTTTAAAGAAGCCGGCATTCGCGTATCTATTTTTGTTGACCCGGTTGCCAAAATGGTTGAAGGGGCCGCAAAAACCGGCACCGACCGGATTGAGCTTTACACCGAGGGTTATGCTACCCATTATCACCAGGGCAAAGAACTGGCTATAGCGCCCTATATTGAAGCCGCGAGGGTAGCACACGAAGCCGGACTGGGCATTAACGCCGGACATGATCTCGATCTGCATAATTTAAAATACTTTGCCGAAAACATACCTGCTTTAGATGAAGTGAGCATTGGTCATGCCCTTATTTGCGATGCATTATATTACGGATTGGAAAATACTATTCAGATGTATTTAAGGCAGTTGGTTTGAGATCTGTGGTGTGTGATCTGTGGCCTGAGGATTGAAATGCGCAACGTTTCTTCCTCTCAGACCTCCGGCCTCAGGCACCTGACCTCAGGTTTTACCTTAAAATAGTTAAGCTTCCCGATAACAGACTACAGTTTTTATTTAGGTTGATAATATAATAGTAGATGCCAACCGGCAACGCCTTGCCATTATAGGTGCCGTTAAACGGTGTTGAATATCCTTTTGATTCAAACAGCTTTTGGCCGTTGCGGTTAAATACCTGTACTACAGCGGCAGGGTAGCTTTCGATATTGCTGATCTTCCAGTAATCGTTATGGCCATCGCCATTAGGGGTGAAAGAATTGGCAATGCTGAGCGGAGATAAGCCTACTGACACTTTTACTTCTGTTTTTGGGCTTTCGCAAGTGCCATTTACCTGGCTTACAAAAAAGCTGCGGTTGGCGGGTACAGCTATTTTAAACCGCCCGCCGGTTTGTTCGGTTAATGGCGATGCACTATTAGCCTGGTCGTACAAACGGTAAACTACGTCGGCCCCGGCATTGTTTACAAAAAGAATGGCATCCCCCGGACTGCAAACCTGAATATCACTTACCAATGGCGCTGCCAAATCCTGCGTAATGTTTTGAATTTGGTAGTTAACATTTATGCTTCCGCATCTACTATCCGCAATGTTTAATGTATATGAACCCTCTGCCAGATTTGAAATGCTGCTTGTTGTGCCTATTGATACACCGTTGGCATTGAGCCAGGTGTAAGTATAAGGTGGTAAGCCCCCGGCAACCGTTACGTTACTTACGTAACCGCTTTTCAATCCACATTGCTCGTTGCCTGTTTGCCCGTTATTAGTAACTTTTAACTCGGGCAGCTGATTTACCTGGTAGGTGTTATAATAACTTTCGCACCCGTTTTGGTCGGTTAGATAAAGCTTGTAGCTACCGGCGGGCAAACCTGTTGCGCCGTGGTGTATGGCAACGTCAACCCCGGCGGCGTTAACCCATCTAACAGCCTTTATCAGGAGATCCTGGTTTATCTGCAACGCGCCGTTAGCTGCACCGTAGCAGGCATCAATATGGTTAACGCTATAGGTTGAGGGAAATACGGTACCTGACTGCTCGGTTACCTGGTATACCGTTGATTGTTTTTGGCAAAAAGCGTTGGATACCGTTAACTGGTAAGCACCAGCCGGTACGTTTTTTAAATCGGGGCTGCTGCCCACCAAGTTTCCATTGATGTCTCGCCATTCATATTTAGTTCCACCTGTTGCTGTAACTCCGATCACCGCGCCGTTTGCCTTACCGCAACTTGCGGGCGTTGTAGGATTGGGCGATTCGGTAACGGTTATGCCATTAATTTCTAAAATTTCTATGGCTTTGCTAAAAACAGGGGCGCATTGGCTATCATCCGTTACCTGCAAAGTATATTTGCCAGCTGGTTGTCCAGTTAGATCTTGCGTGGTGGCTACCTCTTGCTGCTGCTCGTTTTTCCAGGTAAAATGCCGGGTACCGGTGCCGCCGGTAATTATTATGTTTTTTATAGAACCTATGGTTTGGCCGCAATTAGTGTTTATTATAATTGGTTTTGAATCGTCGATAGTTGGTCCGGTTGTCTTTTTAAGAACAATTGGGCCGTAAATTAATTGGCAATGATTTTTTACACCGGTAATAACCAGGGTATATTCATCTGGCGGTAAGTTATCGATGTCTATTTTATCGCCTATTTTGGTCCCTGCTTTATTTATCCAGACAAACCCAAGATCTTCCCCGGTGCTTACGGATGCCTGTAAGCCCAAAATTGAACCATTGGTATTACATGCCGGCATTGTAGTTTTTATACCGGAGTCGTCTATTTTGGGATTGGGGTCAATAACAGTTATCCAATTTGATTGTCTGGAACAATTGCCGGATCCTATTTTTAATTTATAATTCCCAGGCGGCAAATCTTTAATATCTAAATTGTGCGATATCTCAACACCCTTGTCATTTATCCAGGTAACGCCAGCGGCATTGTAAAATTCAATACCCTCAATACTTCCGTTATTTTTTCCGCAATCTGGTGGCGTTATCTTTAAATGATCGAGGTTAATTTCTGGCTGGGTAAAAAGCGAGGTATTATTATTATAAATAGATGAGGCAACTATCCTTTGTGTTGGCGTATTGCCGGCGTACGTCCAATTGCCTTGTGCATCCGCATTGGTTGAAGCAAAATAATGGCGGGGGTCGCATCCGCAGGTACTAATATCATCATAAAATAACTCTATTTTTGCACCCGGTGTAGCCGTTCCTACAATTAACCCAGGTGTTATTTTCGTCATTTTTACAGATGGATGTTTTGGCACACCGGCAGCGTCTAAATCACTCTGTGTATCATAGCCGTGCTGCCCATCTATATAAATACAAAAAATGCTGTTTTGTGAAATCAATACGCCTTTTTCGGACCCTTCCTGTATACCCCCGTAAAACATATTGCCGATAATATTGGGGTCACCAGGATTTGGTCCACCTACAATGGCACTGGTAACCCGGTCAAGCACTATTCCATTAGGCTGTCTTGGTGGCAACTCGGTTTGATCTACCCAAAAGTTTGCGGTGCCGGTTTTATCAGTATTAAGCATATTGCCGGTTATAGTTACATTTCCCCGCCCCTGCACATTGATGCCTATGCTGTAATAATTAGCAAGCATATTATTATAAATTTTGCCGGTGGAAACTACAGGTAAATGCCCAACAAAACCCTCAATTACCTGTATTCGGCCTTTGTAGGAGTACATGTGCATGCTTGTTTTAGTCCCTGTAAAATCAACCCCCATTTTATTGCTCCCAATAGAGTAATTCCAACCGGTAGAAATTTTATCGTTATACAACCTTACAAATCCCTCAATTACGTTTCCCTGCGTTTCATCCCCGCCAATTGTGATATCATTACAATTCAGGATGTCCACACTGCCTGTTGAACATTGGTAACCATCCGGAAACAAACCCAATATTGACGATTGCAAGGTGATTTTTTGAGTGTTTTCTGCTGTAAAAATACCGCTTTCCATCAGGCAGTGATACACGCCTATATTGCTGCTATTTGATACCAGGATATAACCGACGCTATTGCGATAAAAATTGGTACTTGCAAGATAAAAGCCATTGATGATTACATCATGTACATTATCACATTTAAACACACATAAATCATAACCAATGGAGGGATATTGCTGATCAATATTTACTATCTTAACTTTCGCTTCGCTAACGCCAAACTTTGCACCCGGCTGCGTACTGTCGTCTATAACCATATTCGAGCTAACATAAGGCAGCGCGTTATTTATGGTAATAGTTCTGGCGACAATAGTAGTACCGGGCAGATTAAAATTAATAAAATCCTTCTCGGCGCTGCCGTTGGCTGCAGCTTTAGTTAATGCCTCACGCAAAGTTCCCAGCCCGCTATCGGCATTGCTGGTAACTACAAATACGGCCGCAGTTGCCTGCCGGCAAAGCAATGTAAACAACATAATAAACAGACACTTGCAACGCATTGTTATTAGTCTTTAGGATTTTACCACCTTCACACATCCAATAATCATCCTACCTGACAATAGTTAAACTGCCTGAGAGCAGGCTGCATGGGGTATTTAAATTGATAATATAATAATACACGCCCGGCGGCAATAGCTGATTGTTGAATTTCCCGGTGAAAACGGTTGCATACTCTTTAGATTCGAATACCTTTTGGCCATAGCGGTTAAACACCTGTACCAGCGAGCCTGGAAATTTCTCAAGACCTTCTATGTTCCAGTAGTCATTTATACCATCGCCATTGGGGCTAAATGAGTTTGGTTTTTTAACATCTACGTGCACTACCTCAATATGGGTTTGTGTCCGGTTGCTTTCGCAGCTGCCAATGCTATAGTTGATGTAAAAATCACTGGTTTCAGTAATAGATAAAGTGAATTTACCCGTTGTGTTAGTTGAAAGCGGCAGAGTAGATGTAGCATCTGCATACAATTTATAAGTACCCGCAACCGGGTTTTGTACGCTGATGGTAACTGTTTCCGGATCGCAGATCCGTTGATTATTAACAACGGGCGGATCGGGCGTAAACTTATTATTACTAACTGCACGATCTACGGTAAGCGGGATGGCGCATGCCGTATTATCCGTAACAACCAGCGAGTAATTTCCCTCTCCTACACTTTTCAGGTCTTTATCCGTACCAACAACGGCATTGTTATCAGTATTGGTCCAGGTATATTTGTAAGGAGGCACGCCGCCTGTTACATCAACACCGGTAATGCTTCCAAATAACTGATCGCACTGATCGGGAGTGGAAACGGGATTGTTTACCGACGAAAACTGTAAAAGCGGCGTTACTTTTACTTCTAAATTGTTTACCAGCACACTTGGGCAACCATATTTATCGGTTACATTAAGTGTATAAAAACCCGCCGCTAAACCACTTATACTTGGCGAATTACTAATCAAAGTGCCATCCTGCTTCATCCACTGGTATGATACCGGGATTATTTTTCCTTCAATCTCCAGGTTAATTGCCCCATTATCTAATCCACAGGTGGTGGCAACACTCGCCAGGCTCTTAATGGTAAATACTTCCGGCGTTAGCCTGTTAACGGTAAAATATCCATCATTGCTGCATTTGGTTACCGTGTTAACCGCGTTGAGGCGATAAGTTCCATCGGCAAGGTTAAAAATATCTAAATTGCTTTGATTGGTGGTAATTGGGTTTCCTTGTGGATCGTACCATTGATACAGGTCGGCATTTTGAACATATACACTTGTTATTGCACCATTATTGGCGCCACATTTGGCCGGAGTAATAGAACCTCCGCTAATATTTACAGAATTGGTTTCCTGGATAAAAATAGGAGGCGTTGAATACGGACTGCATTCGCTTTGGTCATACAGCGTGAGGGTGTAGTAGCCCCCTTTAACTTTTACCAGGTTTTTGGTAGTAGCCACCACTACCCCGGCATCATTTGTCCATTTATAGGTTAATGTGCCTATGCCTACTGTTGTTGTTATATTGCTGATACCGCCATCGGCAATGCCGCATCGCGCGGGGGCAACCTGCATAGTCGAAAGATCATAATCCGGACCCGGTTTGGCTTTAATAGTGACAGCCGGCGATGAGGTAACCGCACAACCGGCCTCGTCATAAATAGTAACGGTATAAGTGCCTTCGGGTAAATTTGCGGCCTTATCTGTTGATTTTACCTGCCCGGCCTTGTCTTTCCAGGCAAAGGTTACGTTACCTGTACCACCCGTAAAATTGACATCAAACGGAAACGACTTTTGCCGACACTGGGGTGTAGGCACAATTACATTTTGTATTTTTATCCGCAGGTCTTTTATTTCAAACAGTTGCGTTGTTTTTTGACAGCCACCCGGATATTGAACGGTTAACTGGTAAGTACCGGGCAGCAGGTTTTTTATATTCTGCGTGTTGCCTATTGGCGTTAACGATCCATTGGTTTCTTTTTTATCCCAGTGGAATAATAGTCCGGTACGGGGTTGCTGTATGGTTACACTCCCCTGGTAAGCACAGGTATAATTTTTTACAACCACATCATTATCCTGTATCACCAATGACGAAAAAGGCGAAGTATTATTATTGGCATCCGTAGCCGTGGCAATAACAGCCTTGCTAAAAGTACCCGAATAACTCCATGCCCCGCTTGCGCTTGATGTTACCGTGGTTATGTAGGTTTTACCCTGGCATATATTGCCGCAATCGTCCGACAAAAACAATTCAATTTTGCAATTTGGCGTTGCAGTACCCGATACAGCAGTGCCGCTAAAATTAAGTACCTGCACAAACGGAACCTGATAATTATTGGTTAAAACGCTTATGCCATAATCGCTGTTGCAAAAAATGCTGTTGTGCGTAATTAGTGTATGCGTGCTGTTTAAAGCTTCGATGCCATAAAAATTATATCCTATATAATTGATATCGGCTGCGGCAGTGCCACCTATGGTACCAGACGAACTTGTACCGGCATGAATGCCCTCACCATTGCCAAGGTCTTTGGTTCCGGTAATATCTGTTCCTATTTTGTTGCCCGTTATTTTAAACGTGGCGTTCTCGATATAAATGCCGCAATAGCGCTGGCCCGATATTAAATTGGAAGTAACGTTTAGCGTTGTATTTGACGAGTTAACGTTAATGCCATAAGCTTTAATAAACGCGCTTTGTTGCAAAAGCGGGATATTTTTAAAATCGGCTTTGCCGGTATAATCGGTGCCTATTTTGTTGTTTTGTATGGTTATGGTATTGGCTACCCCGTAATAATAAGCCCGCGCTATATTAATACCGGTAACATTGGCCGCTATCACATTACCCATACCGGCATCCGTACCACCTATCAAACCATCTTTATCTAAAGTAAGGTTAATGCCGGTGTAGTTACTGGCGGCGGTGAAGCCATCATCAAGCAAACCTATAATATTACTTTGAATTTGAATATCCGAAGCGCCTGCAGCATAGTAATAGGAGGTGTTATAAATTCCGTTAATGTTGCCGCAAAAAACATTTCCTTTGCCAGGCGCTCCTATAACAATCCCGCTTACATCCCCTTCCATCATTAAGCCCGAGCCCTGGCTAAGGTCGGCAGTGGCCAAACTGTTAATTTTAGCAAAGTTGCGAATGTACAATCCGTATATGGCAATTTTTGTGGCTGGTGCGCCACCTGCATTTACCTCGCCATTAATATTTAAAGCATTAAAATAAACAGGAGAGGTTTCGGGCTCAATAATCACCTTGGCGTTTGATACCCCGAATGCAATACCCGGTTGGGTTGTACCGTCAATAGTAACGTTGGAGGTAATAAACGGCAATTGGCTTTTTAACCTAATGGTACGATCGGATACCAAACTACCGGGTAAATTAAACCGGATGATATCGGGAGTAATGATGCCGTTGCCTGCTGCTACCGAGAGTGCTTCGCGAAGCGTACCGGGCCCTGTATCGGCATTACTGGTTACCACGATGGTGGCGGCAAAATTAAAATTGCTTAATAAAAACAGAAAGACTATTAACAGTAAAAATTTCTTAGCAAACATGATAAGTATAAGTCTGTTAAAGATATAAAATTTCTCTGTAAATGCTTTGTCAATATCATATTACGCAATTGTTACTGATATTGTAAAATCGTACCTTTGCGGTAAATTTAAGGGGACGACTATTTCATGAAGCTTAACGCAGATTACCAGGAACAATTCCAGTCAAGGCATATTGCTCCAAATGAGGCCGACACGGCAAAAATGTTAAAAACCATCGGTGTTAGCTCACTGGATGAACTGATAGCGCAAACCATTCCGGACCAGATCAGGCTTAAAAAACCGCTTGATTTGCCACCTGCGAAAAGCGAGTTTGACTACCTCACTACACTTAAACAAACATCGTTAAAAAACAAGGTATTTAAGTCGTTCATCGGCAAAGGTTATTATGATGTAATTGTGCCTGGTGTTATTCAGCGTAACATCCTCGAAAATCCCGGATGGTACACCCAATACACGCCGTACCAGGCCGAGATTGCGCAGGGCCGTTTACAGGCTTTGTTAAATTTCCAAACCATGGTTATTGACCTTACCGGGATGGAAATTGCCAATGCTTCCCTATTGGATGAGGGCACAGCCGCTGCCGAGGCTATGTTTATGCAGTACAGCCTGCGTAAAAACAACGCTGCCAACGTGTTCTTTGTATCCGAAGAACTGTTCCCGCAAACTATTGATATTTTAAAAACCCGCTCGGAGCCTTACGGCATCGAACTGCAAATAGGCGACCATCGTACGGTTGAATTAACCGACAATATGTTTGGCGCCATTGTACAATACCCTGCCGGTAAAGGCGCGGTGTATAATTACAAGGATTTTGCTGCCGCCGGCCACGAAAAAGGCATTAAACTAACCGTTGTTGCCGACATCATGAGCCTGGTACTGTTAACCCCTCCGGGTGAATGGGGTGCCGATATTGTTGTTGGAAGCACCCAACGCTTTGGTGTACCAATGGGCTTTGGCGGTCCGCATGCCGCATTTTTTGCTACTAAAGAAGAATACAAACGTTCTATCCCCGGCCGCATCATCGGTGTAACTATTGATAGCGCGGGCAACTATGCTTTGCGTATGGCTTTGCAAACCCGCGAGCAACACATCCGCAGGGATAAAGCCACTTCAAATATTTGTACCGCGCAGGCATTATTGGCTATTATGGCCGGTATGTATGCCGTATACCATGGCCCTAAAGGTGTTAAACTTATTGCCGAAAGAATTCATGGCTTAACCATCCTATTAGCTAAAGCCCTTGGCGAATTAGGTTACAAGCAACTGAACGAAAGTTATTTTGATACCCTGAAGTTTGATGTTGCCCACTTAGCAGGCCCTATCCACTCTGAAGCGCTAAACAACGAGATGAACCTGAACTACGAAGGTTCGGCTGTTACCATTTCTGTTGATGAAACTACATCGCCCGAGGATATTAAAACCATAATTAGATTCTTTGCCAAAGTATTGGGTAAAACTATTAACGATGTTGATTTTGACGGATTGAAAGCTGATTTGGAAACTGTGATCCCAACCGAATTACAGCGTACATCTGCTTACTTGACCCATGCGTTGTTTAACTCGCACCATTCCGAACATGAAATGCTGCGTTATATTAAATCATTAGAGGCAAAGGATCTTTCGCTTTGCCATTCCATGATCGCTTTAGGCTCATGTACAATGAAGCTGAACGCCACCACTGAAATGATCCCGGTTACCTGGAACCATTTCAGCAAAATTCACCCTTTTGCACCAACCGACCAGGTTGGCGGCTATATGCAACTGTTTGACGAGATTAACAAGTGGCTGAGTGAGATCACCGGCTTCGCGGCCATGAGCTTACAGCCAAACGCAGGAGCACAAGGCGAATACGCCGGCCTGATGGTTATCCGCGCCTATCATCATGACAGGGGCGATACCCACCGTAATATCGCTTTAATTCCATCATCGGCACACGGTACCAACCCTGCATCTGCAGCTATGGCAGGTATGAAGATAGTGGTTGTTAAATGTGATGATAATGGTAACATTGACGTGGCCGATATGCGTGCCAAAGCCGAGCAATATAAAAACGAGCTATCGTGCTTAATGGTTACCTACCCATCTACCCATGGAGTATTTGAGGAATCGATCATCGAGATCTGCCAGATCATCCATGAAAATGGAGGCCAGGTTTATATGGATGGCGCCAACATGAACGCACAGGTAGGCTTAACCAGCCCGGCCAATATTGGTGCCGATGTTTGCCATTTAAACCTGCATAAAACTTTCTGTATCCCTCACGGTGGCGGTGGCCCCGGTATGGGCCCTATCGGCGTAGCTAAACACCTGGTGCCTTATTTACCTGGCCATGCTGTGGTTGATATCGACAGGGGTAAATCTATCCACGCGGTATCTGCAGCACCATGGGGTTCGGCATCTATCCTGATCATCTCTCATGCTTACATAGCCATGATGGGCAGCGAAGGCTTAACTAATGCAACCCGCTACGCTATCCTGAATGCTAACTACATAAAAACCCGTTTAGAAAGTCATTTCCCGGTATTATACACAGGTGCGAATGGCCGTTGTGCACACGAAATGATCCTGGATTGCCGCTCGTTTAAACCGTTCGGTATCGAGGTTACAGATATTGCCAAACGCTTAATGGATTACGGTTTCCACGCGCCAACTGTATCATTCCCGGTTGCGGGGACGGTGATGGTTGAACCAACCGAATCGGAACCTAAACATGAGCTCGACCGTTTCTGTGATGCCATGATAGCTATCCGCCATGAAATTGCCGATGTTGCCAGTGGCGTGTTAGATAAAACAGACAACCCGTTAAAAAATGCGCCGCACACGGTAGCCGTAATTACCGGCAATGAATGGGAACATCCGTACACCCGCCAAAAAGCAGCATTCCCGCTGCCTTATGTAGCTGCCTTTAAATTCTGGCCGTCAGTAGGCAGGGTTAATGATACTTATGGCGATAGAACGCTCATTTGCTCATGCCCGCCGTTAACCGATTACGAGTTTGAAGAAAGCGAAGTAACCACCCCGGAATACGGAACCTGAGATCGGCGTTAAAAACCGGATACTATAAAGAAAAAGACCGTCATCAAAAGTGGCGGTCTTTTCATTTACTTTAGATTTGTGGAATATTCTACTTCCAAATCGACTTCAAACCTGTAATGGAAAGCGTATTTAATTTCAGCTTTCCACCTACATTTATAGCCAGGCCTGTGAAATCTTCATTCGGGAAATAAACAGCAGTCATGGTGGTTAAGCCTCCATCAGCAAAAAGCTCAACGGATGCTTTATCAACTACAATGGTCAGGTCGGCGCTTTTTGATGTACTCAATCTTGGGGCTGTAAACCGGCCCGAAAAGTCTTTTTGAAAATCCACCTTACCTGATTTTGTCCTGTCGATAAAATACTGTCCCTTAACATCATCATACCCAATTAACACTTCCTCTCCTTTTTTGTTATACAACTTGATGGTATAGCCCTTTAACCGGGCAAGCGTTAACTTTAAAATGTATTGGCTTTTTAATTTATTCACCTTGCCGGTTAACTCAAGTATTTTATTAACTGCCACGTTTTTTGATACAGATGTATTGGCGCTGATATTAACTAACTCAGGAACCGGGGCCGATGCGATCACGATACCTTGTTTACTTTGTTTTAAACGCAAATCGCGCGGAATGGTCATGGCGTTGCGCCATTTTTGGGTGGGTACCTGGTTGGCATATTCCCAGTTACTCATCCAGCCAAGGAAAATTTTGCGGCTGCCGGTATTGCTCCAGGTAATGCCTGCATACTCATCGGGGCCATAATCCAGCCAGCGCGTTTGGGTATCCATCGGCGTAAACCGGTGCCCGTTAAAGTCTCCCACAAAATATTGCGTAGCCGAGCCTCCGTTGGGGCCTCCCGGGTTAAGGTTTACCACAAGTATCCAGTATGTTTTGCCGTTCAGCTTTAAAGGGAACAGGTCGGGGCACTCCCATACCCCGCCGTGCGCTCCCTCTCTTAAACCAAACTCACTCTCCTTTTTCCAGGTTTTTAAATCAGGTGCCGAGTAAAAGGTAATATGATCTTTGGTAGCCAGGGTCATTACCCATTTTTTTTGTTTGGGGTACCACATCACTTTAGGATCTCTGAAATCTTTAATCCCCGGATTTTTAAGTACCGGGTTGCCGGCATATTTTGTCCAGGTGTTCCCTTCATCCAGGCTGTAGGCAATACTTTGGTTTTGAAAAACATCGGTACCTGCCTTTTCTCCCTTTGGATCATGGTGCGTAAATATGGCTACCAACGGAACCTTTCCATTTTTACCAAAGCCCGAAGTATTGTTGGAATCAACCACAGCACTGCCCGAGAATATATAGCCCAGGCTATCGGGATATAAAGCTATAGGCATTTGTTTCCAGTGCACCAGGTCTTTACTTACCGCATGCCCCCAATGCATTGGCCCCCACACAATACCATCAGGATAGTATTGAAAAAACAAATGGTAGGTGTGGTTAAAATAAACCATCCCATTGGGGTCATTTACCCAATGCTGCTCCGGCGAAAAATGCACCTGCGGCCTGTGCGGCTCCTGGTAGCTTACTCCTGATTTATCCTGCGCTTTACTAACCATGGTAATCATTATAAAGGCCATCAGTAACGCGATGCCGGTTTTTGTTTTCATAATTGAAGTTCTTTTAATTTAGGCAGATGAACTTAAGCGTGTATTTACAAAGGCGCCCCGGCATAATTATAAACCGGGGCCCTATTTATGCTTTAACAAGTTTAATACCCCGGGTTTTGTTTGTACAAACCGTTGGTAAATGTAATTTCTGATTGTGGTATAGGCAGGTACTCGTCCCGGCCTGCTGTAAATTTAGCAGTTGCCAGGAATGTTCTCCTGCCTTTTTCAACGTTAATATAGTCATTGAGTGTTTTCTCGGCAATTCCCCATCTTACTAAATCAAAGAAACGGGCTCCTTCTGTGGCAAACTCCAGTCGCCTTTCCCATTGCAGTGCTTTGCGGGCATAATCCTGCGTCCAGTTGGCAATGCTGTAGGGTTTAACGTTATAGTTGGATGGAAAGGTACCATCTATTTTTTTAAGCCGTCCGGTGCTTGCCGCCGCACGGTTTCTTATTTGATTAATGAGCGGTAATGCATTTGCCTGCTGCCCCAGTTCAATATAGGCTTCGGCCTGCATGAGCAGTACATCATCGTACCTGATGATATCATAATTTTTTGCCGAACCCATAAACGGACCAAGCTTAAAGTATGATGAGCTGGTAGCCAATTGCTGGTTGCGCATGGTGTGGAAATTTCCGTAAACACCAGGGTCACGCACCCAACTGTTGCTGAATGGCTTCGTGTTGTCATATTTGTACGGGTGGCCGTCGATACCAACGGTATGGTCTAACCTGGGGTCAACCGTTACTTTTGTTAAATCGGCAATGCTGTTGTTAAACGTATCAAAGTTAGGCAAGCCATTAAAATCAGTAGTATGCGCATTCACCAGGTTCTGGCTTGCAGCATGAAAGCCGCAACATCCGTATTGTGGTGCGCCATGCGGATAATTTAAACCATCCTCAAAATTCATACGCCCGGCAGTAGTTCCGTCATTAATGGTAAACTGAATAGCGAATACAGATTCAGGTCCGTTTTCAGTTTCCGGTAAAAAATCATCGGCTATATCGCTGCTTAATGCATATTTGCCAGATGCGATAACAGCCTGTGTAAGATCAACCACCTGCTGCAACCTTGTTTTATTGATATTGGTTACATGATGCTTATCGTCCTGCTCGTAAGCCTGGTACAATCTCAGTTTTGCTAAATAAGCCTGGGCGTTTAACTTGTTGGCCCTTGCCAGCTCTGGCTGGGTAACAGGTAAATTATCAATAGCGTATTGAAAATCGGCTGCAATTTTATTCCATGAATCCTCATTTGATAACGTGTTCGAAACTTTCAGAATATCATCCGCTGTCGCGTTTTCATCAAAAATTGGAATGTTTTTATACAGCAGTTTCATGGTAAAATAGCTGTGGGCACGTAAAAATCTCAACTCGGCCAAACGTGTTTTCTTATTAGGATAATCGGCATCAGAGAGCGAATTAACTGCCCTTAGTGCCACATTTGCCCTTGATATAGATTTGAACAAATTTTTCCAGGTACGTGAAACAAAGGCATCCATTGAAGGGGTTACCAGGTTGTAATGCTCCAGTGCGTCAACTTCGCCAACATCACCGGTACCGCCGCCGCCTTTATAGGCGTCATCTGAGCGAACGCTGCCGTAAGCCCAATCGCTGTATATGGGGCCTATCATGTCGCCGTTGCCAATAGCGGCATAGGCTGCGGTTACCAAACCTTCAATAGCGGTTGGTGTTTTTAAATCTGATGAAGACAACACACCCTTTGGTGTATAGTCTAACGCCTTTTTACATGAACTGAAGATGATCAGTCCGGATAAAACAGCTGTGAAAAATATTTTTGCTTTCATACTGAATAGTTTATATCGTTAAAATGATGCGTTGATACCAAAACTGAAAACTTTAGGAATTGGAACCGGACCAAGGTCAATCCTTTCAGGATCTGGGCTTAAATAGCTTTTGCTTTTCAACGTAAACACGTTTTCGGCCATCGCAAACACTCTTAGCCTGGTAAATACCGCTTTAGGCACAATAGTGTACCCAATTTGAATGTTGCGGAGTTTAAAGTAAGATGTGTTTACAATAAAGTAATCAGAAGTGCGGCCTTCGTTGTTATTATCTTTGAGTGTTAATGCAGGTACATTTGTATTGGTATGCTGCGGTGTCCATCCGCCAAATACACCTGGGCCAACATTTTCGCGGCTATGCATCAGGTTATTGTACAGGGTATATACATCAAACCCTTTGCGGCCGGCAACACCCGAACCAAATATAGACAGGTCGAATTTTTTGTAGGTTAAATCAATCCGTGCACCATACTCCAAAGCGGGTAGCGTAGTTCCTATCCAGGTTTGATCGTTTGCATCAATTTTTCCGTCGTGGTTTACATCAACATACTTTATTCTGCCCGGTCCTGCGCCAATTTGTGTTGGGGCAGCATCCACTTCGGCCTGCGATTGGAAAAGACCGGCAGTTTTATACCCAAATATGTCAAACTGCGAATGTCCTATAATGGTATTAGCTATGTTACCCGGATAGGCCGGCCTAACATTCTCAGGCAAATCAGTGATTTTGTCTCTGAAGTGCGAAAAGTTTAAAGTTACATTGTAATTAAAATCGCCTGATTGCTGGCCATGATAGGTTACTAAAAACTCCCAGCCTTTATTGCTTTTAGAGGCGCCATTAACTGTTTTTGATTGCCCTTCGCCCAATGCCGATGCAATTGGTGGTGTAATCAGGATGCCTGTGGTTCTGCGGGTAAAATAGTCAAATGATCCCGAGATCTTATCGTTCAGGATGGCAAAGTCAAGCCCGGCATTTAGCTCTTCGGTAGATTCCCATTTTAGGCCTGGATTGGCAGCCTGGGTTTGCACAAAGCCCGAGGGTAACGATCCTGTATTGGCACCAGAAAGTGAGTAAGCAGTACCAACATTCATGTACTGCTCCCAAAAGCCCGGGGTTAACTGATTTTGAGTGGTACCATAGCGGGTATCATAAAGCGCGAAGCGCGATTGATCGCCAATTTCCTGGTTACCTACACGGCCCACACCTGCCCTTAGTTTTAATTCCGAAAAGATGGTGTTGTTTTTCATGAAGCTTTCCTGGTCAATTTTCCAACCGAAGGAAGCTGACGGGAAAATACCATATTGGTTGTTTGAACCAAACCTTGATGAACCGTCGCGGCGTATGGTTACCGAGGCTAAGTATTTACCGGCATAATTATAATCTAACCGCGAAAACTGCGAAAACAAGCTATTCCCGGTAGAGCGGCCGGTAACTATAGTATTGCCTGTACCGGCATCTAAGGTAAAATAATCTTCGGTTTGTATGGCGTAGCCTTGTTTAAGGGTGGTCTGAAAATCGGTAAAGGTTTTAATATACTCGGTACCAACCAATAATTTAAAATGGTTGTTGGTGGTTAAATCGTAGTTATACCTTAACGTGTTTGAAAAAGTAGTGCTCAGGTAATGGTTCTGGTCAAAAAACAAGCTATTGGTTGTACGCGCCAGGGCACCTTCCTGGAAAGTTGGTGTTATCACCTTATTCAGGTAATTTGAATTATCGGCACCAAAATTCGATTTGAAATACAGGTTTTTAATGGGTTGTATTTCTAAAAAAACATTACCAAATGTATTTACCCGGTTAGCATTGTTCCACTTGGCTAAATCCTGCATGTGCAGCGGGTTATTCCTGTCAGAGTATCCCGCGCCAGATTCGCCTGCATAAGTAACACCATCTTTTTGGTATACTGGTATAGTAGGTGCCAGTGTTACCGCCAAAAAGGTGGTTGCCGCACCGCCCAAATCTGTGGTAGTAAGCGTCTCGTTTGAGTTGGTTATTTTTAAGTTTACGCCAAAAGTAGCTTTGTTGTCAAAGGCGCGTACCACACCGTTAATGCTACCTGTAGTACGGTTGTATTTTGTAAACCTAACAAGGCCGGTGTTTTTGATGTTGCCAAAGTTAATTTCAAGTGATGCGTTTTTGTTGCCTACCGATGCTGTGAAATCATTGTTATAAACCATGGCTGTTTTATACAATACACTTTGCCAATCGGTATTGCCGGCAGGGGTATTAGGGTCGCCACCTACAAATTGTTTGGGGGTAACACTGTTTAAAACCGGGTTGTTATAATTACCGTTCCAGTTAAAAGTGTATATATCGCCATAACCGGCAGCCGGGTCCTGGCCATCGTTTACAGATGCCTGCCATAGCGCCTTACCTCTGTCTGTCGAATTCAGCATTTTAAACCGCAACGATTTTTCTGACTGGACAGATGTACTGTTATTAAACTGGAACAGGACTTTGCCCTGGGTATTGCCGCCGTTTTTTGTGGTAACAATGATAACGCCATTGGATGCTCTTGACCCGTAAATCGACTCAGACGAAGCATCCTTAAGTACCTGTACCGATGCGATGTTTGAAGGTGATAAATTTTGAAAAACTTCGGGCCTGGTGGTGGGTATACCATCAATAACATATAAAGGGTTGTTATTGCCCAAAGTATTTGCCCCTCTGATCAGGATCCTGCTGGTTGAACCGTTGGCCGATCCATCTTTTTCGATGTACAAACCGGCAACCCTGCCCTGTAAAGCCTGCATGGTATTACCCGAGCTGTTGTTTTTTACCGGTGCTAAATCAACAACGGCCACGGCGCCCGTCAGGTCTTTCTTCCTTTCGGATGTGTAACCGGTTACTACTACCTCATTCAAGGTGGTTGCGGCATCTTTAAATACCACATCAAGTACTTTGGTATCGGCGGCAACTGTTACAAGTATCGGTTTGGTGCCCACATATGAAAACCTGATAGATTGCCCGGTTGCTGCCGTGATGCTGAATTTTCCGCTGGCATCTGATAGCGTTGATTTTTGGGTTTCAACAACCACAATGGTAACGCCATCCATTGGTTTTGATGCGTTATCCAGCACAGTCCCGGTAATGACGCGGGATTGCGCGTATCCCTTACTTATGAGCAGCATAAGCAGGGAACAAATAAGTAATAATTTTCTCATTGGTTTTTAATTAAGTTTATTAGGTATGGTTTATTTAAAATAATTGGCTTTTAAAGTCTTGATAATCTGTTATTTTATAATCGGGACAACCTCCTTTCTTTGTTGCAATAAAGCCACCCATCGCTATTGCGTTTTTTAATAAGGTTTCCGGCGGTACGCCGTTATAATGGTTGGCAATAAACGCGGCCAAAAAAGAATCGCCGCTGCCAATGGTGTCTGTAACTTTTACTTCGCGGCCGGCAACATGGTATGCCTTATCCTGCTTGTAGTACGATGCCCCAAACTCCCCCTTGGTAACTACAATCTCGGGGATGTTAAAGTGGTCCTGTATAAACCTGATCTGTTCCGATTCTTTGCCGAACGATCCCCTGAAAAGGCCCTGCACCATTTCCAGTTCGGCCTGGTTAAATTTTACTATATCTGCTTTGCGCAAAAGCTCTTCCAGCAAATCGCGGCTAAAAAAAGGCGGGCGCAGGTTAATATCAAATACTTTAATAGCATCACGCTCCAACAATTCAAACAGTGTATTGCGCGATACGCTGTTACGCGATGCCAGGCTGCCGTATACCAGGTAGGTTGATGGCTGCAACTGGCTGATGATATGCTCGCTATCGCTTATAAAATCCCAGGCCACGGGGAAAACTATCTCGTATGATACCTCGTTGCCATTGTTCATTTTGGCAATTACCTGGCTGGTTGGGTGCTCCGTATCGGTTTGCAGTAAATGTTTGGGTATTCCCCAGCCGTCCATCAAGTTTTCCAGCTTGTGGCCGTTGGCATCGTTGCCTATTTTGCTCACCAGGCTGGTGGGCATGCCCAGTTTATTCAGGTGATACGCCACATTAAGCAATGCGCCGCCGGGCTGCGGGCCATCGGGCAATACATCCCAAAGGATTTCGCCGTAGCAAATGGCCGGGGTTGTTATGTTGGTTTGCGGGGTCATCGTCATTTCAATTATTAATGCATTACCATGTTAGTTTCTATCTGCTCCAATGAGCGGCCTTTGGTTTCGGGCATAAACTTCCAGACGAAGATGAGCTGGCATACCATCATCACGCAGAAAAAAGAGAATGTAACCGCGCCGCCTAACGACTCGGCCAGGTAGGGGAAACAAAAAGCTATTATAGCGGCCATAACCCAATGTGTTGAGCTGCCCAATGTTTGACCTTTGGCACGTACCTGGTTGGGAAAAATTTCGGATATAAAAACCCAGATAACCGCCCCCTGCGAAAAAGCGAAGAAAGCGATGAACATCATCATATAAACCGGGATTGCAAACCCGCTCATGTGGCCCGAGTAAAACGTGAACGCCACCATGAACAGCGACGCGATTAACCCGATTGAGCCAACCAGCATTAACGTACGGCGCCCTACCTTATCAATAATATTAATACCCAACAGGGTGAATATGAAATTGATTAGCCCTATACCAACTGTGGATAGCAGCGACGAGTGCGCGCCAAGCCCGGCCATTTCAAATATGCGTGGCGCGTAGTATATAATAGCATTGATGCCCGATACCTGGTTAAAAAAAGCGAAGAGCACCGCTAATATTACCGGTGTTTTGTATTGGCCCGAGAAAAGATTGCCGCTTGAAGCAGTGTCATGAAGGGTAGAATTTTTGATAGCAGCCAGCTCCTGTTCGCAATTGAGCGGATTGATTACACGCAATATTTCAAGCGCCCTGCCTGTTTCGCCTTTTTTGAGGATGAGCCAGCGGGGGCTTTCGGGTATAAAATAAATGAGCGCTAAAAACAAAGCCGAAGGGAAGGCTTGCACGCCCAGCATCCAGCGCCATGAAGCCTCACCGCCCTGGCTAATGAGGTAATTGGACAGGTACGAGATCAGGATCCCCAATACCACATTAAACTGGAACAAACCAACCAGACGCCCCCGCCTATCTGCAGGCGACACTTCTGAAATATAAATAGGGGCTGTTACCGATGATATGCCTACACCCAGGCCTCCTAATAGCCTGAATACTAAAAACAGGTACCAGTTATCGGCAAGGGCGGTACCTATTGATGATAGCAGGTAGGCTGCCGCTACAAAGTATAATGTGTTTTTTCGTCCGAAGATATCTGATGGCCTCGCACCAAACAATGAGCCAATTACGGTACCGATAAGCGCGATAGATATGGTAAGCCCATGTTCCATTACAGACAGGTGCCAGAATTGCTGGATAGATTTTTCGGCGCCCGATATCACAGCGGTATCAAACCCGAAAAGGAAGCCACCAAGGGCCACGACCATGGACCAGGCCAGGACGGAATGTTTTCTCATAATAATTATAAAAGGTGTTAATTGGATTTACGATTGCAAAGTAGGGCGATATGCAAGGCGGCAGTTATTGATTTTATTCCAAAACAGTACAAAAATTAAATCCGTGTTAATTATTTGATTATCAGCACAATAAAATTTAATTTCAATCCTGTACCATCCAGATGTTTGATTTTGATACACGGTATTTCCAGTTTTGATACATCATGATACAAGAGATAACCCGTGGCCAGGGGCTGTTATTTGTATTGTAAAAACTTTTATCGATACTTTTGTATACATGTCTCCCAAAAAAGGATTGTATTAACCAATAAAACCGTGCTTAAACGTTTATTTAATATTTTTTAATGGCTTTGCTTCATCAATTGCGCAACCTGTTATTGCCAAGCATATGTATACTAATGGTGTTTACCGGCTGTAAAAAAGCCGACAAAACATCACAGTATACAATTGGCTTTTCGCAATGTGTAGGCTCTGACTTGTGGCGGCGCAATATGCTGGACGAAATGAAAATGGAGCTTTCGTTACATCCCGATGCCCGTTTTATTTATGCCGATGCCGATAACAGCAGCAAAAAACAAATTGAACAGGTGAAGCAAATGCTGAATGAAGGCATCGATTTGCTCATCATATCGCCAAACGAAGCACAACCTTTAACCGGTATAGTTGAGCAAACCTATAATAAAGGCATCCCGGTAATTGTAATTGACCGTAAAACATCATCAGACCTTTACACAGCATATGTGGGCGCCGATAATTACCAGATTGGCAAAATGGCCGGCGAATACGTTGGCAGTAATTTAAAGGGCACCGGCAACATTGTAGAGGTGATGGGCCTCCCCGGTTCTTCGCCCGCAATCGAAAGGCACAGGGGCTTTAGCGATGCGTTGGCAAAATTTAATAACATACATATTAAAGCCCAGGTATATGGCGATTGGTTAAAGGACCATGCCCAAAAACAACTTTACCAGGTGCAGCCTGATTTAAAAAATGCCGATGCCCTGTTTGCCCATAACGATGTAATGGCAGGCGCATCCAGGGAGGTGCTAAACAACCTGCATTTAAACCATCACGTTAAAGTATTAGGGGTCGACGCCATGCCCGGCGCCGGCGGTGGCCTGCAAATGGTGGCATCAAAAACTATTGATGCCAGTTTGGTATACCCCACCGGCGGCAAAGAGGCCATTACCACCGCATTCAGGATCCTGAATAAAGAAGCTTTTGCCAAAGAAAACATCCTGCAATCGCTGGTTATCGATTCAACCAATGTGCAGCTTATGAAAATGCAGTGGAACAAAATTAACAGCCAGCAAAAGGATATTGAACGGCAACAATCGTTACTGAAAGAGCAGCGACAGGTTTACAATAGCCAGGAGTTAGTTTTAAATATTATAGTAATAACCCTGGTGCTGGCTATTATTTTTGGAGGGCTTGCGTTTTACTGGCTGATGGAGAACCGAAAGATTAATAAAAGCCTTGAAGTAAAAAACAACGAAATTTTGCTGCAGCGCAACCAGCTGATGGAAATGTCGGCCCGGGCCGAGGTTGCTACCGAAGCCAAACTTAACTTTTTTACCAATATCTCGCACGAGTTTCGTACCCCATTAACCCTCATCCTGTCGCCGGTTGAGGATATGATGAAAAACGAGAAACTCAATATTATAGCAGGCAAAAACTTAAAACTAATCCATAAAAATACGTTCAGGCTGCTAAGGTTGGTTAACCAGCTCATAGATTATCGCAAAATTGAATACGACAAACAACAAATTAATGCTGCGCCCGGTAACCTGGTAACTTTTGTTACCGATATTATGGATAGCTTTCAGCACAATGCCCGCAAACGGAACATCAGCCTGAGCTTAACTTCGGCAGAAAAAAAAATAACGGTGTGGTTTGATGCCAACATGCTGGATAAAGTTTTCTTTAACCTGCTATCTAATGCCCTTAAGTTTACTAAAGACAATGGCCGCATCCAGGTAACATTTACAAAAAATATCGAAAATGTTGAAATAGCCATCCAGGACAATGGCATAGGCATGGAGCCGGGAGAGGCCGAGCACGTTTTTGACCAATTTTACCAGGCAGATAACGGCAATGCCAAAGGTTCGGGCCTGGGGCTTTCCTTATCTAAAGAGATTGTTTTGCTACATCATGGCAATATTAAAGTAAGTAGCAAAAAATGGCAGGGAACTATTTTTACCATTACACTGCCACTGGGCAACCCTTACAATTACAGTACCAACCAGCCGGGCAAGGTTGTTAATACCGCTGCCATTGATGAGCGCTCGCGCATTTATACCACCGATCTTGAACAAGGCGAAATAAAAACCGATACCACCCCTCTTAGCAGCCCTAAGGAGCAATCCATTCTTATAATTGAGGATAATGCCGATTTGCTGACCTACCTTTCCGATAAACTGGGCATCGATTATGAGGTTTTTACAGCAGATAACGGCGTACAGGGTTTGACTGAAGCATTTGAAAAAGTGCCCGACCTTATTATATCAGATGTAGTACTGCCGGGTATGTCGGGCAAAGCAATTACCGAAAATCTTAAAACAGATATCCGCACATCGCACATCCCGGTTATTTTACTTACCGCGCAGGCCAGTATTGAGCATCAAATTGATGGCATTGGCAGCATGGCCGATGTTTATATGGTGAAGCCTTTTAATTATGACCAGTTGCTGGCAACGGTAAAAAACCTCATCAAAAACAGGGTAATACTTAAAGAACATTTTACAAGCGACGTAAGCCACGGCAAAATACCGGCATCAAAATCGCTCGATAAAAAATTCCTTAACGATTTTGCAGGCATAGTCGAGCAAAACCTGGCCAATGAAAACTTTAATGTAGATGATATTTGCAAAACCATTGGCATATCGCGGGTACAACTGTATCGTAAAGTAAAAGCGCTGTTGGGCTGTAGCATTACCGATTATATTTTAACCCGAAGGCTAAAAAAAGCAAGGTACCTGCTCACCCACGAAGGTTATTCCATTTCCGAGATAACCTACATGGTAGGCTTTGCGAGCCCCAATTATTTTTCAACGGTGTTTAAAGCACAGTACAATTGCACCCCGAGCGAGTTTAAAAGGAAACAGGCATTGTGAGTTGAGAATGGGAATATGGGCTTTAAGTAAAAGGTGGATGTTGGTATATTTGTCTATATGGAAAGCATTCTTATACATCCTGAAAGTCCAGAGCAACTGAAAACAGTTAAAGCTGTATTGAAAGCGTTGAAGGTACAGTTTGAATCAAGCACTGTTACATTCCCTCCCCATGTTTCAGAAAGTATCCACCGCGGAATGCAACAATACGAGGCTGGAAAAAGCATTACGCTGGAAGAATTTAGTCAAAAACACTTATCGGAACGATGAGCTTTTCTCCTCCGATAGCAGGCAATCGTTTTTAAAGAGGAGGCACCTACGGAGCCTGCTTTTAGGTTTCCTTGTGCTATAAACACGTGACTCCTACGGAGTCAATAACATACCAACTATTTCTAACTCCAGCGGAGTTACGTGTTTATAGTGAAAATCTATCTTGTTTTTGGCTCCGTAGGTGCCTCCTGTTTGTTCATAATTTTAAAAGCGATTCTGTGTCTCCGACAGCAACAAAACAAGAAATCCCGGCAAGTTTAACTACCGGGATTTCTTGTTTTTCAGCCTCTGTCAAAAGCTGGCACCGTAGCTGTTATTTCGCGCTAAATATCAAGCCCGTAACACCGGCCGTTAAGGCACCCGGTTTTACCGGTTTATAAATAAAGAACAGCTTGTGCATTTTACCATCAGTTACAGGGGTAACCGCTACATGCGCCATGCCTCCTTTTTGGTCTTTTACCGGCGTTGGCATGCCGCCTTTGCCAATAAGTTTACCATCCGGCGCATCAGCATGAAGTTCAAAATTGAAACCATACGTTGGTGCAGCCTGCCAGAATGTGGTCAGGTTTACTGATTTTACACCGGTAAGGTCAATATCGTCAACCTCAAACCAACCTTCGCCCGGCGGAATGATCATCAAATTCATGCCGTTGTACTTAAACCCGGTAAAACCGTTTGTTTTTTCGGCACCTGTGAACAGGTAATTACTGCTGTTTAAAGAAGCCACGCCGGTACCGGTTAAGGCTTTAATTGCGTCGGTGCCATCATCTGTGTATTTAGCTGTTAATACCAAAGTGGCCGATGGTGTTTTGCCCGGATCTGGCATGATAGTGCCTGTTGGCGGCAAGGATTTTTTCTGGCTGTCCTTTCCTAACGACATTACCCAACCAATAATTTGTTCCAGGTCGCCCTTTTTGATGCTTGGGTGGGCCGACATGGCGGTTTCGCCCCAAACGCCCGCACCGCCTTTAATAACCTTCTGGCTTAGCTTATTCATGGCATCAGGATCTTTCTGGTACTTGTTGCTTACATCAATAAACGCAGGGCCTATTGATTTGCCAACCTCTTTATGGCAGCTTTTACAATCCATGCTCAGCATAAGCGTTTTGCCGGTATTTTCGGGTGCTGTTTGCTCCAATTGGGATGCTTCAACGGGCTTTTTATAGCCATCAATATAATCAACGTTAACTATAATACGTTTTGCATCAACCTTACTGGTTGCCGCGCCATCGGTAACGGTAACCGCATAGCTAAGCGGAACACCCGGCAAATAGAACGATTTATTGCCACTGGTTAGTTTCACCGATACAACAGGCTGCTCGTTACCTGCATAAACATTAACCGGGCTACCTTTACTTGCCGCGCCTTCTGCATCTTTGGCTTCAACACTTATTTTATAATCCCCGGCCTTGGTATAAGTATAGCTTAGTTGCGGGGCATCGGTTTCTTTGGTGGTACCGTCGCCCATTTTCCAGGTATAAGTTATTTTATCTCCTTCGGGATCCTTGGCCTGGGCTGTTAGCTTTACAGTGAAAGGCAACAAACCTGTTGTTTTATCAACCTTTACACTGCTTATTACCGGTGGCCTGTTCCCTTTAATATAATCTATCCGGAATAAACCCGCATCGGGGTTATGCGTAAACCAACCGCTGCCATATTCCAGGCCATACAGCCTGCCATCGGAGCCGACTTCCATATCAATCATCGAGTTTGATTTAAGGCCCGGGAAAAATGGCTCCATTTTATCAAAATCACCTTCAGGAGTAAGGCTTACGGCTTTTATCCAGCCGCGCATCCATTCATAAGCCAAAAACTTTCCGTTATAATAATCGGGCAAACGGGTTTCTGCCGGGAACATATCGGTATAATAAACCGGGCCTGCCATTGCGTTACGCCCGCCCGCGCCTACCTGCGGAAAATCGGCCGAGGCCCCATAAGGGTACCATATAAATGCCGGCTGAGCCGGTGGCAAATCGGTTAACCCTGTATTGTTACGCGAATTATTTACCGGGTGCTTAGGGTCAAATAGCGGGCCCGATTTGCCTGTGGCGTAATCATAAATATGATATGGTTTGTTATCGCCCACAAAGTATGGCCAGCCAAAATTACCCGCGTGGCGTGCCTGGTTTATTTCGTCATATCCCATTGGACCGCGGGTGTCAAGGCTATCGTTATGCGCATCCGGGCCAACTTCGCCCCAATATAAATTACCGTTTTTTTGATCGACGGATATCCTGTACGGGTTCCTGTCGCCCATTACATAAATTTCGGGGCGGGTTTTTGCCGTGCCTTTAGGGAAAAGGTTGCCTTCGGGGATATCGTAAGTACCATCGTCCTTAATTTTGATACGCATAATTTTACCGCGTAAATCGTTGGTGTTCCCTGCCGACCGGCGGGCATCAAATTGTAAGTGACCTGGCCTGTCATCCAAAGGCGCATAGCCGCTGGTCACATATTTTTGTCCTTTTTCATCAAACGGGGTTGAGTTATCACCTGCCGAGAAGAACAGGATTTTATCAGGCCCCGGCCCAAAGGCTATTGAACCACCGGTATGACAGCAAATTTCGCGCTGGGCTTTTACTTCCAATATCACTTTCTCAGTCTTTTTATCCAGCGTATCATTCTTAAACGTAAAACGCGACAAGCGGTTAACCGAACTATCGGCCGGGCTGTAGTAAATGTACACCCAGTTGTTATTGGCAAAATCGGGGTCTTTAGCCAAACCCAGCATGCCTTCCTCGGCATTTGTGCCCGGCGTGTGCAGTGTTTTCCAGTATACATCAAAAAAGCCTACCTGTTTTACTTTTTGGGTAGCGTGATCATACCGCATAATCTCGCCCCGGCGCTGTATCACCAGGATATCCAGGTTGGGTAGTACGGTCATTTCGGTTGGCTCAAAAAATTCACCGGTCGAAAGCTGAGTTTTCACAAACCTGTCCTCTTCGGGCGGTGTTTGGGTTTTAGCTTTGGAGTAGTCCACTTCTTTATTTTCGCCAATGGCATATTTAATGCCGGCGGTCAGCATTTTAAGGTAATTATCGTCCTTATAGGTTTCTTCGGTATGGCCCATGGCGGTATAAAAAGCGCGGCCTCCGTCAAAATCATGATACCAGGTAGCAGGGTGCAGCCCCATACGTTTACCACCTTTATAGGTGCTTTCGTCAAGGGTAATTAAAACATGCACATCAGCTGCCAATGCCTTTTTGAAGCTGTAAAACTCATCTGTACGTTTCCAAACTTTGGGCAGGTGCCTGGTGGCGTCGTTATCGGCATCAACCACGTTGTAGGTACCGGGCTGTACGTTAGGGTTTTTATCGTGAATACCGGGGTGGTCATAAAACCAATCGCCCATGAGGCGGCCATACCATCCCCAATCATACTCTGTATCGGCCGCGGCATGGATGCCTACGTAACCGCCGCCTGCCTGGATATAGCGCTCAAAAGCAGCTTCCTGCCGATAATCGAGCACATCGCCGGTGGTGCTCAGAAATATAACTGTAGCGTATTTTTGAAGGGTTGTATCATTAAACATCGCGGAGTTTTTGGTGGTATCTACGTCAAACCCGTTTTGCTCTCCCAGTTTTTGAATTGCGGCTATCCCAGCATCTATAGATGCATGATGAAAGCCCATGGTTTTTGAAAATACAAGCACGCGCGGCTTTCCGGGCCTGGCTTTGTTACATGATAAGTAGGTGCAGCTAAGCGCTACAAGAACCAACAGGGCGATTTTTTTCATATCGACTATTATGAATTTGGGTTAAACTGGTGTATAGAGCTTGGTTTCAGGAGCTATTGCAACAAAATGATACAATCTATAGCTACTTATCAAATTTATAATTAAATATCGAAGTGTCAATACCTATTGTGTAACAATGACACAATATTTAACATAAATGGCGGGTAATAAAATCCTGGGGTTGTTTGTTTGTAAATGCGTACAACTTCGGATCGGTTGGGAAGTTGTAAAACAAAAAAAGAGAGCCTTTTTGGAAGCTCCCTTTCCCCTAATTAATTTAAACTATTGATTAAACCCAAAACAAAGAACAAAAAATCTCAACTTGGGCGTCTGAGAATTCAAAAAAAGTTTTTCACAGGTAGGTGATTTAATTTTTTTTTCACAGATTATATGCAGGGCGAGTTGTTCAAAACAAATTTATTGCCAGTATTTATTATTTCTATAATTATTGGCAATAAATAATAGTTGCGTTACAATTATTTAATCCAATATTTTTTACGAACTTTAATAATCAAACGCCAATTTATTTTTTGAGCCCCCTGCAAAAAATCAATTTTTAAATTAATTTCACTTTTATGTTACTTACTGATTTTGAATACCTTACCAATTCTGACGAAGCTTTTAAAAAGAAAATAGCCCTTCAGATTAAGAATTTGAGGCGACAAAATCAGGTTACACAGGAAAAATTCTTTACCGAAACCAATATTAATATTGCCCGGCTCGAGTCGGGAAAAATTGATATCAGGTTGGATACGCTCCGAAAAGTTTGTTATTATTTTGATGTTTCGCTGGCTGGTTTTTTTCAGGGCATATATTAAAAGCTGTCTTTTTTAATAAAACCGTTGTCCTAAATTCTATTATTCAATACAATTGCTGTATTTTTTTACATACACCGCAACAAATTCATGATCAAAAAAGTCACCTCCGCCGTGCTCTTAAGTGGGCTTACCACAATTACCCTGCTTCAGGCCTGTAAAGACAACACAAAAACCTATGCCGATAATGACCCGGTGATCAAAAACGTGGATACCAGTGTGAAACCCGGCGACGACTTTTTTAAATACGCCAACGGAACCTGGCTTAAAAAGAATCCGATACCCGGCGCGTATGCAGCCTGGGGCATAGGTAACGTGGTTCAGGAAGAACTGCGTAACCGGATGAAAAAGATTAATGAAGATGCCCTTAAGGCCAATGCACCAAAAGGCAGCAGTACACAAAAAATAGGTGATTTTTACTTTAGCGGGATGGATACCGCTGATATTGAAAAGCGGGGCATTGAACCGCTTAACGATGAACTGAAAAAGATTGATAACATTAAAGATATTAAAGGCCTTATTGAGGAATTTGCCCACCTGGATGGCATAGGGGTAACTACGCCATTAGGCACTTATGCCGGGCAGGATAGCAAAAACAGCGATAAAATAATGCTGCAATTAGGCCAATCTGGTATTGGGTTGCCAAACCGCGATTATTACTTTAATACTGATGCACATAGTGTTGCTATCCGTACTGATTATAAGCTGAAGCATTTGCCAGCCATCTTTAGATTGAGTGGCTTGCCTATAGATGCGGCAAACGCTGCCACCAAACAAACCTATGCTTTAGAAACTGCCCTGGCCGGCAGCAGCCGTAAACTTGAAGACCTGCGCGACCCCTACCATAACTATAACAAAATGACCTTGGCGGGCTTAAGCGAACTGGCGCCTGATATCGATTGGAAAACCACTTTCAAAAAAATGGATTATAAGGATGTAGATACCGTGATTGTTGGCCAACCCGAATATTACCGCGCCCTTAACAAAGCTTTGCATGATTATAGCATTGCCGATTGGAAAAACTACCTGCGCAAAAACCTGATTGTTGCGTTTGGATCATACCTGAGTAAACCGTTTGATCAGGAACTGTTTCGTTTTTATGAAATGGTGCTTTACGGCAGCAAGGAACAATTACCACGCTGGAAAAGAATTCTCGACCTGGAAAACGGGGTAATGGGCGAAGTGTTAGGGCAGATATTTGTAAAAGAATACTTTCCCGAAAAAACAAAAGAACGCTATGTAAAACTGGTAGAAACTATGCGTGAAACTTTTAAGGAGCATATTGAAAAGCTGGACTGGATGAGTGCGCAAACCAAAGCAAAGGCCTACTATAAGCTAAGTAAAGTAATGCCAAAGGTTGGTTACCCGGATAAATGGAAAGATTTTTCGGCCCTGGAGATTGATCGCGGGCCGCTTGCGTTGAACATGATGCGCGCCAACAACTGGCAGCATAAGTTCAACGCATCTAAACTGGGTAAGCCGGTTGACCGTACCGAATGGGGAATGACACCACAAACCTATAATGCTTATTACAACCCTTCCAATAACGAGATTGTGCTGCCTGCGGGTATTTTTGCTATTCCAGGTTTTAAAGATGAGAATATTGACGATGCCGTCATTTACGGCTACGCCGCTGCATCTACCATCGGCCATGAAATGACCCACGGCTTCGATGACGAAGGCAGGCAGTTTGATGCCAAAGGAAACTTAAAAGCCTGGTGGTTACCGCAAGATTCGGTTAAGTTTACCCAACGTGCGCAAATGCTGATAAACCAGTTTAACGGTTATACTATTTACGGCCTGCATGTAAACGGCAAAGCCACCCAGGGCGAAAACATTGCCGATTTGGGCGGCATAGTAATTGGCCTGGATGCCTTTAAAAAAACCGGCCAATATAAAGAAGGCAAACCCATCAACGGTTTCACCCCGCTGCAACGCTACTTTTTAGGTTATGCTCTGGGCTGGTTGGGCCAAGACAGGCAGGAAGCCCTATCGAGCCAGATATTAACCAACGAACATGCCCCTGGCTTTATGCGCGTAAATGGCCCATTTACAGATGTGCCAGAGTTTTATGAAGCTTTTGGCATAAAAAAGGGCGATAAGATGTGGCTGGATCCCGATAAAAGGGTTAAGATTTGGTAGATTACCCGAAAAGGAAACCCGATTCATATTGCGAGCGGTAACGTTTGGTGAAACCCAGGAGAGGCTATGACGCATATCGCATGACGGCAAGCGTTCACCCATCGTGACTGTGCCTGCACTTCTGCTGCGCAGGAAGGTGTGCCTGAAAAGCGCCGGCGTCGGCTATACTTTCTAACGAAGTTGCAGAGCGGTTTCCCAAAACCTCACTGGGCGGGGATGGATATTAACCGCAGTGCAAAGCTGATGCTTATATAAACCGAGATCCTTATTTCAGGACACCATACAAATGATAGCCCACATGACATTCGGTTCACACAACGGCCTCCCTCATTTTTTATATTCGTCGACAGATATCGATAATTGAACGATACATTTCAGCCAGAGCCCAGGGTTATAAATACTTTCAGCTAATAATCACGCTCAAAGAATCAATTAACACCATGGAAAGAAAAACTTTTTTAACCAGCGGGCTTGCAGCATTAGGCTTTGCCGCTATCGCCCCACTTGCCAATTCCTGCAAAAAGGAAAGCACAACAACTACCACCGACACAACAACAACTACCACTACAACCACGGGCGGAACCAGCAGTAGTTCCTGTACCACCGGAGCTTCAGAAACAGCCGGCCCTTACCCAACTATTACGCCATCAAGTTACGTGAGAAGTAATATTGTTGATGGTCAATCAGGCGTACCTTTAACCATTAAGCTTACATTCACCAATACCAACAGTAGCTGCGCGGCGCTAACTGGCGCCCTGGTAGATATTTGGCATTGTACCTCACTGGGTTACTATTCTGAATATACCGATACTCCTGGCGGTGGTTATGCCACCATTGATTATACTTCGTCTCATTTTTTACGTGGAAGGCAAACTACCGACAGTAATGGCCTGGTAACGTTTACCAGTATTTTCCCGGGTTGGTATTCTCCAAGGGCTCCGCATATCCATGTGCATGTATATAATTCGTCGGGCACTTCGTTATTAATTACGCAGATTGCATTTCCTACAGATGTTTGCAATACCGTTTATACCACAGCAACTGACTATAAGGCTCGCGGGGTTCAGGATACCGCAAATACCGCGGATATGGTGTTCAGCGATTCTCTTGCCACCGAGCTATCAACCGTTACAGGAAGTGTTTCGGCCGGATATGTGCTTACGATAAGCATTGGCGTTGCGGCCTAACTTTAAAACAGGCTATCCTGTTACGCTCCCAGAAAACGATTGTGTGATGTTAGTAGGTTGAGGAACTAAACCCCGTTCAAATATGGAACACCGTACGTTATTTGTATACCTGTTTTTTCTTTACGTAACAGCATTGGGCAATCGTTTAAGGGTGCCAGCTTATATACCAAAAGCTCTTTTTATATGCCATTAAACTTCGTTATAAAATTTACATGATACCGCAATCCAAAGGAAAAATGTTTTTATCAGATGAACGTGGACTAACCCAACAGGATTGGTACCGCAGTTATCAAACATTTAATTTCGGCAATTATTATAACAACCATAAGCAGCCGTTCAGCGATTTACATGTTTTAAATGATGATACACTGGCCGCGGCGCAAAGCATCAGAATGAGCGTGCAGGAACAAACGGCTGTTCTACTTATTCCAATTGTTGGCGCCATAGGCTGCCGTGATCACAACGGCGATCACACCATGATCGAACCAGGTATGGTACAACTACTGGCGCTTCCGGCCCGTTCGGGTTTCCAGGTTAATAACCCATATAAAGCAGAAGCAGACCTGGTTAACTTTTTGCAGCTCTGGGTCAAAACAAAAAACGCGGCAAACCAGTTGTTCAATTTCGATCTTTCTGCCAACCGCAACCAACTCACCGAAATTTTCCGGCTTGGAAATACAATTGGTTACATGGGGCAGTTTGATGGTCGGGCAGAAGCTACACTTCGGGTTTCGAAACCGGGAAACGCCTTGTTTGCCTATGTTATTGAGGGCGCGTTTGAAGTTCAATATCGCCTGATGCATGCCAGGGATGGGTTGGTTTTATGGGATTTGGATGAAACTGAACTGGAAGCGCTATCAAACAATGCCATCATCATGCTGATTGAAATTGCCCCTCGGTGAGTAAGGCACGGCACATGGCGGCTTTAGTTAACTGCAGTTGTTAACCACTGCGGGCCCATCATTTACCAAAATAAGTAATGTTTTTATCGGTCATCGCAGCTTTAACAACCTGCTCCAATGCCGTTTTATTAACCGGTTTAATGATAAAACCCGAAACCAATTCGAGCGCGGATGCACGGTGATGATCATGAGGGTCCAGGGATGCACTTACTAAATAAATTACAACTTTTCGGGATAGGTCTGGCGCTAGCCGTGCAAAGCGTTCAATAAACCTCCATCCGTTAAGTACAGGCATATCAATATCCAGCAGTATGAATTCTGGTAGCATGTCGGGTTTATCTTTAAATAATTTAAAGTAGTCGAGTGCGGCCTTCCCGTTTTCGAAAGTGATCGTTTTTTTTGATATCTTATAATTAAAGATCATAATCTCCGACATCAGGCGGGCTATACTATCATCATCAATTACACAAGCCAGGTTAAAATCATACATATGATTGTACAATTCAAAAAACGAACCAGCTTAAACATGTGCTTTTTAAGCGGAATTTTGCTGACAACGCACTTAAATGCCGGGATTATTGGGTAAATATTTACCCGGTTATTGTAACTAATTTTTGAGTTTCTGCAGGGCATTAAAGCCTAATTTCAACTTTTTTGCCGGTTTTAGCCGCGAGGTATATTGCATCAATTATTTTCAGGTCTTTTACCGCTTCTTCGCCATCTATGGGTACAACAGGCTGTTTGTTGTGAAAGATAATGGCTGCCATTTCATCCATTTGCACGGTTTGATGAACGGTAACGGGCTGGTTTAATTCGCCCTTATTTGTGCGGCCCATAATAGGCCCGTAGCCGGTTGATGGCTGTAACTCTGCAAATCCTTTTTCTCCGTTGAGGAAAAAACGGTCCAGGTTATTCATCGTATAAGTCGATAAACAGGATGCAGCAGCGCCGCTTGGAAAACCAAACTGAAATTGTATAGTTTCATCAACGCCTTCCTTGAATTTTACCGGGTCTGTTTTAGTTTCCTGTGCAGTAACCCAAACAGGCTCCTCGCCGGTCATATAACGGGCGCCGTTAATGGCATAAATACCAATGTCCATTATAGAGCCTCCGCCGGCCAGTTGCTTATTTAAACGCCACTGTGTGGGATCGCCAATTGTAAACCCGCATAATCCCTGGAAGAATAATATTTTCCCTAAATCACCGGCCTTTCGCATCCTGATCACCTCCAGCGTTTTAGGTTCAAAATGCATCCGGTAGCCCACCAGCAACTTTACGTTTGCTTTTTTACAGGCATCAACCATTTCTTGTCCTTCCATGGCATTTACCGCCATTGGCTTTTCGCAAATTGCGTGTTTGCCTGCTTTTGCTACCCTTATTACCTGGTCATGATGCAAGCCGTTTGGTGTTATAACATAAACCGCGTCTATGTCGGGATTGCTTTTTATATCATCAAAATTGTTGTAGTTATAACAATTCTTCTCTGGTATGCTGTACTTAGTTTGCCACTCTTTAATTTTTGAAGGCGTACCGCTAATTACCCCAACCAATTTGGCTTTTGTACAAGCTTGCATGGCTTCGGCAACGCGGGTTCCGTAGCTCCCAAGGCCCATTATGGCCACACGCAATACTGGCCCGTCATAGGCCTGGTTATCATGATTTTTGGTGTTTGCCCATCCCGAAACCGGGGCCAAATGCAAGGCTAAGGTCGAGATACCTAATTTTTGTAAAAAGTCGCGACGTGAATTCATAACCAGGTTTGTTTTGCTTGTTTTAGAGATCACAAATTACTCATTTCACCACATAATTCAACAGCCTGGATACCTTAATGTTTCTGACGCTATTATCTTTTTACAATCCGCAAAAAATGAGCCGGAGGTTTGTACCGCAAATGCACAACCATTTTTTCTTATTTTTTCCACTCAATAAAATTACGGGTCAGTACAATATCTCCGCGCTGTTCCATTTTTTTTAACAGGCGGGAAATCACCTCGCGCGACGAGTTCAAATCGGCGGCAATCTGGCCGTGGGTTATCTTTAGTTCGCGCATTTTTAGTTTTTGATATTGATTTTGCAGGTAATAGTATAACCGTTCGTCCATACCTTTAAAGGCTATATGGTCAATCACTATCAGCAGCTCTTCGTACCGGGAGCGGTAGGTTTCCAATACAAAATAGTACCATGTTTTGTAGGTGACCATCATTTGGTCCATCAGCGCTATCGGCACAGCCAAAATAGTGGTATCCTCAATAGCTTTGCCCATTACTTCGCTGGTTTCCTGTTTGGTAGCGCATATCATGGTTAGGGCACAGGCATTGCCCGGTTCCAGGTAGTACATGAAAAACTCGCCCCCGTCGTCGCCTTCGCGGTATAGCTTAACCCGGCCACTTAAAATCATCATGGTTGATTTGATGTATTGGCCGGTGCGCAACGCAACCTCGCCGGCGGGGATATGAATGACCGAAGCGTTTTGAACTAAAAAAGCCTTTAACCCGGGCTCAAATTGAGGGAACAGGTGGTCTAAATAGTCCTGGATAACGGATTGTTCTTTCATAATAAAGCGTGAAAATAAGGACGATATTTAGTTTGGCTAAAGCCTTAGGGATGTATAGTTGCCCATCCATCGGCCTGCCTGATAATAATTTCGCCATTCCCGCTGGGCACGTAGCTTATAAATGAAAAAAGCGTAGCCTTATCAATGTGTCGTTCCCTTACAGTATTGCTGCATTGCGCCAGCATCACTCCTTTTTGCAGCAGTTTTTGCAGTTCGGCTTCGTATGGGCCCGTTTTATCGTAAACGGCAACACCATCGGCAAAAGCAATAAGCTCCATTTCCACCTTGCCTTTTAGCCTGGTGTCCTCCAGTGCGTTGTCCATATTACGCAGGGTTTGTTTAATTTTCTTTGGGTCCGATTCGTCAAGGTAATAAAGCGCTTTATAGTGGGCCTGTGTGGCTTCGGCACCTTTAAATTCCGGTGCGGCTGTTTGGGCGAAAGCTGGTTTAATAAAAAGCAAACCAGCAAGCACGAAGAGTAAGGAAAAACGATTTTTCATGGCTATAGATTTAAAGAGGTTAATTTATGCTTTTTTATGATGGAATTGCTGAATGGGGCCAAATGGTCCATATTTATGCTGGCGGGCGGTAAAGCCGTCGGCATACGGCCCAAAGGGTAAATCTATGGGCTTTTGCCTTAAGTCGGGATAATCTTTGTGTTGATCTTTATGCGGCCGGGGCTGCGAGTTGATGTACGCCGCTACATCCCAGCACTCTTTATCGGTTAACTGCGGGCTTTGGTAGGTAGCACCAAAAGGCATATTGGCCTTTACAAAACCAGCCAAATTGCCTATCCTGTACATGCCCGCGCCATCGTTATAACTGTTTGCCCCCCATAAGGGCGGGTAGGAATATGATTGTTTATCTGCCGCCGGCAATCCCTCGCCGTTTGCGCCGTGGCAACTGCGGCACTTCTGGATGAAAACAGCCCTCCCGCTCAACGGATTGGCCGCGCTATCCATAAATTTCAAACGTGGTGTAGTATTACCAAACAGCCCCTGGCCTTTTTTTGCGTTTTTGCCCAGCCACTGCATATAAGCCATTATTGCTTTAATTTCTTTAGTGCCAGTGTCTGGCATAGCGCCATTCAGGCTGCGCTCAAAACACTCCGAAATCCGCATAGATGCCGATATAACCATGCCGCTGCGGACGCTTTTTTTAGGATAGGAGGCCGTAAACCCGGCAAAGTTGTTAGCAAATAACCGGGTGCCCGCATCCAGGTGGCAGTTTTGGCAGTTCATGCCATTACTGATGTGGGCAACAGACCCCTTAGGGCCAAAATATAAAGCCGTTGAAGCAATTAGCTGGCGGCCATACCGTATCAAATCGCCCTTTTTACCTGCGGGTATATTTCGTGTTTGTAGTTGTAGCCCGGCATCAGCAATATTTTCTTGATTTTGGGCAGCTTTAAAAGCAGTATTAACTGCCGAACCTTTATAATCATCCTTTTTTACCGGCCTGCTGCATGCCGAAACAAGCAAAACTGTAGCGACAACCAGTAATAATGAAACCGATATGGGGTCATGTGAAACTTTAGTCATGGCTTTTATGGTTTTTATCGATGTTCATATGTGCGCCGCTGCAAAACTGCACAATTTACAAAAACATGTTGGTGATTTAAGTCACCAAAAACAGCGTATTACACAGAAATAAATCGACCATTTTTTTGATCTCTATTTTCTTTACATTAGGTGGCCGGCTATTTATTTGGCCGCCAGATAACTGCTAATTTCACAATATGATAAAAAGGCTTAGCATTGTTGCTTCGATGCTGTTTTTGTCGTGCAACAACCATAGGGGCGTTGCGATCACAAAACAGGTAGAAAAGATAAAACCAACTAAGGATCAAGCCGAACGCCGCCGCCAATCTGAAGCTTATTGCAAAACACATTACATACCCGTTTATAGTAATCCCAACGCTTTATTTGTAGACCCGGAATTGCGGGCAACTATACGTACAAAAGATGAAGTGACAGACAGAGCTCTGGCATTGCTATATGTAGGTTTAAAAAGCGAAGGGATAGGCCAAAAGGACTTAGACGAAATAAATAAAAACCTGGATGCGCTATCAAAATTAACCCCGGCCGAAAGGGCTTATATTACAAATTCCCGGCCAACAAAGCAACAAACCACCGACGCCAACTGGCGCTACGAAGATTTACACGTGATGCTTTGGGCATTAGGTTTTATTGACTCGCTGACTTACCCCAACCAATTGTGCAATGTCGCCCAGGATGCAAAATTATTTCGGGGCCTAACCGGCAGGCAGTTTAAACAGCGGGCCCGGTTGCGAACCAAAAAAGAGATTCTCGACCAGGCCGATCTGATGCTGCGGCTGGACTGGGCTTGTGTAGATGCCCGCACCAAAAAGCAGCCGGCTCCCGGAAAGCTTGATAGTGGCGTAGTTTATGAAAGGCACTACGCTTTAAACTGGCTGATAAACTACATGAACCAAGGCTGGGATGATATAACGACAGATACGTAACAACATTAGCGTACAATGAGCTTACATTAACATGTATTTATTGAAAATGCCAAACGGCCTTACGGTGTGCTTACTTAATTTCTACCACGCCGGCGGCCACGGCCGGGAACTTAGAAAACACCTGTGCATCATGTCCCGGAATGATGTACTTAACATTACCTACCATGGCCTTCATCCTTTGCATGGCTTTTACATAACCTGCCGGATCAAGCGTACCACCGTCAGAAGCCGGCACCATATGGTCAAGGCTGTAGTATATCCAAATATTATCCGACGCCAGTATAACTTTGTTATTTCCGGTATTCACCAGCACGTATTCTGAATTAAACGTATGCCGCGACCCGGTGAATACTTTGATGCCCGGAATAACTTCTTTATTGTCGCCGTCTACCAGCGTTACTTTTCCGGCTAAATTTAAATCAACCATCATGCGCACATCCCTTTTGTTAAATCCACCGCTGCCTTCCCCTTTTTGCCATGCCGCGCCTACGAAATAATTAAAATCGTCTTTTTGGATCCAAACGCGGGCATTCGAAAACAATCTCACACCATCTATATGATCCCAGTGGGGGTGCGATAAGATAATATCTGTGACATCGCCGGCCCTTAAACCCAGCATGGATAGTGCACTATCCGGGCGGATGTAATCAATTACCTTAAATTCCTTAGCATCATCAATATCATTTAAAAACCCTGCATCAACCAGGATGTTGCGACCGTTACCCTTAATAAGCCAAACCATAAAATTAAACTTAATGCTATCGGTTTGTGGCGCTCCTTTTGCCCAATCGGCAGCCGAAAAAGGTAAGGCCGAACCAGCAAATTTTATGGCATAAACTTTATAAGCTGTGGTTTGTGCGTGTACAAACAGCACACCGGACAATATCATTACAAAGAGCAGGGCAAGCTTTTTCATCCTGTAAAGGTAGTCTCCGTAGCGGGAAGTTAAAAGAGGAGACCGACAATAAAAGGTGTAAAAAAATGCGGGCTGGCCTGGAACGCCTGCTTGTGATACCGCCGGGCAATCGCTTATTGCTCTTATGTAAACAACGTGCCTTTGGGCAAACATACCAGCTAAACCTATACGCATGTTATTGCGTACAAATAAAACAATGACGGCTTTTTAACAAACTGTCTTATGCGTTAACAAAATGTGTTTATTTCAATGAGTTTTTTAACCGATCCGCTGTTCAAGGCTTTATTTTTTACGGATACACCCCGGATAATCTTAAAAGCAGATGCGCCAAACTTTACCATATTAACCTACAATGATGCTTACATGAAGGCAACTTATACCCATTACAGGAATATAATTGGCTGGTATCTGTGGGAGGCTTTTGACCCCAGGAAAGCGGGCAACGACGGGGATAAATTTTTGCTTGATACACTTACCCGTGCCGTTGTAAATAATGAAACCATCATAACACCTCCCTTTAATTATAATATCCCCTCGGCCAATCCGGAAGTGATGGTTGAAAGCTGGTGGCAACTGGATATTATACCCATTGCAGGTAAAAGTAAAAAGCCAGCATATTTATTATTAACCACCAACAACATTACTGGCAGTGTTCAGTCGGTAAAGTAAAACCACCACTGAATACTTGCTATAAGGCCGGGGCATCTGCTATCCGTCGATAGAATCGGGCGGTTCATCGATTCTTGTCTTTTATTTGGTGATGGTTGTTGTAAGTTAGCAATGCAAATCGGGGCGAACGCCCTATTGTGATAAGGTTTAGGTAAAAGCCTCTGAGCTGCGAGAGCGAAGAGGCTTTTTTTGTGCCCGTTTTTTCTCTTCAAAACAAACCGGTCATTGGTGTTCGGTTGGATAGCATACCGTTCGGGTGTTCGCCCCCTAACGCTTACTTTGCTTTCAATCAGAAGGTTAAGTGTTCGGGCAATCCAAAAACATGAACTTTACAGGCTGATCAGCGCCTCCATCGCCGGCATAGCCATGTTATAATCCATCAATCTTTAGAATAGCACAGCGGAATAGGGTATCCCTGCCGGCACCTTGTCAGCTCCTTATCTGCCATCATGAGGCCACTATCGGTTACCCTTGATGCTGCCAATATGCACCTTCCGGGTACCGGGGTTTGGGTGTGGGCTGTTTTTTGGCGGGGGCTGAGTGGGAAAATCCATCAGGGGTTATCAGAAAAAAAGGGGGCAAAAGTTTGGGGCCTGGTATTGTTAGGTTACTGACAAAGTTGTGTCACCACTTTTGTTGGTGGGGCGTGGTAAATTTGTGAGGGTCGGGTTCGGGGTTCGGGTGTCTGTAGATGGTTGGCGGGGTTTATAGCATCGCGCCTTCCGTTACCATCTGCCAACTACACCCTAACTCCCCCGCAACCCGAACTGCCAACTGCCCACTCAAAACTGCAAACTAACATGCTTAACCTACAATTCACCGAAAAAAACAAAACCCCAAAAGCGCCCTCGGCCGATCAGCTGGCCTTCGACCATGTGGAGGCCGACCAGTATACCCCCAACGCGCTCTTCCACATTTATAAGGCCAACCAGTGGATGGCTATGGAGCAGGAGGCCGAAACGCCGCAAATGCTGTTCGGCCGGTTTTGGCTGCAGGGCGAGCTGTGCATCCTGTTTGCCGATACCAATATGGGCAAAAGCATCCTGGCCGTGCAGATGGGCCAAAGCATTGCCGCGGGCCAGGCCATTCCCGGCTTCGAGATGAATGCCGAACCCAGCCCGGTGCTGTACATTGATTTTGAACTGGCCGGCAAGCAGTTTGAACAACGCTATACCGACGAGCGCGGCACCTTCCGCTTCAGCGACAATTTTATGCGCGGCGAATACAACCAGCTATACAAACACTACAGCCCCACCACCCGCTTTAATGATGATGTGATCGAGGCCCTCACCCGCGGCATTAAAACCACAGGCGCCACCGTGCTCATTATCGATAACATTACCTGCATGCGCAAGGGTACCGAACGCGCCAACGAGGCCCTGCCCCTCATGAAACAGCTTAAATACCTCAAAACCCGCCACGGCCTCAGCATCCTGGTGCTGGCCCATACCCCCAAGCGCAACCCCGCTATGCCCATTAGCCGCAACGATTTGCAGGGCAGCAAAATGCTCATCAACTTTGCCGATAGCGCCTTCGCCATCGGCGAAAGCAATAAGTGGACCGGCTACCGATACCTTAAACAAATAAAACAGCGCAGCACCCAGGAAACCTACGGCGCCGAAAACGTGGTTCAATGCAAACTGGTGCGGCGGGATAGTTTCCTGCAATTCAACTTCGAAGGCACCTGCCACGAGCTTGACCACCTGCTTACCAGCACCCAGCAACTGCGCGACCGCAATGCCAGCCAGGTGGCCCAGCTTCACGCCCAGGGCCTAAGTCAGCGCCAGATAGCCGCCCGCCTCAAACTCGGCCTCGCCACAGTTAATAAAATGATAGGATGGGCGAGGGATTAGATGTGCAGATTTCAGATGTGCGGATTTCGGATGTGCAGATTTTTTGTCCCCTCGGGTTCTCTCAACGAGGAACCTGAGGGACGGTGCCCGTTGTAGGGAGGGGTTTCGCCACCCAGCAAATCCGTGTGTTAAGCCAATGATTCGGAATTTGGATGTTCGATTTCGGATTTTTTGTCCCCTCGGGTTCTCTCAACGAGGAACCTGAGGTACGGAGCTCGTTGTATCCAAATAGCTCATCGCCCGGCACGCGCCCTCAGTTTGTATAACACCTGACATGTCATGGGTAGGTACGAAGCATCTATCCGCCAACTTTTCTATCGGGCATACGCAAAGCTGACAGATCGTTCGTACCTCAGGATGACAGGAAAATTGGATATATCGTTGATCGTTGTAAAACTTTCGGGGACCCCGAAGAGGATTGATTGGTATTACATGGCAACCGTTTACCTGCCTTAAATTTTAATGAATATTTTTTTACGATACATCCAAAACAGGATAAGCCATTGTATTGCCAGCACAAGCGCGCCTTTAATGAGTGTACTGTAAGCATCGCCAAAAATCATATCATAGTTACGGCCCAGGTGGATGTATAAACTCTCGCGGATAAAGGAGCCAAAACCATCGGCCAGCACGTAGGCTGCTATGGAGTTTGTGCCTATCATTACCAGCAACAGCGGCCATTTTTTATGCCCCGCCGCATCAATAACACCGTAAAAAAAAGATAGCAATAAAAAGCAGCATCCGCCGCTAAACAATACCCAGCCGGGTGTCCAGATGCGCTTTACAATGGGCGCGATACCTGTAAAATGTAATAAGGCCGCAATGGCTATAAAACCAATCCCGGTTAACACAAAGCGGCGCACCAAAACAAACGGAGCGGTTCCTTTACGCAGTTGGTTGCCGGCCAGCAAGCCAATAATCATGGTGCCAAGGGTTGGTATAAAGCTTAGGGTGGCATAGCCCCCATTATTGTGAGTAAAGACGGACTCGCGAGGGAACAGGTTTAAAAACCAGCGATCAAAGGCCCAGGCCAGGTTGGTGTTTTTGTTCCAGTGGGCGGCAAAGCCTGTAAAATTATGTTCCCAGTTTGGGGGTACACCTGCCGCCGCGTAATCAAAACCACCGCCCGGCAAAGGGTATGCTGCAAAAGCCGCCCAATACCCTACAAGAATTACAACGAGCGCAATAATTTGTATCCGCTGCCTGCAAAATCCCAGTAAAAAAAGGAAGGTGTATCCCAGGCCTATCTGGGTCAGGGTATCTTCGAAAGTAAAATACGTTTGTTTAGACCACATGGAACGCAAAAAAATGCCCAGGGCAATAAGTATAACCGAGCGCAGCAAAGCATGCTTTAACAATTCGGAGAACTTATCGCCTTTAGCCATGCGGCCGGCTATTGAAAAAGGCAAAGCAAGGCCAACCAAAAATGAAAACGACGGCTGGATCATATCATGCAGCGAACAACCGGCCCAGGCCACGTGATCCTGGTTAAAGGCCAGGACACTCCAAAACGTACTACCGGGCAGCTTGCTATAAACTTCCTTAAATGATAGCGCCTCGCCCATCATCAGCAACATCACAAAGCCACGGTAGGCATCAACCGAAATTAGCCGGCTGCCGCCGATTTTCGCAGTTTCTGTTGCCGCAGGAGAGTTTTTCATTTGCCCAGGGGTTTTATTTACATGCAATATCGATAATTGCTTGATTTTTAAGCGCCCGGCGCAAAAAAAAATAATACCCCGAACGGGCTACCGTGTGTACACATCTCTAAAACAAAAAAAATGTCATTTCGAACGAGGTACGAGGAGAAATCTTATACGCCCTGCATCACAACAAGCCCATCGGAATGCAGGGCGTATAAGATTTCTCCTCACCCCGCCCGCGCAACCCATTGCAGGTTCGTTCGAAATGACATTTTTTTTATTATTGGTACGTTTCCAAAAGATGTGTACACACAGTAGCCGAAGGGGGAGGCAACTGCGCTACATATGACAGATATTGCATGGCGGCGAAGACTCACCCTGCCCCGATGCATCGGGGCAGGGTGAGTCTTCGCCTTCGTTCAACGGAACGATTAAGCCTCTTTGATGAGTGTTTTTATCTGCTCGGCCATTTCGGGTGTAACCTCGGTACCGTGAACAGTGCGGGCATGCTCGGAAGCAATGGTTAATACTTCTTCTTCCGTGTTTGCGGTTACAACAGCATCGCAGGTAAAGCCGGCATCGGCACAGTGTAGCGTTTTCATAATTTTGATTGTTTTAAAGAGTGATTATTTATTATAAACCAAAACTACAAGCGCCCGGCCCCTCAAAACGGTATCAAAAGATACACAGGCAAAAATTTATTTTTAAAGCACATCTATTCGGCCACGGTACAGTTTTATTTTTTGCTGCCGTTCAAAATCCTTTAATATCCGCGATATTACCACCCTGGTTGTGCCCAGTTCATCTGCCAGTTGCCGGTGCGAAAAATGAACCGAATTGCTCCCTTCATTTCGCGCCCGGTTTTTTAAGTATTCCATCACCCGCACATCAATATGCTCAAACACGGTCACCTCAAAATTGCTGATCAATTCATCATACCGCTTCCTGAAAATATTCATCACGTACCTGTTCCATGACGGATATTTAAGCTGCCACTGATCTATCAAACCGGCCGGGAATATGAGCACCTCCGTTGGTTCGGTAACTACTCCGTGCGATGTGCTTTTGTTATTAAAATAGGCTGCGGCAAGCGACATAGTACAGGTTTCTTCGGCCTTCACATAATAAAGTAGAAATTCCCTGTCCTCCTTTTGCTGAAATACCCTGATTGCGCCTTTAATAACAATAGGCAAAAACTTTACATACTGCCCATCGCGCACAATAACATCGCCCTTATTAAAGCTTACCACTTTGGCATGCTCCATCAACTCCGCCTTAAATTCAGGCTCGTAAAAAAATGGGATTTTGGCAAGGAAATCGCTGGTGTTACTCATAAAAGTTTTAGGTTAAAACATGCCATCTAATTTACAATTATCTGCCTGTTTTACAGCCACATCGCTTTTAAATTTCTACCACTATTTTTCCTTTAGCCTGGTTACTTTCCATGTAGGTGTGCGCTTCGGCAACCTGGTTAAGGTTAAACACCTTATCAATGTTGAGTTTAATTTTTCCGTCGGCCACGGCATCAATAAATTGCTGCAAATGGTCTTTATGCAGGTTGGCGGCATCGCCCATGTAAACCGTGAGGTGGCCCAGTGACGGAATATCGCCCATAGGTGTAAATTCATTCATCGTCCAGCTGCCGCCCAGTATGCCGGTCATGCAAACTATTCCTTTGGGCCTGATGCATTTAAGCGAGTCTTTAAGGCTGGCGATACCCACCAGTTCCAACACTTTATCAACGCCCTGCGGATATATTTGCCGGAGTTTTGAATTAACGTCGCCATCGTCAATGATGACATGATCGGCGCCGTTTTCTTTAAGGTGGACAACTTTAGCTTCATCCCTGGTAGTTGAAACCACCGTGAGTCCCATGCTTTTCGCCAGCTGGCAGGCCAACATGCCAATTGAGGACGTGCCTCCCCGAATAAGCAGTGTTTCGCCTGTTTTTATTTCCAATGCTTCATTCAACGAACCCGATACGGTCTGGAACATTTCGGGGATGGCGCCAAGCACCGCCCAGGGTAAATTGCTTTCAAACGGAAAAACGATGGTTTGGGGAACAAGGGTGTATTCGGCATATCCTCCATCAAATTCGCGGCCCATGCCGCCCATGATGGCTGCTACTTTCTGGCCTTTCTGGTATGTACCCGATGGATCATGCTCCACCTCGCCCACACATTCAATACCCTGTACGCGCGGGAACATAACACCCGGCGAGTGGCCCTGCCGCGTAAACAACTCCGACCGGTTTAAGCCGAAAGCTTTTATTTTAATTAATACCCAGCCTTCTTTTGCCGCCGGTATAGGTAAGTCCTGTATCTGGATAACTCCGGGCATGCCGGGTTGTGGGGTTACTGCTGCTTTCATTTTGTTGTTAGTTTTTAGGGGCGTTTAAAAATTCCGTCACCTGGCCAAGCAATCTTTGCGATGCATCGGTATCAATACCAGCTAATGGCCAAACGTGATTTTGATTTTCGTAAATGGTTAACGTTGCATCTGGCTGAACTTGTTTTATCGTATCATAAAAATTCCTGCTATCATCCAGCAATATCTCGTTGCTGCCAACCGCAATAAGCACCGGTGGAAACCTATTCAACCGCCCGTTTTCGGGGCTTACTATTTCGATAGGTGAGTTACCAATATAATCGGCGGCCGATGCTTTTGCATATTCACGGCTCAGCACCGGGTCGATGGCGCGATTTTCTTCATGCGATGGATTATCGCAATGCAAACTTATCCAGGGCGAAATTAACACTGCCGCATTAGGTAGCTGAACTTTCTGTTCGAGCATCCGGGCAACCGCATATACAATTAAACCGCCACCGGCGCTATCGCCGATAAAATCTATCCCGTAGCCGGGGTAGCTGTTAAGTAACTCCGTGTACACGGCAAAAACATCATCGGGTGCTGCCGGGAATGGCTTTTCGGGAGCCAGGGAATAATCTACAAATAAAGTTTTTGCGCCTGTTGCCACGGCAAAATGACTTACCATAGCCTCGTGCGAGCGGATAGAGCCTACCGCAAATGCTCCACCGTGCAGGTAAATAATTATCTTTTGGGGCCTGGCATTAACCGGGGTTAGCCAATAACAATTAACTCCGGCTATCAATACCTGTTCTGTTTTTACCGATAGCGCTTTCGGATAAATTGCGCCCAGGGCTTCAAACCGTTCTCTTCGTTTTTTTATATCTTCCATTGCTTTGCGCTTTTTTATGCAGATGACAAATCATCTCTTGTGCGGGACAAAGGTGGCGGTATACACGGGCAATTACCTATAAGGTAGCTTAAGAAACACCCTTAATGTAGTTTAAGCATGCCGTTATTTTTTGGCGATATCTTTACGCACCTTGCTCAAAAACTCGGGGGTAATGCCCAGGTACGATGCTATCTGCGTGCCTGGCAGGCGCTGGTATAAATGGGGGTATTGTTTAATGAACGACAGGTAGCGCTCTTCGGCTGTTGAGCTGATGGTTTGCAGGATGCGGTTTTCCTGCTCAACAAAACGATCCTCTACAATTACCCTGAAATTTCTGTCGAATTTGGGGTTGTTGGTGAACAGGTAAAACAGGTTGGCCTTGTTTAACTGGTAAATAACAGCCGGCTCAATGGCCTCAATATAAACGCGGCTTGGTTTTTCAAAATAAAAACTATCAATCTCCATTAGCCAGTCGCCTTCAGCAGCAAACTGCAGGTTATGCTCAGTCCCTTTTTTATCAACCTGGAATTTTTTAAAACAGCCTTCGGCAACAAAGGTGTAATGTCTGCAAATGTCGTTTTCCTGCAGAATGAATTGGCGACGTTTAATTTTCCGTTCGGTCACCCGTTGGGCAAGGTCGGCCTTTTCTTCCGCATTAAGGGGCAGGTATTTATCGAAACAGGAAAGAAGTTTGTTGATAGACACTATATTGTATTACGAGGCACTAATATACAGAATGATATTAACAAGAAGCCATTCCGGGTGGTGAAGCGTATCATGATGTTTCCCCAGAATATCGAATATTTTCGGGCAAACACATGTGATGCGTGTCTACAAAAAACGGGGTTTCTGTTCCCCGGAATGCCCCGGGCTGCCTCCTTAAATCCCAGCCGATAAAATTACTTTGGGTACTCTTCTTCGGTAGTTAACACCACCCGGGTAGGCATATCTGATGATGTTGGGAAAAAACAGGCCGTTTCAACAACGTCCTTATCGCCCGGGTTTAATACCAAATCGGCTTCGCCTTTTGATTTGGCTACTACATGCCCCATGGCATTATAATAGGTAGCACGTACAAAAACATTTCTAAATACTTGTTTACCAGTTGTTTTTATAGTGGCGTGCACATAATACAGGCCCTCGGTAACATCATATTTATCACTGGTTTCTACAATTTCAACTCCGTTTAGCCCGCCGGTTGTTTCAATATCTACAGGTGGGTTCCCGCTTTCGTTTTGGCAACCGCTTAACAGGGCGCTCAATGATATCATGGTTAAAAGAATTTTCATTTTGCTTATTATTAAGTATTCATAATATATGACACAAGCGTCGTGCCGAAAAAAATATAATTATATAATGCCGATTTTAGCTGTACATCATATATGTTTCTGAATATTAATAAGCGCGTATGTAGCGGGCTTATATGTTAATAAAAAGTTCCGGTTTCATTAATTTGAAAGTATTTAATTGGTTTGTCAGCATTAACACTAATTTTGTTATGTATAAAAATGTTGTGTTGAATTTATTATAGATCAGGGGCAATTAATGGAATTTGAGGGTATCAATAAACGGTTTGAAGAGTTGCGGGTATGTGTCATCATCCCTACGTATAATAACCACCTTACCCTGGCCAGTGTAATTACCGATGTGGCCGCCTACAGCAATCACATCATCGTAGTTAACGATGGCTCTACAGATAATACAGAAGATATTGTAAAATCATTCCCGCAGGTTCAGCTCATCAGCTATCCACAAAATGTGGGTAAAGGCTGGGCATTACGCCAGGCATTTGCTTACGCGATGGAAAAGGGTTACCAATATGCCCTAACCATCGACTCGGACGGGCAGCACTTTGCCAAAGATATCCCCACCTTTTTAAATAAACTGGAAGATGTACGCGATGCCATTATCATAGGCTCCCGCAATATGGACCAGGCGGCCGTGCCGGGTAAAAGCAGCTTCGGCCACAAGTTCTCCAACTTTTGGTTTTGGGTAGAAACCGGCATTCATTGCCCCGATACGCAATCGGGTTTCAGGCTGTACCCCTTATATCTGCTGGAAGGCATGAAGTTTTACACCGTTAAATACGAGTTTGAGATAGAAGTGATTGTTCGGGCCGTTTGGCGGGGCGTTCATATGGATTCGGTACCGGTTACGGTTTACTATGCCCCTAAAGAAACCCGGGTATCACACTTCCGTCCCTTTACCGATTTTTCGCGGGTGGGCGTGTTGAATGCCTTTTTGGTAGTCATAGCCTTTGCCTGGATTAAGCCGCGCAACTTCTTCCGCGATTTATTTAAAAAAAAAGGCCGTAAAAAAATATTAGCCACCCTGTACAATCCCAACGATTCGGACGAAACCAAAGCCCTCTCTATCGGCTTTGGCATTTTTATGGGGATAGTGCCCATCTGGGGCTTTCAACTTGCAGTGGCCATATTCCTTTCTATTATATTTAAACTAAACAAGGCGCTGGTGGTGTTCTCGGCACATATCAGTATCCCGCCCATGATCCCGGTCGTCCTGTTTTTAAGCTATAAAGCGGGCGAGTATTGGATGGGCGACAAGGTTGCCAATATCGCCTTCAGTTCGGATATCTCTTTTAAATCTATCAGCGCGCATTTAGAGCAGTATATTTATGGCAGTTTAACGCTTGCCGTAGTAGCTTCGCTTACAGTGGGGCTGGTAACTTATGCCCTGTTAAAACTGCTAAAAAAATCACCTGCTGCATTATAGTCGCCCATTTAAATGGAAAAAGGCCTGATCCTGATATATCATTACTTTGCCAAACACAAGCTTGTTTTTTATACAGTATTTGCTGCCTGCTTTTTGGTGATGGGATATTTTGCGTCGCGGGTAAGGTTTGAAGAAGATATCAGTAAGGTTATCCCAAAAGATAAAAAGATAGCCAAGCTCAATGAGGTTTTTCAAAACTCCAAGTTCCTGGATAAGCTGGTGATCATGGTATCGCTTAAAGATAGCACTGCCACAGCCAACCCCGATAGCCTGGTTGCTTACGCCGATGAATTTGCCGCCGCAGTGGGGCCAAAATTTAAAGATTATATAGGCAAGGCCAATTTTAAGGTAGATGATGATGTGGTGATGAAATTGTTTGGTACCATCAGCCAGCGTTTACCTGTTTATTTAACGGAAAAGGACTATAAAACCATTGATACACTCATCACCCCGGCAAAAATTAAGCAAACACTGGCTTATGATTACCGCACGCTTACATCACCGGCGGGCATAGCGCTCAAAAGCATTATTAGTAACGACCCGGTAGGCATCTCCTTTATCGGCCTTAAAAAACTGCAGCAGCTACAGTACGATAAGAATTTTGAACTGTACGATAATTACGTGGTAACCAAGGATCATAAAAATCTGTTGATGTTTATCACCCCGGCTTACCCGCCAAATAATACAGGCAAAAACTCGGTACTGATAAAGGGCTTAGATAAACTAATTGACAGCCTGGGCAACAGGCCAAAACGCATCGCGGCTGCAACCTACTTTGGATCGGCGGCGGTGTATTATGGTAACGCACAGCAGCTAAGGCGGGACACCGCGCTTACGCAAGGCGCTACCGTAGTCGTGCTGATTTTGTTTTTAGGTTTGTACTTTCGCAAAAAAAGGGCGCCAATCATTATCCTCATCCCGGTACTATTTGGCTCGCTATTCTCCCTCACCGCTATTTACTTTTTAAAGGGAAGTATCTCTGTTATTGCATTGGGCACGGGTTCGGTGGTGTTGGGTATCGCCATCAATTATTCGCTGCATGTGTTTAACCACTACCGCCATACCAAAAGTGTGGAGCAGGTAATTAAAGACCTGGTGATGCCGCTTACCGTGGGCAGTTTTACCACCATCGGCGGTTTCCTGTGCCTGGAGTTTGTAGAGTCGGAAATGCTGAAGGACCTGGGTTTATTCGCAGCCTTTAGTTTAATAGGCGCATCCATTTGCTCGCTGGTATTTTTGCCGCAATTTATATCCACAAAAAAAGAGCAGGAAAACCACACCTTTACGCAGCTATCGTGGATTGATAAGCTGGCCTCGTTTAACCCCGAGTATAACAAGTACATTGTTATTGGCATCATCCTGCTTACAGGCGTGTTTTTTTATAAAGCCAACGATGTAACCTTTGAGTTTGATGTAGCCAAAATGAACTACATGCCGCCCGCGTTGCAGCAATCGCAAAACAAGCTTAACAAAATTAACCAGTATGCGCTGCAATCGGTTTACCTGGTATCTGAAGGAAAAACATTGGATAGGGCGCTTATCAATAACGAAAAGCTGGCCGGGCAAATTGAAAAGCTAAAAGCACAGGGCATCGTCAAAAAATCATCAGATGTATCATCGTTCATCATCTCCGATTCGCTCCAGAAAGAACGCGTTAACCGCTGGAATACTTACTGGACAACTGAAAAGAAACAACAACTTTTTGCTACCCTCGAAAGCGAAGGCAAGCTAAAAGGGTTTAGCGTATCGGCGTTTGAAAAGTTTAAAGCCTTGTTGAACAAAAATTTTTCGCATACTAACGATGAGGATGTAGCCGAGATCAGGAAAAGCTTCCTGGATAATTTCATCAATGAATATCCAAGCCACTCCACAGTAGTAACACTAATACAAACATCGCCCGATAAAAAAGCAGCCATATACAAAGCTTTTGAAAACGACCCGAATGTTACCGTTATTGATAAACAATACCTTACCAATAAACTGGTAGAGATCATCAATGCCGATTTTACCAAAATAGCGGTCATGTCGTCACTATTGGTATTTGTGGTGTTGCTGCTTACCTATGGCCGCATGGAGCTGGCGCTGGTTTCCTTTATCCCCATGGCTATCTCCTGGATCTGGATTTTGGGCTTGATGGGCATCTTCGGTATCGGATTTAATATCGTGAACATTATTATTTCGGCACTGATATTTGGCCTGGGCGACGACTACAGCCTGTACATTATGGATGGCCTGCTACAGGAATACAAAACAGGTAAAAAGGTATTATCATCCTACAAATCATCCATCTTTTTATCGGCTATAACCACCATAACCGGGCTTGGGGTTTTGATTTTTGCCAGGCACCCGGCATTACGGTCAATAGCGGCCATATCTATTATCGGGATTGTTTGCGTGGTGATCATGTCGCAGATATTGATTCCCTTCCTGTTCAATATCCTCATTAAAAACCGTGCCGCTAAGAAACGTTTTCCCTGGACTATCAGCGGGTTCGTGATCAGTATTTTTGCATTCACCTATTTTGTTACCGGCTGTTTAATCTTATCAGCATTGGGCTTTATATTCCGGCTGAATCCATTTAGCAAAGAAAAAGGCAAATTAGTTTATCATGCTATATTGGCGAGGTTTTCCTGGTCGATGATTTACATTATGGGGAATGTAAAAAAGGAGATCATCAATAAGCAACTTGCCGATTTTAAAAACCCAGCGGTTATTATCGCCAACCACCAGTCGTTTTTAGATATTTTGATTTTGGTGATGCTGAACCCAAGGCTCATTTTATTTACCAATAATTGGGTATGGAACTCGCCGGTATTTGGCGCCGTGGTGCGTATGGCCGATTACTTCCCGGTAGCGCAAGGTACCGAAGAAAGTATTGATGTATTGGCCGACAGGGTAAAAAAAGGCTATTCCATCATAATTTTTCCCGAAGGAACCCGATCAGTAGACGGCGAAATTAAGCGCTTCCATAAGGGAGCCTTTTACCTGGCCGAGGCTTTGAAAATGGACATTCAGCCCATCCTTATCCACGGCACCGGCTACTGCATGACCAAAGGCGATTTCCTGTTGAAAAACGGCAAGATCACCCTGAAATACCTGCCCCGCATAAAACCCGCCGACACTAATTTTGGCACCGGATACGCCGAACGGACCAAAGCCATCAGTAAATATTTTAAGGCTGAGTTTAAGCAACTCGGCGCAGAGATACAACAGCCACGATACTATCGAGAGCAATTGATTTACAACTACCTATACAAAGGTCCGGTGCTGGAATGGTACATGCGGATAAAAGTACGTTTAGAGAAAAACTACCAGCAGTTTCATGACCTGCTGCCGGCTAAAGGGAAAATGCTTGATATTGGGTGTGGTTATGGTTTTATGCCTTATATGCTGCACTTTGCCGCCCCGCAGCGCGAGTTTACCGGAATTGATTATGACGAGGATAAAATAGAAGCAGCCAACAACAACTTTAGTAAGGATACACAGATTAAATTTGAGCATGCCGACGTACTAAGCTTTGAATTTGAAAAATACGATGCCATTATTATAGCCGACATGTTGCATTACATGCAGCCCGACGAGCAAAAGCTGATCATTGAACGATGCATACACAGTTTAAATGAAGGGGGCAAACTGATCATCCGCGATGGCAATAAAGATTTGAAGGAAAAGCACCGTGGCACGGAGCTTACGGAGTTTTTCTCGACCAGGTTCATCAAATTTAATAAAGCCAGCCGGGGCTTGTCGTTTTTATCGGCACAACTGGTAGAGGATATTGCAGCGGCTAACAGCATGAGTTGCAAAATAATAGATGAGACAAAGTTCACATCAAATATTATTTTTGTAATTGAATATAAAAACAGGGATTAGATAAATGGAGATTTTTGATGCCGTAATTATCGGCAGCGGTATGGGGGGATTAGTGAGCGCCGATTTATTAGGCAGAGAAGGATTTAAAGTTTGCGTCATCGAAAAAAACCAGCAGATAGGAGGTTCGTTGCAAACTTACGTGCGCGATAAAGTAATTTTCGACTCTGGCGTGCACTATCTTGGCGGATTGGATGAGGGGCAAAACCTGTACCAGATATTCAAATACATCGACATTATAGATAAGCTGAAGCTTCAAAAGCAGGATGTTGTTTTTGATAAGATAGGCATCCACGGCGAAAACATTGAGTATGAATACGCCCAGGGCTACGATAATTTCATCGCCCATATATTGAAACATTTCCCCGGCGAAGAGGCTGCGCTAAACGCCTACTGCGATAAGATCAAAGAAGTTTGCAGCAAATTTTCGTTGTACAACCTGAAAAGTGGTGATGATTTTAACGAGAAATCTGCCGTGCTTGAAATAGATACCAAAGGTTTTATTGAATCGATAACCGACAACCCGCGTTTACAGGCGGTGCTTGCAGGCAATAACGCCCTTTACGCCGGCCAGGCCGATAAAACCCCGTTTTACGTACACGCGCTCATCCTGAACAGCTACATTGAAAGCTCTTATAAATGCATAGATGGCGGTTCGCAGATTGCCAAGTACATAGCCAAAAATATCCGTGCGCGCGGTAGCGTCATTAAACGTAATTGCGAGGTGAAACGCATTGTAGTAGAAGATGGCAGGGTATCGCACGTGGAGATAGCCGGTGGTGGTAAAATTTACGGCAAGCAGTTTATAAGTAACATACACCCGGTGCAAACGCTGGAGATGACCGATAGTGATATCATCAAGCTGGCTTACCGTAACCGGTTAAAAGGGCTTGAAAACTCCGTATCGTCGTTTACCTTAAATGTGGTTTTTAAAAAGGATAGCTTCCCTTATTTTAACACCAACTATTACGTGGGCAAAGAAGGCCACGTTTGGGATATTGCGGAGTATACCGAGGAGAACTGGCCCCTGGGTTTTGCTTACTTCATGGCACCATCATCTAAATCACCAGAATATGCCGATGGCGCATCTATCCTTACTTATATGCGCTTTGAGGAGATGAAGCCATGGAAGGATACATTCAACACGGTATCAAACGTTAATGAACGGGGTGAAACATATGAGGAGTTTAAGATCCGCAAAAGCGAAAAACTGCTGGATATGGTGGAAGAGAAATTCCCCGGTTTCAGGAGCCATGTTAAATCTTACTACTCGGCAACGCCGCTTAGCTACCGCGATTATATTGGTAATGGCGATGGTTCGCTTTACGGCATTGTAAAAGATTATAAGCACACCTTAAAAACATTTATATCGCCGCGCACCAAAATACCAAACCTGTACTTTACCGGGCAAAACCTTAACCTGCATGGTATTTTAGGCACGGCCATGAGCGCTATTGTTACCTGCACCACATTACTTGGCGACGATGCCATTATAGGAAAAATACGGAATGCGTAAAAAATTTAGCTGGAAAAAGTTTGGTAAAAGGACGTTATATGCATTCCTTGGCTTTGTGGGGCTTATTATTATCGGCATGGTGTACCTGTACATTGTTGCCATTGATTACCCGCCAGAACCTAAAGACCAAAGCAGCCTTAACCTCAAACGGGAGCAGCCATCAAAAGGATTTTATACCATTAATAACAGCTGGTTCCGCAAAAGTAAAAGCGGCTTGTTCGAGATGTATGTGGAAGGCAAACCCTTTGAGCGGGGCGTTATCAATGGTAAACTAAGCCAAGAGTTGGTTGTAGCTCAGGAAGATCATTTTGTGGAGCAGATAAGCCGCATTGTACCATCCAACTTTTACCGTCACTTTTTGAAATACTTTATAGCCTGGTTTAACCGCAACCTTGATAAAAACGTTACCGAAGAATATAAAGAAGAGATTTATGGTATCTCAAAATCCGCGTCGGATAAATACCAATACATTGGCTCTAATTATCAGCGCATTTTAAACTATCACGCAGCCCATGATATTGGCCACGCCTTGCAAAGTATGGCTTTGGTGGGCTGCACATCTTTTGGTACCTGGGGTGTAAAAAGCGAGGACAGCACCATGATCATCGGTCGTAATTTTGATTTTTACGTGGGCGATAAATTTGCGCAGGATAAAATAGTGGCCTTCTTCGCTCCATCCGATGGGTATAAATTCATGACGGTTACCTGGGGTGGTTTTATTGGTGCGGTAAGCGGTATGAATGAGAAAGGCGTAAGCGTTACCATTAATGCCGATAAAACCAATATCCCAACCAGCGCGGCAACCCCGGTATCGTTAGTAGCCCGCGAAATTTTGCAATATGCCAAAAATACGCAGGAGGCTTATGCCATTGCCAAAAAACGCAAAATGTTTGTATCCGAGGCTTTCCTGGTAGCATCGGCTGCCGATAACAAAGCTGTAGTGATTGAGAAAACACCAGATACGCTGGATATATACGACCCGCACCAGGATTACATTGTATGCGCCAACCACTTTCAAAGCAAAGGCCTTAGCCAATCTAAAGAAAATAAAGTTCAGATGGCCGAGAGCGCCTCGCCGTACCGTTATAACCGTTTGATGGAATTGTTAAATACCAATGGCAAAAACACCGTACAAAAAACCATAGCCATCCTGCGCGATCAGAAAGGCTTGCACGGCGAAAATATCGGCATGGGTAACGAGAAGGCCATTAACCAGCTGATGAGCCACCACAGCATTGTATTTGAGCCTAAAAAGCTATTGGTGTGGGTAAGTACCTCGCCATGGCAGCTTGGCGAATACGTATGCTATGATCTAAAAAAAGTTTTCGGCTTACGGGGCATGAAGCAGGACCAGGAAATAAACGAGCAAAACCTTACTGTACCCGCGGACACCTTCCTGTCTACCTCTCAATACAAAGATTTTGTGAATTTCCGCAGAATGCGTCAGCGCGTGCTTGATGGCGAATCTATCAATACTGACAGCCTTGTTGCCACCAATCCACAATACTATTTTGCTTACGTAATAGCCGGCGATTATACTTTTAAACTGAAGAATTATAAAAAAGCTTTGGGGTATTATCAAACCGCCTTAACTAAAGTAATAGCCACAAAAAAAGAAGAGGAGCACATAAAAATACAGATTGCCCGGTGTAGTAAAAAGCTGAAAAACAGCTGATACCACCCGTGAAGTTATTTACTTTTTGCATTGGTTTGTCACTTTAAAGTGATAACTTCATATCAGGTTTCCCCCTGTAACCAAGCTTTGTTTTCAGCTAACCTGCACCTATGCGTAAAGTCCTACTTTTATTGTGCGCAGCCGTTGTTTTTTATACGCCGGCAAAGCAGGCATTTGGGCAATCCCAAACGGTTAGCAATGGCCAGGCTACTACTACCATAAGTTTCCCAACGCTATGTAATTATAATTGGACTAACAGCAATCCTTCCATTGGCCTTGCAGTAAGCGGGTTAGGTGATATATTATCTTTCAAAGCTATAAATCCCGGAACAAGCCCTATTGTAGCACATATTAGTGTAACACCGCAAAGCGCAAACTTTGTTTATGCAGGCAGTTCAATTGCAAACACTATTTTGGTTATAAATACTTTGACCAATAAAACCGTCGCTACTATTCCGGTTGGGAACGGGATTTACGGAACAGCCATAAGTGCAGACGGGACCAAAGCATATGTTACAAATTCAGCGTCCGGCAGCGTTTCGGTTATTAATACACAAACAAACCAGGTAATAAACGAGATAACAGGCTTAACTTATCCTACAGCTATAGTGTTAAGCTCAGACGGCAGTAAGGCATACATTACCGTTGACGGGGGAATAATAGTTTATGACACTATAAATAATTCGGTAACAGTGGTCTCGCCGGAACCGACAGTTGGGAACGGACTGGCTTTAAGCAAAGACGGAGACTGGCTTTATGCCACCGCTCCGAATAGTAATGATATTCGTGTTTTTAGCACAGCAACAAACTTCCAGATAATCAATATCCCGGCTATGGGGGCATTTAGCAATGTTGCCAGTCCCGATGGCAGCACAATGTATGTTACCGGGGGCGGTTATAATTGCATTTATATTATTGATGTTGCCACCAATGTGCTAACATCAACTATTGCATTAACTTCAGATGCTGAAAGGATTGCGGTTAGCCCTGATGGCAGCCGCTTATATGTTGCCAATGAATTTTCGGGCACTGTAACTATAGTTGATGCAGTTAGCAATGCGATTATATCAGTAGTGCCCGTTGGCGATTCGCCCCAGGGAATATCAGTAACCCCCGATGGAAAATTTGTATATGTTGCCAATTACGGATCGGCTACGTTTTCCGTTATTAATACAACCACCAATTCGGTTGTTGATACTGTGCCATGTGGCGACTACCCACATGCGGTGGGTAATTTTATAACACCGGCAACAAATAATTGTAATGGCGGTCCTATTGATTTTACTATTACGGTAAACCCCTCGCCTACGGGCATTCAGCCAGGGGCCGCCGAAGGGGGCATATCTGCCTGTGTAGGCTCGCCGTCAACAACCACTCAGCAGTTCACTGTTTCGGGCAATAATTTGTCGGCTAATATCACGGCCACGGCACCTGCGGGTTTCGAGGTTTCGCTTAGCACCGCCAGTGGCTTTGCAAATTCGGTAACAATAGCGCGCACAAACGGGGCGGTGATCAATAAGGTTTTATATGTACGGGCCGTAGCTTCTGGCGCAGCAGGTAATATATCGGGCAACGTAGTTTTAAGCTCGGCCGGGGCCACAAATGAAACTGTGCAGGTAAAAGGCGTAATAAACGCCCTGCCAACCGCGAACACTATAACCAGCCAGGTGGTAACCAATGGTGATGTCACTACCGCGATTAAATTTACCGGTACAGGCAACACCTTTAAATGGACGAACGATAAGCCCTCCATTGGTCTTGCGGCAAGCGGAATAGGCGATATACCATCCTTTACCGCTGTAAATACAGGAACAACTCCTGTTAAGGCCACGGTTACTGTAACACCTTTTTCTGCCGGGTACCTGTATCTTGGTGGTGCAAGCAATGTACTTTCAGTTAATGTAGATATCGGCCGGCAGACCGGCAACATTACTGCGGGCAATTCGCCTGCGGGCATTGCCGTCAGCCCGGACGGGACCCAGGTTTATATTGTAAACATTAATTCGAATACCGTTTCAGTTATTAGTACGGCAACAAATACGGTCTCGTCGACCATCAGCGTGGGGTCGACTCCCCTGGGTGTATGCTTTAGTCCGGATGGCAAAAGGGCTTATGTAACGCATGTATCAACTTCTACTGTTTCGGTCATCAATACAGCCACGGCCAGCGTTGTTGCAACCGTTCATGTAGGCAATTATCCTTATGGCATAGCCGCCAGCCCGGATGGTACAACCGTGTACACGGCAAACACATTATCCACTTCGGTAACGGAGATCAACACCGCAGATAATACGGTGAAGGCAACTATTCCGATAAGCTTTGGAGGGCCTACCGGGATTGCTGTAAGCCCAGACAACAGCAGGATATATGTTACCAACGCACAGTATAATGGCCACCTGGAGGTTATCAATACGGTAACCAACAAATTGGTGGCAAAAATCCCTGTCGGCGATGTATCTGCCGGCGTTTGTGTCAGCCCGGATGGCAGCCGGGTATATGTTGTCAATTCAAGAAGCGACAATGTTATGGTGATCAGCACAGCTAATAATACGGTGATTAATACTATAAACGTCGGGCATAATCCGCTTGGAATTTCGATCAATCCGGACGGCAGCCAGGTGTATGTAGCCAACGAATATTCAAATAATGTTTCTGTAATTAATACCGCTACTAACTCCGTAAGCAACACCATAACTTTAGATCAACCATTATCAATATGTCTCGGAAATTTTTTCGCGGCGGGTACGGGATGCACCGGCGCGCCAGTTAAATTTAATATAACGGTTAATCCTCAACCACCGGCTGTTATCGCAACAACTGCCACCGGAAATATTTTAACCTGTGTAGGCTTGCCTTCAGCAAATACTCAACAATTTGCCGTTTCGGGTGACAATTTATTGGGGGATATTACCGCAACAGCGCCTGTTGGTTTCGAAATCTCGCTCAGCTCTGCCAGCGGCTTTGCAAATTCGGTAACAATGGCACCGGCGGGTGGAACTGTGATCAACAAGACTGTATATGTACGCGCATCAGCGTCGGGCACAACAGGCAATATATCCGGCAACGTGATTTTATCCTCCTCAGGGGCTACAGATCAATTGGTTGCTGTAAGTGGAACCATCAGTCCTTTACCCGTTGTTAATGCGCCATCAAACCAAACTATTGATAACGGTGCCCCAACTAACGCGGTTAACTTTACCGGCACCGGCAGCACTTATACCTGGACAAATGATGCACCGGGCATAGGCCTGCCAGCCAGCGGCACCGGTAACATACCCTCATTTACAGCCATTAATAACGGGCAAAGCACAGTAACAGCTACCATCACTGTTTTGCCCGCCAGCGCCACATGTACCGGCACTCCCGTTACTTTCAGCATAACAGTTAACCCATCGCCGCCTACATTAGCAGCAGGCGCCGTAACCGGTAATATATCCGCGTGCGTAGGTGCGCCATCGGCAAGTCCGGGGATCCAGCAATTTTTGGTGGGGGGCGACCATCTTACTGCCGATATGCATATCGGATCGCCTGCAAACTTTGAGATATCGCTTGACCCCGGCAATGGCTATGGCACTATGCTGGTACTTAGCCCCAATGGAGGCAATATTAGCAATACCACAATTTACGTGCGTTCATCTGCCAGTGCTGCTGTGGGCAACATATCAGGAAACGTGGTTTTATCTTCTTCAGGAGCAACGGATCAATTAGTCGCTGTAAGTGGAATCGTCGATGCTTTACCCGTTGTTAATACGCCATCAAACCAAACCGTTGATAATGGCGCCCCAACCAACACAGTCAACTTTACAGGTACCGGCAGCACTTATACCTGGACAAATGATGCACCGGGCATAGGCCTGCCAGCCAGCGGCAACGGTAACATACCCTCATTTACAGCCATTAACAACGGGCAAAGTACAGTAACAGCTACCATCACTGTTTTGCCCGCCAGCGCCACATGTACCGGCACTCCCGTTACTTTCAGCATAACAGTTAACCCATCGCCGCCTACATTAGCAGCAGGCGTGGTAACCGGTAATATATCCGCGTGCGTAGGTGCGCCATCGGCAAGTCCGGGGATCCAGCAATTTTTGGTGGGGGGCGACCATCTTACTGCCGATATGCATATCGGATCGCCTGCAAACTTTGAGATATCGCTTAATCCCGCCAATGGCTACGGTACTATGCTGATGCTTAGCCCCAATGGAGGAAACATCAGTAGCACCACAATTTATGTGCGTTCATCTGCCAGTGCTGCTGTGGGCAACATATCTGGAAACGTTGTTTTATCTTCTGCAGGAGCGATGGATAAATTCGTTTCGGTAAGTGGAACCGTCGATGCTTTACCGGTGGTGAATGCGCCATCAAACCAATCTATTGATAACGGTACCCCAACAAACGTGGTTGATTTTACAGGCACCGGCAGCACTTATACCTGGACAAATGATACGCCGGGCATAGGCCTGCCCGCCAGCGGCACCGGCAACATACCCTCATTTACAGCCGTCAACAACGGGCAAAGCGCAGTAACAGCTATCATCACTATTTTGCCCGCCAACGCCACATGTACCGGCACTTCTGTTACTTTCAGCATAATGGTTAAACCATCACTGCCCGTCATTACAACGGCCGGGAGTTTGTCGCCGCTTACCACGGTATATGGTACGCCATCTGCATCGCGCAGTTTTACAGTGGCGGGCACCAATCTGATTTCGGGCATAGTGATTATCCCACCGGCGGGGTTTGAGGTTAGTATGGATAACGTTAACTTTAACAGCACCATAACAGCAGGCGGTACCGGCACTTTAACTGCAACTACAGTTTACATCAGGCTGGTTAAAACCGCGCATGTCGGCGATTATGCAGGCAATGTTGGCCTTACAGCCGGCAATACTACGGTTAATATAGCTATACCTGCAAGTACAGTTACACCAGCTCCGCTGGTTATTACGGCCGAGAATAAAAGCAGGCCGGTTCATTCCGAAAATCCTCCTCTAACTGCTATTTACAGCGGTTTTGTAAATGATGAAAACGCAGCTAACTTAGTAACGCCTCCGGTGATTTCAACGTTGGCGACAGAAGCATCGGAGGCGGGAACATATGCAATTTTTTTTGCGGGTAACGCGGTATCGCCTGATTATAGTTTTACGTATTTTCCGGGAGTGCTTACCGTAACATCGAGAACCGCTGCCATTGTCATCCCAAATGCCTTCACTCCCAATGGTGATGGTATAAACGACAAATGGGCTATAAAATATATTGAAAATTACCCCAAATGCACGGTCGACATATTTCACCGTTGGGGTGGTAAGGTGTTTTCATCAGTTGGATATGGTGTGCATTGGGATGGCAGATCTAAAGGGACTGATTTGCCTGCCGGCACCTATTATTACATTATCAATCTTAAAAATGGCCTATCATCGATGTCGGGCTGGGTGGCAATAATCAGATAGTTTGCAGAGAGGTTGTAGCGAACTGCAATGTCCGGGCGCTTTTAACACCGATTAGTTATAAAAAGATGCGATGAGTGGTGTTTTTCAATTAATTGTTAATCGGTCAATTTGTCAAAAAAGCGGTAAACAAAAAAGGAAAATCAAGCAGCATGTGTCCGATTTTCCTTAAATGTGTACCTTAAAAATGAAAGAATAAATCCCTTAAAGAGACTGCTTCATATTCTTGATGCCAAAGAACAAAGGTTGGTGTTCAAAAACAGTCTCGCAATAATACTCCGGGCCTTTTAATAGTCCGATGCTTATTCGTTTTCAATAGCCGAAAAAACTTCCAGTAAAATATTCCACTTTTTGTTTTGGTCTATTTCCCAAATGCGTACATAGTTATAATTGCCCACAACATTGCCTTTGGTTATCCTTGCATGGCCATAGCTATAAGCTAAATCGTTACTTACAGACCTGCCTGCGTCGGTGGTTTCGGCGGTTATACTTATCGCTTCGTTGTTGATAAACTTCATGATAACATCAGGCCCTGTCATTGGCTCAAAGCCTGGGAAATAATAACGACCCTCGGAGCTTAAAAACTCCTTATAACTGGCCATGGTTGATATGGTAAGCGAGTGGTTAAATATTTTATCGGTATTTACAATAACGCTTTTGGCAGTAAAAGGGTCCTTGCTTGGGGCCGATTTTGTGCTGGCATCCGGTTCTTTAAAATCGGTAACTATTTCTCCTTCGGGTTCGGGGTGTTGTATGCCCAAATCTATCAATAGTTTTAATTTGTTGTTATCGTCAACATCTGCACGCCAGATGGATACATAGTCACCAAAAACTTTGTCATCATCAGTTTTACCGTTTTGGTAAACGTAAGGGCCGGCGGTAAAGGCAAGATCGCCATTGGCAGATATCCGGGCAAATTTGGGCTGCCAGCTTAATTTGCCGGCCTGTTTATCAATATTGCTATAAAAATCAACAATTTTAACAGCATCTGGTTTAAACACAATGCCGTCGGGCGCTGCAACAGCCAAAAAGCCATCTTTTATTCCTTTACGTTCAACTAATTTATTAAATGCTTCTTCGGCACTTACAACTTTATTTACTTTAACCGGTGCTGACTGCGCTAAGGCCAAAATGCTATAGCCCATAAATGTGGCGGCTAATAATACTTTCTTCATGTTTTAATGGAATATTGGGTAGGCAATTTAGTAATAAATTTTAAGTCGGTTATGCAATTACAAATTGCTTTAAATAACCATAGCTGTATACTATTTGCAATTTATCTGCCTAAGGTGAAACGAAAACCGCTATATTTAATTGTGGCCGAGGCCGGTTTATACATATAAAAATTTATTCCGGTCATATTAATTATTGTATCAGTTAACAAGCTTTAAACTCAGCGCTATTGCATAAGCACAAAACAATTAACCCAATAATATGCATAATGTTTCGTTAAAAAGTCATGTTACGCCTTTAGCTTATAAATTTACGCAATTATGAAAATACGTTTTTTCACTTCGATTGTGGCCGGTTTGATATGTTGCGGAACAATATGCAGAGCGCAAAACCAAATCCTGAACGACAACCAGGGCAAGCCCGTTATGGAACAAAGCTACGTAGATGTGGAGGGCAGCCCATACCTGGCGGCAAACTGGTTGCCAGGCACCGTGGCTTTTGCCAATGGCAAAACAATAGCTGCAAGGTTGAAATATGATGTGGTAAAAGACGAGCCAATATTTCAAAGCCCGAGAGATTCTATGGCCCTTGCCTTTGTTTCACCCGTTAAAAGTTTCCGGTTTGATATTGGCTCCATAGATGAAAGTTCTCTCGCCCCACTCATCTTCAGCAATGGTTACCCGGCTATTGATGAACAATCAGAAAACTCCTTTTACCAGGTAATTGCCGATGGAAAAGCAAAACTGCTAAAGCGGTATAAAAAAGTGATTCATTCCAACCAGGCCTTCAATTCGGCAACCACTACCAAAACATTTGCTATGCGCGATGCTGTTTATTACTTGTTTGCAGATAATAAAATAAGCCGGGTTAAACTAAATCCAAAAACAATCGCAGTCGCCCTGGCCGATAAAGCAGACCAGGTACAAACCTTCATAAAAACCAACAAAATTGATTTTAAAAGCGACCGCGACCTGGCCAAACTGTTCACGTATTATAACTCGCTTTAAGGATTGTATAGGAACAGGGACAAATGGAGGTTTTTGTTCCTGTTCCCCCGTTCCAAAGTCTTGATACCTGATACTAACTACTTGATACTCCCTCTTTAACTTTTACTCCAGAGCGTGCCTTCTTTGCTATCCTTTAGCTGAAACCCTACTTTTGACAGGCCTTCACGTATTTTATCACTGGTGGCATAATCTTTATTTGCCTTGGCTTCGTTGCGGAGTTCAACTATCAGGTTCAGTATTTTAGGCAAATCGTCGTTGTCCGCCTGTTCATCTTTAAGCCCTAAAACATCCTGCACAAATGTTTTCATGAGGCTTTTAAGCAAGTCGAGATTAACCTGGTTAATCTTCATTTTGCCATCATGTACCGAGTTGATGATACGCGATGCTTCAAACAGTTCGGCAATCAATACCGGGCTGTTAAAATCATCATTCATCGCGGCGTAGCAACGCTCCAGCAGGGGCTCTATTTCAATTTCGGTACTGCCTGATACCTTTAAACCATCCAGTAAGGCATAGGCGTTCATCAATCGCTTAAATCCTTTTTCCGAAGCCTCCATCGCATCGTTGCCAAAATCAAGCGTACTGCGGTAATGTGCCTGCAGCATAAAAAAGCGCACCGTCATGGGGCTGTAGCCTTTGTTAAGGATAGAGTTTTCGCCGCTGAAAAGTTCATGGGGCAAAAAGCTGTTCCCTAATGATTTCGACATTTTCTGGCCGTTCACGGTAAGCATATTGGTATGCACCCAGTAATTGGCCGGGTTTTTACCGCAGCAGGCCACATGCTGGGCTATCTCGTTGGTATGGTGGGTTGGCACAAGATCGAGCCCGCCTCCATGAATATCAAACTGATCGCCCAAATATTTTTGACTCATGGCCGAGCATTCCAGGTGCCAGCCCGGGAAGCCCACACCCCAGGGAGATGGCCATTTCATCAGGTGCTCGGGCTTGGCTTTTATCCACAGGGCAAAATCAAGCTTGCCGTGTTTTTCCTGCTGACCGCCCAGCGTGCGGGTGTTGTTCAGCAAATCTTCCAGATTGCGGCCACTTAGCACGCCGTAATCTTTGGTTTTGTTATATTTTTCAACATCAAAATAAACCGATCCGTCTACCTCATAAGCATATCCTTTTTCAAGAATAACCTTTACCATTTCTATCTGCTCAATAATATGGCCGGTAGCCGTTGGTTCAATACTTGGCGGCATCGTGTTCAGTATCTGCATTACGTCATGAAAACCTACGGTATACTTTTGTACAATTTCCATGGGCTCCAGTTGGGCCAGTTTTGCTTTTTTTGAAATTTTATCTTCGCCTTCGTCGCCGGCATCGCCTTCCAGGTGGCCGGCATCAGTTACGTTACGTACATAGCGCACCTTATACCCTAAATGGTTAAGGTAACGAAACATCAGATCGAAAGATATATAGGTACGGCAGTTACCCAAATGCACATCGCTGTAAACAGTTGGGCCACACACGTACATGCCCACATGCGGGGCATTAAGGGCCTTAAATTCTTCTTTTTTGCGGGATAAAGTATTGTAAACAAACAATTTTTGTTTCATGAGGGCAAACTTACGATTTTTTCAATTTTTAGCTAATGCAGGCAGCCCGATTATTAAAGCTTACACCCAAGTGATACTATCTTTATTGATGCAGTAAATATTCGAAATCAAATTGAGGCTGATAGCCCAAAATCTGTTTTGCTTTATTGCAAACATAAACACGATCAATACTTTCGGGGAAAAACCAGTTTTTACGCCGATAGATATCTTTGGCTTCCGGGAAAAATTTAAGGATAACTCCTTCAGGGTTGTATTTAAGCTGCACCAGATCATCCTTACCAAATGGCGACCCACTTGAAATATTGAAAATTTCAAAATCAGCAAATGTTATACCCAATGCCAACCGTAATGCTTCGGCGCCGTCACGCTCATCCAGCCCCCTATAAATCCGGTGGTTTATTTTTAGGTTATCCTCCTCGGGCAAAAAACGCCCAACCCGGTATACTGATGTTTGCAGGCCTTCTTTATAAAAAAAATCTTTGCAAAGCTGCTCGGTAGTTTGCTTGGTAATATCATAAATATCGCGTGGTTTTTCGGGCAGGTTTTCATCCACCCAAACTGCCTTTTCATGGTCAATTAAGGCGCTGCCATAAATGGATGTTGTGCTGGTATACAAAAACCTGTTTACACCATGTTTAACACAGGCATTAAGTAAATTAAGCGTACCTATAATATTTGTTTGTACAAAAGCTTCCCTTGGGTAATTAAGCTCATAGTGCTTGCCATGTACGGCTGCAGTATGAATAATGGCATCAAACCCACGGCAAAGGTTTTCGGTCTCGCTTTTGTTTTTTATGTCGATGATATCATCCGTGGTAGCTGCGGGTATTACATCGACGCCGGTAATATGGTGGCCAAACGCCTTTAAATGTTTTACGGTGGCCGAACCTAACTGACCGGATGAACCTGTGACCAGAATTTTCATGCCCGATATTTAATTCAACACCAAATCGCTCCGAAGCGGAAAGTGATCAGAAAGCTTTTTCTCAATTATCTGGTACGATGCCACATCAAACTGCGGGCTCACCATAATATAATCTATCTGGTAATTGGGGAAGTCGCCATTATAGGTGCGCCCAAAACCGGCCCCTTTTTCGCGGAATGCATTTTTAAGCCCTTTTGCCATTTGATTAACCGCAAAGGATGTAGGCGTATCATTAAAATCGCCGGATATGACATAGGGATATGGACATTGCGCGGCATGTGCCTTTATTTTGAAAACCTGTTCGCTCCGCTTTATAAATGCTGTTTTTAGTTTGCCGCCAAGCCTTTTAGTTGCTTGCATATCCGTTTTCCCTTTTTTTGATACGCTATCCAGGTATTTATAATCCTCGGGGTTAAATCTTATCGATTGCAAATGAAGGCTGTAAACCCTGAATGTTTTCTCGCCTTTTTTTACATCGATGTACAAACACTGGTTTGCCGATGACCTGTCGGCAGCCAGCTGGATTAAGCCCTTGGCTACAATGGGATACTTTGAGAAAATGGCCATCCCGATTGCTTCTGAGCTATTGAAGTTAAGCGGCTCGAAATAATAGTTATTGGCTCCCATTATTTTTACGATGGAGTCGCGCATATCATACTCGCCTTTGTAGCGGGTATAAAACTCCTGGAAACCGATAATATCGGGCTTTTGATCATTAATAAGTTCCAGGATCTCGTGCTTGGTAGATACATCGTTTTTTGACCCAAAGCGTTTAAAGTTATGTACGTTGTAGGTAATCAACCGTATCGAATTTATACCCGGCGCCGGCGAAAATGTTGATGCTGCGCGCAAACCAATATTGTTATTGAGTACGCCCCAGCCAATCAAAATAGTGATCATAGAAAGCGCCGCCGGCCAGCGCCAGCGCAATAGCCAAACCAGCATCATGATTACATTTAGCAATAGTATTGGCGGGTAGGCCAGGCCAAAAAAGGCAATCAGCCAAAAAGTTTTGGGGTTAACCGAGGGGGCAAGATAACTAAGCAATAAAGCAACGCAAAGCAGCAGGTTTATCCATAAAAATACTTTATCAATAAAACCTAATCCACTTTTTTTATTTTTCATTCTTGCTTGCGCGGGCTAATGTCTCTTTCTCCTGTCTGCTCAGGCTATCAACACCCGTTTGTGATATTTTATCTAATATACGATCAATTTCGTCCTGGCGCGGGTACTCCGTGCTGTTTTTACCGGTATTGCTGTATACAACCTTCAATTTTGACTTTGATTTGAAGATGTTGGCGATGCCTGTTATCCAATCATGACCACGCTGTAGCTGTTTAATATATATAAAGCCAAACAGCGCACCTCCCAAATGTGCTATTTCGCCACCGGCGTTGGGGCCAACGATACTCAAAAAATCAATTACCAGGATCACAAAAACAAGCCATTTTAGTTTAACCGGGCCAATCAATATTAATGAAATAGTATAATTTGGCAGTAGCGTAGCGGTAGCAACAACAATAGCCATAACACTTGCCGATGCTCCGACAACCGGCACAGCCAACAGGGTCGGATTTTGAGAAAAGGCCGGGAAAAGATTAAAACAAGCTATAAACAACAAAGCGCCGGAAAGCCCCCCCATAATGTAAAGGCCAATGGTGCGTTTGTTGCCCAGGTACTCCTCAAATATCTGGCCCATCCAGTACAGCCAAAGCATGTTGAACAGGATATGAAATATGCCGTCATGCATAAACATGTAGGTGAATGGGGTCCAAAAACGGGTAAGTAATTTGGGCAGGTGAGCAGTAGTTGCTAAATAATCAAACGCGTAAAATTCAATTGTACTTGGCCTGCTAAAACTTGTAATCATATGTTCAAGCACGGCCGGGACGTTTATCGCCAAAAAAACAATCACATTAATACCAATAAGCAGGTTGAGCTTATTGCCCGACCGTAACATTTTGTAGTGGATATTTTGCCAAAGGGTGCTCATAATAAAGCCGTTGTTAATTTGATAACTCCTGTTTGTTCATAAAAATTGTCAGTTGTGCTGTAATCTCCAAATTTTTACCATAATATAACCAATTAATGCGCCGCCAAGATGGGCAAAGTGTGCTACCGGATCCCATGAAAATTTTTCATATCCCATAAATAGCTCTATAACAATATATATTGGTATAATATATTTTGCCTTGATGGGCACGGGTATAAACATGATCATTAATTCAAGGTTCGGATACAACATGCCAAAGGCTACCAGCAAGCCAAATATTGCACCGGATGCTCCTACCGTTGGTACATAGTAAATAGCAGCAAGCTTTTCGCCTCCTCCAAGATATTGATCAAATGTTGACTGAAGCTCTGGATGCGATAAGGTAAATGCGCCGGTAATGGCATGTACTTCATAGGCCTGAACTGCAAAATTACAAAGAACTCCACCTATTCCGCATAAAAAATACAGATTGAAAAATTTTTTTGATCCCATGGCATACTCCAGGATAGGGCCAAAAGAAAACAGCGCGAACATATTGAAAAAGATGTGCGTAAAACCGCCGTGCATAAACATGTAGGTGATTATTTCCCAAGGCCTAAAAAATGGAGAATTAAAATAATAAACAGGTAAAACCTGCATTATCTTAGGAATATATTTCCCGATGGTGAGATCTCCTATAAAAAACAAAATATTTATAATCAGCAGGTTTTTTACTACCGGTGTGATATTGGCAAAAGGCGATTGATTGTATCCGTTCATAGTATAATTAAAGCCCTGGGGCTATTTTTCAAAGCGTTCCATTAATTCGGCCAGCGTAAATGTACTGATTACGGGCTTACCGTTCAATGCCTGGTTAGGCGACTGGCAGGCAAAAAGCTGGTCGATAAGCTGGTTCATTTCTTCCAATGATAATTTGGTGCCGGTTTTAAGCGCAGCATTACGGGCTAATGACCTTGCCAGGTTATCCCGCTTATCTACTTTTAAAATGGCCATATTGTTTTTAAACCCTTCAAGTAAATGTTCTAAAAGTTCGTGTTCGTCAACATTGCTCAAATCGGCCGGTATGCCGTCAACAACCACGGTGTTTTTACCAAACTCACGGATATCAAAGCCGAGGGCCTTAATATCGGGCAAAAGCTCCCTCAATAACTCAAAATCGCTGCCGTTTAGTGTTACCGATTGCGGAAATAAACTTTGCTGGCTTACGCCCGAGTGATGCTGCAGTTGTTGTAAAAAGCGTTCGTACAAAATACGCTCATGCGCAGCCTGCTGCCCTATCAGCATAAAGCCCGATTTAATTTGCGATAAAATAAACCGGTTATGAATCTGGAACAATTGCCGCTCGCTGGGTTTGCTTACCTCCTGCTCATCAACAGCAATGCTTTTTTCGTTGTGCATCTGCTGCTGCAGGTTGGTTTCTTTTTTGCTGATCTCGTACAGTGTATCCCAGTTATTGGGTATAGGGGTGTTACGGTAATCGTTGTTATCCCTCAAAAAAGGATGCTGCTCGCGTGTTCCTGATGATTTTTTCTCGGCAGCAAAGGGGTTAAAGTCGGGGTTAAAGGAAATGGTGGGCGCAATAATCTCCTCAAAAGGTTTTGGGGTTATCAGGTGTTCTATGCTGTTCTCCTGGTCAAAATCCAAACTTGGGGTAATGTTATACCTGCCTAAAGACCGTTTTACTGCCGACCGGATAATGGCATAAATGGCCTTCTCATCCTGGTACTTGATCTCGGTTTTGGTAGGATGCACGTTAATATCAATTTTTGATGGGTCGATATCTATAAACAGCACATAAAACGGGTAACAATCATCGGGCAACAATTCCTCAAAGGCTGTAAGTACAGCGTGGTTCAAATAGGCATCGCGGATAAAGCGGTAGTTTACAAAAAAGAATTGCTCGCCCCGTGTTTTACGGGCAAACTCGGGCTTGCCAACAAAACCACGCAGGTTAATAATGGTAGTATCTTCCTCAACCGGCACCAGCCGCTGGTTATAATTATTACCAAACAGGTGCACTATGCGTTGCTTTAAGGCAGCGCCGGGCAAATGGTAAACTTCCTGACCATCATGGTGCAGGGTAAAAAATATTTGTGGATTGGCCAGCGCTACCCGTTGAAATTCGTCGATAATATGGCGCATTTCTACCGGGTTACTTTTTAAAAAGTTACGCCGGGCGGGGGTATTGTAAAATAAGTTTTTGATGGATATAGATGTACCGGTATTAGCCGAACATGCCTCCTGGCTAATCACTTCCGATCCTTCGATAAAAATACAGGTACCCAGCTCATCCTCATGGCGGCGGGTTTTCAGTTCCACCTGCGCAATCGCGGCTATCGATGCCATGGCCTCGCCCCTGAAACCCATGGTGCGGATGGCAAACAGATCTTCGGCCTTGCGAATTTTGGAGGTGGCATGCCGCTCAAAGCACATGCGGGCATCGGTAAGGCTCATGCCGCAGCCATCATCAATAACCTGTATCAATGATTTTCCGGCATCTTTAATAATGAGCTGTATTTTACCCGCCCCGGCATCAATCGCGTTCTCCACCAATTCTTTTACCGCCGATGCCGGTCGTTGTACCACCTCGCCCGCGGCAATCTGGTTGGCAACGGCATCTGGTAAAAGCTGAATTATATCTGACATTTAAAAAAATTCCCTTCAATTTCGTTTTCGATGCTAAATTAAATATTTGAAGGCATAACTTTATGATTTTGTAGTATCAAGTAGTAAGTAGCAAGTATCCAGATTTGGCTGAGAATACATTAGTTTTGTAATTGATCAGTATCTACAGGTAATTTGCAAACTATTCAACATTGCGAGCGTTCTTGATACTTGATACTTACTACTTGATACTTTTAAAAGCTTATGAAAAAACTATTGCCGGCGCTGCTGCTCCTGGCTGCAGCCTGCAAACAAAAAGAATACAATGCCGATCTGCTAATAAAAAACGCGGTTGTTTATACCGTTGATAGCGCTTTTACTACAGCCAACGCATTTGTGGTAAGCAAAGGTAAAATTGTAGCCGTTGGCAACGCCGATACGTTAGAGCAAAAATACCTGGCCCATGAAGTGGTTGATGCCAAAGGCGCTGCCGTTTATCCTGGCTTTATTGACGCCCACGCCCATTTTTATGAATATGGATTAGGCCTGCAGGAAGTAAACCTGGATGGCACCAAAAGCTGGGGCGAGGTGGTTGATTCTGTTCAGGCTTACTCCACACGCAATCCCGACGGCTGGATTATTGGCCGGGGCTGGGACCAAAACGATTGGGCAAAAAAACAGTTTCCGGACAAAGCCAAACTGGATAGCCTGTTCCCGGTACGCCCGGTAATATTGAGCCGGGTTGACGGGCATGCTATTATTGCCAACCAGGCCGCTTTAAACATTGCAGGCGTAAAACCCGGGCAAACTATAACCGGCGGCGAGATAGAAACCATTAACGGGAAGCTCACCGGCATCATGGTTGATAACGCCGTAGGCATTGTTACCCGCAAGGTGCCCGAACCAACGGCCCCTGTTGTAGAGAATGCCCTGCTATCGGCACAAAAAAACTGTTTCGCCGTTGGCTTAACTACGGTTGATGATTGCGGGCTGCCTTATACCATGATTAATACCATTGCCGATTTGCAGCATAAAGGATCATTAAAAATGCGCATGTTTGTCATGCTATCAGACAGGCCTGAGAATTACGATTACCTGTTTAAACGTGGCGCGTTTAAAACGCCGGGCCTAAATGTTCGCGCGTTTAAGGTTTATGCCGATGGTGCTTTGGGCTCCCGCGGGGCCTGTTTACTAAAGCCTTATGCCGACCAGCCAAAATGGAGTGGCTTCTTATTGAGCAGCCAGGCCCATTTTGAGGAGGTAGCAAAGAAAATTGCAGCCAAAGGCTTCCAGATGTGCACCCATGCCATCGGCGATTCGGCCAACCGGGTAATGTTAAAAATATATGCATCTGTTTTAAAAGGTAAAAACGATCGCCGCTGGAGGATAGAGCACTCACAAATTGTGGCGCCCGAAGATGTTGCCCTTTTTGGCGATAACAGCATCATCCCATCGGTACAGCCTACACATGCTACATCAGATATGTACTGGGCGGGCAAGCGCCTGGGTGATAAAAGACTGAAATCATCGGCATACATTTATAAAACGCTGTTACAACAAAACGGATGGATTCCGCTGGGAACAGATTTCCCGGTAGAAAACATTAACCCGATGTACACGTTTTATGCAGCGGTAGAGCGGCAGGACCTGAAGGGTTTTCCTGAACACGGTTTCCAAAAGGAAAATGCTTTAAGCCGTACCGAAGCGTTAAGAGGAATAACCATATGGGCCGCAAAAGCCAACTTTGAAGAAAAAGAAAAAGGCAGTATTGAACCGGGCAAGTATGCCGACTTTGTAATACTGGATAAGGATATCATGAAAGTAAAAGGCGCCGAATTACCAACTACCAAAGTAACCCAAACCTATATAAACGGAGTTAAAGTATATGATAAAAAATAAATGGGGCTGTGTCTCTGTAGTATTGTTAGGGTTTGCATTATTTAATACCGCCTGCGCTCAAAATCCACCTTTTACCGGGCGCGCCTATGTTGCCGAAGAACGATTGGTTCAAAACTCAACCGTTTTGCTCAACAACGCTCAATATACTATCCCGCTGCAAAAGCTGGAAGATTTAAAAATTGCCAGCGTACATTTTACCAGCCAGTACGCCAGCGTTTTTGATAGCCTGCTTAATAAATACTGCAAAGTGCAGGTGTTTGATGGCAATGGTAAAAATCTGAATACGCTTGCTGCCGATTTAAAGTGGTACAACACTATTGTTTTACAGGTAAATGATGCCGATCTGAGTAACCCGCAACTACTGGATTTTATCAGCACCAATCAAAAACTAAAGAGTGTGGTTATTGCCGCATTTGGAAATGGCGCACTATTAAGCAAGCTAAATAATGTAACAGTACCGGTGATCTGGTCAGAAAGGGTATCGCCGGTATCGACTTCGTATGCGGCCCAGGCCATATTTGGAGGGGTGGCCATTACACAAAAACTGGCCAAAACCTATTCGCCAGTTTATAGTAGCGGCATGGGGTTTGTTACCCAGCAAACCAGGCTGCAATACAGCGTACCCGAAGATGTAGGCATCAACTCCAATAACTTACAGGAGATTGACCAGATAGCCCGCGAGGCCATTATCCAACACGCCACTCCGGGCTGCGTAGTACTGGTGGCCAAAGATGGCAAGGTGATATTTAACAAAGCCTACGGCTACCACACCTACGACAATGTAGTGCCCGATAAGCTGACCGATATCTTCGACCTGGCATCCATGACCAAAATATCGGCTACCACGGTAGAGGCCATGCAACTGGTTGACCAGGGCAAACTAAGTGTTGAAAACACCTTAGGCGATTACCTGCCACTGGCCCGCACCAGCAATAAAAACGATGTAAAGCTGCGCGAAATATTATTGCACCAGGCAGGATTTATTCCGGATATCCAATCGTTCGAAAAGGTAAAACCATCTGACCATAGTACCGATTCCTCGGCCGCCTACCCTACCAGGGTATCTGAACATTACTTTTTGCGGAAGGATTATTTTAAAGACGTAATGTTGCCTGATATGCTCAATTCGCCACTGAAAACCCGCGGACAGTACGTGTACAGTGATGTAAGCATGTTATTTATGCAGGAGGTAGTAGAAACCATCACCGCCATCCCCGAGAATGTATACGTACAGCAGCAGTTTTATACCCCCCTCGGTATGCAAACTGCCGGCTTTTTACCGCTGCACAGGTTTGGCCAGGCACAAATTATCCCTACCGAAAACGACCAGGAATACCGCATGAGTTTACTAGATGGCTACGTGCATGACCCAACCGCTGCACTTAAAGGTGGTGTGGCTGGCCATGCAGGCCTTTTTGCCAGCGCCAATGATGTAGCTATACTGTATCAAATGCTGCTGAACAAAGGCAGCTATGGCGGCGTACAATACTTTAAGCCCGAGGTGGTAGAACTGTTTACCTCCAAACAATCTCCGGTGAGCAGGCGAGGGTTAGGGTTTGACCGGTGGGACCCTATTGCCGACAGGCACTACCCATCAAAACTGGCTTCCGACCAAACTTTCGGCCACACCGGTTTTACAGGCACCTGCGTATGGGTTGATCCTAAATATAACCTGGTGTATATTTTCCTGAGTAACCGGGTGAACCCTAATGTGGGCAGCAAGTTGGGCAGCCTCAACATTAGGCCGAGGATACAGGATGTGGTGTACGAGGCCATCAGCAAAGGGATGTAGTTACCTGGCGTTCGGTTTTGCAGGACAAGCTATTTTTGAGTGTCCTCAAATTCCTCATCCACACTCTCGCGAAGATCATAAAGCAGCCATTGTTTGTTAGCAATGGCGCGACTTTTTAATTGCAGCAACTTTATAAAATCATTTACCCCGGTTGGTTCATTGCCGTTACCATGTATAAGTACAATACTGCCGGCCTGCGGTTGCTGTCCTTTGGCCAGCCAGGCATCCGTACCAACAGGAATCAACCCAAAACCGGTTATTTTGTATACCAATTGCTGATCAGACACCAGGCCAGGGAACCGGAAAAACGCTGATGGCAGCAGTCCATTTTTGAGCATGTCCTTTTCTGTTTCCAGCACTTCGTAGCTGATATCGGTGCCGGGTTCCAATAAAAAATTTTCTTTAAGGGGGGCTTTCAGGCTTACACGATGGTTAAAGGAGTGGTTTATCCAGGTGATATAAATTTCATGTTTGGCCTGCATTTGCTTAAGCCATTCCAAATCCTGCGGATGCTGGCGCATCCAGATACCGGTTATTGATAAAGCAACCGGTACCGGCCGCTCCACCTTGTTGAACCCGTTAAAAATATCTGTAAAAATGCGCTTATCCAATGCCCGGTGAGAGGGGCAAAGATCAGCCGTTAAACTAATTCCTTTCTCTTTGGGAATGCCGCTTTCAATTCCTGCGTCCTGAATGGTTACCGATTGTTTTTCGGCCTTGCGCAAAGCCTTTATATATGGTGTGTTATTAAAAAATGAGCGCGCATCATGTATGCTCATTGGCTTTACCTGGTAAAAATTGGGTTCTTCAATTTTAGTCTCCAACGTTTGTGGATTTACCAACAGGTAATAGTTTTTTCCCTCGTTTTCAAATGACCGGATAATCATCCAATCCTGTGGAAAGCGGTGCGCCCAGCCGTAAAAAACTTTATAGTTTGCTATGGTGCGATAATTGGCCTGCGCAAATAAGGTTAATGGTACCGTTGCTGATAATAAAACAAACAGCAGTGACCGGATAAATAGTTTCATAACTATTGCAAATAAATCAACTCCAAAATTGTTTCGGATGTTTTAAGTTATGGTAGTATGTTGGTTGTAAAAATGTAAACAGAGCCAATGGCAGTTTTATCTATCAATATTGCCTTTGTAAGTGGTCGTGCCTTAGTCTATCGCTGCGGGCGTCGCATTTACAGATAATAACGGGCGAAGTTATCAATAAGAAAGTTTTATTATTCAAAGCGCGGATAAACCAATAGATTAATCTTTTTTACACCTTGCTTTAACGCCTTAATGTATATCAAAATAAACTGTTGCTAAAATTCAATTAATCACCTATTTTTGTGGGGTTATATCAAAGCAAATATGAAACACCAAGAAGAAGTTAAAGACAATCTGGATTATATATACTACCTGGTAGCGCTGGTATCGGGCGCGTTTGTTGGGGCAATAATTGAAAAAGGTTTTACCTGGATTGTTGTAGGTGGGGTATTGGGTTTATTAACTGCTGCTTTCTTCCTGAATGTTTTGGTTAGGGGCCGTGGCGAAAAAATCTGATCCGGATTTACCATCGTTTATAAGTAATTGGAACCAGTTTTACGGCATCGTAGCCGCATGGCTGGTTTTTTTAGTTTTTGTATTTTGGCTCATTACAAAATATTTTGAATGAGCTTACCCGACTGGATTGTTTTAGCCCTCACCCTTTTTGGCATAGTTGCCTACGGCATCTGGAAAAGCGGCAATAATAAAAATATCGACCAGTTTTTAATGGGCAACCGCTCGTTGCCCTGGTATCATGTTGGTTTTTCGGTTATGGCCACGCAGGCCAGCGCAATTACTTTTCTTTCGGCCCCCGGCCAGGCTTACTCTGATGGGATGCGTTTTGTACAGTTCTATTTTGGGCTACCGCTGGCCATGATCGTGCTCTGCGTTACGTTTGTGCCCATGTTTAGCCGGCTGAAGGTTTATACAGCTTATGAATTCCTGGAACAGCGTTTTGATTTAAAGACAAGGGCGCTTACATCGTTCTTGTTTTTGGTATTGAGGAGTTTATCAACCGGGGTGGCTATTTACGCGCCGGCTATTATATTATCAACCATATTAAACATCAATACCGTTTATACCACACTGTTTATAGGTGGGCTGGTGATATTTTATACCGTTTACGGCGGCAGTAAAGCGGTATCATACACCCAGCTACTGCAGATGAGTATCATTTTCGCGGGCATGTTTTTAGCCGGAATCTTGGTAGTTAGCCTGTTGCCACAAGGCGTTGGCTTTACGCACGCCCTGAAAATGGCGGGCAAACTTGGCCGCATGAACGTTATTGACTGGAAGTTTGACTGGGACAACCGCTATAATGTATGGAGCGGGCTTATAGGGGGCTTCTTTTTACAACTATCATACTTTGGTACCGACCAAAGCCAGGTTGGCCGCTACCTTACAGGTAGTTCCATTGGGCAAAGCCGCCTGGGGTTGATTATGAACGGGTTGATCAAAATCCCGATGCAGTTTTTGATCCTGCTGATTGGCGTGCTGGTTTTTGCTTTTTACCAGTTTAACCGCCCGCCCATGTTTTTTAACAATTACGAAGTGGATAACGTGCGTAAAGGCAGCTACGCGGCGGCATACAACCAGCTCGATCAGCAATATACCCAGGCCTTTGAACAGCGAAAAGCCAAAACCAACGACCTGATTAAGGCTTTTGACAGTAAAGACGCCAACCGGGTAAACCAGGCACAGGCGGCCCTTAAAAATGCCGACAAACAAGCCAAAGACATCAGGAAGCAAGCCATTGATGTGATGAAGAAAAGCAACGCCGGCGCCGATGATAACGATACCAACTACGTGTTCCTCACGTTTGTAAAGCAATACCTGCCGCGCGGATTGGTGGGTTTGTTAATAGCCATTATATTCCTGGCTTCTATGGGCTCTACCGCCAGCGCGTTAAACTCGCTGGCATCTACCACGGTGGTTGATATTTATAAACGCACAATAAACAAGGACGCATCTGACCGAAACTACCTGAACGCTTCGCGCCTGGCAACGGTATTTTGGGGTGTAGTGTGTGTAATTATGGCCTTATATGCCAGCAAGCTGGGCAACCTGCTCGAAGCGGTAAACCAGTTGGGATCATACATATATGGTACCGTGCTGGGCGTATTTGTGGTAGCCTTTTATATGAAACGCATAAACGGCAATGCTGTATTTATTGCCGCTATCATCAGCGAAGCTACCATTATATATTTAGGCCTAACCAAAACTGTGGCTTACCTGTGGCTTAACCCGATTGGTTGTTTCCTGGTAATGATTTTAGGACTTGTGTTGAATAGGGCGGTTGGGGAAAAAAGGGTTGTTGCTGAGACTACCTAAATCTGCTACCTGGAACGCGGAACACACCCCTGCAGCCGCACAATTCCGGCGCGCGCCCTCTCGAGAGGGGAATAGAAAAAGGCTCTTTGCATCAAGCAAAAAGCCTTTTATATGTGCTATTTAAAGCCCTCTCCTTTGGAGAGGGTTGGGTGAGGCTCTTAATCCTTCGCGTGATCCAGCGCTTCTTTATTTAAACGTTCGTATTCATCGTCTTTACTGGCTTTAGATAAGGCTATACCGGCTTCGGCGGCGGCAATCGCGCCCGCTTTATCGCCTTTGCGTAATAGCAAGCGCGATTCCCATAGTTTATACCAGGGGCCTTTAGGCTCAATTTTTTCGGCCTCGTAAACCCAGCCTAAAGCTTTATCAACATCTTTATTGTTTTCGTAGTAATATTGGATGGCGTTAAAATAGTAAGGCTTCCGGTCGCCTTTCATCAGCTCGTCAATATTGGCGGTTATTTTGGCATCATCATCTGTTTGTAAATGAATCATAACCGAAGTGTGGTCCCAAACCAGGTACAGGTCAGATGATTTGGTGGTCGAATTGGCAAAGGCCATAGTAAAGGTTTCACGTTTTTCGCTTACCCGCATGGGTTTCACAGTAAAGCGTAAAAAATCTTCCGATTGTTTATAGCTATAAGCGCCCCACTGTTTAACCACCTTGTTTAATATAATAGTCCACTCATTTTTTTCGGGGATACTGAAAAGCGAATAACTGCCTGCGGGCACACTATTGCCTTCAATCAAAACCTTTTCAGAAAAAGTAATTACAGTAGCCGCATTGGCACCGGTTCGCCAAACTTCGCCCCAGGGGATGATGCCACCAAAAATTTTACGGTCTTTAACATTTGGGCGCGAGTAGGTAATAGTTATTTTGCCCAGGCCAAAATCCTGGATAATGGTTTGCGTAGAACTGGCCTCAGGAATGCGGGGCACCTGGGCATAGCTTTTATAGCTACAACATGCCAATAGCACTGTAGCTACCAATAGGTAAATTTTTCTCATGTTTATGTTTCGGATACTAAGATACCAAATGTTTTTAATTGGAAAATATTGTATTGGAGTAATAAAAAAGGGAATGGTTTAATGGAGTGAGTGGTGAATTGTGAGTGGTGAGCGGTTGATTAGGTGAATGGTTGGTTTTTAAGATCCGTTTGCTAATCTATACCATACAACTACTCATAATTTACTTGGTCGGCAATCCCTGTTTTAGCCCCCATGCAACCAATCACCTAATCAACTCAATCAACCACTCACCATTCACTGCTCACCATTCACTAATTTACTACCTTTGCACCCATGATTGACGTTGTTTTAAGTAAAGGCAAAGAGAAAGCTGTTGTGCAAAGGCACCCCTGGGTATTTTCGGGGGCTATTGATAAAGTAAAGGGTAAGCCGGCCAATGGCGATGTGGTACGCCTGCTTAATGCCAAAGGCGAATTTATGGCCTATGGTTTTTATAACGATCAATCGAGGGTTGCCCTGCGCCTGTTGGAATGGGACGAGGCAGCGGAAATTAACGACGACTGGTTTCGCAGCAAATTGACAATGGCTGTTAAAAGCCGCGCCAACGTATTGGAAAATGGCACCAATACCTGCCGCCTGGTTTTTAGCGAATCGGATTACCTGCCGGGCCTTATAGTTGATAAATACGCCGGGCATTTGGCAGTGCAGGTACTTACATCGGGTATAGAGCGCATGATGCCGGTAATTATTGACCAATTGCAAAAGCTGCTGAATCCCGAAAGTATCTCGGATAAAAGCGATGCAGCATCCCGTGCACATGAGGGTATGGGCGAAACCGAGAATAAAGTTTTAGCAGGCAACCCGCCACCCGAAATTGTGGAGGTGCTGGAAAACAATCTGGTTTACGGCATCAATATCACCGAAGGGCAGAAATCCGGGTTTTATTGCGATCAGCGGGATAACCGCCACGTAGTTGCAACTTATGCAAAAAATAAAAAGGTACTGGATTGCTTTTGCTATACCGGCGGCTTTACCTTAAACAGCCTTAAAAATGGCGCTGCATCCGTAACCAGCGTAGATAGCTCGGCCCTGGCCATTGAAACCTTAAAAGAAAACATCCTGCTTAACAAGCTGGATGCAGAAAAACATAACGCCATCAAATCAGATGTAAACACCCAATTGCGCAAATTCCGGGACGATGGCGAAAAGTTTGACATCATCGTGCTCGATCCGCCTAAATACGCGCCATCCCGCTCGGCGCTAACCAGAGCTTCACGCGCTTACAAAGACCTGAACCGATTGGGCATGCTGTTACTGAACGAAGGCGGCCTGCTGGCCACTTATTCCTGCTCGGGTGCTATGGATATGGAAACCTTTAAGCAGGTAATAGCCTGGGCTGCTTTAGATGCCGGCAAACAGGTACAATTCATATACCAGTTTCATCAGCCGGAAGATCATCCCGTGAGGGCTTCATTCCCTGAGGGGGAGTATTTGAAGGGATTGCTTTGCCGGGTGTTTTGAGGGAGAATCAAGAGTTAAGAGTCAGGAATCAAGACAAAGAAAATTTGTTTTGTGATACCTTGAAGATGAACACATATCTATTTCTTGATTCTTGACTCTTGGTTCTTGACTCTATTCCCCTTCATTTTTAAATTCAATAACTCCACCAAAACTGAGAACGCCATCGCGAAGTAAATGTACCCTTTGGGAATATGCTGCTCAAAGGCTTCGGCTAACAGCGATACGCCTATCAGCAGTAAAAAAGATAGTGCCAGCATTTTAACCGTAGGGTGTTTGTTTACAAAGCCCGATACACTGTTTGATGCCCACATCATGATGCCTACGGCTATGATAACCGCCAGGATCATGATCTCGACGTGGCTGGCCATACCTACGGCGGTTATTACAGAATCTAAAGAGAAAACGATATCAAGCAACATGATCTGGATAATGGTAGCCACAAAGCCTTGCGGTTTTACTGTCTCGCTGTTTTCTTCTTCACCTTCAATTTTATGGTGAATTTCGGCAGTACTTTTATAGATCAGGAACAGGCCGCCTATGATCAGGATCAGATCGCGGCCGGATATGGCCAGTTTTTCGGCCCAATCAGGGTCGGTAATATTAAACAAATGGCTCAGGTTAAACAGGGGCGCGGTAAGCGTCATCACCCAGCTAATAGATAGCAACAACAAAACCCGGGTAATCATGGCCATGCCTAAACCAACCCGGCGGCCTTTGCTTTGCTGTTTTGCAGGCAGTTTATCTGATAATATCGAGATGAAAACAATGTTATCTATACCTAAAACAATCTCTAAAACGGTAAGTGTAAGCAGGGAGATCCAGGTTTCGGCCTGGGCAAATATTGATAAATCCATAGGTGCGCGATGTGGTTAAGCCCAAAAATAACAAAACCCCTGCTTTTTAGGGCAAGGGCTTGCGTAAAAGGATGAATTTATCGCTTAATCAAAGTTTACACTTCCAAAGGTTGAATTAATGGTGATGGTTTTATCCGAGCCGCCTTTTCCAAAATGACCTTTATAGTTTTTGGTGGGGTTAAAGCCGCGCTCACCATCGGCAGGGCTTTTGCTGGTAAGGCTTACATCGTGGTTGCCATAGTTAAAGCTGCCGTAACGTACGGTTACATCAAAATCGGCGCTTTGGCTGTCGCCCAGGCCAAGTTTTATGCTGGAGTATGACGACCGTACCGAAAGATCTTTCAGATTTTTGTCTACATCTTCAATACTGATACCGCCGCCAAACTTAACATTGATGTTACCAGATGTTTTGATGCGGCCAATTTTTGCCGAACTGTAGCTTAGGTTGGCATTAAGCTTATCGCAATCGCCCAGGCTTAAGCTGCCATAAGCAACGTCGAGGTCGCTGCCGGTTAAGTTGCCAATGGTGGCGTTGCCGTATTTTACCCTTATTTGGTTACCGTTGTTGCTTAATGCCTTAGCCACCAGGCTGCCATATGAGTTGCTGATGATGAGTTTGCCGCCAAGATCGGGCAAATCGGTAGCGCCGTACTTATTACTGATGGTGAGTGGATTTTTGGCAGGCATGTAAACCGTATAGTTTATTTCCATTGACCTTACCGAATTACCACTTCTGAATATGCCACCCCACGAGCTGTTGTTATCGTTATTGGAGTTTATCGAGGTTTTAAAGTAAACCCCGTTGCCATCCTTACTATCCTGTATATTTACGTTATCCAGCATTTTTTGCGCTTTATCGGCATCATTGGTGGTCACTTTTATCTGTACGTCAACCTTTACCTCGTTTTTTGCCCAGGTGTTTACGGTTATTTTGCCGAATTTATTGTCAATATTAATTATATCGTTGGCATCAACACTGTAGCTTTTGCTGTAGCTTTTTGTTTTTACAACTTCGTCGCCGGTCTGTACTTTGATATCATCGTCAGCATCTATGTTGTAGTTAAAATTGAAGTTTTTATCAAAATCCTTAAAGCCATAGGCTATCATGGGGGCTATATGCGTATCAAATTTATAAGCAAAGTTTAGCATGCTGTCGTTAAACTTATAGGCAAAACCTTTTAAGCTGTCAAACTTGAAAGTTTTATCATACCCCTTAAAGCTTTTGCTAAAATGCTTCATGTTCTGCTTCATGGTTTTGTTGAACTTTTGCCTGCTAAGCGCGTTCATTTTTGCCTGCAGATCATGCATTTTTGCCTGCAGGTCTTTCATTTTTTGCTGATAATCCTTCGAATCCATATCCGAATCGTCGTCGTCATCATCAGCCGTTTGGGCTGGCTTGGTTGCCGCGGCCGGTTTGGCAGGCTTAGCGGGTTTAGCTGGCTTTTGTTGCGCAAAACCGATGTTGCCTATGGTCAATAAAACCATCAGCATAAACAGGAAAGGTTTAAATATTTTTGATTTCATCTTTTTGATCTTTATTAGTCTCGTTATACTGCTCTATTACATTTAATTGCTGACTAAGCACATCGGTTTGTATTTGCAAGTTCCGGATCATTGCACGTAAAACACGTTCCTGGTTAGGGCTTGTGGCTAAGTCGCTATTTAGTTTTTTATAGGTCGAATCCATTTTGGCAATCTCGGCAGTAAACTCTTTAAACAACTGCGGGTCGCCTTTTGATGCTGTTTTAAGCTGGCTAAGTTGTGTTTTAACCAATGATGCATAATGCACCTGTTGTTTGGCATATTCGGGATTAATAGCAGCCAGGTCAACGCTTTTTGCGCCTTTCTGGCTTTGGAGATATACCCCGAAACTGATACCCATCACCACGATGATAGATGCGGCCATTTTTAGCACGAACGTGAGCGAAAAGGTTTTGGCTTCGCGCTTTTTTGGCGCATCCAGCGTATCTAAACGTGCCTCTATTTTACTCCACAGATCTGCCGATGGCTCAATCTCGTCAAATTCGTCGTGATTATTTTTCATGAAATCTTCAAATCGCTTGCTCATGACACTTTTCCTCTTCCTTTTAAAATTTCCATTAATTTTCTTTTAGCTCTCAAAAACTGCGTTCTTGATGTGTTTTCAGATATATTCAATATTTGTCCTATTTCTTCGTGATCGTAACCTTCCAGCAGGTAAAGGGATAACACAAGCCGGTAACCATCCGGTAATTGTTTCATAGTCTCTTTAACCAGTGCTACCTGGTATTGCACGTCGTCTTCATCCTCAGGCTCTTCATCGGGGATGTTTTCCAGATGGTCGCCCTCTATTTCAATAAGCTCCAGCTTTCGTTTGCGGAGCAAATTTATAGACCGGTTTACCACTATTTGTTTGAGCCAAAGCCCAAAGGTGGTTTCCTGCCTAAAATCCTTCAGCTTGTTAAAAGCATCAAGGAAGGCTTCCTGCAAAACATCCTCGGCCTCGCCAATATTGCCCACTATCCTAAAGGCGACGTTCAACATCGCTTTGGCATACAGGCGATAGAGCTCATAGGAAGCTTTTTTGCTTCCCTGCTTGCACTCCAGTACCAGGCTGTAATGTTTATCTACAAATATTGCTTCCAATTGCGTTAAGCTTCAGGTTAATAGACGCAGGCTATTTTACAACGTTGCACCGGGGCACAAAATAATTTATTGATGTGCAAATTTCAGTTGTGAAGATAATTTTATTATTGATTGCAGTGTTTGTGTATTAAATAAATTGTAGCTATTCGGGACTTTAAAACGGGGATTAGTTAGCTATGCCGTTGGAACCACCAAAAGCTGCAATTAAAAGAAGTAAAGGCTCGGGGAGTCTGAAATTGCCGGCTATCGTTATTTTAATCTTTAAGTTGCATTATATAAACAAAACAATCCGTTCCCCGCTATTGCAGGATGAGTGTTATAAAATGAGTGGCATAATAGATTTAAAAAATTCCCCCTAAAATAAAAGTCCCCTTGCACTCGCTGCTTGGGGACTTTAAACCTAAACCTTATCACTATTTGCAGGCAAGAACGCCCGCAAAGTAGATTAACGTTTAAATTATCAAAAATCGTATGCAGGCAGTAGCCTAATTGACATAAAAATGATAATTTTCATTAATTTATTTTACAATAAATTAAATATCAGTTATTTACGTTTTGCGGTTTTTTTAAGCCAATTTTGAAGATGATTATAGCCACCGGCCAGGACTTTTGGGTAGCGGGAAGATCAAAAGCTCCTGTAAAATATTTAATAATGGCTTATATTATCCTTGTGTAAAATATAGGCGAGTCGTACAGGCAATTAATGCAATTTTTTACAGATAAAATGTGCCATTTTAAATGCTATTTATTCATTGTATATTGGTGCTTGTTTCTGTTGTTTTGCATGCCAGTTATAACACCATGAAAATAAAAATATCTATCGCTTTCGCGGGCTTGCTATGTATTGCCTTATCCTCATTTGGGTTTCCCGGCAAGCAAAGGGGCGATGATGACGAGATTATTTATCACATTTTTGAGCGCAGCTTTTTCGACAGCAATGGCGATAATCATGGCGACCTGAATGGCATCCGTCAAAAGCTGGATTATTTGCAGGAGTTGGGTGTAACATCCATTTTATGTACGCCGCTTTATGAATCCATTTATTATCACAATTACTTCGCTATCGATTTTAAAAAGATCGACCCCAGATATGGCACACTACAGGATTACCTGGCCCTGATAAGGGAGTTGCACAAACGGGGCATGAAGTTTTATATGGATATGGAAACCCAGTATGTTACCGAAGATTCTGAATGGTGGAAGGGCGCTTTCGGCAACCCCAAATCGCCGTTTTCTGATTATATTTTGTGGGATGATAAGGAAAATAAAAAGCCATCAACCATCGTGTACAACCTTACCGAACTAAAGGGCTATGATGGCGTAACTCATAAAATTACCACGGCCAATTTAAACAGCGCTAAATCACAGGAATATAATTACCAGCTGTTTAGTTATTGGCTCGATCCGGACAAGGACGGCAAGTTTGATGACGGAGTTGATGGTTTCCGGTTAGATCATATGATGGATAACCTGGATAACAAAGGGACCTTGCCCCACTTGTTCGATACTTTCTGGAACCCGCTGCTAACCAAACTGCGGGCTATTAACCCCCAAATAAAAATTGTGGCCGAGCAGGCCAATTGGTTTGGCTTAGGATTGGATTACCTGCAAAAAGGCGGGGTTGACCGCGTGTTTGGCTTACGGCTGGCTTTTGCCATCCGCCTGTTCCGCAAAGATTTATTGATGGCCAACGCCGATTCGACCCTGGCCATGCTGCCGCCAGGCAAAGAACAGGTGGTTTTTGTTGAGAACCATGACGTGCCGCGCTTTGCATCGGAGGTAAAAGGCAACCTGGCCAAGCTAAAAGTGGGCTGCGCCCTTAACCTGCTGATGGGCGGCGTACCGGCCATTTATTACGGGCAGGAGTTAGGCATGACCGGCACCAGCGCCAAATTTGGCGCTACCGATGCCAACGAAATTCCCGAGCGGCAGGCCTTTGAATGGTATGCGTCCGGGCAGGGCAAAGGGATGGCTTATTGGTACAAACAAACCGGCCCTTATAAAGATGAGTTTAATGATGATAAAGCTAACGATGGCATCTCGTTGGAAGAAGAACGGAAAGATCCCAACTCATTGTTTAACTATTACAAAGCGATGATTCGCCTGCGTAAATCAAACAGGGCAATTACCAAAGGCAGCTATAAAACATTAATAAACAATAACAACCAGGTATTTTCCTTTATCAGGAAGGATGGCGATAAGGCGGTAATTGTGGTGGTCAATTTGTCTGATAAAGATCAGGCGGCAGCAGTAGATGCGCCTTACGCCCAGAGTAAAAAGATAGGCCAATTTATAGGGAAAGAGATTCCAACGGTTAATGATGGAAAGATGCCTGTAAGTCTCGCGGCATATGGTATCGCCGCCTGGACAATAGAGTAGTATGGGCCCTACGTCGGCAGCCATCCATCAAGGCTACCGGCGGCAAACTTATTTTGGCCACAACGGTTTACTATCTACCATGGCGAAAAAGCAACTCCTTGAATTTACAGATAGCGGCATTTACTGCGCACAGGGCCGTTTTTATATTGATCCATGGAAACCGGTTGACGATGCCGTAATAACCCACGCCCATGCAGATCATGCCTATGTGGGGCATAAGCATTACCTGGCCCACCATTTATCCCGCGAAGTGTTGTTTTACAGGCTTGGCCAAATTCAACTACAAACTGTGGAGTATGGCGAAACGGTTATGAAAAACGGCGTTGCCGTATCGCTTTACCCGGCCGGCCACGTCATCGGTTCGGCGCAGATCAGGATAGAGTACAAGGGCGAAGTCTGGGTGGTTTCGGGCGATTACAAGGTTGAAGACGATGGCATCTCTACACCCTTTGAGCCGGTGCGCTGCCATCACTTTATATCTGAATGTACGTTTGGCATGCCGGTATACACCTGGAAACCGCAGGAGCAGATTTTTGACGACATTAACAATTGGTGGCGAGGCAACCTGCATAATGGCGTGGCTACAGTTTTGGTAGGATACTCCCTTGGCAAGGCCCAGCGCATATTGCAAAACCTCGATTTATTTAACGGCACGGTTTATACCCACGGCGTAATTGAAAACACCAACGAAGCCCTTCGGCGCAATGGTGTAATTTTAAACCCCACAGAACGCATCACCGCCGATTCGGTGAAAGAGGAGGTACGTAAAGGCATCATCATTGCCCCGCCATCATCGGTAGGTACGCCGTGGATGCGTAAATTCCAACCTTATAGTTTTGGGTATTGCTCGGGATGGATGGCCATTCGCGGTGCAAAACGCCGCCGCGCCGCCGACCGCGGATTTGTTCTGTCGGACCATGCCGATTGGAATGGCCTCATCAGTGCCATCGATGCCACAGGCTGCGAAAGCGTTTATTTAACCCACGGCTACACCGCCACCTTTGCAAGGTATTTAAACGGGATAGGATTTGATGCGCATGAGGTACATACCTTATATGGAGGGGAAGAAGAAGCCTCAGCCCAGCCCTCGCTAAAGGAGAGCGAGCTTGAAAATCGAGATGAGGGAAATAATATTGAACCTGCGAATAAAGTCCTATCCTTGGGAGAGGATTTAGGTGAGGCTTTTGGAGGGCTTAACCCATGAAAGCATTTGCCCAACTTTTTCTATCGTTAGATGAAACTAATAAAACCGGCGAGAAGGTTAAGGTTTTAAAGGAATATTTCACTGCTGTGCCCGATACCGATAAAATGCACATGCTGGCGCTTTTAACAGGCCGGAAACCTAAGCGGCAAATTAACTCCACCCTGGTGCGCAACTGGGCTATTCAAGCTTCAAACATCCCGGCCTGGCTGTTTGAAGAAAGCTACTACGTAGTAGGTGACCTTGCAGAAACCATGGCCCTGCTGATGCCCCTAAGTAACCAAAGCAGCAGCAAAACCCTTACAGAATGGATAGCCGAGATAAATGCCCTTGGCGATAAAACCGAAGAACAGAAAAAGGAGTGGCTGCTAAATTCCTGGGGTATGCTGGATAGCCAGGAACGTTTTGTGTTTAACAAGTTGCTAACCGGCAGTTTTAGGATTGGCGTATCGCAAAATTTGGTCATCAAGGCGCTGGCCGATATCTCGGGCCTGGAAGCTGCCGTACTTACCCACCGCATTATGGGTAGCTGGATGCCCGAAACATTACAGTTTGCCCAGTTGATGGAAGAACAGGACGCAGCGGCCAACATTTCCAGGCCCTACCCTTTTTTCCTGGCCTACCCCATACAGGAGACCTCCGAAAAACAAAAAACACCTGATGAGGTGGGTGCCTCGCTTGGCCAGGCCGGTGACTGGCAGGCCGAGTGGAAATGGGATGGCATCCGTGCGCAGTTGATAAAACGGGGCGGCGAAATTTTTATCTGGAGCCGCGGTGAAGACCTGGCGACCGAAAAATTTCCCGAGCTGCACCCCTTTTTAAATGCCCTGCCTGATGGCACGGTAATAGATGGCGAGATACTGAGCTTTCAGAACGGTTTGCCCATGCCATTTAACGTGCTGCAAACCCGCATAGGGCGAAAAAACCTGAGCAAAAAGATATTGGAAGAGAGCCCCGTAGCGGTTATTGCTTATGACTGCCTGGAATATAACGGTGAGGACATCCGCCCGAAAACGCAAAGCGAAAGGCGGGTGATTTTAGAAACATTGCAGGCTGCAATACCCTTTGCCGAATTGTTCCGGATTTCGGAGTTGATCAAATTTGATAGCTGGGAGCAGCTGGGCGCTATAAGACAACAGTCGCGCGCCATGATAGCCGAGGGTGTAATGCTGAAACGCAAAAGCGCCGCCTACCAGGTGGGGCGTCGCCGCGGCGACTGGTGGAAATGGAAAATTGATCCGCTATCGGTAGATGCGGTGATGATTTACGCCCAAAAAGGACATGGACGGCGGGCCGATTTATATACCGATTATACCTTTGCCGTTTGGGATGGCGATAAGCTGGTACCCTTTGCTAAAGCCTATTCGGGGCTTACCGATGCCGAGATTAATAAGGTTGATTATTTTATTAAACGCAACACCATCGAAAAATTTGGCCCCGTGCGTACGGTAAAGCCCGAGCTGGTGTTCGAAATAGGATTTGAAGGCATCAACAAATCAACCCGTCATAAATCAGGGATCGCACTGCGTTTTCCGCGGATACTGCGCTGGCGGCATGATAAGCCGAAAGAAGAAGCCGATACGCTGGAAAGTTTGAAAGCATTGCTGGGCGACTGAGACCCCTGTGACGCGCTTACACCCGGAACAAACGCATCTAAATAGCTATGGAATGGGCAATATAAGCACCAAACGACATCTTGTTTTTATTGGCTGATCGTGGTTAAATGATCCGGCTGCCGAAGGGACTTTCTATTGGCCAACAACAGGCACAACTATTTGGATGCACCTATATTGCGCGATAAGTTCAGTGTTAACCATGATAAAATATAAAATATTGATTGTCAAATGCTTGAAAATATTTTATCTAAAATGTGTTAAGTTATGTTAACCCAATTAGATGCATTTGTCCTGTTTTACTCCCGAGATATAGAAATCGAGATTGTTAAATTTTTGTAACTTCGCCAACTTTTAATCAATAAACTGATCATCAATGTTAACCATCAATAACTTCGCTGAATTTGAAGCGCAAATAGGGAACGAGCTTGGCGTTTCGTCATGGTACAAAATTACCCAGGAACAGATCAACAAATTTGCCGATGCTACATTAGACCACCAATGGATCCACACCGATCCGGAACGGGCTAAAACCGAAAGCCAGTTTGGTGCAACTATTGCGCATGGCTACCTTACCCTATCGCTTGTGCCTTATTTATGGAAAGAGATTGTGAAAGTTGAGAACCTGAAGATGGAGATTAACTACGGCATTGAAAACTTCCGTTTTGGACAGGCTGTACTGGTTGATTCGGAAGTGCGCTTAAAAGTAAAGCTTGGCGGCCTGGTAAACCTGCGCGGACCAATTAAAGCCACCATGATAACCACCCTGGAAATTAAAGATCAAAAGAAACCGGCCTTTTCCGGTGAGATAGTTTTTGTATACCACTTCAACGCGTAGTAACTTGGTTTCTGTAGAAGGGTTTAGTTCATCCAAATAAATAGATTTTCACCCTGAGTTGTAAAATTTAGAATGTTTCTAATGGCGGGAATAACATTCAAAAATAAAAAACTGTCATGCTGAGGAACGAAGCATCTATTCGTAAACTTTTCTATCGGTAATGCACAGCTGATAGGTCCTTCGTGCCTCACCCCATTATCCTTAGCGGCAAAGCCTGGTTATCAAGTCGGCATATTGTGGATAACCCTGGCATAGCGCATCCTTTTCGGCCATTTCAAATTCGCTGAAATCAAAACCTGGTGCAACGGCGCAGCTGGCCAGGCAATAGCCTTGTTTGGATGGAATTTCGGCCGCAAACCATAAACCCGCCGGGATCACCACGGATAGGCGGCCGGTTTCAAGGTCAGAAAGCTCGATGCTTTGGAGCAATCCGGCATTAGTCAGTACATGGATATGCAATGGCGCCCCCTTGTGAAAATACCAGATCTCGTCGGACTTTAGCCTGTGGAAACCCGAATAATCATTTCCCTCCAACAGGTAATAAATAGACGTAATGGCCTGTTTTAGCTTGTCGCTATAAGCCACCCCAACTTCAATCTCCGACCGGAAAACTTCTTTGTAAAAACCACCCTCGGGGTGTGGCATCAGGTTTAGTTTGTTGATCCAGTATGCGGCGTTGTTTTCCATATTTAATTATCGTGTTAAAACGATGCTAAGCCAGCACCAGTTCTTGTAGTACTCCTTTTAATTCGGTGTTTTGGGCAACAAAATCTCCGGGACACATCCCCGAAAACGTTTTAAAATCATCAATAAAGTGCGATTGGTCATAATAACCAACCTGCAGGCCAATAGCATTCAGGTTTAAACCAAAGTAAGATTGTTTTAGCAAATAAACTGTTTTTTGAAAGCGTACCTTGCGTGTAAACAAGCCCATAGATAAGCCCGTGGCATTTATAAACCGCTGTTCTATCCTGCGGCGCGATAAACCTACACCGGCAATATAGGGCGTTAATGCTTCGCGCGTTGGGTTGTTTACAATATGGGTGGCTATGTTAAAAATTAACGGGTCGATCTGTCGATTTAACAGGCGCGCAAACAGGTAAGTTTCGAGGCACTTAAATAAAGCATCCTTACCGGTACAGTTTTTTAACCGTTCATACAAGCCATCGTTTGGCTCAAGTTCGTCCAGTGGTACAAGTTCATTTGTGAGCTCGCCCGATGGGATGCCATATAAAAGATTACCGGCCCATGGCTGCATGCTTGCCCCCACGCAAACACATTTTTTGTTAAACGTCATTATAAACGGTTGGGTAAGCTGCCCGGCGTAAAAAATAACGGGCTCAATAAAATCATTTGCGCTACTAACCCAACGCATTGCGTTGGGGTTTTGCAGGTAACAAATAAGTTCAAAAGCACCGTACGGAAAGCTTAATTGCGAAAACGGCAGTTCGTCTTCGTCAATTTCAAAATACCAATAATGCCTCACAAAAGAAGTCAAAGCCGCCGCCGGGTATTTTTTTTGAAACTGCATTTACATAAAGATGCTCAAATTCTGTGGTTGTTACGCGCCCATCTTCAAATTTCGCATTTGTACAATTTTTTCACATTCTTTTAGCCGATTTTTATACTATCAATAAGCATACATGAAAAAATTTGCCTTACTCTTAACGGTGCTGCCATCATTGTTGCTATCCGTTTTTAACGCCAAAGCGCAGTTTACTTCCGGGGGAATAAAAAAAGCCGATTCGCTTTTTTTTGCACAAAACTGGACGGGTGCTCAAAAGCAGTATAGGCTGGTTTTAGCCGATACATCGCATAATGGACTCGCCTGGAATCGCTTGGGATTTTGCGAATATAACCTGGGCAATTATCAGGCCGCGATCGGGGCTTATCAAAAGGCCCTGATGGGCAAACCCGCCGCACCGCTTAAGGCCATCGTTTATTCGCGCAGGGCCAAGGTTTATGCGCTGCAAGGTAAAATCGCCATTTCGGTTAATGATCTTGACAGTGCCACGGCTTATGGCTATAGTAACCTGGCCGAAATGGATACTTTAAATGATTTCGGCTCATTGAGGAATAATCCCGGCTTTAAGCAAATACGCCAAAAAGTTTATTTCACTTTAAACCCCTGCATGGCAAACGCGCAGGCGCGGCAGTTTGACTTTTGGGTTGGCGAATGGAATGTGTATCCAACAGGCACAAATACCCTTGCCGGCCACAGCCTGGTGCAAATGGTATCTGGCGGTTGCGCTTTGTTAGAAAACTGGGAGGCCACCAACGGTTCAAGTAGCGGCAAAAGCCTAAATTTTATTGATGAAGCCAACGGCAAATGGAAACAGACCTGGGTTGGTAACTATGCTAACGGAATACAGGAGTTTGTTAATGGCCAATATGCTGATGGTGCCATGCGTTTTACGTTTACTACTACAGATGCGCAGGGGCATCCGCTTACCGGCCGGTTTATATTTTACAATCTTGGAGCCGACAAAGTGCGGCAATTTAATGAAACATCGGCCGATGGTGGCAAAACATGGGTTACTGCCTATGATTTTACCTATATCCGGATAAAAAAAGGCAAAATGTAAGGCGCTAAACGGGTTAGATGCACCCCTCCTAAAATATCCGCTGCTGTATCACTCCCATAAAAGCATCTTTAAATTTCTCGCTGATGGGGATTTGCTTGCCGGCTATATAAATGTGGTTGTCCATTATTTTGTTAAGCTGGCGGGTGTTTACAATGTAGGAGTTGTGAACGCGTACAAATGGCGGCGATAGCTGTTCGTCAATATCTTTTATGCGGCGGTATATAAGCAGCTGTTCGGTACTGGTTACCAGGCGTACATACTCCTTTTGCCCCTCAAAATACTGAATATCATCCAGCAGAATTTTGCGCAGCTCCTTGCCCGATTTTACAAAAAAGTATTCATTGCCAACGGCGGGTGGTGCTTTTTCGTTGCCCTGGTTTTTTGTAAAATAGGCCTCGATTTTTAACTGCGCGGCCAAAAAACGTTCAAGCGTTATCGGCTTCAATAAATAATCGATGGTTTGGAAGGTATAACTTTCGGCAGCGTACTGCGAGTAGGCGGTGGTGAAAACAATTTTGGTGTCTTTTGATAGCAGGCCGGCCAGCTCCATTCCGGTAAGCTGTGGCATGTTGATATCCAGGAAAATAAAATCGGCCTTTTGTTCCTTTAAAAAAGCCATAGCTTCCAAAGCATCGTAGCATTTGGCCAGCAGCCCCCATTTGGTGTACTGGCCAACCATTATTTCCAGCAGCTTAACTGCGTTTGGCTCATCGTCGATAATTATGCAGCTTAAATTCATGCTAATGGAATTTTTAAAAAGGCTGTGAACGTTTCTTCGCCATTGATGATGGTGAGTTCAAATTTATTGCCGTATAACAGCTCAAGCCGTTTGCGCAAATTCTGGATCCCGAAACCGCCGGCGGCATCAGCTTTTTGATTAAAAATACGGTTTTTGGTTTCAAATGTAAGGTAGCGGCCTTGCTGTACCAGCGCCAGTTCAATTTTATTGTCGATGCTGGCCTTATCAATGCCGTGCTTGAAAATATTTTCGACAAAGGTCATGAGCAGCATGGGTGGTATTTGCAGATGCGGGCTGCAATCCTGTATAAAACTGATGTCTATCTCATGCCTGATCCGGATTTTTTCCAGTGCGACGTAGTTTTCCAAAAACTGGATCTCGGTATTGATAGACACTTCGTCTTTAGGGCTTTCATCCACAAAATAGCGCATAATGTTTGATAGCTGCTCTACCAGTTTGGCCGTGCGGGGCGAATCGACATAAGCCTCGTAATAAATATTATTGAGGGTATTGAACAGGAAATGCGGCTGCACCTGCGATTTAAGCAAGTTTAGCTCGGCCTGGCTTTTTTGCACCAGTATTTTTTCTGATTGTTGTTTAATTTCGAAGTAAGCCAGCGCTATCCTGAAAATAAAACTGAGTAAATAGGTCATGAACCCGGCCACCACAAAATTAAGCATCATGCTAAAAGTCATTTTTTCGGGGCGGCTGGCAAAAAACGTGTTGTAAGAGTACATGATTAAAAAGCCACGCGCCACACCGCCAATAACCAGTAACAGCACCACATAAATTACATACTGCACGCGGTGCCCTTTTTCATAAAAGCGGGGATACAGAAACTTAATGTTGCCATAAATAACCAGCAGGTAAAACGCCACACTAATCACCGTAAAAACGCTGGCATGGTTAAACCCATCAACCGGCAGTATCGAAAAAAAGATGATAAAAAACACCGCTATCCATATCACCCATTGCAGGCGTGTAAGCGTGGGCATGTTTTTAATGAAATTCATTTTTAAATGTACAAAGCTTTTTGTTTTGGGCAGATGATTTTCAACCAAAAGGCCCCAATATTCAACCAATTACTTGCGTGCTCATACTGCGGCGGTTGAGATATTAAGGGCAAGCATTAAAAATAACGGGGCAAGGGTTGAAATCATTTGCCCTTGTTGTTAATAAAACCAAGCTTTAATTATTCAATTTTTCAACCACACCTTTAAAGCTTATACAATGAAAAAATTACTGATTGCCGCCTTTGTGGCGGTTGTTATCCAGTTTTGCTTTACCGACCTGGCCCACGCGCAACTGCTTACATCAACACCAAGCGGGGGCAATAAAAAAGCATCCGTTACCGAAATGATAGGTATTACCGATGTAACCATTAACTATAGCCGCCCGCATGTGAACAAGCGCGACGGACATATTTGGGGCGAGCTTGTTTACAACGGCTATGCCGACCTGGGTTTTGGCACCTCAAAAGCAGCACCATGGCGGGCCGGCGCCAATGAAAACACCACCATCGAATTTTCAACCGATGTAAAGGTAGAAGGGCAGCCCTTAGCTGCCGGTAAGTATGGTTTTTTTATTGCCTATGGCGCCGATGAGAGTACGCTGATATTTTCAAAAAACGCTACCTCGTGGGGCAGTTTTTTTTATAACCAGGCCGAGGATGTGTTGCGCGTAAAAGTAAAACCGGTACCGGCAACCGCCAGTGTGGAATGGCTTAAATACGAGTTTGCCGACCAAACGCCAACCAGCGCCGTAATTCAGTTACAATGGGAAAAATTAGTAATTCCGTTTAAGGTTGATGTTGATCTGCCGGCCACACAGCTTGCCGTATTCAGGAAAGAACTGCGTACCAACAAAGGCTTTAACTGGGAAAGCTGGGAACAGGCCGCTGCCTTTTGCGCCCAAAACAAAACCAACCTGGAAGAGGGCCTGCTATGGGCCGATACCGCAACCAGCGTAAATTTTGGTGGCAACCAGGTATTTCAGACCTGGAAAACCAAAGCGGCAATATTGAGCAATTTGGGCCGCAACGCCGAAGCAACGGCCACCATGAAAACTGCCCTGCCATTTGCCGATGTTAACGACCTATATTTTTACGGCAAAAGCCTTATTGCCGAAAACAAAGGCCAGGAAGCACTTGAGGTATTTAAGCTGGATTACCAAAAACACCCCGACGAGTTTTTAACCAACACCGGCATGGCCCGCGGGTACATGGCCGTAGGCGATAACAAAAAAGCTCTGCCCTACGCCCTGAAAGCCCAAAAGCAGGTAGTTGGCAAAATAAATAAAGATACTATTGATAAAATGGTAACCACTTTGCAGGCGGCGAAGTAGGCCGTCAGAATCAGAATTTTCAGAATTTGGGAATTGGCAGAATGAAAAGTGTTGTTGTGGGTTCGGAAGAAATAAAAAAGTGGGCACTGTGCAATTCGTTCCTTGGGGAAGGAATCGCACAGTGCTCCTCCGCTTTTTTTATTTCTTCCGAACGCTTATAGCGTTGTCTCCAACTTAGCCTTGGTCCTCGTGCTTTTTTACCAGATCATGTATAAATACGTCATATTCATCCCGCATGGGCAGCGTAAAATCAGTATGCAGCGTTCGCCTGTCAACCAACACATGCTCGTTGTTCTTTGGGTTAAATCCTTCCTTTTTCAAATCTTTCCAATAAATACCTATTCCTCTTTTTTGCCATGCAGGAACATTATTGAAATTAATACCGTATTGAAACAGTAATTCGTTCTTGGCTGCAATACTCATCCCTTCAATTTTTGAGGTAGCTTCCCGCGCATTAAAGTTATCTTGCCTTAAACGCCAGTAACAATGCGCATTTAATGCATTTCTGTGTGCATCTTCATTACGCCATCTGAAATAATCTCCTACTAAGTGTATGTTGGGAAGTTCTGATAGGCGACAGTCAAAGGCTCCTACGTTTCCCAGGAGTGAGGAAAATTTTGCACTCGCTTCGCCCGCCAGTATGGAAATGTATTTTCTGGTCTTTCGCCCAAAAAGGCTTTCATTAGGATGAAAGAGCAACGATATTTCATCACTTTCTGTATAGCCGTAAATTACATTAAAACCGCAATTCATCAGGTGTTTTACCGTTTCGACCATTAAGTCGCGAAATTTTTCGTCAAAAGGGGCCTCAAAACGGTGCACTTCCTTAGTCAGCCGGGTGAAGCCTCGTCCATCAATTCTGGCTACCATGTACATACCGGGCAAAACGCAGCGGTCCTGAGAGGTTTCATAAACCCTCATTTTAACATCCAGATCATCAAATTTCATCTGACCATTCATTTACCGTGAACATATTATTCTCGGCTGTTACATAATATAGTTCGTCGAATCCTTCATCCATCTGTGGCAGATTCAGCCGTTTGTAAGTTCCTTTTATACCAATTTCGGGAACCTTTTCTTTACCAGTCCGTTGGTTATTACGGGCTAAAGCAACAGCCACTTTAGATTGAAAATAATAACCAATTACTTTAAACTTATTTGCTTTTGCTATGGCAATATATTTTGCCCTTTCTTCCGGAGAAGGATTGGTGTTGTCTATCACAAAAGGCTGAAATGTGAGGATACAAGTTTCAATAAACCTAAGTTCTTTATTTCTTGTGTTTAGCTGATCTAAAGAAATACGCATATGCGTATTAAAAAACCTCTCTTTAAAAAAGGTACTTTTTCCTGTTGCCTGAATACCGCAAAATATTACTGCTTCCATTTTTATAAAGGCTCATCAGAGCGTGGTAAACAAATCTATATTAAAATAAGTCCTATCCCAAATTACATTGAATTCGGTTGGCTCAGGTAAGCCCCTGTATTATATTGGGTTTGCAACTAAAGCATAGTAAACTACAAACTTTAGCGGGTGCAGTGATAACTCCGACGATCTTTTGATGTGTGAGAACAGGCAAACCCATAAACGAACATACGGTGTATCAAAACCGGACGAACAAGCAGCATGGCCATTACTTAAATTATTGATATACAGAAATTTAACTGTTTGGCATTTTCTTGGAGAATATTTTACATGAGTCAGGATTTAAGAACTGACAAATTAATCTGCTTGCTTCCTGATTCAGACACTAATGAAATGAACAAAAAGGCATGATAAAAAACTATCTTAAAACTGCGCTCAGAAACCTGGGCCGACGGAAAGCTAATTCATTTGTCAATATTTCCGGCCTGGCCGTTGGTTTCGCGGCTTTCCTGCTGATATTCCTGGTAATCCAATATGAGCAAAGCTTCGATACTTTTCACACAAAAAAGAACAGCATTTACAGGGTAGTGCGCGCTGCCAAAAACCGGGCCGACGACGCTTACCGGACGGGGGTAACTGTGCCTACTACCTTTGCCTTGCGGTCTGATTTTCCGCAATTATCTAATGTTGCGGCTATCGCGGCCGACTATAACGTGCAGGTTTTAGTACCATCGGCTAATGGATCAGTTGCCAAAAAGTTTAATGAGGGAAACGGGTTGTTTTTTACCGAGCCGCAGTTTTTTAAGATGTTTGATTTTAGCCTTGCTATAGGCAATATAAAAGACGCGCTTACTGAACCGAACACCGCCCTTTTCACTAAAGAATTAGCCAATAAATATTTTGGCGACTGGAAAGCAGCCGTAGGCAAAACATTAAAAATGGATGGCCAGGACATTAAGATCACCGGTATCCTTAATGATATTCCGCCGAATACAGATTTTCCTATAAAAGGTGTATTGTCCTACGAAACCATGCGTAAGTATGCCGATTTTAATAGCTGGGGAAGTATAAATGATGCGGATTATTGTTTTGTACAGCTGGCACCGAACGAGACAAAAGAACATTTCGACCATTTATTGAACGGATTTATGGGCAAACACACCACGCCTGGTAATGCCGGATACGATCTTGTTTTGCAGCCATTGAACCAAATACATTCCGATTCGCGGTTTAATAATTATAACGGGCATACCTTCAGTAAAGATCTGACCTACGCTTTAGGTGCAATAGGCATTTTCCTGTTGGTTATTGCCTGTGTAAATTTTATTAACCTTACTACCGCGCAGGCCATGAACCGGGGTAAAGAGGTGGGCGTTCGGAAAGTGCTGGGTGGCAGCCGCCCGCAGTTAATGATGCAGTTTTTTGGCGAAACAGGCATAACCTGTTTACTTGCGCTAATAGTAGCAACCGGCATAACCTTGTTTTGCATTCCTTATATCAATAACCTGCTTAGCATTCACATTGCCACAACTATATTATATAGCAGCAATGTGCTTTTATTTATGCTGCTGGCATTGGTACTGGTAACCGCCTTTTCTGGCTTTTACCCGGCGCTGGTATTATCGGGCTTTAATTCAGTTACCGTACTAAAAGGATCATCTTCCGGGGCTGAGCGTCAAAAAGGAATTTCCCTTCGCCGGTGTTTGGTTGTATTTCAATTTGTAATTGCCCAAACGCTCATCATTGCAACATTGATCGTTACATCGCAAATGGATTACTTCCGCATGGCCGATTTAGGATTTAACAAAGATGCCGTTATTAACGCCGGTTTCCCGAACGATAGTCTTGGCGCGAGGAAAATGGAAGTGCTACGCAATGACTTGCTAAAACTGCCAGGCATACGTGATTTTAGCCTGAGCATGGCATCGCCGGCGGGGGGCGGATATTATACCGATTTGCGCACGCCCGAAAATCACGCTACCGAACCCAATATGATTACGAACATGAATGAAGCAGATACCTCATTTTTTAACTTATACCATTTACAGCTTGCAGCGGGCCGCATTTACCATGCGTCGGATACGATGCGCGAGTTTGTGGTGAATGAAACCGTAGTACGAGGGCTTGGCTTACCAAATGCGCAGGCTGCCATTGGAAAAAAGATAAAAGTTGCCGGAAAAATGTTACCGATAGTAGGCGTTTTAAAGGATTTTCATGTTAATTCGTTACGGGATCCCATGGTGCCGGTGGTAATGACTACGATGAAAAAAGGATATGGCATGGTGAGCCTCAAAATAAACCTTGGCCATACAACAACCATTATCCCGGCGATGGAAAAGTTATGGAGCCAGTATTTCCCGGATTACATATTTGGATACAACTTTTTAGATCAGTCCATTGCTGCAACTTATCAGCAGGAAAACCAGCTTTCGCTGCTTTATAAAATATTTTCGGGCATAGCAATTTTTATTTCCTGCCTGGGTTTATACGGCCTTATTTCATTTATGGCTGTGCAGCGTAAAAAGGAGATCGGTATCCGCAAGGTGCTGGGTGCGCCTGTAAAAGATATTTTGGTGATGCTATCAAAAGAGTTCACCATCCTTATCGCCATCGCATTTTTAATTGCAACCCCTGTAGCCTGGTATTTTATGAACCAATGGCTGCAGCACTACGCCTACCGGATAATGATAGGTGTGTGGTTTTTTGCCGCAACTATAGGGGGCTCACTGATTATAGCCTGGCTCACGGTAGGCTACACTGCCATAAAAGCCGCATTGGCGAACCCGGTAAAGAGTTTGAGATCGGAGTAAGTTTAAGTCAGGATTTTCGGCCTTGCCGGTTTTGCAGCCGGCAAGGCTTTAATACTTAAAATGAATCAGCCCGAATAACAATCAAACACCAAGGAATTCCAAGAATTACCAAATGATTTAAATCAGCAACACACATTATTTTGAGTTTGGATTTTTTTAACATCCTTTATTTGGTACGGCATAAATCACGTTGCCCGAAACTGATAAATTGAAACCATAATTTTCTATAACAGGAAGTAACAGTTTTTTCCATGTTTTGCCCATGTCAGCTGACCGGAATATACCATCTGAGCGGCCGCATATTAAATATTTACCCATTTGTTTAATTGATAAAATATCCGATGAAGATTTAAGTAAGCCTATCTGTTTCATTAATAAACTACTCCAGGAAGGTTGAAGTTCTTCGCCTATGGCATTCCAGGTTTTTCCGCTATCCAGTGAAATGTGTAAGCTGTTTGTTTGGGTTATTGTATTGTATACTATAGCGGCAAATCCTCCGTCTATACGTTCTACAGCGATGCCAGCACCCCCTTCACTAATCACACTATCCCAGTTTTCACCATCATCGGTCGATCTTAATATTCCATCTTTGCTGGTAGACAGAAGTACACCGTTTGACTCTGCCAATTTCATTCTACCGTCTCCAACATGCACTCGTTTCCAGGTTTTTCCACTGTTAGTAGATCTAAAAAGGCAGTTGTTGGAGCCAATGAAAACTGTGCCTCCGGCAGTTTCAAAAACGGAGCGTACTTCTCTCTCTTTATAATTCTTGTACATCCAATCTATCGTTCTGTCTATGTGTACGGCTTGGTCTTGAAAATTCGTGTACATAGGCGACCATTTATTCGTTCCGTTTATTTTTTGTAGAAATTGCCCCCTGAAATCATACGCAAGTATCCCATTTTTGCCAGGGGCAATGTTACGTTGTGTACCCGGGAAAATTTCTTTTGTCCAAAAAGGAGTTGTGGAATTTGGTTCACTGTGATAAACCCCATTTCCGGCACGTAAGTATAGCCCACGGTCATTTGCAAATAAACCATCTCTCCATACACCTTCTCTCTGCAAATTTTCAGGCAGCCCTTCGCTAATGTCCTGCCATGTTTGCCCGCCATCGGCAGATTTAAAAATGATGTTGACAATAGCCGATGATTTGCCTTCTTTTATTGATTTCTTTTTTGCTACCTTTTCTTTTAGCACAAAAGAATTTAGTAGAAATAATACCAGGAAGATAGCCGGAACAAATACAATTAATCTTTTCATTTTTTAAAATTTTAAGTAAAACAAATGTTTCATCATCTATTTTATGATCCTATCAGAATTGATGCAGCAAAATTACTTTGATATATTTCGGCGCGGGGAATTTGGATTGTAAATAAAAGTGTAAACTTTGTAAATAAAAACCTGAAACTATGCTTGATACCCGAAATCTCCTCACCCAGAAGAGCAAATATCTGTGTGGATTTATATTACTCTCACTTATATCTGTAGTCTGCGCGGCATTCAGCATCACCGGCGCCAAATAGTAATGCAAAACACATTTCTAAAAGCTTACTCCAACAGAAGCATAATGTTATTATGAGAGATAGATAACTTGCCCTTATTTACCAACTATTAGTATATTAATGGTAAGATTTTTTTTATTCTCAAACCTACAAAAGTCACTGCCCGATGATAATAAAAAAATTCGCTATCGCAATAAATTACACTTAACTATTTACATGGGTAAGGTAATAAGTAGCCTGGTCGAGTGATGAGAGTTTGTCAAAACCTGCCTGCCTTAATAGTGTTATCAATTGCCCGCGATGATAGGTTGAATGGTTGATACTATGCGCAAATGTTTGCCAGTAAGGCAATTGCCCTGATCCTCCCCTGGGATAAACAAAGGTGACGGCATCGGTATAATTTTCTTCCGGCCAGTTTTTTATAAAATTGTGCATCCCGGCGGAAGCAGTTTTCCAAATATCAATCAGTTCGTTTTTTGGGCCCTCAAAATGGGATGTAAGGTAGGCGGGCGCTGGCGCTTTTATCCAGAAATCTATCCAAATCTTTTCCGCGCTGGCAATATGTACTGCCGTTTGCCTTACACTACCAAAACTGCTTATAAGCGTTTGTTCCCATTGTTCATCGCTAACCTGGCTTAGCCAATCCATAGCTTTATCATTCGCCCAGCTGTTATAAGCAGCTAAGGCCGTAAAATATTGCTTGGTCATTTTTTTTAATTATTTAGTTGGTACTGTTTGGGCGTTATGCCGTGTACCTGTTTAAAAGATTGTATAAAGCTGGATAGGTTCTCATAACCCAGTTCATAATAGATATCACTGGCTTTGTGTCCGCCCTGCTTAAGTAGCCGAGCGGCTTTCTCCATTCTTTTTTCCAGCAGCCATTTGCTGGGCGAGGTGCCGTAAAGCCTGGCGAAGCGCCGCTTAAAAGTTGATAAACTTGCGTTGCATAAAAAGGCCAGTTCTTCTACACTCACCGGCTGATCGATATGGGCATTTACCGCCTGCCTGATGACGATATCGTCGGCTGCTTCATGGCTCATGCCGCGCAGCTTTTGTAGAATTCCAGGATAACTTTCGCCCAGGTAAAGCAGTAGCTCATACAGTTTTAATTGCTGCATATTTGGCGAGATGGCTTGATTTTCAGCAAGCATATGCCCCAAAGAACTAATGAAGTTTTGGATAAAGGCATCCTGTTGGAAGCGCAGGATAGGCTCCTCCTGTAGTTGACTGGCGGTCGCCCTTAGCAGTTCCTGGTGCCGGATAAAAAAATCAGCCAGTACGCGATTATCAAAAGCGATCAGAATACTTCGGTAATTGCCGCCCGGCGCAACTATTTTTTCGCTCATCAGGCAATTGCCGGCAGCAAGCAGCAAAAACTGCCCGGGTATAATGCTCACTATTTTGCCTGCATAATGAACAGTCTTTTCGCCTTCCAACAGGAAACTAAAAAGATTTTGTTGCAGCGTGATCCTGTTCCTGATACTGGCTCCCTCGGCCTGGTAACTAAAAATCCTGATCGGTTCTGCTTGTTTCATTCCAGGCTAATTTAATGCTTTTGTCCATAAACCAGCAGCGAAGCTTTGGCAAGCGTTGCATAATGTAGGTTGAATCCCACGTACGCTGGCGTAGCGTTTTGATCTAATTGCAGTTTTTGCCCCAGTGCATAAACGGTAATCAGGTAACGGTGCGCCGGTCCTTCGGGCGGTGCAGCACCGGCATAACCAGCAAAACCCATATCGGTGTTGCTTTGTATGGTACCTTTGGGTAATAAGTTTTTACTGATGTCGCCTGCATTCGCCGGCAATTCAGTTACCCCGGCAGGGATATTAAAAACAATCCAATGCCAGAAGCCACTGCCTGTTGGCGCGTCCTGGTCGTATATGGTCAGTGCGAAAGCCCTTGTTTCTTTGGGCGCGTTCTCCCAATAAAGCTGCGGCGATCGGTTTTGCCCGGTAAAACCCATACTATCTGCGTATTGTTCGATGTTTAATTGCCCGCCCAGCTCTTTGCTCTTTAATGTAAATGTTGCCATTGCTTGAATCCTTTTATCTGATAAGTCAAAGGTAGGCGGTAGCTACAAGTAATCTCAGAGGGAAACGTTCAAAAAGTATCGTTAAACGTTCAATTTTATTCGTATTTTTTCCCAGATTGTCCGTGCGCGTAGGGTGTACCAAGCTGGCAGATGAACGACATGCTAAAACGGATTAGCAAATGTATCAATGGCCTCACAATACCCCCGCCAGCAGGTAAACGTTATGCTAAAACGATTTTTATTTTCACCAATAGCTTACCCGGCGTTCGCGTTAGGGATGGCAGCGGATACAGGCCCATGAGCATAATGCCTGCAGGCGTATGAGCGTACAGCCCGGCCCCATTTCTATCAATGGGGCAACGCCCTTGTTTGGTGAGTGGTTGGATTGGGTGAGTGGTTGATTAAGTTGAAAAGCGAGGCTTATTCTTTAACGCCTGTTAACCCAATCAACCATTCACTCAATCAACCGGTTATTAACGTCTCTTTAACCTATTCAACCACTCACTCACCTAATCCCTAATAATAATACACATTCTCCTGCGCATGAGCGGTCAGCTTTTTTGAATCGGTAGCTGCCGAGAGGCCCTGCACCCAGATGGTGTTGAGCGTTTTGTTTTTGATTTGTACATCGGTTAGGGTATACAACACCATAGCTGTACCTGCCTTATGGATTTCGAAGGTGTAGGTATTGCCGCCGTTAACGGTAACAAAAGGGCTGTACTGTTTGTAGCTTTTTGCCGAAGCCAGGGTAGCGCCTGCTTTAACAACCAGGTCGAGCGCCTGGTTATCGGGGCTCAGATTAACAAAGCGCACGCCGGCCTTGCCTTCATCCGGTACGCCTACCGAATCGGGGATAACCAATATATTGGGGGTACTTACTACGTTGGCCAGAAATACCGAGTAAAGTTTATTGGCCTTGAAAGTGGCGGTATCGCTTATTATTTTCTGATTGCTGGCGCCTACATAAAATGTGATGGTACGTTTGCCGGTATAGGCGTTAATATAATCGAGGCTCTCGCCGCTTTTGATGTAAAAATTGTTGGCCCGGTTTTGGTCAAGGAAAAAATCAACCGGCTGGGCATCGGGCGAAGCGTTGATTGCCGAAACCAAAGCCACTTTAGGCGCGATGTATTGGTGATTGTCGTCGTTTTTAAGGCACGATGTTAAAGAAACCGCAAGCAAACATATCATCCCGATCATGCCTGCCCTTTGTGTAAAAATTTGCTTCATAGTAATGGTTAGTAAATATATATAAAACCATTACGGATGTTTTTTTGCAAACGCTACAAGCGGTATAGATTTGAGGTTAAAGCGGAAAGGCAAAAGATGGCTTCGGCCATCTTTAACCTTTCCGTTGTCTTTATTTCTTCACCCAGCCATCTTTTAGAGTAACCGTTCTGTTAAATACCAGTTTATCACTGGTTGAGTATTTATCCAGTGTAAAATATCCTTTGCGCATGAACTGTACGGCGGTGCCGGGTGTGGCGTTGGCCAGGTCGGGTTCGATGTAGGCGGTTGGGATAATGTGCAGGCTGTTTGGGTTAATGTAATCCTTAAAGTCGCCTTCTTCGCTTTGTGGGTTTTCTACCTGGAAAAGGCGGTCGTACAGCCTTACTTCTGCGGTTTTGGCGTGGGGTACGCTCACCCAGTGAATGGTGCCCTTCACGTTGATGCCGCTGGTATCGTTACCCGATTTTGACTCGGGCAGGTAGCTGCAATGAATTTCGGTTATGTTGCCGTCTGCATCCTTCACAAAACTATCGCAACGGATAATGTAGGCATTTTTGAGCCTCACCATTAGCCCCAGGCCCAGGCGGAAGAATTTCTTGGGCGGCACTTCCATAAAGTCTTCCCGCTCAATCCAAAGTTCGCGGCTGAATGGAAACTCGCGGCTGCCGTCGCCATCTTCGGCCTCGGGGTTGTTTTCGCCATGCATAATCTCCACCTCGCCTTCGGGGTAGTTGGTCAGGATACACTTTATAGGGTCGAGCACGGCCATACGGCGCCATGCGGTTTTGTTCAGGTCTTCGCGGATACAGAATTCCAGCAGGCCAACATCAATCATATTTTCGCGTTTGGCTACGCCGATGCGTTCGCAAAACTCGCGGATACTGGCAGGCGTATACCCCCGGCGGCGCAGGCCGCTAATGGTAGGCATGCGTGGGTCGTCCCAGCCGTCAACATGCTTTTCAACCACCAGTTGCAGCAGCTTGCGCTTGCTCATTACGGTATAGTTGAGGTTAAGGCGGGCAAACTCGTATTGTTTAGATGGGAAGATGCTTAGCTTTTCGATAAACCAATCATATAAAGCACGGTGAGGGATAAACTCAAGCGTACAAATAGAGTGGGTTATCTGCTCAATAGCATCTGATTGGCCGTGGGCAAAATCGTACATGGGGTATATGCACCAGGCATCGCCGGTACGGTGGTGATGGGCGTGTTTAATGCGGTACATCAAAGGGTCGCGCAGGTGCATGTTGGGTGCGGCAAGGTCAACCTTGGCGCGCAGCACCTTGGCTCCATCGGGGTATTTGCCGGCTTTCATATCGGCAAACAGCTCCAAATTTTCCTCAACAGAGCGGCTGCGGTACTGGTTGGGTACGCCGGGCTCGGTAGGGGTGCCTTTTTGATGGGCAATTTCTTCGGCTGTGCTGTCGTCAACATAGGCCAGGTTGGCTTTAATAAGCGTTACCGCAAACTCATATAGCTGGTCGAAGTAGTCGGAAGCGTACAGCTCTTCGGCCCAGTTAAAGCCCAGCCATTTAACATCTTCCTTAATGCTGTCAACGTATTCCACATCCTCTTTAACAGGGTTGGTATCATCAAAACGCAGGTTGGTTTTGCCATTGTATTTTTGGGCCAAACCAAAGTTAAGGCAAATAGATTTGGCGTGGCCAATATGCAGGTAACCATTAGGCTCGGGCGGGAAACGGGTTAATACCCTGCCGCCGTGCTTGCCGTTGGCTATATCTTCTTCAACAATTTCTTCTATAAAGTTCAGTGATCTTTCTTCGCTCATGAGGGCAAAAATAATAAAAAAAAGCCCCCTAAGCCCCCTCAAGGGGGAACTTAAATAAAATACGAATGGAAGGAAATATCGAATAACGAATTTAGGATATCCAACGCCGAATTTTTCCTCCATTATACGGTATTGGATATTTGGCGTTCGATATTAAATCGCCTGCAGATACAGGATAGCCTATTGTTTTTAGCAGAAAAACATTAAATTTGAAAAACCGCTAACATCAAACCCTACGCCCCAATGAATATGCAACAAGGCAATTACATGAACTTTCAGGATATGACGCCCGAGGAGATGGCCTTTTTACAACAAGCTACAGCAAACCTCAACGAAAGCCAAACCAATTATTTTTACATGGTTTACAGCAGCAAAAGGAAATCGGCACAGGAAATTATGTTGTTTACGCTGTTGGGATTTGTTGGCTTTGGAGGAATACACCGCTTTGTTTTAGGTCAGGTTGGTATGGGTATTGCTTATTTGCTAACCTTTGGCCTATGTTGGGTTGGCACCATTATGGATTTGATAAACAATAAATCGCTGGTATTGAAGTATAATAAGGATGCCGCTTATGACAGCCACCGGATGGCGTTAATGACGCCGTAAATAATAAATGAGGCATCAATATATTATTTCCATAGATCGTCGGTTTTTATAGCTTTAAATTTACCGGCCTTAAAATTATCCCTGCTACGGTTAATTTTCTCTACAAATTCTGGATCATACGGAGATTCGCCTTCTTCAAAGCGGATCTTTAATGCCTTCATAAAGGCTTTTAGTGCTGCTAATTTCTCTTTGTTTTCCGGATGTGCAATTAAAATTCCCATAACCCAATTTACTATTTTATTTTAAGAATGAATATTTGATATATTAGCATATCAATTTATATGAAACTATCCGCTCTAACCACCTACCTTGAAAGCCTTGCGCCCCTCGTTTACCAGGAGGATTATGATAATGCAGGCCTTATTATAGGCCATCCCGACCAGGAAATATCCCAGGCGCTGCTATCTTTAGATTGTACTGAAGCGGTTGTTGACGAAGCTATTGCTACAGGCTGCCAGCTAATTATATCCCATCACCCCATAGTTTTCAGGGGATTAAAGAAATTTAACAGTAAAACATACGTAGAGCGTGTTGTTGAAAAAGCCATTCGCAAGGGTATAGCCCTGTATGCTATTCATACCAACCTTGATAATGTAATGCACGGGGTTAACAGCCGCATATGCGATACCCTTGGCCTTAAAAACTGCCGTATATTGCTACCCAAGCATAACCTGATTAAAAAGCTGGTTACCTTTGTACCCCACAGCCATGCCGATGCCGTGCGCGAAGCCTTATTTGCAGCCGGGGCCGGTAATATTGGCAATTACAGCGAAGTTAGCTTTAACGCCGAGGGAACAGGCACATTTAAAGGGAATGAATTAACGGTGCCTCATGTAGGCGAGCCGGGCAAACGTCACCGCGAAAGCGAGGTGTGCATTCAAACCGTTTACCCCGCCAACCTGGAAAGTAAAATAATCATGGCGCTGATATTGGCCCACCCCTACGAAGAGGTGGCTTATGACCTGTACAGCTTAACCAACCAAAACCAACAGGTAGGTTCAGGTATGATTGGCGAGCTGGAAGTGCCCACCAACCAGGAATCCTTTTTGTTTCATGTAAAAGATAAGATGCGCACGCACGTAATAAGGCATACCGCTTTTACCCACAAACCCATCAAAAAAGTGGCTGTTTGCGGGGGCTCGGGAGGCTTTTTACTGAAGCATGCCATAGCCGCCGGAGCCGACATTTTCATCACCTCTGACTACAAGTATCACGAGTTTTTTGACGCCGAAGGAAAGATAGTGATTGCCGATATCGGACACTTTGAGAGTGAACAATTTACGGTGCAATTATTGTATGAAATAATTAGAAAAAAATTCCCTATCTTTGCCGTCCGTTTAACAGAAGTAAATACAAACCCCGTCAAATATTTTATTTAATGGAACAAACCGTAGAACAGAAGCTTAAAGCTTTATACGAACTCCAAACCATCCACACCAAAATTGACAGAATACGCCAGGTACGTGGCGAGCTGCCAATGGAAGTTGCCGATCTGGAAGATGATGTTGCAGGCCTTGAAACCCGCATACAGAAAATCAAATATGAGCTGGATGATGTAGAGGATGAGATTGTAACCCGCAAAAACCTGATCAAAGATGCTCAGGCCAACATCAAAAAATACGAAGCGCAGCTTAACGAAGTTAAGAACAACCGTGAGTATGATGCGATATCAAAAGAAATTGAGATACAAGGATTAGATATACAGGTAAGCGAGAAGAAGATAAGGGAGTATGGTTTCGAGATAACTTCAAAAACCCAGGTATACGAAAAAGCCCTTGCCGATCTGGAAGCACGCAAGAACGATCTTGATGCCAAAAAAGATGAGTTAGGTGTTATTACCGCCGAAACTGAGAAAGAAGAGAACGATCTTGTTGCCCAGGCAGAAAAGGCTATCCCGAATATTGAAGAGCGTTTATTTACAGCTTATACCCGCTTGCGCCAAAATGCAAAAAATGGTTTAGCGGTAGTAACCATTCAGCGCGATTCATGCTCTGGTTGTTTTAACCAAATCCCGCCTCAGCGCCAGTCGGATATCCGTCAGCGCAAAAAGATCATCGTTTGCGAACATTGCGGACGTATCCTGGTTGATGAGCAGATGGCCTTAGAAGCCGAAACTGTATAAGCAAACCACTTATAAAATTAATATAAAAGGCATCTTAGGGGTGCCTTTTTTTGTTAACTGAATTTTTATGAGAAGATCAAGGCTGCTTTATTTTATACTCATTATAGCTACAATAATTATTGGCCTGCTTTCCCGGCATTTTAAAAGCATCCCGCTGTTTATTGGCGATATCCTTTGGGCGCTAATGGTTTATTTTATCGTGAGCTTCCTGTTTATCAATAAGCCTATAAAAGTAGTGGTTATTGCCAGCCTGTTGTTTTGCTTCGCTATAGAGTTCAGCCAGCTTTATAAAGCGCCCTGGATAAATGATTTGAGGCATACGCTGTTTGGTAAGCTTGTTTTAGGCGCAGGCTTTTTATGGAGCGATTTGCTGTGTTATGTAGTTGGTGTGGGGATAGGCTGTATTTTTGACTTTTACATACTTGAAAAAACTCCAAAATAGCTTAAAACATACTCGTCTGCTTGCCCTTCCTCGGCACAAATAAGGTATAGTCATACTCCGGCATCTCCCGGCCATCCAAAAAGCGGTTACAGGCCATCCTGAACATCTGGTGGATGGATTCGGCTACCTTTCCCTCGCCGCTCATTCGCCGGCCAAAGTCGCTATCGTTCAGGTTGCCGTCGTGGCAGGAGCGAATCATGTTCAACACCTTTTCGGCACGATTAGGGAAAGCTTTATAGATCCAGTCGCTAAATAAATCGGCAATACTCCCGTTAAGGCGCACTATGGTAAATCCGGCAGCCAAAGCGCCCCTATCGGCTGCAGCCTTGATAATGTTAGGGACTTCGTTACTATTCAGCCCCGGAATAATAGGCGCTGCCATTACCCTTACCGGAATGCCTTTTTCTGAGAGCTTTTGAACAACGGCCAGCCTACCGGTCGCGGTAACCGTTCTTGGCTCCAGTTTTTGGCGAAGCTGTTCGTCAAGGGAAGTAATTGATACGTTAACATGAACCAGGTTCATGGCTGCCAGTTCGGTTAAAATATCCAGATCGCGCAGTACCAGGTTGTTTTTGGTGATGATGGCTACCGGGTTTTTGTATTTCAGGAAAACCTCCAGCAACCTCCGGGTAATTTTCAAATCGCGTTCAATGGGCTGATAACAATCGGTATTGCCCGATAGCAGTATGCATACGGGCTTATAATTCTTTTTATTAAAATATTGCTCAAGCAATTCAGGAGCGTTGCGCTTTACTATAATCTTACGTTCAAAATCAAGACCCGCGCTAAAGCCGTAGTACTCATGCGTGTTACGGGCATAACAGTAAATACAACCATGTTCGCAGCCCTGGTAGGGGTTTATGGAGTACATGTGGCTTAAATCGGGACTATTTGATTCGCTTACAATCTTTTTGGGGGTTTCTTCAAAAAGCTGCGTGGCGCTATTTTCAAGCAATGGCTCGTCAAGCCCTTCCACATGCTCGGCCACATATTTGCTTTTCAAAAATTTGTTGTGGGTATTAACCTGTGCCCCTCTGCCCTTAAAAAAAATGGGGTTATCCTCATGCGCCATAAGGCAAATTTGCTAAATAAATTAGCAATTTACAAATCTATCAGCTTGTTTTTAATGCTGTATAAAACCAGTCCCACCCGGCTTTTTATCTGTAGTTTTTCAAAAAGATGATCGCGGAAACTATCAACCGTACGCACGCTGATATTCATGGTGTCGGCAATCTCCTTATAGGTAAGTTCGGTGCTTGTAAGGCGCAGAAATTCAATTTCGCGGGGGTTTAGCTGTACCTGGGCTTCCTTATCAATATTGAAATTATTTAACAGGTGGCGGGTAACAAAATCCGGGTAAAACAAGTCGCCTTCGCTTACTTTAATCAGCGCCCGTTCAAATTCATCCGGTTCGGCATCTTTTAGTAAATATCCTTTTACGCCGGCCCTTACCATTAACAATACCTTCTCGGCATCTTCAAACATAGATAGGATAATAATGCGGATAGATGGGTGATATTTGCGTAGCCACTGGGCGGTAGATATACCGTCCATCACAGGCATATTAATATCAAGCAAAATAATATCGGGAACCATGCCAGAATCGATACTTCGTATTAATTCCTGCCCGTGCGCGGCTTCAAATAGTATATTATAGCCGCCAAAGCTATCAATGAGCGCTGCAATGCCACTCCTGAAAAGGCGATGATCATCTACCAGGGCTATTTGAATGGGTTTCGTTAGCATAATTTTCTTCAACCAGGGGGTTAAGTGATAACTTAATAGTACAGCCTTGTTTGAGCGAACTGGTTATAACAGCCTCTGCCCCAATCAAACCCGCCCTATTTTTCATGTTACGCAATCCCGATCCGCTTTTGTCGGTCAGCAATTCGGGTTGGAAACCTGCGCCATCATCTTCGATGGTCAAATTAAACATTTGTGCATTATAATACAAACCGATTTTAATGTTTGCTGCATCCGCATGTTTCAACGCATTATTAAGCGCCTCCTGGAATATCCTGAACAATACCAGTTCGCGCTGCTCGCCAAGGGAATACATTTCGCCCTCAACGTTTAAATCCATATTAATAAGGCCGCTTTTGTTCACCCTTATCGCTTCCAGTTCCAGCGTTTTCACCAGGCCTAATGAGTTGATATGTTCAAAGCTTAAACTTTTTGACAGGTTACGCAAATCTGTAATGGTTTGCGCTATAAGTTCGCGGCTATCATTCAACTTTACCTTTTCCTCGCCACCGAGTTTGTTGGCCAGCAGGCCCATATTGAGTTTTACAAATGATAATACCTGTGTAATATTATCATGCATCTCGCGGCTTACGTAGTTCAGGGTTTCTTCCTGTATCTCTATGCGTGTTTTTAGTAATTCCTGTTTAAATGACGATTTCAGCTCGGCCTTTTCCATGGCATTTTTATTTTGTTTTTTTTGAAACATCAATAAAAAACCGACCATAAAAAATCCCAGCAAAAGCAGTAACGCAGTACCTGCTATAATTATAAGGATAACTTCTTCGTCTTTGAAAAGCATAAAAGGCAGATATTAAAAGTGGGTTTAGTAATAGGCTTGAAATTCCCGCGATTGTGATTGCAAGAATAAGAAAATAACAGGGATTTTCATACGCAATATAATTCAAAACCAGTGCTCGTGAAGAAATAAACACTTCTGTTGCAACTAATAGCCACTATCCTTTAATACCTTTATTTTTAACTGAGCAAAGGAAAGCATATATCAAAATAGCGTTTAGCATTAGGTTGGCAATACCCAGTATTGTAGCTGCCAAAATAACAAAGTGATAAGTGTTTTTATATAGCATATAGCTAAAAAAGGAATAGTAAAAAGTAAGCGAAAGAAAATAGAAAAGCAATCCGGTAGCAACTAAAAACGGTGGATGCCTTAACAAAAAAAGATGCTCCGACGCCTCCTCAAGCAGATTGTAATAATAAATACAAACCAATGTTAAAATAAATAATCCCTGCAACACAATTGCTATAGTTGCCCGATGCCAAAAACCTTGAATAAAAAAAATATCGACAAAAGATAGTAATATTACAACGCCCCCCAATATATATGCTTTTCTCTTATAGAATAACCTCTTATCCTGCGATATGATAAAATACGCGAACATCGTAAAATCCAGTATGTTCTCGAAATTATTAGACCAAGCATTGCTGTGATTAATTATTAGCAGGTTAAAAAAGTCTGCAGTTACATATACGATTACAAAAGTAAAATATGGCAAAAAGGGTTTAAAACTATTGTCAAGCGATTTATAAGCATAAAGGCAGGCAGCAAATGTAAAAGGAAGAGAAAGAATGTAAAGTTTAAATAATAGCATTTAATACCGCTTTTAATTAGATGCTAAGATAGTGGCATATCTATATATTTTGTTTGCACCCCGGACTTTTTACTAAAGAAGTTCAAAAGCTGTTACTATGTACGAGCATTAACAATTTTCAAGTAGATCACAGCAGCAACGAGCATTAACGATTAACTGACTTCGCTCAGTGTCAAGCGCAGGTTTTCTTCACAGCATCAATACGAAAGAAAAAAATCAAGCTTCTTACCTGCTTCGATAATATATAATGAGAGTCAAACTTGCTTAAACAAAACTGTTTAACATCCAATAATTTTAGATGGATCAAAGTTAAGCTATATATTTTACCTGTACTTCTTTGATTTGCTTTATTATTGGATGTTAAATTAACGACTGCGTTGAAATTAGACACAGTACGGAGGGCAATCCTTGCCACTGTTCACCGGATCTAACCCATCCGCCAGCAAACTAGTATCCGATAACGCGTCAGCATGGCCGCTGTCCTTATTAACGGTGCCAGCAAGCATCACCGTCGTTTGTCCCGGTGTGGTTGGATGCTTTTCATCATGAGCAGCCAAATGCACCCGCACGCCTGTAGCATGTGCCGGTAGCTTGTTTACAAAATCTTTAAATGCGTCGATATCAAACCAAACAGATTTGGTATCATTAATACCATGTGTTTTGTCGATAACGTTTTTACGGGTGGCATGGTAGTGGTCTACCATTTTTTTTGCTTCGGTTAAATCAATTTTCTTCATGTTAATAAGGGGTTTTTAGTTAGGGTTATACGTGTTTAAACTGCATTGAGTTAATAGAAACAAGTATAATTTATTTTAATTATAATTCGGCAGTCAGCGATATTTTAATAATATTTTTTTAACCTTTTACGGTAATTCGCAGCCAAAATGTGTGGGAGGCGTTAGCTAACACCCAACAATAAATGCAGGCGGCGCTGCAGGGTGTGGCTGGAATATGAATTCAAAAATATCTGAGATATTAGGCCTCGTGCGAGTCGTCTAATAAAAAAACGAAAAGCTCTTTGGGGCCGTGGGCGCCAAGCACCAGGGTTTTCTCAATATCGGCGGTGCGGCTGGGGCCCGTTACATTGGTGATCATGGATGGCAGGCGGTTGCCGTATTTGTTTTTCAACAGTTTAAAACCATCTTTAATATCCATCACCATTTGCGATGTATAAGCCAACACAATGTGTACCGGCGGATAGATGCTTAAGCGCCGGCCGGCCATATTACCGTTGGATAACAAAATACTGCCATTGCGGGCTATTAAAGCCTCACACAGGGTAAAGCCAACCTCGGCCAGGTCAAAGTCTTTATCGGTTTCGTAAAAGGGGTATTCAAAGCGGGCAAGTACTTCCTGCAGACCAGGCTCCCAGCAGTATATTTTGTGCCAGTTGCGTTCTTCGGCCAGGGTAAGCAGGGTTTCTATAAATTGCACCTCGTCTTCGCAAAAAATAAACTGGCCGTTAACGGCAGTAAATTGCTCGGCAAAAACAACTTCAGGTATTTCATCATCAGTTGCGTAAAGCGGCAGGTCTTCCAGTTGGGGATATGGATTGTCCCTTTTCTCCAATAGTGCCTTGCGGATCTTCTTTAGCAGTTTTTCTTTTGATGTAGTAATATCCCTCATAGTATAAAAAGGAAAGCCACCAGCTAAGCTGATGGCTTTTTTAATAATGTATTTAATTAAAACTTTGGATCGGGCTCATCCATCCTTGATAACTCAGGATTGATCACATTCTCGGGTATCGCATTGTTATCTGGAACTAAAGTTGGTTCGCCGTTTACAAACTTATCATAAGCTGTACGGTGCTCAAAAGGGCGTTTGCCCAAAAGCTCTTCCAGGTCGGCCTGAAACAATACTTCTTTCTCCAATAGTTTTTTCGCAACTTTTTCTAATCCGTCGCGATGTTTAATCAGTAACTCTTTTGTTTTGGCATACACGTCTTCAACCAGGCTTCTAACTTCCGAGTCGATGAGGTTTGCGGTAACGTCAGAGTATGGTTTGCTAAACTGGTTTTCGCCCTGCGGATCGTAAAACGATACGTTACCAACTTTACCATTCATACCATATATTTTCACCATGCCATAGGCCAGGCGGGTAATGCGTTCCAAATCACTCAAGGCACCTGTGGTGATTTTACCGAAAGTAATATCTTCGGCAACACGGCCGCCCATTGATAATATCATATCATCAATCAATTCTTCTTTGGCAACCAGGAACCTTTCGTTTGGCAGGTACTGGGCGTATCCTAAAGCGGCAACGCCGCGTGGTACGATAGAAACTTTAACCAGCGGATCGGTATGCTCTAAAAACCATCCGGCTATTGCATGGCCGGCTTCGTGGTAAGCTACCACACGTTTTTCTTCGGGCGAGATCAGCGTGTTCTTTTTCTCTAAACCACCAATCACACGGTCAACGGCATCCTGAAAATCCGACATGTCAACCGCCTCTTTGTTTTTACGGGCAGCTATAAGGGCCGCTTCGTTACAAACGTTGGCAATTTCGGCGCCTGCAAAACCTGGTGTTTGTGCCGATAATTTTTTGGCATCAACATCATCAGATAATTTAAGCGGTTTTAAGTGAACTTTGAAAATCTGCTCGCGGCCATTCAAATCGGGTTTATCAATAGATACCTGCCTGTCAAAACGTCCGGGACGTAATAAAGCCGAATCCAATACATCGGGGCGGTTAGTTGCAGCAAGAATGATGATACCCGAATCGGTACCAAAACCATCCATCTCTACCAACAGCTGGTTCAATGTATTTTCGCGCTCATCATTACCGCCAACAATATTGTTTTTACCACGGGCACGTCCAATGGCGTCAATCTCGTCAATGAATATAATACATGGCGCTTTATCTTTTGCCTGGCGGAACAAGTCGCGCACACGTGATGCACCTACGCCCACAAACATTTCCACAAAATCAGATCCTGAAAGGGAGAAGAACGGAACGTGGGCTTCGCCGGCAACGGCTTTTGCCAATAAGGTTTTACCTGTACCCGGCGAGCCTACAAGCAATGCGCCTTTAGGGATTTTACCACCCAGGTTGGTGTATTTTTTAGGATTTTTAAGGAAATCTACAATTTCCATCACCTCTTGCTTGGCTTCCTCTAAACCGGCTACATCATTAAATGTAACGGTTACCTGGGCCTCTTTATCAAACAAGGTTGCTTTTGATTTGCCGATATTGAATATCTGGCCGCCCGGGCCACCGCCCGAACCTCCACTCATACGGCGCATGATAAATATCCACACTGCGGCAAACAATATCACCATAATTACACCCTGTACAAGCCAGTTTGATAAAAAGCTTTCGCGGCCCTGCTGCAATTCAAGCGAAACATCACTTAAAGAGGGGTCGGCAGCTTGTGCAGCGGCAATTGATTTTTTCAGGCTTTCGAACGAGTCATCGGTAAAAGTATACTGGGGGCCGCTGCTTCCTGCAAACATGTGTTGCTCTTTACCAAGGGCACTGTATTCGGGTTTGGTATCAAGGCTTTGTTTTTTAATATATACTTCGCCAATGATCAAATCGCCGCTTTTATAGGCTATAATTTTTTCAACATCATGCTGCTTAAGCATTTTGGTTTCAAATTCCTGGTAGGTTATACGTTTACCAGTATCATTGCTTAATAAGGTTGTTGCAAGCAGGAATGCTAAAACAATGATGCCATAAATCCACATAATATTAAACTTAGGCGGCTTAGGCGGTGTTTTTTTATTCAGGATCTTCCTGATCGGTTTCGGACTTTCTGATTTATTATCTTTATCTTTCATCTCTTTGTTACGAGCTCAAACTTACAATCTATAATTTAAAAAACAAGGTTATTACCATGACGCCATTGCAAGCCTTTATGTGACTATGGCTTAAGCGCTTTTGTAATATTTTATTTCGGCATCACCCCATAATTCTTCTACACCATAAAATTCACGCTTGTCTGTACGGAAAACGTGGACCACAACATCCACATAATCAAGTAGTATCCACTCGCCATATTCCAAACCTTCTTTGCGCCAGGGCTCGGTTTGGGTTGCTTTAAAAATTTCATCTTCAATGCTGTTGGCTATCGCTTTTACCTGCGTGCTTGAATCGGCATGGCAAACTACAAAGTAATCTGTTACCGAACTATTTAGGTTACGAAGGTCTAACCTTACAATTTCATTACCTTTTTTTTCCTGGATACCATGTATCGCAAGTTCAGAAATATAGGTTGACTGCCCTACCTTTTTATTTTTTACCATCAAAAAGAATTAGTTTTGAACGTTTTTTGGTTAAAAATTATTACACTTTGCAAAATAACATATTTTCGGCATTATTTGTTGGTCAAAATTTAGTAACAATTAAAGAAGTTGATTCAACCAACACTTACCTTAAAACATTACTGTCAAATTCCAAGCCAGTGCCCGAAGGTACAGCCATTATGGCAGAAAGCCAATTTGCCGGCCGGGGGCAGCAACAAAACAAATGGCATAGCGAACCTGGCAAAAACTTAACTTTCAGCATTTTGCTAACGCCCTCATTTTTACCCGTTTTGCAACAGTTTGATCTGACACGGGCGATAAGCCTGGGTGTAATTGAGGCCCTTGATCCGCTGCTGGGCGACCGCTTAAAAATAAAATGGCCAAACGACATTTATTATGACGACCACAAACTTGGCGGTATTTTGATTGAAACACACCTGCAGGGCGACAGGATAAAAGATGCCATTATTGGTATAGGCCTTAATATAAACCAGGAGCACTTTGAGGCGGGCGCCGGCAATGCCATTTCTGTAAAGCAGATATTACAAAAGGATTATGATTTACGAGCTTTATTATTAGAAATTTGCGGGCATATTGAAGGATACTATCTTAAGCTTAAGGCCGGTAAATTTTTGTTTGTAAGGAACGCTTATTTAAACCGACTATACTGGTTAAACGAAGTAAGGGATTTCCGGTCAGATGGTGAAACGTTTAGGGGGACCATTGTTGGGGTGAAAGATGAAGGGTTACTTTTGGTTGAACATAATAATTTTGGCACCCGCGAGTTTAGCTTAAAACAAATTGAATTTTTAAATAAATAATACATGAAAAAGTTATTGTTATTGATGGTGGCGCTGGTTATTTGCGCCGGGGCCTATGCACAAATTGAAACACCGGTACGCTGGGCATACGCGGCAAAAAAATTGAACAGTAAAGAGGCTGTTGTATATTTAAAAGCAACCATACAACCCGGCTGGCATATTTACTCGCTGAATGTTGGCGATAGCGGCCCGATAGCTACTTCGTTTGTATTTTCAAAATCGAAAGATTATGCACCGGTTGGCAAAACCACCGAACCAAAACCTTTATCTAAATACGAGGAATCATTCAAAATGAATGTTACTTATTTTGAGAAAGAGGTTGTTTTTTCGCAAAAAATAAGCTTAAAGTCGGCAACGGCCGGTAGTGTAACAGGTAAACTTACTTACATGACCTGTAACGATAAAAAATGTCTTCCACCAGATGATGTAGATTTCACCATTCCTTTAGGCAAATAATTACCAGGGAATAATAAGATGAACCTATTTAAAAAGATCAACTGGTTACCAACGTCAATAGCTGTAGTAACCCTGCTTATTATATTTGGCTTAAACGCGCCAAAACCGGTTTACGCGGCTCAAAAAGGCGGCAAAGATACAACAGCTGCTCCTGCCGATATACAGTTTACCAGTATCCCTACGGCGGCCGATAGTATTGCCATTCGTAAAAAGGCTGCAATGGAAGCCGCGGCACAACAGGCCAACCAATCAACACCGCAGGCAGATTCAGTAACAAAACAAACTGCCGGGTCATCCGTCAAAGCTTCTAAATCCACCGCGGCAAACGCCATGCCCGAATCACTTTGGGCCATATTCATAGCAGGGTTTGTTGGCGGCTTATTGGCTGTAACAATGCCTTGTATTTATCCTCTGTTGCCGTTAACGGTAAGTTTTTTTACAAAAAAATCCGGGTCGAGAGCAAAGGGCATTGGCCATTCATTGCTGTACGGACTATCTATTATCATTATTTATGTAACACTGGGTGTTGTTATCACCCTCATTTTTGGTCCCGATGCATTAAATGCTTTGGCTACAAATGGTATATTTAATATTTTCTTCTTCTTGTTGCTGGTTGTTTTCGGCGTGTCGTTTTTAGGGGCATTTGAAATAAACCTACCAAGTTCTCTGGCTAATAAACTCGATCAAAACTCTGATAAGGGTGGCATGATTGGGATCTTCTTTATGGCGGCAACTCTTGTTGTCGTTTCGTTTTCTTGTACAGGCCCGTTGGTTGGTGGATTGTTAGCAGCAGCAGCTACAAAAGGAGATCGCCTTGGCCCCGCCGTTGGCATGTTTGGCTTTTCGCTGGCACTTGCCTTACCATTTACCTTATTTGCACTTTTCCCGTCAGCATTAAAAAGCTTGCCAAAATCTGGCGGCTGGCTAAATAGCGTCAAAGTGGTTTTAGGTTTTATTGAACTGGCATTTTCTTTAAAGTTCCTATCCAATGTTGACCTTGCCTATCACTGGAACTTCTTTGACCGCGAGGTGTTTTTATCTATATGGATAGCCATCGGATTATTGATCACACTGTATCTAATTGGTAAGATAAAATTCTCTCACGACAGTGATTTGCCTTATCTTTCGGTTACCCGTACTTTTATTGCAGTAGGCTTTTTGGCGTTTACTATTTACCTGATACCTGGCTTGTGGGGCGCCCCGCTAAAAGTAGTAAGTGGCTTTTTGCCACCACCGGCTACACAGGATTTCGACCTTACCCGCCTGAGTAGTGGGGGGAGCGCGACACCTGAGCAAAAGGTATCTATCAAAGAAAAAAAATACGAAAGCATTTTTGCCCGGGGGAAACACCAGGGTTTGAATGAGTGGTATGATTACAACCAGGCAATACAGGTATCTAAAGAATTAAAAAAACCGATTCTAATTGATTTTACTGGCTGGAATTGCGCGAATTGCCGCAAAATGGAGAACGAGGTTTGGCCAGATCCGGAAGTACGCAAGCGCATGCAAAACGATTTTGTTTTACTAGAACTTTATGTAGATGAGAAAACAGACCTTCCAGCCTCGGAGGTGTACACATCATCTTTTAGCTTTAAAAAGATAACAGGCATCGGTGCTAAAAATTCTGATTACGAAACTACCAAGTTCAACACTAATTCGCAGCCTTACTACGTTATTTTGGACAGTGATGGCAACGTACTTGTACCACCTAAAGGAGCCGATTTTAGCATTAGCAATTACATCAAATTTTTAGATAGTGGTATAGCCGCTTATAAAAAGTGATACAGCGTTAACAAATTAAGTGTAAATTCGCGGCAACTTTTAAAAGTTTGCCGCGTTTTTTGGTTACGGGGTTGTTTAAAAGCCACTAATTAAATTATTCAATTTTTTAAGGTAGGGTTTAAAAGGCCATATCAGGATAAAAAATGACGCAGATTAAAAAAATAGGACTTTATACTTCGGGCGGAGATTCGCCGGGCATGAACGCTGCCATCAGGGCGGTTGTACGTACGGCTATATATTATGGTATCGAGGTGATGGGCATTCGCCGTGGTTATGAAGGCATGACCAAGGGCGATTTTGTACCCATGAACCGCAAATCGGTTTCAAACATTATTCAACGCGGCGGTACTATACTAAAAACCGCACGCTGCGATAACTTCCGCACGCCCGAAGGTCGTCAGCAAGCATATGACCATCTTAAAAAGAATAACATTGATGCCCTTGTAGGTATTGGTGGCGATGGTACATTTACCGGGGCCAAGGTTTTTGGTGCCGAATATGATATGCCTATCATTGGCCTGCCAGGTACTATTGATAATGATTTAATGGGTACCGATTTTACCATAGGTTATGATACCGCCATTAATACGGTTGTTGAGGCTGTGGATAAAATTCGTGATACAGCAGAATCACATGACCGCCTGTTTATAGTTGAGGTAATGGGCCGCGACTCGGGCCTGATCGCTTTGCGTACGGGTATTGCCGCAGGAGCCGAAGCTATACTTATCCCCGAACACAAAGGTGGCATGGAAGGCTTATTTAACCGCCTTGAGCATGGCCGTAAAGATAAAACATCGCGTATTGTAATTGTTGCTGAAGGCGAGGAAGCCGGTGGCGCATTTGAGGTTGGGCGCCTGGTACAGGAGCGTTTCCCTAATTATGACACCCGTATATCTATATTGGGTCACATCCAACGTGGTGGCGCCCCAAGCTGTATGGATAGGGTATTGGCCAGCCGGGTAGGCGCAGCCGCTGTTGAAGCTTTAAGAGACGGCCACCGCAACGAGATGATTGGTATCATCCACAACGAAATTGCCTATACGCCGTTTGAGCACGCCATTAAACATCATGTAGAGATTAATCCCAACCTGTTGAAACTGGTTGAGATTTTATCGATGTAATTTTACTGAAACAAACATATTATATATAGAGGCACAAATTGTTGTGTCTCTATTAATCTAAAAAACAAATCCGGCCATTACAGCAGGTGTCTTTCTGCTTTGTATCCCCTAAAAATTCGTCAGGCTTTCTTTTTCAAACTGCTCATCAACTGATCGTACAGATCATCGCTATCGGTTTCACGTGGTTTAAGTTTTTTAACCGTAGCCCTTTTCCCTTTTGATTTGGCCTTGATAATTTTTAGCAACTCGTCGTTGTATTCATCCTTGAATTTAGATACGTCAAAATCCTCGGCATATTGGTTAATAAGGGCAAGGCCAACGTCAAGCTCTTTTTTACTTACGGTTACATCTTTGGCTATGTCCAGGTCTTCGGCACTACGTATTTCCTGCGCAAAACGAATGCGGGTAACTACCAGCGCATGATCAACAGGGTGTACAATGCAAAGGCTTTCGGTACTGCGCAGTACAAAGCGCGCCAGTCCCGCTTTTTTTGACTGGATGAGGGCTTTCAACAAAAGGGCATAGGCCTTGTTGCTTTTAGTATCCGGCTCGGTATAGTAGGATGTTTCGTAAAACATAGGGTTTACGTCGGCAATATCCACAAAGCTTTCAATCTCGATGATTTTACTTTTTTCGGGGGCGGCATCCTCAAAATCCTGGTCTTCTACAATCACATAATCGTCATTGGCCAGCTTGTAGCCTTTCACAATTTTATCGTAGGGTACTTCCTTGTGCGTTTTCTCGTTTACCCGCTGATACCTGATCCGTGAATGATCGCGGCTATCCAGCATATCCAAATCAAGCGAACTTGTTTGCACGGCCGAATACAGCTTAACCGGGATGCTAACCAATCCAAAACCAATTGAACCTTTCCAGATAGATCTCATATCAAAGCGTTTCCCTATATAACTTAAAATGCAGTCAAAATGTTTGGACGGCAGATTCCGCTTTCCGCCCAAACATTTCCAACATTATGCCTTTAAATTAACGCCAAACGAAAGTTTTTTCTCTTTCAGGGGACAAAGGGTTAGGCATTAAACAGCCCGTTCCGCTCCTGCTCCTGGTAGTTTTGAACCGTTTCAATGGCATTGTCAACAACATCGCTAAGGGCAGTAATAAAGCTGCCAGGCTTGGCCAGGCTCATGGCGTGTTTAATGGCGTCAATCTCTTTTGATACTACTTCGCAAGGTTTATTCGGGTCGACAGAAAAAATGCCTTCTTTAAGCAGGTTTAATATATTTTCTTCGGTACGGCCGCGCAGGTGTTTTTCCTGCCGCAGGATAATGTAATCAAACATTTCGGCGGCTATTTTGCCAACCTCGCGGATGTCATCGTCGCGCCTGTCGCCCGTGCCGGCAATGATACCGATTTTCAATGGCGAATCGATATGCCTTAAAAATTCCTTGATGCCGTTAAAGCCATCAGGGTTATGGGCAAAATCAATCATAAAGCGGAAATCCTTGAAATCAAAAATATTCATGCGGCCAGGAGTTTGCGCTGCCGATGGAATAAAGGTTTCAAGAGACATTTTGATATCCTCGGTTTTGAAGCCCCACAAGAAAGTAGCCAGCGTGGCCGCCAGCACATTCTCAATCATAAACGGCACAGTGCCGCCAAACGTTAACGGGATAAGGATAGTACGCTGTACGCGGATTTTCCAATCGCCTTTTTGGATGGTGATAAAGCCATTCTCGCAAATGGCAGCTATCCCACCTTTGCGGCAATGTGCTTTGATGATGGGATTGTTTTCATTGCGGCTAAAATAGGCTATGTTACAATCGGCCTTGTTTCCTAAACGCACACAATATTCATTATCGGCATTTAATACACCCCAGCCATCTTTTTTTACCGAGTTTAACACGGTGCCTTTTACCCTTGCCAGGTCATCCAGCGTATGGATATCGGCCAGGCCAAGGTGATCTGCCTGGATGTTGGTAATTACGCCAATATCGCAAAAGCCAAATCCCAGCCCCGAGCGCAGGATGCCGCCGCGGGCGGTTTCCAATACGGCAAAATCAACGGTAGGATCTTTCAGGATAAACTCCGAACTTACCGGTCCGGTAGTATCGCCTTTCAGCATCATGGTGTTTTGCACATAAATACCATCAGATGTGGTAAAGCCCACCCGGTGCCCGTTATTTCTTACAATATGCGCTATCAGGCGGGTGGTGGTGGTTTTTCCATTAGTACCAGTGATGGCAATAATAGGGATGCGTGCCGACTTGCCCGGAGGGTATAGCATATCCAATACATGGCCGGCGACGTTGCGTGGCAGCCCTTCGCTTGGTGCAATGTGCATCCGGAAGCCCGGCGCCGCGTTAACCTCCAGTATTACGCCGCCATTTTCGGTAAGTGGCTCGTGCAGGTTTTCGGCCATAATATCAATGCCGCAAATATCAAGGCCGATTATTTTAGAGATTCGTTCGCAGATGAAAACGTTTTGGGGGTGTACGTGGTCGGTAACGTCGACAGATGTACCGCCGGTACTTAAGTTGGCGGTGGATTTTACAAATACTTTTTCGTCTTTAGCCGGTACTGTATCAAGAGTATAGCCCTTTTTTTCAAGCAGGTCGATGGTGTCGCGATCAATCGAGATCAGTGTCAATACATTCTCGTGCCCGTAGCCACGGCGGGGATCGGCATTTTCCTTGTCTATCAGTTGTTGTATGGTTGATACACCATCGCCCATGACATGAGCCGGATCGCGCAGGGCGGCGGCAACCATTTTATTATCAATTACCAGCACACGGAAATCATAACCGGTAATAAAGCGTTCCACAATAACCCTTCGCGATATTTTGGCGGCATGCTCATAGGCGGCAATAGCTTCTTCTTCTGTACGGATATTGATAGAAATGCCCCGGCCGTGGTTACCATCCAGCGGTTTAAATACCAATGGGAAGCCAACCTTGCGAATGGCTTCGGCTACGCCTGCAACAGATGATATAGTGATGCCTTTGGCAACCGGGATAGCCTGCTCCTGCAGCATGCGCTTGGTTTCATCCTTATTGCTGGCAATATCAACAGCTATGCTGCTGGTTTTCTCGGTCATGGTAGCGCGGAAACGCACCTGGTTTTTGCCATAACCTAACTGTACCAGCGATTGATTGTTAAGCCTGATCCAGGGGATATCCCTTGCAATGGCCTCTTCCACAATTGATCCTGTACTTGGCCCTAAACGGGTATTCTCGCGGATTTCGCGCATCTCCTGTATATCGGCTTCCAGGTTATAGTCTTCGCCTTTTATCAGGGCCTCAGCAATCCGCACGGCCGATTCTGCCGCAAAGGCGCCCACCTTCTCTTCAATATAAGCAAAAACAACATTGTAAACGCCTTTGGTTTTAGTTTCACGGGTACGGCCAAAGCCTGTATCCATGCCGGCAAGGGTTTGTATTTCAAGCGCTATGTGCTCAATAACGTGCCCCATCCAGGTGCCGGCAATAACCCGCTGAAAAAAGCCGCCGGGTACTCCGGGCGAACAGCGGTGTGCGTATAACGAGGGAAGTAGTTTTTCTAAACGCTCATAAAAGCCATCAATCTCGTTAGTTGGCTTATGTTCCATTTCCTGCAGGTCAAGCCGCATCTGTATTAACTTTTTGCGGTTTATGCTCCAGATGTTCGGGCCGCGCAACACTTGTATATTCTCAATCTTCATAGGCTTGTTACAAAATTCTTTAAGGGCTTAATTTCTTTAAAACTATAAAACTTAATAGTGTAAATAAAACATTTAAGGCTAAAAAGGCATTATTTGTTTATAACAGACTGAGTTTTTGGTTCATTTTATCGTAATTTGTGGTTTTATTAGTTGATTGGGTTGGATTAGGTTGATTGAGAGAGTGGTTGCTTTTGTTTTTGGGCAAACTAAACTAATCAACCTAATCCAACCCAATCAACGCAAAACTTAAAAGAAATGATTGTCCCGAAAGGAAAACTAATTATTATAGGCGGCGCGGTTGATATGGGTAGTAACGTAACCATACAGGAACACATTTTACAGCCTGATTATATTAAATTTTTTGAACAGGGCATTTTAAAGCGGATCATTACCGAATCGGCAAAGCACAATGGCTCATTAATTGAAGTGATTACCACTGCATCGCAAATTCCGGAGTTGGTGGGCGAAGAATATGTTAAAGCATTTGGGCAGCTTAATGTTACCCATGTTAATGTATTGCACATTAAAAGCCGGGAAGATGCCGCAAAAAAAGAATATTTAGACCGCATCCGCAAAGCAGATGTAGTTATGTTTAGCGGGGGCGACCAATTGAGGCTGACCGCGATTTTTGGAGGTACTGAGTTTTTACAGATCCTAAAAAAGAGATATCAGTTTGAAGATTTTGTAATAGCAGGTACCTCGGCCGGCGCAGCTGCTGCATCAACCCACATGATTTACCGTGGGCAAAGTAACGAAGCGCTCATTAAGGGAGAGGTACAGATAACAGCGGGATTGGGTTTTGTTGATTCTGTTATTGTTGATACACACTTTGTGCAACGTGGCCGCATTGGTAGATTAATGTACGCCGTAGCAACAAACCCCGGCATTTTGGGTATCGGCCTGGGCGAAGATGCCGGCTTGCTGATAACCGAAGGCAGTGTAATGGAGGCCATCGGTTCGGGGCTGATTATTTTGGTTGATGGCAGGAATATTGTAGCAACCAATATTTATGATGTAGAAATTGGCTCACCGGTTTCTATCGAAAATTTAAAGGTACATGTTATGTCTATCTACGATAAATATGATTTGGCAGCGCATCGTTTAATGATAAAAAAGACAGTTAAGGTTGAAGAGGGCGTGTTCATAAACGCGCCCGACAGCGATCTTTTGCAATAGGCCCCACCTAAATCCTCCCCGGTAGGGAGGACTTGAAGAAAATGGGGCATAACGGTTAAAGATAAAATTTCTGTAATTATGCAGGAACAGAAAAAAGGCCTAATTTAAAGTCTCCCCTACCGGGGGAGATTTAGAGGGGGCTGAGGGGGCTATGAAATGAAGATCATTATCCATGGCGGTTTTTTTAGCGAATCGCAAACTAACCAGGAAGTAAAACAGGCCAAGCAACAGGCTTTAAAAGATATTGTGCAGGCCGGTCATAAATACCTGTTAAGCCATACCGCGTTGGAAACCGTTGTTTATACCGTTAGACTGCTGGAAGATTGCGATTTGTTTAACGCCGGTACCGGATCGCAGATTCAGAGCGATGGCAAAATCCGTTTAAGCGCATCGTTAATGGACGGAAAAACGCAGAAATTTTCGGGCGTTATTAATATCGAAGATGTAAAAAACCCCATTTGCATAGCCGAAAAATTAATGGCTTTTGATGATCGTGTTTTGAGCGGCAAAGGTGCCAAGGAGTTTGCCACCAATAATGGCGTAACTTATTACAATCCCGAAACACCACAGCGCAGGCATGAGTATGAGAAAAAGCTGAGCGACTCCATCAGGTTGGGGACCGTTGGCTGCGTAGCGCTCGACCTTTATGGCAACCTTGCGGCGGCAACATCAACAGGGGGGAAAGGCTTTGAAATGCCTGGCCGGGTGAGCGATTCGGCTACTACAGCGGGCAATTACGCCAATGGTTTTGCAGCAGTATCCTGCACAGGTGTTGGCGAAGACATTGTGAGTGGCTCGGTAGCCTCAAAGATTGTTACGCGGGTTACTGATGGTTTGCCAATTTCGGTTGCTGCCGAGAAAACGTTAGATGAAATGAAGCCCTACGATGGTTTTGCCGGCATTATCGGTATTTCGGCAGATGGCCATATTTATCACGCTGATACCCATCCCTATATGGTTTGGGCGCTGCATGACGATGATGTCGAGGTTTTTGATTAACGTTCAGCCTGCTTTTATACTCCGCCCGAAGTATCCTCTCCAAAATGGATAATATTACCGTTGTTATCCAGAATGCTAAACTGGCGCCTTTTCCAGGGCATGTTTTTAAGCTTGCCGTTGGGGTGAACTACGCCTTGAGGCGTATATTCTGCATATAGCATGTCAACCTCAGTCACATTGATGTAACAACCGGTATTTTTAGGAACTTCAGGATCATCGGTAGGCCAAAGGTGAATGGTGATTTCGTCCCGGTTAAAAATAACATAGCCATCCCAGTTAGCCACCAATATAAAGTTTAGCTTTTCGGTATAAAATTGTATGGTTTCTGCGGCATTCAGTGATGCCAGGATGGGGATGGCTTTTTGTAACATGGCTTAAAAATTGACTTAATTCAGGAGAAAAACTCAAATATACCTCAAAAAATTTTGCATGTAACAACTTTGTTAAAGCGTGGCTACGTTTTTTTGTTGATTAATAAATAGGTTTGTTATTAACTGATCTTATTAATTATTAACTATGAAACTAAAACTACTTTTTTCATGCCTGCTTTCTGCGGGCATAGGCGCACAGCTGTCCGCGCAGGAAACCGTTGACCCTGTAATGGTTCAAAAAATCCGCGAAGAGGGTCTTAACCATTCTAAAGTAATGGAAACCGCCTTTTACTTAACAGATGTCTCCGGTCCGCGCCTGTCGGGTTCGCCAGGTTTAAAAAGGGCTCAGAACTGGGCTGTTGAACAATTGAAAACCTGGGGTATAGCCAACGCCAAATTGGAATCATGGGGTAAATTTGGTAAAGGCTGGGAAGTTCAAAAAAACTATGCAGCTATTACAGTTCCCTACTATCATGCCATTATAGCCATCCCTAAAGCCTGGACACCAGGTACGGGTGGTTTGATAAAAGGCGATATAATGGTATTAAAGGCAGATTCAGCCGCCGAGCTGGAAAAATACAAAGGCAAGTTGGCCGGTAAAATTGTGATATTTGACACCAAACCACTTACCGAACGTACATTTAAATCAGATGCTGCCCGTTACACCGATGAAGAGCTTGATAAAATGGAAAAAGCTACCATGGCGCCCACCCGCCAGCGTACGGCATTTGATCCAAACTCGCCGCAGTTTGCAGCAATGCGTAAACAGCGGGCGTTCAGGACCATGTTAGGGACATTTTTGCAGGACGAGAAGGTTGCCCTGGTACTTAGCCAGGCCCGCGGCACCGATGGTACCGTATTTACCACCAACGGTGCATCATATGCAGATACCGCAAAAGCCGTTGCGCCCGAACTGGAAACCAGCAGCGAGGATTTTCAACGTATTTTACGCCTTGTAAATGCAGGTAAACCAGTACAACTTGAAGCTGATATTAAAACCCAATTTTTTACCGATGACCTGCAAGGTTACGACGTAGTTGGCGAGATACCTGGTACCGACAAAAAGTTGAAAGACCAGGTAGTAATGATAGGTGGCCACCTGGATTCATGGCACGCCGGGACAGGCGCAACAGATAATGCGGCAGGCAGCGCGGTAATGCTGGAAGCTATGCGGATATTAAAAGCTATCGGCTTTAAGCCAAAACGCACCATCCGTATAGCCTTATGGAGTTCGGAGGAGCAGGGGCTGTTTGGCTCACGGGGATATGTGCTTAACCACTTTGGCGATCCTAAAACCATGGAACTGAAGCCGGAGCAGGCCAAACTATCGGCCTATTACAACCTTGATAACGGTACAGGCAAAATACGCGGTATCTATTTACAGGGCGACTCAGCCGCCGGGCCCATATTTAAGGCATACCTGGAGCCGTTTAAAGACCTGGGCGCCACTACAGTTACCGTTGGCAACACAGGCGGTACCGATCACCAATCGTTTGATGCTGTTGGTATTCCGGGCTTCCAGTTTATACAGGATGCTATTGACTACGGCTCGCGCACCCACCACAGCAACCAGGATACTTACGACCGCCTGATTGAAGATGACCTGAAACAAGCCGCTACCATCATAGCATCATTTGTGTACAACACCAGCCAGCGCCAGGAAATGATACCACGCAAGGAACTCCCTAAGCCGCAACCGGCAAGAGGATTTTAGCAGATAGATATTTTTTAAAAGCCCCCGGCACTGCTGTTCGGTTTTGGTAGGGGATGGACGGGGTGTTCGGGGCTTTTAGTGTAATGTTTTGTTTTTCAGATAGTTAAGTGTTCGGATGTAATAAGCGCTAAAAATTACATTAGCTCATTATCAGCAACTTAACTCTTTTTTGGTGTTCGGGGTGTATGGTGTGGCGAACATGGTTTGTTGCGAGTATTAGAGTGCTTTAGGTTAGGTTGGTAACCTTTTCTACCACTTTGTCTTTCAGGTTGTTAATGGCTTTGGTGCCTGCGGGTACTTTTTCTTTGACGGTTCGCCAGCTTTTATCCAGGTTGTCGGTTATTTTGCCACGCAAATCGGCGGTATCATCGGCAAGCAGCAGGTAGACAATGGCTCCGGCAGCGGCTAATCCGATAACTACAGGGACCAGCACATTATTTTTTTGGGTTTTGAATGGGTTTTTCATAGCATTTTATCCGGTATGGTGTATGTGTTGGCAACAATACGCAGCGCTGAATGTTTTATTTTAATTAAAAAGCAAGGCCATTTCGCTGTTTTTTTATAGAAACAAGTATAAAAAGCATAATTATTAATTAGAAAATTAACCCAAACGACAACCCTTCAAAATCAAAAGCCAATTAGCGGCACAGCCCCCAAAGCCCAATCCGTGGTGACTTTGGCCCCCCTTACCTATAGCAATTGTTGTATGGCGGCTAACACCAAAATGTAACAGCGCGGTAATCCCAACCAGGGCCGGTACTTGCGTTATACCCGCCGACAAAAACACTGCAATTATTTGCAGGCAAATGATAACAAATCATCAATTTATATTCGATAAAGTTTAAAAAAAGCGCCGGTTTTTGAAAAAAAGTACAGGTGTGTGCCAACAGGGATACTACCTGTCGACGCTTACTTTTGCGCTGCGAACCCTTGTCAGCCCCCGCTCCGAACACCGCCGGTTACTTTCTGTACCCTTACGGGCTCCTAAAAAATGGGAGGGTAAGGGTATTGTTTGGATATGGTATCCGGGTTTCTGATGGGCGCCGCACCGAAGCCCGCCCTGCCAACCGGCTTGTGTTCCCCCGGAGCAATTTTCAGGCGCTTTTTGCTAAAATGTTTTAGCAGATCAGTGCAACGCCGGGTTGGTTCAATTGTTACCGCCATCAATTTACCGGCACCGGCAATATGATCTGCCCGCCCGAAATTCTGGTTTTATGCACCATCGGTGCTACCCGTTTGTAGCAACAACATACCACCACGTTTTTTTGCCCCGTAGCGGGCTACCTTCCAACATGCGGGTAACCTACAGAGGGGTACAGGTAGCACCTACGGCGCACAAATCATTTTGTTATCGGGGCTACAAACGGGTAGCGCCTATGGCGCAAGCTGCGAAGGAGGGGCAATATGCAAACACTGCCCTACCACCTAACAAGCTTACCCCATAGGTGTTCGGAAGAAATAAAAAAGCGGGGAATGTGCGATTCCTTCCTTGGGGAAGGGGGAGGTAGGGGTTAAATCAGGCGTTCAGGTGCAAGTTTTAGTCGCGCGGTGAAACCCCTCCCTGCTTTTGCGCACATTGCCAGCCGCACCCCTCCCGTGGTGCTACTGTGTGTACACATGTTTTGGAAACTTATCAATAAATAGAAAAATGTCATTACGAACGAACTGGGGTGGACTTTGAGCGTTGGCGAGAGGAGAAACGATCTCTTGAGCGTAGCGAAAAATCTTAAACGCCCTGCAATTCGATAGGCTTTTGGGGATGCAAGGCGAAGATTTCTCCTCGTACCTCGTTCGTGACATTTTCTTTTGTTTTAAAGATGTGTACACACGGTAGCCCGTGGTGAGGGAATTAAAAAAGTGTTCCGAACAGCTAACAACCCTACCCCAGCAAAGCCAGAAAACCGGCCAGCGTGACGGCCATATCCGCCGGCTGGCTGGTGCAGGCCACATTTTCGAACTCGTGCCAGGTGGGGTCGATGGTGGTATCGAACGTTGGGGGGCGCAAATCGGGCAGGTGCCAGTGGTGGTGGTAAAACCAGGTTTGGTCGATCAGTTTGGATTGGATGAGGGCGGCGAGTTCCTGAATGCCCACATAGCCCGGGTTGGCAAACACTACCGAACCGTATTTTTTATAGTTGCCGCCATCGCGGTACAGGTAGTTGAATTGGATGTTTGCCATGCGGCAATTTAGGCCGATGACTTTGATTGGGCAATCGGAGATAAGTGAACTTTTAGGCCAAAACCCGGCTTTCCCTGACCTGTCGCAGCAAAATTTCTTGCCCTTCTTCAAGCGACATGATACCGCCTAATTCTTTTAAAGATGGTTCATCATGATAGATGCCGTTTGGATCATTCCATGACAGCCATTCAATCAAGTCGTTGCGCGACATTTTGTTAACCAACGCAATCAATTCAGCCTCTGACAATTCTGTTAATGATTGGTAATTGATACCGAAGTTTTTTAGATAGCCCATGCATAAATATAAGATGAATATGTTTGATAGTCAAGCTTTTTACAGAGAATATTTGTTGTTTTTCCCCTTTTATTTGCTTGCGAAAATTTCGTTATGCAGTCTCAAAAACTCGGTTTTAGGGTAAAACTTACGCGGCTCAATAAGTGGCTTGCCATCGTAATCTATAAAGTTTTGTTTGATGGACGATACATCTTTATAGGTATAGAACGATGCGGCGATTTTGATCTTGAAATCCTCGGTAACGGTAATCATGTACTTATCAAATGCTTTGTCGTGCAAGGCATTTAACGCGAAGCCGTTTTGAGGATTTAGCCTGTTATTTTTATCCTTGCTCCAAGGCGCAATATGGCTGGCCACCAAAAGGCCGGGTATGCTAAGCCCGGTTATGCAGCATTGGTTATTATAGTTTGATAATACCACGTCCCTGAAAATGGATTGATTTAACCGCACCTTAACCGTCCTGGTTGTTTCCCGACCTTCGGTTTCCTCGTAATCATCTAAATTGATATTGTAAATTTTTTCGACTGTCGTATGAGTTTTTTGGGCGAGCAGAACTTCCCCCTCCATATATTTCTCGTCCCAGTTTTGCAAATATTCATTCCAAACAACTTTATCCAGTTTGCTGGCATTGCCCATGCCTTTAATGCCGCGCTGTTGTAAAACAGGGTCTAAACTGGCAAAGTTCACAAGCTTCAGGGCCACGGCTCCGGGTTTTCTGCCAATTAAATCTGCCAACGCTTTAACCTGTGGATTGCCCTGGTGTATTTGACCGAAAAGCAACTTGCTGTATAAGTTGATTGCTAAAGTTAGTTCTTCTTTTGTCCAGAGCGTTTGGCCTTCTTTCATGGTTGGTTATCTTCTGTTCGAAAATACATGTTTGTTTATGATTTACATATTTCAATGAGAATCTGCGTAAGTGAAAACATTATATGATAAATTACATTATAAATTGGGGACTCATTCGCTAAAATAAGCTCATTTTTATTTTATGACCGATATACATTCAGCTCAAGTTAGAAGTTATAATATGTCTCGGGTTAAGAACAAAAATACCAAGCCTGAGCTATTAGTTCGAAGGTTTCTTTTTTCGAAAGGCTATCGTTATCGGTTACACGACAAAAAGCTTCCGGGAAAGCCTGATATTATTCTTCCAAAATATAAAACGGTAATATTTGTTAACGGTTGTTTTTGGCACGGGCATGAAAGCTGTAAATATTACACTATTCCAAAAACGCGAACAGAATGGTGGATAAAAAAGATTAACGGCAATATTTTTAACGATAGATTGGTTCGAGATACATTAAAAAAATCAGGATGGAAAATCGTTGACGTATGGGGATGCGAATTGAAAAGCTCCTTGATTCATAATACGTTAAATAATTTGATAGAAAAAATTTTACACTAAAGTCAATTTTTTATTGGGGCTATTTATGTAAAATTTTATACATTTATAGATTTTTGTTTACTTTTTCCATACTTTGGTATAAAATTTAAGATAACCTGAACTGTGTCTCAAAAAGATAGTAACTTAAAGGCGGTCGATTTTTTCTGCGGAGGCGGGGGTATGAGCTATGGAATGCTTCAAGCGGGCATAAAAGTAATAGCAGGAATCGACTATGAATTGAAATGTAAAGAAACATACGAAGCAAATATTACTGGTGCTGAATTTATTGCAGCAGACGTTTTTGATTTGAAAGAAGAAGATCTTGAAAAAAGATTAAATTTAAAGAAAAATGACGACGAGTTAATTCTTATTGGCTGCAGTCCTTGTCAATTTTGGAGCATTATTAATACAGAAAAAACCAAATCTGAAAAGTCCAAAAATCTTTTGAAAGAATTTACAAGATTTGTTAAATACTTTAATCCGGGATACGTTGTTGTCGAAAATGTTCCAGGCGTGTTACGTAAAAAGGAAGAAAGTGGATTACAGGACTTTATTGAGTGGCTTGAAAGAGAAGAAAATGGCTATAAAGTACATTTCAATGTGCATAATGTAAATGATTTTGGCGTTCCACAGAGCAGAAAGAGGTTTACACTTATAGCTAATAGAGTCACTGATAAAGAGATTCAACCATTAAAGCTTGATGGGAAAAAAAGAACAGTACGAGATGTATTAGGTCCGGAAAATGGCTTTCCGGAAATCAAACCTGGTCATACAGATACTACTCCTTTTTTGCATTCCGTTATGAAGTTGGGCGAAATCAATCGGGAACGATTATTACTTGTGGAAAAAGATGGTGGAAATAGATTTGGTTTTGCCGGAATCCCTCATTTACAGCTACCTTGTTTTGTGGGAAGAGATGATTCGTTTAGAGATACATTCGGCCGATTATGGTGGGATCGACCATCGCCGACAATCACAACAAAATTTTACAATATATCGAATGGACGCTTTGTTCATCCACAAGAAGATCGCGCGCTTTCTTTGAGAGAGGGGGCGGTTTTGCAGTCTTTTCCGATGGGTTATAAATTTTTCGGAAAAGGAATTGATTCTATCGCAAGAATTATTGGCAATGCTGTACCGCCCATTTATGCACAATCAATAGGATCAGCGATTAAAAAAAATTCCTATGCCACCCTTTAGGACCAAAGCGAGAGCTGTAGATTTACTTGGAAAAGGGCAGATAGCCGATTTACCTACGGCAATTACAGAATTATGGAAAAATGGGTTTGATGCATATGCAGACAACCTAACCGCTGAAATTTATCTAAAGGGGTATAAAGATTTAATTGAGCCGATATTTGTAATGACCGACGATGGAAAGGGTATGTCCAATAAAGACATATTTGACAAATGGTTGGTCCTCGGTACAGATTCGAAAAGTAGAACGGGTGGCACCGACGAACAGGGAGCTGATACATTATGGAAAAAACCAAGAATTAAGGCTGGCGAAAAAGGTATAGGAAGACTTTCAGTTGCTTTTTTAGGATCACCAATGTTGATGCTTACAAAAAAAATAGGGTACAAACTCCAGGCGATGTATTTTGACTGGCGACTGCTTGAAAATTTCAACCTGTTCCTCGATGATATACAAATACCGGTTTTTGAAATAAGTACCATAGACGAGCTAAGAATAAAATTCGATTCGTTGAAGAAAGAATTCTTAAAAAATTTTGAAAAAACAAAAGACTCTGATGGTAATTTGATATGGGAAAAAGCTCAAACTGATTTACGGGATACTATTGTTACTGATACTAAAAAAATTAATTTACCGAATTTTTTTGAGGAAGAGCTCTTGCATGATATTATTGACCTTGTTGATGATCACGGAACAAAATTTGTAATATTTCAACCTGAAGAACAGATTCTTAATCTTATAAATCTTAACGATAATAATGATAATGCATTTGTTCAAACTAGTTTAGCTGGCTTTACTAATCAATTTAAAGATAAAAGTGAAAGGTTGCCAATAAACACTTTCTTCCCTATTCATAGGGAAGTTGGAAACGATACGGATTTTCTTAATCAGAAAGGCAACTTTTTCACTCCTGACGATTACAATTTAGCCGATATCATAATTGAAGGTGACTTTGATGGCAATGGTGGCTTCATAGGAAATTTAAAAATTTATAATGAAACGATTCCTTACAAGTTCTCCAATTCGAGAAAAAAAGATAGTAGAAGTTATTATGGAGCATTTCCTATTAAGTTAGGATATTCGCAAGGTAACTTTAACGAATCAAAACTTGACAGAATATTATATGACAAAATAAGCAGTAAAGTTGATCGATACGGCGCTCTATATCTTTATAGAGATGGATTTAGGATATTACCATATGGTAGGACAGAATATGATTTTTTAGAATTTGAGAAAAGAAGATCAATGCGAGCCGGTACATGGTTTTTTAGCCACAGACGCATGTTCGGGTTCATCGAGTTGGAAAGAAATAAAAACGAATACTTGAAGGATAAATCTAGTAGAGAAGGCCTAATCAATAATGCTCCATACCGTGCTTTCAAAAATGATTTAGAAGCGTTCTTTATTGATCTTGCGAAAGAGTATTTCAGTTCAGAAGCAAAAAAAAATGTATTTCTGAATAAGAAAAACGAGTTAAAAGATCAATCTGAAGCAATAAAAAAAGATAAAAAACGAGAAACAGAAGCAAAAAAGGCATTCTCAAGGAGCTTAAAAGAATATCCCAATAGATTTAAAGAATATCAGCAACGTTATAAAGGGTTGCTTCAAGATCTACAATTAAAGCTGAATAATTCCAAAATAGTCTATCAGGAGTTAGAACATCTTTTGGAGGAGCTTCAAAAGCTTGATCTTGAATTTAAAAACTTAATTCCTCAGATATCTAAAGCCTATAAGCCAACGGATCTGCAACTGGATAGACTTTACAAATATGAGGACGAACTCGTTAACTTTAACGATACAGTAAAAAAAGAAAGTGAAAGCTTATTAGCAAAGGTTCAAAAGGAACTTCAGATTAAGGAGTTAAAAATAGAATTTGTTAAACAGTGCAGTAGGTATCAAGCTGAGCTTGAAGCTGCGCTATATAGTAATAAGGGGTATTTAGATGATAAATTCCGATCAATTTCTCGAGAATTCGAAAATAAGTCATTATCTATTTTAGACGATTTAAAATTTAGTAAAGAAAATTTAGAACGTTCGATAACGACGAAAGAAGATGTGATTAACAATTCGCTAAATATCAAAGAAAAATTTGATGTTCTTCTTGAGCGGATCAATTCAGAGATTACTCCGTTAGTTGAACACGTAAGGAGGCTTTCATTTGACATAGATGAAGAGCTAGTTCAAGGTGCATATCGAGCTGAATATGAAAATATTAAATATCAATGGGAACAAACTAGAGATGCAGCGCAATTGGGAATAGCAGTAGAGATTATAGATCATGAATTTAATGTCCTTTATTCTCAGATCAATTCGGTAATAGACAAATTAGATTCTGAGATGCCTCAAAAAGCAAATTCTCTTTTTAATAATCTAAAACGGTCTTTCAAAAGTCTTGAGGATAAATATGGATTATTATCGCCGCTATATCGAATATCGGGCGTTAGTGCAAAAACTATAACTTGTAAATCACTTTTTGAATACCTTGAGGATTTTTTTGAAAGAAAAATTCACGAAGAGGCAATCAATTTTTCCGCTTCAAAAGCGTTTCTAAATCATAGTTTGGAAATCAAAGAGCCTGTCATTCATACAGTGTTTATTAACCTTGTAAATAATGCGATTTACTGGTTAAGAGCAGTAGACGAGAAGTTAATTTTCTTTGACTATATAAAAGCAACTGGAGAGATTTTGATTATGAATTCCGGTTTAAAAATCGAAGAACGACGAATAGAAAAGATTTTCGACCTTTTTTATTCGAACAGACCTGGCGGACGTGGCATCGGATTGTATTTGTCAAAACAAAGTTTGGCAGATAATTATTTTGATATTTATGCAACCAATGACCCCGAATATAATAGGCTAAATGGAGCTTGTTTTGTACTTAAACCTATTACCTTTTAAATATATCACATTTATGGCATCCCGGTTATATCATCAAACAGCAAATAAAATTATAATGGATTCGATTAAATCCGTTGTATTTATCGATGAGAAGGCGCTTGAGTTTTATAAGAAAATACCGAAGGTGCTTGAACCGGAAGAAAGACTATCAATCAATTTGTTAAATAGATTTAAAAAAAGAGGAGCCTCACTCGCCGTTCATAAATTCAATTCCAGCGATATAAGCAATGTTGAATTAAAAAAATATCTCTTTGATAATAGAGATTTAGTTCTGCTTGACTGGGAACTTGATCAGGACTACGTTGTAGGTAAAGGATATTCGTTAAAGCTATTATCGGATGTCGTATCCACATCTCACCTTCATTTTTGCGCCATATACACATCCACGATTAGGGACGCTGATGTATTCGATAATATAATCTCTTTTTTTTCTGGTAGAACATCTGTGCAATTTGAGGAAATCCGTGATGCTTTGTCAGAGCACGAAGATGGCCTAAGGAAAGTGCTTAATAGGGTGGATTTATACGATCTTTCCAAAAATTCAAGAGTTATTCCTGAGCTAAATAATTTAGACAGGGGTCTGATTGGCGAGATAAAAGCAGCAACGGGCATTAATGATTTACCTCGTGCTTTAAAATATGCAAAAATAGCGTTTAGCGATTTAATCAAATCTGAAATTGAAAATTTACAACCCGACATTGTAGATAGAAATAATCAAATAATTGTCATAAATAACACTATCATAACTTTAATAAAGAAGAATCACAATAAAGATCCTGAAAATTTAATTCGAAGATTATCAAGTCAAGTTTCAATATCACAAAACAGTTTTACTCAACTTTTGGGTATTGAAATGCAAAACGTTTTTGCGAAAAAAGGTTCATTTATTGACGCTAATTTACTGAATGTTTCTCTTGAAACATTTTTATACCATCGCAGTCAAATGTCAGGCGCTCACGGAGATTTGCCATTTGAAATCTTTATGAAAGAACTATTATTGGCACACGCAAAGTTAAATTTACGGAGTGAGAAGTTGTCAATTTTAGATAGTACGTTTTTAACGTCTATTTCCCCGAAAAAGCCAAAAGCAAGTGATTCAGAGATTGCCAAGATTAATACATTCTATAATGGCTCTATATTATCTGAAGACAGGACAATAAATTTTGGAGACATATTTCATTATGAAAATACTACATACTTAATGTGTATAACTCCGCTTTGTGATTGTTTGTACCCTAACGACAATATAAAAAATAAATTTTATTTTGTAAAAGGCCAAAAATTCTCAACGATTCAAGAACCTATTGCGCTTGGTGACGAAGCATTTATATCATATGTCGATGAGGCTACCTGTATATCGTGGGCCGGTATTGGTAAATCTACAAAACAAGATAAACACAAACCGATATATGTCAAACCACTTCAGTTGTATATACCTAACAATAACATTATAAATTCTACGCTATCTGTTTTAGATTGGTTTGAAGGTGAACCTAAACCAATAACACTTACGTATAAATTTACCTTACGCCAGCAATATGCTCAGCGAATTGCAAATCACGCATTTGCGCATCCTATAAGGGTAGGTGTAGATTTTGTAAAAAAATAATTATTGGTTATCAGCTATAATTGACAATGTACGGTTTTTGGGAAAACAAATACATTAACACCTACTATTACAGTAATGTCATTGATAATATCCTTACTGGAGATGTTGAGCTAATTGGGTTTATATCTGACTTTTTCAATGATAATTATGAGTTTTTAAAGCCATTTCAAAAATTTAGCGCACTTCATCAATTTATACAATATATTATCTTCAGATTTCTGTATGAAGACATGACCAATCATGATGAAAAGGTATTTGAGTTGTTTAAAATAGATGGCAAACTTCCGAGACTGTATGCAGAACGGTTATTAGATGAGTACGGTATTGGGTATAGTTTTGATGAGTTTGAAGAGACTGCTCCCATAAATTATTTAAAGATAGAAAGATATCACGACGATTTAATGCTTGCTGGATACTTGGAAGAGCTTTGTGAGAAAATTAGCCATGAAGTTTTTTACATACTTTTTAATAACAGAGACCTACTGATAAGGTTCAATCAAATAGTGGCTGATCATGTAACCGGGCTCGATGGCGGGTTTTTTGACGAGGAACATGATTGTAATTTGGGCAATCTTTTTAAGTCACCGGGAATGCTTAAAAGGGTTGCAATTCCTAATTGGTGTAAGGAAGCGGTATATTTTAGAGAAAAAGGTCGGTGTTGTTTATGCGGAACTGATATTACGGCTCTTTTAAGATCTAATAATAAAAGGCATTTTGATCATATGGTACCATTGTTCTATGGTGGGATAAATGATGTTTCTAACATTCAATTGTTATGCGCTATTTGTAACTTAAAGAAAGGAAGAAAAGATATTGAAACATCTAACTTTTATTTTAAGTGGTATGAATAAATTTCTAATGTTCCCCCCTTTTCGCGTTAGGGATTGAAATGGATACCGGCCCGAGCCTAAGGCCTTGCAGGCGTATGAATGTAAAGCCCGGCGACGCTTCTACCAGCGGCGAACGCACGGAATAGAGGCAAGAGTCAAGAATCAAGAGTTAAGACTTTTTTGGGGAAGGGATTGCTATTGCATTGTTGGGATAGATTCAGGACGATAGTTGTTTTACTTTCGAGCTACGTGGGCCTGTCACCCTGAGCTTGTCGAAGGGTCGTGCGGAGAGGCCTTTGCCCGCAATGGTTCGACAGGCTCACCATGACAGCCCTTTTTACGAGGTCATTCGCGAAATTTTTGCAATTCAGGATGACAGTTATTTTTACTTTCGAGGTGCGTAGGCCTGTCACCCTGAGCCTGTCGAAGGGTCGCGCGGAGAGGCCTTTGCCCGCTATGGTTCGACGGGCTCACCATGACAGCCCTTTTTACGAGGTCATTCGCGAAACTTTACAACTCAGGATGATAGTTGTTTTACTTTCGAAGTGCGTAGGCCTGTCACCCTGAGCCTTTCGAAGGGTCGCGCGGAGAGGCCTTTGCCCGCTATGGTTCGACGGGCTCACCATGACAGCCCTTTTTACGAGGTCATTCGCGAAATTTTTGCAATTCAGGATGACAGTTATTTTTACTTTCGAGGTGCGTAGGCCTGTCATCCTGAGCCTGTCGAAGGGTCGCGCGGAGAGGCCTTTGCCCGCTATGGTTCGACGGGCTCACCATGACAGCCCTTTTTTTGAAAGGTTATTCGCGAAACTTGTGCAATTCAGGATGACAGTTGTTTTACGTTCGAGGTGCGTAGGCCTGTCATCCTGAGCCTGTCGAAGGGTCGCGCGGAGAGGCCTTTGCCCGCTATGGTTCGACAGGCTCACCATGACAGCCCTTTTTTTGAAAGGTTATTGTACTTAAATATGATAATCACCCTCGTTAAAACAACTCCACAAACCGCTCCAGGGCCATGCCGCGCGATCCTTTGATGAGGATGGTTGAATGGGTGATGGGGCTGGCCTTTAACGCAGCAATGGCATCTTCGGCAGTGGCGTAACAGGTGTTTTGGCCCATGGTCCATAGTCCATGGTCGATGGACTGCGCAGCTGCGGCAAAGTCTTTCCCGATAAAAATGCGTTCGTCAACCGGGGTATCCAGCGCTTTTTGGATCACGGAGGCATGCTCGGCCGCCGACTCGGGGCCCATCTCGAACATGTCGCCCAGGATGAGTACTTTGCGTGGGGCCTGCAGTTTGCCAACGTTTTCGATGGCTACAAGCATGCTGCTGGGGTTGGCGTTATAGTAATCGCAAATAAGGGTATTGCTTTCCGTTTTCACAATTTGCGAGCGGTTGTTTTTAGGCTGATAGCCTTCAATACCGGCGTTTATCTGCTCGGCAGGGATATTAAAATAGCTGCCGATGGCTATGGCTGCCAAAATATTATGCAGGTTATAAGCGCCGGTGAGCTGGGTTTTTACGGTGTAGCTTTGGCCGGTTTTATTGTTGGTATACTCCAAAGTTAGCAGGGGCGAGTTTTCCACCAGCTGGCCGCTCACCAAATCGTCGATGGTATTGGTGCCGTAATACACCACGTTGCCCAGCTTACGGGCAGCGGCCATATCAAGCAATGTTTGATCGTCGCTATTAATAAATACCGCGTTTGCTACCTGTTGGCCTGCCAAACTTGCGGACTTCCCGACTTCCGGACTTCCGGACTTTGCAAAATAATCATACAACTCCCCTTTGCCTTTCTTCACGCCCTCTACCCCGCCAAAACCTTCCAGGTGCGCTTTGCCTACGTTGGTTATTAAACCATGCGATGGCTGGGCGATGGTGCAAAGCAGTTCGATTTCTTTTTGGTGATTGGCCCCCATTTCGATAACGGCCATCTGGTGGCTGGCGTCGATGGTTAAAATACTGAGGGGTACGCCTATATGGTTGTTTAAATTGCCCTGGGTGGCCTGGGTTTTAAAGTGTCGGGCTAATACGGCGTTGATAAGCTCTTTAGTGGTGGTTTTGCCGTTGGTACCGGTAAGGCCAATAACTGGGATGCTTAACTGGCGGCGGTGGTGGCGGGCCAGATCCTGCAGGGCGGTAAGCACATCGGCCACCAGCAAATAATTATCGCCAAACTGGTACGCGGGATTATCAATTACGGCGTAGGCTGCGCCTGCGGCAATGGCCTGTTGGGCAAAGGTGTTGGCATCAAACTTATCGCCCTTAAGGGCAAAAAACAGGCTGCCGGCCGCTATTTTACGGGTATCGGTGCTGATAACAGGGTGCTGCAGGTATAGCTGGTAAAGTTGCTGAGTAGTAATCATACGTGATGTAAAGTTAACAAAGCCCCCTTTAAATTGCGAAAGCAATCATGAATTCAATAAAAACAAACACATGAATAATCTCCCCCGGAAGGGGAGACTTTTTTTGAAGCGGCGTTGTTTTTTAAGTCCTCCCTGCCGGGGAGGATTTGGCTGAAGCTACATACCCGGTTTTTTGGCAAAGCCTATCATGTTGACATCAACCAGCTCCAATGCCTTTACCATGTGCTGAACGGTTTCTTTATATTTTTTAAAGTGCGGGGTTTGGATATGTGCCTGGTAGGCGGCGGTATCGGCGTATATCTCCAGGATGGTGATGTGCGCGGGATTGGTTTTATCGGCCACGGCGTAATAAGTTAATACACCAGGCTCGACACTTACGGCGGTGGTCATTTGCTGTTTGAGGGCGGCATTGTATTGATTTAACTGCGCCGGGTCGATCTGGATTTTTGCCAGCCTTACCATTTGATTTTTTTGCTGTGCCATGGTGGTGTTGGTTATGCCAAGCATGAATATAGCAGTAATTGCCGCCAATAGTAACGCGCGGATTAAGCCTGTGTTTGCTTTCATGTTAGTTTGAATTGGTTGGTTAAATTTAGGGATAAAATTGGTTAGGGGGACAGGATTATTGGATGGTGGGTTTGCATGGTGGCGAACGCGGGTTAACACACCCCTGCAGCGACACAGGCCGGCGCGCCCCCTCTCGAGAGGGGAATTGGAAAAACATGGTTCAAACTGCCTTTTTGTAAGGTCGTTTATCTATACGTTAACCCTGCTCATCCAGCTTATTACCGCTTTAATTTCGCCGTAACTGTAGTTATCGCCGAGGATTTGTTTGAGGGGCGAGAGCATTTGGGAGCCGTAGCTTTCAACGGCATCTTTAATGGCGGGGATTTTTTGGGCGGGTACCAAGGCTTCTACCTCCAGCTGGCCCGATTGTACAAAGAAGCTGAGGTGGCTTTCGATGGTCATGGGCGAGAGGCTGCGCTCGGCGGCAATTTCTGCAACGGTTTTGCCGGTTTGGTAAAGCCTGAGCGACTCGGTACGGGTATCGTTTGTTTTGCGGGCCTTAACGGGTTGTGCCGGACGGACGGACGCCGCCTTGCGTTCCCGCTTGGGCGATTTATAGGCAATTTTTGACTCGAGGCCTTTTTCTTTGGCGTAATCTTTCACGGGCTGCAACAGCTCGCGCCCGTAGCGGGCCAGTTTTACGTCGCCAAAACCCGAGATCAGGCGCAACTCGTCGAGGCTTTGCGGCAGGTAGGTGGCCATCTCTACCAGGGTAGCATCAGATACAATGATGTAGGCCGGCACGTTTTCATGTTGGGCAATATCGTTACGTACGCGTTTGATGCGGCTTAGCAATTCGGCTTCATGCGGTGGCGCCTGTACGTGGGTGTGGGTTTCTTCAACGGTTTCGCTTTCAATAAATTCAACCTTTTGCAGGCCTTTTAGTACGGCGGCGCTTTGGTCGGTTAGTTTTACAATGGGGTATTCGTCGCCGCCCATTTGCAGGTAGCCCATAGTAAGCAGCTCGCGAATGTAGCGCTGCCAGTCGGGCTTGCTGATATCGGCACCGATGCCGTAGGTTTTAAGGTGTTTATGTTCGTCGCGGATCTTCTCGGATTTGGATCCGCGTAAAAAATCAATCACATAGTTGATGCCGAAACGCTCGTTGAGCCGGGCCACGGCCGAGAGGGCTTTTTGGGCTATCAGCGTACCATCAAAGCGTTTAAATTCGGTAAGGCAAACATCGCATGAGCCGCAATTGGGCGGGAAGGCTTCGTCAAAATAGTTCATCAGATACTGGCGGCGGCAGCTTTGCAGCTGGCAGTAGCGTACCATATCGTTCAGCTTGTTCAGCATAATGCGGCTTTGGGCCTCGTTACCCTCTATGCGTGCAAAATGCTGCAGTTTACCCGCATCGCCCGGCGAATACAATAGGAGTGCCTCGGATGCCAGGCCGTCGCGCCCTGCACGGCCGGTTTCCTGGTAATAGCCCTCGATGTTTTTAGGCAGGTCGATATGCACCACGTAGCGCACGTTTGATTTATTGATGCCCATGCCAAAGGCGATGGTGGCCACAATGATCTTCACCTCATCGCGTAAAAAGGCTTCCTGGTTGCGCACTTTGGTTTCGTTGCTAAGGCCGGCGTTGTAGGCTTCGGCAGCAAAGCCGGCGGCTTTCAGGTCGTCGGCCAAATCTTCGGTAGATTTACGGGAGAGGCAGTAGATAATGCCCGATTCATCCTTCCGCTCGTTTAAAAAGTTAACCAGCTGCTGAAAGCTGTTTTTTTTGGGGATAACCCGGTAGGTAATATTTTCGCGGTTAAATGATGATACAAATACTTTGGGCTTGTTAAGGTTGAGTTTCTCGAGGATATCCTTTTGCGTCAACTTATCGGCAGTGGCGGTAAGCGCGATGACAGGCACATTTGGGAACTCGGTTTTTAACTGGGCCAGCATCAGGTACTCGGGGCGGAAATCGTGCCCCCATGACGAGATGCAGTGTGCTTCGTCGATAGCTATCTGTACTACATTCAGCGTTTTTAAAAAGGGCACCAGCTTGTTTTCGGCGCCAAACAAACGCTCGGGCGCAAGGTATAGCAGGCGGATTTGGTTGCTTCTTAATTTTTCTACCAGTTGGCGCTGCTCCTCGGGGTTTTGTGCCGAGTTTAGGAAAGCCGCGGGGATGCCGCTCACGTTCAGGCTATCTACCTGGTCTTTCATCAGGGCAATAAGCGGCGATATAACGATGGTTAGCCCGTTAAGCAATACCGCGGGCAGCTGGTAACATAACGACTTACCGCCGCCGGTTGGCATCAGCGCCATTACATCCTGCCCGTTTAATATATGCTGGATAATAGCCTCCTGCTGGTGCCTGAAGGCGCTATAACCAAAATATTTTTGCAGGGCCGATAACGGAGTCATGATTTAGATGTGCAGATTACAGATTTCAGATGTGCAAATTGATTTGCTTTTTCAGGGGCAAATTACAAATTATCAGGGAGATTGCTAAAATTTTTAGATTTTTTGTGAGTGGATTTTGTCTGAACTCGGATTAAGCGGATTTTTCGGATTATTGGGATTTTGATTTTCAGACTTCGATTATTTAAAAAATCGAGGTAATCTTTTAATCTGCTTAATCCGAGTTCATATAAAATCATCTGCACATCTGTAATTTGAAATCTGCACATCTACCTAATGTAACAATCTCCACATCTGCACATCTGAAATTTGCACATCTGCACATATTTTCACCATATTTAGCTTTTACTACCATCTATATCAGTTTTATGATAAAAAAGCTACTTGTTGTGTTATTGGCTGTTGTTTCGGCAACGGTATCTTTCGCCCAAAAAATACAATCGCCGGATGAATTCCTGGGTTATAAGCTGGGTACCCAGTTTACCCCGCACTACCGCATTGTGGAGTATTTTAAATATGTTGCCCAGGCCTCAAAAAATGTGAAGCTGCAGCAGTTTGGCAGTACTAACGAGGGCCGTCCCTTGCTGGCCATGTTCATTGCATCGGATGAAAATATTGGCCGTTTGGAAGAGATCCGCCATAATAACCTGCGGGTGGCCGGTGTAGAAAGCGGACCTGTTATTACCAATGTACCCGTAATTACCTGGTTAAGCTATAACGTACATGGCAACGAGCCCGCATCGAGCGAAGCCGCCATGTGGACTTTATATGATTTAGTCGATCCATCAAACGCCCAAACCCAGGCCTGGCTTAAAAACACGCTGGTAGTTATCGACCCTTGCCTGAACCCCGACGGCCGCGACAGGTATGTTAATTTTTATAATTCGGTACACGGTTTGTCGCCGGATGCTTACCCAACCTCGCGCGAGCATGCCGAGCCATGGCCGGGCGGCAGGGTAAACCACTACTACTTTGACCTTAACCGCGATTGGGCATGGCAGCAGCAAAAGGAAACCCAGGCCCGCGTTGGTTTGTATAACCAGTGGCTGCCACAAATACATGTTGACTACCACGAGCAGGGCCCTAACGCTCCATATTACTTTGCCCCGGCTGCCGAGCCTTACCATAAAGACCTTACCCAATGGCAGCGCGATGCCCAGGTACTCATTGGTAAAAACAACGCCAAATACTTTGACCAAAATGGCTGGATGTACTTTACCAAATACGAGTTCGACCTGTTGTACCCATCTTATGGCGATACCTATCCATTATACAACGGCTCAATCGGGATGACTTATGAGCAGGGCGGTATTGGCGCAGGCCTGGCCGTAGTTAACCGTAGCGGCGATACACTTACTTTGGTACAACGGGTGGCGCACCACCACTCTACCGGTTTAAGTACGGTTGAAACGGCATCGGCCAATGCGCAAAAATTTAAAGATGAGTTTAAAAAGTTTTATGACAATAGCCGCACCAACCCGCCGGGCGAGTACAAAACCTATGTTATCAAAAACGATAACAACAATAAAATAAATGCCATGGCCAAACTGCTTGCCCGCAACGGTATTCAGTATGGTTTTGGTTTGGCCAATAAATCGGTAACCGGGTATGATTATATGAACGGCAAAACCGAAGCCTATACCGTAGGTCCTAACGACTTGGTGGTAAATGCCTATCAGCCTAAAGCGGTATTGCTGCATGTGCTGCTGGAGCCCAAAACTATTATCCCCGATTCAAATACGTATGATATTACGGCATGGTCGCTCCCGTATGCATTTGGGTTGAAGGCTTATGGCATAAAAGAATCATTAAAACCGGCAAGTGCCGAGTGGAGCATTGCCGCGCCGAAGCCCCTGGTAAATACCCATGCTTATGCCTACGTATCATCATGGTCTTCGGTAGCTGATGTAAAATTCCTGGCGGCTTTGTTTAAGAAGAAGATAAAAGTGCGTTATGCCGAAAAATCGTTCGATGCTGCCGGCAAAACTTTTGCACCGGGCTCATTATTAATAACCCGCGCGGGCAATGACCGTGCCGATTTTGACCAGGTGGTTACCCAAACCGCTGCCGAACTTAACCAGGAGGTTACGCCGCTTTCGTCGGGCTTTGTGGATAAAGGATCGGATCTGGGGTCAGATGCGGTACGTTACATCCGCCAGCCTAAGGTAATGCTGGTTGCCGGCGATGGCGTAAACTCCGAAGCCATGGGCGAAGTATGGCACTTGTTTGAAGCGCAATTGGGCTACCCTATTACGCTGATCAGGTACCAGGATATTCCCCGCACACGCCTGGCCGATTTTGATGTAGCTATTTTCCCTGACGGACGCTACGATGATTTCCCATCCGATAAGTTGCAAAACTGGGTGCGCGATGGCGGCCGTTTAATTGCTATTGATAATGCTGTGGCATCGTTGGTTGATAAAAAAGGCATCCTGCTGAAAAAGAAAGAGGATAAAAAAGACGATAAGGATAAAGATAAGACCGTTAAAATTTATGGCGACCGCGACCGGGATGCTATCCGCGGCATGATTCCCGGGGCTATTTTTAAATTAAACCTCGATAATACCCATCCGCTTGGTTTCGGCCTGCCCGACTATTACTATTCATTAAAAATGAACGATGATATCTATGAGCTATTTGGCGGCGAAGACGGCTGGAATGTAGGTACTATAAAAAAAGACAGCTATGTATCGGGCTTTGCAGGTGCAACAGCTAAACAAAAAATTAATAACGGTTTATTGCTTGGCGTTCAGCCCATGGGCCGCGGCTCGGTTGTATATATGGTTGACGATCCGCTGTTCCGCAGTTTCTGGGAAAACGGTAAACTGCTGTTTAGCAATGCCGTGTTTATGGTGGGGCAGTAGGCCCCAAGCCGCGCCCCCAAGCCCCCTGAAGGGGGAGCTTTTGATTAGCTAAAACGCCCGCCTGTTAAACAGGTGGGCGTTTTAGCTAATCGGATGTTTATGACAGTCCTAAAAATACTCACCATTATCCTGCCCTAACAATTATTTCACCATTCACTACTCACCACTCACCAACAGGAGCATCTTTAATTTTCTCGAGTATTGATGTTGGCAGATAAGGCCGCCCGCCCGTTGCGGGTACGCAGGTGCCGGTGAATACGGCTTTGGTCATTACCTTGTTATTAAAAATGATAGATTGTTTAAAATGCAGTTTGGGCAGGCCTGCTTTATCGGTGTATAAGGTGCAGGTAACCGTAAATTCATCGCCTTTTTTTAACGACCGTAAAAAACTGATGCTGTAGTTTGATAGCACCATATGAACGCCATTTTTGGCCTCGGTTTCAAAATCGAAACCCAGCACTTCCCTGATATAATCATGGCGGCAGTATTCCATATAAAACGGATAGTATAAGCCATCCATAATTTGCTGCACATCTATGTGCTCGTCCTTTGCAACGTAAGTTTTTGTGTATTCCATGGTGGTGTTATGTTAATCATTTAGTCTTGGTCGAAGGTCTTGAGGTCTAAGTTAAAATGAAAAAAAATTAACTTAAACCCATGACTTAACAGGTAGCCCGCAAATATATGGCAATCTGTTATATGATATCTGCCAAAAATGAAGAATTGCACCAGGCGCTACCGAGGCCCGGGAAACAAAAGAGGATTCCTGCAATGCATCAATCAAAGGAATGCCGGCAGTATATAATTACAAAAGGCAGCATAAGTATTGTTTTTTATTTTCCAGTTGTTGTAATTACCCGCAGTAATTACTACTACAAGCCGCAGCGATTTGCAAAAAAATATAGCGTTGCCGCCATTGCCCTTGGCCTCGGTAATATCATAGGTTTGTTTGTTGATGGTTTCCTGGTATGTCCAAAATTGGTAACCATAGCCTCCTTTTTTTATCAGCTTTAACTCGTTACGGGCTACATGAGTGCTCAAAGAAGAATTGGCCCATGCTTTGGTTAAAACATGTTGTTTATTCCAATTGCCATCATTCATATAGAGCATGCCTATCTTTAGCATATCTCTTGATGTTAAGCGCAGGCCCGAGGCAGCAGATGGCATGGATTTTTTAAAGAAGAGCCCGTTCCATTCAAATTTTTTGATGCCCAGCGGGACGAATAAATACTTTTCGGCAAATTTATCTATCGGCATCCCACTGGTTTTTTTGATGATCTCGGCCAGTATTTGCGTGTTGCCGCCACTGTAAACCCAATAGCTGCCGGGCTTATATTTGGTATCCCTGTTTAATATAAACCCAATCGGATCAACAGTAAGGTTCATCCTAACCTCGCTGTTCAGCGGATTTGAATAAGAAATATACTCGTTCCAGCTTAAGCCGCTGGTCATGGTAAGCAGATGGCGGATGGTGATTTTTGATTTTATAGAATCGTTATACCGGGCATACTCCGGGAAGTAGTTAAAAACTGGTTCATCAATACTACCGATGAACTTATGTTCAATAGCGATACCAATACAGGCTGATACAACGCTTTTGGTAATGCTGCGGCAGTCATGAAGGTCGCTGGCCCCGTGATCGATGTATCCCAAATTTTTCCCGTTGTTTTGATCGTACCCCGCAAAGTAATGTTCATATATAAGTTTATTATCCTTCATGATTAATAAACTGTGAATGTTAGGGAAACTATCCGCAAGTATCAGTTTTGTGAGTTGGATGATTTTAGAGGAATCTGATTTGAGTGTATCCAGGTTGTCCACAACAATACCGTCATTTAATAGTAGTGGCTTTGAATATGAATAAACAGCCGGGCGGTAATGGCTGGTTTTACAGCCGGTAAACGCGCATAAAGCTATTATCGACGCAAATAAACTAATGGGGATATACCTGATTGATTTCATAATGCCATGTTTTGATTGAAGCAAAACTGGCGAATTATAAAAAAAGGAAAAATGAACCTATGTTAATAAATTTGCTTCCTGATGCGGCTGAGCGCCTGGGGCGTTATACCAATGTAGGAAGCAAGGAATTTTAGCGGGATCTCTTTAACCAGCCGGGGCTTTTCTTTAAATAAATTGAGGTATCGTTCCTTTGCCTGGTATTTTAATGCAGATAACTCTCTTTTAGCCTTAATCAGGTATATCTCTTCGCTCAAAATTCGTCCAAGAACATTTGAAACCGGCATGGTAGCATAAAGCTGCTGTAAATCATCATAAGAAAAACTCCAGATGATGGTTTCGGTAATTGTTTCTGCATTATATTCGGCAGGCTGGCGCGTCAAAAAAGAATCGTAACAGCACATAAGTTCGTTTTCAAATATGATGGCAAAGGTGATTTCTTTATCAAGCGATTGCCGGATAAAAAACCTTACAATACCTTTTTCAATAAATGAAATGCGGTTTTCAACCTGTCCTTCCTGTAACAGGAGGCTTCTTTTGGGTAACTCTTTCCGGGTCAGTTTTTTTGAGAATATTTCCCAGTCGTTATCGGCAATTGGAAAATATTTTTCAAAATAAGTTCTGAACTGATGCATAGGTTGAAGGTGTAGCCTGCTATAGGCAGTATACAAACTTAATAAATTAATCACGAGGACTAAATTCCGACGTTAGCTTTTGGTCGATACTGCAGCTTATTGACAAATCCGTTGAAGTTTAAAAAGAGCAGGCGGCCACTCGCCGGCTTTTAGGGACGCCGGCCCCGGCAGGAAAATTATGGAGCCTGCCATTCAAAGTTGCCACGATAAACCTGCACATAATAGGTATTAAGTTAGGCCGAATATCATTTTCCCCGGTGTTTGAGCGATTTACCCCCTTTGGCAATCATTAAAATGTTTCATATTTGAACTTCAAATAGGAAACATTTGAGCCGGCATCTTTGCCATATCGCAACCTGGATGTTATAACAGGCTGCAACCTATAAACCACAACAAAGCAACCTATAAATATGTGTAACTATATATTGAGTAAAAATTTCTTCATCGCACTGTTATTGGCAGCCCTGAACGGTATATGTTATGCCCAGCAGCCGGGATTTAATCCGGTTATTCCGGATTACTCCGCAGATCCCTCGGTAGTTACGTTCAATGGCGTGTATTATCTTTACGGAACATCAGACATTGACCAGAAGCTTGACAGGATGGGCCCGCCAGTGGTATGGAAATCGCCCGACCTGATTAATTGGAGCTACAACGGGAATATATTACCGGTTATTGACTGGAGTAAGCCTTATACTTACAAAGACCGGAATGGCGCGGATAAAACCGGTTACTTCCGTTTTTGGGCGCCAGGGAAGGTATTTAAAAAGGATGGTGCATACCAAATGTTTGCTACCATTGTTAAACCCGACGGGCAGGTGGGTACCTACCTGCTGGCAGCCGCGATACCCGAGGGGCCATTTCATTTTACTAATGGCACGGGTGTTTACTTCAACGAACCCGAAAAAGCCGGCCAAGAGACTAAACCCGTAGCGAATGATATTGACGGCGACCCGTTTGTTGATGATGACGGGTCGGCCTACCTGGTGTGGAGGAAAAGAAATATATCGAAACTTAGCCCCGACTGGAAAACCCTGACAGGAGATAAAATACTTATACAAACCTCGCGGTCCGGCTACTCTGAAGGCCCTTTCCTGTTTAAGCGCAAGGGGATTTATTATTATGTTTATACACTAAGTGGCGGCTCCAACTATGTGTATGCTTATATGATGAGCAAAACCGGCCCCCTGGGGCCGTATTCGGCCCCTTCCGGTCCGGATATTATACTACAGTCAGATATCGCTGCCAATGTTTGGGGGCCGGGGCATGGCAACGTATTTGAAATGCCGGGCACCGGGCAATACGTTTTCTTTTACCTGGAATATGGTAATGGTTATACAACCCGGCAGGTTTTTGCCAATAAACTGGATTTTAATGCTGATGGCACCATCAAACCCGTGAAGGTAAACCGCGCCGGCATAGGCTCACTGTTAAAAAACAGCTACCCCGTGGCCATAAAGCCAGTGGCTGTTAAGGCATCGGGCTTCAAGCCTGATTCTTTAATCAAGTCTATTATCGACACCGCGATATCCGGTATTGCAGGCATTGCTCCCCGCGATAAGGGCGAAGGCGTTGTTGCCGTTCAGCGTATCATGAATGGTAAGCCCGAAAATGCGGTGGATGGCAACAACGGGACTTTCTGGATGGCATCCGGTAAAGATACCCAGCCCTGGCTTGAAGCCGACCTGGGATCGCCTAAAAAGATTAACAGGTGCGAGTTGTATTTTGTGGCCTCCACCTTAGGGCATACCTGGAAGCTGGAGAAATCAACCGACGGAAAAAAGTGGTTAACGGTTAAAACAAATACCGAAACTGTAGTGCGGTCGCCGGAGGTTGCCGGTAAAATAGGATTGGCGAGGTATGTTAGGGTAACCATACTATCCGGTGCGCCGGGCCTATGGGAAATGAAGCTATATTAATGCCATCACACCGAAAAGATGAACCAACATACAAAAGATTATATTTTACAAATGTTCAGGGCCGTTGCCCTCGTTTCCGGCCTGGTACTATTAACTGTATTTTGGGGATGCAACGACTTGCGTGCACAGAACCGGCAAAAAGCACGATACACCATATGTAACCCGCTGGACCTTGACTACAGATTTTGCCTTGATACGCCATCGCGCAGGGAGGCTGCCGACCCTGCCGTCATCGTTTTTAAAGGCGAATACTACCTTTTTGCTTCCAAATCGGGAGGATATTGGCACTCGCCCGACCTGAAGCAATGGAAACTTATAAAAACGAATGATTTGCCGTTGGAAGATTATGCGCCAACCGCCGTGGTAATAGGAGATACGGTTTTGTTTATGGCCTCTACCGGAAAGGATGGAGGCAAGATTTACAAAACGGGTAATCCGCAAAGCGGAAAGTGGACAGTTGCCAATCCGGCGTTTCCGATTAGCCTGGTTGACCCGGATTTGTTTCTTGATGATGATAACCGGCTTTATCTTTATTATGGCTGCTCAAATATCAATCCCATTTTTGTTGTAGAGCTCGACATGAAAACCCTGATGCCCAAAGCGCCGGCTGTTTCGCTTATCAATAGCGATCGTTCTGTTAATGGCTGGGAACGCTCGGGTGAGCATAACGAACTGCCCTCACGGCCATGGATTGAGGGGGCGTGGATGACAAAAGTTAAAGGAAAATATTACCTGCAATATGCTTGTCCCGAAACAGAATTTAAAAGCTATTCGGATGGGCTTTACACAGGCGATTCGCCGGTAGGCCCTTTCCACCTGGCCCCGAATAATCCGTTTTCTGCCAGGCAGGGAGGCTTTATAGGCAGCGCGGGCCATAGCAGTACCTTCCAGGACAAATACGGTAATTATTGGAGAATCTCGACAATGACCATATCGGTACATCACCGGTATGAGCGCCGGTTGGGAATTTTTCCGGCTTTCTTCCGGTCCCCGGATGACGCTTATACTTACACCGGTTATGGCGACTATCCTTTTTTTGTACCTGATAGCCGGATAAGCGACCCCCCTGATCTGGCTACAGGATGGGCGTTGCTGTCTTACAACAAGCCGGTTTCGGTTTCGTCCCAAATTAAGGGGCATGAGGCTTCATTGGCGACGGATGAGGATGTCAGGACATATTGGAGCGCTGCAACCGGCAGTGATAAGGAATGGATAAGTATGGATTTGAAAGCCAGAAGCAGAATTAATGCGATACAAATTAACTTTGCCGATCATCATGCCGGGATATATGGGCGGAAACCCAATGCCGCTTATGATTATTTACTGGAAGTATCGGCCGACAATGCCCATTGGAAATTAATAAACAATACCTGGTTAACAGCGCTGGATAACCCACACCCCTATATTGAATTGGTTAAACCTGTAATTGCAAGGTATGTGCGTATCAGGAACGTAAGTGTTCCCGGCGGCACTTTCGCATTATGGGGGCTGCGGATATTTGGGAAGCCATTACAGCAACTGCCCAAAGAAAAAATTACTTTTACTGCAGTGAGGGATAGTGCCGACAGGTGCCGTATTCGTTTAAACTGGCCTGCCGCTCAATCTTCAGCAGGCTATAATATCAGGTATGGCATAGCACCCGGCAAATTGTATCAGAACTACCAGGTAAATGGAAAAAACGGTGCCGAAATTGGAAATTTAAATAGCAAACAAAGCTATTACTTTACTGTGGAGCGTTTTAACGAAAACGGCATCGTCAAAAGCGGTCACGTCGTATTCATTAAATGACACCACCGGCGAATATGGATTTATCCTGAACGATGTTGCCGCTGGGTAATAATACAAAATAACTGCATTGACAGATTTTAACCAACAATAAAAATGATGAAAAAAACGGTACTTATTCAACTGATCGCCTTGCTGACAGTGCGCGCCGGCGTAGCTAATGCGCAAACAAAGCTTGATACCAATGCAAAGCAATTTTTCCTTTTTTCGTATTTTGTTGAGCAGGACGCCGGTGTTAACCTTGCTATAAGCACAAATGGTATCAATTGGCTGCCCGTTAACCACGGAAAGGTTGTAGCAACACCACAGGTGGGCGAAAAGCTGATCAGGGACCCCAGCATCAACCTGGGAGCAGATGGAATTTTCCGGATGGTATGGACCACAGGGTGGAAAGGTAAGAACATTGGCTATGCCGAATCCAAAGATCCGGCAAAATGGGGAGAGGAAAAAGCCATTCCTGTAGGTTCAGGTATAGATAGTACCAACAATTGCTGGGCACCCGAAATATTTTTTAACCCTCAAAAGAAAAACTATATGATCTATTGGTCGTCAAATATCGGTCCGTGGAAAAAAGGAGGAGAAGGCAGGATATATTTTGTAACTACAAAGGATTTCAAGGTATTTAGCAAGCCCGCTGTTCTTTTCCGCAACGGATCGCCGGCGGGCGGTGCAGCCGGCAACCAGGGGCCGATAGATGCTTTTATTTATAAGGACCACAAACGCTACCTTTTATTTTATAAAAAGGACGATAACACCCATATTCCTAATATTTATTATCGGGCCAGCCAAAGCCCGGAAGGGCCCTGGGGCGATGAACATGGGCCGGTGACCCCATCAACAGGTGATGAAGGCCCGTCGATAGTAAAAATAGGTTCAAACTATTGCATGTTTACAGATCCCTTCGAGAGCGATTTTGCCTACATATTTACCTCGAAAGATCTGAACACTTGGAAACGCCAACCAACTGATCTTAAAATGGCGCACGGAACGGTTATCGAAATTTCTAAACAAACAGCCCTTAAACTATTGAACGAATAAACTATTCGCCCTTGTTGGTGTCATCCCTAACCTGGACAGGTTAGCTGTAAATGATTTAAACAGATAACATCCGATTTTATATATAGAGACTAACAAAATGCCTCTGAATTTTTTCAGGGGCATTTTGTTGGGATGTTAGATATCGGAAAATAATTCAGCCCGATTTTAAAATTCCACCTCGAAAATCAATCTATACCTTCTTATAAATAGCATCCAAATTCCTGCCCATTTCTTTATAATCCAGCCCATAGCCCACTACAAATTCATTTTCGATTTCAAAACCAACATATTTTAGCTCGTCAATTTTCTTTTGCAGGGCAGCAGGCTTTAACAACAATGAACATACTTTAATAGAAGCCGGACCACGTTGTTTCAATTTGTCTATCAGGTAATGTACGGTGTTTCCGGTATCAACAATATCCTCAATAATCAGCACGTCGCGGCCTTTTATATCCACAATTAAATCAATATCGTCGCGGATTTTCAGTTTACTGGTAGTGCCGCCATAATAGGAGGCCAGCTTTGTGAACGAGATTTCGCAGGGGATAGAAATTTGCTTTATCAGGTCGGCAATAAACAAGAAGCTTCCGTTAAGTACTCCCACAAATACCGGAATACTCTGTTTAAAATCTTCATTTAACTGTAGGCCAATAGCTTTTACACGTTCTTCAATCGTTTCGGCATTAATAAGGGGCTCAAACTCAAGGTCTGCAATTTTAATTTTCATTGATCGATTTATTTTTACGGGGTATTGCCGGTTATATCGCATTACTGTTAATGCTTCGGCGGTACAAATTTAATCTACTAAAATAGTAAAATCGCTTGCAAGTTGTGCGTAAAATAATTGTAACATATATAACGTTATCTTTGCACTCTTATATGATCGACTACCAGGCCCACACCTTAGCCAATGGCATCCGTATTTTGTACAAACAATCGCCATTTACAATAACGCATTGCTGCTTTATTGTAAACGCAGGCTCGCGCGATGAAGCCAACCGGCAGGAAGGCCTTGCCCATTTTATTGAGCACCTGTTGTTTAAAGAAACAGAACGGCGCAACACCAACCAGATCCTGAACAGGCTGGAGCTTGTTGGTGCCGATTTAAACGCTTATACTACCAAAGAATATACCTGCATCCACGCCTCATTGCTTAACCAGCACCTGGAACGGGCTATTGATTTGTTTGAGGATATTCTGTTCCATTCTACCTTCCCCGAAGATGAACAGGAAAAGGAACGCGGCGTAATACTTGACGAGATAGCCTCATACCTCGATCAGCCCGAAGAAGCCATACAAGACGACTTTGAGGAATTGCTGTTTAAGGACCATCCTTTTGGTAAAAACATTTTGGGTACACCTGAAACCGTTGGCCGCATGAACAGCGATGATATGCGGGCCTTTATTAAAGCCAATTACAGCACATCCGAAATGATATTTGCTGTACATGGCAACTACGATTTTAAGAAGGTAGTAAAGCTGTGCGAAAAATATTTCGGCGGGATAGAGGCTCATCACCCCAAAAAAAACAGGATTGCACCAAAGGCAAATAACAGCGGCATTGTAATTGTTAAAAAGCCAATATCGCAAACGCATTGTATTATTGGCGGGCAGGCTTACCCATCATCTCATCGGCATAAATACGGGTTATTACTGCTTAATAACTTGTTGGGCGGCATGGGGATGAGCAGCCGTTTAAATCTCGAGATCCGCGAAAAGTATGGCATCGCTTACACCATCGAATCAAACTATACCCCGTTTAGCGATACCGGTATTTTCTCGGTTTACTTTGGCACGGATAACGAAAAGGCCGAAAAGGCGTCGCGCCTGGTACACAAGGAACTGAAGAAGCTACGCGATCAAAAACTGGGCACCCTGCAGTTGCACCAGGCCAAGCAAAAGTTTATTGGGCAAATAGCTCTTGCCGAAGAGAACCGCATGAGCCTGATTATATCAATGGCCAAAAGCCTGCTGGATTTTAATCATATTGATACGCTGGAAGATATTTTCGACAAAATAAATGCCGTTACCGCCGAACAATTGCTGGAAATAGGCAACGAAATATTTGATAATGACAGGCTTATTACATTGAAGTTTGAGCCTAAGTAATAAACCTGTATTTTTGCAAAATGAAGTACCCTATCATCGCTTACGGAGACCCTGTTTTAAGAAAGAAAGCAACAGCCATTGAGCCGGATGAATATCCACATATTAAAGAATTAGTTAATAACATGTTTGAAACTATGTACGGTGCTCGTGGCGTTGGCCTGGCAGCCCCGCAGGTAGGCATGTCTATGCGTTTGTTTGTGGTTGATGCCACCCCGTTTGATGATGATGAACCCGAACTTAAAGACTTTAAGAAAGCATTTATAAACGCAACTATAATAGACGAAACCGGCGAAGAGTGGGGCTTTAACGAAGGCTGCCTGAGCATTCCGGATATTCGTGAAGATGTTTACCGTAAACCGGTTATCAGGATATCCTACTACGATGAAAACTGGAAACACTACGAAGAGACCTTTAAAGGCATGGCCGCCCGTATTATCCAGCACGAATATGACCACATTGAAGGTAAACTATTTACCGATAAACTGAGCCCGCTACGCAAACGCCTTATCGAAAAAAAACTGAACGATATTTCAAAAGGCGCTGTGAATGTTGAATATAAGATGAAATTTCCGGCTGTTAAAAAGGGGAGATAAGTCTGAAGTTTTAAGTCATTAGTCAGAAGTCAACATATCTTATAAAAGCAAGCCTACATCAGTAGGTTTTTTTATTGCACCAAAACAGACTTTTGACTTTATACTCCGGGCTTACGACTTACTTACTATCCGCATCTGATATCTGCTTGATCAGGCTGCCCCAGGCCAGGGGGTTAAGTAGCGGGTTGGGTGTAAGTGAATGCGTGTTGAGGATAGTGTTGTGCATTGATTGCGCGTTTGCCGATTGTATTTCCTGTGCATCCCTGGGCAAGGTATTATACAAGGCTGATAATGATGCCTTGCTGATGTTTTTACGCGCAATTTCGAGATCGTCATCAGCAAGTTTTATGGCCAAAAAATCTTTCTTAAACTCGTCTGTAGTAGCCCACGGAAATACGTGAAATGTAGGCAGGTTAATAATTTGCGGCTTAAGGTTTACCTGTAAAGTATAGCTTTTGGTATTCAGGTTTGATGGTATAACCACCAGTATTTGCCCGTAACCAACGCAGGTAAAGCGCAGGGTATCCTGCTCATGTGCCACAAATGAAAAATAGCCTTTATAATTACTTAAGTAAACCTGGTTATGAAAAGATGTATTGGTAATTGATACATAAGGCACAATAACATCCGTACTATCGGCATTATGTACTACGCCCGTAAATTGCACAAGTGGCCTGTCATCGTGTTTTTGTGCAAACGCCGCAACCGATGCAAACAATAAAAATATAATAACCAGGTACTTCATATACTTAAACACCTATTTGCTGTAGTTACCTTAATAACGCCAAATAGTTTCAAAAAGTTGCTCAAAAATAATTAATACAGTAAATTACAAACAGGATTTAACAATACTTAACACTATCTTAAATTTTCTGGCAACACCGCATTCGGATCATCAATGTCGGTAAGGTTTAATGCTTCAACACTGGTAATTTCGGGCACTGCTTTTTTTATGGCTTGCTCAATGCCGGCCTTAAGGGTCATGATGCTCATAGGGCATGAACCACATGAACCCAATAATTTTAATTTAACAACACCCTCGGGCGTAATCTCTTCAACTGAAACATTCCCGCCATCAGCTTCCAGATACGGACGAATGGTATCTAAAGCTGCTTCAACCTGACTTAATAAACTCATTTTTACTAATTTATAACTAAAGTAAAGTTATCAATAATTTGCAATATATTTTATACTTAAAGTGGTTAGTCCAAAGTCTTAAGATCTGAGTCAAAAAAGACCGTTTGCTACTTCTGACTTGGTACCTACGACTCAAGACTTAGAACTTTAGACTTCTGACTCAAGGCTCGCTTCAAATGCTTTCGCGTTTGATATAGCTACCTGCTGCGCTACGCGCTGGGCCATGTCAATAAAGGCTTTGGTCATTACACCATCAGCCTCCAAAATTGCCGGGGTACCTGCGTCGCCCGAGTCGCTGATGCTTTTTACCAGGGGGATCTCGCCTAAAAAGGGCACATCCAGTTGTTCAGCCAGTTTCTGCCCGCCGCCTTTGCCAAAAATATAATACTTGTTGTCTGGCAGTTCGGCCGGCGTAAAATACGACATGTTTTCAACCACGCCCAGTATCGGCACATTGATGGCCGGCATCATAAACATACCTACTCCTTTGCGGGCATCGGCCAAAGCCACGTTTTGCGGCGTAGTTACTATAACCGCCCCGGTAACCGGGAAGGTTTGCGTAATAGTAATATGGATATCGCCTGTGCCCGGGGGCAAATCTACCACCAGGTAATCCAGCTCGCCCCAATCGGCATCATTAAACAGTTGTTTTACAGCTGTTGATACCATTGGCCCGCGCCATGGAACCGGTTGGTTTGGATCGGTAAAAAAACCTATCGACAATAACTTTATGCCATATTTTTCAATCGGTTCAATGCGGGTTTTGCCGTCAACCGCGCTTGCCTGCGGGCGCGCACCTTCCAGCCCAAACATAATGGGTACAGATGGGCCGTAAATATCTGCATCAATCAATCCCACCTTGGCGCCCGATTTTGCCAGGCCCAATGCCAGGTTAGCAGCAACGGTTGATTTACCAACGCCACCTTTACCCGATGCTACCGCGATGATATTTTTAACACCCGGTACACCGGTGTTTTTCTGCGTGGTAACGCGCGATGTCATGTTAACATCTACCACAACATCTTTGCTGATAAAGTAGCTGATAGCATTGCGGCAGGCATTTTCAATCATGGCCTTTAGCGGGCAGGCAGGCGTGGTTAATATAACCGAAAAGCTAAGCTTGTTGCCATCAATATGTATATCCTGTATCATGTTGAGGGTAACCAGGTCTTTTTTCAGGTCTGGCTCTTCAACATTACCCAGTGCTTGTAAAACTTGTTCTTTAGTGATTATCATAATATTATGGCAAATTTATGAAAACGAGTGGTTGATTTGTGTTTAAGCAGGAAACAAATTACAGAAACAACCGTTTGCAGGGGATAAGAATTAGTTTAGTTTTGGAAAAATTTACTTATGAAGCGCCTTAACCCTAAATATATACGCATAGCCGCATTTGTCCTTATCCCGCTGTTCCTCATATTGTTAATAGGCGGTTATATTGCCTATTCAAAACGCGAGGCCCTGCTCCAAAAAGCTATCGTCAAAGCTACTGCAAAAGCAAAGCACGATTATAATTTGGATGTAAAAATCGGCTCGGCCCATTTTACCGGCGCCGCAACAGTTTCTTTTTCGGATGTTACGATAGTGCCCGAGCAGCGTGACAGCCTGCTGCGCATCAAAAACTTTGTGGTGAGTGTTAAGCTGTTACCACTTATAGTTGGTAACATTAAATTATCGGATGTTTTATTACAGGATGGCTTTATCAACCTCACGAATATTAAAGGGGTTAAAAACTTTGATTTTTTGTTTAAAAAGAAACGCGACACTACATCAACAACCAAGGCCGATCTATCAGTACTGGCCAACAACCTGGTTAACGAGGTGCTATATAAAATACCCGATAATCTTACGTTGAGCAATTTTGTGGTAAGTTTTAAGGATGATAGCACACAATTAAAACTACTTGCAAAAACAGCGCAGATAAAAGATGGTAACCTTACTTCAACCATTGATGTTGATAACGGCGAATCTACCTGGCATTTTATGGGTAAAATGCACCCATCTGATAAAAACATCGATATAAAACTTTATGCCGATGGCAAAAAGATAGAATTGCCCATTATACAGGAAAAACTTCACCTGAAAATAAATGCCGATACCATATCAACCAAATTAACCAAGGTTGAACATAGTGGGGGCGAAACCCGGATTTACGGATCATGGGGGGTAAGTAACCTGCTCATCAATCATCCCGGCTTATCGCCCGGCGATATTGTTTTTCCTAAGGCATCCATTGATGCCAATTTGTTTGTGGGTAGTAATTACGTGTCTATTGATAGTTCGTCAACAATTCATATAAAAAACCTGGTAGCCAGGCCGTATGTAAAATACACGCTCAATCCAACCAAAATATATGAGCTTAAAATGAATACCGACTGGCTTAATGCCACCGATGTTTTTGACTCCTTTCCACAGGGAATGTTTGATGCCCTGGATGGCATTAAGGTTGCCGGAAAGCTGAAATATAGCATGCATTTTTATATGGATGCAACTAAGATAGACGACCTGCAATTTGATTCTCGTTTGGATAAGGATGGCTTCCGGATAATTAAATATGGCAAAACAGATCTGGGTAAGTTGAACAGCCCGTTTGTTTACACGCCTTACGAAAAAGGAAAGCCGCAGGCGCCGCACCTCATTGGCCCGGACAACCCCGAATTTACACCGCTGGAACAAATAGCCCCCAATCTGCGCAACGCGGTTATGACTGCCGAAGATCCTTCATTTTATAACAACCATGGCTTTGTAGAAGAAGCGTTCCGCAAATCATTGGCAACCGATTTTAAAACCAAAAAGTTTAAACGCGGTGCCAGCGGTATATCTATGCAGCTGGTTAAAAACTCGTTTTTAAACCGCGATAAAAACCTGGTCCGCAAAATTGAGGAAATATTGATTGTTTGGATCATCGAAAACAACCGCATTATGACCAAAAACCGGATGTTGGAGGTTTACCTGAACATCATTGAATGGGGCCGCAACATATACGGTATTAATGAGGCATCGCATTTTTATTTTGGCAAATCGCCGTCAGAGCTTACCCTCGGCGAGAGTATTTACCTGGCCAGCATTGTTCCGTACCCTAAAGGGGGCTTATACGCGTTTCAGCCCGATGGCAGCCTGAGGCCCGGCTTGCATGGCTACTTTAACCTGATAGGCAAGTTGATGGCCGAAAAGGGCCTTACACCACGCGATACCAGCGCCTACGGATTTTATAACGTTAGGTTAAGGGAAGGTTTAAGGGAAAGAATTGCGCCTATTGATACCGCAAAAGCTGATAGCCTGATGAAACAGGGTGGAAACGATGACAATGAAACGTTACCCGTTATTGAAGAACCTGTAAAAAAGCCAACCTTTTTTCAGCGCCTTTTTGGTAAAAAAGATAGCGTAGAGCAAAAGAAAGAACAGGTAGAAAAGCAAAAAGAAAAAACGGCCAAAGAAAAGCTTAAAGAGCAGATTGAAGCCCTTAAGCTGGATTATAAAAACCGGATTGATAATATTGATACAGCCGGCAAAACCCGGAAAGACATTCGCCAGGAAAAACGACGGCTTAAAAAAGAAGAAAGCGATAAAGAAGACGAACTGAAAGCTAAAGCCAATTTATAGTTTACGGTGACATGACGAATTTAAATGTTTAAACATCTATTTTTGTCTCAACAAAATTAGAAATCGTCATGTCACTAATAGATCAATTACAAAAAAGGGCCGCTGTAAAAAAATTCGACCCTTCTAAAAAAATAAACGCCGGGCAGTTAGATCAATTGCTAAGCGCCATACAACTGGCTCCATCGTCATATGGCCTACAATCATTCAAAGTGATTGTAGTTCAGGATGCCGAAACACGACAAAAGTTGCGTGCAGCAGGTTATAACCAACCTCAAATCACAGATTCATCGGCATTATTCGTTTTTGCCTCTCTAACTTCGTTGGACGAAGCTTTTGGCAAAAAATTTATCGACCTGGTTGCCGATATTCGTAGCGTAGAACGTGAAAGCCTTGCCGGGTACGAGCAAATGATTTTAGGCAGATTAAGCAGCCATACAGATGAGCAAAAATTAGCCTGGTCGCATAAGCAAACTTACATTGCTTTGGGTGTATTGGTATCCGAAGCTGCTGAATTAGGTATTGACGCAGCGCCAATGGAAGGTTTTGATGCCGCCCAATTTGATGAGATACTGGGTTTAAAGGAATTAGGCTTAACCACCTCTGTTATTGCCGCCGTTGGCTACCGTGCCGACGATGACGTTTACAGCAAAATGCTTAAAGTGCGCAGGCCAAAAAGCGACCTGTTTATACATGTTTAATTTTTTGTTCATGGTTCATAGATCATGGAGATAAACAAACAGGCGATGGCAATATCTGTCGCCTGTTTACTTATATATATTGCTAAATCAGACAATGAACCATGAGCTATAGCCCATGAACAAATATTACTCACCCAAAGAACTCCTCCTGATAAACAATTTAGATTTTAAAACCACGTGCCGCTTGTGGTTTGATGCCGTTTTATGCTCCAGTGCTTCAAAAAGGAGGTTAGCAGCTTTGATCCCCATTTCGTAAGCAGGCTGGGTAATTGTTGATAGGGCAGGGCTTAACAAGGGAGCTATTCCCAAACTGGAAAAACTAACTATTTTCAATTGCTTGGGAATTTGTATTCCCAAATCGTTACAAACATAATAAGTGGCAAATGCCAAACGCTCAACCGAGCTAAAAATCCCATCGGGTTTTATTTCCTGCAATACCTTGGCCAATATCTTGTAGTTTACCTTTTCATCGTTACTACAATCAATCACCAGTTCATCGTCAAAGGCTACTTTATGCTTTTTAAGGGCATCCATATAACCCTGCATACGCACCTGTCCAATAGAAATACTTTTGTTTACTACCAGGTAGGCTATCCTGCGGCAACCTGTTTGCAACAGATGCTCTGTGGCATCAAAGCTACTATCATAATCATTGGTGGTTACCTTAGCTGCATCAATATCTTCATATACCCTGTCGAAAAACACAACAGGAACATTTTTTGATTCCAGCTGGCGCAGGTAATTATGGTCGTTGGCCTCGCCCGATACCGACATGATGATACCGTCAACCTTTCCGTTGTTCAGGTAATTTACAAATGAAACTTCCTTTTCAAAAACATCATCGGTTCTATACAGCAAAATATAAAAACCCTTTTTACGGGCAACCTCTTCAATGCCGTTTATGGCTTGCGAAAAAAAGTCGTTGGCTATTTCGGGTATAATAACAGCCAGCGTTTTGGTTTTTTTATCCCGAAGGTTACTGGCGTAATGGTTGGGCAAAAAGTTATGCTCTTTGGCAAAAGCCAGGATGCGTTCTTTGGTATCTTTATTAATATCAGGGTTGCCGTTAAAAGCCCTCGAAATAGTTGACGTAGAAATATTGAGCTCCTTCGCCAGTTTCTTTATATTAACAATATCCATTATCTCGTAAATCTTTTATCCAGCCAAATGTAACAAAACTCATCTATTAACTACCGAAAAAACGGGTGCAATTAATGCTAAATATGTTAAAATCATATCATAATGTGTACTCCTTTCACTACGGTAAAATATAGTTTAACTGCAAGTTAATCAATGGCATGCGCTTTGCACACCTAAACAAGAAGGGATGGAAAAGAGCATGGCAAAGAAAATATTGATACTTGATAATGATGAGCTGATGATAGAGGTAATGACCTATATTTTAACAGCCAGCGGATATGACGTGGTATCGTTTAGTGACGCCGGTAATATTTTCAATGATATTAAAGCCACACACCCCGATTTGATAATCCTCGACGTGCTTTTACCAGGTATGGATGGTCGTGATATTTACAAGCTGATAAAACTTAACCGCGACACCAAAAACCTGCCGGTTATCATTTGCTCGGCCGCGGATGATATTGGCAAATTTTTAAACCAAAGTGGAGCCCCTGATGATGTGCTTCACAAGCCGTTTGGTATCAACAACCTGATTGAAAAGGTAGAATACCAGTTGGCGGCTTAATGGCATATTCCTGTGCATGGTTTTTAATTCGCTGGTAATTAGATATTTGCATATAATGTGGTGTAATTGTAGTTTCTTTTTGCTTTTTTAGATGCCTGGATTTGTATATTTACCCGGAGAGAAGACACAGATGGGACTGCCACTAAGAATAACGTACAACGATACCGACCTTGTTTACCAGGTTAACACATCGCCAATAAACAAGACTACCAGCGAACTTGAAATTTTGCTGAACGGCGAAACAATCACTCTTCAAAAAGATGAACGCAGTGTATGGATACAGCAAGGTAACGGCCCGCTGATTGATCCCGAACTGGCGCAAGCTTTGGGGAGATCAGTTTCGTTGAGGTTTAGGATGTAAGTGCAATTAGCTTACTTCGTCGGCTATTATCGAAAGGGTTTGTCCTTTTAGTTTATCAAGTTGGGTTTCTATCCAGTTACTTTCAGCCATATCCAATATTAAGCCGATAAGCTCCCCTCCCGGCACCCTCACAAATTCTACACTTTTAATTTTTACAAGTACCTGGCAGACTGAAATAAAATTACCGGCGGCTATGGAACCACCTGTAATTTTTCCTGCGACTGCAAGCCCCCGGCCCATGACCCGAAAGTAATTATGGAGCAGAAAATTACCACAGGTTATCTCGCCAATATTCATAACCCAAGGTAACGTTTTTCAAAAAAACATCCAACCTATTGCGTTAAATTACAACAGGGAAAGCATAGCTATGCCCATTACTATCATCAACCCATCTTCAATAATGGTAACAGTGCTCATAGGCAGGTTAAATACGGCCCCAAGGCATGCACAACGGATTTGTTGCTTGCTGAGCACGCTTTTTAATACCCCGATTAAACTTACCAACATTACCACGATAGTAACGATATTAATGATGAATGGCGCAAGGTTAACTGCAAATGACAGGCCTAAACCAAGTTCGATAAAAACATACAGATATCCCCATCCGCGCCAGGCGCGGGCAACAACATCATACATGGCATAACTATCGGCAAAGCCCCGGATATCCAGTAATTTAAAAAATGAGAACACAAGAAAAAAGCCACTCATAAAAATGCGCATGGCCACCATCAGATCAAAACTTTTTGCATTATAGCCCGCTATGATAGCAGCCACGGTAATATAGCCGAAGATGAGCAGGATGGGTTTATATGTTTGCAGCCAGGTTTTATTCCCGGCATCGTCAACATTGTCTACTATATTCCGGTGATGAGGCTTAGCATCGGTTAACTGGTATTTTGGATGCGCGGCAAGCGCTTTCTGCAAATCGGCTGTGCCAATGTGCCGGTTCATGGTAATATCAGCCGTTCCTTCGGCAAGGGAAATATCTACTTTTTGAACGTGGTTTACCTGCGATAATAGGCTTTGAACTTTGGCCAGGCAACCGGTACAGGTCATTCCGGTAATGTTATAGGTATGTGTCATGATAATTGAGTTTTAATTAACTGACACAAATTTACTGCGGCTTATGCCCTGTGCTGTTACAGGATTATGGCTATGCTTTATAACATTTACAGGTCTTCAATATTTTTGCGCTTGCTGCCTTGCAGATTTTTAAATGCAGATGTGGTCATCCCGGTAAGCTGTTTAAACTGGCTTGACAAATATGCCACGCTGCTGTAACCCAGCTGGTAAGCAATTTGGGAAAGGCTGAGCTCGTTGTAAACCAGCAGTTCCTTAACTTTTTCTATCCTTTGGGTGATGTAATATTTTTCGATAGTAGAGCCCTCAACTGCCGAAAAAAGGTTACTGAGATAGCCATAATCGTAATTGAGCCTGTCTGCCAGCACCGCCGAGAGTTTTAAAGGCGCCGGGGCATCAGTATAATGTACCTGCTCAATGATGATTGTTTTAATTTGTTCAATCAGGCGGCTTTTCTGATCGTCAATCAGCTCAAACCCCAATTTGTTTAATGAGGCTGTCAGTTCCATTTGCTGTTGGTTTGTTGGAGGGGTTTTAATTTCCACTTCGCCAAGCTCAACATCAAGCACCTGTAAGCCCACTTTTTCAAGCTCGCTTTTTACAACCATTTTGCAGCGGCTGCAAACCATATTTTTAATATATAGCTTCATGGCGGTAAAATTACGCTATTAATCGAAAAACAAACCACCCTGAATATATGGGTTTGTTAGTTTACAACATGGTGCAATGCTCCGGTTTATATAATGTTGAGATACTATGACCGGTTTGTATGGTATCCAACCGAACACCAATGACTAATGACTAATGAACGAGTGAACTAAAGGAACGCAAAAAAGCCCTTGACTGTTTCCAGCAAGGGCTTGATTTAAGATTTGGCACCGACCTACTCTCCCACGTTTTACCGCAGTACCATCGGCTC
>NZ_FODR01000013.1 GCF_900110415.1 Mucilaginibacter sp. OK283
TCATCCGAATCCGCTATATAATCTTTACAAGTTACCTTGTCTGATTTGTCATTTCTATTACCGGAATCGCTCCGGCTTTTTAACTTCTTTTGCTCCTCAAAGCAACCCTCCGTTTGGGTCTGCAAAGGTAGTATTCCTTTTTACTTTTCCAAAACTTATTTTTTCTTTTTTTTATCTCTCGATCTTCAAAGAATCCCTTCCGTTTTGTCCGCCTACCCCTCTCTCTTTTCTCCCTCGGTGGCGGGGTGCAAAAGTAGTAAACTTTTTTGCTTTCCGAAATTTTATCTGAAGTTTTTTTGAGCCTCGTTTTTATTCCCTCTCCCCTATTCCTGCTTCAAAAAACCCTTCAATAACCTTTCTAAGAACTTTCCCGCTTCCTTATTTGCGGGCTGCAAAGGTACGCGCTTTTAACACTTATGCAAACTGTTTTTAATATTTACTTGACTTAAATGTTTAAGGTGCTAATTATCAGGCAGGAAAAATAATACGGATAGCTATTATTAGCAGATTAATAGAAGAGATGCAGCGGATAACTTAATTATATGGCGTCCTTATGAAACTACTTGATATGCAAATTCAAAAGCCCCCTCCAGAAAGAGAGGGCCGGTAGTTATCAATATTCCAAAACCACGTGTGGCTTAAATGTATCTGTCTTTACTTCGGCTTTCAATTCATGTAATATATTGTACAGGCCAAAGTTGGTGCGGTTTACATATATAAAGTGTTTAACGCCCCGCGCCTGTTTAAACTCGGGCATTTTTGAAAGGCGCTCGCCAAAGGCAAAAAGCTTGTCGAAGAACTCTGATTGGCTAAAATCGAAGTGATCATCAATATAAGGCATAGCAAACAGGCTTATCATTTCTTTAAACTGCCCATAAAAAAACTCAACCTGCGTTGGGGTATCATCCTTACGGATCATATCCAGCAAACGAAAGGCTTTAATAGTTTCTTCCTTATTATCCAACAGATTGGTTGAAGTAAGCGAGAAGAAAGGATAGTAAAAATCCTCGGGCATCTCTTTAATACAACCAAAATCAATACATCCCAATTTGCCTTCGGGTGTTATCAGGAAGTTACCAGGATGCGGGTCGGCATGCACAGCGCGCATCTCGTGTTGCTGAAAATTGTAAAAATCCCAAAGGGCCTGTCCTACCCGGTTCCGCAATTCCTGTGATGGGTTGGTGGCCAAAAACTCTTTAAGGTGTTTACCTTCCAGCCAATCCATAGTAATAATGCGCTTGCTGCTCAACTCCGGGTAATAAGTAGGGAATACTACATTATCCAAATTGGCACAAGCGGTAGAGAATTCTATAGAGCGGCGTACTTCCAGTTCGTAGTCGGTTTCTTCCAGCAGGCGCTCTTCAACCTCGCTCATGTACACATTCAATTCCTTTTCGCTCATGCCCAGCATTCTGAAGGCAAATGGCTTGATCAGTTTCAGATCGGACGAGATAGATTCGCCCACACCGGGATACTGAATTTTTACGGCCAGTTTCTTACCGTTGAGTTCGGCCTGGTGAACCTGCCCTATCGATGCGGCATTGTTCGACCGAATGTTGAATTTATCGTAGATCTGATCAGGATTTTTACCGAAATATTTCCTGAACGTTTGCACAATCAGCGGGCCCGAAAGTGGCGGCGCATTGTATTGCGATTGTGTGAACTTATCTACATAGGCCTGTGGCAGCAGGTTTTTATCCATGCTGAGCATCTGTGCTACTTTAAGGGCGCTGCCTTTAAGCTCGCTCAATGATTGGTAAATATCAGCTGCATTATCCTCGTTCAGCTCAGATTTATCCATATCCGGGTTGAACAGTTTTTTTGAGTAATGCTTAATATAATTGCCGCCTATTTTAAACCCTGTTTTTACAAATTTGGCGCTACGTTCTACCTTGGTTGTTGGTATGCTATTTTGTTCGGGCGAAGCTCCCTGTGAATATTCTCCACCAGCTGATGGAAAATCTGTTTCGCTATCTGTCATAATAATTTTAAAAGTCCATACTTCTTTACATCCCGCCGTTTTTCACCAGGAATTTTCCGTACTCAAACAAATTGTCGATGGGCGAGCGTTGAAAAAGGTCGAACGTTACATTGACGCCTTTTTCGATAGCCTCATCCGTTTTCTCAAATCCCGTAGAGTTATCATTTACCCAAAAGTTGAGTACGAATACAAATTGCACCCAAAGCGCGTCTTTATAACGTTTGCTAAAAAATTTACGGTCGGTAAGTTCTGTGGTTTCTATCCCTTCCTTCAGTATATCTTCGGCAAAACTTTCGAATGCCGTTTTCATCGGTTCAAACACACGTGGCGTAGTAAAACCTCTTGGTTGTTTTTTGATGGAATAAATAGCAAAGCTTCGGCTGCCCTTAAGCAACTCAAAAAAACCATAAAAGTAAGACAAAGCCCTTTCGCGGGCAGAATATTGCGCCCAAACTTCCTGGCTCTTTATTTCGGCGATAGTTTTATTTGTAAAACCTGCCCAAATAGCCTGCTCCACGGCTTCAAATGAGCCAAAGAACTGGTAAAACTCAGCTTCGGACATTTCGTTTTGCTTCGCGAATATATATACCGACTTAGGCTCCGAGCCTTCGGTTAGCACATAATCAATATATGCGTTCTGGATACTTTCGATAGTTGCCATATTTGATCTCATTGGCCTCACCTAAATCCTCTCCAAAGGAGAGCACTTTTGATTGGCGCGTTGGTTATGTAATTATTTAATAGATCGTTGTTTTACCCCCTCTCCCTTGGAGAGGGCCGGGGTGAGGCTTATATAAACATCTCCACCGTACGCTGCAGTTCTCTTGCCTGCACAACACCGGCCTGGCGCCATTTGGTTTGTCCTTTTTGGAATATCATTAACGTTGGTACACTTTGTACACGGTATGCGCTTGCCGCTTGCGGGTTTTTATCAATATCAATCTTGATGATCTTTACTTTATCGCCAAGGGCGTGTTTTACATCCTTTAGTATAGGCGGCATCATTTTACAGGGGCCGCACCACTCGGCCGAAAAATCAACCAGTACCGGAATTTCTGAAGCTATTATATCCTGGAAATTTGCCATAATTTTTTTACTATTTAGTCGATTGCTGATGGTTAATAGTTATTAGCTATCATTATCAATAATAACCATTATTTTAGATAAAAGTTTATTGAACAGACGCTTAATTGGAAATATGACTTTCCGACTATGAACCCTCAACTATTGATTATGAACAAGAGCACAACAGCCGGTATTTACCTAATGCTGGCACTTTTTATTACCTCGTTTGCTGCTTTGGCGCAAGACAAACCTACCGTTATACCACTTTGGCCAAATGGTGCACCCGGTTTCGAAAACAGGCGAAATGAGCCCGAGCAGGCAAAGGATTACTGGGTAAAAAACATCCACAACCCGTCACTTACGGTTTTTACTCCGCCGACAGGTAAAGCCAATGGCGCGGCTGTGGTGATATGCCCTGGCGGCGGCCACCGCTTGTTAGTTTATACTGCCGAGGGTGTCGAACCGGCCAGGTATCTCAACGAGTTGGGGATTACTGTATTTGTGCTAAAGTACCGTTTAGGCCGTGATACCCTATCGCCTTATAAAATTGATGTACACGCCAAACAGGATGGATATAGGGCAATGCGGCTGGTACGGAGCAAGGCGGCAGAGTATGGCCTGGATACCAACAGAATAGGGCTAATGGGTTTCTCGGCAGGCGGAGAGGTTGTTGATATGGTTGCTTTTGGCGATGGTAAAGGCGACCCTAAGGCTGCCGATTCTGTTGACAGACAGAGTGCCAGCCCTAAGTTTATCATACAAATTTACCCCGGCCCTTTATACATACCGGATGTGATACCGGCCAACGCACCGCCAGCCTTTTTATTAGCTGCCAATGACGACCCATGCTGCGCGGTGCCGGTGGTAAGTTTGATGCAAAAATACCGCGAGGCCAAGGTGCCCATCGAAGTGCATTTGTATGCCCAGGGAGCCCACGGTTTTAACATGGGCAAACGCTCGAAACTACAAACCATCAGCACCTGGCCACAACGTTTGGCCGACTGGCTGGCCGACAATGGTTATTTAAACCCGGCGAGTAAGGAGCGGAAGAAAATCCTACATTAATTACCCCAAAAAACTTCTTAAAATTAATTTCAATGCTAAAATACGGTAAAAAATTGCAATTTTTATAGAATTAATTGCAAATAATCTATAATGAGGCATCAACAAATTACAAAAAAAATACAAGTTTTTATACGTTTAAACAGTATCTGCATCAACGGTAAAAAAGACAGCCGCATTTAATGCCCGATACCTTTTTCCATTGCCACAATCGCTAATAAAACAGTCCGGCCATCACTATTGATAGCCGGACTGTTTTGTTATTATGCTTCCCCTGAAAATACACCCTGCAAATCAAAAGCTCCCCCTTCAGGGGCTGGGGGCCTATTGTATTTTATAACAACTTTCGATAGAGGCTGTGCTTCGGGACGCTGCGTATACTACATTGTTTAATATTTGGTAACCGGTGGTAACACTTCGCATCTGGCGTATTAAAACAACCCCGGTGGCATTATCAATTACATAAACACCATTGGTATTGCTATTTGAATATTGCCGGCGCAGGGCGCTTTCAAAAGCTACAGTTGTGGTTTTATCCGTTTTTGATTCAATCCAGAATGTATTTTTCACGTTGGTACCGGCACTGGTGGTAGTATCTACCCACGTATAGCCCTTCTTCATGGTTTGAAGTGCTGCGTAATCTACAGTGAGCCCTAAGGAGCCGCCTTTAACCAGCTGATCGTTTTGTAAACCCGTAAATGCATACAATGTATCATTAATTGCCTGATTGCTGCTACCTTTAATATCAAAAATAGTATCGCGCAGGCCCAGGGTAACGTTTGCCGTTTGCCCAACCATTGCTGTAAACCGTTTTTGGATATATGAACTTGTATCTGATGGCTGATCGGAATTATACGCCATCGATTTACCCATAGCAAATATAGTATCGGCAATGCGCTTGGTAGTAACCGCAACCTGGAAATCCGATTTTGTGGCATCGGTAATGTTATAGTTTTTTGTTACCGATGAGTTGCTGCTGATAGTAAATTTTTGATCATACCGCGCCAAAATAGTGTTTGAGTTTACCAGTGTTGTTTTTTGGTACCCGTCACCTTTTTTAAACGCCAGCAGGCGGTGCTCATCCGCAACAGCCGCAGGCGTTGTTAAAGATATAGCCGGGGTAGTATTTAAAAGAGCGTTTGCCGGTAATTCTGTCACCTTTTTCATCTCAAGCTTCAATGGTGCCGTTTGGGCAAAGCACATCCCCGCAACCACTACAAGCGATAGCGTTAAAATGGCTTTTCGTTTTTTTATGTATGTTCTCATTTTATCTTTTTTTTGATTGGGGCCGTAGCTTTATTTTGTTCATGGTTCATAGATCATGGTTCATGGTTTTGTTCGTAGCTTATAGCCCGTGGCGAAAAAATTTATCGCAAACGTTTTCTATCAGATCCGCTAAGGGCTATGAACTATCAACCATGAATCATAAGCAAACAACCATTTCTTATTAATGCAATGGTTTTAAGCCAGGTATCGGTGGCGGCGTTGGTATCGGCGGCGGTGTTGGTATCGGCGGCGGCGTTGGTATTGGCGGCACCGTTGGTATCGGCGGCGGCGGTGTTATCGGCGGCGGCGTTGGTATTGGCGGCGGCGTCGGTATCGGTGGCGGCGTCGGTATCGGCGGCGGCGTTGGTATTGGCGGCGGCGTCGGTATCGGCGGCGGCGGTGTTATCGGCGGCGGCGTTGGTATTGGCGGCGGTGTTGGTATTGGCGGCGGCGTTGGTATCGGCGGCGGCGTTGGTATTGGCGGCGGCGTTGGTATCGGCGGCGGCATTTTTATAGGCGGTACGGGCGGTATTGGCGGTGGTACATTCCAATCCGAGCGATTGCCTCTTTGTGCATTGGCATGCTTTACGCCTGCCAGCAATGTTGCTGCTGCAAACATTGATGTTATGATTATCTTTTTCATAGTTTTAATTATTGTTCATTAATCGGGTAAGGGAAAGTGGCAGTCCTATCGAAAAGACCATATTGGCCTTATCTGACGAGTACTTGGTTAAGTTGGCCACGCCAATGCCCAGGCTAATTGGCGTTTTAAATGGCCGTACACCGGCCGATAGGCCCAGGTTCATGCCTGTCCATTCGGTGTTTAAGGTTAAATGGCGCACCACTTCAAACGATACGCTTCCAAATACGGCCGTACCGTGCTTGCCTTTACCGGCGGCAATATCTTTGGGGCTTTTTTCATAAAACCGGCCGCTGCCTAAGCCAATGGTATAGCTAAGTCTTGAACTGCCTGGCGTTAACGATGGCATTGTTTGTACCGCATGGCTTATCGCCATAAAAAAGGTGGAACCCGGCGAATCCGAATATTTATCGGCTGCAAACATTTGAAGCGCACCTGCCGCTATGCTTGTACCTGGAAACAGTTTACGGCTCAGGATAAAATTTCCTGAAAAATTTCTGAACTTGTGAACATCGGTCATATTTAAACTGGCTGCAAAATTAACCGCCTTAATTGGATCGCCTATGCAGGCGCCTGCCGAGGCAATTAAATCAGCCTTGTTGTTTCTGTACACTTCCGGGTATGCGCCACCAAGGCCGCCGAAAATATACATCCCATAGCCTCCAAAACCGGTAGGCGTTAAAAGCGCGGCGGGTGCATCGCTGGGGTAAAGTTCGCGCTGGCCCACCTGTGGCACGTCCTGCGTGACAACCACATTGGGTTTCACCGCTAAAAACGAATCAATTTGTTGCTTTAGTTCTTTTTCGAATAAGTTTTGGCTTAATGCTGATTGAGCTAACAGGCAAAGTGCAATTACCGCACAATACATGAATGGCAGCCGTGATTTGCAAATCATAGTGAGGGAGATTAGGTTAAGTAATAAGTAGGCCGTTAATTATAGCACCTGCTAATTGGCAACAGGCTGGTTATGCTTTAACTAAGTTGTAATTTTTTTACGGCAAAACACAATGCTTTGCCAAATAAATTAACAAGCTTAAACTGCGGCAATATAGCTATATAGCCTCCTGTTTCTGTTGCAATACCAACGGCGGATGGTCGCTGATAACGATTTGCCCACGACGATTGTGGCACCGTTACATTGCCATACCAGGCCGGTAAGTATATGGTTAACGCCCGGTCTCCGTTTATCGGGACTACATCCAAACAAAGCAGCCCGGTAAACTTAGGCAAATCTGTAAAGGCTGGGAGGCAAATGTGCTTTGTCATTCGCTTTGCGTGCTCCTTGCCTGGTTTTAAGGGCTTGGGGTTATCCCGTGATATTATTATCGCGCTCTCGGAAGATCTTTCCTGCGCAAGCGCTGTTATGCAAAACAGCATGATTACAATTGTAGCTATCAGGTATTCCATTTTTTTAGGTTAACTGGGTTTTAAAAAGGGGTGTAGGGAGCGATTGTGTATGCAATTTACTTGCGCAGATCAGGGACTAAATAAGTATGTTTTTGTCATGGTGGTTTTGGTTGTTTGTTGATACAATTTTACGGCGCGGAGGTAAGGCGTGCAATACAAAGTAGTTTGTATTTTTGGGAGATTGAGGCTCGGAACCTAAAGGATGATATAATGATTTTAGCCTTTAAGTAATGAATATGCAAATCCCGGATGTTAATTCATATCCGATATTTTGTATTTTAAACGGAACCCCAATTTGTAAAGCGAAAGGGTCGATGTTGACGAGAGATAATAGTCAATTGTCCTAAAAGCACGGCGTATACTTAGCATGCGGGCCATCCCGATGTTTATCGAGGTGGCGGCAAGAGCTGGTAAAAGAATAGCGATTTTTCGAATGCAATTCTCCTCACCCAATGTTGCTAAGCCCGTTCACAGGTTGCAAATGTAACAGTTTTCGGTTGCGGAAAAGGTGGGCGAATTACACCAGCTTTTAAGCGATACAATGTAGGCTACTTTTTTACCTTTGGATTTTTCGCTTACAAGGCTAACTATCGCTTTGGCATCATCGTAATTGGTGGTTACCGGGATCACTGTCCGGTACCAGTTTCCTTTTTTATAAATGGCGGCATTTTGGCTTATACTATCTTTTGCAAACTTCAGTTCAGTCGCCGCCGGGCCAACAGTTTTATTGGCGCCTATTACAACCAGGTAGCTATTATTTACGTTTAAATTAAGGTCCTGGTAAATTGCTTGCTTTTTATCCTCCAACTTATTATAATCTTTTATTTGCTGTATGCTTGGTTTATCGGGTTGTTTAACAATAGCCGTCTGCAGGGCAGCTATTGTTTTAAGGGTATCCTCTTTGCCATTTAGTTTTGTGCGCCAATCTTCCCACGATTTTTTCAGACCCTCCGGCGCCACAGATACCATAAAATCGCACAAAAACTTCATGTCATTGAGATTTTTTTTATTATCGGTTACATAAGGAAGGTAATCTTTAAAAGCGCTCATTTCCTCCAGTTGTTGTTTGCGCTCTTTAAACAGGTCGGTAATGATCAGCGTAACCGTGCCAATGGCCGTCGTAACTATTACAGATTTAAAAACATCAATTATTTTGTCAATCCTTTCCATTTCCAACTTACTTTTAAAAATAAGGTAACAGATAAAGATCATTCCCAATATAGCAATACCCACAAATAAAAGGTAAAGGAACAGCGACACATTGCCCGTGTTGTTGAAGTAGCGCATAGCGAAAAAGTCAGGTTTTAAGTACTAAATATCAGTTAAGTAGTAACTTACTAAAGTTAATTACAATTAATTGTTAAAAACAAACATTCCCTTAAGTTTTTCATATTACAGTTTCCCGTTACTCATCGAACAGTTAATAGCATGGTATACAATATGGGGCAGTCCACACACACGCTATCCTGCCGAAATCGACTCGTTCGGCTTGAGGTACATTGTGATGGTCCTCCATAGGAATCCCTATGTTTCCTATTGGTGTTGTCGCCTCCATAGGTGTTCGGAAGAAATAAAAAAAGTGCAGGGTGTGTGCGATTGCTTCCTTGGGGAAGGGGAGGCAGGGGTTAAATCAGCTGTTTACGCCCGCTTTGCAACTCGTCGCTCGTATAAAAATATCATCAATGCAAAAAGCCCGACTTTGCCGGGCTTCTCAAATATTATAATTTCAGGAAATTTATACCCCTAACAATAACCTTGCAGGATCTTCCAACAGTTGTTTTACGCGTACCAGGAAGCTTACCGATTCGCGGCCGTCGATGATGCGGTGATCATATGACAGGGCCAGGTACATCATGGGGCGGATAACCACCTGTCCATTTACGGCAACGGGGCGCTCAATAATATTGTGCATACCCAGGATAGCCGATTGCGGCGAGTTTAATATCGGGGTCGACATCATTGATCCGAACACACCGCCGTTGGTGATGGTGAAGGTACCGCCTGTCATTTCAGGGATGGTGAGTTTGTTTTCGCGGGCTTTACCAGCCAATACAACAATGGCCTTTTCAATTTCGGCCAGGCTCATGCTATCCGCGTTACGAATAACCGGAACCACCAGCCCTTTAGGGGCCGATACTGCGATAGAAACATCGGCGTAGTTGCTGTATACAATCTCTTCGCCTTCTATACGGGCGTTTACAGCCGGCCAGTCTTTCAGTGCCTCGGTAACTGCCTTGGTGAAAAACGACATAAAGCCTAAACCAACGCCATGTTTCTCTTTAAATTTATCTTTGTACTTGCTGCGCAATTCCATGATAGGTTGCATATCCACTTCGTTAAAAGTGGTAAGCATGGCTGTTTCGTTTTTAACAGCTACCAAACGTTTGGCAACAGTTTTACGCAACGAGGTCATTTTCTCACGTTTCTCGCTCCTTGAGTTTTGAGTCGCGGGTTCTGAGTTTTGAGTTTGAGCTGCAGTGGCAGACTTTGGACTTTCGACTATAGGCTTAGGGCTTGAAGCTTGCGCGCCTAATGCATCACCTTTGGTAATGCGGCCATCAACACCTGTACCGGATACGGCTTTAGGGTCAACGCCTTTTTCGGCTAATATTTTAGCAGCCGCAGGCGATGGGGTGCCGGATGCGTAAGTAACACCTCCTGGCTGTACCGCCGCACCACCACGGGGCGACTCGTCGGTTGCGCTTACTACTGCGGGGGTAACTGCAATAGGGGCAGCGCCTACACCTTCAATGGTACAAACAACAGCGCCAATTGGCAATACGTCGCCTTCTTTGGCTATGGTTTTTAATACCCCTGCTTTTTCGGCAGTCAATTCAAATGTGGCTTTATCTGATTCCAGTTCGGCAATGGCCTCGTCCATTTCAACAGCATCGCCATCTTTTTTTATCCAGCGGGATAAAGTAACCTCGGTGATTGATTCGCCCACGGTTGGTACTTTAATCTCTAAAGAACCACCACCTGCAACAGGTGCCGGAGCAGCAACAGGCGCGGCAGCGGCAACTGGGGCCGGTGCTGGTGCGTTAGCTACAACTTCGGGCTGTGGCTGTGCAGCCGGCGCAGGAGCAGCAGCGCCTCCGCCTTCTTCAATATTGGCAACCAATGCGCCAATGGCTAAAGTATCGCCCTCTTTGGCAACAATTTGTAAAGTACCCGCACGCTCGGCAGTAAGTTCAAAAGTGGCCTTGTCCGATTCTAACTCGGCAATAACCTCATCCATTTCCACGTGATCGCCATCCTTTTTTTTCCAGCTTGCCAGGGTTACTTCTGTTATTGATTCACCTACGGTAGGTACTTTGATCGCTAAACTCATATTTTTTAGTAAGTTGTAAGTTTTGAGTATTGAGTTGTGAGTAGTTTGTTAAGTTTGATTGTTGCGTAATGAGTTATGAGCTTAAAAACTCAAAACTCATCACTTATAACTCAAAACCTAACTCAATCCGCTCCGGCATCAGCCATTTTTTTGGTTGTCTTTTTTATTGCTTCTTTTACCACTTTACCGGCTGGTGCTTCAAATGCTTTTGAAACAATGTACAATTGCTGCGCAGCATGCTGTTTGGCAAAACCGGTAGCGGTACTACTGCCCTCGTTACGTGATATCACATTCAGGTTAATTACCGTATCGTTATGGAATTTGCGGCAAATGTATGGCCACGCCCCCATATTTTCAGGCTCTTCCTGTACCCAGATAAACTCGGTAGCTTTCTCGTATTTGGCTTTTACTTTTAGTATTTGCGTAACCGGGGTTGGGTATAGTTGCTCTACACGAACGATGGCTACGTCTTTGCGCTTATCAGCCTGTTGCTTATCCAGCAAATCGTAATAAACTTTACCGGTACAAAGCAGCACACGTTTAACCTTTTTAGGATCGGCGTAAGTATCGTCAATCAGCTCGTGGAATTTGCCGCTGGTAAAATCTTCTATCGGCGATACGCACTTAGGACTGCGCAATAAACTTTTAGGCGTAAATATAATAAGCGGCTTGCGGAAATCGCGGTGCATTTGCCTCCTTAATATATGGAAGAAGTTTGCAGGCGTAGTACAGTTAGCTACCTGGATATTATCATCGGCGCAAAGCTCCATAAAGCGCTCCACACGGGCCGATGAATGCTCAGGGCCCTGGCCTTCATAACCGTGAGGCAACAACATCACCAGGCCATTGCCGCGCTGCCATTTAGTTTCGGCACTGGCAATATATTGGTCAACAATAATTTGGGCGCCGTTAAAGAAATCGCCAAATTGCGCTTCCCAAATGGTTAGTGCGTTAGGGTTGGCCAAAGCGTAACCGTACTCAAAACCAAGTACGCCATATTCAGATAGCAGGGAGTTGTAAATACTCAGTTTAGCGTCGGTTTCGATGGTTGCCAATGGCGTATACTCATCTTCCGAATCGGCAAGGGTTAATACAGCGTGGCGGTGCGAGAAAGTACCGCGCTTAACATCTTCACCACTTAACCTCAAAGGGTAGCCCTCTTTTAATAAGGTTCCGTAAGCTAAAAGTTCGCCCATGGCCCAGTCAAAAACCTTGGTCTGGTTCACCATAGTTTTGCGGTCTTCAAACAATTTTTCAATTTTTTTGAAAAACTCCATGTCGGCCGGCAATGTGGTTAACTTATTACCAATCGCTAGTAATTCCTCTTCGGGTACCGATGTATCAATCGCTTTCACAAATTCTTTATGGCTGGCCAGGTGTAAACCGCTCCAGGCGCCTTCAAACATGGCAATGGTATCGGTAAACCTGTCTTCGGCTTTTGATTCATCCAGCTTTTGCTGCAACTCATCCTTAAATGCTTTCTCAACCCCTTTAAGGTAAGTGGCATCAATGCTGCCTTCATCAATCAGTTTTTGATTGTAAATTTTCAGCGGGTTAGCATGCGCCTCAATAGCCTTGTACAACAATGGTTGGGTGAATTTTGGTTCATCAGCCTCGTTGTGGCCGTAGCGGCGGTAACACAGGATATCTATAAATACATCCTCGTTAAATACCTGCCTGTACTCCATGGCCAGGTTAACAACGTAGGCCAAAGCCTCCACATCATCGCCATTTACGTGGAATACCGGGGATAAAACAGTTTTTGCCACATCGGTACAATAAGTACTTGAACGGGCATCTTTATAGTTGGTGGTAAAACCTATCTGGTTATTGATAACCAGGTGAATGGTGCCCCCGGTGCGGTAGCCATCCAGTTTTTCCATTTGTAAAACTTCGTAAACAATACCCTGGCCCGCAACAGATGCATCACCATGGATCAATATAGGGGCGATTTTTGAATGATCGCCATTATATTTAAAGTCGATTTTTGAACGGGTGATACCTTCCACAACCGGGTCAACCGCCTCTAAGTGCGAAGGGTTGGGGCAAAGGCTTAAGTGTACTTTTTTTCCGTTTGATGTGATTACATCGGTTGAAAAACCTAAGTGGTATTTAACATCCCCACCAAAAGGCGATTCGGAATCAAAATTTTTGCCTTCAAACTCCGAGAATACCTCTTTATAGGTTTTCTCCATAATATTGGTAAGCACATTTAAACGACCGCGGTGAGCCATACCGATGATGAACTCCTCGATACCCAGATCGGCCCCTTTTTTAATAACCGAATCCATGGATGGGATCAGCGCTTCGGCTCCTTCGAGCGAAAAGCGTTTTTGCCCCAGGAATTTAGTACCCAAAAAGTTTTCGAACGTAACGGCTTCATTGAGCTTGTTCAGCATCGATTTTTTCTCGTCGATGGTGAAAGACGGTGTGTTACGGTTTTTTTCCATCCTATCCTCAAACCATTTGATTTTGATAGGATTGCGAATGTACCTGTACTCGGCGCCAATGGCACGGCAGTAAGTATCTTCCAGTAACTGGCGAATGTCGCTCAGCTTAGCAGCACCCAGGCCAACTTCAACACCAGAGTTAAAAACAGTATCCAGGTCGGCCTCGCTCAAGCCGAATGTTTCCAGCTCTTTACCCGGATAATAGTGACGGCGCTCGCGAACCGGGTTGGTTTTAGCAAACAGGTGGCCGCGTGAGCGGTACCCATCTATCATGTTAAGCACCTTGATCTCTTTTAAAAAATGATCATAAGTTTTATCATCAACGCCAGGTGCAGCTGTTGAAGCTGCTGTGCCTGTTGCATTTGTGTTTATGTTAAATTCAAACCCCTCGAAAAACTTTTGCCAGCCATAATCTACCGATTCGGGGTCTTGTTTGTATGCTTCGTATAAGGAATTGATGTAGTCTGCGTTGCCGCTATTGATATAATTTAGACGATCCATGTGAAAATGATCTTTAAAACAGTGCAAAAGTAAGCATATACGGTAATATACTTCACAATTAATTGTAAAGAAATTCAGTTAAAAATGATGCAGTTTTGATGGGAATGAGTGGTTTGGAGGGTAAAATATGGTTGGTTAGGATTGAAAAGAGCCCACTAAACGCAATCATGAACAATACAAGTGGACTTGCACTGTTCGCGATTGCCACGCTGCGCTCGCAATGACATGGTTGTTGTGAGGCTCTAAAGCCAACACGTCATCCCCATTTTTTCCAGGATCATTCGGATGGATACCCGCAATGACGATTGCCTCAATTTTCAGGCATAAAATCCTCACACCCCTACCAAATCCCCGGCCTCATCTACAGGTGATGACTCCCAGGTGGTTACAAAATCGCTTTTGGTATCCAATTCTTTTTGCGGGATTGCGGCTATGGTGTACTTGCTTACTTTGGCATCGTTTACGCCAGCGATAAATGCCCAGTTGCCCCAGTTGCTGGCAGGCGAGTAATCTATCAGTTTTTCTTCAAAATAGGCGGCCCCTTTAATCCAATCGGCTTTTAAATCGTTCACCAGGTAAGTGGCTACTATCTGGCGACATTGGTTGCAAATGTAACCAGTAGCGTTTAACTCATGCATACAGGCGTCAATGAACGGGATGCCGGTTTTGCCCGCCGCCCATTTATCAAAGCTTTCGTTATTTACGGCAGCTGTTTCTTCGGTGTTTTTTGCCTGAATGAATTTCTGTCCGTGCTTTTTAAACATAAACCTGAAATAGTCGCGCCATAACAGCTCCAGTTTCAGCATGCTGCTTTGGGCGTCGTTATGCTTAAATATTTCCCAGTAAACCTGCCTTGGCGAAATACAGCCTACAGCCAACCAGGGCGATAATTTTGAGGTATTGGTAATGATGCCTGCTTTACTTTTGGCTTTAACGGCAAGGTCGGATTTTGAAAAATATTTATGCAGCTGTACCAGCGCCGCTGTTTCGCCACCCTGAAAATAATTGGTAGCACGCACATCGTCAACAGGTTGATGTAAGCCCAACTGCTGCAGGGTTGGCAGTTCGCCCGCTTCGGCGATATCTGGGGTATAAATATGTTCGGGTGTGGGCACACATGGCCGTACGTTGCTGTCGCGCTCAACTTTCTTTTTAAATACGGCAAAACTATCCGGAATATCTTTTATCGGGAAGGGTAAATCCTCCTTGTGGTACATGGTATGCCCTATAAAGTGTTTCAGGTTAAGTCGTAGTTTCCAAAGGGCAGCCTCAACCTCTTCCGATTTTGCTGTTTCTTCGTAGGCCACCTCCCGGTGATGATATACTTCACTTACGTGGTATTGACCAGCCAGCTGGGGTATAATTTCGGCCGGGTTACCTACGCGGATAATCAGTTCGGCACCGTAACCCTGTAGGTTTTTACGTAAATCAGCTACGGCCTCTAATAAAAACCGTGCCCTGAAACTTCCTGTTTTGCTGGCACCAGATGCTGTTTGCTGAAAGTAATATGGATCAAAACAATACACCGGCAGAACTTTATCGGCCTTGCGCACGGCTTCTAACAAAATTTCGTTATCATGTATCCGCAAGTCATTTCTAAACCAAACCAATATCGTTCTATCGCTCATAGTTAAACAGGGAGTTAACTGTATTAATGCAGACCACAAATTTGCAATTAATTTATGTCTCCTGCACCGTTCGCTGCAATATTTGACATCTTCCCAACATTTTTCCCATTTTTTTCGCCAGCTAAATGGCTTTTTGCAAACTGAACAGGTTTTATGAGGCAAGTTTTTTGCAGCCATAATGGCTAAAGATAGGCTATCTGTGTCAAAAAAACACATTGGTCATTATCAAATGCCAAAAAAGCTGAATAAAAACTTACTTATCCGTCTTGATTTTAGTCCTGATGATTGAGTCTTTTTGCGCGTTTGTAAGCTTATAATTAAACCCGAATAGCGCCCCCTCAAAATCACCATACGATGGATTAGGGATGATGATGTACTTAGTACCAAATTCTTTTTCCAGTTTTTGAGTGGTTGCCACGCGGTTTTCTTCTGATGGGTGGTTATCATACAGTATATCAAAATCGGGCAGGTTATCGCCGCAAAGCAGCAGGATGTTGTGGGTTTTCAGCACGTTTAACCTCCGGGCTTCTTTGCTTGATGTACCCGTTTTTAATTGCAGGTGTGCGTCGTCGGCGTTTGGCAAGCCATATAACTGCAGATTTTTAAGGGTTGTTCCCCGCTCATTTTCGTTACGGTTGGTAATGTAAAACACAGTGATACCTTTTGATGCGGCGTATTTTAGAAATGCCGGAGCGCCGGGCACCGTATCGGCCACTGCTTTGTCGGTCCACTCTTTCCAGGTTGCATCGGTATAGTCTTTGTTTTGCAGGGCGCGGGCTGCATCATAGGGGCTATTATCCAATAGCGTTTCGTCAATATCGGTAACAATGGCCAGTGGCTTGCTGCCGGAATTTTTTATACCTTCATCAACCCGAAGCCTGGCAATATTATAGGCCTGGAAACACAAAGCCTTGTATTCTGCCGCCCTTTGCTGCCATATGGAGCCCCATACTTTGCCATTATTAGTGATAGAAAAGGCACTGTCGGTAGCAGTTTTTTTTGTGGTTGCGCAGGCTGTGAACAGCAGCAGCAGTATTGAAAGTGTGTAACTTTTTTTCATGTATGGCGATGGCAGAATTGACTTTATATTTTGTCATCCTGAGGAACGAAGGATCTATTCGCAGGCTGTGCAGGGCGATCAAGCACGGCGAATAAGATGCTTCACTCCGTTCAGCGTGACAAAAAATCTATTAATTTACAACAGTTCCGGCTTAATTTTATCCGTAAACTCTTTGGCAAATTTATTCAGTTTCGGCTGGATAACAAACGCGCAATACGACTGGCCCGGATTATCGTTAAAATAATTTTGATGATAATCTTCGGCCTTATAAAACTGGCCGGCCGGTGTTACCTCGGTTACTATCGGGCTGTCAAAAACCTTTTCATTGGTTAGGGTATTAATCATGGCAATGGCCGCGTCCTTTTGCTCAGCGGTTGTATAAAATATCGCCGAGCGGTATTGCGTCCCTACATCATTGCCCTGGCGATTAAGTGTTGTTGGGTTATGAGTTTTAAAAAAAACCAGCAACAGTTCGTCTAAAGATAACACATCGGCATCGTACTCCAGCTCAATTACCTCGGCATGGCCCGTGGTGCCGGTGCAAACTTGTTTATAGGTTGGGTTATCAACATGGCCGCCCATGTAGCCCGACGTTACCGAAATTACTCCCTTAAGCGATTGAAAAACGGCCTCGGTGCACCAAAAGCACCCATTGCCGAAAGTTATTTTTTGAATATTTGAAGGCATTTTATTGTTTTGTTTAATTGATAAACAGCTCCATAATAAAGGCTGTAACATGATGTAAAAATACTCATTTGCGTTCCTTTTTGTTTCATTACTGTGTAAGGATTTTGACCATGGAAATGCACAACAGCGATGCAAGTAGACCATCAATTGATTAAAACCCACGTAACATTCTTGATAGAATACTATATTTGAGCCCTGCTTTATCCCTCATGATCCAAAAACTATCCAAACTCATTTATAATAAACCCTTTGTATATGCCGCGTGGTTTGGTTTGAGTTTCCTCATTGTGCTAAAAGAGATCCTGAACCATCAGGGTTTTAATAACTACACCATTTTTAAATACAATTTTTTACATACGCTGCACCAGCAAAACCTGTATGCCGCTTACCCTGAACATTATTACGACCTGAATCATTACGGCCCTATATTTTCAATCATATTTGCGCCCTTTACGTTTTTTCCCGATTACGTGGGCATTATGCTTTGGGTGATGTTTAACGCATTTGTGCTGTTTAAAGCCATCCAGTTGCTGCCGCTGAAGGAGAATCAATATCTGATCGTTTTACTTATTTGCGCCCATGAATTAATGACGGCATCCGCCCACGTGCAAAGTAATCCCCTGGTGGCGGGGCTTATTATTTTAAGTTTCAACTTCATCAACAAAAAGCAGGATTTTTGGGCAGCGCTGATGATTGCATTGGGCACGTTCATCAAATTGTATGGTATTGTGGGCCTGGCGTTCTTCTTCTTTTCCGACAACAAACTCAAGTTCATCGCCAGTTTTATTTTTTGGTCGGTAGTCATGTTTGTATTGCCGATGCTCATATCGTCGCCTGCGTTTATTGTGCAAACCTACCGCGATTGGTATGTAGATTTGAAAGGTAAAAACTTACAAAACGAAGGCTCTATTATGCAGGATATTTGTGTAATGGGCTTTTTCCGCAAAATATTAAACTACCCGGGACTTAAAAACGCGGTGGTAATAATCCCGGCAATGACGCTCTTCGCCCTTTCGTACCTGCGGATAAACTGTTTTAAATCGACACCTTACCGGTTACTTATCCTGGCATCGGCATTAATTTTCGCGGTGATTTTCAGCAGTGGGTCCGAGTCGCCTACTTATATTATCGCGTTTGCAGGTGTAGGCATCTGGTTTATGAATTTAAACAGGCCCGTAACCGGTTTCGAAATATTTTTACTGGTACTGGCCATCATTTTAACCACCCTATCGCCATCCGATCTTTTCCCCAGATCTATCCGCGAAACGTACGTATTGCCTTACAAATTAAAGTCGCTGCCCTGCTTTTTAATCTGGCTGAAGATAATTTATGAAACCCTCACCCGCAACTTTGTGAAGCGGCAAATAGCCCGCGTTGCATAAATCGTATGCCTGTTTTTACGGTGATGTTAAAAAACCAGCGTCTCTACAGATTTGGTGCGTATAATGCAACGGTTTATAATTAAAATGATACATAATTTGTTTTATTTGTAATAAAAAAATTACATTTACAAAGGGGATGTTAAAAAGGTCCCTGATAGTTGAAAACCAATTGTACTGTTCTCTGATTACCTATATCCTTTTAACATTTGCATGATTTCCGTTTCAAAAAAGAAGCTGTCTGTTATTATACCCTGCCATAATGAGCAGAATAATGTTGGCTTCCTTATCCAGGCGCTCACTAAAACATTAAACGATACCCGTTACAATTTCGAACTGATTTTTGTTGACGATGGCAGCACAGACAACACTGTGGACGAGATAAAATTCAACGCCAATATATATTCCAATGTTTTCTATGTAGAGCTTTCAAAAAACTTTGGAAAAGATAACGCGTTAAAGGCCGGCATAGCCATAGCCACCGGCAATGCTGTGATAACTATGGATGCCGATATGCAGCATCCGCCCCAGCTGATATTAAAGATGCTGGAACATTGGGAAAACGGCTACGATATTGTTTACACCTACAGGGAAAACGCCAATCCGCACGCCAAAATATATCAGAAAGTTACTTCCAAACTATTTTATAAAGGCATCAACATGCTATCGGATATTAAACTTGAAGATGGCACTGCCGATTTCCGGCTGATGGACGAGAATATGGTAAGCCAGTTAAAGCTGATTGACGAACATGAGCTGTTTTTAAGAGGCATCATTAAATGGACGGGGTTTAAACAGGTTGGCATCCCCTATACGCCATCCAAAAGGCATACCGGTGAAGTTAGCTACTCATTTATTAAGCTGGTAAAGCTGGCTATTGGCAGCATTATGGCCTTTAGCGCAAGGCCCTTGTATATCATGACCGGCGTTGGCTTAACCGTTTCACTGATGACCATTTTTTACATCCCTTATGTTTTAATTAGCTTTGCCGAAGGCTATGCCGTTAACGGATGGGCATCCATAATAGCTACCATCGCTTTTTTTGGTGGTTTGCAGTTGATGGTTTTAAGCATTATTGGCGTTTACGTAGGCAAAATATTTATGCAGTCAAAAGCACGTCCAAATTATCTTGTCCGGTCCACCAACCTTGTAAATATAAATAATGATCTTATTGGGGTTTGATATCGAAGAGTTTGACATGCCATTAGAGTATGGCAAACAAATATCGTTCGCAGAGCAGTTATCCATATCAACCGAGGGCACTAACGTTATTTTGGCCATCCTAAAATCGTCACAAATAAAGGCTACCTTTTTTTGTACAGCAAATTATGCTGTGCATAAGCCGGAAGTTATTAACCAGATTGTAAGCGAAGGCCATGAAATAGCCTCGCACGGTTACTATCATTCAGATTTTAAACCCGAGCACCTGGCGCAATCGAAAACTAAGCTGGAAGAAATATCCGGGGCCGAGGTAACCGGTTTCCGTATGGCCAGGATGATGCCGGTTGATGAGCGGGAAATAGCTAAGGCCGATTACGCCTATAATTCATCCATCAATCCCACATTTATCCCCGGCAGGTACAATAACTTTGGCAAGCCCCGCAGCTGGTTTTACGATCAGGATGTGTTACAAATACCGGCATCCGTATCGCCGTTGATCCGTTTCCCGTTATTTTGGCTTAGCTTTCATAACCTGCCCATGGGGCTATTAAAATGGATGAGCGGTATCACCCATAAAAAGGACGGCTACCTTAACCTGTATTTTCACCCATGGGAATTTACCAATCTGAACGATGCCCGGTTTGGGTTCCCCAAATATGTGGTTAAAAACTCGGGGCAGCCTTTTGCAAAACGGCTGGAAGATTTTATCAGTTGGGGAAAATCAAAAGGCTATGAATTTATGCGGACAGATGAGTTTGTAAAACGGGTAGATAAAAGGAAGCTAAACCAGGTTGCTTAAGCGGTTACCTTTTTATTCACACCATTTCCCTTTCAAAAATCTCCTGTACCATAGCCACTTCCCTGGCATAGATTGATTTTTTGCGTGTGCCAAAATACAGCGTGTTTTCTATAATATTATAACCTTCCCAAAGCAGTTTAATATTACCCAGGTCGCGCTCAGTTTTTGACAAAAAATCGGGGATCACCGCAATACCTTTTCCGCCGCTCAGGCAGCGAATGATGGAACCCATGTTGGGCACTATAAAATTGGGTTTAAAATCGGGGCGTTTGCCAAAATTGGTGTGCCAGAAGCGTCGCAGGTGCTCCATATCGCCCGATGAGCCGTACCAGGTTTGGTTTTTTAGCCAATCCTGTATTTGAGGCAAATCTTTTGTTAGGAGCAACTTGTTAAATTCATCCACATCGGTTTGCGGCCCCGCCAGTACTACAATACGCTCTTTAAAAAACGGCTTATATTCTAAACCCTTATAATCACCTTTTTGCGGGGTGATGATCATATCAAGAATACCACTATCCAAATCGGCCAGCATTTGGGGGTACTCGCCAAATTTAATGATCACGTTAAAGGGCAGTGTGGGCAGGTACGATTCCAGTGTAAACTGAAAAGTTTCAAAACACATGCCTATACTGATCGTAGGCACATCTTTTTCGGTACTTTTATGAAAATGCCGCTCGGCCTCCTCCAATTTACAAATCGATTCCTGTATATAGTTATACAATATCTTCGCCCGCTCGGTTGATACCATTTTGCGCGATGAGCGATCAAACAGCTTGTAGCCCACATAACTTTCAAGTGAGCTTAAATGCAGGCTTACCCCCGGCTGCGAAATAAACAAGGATTCGGCCGCGCCGGTTAACGAACCTGTTTCATATATCGCCTTAAACGTGCGGAACCATTCTAAATTCATCATAACAAATCATCATAATTATAATACAAATGTATAACTTATGTTATTTTAATTATAGTAAACAGCGTCGTAATTTTGATGCCAGTTAACACGAGATAAAAATGAAAAATATATTTGTTATAAATGGCGGGCAGATCTTCGCCCATTCCGGCGGCCTGTTCAATAAAACATTGCTGGATACAACCGTAAAATACTTTGAGGAAAACCCTGATTTTGAAGTGCGGTCGACCGATATCAACAACGCTTATGACCCCGCACAGGAGGCCGAAAACTATAAATGGGCCGACGTAATTATTTACCATACCCCGGTTTGGTGGTTTCAGCTACCTCATGGTTTTAAAAAGTATATTGATGAAGTTTTTACAGCCGGCTATCAAAACGGCATTTACCGCAGCGACGGCCGCACAGCCGAAAACCCCGGCATTAACTATGGTACCGGCGGCTTAATGCATGGCAAAAAATACCTGCTAACCACCTCATGGAACGCGCCGGTAACAGCCTTTACCCTACCCGGCGAATTTTTTAATGAGCACAGTGTTGATGAAGGCCCGCTGTTTGGCTTTCACCGTATGAATGCCTTTACAGGCATGGAACCTTTAGAAAGCATTCATTTTTATGATGTGATGAAAAACGCCAACATTGAAGCCAACCTGCAAAATTACCAGGAGCATTTAACCAAGCTATTTATCGACAACAACAACAACAACAACAACAACCATGAAAGTGTACTTAACAGCCTTAGTGAAGTGTAAAGCCGGTAATACCGACGAGCTAAAAGGTTACCTTAATCAGTTGGTAGCAGCATCGACCAAAGAGGAAGCCTGCCTGCAATATGAGCTGTACCAATCAACAGATGATGATACCCGGTTCATCTTCCACGAAACCTGGGCCAGCCAGGAGGGTTTGGACGTGCACGAGCAACAACCGCATATTAAAATATTTATAGAACAGGTTAAAGAAATAATTGACGGCACAATTGTGATTTATAAAACCGAAAAGGTTAGTTGAAATTAAGGAGACTGTAATTTTATACAAAGTTTAAACACCGGGTAGGTATTTGCGGCGAAACACTATTTGTTTTTTCCGTTTAAATTACCAAACTTCGTGTTTAAACTTATATTAACCTCAACATTATGAAAATTGCAGTATTAATTGCCCGCATATTGCTGGGCCTCATCTTCGTTGTATTTGGCCTTAATTTCTTCTTCCATTTTATCCCCATGGCGCAGCCGGTTATGAGCGATAAAGCCCAGGCTTTTAGCGGCGGACTGTTTGGCTCGGGTTACTTTTTTCAGTATATGAAGGTTATCGAGATTACTTGCGGCGTTGGGTTGCTTATTAACCGTTTTACCGCCTTGTTTGTGCTTGTGCTTTTCCCCATTTCGTTAAATATTTTCCTTTTTCATACCTTGCTTGCACCAGCTGGTATGCCAATGGGGCTGGCTATTGTTATTTTGAACCTGTTTTTAGGCATTGCTTACTTTAAATATTACAAAAGTATTTTTACGGCAACACCAACGTTGTAAAACTTTTTTAAGCATAACAAAAATGCCCCGGCCAAGGCCGGGGCATTTTTGTTATTTGCTACACTTCCGTGTGCATTCGCCCGATGCTTTGCAGGCTTTGCCACAGGTATCCAAACAGTTTGGTTTGGTACATGCTTTAGTACACTTGTTGCATTGGTTCATTTTGGTATTGCAGCAAGGTGTATTGGCAAATGATATATTACAAATAGTAAAAAGCATCAGTGTTGTGATGAAAAGAATTTTTTTCATGATTTTGAATGATTAATGTTTAATAAAAAATACGTTCTGAAAAAGGCAGATGATTTTATTAAACTTTGGGCGGGTTCCAGCAGGTGATGGAATAATCAGACAAATAGCCCATACGGTATGGCGTAACATTTTTAGCCCCAAAAGTGGCAGTTATTGGTGCAACACTAATCGGCTCTGTTTTTACAAAGCAGCAAGTGCCGCATGATAACATGGTAGCGCACATCCCGCCATCGCAGGCTTTTTTTGAGCTGTGCCCGCAAGGAGCAGCAGCCATTTTGTGGCAGCAATCCTTTTTGGGCATATTAGCAACGGCCATCACCCTTGCCGGAATAACCGAAAGGAGCAGCAAGCAAACTAACATAACAAAAGAAATTGCTCTCATTGGCTTTTTAAACGATTACCACCGCAAAATATTATTACAACCTTATCTTTATCCCTCCATTCACAACAAAACCATCCAACGGCGCATAAATATCCTTAAATACCGGGTTGGTAATACTGCCGGTATAAATGGAGTCAAATTTGGTTTGCCGGGTATCGGTCAGGTTTTCAAAGTTGATAAATAACGAAAAACGTTCCCATATCTTCTCAGCCATCAATCCGGTTGTCCAGTAGCCCCTGCCGCTGCTGCCATCATTTAAATGTTGCGGACTAAAATAGTAAGCTTCCAAACCAATTTTCAACTTATTCTCCAGCTCATACACCAACACATTATTCAGCCTGTGTTTGGATACCAAAGGATATGTGGTAATGTTGTTGCCTGTATGCTGTGTTACATCTGCCAGCGTATAGCCTATAAAAAGCTTAAAATCGGCATAGGTTAGCTTTACATTGGTTTCCAGTCCCTTTGTGTTCAGATCGCCGCGGGGTTGCTGGTATTGGAGGTTACCATCCGGCAGCGAAGCAAGCAGGATAGGTTTCTCTATCCGGGTATAAAAAAACAATTGATTGATGCTAAAGCTCACCTTATCATCAAATAAACCTGTACGGTAATTAAGGTCATAGCTGGCGCCATATGAGCGCTCGGCTGTGGTGTTTTTAACATCAATAGGCAACACGTTCCTAAACTGAATGCGTTCGGCATCCTCGGTAAACACCGTAGGTGCTTTATAACCAAGCCCGCCTCCTAAACGCGTCGAAAAATGGGAGTTGATCTTCAGCAAAGCCGATATACGGGGCAGGATAAAAAAGCCGTACCTGTTGTGATAGTCGCCGCGCAGGCCACTTTCAACCGTTAGCTTTTGGGTAGCATCCCAGGTGTTTTGTATAAAGCCGCCGATGGTATTGTAACTATAGTCCCGGAGCGCGAAACTACTGTTATGATCCTCACTAAATTTTTCTGAAAGATAATTTAGCCCGGCAACCCAATCAGACCCTTCGGTTTTACGCGAATAAGTGGCCTCGCTATACGTAGAAAACTGCAGGCCCGAAAAGCGGTAGCCAGGCAGGTCAATAGCCCTGTCAAAATAGCTTACGCTATTTTTAACCACCAGTTTTTCTTTATCGCTCAGGTTGCGGTCAAGCTCCAGTTGCGTGCTGTACCTGCCCGTTTTGTTTTTTTCAAAATAACTATGCTGCGCATTGCCATCGCCCTCAATATAATGCAGGTCGCCGCCTATGCGGTTTTCAATAGTGCTGTTGATACCTGTTATCAGCGTGGTTTTATCGTCAAGGTAAAAAAATAATTTAGGGTTGAGTGTAAAACGATTGTACTTAGGGATGGCCGTTAAATCTATATGGGCCGGGTCGTAAGCCGTACCATGATTGTAGGCCGCAAATATGGTGGCGCCCACCTTTTTAAACTTCTGCGAGTAAAAACCGCTGGCATCCAAACCAAATGCCGATGTGCCGTTTAAAAGGAAGTTGAGCTGCCTTTGATCTGTTGGCGTTTTAGATATTAAGTTAACCAGGCCCGCTATGGCGCCGCCGCCATACAGGGTTGACGATGAACCTTTAATGACCTCCACCTGTTTTAAATCGAGCGGCGCTATCTGCAGCAAACCCAAACCGCCCGAAAAGCCGGAGTACAGCGGGAAACCGTCCCGTATAATTTGGGTGTACTTGCCATCGAGCCCCTGGATGCGGATGCTGGAATTGTTGCTGGTCGCCGATGTTTGCTGTGTTTGGATACCCGTGCTTTCGGCCAGCATCATCCGGATATCGCCGGGTTTCATGTTGGCCTTTTCGTCCAGTTCTTCGCCCGATATCACCTCCACCCGGGTAGGAATATTGGCAATAGTACGGCTGCTTCGGGTGGATGAAACAGTAACCTCGCCCAACTCCTCGCCATCGCCCTTTCCTTTAGGTTCCAACAATATGGTTATTGGTTCTGTTTGGGTCAACGGGAAAGTTAATGTATCCAGCCGGGTTTCATACCCTATATAACTAAAGCGGATAAACTGCTTACCCGGGGGTATGTCGGTTAATATAATAAGGCCCGCGGCATCAGCAGTAGCCCCTTTATTAGTTCCCTGTAGTAATGCTATTGCGCCAATAAGGGTTTCGTTAGTTTTAGCATCTTTAATAATAGCTTTAAACGTATCCTGGGCATACGCCGTAGCGGTATATAAAAGTGCTGTAAAAAGCACTGTAATTTTTTTCATAAATAAGTTAATTAGTTATGTAGAGGCTAAAAGCAGAATACACAAAGCTTAAAGCTAATAGACTCTATGTAATACAATAACCAGCTGCTTAGCTGTAATGGTGAGTTGTATTAACTTATCTGGGGTGGTTGCCAAATGGAAAGGGCAACATCTTCGGGGTGTGGGCGATGATAAGCAATAACATGCTTAACATGCGTTTCGGGCAATAAAAACGGACTGTGATCAACCGCTTTGGCAACGATAAACCCGGTACATGCGCCACACGCAAAAAATGGCGAACAACCCTGGCAATCTTTTTCTTTAGATGACGATTTGGATGGGGCGTTTTTTGCGGCAGTGTTTTTAATGCTACAATCATTATCGGCACAACAAGGCTTAGCTGTAAGCAGCAGCACAATAATGGCCGATAGGTAGCAAAGGAATTTCACAGGGGCAAAGGTATAAGATTTAAGTTAAAAGTTCAGTTATAAAGGGGCAAGGAAATAATACCCTGTTAAGCTGCCTCGTAGAGTAATGCTATTAAGTTAAAAGTTAAGGCCAATTTAATATCGAACACCCGATGCCCAATTTCGAATAATGAAGGAAAAACTTCGGTGTTGGATATTCGAAATTCAGTGTTCGATATTATTTCTCAATTTCTGCTTCTCTTATTTTAATAGCATTGCTCGTAGAAACTACCTTTTTGCAGACCACGAATAAAAACCGAAAACCGGTAACGCTTTTTATCAATCCTCCTTTAGCAATTCAATGGCTTCGTCGTACTGTTTTAGCAGGCCTGGTACCCTATCCACTGCCCAGGCGTGGTAATTATCTTTTATCAGCATAAGCGTGGCATGTGCGTTGGGCGTTTTACGCGCTTGCGGATCAAACATCACTTTGGCTACTTCATCTTCCACCTTCATAATCCGGGCCTGCTCGTCATAAATGCGGGTAAGCAGGGCGGCTTGCTTAAATGTTATCTTCGAAAGAATGTTATGCCCTTTGGCCACATCCCAGGCAACATTATCAAGGTAGCGGTATAAAACCCCGGCAGGGGCAATGTAGTTCAAATGAAACTCATCGTTAGTTACAATCCTGGCCTGCAATTTCGGATCGGCCAAAGCCGAATCTATCGATTTCAAAACCTGCTGATCGTAGGCGTATTGCTCAACAGTAAATTGTTTGTTTTTAATCAACTCGGCCCTGATGTTGTTTACCAGTTCCTGTGTTTCTTTTTTTTCGTGCCGGCTATTGATAAACTCGGTAAAAAACAATCCCAAAAATACGCTGAACACAATCAGCAGCGATTCGCCTACATATTCTTTCCAGTCGCGCACGGTGTAAATCTCCAGTTTCTCGCCATCGTGTTTGGGTACAATTTTGTTTTTTGCGTGCTGTGGCATAGGGTTTTATTTGGTGAAGACAATATAAGAAAAAAATAAAAGCGCTAACCAGCATTAATGGTTATTAAAATATTAAGGGGACATCATCAAAGACCTAATGATGGCATTCCCTGCGGGCCGCGCTATTCGCTCATACGCGCACATGGCATTAGGCGCGGGCCGGTATCCGCTACTATCGCTAATGCATTTGTCGGAACCGGAATTAAACGAATTTTAAGAATTTCTCGAATTTGCTTTTTAAATTCTGTTAATTCACTATTCTGAAAATTCCGATTCAGACAAAAAATTCTGTTAATTCTTTAATTCGATAAATTCCGGTTCAGACAAAAGAATCCTATAATTTATGAGTATCTTTTGGCCTTCATCGTGCTTTTCACCGCGATACTGTTGCCCCCATGGAGTTTATGAAACAACGCACTTGTATTAAGGAGATAGCAGAAGCTGCCAACCGCAGCTTTGAGGTGGAAGTGCACAATTTTTTGCGTGCATGGGTGCATAACCACGAGGATAAAACGCTGCTGCAGTTTGATCAGCCATTAGACGATTATTTAGCAAATGACGCGCTGCGCGATTTATTTTTGAATACGCGGCACCCTATACAGCAATTATTAACCAATCGTTCCATCGCCTGCCACCTGGGACGGCGTGCACGGGCTGTTTACTTTGACCCGATAAGCGGCGACCCTTTATTGGCGCCCACGGAACAGCGCATTTATAACCTTGCCCGCAGGATGGACAGCGAACGTATGCATGTGCCGTTCCGCTCGGTTCATCCCAACAAGCAAACCGAGGCTGGCGACACGGCGGATATCGGCACCTATCCCGAGGGATCGGAAGAAATCAGGTATAACAGCGGCAATCATTTTAGCAGTCGCCCGGCAAACGGGAACGTTTTTGATGAACATAGCAGGCACTGCATGGCAAAGTCGGCAGGCAACTTGCACGTGCTTTTTGAGCGTGGATTTTTGGAAGATCGTTTACATGATGTAAAAGAGCTTACAGCCCAAATGCATGAAGCAGGCGAAACCCAGCCCCAATTTTTTGTGATCTACAGCAGGCATTCGCTGGAAGAGGGACATTTTGGAACATCGCTGGTGATCATGGACCCTGCAAACCCCGACTTCCCCCACCGTGTAATGGTTTGCGATACCCTGCTTAAAGACCTTCCCCATCACCCGCGCTGGTGGAACCATTTTATTGCCGAATATTCGCACGTATTTGGCGACGCGATAGCCGAGATAGTGGAAGACCTTTCGCACCCTTTACAAAAGGTAAATATCAAAGGCGATAACCCCTACCGCCATGACTGGGACTGCCCCTACTACGCCACCAGCATGGCCGATGCCCTTGCCGACCTGGTGAAAACAAAACCAGAGTTTTTGCTAAACGGCAATGCAGCTGATATACACGATGCCATGAAAGCCATAATGCAGGACTACTACCAACCCGACAATGAAATTAAAACCAGGCTGGATATTCAACAAACCAACCGCTTAAAACGCTGGAAAAGCGGGCGGGAATTGATTAAGGAATTGGTGAGTGAGGTGAGCAGGAAATCGTCGTATGAGTTGTAGGGGCTTCAACTCATTAAGGGCATAGCCCTGACCCATTTTGTAGCAACGGGTTGAAACACGTTGAAAAAAACAAACGAAAATTAAAGCGAACCGTAGGTTGGCGCATATAAATGGATCGTTCCTACGGAACTATTCATTTACGGTATTCCTAATCAACGGGTTGAAACCCGTTGCTAATATATGGGCCGTCCGCTATGCGGACTTTTAGGAGGTGCTATAATTAGCAGGGGTTTGGGATCAAAAAAATAAATAATCGGGAGATCAAAGGCGACACAAAGAAATTCCAAATCATTTCCCGAATTGGAAAATATTAAGTTTGAGCTTTTTGAATATGACTTTTATATTTTTCGACAAATTCCTTCGCATCTCTTAAATTCTTAGGGTAGGGAATATAGTTGTCGTAAGGGGTTTTAAAATACTCATTTTTACCTATCTGATAAATATGTTGAAACGGAAATCCGGTTTCAATTAAAAACACAACCAGCTGCCAGCCTTTTTTGTCAGCTTTTTTCGGCGGCCTAAAACGCTGGTTTAAAAGTCTCATCGGTATTCCACAATGGGGGCAGGGATATTTTTGTTCACTGTTATAAGCGAAATCTTTATTGAAGCATAGCCTGCATGATAAACAAACCTTTTTGTGTCCCATCTATTTCGACCTTATTATTGTCATCATTTACGTTATAACGGACAGCTACGATTATACGATAAATTTCAAATAAATCTATCACATTACACCCAATAAAAAAAGCCCCAACTCATCATGAGAGCACTGAAAAAGTCCCCTCAGTATTTGAGGCTAAAAAAGTCAATTTGACGCTCTGAGAATCGTTTGTACGAATCAAAGCTATGTCGTTTGCTCCTATAGGGCAAGGAAAAGGGGGGGGGCATGATTTATGACACAACCCCTCTTTTTTTCTCCGATTTAACGGGACTTGTTCAAAGCCCCCAACTCATCATCGGGGGCTTCATTATATTAATTCGTTTTCCTGGCATCCTGCATCGGGTTACTGCCCGATGTGGCCCCCCGTGGTAATACCTGCTGTTTAAACAGTTCAAACCTTGTTGGGGCGTATTCGCGTGGCCAGCTGTTGTTGGCTTCGTCAATGTCGGCGGTTTCGCGGTATGGGTCAAGCTTGATAGATTTTACTTCTTTGGCTTTGGCAAATACCTTGCTTACTTTAAACTCGTTTTTGCGCCAGATGTAGGCGGGCAGTTTGTCAACTTCTTTGGTGCCATCGGTGTAAGTCCACTCAATAATGATTGGGCTTACCAGGCCGCCTTTGTTGCTGAAGGTAAGCTCGTAAAAATTGGTTTTGCTGTCGTAAAATTTCTTTTCGTCAGGGCTTAAGCCGGCATACATATCCTGGTAAGCTTTAGCGGTTAAAGGCGTTGGGGCAAAACGGTCCCATTTGCTGTAAAAATCCTGCAGGGAAGTATCAGCCTCTACGGTCGTTTGCATACCAGCCGCTTTGTTGCGGGTGGTGCTGATATTTTCCATATTATGGTCATACGCGGCACGGTCGGTAGCGCCTTCAAGGGCGGGGTTTTTACTGTTTAATTTGTAATATTTCACGCTATCAAGCGATACATCCACTGGCTCGGTTCCGTAAAACCAGCCGCGCCAAAACCAATCCAAATCAACAGCCGATGCATCTTCCATGGTGCGGAACAAGTCTTCGGGCGTAGGGTGTTTAAAGGCCCAGCGTTTGGCGTAAGTTTTAAAGGCATAATCAAACAACTCGCGGCCCATTACGGTCTCGCGCAGCACGTTAAGCGCGGTGGCCGGTTTGGCGTAAGCGTTGGGGCCAAACATGATAATATTTTCAGAGTTGGTCATGATAGGCTCCAGCTGGTTCTTCGGCATTTTCATGTAATCAACAATTTTATAGGCCGGACCGCGTGACGATGGGTATTTAGAGTCCCACTCCTGCTCGGTTAAGTACTGTACAAAAGTGTTCAGGCCTTCGTCCATCCAGGTCCACTGGCGCTCATCCGAGTTCACGATCATCGGGAAAAAGTTGTGGCCAACCTCATGGATAATTACGCCTATCATCCCGTTTTTGGTGGCCTCGCTGTAAGTACCATCCTTTTCGGCACGGCCGTAGTTAAAGCAAATCATTGGGTACTCCATACCGTTTGCCGCCTCAACCGAAATAGCCACCGGGTAAGGGTACGGGATGGTATGTTTTGAATATGTTTTGATGGTATGCGCAACCACTTTGGTAGAGTATTTACTGTACAGCGGGTAAGCCTCGGGGCCGTAGTATGACATGGCCATCGCTTTACGGCCGCCCTCAATCTGGGCGCTCATGGCATCCCAAACAATACGGCGTGATGATACCCATGCAAAATCGCGCACATTTTCGGCATGGAAACTCCATGTTTTGCGTGCTGCTGCATGACCTTTCATGGCGTTTTTAACTTCATCCAAAGTAACTATCTGCACAGGCGTGGCTGCTGTTTGTGCCTTGTTCCAGCGGCTTAGCTGCGCGCCGGTAAGGTTTTGGGCATAGTTGGAACACTGGCCTGTACCGCCTACCAAATGATCGGCAGGTACATTAATGTTCACTTTAAAATCGCCAAAAGTTAAGGCAAACTCGCCGCTGCCCAAAAACTGTTTGTTTTGCCATCCCTGGAAATCGCTGTAAACGGCCATCCTTGGGTACCACTGCGTCATCGTGTATAGGTAGTTGTTATCCTCGGCAAAGTACTCGTACCCGCCGCGGCCGCCGATGGTCATTCTATCAGATATATTGTACCACCAGTTAATTTTAAACTTGAATTTTGCGCCCGGTGCCAATGTGGTCGGCAACTCAATACGCATCATCGTTTCGTTAATGGTATACGTAAGAGTACCGCCATTTGCATCTTTTACGCTCTCGATGTGGTTACCCAAATCAAGGTTGTGGCCCATAACGCCTTGTAGCTGGCGCATGGTCATTTTGCCCTGCATTTTGCTTTCGGCAGTAGTAAAGCTTTCGGCATCCTTCATGTGCTGGTTTTCATCCAGCTGAACCCACAGGTAAGTAAGCGCATCGGGCGAGTTGTTACTGTAGGTAATAATTTCCGATCCATCCAAACGCTGCTTATCGTCGTTGAGCGTGGCGTTAATTTCGTAATCGGCTTTTTGTTGCCAATACTTGGGGCCCGGCGCACCAGATGCCGAACGGTAGCTGTTTGGGGTGCTTAGCATGGTACCCAGCTGCTCGAAACGGTTACCGTGGTTTGAGCCGGGATTGTTGTCGTGTTGTGCCCATGATGCCGAGGCCAGCATGAGGCATGAAAATAGGGCAGGGTAAAATTTATTCATCTGAATTTAATTAGGAAAAAACGTTCGATACACATAATAAAAGCAATTCCAAATATGGCCGACGACAGGAACATCGTCCAGTCGCGCTGTGGTGTTTTGGCAAATTTGACGAGCAGGAATGAGATAAGTAACGCAGATATTACAATTAATACCTGCCCAAACTCCAGCCCAAGGTTAAAAGCGAGCAGTTGGCCAGTGATATTGGTACTACTGCCCAGCAAGCTTTTTAAGTAATTTGAAAAGCCCATGCCATGGATAAGGCCGAAAAATAAGGCCAGCGCATAGTTAAGCAGCATAGTGTTGGTGGTGCGCTTTTTATTAAGCACATTAACCAAACTGGTAAATACAATAGTTACAGGAATTAAAAACTCAATAAGCGAAGTGTTGACATGAATAACATTTAACACGCTTAAAACCAGCGTGATAGAATGACCGATAGTGAAGGCGGTAACGAGTACAAGTACCTTGCGCCAGTCGGCCAGCAGGTAGGTACCGCAAAGCACGGCGACGAATAAAATATGGTCATACCCCTCCCAGTTACAGATGTGTTGCCATCCTAACTGGAAGTATAATGAAAAGTCAGTCATTGAGCTAATTCGCAATTGCCAATAAAAATAACGTTTTTTGTCGAAAATAAAACACCCGAGCGAGAGATGTTACAGTTGATGATGATAAGCCTGTTCAGCTTATTCCACCCCTTTTTTGTAAGCGTTACCGAAATTACCCACAACGCCAAAACCCAAAGCGTTGAGGTAAGCTGCCGCATTTTTTACGACGACCTGGAGCGCACCATAGAAAAGCAATACAAAACCCCGGTTGATATCGTTCACCCCAAAGACAAGGCTAAACTGAACGATATGCTGAACGACTACATCAAAAAGCACCTGGCAATAAAAGCCGATAATAAAGTTATTGCCCTAACCTACCTGGGCTACGAAATACAGGAAGATGGCGCCTGGGTTTACTTTGAAGCCAAAGGCATCATCAAACCCAAAAAGGTTGATGTGCATGACGATTTGCTTTATACCGAACACCCCCAACAAATAAACATGCTGCACGTAACCGTAGGCGGCGAGCGCAAGAGCGATAAACTGGATAACCCGGATAGTGATGCGGGGTTTATTTTTTGATGTGCAGATTATAGATTTCAGATATGGAGATTATTTTTAATCATAACAAAAGCCACCTGTCAATGTTGAGGTACGAAGCATCTGTGCGCAAACTATGTAAGGCGTAGAGTAGATGCTTTTTAACTACCCATGATATATTAATATACAAACAAATATCGGCTTGAACGCTGGCTAAGACTCACCCGCCGGCGCTACGCGCGGCACCCTCTCTTCACCTTGCGGTGAAAAGAGGGCTTGAAATTTAATTAACTATTAATCAGCAATGTAGACATACCAAATCTTCAAGCCCCTCTTTCCGGCGGAGCCGAAGAGAGGGTGACGGGCGCAGCCTCGTCGGGTGAGTTTTCTCCACCGTGCCCCCCCTACTGCAACGGCGGAAAAAAGCTTACCAATCTTGCTATTTTACCCTCCGCGTCAAATTCAATATAATCGGTACCGCCTTTGGTTTCTTTACCGGGGATATCAACCGTTCAGGTATAAAGGGCAACATTATGGTGATGCTCGGGCAGGGTGTGTACGTGAAAGATGCGACCTGGCGCTAACTGGTGTGACCCTAGGCACAGCGCGGCAATGCCGTCAACCCCGGTTACATTTTCATAGTTAGGATCGGTGTAAATAGCTCCCGCAGCCCAACATTTTGTGAATGCCGCTTTAATGTCGTCCTCGCCTTGTACGTTCCACGAGGCTACGTATTGTTTAATGGTTTCTTCTGGCGATGTTTACGTTTAATGTGATACAAAGGAACTGAGGCTTAGCCGCAATAAAATTAAAGTAGTTTAATAAATGAAAAAGGGGGGTGCTTTATTCTCCTATTGTCATGCTGAATTTATCTCAGCACCTCACACCCTAAGTCTGCGGCATGGATAGCATAAAAGCATGGTGGTTACCTGCTCTGTGGGGTGCTGAAACGAGTTCAGCATGACTATCTTAATGCCAAAAGCACACTACTTATCAATTACCCCACTTAACTCTTGATTCTTAATTCTTGACTCTTTCCCGTTCTCCTTCAAGCAACTCCAGCACCTCGGCCCAGCTATTAACCCTTTGGTGGTGATGCAGGTTGGTATTGTGGAAAGCATCAAACATAATGGGCTTGCCGTGGCAGTAGTCCAGGTTTTTGCAGTGGTCGTCAATTAAAAAGTCGGTCTTGATAATGCTTTTATCGCCGCAAAAAACAATGTTTCGCCAGTGGATGAACGGGAAGTGCTCGGCAAGCCATTCATACTTCTCGGGAAGTGACAGCGGGAACTCCATGGCTGCCGATACAATGTACACGTCAAAATCTTCCATTAACGATTTTACCGCTTCAACCGCTCCTTCCATCAGCGGCAATGTCCTGAAAAATCCGGGCTTATTCACCATCCCATGGCCTTTGCCTTTAAAAGCATCGTACTCAGTCATGCCTGCAATATCCTGCCGGGTAAGCCTTATGCCGGTTTCCTGTTCATAGTAGTCAAAAAAATGGGGCTCGGTATCGGCCATTACGCCATCCATGTCAATTGCTATCGTTTTTTTCATTTGGTTTGCAATATTTTTCCGCAAATAAAATCATTTTCTGCAATATTTTGCAACTTTTTATTTTTAAGTTTGCAACAAATTGCAATTAAGCTATGATTAAGGACGAACGCTTAGAACAAATATTGGCGCATGTGGCAAGGCAGCGCAGCGTATCACTTACGGACCTCAGCAACGCGCTCAATGTATCTGAAGATACCATCCGCCGCGATATCAAGATCCTGTCGGACCAGGGCTTGCTGAAAGCCGTTCGCGGCGGGGCTGTGGCACATTCGCCTACGCCGCGGCACTTCCGGGCAAGGGAAAAGCACGATATGGCACAAAAACGTATTGTAGCCTCCAAAGCCTTACAATTTATAAAAGAAGGGCAGGTAATTTTCCTCGACGGCGGTACCTCCATCCAGGCACTGGCCGAGTTGATCCCTGCCGATATGAAGATCACGGTAGTTACCCACAGCTTCCCGGTAGTGAGTGTGCTGGAAGATCATCCCACGGCCGAAGTGATATTTGCAGGCGGCCGGCTTTGTAAAACCGCTTTTACCACTATAGGTTACGAAACCATCCAGACTTTCAAAAACTTCCGTGCCGACCTGTGCCTCATGAGCGTTTGCAGCATTCACCCCACCATGGGCCTCACTACTGTAAACCACGATGAAGCACAGGTAAAACGTACCATGATGGAAATGGCCGGCCAAACCATCGCCCTATCCACCATTGATAAATTAAATACCGCCGAATCGTACTACATCAGCCCCGCGACAGCTATAGATATTATTGTTACCGATGCCGAAACCAGCGACGATAGGCTAACCGCTTATAAGCAAGCAGGCATCACCATAATTTAACCCCCATTGAAAAAGAATTTAATTCCCCTTACCCTTGGCGGCCTTGGCATAGGCACCACCGAATTTGTAATGATGGGCCTGCTGCCCGATATCGCCAAAGATTTCCGGGTGAGCATACCCGTGGCCGGGCACCTTATCTCGGCCTACGCCCTTGGTGTTGTCATCGGCGCGCCTTTGCTGGTGGCCATCAGCAGCAATTATCCACCTAAAAAAATACTGATCGCCTTAATGGTCATGTTCACGGTTTTCAACGCGTTCTCGGCTTTCGCGCCCGATCATAATGCCTTGTTTATTGCCCGGTTGTTGTCCGGTTTGCCACATGGCGCGTTCTTTGGCGTCGGCTCGGTAGTGGCAAGCCGCCTGGCCGAGAAAGGTAAACAAGCGCAGGCCATATCTGTAATGTTTGCCGGTTTAACCATTGCCAACCTGCTAAGCGTACCCTTAGGTACCTATATCGGTCACCATTATTCGTGGCGGTACACGTTTGGGCTTATCGCTTTTATCGGGCTGATGGCGCTACTGTTTATCCAGCTCTGGCTTCCGGCTTTACCGGTAAGCCGTGAGGGCGACATTAAATCCGAATTGGGCTTTTTTAAAACCCGCGAGGCCTGGCTCATTTTACTCATCACCGCCATTGGCACTGGCGGCCTGTTCTGCTGGATCAGCTATATAGCCCCGCTCATGACCGATGTGAGCCATTTTTCGAAAGATACGGTACCGCTGGTGCTCATCATTGCCGGCCTTGGCATGGTAATAGGCAATTTTATGGGCGGCAAACTGGCCGACTGGGTTGCCCCTGTAAAAGCCTGCTTAATACTACTCATCAGCATGGCCGTGGCGCTCACTACCATCTATTTTGTATCGGGCAACCAGGTGTTGTCGCTCGTCATGACATTTATAACCGGCAGCCTGTCTATGGCCATCGGCTCCCCTATCCAGATCCTTATGATCCGCACCGCCAAAGGGGCCGAAATGCTGGGCGCTGCAGCCACACAGGCCGCTTTTAACACCGGCAACGCCTTAGGCGCGTTTCTTGGCGGCCTGCCTATTGCCATGGGTTATGGCTTTACCTCGCCCGAATTGGTAGGGGTTGTAATGGCCGTAACCGGGGCTTTGTTTGCGGTGGCACTGTATAAAAGGCAGGCGGCGGTGAAAAGGGAGCTGGAATTGGCGTAGATAGCTTTCTATATTATGGGCGTTGCCTGCGGCCAGGCCATCCGTTCATACTACACAGGCATTAGGCGCGTCCAGCCCACGATGCCCACACAAGGCCGGTATCCACTTTGTCCTTAACGCAAAGCTGCGGGGAGCCGGCTAAACATTTAAAACCTGGGGTTGATAAGAATTTTATTTATAAATATTGACTACCGAATTATTTTTATATTGATATGCGCCATCGGTGCTGGTCAAATAAATATGGTTAAACTGCGTTTTTATCAAATTGATATCGCCACCGGGAATGGTAAATTCATGTAATAACTTTTCATTTTTTATCACTGCAAAATAGGAGTTTTTGCCACTGGTATCCGGGCCAGCAACATATATGGTATTTTTGCTCAGCTCCATTTCATATATATTATAGGCTTTGGTAAAGCTCATCAAAGTATCTGTTTTGCCGTTTTGCCTTTTTACATAAAGTTTATTGTGATCGTTGTCATTGCTGATAAAATAATTCCCCACCGACAGATCTGTTATGTCGTTATCGTTATCAGGCAGTTGTTTTATAAACCGCCAGTTTTGGGAGGCATCGCCACCTACGAGCCTATGAACTTTTTTGCTCCAGCCATCAATTACTTCAAGTGGCTGGCGGGGTTTTGAATTAATATGAAATGGAAAAAAGATACTCGTATTGAACTCATATGTTGTCCAGGTTTGTCCAGCATCATTGGAGGAGTGCATTCTGCAATAACTTGGTTCATGAATGCCCATCCAGCGTTCCAATCCCCACCATATTCCTTTATCATCAATTGTAAACTCATCTATGCGGAATATTTTTTTACCTAACCACTTCCATGTTTTACTATTATCTGCACTTAACTCGATACCAACAGAACGCCTTAGCAATATTATGGTATCTTTAGATACGTCAAAAGCACCATATATTTCATGATCTTTTTCTGCCCGGTTAAGCATACGCTGCCACCATTCAGCGCGACTTTCTCCTTTAGGCAGCGCTATTTTCTTTTTGCTGTTACTTAAACATGACGAAGTACTTGTTATAAAAAAGAAAAAAATGGTATAATATGTAAAGCGGTGCACGCTATGTTTTAACCAGATCCCTTGCCTTTCCATTTTATTTCACCCGTTCGGTTTGTACTTTTTGCCCATCGGCATACAATACCAAATTAACACTTCCATCGGTATCCTTTGCAAATTCCAGTTCATAAGGCAAGTCGCGCAGGAAAAATTTGTTTGGGGCCTCGGCCAATAGTTCACGCTTCATTTCGCCTTGCATCCTCACATAAAAGTGGCCTTCTTCAAATAAAATGGTTAAAACTCTGTTGGGTGCCAGCTGAAATTGTCCGGTATAGGTTTGTAATACATCGGCAGCAGGCGTAGAAATCCGTTTTTTAATATTTGGATGGTACAGATCTTTAAAGTCATAAACCTTTGCCACACTATTTACCACCTCGGTGGCCAATTGCTGGCTGCCACTGTTAAGCATCACTACTACGCCATTGCCGCCCCGCAGGCTGCCATAATAAATACTCTGAAAACCTACAGTCGATCCCGGATGGGTGAAATATTTTGTACTATCCAATACATTAATAAAAGCACCAAGTGCTATTCCTATTTTATTTTGGTACGGTGTAAACATCAGCCTGGCGCTTTGCTGTGTTAAAACTTTAACCGATTTACCCTCGTAAGCCAATTGCATTCCGATAACAAATTTAGCCAGGTCGGTAGGATTCGTCCACAAGCCGGCGGCGGCTTGCTCCGGAAAAATACGGTACCTTCCGGGTATAGGGTTGCCAACTATATTATAACCGGTGGCCAGCTTGCCCTCATAAACGGCGGCAGGAGGCTGGCTGAAGGTGCTGTTATTCATGCCCAACGGTTTTAGCACCGCTTGTTGCATGTAACCGGCATAATCCTGCCCGGTGATATCCATTACAATTTGCTGCGAAATGATAATCCCACCGCCTGAATATTCAGGTCGTAATCCAGGTTCAAAAGCAGAACGTATACGGGGACTGTTGGCCGGCTTTTCGCCATTTAAAACCTGCACTATGGTTGGCAGTGGCTTGCCTGGCAGATAACCTCCAAAGCCTTGCAGGTTTATCCCACCGGTATGGCTCAACAGGTTTGCCATGGTGATCTTTTTTCCTTTGGATAGGCTATCATATGGAAACTTCCAGCTTTTTAGGTAGATATTGATATCGGCATATAAATCGATTTTCTTTTCCTCCGCCAGTTTAAGTACGCCAACAGAGTTTAACGATTTACTTATGGAACCAGCCTGGAAAAGCGTTTGCGTGGTAACCGGCGTTTTTGAACTATCGTTGGCAAAACCATAGCCCTTTGCCCAAACCAGCCGATAGTTTTGAATAACCGCTATACTTAACCCAGGCGTTTTATAAAAGGCCATCCTATCCAATATATTCCAGTTTTTTTCGCCCTCTATTTGGATAGGCGCAAACAAACCGTTTTCAACTTTGGCAATGTTTTCTTTTGTGTTGTTTTGGGCATACCCGGTTAACGTTGTTAATAACAGTAAAATTAAAGCGAATAATTTAAAAAGTGTATTCATACTAATTATTTGGTTTAGATGTTTATAAATTCAAATATCAAAATTTAATTCCGTATTATAAAAATAAACAGAATAAAATTTTATCAAACAGAAAAACGCACATTATGTAATGGTATTAACTATCAAGCCAATGTCATCTCTCTATTATTAATTGACATATCGGGAAAAGTCGATATATCTTTGTGCCATGGATCAGTTAGAGATATTTAAGGCGCTATCAAACAAAACCCGGCTGCAAATTTTGCAATGGCTTAAAGAGCCCGAACTAAATTTTCCCTCCCAGCAGGAATATGGGTTTGCCAACGGCGTTTGCGTTGGTCAAATTCAGGCTAAGGCCGGGCTTACACAATCTACCGTATCAGAGTACCTGGCACTAATGCAGCGCACCGGGCTGGTTACGGCTACCCGTGTTGGGCAGTGGACTTACTACAAACGAAACGAAGAAGCCTTTGCAACCTTAAGTAAACTGATTGAATCGGAATTATAATAAGCATTTACAAAACACAAACTATACATGAGCACTAATAACACCTTGTTCAGGCCGTTTAGCCTGAAATCGTTAAATATCAAAAACCGCATTGTAATGGCGCCCATGACGCGCTCATTTTCGCCAAACGGTGTACCAACTGCCGACGTTGCTGCTTATTACCGCAAACGCGCCGAAGGCGAAGTGGGCTTGATACTGTCCGAAGGCACAGTTATCGATAGGATATCGTCATCAAACGATGCCAACATCCCCCACTTTTATGGTACCGAAGCTTTGACCGGATGGCAAAATGTGATTAACGGTGTGCATGCCGCTGGCGGCGCTATGGGCCCACAGATTTGGCATATGGGCATTATGGATAATCACCGCTCAGGCTGGGTGCCATCGCAGCCATTTGAAGGCCCATCCGGCTTAAACAGGCCGGGCAATACCAATGGCGCCACCATGACCGATGCTGACATTGCCGATACCATTGCCGCATTTGGCCGTGCTGCCGCCGATGCCAAAAGATTAGGCTTTGACTGTGTTGAAATTCATGGTGCGCACGGCTACCTCATCGACCAGTTTTTTTGGGATGGTACTAACCAACGGACCGACGTTTACGGCGGTAAAACCCTGCCCGAACGTAGCCGTTTTGCAGTTGAAGTAATTAAAGAAGTAAGGAAACAGGTTGGCGAGGATTTTGCTATCATCATCCGCCTGTCGCAATGGAAACCTGCCGATTATAACAACCTGCTTGCAAAAACCCCACAGGAATTAGAAGCATGGTTAAACCCGATGGCCGATGCCGGTGTGGATATTTTCCATTGCTCGCAACGCCGTTTCTGGGAAACCGATTTTGAAGGATCGGACCTTAACTTTGCCGGCTGGGCCAAAAAAGTAACGGGCAAAGCAACCATTACCGTAGGTTCTGTTGGTTTAGATGGTGAGTTTTTGGCTGCCTTTGGTGGCGCAAGCTCAAACCCAAGCTCGTTAGACGAATTGCTGCGCCGCATGGACCGTGGGGATTTTGACCTGGTAGCCGTTGGCCGCCCCCTATTGGCCGACCCGCACTGGGCACAAAAAATTCGCGATAACCGTACCGAAGAGCTGAAAGGTTTTAGCAAAGAAGCTTTGGCGCAATTGGTGTAAACGCCGGTTAACCTGGTTTTATAAAACGGGCTATCCTTTGGGTAGCCCGTTATTGTTTATGCCCTATCATATCGATTTAGTGTGTGGCTCATTACTGCCCACCGGCTTACGCGCCGGGCCCCTGTTGAGAGCATTAACCTGCGGCAAAATTTCTTTAATCTCCCTGTCAATTTATAAGCGATTGTTTTTGTACCCCGGCTTGTTTCCGCATGCTTTGCTTTACTTTTTCGCGGTGCTGCTCGCCCCAGGCGCTTAGCTCGGCTAAAACGTTTTTTAAAGTACGGCTGTACGCAGTTGCTTCATAAATAATGCTTACCGGGGTGCTGGGGTATACGTTACGCGTGATGAAATCATTCAGCTCCAGGTCTTTTAGTTCATTGGCTAATACTTTGGACGATATGCCGGTAATTTCGTGCTGAATTTCCTTAAAACGCTTGGGCGATTGTACAAGCGAAAGTATCAAGGGCAGCTTCCATTTTCCGTTCAAAACGTACAGCGCGTCGAGCACGTTTTTAAGCGAGTGCGCACATGCTGCCTTGCCCGGAATGGTCTCATTTTTAATTACTTTCATAGATGCAAAGGTAATCACTTACCTGGATGTAACGGCTTACCTTTGGGTAACTACTCACTTTTTGCCACCTGGTAACCATAGTTTTGCTTTCGATAATCCGGGAGGGAAAAAGCCTTTCCGCGTAAATACAAAAGCAAATTTATTATGAAACATATCCTTCATTTAAAGTCAAGCATCCAGGGTGCATCATCGTATAGCATTAAGCTGGGTAATGCCATCGTAAGCAAAATTCAGGACAAATATCAGGGCAGCACCCTGGAAGAATTAAACCTGGCAGATATCGGGATTCCGCACCTAAATGCTGCCGAGCTTCGCTCATTTTTTATTCCAAAAGATCAGCTTACGTCAGAAGACGTGGAATCCATCCGCCTGTCTGATGAACTGGTTAAACAGTTGTTTGCTGCGGATATCATCGTTATTGGCGCCCCGCTGATTAACTATACCATCCACTCGGCCCTAAAGGCATGGATTGATCATGTTACCAGGCCAGGGGTCACTTTTGGATATGGGGAAAACGGCCCTATCGGAATGGTAACCGGGAAAAAAGTTTATGTGGCCATGTCTTCGGGAGGTGTTTATTCAGAAGGCCCAGGAAAAGCAAACGACTTTGTTGCACCCTACTTAAAAGCATTCCTTGGGTTTTTAGGGATGACAGACCTGACAGTGTTCCGTGCCGAAGGATTAAAAGTTCCCGGCGTAAAGGAGAACGCTATGGAGCGAGCGCTTGACAGTATAAAAATTGATTAGCTATTGGGGGAAAATTGGGTAGCCTTAAAAACTTACAAAGCTATCCACGGTAGCCTTATCCAGAGCTGAAATGATTTAGCAAAGGAGGGTGACCCAGCCGGTGTAATAAGACGAAAGACTTTCGAAGTTTTAGAAACTTCGAAAGTCTTTCGTCTTCCCAAAATCCCCTCTTCCCCCGCATTAGCGATTGCAGTGGATACCGGCCCGTGGTTAAGGCTTTGTGCGCGTATGAACGGAAAGCGCGGCCCCGCCTCTACCGGCGGGGAAATGCCCAAACTGCTCCCCTACTCCGCCTTTAAATTCCTAACGGGATTGGCGATAGCGGCTTTAACAGACTGAAAACTAATAGTCACCAACGCGATAAACATAGCTGCCAGGCCCGATGAAACAAACACCCAAACCGGGATATTAATACGGTAGGCAAAATTATTGAGCCAGTTGTGCATCAGCAGCCAGGATATGGGCGAGGCTATGAGCAGGGCAATTACAATAAGCCGGATAAAATCCTGTGATAAAAGCAGGGTGATGTTCATGACCGAGGCGCCCAATACCTTGCGTACACTGATCTCTTTTTTGCGCTGGGCTATGTTATAAGCCGACAGGCCCAACAACCCAAGGCAGGAGATAACGATGGCCACAATGGCAAAGCAGATGAACAGCTTGCCAAAACGTTCCTGGGCTATATATTGCTGGTTGTAAGCTTCATCGGCAAAAAAGTATACCAGCGGCACATCGGGCAGTATTTTTTTCCAGGTGGCTTCCAGTTGATGCACGGTCGACCGTACATCTGTGGATGTGATATCGATAGTGATATTGGTTAAATGGCTGAAATCTACCCTTATGGTAAGCGGCTGCACGGTTTCTAAAAAGGAATGGTTATGAAAATCTTTGATCACGCCAACAATCTCGCCCGTATGGTTAAGCTGTTTAAAATGTTTACCAATGGCATCCTCCGGTTTTTTGAAGCCCAGGCTTTTTAACATGGCATGGTTAATGAGCATGGCCTTCATAGAATCGAGGGCCAGGTTTTTTTGAAACCCGCGCCCGGCAATCAGGTCGATATGGTATTGTTTCAGGAACACATCGTCAATAAAATAAACGTCGGGCCGCTGCTGTTGCTTTTCGCCTTTGCTGTTCTCAATCATCGTATTAAACTGGTTGTTTGACGTGCCGGGAATAGACGACGACAGGCTAACCATACCAACGCCCGGAATTGCCGCCAGTTGCTGCCTTATCCCATCGGTATGTTGATTGATACTTTTGCTAAACTGGTAATCAATCACCAGCTTATGATCTTTTTGAAAACCCAGCTGCTGGTTTTGCATAAAGTTAAGCTGCATATGCACAATGGTAGTAGCCAGGATAAGGAATATAGAAATACAAAACTGCGCCACCACCAACGACCGCCGCAACATAAGCCCCGTACCCGACGAGCCCGTTTTGCCTTTAAGGCTACTGATGGGTTTAAAGCCCGATAAAAATAAAGCCGGGTACGCGCCGGATAATATGCCTACCCCAACAGCCAACGCCAGCAGCCATAATACATGCTGCACATTGTGAAAGATACCATCGGCTATAATAGTGCCCGTTAGCTGGTTAAATAAGGGCAGCAACAACGATGCAAACAGCAGGGCTATGATAAATGCAATTAAACAAAGTATTACCGCATCCATAAAAAATTGCAGCATCAGCTGGTATTTTGATGCGCCAAGCACTTTACGCACGCCAATTTCTTTGGCCCTTTGTAACGAGAACGCGGTAGTGAGATTAATAAAATTAAAACAGGCAATAAACAGCACCAGCAGCGCTATGATGGATATAATATACACATTGGTAATGCTGCCGCTGGCCGATGTGCCTGTACGGTGCCCGCGCGGTTTGCCATACAAATAAACCTTTTTTAACGGCTCGATAGATAGCTGGTACTTAAAATCGGTTTGATCCATATTGGCTCTTACCATAGCCGGGAACTTGGCCTGCAAAGCTGCAGCGGATGCACCGGGTTGTAATAACAGATAGGTGTAAAAGCCAAAGCGGGTCCAGTGGTTCCAGTTTTCATCAACCAGGGTCGAGATAGAAAAAATAACATCAACCCGCAGGTGCGAATTGTACGGAATATCCTTCATAATACCGGTTACCCTGCATTTGGCTTTGCCGTTGATGAGCATGGTTTGGCCCATAGGGTCGGCGTTGCCGAAGTATTTTTTGGCGGCGGTTTCGGATAGTACCACATCGCAGGGGGCATTAAACAGGTGGCTGATGTCGCCCCGCAGCAGCGGCCACGAAAATATTTTAAAGGCCGACGAATCGGCGTAGGCTACTTCTTCCTTTACCGCGTTGTCGGGGTTGCTTTGCAAAATCATATCGTCCATAAACACCCTGGCCATATCTTTTACCTCGGGGAAGGCTGCTTTGATAGCCGGCCCCATAGGGGTTGATGCACTTTCGTAATTAACACCTACCGGCGTTTTTACATCAGTTACCAGGCGGTAAATATTATCGGCCTTTTCATTATAACTATCGCGGTTTAATTCAAAATGAACATACAGCAAGGCAAAAAAACAAACACAAATACCGGTGGCCAGGCCTATGATGTTGATAAGGGAGAAAACCTTGTTCTTCCACAGGTATCGCAAAGTGGTTTTAAAGTAGTTTTTGAGCATGGTAGGTAGATGTTGTAAACCCTAAAATAGGGTTATTTTCTTAAAAGATCGTTATGCTGCGTGGTGAATCCGCTGTTTCTGAAAGAGGAAATGACGTATATCGTGTATCGGCGAAGACTCACCCGGCGAGGCTACGCCCGCCACCCTCTCTTCGGCTTCGCCGGAAAGAGGGGCTTGAAAATCTATTACTTGTTTTTTTTATAATATATTGATATTAAGCGTTCAAGCCCCTCTTTACACCGCAGGTGAAGAGAGGGTGGCGGGCGCAGCCCCGCCGGGGTGAGTATTAGCCAGCGTTCAAAGCCAATGTTTGTATAACACCTAACATGTCATCGGTAAGCACGAAGCAACCTCCACTCTTCCTATTGTTTGATTTAGATAAATGATTTCAATAACTAAAACTCAATTAGCGGTTTGTTTACCTTTGTGACGATCGAATACAATAATGTCTATCGGGGTAAGGTATACCACCGGTTTCAATTTGGATCAAGCCAGTTATATAAATTTTATTTTTCAAATTTTGTTTATGCCTAAATACAACTCACTGCGCATTGTAATTGCTGTCTGTTTCTTTTCGTATTCCTTAACTGTTTGCGCCCAGCAAAAAACCGCACCCGATTCTATCCGGAAAAAAATGCAATGGTTTGCCGATGCAAAATTGGGCATTTTCATTCATTGGGGCATTTACTCGGTAAATGGGGTTGATGAAAGCTGGAGCTTTCATAACAAAAAGATAAGCTACAAAAGCTATATGGAGCAGCTAAAAGGCTTCACGGCTTCCCGGTATAACCCCGGCGAATGGGCCGGCTTAATTAAGCAAAGCGGGGCCCGCTACGCAGTTATCACAACCAAGCATCATGATGGCTTTGCCCTATGGCCCACAAAACAGCATCATTTCAACGTGGTTGATAATTCGCCTGCAAAAAGGGATGTGTTAAAACCTTTTTATGATGCTTTGGATAAAGAAGGGATTAAACGCGGCGCCTACTTTTCTTTGATAGATTGGAGCCATCCGGATTATCCCGGTTTTTTAAAAGACAGCAGCCGGTATAAAGTTGCCGATGATCCCGGGCGCTGGCAACGCTTTCAGCATTTTTTTCAAGCGCAAATTGATGAGGTAAATAAAGCATATAAACCCGACTTGTGGTGGTTTGATGGCGACTGGGAACACAGCGCTGCCGAATGGCAATCGGAAAAAGTAAGGAAACAAATTTTAAACCTTAATCCGGCGGCTATCATTAACGGCCGGCTGCAAGGTTATGGAGATTACGAGACACCCGAACAAAACTTCCCGGTTAGCCGCCCTAACTTTAATTGGTGGGAATTATGTATGACAACCAACAACAACTGGGGTTATCATCCCGACGATGTCAATTATAAAACGCCTTTTGAAGTAATCAGCATTTTTGTAGATGCGGTTAGTAACGGCGGCAATCTTTTATTAGATATTGGCCCCAAAGCAGATGGAACCATCCCCGCCGAACAGGTAAATATTTTAAAAGAGCTTGGAGCCTGGAACAAAAAAAATGGAGAAGCCATTTTTGGAACACTACCCGGTTTGCCCCAGGGCCATTTTTACGGGCCTACCACCCTGTCAAAAGACTCAACAACCATTTACCTTTTTTTACCGGGACAAACCACGGGAAATGTTATGCTGAAGGGCTTGAAAAACACCATTAAAGATATACAGGTAGTGGGAACAACCGCTCATTTACAGCCCAAAATTGTTGGTAAAATTTCCTGGAGCCCGGTACCGGGCCTTGTTTTCATCAAGGTACCCGACAAATATAAAGACCCTTACATAACCGTTATCAAACTACAATTAGACAAGCCTCTGCAATTATATCATGGGCAGGGAGGGCTGTAAACCGGCATGCAGATATTGGGAAACGCATAAAACATGGTTAACATAACTTAACACATTTCAGATATATTTTTTATAATCATTTAATAATCAACACTTTATATTTTATCATGGTTAACACTAAACTGATAGCGTAATTAGGCGCACCCAAACATTTGTGCCTGGTGTTGGCCAATACAAGTCACTTCGATGCCCCGATCATTTAACCAGGATCAGCCATAAAAACGCTATCGTTTGTCTTAATTCTTGATTCTTCTTCATGGCAATGCCTGCGGCCCGGGCTGTACATTCATACGCGCACAGGGCCTTAGGCGCCGGGGCGGTATCCATTTCCATCCCTATTGCGGGGGCACTGGGGGGCTAATCTACTGCAACCCTATTTTGCGGATCAGTTTATTGCCTTGGTCGGCAACATATACCATTCCTTTACTATCAACCGTTACACCTGTTGGAAATGAAAAAGATGATTTATCAGGTGCGCCATCCTTATTGCCTATGGCACCTGTGCCTGCATATGTGGTTACCTGCCCAGTGGCGTCTATCATCCTGATCATATTGTTAACCGAATCGGCTACATATAAATTTCCATTTTTATCAATGGCAATACCGTCAGGGTTATTGAACGACGCGTTCCGGCCTTTGCCATTTGCGGCACCGATGGCACCGCTACCGGCGAAGGTTGTTACCTGTGCCGATGGCGTAATTTTTCGGATTGTATTATTATACCAATCGGTTACAAAAAGGTTGCCGGCCTTATCAAACACCAGTCCGTGTGGATAAGCGAAGGAAGCCGCGATACCAACACCATCGCTCGAGCCCTGCGTGCCGCTTCCGGCAAAATAACTTACACTACCCGAAGGGGTAACCTTATAAATTGTGCTTGCTATGAATTGTGAGATATACATATTTTTATCTTTATCAAACGCCATACAATGAGCTGAAGGCAAACTTTGCGGTGCGCCGAATTTTCCGGAAAGAGTACTGACAATACCATAAGTATCTATCTTTCTGATACTGTTGTTTCCCGATTCAGAAATATAAAGACTCCCATCGGGGTGAAAAGCAATACCGAGAGGAGCGGAAAAAGTGGCGTTTTGCACTGGCCCATCCTGAAATCCGGCGGTAGTTGTACCCGCAAATGTGGTAGTCCTCCCAGTCGAATCAACTTTAAGTATCATGTTATTGCCGAAATCAGTAACCATTAAATTTCCGAAGTTATCTGACACCAGGTTCACAGGTCTATTAAACAATACTGTATTATCCCACCTATTGTTACCGGCAAGTGTTGTTACCAACATCGTATACTGGTAATTAAATACCGGACCTGCTACCGGTTTGCCATTATCTATTGCAAACGATACTTTACCAATCCCGGCCGACAAAGGAACCGACACGGTAAGTTTATTAGCCGTAGCAGCTATAATATCCGCTTCCTTACCGTTAAACCAAACCTTGTCGCGGGAAACATCTTCGCTAAAGCCCCGACCGCTAATTTCAACCACTGTTTTATATGGCCCTGAATTTTTATTGATTGATAGAATAGCAATGGCACTTTCGGGGTTAACAGGCACATTGGGCTCATTACGATGTTTTTTACAGGAGGTAAGCGATAACAATACCATGGGGATCATTACAACGGGCCAGATTGTGTTTTTATTGAAGGTTAGGTTAATCATATTGCAAATATGATTAAAAATAATTTAAAGCGTATTGGAACAGGGAGGTCACGTTGAACATTTACGCGCGATTTTTCATTGATAAGTTTCAAACCGGAGCTGTTTGAAACGATAACCTCCCTGCTCTTTTTAAAGTCGAAATCTATGGAACAACAGCAACAAAGCGAAACAGGAGCAAATCTGGCGAGGACACAGATCGCGGAAAAAATAACTAAATAGCCACCCTCACCGGCACCGCAGCAACCCAAACTGCCGTCCTATCGTGCGTTTTCGCAAATTGCTTTTTGAAAAAATTGCCATCAGCCTTCACCTTGCCGGTAAAGGCCGTTTTTCCGTTTACTATTATTTTTACTTCTTTGGTTATATCAACCATTTGCGGGCTTATTAAAACTTCAAAAGCGGTTACCCCCGAGGTGGAAATTTCAAACACGTTGTTATTGAAAGTCCCTTTTATAGCGGCGCTGGGGTTATAACCGTAATTGCTTCTGTTGTACCAGGTCTTGTTTATTTTATTGTAACTGTTTACAAAATAAGATTTGTGCCACCCGGCTGCAGGTAAGGCAAAGTCCCAATTATTGATAACGAGCCAATCGCAGCTATTGAAGATATGGCTGCCGGTTTCCCAGAACACGGTATGGGGGTATGGGTTCCGTTGGGTGTTTTTTATAAATTCGAGGGCGTTGGGATAGTCTATATCCAGGTGTTTATCAAAGTGCTGGTAACCATAGTATTCCTTATATTTAACGTTTACCTTTAACGAATCGAGCACTTTAATAATTGCCCTTGCCTGTTCAATGGGGCGTATATCGTCCTGATCAGAATGAACGGCATACAGCGGCCGGTTGGTAGCATTGGGCAGGTAAATATCATTGGCAAAAATATTGGTCAGCATAGAATTATAACACAAAAAACCTGCAAAGGGCGCGGGGTTATACACATCTAACGCAAAAGCCCCGTCGGACCCATCAGAATGTCCCATTGCAAAAACCTTATCATCGTCGATATTTACTGATCGTTTAACTTCATTGATGATATTGAGCAATGTTTTAAAAGTGAGATTATCCCCGGGCCTCCATTCGTTAACCACCCAGCTAAACTTTTTGGTTGCATCACCATAAGGCATAATAATGATGTTGCCTGTTTTACACAATTTGCCAATAAAGGGATCGTCGTCGGCCTCGGTGGCTTTGTGCTGTCCCATGGCATCGCTAAAATGAGATGCCCCTACAGCGCCATGCAGCAATAACACCAGCGGCGTTGGCACCGATGGGTTATACGTTTCGGGGACAAACAGCCTGAAGGGCACCGCACCAAAAACAGAATCGTTGATGGTAAAAATGTGCATATCCCGGTACTCCCCGAGTAAAGGGAAATGGCTGTGGCCGAGTTCGGCAGGTTGGCCGTTTTTCAACAACTTGTCTAAATTGCTTTTAGGAATGCTGCTAAAATCGGTTACCTGGGCAAATGCCGGGCCCGTAAACAACAAAAACAGGGTAGCGATAAGGCGGCAATATTTTAACACAGGTAATGTTTTTAATGTGTAACCATAGGTAACTGCGTTGGTAAAATAGTTAATATTTGATGGATTGGCAAATTGGCGGAGGGGGGAAAAGCTGGTGGTGTTGCCCGATGGAGTAGTTGGTTTTACCTTAACATTGGCTTTGAACGCTGGCGAAGACTCACCCGGTCGAGGCTACGCCCGTCACCCCTCTCTTCGGCTGCGCCGGAAAGAGGGTGGAGCTTATTTTTTGTTTTTTTTGCCCCTCTATGCGACGCAGTCGGAGAGAGGGGTGACGGGCGTAGCCTCGTCGGGGTGAGTCGAATCGCCGCTATGCTAACAACGTCAACAACAAAGCGTTTTTGCCAAATCGTTCCCCGAAAAATAAAAAGCTCATTAAACCCCTCCCTGCCTTTGCACACATTTCCATAGCGCCCCTCCCGAGGGAAGGAACTGAAAAAATCGCCTTCGGAAGCCGAAATCATCTCGTTTTCCCCAAAATGTCAGCAGAGGGAGCTTCGGGCGAAAACGGCCAAAACGATGATGGGTGATGCGGTGGCAGGGCATAGGATGCTTTTGCACGTGTGAGGGCCGACTGCGCCGGGGCAAAATAAATCCAGCCCAGGTTTTGGTCGTTTTGCAGGGTAAAGGCCCGTGCGGCAAAGAAGCATTCCTGCTGACGGCCATTATTCGCTATTGTTTGTTTTTTATGGTTCTCATTATCTCGCTATGCTCGGTCTTGGTTACTTTTGGGGCTTCAAAAGTAACAAGCCCTCCCACGGCGAATGAGCGGGCCGATGTAGTAGCTTCTACAAAGTAATTTTGTAATCTGCAAAACATCAAGCATAATTAGATTGCCTGGTTCCTGACTATGGCATATTTTATTTCGCTGGCCTGGGGTACGAAGGATCTATCAGCTGTGCATGACCGATAGAAAAGTTAGCTAATAGATCCTTCGTACCTCAGCATGACAGTCTTTTATTTTTGAATGTCACCTCCCCTCCAGAGTTTCGCTAAATTTTATCTCTCAGCATGACAGTCTTTTATTTGCATCGTTGTTACCACAATCTTGAATCCCGACACTTAATTCTTGACGCTATTAAAAAAAAGTTGTAACATCGTATTACATCCTGCATCTAAATAAAAAAACAAATACAAAAAAAGCCAGCCGGCGTAACCCAAACCAAAAAACCGCCGTGCCGGCAAACAACCCATAAAATTATCATGAAAAAAATATTTATTGCACTTACAGGTTTAGTGGTTAGTCTTTCGGCATGCAGCCAAAACCCGCCGCAGCAAAACAACGTTACTATCGAAAACAATACCACTGCCGGTTTTGACGTAAATAAGCTTGCCCAGTTTGTAAAAAACAGTACCGACCCGCAAACCCTTGAAAAAGCCATTAACAACCCCGCCAACCAGATCAACAACCTTGATTTGGATAAGGATGGCAACATTGATTACCTGAAGGTACAGGAGGCCGACAACAACAAATTAAACGTAATTGATGATGTTAGCAATTCGCAATCGGTAACGGTGGCCAGCATTAACGTTCAGCCAACGGGCAATAACAACACCGCCAACCTGGATATCCAGGGTAATCCAAGCTATGTGGGGTATAACAACTATTACCACTCGTCGTTCGGGTTAACCGACTTTTTGATCTTAAGCTATTTTATGCGCCCTCATGCTTATTATGTGCCGGTGTACCATTACGGATATTATCCGCATTATTATACCCGTACACGTACTTATACTACGTTCAGGCCTACTACCTCGTCGTACATGTCGTCGAGGAGCAGCAGCCGGAGCAGTTTGAGCCAGCCAACCAGGTCGCAAAGGTCGTTCAGCAACCGCAGCTCGGGCAGCCGGGTAAGGAGCGGTGGTTTTGGTAGCAGCAGTTCGGGCAGCAGCTTTGGCAGCGGCAGAAGTTCGGGCAGCAGATCGGGGTTCGGGCGCAGCCGCGGTGGTTTTGGCCGCAGGCGATAATATTTTCAATCTCATTAATTTTTATATTCTAATTAGACTGAATCCTGAAGTCTCCCCTACCGGGGGAGATTTAGCGGGGGCTCACATTTACTTAAATTATGGCTATCCAATTAAGAAAAAACACCGTTTTATCTGACGATAATAAAAAAACGTTTAAAGCAATTATCGTTTTAAACGAAATGATAAATGGCAACCACCAGTTTAGCAGCAGCGCTTATGGCGACGATGCCGTATTACAGCCGCTGTTTCATGAGCTTGTTGCCAACGGCTACGTTATCAGTTCGGGTTCGGTTTATAAGGTAAGCTCAAAGGGACGTGGCGTGTTTGATACCTTTATGAAGCGCTATACCGAATACCTGAAAGTTTATGACGTTTTTTCGTTTGTCGACCTGGAAAAAGGCGAATTTGCTTTTAGCAGCTATTTCGACTTTGATACCGACGACGACTGGTTCAACTTTACCGACAATGAGCGTTTTGACGATTTGCGCATTGCCGTAGCCATGTTTAAAAAAGCCGACCCGGCCGAAATTGTGTTTATGTCGTTCATCAACGAAAACAGGTTTGATACCAGCGTATCGGGCTGGCAAAATGATTTAATGGCCGACACCGCCTGGGGCGAAATAGAAGAAATTTGCAACACCGCTATTAAGCCCGAAGATGTTGGCGAAGATGCCATGGTAGATATGATAAACCAGGGATCGGAGCTGATGATTAAACTGATGGAGGAAGAGCAAAAACAGAATAGCAACAACAATTACGGCGGCGGTGGCACTACCACCACTACCATTGTTGAAGAAGAAACTATCGAGTACTACGAACCCTACTACGACCCTTATTACATCTCGCCAATTTGGCTGGTACCGTTGTTTATCTGGTAATGATTACGAATGGATCATGAACGGGGAATAACTGTTCCACCGGAACGATTTAATCCCCAATGTCATGCCGAACTTGTTTCGGCACCCCACATGCTAAGTGTGCTTCATGCGGGTCACCTGTCCTGTGGGGTCCCGAAACAAGTTCGGGATGACTTCCGTTTTTTGAGTTGTCATGAGTAGCACCCGGCTAACTCTGTTATGCAACTGATGGGCACCGTTAGTACCCAAATAGCCTCTCAATGGCTTTCTCGCGATAGGCAAAAATCTTGCTCACTTGCTTACCCACAAAAACCTTGTTTGCAATAGTGCCTATAAAGCCGTAGGGTATGGCATAGTGCAAAATATCATTCATTTGCACACCGCCTTCGATGGCTTTAAAATGATGCTGGTGATGCCATAAAGCATATGGGCCAAAGCGCTGTTCATCAACAAAATACTGTTTATCAGCAACCTGGGTTATCTCTGTCATCCAGTTCATCTTGATACCTGCCACCGGCGAAATTTTGTAGGTAATGATCATACCGGGATACATTTTGGTATCGGCAGTATAATCAGATGTTACCACAAAGCTCATATCGGGCGGTGTAATCTTAGCCAGGTTTAAGGGCGAGGAAAAAAAGTCCCATGCCTCATCTAATCCAGTCGGTATTTTTTGTTCGGTTTTTAAAACGTATGTTTTCACAATCAAATATCAAGTACAATATCGTTGTAAATATACATTTTTATCTCGTAGTCGTACTAATTGGCAATTTTCGTCTTGACCATTCGCTCCACGACCCTACATATAATTGCGGCCCGGTAATGCCGGCATACTCCATACCCAGCAAGGTATGACAAGCTGTAACCCCTGATCCACAGTGTACTATGATATCCTGGTGGACAACATCGCCTACTGCGTCATCATAAATTTTGCGCAATGTATCAGCATCAAGATATTTACCATCGGTACCCAGGTTGGTAACATATGGCAGGTTAAATGCGCCTGGTATATGGCCGGCAATCAAATCTAAAGGCTCGGTTTGGCCTAAATAGCGCGGCGTTTCACGCACATCTATCACAATCCGGTTTGCATCATGGGCGGCAATGGCCACTTCGCCAATGGCCACGGTGCCGGTGTAGGCTGCAGGTACCGGGTAGGTATCAACCGGGGTTGGGGTAAATTCTTCAGTGCTTAACTCGATGCCGGCATCTTTGGCAGCCTGTAAGCCTCCGTTTAATACCTGTACATTGTTATGACCAATTGCCTTCAGCATCCACCAAAAGCGGGCACCGCCAAAAGCTGCAGATTTATCATCATAAACCACTACATGGCTTTCCGGCGTAATACCTAAACGGCCCAAAAGGGCGGCAAAATCTTCAATGGGAGGTAAAGGATGGCGTCCGCCTTCCGAGGCGTCGGTAACGTGGGCAGCTAAATCGCGGTCCAGGTCAACATACGCAGCGTTTTTAAGGTGACCGGCAAGGTAGCGGTCATGGGTATCTTTACCGGCGCGGGCGTCGATAAGTATGGTGTTCGGGCCGGCAAGGGCCGGATCGTTAATTTCAATTAGTGGCGCCATAGTTTGTTCGGTCTTGTAGTAAAAGACCAAATATAAATACCACGCCCTTTACTTCAAGGCTTTTACTGCACTATTTTATTGGCGCAGTATGAGCTTGCAAAAGCTTCGGGCTTGGCTTTAAATACAAAACCCATGCTCAAAATGTACCCCATAGCCTCGTGCAGCGCGGCATTTGATTTAAACATTGGGTTGGTGTTAATGTCGGCATGTACTTCCAGTTCCACATCATACAGGTCAAGCAGGTCGCAAAGCTTGTAGGCTATGTCAATTGATTTTTGTACTTCGCTCAGCATCCTTTCCTTAATGGTCATTTTTTGCGAGGTACGCTCCTGGTGGATAAACATAAAAGCGCCACGTTTCTCGCGCAGAAACACGATAACTGTAGCAAAATCAGTTACACTACCTTTTACCTGCGAATCTGTTCCGATACATACTTTGAGCTTGTTGCCGAGGGCGGCTTCGCGTTCAATCGCCTTTTCAACCTCCTCCATGATGGGTGTTTGGATCACCTCTCCACTAAATTTTCTCCAGGTCATAAAAATTGTTTTTAGTAAATTTTAGCCGACCCATTTTATAGGTCTATAAAAATAAGCGATAACGTTTCATATAAACGTAAAGATGGTGTGATTTATTTGTTAACATTTAGCTGAATATCAACACAATTGAAGAGAATTTGAAAATTTGAGGATTTGAAAATGTAATACGGGAATGGTTTTAATTTGAAGATTTTAAACCGCACAGCCTACACCCAATAAATATTACATCGGGCACAATTTGAAATATGCACATCTCAACCCCTGCATTTTCAAATCCTCAAATTTTCAAATCTTCAAATTAAGAAGATAGCGCAGCCCTGATCTGGTTCTCGGCTTCCAATACCACTTCTTCTATCGGGCGGCCGGCTGGTTCAATGGGGGTAAGTACTTCCCACTTCATGGGCGTAAATGTATTAAGGGGGTACTGGCCATAGCGGATCATCTTCCATGAATCCTTAATGGCAACAGGCACCAATAACGCCTCGGGGCACTTTTTCAGTATCGTGGCTATACCTCCTACCTGGAAGGTTTTTATTGTTCCGTCTGTAGAGCGCGTCCCTTCAGGAAATATCACGGCCGACCATTTATTTTCCTTCATCCGCACACCAAGTTTCATAATTTCGGTGATGGATTGACGCTGGTCTTTACGATCGATATTAGCACCGCCGCCATGCCTCAGATTATAGGATATGGAGGGAATGTTTTTGGTAAGTTCGATTTTAGAGATAAACTTGGCGTGGTATTTACGCAGGTACCAGATCATGGGTGGTATATCCAGCAAGCCCTGGTGGTTAGCTAAAAATATAATAGGACGACCAACCGGCAGGTTTTGGTTATTGACAAAGGTTACCGTATTACCCAGTAAATAAACCGACCGCAATAAAAACAGGTTCAGGATATCAACCGATTTTTTGTGCGCCGAATAGCCAAAAAAACGAAAACACACCCATTGAATAGGCTGAAATATAACCAGTATCAATAAAAATACTCCCGTTGCCACGGGGGTAAGAAAATAGCCTAAAAACTTTTTCATCGACTGCCAAATTTAGGCATTTTTTGCAAACGTGCGGGGTTACAAAAGGTTTTCTGAAAGCAATAATTGTACTTTAAGCACCGCAGCAACGGTCATGGCATCGGTAATCTGGCCGTTGCAAACCATTTTATACATTTGGGCGAAAGGGATTTTTTTGATGATGAGCTGCTCGGTATCTTCCGGTTCGGCTTCGTGTTGGGTAAGGTTACGGGCTAAGTATATAATACTCAATTCATCGCTCACCGAGTTACTTAAATGCAGCCGCATTAACTCTGTCCAGTTACCAGCTTTCAGGCCTGTTTCCTCGAGAAGTTCGCGTTTGGCTGATTCGAGCGGATCAGTTCCTTCAGGGCCTCCCCCTTCCGGCATTTCCCAGCTGTAGGCATTGACGGTAAAGCGGTACTGACCAACCAAATAGGTATTCAGTTCGTTATCCAATGGCAAAACGCCTATAGCCAGGTTTTTGAAATGAACTTTGCCATAGATGCCCGGGTTGCCGGATGGATTAATTACCTGGTACTCGGTAAGATTGATCCAGGGGTTATCGTAAACCGATTTCTCGGAGGTTATTTTCCAGGGGTTATCTTCAGGGTGATGCATGGGTGGAAATTAGCATTTTGATGGTAGAGTAGCAAATGGTGAATGGTGAGTTGCCAGTAGTGAGTTATGAATGGTGAGTTTTGAATTTAAAAACAGGCAGCTAATGAGTGGTAATTATCAAATTCATAAAAATTTAATCAATCACTATAAAAACCATAGACTTTATAGCAATTGAAAATAATTTATATATTTGCGCTGTTAAACAACCGTAATGAAGACTTTTTTACATCTCCATTCTTTACCCGCAATGCATGTACCTGCCGGTGCTGCGCGAATGTGTTGTACCTGTTGTTGCTAACAGGCACCCTCCCCAGTTAATACTCCTATTGATTATCAAGAATTACCGGATACTCCCAAAAAAGTAAAAGATTAATCCGGTTTTATTCAAAAAAACTGCAATTAAAATGAACAAATAACAAATAATTATACAAAAAAACCGGCAAGGAAGCCTTGCCGGTCATCAGGATAAAAAGCCGGCTGTAACGCCAATCACCACCGGCCCTTATCCTTCCGCTTTACTAACAACTAACGTCATTAACATAAAACAGTTAAATATATGGAAATATGTATCCATGCAAAAAGTATATCCTTTAAGTTCTTTGTACTCCTGCTTCTCCCAACCATTCCGGCCCTGTTGCAGGCCCAAACCGAACCGCCCCCAACCATCAATTCGCGCCTGGAGGGCAAGGTGATCGACTCGGCTACCAAACAACCCATTGCTGGCGCGATAATCAAAATCCTGGGCACCACGCATGCCGTTGCCGCGGCACAAAACGGCAGTTTCTCGTTTATTACCGGCCAAAAGTTTCCTTATACACTTGTTATTAGTTTTATTGGTTACAAAACCAAAGAGGTAGTGGCAAACGGCAGTCCCATCACCGTTTTGCTTACCGAAAGTTTAAACCAGCTGAACGATGTGGTGGTAGTGGGTTACGGTACCCAAAAAAAGAGCGACATCACCGGCTCCATCGCATCAGTTCCTAAAAACATATTGAACCAGCCGGCGGCGGGTTTTGATAATTTACTGCAGGGCGCCGTATCTGGTGTAGCGGTAACCCAAAACTCGGGGCAGCCGGGCAGCAGCGCCACCATCAGGGTACGCGGGGGGAATTCCATATCGTTTGGTAATGCGCCTTTGTATGTTATAGATGGTTTTATTGTGTACAACAATAACGATAATGCCAACATCGGCTCCATAGGTACCAGCGTAAACGCGCTCTCAACCATCAACCCCAATGATATCGAATCTATCGAGGTATTAAAAGATGCTTCGGCTACGGCTATCTATGGGTCGCACGGGGCAAATGGCGTGGTCATCATCACTACCAAACGGGGTAAAAAAGGCACAAACAATGTGAGCTTTAATACCTACTACGGTACCCAGCGGGTTGCTAAAAAGCTAAACCTGTTGAATGGCGGGCAGTGGGCCTCGCTGGTAAACGATATCAACATCAGCGATGGTGTAGCCAAAACCTTTACCGATGCGCAGATAGCCGCATTTGGCGCCGGGTCCGACTGGCAAAGTTCGGCCCTGCGCAGCGCGCCGGTATTGAATGACGAACTATCCATCTCGGGCGGCGATGAAAAATCGCGTTACCTTATTTCGGGCAATTACTTTAATCAAAAGGGCACTATTTTAAACACCGGTTTTAAAAGATATTCGGCCCGGGCCAATTACGAAAGGAATGTATCCGAAAAATTCAAGGTATCTACCAATATATTCGGTAGCCAGTCTACCGAAAACAAGCTGGCGGGCAGTTCATATAACAGCAACAATTTCAGCAACGCTTTTGCCAGCCTGATCCTGACATCGCCTGTTGCGCCTATTAAAAACCCCGATGGCAGCTACAATACCTCCAACCCCTATAATGCGTCGGCTACCAACCCCCTGCAGGATATAGCTGCTACCACAAACACCACTACGCTTACCCGCATCCTGGGTAACGTTGCCGGCGAATACAAGCTATTAACCGACCTTACCTTAAAAGTAACCGCAGGTGTTGATATACTTAATGCCGAACAGCATTATTACGCACCATCGTACACAGGGTCGCCTGCGGGCGGTTCAACCGGTTATGCGGCTGTCGGCTACGCCTCTATAGGTTCGGGGCATACGCTAAGCTGGCTTAATGAAAACACGCTTACTTACGACCATGCTTTTAACAAAACGCATTTTTTAAATGTATTGGCAGGTTACACTACGCAATATAACCGCGACAATGCATCTGTAGCATCGGCACAAAAATTCCCAAATGATCTTACATCGTTCGATAACCTTTCATATGCCGGCATAGCCAACCTGCCTTCGTCATCGGCACATCAGTCAACTTTGAACTCTTACCTGGCCCGGGTAAATTATTCTTATCTGCATAAATACAACGTTACCCTATCCGGCCGTGCCGATGGTTCGTCAAAACTGGGCGCCAGCAACAAATGGGGCTATTTCCCGTCGGCAGGCCTTTCATGGAATACCAGCCGCGAAGATTTTTTTAAACCGCTCGGCAATACCATCAGCAACTTAAAGCTAAGGTTGAGCGCGGGACAAACCGGCAACTCCGAAGTGCCGCCCTACAGTTCGCTTGCCGCCCTCTCGCCTACCAACTATTATTTTGGCAGCAAGCTGGTAACCGGCGTATCGCCGGTACAACTGGCCAACCCCAACCTGAAATGGGAAACCACAACCCAATATGATGCCGGGCTTGATATTGGCTTGTTTGATAACCGGGTTAACCTGGTGTTTGATGCTTATTACAAAAAAACAAACGACCTGCTGTTGTACGTGCCCCTGCCGCTTTACACCGGTTATGCCAGCGCGCTCGAAAACGTGGGCAGCGTATCCAATAAAGGCATCGAGCTGGCATTAAATACCGATAACATTAAGGGCGAAACTTTTAGCTGGAAAACCAACATTGTATTTGCCCTTAACCGTAACAAGGTTTTAAACCTTGGCCAGGGCATTCAAAGCTTTTTCCCATTGGCAGCTACCGGCCAGCTATCGCCCGTAATTGTGCAGGTAGGTTTGCCGGTAGGTACTTTCTGGGGATATAACACCAATGGGTTGCTTACCGCCGCCGACCTGACCAATGGCACGCCTGTTTTGGCCGGTGTACCACAAAAAGCCGGCGATACCAAATATGTAGATACCAATCATGATGGTGTAATTACCACTGCCGATAAGCATAGCCTTGGCAGCTCGCAGCCTAAGTTTACCGGTAGCATTACCAATACATTTACTTACGGCCATTTCGATTTGTCGGTATTTTTCCAGGGCTCATATGGCAGCAAGGTATTTAACCTGCTGCAGCAAACGCTGGAGCGGCCTACGCTAAGCAATAACGCATCGGCAGCGTTGCTAAACCGATGGACGGCCGATAACACCAGCGGTACTGTAGCCCGCGCTACCAACTCGCCGGTGCCACAGGTTACCGACAGATATATCGAAAACGGATCGTACCTGAAACTTAAAAACGCTTCGCTGGGCTACAGCTTTACCAGCCCGGCGCTTTCAAAAATTCATGCCAAAAACCTTCGCGTTTATGTATCGGCACAAAACCTGGCTACTATAACCAAATATAAAGGGCTGGATCCCGAAGTAAGCTTTTATGATAACGACAACACCAAGCAGGGAATTGATTACGGTACCTATCCATCGGTACGCACTTTCCTGACGGGCTTATCGGTTACTTTTTAATATACATCAACATGAAAAAATTATCCACATATATCCTCCTCCTATCCGCATCGCTAGCAACGGCGCTGTTATCGTGCAATAAACTAAATGAAAACCCTACATCGGTAATTGTAACCTCACAATTTTTTAAAACAGCATCAGATGCCACATCGGCCGTAAACGCTATTTACGGTACACTGAACAGCGATCCGGCAGGCGATTTCCCGCTTTATGGCCGCCAGCTTAACCTGCTGGTTGAAAACGCCAGCGACAACCAGGTATTTAGCCCAAGTAATACCAACCCCGATGTACGGGCTTTGGGCACTGCTACCTACATTGCATCAAATGGCCGGGTGCAAAAGGTATGGCAACAAATTTATTACGGCATCAACCGCGCCAATATTGCCATTGATAACATCCCCAATGTACAGATAGATACGGCCTTACGCGCCCGCCTGGTAAGGGAATCGAAATTTATACGTGGCCTGTTATACTTTAACGCGGTAAGGCTTTGGGGCGATGTGCCACTGGTTTTGCACAACCCGGCCAGCCTTGATTTAAGCCAGCTTTTTGTAAAACGCAGTCCTGCCGAAGAAGTATATACCCAGATCATCAGCGACCTGAAGGATGCTACCAGCCTGCCCAAATCATTCAGCGGTACCGACCTTGGCCGCGCTACCGGCGGGGCAGCGCATACCCTGCTAGCAAAGGTTTATTTAACCCGCAAAGAATACAGCAAAGCCCTAACTGAACTTAATACGGTAATTAACGGCGGTTACGGTTATGCCCTGTTTAACAACTATAGGGATGTTTTTCAAAAAGCAACCAAAAACGGCGCTGAACATATTTTTTCTGTTCAGTTTGAAACCAACCTGGGCGAAGCCAACAGCGCCCAAAATCTAAGCCAGAGCTTTACATCGTTTAACACCGGTACTTTCCCTATTGATGTACCTGCCGATAGCAGCGTATCAAAACTGTTTGCCAAAACAGATACGCGCCGGGCGGTAACTTTTTATGATTCGGTTTACAACGCGGCCACGGGCAAGTATGTAGTATTCAAAAACGCCTATACGCCCTATTTTAACAAGTTTGTTGATTACAGCCTGTCGCCGCTAACCATACAATCACAAAGCGGGGTCAACTACCCGGTTTTACGTTATGCCGATGTGTTGCTGATGTATGCCGAAGTAGTAAATGAATTAAACGGACCTACAAACGATGCTTATACAGCTATCAATAAAGTACGTACCCGGGCAAATGTGGCCGACCTTACAACAGGTTTAAGTCAAACTGCTTTTCGCGATTCGATTTTCCTTGAACGGCGCAAAGAACTCATGCAGGAAGGGCACCGCTGGTTCGACCTGGTAAGGCAGGGCGGTACGGTGCTGGTTGATGCTTTGCATAAAGTACCTGCAAAAACCGGTGTAAGCGCCAGGTGCAACCTTTACCCCATACCACAGGCAGAGATACTACTGAACAGCCAGTTAACACAAAATCCAGGGTATTAGCCTCACCCTGCCCTCTCCAAAGGAGAGGGTTCTGATCGGTATGATTTTCAAAGGCCTCTCCTATGGAGAGGATTTAGGTGAGGCCCTTTATACGGAGTAAAAACTAAACACTAAAAAAACAAAATATGACACTATCAGATGTAACAATTTTAGGAAAAAAGATACTGGTTGGCATTATTGTCACCCTGGTGCCTTTTGTAATCATTTTTGGCGGCCTGTACCTTACCCGGCAATTGCTGAGCAGCCCGCCCGCCGAAAAATCAAGCAACGTTAAACCAACTAAAACGTCATAAAACATGAAAATGGAACAAGCCACCCGGCAACGGATAGCTAAGAATGCTGTCCTGAGCCTATTCATTTACATACTGCCAATTGCAGCCATGTTTATCACGTTTTCCATAACAGGCCAAAGGCCGTGGAATAAAAAACAGCCTGCAAAAACACAACAAACAAAATCAGTAAACACTAAAAATACCGACGGCAATGGAAGCAACGATTAATTTTATCAAAAACATTTACAACCATTTAGATACTTATGGTTTCCCTTTTTTAGTATTCTTTATAGGCGTACTGGAATTTTCATTTGGCTTGTATAAAAAGAAATGGCCAAAAAACGAACGTTGGGTTGATATTGCCTGCTTTACCCTGCCAAGGCTCATCATCAGGCCGGCGGTAGCCTATTTCGGGCTTAAATTTTTACCATCGGCATTGCCCGGGCTTAAAGAAACTTTTAGCTGGGTACCTTTTTTCTGGGGCTTTATTATCATAGCTGTAGCCGACGACCTTACCCAATACTGGTACCACCGCCTGCATCATGAAATTCCGTGGTTGTGGAGGTTTCACCGTACCCACCACTCGGCATCGTACATGGGTATGGCTATGGCCAGCAGGCAAAACGCCATTTATACCCTTTTTTTTTCGCAAACCTATTTAACAACCGCCTTGGTATACCTGGGCCTGGGCGTACCGGCTGTAATAGTAAAAGCCATAAAAGGCACCATTACTACGCTGGCCCACTCCAGCATACCATGGGATAAACCTTTTTATAAATACAAGGTGCTGCACCCCATAGCCTGGGTACTGGAAAGGGTGATCTCGACCCCGGCTACCCACCACGCCCACCACGCGGCTACCACCGATGACGGTGTGGGTTATTACAAAGGCAATTTTGGCAATATGTTCTTTTTGTGGGATATCATTTTTGGTACAGCCTTAATTTCGCGCCAATACCCAAAAGCATATGGCATTTCTCATTATGAAGGCGACCAATGGTACGCTCAATTACTGTGGCCGATATTTAAATCGAAAGTTGAAGGCAGCGAACTGGCAGCCAATGGCCCTGTGGTAAGGACTGACGATTTTGTAAGGGAAGAAAAGCGGGGGGTACCGGTTGAGGAACTGAAGCGCGAGTTGAAAGTGGCGGTTGCGCAGTAGCCGATTTTGTTTGTACTTTATAATGACGAATTTTATATTGTAACCTTGCAAATCCCGGATATTGCTTTATCCGGGATTTTCGCATTGGATATGCTATCTTCTCGCTATTACTTCTTTCGAACACCGATGTTTACCCTCAAACAAAGCAGGGCAGGGGATCCAGGCATGACGCCTTTTTTAAATTGGTAAAGCTTCTCAATTTATTCAGGCTAAACCTTACTTTTACGTATGCAAAATATCGACTACCTGGGCAAACTCTCTAAGTGGATAGCACATAATGAGAAACGCGATTTTGCTTGCTATTTAAGGCGGCTTGGTATTTTACCGGCTATTTTGATGCAAAAAATGGGACTTAACAAAATAGTGCGCGTACCGGTTTTTTATGGCGATAAAATGCATGTAGTAACCGACGAAATTGTATCCCGGCAATTAATAGCTTTTGGGTTTTCGGAACCCGAAATAATAGCGCTAATGTTAACCAGGCTTAAAGAAGGGGACACTTTTGTAGATGTTGGCACGCATTATGGTTTCGAAGCCATGGTTGGCTCTAAAATTGTAGGAAAAACAGGTAGCGTGATCGCCTTTGAGCCTAACCCCAGTTCCTTCAAAATAGCGCAGTTGAATTTGACAGGCGATAACGTCAGCTTAAACAACTTAGCTGTTGGCGACTACGAAGGCGTTGTGAATATGAATGCGTATGACATTTATAGTTCAGCAATGAATAGTGTAACCAGCAACTCAAATTTTATTGATAATCCATGGGTACGATCGAAAGAGGGAAAGGTAATTGAAGTGAAACTGGTTACGTTAGATGCTTTTTTGAATGACAGGATCAAACCTGTGAATTTTATTAAATGCGATGTGGAGGGCTTTGAAGTTAATGTTATAAAAGGCGCCGCTAATTTAATAGCAAAAGACAAACCATTGATTGTGCTTGAATCGGATTTCAGATCGGACGGAAAAACCACCGAACGTTTGCAGGGCTTAATTTCATTAATGAAAAACTTTGACTATTTGCCATACGATTTTGATTTCAAAAACGGCGCTTTAACAATTGACAGAATTGGCACTGTGATAGTTGGGCACCCTAATGTTTTATTCATGCCCGATACAGCCGGCATTAAGGAGTAAGTTATAAGCTGAATTTACCTTTCTTTGACAGGCAGCCTTCCGAAAATCTGCTCCCGGCACAAACCCAAAAAGATTATTAAGGATCAATTTATTTTATCGGTATGACTAATAATCCAAATGTTATATTCGTAAAAAATATTGAACGATGGCAGAAAAAACACCTAACTGGGATGGCGAAAGATTGGAAACGTTTATTTCGGGATCAACCGCGATAGAACATTTACATCGTTACGGCATTGCACAGCAACTTTGTTTAGGCAAACAAGTATTGGACGTTGCAAGTGGAGAGGGGTACGGTTCAAATTTACTTGCCAAAGTTGCTTCATCGGTTACGGGTGTCGATATATCTGAAAAAGCTATATCGGACGCAAAGAAAAAGTATCATGCTTCAAACCTGACTTTCCATTTGGGGTCATGCAACGATATACCACTACCCGAAAACTGTGTAGACGTAGTAGTTAGTTTTGAAACCATTGAACATCATGCCGAACACCAGAAAATGCTTAGCGAAATAAAGCGTGTTTTGCGGCCCGACGGTATACTGATAATTTCGACGCCCGACAAAAAAAATTATTCGGATGCTACCGGCTACAACAACCCCTTTCATGTTAAAGAACTTTATACTGATGAGTTCAGGAATTTGCTGAAAGAATACTTTGCAAACCTTGATATCTATTATCAACGTATACTCAACGGTTCACTTGTGGTATCTGACGCAGTGATAGCCGGTTGCACGCACTTTTTTGGCGATTATGAAAATGTTTCATCCACCGCCGATTTCCAGGCCGTTTATAACATCGCCATTGCGTCAAACGCCACACTTCCCCGTATTGGCACGTCAATCTTCCCCGATGCTGATGTTTGGCAGCAGGTTGCCAATGATGCTATTAACCGTGTTAAAGCTTCAAACAGTTACCGTTTAGGTAATTTTTTGCTGAAGCCATTAAGTCTTTTCAAACAATGGACTTCAAAGTCGCGGTAATTATACCTAACTATAATCATTCTGCTTTCCTTAAAAGGAGGATCGAATCTGTATTAAATCAAACCTACCCTGCCTTTGAGGTGGTTATACTCGACGATTGTTCAACCGACGATAGTCGTACTATTATCGAACAATTCCGCCATCATCCGCTGGTGGATACTATTATTTATAATGATCACAATAGCAAGAGTCCTTTTAAACAGTGGTTAAAAGGAATTGCCGCCACAACGGCCCCTTTTATATGGATTGCCGAAAGTGATGATTATTGCGAACCGGCGTTTCTTGAAACCATGATGGCATGTATGATGGCAAATACGGCTAACGTATTAGCTTATTGTGGCAGCAATGTAGTAAACGAAGAAAATACAATACTGGATTTTGAGCGGTGGGGAAAAGAATTGAATTTGACAAAATGGGAAAAGGATTATCAAAATAACGGCGCCGACGAGATAAGAGATTACCTAGCTTACAAAAACATTATTGTTAATGCCAGCGCCGTTATTTTTAAGAGGGCAGCCTTTGAAACCATCAGCCCGGCGTTGTTTATCAACCTAAAATATGCCGGCGACTGGATGATATGGGTTAATTTACTCAACCAGGGAGCAATTAGTTATGTGGCCGAAAAGCTGAACTATTTCAGGATTCATCATACCAGCACCCGCTCGTTAAAATCAATTAACGATGAAATACTGAGAATTAAAGAATATTTCACGATAATTAATTACATCCAAAACACCTTTGAGCTAAAACCCGAAACAAGCAAACACAAATGGATCATTGACGAATGGATAAGCAAATTACCACTATTTAGCGCCAAAAATATCCTGATATTTTTGGTACCTCCGTTTAGTTTAAAATACAAACGCATGTTTTATGCTGCCTTATACAACAAGCTAAAGCAAAGGTTGCGTCCCTGACGTTTGCCGCGGGCGTTGTCCTGAATATATTTTCGCGTTTTTTTTACCGAAAATTAATCCTGGCACATGGTACTAACTACCCGATAATATCCCTGGTAAATTAATTTAGCACGTTGTTTTCGGATTGTAAAACACTTTTATATTTTTACAGCTACCATTTAAACTACTTATGATTACCAGGAGACATTTTATTAAAATTAACAGTGTGGCTACCGCCGGCTTAGGCCTGGGCGTTGTGCCTGCAACAAGCTGGCTGGGCAAAGCCGCACCGGTTTTTGAAAGCCATCGCCCCAAACCGGCCGACCGCAAGTTTACCAGTAAAGCGGTTGAGGCCACCATTCAAAAAGTTAAGGCAGATATTAAAGACCCGGAAATAGCCTGGCTTTTTGAAAACTGCTACCCCAATACTTTAGATACCACGGTAAATTATTCAGAAAAAGACGGCAAACCCGATACGTTTGTAATTACCGGCGATATTTTTGCCATGTGGATGCGCGATTCATCGGCACAGGTTTGGCCATACCTGCCGCTGATAAAAAACGACCCGGCGCTTAAAAAAGTGATCCAGGGTGTGTTGAGCCGCCAGGCAAAATGTGTGCTGATTGACCCTTATGCCAACGCCTTTAACGAAGGCCCAACCGGCAGCGAATGGGACAGCGATGTTACCGATATGAAACCAGAACTGCACGAGCGTAAATGGGAAATTGATTCCCTTTGTTATCCTGTACGTTTGGCTTATAACTATTGGAAAATAAGCGGTGATACCGGCTTTTTTGACGAAACCTGGCAAAAAGCAGGTAAAACCATATTGGATACCTTTAAGGTACAGCAACGCAAAAACGGCAAAGGCCCGTACCATTTTCAGCGTAAAACAGAAACCGCCAGCGATACCGCGCCAAACAGGGGTTACGGCAACCCGGTAAAACCGGTTGGATTGATTTGCAGTATCTTCCGCCCATCAGATGATGCCACGATTTATCCTTTCCTTATCCCTTCAAATTACTTTGCGGTAACCAGCTTAAGGCAAATGGCCGAAATGTATAGTATGATAGGTAAGGATGCCAAAACAGCCGCCGAATGCAAAGCCCTTGCCGCCGAAGTAGATGCTGCGTTAAAAAAATACGCAGTAGTAAATCATCCAAAATATGGCAAAATATTGGCTTTCGAGGTGGATGGTTATGGCAACCAGTTGCTGATGGACGACAGCAATGTACCCAGCCTGCTGGCCCTGCCCTACCTGGATTCGTTGCCGGTTACCGATCCGTTGTATCAAAACACCCGCCGTTTTGTGTTAAGCCTGGATAACCCCTACTTTTTTAAAGGCAAAGTTGCCGAAGGCATTGGCGGCCCGCACGTAGGGATTGATTTTATATGGCCTATGGCTATCACCATGCGCGCGCTTACCTCGACAGATAAATTAGAGATTACCCGCTGCCTGCACATGCTTAAAAACACCCATGCCGGTACAGGTTTTATGCACGAAGGTTTCCATAAAGACAATGCCAGCAATTTCACCCGCAAGTGGTTTGCCTGGGCAAATACCCTGTTTGGCGAACTAATTGTGAAACTGCACGCTCACCATCCTGACTTGTTACAGAAGATTTTTTAAAAAAGCTATAAAATTAAAATGCAGAAGCTGTCACTTTTTAAGCGGCAGCTTCTTTTTTTTCCTGTATTGCAGCCAAACTGCCGTTAACCAGGCTCGATAAAGTTTAGGTTTCTTGTTTTGATATTAAGCCGGTTTTACCTGGCAAAAAGCCTTAATACCTGTCGATAAGATGTATTTTATAATAGGCTTAACCAAAAGGTTTATAATAATACCACCGGGGATAACTGAAGCAATTGCCTGTAGTATGGCATCAATAATTTGTTGTGTGGTGGAGCCTTCATTTAAAATACCACAAATGAATTTACGGATAGCATCCAGTATGTCTCCTATGCCCGGAAAAGCAGGGGCCGCAAATGAGGCCGTAAAACCACGGCGGGCACCTTCAAGCTGCAAAGCCTGTTTATAATAATCCTGTAATATGGCTTCAACTTCGTCGTCGGTAGGGGTTGCAACATCATCAAGGTTGGCCAGGTCGGCAGCTACAGCATCAGCGTTCAGCTGCTCGTGTTTTTCGTTAAATAATAGCATCGTTTTAAGATTTTTAATGGTGATTGAATATGTCAAATCTCGGTAGCTGAATCAAAGTTATAAACCGTAAATAATACCTTTTGGGCAGGGTATTTTTACGGTATTAAAAACGCGAAAACAACAATTAAAAACAAGCCTGGTATCAAGACCTTAGTTGAGAGAAAAATTTATATATTTAACAAACAAATCCTAAATCCCCCCGTATCATGAAAAAGATCATTTTAACCATTTGCATTGCCTTAATTGGCGTGGCAATTTATTTGTTCGTCATCAAAAAAAACAATAAATCAATTAGCCTTGTGTTGCCAACGAATGGTATTACCTTAGATGGGCTGTCGACTGCTACAGCCAACTCTTATGTTGAAAATTTTTATGACGACAATACGAGTTCAGACACCGCAACAAATGTTTGGTTCAGTGACAATTGGGTAAGCAAAATAAAAGCTTTACTCGATAACGAGAAGGAGACGGTAAATATAGATGGAATCAGAATTTACTTTGCGAAAAAAGAAAATGGACAAAATACTGTAGTAGTTGTTTCAACAGTAAAAGGAGGAAGCAATGTTAATGCACCTTCAAAGGCTGATCATCAGGATTATTATGAGCATACGCTTGCCTATTTAAATAATCTTAATAAATATAATAACGGCACTGAATACATGGAAGAGCACGATAAAAAAGATAGCTTGTCGGCGAAATTATACTTGTATAAATGTCCATGCGTGAAATGCGACCACAGCGAGAAAGACAATAATCATATTTCGTGCGCCGAAGCTTATGATTTAGTGTCGAGATTTAAGAAAAAAACTATTAACACACTTAACGAGTGGTTTCCAATCTCGGTAATTGACTCTCTTGATGCAGAACTTATAGCGGCTAAAGCGAAACACGTTCCTGCAGACGGCGTCCGGATTTACTTTGCAAAAAATAAAAAGAAAAGAAACGTTTTTGTTTTTACAACTACAAAAGATGTAGCTGGCATGCATGTGGATTATTACGAACGCTATAATGACCAGCCAGTTATTAAAGGCACTGATGACCATGGCGAAGAATGCCCAATTAATTGTACCACAGTTAGCTTACCACAACCGTAATTAACGCTTTCATATATGTTTAACCCTTTCACATTAAACACAACTGTTGAGTTACTTTGCTTTTTAACAGCATTCATTTGCTTGCGAAGGGAGCCTGGCTTTGCCTGGAGAAGCATGATACTTTATATGTTGTTGGTATGCATTGCCGAAATTACCGGGCTGTACATCAAAAAGCAGCACCAACCCAACAGTTGGGTTTACAATGTTCTGTTGATATTTGAGGCGGGCTTTATTTCGTACATATTTGCCATCATATTAAACCGGTATTTTAACAGCAGGCCCTGGATTATAGCCGGGCTTGCTGTTATAGCTGTTATTTATTGCTACGAGTTTTGGTTACATGGTATAATGCACAGAAATAATTACACCAATACAGCCATCGCGGTAATTTTTATATTTTACAGTTTAATTTATTACTACCATTTGCTAAAGGATGAATTATACGTCAATTTAAGATATTCGGCTGATTTTTGGTGGGTAACCGGTGTGCTTTTGTATTATTTTGGTGATATTGCCTGTGATGTTTTCTATCCTGCATTAACCGATATCATTAAAATACCCGACAGTTCATTTAGTTATATTTACAAGGGGCTTAACTTTCTATTATACACATCCTGGGCTTATTCATTTTATTGCAGATTATGTCGGGCTACGAAGTCAAAAACCTTGTCATCTTTTTAACCCTCGTTTTTTCGATGGCGCCGGTATTCATCGTCATTTACATTTCGGTTTATAACAAGCGCAAAAAAAAAGACCAGGAAGAAAAAGCACAAATGAAACTGACATTTGAAGCCGAAATGGCTAAAGCCCAGTTAGAAATGCAGGAGCAAACAATGCAAACCATCGGCGCCGATTTGCATGACAACATTGGGCAGCTATTGGGGCTAACCTCGCTTACCCTTGGTTCGATAGAGGAGCCGGATTTGGCGCAGTCCCAACATAAAATAGATGCTGCCCTTGACCTTACCAAAAAGTCGATCAAAGAAATGCGGTTGCTGGGCAAATTGTTACAGGGCGATCAGCTAATGGCACAGGGCTTAAACGAAGCCATAGGGCATGCCATTAACTGGATCGAAAAATCGGGCAATTACAAGGTGGTTTATACTATTGAGGGCGGGGAACCGGAAACAGGCGATAAAAATAAAGACCTGATTATTTTCCGGATTTTGCAGGAAACACTAAATAATACCATCAAACATGCACATGCCACTCAAATAGCTATTAAATTAATCTACCTGGAAAACAATCTGCGGTTGCAAATAACAGATAATGGTACAGGTTTTTATACCGATTCGCCTTCAGTAAAACAAAAAGGAATGGGTTTACTAAACATTCACAAAAGGGCAGGCATCATTGGCGGTAAAGCAGTTATCAGCTCAACCCCCGGCGAGGGTACATGTACCGATATTTTTATACCTTATCCTTAAACCATGGAAACCGAACAGATACAGATAGCTATTGTTGACGACCATACCCTTTTCAGGAACGGCGTAGCTGCCCTTATGGGCGAGTTCAAAGAGATAAAAATTATTTTTGAGGCCGAAAGCTGCCTGCAAATGCAACAAATGTTAAAAAACAAAACATTGCCGCATTTAATACTGATGGACATTAACATGCCCGTTGTTGACGGGCACGAGGCCACCCGGTGGTTAAGGGATAACTATCCGCAAATAAAGGTTTTGGCCCTCAGTATGTTTGAAGATGATGATGCCGTTATTAAAATGATTAAATACGGTGCAAGGGGCTATATACTAAAAGAATCGAAACCAAGAGAGCTTTTAGAAGCCATTAAAGCCATTTACACCAAAGGTGTTTACATTAACGAGATGGTTTCGGGTAAGTTGATGCGCTCGGTTGCCCACAAAGAAACAGGAATTTCATTAACAAAAAACGAACTTGAATTTTTGAGATTAGCCTGTTCTGAGTTAACCTACAAAGAGATAGCCGACAAAATGTTTGTAAGCCCCCGAACTATTGATAATTACCGGGAATCGCTTTTTCAAAAACTCAATTTAAAATCCCGCACCGGCCTGGTACTGTATGCTATTCAAAATAAGATATTTGAATTTTAGTAAAGCAACCAAAGTTATTCGGATATCAACTTAACTCTCAAATCCTGCCAGGTTAGCGCAGCACAACTTTTGGGAATTATCTGGTTTATGCCTCCGGCTTAGCTCAACTGAAAGCTGAATCCATGCGATCCACGAGCTGATCGTTAAGACAGCTTTGTACTTTTCTGACTTAATACTCCAGGCTTCCGGCTTAGGACTAAATTTACATTGTCCCGATCAAAATAGCGACCTCCCCAGCATGGCGTTATAAAACAACAGTGAAACCAGCACAAAATAAATTAAGGCAAAAACAACCGCCGGCCTGGCACTTTTTACCCCGCTGAAAACAGCAAACAGCGGTACAATTTGCAGGGCATGCAGGCCCATAAAGTGTGCTATCCGTAAATCGCCGGCTATACGGCTCCAGTTAAAAAGCGGCAGGCCGGGGCCGCCATCGGCAGCGCCCACCGTGTGCGCCAGGCGCGATGCCATTACACCGCCTTCAAGTGCGAAGATGCACGCCATAATTATACCCAGGCGAATAGCCCACAGCAAAGCGGGTGTTAATTGTACCGCCTTCACCTTAAAAAACTTTATGCCCATGTATAAGGCAAACAGGGTTTGCGATACTATCACTATCCCCATCGCGCTAAATACCAACGCGTTATAAGCACCCGAAGTGTTATAATGCGATAGCTGCCCCCTTGCGGCCTGTGTGGCTATGGCCAGCATCTCAAAACCCATAGCGAACACCGTAAAATTGGCAAAGCGGTTATTGAGCCGTTCATAAGGCAGGTATTGCAGTAGCAGAGGCCATGTTAGGCAATATATGGCGATGGAGATAGCAAATTTGATGGGCTTTGTCCACAAGTTAATGCCCATCAGCTGTCGATGATCAAATTGCGCGATGATGAGCATCACCATAAATAAGGCTAAATGCGCCAAGGCGCAATAGTAAAGAACGGGACTGATCGTTTTTATACGGGCCAATAAGCTTTTCATTTGGATGATTTGATTTTGTTGATGATTTGATAAAGTAAATAGCCGCAAGGGCCAAACATAAAGGTGAGCGCCAGGCAGGGGATAACCAGCCAATGCGAAACTGCCGAGGCCTGCGCCGATTTAATGATGGAAAAGCCGACCAGTAAATCAAAAGCGAGGTAATGGACCCAGCCCGCCAGTAACAGGTTATCATTACCAAAGAGGGTGCGGACTTCCTGTATCGACCCAAAACCACCGCCGTTAATGCTAAAACAGCCTGCAATATAAATGCAGTAAATTACCGAAAGCAATAAGGGGACAGCAGCGTGGTTGACCAACCACTGCGTAACTTTCCATTTTGGCATTACAATTAACAAAAGCCACTGCAAAGCTGCCATAGCGTTAACGATAGAAAAAACCTGTGCCGGATTCATATTATTTTTGATTTTGTAGTGTTATTTTGTTTAAAAGCCTGCTAATTAACCTTCAGCACGTTAAACTTGATCAAGCTAAAACTAAAACGCTTTAAGCTTTGTGCCTTCCGCATTAAGCTTTATAATGAACAGCACAAAACTGGGGCTAATAGCTTAGTCCAAAAATGATATGGGGTTAAAAAAAGAAGCTGGTTTATTAACCTAAGTTAACTTTTAGCGTTTGCCAGCCTGGCTCTGATGCGGCTAAGACTTTGCGGCTGAATGCCCAGGTACGAGGCAATTAAATGCTGGGGCAACCTTTCAAATATATGGGACTGTTTAGTAAGCAGGTCGAGATACCTGTCTTCCGCTGATTGTAGTTTTAAATTCCGGTTGTTTCTGGCGGTGTCAATAAACAGTCTTTCGGCTATGATGCGGCCAAACCGTTCAAAGCGCTGGCTATGATTATACAGCGCCTGCATGTCGGCATAGCTTAGGGTAAACAGTTCACAATCTTCCAGGGCTTCAATAAAATCAGGCGATGGGGTTTGCAATAAAAAGCTTTCATAATCGCCAATCCACTCGCCCTCAAATGCAAAGCCTAAAGTGTTATCGCCCTTCTCGCTGCGCGAAAAATATCGTAACCCGCCTTTGAATACAATTACCATACTTTTGCAAACCTGGCCCTGTTTCAAGTAAAAAGCATACTTTTTTAAGCTTAACGGTTTAAGCCTTTGCATAAATAAAAAAAGCTCCTCGTCGGTAAAATCAACCAGCGCGCGTAATGATTTGGTAATGATTTCGTACATGGTAAAACCTGCTTGCCGGCAGCCAAATTTTAATAAAAAACTGTTTAGTCAAATATACATGAATAATTGAAATGGCTATTGGATCCGAAGGCAGCGGTAACGAAATACAAAACCACTGGCTTGCTGTAAAAAAAGCACCCAACAGGTATTGCTGTTCACTTGATGGTGTTGAACGAGATCTATTTAGGCCGAAGGCACCTGGCATTTTATCGGTTTTTGTTGGCGCATTCGCGATCTTTGCACTAATGCCTTAAATAGGATACTATTATTTGCCCTAACGGGAATAGTACTACATCATTTGACTGTGAAATTTTAAATGCGATTGCTCAAACTGCAGATCGATAACTTCGCAAACATCGCATACATTTAATGGTTTTAAATAATAAACACAGAAAAACGCAATAATATACCGAATTGATACAAAAATTCGACTTTAATAATATTAAAAATATATATTATTAAAATATTTAATTTATCAGCCAGGTATAGCCAGGATATATATAGATAGAATACCGGTTTTCATACTATATAATTAGCGCTAAATATCCGCCCTAACTTCAAAATGTGGAAAAAAACCACTGTAAAGGCACTATTTTTCGACTTTAAAAATTTTTAATTAAAAAAAAACCTTATAGCTTAGCTTTAATTAAAAACAATAGACCTCATAATTTAAAAGGAGTAATTAAATGAAAAAATTCACTGAAGTAAAGGAGCTTGTAGCTTCTTTAGAGGCTGACGCCGACAAATTCTACAACAAAGGAAACAGCGCTGCCGGAACCCGTGTTCGCAAAGGCATGCAAGATCTTAAAAACCTGGCACAGGCAATCCGCCTTGAGGTTCAGGAGGCGAAAAACAAAGAAAGCTAAGGCAGATTTTTTGATCAATCTTATTCCCCTGATAAAAACCCGGTTACAATCAATAGCCGGGTTTTTTATTCAGAAAAGAAAAGTAAACCCGCCGCTCTTTGATGGCTTCTTCATCTCCTCAAACTTTTCAATCTCTTTACCAAGCAGCGATGCATATTCACTGTTCATAAAATTGCGAAAGACCTGAATATCCTCTTGCTCACGGGTATCAACCAGGGCTTGAATATAAGCCGCCTTGTTTTCGCTTTGTACTATAGCCAGAGGCAAATTATAATAAGCCTGAATGTAATTCATTAACAAACGCGAGGTGCGCCCGTTGCCGTCATAATAAGGATGGATGCTTACCAGGTTAAAATGGGCATCAAAAGAAAGGTTCAATTGCCCCGCCACAGATAGGGGCTTGTCCATCTGGTCATTTAGTTTCGCCACCAAATCGCCGGTTAGCCTTTCCACCTTATCAAAATTCGGAAAATAAGAAACGCCGGCGGTAACGTTCCCTTTACGAAATACCCCGGTTGCCGAATCGACGGTACCCAGCATGGTATTATATACCTTTCCGGTGTTTTTCATTATCAACGCGTTTATCTGTTGCAAAAGGCTTACCGAAAGTTTATTTTTTGCTTTTGCGTTTTCAATGGTAAATAAAAGCGCGGCATGATGATCGGTTACCATGAGGCTTTCCTGCAAAGGTTTACCATTAGGTGTGCGGCCCTCGTTAATAAGCACCTGCGTTTCTATCTCGGTGAGGGTTGATCCTTCAATGCGGGTAGAGTGGTGATCGATAGCGATGAGGTTAAACCTGTCATGATCTATCACCCCGGCTATACCAAGATCATTATATTTTGCTATGAGTTTAACACAATCCATTTTATAGATACTAAAATAGGTATAAATTGTTATTAACTACATCCCAACAAAAAAGCCACATCAAAACTGATATGGCTTTTTTGCTAAATTAGTTTAGTTATTTTACGCTAAAGCTTTCGTTTCCTTAACTATCGCTTCGGCGGTAGCGCTACCCACTTGCACCAGCGGTAACCTTACAGCATCGCCGCAAATGCCTAATTCTTTTAACGCCGTTTTTACACCGGCGGGGCTGCCATCGGCAAACATTAAGCGGGTAAATTCTATCAGGCTATAATGGGCCTTGTGGGCGCCTTTATAATCGTTATTAAGCAGCAGGCGCACCATATCTGACAGCTGGCGGGGCAGGGCGTTACCAATTACCGATATAACGCCCACAGCGCCTAAAGCCATCATAGGCAACGTAACCGGATCATCACCCGATATAAATAAGAACCCTTCGGGCTTATCCCTCATCAGCTGGTTAAACAAATCAAAATTACCCGATGCTTCTTTAATGCCGATTATATTTTTAAAATCGTTTGCAAGGCGTACGGTTGTAGCGGCACTAATGGTACTGCCCGTACGGCTGGGTACGTTATACAAAATAATGGGCAGTTGCGTATTTTGAGCTATTGCCTTATAGTGCTGGTAAATACCTTCCTGCGTTGGTTTATTGTAATGCGGGCTTGATGATAAAATAGCATCGTAACCGGCAGTGTTAAATGATTTTACTTGCTCAACAACTTCGTGTGTATTGTTGCCGCCAATGCCGGCAACCAAACCCACGCGCTTATTTACTGCTTCAGCGGTGAAGGCCCAAACCTGCTTTCGCTCAGCCTCGCTTAATGTGGCACTTTCGCCGGTTGTACCTAATGATACCAGGTATTCCACCCCGCCATCAATCAAATGTTCAATCAGGTTGCTCAACCCGTCGTAGTCAACTTGACCATCCGCCTGAAAAGGGGTCACCATGGCTACCCCTGTTCCGTAAAATATATTCATGAGTTAAATTAAAGGATGCTAATATAGGGAGTTAGTTTTGAGTAGTGGGCAATCAGTGGTGAGTTTTTTATTATTCCGTAAATCCGAACTCAAAACTCACCACTCAAAACTATAAAGATATCCCCACCCTTAACGCATTCCTAATATTACTACCCGTATTATAGCTGCGGCCGTACATTACGCGTACCAGGCCACGCTGCATGCCGAAGCCCAGTTCGGTATAATTTTTAAGCGTTGGGGTCGAGAGATAGTTTACGTTGATGATCTCCTGTAACTTCAGGTTTCTTAAAACGGGGATCTTATTGGTTATAAAACCCGAAAAGTTATGTTCCAGATGGCCTTCAAGGTATTTATTGGCTGTGCTAAAGTTGTAATAATTTAACAACAAAAAGCGGTTGAGCGATGGTTTGTACACGTGGGTTTGGTCGCCATCAAAGTGTTTGTAATCGGGAAAGTATATTTTATTTGCGTTGATAAACTTACCGGCGCCAATAAAAAACGACGTTTGGCCGTAGAATCCAAGGTCGATATCCGATTTAGAAATGTCGGCGCTTAGCTGGTCGTAATCTACATCGCTGCCCAGCACACCACCTATGCCTTTTGTATAGTTAATTCCGATTGTTGGATACTTTGAGGGTAGATAACGGCGGCCGAACGGATACGTTTCATACCTATTGCTAAAATCATAACTGGTGCGGGCGCTTATTTTAAAAGATTGATTTTGGGGGAATAAAGGTACATCCTGTGTTGGTAACAGCGGGTTGTTTGAAGTAAACTGCCGGTTATTTTTATTAAAAAAGCTATAATCGGTTGTATTGGGCAGCCATTTACGGTTGGCCCATTCTACATTGGCACTTGCCTGCCAGCCACCGCTGATACGGCCGGTAAGTGATGCCGATGCAAATTGTTTTTGGTAAAGTTTCTGGAAATTCTCCCGCCTGAAAAGCGTATAAACCGAATTTACAAATGCTGATAAAGGCTGCAGGTTATTAAGGTCGGTAACGTCTGATCCGGCGTTAAAACTCAACGTCATCTGTTTTACAGGGACGGAGACACCAGCAACTCCGCCAAACAAGTGGTTACCAAAGCCGTAGCGCACCCGAGCGTTTACAGCTATAAAGCGGCTATCAACCGTATCAATCATCTTAGTAAACCCTACCCCGTAGTTGATGGCCAAACCTTCAACAGTATTGTATAAAACCGAGTTGAGTACGCTGCTATAATGAAAAGATTCTTTTTTGTAACGGTTACGGGTATCAATACCCGTGAGCAACAGGTTGCTTAATTTAAAGGTGTTATTGGCCTTATCCAATGAATCAAGGTATAGTTTTGATTCCCGTTTGACAGCCAGTTTTCCTTTTACTTGGTAATCTTTCTTCTCTTCATCAGTAAGCGGGATGGGCCGCTCCTGTGCCCAGTAAACCGAATCTTTATCGTGCCCTTTGGTAATGTTAATGCGTTCGGCAAAATCCTTTTTGTTGAGCACAGGGGCCAGGTTGTAGTTTTTATATACACTTATAAAATATCCACCCAGCTTAAAGCCAAAAACACCACCTGTAAATTCAAACTTAATAGTGGCGGGCATCCAGGTTCGGGCATCAACGGGATAAAACTGCTGGCTTATCTTCAGCGTATCTACGTAGTTGATATTGGCTTTTTTGGTAATAAAAAGTTGTAGCGCGGCAATACGCCAGCTATCGTCCAAAATATAAATATATCCTTCAAAACAAGGATCATAACCGCGTTTGGGTGTTACTTGTATTTTGTTGATGGTTTCGCCGTTCTCAATGGTCATCCCTATCAGTTTATAGTTATAATAAAACAGGGCATTTTCGGCAATGGGCGATACCAGCGGGCGGTTGCTCAGGCGTTTCCAGCTTTCAAAATTCTGGTAAAAGTTCACCAGCATATCTGAAGCACGGTTAAAGCTGAAGGCCCGGTTATAGCCCGATACCTTTGAGGATACCTGCACCTCGTGCACCAGATCGGGCTGCATAAAGCTGTATTTCGATTCGGACTCCGACAAGTAAACGATGCCTGTGCGACTGGAATCAAGCCCGGCCTCGGTGGTGGCTTTTTGTACATCAAAACCCATAAACTTTTTAGGCGCAGCCAGCAATTTTTGCAAACCTTTTATATAAATATCGCAGGTATAGGCTTTCACCTCGTTTAAATAGGTTTTACGTTTTTTGATGGCCTTACGGATAATGGCGTAGGCGGGGTCTTCGCCTCCTGCGCGTATGGTAATATCTTTAAGCTGGTATGTTTCTGTTTTCAGGCTGATGTTAATCACCTGGTTTTGGTTAAGGTTTATCTGTTTAATTTGTTGTGTATAACCAACAGCTTTAAATTGCAGCTCATAATTACCGGGTGCTAACTGCAGGGAATACACACCCTCGCTATTAGCCGAGACCCCTTTAGTAGTATTTTTTACATATACGGAAGCAAACGGAATGGGGTGGTTATGCTCGTCGGTAATTTTACCGCTGATAATACTAAACTGTTGTGAAAATACATGGACACTTAAACCGAAAAACAGTATTAACAGTAAGCTTAATTTCATTTAGTTTAGTTTACACTAAGATGTAGCTTATTTACTAAATGTTACAACAGTTAATTGTTAAATTATGTGAAATATGTATAACGACGTAATTTCAGGAAGCCTCCTTCGAAGGGTTAACATCCTTAGTGCCTAATGAATTGTGAACCTTGTTTTTAAGGTTCCAATCCGCTATGTCAACTAATCCCGGTTTGGTTTGGTAATGATTATCGTGTTTGGGGCACCTGATTATAAATGTCCCCTTTTTCTGCTCAATAACTGGCCTTGCACCACAATCTTTACAAGGCTCAACAAAAATGTTTGCCTGAATTTGTATGAAACCTTTCATAACCGGATTTTTTTTGCTGTAATTATAAACATAGTATTAGGCAAATAACTTTATAAACTTACGTAAATATTACTGTCCGGTTTTTGACTCAATCAAAAAAAGCATTTTAAGTCATTATTATAGCAAAAATTGCTGTCGTCTCCTCTCCGATTTGGCCTAAAAGTAAGCCTTTGGCTTTTTATACAAGCAGTAAATACCATCCAAATAAAACGCCCGTCCTTTTTGAAGAACGGGCGGTCAATATTAAAAGCTACCAGGCTTATTTACCTAACTTTGCTTTTAAGTTTTCGTCTATCGCTGCCAAAAACTCTTCGGTGTATAAATAATCTGTGCCGTGCTCAACTTTCGGTTTAATAGTAATGGCCAAATCTTTGGTCATTTTACCGCTTTCCACAGTTTCAATACAAACTTGCTCCAAAGCTTTACAGAAATCTATCAGCTCCTGATTTTTATCCAATATTCCCCGGAACTCCAAGCCTCTTGTCCACGCAAAAATGGATGCAATTGGATTGGTAGATGTTGGTTTACCAGCCTGGTGCTCGCGATAATGGCGGGTAACTGTACCGTGTGCAGCTTCAGCTTCCATAACCGTACCATCAGGTGTAACCAGCGTTGATGTCATTAAACCCAAGGAACCAAAACCTTGTGCTACCGTATCAGATTGTACGTCGCCATCGTAGTTTTTACAAGCCCAAACAAAGTTACCATTCCATTTAAGGGCAGATGCAACCATGTCGTCAATTAAACGATGTTCGTAAGTAATACCGGCTTCAGCAAATTTTGCCTTATAATCGTTTTGGTAGATTTCTTCAAAAATATCCTTAAAACGGCCGTCATATTTTTTAAGGATAGTATTTTTGGTTGATAAATATAAAGGCCAGCCTTTCATTAACGCCTGGTTAAAGCATGCATGTGCAAAGCCCTTGATAGATTCATCAGTATTATACATAGCCAGAGCTACACCGTCGCCTTTAAAATTAAATACCTCAAATGATTGTTCTGCACCGCCATCTTCCGGACTGAAAGTGATTGTTAATTTACCTTTTCCTTTGGTAACAAAATCGGTAGCACGGTACTGATCGCCAAAAGCATGGCGGCCAATACATATTGGGGCTGTCCAGTTTGGTACTAAACGTGGTACATTTGCCATAACAATAGGCTCGCGAAAAACAGTACCATCCAAAATGTTACGAATAGTACCATTTGGCGACCGCCACATTTGTTTTAGGCCAAATTCTTCAACACGCGCTTCATCGGGTGTAATGGTTGCACATTTAATACCTACACCATATTTTAAAATAGCATTTGCGGCATCAACGGTTACCTGATCGTTGGTTTCATCACGGTACTCGATACCTAAATCGTAATATTTGATATCCAGGTCAAGATAAGGGATGATCAATTTGTCTTTGATGAATTTCCAGATGATCCGGGTCATTTCATCGCCATCCAGCTCAACTACCGGATTTTCTACTTTAATTTTTGACATAGCTGACGTTGTTTTCTTTATTTTAATGGCTTCAAATATATTAATTTGAGTTTACCAAACTAACTAAATAGCATATGAAAATAATTGATGGCTATATAATGACGATTTATTACGACAGTTTATTGTTTTTATAAACTTTGATGCTATTTTTATAAAATTAAACGTTATTACCCCAACGGGCTGGCAAACCAACGCCCTGTTACTTGTATTATGATAAAATTCATCACTAAAACCGTTCTGATAATAACCATTTGTACAGTTTCCTTTTTAGCTAAAGCACAGGTTGGATATGACTATGCCCAATATGATGTGGGTACAGCAGTTGGTGTTAATATTGCCGCTATGGCCGATGTAAATACATTTACTGTTACTCCATCTGTCCACTTTAATTTTAATTACAACCAAAGCCCTTTTATTAATTACGTATTTGAACTGCAAGTTGGTCGTTTAGAGGGGGGCACACTGGCATCGTCATCGGGCAGGCAGTTTGAAAACCACTTTACAGCCTTTTCATTCAGAGGCCAGTTACAGGCCGGCGAGTTTTTGGATTATTCTTCGAGCCCGTTCATGAATGTGATGAAAAACTGGTATACCTCAGTCGGCATTGGCTATATTTCAAACCATATTGTGTCTAAAACAGACGACAAACGCGGCCTTAGATATACTCCTGCAGGAGACAATAACGCCCAGGTGCCTTTTTTACCAGTAAGAATTGGATATGAATTTAAGTTGTATAATCAATATAGTCAGCCAAGCGTTAAAATAGATATAGGGTATCAATATAATTTTATATTTGGCGATAATTTAGATGGTTATACATCAGCACACAATAATGACGCCTATGCCCAATTTACGATCGGTGTAAAATTTGCCATTGGCGGTGTTACCTCATACCGTAAGCAAATTCATTATTGATAAGGCAGATAAGTCTTAGTTCTGATTCCTTTACACTGTTTGCACGCAATATCTTATTACTTGTTGTTTTTTTGGCAAGGTTTTTACCGTATCTTTAATTACAAATTACAAAATCTATGAACGTTCAAAATATCAACCCCGGCGATGAAGATGACGATGCATTAACCGATAATGCCAGTGATCGTGACCTAACATTAAAAGATGAACTTGGTGAAATTATTGATACAGAAGATCTGAGTTATAACGAAGAAGAGGACAGCTTTGAATACGATGTAAAAAGCGACGATCCGGATTACGACCACCCCGACCCTTACAAAACATCAGTAAAAAATGGCGAGGACATGAACTCCACATATGATGAGGCCAACCCTTATGACGCTGCAGATGGTGAATATGCCAACAAAAGATCCATTGAAACAGATGTTGACGACCTGGGGATGCATATTGATGATGGTGACATTGTTGAAGTGGATGCCGCTGATGCCGCACTTGCACATACGCCAGAAGATGACAGAGACGATCTGGATGAAGAAGGGTATCCTAAAAATATTTAATGGTGAGTGGTGAATAGTGAGTGATTAGTTAAAAACTGAATGACTAATTGAAAAAACAACAACTCACTATCCACAAATCACCCTCGCTAATCAAAATCGAGATTAAAGCGATTCCTCAATTCCATCAGTTCCGGATTTCGCGAAGCCATGTACTGAAATTTTTCTATCGATGTATAGGGCTTACGGACAACCTCTTGCTCATCAACCCGGGCGTTTACTTCAATGGTAAAGTTATTTAGCTTACTGCGTAAAAAGTTATGCATCCCCGGGCGCTCTTCCCTGAATAGGTTTTCTTGTACTTTATTGCCTACTAAAATTTCAAATTCGTAGGGCTTTATCATCCGCGGAGCGTTTGATGTAAAAATAGTTACCAGGTTTTTTTTACCATCGGCTTTAACTTTAGCGGCAAAATCACTCCAGTATTTTAAAAAGCTATCCATGGTAAAATCATCCCGGGCATCTCCTTTTAAATAAGGATCTTCTTCTTCAAGTATTTCTTCTTCTGTTTTGGCGGTATCTGTTAACGACGGAGTTAATGTACTCCTAAGCGGCATAATAATCTTAGGCTTTTCGGCAACAGCTTCTTTTACCTGTACAGGCTGGGTAACCGGTGCAGTGTGCCCGTTGGCTTCAGGGGCTATCTTATTATAAACTGGCTGCGCATCGCTTAAAACAAGCGTATCATTAGCTGCTTTATTTGCCGGCAGTGGCGTTATTGTTGGGGTATCAGGTTTTTTTTTTAATCCCCCATCTGTAATGGGAGTTACCGCCAAATTAAAGGCCGAAGGCAAGTGACACATTTTGAGCAGTGCCAACTCAACCTGCAGCCGTTGGTTTTTACTTAACTTATAACTGATATCGCATTGGTTGGCAATATTCATAGCTGATAGCAGGAAGGATACCGAGCCTGCCTGTGATTGCTGCAGGTATTTGTTTTTTATCCCCTCGCTTACCTCCAATAACTTTAAAGTTGATTGATCTTTACTCACCAGCAGGTTACGAAAGTGTTCGCTTAAGCCGGCAATAAAGTGTGCCCCATCAAAACCACGTGACAATATCTCGTCAAAAAATAACAGTACTTTGGCCGTATCCTCTTTAAGCAGGCTTTCTGTTATATTAAAATAGTAATCGTAATCAAGTATGTTAAGGTTATCAATAACCGAACGATAAGTAACCTTACCGCCAGAGAAACTTACGATCTGGTCAAACATCGATAACGCATCCCGTAATCCGCCATCGGCTTTTTGGGCTATAATATGCAGGCCATCGGGTTCATAACTAATGTTTTCTTTGCCGGCGATAGCACCCAAGTGGCCGGCCATATCATCAACCCTGATGCGGTTAAAATCAAATATCTGGCAACGGGATAATATAGTAGGCAGTATTTTGTGTTTCTCGGTAGTAGCCAATATAAATATGGCGTAATGAGGTGGTTCTTCCAGCGTTTTCAGGAAGGCGTTAAACGCCGCCTGCGATAGCATATGCACCTCATCAATAATATAAACCTTGTAACGGGCAGCTTGTGGCGGTATGCGCACCTGCTCAATTAAACTGCGGATATCATCAACCGAGTTATTGGATGCAGCATCCAGTTCGTGAACGTTAAAAGAGTTGCCGTTTTCAAAGGCTTTGCAGCTTGGGCATTCACCGCAAGCCTCGCCATTTTGCTGCAAATTAGTACAGTTAATGGTTTTGGCCAGTATACGGGCGCACGTAGTTTTACCCACACCACGCGGACCACAGAACAAAAATGCCTGTGCCAGCTGGTTGTTTTTAATAGCGTTTTTGAGCGTATTGGTTATATGCTGCTGACCAACAACGGTTTCAAAAGTAGCCGGGCGATACTTACGGGCCGAAACAATGAAATTATCCACAGCACGAAGTTAACAAGAAAATGCCTTATGTTAAAGAGTCAAACGGGCTATTGTTAAGATAAAATTACCAACACTATTGCAAATCATCTTCCGGCAGGTGGTCATCATCTTCCTGATCGGGTTCATCAATATCTTCGCCTACCCGTATTTGGTGCAAGTTGCTTTCTGCATCCAGTTGGTCGTCAAAATCTTCGTCGTCCTCATCATTCCAATCGCCTTCAATGGGATTATCGTCGCGTGGAAATATCATAATCATCTCATTTTTTACCAATCAATAAAATAATTTAAAGCCTCATTAACTACAATCTGTACAATCAACATTTAGCAAGATATACTTAATTGTGTTAAATGTTTAAAAAGCAATCTTTTTTTTTCGTCACAAAAATGTTTTTGATGCCTTCAATACAACACCAAAAGAATTGTAGAGCAGTCCGCCCCTATCATACCCAATGTTATAACCTATATTATAACCATTTTGCAACGATCTTGTCCCCTCTATATAAGTTGAAAGCTCATTTACCTTTTTAAACAAACCATAGCGGCCTGGGATAACTATTCTACCGGCAGACCCTCTAAAGCTATCGGAACCGGTAATATAATTGCCTAAATTCTCGCTGTATGATAGCTTTAAAGTATACATCCATTTAAAAGCGGCAATTTGCGTTGCCACATGAAAAGCGGTGACCCTGTTATTTATAAAATATTCTCTTTCATACGAAGGCAAGCCTGCGCGGGCCGCATTAGCTGCCGTAATAAATGGCGTACCTAACCCTATGTTTTTATATGACCAGCCTTCGCTGTATTCGTAATTATTGTAATAGTTTTCATATCCGGATGCTGTCCTTATACTATTTAACCCGCCCGCCTGATTAGCGGTATATAAAACTTCGACAACTATCTTTTTCCAATTAAAATTATCATCTCGCTTTTTATTATTAGTTATGCTCAATCCGTTTAAACCATCGGCAATATTGGCAAGAGATGCTAATGCCCCTTTATCGTATAAATTTTGGCGATAAACTAACAATGTAACACCGTCAAATTTATATTCTGCGCCGATATCTAATGACCCTACATGATTACCCACTTTGGAGTGGTGATAAACCTTACCTGATAACACGTACCATAAAGTTTGGGAACCGGAAAGGTTATATGACGGAAATATTTCCTTTTCATCGCCCCATAATGCCTCATGATTAAAACCAGCTTGAAGTTTAAATCTCCAGGAAGGCATTCCAATACGTACATATAGCTGATTTTCCAGATAATACGCATCTGACTGATTAGTTTTAGCATGCCTGTAACCAATTCCAACATCACCAACGTAGCCAACGGCCAACGAGGTTTTCAGCGCAAACAATTTACCTAAAAGGGGCAAACTATAATATTCAGGTATTCCTATCTTTACTTTGGGAATACCTAATGCGTTGCCGGATATCGGGAATGATCCGGAAGACAACGTAGAGTCGACCAGCCCGACGATGTCTTTTGAACGGCCAACCTTTAACTCAACAATGCCGGCGTGCGCTTTAACAAATCCTTCAATCAGCATAAACTGACTGGTTTTGCCTGCATTGCCCCTTCCTTCAAATGAAGCGCCCCAGTCAAATGTTTTAGTGGTATCATAGTCCTTTCGGATTCTGCCAATTATACTACCGGAAGTGCCCGAAAGCGGAATACTGCCGAATTGATTTGATCTTAGCCAGAAAGGTACGGTACCGTTGGTGGTTTCAATACCCTGGGCTTCTAAGCTAATATGAACATCTTTCTCCTGGGACCGGGCTACGGAATAAACCGAAACTAAAGCTGCAAATAGAAATACTTTCTTCATATAACGATGTCTGATTATGTTAAGGGGGTGAATAAAAACACAACTTTCAATTGCAACTTTTACATCCTATAAATGAATGCATTAACAAAAAAATAACATTAAAGCCATTTTATTAACTAAAAGAACGAAAAAGCCAACTCTATCGATAGAAATTGAAATTTATATCATAACAAGTTTTTTTAGAAATTATTGTTTTAAGAAAGTTTTAACTTAATCGAAATCTATATTTAAACCAGTTTCAGGCTTATAAAGCTCCTTGTTTTTTGTTCAATAGAAACAGGCGATAATAATGCTGTTTAAGCATTGTTTTTTTAAATATTATCACTACATTTGCAGCCCCGTAATAGCGGGTAATTAATTAAAAATCAAAGAATAATAATGCAACAGTACGAAATCGTGATCGTTCTAACCCCGTTGTTATCAGTAGAAGTTGCTGCCGAGGCTAACGCCAAGTTCAGCAAAATCTTAACTGATGGCGGAGCCGAAATTGTCCAGGAGGATAATTGGGGTTTGAGAAAATTAGCGTACCCTATTCAAAAAAAGACTACAGGGTACTATCACTTAACTGAATTTAAGGCTCCGGGTGAATTAATTAACAAATTGGAGGTTGAATTAAGGCGCGATGAGCGTGTTTTGCGTTTCCTGACCATTGCTTTAGATAAGCATGCTGTTGCGTACAACGACAAAAAACGCAGCGGTGCCTTTAACAAGAAACCTAAAGCAACAGAGGAGGCTTCAAAATAATGGCAAACGAACAAATTAAATACGTTACCGCTCCAAAAGTGGAGGATAACCGTAAAAAATACTGCCGTTTTAAAAAGAATGGTATTAAGTATATCGATTACAAAGACGCTAACTTTTTATTAAAGTTCATTAACGATCAGGGTAAAGTATTACCACGCCGTTTAACTGGTACTTCATTAAAATTCCAGCGTAAAGTGGCCCAGGCTGTTAAACGTGCACGCCACATTGGTTTATTACCTTACGTTACAGATTCATTAAAATAATAGGAGATTTAAGAAATGGAAGTTATTTTAAAACAAGATGTAAAAAACCTGGGTGATAAAGACGATGTAGTAAACGTTAAACCAGGTTATGGCCGTAATTACCTTTTACCTAAAGGCTTCGCCATATTAGCTACGCCAAGCGCACGCAAAGTTTTAGCTGAAAACTTGAAACAAGCTCAGTTTAAACAAGAAAAAATCCGCAAGGATGCCGATGCGATTGCAGCCCGTTTAGAAGGCGTTAAACTTAACATTGGCGCTAAAGCCGGTGAAAGCGGAAAAATCTTCGGTGCTATCAATACCATTCAGGTTGCTGATGCATTGAAAAAAGAAGGTTTTGATGTTGACCGTCGCCGTATCACCTTTGATCAGGAGCCTAAGTTTGTTGGTGATTACATCGCAAACATTAACCTGCACAAAGAAGTTAAGGTACAAGTTCCTTTCTCGGTAGTAGCTGAGTAATTTATATTTCGGAATTCGGATTTTTGATTTCGGATTTTGACTTAAATTTTAGAATTTTAAAAGGTGTTTTGCAATGCAAAACACCTTTTAATTTTTATAGAAACTTATTACAATAGTGCAGCGCAATTACAACTCATCAAAACTGTCCAGTTCAAAACCGGGTAAACGAAGCCTGATATCAAACAGCAGGTTTAACGGCATATTTAAACTTATTTTCAGGATTTTCAAGCTGGGATTTTTACTCTTCTTCGGGCTTAGCTTATTTGGTGTGCTGTTGTATCGTTTTGTGCGCCCGCCTTTTACCTGGCTGATGATTGAACGTGGTTTTCAGCAAAAGGCCCGCGGTGTGGATTGGAAGATAGATAAGCAATGGGTTAGCTTCGATGAGATATCTGATAACATGAAGCGAGCCGCCGTAGCTGCCGAAGACCAAAGCTTTTTAGAGCATCATGGTTTCGATTTCAGGGCGATAGAAAAAGCAATTGAAAAAAACTCGCATAGCAAAAAACTCATCGGCGGCAGCACCATATCGCAACAGGTAGCCAAAAACGTTTTCCTGTGGGAAGGCCGTTCATTATTGCGCAAGGGAATCGAGGCGTATTTTACGGTACTTATAGAAGTTTTTTGGAGCAAAAAACGCATCATGGAGATGTACCTGAATGAGATTGAGATGGGCGATGGTATTTACGGTATCGAAGCTGCATCGCAGGCCTATTTTCATAAACATGCCTCGGAACTAACCAGGCACGAAGCTGCTGCTATAGCGGTGATATTCCCAAGCCCGCTTAAATGGTCGGCCACAAACCCTACAAGGTATTTAAAACACCGGCAGTATCTGATCATGAAAAATATGAAAAGGTTAGGGCCGCTGGATTTTTAAGCCCCCTACCCCCCCTGAAGAGGGAACGAAAGCTCATAAAACCCATGTTAAATGTAACTGTTGTTCCCCCTTCAGGGGGTTAGGGAGCTTCGCTTTTACTTATACCTCCAATGCCTTGATTTACATTCGGCAATCCATTCGGCAGCAGTTTCCATACGCTTCTGACGGGTAGTCTCGCTTTTAGCATCTACAATCCATTCTACATATTCCTTTTTATGCGAGTAGCTAAAACGATCAAAGTTAAGGCTGGCATTGGGGTAAGTTTTCAAAAACTCAGTAAAATATTCGGGGATAACCAATTCGGTTTTGGGGGCCGATGCCTTTTTTATTGCTTCGGGTGTTTTTTTGCCACTTTCATTTAAGGCAATAGCTTGCAGGATAAAATCCTGTAGAATCTCCTTCGAAGGCAAATCTTCTATTTTAGTTATCCGGCCAAAGCTGCCGGCAGAACCATCTCCGATGCTTAATGCGTTATGAGGATCATTCAATAATGTTGCCTTCCAAAAACCGAATGAACAATGCTCTTTAAAAGCAGCCATCTGGCATACCGGGCCTTTATAATCAAAAAACGGGAAGCCCCATTTTACGGTCTCCATCAATAACGGAGATGTTTCATGAACAATTTCCCTGATATACTCCAGTATTGGTTTGGCAAAATCGGCGGCTTTTTCAATAAAAGCATCAACGCGGCTATCGTATTGTTCCATAAAATAAATTTAGTAACAAATTGTTAAATCGCAACCGGCTTGCAACGTTTAAGAGATATTTTGCATCTTAGCTAAAGCAGGTAATTCCGTTACACCAAATCATATAAAACTATGACTATAAGCGTATTCAAATTATTTACAGGAATCATTATATTGGCTTTTACTGTTAGTACCGTTTTCGGCCAGGAAAAAACCACCTCGCCCAGCCCCTTTACTGATAAGGATATGGTTTCGTGGGATTACGCCTCAAAAACCATTGGCGAAGATTATACCATTTATGTGCATTTCCCGCCGGGATACGATACCACAAAAACCAAATACCCGGTACTGTACATGACAGATGGCGACTGGAACATGACCGTTGCCATGAATTGCTTTAACATGCTCAGGCAGGATTATAAAACTACCGAAGCGCTGATAGTAGGCATAGGTTACGGCAACCGCCCAAACAAACGCAACCGCGACCTTAACCCCGAAACCGGCGGGCCAAAATTCATATCGTTTATTGAGCAGGAGGTAATACCCTTTATACAAAGCAAATACAGGGTTAATGATAATAAGGCTTTATATGGCTACTCGTTTGGGGGCATGTTTACCACTATGGTATTGTTTAACCATCCTGGTTTGTTTAATATGATATTTATAGGCGCTCCCGGTAATACCGGGAGGGAACTAATGCCATCGGCACAAAAATACTTTACAACCCATACCGACCTTAATTGCCGGGTGTTTTTAGGTGTTGGATCATATGAGCATGAAAACGCAAAAAACATTGAGCAGTTTACCGCTTACATGAAAAAGCAAAACTGCAAAAACCTGGATATTGATTTTGCTATTACCCCGGGCGCAAACCATGGTGCTGCCCTGGCACAGGTAATGCAAAACGCCATAGCTTTTGCTTATTGCCAAAAACATAAAGCAATACTGCTAACTGCAAAGGAACTTGAATCGTATAGCGGTAATTACAAGGTAGCCGGTGATGAAAAAGACACGTTTAAAGTGTACCTGTCGGGAGGTAAACTATACTTTAAACAAAACGACCAGTTGCCCCAGGAATTTGCACCTTATGCCAAAGATTCGTTTTTTATGTATGAAGATGAAAAAACCGACATCAATTTTAAAACAGAAGACGGCAAAAAGTATTTAGTATTTAATTTCCCAGGTGAAAAGCCGGTGCGATTGGATAGGGTTAATTGATGCCGTTTTTAATACAAAACGTGCTTAACGGCCCGAAACAGCGGTAACAATTATCAGCCATTAACCAAATCCCTGAACAACTGGATATGCCAGCTGTTTTTAAACGGCACCTCCCATTTGGTTTCCAGTTCGGTGAGGTTTTGTACCATATTGTTGTATACAATAGTTTCGGTATTTATTTTGCCCTGTTTCAGCATATCCTCAAAAGCATGGCGGGGCAGGGACAAAATTTCTTCGCCATCGCGGTAGGCCAGGTTAAACCTGTCGAACAGGTTGATGTTGAAATGCTGCCCGATATTCTGCATAAAATGAACTGACTTATCGATAGAGCAGCCGCTGGCGCCTGCCTGGCTTTCATCAACAATCAGTATTAAAAAACGGTTATACCGTACCTCGCCTTTAGCCTTTAGCTGGTTGTTGTGCGCAGTCCATCCGGTGGTGAATTTATCCAGTTCCTGCTGAATTTGTTGCACCACATCGTCGGTTAATTTTTTATCAGCCTGGTAGATCCAAACTCTTGAGTGTTGAGAAAATTCCATTTACAAAAATATCAATTTATTAACTTAGGGTAACATTTTGTTGTCATGAAAACATCAATCTCGCTGTTAATAAAAAAAGCTGCGGTAATTATAGCAATTTTGGTCTCCAGTTGCTTTATTTACGGTTTTAAACCGGGTATGGGCGATCAGGAATGGCTTAATTGGAGCAATAAATGCCTTACCGAGTCGTTTAACCCGCCGCCGGATATTGCACTGAAAAAGTGGGAATTAACACTTACCAACGATTATTTTTTGCGTTTAAGGAAAACTTATCAACACGACAGGCAAGAGTATTTTTCGTTTAATTTACACCGCCTCAACAATGTAGAATACCTGGGCAGCGATACCACCGGAATTCTTAAACTAAGCACCCTAACCGACGATATTATTGTACAAACCTACGAAGATCCGAAGGGCGACCTTGACTCGATGGCTACCACCATTGATCTGCCTGTAAAACACATGAGCCCGGCAAGGTTGGATAGCTTAAAAACAGCATTGAATTATTTTAAGACGAGGGGTTTATGAGATTCGGGCTGATCTTAAAACTTATGTTGTTTACGTGTTAACATTTAAATAACTGAGCTACCCGTTACAAGCAAATAGCCACCCGGCGAATGCCGAATAGCTATTTGTTTACCCCCCTAATATTTTGTGTCGGCAATTAACGATCATGGGTATAAAACGCAATTTCCTCCATCGTCATGAAATTGCCGCCGCCCCAGTTAGTGAGTAATTTAAACCTGTAGTACCTGAATTTGGGCGTACCATTGGCCACGGTAAATTCTTCGCCGGCCAATGCAAAGGCGATATCGGCGGCTGTGTTTTGTCCCCGTGGCAAGCCCGACGGTTTTACCGAAGTATAGGAGCCTATTTTTGTCCAGCTGGAAAAACTACCATCTGAAGATGGGCTGTTGCTACCGTACAGTTCAAAGGTTTTCACGCTCTCCAGGTTATACAGCCTGTCATTTGCCTGCCAAACTTTAAAACGGCTTATGGATGCTGATGCCCCGCTATCAAATGTAAACCAGCACGGGATGATAGATTGCGTGGCAAAGCCCGGCGGGTTATAATTTTCGTCCCACAGGTAGCTTTGCAGCCAGCCGTAGCCGCCTTCATCTACATCGGTAGGTAAAGTAACCAGGGCGAATTTTGATTTATCAAGCTGCCTTTCAAACTTTGGCAAAGTAACTGTTGATACCGGGGGCGAAAACGTTTCAAACGCGGTTGAATCGGGCTTGTATAATGATTTGTAGGTAAGCTGTGTGCTTTCTTTATAATCGGGCAGTTCGGTACTGGTTTCGGTTGGCGGTATCACTATTTTGCGGGCCGCGCCGTTTTGCCCGGTATAATTAATTTCCACCCCTAACTCTCCGCCGGCAGGTTCGCCCCAGCTCAGTTCTATCTTATTGCCATCGGCACTTTCAGTTAACGATTTTAACGTTCTGTTGGTTAATGATGTAAGGTAGCTTGGGCCATAAACTATACCCGATCCGTTAATAACCACCGACTTATGGTTTTGGCTATCAAACGTGTATACCGTAAAATTATAGTTGCCTTCAGTGAGGTTAGGAACAATCACTTTAACAGTGTCCTTACCGCCCGAATGCGTTACAGCTACATCAGTAGAGTCGACCTGGTTATTCCAGTATACCCTGATTTTTGTAACCAGCGGATCGTTGCCTAAAACTACTGCTAATTGTACGCGGTTGTACCCCGCATGTACCAGCATGGTATCTGCCCGGCCGGGGTAAGTAATCTCTCCGCCCTTTTCATATTTTTTGTAAGCATCGCCCGTTGTTTTTGTGCAGGAGCTTAACCCGGCAATAAGGCCAAGCACATACAGGAGGGCAAAATATTTTATCGTCTTCATAAAACTCGTCTCTTTAAATAGTTAATTAATGGGCATCCCCGTACATCATCAGCTCATAAAAATTGACGTACGATCCGTTTGACCAATTTTTTAATGTTTTGAACCTGATGTAACGTACTTTGGGTGTATTTAGCGGGAAGGTTACGGTTTCGCCAGCAAGCGCCGCATCTATATCAGCCTGCGAAAGCTGCCCCTCGGGCAAGCCTGACGGTTTGATTTGTGTATGCGAAACCAGCAGCGTCCAGCTACTGTCGTAACTGCCATCGGGGTTAGGGTTGTTTGATCCCCATATTTCAACCACCCTTGGGTTGTGCAGCGTATAAAAGAAACCCGGACGCATAAACCACACCAGGCGGCTCAGTTTGGCGGTTACCCCCATATCAAAAGTAAATTGCTGCGGCATCCGCGATGCATCACCGGTGTGGTAATAACCATCATTTACATTGCCATCAAAAAGGCCGGCTATGTTGCCGCCGTAGCCAAGCGGGGCATCGGTAGGTAAAACTATGCCTTTCATTTTTGTACGGTCAAGCAATTGCTCAAACAATGGGGTTACCGTTACTATAAGGGTATCTGAAAGGTTGCCCCATCTGTCGCGCACAAAAATGCCAAATTTGGTAGGCGTTGCCGGGAGGCCCCTTGTTGAAAAATCGCCTTTTTTAAGGCTGGTATAATCGGTGTTGATGGGCACAAATTGTTTAAGCGAATCGTTAGCAAGCACAACAATAGCCAGGCTTTCTTCGGTGGCGTTTACAAATTTTACGTTGATGCCGCCAAAATCGGGCGATACCACCAGGCTATCGCGCACCAGGCTCACCGAGGGCGTTAAAGGGTGCACCGTTACAACGGTTGGGGCCGATACGTTCTCGCTTTTATCAACCGCATACAACGTAACCTGGTAAGCATCGGTATCGCCAAAGCCAACTACCGTTAAATTACTGTTATAGCGGCTCACCTTGGTTTCGCGCACGGCGCCCTGTTTGGTGGTGTACACGGCCCTGATGTATAACAAATCGGCATCGTTAGGCAGGGCATAGCTTATTTTTGCCGAGCCATGCAGGTTCTCGACGCTTACGCCGGTTACAGGCCCCGGCGCAACCCCATCTTTTGTAACAGGCTCAAGCTTATCCTGCTTACAGGAGTTTAGGCCCAGTACAGCCAAACTCACCAGGCACATTAATAATATCTTTTTCATTATCTTATATTTTAGATGGATATAATTTTTTTCCGACATCATTTACATTTTAATTACCATCCAGAGTTTTGAACCAGGTTTGGATTAACCTGCAAATTGTACTCTTTAATTGGCCAGAAATAATCGCGCGGGGCCACAAACCTGGGGCTGTACAGCAGCACCCTGCGGTTATAATCTTCATAGCTGCTTTGTAAAATATCCCAGCCGTAAATTGGCGCGCTTAATACCTGCGGCGCGGTTTTCCAGCGGCGAAGGTCCCAAAAGCGGCTGCCTTCAAACGCCATCTCGATACCGCGCTCCTGGCGGATGATGTCGCGCAAGCCGCTAACGCTGGTATATTTGGCCGGATTGGTAGAAAAATTGGTCCATGAGCTCTCTACCGATTTTAAGCCTGCCCTTGTCCTGATCTGGTTTAGATAAGGCAAAGCAGCAGCCGAATTACCCGATTCATTTAAAGCTTCGGCATATAACAGGTACAAATCGCTAAGGCGCATTACCGGCCATGGGTACGATTCGAGCGTTACGTTGGTAGATGAAAATACCAGGTTCCAGTTCACAATTTTTTTGGTGTAATAGCCGGTAATGGAATATAAACGGCTTTGCTTTTTACCTGTGTACTGCTCCAGTTTACTTTGCACGTTGTAAGTGCCATTTTTCATAAACCAGGTTGAGCCATCAAAGGCCATATCGGCATAAAAACGGCGCTCCCTGTCAAAATGCAGGCCCACGGTTTGGTAACCGTTTTGCATACCGGCATCGGCGCTTGTGGTAGTGCGCAGTTTAAAGCGGTTGGCGTAGTCCCAGGTTTTATCTTCTTCAATAGGTACGCCGTTTTTGGTGTAAAACAGCTCGGCCATTTTTAGCGGCGGCGCCAGCTTGCCTTTTAAATCAAGATTGATGTTGTTGGGGTCAAGCTGCGGAATGGCAAACTCCTGTAACCAAAAGGTTGGGTTGCCACTTGATGTTAAGCCCCAGATCAGTTCGCTATTCCACTTTTCGCAAACCGAATTGCGGATGTTCATTTCTACCTTGGTTACATCATCAACAGCGGTAATACCCGGTGTAAAATAATACAGCTTTAACCCTGCTGCCGCTGCGGCATCAATGGCAACTTTACAGGCGGCAGCAGCCCTTGCCCATTTGGTGGCATCATACTGCGGGTTAAAAAGCAGCTTACCATTATTGGCCTTCAGGCCTGCAAAATCATTATTACCGTTAAATAAAGGGCTTGCGCCGGTAACCAGCACACGGGCTTTAATAGCAAGCGCGGCTACCTTGGTAACCCGCCCAAGCTCGGTTGACGCACTGGTAATTACGCTTGGCAAGCCGGTGTTATCATCGCCTGCGGCAGCATCATCAAGTAGTCGGGCAATGTAATTCACTACCGAATCGGCCGGCTGGCGGTATACTTTAACCTCATCGGGTGGCGCGGTTATGGCTATATTTTTATCCATGATGGGTATAGGCCCATACATCCTGAACAGGTACCAGTGAAAATATGCTTTTAAAAATTTGGCCTCGGCTACCCAGCGTACTTTAACATAGGGCTGCAAATCGGTTACTTTATCCAAATTATCTAAAAAGGTATTACAGGCCCTTATGCCCTGCCATAACGATTTGCCGTCATAGCCATCCCAGTAGTTCATGTAAGGGTCGGCCCGGTTTTGGTTACCGCGGGCAATGTTATAGGGGTCAAGGTAAAAAAAGTCTTCGGTCATGGGCCAGTAAGTCCAGGCTTCGTCGCCACCGCTGAAGGCGGGGTTTTTATCAGGGTGCCCTTCCTGCGGCAGGTATGAGTACAGGGTAAACAAGTATTTTTCGGCCTCGTTGCGGTTGGCAAAGGCATTATCGATGGTTGCCACGTTATCGGGCACTACATCAAGGTAACTTTTTTTACAGGACGGCATGCCTGCCACGATGAGCAGCAACAAGGCAAGGCCCATAGATTTTCGACCTAAAAGGCCTGAATATCGGGTGTATATAGTTAACAATTTCATCTCGATTAAATTTTAGCAGGATTTATAGTTGAACATTTATCCCCACGTTAAACACTTTTTGAACCGGATAACCAAGCCCGTTACTCCCTTGCTCAGGGTCCCAAAGCTTAAAGCCACTGATGAGAAACAGGTTGGTGCCGTTGGCGTAAATCCTTAAGCCCGATATATGGAACCTTTTTAAGGTTTTCTCTTTAATACTATACCCCAATTCGGCAGTTTTCATACGTAGGAAAGCGCCGTTGCGCATCCACCAGTTGGATGGCTGGTTGTTGTTGGTATTTTGTGTTAAACCTAATCGTGGCCAAAAAGCATACAAGTTCCGGTTATCTTCAGACCAGTGATCATTGGCCACTACGTTAAGCAAACCATGCTGGTAAGCACCATTGGCCACAAAAGGAGAAATAGCCGTAGGATCGATAAAAAATGACGACCGGGCCGATCCCTGGAAAAATGTACTGATATCAAAGTTTTTATAACCAAATGAGAAGCCGAAGCCATAAATAATTTCGGGTGTGGTTGGGTAACCAAGGCCATTAATCATGTCAAGCGCGGTTATTTGGCCGTCGCCGTTTAAATCGCGGTATTTGATATCGCCTCCCCTAACCTCGCCGAAGTTTTGCTTGGGCGAGTTTTTTACATCTTCGTCATCAACAAACAAACGTTCGGCAACAAGACCGTACACCTCGCCCAGTGATTGGCCCACGCGCGACAGGTATTGTTCATTTGCCGGGTACGCAGGCTCTTCATTTACCAGCAGCTTACTGGCCGCATAGGTAAATGTGCCCCGCATTTGCAGCCAGGCGCTGCCAAAGTTTTTATTATAATCCATAGCAAAATCAATACCCTTGCCTTCGGCTACGCCTACGTTGGCGCTCACCGGGGCGGTAAGGCCCATGGTTGTTGGGATGTAGGCCCGCTGCATTAAAATATTGCTGCGGCGCTCATGATAGGCATCTACGGTAATGTTAAGGGCATCAAACAAACCCAAATCCATCCCGATATTGGTTTTCTTTGATTTTTCCCAGGTGATACCATCATTGGCATACCTGGAGATAGAAACACCCGGACGGTTGTAGGCATAGTTTTCGCCAAAGTACGATCCGAAATTACCATCGTTAAGGTTCACGTTGGATAGGTAAAAAAACCTGTCGTTGGCGTTACCAATCTGGTCGTTACCAACCAAACCGTAAGTGGCGCGGAATTTTAACTTGGTGATGGTGTGGGCTAAGGGTTCAAAAAACTTTTCGTTATTAACATTCCAGGCAACGCCTACCGACGGGAAAAAACCAAAACGGTTGTTACGCGCAAAACGTTCCGATCCGTTGTAACCAAAGTTGGTTTCAAACAAATAACGGTTATCATAACCGTAGGTTAGCCTGCCGCTTACGCCCTGGTTACGAAAAGGGAGCGACGATTGCAAATCGCCGGCGTTACCGGTAACATAGTTACGCTGTATGCCGATGAGCAGGCCGCTTATATTGTGTACCTTATTAAAAGTGCGGGTATAGTTTAGGGCAACCTCGGCATAGTTGGAGCTGTTCACTATTTTATTGCCCTGGTTGTAGTTAAGGTATTCGGTAGCCGATTTTTCGTTCAATAACGATAAGGTATACCCCTTAGGATCGGTGGCCGAGGGGCTGGCCGCGTAATAAAACGGCGTATACTGCCTGCTCAGGTTAAAGTAAGCATAGCGCTGGGTATAAGCCATGGCCCTTGCCGAAAGGCCTTCGGTAATAAATTTCAGGTCCTGCTTAATTTCAAGCTGCACATTAAGGGTTGATGTGCTGTACTGCTGAAATCCCGATACCATATCGGCAAAAGGGTTATCATAAACATCGCCGTTTGATCCTCTTGGCGCGTTACCAAATAAAGGGTGTTTAACCAAAGGCAGATCAGATGCCGGAAAAGTGGCCGGGAACAATACAGGGTTGGCATTTAACGCGCTGCCAAAAACTGCGCCGCCACCGCCTATAGGGCCGTTATAATCGTCAAAATCGCCGGATGTGCGTACGATGGCCTCGGTAGTTGAGGTAAGCTTTACGTTTACGTTCGACCGGATCTCGTAGCTTTTAAGGCTTACGTTGTTGTTGAAATTGTTGCCGCTTTGCGCCTTTAGCACGCCATTATCTTTATTGGCCGATGCCGATATATAATATTGCGCCCGGTTAACACCGCCGCTGATGTTTAAATTAAGCCTTTGGTTATTGGTGTAATTTTTAATTAACGAGCCAATCCAGTCGTTACTGGGATAAAGCAGCGGATTATCCCCGGCCATGGTATGGTCAATTTTGTTTTGGGTATACGGCAAGGGCGACAGCGGGTTGCGGGTAAGGGCCGCTTCGTTTGATAATTTCATATAGGTGATATTATCGGCCAGTGCAAAATTCTGGGTGTTTGATGAGGTTGAATTTTCAAACCGTACATTCATTTTGGTATCGCCCACTTTGCCCGATTTGGTGGTAACCAGTATAACGCCATTGGCGCCGCGCGCACCGTATAACGATGAAGCGGCCGCATCCTTCAGGATAGAAAACCCGGCAATATCATCCGGCTGAAGGCGGGCCAGTGTGTTGGTGGTTGATTCCATACCATCGATCAAGATCAGCGGATCAATTTTGCCCGAACCAAATGAGGTTATCCCCCTGATGAAGAACGAAGCATTATCGGCTCCCGGTTCGCCACTGCGCTGGTACGATATTAAACCGGCAATACGGCCGGCAAGCATGGTGGTTAAATTGCTGGTTGGCCCTTTTAGCTCTTTTGGGCTAATGGTGGTAATAGAGCTTACCATGCTTTCCTTTTTCTGGGTACCGTAGGCTACTACTACAACCTCGTTCAGATCATTTTTATCGTCAAGCAGTACCACATCAATCGTGTGGCGCCGGTTAATGGCTACTTCCTGTTTGGCATAGCCCAAAAACGAAAATACAAGGGTATCGGTGGCTTTGGGCACCTTAATGGTGTAATCGCCGCTAACTGTGGTAATGGTACCGCTTTTGGTATGTTTTACGGCAACGCTTACGCCGGGCATTACCAGCCCTTTGTTATCTGTTACCTTACCACTCACAGTAAATGTTGTTTGCGCCAGGGATACTTTCCCAAGCATTAATAAAAACAGTAAGCAACAAAGGTACTTCACCTTCAAATAGGTAAAAATTCTTTCATTCATGATGGGTTTGTGTAAAGATTAAACTATAAATTTGTATTTGTATATACATAATTACATATTAAAATTACAAAAACAAATTTTTTTCATGATAAAATCTAAATAAGTTGCGCATTAGTGCACAATATGCCAATTTATCCTGTGTTTTAATGATTTAGGCACTCATAATATTTATTTTAATAACAAACATTCGAACATATTTATTAAATGTTTGTACATTATAAAATATTTTAAAAAGATGTCTTCAAAATGAGTGGATGAAGCGGAGAAACAGGCATTAAAAGGCAAAAAAAAGGAGGTTGTAATTTTTTGTAGTTTTTTTGAATTTTCTTGTACTTTTTTAGCCAAAAATTAGAATTAACCACTTAAAAATTATACATACTTGATAAGTTTTTGCATGTGAGGGGGCAAAAAGGCATAACGCAAAACAGGCCGCAAAGCGGCCTATTCAATCAAGAAATCAACTATAACCCCAACTTATTTATTTTTAGCAGCCCATTGTTTTAAAACGGCAATGGCATCGTAAAGCACCCCGGCCTCGCCCCTGAAATCGCCCGAGCCTTTTGGGGCGCCGGTTCGTACATCGTACCATTCAAAAAAACCTTTGTTGGCAATAACCCTATCCAGCATCGGCGATAGCTCGGCATAAGCATCTTTTGCGCAACCATATGACAGTAAGGGGGCTATCATGCGGCCGCCAAACCATGTCCAGTCGCCGCCATTCTGATAATCATAGGAATGCATGTTCGGAAAGCGCTCCGTTGGGTACGGCGGGTAAACTGTAAGACCAATAGTTGCATACTTTTCTTTTGCTGCAGCGGCCAGCATCTGGCGGTTTATTTCCTTAACCTCGGCCGGGGTATTAAAGCCTGCCAGTATAGCACATATCGATCCGCCTAAATACAAAATCTCTTTTTCATTAAAATCGGGCGTAAAAGGGCTGCCATTGAGGTACAGGTGCGGGATGTATTTCTGCCGGTCCTTATCCCACAGGTATTTACGCACGTTTTTGGTAACATTAGCCGCTACCTGCGCCCAGTTTTGCTTGGCCTTATAGCCTTTAGGCTGCATGGCCACAAAATTGTGCAGGGCTATTACAAACATGGCATTATCATATATATCAATAGCCCATTTGGTTTTTTCGTTAATGGCAACACCCCAGCCGCCATCGGCCTGCACATCGCCCCAATCAATAGTGGTAGCGCCTGTAACCAGGCCGTACTTTGCCGACCAGCGGTCTTTTTGCAGGTATATAAAAGCATCCTCCATACGCTGCAACACTGTTTTGCCGCCTATCACTTCATTCAAAATGGTTTTATCGCCGGTAACATCAATATATTTTTTTACAGCCTGCACCAACGACGACTCCTGGTCGGTTTCTACAGTATTTTTATGCGCCGCCCAGCCGCGCAGCAAAGGCGAGTAGCGGTATTTGTATCCCACGTTGGCTTTAGCGCTATCTACAACACCATCAACTATATTACCATCATCATCCTGAATCTTAAAAAATAGTAGTATCTTTGTTTTAACCTCATCCTTAGGATGTACCTGGAGCGATCCTTTAATAAAAGTATTAAAATCGCGGATCCAAACCTCGTTGTAGGATGTGCCTGCAGAAAACCCCGAAAGTAATTTTAAAGCCCTCGCCTGGATAGTATCTAACCGGCCATCGGCCATGATAGATTTGGCAAGCGCGGCTTTACCGGTTGTTTGGCCACTGGCAGATAAGCCGGTAAGTATAGAAAGCATAATAAAAAAAGACAAAAGTATTTTCATGTATAAATAATTTTTATAATTAAAAACTGTTTAGGATATAACGCAGGCAAATCTCCTGGCACTAATAATATGTACAAACATAAAAACATTAAAATTCAAACCAAATTTATTATGCGTTTTATTTGCAGAAAATATAAAGCTATCTTTAAGTTTCAGACGATGCCTGTACAGTGTGCCGAATGTTTTATTTATAACACATAATTAGTAGACATATTAATAAAACATGTAACTAATTATTTAATTTGCACTATACTGTTCATAAAACCTGGATAAATACCAACATGAAATTTTCAATTGATCATAAAAGCAGCGTTCCGCTTCACATACAAGCCGAGAACCTGCTAAGAGAGCTAATAAAAGACCCTGAATACCAGGCAGGTAAGCTTTTACCCAATGAAGTAGATCTGGCCAAAAAACTGGCCATATCCAGAACCACCCTGCGCCAGGCTATCAATAAACTGGTTTATGAGGAGTTGCTGATCAGGAAAAAAAAGCTGGGAACAAAAGTGGCTCAGCCAAAAATGAGCTCAAAAGCAATGAACTGGCTAAGTTTTACACAGGAAATGCAGGCTCGCGGTATCATAATTAAAAATTACGAGCTGCATATAAGCTGGGTGTACCCCGACGATTATATAGCCAACTTTTTTGATATAAAAACTGAAAAAAAGATACTGAAAATGGAGCGCTTAAGAGGAAATTCCGACGAGGCTTTTGTTTATTTTGTATCCTATTTTCACCCCAGGATTGGCCTTACAGGCGATGAGGATTTTAAAAAACCGTTATACGAAATGCTTGAAAATGAGCATTCTGTAGTTGCAGATCTGTCAAAAGAAGAGATTAGCGCTAAAGCTGCAGATAAATTTATTGCCGGCAAACTGGAGATTGATATTGGCAGCCCGGTACTTTTCAGAAAGCGTTTTGTATTTGACCAGGGCGACCGGCCAATGGAATATAACCTGGGTTATTATAAAGCCGAAAGTTTTGAATATACAGTGGAGAGCAGAAGGACAAGTTAAGTTCAAACTAAATATTGATTACTTGTTTGCAATTTAAATGAAATCTAATATGTTTGCACATTATAACATATAACGATTATATGAACAGAGGTCCAGTTGTAAAAAATGACGTCAAACCAGATATTCAAGAACTGAGGTCGACCAGCCAGTTCCTTATTCCGGCTGAAAAGCAGTCGGCACTAAATTCCGAATACGATATCTACCCCACATTTAAAATTGACGGGCCAATTTTTAATGGATTTGGAAAACTGGCAAGCTGGATAATTGCGCAGCAAAAAAACATCATCATTGATGGATACTCCGGCGTTTACTGGGATATTTTTGTACAACACCTTAACACCGAGCTTATTAATAAGGATGCAAGCGTAAACTGGATAAACATCAATGACGCCCTTAAACCCGAATTGGTTATTCACGCCACAATAGCACCATTTATGGGCGGCAACGATCCTTTATTTGGAAAGATTTACGAAGGTGACCTTATCGATTTTTTTGACGAGGAACTGCTAAGCGAAATAACACCTTTAAACAACTGCCTGAATATTATTTACGGCTGTGGCGCAGCACTCAGCGGCTGGCAGGCCCCCCTTATTTACCTGGATGTACCTAAAAACGAAATCCAATTCAGGTCAAGGGCAAACAAGATCTGTAATATTGGCGATTATCAGCCTGCAGATCCTAAAGTACAGTATAAACGTTTCTATTTTGTTGATTGGCCGGTACTTAATAAACACAAAAAGCAATTACTGCCTTCTGTTGATATAATTGTTGATGAGCAAAGGATTGATGATATCAGCTGGGCAACCGGCGATACCCTGAGGAACGCGCTAAAACAGTTATCAGGGCACATGTTTAGGGCCCGGCCATGGTTTGAGCCGGGTGTATGGGGTGGCCGCTGGATAAAAGATAATATTAATGGTTTAAACGACGAAGTGGTAAACTATGCCTGGTCGTTTGAACTGATAGCACCCGAAAATGGCCTCATACTGCAATACGATAATCATATGCTGGAAGTATCGTTAGATACCTTGTTTTTATACGATAACCAGGCTATTTTAGGCAAAGCTGCTGCCAGGTTTGGCGATGCCTTCCCAATCAGGTTTGATTTTCTGGATACTTTTGATGGCGGTAACCTTTCGCTGCAATGCCATCCTACTGTAGCCTATACCAAGGCAAATTTTGGCGAAGATTTTACCCAGGACGAAACTTATTACATTCTTGATGCCGAACCGGATGCCGAGGTGTACCTGGGTTTCCAGGATAACATTGATAAACAGGAATTTAAAACAGTACTGGAAGATAGTTTTCAAAACAACCAGCCTGTTGAAATAAAGGACTACGTACAAACATTCCCGGCAAAAAAACATGACCTTTTCCTGATTCCGAACGGTACGGTACATTGCTCGGGCAAAAACAATATGGTGCTTGAAATAAGCGCCACGCCCTATATTTTCACCTTTAAAATGTACGATTGGCTTCGCCCGGACCTGAATGGAAATCCGCGCACATTGAATATCGACAGGGCATTTGAAAATCTAAACTTCGACAGAAAGGGTGATGTAGTTACCGATACCTTAATATCAAAACAAAGCATAGTAAAACAAGGTAAAGACTGGCAGGTAATTAACCTTACCACGCATCCAGAGCATTTTTACGCTATTGAGCGTTTTGAATTTGATACGGTTGTTGAAGAAAATACCAACAACCAATGCCATGTGTTAAGCCTGGTAGAAGGCGAAAGCATAAAAGTTACCACCAATGGATTAACACAAATTATCCATTACGCCGAAACATTTATTATACCGGCCAACGCGTTAAGCTACACCATGACCAATACCGGCAACAACAAGGCAAAAGTGGTGAAAGCCTTTGTTAAGGATGAATGCTGTTAACTAAAAACCTAAAATAAAAATAACCCATTACCTAAATTACCATTTCATGAGCCAGGAAAATTCAAAGTCTGTACAAGGCAGGTCTACCCTATTTTTGGTGGCCATAACTTTGGTAGCTACATTGGGCGGTTTACTTTTCGGCTTCGATATGGCCGTAATTTCGGGCGTGCTGCCTTTTGTTAAAAGCCAGTTCTCGTTATCGGCCGCCACAGAAGGCTGGTTTGTATCATCGGCATTAGTTGGCTGTATCATCGGCGTATCCTTTTCGGGCGACTTAAGTGACCGGATAGGCCGTAAAAAGATGCTGATGTTAGCGGCCATATTATTCCTGCTTTCGGCCATTGGCTCGGCGTTATCATCGGGTTTTACCTTACTCATACTGGCACGCATGCTTGGCGGTATGGGCGTTGGGGTGGCATCAATTGTAGCACCTTTGTATATCTCAGAAATTGCCCCCGCAAACGTAAGGGGCCGCCTGGTCACCTTTTACCAGCTGGCTATCACAGCGGGCATACTGGTGGCTTATTTGACCAACGCCGGCTTATTAAGTTTTTCGCTAAATTATAAAGGCGGCGGACTGGGCGACATTTTAAACCTGGTACTGGTTAAGGAAGTATGGCGTGGCATGTTAGGTTTAGGTACAGCACCCGCGCTACTATTTTTTGTAGGCCTATGTTTTGTGCCCGAAAGCCCGCGCTGGCTTATCCAGCAAGGTAAAAATGATGAGGGGATAGCAATTTTGGCAAAAATAACCAACATGGCTTCGGCGCAAAAAGATGCCTTACTCATTCAAAATACTAAAAGCCAGGAAAAAGGATCATATAAAGAAGTGTTTTCGCCCGCCATGCGCAAGCCCTTGCTTATCGGCCTGCTGCTGCCCCTGTTTTCCCAGTTCAGCGGTATTAACGCGGTAATATATTACGGCCCGCGTATTTTAAGCGATGCGGGCATCAACATTACCAATGCACTGCTTGGGCAAATCATTTTTGGTATAGCCAACTTCCTGTTTACCATTATAGCCATCTGGAAGGTAGATAAAATGGGGCGCAGGCCATTATACATTGCTGGCTCGTTGGGTGCTACAGTTTGCCTTGCATTTACCGGCATTTGTTTTTATGCAGGTACAACCAGCAGTATCTCGTTAGTCATCAGCATTATACTATTCCTGGCTTGTTTCGCATTCTCTATAGGGCCGCTTAAATTTGTTATTGCTTCAGAAATTTTCCCTACCAAAATACGCGGCAGGGCTTTGGCTTTAAGCATAATGGTGATGTGGATTGCCGATACTATTGTGGGGCAGCTTACCCCCATGTTTTTAGGATCGGTTGGCCCGGCAGCTACCTTTTGGTTTTTCTCGGCTTGCTGCCTGCTGTCATTCTGGGTAGTATATAAAATGGTACCCGAAACCAAAGGTAAATCGCTTGAGGAGGTTCAGGAGATTTGGGCAGGGCATTGAGCCTCACCCTGCCCGCAAAGACTACTGTGAGTACACATTTACCAAAAGAAATTGTCATTTCGAACGAACAGAGTGGGATTGTGTGAGGGGGTGAGGAGAAATCTTATGCGATTTGCATTCCGAGGGGCTATGTTGATGCAGGGCGTTCAAGATTTCTCCTCGTACCTCGTTCGAAATGACAACTTCTTTTTATAGGAACTTGTGTGTGTGCCCAGCAGCTTTTGGAAAGGGTTCTTGATTTGCATATTTTTTAAGTCCTCTCCTTTGGAGAGGATTTAGGTGAGGCTCTTAACGATATATAAAAAGCAATATGATAAGGATACGCAAAACCGCCGTATTGTTCCTGGCAATTTTATGCGCCTATTTAAGCGGCGGCGCGCAAACAAAACAGCCGGTTGATTATGTTGATCCATTCATCGGCACATCAAATTCCCGATGGATGTTATTCCCCGGTGCTACAATGCCCAACGGGATGGTTAAGCTTAGCCCCGATAACCAAAGAGGGGTTTGGCAGGGTGGTTATGAGTATGCGGTAGGGAGTATTCATGGCTTTAGCTTTTTACACGGCTGGACAATGGCGGGTCTACTGACCATGCCTGCCAACGGCGATCTGTCGACATCACCGGGCGCGCCCGACGAACCGTTTAAAGGGGCCGGGGGCGGTTACCACTCCAGGTTCAGGCACGAGGATGAAAAGGCCTCGCCGGGGTATTATTCTGTTTTCCTGATGGATCCGCAGGTTAAGGTGGAACTGACTGCAACCGAACGTACCGGCGTGCAGCGCTATACTTTTGCCAAAGACAGCTCAAACCGGATTATGATCCAGCTTAACATTCCGGCGGAATATGGTTATGACCTGAAAGATGCTGTTATTACCAAAGTATCCAACTCCGAGATACAGGGCTATGCCAAAACCGCATCGGCCAATTTTAATGACTATACCTTGTATTTTGTGATGCAGTTTAGCAAACCTTTTCATGATTTTGAGGAATATGGAAACCAGTCGGTAATTAAGAGCAATAAAGAGATCAAAGGATCGGGCGAACTGGGCGCATACGTTACCTACCCAACCTCGAAAACCGAACAGGTAATACTAAGAACCGGCATCTCGTTTGTTAACATGGACCAGGCCCGGCTCAATCTTAAAACAGAATTAAAAGATTTCGGCTGGAATTTTGACGCCCTGGTAAAACATAACCGGACAATATGGAATAATACCCTAAAAAGCATTGCGGTAACCGGTGGCAGCGAAACCGATAAGAAGAAATTTTACACCAATTTTTACCGCTGTTTCACTGCCAAGATGATCATGAGCGATGCCAACGGAAAATATACCGATGCTTGCGAAAACGTACAGCAATTGCCGGCCGGCCGTACCGCAATGATAGGTGGCGATGCATACTGGAATACCTTTTGGAATTTGAACCTGCTGTGGACCCTGACATCGCCGGATATGGTGCAGCAACTGGTAGATACGCAGCTGGAAATGTATGAAAAAACAGGCTGGTTATCCAAAGGTCCTGCCGGGGTAGAATACTCGGGCATTATGGAAGGCTCGCATGAAATGGCATTGATTGCCAGCGCGTATTTAAAAGGTATAGTAACCAAGGATGCCGAGATAGCTTACCGCGCCATGAAAAAGACTATGGAGGTTGAACCCACTCCTACCTGTGGGGGCAATCCGGGCAATCCGCAGATAACTGATTATGCCAAATTTGGCTTTGTACCTGTTGAAAAAGGTGCCACCTCAAAAGCATTAGATTATGCGTATGATGATTGGTGCGTAGCTCAGATGGCCAAATTGCTGCATAAGGACGATGACTATAACTTTTTTTTAAAGCGATCTGCAAGCTGGAAAAACGTTTTTAACCCGGCAAGCCGCTACGTTACGCCAAGGAAAGCAGATGGCTCATTTATTCCTGATTTCGACCTTTTTTCTGTTAGCCATTTTGTGGAGGGCAACTCCTGGCAATATTCGTTATATGTGCCGCATGATGTTCCGGGTTTGATCAATTATATCCATAAGGATGAATTTTTAAAGCGGCTAACCATCGGCTTTCAAAAATCTGAAGTGCACAAATTTGCGGCGCACGCGCTTGACCGTACCATGGGGCAATCGGCCGAGTATTATATTAACCAGGGCAATGAGGTGAATATGCAGGCTGCTTACCTGTTTAATTATGCAGGCAAGCCATCCCTTACCCAGTATTACACCAGGAAGATCCTGAACACTTTTTATGACGCCTCGCCCTACGTTGGCTGGAATGGCGATGAAGACGAAGGCCAGATGGGCGCCTGGTTTGTATTAAGTTCGATGGGTTTATTTGAAATGAACGGCGGTACATCGCCCGATTTAAGAATTGATATTACCAGCCCCCTGTTTAACAATATTAAAATCAATTTGAACCCATCCTATTTCAAGGGAAAAACCTTCGAGATTAAGACATATCATAACTCGGCCAAAAACATCTACATCCATACGGCAAAGTTAAACGGCAAAACCTTAAAGGATAATCATATCAGCTTTAAAGATATTGTAAATGGCGGCAAGCTGGAGTTGTATATGAGCGCCACGGCTAATTAAACTTTAATCCTGGGCTGTAAGATCCAGCGAATCTGCCGGTAATGGTATCCCTTAAATTATCATGTTTCAGTGATAAAATTTCACAAAATCCGGAAGGGAAATGGCATTCAAAAATAAAACACTGTCATGCTGAGGAACGAAGCATCTATTCGCGAACTTTTCTATCGCTCATGCATAGCTGATAGATCCTTCGAGCCCCAGGATGACGGGAAAATTGAATACGTCATAGGTAGTGATAAAATTTCGCGAAATTCTGAAGGAGGTGTGACATCGGTTTAATCTTCAATGTCATGCCGAACTTGTTTCGGCACCCCACATGCTAAGTGTACTTCATGCGGGTCACCTATCCTGTGGGATCCCGAAACAAGTTCGGGATGACTTTCGTTTTTAAACATATCATAGTCAGTAACCAAGTATCCGCTCGCGAACCTGGCATTGTAGATTACATACAACTGTCCGATCCGAGTATAATCAAAAAAACTTGCGAAGTTTAAAAACTTCGCAAGTTTAGTCCCGGGCAAATACGGGAGCTATAATTACCTACTGCGTAACCGGCAAATCCTTAATACCCCATGCCTTATTAGGCTCGGGGCCCATTTCCAGCTTTAGCTCCCCTCCTTTTAACAATTCAGATGCGGGAAACCAGAAGGATTGCAGCGCTTTACCGTTAAGTGTAGCGCTTTGTACATATTTATTATCCCTCGATACGTTTTTAGCCTCGATGGTAAAGCTTTGCCCCCTGCCGTACGCGCCGTTAAGGTGGATGGTTACTTTAGGAAAAATGGGGCTTCCTATTTCGTATATCGGGTGTGCACCGGCACCGCCGTCTGTTTGGAAAAGCCCTAAGGCGTTCATGATAAACCACGAACTCATTTGCCCCTGGTCTTCATCGCCCAGGTAGGCATTGGCTACACCAAAGCCGTAAAAACGATCGACCACCGAGCGGCTCCATTTTTGGGTAAGCCAGGGGTGTTTGCCCCAATTAAACAGGAATGCAAACTGCATACTTTGCTGGTTGCCCTGTATCACCGGGTAGTCCCAATACTGATCGCCTGGCGCATTAAACCTCAGCTTATAGCTCTCTTTAAAACCCCAGCTTAATCTGTCGATAAACTTATCCTGGCCTATCTTCTGTATCAGGCCCGGAACATCCTGGGGTACAAAAAACGTGAGCTGCCACGCATTCCCTTCTACATAATGTTCATTAGCGCCCGACCGGAAAGGGTCAAAATTTGGATACCAGGTGCCGTCCGATTTTTTCATCCTTGAATAGCCTATAGTTGTATCCATCGCATTTTTCCAATAGCCCGACCTGGTTTTAAAGGTATCATATACATCATTCCGGCCTAATGATTTTGCCAGCTGCGATACTGTCCAATCGTCATAGGCATACTCCATGGTGTTTGAAAACCGGCCTTTATCATAGGGCACATATTTGTATTTTAAATAAGCTTCCAGGTCTTCATTCCCTGCAAAGCCTGCCTTACCTACTTTTTGCGCCGGCGTGGTCTGCATTTTTACCACAGCATCGAGCACTTTTTGCGAGTCATAATCGCGGATACCCATCTGGTAGGCGCTAACCATCAGCGGGATTTCATGCTCGGCTACCATCACAGGCACATAATTCATCCCGGCAGGGCCTTTTGCAAGCCAGCCATCAGCATCGTACATAGCCAGTTGGGATTTTACCCAATTTGACGACCATTCGGGCGTTGCCAGATTCCAAAACTGGTTAAGGTTCCAAAAGGTATTCCAAAACGCGTCGCAACCCATCGCCGGCGATTTAGGGTCTTTAAGCTGCTGCAATCTTTTTGAGGCATCAATCCATTGCCCGTTTACATCACTCCAGGTATTGCGGCTGGCCAACGCCCGGAACATATTACTGTAAAACCGCATTTTCTCGCGGCTATCGTTAGTGCTTATCTCCAGGCGGCCCAAGAGCTTATTCCAGGTTTCCTTTTGGCCTTCACGTACTTTTTCAAAACTCCAGTTATATGGTTTTGTAATTTCTTCTGCTAAATTTTGCGCCGCATTATCAAGACTCACCAGTGATATACCTGTACGCGTTTGTACCGCCTGGTTTTCGCGGGTATCAAACTCCACATAAGCGCCGGCATTTTTAGGGTCGATAGCGCTTACGATATCGCCATCCCCTACTTTATTATTTACCCAGGTGCCAAATTTGCGTATGGGGCGATCAAACTCAATCACAAAATAAACAGTATAGTTTTGATCGACTCCGCCCGACCATGCATCCTTAGTAAATTGTTTGCTTGATCCTTCTATCCGGGTATCACTAACCTTCTTTAACGTAACATCTTTCAGGTTATAGCCATATTCCGCCGGGATTTTTAAATCGATCATTACCCTTGCGTTTTCAACTTTGGGGTAGGTATAACGCTGGAAGCCGCATCGCGTTGTTGCCGTAAGTTCGGCTTTAATATGATAGTCGGTCAGCATTACTTTATAATAGCCTAAAGGCGCCTCCTCGCTTGATTTATCAATCTGTGAGCGGTAACCGCCATCGCGTTTATGCTCGTCGCCAATACGGGTTTGCAGCGGGCCGCTGGTGGGCATCATACCCAGGCCGGCCATTGTCCATTCATGAATATGGCTAAATGTACCAATGCTTTCAAAGGTGGGGTCGTAACCACCCATCCAGCCCCCGTTTTGGTTATCCGGGCTCAATTTAACCATGCCAAAGGGCATCCACGGCCCGGGTGCAATCATCCACCTGGAATGTGCCGAACCCAGGCGGGTATCTACATAATCTGCAGGTGTTTGTAGTTTATTAGGCGTCCGCAGCACTACGCCTTTTTCAAGCAAGGTATCGTTGCAAAAAACCTCGTAGCTGCTTTTTTTTGCGGCTGAAACAGCCGGCATAGGTGCCTCAAACACATACCTTGCCGAATCGAGCCTATCAGCAAAAATTATCTTCCCATCCAGCTTAACCAGCAACTTAGGTTTACCATTCAGGTGCTGTGCATCAACAAGTAGCGGCTGATATCTTTTTTTGTCTTGTTCAATTTCATACGTCGCAGGTTTAACGCTGCGCAAAAAGGCACTGTTTGGAGCAATTAGCTGCAATTCCTTTGGTCCATCCAGTTTAACCTGGTCAAATACCAACCATGAGCCATCTATGGAGGTAATTTGTATTTCGTTGCCCCCCTTGTGCAACAGCCCGTTTTTTATGGGAATGGTTAGCGCATAAGGATTGGCTTCACTAAGGTCACCTTCAACAACCTTATTGTCTTTACCTTTTGGAAGCCGGGTTTTAAACGACTTACCGTTGATAACCACCTTTACCAATGGCGGCGAGGCTGCATTGTAGCCAACCATGTTTATGGTAAAACTATACACCCCATTAACCGGCAAAGTTTTTACGCCAAACAAAATATTAAGTACCTGTGAATGGATGCCCGATGTACCACCAGTGCCGCCCCAGTCATCATTTGGCCCAGGCAATACATATGGCCAATCAGTTTCGGGTTTAGATAGCCCGATCAGAAAAAAACGGTCTTCCCATCCAAAATCATGGTCTAAAAAATGTTGGTATGCTGCAGGAGCCAACGCCATCCCCGCACTACTGCGGTCGGCTTTGCCTATTTGCCAAATCGCTTCCTGTTGAGCAACAGCCCGGTTAAGTGTAAAGCACAAGGCCGCCATTAAAAATGCACTTTTCCCATTCATCCTTATAATCATATATTCAAAATTGATTTACTTCAGTTAAATATGCAGAGATATGCTTCTCTAAACATTAATAAATTCTCCAATCTAACAGATTGGCTTAATAATGTCCATACATAAATACATAAAATATTTCAATATGCAAATTTTAATGAAGTATGTCGAATAAATTTGTAGCCAGAGTTTGATTATTAATCAGAAAAAAGTGATAAGGAATCAGGTAAGGTCATGTATTTATACGTATTTAAGTATCTAAAAATCAAATGCATGACCCAAAAAACATAAAACCCACTAATGATAAAGTTCAAGCCAGTTGAAAACGGGCAGTTCAAAATAGCCTAAAAGGTATTCGGGTAAGATCAGCCGAATCAGGGTTTCGTAAGCGTTTGTCAAGTTTTTGTAGTTTGTTGTTCATCACAAAACAATGATTTTTTTCTTTTCCTCCCAATATTCTGCTTGATCCTCAAATATTCTGCTTGATCCCTTTTTAGCTTCAAATGGCACTTTTAGAAAGGAAAGCCTGTTAGAATTACTAAGAAGCTTTTGAAAGCGTGGTGGCTACTGTACAAATCTTGAACTATTTCCTCTCTGATTTGCTTTTAATGGCTTATTTGGAATTGTTTTTTTTCTCCAAATTTTCTAAAGGAGAATCCAAGCTATTTAATTGGATAGCCTCTCACACACGAGGCCCCGCCAATTATGATCACCGCTTTCATACTTCTTGCGATTTTCTGTAGCTATCCTACGGAAAAGCCGAATAGCTTCCCGGTCATCAAGGTTATACGTATCCTGGCCGAGATGCTCTTGAAAAAGCGTTGAACGAAAAGTGCGAACGGTATCGATGTCTGAAAATGCTGCGTTCATTTCACTATTCCCAAAAAGTGAGAACCGGTGCAGGTTGCACGATCCGACAGTTGCCCACTCATCATCAATCAACATCAGTTTGGCATGTATGTATACAGGTTTCCGGTATCCAGCCGCGTCCAGCCCGGCAATACCTGCAACCGAGAAGTTTTCGTATGCAGCAAGAGCCGATGGTACCTGTGCCGATAAAGGCATCAATAACACTACATATACACCACGTTCGAGGGCATTTTTTAGAGGTGTTATTATTTCGGGAACATCTATTTGTTGATTTTCTATATAGATAGTACGGCACGCAGCATTAATTGCAATACAATATTGCATGAAATTAGATTGTTCACCCGCAGCAATAGCGAAACTCTTTCCGCCTGGAGTTGCTTTCCCGTCGAAATATCGGCCGACATGTATAGTCCGCTGTATTTGTACCGACGCCTGCCCGCGTGCAGTGGGTATTTCGACGGGAAATTCCAAATTAACTTCACTGCCGATTCCCCAGCGGCCATCTTCTACAGATCGTTCACTTGCTTCGTTCCACCGCTGAACAAAGTTATGATGAACATCGACAACAGATGGGCCCGTTAGTTCGACGTAAACGTCATGATTATGCCCCTCGCCATAATGCCCCGGTGAAACCATTGAATGAGGATTGAGATTGATCCCCCCGACAAAAGCTGTTTCATTGTCGTGACCGGCGTCGATCAGCCAGCTTTTCTGGTGCTGGCAAAAGCCTGAATGTGCCCGATCCCAACGAATTTTTATGCCGGAATTTCGCTTATTGAGAAAATCAATATGATCGGCACTGCCCCAAAACGCGTTCTGCCTAAGCCATGCCGTTTCCTCGTCCGGTCTCCAGAAAATAAACCGGACATCGAGCCCCCTGGCGACAGCTTTATCCAACACCTCCCACATACTGCCCCGGTGATCCGGCATCACAAAGTTTGCCCATAAAAAAGTAACAGTAGCGTAAATTGTATGCTGTGCAGCTTCGATTGCCATACAGATACGCCGGAATGCAGGTTCACCGTCTATCAACGGCTTCACCAAATTTCCTGAGCGAACGGGGTAGGATGCCGCGCCTGCGAAAGGAATTGTTGTGGTATTCACCCTACGAACTTATCAAAAATTGATATAATGAATTAAATAAACCTGGATTTTTTAGATGAGAGAACTTAATCGAATTGTTCTATCCCACTATAAACGAAAAACGTTCGCAAGCATTTAGCAAGTTGCGAACGTTTGTGGTGCAGACTTTATTTATAACACAATTTTTCTTTCATGATTTGAAAAGATTGACAGATTTAGACCTGAATTGAAAATGGTTCAAATTCCGTATTGATAACCAAGGCCGCCGGCAACAGATACTGACTCGCCCCGGGAAAAACTATACGCTAAAAAGAAATGTATGAAAACGGAAGACGATCAAACAGCGCCCATAATTCGCTTTCACGAGCGGGGCCACTTACAAACAAACTTACGGGCTGAGATCATAAAGTCGATTGTGTTGCAGGCCTTTACTGCATAAGGTTGACCCTGGTGAAGTATATAACCTGCCAATGAAGAATATTACTAATAAATGTTAGGGGTACGTTGTTTTTTTGAGATGGCGAGGGGTGCTCAGTTTCGGCATTTTCTTTATCTTCGACCCTATGTATGAAATTTTCCAGCGGTATATAGATAACCGGGTGATACTAACTGATGCGGAAAAAGATAGGGTACGCTCGGTTGCCGTGATCAAGAAGATACGCAAACGCCAGTACCTGTTACAGGAAGGAGACATATGGAAGTACGATGCTTTTGTAAGCGCCGGCTGTTTACGCACCTATTCGGTAGATGAAAAAGGGAATGAACATATCATCGGGTTCAGTATCGAAAACTGGTGGAGCGGCGATCGGGAAAGCCTGTTATCGGGGGAACCTTCCCGCTTTAATATAGACGCGATAGAAGACAGCGAGCTGGTGCTGTTTACCCACAATAATTTTGAAATGCTGCGCCGTGAAATACCTTTGTTCGATCAAATGGTCAACAACATCCTTAATAAAAGCTTCGTCACCCAGCAAAACCGCATCAATGCCACACTAAGCTACACTGCTGAAGAAAAATACCTCTACTTTGTTAAAAAGTACCCCGAGTTTGCATTGCGCGTACCCCAAAGCATGATCGCCTCCTATCTGGGTATGACGCCTGAAACACTCAGCCGCATCCGCACACAAACCGCGCGGAACAAATCCTGATTGATATAGATCAATTGCTTTCTTATTTTATGTCAATGTGCACGTTTGTCCGGTGCTGCACCTTTGTAATGTACAAACAAAACATTTACAAACATTTAAAAATAAGAACCATGTCAAAAACAATTTTTATTACCGGAACAAGTACAGGCTTTGGAAAACTCATTGCCATTACGCTGGCAAATGCAGGGCATTCGGTTATTGCAGGTATGCGTAACATGGCGAGCAAAAATGCCGCCGTCGCCCATGAGTTAAATAGTATTCCCAATATAGAAGTCGTGGAGATCGATATCACCAGCGACGATTCTGTTAAGCAAGCCTTTGAGCAGGTATTTTCTAAATACGGCAAAATAGATGTGCTGGTAAACAATGCCGCTGTAAGTGGCTTCGGCTTATTGGAGGGTTATTCACTCAACCAGGTAAGGAATATGTTCGAGGTGAACGTATACGGGGTATTACGCACTTACCAGGCCGTGTTGCCTGCCATGAGAAAAGAAAAGAACGGCCTGATCATCAACCTCACCTCGGGCGCAAGCGGCCACACGTTGCCTTTTATGGTACCTTACCTGGCCTCCAAATTTGTGGTAGAAAGCATTACCGAAGGGGCGCAGGATGAACTATCCGACTTCGGCATTGAGAACGTGAGCATCCAGCCTGGTGTTTATCCTACCGAAATGAATAACGGATCAAAAGCCGGCGTGCATGCCGACAGGCCCGAGATAGTGACAGCATACGGGGACGCTGCGACTGAAAGGTTCAACGCTTTGGGGACTGCCTTGTTCGGTAAAATGGAACAATTTAAAATGGACCCGCAAACCATTGCAAACGGTGTGCTGGAACTGGTGAATATGCCTAAAGGCACCCGTCCTTTACGGCTTCCGTTGGACGCGATAGCCAGGGGTACCGACAAAGAATTTATTGAGGCGCGTGCCGCTATCAAAGAGAAATGGTTAACTACTTACACCGCTTAATTTTTAAGAAAATGAAAACTGCAAAAGAACTACTACTGGATTACTTAAACCATATAGGTGATCCGGAGTTCCAGATCGAACTATTTGCCGATGACGCTATTTTTGAATTGCCTTATTTGGCGAGTATCGGCCTGCCAGCCCGTTGGGAAGGCAGGGAGGTGTTACACAAATTTCTGAGTAATCTTCCTAAGACCTTTCCAGGCTTTAAATTCAGCAATATTCAGATCCATATCGACACACCGGAGCAAGCGTTTGGTGAGTACGAAGCAACCGCAATTATAGCCGCTAATGGCAACAATTACACCCAGCACTATATGGGCAGGGTAGTTGCTAAAAACGGAAAGATCCAATTGATCCGCGAAGCGCTAAACATGGTTCCGGTAATTCGTGATATCAAAGGTATCAATATCTTCTGATCGGTAACCAAGAGACCTCATATCCATAATGATGAGGTCTCTTAGTTTATTCAATCCCGAACGCCACAACAAAATAATTTGGACGCCACAACAAAATAGATCATCCAAGTAACCGCCATGTTTGCACTGTTAATTTTAATTAAGATATGAAACAGCAAAAAGAAACTGTGTTAGTTACCGGAGGAAGTGGCTTTTTGGCCAACTACTGTATTCTCCAACTACTCGCCGAAGGATACGCAGTAAAAACTACTATCAGGCGGCTGGATAAAAAAATGGCTGTTATAAATCAGCTACAGGCCGGCGGCTTACAACATCCGGACCGGCTTTATTTCATCGCGGCAGACCTGACCAAAGACGAAAACTGGCACGAGGCAGTTGCCGGATGTACCTATATTTTACATGTGGCTTCGCCTTTTCCAGGTAATGCATCCAAGAACGAGAATGAACTGATCATGCCTGCAAAGGACGGTACTCTGCGGGTGTTGTGTGCTGCGCATTCGGCAGGTGTTAAACGGGTGGTGCTAACTTCATCCTTCGCTGCTGTAGGGTACAGCATTAACCCGAGGGGCCATGTCTTTACTGAAGCGGACTGGACCGATGCGAATGCCAAACTACCGGCCTATATCAAGTCAAAAGCAGTGGCAGAAAAAGCGGCCTGGGATTTCGTTACCGGTACAGACGGCAAAATGGAATTGACCGTTATCAATCCGGTGGGCATATTCGGGCCGGTACTGGGTGAGGATTTTTCCAGCTCCATTCACATCATCCGCCGCATGATGACGGGCGAAATGCCAGCCATCCCGGATGTTTATACTAACCTTGCAGACGTGCGGGACGTGGCTGACCTGCATATCCGCGCCATGCTTGCGTCTGAGGCGGCGGGCCAACGATTTCTGGCACTCAGCGGTCCCGTTATGAGCTTTACAGAGATAGCACATACCATTAAAACGAGTGTTGCCGAAGTATCGGAGCGCGTATCCATTAAAGCTGCGCCAAGTTGGTTGTTACGCGTCCTTTCGCTATTGAAGCCGGAACTTAAGCAAGTTATCCCTAATTTAGGGGTAGTTCGGAATGCGGCGAATGGAAAAGCTAAAAGAATTTTGGGCTGGAAACCACGCTCCAACCAGGAGATCATCATCGATACAGCAAAAAGCCTGCTGGAGCGCGGCATTGTAAAAGTTTGAAGCGAAAAAGAAAGATAAAGTACGCAGCGTATTTAAAACCTTTGATATAATGGAAGCCAATGCTGAACTACCCGGAATCCTGATCTCGTGTTATTACCATAAAACCGTAAAAGGCGAGAATATCATCCGCCATCACGCTTTTGCTTATCAGCTTTCAGGAAAACTGATCGTTCGGGGCGAGCAGGAAACCGTGATTTTTGAACCGGGAGACTTCCGGTTCAACGTGCGTAACCAGTTAGCCAGGTTTATTAAACAGCCGGAACAGGGAGAAGCTTTCCGCTCATTGTCGCTCCAGTTCGATGAAGAAGTACTGCGCGAATTCGCTGCCGAACATCGCCTGGTACCGGAAAATAAGCCAAACACCCCTCCTTCGTTTAAACTTAAAAAACATCCGCTGCTGCAAAACTTCATGAATGCCTTACAGCAATCATTACCTTATTTTGAAGCCGGCAACCGGGAATTGGTTAAACTGAAACTAAAAGAAGCACTGGTTATATTACTAAAGGTGCAGCCCGAACTTAAAGACCTACTTTTCGATTTCGACCCTCCCGGAAAGATCAATCTGAAAGCATTTATGGAACAGAATTTCAGGTATAACCTAAGCATTGCACGTTTGGCTTTCCTATGCGGACGCAGCATTTCGGGCTTTAAAAGAGACTTCTTTAATGCATATAATACAACACCCGCTAAGTGGCTACAGGCTAAACGCCTGGAAGAAGCTTATTATTTGCTAAAGCAGAAGCAAATAAGGCCCACGGATGTGTGTACGGAGGTCGGGCTCGAAAATCTGTCGCATTTTTCATTCATATTCAAAAAGCACTTTGGTTGTACGCCGGCACAGATATTCAAATCGTAAATGCAAAATCTTCACTTCGATAGTCGCTGTTAATACTGATTTAGGACGCAATAACTTTGTATCGCATTTTACGTCGAGTTCAACAAAGTTTTATGGAAATGCTGGGTTATTTAGATATATTCAATGACAAGATTACTTTAATAGGCTATCGCTAAAAATTTAATCCTCGTAAAGTCTGAATATACTATACTAAAAAGCCTTCAGAAATTATCTGAAGGCTTCTGTGAGAATTTGTTGAACAATTTCACACTATTATAACACAGTGTTATTTTTCTGTGGTATCAGCTGGGATCGAACCAGCGACACAAGGATTTTCAGTCCTTTGCTCTACCGACTGAGCTATGATACCTCCTTTTGGGGAGTGCAAATGTAGCTTTTTTTTTGTGTTTGAGAATTATTTTTTGAAAATAGTTTAAAAAAAGCGCTCAACATACTGTAACAAAGGGTATTATTTTTACTACGATACCACTACCCTTACTAATTACCTTAATTACCATTTATCTTTTTGTTTAGCCAGTATTCCCACTGATATAAAAACATTGTATAAAATCAATCTAACTACATCAGTTTGCATAGGTTTTGTATATTTAGGTGTTTAAAACATTTATAAACCTGGCTATCAAGGCCTAAAACCAATGTTATGATGACAACTAAACCAGCCTCTATCGATGAATATATTGCAGCCTTCCCCCATGATGTTCAGCAAATACTGCAACAGGTACGTGCTACCATCAGGGAAGCGGCGCCCGAAGCCAAAGAAAAGATAAGCTATGCAATGCCTGCCTTTACCCTCCATGGCAACCTTATTTACTTTGCAGGCTATAAAAACCATATTGGGCTTTACCCTACGCCCGGCGGGATAGATGAATTTAAAGAAGAACTATCCAACTACAAAGGCGCCAAAGGATCGGTTCAATTCCCCCTGGATAAACCAATGCCTTTAGATTTGATAACCAGGATCACCAAATTCCTGGTAAAGCGGAACCTGGAAAAAGCAAAAAAGTAAACCTTTTTGCTTAAATAATTCATATTGCCGCAGGGGTTAATACATTGTATCACATACAAAAGGCCGGTAAACCCTTTCAAATGTTTGAACTGCATAGTCTTCGTGAACAACGTTGTAAAAATAAAACTGAGTAAAATCGTGTTATCTTTGTAACGCTATGAAAAATCTATCTTTTTATATTTTGTCTGTTGCCCTCTTCGCATCCGCCTGCACAAAAAAAGACGTTGCCTGGTTCAGCATATCCAAAGTAACTAAATCAGACACGGCCAGTAAGGTTATCGTTAATATCAAAACCCGACTGACGAAAGAACAACTGCTTGGCATCGCCGGAAAAATAAAATCAGACAGTGCAGCTTTGCCTAACCTGCAACTATGTTATATGCTGCCCGGTCATAATGATAAAAATACCGGATCGAACAATTTTTACGCCATTGCCAAATATCCCAGTGCCCAAACGGCAACTATGCAGGATACTTTAAAAGATTCGGAAGGCAACGTTGTAAGGCTGAAAATAACCGGCGTATCTGCACAGATGGCCCAAAAAATGGTTAATTTTCATCCAAAGGAATTAAAAGACCAAAACTTTTTCGGGCACTTTATTGATGATAACAACCATACCGTCATTATTCCCTTCAGGGATTTAACCGATCCAAAGAAGGAGTATTATATACTGGAATTGGATACAACAGGCAAAGTGGTATCTGCAACAATCCCAACTGTGGTTACTAAGGATGGTATCGAAAAATGGTTTGTGACTGATCGTGGAGATTATATCACCATAAAAGATAGCATACTTACCCAATACTCTATTGATGATTTAGGCATTCCTTACAATAGTATTAAATCGGGCTTATAAATAATATACGTAATCAGTTTATACCTTTTAACTAAAAACTAAGTTAAAAAAGGATAATTTTTTCCTTTTCCTAATTTATACCAATATATTTATAGTGTTTAAAACATTATAAATATATCTATGAACCAAAATCTTATTAAAACCTTAACACTGAGTGTTATCGGGGTTTTTAGCTTTTGCCTTGCAATTGCCCAGCCCCGGCTGCCGGAAGGCTACTTCTGGAAAAAGCTTCCAAACGGACTGGAAGTTGTTGTTATTGAAAACAGCAAAGTGCCTTTGGCTACCATTGAAATTGCCGTAAAAAACGGTGCTTATACCGAGGGCCCCGAATTCAGCGGCCTGTCGCACATGTTCGAGCATATGTTTTTTAAAGCCAACAAAGATTATCCAGACCAGGCATCATTTCTGAAACGTACGCAAGAACTTGGCGCCATATGGAATGGCACTACCGATGTAGAGCGCGTAAACTATTTTTTTACTTTTGACAGGGATAGCCTTAGCGCTGGTTTAAAATTCATGAACGCAGCCATCCGCTTTCCTATTTACCGCGAGGAGGATATGAAAAAGGAACGTCCTGTTGTGGACGGCGAGTTTCAGCGTGCCGAAAGCGATCCGGGTTTCCAGTTATGGTACGGTATCCAGCAAAAGTTATGGGGCGACCTCATCACCCGTAAAAATCCAATCGGTATTCACGAAGTGATTAACACCGCTACGCCCGAGAAAATGATGGTCATCAAAAACAAATATTATTTCCCTAACAACAGCTTGCTTACTATTTGCGGCGACGTAAAACATGATGCAGCTTTTGCCATGGCCGAAAAAATATTTGGCGATTGGGAAAGCAGTGGTTTCAACCCGCACGAAAAATATCCTATCCCGGCATTTAAGCCATTAACCCAAAAAGAATATTTTATTAAAGAAACCACCATAGCGCAAACACCATCAATGCAAATTTCATGGCAGGGGCCGTCATACCTTACCGATTCGGCGTCTACCGTGGCTGCGGATTTGTTTGGCACTATTGTGGGTTTAAACTCGTCGAAACTACAGCAGGCTTTGGTTGATAAAGGGCTGGCAAGCAGCGTATATGTAAGCTACACAACCAGCAAATACGTTGGGCCTATTGATATGGGTATTGAGCCGAACCCAACCAAACTTAAAGAATGCTATGACGAGGTAATAAACCAGATAAGCCTATGGGCAAAGGATGATTACTACACCGATGAGCAACTGAAAGACGCAAAAGCTATATTATTGCGTAACAGCATTCACCGTAAAGAAAAGCCATCAACCCTGGCCAGCCAGTTGAGTTACCAATGGTGTAGCACATCGCTCAATTTTGCTACCGACCTTGATAGTAATTACCAGAAAGTAACCCGTGCCGATATCAAAAAATTTGTGGATACCTATATCATCGGTAAACCATACGCGGCAGGCTTGATTATATCGCCCGATTTGAGTAAACAACTGAATGCAGCTTCATTTTTTGTAGCTAAGTAATTTAAAAGATCTTATCATGATGAAGAAATATATGTTGGGCCTGCTGATTATAGCGGCGATAGGAAATATAAAAACAGTACAGGCACAAAAAGCAGCTTACGAAACCTCGGTTGATGGCGTTAAGGTAATTGTACAGCCAAGCGGCAACGATATTGTAGAGATACAAACTATTATTAAAGGCGGCGTACAAAACTACTCTGCCGAGAAAATGGGTATCGAATCGATGGCGATGAACGCGCTTACCGAGTGCGGTACCGTTAAACACGATAAAAACGCATTTAAAGATATATTGGATAAAGTAAGCGCTACAGTTTATGGTTATAGTAACAAAAACTATTCGGTAGTACGCATGAATTGTATTAAAAGCGATTTAGACGTGGTTTGGCCGCTATATGTTGAGGCCATGACCCAACCGCGTTTTGACGCCAAGGAGTTTGCCCGTATTAAACAGGACGCCATTACTAATTTAAAAAGCCTTGACTCCAGGCCGGACAATGCCATTGATAAGTTTGCCGATAAAGTTGCATTTGCAAACCGCGACTATGCCAAAGACCCGATGGGAACAGTAGACATACTGACCAAATTAACGCCCGAAGAAACCAAAGCTTATTATACGTCCATCTTCACCAAATCGCGCTTACTGATAGTTGTTGTGGCCGATCTTGATCAGGCTACTATCGAGGCCAAAGTAAAAGCGATGTTGGATGGTGTTAAAAAAGGCCCTTCATTTGCGTTTAAAAAAGCATCATTTAAGGTTTACAAAAACAGCATTAATGTGGAGCAGCGCGATTTAGCCACCAACTATGTTGAAGGTATCACGAGCGGCCCCATACCGGGTACCGAAGATTTTGACGCCTTTAACGTAGCTATGCGGATCTTCGCTAACCGCCATTTTTTAGATGTGCGTACCAATAATGGTTTATCATATGCACCGCAGGCCTGGTTTAGCGTTGGGCAAACATCAACCGCACGTTTTTCGGTATCAACCACGCAGCCAGATAAATATATAGCCGTGTTTGATAAGCTGGTTGATAAAGTAAAAACAGAAGGCTTTAAACCCGAAGAAGTAGCCAACATGAAGGTTACCTACCTAACCGGTTTTTATTATAAAAACGAAACCAATAGCGCACAGGCATCATCTATCGCATCAAACGAAGTGTTATTTGATAACTGGAAACGCTCATTAACTTTGGTTGATGATGTTAAAAAATTAACTGTTGAGCAGGTTAACAACGCCTTTAAAACCTACATCAACAATATTGTGTGGGTATACCAGGGCGACCCTAAAAAAGTAAACCAGGTTTTATACATCAACGGAACCCTGAACAAAGGCGAAAACGGTGTCAATCACTAATTTAAGTCAAAATTAAAAAATCAAAAGTCAAAATTGCATAGCGGTTTTGGCTTTTGATTTTTATAGCCTCCATTATATTGACCGCTTTGCTTCCTTTTTTGAATTTTTACTTACTTCACAGGTAGAATAACTTTTTTCCTCCTCTTCCATATATCGCCTTTATGGCGGGTGGGTACGGTGTCACCAAGTAGTTTGCCCCATGGTTTAAGGCCGTCTATCCGGTCGAAAATGATTTTCAACACGGCCAGGAACGGAATGGACAAGAACATGCCAGATAGTCCCCATAGCATATTACCCAAAAATACTACGATTATGGACATGAGCGCGTTGATTTGAACCTTTGATGATACGATATTTGGTACCAGGATATTGTTATCAATGAACTGGATTACCAGGTAGGCCCCAATTACGCCCAATTGTGTCGAGTAGCCATCTTTGGTAACTGTAGCCATCAATACAGGCAAGGCTATGGCAATAATGCCGCCCAAATAGGGCACCAGGTTAAGGATAGCGCCGATAACGCCAATCAGGATGCCATACTTTACACCAAGCAATATAAGCGCCAGCGAATTCAGCGCCGCCACAATTATCATCTCAATTAACAAACCTATGATATAACTTTGCACAGCGGCTTTGGTTTCCTGCAATACATCGGCTACGCGTTTGGAGTTCTCCTCAGAAAACACTTCGTAAAAAAAGTTGAGCAGTAAAGTTTTATAATAAAGTACCAGGAAAACATAAACCGGTATAATAAATATCAACCCAAATATACCTAATACCGAACCCAGGGTACTACCCAATAGCGATTGGCTGTTATTCATTGCCTCTTTAATGAGCAAATTTTGTTTTTGTATGGGGTAACCAAACGTTGTTGCCACCCATGATTGCGCCGAGGCCGAGATAGTTGCAAATTTTTGCTTCAGCACGGGCAGCGAATCGCCAAACTGGATTATTTGGGTAGATAGAAAATAAAACAACCCCGCTATTGCTATGGATGCCAACAACAAGGTAATGGAAATAGCTAATGCTTTAGGCACCTTTTTCTTTTCCAGCCAATTGCAAACCGGGTTCAACAAAATGGCGATAAATAAGGAGTATGCTACGGGTACAAAAACATCGGCCAGCTGGTAAAATATGTAAACCAATAAAATGAGCCCGAACATGATAACGGTGCTCTTAAGATAAAACGGGTATTCTTTGGCAGGCATAAAACAAGGTAATAAAGTATTACCAATTAATGGGTTAAACGCCCAATTGTTTTACGGATATTAAATGTTTATGCATTTAAAATAAAAATGTCATTGCCTTTGGTCTAACAAAAGCAATGACATATCGGTATTTCTCTAGATTTCGGTTGGTTATTTCGCAGTCAACGTAATTGTAGCAGCAGGCAAGCCTTTTGATGTTGCTGTAAATGTAACAGCGCCTGCTTTTTCCTTTGCCTGTACAATGGCCAGTGCTAAGCCGTGGAAAGCTTTACGGTACGATACCTTGAAAGAATCGTGTGTAACAGGATCGCCGTTATCAACGCTGGCAACAAAGGCGGGGCCGCTTATTTTAAAGTCGACCAGGTTATCCGCATCGGGGACTACGTTGCCATCTTTATCCAATATTTTTACGGTGATGAACGATAGGTCTTTTCCGTCGGCTTTGATCAACTTACGGTCAGCCGATAGTTCGATCTTAGCCGGCTCGCCGGCAGTATGGATAAGTTTGGTTAACACTACTTTGCCATTCTTACGCGATACGGCTTTTAGCGTACCTGGCTCATATTTTACGCGCCACATGATGTGCAGATCGTCGCCGGTTTTCTTTTTGGTGCCTAATGATTTGCCGTTCAGGAAAAGCTCCACTTCATCGGCATTATTGTAATAAGCCCAAACGTCAACCATTTTGCCCGGAGTCCAGTTCCAGTGCGGGAAAATATGCAGTACCGGCTTATTTGTCCACTCGCTTTGATACATGTAGTACACATCTTTAGGGAAACCGGCTAAATCAACAATACCAAAGTACGAACTACGCGACGGCCAACTATATGGTGTAGGTTCGCCTAAATAATCAAAGCCTGTCCAAATGAACATCCCCGAAAGGAAATCATATTTCTTCATCACCTTCCAGGTCATCTCATGGGTCGATCCCCATGGTGGTCGTACGTTGTCATAAGCCGACACATTATTACCTTCTCTTTCAAATGGTTTATCCCATTTTTCGGGCCATACACGGATGCTATCTGATGGCATCTCATAAAATCCGCGTGTCTCCAGTCCTGATGTTGTTTCGGTAGCTATGAATTTTTTACCGGGATAGCGGTCATGAAAACCAGCGTACTCCCCTTCATGGTAATTGTAACCCACTAAATCTAACGCCCCTGAAGCTATGATCTTATTTTTTGCATCCGGGTTGTTGTTGGCTGCTGTAATAGGGCGGGTAGTATCAAGGCTATGCACTATGGCAGCAAGCTCCGGTGCTATCCTTAAAGCCGTTGAATCATGCTGTTGCGGAATTTCGTTACCAATACTCCATATCATTACGCTGGGGTGGTTACGGTCGCGCAGTACCTGGTCTTCTAAGTCGCGTTTATGCCATTCTTTAAAAAACAGGTGGTAATCATATTTAACTTTTTCCCATTCCCAGCAATCAAAAGCTTCATCCATTACAATGAAACCCATTTTATCGCAAAGGTCAAGCAGCTCCGGCGCAGGTGGATTGTGCGAGGTACGGATACCATTACAACCCATTGCTTTTAATATTTGCAACTGGCGCTCCAATGCGCGGGTGTTGATGGCCGCGCCAAGGCTACCCAGGTCATGATGATCGCATACGCCTAAAATTTTTATGGCTTTACCATTCAAACTAAAGCCTTTATCCACATCAAAATTAAAATAACGGATGCCCACAGGGGTAGTATACTCGTCGATAACGGTTTTGCCGGATAGTACCTGCGTAACCGCTTTGTATAAATATGGTTTATCAACACTCCATAAGGTTGGATTTTTTACTCCAAGGGTCGTATTTGTTTCAAATATGGTATCCTGTAATTGTGCTTTAGATGGTATTGAGCCGCCGCCTGCAACTGCTTTACCAAGGGCATCATATAATGTAGTTTTTACAACCAGCCCAGCAGCAGATGATCCGTGTTTTACGCTTACTTTGATATTTACTTTTGCCGATGCAGCACTTACGTCCGTCGTGGTTACAAAGGTCCCCCACTGGTTAATAGCAGTTTTAGCGGTAGTAACCAGCCACACATTCCTGTAAATACCAGAACCGGAATACCAGCGCGAATTTGGCTGAACCGAATTATCAACCTTAACAGCTATAACATTATTACCCCCAAAGTTTAGATACGGAGTTAACTCATAGCGAAATGAAATATACCCATTAGGCCTGAAACCAAGCAGGTGCCCGTTAATCCACACTTTGCTTTTTTGGTAAACGCCGTCAAAATCAATGTATACCAATTTGCCTTTTGATGATGCCGGAACGGTAAATGATTTACGGTACCAGCCTATGCCTCCCGGCAGTGCGCCACCTTCGGGTGTTGCAGGGTTATCTTTGCTGAATTTGCCTTCAACGCTCCAGTCATGGGGCAGGTTAAGGCTGCGCCATTTGGCATCGCTGGTGGCGGGCTTTTCGGCATCAGCCACCTCGCCTAGGTTAAAGCGCCATCCTTTGTCAAAATCCAGTGTTTGACGGGTTTGCTGAGCAAACGATTTGGCGCTAAAAAACAGCGCGACAAGCAACAGGCCACTAAGCTTAATGACCTTTTGGAAAGATTTTATAGCGTACATAAAGGCAACAATTGGATTAAATGTAATTACGACACTAAATTATAAATAATTGTGGGATTTAGAAATAAAGAACCTTTCATCCTAACGCACGAAAGAATGACAAGCTTCATTTTCTGTCATCCTGAGCGATAGCGAAGGATCTATTGTACGCCATGCATAACCGCCAACAAAGTTCGCGAATAGATCCTTCGTGCCTCAGGATGACAGTCTTTTATTTTTGAATGTAATTTCCCCGTTCCAAGTTTCTCGAAATTTTACCACTCAGAATAACAGTAGTATAAACTACAACTGTCCGGGACGTGGTATGGTGAATACGATCACTTCTTCACCGTATTCACCATGCTAAAGCCTACCAGCTCGTCCCAGCGGGCCGTTGCGGGGCGGTAGTAAACCAGTAGCTGGTAATCGTTTTCGGTTTCAAAATGGCTGCCTTCAATGGGTACATCGTCGGCTTTTTTAGTTGTGTTATCAACCCAAACATATTCGTAATCATAAACGCCCTGCTTTAGCAACAGGTTGATATAATAGCGGCCATTCTCGTCGCGCGTAAGTTTACTGCGTTCGTCAATTTTGTAATCGTTAAACATGCCTACAATGTATGGCGTGCCGTCGCCTCCGGTGGTATTTGCGGCCAGGCTAAAATACACGCGGGCATAATCAGCGTCGTTACGTGGGTCGCTGCCGTCCTGGTTCAGGATATAAAACTTCCCGTTGTTATCAAAGTACTGTACATAATTGGGGTTATTGCGCCAGGGGTCGCCAATCAGCACCACTATGTTGGCGGTATCTTTATAAATCCTGGCCACCCTTTGCGAATTGAGCTTAAGCGTACGCAAATCAAACAGCCTGAATTCGTTACGGCCCGGGAAATCGTTAATAGCTACATCATTATAAACTAACGAAGTGCCGCGGATATTGGTAGGCCGGTTATTTAAAATACCCGTTGATGTACGTGCATTCTGCATTACAAAAACCCGGATATCATAGGATGGATTTTGCACCCTGAGACTCCCATAGTCGACAGTGAAGTTTAACTTTTGATTGGTTTGGCGAGTTTGCGTACTTGGCGAAGCAAGCGTATTGGCCGCAATTGAAACCTTTTGACCCACCACGTATAAACGGCGGGTAAGGATCATTTTGGATTGATCACCATCCTCATAAACCTTCAGGATGTAATTGCCGGATATTTTGGGCGCGATATTATCATTGGGAATCTGCTGCTCGTAATGGGTATATTTTTGGAACGTACCTATGGAGTAGCTAAAGGTATAAAACCTATCGTCCTGGAAACTTTGCAGGTACTCGGCCGGCGAAAGGTTTGAAGAGTTCCAGTTGGCGTCACAATGTTCGATAGTGTAATTGTAATTGCGGGTGCCGCCACGCAGGTCATCAAAAGCCAGAAGCACTTTATCATCGCTGCCCAGGTTTATAACCGGGAATGGCTGCTTGCCTGTGCCGTTAAACTCCACACTTTTAATGGCAGGATTATAAACATTGTTATCATAAGGGGATTGAGCAAAGGCCCGAACCGAGAGGCAGGTAAAGAGTAATAAGTAAACCAGCCTCAAAAACCGAGCGTCATTGCGAGGCACGAAGCAATCCCCGATATGCAAAGTGGCCTTGCAAGGTTGCCTTGTATAGTTGGGGATTGCTTCGTACCTCGCAATGACGGGTTTCATAGATATATTTTACTTTAAAACTATCTCATTGCGAGCGCAGCGTGGCAATCTCTTCGGGTGCAAAACGAATATGCACAGTTCGCGATTGCTTCATTCCTCGCAATGACATGTTTCTGGTATGTAATACTTACGCTTCCAGTTCCAAAATCTGCTCCGCCAAAGTCTCCCATTTTTGCTGAATTTGTTTCAGCTCGGCTTGCTTTTGGTTGTAAGCGGCGTTGGTTTCTTTTAGCTTTTGGCTGTCGGTGTATATTTTTGTATCGGCCAGTTTGGCTTCAAACTCTTTCACTGTTTTATCAAGCGCGGCAATTTGTTCTTCCATTTTGGCCAGGTCCTGATTCAGTTTTTTTAACTGCTGATGCTTGTTTTCGCCGTGCTGTTGTTTAGCGGGCTCGGGCTTCTTCTCCTCTTTCTTAGGCTGAGGTGCAGGTGCTGCCGCTTTTGGCTCTAACTTGCGTTTTGAATACCACTCGTCAAATTCGGCGTAGGTTCCAGGATATATTTTTATTTTTTGATCTTCAATAAACCAAATCTTGTTGGCCACATTATCAAGGAAATACCTATCGTGAGATACCACTATGAAAGTACCTTCGTACTGTTCCAGGGCCTGGATCAGGATATTTACCGATTGCATATCCAGGTGGTTGGTAGGCTCATCCAGTACCAGGAAGTTTGCATCGGCTGTAAGTGCCTTGGCTAAAGCCACACGCGATTTTTCCCCACCCGATAATACTTTGATCTTTTTAAACACATCATCGCCGGTAAACAAAAATGAGCCCAAAATGGTACGCAGTTCGGTATCGGTATGTTTTGGCGCAAATGCCTGCAATTCCTGTAAAATCTGGTGTTCCAGGTGTAATGATTCCAGCTGGTGCTGGGCAAAAAAGGTAGTACTCACGTTGTGCCCGGTGGTTACTTTACCGGTATAATCATGATCGGCATTGGCAATAATGCGCAGCAAGGTTGATTTACCTTTACCGTTGGCCCCAATCAAAGCAATTTTATCACCTTTTTCAATTACGGCTTCGCCACCATCCAAAATATCAATTGCAGGGTATTTTTTAACAATATCCTCTAAGGTTACCACGTGCCTGCCCGATTGTTTAGAGAAACGGAAGGCAAAGTTTACTGATGGGTTATCATCATCCACGTCATCTACCCGCTCCATTTTATCAAGCATTTTGATACGCGATTGCGCCATTTTTGCTTTGGATGCCTTGGCGCGGAAACGCTCGATCAAACGTTCTTCCTGTTTTATTTTTGATTGCTGGTTTTTAAACTCACCTCGTTGAATTTCTTCTCGCAGCGCTTTTTCTTCCAGGTAGAAAGTGTAGTTGCCCGCGTAAACAGTCAGCTTACCTTTGCGCGATTCAACCGTGCGGTTAATAACCTTATCCAAAAACCACCTATCGTGCGATACGATGATGATGGCACCGTTAAAAGCTTTCAAATAATCTTCCAGCCACTGGATGGATGGTAAGTCAAGGTGGTTGGTAGGCTCATCCAGTAAAAGGATATCTGGTGCCTGCAAAAGGATTTTGGCCAGCATTACGCGCATACGCCATCCGCCCGAAAAAGTGCTTAGCTTACGCTGGCAATCCTGTTCGCTAAAGCCCAAACCGGCCAAAATTTCGTGCGCTTTGTATTCAATGTTATAACCATCCAACAGTTCAAACTCGTGCTGTTTATCGCTTAGCTTGTTTATCAGGTCTTCGGTATAATCGGTTTCGAGTTTTTTTAGTAAAACTTCTATCTCGTCGTGCAACTGGTTTTGGCGCTCAAAAGCTTCCATGGCCACATGCACAATATTTTTATCAGATGAGTATGACAGCAAATCCTGGTTAAGGTAACCCATGGTAAGGTCCTTAGCCATTGATATGGTGCCCGATGTAGGTTTATAATCGCCTACAATAATTTTCAGAAGGGTAGTTTTACCTGTTCCATTGGCGCCTATTAAACCAATTTTTTCACCGGGTTTTATATGCCAGTTGGCTTCATCGTAAAGGGCCCGCGCACCAATCTCAAACGTAAGGTTATTTATAGCAATCATTTGGGCGCAAAGATACGGTTTTTGAGCCGTATTTAGGCAGACCCGAGGTGAAAGGTAAAAGGCTAAAGATGAAAGGTATTAAGATGATAGAAAAATGATATTTTCAATCGACAGGTATAACACGAATGGACTTTCATGACTTAGTCAAAAAAATCACCTTCAATCCTTTCCCCAAAAACCTTTTGCCTTTTACCTTTCGCCTACCTATGCTCCCACCGCTTTCAGCCACGTTTGGGCCATCAGGGCTTCGCCGGCTACACTGGGATGTACGCCGTCGCGGTTCCAGTAGGTGGCCGGGGCAATTTTCTCGGCTTTATCAAATGCCGATTGATAGGGTACAAAAACGGCCTCATATTGTTCGGCTACATCTTTGGCTGCCTTGCGGAACAAATCAAACGTTGGGTACCATTTATCGTCAACCGCTTTAACGCCTTTTTCGGCAAAGGGCTCGCAAATAACCAGTTTTATATCCGGCAGTGCAGCCTTGGTACGGTCTATCAGTTTTTTATAATCGGCAATATAATTATCTATAGTTCCGGTATAGCCATTGGTAAGGGTATGCCAAAAATCATTTACACCTATGTGAATGCTCAATACATTGGGCTTTAGCGCCAGGCAATCGGTATCCCAGCGTTCGGCCAGCTGGTATACTTTGTTACCGCTAACTCCTTTGTTATAAATTTTCAGGTTTTTATCGGCATGAGTAAGCAATAGCTGCGATGCGGCGATAAGCGCGTAACCCGACCCTAAGGCACTGGTTGTATTAAATTCGGTATTATTATGATCGCGGCCCCAATCGGTAATGGAATCGCCCTGGAAAAGCACCACATCATCGGTATTAAAACTGATTTTTCTTGATGGTTTAGTGTTGGCTAATGCAGCCGAAACTATCTGCGGCAAGCCCATTGCAGCGATGGTACCCACCGATGCTGTTTTTAAAAAATCACGGCGATTGCGTTTAAAAATATTATTCATAAATGGTTTGATAGATTTGATTTTGGATTTCCGAATTTACTGATTTACCCGGCTTTTTTAAATTTTGTTGAATTTTGTACCAGCATTTGCCCTAATAATATAATCTGCCAGCTTAATTTTCATAAAATTCTGGTTTATACAGCTATTAGTATTTGTTAACTTCGCGCCATGTATTTTTTATTAAAACCCATCCTGTTCCAGTTCGATCCCGAAAAAGTACATTATTTTGTAACCCGCAATTTAAAGCGCTTTAATCGTTTTCCGGGTGGCGCCGCGTTAAGCCGGGCCATATGGGATGTAAACAACCCGCGATTGGAACGTGAGGTATTTGGCCTTAAATTTAAAAATCCGGTTGGCCTTGCCGCTGGCTTTGATAAAAATGCCGAACTGATGGGCGAAATGGCCAACATAGGTTTTGGTTTTGTAGAGATTGGCACAGTTACCCCACTGCCCCAGCCCGGCAACCCACAGCCTCGCATGTTCCGCCTACCGGCAGATGGTGCACTCATTAACCGCATGGGCTTTAACAATTTTGGAGTTGACGTAGCTGCCGAACGGATAGCAACGTTCCGCAAAAATGCCAAAGGCGCGCAAAGGAGCCTGATCATAGGCGGTAACATTGGCAAAAATAAGGTTACCCCCAATGAAGATGCCGTAAGCGATTATATTAAATGTTTTGACCGCCTTTTTGATGTGGTTGATTATTTTGTGGTGAACGTAAGTTCGCCCAATACGCCCGGCTTGCGCGAGTTGCAGGAAAAAGAGCCTTTAATGAACCTGCTGAATACCCTACAGCAACGTAATTCAAAAAACGGCATCAGCAGGCCTATCCTGCTCAAAATAGCACCAGACCTCACCGATTCGCAGTTGGATGATATTGTAGAGATTGTACAGCAAACCGGCATTGCCGGCCTTATAGCCACCAATACAACCATCAGCAGGGAGAATTTAAGATCTCCAGCCAGCTTAAAAGACGAAATGGGCGGACTAAGCGGCATGCCGCTGACCAAACGCTCAACCGAGGTTATCAGCTATATTCACAAAAAATCAAACGGATCTTTCCCGATAATTGGAGTGGGCGGCATACACTCTGCCGATGATGCCATCGAAAAACTAAATGCAGGCGCATCATTGGTGCAGCTGTATACCGGTTTTATTTACGAAGGGCCGGGGTTGATTGGGAGGATAAACAGGAAGCTGCTTCAAAGTAGTTTCTGAACCGGAATTTATCGAATTAAGGAATTTTTTGAATTTTCTTTTTAAAATTCTGGCAATTTGATGAATTCGACAAATCCCGGTTCAGAAAATTCCTATCAATAAAAAATCCCACCGGTTTCTGAAACCAGCGGGATTTATAAGATCTTTTTAAGCGCCAGGCGCCTGAAAACAGATAGATTATTTACCGGCAGCGATAGCTAAAGCTTCGTTGTTTTTTTGGATCTGGTTGCCTTTTTTCTCGGCAGAACGGCTTCCGTACTCAAGGTTAGTAGCCAGTTTTAAAAACTGAACTTCTAAACGTGAAGTAGTTTTGTTTTTTCTATCTTTTCTTTTTAAACGTGTAACGCCCATGGTGTTGTTATTTTAATGTTTTTAATACCCTTGAGGTCGGGAGCGGATTCGAACCGCTGTAAAAGGTTTTGCAGACCTCTGCCTAGCCACTCGGCCACCCGACCCTAATTTTAGGATTGCAAAAATAGTAATTTATTTATTGCAAAGCCAATATTTATTTCATTGAATTTCTTTTTATTTCAGAACACAGTACGGCAGTAGCTATCGCCACGTTCAATGACTCGGCCTGCCCCGCCCTCGGGATGGTTATTTTAGTGGTTATTAACCGCTCAATATCAGTGCTTATACCGTTGCCTTCGTTCCCCATTACCAATAACCCCTCGGTGCCAAAAGCAGTATTGTAAATATTTTCGCCGTCCAGCATCGCGCCAAATATCGGCAATTTAATTTGTGGCAGCGCTTGCGCCAGGTTGGTATAATGTACATTTACACGCGCCAACGAGCCCATGGTTGCCTGCACTACTTTGGGGTTGTATACATCAACCGTGCCCTCGCTGCATATAATATCATTAATGCCAAACCAATCGGCGGTGCGGATAATGGTGCCCATATTGCCGGGGTCCTGTATATTATCAAGCACTAAGGAAAACCTATGTTTAAGGCTATCGTAATTTAAAGTTGGCCATATTGGTATTTTAACCAAACCAATTACCTCCTGCGGCGTTTTCAAAGTGCTGATTTTTTCGATATCCTTCACCGAAATCTCCTGAAAGTTTATTTTTCGGGATAAATTCAGCATTTTTGGGGCAATTGCGCCGGTATGGTATACCGTATCAACCTGGTAACGTGAACCTGTAAATTCAACAACTGATTTATAGCCTTCAACCAGGAAAAAACCATGCTCCCTGCGAAATTTTTTATGTTGTAAGGATGTTAATAAACTGATTTGTGATTTTGAAAGCATACAAAAAACCTGCTGGTTACCGTCTTGCAATATTAAGTATTTTACTGCTCATAATAGGCTCGGGCTGTAGCCTTACCCGTGGCATCAGCAAAAATCAAACGCTGGTGCGTAAAATTACCATAAAAGGCATTGACGAACAATTTGAAGAAGCCGCGTTAAATTATGTTGATAAAGAACAACAGCCAAATAATAAGCTTAACCTGCAATTTTATTATTGGTTTAGCAATCATGGCAAACGCAACATAGGCGAGGCCCCTACTTTACTTGATAGTAACCTGGTTGAGTACTCGCGTTTCCAGATGGAAAAATTCATCCAGAACCGTGGTTATTTAAAAGCAAAAGTTACTGATAGTGTTATCATCAAAAAACAACGCGCCGAAATAGTTTTTACTACCGTAGAAGGTCCGATGTTTCACATCCGTAAGCTTGTGGATAGCATTCCGGATAAAAACATTGCCAACCTTTACCACGCCAACCGCAACAGTATGTCGCATATACAACCCGGAGGGCGTTTTGACATGGATAGCCTGGCGCATGACCGCGATGAACTTTACCTGCTGATGAAACGTAACGGCTATTTTGACTTTTACCGCCAGTACGTTAATTTCACCTACGATTCTACCTTCAACAGCAGCGTGGTTGATATTAAAATGATGATTGATAACCCGGCGGGTAAAACAGAACATCCGGCTTATAAAATTAATAATACACTAATAACCATCTCTGCAAGTAATGGTAAAACAACCGGCAAAGCCGATACCTTGCAGGTCGATTCGCAATTCAGGTATGTAGATTTCTCCCACCGGTTTAAACCTCGGGTGGTAATTGATTATACTTTCCAGAAAAAAGGGCAATTATATAACATCGACAAACAAACATTAACTACAACCAGGCTTTCGGAGTTAAACGTTTTCCGGAACGTGCCCAACCCCACATATGAAAAACTGGGCGATAGTACACATCGCCTTAATACCAAAATTGACATTATTCCGCTTAAACATTACTCAGACCGGGTTGAGGGCGAGTTTCTGTTTGCAAACGGCAGGTATGGTTACAATGTGGGTAATACCTTTACCAACCGAAACCTATTTAACCAGGCGGCAATTCTGCAGTTAAAACTCAACTGGAGCATTTTGTTTGATAACGGAACAAACACCACCAATAGCGATAATATACAAAACCAGGAGCTTAGGATGGGGGCTAATCTCATTTATCCCCGTATCATATCGCCCTTCAGCTTCCCGCTTTTAGGGAAATTCGGGGTGCCGCATACCACCTTCTCAACCAACTACTCCTTGTTTTATCAAAAGGGCCTGGTAACCCGCCAAAGTTTTGTAAACTCCATTAGTTATGACTTTTATGAAACAGCCCGCAAGCTGCATACCATTACACCAATAAATATTGAATTTTCAAGAGGCGTTATTGACCCTGCTGCAATGGACAGCCTATTGGCCTATAACAGGCAGGCTTACATCAATTTAATAGGCCGAACTGTATTTACAACCGGTAGCCAATACACATTTCAGTACAACGCTATTGAATTGAACTCCTATGACAACTTTTTGTACTTCCGCGGAAGCCTGGATGTTGGTGGCAATTTTCTGAGTCTGTTAAGCAATACCTTTAACACACCACGGGACGACTCAGGTCAACGCAAATTCCTGGGCTATACTTTTAGCCAATATGCGAAGGCCGAGGGAGACATACGCTTTTACCGAACGCTGGGCGGCGAGAAGCAGCTTATTTTCCGTATTAACCCTGGTATCGGAGTGCCGTATGGCAACAGCAACCAGCTGATATTTGAAAAAAACTTTTATGGCGGCGGCGCCAATGATATGCGCGCCTGGCTGCCACGTACATTAGGCCCTGGAAATTTTGATAGGGCGGCTTATTACGGCACTGATGTCACCGGGCGCGCCCGTTATAAATATCTTGACCAGTTTGGCGAAATTAAATTAGTTGCCAATGCCGAATACCGTTATAAACTGATCAATAACTTTTTTGGCGCAAAGCTCAAAGGGGGTGTTTTTGTTGATGCCGGCAACGTTTGGCGCCTGGGCAAAAAGGCCGAAAGCCCAAATGGCGAATTCAGGTTTGATAACCTTTTGCAATCAACCGCAATTGGGATAGGCACCGGCTTAAGATTCGATTTAAGTTTCTTTGTATTCAGGCTGGATATGGCCTTTAAGTTTAAAGATCCGCAGTTTAGCGGCAGCGATCAATGGGTGCTTATTAAACACGCCGATGAATTGTTTAAATCGGGCAACTTTAAAGAGGCATACCTTAAAGCCAACGCCACCGGTGTTGATAGCAAGGGCAACATTGTTGGCGATAGCTACAATTTTATGCAGCTGAACTTTGGGATAGGGCTGCCTTTTTAATTATTGAATTATCGATTTAGTGAATTATTGAATTGGGAAGGGTGGCTGGGTTATTCAATTTGTAACTTATCTGATTTCCCGTCTAATAATCTAAAATTCCAATAGTCCATCATTCTCTTCTTCTAAAATTGTAATAATTCTCAAACAGAATTGAACTGCATTATAAGAAGCGCAGCCGCCTGTCCAATAATCTCAAAGTCCTCAGTTCCCTGTCAAAAAATCTATCTTGATTCTTGGCTCTTGATTCTTGACGCTCTCCCCTACACCATATTCTTCAATCCGTCAATTATACTTTCAAAAAATGTTGGGATACTGAGGTTGTTGTGGTAATTAAAATACAGGAAGATACAAAAGATGATTACCGCTATAATAATAAACCGCTTAAACATATAAGCCAGCAGCACCAATATTAACGGTATGGCAACTAAAAGCACCCAGCTAATGTGCCATGGGCTTAGTTTACTATCGTGCTTGTAAATGTAATACAGTATGGCGTGGGTGCCGGTTTCGTTCATATGCTTGGCATACAAAAACGTAGATCGGTCTATCTTTTGGCGGTAAAAAGCAACCCCTTTTTCAAATTTAAGCTGATACTCAAACCCATTCATTACAAAAGTGAACAGGCCATTTACTTTCTCCTGCGTTACGCCAGCCGTGTCGGTTGCTACTATGGCCACCTGGTCAACCGCGAAAGGATTTTCTTTAACTACAAAATGGTTTATGGTTATTGCATCAGCAAAAACAAAACTGTGGGCTGCTATAACAAAGCAAAATAAGAGCAATAATTTTTTCATCTGTCAATAAACCTTCAGTAAAATGTACGCAATAAAAATAGTGTTTTTTACACTACTTATTCAGCAAATAAATAGCCGCGTTAAGTACTGCGGCAAAACTTACCCAAAGTAAATAAGGCCATAACAGCCGGCCTGCGGCCTTGCTAAACTTATAAAACCAGTTGATGTTTAAAATAATGCTTAGCCATAGTAAAATAATAACAATAAGGGCTCCCGGCACCTGGTGCAATCCAAAAAACACTATCGACCATGAAAAATTCAGGGCAAGCTGTGTAAAGTAAATGTTGCGCGCTATGATGTATACAGGCTTACGACTGCGGTGTTTCCACACCAGGTGAGCTGCAGTAGCCATCATAATGTATAACGCTGTCCATACCGGCGCAAACAACCATGGCGGAGGGTTAAATGATGGTTTTTTGAGTGTACTGTACCAACCGGCAATTTCGGGCCTTGTAAATAGCGAAGCCACAAAGCCAATGGCCAGTGTAATTATTAAACTGATCAGGAACGGAAAAAATTGAAACTTTCTGGGTACGGCCGGGATCATCGTTTACTTAACCATCAAAAATGCAATAAGTTTGCCAATATTTACAATACGATTATCCAAATAAGCATTTTGAAAATCACAAATGTTTTAGGTTAGCGGTAATTGCCAAAGTTGGCAAAAATACAATGATAAAAACTTATAAGCTATATACCGGCGCCGATGGGCACTCGCATGTACAAACGGGTACAGTGGCCGAAGGTCTTTTCAACCAGGCATCAAGCATCCGGTTCCAGGAATCGCCACCGCATTCATTTTTTGATTGGCACAATGCCCCTGCCGAGCAGTATGTGATAACCTTATCAGGCACCCTTGAGTTTGAAACCCGTCCCGGCGAAACTTTTATTGTGCGCCCCGGCGAAATATTGATTGCCCTGGATACCACCGGGACCGCCCATAAGTGGAAACTTGTTGATGACCAGCCATGGCGACGAGCTTATGTAGCTTTTGATGCCGGCCATGAAATAAATTTTGTGCCAGACGGTGTTTAAAAAAGTCATGCTGGCCCGGCATTGCTGCCAAACCAGCTCCCTGCCTGCAAAACAATCATTCTGTCTTGCTTGCAGGGCCGGTGTTTTGCCCCGATAGCAAACCGGATGACCTTTAAACTTCTTTAATCGGGCTTAATTCTTACATAAACGGTACTAAAGCCATCAGAAACGAACACGTCGTTTTGGTATAAGGTATCGTTGCGGATAATAAAAGCGGTAGGGTTTTGGTTGTTAATCTTCAACAGGTCAAAAGTTTCGGTAGCCGAATACTTATAGTTCCTGGTTATCGAAAACTTACCAGACAAGGTAAGCGAATCTTTTTTATACATTTTAAAAGTACTGTCGGCTCCATAAACCTGGGTAAATGAGTAGCCCAGGCCTTGCGGTGTGAGTGTAACCCCACCTATACCACCTACAGATTTTACCCACCGCCAACTGCCTGTTATTTGTGTAGATGTTGGGACCGGCAAGCCATCTTTATTACACGAACTAATGCCGCAAAGCGCCGTGGCGGCAAACAACAGGACAAAGTATTTCATTTTTTTGGGTTATACTAAGGTATTACGCAAGTACCTGATCTTTTGCTACAGCGCATTACATTTTTTTGCAAAAATGATTTTATATAATTAGTTATGTTATTTTGCACCAAATTTTTTTGTATCGTTAAACCATGATTATAGTTATTCAATGTAAAGACCAGGTGGGCCTGGTTGCCTACATAGCAGCCATATTAGCCAAACAGCAATTAAACATAGTATCCATGCGCGAACATGTAGACCAAAACGAAGGGCTGTTTTTTATGCGGGTTGAAGTTGACAATAACCAGGACGATGCACAACTGGAGCGACTATTAAAACCCCTGCTGCCTGAGGGCGCCATGGTTATGGTAAACCCCTTGCCTCACAAAAAAGTGGTAGTACTGGTAACCAAAGAATACCATTGCCTTGCCGATATCCTTATCCGCAATTATTTTAACACATTAGGGGCAACTGTACAATGCGTTATTGGCAACCATGCTACACTGCAGAACATTTGCGAACGCTTTGATATGCCTTTTCACCACATATCACACGAGGAATACTCCAAAGAAGAATTTGAACAGCAGGTAATACAAACCATTGAGTGTTATACGCCCGACTACCTTGTGTTGGCTAAGTACATGCGCATCCTATCTCCATATTTCGTAAGCAAATTCCCTATGCGCATTATCAATATTCATCACTCTTTTTTACCAGCATTTATTGGCGCAAATCCTTACCGTAAGGCTTTTGAACGTGGTGTGAAGCTCATTGGTGCAACCGCTCACTTTGTATCAAACGAGTTGGACGAGGGACCTATTATCGCCCAGCAAATCATCCCCGTAAACCACACATTTACAGCAGCAACTATGGTAAAAGCCGGGCAGGAAATTGAAACATCAGTATTAGCCAAAGCCCTTAAGCTGGTATTTGAAGACCGGGTATTTGTATCAAAAAACAAGACTGTTATTTTTGAGTAAACAGCTTGTTACATAACTCCTGATTAACACTAACCAGTTATTTTCGCCCTTAGATTTCTTATCTAATGCTATCCCTATGAAAAAACTTTTGTTTATTTTACTGTTTGCTATTTGTGCTTCTGCGTGTTTTGCGCAGCGTTTTACTGTAGCTACCTACAATTTACGTAATGACAGCCCCACCAACGATGATTCCGTGCGTGGCAACGGGTGGAAACAACGCCTGCCTGTTGTTGCAAAGCTAATCCAATTTCATGATTTTGACATCTTTGGCACCCAGGAAGGGCTTGTTCATCAATTGCATGATTTAACCAAAGCGATGCCAGGCTATAATTATACAGGCATCGGCCGCGATGACGGGAAAACAGCCGGCGAATTTTCGGCTATATTTTATAAAACCAATAAATTTAAGTTGCTTAAGCATGGCGATTTCTGGTTATCAACCATAACCAACCGCCCCAACAAAGGGTGGGATGCAGCCTTGCCACGCATTTGTTCGTGGGCATCGTTCCGGGAAATAAAAACGGGTTATAAATTCTATTATTTCAACTTACATATGGACCACATCGGCGTAGTAGCCCGCCGCGAAAGCGCCAAACTGGTTCTGCAAAAGATCAAACAAATGACGGCTAATCAGCCGGTAATACTATCAGGCGACTTTAATGTCGATGAAACTTCAGATAGTTACGCTATTATCAACACATCCGGTAAATTGAAGGATGCATATGAACTATCTCCCATAAAATATGCCGGGACTGGCACTTTTAATGCTTTTGACGCCGAAAATAAATCAAAAGGGCGGATAGACCACATCTTCCTGAGCAAAGATTTTTCTGTAAAAAGATATGGTATCCTCACCGATACCTATCGCGCCTTGAACCAACAAACCAATAAATACGAAACTAAGCTGCCGTCAGACCATTTCCCGGTAATGATAATGGTGGACCATAAATGATCCACCATACATCTGAGATTTAGTTGATTATAAAAAGATCTTTGTTATTCTACTACAAGCGTGGCTATGGAATGTGGCTGGCTGGTTGTTTTAGCAGCTTTACCTTTTATCCACAGGCTATATTCAATTTTTTCGTCCGTTTGGTTCATCACTATTACGGATAACTTGCCGTTAGGGTTTAGGTAAGCGGTAGTTAATAATTTATCGCGGCTGGCTACGGCTGCAACCCGCCTGGCACCAGGCTGAATGTACTTGCTAAAATGCCCTAAATAATAGTATGAGCTGGTGTAAATAAGGCTGCCGTTACGTAAATCGGCGTGTATCGGGGCAAAACAGAAGTTACCCACATGGTTAGGGCCGCCTTTTTCATCCAGCAGAATGTTCCAATCTGTCCATGCTACGGTACCGGCATTAAAATCGTTTATCATTGATAATCCATAACGCTCACCAAGCGACCAATCGTTAATTTTATTGAAGTCGAATTTTTCGATACAACCTTCGGTAAAGATCAGGTTTTTAGCAGGAAAAGCTTCGTGTGTGCGCCTTAGCGACTCAAATTGTTGCCCGGCGCCCGTCCAAGTTTCATACCAGTGAAAACCTATGCCCCACACATATTTAGCGGCGGCAGGGTCTTCAAGAATGGTGCTGGCCTGCTGATATAACAAATCACGATTATGATCCCAAATAATAAGCTTTTTAGCGCCCAGGCCCTGCTTTTGTAAAGTTGGGCCTAAGAAGTTCTTTACAAAATCGCGCTGCTCTTCGGCGGTGTATTTACACGATTCCCAGCTTTGTGAGGCCATGGGTTCATTTTGTACCGATAAGCCCCAGATAGGCACGCCTTCATTTTCATAAGCCCGTATAAACTTGCCAAAAAAATTGGCCCAGCTTTGATAGTATTTTGGCAATAGCTTACCACCATGCAGCAGACTATTATTATCCTTCATAAATGCGGGCGGGCTCCATGGCGATGCAAACAAAGTAAGTTTGCCGCCGGCCGCCGCTATAGCTTCTTTTATAAAGGGTATTCGGTAAGCCCTGTCATGACTAATACTAAACGTCTTAAGTGCGCCGTCACCCTCCTTGATATAAGAGTAGCTATCACTCGAAAAATCGCAGCTTTGGATATTGGTACGGGCCATGGTATAACCTATCCCCTTATCTTTATCGTAGTAAGCGGCTAAAAGTTCTTTTTGCTTATCCTTAGGCAGTTTATAAAACGTTTCGGCAGCGGCATCGGTAAGCGCACCGCCAATGCCTAACATGGTTTGGAACGACTTTGCCGGGTCAACAAAAACAGATACTTCCGTTTCGCCGGGTTGGGGGCTATCCTGAAACTTCAAGGTTTCGGTAGTTTTAAACCTCATACCCGGTTGATTATCAGAAACTATAACTTTTACCCTTTTATTGCCTATAGAAAATGGCACTTTAACCTGGGCGTTGGCCATTGGTAGCTGCAGTAAGCCACTTGCAATAAAACAGGCAATTATCGCTTTTTTATTCATGGTCAATATTAATTGGTGTACCGGCGGGCAAATCGCCATTAGGAAAAGCGGTTCCGGTGCTCCAAATTAAAAGAGTTAATTTGAATAAAGCAAATAGCAAGGGCAATAATTAGTTGATTTATAGCTTTTTAATTAGGAATTGATACGGTTTAATACCAATAAAAAAAATCCAAATAGCATTAATAATCAAATAGTTAAAAAATCGGGAACGATATCGGAAAAATGTTTTGATACGCTAAGGCACATTTGTGTATTTTATACACTCTGCATGTCCGATTTAGCCTTTTGCTACTCAATTTATTGCTTTTTCAGCTCCTCCTCTATCCGCAGGCTTTCTTTGTGAATAGCGTTCATCAGCTCGGTAATAAAGGTTTCTGACAGGCCTTCTTTTTTTCCTGCTTCAACGGCCTTTTCAAGTACCTGCTTAAAGCGGTCGGCCTGTAATGGAGCGATATTATTTTTGGCCTTGTAAATACCAATCTCCTTAACCACCTGTTCGCGCTGGCCCAACAGCGTAATAAGTTGTTTATCAAGCGAATCAATTTTATTACGGCTTATCTTCAGGGTTTGATCGGTGCTTTTAGGGGTCTCCATCGGTACAGATTGCGCGGTGGCTAAATTGAGGTTAAACAGATACATCAATAACAAAACTACAATTCGGGTAAATGTTTTCATACCACAATTTAATAAAATTAATCTAATTAATTTGAAGATTTGAAAATGGAAGGGGGCAAAAAGTTTCAAAAAATAACAAAAAACCGCACAAAAAAGCAACTGGTTATCAGTTTTGGATAATAAAAATACCAGCATTCGGCCATTTTTTTATAACAGGTATCGCATTGTCGCTATAGCTACAAAAAAACCGGGTCGCCATACCCGGTTTTATCTTAAATAATCATTCCGAATTGTAATTACTTATCGCTATTATGCCCGCGTTTGATCATTTCCTGAACTGCCCTGGCTAAAAGCTCCTTTCCGTAGTCATCAAGGTTAGTTTGTTTGCCGCCGCCGTTAATTTCGTAAACAATCCGTCCGTTGTCATTCTCGGCTACCAGGTCATCGCTGTTGATACTACAGGATGCCGAACCATGGGGCGAAATAGCTTTGATACCCTTGCCGTCCTCGGTAAAGTAGGTTTGGCCGCGGTATTCAATCTTTACTGTCCTGCCGTCGGCATTTTCAATAATGGTGGTGTGCCGGCCGCCAAAATGGCAAGCCGTAGCCAGCAACATAACTGCTGCAATGGCCATAAATTGTTGTATTTTTTTCATGATGATATGTTGTAGTGCTGCTTTCATCACAAAGCTAATACAAAACACAGTACTATACAATACATAGTACCATATTTATTGGAAATATTTTTCGCTGGTTATATTTTCTGTCCATGACGAGTTCGGGGGTCAAATAAACATTGGTTTTGAACGCTGGCCACTACTCATCCCCCCAAGCACTCCCCTATATTTTTCCATTCAACAAATCCTCAATCAAAATACCATTGATGGTCATGCCGTTAATATTACAATCGGCTATGGCCACGCCTTGCAAATTACAATTATTGATGGTGCTGTGGCTAAGCTCGCAGTCTTCAAAGTGTAAGGGGCGTTGCTTAGCGGCGGGGTCATATGCCGGGTGGCCCTCGGGTGGCATACCAATGTTATGGATGTAGGCCCCGCCAAGCTGGGCGCCTTCAATCTCCAGCTCGCTTAGGTTGGCGTTAATAATTTTAAGTTTGGTAAGGTCAACATCATTAAAGCTGGCATTGCTCATTTTAAGCATCACGAACGTCGATCCGTCCAGGTGCGAGTATTTGGCATCAATTACTTTGGTAGTTTCGATGATGGTTAGCTTTTCGGCCTGATTATTTGTACTTTCCATGGTAGTTTTGTTTTGTTGATCGAATTTACAAAGGAGCCCGCAAATTGTAATGGCCTGATCAGACATTTTAAAGGTGTTTTTGCAACAATTGAGGCATTGTTGTGTGCAGGCATTATTATCTATGGTCGCATCAAACTATTTGGCAGTTACAACGTTAGGTTGTAATAAACCAATCATGAGACCGATATTTTTCACGTTAACCAGTAAGCTACGGCTGATGGTGATACCCGACACCGAAGCGCATCTGGACGGACACCCGGTAATTAGTTATACCTACAGCCTGTTTATTGACAGGGACAGGGGCCACGAGGAACAAGCTTTAGATAAATTGAGCACCCTGCATTTAGATAAAATTACCGACCCGGATTATTTAGGTTTCATTGCTTTTGAACAGCCCGCCAACGTATTTTCATATACAGCGGGCCAGCATGAATTAAGCATATCCGAAGTGGAAGAAGTAATTGAACTGCTAACCAAATTCAGAAATAACCCGCCACTTTGGCGACCAATTGATGATATGTAATTAATACAAGGCTGTTGGCAGGCCGTCAAGGCTAAGCAGGTTCTTCTCTTTTTTGTAAGCCTCCAATCCTTCAGGGCCTTTATTGGCGGCCCATTTGTAGGCCTGGTCGCGCTCGCCTTCATAGCTGTAATAAGGTACACTAAAGCCGCACAATGTTTGCACCTGGTAAACATCGGCCACTATAATTTGCCTGGTTGATAGCAGGATATCAAAATGCTGTGCCAGCTGCGGCCATTCTTCATCGTCGGGCAATACGGTATAGCCATTGCCATATAAACGCAGAATATTGGGCGGCCCTTCAAAAGCGCAAAACATTAGGGTAATGCGGCCATTCTCCAGGATATGGGCCGACGTTTCGTTACCGCTGCCTATAATATCCATGTAAGCCACTTTTGTTGCAGATATTACCTTAAAGCTATCTATCCCCTTGGGCGATAAATTAACATGCCCACCGGCGGCAAGTGGCGCCGATGCTACAAAGAACATTTTTTGTTTTTCGATAAAGGCCTGATGTGCCGGCTGGATGGTTTCAAAAAACTTTCCCATAGTGGTTTATTTTTCCTGTTAATCAAATTTAACCAATAATTGTAGTTGCCGGGCATTTTAAGTGTTAAGTTATTGTGAAAGAGGGCGGCCAGGGGGCAGAATTAAGCCGTTGATGGAGCTGTCTACATTTACAAAATATCGAATATCCGTCTTAACTCTCAATTCCCGCCTCTTGATTCTTTTCCTGCCGTTGCCTGCGGCCCGCGCTTTACACTCATACTACACAGGGCCTTAGGCGCCTGGCCGGTATCCGTTTCAATCGCTAACGGGACTGCGGCTAAACAAATACATTCAGGTAAATAAAGCTTACTGAGCGATATTTTTTGCGTGGGTCATATGTTAGTGGTTTGGATGATGGCCGACGTTATGCTTCAATGCACATATTTCGTTAAAGAGTCACAAGTGGGCCATGCTATCTGCCGCGTTTTTATCTTCCTGGTAATCAAGTACTGACAAGGTAGTGTCACCACTAATTTTTACCAGCTGCTGTAAATTTGAAGTGCGGATAATAAGTTGTGAAAGTTTGGACCGAATGCCTTACTTAAAATTCCTTCGTTCTCCGCTTGGTCTTTCCCTGATCCGTCGTCTAAAAGGCCAGGGCAATCCTTGCACTTTTTAAGTTTGCCCAAAAAGTCAAAAAAAACTTGCAGATTTCATCGCAAGTAATATCTTTGTTACCAAACTGCTAAATAACCTTATCGCAATGAAAATACAATCCATCGTCGCGGCCGTGCTATCGGCATCAGCCGCCCTTTGCCTTGCCGCTGCTCCGTTCAATCTTCAAGGCAAATGGACGGGCAGCCTGCTCACTGCCGACAGCACCGCCTACCCTTTAACCTACAATTTTACGCTCATCGGCGATTCCGTTGCCGGCACCGCCAAAAGTACGCTTGGCGAGTTCCCGATTGACCAAGGCAAGCTGGACACTGCCGGGCTACACTTTAAAGTTACAGTAAACGGGCTGGACGTGTACCACAACGGGACGGTGTATGCCGATTCCATTGGGATGAACATCAGTCTGAACGGCTCGGTGGTGCATTGCACGCTTAACCGTGCTGGTAACTAACAATAAAATTTCTCTAAGCTTTATCACGTATAACTATGTTTTCGACAAGACCCATAACGCTGCATGCGCTTTGCTTTGTACTTTTGTTTTCGTTTTTTACAAAGACAAACGCGCAAACCACCAACCCCTCATCCCAATTTTCATTAAGAACCGACCTGATCCCCCCGTCGCCCAATGCCGCCTCATTGGGGAAGTACGGCATCGTCCCAGTCAGTTTGCAAACGGGAATCCCGAACATCAGCATCCCCATTACCGAAGCGGTGGGCAAACAGCTCAAAATTCCCATAACGTTGAATTATCACAACAATGGCTTAAAGCCATTTGAGGAAGCAAGCTGGGTGGGTGCCGGCTGGTCGCTCGATGCCGGAGGCGTAATTACCCGTATCATCAAGGACAAAGTGGACGAGGATCAGCACGTAACCAACAAGTACCAGGACGTTGACTGGCGCTTTCACCAGCCGGATTCGATAACCCAAAGCTTTATGGAGCAGGCCATGTATGGCCTGTCTGTCGATCTGGAGCCTGATATATACGCGTTTAACTTTGCGGGGCATTCGGGCAAATTCGTCCTTTACAAAGGCAAGGTTTACCAGTACCCGTATCAGCAGTTGACCATAATAAGGGAAACCGCCGTCGACGGCTTTACTATTATCACCCCAGAGGGAACAACGTACCGGTTCTGGACGACAGAATTGACCAACTCTAAGATCACCCAGATCATTGATGCTTACCGGCCGTTTTATAACCCACCGGTCAGCTATACCTCAAGCTGGTACCTGCAAACCGTTACCTCGGCTGACACAAAGGATCAGATTTTATTTACTTATGACACCCCGGAGGTAGTGGCACAGGCCGGCCCACTTAGCCAAACGCTGAACGTTGACGTTACCAATTCCCTGCCAGGCTACACTTTTTCACAACTTGGCAATGAATTCCCGCTAAAGGTTGGCACGATCCGGCTTTCGAGGATCACTACTTCAAAAATGAGGATTGATTTTAACCCTACCACCTCAAAGCGACAGGATATGACCTCCAGCGGGTTGGACAATATCCAGGTGTACAATTACTTGGGAGAGCTGATCAACAAGTTTCAACTCAAGACAGACTATTTCAACGTCAGTGGTACTGCCGATACCAAGAGGCTTAAGCTTACCGGCATCGAGGAGGGGCTAAATCCGGCTACGCTGAAAAAGCACTTTTTCTTTTATAACAGTGATGTTGCGTATTCAAAAACAAGCACCGGGGTCGACCACTGGGGTTATGCCAACGGATCGTCAAACGGTCCGGTCATCATACCCAAACCGTATTATCCTTACGGTGTGAGCAGGGAACCCGATATCAGCTATTCAAACAAGGGCATCTTAAGTAAAATTGTTTACCCTACGGGAGGATCAACCTTATTCGAATACGAGCAAAACCTAACGAACAACGGGCTCAATTATGTCTATAACACTTTGGGGCCGAGCGATTTTATATCCAGGCCGGATACCAATACGGTAAATGTAATAACGTCAACACCCCTATCTTTCCAGGTTGTTACTGCCCAATATGTCAAAGTGAACTGGCAGCGCACCCCAAAAGATGTAGCCGGTTATCCAAACGGCAGGCTGCCTACCGACCCGACCAAAAACTTTACGCCTGATGTTATCATCACAGGATCGCAAACCTACAACTTTTCTATCCTTACAAATTCCGATAACGCCGGCAAAACCGATTCGGTTTTATTGCAGCCGGGCACCTATACCATGACTATTAAATGTGATGAAAAGGAAAATTATGTTGCCGGCTCCGTTAGTTACAGGGAGCGGACAAACCAGGTAATTGAAGGGAAGGCGGGACCGGGAATCCGCATTAAACGGATAACAGATTATACCGACTTTTTGGCCACCGGCACGCCTTCTTCGGTAAAGGAATACATTTATAAGGATAGTATCGGCATGTCTACAGGTGTTCTGCTGAATATTCCGGATTATGGCGGAAAGGACTACTGGGAAGGGCCGCATACCATAGGTGGAGTTACCCAGCCAACTCCGGTAATACATTATCTGGCGTACACCTCGGCCAACAGCAACGGATTGAGCGCATCTCAACCAATGTATTACAAAACCGTTTATGAAAAGCAGGTAAACGGCAGCGACTACCTGCTCAGCAGGAGCGACTACAATTATTACAATTCGGCCTTGGCCGGCGCAGACGTAATGCTGGTCAGGAAAACAGACTTTAAGAAGACAGGGAGCGTTTATAACAAGGTACTGAAAAAAGAATACAATTATTCGGTAGTAGGTGACAGCAGCTTTTTTGCCATAAAGCCATTCGTACAAAAACGCTGGGTAACCGGCGAACCCACAGAGCGGGTATATACCTATGATTTTTACTCGCTGGATTTGATATGGACAAAGCTTGATTCTGAAAAGGAGGTCAAATACTACAACACCAGTGACACGCTGGTAACTACCAAAACCTACGTATATGATGCCAAACCGCGTAACCAGGTTTTGATAACCACCAACGATTCCAAGGGAACCACACTCGTAGAAAAGAATAAATATCCTGAAAACTATGCGACAGCAGTTTCAGGTGCATTGACAGCAAGGTACGTGTACGCACCTGTTTTAGAGAAGCAATTGTGGCTGAAGCGGTCGGCAACCGACTCGGTGCTGACCAACTCCGCGGTGACCTCCTATGACGGCAGCCTAATAAAACCCGCCGTATTGTATGGATATAACAGCATGGCACCGGTTGCCAGCATGAACCAGGAAGCTAAAAACGGCAGCGGGCAATACCTCAATTTGCTAAGCAGCAGCACCGGGTTTGAACAGCGCATTTTAAACACCTACGATTATACCAGCGGCAACCTGGTATCGCAGGACATGACGGGCAGCGACGGCAATTCGCAGGTAAGCTACCTGTGGGGGTACCATAATAATTATCCTATAGCGCAGGTTAAAAACACTACGATATCATCAGTAGCCTATACCAGTTTTGAAGATGACGATACCAGTTGGCCTTATACGGCAGCAAGCGTGGTTATCACGGATGCCCGTACCGGCGTGAAATGCTATAACGGTACCATGACCAAATCGGGCCTGCCGTCAGGAAATTATACTGTAAGCTTATGGGCCAAGGGCAGCGGTACGGTAACAGTTGGAGGCGTGGCCAAAACCATAACCGCCAGCTGGCAGGTGTACGACTGGGCGCTTACCGGAGTTACATCCGTAACGGTAAATAGCAACGGGAACCTAATTGATGAAGTGCGTTTAGTGCCTGCCAATGCCATGATGAACACCTACACGTATAAACCGGAAGTAGGCGTACTGAGTATAACCGATACGAAAGGCCTGACCCAGTTTTACGAATATGATGATATGAAGCGCCTGCTGAACATTCGCGACCAGGATGGCAACATACTTAAAAACTTTAATTACAACTATGCCATACCGCAACCCAGCTGGGTTAATACGGGAGCAACGCAATGTGTGCAGGGCGTAAGCGGCAACACCGGAGAACAGCTGATTCAGCAAAGGGATAATAATACCTTAAGCCCTACTTATAACCAATACCAGTGGATTAGTGGCGGCACCAATACAACTGCCTGCCCTATACCGGTAACTATTTATGTAGAGATGTTTTACGGTGCAACCACTACCACCAATGGCAGTACCTACAGGCCTTTTATTTTTAAAGCTTTCTCTGATGCAAACGGCAGTGTACCTATTAATGTTCCGGTAAATTTATCTGTTAATTACCAGCAATCTACAACATACACTTATTATGATGGCAGGCCAAGCTATACAAGTATTGGTAACGGAAGTATAACTATAACGGCAGGTACTAACCAGGCAACAACGGCGTCAATAAAAATATCGGGCTGCCAGGGCCTCGATACAAAAATGATTTGCACCAATACCAACCTTAGCCTTCAGGCCGGTGATGGGTATCAAACCATTATTATAGACCCGTGATGAATCCCTGCTTTAAATTTATTTCATCACCACCTAATCTTAACCTCATGACATTGATATATCACTTAAAAAAGGGCCTGTTGTTTTTCACTGGCGCTTTATTAATCCCGCTGGCAGCCGGAGCCCAAACCACATCACAAAATTACGTGCGTACCCGCGCGCCGCGATTAAAAGTACCAACGGTAACCAAACTGGATGCCTTAACCCCGACAAAGGATTCGGTACAAACCACCATTGAGTACGACGATGGGCTGGGCCGGTCATTACAAACCGTGCAGCAAAGGGCATCTTTTGGCGGCAATGATGTTATCCAGCCGTTTAGCTATGATGGTTATGATCGGGAAGATAAAAGATATTTGCCTTACCCGAGTACTTCAACCAGCTATGGCAGCTACCGCAGTGACGCTTTAAATAGCGGCGCGGGCGTAAACGCTTTTTATAATCCCGGCGGAACAGCTACGGTGGACGGGAAGCAAAGCAACGGCATCGTGCTGACGCCCTACCCCTTTGCACAAACGGGGTTTGAGGCTTCGCCTTTAGGCAGGGTTATTGAGCAGGGAGCGGCAGGCACGGCATGGCGCATACAGGGCACGGCTGCAGAAGAAAGCAGCAACCACACCCAACGCAGTTCGGTTACTACCAATGACCAGGCAGCTTTCAATACCTCTAATGTGACCTCCAATGCGGGAAGCCATAAGGTGGCGCTTTATACCGCCAGGATCAATGCCGATGGCAGCCGTTCACTCTTGCGAACAGGCAATACGGCTACCTATGTTAATGGTCAGCTGGATATTGCCATCAATCGTGATGAGAACTGGATACCCACCGATAAATGTTTTGGCACTACCGAAACTTTTAAAGATAAGGAAGGCCAAGTGGTGCTGAAGCGTACCTATAACATTAAAGGATCGGCAGCCCAGATGCTGAGCACCTATTATGTTTATGACGAACGCAATCAGCTATCATTTGTACTGCCTCCCGGCGCCAGCCCGGATACATCGGGCGTTGCGATAAGCCAGGCAGTGCTCGACAGCAAATGTTACCAGTACCGTTATGATGGCCGGGGACGTTTGACGATGAAGAAAGTGCCTGGCAAAGGCTGGGACCTGATGGTATATAATAAGCTTGACCAGGTGGTGGGCACACAGGATTCGGTGCAGCGGATGAAGGCCCCACAGGAGTGGACGGTTACCAAGTATGACGCATTTGGACGGCAGGTTGTTACCGGCATTTATCAGCATCCGGGCAGTACGGCGGGTACCAATAATCAAGCGGTGGTACAGGCGCTTGTTGCCGGGGTAAGCACTTACTGGGAAACACCGGTTACTACCGGTAATGGGTATACTTCTGCCGCCTGGCCGCTTACGGTTACAACAGTTTTGGGCGTTGTTTATTTTGATACCTATACAGGTATTCCAAATTTCCCCACAGCCTACGTGGTAACCGGCAACACTACACATACCGCCGGCCTGGTAACCGCCGCCAAAACGTTGGTGCTGAATACCACCGCCGATTACCTGTGGACGGTAAACTATTATGACGAGGAAGGGAAAATGGTACGTGCTTTTAAACAGCATTATTTGGGAGGTTCGTCATCCCTTAATCAGTATAATTATGATGATGTAAGCACTAAATACAATTTTGTACAGCAGCCTGTGAAAGTTACCCGCACACATTATATGAAAAACGCGGGCGGGACCGCCGGGACACCGATACTAACCTCGACAGACAGCCTGGTATATGACCATGTTGGCCGGAAGCTAAAAACGCTCAATACGCTTAAAGACGGAACCAACACAGCGCAGGCCCAGGTTACCGTTGTTAACAATATTTATAATGAGATAGGCCAGCTGAAGCAAAAGCGGTTGCACTCGCTTAACGGAACAACATTTTTACAGAACGTAGATTACCGCTATAATGCCAGGGGCTGGGTTACCAATGTCAATAATGGGGCGCTCAGCAATGATCCCTTAACCAGTACCGACGCTAATGACCAGTTCGGGATGGACCTGAAATATGACGATGCGGCCATCCCACAGTATAACGGTAACATCGGCAGCGCGAAAACACTTACCGGGGCATTATCGGGCACCACTCTTCCGGCGCTTACCTATAATTACAAGTACGATAAGCTGAACAGGATTGTCAATGCCATCAGCACTACGGCAATACCTAACGACAATTTTTACAACGAGAACTTCAGCTATGATGTGATGGGTAATATGGTGAGGCTGAACCGTTATGATAACTCAAACGGAGTGCGTACGGTTATAGACAGCCTGAGCTTTGGTTATGTAAGCGGAAATAAGGTGGATAGGATAGATGATGTTGTGACGGGTGGTACAATTGGCTTTTTTGAGGCGGTAAAGCAGGCCGGTGAGTATACTTATGACGGAAACGGAAACCAGCTCACCGACCTGAATAAAGGGATTACCCAGGCTTACAATATCCTTAACCTGCCGCAGACGGTAATCAAATCGGGAGTTTCAGTTGCTTATATCTACGATGCATCGGGCCAAAAGCTGCGCAAGCTATCTACCAGTGGCAGTATTACCACCATCACAGAGTATATTGGTGGGATCCAGTATGAATATACAGGCACTACGCCGGTGCTTTCTTTTATCCAGACCGAGGAGGGAAGGGCGAGGAAAAGCGGATCGGTTTATAAATATGAGCATGATTTAAAAGATCATTTGGGCGATACCCGTATAACGCTTACCTGGAACTTAAGCGATGCTACGCAGATGACGCCGGTAATTTCGCAGCGCAATGATTACTATGCCTTTGGGTATACTATTCAAAGTTTAGCGAATGTTACAAGTCCTCAAAATAATTATCTTTATAACCATAAAGAGCTGCAAACTGAAACGGGGTATTACGATTACGGCGCAAGGTTCTATGACCCGGCAGTCGGCAGATGGACAGCAGTCGATCCTTTGGTGGAAGATGGCCAGGAAAGCACCTCACCATATGGGTATGTGTTTGATAATCCCGTTAGGTTAACCGATCCTGATGGAAAAGCACCGTGTTGTGGAACGGTTGCCCAAGGTTGGGAAGAACCCGCGGCGTATGCAGCATATTCTGCGCTAACCGCTGCTACCGTTACTGGAGCGGCGTATATTACAATCAAAATTATTACACATCCGCAAAATTCGGATGGTACTCCTGTAATGCAGCGTGACGAAAATTTACGAGCACCGATATTACAAGGTGCCAGCAACAAAAACAAACTGCCGGATGAAGCCATACCTAATACAGTAGTTACAAATAAGCCAGGGACAACATCAAAAGTATATGGCCCTGACGGGCGGGTGCAAAAAGAACACAATAAAGGCCATCCGGAAGTTCATACGCCTCCTAATGAAAAGAAAGACCATGTTCATGATCGTATGCCTAATCCCAATCCCGGAAACTTAAATAAAACAAAAAGGATGAAAGGAAGGCCTCCTAAACCAAATGAGCTACAAAAAGACAAAGCAAAAGCTGAAAGAAGACAAGAAGAGCAAAAACAAAAAAGCAGCGGTGGTGGAAGTAATAATAGTGGAGGTAGTAGCGGTGGAAGTAGCAATAGTGGAGGTAGTAGCGGTGGAAGTAGCAATAGTGGAGGTAGTAGCGGTGGAAGTAGCAATTAGCATTAATAATTTAAATAGATAAAACTAAATGGAATTTATAGGAAAAGATCATTCTCTGTTTGAGAAATTGAATAAAATATACATTGTAAGTTCCTCAATTAGGAGGTTTAACATATTCACCGCTGAAGATGATAATCTTGTTGTGGAAGTTGAGTTTAAGCTGCTTTACGATCTGGGTGCCATTTTAAAGTTGAGATTTCTGGGGATAAAAGAATATTCGTTTTATTGGAGTTCCATATATCACTTTTACAACGTGGAAACTTATACGCTTATTAAGAAAGACAATCTTTTTTATATTTGTTTTGATCCGGAAGATGAATCCTCGCTAGACATTTTAGAAGGTGATCAGAACTTTATTCTATTTACTGGCTTTGAAGGATATATAGATCGTAAATCAGTAGTATGAATATGAAAGTATCGTCGGCTACCGTAAGGTCTTGTCGCTGCCGCAAGCCTCTTGGCTTGTGCGTCCGCTGATAGGTAAACGCCATGCTAAGTAACGAATATGCCAAACCCGGATGCGTAATTCATCCGGCTGTTTTTGTATCCCGGCAGTTCGCGTAAAGGATGAAACGGACACCGGCCAGGTGGCTAACACCAGCTACCGCAAGCGTTTGTCCCCAGCTACCGCAAGCGTTTGTCGCTGCCGCAAGCCTCCGGGCTTGTGGTACGCATGCAAGGCAGGGTGCTTGTTGGATAATATAAAGCTGTAGAATAAACAGAGCCTGGCCGTGATGCCGGGCTTTGTTGTTTTAAAGTGCGGCTACATTCTTCTGAAAGAAGTCTTTAAACTTCTTCTTCGTGAGCATGGTATCGATCATCTTAAAGATCATAGACTTATCATCCGGATCGAGTTCCTGGATCAGCTTTATTTGCTCAACGGTCGTTTTATCTTCTACGGTTACTTCGTGGGGCATGCTGCTTTCCATGTTCACCAGTTCATCAAGGGTGATATTAAAGTACTGGGCAACCTTATTAAGAGCGACAACGGAAAGTTCACGCTGCCCGCTTTCTACTTTAGAATAATTAGAGCGGTGCATACTCACCAGGTCGGCGATCTGCTGTTGTGTTAAACTCTTTTCCTCTCTAATACGCTTAATATTGTCCCCAGCTACCGCAAGCTCCGCTGCCGCAAGGCTCCAGCCTTGTGGCCCGCTGATAGGTAAACGCCATGCTAAGTAATGAATATGCAACACCCGGATGTTTAATTTCACCCGGGTGTTTTTGTATACCCGCAGTTCGCGTAAAGGATAGAAACGGATACCGGCCCGTGGCCTAACGCCTGTGCTGTATGAGTGTATAGCCTGGCGCCGCTTCTACCGGCGGCGTACGCCATGATTTAAGTCAAAAAATAAAAGTCAAAAATGCGCGAACCTCACTATTCAAAATCTCCAGGCTTCGAATCACTATGCCCGTAGCTTAAGGGATGCTTAAAGCAACCGATAATCTTCGCTCCGATAAATCAGAGCTTACGCGATCCGGATACATCACTGTACTCGGTTTCAAAAATCCAACTCACCAAGGGGTAGTTGCTTCCCGAAACCCTCAGGGTCGTTTTACAAAGAGACCCGAGGGGACGTAAATGACTAATGACAGCGCAGCGAAATGACCAATGACAAGCGAAGCGCCAATGACCAACAACAGCGAAGCGAAATGACTAAGGAATTGCATCATTCATCCTGATAAATGTATATTTGATAAACCAACAAACCCTTACATGAAAAAGCTTATCCTCATCATTACCATGGCTACGTTAAGTGTCAATTGTCTTGCTCAAAAACAAACTAAACCGGTTTACGATGCTGCACTTGCCAAAAAACTGGGCGCCGATAAATATGGGATGAAAAAGTATATTATGGCTTTTTTAAAGGAAGGGCCAACCCGTTTAACAGATTCGGCAGCGCGCATGCAATTGCAAATGGCCCATTTAAAAAACATATCCAAACTGGCCGATGAAGGCAAATTAGTGGTTGCCGGTCCTTTTTTGGATGATCAGCCTATCAAAGGCATCTTCATTTTCAATGTAGCAACCATTGAAGAAGCAAAAACCCTTACCGAAACCGACCCGGCAATAAAAGCCGGTTCGTTAATAATGGAATTGCACCCGTTTTATTGTTCGGCTGCCTTAATGGAAGTGGTAAAAATTCACCACACACTTGAGAACGCGAACTTTACCGATTAAGGCAATGCAGGCTGACGAAATTATAGAACTACTTAAGCAACAGGCCAACCCAACCTATCTTACCGGTATGCAGCGTTTTGGTATAGACAGTTCCAGGGCTCTTGGCGTTAAACTCCCTGCTGTACGCAAATTGGCTAAAGGGTTAAAAAAAGACCACTTGCTTGCACAGCAACTCTGGGATACCGGCATTCATGAGGCGCGAATTATGGCCTCGCTGGTTGACGACCCGGCATGCGTTACCGAACAACAAATAGATAGCTGGACAAAAGATTTTTATTCGTGGGACCTGTGCGACCAGGTATGCGGAAACCTTTTTGACCGGACATCTTTTGCTGTTGCCAAGGCCATTGAGTTTAGCGCCCGGGAAGAAGAGTTTGTTAAACGCGCGGGTTTTGTTTTAATGGCCGAATACGCTGTACATAGCAAAAAAGCCGCCGACGATATCTTTATACCTTTTTTTGCCATTATGGAGCGTGAGGCCTGGGACAGCCGCAATTTTGTTAAAAAGGCCATAAACTGGGCCCTGCGACAAATAGGAAAAAGAAACAGCACGTTAAAAGCCGTGGCAATTGCCGCCGCCAACCGTATTGCAAATCAAAATTACAAATCGGCCAAATGGATTGCCTCCAATGCCCTGGCCGAGTTGATAATTGATAAAAATTCTTTAAAAAAATATAAACCCTCATAAAAAACAGGACATAAGCCTAAAAACCGGCCATTCTTTCGGTTTTTTGCGATAATTTTTATTATTTATTAAAAATTTCAGGCCAGCAAAGTATTATCGCATTCCATTTTAGCGTTTAAAGTGCAAAAAATACACTTCCCGTTACCGTTAAAGGAGGTTATTTAACAATATCTCCCTTATAAATACCTGAATTTCCGGTGCGCAATTTTTATTTTGTAATTATCAGTATCAGAGTGATTTATATGATACCAAATACTATATTTGAAATCCCATAATTGTTCAAAAAAAATAGTGGTTTGGTTAAACGTAAACAACCAAAGGTTGTAAATAAAGTTATTTTATAATTATGGCACATATTTTATTAATAGCATGTTGCATTAACTAAATAAAGGGGCTATTTTATAGTATTAGTATGAGTTTTTCTGAAGGGCACAAATTTTCTGACGATAGCAAGCAACACCTTGCCCAAATCATCGATAATATAAATGCCGGCATTTGGGAATACAACATTACAACAAAAAACATCAAATGGTCGGTAGGGTTTTACACCGTTTTGGGATACGAGCCGGACGAAATAGAATGTTCGAACCATATATTTTTTGAACATTTACTATATCACCAGGATAAACCTGCTTTTTTAACAGCGCTGAACAACCAACCTTCAACTTCAACCCAACCACTACAAATCAGGCTACTCACTAAGCAGTCGGGCTATCATTGGTTTGAGAGTACGGTAAAAAAATACAATGACGAAACCGGGCAAATCATTTACGGATCGATCATTAATATTAACCAGTATAAACAGGCTCAGATACAGGCGGCGCACAATGATTTAGTTTATAGCGAGGCCCTTAAAATTGCCAAATTGGGCAGTTGGGAGCTGAACGCACTTACCATGGGCCTATCTTTATCAAAGCAGTTTTATGATATTTATGAGTTGCAAAACCATGTTAAGCTTTCACTGGATGAGGTTATCAGCTTTTTTGAACCGCCGCACCGCCCGGTGATTAAAAACGCTATTGACAATGCAATAGAATATTGCCAGCCTTATGACCTGGAATTGCTTTTCCGATCGGCAAAAAACAATGTAATTTGGGTAAGGGCCAAAGGGATACCCATTATTAATGATTTTGGCAAATGCATTACCATAAGGGGAATTATACAGGATATTGATAATAAAAAACGCAAGAACCTGGCGTTGGAATCGTCGTTAAATTTATTGACAGACCAAAACAGGCGCCTGCAAAATTTCGCTTACATTGTATCACATAACCTTCGGTCGCATGCAGGCAATTTACAGTTCATGGTAACACTACATGATGAAACCGAGCTTCCTGACGACAGGGCCGAAATTTTGTCGCATATTAAATCAATCAGCGATAGCCTAAGTGCTACAATTGAGCATTTAAACGAGATAGTTCAAATTCAAACCGAAATTACCAATGAGCGGACGGTGGTTGATTTTGAGACAGTATTTAAAAATATCATATCGGCATTAAAAAGCAATATCGACACGCTTGAAGCCACCATAACCTACGATTTTAGTAAATGCCCGCAAATACATTACATCCCGGCTTATATGGAGAGTATTTTACAAAATCTGCTCACCAACGCGCTTAAATACAGTTCGCCTGAGCGAAAGCCTCTTATAAAATGCCACACCATAAAAGAACGGAATCATATTTACCTCTTTTTTGAAGACAATGGTATCGGCATTGATATGGAGCGATACGGCGATAAAATGTTTGGCATGTACAAAACCTTTCATCAAAACCCCGACGCAAAAGGTATTGGGCTATTTATAACCCGCAACCAGATAGAGGCATTGGGCGGCACTATAAAAGTGGACAGCACCGTAAACATTGGCACAAAATTTACTATTAGGCTGGTATAAATAATACCAATAGCAGATGACAGCAGAGAAGGATCCCGTGGGGGTGTGCTTAATTGACGATGATCAGGTTTATACTTTCGGATTTAAAAAACTAATCAATTTAAGGGGGCTTAATAGCCAGGTAATTAATTTTTGCGACGGAAGCCAGGCCATTACCTGGCTAACAAACCCGCATAACAGCCACAATTTACCAGATGTAATATTCCTGGATATTAATATGCCCAACATGGATGGCTGGGATTTTATGCGGAAATTTGCGGAAATAAAATCCCAATTGAGCAAAAAAATCACGGTATACATGCTCAGCTCATCTATCGACCTGAATGATATTTACCGGGCAAAAAAAATTGCTGATGTAGCAGATTATATTTTTAAGCCGATAAATGAATATCAGCTGCGCGCAATCATAAACGTACTCCGGGAACAGGATGCTGCTTCAAATATAAGTAAGTATAAAGCTTAATGATTTACGTATGACATAGAATTCGTATTCGTTGATTAAATCAACGAATACGAATAATTTTCATTTTTCAGACAGCTTTTTAGTCTAAAAAGCACTTACTATATTAATATTATGCTTGTTATTCGATATAACTTTCTAATATTTTAAAGCCACCGGTGGTCTTCAGTTCAATTTTATCAATGCTTTTGGGCAGCAGGATGCACTCGCCCATTTTTACCGGGTAGGTTTCGCCGTTATAGGTTACGTTATAAGCGCCTTCAACGCAAACATGTACCACAAACGAATCAAGCGCCGAATAATCTTTCGCGGTGCTTTTGTCAAAATCAAGTATGTTGGTAGTAAAGTAAGGGCAGGTTACCAAATGAACGGTTTCGTCTTTTTGCGGCTGGTATATGGTTTTATATTCCGGGTAGTGTTTGTAATCAATAGCAGCCAATGCTTCCTGGGTATGTAGCTCACGTTTATTGCCTTTATCATCTACCCTGTCAAAATCGTAAATGCGGTACGTGATATCGGATGTTTGCTGAATTTCGGCAATTAGCAAACCTTTGCCTATGGTATGTACCCGACCGGCTGGTAAAAAGAATACATCGCCGGCGGCAACATCCTCTTTATTCAATATATCCATAATATGGCCGCTGTTTAACGCGTCTACATACTTCTGCTCCGTCATCTCCTGGTTAAAACCGGCTATCAGCGTCGAGCCCGGGTCGGCTTCAATAACATACCACATTTCGGTTTTGCCGAATGAGTTATGGCGTTCCCTGGCCAGTTTATCATCCGGGTGTACCTGTACCGACAGGTCGTCATTGGCATCAATAAATTTAATCAGCAAAGGAAAAATATTACCAAAATGGTCGTAAACCTTTTTACCAACCAACTCGTCTTTATATTGCTCCAATAAATCAGCCAATGATTCGCCATCCAGCACGCCGCCATTTACCACAGATACATCCGATTTTACGCCCGATAACTCCCAGGTTTCACCACAGTTTGGCAAATCGCCATAATCTTTATGCAGATAGGTTTTGATTTTTTGACCGCCCCAGATTTTATCTTTATATATGGTTTTAAACTTTAAAGGATATAATGCCGACATAGTAGTTTGTTGCTTTTGCCCGCTAAGTTAAAAGTTTAATATAAAAAGCCCCAAATAACTTTTAAATCGGCAGGGAGTAATGGCTTTTAATGCAGAGATAAGCAAACTATCAATATCGAATACCGGTGATTGCGAGTATCCACCAGCCCTGCTGGAAAAAATAGTAATGACGACTATGGATACCACAACCTCCTCTATACCGTCATTATAAGGCACGAAGCAATCCCGAACTATGTGGGACTAAGCACGTAGGGGATTGCTTCGAGCCTCGCAATGACGGTAGTTTAGAACATTCGTTTAACTATATCCGTTGCGTGTCATAATCTTTTTTTAGGTTTACCTGATAGATATCCGCATGACATAATTGTTGTCGAGTTCTAAACCCAATGCGTCATTCCTTTTTTTTCCAACTTAGCTGGTGGTTACTCGACATTCGGTTTATTTATTGATAAGAACCTGAAAGATGCACACACAGCAAACCTCAGTACAGGAAATTTATATCATCAATGATAGCCCTACAATTACGCAATCAAATCCAATAACTCCTGATCGCTAATAATTGGGATATTAAGTTTTTGCGCTTTTTCGAGCTTGGCCGGCCCCATGTTATCACCGGCAACAAGATAATTTAGCTTTGCCGAAATACTGCTCAAAATTTTGCCACCATTTTGTTCAATAATATCTTTCAGTTCATCGCGCGAAAATTTTTCAAACACGCCCGAAATAATAAAGCTTTGGCCCGCCAATTTTTCGCTGGCCAGGGTTACTTCTTTTTCTTCGGCTACAAATTGCAGCCCGGCATCTTTTAATTTCTCTATCTCCTGCTTATGTTTTTCATCGCCAAAGTATTCTGCAATACTTTGGGCAATGCGGCCGCCAATTTCGTCGGCTGCGATAAGTTCCTCTTCGGTGGCAGCCATCAATTTATCAATGGTTTTAAAATGGAAAGCAAGTTTCCTGGCCACCGTTTCGCCAACATACCTTATGCCCATTCCAAACAGTACTTTTTCAAAAGGCATCTGTTTTGATTTTTCGATACCATCCAGCATATTACTGATGGATTTTTCGCCAAAACGTCCCATTTGCTTTAATTCAGCCGCGTGGGTATGCAAATCATAAATATCGCTGATGTGGTTTATAAACCCGCGAGAGTGCAGCGTTTCTATAGTTTCGTCGCCCAGGCCATCAATGTTCATGGCCTTGCGGCCAATAAAGTGCTGCATTTTACCTACTATCTGCGGCGGACAACCTTCGTCGTTCGGGCAATACCATGCAGCTTCGCCTTCGGTCCGCAATAAAGGCGTATCACAGGCCGGGCAATGGGTTATGTAAGCAATAGCTTTGGCATCAGGCTTGCGCTTATCCAAATTAACGCTAATGATCTTGGGGATGATCTCCCCTCCTTTCTCAACAAATACAGTATCATGCTCGTGCAATTTAAGGCGTTCGGTAATTTCATCGGCATTGTGCAGGGTGGCACGCTTTACGGTTGTGCCGGCCAGCAATACCGGCTTTAAGTTGGCAACCGGGGTAACCGCGCCGGTGCGGCCTACCTGGTAAGTTACCTGTAATAATTCGGTTTCTACCCGCTCGGCTTTAAATTTATAGGATATGGCCCAACGCGGCGACTTGGATGTAAAGCCCAGTTCTTGCTGCTGCGAGTAGTTGTTTACCTTAATAACAATGCCATCTATATCATAGCTCAGGTTAAACCGCTCTTTATCCCAATGGCTTATAAATTCCAGCACGCCGCTAATATCGCTGCAAAGCTGGCTGTGGTTATCAACATGAAAGCCCCAGCTTTTAACAGCTTCCAGGCTTTCCCAATGGGTTTTAAACAATGTTTTTTCAGTATATAAACCATACAGAAAACAATCCAGCGGGCGCCTGGCCACCTCGGCCGAATCCTGTAGTTTCATAGTACCCGATGCAAAATTGCGTGGGTTGGCGTATGTCATTTCGCCATTATCTGTACGCTCCTTATTTAAACGCTCAAAAGCTTTCAGGTGCATAAACACCTCGCCGCGAATTTCGAACAGGTCGGGGTAATCGCCGGATGTCAGTTTTTTGGGTATGCTGTGTATGGTGCGTACATTGGTGGTTACTTCATCGCCTTGTGTACCGTCGCCCCGGGTTACTGCACGCACCAGTTTGCCGTGTTCGTAGGTTAAGCTCATGCTAAGGCCGTCAAACTTAAGCTCACAAACGTATTCAAAACTATCACCGATAGCTTTGCGAATGCGCTGGTCAAACTCCACCAGTTCCTGCTCGTTATAGGTATTACCTAACGATAGCATGGGCCAGCGGTGCCTTACCGTTACAAATTCTTTGGTAACCTCTCCGCCCACCCTTTGCGTAGGCGAATCGGGGTCTAAAAATTCGGGAAATTCCTTTTCAAGCTTGTTCAGTTCTTTCAGCTTTTTATCAAAATCAAAATCGCTGATGGTAGGCATAGCCAGCACATAATAATTGTAATTGTGCTGCTTCAATTCGGCGCTAAGGGCCTTAATCTGTTTTTTAGCTTCGGCGGGTGACATGGTACGAAGGTAATAAATTAGTCAATTGGTTCATGGTTCATAGATCATAGTTCATGGCTTTTTTGAGGTTGGTAAATTTTTCTACCATGAACTATGAACCATAGGCCATGAACCGAATGAACTACCTATCAGTAATAACCGTCTCACTCACCATGCTCATCGGGAAGGTAGCGCCGCCGGGGGCATCTGGATTGTCTTTTATGGCTACCGTGCCGCCTATGCTTTGCTTTATTTTCGATTCGGTGATCCAGCCGGTTACCCTGTCGGCTTTAACATCTGATGTCATGGTGCCTTTCATATTATATTTCATCTGTGCATCTGGCGGGGCGGGGATAGTAGTTATGCTGCCTTCGCCATGAATTATGTAGCTGGCGGTAGTGGCATCGGTTAACTGGTATACCATAGCTACATTGGCCTTCATGGTGCTTTGAAGAGTTGTATTTATTGTCCACTTATCATTCCGGGCAACCGGCGTTTCGGGGAATACGGCTGTGGACATTTCGATACTGCCTTTGATAGCATTACTCCCAAATGATTGGATAAACTTTGCCTTCAGTTCCTCCTTCTGCACGCCCTGAATTTCCTGGAAACCATCCAGTACAGATGATATCATCCGCTCCACATTGTTAACCGACCGAATTTTACCGCTCCTGGTAAACGTAGCCGTAAATGGCTTATCAATTAACGCGCCCAACATGGACGACATCAAATCAGCCGGATCTCTTTTTTCGGAATCAAAGCTAACAGGCCCCTCGGGCAGTTGCATCTTCATAGTCAGGAATTTATAGGTAACCTCCATATAGTACAGCGAATCATCGGCACTAAGTACTTTAAAGGCTGTTGTACCCGTTACCGTTACATCAATATGGTTTACCTGTCCGTTTATGGTTTGCGTTATGGCCGATTTTGTGGTGGTAACCATGTTATAGGTATTCCCTTTTGTTAAATTTAAAACAAGTTTCAGCTTTTGCCCCTGGCACGAAATTGCAGCAAAAAACAGCAAAAACAAGTTAAACAGGTACTTCATAGTTGGTAGCTTATAATAGGCTAAGATATTATAATATTTTGGCTAAAAAATATGCTAAAACATAGCAATTTATTAAAACTAATTTCGTTAACTTTATAGTAACCAATTTGACTTTAATTTTTCAGGCATTTCAAGACCGAAAGGAGGCATTTATGTTACAGCAAATAGCATTTATACCACAGCATCAGTTCCACGTGTTAATCAATTTTAAAAATGATGAGCGCGCGGTAGCTGTTTTACCCAACGAAGCAGGAAAGTTCCGCGTGGTTGACCAGGGTAAAGTTATTGCAGAAATTAATTTTGACAAAAACCGCAGCGATGTGGTTTGCAGCCGCGGAAAGTTAGGCGCCAATGTTATGGCTCAACTGGCCAACCAAATAAAAAACCATTACGCATCCTAAGTAAAACAGGTAACAAAGACTTTGATAGTTCATGGATAATGGCTCATGGTTCATAGTCCATGGGAATTTATTGTTCATGGGCTATCTTTTTTTTTCGACCACGTTTATGGCGTTGCCTTCGGCCGGGCTATACGCTCATACTGCACAGACCTTAAGCACGTTTGCCGGTATCCGCTTCTATTCCTAACACCTTTGTCTGAATCAAAATTTTCAGGATTTAAGAATTAACAGAATTTGGCTTCATCAGCTTCAGTAGGCTAACCATATACAGTATCCTTATTCCTTTTTCGCTGGCTGCTTGGCCAGCATGGCATCCTTTATAAATTTTACCGGTGCGCTGCCGTAGCTTAAAAATTTCTCGTTAAACTCTTTTAGCTTGTACTTATCGCCCATTTTTTCTTTGTAGGCGTCCCTCAAATCGGTAATTTCTTTATAGCCGGTGTAGTAGCTGGTGAGCTGTACGCTACTCACGGTTACACGCTTCCACTTGCCATCAGCTTCGGCCTGTTGCTGAAAAGCTTCGGTGGTGAGCATTTTAATAGCCTGCTCTTTAGTCATGTTGCCACTGTGTACGCTATAATCTAAAATAGTATTACATACCGATCGCAAGTTCCATTTGTACCACATGAGCAACATTTCGGGCTCATTGTTACCATAACCGGCGTTCAGCATCATTTCTTCTGCATATACGGCCCAGCCTTCCTGCATAGCGCCATTGCCAAATACGGCTTTTATAATACTTGGCGACCTGTTGGCATACCCCCCCTGTACATAATGCCCCGGAACGGCTTCATGAATGCTCAATATCTGGATGATGTATTGGTTATACTCGCGCAGGTAGCTCTCCGCCTTTTCTTTAGGCCAGCCCGAAAGGCTACCCACATTATAGTACGAATTACCATCTTTATCATATGGACCGGGCCCGCTCATGGACGCGCCGGCAACACCGGCCATATAGCCAGGCTCCTTGCGGATGATGAGCGGCTTTGTTGCATCAAGTGTTAACAAGTCTTTTGTCCGCACAAAATTATTCAGCTTCGGGATCAGCTGCACAATGGCCGATTGAAAATCATCCGGTTTAACATGATTTCCAGATAGGGTATCTATCATCTGGCTTATCATTTCCAGGCTATCAGCAGGTATCGCCTTTTTACCAAAATATTTTGGCCATAGCTGCCTGCTTATTTTGGCCATTTGCTGGTGAACATATTTTTTACGCTGTACAGCAGTATTGTAAACCTGCTGCGCGGTTTTGGCTGCCACAATCTCGTACTTAAATTTATCTTCGTACAGTTCCCGCCCCAGCCTAAAGTTGCGGGGATGTTCGTTTTTTAAATTCTTCAGCCATTCGACGTAATCCTTTATCGCTTTAACGGTAACCGCGGCCCTGTCAACCATCAGCTTTTGTTCGGCCTTGGGGATAGTGGTTTTTTGCAGCGAATCGGCAAAATCTTTTCCTATCACATCCAATCCGCCCAGGTTTTGTTCAATGGCCAGGCTCATCAGTTCGGTTACCGGGTTTTTAATCTGTTTTTCGGCATCCTTATAAAACAGCGGCACGTTTAACATGCGCTGGTAAAAGTTACGCAAACGCTTTTGCAGCGGCGCATAGTGCTCGTTAAGGATATAAGCAAATGTGCTGATTACATTATAGGATGATGGATCCCACTCGTAGCTTTTTAATTGCTTTATCTGCCACTGTGCATAATCCAGCTGATTTTGCATCATGTTGTAATCAATGCGGTTACCTTCGTTAAGTGTATTTACATCAAAGCGGCTCAGGGAGTCCATTTGCACTTTGGCAAAATCAAGCATTTTATCGCGGCTTTGATCGTTAGGGATATATAGTAAGCTATCGTATTTATGGTATCCGGCAGTTGTTGCCCAATCGGGGTTTAGCTTCCATAAATTTTCGAGGAACGAGTTTTCATAAACGGTGAAAGCCGCATCGTCTTTAGCGAAATCGGGCCCCCGGCCGGCGCTTTCTTTTTTGCAGCCGGTTAAAGCCACCATGAAAAATACAACGGCCAGTGTTATTTTTAATAAAACGTTTTTGATCACGGGATAATTGAATTAAAATGCCGCATAAACTTAAAACATTTAAGCCGAATAAATCAAACCGTAAACTATTTTGTTACCTTGGGTATGATGAATAATGATCATGAAATATTGATAGATGAGGTAGTTCATCTGTTGCAAGGCGGAAATGCGCATGCCGACATAAAAAAAGCATTACAAAATTTGCCCAAAGCGTTAAGGAGTGTAAAACCTGATAAACTCCCGTATAGCATCTGGCAACTGTTAGAGCATATCCGGATTGCACAATGGGACATGCTGGAGTTTTGTAAAGATGGCAGCCACCAATCGCCCGAATGGCCGAATGGCTACTGGCCAAAAGAAACCGGGCCGGAAAGCGACGAGACATGGGAAAAATCGGTAAAACAGATTGACAAAGACCTTGATGAGTTGATAAATCTTGTTAAAACCGGCAATTTGTTTACAAAAATCCCGCACGGCGACGGACAAAACATATTACGCGAAGCTCTGCAAGCAGCCGATCATATGGCTTATCACATCGCAGAGATTATTGTGATCAGGAGATTGCTGGACGCGTGGTGAAGCCCCCTACCCCCCTGAAGGGGGAACGAAAGGTTGAATTTTGGCTATTCATTTTTAAAGTCCTCTCCTTTGGAGAGGATTTAGGTGAGGCGCTTACCTCACCCGCTTTACAAAACTGATAACCGACTTTATAAATTCGGGTTTGAGGGGCAAATCGGGGTCTTTGTAAGTGGCCAGGTTTTTATCCTTGTCGGCCGGCGCTTCTTTTAAAACATGGTTCATCTCGGGGATGATATCCAACACAGCATCTGATTTGGCTTTCTTCAGTTTTTCTGCATTAGATACTTTTACCTGTAGATCTGTAGTGCCCTGCACTATCAGAATCGGAATTTTAAGCCTTTTGATAGCCCGGGTAGGGTCGTACCTGAACCACGACATCAGGTACTTTTGAATACCCGGCCTTGCTATAAAGTAAAGGGACGGATCGATATTATCGGTTGTTTTACCTCTTTTTAAACTGTCGAGCATCCGCTTGAAACCTTCCGAGATATGGGTGGGCTGAGATTTCATTTGCTCGGTAAGAATATTATCAGCCGAATCGCCGGCGCCGGCAACGGATATAAATCCTTTAACCGGCTGGTCTATTGACGATAGCATACCCACCAACGAGCCCTCGCTATGCCCCAGTATAATGATCCTCGAAAAACGCTCATCCTCTGTTAAAAAATTAATCAGGTTTACGCCGTCTTCCACATAATCTTCAAAACGCAGCTGGTCTTCTGTGGTCGAACTTACACTTTTGCTTACCAGGCGTTTATCATACCGCAGGGACGCTATCCCGCTTTTTCCCAATTCATTGGCAATCATTTTATAGGCGTTTGTGGCCAGGCCCAATTTAGGGCTGTTACCATCCCTGTCTGTAGGGCCCGATCCGGCAATAATAATTACTACAGGTATTTTCCCGGTTACGTTTTTGGGCATAGTTAAAGTACCCGATATGCTGCCGGCAAGGTTTTTTACCAATACAGGTGTCTCTTCAACAGATGGATCCATTGCAAATGTAACAGCAGGACTACTGGTAGTTGAAGCTGTTACATCGGCAGGTACGCCTTCAAACGGCTTTAAAAACAAACCTGTAAACTGGTTTTTATCATTTAAGGCAATATTTAATAAATAGGTCCCTTTGCTAAACGCTGCTTTGTATGAAGCTATCGGGCTTGCAAACTTTACAAAATCGGTACGATCAAGGCTCCCCATTTGCGCTTTTAACTGCAGCGTGGTGGTTTTAAAACTTTCAAGCGGCAGGCTGGTTTTCATTTCGGGGCTAAAGTAGTTGAAAATGCTATCGGGCTGGTTGGTGTTATACAAATGTATAAACCTGTTAAGCGCAACTTTATAATTTGCAGGTTCTGTTTGTGCAAATATGCGGCCTGCAAAACAAAGCATCAGTACTAAAAAACTAACTTTCTTCATGTTATGATATTCAAAAAGGGCTATTGCCGGTTTGATGCGAAATTAAGAAAAATCGTATCGGTTTCCTTTTTATTGATTTACTATATTTATTTTGATAAAGCATTGTTATGAACACTTGCAGCGTTATACACAAATCATAAATAGCAGGGCTGGCAACGCCAATATTAATATATCATGAAAAACAAATTATAATGATATTATCAGTTTAGTATTTTGTGTTATATTGCGATACATTTTCTAAACGTTACTTTATCGCAAATTTCTACATCAACTATTAATGAAGGTTTTATTCGGAGGCATTTTTTTTGCAATCCTTACCGGAATGTGCTATGGTTCTTTTGCACAAACAAAATCTTCGGTAATTCAGGGTAAAGTTTTGACAGAAACCAACAGCCCTGCCGAGGCAGCCACTGTTGTGCTCATGCTGGCGGCCGATTCTGCCATCATTAAATCAACCCTGGCCGATAAAACAGGATCTTACCAGCTAACCAATATAAAACCCGGCAGTTACATTATTTTGGCAAGCCAGATAGGCAGCGCTAAAGTTTATGCAGGGCCATTTAGTTTAGTTGCCGGGCAAATATTTGGAGCGCCACCCATTACCCTCAAACAAACCAGCACCCAACTTAAGGATGTAACCGTAATAGCCCGCAGGCCATACATACAGGTTAAGCCGGGCAAAATTGTGCTTAATGTACAAAACAGTATCCTGGCCGATGGCAATTCGGCCTACGAGGTGCTGCGCCAGTCGCCGGGTGTACATGTGGGGGGCGATAAAGAATCATTAAGCATTACCGGCAGGCAACCCGCCCTTATTACCATTGATGGCCGCGCCACTAATTTAACCGGCGACGACCTTAACAACCTGTTACGCAGCATGCAAAGCAGCACCATCGATCAGATAGAAATCATCAATAGTGGATCGGCAAAGTATGATGCATCGGGTGGCGGCATTATCAACATTGTGCTAAAAAAGGGAAAAAATGTAGGAACCAACGGTACTTTAACTGCCGGGGCCGGATATGGCAAATATGCCAAAGGCAGGGCCGGCATTCTTTTCAATAACCGGACGACAAAGGTTAACGTATTTGGCAACTATACTTTTGATGATAATAAAACTACGCGCATCATTAACACCGACAGGAATATCAGCTACCACGACACCTTAAGTAACTACAATGTAGCCTATCATAATATCCAAAAAACACAAAACCACAATTTTAAAGCCGGGCTCGATTATTCGTTGTCGCCAGGGCAAAGTATTGGTTTTTTGGTGGGCGGTATAGTAACCGATAGTAAATTTATAAAAGATAATACTTTAAAAATATCCAATCAAAATAAGCTGGATTCTATCATCATTTCACAATCCAACCTTGACAGGGGCAGCAGCTTTTTAAATTATAATATTAATTATAACGCCGAACTGGATAAAAGCGGCAAAAGCCTTTCGGCCGATGCTACCTACTCTACTTATAGCCGCCATTCCAATGAGTTTATTACCAACAATTTTTATACGCCCGGTGGCAGCAATTACCGGGACGCCCAGCAATTGCAAAATATTTCGCCCTCCGGCATCCACATCTGGACGTTTAAAGCCGACTACGTAAACCCGCTTACCAAAACTTCGCGCATTGAGGCAGGTGCAAAATACAACTATGCCAAAAGCGATAACAACCTTACATTTGGGCCCAGGGTTGGCAATGTTTATAAAGCTGATCCTGATTTTAGCAACCGTTTTTTGTATATCGAAAAAGTAAGCGCAGGATATATTAATTACATTAACAAAGTTGGCAAGTGGGATATTACGGCCGGTTTGCGGGCCGAAAACACCAATTCAAAAGGAAGCTCGGTAAGCAGCACATGGACAACTACTTACTATAACTATTTTGACCTGTTTCCGCAAACACAGGTAAGTTATACTTACAACCAAAAAAACGTTTTCGGCATAAGTTTCAACCGCGGCATCCACCGACCCGATTACCAGGACATCAACCCGTTTTTATATTACACCGATCCGTACGATTACCGGTCGGGCAATAAAAATTTAAAACCCGAGTATACCAGTACCATCCAGCTATCGCATACTTACAACGATACCTTTATCACTACGTTATATTACAACCAAACCAATGATGCATACGATTTTCCGGTTTACCGGCAAAACGATACCACCAAGGTTAATATAACCGAGCGTAAAAACTTTGGCCATATTTACGTATACGGAATATCATTTTACGCGCCTGTACAATTTACCAAATGGTGGTCGGCAAATTTTAATTTAGATGCATCATATATACGCTACAAGGCTTACCCGGTTAATGGCAGTTTTAATAAAGCATCGCTGGACATTATTTTTAACAGCACCCAAACCTTTGCAATTAGCAGCACCATAGCTGCCGAAATTACCGGCAGGTACGAATCGCCAACTTTATACGGTGTAAACCAACTTAAACAAAGCTATGCGGTTAATGCCGGCATCAGCAAAAGTATTTTTAACAAACGCGCAAGTATTAAAATAAATTTAAATGATGTTTTTAATACTGACCGCGACCGCAATCATGCCATGTACCAAAACATCGATCTATCGGAATACAATAAAAAAGAAACCCAGATAGTGCGAATTGGATTTTCGTATCGTTTTGGTAAAACATCGGTTAAATCGGCCACTAAACACAATACAGGTAGCGATGATGAGCAGCGCCGTACCGGTAATTAAGGTAATGTTGTGTTAACAGTGAAATGGAGGATAGTATTCAGTCGAAAACCCGAAGTCAAGGGTAAAAAACAGAGACCCGGGCTTAGAATTATATATTTTGGAGTTTCAAATTGAGCTTACCTGATCCGGATCTCCGGATATTTACCTTTTATCTGGGTAACAAAAAAATGCCCTAATGATTCGGCACTGATGAACTTTTTGAAGGAAGCATTTGAAAAGCCAAAGTATTGCCATACCCCTCCGCTATCCCTAAATTCAAGTTCCAATATTTTAGAAGAAGGATCGTAGCCTGCGCTATTCAATGCCGATGACTGTACCGACTGCCTTTGCATAACTTGCTTTTGCATAATACTTTATAGTTAATACAATGCGCAAAAGATAAAAAGGTTTTAAATACTTTTATCCTGCATGCCCGCTCAGCATGCTGGCCACGATAATCAGCAACACCAGCATGGTGATGCCCAGGTACAGGTAATCCTTTTCAATTACAAAACCAATGGCCGAAAACACCACCCGTATAATGGGGGTAGCTATTAACAATATAATACCGGCCTGAATAATGGCGCGGCCACGGCCGGTAAAAATACCGTGCACAATCCCCCCAACGCTCCCCACAAAATCGGGCACACCTTTAAAGGTGCTATAGTCTACCTGGGTTTGCCCGTGCCTGTACAGGTACAACACTCCACCAATAAAAACAACGCTCATGGATATTAATACGCCTGCACGCAATATCCAGCCTATAATGGCTTGCATGTCGGTATCCTTAAATTTGGTCATTTAGTTGTGGTCATTATTCATCGACTAAACAGCAGGATACCGTCTCCTCAGCAAGTTATAAAACTTCTCTGCGGTTGCGGCTTTACCTTCCCAGTTGTTTTTGGCAACGTAATTAGTTTTCAAAAAGCGCTCGGCTTCTTCGTAGGTATTAAAGCGGTTTACTATCTCAATAGCTTCGCTGTAGGCCAGGCTGTAACCGTTAAACAAGTCTTTAATATAAAGTAGTTTATCGTTCAGGTTTATGGCCGATTTTAGGTCGGTAATGGGCAGCGCATTAGCTGATGTAGGCAAGTTTTTGTCCCGCTCTGCTATTTGCGCCGATATTTTTTGATTAAAGGTAAGTACTTTATCAGTCTCTTCTTTTACAGGTTCAACTTTAGCCACCATCGGTTTAAATAGGTCTGGTAGTGGCGCGGGTGCTGGTTTTTCAATCACCGGCTTGGCCAGGGTAACGGATTCCAATGGTTTTACTTCTTCCTCTGGTTCACCGGCTTCATCCAACACTATTTCTTGTTCCGGAGTTTCTGAACCCTCGCTTTCAAATGTATAAGGATCTTCGGTGCTATCTGCCTCCAGGTTAATTACCGGGGTTGGTTCTTCGTTAGCAGGGGCAGGCAGCTCTATTTCGGGTTTAACCGGGTTATAGGGTACATGAACGGGAGGTTCGGCTTCATTGGTTAATTCCAGCCTGGTTTCGCCCACCGGTTTCTGCTGAACCATAGGTTCAAAAAAGCGACGTTCGTGTAATGGCTCTTGCTTTGTTACCGGTGTGGCTGTAACCACAGGCCTGGGTTTTTCAATTGCAGGCTCCGGCTTAATTATAGCCAGTTCCGGTTTATCGGCTGGCGTGGTTTTGCGCTCATGTATTTTGCGCAGTATTTCGGCATGATCTTTTAAAAAATGGGCATTAGCTACAAAAAGCTCCAGTTCAAGTTCATTCAAATCGCTGTTTTCGGCTTTCAGGTAATCATATTGGTCATTAAGCTCTTGTAAAATACCACCAATCTTTTTAAAAATATCCATTTGCTTCATGGCTTCAATGTTGGGAAAATGCTTACCAAAAATAGGATAAAATTCTGATATTTGGCGCCGTGCTATACCATACACGTTGTATGCTATAGTTACAATATGAATATCAGTTGCTTTGTTTTACATCTTCCGTTTTTTTCTTTTCGGGTTAAGGAGGCAAGGTTTTAATATCGAGATTTGGCAATCACACCAGGTTTTTGAGATTTAGCGTTTGGGACTTAGGATTTAGAGTTTAATATTTAGGTTTTTATTTAAAGAATGGTTTACCACGAAGATGTTTTTAGGCGTAAAAGTGAATCAGGTGGCAGTATTGAACTGGTATGCGGATCGATGTTTTCGGGCAAAACCGAAGAGCTTATCCGCAGGCTAAACCGTGCACGAATTGCTAAACTAAAAGTAGAGATATTTAGCCCAAAATCAGATACACGTTACAGCGACGATGCCATCGTTTCGCACAATGCCAACAGGTTTAGCTCAACACCTGTTGATAGTGCATCGGCTATATTGCTGCTCACTAATGATGCTCACGTGATAGGGATAGACGAAGCGCAATTTTTTGACGACCAATTACCCGAGGTTTGCAATATACTGGCCAATAAAGGCATCCGCGTAATAGTTGCCGGGTTGGACATGGATTTTAAGGGCCGCCCTTTTGGCCCCATGCCAGCCATTATGGCCATTGCCGAATCGGTTACCAAACTGCATGCCGTTTGTGTGCAATGCGGCAACCCCGCTTTGTATTCCTATCGCCTTGTACCCGATAACGCCCGAATCCTTTTGGGCGAAAAAGAAAGCTACGAACCTCGCTGCCGCATTTGTTATAATAGCTAAGGTAATTTATAGCCTAAAGTTTTTTTGGGGTATAAGCCAAATTGCCAAAACAAAAGGTATTCTGTTTGTTATTATAGCACCGGACCTGTTTAATTTTAAATGAATTATAGGAAAATTTTATAATTTTTAATTAAAGTTAACTATATTCGGTCTTAACTATCAATACCTTATGGCTAAGAAAATTTTAGTGATCGAAGATGATAAAGACATCAGGGATACCATAGCGTACGTTCTGGAAGAGGAAGGTTACGAAGTTGTGGCCTCGGACAATGCCCGGATCCTTAAAAAGCTTTTAGAGATAAACCCGGACCTTATTCTGCTGGATAACTGGCTTACCGACTGGAAAAGCGATGCCAGCGGCCAGGAAATAAGCAAGGGCCTTAAAAGCGACCCAGCCACAAGTCATATACCGGTTGTCATGATATCTGCAGTAAACAATATTGAAGAAATTACCAAAGCGGGCAGTGCTAACGGCTACCTTAAAAAGCCTTTCGATTTAACCGAGCTAACCAGGACAGTAAAAAAACACTTAGAATAGTTTGTAAAACAATAAAGCCCAAAAGGCCTTCCACAGTCTCGGAAGGCCTTTTTTTTATTTAAAGCTTAATTCCAAAGCCTACATAAAATGTGCGGCCATCTGCCGGCAAAATGCCCGGCCCGGGGTACATGTTAATACGGCGTGTATAATATTGGGCATTAAACAGATTATTGATGCCTACGCTGATATGGTAGTTTTTAAAAAACCGGTAGTTGAACGCCCAGTCGGCCACATGGTAAGCGGGTACTATCCCAGTAGCACCGGTTGAGTTGAATACCGTATTATTGGCATCGCTGTAGCTTTTACTGGTATAACTCAACTGCAGGGTACTGCTCACAGGGCCGCTTAAAAAAGTAAGGCCGGTACGGTTTATCCAGTCGGGCACATTTTCAAGGTGGTTGCCGGCCAGGCTGATGTTTTTACCTGCCTGATTAATTGCCCCGGTGACGTAGCGCCCATGTGTATAAGCCAGTGAATTAAACAAACGGATATCGCTGCCGGCACGGGCATTAAACGAACGGAGTAATGATACTTCGATATATGCCTCGATGCCCTTGGCCACGCCATTGCCTATATTAGTTAAATACAAATGGCTTACATTTTGGGCGTCGGTTTGGGTGAGCGTTCCTGCCCTATTGTTGTAGCGTACATAAAAGCCATTAATATCAAAACTAAGTATAGCACCTACGTTGCCGCGGTAACCCATATCTATATCATATCCCCGGCTATCTTTAATGTTAGGGTCAATCACTGTCAGGTTATCAGCAGGAGTAACGGCCGCATACAGGTAGGGACGGTAAGCCTGCGATATATTGCCGTATAGCTGGCTGCCATTCCCGAACTGGTACTGTAACCCCGTGCCAAATAGCGGGAAGTTGCGGTTCCCTTTATAGCCAATGGGGAAGGTTGCATTACTGATAACGCCCGATGTTGTCGATTTGATGACTTCGTACCGTACTCCCGGCGTTATGGTAAATTGTGGCGTAACCTGGAAAATGTTCTCGGCAAAGGCTGCATAATTGATAGAGTGGAGCTTTAAATCTATTCCATAAGGTTTAACCAGCGTTAAATCGAAATCGGAGGCGATGGTGCCTACACCTTTTTGCTTGCGTTTGGTGGTTTCTTCAAAATATCTTACCCCGGTGGTATAGGCGCTTTTAAGATTACCCAATTTGTAGGTATGCAGTAAACGTGCTTCGGTAGTAAAGCCTGCATAATAATCCCGGTCTACCTGGCGTGGGTTAAATGTTTTCAGGCCGGCATTAACGGTATCTTTAATGTTAGGCGTATTGATAAACTGCACACTGTTACGCTGGCCAAATACCACATGCGATGTAATCTCTAACCGGGTATTGCTGTTAAACGCGTAATTGAATAACAAAGCCGGGATATTAATTTCGGGGTTGAAAAAGTTCCTGGCCCTGAATGATTGCCGGTTATCAGCCGCAAATTGCGCATCTGTTAAGCCGCCCGCTATTTGCTGCACATAATCTGATCGTGAAAACTGCAATGCTATGCTGCCCTTGCTATTAAACTGGTATTTGATATTGGCATAGTACGAGTGGTAATCAAAAGCCGCGTTAGGCCGCCAGCCGTCGCCCCGGCGGGTGGAGTAAAAGGCATAATAGCTCAGTTTGCCAACTTTACCGCCAACGGCATTGTAGGAGTTAAAAAAGTTATTTGAACCGGCAGTTTGTTCGCTCTCAAAACCAAAAACTTTGGTGCTGTCACCCTCTTTAATTTTATAGTTTACCATGCCGCCAAACTGGGGGCCAAACTGTAACGCGGCCGAGCCCCGTACAAACTGTACTTCGCCAATGGCCTGGAAGGGTACATTGTAGTGACTTTCGGGGTAGCCAAATGCGTCGGAGTTGGTATTGTATCCGTTTTGCCGCATGTTCATCTCGATAGACCGGTGCGGATCGGTCCCCCTGCTGCCTATGTTTAATTGCAAACCGGCGCCATCCATTTCCCAAACATTAAGGCCGGGCACTTTGGCAAACAGCATTCGGGCGGAGTTATTGACAAGGGTAATTTTACCGGCATCAGGGTAAATTAAATGCGTACGCTTACCTGCAAAAATATAAGTACCCTGCACATTGGACAGGTATTTTGCTCTGCTTTCTTTAATAATCACACTATCCAGGTGCAGGGTATCCCTGGTGCTCCTTTGCGCCTGGGCATAGCCGGACGCCACGATGGATAGTATAAATAGGGTTATTTTATAAAAATTGTTCATAAGTTTAAATTGATAGTATAGGCGTATAACCTGGAATGATTAAGCAATACTATGGCGAATGTTCTTTTCAAGAATGATTCTAAATAAGCACAATGCTAAGTATAATTTTTGTGGATTGACAGGTTTATTTAAAAATATTCATGCTGCTGTGCATATGGCGCCGTTAAAGTAGCAAGCATCCGGTCTGCCGCGCAGCGTCTCGATCACGAAATCCGGTTATCTGAAAGTGGTAGCGCCTATTGTTTCTTAAAACCTAATTATATACTTTTGTAAACACTTGGTTTTCATAGCATAACCCCAGTTGCTGTTTTTGAGAAATTTATTTTAGGTGTTGTTATACTTAAAATAGAAAATTCAGGTTACTTTTATACGGCCAATTTTATAAACGCAAAATATATGATAATCAAAAATGTTTACTTTTTGCTGGTCACCTTTTTAGTGATTGGATCTACTTCATGCAAGAAGCCTTCTTCCGGAGATAATTCCGGGAACGTTCCCGGAGATACCACAACAGTGGTACCGGGTGGTAAAGCGTTGCCTTCGGGCGCTGTTGATGGCGTTACTTACATCAACTCGGGCAAGTCGGTTATTTTCAATTTATACGCGCCATCAAAAACATCTGTAAGCGTTATTGGCGATTTCAATAACTGGACAGCCGATGCCAAATATGCGATGAACCACACACCCGATGGCAAAAACTGGTGGATTCAGATTGACAACCTTGATCCAAACATCGAGTATGCCTACCAGTACCTGATTGACGGCACGCTTAAAGTAGCCGATCCGTACACCCAAAAAGTGCTCGATCCTAATAATGACAGCTATATAGATGCCCTTACTTATCCTGGTTTAAAAGCTTACCCAACCGGCAAAACAACCGGAAATGTAAGTGTGATGCAGGCCAACCAGCCTGCTTATAGCTGGAAGGTGCCAAACTTTGTACGGCCGGAAAAAAAGAACCTGGTGATATATGAATTATTGCTGCGCGATTTTGTTACCAACCACAATTATCAAACTTTAAAAGATTCGTTAAACTACCTGGCCAAACTTGGTGTAAATGCCATTGAGCTGATGCCCATAAACGAGTTTGAAGGTAACCTTTCATGGGGATATAACCCTTCGTTTTACTTTGCTCCCGATAAATATTATGGCACTAAGAATGCCTTAAAAGCATTTATCGACGAATGCCACTCCAGAGGTATTGCGGTTATTCAGGACATGGTGTTAAATCATTCGTTTGGTCAATCGCCAATGGTGCAAATGTATTTTAATACCGCCGCTGGCAAGCCGGCAGCAAACAATCCCTGGTACAATGTAGACCCTACACACCCATACAACGTAGGGTACCAGTTTAATCATGAGAGCGCCGCTACCAAATACTTTGTAAAAAATGTGCTCAAATTCTGGATGCAGGAGTATAAGATAGATGGTTTCCGGTTCGATCTTTCTAAGGGCTTCACACAGGTAAATTATGGTACCAGCGATGCCGCGGTAGGTCCCTGGGGCCAATATGATGCCAGCCGCGTTGCCATATGGAAAGATTACAATAATTACATTAAAAGCATTGATAACAATAACTTTTACGTGATATTGGAACATTTTGCCGCCAACCAGGAAGAAAAAGAACTATCCGGTGAGGGCATGATGCTTTGGAACAACCTGAATTATGCAGCCAACCAGGCTACCATGGGCTACATTACGGGGTGGGATTTTAAAGGCATCTTTTACGATCAGCATACTTTTACCCTACCATACCAACTGGTGGGTTACTTTGAAAGCCATGACGAAGAGCGTTTGATGTTTAAAAATGAAAGCTATGGAAACGCTTCGGGTAGTTATAATGTTAAAGATATTGCAACCGGCTTAAAACGCGAAGAAATGGCTGCGGCGTTCCTGTTCTCGGTACCGGGCCCTAAAATGTTATGGCAGTTTGGCGAATTGGGTTACGATAAATCTATTGACCTGAATGGCCGCACAGGTAATAAACCTATTTTGTGGAACTACTTTGCCGATGCCCAGCGCGTGCAACTATATAAAGTGTATTCGGCAATGATTAACCTACATAAAAAGAACGCAGTATTTGCATCAACAAATTATGTATACGATTTATCAGGTTATGTTAAAAGTATCCAGTTAAAGGATGCCAGCGCCAATGTGGAAGTATTAGGAAACTTTGATGTGGTAACGCAAACCGCCAACATTACCTTTCCGTCAACCGGTACCTATACCGATGCATTAACGGGGACAACGTTAAATGTTACCTCGGCAACCATGCCGGTAACACTTGCGCCAGGCGAGTATCATGTGTACAGCAGCGCTGCTTTAACACACTAATAGCAGGCTAACATGCTAATAATAAAGGCCCCGCGGTAATCCCGGGGCCTTTGTTATTTAATTTTTTTTTACGCGATAAAACTTTAATTGCCTTATTTATAACAGATTGTTAATTATTTAACTGTACATTCGCCTAATTAAATAAAAATATAATGCAAGGAACAGTAAAATTTTTCAATGAAAGCAAAGGATTCGGATTTATCGTACCAACAAATGGTGGTGCCGAAGTTTTTGTACATGCCTCAGGCCTTATCGACACTATCCGTGAAAACGATAGCGTTACCTACGATGTAGAACAAGGTAAAAAAGGCTTAAATGCGGTAAATGTAAAAGTAGGTTAATAAATAAACTATTATTATAATCGTACAAGCATCTGTTCTTAAAGAGCAGATGCTTTTTTTTGGGGTAAAGTTTTGTATCAAAAAAGGCTGTCATGCTGAGGAACGAAGCTTATATTCGCGAACGATGCATGACGAATATTGCATAGGTATGCAGATCCTTCGTTCATACCCATGACAAGTTAAAAAACGGTAGTCATCCTGAACTTGTTTCAGGATTCCACAAGACAAGTGACCCGCATGAAGTATACTTAGCACATGGGGTGCTGAAACAAGTTGCATGACACTAGGGAGAAATCATTGTCATTCTTCCCTCAGAATTTCGCGAAATTTTACAACCCAGCATGACAGGAGGGGGAATTGTAATCACAAAAAAAACGCGAACAATTTTCATCATTCGCGTTCCTTATAATCTGCTAAATCGTTTAGTTCAAATACGATTGTAAAAGATTTGATTTTGAGTTGTGGCGTAAACGCATCAACGCTTTATCTTTTAACTGGCGCACACGCTCGCGGGTAAGGTTAAACTTCTCGCCAATTTCTTCTAACGAATGGGCGGCATAACCACCTAATCCAAAGAAAAGGATAATAACCTCGCGGTCGCGTTCGGCAAGGATACCTAATGAGCGTTTGATCTCTTGTGACAATGAGTCCATCATCAGTTCGGTATCGGTTGCTGCATCGGTGCTTTGCAAAACATCAAGCAAGGTATTTTCTTCACCCTGTATAAACGGAGCGTCCATAGATACCTGGCGGCCTGCATTGCTTAATGAATCGGCAATTTTATCAACAGATATTTCAAGGTCCTCGGCCAGTTCTTCCGGTGTTGGTTGTCTTTCAAATTCCTGCTCTAATTTTGAAGCCGCTTTATGAATTTTGCTTAATGAACCAATTTGGTTCAAAGGTAAACGCACGATACGTGACTGCTCGGCAACGGCAGATAATATAGATTGGCGGATCCACCATACTGCGTATGAAATGAATTTAAAGCCTTTTGTTTCGTCAAAACGTTTAGCCGCTTTAATTAAACCTAAGTTACCTTCGTTAATTAAATCGCCTAAAGTAAGGCCCTGGTTTTGGTATTGCTTTGCCACAGATACCACAAAACGAAGGTTTGTTTTTGTCAAACGCTCTAATGCGGCCTGGTCGCCCTCACGGATCTTTTGCGCCAGGATCACTTCTTCCTGGGCAGATATTAAATCTACTTTACCTATCTCGTGAAGGTATTTTTCAAGTGACTGAGATTCACGATTGGTAATGGATTGGGATATTTTGAGTTGTCTCATTTTTATTGAATAGATTTATTTCAGCTAATTATATGTCCGATAAGAATTTACACGGTTGGTTTAACCTGCTCTATAAAAATATGATCATTTAACGGTGCTCCTAAATTTTTTCTGAACCCGGGATACTGATGATGCAGGGGTTGGCTTTTTGATACTATTGCAGTAGGATGCGCGGTGTTTACCGTATTGAAATATGTTGCAGTTACCGGTAAGTGTATAATCAATCGTGATCTCTCTTAAATGGATTCACAAAGATACGCATTCAATTGCTATTATTGTGTCAAAAATACATCTATTTTATTTGTTATAAATGAGGCACATATCGTACCATTTTTATAACCGTCAAGAGCCTGTTTTGTCATCGGTATTTTCAGTTTTTTTATCATCTTTTTTGTCTTTATCGCGGTTTTTGTTCCACTTGATTTTTATTTTGCCATCATCGCCATCGGCTGCCAAAATATGCAACACGATCCCCTTCATACGCTTTTTATTACGTTCGGTTGCGTCTATTATTGCCGTATCGCCTTTTGGGTTACGCAAAGGTATATCCAATGCTATATTTGTGCCCCTTGATAGTGAGTAAACGCCGGCTACATTCATGTTAATAGCACTTGAATTAATTTGCATGGGGCTGATGTTTATTTTATCCCCATCAATATCAAACTTCATATTAAGCGTTTGAAAGCGGATATTGTTTAAATCCCTGAACGGAAAAGCGAATTTACCTACGCTTGTAATGGGCTTAAAGTTTAGCAATGCACCTTCTTTTAAATCAACGGTTGTTAAGCCCTTCAGGCTGCCGGGTACAATATCGCCAGCACCATTAATTTTACCGGTGATGTGAGCCTGTGCCGATAAAAATCCGCTCAGGTTTTTTGATGTAAAACTATTCATCCCGAAGTTGTTAAACGCCAGGAAAAAGTTACTGGTATTTACGTTGTCAATTTTAGTATTGATGGTAAAATCATTTACCTTTCCATTCTGTACAAAATTGCCGTTAAGTTTTAATGAGCCACCGGCATGTTTAACACTTAAGTTGTTAACCTTAATGCTGTTATCGGCCATTAAAAAGTCGGCAGTGGCATCGGTGGCCAAAAAGTTTTTATAATATACTTTATCAACCTGCAGGTGAACGTCGGCAGTGCCTTTTTCAAACGCGGTACTCAGGGCATCGTTCATATTGGCTTTTTTACCTCTTTTAACCTTTTCAACAGGCTCGGCCCGGTTTAAAAAGCCAAGAAACTCGGCCAAATGTAATTGCGGACTGTGTACCCGCCACTTAAGTACTATTTTTTCGGGAGCGGTATAGTACAGGTTTAAAAAATTGTTCACCCGGCCATTCATGTAAACAATGCTTTGACCCGATTGCATGCGGATGTTATTCAGCAGCAAATCGTTACCTGCAAACTTGATAGTGATGGCGCTGTTTTTAAAGTTGAGGTTACGGGGCAGGTAACTCACATTGGCATTTTTTATGTTGATAGTACCGCCTAACTGCGGTTTCGAGATTCTGTAATTAACCAGGTCGGCTTTGTAGGCCAGCTTAAGATCGGCATAACCTTTGGTAAAGCGCAGGTCATCGTCGCCAATGGCGCCGTTTAGTTTTGCAATATCAAAATTCGATTTAAAAATGCCCGTGGCCACCGGTGTATTCAGGTTATTTATAAAAGCCGTATCAATGGTAAATGGCACCTTTTTATAGGTACCGTTAAAATGATAGAGTTCGATAACGGAGTTATCATCATTAAGTCCTCTGCCATTAATATAATTATTAGAAAACACCCCGCTAAAGCTGCAGTTTTCAATCGTAACACCCGGCATGGTAACAATATTATCGCTTATCCGGGCAGTAACAAATATGGATGGATCGCCCCCGCCGCCAAAAGTGCCTGCAATTTTACAAGTTACGGCTATCGGGGCATCAATATTAAACATTTTAAGGCTTTTGGTAATGTTGGGCGCCAGCAGGTTGGATGCATCTGTCCACAAAATTTTATCGTTGGCAATGTTAAGCGCAAAATTCACGTTCGGCTTGCCCAGGTCAAATTTACCACCTATAGTAAAGGCATCACTACCGATATTTAAAACCTTAGGGGCAACTGTAATTTGTTTTGATGGTTGATGGTAGCTGATATCAAAATCGCCGGTGAGTAGTTTATCTTTCATAAAGCTACCTTTCCTGGTGTTAAAAGAAAAGCTTTTAACCATTGTTTTCAGGCTGATGAAAGCGTGCCAGCCGGTAACAGGCCACTGCATGCGGCCATCAACATCCTGTACCTCAAACTTAAATAACTTGAAGGCCTTGCGGTCGTCAACGGTAAAATTCACATTGGTTAAACCAAAGCGTTTGATCTGGGTAGATGGGCTGGTGTTTTTCTCTATTTTAACAGAATCCGTTGGTTTGTTTTTAAAAACGGCGGTGTTGCTGTACCCTGAGCTATCGGTAAACAAATCAATAACAGCATTGCTGATATCTATTTTATTGATTTCCACGCTGCCATGCAGTAAAGCCGCGGCATTTACAGATACATCGAAGTTTTTGGCATCTAACAGGGTATGGCGGTGTGCCGGCCATTGCTTGTCTTTTATAACCACATCCTTGAGGCTTACCGAAACACCGGGGAAGCCCTTGAAAAATGCAGGATCGAGTTTACCAATGGTAAGCGTACCATTAAGGTTTTTGTTGAGTTCGGCGGTCATCATTTTTAACACCTTTTCTTTGTTGAAGATGATGTACATGGAAACGCCTGCAAACGCGATGATTACAACGCCTATCAATGACCCTAACACTTTTAATACTACTTTACTCCATTTAGGCATTGCTAACTATTTTATCATACAAAGCGCGGATGTTGATTAATTGTTTGATAGCTACAGATTTAAACACTAAAGTTGTTACAATTGGGTTCAGTGGCCTGATGTGTGAGGTCAGGGGTCTGTGTTCTGAGATCGGAAGTTCTCCAAGGTAAAAGTTCGGCCCGCACTACACGTCCTACAGACCACACACCACAGTCCTCAGACAACAGATCTCACAATTACCTGTTGCGCTCGCTTAGCCAGTGGAACTGCCGTTCGGCCAGCTGGAAGTGACGGTTTGTCCGTTTCAGTACTACATACAGGTTATCATTATGCAATTTGCCCAATAACTTTATGGTTGTGCTATCAGGCTGTTCATACCTGAAACTGGCCATCCATAAGCTGTCACCGGCCATTTTTTTTATTTTTAAAATATGTTTTGCCTCATCGGTAGTGTAGGCAAAATACCCCCGTTTATAGCGCTGCCTGAAGGCGGTGTCGGCAGTTTTGATACTGCCGGTGCCATTTTCTAAAATCAAGTCATGCCATCGTAAAGTATCTGCAATGGATAAAGGAACCTCCTTATTATTTACCGAGTAAATGAAAACTTCGTATACACCGTTTTTTAGCGACTGCTTAGCCGGTGCTGCATTTGTTTCGTGGTAGTATTGCCAGTTATTTATAATTTGCATAAAAACTGCCAGTATTATAAATATACATTTGAATACAATCCTACCACAGCGCATCCATTTTTTGGTGTATCTAAAATGATAGGCATCGGCAACTGGCGCCGGCTTATTGAGTACAAAAAAGTAATAAAGCCGACCTGCCTCGTTAGCCAGTAAAAACAAACTCACCAAAGTAAGTTCCATAGAAAATAGCTTAACCGGGATATCATAACTCAGGTTAAGCATCATTACATTACCAAATACGCCGGCCGCCATAAATACGCCGAAAGTTGCTGTACGGCGGTTTAGCAGCAGCAAGCCAACCAATGTTTCCATAACGCCCGAAAATACCTGGTAGGTTTTGGAGTAACCGATAAACATCCACGATAAACGCATGGGCAGCAAATCGCCAAGTGGCGTGGCCAATTGATGCAGATTTGGAAACGGCATTTGCAAGGCGTATATTTTAAGTATACCGTAGCTTAAGGCAAAAAAAGCAAGGTAATAACGGGCTGCCAGGCAAAGCCAGTAATTGAGATGGGTGTAGTTAACGCGCTTCCGGTCGAGCACCGACCATATAAGGCAGCCAATAACCGTTACACTTAACATCGCCCACAGTTGTGCCCATGCCCACGAGGTATCACCGCTGCCATTTGGCTGCACCAATACCTCACGAACATGAAAAAATAGCTTGTTAGATGTGGTTACAGCCCAATCGACAAAGGAATAGTAAAAAGACAATAACTTGCCAACTCCCGGGATTTCGGCCAGCCAGGCCAGCGGCGCTATCTGCAGGGTAAGGTAAATGAAAAAAAAGCGGAAGGCTATCAGCCTCCATATTGGCCATGGTGCATTGGTTTGGGTAGGTGTCATTTACAGGTAATAAGGTTGATGTGGTACTGAATTAAAAGCAAACACCAATATAAGTTATTTTTTGGTATTTGTATTTAATTGTAATATAAAGTGCTGGTTTTGAATTATTTTTAATAGCCTGTATCGCTGCGGATACTAAATTCGTATTAATACTAAAACTAATCATGAAATTGCTTGCTATCATCTTTTGTTTAGGGTTGCTATTTGCATCCTGTAAAAAGAATAACGAAACCCCGTATCAAAGTAATGGGGTTTTAACAGGCTACGACCTTCGTATGTGCCCTTCGCCTTTATGTGGTGGCTTACTGATCACCATTAAAAACGATACCGCAAAAAATCCACCTTCCTATTATCATATCAACTCCTCGCTGGCGCAATTGGGAATTAATGAAAATACCCGGTTCCCGATAAACGTTAATTTAAATTACAAAAAGGATACGGGCATTTTTGCTACATACAATTATATAGTTGTTACTCAAATAAAGGTGCTTAACTAATACAATGAAATATGAAACATTTGTTTTTTATTGTTTTTGCCCTATTGGTGCTTGCCGGGTGTAAAAAAGACAGTACCAAAATTTACGCGAGCCAGGGCACAATATTAGGCGTTGATAACCGGTATTGTATTAATTGCGGCGGCATTGAAATTGCCATTAAAAATGATACTACAAAAAATGCACCCGCTTTTTATAAGATAAACAGCAGTAAATCGGCTACGGTCAATCTTGGTTCGAACCCTAAGTTTCCAATTAACGTGACTCTGGACTGGAAACACGATGACGAGATATATGGCGGGAATTATATTATTGTTACCCGAATTAAGATATTAAATTAAGACGATATTGAAATTAAAAAAGCAAAACGTTATGGGTATGTATCAGCCTACGGTTTAAATTCAGCAATGACATGCTACAAATGGGCTGTTCCTTTGGCTTGCAGTTAATGTGCAATATCAAAAAATGTAATCCCTATGAGGTAAGAATTATTATTTATCAGGTTATAACCCGAAAATTATACAATTGCTACCTTGCAGCCCTGAATTTTAGACATGAAAAACATCTTCGATAATTTTATTCAAAAAAAGGGCTTGGTTGTTCTTGATGGGGCAATGGCAACTGAGCTGGAGGCGAGGGGTGCTGATCTTAACCATAGTTTATGGTCGGCAAAACTGTTAAACGAGAACCCGGAGCTGATTAAGCAGGTACACTATGATTATTTAATGGCAGGCGCCGATGTCATAACAACCGCCAGCTACCAGGCCAGCTTTGAAGGTTTTGCAAAGCACGGATATACAACCGAAGAAGCTATCGGCTTGATGCAGCTGAGCGTACAATTGGCTTTTGATGCGCGTGATGAGTTTATCAAAGCGTTCCCCGGCCGTGAAAGGCCATTGGTAGCTGCCTCGGTAGGGCCTTATGGGGCGTCATTGGCCGATGGATCAGAGTATCGGGGCAATTACGGTGTAGGCATTGAAGATTTGAAAGCGTTTCACCGCCGCCGGATGCAGGTATTAATAGAAACCGGGGCAGATGTACTGGCATGCGAAACCATTCCGTGTATAGATGAGGCCGTTGCGTTGCAGGAATTGTTAGCGGAGTTTCCCGGCGTACAAGCCTGGATCAGTTTCAGCTGTAAAGATGAAAGCCACCTGAGCAGCGGGGAAGATTTTGCCGATGCTGTAAAATTGTTAAATCAATCGGCACAGGTAGTAGCGGTTGGTGTTAACTGCACCGCGCCACAGCATATAGCTTCATTAGTAAAGATAGCGGCCACGAATACCAGTAAGTATATCCTGGTTTATCCAAACAAGGGCGAAGTTTGGGATGCTGTAAATAAATGTTGGTTGCCTGCCAGCACCGGTCATTCCCATTTTTATGACGGGGCAAAAAGCTGGTATTTGGCGGGCGCCAAAATTATTGGCGGCTGCTGTAAAACAACGCCTGAAGATATTTTGCAATTGCAGCAGTTGGGGTGAGGTGAAAGGTAAAAGGCGAACGGGTAAAAAGTTAGAGATGAAAGGGGGCCAGGGCAAACGCATCTAAATAGTTAACTGCGATAAGCTGTTGTTTAATAATAGCTAAGGGAATAAGCTTATAGCGTTGGGAAGATATAAGCATCAAACGATACCTTATTTTTATTTGGATACGCCTAAATTGCGAGATCAATTTAGTGTTAACCGTGCCAAAATACAAAATACTGATTATTAGATATTTATGTAAAAAAATATTCAAAATATGTTAAGTTATGTTAACCCAATTAGATGCGTTTGCCCTGGAAAAGGGGCTGAATAGTTATTGGAATGATAGTGCTGAATAAAACAATTGAGCTGCGGTTCCTATTATAATTGGGTGGATAACGATAATTTATTTTACGCTGGTATAAGCGGTTTGCAAATCCCAATCCCCAAACGCGATTTTCCGCCGGAATTGGGACATCTGAGCAGGTTAGGATTTTATGCTACTTTGTTCAACTCTATAGAGATTAACAGTTCGTTTTATAAACTACCTATTGGTAAAACCGTTGCCAAATGGGCTGCCGAAGTGCCCCATCACTTTAAGTTTACCTATAAATTGTGGCGCGAGATAACGCATAACAAAAACCTGGCTTTTAACCCCGAAGATGTGGAACGTTTTATGCAGGCAGTTGGCCAGGCAGGTGATAAAAAAGGTTGCCTGCTGGTACAGTTCCCGGCCAGTATACAGGTAAATAACCTGCATGCGCTTGAGCGGTTAATCAGCACAATCCGGCTAAACGACCCGGGCTGTGAATGGAAGGTGGCAGTTGAGTTCAGACACCGGAGTTGGTATCGTGACGATATATATGAACTGCTGGCGCGGTATAATATGGGCATGGTATTGCATGATATGCCGGCATCTGCAAGCCCGTTGATAACTGTTCATGATGATGTAGTTTACCTGCGGTTTCATGGCCCCGAAGGGGGATACCGCGGCAGCTATGCCGATGACTTTTTATATGAATATGCACAATATGTAAAAGAATGGCTGGCAGACGGCAAAACGGTTTATGCTTATTTTAACAACACTATGGGCAATGCCTTAAACAACCTCCAAATGTTGAACCGGTACGCCGGTTAGAATATTGCCTGCAAAAAACACTCCAGGCAAGCCGGTTAACGTACTTTTTTCAATTAGCATTAATATGCGCCCCTTGCATCAATTCTAACCTAAATCAATCCGTACAAAGCCCCCCCTTTTTCGCCCATTTTATCAACCAGCTTTTCAACTTCAGGGTCGCGCTCCAATGCCGGTGCATGGTGGGGTTTAATGCGTGCATCTATAATAAGCGGGCCGCTGCAGCCCCAGTGTTTGTGCTCGGTGAAGCTGCCTATACCATAAATATCGTGCGATGGGTTACTGCGTGTAAAGGTTACCCATACAAAGTTGTTGATATTGGCTGCTGCAAAGGCTGCGTCATCGCATAGTACCATGAGCGCCAGTCCGCCCAGTTCATCTTCTTCCTCTTTCAGCCGGTATTCAATAATGCTGATAACATTATCGATATCCTTATGATTCACATGCTTGGGCACTTCAACCATCAATACGCCTGGCATGGCCATTTTAATATTGGTTATCGGGCGGGGCAAATCAAACCAGGATGGTAGCTCTGCCCAAAGTTCGCGCTTAATATCGCCGGCTACGGTTATGGCTACTTTACTACCGGTGTTCAGTCCGTCGCCGCTGTAATCAAGGGTATCAATGGTGGTGCGGGTATAAAAGTGCAGGTCGCGGGTAAAATCAACGCGTTGCAGTATATGATGTAAAAATGCCGCAATATTATTTACATCCAGGCTCGGGTCATCTTCCTGAGCAGCTATTAGCAAATATTTTGCAAGGCTTAGCTGGCTTTTACCTAAAATGTGGTTGGCGATGGTTAGTATCTCCTGTGGTTTTCGTTCTTTAATGTAGGGCGTATAACGCTCGCTGCCGATTGCAAATAATAATGGGTGAACGCCTGCCGCATCAACGGCGTTAACGGCGTGCAGGCCCGGTATCTCCTTCGGGATGGCTGCCCCGCTTATCTCGTGGATCAATGCGCCGAAACTGGTATCCTCCTGCGGCGGCCGCCCTACCACCGTGAACGACCAGATGGCATCCTTGCGATGATATACGTTATGCACTTTTAACAAAGGAAAATCATGGGCGAGGCTGTAATAACCCAGGTGATCGCCAAAAGGGCCTTCTGGTTTATTTTCCATTGGCATCACAGTGCCGGTTATCACAAAATCGGCATCCGAGGAAATGCAAAAACCCTCATCATCATAAAAATAGCGGAAACGACGGTTACCCAGGGCGCCTGCAAAGGTCATTTCAGATAAGCCTTCGGGCAGCGGCATAACGGCAGCCACCGGGTGGCTTGGCGGGCCGCCAACAAAAATGCTCACTTTTAAAGGCTGGCCTTTTGCATTGGCTTTGGTTTGATGTACCCCAATACCACGATGTAGCTGGTAGTGTAAGCCTATCTCTTTATTCAAAATATAATCGTTACCGGCCAATTGTATGCGGTACATGCCCAGGTTTGCATTCATGATGCCGGGTTTATCGGCATCTTCGGTGTATACCTGTGGCATGGTTACAAAAGGCCCGCCATCCATAGGCCAGTTTACTATCTGCGGGATATCGCTGATGTTACATTTGCCAAAGTTTACGGGGGCGCCCCTTCCACTACCTTTCATGGGCAATGCCGATAAGGCTGTAAGCGCTACATTGGCATATTTAAAAGGATTTTTAATAGCCTTAATAGGATCCTTTTTTAGTTCGACGAGTGTTTTGATCTTCTCCAGCGTATCCCGGAAGATAAATTTAGACCGCTCCAGCGTACCAAATAAATTAGATACTGCCGGAAACTTACTCCCCTTTACATTTTCGAAAAGTATGGCCGGCCCCTGGTTTTCAAATACCCGCAAGTGGATAGCCGCCATCTGTAAATGAGGATCCACTTCCTCCTTAATCCGCACCAAATGACCATGTTTTTCCAGGTCGGCAATACAAGCCTGTAAACTCTTATAACCCATGGGGCGAAATTAGTCATTAGTCATTGGTCATTAGTCATTGGTGCCTATATTTTTGCAGATTGTCATTGGTCATTGAGGATATTTTTGCCAATGAATTTGATGTAGGCGTTTAGTTTTAGGTGGATAAGTTCTAATTGTTTCATTAGTAATTGATAGTGCTCTTCCTCAATCAATTTTCTGCTTTTATCCTTCTGTAGCCCTGTTTTGGTTTCCAGGATAGACCCAAGACTGAAATAGCAGAAGTTTTTGTTTTCCTTGTAGTGAAATCGCCCGAATCCCTCAGAAATATTGGCGGCAATAGAATCAGCTGACCTTACCAACTGTTTACCAATGGCGTCTTTCGCCAAATAATCCCATTTTATAACCAGCTCCCATATTTGTTCGCCAAATATTTGAGATAAATTATAAATTTCTAAATCTTCTAAACGATTACCCATAAATTCAAGTTACCTTAATGACTAATGACCAACAGTCATCTTAAACGCGGCATCAGCTTCGTCTGCCTTTTTCAGGTCTCCTAAGTAGCTCCAGCGCAGGCCGACGATGTATTTTTGCATAGCTTGGTTTATTTGGTCAACCGTTACGTTTTCGATGGCTTTGGGCAGGTCTTCAGCAAGTTGCCAGCCGCCCAAAATTTCGGCAATGCCCAGGCTGCCGGTTATGGAGGCGGTGCTTTGTTGCTTGATATAGTTGGTGGTAATAAAGCTGCTTTTTATGCGCTTAAGTCCCTCCGGGCTTAAGCCGTAGCTTAATACTTTATTCAGTTGCTCGTTCATAGCTGTTACGGCTTCTTTTGGGCTGGTTGTACTCACGTACATTAAAGCATAAGGCATATGCTGCATTACAGAATACGTACCGGGATCATATGACAGATTAAGCTTGGTACGTAACTCGCTGAATAACGATCCACCCAGCGCCGAAATACCTACACGATAAGCCACATAATCGGGGCTATTAAATGTTGGGCCATTCATGATAGCATCTATGTAGTTGGTTTGCAGGTTGCGGTCTTCCTTAACCACCTTGTAATCGTTCCAGGCCGGTTCGTGTAAGGCAACAGGTGTGTATGGTGCAGATGGGATGTTGGCAAATGATGCCTTTATTTTGGCAATGAGCACCTCTTTGCTGATTTTACCGGCCACTACAATAAACATCCTGTTTTTGTTGAAGATGGAGCCATAATAGTTTTTAAGATCGGACGCTGTTAATTTGCTCAGGATCTCCTCGGTGCCATCAGGGTCGGTGGCATAAGGCGTGCCTTCGAAGGCATTTTGCAAAACCAGTTGCTCTGCACGCTTATCCGGGTTTGATTGATCTTCGCGCATTTTGGCTACTATTTTACTCCGCAATAATTCCACTTCGCCTGCTTCAAAAACAGGGTTTACAACCGATTCGGTAAATAAGTCCCAGCCCTCGTTAAAATATTTGGTGATGCACTGCATCTGGATATTACCATAATCGTATTCGCCTTCCGACGCTACGTCAATGCCGTAAACATCGGCCCTGTCGCGATATACGTTGCCCGTATATTTTTTGGTGCCGCACTCGGTAGTAGCCTCCAGTGCAAATTTTTCAATACCTGCCTGGCTGGCCGGGTAATTGGTTACGCCGCCCCGGTAAAACATGCGCACGTTGATAATATCTTTTAGTGTAGGCTTAAAAATTACCTTTATCCCGTCCACATCAAACGACGTTGTTTCTGACTGGGCCATAACAGACAGGCTTCCACAGATAAAAAAAAACGTTACAAATATTTTCTTCATTAGAATATAGGTTTTATATCATTTGTCAATTGTCATCATCGAAAGCAATTGAAATTCTTAGGACTTTAAACTTCGGACTTAAATCAGTTCGATGCGTTGAAAAAAGTTTTAGGGTTTACCTGTGCAGCCAGTTGAGGGTTGATGAGCATGCCGGCGCAGTAGGGCTTGTTTTTTATGTACTTGCGCACATAGCTTTGCAAATCGGCCCGGGTTACCTGGTTTAACCTGGTGTTGTAAGTGGTATAATAGTCCAAGGATGCTGATGACCACCAGAACGATAAAACCTGAACAAAGTCCGACGCGACTTCTTCTTCCTGCACCTTTAAGATGCCCAGTTTTTGTTTAGATGTGGTAATTTGCTCATCGGTTACATAATCAGCTTTATCCATCAATTCCAGTTGTCGTTTTATTTCGGCCATGCACTCCTTAATTTTATCAGGATTGGGTACCACAAACAAGGTGATAGGCCCAACATGGCTTAATGTTAAATAACTGATGCTTACATCAAGCGCCAGCCCCGATTGTACCAGCGCCTTTTTGAGCGTTGACGAGTTTTGGTTTAAAATATAACTGAATACATCTGCCGCGTAGGTTGACTGTACATCGTTGCGGGTATCTGGCCCCTGCCAGTCAATCATAATAAAGGGCACGTTGCTCAGCGCCGATTCTACCATAAAATAATCGGGTTTTACCAATGGTTTAAACTCCGGTATAGGCCACTTTTTAAAGGGATCAAACTTTGATGGTTTCCAGCTGCCATAAATGGCTTCCACCTTTTTAAAAACATCCTGGTGCTCCACATCGCCGGCAACGGTTAACAGGGAATTGTTTGGATAATAATATTTATTTTTGATAGAGTCCATCAAATCGGGCGTAGCCGAACGGATGACATCATGGTTGCCAATAGCATTTTTGCGGCTGTACAAATTGCCCCACATATGATGGTCCATAGCATCGCTCAAAGCAAATGTCGGGCTCGATTCCTGGCGTTGAAACTCGCCATCAACAACAATATTTTCCCTCGCCATCTCTTCGGCGTTAAAAGAGGGATAACGGATGGCCGAATTCATAAAATCTAACCCCTGGTTCAGGTTAAACTTGGGCAGGGTAAAATAATAGTTCACATTTTCATACGTTGTCGATCCGTTAAACTGCATGCCCAGTTCGCTTACACGGTCTAAAAAATCTTCCTGGTTTTTATAATCTTTATTGGCTTTAAAAAACATGTGCTCATATAAGTGGCTTAGCCCGTTAAATTTTGGAGTTTCGGTATAGGAGCCATTTTTAGTAGTTATCATGATGGTGGCCAGGGGCACGCTATTATCTTCAACAACCAATACATCCAATCCATTGGGGAGTTTTTTTAAAAACATGTTGGCCGGTAGTTTTATTTGGGCAACAAGCAGCATTGGGAACAGCGCAGATAAAATTGTAAACAGGCAGGCTTTTTTGTTCATGTATTTAATTTTAAAGGGCTTAAAATAGCAAAACAAATTAATCGGGATTGTATTATCTATGTTATTTATCAAAATATAATATAGTTCACTGGTTCTGATTAGTTGATTGGTTCACTGGCTCATTAGTTCATTGGTGTCGCTTCTATTTTCGAGTTGGCTTATTCAGTTCAATTGCAAAGGAGTAGCCGATGCAAAAGATCAATGAACACGTGAACCAATGAACCAAAAAGAAGCATCTTATCTAAAAAAGTTATTATTACTTTCGTAGTCCAATATCGCTGCAAACTATGTCGGTAATTGTACTAACGCTTATTATACTTATCGGCTCCTATTTTGCGGGATTGCTGGGCTCATTAACCGGTTTGGGTGGAGGAGTGGTTATTATTCCATTGCTTACCTTGCTTTTGAAGGTAGATATTCATTACGCTATCGGCGCATCGCTGGTATCTGTAATTGCAACATCGTCGGGTTCGGCAGCTGCTTATGTTAAAGAGGGCATTACCAACATCAGGCTGGGCATGTTTTTGGAGATAGCTACAACTGCCGGCGCTATGGTAGGCGCACTTATAGCGGTTTATATTCCTACCCATTTCATCGCCATTTTGTTTGGGGTTATCCTTATCCTATCGGCCATCATGTCGTTAAAGAAAAAGGTGGAATCCATAAACCAGGAGCCCAGCGTACTGGCCGAAAAACTGAAGCTGAACAGTACCTACCCAACTGCCGGTGGTTCGGTAGCCTATAAAGTAAAAAATGTAGGCGGTGGGTTTTTTATGATGATGTTTGCAGGCACAATTTCGGGGCTGTTAGGCATAGGGTCGGGTGCGTTAAAAGTACTGGCTATGGATACCATTATGCGTATCCCCTTTAAAGTATCAACCACAACAAGTAATTTTATGATAGGGGTTACCGCTGCAGCAAGCGCGGTGGTTTACCTGCAACGCGGATATATTGACCCCGGATTATCCATGCCAGTGGCTATAGGCGTTTTATTAGGTGCGATAAGTGGCTCAAAAATATTGGTACATACCAGCTCATCCGGCTGGCTGCGTTGGGTATTTGCGGTAGTGGTAACCTTTTTAGCGTCGCAAATGATATATAACGGATTTACGCATAAGATTTAGTCATTTCGCTGCGCTGTCATTGGTCATTGATGCAAAAAAATCGCAGTTAATTGTTTGATCTGCGGATCTTTTTTACTTAAGACTTTAGACCCCGGACTTCAAACTTATAAAGTCGATCCCTGTTTCTTTCCTTCGGTGGCTTCGCCCCCTGTAGCTACATTGCCTCCCCTACCCTTCGGGTCAAAGGCGCGGAATTTAATTTCGCCTCCTTTATAATCAACAGGACCTGTGTATATTTTGCTGTTGGCATCGGGGTCTTTACCGTTGGTGGTGTATCGGATAGTTAAGCCTGGAAATTCGATATTGCTTGAATATTTACCATCCTGCAGGCTAATGCCTGGCTTAGGTACCCGGTAATTATAGCCCCCATTGTAGTAACTTAAGCGAGGTAGCTCCCGTTTGCCTAACACATTTAAAAATGTCGACCATGCTAATTCATATTCCTGTTTTGCTTTTATGGGGTCTTTTTCGGTAGCCCAGGCCGGGTCTGCCGCCCATGCCCGTTCGGCCAGGCCAAACAGGCGGGGGAATATCATGTAATCCATACGCTCGGGACCTTTAACTGTTTCGGCCCATAGTGCGCCTTGCAAACCAATGATATTGGTTTTACCATAATCGGTAAGGCGCTGCTTACCTAAAAATATGTTTTGGTTTATGGGCGCGCCGTTTTTGTCAACATCGGCATTTTTAAAGTAGTCATATGGGATAAAGGAGTAAAATTTATCGATTCCCAAAAACGCGCCCCAGTAATAGCCCGGCTCATCAAATGATTTGTAGTTGGCCATATCAAAGTACAAGTTGGTAACACAGGTAAGCACCACTTTATAACCGCCATTGGCCAGCTTGTAGGCCAGGTCTTCCTGCCCGCCGCCTAAAACGTTGTTCCATACATCGGCCTGCAAATGCTCGCCGGTAAAATCGGGATTGGGCACATAGGTGTCGTTACCGTCTATCTTTGTTTTGCGCAGGGCCATTTCTTCCCATCCCGCCAGGTGAATACCTTTTGTTTTTAATATCTGGTTTACCCGGCCGTAAAAATAATACCATAAATCGCCGGTATTTTGAATTTCGGGGTGGCTGGCCTTTAAAGTTAGGTAGGCCGGCGATTTTTCCCAAACATGAGGCGGCACTTCATCGCCGCCAAAGTGAATACCAGGCAATGGCGCACCGGCTTCTTTGTAAATGGTTATCAAATCATCAACAACCCTTTCAACAAAAGTATATGTTGACGGCAGCGATACGTTAATCACATTATCATTCCAATATTGTACAGACCGGTATTCAGATTTATCGTCCAAATCGCGCAGCAAATATTTGGTGGCTTCGTCTTTTTTCCCTTCGGCAACCAACCGGTCATAACGGGCATCCATGGCTTTGATAGATGCACGGGCATGGCCGGGTGTTTCAATTTCGGGGATTACGATGATGTGCCTATCGGTAGCGTATTTTAATATTTCGATGTACTCCGCCTTAGTATAAAAACCCGAGCCGTATGGATTATTTACATCGGGTCCCGAACCGTGGGATGCAGGCAGATGATTTTTGCTATCCAGCGTATGCCCGCGTTTTGAACCAACTGAAGTAAGTTCAGGTAACGATGGGATTTCAATTCTCCAGCCCTCGTCATCCGTTAAGTGAAGGTGCAAAACATTAAGCTTATAAAGGCTCATGGCCTCAATCAGTTTAATAACTTGTTTCTGGGTCTGGAAATTACGGGCCACATCCAGCATTACGGCGCGGTGGGCAAAGCGGGGAGCATCCTTTACATCTACACAAGGAATTTTGATGCTCTTTTCGGCTTTAGCCCATGCAGCGGGCGAAACCAGGTTTGTTAAGGATTGGATGCCATAAAAAGCACCGGCAGCCGTAGAAGCGTTAATGACAACACCCTGCGCATTTACCTTAAGTTCGTATCCTTCAGGAGCAATACCCTCAACTTTTTTTAATGTGATACCAGCACCCGATGTGCTGGCCAAAATAGCTAATGGCCTGCCCAATACCTTACTAAAGCCGTTTGCCAGGTAAGCTGCTTCCCTGGCAAAGGCTCCATCGGCAGCAACCGGCGTTTTTCCGTCGATTATAAACGTACCACCGGTTTCGGTATAGCTTACCGGCGTAGGCAATATTTTAGGCAACTGATCGGCGCGAATATCGGTAACCGTTTTGTTCCTGTCGTAAACAATTTCGGGGGTTACCAGGCCGGCGTAGCTTGGTTTGTACGGCTTGATATCAAAAGAACCAATGCTGTAGCCTTTTTCGGGTTGTTCATCCCAAACCATGTATATGCCTTCAGGAGCATCGGTAATGTTTACTACGGGGTCTTCGTTTACGTATTCTATCCGGGCCGATTCGCCTGGTTTCAAATCTTTAAAGCTCCCGGTTGGGGTAATACTGTATAAATCGCCGTTTACCTGGTTTATTTTAGCGTTGCCGCTTACCGCATTCTCGGTAAAACCACGGCCCGAGTTAAAGTAAAACTTCCACCCGCCCGCCGGCAAAACATTTTTACCGTTATTGGTAATTACCAGTGCGGTTAACGCTTCATTTTTATTCTGATAATTGTTATCCATAACCTCCCAGCTGATGCGCAGATCGGCGGCATTAAATTTTACAGCATCGGTAGTTTTGAAGGCTGTACTTATAAAAAATGCTGCAAACAGCGTCAGGATAAAGATTTTGCGCATAGTTGGGTTATGTTAGATAATAATGGGCAGCTAAATATAAGGAACTTTTTAAATAATTTTAATAAGTTGAGATATTATTATCGCTGTATTTTTCAAAATCGTTGCAAACTGTGTGCTGTGTGTACCGGTACGAGGTGATACACCCTGGTACGAGGTGAAACGCCCTGGCACGGGGTGAAACACCTTGGTACGGCCTGAAACACCCTGGTACAGGGTGAAACGCCCTGGTACACCCTGAAACACCCTGGGACGGTACGCCTTGATGACCAAACCATTCATTAAAAAAGCGCGACAACTTTAAATTAAATTCCGCGGGTTATAGGCTAAACTTAATCCATCCCTCACCCTCATACCCAAAAGCAAATTGTTTAGGACGGATGATTTCGGCCAGAATTTCTATAGAGTCAACTATACGTGGGCCGGGGCGGTTAAAGTACTGGTTACCATCTGCTATGTACAACTGATTGTTTTTTACAGCCTTTAACTCGGCAAAGCCGGGCAACTGCATCAAAACGTCAATCTCCTTTAACGTACGCTCTATCGAAAAACCGCAAGGCATCACTACTATAATTTCGGGGTTCTGTAGCCGGATATCGTCCCAGCTTACGTAGGGCGAGTGTTTACCGTTCTGTGCCAGTACAGGCGTACCGCCGGCAATGCTAACAAGACCGGGCACCCAGTTGCCCGATACCATCACGGGTTCAAGCCATTCGATACAGGCCACAGTAGGTTTGCTTTCGGCAAATTTCAATTTGTGTTTAACAATGTCAACCCGCTCGTTCAACAGCTCCAATAGTTCGGCACCGGCTTGTGGCACGCCCATGGCATCGGCTATAGTGGCGATATCGTTAAAAATATCATCAAGACTATTGGGGCGTAAAGAAACTATCCTGGCTTTTTTATCAAGGTAATTATCCAATGCCAGTTCAACATCGGCCAATGATACCGCACAAACCTCGCACTGATCCTGCGTAATTACTACATCAGGGATCAATTGTTTAATCACTTCGCGTTTAACGGTGTAAACAGATAAAGCATCGGCCAGCAACTCCTTCACCTTTACATCAATAGCGGCACTGCTTAACCCATCAGGAAAATTAGCTTCGGTACAAACCGGCAGCTGTTTTACAAATTCGGGATAATCGCACTCATGCGATCGGCCCACCAGGTTATCCTGAAGCCCCAGGGCACATATTATTTCGGTAGCAGACGGAAGCAGGGATACTATTTTATCAGTTGGCATTATTTCGGATGTGCAAATTATAGATGTGCAAATATGCAGATTATGTCTGAATCAGAATTTTTCTCAGTTATTTATTTTGGAGTGTGCTCAAGAGCGCTGCGCGGTTTTCAGAATTATTGAATTTACAGGATTCTGTTCATTTTTAAATTCTGAAAATTCTGATCAACATCTGCACATCTATAATTTGCACATCTGCACATCTACTCCCTATCTTTGCGCCAATGATATTCCTTACCTTTTTTATCGGGCTTATAGCCAATTTTATTGGTTACATCCCGCCCGGTAACATCAACCTGGCACTTTTGCAACTTACTATAAACCGCGGCATGAAAGAGGCCATGCGCTTTATTATAGCTTTTTCGTGTGTAGAATTTTTCTTTACTTACTTTATTATGCACGCTGCCGACTGGTTATCAAGCCAGATGCATTTAAGCGTAATTATAGATTGGGTAATGGTTGTTTTATTTACCGTGATGGGGACAATTACCTGGGCTAATCGCAAAAAACCGCCAGAACCCCGCAAGTCAGAACATGATAGTATTAAGTACGGCATTTTACTGGGTTTTTTAAACCCGGTGCAGGTGCCGTTTTGGATGATAACCGGCACCTACCTTATTACGCACGAATGGATCCTAACCGGTAAAGTTGCTTTGGTGATATTTAGTATTGGCTCGGCAGCCGGCGCTTTTTTATGCCTCTTTTTATATGCAGAGTTTGCCCGGTACATGCAAAGCAAATTTGCCCTTAGCAACCGGTTAATCAATACGGGCATAGCCATACTATTTTTCGCATTTGCTGCTTATCATATTGTGAAACAGGTTTATCTGACTTTTTTTAAGCACTAAGCTACCTAATGTGCAGATATGCAGATTCCAGGTGTGCAGATGATTGTTTGATTTATTAGTCCCGGCAAAGCAACTGCGCCGATACAATTTCAAATCGCTAATGGGGATTTTTAAATTCGGCCGACATCGTTGGAGAGTTGTATTCGCCCACGATACCTCCGATTTTCCTGTCATCTATTAGCTTGTGCATGACCGATATAAAAGTTCGCCAATAGATGCTTCGTTCCTACCCATGACAAGTTTCATTTTCTGTCTTCCTGAGCGGTAGCGAAGGATCTATTGTACGCCATGCATACCGCCAGCAAAGTTTGTTAATAGATACTTCGTACCTCAGCATGACAGTCGTTTATTTTTTGATTGTCATTCTCCCTTCAGAATTTCGCGAAATTTTACAACTCAGCATGACAGTTTTTTATTTTTGAATATTATTTCCCTTCAGAATCAGCGGATTTTAAGCCCGCGATGACGAGGATATTAAAGCAAAAGGCCTCAAATCGAGGCCCTTCACTTTAATACTTAAAAATCTGCACATCTGAAATCTGCATATCTGCACATCTACAAATTACGCTATCTCCAGCTTATTCTCTTTATAATGTCCTGCTTTTAGTTTTTCGCCCATTTCGCTGTAAGCGTTTAGGGTGCGCTCCACATCTTCGAGCGAGTGTGCGGCAGTTGGGATAAGCCTTAATAATATTAATCCTTTAGGGATAACCGGGTAGATCACTATAGAGCAGAAGATGCCGTAGTTTTCGCGCAGGTCGCGGGTTAGGCTGGTGGCCTCGTAAAGGTTTCCCTCTAAAAATACCGGAGTAACCATGGTATTGGTAACGCCCAGGTTGAAGCCGCGCTCTTTTAAACCCTTTTGTAAGGTTGACGAGATGAGCCACAGTTTTTCACGCAGTTCCGGTTGCGACACTAACAATTCAAAGCGTTTTTTTAAACCCAATACCATCGGCATCGGCAAAGCCTTGGCAAATGTTTGCGAACGCATATTGTAACGTAAAAAGTGTACTATCTGCTCATCAGCAGCAACAAAAGCGCCTATACCCGCCATTGATTTGGCAAACGTAGCAAAGTATACATCTACACCTTCAACAACATCCTGCTCCTCATGTGTGCCTGCGCCGGTTTTGCCCATGGTACCAAAACCGTGTGCATCATCAACTAATAAACGGAAATTGAAATCTTTTTTAAGATCTACAATCTCTTTCAATTTACCCTGCGCACCCGACATACCAAAAACACCTTCGGTAATCAGTAATATACCACCACCGGTTTGTTCGGTTAATTTGGTAGCACGCTCCAGTTGTTTTCTGCAACTTTCAATATCATTATGCTGGTAAACAAAACGTTTGCCCATGTGCAAACGAACGCCGTCAATAATGCAGGCATGCGATTCGGCATCATAAACAATAACATCGTTCCTGTCAACCAGGGTATCTATAATGGATACCATTCCCTGGTAACCATAGTTTAATAAAAAAGCGGCTTCTTTACCTACAAACGCGGCCAGGTTATTCTCCAGTTCTTCGTGATGAATGGAGTTTCCCGACATCATACGGGCCCCCATAGGGTAGGCCATACCGTAATCAGCAGCTGCTTTGGCGTCGGCTTCCCTTACTTCGGGATGGTTGGCCAGGCCAAGGTAGTTATTAAGGCTCCAAACCAAATGCTCTTTCCCATTGAACTGCATATGCGGCCCAATTTCCCCCTCCAGTTTGGGAAATGAAAAATAACCATGTGACCATTTTTGGTGCTGGCCCAGCGGCCCGCCCAAGCTTTTTGTTATTTTATCAAATAAATCCAAAATAATTTACCGTTAATCGTGAATAATATGCAAATATAGCTGTAAAGAAGCCTTGCCACAATAGCTATAACTTTTTAGAATAGCTTATAACCCGCGGAAGAGTATCAAGTATCAAGTAGTAAGTAGCAAGTAGCAAGACTTTTGATGGCAGTACGAACCCTGTCCTACTCTAACACAAAAGCCGCTAATAAGAATGATTAATTACTTATAACGGCTTTGCGCTTTTTTATCTTGCTACTTGATACTTACTACTTGATACTAATCAGCATTATCATGCAAAAACGAGTTATTTCTCCTTATCTCGGTGTTGCCTTCGTTATCGGGCATCAGGCTGAAACGGGAGATGGCGCTTTCGTCAGATTTTGGGGTATCCTGCAGCGCAACTTCTTTGCGTTTGTAAGCAGGTACATTTTCCAGCTCCTGGATGTTGCCTGTACGTAGTTTCATGCTCAAATCTTTAAGGCGCATGATACGCTCGCGCGATTTTTTCAGCTGTTCCTCTATCGATTCGTTTGTTTTATTATCATCAGCGCCCGCAAGGGCTACCGGCTCCGGCTCAGGGACGGGAGTTGGCACAGGCTCGGGCTTGCGGGCTTCCTGTACTGGCGCACTGTACGTTTCGGGTTCACTCATTTTAAAAGTGAAGCCAGCCATATCCTGCTCGTTTTCTTCTTCCTGCTCCTCTTCGTGCAGATTAAACTTAACTACATCGTCGTCCCTTTTCTCGGTGGCTCCAAACATATCAAACAAACCGGTTTGCTTAGGCTCCTCTTTGTGTTTAATATATGGCTGAGCAGGTGTGTTGGCTTTAACCGGGTTTATAAATTCATTTACAGGTTTCACCAACGGTGCGTTTTCGGGTACCAGCATCGATACTATTTTTTTGTTGCTGATCTCTTTTTCGCGCTCGTCTTTGGTTTGGAAACCGGTTGCTATTATAGTTACTGATAGCTTATCTTCCAGGTTTTCGTCAACGCAGTTACCCCAAATCAGGTCGGCAGCCAAACCGGCCTCTTCCTGTATGTAATCGGTAATAATGCTCACTTCATCCATGGTAACCTCTTTAAGGCCCGAGCTGATGTTAAGCAAAATGTAACGGGCACCTTCTATCTCGTTATCTTTTAATAATGGCGAAGCTAACGCGCCTTCAACAGCCTTTAAGGCACGGCCTTCGCCTTCGGCGCTGCTGCTGCCCATGATACATACGCCACTATCTTTCATTACGGTGCGCACATCTTTAAAGTCGACGTTGATATAGCCTGGTAAGGTTATAATCTCGGCGATGCCTTTGGCAGCTGTGGTTAATATATCATCGGCCTGCCCAAAAGCCGAGCTCATGGTAAGGTTACCAAAAATCTGGCGCAACCTGTCGTTCGAGATCACCAGGAACGAATCGACATATTTACGCAGTTCTTCCATCCCGGCATCGGCCTGCATTTTGCGGCGTTTACCTTCAAAAGAGAATGGCGTAGTTATAATGCCTACGGTTAATATGTCCATTTCGCGGGCAGCTTTGGCTATAATAGGGCTTGCACCGGTACCGGTGCCGCCACCCATACCTGCGGTAATAAACAACATTTTGGTGTTAACGCCCAGCATTTGTTTTATATCGTCGATATTTTCTATTGCAGAGTTTTTTCCCACCTCAGGTATCGAACCGGCCCCCATACCTTCGGTAAGGCTGGCGCCCAATTGTACCTTGTTTGGTATAGGGCTAAGTTCCAGCGCCTGGGCATCGGTGTTACAAATTATAAAGTCGACACCGGTAATTCCCTGCCTGTACATATGGTTTACGGCGTTACCACCGCCACCGCCAACACCAATTACTTTGATGATTGACGATTTTTCTTTTAACATCTCAAACTGCATAATCTTCGTTTTCAGCTATATGTGATTTTACCAACATTTAGATTTAACCATCGTAATAATAGTACTTTTTCCACAAGAGTTTTCCACAAATGTCTACAATGTGGAAAATCTTAACTATTGTGTATAATTATTTCAAAAAGTCTTCATCGTTTATATCATCCTTAATAAAGGTGATGCTTTTCTTTAACAACCTGTCAAATAAACCACCCTCTTTTCCTTTACCCTCAAACTTGGTTTTTTGGGCTTTTTCAACCGGCACATCTACACTCATGTACTCCGTTTTCTGGATACCTTTTATCAAAAGGCCTATACCGGTTGCAAACGTTGGGCTTTGCAGCTCTTCGTAAATGTTTTTTGGCAGCACTTCATTCTTGGCCAAATGCTCGGTTGGGTAACCCACGCGGCAATCTAAACCGGTAACAAACTCTACCAATTGGCGCAGGTGTTTAAGCTGCGCGCCACCACCTGTAATTACTATGCCGGCAATCAGCTTTTTCTCGTAGCCAGATGATTTTATTTCGTAGTACACGTGCTCCACAATTTCTTCCATGCGGGCCTGTATTACGTAAGCCAGGTTTTTAACGCTTATCTCTTTGGGCTCGCGGCCGCGTAAACCGGGTACACAAACAATCTCGTTTTCTTTGTTCTCATCAGCCAGGGCCGATCCAAACCTTACCTTCAACTGCTCGGCTATGTTGCGCATTACAGAGCAGCCTTCGCGTATATCTTCGGTTACACTGTTACCCCCAAAAGGGATAACGGCAGTATGGCGGATTATGCCTTCATGAAAAATGGCCACATCGGTAGTACCACCGCCAATATCAACCAAAACAACACCAGCTTCTTTTTCCTCTTCGCTCAAAACAGATTCAGAAGATGCCAATGGCTCCAGTATCAGGTCCTGGCTATCCAGGTTGGCCTTATTAACGCATTTTACAATATTTTTAATAGCCGTAACCTGGCCGGATATGATGTGGAAGTTGGCTTCCAAACGTACGCCTGCCATGCCAATAGGGTCTTTAATCCCAGGCTCGTTATCAACCGTAAACTCCTGCGGCAACACATGAATAATATCCTCGCCCGGAGGCATTACCAGGTTGTACATGTCCTCGATCAGTTTGTCGATATCCTTGCGGCTTATCTCCGACTGCAAATCGCGGCGGGTTATTAAGCCGCGGTGCTGCAAGCTTTTAATATGCTGACCGGCAATACCTACAAATACCACCTTGATATCAACATTTGATTGCGCACCGGCAATATCAACCGCCTGGGTAATACCCTGTACGGTTTTATCTATATTTGAAACCATCCCACGGGTTACGCCCGCAGATTCTGCTTTACCAATTCCTAATACCTCAATCTTTCCATTCTTGCTCCTGCGACCAACGATGACGCATATTTTAGTAGTCCCGATATCCAATCCTACTACAATTGGTGAACTTTTTTCTTGTGTTGAGCTTTTGTCCATATTACATTTTTATTTGAGATGTATCCTTTTTCATTTTAAGCGAATCCAGCTTTAATGCCTTCATTTTGGCCGAATCTGCTTTTGTCAGTTGGTTTTTTACACCAATTACCTGGTTGGTGTATTTAATATTAATGGTGCGGTACTTATCCCACCCCACGTGCGGCAACACCTGTTTATAAAAGGCTTGCAGGTTCCTTAGTTTTACATTTAGCGAGTCGGCATTACCTATTAAAATCCGCTGGCTCCCTACCCTTGGTATCAATTCAATCTCGCGGTCGGTATTCACATATATCTGCGCTATCTGGGCATCCCATAATGAATCCCGGCGGATAAAATCGGCCGTTTTATATAAATCCTTTGCCAGCTGGGTATGCAATGAATCAACGTGATTGGTAAACAACTCGTCGATATAACCATTGGCAACCAATACCCTTGCGGTAAAGTTTGACGACAGCGGAATTTTTAAGCCATGCTGATCGATATAAAAATCCATATCATAATGGTTCATTACCCTTAAAATTGGCTGGCGCTGGCTCACCTCAACCATCAGCACCCCATCCATTTCGGTGTATACTTTTGCAAACTCAATAAATGGATTTGCCCTTAGTTTGTTTTCCAGGTCCTGGATATTAATATTTTCCAGCTTTTGCCCTACCAGCGTATGGCTGTTGGCTTGCAATATCTGGTCAACCTCCTGTTTATCTATAAAATACTGGTTGCCCGGAATGTTTACTTTTACCGCGGTGCAAACCACCGATGCTTTTTTCGATTCGATAAAACCCATAAGCACCACAAGGCTACCCAGGCAAATTATCCAGGCAAATCCTATTAAAAGGCGCTTCCAAATGAGTTTTTTATCCATGCTGCATTATCTCTTTTAATGGATGTACCAGTGTATCTATATCACCTGCGCCTACTGTTAGCAGCAGTTCGGGTTTTTCATTTTTAACCGCATCTAATGCACCTTGCTTGCTTAGTATACGTTTGTTGACCAGCGACATTTTGTTAAGCAGCATATTTGAAGTAACCCCTTCAATAGGCAGCTCGCGGGCCGGGTAAATATCCAGCAGTATCAGCTCATCAACCATGCTCAGCACCTCAGCAAAACCATCGGCAAAATCGCGGGTGCGGGTGTACAGGTGAGGCTGAAAAATGGCGGTCAGCTTTTTATTAGGGTATAACCTTTTTACCGATGATATACAGGCCCGCAATTCTTCGGGATGATGCGCGTAATCATCAATATAAATATGCCCTGGTGTTTTCACTATGTATTCAAACCGGCGTTTAACACCGCGGAATGATCCAAGCGCATCTTTAATGGATTCGGCCGGGATATCCAGTCTTAAAACAGCCTCGATAGCAGCTACAGCGTTTTCGATATTGTGCGTACCTGCTATACCCATTTTTATGCCGGGGATACTGATTTCGGCATTGATAAAATCAAAATAAAAGTCGCCACCCTCAATACGGATGTTTGCTGCATGTGCATCGGCAGTCGCATCTTCCAGGGCATAAGTATAGCCGGTATCTAAAGGCAAACCTTTTTTGTGTACCAGTGTACCGCCGCTTTTTATCTGCGATGCAAATAGCTTAAACGATTCTGTTAAATGTTCATGATCGCCATAAATATCCAAATGATCGGCATCCATGGATGTGATGATGGCTACATCGGGGAACAGTGTTAAAAACGACCGGTCGTACTCATCAGCCTCCACCACCATTACATTGTTTTTGCCATACAGCACATTGGTTTGATAGTTGGATGATATACCACCCAAAAATGCCGAACAATCATTACCCGATGCCTTTAGCAAATGCGCCACCATGGTTGACGTAGTGGTTTTGCCGTGCGTACCGGCAACTGCTATGGTGAATGAGCTTTTGCTGATGAGACCTAAAACCTGCGAGCGTTTAAAAAGCTCAAATCCTTTATTTTTAAAATAGTTAAGCACAGCCGAATCCTTAGGGATGGCTGGCGTATAAATAACCAGTGTATCTGCAGATGGTTCCTGGAAGCTGATTGGGATACAATCGGCGTTATCCTCAAAACAAATCTGGATACCCTCATTGTGTAAATCGTTGGTTAGGTCGGTAACTGTTTTATCGTAACCGCAAACAATACAACCCAAATGCTGGAAATAGCGGGCCAGGCCGCTCATCCCGATGCCGCCTATGCCCACCAGGTAAACCCTTTGTATGTCGCGTAATTCCATTTTAATGTTTTTAAAAAAGGTCCTCCCCTTTTTGGGAGAAGGAGGACCATAACTTTAATTGTTATTTTATTATTTGTAAAAGCTCTTTAGCTATCACTTCATCGGCATTTGGCATAGCCATTTTACCTATGTTAGTGCTTAACTTTTTTTGCAATGATTTGTCGTTCAATAATTCAATCGCTCTATCCACCAACTTCGCTTCGGCATCTCTATCGGCTACAAAAATGGCAGCGTCTTCCTGCACCAGTGCCAGCGCGTTTTTTGTCTGGTGGTCTTCGGCCACATTTGGCGATGGCACCAGGATAACGGGCTTTTTCACCACACATAATTCGGCAATGGTGCCCGCCCCTGCTCTTGATATAATAACATCGGCAGCGGCATAAGCCAAATCCATCCGGGTTAAAAATTCCCTTATCTTCACATCCGGGTGATAATCTTCGCCCAGTTTTTCGATGATCGTTTTATAGTAAAACTTGCCGGTTTGCCAGATGATTTGCACATCGGCAGCTATCAGCTTATCCAAACCAGCCATAATGCTGTTATTCAGGGTTCGCGCACCAAGGCTGCCACCGGTTATCAGTATAGTTTTTTTAAACGTTGATAACTTGTACAACTCCAAAGCCTGCATGTGCTTACCGGCTATATTTACCGAATCTTTACGGATAGGGTTACCGGTTTTGATGATTTTACCGGCAGGAAAAAACTGCTCCATATTATCAAAAGCCACACAAATTTTTTGCGCTCCCTTGCCAAGCCATTTATTGGTGATACCCGCGTAGGAATTTTGTTCCTGTATAAGGTATGGTATTTTTTTCATCGACGCCGCGTACAACAACGGCCCCGAGGCATAGCCTCCAACACCAACAGCAGCATCTGGTTTAAAATCCTTTATAATTTGCAACGCCTTGCGCACGCTGCCTACCAGTTTAACCGGGAACATCACATTTTTCCAGATAGAATCGCGCTGAATGCCGCGGATATCTAACCCGATAATTTTATACCCTGCAGCGGGCACCTTTTCCATCTCCATCCGACCAAGGGCTCCCACAAACAGGATCTCGGTTTTAGGGTCGATAGCCTTCAAAGCATTGGCAATAGCAATAGCCGGGAAGATGTGTCCTCCTGTTCCGCCACCGCTTATGATAATGCGCGGCGAAGCCCCCCCCGCCCCCTGAAGGGGGTGCTTTTGATTGGCATCTTTTGCTTTTATGCTATTATCTCTCATCTTTTAAACTCTTTTAACTATCGTTCCCCCTTCAGGGGGTTAGGGGGCTTACGCCACACTTATCTCCCCAACCACAACTTTCTTCGGTTCCTCTATATCCCTGCTTACTGATAGTATGATGCCGAAGGCCACACTGGTGAACAACAGCGACGTACCACCCATACTTACAAACGGCAACGGCACACCTGTTACAGGGCCCAAGCCTACCGCCACGGCCATATTGGCGAAGGCCTGTATAGCCAGGCTAAAACTTAAACCGCAGGCCAGCAATGCGCCAAACGCCTTGGGCGCCTTGGTAATAATTTTTATACACCTGTACAACAAAAACAGGTAAATGCCCACCAGCGCAAAACCGCCAACCAGGCCGTACTCTTCAACGATGATGGCATAAATTTCATCCGAGTATGATTCGGGCAGGTAATTCCGCTCGGTGCTGTTGCCCGGGCCTTTACCAAAAAGGCCTCCGCTGGCGATGGCTATCTTGGCATGGTCGGCCTGGAATGATTTATCTGTTTTGGTTGAATCGGGGTGCAGAAAGGTATTTACGCGCGAAACATAAGTATGCCGCCTTGGTCCCAAAAATATAACACCCAATAACAATATAAACCCTGCGCCGCATACAATAGCTATCTGCTTTATGCTGATACGACCAATAATTAATAACAAGATACTTACGCCAAACAGCATCAGCGCGGTTGATAAGTTGGCTAAAGCGATCAATATAAAAACCAAACAAACCGAACCCATAATGGGCAAAAACGATTCTTTCACATCCTTGATATTTTCCTGCTTGCGCGATAAGGTACGTGCCAGGTAAGTAATCAGGGCGAGTTTGGCCAAATCTGATGTCTGGAAGCTTAAACCAACAAGCGGGATATTAATCCAGCGGCTTGCATTATTGATGTGGCTACCAAATACCAGGGTATAGATGAGCAACGGAATAGTCACGATCATCATGATTTTGGACAAGCCTGCATAATATCGATAATCCAGCTTGTGCGAAATATACATCAGCATAATGCCACCCACAACCATAGCCAGGTGCTTCATCAATATCGACTCGACACCAACGCCACGTTTATAAGCAAGCGTACCTGTTGAGCTGTATACAGCCAACAAGGATATAACAGAAAGCAATATCACTATCAGCCATATCCAGCGGTCGCCTTTTGTGTTGTTTAATATCCTATGCATTTTACCTTAATTCTTTACTATTTGTCCATGGTCTATAGTCCATGGACCATGAACAAAACATCTTATCTATTTATCATCTGCACATCTGAAATTTGAAATCTGCACATCTGCTTACAGTTCCCTCACCGCTGCTTTAAACTGGTTTCCCCTGTCTTCGTAATTTTTAAACAAATCGAAACTGGCACAGGCAGGCGACAACAATACAGTATCTCCTTTTTCGGCCAGGTGAAAAGCCACCTGGGCAGCCTCCTGGGCCGAGAATGTATTTACTATAACATGCACATCATCTTCAAAAGCATCATGTATACGCTTGTTGTCTTTCCCCAGGCAAACTATCGATCTAACCTTCTGCTTTACCAAATCCTTGAGCATTCCGTAATCGTTGCCTTTATCAACACCGCCAAGTATTAATACTACATCGGTACTCATGCTTTCTAAAGCATACCAGGTTGAGTTAACATTGGTGGCCTTTGAATCGTTGATAAACCGAATGCCCGATATATTGGCTACAAATTCAAGCCGGTGTTCAATGGCTTTAAAGTTGCCCATGCTCTCTTTGATCGTTCCCTCGCGCAACTCCAGCACCCTTGCTACAATACCTGATGCCATGGAGTTGTAAATGTTGTGCTTGCCCTGTAAGGCCAGTTCTTGAATTGACATTGTAAAATGTTCTTGATTTGTGTTGATGACAATATTGTCGTTATCGAGATATGCTCCCGGTTCAATCTTAGTTTCAATAGAAAAAGGTAATAGCTGCGCATCGAATTTCCGGTTGGCCATACCTTTAATGGTTTCGGGGTCATCTGCGCAGTAAATGAAATAGTCGGCCGCCGTTTGGTTTTGCGTAACCCTGAATTTGGATGCCGCGTAGTTTTCCAGCTTGTAATCGTACCTGTCTAAATGGTCGGGTGTGATGTTGAGCAATACTGCTATATCTACCTTAAACTTAAACATATCATCCAACATAAAGCTGCTAAGTTCCAGCACGTACAAATCAAAGTTTTCGGTAGCCACCTGGTAAGCAAAGCTTTTACCTATGTTGCCGGCCAGCCCAACATTTAAACCACCATTTTTTAAAATATGATAGGTTAAGCTGCTGGTAGTAGTTTTTCCATTTGATCCGGTTATGCCGATGATCTTCGCGTTGCAATACCTGCCTGCAAATTCAATTTCGGATATTACCGGAATTCCTTTTTCTTTGAGCTTTTTGATGATCGGCGCTTTATCCGGAATTCCGGGGCTTTTGATCACCTCAACCGCGTTCAGGATTAAATCCTCGGTATGCTGTTTTTCCTCGAAGCTGATATTCCAGTCTTCCAGTTGTTTTTTGTACTTATCCGCAATGGCCCCAAAATCCGACACAAACACATCATACCCCTGCTTTTGCGCCAGGTATGCCGCACCAACGCCACTTTCGCCGGCGCCGAGCACAACAATAGCCCCCCTTGCTCCCTGAAGGGGGTGCTTTTGATTGGGTATGCTGTTGTTTGTACTCATTATCTCTTTATCCTTATCTTTAATCTTTATTCTTTTTCACTTTCCGCTATCTTTCCCCTTTAGGGGGTTAGTGGGCTTCGCCTCCTACCTCAGCTTCAACGTTATTATCGTTATTATCGCCAGCAGTATCCCGATGATCCAGAACCGGGTTACGATTTTGGCTTCGTGGAAACCTTTCTTTTGATAGTGGTGATGCAACGGCGCCATTAAAAACACCCTACGGCCTTCGCCAAATTTCTTTTTGGTGTATTTAAACCAGCCCACCTGCATAATTACCGACATATTCTCGATCACAAATACACCGCATAACACCGGCAGCAATAATTCTTTACGGATCATGATAGCAAAAACAGCTATGATACCGCCTATGGCCAAACTGCCTGTATCGCCCATAAATACCTGCGCCGGGTAGGAGTTGTACCACAAAAAACCAACACACGCACCAACAAAAGCACCGGCGAAGATCACCAGCTCGCCCGAGTTAGGAATGAACATGATGTTCAGGTAGTCGGCTATTTCGATATTACCGGATACATAGGCCAGTATGGCCAGTGTGATACCAATAATGGCCGAGGTACCCGTCGCCAGGCCGTCTATACCATCCGTTATATTTGCCCCGTTGGATATAAAGGTGACAATGAGTATCACAAAAAACAGGAACACCACCAAAGCATAATACTCATATCCGGGGCCGATAAACTTTAATACCTTGCCGTAATCCAACTCGTTATTTTTGTAAAAAGGCATAGTAGTTTTGGTAGAGTGTATATCCTGGGTGTATACCGGTACATTCTTTTTCAGGTGAAAATCAACCGGGGCGTTGACCATTACCGGCAATTTTACTTCCTGGCGAATAACAATATTGGTATTGAAATACATTGTCCAGCCTACTATCAGCGATAAACCCACCTGGCCTACAATTTTAAAACGACCAGCTAAACCCTCTTTATTCTTTTTAAATACTTTAATATAATCATCTAAAAAACCAATGGAGCCCAGCCAAACAGTGGTAACTATCATCAATATGATGTACACATTACCTAATTTAGCAAACAACAAAGTAGGCACCAGGATCCCCAGCAAAATGATTAGCCCACCCATAGTTGGTGTACCCGATTTTTGCATCTGGCCTTCCAAACCTAAATTCCTAACCGTTTCGCCCACCTGTTTAAAACGCAGGTAATCAATCAGCCTACGACCGTAAACGGTTGTAACCAGCAACGATGTTATTACAGCCAATGCCGTACGAAACGTGATATACTGAAATACCCCGAGTCCCGGTATGTTGTAGTTTTTATTTAGATAGTTAAATAAGTAGTATAACATTGGCTTTGCGATGTGCAGATGTGCAGATTTCAGATGTGCAGATTAATAATTTGCAGATTCGAGATAAGCAGATTTGCGATTAATGTTTTAATTTCTCAGTTCTATTTAATTACTTTTTATTCTTTTATCGAGGAAATTATCTTTCCTAAAACCTTTACTATTGATTGCACATCATCGAGCATCGATTGTTCAAAGGGGTAACTCTCTGCTTTCTGACATAACAACAACCAGTACCTGGTTTCTTCGGCTTCCTTATAAGCTACCTTACATTTATGTTTAAAATCGCTCTTGCTTTGCGCTCCCTGCGCTTCGCAAACATTTGCCCCTATTGATGTACCGCTCCTGAACAGTTGATTAGCCATATTGAATTTCCTTAACGCTTCCAGCTTCTCGGTGAAGCTGATGATCTTTAAAGAAAACTCGAAAGTCAAATCAACAATCAGGTTAGGTCTATCACTCATTATTTTATCAATTCATCAATCACTAATTCCCAATCCAAACATCTATTCCTCATCTGCATATTTGCATATTTGCATATCTGAAATCTGCACATCTGAAATCTGCACATCCACCTACACCAATAATTTAAACTGCTCTTCCAACTCCTCCATATCATCGAAGTGATTCTTTACTCCATGCGACTCCTGGTATTTCTCGTGTCCTTTTCCCGCTACCAGGATTATATCTCCCGGATTTGCCAGCATGCAGGCTGTTTTAATTGCCTCTCTCCTGTCAACTATGCTCACTGTGTGACGTTTAAACGCCGGGTCAACGCCCTCGATCATGTCTTTGATGATCTGGGCAGGGTCTTCCGAGCGTGGATTGTCTGATGTCAGGATCACTTTATCGCTCCATTCGCTGGCCACGCGGGCCATAATGGGGCGTTTGGTTTTGTCGCGATCTCCGCCACAACCTATTACGGTTATTACTTTTTCGTTGCCTTTGCGTATGTCGTGAATGGTGCTTAGCACATTTTGCACGGCATCCGGCGTGTGGGCATAATCAACTATACCTATTACTTTATTTGGTGCCACTATATATTCAAACCTGCCTTCGGCACCGGTTAGTTTGCTCAGGCTGGTTAGCGTTTTGGCTTTATCCTGCTCTAACAACATGGCGGTGGCGTACACGGCCAGCAGGTTGTAAGCGTTAAAGGTGCCAACCATTTTAAACCATACCTCTTCGTTATCAATATGCAATAACAATCCTCCAAACTGGTTCTCCAGGATGCGGGCCTTGTAATCGGCCATGCTTTTTAGCCCGTAGGTTTTGCGGTGCGCCTGTGAGTTTTGCAGCATGATGTTACCATTCTTATCATCGCTGTTGGTTAAAGCAAAGGCGCTTTTCGGCAATCCATCAAAGAAGGCTTTCTTGGCCTTCAGATAACTGTCAAAGGTTTTATGATAATCCAAATGATCGTGCGTGAGGTTGGTAAATACCCCGCCCGAAAAATGCAAATTGGCTACCCGGTGCTGTGCAACCGCATGCGAGCTAACTTCCATAAAGCAATAATCGCAGCCTTGTGTCACCATCTCTTCAAGCAAACGGTTAAGTTCAATAGGATCAGGCGTGGTATGGGTTGATGGTATCACCTGGCCATTAATCTGGTTTTCGACAGTTGATAGCAAACCGGCTTTATAGCCCAGATCGCGAAACAATTGATAAAGCAGCGTAGCGATGGTGGTTTTGCCGTTGGTACCGGTGACGCCAACCAGCTTTAACTGTGCCGATGGATTACCGTAAAAATTGGCAGCCACCAAACTTAATGCCTTAGCCGAATCGGCTACCATTAAAAAATCAACTTCGGCTGCGGTGTGGGCAGGTAAATCTTCGCATATAACAGCGATGGCGCCCTGTTTAATAGCCTGGTCAATATAATCGTGCCCGTCAACCTGTGTGCCTTTTACGGCAACAAACATCGACCCCGGAATTACCTGGCGCGAATCAAAAGCTACAGACGTAATTTCTACATCGGCGCTGCCTTGTAACTCGGTAAATGCTAACCCATCTATTAAATCACTTAAATACCTCATTGCAGTTCAATTGTTATGCGTGATCCTTTTGGTATTAGGCTGCCGCCAGTAACCGATTGTGTGGTTACCATGCCGCTGCCGCGTACCGTTACTTTATAACCTGCATTGCCCAAAACATACAGGGCGTCGCTCAGGCCCATTCCTGTTACTGTAGGAACAGTGCCTTCTTTATATCGTGTATCCTCAAATGGTATACCATTGCTGGTATCAACTCCGTTGCCTGCTGCATCTGCCGATGCGTATAGTGGCTTAACCCCCAATTTGGTATATACATGTTTTAGTGCCTTTAAATTGCCCTGCTTTACCTTAGGCATTGATGTATTGCCAACAAGGCTTACAGGCGATGGCTGGTTTATCTCCATATCATTGGCATAAACCTTATCGGCAATTTCCCTGAAAATAGGCCCGGCAACCTTAGCCGCCAGGTACGATCCGCGGGTGGGATTATTTACCACCACGATCATCGAATATTTAGGATGATCGGCCGGGAAATAACCGCAAAACGATGCCTGATATTTTTTTACCTTATAACCTTTTGTACCATCGGCTACCTGAGCTGTACCTGTTTTACCAGCCACGGTATAACGGGGGTTTTTAATTACGCGCTTACAATTACCTTCCTGTACAACGCCTTCAAGCATGCTTTTTACTTTACCAAGCGTAGCATCCGAGCATACTTTTTCATTAATTACCCTGGCGTTAAACTGCTCGATGGTGCTACCCATCCTCCTGATCTCGCGCACAAAAATCGGCGCTATCATTTTACCATTGTTGGCTACCGAATTATAAAACGCCAGCATTTGCAACGGGGTAAGGTTCATTTCATAACCATAGGCCATTTCGGGTAGGGTATAATACTTGTTCCAGCTGCGGTTGCCCGGGTTTTTTATAACAGGCCTTCCTTCGCCGGGAATTTGCAGCTGCAGCTTATCATTTAAATGATAGCTGTACAGCTTATTGATAAACTGCCATGGGTTATCTTTATAATGACCATATACCAACTTTGCTGCCGCCACGTTTGATGATTCTTCAAAAGCTTTTTTAACCGTCATTTCATAGTTGTCATGCTCGGTATCGGTAATGGTTGGCCCCTTGGGGAACTTGTATTTACCGCCCTCAGCATTTACTATAGTATTGGTATCCAGTTTATGCTGATCAAGCAGGGTCATATATGACACCAGCTTGAAGGTAGAACCCGGATCAATAGCGTTACTGATGGCATAATTAAAACTCTCCTTAAAAGTATTTTCTTTTGAACGGGTAAAATTGGCTATGGCACGCACTTCGCCGGTAGCAACTTCCATCAGCACCACACAGCCATGATCAGCTGCGCTTGAATCCAGCTGCCTTAATAAAGCCGCCTGTGCTATCTCCTGGAAGTTAACATTAATGGTCGACATGATATCGGCGCCATCTTTTGCCGGTATCTCATCTTCATCATTATTTACTGGCATCCACGTTCCGCCGGGAATACGCTGCATCAAGCGCCTGCCGTTTTCGCCATTGATGTATGCCGAGTAAGCCCCCTCTAAGCCTACCGGATTTTTAATATTTTCGTTTTTATAACCAATGGTGCGTGCGGCCAAAGCATGAAAAGGCAAAATGCGTTTGTTTTGCTGCAAAACAATGAGGCAATTTTTGGTTTTCCTGTTTTTGAAAATTGGGAACTCACGAATCTTTTTTAACTCCTGATAGCTTACCCTGCGGTGCAAAAGCTGGTAACGCGATCCGTCTTTACGGGCATCGCGCAGTAACCTGGCATATTCGCGTGGCGTTCTATCGCCATATAACTGCGATAAATTTGCCGCCAGCACATCAACATTGTCATTAAAAATACTATCAACAGCAAGCCCTGCTCCCAACATATCCATATGCAATTCATACTCGGGTACCGATGTGGCCAGCAGGCTGCCATCTACCGAAAAAATATTACCCCGCGCGGCTTCGACATCTCTGAACTGGGCTGTCATGTTTACTGCCTTGGCTTTCCATTTTGCGCCTTGTATAAATTGTACCCGGCAAAGCTGTACCACAACCGCGAACGAAAAAAGCACAACAAGGCCAAAGGCAATATACACCCTAAGCAATATGTTAGTCCTAATTTTCATCATTATCCTCCTTCACCGTTATCTTTTTTGGCGGCTCAACGCTTTGCCTCACCCCAAGGGTATCGGCACGTTTGGCCACTTCAATTAATGTACTTTTAAAAGCCATATCGGCTTTTGTAGTTTTAAAATCCCAGCTGCGTTCTTTCACCTCCTTAGTAAGGTCATCAATATCGCGGATGGTTTTTTCGGCCAGGTGCATATTACCTATATACACCATACCCAAAAAAGCAATGAACAGTACAAAAGGCAGGGCGCTGGTGGCCTTCTCGCTTGTAATAAAGCGCTTGGTAAAAAATTGCGTAAAGAAATTATCGGGGATCTCCCTTTTTTTGGGTTTATCCTCAACAATAAGCTCTTCTGCCTCTTCTTCCTCCTCCTGAATTTCTGTACGGAAACGATTGCTCATATTTTTACAGCTATCCTTAATTTAGCGCTCCTTGCCCTGTTATTTTTACTTATTTCATCTGCCGATGCGGTTATAGCCCCACGGCTTACAGCATCAAGCGGCCTTTTATTATTACCATATAAATCCTTTTCTACTTCGCCGCTAAACTTGCCTTTGGCAATGAAGTTTTTTACCAGCCTGTCTTCCAGTGAGTGGTAGCTCATTACTACCAGCCTGCCGCCAACAGCCAGCACCTCGGCACTTTGTACCAAAAATTCCTTCAAAGCTTCCAGCTCCTGGTTAACTTCGATACGCAGCGCCTGAAAAACCTGTGCCAGGTACTTATTTTCTTTCCCCTTCGGAATGCGGTTAATAATCGCGTTCTTCAAATCGGCTATGGTTACTATAGGGGCGTTAAGCCTGGCGGTAACTATCGTTTCGGCCAATGATTTGGCATTTTGAATTTCACCGTAAACGCCAAAAATGCGGTGCAATTCGGCGCCGGTATAATTATTTACCACATCCTTAGCCGTCAGCTCGCCACCCTGGTTCATACGCATATCCAGCTCGGCGTCAAAACGAATAGAAAAACCACGTTCGGCCTGGTCAAACTGGTATGATGATACGCCCAAATCGGCCAGTATGCCATCAACCGGGATAGCACCGTGCAAACGGCAAAAGTTTTTCAGATACCTAAAATTCTGATCTATAAAAACAAAGCGTTCATCGTCAATTATATTTTGCTGCGCATCGGTATCCTGGTCAAACGCCAGCAAAGTACCTTCGGACCCCAAATGTTTCATAATCTCGCGCGAATGCCCGCCGCCGCCAAAGGTTACATCCACATAGGTGCCATCCTTTTTTATAGCCAGGCCATCAATGCATTCCTGCAGCATAACCGGTGTATGGTACTCACTCATCTATCCTCCTTGCTTTACTACCCATTACCGCTTCGGCCAATTCGGCAAAATTATCAGGCTCGTTATTTATCATTTCGGTATGGGCAGCCTTATCCCATACTTCAATTTTGTTTAACACACAGGTTAAAACAACATCATTACCAATGCCGGCAAAATCAAGCAAACTCTTTGGCAAAAGCACCCTGCCGGCCGAATCGGGCATTAAAGCCGTGGCTCCGCCGGTGAAATAGCGAATAAAACGCAGGTTTTGCCGGTCATATTCGTTAAGTTTGCTCAATTCGTCAAGTCTTTTGTCCCATTCGGATTTTGTGTAAATAACCAGATACTTCTCCAGGCCGCGATTGATCATAAGGCCCTCGCCGTCAGCTTCAGGAAGCTGCTTTTTGAGGCCCGCAGGGATCATCATCCGCCCTTTGGCATCCAGTTTACATTCAAATTCTCCGGTTAAATGCGGCATTATAAGACTATGGCTTAATTTAATAGGTAAAAGTAATTTTCTTTTACCACAAATTACCACTTTTTACCACCAAAAAGTTTTCAACATTTTTGGTGGCTTTTGATGCTATACGGCAAATTTCAAAAGAGCGTTGAGCGGCCATTTAAAATCAGAATCAACACTTAATAGAGTGGGTTCAACAATAAATGCTAAAGCTATTTTAGCAGACCTTCCGCGCAAGTTTTTATCGAAAATTTTGTAAATTTGATTCATAATGGAAAAGCTGACAATCAATATCCCCGACAAAAAAAGCTCGCTGGTAAAACAAATCCTTATCGGGCTCGGTGTCACTATACAACAGGATTCCTCTACTAATACCATTGCCTACAGAGAAAAACTGGCCAAAATTTCGATATGGTCTGATGATGATTTGAAGTTTTTAGAAGAAGGTAAAAATGCTTTCGAAAGCTTGAAACCACAACAATGGTAATAGATACCGGTATATTTATTGAACATTTACGTGCTAAGGACAAACTTGGCACTACTTTATACAAGATTTCTGACAATACCGAGCTCTTCATTTCTTCGGTATCTCTTTATGGACTATATATGGGGGGCGACCAATAAGGAGAAGGAAAACGATGTAAAGAATATAACAGGGGATCTTTCTGTATTACCCTTTACAGACACTGTTGCCCAGAAAGCCGCGCAGATTTATCATCAATTGCGCCAGAGTAATCAAATGATTGAATTCCGGGATATTTTTATTGCCGCAACTTGCATAGTTAATGAAATGCCGATCATCACTTTGAATAAAAAGCATTTCAAGCGCATCGATGGCCTAAAAATATTGCGGTAAACGATTTATTTTTTGCCCCTTATTTAAAGAAACGATTAATAATTTTCCCCCTTCAAAACAGCCACCATCGCCCTTACTTCATCTTCATCGGCAATATAAACATTTCCATAATCGCTCACCTCTTTATTAATATAAGTTAAAGGATTTGGCGCTACAGCGCGTGCCGATGAATGGTATTCTGTTGCGTTACTTTCGGCTACCAGTTTTTGCAGGTTGGTTGATTTAATACCGGCACCGGGCATAATTGTAATACGGCCGGCGGCTTGTTTAACCAGCTCACCCAACAACTGGCCGGCATCGGGCGCCGCGCTTTTTTGGCCGGAGGTGAGTACCCGCCGGCATCCGCAGGCTATCAGTTCTTCTAACGATTTTAAAGGATCGGGCGTACCATCGAACGCACGGTTGCAGGTAACGCTCATTGGGCCAGCCCATTCAACAATGCGTTTCAGCCATTCGGTATCAATTTCGGCATCTATGGTTTGTGTGCCTACCGAAATGCCATTGCAGCCCAACTCACGGCAAATTTGTATATCGTGCTTAATAATGGCGTATTCATCCTCGTTGTAAAAGTAATTTCCAGACCGCGGCCTGATGATGGGGAACAAATCGATCCCTATTTTATCGCGCACCTGTTTTATGGTGCCATAGCTCGGTGTAGTACCGCCTTCAATAGGGTTATCACATAATTCAACCCGCGCAGCACCGGCGCGCTCGGCTATAATACAGGTTTGAATAGTAAAGGCGCATACTTCGAGGATCCTGGCAGGCATATTTTATTATTTTGCTAAGCTGTAAACATACAAACTATCAAATAATTTAAACCAATTCCATCTTCCTATAGGTTTTAGTTTTTTTACGTGTACGGTTAAGCCACATCATTACCCCTGTTACCGGGAATATGAGCGATAAAAGGCATACAATAAAACTGATTATTTTGGTTGGCATGCCGTAAACCGAGCCGGTATGCACCGGTTTTACGTAAGCCCTTACGCGCTGGCCTAAACTTTTGGCGGCAAACAATTGCGCGCCTGCAATGCTGCCGTTATACTGGTCGACGTAATACGTATCGGCTGTGGTTTCAACCGCACCCTTAGGCAAAATGTTTATGCTGTAAACGGCCAGCGAATCTTTAGGCACCCGTACCGTATAATAATCTGCCAATGTGGTTTGTGTTGTTACGGCCTGCAATACGGCATCTACCTTTAAAGCTTCGGCCCCGGCCTGGTATTTTGATTGCGGTGCTTTAGGCTGCTCTTTTACCAACTTTGAACCGGTTATAGCAAATAATGCCTGATTAGCTAACTTAAACGTCATGATTAAGCCTGTTAACGCAATCACAATTAAAAATATCGAAGTATAAAAGCCGGTGACCAGGTGCAAATCGTGCACCAGCCGTTTGGTACTGCCGCCCCATTTTATTTTTAACCGCTGCTTCATAACGTTTTTGGTTTTAGGCCACCACAGTATTACCCCGGTTATTAATATAAACAGGAAAAGCAATGTCGAGATTGACACTACCCAATCGCCAAGGCTATCCTTACCTGCCAGTAAAAACCGGTGAAACATCTCGGCCGAGTACAGGAACGACTGCCTGCGGCTATACTCACCTGTTACCAGGCCAGTGTAGGGGTTTACAAACACGCTTAAGTTTGCCCGGTCGGCCTCTTTAGCTTTTTTTTCCTTATCGCCCTGTGCCATTGCGGGCCTGCTCTTTTCGGCCTGGGCTGCATTACCTTTTTTACCTTTCTTCTCGGGTACAATTAAGCCAATCTCAACCGTTCTGGTGGCATCATTATAAACCATTGCCGAGGCCAGCTTTGCTTTGGGAACCTGCTTAAGGGCTGCCTTAATCATTTGCTCCAGCGGTACCCGTGTAGCTGCGGCCTGCACGTAATAAAGTTTGGGGTGCAGGGTATGCTCAATTTCCTTTTCAAAAACCAGCATCGTGCCCGTGAGGCATGAGCAAAAAATAACAATGCCAGCCGCAAGGCTCAAATAAAGGTGTATGGTACGGAAAAATACTTTCATGGCTTTCATTACAAAACCGGGTATGCTATGGCATATCCCGGTTTGTTTATTAATATATGTTAGTGTATTAAAAACTATAGCTCACGGTAGTTAAAAACTGCCTTGGCGCTATTGGGTTAATGCTGTAATTTTCGTGCACATTGTAATTAAGTACATTGCCTATATTGGAGATTTTACCTATGATGGAAACCTTTTTATAGGAGTAACCAACCGAGGCATCAACCGTAGTAAAGCCCGGTACATTAACCAGCCTTGATATGGTTTGCGTTTGCCCAACCGTGTTGGCGTTACCCGCTGTACGGTTGCCCAGGTAATACACGGATGCCCCTACTTTAAAGCCTTTCAAATCGCCGTTATAAAAGTTGTAGAATGCGCTGGCATTGGCGGTGTGCTTAGGTACGTTAATTAAAGGCTGGCCGGCTATATTGCTGCCAACTGATGTTGATGTTTTTGAATAACGCGCGTTGGTGTAGCTGTAACCGGCCATTAAATCAAGCTCTTTTACCGGGTGTCCCGCAATATCAAGTTCAACACCATCGCTTTTGGTTTGGCCAACAAGCTCTTTAATATTGGTGTTAATGTTCACCGTAGTACCATCGGCCAAAAATGGCGCTGTTTGGGCCAGGTTATTATTAATGATACGGTATGCCGTTACATTTACTGATAAATTACCATTCAGAAAATCATTTTTAACACCGGCCTCATACTGATCTACCAATGATGGCGAAAGTGGCTTATTACTAACATCTACACCCGTGTTGGTGATAAACGAGTTAGAATAACTTGCAAATAAAGCCGTATTGGCCACCGGCTTATAAACTATACCAACGCGGGGCGAAAATGCCTTATCCTCTTTACCGGCAGCTTGTACAGCTAAAGCAGGGCTTGAAATATAATACTTGGTAACCGATGTCGGCGCTACATACTGATACGACCAGCGGATACCTGCAAGCACCTTAATTTTATCTGATATGCTGATTAAATCATTAAAATAAGCACCAAAGCGGTTTGTTTTTGTAAGGATACGGTATAAAGGGTTCATCTGCGGTTTATCTGTACGCAGGTTGTATTTGTTTACGTTAAAAATATTAATAGTATCATAAACCGCTGGTTTTAACGATGTGCCATTATCCCAATAGCTTGATACCTTATTAATGGTGGCCACGTAGGTATAAGCCGTGTTGTTGTACCTGTCGGCATCAATACCAACTAAAATATTATGTTTTATGGCGCCTGTATTAAACTGGCCGGTAACATTAAACTGGCCGGTGTAATAATCTTCCAGCGTTTTTGCGCGGTTAAGGGTACGGCCCCAATCGCCGGTTGCATCGGGCAGTACACGTTCCGTAGTTTGGTATTGCCTGTTAAAATGCTGGTAATTTAAGCCGCCGCTTATTTGCCACAAACTGTTAATTTGATGGTTAATGGTTACAGTGCCGGTTGACTGTTTGGTATTACCTGTCGACCATGAAGCACCCAGGTAGCGGTTGCGCGGCACATTGGCTATTACGTTATTTATTTGCCCGGTTCCAAAATCAGGCGTAAAATCGTAGTTCAGGTAATCGCCCTCTACAATAACAGTTGTTTTGTCGCTTATTTTATACAGGAATGATGGGTTAATATACTCCCTTTCGGATTTTACATTATCGCGAAAACTGTTTGCTTTTTCGTAAGTACCATTTAAACGGTAAGCCAGTTTAGAAGTTATCGGGCCATAAACGTCAAACGAGGGGCGGTACAAATCATAGCTGCCATACGTCATAGATACTTTACCGCCTGCTTCAAACAATGGCTTTTTAGTTACCATATTTAAAATACCGCCGGGTGCCACGTTGCCATATAATAAAGCCGCGCTGCCCTTTAATACCTCAATCCTGTCAAGCGAGCTCACTTCAGGCACAACGCCGGAGTTTACCCTGAAACCGTTTTTAAACATATTGGTACTCGAAAAATTGTAGCCACGTGCACCAAAAGTTTCCTGGGTATTGCCGCGGGCGCTATACAGGTAAACGCCATTAACATTCCTGATTACATCACTTAACCTGATAGATTGCTGCTGCGCAAGCGTATTGCTGCTGATAACCATAACGCTTTGCGGCAAATCCATAGGTGCTACATTCATTTTACCAATAGTAAGCTTTTTGGTGTTGATGGTTTTTGTTGACGAAATAAGCACCTCATCCAACTGCGCCGAAGTTTCGCTTAAGGTAAAGTTTACCTGGGTAGTTTGATTGGCAACAACGGTAACCGTTTGCTGCTCGGCTTTAGTACCCATAAAGCTGGTAACTAAAGTATACACCCCCGGCTTAAGGTTAACAAAGGTAAACGAACCATCATCAATGGTAGTTGTACTTTTGTTTAAGCCTTTTATAGCTACAGTAACGTATGCTGCCGGTTTACCATCGGTCGTTTTTACAAAGCCGTTAATTTTGCCGCTATTGCCATCGTCATCGGCCTTAAGGGTTAAAATATTTATAAATACGAATAGAATGAGGAGGGTAAATTTTTGCAGGTAGTTGTGTATATGATTTGACATGCTATTTAGATTAAGTCTAATTAAGCGCAAAAATAACAACTCAATTTTAATTCGCAACTTTTATTTAGAATTAGTTTAAATAAGAAAGACCGATAGGAGAATAACTATTTCGTTACAACACCAAAGGCAGCCGCCATCTGCATATATTAGCTTATATAAACCTCCCCCAAATGAAAAAACTTTTCGCGCCCTTGTTGTTCATACTGTTGTTTATGAACTGTTTGAAGGCACAGCCGGGCAAAACCGAGATAACCAAATGGCAATACGGCCGCAATGGCGCAGTATCCATTACCTGGGATGATGGCTCCATCAACCAGTTTAAAGTGGCGCTACCTATTTTGAACAGGCTGGGAATTAAAAGCACGTTTTTTATTATCACGGGGCAAATACCCGGTTCCGGGTACCAGGCAAAATTTATCGGGAGGCCTTTGAAACAGATAATTGCCGAAACCGCAACAATTCCTACTAACAAAGAGAATTTTTACGAGCGTGCATCGGCAGCGGGGCACCTGGGGCTTATCGGCACGCTCGACTATCATTACAAAGCTGGTTCGTTAATTGACGATAACAAACCCGAAGCGGCCTATAAGGTAATTGATGAGCTATACAGTAAAGTTCGCCATGGCGATTTTAAGCCGGGCATTGAGCACAACACCGAATACAATGATGCGCATGGCACAACCTGGGCACAAATTAAACAATACGCTGCACAAGGACACGAGTTTGCCAGCCACATGGTTACCCATCCCCGCCTGGCCGCGCTCGACGAGCCCAATATACTTTATGAGATGGAGAAAAGCCGGCTGGATATTTTGCATAACCTTGGCCTGCGATACACTTTTAGCGCCGAAGGGCCTTTTGGAACCGAAAACGAGCGGGCAGTAGCGTACCTAAGCAGGGTTTACCCCGCACTGCGCAACCGCATGCCCGAACCGTGGCTGAAAGAGATTAGCAGGGGGAGTAAAGAGACGCCCGGCAATACCGATAAACCTTATGTACAGTACCAGCGCGGCGCCACCACCAAAACACCGCTGCCTATGATGAAGGCCTGGGTTGATACCACCATGAACAGGCACGATACATGGCTTGTACTTACCCACCATGGTGTGCAGGGCATTGGTTGGGAGGCTCTGCCGGCCACTGAGCTGGATGAGTATTTTACCTACATCAAAAACCACGAAGACAAACTTTGGATTGCCACCTTTGGCGATGTTACCAAATACATACGCGAACGCCAAAATGCAAACCTTACCACAGGCATGCAAAATGGCAAGCTGGTAATTAAAGTAAGCCACCCGCTTGATAAGCGGTTTTACAATATGCCGCTAACGCTTAAAACCTATTTACCTGCCGGGTGGAAAAGTGCTAAGGTAACGCAAGGCGGCAAGACTGTTGATGTTAGGTTGATTCGAGATAAAAAGGGCGATTATGTGCTTTACCAGGTTAAAGCCAGTACGCCTGCGATTATAACAAAATTATAAACCCGGTAAAGCAATCGGAGATTTATCCGCTATCCAATATCCTTAATCGAAAACTATTGTATCGGGCCCCGAAACCTTGCTGATGTGGCATGCACATCCTCCTGCGATTTTAACTATGGCTGTTTTAGTTTGATGACTTGACGGATTTGTTGCAGTAATTTGTACATTATCGCCACCGGTAGAAAACTTATCTATAATATTATCGTTAGCAATGGTTTTAAATGCCGGCGAAAATCCCGGGTCAATAACGCCTGGAGCCACGATAACTGAGTCGGAACGTAAATTTTTGGCTATAAAGTCTTCTACAGTTACCCCGTCGCCGTTTTTATCAACAAAGCGAACGCCAACGCTAACAAATTCCTGGGTGCAAGTGGTAATAGCACAGGCGGGTTGCTGGCGATTTTTGTTACACGCTGTAAAGGAAGCCACAAGTAGTAATAGTAATATTCTCCTGATCATGATATTGGTTTTTATATCACTACGGAGTATAAGATCACAATGCTACAGTTAATTATCCCTGCTCTTGCTATTCAGATATTTTTCCGAAAAATCGCCTGCTATCCTCTCATTATTTCTAAACACTGCCCAATCTTCAACGTTTGTCTTTTTGATGGCAATTTTATCGCCGTTTTTTATTTTTTTGAGATTGAAAGGCGAATCGATAAATACGGCTCTAAAAACGCCGTTACTGTACCCTACAATCTGCGACCACATATGTTCGTGGTTTGTGTCTTCTACAAAGTCAGACTTTACTATAAAACGGTAGTTGTTATAGTCTGCACCATGTTCTTTTAGCATATCTAAAAACTCAGGCATATGTTTTTGGGCCGTATCTTTTAATTTTAGAAATTCAGCATCATCTTTTTTTAACCTAACAGATTGATACTTTACATCTTTCTCAACTTTAGTTTGGCCGAAAGATTGGGCACTGATAAGAACCAATAAGAGAAATAGCATTTTCCTCATAAGCATACTGTTGATATTGTTTCTTTCTTTATTCTATCACCCTGACTTTCAAAAAGCTTGGCTCATCTTTAGATGTATAAACCTTGTGGGTTGCCTTTTTAAAATCTGTATCCTTAGCTTTCATAATATCCTGGAATTGCTGGGTATTCCTGTCAATAAGCGGAAACCAACTGCTTTGTACCTGCACCATCAGGCGGTGGCCTTTTTTAAAGGTGTGCAATACATCCTGTAACTCAAAATTAACAGGGGTTACTTTGCCGGGTACAAAAGGCTCGGGCTTATCAAAACCATTGCGGAATTTACCGCGCATGGCCTCGCTGCGTACCATTTGTTGATAGCCGCCCAGGTAAACATCCTTGCCGGTAAACTTGTCGTTTTTGGTCGAATCGGGGTATACGTCAATTACTTTAACTATCCAATCGGCATCTGTACCGCTGGTTGATACTTTAAGGTTGGCCCATATGTTGCCTGCAAGGGTTACATCTTTGTCAAGCACATCGGTTTCGTAAGTTAACACATCCGGGCGTTGCGATGCAAAACGCTGGTCGGCGGTCATATACTCGCGTTTCATGTCGTTTTCAATCGTACTGATAAATGGCACCGGTTTGTTGGGATCAGACACAAACTCGTCAAAACTATCACCTGCCGCAGGTGCATCAAATGAAAGTTTGCCGCCGGGCAGCAGGTACAGGCTTTTATCAACTGCTTCTTTTGGCGGCCAGGTTTTATAAGTTTTCCATTGGTTAACACCCGTTTCAAACGTCGAAACAGGTTCCAGGTTAAGGTCGGTACCTTTTAAATAATGGCTAAAAAAAGCAAACTCAATTTTCTCCCGGTAAAACGGACCTGTAGGGCCGCCAAAGCCAATATCGCCTAAATGGTCGCCGTCGCCACGGGCCCAGCCACCATGCACCCAGGGGCCCATGGTAAAGTAAACCGGGGTTTTAGGATTTTCTTTAACCAGTGTTTTATAGGTATTGATAGCGCCGTAAAGGTCTTCGGCATCATACCATCCGCCGGTAACCAGTACCGCGGTTTTAATATCGTGCAAGTGGTAAAGTACATTACGATCTTTCCAATGCTGATCATAGTTGGGATGGTCAAGCATTTCGTTCCATAACCGGATGGTGTCTTTGTAGTATTTAGTGTTTGAGTTTCTTACCGATCCCATTCTCATAAAAAAGGCATAACCATCATTAGTACCGGCATTAAAACCGGTTCCGCGGCGTTGTGTAGGTTTATCATCCTGGCGGTTGGTAAAAAACGGGTAGAAGCCAAAATTGGCAGTAAGCATAAACGCGCCATTATGAAAAGCATCATCGCGGTACAAATCGGCCATTGGCGCCTGCGGCGATGCAGCCACCAATGCCGGATGACGGCTTAACAATGCAGCCGTTGTATAAAACCCGGGGTACGAAATGCCCCAAACTCCTACTTTGCCATTGTTGTTTTTAATGTTTTTCAGCAGCCAGTCAATGGTGTCATAGGTGTCGGTACCTTCATCTACATCATTTTTGGTTTTGTGCACTTCCTTTTCGGGAGTCATCTCTTCAAAAATGCCTTCGCTCATCCAACGGCCACGAGCGTCCTGGTAAACAAAAATATAGCCATCGCGCACAAATAACGATGAAGGCCCAAGGCTACCCCTGTAGGCATCAACACCATAAGGAGCTACGCTATAGGGCGTCCTATCCATCATAATAGGATACTTTTTGGTTTGATCTTTTGGTACGTATACCGATGTAAACAGCTTTTTACCATCGCGCATGGGCACATTGTATTCGTACTTGGTGTAATTTGCTTTTATATAATCAGCATCGGGGCCTTTTGGCTGAGCATAAGCACAAAAAGTTAAAAACACAAAGCTTAAAGCTATGAGGAGAGATTTTTTCATATCAACTTAATAAAGCTTAAAAATAGCCAATAAAACAAAAATGGCAACCTAATTGGCTTGCCTATCGAAAACGTTACCTGATGATTATTCGCTAACAAGATGAAACGACTATAAATTGATAGTCAATTTATAATCGTTCGGTACTACCCTAAAAAAGTTTGCTATTTCTGAAATTAACAAGTTAGAATTGGCTATTGGAACTATAAGCTGATTAGCTAAGATACCTGATCATATCATGGCCAGCCTGGATCCCGAATTTCCCGCTCCTGTCTGTCTTCCATTTTTCTCAGCTTTGTAACACATGGCTGGTTCTAAAACCAACACGCCCCTACTATTTCCGGCGTTGGTTATAGTATACCCGCTTTTATTACCGTTTGCGGGCTTAGTTGGCAGCCAATCGCAATAGTAACCTTATCCTACTGGGATGTTTTAATCAACAAGTTATTGGTTAACACCGCCGCGCCAAAGGCAACTGAGTCTGCACGGCCTACTATTCCCTGGGTATAAATAGTGTATGCCCGCCCATCCAGCAGACTAACATTGCTCAGTGTGTATTCCGTTTTTGTGGGGGTGGTGTGTACGTTTATAGTAAAGTTATAATTGCCCGTTGGCAGGTTTACGTAAGGTGTCAGCGTGTTAAATTTAACACCTGCCGTACTGGTTACCAGCGTATCATTGGCCCTTAAATCTAAACCTGGCGATGACGGGGAGGTATTTGCAAACCTTACCTTGGCCCGGCCTATTGGCGGCAAAGTAGCGGTATCCAGCGATAATATGGAATTTTTTATACTACCATCGGCCAGGTATCCGGTTAAAAAAATGGTGTATTTAGCGTTGCTCCTTAAAACGGTATCAATTTCAAAAGGGATATTTACTGCCGCTGCGCTGGCTGTACGGAATTGCAATGGCGGCGTAATTGTAGACAATGTAAAATAACCCGAGCTGGTTGGATAGGTATATGCAGTTGCGCTTTGCCTAACCGAGTTTTGATATAAATTTAAAGGCTGTACATCCGGGCTTAAATTAATGACCTGCAACTGCGTATTTGTACCTGTTATGTTTGTTGATTTACCGCACGATGCAATAAAGCAAAGCAGCAGCACCAATGGTGCGCCGGTAAATAGTGATAGTATTAAGCCGTTTTTATGTTTATTATTCATCTTATTATTCACTGCCACTATTAAATAAACCTACAAGAATACCAGCGTTTCCGGCCGGCAAAGCCGTTCCATACCCATAAAAGGTATAAATTTTACCTGCGGTCAAAGTTACTGTATCAACTTTAGGTAAAGTGGGGTAAGCCGCCCGATATATACCAATGTAATGAACACCCTGTTTAATACGGGTAAACTCAGTCGACGTTTTAAAAGCGATATTTGTCTTCCAGGGGGTATCTATCGGCACCGTTCCGGTAGTTCCTCTTAATATAAAACTCATATTGCCTGCGCTGGCCGAGGCATTTACAAATCTTACCCTGGCGTATGTGGCTTTCTTTGCGCTGTCAGTATCAAGTACCAGGGTATCAAGGGTACTAAATACATCATCGCTGTTTTGGCCGGCTATGTATATGGTGTGGTCTGATGCCGAATCGGCCTGGAAAGGTTTGTTATAAAACGGCGTGGAAGCGCCATCAACCTTAAATGAGTAATTTTTAGTACCGGCGGGCACAGTAAGATAACCGAGCGAACCGCCCGGATAAAAAGTTGATGTATTGTTAAAACGCGTACCGTTTATATAAAAATTAACGTTGGCGCTTGATACATTTACCACGTCAACAAAAGCCGTAACCGTTGATGTACTGGCAGGAGCATCGTTGCTCTTTTTACAGGATGCCCAGAAGGCGCCTGCTGCCGCAATAAAAAACAAAACCTTTATCCTGGTATTCATAGTTACGTCAAAAGTCTTAAGTAGTAAGTCTTAAGTTTTATAATTATTCTTTTCATGTGCATGCGGCCTTTTTTTCCAATCCGGGAGAGCCAGTGTACCATGACATATCCGTTTTCCTGTCATCCTGAGGTACGAGGGATCTATCAGTCATGTATGACAAAAGTTCACAGATGCCTCGTATCGAATCATGACGTGTTGTAGTTTACACACATATTCGTTTGAACGCTGGCTACAACTCACCCCGGCTACGCTACGCTAGCCGACCCTCTCTCCGGCTAAAGCCGCAAAGAGGGTAAATCCCAATTTCCTTTTTTTTTGCCCCTCTATGCGACGAAGTCGGAGGAGGGGCAGACGGGCGGAGCCTCGTCGGGGTGAGTCGCCGCCGCTATACCTACCCCTTTTACATTCCCATCACTAATAACTCCCGTCCGAAACATTTGTTATCCGTGCCGAACAAAAAAGTCCGGTTTTTAAAGCCGGACTCTGTTTTTGGATTTATAATTTAAGTTTACACTTAAGCATAGCTATTGAGCATCACCGGCATAACCAGCATCAGCACATCTTCATTTTCATCACCTCCCTGTGGCAGCAGTAAGCCGGCACGGTTTGGAGTCGACATCTCCAAAGATACTTCTTCGCAACTTAAATTCTTCAACATTTCTATTAAAAATCTTGCGTTAAAGCCAATTTCCATGTCATCACCTTCATACTGGCAGGTTAAACGCTCGTGGGCCTCGTTTGCAAAGTCAATATCTTCTGATGATATATTCAGTTCACTACCGTTTATTTTAAGCCTTACCTGGTGGGTTGTTTTGTTGGCGTAAATAGCCACACGGTTTAACGAGCCCAGGAAGGTAAGCCTGTCGATAGTTAATTTATTAGGATTGTTTTGTGGGATAACCGCTTCGTAATCAGGGTAACGCTCATCTATTAACCTACAAACAAGGTTAATATGGTTAAATTTAAAAAACGCGCTGGTTGAGTTATACTCTACAGATACGTTTACATCGTCGTTTGGCAAAGCCGATTTAAGCAGCGTTAAAGCTTTTTTAGGCAATATAAACGCGGTAGTGCTTGCAGCTTTGGCATCCTTACGGCGGTAACGTACCAGCTTGTGGGCATCGGTAGCTACAAAAGTAAGGTGCTGTGTGCTTAACTGGCAGTAAACACCCGTCATGGCGGGGCGCAGTTCATCGTTACTTACCGCGAAGATGGTTTTATTAATAGCCTCGGCCAAAACAGATGCCGGCAGGTTTACTGACGATGCATTTTCGACAACAGGGATCTTCGGAAAATCTTCACCATTCTCGCCGCTTAGTTTGTATTTACCATCACCGGCGTTTATTTCGATAGCAAAAGTTTGGTCATCAACCGAAAACGCCACCGGCTGCTCCGGTAACGACTTTAAGGTCTCTAACAAAATACGCGATGGTATGGCAATACGGCCATTCTCCTTAGCTTCAACAGTTAAGGAAGTGGTCATGCTGGTTTGCAGGTCAGTTGCCGAAATGGTTAAGTTTCCTTCCTTTATCTCGAACAAAAAGTTTTCCAGTATAGGCAAAACAGTGCTGTTGCTTAGGGCGCCGCTCACTGCCTGCAGTTGTTTGAGTAAAGTTGTGGTAGAAACAATAAATCTCATATGGGTCTAATTAATCTATCAAAAATATAAAATTTAATGGGCATACTTCCGCTTGCGGATATAATGTTGAAAAATAGCACATATTAACACTAAAGCAAGTGGGCCAACCGTATTTACCAGTTGCCAGTACAATTTTTCGTTGCGGATGCGGGCACGGTTAAGCAGGCGGATCTTAATCTCTTTGGTACGCAGGGCAATAAGGCCCGAATCGTCGGTCATGTAATCGGCAATGTTAAGCAACAGATTTTTGTTGCCGTAACTTTGCTGGGTGTAATGGTCGTAACCTAACGGATACGGCGAACCATCGCTGCCTATCTGATTTTTCAAAATGTCTCCATCACTTATCACTACCATTTTGGTGGGCACACTTTCGGGCATAATGGTGACCGCTTCACCCAAACTATCGGGCAGCGGGCGATTGCGCCAGTCGGATGCAAACTTCCCTTCCAGCAATACGGCAACCGTTTTGGGCGTGCCCTGGAAGTCTTTAGGGTTTGGCTCCTGCTCCAGCGCCTGTAACGACAGGATATGCGGCGCGCTTATCTTTTTATTGTAGGGCGATGATGCCAGCAGGATAGTTTTTTTAACGTTTTTGGTATCCAGCAGATCAATAGTGCTGGCAAATTCGCTGTGTATCGCATCCAGGTTTTTTACCATGGGGTGTTTAGAATAGGGCATAAACAGCGGGTAATATAACCAGGGCAGCATCTGGATTTGCGCCTGGCCGCCAACCTCGCCGGTACTTACCGGGATGGGCGAACAGCTCATATCGGCAATCAAATCATAATTGATGCGCACTCCGTAGCGAAACAGCTGATCATCCAGGTTGAGTTGCTTGGGGAACGACATTTGTTCGCCGCCGTGGCCGCGCAGGCTATCCAGTTCGGCGCTTACCTGGTCAATCGTCCACAGCACTTTGCCGCCGCGCATAATGTACTGGTCGAGCTTAAACTTCTCCAGTTCGGTAAATTTACGGTCGGGTTTTGGGATAACCAATAGTTTAATGTTTTGTAACGCCTTAAACGGAATGGTAGCCAGGTTTAACCTACCCACTTCGAAACCATCCGACAGCGATTTCATGGCATCATTCAGCTGCACATCGGTAAGCTCACGATGGCCTTCGGTAAAACCAATCTGCGGTTTGCCGCCGCTTACCGCTTTTTTTATGGCCGATGTAAAGGCATACTCCAGGTTTTGAACCGAGATATTGATCTGCTCCTCATCTGACGATCCGATACGGGTTTGTACCAGGTTAACCACCACTTCTTTGTCGCCCGATTTTACAACAGCCTCGGGGAATATTAACTTTTGCGATACGCCATCATCAGTTTTAAAGCTGATGTTTTGGCCTACCACCCCTTTAGATTCATAATCCTCATAAGCTTCTTTTTGCTTATCATCGGGCAGTTTTTTGATAGTTGATAACAGATCGACAAATTCAAATTGGATATTGCCATGGCTATAAGCCTTTAAATCGGTTATCATATCGCGGGCGGCACCTTGCAGGCGTTTCATCCCGGCAGGCAAACCACTGCCCTGCAGGTAAACCGTAATTTTTACCGGTTTTGATAAATCGTTTATAATTTTCCGGCTGATGGGCGATATGGTAAAGCGTTTCTCGGTAGTAAAATCAAACCGGGTAAAGGCAAACTGCGCTATAATACCAATTAATATAAAAGCCGATATTAAACCAACCATAACCGTGGTATTTAGCTGCTTTTGCCGCTGCTTTATCAGTATAAACAAGGTAAGCCATATAAAAGCGCTGGCCACCAATAAAAAGTAAACCAAATCGCGCGTATCCAGCACACCACGGCTTACCGATTGGTAGTGCTGGGTTATACCCAGGCTTTGCAGGCCAAGATCCTGCAATGATAGCATCTGGCTCAGGGAATCAAACCCGCTGTAAAAAAAGAAACACAGGAAAACTGCAATGGTAAAAGCAATAATTTGATTTTTGGTGATAGACGATGCAAACAAACCTATAGCGGCGAACGCTGCCCCCAACAAGAACAACCCGATGTACGAGCCTATAACTGCGCCGGTATCAATATTGCCTTGTGGCGTACCCAGTATGCTCACCGAATAATAATAAATCAGCGTAGGCAGTAGTGCAAACAGTACAATGAACAGGCAGGCAAAGTATTTGCCCAACACAATTTCCCAATCTTTTAACGGGCGGGTAAAAAGCAGTTCAAATGTTCCTTCTTTACGTTCCTCGGCCAGCGAGCGCATGGTGATGGCCGGTATCAGGAACATGAACAGGTAGGGCGCGGTACTAAACAGGCTGTCGAGGCCGGCATAACCGTAATCCAGGATGCTGGAATCAGGAAATACCCAAAGGAACAAACCCAAAACCAGTAAAAAAACGCCAATGGTAACGTAAGCCACCAACGAACTGAGGTATGATGTTATTTCTTTTTTGAGGATGCTAAGCACTGCTGTATATAATATGCTGAAACGCCGAAATTACAACAATAATATACGAATGCAAAAAGAGGTTGTGAGTTGTGAGTTGTGAGTTGTGAGTTGTGAGTTGTGAGTTGTGAGTTGTGAGTTGTGAGTTGTGAGTTGTGAGTTGTGAGTTGTGAGTTG
>NZ_FODR01000004.1 GCF_900110415.1 Mucilaginibacter sp. OK283
ATGTACTAATATACTAATAATCAATATTTTAATCAATATTTCAAAGAACTTAATTCTAAAGCCACTGTTGGCTTGTTTAGTTGTGCAACAGTCACGGTTATAGCAAATGGGGATTGTGGGCGAATTGTTTTTTTTTTACTGTGCTGATATTGCTTTAGCAGCTTCAACAATAACAGATGCAACGATCCCGGGCTGCGACATGAAGATAACGTGACTGCCTTTAACTTCGGTTACTTGTGTATTCGACCGGCTATACATATTTCTTTGTATGTCCGGGTTAATGCTTTTATCTTCAGTAGCGATCAGGCCATAAGCAGGTTTGTGCCTCCAGGCAGCATCGGTGATGGGGCTTACAAAGCCTTTGGCATAAAAAGCACCCTGAGAAGCATACATAAACGCTGCTTCATCCGCATCGATATCTGCACAAAAGCCTGCATGATATTTATCTTTGTCATAGTATACAATTCCTTTCTCATCCGGAGGAAGCACGCCGTTCTCAGGTGCAGGCGGAGCAGTTTGTAACCATTGCAGGGCAGATTCGCCATTATCCGGCTGAAATGCTGCGATATAAACCAGGGCGGCAACATTTGGATGATTACCAGCTTCGGTGATCACAGCGCCACCCCATGAGTGTCCGGCAAGGATGGCTGGGCCACCGATCCTATCAAGAGCAACGTGTGTTGCCAAAACATCGTCTTCCAATGAGGTTAGCGGGTTTTGTACAACCGATACGTTATACCCTTTTTTAGTTAATTCGCTGTAAAGCGCTTTAAATCCTGAACCATCGGCGAATGCGCCATGTACCAATACTACATTTTTTACTGTTTGAGATTTTGCTTGAGTTTCCATTTTTTTAAGTTTTTAAGTTTTTAAGTTTTTTGTTTTTGTTGACGATACAAAGATGCGGTGAATACCTGCCCCGGGCTATTAGTGGAATTCCCGGTTAGTTGTGATTATTTCCCTTTTTTAAATTTTAAGATGCTTCTACCGTGAAATTGTCGAGGATTGCATAAATACAGTCAAGTCTGGGAAGCAGGATAGCCGGAATTTTGTATCAACAAAATGATATAAGGCAGAAAAAAACTATTCTGATCACCAGCGCGTCCTCCGGAATTGGGCGGGAACCCGCCAACTGTTCCAGCAAAAAGATTCGAATATTATCGCTACGACGAGCTCCCCCAAAAATGAACCGGAACTTAACCAATTGCCGAATACCCAGGTCGCACGGCTCGATGTGCAGAACCGATCATCTATTGCCGAGGCCATTGATGTGGGTTGACAGATGTAATTTCCCTTAAAATACTATCGAATTACAGGAGGCCAGAATCGGAATTTAGAGAAAAAATGGAGGACGCTATCTGCGAGCTGCATATGTTAAAGCAGAGTGTTAAAGAATCATAATGATTTTGGACTAACAAAACATTAACCACTTTTAATAAAAAAACCCATTTACATAGCGCAAATGGGGTTTAAAGGTGACCTTGCGACCGCAATTCTCGAACACCTTTATAGAGGATTTGAAGAAATTGGCATTTATGGCTAATTATGTTTAAGTACTGTACGACTTGAAATATTATTCGATGGAATTGGATGTTGATGCAGAGCTGACCAGGCTTTTAGTACTGGCCCTGAAGTTTTTTCGCATGCCTTTTTTATGGGTTGGGCGAGGTGCAAGCCTCAACATTATCCAGAGATATCTCTATCTCACGATATGTATTTGTGATAAGACTTATTAAATAAGATTCCAATTATCTCTTATTTCAATAGTGGCCATTTGGAGTCCGAGTTCACTGTTCTTGACATCCGCAATAGTGTAGATACGGCGGGCGGCCACATCGACTAGCATACAGCTTTTAGGTTGGAGATTTAAGCCCTTATTTTCAAAGAAGGTTTTTAGCACGTGAAGTTTAACCTCAGCCTCTTCTTTTTTTAATTTTTCCGATGAGAAGTTGAATTTTAAAAACCCAACTTGATCACCTAACTGGTCCGACAGCAGCATATCGGCTACGGCCCCAATCTTAACCCCATTCTTAGTAATAGCGCTCGTTCTTTGGCTAAGGTTGCTGTTAAGCGTATAATTATTTAAGATCGGCGTCAACAAAAACTCCATCGCAACAATACCATCCAAACCTTTTGCAGAGAATACCCTGTTTTTGTGGTCGTCTTTTTTCACAGGGTAGATAGGGCCTCTTTCTTCCAAACAGCCGACTGACGGCTGAACTCTTCGAAGTACAACTCGTACTGGTCTTTAAAGTTGCCCGAAAATAATTCGCAAACCAATTTTCTGGCCATTTCATAAAATCTTGGAATATAATCGGGCGGGTATTTACATCCCAATAAGATGCGTTTCTTGCCTTTTTCAGTCGCCACTATGTATCGCGAAATCATCGTCAAAGAGATCCTCGGTTCTTTGACCACCTTCTGTACCTTTACCTCGATTTCATCTGCCATCATAATAGTAAATATATAGAAAAACTAAATATTTTAGTAATTTATTTCAGCCAGTCCGAAATTGCTATAAAATTGATTTATTCGATTTGAGAAACTTAGTAGAGGGGAACCCGAGTTGGAGGAATATGCCATAGTTGCAATGAATACCATAATGAACCATTATAATAAGATTGAATTGTTATTTTCAGTATTTATTATATTTAACAAAATACTTCTATATTTAATAAACCTTATTATGATGAAACCATTGATTATTTCGTTTTTATTACCAATTTTTCGAAAAGCCTCCAGTATTTTAAATATAAGCCATCTTTTTTATCAGGCTGCCTCCACCTCTTTTTCAATAAAAGAATAAGAAAATGAAGAAAAAAATGTTCAGGTTATCTTCTGAATATTTTGACAATGTTCTTTGTTAAAATTTTAATTCCTGAAATAACATGTTTGTCAGTCAACTAAAAATAAAAGGTTTTCGCTCTTTCGGGAGCGAGACAACCATTTTCGTAAAAAAAGACCTTGCTGCGTTTATCGGCCTTAATAGTTCTGGTAAAACGTCTGCGTTAGATGCGCTGCGAAAGGTCTTCGGCACATCTAATGAACGGGATATTCGACTTGAAGATTTCCATATCAAGAAAGATGAGGATCCCGCGGAAATTGAGTCAAGAGAATTATCCATTGAAGTTAAAATAGACTTCGAAACAGAGGAAAAGGAAAATATTCCCCACTTTTTCAGCTATATGGTGGTGGATGAGGAGGGAGCCGACCCTTATCTGCGCATACGCCTCGAAGCCAACTGGCAAAAAATTGCCTATGAACCGGAAGGCAGTATCGATATTAAGACCTACTACATCAAGATCTCGGAAGATGACACAGGTGAAGAAATAAAGCAACTCGTACCATCGCACTTTAAAATGCTATTCCAAATATTGTACGTCCCGGCAATTCGCCGCCCAGCCGAACAATTGAAGTATGCATCAGGAAGCATTCTTTACCGCGTACTCAGGAAAATAAAGTATGAGGATGAGTTCAGGGAGAAATTCGACGAAACGATTGCGGGTATAAATGAGGATTTCCGGGAATTGCCTGAATTGATTACTGTGGAAAAGGCGATCAGAGGTTACTGGGAGAGATTTCATAAGGATGAACGCTATAAAGATACAGAACTCGGTTTTGGCGGAAGTGATTTCGATTCGATCCTTAAAAAAATAGAGATTTCCTTTAGCCCGACGCCAACCCACCGAAAGTTCAACATAGAGGACCTCGGTGAGGGATACAGGTCATTATTCTATTTGACTTTGGTCTGCGCATTACTGGAAATTGAAGAGAAATTTGCGGAAAAGGAAGACGAGGAGAGCATCGGCATCAACAGGCCCTTAATGACTATCCTGGCCATCGAGGAACCGGAAAATCACATTGCTCCTCAATTGCTGGGCCGGGTGGTAAGTATTCTGAAGGAGATTGCAAAAAGAGCCAATTGCCAGGTGGTTTTGTCCTCCCATACTCCTGCAATTGTCAAACGACTTGATCCGGAATCCATCCATCACTTCAGGATCACCGAAGAATTTGAAACTCAGGTTAGCGGCATCGTCCTGCCAAAAAAACTCGACGAGGCTTATAAATACATAAAGGAGGCTATTTATAATTATCCGGAAATATACTTTTCAAAGCTGGTGGTGATCGGTGAAGGAGATACCGAAGAGGTCGTGTTCAACAGGCTCATGGAAGTCCGTAACACGGACTTTGATGACAATATTATCACCTTTGCCCCGCTGGGCCACCGGTTCGTCAACCACATCTGGCGATTGCTCAAAGCACTGAATATTCCCTATCTGACATTGCTCGATCTCGATACGGAGCGGTACGGTGGGGCATGGGGGCGGGTAAAATATGCCCTCAACCAGTTGATCGAGAATGGAGTTGATAAAAATGAATTATTGAAGTTAAGTGATGGCAGTATTTTGAGCGATGAGGAACTTGAAAAAATGCATGAATGGACACTGGACACGAAAAAGCTAAGGGAAAACCTGGAATCCTGGGTTAACTTCCTGACTGAATACCGCGTTTACTTTTCTGCGCCGCTCGATCTGGACTTTTTGATGCTTGAACATTATACGGATTTTTATAAAAAAGCGATTCCCAAAGGCGGAGGACCGGAAATTCCGGACAAGGATGACGAACCGGACGAATTTGAAAAGAAAATAGAAACGGGTATCCACGCAACCTTAAAGTCGGACAGCGCCACCGCCGAAACCTATTCCGAAGATCAAAAAGAACTGATGATTTGGTATAACTACCACTTTTTAGGGCGGGGAAAACCGTCGACGCATATTCACGCCTTGTCCTTGATGACTAACCAGGACGTCCTTGATAATTTACCGCCGGTAATTGACACCATTTTTGATGAGATTCAATCACTGCTTTAATTGAAAAAATGATCAAAGCGATAAAAAAAGAAGATTGGGTTCCGGCGGATGGCTTCGAATTGGAGGACAATGCACTAACCGTGGTAAAATCTACCGGTAATTCGTTGGTTCTTGCAGGCCCTGGTGCCGGAAAAACGGAACTGTTGGCGCAAAGAGCGAGCTATTTGCTGCAAACGAATGCATGTACCTTCCCCGGAAAAATATTGGCGATCAGCTTTAAGCGGGACGCTGCATTTAACCTGCGGGAACGCGTAAAGCTGAGGTGTGGCGATGACCTGTCGCGCCGCTTTGATTCGATGACTTTCGATTCCTTTGCCAAACAAATTCTGGATAGGTTTAAAATGGCGTTGCCATCGGATTATAGCATTGATGCCGATTATGAAATATCGATGAAGGACACCGAAACGTTGAGTTACTACCAGCTGGCCGATCCCGACAACAATTACGACCAGCGCCAGCCCCTGGCGCTTGCTACCTTAAAAAAGCATACCGCATCAAGTCTGCCTCTACACGCGAAAGGCGCTGCAAACAGGCTGAGAAAGGAGGTGTGGAAAAGCATGCTGGCGGAAACACCGTCAAAGCTCAATTTTAAAATGATAATGCGGCTTGCCGAGTTAATTATCAACAAAAACCCCAAAATAAAGGCGTACCTGCAGCAAACTTACCAGTATGTTTTTTTGGACGAGTTCCAGGACGCGACTGACCTGCAATATGATTTTTTTAAGGCCTGTTTTTTGGGAAGCGATTCCATTTATACCGCGGTGGGCGACGACAAGCAAAGGATCATGCTTTGGGCGGGTGCACTCGATGCTGTGTTCGAAGATTTTATGAATGACACAGGGGCCGCCAAAGTTTCGCTAAAAATGAATTTCCGCTGTGCCCCCAGGCTGGTAAAGTTGCTGAACCATTTAACTGAACATCTTCTTGGCAAAGATGATTTTGCAACTCCTTCCAAAAAATGGGACCCGGATGCGGGGGAATGCTTTGTCTGGGTCTATAACAATCCGCAGGAAGAGATGCAGTCGCTCCTGGAAGAAGTAAAAAGCTGGGTGGATGCCGAAGGGCTGAATCTTCGTGACATTTGCATCCTGGTTAAACAGCAATTAGGAAGCTATGCCGGAGGCCTGATAAGGTATTTCAACGAACATGGTGTGAAAGCAAGAGACGAAAATGCTTTTCAAGATTTGCTGACACAGGAGATAACTCAATATATTGTGAGTGCGCTCTATTTGATTTTCGGCAAAAAACAGGCCGAATACAAAAAAACTGCGCTCTCTTTTCTGAGTAATATCCACACCGAATTTGAAGACGAACAACTGTTACGGCTGGAAAGCAGTTTTCATCAATTCATAAAAAAAGCAACAAAATCGTACGCCGCAAAGGAGATTACGGAAGACTTGTTGTCACGACTGATTGAGGAGATTGTTTCTTTTGCCGGAAGAGACAGGATAAAAGCCTTTTATCCTGCTTATAAGAATGTCAAATACCTCAACGATCTGATAAAAGACATTCTGGAGAAAATGGTCGAAAGCGGCGTTTACGCAAGCGACATGCCTGCTGCTCTAGATCAGTTGACGGGGAAAGACACTATTCCGGTAATGACGGTTCATAAAAGCAAAGGGCTTGAATACCATACCGTGATTTTTATCGGCCTCGAAGATGGCGCCTTCTGGAAGTTTCAGGACAATCCCGATGAGGATAAATGCACATTTTTTGTTGCGCTCTCGCGGGCAAAGCAACGTGTGGTCTTTACATTTTGCCATCAAAGGCCCGATAAAAACGGCAGGATGCGCAGCCAGTCAACCGAGAATATCGGCGAAATCCTTGCTACCCTCGAGAGTTCGAAAATTGTTACCATAGAAGAAAAAAATAAATAAATGAAATTCATCCATACCGGCGATTGGCATTTGGGGCAGCTGTTTTATGAATATGATCGTTCGTACGAGCATCTGTCTTTTTTAACTTTCCTGGAGGGAGTTATCAGAGACCGCCAGACAGATGTCTTACTCATAAGTGGCGATGTATTTGACCAGTCTAATCCTTCCGCCGCTTCGGTAAGAATGTTTTACACATTCCTCAACAAGGCAGTTAAAGCTAACCCTGAGATTCAGATTGTCATCATAGCAGGCAACCATGATTCGCCGTCCAGGCTTGAGTCGCCCAAGCCATTACTGGAATCGTCGAATATTCACATAGTGGGTTTGGTCGAAAAAGACGGTGAGGGCAATATTGATTATGAAAAACTCATCATTCCATTGAAAGGCAATAACGGGGAAACAGAAGTATTTTGTCTTGCTGTGCCTTTTTTGAGAATGGGTGAATATCCGGTCATTACAGAATGCAGCGACCCTTATGCGGAGGGTGTGTCAGAGGTTTATAAAAAGACCTACGAACTTGTCGTTGGTAAAAAGCATGCAGATCAATCGGTGGTAGCGATGGGGCATCTGTTCGCCGCGGGCGCACAGCAGTCGTCAGATGATGACCAGGAAAGGCCGATATTGGGCAATATCGAGTGCGTATCAGCGGCCGCGTTTCCAACCGGGTTGGCGTATGTGGCGTTGGGACATATACATAGGGCGCAAGTGATCGGTGGTCACGGCCACATCAGGTATTGCGGCACACCTGTGCCCATGTCATTCACAGAAAGTAATTACAGGCACCAGGTGCTTTCTTTTGAAATAAATAACCGGACGCTGGAAAATCTTGCTCCAATTGATGTCCCTGTCTCAATTCCGCTTCTTCGGATCCCGGCGGCGCATCAGCCGTTTCACGAAGTCATTTCTCTGATAAACGGGTCGCCGGACAGTGATGAAGATTTGGTAAATGCTCCTTACCTGGAAGTGCGGGTATTATTGGAAGGTCCCGAGCCGGGTTTGCGGTATAAGATTGAAAACGCACTTAAAGGTAAATATGCAAGATTGGCAAAAATCGATATCAAATATCTCCAGGCAGGGATCGAGGCGAAAACGCAGGAATTAGCGGGTAAAAAGCTTGAAGATATCCGGCCGGTCGAGGTATTTACAAGAGTATATGAAGCAAAGTATCATAGCCCGGTTCCCGAAATATTAGCGGGTCTTTTTAACGAGGTTCTGATAGAAGCGTCTTCGGAGGAGGAAAAATGAAAATCTTAGGTATAAGGATAAAAAACCTGGCATCTTTGGATGGCGAGACGGAAATCGATTTTACAGCCGAACCCTTATGTTCGGCAGGTATATTTGCCATCATCGGACCTACGGGATCGGGCAAATCGACCATTTTGGACGCCATCTGCCTTGCGCTCTACGGAAAAACGCCCCGGTATGTCCAGGCAAAAGAAAGCGGCATCGAGATAGACGATACAAAAAACAGCAAGATTTCACAGGGCGATGTCAGGGGAATACTTCGGGACGGTACAGGGGAGGGCTTTGCCGAAGTTCACTTCATTGGAATTGACGGATACCATTATAAGTCCTTGTGGCAGGTGAGGCGCGCAAATGGTAAAGTGGATGGGAAGCTTCAGAAGGATACGATAACACTGACCCGTTTGGATAACAATACCATTACATCTGGTCAGAAAAAAGATACTTTAGATATTATCGAGGACGTGGTAGGCCTTAGTTTCGAACAATTTACCAGGTCGGTTCTATTAGCGCAGGGTGATTTCACAGCATTTTTAAAGGCAAACAAAGAAGAGAAGGCTGCTCTGCTGGAAAAACTTACCGGTAATTTCATCTATACGCGAATATCGCAGCTCGTTTTTGAAAAGTGGCGAAAGGCTGAGCTGGAACTAAGGGAACTCAATATTAAAAAAGAAGGTGTCCAGATTCTTTCCGAAGAAGAGTTGGCGCTGATCGGCGGCCAGCAAAAGGAGCTTGACCTCCAAATCGTCGATTTGGAGAAATCAATCAAAGACCTGGAAGGCGAGAGAAACTGGCATGCCCGTTTAATTGAATTAACAAACCTGATCGGCACTGCCAAAAACGGCGTTGATTCCGCCATTGAAGCCAAAACCAATGCTGCCGGGCGTGTCACGAAACTATCGCATATTAATGCGATGCAGGCAAACAGGTCATCCAACGATGCGAGAGAACAGGCGTCGAATCAGTTGAATGAAAATCAGGTGCAGGCAGGCATAGTGTCGACAGAAATCACCGGCTTGACCGATGCCAGCTCCAGAAGCAAAAATCGTCTGCTTAATGAGGAAACCGCGCTGACGGATTTGAAAAGAAAAGTAAGCGATGCAGGGCCAATGTTTGAAAAAGCCCGCGGGCTTGACATAAAGATTGGCGAAAAACGTACTCAGGTAAATGATTGTGAAATTGAATTATCAGCGGCACGTTCCGAAATTGAAAAACATGATGAACAGTGTCTTCAGAAGGATGAAGAAGTAAAAAGCCTGAAAAACGTTATTCAGGACCTGGAACAATGGAAAGAAAAGAATAAACACCGGGAACTGTTAGTTTTGAACTTAAACCTCATTACTTCAAAACTGACCGATGCCGGCAGAACGCTTATCCAGCTTAACCAGGCAAAAAACAGCCGAAAAGCAACATCTCTAAAATTGGAGAAATTGCGTACAGATATTGAAAATTTGACTGACAGCATTCAGGCAGAAACCGAAACGCTTAATGCCAAACTGAAAACGATCAACGAGTATCAGCTAAAAATACAAGACACCGATATCAAAAGCTTGAGAAATGATAAACAGTCTGCTGACACTGGCATAACCCAAATTATTGAAACCGTCGCGCATTGGAAGCAGCTGTATCAGGCTCAACTCGATTTGAAAAGTTTATCAGACAGCCTGACATCGAATCAGGATGCTTTAACGAACAACAGGAATCTCGCACCTGCTGTAAAAGCGGAACTCGATGAAGCCAGGATCAGGCGGGATGCAGCCGCCCAAACTCTTGATAAGGCGAAGCTGAGAGTTGCTGAAAATGTTGAGCACTTAAGGGCGACTCTTGTTGACGGTGAACCATGCCCGGTTTGTGGCAGCATCGAGCATCCTGATAAGGGGCATTCTTCCGTATTGACTGCTTTGCTCAACGGTATAGAGGAAGATTTCCGCACTGCAGAAAGTCATTATGAGGCATGTGTTAAGAAAAATACTGATCTGCTTTCACAGATCGTCCATTTGGAAGCGGTTGTCAAAGCCGCTCAAAGTCAATTGACAGCAAGGTCTCAAAACATTGATCAGCTTTCGGAAAAGTGGAATTTATTTTCCGTTAAGCCGGAAATTGATACGGTTTCGAACGACCAAAAGGAAAACTGGCTTGATCAAAAGCTGGCAGGATTGAGAAGTAAGCAGAAAGGACTGGAAAATCAAATAAATGAGTTTGATAAGAATAAAGAACAGATAGAAAGAATTCAACTCGAGGTTGACAGGATAAAGAACTCGCTATCCGAATTTTGGAATCAACGTAAAGATAAAGAAGGTGATAGAAATACGCTAGTTTCAACCGATACACATCTCGAAACACTGGAAAAAAGTTGCGACACAGACCTTAACCAAATACATTCAGAGCTCGACCCTTATTTCGAAATAAGAGATTGGTTTGATACCTGGCAAAAAGATGCGGAAGGATTTGTAAAACAATTGAACGACTTTAGTGAATTGTGGGGCAAAAAAACTCACTCACTTGAAACAACCAAAAGACAGGAAGAGATCGCATCAGCGGCACTTTCCGCTTTGACCGCAAAATCCGGCGACCTGAGCGGTAAACTGGCGAAAGTGCAAAATATGTACTCCTTATTGGAAGCCGATCTTAAACGGTTTACAGAAGAGCGGAATAACATTTTCCAGGGCGAAAATATCGCTGTCGTACAAAAACGCTTCGACCAACAGATAACCGATAACGAAAAACGAATCGCAGACGCAAGAACCGAATCCCAGGAAGTGGAGGGTAATCTGATCAAAGCACAATCCCGGTTGTCAAACCTGGCTGCTGAAGCCGCCCGTCTTAAAACTCAGATTACGGAACATTCAGCAAAAATTACGAAGTGGCTTGATGATTATAACCTGAAACAGGAAATAAAGCTGTCGGAACAGGAACTGATTGAACTTTTGCAATTCGATCATCAGTGGATAGAAACGGAGCGGCGCGAAATAAAAATAATTGATGACGCGGTAACCAGGTGCCAGTCTGTGTTTGACGAACGAACCAATCAACTTGCACAGCACAACTCCGTACGGATTTCTGATAAGAATCTGCAGCAGATCACAGATTTGTTAAATGAAGCAAAAATTTCCTTTCAGGTAGCAAATACAAGTAAGACCGAGAACAACTTTAAAATACAGCACCATCAGATTAACCTGCTAATTATTGCCGGGTTACTATCGGAGATTGAGGGGAAAGCCATTATTTACGAAAATTGGAGCAAACTAAACGAAATTATCGGGTCGTCTGACGGTAAAAAATTCCGTCAAATGGCACAGGAATTTACGTTGGACGTTCTGTTGGGTTTCGCCAACATCCATATGCAGATGCTAAGCAAAAGGTATTTTATCAGGCGTATAGAAAATACTTTGGGCTTACAGGTGGTGGACAGGGATATGGGTGACGAAGTTAGGACAGTGTACTCACTTTCGGGCGGCGAATCCTTCCTGGTATCATTGGCATTGGCGCTTGGGCTCGCCGAACTTTCGTCAAGCAAGATGAATGTCGAATCGCTGTTTATCGATGAGGGATTTGGTACGCTGGACCCAACGATGTTAACGATCGCTATGGGCGCTCTGGAAGCTTTGCATAATCAGGGAAGGAAAGTCGGCGTAATTTCTCACGTCCAGGAGTTGATGGAACGTATCCCCGCACAAATCATAGTAAATAAGCTGGCAAGCGGCAAAAGTAAAATAGAAGTTTCTACCATTTAACCTGAAAAAGATACAGCTGGGTTTATGACGCCCAAGGCCGGAGTTGTCCTAATTGTTGTCCACCAGCAGTTTGGGTCGTCAGGATCAGGAGCTAGTCAGAAAGTAGGGGATAGCTTCAATCTATTGGCAACGACCTAACTTCATCCAAGTTGATGATATCGGTCGCAGTAAATCCAAAATTACCGACACCATTCAAAAATTTGGCTGTTATAATTCTCTGCAACATGCTAAGTCTGATTCCGAAATGGCAAGGACCGACTTCCTTAAGCTGTGAAGGTAGCTACGCGGTCTTTTTTACCGGGCAATGGTAATCGGAATAGCTCAAATTGTCGTAGCGGCGGTCATGTTAACCATTTGAATCAAAAAAGCACCCCCAGCTCCGGGAGGTGCGATTATTATTAACTGATCTTCATATAACGTTATGAAAAAAACGTAAGAACGATGGAGCAATATTCTGATTATCTTAATTAGAGATAGATGATGGTCTTCTCAGTTCAATCGTACAAATCAGCAGTGCGGCGCGCAACTGACGCGGCATCACGGAGATCCAACAGACTAGCATTCCCTGAGATTATGGTTTGGCTTGATTTTCGGGTAGTAATACCATTTGTATATAATTCTCTCCACTCAGGTATGTATTCGCGGCCGCTTTGATGCGTTCCGGTGTTACCGATTGCAGATCCGATTGATAAGTATCCAAAGAATGCAGATCGTCATTATTTGATTGCTGACTATTGAGGTATCTGAGCCACCAACGATTAGTTTGGCTTTCCGACTCCCGGGTTCGGATGCTTTCCGCCCGCCATTTGTCCACGTTGATCTGCGGCGGCCCCAGGCTCTTCATTTTACTGATCTCATCAAGGGTGGAAGCAATGAGCTTTTCTGTGTTCTGCGGCCCGCATCCAAATTCTACTCCGAACAGGTAACGGCCCTTCGGATATTTGAAAGTCTCTGCAAAAGTGCCGGGAGAATATACCCCGCTTTCATCTTCCCTTAACCTTTCGAGTAATCGAATTTCAAGACATTCCCTCAATGCATCGATGGTTGCCTTTTCGGCGGTACTATACTTGAAATTACCCGACCAATATAACTGTACGTTGGCTTTGGGCTCGCTGCCTTTATAGACTGTTTTTTCAATATTTCCCGTGGGTACGTCGATGCCCAAATCCCTGGCAGGGGCGCTATGTACGCTGGCCGGCAAGCTGCCAATATATTTCTCGAGCAGGGGTTTAAGCTGTTCTACATCAAAACTGCCCACAAAAGTAAAAACAAGGCCGGATACATCGCCAAAGCGCTCCCTATAAATCTCAAAAGAACGGTCTAAGCTGATCTGGTCAAGTTTAGCCAAAGTCGGACCTGTACGACGTATGCTGTGCATTCCCAATACAGCACTTACCGTATCCTTGAAAACGCTGGACGGATCGTTGGCCCGGTTTTGCAGTTGGGCCTTCGAGCGGGCAATGATGCCCTGAAACAGTTCCGTATCTTTTCTGGGTTCTGTATAATACGTATACAAAAGCTGTAACGCGGTTTCGAGGTCTTTAGGAGTTGCCGCTCCACTGACGCCCTGCATACGTTCGCTGATATAGGGCCTTATTACTAACTGTTTTCCTGAAAGAAATTTATCCAATTGAGTGGGATTATAATTCCCCGCTCCGAAAGAAGGAATGATTCCAGCCGCATTGGCTGCACTCTGGTAATCTGAATCCGGGTAAAGGGAAGTACCGCCGGGGGCAAAGGCAGTAAACAGCACCTCGTTGTCTTTATAGACGGTAGGTTTGAGCAATACTTTGACACCGTTACTCAGGGTGAGCAGCGTTGTACCTAATTTATCGTCCTTAGCTGCGCCGGTTATTTTTCCATTTGCGGGACTTACGGTCATCAAAGGCAGACTGCTTACTTCATCTTTGTAAGGTTCCAGCTTTTCATCTTCCACAGCTTTTATCCAGCTGTTCACCGTTGTCTCATCCGGCAGGGTATCTTTGTCCTTTTCGGGAGCCATCAGCAGAATATCTCGGTCAGTACGGGTAATGTATTCAACTGACAAGGCGTTGACCTCGCTGAGTGCGATTCCGGGCAGATCCTTTCTGACCATCTCATATTCATATTGGATACCGGGTGCCGCGGTCCCTTTTAAAAAATAAGCGAGATATTCCTGTACATAACTTTCTGAATTGGTCTTGTTTTTTTCGTTAAGCGCAGACTCCATATTGTTCAGGTAACTTTGTTTCGCCCTGTCGAGCTCAGTGGTGGTAAAGCCAAATCGCTTGAGCCGTTCAGTTTCACGCCAAACCGCTTTAAATCCTTTTTCCAGTTCACCGGGCCTTGCGACAACACTGACATCAAAATTATCCAGGTCAGCGATAAAACTGCTGATTCCCGCACTGCCGCGGACAAACGGAGGGTTAGCCTGGCGGGTCAGTTCCGCATAACGTTCAATGAGCATCTGGTTGTAAAGTTCGCGGACAACAGACTTACGATATTCGGAAGCGGTATGTACAGGGAGCATCGGTCGCTTGATCAGCACCTCTGCTACGGTGGCCGTCATTTCCTTATCTGTCACAGAGATGAATTGATTCTTCCCGGTTAGCGCTACACCATACTTCGTGCGTGTTTTCTCATGCAGGGGATTTTTCAGGCTGCTGAACTGCCATTTGATGGTTTGCTCCATCCGGTTCACGTCGATGTCACCCACTACGATCAGCGCCTGCAGGTCAGGACGGTACCAGTCGTGATAGAATCTCCTGATGGCTTCGGGTTTAAAATTGTTCAGTACTTCATCTGTACCAATGGGAATCCGTACCGCGTACCTGGAGTTATTCAGGATTTGCGGCCAGTATTGCCTGCGCATACGTTCCTGTGCGCCCTTGCCCAGGCGTTTTTCTTCCAGTACCACCCCGCGTTCTTTATTGATCTCAACCGGATCCAGCGAGGCTTCCTGTGCCCAGTCCCGCATGATGGCGATCCCTTTTTGCAGGAGTTCCGGGTTATCGGTCGGCAGCGGCAGCTGGTAGACGGTTTCATCAAAACTCGTATAAGCGTTCAGGTCTGCCCCGAATCGTACACCGCTTTTTTGCAGGTAATTTACCAGTTCGTTTTTGGGAAAATGCCTGGTGCCATTAAAACTCATATGTTCCATGAAGTGCGCCAATCCACGCTGGTCTTCAGATTCCAGCACCGAACCCACTTTGTTGGCGAGGTAAAAGACGACGCGCTTTTTAGGTTCTTCGTTGTGCCGGATGTAATAGATAAAGCCATTGGCAAGTTTGCCTGTACGTACAGCGGGATCAAGCGGCAGTGGTTTTTGCTGCGCTATTGCTGCCGAGGACAGGATTAATATTCCAGCGAAAAAGGACAATTTGGGAATTTGCATATTGATTGATTATAATTCATTTTAAAAAGGCCGGGTAGACGGCACTATAGTTGGTTTGAAGTTCGAAACGGGTTTACCGACCTTGCCGACCGGATGGTTACTTAAAACGGCACACGATGTAAACTTTCTGTAAAAGTCTATCGCCTTTTTCTGGCAATTAAGGTCCAAGAAACTGAAAGGGCGATAAGCGAAGGCAGAATGCCCATCCATGCCCAGCGTATCCAGGTTAACTGAGTGCTATTCATCAGAATGCGGTTATCCTGAGGCTCGGGACGGGTGGTATCAATGGGAAACTCGCCATCACTGAACCACTTGAACAATTCCGTTACGAAAGCGAAATTGATTGACCGGGGAGTTCTTCTCCTTGATTCGGCATTATTCATAAAATCGGCATCAGCGATAACAAAAATGCGCTGTTCGCCGCGGGGGATTGCCCGGCGAAGGGCCAGGGCTACCGGGTAAGATTTTTTGTCTTCATTCTTTCGGACATCTGTCAATTCTTTTGTTTTATCGACCCGGAGATCTGGGTTCAACCAGGTATTGGCCGCCTGTGTTACCAGAATTGGTAATTCCCGGAAAGGCGAATTAGGAAGAACTTTTAGAGGAGCCACCGTCGGCGTGGTCACAAAAGCGCTGTCTTTATTTAAATACTCAGCGTTGCCTGCAATTTGCAGCCAGTTTTTTGTAGCCAGCCCGCTTAATACGAAGGAAGGCTCAAAGTTCCGGCTCTTTTGCACGAGCATACCGTCTCCCATTTCAACACCTGCTAAACTCAAAACAGGATTTAAGATAGCCTGACTACCTGGTTCACCCGCGATCAGCAGGTTTCCGCCCTCATTGATATAGCCCGCAAGATTTGTTAATTCCCCGGGCGTATACGCTGTCAGCGGGTCAGCGATCACCAGTACATCCACTTGCTTACGCAGCCCGGGGCCGGCAAGACTGACAGAGCGGATATCGAAACCTTGATTCAGCAAAGAGTAGCGAAAGGCTATTTCATTGGTGGACACTTCGTAATCGTTGTCCCCGGTCCTGGTGATATCCCGTTCGCGATGTCCCGTGGCAAAACCTACTTTCGGGGATTCTGTTATCAGTTTTTTCAATGCGGCAGATGTCTCTTTCTCTGACGGATATTTCATAATATCATCAAACATGCGGAGAAACACTTTCTTACCTTTATACGAAAGTGTCCGGACTAACCTGTTTCGCTCGGGCTTGAGATCAATGATCCTTCTGATCTGTTCCGGTCGCTGAAACTTATCGAAATCCATCCCGTTAATTTTTGCCATTTTTCTGGCCAATTGTTCATCAGTTAATCCTGGATTCTCCTTGTACAGGCGCTCGTTTTCAGAATGATCCCAGTAATAAACATAATCCATTCGCATATAGGGCATAAACCTGAAATACTTATCAAAGGACTTCTTATCATTGTTCTGAAATATGGGCATTCCCATAAAATAATTTTCATCCAAAAGGTTCACATAAGTGGTCATGACGACAGGTTCATTAATCTTTGCAATCACGTCCCTGCTTGGTTTTGTTAATGTACGGGTTTGATCCGCCGTCATATCTATATAAAAAATATACTGAGGTAGCGAGCCGATATAGCCGATCAGCAGCATCAAGGCAATTAAACCGGTATAGCCTCCGGCTTTGAGCGACAAAGAAATGGTTCTGCGCTCAAATTGCAGCTTCAGAAACGTCAGACCGAGAAACATGGTAATGACGATCAGGAAGTACAGGACATCGTTGCTTCCTAAAAGCCCGTTGATGGATTCTTCCGCGCGCCCGGAAATAGAAAGGAAGTAAGTAATATCCCTGACAAATTCAATATCCTGCCACAGGCCGCCAATAAAATTTAAGACAGCCAGAACAACCAGTGTACTGATGGCTGCCACCACCTGGTAACTTGTTAAGCTGGACATAAAGAGGCCTACTGCTGAATAGGCACATATAAGGAGATACAGTCCGATGATGCCGGAAAGAATAAAAGTAAAATCAACGTCCTTGATCGTATAGATAGATAACACACCCAGCCCCAGCAATATACACATCAGAAGAAAACAGTAGGTGATCATCGCCAGGTACTTCCCGGCAACAATGTCGAAAACCCTGATCGGCGAAGAATATAATAGTTTAATGGATCCGCTATGCGTCTCCCTGCTGATCAGGCCCATCGTCAGCAGTGGGATATACAGGTATAGGTATTCCTGCATTTTTGGAAACAAACTTTTGAAACCTGCAAAAACATTATCGGTCAGGCCGCTAAGGTTCATTCCCATTTGCTGAGCTTGTTCCAGCCGTTCCAGGGTGGACATATATCCCCAGCCGGACTGGATGATAAATACCAGTAATACGATCCATGCTACCGGCGAATAGAATAAAAGGCTCAGTTCGATCCGGGCAATCCTTAAAATGTTTTTCATGCTTAATTCTTAGATGTTTTGGTTGATAATTGGGCAAAGATTTGATCGAGGGAGCTTTTCTCCAGCGTGATCTCGCGCATGCGCCAATCCTGGTCGATACTCCGCCGGATAAGATGTTCACAGATTTCCGGCCCCCCAGTAAAATGAATCCGGAATCTGGTATCGCTCAATACCTCTACACTTTTTACCGCATCAATATGTTCCAGCAGTTCGAAGGGTGGGGGATTCTGAAGCGTGATAACCAGGCTATCCGGTTCTATGTAGTTGTTGAAGGCTTCCATGCTGTCAGAAAAAACCATTCTCCCGTTCTCGATCATCTTGACATTGCTGCAGGTAGCCTGTATTTCTGAAAGGATATGGGATGAGAATATAACCGCTTTTTCTTCACCTACAGCTTTAATCAGTTTACGTACCTCTGTGATCTGGTTGGGGTCAAGCCCGTTTGTGGGTTCATCCAGCACGACGAGCCGCGGTTCATGAATGATGGCTTGTGCAATCCCCACCCGTTGCTTGTAGCCTCCTGACAAATTGGCGATCAGCCGGTTTTTAAAATGCGAAACACCGCACTTTTCCATCGCTTTGTCGACAGCATAAGGCACATCTTTTTTGGAAATCAACCGGAGATAGGCGCATTGGGTGAGGTATTCCTTCACCGTAAGCTCCATATAAAGGGGGGCATTTTGCGGCAGGAATCCGATTAGTTTTTTGGCCGCTATAGGGTTGTCCTGCATGGTAAAACCACCGACCTCGACTATGCCTTCTGTCTGGTTAAGTACACCGCACATGATGTTCATCGTGGTAGATTTACCTGCGCCGTTAGAGCCTAATAAGCCCAGTACGCCATGCTCACTGATTTCAAAACTAATGTCGCGGATAGCCCATGAGGTTCCGTACCGGTGCGACAGCCCGATCAGTCTTACTATATTGTTGTCCATTAATTTAAGTTTGAGGCTGATGTCCCGCGCCAAAATGGCGCGGGATACCAAACCATGTTCATCTATCTGTATCCTTGATTTTGTGTAAGGTTCGGATTAGCATCAATAGCCGTTTGCGGTATAGGGAATAATTGAGCGAAGGATTGCCAGGTAGGTTTGGCGGCGCTAAGTACCGCATTGATCCGTCCGGTTCTTTTTAAGCTCAGCCAGCGGTCGCCGCGCTCGCAGAATAACTCTATTCTTCGTTCATGCTCGATAGCTAAATTTAAGTTTATACCGGTTGTGAGCGCGGGAAGCCCGGCACGGTTACGGATTATATTGACATCCGTTAAGGCTGCCGTGGTATTACCAAGGCCTGTATTCGCTTCTGCCCGCAGCAGATACATTTCAGCGAGGCGGATAACTGTCGGGGCCTCGTTTCTTCCGGATGCGACAGCATCATCATTATCAGAGTTCTCATACTTAAATGCTTCCGATGCGTTCACGCCATCCAGGGTTACGTCACGCACCCAGGCGGATCGGCGCAGGTCACCTGGTTCAAATGAATTTAACAGTGCATCAGTTAAGGTATAGGGTAAGGCGAATGTATAAATGCCGCTGACAAACTCCTGTCCCTCATTGGTGTAACCAGAGGTTTCGTTAAGCGCCGAACCCAGTTGGAAGATCGCCTCCCTGGAACCTGCAAGAAAAACGTTCCTAAGCTGGCTTCCGGGCAATAATCCGTACAGATCCGTATGGTTAATTACTTCCGTTGCATTACTCACGGCGCCTTGCGCGTTGCCCGTAGCCAGATAGGCCCGGGCCAGCAAGGCAGTCGCGGCGCTCCGGTTGACCTGGGAACGGCCGCTGACGCCGGAATTGGAGATATACGCTTCGCTCAAACCCGCTTTTGCCTCGGTTAAATCCTGTATGATCTGTGTATAAACGGCAGCAGCGGAACTCCTGGGTAGCAGGGCTGTCACGTTTACGTTGGTGCTGACCACCAGCGGAACATCACCGAAATGACTGACGAGCTGCATGTAACAATAAGCGCGCATAGCCAGCGCTTCGGAACGCATTTGCCTCGCGGCAGTTTCTCCTACAGCAGTATTGTTTGTCAATCGTTCGATAATGCTGTTGAAACTGTAGATCGATGTATAAGAATCTGTCCATATATCTGACGTGTAGCTGCTGCTTTGTGGCTCGTAGGTATTGTTTTCCAATGCGGCGTACCGGGCCGAACCGGAAAGAGAGTGTAATTCATCGGCGGCCAGGGCATCGGCGAGAGTTAAGTTCAAACTATAACTTTGCGATCCTGATAATTGACTATATGCCCCCGACAAGGCTCCTCTTGCCGATTCTACCGAGTTGAAAATTATTTCAGAGGGAAGTTCATTCTTGGGAGGTTTGATGTCCAGTAATTTTTGACAGCCCGTGCTAATGAAAATAAGAAAGGCTAAACCGGCTGACTTAATAAGTTTTGATATATTAATCATGGCAGTTAAATTAAAAGGTAAATTGAATAACACCGACGATAGTCCTCAACGGTGGGACGTTTAAACCCTGAGACTCCGGATCAAACCCCAGGTAATTGGTAACAGTGAACAGATTTTGTCCCTGTAACTGCAGTCTGAGCTTCTGCAGCTTCATCCGTTTTACCCAGTCGCCTGTAAAATCATAAGCGACGTTGATATTCTTCAGCCTGACAAAGGAAGCATCCGTAAGTATTGCATCGGATGAAACATAATTGGAATATGCGTTATAGGCATTATTATAGGTACTGGTGATCTGCGGCTGGCCCGGCAAGCCCGCATTGATGTATTGAAGAACAGGCTTTGCTGCTCCGTTATACATCATTCCCGGAGGATAAAATGACTGGGATAAAACCGATCTTCCCTTTTGTTTAACAAACTGGAACAGGAAGTCCAGTGTAATGTTCTTGTAAATGAACGTATTGGAAAGCCCTCCGTAGTAATTAGGCTGTGTATATCCCGCGAAATACCGGTCCCCGCGTCCGGTTTCGGCAAAGCCGAAGTTGATGGTTCCGTTCCCGTTCAGGTCTGCAAAAGTTGGCAGGCCTGTTTGCGGGCTGAAGCCGGTATATTTAAACAGGTAAACGCTGCTGAGCGGTCTTCCGACAACATAGCGGGAGTAATAGGACGTGTTTTGAATATTGGGAAAGGACAGTAACTTATTCCGGTTGAACGAGATATTAAATTCACTGCTCCACCGGAACGACGAGCTTTTAATATTCTGAGAAGATAAAGTAAACTCCCAGCCCTTATTCTCCACATTGGCCGGCATATTGGCCTGATAACTGGAAAACCCTGCCTGTATGCTGAGCGGATAGGACACAAGCTGATTGCCGGTACGGTTTCGATAGAAAGCGGCGGTAAAGGAAAGTTTATCTTTCAGAAACGACAGATCTATCGCCGCTTCCAGTTTCCTGGTTTGCTCCCAGCGGTAGGTGGGATTGGCAATACGGGACGGCACCAGGCCGGTCGCACCATTATATACATATGGTACGGAGACGTAGGAGTCCAGAAATTGATAATCACCGATCTGGTCACTGCCGACAACACCATAGCTTGCCCTTAGTTTCCCAAAGCTGATCAAAGGGAATGCTTTCGCAAATTTCTCTTCCGTAAATACCCATGCCGCGCCTGCTGATCCGAAATTTCCGAAGCGGGAATCCGGTCCGAAGCGGGAGGACCCATCCCTTCTGAAATTCAGGTTCAGAATATATTTTTGTTCCCAGTTATAGTTTACACGCCCGAAAACAGAGACGTATTTATATTGACTGGACCCGCTGCTGGTGCTCACATTTTGTGCGGAAGCCAGGTTTTCCAGTAAATCATCCGAAGGAAAATCAGTTGCAAGCGTGTAATAAGGTGTTCTGGAGCTTTGGTATTGCCAGGTTCCCCCAAGTAAAGTGCTTAATTCCCCCATTGATATCTTTGTTGAGTAGGTAAGCTGTGGTTCAATAATGTAATTATTGCTTACGTTGTAGGCAAACATGCTCCCCGACACATTATAACTGATGCCCGGATCCATTGATGATTTTGGCGATAATCGTTTTTGATCCATATCTGACCGGCTGAATCCGAGAGAGGTTTTGAAGGTCAGGCCTTTGACCATATGGTAAGCAAGTGTCATATTACTGATCAGGTTACTGCCTTTGTTGGATTGCACCTGATTGAGCTGGCCCAGCGGATTGCGCGGAACACCGTAGGCGACACCGCTCCAGTAAAGACTGCCGTCGGGATTATGCAGCGGGAAATTTGGCGGAAGGTAATAAGCTGCAGAAGTTTGATCCAGAACCGAGATGTCATTTTCATCCGCGCTATAAATAGCAGATAAGTTAACTTCAAATTTTTGATCAAAGGATTTATGACCAAGGTTGAAATTAAGGGAACTGCGTTTATATCCCTGATCCGGGGTAAAGACGTTGCCCTCCAGGTGATGTGTTCCGCTAATACGGAAATTGGTCAGCGCGTCCCCGCCGCTTAGTGCGACGTTCGCATCTGTCGTATGTGCCGTGTTGCCGATCAGGAGTTTCTGAAAATCAGTATAAGCATTTTGATCCCACCGTGTTAAATCAAATGCGGCATCCGTAGCAGGGTCAATACCTGTATTCGCGTAGGCTTTTCGCCTTATCGCCAGATATTCCGGGGTGGAAAGGGTTTTAACAAAATGGTTGACCTTCGACACCCCGTGTTTAACAAGTCCTTCGACGCGTGTATCGCCTTGTTTACCTTTTTTTGTAGTGATCAGTACAACTCCGTTTGACCCCCTCGATCCGTATATGGCCGTGGCATCAGCATCCTTCAGTACCGTGATGTTCTCGATGTCTGCAGGATTGATGCTGTTAAGCGGGCTGGTCGCGCCGTTGGCGGCATCCATCGAAGATATCGCATCGGCGAGATAAGGGACACCATCCACGATAAAAAGCGGATTATTGCTGCCTGCCAGGGAGTTTGTTCCCCTTATCGTAAATGTCATCGGGCTGCCGGGTAAACCATTACCCTGCGAAACGTAAACGCCGGCCATTCTGCCCTGAATGGCTGAGGCGGGATTGGTTGCAGGCGTATTCATCAGATTTTGTGCTGAAATCTCAGCCTGTGATCCGGTACTTGTTCTCCTGGTAGCAGTGCCGTATCCAATGACCTGAACTTCGTCCAGCCTGGCCGGGTCCGGTTCCAGCAAAAAGACCATTTCCTGGTTCCTGGTAGCCTTTCGTTCAGCGGTTTTATAACCTATAAAGGTGAAAATCAGGATGGATTCGTCATTGGGGATTCCGATATTGAAAACTCCGTGGCTATCGGTCTGAGCACCGTTTGCTGCATTGTTAAGATGAATGGTAACACCCGGCATCGGCTCGCCGTTTTCATCTTTAACCACACCTGATTGTACAAATCCCGTTAAGGAAGGCTGCCGGGCACCGGTAGCAGGTGGCCCGGTCGGAAGCGGCAGGGGCCTGCTGCTTTTCAGTACAATAAACTGGTCATCTATGATCTCGTAGTTAATACCATACTTGTCGCGTATCCAGTTAAGGACTGCTGAAAGGCGCTGACCGGTAAATGACTGATTAAGTATTATTTTTTTATCAAGTAGCTTGTCATTATAAACGAACTTGGTATGGCTCTGCTTTTCGAGCAGCTTGATGCCGTTTTCGAGCGAAACGTTATTAAAAGCAATCGTAATGATCTTTTCCGCGGAAGATTGTGCAACCGCGGGGCAGGAGAGCATGATGAATACAGCAAGTAAAAAGAACTGTGCCGGGCGGCCATTGAAAAGTGCCCTTTTAATATTCAACGCAATGGATGCTGCTTTACCCGAATGTTGTTTGTGAATGAGCCGTTTGGATAAGGCACAGAAAGGCCATGTCAAATCTTTTTTATACATTTGTTAGGTTTGAATTTTGAGATTAAAAAAATTAGGAACCAATTGACGGGGGTGTTGGAAGCACCTCCGTTTTAATTTAGTAAAGACTATCTATTCATCGAAACAGCCTCCCCCTGTTAACTGAATTTTGTTATCATGAACTTTATAGGTGGCATTAATTGACCCGCAAAGGAGCCTGAGTGATTGTTCCAGAGATTGATTAGTAAGATCGGCCGTTATTTTGCAGGACTTATACTCTCCGGTATATCCTTCAAAATGAACATCAAACTTTTGTTCAAAACGACGCATTATTTCCTCAAATGGCGTTTTCTCAAAGGCCATATCATACTGCGTTCCCGCCGTAATGGACTGAATGCTTTCTTTTTTCACCCGGCTGTCAATACTTTCTACCTTCCCCACTTCGGCCTTGAATGTTTGGTTGGCCGACACAAAAACCACCTTGCTGTCCTGCCCTGATATTCTTCTTAAGACACCAACTTTCCCCGTAAGGACGGCAATGTCAAAATCCCGGTCGGCGGTTCCTGTTTTCAGGTTAAAGCTGGTTCCTAATACGGTAGTTAAGTAGTTTCCGGACCTTACCACGAATGGCCAGCGCGCATCGTGTCTGATTTCAAAAAGCGCCTCACCGGTAAGCGACACCTCCCTGTTGTTTTTTCCAAAAGTTTCCGGGTACGTTAGCTTACTTTTTCCCTTTAGCCATACAACACTGCTATCTGGTAAAATGACCCTCCGAATATCCCCGGTACTTACTACCTGCTGATTTGCAGATGGTGCGGCTGCTTTATTAAAATATTGATAGGCCAGGAATGCCATACCAAAGAACAATAGCACAGCTGCAGCTGTTTTTAGCCATATCGGAAACTGTCTGACCGTGCTTTTCTCTTCATTACCCAGCTCTTTACTGATCCTTTTAAACAGCAGTGCTTTCAATCGCTGTTCATCAGTACCTTCCAGTTCCAGAAATTCAGGTAGAGGGGCGTCATACCAGTTCCTTAATTCAATTTTTTCCGCCTCAGTTAAACTGCCTTTTTTCCATTTAAGGCTTAGATATTTGATATTTTCAGGAACATCCATAGCTGTAGCATCAATTTACTAATACTATAGCCTGTGTTTTTCAGAATAACACGTACGCGACATGAAAAAAAAGTTAAGTTTTTGTTGCTTTTTTTTAGAAATCGAAAGATTAAGTTTAAAAAAGCAGAAAGTTTATATTTTTTAATGCCTGCCTGAGCGTTTTAATGGCTTTGCTTATTTGTGTTTCCACAGTTCGGTGCGACAAATTGAGTTCATCGGCAATTTCCCTCGAACTCAAGCCTTCATTTCGGCTCATTTTAAATATCAGCTGACATTTCTCCGGGAGGTTATCGATTATTTCATTCACCTGTTGCTGGAGTTCTTTCATTTCCAGTGAATAAAATCCTTCTCCCTGGACTAAAACCTGCAGGTGATCTGTTTCATCGATGGAAAGGTGGTTTTTTCGGTATAATTGTTTGGCTAAAAAATCGAGTATTTCATAGCGCAGTGCGGCAAAAATATAAGTCTTAAACGAAAATTGAAGGGTTATACGTGCTCTCCGCCGCCATAATTTTATAAAAAGCTCCTGAACCACTTCTTCAGCGTCCTCCTGGCTCTTTAGCCGGTCAAAGGCTTTTGCGAGCATTGGGGTTAAATAGCGGTCATACAATTCGCCAAATGCAGGGAAATCACCATCTTTTAACAGGGCGATCAATTCTTCATCGGACGAGGCGCTTATTTTTTTCATCAGGGGTTTTCCGAAAACCTTCTAAGATAAAAAACAATATTTAATCCTGAAGTTTATTAGCTGTATTGCTTTACAGTTTGACTGTTCAGGCAACGTTTTTAGCATTTTCCCGAATTTTTAATTACTGCCTCGGGTATGAATTCAGTCGCGTTTGTTTCTATATAATGGATCAAATTTTGTTACCATTATAAATCGGGATCAATCATCGTTGCATTAAATTCGGAATTCAATTTTTTATTCAAAGCTGTGGGCTCTACCGTAACTATAACCTCTACAGTCGGCCCTACGATCATTGCCAATAAGTGTCCCCCTTTTACCGAGCCGCCTCTTTCTGAAGCTGTCGCATGCGCATGGGCGACTGGTCTGCCCTCATACCATGTGATGTTACCCATCAATGAGGTAACTTCTGCAATTCCGACCGGAATTACCTGGTACTCCAGTCTTTCGAAATCAAACCAGCCTAGCTCCACGCTGAAGGCGCTTCCTATTCCTTCGAAATGGGCGCTTTTGACATCATAAGTTAAAGCAAATTCTGTCAAACCGGATACTACCTCATCTCCTTTATAAAAAATCAAAATATAAGTCTGAACATCTCCAACTGTACTCAACAACTTAACTTTCATATTCGGAGCCTTCCCAGGTTCAGCGTGCGTAGCCGCAGAACGATATTCTTCTTGTTTCATAATTATTGATTTATAAATTATATAGCATTTCTTTTAAACCAGTTTATATAAGTATTTACTGCTTTTTGCAGAAATTCTTGGGTGCTACCTTCTTTTAAAATTCCGTTTTCATCAAACAGCTCATTTACTTTCGGTAGGTAAACTTCCGGTTGCTGCATAGTAGGCATATTCAGGAATACCAAACTTTGCCTCAAATGGTGATTAGCGCCAAAAGCAGATAAATTTCCAGGCGAGTTGCTGAAAACGGCAGCAGGTTTTGCATTCCATATACTCTTTCCGTAAGGCCTTGAGCCTACATCTAAGGCATTCTTCAAAACGGCCGGTGCTGACCGGTTATATTCCGGTGTGATAAATATAACGCCATCAACTTTCTTCATTTCTTCCCTAAACACGACGATGGCTTTGGGAACTTCATTGTTGTCATCGAAGTCCTGATTATATATTGGAAGATCAGCTAAAGAGATAACTTTAAACTCGAATCCTTCTGGTGCCATAGCCAATACGGCGTTTCCTATCTTTTTTGAAAATGACTCCTTGCGCAGACTTCCTGCGAGAATACCTATTGTTTTGTTCATGATTTCTCTTGTTTTGATTATTAATAAAGGGTCAGACATTAATGAACTTTGATATATAAGCACATATCCGCAATAGGGGATATGTACTTAACAGATTGCCGGCCTATTGTTTGTACTCGCCGATTAACAGCACAGATTTGATTGTTCGCCCTTTTTCCGAATCTTCGACAGCCTCATTAATATCCTCAAACGCATATTTTTTGATCAGTTTGTCAAAAGGAAACTGCCCCAGCTGATACATGTGAATTAATTTGGGAATAAACTCCTGTGGAACACTGTCTCCCTGGTTGATCCACCTGATCTTATAACCCTTAGTAAGGAAGATGTTGGTTTCCAGCTCCAGTGGTTTGCGCGCCACGCCAATGCAAACCATTTCGCCCACCGGAGCTAGGCTGGATAACACATTATTGATTACTTCGTTTCTGCCGGTTGTATCGATGCCATACTGTACACCGTTAGGCAATATTTCCCGAATACGTTTCTGCACATCTTCAGTTAAACTATTGATCGTGTGGGTTGCACCCAATTCTTTTGAAAAGTTTAATCGTTCTTCGTTGATATCAACGGCGATGATCGTTGTCGCTGAAGATGCCTTTGCTGCCATTAATGCTGCTAACCCGACAGCCCCGGTCCCTGTGATGACGATGGTGCTTCCTATTTTAACTTTCAGAGAATTGATCACAGCTCCCGCACCTGTTTGAATCCCACAGCCTAACGGACCTAATATGTCCAATGGCGCATCTTTTGGTACTGAAATAACGTTATTCTTATGGGCTATAGCATAAGTTGCGAAGGAGGACTGAGAAAAGAAGTTATCATTGATCACTTTTCCATCAGGGTAATGGTGGTTATGGGAACCGTCCACTCGGGCACCTGAGAAATTTCGTGGGAAAAATTCATAACAATATGCTGGTGTACCAGACCGGCAAATCTCACATTCCCCGCAATAGCCATAGGTCAGTACCACGTGGTCACCCACGTTCAGGTGATGAACATCCTCGCCGATACTTTCGATAACACCCGACCCTTCGTGGCCCAGGATCACGGGAAAGTTGGGAGACCCCATGACGAAATCGCGCGCAACCATATCGGTATGACATATACCTGTTGCTACGATCCTGACCAATACTTCGTCGGATTTGGGTTGATCTAAAATTACTTTTGCCAATTCAAATTCGCTGCCTTGTTCCTTAACGACAGCTGCTGTGATTTCCATAATGTTTGATTAAGTAGTGAATAATTTGATTAATTTATTTGTATTAAGTCTTCTGAAAATCTAAAGGTTACCTGATGGCACAACCATGCGCCGATTCCAGTGTAAAAAGGTTTTATTGATCGCCGGTATCATCAGTATAAGCATAGCCACCCCGAAAAGCAATAACGCAATGCTTAGAAATACGGCACGGTTAGTCAGTAACTGGGTTTGCTGTGCAAGATTTTGACCGAGCACCGCATTAGCCAGGGCCGTTGCCTGATCCGGAGAAAATCCTTTAGCTGCATAGATCGCCTGGTATCCCTTGAGGCGGTCGGCTGTGATTACGTTGTCTGCTGTCAGGTATCCCAAAAATCCTTCTTTGAAGTGCTGGTTGAAGTACAATTGCAAATTGTAAAACCCAGCAACTGAATTAGAAGATGCCGTAAACCGGGCGTATGCAGCCACCACAAGGCCAGTTGTGCCTGTTTCTGCAGGCAAAGAGGAGACCGTAAAAATGATAATAGGAACAAACAAAAAACCCGAAGCTGCCCCTTGCAGCATGACAGGAAATAGCAGGTCGGTAAAAGACAGATCGGGTGTTATGATAAAACACATCCAAAGATTATAACCGACCATGAGCAGAAAACCGGCTACCAGAAAGCCTTTGGTGGAATGCCGTTTAGCTAAGGTGAGCTGTGTAGAGACGATCAGCGAAATCACTATAGCGCCCACATTACACAATCCGAGGCAAATTACCTGGAGCGTACTCCATTTCAAAATCCCGCCCGCATAATTATAAACCAGGTTAATGCTGTCTTTACTTCCATAATAGATGGCCAGCAGGCAAAGCCCAATCAAAAAATTCGGGTATTTAAAGGCCTTAATATTGATCAACGGCCTTTTGATAATCGATTGCCTGTAAAAAAAGAGCCCTGCACCACACACCGTAATTAATGTACTCCAAAGTATCCGCGGGTCTGCAAACCAATAATATTTTGAACCGTAGATCATGGTATAAGCAAAAGCCGCAACAGTACATGAAAACAGGATAAACCCGGCCCAGTCGATCTGGTGTAGAGGGTAGGCTTTATGGCCTGATGTTCCCCGCAAAACCAGCAAACAAATGATAAGTGTGAGTATCTGGAACCCCATCAGGTAATAGTAGGTGATTTTCCAGTCTGCTGAAACTACAACTGCTGCGGCAACTAAACCTATTAGTACCGTATTGGCGAGAATGGTGCCATAAAATACGGCCGAACCGATCGCCTGTGCGCGTTCGCTTTCCAAGCGTGTAAAGATCAGGATCAGCGCGCAGGCAGCAGTGTTACCAACTAATATTCCTTGTAAAAACCGGAGGACAAAAAAGACATTGATGTCCTGGCAGTTCACGCATAAGCAATTCAGGAATACAGCAAGGATGATATTGACGATCAGATAATTTCTTGTTTCAAAATATTTCAGGAACCGGAACTGAACAGGCAGTATCGAGATGATACCGGCGTAGGTTAGTAAGAGCGCAAACGAAATATCCTCAGCCTGTGCACCAAGGTAAGAAACCATGTAGTTTTGAGTCAGCGAAAACATACCGAACTGCATGAGCGAGACCAGCAGGATTAGAAATAAGGCAATCCTCACACCCCACTGCCAGTCATTGATCCAGTTTTTAAAATAGATGGGCTTGCTCATGATGCTTTCTTTTTAACGGCGACAGTAACATTCATCCCTGGTATAAACTGATCTGTGTCTTTTGCATCAAATACAATTTTAACGGGGACCCGCTGAATAATCTTAACAAAGTTTCCGGTTGAGTTATCCGCTGGTAATAAGGAAAATCTGGAACCGGTCGAGCCTGCAATGGCTTCTATCTTACCTTTAAAAACCTTACCGTTTATGGCATCAACCCTGATCTCTACCGGTTGGCCGATATACATCCCCTCCACCTGCGTTTCTTTATAATTTGCGGTGATCCACTTTTGATTTTCATTGATGATGCTGACCAGCGGCTGACCTGGCTGGATTTGCTGGCCTTCCAATATGTTTTTCCGGCCCAATCTCCCGGAATAAGGTGCTCTTATGACGGTATAGGAGAGATTGAGGTTCGCCAATTCCAACGCGGCCTGCTTCCGTTTGATATCTGCTTTAAGCAGTGCGAAATGTGTTTTCATTTCGGCAACCCGTGCCTGATTGGTTTTAAGGCTGTTTTGGGCGGCACTGTAATCACTTGCAGCAACATCATAGCGAGCCTGTACCTGTTCCAGATCCGACCCGGTCGCAGCTTCTTCCTTAACCAGATTTTTATAACGCCTGATATCCTGCTGCTGCTGCACGTATTTTGCCTCCGCGCCTTTGATCTGATCTTTATTGACATCAGTACCTAATTCCGATGAACGGATTCCGGCCGACAAAACAGTAAGTTGAGCCCGAGCGTCCTCAATAGCGGCTTCCGCAGCTTCGAGTTGTGCTTTGTATTCTCTGTCATCAAGTATGACCAGTGTGTCGCCCCGTTTAACCAGTTGATGTTCCTCGAATTTAACCTGTTCGATGTACCCGCCTGCCCTTGCAGATACCGGGTTAATGTAGGATTCTACCTGTGCATCATTGGTTTCCTCATAATGCCGGCTAAAACCCCAGTATTGGATAAAATAAAATACTCCGGACAGGACGACTATAATGGCGATGATCGTTATGACGATATTTCCGGGGTGGATTTTTTGATTTTCTTTTTTCATGTCAAAGGCATTAATTACAAGTTGCCACTGGTGTATAAGAGGTGATAGTAAATGGTGAGTGCGTCGGTTTGGGCTTTGACGAGGTTGAACCTCGATTCCTGGTAGAGGTTGTCGGCGTCAAGCAAATCCGTTAATAAAGCCAGTTGATTAAAGTACTTGGTAGTTACGATGCGGTAATTGACCTGTGATTGTTCCACAGAGCGCTGATTTACCGAAATACGGTTCAGTGCCTCCATATATTTGATGTAATAAGATTTGACATCGATAGTAATATTATCGGCGATTGCCTGCTGCTGCAGTTCCAGTTCTTTAACCCTGAGTTTACCGGCAGCCACTTTACTTTTATTGTGGTAAAGTGACGAAATGCTATATTGCGCTTTAAGACCCACAAAACCGATTGCATAGGCCTGATTTACTGAGGGGAAAAATAAATAGTTAGGGTAATTCAGCCCGTAAGCAGTATAGAAACCCAAAGTGGGCATATTGGCGCTTTGGATGCCATTGACCCTCGCACGCTGTATTTCCACATTTTCTGCTGCCTTACGTACGCTGTAAGAAGATATTCCCGCCCGTTCGATCAATTGCAGCAGCGAGTCTGGCCGGGGCTTCAGCATGCCCGCAGAATCGGTCGGATTAAGGCGCACACTGTCCGGCACATTCATCAGCACATCCAGTTTTTGATTAGCTATACTAATATCATTCTCTGTTTGTTGCAACGATAGTTCTACATTGGACAGCATTACTTCGGCGCGTAATACATCACTTTTAGTAACCTTTTGATTTTTATAAAGCGTGTTAATATTCTTAAGGCGGGTTTGCGCCCTTTTTAACTGATCCTGGATGTACTTTTTCAAATCAGCAAGCCGGACCAAATCAAGATACTGGCTGGCAGTTTGCAGCGCAATATTTCCGGATTGGTCTTCTGTATTGAGTTTAGCCAATGACTGACGGGAGGTTTGTTCTTTTTGAAAAGCCCGCTGGCGTCCGCCACTGTAAATATTAAATAAGGCATCGATCCCCAATGCAGCAGCATTTGGCGTCGGTTTTCGCGGGCCGGTAGTGGAATGACTGAGACCTTCAGTAAATAAAGTAAGATCAGAAAAGCGCTGGTAGGAACCGTTTACATTCACTGTTGGCAGTGCAGCCCGATAAGCGTCCAGCCGGTCTTCACCAGCCGCACTTTCTTCAGCGCGGGCAACTTGTACCCACTTGTTTTGGCTTTTTGCAAACTGCACTGCCTCCGATAGTGAAACACGGAAGCCGGCATCAGGCGCTTGCGCGTACGTATTCTGTATACCTGCGGCTAAACTGACCAACAAAAAAGCGGCAGCTGCCAGGTGAATTTTCATATTGTAAAAGCTATAATTAAACATTACACAATTTATTAGATTGGCCTCCTGAAGGAATAACCATCAGCATTATATGATCGATCATCCGCCGGGTGAAATCATCTCTCATAGGTTCGCCTAAATGAATAAGTGAAAGCAAATTTCCTGTGAATACAGACGGTATAAATGACAGGATATTGAGTGCGAAAATCTCTGCGTCAATGACATTGAAATGCCCGGACTGGATACCGTCTTTAATAATTTTAAGCAGGAAGGAATATATCTGAGCCCTTGCTTCTGAGACCATGGAAATAATGGCCGGATATTGTCCGGTTGCCAGTTGGTTGTACAATAGCCGGTGAAAACTTTTATTGGAGGATATCCTACTGATGTAAACTGCCAGGTAGGCTTCGAGTTTTTGAACGGGATCAAGGCCGAGCTGATCGAACCGGCTGATTTCTTCTGCTATTTCATATAACCTGTTTCGGAATATTTGCAGATAGAGTGCCTCTTTCGAGCCAAAGTAATAACTAATCATCGCCGAGTTGATACCGAGTTCTTTCGATATCATCCTGATCGATGTTCCATCAAAGCCATGTTGGGCAAAAAGGTCCTCGGCGGCTCTTAATAGTGTCTGCCTGCGATTTTGTAACGAATAATCTTTGTGCTCAGTCATATCCAACCCTGAAAAGTTTTGATATGGCAAAATTCCTTTAAAAACAGGCAATAAAATTGCCCAAACCACCTCAGTGTTTGTCGAAATGACTTATCTGCGCAAATTCATTCGTTTGAAGAATTACAGATCCTTTGAAAAAAATACAGGAATTACAGGAGTTTTTTGCGATAGGCTACAGGTGACATGCCGGAATTTGCCCTGAAAAACTTGCTGAACACCGACTGGTTAGAAAAATTTAACATATCGCTGATCTGGGAAACGGTAAGCATTTTATTTTGCAGCAGAACCTTGGCTTCCAGGGCTATTGTTTCGTCGATCCATTTACCGGCAGACCTGCCCGATTGCTTTTTGATTGCGGCAGAAAGTGACTTGGGCATTACATGAAGATGATCAGCATAAAATTCAAGTCTGCGTTCGTGCATAAAATTGCGGCTGAGCAATTGTTTGAATTTTGAAAAAAGTGTATAGCCGGTTAGTGAATACTGGTTTGCTGCGCTATGGAGCCGATGGTAAGCATCAATCTCATAGATGATTGCGAAGATAAGATTGCGGATGATCGGAGCCTGATTATAATTAGCCGTTGCGAGGGTTAGTTGAATAATTTCAAAAAACCTGCTGAATTTAATACCATAAACCTCGTTTAAGTTGAATACATGCAAATCAGCGTTTTCAAAGAAATCGTAATTGTTAAAAAAAAGAACATCGACATACTTTTCCAGCAAAAAGGCGTCTTTAAAAAATATAATATCCATTTTCAACAGTTCACTCCGCTTACGGAAACTGCGGATGACCGAAGGGCCGAGCGTGATAATGGATGGCGCATTAATCTCATACCGGTTGAGCCCGGCCTGTAAGAAGAGGGCCCCTTCTTTCAGGTAAGCAATGGCGTAGCTCTCGGCCCTGTATGGTTCTTCCAGGTATGGATGCCCCTCAGCAGGAATAAACAAATATTCCCTGCTGGTATCAGGTACAGCAAAAAGACGGCTATGTCTTGAAAGTGAAAAGGTCTTGATTTCCTTCATTGATGTGAAATTACGATATTGATTTTACTGATATTCTTTTTTGCCATTTTAAAACCAATTTTTTCAGGTTGCTCCATTTAAACAAATTGTCAAGCCATATCGACAAACCGGCCACTTAAGCGATTTGTAATATTGCATCAACAACAATAGGTAAATATTTGCAGCTGATTTCGGCGGCAATAAAAAAAGATTCAATGTCAGTTCAAACAGCATTTCCGAAAATTACAAGTAAAGTTCTTCAGGACATGAAGAACACCGGTGAGAAGATCAGCATGCTGACCGCCTATGATTTTTCGATGGCCCGGATATTTGACGAGGCAGGTGTGGATGTTCTCCTGGTGGGTGACTCAGCTGCAAATGTCATGGCAGGTTATGATACTACGCTTCCAATAACGCTTGAGCATATGATCTATCATACACAGAGTGTAGCAAGAGCGGTCAAAAGAGCAATGATCATCACGGACCTTCCTTTTGGTTCTTACCAGGGCGACAGCAAACAAGCGCTCAGTTCAGGGATACGGCTGATGAAAGAAGCCGGTGCGCATGCGCTTAAGCTGGAAGGCGGAGAAGAAATTATAGAATCGGTCAACAGGCTCATCCAGGCGGGCGTTCCGGTGATGGGGCACCTTGGGCTTACACCTCAGTCTATTTTCAAATTTGGAAGCTATACTGTCCGGGCCAAAGATGAACATGAGGCAAACACTTTGTTGCACAATGCACAGCTTTTACAGGATGCAGGTTGTTTTGCCATCGTATTAGAGAAAATTCCCGCCACTTTAGGTAAAAAAGTCACAGAGTCGCTTCAAATTCCGATTATCGGAATTGGCGCAGGTAAACACGTTGACGGACAGGTGCTGGTTATGCACGACCTATTAGGTATTTCCAAGGATTTTTCCCCGCGATTCCTCCGTCGATACCTTGACCTGTACAGCCAGATCGCAAATGCAACGACCTCTTATGTTTCAGATGTTAAGTCCCGAAAATTCCCAAACGATAAAGAACAGTACTAAAATTGGAACTTGTAATATTCGCTTATATGCTAATCGTCCTTAAATCTGAGATACAACATATTCTGGTTACAGCAGTAGATCCTTCCGGTGAAGATTTTTTGCAGCTCGACGAGGCTATTTTAGTAGCAGCAAAAATTTTAGAAAACGAAAAAGTATTGATCTGTAGTCAAGCTAATGGGGCACGTATCGAAACTTACGTTCGTAAGGCAACGAGCGGCGATGGCACCTGTTGCATAAGCGGGCCGGCTACAAAGCTTATGACTAAAGGTGACCGTATCGGTATCATGACGTTTGCTCAATGGGGTACAAACGATAGCAGATCCGGGTATCCTGTTATTATTAATGCTGGGAAAGGAATAAGATAGCGATCGGCTCCGGAAGATATTGCGCAAGCGCTAGTCTCTATTAATGACGTCGCCAAGAATCACAGGGCAGGCTATTGCGGTAGACGGCGGAATTACGATGTAACGTGCCTTAATTATTAAAAGATTAGGCAGGCATATTAATGCCTGCCTAATCTTTTTGACTTTAAAACTAAGCTGTAATTAATATTCTTCAAGCATGCCTAATTCTATATTCCAGAATTTACCAGTCTCGGTATTTTCAGTAATGGCTTTGAAAATGCCGTTGACTGATTGTTCAATAGTAACCGGTGCGGTATCACCGCCCATTCTGGTCTGTACCCATCCAGGGTGCAATGGCGTTACCCTTATATTCCTTTCAGCGAGCCTTTGGCTAAGCATAACGGCATACATGTTAATTGCGGCCTTAGACATCCGGTAAGCCGGTGCATTCGGCGCAGCATTACGAAGCAGAGCCATTGCGGTCGATAAAAACACGATCTGTCCGCCCTCATTTAAATTGTTTAATAATGCTTCTGTGAACAAAACTGTTCCAGTTGTATTGGTCGCAAAGGTGGCATTCATCAATTCAGCTGTCGGCACTTCATCACCTAAGTCCAGACCAACGCCCGCATTATTGATAAGTACATCTATTTTGATCCCGGCTGCTTCGATCTGCTGAGCTACTTTATTGATGCTTTCTGCATTGCTGATGTCAGCCTGAAATACGGTAAGTTTTGGATGCGTGTAATCAGCAACTTTGCCGGAACGTGTAACGGCAATCACTTCAGCTCCTTCGGCCAATAATTTTTGGGTCAGGTCGAAACCAATTCCATTGCTTGCGCCGGTAACGAGCACGCTTTTAATTGAATTATTCATTTGATTTGTATATATGAATGTATACCGCTTATCCATTAAGCGGAGATTTTTGTTAAATAGCTTTCCAGCAGATGTCTGCGAACCATTCTTTTGAGTCCAAAAAGTGTTGAACAGGCAAAAAACCACTCCGTTCAGCCAGCCTGTCTGTTTCGGCAATAGTATATTTTTGCGATACCTCCATGTAAATCGTTTCATTTTTGGCAAAATGGACGTATTGCCCTCCGATAGAAACCAGCTGATCACATAAACTGACCAGGTAGCTTTTACAAGCTCCGTTCTCCGGGTCGTAGGATTGATAATGTTCAAAATGTCCCAGGTCAAAATTGCCTTCAAGTTCCCTGTTGATTCTTGAAAGCAGGTTCAGATTGAATTTCGCCGTTATCCCCGCAGCGTCATCGTAGGCATTAAGGATCGTTCGCGGATTTTTTTTCAGGTCAAAACCTATTATCAGCAGATCCCCCGGCAGCAGATGTTCACGCAAGGTTTCGCAGAACGAAACGGCTTCTTCTTCACTCATATTTCCAATATTGGCCCCTAAAAACAGGATCACCCTGCGTCTTTGGCCTCGTAGTGAAGTCTGCGCAAGCATTTCAAAATACTCACCTGCTAAGGGAATAACCGACAGTTTCGGTATTTTTCGTTCTATTCTTTCTTGCAGCACACGAAGAATATTACCTGATATGTCGATGGGTAAATAATTAAAATCTACCCCTGTATCTGCAAGGTAAGAAAGCAGGTGTTCTGATTTCGTGGCATCGCCTGCACCCAGTTCTACCAGATCAAAGGGTTCACCCGATGAACAGATATTGCCGGCCAGCTCTGCTGTCCGGTTGCTGAAAATTTCCAGTTCGCAACCCGTCAGGTAATACTCCGGGCATGCCATGATCTGCTGAAACAGCAAATCGCCGTGGTCATCATAAAAGAATTTCGATTGCAGTCTTTTGGGCGTTTCTGTAAGGCCCTGCAAAACTTCTTCCTCAAATTTATTAATGGAAAGGTTGGGCGCACCGATGCCCGACTCAAGAGTTGAGTTCAAATTCATTAATTTATTCATTAGTTGGCAGGATTCGCAGATCGCGAAAAAAACCTTCGGTTCCCACATCTACCCATAAGCCAATGCCTCCCGCTGTATCAGGGCCGAGTTTTAAATCGTTGACCAGAAAAGCTGGAAACTTGCTGTCATTGATATAGAGTTTGGCTTGATTTCCTTTTACTTCTATTTTCAGTTTTATCCATTCGTTTAACCCGATATCCGCATGTGTTTCATATACTTCGGGATTTTCTTTTCTTAGGCGGGAATAAGGATAGTCCGGAAATGAGAAATATTGCACCGTATGATTTCTGCGGACCTGGTCGTCCGCGCGGCCGTTTGTGGGACGAATATAAATTCCTTCAAATTTGGAATTGTCGTCATTGATGTGAAATGCGATGCCTATAAAACCACGGTCGTCTTTTTTGGCGGTTTTAAGCAGCCTGCTGAGCACTTTTACCTCGATGCTGCCGTTTTTAAAAATAACTTTGTTCAATCTGGCAAATGTTGGCTGATCCACGGCCTTAACCGCAGTATCCTTACAAACTTTTACCACGTCTTCTCCATCCAGTTTCCGGACAGTCATGGAAACCTGGACAGGGGAAAGGCTTGCCGCGTTTAATTTGATATTTTGCCCATAGGAAGGGGAATGGGTCAACAGGAAGCCATTTAGTAAAGTCAAAGCGATTAGTTTTTTCATAAGTCTATAGATCAATTAAATGTACAAGGCTTCAAGGCAGCACTACAACCTTTCCCCCGGCGGCATTACTGTCCATCAATTGATGTGCCGCCGCTATATCTGCCAGGCTGAAAGTGCGGCCGACTGGGAGTTTGATTTTCCCTGCCTCTACGTCCCTGATAAATTGCTGAAAGTTTTTTACATCGACCCTGATCTGCCCGCTGTCATAAACGGTCAGGCTGACGGTGGCCGGGATATATTCCATGGGTGCAAATTCATTAAAAGACCACTGCTCCGCCAGCATGCCAGTCATACATACAATGCCACCGGGGGCGGCACAGCTGAGCGAATCTTTCAGCGTAGCAGTACCAATCAGTTCCAACACTTTATTTATGCCGAAAGGATAAACCGCATGAATTTGCGTGGTCAGATCGCCGTTGTCAATCATTACCTGATCTGCACCATTTTTCAGCAGCATTTCTTTTTTATCCGGGTTCCTGGTTGTTGCAATCACAGTCAGACCGCTGTTTTTAGCCAGCTGTGCAGCCAGCAGGCCAACAGAGGAAGTCCCACCGCGAATCAAAATAGTTTCGCCGGGCTGGATCTTTAAGGACAGATGCAGTGAACCATATACCGTCTGAAACATCTCCGGCATAGCTCCTAATTGCTCCCAGGACAGCTGGCTTTCAAAGGAACTGAGCAGAGGCTTGGGCAACAATGCAAATTCTGCATAACTGCCATTGAAATCCCTGCCCATACCACCCATAAAGGCGGCTACCTTTTGCCCCGGCTGAAATTCCCCCGAAAGATCGTTTATTACTTCACCAACACATTCAATACCCAGCACCCGCGGAAAACTGACGTCAGGGGAAAAGCCTTTTCGGGTCATCAATTCCGAACGGTTGAGTCCAAAAGCTTTAACTTGAATCAGTACCCATCCGCTTTTGGGTTCAGGTAACGGTAAGTCCTCTAAAACAAAGTTTTCGGGACCACCGGGACGATAAATTAATGCTGCTTTCATGCCAGGTATGGTTTTGTCTTTAAAGCGAAATATTTTAGTTCTGTCCTTTGTTAAACAGGTAACGGTAAATCTTCCAATCTGTACCGTCTTTCCGTAATACAAAAAAATCCCTGCTGCTTTGGTGTATTTCTTCGCCGCCATTTGGGACGATTGTCGTGCAGGCGGTAGCGTCAATGAAGGCGAATTCGTTTCCTACTGTAACGCTTTGTATATCGTATTTTATCTTAAAAGTCTTGTTCTGAAGGAATTTACTGCCTGCTGCGTCTAAATCTTTTTTCGTCAACGTTTTAAATCCGTCAGGCATAAACAGGCCATCAAAGGCATAGAAGGAAGAAATTGATGCGGGGTTTGCCTTGTTCAATACTGCTGCATAGCCGTACAACAATTGTTCTGCAGCTTGTTTTTCATTTATAGTGCTCATATGGATCTTTGAAATTTGTAAAATATAAACCTGTTGTTCATTCTACGTATCAATTATTGTTGCAGAAAAGGCACAATATCTGCCCATACCGCCGGAAAATTCACCAAAAAGGCTGGGTGCGGAGCATTGGGTATTATAGCCAATTGAACTTTAGGAAACATATAATAAGCTGCGATCACGGTTTTAAGCCGTGCATTTTGATCAAGCTCGCCCGCCATCAACAATACCGGGCAGTGAACTTTAGAAAACACCTCGCTGCTTATATTTACAGAATTGTAATACTTATTGATCGATGCCAGCCAGGCATCTAACTTTTCAGGCTGAGGTGACAGCGCCAGTTGTTGCTTCCAATAAAGGCTATCCAGGCCAAACGCGTCTTTCCGGGTTACGTTGAATGTTCTTGAACCCTTTAGCCATTCTCCTGCACCGATCGTAATCAGTTTCTTTACCTTTTCCGGATATATACCTGCGAAATAGTAGGCGGTATAACCGCCGTCACTGAATCCTAAAACGATAACGCTATCTTTGGTTGTTGCCTGTACGATAGCGTTCACGTCATTCGCTTTCTGCTCATAGGTGGGTTCGGTGGTACCCATTTCTGACTTTCCATGACCTCTGGTTGAAATAGCGATTACCTGATAAGTCCTGGATAGGCTGTCAATAAATCTTCCCATTTCATAAGTTGATCCGAAAATCCCGCCGTGTAAAATGACCAGGGGTTTTCCCTTGCCATAAACTTCATAGTAAATACGGGCGTTCCCCGTGTTCAGGTAGTGTCCCGCTTTGGGATTGTTGCCATAGGGAATTGCATTGTCAGGTGTCGCCCCCGCCTGCATAAAACCTCTCAGGTGATTCAGGTCCTGGGCATTGGTTCCGAGTGAAAATATCAGCGATATGATAACAAGCATTATGCCTGATTTCTTATTTATAAATTTCATTTTTTTTATTTATTTCTTTCTTAGAATAGCCTGTTTAGAGCCACGATTACTATTTTTCTAAATCGGGATCTACGACAAGGGCATTAAATTCAGGACTAACTTTCTTATAAACTGCTGTAGGTTCAACAGTAATGTAGAATTCAAATGTGGGGCCTACGATCAGTTCCAGCAAGTGCCCACCATGGCATAAGCCGTCACTTGTCGCTACACTGGCATGTGAATGCGCGAATGGTTTACCATTATAAAGGGAAATATCGCCTGTCAGGCCGGTTACTTCAGAAGGTTCGCTGATGTCAGTGAGCTTAAACATTTTGCGATCTTTATCATACCAGCCAAGTTTGGCTGAGGTCGCATCGCCAAACGCCGTATAGTGCGCATTTTTTACCTGATATTTTTGTGCGAATTCTGCTATACCCGAGGTTACTTCATCGCCGGTTGCCAGCACCAACAGGTAAGTCTTGGTTTTTCCGTTCGTGCTTAACAGTTTTACTTTTGCACCAGGCGCTCTTCCGGGTTTCGCCGGTTGTGTTAACGACACATATTCCTGTGCCTTTGCAGCAACAGACCCACACAATATTAAAAATGCGGTAATTGCAAGTTTTGAAATTTTCACGGATGCCACTAGTTTTACTAATCCTTTCATCGTTCTATTTATTTAACGATACAAAAGTGAGCAGACTAACGTTAACGGGCCAATAACCTTTGTTAAGAAATATTCTTAAACTTGTTTAAGAATTAGTTTTTATGGACCATTTTTTTTCTGACCTTACTTAGAAATTCAGGCGTTATACCGAGGTAAGAGGCGATTTGAATATTGGGTAAACGGTTAGCCAAATTCGGATAACGGTCCATAAAGTTGATATATCTATTCTCCGCTGTAACACTGATATTCTGCATTACACGGTTTTGGAGATCTATGTATTTTCTTTCAACAATAATCCGAAAATTACGGTCGAACTTATGATAATTAGTATATAAATAGAGCAGATCATCGTGTTTGATCTGTAGTACTACAGACGGCTCAACCGCTTCGATATAAAGGCCGCTGGGCTCTTCAGCATAGAAACTCGAAAGATCAGTGATCCATTCATTCTCGGCTGCGAACTGCAAATTGTGCTCCTTTCCATTTTCGTCAATTGCATATTGCCTGAAACAGCCGGACACAATAAAAGTAAAGTATTTGCAAATATCGCCCTGCTGCAAAATAAAGCCGCGTCGTTTGACACTGCGCTCTGTAAATCTCGCGGGTATTTCCTGACGTTCAAGATGGTTTAGCGGGAAGTATTGTTCAAAGGACTTTAACAATGCCGCTACCGGTAAATTTTCTTTATTCACGATTGATGCCTGATTTAATTTGTATCAAATTAAGGTATTAGCTTTTAATTTTAAATGACTTTGCGCCTGTTTTTGAAACTCTTCCGCTGTTTGCCCGGTCTGCTTTTTGAAAAACCTGCTGAAGTACGGACGGTCAGAAAACCCCAGCTCATACGCAATTTCTTTGATCGTATGTTCACTGTGAATAATGAGCCGCTTTGCCTCTAATATGATCCGGTCATGGATGATTTGTGTACCTGTCTTACCCAGTTTTTCCTTTAAAATCTGATTAAGCCTTTTGGAGCTGATATCCAGTTTGCCTGCATAAAAATCAATATTACGAACCTGTAGATAGTTACCTTCCAGCAGCATTAAAAACTCATAGATCCTTTTCTGGTGAATGTCATGTCCGGTAAATTCCTGCTCTTTAACTTTGATCAGTTTCAACAGGAAGACTTTAAGTAATGCCTTCAGAATAATTAGTTCATCTGGCGATTTCTGATATTCCGTAATCAATAATTGGTAAATACCGCTTAAGTCTTCCGCGGCAGCTTTATCTAATCTTAAACAGGAAAATTCTCCCTGCACGTTAAATATTTTAAAAATATCCAGCAAAAACTCTTTGTCTTCCTCCTCCAGGATCTCCCTTTTAAAGGAGATTAACTCACCATTCTTTCCCGCTTTATTCAGCTGGTGTACCCGGTAAGGAGGGATCAGGTAAATCCAGTCGCCTTTTACTTCGAAATCATTTGTTTTTAAAGCATGTAACGGATCTTCATTTTTTAACCATACAATTTCAAAAAAATCCTTCCTGCCCGGATCATTTAAATAACTGGGCGGGCAGTTATGTAAGTTTCTGATGTAGATCATCGCACTTTCCAGGCGACTTTCTTTTGACTGATTCATCATTTTATAAAGGTAGGTACTTCGATTTTAATGTAGTGGATAATCGGCTAATTATAGTGGACTATTCGGAAATGATAGGTAAATGCTAGTTTATTTATGACTTTGACTTGATGGAATTTCCTGATAGTCCACCTGATCGGGCTTTTTGTGTAACCGTTTCTGTCCGGGCGCGGAATACTTTTGTCACCGAATTAAAAACGCTATCCAATGGATTTGATATATGAAAAAAGTGAAAAGACGGCAATAGCCATTCATAACAATCTTAAACTGATATTACAGGAAAACATAGCGCTGACCGAAAATATCGATTACTCCGGTTTTTCGGAGCTGGTAGAAAGTATCCAACAAGCCAATGCCATTTTTCTCATAGCGTCGGGGCGTTCGGGCTTTTCTATGCGCTCGGTCGCAATGCGCCTGATGCACCTGGGGTTAAAAGTGTTTTTCGTTGGCGATACGACTACGCCAGCGATTAACGCGGGTGATCTGTTATGGGCAGCATCGGGATCCGGTAGTACTGGAACAATTGTAAGAGCAGCGGAAAAAGCAAAACAGGTTGGGGCCAGTGTAATTGCGGTAAGCACTAATACATCGTCGGCTCTTGCAAAAATTGCGGACACGCATATACTGATACCTGCCGCTGAAAAACAGGATCATGGCGGGGCGCGATCAAAGCAGTATGCGGGAAGCTTATTTGAACAAGCATTGCTCTTATTGGGAGACGCGGTTTTTATAGAATTATGGAAAATTGATGGTACATCTGCCGAAGAACTTTGGAAGCGTCATGCTAACATGGAATAAATAATAATCAATCATATCAGTAAAATTTAATAAATAGAAAAATGGCAAAATTACAAGTAGCAATCGACTTATTGACAACCGGGGACGCATTAGCGCTTGCCGCTAAAGTGGCTCCTTATGTGGACATCATTGAATTAGGTACTCCACTTATAAAGAATATGGGTTCCGCCGTGATCACAGCGATGAAAAATGCACATCCTGACAAACTTGTGTTTGCTGATCTTAAAACCGCCGATGCAGGAGAACTGGAGGCCGATATTGCATTTAAAGCAGGGGCTGATTTAGTTACGGTCATGGGAGCAGCAGGAAATGCAACTATCATTGGAGCGGTTAAAGCAGCCAAAGCGCACGGTAAAGGGGTTGTTGTGGATACTATTGGCTATCCCGACCGCGTAAAACGAGCTCAGGAAGTGATTAAATTAGGTGTCGAATTTGTTGAACTGCATGCTGGTCTGGACGAACAATGGACAGCAGGATATTCTATCCAGGTACTGATCGATGAAGCAGCAAGGGCAGGTGTGCCTGTTTCAATAGCAGGTGGAGTAAACCTGACCAACGTCTCTGCAGTTATCAAAGCCGGTGCCCAGGTAGCCGTAGCCGGTGCCGCCATTTATGGTGCCGAAGATCCTGCGGCCGCCGCCAAAGCACTCCGCGAAGCAATTGATGCCGCTTAAGCAACAGTAACTGAATACGGAAGTTCTGATAAGTTCAGAAATTAGAAGCCCCGGTAACCCGGGGCTTCTTAACAGAGACATTTAAGATGACGCTTCATCACGGGTATGTCCTTATTATAAGCAAAAAATGTAACCTGGCGCGATTAACCCGGGCACGTGTACTCATACCATCCGGTATGAAGCGGCTTTATGAGGGCATGTAAATGACGACGGTATTTTGGGTTTTGTGATAACGCTGCTTGTCAATTAGCTGTCCGCAAGAAAAACGGTGAATGTTGACCCCGGTTTCAATGTTTAGAAAATAATGACAAAACAAGCGGAATCGTTCCGATAATTTTTGATTACGACTAATCTCTTATATATAAATATTTAATTATGCCCTTAGACAGTTAAATGAACTTAGGGTGCGGAATTTCATGGTCAGGCCTCACGGAATATCCAATATACTTGTTGGAACCCATAAATGTTGTAATTTAGAGATCTGATTAAACATGGGCACATATACTGATCTTCCTGATGATAAGCTGGTCACTCTGTTACAACAGGGGAATGAACAGGCTCTAAAGGAGATCTTTACGCGTTATAACAAATTGCTTTACAGTTATGCGTATAAAAAACTGGAAGATCAGGAAGAAGCGAAGGACATTGTGCAGGATTTATTTATCAGGCTATGGAGTAACCGGGAATCTTTTCTTCTAAAAACATCTCTGCCTTCTTATCTTTTCCGTGCAGTAAGAAACCGGGCGCTGGATATCTTCGCGCATAAAAAAATCAAAAGTGACTACGTTGCCTCTTTTCAGGAATTTATTGATCTTCCTCAGTCTACAACAGACTATCTGGTGCGGGAAAAGGATATTTCCGCGTTAATAGACCGCGAAATTCAGTCGTTGCCACCAAAAATGCGTGAAATTTTCATCCTGAGCCGTAAAGAAAATTATTCTCACAAGGAAATAGCAAAAAAAATAGGTATTTCCGAAGAAACGGTAACCAAGCAAATCAAAAGGGCGCTAAAAATCCTTCGCCTTAGACTGAAACTGATCTTAATTATCGCATTCTTGCTGTCGGAGTGATTTTTTTTGCATTTTTTTTAAAAAGATGTACCCCCTTGGTGCTTTTGACCCGTCATGGTAATATTGAGTTAATATTATTTCAATATGCGCGAATCAAAAGCAGCTGATATTCTTCAAAAATATAAAGATGGTACTTGTACAGAGGAAGAGAAACTCTTAATAAAAAAGTGGTTTTTAACATTTAGAGGAGATCAAAATGCCTCGCTCTCAGAATCAGAGCTGGAAGATGCCGAAAACGCCATGTGGGCCAGCATACAGGACAGACTTTCGCTCCGGCAGGAAGCCTGGATTTACCATATCAACTGGAAGAAATTTGTATCAGCGGCAGCCGTTCTCATTTTCATCAGTATCGCCGCCCTTATCACGATAAAATATCTTACCCAAAACAGCACATCTGAACTGGTGTCCTTTAAATCGCATGACCTGATGCCCGGATCACGCCGCGCTGTTATCATCTATAATAACGGGTTGCAGCGGACACTTAATGGCAGGGTATACTTTGCAGGCAGCGATAAACAGAATGATAGCTTGGCAACCGGGCAACAAACCGCGAAATTTAATACAATCTTAACACCCCGGGGAGGTGATTACCATATCATACTAGGGGATGGTACCCAGGTGTGGTTGAATGCGGCCTCTTCTCTAAAATATCCGGTATCCTTCGCGCATCAAAAAGAACGTGTGGTTGAGCTGACAGGGGAGGGGTATTTCCAGGTGGCTCATAACAGATCCCTGCCATTCAAGGTAAAGACTGATGAACAGATCGTGGAGGTTTTGGGTACGCATTTTAACATCAATGCTTATCACGATGAACCTTATCTGGCGACTACTTTAATGAGCGGTTCGATAAAGATATCCGGCCGGGCCGGAGCGCAAATAATGAAACCGGGGGAACAGGCGAGATTAACTTCTGCCAGCTCGATATTCACCATAATCCCAACAGATACCGTAGCCGCAATGGCCTGGACAAACGGCTTTTTTCAATTTGGAAGAGCGGATATTCAAGATGTTATGCGGCAGCTTGCCCGTTGGTATGATATTGAGGTGGATTATGTCGGTGATATACCTGAAAAGAGATTTACAGGTAAAGTATACCGCACCTTAAAATTATCGGAAGCATTGGAAATATTGACCTATTTCAATGTCAAATTTATTGTTGAAGGCCATAAAATAACCATTATCAATTAACCATTAAAAAGCACACTATATGATAAGATATTTACGATAACCCACCGGATAAGGGTCCTTAAAAACCGCGAAAGTGAGTCGAAGCACTTCCGCGGAGAATGTCAGGTTAACCCTTTTGTCCCCGACCGGGGTCCGGGACAGACAAACAATTTCTGAGTTGAGTCTAATGTTAACCTTACAGTAACAAATGTAATGAATTTTAATGCCATTTCTATGGCCATACCCAGGCTATGGCTTTCAGTAAGTCCTCAAAAAAGGAGGAAGATCATCATGAGAATAAATTTGACCGCTTTTCTGTTTTTTATACTACTTACGCAAATCAGCGCGAAGGGTTATACGCAGATTACGATTCATCGAAAGAGCGTACCGTTGCAGCAGGTTTTGCATGAGATAGAAACACAATCCAAATACGTATTTCTTTTTGATGAAAATGAACTGCCGGCACTACCCATCACTGTTGACCTCAAAAATGTATCGATAGAGGAGGCCCTTTCGGCCTGTCTGGCGAATTTGCCGCTGACTTATAAAATCGTAGATAAAAACATCTTGCTGAAAGCGAAGGAACAGTCCTTACTGGACCGGATCAGGAAGGTCTTTGAAACCAAATTGAGTCTTATTGTTACTGTCACCGACGAAAAAGGTAATCCGCTTCAGGGCGCGACGGTAAAAATACTGCAAAACGGCCCCATTTTGATTACTAATGTCAATGGCTTTGTGCAGTTGAAAGATGTTTCGGAAAACGCCCTGATCGAAATTTCATTCATCGGCTACGAAACCGTGCGGTTAAAAGTAACCGCCGACCTTAAAAAAGTTGAAATGAAGCCATCCATGGCCAGCTTAAACGAGGTGGTGATTAATAAAGGATACTATACCACAACTGAGCGCCTGAACACAGGCTCCGCCGTCCAGATCAACGCTGCCGATCTTGAACGGCAGCCGCTAACTAATCCGATACAAGCCTTGCAAGGCCTCGTTCCCGGCTTATATGTGAAACAAAGCTCCGGGGTCGCGGCTTCCACCTCGAGCGTGCTGATTCGTGGCCGAAATTCAATCAATTCCGGCAATCAGCCTCTGTATATAGTGGATGGCGTACCTTATAACGGCACAGCTACAGATCAGCAGATCGGCGGTTTTATCACTTCCGGACAGCCTAACGGGACGACAGACCCTTTAAACAACATCAATCCGACTGATATCGAAAGCATCACTGTCCTCAAAGATGCCGACGCAACCGCGATATACGGTTCACGGGGCTCTAACGGCGTTATCCTGATTACGACCAAAAAAGCGGTGAAAGGCAAACCGGCACTGAATTTCAATGTATCGAGCGGAATAGGGGAGGTTGTTAAACAGCGAGCCTTGCTATCCTCATCGGATTATCTGGCCTTACGTCGCCAGGGATTCGCCAATGATAATGTAACGCCGACTGCTGCCCTTGCTCCTGACCTGATGGTCTGGGATCAGAATGCCAACACCAATTACCAGAATATGCTGATCGGCAATACGGCCAAAATTACCGACGCATCGACGTCGCTGTCCATGGGAACCGATAAATCATCCATCCTGTTAAGCGGCAATTACCATAATGAGCAATCAGTGCTTTACGGCGGATACGGTTACAAACGAGGTGGTTTCAATATGGGGGCCCAGCATACTTCCGGTGATAATCGCCTGAAACTGAGCTTGGGGGCTAATTTAACATTTGGCTCTAACAATATGCCCGGCGCTGATTATACTTCCGCGGCTATCAGCATGCCGGCCAATTATCCTTTATATGATGCCGCCGGCAAATTATACTGGGTCACCGATTTCAATAACCCGATAGCCACCTCAAGGCAAACCTTTGATATGGGAACGAGCAATATGGTTTTCAGTGCTAATCTTTCCTATTTGATTGTCAAAGGGTTGACATTCAGAACAAATGCCGGTTATGATATCGTTAGTCAAACTTACCGCTATACCGTTCCTGCCAGTACATTTAACCCGATATATTCACTCCCGTCGCAGGGGATATATACGAGCAGTAACGGCAAGACATTAATAGCTGAACCTCAGTTAAATTATGAAACCCCAATATGGAAGGGTAAACTGAGTACAACTATTGGCGGTTCGTATCAGCATAATATGTTTGCCATGCCCTATTACATCCAGGCATCTACTTTCGCGTCAGAAAGCTTGCTGAATAACCTGGGCAATGCGGCAAGTTTTCCGACTGTTTCCAGTTTGTCGCAGGAATATAAATATATCTCCACTTACGGTTTGATCAATTACAATATCGCTGACAAGTACCTGTTTAACGGTACTTTCCGCAGAGACGGTTCATCCCGTTTCGGACCTGATAAAAAATTCGGAAATTTCGGTTCGGTTGCGGCTGCCTGGCTGTTCTCTGAAGAACAGTTTATAAAGGATATTAATCTATTTAGCTTTGGCAAGCTGCGCAGCAGTTACGGCATAACTGGTAATGATCAGGTGGGTAATTACGGCTACCTGGACACCTACACCAGTACAAGTACAAGTTACGGCGGAAACCCCGGGTTTTACCCAACGAGAATAGCCAATCCGAATTACCGGTGGGAAACGAACCGCAAGTTTGAAGTGGCTTTGGAGTTGGGATTCCTGGATGATCGTATCCGGTTAACTTCGGCATTTTACCTGAACCGCTCCGGCAATATGGTGGTGAATTCTTCTCCGCTGCCGGCCCAAAGCGGCTTTGCCAGTTATACTGAAAATCTTGATATGCAGGTACAAAACAAGGGTTGGGAATTTAACCTTCATACCGTTCCGGTCAAAAGCAAAGTGTTCAGGTGGGACCTCTCGGGTAATTTTACAACAGCCAGGAACAAGATTCTTTCCATCCCCGCGCAGGTAGCGACGCTCTACGCCAACACTTATCAGGTGGGCCAGTCGGTCAGTTCGTTTATCGGCTATCAAAACACGGGCTTTGTTGACGGCGTTGCCCAGTTCGCGGACCGGAACGGCGATGGTGCTGTCACCAGCGGATTGGCCAATGATACTTATATTATTGCCAGCCGTGATCCGAAGTTTTACGGAGGTATCACGTCAGGCCTGAGTTACAAGCGTTTCAGACTGGATTTTTTAATCAACTTTGTTAAGCAGAAAGGCATTGCGCAAACCGCATTTCCCGGTTTGCTCGGCTCGCAGCTTGATGATCTGCTGCAATCGCCCTTTAAGCCCAGCGCATCAACTTCTTCAGCAGCTTATAACTCCTACACCAGGTATCTTTCTTCAGATGCCGTGATTGTTGATGCTTCTTTTATGCGATTGCGGAACCTCTCGCTGAGTTATTCATTCCCCCGGCAATGGCTCGATGCGGTAAAGGTTAAAAACGGTCAGATCTTCCTGCGTGGAGAAAACCTGGTAACTGTAACCAATTATAAAGGGCTGGATCCCGAAACGCAGGGCTCAGTTTTGCCCCCTTTAAAAATGTTCACCGCCGGATTGCAATTTTCATTCTAAAATAAATGACCATGAAAGAGATCTTTAAAATTAACCTTATCAAAGGTTTTATATATATGCTGCTGCCTTTTGTAGTTGCCATCACCGGCTGCGAAAAAGCGATAGAAGTAGCCGTTCCGGTAAATCAGATCCCGTCCACTGCTGCCTTCCAGGATTCCCTCACCGCGCAGGCCACCGTAAACGGCATGTATGCATTTATGTACACCGGCGCCTCTGCGAATCTGACGACAAATTACAGTGTTTTCGCCAGTACGCTACCAGCACGCTCAGCAGACGAACTTTACCTGCCTGCTACCCCAACTGATGAATTCGCAAATAACAGCCTGATACCCGGGACGGGTACGGTGAATACGGTATGGCTGCAAAACTACCAGATCATTTACCAGGCAAACGAAATCATTGCGGGAATGGGTGCGTCATCCTTGTCTCCGACCCTCAAAAAACAGCTGATTGGCGAGGCTAAATTTATGCGGGCGTTTTGCCATTTCTACCTGGTCAACTTGTATGGAGCGGTGCCGCTGATCACCACCACGGACATCGCTGTGACCAGGACCCAGCCGCAAAGTACAGTTTCACAGATCTACAGCCAGATCATCAGCGATCTGAAAGATGCGCAGGGATCGCTGGCCCAGGATTATTCCTGGTCGGCCGGCTTGCGGACCAGGGTAAACAGCTGGGCTGCCACTGCTTTGCTGGCCCGTGTTTACCTGTATAATAAAGATTATGTCAACGCTGAAGCAGAAGCCTCCAGGGTGATCGCTCAATCCAGCATGTACAGCCTTCCTGCCAAATTAAGCAACGTGTTTTTGAAGGCCAGCACTGAAACTATCTGGGCTTTTAATACGAATCAGTATGGTTATACTTCTATAGCCAGGGTGTTTATCCCGCTCACGGCGAGCGCTGATCCAAACCATGCGATGACCGCTTCACTGGCGGCCGCTTTTGAGCGGGATGCCCTGAGGCCGGATTATCAGGATGATCGTTTTGACAGCTGGGTGAAAACATCAGCCAGTGGTAAATACTACATCGCTAAATACGGAACGATCACCGCCGCGAATACAGAATTTTTTGTCGTACTGCGCCTGGCTGAACAATACCTGATCCGAGCCGAAGCGAGGGCGCAGCAGAACAATCTTACCGGAAGCCTGGCTGACATCAATGTTATCCGTTCGAGGGCGGGGCTCCATCCGGCAACCGCTCAGAACCAGGCAGAGTTGTTGCTGGCCGTCGAACACGAAAGACAGGTCGAGCTATTCGGTGAATTCGGACATCGCTGGTTTGACCTGAAACGCACAGGCCGTGCAGATGCTGTGCTCGCCCCGGTCAAAGGATCGGCATGGCAGTCTACGGACGTTCTATATCCGATCCCGGCACTGCAGGTGACGAATAATCCGGCCCTGGTTCAAAATCCGGGCTATTGAAATAAATATTGGACAAGGTCGATGCTATACGCGAACATCACCGATGTCGGTCTTGAATGCTGGCCAGTCAATGGTCAGCATTCATTTTGAGACAAGCGGGACCAAATAAAATTCAAGTAATGAGCTACAAAAAATCATACACGATATTATGCGTTATGTTGCTTGTGCTGCCGGCATTTGCCTTCGGCCAGTTAAAGATAACAGGGAATGTCAAAAATCTCAATGCGGATTCCATCCTGCTGATTTATGCTTCTGTGAAATCGAAGCAGGAAAAGGTTAAAATACCCGTTCATAACGGTCAATTCGAATGGCTATCCTCATGGACAGAAACAACAGCTGTAAACGTGATTATGCCGGTAGGCAAATCAAAAATGTCATTTATGCTATTCGCAGAACCCGGAGAACAAAAGTTGAGCGGAGACGCGGCCACGCCAGCCACTTTTAAGGAAATGTCGGTAACAGGGTCAAATACACAAAACGAGTATGTACAGTATTGCACTCAAATGGCAAGTATTTACGCAAAGTATAGCCATGCAAAAGAACTGTTAAAATCGGCACCCGCTTCGGAAGTACCGGAATTGAAAAATCAGGCGGAATCCTATTACCGCCAATACTTTGTTACTGAGAACGACAATTATGTAGAACAGCATCCGGGAAGCTATTTGAGTCTGGAACTCCTGCTTAAAATTGCCAATACAGGAGCATATGATAAGGCTAAACGCCTGTTTGAAAGCTTACAACCGGCTATGAGAACCACTGTTAAAGGTCGAATGATCCAGGCGCAGTTATCAGCCATCCAAAATGGTTCCATTGGAAGAGAAATGCAGGATTTTGCATTCAATGACCCGACTGGGAAAACGATTCGTCTCGCAGATTACAGGGGGAAGTTCGTCCTGGTCGACTTTTGGGCAAGCTGGTGTGCGCCATGCAGGGCAGAAACCCCCAATTTACTAAGAGCGTATCAAACGTTTAAGGATAAGAACTTTACGATATTATCAGTCTCCTGCGATGAAAAGGAAGACAAATGGGTGAAGGCCTTAAAACAAGATCAGTTGCCCTGGGTGCAGGTTCGGGGATCAGGCAGCAAGAGTTTCGAGCTGATGACCTATTTCGGTATAAAAAATATCCCTTCCAGTTTCCTGGTCGACCCTTCAGGAAAGATTCTCGCGAAAGACCTCAGGGGAGATGCGCTAACGGTTAAGTTAAAGCAGGTACTGGAATAATGGACCGGCGAGCCGGCATAAGGTCCTTGCATTCCATAGGACATTTGATCACTCGTCTGCAGCGATGCCGATCTAACGCAAATTATTAGTTATAAAAAATGTTTATAGATTAAAAAATACCACATGAAAAAGATTATTATAATGCTGATTACCCTGTTTCCGATGTCGCTCTATGCGCAGAGGCAAGAGTTTGTGATAGAGGGATCATTTGTCAAAAAAGATATGGACGGTAAGGTTCATTACAATTATAATGAACGCGGGATTAATGTTGCGGACAGCACACCTGTAATCAATGGCAGGTTTGAGTTTAAAGGGAAAGTTTCAGGTATTCAACGAGCCTACTTTACTTTTAAGCCTACGCGGGCAACAGATATCAAACTGGCCTGGCGCGATTCTAAGAGTATATACATTGAACCCGGCAGTTTTAAAATTGTCGCAAAGGATTCCATTTCGACAGCAAGAGTGGTAGGTTCTGCAATAAATTCAGCATATGAAAGTTTTATGGCGCCTTTAGAGGTGATTGCGAAGGAGCGGAAACCACTTTGGGACGAATACGTTAAAATTAAAGCCGCTGATAGAAAGGTGCTGCCAAGAGCTGCTGAACTCAAGGCAAAGATTGACGAAACAACCATAAAGCGAGAAGAACTGCTTAAGGCTTATGTGCGATCTCACCCTAAGTCCTATTTCAGCATCGAGGCCATAACCGAATTGATGGGACCTTATGTTGTAGTTGAAAAAGTGGATGAGCTTTGGGGCACACTTGATCCTGAATTAAAGGAAAGTTATAATGGCAAGATTATCAATGCGGTGATTTTGGGATCAAAAGCAACAGATGTGGGTTCCAGGGCACCGGTATTTGCCCAGCCTGACACATCAGGCAAGATCGTTAAGCTCAAAGACATTAAAGGTAAATATGTACTGGTCGATTTTTGGGCGTCATGGTGCCATCCATGCCGTGCAGAAAACCCCAATGTTTTAAAAGCTTACAATGCTTATAAAACAAAGAATTTTACTGTTGTAGGCATATCGATAGATTTTGAAAAAGATAAAGGTAAATGGATAAAAGCGATAAAAGATGACGGTATGCCCTGGACTCAGTTGCTTTCCCCGGCCAATATTGACGGGGGCGCAATGAAAGCATATGGAATCCATGCCATCCCGTCGAATTTCCTTGTTGATCCAAACGGAATTATCATTGCAAAGAACCTTCACGGTCCCGAACTGCAGAAAAAGCTCGAGGAGCTGTTTAACTGATCAATTTTACAAACAATGGACCTGATCAAATTATGGTTCAAAACAATTTGGATACAATTTATATTTTTGTCTGAATGGGCTACCCAAGAGTCGGTCTCGCAAGTCAAAAATTATAATTATAGAACAAAATTGAATGTTGATAGCCAGAAAATAATATAAAGATGAATATAAAAACGGCAATTCCAGATTTGGAAATTGCCGTTTTTATTAAGAGATGACTTGCTTAAAGAATTTAATAGGATGACTTAAACGCTAAAATGGCTTATGATACAGCCTCTTTTTTATGACTAAAGGTCCTCCGTTCATGTTTGGTTGACAAACAGCAATTTTAGAGCCCTGGATCAAAATGTCCTTCAACATATTTTTTGACAAAATCAGTCCGGTAGATTTCTCCAAGCGGAATTTCCGTTTCCCCCATATATACAGCATGATTATCATAGGAAGTAACCTGTTCCATATTTACAACAAAAGATTTGCTTACTCTGAAAAATAAACGCTGCGGTATTTTTTGATGGATGGTTTTGATATTCATAGCAGTAATCAATTTTTGATTTTGCGTGTAGATGACCACATAGTCTTTTAACCCTTCGATGTAAAGAATATCAGTGAAGTTAAGTTTATAGGTCCTTCGTTCTGATCTGATAAAAAAAAAGTCGTTAGTATTAGACTCTACGGTGTTTTTCGCAGTATCGTCAGACAATAGCTTGTTATACATATCCGCTTTACGGATCGCTTTCTCCAGCCGGACTTTGTCAATAGGCTTCAGCAAATAATCAATAGCATCAAGCTCATAGCTCCGGAGCGCATACTGGGGATAGGCTGTGGTAAAGATGGTCAGGCTTTTTCCCGGGATACTGGCTGCGAAATCAACTCCGTTCAAGCCAGGCATTTCGATATCCAGAAAAAGCAAATCTACTTCGTTTTTAGCCAGGAATTCCATAGCTGCAAATGCATTGGAAAATTTCTTCAGCACTTCAAGGGACGAAACTTCCCTGATCAATATTTCCATTTCGTCCCTGGCCAGGGGCTCGTCGTCTACAATGATACAATTCATAAGGGTATGATTAAATCTACGAAATACTCTTCATCCGTTGAAGATATCTTCAGCATAAAATCATCCTTATACAACAGTTCGAGCCGCCGTTTGATGTTGGCCAGCCCTAAACCACTGTTTTTACGGTCAGCAGGCCAGATATCCGGGCCTTTGGAATTACGGCACTTGAAATAAAGATTTCCATCGTTAACCGAGATATTAATGCGGATATATTCCTGCTCTTCCGTCATGTCCACACTGTATTTAATGGCATTTTCCAGGAACGTGGTAAATAGATTTGGCGGCAAAAAGATGTTTTTCAGACGGCCCTGGGGGATTGCCGCCTCCATAGTAACCGAAAGTTTATCACGGCGGATATTTTCTAATTCCGCCAGGTTAGAAAGAAAATCCAGTTCTGAGAGTAAAGAGGTCTTCGCCTCGCCGTTCTCGTATAACTGGTACCTTAAAAATTCGGAAAGTTTCATGATAACCGTAGTCGCTTTTTCCGGATCGATGCGGATTAGCGCCTTTACGTTGTTCAGCATATTGAACAGGAAGTGAGGATTGATCTGGTTTCGCAGCTCGTTCAGCTCCATTCTAAGGGTTAAATTATTCAATTCGGTAATCCGCTCCTTGTCTTTGATCCATTGTCCGAAAAGTTTCATCATGGTGGTTACCAGAATAATGGCAATAGATACACCCGTGCCTGCATACAAGCCGATATTATCCGAATCCGATAATGATTTTGCAATTCCGCTAGCCTCAAAATAAGCATCCAACAGATAGGATACTAACACTAATGTGCTGAAGACCATCAGTATCAGCAGAATCATATAAATAAAATATCGGCCCTTAAAGAAAAAAATCGGCACCAATACGTACATATTCAGGTAAGTCATCGCGACAAAACCAAAATAAACATCGAACAATCGGAAATATCTGTACGCCTCGCCGTATTCCTTAGACCAGTCGGAGCTATATATAAAGAAAAAAAGCCCGAGTAAGAATATAATATGTCGCAGAAGCCGGTAACGCGTATTAATCAATACGTTAATTGCCTGGTCATTCTTCTGCGCATCGGTATATCGGTCCATATATCTGGAGGATTGAGTAAAACAAAAATAGGATATTTCATCCGGCAGACAGTGGAATTTATACCAAGCCCGTGATTCCTTCTACAAAAGGCCCGGTAAACCGACATTTAGGAGAAAATATAAAGAGTTTGGCCGATGCAGCCATTAAATTCCGGTCAGGCATATATTTTATTTATGAATCCTTTTACGGAGTTGAAGGTTAATCCGGCTGCCTCTTTATGAGGTGTATGGCCTACATCCGGGATAATATACTTTTCTGCCTTACCGCTTATTCCGCTTATTGTTTTTTCTACCTGATTCAATGTGCCATATTCATCTGCTTCTCCCTGAATAAACAAAAGCGGGCATTTAATACATGGTAAAAAGTGCTCAATATTCCAATCTCTGTAGTCGCTTCCCGTCCAGGTTTCTGTCCAGGCTTTAAAAATGGTATCCACCTTATTACCGTGATATTTTTGCAGACGCTCAGCCAGATCGGTGTTCCTATATGCTTCTATCGCTTTAGAAATCCCCCTTAACGTCACATCTTCCACAAAAATATGAGCGGCTTCACATATCACCGCCGTAATCCGTACCGCATATTTGCTTGCTGCAATCAGGGCAATGGAGCCTCCGTCGCTATGACCAAACAGAATTGTTTGATCGATGTCAAATGTATTCAACAGATCATTCAACACATCTGCCTCTAATTCCAAATAGTTAACCGGCCTTTTGTACGAGTTCATTGGTTCAGATTGACCGTAACCTAAACGGTCATACGCCAATACATTACATTGTGTTGCGTCTGCGAGTTTTTGAGGCAGATCCCTCCAGAGGGTTACACAACCCAAAGAATCGTGAAGAAATACAATTGTCGGGGCATTTTTATAAGTGTTTTGAAACGCCACATAAAGATCTTTCCCGTTTATGTTCATCAGCATACCGCCCTTGCTCGTTGTCATTAAATAGATATCAGATTAAACTATTCACTGTATTCTGCTTTTGGATTCCAGCTCAATTTCGGTTTGCGTCATATCTGATTTTGCTATTTAATTAAATAGATAGGGTTCGCCTTATTCTATACCTGCCGTCCCACGTAATAAACAATGTCCCTAAATTATCTAAACACCCGGAAACTGCAAATCGGCCGTTAGCATGGATTTCCGAAATACTTTTATGGGTATTGTCTTTAGTGTTTCTATAACAAATGGCACTACGTATAAATTAAATGGGGTTTGATATAATTCTGTAAAAGTCAATAGCAGCCAACAGTACTTTTAGTATTAATAACCCCCAAAAGCTCAATTCTATGATTAAAGTACTACTCTTTATAATCCTGATAACATCAGTATCGTCATCCTTCGCACAAAAAAAACATACGGTCAGCGGTATTATCAGGGATGGAGCAACCGGCGAGCAACTGATCGGTGCTACGGTAAAAATAAAAGAACTCCCTCAAAACGGAACAGCGACCAACAGCTATGGTTTTTATTCGATATCGGCTTATGAGGGCGAATATACCCTTTTGTTTACATACGTAGGGTATCAGACAGTTACACGCCAGGTTTCCATGCACCAAAATCAAACAATTAATATAGAATTACCTCCAAAGAGCGAACTGAAAGAAGTAGTAATCAGTTCGAACAAGCCCAATAATGATCAGATCGTTTCACCGCAAATGGGTGTTGAAAAGCTAAGTATGACGCAGATTAACCAGGTACCGGTATTATTGGGCGAAAGAGATATACTAAAAACTATTTCCCTGTTACCCGGTATAAAGTCAGCAGGGGAAGGAAATACGGGATTTTACGTACGTGGCGGGGCTTCTGATCAGAACCTGATCCTGCTGGACGAAGCAACGGTTTATAATGCTTCGCATTTTTTTGGCTTTTTCTCAACTTTTAATTCCGATGCTATCAAGGACGTCAGTATCTACAAAGGCGGCATGCCGGCCGAGTACGGCGGCAGGCTGTCTTCAGTGCTGGATGTCAAAATGAACGACGGCAATAAAAAGGAATTTGCTGCTCAGGGCGGACTGGGCCTGATTTCCTCCCGTCTCAAAGTGGAGGGGCCATTAATAAATGATAAAGGATCGTTTATGGTCAGCGCACGCCGGACCTATATCGATCTTTTTTTAAAAGCCTCATCAGATTCGTCCATTAAAGGCAGTTCCCTCTACTTTTATGATATTAATGCTAAGGCCAACTACCATTTTGATGACAAGAACGCGATTTACCTTTCGGGATACCTTGGCAAGGATGTTTTAAGTATAAAAAACACATTTGGCACTAATTGGGGTAATTCCACAGGCACAATCAGGTTTAACCATATATTTAACAACCAGCTGTTTTCCAATACATCCCTGGTATTCAGTAACTATAATTACGCCATACAAAGCTTTCAAGGCAATTCCGATTTTAAGGCAACTTCAAAAATTACGGATATCAACCTGAAAGAAGACCTTCAATTTTCCATGGGCAATGATCACATGCTGAAATTCGGATTGAATGTCCTGCATCATACCATTACGCCGGGTGATATTACCACCAGCGCCACATCCACCTTTAATAGCAGAAGTATAGAACAACGATATGGTTTTGAAAATGCTGCTTATATCAGTGATGAATGGAGGGTAAATGATAAATTAACCTTACTCTACGGGATAAGATTAAGCAGCATGTTTTTATTGGGTCCCGGTACTTTCAGTACTTATGATGCGGCAGGTAAGACTGTAACTTCAACGACTTACGGTTCCGGGCAATTTGTAAAGTCATATGTTAACCCCGAACCCCGTATTTCTGCAAGCTATCTGTTAAATGACGGAAGTTCTGTTAAGGCTTCCTACAACCGAAATACGCAAAATATACATTTATTGACCAATTCCAGCAGCAGTGTTCGGACTGATCTCTACGTCATGAGCAGCAACAACATCAAACCGGAAATAGCTGATCAGGTATCAACGGGTTGGTTTAAAAATTTTAAAGATAATACCTATGAGTTTTCTGCCGAGGTTTATTACAAATGGCTGCAGCACCAAATCGACTATAAAGATGGCGCGCAATTGATCGCCAACCAGGATGTCGAATCCCAACTGACGTACGGAGCAGGCAGGGCATATGGTCTGGAACTGTTTTTAAAGAAAAAATATGGCCGTTTTAACGGCTGGATTGGATATACACTTTCCCGTACCGAACGAAAGTTCAATGCCATTAATAACGGACATTATTACCCCGCCACGCAAGACCGGACGCATGATCTTTCAGTAGTGGGTATCTACCAGTTGAATAAGCGCTGGTCATTTTCCGGTACATTTACTTATGGAACCGGAAACGCGGTCAGCTATCCGACCGGCAAATATAATATAGGCGGCCTGACTACCTTTTCTTACTCTCAGCGAAACGGTTACCGTATGCCGGCATCAAACAGGCTGGATGTCGGTGCCACCCTCGAAGGAAAAGAACATAAAAAATACCATTCGAGCTGGACATTCGGGATCTATAACTTATATGGTTACCGGAATCCATACCTCATTACTTTCCGCGATAGCAAGACCGTGCCTAATACGACCGAAGCGGTACAGACCAGCATTTTTGCAACACCGATACCATCAATTACCTGGAATTTTAAATTTTAACAATCAGACTACATGAAAATAATGACCATAAAATATCAGCTTACCGCCATTCTGATTTTGCTGGCAACTGCATCCTGCACCAAAGTTATTGATCTTAAATTAGGGAATAATACAGGTAAGCTGGTTATTGAAGGCAATATTACAGATACTGGCAGCCACCAATCCATCATGCTTAGCCAGAACGTTCCCTTTTCCAATACCAACACTTATCCCCCTGTCAGCGGGGCTGTAGTTTCTGTAAGGGACGACAAGGGTAATATTTATCCGTTCACTGAAGGAGCTGCAGGAACCTATTCCACCAACATGATGAAAACAACAACGGGTGTTTCCTATACGATGACTGTTTTAACTAACGGCGAAACTTATTCTGCAAATTCAACAATGCCGGCACTTGTTCAGTTAGATTCTATAACAACCCAAAAAAAAGAATTTAATAATAGTAAAGGCCAACAGAATGTTCTTGTGCATTACAAAGACCCGGCCGGGCTAGGCAATCAGTATCGTTTCGTGATGTATGTAAATAACATCCAGGTCAAATGGATTTTTGCTTTTAATGACGATTTCACCGACGGCAGGTATGTTAATAATGATCTGCAGGAGGACGATATTGATATTTATAGAGGAGACACCGTTACCGTGGAAATGCAATGTATTGACAAACCCATTTATACTTATTGGCTGACGTTGATGCAACAAGCCGGTAATGGTCCTGAAGGATCAGTTGCTCCTTCTAACCCGCCTACTAATATAACCCCGGCCACCCTGGGCTATTTCAGTGCACATACGACACAAATCAAAACCATTATTGTAAAATAGCTTGTATTGTGCTTACAAAAGGCGCTGTGATTTCAAATGTGCAATAATATCCTATTTGGCATGCCCCCAATTATAAAGTGAATACAGACGTCATTCCAATTTCCTTAAAACTATCAGCTTAACCAGCTTACAATATTGACAGATATCCTTGGGCTTAACTAATGTAAAAGTATGTCTTTGATTTTTAGACTGGCTATAGCCGCTAAGGCATAAACATTTTCCTTCAAGCGGGTAGCACCTGCTGATCAATAATTCAGTTGTTTGTTCACCTATCTGTGTATCGGTCTGCTTATCTGTGTATTCCGGCAGAATAAGAATAGGGAATTCCGTCCGCCGGACCGCGAATTTACACTAAGGACATAATTTCTTAAGCGAAAAAACCGGACAAAGCGGGGTTTGGTAGAAAATGCAGCGGGGTTAGTATAAAAACAAAATTCAGCATTGTTTCAGCACCTTTCTTTGCGCTAAATCATGAATACGAAGGATCTGAAAACACTTAAAAAGTTAGCCGTAAATATAGCATCTGGTGCTGGTATGTCCGTGGACAGCCAATGCGGAAAACTTACAGAACTGGCCTATTTGTGTCACTTCGTTCAATGTTACCGGCCGTCGATGCATATTGCCGGGTGGCAGCGTCATCCGGTGTATATTATGGAAGACGCGGGAACCAAAACAGGTATCGCTTTTTGTGACCTCCAGTTGCCGCTAAACCTGACAATGCATCAGGAAGCCCCGGCTTCCAATAATTCAGCCGATTCTGATACGCGGGATGTTGCAGAGTTATGGCTGGTTTTGGTAGCCGGGGATATAACGAAGCGTAAATCCTTTTTTCTTGATCTGGTAAAAGTACATCAGCTATCCACAACTTTCGATAAGATATTCCTTTTCGATTTTTTTCAATCAATAATCCAAGTCATTAAGTAATTATGAAAACCACGAACAAGCTCCTGCTCACCGTCGCGGCATTGATCCTGTCAAAAAACGGTTTCGCGCAAAACCAGGACAGTATAACCACCAAAAAAGTGGTGGCTTATGCCGCCAATAAATTTCCTGAAACCAGAACCTTCAATTTTGAATTTTCAGGTTCCGGACCCTATAATTTCACTTCGACCTTACGGGGCGAAGCATTACCCGCAGGCAGGGTAACGAACTGGACGCAAGCGAGGGCAAGTGCCAACATCAATTTCATCAAATCGAAACACTGGATACTGGGAACTACGTTTACCTATCGTTTCACTTCGCTTACCGCCGCCCTGAATGAACCTGTTTCAGGTCTTACTAGTTCAGTGAATGAGAATTTTCAATACCATAATTCGTCCTTAAACCTGGCTTACGTATCAAAACTGTTTGATAAAACAACCATATACTCCAGTAGCGTAAGTATTGACGGAAGTGAAAAACAGTTTGAGCGGGTTCGGGGGCAGTTTGCTGCAACAATGTTATTAAAGGCCGACGCGCGGACAAAAATGGGTATCGGTTTTGTTGTCAACATTGACCCAAGTGCTCAGTTGCCGATACTTCCGGTATTCACTTACGAACATCGCTTTGACAACGGACTTGTCGCGGATATTACCCTGCCCAGGAATATATTTATCCGGAAACAGGTATTTAGAAATGGCAGAATCACCCTGGGTACTGAACTGGATCGCACCAGTTTCTACCTGTATCACCTGGACAATACCGGACGGACCTTTGAATTTAACCAGGTCGATCTGAATAACGGGCTGATCTATGAATACCGGCTTTGGGATTATTTTATCCTGACCATGAAGGGGGGATTGAAGACCAGTCTGTCGCCCCGGATATTCGACCGTAACAAATCTTATAATGATCCGATTTTTCAGGCAAAAGCTGATCCCTCAGCATATTTCAACGTTGGGATTTCCTTCAACCCCTTTGCAAAGAAAAGAAGATAATCACAACCCTTAAACGCCAGCGGCTGCTATCAAACCGTTGTATCATGAGCAAAAATATCATATTCCTATTATTGGCATTGCTTCCTTTCCGGTTAGCAGCCCAATCATCCTGGTCGCTTAAAACCTGCATTGATTACGGCCTGAAAAATAACCGGAGCAATACCGTATACGCCAATGAAAAGAAAATCGCGGATGCCAAAGCGAGAGAGGCCCTGGCCGCTTATCTGCCCAGCATAGGGGTCACCAGCACGCTTGATGATAACCTGAAGGTTCAGGTAAGCGTCATCCCTGCCGGGATTTTCGGACCAAATGACCTGCGGGTTGCTTTTACCAAGCAGTTTAACACCAACCATCTGGCACGCGTTGATCAAACCATTTATGATCAGTCACTGCTTACCGGTTTAAAAGCCAATAAATATAATGTCCAGCAGGCACAGCTGAACCAACGCCAGAATGACGAAACCATCATTTATAATATCAGTACGGCTTATTCGCAGATATTCGTTTACCGGGAGCAGCTCAACCTGTTAAAAGCTAATCAGGAAACCTATAAGGGGCAAATGGAAATTATTTCCCTCCGGGTAAAAAAGGGTACAGCCTTGCAAAAGGACGCGGATAAAGTAGCCGTTGACTATAATAACGCCCAATCGCAGATTCAAGTGGCCGAGAGCAACCTTACCCTTGCTGAAAACCAGCTCAAGTATGAGATGGGTTACCCAATCAATACTGCGCTGGCTATTGACAGTACTGCTGCCAGCGATGTGTTTATACCTGTTGCCCCGGCCCTTGCCAATAACAGCGCATTTACGGCAGATAATCGTACCGACTACCGTATTTCACAGGTGAATGCCAAACTACTGGAGATTGACGAAAGCCGGATTAAGGCAGGTGCCCTTCCTAAACTGACTGCTTATGCACAATATGGTTTCATCGGTTTCGGCGACCGGCTTGGGCCTGCCTTTTCCGGCATGTCACCCTATTCAGCAATTGGCCTTAAACTGAACATCCCGCTGTTTGATTTCTTCAAGCGCAGCGCGCAGTATAGCCAGGCCAAATATAAGCGCCTTAACGCGCAGGAGAACCTGAAGCTGGATGAGGACAAATACCATTTGGACTATGAGAACGCACGGACCAAAGTACTTAAAGAACAAAGCAACGTAGAGAATAACCGCCGTAATATACAATTGGCACAATCGGTATTCAGCACTACCGACCTTCAGTTAAAGAAAGGCACCACTGATCTTACCGATTGGCTGAACGCGCAAAACTCATTAAAAGAAGCGCAAAATAATTACCTCAACTCGCTGTATGCCTTCTTCCAGGCCCGTATCGACCTTGAAAAAGCAGGCGGCACATTAAAAACCTTTTACACCGGCTTATCATCAGCACATGAAAACTAAATATATTGTACTTATAGCCCTTTTAGCGATAGTAGCGCTGATCGTATTCAGGCTTACATCCAATAAGAAGAAACTGGACGAAAAGAACAGACCTGCACCTGTCACCGCGGTTCGTATCCCGGTTAAAGCAGCTACCGCTAAAGAGCAATTACTGGAGATCAGTATGGTGAAAACCGGTAATCTTGCACCTTTTAAGGAAGCTAAGGCGCTTGCAAAAACCGGGGGTACCTTATTACAGGTGCGATTTAAATTAGGTGACCAGGTGAACGAAGGACAGGTTCTGGCCCTGACCGATACCCGGGCCCAGCAGCTGGAGTTACAAAAGGCGGAAACCAGTGTAGCCAAACTGCGTAACGATCTGAACACTTATACCGAGTTGTTGCAGGGGAAGGCCGCGACACAGGAGCAGGTGAACAATATCCGGCAGGATTATTCAAATGCCCTCAATCAGGCCGGTCAGGCGCGCAAGAACCTGGCTGATGCTTCCATTAAAGCACCAACCAGCGGCATTATATCTGCCAGGCCCGTTGAAGAAGGTGTTTTTGTAAACGGAGGTGCGGAGATAGCCACTATCGTCAACCTGTCCAAAGCCAAGGTGCAGGTTAACCTGACGGAGGCCGAGGTTTACCAGATTATACAGAGGCAGAAAGTTAAAATAACCACCGACGTTTATCCCGGTAAGGTTTTTGCCGGTTCGGTAACATTTATTAGTCCGCAGGCGGATCAGACCCATAATTACCTGGTAGAAATACAGATCGATAACTCGCAAAAAGCCATACTGCGTTCCGGAACTTTTGTTTATGCCGATTTCTCTGAAAAGACATCCCAACAGGTGTTGGTCATCCCGCGTGAGGCACTGACGGAAAGTATTAAGAATGCCTCGGTTTATGTGGTTGAAAATGGCATTGCCAGGCAGAAAAGTATTCAAACGGGAGCCGAAATGGGCGGTATGATCGCGGTGACCGGCGGCCTGAAAGCCGGTGATCAGGTGGTAACATCCGGCCAGATCAATTTGAAAGATGGCACGCCGGTAAGTATTTCCAAATAACGACTGGTATGACAGTAAATGATCAACAGGGCAGGCCATCCCGGTCGACTATTATTGTTGGCATCATTATGCTGCTGCTGATCGCTTTACAAACCTATTTAAAAATAAAGATCGCACGATCCATTTTACAAACTAAAACACCGGTACATGTCAATAGCAGAGATTGCCGTTAAACGGCCCTTATTTATCATCGTCATCTTCACCGTACTCTTCCTGTTCGGCGCATTGAGCTATTCCAAACTTAACTATAAACTTCTGCCCAATATCGAGGTAGCCACCGTTTCTGTAAGTACAGTGTACCCGGGTGCCTCGGCTGCCGAGGTAGAAACTTCAGTAACAAAAAAACTGGAAGATGCTTTTGCTTCAGTAGAAGGCCTCGATAAGATCAGTTCAACCTCACAGGAAGGCGTGTCACAGATCGCGGTCCAGCTAAAAGGCGGAACAGATGTGGACCAGGCGGAGCGCGATATTCAGCGCAAGGCAGACCAGGCGCAAAATGACCTGCCGGATGATATTGACCGCCCTATAGTCAATAAGATCAATTTAGAGGAAACACCCGTTATCCGTGCGGGTGTCACTTCAACGCTTGCGCCCAAAGCATTATATGACCTGGTAGATCAGGACTTTCGCCCCATGCTTCAGAATGTGAGCGGAGTGGGGCAGATCAACATTATTGGCGGCGACGAGCGGGAGATACAGGTGAACATTGATCAGGGAAAGTTAAGGGCTTACGGATTGGGCATTACCCAGGTAAGCGATGCGATCAATAACGCGAATAAATCCTTCCCTGCGGGTAGGATTGAAACCCAGAATCAGCAGGTATCTATTCAGTTTGATGCCAATGTGGCCTCCGTCAGCCAGATCCGCGACCTCATTGTGAAACAACAACCGGGCGGTGGCAGTATCTATCTGAAGGATATTGCCGAGGTGGTTGACGCGACGGCAAAAGTAACGGCCATCAATCATATCAATGGTTTGCCATCCGTTGGTATACAGGTGATCAAACAGACAGATGCCAATGCGGTGAATGTGAGCAAAGGCGTAAAAGCGATGTTCAGCCGGCTGGAAAGCCAGTATAAGACCCAGGGCATTCACTTTACCGTATCGAGCGATCAGTCCACCTACACGCTTCGCTCGGCCAACGCGGTAATGGAAGACCTTGGCCTGGCCGTTGTGATTGTGGGGGTGGTGATGTTAGCCTTTCTGCACAGTTTCCGCAGTTCCATGTTTGTGATGATAGCCCTGCCTTCATCCATCATCCCAACCTTCATCGCGATGTATTTCCTGGGTTTCTCCCTCAACCTGATGACGCTAATGGCCATGTCGCTGGTAGTAGGTATCCTGGTCGATGACTCCATTGTTGTACTGGAGAATATTTACCGGCACCTGGAGATGGGGTCTGAACGCCGGAAGGCCGCGCTGGATGGTCGCAACGAGATCGGTTTTACAGCGATGGCAATCACGCTGGTGGACGTTGTGGTGTTCCTGCCGCTGGCATTGTCGGGCGGTATGATCGGTTCTATATTGCGGGAGTTCTCCCTGGTGGTGGTCATTTCCACGCTCATGAGCCTATTCGTGTCATTCACGGTAACGCCATTGCTGGCCAGCCGCTTCGGCAGGCTGGAGCACCTGACGAAAGTCACCCTATGGGGCCGTATAAACCTGGGCTTCGAGCATGTGATTGACATCGTGAAAGAAAGCTATGGCAAGATGCTGGAGGTGATGCTGCACAAAAAACGCTGGTTGCTGTCTGGCGTAATTGTACTCATCATCGGCTCGCTTATGCTGGTCGGCAAAGGCTTTATCGGCGCGTCATTTATCCCTTCGAGTGACCAGGGCGAATTACTGATCAATCTTGAACTCGAACCGGCAGCGTCCATCTATCAGACCAACATGGTAACACAACAGGTAGAAAAGATGATCATGGCACAGCCTGAGGTTGAAAAGGTTTTTTCCAGTATCGGGTTTGTGAGCGGCGGTGTAGTAGGTACCGGTAATAACGCGAACAGGGCTGAGCTAACAGTGAGCCTGAAAGACCGCAAGGAGCGGAATATGACCGCCGATGAGTTCGGTATTATCATACAGCAAAAACTGAGCGCTGCAATTGCCGGTGTTAAAGTGACGGCATCATCAACCTCCATCACCGGTAACGCGAGTTCCGCACCTATACAGATTGCTATCAAAGGAGTAGACCGGGAAGCCGTGCGAAGAGTGGCCGAGCAGTACCGAAACATGGTGGCTACCATACCCGGAACCAAGTTCGTACAGCTTTCGGTCAAAGACAGAAAGCCGCAGGTGGAGGTAAAGCTGAACCGTGATAAAATGACTTTGCTGGGCATCAACGCCAGCCAGGTTGGCGGTGCTTTACAGAATGCATTCAGTGGCAACAGTAAGAGCAAGTTCAAACAATCTGGCAATGAGTATGACATCCTGATCAGTCTGGATCGTTATGACCGGTCTAATATTAACGATCTGAGAAATCTGTCCTTCATCAATAATGACGGACAGGCTTTTGTGTTGAGCCAGTTTGCTGAAGTCAGGGACGGCCTGGGTGAAAGTGTTTTACAGCGAAGCGACCGGATGGGTTCCATTACTGTCAACGCCAATGTTGCAGGCAGGCCGACCGGCACGGTCGCCAGTGAGATTAAAATAAAAGCGGCAAAAATCAAGCTTCCCGAAGGGATTGCTGTGGAGTATCTTGGTGATGTAAAGAACCAGGCAGATGCCTTTGGCAGCCTGGGCCTCGCACTCATTATAGCTATTGTCCTGGTTTACCTCATTATGGTAGCGCTTTATGAAAGTGTGATCTATCCCTTTGTGGTATTATTCTCCATACCAGTGGCTTTGATCGGCACTTTGCTGGCCCTGGCGCTCGCCATGGAAACGCTGAACATCTTTTCGATCATCGGGGTGATCATGCTATTGGGCCTGGTGTCTAAAAATGCTATCCTGATCGTTGATTTTACCAACCAGCTTAAAGCGGAAGGGCGGAGTGTTAAGGAAGCATTGATCGAAGCGGGTAAAGAGCGTTTGAGGCCCATCCTGATGACCACGCTGGCTATGATCTTTGGTATGCTCCCCATCGCTATTGCCAGTGGTGCGGGCTCCGAGATTAAAAACGGGATGGCTTGGGTGATCATCGGTGGATTGACCAGCTCTATGATCCTGACATTGTTTGTTGTTCCGGCAATGTACCTGATCATTGATAAACTGGCTATGAAATTCAAAAAAAAGGAGCAGGCTGAGCTTAGCCGGATTGAGTTGAGTGATCATTGATGATGGACAATTCCCCGGCATCGGATTTTAACCGTAAAGACTAAGTTTGGATCCGCTATCCACGACGTTTATTTATGCGTGATTTGCGCGTATTGCGCTGTCAGGAATTAAAGGGACCGGACAATTCAAACAAGAATTCTTCAACTATATAGACACACATTGAAAACTGCGATGAGGAAAAAAGTATATATAGCCCATGATGACGGCGCGTTTATAGAGCTGATGTCTGTTTTTCTTGAAGGCATAGGTTACGAGGGATACGGGAGTACCGAGCTTTTAAGCCTGCTTCTATTGGATTCCTTAAATTTGCCTGATGTCTTTTTGCTGAATGTTCAGTTGTGGGGTGAAGACAGCGAGATGATATACAACTATCTGAAGAGCAATGAGCCAACAGAAACTATTCCGATAATCTTATTTTCAACTTTAAAACGTTCCGCGCAAAACTCATTTGATCATTACGCGGATAGTTTTATTTCTATACCTTTTGAAATAAATGAACTTCCCGGTTTATTGAAAAAAGCACTCCCTGGAAGGAATCAGGAAGAATAATTTTTGGCTGGATATATATATCAGGCCCGCTAATGAAAAAGCTGTTTCCTGATCCGGCTTAAACTTTCCGGGGTAATACCCAGGAAGGATGCGACATAGATAAGCGGTACACGAGCTGCGACCTGGGGGAAATCATGGATCAGCATCCTGTAACGATCCTCTGCATTGAGGCTCACCGCGGTATTCAGCCGCTGTTGCAAGCCCACATAAGCGCGCTGGTATAAGTGACGAAAATACCGTTCAAGGGCAGGCACCTCATTATATAATAATTCCAATTCGCGATGTGGCAAAAGCAAGACCTCGCTGTCTTCGATTGCTTCGATGCTGATATTTCCCGGCGCCTGTGTAATAAAGCTTGAAAGGTCTGCTATCCAGTGACCTTCGAGTCCAAGTTGGATAACATGTTCTGTACCCTCTTTATCAATGGTAAACGAGCGAAGAGCTCCTTTTTCAATAAAATAAATATAGCGGCTTACGTCTCCTCCAGTTAATAAAGACCTTCTTTTCTTGACGAACTTTTTTGCCATTATGCTTTCGATCCGTTCAAAATCAGTCTCCTTTATTGGGGCGTATTTATTGAAGTTATTGAAAAGGAGAGTTGAACGCATGGAGGAAAATTATACCGCAATTTATAGACTTTTGGTTAATATCCAATCAACGAGGTCAGCAAGTTCTTTGTCACCACCGTGTGCACCACATCGTATTCTTTATAAGTTATTATCGGTCAGCGGTTATCAGTAGGCAAACGCGTCATGTGCGTAAAATCAACTATTGCATGATTGTGGCTGGAAAGGTATTGAGTCAAGCTGTCATTAATAATAGTTGACTATCATCTATGTTATGTTGATCATTTTTGATCAAAATGAATACCGTAACCCTGTCATAAAGTTTTGTGGTGCGCCGGCCCATTTATTGATGTTGCCGTAGGCACTTGCCCAATACGTTTTGTTTGTAATATTATTCAGGTTTATGGAAAAGCCGATATGTTTGTATTTATACTGCAAACCACCATTGAAAATGATATAACCGGGCAGCTTAATATCCGCATCCAATGTATTGCGGCTGCTCACTTGCGAATGCCCAATCAAAATGGATAAATTATGAAGTGTACCATTAGTAAACGTGTACTTAAGCCAGCTGTTGCTGCTGTGTTGTGGTGCATTATCTTTAATGATACCTACTTGAGAAGGTACGTCGCTTTTGTTGATTTTGGTTACGTTATAAGCATAGGTCATACTGATTGAAAAGTTAGACAGTATATTTCCGTTGATTTCCGTTTCTACACCTCTTGCGCGATCTTCGCCATTTTGAACATATAAATTAGGGTTGGAGGGTATGTTGGCATTGGTTGCCACGTTTTGCACCGTGAGCTGATATAAGGCTACAGTAGCGGCTAACCTATCTTTAAATAAGGTTATTTTGGCCCCGGCTTCCAGCAAATAGCTGACAATGGGTATAAACGGTTTATCAAAAATTTGCAGACTTCCAGATGCTTCAAAAGGGTCAAAGCCCTTGTTGTGGGTGGCGTAAACGCTTAGCTGAGACGATAATGCGTAAGAAAGACCTATTTTGGGTAACCAGACAGATTCATCACTGCCTCCTTTATAAAATTCTCTCCTTAACCCCGCCAATAATTTCCATTTACCGTAAGTGAGTTGCTCCTGCAGATAAACGCCTTGCGTAGCATAAACTTCGGCATCTACCTCGTTGGCTCCGCCGTCACTATCGCTAAGTTGATAGTCGCCTTTTTGCGGCTGAGGATATTGAGGATTACGCAAACTAAATGTGCCTGCTATGCCATTCCCTGATCCAAACTGATTGGGCAGTTCATAGTTGTTTTGTTTGAGGTTTACAGTGCTTTTTATATAATCATAACCTGCCAATAGTTGATGTTTTAACTTGCCTGTATTAAAGTTGAAATTAAAATAGTTAGTTAAACTATTAGTTGCTGTGTTGTAGGTCCAGTCTGTATAATATAGGTTGATTGAATCAGGAGCAATATAGCTTTGAAAGCCGTGCTCAGCTACCTTTTGCCGGGAAATATAATTAAGGTAGCCACTATTAAAGCTGATGTTTTTATTTATTTTGTAAGAGGCGGAAATATTAGTGGCAATATCGGTTTCCTTTAAATAATCGCCAGGTTGGTTTACCATCAGACTAATTGGTGTAGTTTTCAAGGTTACATCATCCTCAAATCCTGGCGTACCCCTGTCAAGCAAAGAGTTGATGTGCGAAAGCGAAAAATCAACATTGAACTTCAGCTTATCATTTGGAAAATAAGAAATGGATGGTGCCAGTTCATAGGATTTAGAAAAAAAGGAATTCCGAAAAGATTTGGTGTTATCATAGCCCCCATTGAAACGGTACAATAATTTTTCATCTTTAGTAACCGGACCTGTAATATCTGCCAATGCGCGAAAATGATCCCACGTGCCGCCAGTAATACTCACATCGCCGCGGTTAGTTTTTAAAGGCTTTTTGGTTACTAAGTTAATGCTTCCGCCGGGATCGCTATTACCATAAAGGGTACCTGCTGGTCCTTTCAACACCTCCACTCTTTCTATATTTACAAGCATCGGACTTGTGTAGGTACTGTTATAGCCACGCAGCCCGTTGATAGACCGGGCATTTTCTGCCCGAAAGCCACGGATGGTGTATTCATCAAAACCTGAGTATTGGTTTACCCCGGCTATATCAGGAGCAATATCTTTTAATGAATATTGCATCTTATCGGCGATCAGTTCTTTTGTAACAGTAGATATGGATTGAGGGACATCCTTTAATGAGGTTTGTGTTTTAGTACCTAAAAAAGTATAGTCACTTTTGTACGTTAGTGGAACACGACCTTTTATTTCCACTGTCGACAACTCTTCTGTTTTATATTTAAGCGTTAATGTGCCCAGGTTAAGCATTTCTCCATTCAAGGGTAGAACTTGCATTTTAAAAATGAATGCAGGTATATAATGAATTTCAAGTGTATCAGCCTTTAAAGGCAAAGCATAGAAAGAAAAAGTACCCTCTGCATTGGTTGTTGTTACTTTGTTTGATTTAATCAGCTTTACGGTAACCGAACTTAGCGGCGAGCCGTACTCATCATATACTCTGCCGGTTATTTTACCAGCCAGATTTTGTGAAAAGGAAACAAAAGGTGATAAGACAAACAACAATATAAAGTATAAATATTGTGTTTTTCTTATGAAGCTGTTTGTGATGGTAATGTGTTTAGCGAAAATCATAAGGTAATTGGCCGTGCACTATTCTTGTCTCATTTTGCAGCATTATAGTCGTTGCTTAATGACTGTATAAAAAAAGATCCCCCGGAAAATATATTCCCGGGGGATCTTTATCTGGTATTACAAACTGTAAATAAATATTTTGCTGTTCTTAGCTGTGCCAAACCAAAGGTCTGATTTCATACCAGCAGCTACTGCCAAATATTGTTTACCGTTAACGGAATACGTAATCACGCCACCACCGTTAATGAGGTTTGTAGTACCTTTCCAAAGGATTTTTCCGGTTGCAGCATCAAACGCATACACTTCGCCATTCATTGAAGCAGTAAAGACCAAACCACCTGCGGTTGGCGTAACACCTGCCAGGATAGGCCCGGTAGTATGGTATTTCCACTTTTCAGAACCATCTTTTGCATCAAAAGCGGTTAGCCACCCCGTAGCCAATTTTGGGTCATCAGTTACCAAATCTTTAGTCCCAAACCAATTAGAGCCAGGCGCGGGAATTCGATTTTTTACGCTATCCAAAGGAGCTAATTTCGCTTTCAACCCCCAGTCGTCGGCACCGGTATAGATAATGTTGGTTTGTGGATCGTAAGCAGGACCATTCCATTCATTCCCCCCTAAATAGCCTGGTTTAAAATATGTAAAAAACTCACGGGAAAGTGCCACATCTGTATTGACACGGGTAGTTGTAGGTACTTCATAAATCAAGGGCATAGTTTTTTCAGTTTCATTTGGGTCGTTGGTAATTCCCGCAATATCCAATACAGACAGCAAACCGTTTTTATTTGCAGAAGCTACTAATTTTCTACCTTCTTTAGTTGTGAAAACTACGGGAGGAGCAGAAACATCCCAATCGTGAATGTCATTTTTTACCAATTGTTTTGAGGCTATAACTTTTCCTGTTTTAATGTCCAAAGCAATCAAATGGTTAAAGTACTTTAAGTCTTCTCCTCTGGCTTCGATGTCAAAATCCGGTGCAGGATTTCCGGCTGGAACGTATAAAATCCCCGTAGCTTCATCCAATCCGAAAGATGTCCAATAACCGCCACCGGAGACCGGAATCCCTGTAGAAGTTTTAGGATTATCGGCGTAATTTGTAATTGTATTGAATTTCCAGATTACGTGACCATCACTGGCATCCAAGGCATAAACGTGCCCTGTAACTCCAACTAAATCACCACCTGCTGTTCCTACGAAAACCATTCCTTTGTAAGCAATTGGCGCCATTGGAATTGCTACGCCGGGCTGACCGGATACGTCTAATTTAACGTCCCAAAGTATTGAACCATCTTTGGCATTCATTCCCAGAACATGAGAGTCTGAAGTGCCACGAAATAATTTACCATCAAGGTAAGCAACACCTCTGTTTGCGCCATAACCTGCAGTTGCCGCATTTGAGCGTTCTTTTTTCCAAACCAGGTTTCCTGTAGCCGCATTAACTGCGTAGGTAAACCTGTTTGTTGTGAAATACATGATGCCACTAACGACCAGCGGGCCGGTTTGGAAGCTATTGATATCTGTTTGCAGATCAAAAGAACCAACCAGTTTCAGGCTTGCTACGTTTGTGGCATTAATTTGATTGAGCGGTGAGTAACGGTCGCCGGCCAATGTACGGTTGTAAGATGCCCAATCACCTGATTGTGCTGTTTGTGCATGGACATTGCTTAAAAGCCCACCAACAAAGGCAATTGAAAGCAGGCCCTGTGAAAAAAGGTTTTTTGTTGTTTTCATAATATTGTTTTTTAATTAAGAATACTCTTAAAGTCGATGATATTTGTGATCATCGTTTTTTAGGTTTTGTTTTCGTAAATGTTTTACTGGAAATCAAACGATTGCTTTGTTAAAGGCGGCGTTTTTCAAATCAAAAGAATTTATCAGGTTATTGAAAAGCAGAGTCGAACGCACGCAGAAAATTATACCGCAGTTTATAGACTTTTGGCAAATATCCAATCAACCAGATCAGCAAGTTCCTTTTCACCTATGGTATGGACTATATCATATTCGTGGTAGGTAATGTTGTTGGTTAAAGTTTGCAGATAAGCGAGTGCATCAGTTGCATAGGTTAAAGGCAATACGGGATCGTTTTTCCCATGGGCGATGAATATCGGCAAGCTTTGCAATTCTTCACCCGGCCTGATCAGCGGCTTAACTTCCGGTAACAGACGGCTGCTTAAAATGAATATTCCCGCCAATTTTTTAGGGAAAGTAAGACCAACACTGTAAGACATGATACCGCCCTGGCTGAAACCACCGAGAAAAACTTTTTTGGGGTCAATATCATATTTGTCGACCAACTGGCTGATAAATGTATTGATGACCAAACGGCTTTTTTCAGCCTGTTCAGCATTAATTATCCGTTCGCCGTTGCTGAATCCTAATTCAAACCAGGTATACTTTCCGGGAGAAATCGTATAAGGTGCTCTCGCCGAAACTATTACAAAATCAGGCGGAAATTGGTTTGCTAACCTGAAAAGGTCTTCTTCATTGCTGCCAATTCCGTGCAATAAAAGAATCAACCCTGGCTTTTTTTCTGATAATTCTGCCCCGCGCATCTTATATATCAGCATCAGCTCTTCGCCCTTCAGGGCGTCTGTTTTAATTTCCATTATCATAGTATGTTTAATAATAATTATCCTGCCTGAAAACAGCGCATACTCAAACTGCCGAACTGGTAGCCTTCGTATATGTGTTTTATCGGTTCACTTTTTTCGATCAATCCTATAGCATACATCAAAGGCAGGTAGTGATCATTGGTTGGAATAGACATGCGCGCTGCTAAACCTGCTTTATCGTAGTTAATCAAAGCGTCGAAGTTTCGATGCTCTAATTGCTCCTTAACAAATCCATCGAATTCAAAATTCCAATCATACGGTTGGGCATCGATGTTCCGCCAATCAATCATTCGGAGGTTATGCACGATATTTCCGCTGCAAAGAATGAGTACACCCCTGCGCCGTAGCGCTTTCAGCTGTTCGCCTAACCGGAAGTGGAAGGCCGCATCTTTTGAATAGTCCATACTCATTTCAAAAACCGGCACGTCAGCCTCCGGCCAGATAAATTTTAATACTGTCCAAGCGCCATGGTCAAGGCCCATATCATGATCTTCCATCACATCGGTTAGTGACACGAGTGATTTTAATTCCCGCGCCAATTCAGGGTGCCCCTGCGGTTCGTATTTAACACGAAACAGTTCTTCGGGGAACCCGCCAAAGTCATGGATCGTCCGTGGTGCCGGATTAACACTTACATAGGTGCCAACAGTTTCCCAATGTGCTGATATAACCAACACGGCACTTGGTTTATCTAAGCTTTGACCAAGTTTGGTCAGTGTCCGCGTGAAGTCATTATCCCATAAGGCATTCATGGGATGACCATGACCGATAAATAACAAGGGCATAGTTTTTTCCCTCAATGGGAAATTCCCGGCAATAGTTGCCAGTTCCTGCAATTTCATATGTTTAATTTAAGCAGGCACACCATTTGGTATGCCTGCGGCGTATGCTGATTATTTGCCAAGACCAATTTGGTCAAGGTAAGCCTTGTTGTCCCAAAACAAATGTTCTTCGGTCATTACGCCATCTTTCCAGATTCCGATGGTAGCCATTGGGATATTGAATTTTTTACCGGTCGGTTGGATGAATTTACCATTGCCGATAGGCATAGGTTTGGTAAAAGTACCTTCGAAAACGCCCGTAACGGCTGTAAAGTTTCCTGAACCGAAACGGATAGGGTGCTGCTTGATGCGGGTATCAGGCGCATAAACAAACAAAGCCTTCATGTCTTCGATATGTTTGGCCAGGCCTGTGGTTATATGACCATCCGGCCAGAATACTTTGATATTTGCGCCATGGCTTTCGTGGAAGCGTGCCCACTGCTGACCACTGAAGACGGTATAATCCAATGTGTCAAATGTTTTCAGGTGTCGTTGAACCAGTTTGTCGGCTGCTGTCAGTTGTTTTAACTGTTGCTGCATTTTAACGATTTCCTGTTTTGATTGTGCCTTTACGGATAAAGCACCAGCGCTCACCATCAATAATAACATGGCTGCGATTCTTGTTAAATTTTTCATTTTTTTGATGTTTAAGTTTTTGTCTTATTGGACATGACAAAACTGGCCTTTAATTCACCATTCTTATTTGATGTATGGTAAGAAATAACCTTAACATAGGTTAAGATTTCGGGTGATATTAGGAGGATTGATTGTGCTCCCAAAATGGAAATGACTTCTTGCTCTTTGAGTTAGAATGTCGTACGCCATCCGTTAAATGGATATTTCGGATGGCTTGGCCTGTTTATTCTGTGCGTTTTAGCGCGCCGGATTGTGTTTGCTACCCATAGAATTGGCATCAACAATCAATAAATTAATATTGTCAGTGTTACGGAATGGCTTGTTTGATATTTTGGAATGATGACTCCGCAATATTCAGCTATCCTCAAGGCGCTTTACCACAGGGATATAGGCCCAAACACCTGAGTTTTATTTTAATCCATCAATGCGGGATGGGAAAATAATCCTTATGCTAATTCTATAGATTTGCTAGCCCTTGCACGCTTAAAATGGCGTTTTCCTGATAAGGGTCTGCTCTTTCATAATTAGCATTTGGCCGTTCTTTCGACAAGATACCAGCTAATTCATTTACAATAAGTTTATATTTGGGCAATGGAAGCCCCTAACTTACATAAAACAACCTGGATTGAATTTAAAAACGGGAGCGAAGAGGCTTTGCATAATTTATACAGGCAACATTACCTCGGGCTGATCAATTATGGCATTAAATTTAGCGGGGACAGGCAGCATTCAAATGATTGTGTTGTTGAAATGCTGCTCGGTCTTTGGGAGAAACGGACTAAATTACCAGAGGTTGAAAATGTAAGAAGTTATTTATTAACCTGTTTGCGGACGGTTATGCTGCAACACATCAGGTCAGATAAATTAAGGGGGGTTAAGGAAAGTCATGCTCATTCTTTAACAGACCAGCAGGAATTATCCTACGAAGATCATATCACCAAAATCCAAACCGATTTAATCATTAAGGATAAACTAACTAAAAGCTTAAATAAACTTACTGAAAGACAAAAAGAGTTATTACAGTTAAAGTTTTTTGAAAATCTTGATTACGATGAAATAGCAGCTAATTGCAATATATCCAAGCGTACTGCCTATAATATTGTGTACGATGCTTTGAAAGTGCTGAAAGATGATCTTAAAAAGGAAGGTAATGAGGATTCTTATTACCTATTGTCGGCTGTAAGTTTGTTATTATTGGCAATGGGGTCTAATATTTCCTGAATTTTTCAAATAAAACGCTCGTTTTGTTAAATAGTTAAAAAATATTTCAATTTTTTGTAGTAAAAATTGAAATGCCAAGCATCAATAGGGAAATTTTTAAAAAAAATGAACTATTCTGATTTTGGTATTGAAGATTTCTTATCTGATATTTCGTTTCAGGAATATTGTTTGGGTAACAATGAACAGGCAGTAGCCTTTTGGACGGAATGGTTGAAAAATCATCCCGAGAAGGCGAGTGTTGTGCATAGTGCCAGAACCCTGTATTATGTACTTAACGGAAACATTACTGACAAAGATTTCCAGGCAGACTATGGAATTTTTCAGAAGGCTTTTGGTCATCAGCGTTTTAATTCCATTTCACGCCCGCCGGTTCAGGGGGAGATCATTCCGCTAAAACGGTCAAATATGAACCTGGTGATGGCCTTAACCGGCATTGCCGCGTGTTTTCTGATCGTATTCGCTGTTTACTTGTTTAAGTCAAAAAAAGCTAAGGAACCGATAATAAGCGAGGCACTTAGTTTTTCGAGCCCTTTAGGAAGAAAAAAAACAATCACCCTTACTGATGGAACAAAGGTCATATTGAATGGAGGGAGTAAATTAACGGTTGCGGGTGACTATAATGACAGTCGGCGCGATGTAATACTGGAAGGCGAAGGGTACTTTGACGTGGTACATGATGCTCAAAAAACATTTACAGTCCATACCGCTAAAATCAATATCAAAGATATTGGTACCATATTTAATGTAAAGGCCTATGCTGCTGATAAAACAACAGAAGCCTCTTTAATAAAGGGAGCTATAGAAATCACCCTGAATAATAAAGCTAAAAGCAAAATTTTGTTAACCCCGAACAATAAACTGGTTTTGCTTAACAACAAGGATCTGAATGTCGCCGGGGACAGCAAGAAGGTTAAAGCGCCTTTTGCTGTGCGTAATATTACCAGGAATACAGATGGCAATTCCGTAGTTGAAACCGACTGGACCCAAAATAAACTCACATTTTTTGACCAGCGCTTTGATGAAATAACGGTCCAGATGGAAAGGTGGTACGGTGTAAAGATCGATATCCTTAACCCCGATGTAAAGGGTTATCATTTTACGGCCACATTTGATCATGAGGACATCACGGAGGTGTTAAAGGCTCTTAAATTATCCGGAAACTTTAAATACAGGAAGGAGGGTAATGTAATCAGTATTTACTAAGATGCTCTCATCGTAAAAAAAGGGAAATACCTTGGTATTTCCCCACGAATTAAAATCCTCACTGAAGACAGGTTAATCAATTGGCGTTGTCGCCTGCTTCAAATGTCAAACTTTTAAATCATGTAAAATTATGCAAAAAAGCACAGATAATGGTGCCGTTTTTCCTATTGCCCCTATTGGTAAAATTTTGTTTGTTATGAAATTAACTTTTATGCTGATGGTTATCAGTTGCCTTTCTGTTTCAGCAACGGTATACTCCCAGCAAGTGCGTATGTCTATGAGTGTCAAGGATGCTGAGATCAGTAAGATTATAAGAATAATCGAAAAAAATACACCCTATAAATTCGTTTACAATAACAACCTGTTCAAATCGGACACCAGGATCAACCTTTCGGTTACTGACGTAACGGTTGCTGATATACTGAACACCATATTACAGCATACCGGCTTTACTTATAAAGTACTTAACAACAATCTGGTCGTGCTTGTCAAACTGGAGTCGGAAACTCCCGCTCTGGTGATCACCGGTATGGTTGTTGATGACAACGATCTGCCGCTTCCCGGCGTTACCATCAGAGTCAAAGGAGACAGATCAGTAAGCGCCGCCAGTGATTATAACGGTCATTTCAACATTGCCGTGGCATCCGGAAACGACATTTTAATCGTGAGTTATATTGGTTTTATTACGGAGGAAGTGCCTCTTTCAGGGCAAAAATCAATTAAAATCAGGCTTAAACCGGCTCAAAACGGTCTAAATGAAGTGCAGGTATTAGGATATAGCACGACCACCAAAAGAAACAATACCGGGGCCGTAAGTTCCATTACCGCTAAGGATATAGAAAATCAGCCTGTTGCTAATCCCCTGGCTGCCATGCAGGGTAAACTCTCAGGTGTACAGATCACCCAAAACAATGGTTTGCCCGGTAGCGGTTTCAGGGTACAGATCAGGGGCATCGGCTCACTATCAAGCGGTACGCTTCCGCTATATGTAGTTGACGGTATTCCGTTTACGCTATTCAATGGAAGTACACCCGCGACAGACGGGTTGAACGCCTATGGCATTGGTGGTGCCAATGGCGGGGAAATCAGCCCGCTGGGCATGATTAACCCAGACGATATTGAGCGGATCGATGTTTTAAAGGACGCTGATGCGACTGCCATTTATGGATCTAAGGGTGCCAACGGTGTTGTTTTAATAACCACCAAAAAGGGCACAGGCGGGAAAACAAAATATAACGTAAACTTTTACCAGGGCATTGGTAAAGTCGGGCATTTTATCGATATGCTGAATACACCCGATTATCTGGCGATGCGCAAAGCAGCCTTCGCCACTTCCGGCGTTACACCAACAGCAACGAATGCCCCCGATTTACTGGTTTGGGATCAAAACACCAATACCAACTGGCAAAAGCAGTTAATAGGAGGTACGGCCCATACAACCAATGCAGACCTTGCTGTATCCGGCGGTAATATGCAGAATACTTTCTTATTCAGCTCAAATTATCGTCATGAAGGAACCGTTTTTCCGGGAAGCTTTGGAGCTAATACATTTTCAAACCGTTTAAGCGCGGGGCATAGGAGCGAAGACAACAAGTTTGGCATCAACCTGAATGTGAACTACGGCTATATGCAGAACAATCTAATCGGCACTGATCTGTCTACCTTATACAATTTACCACCAAACCTGCCTGCTTACAATGCGAACGGGACCCTTTACTGGAATACTTCTGTAACGAATCCGATGGCCTATTTGCTTCGACCCACTGCTAATACCACCACCAACCTCATCAGTAATATGAATGTATACTATCATTTACTGCCGGGCTTGAATGTAAAGGCGAATTTAGGGTATTCGGCAACCGGTCTTAAACAAACGCTGGAAACACCATTGACTTCCCTGAACCCGGCAACCGTCGTTTTATCCGCACCAAATAATACCTTACGGTATGCCAACAATACTTACTCCAACTACATCCTGGAACCTCAGGTCGAGTACCGGAAAAAAATATTAAAAGGGGATCTGCAGGCATTGGCAGGTACAACCTTTCAGCGTACGCTTACCGATGGTTTAAATTTACTGGGAACCGGATTTAGCAGTGACGCCCTGATCGGCAATCTGAACAATGCAGCGTCAATTATTAATTATGGCAGCAACAACTCTGATTATAAATATACAGCCTTGTTTGGCAGGTTAAATTATAACTGGGATGATAAATACCTGTTTGATGGTACTTTCCGCCGGGATGGCTCATCAAGGTTCGGCGCGAACCATCGCTTCGGGAATTTTTGGGCTGTGGGTGCCGCCTGGGTTTTTTCGCAGGAATCCCTTATGAAAAACCTGCCATGGCTAAGCTTTGGTAAATTGCGCGGCAGTTATGGCTTAACCGGTAATGATCAGATCCAAAATTACCTCTATGATGCCTATTTTAACACAACCGGTTCCGCCAATAGCTACCAGGGGCAATCTATTATTTATCCATCCTCTATTCCCAACCCTGATTTACATTGGGAGACCAATAAAAAATTGGATGTCGCCATTGAGCTCGGGTTCTTTAAAGACAGGATTTATCTGAAAGCGGATTACTTCCGTAACCGCTCATCAGATCAGTTGGTTTCTGTAACATTGCCAACCCAGGCGGGCTTCAATAGCTATACTACAAATTTCCCTGCAGTTGTTCAAAACAAGGGCTTCGAATTTGAATTAAATACGACCAATATTCAGCTTAAAAACTTTAAGTGGGTAACGGCATTCAATTTAACTATTCAACGTAATAAAATATTATCAATTGAAAACCCGAACCAACTGTTTAACAGCTCCAGCTATATCGTAGGGCAGCCCGTTAACGCAACCTTATTATATCATTTTACAGGTATCGACCCGGCAACCGGAGTGCCGGCTTATCAGGACCTGAATGGCGACGGAGCCATAACATACGCGGCCGACCGTAAACCAGCACCATTGGGCCATCCGTATTATGGGGGGATGACGAATAGCTTCACTTATAGAAGCATACAGTTAGATGTGTCCTTCTTGTTTAATCACCGTATGGGTTATGTCAATAACACCGCTTCCTATCCCTATGGTACCGGTTTAACCAATCAGAATGCAAGTGCGTTGCAGCGCTGGACAGCACCGGGTGACAACTCGGTTTATCCGGGGGCAACAACTATCGGCACCAGCCCTTATTATAATTATAACTCGTCAGATGCGAACTGGGGCGATGCTTCATTTATCAAGTTAAAAACGGTGAATTTAAGCTATACCTTGCCCAAATCATGGGTTCGTTCCATCAGTTTATCCAACCTGACCGTGTTTGCAAGGGGGGAAAACCTGGTCACCTGGGCCAAGCAAAAATATACCTATGATCCGGAAACTACCGTTTCCGGTGCAGCACCGGGCTTGGGTACCGGTCAGTATATAGCGATGCCTCAGCTGCGCACAATGGTTATGGGTCTTAACTGTACATTTTAATAAATCGGATCAACATGAAATTAAGATATAATTTATCAACATGGTTATTGATCGGTATGGCTTTTCCTGCACTGATCATGTCTTCTTCCTGCAAAAAATATGTGGAACTGGATGCTCCTCAGAATAAAATCAATGCCTCGACTGCATACCAGACAGATGCTACAGCTACCGCGGCTGTTATTGCATTGTATAATTATGGTATATATAGTTCTATGGTTCCCTGGCAGCAGGGTATTGCCTTTTACGGTGGCGTAAGTGCTGATGAGCTGCATTATACCTTAACCGCAACTCCCGAAATTACGGAGATTGAAAATAATGCCATTTCAATTGGCAGTGTTGCGAATACTAATTTTTGGTCAAATGCTTATGCTGAACTGCTTGCAGCAAATAATGCAGTCACCGGTATCACGAATTCTACTACACTGACTCCTGCTGTAAAATCGCAATTATTGGGCGAAGCCAGGTTTTTCAGGGCGTTTGTGAATTTCTACCTGGTTAACTTTTATGGCGGTGTGCCCTTAACGGGTAATGATCCCTTAACCAATGCGTACCTGCCCCGGTCTTCGGCCGAACAGGTATGGGCCTCTGTCATCAGTGACCTAAAGGATGCCCAGGGACTGCTGCCCAGTACTTATGTGGGAACGCTGAAGGCCAGGGTAAATCAACTGGCAGCCACTGCATTATTGGCCCGGGTATATTTATACCGTAAAGATTATGCAAATGCAGAAGCTATGGCAACACAGGTAATTGGTTCAGGAACCTACAGCCTGGCGCCAACCGCATCCGTATTTATGAATACCAGCACCGAAACGATTTTGCAGTTTGCTACCTATTATGGCTATTCATCATTTGCACAATCCTATCGTACATCTACATCAGCCACAAATATTGCTCCGCCCAACTACGTGCTCACCAGTACCATTGCCAATAGTTTTGAGGCAGGCGATAACCGCAAAACCAATTGGGTGGATTCAACCGTAAGCGGATCGAAATTTTATCGTATCAATAAATACAAAATTTTTACGGCAGTTACGGCAGGTGCCGGCAATGAGTTTAATGTCGTGCTGCGCCTGGCAGAACAGTATCTCATCAGGGCCGAAGCAAGAGCGCAGCAGGGAAATGTAAGCGGTGCTGCGGCAGATGTTAATGTTATTCGTGCCCGGGCAGGCTTAGCCGATCTATCAAGCAGTGCAGCAGCGTCTTCAACTGCTTTACTTACAGCCATTGCGCAGGAAAGAAAAGTGGAGTTGTTTGGCGAGTACGGTCACCGCTGGCTGGATTTATTGAGAACAGGTCAGGCAACCACGGTATTGGGCGTATTGAAGCCAGCTACATGGAATGCTACCCGGTCTGTCTTATTCCCGATCCCGGACGCGCAAAGACAACTGAACAGTGTGCTTACCCAAAATCCCGGTTATTGAGTGTCACGAATTGTGTAGAGGTTCGCAGAACCACTACACAAGAGTTGTACAAAAGATGAGGGACGGCCCCTCGGAACCGGCTTACAGGAGCGGGTTCCAAACCGCCGCTAAGCTGCTTTAGTTAAATGCTTTGGTAGTGAGCGTTAGCGGAAAAGGCATCATTAAAGGTGTCAGGTAAGTGTTAAGAAGGTGAACGCAAGTGAACCATCGATGAGGCATCGAAAGGATGAGACGATGTCAAAACCGGGCAACAGTAGCGGCCCAGGGATAAGCAAAGCGGTTACCTGTTTACTGGCTATGCGGCATCCGGTGTATAGATGGCACGAGCTTAACACAGGCTTTTGTATGGAACGTGAGAACCTGTCGCCATCATGTTAAGGGAAAACCTCAAGTCGGTGCACCGGCAAGAGGGAAAGTACCGATGGATGGCACGGGGGCGGAACATCCCGTATTAGTGATGAAGTTCCTGTAATGGGAATGGAGCGAAGGGGATGTATTAACACGCTTTCTATATCCGGCGTAAAACTGAGCGATCAGGAGGTAGCAAAGGATGAAAGCAAAACACGCGGGGTCTAGGACCGACTCCGGTGTAATGGTTAATAAGAGCCGTATGATGGGAGACTATCAAGTACGGTTCTATGAGGGACTTGGGGTGAAATTCCCCGGGTCTACTCGACAATTAAAACCATAAAAAAAGTTAAAAACATTGTCTTATGCCATAGGTCCGCTTATAGCGGCCTATGGTTTGGCCACTGCCGTCTGCGAATTTGATATTAAAGGAGTACCAGGGATTTTTACCGGATAAAGATGGCAGGTAACAGGCAAGAACCTGTGAAGAAGCTTTATCGAATAAACTACAGTCCATTTTTAAAAACTAAAATGAATATGAAAAACTATATAGCCACATTAGGGATTTTTGCCGCACTTATCGGTGCAGGTAAAATTGCCCACGCACAAACAGCATCTGCTGATACCACACTGCAATTGCTTAATAAACTGATGGTTTCTGCCAATCAGGCGGATAAAAGCTTGCTGGACAAGAAACTAAGCAGCCTTGGCGCAAGCAACAGTGAAAAAGACTTGCTGCTGGCCCAGCAATTTTATTATCGCTTAAAAAACACCAGAGCGGTTGATTCGCTTCAGACTGTTGAACTGGCCAGGTTTCCCGAAGGAATTGCAGCGCGAAGGAAGGAACAGGCGGCCGTATTTAACGAAAAGGGAGCTACAGATATGGAAAGAGCATATCATACCTGGATCAGGAGATTTCCGCCCGAAAAGTTCCTGACAGGAGATGTTGACGAAAAGCTGATCTACGATTATGCACGTTCCGCCATTGCGCAGAAATATGCGGAAGAAAAAAATACCACAAAAGCGATCACCTATATCAACATGCTCGAAGCGGATTTTTGGAAGGGTAATGGCTATGGAGGTTTGTCACAGGTTTTCTATAAAAACGGAGACCTGGCTAATGCAGAGATCTATGCCAAAAAGGCGATGGATAACGCAGAGTCGTACACTGATGGTAAAAAGGGGAACAGTAATGCGGCAAAATTTTCGGCCTCAGGTTATCCGGGCTTAACCAGTACCTATGCTAATATTTTATTTGAGGAGAAGAAATACAACGAAGCCTTAAAATATTCTGAGTTAGCTTATAAAAGTTCAACAGGATTAAACCCGCAGCTTAACTACAGGTATGCGCAGATATTGATCGGGCTAAACCGTAACCAGGAGGCTTATGATAAACTGGAGGAAGTTGTTAAAGGCGGTAAAGCTACGCCGGAGATGGCTGAAGTCTTTAAGTCGCTGTATGTTAAAGTCAAAGGCAGTGATGCTGGCTTCAGCGAATATTCGGCTGCGATAAGAAAAAGCTATATGGAGAATCTAAACAAAACTTTAACCAAAGCAATGGTTAAAGAACCTGCTGCCGGCTTTACCCTGACAGATCTGGATGGCAATAGGGTTTCCTTAGCTGATTTAAAAGGCAAAGTTGTTATTCTTGACTTTTGGGCTACCTGGTGCGGCCCTTGTAAGGCTTCCTTTCCGGCCATGCAAATGGCGGTAGATAAATACAAGGATGATCCCAAAGTTAAATTCCTGTTTATTCATACCTGGGAAAAAACAGCTACGGCAACAAAAGATGCAGGTGATTATATAGCGGGAAAGAAATATAGCTTTCAGGTGCTGATGGATCTGAAAGACCCGGAAACCAAAGAAAATAAAGTGGTAAGCAGCTATAAGGTATTGGGTATTCCTGCAAAATTTGTGATTGATGCCAATGGTAATATCCGCTTTAAATTAACGGGTTTTGATGGCAGTAACGAAGCTGCTGTTGATGAACTGTCCATGATGATTGATATGGCCAAAAGTAATTCGTAGCGGATAGTATATAAATATCCTGTAATGTGTCGCTGTGAAGGTGCTTAAAGGGGATGGATCTTGTGGTAATAGCCTGGCTGAAGTGTAAAAAAACAGGGTGATTAATTAAATAGAACCCCTAAAGCAGAAAAAATACAGTTTAAAACGGTTATCCAGTAAAATTTCCGGTTTTAATGGTAGTCATTGTTATAATGCGCGACAATGGTGAGTTTTACTGAACTTTCTGATTATGCAGGGAATATTTTAAAGGTGTCGGGCCCGGTTAAACTTTTAAAATGAAACCGGAAACTATTAAGATAACCGCTATTACATTTAAGGAGCAGATATATAAAAATATTAGACATACAAAAATGAACTACAAAAAAGGAAAATACCTGTTGGCATTTACTGGGTTTATCATTGCAGGTATATCTGGGGTAAACGCCCAGGTAAAACATGAATGGAAACAGGCCACTGAAGGCGCTTACACGTATCGTTATGTAACCGGTGATCCCATGCACGCACAGTTTTACAAGCTCAAAAATGGCTTAACAGTTATCCTGAGCGTTAACAAGAAGGAACCGCGTATACAAACGCTGATTGGTGTGCGTGCAGGGAGTAACAATGATCCGAAAGATCATACGGGTCTTGCACACTATCTGGAGCATCTGCTTTTTAAAGGAACGGATAACTACGGCTCACTGGACTGGGCTAAGGAGAAACCATATATTGAGCAGATTGAGCAATTGTACGACAAATATAACCATACAAGTGACGCAGCATCGCGCAAAACAATATACCACCGCATTGACAGTGTATCGGGCCTGGCATCGCACTATGCTATAGCTAATGAGTACGATAAACTAATGGCAGGCATGGGTGCACAAGGTACCAATGCCCATACATTTGTTGAAGAAACAGTTTACCAGGAGGATGTTCCATCGTCATCAATAGATAAATATCTGGCGGTGCAGGCCGAGCGTTTCCGTTACCCGGTATTCCGTTTATTCCATACCGAGCTGGAAGCGGTATATGAAGAAAAAAACCGGGGATTAGACAACGACCCGCGTAAGGTGTACGCCGCCATGTTAGACGGCCTTTTCCCAACCAATAATTATGGACAGCAAACCACTATCGGTACGGTAGAGCATTTGAAAAATCCTTCATTAATTGCCATACGCAATTTTTACAATACCTGGTATGTGCCTAACAATATGGCCATCATCATGTCGGGAGATTTTGACCCTGCTTACCTGATCAAAAAGATCGATGCCGATTTTGCTTATATGCAACCTAAGCCTTTGCATGAATATACACCTGCTCCTGAAGCACCTATCAAAGCTCCTGTAGTCAAAGAAGTATTGGGTCCCGATGCAGAAAGCATAAATATTGCCTACCGTATGCCCGGCGTACAGGATAGCCACGCACAGGTAATGCTGGAGGTGGTAAGTCAATTGCTGAGCAACGGCAAAGCAGGCTTGCTTGATTTGAACCTGAACCAACAACAAAAGGTACAGGGGGCTGGAGCTTACGGCCAAAGCTTTAAGGACTATGCCATGCTGGTTTTAAATGGTAAAGCCAAAAAAAGCCAAAGTCTTGATGAGGTTAAAGAACTTTTGCAGGCGCAGATAGAAAAAATTAAAAAAGGCGATTTTGATGCCACTCTGGTGAAAGCTATAGTGAACAACGCTCGCCTTTCAGATATCAAAGACCTCGAAAAAAATGACAACCGTGCCAATAACCTGATGGATGCTTTTATAAAGCATAAAGGTAATAACTGGCAAAATGATGTGGGGCTGCTTGATGAAATGGCCAAAGTAAACAAGCAGCAGGTGGTTGATTTTGCTAATCAATACCTGGGCAATAACTTTGTACTGGTTTATAAGCGCATTGGCGAAGATAAAAGCATTGTAAAGGTTGAAAAGCCTGCAATTACACCAATATTCATCAATAAGGAAGCGCAGTCGCCATTTTTGAAAACCATTGCTGCCATGCCTGCAACACCGGTACAGCCGCAGTGGTTAGACTATAAAAAGGATATACAGAAAAGCAAAGTAGGCATAACCGATATGCTGTATGTACAGAATAAGGATAATTCACTCTTTACCCTGTCTTACCGTTTTGATATGGGTAGCTGGAATAACAAAACGCTGCCCCTTGCCGCACAATACCTTCAGTTTTTAGGTACTGATAAAACATCCGCAGAAGCCATTATTAAAGCATTTTATAACATTGCCTGCAACTACAATATAGCCGTAGGTACCGATGTAACCACGGTAACAATTACCGGTTTACAGGAAAATTTTGATAAAGCGGTATCGTTATTTGAAAACCTGTTAACTGACTGCAAAGCCGACGAAGGGGCATTTACCGCCTTTAAAGGCCGTATTGAAAAAGCAAGAGAAAATAACAAGCTTAACAAGGCAATTATCATGCGCGGGTTGATACAGTATGCCATGTATGGTCCCAATAACCCATACAATTACCAATTAAGTAAAGCGGAGTTGAACAGTGTAACTGCAGAGCAGCTTACCACCATACTGCACAACTTCATGAACTATAAACACACTGTTCTTTATTACGGACCGGCAGCAATAACATCTTTAGCAGCCACGCTTGGTAAACTGCATACCATGCCGGCTGAGTTTGCTGTAACCCCGGCAGTCAGGGTGTTTGATAAAACCAGCCAAAGCAGTAACCAGGTATTATTTGCTGATTATGACATGGTACAATCAGAAGTATACTGGGTGCGTAACACAAGTAACTATAACCCGGATAATACCACGACCATCAATGTGTTTAATACTTATTTTGGTGCCGGCATGGGCTCTGTAGTATTTCAAACTATAAGGGAATCAAAAGCATTGGCTTATTCAACCTTTGCGCAATACGTATCGCCGGATAAAAAGGACGGCAGGTATTCAGAGATAGCTTATGTAGGTACGCAGGCCGATAAAATGAATGATGCGATACACGGTATGAATGAGCTGTTAAATGATATGCCTGAAAATAATACCCTGTTACAAAATGCCCGGCAAGGTATTAAGCAGGATATTGCAACGGAACGGATCACCCAGGACGGCATTATTTACAATTACCTGGCTGCACAAAAACTGGGGTTAGATTATGATTATCGAAAACAGGTATTTGAAACGGCCGACAAGATTAATTTTGCCGATATTCAAAAATTTCATGATGATAACCTGAAAGATAAGCCTTACGTCTACTGTGTTCTGGGTTCGGAAAAGAAGATCACCCCGGAAATATTAAAACAGTATGGGGATGTTAAAAAATTAACATTAGAAGAGATTTTCGGCTATTGATATAACACCAGCCGGCAATATAAATCACTATAAACTTTCAGATAAGTGAAATCATCAAACAGGCAACATCCTTACAAGTGTTGCCTGTTTGATTAATAGCAAAATTTATAACGGATATGCCGTATCGCTCTTGGTTTCAGACAAAACAAAGAAACTTTGCACGGTGGTAATATTGGGTAGGGTTGCCAGCTTGTTCCTGTAAAAATGATGGTAAGCCTCCATATCACTTGTAGCTATACGCAGGATAAAGTCAAAGGTCCCGGTCATCTGGAAACATTCCATTACTTCAGGGAACTTGGCAACTTCCGCTTCAAAGTTATTTAGCGTATTGGCGGTATGGTCATTTAAAAGAACATGGCTAAAAGCAATCAGATTTCTGTTGATCTTTTTGCTGTCAAGAATAGCTACAATGCGCTTAATGTAACCCTGGTCTTTCAACCGTCTGATCCTTTCATGAATAGTGGCAATCGATTTATGAAGCTTGTAAGATATCTCCTTATTGGTTAATGAAGCATTTTGCTGTAAAAGCTTTAAAATTTCAAGGTCAGTTGCGTCTAAATCATTCATTTATAAAAGTTTAAAAGATAAGCTATTGAAAAAACATGCAATGATAAGAATAAACAAGTTTAAAAACTGAAAATAAATCAACAATAGCTTTAGTTATCCATAAAATTTACGGATTTTTTAAGAATGATTGTTACTATTATAGGATATGCTGAAATTTAACAAATAAAAATAAAGTATGATGGGCAGGGTAGCAGTATTGGATTTAACAATAAATATGGAAAAGAAGTTTCAGGACTTATGGTATCTGGTGGGCAACACGCCGATGTTAAAATTACAGTATACCTACAAGGGAAAGCCTGGAGAGATCTATGTAAAATGCGAACATTATAACCTTACAGGCAGCGTAAAGGACAGGATGGCGCTGTATATTTTATACAAGGCTTACAAAAATGGAAATATATTATCTAACGATACCATTATTGAGGCCACCAGCGGCAACACGGGTATTGCCTTTGCAGCAATAGGAAGGGCGCTGGGTCACGACGTAAAAATAATTATGCCCAATTGGCTAAGTAAAGAGCGGATTGATATCATCAAAAGCATGGGGGCCGATGTATTATTGATCAGTAAGGAACAAGGCGGTTTTTTAGGCAGTATCAAATTAAGTAAGGAATTAGCCGCTGATGGCGGCGTTTTTTTACCCAAACAATTTGAAAACCTTTACAACGCCGAAGCGCACGAAATGACCACCGGGCCCGAAATATGGGAGCAACTCGCTGGCCTGGGCCTTAAGCCCGATGCATTTGTGGCCGGGGTAGGTACAGGCGGAACTGTAATGGGAACGGGCAAATACCTGAAATTGATGAATCCCGAAGTGAAAATCCATCCCCTTGAACCCGCTGAGTCGCCAACATTAACAACCGGGCACAAGGTAGGCAGCCATCGTATACAGGGAATTTCCGATGAGTTTATACCGGCAATTGTTAAGCTGGACACGATGGACGAGGTCCTGCAGGCCAGTGATGGTGACGCTATCATTATGGCGCAAAAGTTATCTAAACAATTGGGGTTGGCGGTAGGCATATCGTCAGGTGCCAATGTTATCGGCGCCATTAAATTAAAGGAACAGTTGGGAGTGGACGCGGTAGTGGTTACGCTGCTATGTGACAGCAATAAAAAGTACCTCAGTACCGATCTGGTAAAAGAAGAACCCATTAAACAGGGATACATTTCAACAAATACAGATTTTACCGGGTATCAACCCATTTCCCGCCTAAATGAACCCGTTATTCAATAATTAATCAAGAGAAAATACAATGAAAAAAATTACAACGATGATAACGGTGCTGATCTTGTTTGCCCTGCAAAGCAAATCGCAAATTTTGCAACCGGTAAAATGGAGTTATGCCGCTAAGAAAACCAGCGCAACAGAGGCAGTGGTATTTATTAAAGCAACTATTGATGCCGGCTGGCACGTATACTCCCAGTTTGTTAAAGATGGCGGCCCGGTGAAAACCACGATTGATTTTACCCCATCAAATACTTTTGCTATGGTTGGTAAAGCAACTGAGCCACAGCCTATTATCCGAATGGAGAAAGCTTTTGGAATGGAGGTTGGTTTTTTTGAAAACAGCGTGATTTTTCAGCAAAAGATTAAGCTGAAGGCCAGGCAGGTTACCGTTAGCGGCAAGCTGGAATATATGACCTGTAACGATCAGAAGTGTTTACCTCCGGATGATATAGACTTTAGCATACCTGTAAAATAAACCTTTAAAATTTATGGAATCAATGCGAATTTGGGGTACCCCAGGCTATGCCTTTGCCCGATTTTTTCCGACTTAGTGCTGTCTTGCGTGGTAAAACTTCCGGTTAATGCCGTTAAGCCGGAAGCATTGTTACCAGCCGCCCATGTTTATGGGGTGTTGAAATACGGCTAAAGGTAAATACAATGGGTTTGGATTATCGGGTAATAGCAGCGGGCTTTTGCACCATATGACATTAACCGGTTAACAGATAATTATCATCAGGTGAGAGGGCTGTTGCTCCAATATCATCTTGATCACTTTGACCAGGTACAAGAATTACGTGATGAACTTGGCTCTACAGGAATTGTAACAAATATCAGGGTTAAAAAAACAAAGATTAATGAAGCGGATCATATTATTTATTTTACTAATTACAGGGATCGTATTTGCCCAAAATGTGGTAAAAGCACAAGACACTGCTTCAACCTCAGGTATAGAATTTACCCCTATTAATCCACCCCCGGCTGCAAAAACCATCGGGGCAACAAAAAAAGACGGCAGCCGGGAAAAAGCATTGGACAAAAAAAGCGGGAAGGCCGCATTAAAAGAAACTACCAAAGAGCAGCGCAAACAAACCCTATGGGCCATATTTTTAGCCGGTTTGGCAGGCGGATTTGCAGCCCTGTTAATGCCCTGCATTTTTCCCATGCTGCCGTTAACAGTTAGCTATTTCACCAAATCGGGCGATAAAAAGGGGAGTCCGGTGGGTAAGGCAGTTATTTATGGTGTCAGTATAATAGCCATATATGTGGTCATGGGGCTCCTGGTAACGGTAGTTTTTGGTGCCGATGCCTTAAATAGTTTATCAACCAACGGGATCTTCAACTTTGGTTTCTTTCTGTTAATTGTTGCGTTCGCAGCATCTTTTCTGGGTGCTTTTGAAATTACTTTGCCTTCGGGCTGGGTAAATAAAATGGACCAGAACGCAGATAAAGGCGGCCTGGCCGGTTTGTTCTTTATGGCGGCTACATTGGCATTGGTATCCTTTAGCTGCACAGGTCCCATTATTGGTACACTGCTGGTTCAGGCCGCTACTACCGGGGCCTTACTGGGCCCCGCTATCGGTATGTTGGGTTTTGCGTTGGCCTTGGCTATACCGTTTGTATTGTTTGCTATGTTTCCCAGCTGGCTTCAATCGTTACCCAAATCAGGCGGGTGGCTTAACAGTGTGAAGGTGACGCTGGGCTTTCTGGAGCTGGCGCTATCCTTTAAATTCCTGAGCAATGTGGATCTGGCTTATCACTGGCACTGGTTTGACCGCGAAATATTCCTCGTGTTGTGGATCGTGATTTTTGCCCTGATGGGTCTTTATTTGTTGGGTAAACTAAAATTCAGTCATGACAGTGCCCTGAAATATATTTCGGTGCCCCGGCTTTTTCTGGCCATTATTGTTTTGGCGTTCACTATGTATATGGTACCCGGGTTATGGGGTGCTCCACTTAAATCGATCAGCGCCTTTCTTCCACCACAGGCAACACAGGATTTCGACTTGTCAAATCCGGGTATGGGTAATAATAATCAAAGCAACAGCAATAATACCACGGATACCCAGCCGCGTAAATATGCCGACCTGTTTGATAAGCCGAAGGGTTTTAATCCCTATTTTGATTATGATGAAGGCCTTGCTTATGCAAAAAAGGTACATAAACCGGTGATGATTGACTTTACAGGCCATGCCTGCGTAAACTGCCGTAAAATGGAGGCGAACGTATGGCCCGACAACCAGGTATATCAAAGGATTACCCGGGATTATGTATTGGTCCAATTGTATGTGGATGATAAAACGGACTTGGGTAAAGAAGAGCAAACCATTACGCCCGAAGGAAGAAAAATACAAACCATTGGCAATAAATGGAGCTATCTGCAAACTTCAAAATTTGTATCCAATTCACAACCGTTTTACGTGCTGCTGGATCCGGATACACAGGAACCTTTAGTAACGCCCCAGGGGGCAGATTATGATCCGCTTAGCTATTTGAAATACCTCGATAGCGGTTTGAGTGCTTATGGTAAATGATGATTATCAGGCTGATGATACTGTGACAGTTATAATGGTTGTCATCGGCTTTATGGTCATTTATCTCATCGTGCGCATGTTGCTGAACAAGTTTAAAGGTAAAGATGAGTTAGATGGATTGTTATAAATTATTTTAGTTAAAAAGTCTTCATTTCGTTCTTTAATCAGTTAATAGTTAATTAATAAAAAGCATCCCCTGAAGCGGATGCTTTTTTTGAAGACGTAAGAAAAATAGTATTCCATACATTTTTTCCTGGTTCCTGCTGTCATTCGGTCGAAAGCATAATAGTACAAAAATATTTGGATAATAGGATCAAGGGACCTTTCATGCCAGGACGCGATTATAATCAGCGCCAAGGCCAAATGTAGTAAAACTACGGACAGTCAGTCTTATTGTTGATAATGCTGATCTGTAGTCGATTCAATGTTAGTATAAACAGGTTTCTTTCCCCGTCAATTTCAGATTTTAATTTAGAAGTTATTAAATATCAAAATTAAATACTGACATTCGACAGACCAATTAATGTAACTACGCTTCAAATAAGCGACTAACACCAAATGAAAGCGCATCTCCAATATTCAGATGAAGAACTTACGGGTTTAATCCAAAGTGACGAACTTGTAGCGTTTGAAGAAATATATAACAGATATTGGTACAAAATGTATGTTTTTACCAATAAAAGACTCAGGTGTAAGGAGGCATCCGAGGAAATTGTACAAAATTTTTTTACTAAATTCTGGCAAAACAGAAATACTATTAAAATTGACGAATCCTTAAGGGCATACCTTTTTTCATCGATAAGTTATTTAATCATCAATCATCTAAAAAAGGAAGCCCTTAAAAATCAGTATCTACAGTTATCTTACATTGCTGTTGAAGACCGACTGGATAACTCAACCGAGGATATCGTACATTTAAATGATCTGCAGAGTATTATTGACAAAGAGCTGGAGAAGCTACCGGTACGTTGCCGTTCGGTTTTTGAGCTTAGCCGCAAGGGTAATAAATCAAATAAGGAAATTGCCCGCGTGTTAAATATATCTGAAAAAACCGTCGAGAACCATATCACTAATGCCATTCGCTATCTCCGTATAAATCTAAAAAATTCATTGCTGTTTGCCCTTCTGGTATTCAGGCATCATCTATAACCCCGGTTTACTGGTCACAGTATCCTTGTCCCAATACATCGGGCCTCGATCATTCTAAATAAATTTTAAGAACACAAAGTGAGAAGGCAATCTCACCTAACCAAGCTGGACATAGTAAGCTGAGCTAATAGTTCCGGATCTATACCAGTAAAAGTCCTTGTTTAGCTAACCAATCTTCAGTAAAAACGATTTCACGGAAGCTAAAATCAATGATTTTATTATTCAGTGTTGACGCCCCCATGCACAACAAATTGTCTCGCGACTTTAAATTATTTACAATAAAATATTTTTTTAAAATTTATTTAGGGGGTACAGCTATTTTAATTGACTTCACTTATATAAACCAAGAGTAACACATTTTTTACAAATCTTTATCATGGAAAAAAACATTTCAGTTGATGTGATTGAAAGATATCTGTCTGGAAATTGCACCCCTGATGAGATCAGGGAGGTATATCAATGGTTCAGATCATACGACAATATACCGGACAGCCTTGTCGGACTTCCGGACGATGAGAAGGCTATTGTTAAGGAGAAACTATTCGCACAAATTACAAGCGAAATCAACAACAGCGATAACGATAACATAGTACATCTGAATGTTAATTCCGTCAACAGTCAGGAGCCAAAGGAAAGGACTGACGGAACGCAGCAAAACATTGAGCGTAAAACTTATAGTTTATGGGCTAAAATTGCTGTAGTGGCCTCAGTCACACTGATCATAGGCTTTTTACTTTACCCTGTGCTCACTAACCGCCATAAAATTGCACCTGAAATAGCGAAGGCACACTTACATGATATTGCCCCGGGGGGGAATAATGCTGTATTGACACTCGCAGATGGTTCTGAAATTATTCTGAATAATGCAAAAAAAGGATTGCTAAGCCAACAAGGCAATGTTAACGTATCTAAAACTTCTGAAGGATTACTTGTTTATAAAGCCAATAACGATGAGTCTGCCTCGGGTAATACGAAACTTAATACAATCACCACACCTAAAGGCGGACAGTATAAGGTGATGTTACCCGATGGGACCAAAGTATGGCTAAACGCGGTATCTTATTTGAGGTTCCCGACCAATTTTAGCGGTAATACGAGACAGGTGGAGATTGGCGGCGAGGTCTATTTTGAGGTAGCCAAGAATCATGCAAAGCCATTTATCGTAAAGTCAAACAGAACCCAAATTACCGTTTTAGGAACCCATTTTAACGTAAATGATTATCCGGATGAGGCCTTTGCTAAAACTACCTTGCTTGAAGGTTCGGTAAAAATAAACGGGAAACAATCAGTTGGAATTTTAAAGCCCGGCGATCAGGCATCGTTGAATGAAAACGATGAAATGAAAATTGCTGCAGATGTGAATCTAAAAGAAGCTGTAGCATGGAAAAATGAGATTTTTGATTTCAATAACACTGATATCACATCAATTATGCGGCAGGTAGCCAGGTGGTATGGCATTAACGTTATTTATACCGGCAAACCCGCGCCTGTTTTATATAAAGGAAGAATATCCAGAAATGTAAATCTTTCTGAAATGCTTGCCATGATAAAGTATATGGGAATAAATTACACACTTGAGGGGAACAACTTAACTGTAAAAAATTAAAGTGTAATTATTCTTCTGGCATTCAGATAAATGCAATTGAAACCAATATAATAAAATTATAGTAACCCGATTTTTAACCTAAAATAATAAGCTTATGAGAGAAGAATTACAAATCTAATCACTCCCTTAAAGGTACCCATATTTTAATAGCCAGATCGTTTGATCTTAAATATAAAAAAGCCGAAAAGCGTTCGAAGCACTTTTCGGCAGCATTTGGGTGCCTAAACCAATTGACAAATTGACATTATTACTTACCCAAACATTACAAATGTATGAAATTAAATCATAAGGCAATGCCCGTGGTATGGCCTGATTGTACCTCAATAATATTAACCATGAAACTCACTGCTATTTTCCTGATTGCAGCATTTATACAAGTGAGCGGCAAGAGTTTTAGTCAGCAGGTGACTATACATCATAAAAACATTTCGATAGAAAAGGTCCTTCAGTTAATTGAAGATCAAAGTAGCTACCATTTTCTTTTCAAAATAAATGATCTGTCATCTTCAAGGAATGTAGACTTAGAATTAACGAATGTTTCCGTTGAACAGGCACTTGACCAATGTTTTAAAAACACGGCCTTTACTTATAAAATTATTAACCGGACAATTTTAGTGAAAAAAACAGCTGACCTGCCTGACCGCGCGGCTGCCAATAGTTTTGTATTGCAAAAAATACAGGGCGTTGTAACCGATGAAAAAGGCGCTCCGCTTCCTGGTGTAACTATTAAGCTCAAAGGCACAACAACCGGTACAATTACCGATACCGACGGTAAATTTACACTGGAAGTTCCGGACGCAAATAGCACATTGATTGTCAGTTTTATAGGATTTACCTCGCAGGAGGTTTTAACAAACGGGCGTAATGTATTAAACATCCATTTAAAGGAGGCTCCGAAAGATTTAGGCGAGATAGTTGTTGTTGGTTATGGTCAACAGCGTAAGGAAACATTAACAGGTTCAATATCCACTGTATCTGGTAAAGAAATAACCCAAAGCCCTGCCCCCAACGTAGTAAGCTCCCTCGCAGGCAAGCTGCCCGGCCTGGTCGTAAATCAGCGTTCAGGGCAGCCGGGGGCCGATGATCCGAGTATAATTGTACGCGGAGTTGCAACTTTCTATAATGGAGGTTCAGGCAGCGGCCCGCTTATCATCGTTGACGGGGTGGAGCGTACGATAATAAGCCGCCTTAACCCAAATGATATTGAAAGTATTTCTGTGCTGAAAGATGGTTCCGCCGCTATTTATGGCGCGCGCGCCGCAAACGGTGTGATTTTGATTACTACAAAAAGAGGGAAAAAAGGCAAGCCGGATTTTAGCTTCAGTTACAATTACGCACTCCAAAGCCCTACTAAAGTTCCGAAAGTTTTGGATGCGGCAACATTTGCACAGGTATATAACGAAGGCAATTTTTATCGGCAATCGACGGGTAGCACCTTCACAACGCCACCAGGTTACCAGCCATTTTATTCAGATGCTGCTATACAGGCATACAGAAGCGGTTCCGATCCGGTTAATTTCCCGAATACCGATTGGGCAGGCGTTACCTTAAAAAACCATTCTTTCGTAAAAAACTATAACATGCAGGTTATTGGCGGTTCAGATAATGTACACTACCTGTTTTCATTCGGCAGACTGAAGCAGGATGGTGGTTATGTTCATGATCCTCAAAATTACACGCAGTACAATTTTCGCTCGAAGGTTGATGTTGACATTAACAAATATTTGAATATAGGCGCCAATTTATCCGGTACGCTTGACACTAAAGCATATAGTACAGTGGCATCAAATGTTCAATTTATTAATATACTGCAGGCAAACCCAACGATAACGGCGATTTACCCAAACGGACTGATCGGCCCGGGCCGGCTGGGTGAAAATCCTTTGCTGATTGACCAGCGCGGTTATGACAATATCAGTGAAACGCCTTTATATTCAACTTTTACGGCCAGCTTCAAAGTTCCGCATGTTGACGGGTTGAAGATCGATGCATCCTATAACTATGACCTGGATAACGTATTTGAGAAGCGCTGGAATATACCGTACTTCTACTATCAGTATAATGTAAATACAAAAAACTACGACCGGATTCAAGGTTCAGCAACAGGGACAACTGAACTAACCGATACTTATTCGAAATATACTACGACATTAAGTAATATAAGAGTTTCCTATGACCATAATTTCCGCAACCATCATGTGGCAGCCATGGTTGGAAAGGAGCAGCAGCAGAATACTTTTTCGGGCGCAGATGCATACAGAAAGAATTTTTTGACCCAGGCCCTCCCGCAGATTAATTATGGCAGCAGCGTTCCGGCTGACCAGGCCAATGGCGGCTCGGCGAGTTCAAGTGCCCGCAACAACTATTTTGGAAGGTTTAATTACGATCTCGACTCCAAATACCTTGTAGAATTTTTGTTCCGTTACGATGGTTCCCCCATTTTTCCTTCTAACAACAGATACGGTTTCTTCCCGGGTGCATCAGTTGGGTGGCGATTGTCTGAAGAGAAGTTTCTTAAAGACCGGGCTCCGTTTATAAACCAGCTGAAACTGAGGGCTACCTATGGTGAAATAGGTAACGACCGTGTGGGGACCTACAACTATTTACAGGCATATAATTTCGGACAAAACTATGTTTTCGGAAGTACCGATGCGCCGGGTATCTATTCCAACGTGCTGCCCAACCCCAATATCCACTGGGAGGTAAGTAAGAAAACAGATTTTGGACTGGAGTCTGAATTGTGGAACGGTTTGCTGGGGGTAGATTTTACCTACTATTTGGAAAAAAGATCTAATATCCTGGCTATTCCGAACCTGTCAGTTAGCCAGGTATTGGGCTTCCCGGCTCTTCCTGCTGAAAATATCGGAAAAATGGACAACCACGGCTTTGAATTAAGCGTAAGTACCAGGAGTAAAATTGGTGAGGTAACCTATAGCATAGCTGCCAACTTAAACTATAACAGAAGCAAAATTATTTACCAGGACGAAGTTCCGCCACAGGAGCCATACCAGGGTTTTACCGGCCATCCTTTTGGAGCGGGAATGTATTATAAAGCTGATGGTATTTTTCACACACAGGCCGAACTGGACGCTTATCCCCATGATCCGAATACCAGGGTGGGGGATGTTAAAATGCTTGATTTAAATCATGACGGCAAGATAGATTCAAAAGATCAGTTCACCTTTGATGGCAGCGTTTTACCCAGGTATACATTTGGTTTGAACATGAATTTTGCGTACAAAAGCTTTGACCTGAATGTATTTCTGCAGGGTCAGGCCGCCGCGTGGAATTATGACAATACATTTGCAAGTTTAGGTACAACCGACTTTGCCAACGCCGCTGTTGAAAGAGCACAAAACCGCTGGACTGTCAGCAATCCAAACGGAACAATGCCAAGGTCTGATGGATATCAGCCGGGCAACAGCACTTTCTATCTGTTCAACGCCAGTTTTGTCAGGTTAAAAACTGTCCAGTTAGGGTACACATTGCCTCAAAATGTGGTCTCAAAAATAGGAATGAACAATCTGCGGGTCTTTATGAGTGGCTTTAACGTCATTACGTGGGCTAAACAGATCACCTGGGCCGATCCGGAACTTAATGGAGGTTATACCACCTATCCACAACAACGTATTATCAATTTTGGCGCTACCGTAAAATTTTAATTAAAAGTATTATGAAAAAACTATTATTGTTTTTCGCAATTGCTATATGTTTTTCTTGTAAGAAAAACATTCTCGATATCCCACCCAGCGACCGTGTTTCGGATGCTGCTGTGTGGACAGACGCAAATCTTATCCAGGCTTATGAAAACGAAATGTACAACGGCCTCCCTCACGGGTTTTATATCCATATGTATTCAAAGTACACCGATGAAGCTGTAAATACCGCACCTTGCTGCGGGGCCAACATTTTCGGGCCAACTACTTACACGCCTGATAACATCGACCAGGCTGGTAGCGGCGATTTCTGGGGCGGTTATATGTATTACTGGACGCAGGGATATGTGTATATCAGAAAAGTAAACCTCTTCCTGGAAAAAATGAGCACTACTACCGTTAGCCTTCCTAATAAGGCCCGGTTGGTAGCAGAGGCCAAATTTTTACGTGCCTTCATGTATTTTAACCTGATTGAAAGGTTCGGCGGAGTCCCTATTGTTACCCAATCGTATCCGCTGGGAACTCAGGTAGACTTTAAACGAAATTCGTTTGATGATTGTGTAACCTTTATTGAAAAGGATATCACCGAAGCCATCACTGACCTGCCCGTAAGTTATGCCAGTACCGACGCTAACTTTGGCCGTGCCAGTCAGGATGCCTGCAAGGCCCTAAGCTCACGCGTTTTGCTTTATGCGGCATCGCCTTTGTTTAATACTTCAAATGATATGACGAAGTGGCAAAAAGCCGCTGACGCTGCAGCCTCCTTGTTGAGCAGCGGCTATTCGCTTTATCCGGATTACCAAAAGGAATTTATGCTTACAAGCGGTTCGCCGAACAGCGAATTGATCTTTGCAAGGGAGTTTACCACTACCAATGGCCACCAGACCCCAATGAATAACCTGGGCCGCCGTTACGGCGCATACGGAGGTTGGTGGGGGAGTAACGGCCCTTCCCAAAACCTGGTGGACGACTATGACATGACTAACGGTCAACCTCCTTTTATAACCGCAGCCGGAGGCGCGAAAACCATTAATCCCGCATCGGGTTATGCCCCTCAGCATCCCTACGAAAACCGGGACCCTCGTTTTAATGCAACCGTAATACATGATTCGACAATTTTCCGCGGCGATCGGTTTGCGATGTGGATAGCGCCGGATGGGAAAACTTTTGGAATGGACAGCTATACTTTCAGCAGCGATAATCCAAAAGGCGGATATATACTAAAGAAATTTATGCCTGATGACCCCACTGTACCGCTTAGCTGGCAAACGACCTATACAACACCCTGGCCGTTTTTCCGTCTTGCCGAAATTTACCTGAATTATGCCGAGGCAAAATTAGCACTTGGGGATGAAGCAACCTGCCGTCAGTATATTAATTTGGTCAGGGCACGTCCAAGTGTGAATATGCCGCCTATACCTCCCTCGGTTACCGGAGATGCATTAAAAGCAAGGCTTTATAATGAGCGTAGAATAGAGCTGGCTTTTGAGGGCCACCGCTTTTTTGATGTGCGCAGGTGGAAGATTGCGATGGATATAGAGAACAGGCCTATTATGGGCATGAATATCAGCCGGGATCCTGCCACCAGCAAACAAACCTATACGCCGGTGGTCGAATTACAAAAACAGTTTACCCCCAACATGTATTTGCTGCCTGTTGCAACTGCGGAGCTTAGCAGAAACAAGAATCTGGGGCAGTCTGCGGGATGGTAATTTCCTGCTCCTTTTGATGAATAAACCAATCAGGAAGCCATGACAACTCCGGGCTTCCTGATTTTATCGGTGTCATCGTTTGAGCTCTGAAATTGCCGGGGTAAATAGGCCCGCAACGAAGGTTTTAAGGCGCGGTTTCCTAAACTATGCCTGAAGAGCTGATTTGTCACCAACGCCCGATAATGAAAATACCCGGTGTTTTGCTTCTGATCCAAAAGATGATCTGAAGCTGAGCGCCGAAAATAAAAATGGGCATAAGATCTTCACGGCCGGCCCGGAATAAGGTAAACAAAATGGAAGTAAATAACATGATGCCAATTATAACAGCAACCAAAAACCTTTCCATGTCAAAGAAGAATATTAGCCTTTTTCAATAACTGTATATGAAACCTAAATATCAAAAACTTATAGTAGTTGCCTGTCTGTTTTTTCTTAATGCCAGCGTTTTTGCACAAGGGAAAAATAATTTATGGTACGACAAACCCGCTGCAAACTGGAACGAGGCATTGCCGATTGGCAATGGCTATATAGCTGCGATGGTTTTCGGCACTACACAACTTGAACGCCTGCAGCTGAATGAATCAACAATTTGGGCCGGAGGACCTAATAATACGGTCGATTCGGCAGCTAAACCTTACATTGACCAGGTCAGAACCCTCTTAGCGCAAAAAAAGTACCTGGAAGCACAGCTTTTGGCCAATAAGCAAGTGACTCAGAAAGGGAATGGCGGTATGCCGTATCAGTTGGCAGGTAATTTATACATCAATTTTCCTGGTCACGATAATGTAACAGACTATAAAAGGGACCTTAACATTGAAAATGCCACGGCCTCCGTAACTTATGTACACAACGGGGTGCGTTATAAAAGGGAATATTTTACCTCGTTTACTGATAATGTTTTAATGGTCAGGCTGACGGCCGATAAACCGCGAATGATCACCTGCAATATTAAATTGCAAAGCCCTCTTATGAAAACCGTAGAAGTAACGAACGGTGATTTGGTTTTATCAGGATTAAGCAGCGATCATGAAAATCAAAAAGGCAAAGTGAAATTTGACGTCATGACCCGTGTAAAAAACTTTGCCGGCTCCCTCACTGCTGATACTTCAGGGATCAAGGTGAATAATGCAGATACGGCTATCATTTACTTATCGATGGCGACTAATTTTGTAAACTACCATGACATCAGCGCCGATCCTTTCAGTCGTGCGCAAGAATTTTTAAATAACGCTTACAAAAAGGACTTTGCAACACTGCTCCGGGCACATTCAGCTTTCTACCAGAAATATTATAACCGTGTTAAATTGGATTTGGGCTCCGGCGATGCGGGGAAATCTACTACTGATATACGTATTAAAAACTTTGCAAAGGGAGAAGATCCGCAACTGGCCGAGCTTTACTTTCAGTTCGGCAGGTATTTGCTCATTTCATCTTCACAACCGGGTTCGCCCGAGCCGGCTAACCTTCAGGGTATCTGGAACGGCGATCTGAAGGGCGCGTGGGATAGTAAATATACCATCAATATCAATACAGAGATGAACTATTGGCCAAGCGAGGTAACCCAGCTATCCGAGCTAAGTACACCACTTTTCAACATGATAAGCGATCTGTCAGTGACCGGAAAGGAAACCGCCGGTGTAATGTACGGTGCGCGGGGTTGGTCTTTACATCATAATACTGATGTATGGAGGATCACCGGGATTGTTGACGGACCTTTTTGGGGGCTTTGGCCAACCGGCAATGCCTGGCTTTGCCAGCACCTTTGGGAACACTACCTGTTTACCGGCGACAAAGCCTTCCTGAAAAAATATTATCCCATTATGAAAGGTGCAGCTCAATATTTTGAAGACGTTCTGCAACCGGAAGCTGAGCACAATTGGCTTGTAGTGTCGCCATCAATATCACCGGAGCATGAATATATCGATGGCAAAACTCAGGTATCGGTTTCTGCCGGGGCCACAATGGATAATCAACTGGTTTATGGCCTGTTTACCAATGTCGCACATGCTGCCGCCGATTTAAACGAAGACAGCGCCTTTGCCGATAGTTTAATGAATTACAGAACAAAGCTGCCACCTATGCAAATAGGCAGATACGGGCAGTTACAGGAATGGCTGGATGATCTGGATTCTCCAACTGATCGTCATCGCCATGTTTCGCACCTGTATGGGTTATTTCCCGGTAATCAAATATCGCCTTTCCGCGATCCGCAGCTTTTTGCTGCTGCCAAAAACTCACTGATTTACCGGGGCGATCTTTCGACCGGCTGGTCAATGGCATGGAAAATTAATTTATGGGCCCGCTTACTTGATGGTAACCATGCCTATAAATTATTAACCGATCAGATCTCACCGGCAAATAACGAGGGCCATGAGTCAGGTGGTACTTATCCCAACCTGTTTGATGCGCACCCGCCCTTTCAAATAGACGGAAATTTTGGTTGTACCTCAGGGATCGCAGAAATGCTGTTGCAGAGCCATGACGGTGCCATTTACGTCTTGCCTGCCCTGCCGGATGTCTGGAGAAAAGGAAGTGTAACCGGCTTAATGGCCCGTGGCGGTTTTAAGATGGACATAACCTGGGACGATCATAAAATTACAAAGCTGGTTATTCATTCCGCTTTGGGTGGTAATTGCCGGCTTCGGTTAAATCAATTGGTGGTTAACAAATTGCTAAAAAAAGCATCTGCGCGAAACACAAACCGTTTCTATACGATAATGGATATTAAAAAGCCAGTCATCAGGACCGATAATAGTAAGCTGGGCATACAGTTACCAAAAACATGGCTGTATGATTTTAAAACAACAGCGGGGAAAATATACAAGATAATATAGTATTGAATAAAACATCAAAGGTTAACATTTATGAGGATTTTTAATATAATTATATTAATAGCAAGCAGCCTTTTATTATCGCTGCAGGTTTCGGCTCAGTCCTTCAATTGGATTAAAAGTAGTGACACAGTTTTTTGGAAACTTAAAAGCGTAAATCTCCAAAAGGAGACTGGTTCAGCTATTGATATTACAATTGACGATAAAAAAAGTGGCAGTAAGTTTCAGTCATGGGGTACATGTTTCAACGAATTGGGCTGGGATGCGTTGAATCTGCTCCCAAAAGAAAAAAAAGAAATAGTTCTGAACGAGCTTTTCTCCCCGGACGGCGATATGCATTTTACAATAGGACGTTTTTCAATGAACGCCAATGATTACTCCCGTAACTGGTACAGCTGCGATGAGGTAGATGGTGATTTTCAATTGAAGTATTTCAATATTGACCAGGACAAAAAGGCTCTTATCCCATATATCAGAGAAGCCCAGAGAAGAAACCCCAAAATGACCTTTTGGATATCTCCATGGTCTCCACCTTCGTGGATGAAAGTCAACCACAATTACGCGGTCCTGAGTGATGCCAAATACAATCAGCTATCACCGCTTTCAGAGGTTGTGCTTTATGAGAACAGTAAGAAAAAGGACGAGCATGTCTTCCCTAAGCAGGTAACGGTAAATGATTATCTGATACAGGACCCACGTTACCTGCAAGCCTATGCTAACTATTTTTGCAAGTTCATTGACGCTTATAAAGAGCAGGGTATTCCAATCAAAATGGTGATGTATCAGAATGAAGCTTATAGTTACACTGTTTACCCAGGCTGCGCCTGGACGCCCGAAGGCGCCATTCGTTTCAATACAGAATATCTGGCACCTGCCTTGAAAGCTAAACACCCTGATGTTTCCTTATTTTTTGGAACGATCAACACCAATCGTTACGATCTTGTCGATCAGGTGCTTTCAGACCCTCGTATGGCAAACTCGATCCAGGGTATCGGGTTTCAATGGGAGGGAGGGCAAATTCTACCTGCTATCCGTAAAAAATATCCCCAATATCAGTATGTGCAAACAGAAAGTGAATGCGGTTGGGGGACTTTTGACTGGAAATCAGCCGAGCATACCTTCGATCTCATCAATAGTTATTTGGGTCATGGTTGCACTGAATATACCTTTTGGAACCCTGTCTTGACCGATAGCGGTACAAGTGGATGGGGATGGAAACAAAACGCGCTTATCCGTGTAGATTCGCAAAACCAGACCGCTGCCTACACACCAGAATATTATGCGGTGAAACATTACTCCCGTTACATCACCCCCGGTTCCAGGCTGTTGTCGTTTAAAGAGGCTGGTAGTGACAAGAAGCCCGTACTGGCTTTCCAGACACCGGAAGGCAAATACGTTATAGTTGCCGGTAACTTTAAGGATACCGCGCAGCGGTTGCGCATCAAAATTGGTTCAAAGGTTTTGGATGTGTCTTTAGATCCTCATTCCCTAAATACTTTTGAAGCGAAAAAAAGCTAAAGCAACTTAACCGTATAAAATGAATGTATTAAACGATAAACCGGGTCAAAATTTCCGACTGCTACACGTTTGAAAATTCTGGCCGTTGCCTACGGCCAGGGCTATTTATTTCAATCTTTTTCAAAGGATTTCCATTGCTATCCCTAACGGAGTTTTCGTTGGGGATTTTTATTGATAAACGTATTTTAAACGAAACGGGTAAAAAGCAGGCTGAGTTCGTGCCCGAAATGCCGGACGTATGAATAAGACTCCGATATATGCCATATTAATACGCAATTTTAATTGCTCTTAAATATTTGATAGATAAATAATTATATTTATAACGCAAGTCCTAAACTTATCAAAATGGCAACAGTTTTAGACCATATAAATAACGATACCCCCATGGGAGCAAATTTGCTTCATAACGGGGCATCATTCCGGGTATGGGCCCCGAATGCGAAGTCTGTCTATATCACCGGAGATTTTAACAGTGGAAAGCCGGAGGATGGCAATTTACTGAACCAGATCGGGAATGGCCATTGGGCCGGTTTCGTTCCTGGCGTAAGTGACAGGCAGCAATATATGTTTTATATAATTGGTAACGGTGATGAGGGGCCTAAGCGCGATCCTTACGCGAGGGAACTGGTTTCGCCTTTTCCTGATAAATGTGTTATTCGCGACCCCTATTTTCCTTGGCACGAAACGGGATATCAAACGCCGCAGTTTGCTGATTTTGTGATCTACCAACTACATGTCGGGGTATTTCATGCGCCCAGATTGCCTGAAAAAGGGGCTTTCCTCGATGTGATCGCTAAAATCCCTTACCTGAAAGATCTCGGCGTAACCGTCCTGCAACTGCTACCAATTCAGGAGTATTCCAGCCGTTTCAGCAGGGGGTATAATAATGTGGATTTCTATTCCCCCGAAATGGATTTTGCCATTCCAGACATGGAGTTGCCGGCGTACCTGGAAGCAGTGAATGCCATGTTGGTCGAAAAAGGCCTGGCGACCTACCTGCTCGAGGACCTAAAGGGGGAAATGAATCAGTTAAAAGCGCTCGTTGACCTATGCCATATTTATGGCTTAGGGGTGATGTTCGATGTGGTTTATAACCACGCAGGGGGAGACTTCGGCACAGAGTCGCTCTATTTCCTCGATCGCCAACCGGCAGGCTCGGATTCCAATTCGCTTTACTTCATTCCGGGGGATTTCGTGGGCGGCCTTATATTCGATTATTCTAAGCCGGAAGTTCGCGATTTTCTGATCAATAACGCTAAGTTTTTCCTCGACGAATACCGGATTGATGGTTTTCGCTTTGACGAGGTAAGTACGATTGATCATCGGGGACAGCCCTTTGGCTGGTCATTTTGTAAGGATCTTACCTCGACGCTCAAATTTATAGCACCCAACAAATTATATCATGCAGAATATTGGGGAGTCAACCCCCTGGTCGTTCAGGATTCACCGGTTGGGATCGGTTTTAATACATCACTTACCGACGGTCTGCGTATAGCCATTCGCGATATTATCAGTAATGCGGCACAACCAGATGCCCGGCCGTTAAACATGGATAGACTGGCCGAAAGTATGTGGCCGGCGGGTTTCTCCAGGGAATGGCAATTCGTGCAGGGGCCCGAAAATCACGACGTTGTTCATGTCGAACAGGAACAGCGTATAGCGCATCTGGCCGATCCTTCTGATGCACGATCCTGGTATGCAACCAGTCGCTCCCGCGTGGCAATGGGTATTACACTTACTGCTCCAGGCATCCCCATGTTGTTCATGGGACAGGAATTCCTGGAAGATAAGCAATGGTCAGAGGATTTTTCCTGGTGGCCTCACCAGTTCATTTATTGGGAAGGGTTATCGCTTCAGAAAAAGATGGCCGATTTTCTCCGGTTTACCAGGGAACTGATCGCGCTCCGCTGGCAACATCCCGGTTTGCGTGCTCAGGGATTCAGTGTCATTCATACCAATAATTCAAGTAGGGTAATGGCGTTTCACCGATGGGTTGATGGTATAGGGAAGGATGTTATGGTGATACTGTGCCTGGCGAACAGCAACCAGTATCATTACAAAGTTGGTTTTCCTCATGGTGGCTTTTGGCAGGAGGTTTTTAACAGTGATGTTTACGAAAATTGGGTCAACCCGGATACCTGTGGTAATGGTGGCGGAATTTCTGCTGATGCCGGTTCTTATGACGGTTGCGCTTATTCGGCAACGCTTCAGATACCTGCGAACGGAATTCTGGTATTTGCCCGGCAATAGCGATCCGATATACCGCTTAATGTTACTGTTGTATTAACTCTAAATTCTAAACTCTAAACTATTGCTGATGAACACGCGGGAGGATTACCTGGTAAAACTGGAAGACAAATGGCTTGAAAAGCTATCCGAAAATTATAAGGCGCTTAATAAGAACGTCATTTTTCTATACACCTTATTGCTGATCTTATTGATGCTTGACTTTAAGCTGATCACCAAATGGGGGGTGGTGGGAGCAGAGATAGAGATGGCTAAGGTCGAATGGTTGTTATTCATGCCTGTCATCATCATGGTACCGTATTTCCTGGTCAACAATGCCATCAATCAGATTTCCAGGATCGTGAAGCAGCTAAAGTTGAATTCCGACGAACTCCTGACTATCAACAGCGAAGCGAGGCCTTTTCTTAACCGTGATCTGGAGATCTATTCTCAGGGGATAGCCGGGATTCAGTTCCAGCTTGCCAGCTGGATCGTCAAGTACTTTTTAAAGCGCGAGATACTGCATATCTCATTCGAAATCCCCCCGGTACGAAACCGGAAAACCATAATAGAGTTTAGCATTTATTTGCCCTATACGCTGATTAACTGGTCGATCAGGGCAGGCGGGGCGGTGTTAAACATCGCCGTTTGGATCATCTTCCTGGTGCTTTTATATGTTTTCCCGCTCTTATGCACGCTGTTTATCCTGCTTCAAAACAAGCTCCTTCCTGATCTGGCATCCGACCACTTTCTTTCCCGGGACCTGTCGTATATCGCCCTGGCGCTGTTCATCCTGGTGATGCTAATTTCGACGCTCATCGCAAACCTAAAACTTTATTTGTTTTATTTTGAGGAGCTCAGTGCCCTGCAACAAGAAGTGAAAACTGAAAGTTTGAAGAGGATTTATGATGGCATTATCCTCGTCTTACGTTTTTACCAGCCTCCGAACAGAGGATGAAATAATAACTATGTCATGCAGGTGCTCCATGTCTGCATCGCTAAAGCTACGTTGGATAATTATCGGTATCGTTAAAAACAAAAGGTCATTCAACAGGGAGAGAAAATCCTGTTCGTTATTACCATTGAAAATGATTACAAAGGATGGAGCTGACAATTAAGCTGTTTTGACATTGCCATCAATGGGAAAGCATTTTATACAAAGTTCAAGATTGCTTTAACCGACCCTTCGTAGACGGTTATCTTCCGCAAAGGCTGTGTAATAATAGAGATCCTGCTTTGTATCAAAGCTGCTTTGGTGTTTGAAGCCTGAATGCTGCAAAACCTTGCGGGCAGCAAAATGTATTTTATTGACAACGGCACCGACATCGAAAATGCCCTTTGAGTTTAACGCTGACATTATAAATGGCAAAAGGTTGGTCATGATTTTTTGGCCCCGTGCATCACTTTTAAGGTAAAATTCGATAAAATGCGGATAATGGTCCAGCTGGTAATGTTCCCCGGCCAGGGCTGGTGAGATGATATCAACCATTCCTAAAAGCTTCCCTGATTTCCTCTCAGTAATGAAATGCAGGAAATTGCGGCCGCAGTGAAAATTAAGGATGTTGTTTTTGAGCCAGGTTTCGGTATCCGCCAGTGATCTCAAACGTTTTTCAGGGATAAATCTTAATGTTTCCTTATCGGAAAGGATTTGATAGGTTTCTTTTACAAGCTGTTCATAGCGTTCCAGTTCTTCCGGTCTGAAGGCATGGACAAGGACCTGTTCGTTTTGCAGGAAAATAGGATCAAGCATGTGGCCAAAATATAATTCTGAACACCATTATACAAATTTTGTTGTTTATCATGTTATATTAACAGGCCGGCGTTTTAGGTATCTTTAGCAACTATGGAATCGGTAACAGATAAATACAGGGTAGGTAATTATATCCACCCGAGGGCCTCGATTGATGATTTTTTCACGAAGATAACTGGGGTCGCCGATGATCTTTTTTATTTGCATCAATGGAGAACCTCTTATCTGAATGAAATTGAGCCAATCCTGATCAATAACAGGCTCGTTTCCTTTTTTATGGAAAACATCAGCAAAACAGAAGGAGCTTACACTATGTTCAGGTCTGGCAACGTTGTTGTTGAGTTTTTAGACAATGAGGTTGTTAATATCTATCATGAAGGGAAACTTAACAAGCATATTAAATATGTTCATCAGCTTCAGAACTTTGTAAGTGACCTGGGCTTGGGAGTTCCAAAATCACCTGAACAGGTCTGGTCTGAATTTGAGCCGGAAACATCTTCGATAAGCGCAGAAGATGTAATGAAAATATATGCTGCCATGCGCAGGTACGCCGAGCAGTTCAGCAGTGGGGTGATCACGCCGGAGAAACCTCAGAAATAGGGAAGTTGATCAGTGGCTGGTGTCTGTGGCCATGAAGGTCATCGATGGGATTCTGCTTGCCGTTTTGACGACTGCGTGTTAAATAAATCAAAAGCCGGCCGTAATTTAGGGTGCAATGAAACATTCGGGAAAGAGGTGTTAATGGCGGCCTACAATAAGATTTGACTGACTTCAAAATTGAAAAACCCGGTTTTTTCATAATGATAGATGAGAATTTGGTTATCAGGGATCAATGTCAGGGAAAATGCCTTTTCATCCGTTTTTGTTATTTGTGGGTTTAATAACAATATCTGTTCGCGGCCCAGAATAATCTCTTCGTTTAATAACTTAATGGGAACCGGAATTTTTGATTCAATAGATAGGTAAGTCCCCGGCTCCATTTCCTTTAATCCCTCAATCATTTTAGAATAATAGATTTGGTCAGCTATCGTCAACCCTTCAGGATCCTTAACTGAGTGATACCCGTATTTAACTAGTGCAGAGAGTTTATTGAAGGCTTTTTTATCCTCATCCGTAAAGTCATAAATGGAAACCGGCGGCAATTTTACCTTGAATTTTTTTTCGATTTGTACGAGTGAGAGGTAACGCTCCATTAATTTTTTGAAACGGCCGGCCTCCTCGTGGTACTGGAACTGTTTAGCCTGCACAGGATGGCCGGCTTGATGTATCTCGATTTTTTTGCCGAAAAAGAGGTAATACATGGCTTGAAAATAGTTTATGTAGATCTGCTTCGCCGGCGCGTGTTCTGGTTCTTCTGTGCTGAACTCTATTTTTATGCCGCCATCCTCCTGTATTTCCAGGTCGAACGCAATGGTAAAGCCTTGATAATCGAGTTTTATAAGCAGCTTACCGGGAATGCCGCTGAAAACTTCGTAACATACATTTTCAATGGCCAGCTTGTCCTCGGGAAAAACGATTTTAACCTTTCCTTTCCTGGATTCGTGCATGATGTTGAACTGTGCGATGTCGTCGATGCCCATAAATTTGAAATCCTCAATCAGGAAGGAGAATTCATTTAATTGTGCCGCGGTGAATTTGAAAACGGGCGATGCATAACTATTTGAAAATTGTTTGTAGCTGTCAATAAAGGCCGTGTCGGTTGATGCGAAATTTATGGTGTGTTTGGTCGGCCCTGATACCTTCTGCAATGACACGATCTCGGTCATTTCCTTCGTCGCTTCTATTTTAACCTGCATATCGAATCCAGTGATAAAATCCTGGGCGGTCTGCGTATCTGTAAACCCTTGTTTATGGTCGGCAACCACGTTTTCTTTAATGTTGGCAATCAACCCGGTTACAAAATCCTCTCCATAAAGTTCAATATGCCCGATGCCTAACTTCTTTAGCCTTTTTTTCTTCAATGCAGGCAGGGGAGGGCCGACCATAAACCTTTTTTTGGTCTTGCTTTTCAGCTTGCTTTCAATATGGTCGAAGTCAGCCCAGATGTTTTCGTCTTCATAGCCGTAACCCAGGAAGAGTACATGGTGCAAGGAAATTTCGTGAATAACAGCAGCCCAAAAAGGGTCTTTAAAATTACGATTATACATTTTCGAATAATCGGTAGCAGTTACTACCAGACTTTTACCATTCTTGATATCACCATGTATCTTGTAAATCTTTACTTTGGCCTGCGATGTCCCAATCACATCGTTGTCCGTGGTAAGTGCCGCTGTACGCGGAGGGAAATTGTTTTCCAGTAGCTCATCATAATTTGTGGTAATGATTCGCTTAAAGTGGGAGACAAGACCCAGTTGTTGATGGACATGTTCTGCGATGGGCGGCGTTTTAAATCGTTCTTGGATAACTCTTTCCAAAAATGCACGACCGTTTTGCACAACAAAATCTTCTGAAAAGTGAATAAGGTCCTTTGAAAGGTCAAGTTCTTTCTGTTTTGCTGGAGAAACAGCGTTATTGAGTAAAGTCTTTATTTCATTTACAGAAGGGAACCCCGCATAAAAAGAGAACCCAGACCCCACCCACAAAAGTACTTGGTCCTTGCGGATAAGTTCATAAAGGTCATTTATCGGCATAATATTATATTAGGCTAATCTACGAAAGCCGTTATTATTTTTTGTCTGTTTAAATACTACTTATTTATTCTTACAGTCACAATTTAAAATTCAGAATTGTGGCGGTTTTATCATGCGTATCTTAAATTGAACTTAAGCGAGGGATGCCCAACCTTGACAACCAGCAATGTATCCCCAATTACCCCGCTGACCGTACGAGCACAAACGATTTCAGTTATGCATACAAAAATGACATTTCGTAACGAATAGTAACTAATTACCAATCCGGGGTATTGGTTCATCCGCTGATACCGATAGGATGTTGCTTTCGGCCCGGGCTCTGTTCAATCTTTTTCAAAGGATTTACCCTACAATCCATTAGGTTTTATCGTTGGGGATTTTTATTAATGAACGTATTTTAAACGAAACGGGTAAAAAGCGCAGCTAAGTTCGTGCCCGAAACCACAGGGCATACGTCAAAAGATTTCCGGCATAATTCAGCCGCTCGTTCCTCCCGTCTTCAGCCTCCGGCACTTATTCCGTTTCCTTTTGCCTCCTGCCACGGGCACTATTTATTGCTTTCTTTTTTCCCTTTTTCTTTTAAAAATACACACACAGACAAACGGATAAGAAAGGAAAATTAAACAATTAATACTTCATTAAAAACAAAAGGTTATGGAAATCATCACAGGCAGATTAACCGCAGATGCAGAGGTTAAGGAATTACAAAACGACAAAAAGGTAACCAATTTCAGGTTAGCCATCAATTACCGTTACCGCAGGAACGGAGAAACCGCAGAGGACACCACTTACGTGGATTGTGCCTACTGGCTCAATTCAGGGGTAGCCAAATTCCTGACCAAAGGTACACAGGTGCAGCTGTATGGCAGGTTAGGGGTTAACGCATGGGTAAATGCCAACAACGAGGCAAAGGCTATCATCACTTTTCATGTGAACGATCTGACCTTATTGGGAAAGGCCGGTAATGCGTGGGAGGAGAAAGCGGGTAAACCTGCTAAGAAAACCAAAGCGGTGGATACCGATGTGACAGGCTCCGGCGATGATGACCTACCTTTCTAAAACGCATGGGCAAGCAGGTTAAGCCCAAAGCCTGCACTTTTTTTAACAGTAAACAGATTCAATATGGCAAACTGGTGCAGTAACAGGGTGGAGTTCAAAGGAAGCATCGCCCAATTATCGGAATTGGCGGAATTGTTCAACGATATGGCGGATAGGGAGAAAAGCAGTAATACGGGGCAGCTTCCGGGTTTTGTGACCGCTCAAACAGGTTACCTGTTTGATATCCGCTGGGAGGATGATGTCCTTTATTATGAAACAAGGTGGACGCCGAATATCAGCGTGATGAAGCATATCGCTATTTATACCGACACTTCTTTTGTCATGCAGTATTGCGAAATGGGAAACCTTATTTATGGTGAAGCGAGGTTCGATGATGGCAGGTTTTCAGATATAGTGCTTGAAATCGAGGATTTTGATCAGTACTGCTACAGTTTCGATACGGAAACTTACCTGTTCGAGGGGATGGAATACGAGATTCTCGATGAAATACTGGATATCCTGCTCGAAAGGAAAACTGCGGTTGCCCTGCTTAAAGTAGAAAATAACATCAATTAATCATTAACAAAGGGGGAAGTCCTCCAACAACACACATGAGCATATTATCTAATCATACGGAAAGACGGGCTTTAAAGGGGTTAGCTAACACGCTCCGCTTTTTTGACCATACCGACCTTTTGCTGATGAGTGCAGAAGATGCACAGAAAGCAAGGCAAGCGGAAAATACCTTAAGGTCGATCATTGAAAATAACGGGTATACGACCCGATATAAAAAGGGCAGGGGAACAAAAATGTATAAGAACAGGAAAAACAAGCAATCACATGAAAACGAACTTTTTTGAACATATCGCAGGTTTAGGCATCACTGCCGACCTGAAAATAGCAGTCAGCTTTGGGGCAAACGGAAATTTGGTGGTATCGGTGATGGTCGCCAATGATAAGCTGTCGGACAAAGCAGGGAAAATTATTCAGCCTATGATTTTAAAGGGAAACGCCGGGGAACTGGATGAGGGCTTTTTTGAGGCAGTCAGCACACCCTTAAAACAGACTTTCCAATTATTTGCCAATATGGATGCTTACCAAAAGGGACTGGACGATGCCAAACTGGCCTCTAAACAGGAACAGGACAAAAAGAACAAAAATGGCAAGGCCAAAACAGGGGCCGAGGAAAGTGATGAGGATAATGAATCAAATAGCGAAAACCTGTTCAGCAATAAACAGGCGGAGGAACAGCAGAAAGCGGATAGGAAAAAAGTCTATGATGAGGCCATGCTGCAAATCGCTGAACTGGCCAAAACTTTTAAGTATGCGGAAGCCATCGCATTACTTCCATCGGTTGACGAGTACCCCGAAAAAGTAAAGGAACTGAAAGAAAAAGCGGATGAACTGGCCAAGCGCAAAAAAATCTATGATACCATCAGCCAGGATTTATAAAACTTAAACCTACCAAACATGATAGTAAATACATTAAGCAGGATATTCCTGCATAGTGATAACGGGCAGGATGTCCGTTTGGCCGACCCCGGTGCTGATTTCAGTACAGTAGCAGTGCTGAACTTTTACGCCAACACTTACCCCATCCTGACCACCGCCAAAATTACCGGCCCGGAGATTAAGGAAGATGAGGTACAGTACCGCTTTGAAACCACCATGGGAACGAAAGGATGAACAGGAATCCAAAACCAATCCGGAATATTAAAATCGATAAGGAAGCAGATCAATGGAGAATACAGCAATCATTCGGGGCGTTCGTCGCCAAACTAAACCGCTTGCCGGACGCAGGGGAGGTACAACGCAACCCGCTTCGAAGCGCACCGCAAGGCATAGCCGGAATGGTTTTCTAAATTATCGTTTCCTGCCGTTTTATACCTATAACGGCGACAGGAGCAGAGCGGAAATGGAATATTTCCGCTCCCTCTCCAATATCTGTACATACTATGATTTGAACGTACCTGATGTGTCTTCTCTTACTTTTCCGCAGAATATTTTCAGTTCATGGGAAAATGTAGCCGGACAAATCAAAGCCATCGATAAAAAAATGGATTGTATCATCGTGCAGGATGTTGACCACGTAGCAACACTGGCAACCCTGAAACGATTGAACACGGGAAGTACCTTATTCTATGTGCCGGTAAGACCCTTATGGCATTGGGGACAGGTGGCTGAACAAGAGCATATAGCTGAATTGGTTACCGCACTGTTCGCTTACCTGTATCAAATCGTCAAAATGCCTTTTTATGCAGAGGATAATAGTTACCTCAAATACCAGTATGATACCTTATTTGAATGGGTAACCGAGCAGGTAGACGAGGACGATAAGGATGAAAAAGAGTTCAAAGAATTGGAACTGGATACGCTCTACCTCATGCAAAATGCGGGCATTCATATTCTAAGATCAATCAGCGATCCCAATTGGATGGAACGCATGGAAAGTGTGGTTATAGCCTATGCCGATTTACCGGAAAAGGATTTGGAATGGGCGCTTTTAGCAATTGATTTTCTGCAATTGTATCAGCAGTATCCTGACCGCTCTGTTTTTGACCACATCCGGCCTGACCTCTACCACCTTGACGAAGAGGATCGTATACAGGCAGAGGAATACATTTCTTTCTATTGGAGCGGAAACGATTGCTTTACCGACACCCTCGATGATTTGATCAATACGAATTTTCAGGAAATAGCTGTCATGGATGAACCCATAGCAGTGCAGATGTTCGATACCCTGAACGAAACAGTACCGGAAGATTTTGACTTCGAGACCCGGCTGTTCGACCTCCTCAATAAATTATCAACCCTTTTACACCAATACGACCATGAAGAACGTGAGCCAACAGTTTAACGACCAGTACATGCCTATCAAAGCATTATTGATATACCAATCGGTTGGGCAGGAGGAAGATGGTAATTACCATCACAGGGAAAACAGGCAGGAAGTTTACGTCGAAAGCTATGATATCGGGAAACAGGGTAACCCCATCAACGCGCACCCGCTCACCATTCCTGAAATGCAATCCCTGAACGAATTATTGCAAAGTACGCAGGAACTGAAAGGTGCCTATTTGAAAAGCAGGGGAGTACTGCCCGGTAAGGTGATATATATCAACCCGCTGACCAATGGTTTTGCAGTATGGTATACTCCACCGCAAGAAATGAATTTGTTTTTTGTGGACAGCCTCGGCATTCCGTCAGGTAAAGCGCATATCCCGGCTATGGTATGGAAAGCCTCCAAAGACAGGCTCGATGTGTTTGCCATTAAGGGTAAAAGTAAGCCGACAGTCAAAACCGCCCTTTATCATGCACCTTACTTCAATATTCACTATAACGGTAATGTATGCATGGGAACGGTTGTCATTAACATCGACCGCAACACCGCCCTTGAAGATTTCATGGCGCAATGGGAAAGCTATTTCTTTAACAGCTATTTCAGCCATACCATCCACAGCGACAGCAGTACCAAAATAAATATCGTTCAGCTTTGGCAGGAGCAGGTCGCTACAGGCAGAGACTTTCCGCAGGAAGTTTTAGTCAAATCAAATACCTCATTAAACCATCTTATCCGATGAAAAAACTCAAAAAACTAATAGCAGTTAAACCTGCCGTGCATATCGTTGAAAAAGAATTGTTACAACCTTATAACCCCGTCTCTATTAACCTGATTGGGGCAGGAGGTACGGGAAGCCAGTTACTGACCGCCCTCGGACGCATGAACCACGCCCTTATAGCCCTGAACCATCCCGGCCTGATGGTGACCGTATTTGATGATGATAAGGTAGACAGGGCTAACCTTGGCAGGCAGCTTTTTACCACTGCTGAATTAGGGTTATATAAATCGGTGGCACTGGTTAACCGTATCAACCGTTTCTTCGGCACGAACTGGAAAGCGGTGGCCGAAAAATATGATAAGGATTATTGTTCTTTGGAAAAGGGAGTGGCGATTATAACCCTTTCCTGCGTGGACACCGTGAACGCCCGTTTTGAAATAGCGGAGATATTGGAAACCTATCACCGTCATATGCCGAATCACCGCAACAGGCCGGTATATTGGATGGATTTTGGCAACAGCAGGGATACCGGGCAGGTTTTAATAGCTACAGTGGGCGCAGTAAAACAGCCGGAATCTAAAAAGTACAACCCTGTTGGCAAATTACCTTTGGTTACCGAGGAATTTAAAGAGCTGTTGATTAGTTCCGAACAGGCAGACAATACACCATCATGTTCTTTGGCGGAAGCCCTGACCAAACAGGATTTGTTCATCAACTCCGCACTGGCTAATCTCGGTGCATCGCTTTTATGGTCTTTGTTTCGGGAGGGCATGTTGTTCAATCGTGGTTTTTTTCTCAATCTAAAAGATTTCAGGACACAACCACTCAAAGTGGCTTAATTTTAAATGCAATGGAAATTATAGACATGAACGGCAAGGTCATACAAGTGACCGACCTGAAACTGTCTCTTTTACAGGCTGATGATTACCGGCACTACCGCCACACTGATCCTGCTTTTGCAGCAAAAGATGAAGTGTTGGCAACTTATTGGAGTGATATTTATCAAAAGCTATTATTATTGGAGCTACAAACCGCACAATGATACATTTTACACAGGGTAATTTATTGAAAAGTAATGCCAGGGCTTTGGTCAATACGGTAAATACCGTGGGTGTTATGGGAAAGGGGATAGCCCTCCAATTCAAGAATACTTTTCCGCTGAATTATAAATTGTACCAGGATGCCTGTAAGAATGGCAAGCTGACAACAGGCCAGTTGTTGGTGGTTCACGAAAACGACCTCCTGCGTGGTGAAAAGATCATTATAAACTTCCCTACCAAACAGCACTGGAAGCAGCCATCAACCTATGAATACATTGAATCGGGTTTAGTCGCCCTTCAAATATACCTGATCGAAAACCCTGTTGAAAGTTTGGCCATGCCCGCTTTGGGTTGTGGTAATGGCGGGCTGGACTGGGAAGTAGTTAAACCTATGATCGTGGAATACCTTTCTGATATTGACACGGAGTTTTTTGTTTATGAGCCGCTTTAAGGTGTTTAAATTGCTCGGCGGCCACGGCATAGCCGTGGCCCTTTCGCCGTCTGTTTACTTTGATTTTTGAGGGCTGATAATCAGCCGGCGCTTTTTGGGAGTGTGATATGAACTCGATAAATTAGATAGTCATCATTTCATGACGGGTGCGAAAGCGGGAAATTTATTAATTTGCGATTTATAATTAGTAAGTAGATTAATAAACCATTAAGTCACCCAAGCTCTTCAAGGCTTCTTGCCGAACGAAAATTCTTAATTCAATTGCAAGATTTATTACTGCAGTTAATACATAGTTCAATTTACCAATCTCATAAACCTAAACTTTATTTCCTATTTTTAAAGATCCAAAGTGACGGAAAAGATGATCAGAGACAGTTATTACCTGGGAATAGGAATTGATGAATACCCAGGTGATAAGCGGTTAAACAACGCAGTAGGCGATGTTACGCGTATTCGGCGTTTGTTAGAAGACAAATACGGATTTAAGTCTCTACGTGATCCTCTATTGAACGGAGATGCCACTCGAGATAATATCTTAAACGAGCTAAATAATCTTTGCAATTTTATTGGCAAAAATGACAATGTGATCGTCTACTTTGCGGGTCATGGCAATAAGGCCCCTACAAGTGAGGCCGGCTATTGGGAACCAATCGACTTTGATCCTCATAAAATATCAACGCGGATTGACAATTCTTCAGTACTGGATTTACTGGAGGGCATAGATGCACAGCATATTCTTTTAATTTCAGATTCCTGCTTTTCAGGTACTTTTTTAACCCGTGACCGATCCGGGACTTCAGAAACCGATCATGATTATCTGGATAGCCTCAAGTCTGGATGGATTTTAGTTTCCGGTGGCTTGGAAAACGTCGGCGACGGAGTCTCGGGGAAGGGGAGTACATTTAATCAAACCATTTGCCGTGTCCTTCAAAGAAACTCAAAGCCAAGCATGGCTTCTGGTGACCTGTTTGAAGAGGTCATCAGGATAATGAAGGAAAGCACATTTCAAAGTCCCGGGGCTGCTCCGATCAAGAGAGACAGTATCCATCAGGGAGGGCAAATGATATTTTTTCAAAATTCTGATGAATCAGAAGATGTGCCTGATTTTCCAATACCGGAGGTTGTAATTCAAAATGCCTATTTACCCAGAACACTGACGAACTATTCGGATAAGCGACCGGTACTAAGTTTTTTTTATGAGCCTGAAGTGGGAAATGTTATTTTGGATGACCTGATTAATACTCAAAAAAGGATCGTAATATTAGGCGGGGCTGGCTCAGGAAAATCGATCGAAATGAGTAAAGCAATGGAAAGGGTCAAGGCTTCAGATAAAGGATTAGTTCCATTGTTTAGGAGGCTTAACAATTATACTGATGGTGACCTCGACCAGTACTTACCCGCAGCGTGGAAACAGGTTCCCGTTGAGAGGCTGGTCATCTTACTGGACGGACTTGATGAAATACAACCTCAATTTGTAAACACAGCGCTTAGAAAAATAAGTGATTTTGGCGAAAGATATCCGGATATCACTATTGTCATCAGTTCACGGACCAATTTTTACGAGTTGCCTTCAAAATCTTTTTCGGGTACACTGAGCGGATACCTGGTTTACTTATTGAATGATATTAATCTTCATGCTATCAAAAATTACGTTCAGGCAATGGGGCTGGATGGTGAAAGATTTGTTAAAGAAGTTCAGGATCATAACTACCTTGATCTGGTCCAAAAGCCATACTTTCTGAATATACTTTTTAATTACTTTCATAAAAACAATGACCTGAATGTCCGGCGATCTGATGTTTTAAACGATGCGCTCGACCATTACTTCGAGGCTAACCGGGAGCAATATAAAAACGCAGATATGCCCCTGCCAAACGAGGCGCTTGTTCCACTTGCTGAGCGGATAGCATTTGTAATGGAGTTATTGGGAAAAAACTTCATTACCGACGATGAAATTAGTAGGATTATTACACAAGAAAAAGAGTACCGTTCCCTTCGTTATCTGCCGGCTTTCAAATATGACCAGGAAACGGAACAATGGTACTTCGAACATAATAATATTCAGGAGTACCTGGCCTCAAGAATATTGAAAAAACAGAATTTCGACAAAATGGTCGATTTGTTAACACTAACTTCTTCTGGTATTTCTAAAATTAAGCCGACTTGGGTAAACACGCTGTCCTTCATGATCAGTATTGGCCAGGATGAAGAAATAAAAGGAATATTAGATTGGCTCATTAAAAATGAACCAGAAATTTTAGTACGATTCGAGCCGGACAGGCTTCCACAAACGACCCGTATTGCGATCTTTAAACAAATATTTGAATATTATCGAAGCCTTCAGATATGGCTCAGCTCCAATAAGTTTTCTGATAAGGAACTTGCGCGCTTTGGTCAGTCTGAGGAAACATTGAATTATTTATTAGCAATATTGACTGACGACGATTCAACCAGATTCGATGTGCTCAATACAGCCCATGTTCTCCGAAGAATCGAAATATCAAAATTCAAAGGATATCAGAAATCTATCCGTGGTTTAATTTTGGGGCTACTCGAAAGGAAAGACCTTAATGAAAGTGACCAATACAGCCTCATCGGTTCACTAGCTGATCTTGGGTTCGCCGATGATGATACAATAGGGTATCTGATTTCAAAATATGCTAACCGGGAAAACCAATATTTAAGGGCCGGGCTTTATAAGATTATCCGAAGATCTGAGAATCTGGATAAATATGCCGATGTTTTTATTACGGGACTTCGTTTTAATCATTTTAACTATCAAAGTAAAGATCGTGACACGGTTACCTTGATGGATGAACTGTCACAGCTAAAGGCTGCGGTGAAACAATTCAATAAACCCGGGTCAATAAGAAAATTGCTTGAAGCGGTTACTGTCGACATTAATTCTGTACATCAATTCTTTGCTGAATTCAAAGAGGAAATGCAGACCATATTGGAACACATTTTTGTTGCATACGAGCAGGATTCATCCCTGTTTTCGCTTATTGCAACATTTTTCGCGCGTCATGCTACGGAGCAGCGAAGCCAGTTAGTTCCAACACTGCTGGAAATGATCGATGCACATGGAATAAGGTGGGAAACTCTGCAATTTGTGTTAAATGGCAAAGGGCTTCGTGAATATGAGATATCTTCCGCAGCTGCGGCATTAATCAATGAACAGACGATTGAACAGTTGATCACCCAATATAAAAAGGGCACAATCGAAAGTTTACAGTTGCAGCAAATATTTAATAATTTCAAATGGCGGCAGACCGACTGGCCCGATTACGATGAGCGATTGTCACTCTTTAAAAAATCACTTCAAGGGGCAACTGATATCATATTCCCTCAGGAACCAGAAGTTGACAGAGCCGCACTGTTCAAAAAAAATGCTCAGAGAGAGTTCGATTTGCTATTCAATCCGGATAACATAAAAGCCGAAGTCAAAGCAGTTTTTAAGTATTTGGAAAAAGACACCGTAACTTATGACGACCTTCATCGCTATAAAAACGGGGAGTATGTTGATATCAGAGATAAATTCAGTAGTATTTCCGCTGAACTTTTTCGAAATTTTACTTATGGCAATGCTTCCATATCTCAAGCAACTATTTTAGAATGGATTGATGAAAGTTCTCAATTTGAGAATTTTAGGATCGATGCCATCAAATCGAGGCTTTTAGCGCTGCCGGAACTTGAAATCAATAAAGAGCAGTTATCTTATATTCAGAGTTGGGTGCAGCGAAATGAAGATACTAATATTTATACGTGGTATTTTATCAGGAGGTTTAAGTTTACACTTCCAGAAGAAAGGTATCTGGAATTTACCCGGTATTTTAGTCCCTCAGAGGAACGAGATTTACAGCAAGGCGGTTTTATTGAACTGTTAACCGGTTTTGTTTCTAAAAATAAACTTGAAGATAAAGTACGTTCAAATCTTAAAAGTGGCGACTTGGATTTTGTTGTCTGGACTGCTAACGCAGGATATGCGTTGAGAAATGATCTCACAGATACTTTTAATGGCATACTGGATTTTATCGAAACAACAAGCCAAAGCTGGCACAGCTATAGAGATCTTCTTAAATTTTGGTTTGAAAAGACAGGCGATATTGACAGGTTGATAAAAATAATTAAGGAGACTGAAAACCAATCGTTGAAAGAGGACTCGATTCGTTTACTACTGGATTCGGAAAAAGCTGATGGATTTCTCATTTCTTATTTCCAGGAACTATTGAGTAAACAGGAAATTTCTGAACCGGAGAAATTGACAGGGGCGAATTACCTGATCAAACTTGGGATATTAGATGGTTTTGAATTTATAGCAGATGCCTTTCTCAAAGCTCCTTCCCCTGATTTTGATTTTAGGGAAAATTTTCGGAATATATCCAAGATCATTGATCCCGCATCGCTGGATACTCTTATGAAATTGTTATTCTTTGCAAAAAAAACTGAGTATAAAAACGATGTCTTTAATGATCTTGAGTCTTTAATATTAGAAACCCTGTTTAACATCGGCATTCAATCGAAAGAACATTTCAAAGCGGTCAAAGATCATCTTCAGCAATTCATTTCAAGTTATAAAAATGAAATCCCTCATATCAATTTCCTGGAATTTACAATTACCAGGATTGAAGATCAGCTGAACGTTAAGTTATCACGGGAATTTGGCTTGGAAGATGCTGTAAAATTGTTGAATTCGTTAAATTAGAATAGTTGCCAAGTTTGACGGATTAATTTCAGCACAGTAATTTTTATGTTGATAGAAGATTTAATCAGCACCTAAGTCATTTTGTTTATTGTCGTGTAGGATATACTCATCCAAATTTTTAGGTTGTTTGCTCTCTTTTACCAAGTTCTTACTCTGATGCTACCCAGAATTAATTTGTAATTGATTTATGTCTCGGTGAAAATCGATTCCTAACTTATTGAAACATCGGATAAGGCGTTTATGGAAAAATACAAATCTTCGGTAGTGGGCTAGGAATTAACATTTGTCAATAACGTAACAGTCATGGCGGAGTGGGTTAAAAATATGACAATATATTTTACGGAAACATAAGAATCAAAAAATAACTGTAAATATTGGCACATATTTATATCTTAGTCAGGTCAGAATAGTTTGCCATTTTCAATCGCTCCTAAACAATCACACCTAAACAATTACTACTGCATGGCAGAACTTGTATTTAGTATCAACAATATTTTTAATGCTGAAAACAGTGACGGCTGTCTTGAACAACACAGCGCCGATCGTTATCACATACCAGCTTATCAGCGCGGCTATAAATGGGGATCTCTTCACGAAACCGATCCCGTGCGCATGCTACTTAAAGACCTCTATGAAGCTTTTGAGGCCGCAAAAAAAAATCCGGATAAAGAATATTATCTCCAATACATTACGGTAAAACGGTCTGCAAATTACGTTCACCTTGAGGTTATCGATGGTCAACAAAGACTCACTACGTTATCCATTCTGTTATCTGTGCTTAGTCGGAAAGTAAAAGGAACGGTAAATATTGCGATCAATAAACTGGACTATGCGATCAGGGAAAATTTTTTTGTGCGCCATATTTATCCGGCTAATGCTTTAACGGTATTACTCAATACAAATTGGGATAAGGACAAGGGTATTGTTTTGTCGGAAGAGGACCAAGGTATCGCAAAACATAGGTTATATAATAATCAGGATGTATTCTATATAACGGAAGCCGCTAAAGCGATGGATAATTTCATGTCCGTGCAAATGCAGGAGGAGGAACTACCTAATTTCTACCATTTCGTCCTTAACAACGTTTTCCTGATTGTCAATGCTGTAGAACCATATGTGTCAAGCGAACAGGTTTTCAGTAACCTGAACAGCAATAAAGTTCCACTTACGGAGCCCGAATTGATAAAAGCATTAATACTAACAAAAGCGGCAAGAGAAAAAGATAATAGGCACCAGAGCAGGCATTTTAAGGAGATTCTGGAGTTGCGTGCATCAATGGGAAGGACATGGGATGAAATTTCAAGATGGGTAAATAACAAGGCTGTCAAAAGCTTTTATTTTGAGGAGACTGATGGAATGAAGGGCCTACTTAGTCTTGTAGCTGTGAAAATGGGCTATCATCCCGATAAAGTAGATCAGGGCAGTCACCACCCCTTGTTTAACTATTTTCACAAGCAGTCAAATATCTCAGGGATATTTGATAAGCTCAAGAAATATTATCAGATCCTGAAAGATTGGTATGAAAATGATAAAAAATATAACCTGTTGGGGTTCGTACTTTTTGCAAAGGGCAGCAGCCATAGAAAGAATAAAACCAATCTCATCGCCAATTTGCTGGATAGAGACCAATTCAGTTTTTCTGAAAAATTAACATCAATAAGAAATGAACTAATAACGGTCGATTTTGACAAACTATTGTATGATGGCACGTCCCCAAATGATGAAATTCACAGGCTCCTCCTTGCAATAAATGTTTTTAATACGGACGCCAGCAAAATAACTCGATTTGATTTTTTCGCCTTCAAGCGTTCCGGCTGGACGCTTGAACATATCTTCTCACAGCGGCCAGAAGGAAAAGGCAAGATACTGACAGCCGACGATAAGACATGTATTATAAATATCTTGGGGGCTTCAATGACGGAAAAAATTCAAAAAACTCTCGACAAAAAAACAAGAACGGATGCTGAAAAGGAAATCTATTACGAAGCATTGCAAAAACATAATCTCATAAACAGTATCGGAAATATGACGCTGCTGACCGGTGAAGATAATAGTTCAAACGGCAACGGTCAGTTCGATGCAAAACGAAGCAATATCCTGGAATTGGTTCGCGGCGGGAGTTTTGTGCCAAAACATACTTTTGAGGTGTTCAGTAAGCTTATCCTGCCTAATCCAGGAGATCTCAGAAACTGGGGGAGAACCAATATCGATGAGCACGCGGATCATATCAAAAAAACAATTGACAAGCTAAAACAGAACATCTACGCATGAAGCCCGGGAAATACTCGCTAAAAGAATTATTTAAAGACCGAAATGTAGAGCGGATACTTATTCCTGAAATTCAGCGCGACTACGTATGGGGTAATGATCAGGTTAATGGCCTGCTTGGCTCTATCATTGATGAATATCGGAAATTTAGGAAAGCAGATTATCACATAGAGGTGTTGACAGAGGATCAGCAATTGCAACATGCTTTCTATGATTATTATAAAAAACAGAAGCACGTTGCCAATATTGGCTTTATATATGCATATGATGATCCTCATTATATCGGCAACTATTTTTTGATTGACGGGCAGCAACGTTTAACGACAACGTATCTGTTATTACTTGCACTTTCTATCCTTTCCGGCAGAACGGAAGAATTTAAAAAGGTTTATTTTTCGGGTAAAAAATTAAAATTAGATTATAAAGTACGTGAGTCAGCACACGATTTTTTCACGAGTTTTGTTGAATTTGCTTTGGAAGGAAAGAATGTTGAACTTACTAAAAGGCAAAATTGGTATCTTGATGATTATGAAAATGACACCACGATCAGCGCTATTTACAATAACTATTTAACCATTTTTCGGTATATTCAGGTGTCAACGGCGTCTGAGCTTTTTGATTATGTTCAGGATTATGTGGAGTTCTGGTATTTTGATACAAATATCAGCGAACAGGGTGAGGAACTTTATATCTATATGAATGCCCGCGGCGAACAGATGCAAAGTAACGAAAACCTGAAAGCCAATCTTTTGGCAAAAATAAAAGATGACAATCAGAAAGACGAGGCAGGGAAAACATGGGAAGACTGGCAGGATTACTTTTGGATAGGCCGGGGCGAGAATGAAAATGCTGATAAAGGTTTTAATGAATTTTTGAATGCCATTGCAGGTTTTGAAAATTACAAGTTAACTCGTGCTAAACTCACTATTTCTAAATCTAAGTTTGACGAAGGGGGGATAAAAACAGCTACTTTAGTGGAATACCTTGATCTAACTATTATAGCTGAATATTTTTCAGCCTTTACAAATGTGATAGAAATAGCGGAGCAATGCAAGCTGGATTATGACTATCATGCCTGGGTTGAGAATTTTAAGCAAGACTGGTGGGACCTTATTAATAATAATAAGACCAATTGGTTCGCAGATCTTGATGATTCCAATCGCGGGCAGGAGCATAGCCGCATGGTATATTTCTGGTCCATTATCTATTATTTCAAAGATAAAAATCCGGATAAAATGGAGGCAATCCGCCTGCTTCGATTGTATTTTGTCAGGTACTACAATTATGATAGGCAGGTTAAAAACATTATATCAAGAATTGATTTTTATAACCAACATCGTGTATTAAGCGATAATTTAAACACAAATTCTAACGACGAAGTACTTAAACACCAATTTTATGCCACGCTAACCGAACAGGAAACCAAAAAGTACGAGGCACTTATTTGGCAGATCGAAGATCATCCCTTCAATCTTGAAGGGGAAGGTTTGGAGGCTGTTAATGTTTCCCATTTGGTAGATTTCTCTGCCAAACCTTCAAAAGAACATCTGCAGCTTATCATACAGCGGTTTTACAGACTTTTTCCAGAAAATCACCAAGATCAGGAAAATTCCAGGTTCAATAAGTTGAGAACGGTACTATTGTTTTACGGTCCATATTGGCACCGGGTTAGTCCATGGTATTATGAAAATTATGACTGTTCTAATTGGCACCGCATTATAAGGGATCATGATGCAAAAGATAGTCAGCCCTTCAAACACTTCTTCTCAGCTTTTCTAAGCTCTTCTTTAGATGAAATTTATGAAGAGTGCTTGCGAAAATTTCTATTAGAACATTATGATGAAGTTAATGACGCAGAAGGTGTTCTTCCCGAGATGGCATTGGCTGACCGCCTTATTGTATATTCGCTATTAATGCCGAACCTTTGGGAAAAAGGGGGCAGTATTGCTGTTTATGACCCTCTTACCAAACCGCGGTTGTTTGAAAATGAATTGAATAAAGTTTATAATACCAGAGGCAATTTTAAGGGGGGATCAAATTATGTTGACATATGGGACAAATGTCGCGGACTTCATAAATCTAAAGTCAATATTATTGGCATCCTTAAGGGGATGTTGCCTGAATTGCCAGGAAAACTAACTGCATAGCCTGCCGCTAACATCAATAACTTAACCTTTTTTTCGACAATTCAGAAAACACATGAGCAGCATTCACGCGGTAACCTTAAAGAGTATAGCAAAGAGTATCTACGAAGATTGGAGTTTGGATGATTGGCTTCAATGGCCACCCGATGCATTTGCTTTATTCGGTACCATTATTAACAAGACCGGACTTTATAAGTTGTGCCTGCTTGATCCAGATTGGTGGAACACAGATGATTGGCACGATGTGATTGACGATCTTAGCAATTTGTGGGTGAAATCGGCAAGCAACCTTTTATTAGGTAAGAAGGATTATACAGCCCTAAAAGATAAAGAACCATTTAAAGCTCATTTTATAGAGATACAAAAAGACTGGGATAGAAAAAAGGCATTCGATATTAATCACTTCCGTGTATTAAGCAATCTTTATAAGGCAAATCCAACGCAAGAGCAGGAGGATGCTAAAAAACTCGCCAAGGCGCTTTTATACGTTTATATCGTCGCCGATGTGAGCTGCGCCGGACTGGGCTTTTTGGGCCAGCCACTGGATAAAGATGATTTTTCACATCGGATTTTTATGTCCGTGGCTAATTTACTCCTTAATAATACAGGATCGTTAAGTACGATCAATAAATTTCATGGGCTTGTTCTACCCAAGATGCGTACACCTCAATCTGGAATGGTTTCCAGGTCACTCACGCACCATTTAACCTTTCATACAACAGAGGTAGAAGTGATATGGCGTACTTTTCCCAAGTTGGAGGAAGGTAACCAAAGTTTAAATATTCTCGCGGTACCGTATCCATACCATATCGATCCGACAGATTTTGAAATTGTTCCTGACAACCACCAGTATGTCCGATATTTTAGAGGCAACATCCTTGGCAAAGGGAACGACGATATCTTTCTTTCACGATTAGTGAAGAAGGTGGTACAATATGCCAAAGAACAAAATGATATCGATATTCTTGTACTTCCTGAGACAGCCTTGTCAGAGAAGCAGTATCAAAATATGCTGGAAAAATTTGTAAAGGCCTTCGAAGAGGAGAAAAAATGTAAGCGGTTACCGATTATAGTTGTGGGTATTATGAAGAAGAATTCTAAGACTACCGGATACCCAGGTGTAGATGAAACTTTCCATAATGAGGCCCGTATGGGGGCCTTTTTTGCGGGGACATGGTATACGACAACTCAACGTAAACACCATAGGTGGCAGCTGAACACAAGCCAGATCGAACAGTATCAGCTGGAAAGTCATTTGGACGTTAATCGCCTTTGGTTTGAATATAGTTCAATAGCGCAGAGACGGTTAACTATTTTGGCTCCCAACGGCTGGTTGGCCATGACGACGTTAATTTGTGAGGATCTGGCAAGGCAGGAACCAGTTAGCGAAGTTATTCAAGGAATTGGGCCAACATTGCTGATGGCGTTACTAAGCGACGGACCTCAGTTGCCGAATCGGTGGTCAGCGCGGTATGCCAATATTTTAGCTGATGACCCGGGCACAGCTGTATTGTCACTTACCTCTTCAGGTATGGCAAATAGGTCGGTGATTCCGCCTGATGCTGTAGTTACCGATACAGGATTGGTGGTCGGCCTTTGGAAAGACGTGATAGGTGGTCTTACCAAACTTCCTCTCGAAGAGACCAATCATGCGCTTTTCTTTACTGTTTCGTCGACATTTAAGAATGAGTATACCCTCGATGGGCGCTCAGATGGTGGATTTGCTTCTGTATTTCAGCTTGACAAGGCTTCTATAAGACAAGTTGCTTTTGATGAATATGCAAGTGCCCCCCTGGATACTATTGATCTCAATTCTGATCTCGGATCGCATGAAGACGATTGGTATAATATTCGTGAACTTTCAGCTCTACAATTCGCCGTTGATGGTTTATTGGATATTTGGGGAGATAACCCCAAGTTAGATAAGGCAAAGTATAATTCCAATCCGCTTAAGGATAAGAAAGAATCGGCGGAATTAATTTTGACTTTATTAAAGGGGGAAGATCCTGCAAAAACCCCCTCACGTAAGTTTCGCGAGCGGATTATCTTAAATATCACTGAAGCCTGGAAAGATCCGGCTCTATTAGGTATCGGGGCGTCGGCTGGAATCGATTCACTAACAAAAATGGGACCGGCCATAAAAATTCTTGAAAAGATCATCGCCATTGATATTGACAAGCCTTTTAACGATGCCGCATCGCTGTACATTAACCTAGTCAATAGGTGTAAAGAAATGCTAAATGATCAGAAAAGGAATTTAACGGGGGACCAGACGCTGATGAGTATTTTGTATAATTTATATAATCGGGTTTCCAATTGGCAGACCTCTAGAGACGATGGCTTTGAGATATCAGGGTTGACTGAATCTTTGGCAAAGGGGATAAAGCAGGAGATTAATGATATTATACTCCTGTAAACAATTCAATCCGCCCTATTTGAAAGGGTGTTTAAGAAAACACTCACTGTCACAGGCAAATTGTATTACGTTCCCCTTAAAAAAATGGTAGATAGTTCCGCAGAACTTCTAAAAACTCACTATTTTGACGGAAGGAGATTATTTTTACAATATCTAAGCTACTTCAGCTGCCCAAACCTATGCGCTACGCATCGTTTATTTGGGCTACATTCCCATATTCGCATTGCTATATTATTTTCAGTGTATGGAGGCGGTATTATTCTGAAAAATGCTGGTGATACCCCCATTAAAAGGAGTCATTGTTAAATTAATAGAAGCACGAGTGGCGCAACCGGTATACATTTCAGATGTAAGTCTTATTAATCCCTATATAAACCTATAAAAGCTAACCCTTCGTTTATAAAAGAATACAAGGGAGAAATATAAAGATTAAGGAACAGTTTCCAATTCGATAGTGCGTCACGTTGTCATCATTCTATTTTACAATGAGATACACAGTTTTGATAGCCATTTTTTGTCGTTTGTAAAAAATAAACCTTAATCCGTGGTAATTGTTACCAAGTGGCATAAGCATCTTTTTGGTTTTATATTTTTTCAACCCAGCGCATCTTTTAAAATAATCAATCAAGCAGGTATTAAGTGAAATTAAATTTGCTTAATAATTACTTAATTGATTATATTTGGTTATGTAGAAATTTAAAGTATTTGAGCCATGAAAAAAGTTGACGCAATTGTTATCGGTGGGGGCATCGCTTCCTGGGTTTTAGCTCTCAGGTTATCAAAACTAAAGGGTTTGAAAAGAATTCTTATTATAACCTCGGATCATTTTCATAACGCATCGATAAACAATCAATCCTGGCTGCAAAGTGGTTGTCTTTATAATTTTGATATAAAAAAAGAACGGGAAGTCGCTAGGCTTTGCATCGAACATGGCAAAAAACTATTGGATATAACTAACCGTCGATTTGAATTTGAATCCGGTACTGGGATCATGGCAGTTAAAAATGAAGAAGAAGCTGCCAAAAGAATTCAATTCTTAAAAGAGATTGGCCATATGAAGTATCCCGACTTTATGTTAAAACCGGAAGAGGTTCATAATTTGTTAGGGGAATTTTCGAAGTCAAAAAATTTCAATGATGAAACTAGGTTTATATGGACTCCAGACCAGCCTTTTCCAGAGGGTGAATTATTAAGAAACTGTGAGGAGGCTTTCCTGTCTTCAAGTGTTCACAGGGAAAGAATCGTGGCTGATGCTGCCCTATACCCAAGTAATAAAACTAAAAATGGCTACGTAGTTCGGGCTAATGGTGTTGATTATGATACCAAGAAACTTTTTGTAATTGCAGGCATCAATACACCAAATTTATTGATGCCATTAGGGATTGATGGGCTTATTGATGTAACAGCAAGGCGTTGTGTTTTACTAAAAGCGGATATCCGGACTGATTTAAAGGTAGCTATCTACATGGATAAGGTAAATAATACCAATATTAATATAGTTAAGAACAAAAACGGCGACAACGTTTATTTATTTGGAGACGGGCTTTATACGGAGGTTGAAGATATTAATAACATTGAACTTAAGCGACAGGTCACTGACGAAGAAGTACAAAGGTTTATCAGCAACTACTGTGATGAAAACAAATACCCGCAGTTAGAACGCAAGTTGTCGCCATTTTTTAAGGATATAAGAAATTTCAACGTTTGCTATAAAGTTGAGAACCAATCTTACCTACCTTGGATCTATAATATGGGTGAACTAACAGAAAATACCTATAAAAACTTGCACGTAGCTGGCGCCGGTAAAGCCACTCTTGCATTTTATGTTGCTGAAAAGCTAATTTATAATGCCGGTTTAGATTCAACGAAGTATTCGGGCGAAGAGAACGCAATCATAAAGGACCTAAGCCTTATCGCTCACTGGTCCGAATGCTAATTAAACAATTAAATTTATGGAATTATGAAACAAAATCATTTTGGCGAGGCCTTAAGCGACCTTATTGACAAGACGGGCGTATTTAATCGCGATCAGTGGGCGAACTATCTAGTAGTTTCGCCTTCTGCCATTTCGCAGTGGACGAATGGCAAGACGATTCCCAGGGCGGATTACCTTCAAACAATACTGCAGCACCTTGAGTGTGTTGATACAGAGGAGGTAAGGGAAATTGTTACATCATTTTATAAAATTGCGGATAAACCACTTAAGGAAATCATGCCGTTAAATCTGGCTGAACGCGTAAAAGGCTCAAGAACCATGTCTGATTACATTGCAGCTGGTTACATGTTTCCTCTGCAAATGGAAATAAACAGTTTGCCCGGACCATTAAAAAAGGATTTTATTTATTTATGCACCAGTTTTTGCAGGCATGTTCAATCATTCAGTGAAAAAAACAAAGACGATAACGACATTCTAACGATAAAAAGCGCTTTGAAAAAAATAGAAAAAAATAAAATTTCGACGATTCTCCAGGATACGATTGAAGAAAATATTTACAGAACCAGTAAAGTGGAGTATCCTGAAACAAGCATGCTCCCGATGCATATAAAAGAACATACTGTCGATGTGAAATATCATAATCAATACTGTCTCGAAAGTCTGAATAAGATAGATACCATTGAAAACAAGTGCAACTACCGTTGTGAAGTTTTGCTTTGGAATTTTAACAAGGAACAAAATCAGAATTCACGCATTAATGAGATTGTTGCAGAGGAAATAATATTTTTTAAAATTAAAGGTAAATTGAGATGGCAATTTAGCGAGGATGAAACTTATGACCTGATTGAAAATAATCTACTCTGGCTGAAAAAACCGAACCTTCGCACCGGTGACCGGTGGGCTGGTTTTTCAAACTCTAAGATGTTTGTTGAAGAGGACGGTTACGGCATTGCTTTAATTTATAATGAGAATGGCATTAATTTAAATAAAATAAAGAATTTCAATTCACCCTTGCGGGTAATTAAAGATCTTTTGATACCAGACTTTGTCCCACGTAGAATTTTAGACAATCACCGGGCAAGAGTCAGATGGTCCTGCAATCCAATTCCGATTTCTAAGGAAGATTTGTTTAAGACATTTTATCCCAAGAAAAATAAAAAGCATGAGGTGTTTAACAATAGTCTATATCATCAAAAACAGGAAGTTTACCTGAAAGATATGTTCAAAGACTGGGCGGACGTAAAAGAATCGATGTTTTTCTTGAAACTCGTTAGATTTGAAAATAATGAAAAGAACAGGAATGACCTAAAATTAGTCCGGCACTATGGCACGGAGATCATTATTCCATTATCTGGAAGCTTTAAGATTCTAATGACAGAGATAAGAGAAGATGATTCAATCGATACGGAATACCCGGTTTCTTCTTTAAATCCCTCCGAGATAAAAGAAATGTCCATACTTGGACTTGACGAAGATATCATTCCAAGTGTGATCATTTTTAACAGTGAGACGCCGCACACTTATATGGGCACGAAAGAAGGGGCCATTTGTCTTTTAATAACATCGATCCGACACGTGGTCAGTAAAAGTATCGACAATGATAATAATTTACTTGAGCGGCCGGTAGCAAATCCGATGAATACTCGTATTCTTGAAGAGTACGCATAGTTTATTTTGCTATCAGTTGATCACCTATTTTTAATCTGTGAGGTCGATGACTTCAAAAATCACAATCAGGCCGTCTTATAAAAATAATGCGGCCTGATTGTTTAGGCATGTTTGTTTTTTTATATCTTTAATTTACTTGCTTAGACCTATATCTTCATTATCGAAGGTTTTTAAGTAACAGTGAACTTGGCAGACAGTCAGGTTCCTAAAGCCGCTGTTCATATCGATCAATTAGACAATAGCAAAAGATATGATTTTGAAATAATGCGCGTGGAAGAAACTGCAAAGCAAAGATCAGGTGCCCCATATGCGGAGAGGAACTCATCTATAAATTTGGTATTATCGTTTTGACCTTTATTTTTGTGTCGGATGTTTTAAAAATAGGAGGATTCGAATTAAATATAAATGGTCAAACTTAACTTCTTACAAATCCACTGAACACCCTGCAGATGGCTTTGATTTCATCCGTTCCATCTGTGATGCCTGTTTCTACCGCTTTTTTAAATATCTCTGGATCGATCCGTTCATATAATGGAGAACTATGGATCAGCAGGTCTCTTGGTTTAAAGTGAATTTTTTCGTTTTCCGGCGTCAGATAGATTCTGTCCGTATCAAATGTAAAAATCAGCTGAAGACCATACAGGTAGCCATGCACTGCATGAGCATGTGCCTCTCCATTTGTAAAAAAAGAGATCAGTGAAAACATCCACAAGAAGATGATGTTTTCCGCAAAACGACGCTCCTTGTTGGTTTGGCTGAGCCATCCTTTGATATAATCTTCGGATAGCTTGCTCAGGTAGGTATAATCCTCTTTGACTACATGGGTTGCAATGTAGTCAAAGATTTTATATAGCAAATCGTCATTCAGGCTGTATTGCCGATCATCCAGTTCTTGGAATAGTCTGCCCAGCAGTCTGGCCGGAAATGGCAAGTCCAGGTTGAAGAGTTCTTTGAAATCATCGATCAGGTCAAGCCTTTTATAGTCATTTACCTGTTCAATTTTCCTGACGATTGCCTGCTGGTATAATGCTGAACTTTCCGGGCCCGAAATCTGGATTTCTTTAATCATATACAAGGCGGCTCTGAAGTTTCCGTTAGACGGACTTTTGTAGAATGGCCAGCCGATTTCATCGCTTGCCTTAAGTATGATTGAGAAATCTATCTGTTCATTCCTACAAAAGCCAACCATGGCGAAAAAGAAGCTTCCCAGTTTGCCCAATTCTTTGAGTTTGTCAAGATCGGACTCGCTAAAGGTTCCATAAACCAGCGTTGACCGGATATAATCACGAAATGAAGCCGGAATATGATCGCCGTCAAGCAGGATTTTTATAGTGCGTTCCGGCGAAATGTTTTTGATTAGGCTTGATTTGGCCGCCGAGAAATAATTGTAGTAATCGGGTATGCGTTCGGAACTTTCAGGTTGCTCTATAATGTCATTGATCCTGTAGAACAATGAGCAGGCAGTTTCCCTTTCGCACTTATATGACTCCAGAACGCCTTTGAGTGCTTCAACGGGAAGTGTTCCAAACTCATTCGCCATTAGTGCGATCTGCGGATACACCGAGTTTTTGTTTTCCGAAACGATAGGATAGGTGAGAAACTCCGTGCATGCATCACCAGCTTTAGCTACGATTTCTGTAAACTCCTTCCGCTTGCTTAAAGATTTTATCCAGCGGTAGGCAAATTCAACGTCGTATATGCTGGCATGCCTGCCTTCGAAGATCAGGGTTTTCAGCAACGGTAGCCAGTTATCATAGTCTTTTTGAAGAACGCTGTAATACAGGTAAAGCAATGGTTTTCTTCGGTTGATCTTTTCGAATTCCATAGCATAATCTGTAAGAGCTTTCGTAAAATCTTCATCTGCGAAGTTCTCCTTGATCGATTGTCGCTGATTGTAAAGCGACCTGGAATATTCTTCATGATATAATGTAAACACCTTTGCTTTTTGACCAGGTGTGAGCTTTTTTGTATGATATGCAAAAAGGATACTGGCAGCTTCCATTTCTTCTTTCCTGTTAGGGGACTCCAGGGATGCTATAAGGCGTGGGAGAAACTGGTCTTCCCGGCTCAGTTCTTTGATACCATCGGAGCCGGAGATCTCCCAGGAATTGTCTAGGTATCCTCCTTCCCCGACAAGTCCTTCCAGTAGCTCATTTCTTTGTTCCGCTGACAGCGGATAATTTTGATGATAAAGTATAAAAAGCGCGTAATATTTGGATATGGCGGGAAGATCAGGCAGCAGTTCAGCTACAAACTGTAATGTCTTTCTGCTGAAATTAAGCTTCATACAAAACCTTAACCATTGTCTGTCGTCTCTTAACCGTGAATGTGCTGACCGGATAGTAATTTCCAGGTCTTTGGTTGCATTTTCCGGGAAGCAAACCAGTAATATCGCGCTGGCATTGAATTTTAACCGAAAATCGAGCTGTGCTGTTGCCTGTCTTAAAAATTCGCCATAGATAGGCTTTTCCCTGATTAGATCCTTAAAGGCGTCGCGAAGTTCAGGATACCTGCTTAGAAAAGCATATTCTGGTAAATGGGTAACAACGTATAAAAAATAATTTCTGTGAACGGAATCGCTGCCGAGGAGTAATCTTAGGAAATAGAACAGGAACAGTTCAGAGATTTCTTCATTCTTTCTGAAAGGTATCCTTTTCATCAGCAGGTCAAAATCCACATCCATTTTAATGAAAAGGATATCATTTAAAATATCCCTTCTTTTAGGCGACCTGAAATTCGTCCAGGCCGTTTTCTGCATAATGGGAAAAGCGATGAGGTAGAAATTTGAGAAACCGAAGTACTCATGCAGTATAATGGCAGCGTGATCTGCGGTTTGTTCCATGTTGAGCGAACAAAAGACTAGGTAAGATTTGAGTTCCCGGATGCCAATCCTGGAGCTGAGCTGCCGAAATAAAAGCTGATCGCCTTCGGCAATTGCAATGATCGCTGCATTTAAAATACTGTCGCTTATTTCCCCGTCATTTATTTTAAACCATAAGCTGATTACTGAGTTCTTATGTCGGCTGTCCTTGGCGCAGACAATCTCCAGGCCGTCGGAAATGAATTTAAGGTTTCCTGCTTCGATTTCCGCGGTGATCAGCGCAGTAGCTTTGCTGTGCAGCAACCGGTCTTGCAATGCTTCCGTAAATAGACGGCCTTTTTCGTCGGCATCAAATATTTCCGGCACGACCAATGAAAAAACGGAAAATATCCTGCCGCAGAAAAATGTCATCGCCGCCCGGTGAAAAGGAATAATTCCGCTGATCAGGTTTCTTTCCGTTTCGGTTGGCTGGAAAGACCTAATCGCAAAATAGTTCTTTAAGACATTGTAAATAATGCTTTCATCACCATGAATTACAGGTTGCGAAGGGGCAAGGTATTCTTTGTAAAACCAGGCGAATCCCGCCGCTCCGGCCAGGTGGAGCACATCGGCGATTACAAATGGCGAAAATGAATCCGGTGAGTCGAACAGCCCCGGCCCATCTTTCCAGAAATAGAGCGGCCTGAAGTCAAGCGTATCCATTTTTTGTATATACAAGTTTGCTATTTCGCTGTCCTTGGATTCTGAGATCATACTGGCCATCACCGGAGTGTTTTCTTCATAGATCAGCATATCAGTAATGCAGCGGCTCAAAAATGGCCTCATTTCACTGGTATAACCTCTTAGGCGGTTCAGAGCAATGGCAAATGAAAGCGAACGCCAGTTGGTTTCGTCTATTTCATAGCTGAACGGCGGGGTTCTTATTTTTTCCGCAACAGAGATCGCATAAGCAACTTCGAACAGCGGCTGCGACGTAAAAGAGTAAAAGTCCCCGGCCTGCTGCAAGAATACATTTTTATAAAAAGCTATGGCTTCTGTAACCACGATATTCTTGTTTGGCCCCTCGGCGACGTATAACTGGATCGTTTCAAACAGCTTTCTTTCATGGATCAGCTGCTTTCCTGATCCGGCGATTTCGAATGCGACAGCCGCAATGATCGCTTCCCGCTGGTAAACCTGTGGGTAACCGAAAAAAAAATGCGGGTAGCTTTGCTTCAGGTCTGCAACATCCCAGTCCAGTCTTTTCACAAGGATTTTATACATCAGTGTACCTAATGTTTCTTCCCCATGCTGCTCAGTCAGATAATCCCTGATCAAGCAGATGATCAGCGGCGTTTTGGCAATGCTGTGCAAATCTTTCCGGGTTTTGAGAAAGAGTAGCCTGCTTCTGGTGTCGTTTTCGCTTTCATCGAGGTTGAGCCCGGCATTCATCGCTTCGTTTTTCAGGATTTCATACACTTCCGCTTCGGACAGATCGATGGTTGTCAGGCAGTTCCATTCATTGTAATTAATGATTGACTGGAGTTCCAACGGGCGCCCGGTAACAATGATCGCTATGTTTGCATGATCATGACTGGTCTTTTGTAAGTGACCCAGCAGTAATCGTGCTTCCCGAATATCTAATTCATCCAGGCCATCAATGATGATGTCGAAGCTGGCCTGGCTAAGCAGCAGTTGTCCAAAGTTGAATCTGTCCTTTCCCGTATTCAGATTCTGGATCACAAATTTTTCTACTGCCTCAAACGCGCTAGTATAATCGATTGTGATACTGCCTTTTAAAAAGGTTACTGGGATTAGCAGGCTCAGATGTCCCGCCTGGTTCTGACTGGCAGCATAACTGGCAATGATACTGCTTTTGCCGCTGCCGATTTCTCCGAAAAGAAAGGTGGGTTTGCTGCCATCGATAAAAGATTTAATATCCCCAACCTGTACCTGCATGTTATCTAGGGCCGCGGCACCGCCTTCGCGAAGTTCACCAGTGGTGATCCTGACCTCTCGAGAATGCTGTTTAACTTTTCTCGTTAAAAAAATAGGCTGATTCCTGTGTGGCACTAGAGCGTTATACTTTACCTTGATCGAAGACAAGGCGAACGACTCCGCCTTTTTTCGGAGGAAAGAATGATCTTCTTCTAAGAACTGGTAAACCTTATCCGGTATTTGGTTGCTCTGAATCTTGTAAAAGATCAATTCTATATCTTTGTCCGTCAGAAACCTTTGCGTCAAATCATCTGTGTATTGGTTAAACTCCAGTTTTTCAAATAACCAGGCCCTTACAAAACCTTCTCTGCCATTCAGGTTTATTCCTTTCAGTTGCGCGTACTGCTGAATTGCTGCGGTAACTGCGTCCTGGATTTGCTGATAACGAGGCTGATCGAACTGCCAGCTGATCCTATGCAGGAAAGTTTCCCATTCTGCTGTCGACCATTGCGATAATGTTAAATAATGGTGATTATGCCCCTTGTATTGTAGCTTATATTCATCCAATAGAATTAATTGCACTGCCTGCAAAAGCAGGTCATCCGAGAAATCTTTCCTGGCAAGGGATTCGATGATGGAATCAGCGGGAAGCGTTATTTGAAGAGATTCCACGCGTGCAGACTCGGTCTCTTTAGCGATGCTGTTCGTTGCGTAAAAGTTAAAGTAAACATTTGGACTTTGGCCAACGGTATCGCTGAGCCAGTAATCCAGAAAATAGACTAGGGTATTCAGAACAGGCTTGCTAAAAAAAGAAAAATTCTTTGAACTATAGCTTTTGTCTTCCTCGATGAGTTTTTGTCTGTCGCTGTACACATAAACATCGCCGTTAAACTCGATTGCCGTGTGTATCTGCGCATTGGGGTTACTAATCACCGTTTCGAATATGATTTTTAACGCCCTTAATTTTTGAAGGGTTATTCCTTTTATTTGTGCAGATGCTTCTCTTTTAATCGCTATGGTACCGGACATAACTGTGAATATACAAAGTCCTATCTAATATTTATGGTAAATAAGTAGAGCGATTACAGGACGTTTAATGTCAGTTAAATAAATTCACGGGTTGTTTTTTCGAGTTTAATATATTTTCAACAAAGACGTTTCTATTAATTTTAATAGTTTCAATTCTGCTATTTAATTCGTGATAAAGGCATCGGAAGTTAAGGCGGGCTGCCATTGCTTTTTTCTCCGCCCCTGCGTAATTTTATAAAGGATATCATCGTAAGCCGGATAGGTGAGAAGCTACTGACGAGATAGATATTTGTGGTACATTCTTATTGAATAAAACATACCAGGAATTGACTTATAGCCATGAAGTTGCCATCTCTTTCTCACCTGAAACCAAGAGATATTTGACGACCCGTACTACAACATGCTAGGTTTTAAAGATGGGTTCTTATAGGATAGCAAACGGAAAAGGAGACCTTTAATCAGTAGCTCAATTAATGGCTGGAGAACTTGATCCGGGAAATTATATAATGTATAAAAGGGGCCGGCAATTAGTCGTCATCAAATACCTCTTTTAGCAGGTATAGCTTTGCTAGGTTATCTTTTTCCCTGACCTTAAATTCATCGAGCGACTTGTTTATTCCCAGCGGGCAATTAGGCATATGGGCTTTATAGGTTTCGACAAATTGCTTCATTTTATAAAGCTCACTATAGTCCTCTTCAAATAGGAATTTTTTTGGGCCAAGCACCTGTTGAATGTGCGCTATGTCTGTTTTTAATTTTTTTAATGACATCAGTTGAATGTTCAGATGCTCACCAGTCTCCTTCGCGGCTGATTTGATTTTCTTAAACATGTTCTTAGTCGCAGGACTGAAGGTTGAATTAATGATACCTGAAAAATATTCCAGGCGACCGGAGGGCGCTAATTGCTTTTTTTCAAACTGATCCCAGAGCGCCATGATTTGCTGCAGGTTGGTATCGCCAGGATGCTTTTTTTGCCTGTTACGTAAGCTGGCCACCAAATTTATCAGATAGTTAAAATGATTCAGGGTAGTCAATTTTTCTATAGGCTCATTCCTGAGTATATTTTGTAGCCTAAGTTGGGGGTCCTCCAATTCGTCGAAAACAAGCAGTAAATAGTGCAAATCATATAACAAATCATAAGCTATATACTTAAAGTCACGTCCCAGCGTAGCTCCGGAATGAAGGAAACTGTTTCTGAGCCTGGGTAAATGGTATTCGAAATAATCAAAATTTCTGGTTTCGTAATTGAAATGAGGTCTCAGTGCCAATGCCTTTGTTGAAAGCGAACTGAAATTTTGGTTGGGTTTTATAATTCTTAGGATATCTGAAAATATACCTTCAACCTGTGTCAAGGCTAAAGCCGTGAATGCGATCCAAAAGCCCCCGTCCATCAGCTGCTTTAGTTCGTTGAATGCCGGAAGGCGATGGACAATTCCGGGTAACGCCGGTACATATTTATTAAATAACTGCTCAAACACAGTTGAATGGGGTAGCATCGATCTCAGTTCCTCATAAAACGCAGCTTTGTTGCCACTTGCGTATGTGGCTTCCATTCGCGGTATATCTTTTGTATAGGCTGCCATCAGCCTGTGCCTGCACACATCTATCTTTTCGTCGTCGAAATACTCAATGTTATCGTATTGCAAATACCGATAAGGTTTAGTCCATCGGGATTCGTACCAACGTCCTGTTTGCTCATCCCAACCAGGGGATAGCAGTGCTTTAAGCAGCGCTCTGTTCTCCAATTCCTCCACCAGGTATTTGTTGATCGAATCTCTTTCACCAAGGCAGCGCTGGTAAAAATCAATTTTGATTTTAGATTCGTGGGTCGGCCTGCGTTGACCGGTAGCGATAAAATTGGTCACATGCGGATTTTTCTCATATTTAAGTATAAGCGAATCTAGTTCCTGCAAGTTTGTCCTCACGTTTTGTTCTACTTCAGGGAGTATAGTTGCCGGCAGTTTACGAAACCCTATGATGTTGGCCACGAAATGAGGAATCGGGTCGATGGGGGAGCCGCCGTTCCGCACAGAATCAATTTTTAAGTTAATATAAATACCAGCACGAGTAAGAATTTTTACTGCACGCTGTCTTATAATTGTTTCTTCGGTCAATTCTAAAGAACCTGCGAAATTGAATTCTTTAAGCGCGAAGTAGACCATTTTGAGATAATCTGTTCCCAAGAGAATTTCACGAGGTATCGCACCGACCAACCTGTCACTCATTTTTCGATGGCTACCGTAAGTGCTATTAATATCCTTAAGTTTTAATTTATGGCTCACTTTTTAAAATAACGAACTGTTAAGTTTAATTTCATGTATCTGACAGTTTGGTGTTTCTGCGAAAGTATAATCGCTCAAATTAATGCGATTACCTCATCTGTAAAATCGTATTCTTTGTGTTGCTGCTTGGTTTTCTCCAATATTCTTTTCACAAACAAAAGCTCATCTTGTGTAAACTCTTTGTAATCTGTGAAATTCTTTATGAGAAATTGAAGTTTTTTTGATTTAGTCAATACACCAACCTCGTCTGTGATTTTTTCAAACATTCTCATTAAAATAGCCCCGCAGGTCATTTCCAGGTCGTCTAAAAACAATGGGAACATCAACCTGACATTTTCTTCGTTATACTGGTAATTTTCAATTTTACTTTTATAACGGTTTTCGAAGAATTTTTTTAAGCTTTTATCTTTTTCCGGTTCAAGGCAGTCATAAATAGAATTGATTTCCTGGCGATGAGCAAACTTGTTCCTGATCTCGGAGAATTTGATCAGAATTTCGGCTTCTTCTTTACTGACCCCTTCTAAGTCCAAAAATAGATTTAGTTTGGCGTTAAAGGGTAATGCTTTGGATGTATTTCCGAATGATCTGGTTAAATGCGGGTCTTTTAATCCAAGCAACCTGGCTAAACACATGCCGATCAGGTCCTCCATTCTTACGGCTACGGCTATAACTATTCCCCTATCAGGGGAAGGGGTTTCGTCTCTGAAATGCACCTCGAAAATATCTTCCATTCTTAATTATTGGCACCAATATAGTTTAATTAATAAGAGAGCTCTTATGCCGCACCCTTATATAACGACAAATAACCCCGTTGTATGCGCAGTCTATCTGCGTGGTTAAAAATAAGGTGATTTTTTATGAAGTATAGCACTTGTAATATAATGTGACTGGCGGTTACGCGGACTTCAGGTCGAAAGGCTAAGCCTTTCACAAGTCTGCAAAACGAATGTCCATGTTTAGTGCCAAGTCCTTATTCTCATTGGCAGATTCTATGAAGTGCTCCGGTGGGCTCGGGCAAATCACACTTCTCTTTTTTGACTTTTCCATCAGTAATAAGCTGATTTTTTTCTAAAATTCGTTTGGAGCATTGTACAATAAGTTACCCGCGGCGAACGGGGTAAGATAAATGCAAGTTACACCGGTACCGAAATGTCCTTTCATTCCTGTAACGCGTTAGTTTCCTCTGATTCATTCTCCAATCGGTTTGCCTCCAATAACTTTGGCACCAAATCCTTAAGGAAACGGCTTACCTCTACGATGTCAATCTCGGTAGTCGTTGATTCAGGCAGTAGCCTAAGGTCATTGTAAGTTTTTTTATCTGTTTTTTTTGCGATCAGAGGGATGTGAATGTGTAGCTCTTTTTGGAGGTCTTTAAGTATTTTAGGACGAAGGATGTCATTGACCATAATTTGTGGGATAGTACTGTTTTCCGGTGGCGGGCCGGCTGCGTCGAGGATCTCCTGTATGCGCGCCATGTGGACAGTGATCCGGTATTTGCCGGTTAGCTCAAAAGCAAAAACGGGGTCAACTTCTGCCAAGTCTCTAATGATAACTTCAATATTATCCTCCAGCGCCGGAATTTCCGAATGAGTGAGTATTTGCTGCTTGAGTATTTCAGTGATGGCAACCCGAATCTCCTTAAAACCCTCGGGGGTAATATCGATATCGCGCTGAATTATTTCGTGTTCATAGGCATCCAGTAATCTGCCTAATTGCTGATCTATATCAACTTCCTTATCTATCCAGAATTTTAGTTCCAGTAAATTAAATATCAGTCGGTTGAGTTTACGGTTTTCCTGACGTTTGAGATCAGTGTTTTGATTGACGCGCACGAGGTACCAGGATAAACAACAAACAAAAATGGAGACCAGGGCAGTAATAATAGAAGTCAAATAAATCATAAGCGTATTTAGGTTAAAGCAAATATACACCGCCATTGCCCGGATTTATCAATAGCTCTGTTATTCTGGGAAATATATTTTCCTGATATGTTTGCCTTAGCACAACTAATAAAAGATCATTTCAAAGCTTTAAGAGCCTGCCTGATACTCGAGCAACTGCATTTGGTATTGGATATTAAAACAAAGTATAGAGCTATCTTCTGTCTGAATGCAAAGATCTTTCCCCTTTCCTAGTAAATGAAGGCATTAGGCAATCAAAATGTACTTTCTGATTTTTTATATATTATGCGAACAAGTAATAATTTATTCGATTTAGTTATGGAAATAAGTATTTGAGAAAGCTATAATTGTATGGTTCTGGTTCTCCAGGAGGAGCATAGCAATACATGATCTGTTAACAATTTTTTAAATTAATCTATGAAAAAATTAGGGCTACTTTTTATGATCGCTATGGTGGTACTTTTTAACATTGGCAAAGCTCACGCTCAATTACCAAACAAAGTTGTTTTTGGCATGATTTCTATAAATGATGGCTCGTTTAAACCAGATGAAAAGAAATATGCTGTGTTGACGGACAGCCTGGAAAAAATTCTCAAAACACGACCCAATGATACCACTTGTCTGTTTTATAGGGCTTTACTTTATCTAAGCTTTAATAGCCTTCTTGCAAAACCCTATCAAGGGGAAAGAGGGGCATTAGAGAATCTTATAACCGCAAAAAGCTTGACGGAGAAGGCGGTTAGCTTAAATATGACGAATTTCAATTTGAAAATCCTACGCGCTCAGATATATAAGGAATTGACTTACAGATTTACTGGGGATGAATCTTGGAAATACAATAGCAAGCAAATCAACATCAGAAAAGCTCAGTTTAATAACTTTAAGGAATTAGCTAATAAGTATTATGATGAGTTAGCGAAATTGGACTCCAATAATGCGTATGATTATCAGAAATTAAAGGTGACCGAAAAATACCCGTTATAGGTTTTTATTCAAATTAAAAATTCAATAAATCCTTCGGTTCAACTCCCAGGCCTTTTGCCAGTTCAATCAATGTCGTAACATTACAATTAGCAGCCCCATTTTCAATTTTACTAATCTTTGCCCTGTCTACATCACATCGATAAGATACGTCCTCTTGGCTCATTGATTTCTCAGTTCTTATTTTAAAAATAAGCTCTCCCAGTTGTTTTAATATCTTAATATCCTTTTCCTTCATTTTATGAGAGGGAAAGTCGCTCAAAAACTTAAAAATAATTGTGGCAGAACTACCACAATTGAAATATTATTCGTAAATTGCCAACTTATTAATGATCAATAAGCAGAATTAATACAGTACAATTTTATATTTGCGTTTCTTCAAGTAAAAAATGAAGCATTCGCTTTGAATCTCGTAACTGAAACATAGGAAATTTCAATGACCGCGAGATGATAAGTGTTATGCTCACGCTATAAGCGTGGGCTCACTTATTGTGGTCGGTTCTCCTATGTACCAAGTTACAGTAAGCTGAGTTCCACGCTTTACTTGTTTGGCACAACTCATCTTACGCCTAAATCCAATAGGTAAAGCCATGATAGTTGTTAAAAACATTTTTTCCCTTGTTATTTGCCCTCCTGAATGATTTTCAGGAGCACGGCAACCTGTGATCAGTTTAGTAGTTAATTCTATTCCTGGTTGCCGCTTTCCTTCTATATTTTCTTCTCGTTAGTCCTGCTTTTTCTTTTCAACTAACTTCTTATTCAATTTTTATGAAGCTTAAATTTCGCTTCACGGGATGGCTATTGCCTTTTCGGAAGCACCATTATACATTTAATTCCTACCTGAATCCGAATAACGATAAACAGCCATGGCTCAATAAATGGAGCCTGGGTTTATTGCTGCTGTGGTTTGTTTTGTGGCTGGTTGTAAGCTGCTCCAATGCTCATGCACAGACGATCAAGAACGTCTCTATCGGGCGAAAGGTGCCTGATGTGGTTATTAAGGACCTGATTAACTATCCACAAAAAATAGTAAAACTGTCTGATCTTAAAGGCAAAGTCGTGATCTTGGATTTTTGGGCAACCTGGTGTACTGGCTGCCTGATTGGTATGCCTGAAATCGCTAATCTTAAAAAGATATATGGCGATCGGGTTCAATTTATGTCTGTTACAGGGCAAAGTTGTGAAGAGATCCAACAGTTTCTTAAGCGTAACACCCAGGTCAGAAATCTCGGCCTTACTATGGTTGTTGGGGACAAGCAATTAAAGCAAATGTTCCCTTACCGGTCTATTCCTCATCTTGTTTGGATCAATAAGGATGGTATCTATGTAGGCGCTACGGAGAAGGCGGATCTGAATAAAATTAATATCCAATCTATGCTGACGTCTGGAACCGGGGCTTTTAAGTATCCAAAATCTGACAATATGCAGTTCGATACCCAAAAGCAACTTTTTGTTAATGACAACGGTGGCGCGCCGCAATATTTTTACAGATCATTGATCGCTGCAAAAAAAATGGGACTGCCGAACTCTTGCGGTCAATCTATAACAAAAGAAAATAATTACAGGATTTTTGGCGCCAATGAAGATCTGGCATCGTTTTATGGAATGGCGCTCGCTGTTCCGGGCGTAGACCTTCCTGGGAATCGGATGATCTTCTCCGATACGAGCTTTCGAAGGAAGTTTAAATTCAATATCAATTTCCCGGATAATGAATTCGCTTATTGTTACGAATTAATTTCTGCTGATACCTCGGCTACCCATGCACACCAAATGATGCTGAAGGAATTAAACAATTGGTTCGGACTCAAAGTGTGGATAGAAAAGCAAACTGTCAATTGTTGGGTGCTATCTGTTGTAACAGGTAAACTGAATTTACGGTCAGACTCGCTGTATGCGGAAAATAATCTTCGGATAAAAGATGGTCAGCCTAAATTTATAAATGCCGGCTATATCGAAATGTTAACCGAAATGATGAATAACGACCTGCCAATTCCTCCGCTGCTGAATGAAACCGGGTATCATGAGAAAGTGGACTTGTCCTTATGCCGGGATCTCACCGATCTCCATGAACTTAACGCGAGCCTTTTTAAATATGGCCTTGTTATCAAACAAGAAAAACGTGATCTGGATATGATGATCATTACGCCAGAATCTCAATACGCGCAAATAACAAATGCCGAATAACCTTTAATCACCAATTCTCCAGATGAAAAAAATTATCATAACCATGATGGTGCTGATAGGCTATGCCCTGCCTATTCGTGCACAATATATAATTAAGGGCAAAGTTATCGATGCTGTCACCAAACAACCTTTACAGGCAAACATTAAATTCAAACTGGCTAAGTACTCCACGGTCGCAGAAAATGATGGAAGTTTTACACTTGGTACCAATGTCGAGAATGATACGCTCATCGTTTCCTGTTTAAGTTATTTCCCACGGATAATACCGATTAAAGGCCATAAAGCTGCTCCATTGCTGATTTTATTGGAGGAGCATTTATATCAGGTGGACAATGTGGTAATTTCAACAGGTTATTACCAATTACCCAGGGAAAGAATAACGGGTTCTGTTACACAGGTTAATGAAAAGGCACTCAATACTAGCGTGAGTACGGATATCATTTCCAGATTGAAGGGTGTTGCCAACGGTATTTCCTTTGATGAGCGGATTCCTGACGAACGTAAATTGAATATACGGGGCATCAGTACGATTAATGGTGACACACAACCTCTCATTGTCCTTAATAATTTCCCATATGATGGGGATATAAACAGCATCAACCCTAATGATGTCGAAAGTATAACCGTATTAAAAGATGCCGCGGCGGCTTCAATATGGGGTGTAAGAGCGGCGAACGGTGTGATTGTGATCAATACGAAAAAAGGGCGGTTCAATGCCAAACAGGAAATCTCTTTCAATTCTAATATTTCTGTCGAACAAAAGCCGGATGTCTATGCACTGCATACGATGTCATCCGCTGATTATATCGGTGTTGAGAAATTTCTATTTAACAATGGGTTCTATGCAAGTATGGAAGTTGACCCGGCACATCCTGCGCTTAGTCCTGTAGTTGAACAACTTATTGCCAACAGGGACGGCAGGTTGTCAAACGATCAGTTAAATGCCAGCCTTAATGCCCTTGGCAAATTGGATGTACGTGACCAGTTCAACAAATATCTTTATCAGAAAAGTATCAATCAGCAATATGCGCTGAATCTGAATGGAGGAACGGCTACCGGCAATTACTTTTATTCATTGGGCTATGATCATAACATCAATAACCTGGCTGCTAGGTACAGTCGTTTTAGTTTCCGCGCGGATAACAACTTTACGATTGGCTACCTTAAGGTAAATCCTGTTATTTCCTATGCACGGACGAGTCAGCAGGGGGGAAGGCCCTCCTATATTGATATAACACCGGGCTCCGGCAAGGGGCTTTATCCTTATGCACAGCTGGCCGATGCGTCCGGTAACGCAATACCGATTACAAAAGATTATAGGGTTGGCTATGCGGATTCTGCGGAATCAAAAGGTTTATTGAACTGGCGTTACAGACCGCTGCAGGATTTTAAGGAAAGACACACGCAGACTACAGGAAACGACCTTCTTGCCGGGTTGAACCTGGACTATGGTTTTGGCAAATACTTAACCGCCCAGATCCAGTACCAATATGAATGGTCAACCAATGATCTTTCAGATCTTTATGATAGTTCTTCTTATTACACCAGGGATTTTGTCAACAGGTTTACACAGGATGACGGATCGGGAAATCTGAGTTTCCCAATTCCTAAAGGCGGGATACTTTATACGGCAAATAACACGCTGAAGTCTCAAAGCGGACGTTTTCAACTGAAATATTCCAATACCTGGGACAAAAATGACCTTGCTATACTCGCTGGTACAGAAATCAGGGATATTCGCCAGGCGGGGAATTCCCATACCACTTACGGATACAACCCGAGTGGCCTTACCAGTACGCCGGTTGACTATACTACTTTGTTTCCGCAATACTATGATCCGGGAAACTTCCAGGGAATACCTTATCGTAATAACTTTATCGGTCTGACCAACAGGTACAGGTCTTACTATGCAAACGCGGCGTATACCTATGATCAGCGTTATACATTATCCGCAAGCGCCAGAAAGGATGAATCAAATATTTTTGGCGGGAATGCCAACAATAAAGGGGTTCCCTTATGGTCTGCCGGATTAAGCTGGAATTTGTCGAACGAGCGATTTTATCCGGGAGGCGTGCTCAATTACCTGAAAATGCGTGTTACCTATGGCTTTAATGGGAACCTCCCTCAAAATTTAACGGCCGTCGCTTCTTTGTTGCAGGATAATGGAAATCTCAACAATCAGCCGTTCGCCATCATCAGTACGTATCCTAATCCCGACCTGAGATGGGAAAAGGTGGCCGTGGTTAACGCCGGGTTTGATTTTGGCAGCCGCAACAATGTGCTGACCGGAAGTGTCGAGTATTACCACAAAAAAGCGTCTGACCTGATCGGCCGTCAGCCTATTGACCAGACTGTTGGCATCCCTGACGGATTTATTACCAGGAATGTGGCGGACATGAATGCAAATGGTATCGATATTCAGTTAAATGGTAAAATAGTTGACCGGCTATTTAAATGGACCACAGGATTGCTATTTAATTACAACAAGGACAAGGTGACGCAGTATAACAATAGTTCAACCATTGGAAGCTTTTTCATAAATGGAGGGCTCGGAATTGCTCCTGTTGTTGGCCGGCCTGTAAGCAGTATTTTTAGCTTCAAATGGGCTGGTCTTGATTCACAGACAGGTGACCCTATGGGTATAGTCAACGGACAACCCAGCAAAGATTACAGTGCCATTGTATATCAGACGGAACTCAAAGACCTGCAGTATAACGGGCCGGCAACGCCACCATATTTCGGTAATTTCTTTAATACTTTCAGCTACAAAGGATTTTCGCTGTATGTAAATATCGCGTACCGGTTTGGCTATTTCTTCCAGCATCCGTCAATTTCTTATTACTATCTGTACCACAACGGAAACGGACATAGTGATTTTGCAGCCAGGTGGCAGCATCCGGGAGATGAGAGCAAAACACATATTCCGTCTATGCCGGGCGTTGATAATAATTCATATGAGCGGGATTATTTTTACTCTTACTCTTCCGCGTTAGTTGAAAAGGGTGATAATATACGTTTGCAGGATCTTAATCTGTCATACTCACCAAAGTTAAATGGATGGAAACGATTCCCGATCAGGGGGCTGCAATTATATGCATATGCACGCAATGTTGGCATATTATGGAAAGCGAATAAGGCAGGTCTTGATCCGGATTACGCCTCGGGATACCTGCCACCTTCATTAACATTATCATTTGGACTTAAAGCATCTTTTTAATTCATAAAACCAGCACAATCATGAAAAAATATTTTTTACTCCTTCCGATCTTATTATCATTCGGCTGCAAGAAATATCTTGATGCCAAGCCGGATGAACACCTGGTTCTTCCAAAGGATAACATCGAGAACCTGCAACTTTTGCTGGACGATACTTACACAATGAACGGCAATGTTCCCGCGTCAAGTGAGGTCGGTTCGGACAACTTCCAACTTTCCGATCAGCAATGGCTTAATCTTAAACAGCGTTCTGAAAGCGCGGCGAATCTCTATATATGGGGCAAAAACTTGTTCAATGACAACGACTTCAATGATTATACGCTTTCTTACCAATGTGTTTTTAACGCGAATGTCGTTCTCGATGCAGTAGATCTTGTCCAGGGTGCTGATGTAACGCAAAAAAATGCGGTTAAGGGAGAGGCCTTATTTTTCCGTTCGTTTACCTTTTATAATTTATTGCAGGAATTTGCCAAAACTTATCAGCCAGGTTCAGCAGCAACTGACCCTGGAATTGTGTTAAAATTATCGGCAGACATTACTGAGAAAGTACAACGCGCCAGCGTAAAAGAGTCCTTCGAGCAGGTTATCAATGATCTGAAACTTGCCCTCGCCTTATTGCCCGGTAGCGTACAGTTCAATACAAGGCCAACTAAAGCGGCTGCTCTGGGTTTATTGGCCAGGGTATACCTTACCGCCGGGGAATACAATCAAGCTATGACATATGCGCAGCAGTATTTGGCCACTTCCCCCGCTCTTATTGATTATAATGACCTTTCTGGCGCGGTCAGCTATCCAATTCCAATGTATAACGCAGAGGTAACGTTTAATGCCAAGCTTTCGTCAATAACTTCCTTTGCAACGTCATTTGCAAGGATAAGTGATGAGCTTTATGGTCTTTATGATATCAATGATCTTCGTCGCAACATTTTCTTTAAAAATGGAGGGCCAGGAAATATCACTTTCAGGGGAAGTTACTACGGCCAACGTTCACCGTTTGCCGGTATTGCGACAGATGAGGTTTACCTGATCCTCGCAGAATGTTATGCCCGAAATGAGGATATTGCGAACGCCATGTTAAATTTAAATAAACTCTTGATCAAAAGATGGCGTTTAGGAATGTTCGTGCCGGTTGATGCATCCAATAAGTCGGAAGCTTTGAAACAAATCATTTTGGAACGACGCAAAGAGCTGGTATTTAGAAACTTGAGATGGAGTGACTTGCGGCGTTATAATCTGGAAGCAGATTATAAGCAGACATTAATAAGAAAGGTTAATGGGCAGCTTTATCAATTAAGCCCAGGGGATGGTGGTTACGTATATCCGCTTCCCCTTAAAGTAATTGAGTTGGGTGGATTGGTGCAAAACTAATATAAACAACGAACCCATTATATTTATGGGTTCGTTGTTTAACAATTACTGGAATTTAGCTGTCGCAGTAGGAGCGTTCACCGTACCCTGAGTAGGATGTCCTGTTGAACCATTTTCATCTCCTTGAATGGCACACAAGGCCGCTGTCCCGTTGCAATCCTCCGGGCGTGCTGATACCTTTGTGTAATTTAAGGGATTTGTACTTCCTGCTCCATTATAGCTAAACCAGGTGGTACCCGGTTTGGCTGTAACACTTTTGGCAGTTCCCTTAAAACCTACGGCAGCAGTTATTCCTAAAACCATTGCCAGCATTGCGAAATTCATTTTGAAATTTTTCATTTTAGTATGTATTACGTTTTTATAGAATTTGAAAGCATGCCTACTCTTTTTTAGGATTTTCGGCGATCTCCATTTTTTAACGGGCCAAAGTCCGCGTTAAATGCAATTGTTTCTTTCATTTAATGCCTTTTTTCCTCCTTTCTTTAAAGTGAATTAACAGGGATATCGAGGTCAGGGTTAGAAAAGATATATTTAACAAAAAGTGGAATTCCCAGCTCGCGTTGCTGATAATTCCACCACATGCGCAGGGCACCCGTTCAAATAAATGCATGGTAATCCCCCCAACATACGCTGTAAATGCTAATAGCAAAATTTCAGAAAGTATTAATCCATAAAGGTTAAATGGACGGATCATCAATAAAAGAACAGCCAGTACCTCCGATGCAGGTATCAGCCACACCAACAAAAGTGATAGCTCTTTGGAAAATAGCTGGTGTTGCATCTCCCACTGGTAGCGTTGGAAATCAAACAACTTACTTACAGCCGCATAAGTCCAGAGGATTACAAGTAAATAACTATTGATAAGTGAATAATATGTGTAGATTTTCTTGCTGATACCCATAATATAAAGGTACCGTCGTCATTAAGACAGAAAATGTCACTCTGGTAGATAGATATAATATTTTTTTTCAAGCCGGTCGTAACGCACATCATAACCCTTTTCCCGGAGGTGGGAAAGCATCCTTTTGACGGTTCTTGTGCTGCAGCCAAATTTTAAGGCAGTATCCTCCACGGACCTGAATCTTTTTTTCTGGATCAGTTCCAAAACGTAGTTCAGCCGTTTTTCATAGGACAGGTAATCCATTTTGTTTCTTTAGGCATTTGATTGGATGGCGAAATTCCTAAATGAAACAATGAATCGCTATAACTACAAGTTGTAAATTATTAGATTATTAATTTAATAATGTCCCTGTGGTAACCAGTAACAAACTAATTTTTCGCGAAATGTTTTTATTCCAGAGCCGGCGGATCTTATAAATGGTATGAAGGAAGTTTCTGAGATCTATGCTGGTACCGAATTTTGGCTTTGGCATCAATACATAAGGTGATATCTCTAAGATTTCGGCGATCGCAAATACCCTTCTGATGCTTAACTCTGTTTCATTACGCTCCATTTTAGAGTATGCGGCTTGGGAAATATCCAATGCATACGCCATGTATTGCTGACTATAACCTTTTATCGTGCGTTGAATCCTGATATTTTCTCCAATTGGCGCCATGTTATAAAATTATTATTTTGTTAACCTAAAATTAATAGTTGTAACTTATAATTCCTGCTTTTAGCTTCCTGAATCTTGAAAAATGACCTTTAGATTAATTCCTGCCATTGGGAAGTAACAATTTTAAGGTTCAAGAAATGAAAGAATTAGCAGACGAAAAAGCCAACGAACTGGAGGGCGGTCTAAACCAGTGTGCAGCATCAATAGGCTTTTCAGCCTCTTTTGGAGGACTGTTCGGCGGGGTAGGAGCCGTCATCGGTGCAGCAGTTGCTGCAACCGGGCCAGCCTGTCTTGGCATTTGGTAAACGAATAACCGGGGTTATACCCCGGTTATTTAAAAAAATTGCTGCGTAAAAGCAGCGTAGCTAATATTCCACCCACTGCGCCAGCGAAATGTAACTCCTGGTTGACCGCTCCGGTCCGCTTACTATACATTGCCAGAAATACCATATATATCAAAACGCTGTACATGTTGTTTATTCCACCTATCCCTGGAATGAAAAGCAAAGTCATTTTAGGGTTTAATATCATACAACTGAACATACAACCCATAATTGTTCCCGAAGCCCCTACATTACTATAACTGAGATCACGGTAATGCCTGACCGTGATAAACAGTCCACCTGCCAGCAGACTACTCCCATATATTGCTAAAAACTTAATTTCACCAATAATGCCCTGTGCTATCAGCTGGTTTTCCAGCGCGACACAAAATACCAGGTACATGTAACTGTTAATAAAAAGATGAAGCAAATCATTATGGACAAGGTCTGATGTTAACAGCCGGTAATATTCTTTTTCATTAACAATGCTATAAGGATGAAGGGCAAGGTTGGCTATGAGTTTTTTTTTAACCAATGCTAAAACGCTTACGATGAGCATTGCTGCAAATAGTAGATAACTGGTACGAAAAATCTCGTGATAAGCGAAGAATAAACCTTTGGCCATAAATAATATTTCCTTAATATACAAAAACTATAACTGATAATTTATAGTTTTTGCTTTTAGGATATGGCCTTATATAGGGGGACTTTTGAATAAATCCTTATATCATGAAAGCAAAATTCTCTCTATCAATTCTTTATTTATTTGCTGGTTATATTTTAATTGCAATAATATTAATAAAAATTACAGACAAATTAATTTTAACGCCGGGTTTCTATGCGCAAAGCGATCAATCCTTTGGCGCTTTACCGGAGCAAAACCTGCTGATTTACCAGCAAATTCACAAATGGGTTTACTTGTTTACCACTTTATATATGATAGCGAAGTTCTTCCTTATCGCCTTGATTATCCATACCGGCTTCTATCTGTTTAAGTTAAAAGCAGCCTACCTACAGGTTTTGAAAGCAGTGATTTCTGCAGAGTTTGTGTTCTTTATACCAGCCGTTTTCAAGATATGGTATTTTCAGAATGGTATACCTACTGGTCAGCTCTCCGAATGGATCTACTTCTATCCGGGTTCTGTATTATCACTCCTGAATTACCGGGGTACTACCTGGGTTTACCTGTTCCAAAATCTTAATATTTTTGAGATAATGTATTGGTTTACGCTGGCAGCTTTTCTCAGGTTTTGCCTTAAAACAAACTTTGATCGGAACCTTCAAATCATTTTGTCCAGTTACCTGCCGGCTTTCCTATTTTGGACGGTTCTAGTTACCTTTTATACAGTGGCAATTTCTCCGGCGAGTTAAAACTCCCATACCACTATTCTCAAGATCTTTTAGATGAATAAAATTCCCCCATATGAAATTTAACCATTTTTATATTAAAAATACCTTTGTAAAACAGGAAGGGCAAAATGATTGCGGAATTGCCTGCCTTGAATCTATCCTTTATTATGCTGGCTTGGACGCATCGGGAATTTACCGGTTGAAAAATCTCCGGTTATGCGCAACAGGAGTTTCATTACTTTCTTTGAAGCATCTCGCTATAGAATTTGGTCTTCAGGCCAAATGTGTAGAATTAGAGGTAACTTATTTAAGGGCACTTACCGTACCATGCATACTTTACGTAATTAACGGGGAGAATGCAGGTCACTTCATTGTATTTTATGGTGCCAGGAAAAAAGGTAGTGGCTACGAGTACCTGGTTGGTGACCCTGCTGATGACCTGAAGTTTATAACGGAAACCCATCTGTCGGAAATATGGAAAAGTAATGCTGCCTTATATTTGGAAGGGCTAAAACCGGCCAAACATATAAAAAGGGTATTGAAAAGTGTGGCGCTACTTGATAACGCCATATCAGTTCCGCTTTTAATGAGCGTTCCTCTCCTTGGAATTATAATTTCATTTATTGGAATAGGCACATCTTTGTTTTTACAAAAGTGCTTTGAATCAGGTAAAACAAACTCTCCTAAAATGGAGATGATGGCCAGCCTCGCGATGTTCCTGATAATTAGTATTTTCAGGACGGTATTGGGCTTCCTGAGACAAAGGCTGCTTACCTGCTTTCTAACAGATTTCTCCCGGTATTTTATGTTTAGAAAATTAAACAGATTATTGAACCATGGTTATGTATACAATATAGATAATGCTTTTAATCAGGTTGTAAAATTACAATCAGCAATAAATGCGCTCTTGTCAGTTGTACTCACCGACGGAGTTTTACTGATGATAATTATTGGGATGCTCTTTTATTATTTTCCCCTCGTTGCATTGATCAATCTTTTATACCTCGTAATTGTCGTATTGCTTTCTAGCTTGATGCTTCCGAAAATAAGTTTAGCCATACAGGATAATGAGAAATGCTTTCACAATGCAGTAAAAAAGATCAAAACTGAAATGGATGACATCTCCACGGAAAATGTTGCTGAACTTAAGCCTGATTTGATCATTAAGCATCAAAACTATTACCTTTCTTACGAACAAAGCTCAGTTTCAAACGCTAATTCAATAAACCGGATGAACCTGATTATCCAGGGAACCGGAAACTTATTGGTTATTCTCGTTTTAGGTGTTAGCATCCACAACTTTTTGACTACCTACAAAGAAGGCATGCTTTTTCTTGCAGTCAGTATCCTTTCCGTTTATAATACCATGATCGTACCAAGGGTTATACAGGCTTACCAGGCTTGTTACGATGGGGTAAGTTCATTGCAAATAAGGTAGCAATAATACTCTCTTTTCTATGGTCACGATTTAACTGCTCATAGAAGTTTGACTATCAATTTTAATTAAAATCAATGTTGCTTATGAATGTCCCGAAGTTATACCGGGATACGATCCACTATGCTTCAGGTTTTTAGAGCCCCGTCTACCATTATTACGGGCTTATGGCCGGACTTCCCGGGTTTCTCAATTATTTATTTAAAATCTCTACACCTATGATTATTCAATTTGCTCAAAAAAGCTATCATGAAATGATGGAAGAATTGGAACTATTTAACGAGATCGGAGATCTGTCGGTTAAAAAATTACAGGGTTCTCTATTCGTAATTAAAACTGCATTGGACGGTTTAAAGGATTATCTCCACCTCAATCCATTTATTGACCAGGATGAAGAAGTTAGGTTCTTTAAATACGAAAAGCCAAAATTTTTCGCTGAAAAGATTTTTGCCTTAGAACGTTATACCATAGACAGCGCGGTGCCATTAGGCGATGAGGAAGCGATTCAGCAATATTTCACAAGGGAACTGGCATTTATTGATCGCTTTTTCTACCAATACAGATTTTTGTTTCAGTATTATCAGCTGGATGCCTCAGAACTTGACCATTTATACTTTTTGCGTGGCGGTCAGCCGCAAGGACTACTTGTTACGGAGCAACAGGAACCTGACCCGCAGTTTTCTACAGCATGCGACCATCTTTATTCCAAGTTTATGGCCTACGAGAAGCTTCAGGCTTATGTTTTGGATCGTTTACGTCAGCCTGGCGGAGGAAATCAAGCTATAACGGTGAGCAAAAAAGGAAGAGAACTCAAATGGACAGGTGATAAGAGTAACCTTGTCGAGTTGGCCTATGGCTTATATGATACAATGCAAATCAATAATGGAGATGTTGATATATCGGATATTATTGATTGGCTTGAACAGACACTGCAGGTTAACCTTAACAGGTACTACCGGCGGTTCTCTGAGATTAAGAGCCGTAAATCCATCAGCAAGACAAAATTTTTGGATCAGATGCGGGATGCATTGTTGAAGCATATTGAGGAAGGGGATGCCTACAAACCCCAAAATGTACCCCGTATACGCGCTCCAAACACGGGTAAATAAAAAAATCTTTAGTGCTCCGGTTGGTGCTTGTGAAACAAAAATTCCGCAAGTGCCAACCTTTGTTTCGTCAGCCGCCGGCAATGTCGCAGTGGAGTGGTCAAAACGATGAAACAGAGGATGTATATAAAACCAAAGCCAGCCGCCAAAACGTCGGAAATCAGGTATTACCGTTTTTTCTTTCTTCTACCCCGCATGTATACCCGGGGAGTTCGCTCAACTCACTCCGTTACGCCCGGCCTGACAATCAATTTAGAATTAATGCTATGAATTAAAATCCTGGTTTAATTATCTGGTTTTTAAATGCTTACCTGCTTTTCGCGGGTAGGGGTGGCCGGGCTTTGCCTTTCCACGGGTTCTTTGACATGGTGGGCAAAAGCATTATCCTGTGTATAACAGGAAATTTTGTGAAGGTGAGATGATATCAATAACTGAAAGCGCAAAGGCAGGTGAGGACCCGGTTTGTAGAAACTGACGTGAGTAAGCCCGATTAATTAAAAATTTAAATAGGACGACCTGCTATGGTCAATATTCAAAGGGGGCTTTTGCCCCCTTTTTTGTAAACCCAATTTTATGGATCCAAAGATCATTAGCCGAATTGACAGGGCAGTCGCTGATAACATGAAAGACATTAAACGTTCTTTTGGCGGCCAGGCGGGGATAGTTCAGGATTTTATAGTTTTTATCACAAGGCAACTGAAAACAGATCTCTTTGGTTACACACGTTTTACCCTCCAGCAATTTTGCCAGGAAACCGGAAGAACCCGCCAGGATCTCGCGGTAATACACCCTGACTTTCTTACCGGGAAATCGTTACCGCCGATGATAGCAGGTTATGAATTTAAAACGGTATTTGATTACGCCTTGTATACTATGATGGAACGTAATATTATCTTTTCGTCTGGTTATGAAATCAGGGCGGAGAGCGGCAATATCCAAATGCAAAGCTTTTCCATTCTAAAAGACCTGAAGCTCAATTTTAACCGGAGCAGCAAAGAACAAAAGATCTATGATGTCCGGCTTTCAGATGATTTGCTCCATGGTTTTCTAAGCAGGTATTACACGATTGATACATTAAGCTATCGGCTGGTCGGAAAAGGGAGGGGCGGCGACAGTCGCAAACAATTACTGATCTACCTGTCCAAATTAAAACATATCCTCCTTTCTACCGGTACGGACAACGAAACGCTTATTCCGCTGGACAGGCTTTGCCGGATAGCGGATATCTTTGATATTAAACCCTCCCATAAAAAGCAAAACCTCTCCAGGATGCTCGCCTATATCAGGGAAACCGGGAAATTCTTATTCGACTTTCAATTTACCCAGGATAGGTTCAACACGAATTACATGGTCAGGCTCGAATTTAGACCAGACAAATCCAGGTACAAACTTCAAATGGAACATTCCTTTTATTACCGTTTATTGTCCGGATTAAAGACGGTGTTTGATAGCAAAAAAACAGCCTACGTTATTATAGATGACGATCCATTCCAATTTTGGTTAGCAGACATGGAAAGTGATTTAATTTCAAAATCGCAGGTTTTGGTTCATTCGTATTATATAGCTTTTCAAATCAACCTCAATCAGACGCAGGCGCAAAGTTTAATACGATCCGGCAATTTTCTCAAACCGCTGTTAGATGTCGGATAGTTCGGAAATGATGTCGGGTAATTCGGAGCGGATGTCGGGTTTTTAGATTTTGATGTCTGGTGTTTCGGTAATAATGTCGCCTTTTTCGACCCTGATGTCGAACTAATTGGCTCCGATGTCCGGTGTTTTGATATAAACCGTTCCATGTCGGCTATTTCGGCCATTGGGAATGACCTGTATGCGGGGATTTATAGGTCTGATGTCGGCTATTTCGGCCAATAGTATATAGAATACTAATTATAAAAGAAAACGCAGTTTCAGCTGACTGAAACAAAATATTTAACATTTAAAATTTAATTATGGATAATCTCTCGGAAGTGAAAGACCTGAAAGAGCAAGTCTCTATCGTGGACCTGTTGGCCAGGCTTGGTTTTCACCCCATACGCAAATCAGGAAAAGAGGATATTTACCTGAGTATGCTGCGCGACTCGGATACCAAGCCATCTTTCGCGGTAAATGACACGCTTGGCGTATGGTATGACCACGGTTTGGGTAAAGGCGGAAACATCATTGATTTTGCCTTGCTATATTGGAATGGTTTGACTTTCATGGATGTCATCAGTAAAATCAAATCTACCTGCGACCTTCCTTTACTTCGGGTTAACCCGGATTTAAACAGGATAAATACACGCAGGCACGCTTTGAAGGTTCCTCATTACAGGGTTGAATCTGTAAAGGATCTGGGTAATAATCCTGCGATAAGTCGTTATCTGGAAAGTAGGGGGATTCTGAAAGCCGCGGATGGACTCCTGAAAGAGGTTTATTATTTTGTGGAGGACGAAAAAAAGGTTCGCAAATATTTTTTTGCAGCAGGCTGGCAGAATGAGTTAGGTAGCTGGGAGGTGAGGAATAAATATTTTAAGGGTTGCCTTGGACATAAGGCGATTTCTTTTATACCTGGTGATACTGCTAACCTTCAGGTCTTTGAAGGTTATATTAATTTCCTCAGTTGGAAAATGGACAATCCGTCATCGATGGACAATATCCTGGTATTGAATACGACGGCGCTATTAAGAGCCGCTATAAAAAAGGCGGCTGACTTTGAGGACGTTTCCATCTATTTTGACCATGATAAGACAGGTCAGGAAGCAGCTGCCGAATTTATCCGCAGCTCACCCCATACCATCGACCGCTCGGAAATATACAGGGGCTATAATGATTATAATGACTATTTAATTGCTGTTCCCCGGCGGGCATCCGAACAATCTTTCTTCAGCTAGGTGGGCGTATTTGAGCCAGCTATTTTATAACCGGATAGCTGGTTATATTTTGGTTTTTATTGCGGCAAGATGTCCTTTTGTCCGACAAAAACGCCTTCAGCGGTTTTCTCGTCCAACGGAATCTTGCCTTGCCCGTTTCGTACCTCAACCGATCAAGGATATCAATAACTCGCAACTCGTTATCTCTATGCCAGGAAAACACAAATTAACCGGCAGACCGAAATTGGAAACAGGGAAGCGAAGCAGGAAGATCGACGCACGTTTTAGCGAAGATGAATACCTGGTCATCCTGGAACTGGAAAAGCAATTAGGTATCAGTAAAACGGAGTTGGTCAGGACAAGGCTTTTGCAAAATGCACCCCTGACGATCATTAATGCCAGGGAACTGATCCGGCTGCTGGATGGTATAGGTACTGAACTCGGGCGGGCTGGTAACAATATCAACCAGCTGGCGCACTACGCTAATATACTCCAACTCAAATCTGCTTTGTCACCGGCGGTAATAGAGCGCTTTAATACACTATTCTCCCAATACATCGACAATCAAACAATATTGGAAGCGGCCTTACGCAAGATCATCCGGTATATAGGCAAATAATTGATTCTTAAAAATAAGCTTATGATTTACATTACATTAACCGGCCCGTCGGTCGCCATTACCATTGCTGCCTATTTTCTGCTCAGGTATCTTATCCTGACTTTTAACCGATATAACAGCGGCTGCCAGGACCCTTTCCTGCCCAGGATCAATCTACCCGGGAGTTCCTGGAGGGACTGGCGGCGGGGATATGAACAGGGGCAAGCCAAAATGATCGTCCGGTATGGACTTGACCAGCGGTGTGAAGATAAAAGTGTTTTAAAGTGGGTAAAAGGATATGAGGACATTGATGAGGGGTGTGGTTAGTGTATTAAATATCACGAGATGAAATAGCCGGATACATATCACCGTGATACGTCGTATCAGAATAATCAGGAGCTGGATACGAAATACCACGATATATTAATCATTATATCTGGTTCCGGGTTTCATTGCTATCCTGATACTTCGGTAAAAAGTACCCAGCTCATCTATCCTTCTGTATCTAGTTCATAGATCATTTTATAGCGTGGTATTTTATCACTGACTATCGAGTATCCTGTTCGATGGTATCCCGTTCCGATAGACCCGGATACTTTTGATCTGGATATTACCAATCAGGTTTATTTCTATCACGATCCAAATGCGCTCGATATATGGTTGTCCGGATCTTATCCTCCTCAGCTTCCTTTGCCGGCGTAAGCTATAATACCAATAAAATTGAAAAGCTGCGCGGGGAATTAATGAAGGTCTCCGGATTCGGGCCGTTGCAGGGGCTGGAAACATTGAGGCCTGAGGACTATAAGAATTACCTTAAAATGGTTTCGGCGCAAAATAAAAGGGTTTCCAAACCGCAGTTTCATGCGGTTATCTCGGCTAAAGGAAAAGCCTATGATAAAGCATCCCTGACGGAGATTGCTATCCGATGGCTCCATCAGATGGGCTATGCCGACCAGCCTTATCTGGTCGTTTACCACAATGACACCGGCAATAATCATGTGCACCTGGTTTCAACGAGGATAGGAAAAGATGGCAAAAAGATCAGCAGCGGTTTTGAAAATATCCGGGCCATCCAAAATCTCAACAAGGTGTTGGGATTAGACGAAAAACAAAGGATAAACCTGGATGTGCAAAAAGCCTTAAACTACCAGTTTAAGACCCGGGCTCAGTTTAAAATGATCCTCGAAAGCGCTGGTTATATATTAAAAGAAACTGGTGGAAATCTCCAAATTATCAAATCTGGCATCCTGCAGGATGAAATCAAACTTATGCTGATCAATGAGCGTATCCATCAGAATCAGCCTGATACAGATAGAATAAAGCAGTTAAAAGCCATTTTTTATAAACATGGTGCCGAACATGATACCAAATTAATGCCTGTTAATTCCAGTTCGGCCGGCAGAGATAAAATTAATTTGAAAGGGTATACATCGAATTTTGCTGCTTACATGCAAGATAAGCATGGCATAGCACTCATCTTTCACTTTAAGGATGACAAGCCACCTTACGGCTATTCAATCATAGATCATGCGGAAAAAGGTGTATACAAAGGAAGTGACATATTGCCAATGAAAATACTACTGGCCATGCAGCAGGATAGGAGCGTTGTTGATCAGGAAATGCCATCTAAGCTGTTGCCCCCCGTTCCTGAAACTTATGAACTTACGGCAAACAGAGAATATTACAGGGCATTGCTTTCGGCTGCACTGAATAATTATCCTGACCTCAAACAAGGCCTGCGTCACCAAGGCCTTGAGGTAATGCCTCATGGCGATGAACTATACCTTGCAGATCCGGAGGCTGACCAGTATATACCGGTTAGCTTATTATTAGACGGGGCTGCCACTTTGTTAATGGAACGATATTATGGGCTAAGGCCCGAGCCGGAAATCGCTATTATCAATATAAATCGACCCATCGCAGCAATACAGATAGCAGAAGATATCGATGATGAAGCCATTCATGGTCGTAACCGGAGACGAAAGAAAAAGGCGCGCACCAACAGCAGGTAAACTAAACAAAATTTTATGATCATAATTATCGGGAACCAAAAAGGTGGCTCAGGGAAAAGCACGCTTACCTTATTGCTGGCAAACTACCTCACTCTGGCCAAAAAATGTAAAGTCACAGTCATCGATATGGATTATCAGCAGTCCATCGCCCAGAAATTCGAAAAAGCCAAGTTGCTGGAAAATGAGGAGCCTTACGAGGTCATCGCGGCCGCGCTGGAGGATTATCCCGATCTGTTGGAAGTATTAACAGGTAATTCTCAGGACATCATTTTAATAGATCTTCCGGGTAAGCTGGATGATGATGGACTGATCCCCGTATTTCAATCTGCTGACCTGGTCATTTGCCCCTTTGCATATGATGAATTCAGTTTTGAATCCACCATATTATTCTCAGTCGTACTAACAAAAATTAACCCGCAGGTCAATATCGTTTATGTTCCAAACCGGGTTAAGGCGAATGTCAAATACGAAACCCAAGCCGATGTCGACGCGCAGTTGGCCAAATTCGGGAGCTTGACCCAATCCTTACCTGATCGGATCGATTTCCAACGTACCAATACCATGATGACCCCGCTTTCTGTCTATCCGGTCATTTTGCCCGTATTTAAACAGATCTACGAACAATACCTAAAAAATAACTAATGAATGAAATTAAATCCCTGGCGGATCAGATCCGTGGAAAAATTAATCAGCCCGAGGCCCAGCTGGCCCCGAAACCGGTCGCCGTAAAGAAAAAACAAAACAAGGCTGAAGCGCCGGAAATCGTTGAGTTACTCCGGGGTTATGATATTTCTGGTCACAAAAGTATGGTGCACGCCCGGTTTGATGTACAAACGGCCCAAATGCTGCACTACTTTAAAATGGCAACAGGCGTGGAAGTTACCAGGCTGGTAGCCTATTCGGTCCGGCAGCTATTTGACCAGCACCCGGAACTTAAAATAATCATCAAACAATATATTCAACAATTGGAATTATGAACTGGTTACATTTTTTTCTTTGGATCGCTTGCATATACGCGATTTATTATCTGGTCATTATTTTTACTGACTTCCTCCGCACGGGAAATAAACCTGATGCTCAGGGTTGGGTAAATGAACTGACGTTTTCAGAGATTGAGTCTCCACAACGGATAGTCATGGAGGAACAAAGTATTTCATTACCCATAACCGGATCGAAGGCAGAAAATAGTCAGGGAGGATCAGCGGTCATTGCTTCCGGTGGTGTCCTGATCAGGGAGCTATTCAGCCTGGCCCGAAAGGAATCCATCGTATATACAGGCCAGGTAAGCTATTAACTATGAAATATCTGAAGGTTACCCCAGCCAGCTTGCTTTTCATCCCATTTCCCGCTCATGCGCAGCCAGGTATTGATGAAATGCAACAGATAAAGCAAAACCTTACATCCTCGTTCTTTTCTGCGGTAGATTTTTCGCTGGTGCTGGCCGGCCTATTCGGCATTGTCGGCGCAGTGAAGATTTATCATAACTGGCAGATGGGTAAAGAACGGATAACCAATGATGTGGCCGCCTGGTTCTTTGCTTCATTTTTTATGGTGATTGCCGGGGCTTTCCTCCAGGCAGTATTCGGCATTTAGCCTTTTTTGCCTCCTTTTAACAAGCGGCTCCACGCAGGAGGCCGCTTTTTTTATGCCTAAAAATCTCAAATAATTTTTAACAAACCCAATAACAAATGAACAGAACAAAAAAAATCTGGGCTTCAGCATTATTGCTTGCCCTGTCCGTGCCTGCCTTTGCGCAAAATGGTGTAAATGGTCTGAATACGGCCACGACTACACTCAAAACCTATATTGCCCCGGTGACTAACATCACACTGGTGATCGGTGGTATCGTCGGCATCGTTGGTGCCATCCGGGTATATTCCAAATGGAATTCCGGTGATCAGGATATCAATAAAGAACTCATGGGATGGGGTGGATCCTGTGTGTTCCTGGTGGTATCCGCACTGGTGATCAAAGCTTTCTTCGGTTTGTAATGGGGAAGCGATTTGCTGTATATAAGGGGCTGCAGAAGCCCCTTATCTTCCGCGGCTTCAAAGGGAAATTTATTTACTGGGGATTAGCTTCCCTTTTGACCGGTTTGGTTCTGGGCGCTTTGGTCATGTCCCTAATTAATATGTGGCTCGGTGCTTTGGTTTTGATCGGCTGTATCGTAGGTGGTCTGCTTTATACCGCCAGCCGGCAAAAACAGGGTCTACACGGGAAGACTCGCACCAACGGAATTTATATTATTAATCAGATCAACCATTATGGCCGCAAAGAAAGTTTTTAAAATACCCTATGCCGGAGTGGATACCAGTGGGGAGTTTGACCTGTTGATTGGGCTGAACGGTGAATATTCTGTTATCATCAGCCTGATCAATCCTGTCGTTCGGTTCTCGGCATCCCCCTCAGGTTATGACGAGTTTCATGCACTGGTCATCAGTATAGTTAAAATGCTTGGAGATGGCTATATTCTTCAGAAACAAGACATCATCAGCCGCTCTGCGTTTCCGGATAAGCCCGCCGAAGAATACCTTCAAAAAAAGTATAACGAACATTTTGCAGGCCGGCACTTTGCAAAGACGACCACTTACCTAACCATTACGCGGCAGGTAAAAAAAGGCGCGTTTTATGTATTTAATGCCAAAGCCCTGGTAGAATTCCGGCAAACGATCAATAAAGTGTTGGATGTGTTGACGGCTGCTAAAACTTCTCCGGTATTATTAAAGGAAAAGGAGATCAACCTTTTTGTTTTACAAGTCTTGAGTATGAACTTCAATAAGCAACCTATCGCATTAAACAACCTGAGTGCAAATGATTCGGAGATCAGGATGGGGGATTTGCAATGCAGGAGCATCAGCCTCGTTGATGTGGACAGCATTGACCTGCCCCAGGAAGTTGGTACGTACGTGGAATTGAATGATAAGGAGACCATGCGGGGTTTTCCCGTGGATTTTCTATCGTTTTTATTTAAGGTTCCAGGTTACGAAGTGATCATATTCAACCAGCTGATCGAAATTCCGGTCCAGGTGGCCACCTTACGCAAACTGGAAAGAAAGAAAAAGCAGCATTCCGGGATTCCTGACCCGGCAAACGATCTTTGCGTGGAGGATATCGATCTTTTGTTGAAAGATGTCGCCAGGGAAAGTCAGTTACTGGTGAATTGTCATTTTAATATCCTGGTATGTGCTCCGGAAACTCAGCTACAGAAAGCCTGCAATTTTATTGAAAATTCTCTTTTTCAGCTTGGAATTCTCGCGAGTAAAAGTGCTTATAACCAACTGGAACTTTTCCGCTCTGCCCTTCCCGGCAATGCAGTAGAAATTCAGCATTATGATTGGTTCCTGACTACCAGCGATGCGGCGGTATGCTTCTTTTTCAAGGAATCACTACCCGCGGATGAGCCTTCGGATTTCCTGATCCGTTTTACGGACAGGCAGGGTATCCCCGTTGGGATTGACCCGGCTGACTATCCTATGAGAACAGGGCGGATCAACAATAGGAACAAGTTTGTTTTAGGTCCTTCAGGTTCTGGTAAATCTTACTTTGTCAACAGCTTTGCAGAACAATACATGTTATATAATATGGATATGGTCATTGTTGACACCGGTGATTCGTATTCCGGGCTTTGTTCTTACTATAAGGGGAAGTATATAACGTACACCGAAAAGGAGCCGATTACCATGAACCCTTTTCAAATCGACGAATCTGAATACAATATTGAAAAAAAAGATTTTCTCTGTACGCTGATCGGTGTTGCCTGGAAGGGGGCTGAGGGGACGTTCAGCCCGGTCGAACGTGATGTGATCGCTAATGTGATATCCGCTTACTATAGTAAGTTCTTTTCAGAAAAAGAGGAACTGAAGTTTGATACTTTTTATGAGTTTGCCATCAAAAAGATCCCAGAGATAAGGACAGAGGAAAATATTCCGTTTGATCTGGATGAATTCCGTTATGTATTAAAGAAGTTTTATAAAGGCGGGGAATTCGCGACAATTCTGAACAAAGAGGCAGATAAGTCATTATTTACGGAGCGTTTTATTGTCTTCGAAATTGACAGTATCAAAGAATCGAAAATTTTGTTTCCCATTGTTACCCTAATCATTATGGATGTATTTATCCAGAAAATGCGTTTCAGAAAAGCACAACGTAAATGCCTGATTGTTGAAGAGGCCTGGAAAGCTATCGCCAGTCCGCTTATGGCCGGATATCTTTTGTACCTGTATAAAACAGTACGGAAGTTCTGGGGCGAAGCCATTGTGGTAACGCAGGAGTTGGGCGATATCATCGGTAATGCAGTGGTCAAAGATAGTATCATCAATAACTCGGATACGATCTGTTTGCTCGACCAGACCAAGTTCAAGGATAATTATAACGAGATCGCCGCTTTACTGTCAATCAACGAGACCGAACGCCGCAAGATATTCACCATCAACCAGTTGGATAATAAAGAAGACCGGGGCCGTTTCAAAGAGGTGTATATCCGCAGGGGCTCCGTCGGCGAGGTGTATGGTGTAGAAGTATCCCTATCCCAGTATTTGACCTATACAACGGAGAAGCCTGAAAAATCTGCTGTGGAGGTCTACACTAACGCTTTTGGTTCCTATCCATCCGGCCTCGGCGAATTCATCAAAGACATGCAACACAGTGGCTTGCAACTGGGGGATTTTATTAAACGTGTCAATCAGGCAGGTGTACCCTTCCATTAACCATCAAATCAGTTTTTTATGAAAAAGTACCTGTTTATTTTGCTGCTTTCAGCAGCTGGAACTACTTATGCCCAATCGCTGTACGTTGATCCGGTTACAGCCGCCGCAATGTTATCTCACAGCCTCGTTATTGACGGGCAGCTAAATACGACTAATAATAACCTGAGTGCCATTGAGCGCGGACAACTGGCTGTAACCGGACAGCTGATAATCGTCAATAACATGCAGGACAAAATCTATAAAGGGCTCAGCGAAGTTGCGGGAGTTATCAATAGCCTTGGCACGATCAAAGATATGGCTGAAATCGGGGTAGATATCGTCAGTGATGTTGAACTGGCCGTTAAAACTGCAAAGTCGGACCCGATTCTGCTTTTATTCGCTGAAAGCGGCGCACGGGATTTTGAGAACCGTGCCATCAGGCTTGCTGCGGATGTCAGCGCTTTTGTACTGAAAGGTGGTAAATCTAACCTGATGGATTCCGGGGAAAGAGCAAAACTGCTTAACCATATCGTTAACGAGCTCCGCATTTTACGGGGGATTGCCTATGGTATGCAGCGGGCCATGTACTGGGCAAAAATGCGTGGTATCTGGAAATCTCTTAATCCCTGGGCCGAATGGCAAAATATGGATGTACAGATCGCCAATAGTGTGTTAACCGAAGCCAAATATTTAAAACGATGATCACAAGATTATTTATTATTTGCCCCATTTGGTTATTACTGAATGCGGCGTCTGCTTTCGGGCAGCAGAAAGCTTTAAACATACCCGGGATCTGGCAACTGGTTGGTGAATCCAAATCAGAAAACAAACTACAGAAGACCGCCCGGGACCGGCAGTCCAGGAATACTGCGGAAGAATATGGAAATAAGACCATGCTTGATAAACTTAAAAATACCTACCGAACCATTCAACAACGGTATAGCACTTTAGGTACTGCTATTAATGCGGCTAATGTTGGGATCGACGCCCAGCCAATGGTCAGCAGGATTATCAGTAACCAATCTGAATTGTATGCGCTGGCGCGGGACAATCCAGCCATACTCGCACTGGCCTATAAAACGGAGATTGAATTTGCGGATAAGGCCCAGATGCTGATCCGGTATCTCGTTGGCCTCTCCCTGAGCATTGGGGATGTGAACCAGATGAAAGCATCTGACCGCAGGATATTGTTTGATTATATCCTATCTGAATTAAGTAACATTCAGGACTTATCGGGAAATCTGGTCAATGGCGTTCGTTACGGCAACCTGGCTTCACTGATCCGCTCGGTAAACCCATTTCAAAATTATATCGACCAGGACAAAGTTATTGTCAGGGATATTATTAATAATGCTAAATACTTGAAACAATGAAATATTTATTTCTCAATTGCTTAGTGATGAAATTGTCGCTATCGATGCTGTTGGTTAGCTTTAATTTGGATGTTTTTGCCCAGGGGTACGAAATTGTTGTGGATTATAAGCATACCGCAGCTGTTATAGAGAACGGCGCTGTACAATCCGCCGCGGAGATCTCCCACAGTAATTACCTGGACAAGATCAATAAAAATCTACAGACCATTAACAAGAATACAGGATTAGTTGTATTGGCGCAAACCATCATCTATGAAGGCCTATCCAATATAAATTCAGCATTGAAAAATGGCCTGGTCGTTAAAGACCTCGCGGTTATTACAGTCGATATCCTTCGCTATACCAACCAGGCGATAGAATTAGCTAAGTCCCAGCCATATCTCCTGCTTTTCGCTGAAAGTTATGCCGGGCAGATCAGGGGTAGGGCAACCCGGCTTGTTGGTGACGTATCCAAATTTGTTCTTAAGGAAGGTGGTAACATCCTGGCTGACTACAATAGCAGGGATGAACTTCTTAATCACGTTCGGCAGGAGTTGCAGATTATTGACGGCATGGCCTATGGAGCATGGAAGGCAATGTTCTGGGCAAAAGAACGGGGTATCATAGCCAGTATCAACCCTTATGCAGGCTATATTAATAATGACCGGAATACGGTTAATGAAATTATCAAAAACGCTAAATACTTAAAACCATGAAAAATTTTATCAAATATCTATTCTTATGGTCAGTTATGTTGACCAAACAATTAAGCTTCGCACAAACTTCTATCAACGATGAAGCAATCCGTTACCAGGAAGAACGGATGGTGTTTAAACAATGGGACAAGAGCAAGTTCAAGCCCTCCAGCGGGTTCCTTGGTTTGAATCCCTACTACTGGCTAACCTGGGGCCTGATGCCCAGCTATAAAAAAACAGACCTGCGTCCGCTGGGGCCATCTGGGCCGCAAACCCAGCGAATCGCACTGGTTGCTACCATGAATAGTACAGACAATAGCTATAAGCTCCATTCAGATACCCTCAGAAACTCAGCTGTTTCTGATATCGGAAACCAATCGGGGCTGGTTACGGCTGCAGATCCTTTATGGCTCCTGTACTATGCAAAAGAGCTGGAGCCGGTTTTGGAACATTCAGACGCTTCGATTTTGAGGGGTTTACCGGATGCTGTTCGGCAAGAGGTAATTTCAGAAGGCCTGCTGGGCTGGTACAGAAAAGAGCTGGATATGCTGGAGGAACGCCTTGACGCGGCGCGAAGTACAGATATGGATAGGGGATCCCGCATCGTGGCTTATCACCGGATGCTTCAACAATACCGGACGCTGGAAGCGACCTGGGGAATCCGGACGGCCACGGCGGCGATCAATATGCAAATGGTCAAACAGCAGCAAAAGGTTAGGGGAGGTCTGGTTACGCCCGCTAACTGGACAACGCAGAGCGATGTAGAGATAGCAAAACAGGTACTCCGTGACCGGAAATATTGAATTTTGCTATCAGATGGTAGCTGATTTTTGTATATTTGTTTACATGGAAAGTATTCTGATACATCCCGAAAACCCGGAGCAATTGAAAACGGTTAAAGCTGTTTTGAAGGCATTGAAGGTGCAGTTTGAATCAGCACCCGTTACCCTGCCTGCCCACGTTTCAGAAAGTATCCGGCGTGGGATCAGTCAATTTGAGGCCGGGAAAAGTATTTCACTGGAAGAATTTACGCAAAAACATTTATCGGAATAATGAACTTTGAGATCAGGTTTACCCCTGAAGCAGAAGAAACATTTCAAAGTATAGTTGCCCAGCTCAGGACACGGTGGGGCAATGCTTACGTAAAAAAGTTTAAGTTTAAAGTAGCTGCTTCCCTGAAAACGCTTGCCGTTACACCTTATTTATACGCGGTTGCGGAGGAGCAGACACAAGTCAGAAAATGTGTGCTCCATAAGAACTGTTCCATGTTATACAGGATCTACGACCATACAGTGCTTATCATCTGTTTTTGGGATAACCGGCAGGATCCTTTGCTGTTATCCTGATGCCCCTTATCTTAAATTATTCGTCCTGGCCATCAGCCGGGATTTTTTTTGCCCTTTGTTTCCGGGCAGGTTCACATTAATTAAAACTTTATGAAAAAAATATCGCTGCTGGGCTTCCTGCTGTTTTTGGGAAGCGGATTTTGTTATGCCCAGGTTGCAGATCCGGATTATAAAAAATCAATTGAATATTTACAGGGCAATGGCGTTTACGAAGAAGGCATGATGGTCTTCCTTGCCGGGTTGAAAGATTCGATCTGGGCTCATTTTGACGTGTTTATCGTTGATGCCAAAGCATTGGCTGCTATCTTTATGATCATCTATTTCGCTATCAAATCTTATGAGATGATGGTCGGAGATAAACGCATCGAGATCATGCCACTTATTCGGCCTTTTGGACTGGCGATGGTAATTATCTGGTGGGGAGCTTTCGCCAAAATGGTTGCCTTTCCTACAGCCCTCGTTGCACTCAAAACAGAGAGCATGTTCAAAAGTGAACAGAGCAATGTAGATAACCTGCGGTTCACCAGGGCTGACCTGATGATTAAAGTTGCCAATGCCTTGTATACATATCAGGCCCAAACCGAGGTTGCAGCAAAAGAGTCGGATACCTGGTATGGTAAAGCATGGGATTCGGTAACCAGTACGGTTAAGGAGGGGATTTCTACTGTGGTTGCGCCTTTGCTCGAGCTAAAGAACAGGTTGCAGGTGGGGATGCAATTGCTCATGACGCAGTTGGTAGAGCTATTAGGTATCTGGATATTACGGATCGCGGTCTATATTATCTTTATGATCCAGATCATTTATTCCAGTATCCTGATCATACTAGGGCCTTTTGCAGTAGCCGCCAGTATCCTTCCGGCATTCAGGGACAGCTTCAGTACCTGGGTGGCCCGCTTTATTTCGGTTAACCTGTATTCTGGCATCGCCTATCTCATTATGTACCTCTGTGCGCTAATGCAGAAATACGCGCTGACCTCGGAGATCAGTAAGTATAAGGAGTTGGTAGGGACAGACGGTACAAGTGGCAGCCTGGAAAAACTGGCCTGGTTTGCTGGGAACGGGATACTTTCTTTTGGTACTGTAGTAATCGTTTTCCTGATCGGCGCGATCTGTATGTTCACCGTGCCAAGTATTTCTACCTGGATCATTTCTACCTCCGGTATCACTTCTGCCAGTTCCAGTTTTGGCCGTGGCGCTGCTACGGTAACCGGTCTTGCCCGAAAGGCGTCGGGCAGTTTTCTTTAACATTTTTTAATCTCAATTTATGATCATTAAAAATATCGAAGCCAAGATACGGCTGGCGACCTTCGTCGCCGCGGGTAGCTTTTTGACGGCCATCGTCATTTCACTGATTTGCTGTTCATACGCCTACAAACAGGTAGCTAATTCCGAAAAGAGTATTTATGTACTGAATAATAACGTCGCCTTACAAGCCAGTCAAACCGATATGGTGATGAACCGCCCTGCGGAATACCGCTCGGTCATCGACCTGTTCCACGCCCTCTTCTTTTCCCTGACACCGGATGATAAGTTCATTGAGTACCAGATGAAAAAGGCGATGTACCTCATTGACGAATCCGGGGTCCAGCAGTACAATAACCTGAAAGAGAATGGTTATTTCAACTCCATCCTCTCCAGCAGTTCGGTACTTACCCTGCAAACGGATTCCATCTCCCTGGACATGCCCCGACATTATTTCAGGTTCTACGGGAAGATCAAGATCGACCGCAGGAGCTCAACCGTTGTCCGCTCGCTCATTACCGAAGGGAACCTCAAGGATATCCGGCGGAGCGATAATAATTCACATGGTGTACTGATCACCAATTGGAAAACTTTAGAAAACAAGGATCTTGAAGATGTTCAAAAAAATTCATTCTAACAGAACACCGGGTGTGACGGTATTCGGCGAAGTCAAAAAAGAGTTCAGTATTTACTTCGTTAAATTCGAAAAATGGTGCCAATCACTTGCAGATCGCTACCCGGAATTTCTCTTCCGGCTCATGATCTTACTGATGGCGGTTTCGCTTATTCTCTCCTTTACGGTGTTCAGGAATAAGGATACATCGTCAGAAGAAAAGATGGTTTCTGTAAAAAAAGTCCCTTTAAACACAGGCTTTGATCAGATCATCAACACAGGAACAGCATTGAAAACGACCATTAGGTTAAAAGCAGAGGTAGATAGCCTGGCTGCTCAAAAGTCGTTAAGCCCTGCAGACAGCGTGCAACTTGAAAAAGACCTGGATCAACTGCGGGAAATCAGTAAACAATTTAGCAAATAAGCCATGAACATAGATTTTAAACAGCCCAAGTACATCGCGCCTTTGTTGCTGCTGCCATTTTTGTGCCTGTTCTTTTATGTGTACCAAAGCAGCACTTCAAAAGAGGTTACTCAAAAACAACCGGTAGCCGGCCTCAATGCTACTGTGGCCGAGGTATCCGGCGATGTCAAGAAAAAACAATTGTCGGATAAGCTGGATGCTTATCGTAATACTTACAAAGAGGCAGACGGTTACACCGCGGTAATACCGATACCGAAGGAACAAGCCGGGACAGCCACCTTCGACAATAGCTACAGCGAAACGGAAAAACGAAAACTGGATTCTATAGACCGGGCGATGAAAATAAAATATGCAACCAACGTAGTTCAAAACCCTGTGGTCAATGAGCGGCATCATGTTGATCCCGGGGACCGGGCCATGGCTGAGGCCCTCAACGGTTTGACTCAAAGGCGTCAGCAAAACCTGGCTGAGGAACGGCAGAACAGCCATGCAGTAAAGGACGGGGATCCGATGGACCTGTTCAGGCAACAAATGTCCTATATGGACAGTATGAATAAAGCTAATGACCCAGCCTTTAAGACGGAAAAGCTAAAAAAGGAAGCTCTGGATAAGGCAGAACAATTGCACACAGCGCAGCATTATCTTAAAGTCAGTAAAACCGGCGAACCTGCCGCTGGGTTTAATACCGTTCTTCCCGAGCGTCATAACGACCCGATCAAAGCGATTATTGATGAAAACGTAACGGGTTATGCCGGTTCCCGTATCAGGATCAGGCTGTTGGACGATATCATGGCCGGGAAGGTTTCGGTCAAAAAGGGAACCTATCTCTATGCCTTGATCAACGGTTTTTCCGGACAGCGGGTAATATTGCTGGTTACTTCCATTATGGTGGACAACCAGGTACTTCCGGTAAAACTGGAGATTTACGATCTGGACGGCATGCCCGGCCTGTATGTACCGGAATCAGCCTTTCGTGATTTTACCAAAGATCTGGGTGGTAACTCCATGCAGGGAGTGAACTTAGATGGCAGTTCAGGATCGGGTAACCAGTTCCTGATGAGTTCAGCTAGCAAGATCTTCCAGTCTACATCGTCGGCGATTGCTGAAGCGATCAGGAAGAACAAAGCTAAATTGAAATACAATTCCTGCCTTTATTTAGTCGATAACGATGCGCTGCAAAACGCGCCTAAAAATTAATCCAATGAAAAAAATATTCTTTTGTTTCCTCGCTGGCCTGCTGGTGGGAACGCATACCCATGCTCAGCAAACACAGCTGGCTGATGGTGTCAAAAAAACGCAACTGCCGGTTATTTACCTGCCGGTAAATGTATCAGTGCATTTTATTTCCCCGGAAGCTATCCAATACGTAGACATATCTGCAAAAGCTATTACAGGCGACCTGCCATTAAAAAACGTACTGCGTATTCGTTTGAACTCCGATACCACGGGGGAGAAGGGCGCTTTTGATGATGCGATCGTAACGATCACCGGTGAAAAATTTATTGCCCAGTACCGGGTAGTGAAGGCCGATGCCATTACAACGCGGGATGCGGTAACTGATGTCGAAATCCTGCCATCCATGACCAGACCATTGGATATCTCTGGTATAGGTTTATCAGAAAATCAGCTCAGGACTATTGCGCTAAGGCTGGCGACGAGAGAAAATAGCCACCCGGTCACGGCCAACAAAGCTTTCGGCATTAAGGGAACGGTCAATAACTTGTATTCTTTCGGCGATTACTTATTCCTGGATCTCGGATACCGGAATAAAACAAATCTCAGCTATGCTATTGATGAGTTTCGTTTTAAGGTCGATGATAAAAAGATCACCAAAGCCTCCAATGTGCAATCCCTCGAGATCAGGCCGGAATGTGTTTTGTTTAATACAGGAAGTTTTAAACGGAATTACCGGAATATCTTCGTGTTCAAAAAGATGAGTTTTCCCGGCAATAAGGTACTGCATATAGAGCTCAGTGAAAAACAGCTATCCGGGCGTGTGATCGCCCTTGCCCTATCTTATCAGGACATCCTCGACGCTGACGTCGTACCATCCAATTAAATTTTACCCGCCTTAGCACGATTGTCTATTTAATTGCTGCTATTCAATGCCAAATCTTTATGGAAGAAACACATGAGATGCAAAAGCTGCACGGCTTTATGCAATGCCTTATTTATTTGTCTATTGCGCTGGAGGTGGCTGTGTTCGTTTACATTGGGGCACCCTTCTGGAGTGTTTTCTCCACTCCGCTAATCAAAATTGCGTCTATTGTCATTTACAGGCAGCTAATCTTTAGTAAGCTGGCGACCTTGCTACTGATCTGCCTGGTTAGTATCGGAACCCTTTCCAAAAAGAAGCTGGACCTCGATCCGAAAAAACATATCCTGTACCCCTTGGCGTTGGGCTTGCTGTTATTCTTTGGCAGTATTGCCTGTTATAATCGCCCATCAGGTTTGGCTTTTGATTATACGAGCTGGTTCAATCTGACCTATATCATCTGTTCTTTTATCGGAGCCATGATGACAAGTGTGGCTATGGACAATGTTTCCAAAATGATCCGGTCGGGCCTGGGTAAGGATATCTGGAATGTTGAGGGGGAAAGTTTTATGCAGTCGGTCAACCTGGTCGATACGCCGTATTCAGTCAATATTCCGATGCGTTTTTATTACAGCGGAAAGGTGAGAAAAGGCTGGATCAATATTGTCAATCCCTTTAGGGGGACGATCCTGATCGGAACGCCAGGCTCTGGTAAATCATTTGGTGTGGTCAACCCTTTTATCAGGCAAATGATCGCCAAGGGTTTTTGTACCTGTATTTATGACTTTAAGTTTCCCGACCTGGCCCGGATCGCTTATTACCATTATCTTTTGGCCAAGCAGGCAGGGAAATGCCTTACGCACCAGTTTCATGTCGTCAACCTCACCGATGTGGAAAAGAGCAGGAGGATCAATCCCTGGAAAAGTGACTACCTGCAAACATTGGCAGATGCGGCTGAAGCCGCTGAAGGCCTGGTGGAAGCTATGAAGAAGGGGGACAGGTCAGGTGGAAGCGATCAGTTTTTCACCCAATCCGCCATTAACTTTCTTTCGGCCTGTGTATATTTCTTTAGCAAATACACTAAAGGCCGCTACGCCAGTTTCCCGCACGTACTGGCCTTCCTGAACCAGTCTTATGACGATATTTTTGATACCCTGTTCACAGAGCCGGAACTCCACCCTTTATTGTCCCCTTTCAGGTCTGCCTGGCTATCCAAAGCCTATCCGCAACTGGAAGGTCAGATCGGAACATTGAAGATATTTATTAGTCGCCTGGCGACGAAAGAGACCTTCTGGGTGTTTTCAGGTGATGATTTCAATCTTAAAATATCGGATCCGGACAGCCCCGGTATGTTGATCCTTGCTAACGATCCCAATACCCAGAGCATCAACGCTGCCAGCTATTCTGTCGTTATGAACAGGTTGACAAAGCTGGTTAACAGCAAGGGAAACCTGCCTTCCGCATTAATTATCGACGAGATACCGACCCTGTTTATTAATAAAGTAGAGAACCTGATAGCTACCGCACGGTCCAACAAGGTTGCTATTCTGATGGGGCTACAGGAGTTACCCCAGTTCAACCAGCAATATGGGAAGGATACAGCGGCCACTATCATATCAGTCGTCGGTAACGTGATGGCGGGATCAGTAAGAAGTAAAGAAACCCTCGAATGGCTTGAACGTCTGTTTGGTAAAAATAAACAGGTCGGTGAGGGCCTTTCTATAGATCGTAACAAGACTTCTACTTCCCTGAACGAAAAGCTCGAACCGCTGATCCCCGCTGGTAAGATGGCCTCGCTGAACACCGGCGAAATGGTAGGGTTGATCGCGGCTGATGTACAGGAAACCTTCAGCGGGAAATTCGAAACATCTGCTATCAATTGTCGTGTCAGCCTGGATATGGAAGGCATTAAAAAGGAAGAAGCGGGGTACCGGGACCTGCCGGTTTATTATGATTTCGGCGATCAAAAAGAAAATGTCCTTCGGGAGAACTTTATGAGGATCAACCGGGAGGTTGAATTGGTGATCAGGGAGGTAAATAACAGGACTCCCAGGCGATCTATGCCCAAAGCGAGCATGCGGGGTACTGCTGCTTAGTTGCGGTTTTTTATAATCTATAATCTTTATTAAAACAATTGACATGAAGGATGAACTAACAGGCACCCTCGTTTTGGTGCATCCCGATTTGGCCGCAGACCCGGCCAATAAACAGAACCAGATCGGAATTATTACAGACTATGACCTGGTTAAAGATGATGTATATGTCAGTTTTGGCAAAGGAGAACAGGCTTTGTATAGCAGTGACGCCCTGCTGGTCATGAAATCGGAAAACGACGTCTATTCAGCACTGATGGAGAACCGGCCGAATTTACAGGCTTCCGACTTTAAAACACTTTTTCAGGCCAACCTGATGCAACAATACGGGCATTCCGGGCAGCTTAAGGACGCAATGGAACTGTTACAGCAGAATCCGGTGCTGCGCGAGCTCGGAATGGTAAGCCTGGAGGAAAAGTTGGGCATCGTTAAAACGGAAAGTGTCGATCTCAGCCAGTTTCGCCCGCCTCAAATGGAACGATAAACCGATGGCTTTCCTAACACGAATTTCAATGCTGATCGGCATGGCTGTGCTTCCGCTCCGCCACATTCAGCTTACTTCTGGATTTGGTTACCGGTATCATCCGTTAACAGGTCGCTATGCCCTACATGAAGGTATTGATCTCGCTGCCAGGCATGATACGGTGTTTGCCATCCTGGCTGGCAGGGTTCAAAAAGAGGGATATCATGCTTTATCAGGAGTATATATCCGCCTCGATCATGGGCAGTGTCAAAGTGCCTATGGTCATCTTTCCAGGCTGTTCGTCCTGCCAGGAGACTCGGTGAAAGCAGGCGAGCCGATCGCAATTTCTGGTGCTACCGGAAAGGTGACCGGTGAACACCTGCATTTCAGCATCCAGTTTAAAAATCATTTTATTAACCCGCTGGCATTTTTATATGCCATCATATTAAAACCAACAGATCATGAGCAATTTTAAACCACTTCATGAACAGATCGCAGAAAAGCTGATCGCCGAATTGAAAGCCGGTACGTCTCCTTTTCAGAAACCCTGGACAGATGACAACTCCGCAGGTTACATTGTTCCTGTAAATCCAACAACAGGGAAGAATTATCGCGGAATGAACGCATTATGGCTCGGCATGCAGAACAGGGAAGATCCCCGATGGATGACGCTGAAACAGGCCTCCTATAATAATTGGACCGTCGAGAAAGGAGCCAAGGCTACCCTGATCAATTTTGTCAAGCATACGGACATCAGACCTGTTCTGGATGAAAAGAACGAGCCTGTTTTAAACGAAAACGGTAAGCCAAAAACAGAGATGGTCAGGCTTGAAAAAACCGTCATCACCAACGCATGGGTGTTCAATGCCGAGCAGATCAATGGCATACCCGAATGGAAAGCAGCCCGCGAAGAGATGCTGGCCGGGCAGACCTGGTCACCTTTGGAAAGGGCTGAGCAACTGGTTGCCGCAAGCCAGGCTATTATTAAACATGGTGGCAATGCGGCTTATTATAACCCTGGCAAAGACCATATTAAATTGCCAGCACAAAAACAATTCGACAGTGCCGCGAAATATTATGCGACCCTGCTTCATGAACTGGGCCATTGGTCAGGACATGAAAGCAGGCTTAACCGGGATATGGGCGGAAAATACGGTACGGGGGCTTATGCTAAAGAAGAACTCAGGGCTGAGATCGCTTCTTTAATGATCGGGAGCGAATTGAATATCGGCCATAATTTCGGTCAGCATGCCGCTTATGTGGAAAGCTGGATCCGGGTTTTACAGGATGACCCCACCGAGTTGTTTAAAGCATCAGCTGACGCCCAGAAGATTGCTGATTATGTCCTTAATATCGACAGGCAGCAGGAAATTAAACAGGACATGCAGCACAGTTCCAATCCTAAAGGACTAAACAAGGATGACGTTATTTCCTACAATGAAACGGAATACAAGGTGCTGGCTATTCTTAAAGGTAAAACCGCGCAGTTGGAAGACCTGGGATCTGGTAAGAAATTTAAGGTAGGCCCGAAGGATGCGTTGTACACGTCGCTGATCAATGCGAGAAACAATACAGAACAGGCCATTGAACGTCATCCGGTAGTTGAAGAACGGGCGCTGGCGGAAGAAAAACACACGGAAACTACTTATTCCATAGAAAGATAAAATCATCGTAATGGTACAAAAAATTTATAAGGATCAGGATCTGCCAATGGGAGATCTTGGTCAGATTGGCCTGGCTGAAAATGGAAGGTTGATATTGGATGAAAGTGATCTGCAGGCATTGCTGTCAGGAAGCAGGACTGGAATGCTTAAACTCCAGAATATAACGGCTGATGGGGCAACTATTGATTCCCTTGATGCCAAATTATCACTCAGACAAAATGATAGGGGAAGCCTGGATTTGCTCGTACACCCGGTTTACCGAGAGGCCAGTTATCCAGAATATCTGACAGACTCGGAAGCTGAATCGTTGGAAAAGGGAGCGGAGGTGAACCTGGAAAAGATCATTAATGACCATGGTGTCAAAAAAGAGGTGCTGGTCGAGTTCGATAAGGAGACAAGGGAGTTTATTATAACGGATACAGAAAAGGTACTTGTACCGGATATGGTCAATAATGAATACCTGTCTCTCGAACAAAAGGAACGATACCGTAAAGGCAAAGAAGTAGAACTCTCCGACGGTACCCGGTTCCAGTACGCCGGTGGAGATGCAAGGGGAGTACGCGCCAATAAACTGGCGCTTATCGCCTCGGTCATCGTTGATGGCGGCATGTCCTACCTGCTTTATAAAGGACTAAACGCGATGTTTGGTCAAAAGCATGACCCGCAAAAAGCAGATGTTTATAGTAAAGGATATTACCAGGCCCTGGAAGATATGATAAAGAAGAACGAAACGGAAAGGCCTGCGAATCGCCGGAATGAAAGTGAACAAATCCGCGCCTATACCAGATCGGGTTATTCCAGGTAATGCATCCTTATTTGATGAGACTTGGCGTAAATCCGGAAGTCCAGTTTTTTTTTCAACCATTTTACACTGTTGATAGGAAAGGCGACCTGGTATTTAACTATGGGGACGCAATAGAACACTATGGTATCGCATTCCATAAAATACCGGCATCTGAAAATCTTTTTCTCGTAGGGAGAATGAATTTACATACAATTCGCCAGGTGATCATCTGCACCTCTGCCATGGATGCGATGGCTTATTTATCCCTCAACCTACCGTACTTCCGCGATATTCGAAATCTGCTTTTTCTGGCGACCGGGACAAGGCCGGGTACGGATCAGGCCCATTGGATAAGCAAAAATCTGGCGGGTAAGTCTTTCACGAGCATTTTTGGCAACGACCTGCTGGGCAGAGTAGCAGAAGTCAAGTTAGCCGCCGGTATCCGGAAAATGCCGGCGGCTGTTACTGTGCAGGCTGAGAGGGTAATTGTGAATTTTCGGATGAAAGATCATGTCTTTACTGTTGATGGTTTTAGTCTTAACGCCCTGGAAAAAAAAACGGGATACCGGTTTAATATTCCGGTTCACAAACCTAAAAGCTTTGACAGTTGGATAGAACAGCTGCAACACCACACCTTTAATTATTAATCATCATGGAAATACCCGTAACCAAAATTCAGGAAATGGTGATAAAACCGGCTCCTGTATTTGCTTTCTTAAAAACATTGCCCCTGATTTCATTATCCCTTGCACTTTTATATATCGCCTGGTTAATATTTCCGGCGTTCATATTACTGAGTTTAATAACGATGCTATTCGCTTGCTATCGCTTTAGATACATCAGGAAAACACTGTACACAGTAGAGCCGCAGTTGATCAGGATACAAAGGGGTATTTTCTTTAAAAGAACGGATATCGTAGAAATGTACCGGGTTAAGGACTATATCATTACCCAGCCATTTATACTTCAGCTATTTCAGTTAATGAACCTTACATTAAAAACGACAGATGCGGAGAACCCTGTCATATGGCTTCGGGGAATACCGAGATCGGACCTGACTGACGTCATTCGCAACCACGTACAGGGGGCCAGGAAGGCGAACAGAATCTTTGAAATAAGTTAAAAAAACGAGGTTGAATATTTTTGTATTTGACTAATATTTTTAGTAAGTTTAACTATTGAAATGTTATGAAAACCGCTGTTTATTTTATTTTTTCCTGCTTTATTTCAACTGGAGCGTTGTTAGGAGCCCTGCATGCTAAGAACCCATTTCCGGCATTCGCTATAGCATTTGGAATCTGGGCACTATTTGTATGGGGTTATAACAGGCGCTCAAAGAAAGAAGCTGAAAGGCGATCCAGGGAAAGATTATTTGAAGATTATATGCGCCATAGGATCAGGAATGACCAGCGTTAATTTTCATAGTAAATTAAAAACAATTGCCAATTCATTGCGTTAGGAGAGTCGGTAAGCATTTCTGCTTACCTTGTGATAAGGTTTAGGTGAAGGTCCCCAGGCAGCGAGTGCGAGGGGACTTTCGTATTTAAAAGCATTTCTGATCCTGGATATTTCAATTGGATCGATATTGTACCATCTTTTTATCTTTGCAAAATATGAGTTTACCTTTGCGCATCACATTTGACGATATTGATTATACTTACAAAGTATTAAGTAAAGGGATCAATAGGGAAACCACACAAATAAAAATCAGTCTTTTTAGCGAAGAGTTTACACTGATTCGTAATCAACTCAATGATTGGGTTGCCGAAGAAACATCCATTGGAGATAATCAGGCCCTTTTAAAAGCGATTGGTCGTTCGCTGGCATCGCGTTACAGGCTTAAATAATACCCGGATTTGCCAAAACAATAAAGTCCCTGTCAATTTTGACAGAGACTTTCCCAAAACGTTTTTAATTTTAATTATTGTGTGTTCTTTTTTCTGTTACTTCTTTGCGGATATCAGTAGCCAATACCTTTAATTCCTGCATTGCATTACGTAAGCGGGTACCTGCAGCTTTATTGCCTTTGTCATAAAAACTTGTAGCATCTGCTTCTGCTGCCGCTATCACTTCTTTTAATTTCTCGAATTTTTCCATTGTATTAATTTATTAAAAGGCGCAAATCTAATATTTATCTTCTGGAAAAAGATTTTGCCGATAGGACGGCTGTTCCTCTTTTGTGAAAATTATAAAGGCCATTTTGTGTTTTTTTAAGAATCGTAAAGGAAGCTGCTGCTTTTCGATTTTAGAGAAGGTAACTCATTTCACATCTTAAATTATTAACTTATGGAGGACGAAAGCATTGAAAAAGGCCGGATCACTCCTGAGAAAGCCCTAACATTGTTACACAAAGGTGGAATGAATGTTACTAAAAAACAGGCAAAGGAAATTTTGGAACTACTAACGGTTTTAGCTAAATTAGAGGTGAAGAGATATTTAAAAAAATGAAGACTGCAGATTTATACATTAGGGTAAGCACAGATGAACAAGCTGACAAAGGATATTCTCAACGCAGCCAGGAGGAGGTTTTAACGAAATATTGTGTACTTCGTGATATAAAAATCAGAAATGTCATATTCGAAGACCATTCTGCAAAGTCATTTAAAAGGCCGGAATGGCAAAAATTGTTGATACAGCTAAAAAAGAAGCGCGGACAAACTGATTTGATTTTGTTTACTAAATGGGACCGGTTTAGCCGCAATGCAGGCGATGCTTACCAAATGATTAACTTGTTGTCGGACTTGGGAGTGGAGCCTCAGGCAATTGAACAGCCACTTGATATTTCAATCCCGGAGAATAAATTAATGCTGGCCATTTATCTTGCTCAGCCTGAGGTTGAAAACGACCGAAGAGCATTGAATACCTTTTTTGGAATGCGAAGAGCACGCAAAGAAGGCCGTTGGATGGGGCATGCGTTAATTGGATATGCAAACAGGATTGACGAAAGAGGGATGAAGTATATCACCCCATTGGAACCACAGGCATCAATAATGCGGTGGGTTTTTGAACAACTTGCAACCGGAGATTATTTTATTGACCAGATTTGGCGTGAAGCAAAAGACAAGGGACTTGCAATGGGGAGGAAGAATTTTTGGAGAGTTATTCGAAATCCTGTTTACTGTGGGAAGATTTTTATACCGAAATACAAGGATGAGGATGCTCATTTTGTTCCGGGGCAACATGAAGCACTGATCTCAGAAAGCTTGTTTTACCAGGTTATGGATGTCCTTGATGGAAGAAAAAAGAAACATCCGGTAAAAATCCGGTCAATGGAGGAATTGCCTTTAAGGGGCTTTCTAATTTGCCATAAATGCGGCCAAATGCTGACCGGTAGCGCCTCAAAAGGTAAAAATCAGTATTACCATTATTATCACTGTAATTCTACTTGTGGCGTCAGGTTTAATGCCAAAACGACCAACGACAAGTTTCTTGATCTTCTTAAAAAACATTCAATCGACCCCGGAACAGGTTATCTGTATAAAGAATTGATTGTTGAGGCCTATGAGACAGAAAGTGGACATGATAAGAAATTATTTGCTCATCTCAAGAAACAACTCATGGAGTACAATATAAAAATTGATAAGGCAAGAGACCTTTTAATTAAAGGAGATCTTGATGGCAGCGACTTCAAAAAAATAAAAGGTGATTGTGAAAGACAAGTGTCAATTATCGAAGGTAAATTGTTTGAAATGTCAGGTAAAAAAGAGGGTATAGGTCCGCTACTTGATAGGGCAATGAAAAATATTGCAAAATTGCCAATTTTGTATCAATTCGGTGATTCTGAGGCTAAAAGGAATATAGTGTGTTCGATGTTCCCCGAAAAATTGACTTTTGACGGTGAGCAACATCGAACACTTCGGGTAAATGAAGCAATCTGCGTTTTTGATAGCGTAAAGGTCGTTTTTGAGCAAAAAAAAGACCGCAAAACAGGTGCTAAATCTGATTTGCGGTCAAAGGTGACCTGGGAGAGGATCGAACTCTCGACCCACTGATTAAGAGTCAGTTGCTCTACCGGCTGAGCTACCAAGTCGTTCCGGTTTTTTACCGGGTTGCAAATATGCCAATTTTTATTGGAGTCGGAAAATATAGAAGTCGGAAAGTCCGAAAGAATTTTGTCATTTTTTAAATCCTGACTTTCCGTCTTTGTTGACTTTCTGCCTTTTAAACTGCTGCGTACAGCTCCTCGCGTTGTTTTTGAACTACCGGGCTATTAATGTACTCATCGTAGGTCATCAGCTTATCAATATAACCGCCAGGTGTTAATTCAATGATGCGGTTGGCTACGGTTTCAACCAGCTCATGGTCACGTGAGGTGAACAGTATGGTGCCCCTGAAGTCTTTCATGCCGTTATTAAGGGCGGTGATGGATTCCAGGTCGAGGTGGTTGGTTGGTTCATCAAACATCAGTAAGTTGGCTTGTTGTAGCATCATGCGGCTAAACATGCAACGCATTTTCTCCCCTCCTGATAGTACATTACTTTTCTTCAATACCTCTTCGCCCGAAAATAACATCCGGCCTAAAAAGCCGCGGATAAACTGGTCGTCCTTTTCGCCCGGCGAATATTCGCGCAGCCAGTCAATCAGGTTATCATCTTTGCCTTTAAAGTATTCGGCGTTATCAATAGGGATATCTGCCGGGTTTATAGTAACACCCCATTTGAATGTACCCTTAAAATCGGTGTCCCTGCCAGTTAATACGTTATAAAGGGCTGTTGTAGCAAGGCTGTTTTGTGATAGTATGGCAATTTTATCACCTTTATTAACGGTAAAGTTAATATTGTTGAACAGTAGCTCGCCGTTAAGTGATTTCTTCAGGTTTTCAACCTGTAATATCTGGTCACCTGCTTCGCGGCCAAGGTTGTTGAATATGATGCCCGGATATTTACGGTTTGATGGTTGAATTTCGTCAATATTGATTTTGTCCAGCGCTTTTTTCCGACTGGTGGCCTGTTTTGATTTTGATGCGTTGGCGCTAAACCTACGGATAAACTCCTGCAGTTCTTTAACCCGCTCTTCCGTCTTTTTATTCTGGTCAGAACGTTGTTTCAGCGCAAGCTGGCTCGATTCGTACCAGAAAGTATAGTTACCGGTATAAATGGTCATTTTGGCAAAGTCGATGTCTACCACGTGGGTACACACGGTATCCAGGAAGTGCCTGTCGTGCGATACTACCAAAACGATAGCCTCGTATGAAGCTAAAAAATCCTCCAGCCAGCTTACGGTATGAATGTCCAGATCGTTGGTAGGCTCATCCAATAGTAAAATGTCAGGTTTGCCAAAAAGAGCTTGTGCCAGTAACACACGTACTTTTTGGGTATTATCCAGATCTTTTACAAGGTTATAATGGAATTCCTCCTTTATGCCAAGGTTGCTTAAAAGGGTGGCAGCATTACTTTCGGCATTCCAACCGTCCATTTCGGCAAAAAGATTTTCCAGTTCGCCGGCGCGTTCGCCATCGGCATCAGTAAAATCTTCTTTAAGGTAAATTGCATCTTTTTCTTTCATTACAGCATACATTTCCTTGTGGCCCATCATTACGGTTTCAAGTACTGTAAATTCGTCAAAAGCATAATGGTTTTGACTTAATACTGCCATTCGTTCACCGGGAGTAAAACTTACCGAACCGCTGGTAGGGTCAATATCTCCCGAAAGAATTTTTAAAAATGTCGATTTACCGGCGCCGTTAGCACCAATAATGCCGTAACAATTGCCCTGAGAAAATTTAAGATTAACGTCTTCAAATAAAGTACGTTTACCGTAACGTAAAGATAGATTGGATACCGTGATCATGCTGCACCTGTAATTTGGCGCAAAAATAAGCTAAAAACTTCGTTTATGGTAAATTAAGCTGATATTATGTTTGTGTAAAGGATTGGGGAAATGGGGAAGAATTTGTTTGCCCATTTTTTTTGGCAACCGTGGATGCAATTGCACAAAATATTTGCGTGCTTGAAACTAAACGGCTGATTCATACGTTAAATATCATAATTTACCAGATCATGAACCTATGGAACAACCTTTGACTATATTATTATATATTAATTAAAATTTAATTTTTAACAGTCATGGGAGCACTAATAGTTAGCTTAATTATTATCAACGTAGTAATAGCTTTCAACAATATACAAAAACGCAAGGTATATTAATACCCGTTAAACGCCAGCGCAAATTTAGGCTAATATACCTTTTAAACTTTGCGTTTCATGGTCGGCTAATTTTTGCAGGGGACCGGAAGCAAGCATCTTCAGCATCATGCTTAACTCTGCATTAATAGTAAAAACAATATCTGTTTGGTCGTTATTTGGGGATAGCGACCATTTTAGTTCTAAAGCAAAGGGTGGTTTAGCTGCCGGTTTAATTACAATTTCCTGATTTATCACGCGGCTATCTATCTTTAATGATAGTTTGGCCATATTGGGTATGCTGAAACTGGCTTCATCGGTAGTAGAAACCCACTCCTGTATGCTATCCGGCATTAATTTTTGGTGATTATTAAAATCGGCCAGGTAGTTGTAAATCTCGTTTATCGGCTTGTTTATATTTATAGCGCTGGTAAATGTACTCATAAGAGGTTTTAAGTTTTGAGTGGAGAGTTATAAGTTTTAGATGGAACAATGAAGCTCGCGACCTAATACTCATAACTCAAAACTATTTTTAGCTTGATGCTATTTGCCCCCAGGCAGATGGGTTTTCTCGCCATTGCGCTAATAAGGCCACATCTTTTTCGCTGATGTATTGATTTGCTTCGGCGTATTTTATCAATGCGTTGTAGTTTGATAGCGTTACAAAAGGGCAACCTGCATTTTTAAAGTTTTCTGTAGCTATATCAAAACCGTAGCTAAAAATGGCGGCAAGGCCCGCAACTTCAAATCCGGCAGATTTTAAAGCGTCGACAGCTTGCAGGCTGCTTTTTCCGGTTGATATCAGGTCTTCAATTACTACAACCCTTTTGCCGGTAGTGGTTTGCACATCGCCTTCAATTAAACTGCCTGTACCATGTTCCTTAGCTTTGGCGCGCACGTATATAAACGGCAGGCCCATTTCCTGCGCTACAAGGGCACCCTGTGGAATGCCTGCTGTAGCAACGCCAGCTATACAACCAACACTGCCAAATTTTTCCTGGATAATAACAGTTAATTGTTGCCTGATATAGGTGCGGATTGAAGGATGAGAGAGCGTTACCCTATTATCGCAGTAAATAGGCGATTTCCATCCTGATGCCCATGTAAAAGGATTATTAGGTTGTAATTTAATTGCTTTAATTTGCAGCAGGAACTCGGCAACCTGCTGTTCTATCTCATTATTATTAAACATGGCCCAAAAATACAGAATTTATATTAACGAAAAGGTTATCCTGCTAACTGAATCAGAACCTCATGGATCAGAAAAATACGAAAAGCTTGATGCAGAGTCCTTTGATCTTAAAATAATTTACACCTGGATACTGGCCAACCCCAAAAAGCTGTTCTACATTAAATGTAATAATGTTAAAGAATTTTTAAAATCTGTTAAAAAAAGCATTACGGTTATTGAGGCCGCAGGTGGCCTTGTAAAGAATACCGCGGGCCATTATTTATTTATTTACCGTAATGATAAATGGGATTTGCCCAAAGGGAAAATAGAGAAAGACGAGAAAGTTAAGGAAGCCGCCGTGCGCGAGGTAGAAGAGGAGTGTGGTATTAAAGTAAGCAGGCTTAATGAGAAAATTTGTAAAACCTACCACGTATATATAAACCGCGGAGAAATAGTGCTGAAAAAAACACACTGGTTTAAAATGGATTGCAAGGGTAAAGAGAAACTGAAGCCCCAAAAAGAAGAAGGTATTACCGATGTACGCTGGTTTGAAAAAGAACACATTGAGCCTATTATTGACAATACTTTTCCATCTATATTGGATGTATTGCACAAAGAAAAGCTGGCTACAAATAAGCTAATGCCTCTGAAGGGATAAACTGGGCCACATCGCCATGGTGACGCATAATTTCGCGTACGATGGTTGAACTGATAGACGAATAGCCCGGCTTGCTTACTATAAATATGCTTTCGATGTCAGGCATTAATGCATGGTTCATCTGGGCTATCGCTTTTTCGTACTCAAAGTCAGATACTGTACGGATGCCCCTGATCATATAGGCAGCACCGATGCTTTTGCAAAAATTTACGGTTAGTCCTTCGTAAGCCACAATGTGTATCCGGTCGTCGTGTTTAAAAACAGCCCGTAACATTTGCTCCCGGGTTTCTATACTCAATAATCCTTGTTTACTGCTATTTGCACCAACGCCTATATAAAGCTTATCAAACAGGCCAACAGAGCGTTTCACGATATCCACATGTGCTTTGGTAACCGGATCAAACGAACCTGGGAAAAGGGCGATCTTCATAGTAGAATGGTATTAATACTATACCAAAAGTAGCAATGATTTTTAAAGTTTAAGCACGCGGTTGAATTTAAAGCGCAATAATATCTTCCAGGTTATAATAAACCTTAATGCCTTGCTCCAGGGCAATTTGTACATCGCCATCGGCTCCTTTTGATTCGCCGGGTATCCTTAAAATGGCATCACATTTAGCGAGTATACGGCGCGATACCGGGTAAGATATTTCCTGATAAGTTTCATCGCCCGGATGTGTTGATCCTGCTTGTTTTAACAGGGGCAGTGCCAGCCATTCGCCTATTACCGGAATGTGCCCTGCCCTGAAAATAGGTAGCGCGATTTCTTCCATTTTTCTTAAATTATTGGCCATCAGTTCGGGATCGTCATTTGTGCCAGAGCGATAGGGGCCTGCAATTAAAATGATTAATGGCTTACTTGTCATGATACCAGGTTGTTTAAATGCGCGTACTGCAAAAGCATTATTGTTTTGGCGTCCTTTATTTCGCCGGTGTTGATCATGTTTAAAGACTGGGTAAAAGGGAGTTCCAATACTTCTATGTTTTCATTTTCTTCATCAAGGCCGCCGCCGCCGCTTACTTTCATATCGGGCGTGTATTCGGCTACAAAAAAATAAAGTATTTCTGTTACCGATCCGGGCGACATGTAAGCCTCAAATACCTTTTTTACATTGGTTATTTTATAGCCGGTTTCTTCTTCTGTTTCTTTCCTGATGCAATCTTCCGGGTTGTTTTCATCCAGCAGCCCCGCGCAGCACTCAATAAGCATCCCGTCGTGGTTACCATTAATGTAGGTAGGCATCCTGAATTGGCGGGTAAGTATCACAGTTTTAAGATCAGTATTGTAGAGCAATATAGTCGCACCGTTGCCCCTGTCATAAGCCTCACGAGTGAGCAGGTGTACCGATCCGTCTTGTCTAATAGCCTCAAACGTTACATTATTGAGTGTATACCAATTCTTGGAGAGAATCTCTGTTCGTAATATTCTGATTTTATTCATCTTATTTGATTGTTTTTGATTTATTTTGATTATTTTTGAACAAATGAACGTTATTTAAATGAACTTTCAAAAAAGAAAACAAAAAATACTCGAGCAACTAAACAGCACCGGCGAAGTTGATATCAAAGAACTGGCGGCAACTCTCGCCATCTCGGAGATAACCGCCCGCCGCGATTTAAACCAACTTGCCAGCGACGGCTTGCTCTACCGTACCCATGGCGGCGCCATGAAGGTTGATCCTCTGGCAAAACCACTGGATTTTGTAAATAAGGCGGCGCAAAATTCAAGTGCTAAAGACAATATTTGCCGCAAAGCTGCCGAACATATACAGGACGGAGATATTATTTTTATGGATTGCGGCAGTACCGTTTTCAGGCTTTGCCTGTTTATAAAAAATAAAAAAATAAAAGTGATAACCAACTCCTTGCCAGTAATTTATGAATTACAGAACTGCCAGGTATCCCTGAATATAATAGGCGGGGAGTTTGACAGTAAAAGGCAGGCTGTACATGGCAAAGCAGCAAACGAGCATATTGGCCGATACAGAGCCGGCAAGGCTTTTTTAGGCGTTGACGGCATATCCCCAAACGGTTTATTTGCAAACAGCGAACTGGAAGCAGAAATAACATCGGCTTATATCAACCAAAGTGCCTTTACCTATATATTATGCGATTCCGCTAAAATAAATAATGAGACTTATTTGAAATTTGCCGATATAAACCAGGTTGACGCTATAATTACCAATGCAGATGATGAAAAGCTTCAGCTTTTTGCAGAAACCGCTTTGACTATTCTGAGAGTTGATTAAGCTTGTTCGTCGGCTTGGTTCCTAAAAAACGAAAACGATGAATGTCCATACTTTCGCTGCTCCACAAATGCCGGGTGCTGGCTGATGTTTTGCATCGATTGATGCTCCACAATCAGCAAAGCGCCAGGTAACAGTATGTTCCGTTCAAAAACTATTTTCGGTATCTCGGGGATCTTGTTTAGGTCATACGGTGGATCGGCAAAAACAAGGTCGTACTGCTCGGTTTCCATTTGCAGATATTTAAAAACATCCTCCTTATACACCTTCACCTGGTCAAGCTTGTGCTGGCGCGATGTATCTTTAAGGTAGTTAACGCAATGAATACTCCTGTCTACAGATATCACCTCGGCTGCTCCCCTCGAAGCAAATTCCAATGAAATATTGCCGGTGCCGCTAAAAAGATCAAGCACTTTGATGCCTTCAAATTCTATCTGGTTTAAAAGGATATTAAAAAGTGCTTCCTTGGCCAGATCGGTAGTAGGGCGCACGGGAAGGTTTTTGGGTGGATTAAGCCTTAATCCTCTTAAAGTGCCTCCGATGATACGCATAATGACAGGGCAGAAAGTGACAGTATTTTATGCCCCTCAATTTCAAGCGGGGTTTGCAGAATTTTGGTGGTATTCACCTCAACCTTTCCAAAAAACTCGGCCAGGCGGGTAATGTTTTTGTCGCCTGCATCAACATCTCCACTAATGTAAACGTAAGTGTAGGCAGGTTGCAGGTTTAACTCATCAGTTACCAATGATACAAAATAAGCCAGCTCATCTTCGCCATCAAATTCAAAAGTGTTGTAAAACCGTAGTTTGCTGAAGTTAAAGTTGGCAATTTCAACGGTACCGCCATTAATGTTTACGTACAAGTCTCTGTCGCCCGGTTGGTTGCGGGCCAAAGCATTTAACCAGCCTTTTGATGTGTAAACAGTGTTGCGTAAGCCAAATTCATCGGCGGCGTTTAATACAGTTTCGGGCGTTTTATAAATAATGACATTGCGGCTGTCCAGTGGTTGCGATAATACCTTTTCGTCGACTTTCACATCCAGGAAACGGGCCAGGTCGGTAAGTTTGTCCGGGTTAAAAACAGTTTGTGGCAGCAGCGAAAAACCGGTTGCAGGCAAACCAATAACTACATTTTTAAAATTTGCCGATAACAGGTCCAGTAGTTCTTCGGGGTTACTTAATTCATCCAGCGGGTGATTGTCGGCAACCGCAATCAGCTTATTTTGATCGGTAACAGCGTAGGTAAACGTTGTTTTATCAATTTGTATCAGTAAAGTATAACCTTGCGCCTTATCAAGGCTAAAGTCATCATCATGGTAATTGTAGTTATATTCGCTCATGCCGGTTTAAACAAAAGTAATATTTTTTAGCAGTGAATATGTAAAATATTTATTGCAACAAACACGAACAATGCATAAAAGACTATTGGCGAAATAAAGCCAGTTAAAACTTTTCCTGATGCTGATAACATAAATGTTCGGAAAGATGAATCGGGAAGAAGACTGAATAAAAAGTTTATGCCCTTGTAGATACCAAAGATAAATAGGGCAGCGACAATCAAAGTACCTAACGTAGAATCCATAGCAAAAATGAGCGATTTAAGTGCCCTCAAGTTAAATTTTTTTAGTGAAATGCTTCCGTAAATCCGATTCTTGTAGCGCGCTTTTCCATTTATAACGTTAGAAAGTAAAAGTGCCCTCATTTAATTTGAGAGCACTTTTTTATTTGGAATTGATATAATATTTTTTAGCAGATACCATATAGGAGGCAACATAAATGCTTGTAGAAAACACGACGCTTATAATATAAATCCCAAAAAAAGGATAAGGATGATAAAAATGATCACAGGTCTATAAATAGGCCTTGGGTAATAGTCGTCGTCAGGAAAGTACTTTTTGAAAAAATAACGGGTAAGCACCAAGCCTGCAATAACGTTGAGTCCTATTTGTATGGCAGTTATAGATGATAACTGCAAAATCTGCTCGTTAGTAAACTGTTTTTTTGCTGCGATTGTTTTTTGCAATGCTACAACATCTATTTTAAACCCTAAAAGTTGAACAAGGTAACGTGACAGAAATGAGAAGCCTAAAATAAAAAGAACTACCTGGCTTATGATTTGCTTATATCCCGCAACCCATAAATTGATAATCAATAACACACCTGCGTACATTGTGCTGAAAATTGCAAAGCCAAAAATTGCCTTCCGCGAATAAATATCTACGTAGTCTTCTTCGCCCTGTTCTTCCTGCTTGTATTCCTCAAATTCCATGGCCAAATTTATAACTAATCTGCGTAGCTTTTTAATATGGCTAAGGGTTTTTCAATTACTTATCAGCATTTTTGCAGGGTGACAGTGATTGATCATATCCGCAAAGCATTTCCGCATACCCCCAACGGCCAGCAACTGGAACTGTTTGACCGCCTGCACACTTTTTTGCAAAGCCGCGAAGGTGATGAGTGTTTTATATTGCGGGGCTACGCCGGTACCGGTAAAACTACCATAGTGGGGGCATTGGTAAAAGCGCTCAAGCAGTATAATTATCGCTCGGTGCTGCTGGCGCCTACAGGCCGGGCAGCTAAAGTGATTACCAATTACTCGGGTAAAAAGGCGTTCACTATTCACAAGCGCATTTACCGTAAAAAGGCTGCCTTAACGCTTGATGATGGCTTTGCCATTGCCGATAACCTATCGAGCGATACGTTGTTTATTGTTGATGAGGCATCCATGATCAGCGACGAATCCATAGGCGGTCGGGTTTCGCTGTTGTTTGATTTGCTGCGGTATGTTTACAACGATAAAAACTGTAAATTAATGCTGGTAGGCGATACTGCCCAGTTGCCACCCGTGGGCTCAGATACCAGCCCGGCCCTGAGCGAAAAAATTATGCAGGATAAGTTCGGCCTCACTATTTTTAAATATGAGCTGACCGATGTATTGCGCCAGCAAAAGGACTCGGGGATATTATTTAACGCGACCGAAATTCGCGACCTGATCAGGAAAGATGAAGCGGTTGCCCCTAAAATTGTGACCAAGGGCTATAAAGACGTTTTCAGGATGACAGGCGAACGGTTGCCCGAGGGGCTTGAATACGCCTACCGGAAATACGGTTACGACAGAACACTCATCATCTGCCGGTCGAACAAAAACGCTAACCTGTACAATGGCCAGATCCGCAACCGGATTTTGTACCGGGAAGAGGAGCTAACCGGCGGCGACCAGATTATGATTGTAAAAAACAACTATTTCTGGCTCAAGGATAACGAGGAAAATAGCACCGATTTTATTGCCAATGGCGATATTGCCCGGATCCGTAAAGTGCGCCGGACGGAAGAAATGTACGGTTTCCGTTTTGCCGATGTGCAGATAGAATTTATTGACTACGCCGAAGACCCAGTATTGGATTGTAAAATATTACTGGATACCCTGTATGCCGATTCCCCGGCTTTATCGCAGGAAAACCAAAAAAAGTTTTACGAGGAAGTAATGAAAGATTACGCCCACCTTACCAACAAGCGGGCCATGCACAATGAGCTAAAGCTAAATCCATATTATAATGCCCTGCAAATCAAATTTGCTTATGCCATTACCTGCCATAAAGCCCAGGGTGGCCAGTGGGACGCCGTTTTTGTTGACCAGGGTTACGTAACCGACGAAATGATCAATATGGATTTTCTCCGTTGGTTTTATACAGCCGTTACCCGCGCAACAACCGAGTTGTTTTTGGTAAATTTCGATAACCGGTTTTACAAAGTTCCCGAAGTTTTTTAGTCATTAGTCATTCGCTACGTTGTCATTAGTCATTGGCTTTATCCTTGATTCCTTTCTGAAAATCTTTTATCCAAAAGTCTTTCATCCTTTGTCCAAAACACTATCTTTATTCCATAATTACTTCAACTACATATCAACAAAGGGTAGCCTGATGCCCGGCCTGTTCATACAGGTTCCCGGAAGCGCTGATTTCTCAGTGTAAGTGTTAAATACGTTTCAATTTTTATATTTCTAATCATTCGTAATGAAAATTACAAACTTACCGGCAATGGGCATATGCTGCATTATTTTATGCGCGTTTGGCCCTGCCAAAGCAAATACTCCTATGGATACCCTAACCAATAAACAAAAAGTACTATCATTTTATAAGCTGATTGTTGGCCAGCGCAAGGCCGAACTTATCCCCGAATTTGTGCTGGAAAACTATAAGCAGCACAATCCAACAGTTCCCCAGGGCAGGGCCGGTATTACCGGGATGATCAATTACCTTAAAACCTTGCCTCCGCCGCCTGAAGGGGCCAAATCGCCCATTGTAAGGGCCATACAGGAAGGTGACATGGTGGTTGCCCACCTTGATATTCAATTCATGGGCAAACGGATGGTTGTTATCGATCTGTTCGAACTCGAAAACGGGATGCTGGCCGGGCATTGGGATGCCATACAGGAAATACCCGACCAAACCGGGCTAATCATCACCGCATCCAACGGAACTGCCGAAATTGATGCTGCCGCATCTGCAGAAAAAAGTAAGCAGGTTGTAAACGCATTTTATCAGGCTATCCTCCATAAAAAGATGCCCGCTGAATTGCTTAAGGCTGATTATACAGAACATGACCCCGCCGTTACCAACACCGGTAAATCATTGGACGAATACCTATTGAACGACCATAACCGCGAAATGAAAATTCACCGCGTTATTGCCGAGGGTGATTTTGTTATGGTTCAATCGCAATTTAAAAGAGGAGGGAAGGGGTTTGTATTTTACGAGATCTTCAGGGTTGAGGCTGATAAAATAGCCGAACACTGGAGCGTAGAGCAGGCTGTACCGGAAGGTGTGGAGGCTGCGGATATGTTTTAAAAAATCCGCCCAGGTCATCCAGGATTTATTTCTTTCCATATGGGTTCTGGACGAAATAAAAAAGGCAGGGTGTGTGCGATTCTTTCCCTGGGGAAGAGGAGTTAGGGGTTAAATCAGGCGTTCATGTCGCTTTGTAACTTGTCGCTCGTATAAACCCCTGCCTGCCTTTGCGCTCATTTCCGACAGCAACCCTCAGGGAAAATGCATTTAATTGGGTTAACATAACTTAACACATTTCAGATAAAGCATTTTTAAATATCTAATAATCAATATTTTATAATTAATCATGGTTAACACTAAATTGACCGCGCGATGTAGGCGCATCCTAATATTTGTGCCTGTTATTGGCCAATACAAATCCCTTCGGTAGCCGGATCATTTAACCAGGATCAGCCAATAAAAACAAGGTGTCGTTTGATGCTTATATCGCTTATTCCATTAGCTATTCAGATGCATTTGCCCCGCCGCGTTGCTCCCCAAGCAGAGAATCAAAAATCTTCCGCACCCCTGTGGAGACAACCCCAATAAAGTTCGGGCCGGGACACCAACAAGGGTACGGAGATGTTGCCGCCCTGCTATCTCACGCTATTTTTCAACCGTCGCGCATTCTCCCATCTTGATTCTTGACTCTAATCTCTTGACTCTCCTCCCGGGCGTTCCCCCGCTGGTAGAAGCGGCGGTCAGGCTTTCTGTTTCAAGTCCTCGCAGGCCAATGCCCGCACAGCCAACACGTGCTCCGGGCTTTCCACGTCAATCCTTAACGCAAGCTTCGGGTATGCTAAACCGATTTTTCTGAAATGTTAAATCTTTATTGGTAAGTAATTGCTAAATCGGTTTATGTGTTGGTGTTGATAAAATTTAAGCTTTTTTACGACGAGACACTTCATAGAGGCAGAACTTTCAGACTAAGAAAATCACAAGTCCGCCATCGCTTAATGTCTACAGTACCTTGCGCTAAGGGAGATCTCTTTCGTTGGAAATGGAAAAATAAATAAACTACATCAACAACACTTTCCATGCATCCATTACGCGGCCGTTATCTAACAAATGCCTGGCTTTTAAATGCAGGCGTATGGTGCGGGTGTGGCTGTCGGTGGCAGCATCAAGCAGTTCCTTCATTTCATCGGTTTTGCTAAAGGCTGCTACCTCCTCATCGGATGGCAGCGTTTTAACAAGCCCCAATAACCCCAAATTATTCCCGGTTAATACGCTGGAGTTTTTAACCTCTTCAGGGAAAGCGTCTACGCCGATACTTATTCCGGCATTATCTATTGGTTTGGCAATTTTAAATAAATTATCGCTGGTTACCCTACAATACCAATCGCCGCCTAAGCGAGCCACCAAATCTATTTTACGAGGGTCTATTTGGCCATTAGCATCCAAAATATCTTCATTGATATGAATCCGTTTCACCTCTGCAATAACCAAATTACCTGCTCCTCCGTTTTTCCCTAACGATATCACATCATTCACTACACATTCCAATTGAACGGCCGATTCCGCTACCCTGGGTGGTTTTACCGTCTCCGAAGCCAATTCAGTAAACCCCGCTTTCGAAAACTCATTTACTCCTCTCGGATAATCTATACTGGTTAAATAGGTTTGTTGAACCATATCATAGTTCACAATATTAATCACACATTCAGGTACTTCCAAAACGTTTTCAAGCGTATGCTTAGTGGTGTTATCCCGCGCCCTGCTTGCCGGCGAAAAAACGCATATCGGTGGATTGATGCTAAACACATTAAAAAAACTAAACGGACTTAAATTAACCTCGCCGTTTTTATTAATGGTGGATGCAAAACATATAGGCCGGGGTGCAATGGCATAGTGCAAATAACCCTGCATTTCCGCCGGTGTTAATGATGACGCATCAATAGTTTTTAACCTCATTCAAATTTTTATTAACGCGAGTTCGGGATAAGAAAAGTATATAAAAGGGAGCAAAGGGTATGGTTTCTGCCTGCAAAATGATTGACAACAATTCATTAACAAATACCAACATCCTGTGCTGAGAGATAAAATTACAGAAATTTTTGTAAGCATTGTTGGCTTTTGCTAAGATATAGCTTCTGAAAAAAACACTGCTGACGCGTGCGCCAGCTTTAGGGGAGAAAACGCCCGCTGTTCGAATGTCTCCGACTTCGAACCAATATGTAAAGTAGTCTATAAGCTACTTTTGCTATACATACGGGTAGTTGCAAACTACAGGCATAGTCGTTCGAAGTCAGAGACATTCGAACAGCGGAACACTTCGGAGAGCGGGGGCAGTCCGCTATTATCAAGAATATCAGAGATTTACCCCTAATTTATTTATCGTAGTCTCATGTATTTTAGGTATTATTGTATATGGATAACACCGACCAACCTAAACCAGATACCTCCGATATTCCTCAAAAAATATTTACCCAATTAATTGAAGAGTTAAAGAAGTCTGAAGTTCCAATTACAGTAATTGAGCAACTTGAAAAAAACATTGTGACAGAAGGGAATTTTACTGAACAAACACTTAGGGCTGCTTTGTTACCAAATACCGGATTATGATATTGGTTAAAAAGATTGAGGTCTTTGAGTTTCGTGGAATTAGACACCTCGCAATTGACTTTAAAAAGAAAAACTTTGCAATTTGCGGAAAGAACGGTACTGGCAAAAGCGGAATTGTTGATGCGCTTGAATTTGGATTAACAGGAGATATTTCGAGATTGGCCGGAAGTGGAACGGGTGGAATTTCATTAAAAGAACATGCTCCACACGTTGATAGCCGCAGTAATCCGGCTAAATCCAAAGTCATCATTACAGTATTTATTCCATCCTTAAATAAAGAGGTCGTCATAGAGCGTAGTGTTAATGATATTCAGAACCCCCTTATTAAACCATCTTCACCCGAGATTTTAGATATTCTTAACGAAGTCGCAAGGCATCCTGAGTTCACATTATCAAGGCGTGAACTTATTAAGTATGTCATTTCAACGCCAGGAGATCGTGCTAAAGAAGTTCAAGTGCTTCTACGGCTCGAAAAAGTGGAGAACTTAAGGGCTGTTTTACAAAAAATTGCAAATGCAGATAAGCGCGATATTGTTCCATTAAAGAAACAAAAAGATGATGCAAAACAACAGTTACTTACTGCGTTAGACATTTCGGAATTTACTGCGGATAAAATATTGGCGGCCGTAAATAGTAGGCGTAAACAATTAGGCTTGCCAGCCCTAACAGAACTAACCGCAACTACTTCGTTTCGCGACGGATTAACTTTGCATACGGCAGACAAAGCTATCAATATTTCCAAACCCCATGCATTACTTGCAATTGATAGTTTAAAGGAACTTTTAAAATCTTATAATAACTCCGGTCAAACCCATGATTTAAGAGATATAAGGGCGAAAATTGAGGCTTTAAGCATCGACACCATCTTACTGACCAGTCTGACGCGGGAAGGCTTCCTCCGTTCTGCTGTCCAATTCGTGGAAGATGATTGTTGCCCCGTTTGCGATACTGAATTAGGCATTGATGAATTAAAGGCAATCTTGAAAAAGAAGCTGGATAATTTTGAGGCTGTTTCCGCAAAGAGAACTGCCGTAGAGAAAGAACTGGAACCGTATTGTGATACATTACGAAAAATACTTAGCGAAGTTCGTGCTGTAAAAGAATATGGTACCTTGTTAAAGCCGGTCATCGAAACAAAATCTTTTGATACTTTTACTACGGCGATACAAACTAAACTCAATAAAATAAAAGCTTTTTTACCTATAAGTGAATTAATGGAAAGCTTATCCACCTACGGTGAGGTGCCAAAAGAAGTCGATCAATTGGTGGCATCGATTGAAACAGCGGTAAAAGCTATTCCTGAGCCATCACAGCAGGATGCAGCCCGTGATTACCTGATCATTGCTCAGGAAAAGCTGGACAATTACAGGGTTATATCAGCTAATCATAAACAGGCAGTCGATAAAGAAGCGATCAGTTCAAACGTATCTGATACCTACGGTAAAGTGGTAACAAGTACGCTTGAGGAACTTTATAAAGATGTTGAAGCTAATTTTACTGAATTGTACCGCTTCATTAATGATGATGACGAATCAGAGTTTACCGCACAACTTACGCCTTCTATAGGAAAACTTGGTTTCAACGTGGATTTTTATGGACGGGGGTATTTCCCACCAGGGGCATATCACAGCGAGGGGCATCAGGATGGAATGGGGCTATGTCTTTATTTAGCGTTGATGAAGCATATTCTCGGCGACAACTTTACATTTGCAGTTCTTGACGATGTTTTAATGTCTGTGGATACTGGTCACAGACGTGAAGTGTGCAAATTATTAAAGGAGAAATTCCCAAACACTCAATTCATTTTGACCACACATGACGACGTATGGTTGAAACACATGAAAACAGCCGGTCTAATACAATCGGGATCTTCGATACAATTTAGAAAATGGGATGTTGATAATGGCCCTAACGAGTGGAATGAACAGGATGTTTGGGGAGAAATAGCAGATTATCTAAAGAAAAATGATGTACGGGCCGCGGCGGCACTGTTACGCCATTACCTTGAATATATTTCCGCCGACATCAGCCATAAATTACGCGCAAGAGTAGAGTTTAGGGGAGATGCCCAGTTTATGTTAGGTGACTTATTACCCGCAGCAACCTCGCAGTTTTCAAAGCTACTGGAGGATGGAATAAAAGCAGCAAACTCATGGGGAAAAACGGATCTTGAAGAAAAATTAAAGGAAAAACGTGCTGGGTTCAAAGAGCTGATTTCCCAATCGCAGTTAGAACAATGGCAAACTAATGCTGCCATACATTATAATGAATGGGCAAATCTTGAAGAAAAGGACTTTACACCGGTTGTTAAAGCCTATCAAAACCTCATCGAGGGGTTTTGTTGTTCTGAAGATAGTTGCAGATCGGCTTTATACCTCATACCCGAGAGAGGCGAAAGAGATACACTCAGGTGTGCTTGTGGATCGGTTAATATCAATCTAAAGAAGAAATAAAGATTGCCTGCCCGGCAGGAACTATTATAATCGGATAAAAATATAATCCTTCAACAATGGAACTTTTGTATTTATGGATAGAAGACTTTAGGAAAATAAAGCAGCAGGGATTTACTTTCAATAATAAATTCATCCTTGAAAATAGGGTGGAGCCCGATGGTTATAGACTATCGATAAGTTTAAATAAATCTTACGTAGATATTTTCCCTTCACAGCTATTAACCGTAACGGGGGTTGTCGGCCGGAACGGGGCTGGCAAATCATCTTTAATGCATTGTCTGAAGATGCTATACGGGCAACTACCGCGACTTACTTCCCCACTTTTCTTTTGTTTTCTGGATACTCAGCAGAAAACAATATTTACTTATTATTACAGCGATGGTGGCCTTTCCAATATGCATGCCTTACATGTTTCCGTCAACGCTGATCAAGAGGTAAAAAGATTATACGCCGTTAAGCGCGCACTTAAATACACGCTTACCACTTGGGCCGGCGACGGTGGCAAGATCAACGGATTTGAATATCCTTTTGTAGACACCACTTGCGCCTATTTGAGCGCAAATTTTGACAGCCATAGAGAAGACATTTATCGTGGAATTGAAAATCAATCCACGAATGCACGGATGGAAGCATTTCTAAAAGAATACATCCCGCAACAGGAGAAGATAGCTGTCCGTCAATCACAGAACAAGAATCAGGACCGGATTAATGACCCCTACCCCTCTTATCTAAAGGATTTTTATAAAACGGAATTGAAATCCAACGTGCGCTTTATTACCTACGCTGATAAGCATCAGACGAGCAACCTCCCGGAATTACCCGCAGACATTACGATTAAATTCAACTTTAACGATTTTCAATACTTAACTAATACCGACGTCCGTAATATATCTTTCAGATATGCCGAGAAGCTTATCGAAATACACAGTTTGGCCTTAGAACTTTTACTAAATGGTAGAAGTAAAAAGGAAGCTTTTTTTGACCTGCTGTATCTATGTACTTTTTATTATGCGATACGTAATAAGCTATTTGACTTCAATTCCTTTACAAAAGGCGATCTTGATGGTATGCTAAACATGATCCTTCGTGAACCTAAAGATATTTATAATGCGATTAGAAAAACGCTTGATGAATTAAATCTTTCACCCGAAAATGAAAAAGAACGAAGGCTGATAAGAGGTATTTTAGGCCGCGGTTTTAATACTGCACTTAAAAATGCGACTCTACTGCCAGAGCCTACAGTTGAAGTATCACCAACCAGTTTTTCTTTCAAGGTTGATACTCACTTATGGGATTTGCTCGGTAGGATCTTTGATATCACTTACGGCGACGAGATTAATTTTATGGATTATTCCTGGGGCAATGGTCTAAGCACGGGCGAGGAAGCCTTGCTTACACATTTTTCAAGACTATATGAAATAAAGCGAAAAATAGGAAGGCAGAATCTTGTACTGTTGATTGATGAAGGCGATTTGTATTTTCATCCCCAATGGCAGAAAAATTACATTCATTATTTGATGGAGGGAATTTCGTTCATCTTCCATAATAATAAAGTGCAATTGGTCTTATCTACCCACTCGCCCTTTATTGTTTCGGACTTACCAAAACAAAACCTGATCTTCCTGAAAAAAAACTCGATTGGTCATTGTGTCGTGTCGCCCAATGAAATTCACACCGAAACATTTGCGGCCAATATTCACGAACTTTTCACCAACTCCTTTTTCTTGGCAGATGGCCTAATGGGGGAATATGCCCGCAAGTACCTGAATGACCTGATCGAAGATATAAAGATGGAGGATAACATTAGCCTAGAACGTTACGAGTTCTATTATAAGAACCGCATAGCTATAATAGGTGAGCAATTTTTAAAAAGCAAAATTATCGAGCTGATTGCCCAGCGCTCTGATTTTTTTGCCATTGACCAGATTTTTGAGCAACGCTCATCAGAACTGGATTATTTAAGAAATCTACGAAATAAAAAAAGGAATGATTCAGATAGAGCATGAGGAAATTGACCGTATAGCCTTAGACTACTTCAATCAGATCAAGATTTCCTGCCAAGCAAGAATAAGTTTCTACCAAAAGATTTTCGAAGTATTGATTACCGGCAATATTGCAGACTTAGAGGATTATGCTTTTAATGGTAACTCCCGGATGGCTTGCACCAACCGCTTATTAGTTAACAAGGTCGGTTCACTGGCGCAATTTGACAGGGTGAATATTGGCAATTTACAAGCATGGGTAACCCCTAATCGCCAAACGATAATTGATATATTGGATTATCTCGGACATGAAGCAAACCTTAAAAGCATCATACTAGTTAGTGCCACGGATGCGTATGGATTAGATCATCAGTTGCAACAGGATCTCGGTATAGACGCGTTGCCAGGCGGCAACGCGCATGGCGTGTGGAAATTACTGGACCATATACTCGATTATGCCCTTTTTGATAAACATGCTTATTCAGTAGCATCAGAGTTGGATATTAATACCTGTCCTTATTGCAACAGGAATTATATTAATACCGTGATCGATAAAAATAAAAACCAGATCATCAGGCCAACCTTTGACCACTTTTTCCCGCATTCCAGACATCCATTTTTGGGGATTAGCTTTTATAATTTGATCCCGTCCTGTTATTTCTGTAACTCCAGTCTGAAAACGGCAACAATAATTACGCCCGGCACACACTTGCATCCTTACCTTTTTGGTTTTGGCGATGATTGTTTTTTTCGTACAGATATCAGTAAAGTTTGTCCTGACCTAAGTGATCGTCGAAATTTCGAGATCAAGCTGGAAATGGGTATTCATGACACTAATACAAAGTATCGCAAGGTTTGGGGTAACGACGTAGATAACAGCGAAGGCAATTGCCAGCTCTTTAAGCTACAGGACATCTACAACTCCCATACCGATATAGTTGGTGAATTGTACTTAAAAGCGATTCGTTATGGAGAAGATAATGCCGATACCCTGTATAAGGTATTTAGCTTGCTTGACACAAACAAAGAGGAGTTTTATAGGTTCTACTTCGGCAATTACTTTGATGAAAAGAATTTTAATAAGCGACCAATGGCCAAACTCACGAAAGATATTTTAAAACAAGTTTTACCGGATTTTTTTACAAAATAATTTTTTATATCGTAGCAGATGAAATCATTTAATGATGCACAGGACTGCATAAACAAAGTAAATGCAGCGTTAGAGCTTTATTCTAATATCCGTTTTCTGGTAGGTAATGATGACTTGAATAAATGCACAAAACTGGATCAGCAGAATAATTTGAAGACTACCTGTTTAACCCCCGGTTGTCCCTTACCTTCCGCTGTTCAAATGTCTCCGACTTCGAACGGCCATGCTTGTAGTTTATACCTACAGTATTTTCGCAAAATAAATATGCAACACCCGGATGTTCAATTTCATCCGGGTGTTTTTGTATACCCGCAGCTCGCGTAAAGGATAGAAACGGGTACCGGCCTGTGAATAAGGCCTCGCGCAGTATGAGTGGATAGCCTGGCGCCGCTTCTACCGGCGGCGTACGCTGTGATAGATTTGAGATGTGAGATATGAGATTGAAGATAACTGTTGCATTAGGTGCATCGGGCTTTATTTGTGTATTTTCGGTGCTCTCCCAGATACAGCCCATTTTATAATTTCCTTAACGATACAAACAACTCTGCCTGTAATTTCCAGCTGCCATCAATTTTACGCCACATGGCCGAGTAATTGCCGCCTTTGCTGTAGGAGTTGGTGGCTGTCCAGTTGCCGGTTTCCCAGGCCATGATGCCGTTGTCGCCTACGGTAATGGTTACCGGAGTACGTACATAAGCAACGGTTTTGTTGATTTTGAATAGCTGTTTCCAGCCTGCGGCTATGCTATCCTTGCCGGTAGTGGTAATTCCCCTGCCTATGGTTTGCACAAAATCGGGTAGCCAGTATTTGGATATACCGTCTACATCGTGTTTGGCAATGGCATTATTAGATGCTGCTCTTGAAGCTTTAATAATTTCTACATCAGCTTTATAATCTGTTTGTTTAAAGGCAAACAGTGCGCTTAATAGCAATAGAAAGGGTAATTTAAAAAGGAACGACATAGTGGATATGGTTATTAGGTGTTTGGTACAAGTTAGTTATTATCCCGGTTATAACGCTTAATTTTTATACTTTAATGAAGCAGTTCGGTTTTAGACAAACATTGGCTTTGAACGCCGGCTACGACTCACCCCGGCTACGCTGCGCTGGCCGACCCTCTCTCCGGCTGCGCCGCAAAGAGGGTTGAGAAACATTGGCTTTGAACGCTGGCTACGACTCACCCCGTCTACGCTGCGCTGGCCGACCCTCTCTCCGGCTTCGCCGCAAAGGGTGAAGCTCATTTTTTATTTTTTCTCCGCCCCTCTATGCGACGCAGTCGGAGAGAGGGGCAGACGGGCGTTAGCCTCGTCGGGGTGAGTCGTCGCCGCCATGCGATATACGTCATTTACCCCTTCATAAATTGCGAAATTTTATAACTCAGCTTTCCTTTAGTGCCCCTGCTTTTAACATAACAATGCCAATTGTTGATCTATTTTTAAACGACTTTAAAAAAGCCTCAAAACAAAAAGAGGCCCCAATCAGGAGCCTCTTTTATATATAAAGTATATAATTTTATACAGAAAAACTTTCGCCGCAGCCGCAGGTACGGCTGGCGTTAGGGTTATGGAAATTGAAGCCCTTACCGTTAAGGCCGTCGCTAAAATCAAGCTCGGTGCCGGCAAGGTACAGGAACGATTTCATATCCAAAGCCATACGGATTCCCTGGTCTTCAAAAAACTGGTCGCCTTTTTTTTCCTCGTTATCAAAATCCAAATTGTATGATAAACCCGAGCAACCGCCACCCTGTACAGAAACACGCAGAAAATACGAGGCATCAAGCCCGCCATCCTGCATCAGGTGTTCTATTTTACTTTTTGCTTTATCAGTTACAGTTACCATTGTCTTAGTATCAAGTAGTAAGTATCAAGTAGTAAGATTTGATTGTCTAATAAACAAGTTACTACTTTCAGTATCATTAAATCAGTTGTCAGGTATCAAGTAGTAAGCATCAAAAAAATCTTGATACTTACTACTTGATACTTACTACTAAATTAGTGGTGTACTTTTTCGCTTGCAATTGCTTCCAAGCCGTTTTTAACGCGGAAATCGTTGATTGCTGCTTTGATGGCATCTTCTGCCAGTACTGAGCAGTGAATTTTTACCGGTGGTAAAGCCAGTTCTTCAACAATATCCATGTTGTCAATTTTCATTGCATCGTCGATGCTTTTGCCTTTTAACCACTCGGTAGCTAAAGACGAAGAAGCAATTGCCGAACCGCAACCAAAGGTTTTAAATTTTGCATCGGTGATAACATTGTTATCATCCACCTCAATTTGCAGGCGCATTACGTCGCCGCATTCAGGTGCACCAACTAAGCCGGTACCTACTTTGTGGCTGCTTTTATCCAAAGTGCCCACATTGCGGGGGTTAGTGTAGTGATCGATTACTTTATCTGAATATGCCATTTTTTTAATTATTGAATTAGTGAGTTATTGAATTAGTGATTAAATTCTACTCGTATATTATTTTATCAGTTAAGGCATCTGCACATTTGAAATCTGCACATTTGCATATCTATTTAGTGTTCTGCCCACTCAATGGAGTCAAGGTCGATGCCTTCTTTAAACATTTCCCAAAGTGGTGAAAGTTCGCGCAGGTGGGTAACCGAGTTTTTGGTTACTTCAACAGCGTAATCAACTTCTTCTTCGGTAGTAAAGCGGCCCAGGCCAAAACGGATTGATGAGTGTGCCAGGTCGTCTGATAAGCCTAAGCTTTTCAGTACGTACGATGGCTCTAACGAAGCTGATGTACAGGCCGAACCTGATGATACAGCTAAATCCTTCATCGCCATCATTAAGCCTTCACCTTCCACGTATTTGAATGATATATTGGCAACGTGTGGTAAGCGGTGCTCAACGTTTCCGTTTACATAGCTTTCTTCCAGTACGGTTAAAGCAGCTTCCAGTTTATCGCGTAAAGCTGATAAACGTTTGGCTTCGCTTTCCATTTCCAGGCCGCAAAGCTCGCAGGCTTTACCCAGGCCAACAATGCCCGGTACGTTTAAGGTACCTGAACGCATGCCGCGCTCGTGGCCACCACCGTCCATTTGGGCCGTAACTTTAACACGTGGTCCTTTACGCCTAACGTATAATGCGCCAACACCTTTAGGACCGTATATTTTGTGTGCCGATAGTGCCAAAAGGTCGATACCATCAGCATTAACATCAACAGGTATTTTACCAACTGCCTGTACAGCATCTGTCATAAACAGGGCGCCGTATTTGTGGGCAATGGCAGATATTTCTTTTATAGGTTGGATAACGCCAATCTCGTTGTTGCCATGCATTACCGATACCAGGATAGTTTCGCTGGTCATGGCTGCTTCTAATACGGCAAGGTCAAGTAAACCATCTTCTTTAACCGGCAGGTAAGTAACTTTACCACCCAGTTTTTCAACGTGTTTACAAGCGTCAAGTACGGCTTTGTGTTCGGTAACGGTTGTTATAATGTGGTTACCTTTGTCTTTATACATTTCAAACACACCCTTAATAGCAAGGTTATCTGATTCGGTAGCGCCCGAAGTGAAGATGATTTCTTTTTCGTTTGCGCCTATCAGTTTGGCCACTTGCTCGCGTGCATAATCAACACCTTCTTCGGCTACCCAGCCAAATGGATGGTTACGGCTGGCTGCGTTACCAAATTTTGTGGTAAAATAAGGTAACATTGCCTCTAAAACCCGTGGGTCCATCGGTGTTGTTGCGTTATTATCTAAATAAATGGGGATATTCATGTGCTATGTAATATTAACAGTACAAAGATAAGTAAGTTTTTATTTAAAATCATTCAAAATAAAGTGTAAATTATCAAAGCTGACCATTAATTTACAATATTTGGACATGAACAAAGTGGAACATATTGGCATTGCCGTAACCGATATTACCGTTGCAGGCAACATATATGAAAAGCTTTTAAATACCCCGGTTTATAAAACCGAGACCGTAAAAAGCGAAGGGGTACTAACCGCTTTTTTACAAACAGGCCCCAACAAAATAGAACTGCTGCAGGCCCTGAACGAGGATAGCCCCATAGCCAAATTTATAGCCAAAAAAGGGGAGGGGATACATCATATTGCATTTGAGGTGGATGATATAGTTGCCGAAATGCACCGGTTAAAAAGTGAAGGGTTTGTGCTGCTGAATGATGAGCCTAAGCAGGGGGCAGATAATAAATTAGTGTGTTTTGTGCATCCAAAGAGTGCTAATGGGATGTTGATTGAGCTGTGCCAGGCTTATGATTATCCTGAAAAAGCCAAAAGGCCTGAATTAACTTTGGAGGACGAAATTTGTCTGTTTCAATTCCGAAATAAATTAATCATTCCGGCCGATTTGCTCGCTTATTTAAAACTAAGCGATGAAGAGATCGATTCTTATAATGAAGACATGTTTGTGTTTTACAAATTTTCCGAATTTAAAAGTGTAAAGGATGAAGTTGGCAATTATGGCGGAACTCCAGACTACCGGCAAATAGTTAATATCTTACCGGAACATGAAAATTGCTTTGTGTTTGCAGAATATTCAATACACCTCATGGTATTTGCTATAAGGTTGTACGGTTATGATAGTGACAAAAATGAGGTGTACGCGATCTGTGGTAGTAGCTATGAAATAGTGGCAAATTCTTTTGAAGAATTTATAGCTCGTTACAAAGATGATATAAGCAATGTCCTTATTTAACGTTCCTAAACGCTCGTTGTTCCATCCCCCCCCCCCCCAAGGTTTTATTTTTGGCTTTTATTGTGTTATTAATCATGTACTTAACCGTGATAGTAAAGTATGCAAATGCACTGCTATGATCTATGAACCATTAACCATGAACCTTTTTTACTTTTGCCTTTTGAATTTTGAATTATTTTATTACATTTGCGCCTCTTTTAAAGACTACAGAAGATAAGTTTATATATAATGAAAAAAGATCTGCATCCAAAAAACTATAGATTAGTTGTGTTTAAAGACATGTCGAACGAATATGCCTTTATGACTAAATCTTGCATCGATACACGTGAATCCATTAAATGGGAAGACGGTAACGAGTATCCATTGATCAAATTAGAAATTTCGCACACATCGCATCCTTTCTATACCGGTAAAATGAAACTGGTTGATACTGCTGGTCGTATCGATAAATTCCGTACACGTTACAACAAGAAATAATTGCTTGTTTAATTAAATATTTATAAGTCTCCCGACGTATCGGGGGACTTTTTTTATTTTTGCGCCATGGCTCTTATTCTTTTCGACGATAACGCACACCAAACTTTACTGCCGCTTACCTATACCCGGCCCGTTGCCGATTTGCGCATTGGTATCATGACCATTGCCGAAAAATGGGCTAAGCATTTAAATACAACCACGTCATTCCATACGCTCGATTATTTGCAGGCCAAATTCCCCGCGAAAATTGAGGCCGACAACCTGTTTATCAATGGCGCTGTTTGCCCCGACGAAGGTTTACTGGAAGCTATAGGCAATTTGCAAACGGGCGAGGCATTAAAATATAACGACCAGTTACTGGCTGTAAGGTTAAACCAGGCGGAAGCACAAAGTTTTAACCCCGATGCTGTTTTCGGGAAAATTATAGCTTACACCACTCTTTTTGTATCGATAAAATATCCCGAAGATATTTTCAGAAAAAATGATATCGAATTGCGGAAAGATTATCAGCTGCTCACCAAAGGCCGTACCAGCGCCGCTATAAGCGCTACCAACGTAATTATTGGAAACGATTTTTTTGCCGAAGAAGGCGCTGTTGCCGAATGCTCGACATTTAACACTACCAACGGGCCCATTTATCTGTCGGCTAATACCGAGATTTGGGAGGGTACCCACATTAGGGGCGCTTTTGCCATTTGCGAGCATTCGCAGGTTAAAATGGGTGCCAAAATTTATGGTGCCACCACAGTTGGCCCTTACTCAAGGGTTGGCGGCGAATTAAACAATGCCGTAATCTGGGGCTATTCATCTAAAGGGCACGAAGGCTATTTAGGTAACTCGGTACTTGGCGAGTGGTGCAACATCGGCGCCGACAGCAATAACTCCAACCTGAAAAATAATTACGACGAGGTAAAGCTTTGGGATTATAATACCATGCGTTTTCGTAAAACAGGCCTGCAGTTTTGCGGCTTGATTATGGCCGATCATTCAAAATGCGCCATCAATACCATGTTTAATACGGGTACTGTGGTAGGCGTTAGCGCAAATGTGTTTGGCGCAGGTTTCCCGCGTAATTTTGTTGCCGATTTTTCATGGGGAGGCGCGCAGGGCTTCGAGGTTTATTCGCTCAAAAAAATGTTTATCACCGCCCAAAAAGTATTTGACCGCCGCGACCATCGCAATTTTGACGAAGTAGAACAGGATATATTAACTAAGGTATTTGAATTAACAGAGGAATATCGGAGGTTTTAGTGAGTGGTTGATTGAGTTGGACTAAGTTGATCGGGTTGAGTAGGTTGGATTAGGTTGATTAAGTTTTAATATCTTCCAACTAAACCGGCTTAATGCAATGCAGGCCAACTCAACTCAGTACAACTTAATCTAACTCAATCTACTTAATCAATATATTCTAACCAAATCAACCACAAAAACACAATCAACTTAAAATAAACACAATGAGAAAAAAAATTGTTGCCGGAAACTGGAAAATGAACCTTGACTATAACGAAGGTTTAGGCGTATTTACCGAAATTATTAACATGGTTAAAGACGAGGTTACCGGTGCCCAGGAAGCTGTTATTTGCAGCCCTTTTATCCATATCAATAGCCTGGTACAATTAGCAAAAGGTTACAATAAAGTATCTGTTGGTGCTCAAAACGCCCACCAGGCCGAAAGCGGCGCCTATACCGGCGAAATTTCTGCCCGGATGATTAAATCTATCGGCGCGGCTTACGTTATCCTGGGCCACTCAGAGCGCCGCCAGTATTTTGGCGAAACCAACGAGCTTTTGGCTAAAAAAACTGATACTGTTTTAAAGCACGATTTACGCCCTATATTCTGCATCGGCGAAACTTTGCGGGAGCGCGAAGCTAATGAGCATTTTGATGTGATCAAATCGCAATTGGTTGAAGGTGTTTTTCATTTAGATGCCGAGCAGTTTGGTAAACTTGTTTTAGCTTATGAGCCGGTTTGGGCTATAGGTACAGGCGTAACTGCGTCATCTGCGCAAGCGCAGGAAATTCATGAGTTTATCCGTAAAGAAATTGCTGCCAAATACAGCCAGGAAGTTGCTGATAGTACCACCATTTTATATGGCGGTAGCTGCAACCCAAAAAACGCTGCCGAGCTATTTGCCTGCCCTGATATTGATGGCGGCCTGATAGGTGGCGCATCCCTGAAATCTCGCGATTTTGTGGATATTATTAAAGCTTTTAATTAAGATATGAGATTTGAGACGGGTTGCACTTGTCAGGCTGTTTAATCATATCTCAAACAGAAATAGCTATCGAACGTTAGATAGTGAGATTTGGGGTTAATCTCAAATCTCACATCTAATATCTCAAATCTAAAACATGAGAACTTTTCTCCCGCCACTTATTGCATTTATGGCATTTTCGGTGTTTGTAATCACAAGCGCTTACGCCAATGCCATGCAGGTAGGGGATATGGGCGAGGGTAATGTACATGCATTTATGGCCTGCTTTTATTACTGCTGGCCTTTATACTTCATATGCGCCATACTTACCCAATGGATTGTTATCGTGCCGGTTTGGGAAGCTTTTGTGTTGCGGTCGGCCGTTGGGGCATTAGTCACTTTTATAATTCTGGCTGTTGTTTGTGCGCTTGCCGCCGGCGGGGTTGCCTATTTTATATGGGACGATCAATCGGGCTATGATAACCTGATTGGGCTAACAACCATCATGTTAATGATACAGCTGGCTTACTGGGCTATTAATTTTTTTATATTGTTTTTAGTAACAGGGAAGGCTGTTAAGCTGAAGACCAAGCGCGAAGCTATTGCTGCTGAAGAGTAGGAATACAAAATAAAAAATATGTCATTGCGAGCGTAGCATGCAATAACATTAAAAAAAAGACTGTCATCCTGAGGTACGAAGGATCTATTCGCAAACTTTTCTATCGGTCATGCACAGCTGATAGATCTTTCGTACCTCAGGATGACAGGGAAATTGGATATGTTATTGCGAGGAGTTAAGCAATGACATATTAGCCACACTCGCGAAGTGAAATATCGCCATTAGATATGTGATTATGAATTACTACGAATTACTTTTTACCACCATAACTACCGAAGATTACCAGCAGGATTTGCTGATTAATGCTTTGGGCGAGATTGGTTTTGATACTTTTGAAGAACTGGAACTTGGTTTTAAAGCTTATATCCCGGTAGATGCTTTTGATGAAGCGGCGCTGATTGAGCAATTAGCGCCCTATCGAGAGCTGTTTACTTTTAGTTACGAAGTAACACTTATTCCGCAACAAAACTGGAACGAGGTATGGGAAAGTAATTTTGAGCCGATTGAGATTGGCGACAAAATTTATGTAAGGGCGACCTTTCATCCAGCCAAGCCAGAGTTTCCGTACGAGATTGTTATCGATCCGAAAATGGCTTTTGGTACCGGCCACCATCAAACCACATCAATGATGCTGGCACTAATGCTGGAAAACGAATACGAAGGCAAAAACGTGCTTGATATGGGTTGCGGCACAGGCATCCTGGCTATTATGGCATCTAAATTAGGTGCCGCGCAGGTTACCGCTATTGATTATGATCCGGTTTGTTATGATAGTACTATCGAAAACGCAGCGTTAAACCATATTGAGAATATTATTCCGCTATGCGGCTCTAAGGAGGTTATACCCAATGAACAATATGATACCATATTGGCTAACATAAACCGCAATATCCTGCTCGACCAGATGGAGCGCTACGCCGAAGTGTTAAAGCCCGACGGAGAGATCTATTTTAGTGGTTTTTACGAATCGCCCGACCTGGATATCATTACTGATGAAGCGGCCAAATACGGCCTTAAATATATCACCCACAAAAAAGACAAAGAATGGGTAGCAGCTAAGTTTGTAAAATAAGCCCTTTTAAAAACCGGGACTTCAAAACAAAATATAATGCTGCCCCCTCAAAACCTTCTCCTTCAGGGGAAGGTTTTGAGGGGGCCTTTTACAACGAACTCCTTAGCGTCACATTAAACGGTACTGCGAAATGCTCATGGCAATTGCTTAACGCAAATTCGGCGGTTTTGCTGCCCATGAGTTTAAAATCGGTTGATATGGTGGTGATGCCATCCAGGATAATCTCCTTAAGCGCCGTCTCGTTATAAGATATAACACCTACATCCTTAGCTACCTTTAAATCAGATGCGATGATTTTTTTGATCAGTTCTACCAGGTCATCTTCGGTAAGGCTGATGTATACGGTATCTTTCTGGATGGTTTCTGCTGCCAACGAATCAACCACTTCATAATCAAAAGCATATTGGCGGCAAAAGTTCAAAAAACCTTTCAGTATCTCTTTAGAATGATAGGTTTTCCCGGGAAATATCAGCTTGATATTGTGATATTTAGTTAATTTATCTATCAGCTTCTTAAGCGCTTCATATACATCCGAAGCAAAATTTTCATAAATGGCTGCGAATTTTCCGTTTACTCCTGGTACCAGGTTGTCCAATAAGATTAGTTTATCCTTTGGAATGGTGTTGATAATTTCGTGAGCTTTGGTCTCATTATCCAGAAAGTGCGGGATGATGATGTATTTGGCATAATCGCTGTTGAAACTTTCGGCAATGATCTTTTTAAAAAAATAAAAATCATTGTTATAAATATAAAAATCGATGGTCGCCAGTTCGCCTATGGTGGCTACAAAGGCGTCGTAAATAATTTTCTTGTGCGCGCTTAGCTTGTTAAACAGCAAAAATATTTTCAGTGGTTTCTGGAAATCTGTGTTTGATATAAAAAAACCTTTGCCAGGTACCGAGCTTACTATCCCTTTGTCTTTCAGTTCTTTATAAACTCTTTCTATTGTATTGCGCGAGGTATCTAAAGCAAAACTTAAATCATTGATAGATGGTAGCATATCATCCTTAACGATGTCGCCACTTTCGATAGCCCTGATAATGGCGTTCGAAAGCTGCAGGTATTTCGGAGTGATGGAATACTCGTCGATAGATAATATTTTAAGGTAGTTCTTCATAAACACGAATTGTAGCGAATTAAATCGAATTTCACGAATTAAGTTTGTTTAATTCAATAATTCAATAATTTCCTCTATTGCTTGTCTTTCCGCTGAAAGCTATAATACAAATACCCCAGCGCGGGTAATATAAACATACTGCCAACTAATAAACCAATCCCCAAATCATCTATGGTATTTACGGTTGCATGGTCTGTGAGCAATGACATCGAGCTGCCCCCTTTAAATATCACAAACCTTGGGAAACGGGTTGATCCTACTGATATCAGGATCATACTTACCTGGAAAGCGGCTAATAGCCTGATCCATTGCCTGTTCTTTTGTTCGGAGATAATAAACCAAAGCAGTACGAGTGATAAAGTGGCAGCTATTACGGCAACCAAACTAATAACATTGCCGAAGATCCATTTGGACAAGCCAACGTGCTCAATTTCTGAAGCTATAAAAACCAGCCCCCCGCAAATAACGGCTACCACGTTAAATATCTTTGCTTTTTTGATATAGCGTTTAATATCGTCGACATTCTCCGTTTCGCCTACAATGTAAATGGCTGCCAGGAAACCGCAAAGTGCTACGGTAAAGAGGCCTACAGCCACCGAGAACCAGTTAAACCAACTGAAAATATAGGCATGAACAAAATCTTTGGCTGTTGGATCAATCTGGCCGGATAACGCGCTGCCGGCTATAATACCCAGGAACATTGGTGTAACAAAACTCGAGTATATAAACAGGTGGTTATAAAGTGTTTGCGTTCTTTCACCTTTAATAGCATCATAATTGCGGAAGGTAAAAGCAGTACCACGCGCAATGATGCCTAATAACAAAATAAGCAGCGGGATATGCAGGTAAGTACACATCTCGCTATAGATATCGGGGAAACCTACAAATAATATTACCACCGTAATGATAAGCCACATGTGGTTGGCTTCCCAAATAGGGCCAATGGCCTGGTACATGGTTTTGCGTGTCCGGTGCTTATTATCATCGGAGGTAAAAAGCTCGATAATACCGGCGCCAAAATCGGCCCCGCCCAATAAGAAGTATAGGGTAATGGATGCAAATAAAAATAATATAACGATGTATAACATAGTGTCAGCAGGTTATTTGTCGTACAATTTAGGCACCATCTGGATCTGTCTTTTCAGTAGGAAAATAACAAATACGCTCAGGGTGAAGTAAATAAATGTAAACAGGTAAAATGTATACTGGATGCCCGGCATTTTGGTAACCGCCTCGCTGGTACGCATCACACCCTGGATAATCCATGGCTGGCGGCCAACTTCGGTTACTGTCCAGCCGGCCTCTAAGGCTATAAAACCCGTTGGCGTGGCAATAATAAACAGCTTTAAAAACCACGATTTATTTAACCATTCTTTCTTCTTCCACAGCGCTATAAAATACAGGATACCGATAAACATCATCAAAGTACCAATACCCACCATCACCTGGAAAGCATAATGCGTTATTGCAACAGGTGGCTGATCTTTAACCGGGATTTTATCAAGGCCATTGACAACCGTTTTAAAATCATCATGAACCAAAAAACTCAGCAGGCCGGGGATCTCCAGGCCGTAATTAACTTTTTTAGCAGCCGTATCCGGGATCCCACCTATAACCAGTGGCGCATACTCCTGTGTATGGAAATAAGCTTCCATAGCGGCCAGTTTAGCGGGCTGCCGTTTAGCTGCTCCTTTGGCAGATATATCGCCACTTAAGGGCTGTAAAATGGCCGCAGCCGCACCAAATACGATGGCTATTTTAAATGATTTGGTGTGGAAGGCCACGTTCTGTTTCCGGTAGATCATCAGCGCGTGGATGCCGGCTACTGCGAAACCCGTTGCCGAAAATGCCGCTATCGTCATATGTAGTGCTTCAGAAAACCAGGCTTCGTTGAACATTGCCTTCAGTGGGTCAATATTGAGGTATTTGCCGTTTACATAATCAAACCCCGATGGGCTGTTCATCCAGGAGTTCGCCGCCACTACCAATATGCCCGATGCTATCCCGCTTACACCCACCACAATACCCGTAACCCAATGAAACCAGGTATTTAGTTTGTTCCACCCGTAAAGGAAAAAGCCCAGGGCTATCGCTTCAATAAAAAAGGCGGTACCTTCTAAAGAAAATGGCATCCCGAATATGGGCCCGGCATGTTTCATAAAGCCAGGCCAAAGCAGCCCCAACTCAAACGACAACATGGTGCCCGATACTGCCCCGGTAGCAAAAAATATAGCAACGCCTTTACTCCAGGCAATGGTAACGTTTTTGTAAACCGGATCTTTGGTTTTTATCCATTTATAATGCGATATGGCCATAAAAACAGGCATAACCATACCGATACAGGAGTAGATGATGTGAAACCCTAAGGATAAGGCCATTTGCGACCTTGCTGCTATAAAGTCATCCATAGTTGTGATATAAATTATGGTTGAAAGTTAAAAGCTATATCGCACAAATGTAACAGAAATGTTAATTGATATTGAATATGAATTATAGGTATTTTAAGGTGGAGTATTGTATTTATGGATGAGATTTTGTAAAAAATAGTCTGTAAATTAATGACTTTCAAAATATCGGCCAGCCTAAGTTTTGTTTGCGCAGATATTTTAAAGGGGACAGCACAGGACAGTTTTGGAAATTATTAATGATAGTTTAGATTACCCAAATCTGGCAGGCATTTAAATGGATGCTGTCAACCCTTTATAACCTATAAGCAAAAACAAAATGAGGCGCCAAAAAAACATATTATTCACGCCGTTGTTGGCTGTTTTCTTGACGACGGTAAGTTTTTTTTCATCAACGGCCCAGGTAGCGCCAATTTTGCCGCCGGCGCAGCAACTTAACCGCAGTTTTGGCCAATATGATAAAGCAGCCTTTATGTCGCCGCCAAAAGTTTACTATCCCGAAACCTGGTTCCACTTGATAGGGGGGAATGTTTCAAAAAAAGGCATCACGGCCGATCTGGAAGCCATTGCGCGGTCGGGTATTTCGGGCATCCAGCTTTTTCATGGGCAGTTTGGCGGGCCATGGCCGGGAGTTAGTCCTCAAATTGCATGTTTGAGCCCGCTATGGGAAGATGCCATACGCCATACTGCGCAGGAATGCCGCCGACTGGGTTTGCGCTTTACCATGCAAAATTGCCCCGGATGGGCAATGGCTGGCGGGCCATGGATAACGCCGACCAATGCCATGCGACATTTGGCCTGGAGCAGAATCGATTTAGCAGGAGGGGAGGGTGTAGTAAACATACACCTTGACCAACCGCAACCCAGCAGCGAACCCTGGCGGGATTACAGGGATATTACCGTACTTGCATTTCCAACACCATTAGGCGATACCGGCAAGCCGCTTGTAGCCCAATCTGTTAAGGGCAGTAGCAATATATCATGGGAGGATTGTTTCCTGAAACAGGCGAAAGAATCTGTGCGGCTTAAACCAGCAGTCACGGGCGAACCGTACTGGGTTGAAGTAACCTTTGCCGATACCGTGACCGTCCGGACCATCGAATTTCCGAGTGTTAACAGCATGGGGCACGCCTGGAATTATGAACCTGGCGTAAAAATAAAGGCGCAGGCCATCATGGCCAACGGTAAAGTAACAGATATTTTAAATACCGATGTCCCCGAAGGGAACTGGCAGGATACCCAGCCGCTCTCTTTTGCCTGCACAGAAGTAAAAGATGCTAAAACGATAAAGCTCTACATCGAAAACAAACACGATATGGCTCTCGGCTTCATCCGTTTCTTTTCGGCTGCCCGCAAAAATAGCTGGGAATCAGAGGCCGGGTGGACCTTGCGCAGTATCGACCGCAGTGGCAAAAAGTACGGACAATCGCCTAAAAGCTATATCGATCCGGCCCAAATTCGCGATATCACCAACATGATGGATGCACAAGGCAACCTAAAATGGGCCGCCCCACGTGGTAAATGGACGGTTTTGCGCATAGGCCATGTAAACAGCGGCAAGCAAAATGGCCCCGCCCCGGCAGAGGGGACCGGCTGGGAGAGTAATAAACTTTCAGAAGCCGGCGCCAATGCGCATTTTGCTGGTTATATCGGCAGGCTGTCCGGAGCAAATGGCGTACTGGGCGATGGCCTGTTGAAAGGCATGCTGATGGACAGCTGGGAATGCGAAACCCAAACCTGGACACAAAATATGGAACAGGAGTTTAACCGCGTGGAGGCCTACCCGCTGCGCAAATGGATCCCTGCTTTGTTTGGCTATGTGCTGAAAGACCAGGAAACCACGTTTAAATTCCTGCGCGATTGGCGGTCGACCTTAAACAGCCTGTATACCTATAAGTTTTATGGGCGCATGGCGCAGCTGGCCAAACAAAACAACCTGGCTGTATCGTACGAAACTGCCGCCGGAGATGTTTTTCCGGCTGATATTTTAGAATATTACAAGTTTGCCGATGTGCCGATGTGCGAATTCTGGCAGCCTTTTACCAATGGGTACGTAGGCTCGTTTAATTTTAAACCCATTAAACCGGCTGCTTCCGCTGCACATATTTATGGCAAACCCCGGTTGGGCGCCGAAGCATTTACATCTTTCGCGCTCACATGGGACGAGCACTGGCAGGATTTAAAGGAAGTGGCCAACGTGAACATTGTAGAAGGCGTAACACACCTTGTATACCATACCTACACGCATAATCCCAAAGCCGATTCGCTGAAGCCCGGTACCTCATTTGGGTCGGGCATAGGTACCCCGTTCCTGAGACAGCAAACCTGGTGGAACGATATGCCACAGCTAAACGGCTATTTTGCGCGTATTAGTTATTTACAGGAGCGAGGCAGGCCGGTATCAGATGTGCTTTGGTATCTGGGTGACGAGATAGACCACAAGCCCGATCAAAACGCCCCTTTCCCCGACGGCTTTAAATACGATTATTGCAACCCCGATGTTTTGCTGAACAGGCTTACTGTAGCAAACGGGATGCTGGTAACGCCCGAAGGGATAAGCTACAGGGTGCTGTGGTTGCCATCAACCATCCACATGCTGCCGCAAACATTAGAAAAACTGGAAGCATTGATCCGCGCCGGGGCAACAATTATTGGCGACGCCCCACAATACCTGGCAACGCTTAGCGGTGGCAATAAATCACAAGTTCGTTTTAATACAGCCGTGAAAAATATTTGGGGTGATAAACAAACAAAAGGCTTACGCAAGTTTGGTAAAGGCGCTTTAATATCAGGAACTTCCCTGGCCGATGCTTTACAACAAATGCAATTAACCCCTGATGTTACCGGCGGAGACGCCATTTGGACACACCGCAATGCAGAGGGGGCCGACTGGTATTTCATATGCGCGCCAAAAGGCAAAGCATTTAAAGGCATGCTTGATTTCCGCAATACCGGTGCTGCCGAAATGTGGGATCCCCTTAACGGCACAACCAGGGCTGTAGCTGCCGAACAAAAACAAGGCCGTACATCTATAACTTTTGATTTACCACAGGCAGGCTCATGCTTTGTGGTTTTTAATCATACCCAGCAACAAAACGCCGCAAATAAACCCGTCCAAACAAAAGTAATTGCCACAACCAACCTCACCGCTCCCTGGGAACTATCTTTCCCGGAAGGCTGGGGCGCACCGCAATCAACCCGGATCAATGAATTAAAACCCTGGAAAGATCTGGATCTATCGCCCGAGGCAAAAGCGTTTTCGGGTACCGCCGCATATGCCACCACGTTTACCATTGATAAAATTGAACCCGGTGCGCATTTTTTGGTTAACCTTGGCTCGGTAAATATGATTGCCAAAGTTACCCTGAACGGGAAGTTTATCGGTACTGCATGGTGCAATCCTTACCAGCTGGATTTAACCAATGCTATTGTTGCAGGCAAAAATTCGCTTAAAGTGGAAGTAACCAGTACATGGTTTAACCGACTGGCCTATGATGCCGGGTTACCGGAAGATAAAAGAAAAACCTGGACGATAAGCGGGCCGGAAAAGGGATCGACTTTGAGGGAGAGTGGATTGATTGGGCCGGTGAGGTTGGTGGTGGAGAGGGGGTTGTAGGGGCGGCAAGAAAACGTCGGTTATGAATGTTGGCGTAGACTCACCCGGCGAGGCTGCGCCCGCCACCCTCTCTTCAGCTTCGCTGGAAAGAGGGGCTTGCAATGTGATTTAGTTATAATGTGTGCCAGTGTATTATTTTACAAACCAATCCATAATAATAGTGATGGATTACGTGGGTTTGAGGTAGCGGATACCGATGGTTACCCTTTGTTTTTTGAGAGGCTTAACGCACAATTCTAAATTTATCAAAATGAGTATAAATTATCTGAAAATCAAAAGTATGAGTCCGCAGTTTGTCGTAGCCGACCTTGAGCGTTCCCTGGATTTTTATACCCGCGAACTGGGATTTGAAATTGATTTCCGTTACGAGGATTTTTATGCCGGGATTATTAAAGGTAGTTACACTATACACCTTAAATTAGGTTACGGAGCTATCGAAAAAAAGGCGGGCAAAGCTAAAAATGAACATCTTGACCTGTGTTTTGCGGTAGCAGATATTAACAGCCTTTTTGAAGCGATAAAAAAACAGCCGATAAATATTATACAGCCACTAAGAGAAATGCCCTACGGACGGGAATTTTATATTACTGATCCGGATGGTTATATCCTGAGTTTTTTAGAATAATCTGGTTTTGCTGAGTATGTGTATTATTTGTTATAGAGGAGAGAATTGCTTTGAATTGCCATGCCATATAGGCTATTCCCACTTGTGTAAGCTGGCATTATTAAAATATCCAAAGTGCAACGTGTTTACTAAAACCAGCTTTTAAGTTCACCCGTCATTTTATCCTGTTCAGGTAGTTCCGTTTTACCGCATATCAGGTCATCAATTCCCGAAGCAATGCTGGTGGCTACAGTCTCATGCCTTATAAAAATGATGATCCAATTGCCGCCGCATAGCCATAAAAATGCAGCAATGCCTACCCACCAGGGACCGCCTCCTAACAGCATAAATACGCCCATAATAGTTGAGGCTATGGTTGCGAAAACAAAAAGCTCACGCATATTGATCTGATAATTCAACCACCAGCTATCATCTTTATAAATTAAACTAAAAGTACCATTGTCAACACTTCCGAATAAAGATCCTCTCCTTGCAGATGTCGAACCTTTATAGGTTACATGTATATCATCGCCAACAACGTTGTTGGCTTTATCCTCCAATATACTACTCATTATATATTGCAGCACCTGTTGTTGGTTATCGGGCGTTATTGTTGCTTTTAATCGCCTGTTATAGCTTACGCTGAATGGGAAAATCATAGCTAATGATCTGTTAAATAAAGATAACAGGATTTATTTACAGTAAATAATCAAAAACCTGGGGAAAGCGTTACAATTTGATCATTGGCACCTTCATCTTGGTCGACTTAGAAAATAATATAAATATACTTTCTACCCTTTCCCATTTCTCGCCGTCGATCCCCTTATAATCAGCTCAGGTTTTATGCTGATGATTTTTGGTTTGGATGTGGTATCGGTATTGCCTTTTTCCTGGAAGTACAGGTTGGCAACCGTATTGCCCATATAAATACTAAACTGGTCTATCGTGGTTATGGATGGGCTGGTAATTTCCGAGAAACCTTCGTTGGCGTAGCCGCAAACGCCTAACTCCGATGGTACCTTTATTTTCATCGCGTTGGCAACCTCCAAAACGCCCAGGGCCGAGAAATCAGATGTAGAAGCAAATATGGCATCGGGAGGCTGGGGCAGGCTTAGTAGTTTGCGGGTACCCTCGGCGCCTAATTCTTTTGTCCAGGCATTTTCAACTATCAGTTCGTCAATCACATCAATATTGTAGGCTTTTAAGGCCCGCAGGTAACCGGTTTTACGCTGTTTAAAAATGCTGAGGTTTTGAGGGCCTTCCAGCAGGGCTATGCGTTTGTAGCCGCTTTCTATCAGGTGCGATACGGCTTCGTACGATGCCTGCTCGTTATCGTTTATTACCTTCAGGGTTTCCAGTTCTTCGGCCACGCGGTCAAACTGGATAAGCTGGATGCCGTGGTCAATCACGTTTTGCAGGTGCTGGTAGTCGTTGCCATCGGCCGATACCGATATTACAATACAATCCACATCCTGGTTTATCAGGGTATTCACGCACTGTATCTCTTTATCATGCGATTCGCCCGATTGGCAGATGATGAGGTTGTAGCCTTTTTGATAGGTTGCTTCCTCGATACCCGCAATAACGTTGGCAAAAAAGTTTTGGTTAATGCGCGGCACTACAATACCAATAGTTTTGGAATGCCCCTTGCGCAGGTTTGACGCCAGGATGTTACGCTTGTAGTTAAGTTCGTCGGCGGTTTTCATGATCAGCTCCTTGGTTTTTTCGTTTACCTGGTTGCTGTTATTCAATGCGCGAGACACCGAGGAAGCGGTTATGCCCAGTTTTGCGGCGATGTCATAAATGGTGGTGCGTTTTCCCTTTTTCATTATAAAGTGCAAGTTGGAAAAAATATTTTACGCAATCGATTGTAATTTTAAATATTTATTTAATTTCGTGAAGTTAAATGCCCAAAAATAAACCCGTTTTTACTATTCATGCTAAAACCCCAGAAAAATCCATGTTATTATTAGGGATTGATATAGGTACTTCTTCAGTTAAAGTTAGTGTTGTTAACGCTGATACGCAACAAATTATAACATCAGCACAGTTTCCGGACGAGGAATCGCCGATAAAGGCTGTACATCCCGGCTGGGCCGAGCAGTCGCCACTCATGTGGTGGGACCAGGCGCAACAGGCACTGGCACGCTGCCATGCCAAAGGTGGTTACAACCCGCAGGATATTGCCGCCATAGGGATAGCTTACCAGATGCACGGCTTAGTTTTGGTTGATAAAGACCAGAATGTTTTACGCGACAGCATTATCTGGTGCGATAGCCGCGCCGTTGAAATTGGCGATAAAGCCTTTGCCGCCATAGGCCAGGAAAAATGCTTATCGCACCTGTTAAACTCGCCGGGCAACTTTACCGCGTCCAAACTGGCCTGGGTAAAAGAGAACGAGCCGGAGATTTACGCTAAAATAGACAAGATCATGCTGCCCGGCGATTACATCGCCATGAAGCTAACAGGCGAGATTACCACCTCGGTATCGGCTTTATCCGAAGGGGTATTCTTCGATTTTAAAACCAACGGCATCTCTAAAGATGTTATCAATTACTTTGGTTTTGATGAAAGCCTGTTCCCGGTTATCAACCCGGTTTTTTCATCTCATGGCGCGTTAAAAAGCGATGTAGCCGAAAAACTTGGCCTTAAAGCCGGCATCCCGGTAACCTATAAATCGGGCGATCAGCCAAATAACGCCTTATCATTAAATGTATTAAACCCGGGCGAGGTAGCTGCAACGGCAGGCACATCCGGCGTAATATACGGCGTAAGCGATCAACTGGCTTATGACCAGCAATCGCGCATCAACACCTTTGCCCACGTAAACTATTCCGAAGAGGAAAAACGTTTAGGCGTATTGCTTTGCATTAACGGAACGGGCAGCTTATACCGCTGGGCCAAATACAATTTTGGCGCAGGCTTAGGTTACAATCAACTTAACCAGGAAGCGAAAAAAGCACCTTTAGGCAGCGATGGCCTGCGTGTACTGCCATTTGGCAACGGCGCCGAGCGTATGCTGAACAATAAACAGGTAGGCGCCCATTTTCAAAATATCGACCTTAACCTGCATACCCAGGCGCATATTTTCCGCGCGGTACAGGAGGGCATTGCCTGCGCGTTCCGTTATGGTTTTGATATCATGCGCAGCAACGGCATGAACCCAACCGTTATCCGCGCCGGCAAAAGCAACCTGTTTTTAAGCGAACTATTTACCGAAACCTTTGTAAACGCCACAGGTGTCCCCGTTGAGCTATACAACAACGACGGCAGCGTAGGCGCGGCCTTAGGCGCCGGAATAGGTGCAGGCATCTTCAAATCGCCGTCAGAAGCATTCAGCAATACCAAAGCCATCCAATTAATAGAGCCGGATCTTTCCGTTGATTTTGAACCTATTTATAATGAATGGAATACGTTACTTAACAAGCAGTTGAGTTAATTCAAAATTCAAAAGTCGAAATTCAAAAATGGAGCAGCTGCAAAAAATCACTAATTCACTAACTCGCTAATTCACTAACTAATAAAATCACTAATTCACTAACTCAATAATTCACTAATTAAACAATATGAAAATCATCACAGGCGAAAAGGAATTTTTCAAAGGAATAGGTCAGATAGCTTACGAAGGGCAGGAATCAGATAACCCGCTGGCGTTTCGCTGGTATGATGCCAATAGGGTAGTGGCCGGCAAAACTATGGCCGAGCATTTGCGTTTTGCCTGCGCTTACTGGCATTCATTTAACGGTAACGGTGCTGATCCGTTTGGCGGGCCAACCCACATTTTTGCATGGGACGAAAAAGTCGACGCTGTAGAACGCGCTAAAGACAAGATGGATGCAGCGTTTGAGTTTATTACCAAAATGAATATCCCTTACTACTGTTTTCATGATGTGGATGTGGTTGATTACACCAATGATGTAAACGAAAACGATCGCCGCATCCAGGCTTTGGTTGAGTATGCCAAACAAAAACAAGCCGAAAGCGGTGTTAAATTGCTTTGGGGAACATCAAACCTGTTTAGCCACCGCAGGTATATGAACGGTGCTGCTACCAATCCCGATTTTCATGTACTGGCCCATGCAGGCGCCCAGGTTAAAGCGGCTATTGATGCTACCATTGCTTTGGGTGGCGAAAACTATGTTTTCTGGGGTGGTCGTGAAGGCTACATGAGCCTGCTGAATACCGATATGAAACGCGAGCAGGAGCATTTTGCTAAATTTTTACATACCGCTAAAGATTACGCACGCAAACAAGGCTTTAAAGGAAACTTCTTTATCGAACCAAAACCTTGCGAGCCTACCAAACACCAGTATGATTATGATGCGGCTACTGTTTTAGGGTTTTTGCAGAAATATGATTTGCTGAATGACTTTAAACTGAACCTGGAAGTTAACCACGCTACGTTGGCCGGCCATACTTTCCAGCACGAGTTGCAGGTAGCTGCAGATTCTGGTTTATTAGGTTCGATAGATGCCAACCGTGGCGATACCCAAAACGGATGGGATACCGACCAGTTCCCGAACGATATCAACGAAATTACCGAATCGATGATGATTATCCTGGAAGCAGGTGGTTTACAAGGCGGCGGTATTAATTTTGATGCCAAAATTCGCCGTAACTCAACAGATCAGGCCGACTTATTCTACGCTCATATTGGTGGTATGGATATCTTCGCCCGCGCCCTGGTTATAGCCGATAATATTTTGCAGAAATCGGAGTATAAAAAGATCCGTTCCGACAGATATGCCTCATTTGATGCAGGTTCGGGAAAAGATTTTGAGGATGGTAAGCTATCATTAGAAGATTTGCGTAACTATGCAATAACCAATGGCGAGCCAAAAACATTAAGTGGCCGACAAGAATATTTAGAAAATTTGATAAATCGCTATATATAGCTTATAATTGTCAATCTAACATTATTAAAACCAACTTAACCAAACAATGAACCTGAAAACCCTCTCGTACGGCGATTATGTCGTGTTTTTTATTTACTTCGTTATAGTATCCAGCTATGGCTATTGGGTATACAAGCGTAAGCATAATGCCGACGCGACCTCGAAAGACTATTTTTTGGCCGAAGGATCGCTTACCTGGTGGGCAATCGGGGCATCATTAATCGCCTCCAATATATCTGCCGAGCAGTTTATCGGCACCAGCGGATCGGCGTTCAAGATGGGTTTAGCGATATCAACTTACGAGTGGATGGCGGCAATTACGCTGATTATTGTGGCTGTATTTTTTATACCGGTATATCTTAAAAACAAGATATTCACCATGCCGCAATTTTTGCACCAGCGCTATAACAGCACGGTTGCTATGATCATGGCTATATTTTGGCTGTTGCTGTACATCGTAGTTAACTTAATGTCTATCCTTTACCTGGGTGCATTGGCTATCAGTGGTATATCTGGCCTCAACATCTGGTTATGTATTATATTACTGGCAGTTTTCTCGGCATTTATTACTCTTGGGGGCATGAAGGTTATCGGTTACACTGATGTTATTCAGGTTGCTGTGCTTATTTTAGGCGGATTGATGGCTTCTTACCTGGCGCTAACTTTATTGAGTGAGAAGGAGGGCACTACAGGTTTATTAAATGGATTTAAAATATTACATTCAGAAGCTTCAGACCACTTCCACATGATCTTCAAGAAGGATAATCCTAACTACATGGATTTGCCTGGTTTATCAGTTTTAATAGGCGGTATGTGGATCACCAATCTTAATTATTGGGGCTGTAACCAATATATTACACAAAGGGCTTTGGGGGCAAACCTTAAAACCGCCCGTGGTGGTATTCTTTTCGCGGCTTTCCTTAAACTATTAATGCCTGTTATTGTGGTATTACCGGGTATTGCCGCTTATTTATTGTACCAAAAAGGCATGTTCCACCAGGAAATGATGAGCTCAACAGGTGTAACCGATCCTAATAAAGCTTATCCATCTTTATTGAACTTATTGCCAACCGGCTTAAAAGGCCTATCGTTTGCGGCACTAACGGCGGCAATTGTAGCTTCTTTAGCAGGTAAAGCCAATAGTATAGCCACTATATTTACATTAGATATCTATAAAAAAGCTATCAATCCCGGCGCTACTGATAAAAAATTGGTAAATCTTGGTAAAATATCTGTTCTCGTTGCTTTGGCATTAGGCGTTATTTTATCGTTTTTTATCGGCAACGCTTTGATGGGCGAAGGTAAACAAGGGTTCCAGTATATCCAGGAATATACAGGGTTTGTATCTCCTGGTATATTTGCCATGTTCATTCTTGGTTTTTTCTGGAAAAAAGCTACATCAAACGCGGCCTTGTTTGCTACAATTGGTGGTTTCATCATGTCGTGTGTATTTAAAGTTTTGCCACGCTTTGCCGATCTTAGCTTCCTGTCGCCATACGGTTTCTCCAAACTGGCTTTACAGGATGATAAAGTAACCAAACTGTACGAAATACCTTTCCTTGACCGTATGGGCTTTGTATTTGTTATTTGTATTATAGGTATGTACATCATATCAAAAATTGAAGCTGCTAAAGGTGTTGTTACCAATGGCCTTGAAATTGACGCATCGATGTTTAAAACTTCGAAAGGCTTTTTGGCCGGTGCGGTAATTATTACAGGTATCGTGGTTGCACTTTACTCTGTTTTCTGGTAGCAGACAATTTTGTTGAAATACTTAAAGAGCGGCGGGTTTTACCTGTCGCTCTTTTTTTTACCCACAGCCTCACAGCCGGATTAATTCAATGAATTTAACACCACGCATCGCCTGGATTAAAAATATTAACCGATGGTAGTGTACCACCCTGTGCCAGGGTGTACCACCCCGTGTCAGGGTGTTTCACCCCGTGCCAGGGTGTTTCATCCTGTTTCACTTATTCCGGTACACACAGTTTGTATTTAATCTATGCAGTTTACAACGCCTCTTCCATGCCCATTTCTACTTACCGCAGGTAAAGACATTTATTCTACTTTTTTTGATCGAGATTCACCCTTTTGCAGTTTTCTTAAAACTTGTATACACACAGTAGCCTTTGGAGAGGGCAGGGCGAGGCTTCTCCGCAATCGTTATCGTAGATTGTTGCAAATATCGTTTCCATCCTAAACTAATGATGTGTAATTTGCCCGTTCAAACTACAATACCATTAACCTATAGTGAATAATTTAGAAGAAACATTCCGGTGGTTTGGCCCTGCCGATCCGGTTACACTAACAGCAATTTCGCAATCCGGGGCTACCGGCGTTGTTACAGCACTTTACCACATCCCAGTTGGCGAGGTTTGGAGTTTGGATGAAATCATCCAACGTAAAAATATAATTGAGGCAGCCGGTTTACGGTGGTCGGTTGTAGAGAGCGTGAATATTCACGAAAGCATAAAAACTGCCGGTGCCGATAGGGATACTTATATCCAAAACTATGTGGCTACGCTTCAAAATCTGGCGCAGGCAGGCATCAACATTGTATGCTACAACTTTATGCCCGTGCTGGATTGGACACGTACCGACCTGGATTACCTGCTGGCCAACAAGGCAACTGCCTTAAGATACGATGCTAAAGCTTTAGCCGCATTTGATTTGTATATCCTGGCGCGCCTGGGCGCCCGCGATGATTACAGCGCCGCCCAACAGCAGGTTGCCAAACAATACCTTGACAATATTACCGCCGATGAACGTACGCAGCTGATCAATAACCTGATGGCAGGTTTACCAGGCACCAACAAAACATTAACCATTCCCGAATTTAAAGAGCACTTAAAGCGCTACGCGGATATTGATGCCGCTGGTTTAAAGGAAAACCTTGCCTATTTTTTACGTGGAATTATCCCGGCTGCCGAAAAAGCAGGCGTTAAAATGTGCATTCACCCGGACGATCCTCCATTCCCGATATTGGGCCTGCCAAGGGTGGTATCTACAGAGCAAGACCTTGCCGATCTGGTTAACTATTACCCTTCGCCCAGCAATGGCATCACTTTTTGTACTGGGTCATTAGGGGCAAGGGCTGATAATGATTTACCGGGAATTGTAGAACGATTAGGCGAACACATTCACTTCCTGCACCTGCGCAATGTGCAGCGGGAAGCTGATGGCAGCTTTTACGAGGCCGAGCATTTGGGTGGTAGTACCGATATGTACGCCGTAATGAAGAATATTGTATTGGAGCAGCAAAAACGTGTGGCCGATGGCCGGGATGATATTGCCATACCCATGCGCCCGGATCATGGACATAAACTGCTGGACGATTTTAACCACAAAACTTACCATGGCTACTCGGCCATAGGCAGGCTGAAAGGGCTTGCCGAGTTACGGGGGCTTGAAATGGGCGTTAAGCGCTCTTTATTGGATAAAGCATAACCTACTATTGATGAAAAACTTTTTAGATAAAGACTTTTTATTAACTACCGAAACCGCGCGGCGCCTGTACCATGAATATGCCGCGGATTTGCCTATTATTGATTACCACAGCCATTTGCCGCCCGACCAGATTGCCGGCGATATCAACTTTGAAAACATAACCCAGGTATGGCTCAACGGCGACCATTATAAATGGCGTGCCATGCGTGCCAACGGTGTTGATGAGGATTACATTACCGGGAAGAAAACCGACCTGGAAAAATTTGAACAATGGGCGGCCACTGTACCCTATACACTGCGCAACCCGCTTTACCACTGGACACACCTCGAACTGCAGCGGTATTTTGATATTCACGACCTGTTATCGCCGGTTACGGCCAGGCAGATTTATGACGAGAGTAGCAAAAAACTGCAATCTCCGGAGTATAGCATCCGCAATATCATCAAAAGCAAAAATGTTGAGGTAATATGTACTACCGACGACCCGCTTGACGACCTGGCTTATCATCAAAAAATAAAAGCCGATGGCTACGAAGTACAGGTGTTGCCAACCTTCCGCCCTGATAAGGCTATGAATGCCGATGATTTGGTAGGATTAAACCTGTACATCGATAAACTGCAGTTGATTGCAGGCACCGCTATCAATACTATTGATGCCTATTTATTGGCTTTAAAAGGCCGCCACGATTATTTTGCAGCAAACGGAGGCCGGTTATCTGACCATGGTTTAGAGCAGGTATATGCCGAAGATTATACCGATGCCGAAATAGCGGATATATTTATCAAGATCAGAAGCAACCAGTCCCTTGATGCAACCGAAGCTTTGCAATTTAAATCGGCCATGCTGCATAATTTTGCTTTGTGGAACCACGAAAAAGGCTGGGTAATGCAATTGCACCTGGGTGCCTTACGCAATAACAACGCCCGCGGATTAAGCGAGCTTGGGCCGGATACAGGTTGGGATTCGATAGGTGATTTTTCGCAGGGCAGGGCTTTGTCTAAATTCCTGAACCGGTTGGATACCACCAATCAGCTTAGCAAAACCATCCTGTATAACTTAAACCCGGCCGATAACGAATTGATGGCATCCATGACCGGTAATTTTAACGATGGCTCGGTAGCCGGTAAAATCCAGTTTGGATCGGCCTGGTGGTTTTTGGATCAAAAGGACGGAATGACCAAACAGATGAATGCGTTATCCAACATAGGGTTGCTCAGCAGGCTGGTAGGGATGCTTACCGATTCGCGCAGCTTCTTATCTTTCCCAAGGCACGAGTATTTCCGCAGGCTGGTTTGCAACCTGTTTGGCGATGATATCGAAAACGGCGAGTTGCCAAACGATATAGAGTGGACGGGCAAGATAGTGCAGGACATTTGTTATTACAACGCGAAGAATTACTTTAATTTCGATCAGAGCAAATGAATGCACCATTTGAAATAACTGGATCAAAAGGCCGCATCCTTTCATTTGGAGAGCTGCTTTTGCGGATTTGCCCCGATGCCGGCGGCCAATGGCTTAACGATAACCAACTGCCGTTTTTTATAGGCGGTGCCGAACTGAACGTTGCCGGCGCACTGGCGCTTTGGCAATTGCCATCGGCATATTTTACAGCCCTGCCGGACAATGCGCTGTCTGCCCAGATAATTGATCACCTGGAGGAAAAAAAGGTTGATACTTCGCCCATACTTAAGCAAGGCGATAGGATAGGGTTGTATTATTTAACCCAGGGTAAGGATGTTAAAAATAATGCCCTTATTTATGACCGTGCCGGCTCGGCATTTGCCATGTTAAAGCCCGGTCAGGTTAATTGGCACGAGGTTTTGGATGGTGTAAGCTGGTTTCATTTCAGCGCTATATGTCCAGCCATAAGCCAGGATGTGGCCGATGTTTGCCTGGAGGTGCTGGAAGCTGCTTCGGCAAAAGGCATCACCATTTCGGTTGATTTAAATTACCGTTCAAGATTATGGAAATACGGCAAACAGCCTATAGATGTAATGCCACAACTTGTAAAATATGCCGATTTGGTAATGGGTAATGTTTGGGCGGCCGAATTGATGCTCGGCATCCCGGTAGCACCGGATATTCATGAATCGGGACAAAAAAGCATTTACCTGAAAGAGGCGCTTAAAACGTCAGAAACCATCATGGCCCAATACCCCAAATGCAAGGCTGTAGCCAATACTTTCAGATTTGACGCCGGCGAGGGTATTAACTACTATACCGCTTTATACACCGGCGATAAACTATACAACTCCAGCCAGTATGAAACCGATAAAGTGGTTGACAAAGTTGGCAGCGGCGATTGCTTTATGGCCGGGCTTATTTATGGTTTTTATAATAACCTGGGGCCGCAGCAAACATTACAGTTTGCAACTGCCGCAGCATACACCAAACTGTTTATTGAGGGCGATGCCACCAATAAAACAGTTGAAGAAATTACTAATGTCGCGTTAGCCGCGAACTGACTGATAATCTTGAGTCGAAAGTCTTAAGCCCTAAGTCGAAAGTGACAAAATTACACTTTGGACTAAAGACTTTGGACTTAGAACTCAAGACTCAAAACTTAAGACTTAACAAAACGATGAGCAAAAAAGATATAGTACTGGATGCGATATTAACACAGGGCACCTTGCCGCTGTTTTTTTATCCCGATGCCGAGGTTAGCCTTGAAATTACCCGCACTTTGTACAAAGCAGGGGTGAGGGTATTTGAATATACCAATCGCGGAGCCGCCGCGCTGGCCAACTTTAAAGTGTTAAAACAGGCTCAACAGGCCAAAATGCCCGATTTGCACCTGGGCATAGGCACCATTAAAAGCCTGGAGGAGGCAACGGCGTTTATTGATGCCGGGGCAGATTTTATCGTATCGCCAATTGTGAATCCGGAAGTGGGTGAATTTACCGCGAAACAGGAGTTGCTATGGATTCCGGGATGTATGACGCCTACCGAAATTTATACAGCGCAGCAACATGGCGCGGCGCTAATAAAAATTTTCCCGGCCAATATTTTAGGGCCGGAGTTTGTATCGTCAATCCGCGATTTGTTTGCCGGGCAGTTGTTTATACCAACAGGTGGCGTCGATTTAAATATCAACAGCATCAGTAGCTGGTTTAGGGCCGGCGTTTGCGCGGTGGGTATGGGCAGCAAATTAATCAGCAAAAATGTGTTGGAAAACAAACTGTACGACCAATTATACAGTGATACCATAACATTGCTTGACATGGTAAAAGCTGCCCGGTAACTTTTGATTTTAGCGCGAATTGCCCCTTGTTTGCGCTTACAAACCAATAAAATATAAACCAATTATATAATGAGAGAAGCAAAAGTTGGAAATTACAGATGGGTGATATGTTCACTTGTTTTTTTTGCAACAACCATTAATTACCTTGACAGGGCTGTAATCAGCCTGTTAAAGTCGCCGCTAACAGATGAATTCAAATGGAACGATGGGGATTACGCCAATATTGAAATTGCATTTAAAATAGCATACTCCTTAGGTTTATTGGCTGCCGGCAGCATTATCGACAAAGTAGGGACCAAGCTGGGCTATTTTTTGTCGACTTTTTTTTGGAGCGTAGCCGCAGTGTGCCACGCTTTTGTTGCCAGTACATTTGGCTTTGGAGTTGTTCGTTCGGCATTAGGTATTAGCGAGGCCGGTAACTTCCCGGCTGCTATCAAAACTGTAGCCGAGTGGTTCCCTAAAAAAGAAAGGGCTTTTGCAACGGGTATCTTCAATTCCGGATCAAACATCGGGGCCATTGTTGCTCCCTTAACAGTACCCTATATCGCCGTTGTTTGGGGCTGGCGCTGGGCATTTGTTATTACCGGTTCAATTGGTTTTATCTGGCTGGTACTCTGGTTCTTTTTTTACCAAACTCCTGCTAAACATAAATTTGTAACACAAGCAGAACTTGATTATATCAACAGCGACCAGGAAACTGCAACGCCCGATGAAAAACTAATTGAGGGCGAAAAAATATCATGGGGTAAACTGCTCACTTTTAAACAAACCTGGGCATTTGTTATCGGTAAGTTTTTAACGGATCCTATCTGGTGGTTTTACCTGTTTTGGTTGCCCGATTTTTTACAAAGCCAATATGGTTTAAAGGGTACCGATGTGGCATTCCCGGTTGCGGCTGTTTATACCATGTCGACAGTTGGAAGTGTTTTTGGCGGTTGGCTGCCAATGAGGCTGATCAGGAACAACTGGGCGGTTTTTAAGGCCAGAAAAACATCTATGTTTATTTACGCTTTGTTTGTGATCCCTATTGTTTTTGCACAGGTTTTGGGCGGCATCAACATGTGGCTTGCAGTATTGGTTATAGGCATTGCCGCATCGGCACATCAGGCCTGGAGCGCCAATATATTTACAACAGTGTCGGATATGTTCCCTAAAAAATCTATTGGATCAGTTACCGGTATAGGGGGGATGTTTGGGTCGATAGGTGGTGTGTTTTTGTCAATGGCGGTACAAAAAAATCTGTTTGTGCATTACAGGGCTATTCATAAAATAGAAATTGCCTATTACATCATGTTTTTTGTTTGCGGCAGCGCCTACATACTGGCATGGTTAATTATGCATGCGCTTGTTCCTAAAATGAAGCCTATTAAGCTTTAGTATCATGCAACAAAGCACTGGCGCTTATTGCCGGTGCTCTGTTGTTATTGTTTGTGTATTTGCAATTCAACTCACCTGGGCTGCAAGTTCGTCAATCCAACTTGACAGGTATGGCTCGGTGCCTGTTAACCTTATCCATTCGCCATCGGCTTCCTGCGCTATTACCAGGTGCAGTGTGCCATCAACCGACTTAAATTCATATGCTTTTGTAAAATTGCCGTAAGCAATGGGTTCTAACGTGCCATCAATGGTACTGTCGGTGCCGGTTAATTTGGCTTCAATTTGCTGTTCCATAATTTATAATTTTAATACTAACACGCGTTATTGCTTTGTGTTTGCAGTAAATGGGTTAGTATCAGGGTAAATCTTCAATCCCAAAAAACATTATCTTTAACACGTGAAAAACTTACAGCCCGACCCCAAAGTATTGATTGACATTGTACAAACACCAATGCCTTATGGTAAATACAAAGGCACAATAATTGCCGATATACCAATCAGTTACCTGGAGTGGATGAGCGGTAAAGGTTTTACAAAAGATAAGCTTGGGATGATGTTATCTACCGTTTTTGAGATAAAGACCAATGGTTTAGGCGAGATTTTGTTTATGGTGCGCAAATCACTAAATAAAGGCCAGGGCATTAGCCCGAAATTGAAGTAGTGTTAAGTTAATAGTACTAAGTCTTAAGTCAAAAGTAAAATTATTCTTTTTTGACTTAAAACTTAAGACTTTCGACTAAAGACTATGCGTCATTACACTATTAACATAACGGTAGCTTAAAGTGACCAATTGATGACCATCCGCCTGTAAGGTATCCTGCGTATATCCGACTAACAGTAAAAACATAAATAGTTATGAAAAAGTTGATGTTATATATTGCCGGCCTATTTTTATTTGTAGGCTGTGCAAACGGACAACCTAACCAGGATGCGATGGCCCCGTTGCCAAAACCCAAAGCAGGCGAAGCCCTGGCTATCTTTGGCGGCGGATGTTTCTGGAGTATGAGCGAGGCCATGTCTGAACTTAAAGGAGTAAACAAGGTTATTTCGGGATATGCCGGTGGAAATACCAAAAATCCGACCTATGAAGATGTTAGCACCCGCACCACTAACCATGCCGAAACAGTGCAGATTTATTATGATCCCAAGGTGATTAGCTACGCTACAATTGCCGAAGCTTTCTTTTTTGCCCACGACCCAACTACGTTAAACCGCCAGGGGCCTGATGAAGGTACAGATTACCGCTCGATAGCTTTTTACCGTACGCCTGAAGAGAAAAATATCCTGCTGGCTACAATCAAAAAAGTAAATGAATCAAAGCATTATAGTAACCCGGTAGTTACCCAGGTTGTGCCGTTTACCGTATTTTACGCCGCCGAAAATTATCACCAGGGCTATTACAAAACTCATTTAAGCCAACCCTATATTGCCTCGGTATCAACACCCAAAGTGCTGAAATTCAGGAAGGCAATGGCTGCGGAGTTGAAGCCGGAGTTTGCGAAGTAAGAAGCCCAAACCCCTCTAAAGCTCCCCTGAAGGGGAGACTTGAAAAATTGAATTCTAAGAGGCTGTCTACAAAAATGCGTCATTGAGTATCCATCAGGTAAAACCTGAAAAAAATCGTTATGACGTGCAACGGATATAGTTAAACAAATGTTGTAAACTACCGTCATTGCGAGTATCCATCAGCTTCGGCTGGAAAAAACAGTAATGACATGGTTGCAAATGGGGTTATTCTGGGTACCATCAGATTTGCGCTTCCTTTTAAAAAGCGGTGGAAAAGTGCGATTCCCCTCTTGAGAGGGGCGGAGGGGTGTGTTATGCACGCGCAATGAAACGCGGAAAAACACACCCCTGCCAACGCACCTCCTACCGCTCCCCCTCTCGAGAGGGGAATAAAAAATACATTTGATAATCAACGTATTATAATCATGTCATTATAAGGTACGAAGCAATCCCGAACTATGTGGGACTTACCATGTAGGAGATTGCTTCGTACCTCGCAATGACGGATTTTTTACGTGCCATTCCCATTTTTTCAGAGGGGCCGGCTTACAATTTATTAAACCATCCCTTTTTCCAGAATATGTATATCTGCACAATGGCTATCAAAAACATAAAAACTATGGCATAAACATATCCGTGCCGCCAGTAAAGTTCGGGCATATTGTCGGGGATGATGTGGCCTTTATCGTCCTGACGGGAAAAGTTCATACCGTAAATACCCGCTATAAAAGTTAAGGGAATAAATATTGCCGAAATAATGGTCAGCACCTTCATAATCTCGTTCATGCGGTTGCTTACCATAGATAGGTAAAGGTCGATGATGCTGGAGGTTACCTCTTTGTAGTTTTCAATCAAATCCATCGCCTGGATGCAATGGTCATAGGCATCGCGCAAAAATAGCTTAACTTCGGGTGTTATCAATGGACTGTCGGAGCGGATCATGTCGTTTATCTTATCCCGCTCGGGCCAACTTGCCCGGCGGATAATGATAAGCGTACGCTTAATTTGCTGCGAATTGAACATGATGCTTTTATCAGCATCGGTATAAACCTTATCTTCAATGGCGTCCAGTTTATCGCCTATCTGCGCCAGCAAAATAAAATAGGTGTCAATTATAGTATCTGTAAGCGCGTAACACATATACCCAGGCCCTGCAGTGCGGATGGCTCCCTTGCCAGCCTTTAAGCGGGCTTTCACAGCCTCGAAGCACTCCACATGGTCCTCTTCAAAGCTGATGATCAGATTGTCTTTTATAATGGCCGAAAACTGGTGGTTCACCAGTTCGTCTTCGCTATTAAAATGAACAATCCTGCTGGTGCTAAAGGCGTAATCTTCGTACTCATCAAACTTTGGGCGTTGATGAATATTGGCAATATCCTCTAAAACCAAGGGGTTTATCTTCAGGTGCTCGCCAATTTGTTCAATCAGCCGGGCATCACCAAGGCCGTTTATTTTTATCCAGTGGGTATGATTATCGCATTTTTTTAACTGCGCTAATATCACCTTAATGTCTTTGCCTTCGGATGTTATCAGCTCATCCTTATTATAGCTAAACATGGCTATATGCGGCTTAAGAGCGCCCTCGGGCACACGAATCATCCCGGGGCTGTCGCCAACATTCCCTGCATTGCGGCGGGCATTATACTTAACCCTTTTTATCAGATTATTCATCTACAAATAATTTATGGCCTGCGGGCCCTGGTTAAACAGTAAATCGACAATGCTCAAATTTTGCAGGAAGCCTTGCCGGTCTTCAAAAACCTGAAAATACGGTTTTTGTTGTAACTCTGTTTCTTTTTTTGGGTGGATGGATGTACGAAAGTCCGGAACCGAAGGATACTCAGGATGATATTCGGGTGTATACTGCAGCTCAGTTTTTATTTTGAGAAATTTGAGCAGCATTTGTAAAAGCTCCTGGTTGTAATCAAACAAATAAGGCACTTGCTTTTGCCGGTCATAAAAACGGGCAAAGTCGTCTTCGTAATATTCAAAATAAGCCGACCGGCGGTAACATGCGCCCAGGCTTTGCCAGTGCAGGCGCTGCCAGTCAAAATCGTAGCTTATTTTAACATCTTTAACTTTGGTATGTGTTTTTGAACCTTTTACCACCGGTACCACCAATGTAAGGATACCCTCGGGCGAATAGATATTTGCCCGGTTACGGTAAGTTTGTTTGGGGAAATGTTCTTCTCTTTCTATCAGTATATCAGGCTTGTACGTGTTTAATTGTACAAAGTATTCAACCGGTGGAAGATAAAACATAGGTAATACAGCACCTTTTTCAATCATATATTTTATGTTTGTGGTCAAAATTGGTTAAAATAATGGTAAAAAAGGGGCTTATAAGGTTAGGGATTTTATTTTTATACCTCACCTCGCTATTGCCCTTTTGGTTTTTATACCTTATATCTGATGTTTTATTCGTTATTATCTACCATATTGTTCATTACCGCAGGGCAGTGGTCCAGCAAAACCTGGCCAACGCTTTCCCCGAAAAAACTGAAAAGGAACGCCACGACATCGAACGAAAATACTATCATTACCTGGCCGATTTGATTGTAGAAACGGTAAAAATGATTACCGTATCTGAAAAACAAATTCAAAAAAGGGTAGTGGCTACCAATGCCCAATTAGTTCACGAATACTTTGCAAAAGGCAAAAGTATTATAGCGGTAGCAGGCCATTATTGCAACTGGGAAATGGCTGCGCTGAACTTTAACTTCGTAACTGATAAAAGGTTCATGATTGTTTATAAACCCTTGAACAACGAGATTTTTAACGATTTTTTTATCCAGATCCGGTCGCGGTTTGGGGGGCAGCCCATTGCCATGAAACAAACTATGCGTAAAATGGTAGAGTACCGTAAAGAATTAACGGTAAGCGTATTGGTGGGCGATCAAACCCCCGGTGTAAACGAGGTAAACTATTTTACCACTTTTTTAAACCAGCCCACAGCAGTTTTCCTGGGCATCGAAAAAATTTCGAAAACAATTGATGCCGCTGTTGTTTTTTATGACATGAAACGCGTTAAACGCGGTTATTATACCTACACATTGGTTCCGCTGACAGAAAACCCGAAACAGACCGCAGAGCATGAGCTAACCGAAATGCATGTGCAATACCTGGAAGGGATGATCAGGAAGGAGCCTCAATATTGGCTATGGAGTCACCGGAGGTGGAAGTTTAAGCCGGAGGACAAACATAAATGATCAGTGCACCAAAAGTTGCCGTAGTTATTTTAAACTGGAACGGTATTAAATATCTTAAACAATTTCTTCCTTCGGTGATGGCTTCAACCTGGCCCGGGCTTGACGTTGTTTTGGGAGATAACGCCTCCACAGACGATTCGGTGGCGTTTGTGAAAGAAAACTATCCTACGATAAAGATCATTCAAAATAATGAAAATTATGGCTTTACCGGCGGCTATAACCGTGTGCTGGCACAGGTAGATGCTGATTATTATATCCTGCTAAACTCCGATGTTGAGGTGGTGCCCGGTTGGATTGAACCGGTAATAAGCCTGATGGAAAGCGACGAAAAGATAGCCGCGGCAGCGCCCAAGCTATTAGCTTTTGCCAATAAAGATACATTTGAACACGCAGGCGCTGCCGGCGGGTTTATTGACGCATACGGTTATCCCTTTTGCCGTGGCCGCATGTTTTATGAAGTTGAAAAAGACCATGGCCAATACCAGCAATCGGGCGAGGTTTTCTGGGCCTCGGGTGCGTCGTTGTTCATCAAAAAGAAATACTGGGACCTGGCAGGCGGTTTTGACGAATACTTTTTTGCCCATATGGAAGAGATTGACCTGTGCTGGCGACTGAAAAATATGGGCTATAAAGTGATGTATTGCGCCGAATCTACCGTTTACCACGTGGGCGGCGGTACGCTCAATACCGAAAACCCCTTTAAAACCTACCTCAATTTCAGGAACAACCTTTTATTGTTAAAAAAGAACCTGCCTTTCCGGAGGGCATTCTGGGTTATCAGTATCCGCTTTTTAATGGATTTGCTTGCCCTTATCCGGTTTATGATGGAAGGTAAACGTAAAGATGCCTGGGCCGTAAGCAGGGCACACCAGGCCTTTGTTTTAGGATTATTTAAGGCAAAAGGTAAAAGGCAAAAGGCAAAAGGATTATATAATTCACAACTCATAACTCATAACTCAAAAGGTACTTTCCAGGGCAGCATAGTTTGGCAGTTTTTTGTTAAAAAGAAGCGGAAATTTACTGATTTACCGCAGGAGTTGGTTTAGCGATGACGGGATAATAGTCAGAAGCTGTCTTAATTTGAATTATGAACGTTTTCGTAATTTTGATGAAGCACATATCCACGCGTCATTGCGAGGTACGAAGCAATCCCCTTACTCACAGGGCAGCTTTGCAGGTCCGATTTGTATCGTTGGGATTGCTTCGTACCTCAATGACGGTTTGTTTTTTTAATTTTAGACAGCCTCTCAAGTTATCTCATCAATACTTTGATCAAGTAAAGCACCATTAACAGGATATGCCCCGGTTTGCCAAATTTTTTTATCAAATGGTGGCAAGGTTTTGTCTTCCTTAAAATGTTGGCCCAATAAATTAAAACTCATAAACTCATCGCTGCCGGGTTGGCGGATGATTTCAAATTCGGTGTTTGGGAAATTATTTTGGCAATCGCCTTCATCCAAGTACTGTCCCCATAAAAACAAGGTTTTCTTTCGGTTTTTATCAGTAACGTCAATATAAAAAGCCGACCCAAAATCATCAAAATCAGCTCTTTTTATCGCTCTTGATGTTTTAACAGTAATAATTTCAACCTGCCCGGTTTTAATGGCACTTATCTTTTTGGCGTTACTAAGTGGCGTTACAAACTTATTGCAAATAAATACCGCTAAGGCCGAGGCAATAGCTAAAACGAGTAAACAGGCTATAATTTGAGTTGCCGCCGGTTCCGTCCCAAATTTTTTGTAAATAACATGCAGCGCCATAAAAAGAATAAGGTACACAACAACGGTAGCAGTAACAAAACCCTCCAGGCGCTTATAAAGGCTGGGGAGCTTTTTTAGCTGCTGTTCCTGTTGCTCGGCAGTTAGTCCTTTTAGTGTGTATTTGATCATGACGGTTGTTTATCATGTACCTCCGGTTATGGACTATTATTGAAAGGCTTGTTATTTATTCAGAAAATTCTCTACCCCCAGCCTGTATGAGTCCATACCAAAACCGGCAATAACGCCCTTGCAGCTTGCAGCCAGCATAGAGTGATGCCTGAACTCTTCGCGTTTATATACGTTAGATATATGCACCTCGATAACCGGCGTATTGATAGCCGCGATAGCATCGGCAATGGCGATAGAGGTATGGGTGTAAGCGCCCGCGTTTATCACAATGCCATCATAACTAAAGCCAATTTCGTGAAGTTTATTTATAATTTCGCCTTCAACATTACTTTGGTAGTAGGCTATATCTACGGCCGGGTAACGCGCACGCAGTTGTTCAAGGTAACCCTCAAAGCTGGTATCGCCGTAAATGGATTTTTCGCGAACGCCGAGCAGGTTTAAATTGGGGCCGTTTATAATTTGTATCTTCATTGCTCCAAACTTAAGTATAAAAATGCGAATCAAGAATCAAGAGCCAGGAATCAAGATAAGCACAAAAAAGCATAATGTGAAAATATAGCTTTATAATCTATTCTTCCATCGAAGGTGACCAAAATATCCTAATATTGCTTTCTTGATTCTTGTATCTTGATTCTTTCTTATATACATTAAATTAAAATCAATTTGGATTGGCGTTCGGCAATAAAAGGTTTCCAGGCTTATTTGAAATTAGAGAAATCGCTGGCCGATAATTCTGTGGAGGCCTATAGCCGGGATATAGAAAAACTATACCAGTTTGCCGAAACCAAGCCATTTAAGCTGAAGCCGGAAACCATTACTTTAACCGATTTGCGGGAGTTTATTACCTGGGCCGCCGAACTGGGCATGATCCCGTCGTCGCAGGCACGCATCCTATCGGGCATCAAGGCTTTTTATAAATACATGCTGATGGAGGATCTGATAAAAAGTGATCCGTCGGAGTTATTGGAATCGCCCAAAATTCGGCGTAAACTGCCCGATACACTCAGCTACCAGGATATTAATAAACTGATAGCCGCCATCGACCTATCCAAACCCGAAGGCCCGCGCAACAAAGCGATATTAGAAACCTTGTACGGCAGCGGCTTGCGGGTATCTGAATTAACCGAGCTAAAGCTATCTAACCTGTACCTGGATATTGAATTTATAAAAGTGACCGGCAAGGGCAATAAAGAACGCCTGGTACCCATAGGTGCCGAGGCCATCAAAGCCATTAAAATTTATATCGAAAACCTTCGGGTGCACATCCCCATTAAAAAAGGCGAAGACGATATTGTGTTTTTAAACAGGAGGGGGGCTCGCCTTAGCCGCCAGATGATATTTTTGATGATCCAGGACCTGGCGCAAACTATCGGCCTAAAAAAAACAATCAGCCCGCACACCTTCCGCCACTCCTTTGCCACCCACCTGGTTGAAGGCGGCGCCGACCTGCGTGCCGTACAGGAAATGCTGGGCCACGAAAGCATAACCACTACCGAAATTTATACTCACCTGGATAGGGAGTATCTGAAAAGCACGATAAGCCAGTTTCACCCGAGGTCGTGAGTAGTGAGTAGTGAGTAGTGAGTTGTGAGTTGTGAGTAGTGAGTAGTGAGTAGTGAGTAGTGAGTAGTGAGTTGTGAGTTGTGAGTTGTGAGTTGTCAGTAAAATAGCCGTCAAGATAATCAAAATCTGAAAAAATCTGGCAAATCTGTTCAATCCGGGTTCAGACAAACTGCTGAGGTGGATTTGCTTTCCTTCGCAAAATATCCTGCCAACCGCAAACTCAAAACTGCCAACTGGTTATTAAATAGTATACTGCGCAATCACATCCTCAGGGACCTTGGCACTTCTTCCGGTAGCCATATCAATCATTACGTAATCAAAATAGCCGTCGCAGCATACTTTGCCGGTGGCTTTGTTGCTTAGGCTGAATTTTACGCGGCAACCTTTATCGTCGATGCTTTCGATACCGGTTTTTACAATGAAGTAGTCGCCCATGGCGAGGGCACGTTTATAATCTACGTGGGCCGTGCGTACTACCCAGCCAAAACCGCGCTCCATAAATTTTTCCATAGCCATGCCGTAGCAACGTTCCATCTGATCGTACCGGGCGGCCAATACATAATCAAAATATTTGCTGTTGTGTACGTGCTGAAACATGTCGATATCGTCCGGGCGTACACGAAACTCGCTTTCGAAGGTAGAGTAGATGGGAGTATCCATAGGGCAAATATAATGATTGGGTTGGAGAGTGGTTGATTGGTTGATTGGTTGATTAAGTTGATTGGTTGTATTTTAAGTTATAAAGAGGGTGGACTTAGCCCGATGAAAATATATTTGAGCGTTACAAAGTTAGCGGCGGTTTTTCTATATTCGGAAAACTCTTATCTGCCATGAAAATATTATGCAAGGGGTGGTTGATCGCCGCCCTGTTTTTAAGCGCTAACTCCTTTGCCCAGCAGCAACCTGTAAATATGCAATACGCTGTATCTATGGAGCAGGCAGCTGATCATCTTTACCATGTTGAGCTTACTAACAAAACGCCCGGTAAAGCACTCGATTTTAACATGTGTGCCTGGACTCCAGGCTACTACCAGCTTATTGATTTTGCCGCCGCGGTACAAAATTTTAAAGTAACCGATAGCAAAGGCGTAAACCTGAAGTGGCAAAAGGCCTCGGAAAATACCTGGCGCGTCTATCACAACAGCCCTGGCGCAATAAAAATTTCGTATGATGTTAAAGCCACGGTGCCCTTTGTGGGCAATATTTACCTTGATGAAACACGGGGATATATTACCCCCGGCGGTTTGTTCATGTACCTGGATAATGAACTGCGGCATCCGGTTACCATAAAAATGCAACCCTATAGCAAATGGAATGCAATGGTGGCCACGGGTTTAGATACGGTTGCAGGTAAATGTCACCTGTACAAAGCCGATAATTTTGATGTGCTGTATGATAGCCCCTTTTTAATGGGCGAACTGGAAGTGCTGCCTCCGTTTACGGTTAAAAATAAACCACACAATTTTATTGGTTATAAGTTACCTGAGTTTGACAGGCAGGCATTTATGGACGATTTGAAAAAGATTGTGGTTGCGGGCAGCAACATCATTGGCGAAATACCCTATACGCACTATACCTTTTTATCAATAGGTGCCGGGGGCGGCGGTATCGAACATTTAAACTCATCGTCGTTAAGTTTTAGCGGGGGGGAGGGCTTTAATTCGCCTGAGGCTAAAAAGAGGCTTTACAACTTTATAGCCCACGAGTATTTTCACCATTATAATGTTAAACGCATCAGGCCGGTTGAATTGGGGCCGTTTGATTATTCGAAAGAGAACCACACCAATATGCTTTGGGTATCTGAAGGGTTTACGGTTTATTACGAATATATGATAACAAGGCGCGCCAGTTTAATGACGGCCGAAGATATGCTTGATGATTTTAGCGGTAATATTAGAAACTATGAGAATAAGCCGGGCCATTTTTACCAGTCGGCCACCCAGGCCAGTTATAATACCTGGAACGACGGGCCAAACGGGCGGGTAAATGAGGATATTAATAAAACCATATCCTATTATGATAAAGGCCCTGTGCTTGGCCTAATGCTTGATTTTAACATCAGGCATGCTACCCAAAATAAAAAAACACTTGATGATGTAATGCGGCTGCTTTACTACAAATACTATAAAAAGCTTAACCGGGGCTTTACCGAGAAGGAATTTAGGGCCGAGTGCGAAAAAATGGCCGGCACGCCAATGCCCGAAGTGTTTGAATATGCTTCGACGGTTAAGCCGCCCGATTACCCAAAATACTTTGCTTACGGTGGTTTACGGATAGATACCAACGCTACTGTTACCTATACCTCATGGGCCGGCATTAATTACAGGCAGCGACGGGATACGCTGATGATTGGCACCGTTGAACCCAATTCGCCTGCCTGGGACAAAGGCATAAGGGGTGGAACAAAAATTTTAACCGTTGAAGGCCAACCGGCAACGCAAAAATTATTAGACCATACACTGGAAGCAAAAAACACTGGCGATGCTTTAACGCTCACCATACAAAAAGGAACCGAGAAACGCGACATAACTATCATACTGGGCAGTAAAAAAGAAAAAACTTTTAAGATAAGTCCGCTACCTAATCCCGATCCGTTACAGGCGGCTATTTATAAAAGCTGGATAGGGAATTTGTAAAGTCGAAAACAACTTGCAACTTTTGAGATAATCAGCGGGTTAGAAGTAATCAACCACTCACCAACTTTTGAATTTTGAATTTTTACTTTTGAATTTAATCACTATCTTTGCACCCACAATTAACAAAAGTATTTAACGCTTTAATATTATTCACGTAATGTATTTAGGTAAAGAGACAAAGGCAGAGATCTTTGCAAAACACGGTAAGGGTGCTACAGACACTGGTTCAACCGAAGGTCAGGTAGCATTATTCACTCACCGCATCGCACACTTAACTGGTCACCTTAAGAAAAACAAACACGATTTTTCTACCCAGTTATCACTGCAAAAATTAGTAGGTAAACGCCGCGGATTGTTAGCGTACCTGTACAAAAAAGACATTGAAAGATATCGTGCTATCATCAAAGCTTTACAGCTAAGGGATATCATTAAATAATTCTCATACTTTTTATTGAAAAGCCATCCCGATTTTGTGGATGGCTTTTTTACTTTTGAAAAAATTATACACACACATAAAAAACCGGTGCGCTCCGAAAGATGAAAAGTGCACCACAACAAAAAGAAGATGAGTTTAAACGTAATTAAAAAAGTTATTGATTTAGGTGACGGCCGCACCATTGAGATCGAAACAGGTAAACTGGCCAAACAGGCAGATGGGTCTGTAGTTATTAAAATGGGTGATACCATGTTATTGGCTACCGTAGTATCGTCGCCGGAAGCGAAAGAGGGAGTTGATTTTTTACCCCTTTCTGTTGATTACCAGGAAAAATACGCTGCCACCGGTCGTATCCCGGGTGGCTTTTTACGCCGCGAAGCGCGTTTGTCAGACTATGAGGTTTTAATCTCGCGTTTGGTTGACCGTGCTTTACGCCCGTTATTCCCTTCAGATTATCACGCTGATACACAAGTGATGATCTCTTTAATTTCTGCCGATAAAGATATCATGCCCGATTGCCTTGCCGGTTTGGCAGCATCGGCAGCATTAGCTGTATCTGATATTCCTTTTAATGGCCCTATCTCTGAAGTACGTGTTGCAAAAATTGATGGTCAGTTGGTAATTAACCCAACTTTAACCCAGCTTGAGCATGCTACTTTAGAATTTATTGTTGCAGGTAGCGAGCACGATATCAACATGGTTGAAGGTGAATCGAAAGAGATCCAGGAAGCTGAATTGGTTGAAGCTATTAAATTTGCACACACTGCTATCAAAATTCAATGTTTAGCTCAAAAAGAGTTAACTATTGAAGTTGGCAAAACCGAAAAACGTGTTTACTGCCATGAAAACAGCAACGAAGATTTGAAAAAAGCAATCTATGCTGCTACTTATGACCAGGTTTACGCAATCGCTTCTTCTGCATCTGCAAAAGACGAGCGCTCAGCAAAATTCAAAGAAGTTCGTGATACCTATATCGCTACTTTAGGCGAAATTGATGAGGTTACTAAATTCTTAGCTAAAAAATACTACCATGATGTGGAGTATGATGCTATCCGTAACCTGGTATTAGATGAAGGCAAGCGTTTAGATGGCCGTTCAACTACCCAGATTCGCCCTATCTGGAGCGAAGTTGGTTATTTGCCGTCTGCACATGGTTCTGCCGTATTTACCCGTGGCGAAACACAATCGTTAACCACTGTTACTTTAGGTGCAAAAGATGATGAGCAAATGATTGATGGCGCGTTCATCAATGGTTACCAAAAATTCCTGTTGCATTATAATTTCCCGGGTTTCTCAACCGGCGAGGTTCGTCCTAACAGGGGTGCTGGTCGCCGCGAAATTGGTCATGGTAACCTGGCTATGCGTTCGTTAAAACAAGTACTACCATCTGAGGATGAAAATCCATATACCATCCGTATTGTTTCTGATATTCTTGAATCAAACGGTTCATCGTCAATGGCTACGGTTTGTGCCGGTACATTGGCTTTGATGGATGCTGGTATCAAAATCAAATCGCCGGTATCTGGTATCGCGATGGGATTGATCACCAACGAAATGGGTACTAAATATGCTATCTTATCTGACATCCTGGGCGACGAAGATCATTTAGGTGATATGGACTTTAAAGTAACCGGTACCGCCAACGGTATTGTTGCTGTACAAATGGACTTGAAAATTAATGGCCTGTCGTACGAAGTGTTAACTAACGCTTTGAATCAGGCTAAAGATGGTCGTTTACATATCCTTGGCGAAATGGCTAAAACCATTACTGCCCCTCGTGTTGATCTGAAGCCACACGCTCCTCGTATTGTTACCATCAAAATTGATAAAGAATTTATTGGCGCAGTTATCGGGCCCGGTGGTAAAATTATCCAGGAAATGCAACGCGAAACCGGTGCAACTATTTCTATCGAAGAAAAAGACAACCAGGGTATCGTTCAGATTTTTGCCGACAATAAGGCATCTATCGATCAGGCTTTATCGCGTATCCGCAACATTGCTTCTAAACCAGAAGTTGGCGAGATATACGAAGGTAAAGTAAAATCAATTATGCCATTTGGCGCATTTGTTGAGATTATGCCAGGTAAAGATGGTTTGTTACACATATCTGAAATAGACCACCGCAGGATCGAAAAAATGGACGGTATATTTGAGGTTGGCGACGAGGTAAGGGTTAAATTGCTTGATGTAGATAAACAAGGTAAACTTAAATTATCGCGTAAAGCACTGTTACCAAGGCCGGAAGCTCCAAAATCCGAAAAATAATTGTAAATATTATATGTGCAAAACCCTCTTTATGAGGGTTTTGTTATTTTTGCTTGTTTTTTTTACACTTTTTTTGAAAAAATTAAAACAAAAGTGGGATGTTTAAACTTTATATCAGTTCATAGATAGTTGAATAAACCATAAAATCCGATCCTGCTTGTAAAAACGATGACCCCTGCTACAAATGATCCTTTAGATTTTCTTAATAGCAATCCGCAGGGAATACAATCGGCTACACAAACCGATTTAGTTCAATTGCTGCTATATGAAATCATCCGGGTTAAAGAATTAATACTGTATTATGACTCCATTCCCAATGGAGGTGGTCAGCTTGGCTCATCAATTTTGAATGAGCTGGTATCAGAAGCCTATCAATCGCTTGTAAACTACGATACAGTACTGATGAAGAAGTACTACGACTTGTTGCTAAACTGCGATTAAGCTGCATATGTGCAGATATGCAGATTTTAGATGTGCAGATGTTTACTTAAGATAAAACTTTACAAATAATTGCCAATTGCAATGTTGGGGATTTATATATTTGCACATGAACCACCTGATAGCGCCATCTATTTTAGCAGCCGACTTTGCCAACCTGCAACGCGATATTGAAATGATCAATAACAGCGATGCTGATTGGGTGCATGTTGATATTATGGATGGCATGTTTGTGCCAAATATCTCTTTTGGTTTTCCGGTTGTTGCTGCCACAAAAAGGCATGCCACCAAACCGCTGGATGTTCACCTGATGATTGTTGATCCTGATAGGTACCTTAAGGCGTTTAAAGACGCCGGTGCCAATGGTATCACTGTTCATTACGAAGCCTGCCCGCATTTACATCGCACCGTACAAGCTATTAAAGAGCTTGGCTGCAGGGCAGGAGTAGCCCTTAACCCGCATACGCCCGTAGCTTTATTGGAGGATATTATTGCCGACCTGGATATGGTGCTTATAATGTCTGTTAATCCTGGTTTTGGCGGACAAAAGTTTATTGCCAATACCTACAAAAAGCTTAACGATTTGAAGGCCCTGAGTGAAAAGAAAAATCCGGGCTTATTTATCGAGGTTGATGGCGGCGTAGATCAAAATAATGTTAAAGAATTATTGCAAGCAGGTGCAAATGTGCTTGTTGCGGGCAGTTCTGTGTTCTCATCGGCCATACCGGCCGATGCAATATATAACCTCAAACACCCTTAAAAGTTATTACAATTGTAATAATTACTACCAACCTTATAGGATAAATTTGATATTTGCAATCAAAAAGGCTTTTGTTGATTAATTGTATATTTTTTCAAAAAACGTAAATTAATCCTATGAATTTTGTCAAATTGATTAACTTCGGCCCAACTAAATACAAAGTTCCTAATCAAGTATTCAGAACCTACAATTCGTTAATTATATGAAACATAATTTTGGTGCCGGACCAGGCATTTTACCTCAGGAGGTTTTAAAACAAGCTTCCGAGGCGGTTATTGATTTTAATGGTACAGGATTATCATTGCTGGAGATCTCTCACAGGTCGAAAGAATTTGAAGCAGTTTTGAATGAAGCTGTTGCATTGGTAAAAGAATTATTTGATGTGCCAGAAGGTTATTCGATATTATTTTTACAAGGCGGCGCCAGTACGCAGTTTGCCATGGCCCCCTACAATTTATTGCCTTCAACAGGCAAAGCCGCTTACCTGGAAACAGGTGTTTGGGCTAATAAAGCCTTAAAGGAAGCAAAGTTTTTTGGCGAAGTAGAGATTGTTGCCTCTTCAAAAGCCGATAATTTTACTTACATCCCTAAAGATTATACTATTCCTGCTGATGCGGCTTACTTCCACATCACTTCAAACAATACCATTTATGGTACACAGTTACAGGAATTCCCAAAATCGCCGGTACCGGTTGTTTGCGATATGTCGTCAGATATTTTCAGCCGTAAAATTAACGTTGCCGACTTTGGTTTAATTTATGCCGGCGCTCAAAAAAACATGGGCCCTGCAGGTGTTACCTTAGTTATTGTTAAAGACGATATTTTAGGTAAAGTTGATCGCAAAATACCGGCGATGCTTAATTACCAGGTACAAATTGAAGGCGGATCGATGTACAACACCCCTCCATGTTTTGCTATCTACGTATCGATGCTTACGCTGCAATGGTTAAAAGCCAAAGGCGGCGTTGAAGTTATCGAGCAGGAAAACATCACCAAAGCACGCGTATTATATGACGAGATTGAACGCAACCCGTTATTTAAACCGGTTTGCGCTACAGAAGATCGCTCGCACATGAATGTAACCTTTGTAATGGAAAATCCTGAACTGGAAAAACCATTCCTGAAACTATGCGACGAAAGAGGTATAGTAGGTATCAAAGGCCACAGAAGCGTTGGTGGTTTCCGCGCATCAATTTACAACGCGTTGCCAATAACCAGCGTTTACGCCCTTATTGACGTAATGCAGGAGTTTGCTGAATCAAATAAATAATTTAGTCATCAGTAATTGGTCATTAGTCATTTTGGATGGCGGATAGACCAATGACTAATGACCAATGACTAATGACAAAATAAGATGATCAAAATATTAGCTAATGACGGTATCGACCCGATTGGAAAACAGCTTTTAGAAGAAGCCGGTTTTATTGTTGATACCAATAACATTCCGCAGGATGAATTACCTGTGCGGTTACAAGAGTACGATGCCATTACTGTACGTAGCGCAACTAAAGTACGTAAGGCCCTTATTGATGCCTGCCCAAATCTTAAAGTGATTGGCCGTGGCGGTGTTGGTATGGATAACATTGATGTAGAATATGCAAGGGAAAAAGGCCTGAGCGTTTATAATACGCCTGCGTCATCTTCATTATCAGTTGCCGAACTTGTTTTTGCCAGTTTATTTGGCGCGGTAAGGTTTTTGCCAGATAGCAACCGCAAAATGCCGGTTGAAGGTGGTACTAAATTTAACGACCTGAAGAAGGCTTATGCAAAAGGTATCGAACTGCGCGGTAAAACTTTAGGTATTGTTGGCTTTGGCCGTATCGGCCGAGAGGTGGCTAAAATAGCTATTGGCGTTGGTATGGAAGTTTTGGCTTACGATTTATTCCCTTTTAACCCCGAGTTGGATATTGTTTTAGGTGGTGGTACAACCGTTAAGGTAAGTGTAAAAACTTCAACTTTAGAAGAGGTAACCAAAACAGCCGATTTCATTACCCTGCACACGCCGTTTATTGACAAGGCCCTGTTTGGTGCCGAAGAATTGGCATTAACCAAAAAAGGTGTTGGCTTTGTAAATATTTCACGCGGTGGTTTAATTGACGAATTGGCTTTAGTTGACGCGTTAAACAGCGGCCAGGTTTCATTTGCAGCTTTAGACGTATTTGATAACGAGCCAACACCCCGCGAAGAGATACTGAAACACCCTAAAATTTCTTTAACCCCTCACATTGGTGCTGCCACCAATGAGGCGCAGGAAAGAATAGGTGTGGAGCTTGCCAACCTGATCATCGATCACTTTAAAAAAGCATAAACACCAATTTGACTAATTGAGCCAATTTTCACGAATTTGATTATAGGCTGATTTTTTGAATAAAACGAATGGCACGAATTCCTAAGGAGTTCGTGTCATTTGGTTTTTTATACAATAGGTGCGATCAATAGGTGCGATGTCACCAGGTATAAAGCGATGACCAACTACGCACATTCGCCTTACATTCATGCGTTTGCTTTGTTCCTTATAGTGATGGTCACAGCTAACCCGATACAGGACGACGGAATTTATGAAAGCCTCTCGAGTTTGTGATAAATACCTGCCTACACACAAAAGCCGGATAAATTTCATTTACCCGGCTTTTGTGCTTTAAACTCTTAATTCTTTTTTTTAATCTTTTTTACCGCCAAATACCGAGAAGCTCACGTAACGTTTAGGGTGAGCTTTTAAATCGAGCAACAGGTTGTTTAGGCTGTTGGTGGCGGCATCCATGTTTTTGTAAACCTTATCGTCGTTCATCAGCAAGCCCAAAGTTCCTTTGGTCGAATTGATATTGGCGATAGTTGCCTGTAAATCGGCCATGGCCTTGTTGGCGTTATCCAAGGTGTTTTTGATGTTCGATGCAGCTATATCGTTACTTATTTTTTCAAAATTAGTAGCCATGCCGTTTATATGCACGGTGCTCGTCTTCAGGTTAGATGATACTACTTCGGCATTCGACAGTATTACATCAATGTGTTTGGTTTGGGTTCCAACCAGGTTATCTATTTTTTTGGTAACACCTTCCAGTGTTTGCAGGGAGTTGGCAATGCTCATAAAACTGCGATCAACATTCTTCTGAAAGTTTGGGTTCAGGATCTTGTTGATGGCGGCTAAAGATGAGTCGAGCTTGGTAATTAGCATTTCGGCTTTTTTTTGTATCGGCTGCAGGCTTTCGGCCAGGCTTCCCTGTATGTCGGCCTTCAAAGTGTCTTTGTTTTCAGCAAGTATTTTGCTATTGCCTAATTCAAAAACGATGGCTTTGCTACCTAAAAGATCGGTGCTTTCCAGCTTAGCCAGGGTGTTGTTCGGGACATCGTATTTTTCCTCAATCTTAAACTCAACTATGGTGCGGCCATCTGGCTGAAGCTCCATTTTTGAAATACGGCCAATCTGGAAACCATTTACCAGTACAGGTTTTGATACGCCCAGGCCTTCAACACTGTTGTATACGGCGTAAAACTTATTTGATCCCGAAAATACATCGTTACCCCTTAAAAAGCTGTATCCTAAAACGAGTATAGTGATAGCAATAACCGTAAGGGCGCCTATTTTTGTTTCGTTTGAAATTTTCATTAAGTAGTGTGATTATGTTTAAATGTTTTTGCTGGCAATGCCCGCGGCACAGGTGATGTTATAAGCAATATACGTTTGAACAACTGATTAAGTTTTTATACACACTAATTATCGCAAATTGTATCGAATTGAAGAATGGCTCGTATCTATATTAATTTTATGATTCTTGCAATTCATTTTAATCATTGAAAATTAGTGTCTCTTATCATGTTTATATTCAACTTTTATAATTCGTGAAATTCGATATAATTAGTAACAAATTCGTATGTGAATTATTGCGATACATGCTCCACTTCGTTTTTATAATTTAACAGCGCACGCACAATTGAACTCACAATTTCATTTTGTCCATCTTCCGAGTTTAGGTACGCTTCATCGCTTGGGTTATTAATATAGCCTGTTTCAACCAAAACGGATGGCATTGCGGTATGGCAAAGTACGTAAATACCTTGTTCCCGTAAACCTTCGCTTGGCCGCCCATCGGTTTCAACAAATTCATTATTAATTAAAGTTGCCAGTTTGATGCTTTGCTGCCTGAATTTTCTTTTATACTCGTTGGTTAAAATAATAGTAATGGGATCGTCGGGATCTAATCCGGCGTCCATTCCCGAATCTTCCTCAACCTGGTTGTGAACGATGGTCCTTTCCTCTTCTTTTGACCGGTGTAAACCGTAAACCAACAATAATACTCCTTTGCCGGAGCGGTCTGGTACACTTACCGTACGGTAAACCGGCTTATGGCGTTTTGTGCCAACCTGCTCGCGCACATGCCTGTCAGATAGTGAGTTGCAGTGTATAGATACAAAAATATTGCCTTTGTTTTCGTTTGCTATTTCGGCGCGGCGTTCAAATGATACATCGTCTTCTGTCGACCGGGTTAAAACGGCCTTTACCCCAGCCATATCTTTTTCTATTGCAGCCTGCAATTTTAAAGCAATAGCAAGCGTTACATTTCTTTCCGAAGAAAAACTTCCTGATGCTCCATGCGAGAAATGCCCCGTCCCGGTGGGCTTGCCGCCATGACCAGCATCAACGATAATAGTTTTTATTTTGAAACCCGAATTAACAACCGTATCTGTTTTGATGAGGCCGTAAGAAATAAGTGGGAACGATGAAAGGAGTAACAACAATACCGATAAACTATAAATCAATCTTTTCAATGCCCTATTTTTCATTATTTTTGAACGCTGTTAACTATATCTGCAAAAATACTATTCATAATCAATTTTGAAATTCATAACTCTTTTTTTTCTGCTTGCAATTATTTTAACGGTAAATGTACTGGTTGCCGAAAGCAAAGGTACATATAACAGGTATAGCCGCAAGGCCGTTGCAGATACGATTATTAAACTCGACACTACTAAGGCAAAAGATAGAAAACTCCTTAAAGTTAAGAAATCTAAGCAAACTAAGCCAAATCTAAATGCAGATGGGCATGGTGTAAGCAATACTTTTAACATCACTCCTGCTGTAGATACCGTTATTAAGGCGGATACCAATAAAAACAAAAACAGCCAGGGTAAGCCAACAATACCGGGTAAGCCCCAAACCAAATTGCCTGAAACTGATACAACAAAAAAGAAAGAGGGCATCCAATCGGAAGTTAAGGCTGTGGCCGAAGATTCGACAATTGTTGATAACGAACATAATATTTTATACTTGTACGGTCGTGCAAGGGTAACTTACGAGGATTTTGAGCTGGATGCAGACTATATCAGGGTCGACCAAAAAAACCACCTCATTTTCGCCAGCGGGAGTATTGATCCGCGTACCAGGCGTTATGTTGGGCGGCCTTTGTCTAAATCAAAAAATGAAAAACCGATAGCATCCGACTCGCTGTTGTTTAATTACACCACCAAAAAAGGAAAGCTTTATAACCCTGCATCTGAACAGGAAGGTAATTTTATATCAGGAGGACAGGCAAAAAAACTTAACGAAACCGAAGTAGCCTACCGTAATGTTATATTTAGTACCTGCGATTTGCCTTATCCGGATACACATTTTGGTATTGTGATTACCAAAGGTATCGGCGAAAAAAACAGGATCATATCCGGCCCCGCTTATTTGGAAATTGAAGGGATACCGCTGCCCCTTGCTATCCCGTTTGGCTTTTTTCCGAAGCCCAATACGCGAACATCCGGAGTTATCCTGCCAACTTTTGGCGAGGATGCAAAACTGGGCTTTAAACTGTCTGGCTTTGGTTATTACCTGGGCTTAAGCGATTATATGGATTTAACTACCACTGGTACCATCTACTCCAAGGGGTCATATGAAGTAAATTCTACCGCGCGGTATCTTGTGCGTTATAAATATACCGGCAACCTGTCCTTAAGTTACGGATCGCATAATTACGGCCTTCCTGGCGACCCTGCCGTAAAAGATATCCACATAGATTGGACACACTCGCAGGATCCGAGCGCTAATCCGGGATCAACATTCAGTGCATCGGTAAACGCGGGTACGTCGGGTTACTTTTCGCGCAATCCGTCAACGTCAAATTATAACGTAGTTACCGCGGCGCAAAGTAGCTTACGTTCAAGTATATCCTATGGAAAAACGTGGGCGGGTACACCCTTTAACCTAAGTGTTGGTATTGGCCACAGCCAGGATATAGCCAACAAAACAATCACTATAGAGTTGCCAACTATTGCTTTTGGTATGTCGTCAATTAACCCGTTTGACTCGAAAGACAGGGTTGGCGAGCAAAAATGGTATCAAAAAATAACGGTGAGTTATAACATGAATGCTACCAACAAAGTAAACAACATTCCCGAGTCTGAGTTGTTTAAAAGCACAGTTACCAAACGGTTGCAAAATGGTTTTCAGCACCAGATACCGGTTAGCCTCGGTTTAAATGTGCTTAAATATTTTCAGTTTAACAGCAGCGTAAATTATACCGAGCGCTGGTATTTTCAAACTGTAAACAAACATTTTGAACGCGGAAGTATTAGCAATTCAGATCAATTACTGGTTGATACGGTGCAAGGTTTTAAGCGGGCGGGCAATTACAGCCTAAGCACCGGCCTGTCAACTAAATTGTATGGTACCTTAAACTTTAAAGGGAATTTAAAAGCTATAAGGCACGTAATGACCCCATCTATCGGGTTTGGTTATACTCCTGATTTTAGCGACCCAAGCTACGGGTATTATAAAACCGCGGTAAGCCAGGCAAGCGTGCCATACCCTTACACATATCAAAAGTATTCAATTTTCGAAAACGGCGTATACGGCTATCCATCGTCGGGTAAACAGGCAGGCATCAGCTTCGCGCTTGATAACACAATCGAGGCCAAGTTAAAAGCCAAAAGCACCGATACATCAGGCACCGATAGAAAGATTACCCTTTTACAGGGCTTATCATTTTCAAGTTTTTACAATTTTGCCGCCGACTCCATGAAATTGGCCAATATTCAGTTTTCGGGTCATACCGCTATTTTTAAGCAAAAAGTAAATATTAGTTTCAGCGGCTCATTTGATCCTTATGTTACAGTTGTGCACGATTCCATATCAGATAATACCATTCGCAGGGTGAGCCAGCGGGTCAATAAGTTCAGGTGGTCAAATGGCCAGTTTCCTTTGCTCAACCAGTTGAGTATATCAATGAGTGGCAGCTTAAATTCCACTTCGGCCAGGGCGCCGGGTACACCTAATGTGAATACCTTGCAAGGGGCAGGTTCCCCGCAATTACAACGTCTGGCGCTGGTAAACAGCGATCCAAATTCATATGTCGATTTTAACGTACCCTGGAATATATCCTTAAACTACAGTTATAGCTACAGTAATTATCTTAACCAGGTATCTACCAGCAATACCCTTATGATAAGCGGCGATGTTAGCATCACCCAAAAATGGAAAATTCAATACTCAACCAACTACGATTTTAAGGCCATGAAACTGGCCAGCGCTACCTCTTTTTCTATTTATCGCGATTTGCATTGCTGGGACCTTTCGTTTCAATGGGTGCCTTTTGGTTATTTAAAATCATATAATGTTACATTAAAGGTAAAATCTACTATTTTGCAGGACTTGAAGCTGAGTAAAAGAAACGACTACTCAAGTAACAGGACTTTTTATTAATTATTATGCTGGCAGAGATCATAACCATTGGCGACGAAATACTGATAGGACAAATTGTTGATACCAATTCGGCCTGGATGGCTAAGGAGCTTAATAAAATAGGAATAAGAGTAAAACAGATCTCGTCGGTATCTGACGATAAGGAACATATACTTAAAGCATTGGCTGAGGCCGCAGGCAGGGCTAAAGTTATTTTTATTACCGGAGGATTAGGTCCAACGAAAGATGACATCACCAAAAAAACATTGGCGGAGTATTTTAAGGCCGATATGGTAGAAAATAAGCAAGCATTGGAAAATGTGGAGCGTATTTTTGCCAAATATAACCGCCCTCTGCTTGAAATTAACCGGCTACAGGCTCAGGTGCCATCAAACTGTGAGATCATATTAAACAAAAATGGTACCGCGCCTGGTATGTGGTTTAACCATGATGGGGTGATATATGTATCGATGCCGGGTGTTCCCTTCGAGATGATGTATATGATGGAAGATGGTGTAATACCAAAGTTAAAGGCTACGTTGAAATTGCCTTCAATCATTCACAAAACACTTTTAACGGTTGGCGAAGGGGAGTCTTTTTTGGCCGAAAGGATAGCGGATATTGAAGATGCATTGCCATCATATATTAAGTTGGCTTATTTACCCAAACTAGGTCAGGTTAGGTTGCGGCTGAGTGCTTTTGGCGATGATATTGCACTGATGCAAAATGGTGTTGATGAATTTGCCGGAAAAATAATTGAGCGCATAGGCCGTGTTTTTGTTGTTGCCGAAGATATTCCTTTAGAAAAAGCGATACTTAATAAAATGGCCGAAAAAGGGCTAACCTTATCAGTGGCCGAAAGCTGTACGGGCGGATATCTTTCTCATCTTTTTACCCAGCATGCCGGCTCATCGAAAGTGTTTTTTGGAGGTGGAATTGTGTATTCGTACGAGTTGAAGGAGCATATTCTTGGGGTAAAACCAGAAACCTTGTTGACTTTTGGAGCGGTAAGTGAGCAAACTGTGAAAGAAATGGTAGAGGGAGCGTTGTTAAATTTCAGGTCGGATTTTGCCATATCCATAACGGGGATAGCAGGCCCCGATGGGGCCACCGATGATAAACCCGTTGGTACTGTGTGGATTGCCGTTGCAGGCAGGGGTAAGTTGTTAGTAAAGAAATACACATTTGGCAATAAAAGGCAGCAAAACATCGAAAGGAGTGCTGTAACGGCATTAGCCATGTTGAATACTTTACTAACAGATGTTGTAGATTAAGCTGCAAAATGTATAATTTTGTGCGAAAGCATAATTTGTATCTATGGCCAAATATCAACTATTATTGCCAAAAATGGGTGAAAGCGTTGCGGAGGCAACCGTAATTAAATGGAACAAAAATCCAGGAGATCGCGTTGATGCCGACGAAGCAGTAATGGAGATTGCGACTGATAAAGTTGATTCAGATGTGCCGTCACCCGTTGCCGGTAGGTTAATAGAGCAATTATACCAGGAGAATGATGTAGTGCAGGTAGGGGCGATAATTGCCATTATTGAAACCGATGAGCCGGAACATGCAACTGCCGGATCTGAGGCTAAGCCTATGCCGGAAGTTGAAACAACAATTCCTGCCATTGAAGTACCTTACATAGCAGAATCTGCACCGGTTGAAGAAAATCAGGATGATTTTAAGGAATACACCCCGTTTAATGAGGTTAGGTACGATGCACAACCCCCTGTAGTTGAAAATCACGAGGTTGCAGAATATCAACCCGATGTTGTAGCGCCTGTAGATATACCGGGCATTGCACAGCTTGAACCCCAGGCGCCATCGCCTTACGATCAGAATTTTAAAGGTGAGGGACGGTTTTACTCGCCGTTGGTACGTAATATAGCCAGCCAGGAAAATATCAGCATTGATGAACTCGACCGTATTCCCGGTACCGGATCTGAAGGCCGTTTGACCAAAGATGATCTGTTAAGTTATATTCAATATAAAAATTCGCCGGTTGCCGCTCAAAAAGAGGCAGTACCTGCACCGCCCTTTGCTGCAGTATCGCAAACTGTTGAGCCAACAAGTGCTGCCGCGCCGGTAGAAAGCCCGGTAACCGAGAAGCCGGCGGCTGCGTTTGAGCCTGAGCAAGTGAAAGAACCAACAATGGTTCCGGAGCCACAACCTGTACCCGGGCCGGAAAGGGTGTCTGCACCACAGGCCGAAGTTCCACCTGCACAGCCTGCATCAGCTGCGGGTTCGGTATCTGGTGTCGATGAGGTCATCGAGATGGACAGGATGCGCCGCCTGATTGCCGATCATATGGTGATGAGCAAGCAAACCTCGCCGCATGTTACCTCATTTGTTGAGGCTGATGTAACCGGGCTGGTTTTATGGCGCGAAAAGGTGAAAGGCAGCTTTGAAAAACGTGAGAACGAAAAAATAACCTTTACCCCGATATTTATTGAGGCCGTAGTTAAGGCGATCAAAGATTTCCCGATGATCAATGTAACGGTTAATGGTACGCAAATTATAAAGAAGGCAGCTATCAATATCAGCATGGCAACCGCCCTGCCAAGTGGTAACCTGATAGTGCCGGTGATTAAAAAAGCCGATGAGTTAAACCTGCTGGGAATTACCAAGGCAGTTAATGACCTGGCCAGCCGTGCCCGTACCGGTAAATTATTACCTGACGATGTAAGAGATGGTACATTTACAATAACTAACGTGGGTTCGTTTGGCAATGTGATGGGCACGCCAATTATTAATCAGCCACAGGTAGCCATACTGGCAGTTGGCGCCATCAAGAAAAAGCCGGCTGTAATTGAAACCCCGCAGGGAGATGTAATAGCCATCCGCCACATGATGTTCCTGTCGTTGTCATATGACCACAGGGTTGTTGATGGCGCCTTAGGGGGCTCGTTTGTACGCCGGGTAGCCGATTACCTTGAAAAATGGGACGCAAACAGAGAGATATAAACAACTCTTCATATAAAACAACAAAGCCGGACTAATTGATAATCCGGCTTTGTTGTTTCCGAACTTCCTTTTTTTGGAAACAGGAAGGGGCGTTTGATAAAATAAAAAGTCTCCACCTTAGGGGAGATTTACAGGGCAAACCGATCTAATTGGGTTAACATAACTTAACACATTTTAGATAAAATATTTATAAATATTTGATAATCAATATTTTGTATTTTATCATGGTTAACACTAAACTGAGTGCGCAATTTAGGCGCGTCCAAATACTTGTGCATGTTGTTGGCCAATACAAGTCCCTTCGGTAGCCGGATCATTTAACCAGGATCAGCCAATAAAAACAAAGTGTAGTTTGATGCTTATATCTTACCGACGCCATAAACTCATTCCATTAGCTATTTGGATGCGTTTACCCTGGGGAGATTTAAAGCGGCTCGCCTATTTTACCAACTCAAAGCCCCAGTCTTTACCCTTATCCACAGCGGGTACACCTTTGGCCATCCAAACAGGCATTGGTGCGCCTTTCAAAAAGTGGTCAAAATATTGTTGCTCGCGTATGGTAATATCCTTGCGGTTTTGCCGCTGAACCAGGTTATGTGCTTCGCCGTTATATTGCAGCAGCCAAACCGGTTTGCCCAGGCGGCGCAGGGCTGTAAACATTTCTATCCCCTGGTACCAGGGCACCGCGCCGTCAGCATCGTTACTCATGATCATTACAGGGGTTTGTACTTTGGGAAGTTGAAACAACGGCGAATTCTCGATATACAACTCTGGCTTTTCCCATAATGTTGCGCCAATGCGGCTTTGCGTTTTCTCATATTGAAACTGCCTGTTAACACCCGACTCCCAGCGAATACCGCCGTATGCCGAAGTCATGTTGGCAACCGGAGCGCCGGCCCAGGCCGCGGCATACATATTGGTTTGGGTAACCAGGTAAGCCACCTGATAGCCGCCCCAGCTTTGTCCCTGGATGCCTATATGAGCGCCGTCAACCCACGAATTCTTTTTCAATGATTCAACTCCCGAGTTGATGAATTCAACCGCCGAAGCGCCGGGATGACCCGTTTCATAGCTAATATCAGGTGCAAAAACCAGATAGCCGTTACTTACAAAAAATGAAATGGGCAGGCGCGACGGGGTAGGCGCGGGGGGCAGGTAATTATATAATCCTTCGGATAGTTTTTCGTAAAAATATACTACCATGGGGTATTTTTTGTTGACGTCGAAATCCTCCGGCTTATATAAAATACCGGTCGACTTATAGCCTTTAGGCGTAGTCCAGTGCACCAGTTCGGCTGTTCCCCAGTTGTATTGGGCCTGTTGAAGGTTGATACTGCTAAGTTTGGTCTCTTTCTTCAGGTCGGTTGATACGTATAAATCCGGAGAAGATTCATAATTGGCTTTGGTGTAAATGTAAATTGCTGCCTTTTTTGCCTTGGTTAAATCGCCATAGCTGTATTTGCCCCAGGTTACCTTTTCAGGCGAGGATTTACTCTCGGGCTTTTTTACAAAATATCCCCATTGCTTTGTTTCTTCGTCCTGTGCCAGCAACCACATAGGCTGTTTTGTGGGAATAAACTTTTGTTCGGGATCGGTTATGTCGTACCTGATAATGCGTTTGTTTTTGCGCCCTATACCGTTGGTAAAGTTGGTGGCTTCGCCCGTTGCGGGATCAATGCTCCAGATATCGTACCGGTCGTAAATTAATACGGCCTTATCGTCTTTTGTCCAGCCTGCTAAGCCGTAATCCTGGGCGTAGTTAGGTACATCATTCAGTTCGTCGCCCATTTTTGTGCCGATTGATTTTGTCAGGTTGGTTTTTGCGCCGGTCATGATCTGGTAGCTGTACCACTGCTGATCGGCAAAATTGAACCATATCACGTACTGCCCGTCCGGCGAGATGCGATAACTCGCTTTTACACCTTGGTTTATCAGCCGTTTGTTGCCGCTTTTAGTATCAATTAAAATGGCTTGCTGTTTGGTGTCGCCTTCCCATTGGGATTGTACGCGTGCGCCGGTATCTGTTAGTGCCAAAACATAACGCGCGTCCTTATTCTCGGCCACAAAAACTTCGGGAATAGCCTTGCTGCCCAATTGCACCTGTTTAGACGTTGGATCTTCGGGCCTGATTACAGCCAAATAGTTCCTTTTGAGTTCCTTTTGCAGGTTTTTGAGCTGTTGGGGCTGCAAGTAATCATCTTTATAGTTCCAGATATCAAGCCGGGCTACTTCAAAATCAACAATAGTCGTATCGGCCGGTTTGGGGATAGGGGCGGTGCCAAAAAACAAGTTTGTGCCACTCTTGCTGAAATATATTTTACCATCGCCGCTCACGGCCCATTTATCGGGCATGGTTTCTAATCCTTCAGCGGCTATCACGGTAGCACTGTCGCGGGTTAGGTTGTAATAATAAAGCTTAAATGGTTTTACGAGGGCTTTCTCGGGGTTTTTCTCAGCAGCAAAAGCAACTTGCTTGCCGGCGTCATCAATGGCAATATTGTGGTAATTGCCCCGGCCTTTGCTGATAGCTTTTACTGCGTTCTTATCCACATCAAAAACGTACAGGCCAGAAGTAAATTGTTTTTGCTTTGCCGGCGCGGTAACCGCAAAAGCCACCAGCTTACCATTTTTGCTTACCTGGTAATCGGTGACGTATTTAAAGGTATGGGTTATTGTACCTGCCAGTTGTTTTACCGTAAGGTCGGCACCGTCTTGTGTTGACGGTGCGGTAGTTTCTTTAATAGCTTTTTTGGAGGTATCGCCAGGCGAAGGTTTTTTTATAGTATCAGCAGCAGACAGATAGGCAATTACGTTGGCGCTCTCGGCTATTTTAAAGTTTCTGACTGACGGTATTTTGACGATATTTTGTGTCGAAAGCGAAATAAATCCTAAAGTATCTTTTGGGAATTCCGATTGTTTTTTCTTCTTGATCTTAGCTTGCCTGGTATCTTTAAAAAACGGCCTGATCTGGAATACCGCAAATTTACCATCGCTGCTGAAACGCGCCGTATCGGCACGTGGTATCTGAACTTTGGTTGTGTTTTTTGTATCAGTTATCACCAGTTGGGCATCGCCCTCCTGCGGTTTCACCACATACATAATCCATTTACCATCATTACTTATCCGCTGGCCGGTTATGCTTTGCCATCCGTCAAAAACAGCGTGATCCAAAGGTTTTTTTGAGATTGTTTGAGCGGATAGGCTGACGTAGATAGCCGACAAAAGGGTTATTAGTAAAAGTTTACGCATATCAACTTTGTTAACCATTAAATATGCTCAAAATAGCCCGCTTATAAAAATTAACCACGGGAAAGTTACAATGTAAAGGGAAAGAGAGAGAACTAATCCGAAAAGAGTTATTTGGGGCAATTTGCTAGATTTGATGAAGGATGAAATATTATTTTAAATTCGGAAAAAGATTAAAATACAACACGTTTAACGTGTTAGTCTGGTTAACTATCTGTTGTATTCATGTATTTTGGCCGCGAAGTAGCGAACATGGGCACTTTTATTTATGGATTGGTGCCTTTTGGGTGATAATGACATTCTTGATCGTTATGAGAAATTATAATTTAATCAAAGTTGCACTAACCAAACAGGCAGTTTTAGAGGTTGATGAGACCTGCATTTATGATAGGGTAAATAACATGAAATATTGTTGGGATGATATTGAGGAAGTAACCGCAATTGACGATATACTTCTTTTGTCAATGTACCAACCCCAAGGCTATGTAGCAAAAACAAGTGCTATAAAGCGATTCCGCATTTATTCTAAAAAGAAAAAGGCCTTTAGGATTGACTTAGATTGTGTTAAGTCGACTCGTAAAGAACTTGTAAATACGCTTGATGATTTTAGTATAAGGGCTATTGAAATTCAGCAAGCGAAAATATAATGGCTATATCATCGCCTTATTCAATGCTTTAATAGCTTCGGCAAAATCTTCTCTTGCAACCAAAAACTGGATGTTTACCTTGCGCAGGGCAAAGCCACAGCTTTTAATATTGATACCTTTTTGTGCAAGCGCCGTTGCCGATTTGGCTAATAAGCCTGGCTGATCCATATTAGAACCGATGAGGCATACCATGGCCATTTTTTCTACAGTTACTTTCTCATAGTCATCTTCAAGCTCCTGTATAAGCTTTTTATTGAAATCCTTATCCCATATCACAATCGAGATACTGTTGGCGCTTGTGGCCTTAAAAGTATAGCTTACGCCATATTTATAAAACAGCTGCATGATATGAAAATCGGTACCTACGTTGCCCACCATCGATGGGTCGTATATATCAATCATCATTACTTGCTCGGTACCGGTAATTACTTCAACCCTTTTTTTATCACATATGTACTCGCGTGTGATTAGTGTGCCGGGATGTTCGGGTTGGAAAGTATTTTTTATTCTCAGGTCAATATCATTGATCTCTAATGGTTTGGATGCTTTTGGATGGATAGCTTCCATGCCCACATCAGCCAATTGGTCGGCCACATCGTAGTTGGTATTGCCTACCGGGAAACAATTTTCAACGCCTACCAATTGCGGGTCGGCAGTGCACAAATGGTATTCTTTATGGATGATGGCTTCCTGCGGTTTTACTTCAACGGCTATTTTACTAAAAGTAACTTCAGAGTAGCCGCGATCAAACTCGCGCATAATACCTTCGGTGCCTTTGGCGTAACCGGTTACAATAGTAATGGTGCCGGCAAAATCTATATGCTGCAGATCTTTCCTGATGCGTTGATCGATAGTTAACGAACGGTGATCATGGAAGCCGCTCAAATCAACAAAAGTGGCGTTGATGCCCATATTTTGCAATACATTGGCAAATACAAACGCCGAATGACTTTCGCCTATCGATGCCAGGATTTCGCGTGCAGCCAGCAAGACGTCAGCTTTATTTACATAGCCAGAGGCGAGTATATTGGCAATATTTTCCAGGTAAGTTTGTGCGTCTTTAAGACGTTGCTCAATAAAGGCATCGGCCTGGGTAAGGTTTAAGCCAAGGCCTTCGTAGTTTTTATTGAGTTGCTTTAGTTTAACAATAAGTTCTTTAAGTGGCTTATGAAAATCCTTATAAGTTGCCAAACGATGATAAACACCAGGGGCCTTGGTTTTCTTATTTTCAAGCAAAAGGTTGGTTACCCCCGAAAATGCCGATACTACAAAGATGCGGTTGTAAAGCTGGTCGCCGCTGCGCTCAAACAGGATAATGTTTTTGATCACATCACCTAATGCGGTCATGGATGTACCGCCGATTTTTTCTACTGTTAACATTATTTTAAAACACGAATAGACACGAATTTTGTCGAATTACACGAATAAAAAACAAATTTTTGTCTATTTAGATATGAAAACTTTATATGATATAACTGCCTTTACGCCAATCAAACTCGTAAAATTCGAAAAAACTGGCACTAATTAGTGTATTGCAGCATTGTCTTGAACCAATCTAATTCGTGTAATTAGAAAAAATCTGTGACAATTTGTGTGTCAATATTAATGCTCTTCCTTTTTATAAAGGTCGCCGGCCTTTTCGGCAGATAACTTAATGCCCTTTATCATGGCCGAACTAAAGCCATTGTGTTCCATCTCGTTAAGCCCGGCAATGGTACAACCGCTTGGCGATGTTACCTTATCAATTTCCTGTTCGGGGTGCGATGATAGCTGCAATAACAAATCGGCAGCGCCTTTGGCCGTTTGCGCAGCCATCTTCAAGGCGTCGCCGGCGTGGAAACCAATCTCGGTGCCGCCTTGCGATGCAGCACGGATAGAGCGTAAAAAGAAAGCAATACCGCAGGCACAAAGTGCGGTAGCCGATGTCATTAATTCTTCATTAATCTGGATGCTTACGCCAACGGTGTCAAAAAGTGATTTTACCAGGTTGATGTTTTTATTGGTACCGTTATCGGTGGCAATACAAGTCATGGAGTGGCCAATTGCTATGGCTGTATTAGGCATGGCACGCACCACCTGCACGTTTAATTCCAGCTGCTGGCGAATGTCGCTGCAACTAACGCCGGATATTACTGATATTAGGAGTTGTTTTTCGGGCTTAATCGCAGGCCTTATCTCGTCAAGTAACTTATTCAATTGCTGTGGCAAAACTGCCAAAACTATAATATCCGATTTTTTAACGGCTTTTAAATTGTTATCGGTGGTATGATAGCCTAAAGCGGCGTAATCTGCCAGTGCACCTACATTTCTGCGTGTAAGTGTTATTTGCTGAGGTTTGCAAATACCTGCTTTAACTAACCCTTTGGCTAATGAAAGCCCGATGTTTCCAGAGCCCAAAATGGCTATTTGCTGTGATGCGTTCATGTGGTTTTACTTAAACGAGTTCCAAATGGTTTGTTATTCTTTATATTTCCTAAATCGTCGCTTTTGCCAATTATTACTGCTTTTACGCCGCAGGCTATCGCCGTAAATGCATTATCGAGTTTAGGCAGCATACCGCTGTGTATAATTCTCTCTTTTTTTAATTCTTCGTAGTGCTCCGGGTTTATCTCGCGTATTAATGAATCCTCATCATCAATGTCTTGTAAAACCCCCTTTTTTTCAAAGCAATAAATCAGGGTTGTATCATACAACGATGCCAGGTTCACCGCTAACGCCGATGCAATAGTATCGGCATTAGTATTTAGCAACTGCCCTTCTCCATCGTGCGTTATCGCGCAAAAAACGGGGGTAAATCCCGCTTCCATCAATTTGCTTATATTACCCGGGTTGATAGAGTTTTCGTCTATATCGCCCACAAAACCATAATCAATAGTTTTTACCGGGCGTTTTTTTGCTTTAATAAAATTACCGTCTGCGCCGGTAAGCCCTATGGCGTTATTGCCAAAGCGTTGTAACTGAGCTACTATGTTTTTATTAATGAGGCCACCGTATACCATGGTAACCACTTTTAACGTTTCTATATCGGTTATGCGCCGGCCATCAACAAGCTTTGCTTCAATGCCCAAATCTCCCGCTATTTGTGTTGCTACCTTACCACCGCCATGTACCAATATTTTAAAGCCATCCAGCGTTTCAAAATCTTTCAGGAAATGATATAAGTTTTCGGAGTTATCTATTACATTTCCGCCGATTTTGATAACATGCAGACTTTTTTTGGCCGCTATTTCAGTCGATTTAATAGAAACTGTATCACTTTTGTTCATTCTTCACAGTAATTTAACACGGCACTTATCAATTTGACTCTGTTTTTAAGAAAAATCTGTTAAAAATAAGAAATTATAGTCTATTTCTTATAAAAATCATTCAAAAATGATTATCTGGTTACAGTATTGTAAGTTTACAATTTGATTATGAAATAATTAGTATACTTCAGTTTAAGGCATTAAACTTGCTGTAAATTTTCCCTATGGATAAAAAGAAAGGTACAAAGCCACGTGTAGTGATCATTGGCGGCGGTTTTGGCGGACTGGAATTAGCTAAAAACCTTAAAAATGCACCGGTAGACGTACTGCTGCTTGATAAACATAATTACCATACATTTCAACCGTTGCTTTACCAGGTAGCTGCCGGTTCCATCGCTGCCGATTCTATTGGTTTTCCAATACGGAGGATTTTTACAAAGCAAGATAATTTCAGGTTTGCACTCGCAGAAGTTGAACAGATACATCCTGAAACTAATACACTCACCACTAATATTGGCACTGTATATTATGATTACCTGATTATTGCAACAGGATCGAATACTAACTTTTTTGGTAACAAAGAAATTGAGCATTTTGCTATGCCGATGAAGAATATCCCCGAGGCATTAAACCTGCGTAGTTTGATATTGCAAAACCTCGAAATGTCGTTGGTTACCAAAGACCCGGAAGAGAAAGCAGCTTTGATGACTTTTGTTGTAGTAGGCGGAGGGCCAACCGGTGTGGAGTTATCCGGCGCACTTGCCGAAATGCGCCAGTTAATTCTGATGAAGGATTATCACGGCTTACGTAAACATAATATGAAAGTTTACCTGGTTGAGGGTAAGGATGTTGTACTTGGCGCCTTCTCGCAGGCAGCATCGGCAAAAGCAAAAAAGTTTTTGGAAGACATGGACGTCACCATTTACAATAGTGTGCACGTGCAAAGCTACGATGGCGTTTTGCTTAAAATAGATGACGGTACTACCATACTTACCCGCAATGTTTTATGGGCAGCTGGCGTAAAAGGCGAGGTGCCTGCCGGCTTACCCGAGACTAATATTACCAGGGGCAACCGCATACAGGTTGATGAAATTAATAAAGTAAACGGTTATAGTAATATTTTCGCTATTGGCGATGTATCGGCCATGATAACACCCGAAACACCAAATGGGCATCCGGGAGTGGCACCTGCGGCTATTCAGCAGGGAGAGTGGCTTGCCAAAAACCTGGTGAGGATATTGAATAACCAGGCTACAGTTCCGTTTAAATATAAAGACAAAGGATCGTTAGCTACAATAGGTCGTAACAAAGCCGTGGCCGATTTGGGCAGGCTGCATTTCCAGGGATTTTTTGCCTGGTTATTGTGGGGCTTTGTGCATTTAATGTCGTTAGCCGGTTTTACCAATAAGGGAATTATATTTTTTAGCTGGGCTATTAATTATTTTAATAAAAACAGCGACAACCGCCTGATTGTACGTTATTTTGATACGGAAACCCGGATGACGGATCCGGAAAACAGGTAAGGCAACAAATTGCTTAGCTTTCAGTAACAACTCCGTAACGGTTTTGCCAGCAGTGAACTTAACAAGGATTAATATTAGAAACCGCCCGAGGCAGCGGTCTCTAATGTTTTTTATAGCATTTAATTAAAAGGAAGCAGCGGTGGCACCTGAATATGCATCCAAAATATTAGTATAGCCTGAAGAAACAGCCTTGGTTGTTCCGTCATTATACCATGCCCATGTATGGTCATTACTTCCGGCTATTCCAATGCCAACTATGTCACTAATTAATTTGCCCGAAGCCGGTGTATAAGTATAAGCCGACCTTATTGATGCAAGGTTAGTTGCCGAGCCCACAGTTGCAGTTCCGTTTTTATACCAGGTGTATACATTATTGGAAGTTTTGGCTATGGAAATAGCCAAAATAGTGGTCGGTGTTTGACCCGGTGCGCAAGTATAGCTTACAGGAGCACTGTATGCGGTAGCATTATTTGAATAGCCTACAGAAACGGTTCCATCAGAATACCAATAATAGCAATGGTTGTTGCTTGCAATAGCTATTGCAACCACATCATTTGGTGTTTTACCGGCAGGTAATGTATAAGCGATAGGTCCGCGGTATGCTGTAGAATTTGTAAATGTTCCTGAACTTACCGTGCCTGATTTTGACCAATAATAAACACTATCGCCATGCGACACATCGATTTCTGCAATATTACCTATACTGGAGGAGAAATTGTTTCCCGAAGCTGGTGTCGATGGTGCTAATGATTTGACGCCTGCATCTTTTTGGCAGCTGCTAACAATAGCCATAAGCGTCATCGCAACAAACAATAATTTTACATTGATTATCTTGTTCATGTTTAAGTTTTTAATAGTTGATGATTGAAATAGTAGTTCTGCTTTAGATTTTAAATAATTGGAAATTACTTCTTTTGGCACTTTGCTTAAGGAAGCGTTAAGTGATAGGGTTTTAGCTCATGGTTGATATTGTTTTAAGTTTATAATGATATAAAGTTAGTATTATATTGCAGGTATGATATTAATTAATAATATTTAATAAAAAAACTTCAACCTGGGCAATAAATTAGCATAAATGAAAAACTGCTTAAGCGGTTATGGGTATGTGAGCTATATATTAAATTAAAATATTTTATATGTAAAGGGAAGGAGATATCCTGAATTTTATTAATTATAAAGAAAAATAAAGCCCCTGTTTTCGTTAGTTGACGTTGTTTGTAAAAGCATCATAGGTGTTAGCCGGGCCATTAATTATTTTGCCATGGCGTGATGGCTTTTTAATTGAAAATTTTGGTATGTCATTCTGATAACAGGCATTGGGTGGAAATAAAAAGCTATTAGTTTTAAAACATTGCGGCGTTTATTTTATTAGTTAAAAAGTAAACGCCTATGGATCTGTTTGTTGTTATTGCTTTATTGGTTATCGTAAGCGCATTTTTTTCCTACCTAAATGCGCGCTTTATAAAACTTCCGGGTACCATCGGTATTGTTTTGATAGCCACCATAGTTTCTATTGTTATATTAGTTGTTGATAAACTGGATCCCGCAACAGCCGGGTATTTAACAACCCTTGCCAAGAATATCGATTTCTCGAAGGTGGTGCTCAATATTATGCTGGGTTTCCTGCTGTTTTCCAGCGCGTTTAACCTCGATGGAAAAAAACTTAAAAAAGAAATGCGGCCTGTGCTGGTGCTAAGTACCTTAGGGGTAATATTATCTACTGCCATTTTCGGCTCGCTGTTGTATTACCTGGCTCCATTTTTTCATATTCATATGCCACTTATTTATTGCCTGCTGTTTGGGGCTTTAGTATCGCCAACCGACCCGGTGGCGGTTTCGGCAATTGTTAAAAATTCAAAATTGCCTGCGCACCTGGAAACCATTATTTCGGGCGAATCGCTATTTAACGATGGCGTAGGTTTGGTGTTATTTGTGATTTTACTTGAAATAACCAATGTAGGCGAAAAAAACATAGAGGCTTCGAAAGTAGTTGTACTCATTTTAAAGGAAGTTTTGCTGGGGATTATAGCAGGAGCTGTTTTTGGGTACCTTGCGCAACGACTGATGAAATCGGTAAAGGATTTTCAAACCATTGTGCTTATCTCGCTGGCATTGGTGATGGGCTTATCGGTATTGGCCACCATTTTTGAATTTTCGATACCGTTAGCAGTGGTGACCGCAGGTCTGTTTGCCGGGAGCCATTCCATCAACCAGGATAATAAAGAGCGGTCGCATGAATCGCTGGAAAAATTTTGGCAATTGGTTGATGAAATGCTGAATACTATTTTGTTTGTAATGATCGGGTTACAGCTTATCAATTTACCATTCGTCAACAACTATTGGGTTACCGGGAGCATATCTATTGTGTTTATCTTGATAGCGCGCTGGCTGAGTATTATGTTGCCGCTTACTTTTTTAAGGCGATCATTAAAGGTAAATTACAGCAATATTAACGTGATGACCTGGGCTGGATTAAGGGGAGGTATCTCCATAGCACTGGCGCTAACTCTGCCAAATACGCCTTACCGTCATCTTATTCTCTCTGGAAGTTATTTTATAGTGATATTCTCGGTAATAGTTCAGGGACTTACACTTAATGCTATGATAAACAGGGCATCTAAGTATATCGAATAAATGCTATTTTAATTTCGACATATATTTGGCGATCTCGCTTTCAGCGGAATCTTCGCTTTTACTTAGCGTGTTGATGATGTTTTCACGCTCAAGTACTGATCTGTTCTGGCTTAGCTTTTGTTTGCCTTGCAAATCGTCGACGACGATTTCAAATGCCACGATGCCTTTCATCATCCTTTGCTTGTAATCATCAGGTAGGTTGTTCCATTGTTGCAGATAACCGGCTTCATAATTGTTTATCATTTTGGCTAACAGACCGGCAGTTTCATTTCCCTCGGCTAATAAACTTGCTTTTCCGTAGGCGTGTACAGCTAAGTAATTCCAGGTAGGTACATTGGTTTCCTTTTCGTAATTGCTGGGCGATATGTAAGCATGTGGTTCGGTAAATATCACCAATACAGGTTTATTAATTATGGCCGATGCCTGTGGGTTTGCTTTGGCAAAATGAGATAACAGCACCAGTTTATCATCATGCTGCTCAATCAAAAAGGGGAGGTGGGTAGCAACCGGCACATCATGATCGGCAGTAATTATAGTGGCAAAGCTGTAGCGTTGCATAAAACTTACGGCCTCTTGCTGGTCGGGAAACTTATTGAAAGCTGGTATGTACATAGTTCTCGAGAATCAAGAGTTAAGTTTTTGCTAAATATGTGCATCTATAAAAGCTAACTACAAGCTTTCCAGCATTTGCTTTAGCACTGCCTGGGCCGCCCAAACGCGGTTACCGGCTTCGTGTACAACAATGCTGTTAGGCCCGTCCAAAATTTCGTCAGACAACTCTAAGTTACGGCGAACAGGTAGGCAATGCATCACCTTAGCATTATTGGTTAATTTCAATTTTTCATTGGTCAGCATCCATTCCTCATTTTTGCCTAATATGTTACCGTACGGCTCATAGGCCGACCAGTTTTTTACGTAGATAAAATCGGCGCCTGCCAATGCCTCATCCTGGTTATAACTGATAGTTGCACCTTGAATGAAATCGGCACAAAGCTCATATCCTTTGGGCTGTACGATGGTAAAATCAACGTCAGCCTTGCACATCCACTCGGAAAATGAATTCGGTACGGCTTGTGGCAGCGGCTTAATATGCGGCGCCCAGGTTAATACAACTTTAGGGCGCGCCGTGGTTTTTAATTCAGTTATGGTAACCAAATCTGCAAGGCTTTGCAAAGGGTGGCGGGTAGCCGATTCCAGGCTCACCACCGGTACTTTGCAAAACTCTACAAACTTGTTAAATATCATTTCGCTATAATCTTCCTCGCGGTTACGCAAGCCGGGGAATGAACGTACGCCAATAATATCGGCATACTGCCCCATAACGCCCGCCGCTTCACGGATATGCTCAACAGTTGTGCCGTCCATTACAACGCCATCGCGTAGCTCCAACGCCCATCCTTCTTTATCGATGTTAAGCACCATCACATTCATGCCCAGGTTAAGGGCCGCTTTTTGCGTGCTCATGCGTGTACGCAGGCTTGGGTTTAAAAACACCAATGCAAGGGTTTTATTTTTGCCCAATTCCTGGTTGGCATAAGGGTTTTGCTTAAGCGCCAATGCCTCTTTTACAAGGGCATCAATATCGGTAACGTCGTTTACAGAAGAAAATAGTTTCATAAGTCTATTAATATAGATATAACAAATACTTTTATAGTCTCCCCTTTAGGGGAGATTTAGAGGGGCCGCTTATTGATTTAAAACATCTACAAAGGCTTCCAGGAACCTATCCGCATGAGCCCTGGTTAAGTTCAAAGCAGGTAATAACCTTACTACGTTAGGTTTAGCCTCGCCTGTAAAAATATGGTGTTTAAATAAAAGTTCTTTACGGGCATGAGATAACTCTTCGGGCAATTCAATCCCGATCATCAAACCGCGGCCCCTTACTTCTTTTACCTGCTCCAGTTTTTTAAGTTCCTTTATCAGGTACTCGCCAACTGTGGCAGCATTTTGCATCAGGTTATCCTGTTCCATTACTTCCAACACGGCTAATCCGGCGGCGCAGGCCAAATGGTTGCCACCAAACGTAGTGCCCAGCATGCCATAAGCCGGCTGTATTTTTGGCGAAATAATGATACCACCAACCGGGAAACCATTGCCCATTCCTTTGGCCATGCTGTATATATCGGCATCAACTCCTGCAAAATCCTGCGAGAAGAATTTACCGGTACGCCCATAACCACATTGAACAGAATCAGCTATAAAAACAGCGTTATACTCATCGCACAATGACCGGGTTTTTTGCAGAAAACTTTCTGGTGCTACCTGGATACCGCCAACGCCCTGGATGCCCTCGATAATTACAGAGGATATTTCGTTATCGGCAAAAGCCTGTGCCAAAGCAGCCTCATCAGCCCAGGGTAAAAATATTACATTGTCGGTTTCGTTAATAGGGGCAACAATCTTTGGGTTATCGGTAACCGCAACTGCTAAAGATGTACGGCCATGAAATGCCTTGGTAAATGCGATAACCTTCTTTTTGCCATTATAAAACGATGCCAGCTTTAAAGCATTTTCGTTTGCTTCGGCACCGGAGTTGCAAAGGAATAGTTGATAATCTTCTTTGCCTGATACTTTGCCTAATTTGGTGGCCAGTTCTTTTTGGATAGGGATTTCGATGGAGTTGGAATAAAAACCCAGTTTGTGCAATTGATCTTCTAAGCGCTTCACATAGTGGGGATGTGTGTGCCCGATAGATATTACAGCGTGACCGCCGTACATGTCAAGGTATTCGTTGTCCTGGGCATCATATACAAGGCTGCCCTGGCCTCTTACTATATTTATTGGATTGATAGGATATACGTCGAATAATTTCATTTTTTTAAGCTTAAAGCTAAAAGCTTAAGGCAGAAAGCCTTTATTTTCTTAGCGTTTGATAAGGCCAATCAGCATGGCTTTAACTTTGTTAGTTGACTTATTTGTTTGCTGAAACAAATCTTGGTTATCGTCGGCAACTGCCTTTAGCCCTAAGCTCAAAAAGCAGTCGCCTTAAGTCGTAGCCCTGCGCGCTCGTCCAGTCCGAACATTAGGTTCATGTTTTGTACTGCCTGGCCCGAGGCACCCTTGAGTAAATTATCCATAATGCTGACAATGAATATTTTATTGCCATGTTTTTGTACCTGAATAAAGCATTTGTTGGTGTTTACAATTTGCTTTAAATCGATGTTCCTGTTGGTAACGTGGGTAAATGGATGACCATCGTAATAGTTTTGATATAGCGCTAAAGCTTCATCCTCGCTTAAGTCGCTTTCTGTGTATATCGATGCGATAATACCACGTGTAAAGTCGCCGCGGTAAGGCACAAAGTTGATGGCTTTATCGAAACCAGATTGTAGTTGCTTTAACGATTGCCCTATCTCATTCAAATGCTGATGATTAAACACCTTGTAAACAGATAAGTTATCATTCCGCCACGTAAAGTGCGAAGTGGCAGCCAGGCTTTGGCCTGCGCCTGTTGAACCGGTAGTTGCGGTAATGTGTACTTCGTTGTTTAACAATCCTTTTGATGCAAGGGGCAATAATCCCAATTGCAAACAAGTAGCAAAACAACCCGGGTTGGCTATGTTTTCTGCCGTTTTAATGGTTTCCCTGTTTAACTCAGGCAAACCGTATGTGAAGTTTTTACTTTTTACTTTTGAATTTTGATTTAAACGAAAGTCCTGGCTAAGGTCAATAATCTTTACTTCGTCTGGAATCTCATTCGCATCCAAAAACTTTTTAGCATCGCCATGGCCTACACAAAGGAATAATACATCAATATCAGTATTAAACTCCGCTGCGAATTTCAGGTCGGAATCGCCAAACAAATCGGTATGTACCTCGTAGATATAATTGCCGGCATTGCTGTTGCTATGTACAAATGCAATATCAACGTTAGGGTGGTTAATGAGGATACGCAGCATTTCGCCGCCGGTATATCCCGCGCCGCCAATAATGCCTGCACGTATAGCCCCCCGACCCCCTGAAGGGGGAGTTGAACTACTTGTTATATCTTTTAAATTATCAGTCATAATATCAATTATTATTCCCCCTTCAGGGGGTTAGGGGGCAACATTGATCCTGTCATTATTTGTTGATGGATATGAATATAAAATAAACTCCAGGTCACTCCGGTCGTTATTACTGATGAAATGTTTTTGCCCCGGTAATATTTCGATGCCTTGTTCCGGCTTTAAAACGGTTGTTTCTCCATCAATGGAGAAAGTTGCCCGCCCTTTCAAAATAAAGAACAATTGAGTTGCCTTTTCATGGTAATGTAATTGTTCAGCCGTGTCTGGCGGCATTAGCTCCTGTTTTACAGATAATGCCTCGGTATCAATAAAAGTCCAGCCGTGGCAATCATCTCCCCAGTTATAATGCTTCAGGCATTCTCCTTTTGAAAAAGGAGCCCCCCTGCCCCCTAAAGGGGGAGTAGGAATAGCGTTGGTATTTTCTTTATCTCCCATGATTAGTCTTGAGCAATTTTCGCTCCCCCTTCAGGGGGCTGGGGGGCATTTACTTTGTGATAGATCATTACCTGGTTACCAAATATTTTCGAGAAACCTTTAACGTCTTCGCCGCTCCAGGAGTTATTCATTTCGCCATAGCTACCAAATTTATTCGACATCAAATCATGATCCGATTCAATACCTACAACCTGGAAACGGTATGGATGTAATTGAACAAATACTTTACCGCTTACGTTTGCCTGGGTATCACTTAAAAAGGCCTCCATGTTACGCATAATGGGGTCATGGAACTGGCCTTCATGCAGCCAGTTACCATAGAAAGCAGAAAGCTGATCTTTCCAGGACAGCTGCCATTTGGTTAGCACGTGTTTCTCTAAAGTATGGTGAGCCTTTATAATTACCATTGGTGCTGCAGCCTCAAAGCCTACCCGGCCTTTAATACCAATAATGGTATCACCTACGTGAATATCCCTGCCAATGCCATATGGCTGAGCTATGGCCTGCAAAGCCTGGATTGCTTTGGTTGGATGATCATATTTTTCATCGTTAATACCAACTAATTCACCTTTGTCGAAGGTAAGAACAAGATCCTTTACCTCAGATTCGGTTACCTGGGTTGGCCATGCTTCTTCTGGTAAACCTAAGTTAGATGTTAAAGTTTCTTTACCACCTACAGATGTTCCCCAAATGCCTTTGTTAATTGAATACTTGGCTTTCTCGAAGTTCATTTCCACTCCATGATCTTTCAGGTATTGAATTTCCTCTTCGCGGCTTAATTTTAAATCGCGGATAGGAGTGATGATCTTAACTTCGGGAACCAGGATATTGAAAATCATATCGAAACGTACCTGGTCATTACCGGCACCGGTGCTGCCGTGGGCAACAAACTCGGCGCCAATTTCTTTGGCGTAGTTAGCAATGGCAGTAGCCTGGCTCACACGCTCGGCACTTACCGAAAGCGGGTAAGTGTTGTTTTTCAATACATTACCATAAATCAAAAAACGAACACAGGTATCGTAAAAGTTTTTGGTTTCATCAACCACATGGTGCGATGTTACGCCCATTTTATAAGCGCGTTCTTCAACCCCTTTTAACTCTTCGTCGCTAAAACCGCCGGTATTTACAATTACCGAATGAACTTCATAACCAAGATCCTGTGTTAAATATATACAGCAAAATGAGGTGTCTAATCCGCCGCTGTATGCTAATACTACTTTCTTTTTCATTTTTTGAGGCTTAAAGCTGAAAGCGGAAGGCTCAAAGCTTTTATGTGTTATTTGGGTGATTTTTATTATTTAACTTTCTATGTGGCCAATGCGTTTTTTTATGGCATTTTCTATCCTCTCCAATAATGTGGCCTTATGCGTAATGCGTTTCATTTTTTCTTCGTCCTGCTTCATTTTTTCGGCGGGATCGAACAGCATGGCGGTGCACATGCAGTTTTTGCGGCCTTTGCTCATCAGGATGTCGTAATTAACGCAGCTTTTGCAGCCTGCCCAAAAGTTTTCGTCCTGCGTAAGCTCAGAGTAGGTTACTGGTTCGTATCCAATTTCTGAGTTTATCTTCATTACCGCCAGACCAGTGGTTAGTCCGAATATCTTGGCTTCCGGATACTTTTTACGCGAAAGCTGGAAAATGGCATGTTTAATTGCCTTTGCCAAACCCACTTTACGGAAGTTTGGGTTGACGATAAGGCCCGAGTTGGCAACAAAATCGCCATGGCTCCAGGTTTCAATGTAGCAGAAGCCGGCCCAGGTACCGTCTTTATGCAAGGCGATAACTGCTTTGCCTTCCAGCATTTTGTTGGCAACATATTCTGGCGACCGTTGCGCAATACCCGTTCCGCGTGCCTTGGCCGATTCGGCCATTTCATCGCAAATCATTGTGGCATAATCTACATGCTGTGCTGTAGCAACCTGAATATCAAAATCTTGTATGGTCATTTAAATAGATAATTACCGTTAAATTAATTGGCTTTTGATCGCCTTAATAATTAGATGGCTTTTTTACAAAGAAGTTTAACAACTCTTTTGCGGGGTTTAGTACGGGAAATTAATTCAAACCCTTGGCATATAGGGCCTTCGTCGGGAAGGGCAGGATAAAAAAACAGTCGAACCCAAAGCAGCGGCAATGGGAGCAAATGTTGCTCTTGTTGCGGGCTTATTTAAGCTTGGTTGATTCATTTTTGTTGAGGTATTACTGTGTTTTTAATTTGGGTGCAAATTAGGCCATAAATTTTTACTTATCCAAGAAAAAACTTACATTATAACATTTAAATGGAAATGAGATAACCCGCCCGTTATTATCCCGGTGAAAAGACGGTAAAATAAATTGCCGCCATTTAATTTTGGTGTGCCACGAAATTGCCACGAAAACGGTACACAAACACTCAAAATTAAGTCAAAAAGACGGCAAAAAAGTTCAATTAGTTTCAATTTTTGTGCAACTAATTAACACGTTTACGCAATTGGTGATAAATCGAAGATTTTGACGATAGCCCCCGGTGCCGTACGTCTTTATTTTGCCTGGGCGATAAGCCCGATTGCGTCTTCGCGCGATTTATTTTCAATTGCCATCACAAATTCTATCGGGCCGCCGCCTTTGCCACAGCCGAAACATTGAAACATATTTTTTTCTTCGTAAACCATTAATGATGTAGCCTGGTCTTTGTGGAAGGGGCACTTACCTTTAAGCGCTTTTCGGCTTACTTCGAGCAGGATGTATTTGGAGACGATTTCTACGAGGTTGGGTTGGACAGGGGTGGAGATAGATTCTGACATAGACATATAAGATGGGCGAAAATAAGAATTAATACGCGTGGTTAAAGCGGTGAACAAAAAAACGTTGCTTTACCTTGCACTATCACAACAAATGGCCTTAACCTGAAAATACCACGATATAGGGTTTACCGCGGAGTGATGAGGTATGATTTAATTTTCCTATTGTTGTAAATCATTAACCTGGTATCAGCTAAACCTAATGGGAACAAAACAAATAAATAATTATAGGGTAAAGTCCCTGGTGCAACAAACGGCCAATTCCATTAAAAAAGATATAGATAAAGGCGTTTACCGAAAAAATGAACAACTGTTATCCATAAACATTTATAGCAAACAATATGGCGTATCAAGGGATACTATTGAAAAAGCCTATATCATTCTAAAACAGGAGGGATATATCCATTCAGTTTCGGGAAAAGGGTATTTTGTAATTGGTAAGCCCGATGTAAGGATGAAGGTTTTGTTGTTGTTCAACAAACTGAGCTCTTATAAAAAAAACGTGTATGATGCTATAGTGCAAACCCTGGGCGACAAAGGCAGGGTCGATCTTCATATTCACCACTACAATCCTGCTTTGCTTGAAGAGAGTATAGAAGCTAATTTGGGCAATTACCATTACTACCTGGTGATGCCGCACTTTTTTGACAATGCTAACGAGCTGGAATACTTAAATATTTTAAAAAGAATTCCGGCCGGCCAACTGATATTGGTAGATAAGTACCTCCCCCAATTAAACAATGTTTCTGCAGTATTCCAGGACTTCAGAAATGATATTTATGGTGCGTTAAATGAAGTTACCTATCATTTAGCAAAATATGAACGAGTAGCAGTTATTTTCCCTTTCAACCGCCACCATCCGCCTGAGATAAAAGATGGTATCGCCCAGTTTTGTGAAGAGAACCAAAAGAAATTTGAAGTTGTTTCGTCAGTTAAACTGGATGAGCTAAAAAAAGGCACTGTATATATTGTACTTGCCGAGGATGATTTAGCCGACCTGATTAAGGCTGTCAGGATCACCGGCAACAAATTAAGGAAAGATATAGGCATTATATCATTCAACGAAACTGTATTTAAAGAACTGCTGGATATCACCGTAATATCTACCGACTTTGAAGAAATGGGCCGGAAAACTGCAGAGCTCATGCTCCAAAATAAAGCAGCTGTTATCAAAAATGAATTTAAGATCATTATCCGGAAATCATTATAATACTTGTCGTGGTACAGGCTTATAATGATGATCTTAAGGTTAAATAAAATGGCACCTCATACCTGCCTGTATACCCGTTTTTTATAATGTCGGCAGTCATTTCTCCCATTTTTTCAAAATCTGTTGATATGGTGGTTAAGCCGTTTAGTATAATTTTTTTTAGCGGGGTTTCGTTATACGATATCACACCAACATCTTTACCTATCTGCAATTTTGTCGATAGCATCCGTTCAATCAAAACAACCAGGTCATTCTCCATCAGGTTTATAAAAACCTCGCCTTCGTTTATAGGCTCTCCATGTATATCATGAACAACTTTATAGGTAAAGGCGTACTGGATACAGAAGGTAAAGAAACCTTTTAATATCTCACCCGGAAAATAGGTGTATTCGGGAAATATGATCTTTAACGTATGGTACTTGCTTAGCTGCGGCAACGCCTGCTCCAGGGCATGAAAAATATCTTTTTCAAAATTTTCGTATACCGCGGCGAAGTCGCCTTTTACACCTGGCACAAGTTTGTCGAGTATTATCAGCTTGTCTTTGGGTAAGGTATTGATGATATCATGTACATTTTCGCCACCATCCATAAAGTGCGGTAAAATTACGTAGTGCGTATAATCATTACTATTGTTTTGGATTAGCTTTTTAAAAAACTCAAAATCGTTATTGTATATATAAAAGTCGATAGCGGCCTCATGACCAAGACCATCAACAATGGCATCATATACCAGCTTTTTATGGGTGCTTAACTTATTGAATATTAAAAACACTTTGTATTGCTGGCCGGCCTCGGTGTTTTTTATATAATATCCCTTACCCGGTACGGAGCCAAGCAAGCCAATTGATTTTAAATGTTTATAGGCTTTTTCGGCAGTATCCCGCGATATTTCAAAATTGAGGTTCAGCTCGTTAATGGAGGGTAGTGTTTCATTAATAACCAGTTTGCCTTCGCGTACACTTTTAATAATGCAATTGGCTAATTGTATGTATTTGGGTGTGGATGAATAATAGTCAATAAATATGTATTCCAGTAAACGCGAAGACTTCATATCTCATTATTAAATCCTGTACCTGGTTATAAATTTAAAAGCGGCTTTACCGGGTCAAAGTTAAAATATTCTGTCAAGATAATCAGGATGCCACAGGATTGCTCACTGAGAAAAGAAATGTTATTTTGGCAAAACATACAGAGTCGTTTAAATATATATGCGATTTTTGGACGAATCAAATATCAGTAACCATTTGCCGTATTTAACCTTTTAATATTTACCTATGGATCGCGTAGCATTTAAAATGAAGCTTTTTCCGGGCTTTGAACAGGAGTACAAAAAACGGCATGATGCAATATGGCCCGAGTTATCGGCGCTGTTAAAAGATACGGGAATAAGCGATTATGTTATCTTCCTGGATGAGGAAACCAACAGCCTGATTGGCGTTTTAAAAGTAGCCGACAAGAAATTACTGGATAATTTACCAGCAGAAGCCGTTATGCAAAAATGGTGGGCTTATATGGGCGATATTATGGAAAGCAATCCCGATAATTCACCGGTAAGTACCCCCCTAAAAGAGGTTTTTTATTTGCCATAATTATTTTAATAAAGGACCATAGGGCTGGTGATTGTACCATTAAGGCTGTAAACTGCTCTGTGAAAGGGTAGCTTTTTTAACCAGCTTGTTGCCCGGGCCATTCTATAATTTTGATTTTAACCTGCTTAATCCTTCTTGTGTAATATTCAAATAGTTAGCCACCAGCCTGTTGGGTAACCGTTTTATTATTTCGGGGTTTTCTTTGAGCAATAATAAATAGCGTTCGGTAGCATCGTTAGTAATAAAACTCATTAACCTGTTGGTGTTAATTACATAAGCGTATTCCAGCTGATGGCGATAAAATTTTTCCCATATAGGCAAAGTTTCTACCAGGTGGTAAAAATCCTTTCTATCCATATATAACAGTTCGGAGTCCATTACTGCTTCAATGTATTCCTTTGATCTATTTTGGGTGATAAAAGACACCATTGACGATGATGCATCATTTTCAAATATGATTCTCCGGGTAACTTCTGTGCCAACGTCTTTAATAAAATAGATTCGCAGACAGCCTTTCACAACAAAATACATCCTGTTTGACAAGTCTCCTTCATGCAATAAAATTTCTTTCTTTTTAACCGTACGGGGCTTAAAATGCGAAAGAATAAATTGCAAATCTTCATCACTAATTTTAACTTTTTTCTGGATGTACCTGGCTAAGGTTTCTTTCATAAACATTCAATCGAATTTATTACTTATTAAAATTATGCATTTTGTTTCAAGAACTTCGGATAGATCAATAATGCCGCAAACGATGCTATAAATGCGTTTATCAAAAACACTACATGAAAGCCATAGGTTATTGCCTGCGGCGAGCTGCCAATTTTTGAAGTGCCGGACACTCCCGACAAAACCGCGAAGATAACGCCCATTACTGTTGTTCCGGTTATTTGCCCTAAAATCCGCGACAGCGATAAAAAGCCACTTAGTAGCCCGCGTTGGTCTGCTGGTGCTATTTCCATTACAACTGTGTTGTTAGGGGTTTTAAAAAAATTCAATCCCAGCGCAATAATTCCTATCCGCCAAAGATAACCTACAATATTATCGGCCGGGGTAATTGTGCTCATGCAAAAGCATCCAATGGCTATGGTAATTACTGCGCAAAACATCACATTTTTTGCACCATACCCGTCGGCAATTTTGCCTGCGTAAATACTAAGTGCAACAGTTAATAAAGGGCCGAATGACATAATTAGCCCAACCTGTACCAGGCTGTAATTAGCTGCTTTTAAAAGGTAAAACGGTGGCAATATTACTGTTGTAATAATTACGGTATAAACAAGCACTGTAGTAAACAGGTTTTTGCTAATAAGCCTGTTTTTAAAAATGGCGACGTTTATTAAAGGATGCGCTATTCTTTTCTCAAACCGAATAAATACAACTAAACCAATAATAGTAACTGCCAATAACGTTAAAACAATAGGATTGCCAAAATAGCTTTTTTCAATCATGGTCATGCCAAAACAGTAGGATGATAAGGTTGCTGCCAATAAAATTATTCCAACCTTATCAATAGGCATACGTTTTTTAATAGTAGGGCTGTTTATGTATTTATAGCCCAATCCATAAGCCACAATTCCAAAAGGTATGTTTACCAAAAACATAGATTGCCACCCGAAAGTTGAAAGCAATATGCCGCCAATTGTTGGTCCGCCTGCAATGCCCAGGGCTGTTATGGTTGATAAAACCCCCATTGTTTTGCCCAACATTTTTTTAGGTGTGAGTTCCGTTGCTATGGCCATACTCAAAGCCAATATTAAGGCGGCCCCCAAACCTTGTAACCCTCGGAATAAGATAAATAATGCTGCACTATTAGATATACCGCAGAGCAAAGATGCTACGGTAAATATAACAATACCCGCCAGGTATAATTTCTTTTTACCTATAATGTCGCCAAGCCGTCCTGCGGCCGTAATTAAAGCGGTAAGTACAAGCAGGTAAGCCAGCACAAACCATTGTGCCGAAGCGAAAGTGGTTTTTAAGCTTTTAATCATTGTTGGCAATCCTACGCTCACAATACTTGTGTCGAGGTTCATCATAAACAGGCTTATAGAAATACCGGCAATAGCAATTTTTAGTTCGGAAAAATTGCCGGTATAATTTTCTGCAACGTCAGTTCCGGGTAAATACGCTAATGTTTCTGTTTTCATGCCCCAAAATTGGGCAACAGAAAATAAATAAGCATTGATGTGTGTTAAAAAATGAAAGGGTTATCCAATCGGTACATAAAGCATTTGAATCATTCTTAATGAGTTTGAACAGGCAATGAATTTGTTACACAAACAGTATCTTCATTCAGGACAGTGCAGGACGCTGTTTGTGTATCCATGGTATAACTTTATCTATTATAAACCATGCCCCAATTTTGGGCAACCAGATAACCAGGTAAATTAACATTCGTCATGATCAAGTCGACTCGCAAGATCTTATTGCCCTGCTTTTGTTTTTTGCTGTGGTTTACCTTACCTGCAACACTTTTGGCACAGGCAGCTAAAACCAGTTTTAAATTTGATTTTGGCAGCGGCAAGGCAGCCGATGGCTATCAAAAGATAGGCCCGGATGTTCAATTTGATGACAATAAAGGTTATGGGTTTGATTTTGACTCAAAAGTAACAGCAGTGGTCCGCAATCCCCGGAAATTGCTTACAGGTGATTACGTAACCAGCGATAAGCCCTTTTATTTTTCGGTAAATGTACCCGAAGGCAATTATAAAGTAACACTGCTATTGGGCGACATTAAGGGTAACAGCAATACAACCGTACGTGCAGAATCGCGCAGGCTGATGCTGGAGAAAGTTAAAACCAGTAAAGGCAACATAAAACGGGTAAGCTTCATAGTAAATATACGTAAACCGGATATCGGCACAGGCGGTAAAGTATCCCTTAAACCCCGCGAATTTGGAAAATATGACTGGGATGATAAACTCAGCCTTGAATTTAATGATACCCTGCCATGTATTGATGCGCTTGAAATAGAAAAGGTGGATGACCAGGTAACTGTTTACCTGGCTGGAAACTCCACCGTGGTTGACCAGGATGATGAGCCCTGGTGCTCTTGGGGGCAAATGATCACCAGGTTTTTTAAACCTGGGGTAGCCATTGCCGATCATGCCGAATCGGGACTTACCCTGGGCAGCTTTTTAAACAGCCACCGTTTGGATAAAATATTGAGTATCATTAAGCCCGGGGATTATCTTTTTATCGAGTTTGGGCATAATGATCAGAAAGAAAAAGGTCCCGAAGATGGCGCCTATAAATCATATACAGATCGCCTTAAGCTGTTCATTAGTAAAATACGGGATAAAAATGCCATCCCGGTTATTGTAACTTCTACCAGTCGCCGCGCTTTTAATGATAGCAGTAAAGTTGTGAATACGCTGGGCGATTATCCGGATGCTGCAAGGAAAGTTGCCAAAGCGCAAAATGTACCGCTGATAGATCTTAATGTCATGACGGCTAAACTTTATGAGGCGTTGGGCAATGAAGGTTCTAAAAAGGCTTTTGTGTGGTATCCGGCCAACTCGTTCCCCAACCAGCCTAAAGACCTGGCAGATAATACCCACTTTAACAGCTATGGAGCTTATGAAATTGCCAAATGTGTTATCGAGGGGATCAAGGGCAATCACCTGGGTATTGAGAAGTATATTATTGACGCACCGCCTTATGATCCATCGCATCCTGACCCTGCCGATACTTTCAACCTGCCAGCCAGCCCCCAAAACAGCACCATAAAACCCGACGGAAACTAATTAAAATCTTAATAATGATGATAAGCAAAAAACTGGCTTTGATGACTTTTGCCCTTTTACAGGTAAGCTTTTTTACCCTAAAAGCCCAGGATTTAATAGAAACAGGGGGCGTAAAACCCATGCCGGCCCAATGGATTGATAAAGAAACCGGGCATAAGGTTGTTCGGCTGGTAAACCGCGAAAATGATAACGGGAGTTTTTATTTTAACAATAATCCCTTTGTTCTCCAGGAAAAGAACGAAGGTGATTTGATGGTGTTTTACGGCAAAACGGATAAGGGTCAGCAACTGTTTACCGTCAACCTGAAAACGTTAAAGACCGACCAGTTAACCAGCCGCGAAAAGGTATCGGGCGAGATGGTTTGCGCTAAAACCCGTGAGGCATTTTACCAAAGCGGCGACAGTATATTTGCCGTAAATGTAAATACTCATAAAACCGGGTTTATTTATGCTTTTGCCCCAGACTTTAAAGGCAGGGTAGGAACCGTAAATGCCGATGGAACTTTTATGGCCTGTGTTCAAGCCACCGGTGAGCAGGAGCGTGAGATACTGGCCAAATATCCCGAAAAACATGATTTTTTTAACCGGATTTATGATGCGCATATCCAGCGTACGCTATATGTGCTTGATGTTAAGCACAAATTATTAAAACAAATACACCAGGAGAACGAATGGACTAATCACCTGCTTTTCTCGCCCACAGATCCCGATAATTTGTCGTACTGTCATGAAGGGCCATGGGAGAAGGTAGACAGGATTTGGAACATCAATATAAAAACCGGCGAAAATAAACTATTGCATAAGCGTACCATGGTAAATGAAATTGCAGGGCATGAGTTTTTTTCGCCGCTTGGTAATACCGAGTGGTTTGATCTGCAAAAACCTAAAGGGCAAACATTTTTCCTGGCGGGCATCAACATGAATACGGGTAAGGAAGACCGCGTTTACCAGATGGACCGTAACGAATGGTCAATCCATTTCAACGTTACCAGGGATGAGCAAACATTTGCAGGTGATGGCGGTAATGCCGGGCAGGTAGCCAAAGCGCCCGATGGCATGTGGATTTACCTTTTTAAACCCAATGGAGATCGTTTTAAATCGGAGAAACTGGTTAATATGAAAAATCACAACTATCACCTGGAACCTAATGTGCATTTTTCGCCCGATGAAAAATGGGTTATCTTCCGGGCCAATTTTGAAGGTCATGAGGGCGTTTATGCGGTTGAAATTGCCAAACACAAATAAAAAATCTACATGTCGGTATTCAACAAAAACTTCAAAATAGCTGCCGTTTTAGTGCTTTTAATAAGTGCCGAGGAGGCAACAGCCCAGGTAACGTGGCCTGTTATTACCAGGCAAACCAAACCCTGGGCCCGCTGGTGGTGGCAAGGCAGCGCTGTAAATAAAAAGGACCTGGCCTGGAATATGCAAAGCTACCATGACGCCGGTTTAGGCGGAATGGAAATAACACCCATTTACGGCGTTAAAGGACACGAGCGTGAGTTTATACCGTATTTGTCGCCCCAATGGGTTGATATGCTGAAATATACACTGCAGGAGGCTGAACGTTTGGATATGGGTATTGACCTGGCTAACGCCACAGGCTGGCCCTTTGGAGGCCCCTGGGTAACAGATCGGGATGCGAGTAAGGAACTCTTCTGGAAAAATTATGACCTGAAGGGCGGGGATAAATTAAATGAACCTGTGGTGTTTGTACAACAACCCCTGGTACGCGCAGACGGCCAGGCGCCAAAGATCACCGACCTGGTTGAGCCCATCAGCGCTAATAAAAACCTGCAATTGATGGCGCTTGACCAGGTGCGGTTTGAAAAACGCATACCACTCACCGTTTTAATGGCCTATGATGGCAAAGGACAGGCCCTTAACCTGACCGATAAAGTTGAGGCCGATGGCAAACTTAACTGGACCGCACCCGCCGGTAACTGGAAGCTATATGCGCTTTTTATGGGTTGGCACGGTAAAATGGTGGAGCGGGCCGCCCCGGGTGGCGAGGGCTATGTGATTGACCATTTTTCGAAACCGGCGCTTGATCATTACCTGGATAAGTTTAACCAGGCATTCAAAGGCCAGGATGTAAGTGCTATCCGCGCGTTTTTTAACGACTCGTACGAGGTTGACGACGCCCGCGGGCAATCAAATTTTACCCCACAGTTTTTTGACGAGTTTATTAAGCGCTGTGGCTACGATCTTCGGGATCATTTACCGGCCTTATTCGGCAGTGGCGACAAAGAGAACGATAACAGGATATTGTGCGATTACCGTGAAACCATATCCGATTTGTTGCTTGATAATTTTACCAAACCCTGGCACGAATGGGGTAAATCAAAAGGCGCTTTAATCCGTAATCAATCGCACGGTTCGCCATCCAACATACTGGATCTGTACGCAGCTATTGATATTCCTGAAACCGAGGGGAATGATATTTTGCGATTCAAGTTTGCTACCTCGGCGGCACACGTTACAGGTAAACCGCTGGCTTCATCCGAGTCGGCAACCTGGCTTAATGATCATTTTTTGTCGTCATTAGGCGATATTAAACAGGCTATTGATAAATATTTTGTAGGCGGTGTTAACCATATTTTTTATCATGGTATCAGCTATTCACCAAAGGATGCCCCCTGGCCGGGTTGGTTGTTTTATGCCGAAGTACATTTTAACCAGACCAATCCGTTCTGGAACGACTTTTCGACCCTTAACCAATACATAACCAATTGCCAGTCGTTTTTGCAACAGGGCAAGCCTGATAATGATGTGCTGGTTTATTATCCCTTGTTTGATAGTTTTTCGGAGCCAGGCGAAAAAGGGTTGCTTAAGCATTATGATGCCATGAAACCCGATTTTAGCGGTACCGGTTTTGAAAACTCAACCCAGGAGATGCTGAAAAAGGGTTATACTTTTGATTTTATATCAGATAAACAGATAATGGCGCTGCAAGCCACCGGCGCTCTCATAGCCACTGGTGGAATCAGTTACAAAACCATTTTGCTGCCCGATTGCAGGTATATCCCGCTGGAAACATTCCATAAAATAATAGATCTGGCAAAGGCAGGAGCAACAGTGGTAGTGTATAAGAACCTGCCATCAGATGTGCCTGGATATGCCCGTTTAAATGAGCGGGAAAAAGCATTTAAGGATTTACTGACCGGGTTAAACTTTACCCCGGGGGCCAATGGTGTTAAAATAGCTACGATAGGCAAAGGCAGGTTTTTAATTGCCGATGATATCCCCCCTTTGCTGGATGCCGCGGGAATTAACAGGGAAAGTATGACCGATGATGGACTTCAATTTGTACGCAGAACCTACAAAAACGGCAACAGCTATTTTATCGCCAATAATAGCGATAAAGCGATTGATGGCTGGGTAAGGTTATCAGTTAGTGCAGCGTCGGTAGTGGTATTTGATCCGATGACCAAAAGTTACGGCCTGGCCAGCAACCGGAAACAAGGCAAAGGCCAAACCGGTGTTTACCTGCAACTACAGCCCGGGCAAAGCTGCATTTTGCAAATGTTACCTTCAAAAGTTAATATCGCAAATTATAAATATTACCAGCTTGCCGGTAAACCGGTAAATGTAAATGGCATATGGGCGCTCACATTTACCCAGGGCGGCCCAACCTTGCCGCGACCAGTAAAAACCGGTGACCTTAAATCATGGACGGCTTTAGGGGGGGATGAATTTAAGGCGTTTTCGGGAACAGGGAGTTATTCAATCACATTCAAAAAACCTGCACAAAATGCGGTAGCCTGGCAGCTGGATTTAGGTAAGGTACATGAAAGTGCCGAAGTTTACCTTAACGGCAAAAAGTTGGCAACGCTGATAGGTGCGCCATATATAATTACCATTTCTTCAGGACAGTTAAGGTTGATCAATCAGTTACAGGTAAAAGTAGCCAACCTGATGGTGAACCGCATTATAGATATGGATAAAAAGAATATCCCCTACAGGATCTTCTATAATACTAATTTTCAGTCACATAGCTCCGGGTCCAAAGGCCAGGATGGGCTTTTTACCGCAATAAACTGGCAGCCAAAGCCATCTGGTTTGGTTGGGCCGGTTACCCTTAGGCCGGTTAAATATTTGCAAATTAAATAGTTATATCATGGTAAAAGCATTAAAATCCCTTTTTATCTTGTTAATGATAGCTTTCGCAGGCCTGGCGTTTGTTAATCAGCAAAAACCAACATTGTACCTCATCGGGGACTCTACAACCCACAACAGCGATAAGGAAACGTGGGGTTGGGGCAGTATCATTCCAAACTATTTTAACCTGTCGAAGATCAATATCGAGAACCATGCAATGGCCGGCCGCAGCACACGTACTTTTATAAAAGAGGGCAGGTGGAACAAGGTAGATTCCCTGTTAAAACCCGGCGATTATGTGATGATGGTATTTGGCCATAATGAAGGCAGCCAACCCGATACTACAAAAAAAGGATATCGCGGCGTATTAAAAGGTACAGGCGAGGAAACAGTAGAGCTTACCTGGCCAAATGGGATAAAAGAAACAGTACACACCTACGGCTGGTATTTTCGCAAATTTATAAGGGAAACCAAAGCTAAAGGCGCTACGCCAATGGTCTTGTCGATGATTCCGCGTAATGAGTTTCGTGATGGTAAAGTGATTCGTGCTGATAATGATTATGGCAAATGGGCACGGGAGGTAGCGCAGCAGGAAGGGGCTATTTTCATTGATATGAACCGGCTTACCGCTGATAAATATGACCAATGGGGCGCCGATTCGGTAAAAAAATTCTTTCCCGGCGATCATACCCATACCAATAAAGCAGGCGCAACGGTAAATGCCGAATCTGTTGCCGAAGGCATCCGGGCCAATCCGAAGAATCCTTTAAATAAATATCTAAAAAATTAATTGATAAGCTATTATGAAAAAAATTATGTGTAAAAATGCAGGTTTAAGCTTAATGCTGATAGGCATGATATTGCTATCGTCTTTTATGCTGATAAAACCAGCTGATAAGCCAACATTTTATGTGATCGGCGATTCAACGGTTAAAAATGGTAAAGGCAGGGGTGATGGTGGTTTGTGGGGCTGGGGCGACTTTATAGCTCAATATTTTGATACAACCCGGATATCAGTTGAAAACGATGCCCTGGGCGGAACCAGCAGCCGCACTTTTCAAACGCTGGGGTTATGGGATAAAGTACTGGCGAAAGTAAAGCCCGGCGACTTTGTAATTATGCAATTTGGCCATAACGATGCCGGTGCACTGGATGATACTGCACGGGCACGTGGAACCATTAAAGGTATTGGTAACGAACAGCAGGAAATATACAACCCGATTAGGAAAGTACAGGAGGTGGTACATACTTATGGCTGGTACATGCGTAAATACATTGCCGATATAAAGGCCAGGGGCGCAACGCCAATTATTTGTTCGCCAATACCACGCAATTTTTGGAAGGAGGGCAAGTTTGCCGGCCGCAGGAACCAGGATAGCTACGGCCAATGGGCCAGGGAATTAGGCGAGGAAACCGGTACTTATTTTGTCGATTTGAATAAAATGATAGCTGATGATTATGAGGCAGAGGGCGAGGCAAGAGTGAAGGCTACCTATTTTGGTACCGATGCCACCCACACGTTTGAGCCGGGCGCTCAGTTAAATGCAAAAATTGTGATCCAGGGGATAAGGTCATTTAATACACTGGCCCTTAATAAGTATTTAAAGTAACAGCGCTCGTAAAGTGGGATTTAAGCGATGAAAAGAAGGGATTTTATTGGGCACTTAGGCTTAGCTTCGGCGATGGCATTATTGCCGGGCCTGGCATTTGGCGCACCGGAAGGCCATGTTTCTTCTTTTGCCAAAAAACTGAAACCGGTTGGTCGTGCGCTGGAAATGGAGGGCTATTACGTTTGGTGCAACAGCCCCATTGAAGGGCCGGACGGCAGAATTCATGTGTTTTTTTCCAGGTGGACGGCAACAAAAAAAATGGGTGGATGGATCAATGGTTCCGAAATATGCCATGCTGTAGCCGACACACCCGAAAGCGAATTTAAATTTACGGGAACCATCCTTGCCCCGCGCGGCCCGGGGTATTGGGATGCAACCACCTGCCATAATCCATCAATCAAAATAGTGGATGGCAAATATTGCCTGTTTTTTATGGGTAACTCCAATGGCAAAACCAATACCAAGCGTATCGGGCTGGCTACTGCCGATTCGCCCGATGGCCCCTGGACACGCCCGGACGAACCTTTATTATTGCCGGGGGCGACGGGGGCATGGGATGATCATTGTACCACCAACCCTGCATTTATTAAACATCCCAACGGGCAATACTGGTTATTCTATAAATCGTGGAACACCAAAGAATATGAAACCTCAACCGATCCGCTGGTAAAGGGGAACCGCAAATACGGCCTGGCCATTTCCGATAAGCTGGAAGGGCCTTATGTAAAATATGAAGCAAATCCGGTAATAGATTTTTCGGCTCGAGGCAATAACGCCCAATTGGAGGATGCCTTTGTTTGGCTGGATAAGGGTCGCTTTAAAATGCTGGCCAGGGATATGGGCGTGTTTAATCACCAGTATGGTTTGTATATGGAGTCAAAAACCGGTAAGAAGTGGAAGGAACCTGAAATAGGCTATTTTAATGCCGAATATTATCATATCAATCAGCCGCCACCTCCAAAATATTTAAACAAATACGGCCGCTTTGAACGGCCGCAGCTATTGTTTCAAAATGGTAAACCAACATATATGTTCACCACATCGCAAGGGGGTAAATACATGACGGCTTCGCCTTTTATATTTAAAATAGAATCATAACAACCGGACGATGAAGAAACTACTGCCTGTATATTTTGCAATTTTTACCTGTGCCTGGCCGATTATTATAAAGGCGCAAATCTTAATAGACCGCAAGGCATTGGTGCAAAGGCATAATGTGATCAATAAGGGTACAGACACCTTATCATCCCTGTCGGTTGGTAATGGGCGTTTTGCTTTTACGGTTGATGCTACCGGTTTGCAAACCTTTCCCAAACATTATGATAAAGGCATTCCGCTGGGTACACAATCAGAATGGGGCTGGCATAGCTTCAAAGATACCATGGGTTATAAGTTTGATGAAACATTAAAAACCTATACACTCAACGGCCGTAAAGTTACGTACGCGGTGCAGTGGAACCAGCCCGGGCGCAGTAGGGATGCAGCCAACTGGTTCCGCGAAAATGTGCATCGCTTACAACTGGGCAATCTTGGTTTTATATTATTGCATAAGAATGGGACTGAGGCAAACATAAGCGAGATTCAAAACATTCGCCAGGAACTCGATCTTTGGAAGGGCGCCATCAACAGCTCATTTACTTTTGACGGTGAAGCGGTAAGTGTGCAAACCTATGCCCACCAGGGACAGGATTTGGTGGCAGTAAAAGTGCAATCTAAATTATTGAGCCAGGGCAGGCTGAAAGTAAGGTTGCGTTTTCCGTTTCCTACCAATCAATTTACTGATTATGGCGATAACTGGAAAAACCCGGAAAAACATTCTTCAGCTATCATTTCATCCGGTCGGAAGCAGGCTACCATTATTCATCGTTTAGATACTAACCAATATTTTGTGCGCCTGGATTGGCAGGGATCTGCATCCGTTAAAAATACCGCCGTTCATCAGTTTGTGTTATCCCCGCAGGGCAAAACAAATCTGTTAACATTTACCTGTTTGTTTACCCCACGCAAAACCGCGGCGGTTTTACCGGGCTTTACCCAAACGCAGGCAAACAACATACAGCAATGGAAGGCTTTTTGGCAAAGCGGCGGCGCGGTTGATTTTAGCGGCAGTACAGACCCACGGGCCAATGAACTGGAACGGCGGGTGGTGCTATCCCAATACCTTACCAAAATACAATGCTCGGGCCATCAACCGCCGCAGGAAACCGGGCTCACCTATAATAGTTGGTATGGTAAACCCCACCTTGAAATGCACTGGTGGCATAGTATTCACTTTGCGCTGTGGGGACGGGAGCAGCTGTTGGAAAACAGCATGACCTGGTATCATCATGTTAAAGCTAACGCACGTGCTATAGCTAAGCGGCAGGGTTACGATGGCGTTCGCTGGCAAAAAATGACTGATCCTGATGGTAATGAAAGCCCGTCATCGGTAGGCGCGTTCCTGATCTGGCAGCAGCCGCATTTTATTTATTTTGCCGAGCTGGATTTTCGTGCACATCCCAATAAGCAAACCCTAAATAAATACAAAGACCTGGTATTAGCCGATGCCGATTTTATGGCCTCGTTCCCCACTTACGATAAAGAGCTTGACCGTTATAATTTAGGCAAGGGCATTATACTGGCACAGGAACGCTATAAACCCGAAGAAACGTTTAACCCAACTTATGAACTGCAATACTGGCGCTGGGCGCTCACAACTGCCCAGGAATGGCGTAAACGGTTGGGCATACAACCCGATAAAAAATATGCGCTCATCCTGAAGAAACTGGCAGAGTTACCCCAAAAGGATGGCGTTTACCTTGCTGCCGAAAGTTCGCCCGATGCTTATACTAATCCGAAATTGAAAACAGATCATCCGGCGGTATTGGCGGCCTATGGTATGCTGCCTTATAACAATAAGCTGGATACCCTGGTAATGAAGAAAACTTTTGACCTGGTATGGAATGTATGGGACTGGAAAGATACCTGGGGCTGGGATTTCCCGATGACAGCCATGACCGCTGCCCGCTTAAATATGCCCGAAAAAGCCATTGAGGCCTTATTTATGCCCATAAAAACCAATACTTACCTGCCCAACGGTCACAATTACCAGGATGGGCGTTTACGCCTCTACCTGCCAGGCAACGGCGGATTGCTGGCTGCTGTAGCCATGATGTGTGCCGGCTGGGATGGTTCAACCATCGCTAATCCGGGTTTTCCAAAAGATGGAAAATGGAACGTAAGATGGGAAGGACTTAAAAAAATGCCTTAAAAAAAGCCGGAGATAATAACCTGTGAATTAACTGAATAGAAATACATCAAAACCTACAATATGAACAAACTATTTGCAAAACTGAAAATGATACTGTGCGCGGGTGCAATCATAGTTACGGTGGGCGCTGTGCATGCCCAGCTGCCATCAAAAAGTAAAATATTGGCCGATATGACTTTGGCTAACAACTATTTTATGCAAAAATGGCCGGATGCAGGTGCTTCTGTTACTGTAAAAGGTGTTAACCGAACCAGTAACCTGTGGACAAGAGCGGTTTATTACGAGGGTTTGATGGGGATGTACAAAATTGATCCGCAAAAAAAATATTATGATTACGCGGTTGACTGGGGCGAAAAACACCAATGGGCGCCGCGTGGTGCCGTTGATACCCGGAACGCCGATAACCAATGCTGCGGCCAGACATATATAGACCTGTACCTGGTAGATAAAAAGCCGGAACGTATAGAGAAAATAAAGCAAAGTATCGACCTGATGGTCAATAGCGAAAAACAGGATGACTGGAGTTGGGTTGATGCGCTGCAAATGGCCATGCCGGTATATGCCAGGCTTGGCGCGGTTTACCAGGACGATAAGTATTATGAAAAGATGTTCGCCATTTATAACTATACCAAAACAGTGCATGGCGGCAAGGGCTTGTACAATACTGCCGATCATCTTTGGTGGCGGGATAAGGATTTTGTAACCCCTTACAAAGAGCCCAATGGCGCCGATTGTTACTGGTCGCGCGGTAATGGCTGGGTATTGGCGGCCATGTTACGTGTTTTAGAGGTAATGCCCAAAAAAGCCCCGCATCGCGATGAATATTTAAATGTTTATAAAGAAATGATTGAAGCCCTGGTACCGCTGCAACGTGCGGATGGTTACTGGAATGTGAGCTTAAAAGACTCTACCAATTTTGGCGGCAAGGAATTAACAGGTACAGCACTGTTTGCTTATAGTATGGCCTGGGGCATCAACCATGGCATCCTCAAAAAGAAAACCTATTTACCTATAGTAACCAAAGCCTGGAATGCCATGTCGGCCGAGAGTTTACATACAGATGGTATGCTGGGTTTTGTGCAGGGAACCGGCAAGCAACCTAAAGACGGGCAGCCGGTAACTTATAACAGCGTGCCTGATTTTGAAGACTATGGTTTGGGCTGTTTTCTGCTGGCAGGCAGCGAAGTTTATAAATTGAGTAAATAATGAAGAAGGTTACGCTGCTTCTTGCGCTTATTTTAATGTTCACCGTAAACGCATTTGCGCAAACGGGTATTGGGAGTAATAAGTCGGGGTATAAAAAGCAAGGCAATACGCTGTATTTTAAAAATGTTAATGGCGATGTTCAAATTGAGTTTTGTTCACCGTCCATGTTTAGGGTAAGGGCAAGCTGGAGCCGTAATTTTTTGGCTGATGAGCATTTAATGCAGGAAAACTATAACTGGCCTGCAGTAAATTATAAGATAACTGATGCAAAATCGGCTTACGTTATTCAAACATCTGCGTTAATTATTACGGTTATTAAATCGCCTTTTATTATCAATGTATCCGATGCTAAAGGCGTAATGTTATCATCTGAATATGTACCAAAAAGTGGTGGTATGCATCATATGGGCGATACGGTGATGTGTACCAAACAATTGATGCCCAATGAACACTTTTTCGGTTTTGGTGAGCGTATGGATTTTACAGATCAGCGTAACAAACTGGTAAAATTAAATGTGGGCCGGGGCAAAAACAAAGATAATTTGCTGGGCGCTTATAACATCAACGAAGCAAACTATTGCCCGGTGCCGTTTTTTATGAGCACCCGCGGCTATGGTATCTATCTGCATAATTCATCGGGCACAGCATGGGACATGGGCAGCAAAAGGGATGATGAATACAGTTTTAAAGCCAGTGATGGTGAACTGGACTATTACTTTATTTATGGCCCGGCTTTCCCGGTCATATTAAACAGCTACCTGTCAATAACCGGCAAATCACCTTTATTGCCGCGCTTTGCCCTTGGATTGCATATGGGCACTTATAGCGGCGGCACCTGGGGACATGAGGAACTTACATCTGATAAATATGTGATTGAGCTTGCACGCAAGATGCGCGAAATGGGGATCCCGGTTGATATTTTGTTCCTGGATTCTACCTGGCGGTTGTTTGGTAAAAACGGCGGCAAGGGCGCTACAACCTTTGAATGGCGCGAAACATTTAAAGACCCCAAAGCCATGTTCGATAGCCTGTACGCCATGAACTTCAAAATGGTAGGCTTGCACATTCGCCCGCGGTTTGATAATGCCAAAAACCTCAATCTGCTCGACCAGGCGCAGGCCAAAGGTTTTACCTACCCCGAAAATGGGAAGCCGGGCGAGTTTGTGAACTTTTTTGATCAGCAGGCTACCAACTGGTGGTGGGATAACGGGGTAATGAAAGTAGCTTCCATAGGCGCAAAATTCCTGAAAACCGATGAAGGTAGCGCCTTTGGTTCATTGGCAAATGAAAGTGAAAAGGTGGGGCCTACCGGTAAAGAGGTTGCGCAATTGCATAATGTTTTCCCTATAGCTTATGCCAAAGCCCCATATTTAAAGTTCCAGGAATATAATGGCATTCGCGGTTTGAACCAGACCCGTGAGGGATACTCGGGCATCCAGCGTTATCCATACATCTTTGCCGGCGACTGGCCAAGCGAATGGCAGTATTTTGCACCGGTTATTAAAGCCGGGTTAAATATTGGCTTGTCGGGCGTAGGGTATTGGGCGCATTGCATGGGCGGTTTTGAGCATGCTGCCGATCCTGAATTATATATGCGTTGGGTGCAGTTTGGTATGTTTAGTCCGGTTGCTATTGTATTCGGCATGGATCACCCGGGTTATAAAGAGCCATGGAATTATGGGGCAGAAGCTTTGGCCAACTTTAAAAAATATGATGATTTGCGCTATCGGCTGATCCCTTATATTTATAGCAATGCCTATAAACAATACCAAACAGGTATGCCGCTGATGCGTGCCCTTGTACTGGAGTACCAGGATGATCCGAATACGTATAATATAGCCGATCAATACTTATTTGGTGATAACATGATGGTTTGCCCCGTAACGGTAAAGGGAGCTCAAACCCGTACGGTGTATTTACCAGCCGGTGTTTGGTTTAACTATTGGACGGGTAAAAAATATGACGGAAAACAATATATCCACATATTAACACCCGCCTACCAGTTGCCGCTATTTGTAAAAGCAGGCAGTATTATCCCTATGCAACCGGCTATGAAATATATGGATGAAAAACCGGTGGATGTGATTACGCTGGATATTTTTCCGCACCAGGAATCCGAATTTACACTGTATGAAGATGATGGTATCAGCCTGAAATATCAGCAAGGCGAAAAAGCGATCACTCAAATTACCGTAGCAAATGTTACGGGCGGCTGGGAGTTGCGTATTAAAAAACCTGCCGGCAGTTACAACCCGGCACCGCATGGTTACCTGGCTAAAATACATTGGAGTGGCGATAAGGAGCCATCGATAGTAACTGAAAATAAGGAGAATTTAAAAGCGGTGAGCCGTGCCGATGAACTAAATAGTATCGCTGGCTGGTATTACGATAAAACGGACCATTTATTATGGATTAAGGCAGCTCATAGCAATAGAGGGGATGTTATGCTTAGCTTTAAATAAAGCTAAGCCTGTTTCATCATTTCAAGTGGTTTTACTATTGTGAAGCCGGGACCGCCACTTCAATTACCTGGACGGTACAAAAAGTACGGCATCAGCAACCGTGGTCCCGTTGGCGTTTTTGCTGGAGATTTGTACATAAGCCTGTTTGTTTTTTGATAGGTAGTAAGATCCTAAAGAAACCCACTCTCCCGATGTTTGCCCTTCAACCTGGATAGTTGTCTGGTCAATGATCTTTTCGGTCGTGTTTGTCCCGTTAAAAATAGTGATATGGGTTTTAGCTGATGCGTTTTTAGTTTTTGGAAAATAAACGTACACGTTATAGTTGCTGCTTTTAATAATCTCCGGCCTGAACTTAACCGAATTGAGTGCGCCGGTTTTAGACGTATCGATAAGATAGGTTGGACCATAACCACCCGATTGTGCAACACTCCAATCTCCGGTTATTTGAACGTGAGCGGTATCGTCGTTATCAACCAGAACCTCTGGTGTGCTGCCATCTGCAAGCGGATTATTTTTCAATAGTTTCTGCACTGCTTTAACATCAACCAACTGTACAGGTATTTTTTTATCAATAGCCTGGCAGGCAGCAACTGCGGCCGACTGCCCCAATACCATAAATACCGGCTCCATACGAATGGAACCGTAAGCGATATGCGAAGCCGACAGGCAAACCGGCACTAAAATATTTGCAACCTCCGCAGGTTTTGGAACAATGGCCCTGTATGAAATCGGATAGGGGCCAAAACCGCCAACTTCAACATTGCCTTCATTTTTTACCATACCATTTACCACTTGCCTGTCGCAATTATGCGAGTCCATTGTATAGGCGGCCATTGCAACACCGTCATTGGCAATCTCTTTACCCTGGCAGTATTGTTGGGTCATTACCATTTGTCCTATCATTCTGCGGGCTTCCCTGATATAAAGCTGGGGAGTCCAGTTTCCATTATCCGTATATTCATCTTTTGGGTAGCCCCATTGTTTCATTTCATTACGGATGTTAGCCGGTATCCGCGGATCGTTTCCAAGGAAATATAGAAAGCCTTTTGTATAGGTTTCGTGGTCCTCCCGGATTTTTAATCTTGTTTCATAATCAGCTTCGGGGTAATTCCAGTTCATGCCTATCATATCGGTAGAAAAACCGCCTTTATTATTAATGTCGGTCTTCCCATTAGGCATTTTGCTTATAATAAGCACATCGTTAATTGATTTCCAGGGCGCTTTTTCCTTTAGGCGAAGCAGCAATTCATATTTCTGAGGATCGTAGTTTTCCGGCCTTGTAATGGCTATACGATTTTCAGGCACGTTGGTTAAGGTAATACGAAAGTTATAAGCCTGCACTTTTTTATCTCCGGAGCCCATTGCCTGTAAGCTGGCGTTAGCTATTCCCCATAATAAACCGCTCTTAGGATCACCTGGTACTTTATACGGATCAACGCCGTCGGGAAACTGGTGGCCATCCATAACTTCAACGCCGTTTATGGTTTCATGATACTGGCCGTTTGCTTCCCGCCCAACCGTGTACGAAACACCCGAACGGGCCATCAAATCGCCTTCGTAGGTGCAGTCAATAAACTCCTTTGCCTTAATGATAATATTGGTATGGGCGGTGGGTTTCAATGAATTTTCAACTACCATTTCGGTCAATAGGTTACCGTTCTTATTTACTTTGATAAGGCGGTTTCCCATCAACACGGTAAAACCTGCTGTTTTTGCGTATTCGTTAAAAATATCCTCGGCCACCTTTGGCTCAAATATCCATTGCTCAAATTTTCCGTAATGCTGTCCAATTTTCCGGTAAAAATCTCTGGCCAGGCCGGTAACCACATATTTGTTGCCGATATCCGTATAGCCTAAGCCGCCCGAGGTCATGCCGCCCAAATGATTCCCAGGCTCAACCAATACCACTGTTTTGCCCATTTTTTTTGCTGTATAAGCCGCAATTACACCGGCACAGGTGCCGCCATATATACAAACATCGGCTTCAAACGCTTTGATGTTTTGTGCATATAGGGGCCATGCCATACTAAAATGAGTTACTATGATTAACAGGATGATTACTTTAAAATTTTTCATAGCTGTTTTTTTAAAACGTTCAATAACCAGGTACGGCAAGGCCGGCTACGCTTATTTGGGTACCTGTACCGCACTGTCGTTAATTACAAACGGGTGGTTTTGCAGCATGCGGTAAATTTCGGCTCCTGCCAGCAAAACCGGGCCGTAACCATGTGCTGCGTAGTTATTTATCGGCCGGTAGTAATAAAAAGCAGGATCGAACCCCATGCCTGTACCCACGCAGGTACCTTCTACCTGGCCTTTGTCATTTACTTTTGTACCCACGGCGTTCCAGGCAAGCAGTGCCGCTGGTCCGTAAGCTTTGGCATCCAGCCATCCCTTATTGATAGCTCTTGCAAAGCAATAGGCATAAATTGCCGTTGCCGAAGTTTCGAGGTACGAATCGTTCCGGTCAAGCAGCTGGTGCCAGAAACCCGTTGCATCCTGGCGCTGTGCAAGGCCGGCCGCATGTTTTTTTAGCATCTCTGTTAAAAACATTCGTCCCGGATGATCCTGCGGCAGGGCATCAAGTAATTCAATAGTTGTTAAAATAGCCCAACCATTTGCCCTGGCCCAATGAAACTGTGGGTGCGGATCCATATCCTGAACCCAGCCATGCATAAATAATCCGCGTTCGGTGTTAAACATTCGTTTGCTGAATAATTGGTATTGCTTCACCGCCTCATCAAAATACTTTCTGTCGCCGGTAAGTGCGCCCATTTGTACCAGGGCCGGAAGGCTCATATACAGATCATCAAGCCATAATGTATTTGGGTGAGGGCGGTTACGTGCCAGTGTACCATCGGCCAGGCGAAATTGTTTTGTTAGGATATAGCCGATATAGTTATCAATTATTGGCCGCAGATCCGGCTTTACGGCCCCTGTTTTTACGGCTTTGATCATGGCTGCGGCCATTGACCCGGCATCGTCAAGCGCCTCGGGGGCGATTACCGACTTTACGGGTGTTACTGCCAGTGGCGAGGTTTTTAGGTAGGTTTTAAAGGCAGCAACAGCGTTACCAATATAACTCAACCGGTTTACGGTGTAGTCTGTAAATTTATTATCCCCGGTTGCTGCGCCTGCCTCCAGCATCCCGGTGTAAGTTACGCCCCATTCATAGCTTATTAGCCTGAAATCGGCGGCTGCAAAAACACTGTTGGAGTTTACCTTGTCGAAATTGTTGATTGCCTGCCCGCTCGGCTTATCAATGAGTTGGTAGGGGGTAACACCATCCAGGTAATGATATACCCTGTCCAGAACAGCTTTAACATCAGCTTGTTTTGTTTCTCCGTATGGGGTTATATAAGCTGGTTTAAGCAAATGTAATGGGGTGGTTGCATCATTGTTTTTTGAAACGGTATTTTGACTAAATGATGCAAACGACATTGTTTGTAATAAAAGCGTGATAACAACGCAATTTAAAATACGCCGCAAATGTTGGTTGCTGCCTAATATATTATCAGATTGATTCATTAAATAATGCAGTTGATGTAATAATAAGTTAAAAATCAAAATTCAAAAAGGCATTTGTATAATGGCTTTTTGAACATGTTACGTGTAAAGCTATAGTTTAATAATGATTCAAACGCTTTTTTGATGTGATCGCAAGAAAACCACAACACCTCAAACAGTATATTCCTGGTTGAGGTGTTGTCAGGTGGTTACTACTTACCAACCCGGATTTTGGTAGGCGCTTTTTTGGCTGGGCGACATGGGCTGGCCATTTATAGTAGTAGCGTCAATCTGTATCTGAGGAATTGGCCTTAACTTATCCCTGGCTATAATGCTTGTGGCATCCTTGTTAAACAGTTTCGTTCTGTCGTACAAGGTTTCTGTACGTACAAGGTCTTCCCATCGGTAAAACTCGCCGCATAGTTCACGGGTGCGCTCATTTAGCATAAAATGAATAAATCGGTCAGCCGTACCTACTACCGTAGGCGGATAATTTTCACTCGCCGCATTGGTCATAAATAAATCGGTGGTGGCCATTAATTGCGGGTACGTGTCAGATACATCGCCGGGTGTACCGCCATCAAACATGTAAGTTTGTGGGTTTCTGAATTCACCTGCATGGTATGCGGCCCTTTGCCGCAACTTGTTAACATAGTTCAGCGCGGTTATATAGTCGCCTTTGCGCCCGTACGCTTCGGCAGCAATCAGATAAGTTTCGGCCAGCCGGGCAACTATACCGTTGCGTATTCCGCGTTCTTCATTATAATCGCTCGTTACACGTACCGGATCAAGCATTTTTACTAAAGTAAGGTACTTGTTGTTGTTAAAGCCTTGTTGTATAGGCCCTCCGGGTGTATTAGTATAATATCGGGCATAAACGGTATACCTGTATTTAGCTAATTGTTCTTTGGTTAACGGCGTGCTTTTGGTATTTACTATAAATAATGCGGCGGTGTCGCCGATACCAAACTTGTACGAGCCCACCAATGATGGATTAGGAGCGTCGGCCGAGGTAAATTTAGGTGTACCGGTGTTGGTGTTAGAGTAAAATACCGTACGGAAGCTTTTATAAAAACGGGAATCGTTTTTTCGGTCGAACAAATCTATGGTGTAATCAGAAGGTCCTAAGCGGCGAAAGGGCCTGCCGTTAAAGTTATCGGCATTTCGCGCCATTCCGGGTATGCCCACATCATACTGACAAATGTAGTATTCATGTGTACGGTTACCGGTGCTGCCATCCAATGTAAGATCTTTGATGAACTGGGCTGCAAAAATGATCTCTTTGCTGGCCTGTGCTGTTTGAAACCTGCTGATATCGCCGGAAGGGGCCGAGCCGTTTTGCCCTATAGCCGGGGTGGTCACCTTTGGGTAACCAGCAGGATAAACACCATTCCAGATATTCATATAATCGCTCTCAAGCATGTAGTACGGACTGTTAATTACCTGCGTAGCATAATAAGCCGCGCTATCAATATCTGTTGGCTTTTGACCCCTGGTATCGGTAACCGCGCTGCCGCGGGTTAAATATACTTTGGCCAAAAAATGCTGCGCTGCACCCTGGGTAGCCCTGCCCTGGTCTGTTATAGTTGGTGTAAGATTAGCCGCAGCGAAACGAAGATCATTAATAATTTGTTTATATACATCGGCAGCAGATGCACGCGCGAAATCAGTTTGTTTACCGGTAATTGGCTGCAATACCAGTGGCACACCTGCAAACTGCTGCACCAGCTGAAAATAATAATACCCCCTCAGAAACCTCAGTTCGGCTATGCGCTGGGTAACCTGCGCCGGCGTGCCCAAATTTTTTGATGTTGTACTTTTAAAAAGCGGCAGCTGCTGTATACCCAGATTACAACGGCCAATACCCTGGTAGTTATTTACCCATAAGCCATTTAATAAACCTTCGGCAGGGTTAAGGCTTGCTGCATAACTGTTATAGTATTCATAGTTAAACTGATCGCCCTCAATAAATTCATCGGTACCAAAGTTGTATAATGCATATGCCTGCTCACCTTCAAATTTGTTGCGGAGCGGGGTATAGGCAGATCGTACCAAATCCTCTAACCCCTGATCGGTGTTATAATACTCCTGCGTAAGGGTGCTTACCAGATCTTCTTTAAGGTATTTTTTGCATGATGCGATATCTAAACCTATCATGAGTAAAATAACCGGAATGATATATTTTTTCATTTTATTATCTTATTAATTATAACCAATTGTTTACAAGCCCGCTTTTATCCCGAATACCAAACTTCTGTAGCTGTATGATGTAGGGCCAGGGTTATTGGTGCTGCTTGACGGATAGGAACTTGAATAAGGCATTGTTTCAGGATCGTAGGTTTTGTATTTGCTAAACAAGAAGGGGTTAACCGCGTTAACAGAAAATGATAAGCTACGCATCTTTATTTTATTAAGTAACGAGGCCGGTAGCTGGTATGAAAGCAAAATACTCCGCACCCGTATAAATGATCCGTCCCTGAACCCGTTGGCCTGCCAGTAAAGCGGTATGTCGCTGGTAAGGTTGGGCTGTGGATAATCATTGGAAGGGTTGGTTGGCGTCCAATAGTTTAATTTTATCGACTGATAACGGCCAACAAGCGAAGGGCGTGGGTCGCGCACCAATCCGCCATGACTGATATACACAAAAGCCGACAATTCAAAACCTTTATAGCTAAGGGTACTATTGATGCTGCCGGTCCACTGTGGATTTGGCGAACCCAAAAGTGTTTTATCAGCTTCGGTAATGGTAGTATCACCATTCAAATCCTGTACGCGGATGCGGCCCGGCTGTAAGGCGGTATTGGCCTTGTTACCGGCTTTTTTCCAGAAATAGTCATACAAAATTCCGCCAGGCAATGCATCGCTGTTCTGGAATATGCCCTGTTTTTTATAATCATAATATGACCTGATGGGTGCACCTATGAACCACTGGCTCGAAACATTGTTATTACCCGAGCCATCCAGCGATGTGATAGCCTCGTTATTTTTGGAGAATACAAAATCGGTTGTCCATTTAAACCCGCCCTGGTTAATATTGACAGTTGATAATGCCACTTCAATACCACGGTTCCGTACTTTGCCCAGGTTAACCGTAATATTACTATAACCGGATGCATCAGGTAATTTCTGAGGCTGAATTTCATTTGAGTTAGATTCATAAACATCAATTGAACCCGAAATTCTGCCCTTAAATAAGCCATAATCCAGGCCTATATTTTTGGTTACGGTTTTTTCCCAGGTTAAGTCAGGGAGTGGTAAACCATTAGGTGCGTAACCCTGGGCCGGGCTTACACCAAAATTATAGTAGGATAGGTTTAAAGTACCGTTGGTTAAATATGGCCTGATACCGGAGTTACCCACAGAACCTATACCACCGCGTAACTTTAGCTGATCAACAAAGTTTACTGCTCTCATGAAGTTTTCCTGGTCAATACGCCATGCCACGGATCCTGACGGAAAGGCTTTACCCTTATGTTGTTCGGATAACACAGAAGAGCCGTCATATCTTTCTGCCAGGGTTAAAATATACCTGCTATTGTACGCGTAAATTACCCTCCCCAAAAACGATGCTAACTGATATTGTGAATAGCCTCCTTTATAGGTTACCACCCCTGTGGCATTATTTTGTAAGGAGTACCACCTTTGCGATTCATAATTAAGGCCGGCGGCCGAAGCGTTGGTGGAGTCTCTCCGGTCTTTCAATAACTCCTGTACTGCGGTTACACTGAGGTCATGCTTTTTGCCAATGGTGGTACTGTATGACAATTGGTTTTGCAGTGTCCAGGTCAGGTTTGAACTTGTGTTGAATGAGGCGTTTGCCGCGCCGCCCGCCCGCGACGATGAAATTGAACCATTAAATGTGCCATTCCTGGCGCTGGATACGTCGGCGCCAAAAGTGCTTTTTAGTGTCAATCCCTTATAAATATTAGCTTGTACATACACGTTGGCCAGCAAATGGCTTACGCGGTTTTCATTAATGATATTGGTAACATCATTAAGGGGATTAATAATATTACTGTCGTTGCCCGGGAACAGTACAAAATTACCGCTACTGTCATAGGGCTCGGCCAAAGGTAGTTGCCCCGATGCTGCGCTGTAGATATCAGACCCAGTGTTTTGTATGGCATTGGCGTAAGTGATATTACTACCTGCCGAAAAATAGCTTACCGGCCTGAAAGTGGCGCTGTTTGATATGCTGTACCGCCTGTAGTCCTGCCCGGGTATTATGCCATTTTGTTTTAGATAACCTAAGGAAAAAGCATTGCTGAATTTTTCGGAACCACCTGCTATAGAAAAATTGTGGTTTTGCGTTGACCCTGTTCTTAAGGCCTTGCTTTGCCAGTCAAAAGTAGGAACTTTGGAAGCATCGTAAATAGCTACATTATCAAGTACCGGGTATCCCAGGCTTGAAAGTAAAGCTTTTTCGGCATCTGTAGTAGGCCGTGTGGCTACATCAAAAATTCCATTTGTGGGGTCGTATTTGGTAAAGGAGTATCCGGCCATAACTTTATTTAACACATTAGGGTCTGCACCAAAAAGTTTATAGTCTGATGCCGGATCGGGGAAATAGCGCTGGCTGCTGCTTGTGGTGCTTAATCCGGAATTGTATGATTTGCCCCCTACATAAGCATCCCTTTTAAACTGTGCATAATCAGGTCCGTCAAATACGTTTAATTTTCTCAATATATTATCAAACGATGTGCTGCCGCTATAGTTAACGGTTACCTTACCTGCCTTTCCTTTTTTTGTGGTAATTTGTATAACCCCGTTAGCACCTCTTGAACCATAAATGGCTGTAGCCGAAGCATCCTTCAATATATCTACCGATTCGATATCCAGGGGATTAATGTCATCAATACTATATGATACCGGAACACCATCAACAACAAACAAAGGGTCGTTGGTGGCATTTAATGAACGGTTGCCCCTGATACGTATAGCGGAGCCCGCTCCCGGGCGATAAGAGCTTGGCCGCACAACCAGGCCAGGTGCCTGTCCCTGTAAAGCGGTGCTCAGGTTAGCCGCGGGTACCTTGTCCATTTTCTCTACGTTAACCGATGCTATAGCGCTTGATACATCGCCCCGTTTTTGCGTACCGTAGCCAATTACCACAACTTCGCTTAATGACCGTGATTCGGGTATTAATTTAACATCTACCACAAGGCTGGTGCCTAAGGTAACCTCCTGTGTTCTAAAACCAATAAAACTAAATATTAACACCCCGTTTTGAACATTGTCATCAGGAACGTGCAGGTTATATGAACCATTTCCATCGCTAACAGCTACGGCATTTGTCCCTTTTAGTTTAACGCTTACACCTGGTAGGGGCTGGCCGGTTTCGTCGGTAATTTTACCCGTAATGGTTACAGGGGGCACCGGCGGGGCATTATCCATCAGGTCGGCCTTTGGTTTTAAAATAATGGTTTTGTCAAAAATCTGGTAGGTAAAAGGCTGGCCTGCAAAACATTCTTTCAATACGGTTTCTAAGGGCACATCTTTAACTTCAATAGAAATCTTTTTTGTTTTTTGAAGCAACTCGTCAGTATATAAAAAACTGTAATTAACCTGCTTGTTAATTTGCTGGAATATCTTCTGCAATGAAACATTTTTTTCTGACAGGGTAACAGTTTGCGAATACGAGATTGCGCTTACGTGCATACTGCATACCAGTAAAATAACAGTGGTTAGTTTCATAATCAGGAGTGTTTTAAATACCGGCTTGCGCAGCCGGTAAAAACATTCATAGTAAAAATTAAAATTCATACTTTTACATCATATAGGTTGAATAATCAATTGGTTAGTAATCGCATACGGCCAGCTATTGATCCTGTATCTGCCGGGGGCGCTCCAACGCTTCCGGTTTTTTTGATCAATGCCTTCTAATTGTTTTTTTTCTTAAATTTTGGAAGCCTTTACCTGCTTACGGTAATTTTGCGGCCATCAATCCCGAAATGAACCCCTCCTGTAAGTTCAAGCATATTTAATATTTGCGACAGGTTGTTATTGCGTGATATACTTCCCGAAATGTGGGTTTGAGGTATTCCGTCTTTGTATTCCACTTCAACATTGTACCACCTGGCAATTTGTTTCATTACACTTTCCATGTCTTCCCCGTCAAAAATGAAAAGATCATTTTTCCAGGCTACAGATTTACTAACATCAATGGGCTGTATTTTAATTTTCGGCGAGTTTAGTTTAATATAGGCCTGTTGCCCCGGCATTATTGTTTTGCTGCGCCCGCCTGTGTATATTTTAACCGATCCTTCAAGTAAAGTGGTTTTTACGGCTTTTTCATCGTTGTAAGCATGTATGTTAAAATGGGTACCCAGTACCTGTACCACCGTGTTGTTTGCAAATACTTTAAAAGGCTTCAATTTATTTTTGGCAACTTCAAAATAAGCCTCGCCGGTTAAATAAACCTTACGCTCAAGCTGGTTAAATACCATTGGGAATTTTAAAGACGATGCAGAGTTTAGCCAAACCATACTACCATCTGGCAACAATATTTTGTATTTGCACCCGGTAGGGGTAGTAATAGCATCAAGTTGGTTTTTAACAAGATTGCCGATACTATCAGTTATATGGTAACTAACAAGGCCTTTGTTAACGCTGATTTTTATGCCAGCGTAATTTTTAACAATCCCGGCCATCCGACCGTTTATGGTTATTACGGAACCGTCGGCCAAAGTAAGTTTAGCTTTATCCGTCCCCGGGGGGACGTCATTTTTGTAGGATGTATTTTGCGATGCTGCAGCTTGTTGTTTTACGGGCTGGGGGCTTTTATAAAATATAACGATCACAGAAAACAGGATAAGGATGGCTGCCGCATACTTCCACTTTAGCATGAAATAATAAACCTTATTGGTAAAGGATGTTTTTTGTGTACGAATAACAATGTTTTGCCAGGCGTCGCCTGTTTTTATAGAGGCGAGGAAATCCAGGTCGGCCTTTGTCAATTCCTCGTCCTGCAGGTTCTCCATGAGCAAAGCATTTTCGGGCTTCGCGTTTATCCAGGCATTCAGCTCAATTTCTTCAATTGCAGATAACTCTCCTTTCAGGCGCCTGGCAATAAGGGCAGCATACCGGTAGGCTTCGTAATTGTTGTCCATAAATAATATTTAGGTTGTGCCTGGGGGCACATAACTGGTAATATTAATAAGGACACTTGAATGTAACAAGGGGGTGACAGAGGATGAAAAAAAATATTTTAGAGAAAAAGCCCGAAATTAAAAACAGGAAAATGCAATTAATACAACAAAAAGCTCGGGACTCAAATTGCCCCGCAGTACTTTAAGGGCCCTTTGTTTTTGGGTTTTCACCGTATTAACTGATATACCCAATACATCGGCTATTTGATTGTTTTTCATATCATCCAGGTAGCTCATCCGGAATATTTGCTGGCAGCTGCCGGGCAGTAATTGAATTGCCTGGTATATCTCGGCCAGTACTTCGGTCCTGATAATGGTATGAAATATGGTTTCGTCAGCAGGAATGCCATGCAGGCTGTTCATATGCTGTTCGGCCACCTTATTATGCCTGATAACATTTAGGCTGGCATTTTTTACCGTACTGTAAAGGAAATTTTTTATGGCCACCGGATTGCTGGAAACATGATTGCAGTTATCCCAGAATTTCACAAAAGCATCCTGGGCAATATCCTCGGCCTGTGGTTTATTGTTAATGATCTGGTACGAAAAATAAACCAGTCGGTTGTAATAATCGTCGAATAAATTTTTTAAATCAGTTTCGCTGTAGGTTTTACTTTGAATATCTAAAACATTGTTTTCCATTACAGATAAAGTTATAACAGTCAGGTACAGGAAGATGTTATTTAATAAGCAGGTTTAAACTTGCGGCTTATGATAATAATTGGTTTAACTAATGTAGAAATAAATTCACCGCCATGTGTCCTGCTGTGTCCTGTACTAAATAGAGTACAGGTTTTATCAAGCCTAATCTCATGAAAAAAGTGAAAAGGCTATCTACATCAGTATGGAACAGGATGGTATTGAATAGTTTATTCTTTAATATTGACTCCTGCAATCTAAATTATTCAAAGGATACAGCGTCCTTTTCATTAATGATTCATAACCAATTGGAAAATTTGAGAAAAATCAGCTTGTGCTGCCGTTTGGCCTTTTATCTGCTTTTAAAAAACACCATACATATGAGTACCAAAATTAAACCTAAAGGCCTGTTATTTACCGGCATTTTAATAGGCGCTGTGCTGCTTATGTCGTTTATTATTACACCTGGCCGGGTCACCGTTTACCTGGCGGGTGATTCCACTATGGCCATAAAGCAGCCTAAAGCTTTTCCCGAGACAGGCTGGGGGATGCCTTTCAGTTTGTTATTTGATAGCACCGTAACAGTTGATAACCGCGCACAAAACGGCCGGAGTACCAAAACATTTATCAGCGAAGGTTTGTGGGATGGTATTGTAAGCAGCTTACATGAGGGCGATTATGTATTTATACAATTTGGCCACAATGACGAAGTACCCACCAAAAAAAGCTACATCAACGAACAGGGATATAGGGATAATTTAGAAAGGTTCATCCGGGAAACAAGAGACAAAAAGGCAATTCCGGTATTGCTGACGCCCGTGGCACGAAGAAAGTTTGATACAACGGGTACCGTTGTTGGTACACATGAGGTATATTCGGCAATAGTGCGTAAACTGGCCGAAGAACAAAAAGTGCCACTAATTGACCTGGATAGAGAGAGCCAGGCTTTATTGCAAAAGTTAGGGCCCGAAGAATCAAAAAAATTATTTAACTACCTGGCTCCGGGCGAGAGTATTAACTATCCTAACGGCCAGGCTGATAATACGCATTTTAGTAAATTGGGGGCCCAAAAAATAGCGGGGATTGTTCTAAAAGGAATCCGGTTGTTAAAGCTTGACCTTGCGCGGCATATCGCGCTTTCAAACCTTAAACCTGTAGATGAAAAATAAGAGGTGATTATTATGTCGCTAACTGCAGCGCCCACAATGTAAACTGATTTTTTTGTGTAATTAACTCATTGTAAGTATATTATTGCATTTAGATCGTGTGATGCTCAACCGAAGATAGCCGGTTGCGTTGCGCCGATATTTATAGGTTTTCTCGTGGCGAAAAAATTGCGTCAAAAAAAATAAATTTTAAAACAATTTCTCGAATATTTGTTTTATTTGCTGTCTGATTGCCGATGCTTTATTATACCTGAAAAATATTTTCTTTGTAATATTTTAGCCTTAACTGTTTAGAAATTTACTGTCGCTTTTTTATCTTTACTATAACGGATTTAACCATGCGTTGCTTCCCGTTGTTTATGTAACAGCTATTTTAAATAAACTGATCACAATTTAACTCTTCTCATGAAGGACGACATTTTAGAAAACATCTTGAATGAAGCCGGCGTTACACAGGCTGACACCGAGACCCTTGACCTTAAGGAATTACTTAAAGTACTGTCACTTGTTAAAGGGGGCAGGCTTAATGTGCGCATGCCGGTAACCCAGGCCGGCATCAACGGCCGCATTTGCGAAGTACTCAACGATATTATCGATATGAACGAGCGCTTTGTGGCCGAGATATCTGCTGCCGAGAAAACCATTGGCAAAAGGGGTAACCTGGGCAAACGCATCGAACTATCGGATGCTAAAGGTGAGTGGGCCAGCGGTGTAAATTCATTAAACAACCTCATCGAAGATCTTACGTCGCCTACGCTGGAAATTGCGGGTATGATTAATTCCGTAGCCAACGGAGACTTATCTAAACATATCCCCTTAGAGATAAAAGGTCATCCGCTAAAAGGGGAGTTCCTGCGCATAGCTAAGGAATCAAACCAGATGCTTTCCAAACTCCAGCTGTTCTCCATGGAAGTAACCCGTGTAGCCCGGCAGGTAGGCTCGGAAGGTAAGCTGGGCGAGCAGGCCAAAATTAAAGGCGTAGCGGGCGTGTGGGCCGAACTTACCGACTCGGTAAACCAGATGGCCGGTAACTTAACGGCCCAGGTGCGTAATGTGGCAGCGGTAACAACCGCAGTTGCCAAGGGCGACCTTTCCCGGAAGATCACGGTAGAGGCCAAAGGCGAAATCCTTGAGCTGAAAAATACCATCAATACGATGGTAGATCAGCTCAACTCTTTTTCATCCGAGGTAACCCGTGTGGCGCTCGAGGTAGGTACCGAAGGTAAGCTGGGCGGCCAGGCCAAGGTACCGGGTGTTGCCGGTACCTGGAAAGACTTAACAGATTCTGTAAACCGTATGGCGGGTAACCTTACCTCGCAGGTACGTAATATAGCCGGCGTAACCACTGCGGTGGCTAACGGCGACCTTTCTAAAAAAATTACGGTAGACGTAAAAGGCGAAATGCTCGAGCTGAAAAAAACCATCAATACGATGGTGGATCAGCTTAACTCTTTCGCATCCGAAGTAACACGTGTTGCGCTCGAGGTAGGTACCGAAGGTAAATTGGGTGGCCAGGCCCGGGTAAAAGGCGTTGGTGGTGTTTGGAAAGACCTTACCGACTCGGTAAACCAGATGGGAAGTAACCTTACCGACCAGGTACGTAATATTGCGGGTGTAACAACCGCTGTGGCCAAGGGCGACCTTTCACGAAAAATTACGGTGGATGCCAAAGGCGAGTTGCTGGAATTGAAAAATACCATCAATACGATGGTGGATCAGCTTAACTCTTTTTCTTCGGAGGTAACCCGCGTGGCCCGTGAGGTAGGTTCCGAAGGGCAGTTAGGTGGCCAGGCCAACGTGCCGGGTGTAGGTGGTACCTGGAAGGATTTGACCGACTCGGTAAACCAGATGGCGGGTAACTTAACCGGGCAGGTACGTAACATTGCCGAAGTAACCACCGCGGTGGCCAAAGGCGATTTATCCAAAAAAATCACGGTTGACGTACAGGGCGAAATGCTGGAACTGAAGATCACCATTAATACTATGGTGGATCAATTAAATTCCTTCGGTTCGGAGGTAACGCGGGTGGCCCGGGAGGTAGGTTCGGAGGGGCAATTAGGTGGCCAGGCGAACGTACCGGGGGTCGGTGGGACATGGAAGGATTTAACCGACTCGGTAAATAAAATGGCCGATAACCTTACCTCGCAGGTACGTAATATTGCGGAGGTAACCACAGCGGTAGCCAAGGGTGACCTTTCCCGGAAAATTACGGTAAACGCGAAGGGTGAGTTGTTAGAGCTTAAAGATACGATCAATACCATGGTTGACCAGTTGCGCGGTTTCGCATCCGAAGTAACCCGCGTGGCACGCGAAGTAGGTTCGGAAGGGCAATTAGGCGGCCAGGCCAACGTGCCGGGTGTGGATGGTACCTGGAAAGATTTGACCGACTCGGTAAATAAAATGGCGGGTAACCTTACTGCGCAGTTAAGAAATATTGCCGACGTATCGATTGCGATTGCCAACGGCGACTTATCGAAAAAGATTACGGTTGACGTTAGGGGCGAGATCCTGCAGCTGAAAGAAACCATCAACACGATGGTTGATCAGTTGCGTGGTTTTGCATCCGAAGTAACGCGCGTAGCGCGGGAGGTAGGTACCGATGGTAACCTTGGCGGCCAGGCCTTTGTGCCGGGCGTTGCGGGTACCTGGAAAGATTTGACCGACTCGGTAAACCAGATGTCGAGTAACTTGACATCGCAGGTACGTAACATTGCCGAGGTAACCAAGGCGGTGGCCAGCGGCGACCTTTCAAAAACGGTTATCATCGACGTAAAAGGCGAGATAATGGACCTTAAAAACACCATCAACACGATGGTGGATCAGCTTAACTCCTTCGCATCCGAAGTAACCCGTGTTGCCCGTGAAGTAGGTACCGAAGGTAAGCTGGGTGGCCAGGCGCACGTAAAAGGTGTGGCCGGTACCTGGAAAGATTTAACTGACTCGGTAAACCAGATGGCATCCAACCTTACCGGGCAAATTCGTGGTATTGCCAAGGTGGCTACCGGTATTGCCAAAGGAAATCTTAAACAACGCCTCTCCATCAATGCTTTAGGCGAGGTGGCCCAGCTTACAGATACCATTAACGAAATGATTGATACCCTGGCGGTATTTGCCGATGAGGTAACCACCGTAGCCCGCGAGGTAGGTGTGCAGGGCCGTTTGGGTGGCCAGGCCAGCGTGCCGGGCGCTTCGGGTACCTGGAAGGATTTGACCGAAAACGTAAATCAGCTGGCACAAAACCTTACTGTACAGGTGCGCTCCATATCTGAAGTGGCCTCGGCAGTAACCAAGGGTGACCTTACCCGTACCATACGCGTGGAAGCCAAAGGCGAGCTGGAAGCGTTGAAGGATACCATTAACCAGATGATTGCCAACCTGAAAGGGACAACCTTACGTAACCACGAGCAGGATTGGCTAAAATCAAACCTGGCCAAATTTGCGCAAATGCTTCAGGGACAGCGCGACCGGAACGCGGTGGCCAACAAAGTACTATCGGAGCTTGCCGAACTGGTGAACGCCCGTTACGGGGCGTTTTATATACTGGAGCAGCCCGAAGCCGCGGACGAGCCCAAACTGAAACTTTTTGCAGGATATGCTCAAAAGAGCCGCAAGCTCATCAACCAGGAATTTTCGCTTAGCGAGGGGCTGGTAGGGCAGTGCGCTACAGATAAGGAAAGGATCAGGCTTGCCAATGTACCAAATGAATATTTACAAATTAGTTCGGGTATAGGCAATGCCGCACCTATCGACCTGGTGATATTGCCGGTACTTTTTGAAAATAATGTAAAAGCGGTTATCGAACTGGCCTCCTTTGAAAACTTCAGCGATACCCACATCGACTTCCTGGATCAGCTTACCGAAAGTATTGGTATCGTGTTAAACAATATTGAAACCAATACCCGTACCGAGGAATTGCTGAGCCAATCGCAGTCATTAGCCAGTGAGCTTTCGGCGCAACAGGAAGAGTTAAGAAGGGCGAACGACGAGCTGCATGATAAAGGCCGCTCACTGGAGGAAAAGGCCGAGCAGCTTACGCTTACCTCCAAGTACAAGTCGGAATTCCTGGCCAACATGTCGCATGAGTTACGCACGCCGCTAAACAGCTTATTGATATTAGCCCAGCAGCTGTTTGAAAACCCCGAAGGTAACCTTACCGAAAAGCAGCGGATGTTTGCCAAAACCATCCATTCTTGCGGGGATGACCTTATCCAGCTGATTAATGATATCCTCGACCTTTCGAAGATTGAATCGGGAGTTATTGCGGCGGATGTGATGCCGGTTAGCTTTAAAGAGATAGCCTCCTTTGCCGAGTCAACCTTTAAACCGATATCAGAAGCTAAAAACCTGAAATTTGAGATCGAAGTAGAGGAAACCCTGCCCGAAATGATGGAGACAGATATGCAGCGCCTTAACCAGATCCTCAAAAACCTGCTCTCCAACGCGTTTAAGTTCACCGAAAAAGGACGGGTCAAACTTCATATTTTCCGCCCGGCGGCAGATCATGAAAATCCAATTGGCGCCCCGGGCGAAGTAATCGCCTTTTCTATTGAAGATTCCGGAATCGGCATCTCTAAAAATACCCAGGGAATCATTTTTGAAGCCTTTCAACAGGCCGAAGGTTCAACAAGCCGTAAATACGGTGGTACCGGGCTTGGCTTATCTATCAGTAAAGGGTTTGCCGAGTTATTAGGCGGAACGATTACCGTGGGCAGTGAGCTGGGTAAAGGCAGTACATTTACCCTTTACCTGCCACTGAAATATAAAGAAGAGAAAACACCCGTGGTGAAAATCAAGGAAAACCTTTCTGTATCGCACCTGCGTACTAACCTGGCCGAAACCGCCGAAATGGTAATAGATGATGACCGCCACAATATTTTAGCCGAAGACAAGGTGTTACTTGTTGTTGAGGACGACCTTCGCTTTACCAAGATCCTGATAGATAAAGCCCATGATATGGGCATAAAAGTACTGGTAGCAATAAGTTACCTCGAGATTTTTGATAACATCCTCAAATACAATCCTATTGCCATCACTCTTGATGTAAATATGCCCGAATCAAACGGCTGGAAGATCCTTAAATTGCTTAAGAGCGATATAAACTTAAGGCACATCCCGGTACATGTAATATCTGGCGAGGATAACAGGGTAATGGCGCATAAGCTTGGCGCTAAATCGTTTAGCCTGAAGCCGCTTTCAAATACGTCGTTACAGGATTTAATTACAGGGATTGTTAGCTTTCATGAGCACGCCAAAAAACGCGTGCTGGTGATTGAAGATAATGAGAGTGAGCTTGGCAGGCTTTCTGAATTATTATCAAGCGACAGGGTAGAGGTTGTTGGCGCAGCTACAGCTAAAAAAGCATTGTCGGTACTTAAAAAGGAAATGTTTGATTGTATCATCATGGATTTCGTGCTGCCGGATGCCAACGGGCTCGACTTGATCAATAAAATAAACCTGTTAAAACAGCAGCAAACTACCATCCTGCTTCATTCAGCCCGTGATTTTACACAGGATGAATTGATCCTGCTTAAACGCCTTAACCATAAAATCATCGCTAAAACCTCCTCGTCGCACGTTTACCTGTTAGAAGAGATATTGGTACTGCTGCACGTTGATAAAAAGTTCATCAGCGAGAGTAAACTGAAAATGATTGACAGTGTGCGCAACCAGGCCGATATACTTGACGGTAAAAAAGTACTGGTTGTTGATGACGACGTACGTAACCTGTTTGCCTTAACCGCAGTATTTGAAAGATCGAAAATAGAGGCAATTACTGCCGAGAGCGGACGCGAAGCACTGGAAATATTAAACAAAGACAAAACAATAGATATAGTGTTGATGGACATTATGATGCCCGAAATGGACGGGTACGAGACGATCCAGATCATCCGCAAAGAGGCCCGGAATAAAAACCTGCCGATAATAGCGGTTACCGCCAAAGCCATGATAGGCGACAGGCAAAAATGTATCGCCTCGGGTGCATCAGATTATATCACCAAACCGGTAAAAACCGATCAGTTGTTGTCCCTGATGCGGGTGTGGCTGATTAAATAACCATATCGATAACAAAGTACTTTATACGCGTAAAATGGACGATACCGGTATCATCAAGATCCTGTTGGTAGATGACAATGAAAATAATTTGTTATCGATGAGGGTAGTGCTGGAAAAAGATCAGTATGCTTTTTCCACCGCTACCTCAGGGCGCGAAGCGCTCCGTATCCTGCTGAAGGAGGATGACTTTTCACTTATCCTGCTGGATGTAAAGATGCCGATGATGGATGGATATGAAACTGCCGAGCTTATTTATCAGCGGGATAAGCTACGGCGCATTCCTATTATTTTCATAACGGCGCATGATTACGAAGAGGCTGCCGTGTTTAAGGGTTACAAAGCCGGCGCGGTGGATTTTGTAAGGAAGCCGTTCAACCCGGATATCCTGCGGTCAAAAGTGGCTGTTTTCACCGAGTTATACCAGAAGAACCACTTACTGAAACAGCAGGAAGAAAAATTGCAACTGATTAATAACGACCTCATCCAGCTTAACCAGGAACTGGAACAGCGCGTACATGAACGTACCATTGCGCTGGAAAACCTGAACCATGAGTTGAAGGCGCTTAACCTGTCAAAAGATAAGTTTCTGTCGGTTATCTCGCATGACCTGCGCAACCCCTTAACATCATTGCTGGCTTCATCAGAAAACTTAAAAAGAGATGCCGATAAGCTAAAACCCGAACAAATCAAATTGTTATCGGGTATCATCAACCGCACTTCTAACAAAATTCTCAGTCAACTAAATGAGTTGGTTGAATGGGCCAAAAATCAACGCGAGAAAACAAGTTTCCAACCCGTAAAGCTGCACCTGGCCCATGGCATCAATGAATCACTTGACTTGCTGCGCGAAACGTCCAGCCAGAAAGAAATTAGTCTTGAAAACGGGGTTGACGATGATATTTATATCATGGCCGATACTTTGATGTTCCGTTCTGTTTTGCAAAACCTGGTTACCAACGCCATTAAATTCACGCCGCATGGCGGCGGCGCTGTAAAAGTTTCCGCCTGTGTTGAGGCTGGCATGGTAGAGATTTGCATTCGCGATAATGGCATAGGGATGTCTGAAGACACCAAAGCGATGCTTTTTGGCAATGGCGGCCGGACATCCATTTTAGGCACCAATATGGAAAAAGGCAGCGGACTGGGTCTGTTACTGGTAAAGGATTTTATTGCAGCCCATGGCGGCACCATCAGCGTGGATACCGAAGTCGACAAAGGCACCTGTTTCCGGTTTACGTTGCCACATTTTACAGAGCCGTCGGAGTTATAAAGTGGGGGATAATTAGTTACGCTCCGCCGGAAAAGACCAATGAACTAATGAACCAGTAAACTAATGAACCAACACACAAACGTTTGTGTAAGGCAGATCAAAAATCATTTGTTATTTTAAATTTGTGGCACAGCGGGCTTGCTTTAAATTTATTTACATCACACATGAAAAAAACTCTCCTTGTATTTCTTTTTATCATATCTGCAGGTATTGCCGGCGCGCAGCAAAGGCATGTTTTCTCGTTAAGCAAAACCGATTTTTTGCTTGATGGCAAACCATTCCAGATCATCAGTGGCGAAATGCACCCGGCACGGATTCCTAAAATGTACTGGCGCCAGCGCATCCAAATGGCAAAGGCCATGGGCTGTAATACCATAGCCGCCTACGTTTTCTGGAACTACCTGGAACATCAGCCGGGGGTATTCGATTTTACAAGCGAAAACAGGAATATTGCCGAATTTATTGGCATATGTAAACAAGAAGGAATGTGGGTCCTGCTGCGTCCCGGTCCGTACGTTTGTGCCGAGTGGGATTTTGGCGGCCTGCCACCATACCTTTTAAAAATTCCAGATATTAAAATACGGTGCATGGATCCGCGCTATATGGCGGCGGTAACAAAATATGTGACCGCCCTTTCGCAACAGGTAAAGGGCCTGCAATGCACCAGCGGCGGCCCAATATTGATGGTACAGGTTGAAAACGAATACGGCAGCTATGCCAATGACCGGGATTACATTAAAGCACTTAAAAAACTTTGGGTTACCAATGGTATCAATGTTCCATTTTATACCGCTGATGGTCCAACCGCTTTTATGCTGGAAGCCGGCGGCGTTGACGGTGCTGCTATTGGCTTAGATAGTGGCAGCAGTGATGCCGATTTTGACCAGGCCGCCAAACAAAACCCCAATGTTCCGGCATTTAGCAGCGAATCATATCCCGGCTGGTTAACGCACTGGACGGAAAAATGGCAAAAGCCCGGTACTGATGGCATTGTGAAAGAGGTAACCTACCTGCTCGAACACAAGCGTTCTTTCAACTTATATGTAATACACGGTGGTACCAATTTTGGCTATAATGCGGGCGCAAATGCATTTAGCCCCATTCAGTTTCAGCCAGATGTTACCAGCTATGACTATGATGCGCCTATAAACGAGCAAGGAGCACCAACCACAAAATACTTTGCGTTGCGCAACCTGATTTCAAAATATGTGAAATACAAAATACCGGAAGTTCCAAAATCGATACCAACTGTCGAGATACCGGCTTTTGATATGGCACCTTTTACTACCGTTTGGAAAGAATTGCCGGTGGCTGTTAAATCGCCGCAACCGGTGCCCATGGAAGCCCTTGGCCAGTATAGCGGCTTTATATTGTACCGTACAAAACTTATTGGCCACAAAAGTGGCGATCTGACTATTACCGAGCCGCATGATTACGCACTGGTGTTGCTTAATGGCAAACTGGTTGATACCGTTTATCGCGATGGCGGCAAGTGGACAATTAAGCTGCCAAAATCGGATGTAAAGGTCCCTCAACTGGATATACTGGTGGAGAACATGGGCCACATAAACTTCGCCCAATACATGATTGACCGTAAGGGTATTACCGACCGCGTTACCCTGAACGGGATGACCCTCACCAACTGGCAGATTTTTAAGCTACCCATGGACGAAAAATTCATAGCCTCATTGCCCAATAAATATCCCGAAGGTTTTCACGATGGTGTATACTTTAAAGGCAGTTTTGAATTAAGTAAAGTAGCCGATACCTACCTTGATCTCAGTAACTTTAAAAAGGGAGTTATCTGGGTAAACGGCCACAACCTTGGCCGCTACTGGAATGTTGGGCCCCAGTTTCGCCTTTATTGCCCGGCAAACTGGTTGCTTAAAGGAAAAAACAGTGTAACGGTATTTGATATGCACCAGGAAACCAAAACCACCATTAAAGGAGTAAACACATTAGAGTAACAGTAACCTCATATTGGTATTTTGTGCAGCCTGCCTGCTAAGTTTTAATAGGGGCAGGTTGTTTTGTTTATGGGATAGCCGTATACAAATGAAGATTTATTGGGCGCATTTGAATGTCACCACAGGAGGGGTGCGGTGCGGAAAATATTTGTAAAATACCGTAAAAATACCTGTTGTATATATTAATCATTATCAGAACTTTACTATGGCAAACGATAGTTCCTAAACACTAAATATAAGCAATATGGCGGTCAAATTGGTTTACCGGTACTTAAGGGGATATACCCTTGATCCGGGCTTTTCAACTCAGCTGGATACCATGAAATTTAACCAGACTACCTACCGGGTACTATGGGAGGATTTGAATAGGCCCGAAAATGCGGGGCCAACCGGCGAATACTTTGAAGTAATAGATATCGACCCACCCAGTAATTGTTATTATGAGCCGGTAAATCTGGATTCGGTAGAGGTTTTATCGCAAAACGGCTTAACCCCAAGCGAAGGCAACCCGCAGTTTCATCAGCAGTTTGTTTACACAATTGCCATGAAAACTCTTGAGTATTTTGAACAATCATTAGGCCGAAAATTAATCTGGAATTCTCGCATTGTTAAAGATGCCCAGGGCAACCCGGTAAAAGGTAAAAACGGTCGGCCTATCGAAAGTTATGTTCAGCGCATACGGTTATACCCACACGCGTTCAGAGCTGCCAATGCCTATTATACCACTGATAAAAAAGCCATCCTGTTTGGCTATTTTAAAGCAGCGCAGCAAATACAGGGCGCCAATTTTCCAAATGGGGCAGTATTTGCATGCCTCTCGCCCGATATTGTATCGCATGAGGTTACCCACGCGCTTTTAGATAGTATCCACCCCCGGTTTATCGAAAACACAAATCCCGATGTGCCGGCTTTTCATGAGGCCTTTGCCGATATTATTGCGTTATTACAGCGATTTACCATTAATGAACTGGTAATTAACCAGTTTTCAAAATCTGATGGCAGTTTAGATAAGTTTACTTACCTGGGCGAACTGGCCACACAATTTGGCAACGCCATGGCGCATGGCAGGGGGGCTTTACGGAGTGCCATAGGCGGTAATGATAAAGATGGTAACTGGAAGCGCAGCAAACCAGATCCTACCCTTTACCAAACCCGCACCGAGGCACATGAATTAGGATCGGTTTTGGTATCTACCTTTTTTGATGCCCTCATCAAGATTTATAATTTTAAAACCCAGGATTTAATCAGGATAGCCACAAATGGTTCTGGCGTATTGCCTCAGGGCGTACTACAGCTTGATTTGGCTACCAGGCTTGCGCAGGAAGTATGTGAAATAGCCCAGCATTTAATGAAGGTAGCAATCCGCGCACTGGATTACTGCCCGCCGGTTGACATTACATTTGGCGAATATTTACGCGCCCTGGTTACTGCCGATATTGATTTTGCACCTGGCGATGACAATAATTACCGCATAGCGCTTATAGATGCTTTCAGGAGCTGGGGCATATTTCCCGATCATGTGAATACTTTTTCGGAAGAGAGCCTGAGATGGTGTACGCCAGATAATTTTGGGCCATTGGATCGGAATAGCCTCGGGAAAATGGCCTCCTTTTTAAGGGATAAGGTACGCACGTTAGCCAACCTGGCCGATCGTAAAGAAATTTATACGCAATCAAAAGTTATACAGGCCGCTTTCCACGATTTTTTGGTTGGTAAGCCTCAAAAAAATCAGAGCAACATGCCCTCGGCTATCTTATCCGGCCCCGAATTGGAAAGCCTGTTGCCTAAGCTGGGCTTAAGCACCACTGTAATTGGATATAAAGAACTGGATGGCATTAAACTAAAACAGGAGCGGGAAAGCGGCATGCTACCTATTGAAATCCATAAAATAAGGCCAGCTTACCGTTTAGGCCGCGACGGAATGATATTGGAACAGGTAATAGTAACCATAACCCAATCAACAACCATATTAATTGAAACAGGCAGGGTTGATTTAAAAACAGGCACCCCACTTGTTGACAGAATGAAATTCAGGGGCGGTTGTACTATTGTTTTTAATATGGCCGAGGATTTTAAGGTTAATTACCTGGTTACAAAAAATATAGCCAGCCAGGACAGGTTTACCAAGCAGCTTGCGTATCAGCAAGGTAAAGACGACGCGGCCCTTTCGTTTTCCGATTCGATGTACGATGACGATAACGGGTTTAGTACTATAAATTTTGCCAATTTACATTTTCATTAAAACCTTATCATGAGTAACCTTAGCGTAAATATAAAAATGTTCCAGGTTGGCGAACTTGGAGATTGCTTCCTGTTAAAATTTAAGAAAGACGGGAGCGAAAGTTCGGTGTTAATTGATTGCGGCTCGTTTCGCAATTCAGATAAATCTGAGCAAAGGCTTCAAACGATAGCCGGGTTTATTAAGGATGATTTGGAGGGTAGGCCCCTTGATGTTGTAGTTGGTACGCACCAGCATAATGATCACCTGTCGGGATTTGTACATGCTTTCGGGGTTTTCCAGCAAACCGGTATCAATAATGTATGGCTATCGTGGCTTGATGATCCAAAAGACGAACAAGCCGGCAAAATTGCTGCCGGGCAACGTAAAGTGACAGATAACCTCCAAAAAATTGTGGCCGAACTTGCAAAAAATAATAACGAAAGCCATTCGCTTGCTTCTAGTCGGATAAGTGACGTTTTGGGTTTTTATCTGGCAGCAGATGATGCTGAAAAACCAAAAGCCGGAATGAAAGTAAAACGCCCGCCGGTAGTGCCGCAAATGGGTATTGATAATTTGCGCAAACTGGGTAAAACCGTATCTTACCTGTCGCCGGGTTCTGTATTGGATTTGCCCGCCCTGCCTCAAAATTCGGTTAAGGTTTATGTGCTGGGGCCGCCAAGAAACAGCAATTTGCTGTTTGATATTAATCCCAATAAGGACGAAACTTACGACACCAAGCTTGCCGCAATAAGTAACCTTGCCGAAGGGTATCTATCGGCGATGAAAAATTTTACAGGCGAGCCTGTGGATTCGGATGAGGGAAATTTTCCGTTCGACAAAAAGCATGATAGAAAACTGACATCAAAGTTATTTTCGAAAGAATACCAGATGAAAAAAAATGCCTGGCGCACCATAGACGACGAGTGGCTTGATCAGGCGGAGCGCTTATCCCTTTACCTGGATACCTATACCAATAACAGCAGCCTGGTACTGGCCTTTGAGTTGGTTGATAGCGGTAAAGTTTTACTATTTGTTGGTGATGCCCAAACCGGCAACTGGCTTTCATGGGAAGATATTAAATGGGATAAAGACAAGGTAAAGCCAGGTTTTACTTTAGATTTTCTGTTGAATAATACTGTTTTATATAAAGTAGGGCACCATTGCAGCCATAATGCCACCCTGAAAGAATATCTTGACGATAAGATCATCCATAAAGACCTTGTAGCCATGATTCCCGTTGATCGCACCGATCCAAATATTACCAAAAATAACGGTTGGAAAATGCCGGCGGTAAACCTTTATAAAAAACTAAAAGAAAACACGCAAAACCGCGTGCTGGTAATGGATATTGGCTATGACCCTGATTGCGACCCAGACGGTGAAGCCAAAGAATCATGGGCTAAAGTACCTTTTAAGCCGGTGTACAACCAACAAAAGTTTTACATAGAATATGAGGTTCACAGTGATTCAAATTAATCATAGGTAAGTTGCTTTAGACGTTAAAAAACGATTTGTAATCATCTAATCAAACAATCTTTCAGTCCTACTGTAACAATATAGCCCTCTTAGGCATCTATATTGAAACTATATCCGAATTTAGCGGCTGCTTTGCCGTGCGCGGTAGTGTTGATGATTTTAATTTATAATGATGTTGCTTATCCTGTCTTCCAAAAAAATCCAAACAAAACATTTTTTTAATGTCCTGTATTTATTGCCGGCCATTGTTTTAGTAACTTCATCTTGTGGTAATAAAAATACACAAGCCGCCAGCCAGGGACAGCAGGTATTGGATTACAAAGTAGTTCAGGTACAACCACGCCAGGCCACGTTAAATGTTGATTATCCCGCAAGTATACAGGGGCAGCAAAATATAGAGATAAGGCCTAAGGTGGATGGTTATGTTGAAAAAATTTATGTTGATGAAGGCTCCATTGTAACCCAAGGGCAATTGCTGTTTAAGATAAACGCCCCGCAATATGAGCAGGAGGTGCGTACTGCCGAGGCAGGTATTAAAACCGCCGAAGCTGATCTGGCACTGGCTAAAATGCAATTGAATAAGGTAAAACCACTGGTTGAGAAAGACATCATTAGCCATTATGAACTGGAATCTGCCGAGTATACACAACAATCAAAAGCGGCGGCGCTGGCCCAGGCCAAAGCCGCGTTGGTAAATGCCAAAGTGAATTTAGGGTACACCACCATCACCAGCCCCGTGAATGGCGTTATAGGCGCGTTGCCGTACAAATTGGGCAGCCTGGTAACCAGCAGCACAACAGACCCGCTTACTACGGTTTACAATACCTCAAATGTTTACGTATACTTTGCCCTGAACGAGAAGCAACTGCTTGGTTTTAGTCGCGACAGTACAGCTAAAACATCTTTTAAAACCAAATTGAACCAGTTGCCCCCGGTTTCGCTCATATTGCCCGATGGCAGTACTTATGAGCATGTCGGTAAAGTTGAGACCGTGAATGGTTTAATTAACACCGCAACCGGCGCAGCCAATGTACGTGCCGATTTTGCAAACCCGCGCGGCCTTATCCGCAGTGGCAGCAGTGCGGTAGTACGCATCCCTAATGTTGTAAAATCGGCTTTACTGGTGCCCGAAAGCGCCACTTATGAATTACAGGACAAACGCTTTGTTTACGTAGTTGATGATCAGCATAAAATAAAAAATGTAGCCATTAAAGTGATGGATAATACGGCCGGCCAATTTTATGTAGTTACCGATGGCTTAAAGGCCGGCGATAAAATTGTGCTGGAAAGTTCGGGTAACCTGCAGGATGGTACCGAAATTAAGCCAAATGAAGTTAGCGCCGGGTCGGTTTACGGCGGCGTTAAATAATAGCGTTTCTTATCCCTCAATTCATTTACAACAGCTATACTATGCTTAAAAGATTTATAGAACGCCCGGTACTATCCACCGTAATTTCGGTTTTGCTGGTAATACTGGGTATTTTAGGGTTAATAAACTTACCAATTTCGCAATATCCGGATATTGCACCGCCTACCGTACAGGTAGAGGCCTTTTATAGCGGCGCCAACGCCGATGTAGTGCTCAAAAGTGTGATTATCCCGATGGAGGAGCAGATAAATGGGGTGGAGAACATGACCTACATGACTTCATCTGCCAGTAACGATGGTTCGGCATCTATCACCGTATACTTTAAGGTGGGCACCAATCCCGACCTTGCCGCGGTAAACGTGCAAAACAGGGTATCGCGTGCTACAAGTTTGCTGCCGTTGGTGGTTACGCAATCGGGTGTTACGGTAGCAAAAAGTCAGAGCAGTAACCTGATTATTTTCTCGTTATATAGCGAGAATAAAACTTACGACGAAACTTTTCTGCAAAATTATGCCAAAATAAACCTGGTACCGCAAATTCAGCGTGTTACCGGGGTTGGTAATGCCAACGTGTTTGGCTCAAAAGATTATTCGATGCGCATTTGGCTAAAACCCGATGTGATGTCGCGCTATAATCTTATACCTGATGATATTACCGAAGCGCTCAACGAACAGAACATAGAAGCCGCCCCGGGTAAATTTGGCGAAAACAGCAAACAATCCTTTCAGTACGTTATCCGCTATAAAGGCCGGCTAAAAACCGCCGCCGAATTTGGCGATATCATCATCAAATCGGTAGGCAACGGGCAGCTGCTGCGCCTGAATGATGTGGCGCGTGTTGAGTTGGGTTCTTTAGATTATTCTTTCGAGATACAAACCAACAGGTTGCCTTCGGTAGGGGTGGCTATCAGCCAAACAGCAGGGTCAAACGCCCGCGATGTGATCAACGAATCGAAAAAGATCCTGGAGGCCGCTGCCGAAAAATTCCCTAAGGGTATGAAAATAACTTACCTGGTTGATGCCAACAGTTTCCTGGATGCCTCGATAGAAAAAGTGATCAGTACGTTGATAGAAGCATTTATCCTGGTATTTATAGTAGTATTTGTGTTTTTGCAGGATTTTAGGTCAACATTAATCCCGGCTATAGCGGTGCCTGTGGCTATTGTGGGCACCTTCTTTTTCCTTAACCTGTTTGGCTTCACCATTAACCTGCTTACGCTTTTTGCCCTGGTGCTGGCCATAGGTATTGTAGTAGATGACGCCATTGTGGTGGTAGAAGCTGTGCACGCCAAGCTTGATCAGGGTTATAAATCGGCCCGGAAAGCATCTGTAGATGCCATGAACGAAATTTCGGGCGCTATCGTTTCCATCACGCTGGTTATGTCGGCGGTATTTTTACCGGTTACGTTTATTTCGGGCTCAACAGGCGTATTTTATAAGCAGTTTGGTATTACGCTGGCTGTAGCCATTTTGCTATCGGCAGTAAACGCCCTAACCTTAAGCCCGGCATTGTGCGCGTTATTTTTAAAGCCACATGAAAAAGGGACAAAAAAACATGGTTTCATCAACCATTTTTATGTGGTGTTTAATACCTCGTTTGATGCGGTAACCAACAAATATAAAAAATCGGTAAGCTTTTTGGCAGGTCGTAAATGGATTGCCCTTGCAGCGGTGGTGGTGTTTTCGTCCATCCTGATTTACCTGGTAAAAACAACCCCATCCAGCTTTGTGCCCAATGAAGACCAGGGGACAGTGTTTGCCGCCATCAGCTTGCCGCCGGCCTCGTCAATGGAACGTACCGATGCTGTTGCCAATAAGATAGACAGTATCGGCCATACCATCCCATCGGTAGTTAATACGCTTAAATTGGTGGGCTTTAACTTTATTGCCGGCTCGGGCAGTGCATACGCCATGGTGATTATGAAGCTGAAGGGCTGGGATCAACGTAAAGAAAAAAGCCAAAGCCTGCAAAGCATTATTGGCCAGCTTTCGGCCAAAACAAGCGGTATGCGGGAAGCCAACGTGTTTTACTTTTCGCCGCCAACCTTACAGGGGTTTGGTAACAGCGATGGTTTTGAATTTCAGCTACAGGATAAAGGCGGGCATACTGTTGATGAATTGTATAAGGTAAGTAATACCTTCCAGGCGGCGTTAAAAAAACGTAAGGAGATCCAAAACCTTAATTCATCATTTAATCCAAACTTCCCACAGTTCCAGGTAGATGTTAATGTGGCAAAATGCAAAGAAGCTGGTGTAACCGTAACAGGCGTATTAAATACCCTGCAAGGTTATTACGGCGGGTTATACGCATCAAACTTTAATGACTTTGGCAAGCAATACAGGGTTATGGTACAGGCAGATTATGATTACCGGGCCAACGAAATTGGCCTGAGTAAAATATTTGTACGCAATGCGGCTGGTGCCATGGCGCCAATAACATCGTTTATAACGCTGAAAAGGGTGTTTGGTCCCGAGTCTATTTCGAGGTTTAACTTATTTACGGCCATATCGGTTTCCGGCTCGCCAAATCCGGGGTACAGTACAGGAGATGCTATAAAGGCCATTAGTGAAGTTGCCAAACAAACGCTCCCTGCCGGTTACGATTTCGAATTTTCGGGCCTTACCCGCGAGGAATTGAGCACCGGCACGCAATCGGCTTACATATTTATGCTTTGCCTGGTGTTTGTGTACTTTTTACTTAGTGCGCAATATGAAAGCTATATCCTGCCGTTCGCGGTATTATTATCGCTGCCTGTTGGTTTAGCGGGTACGTACCTTTTTGCCTGGATTTTTGACATCGGCAGTAATATTTACCTGCAAATTTCGCTCATTATGCTCATCGGTTTGCTGGCAAAGAACGCTATCCTGATAGTAGAATTTGCTTTGGAGCGACGCCGGGCAGGTATGGATTTAATACCCGCTGCTATAGCAGGCGCCGAAGCCCGTTTGCGCCCGATTTTAATGACATCTTTTGCTTTCATATTTGGTATTATGCCCTTGATGTTTTCCACAGGGGCTGGTGCAAATGGCAATAAATCCATAGGTACAGGCGCTGTGGGGGGGATGTTTGTGGGGACGGTATTTGGGGTGTTTGTTATCCCTATTCTGTTTATCATTTTTCAATCCCTGCAAGAAAAAGTTGGCCGTAAACCAAAACCCGAAGATGAAGATGATGAGGCGGAAGTAGTACCTGCCCGTTAATTTAGTAAAAGATATAAAATGAACAGACGGAGTTTTAAATATATACTGCCCTTTACGCTGCTATTCGGCGTTGTGCTATCGTGCAAAGTAACGAAAACGTATAACCGGCCGGATATAGGCACAACCGGACTTTACCGCGATGGGCAAACTAACGATACTACCACCATAGCGGCCATGCCCTGGCAAAAAGTTTTTGCCGATACGATACTTAAATCGCTGATACAGGAAGGGTTGAATAATAACCTGGACCTTAAAACCGCTGTTCAGCGGATACTGGAGGCGCAGGCCACATTGCAGCAAAGCAAGGCCGCGTTTTATCCATCGTTAAGCGGCAATGCCAGTGTAACCCGGTCAAAACAATCATCGGCAGGCTTAAATTATCCTGCCGGTACCATTGTTAACACCTTAACTACTACTTACCAGGCGGGTTTAACAACCTCATGGGAGGCCGATGTTTGGGGGAAGCTGAGCAGCACCAAACGTGCGGCGTTGGCTGGTTTTTTACAAACTGATGCGGCTAAGCGGGCCGTGCAAACCCAGTTGATTGCCGATATAGCCAACAACTATTTTACCCTGTTGGCATTGGACAAACAGCTGGAAATTACACTACAAACCCTCAAAAACCGCATTAAAGATGTGGAAACCATGAAGGAGCTTAAGGCCGGCGCGGTAGTAACCGGTGCCGCCGTGGTACAAAGCGAAGCCAACCGCTATGCTGCCGAAGTATTCATACCCGATTTAAAACGCAGTATCCGCGAAACCGAAAATGCTTTGGATATCCTGTTATCAAGGCCGCCGGGCGCGGTAAACCGCGGCAGTTTGGCTACCCAGAACATGGCCACCGAATTACAGGCGGGCATCCCAACACAATTGCTCACTAACCGCCCGGACGTACAGCAAAGCGAATACGCTTTCCGTGCCGCGTTTGAGAATACCAACGTGGCTAAAACGTATTTTTATCCCTCGTTTACCATCACAGCTTCGGGAGGTTTATCAACCTTACAGCTTAAAGACTTTTTTGTCAATTCCATATTTTACAATATTGCCGCAGGCCTAACCCAACCCATTTTTAACCAGGGTTTGAACAAAGCGCGTTTACGCACTGCGCAGGCGCAGCAGCAGGAAGCGCTTAACAGCTTCCAGAAAACATTGCTGGTAGCAGGGCAGGAGGTATCCAATGCATTATATGCACACCAAACCGCCCTTGAAAAACAGGATGCCCGCAGTAAGCAGATCATCGCTTTGCAAAAATCGGTTGAGTATACACAGGAGCTATTGCGGTACAGCTCGGCCACCAATTACACCGATGTATTAACATCCGAACAAAACCTGCTGGCAGCACAGCTAAGCGGTGTTAACGACAGACTGCAGGAGCTGCAGTCTGTCGTTAATTTATACCGGGCATTGGGTGGAGGCTGGCAGTAGTAGCGGCGGGTGTATGTTATTTTGCTATACAGGTGCGTATAAAAAGATACAGGATATTGGATAGAAGCCAAAATCCCGCGGATTGCATGAGGCAGAAGACTTGCGAAGTTTTTAAAACTTCGCAAGTCTGAATTCGTAAAAATCCCCCTAAAACAAAAAAAGCTTCTTAAAAAAGAAGCTCATTTTCATAGGTAGGTGATATGCTGATCAGGCAATAAAGCCTGTAAATTGCTGGTTGTTAACCTGTTTATTGCCAATTAATTGTTTATGAATAGCCTTAAGGGTTACTACTTCCCTGGTAAACAGATCAACAATTGAATTTTTGATGTGTTTAACTGTTTTTTCGGTATTGATGTGTACTATCTGCATGATTCAGTTAATACCAATTTCGTGCCAAAAAAGTATTGGGTTTTCTTTGTGGTTTAAATTTTATCCTGCTGCGTTTTGTAAATCGTTTTAAACCTGGGCTATGGGCGCCATTTACGTTTATGACTGGTGTTTGTTATTTTTTATCCCAAAGCCTGTTGGTAACCACCTGGCCAATCACCTGCTCGCGGTAATTACGGCTTATAGGGATTTTGCTGGCCTGGATAAATATCTCATTGCCTTCAATACCATCAATTTTGTTGATAGCTACAATGTATGATTTGTGCACTCTGATAAAAGCCTTGCCGGCCAGGTTTTCCTCCAGGTTTTTAAGGGATAGCATGGTTACATATTTGCCTTTCAGCGTAAAAATGTTCACATAGTTTTGCATGCCTTCTACATAAAGGATCTCATTCAAGGGTACTTTTTCATACTTGCTGCCGCATTTAATAAAAAAGTAATCTTCCGGCTTTTCGGTTTTAATGACATCGGCTGACGCAGGTTTCGTTAGTAGCCGGTGATAATCCCGGGCTTTGCTTGCCGCCTTAAAAAAACGTTCAAAGGTGATGGGTTTAAGCAGGTAATCCAGCACATCCAGCTGAAAACTTTCCAGCGCGTAAGTAGGGTAGGCGGTAGTTATAACCACCATGGGCGGTTTTTGCATAATCTTCAAAAACTCTATCCCGTTCATTTTGGGCATCTGGATATCCAGGAAAATCAAATCGGCAGGTTGTTGGTCAAGCAGTTTCATAAGCTCAAGCGGGTTTTCGCAAGTGCCGGCCAGCCGTAAAAAATCCACCTCGCGTACGTAGTTCCCAAGCCCTTCGCGGGCCAATGGTTCATCATCAACAATTATACAATTGATATTCATATTAAGCCATTTGCATGGTTGGTGATATTTGGAGCACAGCAAGCGTTAGTTGTAGTTTTACCGTAAAAGTATCGGGTTGGCTGTCAATATCCAATTCATAAATGCCAGGGTACATTAAATCGAGCCTTCGTTTAACATTGGCCAGCCCTATACCGCCGTATTTTATCGCCTGGTTAGCCTCGCCGGGGGCTGTACTATTGCTTACAAACAAGCTAAGCCGCTGCCCTTCCAGTTCAAGTTTTATGCTGATCCAATTGCCCCCATTTACATGGGCCGATACGTGCTTGAAAGCGTTTTCTACAAACGTCATCAAAATAAAGGGGGCGATGCCCAGGCTGCCGGCAAAAGGTGTTGTCAACGCTATATCAGCTTGCACTTCGGTATCATGCCTCAGCCTTTCCAGTTCGATAAAATTTTCAAGATAGGCTATTTCTTTTTGAAGGGGGATTTGCTGGTCGTTGCATTCATAAAGCTGATGCCGCAACAATTCAGAAAATTTGGCCAGCGAAGCCGAAGCCATATTGGGATTTTTGTGGATAAGGAAAAATATGGAATTGATGCTGTTAAACAAAAAATGAGGGTTAAACTGGTATTTTAAAAATTTAAGCTCGGTTTCAAGCTTCTCTTTTTCCAGCATTTGTTGCCTTTTTTGCGTTTGTGCCCACGTTTTAGTAAGCTTAATACTCATGGCAAGAGTGCTGCTGGCCACTATTGATGGCAACGGATTGGCCAGGAAAAGGGTAAAAAAGTTATGAGGCCCGCTACCATATAAATCATCCATTGTTTTGCCAGATAGAATGGCGCTTAAAAAATACCCCGGAACAATCAGCATGGCAGCCACGATGATTGTTAATAACTCGTAAGTTATGTATTGCGCAAATTTGCCCTTTTCCATATAACGTGGCATCAAAAAATACAGGTTAAAATACGCCGCTAAAGCCTGGAATACTAGGTAAAAACTAAATTTTACCGTGTAGGGAGAGAAAAAGATGCTGCGCGCCACGCCAATAGGATCGCCCTGGGAAAATACCCACCACAGGTAATTGTATAAAAACCAAAAAGGCAGGTGGTATAACTTATACCTGATAAGCCAGTTTTGTTTGGATTGAATTTGAGGCATAGCTAAAGATACAGCTAAATGAATTATTTTTTTATGGCCGTAATCTCAACGGCCTTAATTAATTGACCAAATGCACCTATTGGTGTATAACCGGTAAATTATAATAAATACGGACCGTTTTAATCAACTTCGGCGCTTGTAATGTATTTCGTCAATCAAGGTAGTACACTGGTCAATCGGATTTTTCTGCGGTAGTTGGTTTGTATTCCTTTGGTCATACAACCTTTTGAAATTGACCTATGAAATACTTAATCATCAGCTTACTAACTTTTTTTTGCCAGGCATTGTTTGCCCAGGTATCGGGAAAATTTGTGGACGCTACCGGGCAACCTGTTTCATTTGCAACGGTAATATTATTGGATAGTTCCGATAACGCGCTGATAAAATCGGCGCTTACCGACGATAAAGGTGCTTTCAGGTTTGAACCTGTTAGCCAGGGCCGCTACATTGTCAAAGTAAGTGATATGACTCATGAAACATGGTCGTCGCCAGTATTTGAGCTTGCCGGCATAAGGCCAGCCAAAAATCTGGGCATTATCGGGCTAAAAGGGGCATCCAGGCAATTAAACGAGGTTACGATCAGGGCCGATAAGCCTTTGGTGCAGCAGGAGCCCGGTGGGATGGTAGTAAATGTTCAAAGCAGTATATTAACAAAAGGCAGTTCGGTTTTACAGGCATTACAGCGCTCGCCGGGTATAATCGTCAATCCCCAAAACACCAGCTTTACCCTTAACGGGAAGGCGGGAGTAATGGTTATGCTGGATGGCAAGCTGATGCGGATGTCGATGCCGCAGGTACTTACTTTACTAAACGGCATAAGCGCTGATGATATTGAAAAAATAGAACTACTAAATACCCCGCCCGCCAAATATGACGCCGACGGCAATGCAGGGCTTATTAACATTGTTACCAAAAAAAATAAACAGCAAGGTACAAGCTGGTCTGTTACGGCCACGGCAGGATATGGCCGGGGCGAAAAGGGCTCGGCAAATGTCTCAATCAACCACAATACGGGTAAGGCGGGCCTGCGCGCTTCTTATTCGTATGCTCATGATCGTGGCCATAGTGAATTGTTTGCAGGCGGGACGGAAACAGTACCGGCCATAGGTGGGCAAACCGAGTTTCTGTACACAGGGCTTGCCAAACCAATAGCCAAATACCAGGATGCCGAAATTGGTGCCGACATCCGGCCTAATCAAAAGACAACCGTTGGCGCCAGTATCTATTTTGCGGCCGGGAGCAACCATAACAATAATTACAACCATGGGCATTATGCCCTTAAGCCCGATTCTGTTTTGCTCTTTAATTCCTACCTCGATGGTATTAATCATACTTACAATACCATTGGCTCCATTTACCTGGAACGGGAACTAAGTAAAGGCGAAAAAATCAATTTTGATGCGGATTATATTTATTACAAAAACAACGGGCAAACTAATGTTGAAAGCACCTTTGTTGATAACTATGGTAACCTGGCCGGTGCCGGCGACAGCCTTTACGCGCCCCGCCAGCGCGATCTGGCCAATACCGCTATCAAAGTATCTGTGCTTAAAGCAGATTACGCAAAACAAATAAACCCAAACCTGAAATTAGAAGCAGGGGTAAAGGGCACCTTTACCGGCAGCAATAGCGTATCCGGAATTGAAAACATGCAAAACGGCCAATGGGTACTAAGCAGTGTAGGGGTATCCAATAACCTGGTTACAAAGGAGGTGATTGGCGCGGGGTACGCAACTTTGAATGCGAAGCTGGATACCGCTACCAGCCTTACTATTGGCGCACGCTATGAATACTCGCACAACAGTACCGATAACGCCAGTAATGCCCAATATGATATCGACCGGAAATTGAAGAAGTTGTTTCCGAGTGTTTTTTTTACGCGGAAACTTAATGAACATTCCGAATTGCAGTTATCCTATACCAAACGCGTCAGCCGCCCGTCGTACAGCGATCTGGCTTCCTACGTAACCTATAATGACCCGGTATCTGTTTTTACAGGCAACCCTGCGTTAAAACCTACCATTACCGATAATATCAAACTAGCTTATAATTACCATGATTACCTGTTTTCGATCTTATTCAGCCGCGATAAAGATGTGATATTACAAACGCAAATTTCTACCGGGCCATCTAAAGGGCTGGTTTACCTTGCCCCGCAAAACGCACCTTATCAAAATAACATTACCCTGCAAACCAGCGTCCCGGTAAAAATAACAAGCTGGTGGGAGGGGCGTTATGGTTTTGTTGGCGGCTGGCGGCAATACAAAGTGGACTATACGCCGCAAACTTTTATCAAATCATACTTGGCCGGATCGGTTGATTTCAGCGAAACGTTTAAACTTCCTAAAAGCATTTCGGTGGAGGTTTCCGGTTATGCCTATTCACCGGCGTATTACGCTACCTCAAGAAGCAACGGAAACGGGATGCTTAACCTGGGGATAAAAAAGGAATTGGATAATAATAAAGGCAGTTTTCAGCTATCAGTTACCGATTTGTTGTTGTCGGCAAGCTATTACGCTTATATCGGCCACCTTACCCGCGATGCTTTTAATTCGCAGGTATGGGTACGGTATAACGGCGAATCAAGGAGCTTTCCCATTATCAAGCTTACCTATTATCGGTCATTTGGCTCAAAAAACAAGGTTCAACGAAAAGATGATAACGCCTCCAAAGATGAAAGAGGACGGTTATAAATTATATAAAAAATTGTGTCCTATATTAGGGCATGAAAAACATTATAAAAATCTGCCTTTTATTAATGGTTGTGACCCAATCGGCCTTTGCCCAGCAAAAAACTTTTACCAATCCTTTGCTGCCTTCCGGGGCCGATCCCTGGGTTATTTACAAGGATGGTTTTTATTATTATACCAATTCAACAGGGAATCACCTGGCTATCTGGAAAACTAAAAATATCACGCAGCTAAAAACAGCTGTTAAAAAAACAATCTGGGTGCCACCGGCGGGTACCAGCTATTCAAAGGAACTTTGGGCGCCCGAGCTTCATTTTATAAAAGGAAAATGGTATATGTATTTTGCTGCCGATGATGGCAATAACAACAACCATAGGATTTATGTGATCGAAAATCCGGCTGCCGACCCAACTGAAGGTAACTGGACATTTAAAGGAAAAGTAGGCGACAGCACCAACAAATGGGCCATTGATGTATCGGTATTTGAAAATAAAGGACAGTTATACATGATTTGGGCCGGCTGGGAAGGCGATGTTAACGTGCAGCAAAACATCTACATAGCCAAAATGAAAGACGCCTGCACCATTGAAGGCCCGCGGGTAAAAATATCAAGCCCCGAGTTTGACTGGGAAAAATATGGCGACCTTGGGGCACAATCAAACCCGCCGCATGTTAACGTAAACGAAGGCCCCGAGATTTTAAAACACAACGATAAGCTATTCCTCATATACTCGGCCAGCGGTTGCTGGACAGATTATTATGCCCTTGGTATGCTCACGGCATCAAAAAACAGCAACTTAATGGATGCCGCATCATGGAGAAAGTCGGTCCGACCGGTATTTAAGCAATCGCCGGAAAATGGTGTTTATGCACCCGGCCACAATTCATTCTTTAAATCTCCTGATGGAACGGAGGATTGGATATTGTACCACGCCAACTCCAAACCTGGCCAGGGCTGTGGTAATGACCGGTCGCCCAGGGCGCAGAAATTTGGCTGGAAAAAAGATGGCTCGCCCGATTTTGGCGTTCCTTTAAAAGGGGGCGTGCCCCTTGATATACCATCGGGGAATTAATATTGTTGTTTGAATTGCAGTTGGTTTGTCGTAAATCCGCAGTCTTAAAAAGCGGTGATAACTGGTTTATTATACCACGCGCGGGTTAATAAATTGGTGATAAACATGTCAGTTTACAAGGCAAATGCATCTAATAGTTAATGGATTGCCCGATCTGTTTAGTGTTAACCATGTAAAAATACAAAACATTGATTGTCAAATATTTATATAAAAATATATCTAAAATATGTTAAGTTATGTTAACCCAGTTAGATGCGTTTGCCCTGTGTCAGTCTAAAGGTTTCCTTGCATCTTTCAAATAAATATCTCTACCTTAGTATAACCAGTTACAAGCTATTTAATTCCTGTCTGCCATGATCAAAAAGCATTTTCAACAAGGCCTGCTGGCCTGTTTACCACTTATTATTTTATTTTCAATAGATGCCAAAGCGCAAAATAAAGATGGCTGGCGACAGCTTTTTAACGGTAAAGACCTTAACGGCTGGAAACAGGTTGGCAAAGGCAGCCGCTATGTAAAGGATGGCTTAACCGGCAGCCACGGTGGCATGGGGCTATTGTACTGGACGAAAGAAAAATTCAGCAACTGCACTATCCGGGTAGTTTATAAAATGCAAAAGTTTAACAGTAATGCGGGCGTATTCATCCGCATACCGCTGGAGCCCCGTGAGGAGTGGATGCCCGTATTTTATGGTTATGAAGTGCAGATAGATAACCATCCCGAAACCTCCAAAGAGGACGACTATCATATTACCGGCACCCTGTACTCACTTACCAAACCATTGGCCAAACCCGGCAAGCCCGGTCCGCAATGGAATACCATGGAAATTACACTGGATGGCCCGCGAACTATTGTTGTTGTTAACGGCCAAAAAGTAACCGACTATAAAGAGGGCGACCCAACACCTGCGCGTAAATTCGATTTCGAACCGTTCCGCGGCACCCGTCCCAATGAGGGCTACATAGGCTTGCAAAACCATGGCGACGACGATGTGGTGTTTTTTAAGGAAGTAGCTGTTAAACCATTGCATAAATAATGACTATGGAGCAATTGGATGAAGCAACAGGCAATAATGGCATAAGCCGGGCCGACTTTATAAAAAAAGCCGCTATAGCCACGGCCGGTTTTTACATTGTACCCCGTTTTGTGCTGGGTGGCAAGGGTTACACCGCGCCAAGCGATAAGCTGTACATTGCTGCAATAGGCTGCGGCGGCGAGGCTGAGAACGACATTAAGCATTTTGCTACCGCCCCTAAAAAGAATGCTGTTATAGCCTTTTTATGTGATGTTGACGACAGGCAGGCCGCGCCACGCCGCAAAGAGTTCCCCAAAGCGCCTTATTATCATGACTGGCGCGAGCTGTTTGATAAACAGCATAAAAACTTTGATGCCGTAACCGTTGCCATACCCGATCATAACCACGCCTTGGTTGGCCTTAACGCCATGCAGCTCAAAAAACATTTGTACCTGCAAAAGCCATTAACCCATGATATTTACGAAGCCCGCATACTAACCCAGGCATCCGAAAAATACCGGGTGGTAACTCAAATGGGCGACCAGGGTGCATCCTGCGATGGTATGCGCACCATGCGCGAATGGTTTGAAGCCGGCCTGATAGGCGACATTGAGAAAGTATATTGCTGGACCGACAGGCCGGTTTGGCCGCAAGGGATTTCCTGGCCGAAAACAAGCCCGCCAATTCCTAAAGAACTCAAATGGGATCTGTGGCTGGGTACTGCAAAGCAAACCAATTATATTGATAACCTGGTGCCTTTTAACTGGCGCGGCTGGTGGGAGTTTGGCACCGGCGCGCTGGGCGATATGGGCTGCCACATTATGGGGCCGCCTTTTAAACTGCTTGGCCTGGGTTACCCAACCGAAGTCTCGGGCAGCGCCAGCACCGTTTACAGCGGCATTTTTAAGGAAGGTATTTACCCCGAAAGCGGGCCGGTATCCAGTTCAATCAAGTTTAAATTTAAACAGCAAAACGGTAAAAACCTCGATCTGCATTGGATGGATGGCGGCATAACGCCCGAACGCCTTAATGAGCTTGACCCTGCTTTAAACATGAATGAAGCGTTGGGAGATTTTCCCGGCGAAAATGATTTTGAAGGCTGTACATTATTTATAGGCACCAAAGGAAAAGTTTCCTGTGGTTGGGGAGGCAGTCACCCCCGACTGCTGCCGCTTACCTTAAACAAGGATATAAACGTACCCGAAAAGTACCCGCGCGTTGCCGGCGGTATGGATGGCCATTGGTGGCAGTGGGTTGATGCCAGTATAGCTGGCTATGGCAAAATGGAGGTTGATTCGCCATTTGTGGGATATGCAGGGCCATTGACGGAAACAGTGCTGATGGGCAACCTGTTGCTGCGCACCTTTAACCTGCGCGAGAAAATAAAACGCAACGACCCGGTTTATGGCAATATGGAAGGCTACAAATTTAGCGGCAGGTACACCGGCTTAAATTGGGACGGCGAAAACATGCGCGTAACCAACTTTGAACCCGCCAACCAATACATCCGCCGTACTTACCGGCAGGGTTGGGGCGAACTGAAATTGTAATTAATCCAGGAAATATAAAACCGGGCGAGTGATAAATGTCACCCGCCCGGTTAATATGTTTTTTGAAGATTTATAAAGCTACGGTTGTACTGTTAGTCACCTTCCAGATAGCACTACCAGCTACCGGGAAGCTTACGCCGTTGGTATTGCCCCGGGTTGCGGCATCCTGTCCAAAATAGTATAGCGGATGCCCTTTATAAACAAGCTGCGTTTTTCCGAATACGTTAATAGTGGTAAACTGGGTTTTATCAAAAATTGACGGGATACTGGCCACCCCGGTAACCTCAAAAATAGGCCACGCGGCGTTATTGCTGAAATCGGTTTTTGTAAAGTTGTTTTTACTTGATGCATCTTTACTAAACATGTATAATGTAAGCCCCTTGTCATCAGTTATAAATTGCGATGCTCCGGTGCCTGCAATGCCTTGATCGGTGTACTGGGCTTTATCCAGCCCGATAAGCTGGGCGTTGCCAAACATAATGGTGTAGTCGGCCTTGGCTATGGCCCAAAGGTTGGCAACCTTATCACCATTGGTATCACCGGCTTTAAGGTCTTTGCTGTAATAATATAATGGCCAGCCTTTATAGGTACTTTGTTTACTGCCGTCGGGCCTATCAATCACACCAAAATCTGATGATGTCAGGCCGGCGCCAATGGTCAACCCTGCTTTGTAAAATACCGGCCAGGTTGTAGCGCAGCCGTCTACACAAACCGAAGCGCCGCTTACATCTTTAGAGAAAAAATAAAGCGAGAATCCGTTGTTATCTGTAAGTACTTTCCCGAAGGTGGCGTTATCGGTTAGCACAACTCCGGTAAGCTGCGGCGTTGGTATAATGCGGTTTGAACTTTTGCTGCATGAGGAGCCCAACAGCACAATGCTTACAAACACTGCAATCATTGCATGAGGTAACTTGTAATTTTTCATAGGTGTTAATTTAAGATGTAGTTGATTTTATTAGTCATTACTCTAAAAAAGGGTAAATGGTTGCTTTTTAAGAAATGTAAAATTTAAGGTGTAGCTGAATGCCTAGTGGAAATTCTGAATGGGGAATAACGTATATCGCATGGCGGCGAAGACTCACCCTGCGAGGCTGCGGCCGCCACCCTCTCTTCACCTGCGGTGGAAATAGGGGCTTGAACGCTGAATATAAATACGTTATAAAAAATAAGTAATAAATTTTCAAGCCCCTCTTTCCGGCGAAGCCGAAGAGAGGGTGGCCAGCGCAGCGTAGCCGGGTGAGTCTTAACCAGCGTTGAAAGCCAATGTTTGTGTAAATATTGAATGTGTCATATGAGTAACGAATCGGAGGAGATTTAAGTGATGCTGTAAATACACTATACTATCGAAATCACAACGTCTTTTTTATACGAGACTCATGTGTTCCTACCAGTCCCCCATACCCATATTTTAGCTGCGTATATTAAAAAAACACATTCGCAGCGTTTAATATGGAACAGATAAAAATAAATATCTATCTTTTCAACTAATATGAGCACGCGTATTTTAACAGCAACAGATATCAACCTTACATATACCCCTGTAATCAATTTCGCCCTTCAGCAAAACCATGTGCCGGTAATCCGGTCGCTGGTAATTAACAACAGTACCGGGGCTGATTGGAATGCCCTGGAAGTTGAAATTACTGTTGAACCGGCTTTTGCGCCTTTATGGAAAAGGATTTACGGGTATGTAAAACAAGGGGATGCCTTTGAAACAGGTGCTATACAGCTCAACCTTTCAGCCCAATACCTGGCCGAATTAACCGAGAAGGTATCAGGCACTATAAATATTATTATCCGTAATGGTGATGAACTGCTATTGTCGGAAAATCGCCCGATAGAACTGCTTGCTTATGACCAATGGAACGGGCTGGGCTTGCTGCCCGAGATGCTGGCGGCTTTTGTAACGCCCAATCACCCGGAAATACCGAAGATCCTTCGCCGGGCATCTGCCATTTTACAAAGCTGGACGGATAACCCTTCATTTGATGATTACCAAAGCCGCAGCCCCGATAGGGTTCGTAAGCAAATGGCCGCCATTTACGAGGCCATTGCCGAGCAGCAACTAATATATTGCACCGTACCTGCCAGCTTTGAAGAAAGCGGCCAGCGCATCCGTTTGTGCGATGCCATATTTGCCAACAGGCTGGCCAATTGCCTCGATCTATCGTTGCTATATGCCGCCTGTATGGAGGCTGTTGGTATCCACCCGATTATTATAATAGTGAAAGGGCACGCCTTTGTCGGCGGCTGGCTGGTTGATGAGTCATTTGCCGATGCTGTTAACGATGATCCATCGCTTATTACCAAACGTACGGCGGATGGCATAAGCGAGATAGCCATTGTAGAAGCTACCTGCATGAATGCGGGCAACAATACCTCATTTGATTCGGCTGCGGCATCGGCCGGGCAAAAGATGCTGAATACCAGTGAATTTATATTGTTTATAGATATTAAGCGTGCCCGCTTTAGCGGCATACGGCCGCTGCCCTTGCGGGTAAAAACCGCTGCAGGCTGGGAGATTATTGAAGAAAACCGGCAGGAGCGTGCCAATGCCCTGCCCGAGGAAATTTACGCCGGGCAAAAACTGAAAAATGTAGATCATATTGAGATTTCGAAACAGCGCCTCTGGGAGCGTAAATTACTCGACCTTACGTTGCGTAACAGCCTCCTCAATATACGGATAACCAAAAGCGTAGTACAATTTATGACCGTGAACGTAGGTAAACTGGAAGATGCCCTGGCCGATGGGCAGGAATTCCAGGTGTTGCCAAGGCCGGCCGATTGGGACAATTCGCTGCGCGATGCCGGCATGTACCAGGCCCTGCATCAATCGGACCCGATTGCCGAGCTGATACAGCATGAGCTGAGTCAAAAACGTATCCGTAGCTTTTTGCCCGAGCCGGAGTTAACCAATGGGCTTACCAGTTTGTTCCGTGCCTCGCGGTTATCCATCGAGGAGAATGGAGCTAACACCCTTTATATCGGCCTGGGCTTGTTAAGATGGTACGAAACTGATGCCAGCGAGCGACCAAGGTATGCTCCTGTTTTGCTGATACCTGTCGAGATCATCCGTAAATCGGCTCAAAAAGGCTATGTAATTCGCAGCCGCGACGAAGAAACCATGGTGAACATTACCTTACTGGAAATGATACGGCAGGATTTTGGCATCACTATAGGCGGCCTGGATACATTACCTAAAGACGAAAGTGGGGTAGATGTAAAGCTGATATTTAACATTGTACGCCAGGCCATTATGGCCAAATCAAGATGGGATGTAGAGGAACAGGCAGTACTGGGCACATTTTCGTTCAGTAAGTTTATCCTCTGGAATGATATTCATAATAATGCCGAACATCTTTATCGCAATAAAGTTGTAGCCAGCCTGGTATCGGGCAAGCTGGAGTGGCAGGCACTGGAAAATGCCGATGTCTCGCTGATACAGGATAGCCAGCTGCACCCGGCAAATATCGCACTCCCCATCAGTACCGATTCATCGCAATTGCAGGCTATTGTAAGTTCGGGGCAGGATAAAAGCTTTGTGCTGCACGGGCCTCCGGGTACCGGCAAATCGCAAACCATTACCAATATTATAGCCAATGCCTTATACGCCGGGAAGCGGGTGCTTTTTGTGGCGGCCAAAAAAGCCGCGCTCGAGGTGGTGGAAGACAGGCTGGAATCAATAGGCATAGGCGATTTTTGCCTCGAACTACATTCCAACAGATCAAAAAAAACAGCGGTGTTGGAGCAGCTTAAAGCAGCTACCGAGGTAGCCCGCAAAGCCGCCCCCGAAAGCCACCGCGACGAGGCCGACCGCCTGTTTGCCCTGCGAAATGAGTTGAATACTTATGTTGAAGTGCTGCACAAAAAATATCCGTTCGGTTATTCGTTGTTTGATTTGTTTAGCAGTTACAGCCGTTTTGAAAAAGGGGAGGACAAGGTATATTTTGCAGCAGGCGCAATAGCACAGCTAAGTCCTGCAAAGTTAATTACATGGCACGATGTGGCCGAAGAATTACAGGTAGCCGGTGCACTAATAGGCCAGCCTGCCAACCATGCCCTGCAATACATGCGTTTGCAGCAATATAATAACCAGGTAAAGCAAGACGCCGGTCAATTGATAGAGCACCTGCTTGACCTCCTGAGTCAATACCAAAGCCAGCTTATTGGTGTAAGCAGGTTGCTGAAAATAAACGGGTTGGTTAAAAGCAAGGAGCAACAACAGTCATTACATACCCTGGTAAGCTTACTGCTTGAATTGTCCGATATCCCGGCATCATTGCTGCAGGCCGATTTCCTGGAGCAAACTTTTGCCCAGGTGGCAGGGATTGCGGCCCACGGGCAACAGCGCGATAAACTACGTTCGGCCTTGCTTGGCCGGTACCAAAAGGAGGTTTTAGCTATACCAGCCCAAAGAATTTTATCTGAATGGAATATTGCTAATGGTAAATGGTTTTTACCACGGTGGCTGGGCCAGCGGGCAATTGTTAAAAACATGCGCGCGCTTTCAGTTACGGGGCAAATTGATAAATCGGCTATAGCCGAGGACTTGCAGCAGGTGATAGCCTTCCGAGCCGAGCAGGACGTGATTGACAAAGCTGCTTTTTTACCCGGCCTGCTCGGCTTTTTATGGAAAAATGGCGATCCCGACTGGGACGCGTTACTCCGTATAAGCGATGCCGTTATCAATATTAACCGCGCCGTAGGAACGCTTGTAGGTGCTACCCAGTTGAGGGAGTGGCGTGCGACGTTATCGCGCGAGTTTACCGAAGGCAGCAGGGCGTTTATTATCCAAAACTCCGGCACGTTAAGCGGCTTGCTGGCTACAGAACAACAAGTGACTACTACCGAAGGGCAAATTCAACAACTGTTGGGCATAAACTTTGCCACGCTGCCTGTTGTTACCAGCGATTACACTGCCGACCTGATTGATGAGGCCGTTAAGTGGGTGAAACACCTTGACGAATTGAAAGATTGGTACAACTGGACATTGACACGGGATAAAGCCCTGGCCGCGGGATTAGCCCCCTTGCTCACCGCTTACGAAAAAGGTAATATAGCAAATACCGACCTTGTGAGGCAGTTTCACAAAGGATTTTACCGCTCAGCCGCCGAATATATATTAAGCCTGCACCCCGAACTGGCTAGTTTTAACAGCGGCCTGTTCGGCGAAAAAATAAGAAAGTTTCGCGAGGTGAGCAGCAAGTTTGAAATGCTCACCCGGCAGGAGTTATACGCAAGGCTGGCAGCAAACATCCCTTCATTTACGCAGGAGGCTTCGCAAAGCTCAGAAATTGGCATGTTGCAGCGGGTGATCAGGAATAACGGACGCGCAATGTCTATCCGCAAAATATTTGATGGCATTCCTAATTTATTGCACCGGCTGGCTCCTTGTATGCTGATGAGCCCGATATCGGTAGCCCAGTATTTTGATGCCGGCAACCCTAAGTTTGACCTGGTGATATTTGATGAAGCATCACAGTTGCCCACCTGCGAGGCGGTAGGCGCCATTGCCCGTGGCACCAACGTAATAGTAGTTGGCGACCCTAAACAAATGCCGCCGACCAGCTTTTTTGCCACCAATAACTTTGATGAGGACAATGTGGAGAAAGAAGACCTCGAAAGCATCCTGGACGATTGCCTTGCGCTATCCATGCCATCACAACATTTGTTGTGGCACTACAGGAGCAAGCACGAAAGTTTAATTGCGTTTAGCAACGCCAAGTATTACGATAACAAGCTGCTTACCTTCCCATCAACAGATGACATTACCAGCAAAGTAAGTTTTGTGCCTGTAGAAGGGCATTACGATAAAGGGAAAAGCAGGCAAAATAAATACGAAGCCAAAGCGATTGTTGATGAGGTGATTAAGCGATTGTCTGATCCGTTGCTGGCCAAAAAGAGCATTGGTATTGTAACTTTTAGTTCGGTGCAGCAGTTGCTGATAGATGATATGCTGACAGAGGTCTTTGTACTTAGGCCCGACCTGGAAAAAATTGCCCTGGAAACAGGTGAGCCCCTGTTTATTAAAAACCTGGAGAACGTTCAGGGTGACGAACGCGATGTGATCCTGTTTTCTATTGGCTACGGGCCTGATGAAAAGGGTAGGGTAAGCCTGAACTTTGGCCCGGTAAACCGCGATGGCGGCTGGAGGAGGCTGAATGTAGCCGTATCAAGGGCAAGGTACGAGATGAAAGTATTTTCGACTTTAAGGTCAGATCAGATAGATCTTAATCGGACATCCTCTGAGGGAGTGGCAGGATTAAAAGCTTTTTTAGCCTATGCCGAAAAAGGGAAAAGCGCTTTGCCGCCACGCGCATCGGTAAAACAAAAAGAAGATGGCGGGTTTGAGCTGAGCATAGCCGAATCGGTTCGTAAACATGGTTATGAAGTACACAGCCAGATAGGGTGTTCTGATTTCAGGATCGACCTTGGGATTGTGGATAAGGAAAATCCATCGGCATATATTTTGGGCGTGTTAACCGATGGTAAAAACTATCATGCGGCAACCACCTCGCGCGACAGGGAGATAGTGCAGGTTGATGTGTTAAAGTCGCTGGGATGGAATGTGCACAAGATCTGGTCGACAGAATGGTGGGAGAAGCCAGACAAGGTTATCAGCGGCATAATGGATGCCGTTACTAAGGCAGAAGAAAGTAAAAAGAAAGCAGCGAAACCGGCTGTAACCGAAACAGCTAAACCGGTACCACCCCGGCCCGATGACTTAAACAACAAATCCTCGTTTAACCAATCTGTTTCGGAAACACCAACCCGGTTTGCAACTCCGGCTGTTTCAAAAGTTGTCGAAGCATACGAAGTTAGCCGCCTGGATACTGTACATACGTTAACGGCCGATGATTTTATTATGCAGCATAACCGTGGCAAGCTGAAAATGCAGGTATTTAATGTACTGCAAACTGAATCGCCTATAAGCAAGGATCTGCTCATCAGGCGGGTTCTGGCAGCGTGGGGAATTAGCCGGGTAACGGCGCGGTTTGTTAATCACCTGGATGGGGTATTTGACCAGATGAACATCACCCAAAGCAAAACCGCAGGGGGCAATGTTTATTTCTGGAAAGCAGACCAAAGCCCTGAGAAATATAACATCTACCGCATAGCTAAAACCGATGCCGATAAACGGGATGCTGATGACCTGCCGCCTGAAGAGGTAGCAAACGCTATACGCGAAATTCTTCATAACCAGGTGAGCCTGGCCCGGGCCGACCTGGTAAGGGAAGGGGCGAAGCTGTTTGGTTTTGCCAGGATAGGCGCTAATGTAGAAAGCGCGATGCTAAGCGGTATTAATATTGCCATGAATAAGGGTTTTGCAACGGTAAATGGTGAGCGGGTAGTTTATAAAGGTTAATATGCTAACATGAAAATAAGCAATATCCGATAGCAAAAAGATCAACTCAATACCCGTTCGAAATTGGCGAAGACGTATTAGAGTTTTAACTTTTAGGACTAAAATCCTGCTTGATCTCCCTAATCACCCTGGCGATAAACAGCATCTGTATTGGCAGCTTAATATCTATTTACATCGGCAGAAAAAAGCAATCCTTTTAAAATAAAAAAGATGGGTAGCTTCAATGCTATCCATCTTTTATTTACAATTTAATGTAAACCTCTAATTATTTCGCAACTTTTTTGGCTGGGATCAAAGGTACAATGATAACTGCTAAAAACAGGGCAACTTCTAATACGATTAACATGGTCTTAATTTTTTAAATGATGATTGAATTGTTGATAGGGCTTGGTACCTTATTATTTCGCAACTTTTTTAGCTGGAATTAATGGTAACACGATAACTGCTAAAAATGCTGCAACTTCTAATACGATTAACATAGTTTTATTTTTTTAAGTGATTTATATATTATTATATAGCTTCAGGAAGTATATTGTTAATCGCGTAAATCCTTTATTTATATGAACTTAAGTGATAAACATTTTCGGTCTCCCGAGCATTCACCGGCTAAAAATATGCCATAAATCTACCCTCGTTTTTTAAGAGTTGAGAAGCCAAAATTAAATTTGCCGTATTTTATAATTTACAAAAATTGAGGTGTTATTTCGAAAAATAAAAAGATGCTTTGAACATTCGGAAAAAAATAAGGCTTGTTTTTTGATTGTAAAATTCCGGATCAGAAAAAAACTAAAAGATCATGGTTTAAAAACATGACATTGTATAAAAAGGGCTATATTGAACGATGAAATTTTTAAAATAAGCCCTAAAAGCATATTAAGGATGAAAAAAACGATCAAATTTTGAATATTAAAGGAAAAACAGTGCTTATTGAGTCCCATTTTTACCTCTTTAGTATTTTAATATTTTTTTTTGTCAATTTGTCAGTACACATGACAATTGTCAATCTTACTGACAAAAAATCTTAAAAAAAACTGCCAATACGCTGCCAAGCGAGAACTTTCTGTGTCAAATAACGACTTGCAATCCAAATTATGGTCATGCCAAACTATTTTTAGATCCGGAGCAAAACGGTCGGTATTTTAAATAAACTTGATGGAGAATTAAAAGGCACCAGTTTATATGTGACCGTATCAATGATAGGTAAAGCAACCCGGCCATCGTCTTGGCATTAAACCAGGCACGGCAAAACAACGGTGTACAATATACAGGCAGGCAATAATAGCATAAGTATAAATACTGCGCGAAGCATTTATCAATTGTATTTAAACAATTAACTAACAAGCATATTCAATAAATATCCCGGTAGCAAATAACCTGCGCTAAATCTTGCTTGCGTTATTGCTTTATTATATTTTTGAAATATGAAGCATATATCTATCTTAATACCAAAGGGCGCAATTTTGGGTAGCCTGGAAGGCTCGCGCCAGTTATTTACCCAGGTGAACCAGTTTTTTTTATCGATGGGAAAAGAGCCGATTTTTAAAGTAGAGTTGGTTGGCCTGCAAGCTGAAACGCCTATCAGCGGTGGTTGCTTTACCGTAAATTCGCATCTCTTAATCTCGGACGTTAAAAAAACAGACCTGATTATTATCCCTGCACTTGATGGCGAAATAACGAGTGCAATTGAAAACAATAAAGAATTTATTCCATGGATCATTGATCAATATAAAAACGGCGCCGAAATTGCCAGTTTATGTATGGGGGCTTTTTTGTTGGCTTCTACAGGCTTGTTAAAAGGTAAAAGCTGTGCCACCCATTGGATGGCCGCCAACCAGTTCCGTTCCATGTTTCCGGACGTAAACCTGGTGACTGAAAAAATTATTACCGATGAACAGGGCATTTACTCCAGCGGCGGGGCATTCTCGTACCTTAACCTGATACTATATCTCATAGAGAAATTTGCCGGCCGGGATATGGCTATTTTAAGTTCGAAAGTATTTGCTATCGAAATGGAACGTACCAACCAATCGCCATTCATTATTTTCCAGGGACAAAAGGATCATTCAGACGATCCGATAAAGAAAGCCCAGGAATTTATTGAGAAAAATTATTCAGAAAAGATAAGCGTTGAACAGTTGGCATCTATGTTTGCCTTAGGAAGGCGAAATCTGGAGCGTCGCTTCAAAAAAGCAACATCCAATACAGTAGCCGAATACATTCAGCGGGTAAAAATAGAAGCGGCCAAAGTAAGCCTGGAAACATCGCGCGATAACGTAAATGAGGTGATGTATAACGTTGGGTACACAGACAATAAAGCTTTCCGTACTACATTTAAGCGTATTACGGGTCTGTCTCCTATTGATTACAGGAATAAATACCAGCGGCAGTATTCTAACTAAATGCATAGCCTATGCATTTAATGCCGTCTTGGCTATTCGCATTGAACTGGTTGTTGAACTTATTCTACAACCGCTTATTGATGTTTGGGCAGTTCTGTTTACAAGCCCGATCTTTTAAAAAACTGCTGAATAGTATCCGGCCTGGTCATTAAAAGTGTTTGAATACCCAGTTTTTCGGCGCCAGCCAAATGCTGCGGACTATCATCAATAAATAACGTTTCGGCAGGATTAAGATTGTTTTCATTCAGTACAAGTTGGAAGATCCTGGCTTCTGGCTTCCGCTTGCCCATGAGATGCGAGTAATATGCCTTTTCAAAAAGATGGCCGTTACCATCAAAACCAAAATCTTTTTTAAGATATGCCATGATGTGATCATAGTGAATTGCATTAATGTTACTCAATAAAAATGTGCGGTATTTTGTTTTCAAATCCAGCAGCAATTCATGGTTGCCTGGCTCAATTCCAAGTAACATACTATTCCACACGCCGTTTATTTGCTCGTCAGTAAGGCTGGAATTGCCCGATTTTTGCCTGATATAGTCCCTAAACTCTTCTGCCGACACCTCTCCCCTGTCAAATTTATCAAAAATTTCGTCCTGTTGTTTATGGCCAAAAAATTCGGCAGCATTACTGATACCCAACTGGTTCCAGCCTTGCTGGGCCTTTCTGAAATCGATATTAAAGATAACGTTACCGTAATCGAAGATGATATTTTTGATATTTTGCATAAAGGGTTTTGTTATTTGCCTGCAAATATGTAAAATTGCACCCGTTAAATAAACACAAATAACCGCGCCTATAGCTCAGTCGGTTAGAGTAGAAGACTCATAATCTTTTGGTCCCTGGTTCGAGCCCAGGTGGGCGCACAAAAAGCGATTCTTCGCAGTGTAAAAACCCTCTAAATCAGCGATTTAGAGGGTTTTTGTTTCAATCCTTTTATAAGCCCCGACGATTTATATTTTATTATGTCCCTGAAAAGTTGGGGGATGATCCTTTGTATCCCCACAAAAAAGCCCCGTATCTGAAGATACGGGGCTTAAGTGCGGAAGAAGGGACTCGAACCCCCACGCCTCGCGGCGCCAGATCCTAAGTCTGGTGCGGCTACCAATTACGCCACTTCCGCATTAGGATTTTTAACAGGTCGCAAAGATAGTGTTTTAGGGTAAATTATAAAAGATAATTTTAGTTTTTTGTTTATCTGCCTCATTACTTTGTTGTTAAATTAATATCACGAATAAAAAAAGCGGCAGGTCCCCCAATTTAGTTTCTTTTGATGCCTTATCGGCCCGAACAATTTCCGCGCTAACTTGTAATACAACTAATAAACAAAAACTAAACTATGCCACGTACAGTAAGCTATCAAATCAATAAAGACAACGGAATCCCTATAAGTATTATCATTGAGCCGGTACAAACCCAGTCATCAAACAACAGCCTTGATTTTACGGGCGTTTACGCCTTATATAAAGGCGACAGCCATGGCGTGGCCCACTTACTGGAGCTGCAGGAAATAGCGCCCGAAATAGGGGACAGCCTACCGCTGGTAGAAGATGTACTTAACCCGGCTTTTTTAGGGCGGCTGACCTACGATAATAACAAATTAAAGTGGGACTATACCGGCGGGCCGCTTTCAGCAAATGAACAGGCTCAGGTGGTAGCGTTTATACAAAGCGCAAAATAATCTATAAATTCGCCGTATAATAAATATAACAACTATTGTACTCGCGCGATCAGGCATCACAAATTAAACAGGCATTCTGGACAGCTTTTGGCCAATATATTGCACCGCAGCCATCGGCCGATGGTTTGCGCATAAACTGGGTTAATTATAAAACAGGCATCAAGCACCTGCATTTTAAAATGCAGGCCGATAAAAGATCGGCATTTATTAGCGTCGAAATTTCGCACCCCGATTTGGGCATACAAGAACTGATTTTTGATCAGTTTAAAGAACTTAAATTGGTATTTGACGCCAGCATAGGCGAGGAGTGGGAATGGCTGCTGCACACTACCGATGATAATCATAAAACGGTAAGCCGTATCATCAAAACCCTGCCCAACGTAAGCGTATTTAACCAAAACGACTGGCCCGCACTAATCTCCTTTTTCAAACCCAGAATCATCGCCTTAGACGATTTCTGGAGCACCGCAAGTTATAGTTTCGATTTGTTCAAGTAGGTGTCGGATGTGCAGATGTGCAGATTTCAGATCTGCAGATTTTAAATTTCAGATGATATTAAATGAGATGACGGTTTGATTTCAGCCAATGCCGTAGTTAAAAAAACTGAATTTATCGAATTAAAGATTGACAGAATTTTGTCTGAATTTCGATTAATGAAGTAAAGGAGCATTATGACTTAGTTCATTTTCAAATCTTCAAATTTTCACATCCTCAAATAATTCTTCATCTGCACATCTGAAATCTGCATATCTGCACATTCGTTTTCTACAATTCGTATCAATTAATCGTCTATTTGACGCTTTCTGGTAAAAGCGTTTATTAATTGAAAAAGAAAACCAAATATTTACCGTTGGTACTTATCAATCTATATAATAACACTACTAAAACACATGAAGAGGTTTCCATTAACCGTTTGTATTTCACTATTGGGGCTGTTTGCCCGGGCGCAGGATGTTAAGGCGCCGGCCTATCCGCTTATTACGCACAATCCTTATTTCAGCATCTGGTCGTCTACCGATGATTTAAATGAATCAACAACTCACCACTGGACAGGAAAAGATCAATCCTTGTTGGGCCTGATAAAGGTGGATGGCGAGGTTTACCGTTTTATGGGTAAGGAACCGGTACACTACAAAACCCTGGTACCCGGCGGCGATGAAAAACCTTACGAAGTAAAGTATACCGAAACAAAGCCATCAGATAACTGGGCCGACGGAAAATTTGACGATACAGCATGGAAAACGGGTACTGCGCCTTTTAGCGACGACCCCAAACAAGGTAAAACCGTATGGACAAGCCGCGACATTTGGGTGCGCCGGGTGTTTACCTTTCACAAAGCAGACATTAATAAATTATTCCTGAAACTTCACCATGATGATGAAGCCGAAGTATACCTTAACGGCGAAAAAATAAACGTAAGCAGCGGCGCCAATGGCGATTTGCAATTGATGTCGCTTAAGGGTGATGTAGCCGGTAAACTAAAAGAAGGCGAAAACATATTGGCTTTACATTGCACCAATACCGGTGGCGGTGCTGCCCTTGATGCTGGCTTTGCAGATGAACTAAAACCTACACAACATGCCGATATTCAGGTAGCTAAACAAACCCATGTTGAGGTTACGGCAACCCAAACCATGTACGCATTTAAATGCGGCAAAATTGATTTGCAAGTAACGTTTACATCACCCTTGTTAATGAATAACCTTGATTTGATGGCACGGCCAATATCGTACATTACTTACAGTGTAAAATCAAATAACGGCCAGGCACACAACGTGCAGGTTTATTTAGGCGCATCTGCGGATATTGCCCGGAACAAACCATCACAGCCTGTTACAACCCAAAAGTATGAAACAAGCACTTTGTCGGTATTAAAAGCAGGGACTATTGAGCAGCCTATTTTACAAAAACGGGGCGATGATTTACGGATAGATTGGGGATACATGTATGTTGCGGCGCCAAAATCGGCAACTGCCACACAGTACATCAGCACAGGCGACGAAGCCGTTACTTCGTTTTTTAAAAACGATAGTAAATCAACCGTTAAAGAAGGTACAGACGTGGTACTGAATACCATAGTGCCATTTGGTAAAGTGGGTAAAACAGCGGTTGAACATTTTGTTGAATTGGGCTACGATGATATCACGCCCGTTCAGTACTTTCATGTAAACTTAAAACCATACTGGCAAAACGCGCAAATTAAAACTATTGACCAGCTGCTGGCTAAAGCAGCAGCCGATTACCCCGTGATTACTAAAAACTGCGCGACTTTTAACGCACTGATGTATCACGATGCTCTAAAAGCAGGTGGTGATAAATATGCTAAACTTTGCGTGTTGGCTTATCGCCAGGCAATAAGCGCTCATATATTGGTAAAAAGTCCGCAGGGCGAACTCTTATTTTTATCGAAAGAGAATTTTAGTAATGGATCTATTAACACTGTTGACGTAACTTATCCTTCGGCGCCATTATTCCTCATTTACAATCCAAAACTGATGGAAGGTATGCTGAATGGTATTTTCTATTTCAGCGAAACCGGTAAATTTCCGCATGATTTTGCGGCGCATGATTTAGGTACCTACCCGCTGGCAAACGGCCAAACTTATGGCGAAGGTATGCCGGTTGAAGAGTCGGGCAATATGCTGGCGCTTACAGCGGCCATTGTTAAAGCAAATGGCAATAACCCTGCTTATGCTAAAAAGCATTGGAAAACCTTAACCGCATGGACTAACTACCTGGTTCGCGAAGGCGGCGACCCGGCCAACCAGTTGTGTACCGATGATTTTGCCGGTCACCTGGCGCGCAACGCAAACTTATCTGCCAAAGCCATAGTAGGAGTGGGCTGTTACGCTCACCTGGCCGATTTAATGGGCGATAAAGCTACAGGTACTAAGTACAGGGCAATAGCTAAAGAAATGGTTGCTAAATGGATGAAACTGGCCGATGCCGGCGACCATTACTCGTTGGTGTTTGAAAAACCTGAAACCTGGAGCCAGAAATATAATATTGTTTGGGATAAAATTCTTGGCTTAAACCTGTTCCCGCAATCGGTTTATGACCGCGAGGTTAAATTTTATCTCAGCAAACAAAACGAATTTGGCTTACCACTGGATAGCCGTAAAACTTATACCAAAAGCGACTGGATTATATGGACAGCCACCCTGGCCAAAAGCAACGACGATTTTAAGACCCTTGTTGCCCCGGTTTACAAATACGCCATGGAAACCCCAACCCGCGTACCCCTAAGCGATTGGCACGAAACCACCGATGGCAAACAGGTAGGTTTCCAGGCGCGCAGCGTTGTAGGCGGATACTTTATCAAGGAACTACAGGAAAAGTGGAAACCAACGGTGAAATAAGCCCCACCCAAACCCTCCCCGGAAGGAAGGGCTTAAAAAATAAAGCCTTTTGCTACTTTGGCAAAGGGCTTTTTTTTTAGCCAGTTTTAATTCTAACAGGGCATACGCGTGGAAATTGGGTTAACATAACTTAACACATTTTACGTATTTTATTTATAAATATTTGATAATCAATAATTTATATTTTATTCATTGTTAACACTAAAATGGTGCTTTGCGCAAATTTAAGCGCATATAATGGTTGCCGTGACCGGGCAACGAACACAAGGCATTGTTTGATGCTTACGCCTTTTTGGCATCATAAGCTTATTCCATTAGCTATTATTAAATAACACATCATTGCTGCTCAATATTTAGAAGCGTTTACGCTGTAAAGTCTGCTCTGCTGGGGCGCATTGTTATTTAAGGAGCTAAATGAAGGCGTCGCAGTTAGCGTGGGCTTGTATCTCAATTCTTTTTCGCTACTTTTATCTTATCAATGGAAACCAAAAATAACAAGAAAACCATCCGGGCCTGGGCATTTTTTGATTGGGCCAACTCGGCCTATAACCTGGTCATCACCTCAACAATTTTTCCGGCATATTATGTGGCCATCACAGCTAACGCTAAAAATGGCGATAGGGTAATCTTCTTCGGTAAAAGCTTCGTGAATACGGCATTGTCAGATTATGCCCTTGCTGCTGCCTATATGGTGATGGTTTTGCTGCTGCCCATATTATCCTCTATTGCCGATTACAAGGGCAACAAGAAAATATTTATGCAGTTTTTTACCTGTATCGGCGCGTTATCCTGCTGTAGTTTGTTTTTTTTTACAAAAGATACTTTGGAGATGGGCATTATCGCCTTTGCACTGGCGGCCATTGGTTATAGCGGTGGTTTTGTGTTCTACAATTCTTATTTGCCGGAGATAGCTACCATTGATATGCAGGATAACGTGAGTGCCAAAGGTTTTACCTATGGTTACATTGGCAGCGTGTTATTGCAGCTAATCTGTTTTCTTTTTGTATTAAAACCAGATTGGTTTGGAATATTAGATAAAAGCTTCCCGGCAAGGTTATCATTTCTGCTGGTAGGTTTGTGGTGGATAGGTTTCGCTCTGATCCCTTTTTCTGTATTGCCCAAAGGTAGCCCGAATGCGGTGAGCCATGAGCACAATATTATCAAAGGAGGTTTTATTGAATTAGGCAACGTGTGGAAAAAAGTGAAAGGCATGCCACTGCTAAAAAGATTTTTGCCCGCGTTTTTCTTTTACTCCATGGGGTTACAAACTGTTATGCTTGTGGCAACGGGTTTTGCTGCAAAAGTGCTGCATATGGGTACGGCAGCACTCATTTCAATCATCCTGATTATACAACTGGTGGCCATAGGCGGCGCTACTTTAATGTCGAGGCTGTCGGGCATTTTTGGTAACGTGCGGGTACTTATCGGTACAGTAATTATCTGGATAGGTGTATGTGTAGCCGCATATTTTACAACTACCGATACCCAGTTTTATTTGGTTGCCGTTGTTGTGGGGCTGGTAATGGGGGGCATACAATCTATGTCAAGGTCTACCTATTCAAAATACCTTCCGGAAAATATTCCCGATACGGCATCATTCTTCAGCTTTTATGATGTTACCGAAAAGCTGGCTATAGTTGCCGGGGTGTTTAGCTTCGGTTTTATTGAAGAATTAACCGGCAGTCCGCGCAATTCAGTATTGGTGTTAGGATTATTTTTTATCGTTGGATTGTTTTTATTGTTTTCTTTGCTGAAAGCCGAAAAAAACAATAAAAATAATACGGAATTTAGCGCCGAATAATTTGTGCCGATGAAGATAGAGCTGTTTGTACCATGTTTTGTAGATCAATTATTTCCTGATACTGCTTTTAATACCATAAAAGTGCTTGAAAAGGCAGGTTGTAAGGTGAGTTTTAACCCAAACCAAACCTGCTGCGGGCAACCGGCATTTAACGCCGGTTTTTGGGATGATGCCAAAGCAGTGGGCAGTAAATTCCTGAATGATTTTTCGGAAGATAGCGTGATCGTTACACCTTCGGCCTCGTGCACAGGCATGGTGAAAAATTACTATAACGATTTATTTACCAATACAGCCCTGCACAATAAATGCCGGGCCATACAGGGTAATATTTATGAGCTGTCGGATTTCCTGGTAAACATCCTCCAGTTTGATTACTTCGGTGCCGAACTGGACGGCAAAGCCGTTTACCACGATAGCTGCGCCGCCCTGCGCGAGTGCAAGATCAGAACCGAGCCACGGCAACTCCTCTCCAAAGTATTAGGACTGGAACTGCTTGAACTAAAAGATAACGAAACCTGTTGCGGCTTCGGCGGTACATTTGCCGTTAAGTTTGAGGCTATCTCTACAGCTATGGCGCAGCAAAAAGTAGATAATGCTTTAGCCGCCGGTGCAGAATACATCATTTCGACAGATGCGTCTTGTTTAATGCAGCTGCAAACCTATATCGATAAAAATAGCTTGCCTATCCGCACAATTCACCTTGCTGATGTATTGGCGTTGGGGTGGGGGAATGTTTGAATTTTGGATTGGTTTTGATGGTTTTTAGCTAACTGATAATTTATTATGAGAATAATAAACCCTCCACAGGTAAACGAATATCCGCCATATGCTATCATGTACATGAAGCTGGTGCCGGCAGATGGCTTACTGTTAAAGCACCTGCAAGATTGCTTCGATAGCATAAAACAATTAATATATGCATTACCAAATGAAGTTTTGTACTACAGGTACGCGCCAGGAAAATGGAGTATAAAGCAGGTGCTGGTGCATATTATTGACGATGAGCGCATTTATGCCTACAGGGCACTTAGGTTTGCGCGTAACGAAAAAAATGGCCTTATTGGATTTGATCAGGATGCTTATGCTGAATACTCTGATGCGGACAACCGGGAACTCGATAATATTTTTGAAGAATACGATGCGGTAAGGCGATCAACCATAGCCCTGTTTAATGGGCTGCCCGAAGACGCATTTAACAGAATGGGACATGGCACAGGCACAGCAAATGATGCCACTGTGAGGGCCTTAGCGTATCATATTGCAGGTCATGAACTACATCACATCAACATTATTAAAGAAAAATATCTCTGCGAAAGGTTCTAATTTCTTTCAACATCCAATATCTGCTCTTTTTTATCCATTAGTTTCAAATCGGCGGTACTTATGCCATCTTCTTCGGTTTCAAACTCCTTACTTTTTAAATTATCAATATCCGATTCCAGATTTGTTTGATACTTATTGGCAACGCAATATATACTATCACCAACAACCCTGTTAACCTTAATCAGGGTGTATGCGTTATCCTTTAATTTAATTTGAAGGATATCATCCTTTTTGAGCGAAGTAATCATACTGCTCACCTTTTTTGCCGTTTGCCTGCTGGAAATAGTTACGCCTACTGCTATCAGTGCGATAATAAAAACACCAGAAAATGTCCACACAGGTATCGCAGTATGCTTTTTAATATTGTAATAGCTCATTTTGAGCGAAGGTGTCATCTGGTCGAATTTTAACACCTGTTTGCAATTGGTACATTGCGAAACACCGGTTTTACCGATTGGGAAAAACGGTATCCAGTACACATGAGCGTACCGTTGAAATACGTTCATCTGCATTACATTACCTGCGCCGCAGGCCGGGCATGCATCTGCAATAAAATCGGTTTTTCGAAGGGTAGCTTTGGTGCCGTAGATGATCATTGTTTGGTGTGATAAAGGTTATGGAAATGAAGTTGATTAAACGATTTGAAAATAATCAAAAATTCAATCTAAAAAAATAATAGTTGATATCTTGATGCTATGTGGCGCATATGTGTTTACTTACCACTTTGTTCAAATCCGAAATCGAAATTCCCAATTCCGAAATCCTAAAAATAATCCTATTTTTGCACCTCAAAATATACAATCACTTTGTAGGTGATTGTGCAAACGTAATTTTATAAACTTTAAATCATAGTTGTAGATGATTAGTATTACACTTCCCGATGGTTCCGTTCGTCAGTACGACAAGGGGATCACTTCCGCCCAGATCGCGTTGTCGATCTCCGAAGGATTAGCACGTAACGTTTTAGCAGCCGAAGTTGATGGCGAGGTTTGGGATTCCAGCCGCCCTATCGAAAAAGACTCGCACGTTAAATTATTAACCTGGAACGATGCTTCAGGTAAATCAACCTTCTGGCATTCATCAGCCCACTTATTGGCCGAGGCTTTGGAGGCGCTTTATCCGGGTACCAAATTTGGTATCGGTCCGGCTATCGAAACCGGGTTTTATTATGATGTAGACTTTGGTGATCGTGAATTTTCGTCAGATGAGTTCAAAAAGATCGAAGATAAAATTATTGAGTTAGCCAAAACCAAAGAGGAGTACATTCGCAAACCCGTTAGTAAAGCCGATGCTATTGAGTATTTTACTGATAAAGGGGATGAGTATAAACTCGACCTCATCAAAGATCTGCCCGATGGCGCCATTACATTTTACACACAAGGTAACTTTACCGACTTGTGCCGCGGGCCGCATATCCCCAACACCGGTTTTATAAAAGCTGTTAAACTCATCAGCGTTGCCGGTGCTTACTGGCGCGGCGACGAAACACGCAAGCAATTAACCCGTATATATGCTGTAACTTTCCCTAAAGCCAGCGAGCTTACCGAATACCTGCACATGATTGAAGAAGCCAAAAAGCGCGATCACAGGAAATTAGGTAAAGAGCTGGAACTGTTCGCTTTTTCCGAAAAAGTGGGTATGGGCTTGCCGTTGTGGTTGCCAAAAGGAACCGCTTTGCGCGAACGCCTGCAAAACTTTTTGCAAAAAGCACAGGTTAAAGCAGGTTACGAACAGGTAATTACACCACATATCGGCCATAAAAACCTGTATGTAACATCTGGTCACTATGAAAAATATGGCGCCGATTCGTTTCAGCCTATAAAAACCCCGCAGGAAGGGGAGGAGTTCTTTTTAAAACCGATGAACTGCCCGCACCACTGCGAGATATATAAAACAAAACCACGTTCGTACAAAGATCTTCCTGTTCGTTTGGCCGAGTTTGGTACTGTATACCGATATGAGCAAAGCGGCGAGCTGCATGGCTTAACCCGTGTGCGTGGCTTTACACAGGATGATGCCCACTTATTTTGTCGTCCCGACCAGGTAAAGGATGAATTTAAAAAAGTAATTGACCTGGTATTGTACGTGTTCAAGGCGCTGGGCTTCGAAAACTATACCGCCCAGGTATCGTTACGTGATCCGGATAATAAAGCCAAATACATCGGTACCGACGAGAACTGGGCGCTGGCTGAGTCGGCTATTATTGAAGCGGCAGATGAGAAAGGCCTTACCACTGTTGTAGAATATGGCGAAGCGGCGTTTTATGGCCCTAAACTCGATTTTATGGTGCGTGATGCCCTGGGCCGTAAATGGCAATTGGGTACCATCCAGGTCGATTATAACCTGCCTGAACGTTTTGAACTGGAATACACCGGCAGTGACAACTTAAAACATCGCCCGGTAATGATCCACAGGGCGCCATTTGGATCGATGGAACGCTTTATTGCTGTGTTAATTGAGCATTGCGCAGGTAATTTCCCGCTGTGGTTATCCCCGGAGCAGTTTATTATTCTGCCGATATCAGAAAAATACGAGGAATATGCAAAAAAACTTTCTGATGTGTTAAAAGATTCCGATATTTGCGGGCTGATTGATTTCAGGGACGAGAAGATAGGGCGTAAGATACGCGATGCTGAAGTCAAAAAGATCCCTTATATGTTGATAGTGGGTGAAAAAGAAGCTGCCGAAGGCATGGTTTCTGTAAGGAAACATGGTTTGGGCGACTTGGGAAGTATGAGCATAGAAGATTTTAAAGAACAAATAATTAAAGAAATAAAAGTATAACTTGGCATTAAACAAACCTTTCAATAGAGGACCAAGGCTTCCTTTTAAGAAAAAAGAAGCTGAACACAACATCAATCAATTCATTAGGGCTCAGGAAGTTCGCCTTGTAGGTGATAACGTAGAGCAAGGTATTTTTTCATTAAGAGATGCCCTTGCTATAGCGCAGGAGCAGGAACTTGACCTGGTTGAAATATCTCCAAACGCCGTACCTCCGGTTTGTAAAGTAACGGACTATAACAAGTTCATTTACGAGCAGAAGAAAAAGCTTAAAGAGATAAAGAGCAATGCCAAGCAAACTGTTATAAAGGAGATCCGTTTCGGGCCAAACACTGATGACCATGACTTTGAATTTAAATTAAAGCATGCCATTAAGTTTTTGGAAGCCGGCGAAAAGGTAAGAGCTTACGTACACTTTAAAGGCCGCGCCATTGTTTACAAGGAGCAGGGCGAGATATTACTACTTCGTTTTGCGCAGGCATTGGAGGATGTAGGTAAAGTGGAGCAATTACCAAAGCTTGAAGGTAAAAGGATGTTTTTAACCCTTGCGCCTAAAGCTGCTAAAAAATAATTTTAAATGTGCGAATTTCAGATGTGCAGATGTGCAGATGAAAAAAGCATTAAAGATCAAACCCGCGGGTGTAATGATTTGCACATTTGCATATCTGCACATCTGCACATATAATTAAATAGTTATGCCAAAAATGAAAACCAATTCCAGTGCTAAAAAGCGCTTTAAGCTTACTGGAACAGGTAAAATCACTCGGAAGAATGCATTCAAAAGCCACATCTTAACTAAGATGTCGACTAAACGTAAGCGTAACCTTGGCCACACCAGCTTAGTTTCTAAAGCTGATAGTGGAAATGTTAAACGCATGCTTTGCATCGGAAAGTAATTCACAATTTTTTTTAACCAGGTATTAGAGTTTTAAGTTCGGCTGTAAAGGCAGGCACTCACTACCAAAATCAAACAACATGCCACGTTCAGTTAACGCAGTAGCGTCGAGAAGACGCCGGAAAAGGATCATGAACCTCGCCAAAGGTTATTGGGGTTCACGCAGCAAGGTTTATACCGTTGCAAAAAACACAGTAGAAAAAGGTTTACAGTACGCTTATCGTGACCGTAAAACCAAGAAAAGAGAGTTCAGGGCTTTATGGATCCAGCGTATCAACGCCGGTGCCCGCCAGCACGGAATTTCTTACTCTCAATTAATAGGTAAATTAGCAGCAAAAGAAATCGGTTTAAACCGTAAAGTATTGGCCGATTTAGCAATGAATCATCCTGATGCTTTCAAAGCCGTTATTGATGCAGTAAAATAATAACATTCACCGGCGTTGCCATTGAATTTAAAAGCCGCCTTGCATATTGCAAGGCGGCTTTTTTTAATGCTTTTAAGAAGCTGTCTAAAATTAAAAAAGCAGACCGTCATTGTATCTTTAAGGTAAACTGAAAAAATCGTTATGACGTGCAAAGAATATAGTTGAACGGAGGTCTTAAACTACCGTCATTGCGAGGTACGAAGCAATCCCGAACTATTTGGGACTTCGCATGCAGGGGATTGCTTAGTACCTTATAATGACGCATGCATATGTGCTTCATGAGAAATATAAAACCATTGATAAATCAAATTTAGACAGTCTTTAAGATATAATAATAACCTCCGGCGTATCAAAAGATGCTTCGAATCCGTTATCAATATCCATATACTGTTTAAAGTTTTGTACATCTTTATCAACCATGTTTTTAAATAATGGGTTCAATACCTGCGCTATACCTGCGCCTATGCCTCCTGCGGGTGGTTGGTAACTAATCACAATGTCAACTACGGTGCCTGTGCCGTCAACCGTATCCTGGAAACGTACCTTGCCCGCATTATTAATGGCCGAATCGGGTAGCGAACTCCAGCCTATCATTTCGTTTGGCTCATCCTTCACAATTTCGGCATGCCAGCTTACGGTTGCCATATCGGCAGGTAGTTTTAAAACCCAATAAGAATATTTAGAGTCAATCATTTCCACGCTTTCCAGGTGTTTCATAAACAGCGGCAGGTTATCCAGCTTTCGCCAAAAATTGTAAACCTTGTGCCTTGGCTGGTTTACTGTGAATGACGACCGGATATTAACGTTTATAGGGCTGGTAGAAAGTTTGCCAATGCGCTTATAAAGCTCACAATGCCCTGTGAGGCCCCGGTTTAACAGGTAACCACCCGCGCCAATTTTTAAAACACTTGAAAACGGGCTCGAGAAAATGTTTTTAAAACCCGACCAGCCAAGTTTTACACCACCAATGATAGATGTATAACGTTCCGGCCAGTTCAGGTTTATCCTGTCATCGCCATAAAGTATGGGGAAATTATCTTTGTATTCAATTATGGTAGTTGCCATGCGCTTGTTTTAATGGTACTAAAACTAAACGCAGGATGGCGAGGTAAGTTTTGTTGAATTGTATTTTATAACACGAATTGTCACGAATGGTATCGAATTACACGAATAAAAAACACAAACCACTTTTTCAATTCGTGTAATTCGATACAATCTGCGGCAATTTGTGTCTAATTCAATTTTTCAATTCGTGTAATTCGATACCATTCGCGGCAATTCGTGTTTGTTTTTTTTAGGCCGATGCAATTCATGTTGATAAATTACCTGCCCAAGGTTTTTTAGAAAAGGGAGGCATACCGTGGCGTACTCGTACTTGTTGTCATTGTAAATACCATCTTCGTTTGATTGCACAACAGCTGTAAGTAAAAACTCCACGTTATTTTTAAAGTCGACTATATAAGCGTTGTCAATGTTATAACCATAGCTGTCACCGTATTTATTAAAAATTCTGATGTTTGCATCGGGCACAGCGGTACTATCGGCACCATAAAACAACAGTTTGCTCATTACAGGATAATTTTGTGGCCGGTTATAGGTGGGTTTAGTACTTTCTGTGGGGAACATGCTCATATACTTGTAGATAAGCCGATAATCTGCCGGTGTTAAATTGAAGCGTTGCGCTTTGTCGAACGTTTCGGGGAAAAGCAACCGTTTTAAAACCATCTGCTGATCTGCAATGGTATAAACGTTTTTCTGGCTAAAGTCAAAAGGTTGCATTACCAGTTTATCATTCTTATCCAGGTAGCCTTTTCCTTGAACCATGTTATCCAGCTGCATGGGGTAGTCATTGCCATCAAACAAGGCTGGTTTTTGGTAAACCAGCTTATCGCCATTGTAAAAATCAATAGGGTTGGTGTGTTTGGTACCCTCGCCGGTATCATTTATCGCCAACCGGCCAATAATGCGGGTATTGTTAAGCTGGTATTTTTTTAGTTTTTGGTTAATCTCTTCGCGTCCAACAAACTCATACAGCCGGTTATAGGCATCGTTATCGCTTACCAGCAGTATCTTTTTTATGTAGTTTTCTATCGATGGCAAGCCATTGGCCGACGATGTATCTGTTTTAACTTTAGTTTGTCCTGCAAAAGCACTGTCGGTTATCATTGCCGAACTTTTTGTAAAGGCTTTAATTTTAAGCTCGTTAATTTTTTCGAGCGCGAAAATGCAGGTTGGCAGCTTTACAGTACTTGCCGGATAAAAATATCGCTTTGGATTAAGCCGGTAACTGAATGATTTAAAATGTGGTACGTTGTTTTTATCGCGATCAATCTGCGTATACAGGATCTGTACTTCGTTTTGTGTTGGATGGTTGAGGATGCCTTTAAACAACTCCGGGTGAGATTGCAGCAGATTTTTTAGGAAGACGGTATCTGGTTGTTGGGCTAAGGTTTTTAAACCGGTTACAATCATTATTAACAGGATGCAATATTGTTTCATTATGATAAATATACGCTATGTAAACAAGTTTACCGGCATAATAACACAAATGGCCCCGTAGGAGCCATTTGTTATAAAAAACCGATAATTTGCCGGTGCAGCAGCGGCGCCCGTTATTAAACGAATTATACCTTTTTAGGGGGTAAATCAAAAGCGATTGCATCATGCTCAAAATGACCTTTATGCGACCCATCACAAAATGGTTTGTTGGCCGATAAACCACAACGGCAGATAGAAACGATTGTTCTGCCCTGTAAGCCATAGTTATTGCCCTGCATATCTACAATTTCAAAATCGCCATCGATTTTTACAGATCCATTGTTATTAATAGTAAGTTTAGTTGTTGCCATAAGTTAAATTTTGGCGCAAAGTTAACCAATGCAATGGCCTTTAAAGGTGCTATTTGCTATTTAGAAGGGTTCCTGATTGGGGCTGCGAATAGAATCAGGAGTCAAGAATCAAGACAAAGACAGCGCATAACCTGGCCTTTTATTTTTGCTGGCCACAAATGACAAAATGATGATGCGCAATATCCGCGCTACAGAGACAGATGTTTTAGTTTTGTTATATGCGATAAAGGCTTACGGCCTTTTGCTTTAAACTTTCTGCTTAAAATTACACTATGGAATACAGACAATTAGGAGCATCTGGATTGAGGGTGCCCGTATTAAGTTTCGGAACGGCCACGTTTGGCGGCGGCAACGAATTTTTTAAAGCCTGGGGCAATACACAGGTTGATGATGCCAAAGAACTAATTAATTTATGCCTTGATGCCGGCGTCAATTTTTTTGATACCGCGAATATATACTCAAAGGGTTTATCGGAAGAGATATTAGGCAAGGCATTGGAAGGGCTGCGTAACGAGGTACTCATCAGCACAAAGGCCACACTTCCTATGGGCGATGGTGTTAACGATTATGGTTCATCGCGCCTGCATTTAATAAAGCAGGCAGAAGATAGCCTTAAACGCCTGCAAACCGACCATATAGATATTTACCACATGCATAGCTTTGATGCCACAACCCCGGTGGAAGAAACCTTGCGCGCGCTTGATGACCTGGTAACCAGCGGCAAGGTACGTTATATTGCCTGTTCAAACTTTTCGGGCTGGCATTTAATGAAATCGCTGTCGGTATCTGAACGTTATGGCTGGAGCAGGTACATTGCCAACCAGGCTTATTATTCGTTGTTAGACCGGGAATTTGAATGGGAGCTGATGCCTTTAGCTATTGATCAAAATGTGAGTACCATAGTTTGGAGCCCGTTGGCATCGGGCAAAGTGAGCGGTAAATTCAGGAGGGGGCAACCCATACCGGCAGATTCCAGAACCGTACAAGGTGGCGCTCATGGCCCGGCAACCAACTTCGATCGCTTGTACAATATTGTTGATGTTTTGGATGAAGTGGCCGAAGAAACAGGTAAATCTGTAGCACAAGTTTCAATTAACTGGCTGTTGCAACGGCCAACCGTTGCCAATATCATCATAGGCGCACGTAACCAGGAACAGCTAAAACAGAACCTGGGTGCCATTGGCTGGAATTTGACTACTGACCAGGTTAAAAAGCTGGATGCCGCCAGCGATTTGACTCCAATATATCCGTATTGGCACCAGCGCCAAAATCCAAAACTCATACCTCCGCCAATACAATACTAATATAATTATCTATTTAAGCATCTATAGCGGCAGGTTTTAAACCTGTAGCTATAGATGTGAAAGTCACGCGTTTTTTTACGTAAAAACACGTGTAGGAATTACTCAAATACCGTGTTTCTACTAACCTTATAACAACAGGGGATGTCTAATTTTACAAAGTAGACAGTTAATAGTTAATAATTTAACACACCTGAACATTTATCATTTAAAAAGACAAGCAAGGCTACCTGCCGGCTTGTTTTTTTGTTTTTCAGGTAGGCCGATTAGGTTAGCAACGTATTGACGTAACAGCTAAATTACAATGGTATTCAAAAAAAACAGTCTGTTTTCTTCGAAGCTTTACAAAACTTAACTAATTTGCCCGCCTGCCCCATGGGCAATTACAGTAAACCAATTTAGCTGTTACCTATGCTTAACCGAAGACAGTTCATTCAGAATACGTCAGTTGCCGGTACAAGTTTTTTACTTGCGCCCCAACTTTCAAAGGCGGCCGGTTTTTTCAAAGGCTCGCCCAACGAAAAAGTAGTTTTAGGCTCTATGGGCACCAATAGCCGCGGCCTTTACCTGGCACAGAGCTATGCTAAAATTCCTAATGTAGAGATAGGATATATCTGCGATGTGGACTCCAAAGTAGTGGATAGAACCATTGACGAGATTTATAAAATAACAGGCAAACGGCCAAAGGGAATTACCGATATCCGCAAAATGCTGGAAATAAAGGATATCGATGCAGTTGTTGTTGCCCCGCCCGATCATTGGCATGCCCCGGCAACCATCATGGCCTGCCAGGCTGGCAAACATGTTTATGTAGAAAAGCCCTGCAGCCATAACCCACACGAGGGCGAGATGGCTGTTGAGGCCGCAAAAAAATACAATCGCCTGGTGCAAATGGGTAGTCAGCGGCGCTCTTTTTCCAATGTACAAGCTATGGTGAAAGAACTGCATGACGGCGTTATTGGCCGTACCTATTATGCCAAAGGCTGGTATACCAACCACAGGCTAAGCATTGGGCATGGCAAGCAAGTGCCCGTGCCCGCGAATTTAAACTACGATTTGTGGCAGGGCCCGGCCCCACGGAAGCCCTACCAGGATAACCTGATTCACTATAACTGGCACTGGTTTTGGAACTGGGGAACCGGCGAGGCGTTGAACAACGGTACCCACGAACTGGATGTGATCCGCTGGGGTTTGGGGGTTGATTATCCTAACAAAGTAGTATCCACCGGCGGCCGCTTCCATTTTAATGACGATTGGCAAACGCCCGATACGCAAAATATCCTGTATAATTTCCCCAACAACACGGCTGCAGAATGGGAAAGCCGCAGTAGTAATGGTTTTAACATTGAACAATTAAGCCGCGGGGTGGTGTTTTATGGCGATAAAGGTACCCTGTTTTACGGCAGCGGCAATGGCTACCAGGTTTACGATGGCGATAACAAGCTGGTAAAGGAAGTTAAAGACGATACCAAAGTTGATGGCACCAACAAAGTTAGCCCTACCGAGGCGCTTGACGGCTTTCATCTGAAAAACTTTATCGATGGCATCAGGGGAGTAGCGGCGCTGAACTGCCCCATCGAAATTGGTTTTAAATCGACCCTTTTGCCGCAGTTAGGCAATATATCATACCGCGTTGACCGCGTGCTGCACATTAATCCAACTAACGGCCATATCCTGAACGACCCTGAAGCCCAAAAGCTTTGGAGCCGGGAATATGAAAAAGGCTGGGAGGTGAAGGTGTAAAGCCCACCCAAACCCTCCCCGGTAGGGAGGACTTAAAAAAGTGCTCTTAAGTCTCCCCTTCCGGGGGAGATTTAGAGGGGGCTGCATAGTTTAATAATTTGAATAAAATATCATAACATGAAAAAATACATCTATCCTTTAGCTCTTTTACTTGCAACGGCGTCATTAACCCAGGCGCAAACCAAAATATTTGATGGCAAAACGCTTAAAGGCTGGAAACGCCTTGCCGGTACTGCGGATTATAAGGTAGAAGACGGGGCTATTGTGGGCACCACCGTTTTGAACTCTGGCAACACCTTTTTGGTTACCGAAAAAGAATACGGCGATTTTATTTTAGAGTTGGATGCCAAAATAGAAAGCAAACTGAGCAACTCTGGTGTGCAAACACGTAGCCATTATAACCCTGCCGGTCATGATGGCAAGGGGCTGGTTTATGGCCGCCAGTTTGAGATTGATCCGTCGGACCGTAAATGGACAGGTGGTATTTACGACGAAGGCCGCCGCGATTGGCTATACCCACTTGATTTGAATGCCGCTGCCAAAGATGCCTTTAAAGTGGGCGAGTACAATCACATCCGCATTGAGTGCATTGGTAACGAAATGAAAACCTGGGTAAACGGAATCCCAACTGCTGATGTGGTGGATACCATAGACACTAAAGGCTTCATTGCCTTACAGGTTCACGCGGTTAGCGACGAAAAACAAGCCGGTAAAAAAGTATATTTCAAAAACTTTAACCTGCAAACTACCAATCTAAAATCAAAGCCGTTTCCTAAAAATGTGTATGTGGTAAACCTGCAACCCAACAGTATCACCGCTGCCGAAAAAGCCGCCGGTTGGAAGCTGTTATATGATGGTAAAACCAGTGCCGGCTGGCGTGGTGCAACCCTCAAAACTTTCCCTAACCATGGCTGGGAGGTAGCCAACGGAACCATGCATGTGCTGCCATCTGCCGGTAAAGAAGAATCGGGCGGCGGCGATGTGGTTACAGATGATAATTACAGTGCCTTTGATTTGTCGTTTGAGTTTAAGCTGACTCCGGGGGCCAACAGCGGTGTTAAATACTTTGTTACCCTGAGTGAAGTCACTACAGGATCAGCAATAGGCCTGGAGTACCAGGTATTGGATGATAAACTACACCCCGATGCCAAACTTGGCCGCGACGGCGACAGAACGCTGGCTTCATTATATGACCTTATTAAGGCAAATAAACCGGAGCGCTTTGTACACCCGATAGGAGCATGGAACATTGGTAGGGTAGTGGTTTATCCTAATAATCACGTTGAGCATTACCTGAACGGAGTTAAAGTATTAGAATACGAGCGTGGTTCAAAAGCATTTAAAGACCTGGTTGCCATTAGTAAATATACCATATGGAAAAATTTTGGCGAAGCCCCTCAAGGACACTTATTATTACAGGATCATGGTAATGAGGTGTTTTTCAGGAGTATAAAAGTTAGGGCCCTATAGAAAAACCGTCTCAAGTCTCCCTCCAAAGGCGAGACTTGAGACGGGATTATGCTTAATACCCTACTGTAAACCTTCTTTTTACAAATTCGTTGTTTTCCAGTTCATTTAAAATAGCAACGGCCAGGTCTTCAACCGTGATTTCGTGTTGGCCCTTCTCGTTAAATAATGGTTCATCGGTACCGGTACGGAATTTGCCTGTGCGCTCGCCGGGGTGCAGGTTAATGGCGGGGCTTAAAAATGTCCAATCCAATTCATCTTCTTTTTTCAGTATGTTCAGGTAATCGCGGGCCGCTGTAGCACCTGCTTTCCACTCGGCAGGGAATTGAGGGCTATCAACCAATTGTAAACCCGGTGCCACGTATAAACTACCTGCGCCGCCAACAACCAATAAGCGCTTAACGCCCGATTGTTTTACAGCCTGTTGTATCGCTTCGCTGCCTTTTAAGAAATCATTATAAAGGTTTGGATTTGTCCAGCCGGCGTTAAAAGCGCTAACTACTGCGTCATGGCCTTTAAGGGCCGCTGCCAAATTATCGGTATCCCAAATATCAGCTGTTACCGTCTTAAGCTTATCGTTATTAATACCAGCTGCCTGAGGGTTACGGGCTATAGCAGTTACCTCATATCCGCGTTGTAACGCTTCGTTTAATACAGCTTTGCCTACAAAGCCTGTAGCGCCTATTAGTGCTAATTTCATAATTGTTGTGATTTTTATTGTAATTTAATTTGTTACAGTTTTGTTTAAATTTTTTTACTCGAATTTGCTGCTGAAATCAGCCAGTGTCATTGTTTTTAATTTGTTAAATATGGTGGTATCAACCTCTTCGGCCAAATCATCCAGGTGCTGGCTTATTTGCTTACCTATGGAGCACGCCGGGTTAGGCTTATTTTTTGCTTGGCCCAGGGCTGGTGCAACTTTTACGGCCCTGTACACATCACTGAAGCGAATTTTATCGGGCGGCAGGCTAAGGCTATATCCGCCGGCCTTACCTTCCTTACTGGCTATTAATCCGTATTTACGCAGGTTGCTAATCTCTTTACGTACCAATACAGGGTTGATATTGATGCTGCCGGCAATATAATCAGACGACAATAACTCGCCCGGCTGCGCATTGAGTAGGGTGAGAATGTGTATCGCTATTTGAAATTGCCCGTTCATCTGTAATTAAAATTATTACAGTATAAAGATACGACTGTAATCGATAATTGCAATAGGTTTTAACTGTTATTTTTAAAATTACAGTTTTAGGCACAAAAAAAATAACAGGGTTATAGCTTTGGCCAACTCTACCGCTCAATATTAGAACGCTCCGTAATATTTGTTTATCGACGAATTGGGTTGCCACCTCGTTGCCTGCATGATACCAGGCTTATAATTGTTCCGGATGTTATTTGTACAAAACCAGGTAGGGCACCACAAAAAAAATGTAAAAGAATGTTTCGCTATAAAGAATCCCGACTATTTTACAAGTTTGAAAATTTAATAGTTTGCGCTCGGCTATACTTAAAAAGGCAGATTGAAACTCGTTTAGTGCCCTGTAACGCAGATAATTGTGATTTGTTTTATCGGGTTGCGCTTTTAAATAAAATATTGTGCAAATTAGTTGATAATTAGCGTGATAATAAATATTATTGTAAGGTAATTAACTTTTGCGAAACCTTTATTATTATTCGAATTAAATGAAGACACTTGGAAAAAAAATCAGACTATTACGTCATCAAAAAGGGTGGAGCCAGGAGGATGTTGCAAAGCGGTTAGATATTTCCATTCCCGCATTCTCAAAAATTGAAACCGGGATAACGGATATTAACTTATCAAGGCTTGAGCAAATAGCAACTTTGTTCGAAATGTCGGTGGTTCAGCTACTTACATTCAACGATGCCGAACAGGATCAAAAATTTGTTAACGAATTGGAAACAGTTAACAAACGCTTAATGGATCGTGAAACCGAAGTTATCGATCTGCAAAAAAAGGTGATTGAGCTGTTTGAAGAGCTTAGGCACTCAAAAGCTACCGCATAAATTTAAGCCCGGGTGCAACCGGGCTTGTTTAAAATGTGCAACGCATTGTTAAGTGTTTTTTGCCAAATGTAGCTCCAACAGCCGCATGAATGGCAATCATTTTCTCATTAAAATCCCCAACCCACGACAATTCCAGTTCATCGTATTGCTTTAAAGGTAAAACATACTCTTTAAGTTTGATGAATATGGCCGATTCGAGCCCGTGTTTCTGGTATTTTTGTTTGGTGCCCATCACTATCGCCCGCATACGCGATACGCCTTTCCAACGGTAATATAAAAATTTAAGCTTACCAATCAGGTCGAGTTTGCCGTTTAGTGGCTTAAGCATCTGGTTGGCATCGGGCAAAATTATAATAAATGAAGCCGGTTCATCATCAATGTACGCAAACCAGATCAATTTTTCGTCCATTAGGGGCTTCATTTTTTTAAAGCTTTCGGCAATGGTGGCCTGGGTAATTGGAACAAAGTTTTCAAAATCCCGCCAGGCATCGTTATAAATCTCGATAAAATCGGCCGCAAACTTTTCCATCTTTTTTATCTCGAAATGCCTGAAATCGTACCCCGGCTTTTTAATAACCCAATTGGCAATTTTTGTAAAGCGCTCAGAAAAAGGCTTGTTTACATCCAGGTGATTGGTAATTTGCTCATACAGTGTTTTAAAACCGTAATCTTCAAAAAATGTCCGGTAGTACGGAAAATTATAGTTCATGCCGTAGGAGGGGTGGGTGAAGCCCTCTACCAGCAATCCCCAAAAATTATCATTCTCGCCAAAATTAATGGGCCCGTCCATGGCTTGCATGCCATTATCCTGCAACCATTTTTTTGCGGTGTCAAATAGCAGGAAAGCTGCCTTTTTATCGTTGACGCATTCAAAAAAGCCCATGCCACCCGTTGGCTGCTCATAATGATAGGCCTTTTTATTATTGATGAAGGCAGCAACACGGCCTATCACCTTGCCGTTATCATCTTTAAGAATCCAGCGGGTACACTTGCCATCCTGGTGAAAATTGTTTTTAGCCGGATCAAATACCGCTTCAATATCATTATCCAGTGGGCAAACCCAGTTTTTGTCATTCTTGTATAACGTACGTGCAAGGTTTAAAAATGCTTTTTTTGATGCTTTATCTTTTACTTGGGTTATAATCATAGGAAGACTAAATATAAAAAAAAGCATTCAGGGCATGTGCTGAATGCTTTGCAAATGGAACTATGTATGGTTAACGATTAAAAATCGTCGTCATCGTCGTCATCAAATGAATCATAACCTCTGCCCAGATCGTCATCTAAAGGGCCGTCAAAATCATCATCATCGTCCTCAACTTTTTTCTTTTTTGAGTCGAGACTCAGATCGTCGTCGTCATCAAGGTCGTCATCAGAATTGTCGATCTTCTTAGTGGTTGGTTTTTTTGGCGCTCCCATTGTAATGGATTTTATTTGTAAAACTTTGTCAATAATACTTTAAATCGGGCAAAAAGCAGGAATTTTTTTAGAAGCTTTTATTTCCCATTTCAATAGTAAAAATAATCAAAATCATTTTTATTAAAAACATGAAATAAAAATTATTCTGTTTGTTCGCCAATGGCTACCGATGTGCTTGTAAAATCCTTAATCTGAGGTAATTCCTGTATGCTGTTAATTCCAAAATAATCCATAAAAAGGCCGCTGGTGCTATATAATATAGGTTTTCCCAACGCTTCCGACTTCCCGGTTATAGCTATTAGCTCTTTTTCGAGCAATTTTTGGATCGAGTAATCGCAGTTTACACCGCGTATTTGCTCTACATCTGTTTTGGTTACCGGCTGTTTATAGGCAATAATGGCAAGGGTTTCCAAAGCGGCCTGGCTCAATCTTTTTTTAGATCGTTGTAATTGCAACAGGTTGATAACCGGGTGGTATTTTTTTTTGGTGAAAAACTGGTAGCCATTGCCCACTTTTACCAGTTCGATAGCCAGGTTATCGTCGCTATATTTTAGTTCGATGGCTTTTAGGCTCTCGCTAACTTCATCGGCCGTAAAATCGCGCTCAAAAGCAGCCTGAAGGCAATACATGATCTCTTCCAGCCGTATACCTTGTTCAGATGCGAAGATGAGTGCCTCTATATGATGGATCATTTGGTGAGTGGTGAGTAGTGAGTGGTGAGTGGTGAGTGGTTGATTAGGTTAATATTCTGCTGCCCATTCACTACTCACCACTCACAATTCACCAATTAATAATCAATAACTTGTTCCTCTATTTCAACCGGTATATCGCGCCAGTCGTATTTTTGGGTGCGCAGTTGGGGTTCAAAACCAGCTTCTTTGATTGAATCCTGGATGCCTTTGGCGGTAAACCTGTGCGGTGCGCCTGCGGCCGATACTACGTTTTCTTCAATCATGATTGATCCAAAATCATTAGCACCTGCGTGTAAGCACAATTGGGCAACCTGTTTACCAACAGTAAGCCATGAGGCCTGAATATTTTTAATATTAGGCAGCATAATACGGCTTAACGCTATCATGCGGATGTATTCATCGCCGGTTACATTATTGGTGATGCCACGAACTTTACGTAGCAGCGTGCCATCGTCCTGGAAAGGCCAGGGTATAAACGCCACGAAGCCATAATGACCTTCCGGTTTTTCAGATTGTACCTCGCGGATCCAAACCAGGTGCTCAAAACGTTCTTCGATGGTTTCAATATGGCCAAACATCATGGTTGCGGATGTAGGCAGGTTAAGCTGATGGGCTGCACGCATTACATCCAGCCACTCCTTGCCGCCGCATTTGCCTTTTGATATCAGGCGGCGTACACGGTCGTTCAAGATCTCGGCGCCTGCGCCAGGCAGTGAATCTAACCCCGACTCTTTCATCGCCCTGAGCACATCTATATGGCTCATATTCTCCAGCTTGGCTACGTGCGCTATCTCTGGCGGGCCTAAAGAGTGCAGTTTTAACTTTGGATATAATTGTTTCAGTTCGCTGAACAGATCGGTATAAAATTTTAGCCCTAAGTCGGGGTGGTGGCCGCCCTGCAGCAGTAGCTGATCGCCGCCGTAACGGAAAGTTTCTTCTATTTTCTTTTTGTAGGTTTCAATATCGGTAATGTAGCTATCCTCGTGGCCGGGCCTGCGAAAAAAGTTACAAAACTTGCAATTGGCTATACATACATTAGTAGTGTTAACATTACGATCAATTTGCCAGGTAACCTTACCATGCGGAACCTGCTTTTTACGCAGTTCGTTGGCAGTGTACATTAAATCGGCAGTAGGCGCATTATTATATAGATAAACCCCTTCTTCCTGGGTCAAAAAATCAAACCGCAAAGCGCGTTGCAACAGATCGGCTGTGTTCATATAGCAAAGATAAGCTTTACCTTATTAATTGTTTAACGTTGAGATAAGATTGACAAATTAATGAGAAGCCCCCCAGCCCCCTGAAGGGGGAGCAATAATAAACGAGGTTAATTGCAAATCAGAAACTCCCCCTTTAGGGGGTTGGGGGGCTCACCTTTACACTATTATTTCCCCTGTTCAAATCAGGTAGTGCATTATCCGGGTCGATGGTAACGCTTTCAACGTCTTTGTCGTCGGGGAGTATTACCGTTACTACTTTGCGCTGCATCCAGGTTTCAACAGGGAGGTAGTGGCGCTTTTTGCTGCCGTCTTTATATTTTAACTCCACAGTAAATGGCATTGGTAGCTGCTCTTTACTCACAACGGTCATTTTTACGCCCTTGGTAGCATTACTGCCTACGTTTTGGGCTGCTGTAATGGCAATGTCGCTCACCCAGTTGTTATAAAACCAGCCTTTCCAAAACCAGGACAGATCTTCGCCGGCGCCGCTTTCCATCGAGCGGAAAAAGTCGTCGGGCTGCGGGTGTTTAAATGCCCATTTGCTGATGTAGTTGCGGAAGGCATAATCAAACCTATCCTTACCCAGTATCTGTTCGCGCAGCAAAACCAGGCCAAATGCAGGCTTAAAATACACCAGCGGATGGCGATATTTTTCGGGCGTTGCATCTGCAGCCGTCATGATAGATGGTGAAGCGGGGTCGTTCAAAATCGGGATGATCTCATCGGCGGGGTTACCACCACCGGGCGCATATTCACCATCGCGCTTAGGGGCGTATTCGCCTTTGTTAAATTCTTCCGATGCGTAAATGTCTATAAAGGTGTTAAAGCCTTCATCCATCCAGCCAAAACGGCGCTCGTCCGATCCTACTATCATCGGGAACCAGTTGTGGCCTATCTCGTGCGCGGTTACCCAATATAACTCATTGCCTTTATCGGTAATGCCGTCAAACACAATACCCGGATACTCCATGCCGCCTGCAATACCGGCCTCGTTAATGGCAACAGGGTAGGGGTACACAAACCACTTTTCTGAAAAATACTCTATCGATTTTTTGAGGTACTCAGTCGCGCGGTCCCAGGCATTGGGGCCAACACTCTCGAGCGGGTAAACCGACATGGCCAATGATTTTTTGCCACCGGGCAAATTAACCCTTGCCGCATCCCAAACATAGGCTTTTGATGCACCAAATGCTACATCGCGGGTGTTTATCATCTTGTAATGCCAGGTAAGCGTGCCTTTGTTAACAGGGCGGCTTGCCGGGTCGGTAACCTCAGCAAGGGTGCGTATCATTACCGTTTTATCGCTTGCGCGCGCGGCATCAAGGCGGGCTATTTGTTTGGCGGTTAAAACTTCTTTTGGGTTTAATAACTCGCCCGAACCGGCTACAATCATATCCCATGGTACAGTAACCTGGTAATCAAAATCGCCATAATCTAAATAAAACTCGCCCGCACCCAAAAATGGCAGGGTATCCCAGCCCCGGCTATCATCATACACGCACATACGCGGAAACCATTGGGCTATTTCGTAAATTGTTCCGTTTTTGGTGTTTACATAATCGGTGCGGTTACCAAAGTCACCCGGAATGGTATAGTGATATTTGATGCGCAGTTTTAAAGCACCCTTGCCCAAAGCATGCGGTAAACGCACTTGCATGCGCGTGTCTGTTATGATAAAAGGCACAGGCTTAACTACATCGCCATAATCTAAAGCGACTGATTCTATGGTATAACCTGTAGTATGCTGGTTTGGTGCCGGCACCCGGCCGGTAAAAAAGTTAGAGCGGGCTTCTTTTTTATAGGTGTTTTGATCCAGCTGAAGCCACAGGTATTGCAGGGCGTCGGGGCTATTGTTTACATAATTAATGGTTACTGTGCCGCTAATGGTTTTGGCAGCGGTATCCAGCGCTACGTTAATGGTATAGTCGGCGCGGTTTTGCCAATATTTGGCGCCGGGTTCGCCATTGGCCGAGTGGAACTCGTTGCCCTTATCGGTATAAAACTGCGGCGAAAATAATGCCGCCGGGTTGTAGTTGGATGTGGTATCGCCGGGGTTAATTTTTGGTTTTTGCGCCTGGGAATTTACAGCAAAAAGGACGAATAGGCCGAAGCCTAAAAATTTAATTTTCATGAGGATCAGTTAAAGGCAGCAATATACAAAGGATCGGCGGGAATTTTATTTGGCAATAAAAAAGATGCAGGAAATTTTAAAAAAAGTACAGGGCCTTTATGGAAAAGTTCAATTAACCGCATCCTGTAACAAAAGGATTGAAATGGCGCGAACCCAAAGTATTAATATCACCAAACCTTGTCACGAACTATGGCAACAGATGGTACCGGTTGACGGTGGCCGGCACTGCCAAAGTTGTTGTAAAACGGTTATTGATTTTTCGGCGATGACGGAAGCCCAGGTAATTGGTTACCTGAGCAGGCAGCAAAATGTGTGCGGGCGGTTTGAGGATAGGCAATTGATCCGGATAAATCAACAACTTCAAAAAAAGCCGACTCCATTTATCTTTTTTAAAAGGATGGGCCTTGTAGCTGCTGTTTTGATGGCTATACCTTTTGCCAGGGCAAATGCGCAAAAAAAATATAAAATGGAGTATGCGCCGACTAAATCGAAACGGCATGGCGCGGGCCTTCCAAAAGCCCAAACGCATACCAATGTGAAGATTAATACCGACGCACCCATTCAAGCCGTTAGTGTGAAACAGATCGGTACCGAAGATTATGTGCGACACGAGGTTGTGGGTGGTGTTTCAGTTCAAGGTATTACCATTCGTCGTGTTTTATACCGTGCCTGGGATAAAACAAAATGGGTTTTCGGTGGCAATTAAAAAATTTACAACATTTATGGAATGGCGATAAAAATTGTATCCTGTTAAAAAACTCTCCCGATATGTCGAATATCCAGAACATCAACATACCTAAACCTTGTCACCAATCGTGGCAGCAAATGATGCCTGCCGAAAGTGGCAGGCATTGCGCCCAGTGCTGTAAAACTGTTACCGATTTTACAACCATGACCAATAGCCAGGTTATTGCTTACCTAAGCAATACAGGCAATGTTTGCGGCAGGTTTAACGAGCAGCAGTTAACTAACCTCAATCATCAGTTTAGTGCCGATATCCCGGCAACGGCAACCAGCGGGTGGAAAAGGCTGGCTGTAATAATGGGTATTGCAAGTTTTGCCTTATCATTTAAAGCTGTGGCGCAAAATAAACCGGCTACAACGGTGCAAACTCCTAAACCAACCGGCGATGCGGGCAGTATTATGTTGGGTAAGGTAGTAGCAACAACCGATGCCGCTAAAACCCGGGTAATCACCGGGCACATATATGACGACCAAAACTTATCTATACCGGGTGTTAGTGTCAAAACACCATCGGGCTTAACACGCGCTACAACCGATACAGCCGGCAAATTCAGGCTTACCATACCGGCGGACACAAAACAAGTACAGGTTTTATTTATAGGATATAAACCATTGCTGGTTGACATTTGTGCAGATGAAAATTACCAGGTAAAACTTACTACCGAACAATATGGCATGCTGGGCGAGGTAGTGGTAACCAGGACGCCCATTATTAAACGTATTTATTATAAATGTATAAAAAGGCCGATACGGAAGATATTTAATTGATGGGAAATACCGTTGGCGCAAGATCTGTTTGAGGAGTAATTGTTAACTTAGTTGTAACCTAATAATCGAAATAACCGATGACGGCAATAAAAAGTATCAGCATTCATAAGCCCTGCCACGAGCAATGGGCGCAAATGAAACCCGTTATCGACGGACGCTATTGTCTGCACTGCTGTAAAACCGTAACCGATTTTACAAAAATGAACGATGCTGATATTATTAGCTACCTGGATAAAAAACCTAATGTTTGCGGCAGGTTTGATAAGCAACAGTTGTCACTTTTGAATAACGATATTGGCAATAATAATTATACCATACGATGGAAAAGGTTGCTGGTTGCGGCATCGCTCATGAGCTTAATTCCATTTGCCAGGGCCGAGGCTGGTGTACAACATGAAACTGAGAGACATCAGAACAAAAAACTGGGTCGACAAAATAGCTTAGCGGCTGATACCGTGGGGGAGGTTCTTTTAAAAGGGAAGGTTATAGTAAAAGATGGAGGCTTGCCGCTACCGGGCACTTCGGTTTATTTGAACGATAAAACCCTCACAACGTCAACTGATATGGATGGCAATTTTAAGTTAATAGTGCCATCATCGGCAGACAGCCTTATTTTTTCATTTATAGGTTTTAAACCCCAAAAGTTTAAGATTAAAGATGTGCCCCGTAATTTATATAACGTTACAATGGAAGAAGATTCGACAATTGCTAATTCAGCTAATATTGTAGCCGGCGGAGTTTGTGTTCGATATTCATTCGCCCAGCGGGTATGGAATAAAATAAAAAGAATATTTTAGTGCCTTACTAAATCACGTTGCACTTCCCCTTAAATATCCCCATAGGCAAATCTTCCATTCCCGTACATTTTGTGTGTGAAACGCTGGCTTATTTTTTAGGCTATCGCTACTATGCCTGGCTGCGCCGGAATACCCACGACCAGATTAGCACTGAAAACCGGCTTATTGTCTTTATAGGTGCGGCCTTCGGGGCTTTTGTAGGCTCGCATGTGGTTGGCGTTTTGGAGAACCCAGCGCTGCTATCAAAGTTCAACCTGATTTACTTTATGGGCAATAAAACCATTGTGGGCGGAATGCTTGGCGGATTGATAGGAGTGGAGTTTGCCAAGAAGAAAATAGGAGTAACCGTATCATCCGGCGATTTGATGGTTTACCCGCTGATACTGGCCATGATTATCGGCCGAACCGGTTGCTTCCTGGCGGGATTGGAAGATGGTACTTACGGTATAGCCTCAAACCTGCCCTGGGCTATCAATTTTGGCGATGGTATCCGCAGGCATCCCACAAACCTTTACGAGATTGTATTTTGGATTTTGCTTTGGCTCAGTTTGAAATTGATTGAACGGCGACATCAATTTACCGATGGTTCAAAGTTTAAGGTTTTTATGGCAAGTTACCTGGTATTCAGATTTCTGGACGAGTTTATTAAGCCCGATTACTTTTTTAGTTTTGGGCTTTCGGTAATTCAGTTAGTTTGTTTGGCAGGTATTTTGTATTATTATAAAGTATTTATACACCCATCTAAACTGATAAAAACCGATGCCTGAACGCCCTTATATTTATTATGATTTTACCCTGAGCATTTGCTCCACTTGTTTGCGCCGGGTTGATGCCAAAATTGTGTTTGAGGACGATAAGGTGTACATGCTTAAAAACTGCCGCCAGCATGGTTTCGAAAAAGTACTGATAGCCACCGACATCGAGTATTATAAAAACTGCCGCAACTATGCCAAACGTAGCGAAATGCCGCTCAAATTCAACGCCAAAACGCATTACGGCTGCCCTTATGATTGCGGCCTGTGCCAGGATCATGAACAACACTCCTGCCTTACCGTGGTTGAAGTTACCGACAGGTGCAATTTAAGCTGCCAAACCTGCTATGCCATGTCGTCGCCAAGCTATGGCCGTCATCGTACCTTGCAGGAAATTGAGCAGATGCTGGATGTAATTGTAGAGAACGAGGGCAAACCCGATGTGGTACAGATAAGCGGCGGAGAGCCAACAGTGCATCCCCAGTTTTTTGAGATATTGGACATAGCCAAAACAAAGCCCATTAAACACCTGATGCTGAACACCAACGGCATCCGCATAGCCAAGGACGAGAACTTTGTAAAGCGGCTGGCCACTTACACGCCCGATTTTGAGATATACCTGCAATTTGATTCCTTTAAAAAAGAAGTTTTGGAGCAATTGCGCGGGGAGGATTTGCGCGAGGTACGCTCAAAGGCTATCGAGCATCTGAATAAATATAACCTCTCGACCACACTGGTAGTAACTCTGCAAAAAGGGTTGAATACCGACGAGATAGGCCAAATTATTGAATATGCCCTGAAACAACCCTGCATCCGCGGGGTAACGTTCCAGCCAACACAGCAGGCTGGGCGGTTGGAGAATTTTAATGAGCAAACAGATCGGTACACGCTAACCGAGGTGCGTACCGCTATACTGGAGCAAACCAATATCTTCAGTAAAAACGACCTGATCCCGGTACCCTGCAACCCCGACGCGCTGGTAATGGCCTACGCCTTAAAACTGGGCGACCAGGTATTCCCGCTCACCCGGATGATAAACCCGGACGATTTGCTGGATAACTCCAAAAATACCATTGTATATGAACAGGACGAACAGCTGAAAGGCCATTTGCTGAATATGTTCAGCACCGGCAACTCGGTTGATAAAGCTAAAGAGCATCTGCATTCGATATTATGCTGCCTGCCCGAAATTGACGCGCCAAGCCTGAGTTACGATAACCTGTTCAGGGTAATTATTATGCAATTCATCGATGCCCATAATTTTGATGTACGCGCCATCAAAAAATCATGCGTGCACATTGTAAACAAGGATATGCAGATTATCCCCTTTGAAACCATGAATATTTTTTACCGGGATGATAAACGGGAATATTTAGAACAGTTACGAAATGAAATTACGGTATGATAGAAGATAACGACCTTAATGACACCACTCAACCAGGTGGTTTTAATACTAATGAAAGACCTGAGTCCAATAAACAAAGTGAGGGGATGAAAATAGTTGGATACAATATTTTAGCACTTGCTGTTTACTCCATACCATGCCTTACTGTATCTGGCGGAGCTTTAATTGAAGCTTTCCTGCTATTTATCCATGTGGTTGTATGCATTTGTGCCGCCCTTGGTAAGCGAAGCTGGTTTTGGCTGCTGGCCGGTTTATTAGTCTTAATTATTGGGTTTTCTACCTGTGTTACGGTTGGCTTTAAAGGACTTTAGTGTAATAAATAATTTAAACTATTAATGGAAGAACTAAACAAAAAGCAACAGCCTAAACAGGATCAAAAATTAATCATCATCGGTATTAACCTTGCAGTGCTGGCTGGTTATACTATATACTTCGGCGTTAACAAAGAAGAACTTATTATTATTGGTGAAGCGTTCTTTATAGCCGTCCAAATTATAATATGCTTAATAGCAGCCATTTTTGTTTATCGTAAAGAATTTTTATTAAGCGCATTAGTGGTTTTGCTGATAGGTTTTTCAACCTGTTTGGCGGTTTTTTCAAGCTAACTTACCTATATCTTATGCCAGTTAGTGAAACATTTGTTCCAGGGATATATATTGATTGATTAGTTGATTTTGCATTTTAAAATATTTTGGAAAATGCCACAGATGTAACAATAACGGCTTAAACATTTGTCATTGATTCTTAGACTAACACAGGTGGTGTGCCACCCCCTACCAGGGTGTTTCAGGGTGTACCAGGGTGTTTCAGGGTGTCTCGTCCTGACCGGTACACACACTTTGTTGGTTATGCATAGTACCCAATTATTCCTCCAACATCCCGGCCAAAACCCCTTCCTTAAGCGAATTACTGCACATACTTACCTTACCAATACCAAGTTTAGTCATAATAAATCGGGTAATGAGCGATGCGGCAACTATCATATCAACCCTAACCGGGATAATGCCTTTATTGGCGGCCCGCTCTTTATGGCTGGATGCTACAAATTTACCAATGATGGTTAGTAATTCGTCTTCATCAAAATTGTAATTTTGGGTGATTTTTAAGTCAAAATTATGCCCTTTTTCAACTTCTATCACTTCGGCAAACGTTTCAAAAGCGCCAGACGAGCCGATGAGGGTGTCAATTTGTATGTTCTTTACGGCTTCGAACAAATCGGCCAGTTTTTCGTCGAGGTATTGGTTTAAGGCTTCTATGGATGCCGGTGGGATAGGATCTGTTCGATGAAACAAATCCATCAGCCGGGCTGCGCCAATTTCAAAGCTTTGTTTCCATATTATACCATCGGCATTTCCTAAAATAAATTCAACACTGCCGCCGCCGATGTCAATAATGAGCGAATTTTGTGCCGATAAGCATCCGCTGATCTTTACGCCCTGGTAAATAAAACCCGCTTCCTGTTCGCCATCGATAATTTCGATGACTATGCCTGTTTGGGCTTTAACCTCGCTGATAAAATCTTTTCCGTTTGAAGCGCTGCGCAGGGCAGATGTTGCGATGGCGCGGGCACTGGTAGCGCCCTTTGCCTTTATTTCTGTAGCAAACTGTTGCATAGTATTGATACCTCGCTGGTAGGCTTCGGGCAAAATATAGCCCTTGTTAATACCTCCTTCGCCAAGCTTTACGGCTTCATGGTAGTGTACAATCTCCTTATAATTGTGTATCTCGCCATCGGCAATCAATAAATGGAAGGTGTTGGTACCCAAATCCATCACGGCAACGCGTTTACTCATGTTGCTAAAATAGATATTTTAGTTCATTGGTTCACTTGTTCATTAGTTCATTGGTCTTTTCTGGTGGCTGACTCTGTAAAGTGCAGTTGCTGGTGCAGTCGACTGCTTTTTGCCCGCTATGCCCGCGTTCCAATGAACCAATGAACCAATGAACCAATGAACCAATGAACCAATGAACCAATGAACCAATGAACCAATGAACCAATGAACCAATGAACCAATGAACCAATGAACCAATGAACCAATGAACCAATGAACCAATTATTCCTTATAAAAAAACCATTTACCCAACTCTTTAAAGTTTACTTTTTTACCATACATTAAAATACCAACACGGTATATTCGTGATGCAACCCAGGTGGTAAAAATAAAGCCGGCTATCATCATTACCATCGAAATGCCAAGTTGCCAGGGTGGAACGCCAAACGGAACCCGTACCATCATGGCCACGGGTGCGGTCAGCGGGATCATGGAAAGCCAAACCGCCAGTGGGCTATCTGGTTTTTGAAAAAGGTATGAAACAGATAGGATATAGGTAAATAACAATGGCAGGGTTATCGGGAACATAAATTGCTGGGTTTCTGTCTCGCTGTCAACCGCCGAACCTACTGCTGCAAATAAGGCACTATACAATAAAAAACCGCTAATCCAAAAGAAAGCAAAGCACCCAATCTCATAACCCGCATTGGCACCCAGATTATGGATAAAAGTATAAACAGGGCTTGCCACAGCGGCATTTTTGCCAGCAAGATAGCTTACCAGCGCAGATAAACCAATCCATAGTATAAACTGCGTTAATCCAACTAAGCCAACTCCTATGATTTTACCCATCATGAGTTGAAATGGTTTTACCGAGGATACGATGACCTCAATGATGCGGCTTGTTTTCTCTTCAATAACACCCCGCATTACCTGTGCGCCATAAATAAACAGCGACATGTATATCAAAATTGCGCCCGCGAAGCTAAGCGCGTAGGTAGCACCGATGCTGGTACTCTGGTCGCCGGTTTCGGTTATTTCATTGGCGCTTACTGTCACATTGCTTTTTGTGGCATGTAGTTTTGCAGTATCAATACCAGCTTTAACCAAAGCCGCGCCGGAATTGATATCATTTAACTGGCGCTCAATATTATCGCTCATGGATAAGGTCGATTTCTTTTTGGCAAACATCTGCGTTTTATCCGGCGAATGTGTTGGGATATATAAAACCAGGTCGTTTTCCTGTTCTTTAACTTCGGCTTTCAGGTCTTTTAAAGCGTGTTTTGAATAGTCGAATTTGATGTATTGGCTATCTTTTAATTTGTCTTTATATACATCGGCGCTATCAACAATGTGTACAATGTGTGTTGCTTTTACGTCGTTTTTATCGTCGGCTACATAGGCAATAACCTTGTACATTAACGCAAACAGGGCGGGCACAAGCAGTGTCATCACAATGAACGATTTTTTGCGGACCCGAGTAAGGTATTCGCGCTGTATAATGAGCAGTATTTTATTCATGGCTTAGGGAGTTTGCGTTAACTTTTTCAATGAAAATTTCGTGCATGCTGGGGATTACCTCCTGTAGCATGTTGATGTGGGTTTTAGGGATCAGGTATTGCAACACATCATTGGAGTTTTTGCCTTCGGTAAGCTTTATTTTGATGGTGTTGCGCTCATCGTCGGTAAGGGTATCGCCAATCACTTCAAATGGCTGCAGGCCGTCTAAGCTTAAAGGCACACCGGTATATTCCACAAAGTAAGTATCGTTACGGTAGGAGTTGCGGATAGCTTTAACCTTCCCGTCTAATATTTTATGCGATTTATTGATGAGCGCTATAGAATGGCACAATTTCTCTACAGATTCCATACGGTGGGTAGAGAACAGGATGGTAGCACCTTTTTTGTTCAGCTCCAGGATCTCGTCTTTAATGATTTCTGCATTTACCGGGTCGAAACCGCTGAAGGGTTCATCCAGGATAATCAGGTCGGGTTCGTGCAGTACGGTAGCCACAAATTGGGCCTTTTGCTGCATCCCCTTTGATAGTTCTTCAATCTTCTTTTTCCACCAGGTTTCCATGCCCAGCTTATCAAACCAAAATTTTAAACGTTTTTGGGCTTCGGCGCGGCTAAGGCCTTTCAGGCGGGCCAGGTAAATCATTTGCTCGCCTATTTCCATCTTTTTGTAAAGGCCGCGTTCTTCGGGAAGGTAGCCAATACGGTCTATATGCGATTGGTTGAGCTTTTGGCCATTAAAAAAAACTTCGCCTGAATCCGGCGCGGTTATCTGGTTAATGATGCGGATAAGGGAAGTTTTGCCTGCGCCGTTCGGCCCCAGCAGACCGAAAACCTGGCCGCTTTCTACCTCCAGGCTTACATCGTCTAACGCCCGGTGACCGGCGTATTGTTTAACAATATTGCGGATGCTTAACATGTTTTGTTTTAGGTTTTATATGTTAATAGTACGGTTTAGATACGGGGAAATTTATAATGTTACATGGCACACGAATTGTCACGAATTTAAATAGATACGAATTTCACGAATTAGGCGAATTGACACGAATGCCGGCGAACAAATCCCAAAGTCATATTTATTCGAATTCGTTATAATTCGCCTAATTCGTAAAATTCGTGTTTAATTCAAATTCGTGCTTATTTTAAACCGGAGTACCTCAATGGCCTCTTTCTGCCGCGATATAATTACATACATATAGCCATTGTAGATGATAGTATGCGGATATCCGTATTGGCCGCCTTTCCATAACCCTTCTTTTTTAAGGTGGTAAAGTTGGTTTGCGATGATGTAGTTTTTATCGAACGATTGGCCATCTTTTGATAATGATAACACCAACGGGTTCCGGTCGTAATGATGTAGTGTATCGGGAATGCCTACGTAATAAAAACGCTTATCGGGCAAGCGGCCGAAGTGAAATTTGCTGTCGTTGTCAGAAAAAGAAGCTTCTGCCGGGCGCGACCATGAAGTGCCGTTATTCTTACTTTCGGTAAGCCATAATTTACCCTTCCAACCTTTGCCGGTTACCCGTAGCAGCATGTGCAGCACGTTATCATCCGTCTGGAAAAACGAACCTTCGCAAAGCGGGGGCAAGCCAAGCCTGGCTGCGGGAGCATAAAAGGCAGCGGAGTTATCCTGGGTGTATAATGAATCGGGGTAAAAACTGCTGAGTTTCCAACCGGAGATACCGCGGCGATCATCGGTGTAAGGAAACAAAAAGTTACCGCTGATGATAAGCCGGCCGCTTGTGGTAGCCTCGGGGCCATGATTAGGGATTAGCGGCACATGCATGTCGATAGGGTTGCTCCAGTGGATACCATCCTTACTGGTTTTGCCCCATAGGTGGGTATTTTGACGGTGTTTGGTGTACTCGCCATAATAGGCCACCAGGGTGCCTTTGTATTGGTATAAACCAGCGGCGGTTAATACGGTAAGTGTATCATTAATCTTGCCCGGCGATGCCAGGGCAACAGGTGTCGACCAATGTACAAAATCCTTCGACGTGGCATAAACCACCCGCTGACCCGGCGAATCCTCGTCGATGAGGCCGTTGCTCCATATCGCTATGAATTTATCGTTAAAATGGATGATGGAAGGGTGGTGGTTGTACAGCCATTCCTTATCGGGCGAGTAGATCATCGACCGCTGGATGTTTAATTTTGGAACTCCGGCTTCGGTTTTGTAGTTGTTGCGGATGGTTTGGGCCTGGGTGTTGCCTGGCATGAAACTTATCAACCAAATAATTAAGGCGGCAAAATATTTAACAGGCACAGTGTTAAAACTTGATTTTGATGGAATATTCATTTATTGTGTTCGAAATTCGGAGATTGAGCGGTTAAGTTCATCCTGGTTTTTTAAATATTTGGTTATCCCTATCAATGCATAACACAACGAAGCAGGTACAAACAATAGACTGAACCCACTAATTTGCATGAAGATTTGAGCTACAAGAACTATCAGAATGCCGGATGTTATATAAAAAAGAAAGTAACTTAAATAAGCAAGCCCAAATAAAGCAAAGGGTAGCCTAAGTTCATCATTACGCAATTTAAAAAAAGCAATAATCAGAGCAATGTTCATAATCATCTTCAAAATTGATAGGAAAAACAACAACATGGCCCCGTTGGTATGAGGGGGAGTAACGTCAGACAAAAAGGTTAATATAAAGTTGAATACGATGAAAACTATAAACGTGTTGATGTACGCTTTTTTTTCATGAAATTGTTTTAACACATAAACCAGGTATATAAGTTGCGCATCAAAAAGTAACTCCCTAATCATCGTGAAATAAAACGGTGGCAGCTGTTGGTTTAACTCAAATAGAAGAGCCCCGATGACTGTAATAAAGTAAATGGCATTAATGGCAATGATATACTTGGTTATTTTAACGCTTACTTTCATATCATTTGCTCATTTAGTCCCTTGTCGATAGCCAGGTACTTTGCTACCTTAAACAGGATATAGAATGTTATGCCCGGAATAAATACCTCGGTAAGGCTAACATATTTGAACATCATCGACGAATAGATGATGCTTGTCACCAGTTGTAGCAAAGTGATAAAAAGAAACGCAAGGCCATAAGTAAACATGGGGTATGCCAGCCACTTGTTTTGTATCCTGGCAGATTGGATAATAAAAATAATTACAACAATAATGGATAATAAAAAAAGAAGATAATACAAGGATATATTTTTTGCGGTGATTTTAACAACCACAAAATACAACGAAATAAAAACGTCAACACCGATAAAGATTTTGCACGTTGTGATGATGGAGGTATCTTCCTTTAAGTATTTTAAAACTAAAACCAGGTAGGTTAACGGGATTATGTATACTATTTCATTAGAAACAAGGTGTATTTTGCCTACCCGTATATTGTTAAACCTTAATGCAATAGATGAAATAACCGAAATGGTGTAAAGTAGGTTTACAGCCATCATATAGTAAGTGTTTTTTACTGTTACCATCATTTTTCTGCATCTAATTGAGTAGATGTGTACGTTTCACTCAAACTGGCATGTATCAGCTTGTAGTGTTGCTCCTTTTGTTCGCTAAGCAATTGGTAAAAAATAAAAATGATGCTTAATAGCACCACTGCCTCCAAAACCGGCGGAATGTAACCGAGGTAGGCGAACTTGAAGGAAAATGCATCGGCTAAGTAGCCCCAGATAAAAGGCAGCCCCATTTGTGCGATAACTTTAAGTGCGAGTGTTATACCCAATAGCTTAAAGCCAGTACCGGTGTTTTCGTCAATTACTCTGAAAGATTGAATAAGCATATTAAGTAGTATTACTAAAGCTAAAATACCTATTGCTATAGCAATACCCTGGTTACCGAAGCCTGTAAAAGAAAACGGGATAGTAACCGCACTAAAACAAACAAAAACTGCAAAGGAAACGACTATCGAACGCTTTTCCTGCTTTGATCTTAAAATGCATAGCAAGTAAAAAAATACCAGGCAATGCACTACAGAAAATAAGATTGAAAGCGTACCATCGAGATAGAAATTGATAGACCACCTCATGATCTTCACCCCGTTAACGATCGGCAGCCACGCTAAATAGGCAAGCGTTATGGCTATATAAAAAATGCTTTTGCCAACTGTTGGTTTCATCATTGTAAGGTTGCCTTAAATTAGCAAATAAACTTTATTAATAAACTTGTTACTGCATTTTATGACTATAGCTATTTATAACCTGCATCAGTTTGTCATGAGGTATAGCGTAAACAGTATTGCCGTTAATGCCCTTCATATCTTTGGCGGCTATCATGGCATTTACAATAGCTTCTTCCACGCTTTCAACGGTAGCCTGGAAAACTTTATCCATTTGTTCTTTGGGTAATACGGCCCAGGTTTGCAGGGTGCCTTTAGCGTTATCTTTGGGTGGTACTGTGCTAAATGCCAGGAAAATATCGCCCGAGCTATTGCGACCCACGCCGCCGCAGCGGGCAACACCTAATGATGCGCGTTTGGCTACAAGTTTTAACTGTGCCGGTAATAAAGGGGCATCGGTGCCAATGATGATGATGATAGAGCCATCTTTGGGTTTGGAATTGATAACAGGCAAGTCGCCTTTCCATTCCCTACCAACAGGTACTCCGGATATAATCAAGTCTGTCCGCCTGCCAAAATTGCCCTGTACAAAGGCCCCAACGGTATAGGTAGCCGTATCGATACTAATCACCCTCGACGATGTTCCACTACCGCCCTTAAACTGGAATAACGACATACCCGTGCCGCCGCCAACGTTTCCTTCTTCTACTTTGCCTCCATGGGCAGTATTCAGCGCCTCGAACACATCTTCTTTTTTTACGTGAAATCCGTTAATATCATTTAATACGCCATCGAAAGTTTCGGCAGCAACGGGCAAGCCAAAAGAGAAATCAACCAACGAGCCTTTGCTGAAGTTTTTTACATTCCACTCGCCTATAGCATCCCTTACCACACCAACGCTATTGGTATTGGTAATGCCGATGGGGCCGTAGTTAAGCCCATATTCTTCAATTACGGTAGTGCCGGTCATTTCACCGTCCCCATTAAGACTAAACCATCCGGCCGGCAGCGGGTCGATAGATTTGCCGTTTGGCATAATAACCGTAACGCCAGTGCGCACCGGGCCTTTGCCGGTAACCAAGGGCCCGTCGCCGCTTATTAATGTCTTGTAGCCCACCAAAACACCTTTAACATCGGTAATAGCATTGTACTGGCCGGTAGTGCCGTTAAATTTGATACCCAGATCGCGGGCGCGTTGCTGGGCGGTAGCAGTAGCAATGGATGTTATAAAAAATACGGTTAGAGCAAGGGATCTCATTTTGATGTTTGTTAAGCAGGAACCAAAATTCTAATATACTCATCAAAAAACGATAGCAGAAATCGCCAATAACAAAAAAGCCCGAAGTCATAAAACTCCGGGCTCTCAAAATCTTTCGGACTTTCCGTCTTTACTGACTTTCCGACTATCAACTACTCAAAATATTCCTTCATCCGCTCAAAAAAGCTTTTCTCGTTTTTGCCCGGATTGGGTTTAAAGTTGGGGCTTGCTTGTAGTTTTTCCAGTATCTCGCGCTCTTCGCGGCTTACAATTTTTGGTGTCCAGATGTTGATGTGCACCAGTTGGTCGCCACGGTGGTATGAGTTTACTTCGGGTACGCCTTTGCCTTTCAGTCGCAATATTTTGCCACCTTGAGTTCCGGGGTCAATTTTTATTTTGGCTTTACCGTCGATGGTAGGTACTTCAACAGTGGTGCCCAATGTTGCATCAACAAAGTTTACATGTAAATCGTATATCACGTTGTTACCATCGCGTTTTAAAGTTTCGTGCGGAATCTCCTCGATCAAAATGATCAGATCGCCCGGTACACCGCCGCGTGGGGCCGCGTTACCTTTGCCGCTCATGCTTAACTGCATGCCTTCGCTTACACCGGCAGGTACGTTGATTGTGATCAACTCTTCACCACGCACTACGCCATCACCATGACAAACATTACATTTTGACAGTATGGTTGAGCCTTCGCCGTTACAGGTAGGGCAGGTGCTGGTTGTTTGCATCTGGCCCAAAATAGTATTGGTTACCCTGCGCACCGCGCCCGAGCCGCCACATGTTTTACAGGTTTGAAACGATGCTTTATCTTTTGCGCCGCTGCCATCGCAGGTTTTGCAGACTATTTGTTTATTAACCTTTATTTTCTTTTCGGCGCCGTTGGCAATTTCTTCAAGTGTTAAACGTACTTTAATACGCAGGTTGCTGCCACGGGCTACACGCCTGCCACCGGCACCGCCACCCTGGCGGCCACCGCCACCAAAGAAACCTTCAAACGGACTGCCACCACCAAATATATCGCCAAACTGGCTGAATATGTCGTTCATATCCATGCCTCCGCCGCCATAACCGCCGCCATTTGGCGATGAAGCATTGGCCGCATGACCAAACTGGTCATAACGCTGGCGTTTTTCGGGACTGCTTAAAACTTCATAAGCTTCAGCAGCTTCCTTAAATTTTTCTTCCGCCTCTTTGTCACCCTGATTTTTATCCGGGTGATATTTAATAGCCATTTTACGATATGCCTTCTTTATCTCATCAGCATCTGATCCTTTTGAAACGCCCAGGATATCGTAATAATCTCTTTTAGCCATGATTTTTTTATTTCGGATTTCGAATTTTCGATTTCGGATTTAATGTTTTTTAATTATGATTTGATTTCAGTGGAGTGTTCGATACGAATAAATAAATCCGAAATCCAACATCTCAAATCCGAAATGCATTTACGCTCCTACAATTACTTTGGCAAAGCGTATAACCCTGTCTTTAAGGGTGTAGCCTTTTTCCATTTCGTCGATAACCTTGCCTTTAAGGTCATCGGTAGGGGCGGGTATATTAGTAATTGCTTCCTGTAGGTCGGCATCAAACGGAGCACCTATTGATTCCATTTCTTTTAAACCTTTTTGGGCAAGTATGTTTTTTAATTTGTTTTGTATCAGGGTTACACCTTCTTTAACCGGGGCCACGTCTACAGCTTTTTCCATAGAGCGTTGTGCACGCTCAAAATCGTCTAAAACGGGTAACAGGGCAATAATTAAGTCCTTGCCTTCAGTTTCACGGGCTTCGGCGCGTTCTTTTTGGGTGCGCCTGCGGAAGTTGTCAAATTCGGCATACAAACGTAAATATTTATCATTGGCCTGTGCCAGTTCGGCCTTTAATTTATCTTCTGCAGTAGGGCCTGGTATTTCCTCGGTTTCAACAGCCTCAACAGTTTCTGCCTGTTGGTCTTTCAGTTGTTGTTCTTCGGCTAAATTTTCCTGCGTAGGCTCATTAATATTTTCAGGGGTATCCATATTTTCTTTCTTCTTTTTCTTCAACATGTCGTTAAATTTCATAGCTGATAGTGCCAATCAAGTATCCTGCCATAGCCGTAAAGCCGACAAGGTGTCAGTGGTATGTTTTATAACAGGCAGGAGTGGCGCAATATGCGCAAGGCTGACAGGATTATTTGTCTGATTCTTTTTGTCTGAAGCGGAGGTTATCTGAACCGGAATTAAACGAATTTGTTGAATTAATAGAATTTTAAAATTCCGGCCATTCTTTAATTCGTTTAATTCCGGTTCAGAAAAAAAGACTATATCACCGCATCCTCCAAAACCTTACCATTCTCGCACTTAATAATGCGCGATGGGAAAGTGCGGATGATATGATAATCGTGGGTGGCAATTAACACTGCGGTACCCGATTGGCTGATCTGTTTTAGGAGCAGTACAATCTCTTCAGAAGTTTCGGGGTCAAGGTTACCGGTTGGTTCGTCGGCCAATATAATTTCGGGGTTGTTAAGCAGGGCGCGGGCAATTACCACGCGTTGCTGCTCGCCGCCGGATAGCTCATGCGGCATCTTTTTAAGTTTAGAACGCAGGCCAACTTTTTCCAGTACGTCAAGGGTACGTTCGGCTATCAACTTTTTGTCTTTCCAGCCGGTGGCGCGCATAACAAAAAGCAGGTTTTGCTCTATGGAGCGATCTGTCAATAATTGAAAATCCTGGAAAACTATACCCAGCTTGCGGCGTAAATAGGGCACATCCCGGCCCGATAGCTTGCTTAACTCGTACCCGCAGGCATGCCCGGTACCAGCTTTTATGCCCAGGTCGCCGTAAATAACTTTAAGCAGGCTGCTTTTGCCCGATCCGGTAGAGCCTATAAGCCATACAAAATCACCTTTATCAACATGCAGGTTTACGTTTGACAGTACCAGGTGTGCCTGCTGAAAAATATCAACACCATTTAGCTTTATAATAGAGTTCCCAATCATCTTTTTTATAGCTCTAATTTCAGGATCTGCCCGAAAGGTAAATCCTTAATAATATTCATAATATATTCCGACTTATCCGCCAACCCAACCTTATCCAACGATTTATCGGGCCTGTCTACCCTGAAATAAGCCAGCAACGTAAACTTATCATCCCGCAGCTGTACATAATCGGGTATTTTGGCAACGCCTTTAACTTTTATAATATACATTTTTTAAGGTGAAAGGTTAAAGGTAAAAGGAGAAAGGTAAAAGCACCCGGTACAACCTTTTGCCTTTTACCTTTCGGCTTTCGCCTCAAAAACCAAAGGTATTGTTATTTTAAAGATTTGACAAAAATTCCATTGTATCAATCCCATCGGCATAATCCCATAATGCGGGGTGCTGGCTTTGGCCGAAGCTTACCACCTGGCTGGCTACATTAATGGTGGCATTGGTAACAATACACTGAATATTGTCGCTTTGTTTTTGTAATAGTTCCTGCGCCTGGGCAAGATCGTCGTAATAGCTAAAATACAGCACGGCCAGTGGCGATGCCAGTCTGTCATCCTCCTTTACCATCAAAAAACCGTTATCAAGATGCTTGTCGCTGTTTACCAGGTAGATGGATTTGTTATAATCGTAATTGTTGTTGTACTTGTGGTGATGGATGATGGCCTTATGATCTTCAATCGATTCAAAAAAGAAATTGAAATTATAATCCTTCGGCACCAGCAACTTACTCACATTGCGGCAACCCAAGCCATAATAATCAAAAATGTCATGGCCAAGGTTAAACAGTTGTTCTGCCGTTTCATCGCCGGTTAGCAGGGCAATACTATTCCTGTTTTTACGGATGATGTTAGGCACTTTGCCAAAGTAGTAATCAAAATAGCGCGAGCTATTATTGCTTCCGGTGGCTATAACAGCATCAAAATCCGCCAAACGCTCTATAAAACTAAATTGGCTGGCAAAGGTGCCATCAATGGCCACTAACCGTTCTAAAACAGTTTTTATCAGGCGGGCATCCTGTGATGATGCTTTGATTAGCGCATGATTGCCGGATGCCAGCACGCACAACACATCATGAAAACCAACCAGCGGGATATTTCCTGCCAAAATAAGGCCCACTTTTTTGCCCGGGGCGTCATTTTCAAGATTGTATTTTGCGAGCCAGGTTTTCAAATCGTCCTCGTTAAGCATTTTACCTATGGCGGTTACGGCTTGCAAAACACTTTCGGGCGTAAACCAGGCGTTATGGTAGCGTTCGTCTTCAATGATGGCCATTAATTGCGCATCGGGTGCAATTAACTGCTTTCCTAAGGTCGAAAATGAGTTTATGGAATTTTTTATGTTAAATTTTGACATATATATGGTGAGGATTTAAACCCCTAAAGCCTTTTTTTGTTATATTTGTGCGCTTGTAAATTACGGGCAAAGTTAATTGAGATTATTATATATTTAGAAATATGGCGATTAAAATCACCGATGAATGCATAAACTGCGGAGCCTGCGAGCCGGAGTGCCCCAATAATGCAATTTATGATGCTGGTGCGGCATGGCGCTTTAGCGACGGTACCGGCCTTAAAGGAATTATTGATTTTGGAGATGGCAATACTTTAAATGCCGAGGAAACTCAGGCTGCCCTGTCCGACGAGATATATTATATAGTGCCTGATAAGTGTACCGAGTGCGTTGGTTTTCATGACGAACCACAATGTGCTGCTGTATGCCCGGTTGATTGCTGCGTAGATGATGAAGATATCCGCGAAACACAGGAAGAGTTGTTAGCCAAGAAAGATTGGCTGCATATGAATGAATAATTTTATAAAAAAAATATTTTGAAAAGGGATTAGCTTGCTGATCCCTTTTTTTTGCTTGTTTTTTAAATAAAATTATTTGGCGTTTAATAATTTAATAAATTAGCCTTGTAAATTTTAGCTTTAATCTCCTCCACAGCTAAAATATATCTTGAAAACCAATTAAAACGGTGTAATTATTGATCGCTTATTGCATCTTAGTTACATTAATTTTTGCATTTAATCTGATCTATGGAATATGGTATTTGTAACCTTGCTGTAATCCCGCTTCGCGCTTTGCCTGATGACAGGAGCGAACAGGTATCGCAGGTGTTATTTGGCGAAACTTTTGAAATTAAGGAGTGGGCCGAACGCTGGGTTAAAATTGTTACAACAACTGATAATTATACGGGCTGGATAGGCAGGCTGCAATTTGCCATGTTCGGGCATGTAGCCTATAAAAGCCAACAAAATATGCCTCCGCCTTTAACTTACCGGGCGGTTACCCAGGCCTGGAAAATTATTGATAACTCAATACTTTATTTGCCTGCAGGCAGCTCACTTGCCGGTTTAAAGGGAACAACCTGCAAAATAGGGAATGATAAATTCGAGATCATTGGCGAAATAGGCGAAAAGGAAGATATTGCAACTACGGCCAAATCGTTTTTAAACGCGCCTTATTTATGGGGGGGGCGTACTCATTTTGGCATCGATTGCTCGGGCTTTACACAGGTGGTATTTAATCTTAATAAAATAAAAATAAAACGCGATGCAAGTCAACAAGCCCTTGAAGGCGAAAAAGTTGACAGTTTAAACAACGCCCGTCTGGGCGATCTGGCTTTTTTTAATAATACCGAAGGACGTGTAACCCATGTGGGTATTTTATTAAACGGCGGACAAATAATTCATGCTTCAGGAAAGGTGAAAATAGACCCTATTGATAACGACGGCATTTATTCGGAAGAGTTAAAGCGTCACACACACAATTTGCATAGCATCCGGAGGTTTTTTTAAGCAGGAGCGTACGTTAAAATTTTATATCCCAAATAAAAATATTTTTATCATCACTTACTGATAATAGCTGATCTCCATTCCATGCCAGTTTATTTATTGACAGCGGATGGCTTGGGTATCCTTTTTCGCGGCTGATGATCTTGTACAGTTTAAAATCATCGGCTCCCCAAATTTTAATGCTTTTATCCATGCTGGCTGTAGCAAAATAAGGCTGGGTAGGGTGGAAGAGAATATGGTTAACAGCAAACAAATGTGCCGGGATGTTTTTAACCAGCTGGTACGATATTGTATCCCAGATTTTAACCTGTGCATCACGGCCGCCGGATACTAAGTAAGCGCCATCGGTGCTGTAAGCCAAGGCAAAAACCGACATGGTATGCCCATGCAGTGCTTTAACTAAAGTGTAATCCTCTAAATCGTAAATTTTAACCACGTTATCCCTGCAGCCAAAAGCAACCTGTTTTTCATCGGGCGAAACCGCTATACAACGTACTGTATCGGCGGATACTTTGATGCTGTGCACCATATCCAATGTGGCAAGGCCCCATACCGACACTGTGCCATCCTCAGAAGCTATCAGCAGCTCTTTTTTACCATTGACAGACTTGATATCAAACACCGGTTTTAGATGATAATTAAGTGACTTGATAACCTTTTGCTGTATAAAATCAAAAACCAGCACCTGGCCGCTGCGCAGGCCCGCAAACATTAACGGGTAACCCGCCGGGCAATGAATGGCGTAAATTGATGCATTAACCGGGAACATCACTTTAATGAAGGCGTTTGTTTTCAGGCTCCACTCCACCAATCCTTTATCATTGCCGCCGGTAAATAGTATTCCCGGTTTTTGTGATAGCTCCAAAGTGAAAATGGGGTTGCCATGCCCGGTAAGTTCGGCTATTTTTTCTGCAATCATTATGTTAGTATCAAGTAGCAAGTATCAAGTAGCAAGATTTTTAATTTGCAGTTGATATTGGGCTATAAGCAAAAGTAAGATTTTTGACGGAGATGAGTTGTTTTGATATTAGCCTTGACGTAATCTATTTTATGGCTTCGTCATAGGCGGCCTTTGCTATGCGGGCAATAACCAATTCGCGGGCTTTTAAATCAACGGGCGAATTGGTAACCAAAATGGCAATAGCCAGGTGATTACCGTTAGGTAGTGTAATAATACCGGTATCGTTGGTAGCTGCCGAAATCCCTTTTTCGTTGGTGCCCGAGCGGCCGGTTTTATGGTATACTATTGTACCAACAGGCAGCAAGCCTTTAATCTGGTTGGGGCCGGTTGAGGTTTCCTGCATGATTTTCCATAAATAGGTGTGGCTGGCCGCCGAAAGGAAATTAGGCTTAAATGCTACGTTCAATAAATGCGTAAGCTCGGAGGCCATCACCCAATCGGTAAACTGCACATCCCAGGCCTGCGCCATTTGATATTCGGAGGCTTTTATCGAGAAGTTTTTGATCCCGATATGGTGAATATAGGCCTCTACCGCATCCGTTCCGCCTAAAACTTTTAAAAGCTTGTCGCAGGCAACATTGTCACTTAACGATACCATATAGCTAAGCAACTCCCTTATCGAAACATCCACATTTGCCGCCGGATATTTATCCTGCAAGGGGCTGTATGTTTTAAATAAATCGCTTTTATCCAGGCGAACCAGCTGATCTAATGTGAATTTCCCTTCGTCAATCTCGTGCAAAACGGTAATGGCAATCGGGAACTTCATCACACTCTGCATTGGCTGGCGCAGGTAGCCGTTATATGTTAACGTATCACCCGTTTCAAGGTTTAATACCGAAACCCCAATAGTACCTTTTGCATCCTTCGCAATTTCGGCAATCTTCTCCCTAAGCCTATCTTGTTGCGCATTGGCATTGCCAATAAAAAAGAAACAAAACAGCAAAATATAAAAAACAACAGACCTCACCATAAGTTTCCCTAATGACTAATGACTAATGACTAATGACTAATGACTAATGACTAATGACTAATGACTAATGACTAATGACTAATGACTAATGACTATTTATGCCTGTTTTCCAGGTTCTTAGCTATCGTTTCCAACGTCAGTCCCTTTTCGCGAAGCAAAACCAACAGGTGAAAAACCAGGTCAGACGACTCATTAATCAAGTCGGTTTCTGTTTCGGCCAAAGCGGCTATAACGGTTTCAACGCCTTCTTCACCAACCTTTTGAGCTATTTTGTTGAGTCCCTTATTCCGCAGCTTATTTACATATGATCCTTCCACCGGATTTTCGTATCTATCGGCAATAATGTTTTCCAGCTCCAAAATAAAGTTTTGATTATAGCCGGTGTTAAAACAACTGCGCGAGCCGGTATGGCAGGTAGGGCCATCAGCTTTAACTTTAATCAGCAAAGTATCATTATCGCAATCAATGCTGATGTTTTTTACATGCAAAAAGTTGCTGCTGGTTTCGCCCTTGGTCCACAGGCGGTTTTTTGAGCGGGAGAAAAATGTAACTATATTTTCCTGTACGGTTTTATCATAAGCCTCCTGGTTCATGTAGCCCAGCATCAGCACCTCTAAGGTTTGCTCGTCCTGTATAATAACCGGTACTAAACCGTCTGTTTTGTTGAAATCTATATTCATTGTATCTGTTGTTCTGGTTCCTGCTCCAGGTTGCCAGGTTCGTGTTATATTCAATCAAATTCGGGGGCGTGTGAGCCCTGAGCGCTGGCCGGGGTGTGTTCTACACCATGCATCTACGTCTCTCCCGCTGACTGTGTCCTCACAGGCAGCTACCTCACGTGTGAGTGTAAGGGCGTTACCTTTGGCCCGGGCTTTACGCTCATACTGCACAGGCCTTAATCACGGGCCGGTATCCGCTGCAATCCCTAACGCGGGTAGAAGAGTTATTGCCGGTTGCCAGGTTCGTGGTTCGGGTAAAACGTTTGTTTTAAAACTAACAACGCCCGAGCCTCGCCACCTGAACCCCGCCACCCTATATCCTCACCTCTATATTATTGCTCTTCAATACCGCTTTCAAATCCGGAATCAATATCTCGCCATAGTGAAATACCGACGCTGCTAAAGCTGCATCAATATTTGTTTTTTCAAATACGTCAACAAAGTGCTGTACCGAACCTGCCCCGCCCGAGGCTATTACAGGGATGTGTACCGCATCGTTCACAATTTTTAATAGCTTGTTATCAAAACCAGCTTTTGTACCATCATGATCCATTGATGTAAGCAAAATTTCGCCGGCACCACGGCTTTCGGCTTCCATGATCCACTCTAACGTTTCGCGTTCAGTAGGTAATCTGCCGCCATTCAGGTGTACAATGTTTTTGTCGCCAATGCCGCGGGTGTCTACAGCAATTACCACAAACTGAACGCCAAATGCCTTGGCCAGTTCATCAATTAAAGCCGGATTACGTACCGCTGCCGAGTTGATCGAGATCTTATCTGCACCGGCGTTTAAAAGTGCATCGGCATCGGCAATTTCGTTAATACCGCCACCAATGGTAAAAGGGATATTTATTTGCCTGGCCACGGCTTTCACCAGGTCCACCATAGTTTTACGGCGCTCAACAGTTGCGGTAATATCCAGGAATACCAGTTCGTCGGCTCCCTGGCGCGAATAGTTCCAGGCCAGTTCAACTGGGTCGCCAGCGTCGCGCAGGTCAACAAAGTTTACGCCTTTTACGGTGCGACCGTCTTTAACGTCTAAACAAGGGATAATTCGCTTGGCGAGCCCCCCCCGCCCCCTGAAGGGGGAGCCTTTGATTTGCGTGGTTATTTGTTCCAATACTTTATTAAGATTATTAAAGATTTGATCATTTGTAAATCGTATTACCTTTAGGCCGTCAAGTTCTAAATTGCGCTGCCGTTCAATATCGTTTTGAGCTACCTCTGGTTGCAAATGGATGCCGCCGTCTAGTTCGATAACTAACAACTTATGTTGATGGCAATAAAAATCAGCTACGTAAATACCAAGAGGGTGTTGGCGTCTAAATTTTACGCCTAATTGTTTGCCTTTCAGATATCCCCAAAGTAGTTCCTCAGTAGCAGTCATCCGATAACGAAGTTCCTCTGCATTCCTAAAGATAGGAGCACCAGCGCCCAAAAACATCTTTTTCTTCATGTTTTATGCAACTATGGTTCCCCCTTTAGGGGGTTAGGGGGCTTAAATTGAAATCAATGCCTCTAAATTCCAGTTTTTTACATCTTCGATAGTTACCCTGTTCTCATAGATCGCTTTACCTACAACTACCGATTCTACCTTCAAACGGCTCAGTTTCTCTACGTCATCCATCGAGCTTACACCTCCGGATGCTATCAGTTTAATGAAAGGCGAATGGTCGAGCAGTTTTTCGTAAAGCTCAATACCCGCGCCGCCCAGTTTGCCGTCTTTGTTGATATCGGTACATAAAAAACGGAAAAATCCTAAGGCAAGGCATTTATCAACGTAGTCCATCAGTTTAATAGGTGAGCTTTCCATCCAGCCTGAGTATTTGATCACTTCGTCCAACACATCTATTGCGATAACCACCTGGTCGGAACACTTGTCGCGGCCGCAAATCTCTTTGCCTAATTGGGGCAAAAATTCGGGGTTGGTTAATGCCTGTGTGCCCACAATAACCCGGTGAACGCCCGAATCAATCAACTCTTTTACTTTTTCGATGCTGCGGATACCGCCACCGTATTGCACCTTCATGTCGGTTTTACGGATCACATCAAACAGGTATTGCTGGTTGCTGAAATCGTTTTTAGCGCCGTTCAGGTCAATAATATGGATAAAGTTGGTGCCATTGCTTTGGTAACGCTCAATCATTTCTTCGAGCGTTACATCATATTCTGTTACCTGTTGGTAATCACCCTCACGTAGCCTAACTACTTTTTTATTCAGAATATCGATAGCGGGAATTATGTACATGTCTTTTATATTTTTGAAAAGTTTGTTAAAAGTGTTTCGCCGTACACTCCCGATTTTTCGGGGTGAAATTGTACGCCATAAAAATTATCCCGCCAAATTGATGCCGAAAATTCATTGTTATAATTGGCCGATAGTAAAGTGTACGCTTTATCATACTCAATAAAGTATGAATGTACAAAGTAAAAATGTGATCCTGACGGTATATTTTCAAATAATGGGTTTTCCTTTTCGGGATAAACCTGGTTCCAGCCGGTATGCGGTACCTTGTATAAATTGCTGTCCTTAAACCTTAAAGTTTTAATAGGGAACAGGCCAAGCAGGGTAGAATCTCCCTCTTCCGAGTAGGAGGTGAGTAACTGCATTCCCACACAAATGCCCAAAGTGGGCTTTTTTAGCGCTTTAATCGTGGGAACCAATCCTGTCGACTCCAATTTGCTCATGGCTGCGCCCGCATGTCCAACACCAGGGATGATATATCGGTCGTACTTATCAAAATCTTCTTCGCTATTGATCATGCCGTAAGGTATGCTCAACCGCTCCAACGCCGCTGTAAGCGAAAAAATATTACCGGCGCCGTATCTTATTATACCAATCATTTAGTTTGCAGTTATTAGTTTGCATTGAGCTGCAGTTTTAATTGACAATGCTTTTTCACTGCCTACTGAAAACTGCCTGCTGCCAACTTAAAGTAATCCTTTGGTCGATGGTAAAACCATCTTATTTACATCACGTTTAACGGCCATTTTTATTGCCTTCGCAAAGGCTTTAAATATAGCTTCTATTTTATGATGTTCGTTCTGTCCTTCGGCTTTTATATTCAAATTGCATTTTGCCGCGTCGCTAAATGATTTGAAGAAATGGTAAAACATTTCGGTGGGCACATCTCCAACTTTTTCGCGTTTAAATTCGGCATCCCAAACTATCCAGTTACGGCCGCCAAAATCAATAGCTGCCTGCGCCAGGCAATCGTCCATAGGCAGGCAAAAACCATAGCGTTCAATACCCATTTTGTTGCCTAAAGCAGTGGCGAAAATCTCGCCTAAAGCGATGCCCGTATCTTCAACAGTGTGGTGTTCATCAATATGCAGATCGCCTTTGGCAATCACTTCCAGGTCGATGCTGCCATGGCGGGCAATCTGATCCAGCATGTGGTCAAAAAAATGCAGGCCGGTTGATACTTTGGCTTCGCCGGTACCATCCAGGTTTATTTTGATGTAGATATCAGTTTCTTTGGTGCTGCGGCGATGCTCAACCACGCGTTCTCCCAGTTTTAGAAATTCGTAGATTTTTTGCCAGTCGGTAGTTTCCAATGCGATGGTATCGCCAATATGATCTGCTTCGGTAAATTCGCCACCACCTAAGTTAGATTGGTTATTTAACCAGATTGCTTTGGCACCCAGGTTTTTAGCAAGCAGCACATCGTTTTTCCTATCGCCGATGGTGAAAGAATTTTTAAGGTCGTATTTCTCTGTGTTAAGGTATTGCGTAAGCAAGGCAGTTCCCGGTTTACGGGTAGGGGCTTTGTCGGCCGCAAAGGTGCGGTCGATAATTTGGTTGGCAAACTTTACGCCCTCGCTTTCAAATGTTTTGAGGATAAAGTTATGCACCGGCCAAAAAGTATCTTCGGGATAAACGGCGGTACCTAAACCATCCTGGTTGGTAACCATTACCAGTTCAAAATCAAGTTCTTTGGCTATTTTGGGCAGGTAAGTTAACGCCCCGGGGTAAAAAGTAAGTTTTTCGAACGAATCGATTTGCTCGTCCGGCGTTTCGTTAATCATGGTACCATCACGATCAACAAAGAGTATTTTTTTTGATTTATCCATTTAAGATATCTTTTATGTTGAATTCCATACTTCGGAGTTTATTTTTTAAATAAACATCGGCCGTAATTGAATTGCTGGATTTAACTTTAATTTGGCTGCCACTTAGCGTGATCTTCTGCAGCCAAAGGTATATTTGGGAGTTTTCTGCTTTGCCTATTTGTACCTTTCCCGATTTGCCCGAGGTTTTATCTAATACCGTAAAATAAATAGGGCTCTCTTCTTCCATGCTACGGGAAAAATAGCTGACTATTAATTTGTATCGTTTATTTTCAATCACTTCATATACTAATTCCGTGTCCAGGCCCTTTTGTTTTATCTCTTGTATAGTACTTTCAATGATCTCGCTGTCAAGTTTATCGATGTGAGCAATATCCCTTAAGCCATTTACAATAACATCGAATACAGTCTGTTCTTTTTCAGCGTCACTTTGCTGTAAGTACCTATCATAGTCTATCACTGAAAGGCCATTTATATACCAATGATCAAGAGTAAATGATCGCTCCAGGCATACATCCATCGTTTTGCAAACCTGGATATATAAATGGTGATACACAGGGCATAACAAATTTTTACTTCTTAAAATGTTCAAAAAGATCTCGCAATACTGATATGCATATGGGTAAAGAGCTTTTGCTCCCAAATCGAAATCATATACCCTGAAATCCCTAATCCTTTTGTCTTTAACCTTATTTGATCCCGATCTTTCCTCTCTTAAATCAATTGCGTGCTTTAAGGTATCCGCTTTGGATTTTGCTGCAAGTTTAATATTTTCTGATTCAAGAAAATTAGTGCTGATTTGACTTTTTAATAAGAGTAATACATTTTTAAATGTCTCAAAATCAAAAAGGTCGTCTTTTTTTAGCTTTGATTTAACAATTGAGCCCGCTTCAAGATATTTGTCAATCAACACGTGTGCTAAATCAATTTCAGATAGGTTTTTATATTGGTTGTCAACCTCAAACTGATGTTCATATTTTTTTTGATCGGCCTTATCTAAATGCTCGGAAAACTCAAACGCTTTTAAACTAACATCGATCTTTTTATAACGTCTGTTTAAAAAGGAAGATGGAAGAGTTTCGAACACTTTTTTAAAATCATTCTCAATTCCAACAACACCAGGCAAAACATATAGTGGGGAATAAAAGAATGTTAACCAAAATTCATTGAACGAAGATGCGAACCCAGAACTATCCAATCTGTTTTGGATGATCGCAACAAGATATTCGAGGTTTCCTTTTAATCCTCCTCCATATCGTCCAGCTGTACTTGGCATTAAATAAATCTTCATTCAATTAAAGTAACGAGGGGCCAAAATTCTGTAGGGTGTCCAATAATATGGTGTTTTCTTCGGGGGTGCCCACGGTAATGCGTAAGCTGCCCTCGCACAAATCAATTTTTGAGCGGTTGCGTACGATGATGCCTTTACCCACTAAAAATTTATAAATACCGTTGGCATCAGTAGTTTTCACCAAAATGAAGTTGGCATCTGATGGATAAATATCTACCACAAAATCAAATTCCTTTAAAGCGAGTACCAGCCTGTCGCGTTGTAAAAGGGTTTCTTTTATCCAGCCATTTACCTGGTCAACGTTTGTCAGGGCTTCTAATGCCAGTTGCTGCGATGACTCGTTAACGTTGTAAGGTGGTTTAACTTTATTCATCACCTCGATAATCTCTTCGCTGGCAAAGGCCATCCCAACACGAAGGCCAGCCAGGCCCCATGCTTTGGATAAGGTTTGCATCACCACTAAATTGGCATATTCGGTAAGTTCCTGAATAAAAGTTTTTTGACGGCTGAAATTGATGTAGGCTTCATCAACCACTACAATACCATTAAAGTTTGCCAGCAATGTTTCAACATCCGCGCGGTTAATGGAATTGCCCGTTGGGTTATTTGGCGAACATATAAATATCAGTTTGGTATGCTCGTCGATAGCTTCGGCAATGCCTTCTAAGTTCAGCTGATAATCTTCGGTCAGCAAAACCTTGCGGGCCTCCACATCATTGATGTTGGCCGATACCTCGTACATACCATACGTAGGGGGCACCAGGATCACGTTATCAACACCTGGGTTGCAAAAGCTGCGGAAAAGGATATCGATAGCTTCATCGCTGCCGTTTCCTATAAATATGTTACGCGCAGGTACGCCCTTGATCTCGCTTAACCGCATTTTAATGGCGTATTGCATAGGATCAGGGTAGCGGTTAAATTGCTTTGCTAATGGTGAACCGTAGGCATTTTCATTTGCATCTAAAAAAACACTGGCCTCGCCCTGGTACTCATCACGTGCCGATGAATAGGGGACAAGCTTTTTGATGTTCTCTCTGAGTAGGCCCCCCAGCCCCCTAAAGGGGGAGTTTCCATCGGGGCCACTATAGTATTGTTGTTTTAATTCTTCACTCATTTTAATAAATCTTAATTTGCGTACCTAAAGCTTTAGGACGTAATCCCCCTTTAGGGGGTTTGGGGGCTTTTTCTAACACTTACCGCATTCCTGTGCGCATGCAATCCTTCCATCTCGGCCAAAATTTCAACCGTGTGGCCAATATTTTGAATTCCCTCGCGGGTGATGTGCTGGAACGTGATTTTTTTTACAAAAGAATCTACCGATACGCCCGAGTAAGCCCTTGCGTAACTGCTGGTTGGCAAAGTATGGTTGGTACCCGATGCATAATCTCCGGCGCTCTCTGGCGTTAAATTGCCCAGGAAAACCGAGCCCGCATTAATGATACTTCCGGTTATCTGCTCCCAGCTGTGTGTTGCCAATATTAAGTGTTCAGGCGCATACCGGTTACTGAAATCCATGGCTTCGGCCAGGCTGGATGTTACTACAATGTAGGAGTTATCCAACGCTAAACCGGCAATTTCGGCCCTTGGTAATACGGGTAATTGTTTTTCTATTTCTGCCAAAGTCGCTTCCGCAATGGTAGCCGATGTGCAAACCAACACCGATTGACTGTCAATACCATGCTCGGCCTGCGCCAATAAATCGGCAGCTATATAAGCCGGAATAGCGGTATCATCTGCAATAACCAATACTTCTGACGGGCCTGCCGGCATATCGATAGCCGTAGTAGTAGTAGACTGAATAAGCGTTTTAGCTTTGGTTACAAACTGGTTGCCGGGGCCAAATATCTTATCAACCTTAGCAATGCTTTCTGTACCGTAAGCCATTGCTGCTATGGCCTGTGAGCCACCAACTAAATAAATTTTATCGATTCCTAACAATAGCGCCACATAGGCTATAAAAGCATTTACCTTGCCGCTTTTTTGCGGAGGCGAGCAAACAACAATTTCATGGCAGCCTGCAATGCGCGCCGGGATGCCCAGCATTAAAAATGTGCTTGGCAAAACAGCAGATCCGCCGGGGATATATAAACCAACTTTTTCAATCGGCCTTAACTCGCGCCAGCATGTAACGCCGGGCATGGTTTCTACCTTATCCTCGGTTTTTAGCTGTGTTTGGTGGAATTTGTAAATATTGCTGTAAGCGGTTTCCAGGGCATTTTTTTGCTCTGGCGTAATAGCTTCAGCCAGTTCCTCCAACTCGGCCTTATCCAAAAAAAGCTTAGTTAGCGCTACCTTATCAAACTTTTGGGCATAGTCAATCAGGGCGCTGTCGCCGTGCTGCTGCACGTTGGCAATCACTTCCTCCACAACAGCACGAATCTCATTTGCCGGGTCAACATTACGCTGAACCAGTTTCTGGATATCTTTTGCAGTAAGTTCTGAATACTTAAATAGTTTCATAGAGCCCCTAACCCCCTAAAGGAGGAATTTAAAAGGTTAATATTTATGTTGCAGCCACTTTCGCTCCCCCTTTAGGGGGCTGGGGGGCTTAAAGAATTATCTTCTCAATCGGCATTACTACAATGCCTTGCGCGCCGGCTTGTTTTAGCTGGCTTATCCTGTCCCAAAAATCGCGCTCCGGGATAACGGTGTGTACTGCAACCCAATCAGCTTCGGCCAATGGCACTACCGACGGGCTTTTAACCCCCGGCAATAAAGCAATCACTGTATCAAGGTTATCTTTATGAACGTTAAGTACCACGTACTTAGTCTCTTTGGCGCGCAAAACCGATTGGATGCGTTGTATCAATTCCTGAACAAGGTCATTGCTTTCAGTGGCTTTACTGCTAATCAGGATGGCTTCTGATGACATTACATCGGCAAATGCTTTTAAACCATTGCTTTTTAGCGTACCGCCGGTTGATACCAAATCGCAAATAGCATCAGACAAGCCCAGGCCGGGAGAGATTTCAACCGAGCCCGAAATGGTACGGATATCTGATTCGATACCCTGGGCTTTCAGGAATTTGCCCAATATCACAGGGTAGGTAGTAGCTATAGCTTTACCATTTAAATCGGCAAGGGTAGCAATATCATTATTGTTTGGTACCGCTATTTTAAGCGAGCATTTGCCAAAGCCAAGACGCTGCAGATAGCTTACTTCAACTTCGGTTTCTTCTATCACATTTTCGCCTACTATACCCAGGTCGGCAATGCCATCCTGAACATATTCGGGGATATCATCATCGCGCAGAAAAAGAATCTCTAAAGGGAAATTGGAAACAGGCGAGATTAGTGAACTTTTGTAGTTTTCGAAGTTTAAGCCGCAATTTTTTAATAATTCGACAGATTTTTCGTTGAGACGACCAGATTTCTGGATCGCTATTTTAAGTGTTTTCAAAAGAATTGAATTTATGAACTATAATAAAAAAGAGTACAAACGGAGGTTGTTATTTCGCGTAGAAACATACATATTTAGCTGATCACCACATGGTGGTGATGCAGATGAAGATGATGTAATGCGATACCGTTCATTTTTTTATAGTATACGGGTAAGTCTGGCGCAAATATAGACAGATGTTTTTTAAATCAAAATTAAAAGTGAATTTGTGTCAGAACCGGAATTAAACGAATTAATGGAATTTATTGAATTTGAAAAGTGGCTTTTCGAGGATAACTTATTAACTACACCTGGAAAACGACCGAATTGGTTTTGAAATTCTGTTAATTCGACAAATTCGTTTAATTCCGGTTCTGACTTTCATCATACTCATAAATTGCACCCTCGTCCCCAAAATCCTTAATCAGCCTCAGCTGTTTTACCTTTTGGATATCTTTTATGTTAATCAGTTCCGGGTTTTCGAGGCTTTTAAACCAGATAAGGTAATAATGCTTAAAAGTGTAAAATTTGGCTATATCCTTTTTAAAAAACCGATGAGGCACCAGGTAGGATGACATGCCCGAGAAAAAGTAAACCGCCTCATGCGCATCGGTATAAATGGTAACCTTCGGGTCGAACTGGCTTTTATCCATGGTTTTAAGATAAGCCGCAAACGGCGAATCCATCCAGCTTTCGTCAGTATATCCCGGGTTGCCGTATTCGTCCCTTACCTGGTCGTCGTAGCGGTTTTTATCAATAAAAAACTCTTTGGTTACAAAACCCAGCATCAGGACGATCATAATAGCGCCCACTATTTTGCGGGTATTATCATTAACTATTTTTTTAAGCAGCAGCAGTCCCCAGCTGGTATAACCCCAAAGCGCGGGGATGTATATAGGTGCCAGCAGGCGATGGTTAATACGCTCGTACCGCGAAAAGGTTGACGACACCACTATAAATAAGCCATACACCAAAGCAAAAGTTATGGCCAGGTTTTCAAAACTATCCAGGTGCCTGCGGTAATAGTTGTAAGCCAGGGCAGCTATAAAACCACCGAATATTAAAATAGCCAATGGCACAGATAACCAGTATTGGTTAGGTGTAAGCCCCATCCAGTCGCAAACCACGTTGCCAAAGTAATACAGGTTTTTGCCAAATGAGGTTATTGAAGGCTCCCGCGGCCCGGTAGTAGTGCCCGACATAAAAGCATTAAAAACCAAATTACTTACCAATAGCGAAATGCAAACACACCCGTATATAATAATATGTATGATCTTCTTTTTAAGCGGCAAAACCCTGTCCAGCAATAAAAGTAAGCCGCCGGTGCCAACAATGGTAACTGCGGCATAACGGGTAACGCAGCTTATTGCAGCAATTAAAGCCGCTACTATCAAAGCTTTAACCGTATGCTTCAGCAAATACTGCCTGAAAGCCACCAGGAAAAACAAGGTTTCTACTATAAATAACGTTTCGGACCATAAGTAGGAGTATACCTGCAATAACGCCGGACTTAATATAATGGCTACCAGCATCAGCCACTTGTAAACGCAGTTTGCGGGCACAAAACGCTGCATGATCCAACCGGCGGTATAAATGAGCGTGGCAAACATCAAACCATTGAATACCGCGCCAAAAACAACAGGATCTATGCGGGTAATAAACATAATGCTCCCTAAAAATATGGGGTAAAATACCGGGAAATCAACAATAGGGATATGGTTAAATGTTTGCAGCGTACCATTAGTGTTCAAGCTCCGGGCAGCGCTGGTGTACATAATAGAGTCTGGCGATATACCGATACCGCTATAACTGCAAAACATTTGTATTGCAACAAAGCCAAGTACCGCGGCAATAAATGTGTCGTAGTTTTTTAAATAGCGGCTTAGCTGCATAGGGTTTTTTTACTGTTAAATTTAGTTGTAAAAGTTGTAAGCGGGTAAAATGTTTTAAAATAGTTAAAAAGCCCAGCCCAAGCCCCCCTCTAAATCTCCCCCGGGTAGGGGAGACTTTTTATCAGCTTTCTTTTAAAGCCCTCCCTACCGGGGAGGGTTTGGGTGGGGCTGGCATCTACGCAATCAAATCCAATACGGTGCTAATCGGCTGATCGCTGTCAATCAAAATTCCTTTAACACCAGCCAGGGTGCCTGCTTCCACATCGCGCTCGCGGTCGCCTATAAAATAGGATAGGGCAGGGTCAATATTATATTTGGCAATGCCTTGTAGTAACAATCCTGGTTTTGGCTTGCGGCAATCGCAGTCGCCGGTAAAATTAGGGTGGTGCGGGCAGTAAAAAAAGTCGGTTATAACTACACCATGCTCAGCATATACAGTTTTTAAGTGATGGTGCATTTTTGCCAGTTCCTCTTCGGTATACCAGCCTTTGGCCAGGCCGCCCTGGTTAGTGGCTACCAATAGCATATAACCTCTGTCCTGCAAAGTTTTAAGGGCATCAAAATTATCAAGTACATGAAAATCCTCAAAACGGCGAACATAATCGCCCATTTCCTGGTTCAATACTCCATCGCGATCTAAAAAAACGGCTTTAACTTTTGCAGACATCTAATTTTAATTTTTGGCGAAGTTAGTAGTTTTTTATGTGTTCATAGTTAATGGTTCATAGTTCATGGCCGTTTTTTGCTTAATGTAAGTAGTTCCGTGCAGCTAAATATGCCATCTTATGTATCCGGCCATGAACCATGATCTATGAACCATCAACTTTCCCAAAATAGTCTACTCTTCACATAGATTTAACCAACAAAATTTTATTCTGTTATTGGTATATTTACCGATTGTATAAATGAATAGCGGTAAATTGGTGCAACTTTATACCGATTCTAAATAAGAAAACAACATATTTCATTTACTTAATCATAATAATTCATTGTTTATGTTGTCATTTTGTTAAATAAATATGATATAGATAATCGAATTTTTAGAAATCTTTAAAAATTCCGATAAATTTTATAATTTATTTGCAAATTGGTAACTTCGTTGTTACACCCCTTTATAAACGGTTTACTCTTAAAGATGAATCAAACTGATAGCAACCAGGGCCTTTACAGGCCAGAATTTGAACACGATTCGTGCGGAACTGGATTTATAACCAACATAAATGGTCATAAAAGTAACCAGATTATTGATGATGCGCTTACGATGCTCGAGAACATGGAACACCGCGGTGCCTGCGGATGTGATCCTGAAACCGGCGATGGTGCCGGTATATTAATACAACTGCCCCATGAGTTTTTAATGGAGGAATGCTCAAACCTCGAGATCAGCCTGCCCGAACCGGGCGAGTATGGTGTTGGGATGATCTTTTTCCCGAAAGACTCGGCACAAAAAAAGGCCTGCCGCATTGTGATTACCAATGCGATAGAAAAGCTTGGCCTTGTTAAATTAGGTTACCGCAAATTGACCGTTGATTCAATGGCAGTTGGCGAAACAGCCCGCCAGGCAGAGCCGGATGTGGAGCAGATATTTATTGCCCGCCCGCACCACATTACTAATGCGGATGACTTTGAGCGGAAGCTTTTTATATTACGCAGGTACATCAATAAAACTATTACGGATACCATTCCCGGCGCATCTGAATATTTTTATTTTACATCGTTATCCTGCAAAACAATTGTTTACAAAGGCCAGGTAACTACTTACCAGCTGCGTAAATATTATGCTGATTTAACTGATCCGCGTATTGCATCTGGCTTTGCCATGATCCATTCACGTTTCTCTACCAATACTTTCCCATCGTGGAAACTGGCTCAGCCTTTCCGCCTGATTGCCCATAATGGCGAGATCAATACTTTAACCGGCAACTTAAACTGGTTTTATGCCGGTTTAAAATCATATGCTTCGTCGTACTTCACGGCCGAAGAAATGGAAATGATTATGCCGGTGATTGATAACAACCAGTCAGACTCTGCCTGTCTGGATAATATCATCGAAATTCTGTTACACTCGGGCCGTTCGTTACCACATGTAATGATGATGCTGGTACCCGAGGCATGGGACGGCAACGTACACATGGATCCTATTAAAAAGGCGTTTTACGAATACCATGCTACTTTGATGGAGCCATGGGATGGCCCGGCCGCTATCACCTTTACCGATGGTAAACTGGTAGGTGCTTTATTGGACAGAAATGGCCTCCGCCCCTTGCGTTATGTAATTACCAACGATGGCCGCGTTATAGCAGCATCGGAGGCGGGTACTCTGGCTATCGACGAAAGTACCGTAGTACGTAAAGGTCGTTTGCAACCTGGTAAAATGTTGCTGATTGATACCGAAAAAGGCAGGATAATTACCGATGATGAAATTAAAAAACAAATTTCTTCAAGGCAGCCTTATGGCCGCTGGCTGGAGAATTATAAAATAAACCTGAGCGAACTTACCGAACCCCGTTTGGCATTCGCTCAGCTATCAGAAGCTTCTGTATTCCGTTACCAGCAGGTATTTGGTTATAGCCGCGAGGATATAGACACCATTATTAAGCCTATGGCTGTTGATGGTAAAGAGCCCGTAGGCTCCATGGGTACCGATGTGCCTTTGGCTATATTATCTGATAAACCACAACATTTATCAAGCTACTTTAAGCAATTTTTTGCCCAGGTAACCAACCCGCCTATCGACCCGATCCGCGAGCGCCTGGTAATGAGTTTGGCAACTTTTATCGGAAACAACGGTAACTTGCTGGATGAAGATAAAATGCACTGCCATTGTGTGGTTTTAAAACACCCGATATTAAAAAACCACCAGTTAGAAAAACTACGGAGTATTGATACCGGCCTTTTCCATGCCAAAACGCTGCAAACTTACTTTGTAGCCGATGGTATGCCCGGCTCGTTAGAAAAAGGTATAGCAAGGCTTTGCCGCTATGCCGAGGATGCCGTTGATGATGGATTTGAAGTATTGATCCTGTCGGATCGTGCTGTAGATTCGGAGCACGCGCCCATCCCTACATTATTGGCGGTATCTGCGGTACATCATCACCTGATTAAAAAAGGCCGCCGCGGCGCTGTAGGCTTGGTTGTTGAAACCGGGGATGCGTGGGAAGTGCACCACTTTGCCTGCTTGCTGGCATTTGGCGCTACAGCTATCAACCCGTACCTGGCTTTGGCAACTATCGAAACCGTTAAAAACAACGGCAGTTTAGAAACCAGCCATGATATTAAAACATTACAAAAAAACTACGTAAAATCTATAAATGATGGTTTGTTGAAGATCTTCTCTAAAATGGGGATCTCGACCCTACAATCATACCATGGTTCGCAGGTTTTTGAAATATTAGGTTTAAATAAAACGGTTGTAGATAAATATTTCTGCGGAGCTGTTACCCGTATTGGCGGTTTGGGCCTTGACGAAATAGCCCGCGAAGCGCTATGCAAACACCGCATGGGCTTTAACACCAAGGGAGCCGACAATTTATTGCCCGAAGGTGGTATTTACCAATGGAAACGCAGGGGCGAAGCGCACTTATTTAACCCAACCACTGTACACTTATTACAACATGCTACCCGTAGCAATGATTACAACGTGTACAAAAATTACGCTAAAGCAATTAACGAGCAAACCGAAAAGCATTTTACCATTCGGGGATTGCTTGACTTTGCCCATCACCGCGAAGCTATCAGCATTGACGAGGTTGAACCGGCCGAAAATATCATGAAACGCTTTGCAACAGGCGCCATGTCATTCGGTTCTATATCTCACGAGGCGCATAGCACCATGGCTATTGCCATGAACCGCATAGGTGGTAAAAGTAACACCGGCGAAGGCGGCGAGGATGAAATGCGTTACGAAAAAATGGCCAACGGCGACTCCATGCGTTCGGCTATTAAGCAGATAGCATCTGCTCGTTTTGGTGTAACATCAAATTACCTGACCAATGCCGATGAATTGCAGATAAAAATGGCACAAGGCGCTAAGCCAGGCGAAGGCGGACAACTTCCTGGTCATAAAGTTGATGACTGGATTGCTAAAACCCGTCACTCAACCCCTGGTGTAGGCTTAATTTCTCCACCGCCGCACCACGATATTTACTCTATCGAAGACTTGGCGCAGTTGATATTCGATTTAAAAAATGCTAACCGTGCTGCACGTATCAATGTGAAATTGGTATCAAAAGCAGGTGTGGGTACAATAGCAGCAGGCGTGGCCAAAGCACATGCTGATGTTATCCTGATTGCCGGATACGATGGCGGTACAGGTGCATCGCCAATAAGCTCGGTAAAACACGCCGGCTTGCCATGGGAACTTGGTTTAACCGAAGCTCACCAAACATTGGTACGTAACAAATTACGCAGCCGTGTGGTATTGCAAACAGATGGCCAGCTAAAAACCGGTCGTGATTTGGCCATTGCAGCTTTGATGGGAGCCGAAGAGTGGGGCGTTGCAACAGCGGCGCTTGTAGCCGGTGGCTGTATCATGATGCGTAAGTGTCACCTGAATACCTGCCCGGTAGGTGTTGCCACGCAAGATCCTGAATTAAGGAAACTGTTTAGCGGTAAGGCAGATCACGTAGTGAACCTGTTTAAATTTATGGCCGAAGAACTGCGCGAGATTATGGCCGAATTAGGTTTCCGTACCATTAATGAAATGGTTGGCCGTGTTCAGTTCCTGAAAGTGAAAGATCATCTGGAAAGCTGGAAGGCTAAAAAGATTGACCTGAGCGGTATTTTACACCCGGTTACCAATACCAAAGGCATGACGCTTTATAACAGCGAAAAGCAGGATCATGGCATGGATGAGATATTGGATTGGCAGTTGTTAGCGGCAGCTCAACCTGCTCTTGAAGATAAAACACCGGTATTTGCATCGTTCGATGTCATCAACGTTAACCGTACCATTGGTACCTTACTGTCAAACGAGATCTCGAAGATCTATGGTTCGGCTGGCTTACCCGATAATACCATTAACTACAAATTCAAAGGCTCGGCCGGGCAAAGTTTCGGTGCTTTTGCAACCAAGGGTATCTCTTTTGAGTTGGAAGGCGAAGCCAATGACTACGTAGGTAAAGGTTTATCAGGCGCACAACTGGCTATTTATCCTTCAGCGAAAGCTACTTTTACACCGGAAGATAATATCATCATTGGTAACGTTGCCCTATATGGTGCAACATCCGGCGAGTTATTTATAGGCGGTATGGCAGGCGAACGATTCGCGGTACGTAACTCAGGTGCTACTACTGTTGTAGAAGGTATTGGCGACCACGGTTGCGAGTATATGACCGGTGGCCGTGCACTTATCCTTGGTAAAACGGGCCGTAACTTTGCGGCAGGTATGAGCGGTGGTTTAGCCTGGATTTATAACCCGGATAACAGCTTTGCCGAGAACTGTAATACCGAGATGGTGGATCTTGATCCGCTATCGTTACAGGATGAAGAGCAGATACTTACCTTATTGCGTAAGCATGTAAGCCTTACAGGCAGTAAACTTGCACAGCAGATCCTGGCTAACTGGGCCGAGGCATCTACACAGTTTGTGAAGGTGTATCCAAAAGAGTATAAAAAAGTAGTAGAGAAGTTACAATATCAAACAATAGGCTAAATTTCAATGGGAAAACCAACAGGATTTCAGGAGTTTAACAGGGAATTACCAACTAAGGTTCCCGCTGCTGAACGCGTAAAAAACTATAAAGAGTTTGTTAATTTATATACCGACGAAAAGCTGAACCAGCAATCGGCCCGTTGTATGAATTGCGGTATCCCTTTTTGCCATTCGGGATGCCCGCTGGGTAATATTATCCCGGAGTTTAACGATGCCGTGTATCGTCAAAACTGGGAAGAAGCTTACCATATTTTATCATCAACTAATAATTTCCCCGAGTTTACAGGTCGTATCTGTCCTGCACCTTGCGAGTCTGCATGTGTGTTAGGTATCAACAAGCCGGCTGTAGCTATCGAGGAAATTGAAAAGCATATCATTGAAATTGCTTACCAGAAAAACCTGGTAAAACCAACTGCGCCTTTAGTAAAATCGGGCAAAAAAGTAGCTGTAATAGGCTCTGGTCCGGCCGGTTTGGCTGCTGCAGCTCAATTGGTAAAGGCAGGCCACGCAGTAACAGTTTACGAGCGCGATGACAAACCGGGAGGTTTATTGCGCTACGGTATTCCTGATTTCAAATTAGAGAAAACTGTAGTAGAACGCCGTATAGAAGTAATGGAAAAAGATGGTGTGGTGTTTAAGCTGAACAGTGAAGTAGGTGTTAACGTTGCCGCTGATGAATTGGTGCGCAATAATGATGCTGTAGTACTGGCGGGTGGTTCAACAGTACCACGTAACCTGATGATCCCCGGCAGGGAATTAAAAGGCATCCATTTTGCAATGGACTTTTTGAAACAGCAAAACAAACGTGTAAGCGATATTGCAGTTGACGGGGATGATATTTTGGCCACAGGCAAAGATGTAGTAGTAATTGGCGGCGGCGATACCGGCAGCGATTGTGTTGGTACATCAAACCGCCAGGGAGCAAAATCAATTAAGCAGTTTGAGGTGATGTTTCAGCCACCTGCACAGCGTACACAGCACATGCCATGGCCAACATATCCAATGGTGCTTAAAACCACCAGCTCGCATGAGGAAGGCGCTGAACGTTTCTGGGGTGTAAACACCCTGGAGTTTTTAGGCGACGATGAAGGCAACCTGCGGGCTTTGAAAGTGGTAGATGTAGAGTGGGAGCAGGATTTTATGGGCCGCCCTGTAAAATTCCATGTGGTTGAAGGATCAGAACGTGAAATTCCTTGTCAGCGTGTGTTCCTGGCCATGGGTTTCCTGTATCCGCAGCCTGCAGGCCTGTTAGCTCAATTAGGCGTTGAACTGGATGACCGCAAAAACGTTAAAGCCAAAGAAGGCGTTTACCGCACCAACGTAAGTAAAGTATTTGCTGCCGGCGATATGCGCCGCGGACAATCACTTGTTGTTTGGGCAATATCCGAAGGTCGCGAAACGGCCCGCAAAGTAGATGAGTTTTTAATGGGCCACTCATTGCTGGAAAGTAAGGATGCCGTTAATCAGTTTGACCAGGTGTTTTAAAGTTAAAGGAACATATAAAATATAAGCTAAAAAGCCGATCCCTAACCAGAGGTTCGGCTTTTTTTATAATTAATAATTAACTAATAATTATCGGTAATTAAAATATTTTCAAATTGTGGATTTTTCAAAAAAAAACAATGTTAATTAGCTATTTATTAGGTATTTATGTATTTTTATCCTGCTAAAAGGATATAATATCAAACGTTATTTAGCCTAAACCTCACACCATGAAAAAATCGATTATCTTTCTACTTCTATGCTTAGCTTTTTACAAGGTTGAAGCCCAGGATACACTTTACACTTTTGGTAAAAATAAGCTGGCAATTAAAACAGATAAGAATGATTTTAAGCTTTTGCTCAAAAAGGAAAATGGAACCGAAGTTAGCCTAAGTCTTAAAGATGGTTCATATAGTCAAAAGAAGCTGTTTGCAGCTACTTACCTGGCGCTTGTTAAAACAGACAACGGCATATCACCAGCTGACACAATCGGAACCGAGAAATTGGATAATTCATACAAAAAGGCGAAGGCTTTTTATGAAAAGACCTGGAAAGATCAATATAGGGTAACTGATACAACGAAATTATCTATCAAATCTTCAATTTCTCCGGCCTTAGCCTGGGAGTTTAAAATGATCAATAAGTCATTTGAAATGCAGCTGTGTAAATTTGACAAGGGAAGTACAACATGTTTGCTAAATGACAGCATGGAAGTTCATGTGTCAAAATTTGAGATTTATGTATCACGTTCGGAGTTTAATAAAGCATTGGACACTTTGGTGAGTAATGCAAAAAAGAAAACCGAGCCTTTAACTATTGATCAAATAGATCAGATAAATTATTTAAAGGAAACAATGTACGCCGATATGGTTAATTGGCTTAGTGATAAGAATAGAAATTCGTTAATAAATGTTGATAAGGTAGCTTATAATGACAGCTTAAGGGCCGAAATTACCATAAGTAGGGAAATTCCTATATACCAGGTTTTTGAGAAGAACCAAGTTGCTAAAGGTAAAAAGAGCAAAACCGTTAAAGATGGAAAGGACTCCAATGCTACGATTAATAAAACGGGAAAGGATACTGGCAGGAATAATGAAAATGATAAAACGATTACTGTTGATACAAGTAAGAGGAGCACTGGCTTTCATGCGTCTTTTGTATATAGTAATGGGATAAGCTATAAAAATATTTCAGTTGGTAAACTTAAAATATTGAATGCAAAAGTGCAGGTGTTCGACGGGTTTTTGTTAGGAACCACTTTTGATATCGATTCAGTTGATGCGGCTAAGTATTCATTGAAAAGAAATCAAACGATACGGGGAGGGTACAATATTAGGAATGTTATTTTTGCTAAAGATTTTTTAAACCATGCCGCGCCAAACTATCTCCAAAAGGAAATCTATACTTTTTCTTCTGCTACCTCTAAAGACAGTAATAATTATGTTTATTTAATTAATGAGTTGATTGATTTTAAACCGCCGACCAAGGCACCTAATGCTCACTTTACAGCCCCAGAAACACTTTTAAGTTTTGACAAAGATCAGTTAGGAAAACCTGTTACCATTAAGGAAAAGTCATTGTATTCTTTTGCTACTCTTGATATTTATTCAGACCTGATTGGCCTTTTTAATGAAAATAATCCTAACGGACTTATACAATCAGAATTAAAGATCGGTACCGCGCTATTTAGAAAACCCATTTTTCGTTCAAATTATCGCGTTCGTCCGGCCAACGAGATTTTAGTTACGCCTTTCAACAAGGCCGAAATATTTTTTAAATTTTCAAAGCTTGATGACAAAGTAAGATATCTCGATGTGCAAAGAAGCGCAGATAGTAATCCAGCTAATATTCCTTATATACATGGTATCAATATATTACAGTATCAAAGCTTGAATTATGGTGTTAGGTTTAATATTGTAAATCTTGATTATAGGGGAGGTAATACAGCGCTTACCGGTGAAGCATCAATATATAGAACTCCCTTACGCGACAGTACAAAAACAACAGAAGGTAATGTTATAATTAAAACTCCGGAGACCTTTGGTATCAATTCCACGGCACTAAGTGTAGGGGTTAGCTCAAGAATACATGCTGCAACATATTTAGACATGGATTTTGGCACGAGATTTATTTTAGTAAAACCACGCATAGACTCGCTTAAGTTAACTAATACCGAATACAATGAGTTTTATAAAAATAACAAATATGTCCCGGCGAGTTCTGTTAAAATATGGAGTTATAAAGCAATGACCAATATTTATCTTAATGATGATAAATCAAAAAGGATCATCATTAGGTTTGAATACTTTTTCGATATGAAACAAACAAGTAATAATTTCTCAACACTGCAGGTGGGATATAGCGCAGCTTTAGATAAATTTCTCAAACCATAGTTTTGGTTCGATTCGATATTGACAAAGGCTTATTACACATTTTGCTATTTGGCTATCAATGAATCAATAGTCAAAATAGCTGCTTAATGCTTAATTTTACCAATTGGAAATTTATTTCAGGCAATAAAAAAAACAGCTATTTCAATAAACCTGAAGCCGGGTACGAAACAAAGTATTCTTTCCATACTTAGGAATGCTGTAAGTTCGTGGTAAAAGATGTTCTTGCTCAATTGTTAAACTCATTTACCCGTTGAGTTACAAATTGAGCTTTTCGGTAAATAAATAACTCTTTATTTAATGTTCTGTGTATTAATGCAATTAGTTGATATAATTATGCCACTTTGGTAAACCACTTACCTCTTTTGTTGTTAAACCTAAACAAGGCATAATCAATTTATAAATGAAGTATTTCACCGGCTTATTATTGATTTTGGTTACCCTCATTTGGATACCATCATGCGAGAGCAACAAACGCGCAAACAATTACAACAATAAAGTACTCGTTGACGACGCCGGAACACTTTTTTTTAAAAATGGCGCTGAGGCCAGCCTGACCACCGTAAAAGCTTCCGGTTTGGCTATCTCCAACTCAAAAAATCAACAGGTTATTCAGTTTGCCAAGGCGATGATTGACGACCATACTTTGCTTGCCGATAATTTAAAAAAATTGGAGATTGATAACTTTGTAACCTCCAGCGATACCATAAATGCCGGCCATCAACAAGTAATTGCCGCTCTTGAACAAAAAAAGGCGGCCGATTTTGATAAAGCTTATATGGAACTAATTGTAAACCAGCACGAACAGGAGATAACCTTGTTTAAAACAGCCTCACTCAATAAAAATCCAAACCTATCTGATTTTGCCAACAAAAATATGCCATCGTTGCAAGCGCATCTTGATTCGGCTAAGATGATTATGCTGGCGTTAAAATAGTTTATTTTATAGCAGGTAATGTTTAAATTGCGGGCTATACCTATCTAAATCATGCTATTAAAAAAACGTTCAGTTATTGCCTTTTTGCTGGTTTTAATTGCCTGCCAAATACAGGTTTCTGCACAAGTTTCTGCTATAAAGCCGGGTGAGGTTTGGCCCGATAACCGGGGCGAACATGTACAGGCCCATGGTGGCGGTATTATCAAAATTGGCAAATTATATTACTGGTTTGGCGAAGACCGGGCAAAAGACAATGATCCCGCCAAACGCTACGTAGCCTGTTATTCCTCTCCCGACCTTACGAATTGGACATTCCGGAACAAAGTGATCAAAACAGACGACCCGGCAAACTTTGGTAAAGGCTTTGTTTTAGAACGGCCAAAGGTTTTTTACAACAAAAAGAACAGGCAGTATGTGATGTACCTGCATATGGATAGCGCCAACTACAAAGCTGCCCGTGTTGGCGTTGCGGTTTGTGAAAAGATAGATGGCGACTACAAGTACCTTAAAAGCTTTAGGCCTTTAGGCGAGCAAAGCCGGGATATTGGCCAGTTTGTTGACGATGACGGTTCGGCATACCTGATATTTGAGGATAGGGCCAAAGGCTTCCATATTGCACAACTATCGGACGATTACCTGAGCGTTGAAAAAGAGATTTGCCTTATTAAAGCGCCTTTGGAAGGTGGCGCCCTGGTGCATTATAAAGGGCTTTACTATGCCATTGGATCGGCGCTTACCGGCTGGGACGCTAATCCTAACAAATATGCTACGGCAACATCGCTAAGCGGGCCATGGTCGGAGTTTAAAGATATTGCCCCGCCCGAAACAAACACTTATGGATCTCAATCTACCATGATGGTTAAAGTTGTTGGTACAAAAAGCACCACCATAATTTTTATGGCCGACCAATGGCGCCCCAAAGCCCAATGGGATTCGCGCTATCTGTGGATGCCTTTGGAGATAGGCGACGGCAAGTTATGGTTGCCAAAGCCGCAGCCCTGGAAGATAGATGTAAAAACGGGGGAATGGAAAAATGTTGAGGATAAATGAGAACCTGTTAACCCTTTAACTCCCGCGAGGTTAGCGTCAGCGTAACTCGTGGGCATCCTGGTTTAAGCCTATGGCTTAACTATTTCAGCTGAAAGCTGAAACCATGTACCCCACGAGCTGGAAGCTCGCGGGAGCGATACGCGATAGCGGAAGATGCTAAAATAATTTCAATTGCTGTTGTACCGGTGGCTTTGCTTTTCCAAATACGGTGCGTCCACCGTATTTCCAAGAATCCTCACGCTCTTTGGCTATTACCTGGTCAAAATTGGCGTTGGGTGTAAAATCTTTTTCGGCATTCTCGGCTATTTTATGGAGGCGTTTGATGGCTTCGTTTTGTTCCGATAATCCCAGTTTCGATTTGTGTATCGCGTTTTGGAGGACGCCTATAGTTTCATCATAAACTTTGGTAGGTACGGGGAAGGGGTGGCCATCCTTACCGCCGTGCGCGAATGAAAACCTTGCCGGATCCTTAAACCGGGATGGAGTTCCATGTATAACCTCGCTTACCAATGCCAGCGATTGCAGGGTACGTGGCCCCAGGCCTTGTAATAGTAATAAATCTTCAAAATCAGCAGGTTGCTTTTCATGTGCTAACCAAAGTACAGCACCCAGGCGTTTCAAATCCACGTCCCTGGCTTTTACATCATGATGGTTGGGCAGTACCAGATGACTGATCTCTTTGATCATGGCTTCCGGATTTTCGGCGGCTATCTGCATTACCCCGTTTCGGGAGGTGTCGGCCAGCTTATCTGTCATGTTCAGGATCAGGCCTGTATTTTTGCCGTAGATGGATGTATGCGGATCATCAACAAATGATGTTAATTGCTCCGAATACCAATGGTAGCGGCGTGCCGTGCTGCTGGCATCGCTCATGCCCTGCTGCACCACGGCCCATTTGCCGGTATCGCTCAGGATAAAATTGTGGGTATACAGCTGGAAACCATCCTGAATGGCTGCGTTATCAACTTTAGCGCTTAGTTTGCTACATCGTACCAGGTGGTTACCGTCAAGCCCGGTGGTTTCACCAATTTTTAACAACTCGGCAGGGGTTTGTTTGGAGTGTTTGCCTTTGCCGCCGCAAATATAAATGCCCAGCTGGCGGCTGTATGGGTTTACTGATTTTTTTAAAGCGCCCATTACCGAGGTAGTTATGCCCGATGAGTGCCAATCCATCCCCATAACCGCGCCAAGGCTCTGAAACCAGAAAGGATCGCTCAGACGGCTTAAAACCTCGTCCTTGCCATAATCCATTACGATGTTTTCAATTACAGCCAGGCCTAACTTTGCCATGCGCTCGGCAAGCCATGTGGGTACATAGCCATAGTGTAAAGGTAAGTCAGCACTGCCGGATCGCTTCATGCTAACAAATTTAGTATTTGTTTTTGATTTAAGGGGCCTGCAGGATTAACAAATTTATTCTGAACTCGGATTAAGCAGATTTTTCGGATTTGATTTGGAATCCATCCTTTCAATCCCTTAATCCCCAAAATAGTGGTTCAGACCAAAAGCATCTTCAAATTCTCAAATCTTCAAATTCTCAAATTAAATTAATCTTCTTCCGTTTCACCTGCGTACAGTTCATCTATTTCTGCGGCATACTTTTTCTCAATAACTTTGCGTTTGGCCTTCATGGTTGGGGTTATTTCGCCTTCTTCCATGCTGAAAGGGTTACGTTTTATCCTAAATGATTTGATACGTTCAAACTTGGCGAGCTCGTTGCTGAATTTGCGGATATCCTGGCTTATCCAGTCCACAATTTCCTGATCATCGATAAATACTTCCGGGCGTTCAAAAAAATCGTTCTGGAGGCCGAATTGCTCCTGCAAGCCTTCTTTACCGGGCACTATGATAGCGGCTATGTATTCGCGTTTATCGCCCACTAAAAACACCTGTTCAATTTTGGGGCTCTTGAGGTACGTATTCTCAACCGGGGTAGGATATATGTTTTTGCCATACGCGTTTACCAGCATGTTTTTAAGCCTGTCGGTAATTTGCAGGTTACCGCGATAAAACCTGCCTATGTCGCCTGTGTGAAACCAGTTGTCGTCATCTATAACCATGGCTGTTTCTTCGGGCTTATGCCAGTAACCTTTCATTACGCAATGGCCGCGAACAATAATTTCGCCTTCCTCGGTTTCTGTATTTTCCTTAAAATTATCGTGGGTTTGTATGGAGTAAATTTCTTTGGTCTCTACATTTTGGATAGCCACCTCAATGCCCGGAATAATGCGGCCCACAGTGCCATAAATAACCCTGTGCCTTTCGGTTACAGCCATAACGGGCGATGTCTCTGTTAATCCGAAACCTTCCAGTATTACTATACCCAAATCGCCAAAAAACTCACCTATGTTTTTGGGCAGTGCGCCTCCGCCCGATACCATAAACTGCAGCTTGCCGCCGGTTTTTTCTTTTATCTTACTGAAAACCAATTTTTCGGCAATGCCATGCTGGGCTTTAAGGATAAGGCCAGGCGATTTACCGGCTTCGTGTATCAAACGTACCTTTTTGCCAATTTCAAATGCCCATAAAAATATTTTGGTTTTTATGCCACCTGCAGATGTACCACTTTTGATAGCCCTATCGTGAATACGCTCAAGCAGGCGCGGCACGCAACATAGTATGGTAGGCTGCGTTTCGCCCATATTTTTAGCTAACAGCTCCAAACTTTGGGCAAAAGCAATTTGCGACCCTTTTAAAATTGCGATATGATAAATTGTACGCTCAAATACATGCGATAATGGCAGGAACGATAAAAAGCGGTCATCCTTGCTTACAAAAGGAATTTGGATAACACTATTCAGCGCGTTTTGGGTAAGGTTATAATGCGTAAGCATTACACCCTTAGGGATACCTGTTGTACCTGATGTATAAATAAGGCAGGAAAGGTCGGTAGGTAAAATAGCTTCGCGGGCGGCAGCAATAGCATGGCGATATTGGCTCACCAAAGCCAGCCCCTCTTTAATCACATCATCAAAACCAATTACACCGGCGTTGAGCGTATGTTTACCGCTGTGTTTTTCAAAATCATCAAAAGCCGGTATAATACGAATGAGCTCGGGGCAGTTATTGGCTATTTTAAGCACCTTGCGAAGCAGGAACGGATTGCCTGTAATGATGGTTTTTGCGCCCGAATCGTTTAAGATATATTCAATTTCGGTTTCGGTGAGGGTAGGGTATATCGATGCATTTACCGCACCTATCTGCTGTAATGCCTGGTCGTAATAAACATAATTTGGCCCATTTTCGATAATCAGCGACAACCGGTCGCCTTTTTTAATGCCCAGGTTTAATAACCAGGCCGATATGGCATCTATCTTTTCAAGTGCCTCGCCATAAGTAATCTCCACCCAGGTATCTTTAACCTTATGGATTAAAAAAGTATGACTTTCGGGATGGATATTGGCTACCGTGTTGCGGATAAACGATGGAACGGTTGTAAGTTGATTAGCCTGGCTCATTAAGTGATGAAATTGGTTCTGTTCAAGCATCAAACTTATGTTTTTTCGGTATAAAACTCAAATCAAATATTAATGACCGATAAATAAAGCAGGGTCGGTTCCCCATGCAAACGTAAAGTATTTTTAAAAATTCCGGATGTGTAATTTATTCCTTAGGTTTTATTAGAAAAATGATTCAGATGTAGCGTTTGCAGGTAAAAATGCGTAATCAGGTTAATAGCCAATTATACTTTTTATGAAACCACCTTACCCTATTTTTCTTGCAATGGCAATTGTTATGGCCGTCCTGTCGGGCTGCGATAAAGGCCAGCCGGCTGCAATTAAAAACAGCGAAAGTAACGCCAAAGTAGTTTTGCTGCCTGCTCAGTTGCCCCAATCAATTACAGCGGTATTTTTTACTGATGTTAAAACCGGTTATGTTGCCGGCGGTGGCGGTGGTATTTATAAAACTTTTAACGGTGGCGACAGCTGGCAAGCCGAAAATTCAAATACCAATTTGCCTATTTATGGCCTCTATTTTATAGATAGCAATAAAGGGTTTGCGGTTGGTGGCGAAAGCTCATGTGGAGGAACGGGCTGTGTGCCGCCGGGTGGTTTTATACTGCGTACGCTTGACGGCGGCCAAAGCTGGACAAGGGTTTATACACCGGTTGAAAAAACTGAGATAACGTCAGTCTATTTTGTAAATACCAATGTGGGCTTTTGCGTAGGTAATAACGTGATTTACAAAACTACCAACGGCGGTTTAGCGTGGACAGCGCAGGCCATCGAAAACCTGGGCGGGAAAATGATGCAAATAAAATTTACTGATGATAAAAATGGCTTCATAATATGCCTGTTTGATAAGATAGTACAGACAGATGATGGCGGCCTAACCTGGAAAGTAATCAGCCCACAAACCAACACCGGTTACTACAGCATAGCATCTGCCGGAGGCGTTACCTATGTGGGTGGGCAGGGCAAGGTTATAAAATCAACAAATAATGGCAACTCGTGGAGCGTGCTGGCTAATTCGCCGGCAGATGTTTTTGCCATCTATTTCAAAAACTCTAAAAACGGTATCGCACTCGGCCGGGGCAATTATTCGGGTGGCGATTTTGGTCATTCTTATGCTTCAATTTATACCACGTCCGATGGCGGCGATAGTTGGACAGGATCGTCAGATATTACCGGGTATTCTGCCATTAACGCTGTAAGCTTCCCGAACCAAAGCGTAGGTTTTGGCATAACGGGAAATAAAATAATTAAGATAACTTATTAAAGTTGGGCGCTGCCGTTATTCAGCCGTTAAAAACTCATCAAGCATCGCTACAAATAACTCCGGTACTTTACTATCCGGGTTTGGCGCCATAACCTCGCCCATGAAAGCGCCGTGGCTGCCGGGCATAATGGTTAGCCGGCCATGTGGCAATAACCGCGACAACTCTATAGCGTGCTCGGGCGTTATCACATCCTGATCGCTTACGATGACCAGGGTAGGAGCCTGAATGGCTTTGATATCGTCGGTGTTCCAATCCTTAAAAGTCTGCATCCGTTTGGCATCTTTATCTTGCATGTTTTGCAGCCCTGCCTGGGTATTGCCGGGGATGGCCAGGTAAACATCTTTGTAAATCTGTGGCATCGAAGATAGATCTGCTTTGTTTATAAAATCCCAAAACCAGGGGAACGTTCCGGAACGTTTATAAAGTGCCGAAATGGCAACCAGCTTACGTACTAATTCGGGATGCCTGATGGCCAATTGCAGGGTAGTGCTGCCGCCGTTGCTAAAACCCATAACATCGGCACCTTTAATGCTTAATTGTTTTAGCAGTTCGGCTACATCATCGGCATCCTGCTCAAAAGTTTCGGGAATCTCCCTGGCAGATGTGCGACCGTGATTTTGCAGATCGACAGCAATAACCATATGGGTTTTGGCCAGTTGGGGCATAATTTTACCAAATGACGTATGCATGGTTGAACCACCACCGTGAATTAATACCAGCGGATGGCCTGTGCCATGAATTTCATAATACATTTTTATGCCGTTTACATGGGCATATTTACCGGCATTTTGTGCCTGGGTGGTTGTCGCTGTTGTCATAAGTATAATTATAAAAGTAGTGATCTTAATATATAGCAGCATTAAGTTTTTCATAATTCAAATTTAACGCCAGGGGCTAATTGCGCAAATAGCAGTATGCGACAAAGTTTAGGGTAGTTTACGACAGGTTGTAAATCGTTTCAGCAAACCAAGGGTAACAATTCATTTACAATGCGCCGCGAGCGCGAAATAAGGGTGTATTTATTACACAGTGGTTTGCTAAATCGTTAATATTGTTGAGCCAATTAGTTAGCCGGTACTTTTTTACCGTTACATAATACATATTTATCACCGGGCCTTATCAGCCCATTCTTGCAGCGCTTTTATGCGTTATTGCCGGCGGGCTTATTGGCAACAAAATGTACATCAACTAAATCTCTCAACTCATGTCATTAAAATTAAAACTCGCCTGTATTTTATTGATAGGGCTCAGCTTTGGGCTGTATTCGTTTAAAAAACCTGTTCCGCGGCAGCATGTGCTGGTTTTTTCAAAAACGTTGGGCTGGCACCATTCCTGTATCCCGTTTGGTATAGCTGCTATCCAGAAGCTGGGTAAAGAAAATAATTTCGATGTTGATACCACAACCAATTCTGAAGCTTTTACCGACGAGAATCTTAAAAAATACGATGCCGTTATATTTCAATGTACCACGGGTAATGTACTTAACGCCGCGCAGCAGGCAGCGTTTGAGCGGTACATACAGGCCGGGGGCGGATATGCAGGCTTCCATTCGGCTGCCGATACCGAGTACGACTGGCCATGGTATGGTAAACTGGTGGGCGCGTATTTTTCAAGCCATCCCAATAATTCCAATATCCGTACGGCTACTATAGATGTTACCGACCGTACAAACCCGATAACTGCTGGTTTGCCTGCCCGATGGGAGCGTACCGACGAGTGGTACAACTACAAATCCATCTATAGCGGGATACATATTTTGGCCAGCCTTGACGAAAACACCTACGATGGCGGCACCAACGGGGCTAATCACCCCATAACCTGGTTTCATGAGTTTGATGGTGGGCGCTCGTTTTATACCGGATGCGGCCACACCGACGAAAGCTATAGCGATCCTTTGTTTTTAGGGCAGATGCTTGGCGGTATTAAATACGCCATGGGCAACGGCAAACCGCTGGACTACGGTAAAGCATACGCCAAAGTATCGCCCGATCAAACCCGCTTCATTAAAACGGTATTGGTTAGCAACGTGGCATCGCCTATGGAACTGGCTACGGCTAAAGATGGCCGCGTATTTTTTACCCAGCTGATGGGTAATTTTTCGGTTTATAATACCAAAACCAACCAGTTTAAAGTGATCCATAAATTCCCCATCACTTACCAGGGGGGCACCGGGGTTATTGGCCTAACGCTTGACCCAAATTTTGAAACTAACCAGTTTGTGTATATTTATTACATGCCCGAAGGACAAACCGTTGAGCCGTTAAACTTCCAGCTCTCACGCTTTAAATTGAGCCCGACTAACGTGCTCGACTTGAAATCGGAAAAAGTTTTGTTAAAAGTGCCGGTACAAATAGTAAGCGGCGCACACCACGGCGGCTCATTGGCCTGGGATAAAAACGGTAACCTATACCTGTCTACAGGCGATAGCTCGAGCCCGTTCCCGGCCGATGGTTACGCACCGCTGGACGAACGCCCCGGGAAAGAGCATTTTAGCCTGGATGCCCAGCGTAGCGCAGGCAATACCAATGACTTTAAAGGCAAAATACTGCGCATTCATCCCGAGGCTGATGGCACTTACACCATACCCGAAGGAAATCTTTTTCCTAAAGGTATGGCCAAAACCAAACCGGAGATTTATGTGATGGGTTGCCGTAACCCATACCGCATTGCGGTAAACCCCAATACCTCGGTTTTATACTGGGGCGAGATTGGGCCCGACGCGGGTAAAGATTCGTCGCGTGGCCCGCGTGGATATGATGAATTTAACCAGGCACGCAAGGCAGGCAACTTTGGCTGGCCGTATTTTGTGGGCAACAACTTTGCCTACTCGCACTGGGATTTTGTTACGGGCACACCGGGGCCAATGTTTGATCCTAAACGGCCGGTAAATAACTCGCCCAATAATACCGGCTTAAATGTATTGCCACCCGCCACACCCGCCATGATCTGGTACCCTTACGCCGCATCGGATGAGTTCCCGGAATTGGGATTAGGCGGGCGCTGCGCTATAGGTGGCGATTTTTATAAGTATAATGCCAATGTTAAAAATCCCAATAAGTTCCCTGATTATTACGACGGTAAATTATTTGTTGCCGACTGGATGCGCAACTGGGTAATAAGCCTCACGTTTGATGAAAACGAAAACTACGTGCGCAATGAGGCTTTTATGCCCGCCAATGGCGATTTCCGGCGACCTATTGATATGCAGTTCGGCCCCGATGGTGCTTTATATATGCTGGAATACGGATCTGTGTACGGGGCGCAAAACGAAGATGCCCGCCTGGTAAAAATTGAATACAACACCGGCAACCGCGCGCCAATTGCCAAAGCCGGTATTACCGATACCGCTACGCAAGCCTACTACCAGCATACCAAATACCTTACTGCCGAGTTGAAGGAAATGCCCGTAAAAAAAGAGATATCAGGCCAGGCACCGCTAACCGTAGGTTTTAATAGCCAGAACAGTAAAGATTTGGATGATGACGATAAAATAACCTATCAGTGGTTGTTTGATGGTAAAACGGTGGGAGCAGCAACAGCCTCGTCAAGCTATACCTATACTAAGCCGGGTGTTTACAAGGCTATTTTAAAAGTTACCGATAAAGGCGGTGCTACAGGGCGTGATACCATTATAGTGAGGGTGGGTAATACAAGGCCGGTAGTTACTATTGCCGGTACTGGTAACAAATCATTCGTCCAAAAGGGGCAGCCCTTTAAATACCATGTGGTGGTGAAGGATAAAGAAGACGGTAAGATAGACCCTAAACGGGTGAAGTTATTTTACATCTATAACCCGCAGCCGTCAACCGATAGTAAAACAGTGCAAAGCCTGGCTACTTTGTCGGCCAACGAGATAAGCTATCCCGGCAAGGCGTTGATGGCCAATAGCGATTGTAAATCGTGCCACCTGGCCAACAAGACCGCTGTAGGGCCAAGTTTTATAGCGATAGCCAATCGGTATAAAACACAAAAAGGATCGGTTGATAAGCTATCCAAAAAAATCATAGCCGGTGGCGCAGGCAGCTGGGGAACCGAACATGTCATGAGCGCGCACCCTCAGCTTTCGGCCGCCGATACCAGGGAGATAGTGAAATACATTTTTTCGCTTACCGACAAAAAGGGCAAGGCCACTGCCTTACCGCTTAACGGTAGCCTGAACCTGAAATTTAGCGACGCCGAGCCGCGCGGGCAGTACACGCTGTTTGCATCCTATACAGATAAAGGTGGTAAGGTGGTTGGTCCGCTTACAGGTATTGATGTGGTAACTTTGCGCAATGCTGATGTAAAAGCAGTTTATGCTGATGAATTAAAAGGATTCAATCGTTTTAAAGACGATCTGTCGCTGGGTAACCATAAATCGTTTGTGTTGTTCAGGGATGTGGATTTAACCGATATCAAAAAAATGAGCTTCCAATACGGATCGAAGGGAGTTGATGGCGAGATTGAAGTACGGATGGATTCACAGGCAGGCCCCGTTATTTGTTTGGCAACTTATGGCGATACCGGCAGTTGGGATAAACTGGCCTGGTTAAGCGGCGATGTGCAAAAGCAGGTTACCGGCAAACACAATGTATTTGTTTTTGCCATTAAACGTACCAAACCAAATGATGGCATCCTTAAATTAAGCGATATTCGCTTCGGTCAATAACATACAAAACACCACATATGAAAACATCATCAGTTATAATAAACGCCTGTGTAGGTTTAGGCTTATTAACCTCCAATGCTTTTGCTCAAAGCGGCAAACCGGTTTTTGTCGGCAAAATAGGTGTACAAGCTTATACCTTCCGAAGCAGTATGCCCAAGGCTACCATAGCTGTGTTGGATACCATTAAAGCAATGGGCATAACCGAACTGGAAGGACAGGAACCCAAGGGCATGACGCCCGAAGCTTTCCGTAAGCTTTGTAACGAAAGAGGAATTAGCATCCCATCGATAGGAGCGGGATATGATGATATAGTAAAAAGCCCGGCCCAGGTGGTGAAACAGGCTAAAGCGTTAGGAGCCAAATATGTGATGGTAGCCTGGATTCCGCATGGTAAGGAGTTTACCCTGGAAGATGCCAAAAAAGCGGTTACTGATTTTAATACGGTTGGCAAATACCTTGCAGAAGCCGGGATTACATTTTGCTACCACAACCATGGGTATGAGTTTGGCCCTTACGAGGACGGAACCCTGTTTGATTATATCGCTAAAAATACCGACCCAAAGTATGTATCATTCGAGATCGACCTGTTGTGGTCGTTCCATGGCGGGCAGGACCCGGCTAAGCTGATAGAAAAATATCCAACCCGCATTAAACTGATGCACCTTAAGGATATTCGCAAAGGCGTAGCCAATGACCTTACCGGGGGCACCGATACTAAAAACGATGTAGCCCTTGGCACCGGTCAAATCGATATCCCGGCGGTGCTTAAAGCAGCAAGGAAAGCGGGCGTAAGGCATTATTTTATTGAGGATGAAAGCCCATCGTACGCAACGCAAATTCCTGTTACTATTGAATATATTAAAGGATTAAAATATTAGGTCGTGAAAGGTTTTAATAGGATAAAAATTTGATAGTGAAGTACTTATTGTTATATCCGGGGCATTAGCCGGCTTGTTCACCTTATACATTGTAATACGCTTCTTACAAAAAAGAATAATGCATTATGCGGTATTTCTTCGATATTTGATATCGCGGCACCACAAACCGCTATTTAAACCAATTTATATCTACACTGAAAAAACAGTAAACCTTACAGTATGGAAAACTCTCGTCGTACATTTATAAAACAGGCTGCTATAGCAGGAGCAGGCGTATTGATCACTAAAAACGCGTGGAGCGCCAAAAGCTACAAACGCATTATTGGTGCTAATGACCGTGTTCGGGTTGGTGTTGTCGGCTTTTCCGACAGGCATAAAAGTTCGCACATCCCCAGCTTCATGAATCATTATAAAGAGCTTAATTTCGAAGTGGTTGGCGTATCCGACATCTGGAAAAACCGCCGCGAAGAAGGTGCCGCTGTATGGAAAGAAAAAATGCAGAACGATGTAAAGGCGTACCGCAATAACGAGGAGATGTACGATAGCAAAACCGTCGACGCGGTATTTATTAGTACGGCCGATTTTCAGCATGCACGCCATGCAATTGAAGCTGTTAAAGCAGGGTGTGATGCGTATGTGGAAAAGCCATTTGCCGAAACTATGGAGGATAACCGCGCGGCGCTTAAGGCCGTTAAGGAATCTGGAAAAATAGTGCAGATAGGATCGCAGCGCAGGAGCGGAGATAATTATCACGCTGCCAATGATTTTATCCGCTCGGGTAAGTTTGGGCCTATTACCATGGTCGAGCTTACCTGGAACGTTAACCAGCCGGGCCGCTGGCGCCGGCCCGAATTACTTAGTAAGTTAAAAGAAGAAGATACCGACTGGAAACGCTTTATCATGAACCGGCCATACGAGGCTTTCGATCCGCGCAAATATTTGGAATATCGCTTATTTTGGCCATACTCCTCCGGATTGCCCGGCCAGTGGATGAGCCACCAGATTGATACAGTACATTGGTTTACCGGTTTGAAGCACCCGCGCAGCGTTGTTGCCAACGGCGGTATTTATATGTGGAAAGATGGCCGCCGCAACTGGGATACCATTTTGGCTGCCTTTGATTATGGTCCGCTGGATGATCTGTCAACCGGTTTCCAGGTTACCTTTGGTTCGCGCATGCATAACGGAGATGAACATCCCGCCGAAATCTACTATTCCAACGGAGGCGAACTAAACCTGATCACCAATAAAGTGTCTCCAAAAGGCGGGCTCACAGAAAAAATGGCTGCCGCTATGGGCATGAAAGCCAACCTGCTGCCCGAGATTGGCCTGGCAAATACACAACAGGTTGTAGCATCGGCCAACACCGGCGGCGATGTGCTTACTTCAAACCATGTGCGCAACTGGATGGAATGCGTACGCAGCCGTAAGCAACCCAATGCTCCGGTGGAAGCTGGGTACAGCCATTCTATTGCCAATATCATGACCAATGCGGCGGTACACACCGGTGTTAAGGCAACGTTTGATGAAAGCACCCAGGAAGTAATGGCAAACGGTAAAGTTTTTAAATATTGATAAGTAATGATGATAAATACTTTAAAAAAAACAGGTTTAATGATAGCCTCAATAGCTTTTGCCACAGGTGTAGCCGCTCAAAAAAGCGAGCCGGTAAAGGTTGTAGAGTCAAAAAAGGAACGTAAGGTAGATGTGTTTATCGGCGGTAAGCCGTTTACAAGTTTTCTGTACCCTGATAGTCTTGAGAAACCGGTTTTATATCCTTTACGCACAGCTAATGGAACTGTTGTTACCCGTGGCTTTCCGCTTGATCCAAAGCCCGGGGACCCAACCGACCATCCACATCACATAGGCCTTTGGTTTAATTTTGAAAACCTGAACGGACTGGATTTTTGGAATAACTCCTATGCCATTCATAAAGAGAAAAAGAATTTGTACGGCTGGATCCGTACCGACAAGGTGCTGGAAACCAAAAGCGGCACAACCGGCGTATTGGCATACCATGCAAACTGGACTAACCAGCAAAAAGATGTCATTTTAGAAGAAACCACCCGTTTTGAATTCAGCGGAACAGCCAATCAGCGCATTGTAGATCGTATTACTACACTAAAAGCCAGTGTGGATGCAACTTTTACCGATGCTAAAGACGGCCTGCTTGGCCTGCGCCTGGCTCATGACCTGCAGATGCCTGCTACTGAAGACCAAAAATTTACCGATGATAAAGGCAATGTAACCATAGTTAAAGCCGGTACCGATAAAGTGGCCAACGGCAATTACTTAACCAGCGCTGGCAAAACAGGTAACGATGCCTGGAGCAGCCGCGGCGTATGGTGCAAGGTTTACGGTAAAATGGGTGCCGATTCGGTAGGTATCGCTATTATAGATCATCCTCAAAATCCTAATTATCCCACATTTTGGCATGCCAGGGGTTATGGCTTATTTGCGGCTAACCCTTTAGGTGAGAAGATTTTTACGAATGGTAAATCGGCAAAGAATTTGCATTTAAATAAAGGCGAGGCGGTGACTTTTCGTTTTCGTGTAGTTATCAGTAATGGCGGGCAAACCATCAGCAGCGGGCAGCTTAATGAGATGGCAGCAGAATATGGGAAGAAATGATTTTTTAATTTATTACGACAAACCGCGCGGACAGGCGTCTCGCTAAATGCATATGGCAGTAAAAGCAAGCCTTAACTCAGGGCTTGCTTCAAATCCTCCACCAAATCATCAATATGTTCCAACCCAACTGAAACCCGCAATAAGTTAAATGGCGTTTTTGTATCTGGGCCTTCCATCGTTGCACGGTGCTCAATTAAACTTTCAACACCTCCCAGGCTGGTTGCCCTGGTAAATATTTTTAATTTATTGATGATATTGTGCGTATCATTTTCATCACCCTTAACAATAAAGGATAGCATACCACCGAAGGCAAGCATCTGTTCTTTAGCAATTTCATGCTGTGGATGCGATGGCAGTCCGGGATATAATACTTGTTCTACTTTGGGGTGCCGTTCTAAAAACTCAGCTAACAATTGCGCATTGTGAACATGGCCCTTAACACGGTAGGGCAGGGTTTTAATACTCCGTACCAGCCAGAAACAGTCGGTTGGGGAGGGGATAGCGCCGCCCATTTCCTGTACCTGGCGTATTTTGGCCCACCAATCGTTTTTTCTGGCGGTAATTAATGCGCCGCCCATCAGGTCGCTGTGGCCTCCAAAGTACTTAGTGGCCGAGTGCATTACCATATCGGCGCCCAAAGCCAATGGTTGCTGGCAAATAGGAGTGGCAAAAGTATTGTCAACCACTACTTTAATTTTGTTCGCCCTGGCAAAGGCAACTACTTTTTTTATATCGGTGATCTTGAGCAGTGGGTTTGATGGCGTTTCAACCCAAATCACCCCGGTTTCGGGCCTGATGTGTTGGGTTAAAACTTCGATATCATTAACATCAACAAAATCAAAGGTTAAAATACCCGCAAATAGGTTTTTAAGCTGATTACGCAAGCCGTGGTACATGTCATCAGGGCAAATAATGTGGGTACCCAGAGCCAGCGACTGAAATACCGACATGCCCGCCGCGTTACCCGATGAAAATGACGCTGCATCGGCGCCACCCTCTAATTTGGCTATAACATTTTCAAGCAAGGCCCGGTTAGGGTTCGATGCCCTGCTGTAAATATGCCCGCCTGGAAAACTACCATCTTCGTCACGCTCAAAAGTGGTCGACATAACAATAGGTTGTATCACGGCTTTTGATGATCCGTCTACATGGTTGCCTGCGTGTATGGCTATCGTTTCAGTTTTCATTATGTTGATGATGTTGTTGTGCCTTCAAAGTAAATAAGATTATTTGTAATGTGTTGTAGCAGGCCGTGTAAATTTTGCGTAATTGTTAAAAAATATAACATGAAAAACCTGCACCTGCTTACAATCGCTCTGTTATTATTAGTCACTGCCTGTAAAAAAGAAAACATCGCCAAACAAAGCGAATATGATGCCAGCTATAAAGCCTGGATAAGTTTCAAAAACAGCAGCAAAAACTCATATTCCTATACAACAACCTTTGGCTCGTGGGTAGGTTTTGGTGTAACCATCAAAGTAGCTGTAAGCAATGGTAAAGTTGTTTCGCGTGATTACATTAAAGTACAATCCCGTAACGATGGCACCAATAACGCTGATACCGTTAAAGCCTGGCATGAAGATGCTGCCACCATAAACTCGCACCCAAATGATGCAGCCAATGCACTTACGATAGATGACATTTACTTAAAGGCCCGTACCGAATGGCTTAAAGCTGATGCCGCAACCAATGATATCATATTTGAAGCAAAAAACCACGGCCTTATTTCCGACTGTGGTTATGTGCCGCGCAATTGCGCCGACGATTGCTTTAGAGGGATAAGCATTACAGCCATAACCGCTTTGTAAGCTAAAGGCCGAAAGCTATTCCAATTCTTGTTTTAAGCTTTTTGCTTTCAGCCTTTAGCTTTCGGCTTTCCCCAATTAGTTTTTGCTTTCAGCCTTCGGCTTTAAGCTTCCCCCCCCCCTCATAATCTTATTGTAAAGATGCCCCTTGCTTTAGGCCCTGGGCTTTAAGCTTTCCGCTTTTTTAGTACATTTGTTCAAAGTTTTTTGAATGGAAGCTGAGCATAATTTACAGTTATTATTACAAAACCCCGACCTGCCTGCTGATTTAAAGCATATTGCCGAAAAGGTACAGCGCAGCGAAAGGATCACCTTTGATGAAGGTGTTACGTTATATGAGCAGGGCGACCTGGGTTATCTTGGTGTTTTAGCCAACTACATCCGCGAGAAGCGCCATGGCGATAAAACTTATTTCAACCGTAATTTTCATATCGAGCCCACCAACCTTTGCGTTTACGATTGCAAATTTTGCTCGTACTCGCGCCTGCTTAAGCAAAAAGCCGAAGGCTGGGAGTATACCATGGACGAAATGTTTAACATGGTAACCAAATATGATGACGAACCGGTAACCGAAGTACATATTGTAGGTGGCGTATTGCCGCAATATGATGTGCCTTTTTACCAGGAGCTTTTCGGCCGCATCCGCGCTCATCGCCCGGAATTGCACATTAAGGCATTAACACCGGTTGAATACCATTACATATTTAAAAAAGCCAAAATTGATTATGCCACCGGTATGAAATTGATGATGGAAGCCGGTTTAGGCTCGATACCGGGCGGTGGAGCCGAGATCTTCCACCCCGAGGTTCGCGACCTGATTTCAAAAGATAAATGTACCGGCGACCAATGGCTGGCCATACACGAGGAATGGCATAAACTGGGTGGCCGCTCAAACGCCACCATGCTTTACGGACATATCGAAAAATTTCATCACCGGGTTGATCATATGGAACGCTTACGCCAGCTGCAGGATAAAACAGGCGGTTTCCAAACTTTTATCCCGCTGAAATTCCGCAACCAGGATAACCAGATGTCGCATGTGCCTGAATCAACTGTTGTTGAAGATTTGCGTAATTATGCTGTCGCGAGAATCTACCTGGATAATTTCGATCACATTAAGGCCTATTGGGCTATGATTAGCCGTACCACGGCGCAGCTTTCGCTTAATTTTGGAGTAGATGATATTGACGGTACGCTTGACGATACCACCAAAATTTACTCGATGGCAGGCGCCGAAGAGCAGCACCCCGGCATGAGCACCAAACAACTGGTGGAACTGATTAAGCATGTAGGCAGGTACCCTATAGAGCGCGATACGCTTTATAACGTAGTTACCGATTACAATGATTTTGAATTTCCTGAAACCCAGCCCAAACCGCAATATTACAAACTGCCGGTAATAAACTAAGCTTAAAGCAGAAGGCTAAAAGCTGAAAGCAAAAAAGAAGGAGAAACATTGTGCTTTCAACATAATTAATACGACAACAATAACAAAGCTTTAAGCCTTATGCTTTCAGCTTTCAGCTAAAAGATGCAAAAAACCTTATACATAGTACGACACGGCCAAACCGAATACAACAAGTTGGGAATTATCCAGGGCAGGGGCGTTGATACCGACCTGAACGACGAGGGCCGCAAGCAGGCTCAACAGTTTTTTGCGGCTTATAAAGACGTACCTTTCGATAAAGCATATATATCTGCACTAAAACGTACAAAGCAAAGCATTCAGCCTTTTTTGGATGGGGGATTGCCATTTGAAAAGCTTCCGGGCCTTGATGAGCTGGCCTGGGGTATTCATGAAGGTCAGCTACCCACGCCGGAAAATAAAGCAGCCTTTTTGCAAATTATGCGCGATTGGCTGGATGGAAAATTGGATAGTAAATTTGAAGGCGGCGAAAGCCCTAACGAAGTAGAGATCCGTCAGCGCGAGGCTTTGAAGGTGATCATGAGCCATCCCGAAGAAAAAACCGTACTGGTTTGCATGCATGGCCGCGCCATGCGTTTATTGCTTTGTATTTTAACAGGCAAGCCACTAAGCGAAATGGATAACTTTCCGCATCAAAATTTGGTTTTATACAAAGTTGTTTATAATGGCCAACAATTTGCTATTGTAGATTTTAACAATGCCGAACATTTAAAACAATCCTGAAAGAGAACGTTTCTTGTGAAAAAGATCAGAATATCAGCAGTAAGCTACACTAATACCAAACCCTTTATATACGGCCTTCAACATACCGGTTTTGTAGATAAAATAGAACTAAGCCTTGACACCCCGACTGATTGTGCCCAAAAACTCATTGATGACGTGGCGGATATAGGCCTTATCCCCGTGGCGGCCACGTTAAGCCTGCCCAACTGGGAAATAGTATCCGATTACTGCATTGGTGCCGTAGGCGCGGTAAACTCGGTTTTTATATTTAGTAATTGCACGGTACACGATATTAAATACCTGCAGCTTGATCCCGAATCGCGCTCATCTAACAACCTGGGGCGTGTACTGCTTAAAAACTATTGGAAAATAAGTCCGGAGTTAATTGAGGGTGCTCCAAACTACAGCCTATCGACCGAACCAAACACGGCTTTTGTTCAAATTGGCGACCGCACCTTTGGCAAAAAAGACCAGTATAAATATGTATACGATTTGGCCGAAGAATGGCAAAAGTTTACCGGCCTGCCGTTCATGTTTGCAGGCTGGATAGCCAACAAACCAATCCCGCATGATTTTATGCAGGAATTTAACGCCGCCCTGAAATACGGCCTCGACCATAGGCAGGAGCTGTTCAAAGAGTTGCCTATGCGCGATGACTTTGATATTGTTGATTACCTGATGGTAAAAATTGATTTTGATTTAACCGAAGGGAAGAAGAAGGCGCTGTATATGTTTTTGGACTACATAAAGCGATTGAACGATTAGCGGTTTTGTCTGAATCAGAATTTACAGAATCAAAGAATTAACAGAATTAAAAAGCTAATTCGGAAATTCTAAAAATTCGCTTAGTAATTCGAGTTCAGACAAATTGAATGATATCAAAATCACGCTTAGAGATCAAAGATATAGTTCGCGATTTCAGTATCTTAACCGTTGTTTATTGATACTAACCAAAATCTGATAAAACCATGGAACTATCGCTTCATATCATCCTCGAAAAGCCTACCGCCGGGGTCGCTTTTGGTTTACAAAAGGGATCGGGCAATAAATATGAAACTGTACAAATCCAAAAAACTGATTCGGGCGACCTGAATTTTTATTTAACGGTAACCACAAAAGGGGACAGGCTTAAAGATGTTTTGCCAAGGTTTGGCGGGCCATTTATACAAGGCCCATACATGGGCAACTTTATTTACCTCGATATCGGCACGCTGGCCGGGCAGATTAGCCCCTGGAACAGGAGGCTCAAAATTCCGATGGCCGGAATAACCTGGGAGATCATCGATCAGCTAAATGCAGATGCGGCGTTAATGCTTAAAACAAACGTAGCCGGAACAGCCAAAGACGGCAGCCCAAATTGTGCTACAGTAAAGCCATTTAATGGCTGGCAGGTAGTTTCAAAATAATCTATTGTTAAGTCAACGGCACTAAGTCGGAAATCATAAGGCTATCTCATTTCTGTGCTTGCAACTTGTGACATTGGGCTGAAGAATAGGCGTCAATTTATCGATGACACAACCTTATATTTATCAAAATAAATCCTAATATGGAAATTCAACAGGAAACAACCACAGCTTTATTCATTAAAATAGCCACATCAAACTGGGAGTTGCAAAACACCCGCCTTAACGCCTTACTTGATAAACTAACCGACGAGCAAATTGCCGGCTTCACAGCGCCCGACCGTAATAGCGGCACCTATCTTTTAGGGCATTTAACCGCGGTAAGCGACGGCCTTTTTACCTATTTAGAACTTGGCGAGCGTCTTTACCCGCAGATGGATGAGATATTCCTGAAAAACTCCGATAACTCCGGGCTGGAAAAACCGCCGATAGCCGATATCAAAGCTGCCTGGCACAACGTAAACACCACCCTCAAACAAAAATTTGATGCCATGCAGCCCGAAGACTGGTTTACCAAACACAGCGCCATCCCTGCCGAAGATTTTGCAAAAGAACCCCATCGCAACAAACTGAATATCCTCATCAACAGAACCGTTCACCAGGGCTACCACATGGGGCAACTGGCCTATTTGGTGAAAAAGTAGATAGCCCCTCCAAACCTCCCCTGAAGGGGAGGCTTTAAGAAAAGCCTCTTCGCAAATCAAAAAGTTCCCCCTTCAGGGGGTTAGGGGGCTTCCTCCTGACAATTCCATGATCTCAATTTGACAAATGGATGGTACTATGCCTAAATAAACAGCTGTATATTTGCTTAACGCTGTTAAATGATTTAAGGCGTAAATAAAATGGCCAGTAAAGAACGTATTCAACGCTTAAAAGACGAAACCAGGATAAATATCCTGAATGCCGCGCTCCAAATTGTTAAAGAGGAGGGATGGCAGGCTTTAAGTATGCGTAAAATTGCCGATGTAATTGAATACACCGCACCTATCATATATGAATATTACGCTAATAAAGAAGCTATTTTGCTGGAACTTGCCCGCAAAGGCTACTTATTATTAGCTAAAGACCTTAGGACAGCTCACGAACAACACTTGCTGCCAGAAAAACAACTGGAGGCTATGTGGCTTGCCTACTGGAATTTCGCCTTTGCCAACAAAGAGCTTTACCAGATTATGTTTGGCGTTACTACCAATTGCTGTTGCGACGAGATAAACAAGCTGGAAGAATCTGTGATGCCCTGGGACCTGTTCACCGATGTAATTGGCAAGGTGATGCGTATTGACAATCCCGAATCGGATGTTATTTGCACTAAATATTACACTTTTTGGTCTGTTGTACATGGGTTGGTGTCTATCAACTTATTGCGGCGCGGTTCATCAGACGATATCAATCGCCAGGTATTAATGGATGCTATTACCGGTATCATCAGGTCGATAAAACCTGAGTAATTTTTTGCTTCGAAAATAACATCGTTAAATAATTTAACAGTGTTAAATAAAAGTAAACTCAACAACAAATAAATAATAAAACAACTATGGATATCAACTTTTACATAGCGTTACTAAACAGTGTTAAGTCATCAAACACAAAACGCGGCAACTATTTAGCTACAAAACGTTAGCTCAGTTAGTAATCACCACCGATAGCCTTAAAAACAAAGGTTATCATTTCAATAAAAATCACACATATATCAATTCAGCAATGAAAACAATTAACTCAACATATATCTACCAGCCGCAAGGCAACAAAATGAATCACAATCTATCACCCTCAAAATTAAGTATCATGAAAATTATCCCATTAGCGCTTTTAGCACTCACATTATATGGTTGCTCGCCCAAGCCGCAAACGCAGCAGGCACCGCCACCGCCGGCACTACCTGTTGCCGCAATAGCATCGGGCACACAAACTACTTACCAGGAATATCCTGCATCTATTGAAGGTACCGTTAACGTAGAAGTTCGTCCGCAGGTAAACGGTACTTTAGACAAGGTATTTGTTGACGAAGGTGCTTTTGTAAGCGCCGGCCAGCCCATATTTAAAATAAATGAGCAGCCTTACCGCGCAGCCTTAAACAACGCCCTGGCCAGCTTACACGCGGCCGAAGCAGCAGCAGGTAACGCGCAACTTGAAGTTGACAAGCTTACACCGCTGGTTGAAAACAAGGTAGTATCTGATTACCAGTTAAAAACCGCAAAAGCCAGCCTGCAGGTTGCTAAAGCCAATATCGAATCGGCTAAGGCAAATGTGTCAACCGCGCAAATTAATTTAGGCTATACCTTAATAAAAGCACCGGTTAGCGGTTATATCGGTCGTTTACTCAAAAAACAGGGAAGTCTGGTTACTCCGCAGGATGTGGAAGCTTTAACCCAATTGTCTGATGTGCATGATGTGCATGTTTACTTCTCTTTGGGCGAAAAAGATTTCGTAGCCTTTAAAGAACAGTATCCCGGTACTACTTTAAAAGAAAAACTACAGCACTTGCCTACGGTATCATTACTACTAGCAGATGGCAGCCAATATGCCAAACAAGGTAAAATAGACGTGATAGACGGCCAGTTTGATAAAAACACAGGCGCTATTACCATCAGGGCAAACTTTGCCAATCCCGATGGTTTGTTACGTGCCGGTAATACAGGTAAAGTACGTTTAAGCTTACAACATACGGATGCATTGATAGTGCCCGAGTCGGCTACTGTCGAAATGCAGGATAAGGTGTTTGTTTTCGCACTTGCCGATAGCAATAAAGTGAAAAAAGTACCTATCAACATTGTAGGCAAAAGCGGCGAAAACTACCTGGTTAAAGATGGCCTTAAAGCCGGCGACCAAATTGTACTAAGCGGCATGGACCACTTAGCCGAAGGTATGGTAATAGCACCTCAAAAAGCTACTGATAAGGTTGCTGCTGTAGTTAATAAATAAGAATCAAGAGTTAGGATTTAGGTAAAAGGCTAAAGGCCAAAGGTGAAAGGTTTAATTGGTAGCCGTTTGTATCGTTCAATTACGAAATGATAGGTGGCGTCTAATAAATCCGAAATCGCACTTCCGAAATCCGAATTAAAAAATTAAAATCATGTTTCAAAAATTCATAGAAAGACCGGTACTTTCAACCGTTATCTCCATATTATTGGTGATAGTAGGGGTACTTGGTTTAACAAAACTGCCCTTAGAGCGGTTCCCGAATATCGCTCCTCCGGCGGTATTGGTATCGGCTGTTTACCCGGGCGCTAATGCCGAGACTATTTTGCGTTCTGTTACGCCTTCGTTAGAAGAAGCGATTAACGGTGTGGAAAATATGACCTATATGACATCTACCGCCAGTAACGATGGTACATTGGGTATCACCGTTTACTTTAAACAGGGTACCAACCCCGATCAGGCAGCTGTAAACGTTCAAAACCGTGTTTCGCAGGCTACAAGCCAGTTACCGGCCGAGGTTGTTCAATATGGTATAACCACAACCAAACAGCAAAACAGCTTCATTGGTGCTATGGCCATCTACTCAGAAGATCCTAAAAAATACGATCAAACCTTTGTGGCAAACTATGCACAGATTAACATTGTGCCCGAAATTAAACGTATCACGGGTGTAGGTTCGGCCAGTATATTTGGTGGTATTAAGGATTACTCTATGCGTGTTTGGCTTAATCCTGCGCAAATGGCAACTTACAAAGTTACACCCGCCGAAGTAATGGCAGCTATACAGGACAAAAACCTTGAAGCCGCGCCTGGTAAATTTGGTGAGCGCAGTAACGAGGCATTTGAATATGTAATTAAATATAAAGGTAAGCTTACCAAACCAGAGGAATATCAGAATATCGCTATCCGTGCAAACGCAGATGGTTCTGTATTGCATTTAAAAGATGTAGCCCGTGTTGAACTGGGCGCCTATTCCTATAATAGCGTAAGTAACCTGAACGGGCACGACGGTATTATTATTGGTATCATACAGTTGTCGGGCTCAAACGCCAACCAAATTCAGATTGAGATTGATAAGCTGATGGTTAAGTTATCTAAAGATTTCCCGGCAGGTATCAAATACAATCAGTTTTATCGTACCAAAACCGATCTTGATGAATCAATTAACCAGGTTGAACATACATTGGTAGAGGCTTTTATACTGGTGTTCATCGTAGTGTTTATATTCCTGCAGGATTTCAGGTCGACATTGATTCCGGCTATAGCTGTTCCGGTGGCCATTATCGGTACGTTCTTCTTCATGAACCTGTTTGGTTTCTCGGTTAACCTTTTAACCCTGTTTGCCCTGGTGCTGGCCATAGGTATTGTGGTGGATGATGCTATTGTGGTAGTGGAGGCCGTGCATGCCAAAATGGAGCACGACCCAAGCCTAACCCCTAAGGCAGCAACTACCGAGGCTATGCACGAAATTACAGGCGCTATTATATCTATTACGCTGGTTATGGCTGCCGTGTTTTTACCGGTTAGCTTCATGGTGGGCTCAACAGGTATATTTTACCGGCAGTTTGCCTTAACTATGGCTATAGCTATTATTATATCGGCTGTTAACGCTTTAACCTTAAGCCCTGCACTTGCCGCTTTGTTCTTAAAGAACAAACACAGCGCAGATGGCCATGACGCACCTAAAAAAGGCTTTGTAGATAAATTTTATGCAGGCTTTAATGGTGGTTTTAATTATATGACCAACAGGTATGTAGGAGGCTTAAAATTCCTTATCCGTAAAAAGTGGCTGAGCATAGGTGGATTGGTGTTGGTAATAGCAGCTACCGTTTACCTGGTAAACAGAACAAAAACGGGCTTTATTCCAACTGAAGACCAGGGCTTTGTGGCCATTGCTGTTAGCACGCCATCCGGTACATCATTAAGCGGTACCAATAAAATCTTTAAACAAGCCGAAGATCAGCTGAAAACTTTACCGTCGGCAAGGTTTGTTACCGCATTGTCTGGTTTTAACTTTTTAACCCAATCCAGCAGTCCATCTGCCGGTGTAATCTTCCTGTTATTAAAACCAAATGAACAGCGGGGAGCAGTTAAAAATATTGACGAGATACAGAACATTGTTAGAGGAAGATTAGGCGGCATACCTGGCGGTACTTTCTTTGTGTTCAGTTTTCCAACGGTGCCAGGTTTTAGTAACGTAGAAGCCTTGGATGTGGTATTGCAGGATAAAACCAACGGTAAGCTGGATAAATTTAGTGGTGTTGCCAATAATTTTATAGGAAAGCTGATGCAGAAACCAGCAATAGCTTATGCCTTTACATCTTATAAAGCAGATTATCCTCAGTTGCAATTAGAAATTGATGACGAAAAGGCCGGTCAGTTGGGCGTAAATGTTAAAGACATTTTACAAACTATGCAGGCGTATTTTGGTACAGCTCAGGCGTCAGATTTCAACCGCTTTGGTAAATACTACCGCGTGGTAGTGCAGGCTGATACTGCCGATAGAACAGATCCTTCGGCAATTGACAGGGTATTTGTTAAAAACAAAGCAGGCGAAAATGTACCTATCAATACACTGGTTAAATTAACCCGTGTGTATGGTTCAGAAACGGCTTCCCGTTATAACCTGTTCAACTCTATCGAGATCAACGCTATCCCAAAACCGGGTTATAGTTCTGGTGATGCCATTAAAGCTATACAGGAAACAGCACAGGAACAATTGCCTACCGGCTTTGCCTATGAGTTTGCTGGTCAAACCCGTGAGGAGATTGCTTCGGGCGGTCAGTCGGCTATTATCTTTATGCTTTGTTTGGTGTTTGTATACTTCTTATTATCAGCACAATATGAAAGCTATATATTGCCATTGGCTGTTATCCTTTCAATCCCTACAGGTATTTTAGGTGTGTTTGTGGTATTAGGTTTAACCGGTATCGAAAACAACATTTATGTACAGGTGGCTTTAATCATGCTCATTGGCTTGTTAGCCAAAAATGCCATCCTTATTGTAGAGTTTGCGGTACAGCGCCGAAAAGCGGGGCATGGTTTAATTGAATCGGCGATTGAAGCTGCAAGGCTGAGGATACGCCCAATCATCATGACGTCGCTGGCTTTCGTATTCGGTTTATTCCCGATGAGTATTGCCACAGGCCCATCAGCACAAGGTAACCACTCTATTAGTATAGGTGCAGCCGGAGGGATGGTTTCAGGAGTAATTTTAGGATTGTTCATCATCCCGGTATTGTTTGTGATATTCCAGGGATTACAGGAACGAATCAGCGGTGTACCATTGGCCGTGCTGAATGGTGACGGGCCAGGCCACAAAAAAGGGCACGCAATTGATCCTAAAAAATTGGAACTACAGAATAATTAATCTTTGAGAATCAAGAATCAAGAGCCAGGAATCCAGACTTTAAAAAGTTGTTGAAGCCGTCTTGATTCTTGACTCTAATCTCTTGATTCTATTAATATTAAAAAAATGAAACGTTATATAACTCCATTAGCTTTTGTATTACTTACGGCCTTTTTAAGCGCTTGTAAAGTATCAAAGGATGTGGAAACACCCAAACCAGAGCTGCCGGTTGCTTTCAGGAGCGCCACAGCCATAACCACTGCCGATACCAGCAGCATAGCCGATATACAGTGGAAGAATTTTTTTACCGACGCGACCCTGCAAAAGCTGATTGACAGCGCCATAGCAAAAAATTATGACATGCAGATAGCGGTCAAAAATATTGATGCAGCACAGTTACTGTTTAAACAGGTAAAATGGAATTATGTACCCGAGGTTGCACTAAATGTAACGGCAAGCAGCAGCCGCCCGAGCGATAACAGCCTCAACGGATTAAGCATTAAACAGTATGGCTTAAGTACCAAACACATTGAAGATTATTCAGCAAACCTTGCCCTTTCGTGGGAGGCCGATATCTGGGGCAAAATCCGTAACCAAAGCCGCCAGGCACTTGCAGAATACCTGCAAACAGCCGAAGCAAAAAAGGCTATTCAAACCAATATCGTAGCAAACGTATCGCAAGGTTACTATAACCTGCTGATGCTTGATGCACAATTGGATATAGCTAAAAAGAATGTTAAACTGAATGACAGTACTATCCGGATCATCCGGTTACAATATGATGCCGGCCAGGTAACTTTACTGGCAGTACAACAGGCCGAAGCACAGCAGCAGGCAGCTGCGCAGTTGGTACCACAGTTTGAAAGGAACGTAGCTGTACAGGAAAACGCTCTTAGTATCTTGGCAGGCAAATTGCCGGATGCTATCGAACGCAATGGCACATTAAATGATGTTAAATTCCCCGAAACGCTAACTGCCGGGGTTCCATCGGCCATCATCAGCCGCAGGCCCGATATCAGGACACAGGAACTGGCTTTAACTATTGCCAACGCCAAAGTCGGCATTACCAAATCTGAAATGTACCCGGCTTTAAGGATCACCGCAAGCGGTGGCGTTAACTCCTTTAAGGCCAGCAATTGGTTTAATATTCCAGCTTCGTTGTTTGGTATAGTTGGCGGTAGTGTTGTAACTCCATTACTGGAGCACAAACAATTAAGTACTACTTACAAAGTTGCACAAATTGACCGCGAAAAAACGGTACTGCAATTCAGGCAATCGGTTTTAAATGCGGTTGGCGAGGTATCTGACGCCCTGGTTAAAATTGAAAAGCTAAAACAGGAGCAAGCCATAGCTGCAAATCGTGTAAAAACCCTGCAGCAAGCTACAACAAACGCCAGCATGTTATTTAAAAACGGCCTGGCTAATTACCTGGAAGTAATAACAGCCCAGGGCAATGTATTGCAAGGTGAATTAGCACTTGCTACCATTAAAAGAGATGAGCTAAGCGCTACTGCCGAACTTTACCGTTCATTAGGTGGCGGATGGAAGTGATTTGGTAAGTAGTTGATTAAGTTGATTAGGAGGGTAGTTTAGCTTTATCAGCTTATTGCCAAATATTCGGGGCCGGTCGTATTTAATACGACCGGCCCCTTTTCGTAGAGGGGTATAATTGCGTCCCTCGCGTTTATGTCTACGCCATGTGTTTAAATAAAGCAGCCAGGTGCCCAAATTCAGATATTACAAATAAATTACCTCGATTTAGCATAAAATCGCTATCATAGCGCAACCCCAATAATTTTGACTTGTTTTTTAATGAAATATAAATTCTTAATAGCGCTGCTTCTTATATCCGGATACCTGAAAGCACAAAATTTAAACATCATTCCTCAGCCACGGTCGGTTGTAAGTGGTTCCGGGCAAATCAGCATCAATAATCACTCGACAATTAGCTTAAGCGATACTTCATTAACCACTTTGGCTATTTACTTTCAAAAGGAATTATTTAAAGCAAAAGGTTTATCACCTGCTATAAACAACGGTGATTTAAAAAGTACCGTTAAACTCGTTTTAACCAACACAAACCAAACTATAGGTGCATACGCACTAAAAATTACGCCGGAGCAGGTAACCATATCATCTTCAAATAAAGAAGGTGTTTTTTATGGCTTGATATCGCTTTTACAACTTATTAAAGATCATCCTAAAGAAGGTGATAACCTTACCCTCGCATCAACCGATGCAACAGACGCCCGTGAGTATCAGAACGTAAGCCTTGCATCCACAGAAATAACCGACGCGCCCCGTTACCAATGGCGTGGTTTAATGCTCGACGAATCGCGGCATTTCTTTGGCAAGCAAAAGGTTAAGCAGATTTTGGATTGGATGGCTTATTACAAGCTCAATAAATTCCACTGGCATTTGACAGATGTGCAGGGCTGGCGCATTGAAATAAAAAAGTACCCCAGGTTAACGTCGGTAGGTGGGGTGGGTGATTACAGCGATACATCGGCAGAGGCCATTCCGATGTATTATACCCAAAATGATATCAAAGAAGTGGTTAATTACGCTGCTCAGCGCTTTATAACAGTGATACCGGAGATTGACATGCCCGGCCATGCAACCGCCGCTAATAAAGCCTACCCCGAATATTCGGGTGGGAGTGTAGCCGGTTATCCAAATTTCACTTTTAACCCGGCCAAAGAAGAAACTTACCAGTATTTAGCCAATGTTATTAAGGAAACAACTGCTCTGTTTCCATCAAAAATGATACATCTGGGGGGCGATGAGGTTGTTTTGGGTATTAAAGCATGGTCGTTAGATACGGCCATTGCCCGGATGATGCAGAATAAGGGTTTTGCTGATGTTGGCACGCTGGAACGCTACTTTTTTAAGCGGATGACCGATACTGTAACCAATATGGGCAGTAAGATTCTGGCCTGGGACGAGGCCACCCAAACCGACTTGCCGACTGGGAAAACCATCATTTTTTGGTGGCGGCAAAATTTGCCGGGCCAGCTAAGTCTTGCCTTGCAGAAAAATTACCAGGTGGTATTATGTCCTCGCTTGCCGCTATATCTCGATTTTTTACAGGATGGCACACACGTTTCGGGGCGTAACTGGAAGGGTGTATTTAACCGGTATACAGATATCTATAACTTTCCAGACAGGCAATTAAATGCAGATCAGCTTGCATCAAACCAAATCATCGGCGTGCAGGCAAATATCTGGACAGAGAAAATAGCATCAGAAAAACGCCTGGACTTTATGCTCTTTCCACGGATTGCCGGCCTGGCCGAAGCTGGGTGGACTGCGCCTGAGGTAAAAAACGAGGCGGCATTTAATGAACGGGTACAGGCAGGCTTAAAAAACTGGGATGCGGCCGATATTTATTACTTTAACCCTTTCGATCCGCAGGCCCACCCAGAGGCAGTTGATTTTGCACCTGTAATCAGGAAAACTCCCGTAGCCGAAAAACATGGCCGTCACTATAAAGCACATTCAAAAGCATCAAAGAGGGGAAATAAGATATCGGCAAAATCTCATAAATCGACATCCAAATCGACCTAAAGTAAACCCCGTAAAAAAAGGAAATAGCCTGCTGGTTACTTCCTTTATATTGTTTATTCCCGATTAGCAGTAGCTTTGAGCTTTTCGCCTTTTGCTTTGAGCTTACTCCGGTTCTACCTATAGGTTGACAGGTGGGTAGTTTTGATGCTTAGCACAAAAGATTTTCCAACGCTTATTTTAACGTTTTTGTCTAATAACATAGCCTTAACAGCATCATCGCCTTTGATGGCCTCAAAAAGATCGCGCGCCACGGCCGATCCGCTAATGTTGTTGGTAACCTTGCCGTTTTCCATATTGATATTGAACGTGTAGCCCGATTTTCCACGATCGCCGGCAGATTCAAAATCGGTAATGTTCAGTTTGAACTGCTGATCTTCAGTCAGGCTTTTCTTCAAATGCAAACGGATAACCGGCATGTACCTTTTCCAGGTAGTTAAATACTTTCTTTCTTCCATGATATGCTTATATATAAATAAAGCCCCTGTAGGTATTCGTTTACAGGGGCTTTTAAGATTTTTAAGAACAGGAAAACCATATATCCTGATCTTATTTTATGTATGTAATTTGTTGTTTTGAAACAGGGATAATTAGGGACAGCTACTCCCGCGAATAATATTACCGCATAACAATTCAAAGCTACCTAAATTAAAGTATACACCCGCAATTTATATTTTTATAACCTATGTGGTGTAATGGGTTGTTAATCAGTAGTTATTGTGTCCTTGTTGCCGTAGCAAGGGAGTGTTGTCAATAAAATCCGAAACTAAAAAGTGATAAATGCTCTTTTTTCGAAGCAGGCAGGTAATCTGCCTGATGGATTAAAAAGCATGACAATGACCGGTGAACCGTCTCAGTAGCCCGATACAGGCTTTTTATGATGCGGCAGTCTATATTAACACTTTGCGTGCAATTAAGCCGCGTTGCTCATTATTTGGGCTTTACTCATCATAGTTAAGCAACAAAGCAGCGATGTTCGCTCACCTATAGTTCCATATCGTTCGCCCAATAATTCAGTGTTTTTTATGATTGCACAAATACGGTTAAAATAAGACATTTGCCAAATGACGACCCAAGACATTCTATCGGCAATAACTTACCAGGCAGCTACTACAACCGAACATTTTGAACAAATTATAGCGCTTCAAAATCAAAATCTATACAAATCTTTAACGCCCGAAGAGCAGAATCAGCAAGGCTTTGTTTTTGCCGAGCATACAGTTGAACTATTACAGCAAATGGCAGCGCAAATACCACAGGTTATTGCGTTGTATAAAAATAAAGTGATTGGCTATAACCTGGCCATGACAGCTGCTATGGAAAAACAACTGCCCAGCCTTGAACCAATGTTCAGGGAGTTTTATAAAATCCGGTACCAGGGTAAAATTTTAACTGCCTATAAATTTTTTGTAGGAGGCCAGGTGTGTGTTGATAAAGATTTCAGAGGGCTGGGATTGTTAAGCAAACTTTATAACGCAACAGCCAACCTGGCAGGCGATGATTATGAACTTTGCATCACCGAAATAGCAGTAAGAAACGTCAACTCGTTAAAAGTGCATCAAAAAATGGGTTTCGAAATAGCCGGTAGCCACCGTGATGAGTTTGGCGATTGGTATGTAGTTGTTTGGGACATCAGAAAGATTTAAACACATTTGGAATCAAGCATAGATGATTGCTCATTCTAAATTGAGCGTATATCATAGTTTTTCTATTTCCTCAACCGACAGCCCGGTGAATTTTTTGATCTGGGCAACAGGCAAACCCTCCTTTTTCATTTCGCGGGCAATAGCAACAGCTTCTTCTTTTCTACCTTCATTTCTGCCTTTTTTTTCAGCTCTTTCTAATAAAAGTTCTTCGATACCCATGGTGTTGCTCCTTCCTGTTAAAATTTCTACCTGTTGCTCAAATTTAGTGTTATAGTACAGACTGTTTTTGAATGTTTATAGAGTTTTGCTTATAATTTTTCTATTTCCTCAACAGAAAGCCGGGTGAATTTTTCGATTTGGGCAACAGGCAAGCCATCTTTTTTCATTTCGCGGGCAATAACAACAGCTTCTTCTTTCCTGCCTTTTATTTCACCCTTTTTCTCGCCTTTTTTTTCACCCTTTCTCTCGCCTTTTTTCTCAGCCCTGTCTAATAAAAGTTCTTCGATACCCATGGTGTTGCTCCTTTCTGTTAAAATTTCTACCTGTTGCTCAAATTTAGTGTTTATATCCTGATTTTCAAAGCGTATGTAATACCTCAGAAAATTCATCAGTACCCTTATCTTTTCTTTTGCTATCTGTTTGGCCAGTAATAACCTGGTGAGGTTAAGTTTTAAATTCAGCAATAGTTCGTCACGTTCCCTGCTGCTTTTCAGGTCTTTGCCTGCAAGCGGCGCCTTAGCTGTAAGCACAACCAGGGCAAAAGGATTATCGCTCGCTTTCAGCACCTCATCGCTTTGGCTGGCTATTTTATACGTATTGAACGTATAACGCAAACAGGTGCCCATAAAGTCTATGGCAAAATGGTTTGGTCTTTCCTTTGTATTGGCTTCGGTAAATATGGCGTAGGCGACTATGGGCTTTTGATATTTGTCCAGTATCCGGTAAAAGTAAGTATACATACGGCTGGCAAAATCTTTTTGATATTGGCCCTGCACTTCCACATGCACCAAAATCCATTCTTCTTTGCCGGCTTTGGTAAATACCTTAACCAGCTTATCGATCACCTTTGGAGAATACTCATCATTTTCGGGCGGAAAAACCTGTTCCAACTCCTTATCCAGGAATTCGAAACCTTTATTAAAGTCGAAAATTTAGAAGCATCGGGATTAAGAAAACATAGGAAATCGTCAAAAACATCTTCGAGTATCCCTTTCCAAAGGATGTCGTCTTTTCTTCTCATTAAACAATTATAGAAAATTATAATTGATTAAAAGGCTCAATCTTATTAAAGCTTAATAAAGAAGTATGAAAAGAGGCGCCAAATTCCAGCAGGGAATTTTAAAAAAATCCTGTCAATCCTGTAAAATCCCGAAATCGTGTTTACTTTGCAGTCACCTCATGCAAGCCGCATTCTTTTTTGGATTGATCTTCCCACCACCAGCGGCCGGCGCGGAAATCTTCGCCTTCGGCAACGGCACGGGTACAAGGCATACAGCCTATGCTCGGGAAGCCTTTATCGTGAAGTGAGTTGTAAGGGATATTGTATTGTTTAATATAGGCTTTAACCTCATCCAAAGTCCAATGAAAAATAGGGTGGTATTTTACCAGTTGGTTTTGTTCGTCCCATTCTACATCATGCATATCATGGCGGTTGGCCGATTGATCAGCACGGATACCCGTAATCCAAACCTTATTTCCTTTTAAAGCACGTTTAAGCGGTTCAATTTTACGGATGCCACAACATTCTTTACGGTTTTCTACCGATTCGTAAAAGCTGTTTGGCCCTTTGGTACTCACCATTTGTTCTAAAAGCTCCTGGTTAGGGTAGTAAGCGTGAATAGGCTGTTTATACCTGTCCATGGTGCTTACCCAAACTGAATAGGTTTCGCGGAAAAGCCTTCCTGTTTCTAAAGTAAATACCTTAATGGGCAGCTTATTGGCGAAGATCATATGACTGATCACCTGGTCTTCCCAACCAAAACTGGTCGAAAATACAACCTCGCCGGGATAAAGCTCAGCCAGCTTAGTCAGTGCTTCAACAGGGCCCAGACCTGGTGTAATGTTGTTTATATGTTCAAAAGCCTCGTTCATATCAGATAAACTTTGTAATAAAGGCAACAATTGATTTAATACTTACCAAAATCACGATGATACCCACAGATACCATAATGGTTTTGGTCGAAATTTTATTTGAAATTTTTGCCGCAATAGGCGATGCTAAAGCGCTACCCAGTACCAGGCCGGCTACAGCTTGCCAATGATCGCTGCTTACCATGGCTATGAAGGTGATTGACCCGGCTATCGCCACAAAAAAACGGGATAATTTTACCGTGCCTAAGCAAAATATAGGGCTGCGGCCACCGGCTATTAGTGTTGATAACACGATTGAACCCCAACCGCCGCCGCCAACAGCATCAATAAAACCACCGCCTAAACCAAGCAACGATATGCGTTTTACCTTATCAGCCGATTTCTTTTTCTTAATATTGAACGCTTTGGAGAGTATTACAACGCCTAATATCAAAGTGTACACTGATACCACGGGCTTGGTATACATGCTGTAATGTTCAAGGGACGACAGGATAGATGCTCCAATAACTGCACCGGCAATGCCCGGTAATACCAATAACCAAAATAACTTCCAATTGATATTGCCCATACGGTAATGCATCCATCCGGCAATACCGCAGCTCATGATCTCGGACAGGTGGACACCCATACTTGCTGAAGCAGGAGGGATGCCCATTGAAAGGGAGAAAGTGGTTGATGTAACACCATACGACATGCCAATGGCGCCATCTATCATCGCGAATATAAACCCTGCGCCTAAAAAGTAATAAAACTGCGGGCTTACACCTTCAACAAATGTTTTAAAAGCGGGTTCTTTGAAGTATAAAGCAGTTATAACAATGGCCAATGAAACAATAATGGTTGACCATATAAGCCAGATGAAATTTTTGATCACAACAGATTTCGGCTCAACCAATACTGATGTTACATTATTCAGTTGTTTAACTTTATCTGCAAAGTCGCCGCTTAAGGTGTTCCTTAACTCACTCATTTGTTGTAGCGTGGTATCCAGCTCATCAGGCAGGCTTTCGTTTAGTACTTCTTTTAAGCGTTTGGCTACCGTAGGCGATTTACCATTGGTTGATATGGCCAGTTTCAGGTCGCCCTTTTTTACTATCGAACCTAAATAAAAATCGCAAAGTTCGGGCTTATCGGCCACGTTAATGAGCAGCTTACGGTCATGTGCCGATTGGCGCACATACTTGTTAAGTTCGCTATCATTAGTAGCTGCAATTACTACCTCGGCATTATCCAGGTCGTTGTCTGTAAACGATTTCTGAACAATGGTTAAGCCCGGGTATTGCGCGGCAAGTTCATGAATTTCGGGTAAAAACGTTTTAGATATTACCGTTACATTGGCTTTCTGGCTATTGTTTAAAATAGCCGTTAGTTTTTCAAGGCCAACATTGCCGCCACCAACCAAAACGGTATGGAGGTTATTCAGCTTCAAAAAAACCGGGAACAGTTGATTACCGCCGATCTCTTCGTGCTCAATTTGCGTTAAACTATTATCCTTTGGCAACAACGTCATAAATTTCGTTAATCAACTGGTATTTAGGGTGCAATGAAACCACTTCGCCCAACACTATAATCGCCGGCGAACCGATATTATTTTCTTTCACTGCATCAACAATGGTATCAACTGTAGCAATAGCAACTTTTTCATCCGCTGTAGTGCCGCTTTGAATTACCGCTACGGGCAGCTTGCTTTTTCCTTCACTTTTAAATATTTCGGTAATCTCTGCCAGCTTATTGATCCCCATAAGCACAACAACCGTTGCCCTGCTTTTGGCAGCATCATAAAGGTCAGGTGAAATTTTTCCGCTTGATATAGTACCGGTGATCACCCAGAAACTTTCGCTTAAACCGCGATGAGTTACCGGGATATTTTGTAATTCAGCTACGGCTATGGAACTGGAAATACCGGGGATAACCGAAGCGGGGATATCATGTGATGCGGCAAAATCCAATTCTTCAAACCCACGGCCAAATACAAACGGATCGCCGCCTTTCAACCTTACCACGTGGCCGTAATTGATAGCGTAATCAACCATTAGCTGGTTCACAGCTTCCTGTGAGTAGGTATGATCGCCGGAACGTTTGCCTACATATACTTTTACCGAAGCCTCTGGCGCATAGCCAAGCAATTCTTCGTTCACTAAAGCATCGTATAAAACAACATCGGCTGTTTTTAATGCTTTAATAGCCTTAACGGTAATCAGGGCGGCATCGCCGGGGCCTGCACCCACTAAAGTTATTTGTGGTTGTTTAGTGTTATCCGTCATTATTGCACCAATGCCTCTCTTTGCGCTTTGCTTTTTCCTAAAAATTCTTCGGCCTGCGCTAAATATGCCGCTGCAAATTCAGCTGAGGGCTCGTTTTGATTGATCTGCAGTACCAGGTCACTAAACGATCCTTGCAAATCAAACTCGCCGGTTGCTACAAACTGCGCATCAAACTCTTTAATAATGCCTGCCTGTGTGCTGCTGTTGGTACCTTTATCTAACAATAAAGCTTTTGCCGAACTGATGAAAACATTGTATGAATGATAAATAGCGTCAGACCAGTCGCCCTGGGTAAACGAACCGTTTGCCCAGCCCATTTTTTCCTCCGATTCAAAAAGGAGGGTAGCAACCAAATCAATTACTACGCCGGCACACTCGCCCACGCCGATGGCAGATACATAGGTTTCCTGGTGGCCCCAGTCAACAAATTCATCATCGGTAAGGGTTGTTAAATCTGCAAGCGGTTTCAGTAGGCGGTAAAAATAATCTTTACCCTGGCGGTCGTAATAGGCATGGAAAGTTTCACCCTCTGGCGAAAACTCTTTGTAATCGTCAAGGATTTTTCTTAAAACGTCGGTAGCACGTTTTGAAGGCACCTTAACTACTCTTTCGGCCGCACGGCCTACGCCATCGCCAACAGTGCCACCGCCCAGCATTACCTGTACCGAAGGCAATACCTTTGTACCAGCCTTAAGCGAACTGCCATGGAAGCCTATATGGGCCAACCCATGCTGACCGCAGGAGTTCATACATCCGCTTATTTTTATTTTGATGTCGCGGTTAAAAATGAACTCTTCGTATTCATTAAAAATCAAATCTTCCAACACACGCGCCATAGTCATGCTGTTGCTTATGCCCAGGTTGCATGTATCGGTACCGGGGCAGGTAGTAACGTCGGCCAGGGTATCAAAACCGGGCGCGGCAAGCTCCAGTTTAGCTAAACCTTCATATAAAGCAGGCAATGCCTCCTTACGGACAAATTTTAACAGTAAACCCTGGTTTTGTGTAATACGGATTTCGTTGGCCACTAACGGCTCTAAAACCTTCACCAGGGCACGGGCAGTATCAGATGGGATATCGCCCACCGGTACTTTAATATATACACCGTAAAAGCCTTTTTGCTTTTGCTCAAAAACGTTGGTAACCAACCACTGTTCATAGCGGAATGGGTTGCTGATTTCTACCGCAGGGTATTCTGCTGTTGCCGGCAATGCGGGTAACGCAACGGTATCGCGATTAACAGGATAGCTTTTTACTTTAATGGCAGTTCTTTCAATTTTGGCTAAACGTAAAACTTCCTCTAATCCAATTTTCTGGATCAGGTATTTCATCCGGGCCTTATTACGGTTGTTACGTTCACCATAGCGGTCAAACACGCGAATGATGGCTTCGATATAAGGGATCAGCTGATCTTCCGGTAAAAACTCTTCAACAATGCTTGCCAATATAGGTTGTGCACCTAAGCCGCCACCTAAAAGTATTTTGAAGCCACGTTCGCCATTGGCATTTACTTTGGGGATGGCGCCAATATCATGAATATATGAAAAAGCGGTATCCGCATCGCTTGATGAAAACGAGATTTTAAATTTACGGCCCATTTCCTGGCAAACAGGGTTACGCAAAAAGTACTCGAAAGTAGCATGTGCATAAGGCGATACATCAAAAGGCTCCAACGGATCGATGCCGGCGGTAGGAGAGGCGGTAACATTCCGCACGGTATTACCACAGGCTTCACGCAGGGTGATATCATCCTGCTCCAGTTTGGCCCAAAGTTCGGGCGTACGATCCAGGCTTACATAATGAATCTGGATATCCTGGCGGGTGGTAAGGTGTAAGTTACGGCTTCCGTACTCGTCAGATATATCGGCAATTTTAAGTAGTTGCTTAAAAGTTACCTTACCAAATGGCAGCTTAATGCGCACCATTTGTACACCTGGCTGGCGCTGGCCATACACACCACGGGCCAAACGAAGGCTCCTGAATTTTTCGTCGTGTATTTTACCTTCACGAAAAGCTCTGATCTTTTTTTCCAGGTCGATAATATCCTGCTCTACTATTGGGTTCTCCAGTTCTGTTCTGAAGCTTTGCATAAGCTATTTTTTTAATCAATTATAAAAAAGCCCCTTTGGCTTTGGCTAAAGAGGCGTATGTGGATAATACAAATTATAGCCGTGTCCTGTCGCCGGTTAAACAGCAGTACATGTGGATATAAGTGTGTGTATTAATAGGGCTCATTATGTTTTATATCACAAATATATACATAGTATAGGGAAATGGTAGAATTTAATTGAAAAAACTGTTATTTGACAGTTTTATGATGACATTACACGTTGATGAGCGTCTGCTCGCGGGTTATAATGTCAGCTATGCTGGTCTCGCTCAGTATTTTAAGTGTAGCATCCCGCACATCAACAAACACATCGCGGATGCCGCAGGTAGTTTCCTGGTGGCACTCATCGCATTTGTGGTAAAAATTCAGGCTGGCACAAGGTACCATGGCTATGGGGCCATCGGTAATGCGCATGATACTTACCAGGAAAATCTCTTTCGGATCGCGGTTTAAGCTGTAACCGCCGCCTGCTCCTTTTTTACTATACAGGAAACCAGCATTGCGCAGATCGAGCAGGATTTGTTCCAGGAATTTTTTGGGAATTCGTTCTGCCTCGGCGATTCTCGAAATTTGCATAGGCGGCTGATCCATGTTTTTGCCCAGGATCACCAATGCCTTAATAGCGTACTTTGTTTTTTTGGAAAGCATTTTAAAAAATAAAAACTCAAAAAGTTAAACAATATTAAATAAAATAATCCACTAAAACTATAGAGTACAACGATACTATCTTATTTACCTTTTTTGTTATAATAAAATTACAGTTTGCCGAAAAATATGTAAAATCAATGGATGTTAAGACGGAAAAAGAGGGCGATATGATGGGCGTATTTCTTTTTATCGAAAAAAAGCGCTGTTAATTGAATATACAATTGCAGTTAAGCCCGATATTTTTTGATATATCTTTATTTTTTATCCGAATGCCCAAGGTTTTTTTCGGGATTAACCCTGTCGCGCACCAATTGCTTCAATTCCTTGATTTCAGGAAAACGCCCCTCTTTTTTCCTGTCAAAAATCACATCGCCATCGATAAAAACAGTATACCTCCCGCTTATTTCGCTTGGATGTAGGGTTACCCCATAAATGTCATCAGTAAAAGTGGTAAGCAGTTCCTGGGCCATATAAGCTGCCCGCATCATCCAGCCGCATTTGGGGCAATATTCAATAGTGACGGTTGGTTTCATGATACTGATTTCTTTTTCTCAATTATAAATCTGTCGTCGGTGTGTGTGCTTAATACACTAATGGTATCACCGACAGTAACAAATCCTTCGCCCTGGTGTACCAGGTTTTGTCCAAAAAGGATCTTGTTATTTTTTAAGCGATAAGTAGCCAGTGTTTTCAACGGTTCTTTAGCTTTTACGCCCGTTTGCTGATCGATAGTGGTCATTACACAGCGGGCGCAGAGTTTAGCTCCGTAAAAATTGATGCCCGAGATGTTTATATGGTCCATCAGGTCTTCGCTAAAGGCATCGCCGCCGGTAAAAACAATGTTGGGCCTAAACCTATCCATCGGTAAGGCAGCCGGCAGGCGTTTATTTAAATCATCCAGCGAAGCCTGGCCGATGAGTAAAAATGGATAAGCATCGGCAAAAGAAGTGATCATGCCCGGTTGGGCATAGCGTTGGTCAACTTCACGCTCACTGTCATCGGGCATGTAAATCAGCCGGCAAGGAATGCCCAATATGGTGGTAAACCATTCGTCAAACTCATCGCCTACATAAACGCCTATACACGTATCATCCCAAATAACCACATCATGTTTACTAAGGGTATCGTATGCAAACGGAATCTTTATAGATCCGTTTGCATGATAAGAAACCAGTAAGCCATCGCTTTGTATGTTTACTTTGATCAGCGCCATCTGGGGGTGTTCCCTTTGGGTGAGAAACCTGTTTTGGCCATCAACCAGCATCCATCGCCTATCGTGTTTAAAACCGCGCGAGGTAACTTCGGCCGAAGTTACCGGAATACCGCCAAGAGATTTTATAGGATATATGTAAAGCTGGCTGATTTGAAGCATACGCGATATGTGATGGCCCGGTAAAAATAGAAAAATTTGACCTGAATGCGAAGCCGGCATGAAAGCTAAGGCGCTTCATCCAGGTTCGGATAAAAAATATTTCAATCGATTGCTTTAGTTAATATTAATTGATAATATTGTTTTATCCAATTGAGAAACCAATACTAAATATACTCATAACCAATTCGAGATTATGCCATTAAACAATGTAAGCGGCAGCGCCAAAGCCGGAAATACTTATGACGCTATTGTTGTAGGATCGGGCATCAGCGGCGGCTGGGCGGCTAAAGAACTAACAGGCAGGGGCTTAAAAACCATTATGCTTGAACGCGGCAGGAACTTTGAGCACATTAAAGATTATAAAACAGCAACCAAAGATCCCTGGGACTTTGAGCACCGCGGTTCGGTAACGCAGGAGCAGCGAAAAGCCCGCCCGGTAATTTCACGTAACTGGGGCGCCCAGGAACCTATTATGGATTACTGGGTGAATGAGCAGGAAGCACCTTATCACGAGGTTAAGCCGTTTAACTGGTGGCGATCATATCAACTGGGCGGCCGCTCTATTTTATGGGGCCGTCAAAGCTACCGCTGGAGCGATTATGATTTTGAAGCCAATGCAAAAGATGGCTGGGCAATTGACTGGCCCATCCGTTATAAAGACCTTGCCCCATGGTATGATCATGTTGAGAAGTTTGCTGGTATAAGTGGATCGTTGGAAGGATTGCCTCACTTACCTGACGGACATTTTTTGCCACCGATGGATATGAACTGGGTGGAAAGAGATGTAGCTGCCCGAATTAAAAAGAATTATAACGATACAAGGCATATGATCATAGGTCGTGTTGCCAACCTTACGGCCGCTATACCTGGCCGTACGCAATGCCAGTTCAGGAACAGGTGTTGGGAGGGCTGCCCTTTCGGGGGATATTTTAGTACACAGTCATCTACCTTGCCGGCCGCTTTGGCTACCGGTAACTTAACCGTAAGGCCATACAGTATAGTTACCAGGATATTATATGATAAGGATACTCAAAAAGCAAAAGGAGTAGAGGTGCTGGATGCCGAAACCAACAAAACTTATGAATATTATGCCAAGGTTGTATTTGTTAATGCTTCTGCCTTAAACAGTGCGTGGGTATTGATGAATTCGGCTACTGACATCTGGCCTGATGGGTTGGGCAGCAGTAGTGGCGAATTGGGCCATAATATTATGGATCATCATTATAATTTGGGTGCATCGGGCACTGTTGAAGGATTTGAAGATAAATATTACTATGGCCGCAGGGCCAATGGCATTTACGTAGTGCGTTTTGCCAATTTATTTGGCGATAAACGCGATTACCTGCGTGGCTTTGGTTACCAGGGCGCCGCCAGCCGCACCGGCTGGAGCCGTGAAATTGCCGAAATGAATATTGGCGCGCAATACAAAGATGCCATAACCGAACCTGGCGACTGGCAAATAGGTATAGGCGGATTTGGCGAACTGCTGCCTTATCACGATAACAAAATTACGCTTGATAAAACCCGTAAAGACAAATGGGGGCTGCCCATATTATCTATGGATGCGGTTATCAGGGAAAATGAAATGAAGATGCGCGTAGATATTGTTAAAGAAGCTAAAGCAATGCTGGAAAGCGCCGGTGTTAAAGACGTAAAAACGCATGACCGGGGCCATAATATAGGCGATGGAATCCACGAAATGGGGACTGCGCGTATGGGCCGAGATCCTAAAACATCGGTGTTAAATGAACATAACCAGGTTTGGGATGCTAAAAACGTTTTTGTTACCGATGGCGCGGCTATGACATCGTCGGCATGCCAAAATCCATCCTTAACTTATATGGCATTAACCGCCCGTGCCGCGAATTTTGCTGCGGATGAGTTGAAGAAAGGAAATATTTAAATTGAGTTGAAAATTTGAGGATTGGAAAGGCAATTTGAAGATTTGAGGATTTGAAAATTTGAAGATGGATTGTTTGGTAGGATTTGTATTGTCGGTCTTTTTTGTATTGTAAATAATATGCAAAAATTGACTTTCGCGCTAAAATACTTGCTGCCAAATTATCCATCTTTGCGTTATGGCAGAGGATTTAAACATAACCACATCAACCGATAAAACCGAACAATATACCACATTGCTACCCCAGATAGCAGCTTTGCTTGATGGCGAAACCGATTTAGTGGCTAACCTGGCCAATATCAGCGCAGCTTTAAAAGAACAGTTTAAGTGGTTTTGGGTTGGTTTTTATTTGGTAAAAAACGACGAACTTGTTTTAGGCCCGTTTCAGGGCCCGGTGGCCTGTACCCGTATTAAATTGGGCAAAGGCGTTTGCGGCGCGGCATGGGAGCAGGCCAAAACATTGATAGTGCCGGATGTTGAAGAATTTCCCGGGCATATTGCATGTAGCTCGCTTTCCCGGTCGGAGATTGTGGTGCCGGTTTTTAATAACGATTTAGCAGTAGGGGTGCTGGATGTTGACAGCGAATTGCTGGATCAGTTTGATGAAACCGATGCTTTGTTCCTGGAGCAAATAGTAAAGCTGATTAAATTTTAATGAGCCGGATTTATATCATTCCGGGCCTTGGTGCCGACACCCGGATTTATAAGAATATCGACTTGCACGACCATGAAGTTATCCCGATAAACTGGATAGAGCCCGGCAAAGCTGATACTTTAGCTTCGTACGCCCAAAAGCTTATGTATCAATATAATATAAAACCTGATTCAATAGTGATTGGCAATTCGTTGGGAGGAATGCTCGCGGTAGAAATTGCCAAAATCGTGCCTATGAAAAAGGTGATCCTGATATCCAGTATCAAAACCAGTGATGAGGCGCCGGGCTATTTTAGCTTTTTCAGAAATGTGCCGATTCAAAAACTCATTTCGGGTAAACTGATGACCTCGATGGGTCCCATGATCAGGCCGGTGTTCGGGGGGATGGCTAAAGGTGATGCAAGGGTGTTCATGGAGATGTTGAAAGGTACTTCACCGGTGTTTATCGAGTGGGCAATGAGTGCTATTTTAGCATGGAAAAATGATATTATCCCACCGAATACCTACCACATTACCGGCGATAAAGATTTGGTTTTTGATTACAAAAAAATAAAGAATGCTACCATTGTAAAAGGCGGTACGCACATTATGATTTTTGATAAAGCAGCAGAAATAAACAAATTATTAAAACCAATCCTTTATCAACAATGAAACTAAATGAGGATTATTACCTCGGGAATGACGTAGTTGCCATCAGTAAAAACCTACTTGGTAAGTACTTATTTACCTGTATTGATGGTGTAACCACCGGAGGTTATATTGTTGAAACAGAAGCTTATAACGGAGTTATTGATAGGGCTTCTCATTCCTACGGCAATCGGATAACCCCGCGTACCAGAACCATGTTTATGCAGGGCGGTATAGCATACGTTTATCTGTGCTATGGCATTCACGAGATGTTTAACATAGTTACTTCTGTTGAGGGCACACCCCATGCTACCCTTATTCGTGCAATAAACCCTACCGAGGGCATTGAGGCCATGCAGGTTAGGCGCAATATGCCCATGCTTAAGCCCACTATCACTGCGGGGCCAGGCTCGGTAGCTAAGGCATTAGGTATCTCCCGAAATATCAATGCGATAAGCCTCCAAAGCGATACGCTTTGGATAGAGGACCGTGGACTCAATTTTCCAGATGAGCAAATTACAATTGGCCCGCGTATTGGCGTAAGTTATGCCGGCGAGGATGCTTTTTTACCTTATCGTTTTTATGTAAAAGGCAATAAATACGTGAGTAAACCCAATAAATAACCCGGTTTAAAATGCCTTTTTTGTAATATTGGGCGATGAATTACCAAAACAGCTTAGCATTTGCAATTGAACAGGACGAACTTGATCCGTTGAAAGAGTTCAGAGATCGTTTTTTGATTCCGAAACATAAGGGAGAGGATGCCATCTATCTTTGTGGTAATTCCCTTGGCCTGCAGCCAAAATCTGCAGCTCAATATGTGGCCGATCAAATGGCAAACTGGCAAAACCTTGCGGTTGAAGGCTGGTTCCAGGGAAGTGACCCCTGGCTGGAATACCACAAGCCGCTTGCAAAGTCGGTGGCTGCTATAGTCGGTGCAAATGAAAATGAAGTAGCTGTTATGAATTCGCTTACAGTAAATCTTCACTTATTGATGGTAAGTTTCTATAAACCAGATAATAAAAAATTTAAAATCATCATGGAAGGCGGCGCTTTTCCGTCAGATCAGTATGCCATGGAAAGCCAGGTAAAGTTTCATGGCCTTGATCCTAAAGATGCCATTATAGAAATTTTTCCGCGTGAGGGCGAAGTAACTTTACGTACCGAAGATATCGTAAATTGCATAAATGAGCACGCTGATGAATTGGCTTTAGTAATGTTTAGTGGAATAAACTATTACACCGGCCAGTTTTTTGATTTACCGGCGATAACTAAGGCTGCACACAATGCCGGCGCCTATGCCGGGTTCGATTTGGCGCATGCTGCCGGAAACGTGCCGTTGAAGTTGCACGAGTGGGGAGCCGATTTTGCCTGCTGGTGCTCGTATAAATATATGAATTCCGGCCCGGGAGGCATTAGCGGGATATTTGTACATCAAAAACATTTTAAAGATAAGGAAATGAACCGCTTTGCCGGTTGGTGGGGCTACCGTGCCGATAAACGCTTTTTGATGGCCCCCGGCTTCGATCCGGCATCAGGTGCCGATGGCTGGCAGGTGAGTACCAGCCCCATAATTCTTTTGGCTTTATTTAAGGCCTCTATGGCGATTTTTGACGATGCGGGCTATATCGACAATCTCAGTAAGAAAAGCGTTGCGCTAACGGGCTATTTGGAGTTTCTGATCAAGGAGATTAATGGAGAACTGGGTGATAACGTTTTTAACATTATTACACCGGCAAATGAAACTAATCGTGGGTGCCAGCTATCGATAGTTTGTAGCCGCAATGCCAAAGCTATTTTTAACTATCTGGCCGACAATGGTGTAATTGGCGACTGGCGCGAACCGGATGTGATTCGGTTAAGCCCCGTTCCATTATATAATTCTTTCCAGGACGTTTACAACACGGCAAAACACCTGGCAAATGCCATTGAAGCCGTAAAATAGATTATTGATACATGGTTTACTACAATCCCAAAGAGTGGTTTTCTTTTATTTTTAAGCTTAACAAGGCCGATACGCTACGTGAGCTTCTGCCGCTGATTATTGCAGTTAGCGCCTATGCGGGTGCAGTAATTTATTTACTGATAGACTTCTGGCATTTACCAGACAGTAGCCTGCTCAAAAAAGTAAGTTTTGTACACCAAACTGTAGGGTTTGTGTTATCGTTATTACTGGCCTTCCGGATAAACTCGGCTTATGACCGTTGGTGGGAAGGCAGGAAAGTATGGGGCAGTCTGACCAATAGCAGCCGCAACCTGGCTATAAAACTAAAATTCCTGGTTGGCGAAGAGGAATGGGCGTTTTTCAACTACCTGATCCCGTTATATGCAAGAGTGTTACGAAATCACCTTCGGGATATTTATATACCAGAAGAACAGGCCTTTGTTGTTATCGATGCCGAAAAACATGTGCCTAACCAGGTGGCGTCCGCCATTATCGGGCGTATTTATGAACTTAACAAACAGGGTTATATCAACCCGGAGCAATTATTTAGTATAATTATCGAAATTACTTCATTTACAGATATTTGCGGTGCATGTGAAAGGATCAGAAAAACCCCGATACCGTTCTCATACAATGTATTTATCAAGAAGTTTATCTTTACTTATATCATGACGCTTCCATTTACATGGGCGTTTGAGATGAAATATCTTGCTATACCAATTATTGGTTTTGTATTATTCGTTTTTGCCAGTATTGAGTTATTGGCCGAAGAAATTGAAGACCCGTTTGGATATGATGCCAATGACCTTCCCTTAGATAATATTTGCGAAAATATCCAGAAACACGTAGGGGAGATTCTTGGTTAATTATCATGTTCAAGATAGCTTACGACCCGATATACGCTCATCAGCTGCCCGAAGGGCATCGTTTTCCGATGTTGAAGTATGAATTGATTCCGGCACAGCTATTACATGAAGGGATTATTAAACCCGACGATATTTTCTCCCCGGGATTGTTATCGGATGATATTATAATCAAAACTCATGATAAAGACTACTGGCAACAACTTCGCGATTTAACACTACCTGCCAAAGAACAACGTAGAATAGGCTTCCCATTATCGGCACAACTGGTTGAGCGTGAAGTAAGAATCGCTAAAGGAACTATTGATGGTTGTTTAGCCGCTTTAAATAACCGGATTGCTTTTAATGTAGCCGGTGGCACACATCATGCCGGTACAAACTGGGGCGAAGGATTTTGTATGTTGAACGACCAGGCTATTGCTGCTAACTATTTATTAAATAGTAACTTATCAAATTCTATTTTAATTATCGATTTAGATGTACACCAGGGAAATGGCACTGCGCAGATATTTGAAAAAGAAGCCAGGGTATTCACATTTTCGATGCATGGTGATAGAAATTTCCCTTTCAGAAAAGAACGGTCGGATCTTGATATTCCATTAGCAGATGGGGTTGGAGATGAAGAATACCTGGATATCTTACATAAAACACTGCCAAAGTTAATCAGTACACATAAACCGGACTTTGTTTTTTACCTGTCGGGTGTTGACATTTTGAATACCGACAAACTGGGCAAGTTATCCCTTAGCAAAAATGGCTGTAAAAAACGCGACAGATTTGTTTTTGAACAATGTATCAACAATAATTTGCCGGTGCAGGTAAGTATGGGAGGAGGCTATTCGCCACAGATCAAAGATATCGTGGATGCACATTGCAATACCTTTAAGGCAGCAATCGATTTGTACTTTTAATCTTTTGCAGGTATCGGTGTCGTTATATCCCTATGCCGTTTACTGATCAAATTGAACCTAAAAAAAAGCAGCACAGAGGCAATGGCCAGGCCCAGCACAAGTCCGTACCAAACCCCATAAACGCCCATTTTCAATTTTACGCCAAGCAAGTAACCGATTGGCAAACCACCTACCCAATAAGCCAGAAAGGTGATAAACGTGGGGATATTTACATCGCCCATTCCACGTAATACGCCCAAGCCAACAACCTGCGTTCCATCAAAAAGCTGAAAAAAGGCAGCTATGATCAATAATTGCGAAGCTATAATAATAACGTCTTTGTCGGAGGTTATGATCCAGGGTAAATAATTTCGACCGAGAGCGAAAATAACTGCTGTTATACCCATCAATATCAATACGATATGATAATTAGATATAGCGGCAAGGCGCAGGTTTTTGTGGTCGTTAACACCAAAATAGTTGCCCGATTTTATCGCAGCGGCAGCTGATACACCGGTGGCCATCATATAGGTAGCCGAAGCCAGGTTAAGCGCAACCAAATGCGCAGCCTGTTGGTTTACACCAATGGTACCTATTAAAATAGATGCACCGCCAAAGGCACTAACCTCAAAAATGTATTGCAGGGCAACCGGAGCACCAATTTTCAAGATTCGCAAGCCACGCAAACGATCGATATTTTTGACGGCAAAATTCTTTAAATAACCTTTAAATATGGGGGATTTGAATACATAGATGGCCATTACAATTGCCATAACACAACGATCAATCAGTGTGCTGTACCCAACTCCTTTTATACCCATAGGGTGAATACCGAACAAACCTTTAACAAATATCACCCCAAGGCATATATTGATTACATTACCCCAAATAGATATTTTCATGGCATGTTTGGTAAAGCCCAAACCCTCGGCAAACTGCTTAAATGTGTTGAAAATAAGTAACGGAATAATTGACAGGCTTAGCAGGAAAAGATAAGGTGTAGCCGTTGTTACAACTGATGGCGCCTGCCCAAGATGGCCAATTAGCGGCAAAGTACCGAAGTATATGACTGAAAATAAGACAATGCCGGTCAGGAGGTTTAACATTAAACTATTTGATAGTAATAAACCACACTCCTTAAAATCCTTGCGCGCATTGTTTTGAGCGATGAGCGGGGTTAAGCCATATGATATCCCCATGCCAACAACAAGTGGTATCATAAACAAGCTGTTTACCAACGAAACTGCAGCTAAGGATACTTTATTTGTGAAATGGCCAATGATGATTGAATCTGATATCTGAACCATAATATGGCCAAGTTGCGATATCATTACCGGAATGGCCAGCTTTAAACTCTCGCTATAAAATGGGCGGTATTTATGGTATATGGCTTTCATCACTTATTTGCAGGGGTGCAAAAGTAACGATTGGTGGCGACAAAAGAACAACCTAACAGGCCGTATAATATTCCTCTTTTTCGGTTGTGTTTATACGAATAAGCCCCGACAGGATAAGATCAACCAGGATGCGTTGTGTACGTCTGCGTCCCATCTTCAGCAATTCGCTACACTCTTTGATAGTTATCCGGTTTGACTTCTGCAGATGGCTGAGAAGCGTTTTCTCATTATCTGAATACTCTATCAAAACGCCTTGATCGCTTGCCGATCTTTTAAGCACCTCCAGCACAATTTTACTGGCTAATACACTTTTATCTTTTACCCTTACATAAGCCCACCATTTGCCATCATCTGCGAGGGCATAGTGCGGCTTAAGATCGCTGGTGGGGATATCTACTACCAAAACCATTTTATCATCAACATAAATTTCTTCAAAAGTAGGCTCCAGCGCAGGCCTGGTAAACATGTGGGCGGCCCGCGTAATCATGTAACGCTCTTCATCTTCGGATTTTACGCCTTTTATGGTGCCGTCGTCAGCAACGCCAATTAATAATTTGCCGCCTTTATTATTGGCAAACGATACCATAGTGCGGGCTATCTTTTCGCAGCTGGTAATTGTTTTTTTAAAGTCGAGCTTAACACCCTCGCCCTCAAAAATCAGTTTTTTTATATTCATTATAAGCTCCGGTTCCTTAAACTAATTATTGAGGTTTTATGTAAGGTGTAAATATTTCCATCCAGTTTTGGGGCTTGCTTAGTTGCGAAAATCCGAACTGTGCATATAGGCCATGAGCATCGGCTGTAGCCAACGACCAACGCCTTAGTCCTTGTAAATCAGGATGTTTAACTATGGTTTGCATTAGCCATTTCGACAGGTCTTTTTTTCTGAATTCGGGTAAAATAAACACATCGCAAAGGTATGCAAAAGTGGCTTTGTCTGTAATAATCCGCGCAAACCCCGCAAATGTGGTGTGATTGTAAACGCCAAAACACATGGAGTTCTCAATTGCATTTTCAAGTTTTTGCCGTGGAATACCCTGAGCCCAGTAGGAATCGTCATTTAAATAGTTGAATATAACGTCAATAGGTAACAAGTTCTTGTCTGTTGATATTATAAAGCCTTTTTCAATAAAAGGTGTATCGTCAATAAAAGTAGTCATCAGCTAAAATTATAAATTCTGATCGATAAAATCGAGATTCCGCACATAAACCTCATTCATTAATGAAACACATATTTCACCATCTTTATTATAAATGTCAATAGGGTGGTGCCCCGTATATTTTCCGGTACTCTTTAATATGTCCTCAGCCTCAGCGATTTCAGCGTAACCTAAGATGATTTTAAAACGTAAATCGGTTGAACCAGGCTTTAAATACTGTATAGTAGATGATTTTGACCACACCCGTAAGCGATAGCCTTTTTTGATAAAAACCTGGTGAAATAGCAATGGATAAAACGGATCGGCGGCAGCGAAAATGGTACCGCCAAAAATTGAGTTATTATAGTTTTTGTTTAAAAAACTCTTTTTGATTTTTACTTCCACGCCTTTAAAATCTTTATCAAATTGAACAACCCAAATTCGTTGGAAAAGGAGGGGAGGGTAAATGCGTAATGCCCACTTTAATAGGGTTTCGGATACAACCATATTTTTAAATATCTGGATTTTATGGCAAAGTAGTTCAATAATGGAGTAAAAACTGACAGTTTAATTTCAATTTATTTCAAAAAGGTTTAAAAAAATTCATTTTACACGCAAACTTGTTTAAACAATGTAGGATTTGTCGGGTTAATAAATATGTTCATTAAAAACGACAAACGCTATTAAATCAATAACTATGAAAAAGCAAATTTTAAGTTTCGCATTAGTCGCGGCAATGGTGACTGCAATTGCAACAGGGTGTAGTTCAACTAAAGACGCCAGTAAAGGGGCCGACAGTACAAAGATGGATTCAACATCTACAACAACCCCGGCGCCGGCAGCAACTGACACCGCTAAAACCGACACCATCAAAAAAGATACTTCTAAAAAGATGTAATTATCTATTAAGTTTTACCATAAAAATTTCAAGATATTTCAAGGAAGATCCAGGAATTTTTATGGTAAAATTTATTGCGCTTTTGGTAATTCAGGGGCGGTTAAAATGCAGTTTTTATGACCCCGCCGTCGGCCCTTAAAGTAGCGCCATTGGTGGCCGCCGAAAGCGGACTGGCCACATAAGTTACCAGGCTGGCAATTTCATCGGGAGTTATAAAACGTTTGATGAGGGATGTGCCGCGCATGCTAGTGAAAAACTCCTTTTCGATTTCAGCTTCCGATAGTCCCTGGTCGTTGGCTAAGGCGGTGATAAAGTCGCCAACGCCTTCAGACAAGGTTGGGCCGGGTAATACCGAATTTACCGTAACGGCAGTATCTTTGGTCATTTCGGCCAATCCGCGTGCTATTGCAATTTGCGCCGTTTTGGTCATTCCGTAATGGATCATCTCGACGGGAATTTGTAGTGCCGACTCACTCGAAATAAAAATGATACGCCCCCAGTTTTTGGCGATCATTTTATCAAAATAGGCCCGTGTAAGCGCACCCCGCTCAGCACATTTACTTCGTAAAATTTAAACCAGTCTTCATCAGTAATTGCCGAAAAGTCTTTCGGTTCAAAAATGCCTACATTGTTTACCAGGATGTCAACCTCCGGTAATTGAGTCAACAGGTTTTGAATTTGTTGTTTATCCGAAAAGTCGGCAGCGACCCCTTTAATGTTTTTGTTGCCGGTTTCGTTGATCATTTTGTCAACAACCGCATCAACTTTATGTTGATCGCGGCCGTTGATGCATACCTGGGCGCCTTCGCCGGCTAATGATTTGGCAATGGCATAGCCGATACCTGCAGTTGAGCCGGTTACCAAAGCAACCTTGCCCTTAAGTTGAAGATCCATATGCTTTGTATTTGTGGTTTTTTGAATTACCAATGCAAGATTAATACATGTTTATAGAACCGCAAGCTTTTAAACTCAAAGATTAAACCACCCTGACAAAAGAATATGTTTATGACTTAAGTATGGATTGTTTTAAACAAAGCTATATACAGTTGTCCGTTCACCACAAATTTGGGGCGTTTCACCACATAAATTATAAGGTATCTGTTTGGTTCATTTACTTTGAGGTAAAAGCAAAAATGCCCCCCGCATATTTAAAATTTCAACTGGCTGCTCACTTTGGCACGTTGTGAGGGGCATCAATCCTTGTACCTTACATGTACTATAATAAACGCAACGGCAATTATCTCGTTCCTGACGATAAAACCCCGGTAAGCACCTGGGAGTACTTTTTCCAGGGAAATTTCAGGTACGATATCGTCGTTGTTGTGGCGTTGTTTACTATTTATGCTTTATTTATATCATTCAAGTACAGTAACGGTTACCGACGATTTATTTTGGGCATCGTGGTAAATGCGGTGGGTAGCTTTTTGAAAATCGATATCGGTGGCCTGATAAATATCCACAAACTTTTGCGGATTACGGTCAACCAACGGGAACCAGGAGTTTTGTACCTGGATCATTATCCGGTGGCCTTTCCTGAAAGTGTGGCCTACATCCGGCAGCGCATATTTCACTTCCGTTACTTTGCCCGGTATAAAAGCTTCGGGTCTTTCGAACGAGTTACGGAAACGCCCTCTGAACACTTCGCCACGAATCAGCATCTGATAACCGGCAAGGGTTACATTTTTAGGGTTGGGGTTTGCATTAGGGTAGTCATCAGGGAAAACATCAATCAGTTTTACCACATAGTCAGCATCGGTACCGGTTGTTGATGCAAATAAATCGGCCATTACAGGGCCTGTCAGGGTCATATCTTCGGTAAGGGTATCTGTTTGGTAAACCTTAACATCGGGCCTGCGGCCGGCAAAACGTTGGTCGTCCAGCATGTATTCGCGTGTACGGCCTTTTTGTATACCGTCCTGATAGGGCACCGGTGCATTCGGGTCGCTCACATACTCGTCAAAGCTATCGGTTGCCGATGGAGCAGTGAATGATAGCTTGCCATTAGGCTGAAAGTAAAGCGTTTTTTCGGTAGTGTTTTTTGGCGGCCATGTTTCAAACTTTTTCCACTGGTTGCTGCCGGTTATGAATATGCTGGCCTCGGGTAATTCCATTTTGCCTTCATCTTTCAAATAGTAGTTAAAAAATGGAAGCTCAATATTTTCACGGAACCATTCGGCTGTATTCGACCCAAAATTCTGATCAGCAAAAAGCGTTGCATCTTTGCTCTCCCATCCGCCGTGGAACCATGGGCCCATAACCAGCATGTTTTTATGGCTTTGCGGATTTTGTTTTTCCAGTGCATCATACACATGCAGGGCACCAAAGCAATCTTCGGCGTCAAAAAAGCCTCCGACAGTCATGGTAGCCGGCTTAATGTTGACTAAATGCGGGCGGATGTTCATTGCTTTCCAAAACTCATCATAATTAGGATGCGACATTAAATCGTTCCAGAATTTGATAGAATCGCCCATGTATTTCTTTTTGAAATTGGGCAAAGCACCCATTTCCAGGTAAAATTTGTAGTTATCCTTAAATACTGGTTTAATATTGCTTTTAAATTCTTTTGGCGTAATAGGCTTGGGACGGGGGATGCCAAAACCAGTATAAAAGTTAAATGCATCCATCATCATAAACGCTCCGTTGTGGTGAAAATCGTCGCCTATAAACCAATCGGTAACCGGGGCTTGTGGCGATACCGCCTTTAGTGCAGGGTGTGCGTTTGGCAACGAGGCACTGGAATAAAAGCCCGGGTAGGAGATACCTTCAATACCAACACGGCCATTGTTGTTGGGCAGGTTTTTTACCAACCAATCAATGGTATCATAGGTATCGGTGCTTTCGTCAATATCGGTTTTGCTTTTTTTCTTATCTAATATAGGGCGTACGTCTACATAGTCGCCCTCACTCATCCACCGGCCACGCACATCCTGGTAAACAAAAATATACCCTGCCCTGGCAAACAACATATTTTGACCAAGCGTGCGCCTGTATTCGTTTTCCCCATAAGGGGCAACGGTATACGGTGTACGCGTCATCATGATGGGGTACTTTTTTGATTGATCTTTAGGCAGGTAAATGGAAGTGAAAAGTTTTTTACCGTCGCGCATGGTAATGTACTTTTCCATCTTGTTGTAGTTGTCCTTGATGTAGGTGGCATCGTCAGATGGCGGGGCTGTTTGTGCGCCCGCGAGCGAACAGCATAAAGCAAGCCCTAAACAGAGTAGCAGTTGTTTCATAAGTCAGTCAGTTAATTTAAACTGCAATTTAATGAATAAAGCCAGGTTTAGGCTGTTTGCCAACTTAATTGTTACAATGAGCCCGAAAATTATGCACAGCAAAACCGGCCAATCTGTTTGCAAATTGACCGGTTATTATTTCGTGTTGCTATTACTTCCCATCGTAAGCATCCTGCAAATCCTTAACTATAAGCTTATCCATTTTCATCATGGCTTGCATCGCTCTTGCCGAGCCTTCACGGTCGGCGCCATATAGTACCTTGGTCAGGGTGTCGGGTACTATCTGCCACGATAGACCAAATTTATCTTTCAGCCATCCGCAACGTGATTTTTCGCCCCCTTCGGATAGCTTTTCCCAAAAGTAATCTACTTCTTCCTGGTCTTTGCAATCAACAAACAACGATATTGCCTCGTTGAATTTAAACATTGGGCCGCCGTTAAGTGCCATAAATTGCTGCCCTGCCAAACTAAATGTACCCGTTATTAGTCTGCCTGTTTTGCCGGGCGCTGCATCGCCATACCGGGCAAGGTCGCCAACGGCTGATCCTTCGAACACAGCGATATAAAAGTTGATGGCTTCTTCGGCATTATTGTCGAACCATAAAAACGGGGTGATTTTTTGTCTGATTTCCATAAATAGTCGGGTTGTTAAATTGATTTTTATGATCAAATGTAGCTGTAAACAGGCTTTATTGATGCGGGTTGATCATGACATTTTTAGGGGGTGATAATGAAAGTAAGCATAGCTAAGTTTAGGTAAATTTGGCCCCAAAACCGCCTTTGTTTAATTTTAGGTTGTTTTTGGGGCTTGTGAAATTTTGATTAGCTTTAAAGCACCAACATCTTAAACATCATATGATAACACGATTCATAAAATGGATAGCGCCGGTAGTTATCGCAGCACTTTTTTTTGCCTGTAAGCAACCTCCAATTTCCCAGCCGGGCGGTGTTACTTTAAGCAGCTATTTTAGCGACACCGCAAGCGGTGTTAAAACGGGTGGCGTTCAGGTAGTAACTATCAATACGCCCAAAGGCAAGTTCAACGTTTGGACAAAAAAACTGGGTAATAACCCTAAAATTAAGTTACTGTTGCTTAACGGCGGCCCTGGCGCCACACACGAATACTTTGAGTGTATGGAGAGCTTTTTGCCGGCCGAAGGCATCGAATTGATTTATTATGATCAGCTCGGTTGCGGCAATTCCGACAATCCTAAAGATACCTCCATGTGGAGCCTGCCCCGTTATGTTGAGGAGGTAGAACAGGTACGCCAGGCCTTAAAGCTGGATAGCAGCAATTTTTACCTGCTTGGCCATTCGTGGGGCGGTATCCTGGCTATGGAGTATGCGCAAAAGTACCAGCGTAATTTAAAAGGCCTTATCATTTCAAATATGATGATGAGCGTACCTGCTTATGGAAAGTATGCCGATGAAGTGTTGGCAAAGCAACTTGATCCTAAAATTTTGGCGCGCATAAGGGCTATTGAAGCTAAGGGTGACTTTGAAAACCCGGAATACATGGCTTTGTTGATGCCGAATTTTTATGTTAAACATATTTGCCGTATCCCGCTTGACCAATGGCCTGAGCCGATTAACCGTTCATTTGCCAAAATGAACCAGTCATTATATGTAACCATGCAAGGCCCAAGCGAATTTGGTGTTGCCGGTAAGCTGGTTAAATGGGATAGGATGGCCGATTTACCCAAAATAGCTGTACCAACGCTAAGCATCGGTGGTCAATATGATACTATGGACCCAAAACACATGGAAAAGGTATCTCAGCTGGTGCAAAACGGCAGTTATTTATATTGCCCCAACGGAAGCCATATGAGCATGTATGATGACCAGCAAACTTACATGACCGGCCTTATTAAATTTATAAAAGGAGTGGATGCAGGCGAAAAGAAAATAAAACTATAATCACTTTCAAATTCAAAATACAACGCCCTGAGTCTTTACTTGCCGGGGCGTTTTGCTTTGTAGCTAATTGAATGCAAACCGGCATCCGCTTTTTATGTTATTATATGGTTTTTAACAGCCCCCTGTTAAACGTTTTAGCAAAAAAAAGCGGCTATCGCTATCGGGAATAGTTTTAAAATAAGACATTTGCCGTACCACTATTTATAAACACATTTACATACCTATTGAAAAATGAGATTTTTATTTGACCATAAATTAAAAATAAGTGCCTGTTTATTTGCTCTGCTCACAAGTTTTAACGCCACGGTCCAGGCACAGCAAGCCAGCCAAAAAACTCAGAAAGACGAAGTAGACTTTGTTAACCCTTTAATAGGTACAGCCATTACCGGTTTTGCCAAAGGCCTTGATGGTGGTGGCACTATGCCCTGCGTAAATGTGCCCTTCGCCATGACCAACTTTGTTGCGCAAACCGGCGAAAGCAAAATGGGCCGTATGTGTTACCAATACGAAGACAAAACCGTTATAGGCCTGCTGGCCACCCATCAGCCAACTGTTTGGATGGGCGACTATGGTTATGTATCTATTATGCCCCAGGTTGGTAACCTGCGTGTATTGCCCAACGAACGCAAATTAACCTACAATCATAAGGACGAGATTGCAAAGCCATACTACTATTCGGTTAAGTTAAGGGCTGATAATAAAACGTTTATCAAATCAGAAATAGCGGGGGCGAATACCTGCGGCATGTTCCGGTTTACTTTTCCGGCTGCAGAAAAGGCGCACCTTATTATCCAGGGCATAAACCTTAACCCGCAGCTTAAGGATTGGGCAAATGATTATGAGCCCAGACTTAAAAAGCTAAAGGGCTACGTGCATGTTGATACCATCAATAATGAAATTACCGGCTACAATCCCGACAGGCAATCGGCCCAGATAGGGCCGGAACTTAAAAACTTTAAGGGTTATTTTATCATCAGGTTTGATAAACAGATCCGTAAATACGGTACCTGGGATAAAAATGTCATCAAAAAGGGCAGTAAGGAACAATTCGGCACCCGTATGGGCGCATTTATCTCTTTTAAAACAATAACCAATACCCAGATCAAAGTAGCCGTGGCTACCTCGTTTATCAGTATTGACCAGGCCCGCCACAATCTTAAAAAAGAAATTCCGGATTGGGATTTTGAGAAAGTGGTAAAGGATACCCGCGATAACTGGCAGGAGCAACTAAAAGTGATACAGGTAAATAGCATCACTAATGAGCAAAGAACTATATTTTATACTGCCCTCTACCATACCTTGTTGTTTCCAAGGCAATTTACGGAGTATGGTCGGTATTACAGCGCGTTTGACGATAAAGTGCATAGTGGAATTTCTTACAACGATTATTCGCTTTGGGATACTTTCCGGGCTTTACACCCCTTGTTAACACTAACCCAGCCAGAGCGGGTAAACGGTATGGTGAAATCGTTATTACAAATGTATCAGGAGGGCGGCTGGATGCCCATGTGGCCAAACCCAACCTATACCAATATTATGATAAGCACCCATGCTGATGCTGTGGTAGCCGATGCTTATGTAAAAGGGTTTCGGGGATATAGCACCAAACTGGCTTATGAGGCCATGCATAAAGATGCTTTTACAGCGCCCGACGGTGATACGCAAAAAAAATGGGGCGACCGCGATTTGTGGACGAGCTTTGAAGCCCGCGGCGGCCTTACCAACTACCATAAACTGGGCTATGTTCCTGTTGATAAAACCCGTGAGTCGGTTTCCCGGACAATTGAGTATGGCATCGACGATTACTGTGTGGCCCAGGTAGCCAAAGCATTGGGCAAGGATGATGACTATAAACAGCTGATGGCCTGGAGCCAGAACTATAAAAACGTTTATAACAGCGCTACCGGATTTATGGCGCCGCGCAACGCCAACGGACAATGGTCGGCCAAGCCGGATAGCGGCTTTACCGAAGGTACCAAATGGACTTATACCTTTGGCGCCATGCAGGACGTGCCGGGCATGATAGCCCTTATGGGCGGTGAAAAAACTTTTGCCGATAAACTATCCCATAATTTTACCGATGGCCACTACAGGGCCGATAATGAGCCCGGGCACCACTACATATACCTGTTTAACTATTGCGGTATGCCCTGGAAAACCCAGGAACTGGTAAGGCAAAACGTAGGCTGGCAAAATTACCGCAACGCCCCTGTAGGCATCAACGGTAACGATGATTGCGGCCAAACTTCGGCATGGTATATTTTTAGCACCATGGGTTTTTACCCGGTAACACCGGCATCGGGTATGTACAGTATTGGCGCGCCGCAATTCCCTTATATTGCCCTAAGCCTGCAAAATGGCAATAAGCTGGTTATTAAAGCCACCGACCTATCGGCACAAAATAAATATGTGAAGGCAGTTACTTTTGATGGCCAGCCCATAAAAAACCACATGATATCGCACGAGCAGATAAGCCACGGGGGTACATTGGAATTTAAGATGACAAGTGTGCCCCAAAAAGATTGATACGATGAGCGGATATGCAGATGTGCAGATTTCAGGTGTGCAGATTTTTTTTCTATAGCATGGTCTGTACAGAATATCAGAGAAGAATTTAGATAAGTCACGGTTGATGAAAGAATTTATAAAAGATCAATTGAAAGTTGAAGTATCGGGCAGCCGGCACCTGATGGGCATAGCGGCTGCAAATGCGGTAGGCGAAAAAATCAATGAACTGCTAAAAGCAAAGCAATTCGTTAATATCATTTTCGCGGCGGCCCCGTCACAAAATGAGTTTTTGGATGAATTGCTGAAACGGGATATAGATTGGACAAGGATCAGAGCTTTTCACATGGATGAATACCTTAACCTGGATGCGGACGCGCCGCAGGGTTTCGGCAATTTTTTAAAAGAACGACTGTTTTGCAAAGCGCCTTTTAAGGCGGTACATTATCTCAATGGCAACGCTGCGGATGCGGAGCAGGAGTGCCTGCGCTATGCAGACTTGCTAAACCAATTCCCACCGGATGTTGTTTGCCTGGGCATCGGCGAAAACACGCACCTCGCTTTCAACGATCCGCATGTGGCCGATTTTAATGATCCCCTGTTGGTTAAAATTGTCGATCTGGATAATGCCTGTCGCGTACAGCAGGTAAATGATGGCTGTTTTGCCAGGATAGAAGATGTGCCCACTCATGCCTTAACGCTCACTATCCCCGCATTGGTAAACACGCCTTTTGCATTTGCCATTGTGCCCGGCGAAAAAAAGGCAGATGCGGTTAAACATACTTTAAATGCAGCAATATCAGAAAAATACCCTTCAACAATATTGCGGACACACCCGGATGCTACATTATTTGTTGATGATAAAAGCGGAACGTATATTTAAGCATCCCGTTAAAAAAATAAATTGGGGAAACGAAAGCAGCACCCGCTAAGATTGCGATTCCATGAAAAAGTTATTACCCACTTTACTACTCTTATTTAGTTTAAACGCCGTTATCGCGCAGCATGCAAAATCACCTTTTGCGGTGCGTGGTTTCCATCTCGACCTGCGCATCCAGGTAATGACCATGCCGGCGCTTAAAGCTTTTGCATTAAAACTAAGCCAAAACGGGATGAACACGCTGGTGATGGAGTGGGAGGGCACTTATCCATTCGAAAAACATCCCTTGATACCCAATCGCTACGCATACAGCAAGCAGGAAATTAAAAGCTTTATCCGCTATTGCGACAGCCTGGGTATTGATGTGATACCGCTGCAACAAAGTTTTGGTCATGTTGAATATATTTTGCGGCACCAACGTTATAAAAACCTGCGCGAAGATCAAAAAGATGTATCGCAGGTGTGCCCCTTGGAAACGGATGGGGATAAAGCCCTGTTTACTGATTTGTATACCGAACTTGCCGCCACACATACCTCTAAATATATCCACATCGGCGGCGATGAAACCTACCTGCTGGGGCACGATGCCAAATGTAAGGCCAAAGCCGAAAAGGAAGGTAAATCCAAACTATATACCGATTACATTAAAACGCTATGCGAAATCGTGATTAAGCTGGGCAAGCGCCCCGTGCTTTGGGCCGATATCGCGCTGAAATATCCTGAGGCCATTAAATCGCTGCCCAAAGAAACCGTTTTTGTAGATTGGAACTATGGCTGGGATATGAGCTATTTTGGCAACCACCAAAAGTTGATGGAAAGCGGCTTCGAAATTTGGGGATCGCCGGCAATCCGCTCGAGCCCGGATAATTATAACCTCACCCTTTGGGAAAAACACCTGAAAAATATCAGCAATTTTATACCGGCTGCAAGCAAGTTGGGCTATAAAGGGATGATCATGACGTCGTGGTCAACATCGGGCCAATATTCGGCAGTGTATGAATCCGAATCGGACATGGCCGAACTGTATGCCATCAGGCACGTGTACCCCTTATCGGGGTTTAATATGTCTATAGCCGCATATTTCGAAGCAGTTAAAAGTAACCAGCCTTTAAATATCACCAACTTTGTATACAACTACGGTCAAAACCAGTTCGGGTTTGATAGGGCCGGGGCCATTTCATTTTGGGAAGCACTTAAAACAGCACCTTATGAAATACAACAGGGCGAGGTGAAATCGCCCGCACCGCTATCGGTTCAGCAATTGCTGGATAGCTGCACCATTGCCCGGCAAAAGCTGTACGCCCTAAAGCCTGCGAAAAACCGGCAGGAATTTGAGCACTTTAAATTAATGGCCGATGTCAGGGTATATTACCTCACTTACCAGGCTATTGAAAAGCAGGTGAATGAGGCGTCGTTTGATAATGCGCAAAAGACTGCAGTAATTGCGGCGTTAAAGCAACTATTGGCTACATCAAGAAAACTGAATGAAAGGTTTGAACAATTAAATAAAGATTTTCTGGCGCTGTCGGCCATCCGGGAGGAAAACGAACTGCGTAATATGAAAGTGACATCGTTATTTGACAGATTGGCAGGGGATAAATAATTTAATAAAGCTACCGCGAGGTTTCACCTCGTGGTTAAACATGGTTTCAGCTTTCAGCAGTAATACACTTAACAGGCCTGATGAAACCGGCACGCAAACGTTTGACCGTTCTTTATTTATTCTTATTCTCGATCAGCTGCGATTCTATAATGATTTTATAATAGGCGCTTTGCTCATTACTGCCCTTATCCTGGTGATGGAGCAAGTCCATCAGGATATCAGCAGCTTTTTGCCCCTGCAGGTAGGGGAATTGCTCAACCGAGGCTGTCGGGATGTTTTCCATATAATTGATCAACGGTAAATTGGCGTAGCTTACAAATTCAATGTCTTTATTTATCCTGATGCCGAGTTTTCGTGCGTGTTTAATAGCAAATAAGGCTACATAGTCGTTAAACGTAACAACGGCTGTGGGTTTTCTTTTGTTGGCCAACAGCTCGTCGAAAGCTTTTTTTGTGCCCTCTTCCGTTAAATCGCAGGATACAATAAGCGAAGGATCAAATTTTAGCCGGTTTTTGGTCATTGCCTTAATGTAACCTTCTTTTCGTTCGCCGGTGGCTACCATAGTTTGGGGGCCATTGATCATGCCTATGGCACGGTGACCTTTTTTTAACAGGAAACTAACCGCTGCTATAGTACCAATTTCCATATTACAGGCCACGTAATGGATGTTGGCAATGTTGGGAATTCTATCAAAATAAACTATAGGGATGTTATATTTTTTAAGGTTTTCAAAATGCTGAAAAGAAGAAGTATTTTTGCCTACCGATACCAGTAGCCCATCTACACGGTGATTTTTCATTTTCTCTACCAGTTCTTTTTCTTTCTGCTCATCGTCATGTGATTGTGCAAGCAATACCGTATAATTCTTTTTATAGGCGGTATCTTCAATAGCGCTAATAGCCGATGAAAAAAAGGCTTCAGAAAGTTCGGGCAAAATAACACCAATGGTGCGGGTTTTTCCCTTCTGTAAAAAAATGGCGGTTTGATTTGGCTCGTAGTTTAGTTCGCCAGCCAGTTTCTTAACTTTTACCCTGGTACTAAGTCCGATGCTGGGATGATCATGCAAGGCCCTTGAAACTGTAGATACCGAGATACCAAGTTGTCGGGCTATCTCTTTTATAGTAGTCGGCTTTGATTGCATTATCCTTTTGGTGTACTTGAAATAAAATTAAAGTTAGCAGATTATTATCAAATTATTGCCGGTTTGCAAAGTACTGCAAACGTTTGCGTGCCGTTTTTGGGTTTGTGTAATTTATTTTCACATGCTTAATCACTAATTTCAGCAAAACAAAATGTTTATTAAGAAGCCGGCACATTTATAAAAGGATACCATTTGGTATTTGCCGATAACATAATATGAAAAAAAATACAGCAAGCTGCCTTGTCTTTTTAATTGGTTCTTTTATAGCCGCTGTTTCGCTGGCCCAGGTTGCAAACCCCGACGTGCCCAATATAAGGCAGGTAATCCCTTTAGGAGGCAATGCCTGGGTAAACGCGCCCGATACCATTACTGATGAAGGCCTGATGAACTGGAAAGGCCCTAAATCAACCGCGAACATCTATTTCAGGGTTTCGGTTACGCAGGATATTAAAATATCGTTGCGGCTACGGGTGCCAAACGGCGAAAGTAAGATCCGGATAAAGGAAGGCGAAAATTATATATTTAAAAAGGTAAGCAACCGGGCTTTTGATACCATTGAGATGGGAACGATTCATTTAAGGCATGCCGGTCATGTTAAAATTGAACTGAAGGGTATCAGTAAAACAGGCGCAGTGTATGCTGATGTAAGCGACCTGATCATCCAAACCAAACAGCCCGATGCCGATATTGCTTATGTAAAACAAGGCAGTTCGTTTCATTTCGGCAGGAGGGGACCATCGGTGCACCTTAGGTTTACAGTTCCCGATGATAAAAAAACAAAAGTGAAATGGTTTTACAACCAGATAATTGTTCCCAGGGGGCAGGACGTTGTCGGATCATATTTTATGGCAGATGGATTTGGCCAGGGATATTTTGGCATGCAGGTAAATTCGGCTGCCGAACGCCGGGTGTTGTTTTCTGTATGGAGTCCATTTAATACCGAAGACCCCAAAAGCATTCCCGATAGCATGCGCATTAAATTGATAAAAGGTGGCGCGGGCGTACACATTGGCGAATTTGGCAACGAAGGATCGGGCGGGCAAAGTTATATGCATTACCCATGGGAAGCCGGGAAAGCCTATGCCTTTTTGTTAAGCGCCGAACCCGATCCTGCTAAAAATTCAACAACTTTTACGGCTTATTTTGAAGACGTTGCCGCCGGCAAATGGTTCCTGGTGGCCAGCTTTAACCGGCCGCAAAAAGCAACTTACCTAACCAGCCTCTATTCTTTTGTAGAGAATTTTGAGCCCGAAAACGGCGATAAAACCCGCAAAGCGCTGTTTACCAACCAATGGATAGGCGATAACAACAATAACTGGCTGCAACTTACCCATGCTGTATACACCGGTGATGCTACCGCCAAAGCAAATTACCGGAAAGATTATGCCGGCGGAGTTGAAGGGGATAAATTTTACCTGCAAAACGGCGGTTTTTTTGACGGTTTCGTGAAACTGAACACGCCATTCACCAGGGCAGCGGCAGGTGTAAAACCTGTTATCGATATTAATAAATTACCTATTAAATAAAACTGATATATAACTTATAAAATGGAAAGAAGAGAGTTTATAAAAACCGGCGCTATTGCCGCAGCCGGCTTCAGCATATTGCCGTCTGGTAGTTTGTTTGCATCTGCACCGGCCAAAGTAAGGCTGGGTTACATTGGCGTTGGTGCCCGCGGCATGAGCCACATTGCCGAAGGTTTGCTGCGCGATGATGTAGAAGTAGTAGCCATTTGTGATACCCAGGAGCATTCACTGAAAATTTGCCGCGAATACATAGCCAAAAAGGGCCATGCCCCGGTAACGGAATACACAGGTGGCCTGGATGCCTACAAAAAACTTTTAGACCGTAAGGATATCGATGCAGTCATCATAGCCACACCTTGGCAGTTTCACCATCCGCAGGCTATTGATGCCATGAAGGCCGGCAAGTATGTGGGTTGTGAAGTTATTGCAGGCTTGACGGTAGACGAACACTGGGATATTGTGCATACCTCCGAAAAAACAGGAATGCCCTATATGACATTAGAGAATGTTTGTTACCGGCGGGATGTAATGGCTGCGCTAAATATGGCACGCCAGGACCTTTTTGGCGAGATTATCCATTTGGAAGGCGGTTACCAGCACAATTTAAGGCCGGTATTGTTTAACGATGGTAAAGGGAGCTACGGTAACAGAGGCGTGGAATATGGTGCCAAAGCCTTAAGCGAAGCCCAATGGCGTACCCAGTTTAATATAGATGTGGATGGCGACATCTATCCAACCCATGGCGCAGGCCCTTGTATGCATTACGCCAATATCAACGCGGGTAACCGGTTTACCAACCTGGTATCTTTTAGCTCAAAAGCACGCGGTTTGGGGGCTTACATCGAAGAATTGTCGCCCGGCCATCCCAACGCTAAGATAAATTATAAAAATGGCGACGTAACTACCACCATGATCAATTGCGCCAACGGCGAAACGGTATTGCTGAGCCACGATACGCATTTGCCGCGCCCGTATTCATTGGGCTTCCGCGTACAGGGCACAAAGGGATTGTGGATGGATGTAAACAAAAGTGTTTATATCGACCATAAATCGAAAGAGGATGATTCCTGGGATCCGGCACAACAATGGTTTGATAAATACGATCACCCGTTGTGGAAAAAATACGAAAAAATGGCCGAAGGCGCCGGTCACGGCGGGATGGATTGGTTTGTATTTAACGCCTTTATCGAATCGGTAAAAAATAAACGCCAAACGCCTATTGATGTTTATGATTCAGTTACCATGAGTGTTATTACGCCATTATCAACTAAATCCCTTAAAGAAGGCAATGCAAGCGTGGCCTTTCCTGATTTTACAAAAGGTAAATGGAAAGATAGGAAAAACAGTTTTGCCCTGGACGATAGCGGATTTTAGGAATGTAAGAATGTTGTCGGTTTATTTCAGCACCCTAATTGCTAAGTGTACAGCCAGGTAATTACCGCTGTTGCGGGATGAAACGGTGAGGATATGGTATCAATAATTTTACCATTTTTAGCCTTCAAAAGTTATAACATCCTCATAATAGATTTTAATTTTTGATAGCTTGCTTTGCGCATTTGAGATTGTGCGTAATCAAATTTGCTCATAGCTGGCTATCAAAAATTATAAGTTCCAACTAAAATGAAAAAACAATTTACTGCCATTATTTTACTGTTAGGCAGTTTTGCTGCTTCGGCACAAAAAATACCTTATACCAATTGCGAAAAATGCTGGCTGCCCGATTCATTAGGAAATCACCGGGTAGTATTGACCTTTAACGGTACCGGCGATTTTGCTTCGGTAACCATCTCCTGGCGACGAAGGGACATTGATCCGGAACAGAAAAGGATTATCGTTGAGGATGCTAAAACGCACCAAAAAATAACCAATGTAAAAGCGGCGAAAATTGACAGGGAAAGCGGGAAGATCTTTTTTCAGCCCACATCGGGCAGAGGGACCTATTATGTTTATTATATGCCCTATAAAAATGAGGGCAGGTCCAATTATCCTAAGGGGGTATACTTAAAGCCCGATAATACGGCTTCTGACGCATGGTTAAAAAAGTTATCGTCGACACGTGTTTTTGTTCCGGCCCAGGTAAAGGAATTTCAATCCATTGATGCATTTAATAGCTTTTACCCGATGGAAGTGATCGCCACCAAAGCAGAGACTGAGGCTTTGATTGGCAAAAATAAAAAAGAGGCCTTCCTGGTTTTTCCGGAAGACAGGTTGAACGCCATCCGTATGACCAAAGATTTGCCACAACGATGGATAGAACTTGGGCCGCAAAACAAATATACAGGCGTAGCTGCCCGTGGCGAAAACTTTGCCTTTCAGTTGGGTGTTTACGCGTTGCAGAATATCGAAAATGTAAAGGTTACATTCAGTAGCCTTACTTCGGCGGCTGGCAAAACCATCCCTGCATCTGCGTTGTTTTGTATTAACACGGGCGGTACCACCTATGATGCTAAACCGCTAACTAAAACCGTAAATGTATCACAGGGCGATATTCAGGCTTTATGGTGCGGTGTTGATGTGCCCACCTCAGCTTTGCCTTCAACGTATACAGGAAAGGCAACTATCCGGGTAGATGGGAAAGCTGCTAAAACGATTATTATATCCATAAAAGTAAACAGCAAAATATTAAAAGATGGCGGCGTAAATGAACCTTATAAAATGACCCGCCTGGGTTGGCTAAACTCGACCATGGCGCAGGAAAATACAGTAATTGCACCGTATACGCCATTAACAGTAGATGGCAATACCATTACCCTGCTGGGCAGAAAAGTGGAGGTAAATAAAGATGGATTCCCCAAACAAATACAAACCTACTTTACGCCCGAAATGACCGAATATGCCGCCACACCTAATAACCTGCTTACCGAAGGCATTCACTTTCATTTTATAAACGCTGCCGGAAAAAAAATTAACCTGAAAAGCCAGGGCGTGCAATTCAGTAAAAAAGAAGCCGGTACGGTACAGTGGACGGCGGTAAGCGCCAATGATAGTTTGCAAATGGATGTATCCGCATCCTTGGAGTTTGACGGCTTTATGGCCTATACAGTAAAGGTGAAGGCCTTGCAGGATGTAAGTTTAAAGGAGATAAATATGCATATCCCCCTTAAAAAGGACTTTGCCAAATACATGATGGGCCTTGGCCAAAAGGGCGGCTATCGTCCCGAAAATTTTGAGTGGAAATGGGATGTGGCGCATAAAAACCAGGACGGTGCCTGGGTTGGCAACGTAAACGGTGGTTTGCAATATTCACTGCGCGATGAAAAATACGTTCGTCCGCTTAATACCAATTTCTACCTGCAAAAACCATTGATCCTGCCATCGTCATGGGGCAATGATAATAAAGGCGGTATAAAAATTGCCTTTGACGGCAAAGCGGTGCTGGTAAACAACTACAGCGGCGAACGGAATTTGAAAAAAGGAGAGGAGTTGTACTACAACTTTACCTTACTTATTACGCCGTTTCATACCATTAATACCGATTTTCAGTGGGCCACCAGGTTTTATCACGCTTACAAACCTATTGACACCATTAAGGCAGCAGGTGCAAGCTTAATAAACATTCACCATGCTACAGCTATCAATCCAACTATCAACTACCCTTTTATCGCCTGGCATAAAATGAAGTCCTATGATGATTCGGCCCATACGGCTGGGTTAAAAGTGAAAATTTACAACACCATACGCGAACTGTCCAACCACGCTTATGAAACCTTCGTGCTCCGCAGCCTTGGGCACGAAATTTATTCGCCCGGCAGAGGCGGCGGCTTCAGCTGGCTGCAGGAACACGTTGGCGACGATTACATTGCCGCCTGGTTTGTTCCCGAAATTAAGGATGCGGCCATTATTAACAGCGGTATGAACCGCTGGCATAATTACTATGTGGAAGGCATGAACTGGCTTACCAAAAACGCAGGCATCGATGGTATTTATTTAGACGATGTGGCCTTTGACCGTGTAACCATGAAACGTGTTAAACGCGTACTTACAAAAGACGGGCACCCCGGTATTATTGATCTCCACTCGGCCAATCAATACAATAAAAGTGATGGGTTTAATAACAGCGCCAACCTGTATATGGAGCATTTTCCATACCTGAACCGTCTGTGGTTTGGCGAGTATTTTGACTACGAAAAGAACGACCCCGATTTTTTCCTGGCTGAGGTGAGCGGTATTCCGTTTGGCCTAATGGGCGAAATGTTACAAAGCGGCGGTAATAAATGGCGGGGCATGGTTTACGGGATGACTAACCGCATGCCCTGGAGCGATGGCGCCGACCCGCGCCCGATATGGAAAGCCTGGGATAACTTTGGTATGAAGGGTACAAAAATGATTGGCTACTGGGTTGATGATAACCCGGTAAAAACTGATAAAGCCAGGGTATTGGCAACTGTTTACCAGAAGGCAAGAGCTGTTATGGTTTCGATAGCGAGTTGGGAAGATACCGATACTGATTTTAAACTGGCTATCGATTGGAAGAAACTGGGCATCGATCCTGCAAAAGCGACCATCACAGCGCCGGAGATTAAAAGCTTTCAGCCGGCTAAAACGTTTGGTTTGGATGATAGGATTCCGGTTGAAAAAGGAAAAGGCTGGTTGCTGATCATCAAATAAAAAACAGGCCGATAAAAAACAACGATTGCCACTGGTATGCAAATGTATACCGATGGCAATCGTTACCATTGAGGAAGTACGAGTTGATGTTTATGCTGAAGTTGCAAGTAAGAATAGAGTAAATCTCGTGATGGAGTCGATTTAATCTAAAAAACCAATCAAATCAACCACTTACTTATCCAATCACTTCACCAACCTTGGGCGTGTTCAGGAATACAAAGTTGTTATCAAACATATCTACCTTAATGGTGCTGTCTTTATCTACTGTGCCGGCCAGGATCTGTTTAGATAGTTCGTTCAGGATCTTTTTCTGGATGACACGTTTTAACGGACGGGCACCAAATTGCGGATCGTAACCTAACTGGGCCAGCCAGTCCAATGCTTCTTCGCTTGCTTCCATCGTGATGCCCATTTCGGCCAGGGTGTGTTGTACCTGGGCAAACTGTAGTTTTACAATGTCCTGTATCTCGTTGCGGCTTAGCGGTGTAAACATAATGATCTCATCTATCCTGTTCAAAAACTCGGGGCGGATGGTTGCCCTTAACAGGTTAAACAGTTCATTTTTGGTTTTGGCTATCAGCTCATCGCGGTTACTATCTTCCAAAGCCTGGAAGTTTTCCTGGATGATGTTTGAGCCAATATTGCTGGTCATGATGATGATGGTATTTTTAAAGTTTACCACCCGGCCTTTATTATCGGTTAAGCGGCCATCATCCAATACCTGCAGCAAAATGTTAAATACATCAGGGTGCGCTTTTTCAATCTCATCTAATAGTACCACACTATACGGTTTCCTGCGCACAGCTTCAGTTAACTGGCCGCCTTCATCATAACCCACATAGCCCGGAGGCGCTCCTATAAGCCTTGAAACAGCATGGCGTTCCTGGTATTCGCTCATATCTATACGCACCAGGGCGCCTTCGTCATTAAACAGGTATTCGGCCAGGGCTTTGGCCAGTTCGGTTTTACCCACACCTGTTGTGCCTAAAAATATGAATGACCCTATTGGTTTGCGCTTATCCTGTAAACCGGCGCGGCTGCGGCGTATAGCATCACTTATCGCCTCTATCGCTTCCTCCTGCCCGGCAACACGCTTGTGCAGCTCGCCTTCCAGGTTTAACAGTTTTTCTCTTTCGCTTTGTATCATTTTACTCACCGGGATGCCTGTCCAGCGGGCTACCACGCCTGCAATATCATCGGCGGTAACTTCCTCTTTCAGCATGCGGCTATCGCTTTGGTTTTCCAAAAGGGCGGCTTTCAGTTTTTCAACCTCGGCCTGGGCTTGTACAATGGTACCGTACCGTAATTCGGCTACTTTACCGTAATCGCCGGCACGTTCGGCCTGTTCGGCTTCCAGTTTATAATTTTCAATCAGCTCAACCTTGGTATTTATGCCGTCGACCAAATCTTTTTCTCCCTGCCATTTGGCGCGGAGCGAATCGCGCTCGGCCGACAGGTTGGCAATTTCCTCGCTCAGGTCGGTTACCTTACGGTCGTCACGTTCGCGTTTAATAGCCTCGCGCTCAATTTCCAGTTGCATAATGCGGCGTTCCAGCTCGTCAACCACTTCCGGTACCGAATCCATTTCCAGGCGTAGTTTTGATGCGGCTTCATCCATCAAATCGATAGCTTTATCCGGTAAAAACCTGTCGGCTATGTACCGCTGCGACATTTCTACCGCGGCAATAATGGCTTCGTCTTTAATCCGCACCTTATGATGAGTTTCGTAACGTTCTTTTAAACCACGTAATATCGATATGGCATCGGCGGCATCCGGTTCTTCAACCATTACCTTCTGAAAACGGCGTTCAAGCGCTTTATCTTTTTCTAAATATTTTTGGTATTCGTTAAGGGTAGTCGCGCCTATCGACCGTAATTCGCCACGGGCCAGGGCTGGTTTTAAAATGTTGGCAGCATCCATAGCGCCTTCGCCACCACCTGCGCCAACCAGCGTATGTATCTCATCTATAAATAAAATGATCTCGCCATCGCTTTGCGTAACTTCTTTTATAACAGCTTTTAAGCGTTCTTCAAACTCACCCTTATATTTGGCGCCTGCAATTAATGCGCCCATATCTAACGAGTAAACTGTTTTTGTTTTCAGGCTTTCGGGTACATCGCCTTTGATTATCCTGAAAGCAATACCTTCGGCAATGGCAGTTTTACCAACGCCCGGCTCGCCAACCAATATCGGGTTGTTTTTGGTACGGCGGGATAGGATTTGGATAACACGCCTAATCTCGTCGTCGCGGCCAATAACAGGGTCAAGCTTGCCGCTTTCGGCATACTCGTTCAGGTTACGGGCATATTTATTGAGGGCATTGTAGGTTGCTTCAGCATTTTGGTCGGTTACTTTGCTATCGCCGCGTAAAGCGATAATGGCTTTTTTAAGATCCTTTTCATTTACACCAAAATCTTTAAGCGCGCCGCTTACTTTGCCACCGGCTGCCAGCAGCCCCAACAGGATATGCTCAACCGATACAAACTCATCTTTAAATTCTTTTAAGTATCCTTGCGCTTTTTGCAGTGCCGAGTTACTATCTGATGATAAGTAAACGTTGCTGCCGCTAACCTTCGGAAACGATGCTATCTGGGTATCCAGCACCTCGTTCAGCCGGTTAAGGTTAACATTAAGCTTTTTTAGTAAATAGGATATGACATTTTCATCAACCAGCAGTAACCCTTTTAACAGGTGCGCCGGCTCAATTGCCTGCTGCTGATTACCGGTAGCAATTTCAGAAGCTTTTTGTACAGCTTCCTGTGCTTTTATTGTAAAGTTGTTAAAATTCATAGTGATTTAGTGTTATGAGTTGTATTAGTCAAATCCCTTGCCAGTTAGCTAAACATGATAAAAAGTCACGTAAAAAATATTTTAAACGTCATTTTGTCGTTACCTGAAATAGTTGTAACATTTTTAATACTTTTATCCGTTTGGTAAATATCAACTCATGTTGAACACGCGCTTTTTTTTCAATAGCCTGCCTGTTAAGTACAGATCATTGTACAAAGATTTTTACACGTACCAGAATTTGATTGCTGTACGGGCAGCCAGTATCATATTTTTATTGTTGAATATCATTATAAGGGTGCTGTATGTTGTTTTCCCGGCAAGCCTTACCAAGGCGCAAAACTTTCCCGAATTTAACACAAGTAACTGGGTGTTCCTGGTAATAACCCCCTTTTTCCTGATAGCTGCCAACCTGCTGATAATGGAATATAAAAGGCAAAAAAAAAGCACCCAGCTTATGGCGTTTACGGTATTTTTATTTTCGTTGTACATTATTACCTGTGGCATGTATTCCAGCTTTATAGCCACGTCCGATCCAAGTAATTCGCTTACACTTTACCTGATAGCATTATGCCTGATAAGCGCGACAGTAGTATTTGAGTATTACGAATCGATTATCCTTATTATAGGCGTAGAGTTGTTTTTTACTGCTTTGTTGCTTTATAGCCAAACATCGCCGACGCAAATGGTTTATAATCAGTTAATTTCAGTGGTTTTATTGTCTGCTTTTTATTTAACCTCCCGGTACTTTTTTACTTACAAAGCCAATAGTTACCAGCAGGTTTTACAAATAAGTGAAAAAAATGAACTGATAGAAGGGGCCAATGTATTTAAAAACCAGGTGCTGGGTATGGTAGCTCATGATTTGCGCAACCCTATTGCCTCGGTTGAATCGATAGCGATGATGATGGAACTTGATGAGGTGACAGAGGATACGCAGGATAATTTAAATATGATTAAGGAGTCGTGTGCCAAAGCCCGGTCGATCATTGACGACCTGCTGGATGCCGCCCGCAATGAAAACGGGAGACCTATTGAAACCGAAAGAACAGAATTAAATCAGTTGCTTAAAACCGCCGTAGATTCCTGGCGGACCCAGGGGAGACTGAACGTTGATGTTATTTTTATCAGCAGTGTAAACCCCGCTTATGCACTGATTAATAAAGAAAGGTTTTCCCGCGTGATTGACAACCTGGTGAGTAATGCCGTGAAATTTTCAAAGGATAACAGCCGTGTTGACGTGCGGTTAAGCCAGGTTAATAAGGATGTGATTATTGAGGTTCAGGATTATGGCATGGGGATTCCTGAGGCTATGCTGCCCGAAATATTCAACCGCTTTACCAAGGCCGGCCGCACCGGCGTGCGTGGCGAAAAATCAACAGGTTTGGGGCTCAGTATTGTACGCCAGATAGTTGAAAGCCATAAGGGTACTATCCACGTGGAAAGTACAGAAGGCAAAGGGTCTGTTTTTGTAGTGAAATTGCCGGTTAGTTAGCCATTTCGCTTCGCTGTCATTAGTCATTTCGCTTCGCTGTCATTGGTCATTGGTAGTCGTAAAATTTTGCGAAATTCTGAAGGGAGAATGACAATCAAAAAATAAACGACTGTCATGCTGAGGAACGAAGCATCTATTTGCGAACTTTTCTATCGATCATACATAGCTTATAGATCCTTCGTACCTACCTATGACAAGTTGAAAAACGGAAGTCATCCTTGTTTCGGGATCCCACAGGACAGGTGACCCACATGAAGTACACTTAGCATGTGCGGTGCCGAAACAAGCATGACATTGGGGATTAAATCGTTGTCATTTTCCCTTCGGAATTTCGCGAAATTTTACCGCTCAGAATAACAGGAAAATTGGATATGTCATGGGGAGATTTATTAAAAAATTAAAACAATCGTTAGCTCATCAAACTTGGCCTTAAATGACCAATGCCTAACGACCGCTAACCAAAAATCGATTTTGCTTTTTCCATTGTCTTTTCTAAGTCGATTGCCTTGCCCAATACTCCCTTAAATAAATCGCCTTCAACCTTCAGCCTGTCTATTGAATTGAATATGGTAAAATGTTTCATAGTAAGGCCAGGTTTTACTTCATCCCAGTGAAGGGGCATAGATACTGTGGCGCCAATTTTGGGGCGGAGCGAGTAGGGGCCGGCTATGGTAGCGCCGGGGCGGTTTTGTAAAAAATCAAGGTACATTTTGCCTTTGCGATTAGCAACCATGCGTTCCAGGCTGGTATAATCGGGTATTTGTTTGTGAACAATGTTTACAACAATACGTGCAAACAGCTGGGTTTGATCATAACTATACCTGGCATCGGTTGGGATATATATATGCATGCCGGTTGAGCCGGAAGTTTTGCAGTAGGAGGGAACATCAATGGCATCCAATATTTTTTTTACCTCCAGCGCTGCGGCGATTACCTGGTCGAACGTGTTTTTGTCGGGGTCAAGGTCTATCACGCAATAGTCCGGGTTATCCGGCGATTGGATACGACTGAACCAGGGGTTCATCTCGATGCAGCCTAATGATGCCATCCATAACAGGCTTGCCTCATCGGTGCCCACCAAATATTCTTTGTGCTCGCCTTCACCGTTGGTATACGGAAATGTTTTTACCCAATCGGGCGCTTTGCCTTTTACATCTTTTTGGTAAAAACTTGGGCCGTGAATACCGCCGGGAAACCGGTTAAGCGACATGGGGCGATCTTTCAGGTAAGGCAAAATGTACTCGGCTACCTGGTAATAGTAGTTAAACATATCTCGCTTGGTTACCTTATCCTCGGGCCAGTAAATTTTACTCAGGTGGGTGAACTTTAAATCGTGGCCGCAAATTTTGCGCACCTGGGTTTCGTCGGTTGGGTTTAGCAAGGTTTTTCTTCCTTTCTCTTTTGGTGGTTTTATGGCCGATGCATGGTTATCCTCCTGTTTGTCTTCCGCCTGTTCAATAGCGGTTTCGGTGGGTTCTGCAACCTCGCGCACTACATCCGTTGCCTTTTTATCAATCCGCATGCCCTGGAACGATGGATGCCGAAAAACACCATCAGTGGTAACTTCGCTAAATTCTATTTCGCAAACCAACTCGGGTTTTAGCCAGGTTGCCTTGGCTTTGGGTGGATTAGGCCTGAAACGCGATGGTTTGTTTACATCAGGAATAGTGTCAAAAGGACTTTTATCGGTTATTAACGGCTTAAATTGTGCCATCATTTCCTTTTGTACTTTATCCGAAAAACCAGTGCCCACTTTACCTACATATTGCAGGTTTTTATCCTCATAAACACCCAACAGCAATGAACTGAACTGTTTAGACGTATCCTCGTTTTTGGTGAAGCCGGCTATCACAACTTCCTGCCGTTTGTGTACTTTAATTTTTAACCATTCTTTGGAGCGCGTATCTTGAGCGTAACTACTGTCGGCTTTTTTTGCAATAATGCCTTCTAAGCCCATCCGCTCGGCCGCCTTAAAAAAATCCATTCCACTGGCGTCAAACACCTTGCTGGCGCGTACGCGGTCATCGTTAGTTGGTAAAACAGATTTGAGTATAGCCTGGCGTTGGGAGAGGGGTAAATTCACCAGGTTTTTGCCATCGTACCATAAAATATCAAACACATAATAAACCAGTTCGCCGTCGGCCTCGCTGCGCCAGTTTTGCAGGTTGCCGAAGTTTGAGATGCCTTTATCATTCAAAACCAGGATCTCGCCATCCAATACGGCGTTAATCTTCCAGCCCCGTAGTAGTTTGTAGATAGGGTAAAACTTTTGGTTAAACGTTTTATTGTTGCGGGATAATAGCTCCACCTCTCCCTTGTTCACGAAAGCAAGTGCGCGGTAACCATCCCATTTTACCTCGTAAACCCAATCAGGGTCGTCAAAAGGTTCATCAACCAAAGTGGCCAGCATAGGTTTTATCCCGGTTGGCATTTTAGCTTTGGGGGCTTTTTTTAATATCGCGGTAATGTCAATATCTTCCTGTTCAACCACGCTTTCTTTGGGCTCGGTTGCTTCAATCACTTTTTTTATTGATGCGCCCTTCTTCGGCTTTTCAATATTTTCTTCATGCCCGTTCTGCCAAACCTTTTCACCGGTTTTTTCCATGGCCTCGATGGTTTTGCCCGATATTACCGACTTGTCCTCTTTAGTAATATCTTTTTTTGATGCAAAATCGTCATCGTGCTTTATCAGCAGCCAGGCATTATCGCCCATGCCATGGGTTTTTACCAGGGCAAACTCGCCCTGTAGTTTTTTGCCATGGAGCTTTATTTTTAATGATCCGGATTTAAGTTCTTTTAACAGCTGCTTTTCCTGCTCTTTTTTGCCTTTAATTTTTTCGATGGGTTCATATGTGCCTTCGTCCCAAACAATCACAGTACCTCCACCATATTCGCCTTCGGGGATGATGCCCTCAAAGTTGCGGTAATCATAAGGATGATCCTCCACCATCATAGCCAGCCTTTTGGTTTTTGGATCGGTTGACGGCCCTTTGGGCACCGCCCAGCTTTTGAGTACGCCATCCATCTCCAGCCTGAAATCGTAATGCAACCGCGAAGCATCGTGCTTTTGTATTACAAAAGTCAGGCTGTTTTTATCCTTGCTTTTACCGGCTTTTGGTTCGGCTGTTTTGGTAAAGTCGCGCTTTTTGGCATATATTTCCAGGCTCATGGTAACTGATGTTTAATTATTAGAATAACATCATGGGGAAGAAGAAAGTTTTAGGGTAGTTCACTGGTTCATTAGTTCATTGGTATTTCAGGTGGTGCCAACATAGGTGAGGAACAGGTGTACCACCCCGTACCAGGGTGTTTCACCCGTACCACCCCGTTTCATGGTGTTTCATTTCCGGGCGGTACACACACTTTGTTGGTTATACATAGTATCGAAAAAAGGCTTGTTTTTTTAACCGGGCATTGTTCATTATTATTTAAACCAATACAGCAAAAATCAGTCATACCATAAAAAAATATAAACTATGAAAAAGATATTCATGATGATAGCTTTTATAGCAGGACTGGGCTTATTTGCACACGCCCAGGAAAAAGCAAAGGCGACTCCCGCGTTACGGGCTGCAAAACAAACTAAAGTATTAACTAAACAGCTTAACCTGAGCAACAGCCAGATAACCCAGGTGAATGCGGTATTACTGGAACAGGGTAAAAGCCTGGATAGTTTGAAGGCCCTTAAAGGTACAAACGATAAAAAAGAACAAAGATATTCACATAAACAGATCCGTGACAACGCGCAAACTAAACTGGAGGCCATTTTTACTGCCGAACAAAAAACGAAATACCTCGCTTTTGTAGAAGCCCAAAAACAAAAAAAGGCCGCCAGGAAAGAGGCGAAGACATCGCCGGCGTCGCAGAACTAGCTAACGGTATTTTGCGGGATAACGATTTTAACCCCGCCGCTATAACAAGCCGCCCTGGTATGCCATGGCGGCTTTGTGTTGTAACTCTGGGCGAAATTGTTCCGGTTTGATGCCCTTGGTTCGGTCATTAATGCCTATTTGAGTCGATTGATATATAATAGGTTGCAGTTTTTAGCTGGGTTATAACAGTTTTTTATCTGATAAGTGCATGGTTTCTAATAAATCGCATCAAAATCTGCAAAAGTCATCAACATAACCAATAAATAATCAAAATATTTTAATCGTAGGGCACTATTGGTATTATTATTGCGTTAAATGAACATATTGATATACAGATAGATAATGTGTTTAAATGACAATTATTTATTTATCAATATCGCACTTAAATGCTTGCTGTATTATTAAATTGTTAATAGTTAACTTTTTTACTTAAAATATTTGCAAAATAAAAGATGTGTAGTATATTTGCAGTGTAGTATTTGTAAGGCGCTGAACGGCAGCACCAGAAGGTTCGAGACCTCCCTTACAGCTCTTCTCATAATTTAGGTTTATAATTGGTTAGAACGCGCCCCTGCCCATCAGAGGGCGCTTCTTGTTTCTATAGGTTTTTAAAACTTTCAAAACCGAATCTGAAAGCATCCAACCTATCTAAAGGTTGTTTGATGAATTTGGATGATTACCCGTTGATTACTGGGCAGTTTATGAAATTCGGTTAAAAAAACGCTGAAATGATTTGAGTTATCTTTATTTGCTTAACCTGCGTTATTCAATAAAACTACGCCAATGATTCTTCCAATAATGCTTCAAAATAAAATCGATATGTTTACCTGTTGAAACAGGCGTATCACCGTTAATCCGAACTTTCCATTTTTTTATAAAAACACGCTTTTGACCGTTGAGTTTGTAAAACGAAATGCCATAGTCACCGTTATCGTCATACTTAATATTGCCCACGTTGATGATCTTTGAATCGGTAATGTAAAACAGGTTGCTGCTCCAAACTCTTCCCATACAACAATCCTCGTAAGTATAGTAAAATTTTGTTGTTGGAATCCTTTCCGCATTTGAACAATCGCCGGCTAATTTGAATGTATTTGATTTTACGTCGTAAATAATCAGGTCCTGTGCACCCGAATCTACTCCCCTTAGTTCTACGGTGATATCTTTATAGCCATCTCCATTAAAATCAATGAATTTAAAATAAACCACTTCGTCATCGGCGGTTGCTTTATAAACTATTTTGCCGCTTTTATCTTTTATATAAAACCTGCCAGGGCTAACGCCATCACCAAAGGTATTTATCGCAGTATAACTAATACCGTTTATGATTTTGGTTTTACTTTGTCGGACTGAATCTTTTTTTGAGGTTAACGGAGTTAAAACCGGCTTCAAGTTGAAATGCAAATGCACGACATTAGACAACGTTAAAAAAAGCGATATTTTACCAATAAAATTCATTAATATAATATAATAAATGACTTACCAATTTACATTTTTTAATACAAAAAAATAGTTTTTGCCTGCTTTAAATGAAGGTTAAAAATCGCCGGTTCGGGAATAAAGAAGAATGGGAAAGAGTTCGCTGTCTTTTTTCCTTGTTGTCAAAAAATATTTATACTTTTCTGCAGTTATCCGCATAAATGAAATAAGTTCTGTAACGGATTGAGTACAATTGTATGGATTAAACACCGAAAACCGGGTTCTATGTTTTATCAGGTAAATATGTTTTTTCGATTTAACTTAATTTGTCACATCCGCTTTAAATTGTACCTGCCAATTTTAACCATCCACAATAACCATCATAGAGCCATAAAACAAAATACTTATACTACTGTATTAATCTAACAAAACCACTTGCTTATGAAAAATCCGGTCTACGCAGATTTAAAGCATGCCGACGGCAGTTTACGAAATATTATCATTGAACCGGTATTGGAACATAACCTTGCGGATACGGGGGTATATAAAATTTACAAAACTTCGGTAGACAATGAGTCAACGCTGTTTACGGAAGAAATGGAGATTGATGGCGACGGCCCCTCTTTAGCCGATGAAGATAATCCCGATTATTTGGGCACCATATATTTCCCCCAGTCGGGACCCTGGCACTACGAAGGCGAACTGCTCAACAACGGTGAGCAACAGCAAATCATATCTATATTACAACAGAAAGCATAGTGCTGTAATCGAAAGTCTCAATTTTAAGTCAAAAGAACTAAATCCGGCTTAAGACTCACGACTTATGAATTCCGACTTAGTTAGCTCCTTTTACTTTCATTTGAAAAGTATATACCGCCTTTGACGCCGTAATAAATAATATATCCCGGTTTTTGCCGCTAAAACAGATATTGGCTGTCCAGGGCTCGTCAATATCAATGTGGCCAATTTTTTCGCCTTTAGGGTTAAAAATAGTCACGCCTTTGCCCGTAAGGTATATGTCGCCCAGTTCGTCAATCGTCATCCCGTCTGATCCCATCGCCACAAAAAGCATTTTGTTGGTTAATGAACCGTCTTTATTAATATCGTAGCGATAGGTTTTGTTATCCCCTATATCGGCAACAAAAAGATGTTTGCCATCGGCAGTGCCAACTATGCCATTCGGCCTCACAAATTTATCATCAACCATAACGGCTTCATGTTTACCTTTTGGCAGGTAATAAAGCTTTTGGCCGTCAAGCTCGGGCTTTTTGTGCGTCCAATAGTCGCGTTGGTAATAGGGGTCGGTTATATATAGCCCACCATCCGGCCTTACCCAAACATCATTAGGTCCGTTAAATATTTGCCCTTTATAGCCGGTAAGTAATACTTCTATTTTTCCTTTCGGGCTGATAGACCAAAGTTCGTTTTTACCATCGGCACAGCTTATGAGGTTGCCCTTACTGTCAAAATCCATTCCGTTGCTGCGGCCGGCGCTATCCATAAAAACAGAAAGTTTGCCGTCCGTGCTATACTTCCAGATCTTATTATTGGGCTGATCCGTAAAAAATACATTGCCTTTTTTGTCAACAGCAGGCCCTTCGGTGAATGCGAATTGTTTGGCAATTAACACAGCTTTGGTGCCGGCGTTGTATAAAGCAGTAGTATCCTGGCTAAATACTTTGCAAGTGGCTGCTATAAGGCATAATAATATAACGGACAGTTTTTTCATGGTTTGGTAATTGGTTGGCTAATGTAAGGGGTTTTAAAGGGAAAAAGAAGAAAAAGCTCGCAAGCCCCCTCTGAATCTCCCCCTGAAGGGGGAGACTTTTGATTTGCATTAAGAGGGAGGTGATTATTTCATTAAACTTCAAATAACCATGCAAATCAAAAAGTTCCCCCTTCAGGGGGTTAGGGGGCTAATTTTCCATTAAAAACGCTATTTTTGCACCTTTATTAAAAATACCGTTCAAAACATGAGTATTGCACTATCCGAGCAGGAAATTATCCGCCGCGAATCTTTACAAAAATTAAGGGAACTGGGCATAAACCCGTACCCCGCCGAAGCATTTGATGTTAACGCCTGGGCACAGGATATTACCGATAATTTTGCAATAAAACCCGAGGCCTACCAAAATGTAGTTATCGCAGGCCGTATCATGACCCGCCGTATCATGGGCAATGCATCATTTGCCGAGTTGCAGGATTCAACCGGCCGGATCCAGATCTACCTGAAACGCGATGATATTTGCCCTGATGAGGATAAAACTTTATACAATACCGTATTTAAAAAACTCCTTGATATCGGCGATTACATTGGTATTAAAGGTTATGTATTTTTAACCCAAACCGGCGAGATATCGGTTCACGTTCGCGAATTGATTGTTCTTTCTAAATCGCTTAAACCGCTACCTGTTGTTAAGCGCGAGGACGACGGAACCATTCATGATGGATTTACAGACCCCGAATTACGTTACCGTCAGCGTTATGTTGATTTAACTGTTAACCCGGCTTATAAACAAATATTCATCAACCGGTCCAAAGTGATTAGCAGTATGCGCAACTATTTTAACGCGCAGGGCTGGATGGAGGTAGAAACCCCCATACTGCAGCCGGTACATGGCGGCGCAGCGGCGCGTCCGTTTGCCACGCACCACAATACGCTGGATATGCCTTTGTTTTTGCGCATAGCCAATGAACTTTACCTGAAACGCCTTATTGTTGCGGGTTTTGATGGTGTGTATGAGTTTGGTAAAATGTTCCGTAACGAGGGTATGGACCGTACCCACAACCCGGAATTTACAGCAATGGAAATTTATGTAGCCTATAAAGACTATATATGGATGATGGCCATGGTTGAAGAATGTTTGGAAACTGTTGCTAAAGCTGTTCACGGCATTCCCGTGGTGCAGGTTGGTAGCAACGAGATCAACTTTGCCGGTCCGTACGAAAAATTATCCATGTACGATTCTATCCTGAAATATACAGGGATAGATGTATCGGCCATGGATGAAGCCGCTTTGCGCGAAACCTGTGCCGAGCTGAAAATAGAAGTTAACCCAACCATGGGTAAAGGCAAACTGATTGACGAGATCTTCAGCGCCAAGGTTGAACATAACCTGATCCAGCCAACTTACATTACCGATTACCCAATCGAAATGACCCCGCTTGCCAAAAAACACCGTACCAAAGATGGCCTGGTAGAGCGTTTTGAGCTTTTTGTAAATGGTAAAGAGATAGCCAATGCCTATTCGGAGTTAAATGACCCTATTGACCAGCGCGAGCGTTTAGAGGAGCAGTTGATACTTGCAGGCAGGGGCGATGATGAAGCCATGGCCATGGACGACGACTTTTTACGCGCCCTGGAGTACGGTATGCCTCCAACATCAGGCCTGGGTATCGGTATCGACAGGTTGGTGATGCTGATGACCAATCAGAGCACTATCCAGGAAGTATTATTCTTCCCGCAGATGCGCCCCGAGAAAAAAGCTAAAGTTGTTACTGCTGACGACTTTATAAATATAGGTGTTAAGGCCGAGTGGGTACCCGTGCTTAATGCAATGGGGTTTAATGCGGTAGATGAACTAAAAGCCGCCAACCCCAACAAAGTATTTAATGATCTTGGCGGCATGCGCAAAAAATTGAAGCTGGATATTACCATGCCTACCAAAGACGAGGTGATGGCCTGGTTTAAATAATATACAAGAAAACTAACGTTACCTTTTACAACGACCGCGAAGTGCCTTATTTAAAGGAAATTCGCGGTCGTTTTTTTATTAATTAATGGCGCTTTTTGAGACCGTTGCTGAGTGCCAGTTTTCTTCCGTCTTGATTCTTGACTCTTAATTCTTGACTCTCCGCTCCGATTGTCGTCAAAAGTTTTACATTTGCTTTGTTAAAATAAGAACTATCCATGGTTAAATTCAACCGGTTTACACTGGATAATGGCCTCCGGGTTATTGTTCATGAAGATAATACCACGCCTATGGCAGTGCTCAACATTCTGTATGATGTTGGTGCACGCGACGAAGATCCCGAGCAAACAGGCTTTGCTCATTTGTTTGAGCACCTGATGTTCGGCGGATCTGTAAATATTCCAAGCTACGATGAGCCACTGCAAAGGGTAGGAGGCGAAAACAATGCTTTTACCAGTAACGATATCACCAACTATTACATCACCCTGCCATCGGCCAATATCGAAACAGCATTTTGGCTCGAGAGCGATCGCATGTTAAACCTCGCCTTTAGCGAAAAAAGTCTTGAGGTGCAGCGTAACGTAGTAATTGAGGAGTTTAAGCAGCGTTACCTTAACCAGCCTTACGGCGATGTTTGGCTAAAGCTACGCCCGCTGGTTTATAAACAGCACGCTTACCGTTGGGCTACCATTGGTAAAACCATCAAGCACATCGAGGATGCCAAAATTGAGGATGTGAAAGCATTCTTTAAAAAACATTATAACCCGCAAAATGCCATTATGGTAGTTGGGGGCAATATCACAACCGAAGAGGTTAAAAAGCTCTCCGAAAAATGGTTTGGCCCAATCCCCGCAGGCGATAAATACACACGCAACCTGCCGCAGGAGCCCGAACAGCATGACGAACGCCGCGAAACCGTTACCGCCAAAGTACCGTTGAACGATGTGTACATCGCGTTCCAGATGGGGGCGAGGCTGGATGATGATTATTACCCGGTGGAATTACTGAGTGATATCTTGTCGCGTGGTCACTCGTCACGTTTGTACCGTAGTTTGGTGCAGGATAAGCAAATTTTTAGCGAGGTGCATGCCTACATTACAGGCAGCCTGGATAAAGGTATGTTTGTGTTAGAGGGCAAACCCCTGGAAAACGTTAGCATTGAGCAGGCCGAAGCCGCGTTTTGGGACGAGCTGGAAAAAGTAAAAGCCACGGAGATTCCGGCTGATGAGTTGACCAAGGTGCAAAACAAGACCGAATCGACCATGGTGTTTTCTGAAATGTCGTTGTTGGATAAAGCCATGAACCTGGCCTCGTTTGAACTGCTGGGCGATGCCGACCTGCTGAACCAGGAAACCGCTAAATACCTTGCGGTAACTCCTGCGCAGATCAAAGAAGCCGCCAACAAGATATTCAGGAAAGATAATTCATCAACGCTGATATACCTGGCCGAGAAAGCAGAAGTTTCTGAATCAGAATTTTCAGAATTAGAGAATTAACAGAATTGGAATTGATCTGAACCACGATTTTTCAGATTAACGGATTTACAGGATTAGTCTAATCAAATCCAAAAAATCTGATTAATCTGCTTAATCCGGGTTCAGAAAAAAGAATTACTGACCAATGACCAACTTAGATAGAACATTAGCCCCTGATTTTAAGGCTATCGATAATATAAACCTGATACGGCCCGCGCATAAAAAGCTCGGTAACGGCTGTAATATATTTTGCTTTAACTCCGGCGACCAGGAATTGGTACGTATAGAATGGATTTTTGGCAACCTGCGTTTTAACCCGGCGCTGCCGCTGTTGAACATGGCCGTAAATACCATGCTCACCGAAGGTACCAGTACATTAACCGCGGCCCAGATTGCCGATAAGGTTGATTTTTACGGTGCCTTTTTGCAGGTGGAATACGGGTACGAAAACTCGCAGGTTGTATTGTACAGCCTTAATAAGCACCTGCACCATACCTTGCCGGTTATTGTTGATATTTTAACCAATTCAACCTTCCCCGAGAAAGAATTGGAAACTTTTAAACGTAACCAGCAACAAAAGCTACAGGTTAGCCTGCAAAAAAATGATGTTGTTGGCCGCCGCAATTTTAACAAGGCGGTTTATGGCGATACCATATACGGGGTGGGTGCAAGCTTTGATAATTATAAAGCCCTGCAGCGCGATGAATTGGTTGCACACTATAAAGAGCAATACCAGCCATCAAACTGCACCATTATCATTTCAGGGAAAATTGAACCGGAAACTTTGACCCTTATTACCGATACGTTTGATAAAGGCTGGGTTAATGGCAACAAACCCGCCGATACTACCCAACCCGAAATTGTACCGGCTACAGAGTTATTTTACTTTACCGAGAAGCCAGAAGCCCTGCAATCGGCCATAAGGATAGGTACACCGATGATTAACCGCAGCCACCCGGACTTTCAGCAACTACAGGTGTTGAATACGGTTTTGGGCGGCTATTTCGGGTCGAGGCTGATGGCCAACATTCGCGAGGATAAAGGTTATACGTATGGCATCGGCTCGGGGCTGGGCTCGTTTAAACAGGCCGGGTCCTTCTTTGTAGCTACCGAGGTAGGGGCAGATGTGTGCAAACCGGCCCTTGCCGAAATTGAAAAGGAAATCAATATCCTGAAAACCGAACTGATCCCCGACGAGGAGCTTTCATTGGTACGCAACTACATGTTGGGCTCGCTGTTAGGCAGCCTGGAGAATGTTTTTTCGCATGCCGATAAATTCAAAAGCATCTACTTTGCCGGTTTGGACTATGATTATTATGACAGGTATGCCGCCACTGTAAAAAGTGTCGACTCGACAAGGTTATTGGAATTAGCCAATAAATATTTCCATTTTGAGAACTTCTATAAAGTGATAGTAGGAAAGTATTAATTTTTAATTTGGGATTTCGGATGTTCGATTTCGGATTTGGTCTTTAATTCCGAAATTGAACATCCGAAATCCCAAATTTCCCCAAATATCACAGAAAGGCAATTTTTAAATAATTCCAAAATCGAACATCCGAAATCCGAAATAAAAAGTTAGCTTTGCCCGGCAAATAATAACTCCAAAATAATTATTTGCTATGCAGTTAGACCCATCTAAATTTGTTGCCGAAGGATTAACTTACGACGACGTTTTACTACTCCCCGCTTATTCAGAAGTATTACCGCGCGATGTTAACACCAGCAGCTGGTTAACAAAAAACATCCGTTTAAACATTCCCATCATTTCGGCAGCTATGGATACCGTTACCGAAGCTGGCCTGGCTATTGCGATTGCCCAGGCGGGTGGCATAGGTATGCTGCATAAAAATATGACCATACAGGCCCAGGCCGATGAAGTTCGTAAAGTTAAACGGTCTGAAAGCGGCATGATCCAGGACCCGGTTACCTTGCTGGAAGATGCCCTGCTTGCAGATGCATTCCAGATCATGAAGGAGTTTAGCATTGGTGGTATCCCGGTAATTGATGCCGATCATCGCCTTAAGGGTATTATCACCAACCGCGATTTGCGTTTCCAAAAAGATATGAGCGTTCCGGTTAGTACCGTAATGACTAAAACAAACCTGATCACAGCTCCAGAAGGTACCACACTTACCGAGGCTGCTGCGATACTGCAAAGCAATAAAATTGAAAAATTACCAGTTGTAAACACCAATGGTAAGCTGGTAGGTTTAATTACATACAAAGACATTCAGAAGGTTAAAAACTTCCCCAACGCCTGTAAAGACGAGTTTGGCCGCCTGCGGGTAGGAGCTGCCGTTGGCGTTGCTGCCGACAATATCGACCGCGTAACCGCCCTGGTAAACGCTGGTGTTGATGTGGTTACGGTTGATACAGCCCACGGCCACAGCAAAGGGGTTATTGATATGGTGAAAGCCATTAAAGCCTTATATCCAAACCTGCAGGTTATTGCCGGTAACATTGCTACAGGCGATGCAGCCATTGCCCTTGCAGATGCAGGCGCCGATGCCGTTAAAGTGGGTATTGGTCCGGGTTCAATTTGTACTACCCGTATTATAGCGGGTGTGGGTGTACCACAACTATACGCCGTTTACGAGTGCGCTAAAGCATTAGAAGGTCGCGGCATCCCCGTTATTGCCGATGGTGGTATCAAACAAACCGGCGACATTGTGAAGGCTATTGCAGCCGGTGCAAGCTCTATCATGGCAGGCTCGTTATTTGCCGGGGTTGAAGAGTCGCCGGGTGAAACTATTATATACGAAGGCCGTAAGTTTAAATCGTACCGTGGTATGGGCTCGGTTGAGGCCATGGCAAAGGGATCGAAGGATCGTTATTTCCAGGACGAAACCGATGTGGTAACCAAACTGGTTCCCGAAGGTATTGTGGGCCGCGTACCATTTAAAGGCAGTATGGCCGAAGTGGTATTCCAATACATTGGCGGTTTACGCGCCGGTATGCACTACTGTGGTGCTGCCAACATTGAAGATTTGCAGCGCGCCAAGTTTGTACGGATAACCGCAGCCGGCATGCGCGAAAGCCACCCGCACGATATTACTATTACCAAGGAAGCTCCTAATTACACAAGCAGGTAGGTTAGTTGATTGGGTTGATTAGGTTAAGTGGTTGATTGAGTTTATTAGAAATTCATATCAACACAGTCAACCCAATTAACTACAACCCAACCCAATCAACTTAATCCAACCCAATCAACCACTCACCAATAAATGAAATCCATCTGCGTATTCTGCGGTGCCAACTTTAACGGCGATCTTTTATTAAAACAAGCTATTGAGCAACTGACCGAAGTTATGGTAAGCCGCGATATTACCCTGGTATTTGGCGGCGGTAAAGTTGGCGTAATGGGGCTGATAGCCGATGCCATTTTAAGCCGTGGCGGTAAAGCGATAGGCGTAATACCGCAATTTTTGATGGATAAGGAAGTTGGCCATACCGGGTTAACCGAGCTGCACATTGTAGATAACATGCACCAGCGCAAACAAATGATGAATGATTTGTGCGATGGCATCATCACCCTGCCCGGCGGACTGGGTACCCTCGAAGAGTTTTTTGAAGTGCTTACCTGGCTGCAGTTAGGCCTGCACAACCACCCGATAGGTTTGCTTAATACAGGCGGGTATTACGATTCACTGTTAAAACAACTGGATGTCATGGTCGACCAGAAATTTCTTAAACCCACCAACCGCGAGCTGGTTATCACCTCGGGAGACCCTATTGAGCTGGTAAACCTAATGGATAATTTCAATGTCAAACCCGATGAAGTTTGGTTTAGGGACAGAGATCTGACATAGTTTGTTGTTTGCAGCTTATCTCTATTTTGATTACATAACGCCGTTACTCTGGTACCGTCGGGTGTAGTATCCGGCAAAAGCACAGCAAGCATCACACCACAGCCAAACGGGTTATTCGATACAATCATGATTTGCGGTTAATTAGATCGAAACTGATTTTACTAATACGAAGATCGGTAATTTAGTACAATGGCATAATTGTTTTAAGCGCATTTTATAACACTATTTATCGGTGTATAATCCATCGTTTTAAAAGGTTTATCCATTTTTTGAAGTGCAATTAGCTTATATATTTACCCCAACCAATAATAACAAATAGGGTAAATGCAGCATCTTTTAACACGTGCACATGGCCATGTTATGGCCTGTTTAAAAATACTTTGTTCACAAAAGCCGCGAAGCGCATAAACACCTTTGCCCGAATTGTAATGTTAAAACCTATGTCAAAATTAAAACACGCTGTTTTTTTATTACTGTTAACAACCCTTTTTATTAATGCAGATGCACAAAGCAAGACCAACTTATGGAAAGGCTTTGAAAGAATACAACTGAAATTTGCCGACCGGGATGCTTACTATGTTAAGCCCGCACATCCGTTGCCTGGTAATCCCTGGGTTTGGCGCACATCTTTCCCCGACTGGCATACTGATATAGACAGTATTTTGCTTGCGAAAGGGTTTTATATAGCCTTTATAAATGTTGATAACCGGTATGGTGCGCCATCGGCAATGAAGTTTTATGATGTATTTTACACTTATTTAACTACGCAGCTTGCCTTTGCACCAAAGGTAGCACTCGAAGCTGTGAGCAGGGGAGGCCTGTATGCTTATGCCTGGGCCAAACGCAATCCCGATAAGGTAACCTGTATTTATGCGGAAACGCCGGTTTGTGATATTAAAAGCTGGCCCGGAGGAAAGTTGAAAGGGGCTGGAGATGAAGACGCCTGGAACGAACTAAAACAGGTTTTTCATTTTACCGAAGAACAGGCTATTGCTTATAACGATAACCCAATTGATAACCTGGAAGGCCTGGCTTCATTCCGCGTACCCATTTTACATACCATAGGACTCGACGATAAACTTGCCCCGCCTGCCGAGAATAGCGATGTGCTGGCCAAACGCTATATTGCTTTGGGTGGTCCCATTAGTATCCATCCCGTAACACAGGGGCCAATGGAGTTACAGGGGCATCATTTCACGGTAGATCGCCCGGCTTATTACGCCGAATTTATATACAATAACTCATACCCGGTACAAAAAATACTGCCTTACACAAATTATATCAAAACGGCGGGCGGCTTAAATAACTTTTACTATGCTGCAACAGTAAATAAAAAAGCTACCGTTTCTTTTTTAGGCGGATCGATCACTTTTAACCCCGGTTGGCGCGATAAGGTCTGCAAATATCTCAGGGAAACTTACCCCGAAACAGATTTTCATTTTATAGCTGCCGGGATACCATCGTTAGGCAGTTTACCGCACGCATTCAGGTTGCAAAGGGATATCCTTGACTCGGGTAAAACCGACCTGCTGTTTGTAGAGGCTGCTGTAAACGATAGGGGCACAGATAGTACTACGCAGGTTCGGGCTTTAGAAGGTATTATAAGGCATGCAAAAACGAACAACCCAATGATGGATGTTATAATGATGGCCTTTGTTGATCCTCAAAAAATAGACAACTACGCCAAAGGCAAAGTATCGCCCGAACTGCTGAACCACCAGCTGGTAGCTACTCATTACAATTTACCTTATGTAAACCTGGCGTTGGGGGTTAACGATAAAATAAAAAACAAAGAGCTAACCTGGGCCGATGATTTTAAAGATATCCACCCCTGGTATCATGGGCAGGAGCTTTACTTTGAAACCATTAAAGCCTTGCTGCAGGCCGGCGTTGCTGCAAATTATAAACAACCGGTTAAAGCTGTTTTACCTAAATCAATTGATAACGCCAGTTATAATAATGGTAGCTATTATAACATTACTAATGCCCGGTTGGATAAAGGCTGGGCTATCGATACCAAATGGAATCCCAGGGATGGCTTGTCAACCCGCCCGGGTTTTGTTGATGTACCCATGTTACAGGCTACCGAACCAGGTGGCGAACTCGCCCTGCCATTTAAAGGCACAGCTGTTGGTATTGCGGTGGTGGCTGGGCCCGATGCGGGCATTATATCTTACTCAATTGATGGTGGCGCTTATAAAGATCTGGATTTATTGACTGAATATTATAGCTGGATTCATCTTGGGGTTTACCATATATTGGGCGATAAGCTGAACAATGGCAACCATACTTTAAAAATTAAAATAAGCGATAAAAAGAACAATTTGAGTAAAGGCCATGCCTGCCGCATTGTTAACTTTTTTGTAAACAATAAATAAGTGATTGGTTGATTAGGCTTAATAAGTGAATGGTTTTTAAAACCAAACCAACCTAATCCAACTCAATCAACCTAATTAAACCCAATCCAACTCAGTCTAACCAAAAAATAATTAAACTATACTATGAAAAGAAAAGCAGGACTATTGGGAGTCCTTTTATTAAGTACCTGTTTAGCTATCGCTCAGCAGGCAACAAGTTCAATTCCGGTTAAAACTCCCAAAGCGGTCATGGATCAGTTTATGGATAAACGTTTCGGTATGTTTATTCATTTTGGCCCGGTAACCCAGCGTGGTACCGAAATTGGCTGGAGCCGCAACGATCAGGTGTCTGAGGAGGATTACGATAACTTGTACCACGAATTTAACCCGGTATTATTTAATGCCGATGCCTGGGTAAAGGCTGCTAAGGATGCCGGTATGAAATATCTCACCATAACAGCCAAACATCATGATGGCTTCCTGTTGTGGCCAAGTGCTTATTCGGATTATAATATTTCCAAATCGCCTTTTAAAAGAGATCTGGTTGGGGAATTGGCCAAAGCCTGTAAAAAACAAGGCATTACCTTTTGTATCTATATGACTGTGCTCGACTGGCATGACCAGGATTACCCGATAGATAACCCTCATCACCCCGAAATAAATGCCAGGAAAGGAGATATGACTGCTTTTAAAACCCGCATGAAAAACGAGTTGAAAGAAGTGATTACCAAATACCATCCGTTTATGCTTTGGTTTGATGGCTATTGGGAAAAACCATGGACAACAGAAGATGGCAAAGAAATTTACAGTTACATCAAAAGCGTTGATGCTAATGTAGTTATAAACAACAGGCTTGGGAAAATAAGCGATAAGCTTGGCGGCGATGCAGTAGGTGACTTTTTAACCCCTGAACAAACGATAGGCAAACTTAATATGGATGAACCATGGGAAAGTTGCATTACCATGTGCAACCAATGGGCCTGGAAACCAAATGATGGGATGAAATCACTAAAACAGTGCATCCAAACTTTGGTAACATCAGCATCGGGTAATGGCAACCTGTTATTTAACGTTGGCCCGGCGATGGATGGCCACATAGAAGCCCGGCAGGTAGCCCGTTTAAAAGAAATGGGGGCCTGGTTAAGGCAAAACGGTGAAGCGATTTATGGCACAAAAGGTGGCCCATACGCACCAACCGCCGAATATGGTGCAACGCGCTTGGACAATAAAATTTATATCAATGTTTTTCAACGTAAGGATAGCACGCTAAATATTCCATTGCTGCCCAATGTCAAAATCCTGAAATCATACTTTTTGAACGGCAATGCGGTTGCAATCCGATCGGACAGTAAAGGCTACAAGATAGAGTTGCCGGCCACTTTACCTGATGAAAATTGCTCGGTAATTGTATTGGAGCTCGACGTGAATGCTATGGATATACCGGTAATAAAATTATAACCTGCACTAAATGAATTTTACAAAAAATATAACTATTTCGACTGTTTTTTTATTGCTGTCTACGTTTTCTTTCGCCCAAAAAAAGGCGCTTAATTTACTTTACGATAAGCCCGCATCGCGCTGGGAAGAGACCCTTGCCCTGGGTAACGGCCGTTTAGGCATGATGCCTGATGGGGGAGTGAGCGACGAAAGGATTGTACTTAACGACATTACACTTTGGTCGGGATCAGTACAGGATGCCAATAATTATGATGCCTATAAAAAACTGCCCGAAATAAAGGCATTATTATTGGCCGGTAAAAACGTAGAGGCACAGGCCCTGATTGATAAAGATTTTGTATGTAAAGGCCCCGGATCAGGAGGCAAACAATGGGGCTGTTTTCAAACGCTGGGCGATTTAAACCTAAAGTTTAATTATAATGGTGCAGATGCTACTAAATATACCAACTATCAGCGGGAGTTGTCGCTGGATAATGCATTAGCGAAAAGTACTTATACAGTTAACGGCGTTACCTATAAACGGGAGTATTTTACCAGTTTTGGCAATGATGTTGATATTATCAAACTTACTGCCGATAAGCCCGGCCAACTGAATTTCAGTATTGGCATTAGCCGTCCGGAGCGCTCAAAAACCACCACAGTTGGCAATACGCTGCAAATGGAAGGTCGGTTGGATAATGGCACCGATGGGAACGGTATGCAATACATTGCCAATGTGAAAGCCAAACTCACCGGCGGTACATTAACCGCCATAGATAATAGCCTGGTTATAAAAAATGCTACCGAGGTTATTATCTACATTTCGGCAACTACCGACTTTAAGGGTCCCAATTTTAAGATTAAAATGGCTAAGAATTTAGCTGATGCTATGTTAAAGCCCTATGCCTTAGAAAAGCAGGAACATACCAGGAAGTTTCAAAAGCTGTTTAACCGTGTAAGCATCAATTTAGGTAACGATAACCCGACAGAAACTACCGATCAGCGGCTTATCAGCTTCCACAAAGCACCTGCTGATGATAAAGGCTTGCCGGTATTGTTTTACCAGTTTGGGCGCTATTTAAGTATTTGCAGTACAAGGGTAGGCTTGTTGCCGCCCAACCTGCAAGGACTATGGGCCAACGAAGTACACACCCCATGGAACGGCGATTACCACCTGGATGTAAACGTACAAATGAACCATTTCCCGGTTGAGGTTTCCAACTTGTCTGAACTAAACCTGCCATTGGTTGAGTTGGTGCGCGGCATGGTAAAAAATGGCGAACGTACAGCTAAAGCTTATTACAACGCCGATGGCTGGGTTGCCCACGTTATCACCAACGTTTGGGGATGGACTGAGCCTGGCGAGAGTGCCTCATGGGGCGTAACCAAGGCTGGTTCGGGTTGGTTGTGCAGCAATATCTGGGATCATTATGCTTTTACAAATGATAAAAACTACCTAAAAAGTATTTACCCCATTTTAAAGGGTTCGGCCCAGTTTTATAACAGCATATTGGTAAAAGACCCTAAAAGCGGCTATATGGTTACTGCGCCGTCATCATCGCCCGAAAATAGCTTTATTATGCCCGATGGCAGCGGCAATCACGCCAGTATCTGCATCGGTGCAACTATTGATAATCAAATAATGCGCGAGTTATTTACCAATGTAATTACCGCTTCGGAAACTTTAGGTATTGATGCCGCTTTTCGTGCTCAATTAAAAAAACGGTTAACAGAAATTCCGCCCGCCGGTATCATCAGCAAAGATGGCCGCATACAGGAGTGGCTGGAAGATTACAAGGAAACCGAGCCACAGCACAGGCACATCTCTCACCTGTATGGCATCTATCCGGCATCCGAAATTACAGCAGACGGCACGCCCGAACTGGCAGCCGCAGCTAAGAAAACCCTGGATGTACGCGGTGACGATGGCCCAAGCTGGTCTATTGCTTACAAACTCTTATTCTGGGCGAGACTGCACGATGGCAACCGGGCCTATAAATTATTCACCGAGATCATGAAGCCGACTACAAGTACAGGTATTAATTATGGTGCGGGTGGCGGTATTTATCCAAACCTGTTATCAGCCGGTCCGCCGTTCCAGATAGATGGAAACTTTGGCACAACTGCCGGTATTGCCGAAATGCTGATACAAAGCCATGAAGGCTATATCAACCTGATACCGGCAATTCCCGATAGGTGGAAAGCATCCGGCGATGTGAAAGGGTTACGTGCCCGTGGCAATTTTACTGTCGATTTTAAATGGAAAGATGGTAAGGTTATTAGCTACCGCGTTACATCAACCACGCCGCGTAAAGTGAAAATAAAGGTTAACGGGGTGATGAAAGAGGTGATGGCGAAAAAGGTGTAGTTAAATCAATGTACTAAACTACCGTCATTGCGAGGTACAAAGCAATCCTGAACTATGTGGGACTTGGCATATCGGGGATTGCTTCGTACCTCGCAATAACGTTTTATTATTAAAAATACTAATCAATGAAAATACGCTATAAAATAATTTTTACCCTTTCGTTAGCCATGCAATCACTGTTTAGTATTGCATCAGCCAAACAAACGAGTACCGTAATAATCCCATACGGTAAAGGCAACAGCATTGTTTACGACCTTAAAACCGGCACCTATAATGTTTATCATGGCAAAAAAATATTTTTTTCTAATATAACAGCCACTTTCAAAATAAAAGATGTCGCCGTAGCCACAACTGATAATTTATATCGTAAATATGCTACTACGGCTATTAATGATGGTTTTGGCAAAGGCGAAAAATACGTAGTAACACTTACCCGTAATAACCTGCCAAAAATTGAACAGGTATTTTACGTTTACCCGAGCCGGGAATTTTTCCTGACCCAGGTTGTAATGACAGGAAAAAAAATATCCAGCAATGCCATTATTCCGTTTTCCGGGAATATTCCGGCTGTTTCGGGCGATGCGCGCAGCGTTTTTGTGCCCTTTGATAACGATACGTTTATCCGCTACAATGCCAAAGAGTTTAAAGCCCCGTTCAGCAATACCAGCGCCGAAGTAGGTACGGTATATGACAACGCCAGTCGCAACGGTTACATAGCTGGTTCTGTTGAGCACGAGGTTTGGAAAACCGGGGTACGCAGTACGGCCACCGGCGAAGGCAACCGGATAGTTGTTTGGAGCGGATATACCGAAGAAAGCGTAACCCGCGATAATATTGAACATGGCGATGTTAAAGGTGATATAGTGCAGTCGCCCAAGATATTTATTGGTTACTACAATGACTGGCGTACAGGTATGGAAGAATATGCCAAAGCCAACCGCATTGCCGAACCTCCGTTTGTTTTTAACTGGACAAAACCTACGCCTGTTGGATGGAATAGCTGGGGCGTAATGCAGGAAAAACTAACCTACGAGAAAGCCACCAAAGTAGTCGATTTTTTTGCCGATAGCCTGTCAACCTTCCGCACCGGTAATACCGCTTTTATCGATTTGGATTCCTATTGGGATTTTATGCTGAAGGGCGGCTTAGAAGGCGACTATAGCAAGCTGAAAGCATTTGCAGACTATTGCAAAAGTAAAGGCCTGCAACCGGGGGTATATTGGGCACCATTTACCGATTGGGGCTGGAAAGATGGCCCCGACAGAAAAGTAGCCGGCACTAATTATACCTACGGCGAAACCTGGACAAAAGTTGGTAAAGGCTACCACGATATTGATGGCGCAAGGGCTGTTGATCCTACACACCCCGCAACGCTGCAACATATTGATTTGGTGATTGGTAAGCTGAAAGAATGCGGCTTTAAGATGATTAAAATAGATTTCCTGGGTCATGCTACCGCCGAGTCTACCCATTTTTATGATCCTGCCATAACTACAGGAATGCAGGCCTACCGTAAAGGAATGGAATACCTGGTCAGCAAATTGGGCGATCAGATGCTCATTTACGCCGCTATATCGCCAAGTTTGGCATCGGGCCGCTATGTTCATACCCGCCGCATTGCCTGCGATGCTTTTAAAAGTATCGATAATACGCAGTACACCTTAAACAGTGTAAGCTATGGCTGGTGGCAAACCTATTTGTACAATTTTGTTGATGCCGACCATGTGGTATTAAACAACGAAACTGAAGGGGCCAACCGCGCCCGGATGCTTTCGGCCATAGTTACCGGTACGTTTATTACCGGCGACGATTTTTCCGTACACGGACAGTGGAGCTCAAGGGCTATAGCGTGGTATCAAAATCCGGAGATTTTAACGGTTATCAAAAATGGTAAATCCTTTAAACCGGTTGAGGGTAATACCGGCGAAAACGCGTCTGAACTGTTTGTTCGAAAAATTAGAAACGCGTATTATGTGGCCGTATTTAATTACTCGGATAAGCCCAAAGCGTTTGTATTGGATTTTAAAAGGTTAGGCCTGCCCCTGCAAAAATATAAAGTTACCGAAATACTGAAAGGCACGAATACAGATTTGAATGTAAAATTGCCTGCCGCTGATGCTGTATTATATAAATTTGAGTTCAAGAACTAATAATCAATAAATTTAACCTTATTTGTACCTGATTAATAACCTATAAAAAATTGAGAAAGACGTTTACAAACAAAGCATTGCCATTTGGTGTGGTGCTTGTAAGTTCGATAGTGATGGCTATGGGAAGCTACGCCCAAACTGTTACCATCCCGGTAGAAACACAAAATAATGCCCTGGTGCTGCAGACCGGAGGCGATAAAACCCTTAAAATGGTTTACTTCGGCAGCAAGCTGGGTAATGCCAAAGAGTACGAGCAGATAGGCAAAATGTACCGGCAGGCCGATGATTCGGGTGTGCTAACCGAAGCCTACATGGCATCGGGCTCGCAGAGCCTGGCCGAACCGGCAATAACCGTGACGCATACCGATGGTAATAAATCCCTCAACCTGGTTTATGTAAGCCACACCGTTACCAAAGTTGATGAAGATGTGAGCCTGCTGGCTGTTAACCTGAAAGATCCTGTTTACCCGTTTGAAGTAACACTATATTATAAAACCTATTTTAAAGAGGACGTTACCGAACAATGGTCAGTAATAAAACATAACGAAAAGGGCGAAGTAACCCTGAACAAATATGCATCGGCCAACCTTAATTTAAAAGGTAATGGCTTTTGGCTAAAACAGTATCACGGTAACTGGGCATTGGAGATGCAGCCAGAGGAAGCAAAGCTAACCCACGGCATTAAAACTATTGATAGTAAACTGGGCACCCGCGCCAATTTGTATGAGCCATCGATGTTCATGGTATCTATGGATAAACCTGCTACCGAGGATGAGGGCAAAGTAATGTTAGGCGCGCTGGAATGGTCGGGTAATTTTAAAATCGACCTGGAGCTGGATGTATCAAATAACCTAAGGGTTATTGCCGGTATTAACAACGCAGCTGCCGAGTATCATCTCAAACCAACTCAGGAATTTACAACGCCGGCGTTTGTTTATACTTACTCCGATCATGGTAAAGGAGATGCCAGCCGCAAGCTGCAACGCTGGGCACGCAAATATAAAATTGTTGACGGGCAGGGCGATAGACTTACCTTGCTGAACAACTGGGAGTCGACTTATTTTGATTTTAACGAAAGCAAACTGTTTGGTTTATTAAAAGATACAAAAAAATTAGGCGTCGATCTGTTTTTGTTGGACGATGGCTGGTTCGGCAATAAATTTCCACGTAATGGCGACCATGCGGGGTTAGGCGATTGGCAGGAAAATAAGCTTAAATTACCTAACGGGATCGGATCGTTGGTAAAAGAGGCAACGGCTGATGGCGTAAAATTCGGCATCTGGATTGAGCCCGAAATGGTTAACCCCAAAAGTGAACTTTACAGTAAACATCCTGATTGGGTGATAAAGCAACCAAACCGCCCCGAAAAGTATTTCCGTAACCAATTGGTGTTGGATCTTGCCAATCCTAACGTGCAGGATTTTGTATTTGGGATAGTGGATGACCTGTTTACCAAAAATCCAACCCTGGCTTATATTAAATGGGATTGCAACGCGGTGATCTATAACGCCTATTCTGCTTATCTTAAAAAAGACCAATCGCATTTGTATACCGACTATGTTTTCGGTTTGTACAAAGTATTGGAACGTGTTAGGGCAAAATATCCCAAAGTACCTTTAATGCTGTGCTCAGGCGGCGGTGGCCGTGTTGATTATGGTGCACTCAAATACTTTACCGAGTTTTGGCCAAGTGATAACACCGAACCCTTAGAAAGGGTGTTTATCCAATGGGAGTACTCCTACTTTTACCCGGCTATGACCAGCTCAAACCACGTTACCGACTGGGGTAAACAACCTATAAAATTCCGCACGGACGTGGCTATGATGGGTAAGCTTGGGTTTGACATTGTAGTAAGCAAACTAAGTGAGCAAGACCTTACCTATGTGCATGACGCGCTTAAAAACTATGAATACCTGAAAGATGCCATCTGGCACGGCGATCAATATCGTTTGCAATCGCCGTGGGATAACGATGCCGCATCTATTATGTATGTTAATGAAAGCAAATCAAAAGCAGTGGTATTTAACTATTTGGTTAATAATCGTTACAATGCCGGAACAAAGGTGCCTATCCGCCTGAAAGGCCTCGATCCGCAAAAAAAATACCTGGTTAAAGAGATTAACCTTTATGCAGGCTCCAACTCATCCATCGAAAATAACCTGGTTTTAACAGGCGATTTCTTAATGACCGTAGGCATCAACCCCGATGTTAACAGCGGCAGAACAAGCGTCGTTTTGCAGCTTGAAGAAAGTAAGTAACAAGGATGTTATGTAACAAGGCTGCAACAGTTTAAAATAAACCGTTGCGGCCTTGTATTTTTAGCCAGATTAATTCCTGTCAACTTTACAAGTTTTAAATTGATAGCCTCAAGTTATAAGCCAGCTTGCTACTTATAATTTCTGGCTCAGGACTTTTAACTCAGGGCTTAACCCAGCTACATCCGCCTTACCATGAAAAAAACTTTACTCTGTTTATTTATACTGATGTTTGCCGCCATGGGCTATGCCCAAAACCGCCGTGGAGGTGGCAATGGAAATGGAAACAATGGCGCCGGCAACTTCGGGAAGCAACGTGGTACCAAAGATCAAAAAGGTCCTTTACCTTTCAGGGAAGTTTATGGGGTAGTGAAGGATACTGCAAATAAAAAACTGGAAGGGGCAACCATTAAACTGGTATCGGCTACAGACAGCATGGTTACCAGCACCGGCCCGACAGGTAAGTTCAGGTTTGGGAAGGTTAAATCGGCTACTTTTGTTATCACTGTTACCAGCGTGGGGTTCCAAACGGTTGTCCGCAAGATGCTGAATAACGACGAATCGCGCAGTTTAGAACTTGATGCTTTTGTTTTGAAGCCGCAGCAACACATGCTGGGCGAAGTAGTGATAAATGGCGAGCCAAGTGTTACTTACAAAACCGATACGGTTGAGTATCGTGCCAGCGACTATAAAGTACGCCCGAACGCTACTGTTGACGAACTGATTAAAAAAATGGAGGGCGTAGAAGTTGCCAAAGACGGAACGGTTACCCACCAGGGCCAGGCCGTAGTAAAGGCCCGGCTGAATGGTAAAGATTATATTGGGGGAGATGTTGCCCAGGCAATTAAAAATTTGCCTGCCGATATAGTTGATAAAGTACAGATAATTGACGACTACGGCGACCAGGCGGCCCGTACCGGCATCAAAGATGGCGACCCGCAAAAAGTGTTGAATATTACCACAAGGGCCGATAGATCGGTAGGTAATGTTGGTCGATTAAGCGCGGGTGTAGGCAGTGACGACCGTTATGATAACCGCCTGTTTTTTCAGAGGATAAACGGCAACGAGCAGATAGGGGTGATAGGCAGTTTTGTAAACACCGTAAATGGTGTTTCGGGCGGAACCGGTGGCGGCAGTGGCGGTACTACCAAAACAGGTGGGCCTAATATCAGTTACCGGAGTTATCTTACCAAAAAAATCCAAATAAATACCAGCTACAACTATAATTTTCGGGATGTTAATTCAATTAACCATAGCGATGGTCAACAGTTTAGCACATTGGGTACCACTAATTTTATCAGGAATTCCAATTCGCAAAACAATAACAAAACTCATAACGTAAACCTGGAATTGGAGTATAATATAGATAGCGCTGATTACCTGAAAGTGACACCCAGTTTTAGCTACTCGGGTGTAAATTCAACAAACACATCTCAAAGTTTTAAAACCGGTCTCATTCACCAGGATATTTTAGGATTAACCGGTAGCAATAATACCGTGCCCACCTGGGGGGCTATTGTATTTTATCAGCATTTGTTTAAAAAACCAAAGCGCAACCTATCGCTGCAGGTAAGCTACAACCGGGCGGATAATGAAACAGTTAACGAGCAGGATAATAACATCATCTACTACCAGGATTCTACTAATCATGTTTTAAAAGATTCACTGGTGAACCGCCACATCAGCCGCAGTAACCTGAGTAAAAACTTCAGGACGAGCTTTACCTATGTTGAGCCGCTCACCGATGTGTCGCAACTGGAGTTTAACGCGCAGGTTAATTCGCGCAGCTATGATAACCAGGCCTATACCTATAACATAGATTCGTTAGGCAGGCGTAATTTGGTTGACTCTCTGAGCAATGTTTTTAAATATTCGTTTACCGAAACCCGGCTGGCCCTTAATTACCGTATCAATCAAAAAAAATATAATATTTCGTTAGGTGTTACCGGTGTGCCAACCGTTTTAGACGGTACAAAAATAACCGGCGGAGTGGTAAGTACGCATCGCACTAATTTTAACCTGATCCCGATAGCGCGTTTTCAGTACGTATGGTCAAAGCAGGAGCGTTTCTCGGTTAACTATTCTGGCAGCCCGCAAGAGCCTTCATTTAACCAGATTCAGCCTGTGCGCGATGAGTCTAATCCGCAAAACCCGGTTGTGGGTAACCCCGATTTGAAACCATCATTCAGGAATTCCATCAATTTGCAATACAATAACTACATAGTCGATTCAAAGTTCAATGTATCTGCCAACGCCAACGTGAGCTTTATTAAAAACCAAATTGTTACCAATACAGTGCAGATAGCCGATACTCTTGGCGCTTTGAAAAACGAAACACACTATATTAACTTAAATGGCAGCTATACAATAGGCGGGAACTACAATATTTCGAAACAACTGGACAATAGGAAATATAACCTGTCGCTTAACGGCACCATCAATTACGGCCATGGTGTGTCAATGAGTAACAACGTTCAAAACTTTACCACTACCTGGCATTTTAACGAACGTTTAGGCCCACAAATAAACCCAAGCGAATCGGTAGAAATTAACCCGTACGTTTCCTATGACGTGGCAAAATCATATTTCACGCTGCCGCACTCGGTAAATACCAATATCAGTACAACGGCTTTAGCCATTGATGGTAAATTTTATTTCCTTACCGGCCGTACTGCTACCTTTGGCTACAGTGCCAATAAAAATTTTGTAAAAGGGATATCGCAAAACCTTACCCGTAATCCTTTGGTCATTAACGCCTACATTGAACAGCAGTTTTTTAAGCGCCGCAACCTTACGCTCACATTCCAGGTATTTGATATATTAAAGCAAAACAACTTTGTTAACCAGGTAACTACCGAAAACTCGGTAACCAACACCCTCAGTAACGCCCAAAGCCGCTACTTCATGTTCAGCGCCAAGCTAAACCTGCAAAAATGGACGGGCTCGCCAATGCGTCACGGGCAACGGATGAAAAGGAGAGGGGACGGAAGTTTTATTGAATAATATAAACCTCTTTCAATTATATCGTCGGTTTCTTTGTAGATCAAATGAATACATTAGCAAATTTGGCAGCCAAAAAACTAAAAAATTGACCGGTGATTTTTCTGCAACCCAATGCTAATATCATACAATAGTCTGAAAAAATGTTACAGTAAATGATACAGCCACAATGCTACATTTGTTAATACAATTTTAAACCATAATATAAACTTTTACCGTTCAACCCGTTCCAAACATGAAAATGTTACCCGTGGTCGATTTTGCCGTTATAGGTATTTACCTTATTGCCATGGTATTAATCGGCTTTTATTTTTCGCGGAAGAATAAGAATGCCGAGCAATTTACCACCGGCTCGGGTTTGATACCGGGCTGGGCTATAGGGCTATCCATATATGCCACATTTTTAAGCAGTAACACTTTTTTGGGCGTGCCGGGTAAAGCCTATGGCGGTAACTGGAGCGCTTTTGTATTCAGCCTGTCTATGCCCCTGGCGGCGTGGATAGCGGTTAAATATTTTATACCTTTTTACCGTAACAGCGGCGAAGTATCAGCCTATACCCATTTCGAAAAACGTTTTGGGGCATGGGCGCGCACTTATGCGGTTATTTGTTTTTTACTTACACAGCTGGCGCGTATGGGCTCGGTGTTTTTTGGTATTGCATTAAGCCTGCAGGCGCTTACCGGGGTGTCTATGAAACTGATAATGCTTGTTATGGGTATTGCTATTATCATCTACACAGTATCGGGTGGTATAAAAGCGGTTATCTGGACGGAGGTAGTACAAGCCATTGTAAAAACACTGGGAGCAGTGCTTATTATTTACCTGGTGGTAACCAATGTGTCAGGCGGTTTTGCCCAAATACTGTCCATAGGTAAAACAGCCGATAAGTTTAGCCTGGGCAGTTTCTCGTTAAATTTTACACAGCCCACGTTTTGGGTAATATTGTTTTACGGTTTTTTTATAAACCTTAACAATTTTGGGATGGACCAAAATTATATACAACGGTATCATGCGGCAAAATCAACCAGGCAGGCAGCAAAATCGGTGTGGCTTTGTGTGCTGATATATATCCCGGCATCGTTTCTTTTTTTTGCGATAGGATCCTGCCTGTATGCCTACTATAGCCAGCATCCCGGTTTACTTTTGAGTATAAAGCACCAGGTAGCTGCGGAACGGCTTCCGTTAACGGCTACCCCCGGCCAGGTAAACGCCCTGATGGCCACATTAACGCCTGCCGATTATGGCGATAAAATTATGCCTCATTTTATGGTAACCCGTATTCCAACAGGGTTGGTGGGTGTTATTGTTGCCGCAATCTTGTCGGCCGCAATGAGCACCATTAGTTCGGGTATGAATGCATCGGCTACTGTTTTTGCAGTTGATATTTATAAACGGTATTTTAAACCGAAACTTAACAGCAAGCAGACACTTTTTTTATTACATATTGGCACCGTAGTATTCGGTTTTGCCGGTATGGGCGTGGGCATAGCTATGATAGGGGCAAAAAGTATTCTTGATTTATGGTGGCAACTTTCGGGCATATTTGCCGCGGGCATGCTGGGGTTGTTTTTATTGGGCATCATCAGCAGGCAAACCAGCAATCACGAGGCAATTATAGCTACCATTATAGGTGTTATAGTTATCATTTGGCTTACATTCCCGGCCATTATTCCAGATCAGTACGCATCGCTTCGTAGTACTTTCAATACAAATATGATTATTGTGTTGGGTACGCTCGCTATTTTCCTTACGGGCATACTTTTAACAAAAGCAAGGCGGCAAACGGTTTAATTCCTCATTTAAATTTAATTCAGAAAACAAATGGAACAGGCAAAAAAAGGGTTTATACCGGTAATGTTAACGCCCTTTAAAAGCGACGGAGGTATAGATTATGATGCACTTACGCAACTCACAGAGATGTATTTGCAGGCGGGTGCCGCAGGGGTATTTGCCAATTGCCTATCCAGCGAGATGTTTGAACTTAAGGAGGATGAGCGGCTGCAACTTATTAATCACGTTATAAAAGTAGTGAATGGCGCTGTGCCCATAGTAGCCACAGGTACCTTTGGCGGCACCGTTACGCATCAAGCCGATTTTATAAAAAAAGTACATGATACAGGTACAACAGCGGTAATTGCCATTACAAGTTTACTGGCTGATGTTAACGAGGCAGATGAAGTTTTGAACGACCGGGTATTTGACTTGTTTAACCAAACTGCAGGCATCCCACTGGGTTTTTACGAATGCCCGGTGCCTTACAAAAGGCTGTTATTACCACAGCAGCTTACTGATTTTGTTGCTACCGGCAGGGTAATTTACCATAAAGATACCTGTCTTGATATCGGCCAGGTAAAGCAAAAATTGGCTGCCCAGGCCGTAAACCCGGCCTTTGGTTTATACGATGCATATATGGGGCACGCCGTTGAAACTTTAAAAGCAGGTTCGGCCGGCCTGTCATGTATCCAGGGGAATTTTTTTCCTGAGCTAATTGTATGGTTGTGTAATAATTATGCCAATGAGGCTTTGCAGCACGCGGTAAACATGGTACAAGAGTTTTTAACAGATAATATGGTTGTGATGCATAATGTATACCCGGTTATAGCTAAATATTATTTAACCAGGCGCGGATTAAAAATTTCGACAGTTACAAGGCGCAACGTGGGGCAATTTTCGGCTTCGGTGCGTAACCAGATGGAAGATTTGTATAGCAGTTATACTTTACTGCAAAATAATATCGGTATTTGGTAAGAGCTAAAAGCAGAATAGCTAAAAGCCGACTTGTTAATTATAATATATAAATCAATTAGCTAGGCCACAGCAGCCTTTTGTCCTTTAATATATCGCCTCTTGTACTCCAGCGGGGTCATGTTGGTAACCCGTTTAAAATGCCGGTAAAAATTTGAAATATTATTGTAGCCGCACTCAAAACATAGTACCTCGGTAGGCAGCTTATCCTCAATTAAAAACCGGCAGGCGTGGCTGATCCTTATCTCCGTTAAAAAATCAAAATACGTTTTCTTGGTCATCAGCTTAAAATACCTGCAAAACGAGGTAACGCTTAAATTACCTATAGCTGCTATTTTTTCGAGGCTGATTTCCTGTTTATAGTTGGCAAGTGTGTATGAGCACACTTTATTCAGCCGGATGGTATCCGATTCGTTTGACTGGTGAAATTCGCTGTGTGAGAGAATGATCGGGGCAAACTCTTCAGTTTCGGCCAGTATTTTCAAAATAGATAGCAACACAATGATGCGTTCGAGGTTGGTTGCCTCAACCGCCTGGCGCATTAACCCAGCCAGCTTTTCCCTGGCTTCGCCTTTTATCACCATGCCGCTTTTAGCCTTTTCAAATAGTTTTGGCAGTAGGTAAGTTTCGGGCAAATTCAATAAATATTTGCCCAAACAATCCGGTAAAAAGTGAATTACAATAACCTCTACGTTCAAGCCAGAATCGGGTAAAAAGTATTCGTCCTTGCAGCGCCAGCAGTGGGGTAGGGCCTCGCCAAGTAAGGTGATCTCGCCGGGCGAAAAATTGCTGATATTATCACCAATAAAACGCACACCTTCGCCTTTAATTACGTAATGCAACTCCAGTTCGGGATGATAATGCCAGATACCCCGGAAGGTTGGCAAAATATCATGCCTAATGCTAAAAGAGTTCTGTGGTTTTACAGCAACCTTAAGGAAATGAGGCTTCATTTTAAAAAATCAATATACTGGTTATAAAATAAACAGTTTGAACACTGCTTTCTATATGGCTTACAATATTTAAAATTATAAAAATTAAGGCAAAAGATGTTTATAAAATGGTAACAATTTTTTGACGTTTGTTACATCAGCTGTGAAATTAAGGTTATGATAGGATCGTACAATAAATTGATAAATACAGGTAGAAATTGCACCCCCTAATATTTGATATTTGTTTAAGCATCCTGTAAAACAGTTTGCTGCAGCCAAATATATAAACCAATAAAGGTAGTCAACATATAGTTTTTAAATAAGGTATTAGTAATAAATATCAATTTGTTTTATTGTTGTAAATACGATCAAATTAACTGAAAAATATATAGTAATATTTATTAATAAATTGATTGTCAATATTTTATATGAAGTTCAAATTTTAATTTCTAATTAGGTAGAAATGATGATGAAAAAATATACTGTTATACTGGTGTTGATTTTTGCAGGATGCACAGCTTCGCTTGCACAATCGGCGCCGGATAGTAATACCGGCGATAAGTACACCGCGGTAATTACGCAACGCGCCGCAAAAATTGTTGATGTGTTAAATATTAGCGACTCGGTGAAGTACAAAAAGGTGCGCGATATTATAGTTGACCAGTACCGAAATCTTAATGATATATACAACGACAGGAACGCTAAAAACAAAGCAATTAAACAACAGTTTGCCGATGATAAAGCGGCAGCGGTAACCAAAACCGCAGATGTGGATAGTGGGATGGTTAAACAGCTGAGCGTGCTGCACGGCCAATACCTTTCAAAATTAACTGCCGAACTAAATGCCGACCAGGTGGATAAAGTAAAGGATGGCATGACTTACCGCATTTACCCCATAACGTACACCGCTTATTTAGATGAGATACCTAACCTTTCCAGCCTGCAAAAAGATAAAATAAAAGGCTGGTTGCTGGAAGCGCGTGAAAATGCTATAGATGCGGAATCGTCAGAGAAAAAGCACGCCTGGTTTGGCAAATTTAAGGGCCGTATCAATAATTACCTGTCGGCGCAGGGATACGACATGAAGAAGGAAGGCGAGGAGTGGCAAAAACGGATTAAAGAAAGGGCTGCTACAAACAAATAACTAAAAAAGTAGGGTTGATAAAGTGAGAAGTATTGCCTGAACATCAATTATAACCAATTAATTAACAGAATTATGAAATTCAATTCCATGAGTTTATGAGAAAATTTTTCCTCTTATTTTCGATATTGCTGATTATCAGTAGTATGTTAAAGGCCCAAACCCGAACCGTAACCGGCAAGGTGGTGAGCAGCGACAAAAACGAACCCCTGATAGGCGTTTCTGTTCAGGTAAAAGGGAGCACAGCCGGTACCACAACCGATACCAGTGGCAGGTATTCTATTAAAGTTACCAACTTACAAAGCGTGGTAATCAAAGTACAGTACATTGGCTACTCGTTCCAGGAAAAAACATTAAATGTTGGCGAAATGAATGCCGATTTTAAAATGGTACCCACATCAAGCAATCTTGACGAGGTGGTGATAGTTGGTTACGGAACCCAAAAAAGAAGTCACCTTACCGGCGCTGTTGAAACCGTAGATATGACGAAGATACAAGATATCCCAACAACCAATCTTGCTGCCGCGCTAAAGGGTACCAACGCCGCGGTTGGCGTATCCGGCGGTACGGCAAGGCCTGGGCAAAATGCCTCCATTACTATTCGTAACCCCATTTTCCTGGCAAAAGATGGTGGCAGCACCGATCCTTTATACATTATTGACGGAGCCAAGCGCACACTTTCAGACTTTAACCTGCTGGATCAGAGCGAGGTTGAAAATATCTCGATTTTGAAAGACGCCGCGGCCGCCATTTACGGTATCGAGGGAGCCAATGGCGTAATCATTGTAAAAACAAAACGGGGTCACTCTGGTCAGCCAAAAATAAGCTTTAGCGCGTCGGCAGGTTCGGCTGATGCGGTTCAATTGCCTAAAATGATGTCGGGCCTACAACTGGCAACCTGGTTAAATGATTATGAACAAGGCCTGAACGGGTTTAACATAACCCCTGATGGCTATATAGGCGGAGATTTAACAAAAAAAGACCTTAACTATTATACTCCTGATGAACTGGCCTATTTTGCCGATAACAACAACAACTTTTTAAAACAGGCGTTCCACCCGGCCTTAGTTGAGCGTGGAGCAGTTAACGTTAGTGGCGGTAACGATAAGGTTACTTATTTTGCCGGCGCAAATTATGTTAATCAAAACTCCAACTTCTCGGGTGTTAATACCAACCGTTTTGGTTTTCGCGGTAGTGTTGATGCAAAACTGACGCAAGGCTTAAAGCTTAGCTTATCGCTAAGCGAAGATGTATCCAAAAGCAAAAGCTATTGGTACAAACTGTCTGGCACATCAGAAAGTCTTGACAACGACTTTTTATCACTAAACCAGGCACCGCCATGGCAGCAATATTTTATAGATGGCCATCCGGTATACCTCAGCTCAAGAACAGCTACCGATAATATTAACTTTTTTGCAGTACAAAACTCAAATAATTATACCAGTAGCAATAATTACATTATGAATGCGCTGGCTAACCTAAGCTACGATATTCCGGGTGTAAAAGGCTTATCTGCAAATGTGAGTTATAACAGGAATATCAATAATAACTTCAGTAAGCAATACGGTACAAGCTTTGTTTATTACCAATACTCGGGTACCGGCTCAAATAACCATATACCGGGGGGCACAATTGTGGGTACACCCACAATAAAAAACGGGGATAGGGTAAGGCTAACGCCAAGCATTACGGATAATTACCAGTTTAACGTCAGCCTTAACTATAACCGTATTTTTGGTAAGCACGAAATATCATTTATTGCCCTTTATGAGCAATATGAAACCAGTTTTGAAGGCGTAAACGCCGAGGCTGACGGCGTAATACTTAACGGTAAAGACAACCAGAACTTTACAACCGGCGCACAATCATCAAACCAGGCATCTTCTATTAGTGAAGGTGGTAAACAGGCTTACGCAGCCCGTTTAAATTATGGTTATGCGGATAAATACCTGGTTGAATTATCGTTAAGGGCCGATGCCAATACCAATTTTCCTCCGGGAAACCAATGGGGATATTTTCCGTCGGGTTCTGTTGGATGGGTGGTATCCAAAGAAGATTTCTTTAAAAATGTTTCTTTTGTCGATTTCTTCAAGCTAAGGGCTTCCGTGGGTTCGTTGGGTAGTTATAACACAAAAGCATACCAATACGCTGTAAATTACAAAATTGGTACCGGAAGCGGCGGTGGCGCCGTATTTGGCGGCAACAACGCCGATAAAGGTATAGGCTTAACAACCAACATTGCTATTGCCAATCCTGATTATACCTGGGACCACGACACCAAAACGAACTACGGGATCGACCTTCGTTTCCTCAACAATCGTTTATCGGCCACTGCCGATTATTTCTGGGACCATCACTATAATATGCTGGCCAGTTTAAACTCATCGGTTCCGGTTACAGTTGGGGCCACGCCTTCAACAGAAAACTACGGCAGCATCAACACATTCGGTTACGAGGTGAGTGTATCATGGAAAGACCATATAGGTAAAAACTGGACCTACAATGTTAGCCCGTTTTTTACCTGGAGCGATAATAAGTACCTGAAATATGACCTGGCTTCCGGCTTGGCCGGCACCTTCCAGGATTTAACTAATAAATCAGGAGATCAGGGTACATTGGGTTATAAATCATTAGGTATTATCAGGACACAGGCCGATGCCGACGCGATTATTGCAGAACGTGCAACCGCGGCAGGCGGAGCTGGTAACGTAACTATCATGTCGCAGGCGGTTAAGCCTGGTATGTTAAACTTCCAGGATTTGAATGGCGATGGTATAATTGATTCGAAAGATTTACAGTTCCTTGGTCATAAATCCAATAATCATTATTCCATGGGCTTTAACTTCGGCGGCTCCTATAAATCACTAAGTTTAAATGTAATCATGGGTTTATCATGGGGCGGCACAGCATCAATTGAAGGAGCGGCAACCAAACAGGCTACCGCTTCAGAAAATCGCCCGGTTTTCTGGGCTGATCACTGGACACCAACCAACACTGAAGCAAAATATCCGGCGCCGTATTATTATCAAACTTATGCCGTAACAACCGATTTTTGGTTTGTGAGCCCGGTTACCTGGAATATTTCGAGCGCTAATTTAAGCTATGCTTTGCCCGATAATATTTCAAAAAAACTTGGTATGGCCAGTGTAAGGGCATATGTAGTAGCAACTAATCCGGTTTCGTTTTTAAATCCGTATCCAAACAGTTACCGAAGCCAGTCGACGCCATTTACTTCATATCCCAACCTTCGTACAATATCTTTTGGTTTAAACTTAGGTTTTTAAATCTTAAAAAAATGAAAACATTAAAATCACTAAATATAATATCGGCAATTGTTTTAGTAACGTTATCCGTGCTGCTAACAAATTGCAAGAAGGTTCTTATGAAAGAGGATCTGCAGTATACCACACCCACCGAAGTTTTTAACGATTCGACGCTGGCTATATTAAATATCAATTATATATACTCGGCAAATCAGCCGGCATGGTTTGGCAGTACCGGTGGCGCTTTGGGCGGCGGTGGCGCCATGTGCGATGAATTTTACGGCGATAACGCCTTTGTTAAGGGTACCGTGAATATTGAAACCGTTGGCGATATTGGTACTGCTGTATCGGTAAGTAATAATTACGGCAAAATAAGGGTTATCAATACCACGCTGGCCAGCCTTGCAACAAGTACATTACCGCAAGGGACAAAAAACAGGTACCGTGCCCAGGTTTTATTTTGGAGAGCTTTCAGATATTTTGACCTTGCCAGGTTATATGGTGGCGTGCCATTAGTGCTAACGCCCCTGCAGGCCATAGGCGCCGAGGCCAAGAATGCGGCTTTGCTGCCACGCAACAGCACGTCAGAATGTTTTAAGCAAATAGTGAGCGATTTGGATACCTGCATAAAATATTTGCCGGGCAAATGGACAGGTTCTGATTACGGTCGTATTACTTCGGGTGCGGTTGCGGCTTTTAAAGGCAGGGTGTTGTTAACCTACGCCAGCCCGCAGTTTAACCCTTCAAATGACCCAACCCGCTGGCAGGCAGCAAAAGTAGCCAATGATGCAGCCATCCAAACGCTTACTACAAACGGATATGGGCTTTATCCCTCGTATGATGGTTTATGGTTTGTAAAGGGAGTAGCCAACACCGAAGCCGTAATGGTTACCGAATATAATAACCAAACAGATGATAATGGCACAAACCCCAATGGATACGATAATGCTACCAGGCCGGCATACTTGGGCACAAAAGGCGGTTCAAATCAGCCAACGTGGGATATGGTGAAGAGCTATCCAATGCTTGATGGTGCTGCCCCGGGTACTTCAGCAAAGTATACCTATTCTGATAATACGTTTTTTGATAACCGCGACCCGCGGTTTAACCTTACGATAGCTTACAATGGCTGCAAATGGCCACTTTTGGGCAACACCAATTACAGGCTGTGGACATACTTTTACTACAGCAATGCCGCCGGTACAAGTACAAAATCTACCGAGCCTACGTCGCCAACCGGAAGCGGTTTTTACTTGCGCAAAGCTATTGATCCTTCAATTTCATTAAGTAACACGCAATATATTGGTACCGACTGGATTGAGATACGCTATGCCGAGGTATTGCTTAACCAGGCCGAATGCGCGGCTGCTTTAGGCGATGTTACCACAGCTTATACCAATTTGGTTGCCTTAAGGAAAAGGGCTGGTGTTGAAGCGGGCGCCGATAATTTGTACGGCCTGCAGGCAGGTATGGGCGCCGATCAAATGATAAGCGCTATCATGACCGAGCGACAAATTGAATTGGCCTTTGAGGGTAAAAGATACTGGGATTTGCGCCGCAGGAAATTACTGGAAAGTACTTTAAATGGCAAAAAGAGAACGGGCGTTACTATCACACTAAATAATACAGGCACAGGTAAGGACTACCTGCTATTAACCCGCGATGCTTTGGCAAATACATCTTTAGATGATCTTTATACCACATCGTTTACCGTTAAATCAAAAACGCTGGATACTTATAACCTTGCAGTACAATCTGAAGATTATTATTTTGGCATACCTACGGCAGCGCTGCAAAACAATTCAAATTTATTGCAAACCAATACCTGGGGCGGCGCATTTGACCCTTTGAAATAAGATACATAAATGGACGCTCATTTAAAGAGCCCTATTTTTAAGATAATATCAAATTAAACATGAAGAAACACACAGCCTTATTTATAGTTGCGGCAGCGTTGGGGTTTGCAAAGCCCGCGTTTGCCCAATACCCCGAGGTCCCTCAGAAGGTAAAAGACGAGAGTGAAGCATTAATGAAAGAGGCTACCCGCCGTTCAGACTCGGCCTGGCAAATTGCGTTGCCCATAATAAAAGCCGATCAAAGGCGGGGTAAGGTTTATGTGCCCTGGGCAGGAAGGCCGACTGATTTGCCACAGGCAAAAATCCCGGCGTTCCCCGGGGCCGAAGGCGGCGGCAAATTTACCTATGGCGGTCGTGGCGGTAAGGTTTATGTGGTTACCAGCCTTGAAGATAGCGGCCCGGGCACCTTGCGCGAAGCCTGCGAAAAAGGTGGTGCGCGTATAGTAGTATTTAATGTTGCAGGTATTATCCGTATAAAAACGCCCATTATAGTGAGGGCGCCATACATCACTATTGAAGGGCAAACTGCGCCCGGTGACGGTGTTTGTATTGCCGGCGAATCATTTTGGGTAAATACCCACGATGTAATTATCCGTTACATGCGTTTCCGCCGTGGCGAAACAAACGTTGGGCGCAGGGATGATGCATTGGGCGGTAATCCTGTAGGTAATATTATTGCCGATCACGTATCAGCAAGCTGGGGGCTTGATGAAAACTTTTCGATGTACAGGCACATGTTTGATCCGGGCGATGGTTCAAAAGAAGAAAAGTTGGGTACGGTGAATATCACCATCCAAAACTGTATCTATTCTGAATCGTTGGATTACTGGAATCATGCTTTTGGCAGCACTACAGGGGGCGAAAACAGCTCTTTGATGCGTAACCTTTGGGCCGATAACACCGGCCGCAACCCATCGGTAGGCTGGAATGGGGTTTATAATTTTGTAAACAATGTGGTATTTAACTGGCACCACCGCTCGATGGATGGCGGCGATTATACTACAAACTATAACGTTATCAATAACTACTTTAAACCCGGCCCGGTGACACCCAAAAACGAACCTGTCGGGCACAGGATACTGAAACCCGAATCGGGCAGGAGCAAACTGAAGGAGAAATTTTTTGGCAGGGTATACGCTGTGGGTAACATCATGGAAGGCTATCCTGAGGTAACTAAAGATCCATGGAACGGTGGTATCCAGGTTGAAGGGCCGGGAGGTAAGGAGTTACCTGATGCAGGTGAGTATAAAGATTACATAAAATCGGATGTTCCGTTCCCAATGCCGTCTTTAACTATCATGTCGGCTACGGATGCCTATAAATTTGTGATTGCTAATGCGGGCGCCACACTTCCCAAGCGCGACCCGGTTGATGTACGCATTACAGAACAGGCGCGTACCGGAAAAATTGTATATAAAGAGGTGGAAACCGATACCGCTTTCCAGTTTAAAGTGCGCAAGTTACCTAAGGATTCTTATAAATTAGGCATCATCACTGCTCCATGGCAGGTTGGCGGATATCCCGACTATAAAGGTACGCCATACAAAGATTCGGATAACGACGGTTTACCTGATGCCTGGGAAATTGCACATGGCCTTAACCCTAAAGATGGCGGCGATTCGGCTTTGCCGGCAAAAAATGGCGGTGGTTATACCAATATAGAGGTATATTTAAATACCGTGGCGCTTAAAGGAGAAAAGAAACTGGCTGCGTTAAAATAATTATAATATAGTAATGTTAAGATTTTGGGTAAGTAGGTTTATATTTATGTTGGTTGGAGGTATGCTTTTGCATGCCTCCTTATTTGCTCAAAAAAAGAAACAAAGCAAACCACAGTCACCTGTTGTTGCCGAAAAAAAGGGCAAGCTTGTTTATGCAGTAACCCCTAATGGCGACCGTATTCCAGATTATTCATACTGCGGCTATATGGCTTCTGAACAGGCCATACCTAATGTGCCTGTACGCATTGTAGTGCCACTAAAGCCCGGCGATGCAACGCTCAGAATTCAGTCGGCAATTGATTACGTAGCTGCTTTACAGCCTGATAAACAGGGAATCCGTGGCGCGGTATTGCTAAACAAAGGTGTATATCAGGTTAAGGGTAGTTTAAATATCAAAGCTTCGGGTGTGGTTTTACGCGGAAGCGGCATGGGCGCAAACGGTACCACATTGTTTGCCGCCGGTACGGATAGGGAAACATTCATCCGGGTTGCCGGCACTAAGGACAGGCAAACATCAAAAGAAATTAAAATTACAGACGCTTACGTGCCTGTAAATGCATCCGTTTTCCATATTGCCGATGGTGGTGCAATTAAAGCGGGCGATATGATCCTGGTACACCGCCCCAGCACGCAAGCCTGGATAAACACCATAAAAACCGACCATTTTGGTGGCGATTTAACAACGCTTGCCTGGAAACCCGGCGAGCGTGATATTTATTGGGACCGTAAGGTAACAGCAGTTAATGGTAATACAATTACCATCGATGCTCCGCTTACTACTGCCTTAGATAGCGCGTTTGGCGGGGGCCTTATATCAGCTTACACATGGCCAGGCCGCATCGCACAGGTTGGTATCGAAAACCTCGAACTGCAGTCGGCCTATGATCCCTCAAACCCTAAAGATGAAGCGCACCGCTGGATGGCTGTAACTATGGAAAATGTTACTGATGCCTGGGTAAGGCAGGTTACATTCAGGCATTTTGCCGGTTCGGCAGTATTTGTTTTGCCTACCGGTAACCGTATTACTGTTGAGGATTGTAAATCATTGGCGCCGGTATCAGAAATTGGCGGGCAGCGACGAAATACATTTTTAACCATGGGTGGCCAAACGCTGTTTCAGCGCCTGTATACCGAAAATGGCTTTCACGATTTTGCCACAGGTTATTGCGCGCCCGGTCCTAACGCATTTGTGCAATGTATGGCGGTTCAATCAAATAGTTTTAGCGGCAGTATAGATAGCTGGGCTTCAGGTGTTTTATTTGATATTGCCAATATAGATGGGCAACCTTTAAGCTACCTTAACCGCGGCCAGGATGGGCAGGGAGCAGGATGGAATGCGGCAAACAGCCTGTTTTGGAATTGTACTGCTGCCCGGGTTGATTGCTATCAGCCGCCAACAGCGCAAAACTGGGCTTTTGGCACCTGGGCGCAATTCGCCGGCGATGGCTATTGGGAAGAATCAAACAGTTCTATTAACCCGCGCAGCTTTTATTATGCTCAATTGGCCAACAGGCTAAATAAAGATGTGAGCAACCAGGCCAATATTTTATATCCGGCGACAGAACCATCAAGCAGCCCAACTGTTGAGCAGGCGGCCGAATTAATGGCCGCTGCCCGGAAACCAGCTGTTACCATTAACGAATGGATTGATGAGGCCCCTAAAAGAAATCCCATCAATATTTCATCAACAGGAATAAAAAACATTGATCAGGTAGGGTATAAGCCGTCAGTTGGCGCCACGCCGGCCCCAAAAATGACGGTGCTTAACGGCTGGCTGGTACGTGGGAACACGGTATTGGCAGGTAAACATTTTGAAACACCCTGGTGGAACGGCACTGTCCATCCCGATTATACCGATAAGGAAGCCAAACCGGCCATTGCCCGTTGGGTGCCCGGCCAGACCGGGACAGGACTTACCGACGATTTAAACGATGTAGCTGGCTGGATGCTTCATGACAACATTATAACATTTGAGCATAATTATGGCTTATGGTATGATCGCCGCCGCGATGATCATGAACGCATCCGCAGGATGGACGGCGACGTTTGGGCGCCATTTTATGAACTGCCTTTTGCCCGCAGCGGTAAAGAGTTAGCCTACGATGGCTTAAGCAAATACGACCTCACTAAATACAACACCTGGTACTGGAGCCGTTTAAAACAATTTGCCGACCTGGCCGATCTGAAAGGTTTGGTACTGGTACATCAAAATTATTTTCAGCATAATATTATTGAAGCCGGTGCACACTATACCGATTTTCCATGGCGCACTGCCAACAACATCAACGGTAGCGGTTTCCCCGAACCGGTTCCTTACGCGGGTGATAAACGCCAGTTTATGGCCGAGCAGTTTTATGATGAAACTAACCCAGTGCGGCGTAAGTTTCACCAGGCTTATATTAACAAATGCATGGATAATTTTGCGGGCAATAACGGTGTAATTCAGTTGATTGGAGCTGAGTTCACCGGCCCGCTCCATTTTATGCAGTTTTGGGTAGAAACCGTTAAGCAATGGGAAACTACCCGTAAACACAAAGAAATTATTGGCCTTAGCGCCACCAAGGATGTGCAGGATGCCATCCTTGCCGATCCTTCAAAAGCATCGGTTATCAATGTGATCGACATTCGTTACTGGTATTACCAGGCCAACGGCGCGGCATATGAACCCATTGGCGGCCAAAGCCTTGCCCCGCGCCAGCAGGCCCGCATTTTAAAACCCAAAGCAACATCTTTTGAGCAGGTTTATCGTGCCGTACATGAGTACCGCACTAAATATCCCGATAAAGCTGTGCTGTTTTCTGCCGATGGATACGATCATTTTGGCTGGGCTGTATTTATAGCCGGCGGCTCATTGCCTGTATTACCGGCCGGTACAGATAAACAGTTTTTAAATGCGGCAAGCGGCATGAAGTCTGCTGAACTGCCCGGTGCGCCAAAAGACCAATGGGCATTAAGTTCGGCCAAAGGATACATTGTTTACACCAATGCTGATAAGGCCGTTCGTTTGGATCTGCCTGCCAATACCATTTATAAAGCGCAATGGATAGATCCCCAAACCGGCCAGGTCTTGCCGGGCGACCAGGAGGTAAACGGAGGTAACGGAACCGAAATAAAAAACCCTAACGTTGGTGCAGCCATTTTATGGCTAACACGTAACTAAATAATTATGTTAAAAAAGGCTGTTTTAATTGGCGTTATCTCTTGTTTGCTTTTCTCGTTCAAAAGTAATGAAACAGCTATGCCTGTTTTAAAAATAGCGGCAAATCAACGGTGCTTTACAGCAGCGGGCAAACCTTTTTTCTGGTTGGGCGATACCGGCTGGCTGCTCTTCTCGAAAATGAACCGTGAGGAGACTGAACAATACCTGGATACCCGGAGCAAGCAGGGGTTTAACGTGATACAGGTTATGGTAGTGCATAGCATTAAAGAAACAAACGCCTATGGCGACTCGGCTTTGGTTAATAAAGACCTGGCCATGCCAAAAGTTACAGCGGGCAGTACTTTTGGTAACGGCCGTGAATACGATTACTGGGACCATATCGACTGGGTAATAGGCAAGGCCGCCGAAAAGGGGCTGTACATTGCATTGGTACCTGTTTGGGGATCGGTAGTAAAAGAGAACCATATAGGTCCGGCCGCAGCCAGAGCATATGCGGAGTTTTTAGCCAAAAGGTATAGCGGCCACTCCAATATAATATGGATGAACGGAGGCGATATAGCCGGCACCGATTCGATGAAAACATGGAACGCCATTGGCAACACGCTGCGCAGCCTCGATACAACGCATTTGATCACCTACCATCCGCGCGGCCGTACACAATCATCTACCTGGTTTCATGACAAGAGCTGGTTAAGTTTTAATTGTTTTCAATCCGGCCATCGTACCTATGCACAGGATACCTCAAAAAAAGACCTCAAATATGGCGAGGACAACTGGAAATACGCGCAGGCAGATTATACCAAAACCCCCATAAAGCCCACACTGGATGCCGAACCATCCTACGAGAAAATCCCTTATGGCCTGCATGATATCAAGCTTCCTGTGTGGACAGATGCCGATGTAAGGCGCTACGGCTACTGGTCAGTTTTTGCGGGTGGTTGCGGGTACACCTATGGCGATAACGATGTGATGCAGATGCATAAACCCACAGATAAAGGCAGCGCTTACGGATCAAAAGGATATTGGTACAATTCCATTAACGATCCCGGCGCCAGGCAAATGATCTACCTGAAAAAGCTGATGCTTTCGCGGCCCTACTTTGATCGTATACCAGATCAGCATTTGATTGCAGGCTTGCAAGGCGAAAAATATAATAGGCTGATAGCTACCCGGGGCAAAAACTATGCATTTGTTTATACTTATACGGGCAGAGAGATGAGCATCAATCCCGAAAAATTAGCTGGATCAAAAATAAAAGCTTCGTGGTTTAATCCCCGTAACGGACAAGTTACAGCTATTGGGACCATGGCAAAAGCAAAAACACTTAAATTTAATCCTCCCGGCAGGAAGGCAAACGGCAACGATTGGGTGCTCATTCTCGACTCCATATAAAACCTATTAAAAACACACGTGAAACGGCTATTTACATATATATTACTATTGTTTGCTTCTGCTATAATATCATGCAAGGCGAGTAAAAGCGTGTATATGTTTACGTCGTTTCATGAACCGGCAAATGAAGGGCTCCGTTTGTTGTACAGTTATGATGCCATACATTGGACAGACCTAAACCGAACATTTATAAAACCCGAAGCCGGTGAAGCAAAAATTATGCGCGACCCATCCATCGCCCAGGGCCCCGATGGTGTTTACCACCTGGTATGGACAACCGGGTGGAAAGATGATAAGGGAATAGGCTACGCCAGTTCGAAAGATTTGATTCATTGGTCAGCCCAGCAGCATCTTAACGTGATGGAGTACGAGCCGACGGCAGTAAATGCCTGGGCACCGGAGTTGTTTTATGACGACGAGGCCGGCAGGTTTATTATCGTATGGGCATCAACAGTGCCAAATCGCTTTGCAAAAGGGCAGGAGGACGAGAACAATAACCACCGGCTTTACTATACCACTACTGCCGATTTTAAAACTTTTGCACCAACCAAATTATTCCTGGATCCTGGCTTTAGTGTAATTGACGCCGAAATTGTAAAGCGGGGCAAAAACGATTATATCCTGGTAATGAAGGATAATACCCGGCCTAACCGTAATATCCTGGTAGCTTTTAGTAATAATCCCCTGGGGCCTTACAGCAACTATACCAAACGCTTTACCGAAACGTACAGCGAAGGTCCGTCTATGACCAAAACCGGTAAAAACTGGTTTATTTATTACGATTCGTACCGGTTAAAAAGATATGGCGCTATGCGCACAACCGATTTTAAAACCTTTACCGATATAGCCGACAGTATAAGTGTGCCTACAGGGCATAAACACGGAACTATATTTAAAGTAACCCAAAAGCAACTGAACTTACTGTTAAAAGATTCGGTAGCTGTTAAAACTAATCAACAATGAACAGGACTATCTATATATTACTTTTTACCATTATTGCTTTTTGCGCCAGGGCACAGGATACCGTGCACTACAGCGGCAATACGGTAGTAAATGTTGATTATCACCACGGGCAGCTAAGCCCGGCTATAGGTGTTCATAGCATGCAGATATTGAGGGCCAACCGGGAACATCCTGAGCTGGCTGATGGTTTTGGCTTCACTTATAACCATGCACCCATGCTGGCCTATTGGAACAATACTTTTTATGTTGAGTATTTGAGCGATAAGGTGGGCGAGAGCGTGCCTCCCGGTCAAACACTGGTAGTCACATCTGCCGACGGGCAAAACTGGTCGAAACCAAAATTGGTTTTTCCGCCTTACAAAATACCCGATGGTACTACAAAAGAAGGGCATCCCGGCGTGGCAAATAACCTGTATTCGGTAATGCACCAGCGCATGGGCTTTTATACCGCCAAATCAAAACGCTTGCTGGTATTGGGTTTTTATGGCATTTGTTTGGATGGGCACGATGATCCCAATGATGGGCAGGGCATAGGGCGTGTGGTGCGCGAGGTTTTACCAAACGGAAAATATGGCCCCATCTACTTTATCCATTACAACCCTAAATGGAACGAAAAAAACACAAGCTACCCCTTTTATAAAACCAGTAAAGACAAGGGGTTTGTGCAGACCTGCGACGAGTTGATGGCTAACCCATTAATGATGATGCAGTGGGTAGAAGAAACCGATAAAAAAGACCCTTTAATCCCATTGCATAAAGATTATAAGGCTTTCAATTTTTATCACCTGCCCGATGGCCGGGTAGTAGGCTTATGGAAATACGCGCTGACAGCCATTAGCACCGATAATGGTAAAACCTGGCCTGCAAATGCTGCACGTGCGCCACGCTTTGTAAACAGCAATGCCAAAATTTGGGGGCAGCACACATCCGATGGTAAATATGCAACAGTTTATAACCCTTCCGAATTCAGGTGGCCCTTAGCTGTTTCCGTTAGTGATGATGGGCTCAATTATAAAAATCTGTTACTGGTTAACGGCGAAATTTCGGCCATGCGGTATGGCGGCGCTTATAAATCATATGGGCCGCAATATGTGCGCGGGATAGAAGAAGGCAACGGTACACCACCCGATGGTAACCTGTGGGTAACCTACAGCATGAATAAGGAGGATATCTGGGTATCATCAATACCTGTACCCCTAACCGAAATAGCCGGTGCACATGCCAATGAAGTATTTAATGAGATGCCCGCGGGTAAAGAGCTGGCGCTGTGGAATACCTACAGCCCGCAATGGGCGCCTGTGGCTATTGAAAAAGCCCCTGACGGCGAAAAAAGCCTCACCTTGAAGGATAGCGACCCTTTTGATTATGCCAAAGCAGAACGCGTGGTGCCTGTATCTAAAAAGTTAATGGCCGATTTTACCATCATCCCCAGGCAAAATAATACCGGAATGTTGGATATAGAGTTCCAGGATGAAAAGGGCAGTGCTGCTATCAGACTTACGCTCGATTCGGCGGGGCAGTTTAGGACCAAGGCGGGATACCGTGATAAAAACATTATGAAGTATGAGGCAGGCAAGCCTTATCATATCATCCTGAAACTAAACACCAATACCCGTTTTTATACCATGAATGTAAACGGAAAAGATGTACTGACGGCATTATTTTTTGCCCCGGTATTAGGCGTTAACCGTGTTGTTTTCCGTACAGGCGAGGTACGGCGTTTTCCCGACACGGACACACCAACGGATCAAAACTACGACCTGCCAAAAGCGGGAGAATCTGCCAGGTCCGCGGTTTATTACATTAAATCATTTAAAACAGGCAATTATTAAAAATGGGTAGCAGAGCGATATTTTGCTGTTTGATTATGAGCTTGTTCTGTTTTACAGGCAGCATAGCCCAGGTTGTTTTGCCTAAAATATTAGGCAACGGCATGGTATTGCAGCGCAATCAGCCTGTACCAATTTGGGGTACCGCCAAAGCTGGCGAAAAGGTAGCAGTTAAGTTTAACGGCCAAACCAAAACAACTATTGCTGATGATGCCGGTAAATGGATAGTAACGCTTAAGCCGATGCCTGCTTCGGTAAATCCGTCTACGTTAATCATCGCTGGTACCAATACCATAAAGCTTACAGATATCCTGGTAGGTGAGGTATGGCTGTGTTCGGGCCAGTCGAACATGCAGTATGAAATGCGCAAGAACAGCAAAGTAAAAAAGCCCGATACCAGTATAGCAAATTCGCCTGTTGATGAACTTGACCGTGCACATAACCCACAGATCAGGATCTTTTTGGTCACCCAAAAAAACCTGCAAAAGCCCGATTCTACGCATTCCAGCTGGAGCGTCGCGGAGGATTCAGCTTTGCGTGCTTTTTCGGCGGTGGGGTATTTCTTCGCCAAAAATCTGAACCACGATCTGAAAGTACCTGTTGGCATCATCTCAGCGGCAGTAAGTGGCAGCCGTATTGAGCCGTGGGCACCGCAGGAAGCTTTTGATGCTATTCCGTATTTTAAAACCAGCAATATTAAAATTGAGGGTGATCCCGGTAAATTCTACGCCAAAATGATTCAGCCGCTGGCGCCGTTTGCGCTTAAAGGTTTTTTATGGTACCAGGGCGAAAGCAACTGCTACCTGGGTGAAACCATCAGTTATACCTATAAAATGGAAGCGCTCATCAATAACTGGCGTAAAAGCTGGAACAACAAAAGCCTGCCATTTTACTATGTACAGATAGCCCCCTTTTATTATTCGCAAAGCAAAGGAGCGGTACCTTATACTGAGTTTACCGAACCTGAATTAAGAGAAGCCCAAACCATGGCTCTACAGATCCCGCATACAGGTATGGTCATCACCACCGATTTGAACGACGATCTTAAAAATATTCACCCGCCATTTAAGTGGGAGGTTGGCCGCCGGCTGGAATTACAGGCATTAGCCAATACTTACGGACAGAAAAAGCTTGTTTTCTGCGGACCGATGTATAAAAGCATGAAAATCATCGGTAATAAGATCATTTTGAGTTTTAATTATGCAGGTAATGGATTGGTTAGTTCTGATGGCAAACCGCTTACCGATTTCACTGTAGCCGGCAAGGATGGCAAATTTGTACCCGCCATTGCTGCCATCAAAGGTAATACGGTTGAGGTTTCTGCGGATGGTGTAGCTTCTCCTGTAGTCGCACGTTTCGCCTGGTCGGAATCGGCCCAACCCAATTTCTATAATAAGAACGGATTACCTGCCGCGCCATTCCGAACGGATAATCCTTTAAAATTTACAACTACTACAAACTGATTACCATGACATCTGCCTGTTTTAAAATATGTACCTATACCTTGTTACTGCTAAGCGGGATAATCGCGCGCGCGCAGGAAACACACAAGGTATATTTATCGGGCACGGGCAGCGATCACACAGTTAACTGGCAGTTTTTTTGTACCGAGGGCCGCAATTCGGGCAAATGGACAACCATTCCCGTTCCCTCTAACTGGGAATTACAGGGCTTTGGAAAATATAATTACGGGCTTGCAAAGGATAGTCTGAAAGGGAAGGAAAAAGGTTTATATAAATTCGAGTTTAACGTTCCGGCTGCCTGGCAGGGTAAAAGCATCAATATAGTTTTTGATGGCTCCATGACCGATACTGAAGTGAAACTGAATGGCAGATCTGCAGGGGCAATTCACCAGGGATCGTTCTACCGTTTTAAATATGATATCAGCAGCCTACTTAATTATGGCAAGCCCAACCTGCTGGAGGTAACCGTTTCCAAGCAATCGGCCAATGCATCCGTAAATGCGGCCGAAAGAAAAGGCGACTTTTGGGTGTTCGGTGGGATTTTCAGGCCGGTTTTCCTGGAAGCTTTCCCCAAAGTTCACATTGAACATTATGCCATTGACGCCAAAGCCGATGGCAAGCTAACAGCGGCGATAAAGTTATCATCAGTTAAAGCAGGAACAATAACCGGGCAGGTATACAACCTTAAGGGGCAAAAAGTTGGTGCCGTTTTCAAAACTAATGTAAATACCGGCGATACCCTGGTGAATCTCACCACCAGGCTCGCATCGCCGCTGTTATGGTCGCCGGAGTTTCCAAACCTGTATAATGTGGTATTCACGCTAAACCAGGGTGATAAGGCAGTGCATAGAGTAAAGCAGCGGTTTGGCTTCAGAACGGTAGAGTTGCGCCTGCACGACGGTATGTATGTAAATAACGTAAAGATCAAGTTTAAAGGCGTTAACCGCCACTCTTTCTGGCCCACAACCGGCAGGGCCATGAACAAGAAGCAAAGTATTGACGATATCATGCTCATGAAGGATATGAACATGAATGCCGTGCGCATGTCGCATTACCCGCCAGATGATCATTTTTTGGATGCCTGCGATTCGCTTGGTCTTTTTGTTTTGGATGAGCTTACCGGCTGGCATGGTCATTATGATACGGAAGTGGGTTCTAAGCTGGCAAAGGAAATGATAGCGAAGGATGTAAACCATCCGTCGATAGTTATTTGGGATAATGGGAATGAAGGTGGCTTTAATTTTGATCTCGATCATTTTTTTGATGACCTGGATATCCAGAAGCGACCGCTCATCCATCCCTGGGCTGTGTTCAGGGGTACAAATACGCAGCATTATATCAACTATGATTATGGTACCGGCACCAATTTGCACGGGCACGATGTGGCCTTCCCCTCCGAGTTTTTGCATGGTCTTTACGATGGCGGCGCCGGTGCGGGCCTGGACGATTTTTGGGAACTGATGTACCATACGCCGCTCTCGGCCGGTGGGTTTATCTGGGATTTTGCAGATGAAGATGTGGTGCGCACCGATAAAAATAATGAGCTTGACTCGGACGGTGATCATGCTGCGGATGGCATTGTGGGGCCGTACCACGAAAAGGAGGGAAGCTATTACACCATCAAGGAGATCTGGTGCCCTGTGCGCCTGGAGCCACGGGAGATTACCCCTGCATTTAACGGTAACCTGAGACTGGAGAACAGGTATTTGTATACCAATTTAAAGCAGTGCACTTTTAGCTATAAGCTGGTTAAGTTTAACGATCCATGGCGGCACCCCCAGCCGCAGGCCACCTCGCAAACCGGACCGATAACTTCACCCAATGTAGCACCCGGCCAATACGGCAATTTACAATTTGATTTGCCTAAAAACTGGCAGGATTACGAGGTATTATACATAACTGCTATTGATCCGCACAAAAAAGAATTGTTTACCTGGAGTTTCCCCATAAAAATGCCCCATGATTTTGTTGGGCGTATTGTATATAAACCTGATCGTCATAAAATAACCGTCACCGAAACCGATTCGGTTTATAAAGTGGCCAATGGTGATGGCATCCAACTGGAGTTTAACCGTAACTCGGGTGTGTTGAAAAAAGTAAGTAACAGCCGGGGCGAAATTCCATTTAACAATGGACCCGTATTGGCCGAGGGCGGTGAAAAAACAGGCTTTAAAAAGCTAAGCTACCATTACGATGGCGATACCGTAGTAATTGAAGCAACCTTTGAGCCCAAAGCCAATATGGCAAAACTAAAGTGGACCATGTACCCATCCGGTTGGGTAAAGCTGGATGTAAAATACTGGCCCATTGGCGAAGAAGGTAACCTGTTGGGTGTAAGCTTTTCCTATCCCGAAAAGGATGTTAAAGGTGTACAATACATGGGCAGCGGCCCTTACCGTGTTTGGAAGAACCGGATAAAGGGTACTTCATTGGGTGTTTGGGATAAACATTATAACAATACCATAACCGGTGAGCCAAAAATTGAGTACCCCGAATTTAAGGGATATTATGCCAACCTGTATTGGATGAGGCTAAACGCCAATACCGGCCCAATTACTATTGTTTGTGATAACCGCGATGTATTTATGCGCCTGTTTACGCCGGGTAACCCTAAAAAAGTGTACAACACGGCGCCTGCGTTCCCATCGGGGGATATATCCTTTATGCATGGCATCAGTCCGATTGGCACTAAATCTCAAAAGCCCGATAAATTGGGTGCACAGGGCTTCCCCAACAAATACTTTGACTATTACAAGGATATAGATATGGCTTTGCCGTTAACGTTATACTTTGATTTTTCGGGCAAATGAGTAAACGCACACATATCGCCCTGCTGATATTTATACTCTCATCGTATAAGTGCCTGGCCGGTATTGCCACGCAAAACCTGCGCTGCGAAATGCTGCACAATCCGCTGGGTATTGAAACTATTCATCCAAGGTTAAGCTGGCAGATAACAGGAGAGGGGCGTAATATTAATCAAACAGCTTACCGGGTACTGGTTGCATCAACCCCGACAAAACTGGCCGCCAATGAGGGTGATCTTTGGGATTCGCATCGTGTGAATTCGGGCGAATCTATCATGATTAATTATGCTGGTAAGGCATTAATTAGTCGTACAGCCTGTTATTGGAAAGTTAAAGTATGGACCAATAAGGGCGAAAGCCAGTGGAGCCAACCCGCCATGTGGAGCGAAGGTTTGCTAAATACTACCGACTGGAAAGCCCGCTGGATAGGCCATGATGGCGGCTTCCCCTGGGATAGTGTTTCTAAATTCTCCCGCCTGTCGGCACGTTACTACCATAAACAGTTTGATGTAAAGCAAGAGGTAAAGAAAGCAACCGTATATATCATTGGTTTAGGTCATTATGAACTTTATATAAATGGTAACATCATAGACGACCAGGTGCTTGCCGGGCCGCCTACGGATTATACCCAATCTGTTAAGTACAACACTTTTGATGTTACCAATGCAATAAAGCAAGGAGCAAACGCTGTTGCAACGGTATTGGGTAACGGCAGGTTTTTTACCATGCGCCCCAAATACAAACCCAAAAAAATTAAGGAATTTGGTTTCCCCAAAATGCTGCTGCAGTTGGAGGTGGAGTATACCGATGGTACCCGGCAATTGATTGTGAGTGATAGCAGCTGGAAGTTTACTGCTGATGGCCCCATCCGCACCAATAATGAGTATGATGGCGAAGAATACGATGCCACTAAAGAGATGTCCGGATGGAACAACACCGGCTTTGACGACAGCAAATGGCTAAAGGCCGAGCTGGTGGAAGCGCCCGGAGGCAGGGTAGAGGCCCAGGTGAATGAACTCATTAAGGTTATGGATAGGGTGAAGCCAATCAGCATAAACCAACTCAAATCCGGCACCTGGATTATGGAGATGGGGCAGAATTTTGCCGGCTGGGTAAAAATGCATGTAAAAGGCAAACGCGGCGATAAAATAACCCTGCGCTATGCCGAAACCCTGCAGCCCAATGGTGAACTGTACGTAGCCAATCTGCGCGATGCCAAAGTAACGGATGTTTATACCCTGAAAGGCGGCGAAGATGAAAGCTGGCGCCCGGCATTTGTATACCATGGCTTCAGGTATGTAGAGATCAGCGGTTACCCCGGCAGGCCCGAATTGGCCGATTTTGAAGGGGAGGTAGTTTATGATGCCATGGCTACAACCGGGCATTTTGAAACATCCAATCCGCTCATTAACCAGGTTTATCATAACGCTTACTGGGGTATATTAAGCAATTACAAAGGTATGCCGGTTGATTGCCCGCAGCGTAACGAACGGATGCCCTGGCTTGGCGACCGCGCAGTTGGCTCCCTTGGCGAAAGTTTTGTATTTGCCAATGGCAACCTGTATGCCAAATGGCTGGATGATATTGCCCAATCGCAAAAGCCGGATGGCGCTATACCCGATGTTGCCCCGGCCTATTGGAATTATTACAGCGATAACATGACCTGGCCCGGTACATACATCCTGGTGGCCGATATGCTTTACCGCCAGTTTGCCGATAAGGCGCCTGTTGAAAAGCATTATGCCTCCATGAAAAAATGGATGGATTATATGCGCATAAAGTACATGAAGGATTACATAGTGACCAAAGATAAATATGGCGACTGGTGCGTGCCACCCGAATCGCCGGAATTGATTCACTCCAAAGATTCTTCCCGCAATACCAACGGGCAGCTCATCGCGACAGCATATTATTATCACCTGTCGGGATTGATGCAAAAGTTTGCCAAACTGCTCAATAAACCCGCCGATGCACAGGCCTTTGCTGTCTTGAAACTGAGGGTAGGCAATGCTTTCAACCAAAAATATCTTGATAAAAAAAGCTTTCGATATGCTAACAATACCGTCACCGCCAATTTGCTGCCATTATATTTTGGCATTACCCCTGTGGCAAGCAGCAAAACGGTTTTTAAAAACATAGTTGATAAGATTGCGAATGATGCAAACGGCCACATCAGCACCGGGGTTATTGGTACACAATGGCTTATGCGTGGTCTTACCGAATACGGACGGCCCGATCTTGCTTATCGTATCGCGTCTAACGATGATTACCCGAGCTGGGGCTACATGGTAAAACATGGCGCCACCACCATGTGGGAGCTATGGAACGGCGATACCGCCAACCCTGCCATGAATTCGCATAACCACATTATGCTGCTTGGCGACCTGGTGGCATGGTTTTACCAGGACCTGGCCGGTATTAAAACTGTTAACGAGGGCTTTAAAGAAATGGTGATGATACCTCCGGTAATAAGTCAGTTGAATACTGTAAATGCTTCATATGAAACGCCGTATGGTGTAGTTAAAAGTAGCTGGACAAACAATAATGGTCATTTCACCTGGCATATAACCGTACCGCCAAACAGTAAAGCTTTAGTATACATACCGGCAGGCACCGGCAAGGCTGTAACCGAATCGGGGCATGCAATCGATACCATAAAAGATATTAAACTGCTAAAAATAGAAGGCGGCCGGGCTATTTTCCGGATAGGATCCGGCAGTTACATTTTTGAAGTTAAAAGTTAAATCTACCTATCTAATGAGTATAAACATGAAAATATTAAACATTGCTGGTATGGCATTCGTCGTATTGTTCATCACATCAACCCTAAGTAAGGCGCAGGATCAAACAGCGGTAAAGCAAGTCCCATCGCCGGAAGCACAGGCTAAAGCTGATGCAGAGATTGATAAAAAAGCAAATGAATGGGTAAGCTCCCTTACCTTGAATGATACCGCGAAAGCTTCACGGGTAAAAACCGTTGTGGCTACGCACCTGAAAGCTATCCGCGATTGGAACAATAGCCACTCGTATGAATCTGTACCTGTCGGGATCGATCCGGCTACCGGCAAACCATTGAGCACTATGGACAGGCAGATCATCATCAATTCATCCCTGCCAAAATCGGTTCACGAAAACCTGATGACCGGCCTGCGCAAAGATCTTAATGAAGAACAGGTTGAAGCGATATTGGATAAATATACCATCGGCAAGGTGGCTTTTACGCTGGCAGGTTACAAAGCCATCGTTACCGATTTGACACCGGTTGAGGAAGCAACCATACTTGCCAATTTAAAGCAGGCCCGCGAGCAGGCCGTTGATTTTAAAAATATTAAACAGATCTCGGCCATTTTTGAGATCTACAAAACCAAAAACGAGCAATATCTCAACAATAATGGCCGTAACTGGCACCAGTTATTTAAAGCTTATGTAGATGCTGTTAAAGCTAAAAAAACTGCTGATGCGGCAAAGAAAACAGCTCAATAAATATAATAGCCATGTATAAGAAAATCTTGCTGATCATATTAAGCGCCTGCGCAATAGCCGGCGAAACATTTGCCCAAACTAACCCCTGGCGCAAAGGCATTGTAAAAGATGAATTTATTTACGATAAAGCGCCTTATCCCGAATGCCATGCAGCTACCATTGCCGAAACCCCAAAAGGTTTGGTAGCATCATGGTTTGGCGGAACAAAAGAGCGTAACCCCGATGTATGCATCTGGGTGAGCCGGTTTGTTAATGGCAAATGGACTGAAGGCATTAATGTAGCCAACGGCATACAGAACGATACTTTACGCTACGCCTGCTGGAACCCCGTGCTTTACCAGGTGCCGGGTAGTAAGCTGCTTTTATTTTATAAAATAGGCCCAAGCCCTGCAAAGTGGAAAGGGTATATGAAAACCTCGGACGACGGTGGAATCAGTTGGTCGGCTCAAACTGCTTTGCCGGATGGCTTTTTAGGCCCGATTAAAAACAAACCGGTTTTGCTGAAGGATGGCACATTACTAAGCCCTGTAAGTACCGAGGGTAAAGCCTGGCAGGTGCATTTTGAAGCCAGCCATGATTTTGGTAAAACCTGGACAATGATAGGCCCTATCAGTGATGGTAAAGAGCTGAAAGCTATCCAGCCCAGTATCCTGATCCATAAAGATGGCAGCCTACAGGTACTTTGCCGCAGCCAGAACAGGGCGATACTAACGGCCTGGTCAAAAGATAAGGGGCAAACCTGGTCACCGCTCGAAAAAACAAACTTGCCAAACAACAACTCGGGTACCGATGCAGTGACGTTAGAGGACGGCAGGCAGCTTTTGGTTTATAACCATGTATTACCGCCGGGAACACTGGCAAAAGGCGCCCGTACGCCTTTAAATGTGGCTGTATCGAAAGATGGGGTTAACTGGTATGCTGCCGCGATACTGGAAGATTCGCCAATCAGTCAGTATTCTTATCCGTCGGTGATTCAGTCGGCAGATGGACTGGTGCATGTGGTTTATACGTGGCGCAGGCAAAAAATAAAGCATGTGGTGATCGATCCCCAAAAACTGGATCTGAAAGAAATAAAAGACGGTGTGTGGCCCAAGGTTGATGGGTACACAGCGCCTGTGGCAACAACAGGAGAGACTAAAGATCTTTAAAGGAGAAACGTGATGAAAAAATTAACCGGTATACTTATAGCCTGCTTTACACTGCTGTTTTATACAGCCGGCGCCCAGCAAACTACGGATGGTCTGTACAAAAAATCATTAAAGCAAGTACTTGATGAGATCCAGGACAGGTATCATGTAAAGATTAAATACACCGATGCCCAGGTTCTGGATAAATGGGTAAACTATGCGGAGTGGCGATTCCGGCCAGATGTGGATACCACGCTGGTTAATGTGCTTACCCCACTCGATCTGAAAGTAAATAAAGAAGGGCCCGGCAGGTATAAGTTAAAAGAGTACGAATATTTCCGCTGGGCGGTTACCGACGGCTGGAAAGAGTTGGACCGTATTGCATCGCAGTATCATGATAAAGCAAGCTGGGAGCAACGCAAAGCTTTGCTTAAGCCACAACTATATAAAGCTTTGGAGTTATGGCCTTTACCTGCAAAACCTGCCTCAAAACCTATTATCACCCCAAAAAGAATATTTGATGGTTATACGGTAGAGAACATAGCTATTGAAATTTTACCGGGTTTATACATCAATGGATCGTTATATAAACCATCAAAAATAAAAGGTAAGATCCCGGTAATATTAAGCCCAGACGGGCATTGGGAACACCAGCGCTACCGTGCCGATTGCCAGTTGCGTTGTGCCACACTGGCCCGCATGGGTGTTATGGCCTATAGCTACGATCTTTTTGCCTGGGGCGAATCGCTGTTGCAGTTTAAAGAGGAAGATCATCGCCGCAGCCTTGCGCAAAGCATTCAAATTTTAGGAGCTATCAGGATATTGGATTATGTGTCATCATTAAAAGAAACGGACACTGCGAGAATAGGAATCAGCGGTGGATCTGGCGGCGGCAGCCATACCGTATTAATGACTGCGCTGGACGACAGGATTAAGTTAAGCGCACCGGTAGTTTCCGTATCATCCTATTTTTACGGGGGCTGCCCCTGCGAAAGCGGGATGCCCGTACACCAGTGCGGAGGCGGAACCGATAATGTAGAGCTTGCCGCTATGGCCGCCCCAAAACCGCAATTGCTGGTATCTGACGGGCAGGACTGGACAGCCAATATGCCCGAACATGATTTTCCTTATCTCAAAAAAATGTATGGTTATTATGGTGCCGAAAATATGGTGGAGAATGTACATCTCCCCAATGAAGGTCACGATTTTGGGCCATCCAAAAGGTTTCCGTTGTACAGGTTCATTGCCAAAAACTTCCACCTCAATATCAACGCTATTCAAGATAAGAGCGGCAATATCGATGAATCAAAAGTAACTATTGAAAAAGAACCGGCTATGTATGTGTTTGGCGATAAAGGCGAAAAACTGCCTGCCGGCGCCATAAAAGGGTTTAACCAACTGCAAAAAGTTTTCGCGGCAGCTATAAACAAATAGAGGATATGAAAAGCAGGTTAATATTGGTTTTGGGTGTTGTGCTATTTACAATAGGGGTGGCACAACAGGTTATAGCGCAAACGCCATCGGCGAAGCAGCGGTACAAGGTAGCGGTAGTTGACCTCATGATAATCAAAAGGCAAAAAATTGGTGCTTTCCAGCTTGCCAAAGACATAAGCGCAGATGGGGTTGAAGTAGACATGGGCGGCCTTGGCGATCGCGAAACATTTGATAATCAACTGGCAAAAGATTCGGTACGGGAACTGTTTTTAAATAAAGCTAAAGAGCTGGGCCTTGAAATACCCTCATTGGGAATGACCGGTTTTTTTGCACAATCATTTGCCGAACGGCCCACCGCTGTTAAGGCTGTTGAAGATTGCATCAATACAATGAAGCAAATGAATGTAAAAGTTGGCTTTTTGCCATTGGGCATTAAAGGCGACCTGGTTAAATACCCAAACCTGCGCCCCGCAATAGTTGCCCGCTTAAAAGAAGTGGGTAAAATAGCCGAAAAAACGGGTGTGGTAATTGGTATTGAAACTTCACTGGACGCCAGGAATGAGTTGCAGTTATTAAAAGATATAGGCTCGCCAGCTATAAAAAGCTATTTCAACTTTCAAAACGCACTTGATAATGGCCGCGACCTGGAAAAGGAATTGCAGATACTGGGCAAGATGAATATTGTAATGATACACTGTACCAATACTGATGGCCAATGGCTGCAGAACGACCCTGAAATAAACATGGAACGGGTAAAGGCAACTTTAGATAAAATGGGCTGGAGCGGCTGGCTGGTGATTGAGCGGTCGAGAGATACTAAAGATGTGCATAATGTTAAATGGAACTTTAGCGCCAATGCCACTTACATAAAATCAATTTTTCAAACATCAAACCAATAATTGTTAATGAACATCTGCCGCATATTTATTGTCGCTTTGCTGTTAATTGTTGCTATAACGGGCAGCGTTTTCGCGGCAGAAATATGGGTATCGCCAAAAGGATCAGATAAAAATACGGGTACGCAACAGCAGCCATTGGCTACGGTAGCCATGGCGCTGAGAAAGGCGCGTGAACTGCGCCGTCTGAACGATGGATCCATAAAAGGAGGGATCCGTATTGTGGTGGAGAAGGGACTTTATCAATTATCCGAACCTTTGTTTATCCGCCCCGAAGATTCGGGTGCGGCCGATAGCCCCACCATTATTGAAGGTGCTGACAAAGGCGAGACTATTTTTAGTGGCGGCATCCATATAAACGGCTGGAAAAAGCTGGAAGGAAATATCCCTGGTTTACCCTTGAATGTTGCCGGGAAAGTATGGGTTGCCAACGCACCCTTAATTGGTGATGAAGTAGTGAATTTCAGGCAATTATGGGTTGGTAACACTAAAGCCACCCCGGCAAGGGAAGCAGATGCACCATTAATGAGTCGTATTTTATCATGGGATCATCAAACCCAATCCTGTTGGATTCCTAAACCCGCGGCCTTTGATACCCTGCACATTAAGGGTATGGAAATGTTTATACACCAGTGGTGGGCTATCGCTATACTAAGGGTTAAATCGGCAAAAGTGGCGGGTGATAGCGTAAGGTTATCCTTTTACCAGCCCGAAAGCCGCATCCAATCGGAACATCCCTGGCCAGCGCCCTGGATCTCCAAAAAAACGGGTAACTCGGCCTTTTATCTCAGCAGATCGGTGCAGTTTTTAAACCAGCCCGGTGAGTGGTACCTGGATATGGAGCATCGTAAAATATACTACATACCCCGCCCTGGTGAGGATCTGTCCACAGCCACTGCAACTGTTCCTGTCCTTGAGAATATTGTAAAAATTGAGGGGACGATAGATCACCCCGTGAGTTATTTCAGTTTTAAAAATATTGGTTTTCAGCATAGCAGCTGGCTCCGGCCTTCAAAAGCTGGTTTGGTTCCGCACCAGGATGGTATGTATATGCTGGATGCCTACAAGCTAAAAATACCCGGTACGCCGGATAAAAAAGGGCTGGAAAACCAGGCATGGGTTGGCCGTCCTGCCGCTGCTGTTGAGGTAGCTTACGCCTCCCATACCACTTTTGAAGGCTGCCGTTTTGAGCACCTTGCCTCAACAGGCTTAGATTACCAGCGCGGAACGCATGATGATGAAATAAAAGGTAACCTGTTTAAAGACATCGGCGGAACAGCCATCCTTGCCGGGGTTTATTCGGATGAGGCACAGGAAGTTCATTTACCTTATAACCCAACCGATAAACACGAAATATGCACCAATGAACGTATCGAAAACAACTTAATAACAGATGCCACCAATGAAGACTGGGGATGCGTGGGCATAGGCGCAGGATATGTAAAAGGCATTACCATAGCCCATAACGAGGTTTGCGATGTAAACTATACCGGCATCAGTATGGGCTGGGGCTGGACAAAAAGTATCAACGCCATGAGTGACAACCATATTACAGCCAATAAGATTCACCACTATGCGCGTAATATGTACGATGTGGCAGGTATTTATACCTTATCGGCACAACCAGGTTCAGTGATCAGTAATAACTACGTGGATAGTATTTATAAAGCGCCCTACGCACATGATCCGCAGCACTGGTTTTACTTATATACCGACGAAGGTTCATCATACATCACAATTAAAAACAATTGGTGCCGTGCAGAAAAATTTCTGAAAAATGCAAACGGCCCTGGTAATGTATGGGAAAATAATGGCCCACAGGTGGCAAACGAAATTAAAAAAGCGGCAGGGGTGGAGCCGGCTTATCAATACCTCCTTAAATACAAAACCGTTAACCGGGAGGGCCAGCCCATTAATTATAAGTCGGAATGAGAGTCTTAATTATACACATCACCCGCAAAAGTTTAGGATTAATGATGGTCTTGGTATTGCTGCTTAATGCAGCTGATGCAAGGGTAATTGGCAACCCTTATGCTGCTGTTGAAATTACCGCACCGGTTGGGAAAACTATAGATCACCGGCCCTTATTGAGTCTGATTAAAAAGCAAAACTTGCCATTATTGTCAATTTATGAGTGGAGTAACCATTTAGTTGTTTACGGTAAAAATCTGAATATAAATAAATTATATAATTTAGCTAAAGGATTGTACTCCGGATTGACGATTAGGACATATAGCCATCCCTTTTATAGTTTCAATAAGCAACAATGTTGCGTTAACTCGGTCGTAACGCCCGAATGGGACAACATTATTCTAACGGCCAATTTGGTGAAAGATCCCAAACTGCAGCAGGAATATTTAAACTATCATGCAACCCAGTTCCAGAAATGGCCCGAAGTTTCACGGGGCTTTTGCAACGCCAATTTTCAGCAACTGCTGGTTTTTAAAAATGGGCGGCAGCTGATGTTAGTCATCAGTATTCCCAGAGGCGAAAGCCTGGATAAGCTGAATCCCAAAACAACAGAAAACAACCCAAGGGTAAACGAATGGAATAAGCTGATGAAAAAATACCAGGAAGGCATTCCCGGTACAAAGCCCGGTGAGGTTTGGGTGTTTTTTAAGCCATTAAAAATTCAATAACTCAATAATTAAAAATGAAGGTAGGAATATTAGGATTAGGCGAAGGCCGCAGTACCATGTCGGCAGTATTACAGAGCAATAAACTGGAATTGAAAATGGTATGCGATATGAGTATTGAAATGTGCAAGCGCCGTGCAGCGGAGTTTAACTTTCATAACTACACAACCAATTACCAGCACATGCTGGATGATGCAGACATTGATATTATTGCCATTTATACACCCGACCACCTGCATGCCGAACATGTGAAACAAGCCCTGCATTATGGCAAGCATGTAGTATGTACCAAACCCTTTATTGATGACCTTAGCAAAGCCGCCGAATTACTGGACCTGGTTGAAAAAAGCGGCAGAAGGGTGTTTGTTGGCCAAAGTTCCCGTTTTTTTGAGCCGATGAAAAAGCAGCGCCAGGATTATGAAGCAGGCCTGATTGGCGACCTGATCACCATTGAGGCTTATTATCATGCAGATCATCGCTGGTTTTTAGATAAGCCATGGTCATTACAAAATGCTTTTAAATGGCTTTATGGGGGTTTAAGCCACCCCACAGATTTTATTCGCTGGTACCTGCCCAATATTGAGGAAGTAATGGGATACGGCATGTTAAGCTCAAACGGGGCAAAGGGCGGATTGAAAAACCCAGATACCATGCATTTTATATTCAAAGCAACCGATGGGCGCATTGCCAGGGTAAGTGGCTGCTACACCGGCCCGGTACAACCCGCCACCCGTGACAGCGAGATGAGCTGCATTTTAAGAGGTACCGAAGGCTGTAGCCAGGGCGATTATATGGACCTGCGCTATGCCATAACCGATAAAACCGGCGAAGAAAGGATTATTACCTGGGAACATAAGCTGAAACATTATTTCCGCTTTGAAGGCAAAAGCCATCACGCCGGCGAATACCAGAATTATCTTGAATATTTTGCCGACAGCATTACCGAAGGCTTTACGGCTTATCCCGACATTAAAGAAGGTGTAGGCACCATTGCGCTGCTGCAGGCTATGGATCGTTCCCTGCAAACAGGCAGGCCGGTTAAAGTCGACGAGATTTTGGCCGAGTATCATTTAACCGTTAATCAACCCGGTGCATGATCATCGCAATGAGCAATATTGTATCGCGCTTAACAGCTCTGGATTACGGGGTGGTGGCTGTTTACCTGGTGGTCTTATTGGTGATTGGCTACCGTGCCAGTTTTAGCAATAAAAACAAAACAGACGAAACACTTTTCCTTGCCAATAAATCATTGGGGTGGCCAAGTATAGGTTTCAATATGTGGGGTACCAACGTGGGGCCATCCATGCTGCTGGCTTTTGCCAGTATTGGTTATAGCACAGGCATAGTAGCCGTAAATTTTGATTGGTATGCCTTTGTATTCCTGATGCTGCTGGCCCTGGTTTTCGCGCCCAAATATATTGCTGCTAAAGTATCAACCATGCCCGAGTTTATGGGCAACCGTTACGGCGACTCAACCCGGAACATCCTGGCCTGGTATGCACTCATTAAAATGCTCATTTCCTGGTTGTCATTAGGTTTGTTTGCCGGTGGTTTTTTGGTGAGGCAGATATTGGGGATCCCCATGTGGCAATCGGTTATTGTGTTGGTTTCATTTGCGGGGCTGTTTGCATTTGCGGGGGGCTTAAAAGCCATTGCCAAAGTGAATGTATTCCAGATGTTGTTGCTCATCGGTGTATCATTAACCTTAACGGTTTTAGGTATAAACAAAGCGGGCGGTCTTTCGGCAGTATTTCATAAAGTGCCCGGCAATTACTGGAACCTTATACATCCGGCCAGCGACATTAAATACCCCTGGTATGCTATATTGCTGGGTTACCCGGTATCGGCCATCGCGTTTTTTTGTACCGATCAGGCTATGGTACAATCTGTGCTGGGCGCTAAAAACCTGGAGCAGGGCCAGCTTGGTGTTAACTTTATAGGCTGGCTCAAAATCCTGTCGCTGCCCCTGTTTATCCTCACCGGCATTTTGTGCTTTATCCTTTACCCGCACCTGGATGATCCCGCATTGGCCTACATGACCATGGTAACCAACCTGTTTCCTCCCGGTATGAACGGGTTGGTGATAGTAGTGCTGATAGCCGTTTTGGTAGGTACTATCGGCTCGTCATTAAACTCGTTAAGCACAGTTTTTACCATGGATATTTATGCCGAAAAAATTAACCGCGATGCCAGCAACCAGGACTTAATCAGGATTGGCCGGTGGGTAGTTGTTGCAGGCTGCCTGTTTGCAATAGGTATGGCACTGGCTATTGATAGCATTAAAGGGCTTAACCTTTTCGATGTATTTCAGTCGGTGCTGGGCTTTATAGCCCCGCCGCTGGCAGTTGTGTTCCTGCTTACAGTTTATTGGAAACGCACTACACGTAAAGCCGTCAATACTGTCCTTTCCGTAGGTTCGGCTTTTAGTTTGGGTACGGGAGTGGTTTACCTGTGGGTGCTGCCATCGGCTAAGTACCATTTCTGGCCGCATTACCTGCTGCTGTCTTTTTACATTTTTGTTTTTCTTGCTGCACTGGCTGTTGCCATTTCCTTACTGGATACCTCGCCCGAAATTTATAAACCGGATGCTTCGGAAATCGGCCGGATAGCCAAACCAACCAAACGGGTAAAATTAGCCTGGGCATTGCTCACCATAGTAATGATTGTTTTATACCTCATTTTTAACGGACACTAAATGAAAAACACTACTACCAGGCTTGCGCACCGGGAAAATTTTATTGAGCCAAAATCTGGCTATATAGCACATAGTAAGGGATGATGAAAAGATTGATCTATATTTTATTTGTTTTTGGATTAGCGCCTTTTGCGCTTCACGCCCAGCTGGTTGATAAAACTCCTGCGCCTATACCCAATATACCGGCGGTTTATGATGCCGAACCCTGGGAAAATTCATTGGTTGATGGCATAAACCGCGACCCGGCCAGGGCTACGGCTTACTCATACAGCAGTATTAAAGACGCGCTTGCGGGCGACCGCGAAAAATCGGGCAGAATGATGTCCTTAAACGGCTACTGGGATTTTAGCTATGCAGTTAAACCGGGGGATGCACCAAAAGATTTTTACAAAGGCCGGGTAAGTGGGTGGAAAAAGATCATCGTGCCCTCCAGTATCGAGATGCAGGGCTATGATAAACCTATTTATAAAAGCGCGGTTTACCCGTTTAGGCCGGTTAACCCGCCGCATGTACCGCAGGATTATAATGGGGTAGGCAGCTATCAGCGTACTTTTACCCTGCCTCAAAACTGGAAGGATCTGAATATCACCCTGCATTTTGGCGGTATAAGCTCTGGTTTTAAGGTATGGCTTAACGGCAAATTTTTAGGTTATGGCGAGGATAGTTTCCTACCGTCTGAGTTTAATATCACCCCTTATTTACAGGCAGGCGAAAACGTAGTATCTGTACAGGTGATCCGCTGGAGCGATGGCTATTTTTTAGAAGACCAGGACCAGTGGCGCATGAGCGGCATCCATCGGGAAGTAATGCTGCTGGCCGAACCTAAACTGAGAATTGCCGATTTTCACTGGCAGGCTAAGCTGGATAAGCAATATAAAGATGCCGTGTTCAGCATCCGCCCGCGGATGGAGAACCTTACAGGCAAAGCTGTTCCTGGTTATAAAATTGAGGCACGGCTTTTCGACAAAAACAATAAGGAAGTATTTCAAAAACCGCTGGAGCGCAGCGTGGAGAGCATGATCAACGAGATTTACCCCCGGCTGGATAATGTAAAGTTTGGTTTACTGGAAACAACGCTGAAAAATCCTGATAAATGGAGCGATGACCGGCCTAACCTTTATACACTAACCCTGTCGCTGTTGGATAGCGCCGGGCAAACTTTGGAAGTTAAGAGCTGCAAGGTTGGCATCAGGAGCATTGAGTTTGGCAAGGATGATAGTAAATTACTTATCAACGGAAAAGTTACTTACCTGTACGGCGTAAACCGGCCAGATCATGACCCTGTGAAAGGCAAGGCATTATCCCGTGAGGATATTTTAAATGATGTGCGCACCATTAAGCGCTTTAATTTCAACTGTATCCGTACAAGCCATTACCCGATGGACCCTTACCTGTACGATCTGTGCGATGAATATGGCATCCTGGTAATTGACGAAGCCAACCTGGAAACCCATGGCCTCGGCTCTAAATTAAGCAACGACCCTATGTGGACGGGTGCTTATCTCGACCGTGCCACGCGGATGGTTATGCGCGATAAAAATCACCCCAGCATCATCACCTGGAGTTTAGGGAACGAGGCAGGCAGGGGGCCAAACCATGCGGCTATGGCCGCTTGGATTCATGATTTTGATATTACCCGCCCGGTGCATTATGAACCCGCCCAGGGAACCCCGCAGGCCGAAGGTTATATAGATCCTACAGATCCGAGCTATCCTAAAACAAACGATCACTCACACCGGCTGCAAAATCCAATTGATCAGCCTTATGTAGATATTGTGAGCCGTATGTACCCTGGCTTATACACGGCGCCACTATTGGCCAACCAGCAAAACGGCGATAACCGGCCGATATTTTTTGTGGAATACTCGCACGCTATGGGTAACTCCAACGGCAACCTGAAAGAATTTTGGGACCAATGGCGATCAACCAAACGCATCATAGGCGGGGCCATATGGGAATTTAAAGACCAGGGACTGTTAAAAAAAGATTCTGCCGGGGTATCATACTACGCCTACGGCGGCGACTATGGCGAACGTTACTTTGATAACTTTACCATCAAAGGTATTGTTGCATCAGACGGGCGGCCCAAACCGGCTATTTACGAATGCAAGCATGTTTTTCAACCTGCAGAATGTACGCTGGCAGATGCAGGTAAAGGATTGATCAAAATTAAAAACTGGAATAGTACGGCTTCATTGAGTCAATACGATGTGTACATCCAGGTGCGGGAAGATGGTAATATTATTGCCAAAAAACAATTACCTCGTATTGATTTGGCTGCGGGTAAGGATACCATCATCAGCATAAAACAATACCTGCCCCGGTTTAAAACGGACCACGAGTACTTAGCCGATATCCATTTTACACTTGCCGAAGATAAACCCTGGGCTGCAAAAGGATATGAAATTGCGGAAGATCAGTTTGTGCTGACCAGTTTGCCGGCAACAAAGCCAGTAAACCAATATTATCCGTCGTTAAAGGTTACAGATATAGATCATTTTTCTGCTTTGGGTATTAGCGGGAACGGGTTTGATGTCACTTTTAATAAAAAAGATGGGGCGCTGAATTCCTATATGCTGAACGGTAAGCAACAGGTATTTGCTCCTTTACTACCTCACTTCAGTCGACCTGTTACAGATAATGATCATCGGGGGTGGAAGGCTGATAAGAAGCTTAAACAATGGTTTACCGCTAAACCCCAACTAAAAAATTTCGGTATTGATCAATCGCAAAAAGGAGTGGTGAAGGTTAATAGTACGTATACTTTGATCGGCGATAGTGCAATAATAAAAGTAACGTATACCATAAACGGAAAAGGTGCTATCAAGGTTGATTACAGCCTGGCCGCTGATAAAAACCTGCCCGACCTTCCCAAAGTAGGTATGCAAATGGGAATTTTGCGGGCCGATAGCAATATCGCCTATTATGGCCGTGGGCCTTACGAAAACTATACAGACAGGCGTACAGCGTCCGAAGCCGGTATTTACAACCAGGCTATAAGTCAGTTTATGGAGCCTTATGTGGTACCACAGGAAAACGGTAACCGGACCGATGTACGCTGGATACTGCTGCATAATAAAACTAATGGCCTGCTGGTAACAGCCGATAGCCTGCTCAGTATGAGCGCCTGGCCTTATACCGAAGATAATATTCTGCAGGCTAAACATACCAACAAGCTAAAAGACGCGGGCTTTATAACCCTTAATATCGATTTGATACAAATGGGTGTAGGCGGAAATGATAGTTGGTCGGAAGTGGCGGCGCCGTTGGAACAATATCGTATACCTGCTAAGGAATACCATTATACCTTTTACATCGCGCCATATAATGGAGTTGCTGACAAAGCGGGAGAGGCGGCCCGTGAAATAAAATTTAACTGATGTTTATGAAAAGGTTCATCCTGATACTACATATAGGTATTTGTTGCATCGCTTTGCAGGGCAGCGCCCAGGTGCGGCGTGTTCCTGGTACAAAGGATGAATTAAAACAAGCCTTTTTGCACCCTAACGAGGCCGCGAAGCCCTGGGTGTTCTGGTACTGGATGCAGGCCGCTGTAACACGTGAGGGCATCACTGCCGATCTGCAGGCTATGAAGCAGGCAGGCATTGGTGGTGCTTATCTTATGCCTATAAAAGGAGCCGCAAATCCGCCATACTTAACCCCGCCGGTTGAACAGCTGACACCCGAATGGTGGGCCATGGTTAAGTTTACCATGCAGGAGGCTGATAGGATAGGCGTTAAACTGGCTATGCATGATTGTGATGGTTTCGCGCTCGCAGGCGGGCCATGGATTACGCCAGAATTATCGATGCAAAAAGTGGTTTGGTCGAAAGTTAAAGTGGCGGGTGGTAAAGTTTATAGGGATACTTTGCCAACTCCGGCACATTATAAAAATTACTATAAGGATATCGAAGTACTGGCCTATCCGTCTCCGCAGTGTGAGGGCATCAGCAGTTATGATGCTGAACCTAAAGTAAGCACCAGTATTGCCAATACCGATGTTCAATATCTTGCGGAGAAAGGCAATAAAAAGAGTTTTACAAGCAATGAGCCCTGTTGGATCCAGCTGAAGTTTCAAAAAGCTTTTACCTGCCGCTCACTTGTTATCCATACTGCAGCCAGCAATTACCAGGCAGAACGTTTGCTTATCGAGGTTAGCGATGATGGTAAAAACTTCCAGTCCTTAGGCAGGCTTAATCCTCCCCGGCATGGCTGGCAGGATGGGGATTCGGAAATCACCAACGGAATTCCTGCTATCACAGCCAAATACTTCAGGTTTATTTATGATAAGGCAGGATCAGAACCCGGTGCCGAGGACCTTGACTTTGCCAAATGGAAACCCACCTTAAAATTATCGGGCATTGAATTATCGTCCGAAGCGCGGATTCATCAGTATGAAAGCAAAACCGGCGAAGTATGGCGGGTAAGTAAAAGAACCACAGCAGCACAATTACCCGGTGAGCTTTGTGTTGATAAAAGCAGGATCATTAACCTGACCGATAAATTAGGTCCCGATGGTAAGCTCAACTGGAATGTACCGGCAGGCGAATGGACAGTACTACGCATAGGCCACACCTCAACAGGCCATACCAATGCTACAGGTGGTGCAGGCAGCGGTTTGGAGTGCGATAAGTTTAGTCCCGAAGCAGCCAAAGTACAATTTGACCATTGGTTTGGCGAGGCCATCAGGCAGGGCGGCCCCGATCTTGCAAAAAAGGTTTTAAAGATTTTTCACATTGATAGCTGGGAATGCGGCAGCCAAAACTGGTCGCCGGTTTTTGCCGGGGAGTTTAAAAAGCGCCGGGGATATGATGTGTTGCCTTACCTGCCGGTAATGGCGGGTGTGCCTGTGCAAAGCGCCGACGTATCTGAAAAAGTATTGAATGATGTACGCCAAACCGTTGCCGAATTACTGGTTGATAATTTTTACGGCACCATGGCCAAACTGGCCCATGAAAAAGGCTGCGAATTTACTGCCGAAAGCGTAGCCCCAACTATGGTAAGCGATGGTATGCTGCACTACAGCAAGGCTGATATCCCCATGGGCGAGTTTTGGTTCCGCAGCCCTACGCATGATAAACCTAATGATATGCTGGATGCGATATCCGGGGGGCATATTTATGGTAAAAATATTATCCAGGCCGAGGCATTTACCGAGTTGAGGTTACTATGGGATGAGCACCCGGCTATGCTGAAAACGATGGCCGACCGCAATTTTGCCCTGGGTATTAACCGCCTGGTGTTCCATGTAAATGTGCATAATCCCTGGCCCGACCGTAAACCGGGAATGACCCTGGATGGCATCGGAGTGTTTTTTCAGCGCGATCAAACCTGGTGGAAACCCGGTAAGGCATGGTTCAACTATCTTCAGCGTTGCCAGGCATTATTACAAATGGGACACCCTGTTACCGACATAGCCGTATTTACCGGTGAAGAAACACCACGCCGGGCTATTTTGCCTGATAGGTTAGTTGCTACCCTGCCGGGGATCTTTGGCGCCCAAAGAATAAAACAGGAAGCCGAAAGGTTGGCCAACAAAGGCGAACCGATAGTAAGCAGCGTTTCAGACGCCAGCCACTCGGCCAACATGGCTTTGCCCGAAAACTGGATTGATCCTTTACGTGGTTATGCCTATGATTCTTTTAACCGGGATGCATTGCTGCGTTTGGCCAAAGTAAATAATGGCAGGATTGAGCTTCCTGGTGGGGCAAGCTACGCCATGCTGGTAATTCCGGGCGGGCACCCTATGTCGCCCGATCCGGGTTTAACGTCGCCTGAAGTTGTGAAAAAATTGCAGCAATTGGTTAACGATGGCGCAATTATACTAATTAATGACAAACCTTTAAATGCTAATGGCATGACCGGTGACCGGCAGGTGAAACAAGCCGGCGAAGCATTATGGGCATCAGCTAAAGACAAAACCACCCGGGGTAAAGTGTTAACCGGGCCATATCAGGAGGATACTTTTGATAAGATAGGTATAGCGCGTGATGTAATCGTTAAAGACCCCGCCGGAAATTACGCTGATGGCATCGCCTGGACACATCGCAGCGCGCCTGGTTTTGATATTTATTTTATATCCAACCAGCAGGAGCAGCAACGGACGATTGAATTATCCCTGAGAACAACAAAAGGGCCGCCAGAGCTGTGGGATGCTTTAGATTGCAAAAACGTTTTAGTAAGTGATTGGAAAATAATTAAAGGCCGAACCGTTTTGTCTTTACAACTCGCAGCAAACGGGTCGGTGTTCGTTGTGCTCAAAAAAGGTGCTGGCCCACTTAAAGTGGCTCATCATGTTAAAAGCAAAAAGGAAACGCTATTGCAAACGCTTAAAGCACAATGGGAGCTTAGTTTTGACCCTAAGCTTGGCGGTCCGGCAATGCCTGTTATGTTTGATAAGCTGGATAGCTGGACCGAACGGCCGGAAGATGGTATTAAATATTATTCGGGTACGGCAATCTATAAGCAAACTTTTGTTAATAGGGGCGTCGCGGCCGAGACATGGCTCGACCTGGGTAGCGTCGCCAATATTGCACAGGTTTATGTAAATGGTATTGATTGCGGCGTGGCCTGGACTTACCCTTACCAGGTAAATATAACTAAGGCAATAAAACCCGGCACTAACAAGCTGAGCATCGAAGTAACCAATACCTGGGCCAACCGCCTGATGGGCGATCATGCCAACCCCGAAAAAGATAGAATTACGTGGACAAACGCACCATACCGTTTAGAAGGGAAAGCTTTGTTGCCCGCCGGTTTATTGGGGCCTGTGAAGCTGGTATCGGTACGATAGGGAAGGAAATTGGCAAGTATGTATGCTACCGCCCTGTGAGATCCTGAAACAAGTTCAGGATGACGCACTTATTGCTAAATGTGTGGTCATGCCGAATATTTCGGCATCCCAGATTCAAGGGGATAGCATGTAGGTGGAACGCCGGCGAAGACTCACCCGGCCGACGCTTCGCTGGGCCACCCTCTCTTCGGCTGTGCCGCAAAGAGGGTGAAGCTCAATTTTTTATCTTATAACCCCTCTATGCGCGAAGTGGTCGTTGCGCAACTATTGAGACTATTATACAGACGTGAGCCTGTTCGTCCGTTCTTTGAACTATTGATTAAAACGAAGTTAGGAAGTTCACA
>NZ_FODR01000011.1 GCF_900110415.1 Mucilaginibacter sp. OK283
TGTGAACTTCCTAACTTCGTTTTAATCAATAGTTCAAAGAACGGACGAACAGGCTCACGTCTGTATAATAGTCTCAATAGTTGCGCAACGACCACTAACCGGTAAATGGGGATTGTGCATTTACGGCAAGTTTTAACTTTGTGCTTTGACGCTTCTTTAGTACTTTGGAAGTTCGTTTGATCAACCATGAAACTTACACTAAGAGAGGAAAGCACCGGCGGCGAATTGCTGCTTTTTAAAGAAGAAGCGGGTTTTGACCGCCTGTTTTTTAGCAGGGATAGGTTCAATAAGTATTTTACCATCGCCTGGAACCCCGGAGAACGCCAGACTGTTACCATTGACGGCACCAAATATGATTTCCCGGCCAATTCCCTGCTGACCCTTTTGTTTAACCAAACTTTCAGCTTTGAAAATTCTGCAGGCATCGTTGCCTGGCAGTTTAACCGGGAATTTTACTGTATCATCGATCATGACAGCGAAGTAAGCTGCGTAGGCTTCCTGTTCAGCAGTACCGATCATATGTTTGTTCAGTTAAATGACCCTGCACAACAAAAGCTAAAATTGCTGTCAGATGTTTTCATCGACGAATTTCAAACCTCAGACAATATTCAGAATGAAATGCTGCTGGTACTGCTCAAACGCCTCATCATTTATGTGACCCGGCTGGCAAAATCCGGTTATATACCGGTCAAAAAGTTGCAGGACGAAAGGTTTCATATCATTAGAAAATTCAACCTCCTGGTCGAAGCTAATTTCAAAACAGAGCACTCCGTTAGTTTTTATGCCGATGTGCTTTGCAAGTCGCCTAAAACCTTATCCAACCTTTTTGCCATTTTCAATCAGAAGACCCCATCACAGATCATCCAGGAAAGGATCACGGTAGAGGCTAAGCGGCTTTTGTCCTATACCGACAGGTCGGTAAAGCACATTACCTTCGAACTCGGGTTTGAAGATGTGCCCTACTTCTCCAACTTCTTCAAAAAAAATGCCGGCCTATCGCCATCGGACTTCAGAAATTCGCCAAAAGATTCCAAAGAAGGGAAATAGTCACAACTAACCGGGAATTGTGCCTATGGTCTCCGGTCGCTTTTCACCGCAACTTTGTATCGTTGATCCAAACAAAAAAACTCAACGACAAAATCATGAAAAAGCAAACATTAAAGAATTCATTAAAAGGCGGCATTGTAGCCTTAACAGTTGCGTTAGCTACAGTAACAGGCACAGTAACTGAAGCAGCTGCACAAGCAGTAAAAAATGTAGTATTGGTACATGGTGCCTTTGCAGATGGTTCCGGGTATAGAGCCCTGTACGCCGTACTAACCAAAAAAGGATACCATGTAACAGTAGTACAAAATCCGCTGACTTCGCTCGAGGACGACGTAACTGCCACAAAAACAGCCCTGGACAAACAGGATGGCCCTGCAATTTTAGTAGGACATTCATGGGGAGGAGCTGTAATTACAGAGGCGGGTAATCACCCTAAGGTAGCTGCCCTTGTATATATCGCCGCTTTCCAGCCAGACAATGGCGAATCTGCCCTGCAATGGCTTCAAACGGCCGCTCCGGCTCCGGAAAACGGCGTTCTTGCTCCTGATGATAAGGGGATTGTATACTATGACAAAGATAAATATCACGCCGGCTTTTGTGCTGATATCAGTAAAGAAGAAGCAGATTTCATGTATGCTTCCCAGGGCGCCTTCTACGCAAAGGGTTTTATAACGCCCATTACTCATGCTGCATGGAGAGACAAACCTGCTTATGGCCTTATTGCCACAGAAGATAAAAGCATTGCCCCGGAAATTCAACAGGCGATGTACAAACGTTCCAATACCAAAGTTACCGAGATAAAGGGGAGCCATGTCATATTCATGTCGCAACCCGAAAAAGTGGCGGCAGTTATTATAGAAGCCGCAACAAAAGGCGCTCAGAAAAAATAACTTAAGCTGGTGTTAAGATGGGTGAACTGCTTAAGACAGTCACATGTTCGATATACTGACAGCTATAAACATAATTTTAAAAACTGCAGATGACTAGTTCTGCGGTTTAAATAATGGTAAAAGTCTCTCTTAAATTTCCAATTCGTCGCAACTTCTCAATAAATTGGTTAAAAAAACACCGCTCTCTGAAGCTTAAGCCCCGCACCTCTGCGAGGCTTTTTTTATGCCTTATGGATTTCTGCATTTATATCCTGCATTATCTCCCTTATTTAAAGGTCAGAACGGGAAAAGTCATTACCGAATTAAGCAATGGCAAAATTTGAGAAAATGGCATTTTATCGTGCCTCTTTTTAAGTTGCCCCAACAATGCCCCCCTTTAGGGATGGCGCTTACAAAATATTAAGCCATCCAGGTGCCTTTATTACAGTTTAGGCGCATCGTCGCGCATAAAATCGCAATCGATTGCGAAAAATAATTCAAAACCTACCTTTTTAGCGCTTCTATAGCTGAAATTAATCTATTATTTATTTTTTATTAATGATCGCCTCTTCTTTTGTGTTAGTAAAACAAACCAATTATAGCACCTGCCAGCACTCATAAAGGCCCAGGTGATTTATTAACCAACCAAATTAAGATCATGTACCGTTACGCACCTAACCCGCCGTAAGTATGCCGCTGCACGCGCTATTTATTGCCCTAACGAGGTAACCAAAACCAATTAAACTTAACCATTAACAGAGAGACAATATGAAAAAACTTAGATACTTACTTATACTCCTCTTCCTTTTCCCGCTTGGTTTGTTAGCCCAGCAAACTTCTATCAGCGGAAAGGTCATTGATTTAACCGATGGGTCGGCGCTTCCGGGGGTAAGTGTAAAAATTAAAGGCACTACCGCCGGTGCCATAACTGATGTTGCAGGAAAGTTTACCCTGAACGTTACAAACGCCCAGGTGATTTTGCAGGTATCATATATAGGTTACCTTACCAAAGAGGTAGTTGTAAAAGATATAAAAGGCGGTATTATCGCTTTAACTGCAACTAACAAAACCCTTGATGAAGTGGTAGTTGTAGGCTACGGTGTTCAAAAAAGAGCAACCATAACCGGTTCTGTATCTACACTACAAAGCAAAGAGATTGTAACAACCAAAAACGAAAGTGTTATAAACATGCTTAGTGGTAAAATACCTGGCGTACGCATTGTTCAAACAACTGCCGAACCGGGATCTTTCGCCAACAATTTAAATATCAGGGGCTTCACAAGCGCTCCATTGGTTGTAATTGATGGTGTAATTGGCGGCGACCAATCAACAATAGGCCGGATGGACCCCAATGAAATTGAAAGTGTTTCTGTGCTGAAAGACGCTGCTGCATCTATATACGGTATAAGGGCTGCAGGCGGTGCCATTTTAATAACCACAAAAAAAGGCGGAAAAAACGGCAATATCAACATCAATTACTCAGTTAATAATGCTATCCAAACCTTTTTAGGTATGCCGCAGGGTGTAGGCGCTGTTGACTACATGATGCTGACCAATGAAAAAGTTAAACGCGATTTTGCCAATAATTTTGTATCCAATGTAACTCCGCAATATTCATATGCCGATATAAAACCATGGCTTGATGGCACTTACAAATCGGCCGACTGGATAGGTATGGTTTTCAGGAAAACAGCCAACCAAATACAGCATAATTTAAATATTGATGGCGGAAACGACAAAATAAGCTATTTCTTCAACTTTGGTTATCAACGGCAGGATGGTGTTTTTAAAACCGGGGATTTAAACTATAATAAGTATAATTTCCGCTCAAACGTTACGGCTAATATAACAAAAGGGCTAAAAGCGCAGGTATTAACATCGGCCTGGATGGATGAAAAAAACATGCCTTACACCGATGAATGGACTATTTATAAATACACCTGGAACCAAATACCTACACACCAGATATATGCTAATGATAATCCTTTATACCCCGCTGTAATTGATGATAACATGAACCCTTCTATCATAACCGATGCCGACAAAGTAGGTTCAAAAAGAAGCCGGAATAAAAGCATTACCAGCCAGCTAAACTTAACCTATGATATTCCAGGTATAAAGGGATTAAGTGCAAAGGCCTTATTTAATATTGATTATGGGGTTAATGATTACAATCAAATAAAAAAGACATTCTCTTTATATACTTACAAAGCAGCCGATGATACGTATATACCAAGTGTGGTTAATTCACCTTCGGGCATAACCCGCGCTTATTATACCCACTTGAATACCTTAAGCCAGGTAACGTTAAATTATGCCCATACCTTTTTTGATGACCACCACATCACAGCTATGGCTACCTATGAGCAAAGCCATGAAACTGCCGATAACTTTAATGCTTACCGGGATACCGAGATTCCGGTAGAATATTTGTTTGGCGGCCTTCAAAATTCCAATATGTACGGTGGTATGGATGCCAACGCTTTACAGGACCAGGCCCACAGGAGTATTATAGGACGGTTCAATTATGATTTTAAAGGAAAGTATCTTGCCGAATTCAGCTTTCGACGGGATGGCACCAGTTTGTATAAACCGGGCGCCGATCAATATGGTTTCTTCCCGGGCGCGTCAGTGGGCTGGGTTTTAACCAAAGAAAACTTTTTCCGCAAACTGATTTCAGAAAACATCCTTTCCAATTTAAAGCTCAGGGCTTCTTACGGCCGGGTTGGCGACGAGAAGGGTAACGCATTCAATTATGTTAACGGTTATACCTACCCGGTAAACAACTACATTTTTGGTGCAAGCGCGGTAAATGGGTCAGCGCCAAAACTTGGCAACCCTGGTTTAACATGGCCAATAAGTACTATAAAGAATATAGCCGTTGATTTTGGTTTGTTTGGTGGAAAAGTTGACGGAACTATTGAAGTTTTCAGAAACGACAGGACCGGATTACCCGCCACACCTTCGGTTGCATTACCCGGAACAGTGGGTGCAGCTGTGCCACAAATCAATTATGAAAGCGACCGGGTACAGGGTTTAGATTTTAACCTATCGTACAGGAACACCTTTGGCCAGGTGGGCGTAAACCTTACCGGTAATATAGGCACAACCCGCCTGAAGAAAATGAAAGTTCTGCGCAGTAATTCGGGTAACGAGTATTTAAACTGGAAAGAGAACCAAACAGACAGGTATCAGAATGTTTGGTGGGGGCCGGAGTATGCCGGGCAGTTTACCACCTACAAGCAAATTTATAATTATGGCGTAAACACAGGTGGTGGCAATAACAATACAATTCCCGGCGACTATTACTACAAAGACTGGAATGGTGACGGCGTTATAGATGATAAGGACAGCCACCCTATTGCAACTACCGATATCCCCCTGTACAACTATGGTTTTACCGTAGGCTTAAGCTACAAAGGTTTTGATATGAACATGCTGTTGCAAGGCGCTGCCGGTGTTTACGTACAATACGGCGAACAATTTGCCGAGCCGCTGATGTATGGCAGAAGCGCTTTAACACGTTTCCTTGACAGCTGGCACACGGCAGACCCTTCGGCAAACGTTTTTGACCCCAATACACAATGGGTACCAGGCTATTACCCTGCAATGGGTTCGCCTGCCGCACAGGGCACAAAAGCTATACAAAACGCCAGTTACCTGCGTATAAAAACATTGGAATTTGGTTATTCATTATCTCCTGCAATACTGAAAAGCATAGGCGTTAGAAAACTCAGGGTATATGCAAACAGCTACAACCTGCTAACATTTACCGGGTTAAAGAATTACGATCCTGAGCACCAGGGCCCCAACCCAAGAGATAACGGTGATTTCAGCAAAGCTTTCGCAGGCTACACCTACCCGATGAACCGGACTTTTAACCTGGGAGCAAACGTTTCCTTTTAAACTGCTGAGCATCTCATGAGCGCTTTTAAAAAGCGAATTATTAACGAATAACTATTGACACATGAAAAGTATACATAAATTTATTATAGCAATATCTATCAGCGTAGGAGCTTCGCTAACTTCCTGCCAAAAGCTGAATATTGCGCCAACCAATATCTTTACCCCCGATATTATATATGACAGCGAGGCCGGTGTTAAGTCGTTTTTAGCAACCATATACCAGAATTTGCCTATTGAAGACTTTAAATACCGGCCCGACCAGGGATTTAAAACAGGGGGCAACGATTGGGAAAACTTTTACAATTCGGCCTCGGTTACTGGCGAAGAAGTTGGCCCTTTTGGAGGGATGGACATTGGCGGCGGCTTTGGTTACTGGCCATATGGCGATATCAGGAATGTAAATATCCTGATAGACGAACTGCCTAAACATGTGGCCAAGCTAAGCCAGCCAACTGTAAATGCCCTTTTGGGCGAAGCCCATTTTTTAAGGGCATACTATTATTTTGGCCTGGCCAAACGTTATGGCGGCATTCCTATTATAACCGTGCCACAGGATCCGGGCGCCCCGCTGTCAACACTCCAGGTACATCGTGATAAAGAACAGGCCGTATGGGATTTCATAGGGGCCGAACTTGATTTGGGTTACCAGATGATGCCCGAAACCAGTGATGCTGGCAGGGCCAACAGGTATGCCGCAGCCGCATTAAAATCAAGAGCAATGCTGTATGCGGCATGTGTTGCCAGGTACGGCTCGGTAAACTTTGTTGATGGGCCTGCGCGTACGCAAGGTCTGGTAGGCATCCCTGCAGATAAGGCAACCGCCTATTTCCAGGCGGCCTATGATGCCGCCAAATTGCTGGAAGGCCATTACTCCCTTTACAATGCAAATTCAGACAAGGTACAAAACTATGTTGATCTGTTCTTAAAAAACACAAGCCCCGAAAATATTTTTATAAAACAGTATTCTATCGCTACCCACACTGCACATAGCTGGGATGCTACCATGTCGCCGCGCTACATGACAGCCAATGCGCTTTCGCGTTCATACCCAACGTTGGATTTTGTAAGGCTTTGGGGAGAGTTACCGGTAACTAACGGCGATGGTACGCCCAAGCGTTTTGATAACCGTGCCCAATTGATGCAGGGCCTTGAACCAAGATTGCTGGCCACCGTTTATTTCCCCGGGGCAACCTTAAGGGGGCTCATGTTTGATATGCAAAGGGGCATTTATCCGGCTTTTAGCGGCACAGCTGCCGCCGAGGTTGCAAAACCGGCCAATTCCCGCTCATACATACTTGCAGGCGACACAAAAACATTGTACCAGGGCAAACAGGTAATTGGCTTTACCGGCCCATGGACAGGTGGCGACGAACTAACACGTACAGGCTTTTATGTGCGCAAATATGTTGACTATAACAAACCCCAGTCGGCAGTTGACCTTAACAGGAGCGAACAGCCCTGGATTGACCTTCGTTATGGCGAGATTTTGTTAAACCGGGCAGAAGCAGCTATGGAATTGGGCAACACCGGCGATGCATTAACCTCGGTTAACCTGATCAGGAGTCGGGCCGGTGCAAGCCCTTACGCTTCTATCGATTTGAATAAAGTCCGTAACGAAAGGCGCATGGAACTTGCCTTTGAAAACCAATACTATTGGGATTTAAAAAGATGGCGAACCGCCGATGTGGTGCTTGACCGTGCGCATTTTAAAGGCTTGATGCCATATTACGTATTGAATGAAAATAAATTCATCTTCTTAGCAGAACCCGAGTTGTTTAACCGCGAATATTCTTTCCAGAAGCAATTTTATTATGAAGGAATTCCGGGAGGCGAAATCGGAAAGAACCCTAACCTGCTCCCTAACAATCCAAATTATTAAGAATTTAAAATTTAAGATATGAAAAAACTGATTAGCAGAATTTTGGTGGGCGTAGTTATACTGGCAGGTTCTGCATGTACAAAAACAGACAATTACGATGGCCCAAACGCCTCATTCCAGGGTAATATAATTTCTTCTGAAGGCGGTAATTTACCAACGTCGGGCGGTAGCACTACAATAAAGCTTCAGCAAATTGGCTGGACCACCCCACAAACTATCCCAAGTAAGTTTGACGGTACATTTCAGGACACCAAACTTTTTAAAAGCGCATATAAGGTTGTACCTACCGGGGGCGCTTTTTGGCCAGTTTATGATACCCTGACGGTGAATATTGATAAAGGCACTAAACACGATTTTGTTGTTACTCCGTACATCGTCATTAAAAACTTTACCACCAGTTTAACCGGCACAACCTTAACCATAAAGTTTGATATTACCGCACCCGTTATTGCAGGGTTGCCAACCATTAAGGATGTGCAGCCTTATGTAAATACAACAAGGCTGGTAGGTACAGGAGCTTCTATCAGAGACTTCTCGGATTTAAATGCTGTAACCATCAATAAAGAATTTATTGACCTGACTGATGCCCAAAAATCTATCACCTTAACTGTGCCCAATCTCATTCCGGGCCGCACATTTTTTGTACGTGCCGGGGTGCGTTTAAGCGATAGTTTCAACAGCTCAAATTTTTCGGAAATAGTGCAGATAGACGTTCCTAAATAATTTAACCTTAAACCAAAAAAGGAAATGAAATTCATTAAAACAACGATGGTATGCGCCATCCTCATGGCAGGCCTTATAATTGTGGGCTGCCAAAAAGAAAAATATGTTTCGCGGGATACATCAGGCCTTAAACCGCCTCCCCCTGTTGATACAACAACACCTCCGGTTATCGATACATCTGTTGTAATTGACAATTGCGATAAAACCGATGGCTGGCAGGTAGCAGGCGGAGATCCTGTTTTAGCAACAACCGGCAAAAAGGAAGGTACAGGCTATATCCAGGCAACAATTAAAACGGGACAAGACTTTATGCAGTTTATTAAAACCCTGCCCGCCCCTGTTAACACAAAAGTAAGCTTAAGTACCGGCGAACTAAAACTCTGGTTTTATGTTCAGGATGTTTCTTTGCTTAAAGTAGATGGCCAGATACAATTTAGCAGCGCCGCCGATCCGGATAAAAAGCGCATTGGCTGGGGAATGGATAAAATTATCCCAACATTAACAAATGGCTGGAACCACCTGGAGCTGAAATTTACCGACGGATATGTATCCGGAGATGGCGGCCCGGATTTAACAGCTATGAACTTTATAAAGATATTCTTTTGGACCGCAGCCAAAGCAGCTACCGACCAGAATTTTGGTATCGATGATATCAGGGTTGCTGCCTTGCCGCCGCCGCCACCTGTTGTTTTTGATGCCTGTGACTCAAAAGACGGCTGGCAAACAGTAGGCGAGGTAAATATTACAACTACCGGCCAAAAAGAAGGTACAGGTTATATCAAAAATACCATTGCAAATGGTGGCGACTTTATGCAATTTATTAAAGACGTTGCTACACCAGTTAATACAACCTTTGCCGAAAACACCGGCAGGTTCCAGTTCTGGTGGTATGTATCTGATGTATCACTGATTAAAGCCGATGGCTCCATTGAGATTACAAGCTCCGGAAAATCGGATGCAAACGAATCGGCCTGGGATATAGCTCCGCTTATACCGTCGTTAAAAAATGGGTGGAACCTGGTAAAACTTGATTTTGACAAAGCTATAAAAACAGGCGATGGCGGTGCCGATTATACGGCGATTAACCACTTCCGTATCTTTTTCTGGACTGATAGTAAAACACATACCGACTTGGTTACCGGCATAGATGACCTGAGGTTTATATCAAAATAATTGTCCCCTAACCCTTCATTAATTTATAAACATCAAAATGGCGGAGAAAGTAATTTCTCTGCCATTTAAAAAAAGAAACAGCATCCTGATGATAAAGCATAATTTAATAAAAATATCGGCTATACTGGCCATAAGCCTGGGAACATTATCAACCTCTTTGTGTATTGCCCAGGATAAACCGGCCGATACCACAGCTGTTGGAACCCCATTTGTTACTGATATTTACACAGCCGATCCATCTGCCCATGTGTGGAAAGACGGCCGCCTGTACGTATATCCATCGCATGACGTAGCCCCGCCACGCGGCTGCGATTTGATGGACAGGTACCACGTTTACTCAACCGACGACATGGTACATTGGAAAGATCATGGCGAAATACTAAACGCCAGCCAGGTTGAATGGGGCCGCCCCGAAGGCGGTTTTATGTGGGCGCCCGATTGCGCTTACAAAAATGGCACCTATTACTTTTATTTCCCGCATCCAAGCGGCACCGCGTGGAACAGCACCTGGAAAATTGGCGTGGCCACCAGCAAAAGCCCGGCAAGCGGGTTTAAATCACGGGGGTATATCAAAGGACTGGAATCGATGATAGATCCATGTGTGTTTATAGATGACGATGGCCAGGCTTATTTTTATTATGGTGGCGGCGGCACCTGCAAAGGTGGCAAGCTAAAAAGCAATATGGTTGAAATTGATGGAGAAATGCAAAAAATGGAAGGCCTGGAAGATTTTCATGAGGCCAGTTGGGTACATAAACGGAACGGCATTTATTACCTCTCCTACTCAGATAATCATGATGTTAATGGCAAACACAACCAAATGCGTTATGCCACCAGCAATAGTCCATTAGGCCCCTGGGTTTCGAAAGGTGTTTATATGGACCCTACAGATAGTTATACTAACCATGGTTCCATTGTTCAGTTTAAGGGGCAGTGGTACGCGTTTTACCATAACAGTTCGCTCTCCCACCAGGATTGGTTACGGTCTATCTGTGTAGATAAGCTTTACTATAACGCTGATGGTACTATTAAAAAAGTAATACCAACCGGACCTATCAAAAAGTAAATAATATGAATAGGAAGATAGTTCATGCGATACTTTTAATTACCCTTGCGGTGGCAATAAGCAGTTGCTCAAAAAAAAGCAACACTACCAGCGAAACCGCAACAGTGGTTATTGAAGACCCAAAGGGCGATGGTTTTAAAAACCCTTTTATTACCGATATATACACTGCCGATCCTTCGGCACATGTTTGGGCTGATGGCCGGTTGTATATATACCCTTCTCATGACATCGATCCACCGCGTGGCTGCGATTTGATGGATAAATATCATGTATACTCCACCGATGATATGGTACACTGGCGGGATGAAGGACAGGTATTACAGGCAAGCGACGTTGATTGGGGCCGCCCCGAAGGCGGTTTCATGTGGGCGCCCGATTGTGCTTATAAAAACGGCAGCTACTACCTGTACTTCCCGCACCCCAGCGGTACCGAATGGAATACCACCTGGAAAATAGGCGTAGCAACCAGCAAAAGCCCGGCAAAGGACTTTAAATCGCAGGGATACATCCATGGGCTCGAATCATTGATAGATCCCTGTGTGTTTGTTGACGATAACGGGCAGGCCTATTTGTACTACGGCGGTGGCAACATCTGCAAGGGCGGCAAGCTGAAGGATAATATGATAGAGCTTGATGGCGAAATGAAAACCATGCAGGGCCTTACCGATTTTCATGAGGCAAGCTGGGTACATAAAAGAAACGGAATCTACTACCTGTCATACGCCGATAATTTTAACGAGGCCGGTAAATTCAATCGCATGCGCTATGCAACAAGCAATAACCCGCTTGGCCCCTGGACCTATAAAGGCGTATACCTTGACCCTACCGACAGTTTTACCGATCATGGTTCAATAGTTGAATTTAAAGGGCAATGGTATGCCTTTTACCATAACAGTTCGCTATCGCACAACGATTGGCTAAGGTCTATCTGCGTAAATAAATTATACTACAATGCCGATGGCACCATCAGGAAAGTGATTCAGACGGATATTAACGGATTGAAAAAATAAAAGATATAAACAAATAAAACAAGGGACATGAGAAGAAGATCATTCAACGCGTTGCTACTGATAACGCTGATAGCGGCGAACACCAGTTGTTCAAAAAAAAGTACTAATACCCCAACCCCGCCGGTAACGCCAACCGATACCATCGACCGCACCCCCTCGCCGGTTGGCGATGTAGTTGGCAAGGTAGTAGTAGGTTACCAGGGCTGGTTTGCAGCGATAGGCGACGGATCGCCGATAGACAGGTACTGGCACTGGGCACAAACCTGGGAACAGCAGCCATCAACAACCAATAAAGCTATTTCGGCCTGGCCCGACGTACGCGACTATACCAGCACCTTCCCTACCAAATTTGCCAATTTAGGCAATGGGCAGCCGGCAACGGTATTCTCTTCATTTTCAGACCAAACTATCGATACCCAGTTTAAATGGATGAAAGACTATGGTATTGACGGTGCTGCGCTTCAACGTTTTAACCCAAGCGGACTGGAAGGCCCTGTACGCGATGCCATGGCAGCCAAAACCAAAATAGCAGCCGAAAAAAACGGTGTTAAGTTTTACATTATGTACGATGTAAGCGGCTGGACAAACATGCAAACCGAGCTAAAAACCGACTGGACCAATAAAATGTCGCAATATACTTCGTCGCCTGCCTATGCAAAGCAAAATGGCAAGCCGGTGGTATGTATCTGGGGATTTGGCTTTGCCGATAACAACCATGATTTTACCGCGGCAAACTGTCTTGAAGTGATTAAATGGTTTAAAAGCAAAGGTTGTTATGTTATTGGAGGTGTACCTACAAACTGGCTTACGCAAACCAGCGATTCGCGCCCCGACTTTTTAAATACATATAAGGCATTTGATATGCTTTCGCCCTGGATGGTCGGCAGAATTGGCAATGCCAACCAGTCTGACGGCTTTTTTGTAACTATCAATAAAGCCGACCAGGCCTATTGCAATGCCAACGGCATTGATTACCAGCCCTGTGTACTGCCCGGCGATCTATCCGGCCGGCAGCGCGCCCACGGCGACTTTATGTGGCGCCAGTTTTACAACATGACCCGGGTCGGCGCGCAGGGCATCTACATCTCGATGTTTGATGAATATAACGAAGGCAACCAGATAGCTAAAACTGCCGAAAGCCAGGCATTTATACCGGCAGGCTCCGGCTTTTTGGGACTTGATGAAGACGGCACCGCCTGCTCTGCAGATTACTACCTGAGGCTTACCGGCGACGGGGCTAAAATGTTCAAGAAAATAACTCCGCTTACGGCAACAAGGCCTACAAAGCCGGTGTTGTAATAAAGGTTATATCTATGCAAAAAAAGGCCGCTGGAACCATTGGTGCCAGCGGCCTTTTTTTGAAAACCATTAGGATAGTTTTACTGTCCTGAAAAAGCATACCCTAATTGAAGCAAAAAAAGTGTGCCCGTATCTCACCCCGGGCACACCGGTTACCAAACACCTGGTAACATCAACTAAACCCCGGTTATTTTTTTACCGGCGGTGGTACATTTTCCCGTAAAGGCAGCTGCCGCCTAAGCATTTTGGCAGCATAACCCGTAAGGTATAAATAATAATCATTGGGGATATCATCCTCATATTTAACAAACGTGCTGAGCCCTACAGGTGGGTTTTTGGATGCTTTGAGGATGGCGGTACCCTCATCAACCTCATCAAACATGGCAACGTACAGCATGTCGGCGCCGCTTTTTATAGCACCGTTAATTTGTTTCCAGTAAAAGCTTCCCCGGTTGCGCGGAATCTGGTTTTGAGGCGCCCGCGGATTCATATTATGCCAGCTGAAGCCCGGGAAAATTGTAGGCACATAGTCCACCTTATTGGCTTTACACCAGGCAATATCATCCACTATCCGGGCCTGAAATTTGGGGTAAGCATCCTCGTTAAAACGGCCTACAAACCATGGGTGTACAATATCCACCTTACGCAACAGATCATGCAGGTGTTGGTCTTTCTCGGTATCGCTTCCAAAATCGCGCCAATAAGTTGGTACACCAAGCAGTACGGCACATCCGCCATAAACAGGGTCATTCTTTAAAAAATCGATGATTCGCTCAGCTTCGGCAAGGCCATATTTCCTATTATCGTTAAAGCCTACACCCCAAACGGCTACCAGGGGCTTACCGTTATGGTATAGCCAGGTTTGCTTATTGCCGCGGTTGGTTAATTTCATGCTGTCAACCAAATGCTTCCAATCTTTTATTACCAGCGAATCGCCTCCGGCACCCATCCCCGAAAGATCGTACATTACCGAAATTGCCCTACGATACTTTTCCGAAAACTTAAGCGCGTTGCCCAAAACCACATCATTATGGTTACGCCCTCTGCCCCGCTGTACATCGGCAATAAAACGCTGCACAAACACACCGTCTACGCCATATTGCTGCATCCATTTAAAATGGGTTTCAACCGAAGAGTCATCGTATGAACTATAGAGGTACGCATTACTGCCATCGGCCAGTTTAAAGGGCGATTTATAGGTCTTTTTATATTCGCTCACATCGGGCCATATATCAATATTGGTAAAGCCAGGTTCAAACTTACCATGTGATAAGTAATGGTTCCACCACCGGCCTGCCTCATCTTCCGGGGCATTAAACCAACCCTGGTAGCCGGCCATTACCAACCCCTTATAACTTTTAAATGCGGATGTTTTGCCGTGTTTTTGGCTATAAGCAACAGTGCATAGCAGTAGCAGCAAGATGCTGAAAACTTGTTTTTTCATCAGGATAGTGGTTAATGTTTTGTTTTGTTGATTAGATCAAATACCCCAGTCTTTATTTGGTTTTGGGCCCATTTCCAGTTCGAGGGTTCCACCGGCCGTCAGTTGCTCATGAGTAAACCATGGTTTATTTAAAATTTCGCCGTTAAACCTTGCGCTTTGGATATACTTATTAATCACCGAACAGTTATTTGCGATCAATTTAAACTGCTTTCCGTTTGGCAAACTGATAGTAACCTTACTAAAAACAGGGCTTCCTATAGTATATATAGGCTTGCCGGGTGTAATTGGATAAAAGCCCATAGATGAGAACACCACAAAGGCCGACATTCCGCCACCATCCTCGTCGCCTGGGATACCGAAAATGTTATCCTTATACCATACATCAAGCAGGAAACGGATCCGTTTCTGTGTTTTCCAGGGGGCACCTACATAATTATATAGATATGGTATATGGAAACTTGGCTCGTTGCCCATTGAATACTGGCCAACCAAACCAGTAGCATCCGGAAATTTAGCCCAGAACTGGTACTTACTGCGATCAAGGCTTTCGCGAAATGTTTGATCCAGCTTCGCCTCAAAATTAGCTTTGCCACCCATTAAACCGATCAATCCGGGTATATCATGTTGTACCTGCCAAAGGTAAGTCCAGCCGTTATTTTCATCATAAAAATCACGGCCACCCAGGCCACCATCAAATTTAGGGTCGATATTTATCCAGTTGCCGTCTTTATCCTTTGGAAGGAACATCTTTTTATCGTCGTTCCATAGGTTTTTATAGTTAGATGCACGTTTTGCGAATATGGGCTGATCATCTGTCTTTTTCAATTCAGCCGCCAGTTCGCCAACAGCCCAATCATCATAACTGCCACCCAAGGTTACCGCAACAGCTTGTCTTTTCTCGAATGAATGCACAAGGCTTACTGTTTCTTTTTCGCCTTTTTGCAGGGCGGGGAAATAACCTTTGTTGTAATAGAAATCATCCAGCTCGCATTTGGGGCCGTTCTCCCAGGGCAGCATGGTGGCCTGGGTTGCATTTTTCAGGATACCTTCATATGCTTTTTCCACATCAAAGCCACGGATCCCTTTGCGATAATCGTCCAGGAACATCACTGTAGAGTGGAAACCATTCATACAGGGGTTATCGCCAAATAAAACCGGGAAGGTAGGCATCCAGCCACTTTGCCGGTACATGTTCACGTAAGAGTTCAGCATGTCCGATTCCATGGCAGGGTTTAATATTGACCTGAGCGGGTGCAATGCCAGGTAGGTGTCCCACACCCAGTCATCTACATAAAAAGGCCGGTTACTGTCGTGCACTTTTTTATCGTAGCCGCTGTAATAATGCCCATCCTCATTAATATCAACCATGCGCTCATTACTGCGGTACAGGGCAGTATAAAACGACCGGCGCTGGGCTACTGTCCCCCCTTCAACCTGTACCTGGTTCACTACTTTTGCCCACGCATTTTTAGCAGCTGCCATTAAAGTCGCAAAGTCAACCCCGGTAAATTCATCTTTAAAATTCTGCCTTGCCTGCTGTGCGCTTACGTAAGATATAGCGTATTTAAATTCAATATTATCCGGAGCATCACCTGAAAATGTAATAAATGACCGGGCATCCTTACCTTCTATTGATGTTTGTTTGGTTAAAACACCATCCTTAATTACCCCGGCCGTTCCTTTTGCACTAAACTGCCCATAAACATATACTTTAATATCATCATGATAAGTTTCTGTGCCGGTTACTTCATTGTCACCGGTAAAGTTCCAGCTGGCCACCCCTTCGTTATATACGTTAAAGAGGATGCTTTTAGCGGCTGTTTTTGCAGGAAAGGAGAACCTGTATATACCTACTTTTTTTCCTGGGGTAAACAGCACGGTAATCTCCTTATCAATAAGGTAAGTTGAATAATACCACGGCCGCGTTATTTCCAGATCATGATCATAAGGCATTTGCTCGTTCCAGGAGTCGGCGGTGAGCGGTTTATCATCGGGCTTTATGGCAAAAACCTCGCCCAGCCTGTGCGAAACCATATTGAGCGGAAAGCTCGATACCTGGTCGTCAATATAATCGGCCCGTTTAGGGTACATCCTAATCATTTGGTTGGGCAGGTGCATGGTAGGCCGGGTGGGCTCCAAAAGTTGGCCCACATTGCCAATGCGTGGGTCAATGTATTCTAAATTACCATCGGCGCTTTGCGCATAACTTGTACCAGGGTGTGTAACGCTCAATAACGCAAATACCGGAACCGACTTTAACAATCGGGAAAAATGATTAACCATCTCAGAAAATTTATATTTGGTTTACAGTGTCAAAATTGCCCATAAAACTTAATGAACTATTAATAATTGATTAATGGGGCAAGAAAATAGCTTTTGTAACAGATTTATTCCAAAATTGAATTGAAATCGCGGTCAAAAGCTTCGCCATAAATCACTTTATACTCTTTATTAAAACTCTCAAAAGTGTTTTTTGCCAGCGAATGTTTACCAATATGTGCAAGAGCTTTACATTTCAATATCATGGCTTCCTCGTTTACAGGGTCGAAGTAGAAAATATCATTGGCCAGTTTTATTAAAAACTCGGGGTCGTCGGCAATTTGAACACTGTTTGCAAATTGAATGTATGAGTCGATGATTTCGTTAGACACTTCCGATTTAAAAGCATCAAGCCACTCATATTCAATGTTCGATAAAAAATTACCTCTTTGGGTGATATGAGTAAGCTGGATTATTCTTTGCTTGTTCAACCTGGTTTTGTTGCACACGATATTCAGGTAATTGTGATAATCAACCAATATATTGGTATAATCAATCTCTATCTTCCAATAACCGGTATCCTTTGATAAATGGCAATGCCCCATTTTATCCAGCAGCGATTTAAGTTTTGCAATATTTACCGAACGGTTGTTACGTGCGCTTTTTTCTGATTTATCAAACCAAAGTATCTCGTTCAACTTTTCGGAGCTTACCCCCCTATCCAGTTTTACCGAGTACAGTAATATCACAAGGAACAACTCTTTTAATAAAGGTGTAAAATATTTGGTTATCTCGTTCCCATCAGGGGTAAAAAGCTGAAGATCGCCAAATAAAAATATGGCATTACTGTTGCTGGTTCGCATGTGATCATCTTCTTCTACGAACTCCGGTTCGGTGTGGCGAGCAACTACAGGCAAATCGTTAACTGTCTTAGACGGTACCGGGACGATTCCTTTTTTACGCCGACGGACAATGACAGTAGCCAAAGTTAACACTAAACCAGCAGCGCATACGCCGCCTATCCATAAGAAATAATTGACGTGGCTAATCTCAACCACTTTATCTGCCAACGGCTCGGGTGGGCTTAACAGAGAATATATCTTGATTCTTGTCCGATCGTTTTCCCTGAAAAGCGTTATAGCCAAAAACTTACCGCTGTGCGGAAAATAACCCAAATCGGCATAAGAGTGAATATCATGAAAAAGAAAAGGGATAGTATCACCTACCAAATGATAGCTTGCCTTATCCAAGGATCCCTGGATAAGCTGAATGCTTGAATTAAATTTGTGCTGGGGAAAAATGAGCCCATAGTACGACCTGCTTTTTTCGTTGATGACCAAAGAGTTTGCAAATACAAAATCTTCACCTTTAACATCGATAGTAAACAGCTTTTTAAAGGATTTGTCTTTAACCGAAAACCGCATCATATCGTACAAATTGCGCGGGTTCACTATCTGCTGCCCCGAAGCACTACCGTACCCGCCTATTACATAAGCGGTATCGCCGGTTTTATTGACGCCCAGGCCCGCCAGGTATCGGGGGGTAAAGGTATCGCCTTTCACTGCTACTTTTTGCCAGCTATTGGTAACTACGTTGTAACATTTCACGCTATCCTTATATATCAGCTGACCATAGCCGCCAATGGTATAAATGCAACTATCCTTTTTATTGTAAAACTTATTCAGATGCCCATTATTGGTTGCAAGGCTTTTGAAACCTTTGTTCCACCGTCCGGTTTTAAAATCATAGGTAGCAACGGCCATCTGATCGATATACAAATAATATAGTTTGTCGTTATCAAACAGCGCCTGATCGCCGGGCACCAGCAATTGCCTGCCCGAATTGTAAGCCGTACTTTTTAACTGCGGCGTTTTATTCACCGAAAATGTAACTAATGAATCTTGCGAGATTATGTTAACAACTTCATTAGCCCCATCAAAAGCAACGCTGGCATCGCCAGGCACCGTAAACTCTTTTTCCATTTGCCAGTTACGATGGCGTGCTTTTATCCATAAGGGGTTTGTTATTGTTCCATTGTTTTGGTTCACGCTTTCATTGGCAACACAGCCCTCCCATTCGTTAAGTGGCCAGTTGGCCAACAGCGTACCGCTTTGTGTTACATTAACATCCCTTAATTTTAACGGCGGAAGATCAGTTGTTTGATATTGGCGGTAAGCATTGGCACCAAAAAGTAGTTTGTAATTTCGACTTTGCTTCAGGTGAACACCCGACTCCGAAAATGATTCCCGCCCGGAGAATATAATGATCCTATCATTCTTATAATCAATCAGCAAGCGCAATTTGTTCCAACGCTCAAACAGCATCTTATCGTCAATATTAAACGAGATTTTTGAAAGCCGGTCGCCGATGATGATCTTAAAATGCCGGGTGTTAGCCTGGTTATCATAAACTAAATCGATGTTTTGTTTATTATCGTCAACAATCCTCAATATATAACCAAAATATATTTCATGATTGGGCATGAAAGACAAGTCGAATGAAATTTCCAGGTTTTCTTTTGGGGAGACATTACTCAGGCTTAAATCTAAAGTAGTACGCTTATCCTGCACCACTTCGTGGCTATAAAACCCAAGCCCATACGATTGCGCATTAACTGGCAATACAAATAGGATATTTAATAGAATAACCGTTATAGTTCCCGATAAAAAAAATCTCATGTTGGTAAGTACACATTAAGCATTAAAACTTATGTACCCGGCGTATAGTTTATAATTCAGGTTATAAAAACATGCAGTATTATTAGGTTACATGTGATGTACCGGCTAAATTACAATAAAAACCATACAGATTCAAGGAATATAACTTTATATAAGGCTATAATGTCATTGAAATTTGAGCCAGATAACTGGCATAAATTTAACAAATAACAATACTAATTTAACATCTATTTTTCGACATTAGGCGTGGAATTTGCGCGGCTATAAGGATAATGTTTAAAACCGGGCTTATATATTTGCAGCTATGCAGGTTACTTTAATTGCAGCTTACCTGTGTGGTTAGGCATAAAACTAAAATTAGGCTCACAATAAATTTCATTCTTGTTTTATTCTGGTTTAGTCATATCAGTTACATCGGCCATTCGGCTTTCAGGGCTAACTTTCAAGTTAATCAGCTTTCCATTTTCAACCCTCCCCTCTACAGTTGTGTTATATGGTGCATTTAGTTTAAAATCGGCATCCCAGGCGGCAGGCCAGGCAGGTAAAAGCATTATCTTTTTGCCGTTAACCTGCATTAACATTTGCTGCAATCCGTTTTCGCCGTTACCTCCGTTATCTTCATCAGGCATATAATCATTACCCTTATCCCAAAATGCCGGAAACTTAAGGGTTGGGTCTTTACGTGTAAGGGCAAAACTCACATATTCTTTGGCCACATCGGCCTGGCCTAACATGGCTGCCTGTATAGGATCTTGCACCCAGCAACCTTTTGAGCGCTGTTTGCGTGCATTAAACGTATTTACAGCTACGTCAAGATCCGGCTTTCCTAAGCCATAAATACGAAACGGGTATATTGCATATAATTCTGGATTTTCACTGTTAAATGATTTTGCCGTTTGAGGCCCCGTGTAAGGCAGCAATACCTTTTTGTTGTTATTATTGGATATTGGCAGTGGCGGCAGCTCGTCATAGAGTTTTTCCCATTGCGAAAGAGTCTTTTCATCTACCATACCGCCAGGTAATTTTATCATACGGCTAAGTACAGCTTGCAGGCCGGCAATATCAGGTGCCGGATTGTGCACCTTCCAAAACATTTCTATTGCGTTATCCGGATCAAGCAACAACTTCCCCGTACTATCGCGGCCAAAATGCTGATCAAAAAATTGTAGCCCGGCAGTGGCAACTGGTAATAAGGTTTTCTTAACAAATGCGGTATCACCTGTATATTCATAGTAATCAAGCATCATCATGCTTAATTCCAATATGGGCGTAAAGTAATGATTGGTATAATTGGCTTTAACATCAGGTCCCATAAAATCCAAGCCGCCCCAAAAAGGTGCGGTTTCTGCAAAATAAGCCCCACCATGATGGTAATATTGCTGAACCTGCGCGGCATTAGCCGGCAAAATACTGGCGTACATCCTGAACAAAGGCTGCATCATATCAAAATCGCCGGCCATAAGCCTTGGCCAGTACATGGCCCTGGTGTTTTGAAACCAATACTGGCCGCCCCAGGCACGAAAATCGGCATTCTCATTTTTAGCCGGGTTATCTGCCACGAAAATAGATCCATTAAATTTTATAGGATAAGCCCCCCTACCCGCGCATGCGGTAACAAAGCGTTGCAAAACATAACCCTGGGTAACATTACTTGCCTGTTCATCGCCATGTACAAACACCCAGCTACGCTGCCAAAATTGCTGCCACCATTGCTGATGGGTTAGTCGTGTTTGTTCAAGTTTTAGCTTTTCAATCTGGTTTACTTTCCTTTCGAGATCAGACAGCCACCGGTCTCCACTGGCCGAAACCGATGTTAGAGGATAGATAGAGATTAGTTGTGATTTAACCTTTTTACCCGACTGTAAGGTTAGGTTATCCATATTCTCCAACCCTTTACCTTTAATAATTGCCCCAAAGGTAAGGTTGGCCAAATGAGGGTCAGCAGTTGATGAGTTATGATGATACCAGGCTATGCGTTTCCTTTGATTATTTAAGATGGTATCCGTTAAACCCGCGCGCCAGCTTTCAAGTTTTACCTTTATAGTTGCAGGTTTAACACTTTGAGTTTCTACCCTTATTACCGGGTTATTGGCATCAACCCAAACCCGCAAGGTTACAAGAGATGTGCCCTCGCCTTCCTGTATCACGATTTCGCCTGTTTTTAATTTAAGCACCTGTTTAAAAACCGGACTATTAGCTAATGGATCAGGGCTTATAGAAACCCTGATGGCCCCCAGCTTCATCAGCACGCCCCCCTGTTTCATCCACTCATCTTTTTGGGTATCCGGTTCGCCTCCCCATGCATCCGTTTTACTGATGTAGAAAACCAGGTCGCCGTTTTTCTCAACCCAAACGTTAAGTCCAATATCCCCATTTCCCAAAGGCATCGATTGTGCCGAACCCGGGCCCGGGGAATTCCAGCTCACGTTATATTTATCAAGCAAAGTATCAACCACAGCTCCTGGTTTGGCAAAAACCGGAGAAACTATTATCAAAAACAAGATTGTGATAATCAATAAGGTGTTCTTTTTCATTTTTTATTTGGCAGATGATCAATTGAGGAAACAATTTAGCTTGCATAACCAGCTTTGCGCAGGATGTATACAATTACCGGAATTATTTAGGTTAAAAATAAAAACCGATACTCTCCAATTTTCTCCTAACACGGAAAGAGCTCATTAAATGTAAATACAAATAAAGCTGTATAACTTAATAAATTATTAAAAAAGCATTAACAATAAAGGTTGCCGTTAGCCGGTTGCTTAAATATTGTATGCCATACGGATCGCATCTATTTGGCTGTCTTATAGTTCCCATTTTCTCCGATGATCATTGATATCCACAAGAAAATTAATGTTCAATTTTCGAACCCCTTCATAGTTTTTTATTGCCGCAGGAAATAATTACAAACCTAAAAGAGGTTAACAGCAAAAACGCATTTAAGGTTATAAAAAAATAAAAAACATTTGGAGGTGTCAAAAAACTCCTTACCTTTATTAAAGAATAGAACAGAACAGAATAACCAATTATTCAAAACCAAATCAATTATTATGAAAAAAAAAGTACCACCTAAAAAACTGGGCATGTATTTATTGTGCCTTATTTTGCTGCTTTGTTACCAGCAGGGTTTTGCCCAACAAAAAAGAAGTGTATCGGGCCATGTAACCGACGAACACGGCCAGCCCCTTCCCGGAGTAAGTATTTTGCTTGACGGAACTGCTGAAGGCACAAGTACCGATGTGAACGGATTTTACAAGATCAGCGTTCCCGAAACCAAAGCAAAGCTCTCGTTCTCCTTTATCGGTTATTTGAAAAAAACAGTCGCAGTTACCAAAGAATGGAATGGAGATGTAGCCATGGCACCAGACAAAACCTCGGGAAACCTTGGTGAAGTAGTGGTGATTGGCTATGGTACCAGGAAAAAAGCAAACCTTACCGGAGCTGTAAGTACCATTAAAGGGACAGAACTGGAGAAATCGCCCGTTGCTAACGTATCCAATACGCTTGCAGGCGCTGTACCGGGATTAATTGTTAATACCCGTAGCGGCGAGCCCGGCGCTGATGATGCCAGTATCCTGGTGAGAGGAAAAGGCACCCTGGGTAATACCAGCCCACTGGTTGTAATCGATGGTATCCCCGACCGTGGCTTTAACCGCTTAGATCCTGCCGATATCGAATCCTTCACCGTTTTAAAGGACGCTGCCGGGGCTATTTACGGCGCCAGAGCGGCAAACGGTGTTATATTGATTACTACGAAAAGAGGCACAGCAGGAAAAACCACCTTATCATTTACGTCCAATTTTTCTATGACGCAGCCTACCCGGGTCCCCAAAATGTTAAACTCCTGGGAGTTTGCTCAATCGGCTAATGAATATGACGACCTGGTTGGCCAGCAGCACGAATACACTGCTGATGATATTCAAAAGTACAAAGATGGCTCGGACCCGCTTGGTCACCCGAACACCAATTGGTGGAACGCAGTAATGAGAAACTGGGCGACTCAAACCAACAACGTGTTAACATTAAGAGGCGGGTCCGATAAGGTAAAGTATTACATCTCGGGCCAGCACTTGTTCCAGAACAGTATATATAATAGCGGCACCGATTATTACAAAAATGACAATGGCCGCGCTAATATCGACATCTCGGCTACCGATAATTTCAAGATTGGTGTGGACGTGATGTACCGCGCTGAATACAAAAACGGCGAAGCGCCAGGATACGACGCCAATGCCATATTCAGCCAGTTGTGGAATGCCTATCCTTACCTGATTCCAGTATATCCAAATGGTAAAGTCGGCGTAGGTATTGGTGGCGGTCCTGCCACCAGTATGGTATATATATTGAATTGCGACCTGGGCTATACCCATAACAATTATAACTTTTTGCAAACGAAAACATCGTTCAGTTGGGCATTGCCAAAGGTAACGCCAGGCCTGCACCTTGACGGCTATTTTGCATACGATGTAAACTCAAACCAGTATAAAGGGTTCAACGCGCTGCCCCCTCCTGCTTATAGTTATAATAAAACAACAGCCAATTATGATGAGTTTACCTCTACCGTTCCTCCTAATTTATCCATTACCAATAGCCAAACTGTAAGCAGGCTGGCTAACATTAAACTGGGCTACGAGCACAAATTTAAAAAACATGGTATTGAAGCATTTGTAGCCTACGAGCAGCAACAACAAACGTATACCGAGCTGGATGCCTACCGTACCGGGTTTTTAAGTAATAATGTAACTGAATTATTTGCGGGCAGCACCGTAGGTCAAACCAACAATTCTATAACTACACAATTTGCCCGTCAAAACTTCATTAGCCGGTTATCTTATAACTACGACGACAGGTACCTGCTGGATTACAATATGCGTTATGACGGCTCTCCTAACTTTCCGGCAGGCAAACGCTTCGGTTTCTTCCCTTCCTTATCAGCCGCCTGGCGCATATCACAGGAAAGCTTCTTTCACTCGTCTGTAATTGATGATCTGAAACTGAGAGGATCATGGGGCAAAACCGGTAATGATGCGGTTAATGCCTTCCAGTACATCCAAACCTATGGCCTTCAGGCAGGCCAGATATCACAATACCTGGGGGCAGGCTATTATTTTGGCCCCAACGCTACCCAGGTGCCTGGCTTCTCCTTAGGCCCGACACCCAATACCAATATTACCTGGGAAGTGGCCACAACCACCAACCTTGGGATTGATGCGCAGTTATTTCACGCGCTATCCATCAGCGTAGATGTTTTTCGCTCGTCAAGGAATAATATACTGGTTGCACCGAGCGCCGCAGTACCCGATTATACAGGGCTTACCTTACCCGATGTAAACCTGGGTAAAGTAAATAACAAGGGTATGGAGCTGGACCTGGGCTACAATAAAAAACTAAACGAAGATTTCTCTTTCAATATTAACGGCAATATGACCTATGCGGTTAATAAGGTGATATACGGTGCCGAACCGGCAAATGTACCGGCTTACCAGCGCGTAACAGGTTATCCCATTGATTCATGGTTGCTGTACCAGGCCGATGGCATCTTTCAAAATACCACTGAATTGAATGCCTCGCCACATCCAACGGGCACAGGTGTTGGCGATATAAGGTATAAAGATATAAACGGAGACGGTGTGATAAACGACCTTGACAAGGTAAGAAGTACGCTTTCAAACACCCCGCAGATCCTTTACGGCCTCACCCTTGGCGGGCGGTATAAAAACTTCGATCTTACTATATTTTTCCAGGGACAGGCCAAATCAAAAGCTATTTTGTTACCAAGCGGATTGAATATGGCCGAAGAATTTTTCACAGGTCGCTGGCAAAAAGAAGGGGATGATACCTACCCCCGCACATTTAATGGTCCAACAAGCCGCACTTTTGGTTCAAACGCTTATCCCTCAACTTTTTGGCTTCGTAATGATGCTTTTCTGCGCCTTAAAAACGTAGAGCTTGGCTATAGCTTTTCTAAAGACTTGTTAGCCCGGATAAAAGTAAAGGCGGCAAGGGTATTCGTAAGCGGAAATAACCTGTTCTCCATTGACAGCTTTGGCCCTTCGTTCGATCCTGAAAGTGCTACCGGTACCGTTAATAACGGCAGGATCTATCCGCAGCAACGGGTCATCAATCTTGGGGTAAATGTTACATTTTAAATGATTTACGCAATGAAAAAAACAGTCAATATATTCAGTTTAGTACTGCTGCTGTGTACAGGCATCTCCTGTAAAAAAGTACTCGACTTGCAGCCAACCAGCTCCTTTTCAACCAATACCGTTTGGACGGATCCCGCGCTTATCCAGGTATTTGTTAACCAGATATATAAAGAATCGGTATTTGCGTTTAAAGATGGCGGCTTTGGATGGGGCTCGCAAACAGATGAGTTGTACAGTAACTTTAACTGGTGCCATGAAAATACCTACGTGCTGGGGCAGGCTACTCCAGATAACCAGGGCAGCTCTTTCCCTTTAAATTACAGTTCTACCCTTAATTATTGGACAACTTTGTACAGCACCATCCAAAAAACCAACCAGTTTTTTCAAAATGTGGTACAGGCAGATACCGTGGGCCATGGTGCACAGCTCAACAATATGAAAGGTGAAGTTCACTTTTTAAGAGCGCTATGTTATTTTGAGTTGTTAAAACGTTTCGGCGGTGTACCGTTGATCACCAAAGTTTACACGGCTAATGATAATACCTTTAATGAGTCGCGGGCTACCTGGGACCAGACCAGAGATTTTATCCTGACCGATATTGCCGCCGCAGCTGCCATACTTCCAAAAAGCTACAGCAGTACCGATAATTATGGCAAGGCCACCCTGGGTGCTGCGCTCGCGCTTAAATCGCGCCTGTTGCTGTATGCGGCAAGCCCTACTTATAACACAGGCAATGATGCAGGCAGGTGGCAGGCTGCTTCCGATGCGGCAAAGGCAGTTATCGATCTGGGCCAATATTCGTTGCACGGCAATTCCTCAACCTATAACACCATTTTTACCGATTTTTTTAACAGCGAAGTAATATTTTCAAGGGTATTCAACGCAACCGTTCAGGAAGACAGGTACAACACGCTTTACCGGGATCTTAGCCCGAATGGCTATAACGGTTATAGCGCTTATAACGTACTGGAGCAAATGGTGGAAGACTTTGACATGGCCGACGGAACGCCGTTTAACTGGGCTACCAGCGGTGCTAACCCCTACCAGAACAGGGATCCACGGTTTTATGCAGACATCCTGTTTAACGGATCGCCTTTTCAGGGGCGTGGCGCACAGTTTTATGAAGGCGGCCTCGATTCAAAGGAAAGTCCTTTATCTCCCTGGAATGCTTCAAAAACAGGGTATACCATGCGAAAAATGGTTGATGAAAGCTATAATTTTAATATTCAGCCGTATAGCGCCTGCCAGTGGGTATCGTTCCGCCTGGCCGAAATTTATTTAAATTACGCAGAGGCACAAGCTGCGCTTGGCAACAGCGGGCAGGCGTTACTTTACCTGAATAAGATAAGGGACAGGGCCGGGATGCCGGCGATTACCGCTACGGGCGCCGCTTTAACAGACGCCATCCGCCATGAAAGACGAATAGAACTGTGTTTTGAAGGCCACCGTTACTTTGACCTGCGCCGCTGGGGCATGGCCGAAATTGGTTCAAAGGATGGCTTGGGCATTACTATTACGCCAACCTCGCCTGCCAATACTTCCTTTACCTATAAGGTAGTTACCATGCAAAAAAGAACATGGGTGCCCAGTTTTTATTACTATCCTATTCCCCGCAAGGAGATACAGATTAACCCTAACCTAAAACAAAACCCCAATTACAACTAAAACACAATACCAGTAAAAAAGGCAGCAAAGCAGCTGCCTTTTTTTGCTTACTTTGCCTAAAACTACACGCACTCAATGGATAGAATTTTCGAAGAAATAAGGAAGCTGGCCGAAATCCCATCTTACTCAAAGCACGACCGCTTTGTACAGGGAATTATTAATTCTATAGATGAAAAAATAATTGGCCAGGACGAAATGCTGCCATCCGTAAACCGGCTGATTAAAGAGCTTGGTTTTTCAAGGGAAACCATTGTGAAAGGCTATAAAGATTTAATTAGCCGCGGAATTGTGGAAGCGAAGAACCGTTTGGGTTATTTTGTAGGCAATGGCAATACGGGGCAAACTTTAAACGTAGCCTTGCTGATGTATAACCTGGATACCTTTGAAGAGCAGTTTTACCGAAACTTCAGGCATGAACTCGGCGAAAATGTGCAGCTGACTCCTTATTTCCATCACGGTAATATCGAAATATTTGAAACGATCCTGCTACAAATAAAAGGCAAATACGGCATGTACGTAGTTGCTCCTATTCCTCACCCCAAAACAAAAGAATTATTGGAGACCATCCCCCGCAATAAATTCCTGATGTTTGACCGCTTTGAACAATTGGACGGCGACTTTAACCACATTACCCAGGAGTTTGGGGATGCATCTTACGCTGTTTTTTCAAAGCTCGCACCGAAAATAAAACAGTTTGATGAATTTATATTTTATCATTCGGCAAATTCATTAGATCCGAAAGAGATTGTAGATTCATTTAAAAAGTTTCTGAAAGAATTTAGTATCAAAGGCCGGATAGAGGAAGAATATCTTCCGGGTTCGGTTGAAAAAGGTAAAGTATATTTTACGCTGGATAACTTTGCCTTATGGCAAATTATGCGCGATTGTAAAACCCAAAAACTTAAGCCGGGTAAAGACCTGGGTGTGTTATCACATAATGATGAGCCCGCTAAAGAGATCATCGGTATCACCACCTTTTCTGCTGATTTCTCGAACATGGGAAAAATGGCCGGCCATGCTGTTTTATCAAAAGAAAAAATACAGCTTACCGTTCCTATGAACCTGTTTGAGAGGCATACGCTTTAGGCTTTGTTATGAGCGCCAGCATGATCATCGGCTTTCTATTTTTTACCGGGATAGTGGCTTTTGCTTTCTGGTACAAATCTGGCAAAACCAAGGTCAGTACATTAAATGGCCTCTTTTTTGCCAACAGGAGCCTTGGTTTTTTAATGGTTGGCGGCGGCCTGTTGTTTACTAACATCAACACAGCATCAATTATTGGCGAAAACGAACTTACCTACACCAATAACATGACGGTTATGGCTTGGGGAGTGAGTTCGGTATTAGCCATGCTGCTGGTATCAGAATTTATTATGCCACTGTATATTAAAATGGGTATAGCAACCACGCCCGATTTTTTGACCGCAAGGTATGGGGGCGGCGTTGGCAAATTGGTTTCGGTTATATTTTTGGTCAGCTACGTATTCAACCTGCTCCCATCAGTATTATATGCCGGGGCCGTGGCCTTTAACGGTTTATTTCACTTTTCGGACGTTTGGAAAATAGAATACTCAACGGTTATCCTGATCCTGGTTTGGATCATGGGAACAATCGGCTGCCTTTTTTCTATGCTGGGTGGCTTAAGGGCAATTACCAAACTGGATATCCTGCTTGGGATTGGCTTTTTTACCTGCGGAATCCTGCTGCCATTCTTCGGGTTAAAATATATAGGCCATGGCGATATCCGGGCAGGTTTACACCAGGTGCTTACTGTGCATAAGGAGCATTTGAATAGTATTGGCTCGCCATCAGATGCTATCCCTTTTGGCACATTGTTCACCGGCATGCTACTGGTCAATCTTTACTACTGGGGTACCGAGCAATATATTATCCAGCAGGTGCTTGCCTCAAAAGATCTTAAAACTTCGCAAAAAGGCTTGGCCGTAGCCTCTCTAGGAAAACTGATCTCGCCCCTGCTTTTAAATATACCCGGTATTATAGCAGTGCATGTTTTTTCGAAAATGCATAATACTGCCGAAGTTTTTCCGCGGCTGGACAGCCTGGTATCCCCTCCTTTTATTGCTGGCTTTATTGCCGCTGTGATATTTATTGCCGCCCTTACCACTTTTAATGCGGGCCTTAACAGTTCCAGTACATTGTTTATGCTGAATATTTATAAGCCCTGGCTACAGAAGAATTCGAAACAGGTACCCGAAAAAAAGCTATTAAGAACAGCCAAGCAATTTGAAATTGTGGTTTGCCTGGCAGCCATGTTTATAGCGCCACTTATCCTGTTTGTAAAAAACGGCTTTTATACTTACGTGCAAATAGTTAACGGCTTTTTTAACGTGCCCATATTTACCATTATGTTCATGGGCTTTGTTACAACCAAGGTCCCGGCAATTGCGGCTAAAACAGGGCTGATCTTTTTTATTGTATGCTATGCCCTTTCGCAGTTAGTTTTTGATACGCATATCCATTTTCTCCATATCCTGGCCATTTTATTTGTGGTTACCTGTGGTACTATGCTGGTTATTGGCAAATTGTACCCCATGCCCGTTCCGTATACACTGAAGCTTGATAATGCGGTAGATATAAAGCCCTGGAAAAACCGGCATTATTATACCGTGATATTGCTTGTACTTATGATTGCATTATTTGTTCTTTTTTCACCGCTTATTCTTGCAAAATAATTTTGGCACTATAAAAATATTTAATAATTTTATAGAATAGAACAGAATAGAATTTTTCCAAACAGGCGGAGTTTTATTCGATGATCAAATGGCGATCATACAAGTTCAAATTTAGTTTACCAATTCACTTAACCTGATAATTATAACTTACACAACATGGTTTTGCTTAAACACAAAGCGGCTTTGCTTTTATTTCTTTTGATTGGCTACAAAACTATTGCCCAGGAAAAGGAGGTCACTTTTAACTCATCTGATAAAGAACTTGTGCAGTCATTCAACTGGGCCAAGGAAACAGCATTACATTATAAAGGCGCTGATACCGACCCAGTAGGCCCCTGGTATGAATCTGCCCTGCCGCCCAGATCAGCATTTTGTATGCGCGATGTATCTCACCAATGCATCGGTGCCGAGATATTAGGATTGAGTCGCCAAAATATCAATATGTTTAACCTCTTTGCAGCTAATATATCCCAGTCAAAAGATTGGTGTACCTATTGGGAAATTAACAAATGGGCAAAGCCGGCACCAGATGATTACCGGAACGACAAGGAATTTTGGTATAACCTGCCTGCCAATTTCGATATTTTAAATGCAAGCTGGCGGATGTACCTTTGGACCGGCGACAGTTATTATATTGATGCTCCTGCTTTTGTCAATTTCCAACAAAAAACGGTAAAAAAATATATAGACGCCTGGGTACTTTCACCAGACTCTTTGCTCACAAGGCCCACCCATCCTAATGCACCGCTGCCTTATAACGAAAACGATTCTTTTCACAGATGCCGCGGGTTACCTTCTTACTCCGAAGGCGTGCCGAATTTAAAAACCGGGGTCGACCTGGTTGCAGCCTTGTACCGGGGAATGTTTACCTATTCGGAAATTTTGACAACAAAAGGAAAGCTTAAAGAAGCGGCACTTTATGAGCAAAAGGCACAACAGTACCGGAAACACCTGGAAGCCGACTGGTGGAACGAAAAAGATAATCAGTACTACACCTATTACAGCAACAACAACCAATTTGGTATGCAGGAAGGAGAAACCTTTCTGCTTTGGTTTGATGCTTTGAAAGATACTGTAAGAACAAATAAAACCATTAAGCGTGTAGCTGCCTCGAGGTGGAATGTTGAAAACATGTCCTACTACCCTTACCTGCTTTATAAATTTGGTGAATGGGAAAAAGCAAGGGAATATATCGTATTCCTATCTAACCCATCAACAGCAAGGCGTGAATATCCCGAAGTATCTTATGGTATAATTGAAGGAGTTGTGCAGGGCTTAATGGGTATTGCTCCCGATGCGCGAACCAAAACGCTGGGTACCATTTACAAAACTAACAGTACAGGCAACGCTTCCGTTGATCACTTATCTCTTTTAAACACCAGTATCAGTTTGGCACATGTAAACAGGCAACAATCAACCATTACTAATACAGGGAACCAGTCATTTAAATGGAAAGCGATGTTTTATGGTGCATTTAAACGGGCTAATATTAATGGAAATGCTGTTATCTTAAAAAAAGGGGCTGATGACCAAAACAGGGTGATATCTTTTGTTGAAACAACCATAACTCCTGGTCAGAAAGTAAACGTTAAAGTGTATTAATCTTATCGCAATTTCCATCGTCCATCTTTATGAAATTTTCAAAAAAATTGTTTTTTTCAATTTTAGCTATCCTGTTTGCTCATTTAACAATCTATGCACAGCAACAAAATTTACCGGTACAAAATGACAGGTGGACCATCCAAAAAAACGGCGCCATATCCTGGAAAATAGATAGCAGGCTTCCGCATGCAGACAATATCGAAATGTCAGGCGAAAAAGTTTCCCTTTGGGTTGGCTACCGGGTAGATACGCCTGGTTTAGCTAATGTTACCCGCACGGTGGTTTTCCCTACCTTCAGGATGCTGCCCGATGATACCCGAAGCCATATAGCACACACCTTTCAGGATAATGAACTGCCCCATATCTATATCGATAATAAACTGCTGACAATCAATAATGCCACCCAGGGTGTAGCGGCCGATGATATATCCCTGAAGGTGAAAACCATTAGCCAGCGCGGTATTATGCGCATATCCGCGCAAGCCGGGAACACCAGGCTGGTAGATATTGAGCGGAGCCTGTTTCCATCGATAGATAAACCATTAGCCATAGAAAGATTTAAGCTGACCAACGTTAGCAATAAGCCGGTAACCGTTTCGATGGAAAAGTTAAAACGGGAGATAACAACAGACCCGCTTACCAGCAAATCATCGCCACATACCGTCATCATTAAATCGGTTAATGACGGTAACCATGTATTGCAGCCCGGTAAATCTTTCAGCTTTTCGATTTGCTTTCTCGCCACCGACCATCCTGATGCCCTACCGCCAGTGAATCCTGATCTGGAAGAAAAAGCCAGGGAAAAACGGATAGCAGAAATCGTGAAACCCCTGCAGCTACAAACCCCGGATAGCATACTAAATACCGAATTTGCCTTTGCCAAAATACGCGCTACAGAAAGCATTTTTAAAACCAAAAGCGGTTATATGCACGGGCCGGGCGGCCTATCCTACTACGCAGCTATCTGGGCCAATGACCAGGCAGAATACGTTAGCCCATATTTTGCTTTTTCGGGCGATAAGATAGGAAACTTATCGGCCATGAATTGTTACCGGTTATTTGCCCGGTATATGAATCCGCAGTATAAACCGATACCAAGCTCCATAGTTGCCGAAGGCGATACTACCTGGAATGGTGCTGGCGACCGCGGCGACCAGGCCATGATTGCCTATGGCGCATCAAGATACGCCCTTACTTATGGAAACATTGATTCGGCCAAAAAGCTGTGGCCCTTAATAACCTGGTGCCTGGAATACAGCCGCAGGCACATTAACCAGCAAGGCGTAGTAACATCCGATGCAGATGAGCTGGAAGGGCGGTTTCCTGCCGGCAAGGCCAATTTATCTACCAACTGCTTATATTATGATGCATTGATCTCCGCTGCTTTTCTTAGCGAACAACTTCATCTGCCAAACAAAATAGCTGCCGGCTATAACCAGGAGGCTGCCCGGTTAAAAACAAATATTGAGCAATACTTCGGGGCAACGGTTGATAATTACAAAACATACAGGTATTATGAAACTAACAATAAATTACGCGCCTGGATCTGCATGCCCCTGGCCATGGGAATTTTTGACCGAAGCAAAGGCACCATCGATGCACTATTTTCTCCACAGCTATGGACAGCCGATGGTTTAGCTACCGAACAGGGAAAAGATACTTTCTGGGATCGCTCTACCCTATATGCTTTACGGGGAGTTTTACAGGCTGGTGAAACAGGTAAAGCACTTACATTTTTACATTATTATTCGCGAAGAAGGCTTTTAGGCGAGCACGTTCCCTACCCCGTTGAAGCCTACCCCGAAGGCAATCAAAGGCACCTATCGGCCGAAAGCGGCTTGTATTGCCGGATTTTCATTGAAGGGCTATTCGGGATCAGACCCACCGGATTAAATAACTTTAACTGTACCCCCAGGTTGCCCAAAAATTGGAAAAAGATGGCTTTAAATAATATTCATGCTTTTGGTGCCGAATTTGATTTAAAGGTTACTGAGCGAAGCGACGGCAAAGTTGCAATATCTATTCTAAAAGGGATAAACAAGCGTACCTACATTATTCAAAACGGAGAAACTGCACATATCCAAATATAGTTTGCTTGTGTGGATAATACGATTCCACCAACCACCTATTCCGGAAAGTAAAAGATCAACAATTATAAAGCGAAAAATGCTGGTCAGTTGAAAAACAGATAGGCTACCATTAAAATGACCGGCTATTAATAAGCCGGCCATTTCAAAAAGTTTAATCCCGATCTGGTTGTTTATTGATTTACCCGAAACGATTCATAAGTCTGGGCAGCGGTGCGATTACAGGTCATGGCCTGCGTACCGTTTTCGCTCGAAACAAATTTGGCGTTGTTTCCTCTTAGCGAAAATGTGCCATTCCCATTGTTTACCCAATCAAATTGTTCCCATGCCCCAATCGACGTTCGGTTGCAATTTATTGCCTGGGTACCATTTTCAGAAGATACATATTTACCCTGGCTCATCAGGGCTACCTTACCTCCCCCGGCATCAACAATGGTAAACTGCTCCCAGCCCTGGGCGGTAGCACGGTTGCAATTCATCGCCTGGGTACCGTTTTCGCTGCTTACATAAAGGTTATTATTTCCCTTAATGGTAATTGTTTGCCCTATTGGCGCAGGAACACTGCCCGATACAACCGGTAGCGTAGGGCGCGTGGATGTAAGCCCAATCTGGCCTTTCAGCATCCTGCCACCATCGCCTGTAAGGCGCAAATAATAATCTGCAGAACAGGCTGTACCATCTTCATCCAACGAGAAAAAGCCCAAACCAGCGGGTGTGTAGGCCGACGTCTCGGTAGTTTTGGCAATCTGGTTACCCTCATTATATTCATCAAACATGGAAATATAAATACCCTGGGCGCCCAGTCTTACCATGTTATAAAATTGCCTCCACATAAAATCACCGTGTACTCTTTGGTGTTTTTGCAAATCTCCCGGCAAAACACATGGCTGGTAATCAATACCGTTAGCATTACAATAAGCCTGGTCCCCAACATTATGGTCGGTGTAGAAACCATCGGCTTCCGAGGTATTTGAAATCTTCCCAATCATCCAGGGCGAGATCATGTTCAGTGCATTATAAGTTGCTAAAAAGTCGGGCCTTACCTCGGTGCTATTTGTATCGCGCCAGTAAGCAGATACGCCGCCAATTATATAACAACCCTGGGCTTTAAACCAGTTAATAACATCAAGACATACGGCTGCCGACCAGGGGTGATTATTATCATTAAAACCGAAACCCCATATACACACAACGGGCTTGCCATTTTGTTTAGCGTAAGCCGATGATGAGGTATAGGCGGCCATTTTGTTGGTCCAATCTGTTTTAATTTCAGATTGCATGTTTGTCCACCCGCCCACATCATACATAATGTAAAATTTACGGCCATAGGTCTCGGCTGCCGTTTTAACTTTAGCAGTAATAGCATCACGGATTGGCCCTTCCTGTCCGTTGGGGTTAAATCGTTGTAAGGCCGCTCCATCAATATTGTTTTGTTGCATCCATAAAAAATGGGTATTTACTGTTTGATCATTAAACGAAGAGAACAATTTGGCGGGCTGGCCATTGCCCAGGTTGCCAAAGTTGGATGCCGTGTAGGTGCTGGTATATTCACGAACATCGGGCCAGGATATGATACTGGCATTAGTTGGCGTGGGGACACCAAAAGGGTCGCCCGAGGCATAATGCCACCAGGTATTAAGGGGCGAGCCGTCGCCGGGCGCTGCGAACCAGCCCTGGTAGCCTACGATTACTTTGCCAACAACATCGCCGACGGAAGAAGCCGTAGTTTTGAGCTTGGGTATCTTCCCATCCGAAGTTGTAGAAGGGGGACTAAGTTTGTTCTTGGAACAACTGATGATAACAGCTGCGCAAGCCATCATCAAGATAAGATTGGTTTTTTTGAAATTCATAAATAATTGGTATTAAAATTTAATAATTGGTTAAACGACGGACTTGCGTACCAGCTATGGGGGTACAAAGAGTTTCCTTTTCATAGATGCAGATTAATTTGTTTAGCAGATTTGTGAAATTTTCACATGGATAATTGATTGCTTATAAAGTAAAGCGGAGGTAATTAATAAAAGCTTAATTATTGCTTAACGTGCAAATTCGAAAAGCACGACTGGTAACCCGGCGAAATTTAGAGCATCGGGATATGCTCCGCAACTAAGAAGACCTTATTTTGGCAGGGAATTACCGCATCACTAAATGACAGCATGTACCGGCTTAATGGGGATGACAAAGATCAATACATACATTTGCGGCAAAATAGTGCGGGACTCATCTATGACTTTAAACTTAGCCAGCGATGGAAATTGAACCTGATTGCCGGTCATACTTTTTCGCAAAGACTGGAAATATTTAATATGGATCAAAAAGTGCCCTTCGAAGGGTTCTGCAAACTCAATAACCGGGTAGCCAACGTGTCTTATCGTCAGAATTCATTTATATTCCATGGCGGAATCAGTTATGAATTCTGACGAAAGGATACCTTGACTACCCAGAAAGATGGAAAAAGATAATTGTCTTACGTAATAACCCGAAAGTTCGGTCACAGACATATAGCCGGTGAAATAAAGCGACCTTATGATCACTATCTGGCAACAAGTAACGATGCCTTAAAATTGACATTATAAACCATTAAAAAGTTTATCGGCCAAATAAAGTTTAAAATCTTTAATCCTTCCGGTTTCCATATCCTGCCGCGGCAGCATTTTAATACCACTTATGGTTGTTTTACCTCCCAGGTCTATAACAACCTGGTGCGGGTGTTTGGTGGCATTATCCTTCCATTGGGTATGCCAGATACTGGTGTACTGCAGGTCGAACACGTTTTCTGATTTGCCGTCTTCGCCTTTCAGTTCTTCGCTATCGGCATAAACCACTTTCCACAAGCCGCGGGGTATTTGATTTCCGTTCTCATCCAGCAATTCGAGCTCGGCCAATGAGCTAAACTGATCGCCCACAAAGTTGTTTAAAGCTTCCAGGGCAATATAACGACCGCTTTTTATGGGGAACGTAAATGTTTGCCATTTAGTAGAATTTTCCATTACTCCCGAATATAACAAGCTATTCAAATTATTTCCGAACTGTTGCCCGGCTTTACGATGATTGCTGCTCATAGCTTTTATTTCTGTAAGACTATCCAATATTGGTTTATCCAAACCTTGCAGGCGGGCAGCAGATGGCTGGTGCATATCCAATACCACTACTTCATTTTTCCCATTATTTAGCCATACTCCGGGTACATACATGGTTTGGGTTGGCCCAATGTTCCAGTACCGGCCCAGGCAATGCCCGTTTATCCAGGTAACACCTTTTTTAAACCAGCGCATATCCAAATAAAAATCATCCTTGCTTTTTACATTAAAGTATCCTTTGTAAAACGCGGGCTCATTCAACTTAGCTACGGCATTAATTGGTTTATATTTAAATGCAGGGTTGCCTTCGCCCAATGGAATGGAATAATGTTTCCAGCCCTTTAACATCACTTTTTGCCCCCCTGTTATGTTATAAACTTCGCCTTGCAAGCCCTTACGGTCGTGCAGGTAATAACCGTAATTAACCCGCCCCATGGCTTCAACAAAAACCCTGAGCCTGGTACACTTAATAAGTGAAGGAATTTCAATTACATGGTCATTTTTTACCCGGTTTAGTACACCAATAAGTTTATCATCAATAAAAACTTCTGCATAATCATGTACTTCGGTAAAATCCAGTTTACTTTTCGGGCCAGCCGGCAATGTTGTTTCATAAACCATCATTCCGTAACCCTGGTTCAAATCTTCCATAAAAAGTGTGGTATCACTTAATACAGGTTTTCCCAGTTGACTCATTATTGGGGCTACCATGGTAAGATTAAAAGGCTGTATTTTTTGTACCGGTAACGCGGCGGGCACGTCCGTCAATACCTCGCCTGGCTGAAGATACTTTTTAAGCGTGTTACGCAACTCATCATATTTTGCAGTTGCAGAGCCATTTTCGCTTATAGGCGCATCATAATCATAACTCGATGTTTCGGGGGCATAAGGCTGACAGTTTGCGCCTGCCCATAAGCCGAATGATGTGCCGCCATGGATCATATAAATGCTAAAAGACGCCTTATGATCAAGCATCCAGCCAATTTCTTTGATAAGATGATCATTTGAGCCCGTATGGTGCGGCGCGCCCCAGCTGTCAAACCAGCCCGGGTAATATTCGCCGCACATCAGCGGACCGGTGGGCTGTACCTGGCGCAAGGCCTTAAATCCGGCTTCGGGATTATTGCCGAAATTCACGACGGCAAAAATATCTTTCTGAACATCGTTTTTTAGCTGAACAGTGCCATCGCAGGTAAACAAGGGAACGGTAAAGCCTGCCTCCTTTAAATAGTCCCTTATTTTTAAAATGTATTCCTTATCCGTGCCGTAACTTCCATATTCATTTTCAACCTGTACCATTAGTATGGGGCCGCCTTTAGTTATTTGTAAAGGGCTTAACACACGGCCAACTTCTTTTAAATATCGGCGGCAACGTTCCATGTAGTAAGCGTCCTGGGTACGTAATTGAATGTCCTTCTTTTTTAACAGCCACCATGGCAGGCCGCCAAATTCCCACTCGGCACATGAATATGGGCCGGGGCGCAATAAAACATATAAGCCTTCTTCCTGCGCTATTTTACAAAATTCGGCTGCATCAGCCTGCCCTTCCCAGGTAAACTTCCCAGACTCTGTTTCCTGGAAGTTCCAAAACAGGTAAGCGCATACCGCGTTTAAGCCAACAGCTTTCGCCATTTTTAGCCGGTGCCTCCAATACGCCCTGGGTATACGCGCGTAATGCATCTCGCCACAACGAATAACAAAGGGCTTACCGTTCAATATAAATGACTCCGTGCCAATTTTAAACGGCTCGTTAATTTCCTGCTGACCAAAGGCGGATCGGGAACTCAATCCGGCTAATAATAAGAGTAACCAAACAATACTTTTCTTCATTAAAAAAAACAATTTTAAAATCGTGTTATAAATTTATAAGGGGCAATAGCTGTATCACTATTAGCAAAATTTTAAGCCTGTAGCTATTTGATCCAAAATCGGTCAATCCTTTTTTAATTGGAGTGTTATCACAAATGGTTGGCTAAACTTAGCTTCTCCTAAATGCAGGTAATATTCGTTTCCATACGTTTTCTCGATTGTAAATTTTTGAAGGCTATCAGTTAAAAGCGAGTTATCTGCAATACTCGTTTTTTCAGGAAGCTTTAATTTTAATGCTTTTGATACAGGTATATTAAAAACTACCATGTAAAGCTTGTCATCACCCGGCTTTTGTGTAAAATAGCCCCAGTCCTGCTTTTCCAGGCCTGCGTTATCGCAGCCATATATCGCAGCCGAATTGGTTTTCATCCATGCGCCAACCTCTTTGGCCAGGTTTTGCTCATAGGTACGGATAGTACCATCGGGCTGGGGGCCAAAATTGAGTACAAAATTACCACCCATCGCGGTGCAGGTGGCCAGCATTTCTTCTATTTCGTAAGCAGTTTTTGTATGCCCCAACCATATTTTGTGGTATCCCCACTGATTTTCCGGAACGGTCATACAGGCTTCCCAGTCAAAATCAAGGCTTTTTACGTTTGATGGTAAACGACGCTCAAAGCTGCCGTCAAAATCGCCAAAATGCCGTCTTTTATAATCATGATCTACATGTCCCTGCGCATCTGTACGAATGCGGTTATTGAGAATAATACCCGGTTTTAATGCCCGGCAATATTGCTCCAGCTCATAACCCATTTTGTAGTTCTTTTTATACGATGCTTCCCATTGCCCGTCAAACCAAAGGCCTTTAATACCTGGATAAGTGGTTATCAGCTCTTTCAGTTGATTTTTAACGAATGCAAAGTACCGTTCAAAAGCCTTTTGATCATCATCCGATTGTATAACCGACCGGTAATCGGGATGATGCCAGTCAAGGATAGAATAATAGAAATAAACATCAATCCCCTCCTTTTGATAGGCCTTTACAAAAGGCATCAGTAAATCTTTTTTATAAGGTGTTGATGCTATAGAAAAATCTGTAAAGGCACTGGGCCACAGGCAAAATCCCTCGTGATGTTTAGTTGTCAGGATCACATATTTTACACCCATATTTTTAGCAATACGGGCCCATTCTGTTGGGTTATATTTTTGAGGATTAAACTGATGGATGAGTTCGGCATATTCTGCCGCGGAAATGTGCGCATCGGCTTTTAACCATTCAGCAGCACCCGGATAATCTTTACCCTTCCACTGCCCGCCAGGCACGGCATACAAACCCCAATGGATAAATTGCCCGAATCTATTGTCGCGCCATTTTTGCATCGCGGCATCGGTACGCTTGCTCAATATCGTAGCCCCCATCAATGAATCGGCAGAGGTTGTTGTTTGCGCAAATGAAACCACACTTACAACTGTGCAAATGATAAGGCTGATTATGATTTTCTTCATTTTATAAGATGATTTTTAACGATGAAAGGGGCGCCATTTGGTAAAATATGGCCTTTGAGATACAATGGTAGCAAAATAATAATCGAAAAAAATAGTGAAAACTTACGCAACCGTTTGCGCATGCCGCAACAAACGTTTGCGTAAGTTTTATGCAGCAACAGCGCCGGGCTGCGCCTTATTTTCTATTTTAATTTTAGTTAGTTTCGAGGATGTTAACCCTAAAAATCAATATTTTTATATGCGAAAACTAACTTTTCTGCTTGTTCTACTTTTGCCTATACATCTTTTTGCCCAACAATTTGAACCGGTAAAAGCACTGGTTAAAAGGCGTGCTCCCTGGTTAAGTGATCATATTATTTTCAAGACCTTAAAATCTCCCGACTCCGAAATAGCCCAGCTACAAACGGTAAAAAACAAACTGGTGATCAGCGCTTCAGGGCCTAATGCAGCGGCAGTTGGTGTAAACTGGTATTTAAAATATTATTGCCACAGATCCATGTCGCACATGGGCGATAACCTGGCACCTGTGTTTCCGATTCCGGCTGTTGGCAAAAAAGAGACTGTAAAAGCGGAGGCTAAGTATCGTTATGCATTAAATTATTGTACGTATAACTATACCATGAGTTTTTATAGCTGGGCCGATTGGGAACGGGAGCTTGACTGGATGGCGCTAAATGGTGTTAATACGATGCTTACCGTTGAAGGTATGGAAGCGGTATGGCAAAATACATTGAGGAAGATAGGGTATAACGAAAATGAAATTAACAACTTTATAGTTGGCCCCGCTTATACCGCATGGTGGCTGATGGGCAATATTGAAGGCTGGGGCGGGCCGATGCCACAAAGCCAGATTGACAACCGCAAGCTGATTCAGCAAAAAATGATAAAGCGAATGCAGGAACTGGGGATAGAACCTGTGTTGCAGGGCTTTTATGGAATGGTGCCAAGTACGTTAAAAAATAAAAGCAAGGCACACATTATAGACCAGGGTAACTGGGGGGCTTTTAAACGACCCGACATACTTGACCCTACTGACCCTGAATTTAGCCGCGTAGCGGGTATATATTACAGCGAAATGCAGGCATTATATGGTAAAAACATCCATTTTTTTGCAGGCGATCCTTTTCATGAGGGGGGTAAAACCGACGGTATTGATCTGAAAAAGGCCGGGGCAAGCATACAGGCATCAATGCAAAGTTATTATCCGGGCTCGGTATGGGTGTTGCAGGGCTGGCAGGATAACCCTAAACAAGCCATGCTTGATGGTCTTGACAAATCAAAAGTATTAGTACAGGAACTTTTTGGCGAGTTTACCAACAACTGGGAAAAACGTAAAGCCTATGATAACACACCGTTTATATGGTGCAGTGTTAACAATTTTGGCGAACGCCCCGGTGTATACGGCAAATTACAACGCTTTGCCGATGAAATTTACAGGGCCAGGGAAAGCACTTACAGCAATTATCTTAAGGGTGTTGGTATAATGCCCGAAGGCATCAACAATAATCCCCCAGACTATGATTTGATGCTCGAACTGGGCTGGCGCACAGAACATGTTGATACCCGTACCTGGATTAATAATTACGCCAAATACCGTTATGGTGTAAACAATGCGCATACAAGTAATGCCTGGCAGGGCTTTTTACAAACCATTTATCAAAGCCTTCCCGGTTATCAGGAAGGGGCCGGCGAATCTATTTTTTGTGCAAGGCCCGCGCTTAAAGTTAAGTCAATCTCCAGTTGGGGCACGCTTACCCGGAATTATGATACTGTACAATTTGAAAAAGCGGTAAAAGAATTTGCACTGGCTGCACCCGGGCTCATGAATTCGGCTACTTACAAAATAGATCTCATCAACATGGTTAGGCAGGTGCTGTCAAATAAAGGAACTCTTGTTTTTAATGACTTGGTAACAGCTTATAACAACAAGGATTTACCGGCCTTTAACAAGGCAAGTGAAAAGTTTCTGCACATGATAAAATTGACAGACGACTTGCTGAATACAGATGGTTACTTCAGGCTCAACACCTATCTCAAACAATCCATAGCCAACGGAAACACTGCTGAAGAGAAAGCAAATAACTTAAAAAACGCTTTAATGCAGATTACTTATTGGGGAGAAAACATACGTACCGAAGATAACCTGCATGAATATGCCTATAAAGAATGGGCCGGCCTGATAAATAGTTATTACCTGCCCCGCTGGGAAATTTATTTTGATTACCTGCGTGGTAACCTGCAGGGCAAAAACGCTCCCGAGCCCGATTACTTTTCCTGGGAACGCAAATGGGTGGATGAAAACCAGAAGCTAAATCCCGAAAAACCACACAGGCCTTTACAGGAAGTGGTTAACCAAATTTTATCGATGTAAACTTAGTATACCTAATTTAATTCAAACTAACAGACCGCTATGCGTCAACTCAAAAAAACAGTCTTAATTACGTTATTAATATCCCTGGTATTTTCCTCCTCGTATGCCCAAAAGAAAATAGGAACAGAAACACCCGAACAAAAAGCTAAACGCATGGCCTGGTGGACCAACGATCGGTTTGGCATGTTTATTCATTGGGGGCTTTACTCACAAGCCGCAAGGCACGAATGGGTAAAAAGATGGGAACGCATGACCGATAAGCAATACCAGCCTTATTTTGACGAGTTTGACCCGGACTTGTTTAACCCTAAAGAATGGGCAAAAAAAGCCAAAGCAGCCGGAATGAAATATGCCGTACTTACTACCAAACACCACGAAGGGTTTTGCCTGTTTGATTCAAAATACACCGATTATAAAGCCACCAATACCGCAGCTAAACGAGACCTTGTAAGAGAGTTTGTAAATGCATTTAGAGCCGAAGGCATAAAAATAGGTTTCTATTACTCGCTGTTGGATTGGCATCACCCTGATTTTACGGTTGATGTTTTGCACCCATTGCAACCGGCAAGCGAAAAGGACGAGGATTACGATAAGTTGAATAAAGGCCGGGATATGGCCAGGTACCGCACCTACATGCACAACCAGATTAAAGAACTGCTTACCAACTACGGTAAAATTGATATGCTTTGGCTCGATTTTTCATACACCGACATGGGAAAACGTGGTAAAGGCAGTAAAGACTGGGGATCTGTTGAATTGGTTAAAGAAATAAGAAAACTACAGCCCAATATTATAATTGATAATCGCCTTGATATAAACGAATACCAGGACGGATGGGACTACCTGACACCCGAACAGGTAAACTTAACTGAATGGACCCAAAAAAACGATTACAAAACTTATTGGGAAACCTGCCAAACGTTTTCTGGTTCGTGGGGGTATTTCCGTGACGAAAACAGTTGGAAAAGCACCAAACAGTTAATTACGATGCTGATAGAGGCTGTAAGCAAACGCGGTAACCTGCTGTTGAATGTGGGCCCTACTGCACGTGGTTTATTTGATAAACGTGCCAATGAAAGGCTTGACGGAATAGCAGCCTGGATGAAATACAACAGCCGCGCTATTTATGGATGCACCGAAGCACCGGAAATATTTAAAGCCCCTGAACATACCATGCTTACTTACAATGCCAATACCAGGCGTTTGTATATGCATTTGTTGGAGTACCCGGGCAAAACAATCACTTTACCAGGATACAAGGACAAAGTAAAATATATACAGTTTTTGCACGATGCCTCAGAAATTCAAACGGATAGCAAATCAAAAAATGCAGGAAATGACCTTGTGTTAAATCTACCGGAGACCAAACCTGATACCGAGATACCGGTAATTGAATTGATACTGAACTAATGCAATATACCCTGCTATTAAAATATATCCATTTATCATGATCCAAAAATTCATACTTGGCCTCTGCTTGTTGGCTTGTGGCCAGGCGGCGCTCGCGCAAAACGAGCACGAAATGTCCACTACGTACCAGGCTCCTAAAGACTCCCTGGTACGGAAAAAGCTTGCCCAATGGCAGGACCAAAAATTTGGTTTGTTTATGCACTGGGGCACCTACAGCCAATGGGGCGTGGCAGAAAGCTGGACTATTTGTCCCGATGACTGGGTTACACGTACCGGCCCCTATAGTGCTGATTATTTCACCTATAAAAAAGCCTATGAAAACCTGCAAACCACGTTTAACCCTATAAATTTTAACCCCGAAAAATGGGCTAAAGCCGCAAAAGCGGCGGGCATGAATTACATGGTGTTTACAACCAAACACCACGATGGCTTTAGCATGTTTGACACCAAACAAACGGATTATAAAATTACGGACACCAAAACCCCTTTCTCGAAAAATCCGCGTAGCAATGTGACGAAAGAAATATTTGACGCCTTCCGCAAAGATAATTTTATGATCGGGGCATATTTCTCCAAACCAGATTGGCACAACCAAAACTATTGGTGGTCGTACTTTCCCCCTAAAGACCACAATGTTAATTATTCCCCGCAACGCTACCCCGAACGCTGGCAAAAATTTAAAGATTTTACTTATAACCAGATTGAAGAATTGATGACGGGCTATGGCAAAGTAGATATTTTATGGCTCGATGGAGGCTGGGTAAGGCCCTTGCCAACAAATGATAACGATCCGCAGCACTATAACCAGGATCTTGATATGGCCAAAATAGCCAAAATGGGACGTAGCCATCAGCCAGGCCTTATTATGGTAGACAGAACAGTTGCCGGCGAATTTGAAAACTATACCACCCCAGAACAGGAAGTACCGGATAAACCTTTATCGTACCCATGGGAAACATGTATGACCATTGGTAAATATTGGAGTTACGTGCCGGATGATGAATTTAAACCCAGTCGGCAACTGGTGCAAACATTGATAAAAATAGTTTCGCGCGGCGGTAACCTGCTGCTTAATATAGCACCGGGACCTGACGGCGACTGGAATCCGGTTGCCTATCAAAGATTGCAGGATATTGCGGATTGGATGAAAATTAACGGGAAGGGTATTTATGGTTCAGAGCCGGTAGCCCCCTACTCTGCCGGGAATATTTATTTTACTAAATCGAAGACCACGAAAACGTTATATGCTTTTTGGCTGTCTGAAAAAGATATGGTAAACCTACCGTCCAACGTAAGTTTTCCGGTAAATAACATTAAACAAGTTAAAAAAGTAAGCTTGCTGGGCAGTGTTCAAAAACTGAAATGGGATTATAAAAACGGACTGTTAAGCATTAAAACACCTGATGCTTTACAAAAAAGTACCGCTTTAAAGTATAGCGGCACTTTTGTATTGGAATATTAAAAAATGGGGCTTATGCTATAAAATTAACCGGGTGAGATATCATATTTGAATCAAATACAACCCGGTGAAAGCCAGGGATTGATGGAGTTTCTTTAGCACGGTCGTCAATTAACTTGAAAAGTATTTCTGCAGCTTTTACGCCCTGCTCTTTAGGGAACTGTTCGATAGATGCGAGCGGCGAATTATCCGTAAAACTCCAGATAGGCGAATTGGCAAAACTAATAAAGCTGATATCGCGATTGACTACCAAATTGTGGGTTTTTACCTGCCCCATTGCATCCCGGGCCACATAATCGTTAAAAGTGATGACGGCTGTGGGCCTTTCCGCCAATGAAATAAGCTCGTCCATGGCCTGCTGATTTCGCTCACGCGATAGGTCTGAATACACAACAAACTCTGGCTTTATGTCAATTTGATGATCGCTAAGCCCTTTTTGATAAGCCTCCAAACGTTCTTTACTTGCTGCTAACTGCCATGGGCCATTAATTAACCCAATATTGCGGTGCCCTTTTGCTATTAAACACTCAATGGCCTGTAACATTCCCGATTGGAGGTTACAAGCCGAATAATGTATATCTTCCATGTCGGGTATACGATCAACAAATACGATGGGGATATTATATTTTTTCAATTGGTTAAACACTTCATAATCGGTAGTATTTTTACTTATAGATATAATGATGCCATCTAACCGGTGATTCCTCATAGTTTGCAGGATTCCTTTTTCTTTATCGGGGTTTTCTAATGACTGCCCGATAAAAACATTGTAGTTTTTTTTACTCGCATAATCTTCAATGCCGCTAAGAGCCAAAGAAAAAAAAGCATCAGAAAAATCAGGAAGAATAACACCGATAGTGAATGTTTTTCGTTGCTTAAAAAAAACCGCGGTTTGATTACGCTCATAATTTAATTCGTTTGCTACCTTATTAACCCTCATGGTTGTTACCAGGCCAATACTGGGGTGCCCATGAAGGGCCCGGGATACCGTTGATGCATTTACTTTTAAGCGTTTAGCTATCTCTTTAATTGTCGGGATCTTTTCCATTTGATAAACGAGATTAAAACAATGGGTATTTATTATCTATTAGTCTTAGTCCAAAAAAATCGTTGAAGTCAAATAATTAAAGGGTTAACGTCACCCGTGTATTGTTCTATAATTGCAAAACCAAAGCCGTATGCGTAACCTGCATATACAACTAATGGTTATTGATAAGCACCTTTGCTTATTTGCTGATTAACAATACGCGCGTTGCCATCAAAATCTGTATTACCATTAACAACATCTGATATAACCTGCCCGCTATTTTTTGCAGTAGAAGATGATTGCAAACGAAGATTGAGGCCGGATGTATTTATGAATAAAGGATCGGCACCAGTTGTAGAATTAGCATCTCCGCCACTGGCGGCCTTCCAGGCATTGTAATCGGTGTAGGATACGCCGTTCCAGGTCCACTGTGCGGCACCCGTGGTATAATACAGATTGTAATCAATAACGTTTCCGGATCCTTTAGCCGTGTACTTATGAACAAACATATCTGATGCACCTCCATAAATAACATTGTTCTTAATCACATTATTAGTGCAATCTTCCCTGATACTAATTTCCCCTTCTATTTCACCAAAAGCGCCTAATGCCTGATTATTATTGTATAAGGTGTTATTTACAATGAATGAGTTACTTGTTCCCGCGCCGGTATAATTCAAATACCCCCCCATGTAAATACCCGAGCACCAACAGTTGTATACCAGGTTGTTCCTTATGGTAACGTGATCAGTAGGAAATCCATTTGTTTCGCTTACGGCGCCAATCCCCCTATCTGTAACAGATACCCTGTTCTTTTCTACTACCACGTTTCTGCCGCCATCTACATAAATACCTATAGCGCCATGCCCGCCAAGCGGCCCTCTTTTGCTTTCAATATTATACAGGGTGTTACCGCTGATGACCCCGTTTCGCGCATAATTAAGTGCAGGGTCGGCATTGGCAGCGTAACCGCCGGCAGCATCAATACCAATATTTTGCGCGTTATAGATGGTATTGTTTGTAATGGCGAACCCGTCAACATACCCATTAACAGTCAGATTTTCGCCGTATCCGGTTTTACAATCATGTATGGTGTTCCCGGTAACGGTAATATTAGTTACCGGATCGGACGTGTTCCCGATAATTAAAATGGCGTTGCCTCCGCCGTTCAGCGGCAGCTGGGTATAATCAATACCATATATAGTGTTGTTCTTTATGGTGATGTAGTCAGATCCGCCCTCAACCATAATGGCTTTAGGATCGCCGGTAGATGTTTTAAAATTGCGTATTTCAAATCCATCAACCACAATAAACTTAGCTTTATCAATGGTTACCAGCGCCTCGCGGCCATTAACGCTAAAAGCGCTGCCGTCAATAACCGGTTTCTCGCCACGGTAGGCTTTCAATGTAATATACTTATCCATTACTCCCGACTTGGGGAATACCACTTTTTCACTATACGTCCCACTTCTTACAATTACTGTATCGCCGGGGATGGTATGGCTTAGCGCGTTATTAATGGTCTGAAAAGGCGCATCAATCGTTCCCTTATTCGATTCTAATCCGTTGGCAGATACATAATAAACATGAGCATTGCCAGAAGGTGTTACTACTGCTGCACCGTTTTTTTTACTGCAACCAAATACCTGCGCAGCAAAGCCAAGCATTAAAAAAATATTGATATTACGTTTCATTGCCGTTCGTTTTAAATTAAAAACCTTTACTGCTGCGCACCCTTGCTTATTTTGTTGTTCACAATCCGCGTATTGCCGTCAATATCTGTCGTCCCGTTGATATCGGCTGAAATTACCTGGCCCGAATTTTTTGCAGGGGATGATGACTGTATATGCAAATCAGGCTGCGAAGTACTCTGTAATAACGGGTTGGCGCCATTTATTGAACTGGCATCGCTGCCGGTGGCGGTCTTCCACGCATTAAAATCGGTATATGGTGTACCGTTGGTACTATTCCAGATCCATTGCGGCGTGCCTGTGGTATAGTACAAATTGTTATCAATTATATTATTGCTCCCAGTTGAAGTATACTTGTGGATAAATACATCAACCGGCCTTGCATACACAATATTGTTTTTTATTACGTTGTTGTCGCAATGCTCCGTGAGCCTTATCTCGCCTTCAATCTCACCAAATGCACCCACAACACGATCATTTTGATACAGCGTATTGTTTACCACATAGCAGTCTTTAGTTCCGCCGGATGTATAGTTTAAATAATCGCCCATGTATATGCCTGTACGATAGCAGTTGTATACAAAGTTGTTTCGCACAATGGTGGTTTTGGTGGCATATACATTGCTTTCGCTTACCAACCCTATCCCACGATCGCTGTTATATACTTTATTACGCTCTATAATGGTGTTAGCGCCGCCGCAAACGTAAATTGATATGGCGCCATACCGGTCGGGGCCCCAAATTTCCGGCGTTTTGATCATGGAGTTATCGTGAAACTCATTATCGCTTATTACCCCGTTACGGGCGTAATTGGTAGCAACTGCCCCATTTTTATTAAGGTTATCGCCACCGGCAATAATTATCCCTATGTTTTCAGTATCGTATACTTTATTATGGCTAAAAACAAAGCCGTCTATATTACCTGCCAACGTTACGTTTTCGCTTGTACCGGTCTGTGTATCATGTACGGTACATCCGGTGATAACCAGGTTGGTAATAGCCGTAGTTCCGTTACCTATTACCAGTATAGCATGAGCGCTTCGCCAATCGGCTAATGACGCGTTGCTTTTTATGTTATAGATATTGCAGTTTTTGATGGTGATGTCGCGCGAATCGCCGTTAATGGCTATCCCCTCCGGATCAGTATTAAAAGTTGCACTTGTAAAATTGCAGATATCGAAACCCTCCAATGATATATACTTTACATTGCTTAGGGTAATTAATGAGATCCAGCCCGAAACTATTATTTTGCTTCCGTCTATTACAGTTTTTTCTCCGGGATACGCCTTTACCGTAATTACCTTATTCATTATTCCCGATTTCGGAAACACCACTTTATCGTAATAAGTGCCCCCCCTAACCATAACTGTATCACCAGGCACGGCACGGCTTAATGCAGTATTGATGGTTTGAAAAGGCGAACTAATTGTGCCTGGATTAGCGTCGGAACCATTAGCTGATACGTAATAAACGTGAGTACTGCTCAAGGGTACTACATTGCTGCCGGCAGTTTTTTTACTGCAAGCCAGCGTTTGTACAGCCAAAACAGATACTAACAAAATATTGATACAAAATTTCATTGCGGTTTTTTAATTAAGAAATGTGTGCTGCTTTTTGCTTCCTGATAAATAAAGCTGTAAAGTATAGCCCCTGCAGCAGTTAGGTGTCTGCTACGGGGCACTATACAAACCAAACAATCATAAACTACTACTCAAATGACTTTCCGAATAATAAAAGGAGTGCTTGTCGGAAACAGATGATCAATGATTTACAGCATTGATTCGGGAAACTATTCAGCGTGCTGATTGCATTATTCTGAAACTATTTTCCTTATTCTGTTATTATTTTTATCCAGCACATACACTGTTCCGTTTTTGTCGACAGCGACACCTGTTGGCGCACTAAAAAGTGCAAAGCCTCCAATTGCATCGGTATAACCTGCTGTGCTGCTTCCGGCAAAGGTGCTTACGTCAAACGTACCTGCCTGTATATAGCGGATACTTTGGTCCGGATGGCTGATATCGCCATAAACGGTCCCGTTACCTGCAACATATACATTGTTATTATTATCTACAGCGATGCCCCAGGGCAACGAAAACTTTGATACTGCTGGCCCTCCGTTCACATACCCGGCACTCCCCTGCTGCCCGGCAATGATACTGCCTTGCCAGGTGCCGGCGGTGTATTTTTTAATAACGTGGTCTCCGTTCATTGATACGTATAGATTACCGGTTTTATCAAACTTGATGCCTGCGGGATAATTGAGGCCTGATATAACTTCTTTAGCAGTCCATTGAGCCGATACCTGGTAAATGTTTCCCGGGCTGGAGCAGCTTGAATAATAAACATAGCCGGTAGTTTTATCAACAGCCACACTCCAGGGCGATTGGTTTCCCCAGGCCCAGGTAGTAGCTGTACCGTCGGGAGATATTTTACGGATGTCCCAATTCCCGGGATCGACAGAATATACGTTGCCCTGGGCGTCAACAGCCACATCATAAGGCAAAGAAAAAGTTGCGGCTGTGCCTTTTCCATCAGAATAACCAGAAACTCCCGGATTACCGGCCAGCGTTGTAACGTTTCCGCCGGTATCAATTTTCCGGATACAGTGATTCCCGGGATCGGCAACATAAACGTTCAGGTTATCGTCAACAGCTACGCCACAACTCCTGTACCAGCCCTGGCCATTAAAATCAAACTGGGCATCCGCTCCCTGGCCATTGGCAAAACCGGCTTTACCCGACCCGGCCAGGGTAGTTACAGTCCTGGTGTATTGATAAGTAAAGTTAGTTGTGCTTGTAGCGGTTCCTTTACCTATAGTTACAACAATAGGTCCGCTGCCTGCTTTTTTGGGTACTACTACCATCATTTGTGTGGTATTGGCGCCAATAATCTTCAGCTTTACACCATTCAGGGTAACAGCAATTTGCGAAGTGTCTGTTGAAAAATTTGTACCATTAATCAATACTTCTGTGCCGCCGCCGCCCTGCGCCGGGATAAAGCTATTGATGCTAATTGGCGAATTGGCATTATGCGCGGGAGCTTTATCTTTTTTACAACTTATAAAAGCCAGCATTATAAAAACCCCGCCGGCAAGTAAGTATTGATTTATACTTTTTGCCATTATGTTTATGAATGTCTTCATTTGAATAATTACTCTTTAATTATTTATTTTTTTATACACCTTTTATTGCCTTTTGGGCAAATAAAAACACACATTTACCAACCGGGATTTTGTACTAATGCCCTATCGCGGTCTAACTGGTACTGGGAAATTGGGAACAGGTACATTTTATTGTTCCATACTCTTTTTTGGAAAAGCGTTTTGTTATAAAAAGCTCCAAACGAAAATCCCTGGCCCTGATCGTCGGTATTTACATTTAGTCCATAAATGGTTTGGTTTTCGTCGGCACCCAATGATAGCCTTCTTATCAAGGTATAGTATCTGTCGCTTTCAAAGCACAACTCTACCTGCCTTTCCCTCAAAATGTATTTGCGCATCAAATCTTTGTTTCCTATAGCACCTGGGTAAACAGTTTCTATACCGGGCAAGCCAGCCCTGCTCCTGATCTGGTCAAGGTAAATCACAATATTTTGATTAGCCGGATCGTACTCATTTAAAGCCTCAACATAATCCAGCAAAATTTCGGCATACCTTATCAATATAAAAGGGCGGTAATTGGCAGTCCACTGCCTTATGTTATCAGCAGGGCTTACATTTTTCAACACATCATACCCGGTGATATTATTACTGGCACCACTTGCCTTTGCACCCGCCTTGCCATTATAATAAAACTCGGCACGGCCTGTTCCATCAATATTTTCGGTTGAGGAATAATAGTTTTTATCATCAACAGTTGGTGCAGGTAATACCGGGCGGCCGTTATATTGAATGTAAGCGTAAAACCGTGGTTCGCGGTTGGCGTACATATTCCACTGCCCCTTCTTGTGTTCCCAGTACTTTGCGCCATTACTTTGCACAAAATTGCTTGCAACATACCCAGACTGTGGGTCGTCAATGGTTCTGCCATTATTCATGTAAAATGCGTCCACAATGTTTTGGGTAGCATTATACATGCTATAACCTCCGGCTCCCGGTGTTACGCATTTTGTATATCCCGCGTAATTCCATGAATTTCTCGAAAATATAATTTCGCTGTTCCAGTTGGTAATGAATAGATCTCTTACCGACAGGTAAGGATCAAACACGGTTCCGCCATTGTCAAGATTGGTAAACAATTTATAGGAGCCAAGGTCAATTACGGCTTTGGCGGCATCCGCAGCTACTTTCCATTTATTAGCGTCATATGCTGTTGGTGCCAGCTGCTTACCATCCTGGTTTTTAAAAGACGCAAAGGCCGAATTACCATTCCATAACGGACTGGCTGCCAGCAAAGCAATTTGTGCTTTTACCGCAAGGCAGCTGCCTTTTGTTGGCCGGCCATAGTTACTTGTTGTGCCCCATTCGGCAGGTAAGCCCGCCGCGGCCTGGTCCATCAATTGGTTAACATAATCCTTACATTCATCAAAAGATGATCTTGGGTATTTATTGAAGTCATCATTTAAGCTTATTGCCTCAGTTACTTTTACAACCGGTCCGTATTGTTTTATCAGCTGCCAGTAAAACCAACCGCGTAAAAAACGGGACTCTGCTTTATATTGATTTTTTAACGTTACGCTTAACTGGCTCAGCGGGACCCTGTCAATATTAGCTTCAAAAATAAATGACGACCGTATTCCCCTGTAATAGTTATCCCAGTTGTCAAAATAAGCATTTACCGGACTCCAGTTGCCCGCAACCATCTGCCGTACATTTGTACCCGGGATAGATACAGATGATTCATCACTTGCTCCCATGGCGCTAAAATCGCCTCCATCAGTCTCAACAATATATCCATATATATTGTACAGGTATGATTCGGCATTGGCCCGGGTGCTCCAAATCAGATCAGATGTCAGCAGGTTATCGGGTTTTTTATTGAGATAATTACAGGACGATAAACTGGCACTCAGGAACCATACCCCAACCGCCATAATTAGTATATTTTTTTTCATTGGAAAAACTTTAAATACTTTTAAAATTGATTTAAATCCATTATTTCTAAAACGCAGCCCTTAATCCAAAAGCAAGTATTCTTACCGGTGGATAGCCCGCGCCATTAGAGCCGAGTTCGGGGTCCCAAAGTTTAAATTTGGAGAATGTTAACAGGTTTTGGCCTGTTAAATAAAGGTAAATCGAGTTAACACCCGCATTTGTAAGAAACTGTGGACTAAGCGTATAACCTAATGTTGCCTGTTTTAAACGAACAAAACTCGCATCTTTAGACCACCAGGTACTTGGCTGATAGTTGTTACTATTTTGGTTGGAAATACCTAATCGTGGATAATCTACATTTTGGCTGGGGTTTTCAACTGTCCACCTGCTTTCAAGATTAGCAAGCATACCTGATGGATATGTACCCATACCCGTAAACGGCACAATACCCGCACCACCGGCACCTGCGCCGGTTATGGCCGAACCATTGGCCATTATAATTACATTGGAGGTTCCCTGGAAGAAGAGCGAGAGATCGAACTTTTTATAACCAACCGTAAAGCCGGCGCCGTATAATATAGTAGGTATATCAGATTTACCGGTGTATACCTTATCAAAGCTATTTATTACACCGTCGTTATTTACGTCTTTATATTTAATATCGCCAGGCCTTAAAATTGCTCCAAACTGACCCGGGCTTTTATCAACATCTTCCTGGGATGTAAACAACCCTTCGGCAACGTACATCAAATTATCGCCATACTTGCGCCCTGTTGACTGCTGATAAGCGTACAGCTGTTTAGGTTCGTCTTTTTGTACAATTTTATTATTGTTATAAGTAAAGTTACCATACAGACGAAGGGATACTTTACCTATATTGTCGTTATATTCAACGTTGCCTTCAATACCATGGTTGTTCATTTCGCCCAAATTGGCAAATACGGCCCCGCTTACACCCAATATTCCCGACAGTGAACTGCGTTGAACAAGGATATTGGTCCTTCTTTCTTTATAAGCGTCAATTGTAATGTTCAGTTTGTTAAACAGCCCTATTTCTAACCCGATATTATCTTTGGTTGCCTTCTCCCACGTAAGGTTCTCTACCCCAATTACGGTTTCGGTAGTGCCGCCATATACAGTTCCGTTTAATCCTAAACCCACAGATCCGCCGCTGCCATATTGATTGATGTAGGGGAACCTGGTGATGCCATAGGCAGAGCCAATCTGATCGTTACCTACAAGGCCATGTGAGCCTCTTATTTTAAGTAAATTAAATGTCTTTGAAAGCCCCTTAAAAAAAGGCTCTCTTGAAATTACCCAGCCGCCTGAAACGGAGGGGAAAAAGCCGAATTTTTTACCTGCTTCAAAATTTTCTGAACCTGTATAACCGGCATCAAACTCCAGCAAATATCTGTCGGCGTATGCATAAGTTACCCTGCCCGCCAGGCCCTGGTTATTATAAGGAATAGAGCCAATAACGCTCCCGGCCGAACTAACCACCCTCGACCTCATGTTATATAAAAACAATGCGCCGACATGGTGTTTACCAAAAGCCCGGTCGTAATTAACGTTTGTTTCCAGGTACATTGTTTTTTCCGCAGAGGACGATTGTGTATACCCCAAAAACTGGCTTCCGTACCGCGATTGGCCAAATACCAGATTACCCTGCGGATCTCTTGATGTGGCTAAAAAAAGGTCATTGGTTCCGGTCCGGCCATTATCATTTTCGCTATAAGAATCGAACGAAAACCTGGCCATAGCGCTTAAACCGTCTGTAACGGCATCCAATTTTTGGTTAATAGAAAAAACAGACTGGATGGTAGGGCGAAACTCGCTGGAATAGCCTGAGTTTTGAATATCATTTACCGGGTTTGAACCTCCGTTGTTAAACGGACCTGCCCATATGCCCCCCGGATATTGTATCGGGAATGCATTAGGCGGTGTTAAATACGATTCATACCAGATACTTGATGCCGATAAGCCGGGATAACGGCTGCTCACCAGCATCGCATCCAGGTTCATCGACAATAAGGTGGTTTTACTTAAATCAATATCAAGATTTGATCGGAAATCGTACCTTTTAAAGTTAAGATTGGGGTTGTAGCCATTTTGCTTGGTAACTTTATAACTCCCGTCCTGATCATAAAAAGAAGCAGAAACATAATACCTTACAGCTGATGCACCACCGCTCACATTCAGGTTGGTATTATAGCCTGGGGCCCAATCCTTATAAACAGATTTTATCCAGTTAACATTAGGGTACAGGTATGGGTCTAAGCCGCTTGCCGTTTTTTGAATAGTTTCTTCAGAATAGGCAGGCAGGTTACCGTCATTTGTAGTTGCCTCGTTGTGCAGCCTCATCCATGATACAGCATCCAGCATTTTTGGCGTTTTAGTGAGGCCCGACATGCTCATTTCGCTTTTTAAGGAAATTTTAGGCTTACCTGCAACACCTCTTTTGGTAGTAATAATCAAAACGCCGTTGGCGCCTTTGGCACCATAAACTGCCGTTGACGAAGCATCTTTTAACAAAGAAATACTTTGAATATCCTCAGGATCGATGTTGTTATAAGCTCCTCCATAAGTGCTGTTTACATCATCGCGCTGCACACCATCTATAATAATAAGCGGGTTTGAATTACCTGTAAAAGTACCTATACCCCGGATGGTAAATGATGCGTTATCGTAGCCGGGCTCTCCGCTTCGCTGCATAGATATAACCCCGGCAACTTTACCCGCCAACGCGTTAGATAGTGAGCGGTTTGGAGTAGTCACATCGGCAACGCTCACTGTTGTTACAGCCCCTGTTATGGTCAGCTTTTTTTGTTTACCATAACCTACAACCACAACTTCATTTATGCCCTTGGTATCGTCAAGTAATTGAACAGTAAGGGATGATGTTGCCCCGGTAACCGTAATTTCTTTAGTTATAAAACCTGCAAATGAAATAACAAGCACGTTATTAACATCGGCATCGATAGTAAACCGGCCCTCGCTATTAGTTACTACACCTTTGCCGGTACCCTTAATACGCACGCTTGCACCTGGCAAAGTAAGCCCCTTTGAATCGGTAACAACACCCGAAACTTTTATAACGGGTGTTGACTGAGACGGCGTTTCAAAAGGTTTAGGTTTGATAATAATTGTTTGCTCGCTTATACTATAAACAAACGGCTGACCTTTAAATGTCAGTTTTAATACTTCCTCTAATTCGGTATTCAGAACACTAATACTTACAGGGTTAGCCTGCTTAATCAATTTTGAATTATAGAAAAAATCATATCCGCATTGTTCCCTGATTTCTTTAAGAACTTTTTCTAATGGGGCGTTTTTTTCTGATAATGTAATTTTTTGCGCGTAACCTGAAGCACTTGCCTGAAGTATGGTTGCTACCAACAGTATGATGGATAGTTTCATAATCAACAAAGCTTTATTTTTTATACAGGGGACCCTGCATAAACTTATTTCATAACATTTCATACATTTGAACTTGTTTGGGTTTAAGGTGTAATTGGACTACGAATTTAGTTTCATGGTAAGCCCTAACTTTTTAGTCGGGAGTGTTCGAGCACTTCCGGCTTATTTTTAGGTTACCTTAATGTGGGGGTAATTATCACGGCATAATGATAACTCTCCTTCCTTCAATTTTAGTTTTAATATTTCCTGTCTGTTCAATAATCTTCAAAGCCTGGGCTAAGTCCCTTGATCGGGAAACCATCCCCCCAAATCTTAAATTATCTACGTTGGCGGCGTATTCTACGTCAACATTATACCAGCGGGCAAACTTGCTCATAATGCTTTTCAGGTCTTCATCAACAAAAAGGAAATAGCCATTTTTCCAGGCCACCACCTCTTCTGTATTTACCTCTTGCACAGATAATGAGCTATTTAAGTAACTGATATTGGATTGCTCGCCCGGTTTCAGCAATTTTGATCGGTTTGATTTGGTGGATAATACCTTAACAGAACCTTCTAATAAGGTAGTTTTAACCGAAGTGTCATCGATGTACGAACTGATGTTAAAATGCGTACCTAAAACCTCAACCACCTGGTTGTTACTCACAACCCTGAATGGTTTTTTAGCATTTTTAGCAACCTCAAAATAAGCCTCGCCTGCTAATTGAACGCTGCGGATGTTACCATTAAAATTTGTTGGGTACTTTAGCGAAGAACCTGCATTTAGCCAAACTTTTGAACCATCCGGTAAATCAACCTGGTACTGTCCGCCCTTTGGCGTTTCGATGGTGTTGTAGGCTATTGGGCCAGATGTGGCTGAATTGGATGATGTATTTTCGACAGTGTAAACCAATTGGCCATTAGCCGCTTTGGCTACTTTTACGCCGGATTGTTTGGCCAATTCGCCGGTGGCGGCATCATCTAAAATAATTTTCGAACCGTTAGCTAAAGTTAATAAGGCTTTATTGCCTCCGGGGGCAATAGTGTTTTTAATTGGCTGTGTTTTGTTTTTAGTTGATAAAAAAGAATTGTCATTTTTTAAATAAAAGAACAATGAAGCGGAAACACCCAGTAACAAGGTTACGGATGCTGCTATAAACCACCTCCTCATAAAAAAAACCTTTTTTGATGAAGATTCGCGCGCTTTTATCTCTGATAATACTTTACTGTAAAGCTCAACCCTGGCTGTATTTTCATCACCCATTTCAAGCTCATCCCATTTCAACTCATTTTTTTGGAGTGTGCTGTAATAGCTTAACAATAGTTCTTCCTCTTCGGCCGTAGCCTGGTTTGAAAGGTATTTGTTTATTAAGTTCAGCAGTATTTCTTTTTCCATTTGGCGTTAATTATATGTAAGTACCCTAACACAGCAGGTACCCCCAAAGAAATTTCAAATATTTCTATATCATTAACAAATCATGAAGTTTTGGGAATTTATTAAGGGAGAATGTTAAGAAAAGAGTCTGGACAAAATCTGCAAAAAAGGATCAAAACCACCGTATGCATAACATAACGGCGGCTATGCAAACAAAATCGCCCAGTGTTTTACGTAAACGGCCCAAGGCTACAGTTAGTTGATTTTCAACCGTTTTTGGCGCTATCCCAAGCCGTTCGGCAATTTGTTTGGTTGATAAATGCTCCTTACGGCTCATGATAAATATTTGCCGGCACTTTTCGGGCAATTCGGCAACGCCCTGATCCAGCAAACGGTTAATATCTTTTTCAGACAGCAGATCCTCGCCGCCGTTATTGCTAAAAAGTTCTTCGAGGTGATTAAAAAGATCTGCCCTTACTTTGCCGGAGCGGATAACATTAAACACCTGGTACCTGACAGATGTATATAAATATGCGTTTAAAGAGTTAAGCTGAAGGCTGGCCCGTTTTAACCACAGGTTTACCAATACCTCCTGTGTAACATCCTCAGATACCTGCCTGTCCCTGAGAATATTGTATGCCGATAAGTAGAGTTTTGACCAATATTTATTATAGATGCGTTCAAATGCCGTAAGATCATTCTCCCGGATCAAGGCTATAAGCCGCTCATCTGTCAATATATGGGTCTCAACGCAATTCATTCCGCATGTGAAATTTTAAATTTGGCAACTTTAAGAAAGTGTTTTTATCGTTTTAAATATTAAAATAGTACCTTTTTGTATTGGCACCGAAACCAGCATTTTGTTTAACTCCTCATCAAAAAGTTGTAGAAAAAATTCAAAAAAAATCATTTTTAAACTAAAAACTTACAAGTTATTTAAACTCCTTTGCGCAACATCCAAAACTTCATCCGCACGCTTGCCCTTCAGCTCACCGATGTCAAAACCGCTCAATAGTTTTTTAAGCTGATGTAGTTTGTCTTGTTGGTTGCCCTTTGTAAACTCCCCTTTCAGCACATTAATTTTTTCGTAATCCTGGATGCCTTCAATCAACCGTTCAAAGCGGATAGACGACCGCAGGCCCGGGTAAACCAAATAAGCATCCCCCGATGACCATGACCCAAACCGCGTGTCGCGCAAAGCATCCTTCGTCCAGCAATTGTAGGCCCACCTCAGGTACCCGTCATATCCCTTATAGGCTGCATACCATGCCAGCCAAACAGATTCGGCGGGTGCAGAAAAGGTAAATGTATTGGGATGCCCCTCTGTACAGCAGGTATAGTAAGTAGTGTTAAGCCCCGCCTTTTTGCGTGCAAGCATGGTTGGGCTATCTATTACCTGGTTCGAGGCCACACTGTAATCTGCTAAATCGTTCTCAATTTCGGGATGGTAGTTACCGGCCAGCGAAATTTTAAAATCCTTATCGGCGCTTTTGATTAACGCTATCGCCTTTTGCATATCGGCCATCGATCTTTCGTCCATAGCGATAGTGGTTTTGCCAAACCACCCTTTTTGTTTAAGGTGCCTGGCAAAATCGGTAAGCATGGGGCGCCAGTGGGTATCATATTCCGGCGTACCGGGTTTGGCAATAATGGCGGTGTCTTTCCCCAGTGCTTCGTCGTGATAATAGAATTTCAAATTCCAGGGGATCATGCTATAACAGTTGATAAACTTATCAATCCCCAATGCCATCATAAAACTTACCCATTTATCAAAAACCGTATAGTCATATGTCCAGGAGCCATTTTTGTTCCGGGTCCATTTGATCATAGATCCATAGATATCGTAGGTTTGGCTGTTCCAGGGATCGTGGATAAGTGTGGTAGTGATTGATTTTTGGCCGGCATCAGCCAGCATTTTCATGTAAGGGCGCATAGCATCAAAATGCTGCTTAGACCAGGGTTTTACACCGTACACGCGCGAAACCGAATAGGGATTTTGCCAAAGGTCAAGGTGGAATTTCCAGTTCTTTGGTTCGGGCAGCGTATGGTTAAGTACTTGTATTGTATAATGCAAAATCGCGGGATACTTGCTTTTTCCATCTTTAACTTTCACGTAGCCGCTATAAGTACCTTCAACCGCATTGCCCGGAACTTTAATGCTCAGCCAAACAGGCCGGGTAGTATTTTTAGCAACCGGCAGGTATTTTACGTTATCAATTACATCCTCAACCAATGACGAATCATGACCGGCCTTAATACCGCAGCCCCCGCCTTCCTCATTCAGGCCATCGGCCATCACGTAACGTACAAAGTTGGCACTGATATTTTTTACCGGAATTTGATGCCCTTTACCATCATCAAGCTTGCTCCATTCAAAACTCAGCTGTTGCAAGTTACGGGTAACCCACACCAGGAATTGGGTATGCACTTTTTCGCCTTTCCATGCTTTGGCCCGCCAGTGGGTTTGCAAGGGCGATATAGCGGGTGCATCACGTTTATCGTAACGGATATCAGCCGAAGCAAAACTTACATAAACACCCGGTTTCAACACGTTCCAGCTTTGTTGCTGAACCGGTTTAGCGTCCGGGAGTTCCTGGTAGTACCCGCCGGTTTTTGATTGCGCCGAAACAAGGGCGCTATATAACAGCAGCAGTACAGTAATTTTCAGTTTCATGCTTACGTTGTTTTTGCTTTGAAGTGGCTAAATATCCCTGTTGCTTCCCGAATTTGATTTTGCCAAAAAATTCAGGCAGGTGAAAGTCAGGATCGGCGGATTTAATATGGTTCCAGGTCAAAAAATGGGGGTCGGGCAGGTCATCGCCGCATTTGTAAAAATTGGCCCTGCATTGCCACCCGTCTACTGATTCGAGCGAATGGTAATAAAATGCTTCCAGCGGGATCATCAGGGTAAGTTCCCAGGCTATATTGCCTTCGCCCTGGTTGTTCACCACTTTTAATTGTGCATGGTGCCTTATCATCCTGATAACGGGTTCCGGTAATAATTTGCGATCTTCCCGGTTTGCCCCAAAACCCACCAAACAAGTACCGGCACAGTTAAACTCAAAATTGTAATATTCCTTTTCGTCGCCAAAGGCCACAAAAAATTCTACGCAGCTATCTTTATAAACCGGCTGGTTAGGTTGGCTGTAAACTGCCCTCACCGTTTTTTCGGTTACGTAATACTTTATAAAAATGCAGTCGCTTCCATAAGCTATCGTGAAATTAACATCAGGCTTATATCCGTAACGCGGCCACGGAACCATTCCAATAGTGTTAGTTTGATAGCTATCTAACAAAAAAGACAAGTGGGCTATAGGGCTACTTCTGCTTACATCCCTCAAAAATGGTACTGTGAGTTCTTTCATTTAGTTTCGGAGGCTAATTGTCTGGATGTTTCTGCTACGTTTTGAATTACCTGGTCTAAAAGGTCATATTTTTCTTCCAGCTTTCTGAGCAATTGAAACTGCGCCCTGGTACGCTGCAAATTATGGCCGGCAAAATGCGTTTTGTAATAAACATCGCCCGCTATATAATCAGTCAGGAAACGCACGCCCTGCATGTAAGGGATTAACAAAACCCCCATCGAAAGCGATTTAACTTCCGTATCTGTTAAAAAACCGCCGGCACTTTCAAAATACCCTTGCGCGTAAGCTGTAAACAACGGAATGCTGAGGTCGATTTTGGTAAGGTCTTCCTCATCTTCGGATGCCGTATTGATAATGGTGCGGATAGCATCGCCAAAATCATATGCTACATACCCCGGCATCACAGTATCCAAATCTATCACACACTGCCCATGATCATTGGCATCAAGCAATATGTTATTGAATTTGGTATCGTTGTGTATAATACGCAGGGGCAATTTACCTTCTTTTCCTAAATTGATAATTGTAACCATCTCCTGCGACCTTTCCATCACAAATGTAAGTTCGGGCAACACATCTTTAACCCTGTTTTCCGGGTCGGCCAATACTATTTTATTTAAACTATCAAGCCGCACGGTAATGTCATGAAAACCTTTTATAGTTTCATAAATTAACCCGGCATCCAAATCTGCCAGCAGTAACTGGAATTTACCAAATGCCTTGCCCCCTTCATAGGCTTGCTGTTCGGTTAATACCAGGTCGTAACTTTTGGTATCTTTCAAAAAACAATACATTCTCCAGTAATTTCCTTCCGCGTCGCAAAAAAAGCATTGCCCGTCTTTTGCCAAAACAATGGTAAGCACCTCCTTATCGGGGTTTGACCCTGCTACAAGGGCCAGCTTTTTTTTGAGGTGACCGGTTACCAGCTGAACATTTGCCATCAGGGCAGGCACGTTTTCAAATACATGATGATTGATACGCTGAAGCAGGTAGCCGGGCAATGCAACGTTGGTATTCTTCAAATAAAAGGTATCGTTAATGTGGCCAGATCCATGCGGAACAATAGTTTCGATATTTCCCTCGATGCAAAAATTAGATGCTATTTCAAAAATGTTATAAGCCTTTTTTTCTTCGTTGTTCATTTTAAATTAATCTTCAAATCCTATATCGCGTAAACGCGCTACAGCTTCATTTTTATTGAACCCGGCCTGGTAAAACAACCGGGATGTTTTTGTTTCTGCCTGCTAAACGTTGTTAAAATTAACAACTATGGCATCGGGAGCACCGCGACCAAATGAGAACAGGGAATAAAAGTTGCGTACAACAACTATCGGCAGATAGCTGTGACATGCGTAAAATAAATGACTTTACAGGCAGTAGTATGCGCACACATTAAACTACTAAAGTATAGCCACATACAAATATAAAAATATTTGCGTGTTCGCACACATCTTTGTTAATTTTATTTAAAATAATTTACAACATGATAAATGATACAGAAGATATGCGAGATGTTATTTAGGATTGGAAGTTAAATTTGGCCGACTAATGTTTTCATACTTCTAATGAAGCGCATATCCACGCATGATTGCGGGTATAATGAAGGGTGGTCCTGGAAAAAATGGGGATGACGTGTTGGCTTTAGATGCCCACAACCTATAATACGAGCGATAGCGCGGCAATCGCAAGGATGCAAAGCGGATCTGGACAGTTCGCGATTGCTTTGTGCCTATCCATGAGCTGTTTGGTTTTACATAAACATTCACTTAAACGCAGACCACGACTCACCCCGGCTACGCTGCGCTGGCCGACCCTCTCTCCGGCTAAAGCCGCAAAGAGGGTGAAGTTCGATTTTGGTTTTATTGCCCCCGTATGCGACGCAGTCGGAGGGGCAGACGGGCGCAGCCTCGTCGGGGTGAGTCGACTCGCCGACATGCGATATACGTCATTCTTCCTTCAGAATTTCGCAAAATTTTACCACTCAGGATGACAGAAAAATTACATCAGCTTCTTAAATATTCAGATAAATAGTATCCTCATCATCTACATAATAGTTCATGTTTTCTTTCGTCACTATGTCCAGCGGAAGATATTTGATGATGGGGACTTCCTTTTTAAATACAAGATGATCGGTTAGCTGGTAAATGCCCCAGTAGCCCTGGCCCTTTGGGTTTTGGTTAATTAAAAAACTGATTGCTCCTTTATTCAAAAAATGCAAATTGGCGGGCATCAAATCATAGCCTATTATTTTGATATGCTTTATATGGCGTTGCTCCAAATGCCTGGCAATTTCATGCGCCTTAGATGTTGTTACAAAAATACTGGAAATATCGGGCGTGCTATCAATAACATCATCCAACTGCGTTATAAACAACGCCGGGTTCGACCGGTTTAACTCAATCCTTAAAATTTTATACTGGTGCTCCAGGTTATTTTGGGCAAAGTAATTACGGAAACCCTGTTCTTTTTTCAAAAGGTGGGCGGCGTTACTTATCTCTTCGTCAATATGGGCAATCAGGATTGAACAGGGATCGGGCTGGCCGTATTGAATGAGTTTACCAGCCAAAAAACCACTTTGGTATGAGTCCTGGCCAATATAACTTATGGGCTCGCACTCGGCAATTTGGGTATTAAACAATACAAATGGTATTTCGGCCGCTTTCCATTTCTCAAAAAACGGCAAGGTTTCCCGGTAAAATATCGGGGACAGAATGATGCCATCCGGATTATCTTTGGTTAGCTGGTTGGCTTGGGTAATAAATGACTCTACATCATACGGATTAAAAATATATTGCTGAACAACGATGCCATATTGCTTCAGGTCTTTCTCGGCCTTTTCAATTCCGGCTTTTGGGGCGTACCAATAGGAGTCGGTTTTATGATCGGGTATTAAGGCAGCAATCTGGTATATTTTATTAGAACCCAAGGCCCTTGCCATCAAATTGGGCTCATAATCCATCTCTTCGATGATTTTTAATACCTTTTCCTCCACTTTTTTTGATACCCGCCCCCGCTTGTGTAATACGCGGTCAACTGTACCTGTAGAAACTTTCGCTTTTTCGGCAATATCTTTAATGCGTACAATTTTATTCTTCATATTGGCCTTTTGTATAAAAAAGATAGCAAAGGTAATTTAATATAGTTTTATCACATTATCCTGTTATAATTTTGCCGGGGAGATGTGTTGGACGTTTTATACCTCAGCATGACGGTCTTTTATTTTTGTATGTCATTCCACCTTCGTTGTTTCGCGAAATTTTACCACTATCTATGACATATCCCATTTCCCTGTCATCCTGAGGTACGAAGGATCTGTCAGCTGTGCATGACCGATAGAAAAGTTGGCGAATAGATGCTTCGTTCCTCAGCATAACAGTCTTTTATTTTTGTATGTCATTCCCCCTCAGAACTTTGCAAATTTTACAGCTCAGCATAACAGCCTTTTTTATTTAAGGTAAGAAACCAAAGCAACTGCCAGTTTTTGATACCCCACCTCGTTAGGATGCAGGCCATCGCCAAAAAGGGACTCATCAATATTCCCGGCATTATTAAGGAATATCTTTCCCGGGTTAATAAAACGCACACCGGTTTGCGCGGCCAACTTAGCAACAGCTTTATTAAGCGCCCCTACCCTTTTTTCCAGCGCCCTTCGTGGCAACAGGCCTGATAAAAGAATTTGGGTTTGGGGCTGGCGTACTTTTACAGCCTGTACCAATAATCTTAATCCTTCAATTATCTCCTGGTCGTTGTTAATTGAAAGGTTATTGGTGCCTATCATAATCATCACCTTATTGGCTTTAAAACCATCTAATTCCCCGTGATATACTCTCCATAACACATTTTCTACCTGGTCCCAGCCAAAACCAAAGTTTTTTACACCTAAGGGTTGCAGGTATTTGTCCCATGATGTGGCTCCCCTTGCTAAAGGCGCCTTTGGCGTTCCGCCCCAATAATTCAGGATGGAATTACCCAGGAATACAATTTTAGGTGCATCTGTTTTAACAAGCGTTAGTATTTCGTTATGCCTGTTCCGCCAATCGTAATAACCATCCCTGCTTTGCACAACCGGCAGTGTTGTTGAATATGGGCCTGCTGGCTCATTAATAATTACCCGGATGGCTTTTTCATAAGCATCGGCATATTTTTGCATCCCGGCATCATTAGGGTGCACGCCATCAACCGTTGAGTTGATATCAAAAGCAATTTCCTTATTGGTTAACAAATAAATGTTTTTTGCTCCGGCCGCAATCAGCCTGGAGTAAGTTTGGTTGAGCACTTTATTTACCCGGTTATAATCGGTATTCCTGCCCGTATCCAACAGGCCATCTACATTACCCTCGCTATGCTCCACAAGCAGTATAGGCGTTAGCGGATGCTTCTCTTGCAAGCCTTGTATAGATGCCGATAAACGTGTTTCAATCTCCTGGTCGGGAAAGCTGATTAAATTGGGCATACAATCAAGCACATAAATTTTTGCGTCCACCTCGGCCATCAGGTCGATCACTGATTTTTCGAGCCGACCCGACCCGGAAAAACCGAGATTTATGAGCGGGCGGTCAAGCGCGCGCTGTAATAGGGCGGTCCATGCCAAACCGGGCCTTGATGCACAGGCACCCTGGGCAATGGATGTACCATATACCAGCACCGGCTTTTCTTTAGATAAAGACATAAAATTAAGTGTATTGCCGACCGGCACACCTACCTGAAGCCAGGATACTGAATTGTATAGCGGCAAAAAAAGCCTGTACTCATAGCTTCTGCCCGGAAAGGTTTTGCTTACCTGTATGTTTGAAAAGCGATAAGTGATGGTGTCTTTAAAAGTAAAACTACCGGGTGCCAGGCACCATTTCCCATTAGGGTCCAGCGCATACAGGTCAACGCCGCTTACCCCGGTGGCCGGCATGTGCGACATGGCCAAATCGCCCTTTACTTTATAACGGATAACCAGGTTTGGCGCATCTGTTTTAAACTTGATATACAAACCCGCACTACTGTGCGATATGTTCCACACATTGGGGTTAAGGCTTTTTTCGGCACGCGCCGGGAACCTGTCGTAGGTATTTGCAGTTTCTGCCGGCCATGCCTGCCCCTCAATAACCGGGAAGCCGGCGGTAGCTGGGTCGAGCCATTTATAGCTTGCCGTGGTTTGACAAAAGGATGCTGTATTGAAAAAGCAAAAAGTTAATAAAATTACTATCCGTTTCATTTGTATTTTTTTTGCGTTGAGTTGCATTGGAATGTTGAGTTGCATTGGAATAAGGGTTAATTTAAAGCACATATTCGTTTCATCAAATTATGTCATTGCGAGGAACCACCAGCACGATGTATTTTTTATTCCCCTCTCGAGAGGGGGCGGGATGGGGAGTGCGTTGGCAGGGGTGTGTTTTTCCGCGTTTCATTGCGCGTGCATAAACACACCCCTCCGCCCCTCCCGATAGCTACTGTGTGTACACAGTTTTTCGAAGTGTGTCACTAAACAAAAACGGTGTCATTTCGAACGAATCAGAGGTGGATTTAAGCGGTGGGGTGAGGAGAAATCTTCGACAATATGCTATACAACGATGCCAAGTGTATGCAAATCGTATAAGATTTCTCTTTCGCGCCCCGCTCTTTTCCGTCCCAGGCTCTATCGAAATGACATTTTCGTTTCTTAAAAAGATATGTACACACAGTAGCTCTCAAGAGGGGAATCGCACATTCCCACCGCTTTTTAAAGGTATCCGCAATATATCATTGCGTTCACAACAGCCCCTTTTACAAAACAGGCCTGGCGTTTAATACCATAACTTCAAATGGCTGCAGCGTAACAGTAAAGCTGTCCCCTTTAAATAAAGGAGCTTTCGCTTCATTGCCGCTTACTTTGGCGTTATAAAAAACATAACTGTATTTACTATTTAAAGGCAATTCAAAAACTTTACCCGTGTTAACCTCAAATGTTTTTGCTTTATCTGAAGGGTTTCTTAAAGTAAGAATAGCTTTTTTGGGCGACCAGGCCGCAAATCCGTAAACATCGCCCCTGGCCGGGTCGCCGCCTACCCAATGTGTATCGGGCATGATGTCGGCATTTTCCCGCGACCATTTTATCGCTTTGGCAAGGCAATCCCAGTTAGCAGTATTTAATTTATGCGGATTAATATACAACTCCTGCAAACTTGTTCCCGATCCAAAAAACGACCAGATCTCGTCGGCAATATCTTTATCGTTTATATCAAATTTGGCAGGTGGGCCATTATCGGCAATACAAACGCCATGATACATTAAAGCGCTTATAGGATATAGCGGCGCACGCTGTACAATATTTTTATATACTTCGCCATCGCGATAATTGAGCCATTGCTGCCTGGTACCCCCCTGCCCTTGTGTATTGGTATCCCAGCCGTTTCGCCAAATTACATCGCCATATTTAAGCCAAAAGGGCGACGGCCATGTACCTATGGTCATGCTGAAATAAAGATCTGACTTTACTTTACGGAGCGATGATACCAAGTTTAGGAGCGATTCCATATCCGTTTGATATTCAGGCGTAGCGCCTGTTGATTGGTCTCCCGCCCCTACACCATCGAATTTAAACATCGAGACACCGTATTTGGTAACAAAATTAGCGGCCGCATCCTTAAACCTGCCGGAATAAACGGCGCCCGAAAGTGAGAACCCATGCGAATTGGTTTCAAACGGAGGGTTTTGTTTCCTGCCATATTCCAGCCTTTGCTCTTTTGCCTGCTCGTATCCGCCCCATGGCGACATCCAAACTCCCAGCGATGCATTGTATTTATTGGCCATCGTTTTCATATTATCAAAACCCGCCGGAAAATTAGTTTTACTAATTTGCCATAATGTTTGATTATCGTCCCAGCCATCATCAAATAAAAACGCGTTTAGGTTAAGGTGGCGCTTTACTGTAAGGCTATCGCCAAAGGTTTTAATACGGTCAAGGCAACCTGCTTCGGTCAGTTTACGATCGGCCCATGATATATCATACCAGGAGTTATAATGAAGCATCTGCCTGTATGGAACAACCCGCTCCCGTTCCAGGTAATACAAAAATCCCCGGCGAAGCTGGCCTTGCGGTGCAACGCCCCAAACGGTAGAACCTGTTAAATCCAGGGCTGGCTCCTGGCGTTCAATATAGCTGCTAAACCAGCCGTTATCGGCCTTGTATTTACTTATAGGGCTTTCAGATGCAAAAAAGTAATTACCACATACTATCGGTGAGCCATCAACAACACCCGATGGCTTAATACCCGCTTCCGCCGGAAATTTTATGAGTTTCAATTTAGCTACCCTTAATGAATCTTTGAGGCTGTGAAAATTAAAGGCTTGCCTGATATAATTGGAGTTATCTTTTAAAATAGCTTCCCACATTACGCGGATACCATATTTTACGTTCAAAAGTTCGGCAAAAACCGCTGCCCCGTTTTCCTTTTCTGAAAGTTTAACCGCTTTGGGATTGCCTTTCGTCAGCATGATTTTTGGAGGGGCGCTCAATTGAAAATCGGCAGAATTAATTACAGTGCCGTCCTTAAGTTCCAGCTCAAACATGGGCGAGCCTTTTAAGGTAATCTGCTTATTATTTTGCGCGACAAATTCGTTTATCGCAACGGACTTTTTATCGGCCAGCCATTTTACAGATAAGCAGTTGTTTTTTAAAGTTAATATCCCCTTGTTGGAAGATACCAGCGCTTTGCCCGGCTTTATACCCGAAAGAAAGATATCCTGGCCCCTGGCAGCGCCTGCTGAGCCGATACAAATTAAAAGCAATAGTTTTTTTAGCATGTTTGATAATTTACAGGGGAAAACACAAAAAATAATTTGCGTGTGCGCACACAAATATAGATTTTAATTTTTCTATTAAAAACAGGCTGCAGAATATTGCCCCCTTTGAATCACGAAAAAAACGGGAGATTATCTATTAATGGTCAAAACAATCGTTTGCGCTATTTTTGGGGTATGGATGGTGTGTAAATAAATTATTATCCCCCCTCTGTTAATGCATGGCGAATTGTTGTTAAAAAAGATGAAATCTCGAACCATCTGCCAACAACAGGTTTAAGTTTACCGAATATGGGTAATCTGCGGGTTATTTTGCAAAATAATTTTGCCCTCTATTGCAAAAACCAATTACAATAAATAAATTTATAGTGCCTGCAATAAGGCAGGCATGCACAAAACCTGATAACTTATCACAATGGAAGAAACAGCAACCATAACCCAGAATACGTTTGACCAAATGTATCAATATGCGTACAACCTGTTTATGGCAGGCCAAAACGTATTTGAAGTAAAAGCCGCATTGCTTGAACGCGGCTTAGATACCGAAAACGCCGAATACATTGTTAATATGCTTCAACAACAGATTGTAGAAGCAAAAAAAGATAAAGCAAAAAAAGATATGCTTTACGGCGCCTTATGGTGCGGCGGTGGCCTGATACTGACACTCGCCCATATTGGCTTTATATTTTGGGGCGCGATAGTTTTTGGCGCGATACAATTTTTCAGGGGAGTGGCCAATTTAAACTAAACACTGCCGTTTAGTTTACCGACATAATCCCCACTTTTACCGACAACTTTTACCATTCTGCAAACTTTGGGTTTCGGCGGCTATTGCATTGCCTATTTTTGTTCGACAATCAACTCAAAAGGATATGAACACTTTATCAAGAACCATGAGCCCAAAAACCGACGACAGCATCAATACAGCAACTATTTTCGGCGAGATAAAAAGAACCATTGTTACAAAGGATTTTAAAGGCGGCAACGTAAAAAACGTTTTTGGTGACATTGAACTGGATTTTACAGGAGCAGATATTAACGGCACGGCAGTGCTTAATATATCGCAATTATTTGGGCAGGTAACCATTGCTGTGCCGGTTGATTGGCAGGTAGAAGCAGATGTAACCCATATCCTTTCAGAAATGGAGGATGACAGGAGTTATCTTATCAGGAAACAACGGTCAAACAAAGTGCTAACGCTTACCGGCCTGTCTGTTTTTGCAGCAGTGGAAATTGTGAACGACCTGGAGAATTAAAAAATTGCTTTTTTCGGGGCTATTTGTACGGTTGTCGCGGATTAATACGTCCATTCAACCAATTTCTCATCCGGCGTGTAGTCAAAAACTTTCCTTTTTAAAGTATCCACATAAATCCAGTTATCACTTACTAACCTTGCGGCGTCTTTGTCCTCAAGATCATGTCCGATGTTGTAAACCAGGTAGCTTGCCGAATCCGTTTTTATCTCCTGATCAAATAAAGCCTCTTCATGCACAGACCGATCTGTTGGGGATAGGGCAACTAAGGCATTGCTGGAATAATGGATATATCGAGAAACCAATGAATCGACACCTGATGGCATTCGCCCGTATTTCATTCTCTTTGATGATTTTATGCCGCGGTTGTTCGATATGCTGTTTTTTTTCAGCCCTGCTGCAGCCCACTATCGTTCCGGTAATAAGGTAAAGGGTTATTTTTTCATTCTCCTAATGTGCAAACATATTACTCTTGACGTTTATTTATTAAAAAAGTTATCTTTTTAAAGCAAAACTAATTCCTAAATTTGTTATCCATAATTCAAATGAAACTAACAGCAAATAATAATTGGCAACCGCGCAGTATAAATTTATTGTAGCAGTTTAAATTATTATTTATAGCGTAAATACTTTAAGGCCTGCTTACTTAGCAGGCTTTTTCATTTAAATCATTTTCCATGTCGTTTACTTTAAAATCTGTAGTCCCATGGGGACGTACCTTAACGGAATACCAAAAAATGTTTGGTCTAACTCCTGCCGATTTAAATCTTAACTTTTTAAGCGTTGGTGATGGGCCGGCAAGCTTTAACGCCGAATTTACCCGTATGCAAGGACGCGTAACTTCAATAGATCCTGTTTACCAGTTTTCCAGAACGGAGATAGAACAGCGGATCATTGAAACCAAAACCGAAGTTATTGAACAAATGACCAGCAACTACGACAAATTTGTATGGAACGAAATAAAGACGATAGATAATCTTGTTAGCATTCGCATGAACGCGATGAAAACCTTCCTTGCCGATTTTGAAAAAGGCAAAAATGAAGGCCGTTACGTAACCCATATGATGCCGGATAAAACACCTTATCGCGACCAGCAGTTTGATATCGGATTAAGCTCGCACTTCCTGCTATTGTATGCAAATCTTGGTGTCGATTTCCACATTGCAACCATACAGGAAATGTTACGTGTTTGTAAACAGGTACGAATTTTCCCGGTTTTAAACCTTGATGCACAAAAAAATCACGTTATCGATACTGTATTAGACCACTTTGCAAAACACTCTGTTTTAAAATTGGTAAAAGTAGATTACGAGTTTCAAAAAGGCGGCGACCACATGGTTCAAATTCATGCTTAAGTTAGCCGTATAACTATCACCTTTAAATTTTATGTAACAAAGTGTTTGCAATGAAGCCGGGTGAGGCATAAATTATCAATGCCTCCCTCCTTTTACCTAAATTAGGTTCATGAAACACATTAACCTAAATTTCGGCCTGCATATGTGGCACAAGGCAAGGCCATTTGTAGTGGTCGCTTTACTTTATAGTGGTGTTGCCAGCGCGCAATCTGCCAATCCTGTTATCAACAACATCGTGACCGAAGAAACCGGCAACTCGCAATTGGAAAACCTGGCCCACCAGCTTTTTGACGGCATAGGCCCGCGCCTGGTTGGTACGCCGCAAATGAAACAGGCCAATGATTGGGCTGTAGCCAAATACAAAAGCTGGGATATACAGGCCCACAACGAAAAATGGGGCGAATGGCGAGGTTGGGAACGTGGTGTTTCGCATATAGATATGGTATCGCCGAGGGTAAAATCATTAGAAGGCACCCAACTGGCCTGGAGCCCCGGCATGGGCAAAAAAACGGTAACAGCAGAATTGATCATCCTGCCCGACCTGGCCGATTCAGTCGCTTTTCAGCAGTGGTTGCCCAACGTAAAGGGTAAATTTGTGCTGATATCCATGTGCCAGCCAACCGGCAGGCCTGATTATAACTGGACAGAATTTGCCACCAAAGATTCGTTTGACAGGATGAAAGCCGCACGTACCGCCCAAACGGATGCCTGGAAAAAGCGCATCAGCAAAACCGGATTTACCAATAAAACATTACCTGTTGCACTTGAAAACGCCGGCGCGGCAGGTATTATCACCAACAACTGGTCGGCAGGTTTTGGGGTTGATAAAATTTTTGGCGCGTACACCAAAATAGTCCCCACAGTTGATATCGCGGTAGAAGATTACGGAATGCTTTATCGCCTTACCGAATCGGGCAGCAGCCCTAAAATTAGCATCCACTGCGAATCAAAGGAACTGGGTGTAGTACCAACTTTTAACACCATTGCCGAAATTAAGGGCACAGAAAAACCTGACGAATATGTAATGCTAAGCGCCCATTTTGATTCATGGGACGGCGGCACAGGCGCTACCGACAACGGTACTGGTACGCTTACCATGATGGAGGCTATGCGCCTGCTCAAAAAATATTACCCACATCCAAAACGCACCATTTTAGTTGGCCACTGGGGCAGCGAGGAGGAAGGGTTGAATGGCTCACGCGCATTTGTAGAAGACCATCCCGAAATAGTTAAAAACCTGCAGGCCTTGTTCAACCAGGATAACGGCACAGGCCGTGTGGTTAATATCGGCGGCCAGGGTTTTGTTGAATCAAAAGATTATTTAACCAGGTGGCTTGCAGCCGTGCCAGATACGATAAAAAACAGGATTAAAACCAACTTTCCAGGCCAGCCGGGCGGCGGCGGCTCTGATTTTGCTTCGTTTGTAGCAGTTGGCGCTCCCGGCTTTTCGTTAAGCTCGCTCAACTGGTCGTACGGGTCATATACCTGGCATACCAACCGGGACACCTACGACAAGGTAGTATTTGATGACCTGAAGAATAACGCCATGCTGGCCGCTATAATGGCTTACATGGCCAGCGAAGACCCGGTAAAAACAACCAATACCAAAACCGAAGGCATCAAATGGCCGGCACAAACCAAAGCCACGCGAAGGGGCGGATTGGATAAGTAATTGGTTAAAATAAGCACCATATACCGGGCAACGGCAAGGGTTTTAACATTGTACATTTATCGACACATTATATTAAAAGCTTCCGGTTTGGGCCGGGAGCTTTTTTGCTTTATCGCATTGTGTAACAATGTGTTTTTCATTAAAACTTTTTGCGTTTTTATAGCTTGTTGATTAAATAAACCAACACATAGAATTATGAAACATGCATTTATTTTTGGCACCACCATCTTTTTAAGCGAACAACGTACGCTTACCGTAAATGATGGTAACAACAGCACGGAGTTTTTGCGGATACTAACTTATTACAATGAGCAAAAAGGCAATATAAATCAGCCGCTCCGCATTGATGCACACATTGCCACTACCGATGGCAAGGCATTGAATATTACCGATAATGCCGTTGCCGACAGAGCTGACATCCGCGTGGATTTAAGCAATTACCGCATTAAAGTTTACCAAACGGGCCATGAGGAGCCGGTGCTTGATGTTTACCAAATGGATAAACACGAATTTCATGGGCTGTCAAGCCACATTCTGAATGAGATTAATGCCCAGCATCCCGACCGTGTAGTTACCATAAAAGGTAATTTTAACGTAGGCGAAGTGCATTTCTTTATTGAAAACGAAAAAATGTTTGTTGATAATAATGGCTATGCAAACGGTGTGGTAAACGCGCACCACGGCATTATCTTATCGCCGGTTGATCATGATTTTGATTGATTTGCAAGTACCATAAAGCAGCCTTTGTATTTTTGCAAAGGCTGCTTTTGAACAAAATATTTATTGGTAAAGCAGTTTAATATCAGACCAGGTCACTCCTGCTCGCCGCCACTGCACTTATTGGCACAGTCGGCTACATGCTCAATGTATAATACCGTGCTAAACTCAGCTTAAAGTCTTTAAAACCTTAAAAGTTCTTTTTTTGAATTTTTACTTTTGAATTTTGAATTTAATACCCCCACGCCAGGGGCGCATCGGTAGGTTTAATGCCCCAATTTTTGTTGGGTTTCGGCCCCATTACAAATTCCAGTTTACCGCCGCCGGTGATATCATTTTGGGTAATATAAGTTTTGGTATAGCTTTTACCGTTTAATTTTACCGATTGGATATAGGCATTTTGTTTGCCCGCGTTTTTTACATTAACTGCGAATACCATACCATCCCCCATGTTGATCTCTGCGTTTTTTAATATAGGCGAACCGATAGCATAAACCCCGTTAGCCGGGTTAACCGGGTAAAAACCCATAGCGCTAAATATATACCATGACGACATTTGCCCACAATCTTCGTTACCCGAATAGCCTGATGAGGAGTTATTATACAATTCATTCAGCACTTTGGCTACATACATCTGTGTTTTCCATGGCTGACCGGCATAGTCATACAAGTAAGCTACGTGGTGGCTTGGCTCGTTGCCATGCGCATACTGGCCAATAAAGCCGGACGCATTGCCGTTTACCTCGCCGGGTTTATCCTTTGTAGAGAAAAACAGGTCGAGCTTTTGGTTGAAAGCGGTATTCCCTCCTACTAAATCAATTAAGCCGGATACGTTTTGCGGCACGTACCAAAAGTACTGCCATGCATTACCCTCGGTATACGGGCTGCCGCCATTGCCGCCATAGGCCAGCGCATCAAAGGGTTCCTGCCAGTTGCCATCCTTCTTTTTGGCCTGAAAAAAGCCTGTTTTGGTATTGTACAAGTTCCGGTAGTATTCAGATCGTTTCATGAAGTGGTCATAATCTTCGGTTTTGTCCAGCTTTTTGGCTAATTGTGCCACGCACCAGTCGTCATAAGCCATCTCCAGCGTTACCGAAACCGACTGCGATTCGATATCTTCAGGAATATACTGGTATTTTTCCCAGGTAGTAAAAGGCGAGCCGGGATGATCTGTTATGGATGAACCTTTAACCGCTTCGTAAGCCTTCTCCTGGTTAAAACCTTTAATATCTTTCAAAGCCGCATCGACAATAACCGGGATGGCGTGATTGCCTATCATACAATAATTTTCATCGCCCCATAATTGCCATATAGGCAGGTAGCCATAAGTATCATACTGGCGCATCATGCTGTTGATAAAGCCGGCAGTTTTTTCCGGTTGAATCAGCGTATACAAAGGGTGCGCCGCCCTGTAAGTATCCCACAACGAAAAGGTTGAATAATGCGTTTTATCAGGCGCGTTGGCAATGGTTAAATCTGTAGCCTGGTAGTCGCCGTTTACATCGGCCATATTATTGGGCTGGGTAAAAGCGTGATACATGCCCGTATAAAAAATCTGTTTTTGCTCCAGCGTGCCTTCTACTTTAATTTTGCCCAGTTCATGTTCCCATTGCAGGCTGCTTTGCGTGCTGGTATTATCAAAATCCCAGCCCGGCAGCTCGGCTTTTATATTCATACGGGCATTCTCGGTACTTACGGGCGACAGGCCTACTTTTACCAATACTTGTTCTTTATCCTTAGTGCTAAAGTTTAAAGCAGCCTTCAGGTTTGTGCCGTTGATGATTGACAGATCGGGATAGCGTTGGCTGCCGCTGGCCAGTACACTACTGGTGAATGGTTTTGAAAATTCGGCATGGAAATAAATTTTTCGCAATTTGGCCCAGCCGCTTAAAATACGATAACCTTCAATGGTGTGGTCGTCTATTACGCGTATTTGCGCACTCACAATTTTACACGACCAGTAGCCCCGTTTTTTGTCAAGCGAGTGGTCCATATCAATAATCACATGCGATTCATCACTTTTAGGAAAAGTATAGCGGTGCAAACCAACGTGCGATGTTGAGGTAAGTTCGGCATTGATGTTATAGTCCTTCAACATTACCTGGTAGTAACCGGGCCGGGCTGTTTCTTCTTTATGCGAGAAGGCGGAACTGTAGCCGCTACGGGGCTTATCTGCGCTGCCAGGCGCCAGGTTAATTGCGCCGTTGGTTGGCATCATCAGCACATCAAACAAATCGGCAACCCCGGTACCGCTCAGGTGGGTGTGGCTAAAGCCGATGATGGTTTTATCATTATAATCATAACCGGATGCCGGATCGTCCGGTGCTTCGCGGGTATCGGGGCTTAGCTGTACAAAGCCAAACGGGACAGTTGAGCCGGGAAAATTACTGCCAGATAAACTGTTTTTGTCAACAGCGCCGGTACCTATAAAAGGGTTAACATACTGTACCAAATTGCCCGGGGACGATTTTTTTTGGGCAAACACAATGGGACATAAACAAACGAAGCCAATACTTAAAAGTTTTTTCATTAATCAATAGGGTTGATACGGCTAATATACCGCACAAAACTAAATTTAAATGTATCTACATATTTTTTTTATAAGTATATTGGCCAACAACAGGCACAAATATTTGGATGCGCCTAAATTGCGTACTCAGTTTAGTGTTAACCATGTTAAAATACAAAATATTGATTATCAAATATTTATAAATATTTTATTTGAAATATGTTAAGTTATGTTAACCCAATTTGATGCGCTTGCCATGGGTCTTCCCTATCACTTAACCAATTGCTACACCATAATAACACGGTTCATCTGGGTTTAAGGCCCTCATCAGGCCCAGTCAAGCAAGCCATTTTTATGAAATATGGGCATCCAAAGAAACACATCTGCCAATAATTCGGACGGGGGTATTTTATTAAATGATGCTGTCGCGGTTATGGCATCGTATAGGTTATCCCCTGCCTGGCATAACGAAAGCAAGGTATATTGCACTTCGGTAACATCGGTCATCGTGACCCTGAAATTCTTGCGGCTTACTGCGATGAATGTTTTTTGGGGCGACGGCAGTTCATAATCCTCATCCCGGTAAACCGCGGTAAAAAACGGGATCATGGGAAAATCCAGTTCCAGCAATCGCAGGCAATCGGGGGTAATTATTTTAGCCGTGTTAAAAAGGACATTCTGGATACTGATCTCCTGGTCACGTTCGGCAGTGCCCTCAGTTCCCGGCGCACGTACGGCTTCCTGCCGGGCACGTTCCAGTTTGGCAAAGGCTACAGGCAGGTTCATAAAATCATTTATAGCCGATTCTTCGCCCGAAATAACGGGAGGCTTTGTTTTAGCCAAAAATCCTGGAAATGCGGCACCCAGGTCATACAAAGTAAACGAGGCGGATGGATGATATAACAGGTAAGCTTTAGCAAAGCTATCAAACACTTCATCGCCCATAAATTTCCGGCTAACGGCATAATCGGCATAAATGCATTCCAGCAAACGCAGTAAATATCCCGAGCTATAAACGTTCAGGCGGGTATAAACCGATGCTGTACCCTCATCGGCAACAACTACATCGGCTTCATCAAGCCCATGCAGACGCCATGCCTGCCCCAGTTTTTGAGGCAAGTGGCCCGGCGTCATCACTACGGTTTTGAGCCAGTTTTGCAATAATGCTAATTTTTGTTCTTTAGCCATTTGCTGCCAGCAATTGAAATTCAACCGGGTTTGATACAGGCTGATGTTCAGATTTATTAACACCCTGAACGGGGATATTTCCTTTTAAAGCTTCACGGGCCTTGTAAAGTTCAATAAGCAAATCAGGATAATCGGGTATTTTTGCATCCCATTCCAGCAATGTGCTTACACCACCCGTTGATTGCTGGGCCTGGGCATACAATTTCCAAACTTCTGATGGTACAGGTTGGTCATGGGTATCTATCAGCAAATCGCCGCAATCGGTAGGCCCGGCAATATGCATTTGCACAATATGTTTATGTGGCAGGTTGTTGATATAATTTGGTGCATCAAAACCATGATTTGTTGCCGATACAAATACATTGTTTACATCAAGCAACAACCCACACCCTGTTGTAGCAGCCAATGACGATAAAAAACCCCATTCAGAAATTGTCGACGCTTTAAACTGCAGATAAGTTGACGGGTTTTCCAATATCAGTGGCCGTTTTAAATAATCCTGTATACGCATTACGCGTTCGCAAACGTGGGTAAGGCTTTCCTGGGTCATGGGCATTGGCAGCAAATCATGTGTATTGGTATAGGCAACACCCGTCCAGCATAAATGATCTGATATCCACTCCGGCTCGATAGCTTCAGCTAATGCTTTTAACTTTTCCAGGTATTTAAAGTTAATAGGATCGGTACTGCCAACAGACAATGATACCCCGTGCATTACCACAGGTACCTGTTTGCGCACATGCATCAGCACGTGGCGGGCAAAGCCAAAATCATCCATAAAGTTTTCGCTGATGATCTCGAACCAGTCTACCTGCGCCGGGTTGTGCAGCAGGTAATTAAAATGCTTGTTTCGTAAACCCACGCCAAGGCCCAAATTTGGCAGGCCCAGGCGTGGTAAATTATTATTATTCATAAAAATAATTTTCTTTAGGTTGACGGCGGGAAGGCCAAACGCAAATCACTTGGTTTTGGCTTTTCGGGTACGGGCAATCCCCTCTTCTCTAAAACTGCCCGATAGGCTTTCCAGGCCACGTCATAAACCAGCTCTCCTTTTTCATAATCAAGAATACCAAATGATTTTGGTTTAAAACCGGGCTTGTCTCCAAAATCATACAGTTGCATCCGGTACTCCTCCCCATCTTTTACAGCAGGATACATTTGTGATGCCGAAATAGGTACAGCACAGCCCCCCAAAGCTTTACAGGCATTATCTGCCGGCGGACTAAAAGGCAAAGCATTTGCTGCCGGCCAGCCGGGTTGTGTTTTATAAAACGCTGTAGCCTTGCCACCGCACAGCCCACCGCCAGTAGTTTTTTGAACAAAGCCGCAACCACCTTCGGTTTTACAGTCGTTTGATCCTTTGCAGGTATGGTAAATGGCTGTTGTTGCACAGGTTTCCGGGTTATCTTTCAACACATCATCCAGGCTCATTCCCTGGCAGGCATGGTAAAGGTGTTGGGTACGGTCTATAGGCTTATCGTCTGGCGATGTTACCCCAAGGCTAATATCAGGCGCTTTGCCAAAAATAGCCCAGCAGATAGACATCCTATCGCCCGAGCCCCCCATTGACGGGTACGGGAATTGCGTTTTGGGGTTTTTAAAATAATCGTTAAGTACTTTGGTTACACCTGCTATAGCGCCTGTAGAGGCACGGCTAAACAGCTCAAAGTTTTTAGCATTGGCAGTATCATTAAGCTTTAACCTGTTTAAAGCACCGGCAATATCGCCCGAGGGCGGTAGCTGCGGATTATGTGTAGGATCATAAGCTGCGGTTTGTAATGATTCGGCCGACCATGAATTACCTTTTGCATGCCATTGGTCCCAGGTCTCAATCTGTCCCTCCATCAGCAAATTCATAACAAAAGCAAAAGTTTCAAAATGATCCATTTTGCCAAATGTATCGCGGGCATCCGCTTTGGCCGATGGCGCATCGGCTCCGGTAGCTGTAAATGATGGATATTTATTTTTCAAAACCGGGCAGCTTGGCCTAAACTGGTCTTGTACGACGCTTAGGTTAACATGCTCATGAGCACCCCTGCTTTTATTCATCCTGTCCAGGATTTGTTTAATTACGCCCCCACCTTCGCCCTGATCGGTAATGCCGTTAATCATGTTCATGGCATCCAGCAGAGCAGCTTCCGATTCGGTATTCTGGATACTGGTGGCAATGCCCGGGTATTCATCATCACCCGGATCCTTCGGATCTGGTGCTAATTTAGGGTTAAGCCTTTCGGGATTAAAAATTTCCTTTTGTAGGGCTACATCACTACCCGCTTTTCCCTTTTCAAAAACAATATCCCAAAGCGTTACGCCATCGGTATAAGTTATAGACAGGTAATTCCACAATTGCAGGTACATGTTTCCTATCGATCCAAACAAAGGCAAATCGGTACCGGGCTTCCAGTTATCGAAAGGAGCTTTCTCACTGTATTTAGCAATTTTATCAGGGTCGAGCACCTTTTCGGCATCAGTTTCGGTTTGCTCAATAGCCAAAAACAAGCGTACCTGTTCTTTATTCATTGCCCCTGTTTTAACTTTTACCTTGTCGAATGGTGCAATGCAATCTTTAAAGTCGAGGATGTGCGGCAGCACTGTTTTATCATCGCCATAACATTTCCAGGCATAAGTTTGCTCGTCCTGTAAAGGCTCGCAGGTAAACTTAGGTTCATAGCCAATTACTTTGGCAAGGTTTGATACAATTTGCAGGTGCAGCATTTCGGCCACAAAAACACTAAAAACAGCATTAAATGCTTTTTCGTTTGCCGTTGCAGGTTTGGCCGTTGCCGCCATGCCCGGCCAGGTGCGACCCAGGTAAAAGTTATTGCCTTTGCTGTTTATCTCATGCATACCTTGCAGGGAGTACAACGAGGTCATGTACAAAGGGATGGTAAACAACTCGACGTTGACCGCTGCCTGTACAATAGCGTGCAGGGCCTGTTCGTCAACCTCCTTAAAGGAAACCGGGCGGTTTTTTAGCCGGTCGTCATGCGTAAACAGTAAGGTACTTTTCATGGTTAGGGTTTTATTCTGGTTTATAATAGTTTATTGCCGGTTACATTTCCAAACCGGTAACTTATGCTTACTTCATGGGTGGTGATATTAACGCCCCCCAGGTTATTTGATGATGTGCCAAACTGGTAGCTATACCCTACCCTGAATGCTTTACCAATTACCGATAACATAGCCGCTGCTTTTTTATCGGTTCGGTAATTTAAGCCTATGCCCAATTGTTCCTTAAGGTACAATGTGCCCGAAATATTTGCCAAAACCGCCGATCCGTTTACATAGCTAACCAACGTGGCTGGTTTAACCTTTACATCGTCGCTTACATCGGCCAGGCAGGCCCCTGTAAAGTAATAATGTGTGCGCAGGTAATTGGCTTGCTGTTCTGATGCGGTGCCCAGGCTACGGATGGTAAATTCGGGAACTGATAAACCCAGGTAATAATTGGCGCTATACAACATCACCCCGAAACCGATGTTAGGTTTCGTTTCGCGCACATCATTCATAAACTGCGGGTCGGTAGCATCCAGTTGCGAATAATTGCCTACATAATTACGTACGCCTAAATTTAAAGCCACAGCCAGGTAATCGGTTTGGGTAAGCTGCACGCCTTTAGCAAAAAAAACGTTAGCCTCGATTTGTTTCTCTACAGCAGCCTGGTCATTCAGTACATACAAACCGGTTGCGCCGTTGATAGATTCGATAGGAAAATTGGCATTCAGCATTAGGCTGCTTGGCGCACCATCTATACCTATAAACTGCTTGCGCCCCAGCACGCTTACAGACCCGGCCTTATCAAGTATAGAATATGCCGGGTTAACTGCAGTAAGGTTATCTGCATATTGGCTGTAGTTATAAATCTGTTGTTGCGCAAAAACCTTACTGCAAATTGTAAATGCAAGTATCAAGCTTAGCTTTATCGTATTTTTTTTGATGAACATTTTTTGTAATCCTGGTTAGCCAGTGTGTTTAGTGGTATGGTATTACTCTTTCATCTTAGGCAGATTTGCTGAATTTACCCCGCAAACCCGCCTATGAAAAACTAAGTAATGATAGCGTGAATTATTAGCTTGTATACAGGGATTATTAGCCTAAATTGTAGCCATTCACCAGCTATTTTTACCCTTCTTTGGCAGATAAATTACAGTAAACCATGGTTACCTGTCTGCTAACGGTAACCATGGCCAGTAATATTCCTTACCAGGCTTCTATTCTATTCCTGTTAATATTTCAGGATGATATAACCTGTCTTACGTTTGGTTTCATTACCATCCTTGTACTCTAACGAGTAGTAGTAAGTGCCCGGCTTTTGCATAGCCGAGTTCTTGTTGGAGTGGCCGTCAAACACATTGCCATTACTGCCATAGCCTTGTACATCGTATATCAGTACACCGCCGGCGTTCATGATGCTCAGGTGGTTATCGGCATAGTTTTCAATACCATCAATGATGAACACATCGTTAATGCCGTCGCCGTTTGGCGACAGGGCCTGGTGAACGGTGATATTCCTGGTGCTTATTTCATCTGGTTGCTTTTCAATTCCGATGGCCGGGCTCAAAGCCAATGAATTTAAGTTCATATTACCCGGATCACTTTTATTTACTACAATGGAATAGGTGCGCACGCTGGTGCCATCTGCAGCTGTTATTGAAAGGTGGACGGTTGTGGACCCGCTTGCATTAAGGGTTATGGGCGCTGATTCACTTCCGCTTGACACCACATCACCTTCAACCCGTATAACCGAGTTTAGATCTGATGCTGTGGCCTTAACAGTTATACTGGAAGTGACTGCCGATACCGAGGTTTGATAATTGACGGTGCTGCTACCGGTTGTAAGTGTCAGCACCGAGACCGGGCTCAATGCTAACGAGGTTAACGCAGTGTTGCTGGAACCATTTTTATACACAATAATGGAATACGTACGCAAGCTGGCACCATCCGCCGCTGTTATTAAAAGATGAATAGTTGTGGGGGCGGTTGCGTTCAGGGTTATGGGGGCAGATATCCCGCCGCTGGCTACGACATTACCCTCAACCCTTATAACCGCGTTGGGATCTGATGCTGTTGCCTTAACAGTTATGCTGGTTGTGGCTGCGGATACCGAGGTTTGATAGTTGATGGTGCTGCTACCCGTTGTAAGGGTCAGCGTTGAGGCCGGACTCAATATTAACGAGGTTAAAACCGTGTTACTGGAACCATTTTTATATACAACGATGGAAAAGGTTCGGGTAGTGACGCCATTCTCGGCTGTTACAGAAATATGAACGGTAGTAGTTCCCGTAGCATTCAGTGTTACCGGATCCGATGTACTACCACTTGACACAATATTCCCTTCAACCCGTATCACCGAGTTAGGATCTGACGCGATAGCCTTAATAGTTATGCTGGATGTGCCTGCAGATACCGAAGTTTGATAATTTACGTTACTGCTGCCGGTTGTAGCCGTGAGTGTGGAGGCCGGGCTTAATATTAGGGACGTAAGCAAGGCATTACTTGACCCATTTTTATTTACAGCAATCGAATACGTTCGGACGCTGACGCCATCCTCGGCTGTTATTGATATATGGATTATTGTAGAACCGGTTGCATTCAGCGTTATTGGGCCGGATGTAACCCCGCTGGCTACGGTATTGCCCTCAATCCGGATGACTGCATTTGGGTCAGAAGTTGCAGCTACAACGGCGACAGTGCCGGCTGTCACCGATACCGAGGTTTGGTAATTTACGTTACTGGCACCCGTTGTTATTGACAATGGAGTTGACGGGCTTAATGCCAATGAACTTATTGCGGTATTACTCGATCCGTTTTTGTACACGGTAATGGAATAAGTACGAACACTTACCCCATCTGCAGCCGTCGCAGAAACATGGATGATAGTAGCTCCGGTGGCGTTCAGCATTATCGGGGCAGATGCACTTCCGCTCAATACCACATTTCCTTCAACCCTGATTACCGCGTTAGGATCTGCTGCTGTAGCGGTAACCGTTATGCCTGGTGTCGAAGCCGATACCGAAGTTTGGTAATTTACCGCGCTGCTGCCTGCTATAGCTGTCAGCGTGGAAGTTGGGTTCAGGCTTAACGAGGCCAAAGCGGGGTTACTTGACCCGTTTTTAGACACTACGATGGAATAAGTACGAATAGTGGCACCATCCTGGGCGGTTATAGAAACATGAACAGTAGTAGACCCGGTAGTATTCAGCGTTATAGGGGCAGATGTACTACCGCTGGCTACCGTATTGCCTTCTACTCGTATCACCGCGTTAGGGTCTGTCGTGGTGGCTGTAACTGTTATGCTCGATGTCGGGGTCGATACTGAAGTTTGGTAATTTATGGTGCTGCTGCCGGTTATAACCGTCAAGGTGGAGGCGGGGCTTAATCTTAATGCGCTCACACCTACATTAGTTGACAATCCGGCAGCAGAACGATTTACTGTTAATGTATAAGTACTGGTAGTAGTGCCGTCCTGCGCGGTTGTTACTATACTTATAATATTTGAACCCTCGTTCAATGATATAACTGATGATAATGCGCCATGGGGAATTACCGTGCCATTAGCTGTAACTGCTGCATTGGCATCATTGGTGCTTGCACCAATTTTTATAGTATTCACCGCATAGGGCACATTTAGCGTATAACTGCTCACAGCCTGATTAAATACCGGGTTTAAAGATCCGGCATTGGTAGTTAAACCAGTAAGTGTGGCATCGGCGGATACAGGCCTGCTAACCGTTATTGTATAGGTATTTTTAGTGATACCATCGGCCGCAGTTATTTCAACAGGTATGATGGTATTGCCGCCATTCAAGGTAACAGGGGCGGAAGCCACGCCGGACAGGACTGCTGCCCCATTTACTTTTACGGTTGATGTTGTATCGCTAAGGGTTGGCGTAACCGTTATCGATACATCGCCGATGGATACAGCAGCCGTATAAGCGTTAGTATTGGCATCAAAAACGGGGCTTAAGCTTCCTTTGCTCAAAGTAAGATTAGACAGGCCGACATTCGATTGACGGGTTGCTATTAAACTATAAGTTTTGATGGTCGTGCTATCCTGGGCCTTTACCATAATAGTTATGGCATTAGCACCCACGGTTAGCGGGATATCGATGGTGCCGCTAACATCCAGGTTGTTGCCGTTTACAAGTACCGTTGCATTAATATCATTTGCAAATGGGGAAAGTGTTAAAGTACCTGTGGCGTTGCTTACTGTGGCTGAATAAGCTATTGTACCGGCATCGAATAAAGGGCTTAATGTGCCGTCGCTTAAACCAAGGCCGGCCAAAGTTGCATCGGTTGATGCTGCCGCACGGTTAACAGTCAGGTTGTAGGTTTTAGTGGTAATACCATCTTCGGCGGTTACTACAACCGGTATTGGATTACTGCCTGCGTTTAAAGGCACACTCAAACCAGATCCGGATGCAGCAGATATACCGCCTATCGTAATTAACGCGTTGGCATTGGCTGCGGCCGGGGTTATGGTAATTGAACCCGTTGCGTAATTCACGGATGTTGTATAAGTATCTATACCGCTGCTAAACACCGGGCTAAGGGTACCGCTACTGAGGCCTAAGCCGGTCAAAGTAGCATCTTCAGACGGCACTGCCCTGGTAATAGTCACCGTATATGTTTTGGTGGTACTGCCATCCTGTGAGGTTATTGTTGTTGTTACCACATTGGCGCCTGCATTTAGCGGGATTAGCGCCGATGGCGTGGCTGGAGTAATAGTGGTTGTATTACCCCCATTTGTTACGGTAATAACAGATGTCGCCTCGGCAGTTACCGGCGTAAAGTTAACAGACGATACATTACCTGCAACCGAAGCTGTATAATTTACAGTATTGCGGGAAAATACAGGCGATATCGCTCCGCTGCTCAAAACAATGTTACCCAGGAAAGCCTGGCTTGCCGACGGACGAAGCACATTTAAAGCGTAGCTTGTAAAATTCACGCCATCCGGAGCAGTTACCCTCACAGTAATGCGTTGGTTGCCTACAAACAACGCACTGTTGGTATATGAAGGAGTTGAAGCATTAATGGTTTGTCCGCCGGCTGTTACGCTTGCATCGGCTGCCGAAGCCACCGGTGTAACCGTAATAGCATTATCACTGGCGGCTACAACCACCGTATAGCTTGTTACAGCCGGTGAAAACGCGGGTGCAAGAGCGCCTTTATCTACCGCTAATGAGCTGAGCGTAACATCTACAAACGGCAGCCTTATGGCATGTACGGTATAATACTGTGTATTGGAGTTATCTGCTGCTGTAATACCTATGGTAAATAGATTATCACCTACGGCAAGGGGCAGGTTATCAGATGCGCCACCAGATATTGCATAGCCGTTTACTGTAATAACCGTACCGCCAGGGTCAGACGCGTTAGGACTTAGCCTTATAGCCGTCACATTATTAGGAATAGTAGCGGTAAGGTTATTAGTGGCCTGGTTAATGATAGCCGAATATCCCGCGTTACCTGAAAGGATAACATTAATTAAACCTGCATCTGATGAATATGCCCGGTTGATAGTAATATTATAGGTATTGTTACCACCGCCAAATGAGTATACATTTACAGGAATAACGTTCACACCGCCCTGTAATGCTACAAACTTAAATGCACCTGTGCTTACGGGTACCCCGCCTACTCTTAGTTCGGCACGGCTATCCTGTGCTACGGGTGCAATTACGACGCCGGTTACATTAGGGTTGCTGATGATCATCGTATAGTCATTCGTCGCCGGGTCAAATACGGGGATTAACGGTGTTATTGTGCCGTTGATGTTCATCGTTAAGCTTTGCAGTAAGTTATTTGTCGAGAAGTTCCTGGTTACATTTATGGTGTAGGTTTTTTGAGTTACCCCATCGCCGGCAGTAACAACGATCACCATAGGCTCAACAGCCGAAAAGTATTGGAGTGTGGTGGCGTTGCCAGTGGCAGTATTTAAAGCGGTGCCGTTGATGGTTATCGTTGCGCCGTCGTTGGTTGCAATTGGTTTCAGGGTGAAAGCCGTTACATCGCTGGTTACTGTGGTGTTATAAGTGTAAGTACCACTATCAAAAGGCACGTCCAATCCCGAAATGGTGGTCATGATACCCAGATTGGCTAATGTAGCATCGGTCGATGTCGCCCTGTTTACTGTTATGTTATAGGTTTTTGGTGTTCCGTTTTGTGCAGTTACAGTTACAGGTACCTGGTTATCGCCTATAGCAAGTGTGCTTGTAAAAGCCGCTCCTGATGGTGCGGGCAAGCCATCATGAGTTCCGTAGGCTGTCGCATCAAATGTGGGTGTAATATCAATAGATTTGGTTGCATTGCTCACCTGCACAGTGTAGTTAAGCGTAGCGCTGTCAAATGCCGGGCTAAGTGAACCTGCGCTTACAGCCAGGCTGTTCAGCAGGTTGTTTGATGAAAAGGCGCGGTTAATTACTATACCGTAGTAGCTTTGCGTAGTGCCGTCCTGCGCGGTTACTACTAAATTGTATGCATTGTCGCCCAAATTAAGCGGTAGGGTAACCGGCGTGCCCGACGTTGCAGGATTGCCGTTGACTGTTATAGTGGCATTGGGTTCATGAACTACAGCGGTAACATCAAAACTGGTTACCGTATTTGCTACGCTTGACCGGTATACATTGTATCCATCGGGTGTTGGCGTACCCGTGCTAATGGTAAAGTTATTTAATGTTGCATCTGACGAAGGCAGGCGGGTTACTGTAACATTATACGGGTTGGTGGTGGTACCATCCTGCGCGGTTACATTCACCGGGATAACGTTGGGGCCAACATTTAAAGAAATACTGCCCGATGACATGCCGGATGTTACCTGGCTGCCATTCACAGTTACCCTGGCGTTAACATCAGATAAGGTTGGCGTTAAAATTAACGATGTAACACCTGTTGCAACTGTTGTCGTATAATTATTAGTGCCCGATGCAAACGAGGGCGATAAACTGCCCTGGCTGATAGCTAAACTGCTCAGGTTACCATTGGTTGATAAGAATATAGAAAACGCCGAAGCATTTGAAGCATCCTGTACAATGTTATAATTGGCCGAGCTTAACCCTGCGCCATCAATAGCATATGTGCCAACAGGTGTACTTGTTGTTGCAGTTGTACTAAAGCTAAGCGTGCCGGTAGTAGCTGATGCCTGGGTATCGCCATTTAAAAAGCCTGTTACTGTACCAGTTACCGATGGGTTGGCCGTATTAAATGCCCGGCTTACCGGAGTGGCCACGTAACTCAGTGTGTTTTTGGTGATGGTTAAGGCCGTATTGTTAACTGCGGCAGCTGTTATGTTATAGTTGGCTGCTGACAGGCCGCTTAAAGTTATAGGGTAACTGCCCACACCGCTGGCTGTGCCGGCCGTGGTACTATAAACCGGCGTACCTGTTAAAGCAGTTGCAGCGGTTTCGTTATTTACGTAACCGGTAATAGCACCGCTTAATGTAGGATTGGTTTCACCGTAATGTTTGGTGGCTGCCTGGGCTGTAAAGATTAAATCGGCCTTGGTTACAGTAAACGCAGTGGCATTGGATGATGCAGCAGAAAACGTGTAGTTGAGTGCATCGAGGCCGCTAACCGTAATGGGATAAGCGCCAACCGGGCTGCTAACTGTGGCTGTGGTAGCGTACGAAAGGGAATTAAGTACCTGGTCAATCGTCTGACCGTTTGCCATACCGGTAAACACTACATTCAATGCCGGGTTTACGGCACCATAAACTTTGGTTGCCGGTTGTGCGGTATAGGTAATAACAATTTTATTAAGCGTTAATGCTGTAGTATTTGCCGTAGCCTGTACAAAGCTATAATTGGCCGAGTTAAGCCCGCTTCCTACAATTCCGTACTGGATAACATTTGTGTTATTAGTAGTTACAGGAGATGTAGCATCTGCTGCCGAGGTAAAAACCATGGTACCGGTTGTGGCGGTTGCCTGGGTATCGCCATTCACAAAGCCGGTTACCGAGCCTCTAAAGGTTGGATTGGCTGCGCCGTAATCGCGCGATACAACGTTAGCGGTATAGGTTAATACTGCCTTGTTTACAGTTAGCTGCCTGCTTACATTTGATGCCGCAAGGTACGTAGTATTGCCCTCTTGTGCTGCCGTAATATTTACGGTACCGGCACCCACAATATGCACAAGGCCGGCACTGGTTACAGTGGCTACATTGTCGTTATCGCTGGTATAAGTTATCGGCAGCGTGCTGGCTGCTACAGCGCCTAAAGTAAAATCCGCCGCCCCATAGGTTACTGCCGGAATACTATTAAAAGTGATGGCCTGAGGGGTTTTGTCCTTGGTAATAGTGGTAGTATACGTTTTTGTGGTGAAACCATCCTGCGCGGTTACTATGGTGGTGATGGTATTACTTCCCGGGTTTAAACTGAGCGCACCGGATGCTGAACCGGATGCTACGGTTGTATTATTAATTTTCGCTGAGGCATTCGCCTGCGCAACCGTTGGGGTAATGGTTAACGACGTTACATTATAAGTCACATTTGCAGTATAGGCGGTTGTATCGGGTGCAAATACCGGACTTAAAGTACCGGAGCTGAGTGTAAAACTTGTAAGATTAGCGTTGTTGGATAAAGTTGTGAAGCTTTTTACATCCCCGTACGAAGTACCCGCGCTACTTATTGCGTATGCCCGGGTATAATAAGTTGCCACAGGGTTAAGGCCGGTAATACTTGCCGAAAAAGCACCTATACCATTGCCCATTACCTGTTTGGTATCGGTGCCTATAACCGGCAACGCGTGTACCGAGCTATAAACCACTCCCCTTTCTGTAACCGCTACATCGCTCCGGGCTATATTACCCCCGATTGTTACCGAGCCCGACGATATAACGGTGGCTGCTGTTGTTGTAAGCGATGCAAGTTTAGGTACCCAAAGCCCCGGAGCAACCGCAGTTGATGGCAGGGATTGAATAGAGATTACCTCTGTTGTGTTGCCGGTGGTGAGATCAACTGAGAATATTGCCCTATGGGTTGAAAGATTGTCATAAATATACGCTTTGTTGTTACCGGCATCAAGCGCCATCTGGTATGCGGGAGCATTGATAATTGACGACTTTATAGCAACCTGGCCGGTACCGTCAGAATGTATCTTATAAAGTGCGTCATTGGCAGTTTTTGAACCTGTATTATCTGATGTTAACAAATAAATATAATCTGTAACAGGGTCATAATCGCAATCGACGCCTACAATAGAGCCTGATGCAGCGGTTGTTGGCGATACCCTGGCCACCGAGGCAGTATAGCCTGACAAACTGAGCGTTACAAATCCATGGTCGGCGAATAAATTTTCATAAACAAATACCCGGCTATTGGCAATATCGAGCGCAAGGAAAGACGGGTTTTTACAAAACCCGGTTATGAGTGTTGTCGAACCAGTGCCATCGGGCTTTACCCTTACAAGTGCGTCATTTGCAGTTGCTGTTGATGGCGTACCATCCTGTACTACATAATAAATATAATCGTTGACAGGATCGTACTTTATTGATTGTATCCTGCCGGTTAATGTAACCGGGATAGTTGTTGTTACAGCGCCGGTGTTTAAATCAATTACCTTTATACTTAATCCGTTTGGCGGGGTTAATGAATATGTTTCGTATACAAATGCCCTGTGGTTAGGCAGGTCGACCTGTAATATCGTAGGTGAATATGCAATGCCTGAAACCAGGCTGATTCCCTCAGAGCCATCTGCCTTAACCCTGTATAGCGCGTCATCAACCGATTTGGTATCCTTGTTGGCGTCATTGGTTAAGTAATATACCTGTGCATGGCTCTGCGCGGCAATGCCAACTAAAACCAAAAGCAATAAGGCCGTTAAAAGGTTACGAAGCTTATTTACCCGCGGGCTTTTTAATAAAAGTAAAGGTTTCATCATAAAAAATTTATTGATATCTTGATTATTTTAACCGGCCTATTGCCGTTAACATTTGTTATTAAAAGCCCTGTGTTCGTATTTTTATGTCCATGCGGGCCCATTGCAGATGTTGGTTATCAGAGTTTACTATACCAACTACAGTAAGCGGCATAAATTTCGTGGTATACTTAACAGACGTGATATAGTACAACCCCTGCCTTATTGTAAAGCAGGGGTTAGTTCTTTTTGGTAAACCAGCCTTATTCAGGCCACCGGGTTATAATTAATACTAAGGCCTTGGCGGATAGATACCTTCCAGAGCTATAATGAAAGTTATGGCCAAAACAGGTTGAACTAATTTTACCGCGGTTGCACCTCCAACTGTTGATACCGTACCTGCGTTTAAAGTAACGTCTGGCGCAACATCTGAATACAGGTTTGTACTTTCGCCTGAAACAGAGTCGATAAGGGCCGACGGGTAAAAATTTGTTGGTAAAACCTGGTTGGCGCCGGTTGAATTGGCATTGATAAGGTGTGAGTGAGCAGGCATCTGGTCTTTTGAAAGTACAACAGATTCTGAACCATCTTTTTGACCGAGATAGTAACCTGATGTAATGCCAGTGCTTGCACCTGCATTAACCGGTGCGCGGCCACGCAGGTCGGGCACGGCAAAATAGCTTGCACCATCACCGCCATAATAGGTCTGGATGATCGAAAATAATTTATCCCACTGATCAATTCTTAATAAGCTGCCATCGCAAAGCGCCCAGCCACGGGGGGCAAAATCGCCTGCAAACATTCTGATCTCGCCAATGTAAGGTTCCATAGTAATAAGTTTTATAGTTTAAATAATAAGTTAGTTTTAGGGGAGGAGTGAATTAGTTGTTTTGGTTTAATCGGTTATAAATATATGCCATTATATCAAGCGAAAAATTTTATCTATAGTTAACATTCAAAACCAATTGTTATGAGCATCAGCTTAATTATCAATATTTTATAATAATATACCATTAGTTAATTTAATTACAAATTCCAGTGTGCAGCCACTACAACAAAGCATTATTATTGCTGCCAGGTTATGTTTAAATATTGCATCAACACACGTAACAAAACCGTTACTTCATTTTCTTTGCTTTTGTATTACATCACAAATGTCTGTTATAGTTAAAAGGTAGTATAGGGTATAATCAGCTTTTTTAAAGGTGTTTTTAAGGGTAAAAAAAGGTTTAATATAGATGTTGTGGTTCTACACATAATTAAGCACTTTCGATAAACTCAAATAACAATATCATGATCAAAAAAATTACCCTAATTACGTTGACTATTGCCGCTATTGGTTTTAGCGCATGCCAGCAAAAGCAAACCGCCGGCCCCTCGGTTGTCATCGACCCGGACACTTTAAGCCGTGAAGTTGCACTAAAGTATGTTGCCAACTACGGAAAACACGCCGGTACCGTAGATTCGACCATAACCGATGCCCAGGGCTTGGAAAAGAAAAAACAACTACCGAATACCAGGGCCATTTATTTTAGTATTGAGCGTATGGAAGCTTTAGTTAAAAAGATTAAGGACGAAGGCGGTCAGGGTATACGCTTTTACCTGGCTGCTTATGACAGCACTTATACTAAAGGCTTTAATGGCCGTAAGCCTGCCAAAGATTATTGGGGCTATAATACTTTGGTAATGGTATCAACAAAAGATACTACCATAAATGGTACATTATACCATTGGGATTATTACAACCAAAAACCGCCGGCTGGCAAAAACGGAGGCCTGCAAGGTTCTATCATAGGCACCACTCCCGAAAACCGTGGCGAACAATGCCCACCGCCGGCTACATGCTCTACAACCGGTGCAACACTGGTGCAACCCTAATTAACAAAACAAATGATGTTCATCACCATAAATACCGGGTGTGAATTTATATGCTTCCTGGCTGCCCTCATCTTTTTAATAAAAGATAAGGATACAGCCTGGAAGCTGTTTATCCCATACCTGCTACTTACATGCCTTGTTGAAATGACCGGTGTATACATGCGTAAAGTAGCACACGTGCCTAATTATAACCTGTACAACGCTTTTTTAATGTTTGAATGTGGCGTTACCAGCTATACATTTTATAACTTATATAAACCGTTTAAAAACACAGGTAAATGGCTTATTGCCTGGTATGTATTCTTTATAGCAATGTGCACAACTGAGCTGGTGATGACTCATTTTAAAGCATTTGTTTCTATAACGGCAGTCGTTATGTCGGTTGTATTTGTACTGGCAAGCCTGTATTATTACTACCTTAAACTGATGGATGAAAACTTTGAGCGGCTTTCATTTTCGGCACCGTTCTGGTGGGTAAGCGGCGCGTTATTTTTTTACTTCGGCAGTACAACCTGCAACATATTTTTCGATTATCTTTCCAGTTTAAAACCTATCAATAATCAGCTTTCAATCCGTTACTATATCTTTATTTTACTAAACATAACACTATACTCATTTTGGTCATACGCTTTTTTATGCAGATATCTTCGCAGGAAATCATCTTCCTGATAGGATTAACTTCCATCATTTTTTTGATTGCCCCCCTGTTTCTGATCATTTATGTAGTTTCATATAACCGCAAAAAAAAGAAACACCAGGAGGAGAAGTTGCTGCTGCAAAAAACTTTTGAAAACGAGCTGCTTAAAAGCCAGATAGAAGTACAGGAACAAACGCTTAAAACCATCGCTTACGACCTTCACGATAATATAGGGCAGTTGCTGAGTATCACCGCCATCACCTTAAGTTCTATCGACCTGAACAATACCGATAAAACGACCGAAAAACTTGCATTTATTGAAGACCTGACCACCCGGTCGATCAAAGAAGTAAAAGCCCTGTCGCGCCTGTTACATGGCGAAGAGCTGGTAAATCGCGGGTTGGCCGCGGCTATTGAATTTGAACTGGAATGGCTGCAGCGATCAGACAAGTTTAAAATCAATTTCGATAAACGGAATCTCGGCTCATTTAATGCCGACAGCGGTAAAGAAACCATCCTGTTCCGGCTGTTCCAGGAGATTATAAATAACATTATACAGCATGCCAAAGCAACGGAAATATTTATAACTTTAGAGCAGATCGAAAATTCGTTTCAGTTAACAATCCGCGATAATGGGAAAGGTTTTAATGTAGAAGAAACACTGAAACGAAAAAACGGGATGGGCCTGCACAACATCACCAAAAGAGCGGCCATGATAAATGGCACCGCTTTTATCAACTCGGCCCCCGGAAACGGATCTGAAATTATCGTAACTATACCCTACTAAGTATAAGTTAATAGAACCAAGTTTTGAGTCAAAAGCTGGATCTATCCTTTTTCGACTTAGAACTTAAGACTTTCGATTAAAAACTACCAATTATTGCACAATTAACATAACCTAAATATTAATGGACGCCGATAAAATAGACATAGCCATTGTTGATGACCATACCCTTTTTCGCCAGGGCCTGGTGAGCCTGCTCAGCGATTCGGGCAAGATAAATGTAATTTTTGATGCCGAGAACGGCCAGGATATGATCCATAAGCTATCTCGCCATCCTATACCCGAGGTAATCCTGATGGATATTACCATGCCCCAGATGGATGGTTACGAAAGCACCAAATGGATTAAAGAAAACCATCCCGAAATTAAAGTATTGGCTTTAAGTATGTTTGAAGAAGACAAGCCCATTATCGGCATGCTTAAAAGTGGTGCCGGCGGTTATATGCTCAAACAATCAAGGGCGTCTGATCTGGTTGATGCCATAACCGGTATAGCCAAACAATCTTTTTATATTAATGAGCTGGTAAGCGGCAAATTATTACGCAATATTCAAAACAATCAACCCGTAAAAACGCTACAGGTTGAGGTAAATGCCAACGAACTAAAATTCCTTGAACTGTGCTGCAGCGACCTCACCTACAAGCAAATAGCCGACATGATGAACCTGAGCCCACACACTATCGATAATTACCGCGAAGCGCTGTTCCAAAAATTTGAAACCAAATCAAGAACAGGCCTGGTGATTGCCGCGTTAAGGCAGGAATTGATAAAGATATAAGGGGCCTGTTTTAACTATCCGAAGTCATGCCGATTACTTGTTTCGGCATGACTGAAGTATAACGCGAAGAAAATGTCATCCTGAACTTGTTTCAGGTTCCCTACAGGACGGTAGCCGTCATGGTGTTCACCTTGCATGTGGGGTGCCGAAACAAGTTTGGCACAACTGTAGTGTAACGCGAAGAAAATGTCATTCCCCTGCCATCTTCCCGGTTTTATCTATCACTTTCTATAATAAGCTGCCCCGGCTGCAAACCTTCTGCTGCTGCGGTTATACTAATTTTACCTGACTTATTATTCGATTGAATAATAGCCAACCCCAAACCATTAAATACCCGGTGCTGATTGGAAACAAATGGATCAAGATCTGTTTGCGAGCCATTATCAACCGCTTTTAAAATCCCCTGCCCCCCTACTTTAAATTTAATGAGCTGACCGGCATCCGGCACCGGAACATGATTTTTATCCAGTATGGTAACCGTAACATACGAAAGGTCTTTACCATCCGCTTTAATATGGCTCCTGTCGGCTTTAAGCTGTATGCGGTATGGCTCACCTGCCGTAACAACCTGTGTACTCATAATGACTTTGCCATTTTTGCGCGAAACCGCCTTCAAGGTACCGGGCTCATATTTAACCCGCCACATTACATGCAGGTCATCGCCGGTTTTCTTCCGGATGCCTAATGATTTGCCGTTTAAATAAGCCTCCACCTCATCGGCATTATTATAATAAGCCCAAACATCAATAGTTTGACCGGCGCTCCAGTTCCAATGCGGCAGCAGGTGCAATACCGGCTTAGTTGTCCACTCGCTTTGGTACATGTAATAAACATCCTTGGGAAAGCCTGCCAGGTCAACTATCCCAAAGTATGAGCTGCGTGCTGGCCATAAATATGGGGTAGGTTCACCAATATAATCAAAACCAGTCCACACAAATAAGCCCGAAAGGAAATCGTATTTTTTGATGATCTTCCAGGTTTCTTCATGTGTTGAACCCCAATAGGCCGATACATTGTCATAAGCCGATACCGTAAAATCGGGATTGCCATCTTTTAAAGGTGTTTTGCCATCCTTTGGCCAGCGCCTTATGCTATCCGAGGGCATATCATAATGCCCGCGGGTAGCCAGTGCCGACATATTTTCGGTGCCGATAAACTTTTGGCCGGGGTAATTCTTTTGAAAATTGGCATACACCTCCTGATGGTAATTTAAGCCAACCAAATCGAGCGCGCCGGATTGATAGATGAAATTCTTTTTAGGATCAGCCTCGCTCAGGGCCGATGTAACCGGCCTGGTTTTATCCAGCTGCTTCACTATGCCAACCAATTCGCGACTGATATTGATGCCGGTACTGTCAAATTGTTCCCTTATCTCGTTACCAATGCTCCAGGCAAAAATCGACGGGTGGTTACGGTCTCGTAACACCTGGTCCTGCAGGTCTTTTACATGCCATTTATCCCAATCCTGGTGATAATCATATTTACTTTTCTTTTTTCGCCACATATCAAAAGCTTCACCCATCACTAAAAAACCCATACTATCGCACAGGTCAAGAAACTCAGGTGCGGGCGGGTTATGCGATGTGCGGATGGCGTTACAGCCCATAGCTTTCAGTATCTGCAGCTGGCGCTCCATAGCCCTTACATTTACAGCTGTACCCAAAGCGCCCTGGTCATGGTGCAGGCAAACGCCTTTTATTTTCATTGGCTCGCCATTTAAAGTAAAGCCTTTATCGGCATCAAAGTTAAAATAACGAATCCCCGTGTAAATTAACTGGTCATCAAGCACTTTACCATTCTGCAGCACTTTTATTACTACTTTATACAAATATGGCCTTGTTACCGACCAAAGCTTCGGTTTGCTTACTGCCAAAGTTTGATGAACAACAATCGAAGTGTCTCCAGTATTTTTCACCGGGGATGTTTGGGAAACAACAACTTTACCTTCGGCGTTGTAAATGGTAGTTTGCAGGCTTAACTTATTTTTTGGCGACGGCTGATGTACCCCAATCTCCAAAGCCACTTCGGCGGCTTTATTATTTACATTAGGTGTTGTTACAAAAGTTCCCCAGTTTGTAAGGTAGGTTTTAGCCGTGGTAACCAGCCACACGTTACGGTAAATACCCGAGCCTGTATACCAACGGGAATTAGGCTGATCGGAATTATCTACACGTACCGCGATCACATTTTTTTTGCGGCCAAAGTTAAGGTAAGGTGTAATAGCATACCTGAAAGAGATATATCCATTTGGGCGTTTGCCCAGGTAATGCCCGTTTACCCAAACCTCGCTGTTGTGGTAAACACCATCAAAATCAATAAATATATTTTTGTTTCGGGCTGATAAAGGCAAGGTAAAACTTTTACGGTACCAGCCAATGCCCGCGGGTAAACCACCCTCGGCCTGTGTAGTCTGATTTTTCTGATCAAAGCGGCCTTCAATGCTCCAATCATGAGGCAGCTGCAGGCTGCGCCATTGTGCATCATCAAAGGTGCTGTTTTGGGCCCGCGGCTCATCGCCTAAAAAAAACTTCCAGCCGGTATTAAAACTTTCTGTTTTACGCGCGTTTTGTGCATCAGCCGCAGCGGCACAGATTAATAAAGTAATGAGCAAAAAATAATGGTAACGCATAATTAACCCCCCTCTAAATCTCCCCCTGAAGGGGGAGACTTTTTGATTTGCATATTTTATGTTTTGTTTTTTAAAGCCCTCCCCTTCAGGGGAGGGTTGGGTGGGGTTCCTATTTCTTCTTTTTAACCGGTGGTGCAACAAAATTCAATTCGCTTTTGCCCACATCTTTTGATGTGGCTACGGCTATACCACGCTGATCGGCTTTGTTTACCGCGCAGTAGTAGTGGTATACCACACTCTTATATTTTACCACAAATGATTTGTGGGCAAACATATGATCATAAGGTTCGGACGATTCAATCAGCTTATCGCCTGCCCAGTCAGTCCAGTGAACCAGGTCGTACGAACAGGCAAAACGATTAAACACACCCGTTGTTCCGGTTTTCCAAAAGGCGCCGAAATAGAACATCACATATACATCGCCTATTTTTTGAATATACGGGTCGCCGGTAATGCCGTCGCCATGGTTCAGCACCGGATCTTTACCAAAACGCTGCCAGTGCAGCATATCATCAGATACAGCCATACCAATGCGCTCGGCGCCGCGCTTTTTGTTTACACTATCGCCATTGGCATTGTAATACATTACAAATTGGTGCCCGGTAAGCTTTGCCTTATCCCATATCACCGTTTCTTTGTATTGGGTATGGTTATCCCACCAGCTTACATCTTTATCGATACTTGATATTACCGGATGATCTAACCGCTGCCACTCGTGCGGTGTTGATGGATCCTTGTCGGTATTAGCAACACTGATTGATAGCAGCCCTTTCTCGTACCCCCGGCTTTGCCCGCCGAAATACGACATCCAGTATTTATCCCGGTATTTTTGCAGCTGGTAACTGCCGCCCCATTTGTAATCCTGTAAAGCGATATAACCAGCCTTTTGATTGCTATCCCACTGCGTGGTATCAGAGAATGACAAGATACGGCCTCGGGTTTTCCAATGCAGCAGGTCTTTACTATCAGCCAGCCAGGTTTCGTAACCGCGGCCGTTAAAAACAAGATAAGTCATGTACCAGTTGTTCCTTTTCCTGAAAACACTGGGGCAATCCATTTTTTTTGAATTGCTATCGGGCACCATCACCAGGCCATATTTATAAGGGGTTTTTACCTGCTGGTAAATATCCTGCATTACCTTATTGGACACCGTGTTGGTTTGTGCCGATAGTTTTATTGCCGGTAACAGGCAAATGAATAGTGTGAAGCGTTTTAATGTATGATTCATGATTTCTATAATTCTTAAAAAGAGACCGTCATTGCGAGGTACGAAGCAATCCCCGACTTACAGAGCAGCCTTGCAAATCCGATCTGCATAGTTTGGGATTGCTTCGTTCCTTATAATGACGTGTTCGCAAATCACTGATTGTCAGTCTATTTTTTAATATAATCTATGTCATTGCGAGGAACGAAGCAATCGCATGCTATACAGGGCGGACCTACACACAGTTCGCGATTGCCGCGCTGCGCTCGCAATGACATGGGTGTTGCCAGGGCCTAAACCCAACAGGTCATCCTCATTTTTTTAAACCGCTCCTTAAATATTCCCTTACCTAACCACGAACAAATAACCACCCGACCCCACCTTAACCAAAGCCTTACCATTTTTGTATCCCATAAACTCCATGCCTTTTCTGTTCCTGATGCTTTGCCCGCCAGCGGTGATCATAGCCGCTTTAGCTGCCGGCAAATAAATGATGGCCGTTGTATTAGCCGGAATGCTTACACTCAGCTCAAACTTACCTGCCTCCTTTTTCCAGCTGCTTGAAATGGTACCGTAAGGCGATTGGTAGTTTGCCTTTGCCCAGGTTACATCGCCTACAACTTCGGGCCTGATCTCTATTTTGTTAAAGGCGATGGCATCATCTGCCGGGCGGATGCCAGCCAGTCCGCTGTAAAACCACTCCATTAAATGGCCCAGCATAAAGTGGTTGTTTGATACCGATGGCAATGCCGCCCATGATTCCGTCAGAGCTGTTGCCCCATGCGCCAGCTGATACCCATAACCAGGCACATCCGCACGGCTATTCATATCAAATATCACATCAGACCGGCCTTCATCATCCAGTACCCTCAGCAGGTAGCGGTAACCAATATCACCGGCGGTAAGGCTGTTGCCCCTGCCGCGGATATCCTTTACAATATTGTTCACCACAGCGGTTTTATATTGCGGTTCAACCAAACCGGTATAAACCGATATGGCATTTGCAGCCTGGCTGCCGGTACCGTATTGTTTGGTTTCGGCGTTAAAGAATTTTTTATTGTAAGATTGCTTTACCTGGGCGGCTAATTTATTGTAAGCTGCAGCGTCTTCGCTTTTCCCCAGTAAGGTGGCAATTTTTGTCGCGATATCCAGGTCGTAATAATATAAGGCTGTGGCTGTGATGCCTTGTGGTGTTAATTGCGATACGCCGGGCGGATTGGGACCCAAATCGTACCAATCGCCTAAGCCCTGCATTAAAATATTACCATCTGCTTTTTTATTGAGGTAAGCCAGGTAGCGTTTTATCATATCGTAATTTTGGGCCAATACACCCTTATCGCCATACCATTGATAAACGTACCAGGGCAGGATAACGGCGTTGCTGCCCCATTCGGGCGAGTCGCGGAAGGGCTCATCAAACTTTACATATTCAGGAGCTATCTCCGGTATCAAACCATCTTCGGTTTGCGAAATTCGCATATCGTTGATGCACTTACGCGCCAGCCCAACTATATCATAGTTATAATGCAGGGAACTCCCCACCAAATGTGCTTCTTCCAGCCAGCCCAGTTTTTCGCGGTGCGGGCAATCGGTAAACACACTGGCCATATTGCTTTTCATGGCCCAGTCTATCAGCCTAAAGGTTTTATTAAACAGCTCATTTGAACAGGCAAAATCGCCAACCGTGGCAGCGGCATTACGCGTATGCAGGCCTTTTATAGCGACAATAACCGGCTGCTGTTTGGCATTAGTCTCATTTTGCGGAGCCGCACCCACCACCTGTAAATACCTGAAACCATAATAGGTAAACTGCGGCTGCCAGGTTTCGGCACCATCACCTTTTAAAATGTAATTATAATAATGCGGCCCACCCGATCCTTTTTGATTGGCACTTCCATCAGCATTAACCAGCTCGGCGGGAATTATCTTTACCGTATCTCCTTTTTTACCTTTGACCGTAATTTGCGGGATACCCGAAAAGTTTTGCCCAAAGTCATAGATCCAGGCTCCTGTGTTTAATTGTGTTTTGTTTTGGGGGATAAACTCCTGCATTACTTTCAACGGGTCGGCCGCCTGGGCGTTTAGCGTCGGCGGGCCATCCACCAGTATAACCTTATGCCAGGTTTTATCATTAAAGCTATTGGTGTTCCATCCGGTTTGCTCCAGGTTGGCGTTATAGTCCTCGCCGCCATAAATACTGCTGAAGGTTACCGGGCCGGGGCCTGTTTTCCAGGTGGTGTCGCTTACAAGGTTATCTACCCTCCCATCCTGGTACTCCATAACCAAACGGCAGATCATTTTGGGGTAGCCATATCCACCGGTAAGTTTACGGTAGCGTTTATCGCGGGGGATATAATAAAACCCGTTACCCAACATTACCCCGATGGTGTTTTTACCGGCTTTTAGCTGACCGGTAATATTAAATGGCACGTATAGGGCCTGCTTGTCATATTTTGTCCAGCCGGGGTCAAGGAAATGATCGCCTACTTTTTTACCGTTCAAACTCAGGTCGAAATGACCCAGCCCGCAAATATAAAGTGTAGCTCTTTTAAGCTGATTGCCCACATTGAACGTTTTACGCAGCAATGGCAGCACATCATTGGCTATCCCTAACTTTTTAGGGCCTTTACCATGATAAAACGGAACAATAACCGAAGTATCGGGCAGTTTATCATAGGCTATCCAGCTGGCTCCCTGCCAGTCGGTTTGGGTAAGCAAGCCCATTTGCCAACTGGCGGTACTACTCCAGGCTGATTGCTGGTGATGGTTATCCCAAACCATTACTTTCCAATAATAAGTTTTGGCCGGCTGCAATTGCCTGCCCTTGTAAGCCACTTGCAAAGATGCCGGCGAGTTCACTTTTTTTGAGTCCCATATGTTGCCCTTATCATCGTCCAGCTTCTGCGGATCATCGGATACCAATACCCGGTAAGCCGTTTGGATAGTGTTGACTTTACTGCTTTTCAACTGCCAGCTTAGCCCCGGCGATACCGACTCAATCCCTTGCGGATTTTGTTTGTAATCGCATTGCAGACCTGCCACTTTTAGTTCCTGGGCGAATAATCCCAATGGTAATACCAACAGCAAAAACAAAATGATCTTTTTTAGCATTTTTCTATATTTTTCTCAATTTTTCTACTGCATTTCTATCCCGGATATATATAAACCTGCACATTTTTCACCCCTGATTACCAGTTTATAATTGCCCGCGTTAATACTCGTCCCCGTTGTGGTAGCCACCATTCCCGACTTGTTTTTGGCTACCGGTTTAAAGTTTAAATTCTCCTCTTTCATCATTGTTCCATCGGCGGCAAGCAACTTCATTTTTGCAGTAAAGACCTTATCGGTTGAGTTGTAATACTTTATGCGCAAAGCATACAAATCAGCCACGCCGGGGGTAATAGCGAATGATGCCGCGCCGCCCTCATCCTTTTCAAACCGAATCACTTTTTTACCGGCCAAGGTATCCCTGGTTATGCCATCACCCTGTATATCAGCGATTTCAGCTTTGTAGCTTATGATTTTACGCAGATCGGTTGCCGGTTCAAGTGTAGTTACCGGCAAAACAGCTGCGGTGTACATGTATTTTCCGTTGTTCGCACCTAATTGCACCATACCATCCTTTTTAAATCTTTTGCGGTATACCGGGAGCTTATGCCCGCCATTGGCATCATTTTCTATGTACAAACCGGTAACTTCATAATCGCTTAACCATTCGGGCCTTTGTGAAGGGGCAGTATCCATCGCCACAAATACATCTGCATCGGCAGTTACATTAAACGAGGCAAACTGCTTATTATCAGTAGGATCTGTACAAATCCAATCAGCCCCAAAAAGTACAGGCGGCAGGTTACTGAAGCTGATATCAGTGTTCACATATTGCTTCTGGCCTACATCCATCCAGCTTTGCAGTGTCCACCCACCGGCTGATTTTAAATGTGTTATGATACCGCTGTTGTTTGGCACTGCATGTACCTTGCCATTTAAAGTACTGATAGCCACTGCAGATATGATAGCTTCCCCAGCCAGTACATTGGGGAAGCTTATGCTTATTTTACCGCTTGTGATGTGGGCAGTAATTGTTTTCTTTAGTGCGCAGGCATAGCCCGCTTCTTTCCAGATATCCAGGTTTTTGATCTTTATTTCACCGTTAACAGCTACATCAAATAAACGCCACCCTGTACAGTCCATTCCGCCGCCTGTGCCATACCATGGTTCGGTAAAATATAATTCAATGCGGTAATCGCCATCAGCTACCGGGAAGTTAAACTGCAATTTATCCATCCCATACCTGAATGTTTGAAACAATGGACTATCATTTGTTTTACCAATGTTATCAAATGTGCGTTGCTGGCTGGCAAAAAGGGCGGGCATGCCCGTATAATCGTCGGTCCATGATAGTGAGCCCGGTTGGTTTTTATTATGTTGATGCCTATCTGCTATCCATAAATTACCAAAGCTGTCTTTATAATCGGGGCCTCCGCAATTTAACCTGTACACGTAATTGTAACCGGCTGCAGGTTTAAGAAGCGCCGAATTTGCAGACCTATACGTATTTAAATGCGGGGCAGCGGGTAAATGATTGAGCACCACCTGGTCATGCGCAACGGCTTTGCCATTTACATAGCCAACGGTGTACAAAACATTATATCTTATATCCACACCATCCCACTGAAAATGAGTACCTATCCTACCTTTTTTCTTTTTACCCAGCGAAATATCCTGTACATCGTTAAACAATTCTACCTCATCACAATTGGAGTAAACTGTAATACTATCTTTTTTACCCGCTGCCACCCAGCGGTCGGGCCATGTATGGGATACGATATAAACCATCGGCTCTTTATCTTTTGGTGCATAATTGGCCCGGTACATATAAAATGCATCGGTTGGCTGGCCCCAGGGTGTAAATAAGCCCTTATAGTTAACCGGCCCTACCCTGTCCAACTCCCGCTGACCTTCGCCACCTTGGGTGCGACCCGGATTTTCATGTGAGTACAACAACCATTGAAAATGCCCCGCAACCTGGTCTTTTACAGAATCGGCCAGGCGCACTTTAGTCTCCATCAATTGTGTCATTCGGTCCTCACTAAGCGGACCGTTTTGGTTAAATGTACCTTCTGTATGTAAACCAAGGCTTCTCCAGGCGCCATATTCGCCCACGAGAATCTGTTTTTTGAGATCTTCGCCATAGGTTAAAGGGTTGCCGCCGTAGGTGCCGGTCCAGTTTTGGGGCACATCCCAATCGGTGCCCTGGCCACCATTACAGGTGGTTATTTTACGCTGCGATGATGCTGTAGGATCAAGCTTGCGGATGATTTCGCTGCATTCACGGGCAAAGTCAGCGGGTAGCTTACTTTCATTTTGCAAGCCCCACAAAATAACTGAGGGGCTGTTACGGCGCTCTTTGACCCAATCAACCAACAGGGCCTTATAAGTAGCCCTAAACTCTGGTGTATCAAACCAGATATGCGCCGAATATTGCGGCCACCAAAGAATACCCAGCTTATCCCAATATGTTTGATATGCCAGATTATGCGGCTGGTGCGCATCCCTGAAAGCATTAAAACTTGCAGCCTTTACCTGCATCACTCTTGCTTTGATTTCCTCACCGGTAAAAGCCTGGCTCTTGCCCATCAGGTGTTCATACTCAGCAATGCCATTGATAAACACCGGTTTACCATTCAAACAAAAACGATTATCGCCATTATTACGACCAATTGGCCAGCTTATCCAGCGAACGCCATAGGCTGTATTTGTTTGATCCTGAAGTTTACCATTTTGCCAAACCCGGGTAATTAAATTGTATAAATACGGATTTTGTAACGACCACAAATGTATACGGGCTATATCTTTAAGTAATTGCTGTACAATAACAGTTTCACCAGGTTTAACTTCCTTTGAAGTGTTAACTTCTGCAACTACTTTTCCAGTTGCATCAACCAGTTTATTACTTACACGGATAGGAGATGACTGCTTACCGTAATTTTTTACCGCTGTTTCGAGGTTAAGCGTGGCTGATTTTTCGGAGACGGTGGTATCATTCCAAATATGTACACCAAAAGGCTCAATACGTACCGCGTTGGTGACAATCAAACGTACCGGTCTGTAAATCCCCATAGGCTGCGATCCTTCCGAAAAACCCGGATCGTCCGAACAGCCGCCACAAACCCAGGGCAGGTCATTTATAAAAGCCGGATGATCTGTACGAACACAGAGCAGATTTTCGTTACCTGTTTTTATCGCGTCGGTAACATCCAATGTAAACGAAGTACGCCCACCTGCATGATAGCCCACCGGCCTGCCATTAAGCCAAACAGTAGCATAAGAACCCACACCCTCGAACCATAAAAAGTAGCGCTTATTTTGCTGCTTTGTAGGCAGAGCGAATATTTTGCGGTACCAGGCATACCCATGCCTGTTGCCATGTTTTAAACGGCGGTAACCTTCATATTCATCCCAATTGTGCGGTATGTTTACCGTTTTCCAGCCTTTATCCTTAAAGCTGGCCTGTTCAAAACCGGGATAAGCCTTTACGTTATTATCATCGGCTATGGTATGCCAACCAGCGTTTAATAAAATCTCCTGCCTGGTGTTATTTTGCGCAAATGCCGGAGTTATCAAAAAAGTAAATACCAGGCGTATAAAAAGCATTAAAACCGGTTGATGGTTGAACCCGGGAAGTTGTTTTTTAATATGACCATTGTTTACCTGCATGCTTCTTATAGCTGTTTCAAATCAGCGTTAAATTGGTACGACTCACCTTTTTGCGTATTGATGCTGATGGTTTTATCATGATAACGCAACCGACAAACTCCACCCATTTTTGATAGCACTTGTACCCCCTGCAGCTGCCCTTTTTGCCAGTTAAAGTTCAATTCAAAACCACCACGGGCGCAAATGCCTTTTATACTTCCCTGCGCCAAAGCAGCCGGCAGCGCTGGCAGCAGCTCAATATCATCGCCCTGGCTTTGCAGCAACATTTCTGATAACCCGGCGGCTCCGCCAAAGTTTCCGTCAATCTGGAAAGGCGGATGTGCGTCGAACAGGTTATGGTAAACGCCCCCTTTTTCTTTGCCAGAGCTCACATCAGCAGGCGAAAGCAGTTTGGTGAACATCAGGTAAGCATGATCGCCCTGCTTCATCCTGGCCCATATATTTACCTTCCAGGCTATACTCCACCCGGTTCCTTCATCACCACGGTATAGCATAGATTTTTCGGCTGCATGCATCAAATCCGGAGTTTTCCAGGTGATATCTGTACCGGGGAACACACCCCACATGTGCGATACATGCCGGTGGGTATCGACAGTATCGTCCTTATCTTCCATCCATTCCTGCAGTTGACCGTATTTACCAATCCTGTTGGGAGCTATCTGATCATATTTTGCTTTTAGTGTATCGGCAAAATCCTTGTCAATTCCTAAAACGGCTGACGCTGCTATGCAATTTTTAAATAAATCGCGGATGATCTGGTGATCCATAGCAGGTCCCGCTACCAATCCGCCATGTTCAGGCGAATTGGAGGGGCTGCTGATAAGGTAACCGGTCTTAGGGTCTTTCACTAAAAAGTGCACAAAAAACTCCGCCGCCCCCTTCATTTCGGGGTAAGCGCGATTTTGTAAAAAACTTTTATCCTTAGTATACAAATAATGCTCCCATAACTGGTGACAAAGCCATGCACCGCCGCTTACCCAAATACCATGATTGGATGCATTTACCGGAGCAGTGCCCCGCCACAGGTCGGTATTATGGTGCAGCACCCAGCCGGGTGCACCGTAATGTTCTTTTGCCGTTTGCTTACCTGTTTTAGCCAGGTCATCAACTATACTAAAAAACGGTTCGCTGCAGGCCGAAAGGTTCAACACCTCAACAGGCCAGTAGTTCATCTGTAAATTGATGTTGGTGGTAAATTTGCTGCCCCATGGCGGCGTAAGCAGATCATTCCATAAGCCCTGCAAATTGGCCGGACCATTGCCGGCACGAGAGGACGATATCAACAAATACCTGCCATATTGCGTGTACAGTGTGATAAACGATGGGTCGGGTGTATCCCTGAACTTCAGGATCCGCTCATCTGTAGGCAAATCAGCATTGACGCCTTTACCCAGGTCAAGGGAGAATGTTTGGAAGTATTTTTGGTAATCCTTTATATGATCTGCTTTGATAGCCGGGTAGCTTTTATGGGCGATAACCGCTATTTGCTTTTTGCAGATGGCTTCCGGGTTGCAGGATAAATCACGGTAATTTTTGAAATTTGTAGCAGCGGTTAAATATAACGTAGCCTCATTGGCACCGGTAACTTTAATATTGTTTGCTGTTACCAGCACTTTGCCGCCAACAGCCTGCAGATGCAGGTAACTTACCCCGCGTAATGCCCCGTCATGTACTTTTAACGATAATGCCAGGGTATGACCGTCAACCCTGCGGGTAATAAAATTTTTATGCAGACTTTTCATCAGGGCTTTTACCGTAATGCTGCCGGGCTTATCGGCAGTTAAGTGAATAGCTATTAGCCGACCGGGGGCGCTTGCCAGGTACTCGCGGGTGTAGTTTATTCCATTAGCCTTATAGGTAACATGCGCTGTGGCATTTGTGATATCAAGGTCGCGTTTGTATTCACTTATTGTTTGCTTAGGGAATTGCAGGTACAGATCTGCAAAAGGTTGGTAATCGGCGTTGTAGTGTGGATATGCCGGCGGGTTATCGTCCTGGATCCGGTATTTCCAGGTTCCGTTTAATTTTATAGGAGTTACAATACTACCCCCTTTATCAACCGCGGTTGTTATTTCACTGCTGGTTATTCCGCCTTTGAGGGTAGTAGCCTCAAACCCTTCGGGATAGATCAGCATTTCTTTTTCCGGGCTGGTTAAGCCACCTTTATCATTAAAATTCAATACCTGTATAGCTAATAAATTTGTTCCTGTATGTAGCTCTTTAGCCGGGATGATATATTTACGATAAGTGGTTCCGGTGGTTGTGCCTATCTGGGTGCCATTGATATAAGTAAAATCCAAATCCCGGATGCGGCCCAAACTAAGCACCAGGTTTTTTCCTTTCCAATCAACGGGTACTTCAAAAGCTGTCCTAAACCAAACCGCACCATCTAACCCCTCAAAGCCAGGTGTTGTTTCCCAACCTTGCTGAGTGGGTAATGTGATGGATTTCCATGCGCCATCGTGAAACTCAACACCTTGAATCTCCTTTATACTCCGCATCATTTTAACCCAGCGGGCAGAATCGGCAGCATACGTAATTTCATTGCTTTTCATGCCCATGAAATGTTTTTCGGCAAGGGCTTCTGCTTCGGCCTGTTTGCCATCAAACAAAAGCTGGCGAATAGGTTGCAGGTATTTTACAGCCCCCTGCCGCTCATAGGCGCGCGGGCCGCCCGTCCATAACGTTTGTTCATTAAACTGGATTCTGTCTTCTTCCACCCCTCCGAATATCATTGCACCTAAACGTCCATTCCCAATTGGTAAGGCATCCGTCCATTTTTGTGCAGGCTGCCTGTACCAGAGTTTAAGGTCTGATTGGGCCCGGGTTAAATGCGTGGCAAGCACGAGCGTAATTGCGATAAATAGATATTTTAAACCCGGTAATTTGGAGTTTTTCATAGCACTGTTTAGTTAAACAACCAGCGTAAATCTTTAATGTTACCCATATTGCTCAATCCGGCATCGTAAACCGGGATATACGCATCATCATTAACAATACCTAAAATTAAACAGGCGCCTTTACCCAGTGTAAGCGTATTGGTGCCCGCCTTAAACGAATAGGTATGCACATTTACCGGTGGTAAGCCTTCTACCTGTATGGCATTGGCAATCTTTACATCTGCCTGGCCGTAATCGTTAGCGCTGGCATCGGTTTCCAGTTGTGGTTCTGGCAGGTACTTAGCATCCTTCTCATTAAAAAACCCCACCAATACTTTAACCGGTTTGGCGTTGGTAAAGCTCAGTGATGAACCATTTTTTAGCTGATCTGCCTTAACTAATTTAAAAGCCTGCAGGTTTTGCAACTCAGCGGCTACATTTTTAACAACTACAGTAGTATCGCTAAATACCTGCTGGCCATTACTTAATTTGTAGACTTGAATACCCTTTGTTTTAATCACCGTCTGTCCATTGGTCAATGCAATTCTTATAGCTTTTTTTGCCGCCGCCTGTGGCGATTTCACCGAATCGATATTCCGCTTAAAATTATCGAGTTCTTTTTGGTAAACCGGCAATAATTCTACCCAGGTTTTCATTTTGGCATCATTACCGCCAACAGGAATTTTACGTTGTTTGGTTTGCATGCTATTGGCATACAGGTAAGTATCTTTGGTTAGATTAACCAGCTGCTTGAAATAATCCAGGCTGGTTTGCAATTCAGGCAAGGCCTTTTCCAGGTCGGCAATGTTATCCGAATATTTATACCGAAGCACCCATAATGCCGCTTTTGCTTTATAAGCATAACTGTTTGCCAAAGCATTATAGCAATAAATATCATTTTTTAACCTGCCGAATTCAGCCTTATCTTTTGTTATTTGTGCCGATGCCCGATCAATAGCCTCGACAGCTTTACGGCCCTGCATTATTACACTATCAATCACTTTCACAGGTGTCTCACCGATATGCGGCTGGTGCTTCCATTCCTTTTCAGCGTACTCACTCATCATTTCGCCAACCGGCCCTTCAGAGTTGTAAAGTAATGTGAACAAACCATATTTTTCGGGATTAACCAACTGGCTCATCAGCATACCTAATGTCATGGTTTGCCGGTTGCCGTCGGTAATACCAAAGCGCCTGAGCAGTTCCGGGGCTATTTCGCCCGATTGCTCATAAGCAGCTAAAATATCCTTACCATGGGTTTCATTGCAACCATACCTGGCGGCCAGCTGACCTGCCCAATACGTTATTTCCCCATCCCTACCGCGGTTGCTGTTCCAGGCATAGCGCGACCAGGCCTTGTACCAAATCCAATCACGATCCATCTGCAATAACCGCTGCCCACCGGTATTGTCCGCGGTATATGGCCAGTCCCAATAAGATGCCTGGGGATAAAGGTGCAGCCCATTGGCTCCATAAATGTGGTGCATGGCCTGTACACATTTCTGTATAAAATCTGCCGATCCATATCGAAAAGGTTCCAGGTTAGCCATAATATGAACATTTTCAATTTGTACGGTACCAATACTGCTTAGTTTGCGGTGCAGGTCGGCCCAGGGGCCATGGGGTTCGTAGGTAGTAAGCGCCTCACCATTGTACTTGGCTTCGGTGTATAAATTCTTGTAAAGTGGCTTGGCATACTTCATAACTTCCGGGGCATCGGTATCATGTGCACGCAGTACTATGGGCGGTTCGTCGGTACGGCCAAGCGCTTTTAAGCCATCCTTTACGCCGGGAATTATAGTTTTTGTAAACCAGTCGATATCGTCCTGCCCTACGCCTTCCATAGCTTCACCCAGGGTGATCAGCAAACCAACATTCGGATATTTTTGGACAAAAGCAGCTATCGATTTACGGGTGTAATCGGCAATAATGGGCACTATATGGCGGTTCCTGTCCTGCGTTTTCAGATTATTTTTTTCGGCAAAGGGCTTGGATACAATAATGTTATAAAAGCCCTGTATGAGCCAAATACCGCGTTTATCAGCCTCGCTGGCCAGGAAACGATAGATCTCCTCATTCTTTTTAAAAGTGGCGTCATCCACCTCAACTGCATATGGATATTCCTTTACTTTAACCAGTGATGCAAAAGGATGACCGCTCCATAAGTATAAAGAGTTCATCCTGTTTTCGGCCAAAGAATCCAGGTACCGCAGCCAAAGTGCTTTATCATAAAACCAGGGGAAATTTTCGGGCGTATAAGGATATTCATAAGTGCCCCTGCCGGGTAGTAATGCTGGCTTTTGCACCCCTATACAGGTGCCACGCAAAACCATTTCGGGTTGATCGGTTATTTCCAGCTTCGCAGCCAAATCATGTGCACCTTTTACCCTTGCGGCAAGTTCCAGGCAACCATATAAAGCACCCGAGTTATCTGCACCTGCTACGATGGTTACATCATTTACACTATTAATGATAAAGCCCTCTTTGCCAGGAAATTTGACACTGTCAGGATACCGCTTTACCAACGCTTTTTTGATTACAGGATCGTTTAAAAGCCCAACAAAAATGGCATTACCAGAAATCGCTTGTGTATTTTGCTGTATAGTAACCACATAACCAACTTGTTGCAAAGCCAGTTTTAGCTTTTGAGCGCCATAATCCAGCCGTTGGTGATGTATTGCGGCTAGTACTATGGTTATTTTTTTATTGGTGTCTTGAGCCTTCAATGAGGAATGAAAACAACTGAATAAGAGTATCAGAAGCGCAATGTAGCTATGGGTTATTCTCATTTTCATGTTTTTACATCATTTGCTACAAGCCATTTCAGGGGCCAGACTTGGTATAGCAGGTTATGTTAAGATGGTATTAAGGTTGAACTTAATTGGTTGTATAACATTCAAAAATATCAGTATAGCATGGGAGTTTCATCTGATATTTTTCCCAGCTACTATACGATATTACCATTATTGCAGCCTTTGCAATCCATGAAAGAGAGAACGTAAGCTACTAATTAAACAGGCATCCTTACCAATACATGCTTAAACCGTGTACTGCGCATAATTATTTTACCATCGGCATAAATTATAAAACCTTTGCCTTTATGATATTTGGTGCCTGTTTTATCCCATAGGATACTGATGCGGTGGCCGTGGTAAAGCACATTATCCAATGCAAACCATTTCCATTGATTTTTAGGGATAAGCGGAAAAATCTCCAGCATATTATCGGCGCGGGGCTTTAAGCCAATCAGGTCGTTAATCACCAGGTCGCAAAAACCGGAGTGGTTATAATAGCTGCTGCGCGGGTTATCGCCTTTAAGCCAATAGCCGGTTTTTTCATCCTGGTACTCACCGAGATATGGTACCCCTCTTTTTATGTGCGATAGGGCATATTTACGCAGTTCATTATAGAAAACAGCTGGGGTCATGCTGCCTTTGTTTTGATAATTGGTAAGCAAATTTGCCAGTCCTTTTAGGGTTTGGGTAGTAGCAAATGGCCAAACTGCTCCATCCCACTCGCAGCCATGCCCGGTACCATGTGTGCGGAACAGGGGGTGGCGTCTTTCGGCTGTGGTAATACCCCATGGTGCATTAAAACCTTTATCATCAGTTAACTGATCCCATTGTTTGGCAAAAGCAGGTTTATCATCGGGCAGGTTAAAATACCATGGGATAAATCCCAATTCTTCACGGGCGCCGGCCATGCTCCCATCAGGTCTGCGTGCTTCAAAAAATGAAGCAGAATCGTTCCATAAACTATCCTGTACCAATATTTTCAGTTCAGATGCCTTTTGGCTGTATTTATTCTTCAGCGAGTCGACGCCCAGCACTTCGGCCATTTTTGATAGGGCCATAGCGTTGCCATACATATAGCTGTTAATAGTGGGGCGCTTGTTCTTTGCTTTTCGCGAGCCACTGATAGATTCTTCCATGGCGTCCCTTACATCAAACTGCCAGAACAGTTTTGAGGGTAGTTGCTTTTCGGTTTCCCATTGGCTGTAATCGGTATTTAAAGCAGGTATTACCTGCGCTACAAAATTTTTATTGAGGTTAACCAGGTAATAATTATAAACGGCATCAGCAAGCCAGCTGCTGAAGGCGTGCAAATGAGGTTTCTTTTGCTTTGGATCAACATAGAGCCAGAATTTGATATAGTCGTTTATATATTGAGGATCATGCAGCCAGCGGCCCTCATAAATTTGGTGACCAAGCGCACTGCTCGAGCTGTTGTAAACACCTGTAAAACTTACCGGCGTAATAAACTCTGTAAAAATAAAGCCATCAGGTGTTTGTTTCAGGTGTTTACGGAACGTCCACCAGCGGTAATAATATATTTTTTGGATGGCCGAATCGGGACATTCAAACAGTGGTATGTTTTTGGCCATCCAACCATAAGCACCATCATTGGTTACATAGTTCTTTACCGTCTCGGTATCTATTGCATTAAAGTAACTTACATAGGTTTTTAGCTTATTATAGCCTAACAGCGGCTTTTGCTGCGCATAAGCACTATCTGCTGCAAAAGAAAGCAAAACGGTTATAAAACTGAACGTAAAAATTCTCCTGATCATACTCTCACCTCAACCATAGCTTATCAATATATTTATAAGGATACACCTCTTTTCCATGGGATAAAATCATCCTGGCCATGCCTTACTGCGCTTACTTCAATTTCGCCGCTCGCCACTTTAACTACGTAGTCCAATATCCTTTCGCCTGCCTGTTCAATTGTTTCGTCGCCTTCTACTATGGTACCTGTATTGATGTCGATGATATCGCTCATCCGGTTAAACAAAGTAGTGTTTGTGGCGATTTTAACAACCGGGACTATCGGGTTGCCGGTTGGCGTACCCAGGCCGGTTGTAAATAAAACTATATTAGCTCCAGAACCAACTTCGGCTGTGGTTGATTCCACATCATTACCAGGGGTACACAGTAAATTCAATCCCGGTTTGGTAACTTTTTCGGGATAATCAAGCACATCTGCCACCGGCGATGTACCGCCCTTTTTCGCGGCCCCGGCAGATTTAATGGCATCAGTTATTAAACCATCCTTTATATTGCCCGGCGACGGGTTCATATAAAAACCAGAGCCCGCTTCTTCGGCACGCTGGCTATAGCTGCTTACCAGGCTGGCAAAACGTTCGGCTTTGTTTTTATCCAAACAACGGTCAATCAGGTTCTGTTCAACACCGCACAGTTCAGGAAACTCGGCCAGGATAACCGAACCACCCAGCGCCACCAGCAGATCGGACGTGTAACCGATAGCGGGGTTTGCCGAGATACCCGAAAAACCATCTGAGCCGCCACATTCCAATCCTATAACGAGTTTACTTAATGGTGCCGGCTTACGAACGTACGTATTGGCCTGCATTAAGCCAGCCAGGGTTTGCCGAATGGCCAGTTCCATTAGGTCGGCTTCCTTGCCGGTTTTTTGCTGATCCAGTATGTACAATGGCTTATTAAAGTTTGGCGAACGCTTACTGATCTCTTCTTGCAACGTCTTCACCTCGGCATTCTGGCATCCCAGGCTTAGTACTGTAGCGCCCGCAACGTTAGGATGGGTAATATAACCCGCCAGCAACCCGCACAAGGTGGTTGAGTCCTGCCGGGTACCTCCGCAACCGCCGGTGTGCGTTAAAAACTTAATACCATCAACATTAGGGAACAGCTTATTACCGGTTGCCTGGGCTGTATCGCCGTCAATTTCCGTATACAATACTTCATTGATCTCTCCGCCAGCTTTAATCATGGTTATCAACTGCTGCGCTTTTATTTCATATGTTTTTTTACGTCCGTAACCTAAGGGCTTTACAAGCGCTTCCTGCAATACCTCAATATTACGGTTCTCGCAAAACACCATCGGGACCACCAGCCAGTAGTTAGCTGTACCCACGCTACCGTCCTCCCGGTGATAGCCGTTAAAGGTTTGGCTTTGCCATTTGCTTACATCCGGTTTATGCCAGTCGGTATGGCTGCTGCCGGTTAAAAAGCTGTTGGCCGCATGCACTACATTGCCGGTTGATAACAAACCACCAACCGGGATAGGGCTTTGCGCTTTACCTACTAAAACCCCATACATAATAATTTCGCCGCCCTGGGGAATATCGGCAATTGCAAATTTATGCTTGGCGGGTATAAATTCGAGCACTTTATAACTATTCCCCTTATATTCAACCTCTTCGCCTGGCTGCAAATCGGCCAGTGCTACCAGTACATTATCGGCAGGATGTACTTTTATAATCCGTTGTTTCATCGTTTTAATTTTTTAATTAGTGCAGCAATCTGTTTATCCTTTATTCACCTGCTTAAATTGCTCAATCACAGCTGCTGTAAAACCCGGTAAAATGTCCAGGTCGGCATCCCACAAATCTTTATTTTTTAATATGTTTTGAATTACAGCATCGCTATCCGGATTTTCCCACACCTTTGCAAAATAGCCAGCCTGGCCATCTGTAACTTTATATTCCTCATTGTTGATGGTACCGGTATATTGCCCCTCATCGCCTGCTTTAACGCGCATAAAACGGATAAAGGCGGCAAAACCCTTGGCCATGCATGCCGGTACAGTGTTGTTTAATTTATAATAGTTTAATAATAACGGAATAACACGCATTTTAATTTTAGTGGAGTATTGTACCGAGATGCTTAACCACTCATGCCTGATATACGGATTGCGGAACCTATCCAAAACCTTGTTTGCAAAATCGGTGGCTACAACATCATCAATTTTATAGGGGATGGCAGGCCTTATCTCATCAAACACCAGCTGCGTAATAAACTTTGTAAACTGCACGTCGTCCATTGCATCTTTAACGGTTTTAAAACCCGATAAATAGGCAAAAGCACAGCACAATGTGTGTGTGCCGTTTAGTAACCTTAACTTTAACTCCCTGAATAATTCAATATCAGGTGTTATTACCACGCCTTCATCCACCTGGCCAAATGATAATACTTCTTTTATTTTATCATCGCCCTCAATGGCCCACAAACTATAGGTTTCGGCCATAATACCAAGGTTATCCGTATAGCCGTTTTTAGTCTCTAATTCTTCATTCAATACAGCATCCGGCCGACCAGGCACAATCCTGTCAACCAATGAGTTACAAAAATTATTGCTACTTTCCAGCCAATCCATAAAGTCGGGTTCCAGTTTGTTCAAATGGGCCAATTCTAATATAATCGCTTCCAGTTTTTTACCGTTATCAACAATAAGCTCGGTTGGGATAATTACCAAACCACTATCCGGGTTACCGTTAAAAGCCATGTAACGCTCATACAAAACGGCTAAGAGCTTGCCGGGAAATGAAGCCGGCGGGTGTTTCCGTACATCTTCTTTTACGAGCCTAATGCCCACTTCGGTGGTGTTGGATATGATTACTTTTAATTTAGGTTTCCTGGCCACGTCCAAAATCTCGTCCCATTCATTAGTTGCCGAAAGCACCCTGCTTATGGCCGACGAAATCAGCTGCTCACTTACCTGCCGGCCGTTTACAATGCCTTTTGAATAAATGGTGTATAAATTATCCTGTTTACCAAAATCATCAACGGTACCGGTATCTGTCGACTTAACCACAATTACCCTTCCGTTAAAAATCCCTGCCTTGTTAGCTTTATCAATATAATAATCGGGCAATCCTCTTAATAATACGCCGGTACCAAACTGCAATACTTTTTCGGGGAGCTCAAACAAATGTTCGGCGGGCACTTCAACTCCTGCAACGTTTATTCTTTTAAGGTTATACTTTGATAAAATCATGTTTTGTTTGATTGGGGTATTTATGATTATTTATGTTTTGATAAAATCTGCCCGGCCACCCAGCGTACCAGGTCGTTAGCGGCATTAATGTTTTCAAATTGCGGTGGAAGCTTACGGCCATCTACATATTCATTGTAAAACCAGGGATCGCCTACGGCAAACACGGTTCCTTTGCCATATTTAGCGGCAGCAACTATTACATCATTTTTATTAATCAGTTGAGCTACAGCCGGGGCGCTTATGTTTAATGTGCTAAGCTCCTTGATGTACACCTTTTTTGCTGTTTTAAATATCTTATTATCGGCCGGTATGTTTATTGCGCCCTGCTCAAACTCACGGCCGGCTACATGGTTAATGCTGTTTTTGTTAAAACTGATACCAAACTGTGCCATCAGCTGGTTAAGATGCGTAAACTCTGCATTACCAGTATCATTATTCAGCACCAATAAAACACCTCCGTTTTTAACCCAATCGCTTATGGCTTTAATGTGAGGTTCGAGTATATATTTGGCCTGTGGGTTTTCTTTCGGAATATCCGGATCAACAATAATGTACACTGCTGCTTTTTTCAGGTTTGCGGCAGTTGGCTCCTCAGTCAAAGTTTCGGTACGGAAGCCATAGTTGTTAAATACCTGCCCAAAAAAAGAGATCCCGTTGTTATCCCACTCTTCCCATTTATAGTGAAATGGCATTGTTTTGCCTGTAATATCCTGGCGGTGTTCGTCATTAAAATAGCTATCCAGCAAGGCTATTTTACCCTTGCCTGCGGTCAGCGTTTTTAACTTTTCTATTTCTACACTGGCCAGCATAAAAGCGCCAACGCCCTTGGTTTCATTGGTGATGGTTTTTACACCGGTATAATACTCATAGCTTCCATCACGGTATGGTTGCCCACCCACGCCAACAGCACCACAGGTTCCTTTTATATTTACCTGCCCGGCCGCATCCGTTTCAATAAACTGTTTTATAATGCCGTCATAGGCTTTTTGTGCAGGTTGCAAGTATTTTGAAGGCAGGTAGCCTTCCCGTACACTTTTGGCCAGGGCATATACAAACATACAGGAGGCGGATGCTTCCAAATAATTACCTTTTTGAGCGCCTTTGTCCAGCACCTGGTACCATAGCCCTGTTTGTTTATCCTGGTAAGTAGTTATAGCCACGGCCAATCGATTTAAAATAGCCAGTAACTGCGCGCGTTTTGGATGATTTAACGGCAACTGGTCGAGCACATCAACCAGGCCCATAATATACCAGCCATCGGCCCTGGCCCATAAACATGCAGATAAACCCGTTTGAGGGTTAGCCCAGCGTTCTTTTTTGCTTTGATCCCAGGCATGGTACAGCAGCCCGGTTTTAGGATCGCGGGCGTTTTTTTCCATCAGGATAAACTGGCTGGTTATATCATCAAAATCATTTTCCTGGTGAAACTCCGTGGCATATTCTGCATAAAAAGGTTCGGCCATATACAGGCCATCCAGCCACATTTGGTTTGGGTACCGTTTTTTATGCCAGAAACCGCCTTCGGGGACACGGGGTTGCTTGTCTATCTGTTTACGTAACAGAATGGCCGCCTTGTAATACTTTGGGTTATTTAAAACCCGGTAAAGCATGATGAGGCTGCGGCCGGCTAAAATATTATCGAGGGTAAAATCATCCGCTTTATACGTGCGGATAGTGCCGTCAGTATTAACATACCTATCGGCGGCACGTTGTATGTAGCTAAAATACTCGCCGTTGGCGCTTTGCTGCCAAACGCTTTGCATTCCCTGCAAAACTATGCCCTGGTCGTACGACAAATTGCCACCGGGCAGCGAATCTTTCCAAATATGCATAACTGTGGCAGCCATGCGTTGAGACCAGGGCTGTTCCTGCGCCCGAAGCAATAATCCTTGCAAGAGAATGGCAAACAACAAAAAGATCTTCTTCATTTTTAAGGTTATTTTATGGATGAAACATCCCAGTTATCGTTGCCGGCCAGGATATTTTTTATAGTATATTTTTCAAAATCAGCAGCACTCAACTGGTGCGACCACAATACACGTCCTTTTACATCTGCCCCGTTACCTTTTGACTGGTATTCGGCAAAAAAAGCGGTTTTCTCGTTTTCGGGGTTACGCCAGTTATCCCAGCCTTCTTTAAGTATATGGCTGCCCATAATTGTATTAATGTAAACTGCCTTACCGTGAGGACGCCATGGCCGTCCGAGGTAAACTTTGTTTACGCTGGTATCTGCAGCTGTAAGTGTACAATCAAAAAACACAAAGCCAAATTGCTGACGCGGGGTTGTTGCAGGAGCTGTAATGAATGAGTTTTTAAGGCTGTTGATAACGCAATGCTGAAATACTGCTGTTGCTTCGCCAAAAATAAAATCGGTTGTACCTTCAATATAGCAATCTTTATAAAACTGGCGGCTGCCTTCCGTAGCGGCATAAAGGGTATCCTGGTTACCCAGCAAACGGCAGTTGGTCACGGCACACCTGTCGCCTTCAATATGTAAAGCTACGGCCTGCCCAACCTGCCCTGCAGCGTTGGCTATGGTAAGGTTTTCGGCGGTAAAATCATTACCCTGCACTAAAACGGCGTATGAGGTATAGGTGGTGAAAGTATCCTTAGCAAAAGCATCCTTACCCTTCGGGTTTAGCTTTCCCGAAAAATCGCTATTGGTGATGATGGTTTGCTCTTTATCCTCGCCAATTAAAGATATCCTGGTTTTCCATGAGGGGATAACCAGTTTTTCGTGATATACCCCTTTTTTTATGAAGATGGAAACCTGCTGCTGCGACAGGTCGCGAACGGCGTTTACGGCCTCTTGTATGGTTTTATAGTTACCGCTGCCATCCTGCGCCACCGTAAAATGGTTGGGATAGGTAACAGCCTGTGCCTGCAGCATGGCAGGCATCATCAGGATCAATATCAGCAGGTATAATTTCCTCATTATTTTGCTGTTATAAGTGAGCTGCTTTCGGCACCGGGGCCAAACTCTGCTTTGTTTTTAGCCTTTGCCGCATCGGTATTTAACAATTGTACCTGCGCCGATTTTCTGCCTGCTATCTTAAGCAGTAATTGCGCCTGGTTATACCTTATGCCGCTAAGCATAATGCTGCTGCCATTTTTAATATTAATAAGCGGGCTGGTGTTTTCACACTCAAGGTGCACATTTTTCAGGCTGATGTTTTGCGCTTCAATAATATCAATACCATCGTTTGTTTTGAATATGCTGTTTTCAATGTGGATGCCTTTAATGCTCATTTCGGGCAGGCCCCGTATCATAATGGCTTTTTCGGCGCCGTTGCAGGCTACATTGTTCACATAAAAATTGCGGAACGCGGGTGTGGCTTCTGTTACCGGGAAATTTGCCTGGTCGTTAACCTCATCTGCTTCTCCGGGCGATTTGCCGCCATAATACATATCAAAAAGTATAGCCTCATGAAGAATCTCTTTCATGCTGATGTTTTTGATAAAAATATTTTCTACTACGCCGCCACGCCCGCGGGTAGTTTTAAACCTGAGGCCAATATCGGTACCAATAAAGGTGCAATCAGTTACGAAAATATTGCGCGCGCCACCCGACATTTCACTGCCAATTACAAAGCCGCCATGCGCGCGGTAAACAACATTGTTTTTTACAATAACATTTTCGGTTGGTTTGCCCCTTTTACGGCCCTCTTCATCGCGACCGGATTTGATACAAATGCCATCGTCGCCGGCATCAAATGTGCTGCCTTCAATCAGCACATTTTTACATGATTCCACGTCAATTCCGTCACCATTCTGTGCATTCCATGCGTTTCTTACGCGCATATTTTGCACAGTAAGGTGTTGGCACAATAAAGTATGGATATCCCATGCCGGTGAATTTTGAAGTGTAACCCCTTGCAGCAAAACATTTTTACAATTGGTAAGCACCAACATATTCGGTCTGAAAAAATCCTTCATAGCTTCATTATCCTTGATGGTTTTCCCTTGCCCAAGCACACCGGCACCCGGTGTTTTAACACCTTTCATAAAGCCTTCTGATGGATACCATGATTTGCCGTTTTCGCTTACAACACCGCCGCTTGCCACCAGCTTTTTCCATTCGTTTTCGGTAAGCCTGTCTTTCCCAATGGCACGCCAAACCTCGCCATGCCCATCAATGATTCCATCGCCGGTAATAGCAATATTCTGTAGATTGGTACCAGATATAGGCGACTCATTACGCACGGCGGCATGCCCTTCATAATTGCCTTCAATTAATTTATACTGGGTTTTATCATCGGTAAACTGGAGCAACGCCGCCCTGCTTACATGCAGGTTTACATTGCTTTGCAATACCAACGGCCCCGTTAACCATAAACCCTGCGGAATAAGCACTACCCCACCGCCTTTTTTGCTGCAGGCAGCAATTGCTTTATTAATATTAACTGTATTTAATGTAATGCCATCGGGCTTTGCGCCGTAACTTAAAATATTAACGGTATCTTTTTTAAATACAGGCATATCTACATGGGGCAAATGCTGCCAAGAATACGGCGGGCCCTGTGCAAATGCAGTTAGTAAACCGGTCGCAAATAATACTGCGACACTAAATGATACTTTTATTAACGACATGCTTTTATAGGTGATTTTTTTACGCCTTAATTGGTAGCGAATTAAAATAAACAACGCTGCTGACGGCGCTATGTACAATTCTTAAACAAGATTAACGGCTCTTAACTATAAAAAAAAGGAATTGACCAACTAAAACCACGCAATCGTTCCCAGTAACGTTTGCGTGATTTTGAGAGTTATGGGTAAACACGACAAAATCCCGGTTTTTACGATAACTTAGTCGTAAAATAATTTCTTAATATTTGAAAACGTCTGATCTTGCCGTAATTTGCACGATCAGAGAACCAAATTATGTTTGAATCCTATACCATTAAAGACATTGCAAAGGCTTTGGGTGTATCCACCTCCACCGTATCGAGGGCATTAAAGGGCAGCTATGAAATTGGCGCCGAAACTAAAAAACTCGTTCAGGAATATGCCGAGAAGGTGAATTACCGCCCCAATCCTATTGCCTTAAGTCTTAAAGATCAAAAAAGCCATTCAATTGGTGTTGTGGTATGCGAAGTGGCGAACGACTATTTCTCGCAAGCCATCAACGGTATCGAATCTATTGCATACAACCTTGGTTACCACGTTATTATTACGCAAACCCACGAATCGTTTGACAGGGAAACAGTTAACGTACAACATTTGCTTTCAAGGCATGTTGATGGGTTGCTGGTTTCTTTATCTGCCCAAACCACAGATACATCGCAGTATAAATATCTTCATGAAAAAGGGTTCCCTATTGTATTTTTTGACAGAATTGCCGCAGATATTGACACACACAGGGTTGTTGCTGATAATTTTAAAGGGGCATTTGATGCTACGGAGCTTTTAATAAAATCCGGATTTAAAAAGATAGCGCACCTAACCAATTCAAATAACCTGTCGATAACAGTTGAAAGGCTCAACGGGTTTAAAGCCGCGCTGGATAAGCACGGCATCGAATTTAAACCTGGTTATTTAAAAAACTGCGAGCATGGCGGGATGATCTACGACGAAATTGAATTTGCGGTAAAAGCATTGTTAGCTATGGAAAACCGACCCGAAGCCATTTTTATCGGCAGCGACAGGTTGACCATTAATTGCATGTCGATATTAAAAAAAATGGGCGTAAAAGTACCCGACAATTTGGCGCTGGCTGGTTTTACCAATTCGGATGTTGTTGATTTATTTGATCCGCCACTTACCGTAGTCCGCCAGCCTGCATTCCAGATAGGCCAAAAAGCAACTGAACTACTTATTAAGACCATCGAAAGCAAATGGCCCGTTGAAGAATTTACGACCGAGCGGGTGGATACACAGTTAATTGAAAGATTATCGTCGCAAAAATTAAAATAACAATCGCTTTCTTATAAAATAAAACAAGTGGGGGCTCCGTTGGCTTCAAACCGACTTGCTTTTTGTATAAATGCAAAAAGCCCCGGGTTATCCGGGGCTTTAGCAAATAATATTTAATTAAAGACTATTACTTTTTGAACTGAACGCGACGGTTTAATACACGTCCTTCTTCAGTTGAATTATCAGCAATTGGCATGGTTTCGCCATAACCCTTAATTTTTACTTTCTTGGCATCAACACCAGAGTTAACCAGGTAAGTTTTTACCGAGTTAGCACGATCTTTTGATAAAGAAAGATTGTGGGCCGCTGTACCTTCAGATGAAGCGAAGCCATCAACCTCAACTTTAGCACCAGATGCACGCAAATCTGCAGATGTAGCATCTAATACAGGGTAAGATGAAGTGCGTAATACCGAGCTGTCAAATTCAAACTGGATGTTTGAGTAAGCGGTACCAACCACTTTACCACCAGCTAACGTTGAATCTGGTTTAGGGAACACGATAACGCAACCAGAACCATCTACTACACTGCCTGCGGCAGTACCTGGGCATTTGTCAAACTGATCGGCAACACCGTCACCATCCGAATCTTTTTTCAGGTCGCTAACCGCAGTTTCAACATTGGTAACGCGGCCTTTTAAAGCTTCAACTTCCTGGCGTAAAGCTGCATCGTATAATTCGTCATACATTTGAGCAACCGGGTTAACCCATGTTAGGTTCTGTTTGGTTTTCGGGCCAAAAGTATACTCTAAACCACCATAGGTATAAGAGTAGTGGCTAAACTGCGGATAGGTATGAATAGCGCCAAAGTTATAGCCCTGTACAAAGCTAATAGTGTAACCTAAATTTAAGGCTAACGCGTCAGACAGTCTGAACTTTACGCCTGCACCAACCGGAGCAAATAATTCTTTAATGGTTTTGTCGCCCCATGGATTAGTTACAGGGCTACCGCCAACCTTAGTGTTTTCTTTAACTTTATACAAGTCTAAACCTAAACCGGCAGAACCATAAAAGTTAACACTGTTTTTGCGATGCAGGAAACTAACGCTTGCAATGTTAAAAACACCACTAAGTGCGGCTGAATTAAACGAAGTTTTGTATTCGGTGTAGCCAAATTTTTGAGTACCGTCCTTGTCAATGCCATGCACTTTGCCACCTAAATAATCTAACTGTAAGCTAAAAGTGTGCGATAATTGTTGCCTTAAATACACGCCATAGCCCAAATCAGCTTTAAATTTGTTAGTAGTGTTAATGGTAAACGGAACAAGCCCATCAGTAATACCGGCACTTACGCCAATGCTGAATGTGTTGTACTGACCAATGCCACCAAATACCTTGGCGGTAGAAGTCTCAGAAGACATTGTTGTAGTTGTTGTTTTGGTGGAATCGGTTTGGGCATTAGCCATACCTACAACCATCAAAGACGCAAACGATAATGCGACTGTTTTCTTTAATGTAGAGTAATTCATAGTTGTTTGTTGTTGTTTTTTTAAGCCTTCCAAAAGGCTTTATAATCACCTATAACTTTTTAAGAAGCAAATTGTTTCGAAAAAGGAAAATTGATTTATAGTTATGAAATTAAAAACACCTTTGGTTGAATTTTCATTTAAATAACTGGTCAACTAACCTTGACATTTTCTCGACCTATTTACCCCTTTTGTTATTTTGCTGTTTTGCAAAAAGAACGCCAAAAACAAAAAGTTGCACTTTTAAATTCAAAAAAATAACATATCAACAAGGGTCATGCGGCTTACGTGCATAATTTTAGTTAAAAAAATAGGCTGATTGCAAAAAAATAATAAGCCCCCGATTTATTATTTTTATTTTAAGTACATAAACTGTCTATATTAGGATACATTATTTTCGTCATTCTGCAATCAGGTCCTTAATAAACTGCATTCCTGTCCTGAAGATAGTGCGGTAAGCGATAAATTTTCACAAGTCGGAGCAATATCAGGGTATAAAAAACGCCGGTATAATAACCCGCGGTTCTTATTGCAGGTGGCAAAACTTTTACCTTCTGCCTTTTCTATATTGATATCCCCGGCATTTTTTTGAAGGCCTCGTTAGTAAGTATATGTCCCACTATAATCTGGAAAGCAAAACAGGCCTTTCTTATTCAGAAAAGGCCTGTTGAATTGTTATAAGATCAGTTGCATCATTTTACACAGTTGAGTCAGGCTGCGAATCGTCATATGCGGCAGTCTGAAATGGGGGGCGTTCTTTTTTGAAGATGGCTGCAGTAATAAGCGCAATGATAACGCCCATTATTATAGTGCCTATCAAGCCAAAGACAGCCATGATTCCAGGTTTCATAAATTTACGAGACATGGACATGGCTGTATCAATTTGATCCTGAGGCATATTTTTTGCCTGCAATTGTGCCTCTGACGATGCGAGTATTTTTTCAATCATTTCAGGGCTCAATATAGCGAAGTATAGATAGGTGAATACTGCAGCAAGTATCCCCATAAAAACAGAGTATAAAAGCCCGGTCTGAAAACCTTCACCATACGTTAAATATCCGCCAAGCTGATCGCGATACTCTTTTTGTGTAAGGCATAAAAACGCGATAAATGGAATATAGCTTATCCATCTTATTTTTGAGTTAGGATCGATATTCGATAAATCGAAAGTGTAAGTAAGTATTATTGATGTTACCACGCCAATCAATGCCCATTTTATTGCAGGGGCGGATGGGCTCGCTTTTTTTACTTCCATGAGATTTTAGGTTTATTTTTTGTTTCCCTAAATTAACTATTATTTTATAAATCAGCGAGGTGCGGCCAAATTTATTTAATGTACTTGTTTGTAAATCTTACACAAGTGGTGGTTATAGTATAAAACCCAAAAAGGCCTTTCCGGGTGAGGAAAGGCCTGTAAAATCATATATATTTATTACTTATACCGAGGCGCCACCAGTTCCCGAACTATATACCTGCTGTTCATTTTTAAAAAACGCAGCGAAAATTAATGCTAAAACAAACAGGAATATAATGCTGATTCCTAATGATTGAATTTGCTGCCCTACCGTGATGTTTTTTTCTCCCTCTAATGCTTTTTTCATGTCGCTTATTTTAGCGTCCACATCCTTAGCATTTGCAGGATTTTCGGCTTTCAGTTTATTTAACGCGGTAATCATTGCTGTCTCAGTTTTTTGCAGCATATCAGGCTCAATAACTTTGGCAAAAACATTGTCTTTAATTATAAACACCAATAAGTACGAAGCAAAAAACATGATAAAAATACCGGTTGTTGCCTGCCGGACATTCCAGTACCCTCCTATCTTTTTTCTGAGACTCATGCAAAACAAAATAGCTATCCCTATTGGCAACACATACGAAAACAGCACCGAGCCAACGGTCACTGTAACAGCTGTTTTTGCCACCAGTATCATAAAATAAAAATAAATGATACTTACAACAGACAACACACCCCCCAAAATCAACCCGTTGATTAATCCTTGTACTTTTATTCTTCTGTTTATGTCTTCGCTCATGCTTGCGTGTAATTAAGGCAACCTAATTGCCTATTGAAAATTGATCAGGATCTCTAAAACAGCCATATCGAAATCAGCTTCCAATGCGTTTTCAGCTATAATAGCTTTTGCCTCCGGCGATGGATCGATATTCTGGAAAAAACACATTACCGGGTAAAACAGTTCGGCCAGCTCAGAATCTTCGGGCAGGCTGCTGGCTACATTGGCAATTTCTTCAACAGGGCTTTCCATCAATATCTGGTTAGCTATTATAGGCTCATAAATGCGGTACTCATCCTGAAACTCGTCTTCATCAACCAACAAAAATTCTTTTAAATAGTCTTCCAGTTCGGGCTCAATATCTTCATCTTCGCACTCATTCAGGTACAGGAGCATATTTAGCAGTTCGGTACCACGGTCAAGAGTTTGTTCCTCAATATCTTCCCACTCCGGGGTATCCAGGTAATCTTCTTCCAGCTTTTTAACATCAGCGCTAAAAAAGTTGATCATCAACAAATCAAAAAACACCTCGCGCAAGGCTTCCACCTGTGGATTATTGTCAAATACCTCGTCCAAAGCGTCAACTTTGGTCAGGAAATCTTCATCGGATATAAAAACATCCCCAAAATCGCCGGTTAGTACTGTTGCATCAAAGCTGTTATATTTAGAAAATGCCTCTAAGGCCGCCTGGAAGGCAGTTTCTATTTTTGGATCTATCATGTTTTTCTATTTAGATATTTGTTTGTTGTTATATGTTAACAGCACTTTTCCTTTTAAAGTATCGCCAATAAAGGGCGAGTTTATTGATTTTGACATGTTGCTCTTACTATTATACTCCCACTCCGCATCAATATCAAAAAGCACCAGGTTGGCTTTTTCACCTTCGGCAATTACAGGTACAGCTACCCCAAGTATTTCACGTGGATTGATAGCCAGTTTTTCTACCAGCAATTCAACGGGCAAGCCGGCCTTAAGCGCAAGCGGTAATACAGTTTGAAAACCTACCATACCATAAGCTGCCACTTCAAATTCCACATCTTTAAATTCGATTTCGTGCGGTGTATGCTGCGATACAATAGCATCAATTGTGCCGTCTTTTAAGCCTTTTATCAGCGCTTTTACGTCATCCCTGGTACGTAAGGGTGGTTTTACCTTGTATTGGCTATCAAAGCCCAATAATGCTTCATCAGTAAGTATCAAATGGTGTGCGGCAACATCACAGGTTACCTCCAGCCCCTTTCGTTTGGCTTCCCTGATAAGCTCTACAGAACGGGCAGTTGATATGGTGCTGAAATGTATTTTGGATACGGTATACTCGGCCAGGTAAAGGTCGCGGGCTATCATCAGTTCTTCGGCCAATGAGGGGATTCCCTTCATGCCCAAGAGGGTACTGATTTCGCCTTCATTCACCTTGGCCTTGCCTGCAATAGCGGTATCTTCGGGGTACGAGAATACCATCGCATCAAAACCTTGCGCATACAGTAAAGCACGTTCCATCAAACCGGCATCCTGCACGGGGCGGTTACCATCAGTAAAAGCTTTGGCACCGCTCAGGAACATATCATACATCTCGGCAAGGTCTTTCCCCTCCCGCTTGTGCGATATGGTACCTAAAGGGTAAACATCTACCAAATTACCTTTTGAACGGTTAATGAGGTATTCAACCTCGGCTTTGGAGTGCACCGGGTTTGCGGTATTAGGCATCATAGCCACGCCGGTAAAACCTCCGGCGGCGGCGGCTTGCGTACCCGATGTGATATCTTCCTTTGTTTCTAACCCCAATTCGCCTATGTTGCAGTTTAAATCGAAAAAGCCAGGCGAAACGTATTTGCCTTCTGCTTCAATTAACTTAGCATCAGCTTCAATATCATCAGCAATACGGGTGATAACTCCGTTTTCAATTAAAATATCGGCAATTTGTTGATGAAAGGGCGATCCGGGATCAAGGATAGTGGCAGATTTGATAAGCAAATTCATTAGCACCGCTTTAAGGATTTTTTGTTGATTAAATCGGTCGCTTTACTACCGCGACACCCGGTTTAAAATACCTGATGAGCACAATTTCGGCAGCCAGAAAAATCAATGCCAAAATTATACAAAGTTTCCATAATTGTGTACCTAAATTTGTTTCGGCAACAATACCTTTTAATGAGGCGTTACCTCCTGTAATTAAGGCGCTTGACTTTGGCATAATTTCTTTTAAAGCCGCGGCGTCGAGGTAACTCATATCCGATTCGCTCCTGTTATCGTTAAAAGCCAGCGCCGCCAGGGTGCTGTCTTGTTTTTTTAAAGTATAAATGCCGGGTTCATGTAATTGATCGGATACATACAACAACGTGCTACCCTCCTGCTGCCTTACATCTGGTATAATACTTTGTTCCCCCTTGCTCAATTTAAGCAATTGTTTTTCGGCGATTTGCACCGGCGGAATCTCTAAAGCCTCATCCTGCCCTAAAGTGTAAAAAAGCGGCAGGTCATGACCGCTTAATAAAGCTATCCTGAACAATACCGGCACAAATAATGCATGCCGTGGCAAATTGCTAAATTCTTCATCTAAGGGAACAGCAGCTACATAAACTTTGCCTTTGCCGCTGTTATAGCCGGCCCAAAAAGTTTGGCCGCCGGTAAGCGTCATCAGGTTATCGGCAACGCCATGGGCAGCACTTAACTGATAATATTTTTTTACCACCGGCAAATCGGGGTTTTGAGGAAAACTTTCAAATACATTTTTGAATACCGGGCTTTGGCGGTTAAGGCCGGATACCTTGTTTGCTTCGGTTATTAACTTTTCGGGGTAAGCGGCGTTCATCCCTTGCAGGAACAGCCGGTAATTGGCCAGGTCGGCATTGGCAGAGGGAAAAACCGCCAGGGTGCCACCTTTGGAAACATAAGTTTTCAGTTGCTGCGCCAATCCGGTAGATATCGCTTTAATATCGCTTAGCACAATTAAAGGATAAGTACTTAAAGCCCCATAATCAACATTACCCTCAGGCACGTTCCTGGTTTTAAAAAAAGCATCGGCTGCAAAAACGGCTTTCAGATATGGGTTGGCTATGCCTGCATCAATCAGCAAAACAGGCATCTGTTGTGCCACGTTAAAGCTGAAATAGAATTTATTATCAAAGGTAATGGGGTTATCCTGTAATTGCACTTCGCCCTGCTGCCAGCCTGCCTGCAGGCCCATAAACGACAAGGTATCGTTTTGTACAGCGCGTGCAGCAACGGTATAGCTGCCCAGTGCCTTTTGCTCGCCATTAATTAATACTTTTAAAGGGATCTTCTCTGCCTTTTCTCCGGCGTAATTGTGCAGGCACACCACCAGCTTCTCACTTTCGCCGGGCCGATGGATGGCGCTGAGCAGCCAAACAGAATCAACAGTTACGTTTGACAGGTTACCGGCTTTAAGCTGGATGAGACTGTAAGCGATACTGCTATCGGCTTTCAGCGGCTTATCAGCCATATTTTTCTGCAGATCGGATATAATATAGGCAGCTTTTGTAGTGCCGGGCCGGGCTAACAGTAAACTTTGCTGCCTGCCGATAATTTCCTGCAATTTTCGGCTTTGTGGGCTAATCTTTACCTGGTCTACCGCGTCATTAAACTCATCGCGGCTGAGCAGGCGCTGATGCTTGCCCTCAAAATCCTGCGTAAGCAATTGAAAACGATCATTTATATTGTATGCCGACGCTATCTCTTTGGCTTTTTGCCTGGCATCGTCCAATAATGAACCCTCGCGGTTAAGGGTTTGCATGGAGTATGAATTATCAACAAAAACACTCACTACATTTTGCCTGCCCGCACCTGCAGAATTTTGACCCGGGATAAAAGGCCTTGCAAAAGCCAGCACCAAAAAAAACAAAGCCAATAACCGTGAAGCCAAAATCAAACGCTCCCTCAAATTATGGCGGGACGACTGTTGCTCCTGTATCTCTTTTAAAAACTGAACATTGCTAAAATTAACCTTCTGAAACTTCCGAAAGTTGAAGAGGTGGATAATAACCGGGATAGCTAACGTAAGTAATGCAAATAAAAAAGCCGGATAGATGAAGTGCATTTACAAATGAAGTGAAAAATGTGCAGATTTCAGATTACAGATGTGCAGATGTTCAAAAAGCAAAAATTGCCTCATGTATTTGGTATGAGGCAATCGTTTTATAATCATCTGTAAATCTGAAATTTGCAAACTAATCCTTCAAACATCATCTGCACATCTGTAATCTGAAATCTGCACATCTACAATTTCGGTTCATTATAAACCTGGAATTCCGCTATACTTGGCGCATTATCGTAGGTTTCGATAGACATCCGCACTTTGTCGCCTTTTACCTGGGCAAAGCGGTTTACTTTAACGCGGCTTAGGTTCTCGCCTTCAAATAATGTTTTCCAGGTGGCACCATCAAGGTATTCCAGCTTGTATTTTTTAATGTTGGGTTTGCGTTCAAATATCACAACCGTGTTAAAAGGCTGACCTGGTTTTAAAGTAACCTCGTACCATGGATTTTTTACCCTTGGGTTCGACTGCCACACGGTGCTAAAATCATCATCGTTGGCAAAATCCATAATCTCGGAGTCATCGCTCCAGCTTGAGTTGGCCGGCGCGTGTTTAGCCAGGTTGTGCGATACTATCGGCGGGCCTGTTTCGCCCAATTTGCCTACCGGGCCTTCGTTTTTCCATAGCTGCCCTATTTGTTTTAAACCGGCAAGCGCGTTATCGTCCATTAAACCGTCGGTGTTTGGCGCAACGTTCAGGATAAAATTACAGCTGGCGTTATTAAGCGGGACCAGGGTTTCATTAACAAATTTATTTACATCGCGGATTGGTGTTGTTGGGAAGTCTGTTTTCCAAAACCAGTTAGCCTGTATTGGCAGGCAAGCCAAGGCCGGCATTTTATTGGTTTCTTTTGACAAACGCTGACCGGCGCCCATTTCATAAGTTTTAATGTCGGTATAATATAAACCATCTCCCGGGTATTTGGCGCCGTTCAAATCCATCATCAGGCAGTTTGGTTGTAATGATTTTACCAGCTGATAGATATCCTGGAAAGGGACATCGTCATAAGATATCCTTGACCATGGTGCATCCCAGCCGTCAATGATCAAAGCTTCTATCGGGCCGTAGTTGGTAAGCAACTCGGTTATCTGCTTTTTGATCATCTCGATATGCCTTGGCTGGATCATATTAGGGCGCAGTTTGTGATGTGTATCTAAAATAGAGTAGTACAGCATCACCTTTAAGCCTTCATCCCGAAAAGCTTTAACATACTCTTTAACTACATCGCGTTTCAAAGGGCTGTTCATCACATTGTAATCGGTACTTTTGGTATCCCAGATGCAAAAACCACTATGGTGTTTGGTGGTTAAACAACCATAGCTCATATTGGCCGATTTTGCTGCCTTTGCCCATTGCACACAATCCAGTTTTTTAGGGTTAAACTCCGATGCGGGTGTTTCAGGATCAGGCCAGTCGGCGTTCTCGTATGTAGGGATATTAAAGTGAATGAACATCCCGAAACGCAGGTCGACAAATTTTTGCTGTAATTCTGAAAGCGGCAACTGTTTTTTTGAAACGCTTTGAGCGTTTACATTGGTTACGCTTAAAATGAGCGCGGTTATTAAAAACGGAATTAATTTTGTTTTGGTAATACTGTTAATCATAGTTAGCTAAATTAATTTAGTAAGGTGTTTGAAGGTAGCTAAGATTGTTAAAAACAGGTAATTAAAATTGAATTCATATTGGCATATTATTCAACGATATTGACTATATACCTGTTTAACTTACACCCTTGTTAATTTCACCGGAGCCGTATGATAAGCATTCCATTGGCATACATAAACATTTTTATCTTCATCAACACAAACGTCATGACCGTGCTGAAAAATGCGGTTTGATGCTTGTAAAGTAGGCTGTAAAACACCGTTCTTATACACAGGCGCGGCACCGCCCGGGTTTGATATCACTTTATTGTCTTTATCCAGGATGGTTACAAAACCCGAATAATCAAACCGGTTGCCACTGGCATCCTTGCTCCAGCAAACACCGGCGTAAATATTCTGATCGTCAATTACCGCCCGACAAACATACATGCCCGGCATATCGATACGCTTAATGAATTTACCATCCATGGTAAATACTTTAAAGCAGTTTTCTTCGCGCGAGGTACAAATGAGCGTAGGATTATTTTTGTCGCGCGTATCTACCGTGATGCCATGCGCGTTCACCAGGTTATGATCCTTATTGGCATTATTATGCCCGCCGAAATGACGAATATACTGCCCCTTGCTATCGTAATGAATAATATAATCCGATCCGTAACCATCGGCCACATAAATATCGCCGTTGGGGGCAACCGCCGTCTCAGTTGGTTTAAAGGGTTCATTATCTTTATAAACACCAATGGTACGTGGGTGGCCAATGGCAAATATCAGCTTACCATCAACAGTGGTTTTAAGCACCTGCCCCGATTGGCCGTATGAGTTGCCTGTTTTATCAACTGCCCAGCCGCAGTCAGTCAACAGTAAAAAATCCTCGCCCCCTTCTTTGCTGATGGTTAGCCCATGGCCGCCCGGTAATGCGGTGCCCCAATAATCAAGCAGTTTGCCCGATTTGTCAAAAATGAGGATATTGTTTTGGGTATGGTCGCCCAGCATAATCAAACGACCCTTACTGTCCTGCACCATTTCGTGGCAATTGGCCAGCGGATGGCTGTTTACACTGATTTTTGCCCAGCCTTTGTCGGCTTTGTAGGTGTATCCACCCTGCCCTATGGTCTGGTCATCTGGCTTTAAGTCCTTGTGCAAAATAGCAAAACTATTTACCGGTGCAGCAGCCACCAGTGCCGACGCGATGGCCGAGTTTTTTATAAAATTCCTTCTTTCCATAATGTAATAGTATCAAGTAGTAAGTATCAAGTATCAAGACAGCTGCGGAACGCGGCCGGCTTTTCAATTGGTGTTTAATTGGTTAATAAAATAGTATCAAGTAGTTAGTAGCAAAACAGCTTCTTAATGTGGCTGACTTTTACATCACTATTCGATTGGTTAAAACAAGTTCTAATATCTGATTTCTTATTTGTATGTACAAATAAAATATACCTGCCAATTACCAGCTCCTGTGGGCTATATAGTTTCAACTTTCAGATGAATTTAGGACGCAAGCTTCTATCGCTTTATTGCTAATCTCGATATGCTGATCTTGTAGCTGATAGAAAAACAATCAACCAAATGCAGCTGAAAGCTGCAAACATGATTAACCACGAGCTGGAAGCTCGCGGCAGCGGCTTCACCCTTCTAAAATCTTACTACTTGATACTTACTACTTACTACTTACTACTTACTACTAAAAATGATACTAAGATAATATATCCCTCACCACCTTCCCCTCCACATCGGTAAGCCTGAAACGGCGCCCCTGGAACTGGTAGGTAAGCAATTCGTGGTTGATGCCCATCAGGTGCAGCAGCGTTGCCTGGAAATCGTGTACGTGCACCGGATCTTTTACAATATTGTAGCTAAAATCATCCGTTTCGCCATAGCTGATGCCGTGTTTTACACCTGCACCGGCCATCCACATGGTAAAGCAGCGCGGGTGATGATCACGGCCATAATTGTCGGCAGTTAGCTTTCCCTGCGAGTATGCTGTTCGGCCAAATTCGCCGCCCCATATCACCAGGGTATCGTCCAGCATGCCGCGTTGTTTCAGGTCTTTGATTAATGCAGCGGTAGCCTGGTCGGTAGCCTTACATTGGCCGGCTATACCCGATGGCAGGTTACTATGCTGATCCCAGCCCTGGTGGTATAGCTGCACAAACTTCACATCTTTTTCCAACAGTTTTCGCGCAAGCAGGCAATTGGCGGCATAGGTACCGGGGTCTTTACTATCGGGGCCGTACATGTCAAAAATTTCTTTGGGTTCGTTGGCGGTGCTCATCACCTCGGGCACCGATGTTTGCATGCGTGCAGCCATTTCATACTGGGCTATGCGGGCATCAACTTCCGGATCAGCATACGCGGCGTTTTGCAGGTTGTTCAGTTTTGACAGGTATTCCAGCATTTCCTTTCTATCTGCCCCGTCATAGCCTTCGGGGTTATTCAGGAACAAAACAGGGTCTTTACCCGAACCAAACTGCACCCCCTGGAACTTGGATGGCAGGAAACCGTTACCCCATAGCCGGGCGTACAAAGGCTGGTCTTTAGGTGCGTTTTTTGAAACCAGTACAATAAAAGTAGGCAGGTTTTGATTATCCGATCCCAAACCATAGCTAATCCAGGAGCCTATCGATGGCCTGCCCGGTAGCTGGTTACCCGTTTGCAGGAAAGTTATAGCCGGATCATGGTTTATGGCTTCAGAATACAGCGATTTTACAATACACAGCTCATCTACCACCTGCGCGGTATATGGCATCAATTCGCTCATCCAGGTTTGGCTTTGGCCGTGCCGGTTAAATTTACAAAATGATGGTGCCAGCGGCAGCACACTCTGGTTGGCGCTCATGCCGGTAAGCCTTTGCCCCTGCCTCACCGAATCGGGCAGGTTTTGGCCAAGCATGGCAGCCAGTTTAGGCTTATAATCAAAAGTTTCAAATTGTGATGGCCCGCCCGCCTGGAACAGGTATACTACCCTTTTGGCCTTCGGTGCAATTTGCGGCAGGGCACTCAAAATATCATCCTCCAGGCTGCCCGGGCGTTTTAGCGCGCTGCCAAAAACACTATTGCCAAACAACGATCCAACAGCCAACGCGCCCAAACCCAGCGAAGTTTTGGTTAAAAAATTACGCCTGTCCATCTTCCGGTGAAGCTCATTAAATTCCGGCGTATGCAGCCTGAATTCCTCATCATGGTGAAAATCTGACATGGATGTTTTATCTTTTGGTTAATGATGCATCTGAATTTAAAATGGCGCTGGCCACTACGGTATTGGCGGCTATTAAAGCGCCATCCAGCTTTTTATCTACCCGATACTGGCCGGCGGTAAGCCAGCCCTTTTGTTTTTCGGGGTGTGTTTTAAACTTCTTGAGTTCTACCTGTTGTAGGGCCATCAACAGGCTTACTTCATCTGGCGTCGGGCTTCGGCTGGTTAGTTTGCGGTAGGCAGTAGTTATAGCTTGCTTACCATCAGCGTTTCGGCTCATTTGCTCGCCCAAAACTTTGGCGGCCTCCACAAACGTAGGGTCGTTCAGGGTTACCAAAGCCTGCAACGGTGTATTGGTTTTTTGCCTGCGGATAATACAATAGCTGCGCGATGGCGCGTCAAAAGTAGCAAGTGTTGGGTTGGGGACAGCTCGTTTTACAATCACATACAAACTACGCCGATACACCGCCTGGCCTGTATCCGGGGTGTAGGTGGTATTGTTTATTTCCCATAAACCGGCAGGCTGGTATGGTTTTATACTTTTGCCGCCTATTTGGGTATTTAACAACCCGCTGGCAAATAAGGCATTGTCGCGGATCATCTCGGCAGGCATCCGGTACGCCGGGCCGTGCGACAGGTAACGATTTTCGGGATCTTTCTCGGCAGCCTCTTTAGCCGGCCAGGAATCCTGGCGGTACGTAGCCGACATCACGATCAGTTTGTTCAAAGCTTTCATATCCCAGCCCTGCTCAACAAAGGTTGTAGCCAGCCAGTCCAGCAGTTCGGGGTGGCTGGGCATTTCGCCCTGGTTGCCAAAATCTTCGCTGGTTTTCACCAGCCCGGTTCCAAAAAAGTTTTGCCACAAACGGTTTACCGCTACCCTTGCTACCAGCGGATTATCGGTATTTGTAGCCCATTGTGCCAGGCCATACCTGTTTTTAGGCAAATCGGCAGCAAATGGCAGTATAGCTTCGGGCGTGTTGGGAAAAACCTGTTCGCCGGGCATATCGTAATTGCCGCGGTTAAGCAGGTATGAGTTTTTAGGCTTAGCCATTTCCTGCATTACCATCAACTCGGCCACATTTTCGGTCGAATCTGATAAAGTGGTGCGCAAAGCGGTTAACTTTTTTGTTTCGGCCAGCATCAGCGGGTCAACGACGGTAAGATAGTAGGCTTTTAGCTTACCAATATCATCGGCACCCAGGGCATCCTTGCTTTTTGCAGCCACCTGCTGCCAGCTATCCTTTTGGGCCAGTATTTTCACCTCGAAAGCGGTAAGGATCCGGTTGTATACTACAACATCGTCTACCTTTCCATCTTTAAAACCACGCCCTCGTTCCCAGGCGCCAACCTGTAACCCGGGCTGGCTATCGCCCATAAATAAAATATCCTTGGTAAGCTGATCCATGGTGGCTTCCATTTTCATTTCGCTGCCATCCAGGTACAGTTTAAAACCATCCGCCTTTGCCGATCCATCATAGGTTGCCGTAAGCTGCATCCACCTGTCGCGGGGCACGTCATCAACCGTAACCAGGGTTATTGCATTTGAAGGCCCGGTGTGGGCCATGTTGAGTTCCAGCTTATTATTTTTGAGGTATAAATGATATCCCCTAAAATTGTACAGCCGTTCGGAATTGCCTTTATGAAAAATAACACCTTCGCTTAACTGTTTAGGAATGTTAACCCAAATACCGATGCTAAAGGGCTGCGATTTGCGGAAGACGCCAATCTTATTCAAATCAAGCCAGGTATCGCCATTTAAAGCCAATGCCTTGCCATCGCCCTTAGCCTCAAATAAAGGCGCATCGCCGGCCTGGCCGCCTTCGCGTTTCATGGAGCCAATATCCTTAGGGTTTACGCTACTTGCCAGGTCGCCTTTATTAAAATTGAAACTCGCCTGCAAGCCATTAGCCGGAATTTTTTCAGTGGCCAGTTTTTTATACTCGCCATTGGCAAGCCATTTATCAAAATCAGTAATAGCCTTACTTTCTGTTTGGGCAATGGTGTTTTTTTGCTGCGCGATGTTGTCATTAATAAACTGTAATATTTTTTCCTTTTGTGCCGTTGGCAGCATTAATGTCGGTGTTGGCAAGGCATCATCCCATGATATTTGCCCCGCCTCTTTTACGTTGTTAAAAAAGCTGAACAACTGGTAGTAATTCTTTTGCGATATCGGGTCAAACTTATGGTCATGGCATTTGGCGCAGCCTACGGTCATGCCTAATACCGCGCTGCCAAAGGTATTGGTACGGTCAATCACATATTCGGTTTGGTATTCCTCCTCAACAACGCCTCCTTCCATATTTTGCTGGTGATTGCGGTTAAAGGCGGTAGCAATGATCATATCTTTTGTTGGGTGCGGCATCAAATCGCCTGCCAATTGCCACTGGATGAATTTATCGTAGCTAAAGTTGCTGTTAAAAGCCTTGATCACCCAATCGCGATAGGGCGACATATCCCTTATCCTATCTACCGTGTACCCATGCGAATCTGCAAAACGGGCGGCATCCAGCCAGTCCACCGCCATTTTTTCGCCATAGTGGGGCGATGCCAACAGGCGGTCTACCTGTTTTTCATAGGCATTAGGCGATGCATCTTTTAAAAAATCATCAATCTCTTTCAGCGTTGGCGGCAGGCCGGTAAGGTCGAGCGAAAGCCTGCGTAACAATAATTCTTTATTGGCTTCTTTAGATGGCAGCAGGTTTTGCCGTTTAAGCCTGGCCAGTACAAAGTTATCTATAGGGTTATTCACAACGCCGTCAACCACGGGCACGGCTGCCTTTACAGGTTTTACAAAGGCCCAATGGGGTTTATATACAGCCCCGTTTTTTATCCATTTTATAATGACAGCCTTTTCATAAGCCGACAAGGTATGGTGCGATTCGGGCGCGGGCATCAGGTAGGTTGAATCGGTTGATAAAATGCGTTTTACCACCTCGCTATGCTGCAGGTCGCCGGGTTTAATGGCAACCACGCCTATATCGTCGGGTAATTCGGCGTAGGCATTTGCAGCTATGTCCAGCCGTAAACCGGCCTTTTGCTTGTTTTTATCGGGTCCATGGCAGGCAAAGCACTTATTGGATAGTATCGGCTTTACATCAATGTTATAATCCACCGTTGGCGGCAAGGCATCGTATGCTTTTTGTACATCGGCGGGCAAGTCGACAGCCGATGAATAAAAAAACAACCCGCTGCCTGTTACCATTACGGCACTCAACGTTACTAAAAAAGACCTCAGCATCATACAATTTATCAGGTTTGATAATCTGGATAAATCTACGAGGAGCCAGGGATTAAAAATTTCACAAAGGCCACATCAATTTGCACAAATCCGACTTTTACGGGTTAATCTGACGATTAATTTATTAAATTGCATTCCCTTATAGGTATGAACAAAAGCATTTTAAGATCAACATTCAATTTACTGAATATTGACCATGTAGAACTAAACAAAAACTGGAACTACAAAAATGTTACCAGTACATTTTACCGGCTGTATTATATCGACGGCGGAGAAGGCGTGCTATATAATGCCGATAGCAGCATTAAACTGGAGCCAGACTATATATACCTGGTGCCGAGTTTTACCACCTGCAATTATTGTTGCGACAACTATTTAAGCCAGTATTATATCTGCTTTGCCGAGGAATCTGTTGACGGCGCCTCGCTGTTTTCATCAAACCGTAAAATATTTAAGTTAAAAGCCGCCGATAATGCGCTGGCATGTTTTAAACGCATACTGCAATTAAACCCTAACCGGAGTTTGTATATATCCTACAATCCGAAAGTTTACGAGAAGCGGCCGGTGCAAAAAAACTTCGAGGAGTTGAACCAGTTGACGCATGCCTCGGCTTATATGGAAACTTACGGCTTACTTTTGCAATTGGTATCGATGTTTTTAAAACCGGATGTTTTCTTGATGGAAGATAAAAGCATCATCCACTCCAAAATATCTGATGCTATCAATTATATACAAACCAACCTGCGCCAAAACATTACGGTTACCCAGCTGGCCAAACGCGCCAACCATAATGCCGATTATTTTTCGCGCCTGTTTTTTGAGAATACCGGCGAGCGGCCCTTAACCTACATCCAATCAAAGCGTATTGAGCGTGCGCAACTGTTGCTTACCACAACCAAAATGCCTTTTTATGAAATAGCCGCCGAAACAGGTTTTGAGAGCCTTGCCTATTTTTCACGCGTATTCAGGAATATTACCGGACAAACACCCGGATCATATAAAAAAAACAGCCTGGTAATGTAGCTATACGGCTGAATTCGCTATTAAATGCTGATTAATGCAAATAAAATATTAGTTTTAAAACTGTTTGCCTAAACATCCGGCGCAAATTGAAAATTTGATTCTTTTATGATAGGAATAGAACCTGCTGTAACCATATTTCTTACAACCCAGCTGCGCAAAAGTTTAAAAGACCGGGGCATCGTCAGCGAATGGGATAAATATCTTTTGTATGTATTATACGGCGCTGTGGCCGTAATGATGGGGAGCATTTTTCTTGAAAAAGAAGGGCTGATCAGGTGGTTTGGGCATCTTCTTTTAGCATGGCTTATATCGTTACCCTTTACAAAAGAAGAGTTTAAGGCAAATCGATCAATTATCAATTGGGTGCTGCCATTTGCGGTGGCCGTAATTTTTAGCGACCTGGTACGCCTTGTTGCGTCTGGCTTTTACGATGATCATAACGACCTTTTTGAAAACTCGGTAGGCTTTACCGTGCTCTGGCTTTTTGCCATGTGGTGGATAAACCGGAAGCAAGCTAAAGCGCTTGAAACAGAACGAATAAAACGCCGTAACGAAGAGGAACAGAACCGCATGATGGCTGCGATGAAAGTTAACCTGGAAAGCGAAGTAAAGCAACGTACCGCCGAATTAACCAGCCAGAAGGAAGAACTTCAACTCGCCCTATCCGAACTGAGAAGCACCCAGGCACAATTGGTGCAACAGGAAAAAATGGCATCGCTGGGTGAACTTACCGCAGGGATAGCCCATGAAATTCAAAATCCGCTTAATTTTGTAAACAACTTCAGTGAGGTGAGCATCGAATTGCTGGACGAACTTAAAGATGAGGTATTAAGCAAGCTGCCCGACGATATTAAACAGGAAGCGGATGATATTATAAACGATATTACCCAAAACCTAACCAAAATAAACCAGCATGGTAAACGCGCTGATGCCATAGTAAAGGGAATGCTACAGCACTCGCGTACCACTACAGGTAAAAAAGAGCCAACCGATATTAATGCGCTTGCCGATGAATACCTGCGCTTAAGCTACCATGGTTTACGGGCCAAAGACAAAATGTTTAACGCGGGCATGAAAACCAGTTTCGATGAAAATATTGGTAAAATTGAAGCTATTCCGCAGGATTTAGGGCGGGTATTACTAAACCTGTTTAACAACTCCTTTTACTCGGTTGCCGAAAAGAAAAAGCAAAATATTGCCGGCTACGAGCCAACTGTAACGGTGGTTACCCGGAAATTACCAAACGCTGTTGAAATTACCGTAAGCGATAACGGAACAGGCATCCCTCAAAAGGTATTGGACAAAATATATCAGCCATTTTTTACCACAAAACCAACGGGGCAGGGTACCGGCCTTGGCCTATCCATGAGTTATGATATCATTACAAAAGGGCACGGCGGCGATTTGAAGGTAGAAACAGCCGAGGGTGAGTTTGCCCGGTTTATTATCACTATTCCGGATGTGAAAGCCAATTAATGGCAAAAAAGCCGCAATAATGGCGTTTTAGCTGCCTGTAAAATCAATACAAAACCTAAATTTGAAACGAGAATAAAACTATGAAAATACTTGTTGTTGACGACGAGGCCGATGTACAACCGTTGTTTCTGCAACGCTTTCGCAAAGAGATAAAAAATGGAGAAATCGAGTTCAACTTCGCGCAATCGGGCGAGGAAGCCATGTCGTTTTTGGCGGTTAACCACTCTGAAGTGATCCTGATATTATCCGACATCAATATGCCCGGCATGACGGGCCTGGAATTGCTCGACAAAATAAGGCATACCTACGAAAAACCACCACCGGTGGTCATGATGATAACCGCCTATGGCGATGATGAAAACTACCAAAAATCAATGGAGTTGGGGGCGAATGACTTTTTAACCAAGCCCCTTGACTTTAATAATTTAAAAGAAAAACTAAAACACATAGAACAATAATGGCCAAAATACTGGTGGTTGATGATGAATTGGACCTGGAATTGTTGATAAAACAAAAATTCAGGAAAAAGATCCGTGAAAAAGTATATGATTTTGTATTCGCCCACAACGGTTTTGAAGCACTAACCAAACTTGCCGAAGACCCGGAGATTGATATGATTTTGAGTGATATCAATATGCCCGAAATGGACGGTCTCACGCTGCTTACCAAACTGCCCGAAGCCAACCCTATTATAAAAGCTGTAATGGTATCGGCTTACAGCGATATGGACAATATTCGTACCGCCATGAACCGTGGTGCTTTTGACTTTGTTGTTAAGCCGGTAAATTTCGACGACCTGGATATTACCATCGAAAAGACATTAATGCACGTGCTGGAGTTGAAAAAAACCATGCAAGCCATTAAGGAGAATAACATTCTTAAAATGTATGTTGATGAAAATGTGCTTAACTTTATGACCCACAAGGAGTTTGAAACAAGCCTACTGAGCAACGAAACTGTTGATGCCACTGTTTTATTTATCGACATATGCGGCTTTACGGCCATATCCGAACACGTACCCGCCAATGCTGTGGTAAGTTTAATAAACAAGCTTTTTGATATGATGGTGCAGGAAATTATTGCCCAAACCGGTCATATAGATAAGTTTATGGGCGATGCTGTGATGGCGGTTTTCCGCGGAGAGTACCACCTTGACCGTGCCATTGATGCAGCCCTTGCCGTGCGCGAAAAAATGCACAGCACAGAAACTATAGTTTACGGCGATAAAACGTTTAAACCCGACGTATCCATCGGCATAAACTCTGGCGAAATGATATCAGGCAACATTGGTTCTGCCTCCCTGAAACGCCTGGATTATACCGTAATTGGCGATGCCGTAAACCTGGCCCAGCGCCTGCAGGGGGTGGCAAAAGCCAACCAGATTGTGGTTACCGAAGAGGTTTACCAAAAAGCCAGAGAATCTTTCGAGCTCAAAAAAATTGGCGAAGTGACGTTGAAGAACAAAGCGAAGCCGGTGGAGATTTATGAAGTAGTTTCTTGAGTAGTAAGTATCAAGTAGTAAGTATCAAGACAGCTGCAAAAAACCGGGTCAAAAAATCTTACTACTTACTACTTGATACTAAAATCTTAGTGCTCTCGTACCCTTTTCTTCAATACACCACCTGCCGCTTCTTTGATGCTGTTGGTGAATACGAATGCTTTGGGATCAATGCTGTGCACCAGGTTTTTGAGGCGGCGTACCTCGAAGCGAGTTATTACGGTGAAAATGATATCGACAGGCTGGTGAACATCAAAGCTTTCTTTTAGAAAGCCGCGCTCGCCTTTGTAAATGGTAATACCCCGGCCCAGTTCCATAACCAGTTTTTCCTTGATGATCTCGCTTTGGCCGGATATGATGTTTACCGCCGTGTATTCTTCCAGCCCGTCAATTACAAAGCTAATGGTGCGGGATGCGGTGTAGTAGGTTAAAATGGAGTATAATGCGGTTGGCAGGCCAAGTTCAAACGCAGCTATTAAAAATATAATAATGTTGATGCCTAAAATAATCTCGCTGATAGTAAAACTACTGCGCTTTAAGGTGTAAAGCGCCAATATCTCAATCCCATCTAACGCACAGCCGCCACGAATGGAAAGGCCAACACCCAGGCCCATAAACACACCGCCGAATATGGATACCAATAGTTTATCGGATGTAATAACCGGATAAGGCACATACAACAAGCAAACCCCAAGCCCTATTACGCAGGCAAAAGTTTTGAGCGCAAAAGACCTGTTCACCTGGAACATTCCCATAATGATGAACGGAATATTGGCAGCAATGATCACAAATGCGATATTGATGTGATAAAGTTCATGAATCAGCAGGGATATACCCGTTACTCCTCCATCAAAAAATTGGTTAGGTACCAAAAAACCTTTCAGGGCAAATCCGCAAAATAAAATCCCGATAATCACGGTTACTACATCCTTAATTATTTCAGATAAACTATGTTCCGGTTTAGTCATGTATAGTACTTTATATTAATCTTTCAGTTATTATATGCAGGTGCTTTTCTTTTTCAGCTTCTCTTAAACCGATAGCTGTTTTGGTAAAATAGCGGTGGCTTTTCAGAAAGCTTACCTGCTGCTTATCCCACTCCTGTTCTGTTTTCAGTTTATGGGTTATTTCAAGTTCCGAAAATAACCTTTTACTAAGGATAAAAAAATCATTCCGGCCTAAATAATCCAAATCGGCATCACAAATAATTTCGCCAAGCTTGTTATGCGGTTTCTGGGGTATTTTGGTAGCCATAATGATATCACAAACAACGGCTATATGGGCATCCGTATAATTAAAGGCCGGCAGATGCTCGCGGGCTATTTTACAGGAGTTGCTTTCATGATCATCCAACCCGCACAAAAAACCCGAATCATGAAACAGGGCGGCTGTAAGCAGTAAAGTAGTTTCTGCCAAATCGATACCTTCACCTAAAGCTAAACGTTTAGCAGCATTGTGTACATCCTGTGCATGGGTTGCATTGTGGTAGTAAAAATGTACCGGGAGTTCGCTTTTTATTTTATCCAGGATAAATTCCCCGGCCTTATCAATCTGCATTGGTTATAAATTGGCTGCTAATATAATAAAATGTGTTATCGTACATGAATGTGATGCGCCACCACAAAATAAGTTACGCGGGTGCCGGGGGAATCGCCTTTAAAAGTTTGTCTATCGGATGATGGGTAGCCTCTACGAGGCAAAATATTTTTTTGTTTTGGTTGCTACAAACGGGTAGCCTCTACGAGGCACACTTCCACCGGTAAATACAGGCAGGGTTATTAAAACTGTAAACTTTCTTTAAAAGCTGTATAAAAACGAGATTTGTTTATTGCCGTTGACTTTAGTCAACGGTAACAGAAGGTACCGTTGCTGGCTTTAGCCAAAATATTCAGTGGAATTTGGCTAAAGCCATTCGCCTTTTAGTCATTATTCCGTTGACTAAAGTCAACGGCAATGATTTTTACATGATACATAAGTAATCTAAATCAAATTTAGACAGGTTCTTAGGACGATAACGTTTCCTTTTATGTAAACTCATTTCAGTACAAGACCCATTTTAGCGAGCAAGCTTTGCCTCGTAGGGGCTACCTGTTTGTAGCAATATTTACAAATCTTTTTTTGCCTCGTAGAGGCTACCTTTTTGCATAGCGCTTACGTTTTAAAAGTTCCAACGCGATTAACCTGACGCAGGTACGCCACATGCCAATTTATACGTGTAAAAAACTATATTAGCTACATGAATGATTGGTTCAAAAACTACAAGGGCATTATATTGCTGATGGCGGGTATTATAGTTGGCAGTATTGCCGGCATTTTTTTAGGCGATAAGGTAAGTATTATTAAACCCATAGGCGATATTTTCCTGAACCTGTTATTCACCGCCGTGGTACCACTGGTTTTCTTTGCCATTGCATCGGCCATTGCCGGGTTGGATGCCACAAACAAGCTTGGTAAACTGTTGGGTATAACCTCGCTGGTATTTGTTGGTACGGTGCTGGTAGCTGCCATGGTGACCATTATAGCCATCTGGATCTTCCCTATCCATCAGCATTTAGTGGCCAATCCTATTACTGAAGCGATTGACAAAAAACCGTTAGGCGATCAGCTCACCAATCTTTTTACCACCAGCGAGTTTTACCAGCTGCTATCGCGCAAAAGCATGATGGCCATGATCATATTTTCGGTACTGATAGGCTTTGCCACACTTAATGCCGGCGAAAAAGGCGCTGCTTTTACCCGCTTTTTGCATAGCGGTAATGAGGTGTTTAAAAATATTTTTATCCTGATTATGAAACTGGGGCCTATTGGGTTAGGGGCTTATTTTGCTTACCAGGTGGGCGTATTCGGCCCGCAGCTATTTGGGGGTTACGCCCGTTCGATGGCTTTGTATTATGGCGTGGGCGCGTTTTATTTTGTGGTGATATTTAGCTTATATGCTTTCATAGCAGGCGGCGTAGGTGCGGTAAAAAGGTACTGGAAAAATAACATCATCCCATCGGCAACGGCAGTAGGCACCTGTAGCAGCATTGCAACTATTCCGGCTAACCTTGATGCCGCAAAAAAAATGGGCATCCGGGATGTTATCGCCAATGTAACTATCCCACTGGGCGGCACCCTGCACAAGGATGGCTCGAGCATATCCTCAATTGTGAAAATGGCGGTGGTGTTTGCACTCTTCGGCAATAGCTTTAATAACGTACAAACCGTTGTAGTAGCGCTGGCTTTAACCGTACTGGTAAGCCTGGTTGAAGGCGGCATACCCAATGGCGGTTATATAGGCGAATTGTTGTTTATATCGGCCTACGGCTTTCCGCCAGAGGCTTTACCTCCGGCTATGATCATAGGTACACTGGTCGACCCCATGGCTACCCTGCTAAATGCGACCGGCGATACCGTGGCCGCGATGATGATTTCCCGCTTCGTAGATGGAAAAAACTGGATGGGCCCTGAACCTCTGAAGGGGTAGGAAGACTGGGCAAACGCATCTGATTGGGTTAACATAACTTAACACATTTTAGATAAAATAATTATAAATATTTAATAATCAATATTTTATATTTTTTCATGGTTAACACGAAACTGAGCGCAATTTAGGCGCATTCTGATACTTTTGCCTGTTGCTGGCCAATACAAGTCCCTTCGGTAGCCGGATCATTTAACCACGTTCCGCCAATAAAAACACGGTGTGGTTTGATGCTTATATCGCTCATTCCATTAGCTATTTGGATGCGTTTGCCCTGGAGAGAAAGAATCTTGGCTTTTTGATAGAAAACAAATTAGCTATATTTGTTAAACACCTGCCTGCCATGCTACACATACTATACATCATAGCCATTATTGCCGAAGCCATGACCGCTGCCCTATCGGTAGGGCGCAGGGATATGGATTGGATTGGCGTTTGCATCATCGCCTGGGTAACCGCCTTAGGCGGCGGCACCGTACGCAATATCCTGTTTAACCACTATCCCATGAGCTGGGTTGAGCATCCCGAATACCTGGTGATAACCGCCGGCGCAGCGATACTGGCAGCCGTTATAGCCCGCCTAATGACCAAAATGAAAACGCTATTCCTATACCTTGATGCGCTGGGTTTGGTAGTATTTACCATTATAGGCTGCCAGATAGCGCAGCAAATAAACCTGCCGGCTACTATTGTATTATTAAGCGGAATGATAACGGGCTGCGCCGGCGGCGTACTGCGCGATGTGCTTTGTAACGAGGTCCCTTTACTATTCCGCAAGGAGATTTATGCAAGCGCATCGATAGTTACCGGGGCTGTTTACTTAGGGATTGAATATTTGGGCGCCAGCGATGCGGTTGCCATTGTAATTGCTTGTATCATTGGCCTCGCGTTGCGCCTGCTATCTATCAAATACAACTGGCAAATGCCCAAATTTGTTTATAGGGAAGAATGGCATTGAGCTTACTCCGTCATTGCGAGGCACGAAGCAATCCCCGACATGCTAAGTCCCACATAGTTTGGGATTGCTTCGTGCCTCGCAATGACGGTAGTTTTGGACTTTGGTTTAACTATATTTCGTTGCACGTCATCCCCATTTTTTTCAGGATCATCCTGATGGATACTTATAATGACATGATTATAATATGCTGATTATCAAGCGTATTTTTTATTCCCCTCTCGAGAGGGGGCGCGGTAGGAGGTGCGTTGGCAGGGGTGTGTTTTTCCGCGTTTCATTGCGCGTGCATAACACACCCCTCCGCCCCTCTCAAGAGGGGAATCGCACTTTTCCACCGCTTTTTAAAAGGAAGCGCAAATCTGATGGTACCCAGAATAACCCCATTTGCAACCATGTCATTACTGTTTTTTCCAGCCGAAGCGGATGGATACTCGCAATGACATAATGAGAAAAGACTTAAGCCCGCCATCGTTCCCCCTTCAGGGGGTTAGGGGGCTTAGGGGGCTTCGTTTGATAAGGAGTAAGGTACATCGCTATCCTTCACCCCTCTTGTTTTATTAAGCGTTGGGGCCATATTAAAGTTGATGGTTGCGCCTTTTAGCAATTCCTTGTGGCTTAACCAGTTTAAATCATAAGGCTTGCCGTTTACGCTCATGGTATTGATGTACCGGTTGGCGTAATTATTATTGGCGGCATTGATGGTTACCGTTTTGCCGTTCTCGAGCTTTAAAGTGATCTTTTTAAACAATGGCGCACCCAGCACATATTGGTCGCTGGCCGGCGTCACCGGGTAGAAGCCCATTGCCGAGAATACGTACCAGGCCGAAGTTTGCCCGTTATCCTCATCGCCGCAATAACCATCGGGGGTAGCTTTGTACAGCTTGTTCATCACATCGCGTACATGTAGCTGGGTTTTCCAAGGTTCGCCGGCGTAGTTGTACAGGTAAATCATGTGCTGTATAGGCTGGTTGCCATGAGCATACTGCCCCATATTCACAATCTGCATTTCGCGGATTTCGTGGATAGTTTCGCCGTAGTAACTGTCATCAAATACCGGCGGCAAGGTAAATACCGAATCGAGCTTGTTAACAAATTGCTTTTTGCCACCCATCAGGTTTATCAGCCCCTGGATATCATGGAACACACTCCAGCTGTAATGCCAGCTGTTGCCCTCGGTAAAGGCATCGCCCCATTTAAACGGACTAAAAGGCGTTTCAAATGAACCATCCTTATTTTTACCACGCATTAACCCGATTGACGGATCGAACAGGTTTTTGTAGTTCATGCTCCGTTTTTTGTAAACATCAGTTTCGGAAGCAGGTTTGCCCAAGGCCTTACCTAACTTATAAATGGTAAAATCATCGTAAGCATACTCCAGGGTACGGGCTGCATTTTCGTTGATCTTAACATCGTAAGGAACATAGCCTAATGTGTTGTAGTACTCCACCCCTTCGCGGCCGGTTGCCGCAGGGCCTTTGTTATTGGCACCGTGTACCAGGGCCTCGTACAGTTTTTCGATATCATAACCTTTACCACCTTTTAAGTACGCTTCGGATACTACAGATGCAGAGTTGTTGCCTATCATCACCGCAGAATACCCAGGGCTCGACCATTCGGGCAGCCAGCCGCCTTCTTTATAATCATTAATAAGGCCGTCCTGCATCTCTTTATTAATCGAAGGATAAACCAGGTTCAGGAACGGGTACAGCGCCCTGAAGGTATCCCAAAAGCCTGTACCGGCAAACTTATAACCGGGGAATACTTTACCTGTAGATGCGCTGTAGTGTACGATATTTCCTTTCTCGTCTATCTCATACAATTTATTCGGGAAGAAAACCATACGGTACATACAGGAGTAAAAAGTACGCGTCTGATCGATAGTGCCGCCCTCAACAGTTAAGCGGCTAAGGGTTTTATTCCAAACGTCTTTAGCTTTTTGTTTGGTTACGTCAAAGCTGTCGTTGCCTACTTCCCTTTTCAGGTTCAGTTCGGCCTGCTCAATGCTGATGAATGACGAAGCTACCCGCAGATGTACTTTCTCGCCATGGGTAGTGGCAAAACCTATTAAAGCGCTTGCATGCTCGGCTTTCAGTTCCAGGCCATTGCTCAGAGTAGTATCGCTGTAGGTTTGCGCAATGGTGATGGGCTTATCTACATAAATAACAAAGTAGTTTTTAAAGTTTTTTAAGGGGCCGCGGGCGTACTTGGTAGAGTAACCTACTATCTTTTTCTCGCCGGGAATAATCTTTACATACGACCCTTTGTTCAGTGCGTCTATCACAATAAAAGAGCTGTCTGTTTTGGGATAAGTAAACCTGAACTGGGCCGCCCTTTCGGTCGGTGTAATCTCGGTAGTTACATCATGATCGGCCAGGTAAACGCTGTAGTAATATGGTTTGGCAATCTCGGCCTTGTGCGAAAACCAGCTTGCCCGGCCGTTTTGCGATACTTTTAAATGTTTGGTTACCGGCATTATAGCAAACTGCCCATAATCATTCATCCATGGCGATGGCTGGTGGGTTTGCTTAAAGCCACGTATTTTATGGGCATCATAAGTGTAAGCCCATCCATCGCCCATTACACCGGTTTGGGGTGTCCAGAAGTTCATGCCCCAGGGCAGGGCAATTGCCGGGTAAGTGTTACCGTTGGATAGGTCGTAATGCGAGTCGGTACCCATCAGCGGGTTAATGTATTCAACAGGGTCGGTTACTTTATTTACCTGCTGCGCCATGGCACATGTGGCAGCCATTAATAATGAACCAATGAGTACAATGTTTTTCTTCATTCGGAGAGACATTTAATGTTTTTCAATTTACCTGTAAATATAAAAGACCAGCTGCATTGGCCGGTCTTTTATATTTAAATATTTAGCCTCACCCTGCCCTCTCCAAAGGAGAGGGTTCTTGATTTGAATGTTTTTTTAAATCCTCTCCTTTGGAGAGGATTTAGGTGAGGCTAATTTTTTACCAACCCGGGTTTTGGGTTAGTTTAGCATTAGTGCTAATCTCGCGCTGCGGAATAGGCCACAGGTAATACTGAGCTTTCATGGTTACATTTTGCTCGTTTTTGGTTGATGTAGCATCGCCAAAAGTATTGTTGATAACATCATAAACCTGGTGGGTACGCTGTATGTCAAAATAAGCTTTGTTTTCATATGCCAGTTCATGATAACGCTCTTTCCAAACCTCTTTACGGAAAGCGTCCTGGCTTAATGCCCCTATCGGCGCCAGTTGAGCGCGTGCCCGTATTTTGTTAAGCTGGGCAATTGCTGTTGCATTAGGGGCTCCTTCCGCTTCGTTGCTTGCTTCTGCATAAATCAGCATAGCTTCAGGCAAGCGCAAAAAGGTCCAGTTTTCATCGCTCTGGCCATTACCGGTCGCACTCTCTACGTGGAAATATTTGTAAAGCGCATGCTCGCCAAAGTTGATAATCGTACCATCTTTAGATGATGGGTAGCTTGAAAAATAAAACTGCCTTTCTTTTGCACGTAAGTCGCCCGCTTCATAACTGTTAAAGAAGGCATTGGTAGGTATCATCGCGCCAAGGTGATCGCCATATACACCAACCAATAAGTTAAATGGAACAGTTAACTGGGGGATGGCATTTGTAGCCACGCCAACCAGGTAGTTGGATTGAAATATCAATTCGCCCTGGTTTTTGTGGGCATTGTCATGCAGGTAATCATACTTATCAAACAAAGTGTATGCGGTACCATTTATAACCGGTAATATTTCGGCAGCGGCCAAAGCGTAATTCGCAGTCTTTTTAAGCGGAAAACCAGCAGTAGTTAAATAAACACTGGCTAACAAAGTACGCACTGCACCTAACGATACCTTACCTGTTTTATCAGATTCAGGCAGGCCCGATGCTTCCGCGGCTTTGAGGTCGCTGATGATTTGATCATACACAGCAGCGGCAGCTGTACGTGCAGGATAAAGATTGGGGCTTGTAATAGTAACCGGTTCGGTAATTAATGGTACATCGCCGTATAACCTAACCAGGTGATAATAAAAGAACGCCCTTAAGAAATAGGCTTCGCCTAACAAAGCTTTTTTATCCGCGTCGGCAAAAGGAGTTATCGGCGGAATATTTGCTATGGCCACATTGGCATTTGCTATAGCGCCATAGCTATTTTGCCATACATCTTCAAAACCCGGGTTAACAGCGTCGGTACGGTTGTTTATAACGTTGTTATTATTAACACTTTGCCCTAATGAGGTAGTATGACCTGCAAAAAGCTCGATGGTAATAAACGGGCTTTCACCGTAGGCATCCCCATTTTGAAACAGGTAAAGCTTTTGGTAAATACCATTAACAAATATACGCGCCTGGTTTGCACTGGTAAAATAATTACTTTTTACAAAACCGCCTTTATTTTTTTCGACAAGCTCGTTTTTGCAACTACCAAGCATTATAGTGAGAATCAGTAATGAATAACCAATCCGGTATTTTTTTAAATTAAACTTCATAATAGTATGTTTTAACGTTTAAATTAGAAACTAACATTTAAGCCAAGCAGGAAGGTTCTTGGTTTTGGATAATCGTAAAACTGGATGCTTTGATTAAAGTTGCTGTTATTGTTAGGATTCTTAGGATCGTAACCATAGGTAGAAACTTCCGGATCATAGCCGGTGTACTTGGTTATCACAAACAAGTTTTGAGCCTGCGCATACACCCTTAACCTGCTCAATTTAATTTTAGCTATTGAAGCAGTTGGGAAAGTGTAACCAAGTGTTACCGATCTGCCGCGGATAAAATTGCCGCTTTCAACTTTGGTTGAATAGATTTCTGTTTGGTAATACACATAGGCTGGTCTGTCTTCGGCTATGCTTGTATTTTGATTGGTTGGTGTCCATGCATTTAAAACAGTGGCATAGCTGTTAGCCTGGCCTGTACGATCCTGGCCCGAGTGACGGGTTAGGTTCATGATTTGGTTACCATAGTTAAATTGCAGGTCGATACCTAAATCGATGTTTTTATAACGGAAAGTGTTACTTAATGTTCCGTATCCATCTGGTATCGATTTACCAAGGATCACTTTATCATCGGCTGTAATTTTGCCATCGCCATTAGTATCCTGTATTTTCAGGTCGCCTGGCAGTTTGTTAAATATTGCAGCTTGCGATGCTTCGGCAGTACCCCATGTGCCCAACACTTTGTAACCATAAAAGCTACCTGCAGGTAAGCCAACACGCATCAGGTTAAATTGTGAAAGGAACGTTGGCGACAAAAATATATCATCGTTTGACGCGCCCAAAGCCAATATTTTGTTCTTTAAGAACGAGATATTAAATGAAGTATTCCAGGAGAAGTCCTCGGTTTTGATATTTTGGGTATTGATAGTTAACTCCAAACCTTTGTTTTGCAGCCTGCCAATGTTTTTGTAAACACTGTTAAAGCCGCTGGTTTCTGGCAATGGCGCGTTAAGCAGCAAGGCTTTGGTTTTCTTTAAATAAGCATCTGCTTCAATATTAACACGGTTGTTGAATAAGCCTACAGAGAAACCAAGATCAAACTCGGCGGTTTTTTCCCATGAAAGATCTTCGTTACCGATGGTAGTTTGCTGCGTACCTATAGCCTGCGCACCGTTAAACACGTAGTTAACCGTTCCAATTTGCGCTTGTGAGCGGTACTCACCAATTTCGGAGTTACCTGTTAAACCATAACTCAACCTGAATTTAAGATCAGAAATAGTTTTGTTGTCCTTCAGAAAATCCTCCTGCGAAGCCCTCCATGCGAAAGCTGCCGATGGGAAAAACCCGGTTTTTACATTTGTACCAAAACGGGAAGAGCCATCCTGGCGACCGGTTACTGTTAACAGGTATTTATCTTTGTAGTTATAATTTAAACGTCCAAAATAGGAGCGCATTTGCCATGCGTCATAATTTGAAGAAGGGATACCAGGGATAGAACCTGCGCCTAAATTATAATACTGATAATAATTATCAGACAGGTTACTGGTAGAAGCACCTAACCCGGTTTGTTGAAAATTTTGCTGCTCGGTACCTGCAACAATGTTAATAGTATGCACCTTGTTAAAGGTTTTATTATAGGTAAAGTGATTTTCCCACTGCCAAAAAGTATTGTTCTGCTCATCAATTGATGCAGAGCTTTTTGTTTGGCTTGCTACAGAACCACCAACTAAGCCACTTTGAAAGTGAGGATTATAATTGGCAGACGTTGTAACGCCCAGGGTGCTGCGAAACTCAAGACCTGGAATTATGTTTATATTAAGGTAACTGTTACCGCTAAAAATGCGTTTACGGTAAAGTGCTTCAATCTCGTTGGCCTGGGCTACCGGGTTATCGCCGCCTTCTAAGTTTGGATAATCTGTACGTTTACCATAAGTTCCGTCGGGATATTTAATTGGGATAAACGGAACCATCTCAATTAACATACGCGGAATGTTGTTACCTCCGGTACCATCATCAGCAGTACGCTGATCCTGGGCATTGTAATTTAAAGTAGCCCCAACTTTTAACCATGATTTAATTTGATTGTCGATGGTTAACCGGGCATTGTAGCGTTTTAAATAACTATTTAAAATTATACCCTGATCATTGGCGTAGTTTAAAAATAAACCGTAGGTTAATTTGTCTGATCCACCTGTAAAAGTCAGGTTATGATTTTGACTTACTGCATTACGTGTGGTAGCTTTTTGCCAATCCACATCATATAACGGTTTAAGATTTGAATCAAATAATTTACCAATTAAGGCGGTGCGCAATTTAACCGGATCCTGATCAGCATATTTACCAGACGCCCAGCCGGTAGGGTCGTATTTTTTAATGTTGGCGTATGACAGGTCTTCAACAGCCATAAATTGGGCTGAATTTAACACAGGCAACTCTTTTGCCATGTGTCCTACGCTTACGTAGCTATCATAGCTTACAGTGCCTTCTCCTTTTTTACCACGTTTGGTAGTAACCAAAATAACACCGTTTGCACCGCGTGTACCGTAAATAGCAGTTGATGATGCATCTTTTAACACATCAACCGACTCGATATCATTAGGGCTTATAGCGTTACCGCCCTCTGTCCAAATCACCCCGTCAACTACGTACAAAGGATCTGTGCGGGTGTTGATGGAACTGTAACCACGAATCCTGATTTTAGTATTACCACCTGGGGCGCCGGAGTTTGTTGAAACGTTTACACCGGCAATTTTACCTGATAATTCCTGTTCCAGGTTGGTTTGGGGCCTTTCCTGCAAACCTTTGGCGCTTACGCTACCAACAGATCCTGTTAAATCAACACGTTTTTGGGTACCATAACCTACAACAACCACTTCGCTTAATGCCTTTGGCGATTCTGCCAGCACCACGTTTAAAGTAGTTTTGCCACCAACAGCAACTTCTTGTGTAGTATAGCCTACAAAGCTAAAAACAAGTGTTCCGTTTTCGGGTGCGTTCAATGTGAATTTACCATTTACATCGGTTTGGGTGCCCTGGTCAGACCCCTTGATCCTGATGCTTACACCTGGAAGCGGACCTTTTGAATCAGACACCGTGCCTGAAACTTTGATGTCTGCGACTGGCGTACTAACTTCATCTTTCTTTTTAACCACAATGGTTTCCTGGAAAATTTTGTAGGTTAAAGGCTGATCTTTAAAAGCAAGGTCGAGCGCCTGCTCCAATGAAACACCGGCAACTTCGATGTTAATTGCGCTTGCTTTAGCTACATCCTGTTTCTCATACATAAAATGATAGCCTGTTTGTTTTTCAATAGAGCGAAGAACTTTTTCGACAGAGGCATTTTTTTGGTGCAGGGTAACAACCTGGCTGTAGGTTTTGGCACTTACGTTGGTAAGTACCACCACCATAATAATAACTGTTAGCTTCATAGCTAAAATTATTTTGGATAATTGGGGCCATACCAAAGGCGTGGCCTTAGAATTAAAATTCATAAGTTTGTAGAGTTTGGGTTAAACATTAACTTTCAATTCGTCGATTGCATTTTTTTGGGGCCCAGATGCTTAGCCGGGAAAGTACTGCGAATACTTCCCGGTTTTTTATTGGTTATATTTTGGCATAGGCACGTTTATTTTTTACATGAGCAGTAAGCCATTTTCACCATGCGGGTCCCTCCCGGGCTAACTTATTTTTGGTATTTCTTCCATCATAGCTTTTTTAAAAAGTGAGTAATTGGTTGTTGATTAGTTGTATATAAATTGGTTATTAATTGGGGCTGGTTATTTATGGCAGCACTGTTATATGTTTGTCTTCAATTTTAAAATTAACACCCATATATTTTAGCATCCCCATCAGTTCAGAAGCCTTTACATTGCGCGAAATGCGACCGGTAAATTCTTTTACCGGTACTTTGCCGGTATAGCTCACCTGTACATCGTACCAGCGCGCTGCCTGCCTCATGATGGCCTCGATACCTGCGTCTCTGAACTGGAAGATGCCCTCCTTCCAGGCGATGGCATCGTCGGCATCTGCCTCATCCGTTATTTTTATAGGTCCGTTTTGTTTAAGTAACGCCTGCTGCCCGGGTTTTAAAAGGCCGCTAAATTGTTTGTTGCTGATTTTTACCGATCCTTCTAACAAGGTTGTTTTTATAGCATCTTCATCATTATAAGCCATAATGTTAAAATGGGTACCCAGCACTTCAACAACGGTATTATTTACCTTTACTTTAAATGGCATCTTCGCATTTTTGGCCACCTCAAAATAAGCCTCGCCAGTAATTTCAACCTCCCTGGTAGCGCCTTTAAATGTCGCGGGGAAACTTAACGATGATGCCGAGTTTAACCAAACCTTGCTTCCATCATCCAATACCAGCTGATACTGTCCTCCGCGCGGGGTAGATACAGTATTGATAGCAGCGGGCGCATCAGATCCTTCGTTTTTACTCCCTTCGTAAACTAACTGGCCATCATGTGTTTTTTTGATATGAGCATTGCCTTCATTAGCCAGCAAACCATTTTTTGCGCTATCCAGCGTTATCGTTTTACCATTGGCCAGGGTAAGTACAGCCTTATTGCCACCGGGCAAAACATCATGCGCCGGCACAGGCTTTAGCCTGGCCTGGGTCCGCTTATTTGCAGCAGTTTTGTGTTGGTTAATTAATACATAAGCACCAAAACCAACAAACACCATCATGGCGGCTGCAACACCAACTTTTAACCACAACTGGTTTTTATTTGGCGGCCTTATGGGGTGTATATTATCCGGATTTGATTTATTTTGAAGAATATTGTTGAGCATATCCATGCTTTTTGCGGCATCAAAAAGCGGCTCATCTGCCTGCAGCGTGTTCCAGGCTTCATGAATAAGTGCAGTAAGCTCCGCATCGTTGGCAGATGAATTGATGATTTCAAACAATTCATCCCGCTCCTGCTGCGTAGCGGTTTGGTGGTAATAACTATTAAACAGGTAGTTAAGCCTTGCATTAAATGCACTCATACAGGTAGATGTTAATTCATATTATAAATTGGTAAATGCCGAGCTTGGGGTTAACTCACATACAAGACAATAAATGCGATAAAAAAGGGGCTATCGCTTTTGAAAAAAAATAAAAAAAGTTTTTATTGCCAGTAAAGCAACCGAATATACATCCAAATGGCTGCGTACATAATCGGTTATAGAGGTGGTGGCTATTTGCAGGTACTTTTTTACTGTTTCGCGGGAGAGTTTAAGCTGATCGGCAATTTCGTTATACTTAAGCCGGTTGTGCCTGCTTAGCAAATACACTTTTTGCTGTTGCGATGGCAGGTGGTCTATTGCTTCATCCAATAAGTTGTAGTACAGGTTATCCTGCTGATCGTCCATGATCAAACCAAGACTGCTCTCTTCCAGTTTTTTTGCCTGTACCTTTTCTTTTGCCAGCTTTTTGAGGCAATTAAGGGCATGGTTTTTTGATATAACAAACAGGTAAGCCTTAAAATCCTCTACTTGCGCAAGGGTTTCGCGCGCCATCCATATTTTCAAAAAAACATCCTGAACCACTTCTTCGGCCAGTTCTATTGAGTTGGTAATACGATGAATATGAACACCTAATTGCTGATGGTGCATAATAAACAAACAGCGAAAAGCATGTTCATCCCCTTCCGCTACTTTTAATAGCAAATCCTTGTCATGATGTTGTGGCGCTGCCCTGATAAGCAGTTCCGGCTCATGGTTATAAGCAATATCCAACATAGGTAAACGTATAGTAGTGGCAAATATTGGTTAATTAAAATGCAATAAAAATCACTTAGGTTAAAACACTACTACAACTACGAAATTGCGAAATAGTTTATACTTTTCCATCAACTAAATGCATTTAGTTGACATTATTTAGCAACAGGCAACCAGGTATTTCTATTTATAGCTGGTTGTCAGCTTCATGATGAGTTAGTTTATTTTCAATTCTTTTATCCGGAATAAACCAGATGCCGGCAACTAAAACATACAACCCGAGTGCCCCAACAGCGCTAAACCAGGATAAGCAAATGGCTACGGCATATAAAATAACAGATATTTTACCCTTCCAGTCTTCACCAAAGGCCTGTGCCAATAAGGAGTGCTCGCCATGATGGCGAACAAGATTTTTCACCAGGATTGTGTACGCTATGCCATTCATTAGCAGTACAAAACCGTAACACATTACAGGCCATTTGGCAAAGTGATTTTCGCCCATCCATCCGGTTACAAATGGTATCAACGATAGCCAAAACAGCAAATGCAGGTTGGCCCACAGCGTTTTGCCATTTATTGATTTTACCGCCTGCAAGGTATGGTGATGGTTGTTCCAATAAATGCCTACATAAATAAAACTCAATACATAAGTCATAAAGACTGGAATAAACGGCTTTAACACCTCAATACTATCGCCGTGGGGCACCTTCATCTCCAATACCATAATCGTGATAATGATGGCGATAACGCCATCGCTGAAAGCCTCTAACCTACCTTTACCTAATGCCATTTTATTTTTTTACAGCTAAAAGTAAGTTATTTTTTTGTGCCGAATGCCAGGTAACGCTGCATAGCCTCAATAAAATAGTAATCGGCGTAAGTTAAAGGGACATCAATTTCTGTCCCGGCGGGGAAATGGCCAACGCTGTGCTGCAAAATAAAACCGCCGTTGGTACCCGCAGCAGCCATATAAGGAGGTGCCGATAGTGTTTTTAATATGGTTTGTGCAACATCAAAATACTGCCGCCCCTTTTTGGCATCGCTATACCTGCATAATTCAAGCAGGGCTGATGCCATAACCGACGCAGCCGATGCATCTTTTAATGCGTTGGGAATGTTGCTGGCATTGTAATCCCAATATGGAATTTTATCTGCCGGCAAATTCGGGTTAGTCAATATAAAATGAGCTATGTTTTGTGCCTGGTCAAGATATTTTTTATCATGCGTTTCGCGGTACATAACGGTATAGCCATACAGGCCCCACGACTGGCCCCTTGCCCATGCCGATTCATTAGCAAAGCCCTGGGCAGTTTTCTTTTCTTTCACCGCCCCTGTTTGGGCATCATAATTTATAACGTGGTACGAGCTAAAATCGGGCCTGAAATGGTTTTTCATGGTTGTGTTGGCGTGGGTAACCGCTATTTTATAATAACTGGAATCGCCGGTTTCCCGCGTTGCCCAAAAAAGCAGTTCAAGGTTCATCATGTTGTCAATAATCACCAGGTAATCGCCGGGTTTTGAATCCCATGATTTAATACAGCCCACCGCCGGGTTAAACCTGGTTGATAACGATTTAGCGCTGTTAATTAATATCTGCTTATACTCCGGCTTAGGCTCAATTTTGTTGGCATTGCCAAAGCTGCAATACATCATAAAGCCCAAATCATGGGTATGGGTATTAAACTGCTCTTTAGCCAATACCCCCATAATGCGGTTGGCCTCGGTAAGCAGCTGTTTATCTTTTGTTTCCTGGTATAAAAACAACAGGCTGCCAGGATAAAAGCCACTGCACCACCAGCCCGAGTTGCTATTTTCCGGTTTATCCTTATCGGGATGATAAGTTTTCGGGAACTCCTCCGGTCCTATCTTTGTTGCTAATAATCTATATTGGGCATCCGCAGCAATAAAGCTTTTTTTGATGGTAGCTGAAAGCGCTCTTTCCGGTTTTAAAGCCGGTTGGGCATTACTAAAAAAAGCAATCGCTATTAAGCAAACAGTACAGATGAGGGCGGGCAATATTTTGAATTTCATAGATATAATTTGGCTGGCAATAAAGTTGCATATTTTGATTGGAATTTTAAGAACCAAATTTATCTCGTAGCCCTTCCAGCATCAAAACAATTTTGCCCGCTGCATAATATAAATACTGCTCCTGTGCTTGCCATGCATTTTTAGTATCAAATATCGCCCGCATGCTGAATTATTGTTCCGTTCATAGCTATTCAAGTGTTTTTATTGTTAAATTCCGGTAAGCGCCTAAGGACGAATTACCATGCCAGTAACCAACAGACCCACTTTTCAAGGCAGGATCAAGCGAGGTGTAAACCATGGCAGGTTTAGCAGCATTGTTCACATATACTTCCATTTTGCGCCCTGTAACTATCACTTTAACATGAAACCAGCCGTTAGCAGGCAGTATCGCGTTGGCCTGGTATTTATCGGCTTCGTAATCCCACCAGTTAAATTCTGCTTTTTTTTCGGGCATATATTGAATGGCGTTGATGGTACCCGATGACAATGGCCTGAAATATACAGTTTCATAATGATGAGCATCTTTAATCCTGAAGGCAAGGCCGATATAACCATTTCCCTTGCCCGCAAATGCCAAATCAAACTCGATAATACCATCCTTAAAAATTAAACTCTTAGGATAGGCCAGGCTCGCCGATTTGTAATTATCTATCTTCCGTTTTATCAGCAACGCTTTTTTACCCTGGTAGCTGCCAAATTCATAATCAAGGGTGTCATTTTGGGGAATATTCCATTCTTTCGGGTTAATGGCCGGCAGGTTCTGCACCTTATACTTTGGCTGGGCATTTACCCTAATAGCTGCAAAAAGAACAAATAATAACAATAGCTTTTTCATAACGAATTTTTATAGGTTGGTGTTTTATTGTTTGATAACGAGGTTGGCAAAATCGCCGGGCAAACTATCATTCCACAATCCGATGAGGCCGTGTTGCCGGTTATTCAGTTTTTTAACGCTGAGTGATGGTTTAGCTGAATGGTTTACATATACCACAATTTCATCAACATTTACAACAATATGCGCGTGGAACCAGGCGGTAGCCGGCGGGAATGGGTTAACAGCATTTTCGTACACAAGCGGATGATCTGCCCGCAGTTTATCCCACGAAAAATCTGGCTGGCTGATGTACTGCACTGCATGCCTGCGCCTAAGCGTATCTGTTGATTGAAAATTAAAAGGCCGAAAATAAATGGCATCATAGGTAACCGTATCGACGCCATGAAAAGCAATGCCCAAAAAACTTTGCTGAAAAACGTCTTTGCCCCGAAGATCGACGTCAATTGTCCCGGTGGCAAAGTCTATATCTTTGAGCCAAACAATACCGGTAAGTGAAATTCCCTTCCTGGTGCCATCAGTAATTTTGCTTATTTTTTTTGCGGACGATGTTATCGGCGTCTCCTGTTTTAACAGGCTACTCAAATCATAGGCGCCCTTTTGCTGCGCACAGGCAGCGCCGCAAAAAAACGTAGTTATTAAAAAGAGGCTAAATAAAATATTGTTCTTCATGGTTTTAGATTTTAACTTTAGCAAAACTTGCAAATAGCGTACAGAATTAAGCATAACAGGCGTTTCAATCCTGTTCAAGTTTGTTCAAGCCGTTTTTGCGGGTTTAAATACCGCGTCATTGCCTAAAAATTGATGGAAAAAGAAAAACAACTGCTTTTATTATGCTGCCAGCTTATTGAACGCTCGTTAAACTGGGGCGATAACAGCATTTGGAGTAATGACGATTTTGATCAATTGAGCAAACTGATCTTCGAAAAAACAAAAGTAAGGCTCAGTATTTCTACCCTAAAACGCATTTGGGGCAAAGTGCGTTATGATAGCTACCCAACAGCCGCAACACTTAATGCCCTGGCCCGTTTCCTTGATTATGAAAGCTGGCGCGATTTCAGGCAGCACCACCAGGTTAATGGCGTAATTGAACAAAGCGAGCTACCCAGTACAATTGAGCAAATTCCGGCGGTCAAGGCTTCCTCCAAAAACAGGTACAAATATTTGTGGCTCATGGCTATCCCCTTGCTATTGGTTGCCGCCTTTTATTTTGCCGGTATTAACAGAAAAAACACGCCGGATTTATCAACCGTAAAATTCAGCAGTAAAAAGACATCTGATGACCTGCCCAATTCTGTGGTTTTTAGTTATGACGCATCTGCCTTTCATTCAGATAGTGTTTACATCCAGCAATCATGGGACCCACGCCGACGCGAGCTTGTGCCCGGCGATGGTAAACAGCATACGTCAATCTACTACACCCCCGGCCATTTTATAGCAAAACTGGTGGTAAACAACCGGATAGTTAAGCAGTCTGTTGTTTTTATCAAAACCAAAGGATGGGTTGGCATTGTAGATCATCAGCCTGTACCGGTGTACCTATCAACGGCCGAAATAAAGGGTGATGGCTATATGGGTATTACAGATAGCCTGATGCAGCAAAAACTGGGCACACCGGTGTTTAATGATACCTGGTTAAAATTTTGCAACGTACGCGAATTTCCGGGCATCCGGGCCGATAATTTCACGATGGAATGCACACTGCGCAATACAGCAACGCCGGGGCAATCTGTTTGCCGCAAAGCCGATTTAACCATTTTGGGCGATGGGATGGCCATTGTAATACCCATTGTAAACAAAGGATGTATTGCCAATATGGGCGTTTTAACCGGCCAATATTGGATTGGCGGCAATGACCATGACCTGAGCGCGTTCGGCTGCGATTTCAGGCAATATCAAACCTTAAAATGCAGTGTTAACAACCATCGCCTAAAAATTTATCTCAATAACAAACAAATCATGGATGTTGAACAAAAGCGCAACATTGGCCGTATTGTAGGCCTGCGGTTTGAGTTTGAAGGCCCCGGCCAGGTAAAACATTACAAGCTCGAAACGCCCGGTTCAAAGGTATATGAGGAGAGTTTTTAAAACTCACGACGTCAATTCTACCTTTTGGTTAAAATCCTCGTAGCTTAGTTTCCCTTTACGCAGCTGGCTGATGTATTTAAAAACGCTTAGTTTATCCAGCTCCTGCTTGTAGCGTTCGCGGTCATGATCTGTAACCAGGTTGCCCTGTAGTTTTAAGCGGATAGATGTGCGGGAGATGTCCTCCTCCAGTTTATCTATCGGGCAATTACGAAGATCATCAAAGTTACTGCGGGGAAAAAGGATACGGTCCATTGGGTTTTTGCTTCCTTAAATTTAAAGGCCGGGCATCAACATCAATTTAACTGTATGTTATTTTATTGTTATTGATAAAGGGTAGAGCGACAAAAAAACCTTTAAAAAACATTATCCTCCCACATACCTTTCATGCACCTTTCCCGCACCGTTGGCGCACCTTTCATACACCCTTCAATCACCTTCCGTGCCGTGTTGTCTAATTAACAATTTTATAAACATTATTGGCCCTGTTTACATCGGGATAGAGGCTATCCGGATCGATGGTTACTTTGGTTACCGCCGCTTTTTTGTTGCCTGTAAAAGTGTAGCTGCCGGTATACTCCCATACCTCTACCGGGAACTCCCTGTGCTCTGTCGAGCCATCGGCGTAAGTCAGTTCAACCACCAGCGGCATAGCGGCTTTTTCCAGGTTTTCGATAGTGATCTGCGCCCTGCCATTTGCCAGGTTTTCTACTTTAGCTACTCCCTGGTCAAGGCGGTAATTGTCTAAAAACATCGATTTCCAAAACCAGCTAAGGTCCTCGCCTACCGAGCTATCCATACTCCTGAAAAAATCCCAGGGTGTAGGGTGCTTATAGGCCCAATCGGCAATATACTTGCGAAAAGCTTTATCAAACCTTTCGGGGCCAACTACCTGGTTACGCAGTAAGGTTAGCACATAGGCAACCTTTTGGTACTGAACCGGGAAAACCATATCGCCGGGTATGGCATCGGGCCGGGTAATGATGGGGACAACCCGCTCTGAAAAAAGCGTATCAAGCGGGCTGTATATCTCGGCATAGCCCCTGAACTCGCCTTTGTTAAAATCTTTTACAGCCAGGTTATCAATAAAGGTATTAAAACCTTCATCCATCCAGGCGTATTTACGCTCGTTGCCGCCTACTACCATCGGGAACCAGGTGTGGCCCAATTCGTGGTTTACCACCATAAAATATGCGTTACCGGTATCCCTGGCCGAACAAAATACCATCCCCGGGTACTCCATACCATCCAGGTTGGATGCTACATTTACCGCCTTATTATAAGGGTAAGTAAACCACTTTTCCGAAAAATGCTGCAAAGTGAATTTGATATATTCCGATGACCGTTTCCAGCTATCTTTTTTGTCGGATTCAACCGGGTACAGCGAACTTCCCAACACTTTTTTGCCCCCGGCCACCGGGAAGCTGAAGGCTTCCCAAATAAAGGACTTCGAGGCCGTCCAGGCAAAATCGCGGGTATTATCCATCCTGTATTTCCAGGTACAGGTAGGTTTCACAGGCCGCGACGAAGCTTCTGTAACTTCTTTGGCCGAACGGATAAATACCGGAGCCTCGCTTTGTTTAGCCGCCAGCCAGCGCTTAAGCTGTACAGGGGTTAATACCTCCTCTGGATTCAGCAGATCGCCCGAGCCCTCTACAATATAACCCGCGGGCACTGTAATATTCACGTTAAAATTGCCGTATTCCAGGTAAAATTCGCCATTACCCAGGTAAGTCAAGGTATTCCAGCCTTCCACATCATCTAATACGCACATCCTCGGGTACCATTGGGCAACCGCGTAAATGTTGCCGTTTTTGGTTGGCAGGATATCGGTACGGTTAACCAGGAAATCGGCATTTTTATAGTTTTGAGGGAAATTGTAACGGTACTGAACGCTAAAGGTTACCTTTTGCCCGCTTTTTAAGGGCTGTGGCAAGGTCAATTCCATCCGGGTATCGTAAATGTTATATTTAATGTCGCCTGTAATTGCGCCATCCTTAAGCTTTACGGCCTGTATATCGTATCCCCCATCGGCGGTTTCTTCTTCCGGGTTTTTATAAAGGAATAATTTTGATTTTATGCCCCTTGAATCTTTTTTAAAAACATTTTGCTCCAGCTGCAGCCATAATGACGATAGCGATTTGGGGCTGTTGTTGGTATAGGCTATGGTGGCGGTTCCGCTAACCACGTTCTTCTGATCATCCAGGGCTACATCTATCACATAATCGGCCTGGTTTTGCCAATATGCAGGTCCGGGTTCGCCGGTTGCGGTGCGGTATTCATTGCCGGGAGGCAACAACGGTAAGGCTGGGAATAGATCGGTGGGACGGTACCGCGACTGCCCGAAGGATTGGCAAACCGCTAAAACGATTAACGTAAAGGGGATGAAGAACCTAACTAAATGTTTATTTTGAGAAACGGGCTTACTATTTTGCATATGCCGCAATATAATAATTAAAGGAATTTCAGGACAGAAAGTTGCTTTGATTTTTGTTGCCAATTTACCGATGTTCCTTAAAGGCTCATTTATATTCCCCGTTTAAAATAGCAATCGCTTCCAAATTCACCTCATCTTCAATTTCATCTCTTGATGGAAATTTCGCGATCCGTTCAATTTCATTCAACAAAAGGGGATCTGTTGTGCTTCTTGCAAGGCTCATCAATATACGCCGTTTCCACTCGCCATCGTTTGTTTTTAAGATCTTAATTATTTCAGGAACTATCCTATCGGCAAAGGGTTTAAGAATATCGGCAACAGGCCTGGCAATTGGCCAATTCGCATCTTGAAGCCATACTAACAACTCAGGAATAATAGGCTCTAACTGTTCAAACGAAAGCTTTTTAAGGCCTGCAATTACTTCTTGATCGTCTTTATGTTTTGGAATAAGTTTTTTAATATCCATAACTTTTATCAATAATTTTAATCCCCCAACCCAAAACAAACATACTCATCGCCCGATTTACTGTCAATTTTACCACCGCCGCAAGCTATAACCACATACTGTTTTCCATCAATTGCATAGGTGGCAGGGGTAGCATACCCGGCGGCGGGCAGTTGGGCCTCCCAAACCATTTTACCTGTTTTTTTATCAAAAGCATGAATTTTTTCGTCCTTAGTGGCTGCCACAAATACAAGCCCGCCTTTGGTTACCAACGGGCCACCATATAGTTCGGTACCGGTAATGGGGATGCCTTTTTTCTTCAGTTCCGGATATTCGCCCAGCGGTACTTTCCAAAGCAGTTTGCCGGTTGTAAGGTCAACCGCGTTAAGGGTACCCCAGGGTGGTTTAATGCCGGGATAACCATCCTTATCTAAAAAACGGTTGTAACCTGTCATGGTGTACGGTATTTCGTCAACCATCTTCTTCTCAGTTTTGGTTGCTGCGGTGCGGTCGCCGGTTGGTTCTTTGGCCAATGTTTTATTTGCCCTGGCATCGGGTAGTTTAAGCAGGAACGCCAGCAATGCCTTTTTATCTTCGGGTGTAATCTGTTTAAAAGATGGCATCATATTGCGGCCGCTGGCTATGATTTGGCTCAACTGATCTTCCTTATATTTTTCCCCGATGTTGACCAACGACGGATATGACGATCCGTTGCCCTTCAGTTGGGGGCCATGACAGCCGATACAATTTTTATTGTAAACCACTTGCCCGTTGCCGGCCAGCGAGCCATTGCTTGTCGTTTTAGGCACATCAATCATCACCTGCGCCCAGGGCATCTCAGAACAGCTGATGTACATGATATTGGTTTGTATATCAACCGCGGCGCCTCCCCACTCGCCTCCGCCATCAAAACCGGGAAATATCCAGCCGCCTTGTTTACTGGGTGGCGTAAACATAATGCGGTTTTTAACCTGGTTATATTTATCAAGCATTTCTTTGTGCGCCTCAGGTGTGCGGTCAGTAACATCTTCGGGGTTAAACATTTGCCGGGCAAAGGGCTGTGGCAAAGTCGGGATAGGCTGTGTTGGCCATGGCGCTTCGCCGGGCAAGCCTTTGGTTGGTACAGGAGTTTCCACTATCGGAAAAATGGGTTTACCGTTTGTCCTGTCGAACATAAAAATATAACCATGTTTGGTGATCTGGGCCACCGCGTCAATCTTTTTACCATTGTGCATAATAGTCACCAAATTAGGGTTGGCGGGCAAATCCCTGTCCCACAGGTCGTGATGTACCACCTGGAAATGCCATTTAAGCTTGCCGGTGGCAGCATCTAAAGCCAATAGCGAGTTGGCAAACAGGTTTTGCCCCTTACGAAAACCGCCATAAAAATCGCCGCCGACGGAACCGGTGGGGATATAAACCAACCCGCGCTTTTCATCCAGCGCCATACCGGCCCAGCTATTAGCGCCACCAAACTTTTTATAAGCGGCTGTATCCATCCACGTTTCGTAACCGGCCTCACCCGGATGTGGTATAGTATGAAAAATCCATTTCAGTTTCCCCGTCCGCACATCGTAAGCCCTAACGTGCCCCGGCGCGGCATCTGCCGATTCGGATACACGCGTGCCAACTATCAGCAAATCTTTATAAATTACCCCCGGCGTTGTACCGGCCACAAATGATTTGGTATCCCTGTCCAGATTCTTCGCCAGGTCCAGGTAACCGTTTTTTCCAAAGGTCATGATGGGGTTGCCCGTTTCGGCGTCGATGGCAAAAGTTTTGGCACCAACGCTGTAAAACAAACGTTTTTCGCCGCCACTTTTGTTTTGCCAGTAAATAACTCCCCTGCTCACTTTGTAGTAAGCCATCGGGTCGCCGCTGTTGGTGGTATCGGCCTTGGCCGGGTCAAAAAGCCATTTTTGTTCGCCGGTTGCTGCATCCAATGCAAACAGCTTCAGTTTGGGGCTGGCGCCATATAAAATACCATCAACCATAATGGGGTTACATTGGTTTTGGCTGCGGTTGGCCGTGTCTTTATCGTTAGTGCTGTATCTCCAAACCTCCTTCAGCTTGCTAACGTTACTTAAATTAATTTCCTCATTTGATGAATACCTGTTACCTTCTTTTGATCCCGCGTAGGCCTCCCAGCCACTGTTTGGCGGCCCTGATTTTAAGTTATGGCTGGGCTTTGGATTTTTACATGACACATAAATACCGGTTGCAATTAAAAAGGCTATGATAAATCGGGACTTCATTGTTATATTGAGTTAATGATATTATTATAATGGGTATGCTGAGCAGTAAAACTTTGCTAATTTCTGGGGGGAATGACATTCAAAAATAAAAGACTGTCATCCTGAGGAGAACGAAGGATCTATTCGCGAACTTTTCTTCCGGCCATGCACAGCTGACATATCTTTCGTTACTCAGGATGACAGGAAATTTAATATGTCATGGTTAGAAAATCCCAGACTTACGAAGTTTTAAAAACTTCGTAAGTCTCTCGCCGATGTGTCACTTCTCCTTCAGGATTTCACAAATTTTACTACTCGGAATCCCTTCCTTTTTTCAAACAAAATCTTCAATTTACTTCCCTTCCATCCTATTCCAAAAATCGGCCTGCATTTTAGTCGCATCAATGGTTTTGTAAACCGATATCTCGCGCGCGTCATTCTCTGGCGGCACAAGTGCGCTTATCTTTTCGGCTTTGGCGGGATCAAGATAGGCCATTACCAGGGCAAGGTCCCACATAATCCAGGTCTGGCCGGCTTCTACAAAATCCCAGCGGTTATACAACAACTGGCCCAATTTGCCCTTATCTTTTAAATTATCCCGGCAAACCGCGCGGTCGAATTTTAAGGCAATGGCGGTATTAATGGGCATAATTGTCAAATCCAAACCTTTGCAGTTCAGCAACAGGTCGAAGGCGTTCAGGTCGTTACGTACATTAAATTCGCTTTTATCCCAAACCTTGCGGTCGCTAAAATATCGGGCAGCCAGCAGGTAAACTCTTATATGCGGAATAATGGAGGTATCGGCCTGTATAGCCGATGCCAGGTTTGATGCCGCGCCTATGCACAAAACATCCAGCTTTTCGCCAGCTTTAAGCTGGTGTACGGTAGCTATGATACCCTTTTCGGCTGCCGAAAGCACCGGTTCTTTACCGCCCCAGGCGTGGCCTATGGTTCCGCGGCCACCCAGCGGGTGTGGTATATCGGTGCGGCCCATAAGTTTCAGCATCTCCTCGTTTAAATCCTGGCTTAGCTGTACCGTATTGATGTTTTTGGTAGGGTAATAATGCCATTTTTCGCCAACAAGCATATCGGCATTGTTAAAATGGGCCGAGCTTAGGCCAACTACATTTACACCTGCATCTTTAAGCAGGTAAGTAATGGCGTACAAATCGTCCATCTCATTGGCCGTATCAGAATCAAGCCAAACTATTCGTTTTTGCGCATAGCAGCAGCCGGCTAATAATATAGCCGCAAGACAAACAGGGACAACTTTTTTAAACATAGTGGTTTACTTTTGGAGCAACTGGTCGGGGCCGACCTCATTGCTCAGCAATTTACCAAAAAGTTCCCATTGCTTCGCAGGATTTTTAGCAGTGCCGCCATTTCTTTCAATATAGTCCTTTACCAAATCCTGCCCGTAATTATAGTTAATTACATAACTGCGATTCTTTTTGATAAAGCTGATTGATTTTGCCGCCGTTTCATCGTTCATCAAACAATATTTGGTAAGGTAATTGGTCGCTTTATCTTTAGACATGGTGTTGTTTACCAGCCCCCTTGCAGCTTCGTTGCGGGCATAATTCAACTGGCCCCGGATAGCCAGCGCTTTAAAATACAGGTCGATACCGGCTGTATCCAGGCCGGCCAGCGGCAGCAATACATTTTTGGCAAACTTCGCTTTATCCTCGCCCGGGAAAGCCACCTCGATGCCATAATTGGCACTGCCCTCGGCAATTAAACTTTGCGGACTAAACAACGGGTAAAGCGAAATCTCCACCCAGCCCTTATCGCGATACAAGTGTTTCTCCAGCAGCATATTGTATACATGATGGCCGGGATAACTTTCGTGGCTGCCCACATCAATGGCGCGGTCAATAAAAATCTTCAGGTCGGTGTTAATTTGTACGGTGCTTTTATAATTGCCCTTATACCAGTTATAGCCACTCCAGGGTTTATCGGTCACATACTCCAGGGTAAAGGCCTCGCCGGCGGGCAGGCTGTAATGTGCCATGGTACGTTTACGGGCCTCGGCAATGGCCGCTTTTATAACCGCGTCAAGTTTATCCTTAGGGATAATGAATTTATTGGCCAGCTTTTGAAAACGCTCGCTTACGCGGCCCTTGCCCGGCAAAATACTATCCAGCAAAGCTATCTGCGCTTTAAAATGATCCTCGTCATAAACGGGCGCCGATACGCCAAAAAGCTCTTTCGATTCCTCGTCAAAAGGCCTCTCCTCGCCCGAGTAAATCCTGATGCGCCGGCCAAATGCCACCAGTTGATTAATCATCCAATCTGCCCGCATTTTATTACTGTCAACTTGCGCATTGGTCGAAATTATTTTCAACTCATTCATCAAAATATTGGTATTGGCCAGCAAACTATCCTTCGGAAACTCTTTTGCAGGCGGCAATTTTGGCTTTAACGAGTCGGGCCCGTAGTAGGCATCCACAAAGTCAGTATCGTACTGGCCAATGTTAAGGCCCAGCCTAACATACTCCGTAGCAAGGGTATTAAGTTTCTTATTCTCGTCCAGCTGTGCCGGTCCATGTCCGCATGATAACATAAAAAACAGGGGTAAATAGAGCAGTATTTTCTTCATAGCCAAGTATCCGGTTCGATGTAAATGTGGAACAAGATAATAATTACATTGTTTACAGAAGGAATGTTTGTCTGAATCAGAATTTACAGGATTTTTGAATTAGCAGAATGAAGATGGACACAGGACACTCAACTGTTGACAATTTCCAAATCCGCCATACATGGCTTTTGACTTTTGAATTTTACCTTTTGACTTAATTTTAGCGTTGCCTGCGGCCCGGGCCAACCGCTTATACTGCACAGGCCTTATCCGCGAGGCCGGTATCCGCTTTTGTCCCTAACGCAATTTTCTGAACCTGAATTAAACGAATTAAAGAATTAACAGAATTTAAAGCAAATTCGAGAAATTCTAAAAATTCGTTTAATTCGAGTTCAGACACCCCCCGTCCAAAATCAAAACATTTGTCCGATATCGAACACTTTTTCAAAATAAAAACCACATAAAACACTAATAATAAACACTTTAACATTGGTATGCCTATTGCAAAACCTTATGCAAATTATATCACAATGGATAAGGAAATTACGCTCGAGGTAACATCGCAAAAAAGAAAAAAAGGCGCGGTGATAGCGGTGATCAGTATAGCGGTATTAGTACTGCTGGTTGTTGCTCTTCGGGGATTCATCAAATCATCGGTAAAAAAAGCAGAGATCACTACCGCCACCGTAGAAGTTGGCAATATAGAAAATACTCTTAATGCTACCGGCGAAGTTTTGCCCGAGTTTGAGGAGATCATCACCAGCCCGATCAATGCATCTATCAAAAGTGCGTTGATGGACGCGGGTAATAAAATTACTCCGGGCCAGTCTATATTAACCTTAGATAAATCGGCCACCCAAACAGAATTTGATAAGCTAAACTTTACCCTCGAATCAAAACGGAACGAGATTGCTAAACTAAAACTCGACCTTGCTAAAAGCTTTTACGATATCCAATCAAACAACGACATCAAGCAACTGCGCATCAGCAGCCTGGCCGATGCCGTTGAAAATGCCAAGCGCCTGTTTAAAGCCGGCGGCGGTACCCGTGAAGGCATTGAACAGGCCGAACTTAATCTTAAAGTTGCCCAGCTGGAAAAAAAGCAGCTGGAAAACGAGATTAAAAACAAGCAGCAAACCATGCAGATAGAGATTAAGGAAGCCCAGATTGCTGCCGCCATACAGGAAAACGACTTGAAGGCACTACAACGGAAGCTTGCGCTGGCTAATGTGGTGGCTACCCGCACAGGCGTTATCACCTACGTAAACAAAAACATAGGCGCCAACGTGCACGAGGGCGAAACCCTTGCCCGTATTGCCAACCTGGGCAGTTTTAAGGTATCGGGCAGCATATCAGATAATTCGATGGACCAGCTGCACAGCGGGATTCCGGTAATTATCCGCATTAACGATACGCAATTGCGCGGGCATGTTACCAATGTGTCGCCATCGGTACAAAACAGCATCATATCTTTCGATATCCAGCTGGACGACCGTGCCAACAAACAACTTCGCCCTAATATGAAAGTGGATGTGTTTTTGGTAACGGCAACCCATAGCAAAATTATGCGGGTGGCCAACGGCCCGGCATTTAAAGGCCCTACCGTACAGGACATTTTTGTAATTAACAACGGCAAAGCCGAACGGCGCACGGTACACATTGGCCTTACCAATTTTGACTATGTAGAGATTGAGGATGGGGTTAAACCCGGGGATGTTGTGATTACATCGGATATGACGGAGTTTAAGAACTCGAAGGAAGTAACGATAACGAATTAAGTTTACCATAACCGTCATTGCGAGGAACGAAGCAATCTCTTTGGGACAGGTGATTAACCTGCAAAGCTGATTTGCATATCGGGGATTGCTTCGTTCCTCGCAATGACGGCTGAAATAGTACAAGACAAATGAAATTTTTATACACCATATTATTACTAACCATTTGTTCAGGGGTATTTGCTGCCGGCAGCAGCGATACGCTCCGGCTTACCCTACAGCAGGTGGTCGAGATGGCCAAGGCCAACTCTATAGCCGCCAAGCAGGCTGCTACGGTGCGCGAAACCAAATACTGGGAGTATCGTACTTACAAATCAAATTACCAGCCGCAGCTATCACTCAGCGGCATTTTACCGGGATATACCAAAACGTTTACCCAGGTACAGCAACCCGATGGCACCATACAGTTTCAGCCGATACACAATGATAACTCGTCGCTGGCGCTTAATTTTAGCCAGAGCATTACCGCCACCGGCGGCACAATTTACGGAACAACGCAATTGCAGCGTTTTGATGATTTCGACAGGCATAATGTGCTTTACAATGGCATCCCATATGGCATCGGGTATACGCAGCCCCTATTTCAGTTTAACAGTTTAAAGTGGGATAAACGCATTGAACCTTTAAAATATAACGAGAGTAAACAGGCCTACATTGAAGCACAGGAAAAAATAGCCATAGATGTAGAAGGTTTCTTTTTCGATTTGTTGCTGGCCCAGGTTAACCTTAAAATTGCCGAAACCAATTACGCTAATACCCAAAAAATCATGAGCATTGCCAATACCAAATTTGAATTGGGCAAGGTTTCAAAAAACGAGATACTGCAATTGCAACTGGAACAAATAAACGCCAAAAAAGCTGTAGGCACCGCTAAACGCGATATGGAAATTGCCACCCTTAACCTGCGCAGCTATACCGGGCAGGAAGGCGAAGAAAAAATTGTACTGGTAGTACCCGAACAAATTAGCCAGATGCAGGTATCGGCAGATAAAGTTTTGGCCGAGGCATTTTCCAACCGCTCGGATGCCATTGCATTTTTGCGTCGCGTGGCCGAGGCTAAGCGGGATGTGGCAAAAGCAAAAGGCCAAAATGGTTTAACCGCTACATTGAATGCCAATTTGGGTTACTCAAATACATCAACCAGTATACCGGGTGTTTACAAAAATCCGCAAAACCAGCAGGTGTTACAGGTGCAGTTAGCCGTGCCCATACTGGATTGGGGTCGCTCTAAATCGCGCACCAAAACCGCCCTGGCCAACCAGCAGTTTACCGAGTACGCCGTTGAACAAGACAAGCAAACTTTTAAACAGCAAATTATAACCCAGGTATCCCTTTTTAATGTAATGAAAGAGCAACTGGTATACACCGCCGAGGCCGACAGTATAGCATCAGAAAAGTACCAGATAGCCCGCGAACGCTACGTTTTAGGCGACCTGAGCATCACCGACCTTGGCATAGCCTTCCGCGAAAACGACCAGGCCAAACGCGACTATGTAGCTTCCCTCCGCGATTTCTGGGGAGCCTACTACCAGTTACGCTACCTATCGTTATACGATTTCGAGGCCAACAGGAAAATTAATTACCAGTAGGGAAAGTCAAAATTCAAAAGTAAAAATTCAAAAAGCCCATCGCTTCAATAATTAAAAAAGACAAATTCAATAATTAATCAGCCAAATCACTAATTCACTAACTCAGTAATTCAACAATTAAAAAATTCAATAACTCAATAATTCAGTCATTCAATAATTCAATAATTAACAAACCACTCACTATTCACCATTCACAACTCACCAATATGATCCGTTTACAAAACATCGAAAAAGTGTACCGTACCGACACTATAGAAACCCTGGCACTAAACAGCATAAGCCTTGACGTGGCCAAGGGCGAATTTTTATCTATCATGGGGCCATCGGGCTGCGGCAAAAGTACGCTGCTTAATATTATAGGGCTGCTGGATGCGCCATCAAAAGGAAACATCAAAATTGCCGATAAATCAACTGAAAAGCTGAGCGATAAGCAACTGGCACAGTTCCGCAATAAAACGCTGGGCTTTATTTTTCAAAGCTATCACCTGATTAACGACCTACAGGTTTTGGATAATGTAGAGCTGCCCCTGCTGTACCGCGATACCACAGCAAAAGAACGCAAAATGCTGGCCACCGAGGCATTGGAAAAGGTAGGCTTAGCCAACCGCATTAAACACTTCCCAACCCAGCTATCGGGCGGGCAACGTCAGCGTGTAGCCATAGCCAGGGCCATTGTGGGCAGGCCGGATATTATTTTGGCCGATGAACCAACCGGCAACCTGGATAGCGCCATGGGTAACGAGATTATGGACATCCTCATCAACCTTAACCGTAACGAGGGTACTACCATTGTAATGGTTACACATGATGAAAACATGGCCCACAAAACGCACCGTTTGGTACGCCTGTTTGATGGTTCGCAAGTTCAATAATTAACCGCTTAAACAATCAGTCATGCTTAAAAATTATTTAAAAATAGCCATAGCGGTGTTAAGGCGAAGAAAGTTTTTCACCTTTATCAGCCTGTTTGGTATCAGCTTTACCCTTACCATACTGCTGGTACTTACCGCCTTTATAGATAAAATTGCCGGCGACAGCTATCCCGACAGGAAACGCGATCGATCGTTGTATATTTCAAGAATGCAGGAGATAAACAAAACCGGCGGGCAAAGCTCGGGGCCTTTATCTTACTATTTTTTAAGCCACTATGCAGGTAGTTTAAAAACGCCTGTTAAGGTGGGCATTTCCTCTATATTCAGCGGCACAAATACTTATGTTAACAATAAAAAGATTGCTGTAAACTATAAATACACCAATGATGCCTATTGGGATATTATGGAATACGATTTTATTGAAGGCAAAGCTTTTAATAAACAACAGGTTGATAATGCCGATAAAGTAGTGATCATATCAGAGGATATGAAACAGCAATACTTCGGCGATGTACCCTCGGTTGTAGGCAAGTACTTCGAGGCCGATAACGTGAAATACAGGGTAACCGGCGTGGTAAAAAATGTACCTATAACCAGTTATATGACCTATGGCGACATCTACCTGCCCTATACTGTATCAAAAACTGATTACCGTAAAGATAAAGGGTACAGGGGAGGTTTTTTTGGCGTGTTGCTTGCAAATTCAAAAGCAGATTTACCGCGTATGCATGATGAATATCAAAGTATGGTTGCCCGGTTGCCAATGGAAAGCAAGGAGTTTGATAAAATATTCAGCCATGCCGATCCTTATATTGTAAGCTATGTAGATACCGGCAACGAAAAATCATCGGGCGTTATGATCGTGTTGACAACCATTGGCATATTTGCCCTACTGGTAATGATGCTGCCAACGCTTAACCTGGTCAATATCAACATCACCCGTATTATGGAACGCTCGTCAGAAATTGGCGTACGCAAGGCCTTCGGTGCATCATCCGGTACCTTGGTTTACCAGTTTATTGTCGAAAATATCATACTTACGCTGTTGGGCGGCTTTATCGGGGTTATATTATCCTTCGTAGCTATCCAGGTACTAAATGGCATGAACCTCATCCCCAACCTGGTACTATCCATCAATTTTACTGTTTTGGCAATTGGCCTGCTCATTTGTTTTCTGTTTGGTTTAATCTCAGGCGTTTACCCGGCCTGGCGCATGTCAAAACTAAATGTAGTAACGGCTCTGAAAGCTTCATAACAATTATTCATCCTTCAAATTAAGATATTATGTTTAAGCATTTATTTAAACTCATCTGGAATAAAAAGAAACAAAACTTTTTATTGATGTCCGAGATGCTATTCTCGTTCCTGGTGCTATTCGCGGTATTTAGCCTTTTGGTTTACTACTATAACAATTATAAAAAGCCAATTGGGATTAGCTACCAAAACGTATGGGTTGTTAGTTATAATAACGCCCTGCAAACAAAAAATACCGATTCGCTGAATACTTATTACGAAACATTGCGTAATAATATTAAGGCCATGCCCGAGGTAAAGGAAATCAGCTTTTGCAGCGACAACGTCCCCTTTTCGGCAAATACGTGGACAGGACTGGCTGGTTACAATAACCACAATTACAGCAACGTGAATATGTATAATGCAGAGGATAGCTATTTGAAAACTTTAAACGGACAGCTGCTGGAAGGCCGCTGGTTTAATAAAAGCGATGTGGCTACCAAAATACCATCGGTAGTTATCAATAACGAATTGCGCGAGAAGCTGTTTGGTAAAGGCGAAGCGATAGGAAAAATCATTGATGAGAGCGACGACGGCAAAAACAAGAAAAGAGTAGTAGGCGTAATACAGGCCATCAAAGCCAAAGGCGATTATGCTGCTGCCGGCGATGCGGTATACCACAGGACCGACACCGGTTCTTTCAGGTCGCTTGGTAAAATCATGGTACAGGTTGTACCAGGTGCCAATGCTGCCTTCGAAGCCCGCCTGTACAAAACTTTAGCCAACTATATGAAAGATTCGAATGTGGAGATTGAGCACCTTGTAAACAAACGTAAGGATATTAATTATTTTACTTTAGTGCCCATGATAGTACTAAGTATTGTAGGCTGTTTTTTAGTTATTAACGTCGCGCTCGGCCTGTTTGGAGTGCTTTGGTATAACATTAACAAACGCCGGGGCGAAATTGGCTTACGCCGGGCTGTTGGCGCCACCGGTAGCTCGGTATCTAACCAGCTCATTATGGAATCAATGATACTGGCTACCTTTTCGCTCATCATCGGGTCATTTTTTGCCGTGCAGTTCCCATTGCTAAACGTGTTTGATCTTTCGGCAGGGATTTACCTGGTAGCCATCCTGTTCTCAATCATATTTATTTACCTGCTGGTATTTTTATGTTCATTATATCCGGGCAGGCAGGCTGCTGCCATTTATCCCGCCGTTGCTTTACACGAAGAATAGCATATGGGCATCATAAAAATAACTCAAAACTCACCACTCAATACTTTTAACTAATTACGATATTGACCTGCAATTATGATACTGGTTATTGATGATGATATTGCCGTACGCACCTCGCTTTTGCTGTTACTCAAAAGCGAGGGCTATGATGCTGTGAGCGCCGAAGAGCCCGCCGGGGCCATAAAGATCATAAAGAAAAAAAGTCCTGAACTGATTATTCTCGACCTTAATTTTTCGATTGATACATCGGGCCGTGAAGGGATGAACCTCCTTGAAAACATAAAGCAGCTTAACAGCGCTATCCCGGTAATATTAATTACAGGATGGGGCAGCATCCAGCTTGCCGTACAAGGTATGAAGCTGGGTGCCAACGACTTTATAAACAAACCCTGGAATAACGAACACCTTATACAAACAGTTAAAACACTGTTAGATTTAAGGGATAAAAAAACAGAACACCATACCCGTAAGCAATTAGATAAAAGCTACAATTTTCAAAGCATTATTGGCCAGGACCCTCAAATGCTGGATATCCTGGAAACCATAGGCCGTGTGGCAACCACGGACGCATCGATACTGATTATGGGCGAAAGCGGTACCGGCAAAGAGCTGATAGCGGAGGCCATCCACCAAAACAGCCTGCGCCGCAATAAACCATTTATCAAAGTTAATTTGGGCGGTATCTCTACTTCGCTTTTTGAAAGTGAAATGTTTGGCCATATCCGCGGGGCTTTTACCGATGCCCGTTTTGATCGGATTGGCCGTTTTGAAATGGCACACAAGGGTACCATATTTTTAGATGAAATTGGCGACCTTGATGCCAGCAGCCAGGTGAAGCTGTTAAGGGTATTACAGGACCGTACTTACGAAATGCTGGGCAGCAGCCGTACCAAAACATTAGATACCCGGGTGGTTTGTGCCACCAATAAAAACCTTAACGAAATGGTATCACGCGGTACTTTTCGTGAGGATTTGTTATACCGCATTAACCTGATCACCGTTTACCTGCCCGCCCTGCGCGAACGGCCCAAGGATATACCTTTACTGGTCGATTTTTTTATCAATAACCTAAAGGATATCTACAACCGGCCCCAATTATCGGTATCTGCCGCCGCCATGAAGTGGCTGCAGCAATTGCCGTTGCCCGGCAATATCAGGCAGCTTAAAAACCTGGTAGAGCGATCAATACTGGTAAGCCGGAAAGACGAGTTAGGTATTGATGACTTCCGGTCGCAGTTAGAATTATCGCCAGTAAAAAAAGGAAACATGCAATTACCCGGAGTAGGTAGCCTAACTTTGGAAGAGGTAGAGGTCGAGATGATAAAACGCGCTATGGACCACCACAAAAACAAAATAAGCCGGGCAGCGGCGGCACTTGGGCTCACGCGGAGTGCGCTTTACCGCAGGCTTGACAAATACCAGATACCATACGATGAAGCTGAGGACTAAATATGTTTTATTTGTTGTAACACTGCACCTGGTAACGCTGGTGCTCACTTATTTTATTTTCCAGCAAAACAAGGTTTTCTTTATTGCATCTGAGGTATTTGTACTTATTTCTGTAGTAGTATCGGTACAGCTTTACCGGCAACTTATAAATCCTTTAAAATTATTAATGCAGGGGCTGGATGCTATAAAAGACAAGGATTTTAACGTAAAATTTTTATCAACCGGCAGGCACGAGGTTGACACATTAATTGATGTATATAATCATATGATGGACGAGTTAAGAACAGAACGTACAAGGCAGGAACAGCAACATTTCTTTTTGGAAAAACTGATCTATACCTCACCTACCGGCATCGTTATTTTAGATTTTGACGACCGCATACAGCAAATAAATCCAAAAGCCCTGCAATTATTGGCTATCCCGGATGATAAGTTACAAGGCAATTCCATTTATGAGCTGGATCATCCCCTGTTTGCGCAGATGAGATTGCTTAAATCAGGCGAAACTGCAGTGGTAAAGCCGGACGGTATAAATTCGTTCAAGCTCCAGAAATCACATTTTGTTGACCGGGGCTTTTCGCGTCATTTTATTATGATAGAGGATTTAACTGCCGAGATTCTGGCCGCCGAGAAAAAGGTTTACGGCAAGGTTATCCGTATGATGGCACATGAAGTGAACAATACCATCGGGCCGGTAAATTCCATTATGCAATCGGCCATGAAAACCGACCAGCTATGGGCCGGGCACGAGTTTGACAGCCTTAAGGATGCCTTACAGATAGCCATGGACCGCAACCAAAACCTAAACCTGTTTATGCGCAACTTTGCCGACCTGGTGAAACTCCCGCCTGCCAATAAACAACCTGTTTTACTTCAAAAGCTTGTTCGGGCGGTAGCCACCCTTATGCAGGCAAAAGCCAATGGAAAAGGCGTTGAATTTGAATTTAACCTGCCTGATGAAGCCTTAAGCATCATGGCCGATGAGCAACAATTAGAGCAGGCGCTTATAAATATTGTTAAAAATGCCATTGAAGCCATTGAAGATAAAGGGCTGGTAAAATTCGCACTCTTCTCCAAAGAACGAAAACTCATCGTTACCGATACGGGCAAAGGCATCACTGCCGAACAAAACAGCAACCTGTTTTCGCCCTTCTTCAGCACCAAAAAAGATGGACAAGGTATAGGGCTTACCTTAACACGCGAGATACTCCTGAACCATAGTTTTGAATTTAGTTTAAAAACTGTGGCCGCCGGGCAAACGGAGTTTGCCATTTGGTTTTAGAACACGCAAAATAGCTTTAGTCGTTTTAGCACCAACAATTTGCAACATTTAATTTTAAATCACTAAATGCTTTTAGTAATGTTGTATATCCAATTCAGAACATCACTATGCAAAGACGACATTTCCTGAAACTGACGGCAACAACCGGTGCCGCCGTACTGTTTAGCCGCCTAACTTATGCTACATCAGCCCAAACAACAACTATGAATGCACCCGACGAGGTTTGGGCGCAATCCGGTGAAGAATGGGTTAAGCTAAAAGGCACCAACGGCACCAAATTCAACTACAAGGATATCGAGGTTGATTTTAAAACCAACGGCAACGCTAAAGCCATCTACCTACAGTCGCCAACACAACCATTGAGCGCCGTTAGGTTGCGCTGGAAACACAACACGCCTCCTTCGGCAAAACACCTTGGCGATCATTGGGAACGCTCCTATGGCGATTTAAAATGGAAATCGGGCTTTGACGGGAGTCAAAGCCCATGGTATATATTAATAAATGATGGGAAACAAACTGCCTGCTTTGGTGTAAAAACAGGTGCGGGCAGCATTTGCTGGTGGGGATTGGATCAAAACCACCTTGACCTTAACCTGGATACCCATTCAGGCGGCAATGGCGTATTGTTGGGTAACCGCACCCTGCATGCAGCAGATATTGTAACCACGCACAGCAAGCCGGGCGAAAACGCTTTTTATACCGACCATCGCTTTTGTAGTATCATGTGCGAAAAACCGCGATTACCCAAACAACCTATTTATGGCATAAACGATTGGTATTTTGCCTATGGCAACAACAATTTCGACCTGATAAAACAAACCACCGCCATGATGAGCGAACTGGTTACCGATACCAATAACAAACCATTTTCGGTAATTGACGCGGGCTGGGCAACCTATTCGCCACTATTGCCAGGGGATGGCGGCTGGAACGATGATTTTAGCAAGCCGAACGATAAGTTTAAGGATATGCACCTGTTGGGCGACGAGATTAAGAAACTGGGCATGCGCCCGGGCTTATGGATGCGCCCGTTGTGCGCCCGTCATGATGAAAAGACGAGCTTGCTTGCACCAAAAATTCCGGGCCGCGATGATCCTAAAAATCCAACGCTCGACCCTACCATCCCCGAAAACCGGGAGCGTATTAAGCGTAATTTCAGCTTTTACAAGCAATGGGGGTACGAAATGGTTAAACACGACTTTACCACTTACGATATCGCCGGCCGCTGGGGGTTTGACATGAAGGACAGCATTACAGCACCCAACTGGAATTATAACGACCGGAGTAAAACCACAGCCGAAATCATTCTTGATTTGTACCGCGATATCCGTGAAGCAGCAGGCGATGGGATATATGTAATAGGCTGTAATACCATGAGCCATTTAAGCGCAGGCATTTTTGAGATGTGCCGAATAGGTGATGACACCAGCGGAAACGAATGGGAACGCACACGCAAAATGGGTGTAAACACGCTGGCTTTCCGCCTGCCGCAGCACAATAAATTTTATGCTGTAGATGGTGATTGTGTAGGTATCACTACTAAAATAGCATGGGGCCGTAACAAGCAGTGGCTTGAATTATTGGCAAAAAGCGGCGCCCCCCTATTTGTATCCGGGCAGCCCGAAGCTATGGGTGCCGAACAAAAGACTGCCGTTAAAAAAGCCTTTGCCAGTGCAGCTAAAGTATTGCCGTTAGGCGAACCTTTAGATTGGATGGAGACAATGCTGCCGCAAAAATGGAAACTCGACGGAACAGTAGTTGACTTTGATTGGGCCTGAAAGCGTCTTAGTCCTCTCTTAATGGTGCGGTATATTTATACCACAGCAATTAAGGGAGGATTTTTATCTACAACAATCGTTTTATTTTTCCTAAAAGATCGTCAATTTCAAAAGGCTTGGCCAGAAAGTCATCGGCACCAGCTTCGTAAGCGGAGCGTTCGATATCGCGGCTGGCTGATATCATGATAATGGGAATTGCCCTGGTATCTGACCGGTGTTTAAGTTCGCGGCAAATATCGCGGCCATCAGAGCCAGACATCCAGATATCAAGTAACAGCAAGTCGGGAAATTCTGTTTTCATATCCAAAACCGTGGCACCGTTAACGGTCGACGAAACCTCGTATCCTTCAAAATCTAATATGATCTCTACCGCATCCACAATCCCCGGATCATCGTCCGCTATCATGATTTTTTTTAAATTTCCCACCTATGCACCTTTCTTAACAAAAATCAAGCCTTTATTGGCAATTTCAGGAATATTCTGGCTTAATGCTCAATTTAATATTAATCGCAGGGTATCTGCTAAAAAAAACAGGATATCAGATGCGACTTAAACAGGTGATCGGTACAAACCTGCAATAGTTACTTAATAAGCAATGCTTTTTTGTAACAATAGAGCGCAAAAACATACAACTGTTGCTTTTTAACAACTACAACTAAATGGATTGCCTAATAATCAGAATAATCCGTTGGGAAAAGAAAAAAGATATCAGCTTTCGACACATTGTGCTGATACTCGGCTTTTGCCGAGAGGGTTTTCCAATAGGTATCGTTACTAAACGCTGCCCAGTGCTTTTCTCTTTCTTCTTTACTGTTAAAAGTAGTCATGTACATAAGGTTGGGCATGTGCGAGCCTGAAACAACCTCCGAGTAAAAAACCGCGTTAAAACCAAGGCGTTTAAACAGGCCTATCTCGTCGCCGTCATTAAACATGCGCACTTTATTGTAGTTATATTTTTCTGTGGGGCTTTCATAGCTTCTGAGTTCGTAAACCCTATCTGCTTTATTACCGGTAAGCTGTGGAACCGAGGGCGCCGGCATGCCCGGAAAAGCGTGCAATATCATAATTTCAATGCGCGTATACGGGGCATCTTTATAATCGGCGTTCATATACTCCTCCCCATCGGTAAAATATTGGGTATCACCTTGTAATTTTTTATCAATGCCGGTAAGCTTATCTAAGCTGGTAAAAGGTGTGTAAACATAAATACGCATGTCGGCTGTATCCTGCTTTATCGGTTTAAACACACCAACATTGGGTATGCCTGCCCTGTGTAGCGCGGGCAAATAGGCATCTTTTAAATAATGCTCAATCTTAGCTTCCTGATCCAATGTTTTATAATGATAAACTTTAAGCTCGTAATAATACCTTTTGGGCGAGGCGGATAAGCTGAAAGCAAAAAGCAAAAAGCTAAAAGCCAAGGTTAAAATACGGGTAAGTTGTGTTTTCATGGATGCTTAAAATTTCGTAAATATAATTTCAAATTCTAATTTTCGGGCATTTTATTAATTTATTTGCGCCATTTTCTCAACAAGACAAAGTTTTTTGGGTAGAGAAATTTTGCGCCATTATAAACTTAAAAAGCCCGTTCCATAAATCAGGAACAGGCTTCTCAAACATTTTTAATAATTACTTACAATTCCCTTACCCAGATATTGCGGAAGCTAAGCGGTTCGCTTTTATCGCCATGCGCTTGCAGTTTTATTGGCGATGCGCCATGGGCTTTACCTTCATAAGATGGTTTACCAATGTATTGGGTTGGGCCAAGCAGTTCAAAGTTGTTTTCAACCAATACGCCGTTAAAGAAAACGGTTGCCCTTGCGGCAGATTTCAGTGTACCGTCCTGGTTAAACACAGGGGCTGTCCATACCACATCATAGACATTCCACTCGCCTGGTTTGCGGCCTGGGTTTGCCAACGGGATAACCTGTTTGTACAAACTGCCTGCCATGCCGTTTACGTAAGTTTTGTTGTTGTACGAATCTAAAACCTGTAGCTCATAACCGGCATCACCTTTACCTATTGATGCTAAAAACACGCCGCTATTGCCACGGGCCTGGCCGCTGCCTGTAATGCTCGCAGGCACACGCCACTCAATGTGTAATTGATAATTAGTAAATTTTTTCTTTGTTTCTATATTTCCGGTAGCTTTATTTACTGTAAGCACATCGCCCTTTACCGTCCATTTAGCCGGTGTTTGGGTTTCTACGTCAACCCACTCATCAAGGCCTTTACCATCAAACAAAATAATAGCGTCAGAAGGGGCATCGCCCAAAACCTTACCCGGCACTACTGCTTTAGGAATTGGCTCCCAAATTTCGGTATCCTCTGGTTTAGCATTTTGCGCATTAGCCATTAAAAAACTCCCGGCTAAAATGGTTGCTAATATTATTGAATATTTCATGTTGTTATTTGGTTTATTATATGTGAAGCGTACTTTTTAAGTAGGCAGCGCTTTTGGCTATGCTTACATATGGATCAATATTGGTAAAATTCTCTTGCTCAACAATAAAGTGTTTTATACCCGCCTGTTGTGCTTTGCCCAATATCTTCACAAAATCAATATCGCCTGTACCAATCTCGGTATTCAGGTTTGGATTGGTTTTATCCCTGTCTTTAATATGCACAAAAGTAAAACGTCCGGGGTGCTTTTCAAAAATAGCCAAAGGATCCTGGCCGGCACGTACCACCCAGTATAAATCCATCTCCATATTAACCAGTTTAGGGTCGGTATTGTTTAATACTACATCGTAAAACGTGGTATCGCCAACCGGCGCCCATTCAAAGTTATGGTTGTGGTAACCTAATTTTAAACCCGAAGCTTTGCATATCTCGGCGGCTTTATTCATTTTTTCGGCAACGCCTTTGCAGTCGTCAACCGTTTTTATGAAATTATGGTTTAATGAAGGTACTATGATATAAGTTTGACCAATAGTGTTGGCAACCTCCATATACATATTTAAATCATCGGTTTTTCCTTCGCCAAAGTACGAGTCTAAACCATAGTGACCGCTTGGGCTGCTGAGTCCGTTATCCTTTAACAACGTTCCAAAATCTTTGCTGGGCAGTCCCCAGTAGCCTTTTTCTTTGTTATAGCCAAAGGTTTCCACTTCTTTGTAACCAGCTTTAGCCACTTTACCTATTACACCTTTTACATCGGCAGGTAACTCGTTACGCAAGCTATATAACTGCAGGCCCGCACCTTTCTTTTCTTTTGCCGATAATAAAGACGGCGCTAACATTGCACCTGCCGAAAGTATACCGGCCTGCGCTAAAAATGTTCTTCTGGATGTCATGTATTTCTGTTTGGTTAATATAGCATTGGAGTGTATTTAAACCATAAGGTTTAAACGTCGCAAATATGTACCGCTTTACGCAGCGATGCCACCTTGTCTTTTTGCTTCGGAATAAATTCCTGCGCAACAAAACCTTTATGACCGGTTTCTACAATAGCTTTCATTATTGCCGGGTAATAAAGCTCCTGTGTTTCGTCAATCTCGTTACGGCCGGGTACGCCGCCTGTATGGTAGTGGTTAATATATGGGTGATATTGACGTATATTACGGATCACATCACCTTCATCAATCTGCATGTGATAAATATCAAACAGCAATTTAAAATGTTCCGATCCTATCCTTTTGGCCAGTTCGGCACCCCACTCTACCCTGTCGCATTGGTAATCTTTGTGGTCAATTTTGCTGTTTAGCAGTTCCATTACCAGCACAATGTTGTGTTTTTCGGCCAGTTCAACCATTGGTTTCAAACCCTCCACACAATTATTCCAACCGGTTTCATTGTCTTTTCCGCGACGGCTGCCGCTAAAACAGATCAGGTTTTTATAACCGGCTGCAGCAACCTTGGGAATCATTTCGCTGTAGTTTTTATGTAACTGGGCATGAAACTGCGTATCGCCAAAACCATCGGTCAGGTTAATTTCGGCACCGTTACACATAGATGAGTACAGGCCATACTTTTTAAGTGTGGGCCAGTCTGCCGGGCCAACCAGGTCGATGCCTTTTATGCCAATATCTTTAGCGGCTGCGCAAAGCTGTTCAACTGTCATATCGCCATAGCACCAGCGGCATACGGCATGGTTAATATTACCTTTTAGCGCAGTATCAACTACCATTTCTTTTTCCCCGGGTTTAAATGACGATAACATGCCGGCCGCGGTAATGGCTGCTGTACCGGTAACTATATTTTTTATAGCCGACCGCCTGTTTTGATTTGATTCCATGGTTAATTATCGGTTTATTCCGGGGAGTGTTACTCTCCGGATTATAATTGGTTAAGCACCTTTAATAATTTTATAAAACAGGACAAAAAGCACCGGCTATACTTGCCGGACTATTAAATGATCAGCCTGATTATCTAAAACTTATTGCCCTTATAAATTATCGGGTTATTTTTTTTGTGCAAGAATATATTGTACTATTTCTTTCGCATCGCTTTCGGCAAGTGCAGGGTGCGGGGTCATTGCCATTGTACCCCAGTTACCGCTACCTCCGGCAATTACTTTTTTGGCCAACATCTCAATATTGGCTTCAGAAGCGTCATATTTCTTAGCGATATCCTGGAAGGATGGGCCAATAACTTTTGTGTCAACTTTATGACAAGTTCCACAATCATTGGCCGCCAATAATTTTTCGCCGGCACTTGAGCCCGCCGAGCCACCTGCCGCTTCGGTACCGGTTTTAGTAGCATTGGTATCAGCATCAGAATTAGTTGCCTTGGCAGTTTGATTTGCCGCCGTGGTACTATCGCTACCACCTTTACTTGCCGAATTGCCACCACAGGCAGAAACTACCGCACAGATACCAAGAATAAAAAAAGCCTTTTTCATTGAGTTAATTTGTTTTTAGGGTAACAGGGCTTTACCCCCATTGATTTTGTTTTTTAATTAAATATAAAGCATCAACTTGGTTAAGTTTTACCTATAATTTTGATGCTTTATACTGTTTTTAATTTCATTTATTAATTGTGCCGAAAAATACAATTTTTATCCTAAAAAATATGATTTGTTAAACAGTTACCTGGCTTAACGGCGCTGTTTTTTTCTTTGCACGCATGTAAAACACCAATCCGGTAAAAGCTACAATTAAGGCAATAGGTATAACAAGAGTTGTATTTAATACTTCGGGGCCTGCCGCAGATCTGGCAGCATCAAAGGCCTTAGCCATGTCTGTACCAGCAGCAGCAGAACGATAAGCATCTATATTTGCGCCCGATGGAAGTTTCTGAACCATTATGCCATCGTAATATCCGCCCATAAATATCATATAAATCGACACCCCAAACATCCCGGCTCCACCCATAAGGTTTAGGCCTACTGCCCCGGTACGTGGTAAATTTTCGGCTACAAAGCCAATCATACAAGGCCAGAAAAAAGCAACACCTAATCCAAATACAACTGCAGCGAAATAAATCGCATCGCCATGTAAATGAATCATGAGATAAATTCCAAGCGCGGACAAAATAGCCGAAATGAGCAGAACCCCTTGAGGTGCGAGCTTATGAACAATAGGGCTGGCGAAAGCTCGGCCTAACACCTGCACAGATGCCACAAAAGTTAAAATAAGGATTGCATTGTTAGTAACAGTCTTAAACAGAACATCAGTCCATTGATTAGTAAACAACTCGGTAATAGCTGTACCAAACATGCAGATGATCATAAAAAGAAATAATGGGTTGATAAGGGCTTTGTACATCTCACTCGTACTGACACCTGACGAAACACGTTCGGTAACCGGAAAATCCAACTTGGAGAACAGATAACCATAAATCAAAGTTGGAATAAGCATAATTGCTATCTCAACTTTTGAAATCCAATAGGGTTTTTCTAATGCTCCATGCGCAAGAGTATTATCCAACGCAAATACAATTAGTGTGCCTATAACAATACCAGCAGGAAACCACAAGTGAAAATGGTTTAGCTTAGTAGTTTTATTATCAGTATAAAGGGAGGCAACTAAAGGGTTACACGATGCCTCAACAGTACCATTAGCAATTCCGATCATTAGCGTCGACAGGAATAAAGTCCAATATCCATCAGCAAAAATCGTAAGAAGTATACCTATTAAATGAAAAATAAATGCTGAGACCAACAGTTTTTTCATACCAATGATATCGACTATAAAGCCGCCTACAATGATGGCAAGGGGAAAGCCCCAGAACGCTGTAGCTGCAATTGTGCCCAATTCGGAGGCGTTAAGATGAAATCTAACTCCCTGGTCATTCAATATACCGGCACGGATACCGAATGATAATGATGTTACCAACAGGGATAAACAACTGGCCCTGAATAGTTGTGTGCGGTTAATGGTTTGCATTTAAATATATTAAGTTTAATTAATTGGTTAATTGGCTATTCCAAATGTACTGATTTTTATATTCCCAGTGTCTTTCTGTTAAGCACATCGTCGGCGCCTGATGCGGCGAAATCATCAAAAGCGCGTTCGGTTACACGGATGATGTGATTTTTGATAAACTCCGCACCTTCACGGGCACCGTCTTCGGGATGTTTAAGCGCGCATTCCCATTCCAGCACGGCCCATCCGGGGAAATCATATTGCGTCAGCTTGCTAAATATCGCCTTAAAATCAACCTGTCCATCACCTAATGAGCGGAAACGGCCTGCACGATCAACCCAGTTTTGGTAACCGCCGTACACACCCTGTCTACCTGTCGGGTTAAACTCGGCATCCTTAACGTGAAACATTTTGATGCGTTCGTGATACAAGTCGATATATTCTAAATAATCCAGGCATTGTAAAACAAAATGCGATGGATCATACAATAAATTGGCCCGTTTGTGTCCCTTCACCTTATCCAAAAACATTTCGAAGGTAATACCATCATGCAGATCTTCGCCCGGGTGTACTTCGTAGCATAAATCGATACCATTATCCTCGTAAATATCAAGAATAGGTGTCCAGCGTTTAGCTAATTCTTCAAAAGCGGTTTCTACAATACCGGCAGGGCGTTGCGGCCATGGGTATACCATAGGCCAAAGCAGTGCGCCGCTAAAAGTAACAGATGCCTGCAGGCCTAAATTTTTTGAAGCCTGCGCAGCGTATTTAAGTTGCTGTACAGCCCATTTTTGCCTTTCCACAGGATTTTTACGGTATTGCTCGGGAGCAAACCCATCAAATAGTTCGTCGTAAACTGGGTTTACGGCTACCAGCTGCCCTTGCAGGTGGGTTGATAATTCGGTAATCTCCAATCCGTGGCTGTTTACTACACCTTTTACTTCTTCAGCATAAGTTTTGCTTTCGGCAGCTTTTTGCAGATCAATAAAACGGGCATCCAGCGTTGGCAGTTGTACGCCTTTGTAGCCAAGCCCGGCTGCCCATTGGCAAATAGAATCCAGGCTGTTAAAAGGGGCATTGTCGCCTATAAATTGAGCTATAAATATTGCAGGTCCTTTAATGGTTTTCATAGTTTTTGGTTAGATAGTAAACTCAGTCCACTTTTTATCTGATTTGCCCGAAGCGATCACATTTTCGATGAACGCCATACCGCGTACACCTTCTTCGATGCCGGGATAATCCAGTTCTTCGGGTGTAGCTTCCCTACCCTCCAAACCTGCCTTTACCGTTAAGGCGAAATTGCGGTACAAGTTGGCAAAAGCTTCCAGGTAACCTTCCGGGTGGCCGGCCGGTGTGCGGGTGTTATGCTGCGCAAATGAGCTGGTGTACCCACCTCCTGTGCGCCATACTTCCATCGGCTTATCGGTATACATCAGGGTTAATGAATTAGCATCACTTTGATGCCATTCAAGGCCGCCTTTTTCGCCGTAAACCCTAATCTTTACGTTATTTTCTTCGCCTGCAGCAATCTGGGTAGCCGTAAGCACACCGCTTGCGCCGTTATCAAATTTTAGTAATGCTGCCCCGTCATCGTCAAGCTTACGGCCCGGCACAACTACGTTAATATCGGCACATATTTTTGTTACCTGCAGCCCGGTTACATATTCGGCAAGGTTAAAAGCATGGGTACCAATATCACCCATGGCGCCGGCTATCCCACTTTTACCTGGGTCGGTACGCCACGAGGCTTGTTTGTTATCATCCCCTTCTAAAAAGCTGCTTAACCATCCTTGCGGATACTCTACATAAACTTTTCGGATTGTGCCCAGTTTACCGGCTTTTATCAGTTGCTTAGCTTCCTTTACCATAGGATAGCCGGTGTAGGTATGTGTTAAGCAAAATAATTTACCGCTTGATTTCACTACTTTTTCCAGTTCTTTAGCCTCGGCCAATGAAAATGTCATTGGTTTATCTAAAACAACATGAAAGCCATTTTCCAATGCAGCTTTTGACGGATCAAAGTGCACATGGTTTGGTGTAACTATGCTAATTACCTGAACACGCTGGTCTTCAGGTAGCTGTTTTTCTTTTTCAATAAGTTCGGTATATGAACTGTAAACGCGATTTTCGGGCAAGCCCAGCAAAACGCCGCTTGCTTTCGATTTTTCGGCGTTACTGCTAAAAGCCCCGCAAACCAATTCATATTCGCCATCAATGCGGGCGGCAATCCTGTGCACGGCGCCAATAAACGCACCTTGCCCGCCGCCAATCATTCCTAATCTTAGTTTCATTGTTTATGTTTTGTTGAATTGAGTTGATCAAGTTAGATTGAGTTGATTAATTAAATCAGAATACAATCGATTGAATGGGGTAAATTTGGCTATTTGAGTTGATTTTTCAAAACATTGCTGTTCATATATTTTCCAACTTTGCAAACCATTTATTTAACTCAGGCAACCCATGCCAATTCAATCAACTTAATCAACCACAAACCAATTATCATTAAGTGAGTGGTTTACTGGGTTGATTAGGTTGGATTGTGTTGACTGAGTTAGATTATGTTAATTAAGTTGATAGGATTAAAACCCCATTAACTCAATCAACCATTCTCTTTTTCAACTCAATCAACCACTCTCTTATTCAACCGCTCACCTAATCAACTCAATCCACCACAAACCAACCCATTAGGTCGCCCAGGCCTTATCTCCTTTTTTGTATGGGAAATTACCATCGTATTTGCCGGGTACAGGCAGGTAACGCAAAGCCTGGGTTGCACCGGGTTTTGAAGTGAAGAAACCCAACAGGGTCAACTCCTTCATCATCCTGAAATAATGGTTAGTATCTTCTGGCTTTTTAGTTTTAGTATAAGCTTTTTGCTCGGCATCAAGTTGGGTAAGCAACTCTGTGCGTTGTTTGGCATCCGCTTCCATGAATTTTTTGCCGAATTTTTTATTGCAGGCTTCGTCAATATTAGAAATACCTTTTAAAAATATTTCCTGATCGGCAGGCTTATAACAATCGGTTACCATTACGCCCATAAACTTGCCTATTTCGGCCGCTTTGGCACCCGGCGAACTTGTAGCCGGTAAAATGGTTTCGCCAACCTCATCAAGGAAGGCAATAATTTCTGGTTTAGACAGGTCGGCCACACCCGAAGCGGATGTTGACGATTTACAGCCCGAAATGAAAAACTCGGCTCCTATTACCGCGCCTCCAAGTAACAAGCCCACCCTGCTAATTGCGTCTCTTCTATTCATTGTTTTATAATTTTTTATTAATTAGTGAATGATTTTGTAATTAGTGAATGACTGATTTAGTGAATTAGTGATTTTTTTTGATCTGTAAATTATTGAATTTGTTCATTAGCTACCTTATTTTCAAAATCACTAACTCACTAATTCTCTAATTCACTAACTATCTCCCACTAATTAACTTAAGCTTTCAGCTCAAAACCTTCGCGGTAATTGCGCTTAATATATTGGTTAACCGGGTCAAAGTTAGTTACTTTCATAGCCTCGTTATCCCAAACCAGCTTTACACGGCCACCTTGTAATTCGTGACCACGTACTGCAAGATTTGCCATTAACAAAGCCTCGGTAAGCGGCCCGGCCTTATCAAAAGATGAGCTTAACTCTGTTTTACCATAGCCGGCCAAACATCCCTCTACCCATTGTGCGTAGTGACCATTTGCCCCACCCTGTACGCGTGCCCATTTCTGAGGTGCTTTCGCATCCTTAGTGAGCGCTGTTGGCAACAATGTTGGCGCATCTGAATAGGTACTTGCGTACATTTTTCCTTTTGTACCAATAAATAATGTTCCGTTGCCCTCTTCGCCGCCAAATTTTTCGCTTGGCAATAACTCTTCTGGTCTTTCGGGTTGTATACCACCATCCATCCAGTGTAGTTTAACGTCGCCTTTAGTTTTATCGGTTTTAGGGAATGTTAACGTGATGTGGCTTGACGGAGGGCAGCTTTCAGGGAAATGGCCTTCTTTAAACTCATCTACATATACGCTGCCAACGCTGGCCTGTACATCCTTTGCATACTGGATACCCAACACCCTGAATGGAGCTTCAACAAGGTGACAGCCCATATCGCCCAGGGCACCTGTTCCGTAATCCCACCATCCGCGCCAGTTAAACGGCACTAATTTATCAACGTAGTCTTTTTTAGGTGCGGTACCCAACCACAGGTCCCAATCTAATTCCTTAGGGATATTAGGGTTGGCTGCCGGCCATTGAATTCCCTGCGGCCATACCGGGCGGTTTGTCCAGCAGTAAACAGTATGTACATCGCCAATCAAATCGGCATCATACCATTCAGATAATAAACGGGTGCCATCATTTGATGATCCCTGGTTACCCATCTGGGTTACTACTTTATATTTTTTTGCAGCTTCGGTTAATAAGCGGGCTTCCCAAATATCATGCGTCATTGGCTTTTGCACGTAAACGTGTTTGCCCATTTGCATAGCCTTATAAGTTATAATGGCATGGTTATGATCAGGGGTCGAGATTGATACGGCATCAAAGTGTTTATGCTCTTTATCGTACATCTCGCGCCAGTCTTTATAATATTTAGCTTTAGGGAAGTCGGCACGTGATTTTGCTGCACGCCTGTCGTCTACGTCGCACAGGAAAGCAATTTCGGCTTTGCCGCTTTTATAAAAATTGGCAATATCGCTCTGGCCTTTACCGCCAGCGCCAACGCCGGCAATCAAAAGCTTGTCGCTTGGCGCTATATAGCCTTTGCCGCCCAATACAAAGCGCGGAACGATCATGAAGCTTGCTGCAGCTACCGTAGTGGTTTTAATAAAATCCCGCCTCGATGGATTGGGAGTAACGTTATCTTTTTCTTCAGACATAGGTATGGTATTATGATGTTTTTGTTAGATCTCGTTTTTCTTTAATGCTTCAACTGCATAGTTAGCTGCACGGGCTGTTAGCGCCATGTAAGTAAGTGATGGGTTTTGGCATGCGGCCGATGTCATGCAAGAACCATCGGTAACAAACACGTTTTTGGCATCCCAAACCTGGTTCCACTGGTTTAGCACCGATGTTTTAGGATCGCGGCCCATACGTGCCGTGCCCATTTCATGAATACCACGACCAAGGAACGGATTGCTGCTGTGAGTTTGTACATCTTTAACGCCGGCGGCTTCTAACATTGCCTTACCTTCTGCTTCCATGGCAATGCGCATCTTTTTCTCGTTATCCTTCAATTCGGCGTCGATAGCAACAACGTTGAGTCCCCATTTGTCTTTTTTGGTTTTATCAAGCGTTACTTTATTTTCATGATAAGGCAGCGTTTCGCCAAAGCCTCCCATACCAACCGACCATGTGCCTGGTTCGGTAAGTGCATCTTTATAGGCCGCGCCGATATTTAATTCGGCAATATCCCTGCTCCAGCCTTCGCGGCTTGCACCGCCCTGGTAACCAAACCCACGTATAAAATCGCGTTTATCGCCGCCAAGGTTAGCAAAGCGAGGGATGTAAAATCCGTTTGCACGGCGGCCAAAGTAATATTTATCTTCAAAACCTTCGTACCGGCCAGATGCGCCAACACCCAGGTGATGATCCATCAGGTTGTGACCAAGTTCGCCGCTGCTGCTGCCCAAACCGCCATCCCAAACGTCAGTTGCCGAATTCATCAAAATCCAGGCTGAGTTAATTGTTGATGCATTCACAAAAACAATTTTTGCAAAATACTCATAGGTTTGGTTGGTTTCGGCATCCAGTACTTCAACGCCTTTGGCTTTTTTGGTATCCTTATCGTACAAAATTTTTGTAACGATAGACCATGGCCTTACTGTTAAATTGCCGGTAGCCATAGCAGCCGGCAATGTAGCTGATTGTGTGCTAAAGTAAGCACCAAACGGACAACCCAACCAGCATTTATTGCGATACTGGCAGTTAGTGCGGTCGTTATGCGGTATGGTGATATTGGCTGTACGGCCAATAATCATGTCGCGTGCTTCTTTATAATGATCTTTTAATCTTTTGGCAACATCCTTTTCAACCACATTCATTTCCATCGGCGGCATAAAATCACCATCAGGAAGAATGGCCAGGCCATCTCTGTTACCCGATATGCCTGCAAATTTCTCGGCATAGCTGTACCACGGCGCTATATCCTTATAACGGATAGGCCAGTCGACAGCAATGCCATCTTTCAAATTGGCTTCAAAATCAACATCGGCCCAGCGGTATGATTGCCTGCCCCACATTAATGAACGGCCGCCTACGTGGTAACCACGAAACCAATCGAACCTTTTTGTTTCTGTGTAAGGGCTGTCTTTATCGCTTGCCCAATAATCAAGATTGACCTCATTAAGCGGATAATCGCGTTTTAAAACAGGATAATCGTCAATCATTTTTTGCGTGCGCCCGCCCCTGTGGGTAAAATCCCAGGGATCTTTAGTAGCGTTCACGTAATCTTTTATATGTTTGATATCGCGCCCGCGTTCAAGCATAATGGTTTTTAAACCCTTTTGTGTCAGTTCTTTGGCGGCCCACCCACCAGATATCCCCGAGCCGATGACAATAGCGTCATAAGTATTTGCAGACATACAATTATATTAGGTTGTTAAATTTTGTTTATTACTTGGTTGTTCGGTTAAATGTATGAATAAAAATTATTTTACAAATATAGCTTTGTGTTTTTTTTACACAATGTGTTGGTGAGCGTGAGTAGTGAGCGGTGAATGGGTGACTGTCTATAATTAAACTACTCTCCATTTACTACTCACCATTCACTACTCACTACTATATGTTCCCCTTTTTCATCTCGCTCACAGCGTAATCGGCTGCCCGCGCGGTAAAGGCCATGTAGGTAAGCGATGGGTTTTGGCATGAGGTTGAGGTCATGCAGGCGCCGTCGGTTACAAATACGTTTTTTACCGCATGCATCTGGTTCCATTTATTTAATACCGATGTTTTAGGGTCATTACCCATCCGGGCGCCACCCATTTCATGGATATCAAGCCCTGGCGCGCGGTTATCGGTGCTGGCTTTTATATTGGTGAAACCAGCGCTGGTAAACATCTCAGTCAACTGCTCCACATAATCCTTCTTCATCTTCTCGTCGTTATCATCATATGCCACCGATATTTTTAGTTGCGGTATACCCCACTGATCTTTCAATGCTTTATCAAGGGCTACATAGTTACTCTCTTTCGGGATAGTTTCGCCCATCATGTGCGATCCTACTTTCCAGCCACTCAGGTTATCTTTAACCAGGTTATCCTTTAAGCTGGCCCCAACACCATCCCATGGGCGTTGCTGGTAGCGGTACGCGCTAAAGCCGGAAGCATAGCCCCGTAAAAAGTCTGTCTCCTGTTTATAAACGTTACGGAAACGGGGAATATATCCACCACCGGCAGGGTTACGGCCATCAGTTGTCCACTCCTTATCGCCGTCGTACTCGGCCCCTATATGGGCCGAATAATTATGAAAGGCTACATATTTACCCAACACACCACTATCATTACCAAGGCCGTTAGGGAAACGATGCGAAGTTGAATTTAATAACACCAGGTTGGTATTTAAAGCAGCTGCATTTACAAAAATGATATCGGCATAATATTCAATCGCTTCTTTTGTATTAGTATCGATAACGCGAACGCCACTTGCCTTACCTTTTTTCTCGTCGTAAATAATCTCCTGCACAACAGAAAAGGGACGTAAGGTGGCGTGGCCTGATTTTAATGCCCAGGGAATAGTAGATGCATTTGCGCTAAAGTAACCGCCAAACGGGCAGCCGCGCTGGCACAAAATGCGTTCCTGGCATTGCACCCGTCCCTGATCTAAATGAATTTGGTTTGGTTTAGATAAATGGGCGCAACGAGCACTAATTACATGCCGGTTGCTGTATTTACTTTTTACGTGGTTACTAAAATAGGTTTCGACGGTATTTAATGGGAAAGCTGGCAAAAATTCGCCATCCGGCAACTCCGGAATGCCATCCCTGTTACCCGAAATGCCGGCAAATTTCTCCACATAGCTGTACCATGGGGCAATATCTTTATACCGGATGGGCCAATCAACAGCAAAACCATCGCGCGCAGGGCCCTCAAAATCAAATTCGCTCCAACGCTGTGTCTGGCGGGCCCAAAGCAGCGATTTACCGCCTACCTGGTAACCACGAATCCAATCAAACGGTTTTTCCTGTACATAAGGATGATCATTATCTTTTACAAAAAAGTGAGCGGCATCCTCGCCAAAAGCATAACAGCGGTTTACTATGGGGTTGGCCTCTTTTATTGCCACCGGCAGTTCGCCACGGTGCTCAAACTCCCAGGGGTACATATTGGTAGTGGGATAATCTTTAATGTGTTTTACATCGCGGCCACGTTCCAATATCAGCGTTTTAAGGCCCTTGTCTGTAAGTTCTTTTGCAGCCCAGCCACCACTCATCCCCGAGCCAATCACTATCGCATCAAATGTTCTGTCTTTAACGCTATCTATATTTAAATTAGCCATTATTTATGCTGATTGCTTTTGCTTGTATGGAAAACGGGCGTTATACCTACCCGGTACAAGTTCATACACTACTTGTTTTGTCATAAAATATTTAGATTTTACATAACCATTTACGGTTTGATTTTTTATTATCCCATAAAAAGATTTGAGTTCCTTCGGATTTGCAGTACTTTTCTCGTCCTTATCATTTTCGATGCTCAATAACACGTCTTCGCGCTGTTTCTGGCTTAAATCCGAAAAGGGTTTATCATATTTATTTTTGACAGCATCAGTAAACTGCCCCATACCTGTCATGAATGCCTGCTGATCTTCTTTTTTGTAGCAATCATCCAGCATTTTGAATACGAATAAATGCAGATTCAGGTCCCTTGCACCAGGTGTTGTTGTTTTTGGAATAATAGTCTCAGCAATGTCGCTCACCAACTTTTCCTGATCGGCGCTGATATCAACATTTTTAAGTGTTACAGACGCCTTACCTTCTATTCGATGGCATGCCGGAAGTATTGCCGCCCCGCCTATTATCAAAGCCAAATTCTTTATTACAGTACGCCTGTGCATATTAAGTAAATTGTTTTAGCAGGAATTGGTTTATTTACCCGCGGCAAGGCAGGCAATTAAACTAATCTGTGTTTACCGTTTATAACGGAATTCAAACTTAGTAATTTTAGGCTTTTAAGCTAACCGCCTCAAAAATTAAATCCGTTGATGGTGTAAGTTACCCTTATACTATTAATAACCCCATTTTTTCATGATTTGTAAATCAATTTTTACACTCTCCACCGGATCTTTGCCCTGATAGGCCTCCTGCTCTATAATAAAAAGCGAGGTGCCGCCTTTTTTACTGCCCGCCTTTACAATATCTTTCACTGGCATAATACCCTGGCCCAAAATGCAGCTTTCGGTGTCATCGCCATCATGTGGGGCAACCTTTATTTCGTCTTTAACGTGCATCGACTCAAACCTGCCGGGATATTTGTTAATAAATTCAAGCGCATGCCCGCCGGTAGTTAACATATTACCAATATCTATTTGCTGTGCTACCAATGAGGCATCGGTGTTTTGAATAATATAGTCATACAAGGTGATATCGCCTATTTTGGTGCTGATTTCGAAATGATGGTTATGATAACCAAATTTCATTGCCGATTTTTGGCACAACTCGCCGCATTTGTTAAACTGCTCCATGGCGCGTTTCAGGGCATCCATATCCGTGCGTACTTTTTCATCAAGCCATGGGCTTATTACAAATTTTTGCCCCATGGTGGCTGCGTCTTCAACCGTATATTTCCAGGCATCGGTAAAATCTTTTTTTGATTCGTCCCAGTGTTGCGCTGTCATTACGGTATGGCCACTTGGCATTTTAAGTGCCAGATCATTGAGGATAACCTTGAATTCTTTTGCGGTAAAGCCATAAAATTTCCGGTCGACATAATTGGCATGTTCTACATGATGATAACCGGCGTCGGCAATTTTTTTCAGCGTTCCTTTAGGGTCAAGTTTCATGGCATCGCGTACACTGTAAAGCTGAACCCCCACCCTTTCGAGTTTTTTGGGCGCGGCAAATAAGCTATCGGGCAAAAGGGAGGCGCCGGCAACGGCCAGGGCGCCTGTTTTTAAAAATGATCTGCGTGTAGTCATAATTTTAGAATCAAGAGTTAAGAATCAAGAGTCAAGACAAGAATTATAATCAGCAGTCAAGATATAAGTAATTCCAACCAAAACGAAAATTTGTTTTCCGTAAATCATCGTCGGTTTTGTCTTAATTCTTGACTCTTGATTCTTGTCTCTATTTTTCTTTCGGGAATACCGGGAACAATAAATCTGAATTACTTACAAAAGCAAGGTGTTTACTATCAGGCGCCCATGACGGGGTATTGATAGTGCCCTGTCCTCCGTATAAGTAGGCAATTACTTTTGACGGGCCGCCTCCTATTGGCATCAGCCTTAAAAATACGTGCTTGTAAAAAGGGTGATCATCCGGGGCTACTTCGTTTTTAAAGAAGGTGATATATACAATCCATTTGCCATCGGGCGATATGTGCGGGAACCAGTTGTTATAATCATCGTTAGTTATCTGCGTTTGCTCGGTGCCATCGGCTTTCATACGCCAAATCTGCATCAACCCGCTGCGTACAGAGTTAAAGTAGATATATTTTCCGTCGGGCGTATATTCTGGCCCATCATCCAAACCAGGCGTATTGGTCAGCTTTTCTTCGGCTCCTCCTCCCGATGGGATGCGGTATACATCAAACTCCTTGTTTCTTTGACCACAAAACACGAGGTATTTACCATCCGGCGACCAGCCGTGCATATAGCTTGCGCCAACGCCCGGTGCCGTAATCCTTTTTGCCTGGCCACCTGTAACCGGTACAGTGTATCCTATAGAAGGGCCGCCATCGCCACTGCTAATAACCAGCATTTTACTATCAAAAGAAAGTACATGATCGTTATTATTGTTTTTTGCCGGCGCTGTATTGAGTTGTACCGGTGTGTTGGTTTTAAGATCAAACTTAAACAACGACCCGTCGCTATTGTAAATCAATGCCTTCCCATCCTTCATCCAGTTTGGCGCCTGCAATGATCGTGGCGATTGGTAAACGATGGTGCTGTTTTGAGTCTCCAGATCAAGTAATTCGATGCTGCTGCCCAGGTATTGTTTATAAGGTACCAATGTAGCAGGCGCCGGAACTATAATACGTACGTTGCTGAAGGTTGCCTTTTCGGTTACATCAGCATTGTGCGAGCAAATAAAAATTCCAACATAAACTTCGTCGCCCAGGTCAAGGTCGCTCACTTCTTCGGTAACAAACAGATCGCCTTTACGGGCTACCGACATGGTGTAGGTATTGCCCTTACGCTCTAACTGGATAACATCTGCCGCGGTGATACTTGCTTTTTTTTCTTCGGTAATTCCGCTAACGGTTTTGCGGTACTGCAGCGAGGTAAGGCCGTCGCCATGAACAACGGCATTTATATGTTTTGAATTGCTATCTAAAGTGCTGCGTACCATCAGGCCAACCTTACGGTGCAGCTCGACACCTTTGCCAATAAAAGCGGCGTTGGTGCGTAATATAAAATCGCCTTTCATGCGTTTCCACACAAAATGAAAATCATCATGCGTTGCCCAAATGTTTTGCCCCGCCCCGCTAAGCTCATATTGCTGCGTTTTGGCATCATATTGCCCGCCGCCGGGAAGTTTATTGATACCTACATCTGTTTGATTATCAAATATTCCCAGGCCCTGTGCCTGCACCCTTTTGTTAACAAAAACAAGGCACGACAAGCAGGCTGCAAAACAGAAAAGCTTATTTAACATTGATTATGGCGTTTAAGTTGTATAATTAGTTGGCTCGCTAATATATCAATTACAATCGTAAATAAGATGTAACTATTTTAACATAATACTGCTACCCCGGCGTACAGCAAAAAAAAGAGATAAACGCAAAACGCCATCGCTAAAACAGCAATGGCGTTTAAAAAAAGATGACAATATAAACGGATAGTCCTTTGAATGTGAAAAACGCTCCTTCTTTAAGGAACATTAAGGCCTTTTACTTTGCCCGCACAAGCACTGGCTTAACTTCCATCTGTTTTATAGCCAGCGCCGTAACCGGCACCTGTACTTTATTGCAATAAGTAAGTAAAAATTCTTTTTTAGAATCGCGGTATGAACTAACGGCGCCTATCATGCTCATGAATTTGATATAGCACCAGGCCAGGTCGAATTGATGCGGCTTAAAACCGGAGCGGGCACTTTTAGGATAAAGATGATGGTTATTGTGCCACTCGCCGGCAACATAGCCCGGCCATAATTGGTTTATTGACATATCCTCGCGATTATAATCGGTGCCATCGCGGCGTTTGTCCTGGCCCTTGCCGTGGCCTTCGTAATTAAAGGTACGCACACCTACAGCCCAAAATCCGGCGGAGCCGAAGATAGCGCAGGCTAAGGGCAAGCCGCCCATCAGGTAAAATGCGGTGAACCAGAAGCCCCAGTTAAGGACGATGCCAATAACGGTGCGGTACGGGTTGGCTATAGTACCCCATTTTTGATATTGTTTATAGGTGTTGGGAGTTACGCCAACGTGTTTCATTAGGTTAACACATTTTTTATAACAGGCTTCGGTCATGTTCCTGGCTACAGGCTGATGGTTTACATCAGCCAAAAAGCAGTACATAAAACCACCCTGGGCATTGTAAGGGTCGCCGGGCTGATCTGACAACGCGTGATGAACATGGTGCGATACTGCGTAAATCTCTTCGGGAATAATTTTAAGCGTAAGGTTTTGTGTAAAAAAGCGCCAGAATTTATTGGTGAAAGTGTATGCGTTATGCGTACAGTACCTATGATGCCATATAGTACCATGGGTACCCATAATAATCATGCTGTAAACAAAAGCCACTATTAAGCCTACGATACTGAAATATTTGAATACAAACAAAAACAGGAAAGGTGTTAACGCAAGCACTAAAAACCAGCTTAAAAATGAAAGCCAATTTTTCTTATCCCGGAAAACATTCAGTCTCGAAAAGAATTCTTTTAAAATTGTTGCATTGGTGGGTTTTGCAAGGTTACCATCCTCATCCGTCCATCCGTACGAGGGTGGTTCGAGTACTGTGTTTAAAAAAGCCATTAAATTAGCAGGAATAAAAAAATGTTAGGAGTAATAAATATTGTCACAATATAGTAAAAAACTCACCATATTGTTATTTTAGAAAATATAATTGATTTCACTAAATCAACATATATAGTTAAAACGTTTTCTAAATAATTAAATTACTTATTCCGTAATATATTTATCAGAATTCTTTTTGACTACTATCCTTTTTCTACGTAAAAGCTTTATGATTTGTTAACACAAAAAGGAATAATTTTTGCTTAATCGGCCAAAGGTAAGCTAAAACTGAAAGTACTCCCCTTGCCTACTTCTGATTTAACCCATAGCCGGCCACCATTAAACTCCACCAGTTCTTTACACAAAAACAGGCCAATGCCTGTACCAACCTCGCCCATTGTGCCATTTTGAGTATAGTGCGAATGAAGATCAAATAGCTTAACTAATTTGTCCTGCGGAATACCTTTACCCGTATCGTTAACATTAACCACAAGCTCTTTACCGGCAACATGGCTGCTCAGGGTCACAACGCCATTATCATCGGTAAATTTTATAGCATTGCTAATAAGGTTCCCTATAACTACCTTAATATGTTTTTCATCGGCTTTTACCATATGGCCGGTGATAGCTATATTTTGAAACCTGATGTTTTTTTGCTGCAACTGGTAGCTATAAATTTGAGCCATCTCTTCGCCCACCAGGTTTATATCAATAACCGATGGTGTTAAATTTATCCCCCTGATCTGGCTGCCCGCCCATTCCAGCAGGTTGGATAGCGTAAGCTCGGCGCCTTTTACTACCGGTTCCATTTTTTTCATCAGGCCATGCATGTCTTCAAGGTTTAAGTTATCCTCTCCAAACAGGCTCATGATGTTACGCAGGTTTGCAAAAGGGGTACGCAAATCGTGCCCTATTACAGCCAATAGCTTATCCTTAAGCTTATTTACAGCGGCAAGGTTAGCCGATTGTTCTTCAATCAGGCCTTTTTGCACCAGTAAGGCCTCATGCTGCCTGCTTAGCTTATTACTAAGTAATTTTTTTTGTTTTAAATTATAATAGGTAATATACAAAGCCGTTAGTACAGCCAGCAACGATATGATCAGCGTAATAATGATGGCATTTTGAAAATGAATCTTATCCTTATCTTCTTTTGCCCGTTGTTCAATTACAGCAATCTCTTTGAGCCTGTCGTTTAAAGCAAAATAATTCTGGATAAGTTCGGTATTACGCCTTCTGTCAGATTCATTCAGCGAATCAAGCGCTGCGTTATATTTTTTTTGGAACAGCAGCGCGTTGGCCAGGTCTTTCTTTTGTTCAAAGCTAAACATGATTGTCCTGTATGCATCCGAAATTCCGTTCATCAAACCAATGCTATCAGCAAGTGCGGCACCCCTTGTGGCATAACCAATCGCTTTATCATATTGCTTTAGCCCATTATAGTTATCGGCATATTCAATAAGGGTTTTAGCACGCAATCGCCGATTGTTGGTTTTAAAACTCATATAATATGCCGTATCGTCATAAGCTATCGATTTTTGAAATTGTTTTTGAAGGCGCTGTATCGAACTTAACCGCGTATAGATAATATTGGTGTTATTATCATCCCCGCTGGCCCTGCAAAGTTTTAAGGCCTGCAAACTTGCTGCCATACCCAGCGTGTAATCGCGCATCCGGATATATACCAGCGACTTCTCGGTGTAAAACTCCCCCAACATTTTGGCATCGTTCCCGGCATATTTTGCCGATTGGTTTAAACTATTGATTGCCTGCTGATAGTTTTTAAGTTCAAGGTAAGTGCGGCCTATTGCACTGTGACACTCGGCCAGCAAAGTGGCATTATTTTTAGGTAAATACGGTAATGCCGAATTAAGATAAAATAAACTGATAGGATAATAGGATTGTGACCAGTACACATGGCCCAGGTTGATATAGGCTAAACCTATTCCTGCATTGTATTTAATTTTTTCGGAAAGCAACAGCGCCTTGCCGGCCATTTCGCGCGCTTTATCGGGGGACCCCATGTACATCTCGCCGGCAGCTTTATTGAGGCTGTCAACCATATCTTTAACAGATACCGTATTGGCTACAAATGTAACCGGCACATCTTTTTGAGCATAGCAAACCCCATGAATTAGCAATAATAATAATAGTACCTGGCCAATAGCTCGCCTCATTTATCAATAGGGAATTGAAATCTTATCTGCAATATTATGCCCAAACATTTTGGCAATTAATATTCTAATTTTACCTGTTTATTTTGGATTTGGCGCTGTTTAACCTGCAACCAGGCATCTTTCGCCTTTCAAAAGCTCGATGCAGTGCTCGTAGTTATCAGGCATCTTTATCTGCTCAACTTCTTTCATATAGCCCTGCTTAATTTCTTTACGCCGCCGGGCTTCAATAAACCGCCTTACATGTTCACGGTGTTCCAATATCAAGCCTGGAACTTTAGCAGGCTTGTTATGCTCATCCTTTGATACCATGGTAAAATAACTGGTATTGGTGTGCTTTACCGAGTTGTTTTTTATATTTTCAGAAACTACCCTAATGCCAACCACCAGCGATGTATTGCCCACATAGTTAACCGATGCCATTAATGATACCAGTTCGCCCACCTCAACAGGCTGTAAAAAATCAACAGTATCAATAGAAGCGGTAACACAATAATTACCGGCATGTTTAGCGGCGCAAACATAGGCCACCTTATCCATCAGCGATAACAAAATGCCTCCATGAATCTTTCCGCCAAAATTTGAATAAGAAGGGATCATCAACTCGGTTATCGTGGTCTCAGAAAAACGTACCGTTTTGTAATCGGATTGATCAGTTAGCGCCGTCATGAAATATGATTTATGGCTACAAGTTTAAGCATCCCGTACTATTAATGCAACAAAACTATTACAATAGCCATAATGTGTTACATCGCATTTTGCAAAATGGTCAAAAAACAAAGCCGATATATTAAACCAGCTATTTGATATTGGTGCATCCGCGTTATATATTTACCCCAAATATATAACACCATTGAAAGCCATAACCTTGCTGATAGTTACCCTGTTTTTTATAAATGCGGCCCTTGCCCAGGAAACTGTTGAGCGCGGTCATAAAATAAACGCGCACATTACCGAAAAACTTACTGTTTTAAAAAGCGACAAAAGTACCAGGCAAGGCCTGTACCAAATGATTTATGATAAAACCTATGCCCTGGCCAATGGCCGTTTTGAAAACGACAAAAAAGTGGGCATCTGGCGTTTTTATGCTCCCGACGGCCATTTGCTGCAAAATTACGACTATACAAAAAAGGAATTTCTTTACGAGGCCCCCGAAGACACTACATCAAACTTAAGGTATTTTGTTGATAAGCAATTGACCGATAGTGACCGCACTACCAAACCTTTAAAAATAGGCGGAAGGTATTTTGGCTACCTGCCTTATTTAAAACTCTTCAGGCTGCCGGCAAACCTCATGGATATAAGCAGGGAAGCATCCATCGCGGTTGTTGAATTACTGGTGAGCCCCGGCGGCAGGCTGGCCTATTTTAAAGTGACTATTTATAGCGGCAATTTTTCAAAAACATTTAACATGAATGTTAACGTTTTGCCCGAAGAAGACAAAGTATTTGTTCCCGCTACAGTAAATGGCGAGCCGATAGGCTGTAGGATAGTGAGCAGGTGTTTTATTGACGACGACGGCACACTAATTTTTTAGCAAGTACATTTATTAGCAACCGCCAAATCGCGACCTGCACGGCAGGCTATTTCTCTGCTATCCATTTTACGGCTTCGTTCAGTTCGTTAAGGGGATAGCCCTTGTATTTGCCCGGCAGTATATATTTAAAAAGATGGCTAAATTCTCTTACACCTTCTTTATCAGTAACTATGGCAAGTTTGTTCCACTTAGTAAAGTATTTTAGGCCAATGCCTATATTTCCGCACCAGGCACCGGCATCAAAATCCTTAATATCGGTTTCCAATACCAGTATAAAATTAATTTTTCCGTGTTGTTTTATATGTTCGTCGAGCAACGGCTCCAACGCTTTCTCATAGTCGGCATTTGTAATTTCACCCGTGGCATGTAGCCCTAAAACGTGTTGCGGCAGGTAGCTTAAGTGAGTTAGCATTTGTAGATTATATATTTACCAATAGTTACAAAAACCACACCATTGATTAAATAATTTGGATTTTTTCTGTAGAAATACTATTACAATATCTAACTGTTTCATATTCACTACCAAACACTGTATATTTTACGAATTTTAATTTGTAGTATCTTTGTAGCGATATGCAAAACAGGACGGTATATAGCCAGTTAATAAAAAGCGAAGCTCAAAAGCTCGGTTTTTTGTTTTGCGGTATATCAAAAGCTGAATTTTTAGAAGAGGAAGCACCCAGGTTGGAGGGGTGGCTAAAAAAAAACATGCATGGCGAAATGCAATACATGGAAAATCACTTTGATAAACGCCTTGACCCGCGCCTGCTTGTTGATGGCGCCAAATCGGTGATTTCATTAGGGATTAACTATTATACCGATAACCAGCAAACAGACCCGACAGCGCCCAAAATATCAAAATATGCTTACGGCATGGATTATCATACCGTTATTAAAGATAAACTGAGGATTCTGTTACAAATCATAAACGAAAAAATTGGTGAAGTTGGCGGCCGGGTATTTGTTGATTCGGCCCCGGTGCTGGATAAGGCCTGGGCCAAAAAATCGGGCATGGGCTGGATAGGCAAAAACACCAACCTGCTCAACAAAAAAGCGGGCTCGTTTTTTTTCCTGGCCGAACTGATCATTGATCTGGAATTGGAATATGATATAGCCCCCACTGCCGATCATTGTGGTACCTGTACCAATTGTATTGATGCCTGCCCTACTGATGCTATTGTTAGCCCTTATATTGTTGATGGCAGCCGCTGCATATCATACCTCACCATCGAACTAAAAAACGAAATTCCTGTAGAGTTTAAAGGAAAAATGGACAACTGGATGTTTGGTTGTGATGTTTGCCAGGATGTATGCCCATGGAACCGTTTTTCGGTACTGAACACCGAACCTGCTTTTACACCACATCCGGATTTACTTCACCTGAAATCTGCCGACTGGCAGGATATCACCCAGGATGTTTTTCAGAAAGTATTTAAAAACTCAGCTGTAAAACGCACCAAATTTAGTGGACTGAAGCGTAATATTGATTTTTTGAAGGAGTGAGTGGTGAGTGGTGAGTGGTGAGTGGTGAGTGGTGAGTTGTGAGTTGTGAGTGGTGAGTGGTGAGTGGTGAGTGGTGAGTTGTGAGTTGTGAGTTGTGAGTTGTGAGTTGTGAGTTGTGAGTTGTGAGTTGTGAGTTGTGAGTTGTGAGTTGTGAGTTGTGACAAAAGCCCCTGACGGGGCTTTTTGTTTGATGAAACTATTCAAAAAATTCACTACTCACTACTCACTACTCACTACTCACCCCTTCTTAAACTTCAATGCCAACTGTGCCAGCATATCGTCATTAACGGGTTGAGCTGGCTCATCCTTCTTTTTAAAAGGCTTGGGCGGATATTGGGTTTTGGTATGTTCTGGTTTGTGAAATTCTTTTTTAGTGTAATCAGCTTTTGGCGCCTCGGGGCGTGGTGTATGGGCCTGGTCGGCTGGTTTTGGCTGTTGCGCAGCGTTTTTGGCCTGGCGCTCCGCATTCTTTTTAGCATTCCAGCGGGTGTATATTTCTTCCAGTTTACGTTTGGTGTACAGCGGAAAATCGCCCTGCATCATCCATGAATAGTAACTTGGTTCGGCATTTAACACATCCTCAACCCTTTTGCCTTTATGTTTGCCAAAGTTAATGGTTTCTTCGCCCTGCTCATTGTAAACCATGCGGCCGGCAAAATCAACCGGCTTGCTTAAGTTGGTAAACTTATGCAGCGCTTCTACGTCGCCAACAACCGGCACGGTAATATTCCCTTTTTTATCCTCCCACTCCATGTTTTCATAGCGCTCAATCTGCGCCAGCAAAACTTCCATGGTTGCGCGGGTATCAGCCTCGGCCGAGTGGGCGTTTTCAATCTTTTTATCGCAGTAAAACTGGTAGGCAGCTTTAAGCGTACGCTGTTCCATCTGGTGAAATATGTTTTGTACATCCACAAAATGGCGGTCGTCTAATGTAAACGATACACCTGCGCGCAAAAACTCTTCCATCAGCATCGGGATGTCAAACTTGTTGGAGTTATAGCCGGCAAGGTCGCTATCGCCAATAAACTCGGCAATGGCCTGGCCCAAAGCTTTAAACTCCGGTTCGTCCTTTATATGCTCGTCATAAATACCATGTACCAGCGATGACTCCAGCGGTATAGGCATCCCCGGATGTATACGCCAGGTTTTAACATCTTCGCTGCCATCAGGATGCAGTTTAATAACCGATATTTCAACTATCCTGTCAACCCCGATATTAGTACCCGTAGTTTCCAGATCAAAAAAGGCAAGCGGGCGTTTTAGTTTTAATTTCATTGTAATGATTCAGTATTACTGTAAACGTCGCAAATGTCCTAAAAAGAATCAGCACAATAAATTTTTTAATTTATTTAATATCTAAGTTTTATTTTTAAATTAATACCATCCTAATTATCGCGATTATTGTATGAAAAAAGTACTACTCATTATTATTTTACTTACTGCTGCTCAACACGTTATAAAGGCCCAGGATTTTGAGCAGAGTGTAACTACCGAAGACCTTGACTTAAAAAAATACGCAAAAGATACCGCCGCCCATGCGCTTTTTCTGAATGAATTTGGTAAAAGCAGGATAGATATGGTAAGCGACGACCACCTACGCCTGATATTTGATTACCACGCCCGCATAAAAATATTTGATACAAAGGGCATTGAACAGGGTACCATCGAAATTCCTATTCACCACAGTGCCAACGGCGAAACAACCGAAGAAGTTAGCGACATAACCGGCACTACCTATTACCGCGATGACGATGGACTAATGCGCAGCGCCCCGCTCGATTTAAAAAAGGTGTATACCGTAAAAGATTATAAATACCGCAGCACCGTAAAATTTGCCTTGCCTGGCTTAAAGCCCGGTTGTGTTATTGATTTTAAGTATAAGTTGGTCTCGCCTTATATTGATGAGTTCAGGAATTGGGATTTTCAGGATGAGATTCCCAAAGTCCGGTCCACATATGATGTCCATATCCCGGGGTACTGGTATTTTAACGTTACATTGCGTGGTATTCAAAAATTATCAAAGTCGACATCCGAATTGGAACGGGAATGTTTTCAGTCGCATGGCGCCAAAGCAGATTGCTCTCACATGACTTATGAAATGACAGATATTCCGGCGTTTGTATCTGAAGATTATATGACCTCGCCAAAAAACTTTTTATCGGCCATATATTTTGACGAGGTGGAATGGACCAACCCATACACCGGAGCTAAAACCGTAGTATCTAAAACCTGGAAAGATATTGAGCACCAGCTAAAAACCGACGAACTTTTTGGATCGCAGTTTAAGCGTAAGGAATTGATGAAAGACAGGATTGCATCCGTAATAGCCGGTAAAACAGACGAGTTGGAAAAGGCAAAGGCCATTTATGCGTACCTGCAAAAATGGTTTAAGTGGAATGACATTACATCAATATATAGCCCGGATGGTATAAAAAAAGCGTATGAAGCACACACGGGCACTATTGGTGATATTAACCTTGCCCTTGGAGCGGCCTTAAGGGCCGCCGACCTTAATACCGAGCTTGTAGTACTATCAACCCGTAACAACGGCAACATTAATATGCTTTACCCGGTAATTAACGATTTTAATTACGTGATTGCCAAAGTGAATATTGGCGATAAAAGCTACCTGCTTGATGCAACAGACCCATTATTATCATTTGGCCTGCTACCATTAAAATGCCTTAATGACAAAGGGCGGGTGATAAACCTTGATAAACCATCGTACTGGATGGAGTTAAGCGGCCTGCAAAAGGAATCAACAACCAGAGCGCTTGATTTAACTTTGCTTGATAATGGCAAATTAAAAGGAACAATTACCAACTACTACCGTGGATATAACGCCTATGAAAAACGAAAAGCCATCAAAAAGTTCAACTCGGTTGATGAGTATATTGAAAACCAGGACGAAAAGCTCCCCAAGTTAAAAATACTGAAATCGAATATAGTAAACCTGGATAGCCTTGAAATGCCGCTTGGCGAAACTTTTGAAGTTGAGATTGATGCTTATGACAATACTAACCATAACCGTTTGGTGTTTAACCCTTTTTTGTGGGAAAAAATAACCAAAAACCCATTTAAGCTGGCCGAAAGGGATTACCCGGTAGATTGGGGAATGGCATCAGACGACCGTTTAATATTAACTATGCGGCTACCGCAGGGTTATACCGTTGAAACGCCACCACAAACAGTAGCCTTTAAAATGCCCGGTGATGGCGGTATGTATGCAACCACTTTTGAAAATTCAGATAACACTTTCACCTTCTCGAACATTACAAAATTTACTAAACCTATTTACACATCCGAGGAATACCCTTACCTTAAAGAATTGTACAACAAAATAATACTTACCGAAAAGGCGGATATGGTTTTCAAGAAAAAATAATGAAAGTACTTACGTGGCTCATTTTATTATCTGCGTTGGCATTAAGCGCAAATGCGCAGGAAAACTACGATGCATCGCTTATACCTAAAGAATTGCTACCCTACGCCAGCGCCGTTATCCGCAGCAATGATATGAGCATTGAGGTAAAAGACCTGGATAATACCTATTACCGTATTAAAACCGCGGTAACCATATTAAATAAAAATGGCGACGACGAAGCCGAAATTGTAATATTTCACGACAAGGCGAACGTGATTAAAAACATAAAAGGACTGGTTTACAACCAGTTTGGTAAACCTATTGGCAAGTTTTCTGAAAGTGATTTCCAGGACGACGCCGCAGTAAGTCGCTCAGCTTTATTTGAAGATACTAAGGTAAAACATTTTCAGCCTGCTGTAACTGATTATCCTTACACGGTTGTTTATGAATACGAATATAAATCAAAGCAATCGTTGAGTTTCCAAGACTGGGAGCCTAAACCATCAGTTGATGTAGCTGTTGAAAAAAGTTCCTATACATTTAGCTGCAAACCTGATTTTAAGATCAGGTATAAAGAAATTAACATGCCCTCGCATTTGGTTGAAGGTACAAATAAGCAGGGCGAAAACACTTATAGCTGGCAGGTAAGTAACCTTAACGCATCAAAAGTTGAGCCTTATAGCCCTATTTATGAAAAGATGAGCAGCAGGGTGAAGATTTCGCCTGCGTCGCAATTTAATTACCTTGGAGTAACAGGTTCTTTTAATGACTGGAACGGTATGGGTAAATGGATCTACGATAAATTGCTATCGTCGCGCAGGGCATTACCCCAAAGCACTGTTTACAGGATGCAGGAAATAACCAAAGACATTACCGATCCTAAAGCCAAAGCCAAAAAGGTATATGAATATATGCAGGGCAAAACACATTACATTAGCGTGCAGGTTGGTATAGGCGGCTATCAGCCGTTTTTAGCGAGCGATGTTGATGCGCAAAATTATGGCGATTGTAAAGCCCTGGTAAACTATACGCAATCACTTTTTAAGGCTGTTGATATCGATTCTTATTACTGTATTGTAAAGTCGGGAACCTTAAAACGCAGCCCGCTCACTGATTTTGCAAGCATGAACCAGTTTGACCATGTGATCCTGTGTTTGCCATTTAAAAACGATACCACTTTTTTAGAATGTACCAGCCAGCAAATTCCTTTTGGCTTTTTGAGTGATTTTACCGACGACCGCGACGTATTAGCCTGCACACCCGAAGGCGGCAAATTGATGCATACCCCAAAATATCCGGCCAAAACCAATACACAGCAGTGCACAGCCAATTTTACCCTTGCTGCCGACGGAACATTATCGGGCAGTATGCTTACCAATTTTAAAGGCTTGCAATATGATAACCGCACCTATCTGCTTACCGAGCCACCTAAAGAACAAGTGAAAATACTCCAGAAAATTTACGCCATTAATAACCTGGATATCGAAAAATTTGATTTTAAAGAGGATAAAAACATCCACCCGAGCCTCACAGAAACAATCAAGCTAACTGCCCCCGATTATGGGTCGGCCGTTAATGGAAAAATAGACTTTTTGGCCAATGCTACTAACAGAAAAGATAATACCCCACGCGAGGTACGCAACAGACACTATGATTTATACATTAACACCGGTTACACCGATGAAGACGAAATTACCTATACCCTGCCCAAAGGCTATCATGTAGATATGCGCCCGGCCAGCATTTCGCTCGAAAAGCCATTCGGCAATTTTTCGGTATCCGCCACCGTTGTTGGCAACCAGTTAATTTACAAACGAAAACTGCAGATAATTGATGGTACCTACAGTAAAGATTTGTACCAGGCCTTTGTAGATTTTTACCAATCGGTAAGCGAAACCGACAACAGTAATGTAACGCTGATTAAAGATAACTAAATATCACGATGCCCAGGATGATGCCAATAATCATGACCAGGTAAAGCGTAATCTCGTTACCGGCAAACTTTTTATATTTAGTCCAAAATGAGTATTCTTCTTTTTGCTTTGACATAAGGTTGCAAAGTTAGTACTTTTTAGTGAGTGGTTGATTGGGTTGATTAAGTGAGTGGTTTAGAAGCCGCCGCCCGATTCAATATAATACAGTGGACCAACGGGAATAAGCAGGAATGTAAGGAAGATGTAAGCATTAAACCACACCTGATGTTTGTTGCCTGTTGTTGGCCAAAACAGGCACAAACATTTGGATACACTTAAATTGTTCAAAACATCAGTTTGATGTTAACCATGCAAAATATAAAATATTGATTATCAAATATTTATAAAATATATTTCTAAAATATGTTAAGTTATGTTAACCCAATTTACGTTTATCCTGATGAACTAATTAACCTGCACCGTTCCTTCGTCCACAGAACCTGCTCTTGAAAAGTATTTGTAAAGCGATGGATCGCGAAGTTTTACGATAACTACGCCGCGCCTTGAACTGGCGTGAACTACGTAGCCGTTTTGCAGGTAAACACCCACATGGCTAAATTGCTTGCCGTCAAAATCGAAGAAAACCAGGTCGCCTTCTTTCAGTTCGTCTTCATACTTGCGCTTAATAACGGTTATTTGCTTACTGGTCATGCGGGGAATGGTGATGCCATATACCTGCTGCTCCAGCAAAAAGGCCAATCCTGAACAATCCACACCATCTTTATCAAGGCCGCCAAATTTGTAGGGGGTGCCCATCCATTGCTCGATAAAAGCATACAGGCGGCCATTTTCGATATCGCTTTTACTTACGCCCATAATTTCTGAGTATTTAGAGGCAATATCCCCATCCGGCTTTACCACTTCGCCCGGCAGGCCACGCATAGCTGCCTTGCGGGTGTGGCAGGAGGTTAATACTATCGGCACAAAAAACAAAACGAAGCAATAGAAAAATAGGCGATGTTTGGTCATGCGGTAAAGGTAGAATTTAGTGAGATGTAGTGAGAACTGATGTTTTTAACAAATTAACATTTCAGATGTGCAAATTTCAGATTCCAGATGTGCAGATGTTTTATAAAATATAAAACGGCCTACCTTTCCATCTGCACATCTAAAATCTGCACATCTGAAATCTAAGACTTTATCACCCTTTGTATTTCATCCAGCTTCATCAGCGCTTCAACGGGTGTTAACGTATTTACATCGAGGTTGTTCAGCGTATCGCGGATTTTTACCAGTACCGGGTCGTCTATCGAGAACATTTGCATCTGCACGGCCTGCTTTTGCACCTTGCGGATGCTTTCTTTGATATGCTCCCCCCCTGTTCGCTCGTTTTCCAGTTTCTTCAAAATTTCGTTGGCACGGGTCAGCACTTTTTGGGGCATCCCGGCAAGCTTGGCTACGTGGATCCCGAAGCTATGCTCGCTGCCGCCGGGTACCAGCTTACGCAGGAAAATGATTTGCTGACCAACTTCCTTTACCGATACGTTGAAGTTTTTGATGCGGTTAAACGTGTTGCTCAACTCGTTCAGTTCGTGATAGTGAGTGGCAAACAGCGTTTTGGCTTTTGCCGTTGGGTGGTTATGCAGGTATTCGGCAATAGACCAGGCAATGGAAATACCATCATAGGTTGAGGTACCACGGCCGATCTCGTCAAGCAGGATCAAACTCCTGTCGGATAAGTTATTCAGGATACTTGCCGTCTCGTTCATCTCCACCATAAAGGTTGATTCGCCCGATGACAGGTTATCCGATGCCCCTACCCTGGTAAATATCTTGTCGACCAACCCAATCGAAGCCGATTTGGCCGGTACAAAGCAGCCCATCTGCGCCATCAGCACAATTAAACCGGTTTGTCTGAGCAAGGCCGACTTACCCGCCATGTTGGGCCCGGTAATGATGATGATTTGCTGCGTTTCCGAATCCAGGTATACATCGTTTGTGATATAGCTTTCGCCCAGCGGCAGGTTCTTTTCAATCACGGGGTGGCGGCCACCTTTAATGTCGAGCACTTTACTCTCGTTCATCTGGGGTTTGGCATAATAGTTTTTGATGGATATATGCGCAAAATTAAGCAGCACATCCAAACGGGCTATCAGCTGCGCATTCAGCTGAATAGGCTTTATATATTCGGCCAGCGAATACAACAAATCATTATAAAGGCGGGTTTCAATCACCAGGATCTTTTCCTCGGCGCCTAAAATCTGCTCTTCGTATTCTTTTAGCTCGGGGGTAATATAGCGCTCGGCATTAACCAAAGTTTGCTTGCGGATCCACTCCGAAGGCACCTTATCGCGGTGGCTATGCGTCACCTCAAGGTAATATCCAAAAACGTTATTAAACGATACTTTAAGCGAAGGGATGCCCGTAGCTTCAGCCTCGCGTTTTTGTATCTCCAGCAGGTATCCTTTGCCGCCAAACGCTATTTTACGTAGCCTGTCCAGTTCCTCGTTAATCCCCTCGTTCATCACCGATCCTTTTACGATCATTACCGGCGGCTCGGGGTTTAACTCGCGTTCTATTTTCTCGCAGATAGTTACGCAGGGATTTAACTGCTCGCCAATAGCACGTAATGGCAGGCTCTCAGATGCTTCAGCAGTTTTTTTGATGGAGCCGATAGCCATCAGTGCTTTTTTAAGCTGGCAAACCTCGCGCGGGTTGGCTTTTTGTAAACCTATCTTGCTGATTAACCGCTCCAGGTCGCCTATCTGGCGGATGCAGTTTTGCAGGTTTTCGCGCAGCTCTTCGTGCTCAATCATGTACTCTACAACGCCCAGGCGGTCGTTTATAGGCTTAATCTCCTTAAGGGGCATCACAATCCACCGGCGCAGCAAACGGGCGCCCATGGGCGAGCAGGTATGGTCAAGCACATCAACCAGGGTAAGGGCATTATCATTGGTCGATCCTACCAGTTCCAGGTTGCGTACGCTAAACCTGTCGAGCCATAAATACCGGTCTTCCTCAATCCGGCCAATAGCACTAATGTGCTGCAGGTTGCGGTGCTCGGTCTCATTCAAATAATGGATGGCTACACCTGCGGCTATAATGCCCAGGTTAAGCTTATCTATCCCGAAGCCTTTTAATGATTTTACACCGAAGTGCTTCAATAGCGTTTCGGTGGCGTAATCGCCGCTGTAGGGCCATTCATCAAGGGCGTAGGTATAAAAGCGGTCGCCGTAGTTATCCTTAAAATCGCGGGTGCGGCTTTTGGGGTATATCACTTCGCTGGGCGAAAAACTTTGCAGCAGCTTATCAATATAATCGCTGTTGCCCTGGGCGGTCCAAAACTCGCCTGTCGAAATATCGATGAGGGCAATGCCTATACTGTTTTTTTCAAAGTGCAGCGATGCCAGGTAGTTGTTGCTTTTTTGGTTAAGGATATTATCATTAGTGGCAACCCCGGGCGTAACCAGTTCGGTAACTCCGCGTTTAACAATAGTTTTGGTGGTTTTAGGATCTTCCAGCTGATCGCAGATGGCCACCCGCTGCCCGGCGCGTACCAGTTTGGGCAAATAGGTATCCAGCGAGTGGTGCGGGAAACCAGCCAGTTCGATATGGGTAGCAGCACCATTTGCACGGCGGGTAAGCACAATGCCCAATATGCCCGCGGCTTTAACGGCGTCTTCGCCAAAAGTTTCGTAAAAATCGCCCACGCGGAACAGCAGCAGAGCACCTGGATACTTCACCTTGATGGCGTTGTATTGCTGCATTAATGGGGTTTCTTTGGTAGTGTCTTTAGCCAAGCGGTTTACTCCTTTTGTTAATCGGGTAAAGTTAATGCATTGCCCGTGCTTTTAGGGCATTGTGGAAAAGTTGGATGGATGTGGATATCGGGGTGCTGGCTTCGGGTTGCGGGGGTCGAGTTGTGTGGTTCGGGTGCCGGGGGCCGGATATGGGATACTGTTACCAAGATTGTGTGTAGGTTTTAAAGAGCCGGGCTTTACATTAATCCGTTTTTCTTAAAAACGCGTGGGAGCGTTAAAGAATAATAGGCGTTTACTACATAGCAATCGTCTTTAAAAGTTTGCTTATCGGACGATGGGTAGCCTCTACGAGGCAAAATATTTTTTTACTTCTTGCTACAAACGGGTGGCCTCTACGAGGCAAGCGTATTTATTATTAGGGTGTCATTTTGCCTCGTAGAGGCTACCTGTTTGTAGCATTTTTTTTCTGAAATCTCTTTTTTGCCTCGTAGAGGCTACCTATCTCTGCATTAAAAAAATGCTATTACATCGAGTAAAAAGTTCAAACACAATTTCTCCGTATTGTATGAAGATTCTACTTAGAAAAACCAGGAAATAGTATAATTTTATACATAAATATTGATAAAATGAACGTAGCCGAAATCATGACCTACCTGCAGGCTAATGGCAACCAGGGCATCAAAAATATCCTGTTAAAACATGGGGTTAAAGAGCCGTTTTTTGGGGTGAAGGTTGAGTATTTAAAAACCATCCAAAAAAAGGTTAAAAAAGATTACCAGTTGGCTAAAAATTTGTATGCCACCGGTAACGCCGATGCCATGTACCTTGCCGGCCTGATTGCCGACGATGCTAAAATGACCAGGGTCGACCTGCAAACCTGGGTTAATGAGGCCATATCCAACAACATTAGCGAATATACGGTACCCTGGGTAGCTACAGAAGGCCAATATGGATTTGAACTGGCCCAGGAATGGATAAACGACAGCAGGGAGCACGTTGCCGCCGCGGGCTGGTCTACCTTAAGCAATATTGTTTCATTTAAACCGGATAGCGAACTGGATTTGGGTGTATTGAGGGAGTTGCTAAATCGTGTTGAGCAAACTATCCATTCATCGCCAAACCGGGTACGATCGACCATGAACGGGTTTATCATCAGCCTGGGAACTTATGTAGACGCATTAATGAATGAGGCTATCGCAACGGGCAATAAAATAGGAACTGTATTCGTGGATCAAAACGGAACCGCATGTAAGGTACCGGTTGCAGTGGATTATATTCAAAAGTCGCGCGCAAGGCGCAAACCGGGGACGAAGAAGAAGACGGTTAAGTGTTAATTGTTAAACCGAACAAGTGACTAATAACTTACCTCAGTCAAAACTTTTGCCAGTGGCCCGTCCATCTTCACCAGGGTTGAATATCCGGGCATATCGCCGGGCTTGAGTCTGCCTGTTAACACCTTTTTTATTATTATATCCACTTTCAGCAATTCCTTACCATTGGAATCCATCGTCCATTGGCACAATAGTTCCCGCCGGTTTACAATAGGGGCTATATTTATACCTGCCTTCAAAAAATAATTTGGATTCAAAAAAGGTAAATCTTGTTGTTCCCAATTGATATTTTCAGGGGCTATTGCATTATTATAAAGCCACAAATCCCCTATAATTCGATCATAAAACATCAAATAAGCGTATGCTACTTTCCCGTCATCTTCTATAACAACAGAATAAGCTTTATTTTGATCGCAGAATTTTGATCGCAGAAAAATTGTGTAAAAAAATCAGACATACACTTCGCTATAAATCCCTTATCACCTTGCACGGATTCCCAACCGCCACTACGTTAGCCGGAATATCTTTGATTACCACGCTGCCGGCACCAATGGTGGTATTATCGCCTATGGTAACACCGGGGCAAACAATTACACCGCCGCCAAGCCATACGTTATTGCCTATGGTTATAGGCGCAGTGTACTCGGGGCCTTTTATCCGTTCGGAAGCGATAACCGGATGATAAGCGGTATACAACTGTACATTGGGCGCCATAAAAACGTTATCACCTAAAGTTACTCGCGCACAATCCAGTATAATGCAGTTAAAATTCAGGAATAGGTTATCGCCGGCAAAAATATTAAAGCCATAATCGCAGTAAAAAGGCGATTGGATATCAATGGCATTGGTAAACCCACCCAGCAACTCTTTTAAAATGGCACGCTTGCCCTGTTTATCGTCATAATCAAGCGCATTGTAACGAGTAAACAGCTGGCGTGCTTTTGAGCGGCCGGCAATCAGTTCGACATCGCTGGCATCGTACAGGTCGCCATCCAGCATTTTTTGAAGTTCGGATTTTTGCATGGTTAAATATACCAATTGCAATGTGTGATTTTCAACGCGCAGAGAACAATGGCGCAAAGTTTTTTGAATTCATAAAATATCCGTTAATCTTTTTTTGCAACATATCTGTAACGTTTTTTTCTGAACTGTAAAATTCGGCGAGACTCGGAAGGAGAACGACGTATATCGCATGTCGGCGAGTCGACTCACCCCGACATCGCTACGCTCGTCACCCCTCACTCCGCTTCGCGCATAGAGGGGCAAATCAAAATAAAAAAAGGGGTTTACCCTCTTTGCGGCGCAGCCGGAGAGACGGTGGTCGGGCATAGCCTCGACAGGGTGAGTCTTAGCCGACGTTCAACCGAATGCTTATGTAAAACCTCAGCGTGTCATGGATAGTGTAAAACCATCAGTTGCAAATTCAAATAATATTTATTACTTTGCAACACAAAGTACTTTACAAGATTTAAAGAATGGAATATTTTGTAAGCGAGGAATCAATAGTTAGGAAAATTTGGGGTAAGGCCGATACCATCCTGTTTATTTTCGCGGGAGCGGCAGCCGAATTTGCCTTAAACAAAGCTGTTGACTGGCTGTACTTTACCGGCCGCCTGCCTGCCGACCCGCTTGGACGGTTATTTTCGACCGTTGAATATTCAAGGCAGATCATTTTTTCGGGCCAGGAATCGGCTTTAAAAGCTATTGACAGGATAACGGCCATTCACAAAGGTGTAGAAAACAGCCGCGGCGCACAAATCCCGGATTGGGCGTATCGCGATGTGTTGTTCTTGTTAATTGATCTGTCTATCCGTTCATATGAACTATTGGAGCGCAAACTAACCCAGGCCGAAAAGGGCCAAACGTTTATGGTTTTTAACCGGGTAGGCCAGCGCATGGGGCTTACCGGCCTACCAAAAAACTACTTTGAATACCTGGATATGCGCGAGGAACACTTACAACATAACCTGGTTTGTGGCGAATTGACTTTGGATTTATACCGTCAATATAAAAAACACCTCGGCGCTTCCCGTTACACGGTGTTAAAACAGGCGCAACTGCTGGTGGTACCACCATTGGTAGGCATGCATCTTCCCTTAGGAAAACTGCCCTGGCTTTTACCGGTGATATGGGCGTATAAGTTTTTAAGAATGCTTAAAGTGGAAACCTTTTTACGCAATGCCCTCCTTCCGGTAGCTTATAAAGCCCAGATCATTAGTATGGATAATGCTTAGTCTGAAGTCGGGAAGTCCGGAAGTCGGAAAGATGAGAAGGCAAACTGGAGTTGAAAGCCTTAGGTCAAAGTCAGAAGTGATCCGTCGGAAGCCTTAACTTCCGGACTTTCCGACTTTGAACAAACATCAGCGTAATTGCTGCGTTTCATCGTAGCTTAATTGAAGGTAAGCTTCGGTGGCATTAACCGATGGCCTTAAACTGATCATGGTAATTATTAAACATGCCGAGATGAGTAAATAAAACAGGTTACCTGTTATTAAAAAACAAACTATACCGAACAACGAGGGGCCTTCCAGCAGCGCGTATCTTATAATTAAGGCCGATTGATATGCTTTTAGTTTTTCTGATAGCGTTTTACTGGTACCGGCGGCCTGCTGATGGAATTTACCCAATTGCTGGTTAAACAAAAAACCGCCAATCACCGTACATACAATAGCCATTAAGGGCACAATGTAAAAAAACACGTCGTCCCTGCTGTCTTTATAATCAAAGTATTTGATGTTTTTATTGGTTATATAAGCCACTATCATAAACAATACCTGCCCCGTTATTAAGGCCAGGTGTATAATTGATGTTGTTTTTAAAGCGTTTTTAGGGGTAGCTGTTGCGGGCTGGTTATAATTCATGATAATAAGTTTAGCACTGCATATTAGCTATTTTTTCAGATATGGAGGATGTTTATTTTACAATTACCAATTAAACGTACAACTGCATATTGGGGCTTACTTTTTCCATAAAGGTATCTGGTTGGATAATAACAAAGTGAATGAGGCTATACTCATCTTTTACCCGGTTGCGGATGCGAATAATAGCATTATTAATGCCCGCGGTATCCAGGTTACTTTTAAACGAAATGATTAGCATGAGCAAAACCTCGGTAGGCGATTGATAGGTTGACATGAGGTGCATGAGCTTTAAAACGTCCTGATCCTGCTCTACAATTTCGATGATGTGTTTTTTAGTGCTTGCGCCTATCCCCTCGCCCATGAGCAAACTGCGGCTTTCGCGCGCCAGTATGATAGAAACAAATATGAGCACCAATCCAACCAGCAATGAGGCCAGGCCATCAAGATAATTAATGTGATAAGTATGACCGATAAACATACAAACAGCTACGATAACCAGGCCTATAACGGCCGCGCTATCTTCAAACAGCACCAAAAAAGTTGATGGATCTTTACTCTTGACAATAGCCTGCCACCACGAAAGCTCGCCACGCAGTTTGTTAAACTCTTTGGCCGCTATTAACAACGATGAACCCTCGAATATTACCGACATGCCCAATACCGCGTAATTCCAGGTTGGGTTACCCGGAACTTCGGGCGTGATGATATGGGCAATACCCTGGTATATGGAAACGCCCCCGCCCAGCCCAAATATGAGTATCGACACGATGAACGAATAAAAATACAACTCCTTACCATAGCCAAAAGGATGCTTTGCATCGGGCTTTTTGCGGCTTTGGTGCAAACCAAACAACAATAATACCTGGTTGGCGGTGTCAACCACAGAGTGTACCCCCTCGGCTACCATAGCGGCACTGTTACTAAAAAAGCCTGCCATAAATTTGGTTAAAGCGATAAGCAAATTTGCCGCCAGCGCAGCATAAATAGACTTGTTTGAAGATGCCATACAAAACCATAAAGCGTTAACGCAATATATTGTTTTAGCAAAACGCTAATGTTGAGCGGCACACTTTCGCAGTCGCTGATGACTAAAAATGCTGGTAGTTTTCTTGTTCAAAAAAAGAGTTATCGCAATTAATGAAAACTAAAACTTATTGGCACTGTTATCATTTAAGTTAATTTATTAATTTAAAATAAATTATTATGAAAAATTTAAAGTTAACAGCAGCAGCTGTAGCATTATCATTTGCATGTTCGGTAGTTTTTGCCGCCAATCATACGGCCATTAATGGTACCGGCGACAACGGAATCATCGCAAAAAAAGGTATGGTAACCGATACTATACCAGGTAAAAAGAAAAAGACGCCAAAAACACCTGCTCCGGCGCCAACCCCTGCACCTGTACCGTCGCCAACACCAACACCAACACCAACACCTACTGACCCGGCACCTGTTCCATCGCCAACACCTGCACCTGTGCCAAATCCGAGCCCTACACCCACTCCGAGCCCAACCCCGACTCCAAACCCCGCACCTACGCCAAACCCAAGTCCTACGCCCACACCTATGCCTACAACTCCCTCGCCTACAAAACCAGCTTAACACCTGGTAGTTTAGTTGTAGCCCGGAAAGGGCGGTTTTGACTTTAGCTAAAAAATGGATATAAAAACAAAGCCCTCTGTTTTTCAACAGAGGGCTTTAATATTTTGCAAAATACCTGGCTATGCCCGGCTATAAATTGCCATCTCCTAATTGATATGGTAATTTATCGAAGGTGCCTAAAAGTATCTGCGATATTTCTATGGATTGATAGCTTCCATCAGGATTAAGATTAACCTTTTTTGAGGTAAACGAATACGTTCCGGTAATTACTTTGGCAACCGTATCAATTGCAGTTATGGTAGCCAATCCGGAGCCCGGTTCAACAGTGCCGGTTTGTACAAATACATATTCGCCAGCATCGTTTCTTTGTTGGGTGTAATAAGTCATGTTTAATTTTCCCGTGCCGTCTACTTTGTAAGTTGCTAAAGGAAAACTATTGGTATTTGTGCTGTTGGGCACATTTATATTAAAGATAACCCGCTTTGAATCGGCAGTACCAATTACCGAAAAGGTTTTAACTTTTGTAGTACTGTTAAAAGTAATCCGTGCGTTAACCGTATCCGGGTACCATTCAACACCATTAATATTTGCAGCAAGTATTTTATCAGATGTGGTAGAAGCAGAAGTAACAACGTCTTTTTTACAGCCTTGGAAGTAGATAGCCGATATAAGTAACAGAACAATAAGTTGAATTTTCCTCATATATAAATTTTGTGCAAACTATGCGCCTTGCAGATTTTATGCAAATAACGCTCTTTGCAGATTAATAATTACAACCAAAGTTAATTTTTTCACATATTTTAACATTCGGCAGTTTTACCCTGAATTATTTAAGGCCGGCATTTATTAAAACAAATGATTTTATTTAGGCATATTAGGCGCTTAATTTAAAAAATATGATTCACGTAAACGAATATTTTGAGGGCACGGTAAAATCACTGGGCTATACCAGCGCAGAAGGCAAAAGCACTATCGGCGTAATGGAAAAAGGCGAGTATGAATTTGGCACATCGAGCCACGAAACCATGACCGTTATTGAAGGCGGGCTGGATGTACTGTTACCTGGCGAAGATGAATGGCAAACTTACATACCGGGTCAATCATTTGAAGTTGAGGCCAATATAAAATTCAAGGTAAAAACGCACGTTCAATGTTCGTACTTGTGTAAATACCGGTAAGCAGCCATTGTTGTAACATTTGGCCTTGCCTGCGCTCTAATCAACATAAACTAAATAAAACAATGGATACTTCGCTTATTACAACCAGTACCGGATTAGATGGTTACCGGATAGTTAAACATTTAGGTGTTGTACGTGGTATTACCGTACGCAGCCGCAGCGCGCTGGGCAATATTGCCGGTGGTTTTCAGTCGCTTTTTGGCGGCCGGCTTTCAATTTATGTCGAGCTTTGCGAAAACGCCCGTGAAGAAGCCTACCAGCTTTTGATACAGCATGCCCAAGCCATTGGCGCAAATGCCATTATCAACATGCGTTACGACGCAAACGAAGTAATGCAGGGCATTACCGAAGTATTGGCATACGGCACAGCAGTTGTTGTTGAAAAGGTTTGATAAACCAGCGTTGCGTGGTAACAACCGGGCCGGGCGTTCCTATGCCACCTGATAGCTAATTTAAAACAAAAAATGTCCGGCTGTTAACCGGGCATAAATAGTAAAAAATATTTCGACAGCTATACTAATTAAAATACGATAGCGGAATTGTACGCCAAAGCCCGTGGGCAAGGTGGCCAATCAGCAATTCGTAAACCAGGTAAACCGGCCAGATAAGGTAATGGATAAGCAACAAAATCAGCGAATGGTTATAATACCAACTGATCATGAGGGTATATAATCCCAATACAAGATAAAGTATGCTGGTGTCCCTGGTTTTCATTTTTTAATGGTGATAATTTTATCTAAATTAAATAATTACTTGCAATTTTTCATATTGTAAATTACGGTATAGGCAGCCGCGTTATTGGTTTGCTGCCTGCCGGTTTTGGCATCGTATTGATAAGGCTTTTGCGCCAGCGCGTTCCCGCGTAGTTGAAATTCAACGGCCATTGTGTCGGTACTTCCCTCCTGGGTATAATTCCATACGGCCTTAATAGCGTTACCCGCAAGCGTACCCGTTAAAGTTCCCTTCCGGGCATCTTTCTGCTTTGGTATCCAATACATATCGCCGGTAACTTTATTGCCGTTTATGAATATACTTACCTCGGTTGTATCCTGGGCCCGGGCACCATCAGTATAAAAAAAACAATATCGCATGTTTACAGCCGGGGCATTTGGCGCACTGCCCAATTGCGTATCGGCCGGCGAAAGTATTGAAATTGTTGTATCGTTATCGGCTGTGTTATTGCTACCAGAACAGGATGCCAGCAAAGCAATAGAAACCAGTAAGTAAAAGTTTATTTTCATGGCAGTTTAATCGTCGGTATTTTTTAGGTACGACAATTGAAAACTAAAAAGGTTCAATTTAAAAAATGCAGATTTTTCAGTGCTTTGAAACATTTTTGCGGGCAGACCGCCTTATTCGCCACAGATTTAAAAAACCAACCGTCAATATAGCAGGGCTGCAGCTACTGATCACAAAAGCCAATTGAGGATGCAGTAACGGAAAGTACCTGCGCATTATAATACCCGTAGCAAATAAAACCAGCCCAACGCCCATAATCACTTTTAGCTGGCTTTTGTTGATCATAGCGTAAAGCTACCAATTACAAGGGGTAAATTGAGGCTTTCTATAGCTAAAACATTACAATTTTTTATGTAGTGTAAACATTCATTGTGTTACACTACATAATATTGTAAAGCGGATGGGTTATCCTTTTTTTTCGGGGGGAGTAGATACAATTTCGCCAAACTCGTTAACGTAGGCCATCATACTGTCCAGGTCGCTGCCGCCGCCGTTTTGCTGGCGCTCCAGTTTACGTTGTTCTTTATCTTCTTTTTTCTTCTGACGATTTTTTTCGAGTTGTTTTTTCATGAATGTTGCCTGCGATTTAGCCATGTTTATTAAAATTTAGTTAAACAATGTGCATTTCCCGGTTTACAACTGTATCAATCTGATCAACGGAACAAAAGTTCGGTATCGGCACAAAATGAAGAGGATCTCATTAATTAAATTCCGGGCAGCAACGGTATCAGCGGGGATAAAAATGAACCCTGATCAATAAAAATTGACAGTGGCGGCTATCGGGAAATAGCTATAATTTTCCGTTATTACGCAAATATACGATTTTTTAGCACATTTCATTGGTTCATGGTTCATGGTTCATGGTTCATGGTTCATGGTTCATGGTTCATGGTTCATGGTTCATGGTTCATGGTTCATGGTTCATGGTTCATGGAACGCGGGCATAGCGGGCAAAAAGCTTTCGGGCGGGGGAGCATAATACGACGACAGGCAGACAAACGTCTAATACCTACAAAAACAGCCACCCTTGCGAGGTGGCTGGCTAAGTCTTTATGCAACAGGCAGGCAAGACCAATGAACTAATGAACCAGTGAACTAATGAACCAAAGTGAACCAGTGAACGATTATATACCTGCATATTCGGCGGCTTTGGCTGGTGCACCGGTTAATTTATCGGTTGCATTTTCAGTCACCAGGTAAGTGCGGTTAACACTTGATGCTATGTTACGTACCTGGCTATATTCGGTTACATTGCCGCTTAAATTTGCTTTTGCATGATCATTCATGGTAACACTGGCGCTGAAGGCATCTAATTTTAAATCGGCAGACGCATTGTTGTACAATTTAACATCAAGCTCGATAGATGATAAGTTTCCAAATGATTTTATTTCGGCATTATCATAAGCGGTTATTGAGGAAAGCTCTTTTGCAGTAACCCAAACCACCAGTTTTTCGGTTTTGTATGATGAAATCCTCAATACACCTTTTTGTGATTGTACCAAAGCGCTTTCGGCATAATATTGGTTGTAAACCTTTACCTGGTCGGCTGTCCCGGTAGTAACGTATACCTGTACGTTACCGTAAACTTCTATTTTATTGATGCTGCTGATATCGGTTAAAACTACGCCTTTATTGTTATTATTATCTACAGATGCGTAAGTTGAATTTGTGATGCCCAATACGGTAACTATTACTGTAAAAATGGCTATTAAGTTAGTTTTCATGGTATTAATATTTTGATTGTCAAGTAATTATTTTTGTTGTTTTTTAAATACACCTATATGACGATCTCCAATAAAAATCGTTACAGCTGTTTCCGGTGTATTAGTTGTATGCAGGTTTTTTGTCGGTGAAGCGTATAATTTATACGGTGAATTTGGAGGATCTGAGGACTGGAATCTGTGGTCGGAGGACTGGGATCGGGTTACAATGTTCGGGAACGAAGCTCGGGATACCTGAGATGGAGTATATAGACCATAAGTATCGATTTCGCTCCGTTACCTCGCAACGAAACCACACTCGTCCATCGGGGCTGAGGCTTCAGACCTCAGAATCCCGGCCTCAGACCTCCGAACCAATTAAAGATAATACTTCTCGCCGTCGGTTTTTATTTTGCCGGCATCAAGCAGCAGGCGGATGGTTTCCATTTTATCTTTTTCGGTACCTATGTTGATGGTGGTTATCAATGTACCGATATCGGGGGTTGAGATGCTGAGCAGTTGTACAACCTCGTTGGTAATGTTATCAAAAAGTTCATCTTCGTTTTTGTGGCGCTTTTCGTCGAGGCAAACATCGCAGATGCCGCATTTGCGGGCGTTGGGCTCATCAAAATAAGCCAGTAACATTTGGCTGCGGCACTGTTTATGAACAGCATACGCAAAAACTGCCTCCATTTTTTGGCGGTAGGTTTCCTTACGCTCCTGGATGTAGTTTTTGTTGATAAACAACCTGTTTGATTGCTGCCGCGCTTTTAAATAAGTAACCTGTGGTTTATCTGTTTGCTGAAGATAGCTAATTAAGCCAAACTGCTGTAGCTGCAACAACCCTTCAACAACCTGCTGAACGCTTAATGTAGTACGCCTTGACAGGTCATACTCTTTGATTTTAACATAGTTTTCAAACGCCCCCCCATATGACCGCAACAACGTTTTAATAAACGGGTCCCAGCCGGCATTCTGGATCTGGAAGTTGTAAAGCACCTCGTTAACTACCTCGAACCTGAACCGGGATGGCAGGAAAACGCTCTCGTTGAACGACAGGTATTCGTCTTTTTCCAAAAACTTAAGGGCGTTTAGTGTTTTGATGGCATCCAACTTAAAACGGCTGCAAAATTCGCCCAGGTCAAGGTCAAAGCTAAGCCCCTCGCCTGCTTCATAAGCAAGTTGGTAATAGTTGGCAAGGCAGTGGTAAACATGTTTTATTTCATCAACCGTAGGAAAGTTAAGCTCAAACAACTTCTCCTGCCGCAGCCTGTCGGCATGGGTGTATAGCAACACGCCATAAGCCTTTTGCCCGTCACGGCCTCCCCTGCCGGCTTCCTGGTAATAAGCTTCCAGGCTTTCGGGCATATCTTTATGAATAACAAACCGAACGTCGGGTTTGTCAATACCCATCCCAAATGCATTGGTGGCTACAATTACCCGCGTGCGGTTATTTTTCCAGCTTTCCTGGCGTTCGGCACGCTCGTCCATAGGTAGGCCGGCGTGGTAAAAATCGGCTTTGATACCGTTTTCATTATAATATTTGGCAATTTCTGCAGCATCTTTACGGCTGCGCACATATACGATGCCGCTGCCTTTAACCCCTTTGGCAATATCCAGCATCCGCCTGAATTTATTTTCGGCATCCTGAACAACGTAGCTGATGTTACTACGCTCAAAACTTTGCTGATAAATAACCGGATTTTTAAATTGCAGTTTATCCTGGATGTCATTTTTAACATCAGCCGTGGCTGTTGCGGTAAGGGCAAGCACAGGCACATTGGGATGTAATTGGCGCAAATCGGCTATGTGCAGGTATGGGGGGCGAAAATCATAGCCCCATTGCGAGATACAGTGCGCTTCGTCAACCGCTATCAGGTTCACCTTCATGTATTTTATCCGCTCCTGTACCAGTTCTGACAGTAAACGCTCGGGCGAGAGGTATAAAAATTTAACCGTGCCATAAATGCAGTTATCCAACGCCAGGTCAATCTCGCGCCGGCCCATTCCAGACACGATGGCTACGGCATTAATTCCCTTATCTTTTAAGTTTTCAACCTGGTCTTTCATCAGGGCAATCAGCGGTGATATGACGATGCATACCCCCTCTTTAGCCAACCCAGGCACCTGGAAACAAACAGATTTACCCCCACCTGTAGACAGCAAAGCCAGCGTATCATGACCCAATAAAACAGACTTGATGATCTCGGCCTGCATCGGCCTGAAATGATCATGGTTCCAGTACTGTTTTAATATTTCTTCGATAGTCATTTGTTAATCGGAAAGTCCGTAAGTCGGTAAAGTCCGAAAGATAATAAATGTCGGGCAGGTACAATGTCGCGGTTTTAAAAAAACAAAAATTGCCTGATATCCCTAAGCTCAGATCTGAGGCTACTTTCGGACTTTCCAGACTTCCAAACTTTCCGACTGCATTAGCCAATTATAAAATCCTGGCCAATCTCCGTTCCATTGCTTTTCATTATGGCTGGCTCCTTTGATGATGGTTACCGGGGCGTTTTCGGGCTTAGCCCCATTATTCTTTATGATCGAGGCCATTTTTTGCATATCGGCAACCATGTCTTCACTTTCGGCATCGCCGCAAACAAAATAAAAACGGGTTTTATGGCTGATGGTTTTTTGTTTGGCCAGATCGTAAATTTGGGGGGCTATCCAAAAAGCGGGCGAAAATATGCCGGCATTGCCAAATACACGCGGATATTTTAATGCGGCATACATTGATATCAGCCCACCCATCGAACTACCGGCTATTGTGGTATTTTTTGCATCAGCCATGGTTTTATAATGTGTATCAATGTAGGGTTTCAACGTTTTTGCCAGGAACTCTACATAATCGTCACCCCGCCCTTTGCCATACTTTGAATCATGAGGATCATACTCGGTGATCCTGGAATCGCCGCCATGATCAATTCCTACTATAATACACTGCTTTTGTGGCGATACTTTATCCATCAATTCGTCAATACCCCACTCTCCGTAACCACTGGTGTAATCATCAAAAAGGTTTTGCCCGTCGTGCATATAAATAACCGGGTACCTTTTTTTTGATGAAGTATAATTTTCGGGCAGGTAAATCCAAATGCGGCGCTGCCTGTTCAGTTGAGGTATCTCAAATTTATCGCTAATGATATGCACCCGGGCGGTGGTCGTATGTTTCTTTTCAGCCGGGGCAAAATTATCCTGCCAGGCGGCAACATCTAAAACTACAATGGTATCGCCGGTAACTATAAGGCTGCGGTTATCAGCAGGCTTGCCGGTTGCAGTGCATTCCACTTTATCCCAGCTCCCCCGTGTTATTTTGTAGTTATAAATCCCCTTAGGCATTGCTTTTAAAAGCCGGTAGCCACCAATGCCATCGGGGAGCAATTTCCAGGCACTGTCGGCCGGGTTCCAGCCGTTAAAATTACCTGCCAAAAACAGGCTTTCAGACTGGTTTTTCAGGGGTGGTATTTTACCCGTTTTGAAGGTTGTTTTTACCTGCCCGAAAAGCAAAAAAGTTTGGGCAAAAACCCAAAACGCGCAGAAAAATATTTTTTTTATCATTATTAACTGTTTATTTGACAATTATTTTCCGGGAACGTTCCCGGAAAATCGTTACATATTAGTAAAATTGCCTATTGTGTAATTTTGACACTTAGTTTTGTATAAATGTTAGCCAGTTTGCAAATTTCCCACAAAAAAAGGCAAAAAGTATCAAAAATACTGCCCTTTTTTGTATTTCATTAAAGTTAATTAAAACTTAATTAATTGGGTCAAAATTATCTTTTATATAAAATTTGCTTTTATTATTTCTAAATGTAAATTAGTCGCGTGCTGTTTCAGCAAAATTATCAGACCAATTTAACACCGGCTAATTAAGCCTTTTTAATTCACAAAAACCCAAAAAGTAAATGAGAAAAAATTACTCAAAAAAGTACGTTCTTCTTTGTGCCTTTCTAATGATGTCAGTAATGGCGTTTGCCCAAACAGGAAGCATTAAAGGGAAAGTATTAGACGAAACCAACGCACCCCTGCCCGGTGCTGCCGTTACTATTGACGGTACAACCATAGGTGCAACTACCGATGGCAATGGTAACTACACCATTACCGGTGTTAAGACCGGGAACGTTACCGTAACCGCTAAGTTTTTAGGTTATGTGGCTTTAAAGAAAGCTGTAACGGTAGGTAATACTGCTGTTGAGGTTAACTTTTCATTAAAACCCGACAATCAAAATCTTAACGAAGTGGTTGTGGTAGGGTACGGTACCCAAAAGAAGAAAGATCTTACCGGCTCGGTAACTTCAATCTCGGCCAAGGATTTTAACCAGGGACCAGTAACTACACCTGAGCAATTAATTACTGGCAAAGTTTCCGGTGTGCAAATTACATCAAACAGTGGTGCGCCAGGTTCTGGTAGTACAATCCGCATCCGTGGTGGCGCTTCTTTAACAGGCAGCAATGATCCACTTATTGTAGTTGACGGAATACCACTAAGTAATAATGGTATCAGTGGGGTATCTAATCCTTTAAGCTTAATCAATCCCGACGACATCGAGTCTTACAATATCCTCAAGGATGCATCAGCCACAGCAATTTTCGGTTCGCGTGCCTCCAACGGCGTAATTATCATTACTACTAAAAAAGGGAAAGATGGTAAGTTGCATATTGATTTCGATTCAAAATCATCTTTATCAAAAGTAACCAAAGAAGTAAGCGTTTTGAGCGCCGACCAATTTCGCACCGCTGTAAAAGCGCAAAGCCCCGGTCAGGCCAGCTTGTTGGGTACCGCAAATACCGATTGGCAAAGTTTAATTTACCGCCCGGCTTACACTTACGATAATAACTTGAGTATCACTGGCGGCATAAAGGGGTTACCTTACAGACTATCAGTTGGCTATCTGGATCAGGATGGGATAGTTAAAACCGATAATTTAAAAAGGACTACCGTTGCTTTTAACATAAGTCACGATTTTTTACACAACAGCTTAAAAGTAGACCTAAACTTGAAAGGTTCACATACCTTAAGCCATTTTGCTGCCGGCGCTATTGGCAATGCCATTGCATTTGATCCAACTCAACCAGTGTACTCAAATGATAAAAGCAAATATGGTGGTTATTTTGAGTGGCTCGATGGTAGTGGCAATCCAAATACCCTTGCCCCACGTAACCCCGTTGGCTTATTAAACCAACAAGATGCCCAAGGCAGGGCAACCAGGGGAATAGGTACCTTAAATGTTAATTATACTTTCCCGTTTTTGAAAGAACTGCAATTTAACGCTACTGTTGGCGGCGATTTAAGTGATGGTAAAGGATATACTTTTATACCTGCATCTGCAGCCTCTAATTTTGCTCAAGGAGGTTCATATTCGCATTATTTTAGCGAATTGTATACTTACAATACCGACTATTATTTAAAATACACCAAAGATTTTAAAGAAATTAAGAGCCATTTAGATTTGCAGGCAGGCTATTCTTACCAATATTTCAATAGCTATTATCGCACATTTCAGGGGTATAAAGCCGATAAAACCACTCCTGTGGGCAGCGCAGCCTCACCGTCATATGGCCAATATTATATTGAGTCGCCGTTTGCACGTTTAAATTACGCTTTCAACGAAAAATATTTGCTTACTGCAACTATAAGAGACGATAGGTCATCACGTTTCTCTGAATTACATAGAAACGGATATTTCCCATCTGTTGCATTTGCGTGGAGAGCAAAAGAAGAGTCGTTTTTAAAAGGAGTTGATTTCTTATCAGACTTAAAACTGAAAGCAGGATACGGCATCACCGGTCAGCAGGATGGTGGTGACTATTTCCCATACCTGGCCGTTTATGAGCCAAGTAATACTGCTGCGCAGTACCAATTTGGGAGTACCTTTGTAAATACCTTACGCTCGGACAGGTATAATGCAAATTTAAAATGGGAATCAACTGCTACTACCAATCTGGCCCTTGATTATGGGCTGTTTAACGGGAGAGTGAACGGTACTATTGAGTTTTATAACAAAAAAACCAAAGACCTTTTAATTTATACCCCAATACCCGCAGGTACTAACCTTAGTAACTATATACTTGCAAATATTGGTAACCTTACCACTAAAGGTGTAGATTTCAATATCAATGTTATCGCCGTTGCAACAAAAGATATTAACTGGAAACTTGGTTACAATTTGTCTCTAAATAAACGAAAGATCACCAATATATCCTTAACAAGCGACCCTAATCAAACCATTGCTGTAACTGGCATTCCTGGCGGTGTTGGAAACACCATTGGTTTATACAAAGCGGGTCAAAGTCCGAGCGCATTTTATGTATATCAACAGGTTTATGACCAAAATGGCCTTCCACTTGAAGGAGTGTATGTTGACAGAAACAAAAACGGAAGCTCATCTGACGACAAATATTTATACAAACAATCTGAACCAAAGGCATTTATGGGATTCAATTCAGATTTCTCCTATAAACAATGGAATTTAGGATTCAGTGCAAGGGCCAACCTCGGTAACTATCTGTACAATGCACAGTCGGCGGCTAACGGCGCTTATGCCGGATTAAAATTCTCGGGCTATCTGGGCAACCTTCCTTCAAGCGTTTTACAAACACAGTTCCAGCAATACCAATTGTACTCTGACTACTACGTAGAAAACGCGTCATTTGTACGTATGGACTATGCTACCTTAGGTTATACCTTTCACATTAAAGGAACGCACAATTTAAGGGCGTCATTTAATGTGAATAACGTATTTGTGATCACTAAATACAAAGGCCTTGATCCTGAAGTAAATGGCGGTGTGGACAACAACTTCTATCCGCGCCCAAGAGTATACACCCTTGGTTTAAACCTGAGCTTATAATTTCATAAACAGATATAGATATGAAAAGAAGAAATTTAATTAAACTGTTAGCTATCGCAACGATAGGTTTATCGGTTAATTTAACATCATGTAAAAAAGATCTGACGCCGAAAAATGCGGTGACCACAGATAAGGTATATAAAGATTTTAGCAATTATAAATCTATACTGGCAAAACTATATACATCATTTGCGTTAAGCGGACAACAAGGCCCTGCAGGCAATGCCGATATCGCGGGTATTGATGAAGGCTTTAGCAATTACCTGCGCGAATATTACAACATGCAGGAATTAACCACAGACGAAGCCGCTATTGTATGGAATGATGGCACCATTCATAACTTGCACAACATGACCTGGAATTCGCAAAACGAATTTATAACAGCCATGTATAACAGGATATTTTACACCATTTCAATATCAAATGAATTTATCCGTCAAACAACCGACGATAAATTATCAGGCAATGGTATTACCGGGGATAACCTCACATTAGCAAAACAATACCGTGCGGAAGCCCGCTTCATAAGAGCGTTAGCTTATTGGCATGGCATTGACCTTTTCGGCTCCATACCATTTGTAACCGAAAATGACGTTGTGGGTGTATTTTTTCCAAAGCAAAAGTCACGTGCCGAAATCTTCGCATACATTGAAAGTGAGTTAAAAACTTGCGAAGCAGACATGGGGGCACCTCGTTTTGAGTATGGCCGCGCCGATAAGGCAGCTAGCTGGATGTTACTGGCTAAACTTTACCTTAACGCCAAAGTTTATACAGGTACAGACAGAAGCACCGATGCTATAACTTATGCCAGCAAAGTAATATCTGCCGGTTATACTTTGGAACCTAATTTTAAAAACCTGTTCCTTGCCGATAACAACAAATCAAACGAGATAATTTTCCCTATTACATTTGACGGTATCCATACAACCGGGTACGGCGGCATTACATACCTTGTACATGCCCAGGTTGGCGGTAAAATGACTCCTTCCGACTTTGGTATTAATGGAGGCTGGTCTGGTTTGCGTACGACAAAACAGTATGTAAGTTTATTTAGCGACGCAAGCGGAAATACCGATAAAAGGGCTCTTTTCTTTACAGATGGACAAAATCTGGAGATAAACGACGAGTACACCTTTACTGACGGTTATGCCATCCAAAAATTCAGAAATGTAACCTCGACAGGAGCTGTGGGTTCTGACGCAACCGGTAACTTCCCGGACACAGATTTCCCGATGTTCCGTTTAGCTGATGCCTATTTGATTTATGCCGAAGCTGTTTTGCGCGGCGGTACTGGTGGCAACCTGGTTACAGCGTTACAATATGTAAACCAGATACGTACAAGAGCTTATAATGGTAGTGTAACCGGTAATATCACAGCGCTACAACTAACACTTCCTTTCATACTTGATGAAAGAGGGCGCGAGTTTTTGTTTGAAATGCACAGGAGAACAGACCTTATCCGTTTTGGCAAATTCACCGGCGGTGATTATATCTGGGCCTGGAAAGGCGGTGTTAAAGCCGGCACAAGCGTTGATACTCATTTTAACCTGATGCCAATTCCATCTGCTGATATTGTTAACAACCCTACCCTGAAACAAAACGACGGATATAAATAAGATTAATAGCCATGAAGCGCCTCCCGGCGTTTTGGGCTCTTTATAAAAACATTTATTAAACAGATTAAAAGAGAGAAATGAAAAAACTTTTAACCAAAATTTTAGCAATAAGCAGCCTCGGGTTATTATTGCTACCGTCCTGTAAAAAGGATGAAACCAGGGTTGTTGCAAACGTTGGCAAAGCAGGTACCTTAGCGGCAACATCTACTGCTCCTGTGCTATCAAAAGATAATGCGACTGATGTTGCTGTTACTTTTACCTGGCCTGCAACTTCGGTTACCGGGTATGCTGCAAAAGTTAGTTACACCTTGCAAATGGATGTAAAAGGCAGCAGCTTTAAATCAACCAAGTTAACTGAGGTTGCTTTAAGCGGAACTACCCAGTCATACACTGTTGGCAGTTTAAACGCAATATTGCTTACTATGGGCTTGTCATATGACAACAATACCGATCTGGAAGTACGTGTTAAATCGGCTGTTGCAGCCAACTCAATATCATATACCAACGTACTTACTTTAACGGTGAAGCCTTACAAACTGGCCAGCTATGTATACGTACCAGGTGCTTACCAGGGATGGAGCCCGGCAACCGCCGATAGCTTAAAATCGCCAAACAGCGATAATATTTACGATGGTTTCGTCGCCTTTACCCCGGGTAATCTTGAGTTTAAAATCACCCCTAAAAGAACATGGGATGTGGCCTATGGCGATGCGGGCAGCGGCAAGGTAAGCACCTCGGGTGGCAACCTATCTGTTCCATCGGCCGGTTTATATGCTTTGCATCTCGACTTAAATGCAGATAAAATGACGTTTACTGCTACCAAACAAATATGGGCTGTTATTGGCGACGCAACACCAGGCGGCTGGAGCGATGATACCGATATGACGTATGACGCGGGAACGAAAACATATGCTGTTACCGTTGCCCTTATTGGTGGCAAACAATTCAAATTCAGGTTTAATCACGCCTGGGACTTTAACCTTGGCGGCCCAACATCCGGTCTTACACAAAACGGACCAAACATTGATGTGGCAGCAAGCGGCAACTATAAAATAGTGCTTAACGCAAATGCCAATACCTATACCATTACAAAACTATAAGATAATTATTAACAGTTGATTGATTTGATAGACCCGCCCGGTGAAAACCAGCGGGTCTTTTTAGTTCATTTGTTCACTGGTTCATTGGTCCTACCCCGCGATCATCAGCGGCACAAAAAAAGCGATCGGGGCTACCAATCGCTTTTTTATGTATTTATATTAAGCCTTGGGTCTGAAAAAGCAGACCAATGAACCAGTGAACCAAAAGGACTATCTTTCTTTTATATCCTTATATTCCCTGTCGGTGTCACCGGTATAAATCTGGCGTGGGCGGCCGATAGGTTCTTTGTTGGCTTTCATCTCTTTCCATTGGGCTATCCAACCTGGCAGGCGGCCAAGGGCGAATAGTACGGTAAACATCTCGGTTGGGAAACCTAATGCCCGGTAAATGATACCCGAATAAAAATCAACGTTAGGGTAAAGCTTGCGTTCAACAAAATAAGGATCTTTCAGGGCAACTTCTTCCAGCTTTTTGGCTATTTCCAGTACCTCGTCATTGATGCCTAATTTTTCTAATATGTCATCACAAGCTTTCTTAATGATTTTGGCCCTCGGGTCGAAATTTTTATACACCCGGTGACCGAAGCCCATTAAACGAAAAGGATCGTTTTTATCCTTTGCCTTGGCTATCCATTTATCAGTATCTCCACCGTCGTTTTTAATTTTCTCCAGCATTTCTATCACAGCCTGGTTTGCGCCACCATGCAGCGGGCCCCAAAGTGCTGAAATACCTGCCGAAATAGACGCGTATAAATTAGCATCTGATGAACCTACGATACGAACTGTTGACGTTGAGCAGTTTTGCTCATGATCGGCATGCAGTATCAGTAATTTGTTCATTACATCCACCACTACCCTATCTACCTTATAATCTTCTGTACGCTCGGCAAACGTCATGTACAGGAAGTTGGTTACATAATCGTATTTATTTTGTGGATACACAACCGGGTGGCCTAACGATTTTTTGTAGATCCACGATACTACAGTGCTCATTTTAGCCAGCAGCTTTATGATTTCCAAATTCACTTCCTCGGCAGATAAACCTGGTTTTAACGATTCGGGGTTAAAAGCTGCCAATGCGCCAATTAACGACGACAGCTGGCCCATAGGATGTGATTTTGATGGAAAGCCATCAAAAAACTTTTTCATATCCTCATGCACAAGGGTGTGGCGGCTAACCTGGTATTGAAAATCGGCTAACTCCTGCTCCTTTGGTAATTCGCCGTATATCAATAAGTAAGCTACCTCAATAAAACTGGCATTTTCGGCCAGTTGTTCAATCGAGTAACCACGATATTTAAGGATGCCTTTTTCCCCGTCCAAAAAAGTAATGGCGCTTTTGGTAGCACCTGTGTTTTTGTAGCCGATATCCAGCGTTACGTAACCGCTTTGATCTCGCAGTTTTGAAATATCTATTGCTTTTTCGCCTTCTGTACCCTCAATTACCGGGAGTTCAAATGTTTTATCACCAATTTTTAGCTGTGCTGTTTCCGACATAGAAATTTTTGTATCTGCAACAAATGTAATTAAATCTGCGTATTAATAACCGCTAAGATAATTTACTATTTGTAAATTTTTAACTGCAAAATTATTAAATTACCCCTCGTTTACTAAGTAATATTGCCCTGAATCATTTAAAAAGTATCTGTTAATGTCGTTGAAAGTTAAAACACTGTTAATAATCCAAAACGACGATACAGTTTACCGGTTATTACTCATCGGCCTGTTTATTGCAAGCCCTTCGTTACATTATCTTTGTTATTATAACTCATATGACCCTATTTGGTTGAGGCTTATTAACAGTTTTTTTTGCGTTGTTTCACTGGGCCTGTCTTTCGGCAACAATAAAGCCATTTATACGGCAAGTACTTATATCACAATTTTAGCTTTCCTGATAATTAATAATTACATATTATTAACCATTAATGGTTTTGGGCATGCATACCTGTTTAGCTCCATTACCATATTTATAGCCCTTACTTTGTTTTGTAATAAAGCATGGGAATTTGTTACCATTTGCGGCCTTAATTTACTGGCAATCATCGCTGCTTATATTAATGGCCCCCGGCTTAATATATCGCTGCCTGTACTGGCGGTGCTTATTGTGGTTTTCTCCATCATCGCCTACGTGTCATTCCTGGTTGTAAAATCATATCAATATAAGCTTAAAAATGCTGTCGATAATGTAATGCAGCTTAACAGTAGCCTGATAGCTAATGACGGCATGTTGCGCCAAAGCCGGGAAGACCTTTCATCGCTCATAAACTCATTAAATGATATTATTTATGAGTTTAATGAAGATAAGGTTTGCCAAAACGCCTGGTTTAGCGATTTAACAAAAATAACAGTTAACCCAAGAGCATTTATAGGAAAAAAAATAGAAGACGTATTAGGCACAGACAAGGCGAAGAAATATAATGAGGCGCTTGATTATGTAATACAAACCCGTTTGTCAACGTCTTTTGATTTCATGTCGGATTTTGATCCCGATCTTTGGTTTATAGCTAAGGTTGTGCCAATTTTTGACAGGAATGGCGCATATATGCAGCGTATTTCGTTAGTTTTTGTAGATATATCCGAACAAAAAAGATATGCAAACGCTCTAAAGGCCAATGAAGCTCTTTTACTTGAGGCGCAGGCCATTTCAAAAACCGGTAACTGGTGGTATGATAGCATTACAAGTGAAGCCTATTGGTCAGATAACTTATTCAGCCTGCTCGAGATTGAGAGTATCCCCCCTAATATCAGCAAATTTCATTATTATATTAGCCTCATCCACCAGGACGACCGCAAAAATGCCGAAGCTTACCTATCAAGCGTTCACCAGATAACACAGCCCCAGTTTGAACATAAATTTATTACGCCGAAGGGCAATTTAAAATATATTAAAATTATCCGTGGCGATTTGTTGCAGGCTGATGATGGCAGTGGTAAAAAGATTTTTGGCGTATTGCAGGACATCACAGAAGCTAAGCTATCTGAAAAAGCTATAAAAGTTAGCCAGGTAGAACTGGTGGAAGCCCAAACCATTGCCAAAATAGGTAACTGGAAATGGAACTTAACCACAAACCTGCTTGCCTGGTCGGATGAATTGAACATTATATATGAAGTTTCGGCCGTTGACCCGCGGGAATTAAACCAAATAAGGTTGTTGTTAAAATATGTTCATCCTAATGACAGGCATATTTTAAAGCAATTGCTCAGAAAACCCGAAAATTTAAAAGATATCTCGCAAGAATACCGCATAATTACCCCAAATGGCAACGTAAAATATCTAAGCGTAATTATAGGTAAGCTGATGAGGCGCGATGATGGCACCATACGTAAAATCATTGGTACTTTACAGGATATAACAGAACGCAAACAAGCCGAATTAGACTACCGGCAGTCAGAAAGCAAGTATAAATTGGTTTTAGAGACCATTAACCTGGCAGCCGTTACTTTAGATAAAAACGGTAATGTGATTTTTTGCAATAAATACCTGGCCAAACTGCTGGGTTACTCCCAAACCGAAATTGCAGGCATGAACTGGATGGAACATTTTATACCGCACGACTTAAAAGATTTCATGACCAACTGGTTTAAAAATAATGCGGTGGAAGCCCATTTTATTAATCCTATTATTTGCCGCAATGGCGAGGAACGGATTATAAGCTGGCAAAACACCATTATTTTTGACGAAAATGGCGACCTGAGAGAAACCAGTAGCATTGGCGAAGATATAACCGACCAGCAAAAGGCACGGCAAGAGTTGATCTGGGCGAAAGAGGTGGCCGAAAAGGCATCGAAATTTAAATCGGAGTTTTTGTCGATAATGAGCCATGAGATACGCACCCCGATGAATGCGGTTATTGGCACTACCAATTTATTACTCTCGGAAAATCCCCGGCCAGAGCAACTGGAATACCTGAATACCTTAAGGTTTTCGGGCGAGAACCTGCTGGCTATCATCAATGACATTTTAGATTATAATAAAATTGAGGCAGGCAAACTTGAGCTTAACAACTCGCCGTTCAACCTTCATCAATTAATCCATAAAATAAAGCAGTCCTTTCACGCCAGGGTTACCGAAAAGCAATTATATCTGGATGTTGTAATTGACGATGGTATACCAGAAATGGTAACCGGCGACAACATGCGTTTAAGCCAGGTAATGAACAACCTGGTGAGCAATGCTGTAAAGTTTACCCATACCGGCGGGGTTACCATTAAACTGGAGAAAGAACTAATAAACAGCACTACTGTAACGGTTAAGTTTACGGTTACCGATACCGGGATAGGCATCAGTGCCGATAGTTTCGGTATTGTTTTTGATCCGTTTATGCAGGATAAGCATGTAATTAACAATGATTATGGCGGTACAGGCCTTGGCCTTGCCATTACCAAACGCCTGGTTGAGCTGCACAACAGCACTATATCTGTTATAAGCGAACTGCGCAAGGGCACATCCTTTGCATTTTCTATCGCCTTTAATATAGCTTCAAAAACTACAGGTCATCAGCCTGTTACACCATCTGTAGCCGGGTTTACACTTAACCTGGCTGGCATGAATATACTGGTAGTTGATGACAATAAAATGAACCTGATGATTGCCACCCGTTTTTTAAAAAAATGGAATGCGAGTACTGATGAGGCGCTAAATGGCGAAATAGCCGTAAATATGGTAAATAATAACAGCTATAACCTTATCATTATGGATTTACAGATGCCGGTTATGGATGGATTTGAAGCTTCGGCTATTATCAAAAAATCGCACCCGGATATACCCATCATAGCATTAACAGCCGATGCCATGCCCGAAACCTACAGCAAAGCCTTAGAAGCAGGGATGAGCGATTATCTTACCAAGCCTTTTGTACCCGAAACTTTGTTTGAAAAAGCGGCCAAATATTATAACCCCGCAGTGAGTGTAAATCAGTAAATAAGCGTTAATTAATTCACCTGCTCCTTCACCAATCCGCACTCTCTCATATGTTCGGGAAAGTATGGATTTGCTATTTTCTTATCGAGCGATAACCAATATCCGCCTTTACCGGCATCAGCCATAGGGCAAAAATCAACGTAGATAGCTGCTGTTTTTATCTTACTTCCTTTAATAAGGGCAATCACATCATTACTCAGCGTTAAAAAGGCTGCACGTTGATCTTTTATATCATCGGTTGTTACCATTTTATTAGTGAGCGTAGCGGTTTCTGAACAACCTTTAATGCCAATAAGCTTACTTTCAAGTACCGAAGCCGCAGCTTTAATCCCTGCTACATTTGATTTCAGAAATTCGTTTTTAAGCGCAATGTAAGCAGAAAAGACCTGGGCCGTATTGGCAGTATCTGCAATTTTTGCATCTACAACTTTAACAGCGGCACTATCGGCTTTAACAGCCTCCTGCTGCTTTACTGGTTGGTTACATGCCTGTGAAGCTACCAGCACGGCAACAATAAAAATACTGTTTACAATTTTCATTTATTACGTTAGTTAGTCCGTATTGCTTCAACAGGATCAAGTACCGAGGCAAAATAAGCCGGAATTATCCCTGATAAAACACCTGTTATCAGCGAGAAGCTTAAACCTGTTATAATATTTGAAGCCCCAAGTATCACCTGCACATCAAATACAGCTTTAATACCAAACGTTAAAAAATATACAAATAACAGGCCTATTAACCCACCCATGAGGCAAAGCGATACGGATTCAATTAAGAACTGTAATAATATGAAATAGTTTTTAGCACCCAATGATTTTTGGATGCCTATAATATTTGTGCGCTCCTTTACCGATACAAACATGATATTGGCTATACCAAACCCGCCAACCAACATCGAAAATAAACCTATTATAGCCCCGCCGGTGTTTAAAACTTTAAAAACACTATCCAATTGCTGGGTTAGCATGGTGGTACGGTTAAGCGCAAAATTATCTTCAACACCAGGCCTTAAGCTCCTGATTGAACGCATGAGGCCCCTTATCTCGCTTTCAACATCATCGGTAGGGATACCATCTTTACCCCGCACAATGATGGACGGGTGATAATTTTCGGCCTGGATATCAACCAGGTTATGCGCAAAATTTAGTGGCAATAAAACTTCTTTATCGGTAGATATGCCCAGCATGTCCTTACCTTGTTTTGAAAACACACCAACTACCGTAACATAGCGGCCCATTACTTTTATCTGTTTGCCAATTGCATCACCGGCCGGGAAAAGGTTTTGGGCTATATCGAAACCTATATCGGTTATCGGGGCGCCTGTTTTTGATTCCATCCCGGTAAAATACCGCCCTTCCGCAAAATCAAAATTCCAGGTTTTGTTGTGGTCTTGCGATGCCGCATCAATCTGGGCGCCATCAACGGTATTGCTTTTATATTTAATGGTACGGTTGTCAACGCTTATCTCATAAGACAAAGCTTCGGCAGTTTGGCTACGGCGCGACAGTTCATTAAAATCTTTAAGCTTGGGTACCGGCCTACGCAAGTATTTCCACCACGGAAAATCGCTGCCACCTACCCAAGGCCATTTTTCAACGTAAATACTGTTGTTGCCTAACTTATTAACGCTGTTTTGCAGGTTGTTACGCAGTGTATCAACTGCCGAAAATACGGCTATAATGGTAAATATGCCAATGGTTACACCTAACAACGAAAGTGTTGTGCGGGTTTTGTTTTGTTTTAGTGCATCAAAAGCAAACAAAAAGCTTTCCCCGAAAAGTTTTAAAAACAGCATATAAACTTATTTTGATTTCAATGGTTAACCTTATTGCATTTGCACCGTAGCAAAAGCTAAAATGAACAGATTTTACCCGGTTGAATGTTTTTGTTTTTTAGACGGCATTGCTGCATTTAAGTTACAGCAATTTAATATTAAACTTAAAGGTTTATAAAACAAGGAGACCCTTAAAAAAATCCGTGAATTTAACAAAAAAATTCATACATTTGCGCCCTGAAAATTCATATACACAAACATGAAATTATCTCAATTTAAATTCAATTTACCAGAGTCACTAATTGCACACAACCCATCAGCTACCCGAGACGAAGCGCGTTTAATGGTATTACACAAAGATTCTGGCAAAATTGAGCATAAAATATTTAAAGACGTACTTGATTATTTTGACGATAAGGATGTAATGATCCTTAACAATACTAAAGTATTCCCCGCCCGTTTGTATGGAAATAAAGAAAAAACAGGCGCAACCATCGAAGTTTTTTTATTACGCGAACTAAACAAAGAACTACGCTTATGGGATGTACTGGTTGATCCGGCGCGTAAAATACGCGTAGGCAATAAATTATATTTTGGCGATGACGATTTGTTAATTGCCGAAGTTGTTGACAATACCACTTCGCGCGGCCGTACCATTCGCTTTTTGTTTGATGGTACCGACGAGGAATTCCGCCGCAATGTAGAGATCCTGGGCGAAACACCACTGCCAAAATATATTAAACGTAAAGCTACAGCCGAAGACAAAGAGCGTTACCAAACTATTTTTGCCAAACACGAAGGTGCAGTTGCAGCCCCTACCGCCGGCTTGCATTTTAGCCGTGAGCTGATGAAACGCCTTGAACTAAAAGGTGTTGATTTTGCTGAAGTCACCCTTCACGTAGGTTTAGGAACTTTCCGCCCGGTTGAGGTTGAGGACTTAACCAAGCACAAAATGGATTCAGAACAATTCATTATCGAGCAAAAACAAGCCGACATTGTAAACCGCGGTATTGAGCGCAAAGCACGGATATGCGCTGTTGGTACCACATCAATGCGCGCCATCGAATCGGCGGTATCTGCAGGAAAAACACTTAAAGCTGCCAACGACTGGACCAGCAAATTCATTTTCCCTCCGTACGATTTTAGCATTGCAAACTCCATGATCACCAACTTCCACACGCCAGAATCAACCCTGTTGATGATGGTATCGGCATTTGGCGGTTACGAACATGTAATGAACGCTTACGAAGTTGCAGTTAAAGAAAAATACCGCTTTTACAGCTATGGTGATGCCATGCTGATTATATAAGTTTAGATTTGAGATATCAAAAATGAGATATGAGGCTAAAGCTTATATCTCATTTTTTTTGTTTTAGATTTACTGAAAATTAATGTCATCCTGAGCAGTGAAATTTCGCAAAATTCTCAAAAGGGGAATGACATTGAAAAATAAAAAACTGTCATGCTGAGGAACGAAGCATCTATTCGCGAACTTTTCTATCGGTCATGCATAGCCGATAAAGCCTTCGTACCTCGGGATGACAGAAAAATTGAAGCTGTCGTGCTGAAGAACAAAGCACGACAGGTAAATGGTTAAACAAAATAAAAATGACCGAAGCCAATCTCCTATCTCAAATTTCAAATCTCAAATCTAAATATGCTATTATAGTAGCTGGGGGCTCGGGTACCCGTATGCAGACTGCCGTGCCAAAACAATTTCTTTTGATTAATGGTTTGCCTGTACTAATGCATACTATGCTGGCATTTTACAATTCCGGCGTTAATCCAGATATCGTTCTTGTTCTTCATCCCGATTTTCATGCGTACTGGCATGAGTTGTGCAAAAAACACGATTTCAGCATTCCCCACCTATTGGTCGCCGGCGGCGAAACACGCTTTCATTCTGTAAAATACGGATTGAATGCTATTTGTAGTGACGATGACGATTTGATTGCCGTGCATGACGCCGTTCGGCCGCTCACCAGCGCTTCTATCATCCAAACATCATACAACCATGCCCATGAGCATGGCAACGCGGTAACAGTCGTTAAAAGCCGCGATTCTGTAAGGCAGGGCACTGCCGATAAATCGGTAAGTTTATTACGGGATGACATTTACCTGGTACAAACGCCCCAAACCTTTAAAGCCGGCTTGTTAAGAAAAGCTTATGAACAGGCCTTCAGCCCTAAATTTACTGATGATGCCAGCGTTGTTGAACAAATCGGCATTGATATTCAACTTACTGAGGGCAGTTATGAAAACATTAAAATTACATTCCCTGAAGACATCGCGATAGCAGCATTGCTTTTAAGCAAAAAAGCCACCGGGTAGTCCGATGGCTTTTTTATTTATGCAGGGTTATACAGGGTTTGTTAAGCCCGCCTGATTACGCCTAATAGTAAAGCTATAATGGCTATTACCAAAAGTATGTGAATTAAATTTCCGGCATGCCCAAAGAAAAAGCCGAATAGCCATCCTATTACCAGGATAACCGCGATAATGTACAATAAGCCTCTCATTTTTGTAAGTTTTAAGTGATAAATGTGTTAAGCTTATTACTAAAATCATTCCAAAAATGTAGCCTAAATAAAAAAGCCCCTAAAAAGAGGCTTTTTTATGCAGATTAGTATTCGTCTTCGTTAAAAAAGAAATCATCTTTGGTCGGGTAATCCGGCCATATCTCTTCTATATTTTCGTACGGTTCACCATCATCTTCCAATGCCTGCAGGTTTTCAATCACCTCAACAGGAGCTCCGGAACGGATAGCGTAATCAATTAATTCATCTTTTGTTGCGGGCCATGGTGCATCTTCAAGATGCGATGCAAGTTCAAGTGTCCAATACATATTTCTCTATATTTTATAATTTATCAGTAAATTAACTTTTTCGCAAAACTATAATATTTTTAAGTGGAATATCAATATTTTTTTTCACATTATCAAATTCTCGGTATCCATTGATTCTCAGGCACTTTATTATCATATCCAATTTTGCGGGCCAAAGTAAACAGGTAGTCGCTCAGCCTGTTCAGGTAAATATTCACTTTTTCGTCTACTGTACTCCCGGTGGCCAGTTCAACGGTTATCCGCTCGGCACGCCTGCATATACATCTTGCAATATGGCAAAACGAAATGGCATTACTGCCACCCGGTAAAATAAAATGACGCAGCTCGGGCAATTGTTCATTCATGCTGTCCATTTCTTTTTCAAGTAACTCCACATCTTCCATATGCAAATCAGGTATCACCATTTTTGACCGTTCGGGGTCTGCTGCCAGAGAGGAGCCTATTGTAAACAACCTGTCCTGTATCTGCTTCAATATTTCCTTATCATGGCTGGCAATATCCTGATCGCGGATAAGGCCAATGTATGAGTTTAGCTCATCAACAGTTCCATAGCTTTCAATTCGCAAATGGTATTTAGCTACCCGGGTACCACCTATTAGTGATGTAAACCCTTTATCTCCCGTTTTAGTATATATCTTCATGAATTCTTTTCATACCTCGTTCGTCCAAAGTGAATATATCACTTTTACCGGAAACAAATAGCGCAATTCCAATATTATAACACAACACTTTTGTGTAATTTTTACATATAAAATGCTTTTATAAAATGATAGCGTTAAACTTGCACCTATAATATAGTCAAAACCGTTATTTAATGAAAATCATGAAATCGATCATATTATCATCTAAGCTATTGTTTGTTGCCGCCAGCACCATGATTATATCATCTGTTAGCTGCGGCGGCAGCACCGGGGATAAAAAAGCTCAGGATACTGCCGCAATAGTTACAACTGCACCTAAGGCATCCATAAGCAGCATTCTTACCGAGAAACAGTTCAATGAGCTTTTCCCACAACGTAATAAATTTTATACTTATGCCGCATTTATTAAAGCGGCTAATGAATTGGGGCTGGTTAAAGTAAAGGTATCCCGCAGGGCCGTGTCGGTTTATCAATTCATCCGCACCAACAAAAAAACAGGTAAAGATTCTGTTGCACGCCAGGATGCCGACTGGAATGAAGAATGGGCGAAAAAGAAACCAGACAGCGTGTTTACCGTTGACTACGGAGACTTTTGCACTGCCTCGGCAGCCGACATCAACAAAAAAGAACTCGCAGCTTTTTTTGCGCAGATAGCCCACGAAACGCGTCACGGCATGAACGGGAGTTATACCGACGGATTGATGTTGATACACGAAGACAATACATCAAACGTATATATATCCGACAGCGACGAATATCCTGCGGTTAAAGGGAAAAAATACTACGGCCGCGGCCCCATGCAATTAAGTTATAACGGAAACTATGGTTTTGCCTCGAACATTATTTTTGGCAACTCAAAAATATTGCTCAACAACCCCGAATTGGTAGAGCAAGACCCGGTAATAGCTTTTAAAGCCGCCATATATTTTTGGATGACCCCCGAAACCCACAAGCCATCGGCCCATGATGTGATGACCGGCAAATGGCAACCGACAGCTAATGATAAAGCAAACGGCCGTACAACACCCGGCTTTGGCATGACAATCAACATTGTTAATGGCGACGTAGAATGCGGTAAAGGCGATAACTTCGGCATGGCAGATCGTATTGGTTTTTACCAGTTCTTTTTAAAGAAGCTTGGCATCACCGATGCAAATTGCGCCTGTTCATGTGCTACAATGAAGCCGTATAAATATTAAACAAACCTATCATGAAGGCCTAACTTACGAAGTTTTAAAAACTTCGTAAGTTAGCAAGTGGGTTTATACATCGGCGTTAAGTTACCTTTTAAGCGTAAAAGTAAACGCCGTAAACTCATCAATAACCGAGTTAACCTTTATAGTGCCGCCTAATGCCTCAACCAGGCTTTTTACGGTACTTAATCCAACACCCGAACCCTGTACGTCAAACCTGTCTTTAACGCCCAGTGTGGTCATGGGTTCAAATATTTTGGCGTAATTTTCCGGAGCAATGCCTATGCCGTTGTCGGTAATAGCAAAAGTGTAAAACCAGTTATCGGCTGTAAATTCAATCTGTATAATGCCCTTAGGTTTGTTGTTATAACGGATAGCGTTATTAATCAGGTTAGCCATGATCTGTTCAAACGCAACAACTGATGTTGTAATTTTAACAGGCCGCGATGATATGTTAACAGTAAAAGCAGCTGGTATGTTCACCAGTTTAAGTACTTCATCTAACAGGCTCATTACCTCAGCTTCCTCCCTGTTCTGCATCAGCACTTTGCTTGATTTGGAATAGTCGAGCATCTTTTCGAGCAACGAGATCAATTTATAGGAAGATGCATTGATAATATCCAGGAATTTATTGCCTTTTTCATCAAGCTTATCTTTAAATCTATCTTTTAATACTTGCCCGGTAAGCAAAATATTGGTGAGCGGGTTGCGGATATCATGAGCCGCCATTATGGCAAATTTTTCAAGATGTTGGTTTGACTCTTCCAGTTGGAGCCTGGTTGTGTTAAGTTCATTAACTTTCTTTTTAAGTTCAAGCTGCGCCACCACCTGGTTCGCCAAGGCTTTAAGAGCAATTATTTGCGCGTTATTGAGCTGGCGGGCTTTATGGTCAATAACGCAAAGGGTGCCCAGGGCATAGCCATCCGGATTAATCAGCGGCACACCTGTATAAAAAACAACCTGTGGCGAACCTGTTACCAGTGGATTATCTGCAAATCGTTCATCAATTTGCGCATCGGCAACCACCATTACTTCTTTGGGTTCCAAAATGGCATGAGCACAAAAAGCAAGTTCTTTAGGCGTTTGGGTAACCTCCAGGCCTTTGTTTGATTTAAACCATTGCCTGTCGTTATCAATTAAGCTAACTAACGAGATAGGCGTTTGACAAATTTCGGAAGCGATGAGCGTAATTTCATCAAAAGCCCGCTCGGGCAAAGTGTCCAGAATTTGGTAGGAGTTTAAAGCGGCGAGGCGCTCATTTTCATTTTCCGGAACAGAGGGTTTTATCATTAAATTTTATTGATAACAAAACAGCTTCTAAGTTAAAAAAATGTTATTGCAATTAAGGAGTATTTGTATCATTAAAATTACACCCGGCCGAATATGCGATTAGCCAAACTGCAAACTTACATTTACACAATTGACGCTTCCCGCCCATCAAACGGAAAATATCCCGAAAGGCGAACCTCCCGGGATATCTGACAGTTTAAATCTTTCGTACAAAAAACTATTTCTTAGCTTGTTGTTGATTTTTCATCATTTCTTCCATACGGGCCTGGAAACCTGATTTCTTTTTCTTTTCCTCGGGTTTCTTTTTGTTTTCCTGGATTTGGGCATGAATTTTTTTATCATCAACCATGAATTTAATCAGGTATTGCTGTAAAAATGTAAGCATGTTGGCCAGGAAGTAGTAATAATTCAAACCTGAAGGATAGCTATTCAAGGTGATCAGGAATATAAGCGGCGTAATGTAGCCGATATATTTCATTTGCCCGGTAGCTCCCGAAATCTGATTATTAAAATAGGTATAAATCAACGTAGAAATGGTCATCAGCAAACACATCAAACTGATGTGATCGACACCCATAATGGGAGCAAATTTAATTACCGAATCATACGTTGATAAATCATGCATCCATAAAAAGCTTTGTCCGCGCAGTTCAAATAAGCTTGGGAAAAACTTAAAAAAGGCGATAACAATTGGCATCTGTATCACTAACGGCAAACAGCCACCCAATGGGTTTACTCCCGCTTTTTTGTAAAGCTTAAGGTATTCCTGTTGTAAAAGTGTTGGGTTATCCTCTCCTACCTTTGCCTTTATTTCATCCATCTCGGGCTTCAGCACACGCATTTTAGCCATCGACAGGTATGATTTGTAAGTAAGCGGCGATAATACCAGCTTAAGGGCAATTGTCAGTATCAAAATGATTAACCCATAGTTCCAGTTAAATTGGTTCAGGAAGTTAAACAACGGCAACACAGCAAACTGGTTGATATATTTTAACGGCCCCCAGCCCAGGTTAACCAATTTTTGTAAATCTGAGCCCTGTGCCTTAAGCGTTGAATAGCGGTTAGGACCAAAATAAAACTCCAGGGGAACGCTGCCATCGGCCGAGCGCACTAAAGTTAAATCGGCTTTCATCTGCCTGACATCCGTAGTATCGGCTACATCGGTTACTGCTGCAAAATTTGATTTGCTTATCCCATTTTTAGCCACCAACGCATCAGAGAAAAAATGCTGTTTAAAAGCAACCCAGGTCATCTTTTTATCACTAACCTCTTTTTGGTCGTCCTTGGTCTCGCTCAAATAATCAACATCGCCATCTGTATTATAGTAGTAAACAGTTGTATACTGGCGTTCCTGTTTCATATCTTTTTCCTGTTTGTGCAGGCTGGCGGCCCAGTTCAGGTTAAGGTTGCTGCTATTGGCCATAACGCCATCAAGGCCGGTTGGCTTAATGGTAAGGCCTAATTTAAAACCGGTACCTTTCAAGCTGTATACATAATCAATATACTGTGTTGGACTGTAGCTTAAACGCAGGGTAATGGAAGCCGAATCTTTTTCGGCTACTTTTAAATCGGTTCCACTTGGGGTAAAATAATACTCGTCGGTATTGATGTTTTTAGCGCCAACGTTAAAGTTTAAACCAAAATGATCTTTATCGCCACTAAACAATACCAGCGGCTTTTTATCAAAGGTTTTATAATTTTTTAACTCAACAGATGCTACTTTACCACCTTTGGTATTCAGTTTAACTATTAATTCCTGGTTTTCTATGGTGATAAGCTTCTCGCTGCCTACAGATGCCGCGCCGAAGGGGCTTTTTAAAGTTGCAGAATCGGCCACAGTTTTAACCACGGCTTTAGCGGTATCAAACTTAGCGGCCACCGGCGTATTTGTTTTATTAAGCAAGCCCTTTTTTACCGAATCCTGGTGTTGCACCAGGCGCTCTTTTTTCAATTCGGCTTCATTCGGCTTTAAAAAATAAATTGAGCCGGCTATGATAGCCATAATCAGGAATAATCCTGTGAAAGTATTTTTATCCATTATATTGTATCGTACAATTACTTATTTCTTACGGGCATAAGCCAGTGAAGCGGCGACAAAGTTAATAAAAAGTGGGTGCGGATTTGCAACTGTTGATTTTAATTCGGGATGAAATTGCGAGCCCACAAAAAACGGGTGATTTTTTAATTCTACAATCTCCACCAAATTGTTCTCGGGGTTAATTCCCGAAGGGATTAATCCAGCGGTTTCGTACTGTTTTAGGTAGTTATTATTAAACTCGTAACGATGGCGATGTCTTTCGGATATGCTGGTTTTGCCATATATAGCCGCAGCCTTACTGTTCTTTTTCAACTCGCAGGCATAGGCCCCAAGGCGCATGGTGCCACCTTTGTTGGTGATGGTTTTTTGATCTTCCATCATACCAATAACCGGGTGCCTGGTGTCGGGGTTCATTTCGGTGCTGTTGGCATTTTCAAGGCCCAACACGTTACGGCCAAACTCCACTACCGCGCACTGCATGCCCAAACAAATACCAAAGAAAGGTATATTGTTTTCGCGAACATAGCGGATAGCTTCAATTTTACCTTCAAAACCGCGCTCGCCAAAACCGGGGGCAACCAGTACACCGTGCAGGCCTTTAAGCTTTTCTACAGCGTTTCCGGGCGTCAGGCTTTCTGATGGTATATATTCAACCCTTACTTTACACTCTTTGGCAGCACCCGCGTGAATGAACGCTTCGGTGATGGATTTATAGGCATCCGGTAATTCTACATATTTACCTACCAGGGCGATGCGCACATCGGCGGTAGGGTTTTTTAAACGGCCCAGGAAATCTTTCCAGTTTTCAAGACTTGGCTCATTTTTGTGCGATAGTTTTAATTTGGTAAGTACGGTTTTATCCAGTTGCTCTTTCAGCATCAATAAGGGCACATCGTAAATGGTCGATGCATCTATAGATTCGATTACCGCGTTGATATTCACGTTACAGAAAAGCGCAATTTTTTTACGGATATCCATATTCAGGTGATGCTCGGTGCGGCAAACCAAAATATCCGGCTGGATACCGTATTCAAGCAGCATTTTTACTGAGTGCTGCGTTGGCTTGGTTTTTAACTCGCCTGCGGCCGCAAGGAAAGGGACCAAAGTAAGGTGAATAACCAATGAGTTACCCGAGCCTATCTCCCACCTGAACTGGCGTACAGCCTCGATATAAGGCAATGATTCGATGTCTCCCACAGTACCACCCAGTTCGGTAATCACGATATCATAATCACCGCTTTCGCCAAGAATGCGGAAATTGCGTTTAATTTCGTCGGTAATGTGTGGTACCACTTGTACCGTTTTACCTAAAAAAGCACCTTCACGCTCTTTATTGATCACATTTTGATAAATACGGCCGGTAGTAATGTTATTTGCTTTTGATGTTGGGGTATTTAAAAAGCGTTCGTAATGACCAAGGTCTAAATCTGTTTCGGCGCCATCCTCGGTTACGTAGCATTCGCCATGCTCGTATGGGTTTAACGTTCCCGGATCAATATTGATATAGGGGTCAAACTTTTGGATAGTGACACGATAACCGCGCGATTGAAGTAATTTGGCTAATGAGGCTGAGATAATACCTTTTCCTAACGACGAGGTAACGCCACCCGTAACAAAAATATATTTAGTCATGATTTTTTTGAAAAATGGCTGCGGTTTTATGCCGAAACCAAATGTTTGTGTACGGGATACAAAAGTAAGAAAATTTTCAGGCTTTGGTGTACTTGTTGAGAAAAAACGGCCGAACCATGGTATTTAATAAACATGCTGATTTGTAACATTTTATAATTGAGATAATTACAAAATATACAAACCGATGAAATGACAATAGTTAAACTGTTGTCTTATGCCCGCTATACAAAGCTATTTTGCGGTGAAGTTCGTTAGGATTAAATGGCTTGCTCACGTAGTCATTCATCCCAACGGTAAATGCCATATCCTGTATATCCAGCATGGCCGAAGCGGTAAGCGCTATAATGGGCAGGTTTTTATATTTCTCGCCCTCTAAGTTGCGTATTGCCGTGGTGGTTTGGTAGCCATCCATCTCGGGCATCTGTAAATCCATCAGCACCATATCGTAATCACGGGTTTGTACCAGCATCAGTGCAATTTCGCCATTCTCGGCCACATCACATTCCACATCCCATTGCTTCATAAAATGCTTAGCCAGTATTACGTTAATCTGGTTATCCTCGGCTATTAGCAACCTGGTGCCTTTTAAACTTTTTAAGGCATAAAACTCGTCGCTGTCTGATGTACTGCTTAAGTGCCTTTTGCTTTTTTTAAACGCAAGGCTAAAGCTAAAAACAGATCCTACGCCAAATTCGCTTTTCACTTTTATATCGGTACCCAGTAACTGCAAAAGGCGTTTTGTAATGGTCAAACCTAATCCCGTGCCTCCGTATTTGCGGGTAGTATCGGTGCTGGCCTGGCTAAAGCTATCAAAAATATGGTCAATTTTATCGGGCATAATTCCTATACCGGTATCAGCAACCTCAAAATCGATGATTGATCTGTCGCCGTCGTTACCGGCCATTGTAGCTGTAATGGTAACCTTTCCTTTTTCGGTAAATTTAACTGCATTGCTTATTAAATTGGTCAAAATCTGTCCCAGCCTAACCGGATCGCCAATAATAGCGTTTGGCAGGTCATGATCCATCATCAGTTTTATCTGGATGTTTTTTTCGTTTGCTTTTTGCAAAAGCGATAAGCGGGTGTTTTTTATCAGATCGGTAATACTGAAATCAACGTGTTCAAATTCAACTTTACCCGCCTCAATTTTGCTAAAATCCAATATATCATTAATAAGCACCAAGAGGTTTTCGGCCGAAAATTTTAAAAAGCCCAAAAATTCTTTCTGCTCCGGCTTAGGGTCCTGATGAATGAGTAAATGCGTAAAGCCTATTACGGCATTCATTGGGGTACGTATTTCATGGCTCATGATACTCAGAAACTGCGCTTTGGCCATCGCCGCTTTTTCGGCCAGTTCCTTTGATTGAATAAGCTCTACTTCCAGTTCTTTGGCCTTGGTTATACGTTCCTGCAAAAAGCTGATGATATGGATAAGGTCATCATCCGAATCGGAAAAGTTTAGCTCAACATCGGGGTTAAGTGCTTTTATAGCTTCCTTCAATTGCTGTATAGATCTTTTTTTGATCTCATTTTGCTGTCTAAGATCATCCGTTACAGCCAGGTATTCGCGTTCGCTGATGTTAAAGGCATGATCGGCAAGCCTTATTGATTTGTCAAAGTTTTTAAAACTATTATCTACAGCACTCAAAAACTGCAAAATAGCCTCATCCTGCAGATATTGGGCCGGCAGCATTTTTCTTATTTGCTTAGCTAACAGGTAATGGTAGTCCATAAATTAGTTCTCAGTAAAAGTGGTAATGGTCATGGTTTGATTGTGCAGTTCGCAATTTGAGCCTTTGTTCAATGGGGATAACTCGCCGTAGGAGTAAAAGCCTGCAATCACCGTTTTATCGCCAAAAACCTGTTTAGCCACCATTAATTCCTCGTCGGTACGCTCGTTAAGCACCAGTTTACGACCTACGCAGCTCACCATAATGGCAAGATTAGTGGCCGCCGCCCTATCCGAAGCATCTGTTGCCGCAGTTGACGATGCATTTATCAGCTTATCAAAATTGGCTTTCATCAGCCGCACGTGGCTCCCCTCTGGCAGGTTACCTGCAAAGGTCATGGATTTTTCCTGTTCGTTAACACTCAAAATTGTACGTACTAACTTTTTATCAGACCCTGGTATGCTTAATGATAACGGGAACAACAGAGCCGATCCCGGCAACTCTTTTACATATTCGCCAAGATATTCTTTGTAAAGGTCAAGCGCACTCTTGTTATCAATCTCGAACAATACATTTTTATCAGATTTGGTAATAGTACGCTGCGGACCAAACTCATCCCATCCCCCGTTTGAACCGTGTCTGATAACCAGATTATCGCCATAAAAGCCAATTGCGATTACATTACCTTGCACGGGTATGCTGTTAAGGCTGGTAAAAGTGCTGTTAAACCTGGCTGCATCGCCTGCCAGGCCACCTGTTACCGGTACATTATTCAGGTTATGGCTATTAAAACCAGCCACCAGGTCGCTTCCGTTGATAAACGTACCATCGGAAATAATGAACACACATTTCAAGCCATTTTTATCCAGCTGCGACATCAGGTAAGCACCCGTTTCAAAGCTGCTGGTTTGATTGCTTACATGGGTTGTAGCACAACTTATGCCTGATTTTTCAAACTCGATGGCAGTAACTACAATACTATCGTCATAAACCTCGTTATCCAGTATCTCGCCCGAAGTTGAAGAAAAAACAATATCGGCAGCGGGATATTTTATTTGCAGATACTCATAAACTGCCGGCACTGTAATTAACTGGGCGGCGCCAAATACAAGTACAAGCTGGCATTTTGCCTCCTCAAATTCACTATCGGCATTGAAATCAATCCACTTATTGTTGATAAAATGATGCTGTCTGGTTCTCATGACTGAAAGGTTTATCCAGGTGTATTTTTTGTAATTTAAACAAAAGAAAGAGCAATAACGGCCAAAAACATTAAATACCTGAGCGATTTACTGAAAAGCTACGATTTATTAATTGATGATTATTAGGTCGCTTTCTTATTGGTTAACCAGCCATTTTATCGCCCAGATATTGGGTATTTGTTAAATCGGCTAATATTCTTTGTACGTTTTAAATTTGATAATGTTGTTATTGTTTTTGCCTCTAATTTATTGGTGATTAATTACAGGGTTATACGGTAAGCCATCCTTACCTACTCACTCAAAATCAATAAGTTAAATTTTGTTAAAAGATGTTAAGCAGATGTTAATACTCATGGCGTTCTGATATTTTACTTCGAAATTGTACCGCATTCACGTATGATAAAACAATTACAACCTTATTAATAATGCAGTACAACAAAGTCAACAACCTGCTGGGCTGGGCCTGCCTGCTCATTGCCCTTGCAACCTACGTTTTAACCCTCGAGCCATCAGTAAGCTTTTGGGATTGCGGCGAGTTTATAGCCTGCGCCTACCGCCTGCAGGTATCGCACCAGCCGGGTTACCCCATGTTTGCCATGCTGGGCAAAGTATTTTCGCTGCTATCCATGGGCGATAAAACTAAAGTACCTTATTTTACCAACCTCGGTTCGGCCCTTGCAAGCGCTGCCACGGTAATGTTTTTGTTCTGGACAATTACCGCGCTGGCCAAAAAGCTACTTGTCGCAAAAGGCGAAACAATCACATCATCACAACTGATTGCGATAATGGGGGCCGGCCTGGTTGGTTCTTTGGTCTTTGCTTATACCGATACCTTTTGGTTTTCGGCGGTAGAGACCATTGTATTCGCCCTGTCTTCGCTTTGTACAGCTGTAGTATTCTGGGCCATTTTAAAATGGGAGGCACATGCTGATGAACGCGGCGCCGATAAATGGATAGTTTTAATAGCCTACATCATGGGCCTGTCCATCGGCATCCACTTGCTTAACCTGTTAACCATCCCGGCTATTACCATGGTGTATTATTTCCGCAGGTATAAAAACCCAACTGTAAAAAGCGGCATCGTGGTATTTTTGCTCAGCATCGTATTACTTGGTTTGGTACAGTATGGCATCAGGGAATACACCATCAAATTGGCAGCTTACTCCGACCTGTTTTTTGTGAACTCCCTGGACCTGGGTTTTGGCAGCGGTGCCATGTGTTTTGTAATGCTGATTGTAGCTTCATTAGCCCTGGGTATCCGGTATAGCATCCGCCATAAAAAACCGGCGCTAAACCTGGCGCTGATTTGCCTTGCCTTCATTTACTTTGGTTACGGATCATTTTTTTATATCCCTATCCGGGCTACCGCCAATACCGATCTGAATAACTCGCATCCGGACAATGCTTTTACACTTAACGATTATCTTGGCCGCATACAGTATGGTGAAACGCCGCTGCTTTACGGCCCGTACTTTGACGCCAAACTTACCGACCAGCAGGAAGGTAAAAACCTGTACCGCAAAGGTGCCGAACGGTACGAAGTAAGCGGCAAAAAACTTGTCAATACCTATGATCACAATACACTGATCCCCAGGATGCACAGTACGCAGGGCGATCCGCAATATGCCCAGAACGTACAGTTTTACAAACAATGGTTGCAATTAGCCGACGGGCAAAGCCCCACTTTTGCCGATAACATGAAGTGGATGTTAAGCTGGCAAATGTACCAGATGTACTGGCGCTACTTTTTATGGAATTTTGTTGGCCGCTACAATGATGCCGATGGCCAAACCAGCTCAGTATCAATAGACGGCAACTGGACATCGGGCTGGTTTGATGGCAGCAAACACCTGCCCAAATCCGTAACCAGCTCTAACGCCTATACTCCTTTATATGCCTTGCCTTTGGTTGTTGGCTTATTAGGTATGGCCTACCACATTAAACGCAAAAAAGCCGATGCTATAGTTATTGCCCTGCTGTGGTTTTTTACGGGCCTGGCCATTGTACTATACGTTAACCAGGCCAATATACAACCCCGCGAGCGCGATTACTCGTACGTAGGCTCCTTTTATGCCTTTGCCATCTGGATAGGCCTCGGCGTGCTGGCTATTAATGATTTTATGCGGCGAAAAGTAAATGCGAAGGGAGCTGCTTTTGCTTCGGTGGCTGTTTGCTTGCTTGTTGCGCCTGTTTTAATGGCCAGGCAGGAATGGGGCGATCATGACCGGTCGACCAAGATGACGGCACATGATATGGCTTATAATTTCCTGATCTCGTGCCCAAAAAATGCTATCCTTTTTACCAATGGCGATAATGACACATACTCCCTTTGGTACGACCAGGAAGTTGAAGGCGTAAGGCCCGATGTGCGCATAGTTTGTACCAGCCTGTTTAGCGGCGATTGGTACATCCGCCAGATGCAAAAGCCCATGAACCAATCGGCGCCGCTGCCCATTACCATGCCTTTTGACAAATATAAACAGGGCGTACGCGATTTTATGGCTTATAATGATGCCAAAATACCTGGCCCGGTCGACCTAAAAGAGGTATTTGATTTTATTACATCAGACGATGAACGCACCAAAGTACAATACCAAAGCGGCGAAAGCATGAACTACCTGCCCACCAAAAACTTTAAACTTAAAGTGGATCCGGATGAGCTGGTAAAAAACGGCGTGGTAACCCCGCAACAAAAGGCTAAGCTGACCAACAGCATGGAGTGGACATATACCGGCGATTACCTATACAAAGATAAGCTGGCCATAATAGACCTGCTGGCCCATAACGATTGGAAACGCCCGGTATGTTTCACCATCGGCGTAGCTCCTGAATATATGATGGGAATGCAGCCTTACCTGTATAAAGAAGGTTTTACCTACCGCCTCATTCCATTTAAGGCCGATACAGCAGTGCACGACCAGTTAGGCAAGGTAAACAGCCTGGTGATGTACAACAACGTAATGAACAAGTTTAAATACGGTAATTTTAAACATGCCCGCTACCTTGACGATGTAAGCAAAACCCAGTTTTACCCTTACCTGGAAACCACCTTTCACGACCTTGCCCAGGGCTTGATTAAAGATGGCCGCAGCGACCTGGCCCTAAATGCCCTGCATAAGTTTGACCAGGAAATGCCCGACATTAACCCCAACATTGATACCGCTCATCGTAAGCTGCTGTTGGCCCAATTAGCCTATAAACTCAACGACAAGGAGCTGGCCAACCGCTATGCCAAAGGCATAAGCAATTACCTTACCGACCAGCTTGCCTATAATTATACCCTTTTGAAAGATAAACCCGAAGCCCTTAACGTTGGCGAAGTACAATTTCAGCTGTATGTATTGAACGGATTGGCAGAAACCACCAAAGCATACAACGAAACCGGGTTGCATAAACAATTCCAGGACGAGTTAAATGATTACGGGAGTAAGTTTGCTGTGCTGGAAAACAGATAGAAAGCTGAAAACGAAAAGCTTAAGGCTGAAGGCGTACTTGCCCACCAAATGCAGGCGAAAAACTTACGAAGTTTTAAAAACTTCGTAAGTTTTTCGCCTGCTTAGCTATTTAGTTATTTAAACAAATTCAATTTTTCCAAATCAGCCGGCACATCCACCGCATGGGTTTCCAGTTCTGTTTCGGCAACTTTTATGCGGTAGCCATTCTCAATCCAGCGCAGTTGTTCAAGGCTTTCGGCTTTCTCTAGGCCCGAGATGGGGAGTTTAGTAATTTGCTGCAACACATCTGCCCGGTAGCCATAAATGCCTATGTGTTTAAAATAAGTATAGAATTCAAGCCAGTTGTCGGGCTCCTGTGCGCGGACGTGTGGCAGCGTAGCGCGCGAAAAGTACACCGCCTCGGATAGTTTATTGATAACCACTTTGGGTGAGTTGTAGTTAAACAATTCTTCCCTGGTCAGTATCTTTTTTATCAGCGTAGCTATTTGGGTACCGGGATCGTTAAAGCAGGTAGCCAGCTTGGTTATCTGTTCCGGGTTGATGTACGGTTCATCGCCCTGGATGTTGATAATCACATCGTATTCAGGATGTAAGGAGGCGACTTCAGCACAGCGGTCGGTACCGCTTTGATGGTCATCGGCTGTCATAACCGCAACTCCGCCAAAGGCTTGTATATGATCAAATATGCGGCTATCGTCGGTCGCCACTATTACCTCGGCAACATCAACGCATTTCTTAGCCTGCTCATACACCCTTTGAATCATGCTTTTACCGGCAATATCAACTAAAGGTTTACCCGGGAATCGGGAAGATGCGTAACGGGCGGGAATTATACCTAAAATGTTCATTCAGTTATACGTTTTACGTATTACGTTATACGTTTTTGAATATTTTTTTCATCTGGTTTACGTAAAACTTAAAACGTCCGACGTAAAACCTAACTAACCGCTAAAACAACCCATTAATTTCCCGTTCAATCAGCTGAACTATGGTAGCCATATCTTCGGTATTATTGGCGAAATCGAGGTTGTCTTTATCGAGGATCAGCAATTTGCCCAGCTTATAGTTTTTGATCCATTTATCATACTTCTCGTTCAGTTTTGACAAGTAATCCAGGCGGATGCCTATTTCATATTCGCGGCCACGGCGTTGTATGTTGCTTACCAGGGTTGGCACCGATGCTTTAAGGTAAACCAACAAATCGGGCGGTTTTATAAACTCGGTAATGTTCTCAAATATCGATTCGTAGTTTTGATAATCGCGGGTGGTCATCAGCCCCATATCATGCAGGTTTTCGGCAAATATGTAGGCATCCTCATAAATGGTACGGTCCTGTAAAATATTGCGGCCGGTTTTCTGAATATCGATAATCTGGCGGTAGCGACTGTTCAGGAAATAAATTTGCAGGTTAAAACTCCAGCGTTTCATGTCGCTGTAAAAATCTTCCAGGTAGGGGTTATTGTCTACGGCTTCAAAAAGTGGTTCCCAGCCGTAGTTATGGGCCAGCATTTCAGTCAGCGTGGTTTTACCGGCGCCAATATTTCCTACAATAGCTATGTGCATTTTTTCTTGATAATGAATTTGTCTGAACCGTAATTTGTCGAATTTACAGAATTACTTGAATTTTAAAAGGCTCAATACTTTATTATTTCAACTTTTAAATGTCAAAAAAGCCCTTTCAGGGCTTCTGTTATAAATTCCGAAAATTCCTTAATTCGTTTAATTCCGGTTCAGATAATTTTTAAAATTTCTTAAACCCTATAATTTCCCGTACTTCCCTAATAGTTTTTGAGGCGCTTGCACGGGCTTTTTCTTCGCCCATGGCGGCCACTTTTCTTAAATAATCGGCATCGCCCGCAATGGCGTTTATCCGCTCGCGGATGGGCGCCGTGGCAATGATCATATCCTCGGTAAGCTGTTTTTTAAGATCGCCGTAACGGATAGCCATTTTGTTATACAAATCGTCAAAATGGGCAACGGTATCCGCAGATGATACTACCTTCATCAAATCAAACAGGTTTTGAATTTCCTGCGGTTTGGTTTGGTTTTCGGTTGTTGGCCCGCCATCGGTAACAGCACGCATTACCTTCTTTTTGATGGCTTCGGGGGTATCGCAAAGGAAAATGGCATTACCCTCCCCCTCTGACTTGCCCATTTTACCTTTACCATCAAGCCCCGGAATTTTTACCAGGTTGCTGCTGTAATTAAAGGCGTAAGGCTCGGGAAAATAATCGTGGTTGTACAGCCGGTTAAAACGGTTACCAAAGGTACGGGCCATTTCCAGGTGTTGCTCCTGATCTTTACCAACAGGCACTTTGGTTGCTTTATGGATAATGATATCTGCTGCCATTAATACCGGGTAGGTAAGCAGGCCCGCGTTCACATTATCGGGATTGGCGCGTACTTTGTCTTTAAACGATGTAGCGCGTTCCAGTTCGCCCAGGTAGGCATTCATGTTTAAATATAAATATAGCTCGCTAATCTCGGGCACATCTGATTGTACGTAAATAGTAGCCTTTTCCGGGTCGATACCCGCGGCAAGGTACTCCACCAAAACCTGTTTTACATTACTATGCAGGTTGGCGGGGGTTGGGTGCGTGGTTAACGAATGCAAATCGGCAATAAAAAAAAAGCAGTTATATTCATTCTGCATTTTTATAAAGTTCTGCAAAGCCCCGTAATAGTTTCCTAAGTGCAAATTTCCGGTCGAACGGATGCCACTAACAACAGTTTCCATAGGTGGCGAAAGTAAGGAATTTTTCTATTTTTGATGGCGATGAAAATGATATTGAAAAAAGTGCACATCTATTTATACGTATTGAGTGTAGCGCTTTCCTACTTTTTATTATGGCCTTTTTTTAAATATTTTTCTAAAAAAAACTCCCGGTACCATAGCATGAACAAACTGCGCCGGGCCTGGGGGTATATCAGTTCGGCCATGGTAGGTATCTTCTATAATTTTGAATATGAAGAGCCTGTTGACTGGAGCAAACCTTATATCATTTGCCCGAATCATACCTCCAACCTCGATATTTCGGCCATGTGCATTCTGGTAAATAGCAACTGCAGCTTCATGGGCAAGCAGGAACTGGAAAATGGTTTGGTAACCGGTATATTCTTCCGCTCGGTTGATATCCCGGTTAACCGTGAAAGTAAAATGTCGTCTTTCCGGGCTTTTAAAAAAGCCTCCGAAAAGTTACAGGAAGGAGTTTCGTTGATTATCTTTCCCGAAGGAATGATCTCAGATCATTATCCGCCCCAATTGTGTGAATTTAAAAGCGGACCGTTTCGCCTGGCTATTGAACATAAAATACCCATCATCCCGGTAACATCTGTAAACACCTGGCAAATACTTTGGGATACCGGCACCAAATATGGCAGCAGGCCAGGCATTTGCCATTTTTACGTACATAAACCCATAGATACCAGTAACCTTACAATTGCCGGTGCCGATGCCTTGCGCGATGACGTTTACGCCATCATCCAACAAAAGCTGGCCACATCCGAAAAGCTACAAACAATTGCATAAAATTTATTGAGACCTGCAAATGAAGTTAACATGAAAATTTTAGCTTTAGGCCTTTCACATTAAGCTTTAAGCTTTCTGAAACCAGTATTTTTTTTACATTTGGGGAACATGAAATTAACACTGAAAAGGATCCATACCAAATTTTATAGGTATAGCATAGCCGTCTTTTTCACCCTTTGTTACCCGGTTTTATATATACTCAGGCAAAAAACCAGTAGATACCGGTACATTAACCAAATGCGGCGACTTATTATTTTTTTGAGTTCGAGCATTTCGGGAATTTTTTACAGCGCTACTTTCGAAGAGCCGCTGGATTGGAAAAAAACTTATGTAATATGCGGCAACCACACATCAAACCTTGATGTATCGGCCATAAATACCATCCTTAAAAACAATATTTGTTTTATGGGGAAAGAAGAATTGCTGAACAATTATGTACTTGGCTATTTTTTTAAGACCATTGATGTTACGGTTAACAGGGAAAGTAAAATGTCGTCGTTCCGCGCTTTTAAAACTGCTGCAGAGCGTATTAAAAACGGGGTAAGCGTAGTTATTTTCCCCGAAGCCACTATCCCGAAAGATTATCCGCCCGAGTTGCATAGTTTTAAGAACGGCCCGTTCAGGCTGGCAATTGAAATGAAAGTACCCATTTTGCCCATATCATCCCTGGATACCTGGAAAGTGCTTTGGGATACCGGCAAAGAATATGGCAGCAGACCCGGAATTTGTAATATATTTGTACATAAACCCATTGAAACGGCCCATTTAACACTGGAGGATGCCGATGCGCTACGCGATGAGGTATTTGAAATTATAAAAAACAAACTGCAAACGACATGACCATAGATAAAGAAACAGTTGAAAAAGTTGCCCACCTGGCCCGCTTAGAGCTAAACGAGAGCGAAAAGCAGGACATGATACAGGATATGAGCAAAATCCTTGACTTTATGGCCAAACTAAACGAACTGGACACCACCGGCGTAGAACCGCTTATTTACATGACCGATGGGGCCAACATATTGCGCGAGGATGTGGTAAAACAAGAAATAACCCACGAAGAAGCACTTGAAAACGCTCCTAAGCACGATAAAGACTACTTTTTGGTGGCTAAGGTGATTGAGAAGTAATTTTTTAAGAAGTCGGAAAGTCCGGAAGTCCGAAAGACGGAAAGTAAGTGAAACAACACTTTCAAACTTTACCGCTTAACAAAAACTTCCGGACTTCCGGTCTTTCGGACTTCCGGACTTTCTGACTTCCCAACTAATAAAAACAAAAAGCTTGTAACATTCCGCCCCTATCAACAGTCCAAATAAAAAAACATTCATGGAGCCATTAAAAGACAAGCCTTTAATTACCATAAACGAGATTGGACGTAAGTACGTGATAGGTAGCGAAGTTATTCACGCGCTTAAATCGGTGTCGTTAACCATAAATAAAGGCGAATTTGTGGCTTTGATGGGCCCGTCAGGTTCCGGCAAATCAACGCTGATGAATATCCTGGGCTGCCTGGATACCCCAACTAAGGGCGTGTATATTTTGAACGGAATAAATGTAAGCCACATGACCGATAATGAGTTGGCAGAAGTGCGTAACTCAGAGATTGGTTTCGTTTTCCAAACGTTTAACCTATTGCCCCGTAATACCGCGCTTGATAACGTTGCCCTGCCCTTGATCTACGCCGGCATCAGCAAAGAAAAACGTACCGAGCGCGCAAACGCCGCCCTTAAAAATGTTGGTTTGGAGCATAGGGTTGACCATAAACCAAATGAGCTTTCTGGTGGTCAGCGTCAGCGTGTGGCCGTGGCGCGGGCTCTTATTAACGACCCCTCTATTATACTGGCCGATGAACCAACCGGTAACCTGGATACCAAAACCTCTATTGAAATTATGGGCCTGCTGGAAGATATCCATGCCAAAGGCAATACCATTATACTGGTAACCCACGAAGAAGATATTGCCAAGCATGCCCACCGCATTGTGCGTATGCGCGACGGGCTGATTGAAAAAGATTACCAAAACGAGGATATCCAAAAGGTTGACAGAAGACTTGCCGTAGAAACGGCTGAAGAGAAAGCTTAATCATCCATTTAATAGAGAGGTTGATATTAACTGAGAGGTTTATAATCTTGTCCGTCTTCCCTACTTTCGGACTTTCGAACTTCCATCTTTCGGACTTCCCGTCTTTTGGACTTTCCATCTTCCCGACTAAAAAATAAAATAACACTAAAATAATTAGCAAACTTGTATTACATTTGAAATATGTATGCAATTGTTGATATCGAGACTACCGGGGGGCATGCCAGCGCCAATGGCATTACAGAAATTGCCATATGCATACATGATGGTAAAAAAGTTGTAAAACGTTTTCAAACCCTGGTTAACCCCCAACGCGAAATACCCATATATATCAGCGCCTTAACAGGTATTACCAACGAGATGGTGCAAAGCGCTCCGCCCTTTGAGGATGTTGCGGCTGATATTTACCATTTGATACACGGCAAAATCTTCGTAGCGCATAATGTAAATTTTGATTATTCATTTGTGCGCTACCACCTGGCCGCCGCCGGATACGATTTACAACTGAACAAGCTTTGTACCGTACGCCTGGGCCGTAAAATATTGCCCGGCCTGCCATCTTATAGCCTTGGCCGCCTATGCCGCCATTTAGGTATAGATAACGAAGCCCGCCACCGCGCCGCCGGCGATGCCGAAGCCACCGCCGAGTTATTTACCCTGTTAATAAACAGCGATAGCGAGGGCCATATTAAACAGGCACTTAAGCAAAATTCAAAGGAACAGGTATTGCCCGCCAACCTGCCAAAAAAAGATGTAGAGCAATTGCCATACTCGCCGGGCGTATATTATTTTCATGACCAAAAAGGGAAAGTGATTTATGTTGGCAAAGCCAAAAACATCAAAAAACGGGTAAGCAGCCATTTCACGGGCAACAACCCGGGCTTGCAGCGGCAGGAGTTTTTACGCAATATTCACCAGGTAAGCTACCAGGTTTGCGGCACGGAGTTGATTGCTTTTGTGCTGGAAGCCATCGAGATTAAACGCCTGTGGCCAAAATACAACCGGTCGTTAAAACGCTTTGAAAACGCCTATTGCCTGTATGCTTTTGAAGATCAGCGCGGCTATACCAGGCTGGCGGTTGATAAACGCCGCAAATTCAGCGATGTTATTTATACCTGCAACTCATTGCTGGATGGTTATAATCTGCTTAACAAACTGATAGAAGCTTTTGGCCTATGCCCCAAGCTTTGCTTTATACAAACCAACACGGCCCCATGTACCGGTACCGCCGGCAGCCAATGCGCCTGCGAAGGTGTTGAATCTGTAGAGGACTATAACAAAAAGGTTAACAACGCCATTGACCAGCTTAAACTTGCCCTGCCTACCTATGCCATCCGCGATGAAGGCCGTACCGGCGATGAACACAGCTGTATTTTGGTTGAAAAAGGCCAGTTTTACGGTATGGGCTACATCTCGCACTATTTTGATGCTAATAACGTGCAGCAACTCAAAAACTACCTGACTCCCTACCCGGGCAATGACTACATCAAAAACATCGTATCCTGCTATGCTACACGGTATCCGGACAGGATGGTGGTGTTTGCATAACGTCATTGGGTCATTGGGTATACGGCAAGTCGGTTTCACAAATATTGTTTTATCTATTTAACATAATTCCACTCACCACTCACCACTCACCACTCACCACTCACCACTCACCACTCACCACTCACCACTCACCACTCACCACTCACCACTCACCACTCACCACT
>NZ_FODR01000009.1 GCF_900110415.1 Mucilaginibacter sp. OK283
TTGATGGTATAATAAGAGCCGTATGAAGTGAGAGCTTCACGTACGGTTCTGTGAGAGGCTTGGGCTGAAATGCCCTTGCCTACTCGACCCTCCAGCCTTGTGGCCCGCTGATAGGTAAACGCCATGCTAAGTAATGAATGTGCAAATCCCGGGTGTTCGTTTCATCCGGGATTTTGTATTTTTAAACGGAGCAAAAGAGTAATACAAGAGCATTAAGAAAAGTAATAAAAAATGGGGACATTTAATACGCTAACTATCGATTTTAAGTGTGAGCATTGCGGCCAATTATTTGCCCACAGGATTCAGTTTAAATTTGCAAAAACGTGGCAATACGAATATAAAGTAAACGACGAGCTAGCCCGTGGGAATCCCCGCTATGATATTGGTGCTCCCGGCCTGGATAGGGTTAGGGCTTACGGTATCCTGGAAAATGAGCTTTGCCCGCATTGCAATGAGTTAAATTCAGAAGACTACGATGTTATAATTGAAAAAGACGTTATCAAAACCATTACTCCAGTGGCGGACCTGAAAAGGTATGACGATGATGTTTATTACAATTATTATATCGATGAGTAGCCTTCCGGAAAAATATTTCCCTCAGTTCAAACAGCGCAGGCAAACCCGCAACCAGTCACACAACACTTGCACCAAAGTAGTCGGCAGCCGGCATACGGGGGATTACAAAACTCAGTTCACTTTAAATTGGAATAAGCCGGAATCGGAAGTATTACCATTGGCATCTTTGGTAACAATTTTCCAATAATATTGTAATCCCGATAGTACACTAACATTATTATAGAAATTATCTATAACGTTGCTTTTTAATACCGCCGGTGATGTACTTGTACCGAAATATACATCATAGCCCGAAATATTCCCGCTAACCGAACTGCCTTTCCAGCTCAGGTTAACCGTACCTGCGGCAACATTTTGACCAATAGCAGGGGCAACAACATCTGCCGGGTAAGGCGCATAGGATACCGTGCCGGCACCGGCATTGTAAAATTTCCAGGTATCGCTTTGTACCGTAGTCGCCGACTTGCTTGATTTTGATACGATATACCACGAATATGGCGTGTTTCTGAATAGGGTTATTTGCAGTTGTGTAGTGCTTGCAGTTTGCGATGTGGTAAGCCCCGTTAAAAGGTTTTTGAGGTTTAAATCATAACTATCGGCATTGTTTGAAGCAGCCCATGTAAACAAAACAGAACTTTGGGTTGCAGAAATAATTGTTCCGCTTGTGCAGGCCTCATTTTGTTTTGGAAGCGTCAAAACCGCCTTGCCTGGTGTCAAATCCGGGGCAGGAGGCGTGGGAGAACTCTTTTTCCCGCAGCCCGTCGCTATTAAAAACAATGCGGCTATTAATAATCTACTTTTCATTTTTTATTATTTTATATAGCGTTTCGGAATTATCTAATGACAGCTTAAGAATATACACGCCCTTCGCAAGACTGGACAGATCTAAAGAAATGATGCCCGATTGATTGGAATATTGCTTAGCATAAAGCACCTGCCCGGTTTTTACGCTACAGATTTGAACAGCAGCCTTATTAACAACATCATTACCAATGCTCAGGTTTAACGAACTTTCAAAAGGGTTGGGATAAACCAGCGCCTTGTTAGCTACGATGATGTCTTTTTGTATAATGCCCTGGCATTCCTTGTCGGTGGTTACGGTTAGTTTATTCATTCCTTTTGAAAGGGACAGGGTTACCAGGTTTTCTGTTGTGGCGTACAACATACCGTTTAGGTTTATATTGTAGCTGGCGCCGCCCTGTAATTTCAAATCAATACTATTGGTGCTGTTGTTTACCGTTGAATAAACCGATAGGTCTTTCGGCTCAGTTACTACTACGTTGTCACATTGCAGATTGTCCGTTTTTCCCGCTATCGTTATGCAAACAGCATAACTGCCGGCCGCTAAATTTTGCACCTGCAGGGAATCTGTAAACTGATAGGGCGTGCTTACGCTATTTCCTGTAATGGTGGCGGTATAATTTAAAGATTTGGCCGCTTTGATATTTATCAACCCGTTATTTTTTCCTTTACAGGTGGCGCTGGTTACTGATATTTTAAAGTTTGTTACCGGCAGCGCTATAGTTAAAGTTTGGTTAACCGGGGTTGCCGCGGTATAAATATTATTGCCCTGTTGCAATGCGGTAATTATACTTGTTCCCGGGCCGGCTACATGTATTTTCCTATTAACAATGGTTGCAACGGTAGTATCGCTGCTGGTATAACTTACCGGCAAGCCCGAGCTTGCTGTCGCGCCGGCATCAAAATCGGCGTCGTCCGCTTTTTTCCGGGGAATGGTGTTAAACGTAATGGTTTGGAGGCCTCCTGTCAGCTGGGTAATTTCGCTTACCGATAAAGCGTAGTTGTACACCCTGAAATCGTCGATATTGCCGTTGAACAATGGATCGGGGTATTGACTGCGGCCTATGTAGTTCAGTATGGGTTTAAAGTCCAATGGCCGTATGGTGATAGCAGCAGAGGAAGCCACTTTTTCGCCATTAACATATATGGTTGCACCGGCCGTATCTAAGGTTACAGCCACATGGCTCCACTTCCCCGAAGGTAATGCCGCTGCTTCTAAACCTTGCTCGGCCCCGCCGTTCTTAATTGCAAAACGTAGTCCCGCCCCGCCGTTTGGGGTTAAAAACAGGTATTGATCCTGGTCGTTCCCAAAATCGAAGATGCGTTGCCAGGCGGCCCCTCCGTTCCAATAAACCCACGCGGCAATGGTAATACTTTGCTGATTTGCCAAAGTTGCCGGCAGTTGCACAAAAGTATTTGTACCGTTGAGCGCAATTGCCTGTTTACCAACCTTACCCGCAACGAATGAAACATCGCCATACGAAGCACCGTGGTTTAAATTTATTGAGCTATCGCGGGTATTCCCTTCGAATTGGAGTTGAGCAACAAGGTTTTTTGCTCCGGTTGTAGCAGCCGAAACCTCAGTTGAATAAGCCGAAAAATTCAGGGATTTATCTACCGCTTTTATTTTATAAAAGTATGTTCCGTTTATGGTGGTGGTGTTATCTACAAAAGAGGTTGAGGTTATGTTGCGTGCGATGGTAGTATAGGTACCCCCCGTCGTTGCTGAACGATAAATGTTATACCCGGCCACGTCTTTGTCGGGGCTGGCAGTCCAGCTCAACAGTACAGATTCGGCATTTGCCTTGGAAACCAGATTGGTGGGTGTAGCCGGCGCAACAAATTCCACCGCTGCACCAACAGGCAGAAGACGCCATTGCTGGTTGGTTCCCCCATTTTTATCCCATTGGCAGATGTTTGCCCCATCTGCGGTGCTGCCATTAAATACATCAATACATTTTGCACTGTAACGGCTGCGGATATAAAACCAGCCATCCTGGGTATATTCCAGGTACCATTGCTGGGCGGCGTTTTTATTATCGTCCCATGCGTCGATGGTAGCACCATTGTCCAGCGAAAAATTAAAGAGGTCTGCCGCTTTGCTGCTGTTTACATTAATAAAGCTAAAGTAACTAAAGTCGCCCCCTATTCTTGAATCAACCGGGGTTACATCCCATTGCTGATAAGCGGCCCCGGTATTGGTTCCCTGCACAAGATTTGTACCTGCTGCGGTACCGCCCCCCGCAACCTGCAGTACTTTACCGCTATTGCGGTTCACCAGTACGTAACGTCCGCTGATAACGGGCTGAATATCCTCGCCCCAGGTTACATTTACCACCCTTTCGGCATTGGTTTGTCCATTCTGGTAACTGCCGGCAGCGCCGCCGGGCATTACCATGGTGTATTCCCGTTGCGGGCCATAACCATTGTAGTACACGTCCCTGTCTTTTGATACAAACCGATAGGTGGTGGTAACGCCCTGCCGTTCAGACATGCCGGCGAAGGCCTGCACCTTGCCATCGGGGTTCCGGTAAACCGATGCAGCTGTCCAGTTGGGGCGGTGTTCGGCATATCCGAGCCGAACGCCGTCGCTGGCTTTTACAAACTCGCCGCGGGCCAGCTCGGCTGTGCCCCACCAGATACCGGCCTGCATACCATATTCAGCACCAACCATCGCTTCCATAACATTGTGCAACTCATCATTAGTGGCATAATGGGAGTTGGCCCTCACGGTTTGCTGAAAAGAAGCATAGTTATCAAAACTACCGGCAAGCTGGTGCGTATTTCCTTCATCTAACCTGTCTTTTAAAGGGATGTACCAGGTTAAGGCCTGATCGTCATTCAGCGTGTTGCCCCCGCTGATACGAATATTGGCAAAGCGGGGATTAGCTTTCAGCAAGCCGGCAATATTAAAAAAATCGGTAACCGAACCTTGCGTACTCGATGGGTTATCGGGCTCATTAAATGGCGAGACGGTAATTACGGTGTGTCCGGCATCCTGGTGCCGCCGGGTAGTTACATCTATTAGTTGCGCCCAATTAGTGGCATTGCCAGCAAACGAGGGATCAACCGTGGGGTTGTCGTCATTTAACACCACTTTGGTATTTGGGCTCAGCCAGGTATTAATTATATTTATTCGTTTATTAAGTGTGGCGAGTTCCGCGGGCGCGAGGTCGCCATTTACCAATGCGGAAGTTGGCGTAAAGGAAGACCGCACCAGGCGCACCCTATCCGCACCCATAAAGGCTACTCCCCGTCTCACGTTTTCTTCGCTGAGCCAGGCCAAATCTAATCCAAACGTAATGGGTTTAGAAACGCCCGCATCCGCAACTCCAAATATCACCGTCCTATCCGGAACGGGTTGGGCAACAAAGTAGTTACTTGCACTGGTGGTTTGAGCCGAAACATACGAAGAAGCCATTATGGTCAAAGCAGACAGGCCCAATTTGTACAGGCTATCCAACTTAAAAACAGCGGTTTTAATTTTCACGATACTTTTTTTGTATGTATTAGACCGCATTACGAATAAAAGGGTGAACTACCTTGTAGTTTTAAGTTGCTAAATCGATCACCGGGAAACCAGGAGATTAAGCGCATAGCAATTGGATGAGGGACAGAAGAAGACTACCAAACTATTTAGGCGACACAATAATTATGGCGTAACCCTCCTTTGGTCGGGTCGGGCTATACACTTATACGGCTGCAGGCATTAGGCGCGGGGCCGGTATTTGTTACTATCCCTTACGCAAACGCGGGGAAATTACAGGCTTCCGACAGTATTTAATCTCAGCCCACCCCACAAAAAAGCCCGGACAATCACTCATCCAGGCTTTATATTTTTTGTCTTAATTCTTGATTCTAATCTCTTGACTCTTTAATTCATCCTATACGGTGCAATCAAATAAAATTCCGGGATTTGCACATTAAAGCTGGCGTTATCCATCAGGCGGGTCATCTGGTATTCGCCTTTCATGCTGCCCATATCGGTTTTAAGGTTACAGCCCGAAACGTACTCATGCGCATGGCCGGGTTCTATCACCGGTTGCTGGCCTACCACACCTTCGCCTTCCACTTCGCGCTTGGCGCCGTTGGAATCAAAAATATACCAGTGGCGGCTAATTAGCTGGATAGCATAATTGCTCATATTCTCGATGCTCACCTTGTAGGCAAACATAAAATGATCATTAGCCGGGTTAGAATACTCGGGCTGATATATGGTTTCTATGGAAACCTTAACACCTTCTGTAATAGTGGTAACCATGAGGATATTGTCTCGTTTAAATTCAAATATAATGAAAGCGAACAAATATTAAGCCATTTCTATGGCATATTTTTCGTCAATCTCGGCCAGTATCTGTTGCACCTCCTCTAAATCGCCTGCCGTTACCAGCCTCATGCGGAATTCTTTAAAGTGATCTATCCCTTTAAAGTAGTTTGAATAGTGCCTGCGCATTTCAAAAATACCGGTTTTCGGGCCTTTCCACTCTATAGATTTTTGCAGGTGGGTTGAGCAGGCTGCAATGCGTTCGGTAATGGTTGGTTTATCTAAGTGCTCGCCGGTATTAAAAAAATGTTTTATCTCCCTGAAAATCCAGGGGTAACCAATGGCTGCACGGCCAATCATCATACCGTCTACCCCAAATTCCATACGCCAGTTGGCCGCTTTTTCGGGCGAATCGATGTCGCCATTGCCGAAAATGGGGATTTTTATACGCGGGTTTTTCTTGATATCCCTTATCAGCGACCAATCGGCAACGCCTTTATACATCTGCGCACGGGTACGGCCGTGAATGGTAAGGGCTTTTATGCCCACATCCTGCAGGCGTTCGGCCACTTCGTATACGTTTTTGGTATTATCATCCCAACCTAAACGGGTTTTTACGGTTACGGGCAGGTGGGTAGCTTCAACAACCGCTTTGGTCATGGCTACCATTTTATCAATATCCTGCAATAGACTGGCGCCGGCGCCGCGGCAGGCTACCTGTTTTACCGGGCAGCCGTAGTTAATATCCATCAGGTCGGGCCCGGCAAGGGATGCAATTTCGGTGGCCTCGCGCATATGGTCGATATCGCTGCCGAAGATCTGGATGCCAATGGGCCTTTCGTACTCAAAAATGTCCAGTTTCTGGCGGCTTTTTGCCGCATCGCGGATGAGGCCTTCGCTCGAGATGAACTCGGTGTACATCATATCCGCGCCGTTTTGCTTGCACACGTAACGGAAGGGAGGATCGCTCACATCTTCCATCGGTGCCAGCAACAGCGGGAACTCTCCTAAATCAATATTTCCTATTTGTACAGACATGCTTATCTTTAGCCCTGCAAAAATACGAAAATTACCCTAAATGATACAAGAACCTATAAAACAGGACACTCCGCAAACAAATACCATTAATCCCTTCCTTCAGTTTCTAAGCATCACCGGGATAACTATTGGCTTGGTGATCGTTTTTTCGGCGATAGCCGCGGGGGTTATCATGTCTGTTTTTGGGATGAAAACCCTTACCGATACCTTTGCATTTAATACCGGCAATCCCCACCTTGGTTCGGCGTTGTGGATATTGCAAATAGTAAGCACAACTATCCCGTTATTCCTGGCTCCGGTCATTTTTGCCCGATTAATCATGAACGATACCCGCGATTATCTGAAGCCCACCTTTAATTTCAACCCGGTTTTTTTGCTGCTGATATTTACCATCATGCTGTTTTCAAACCCTATAATGGAGGCTTTAACCAATATTAACCAAAGGCTGGTTTTACCCGCATCGTTAAAAGGACTGGAAGAGTGGATGCGCGCTGCCGAGCAATCGGCACAAAAAGCAACCGAGGCTATGCTCAGCATGAAAAATATCTGGAGCATGTTGTGGGCGGTATTTGTTGTAGGCCTGCTTACCGCCATTGCCGAAGAGTTTTTGTTCCGCGGCGTCATCCAAACCATTTTTGTGCGCCTTACCAAAAACAAACATGCTGCTATCTGGATAACCGCCATCCTGTTCAGCGCTTTTCACATGGAGTTTTTTACTTTTTTGCCAAGGTTGTTCCTGGGCGCCATATTCGGCTATTTTGTAGCGTATAGCGGCAGCATCTGGACGGGCGTTTGGGGGCATTTTTTAAATAACGGTTCGGCGGTGGTTATTACATACCTGTATAATCAAAAAATAGTTAAGCTTAATCCCGATGATCAGCATGTATTTAATTTATGGGCCTATACTTTTAGCTTGATAATTGTATTATTTTTGCTTTTTATATATAGAAATGTATCGATGCAAAAAAAACCGCGCTGAGTAATTAATGGAAAAAAACTGGGTCAAAATTTTTAGTTCATCCAATTTTTATCAATCAGAGATTGTTAAGCAAGTACTTATCCGCCACCATATCGATACCGTTTTATTAAACAAACAAGATTCATCGCACCGTGCCTTCGGCGATATTGAAGTTTACATTCACCAGGAGGATTTTAGTAAGGCTATCGAGATCATGATCCTCAATCAAATTAGTTTATGAAATTACGCGCCATCACCGGCTTCTTTTTTATTATCGTGATGATTGCCTCAAACCTGTTGGGGCCATACGTTTTCAGTGGGTTTTACCTGTTATTATCCGCCTTCTGCCTGTTCGAATTTTATAAACTGGTAAGGGAGGGCGGCATGACGGCCAGCCGCGAAACCGGTATTATCAACGGCGCATTGTTTTTTTTACTGGTTGCGGCCAACTTCTACTTCCCGGCCTGGCGGTTAATATTTTTACTCCCCGTTACTTTCAGCGCCATTTTTATACAGGAATTATATAAAAAAACAACTGCTCCGTTCACCAATATCGCCTTTACTTTTCTGGGGATCATATTTGCAGTAGTGCCGTTCATGTTTTTTCACGCTATGGCATTTATGGGCGCGGGCGCTGTTTTTAACTTCCATATCCCGCTTGCCTTCCTCATTATTTTGTGGAGCAACGACACCGGGGCTTACCTGGTGGGCAGCAAAATGGGTAAAACCAAGCTGTTTGAACGCCACTCGCCTAAAAAAACTTACGAGGGACTAATTGGCGGCATCATCATCAGCGCAGTTGCCGCTTTAATACTGGCCCACTTTTATACCGAACTTACCTGGAAACAATGGGTTACCATAGCTATCCTTATTTCGTGCTTTGGCACCCTGGGCGATTTGGTTGAATCGATGTTTAAACGCAGCATCAACGTAAAAGATAGCGGCGGCATTTTGCCTGGCCACGGGGGCCTGCTGGATAGGTTCGACGGATTATTAATGGCCGCGCCTATTGTTTATGCATACTTATACTTCATTTCAAATTAGTAGCTTTGTAATAAATCATCTATAATATGACTTTTCATAAAGAAGGATACACCTCATTAGCCATAACAGTACTTTTTATTTTTGTACTTAACGCGGTGGTGCAGTTTTATTTTCCGCAGGAACATGCGCTTAAATGGTTTATTTACATCTTATCGGGATTTTTTTTCCTGGTTATCGTGCAGTTTTTCCGTAGCCCGTTTTTTGACATCAGCACCGACGAAACTACTGTACTTTGCCCTGCCGATGGAAAAGTAGTGGTGATTGAAGAAACCGAAGAAACCGAATTTTTAAAAGATAAACGCATCCAGCTGTCGGTATTTATGTCGCCGGTTAATGTGCACGTAAACCGTAACCCAATTGCGGGTGTGGTAAGCTATTTTAAATACCACAAAGGCAAATACCTGGTGGCCTGGCACCCCAAATCGTCAACAGAAAACGAGCGTACTACTATCTGTGTTCAAAACAGCGAGGGTGTATCGGTTTTGTTCAGGCAAATAGCAGGCGCTTTGGCCCGCCGTATTGTATGGTATGTAAAAGAGGGTGATATTGTAGAGCAAGGGCAGCAGTTTGGCTTTATCAAGTTTGGATCAAGGGTTGATGTTTTCCTGCCTTTAGGATCAAATATTTTGGTAAATATTGGCGACGTAGTGAAAGGCGGCCGTACCATCCTGGCCGAACTGCCAACCGGTTTAGCTGCGGTTGCCGAAGAACAACAGGCAAAAATAAACAGGCCCGAAAGTTTTGATGATGAACCTGCCGAAATAACCAACGAAGGTCATCAGCAGGAGTTGCCTTTGGTTATTGACCATCCCGAAGTTGAAGAACCCGCAAAACCGGCAAAGAAGGCAGCACCTACAAAAAAAGCCACACCGGCTAAGAACGCGCCGGTTAAGCCGAAAGGCGACGCGTAGTAACATGGTTTAAAATATAAAAAGGGGGATGTCATATTGGTGACCTCCCCTTTTTTGTGCCTGTCAATTCGCTTTCAACAGGCCTTCAAAAAATGGTTTAAGCTCTTCGGCCAGTATTTGATGATCGGCCACACTGGGATGGCCGGAACAACCGTGTGCATCCATCGGCTTAAAAAAGAAAGTGGCTACCGGTTTATCACTGGGGTAAATAGTATCTATCTGCTTTTTTATGCTGATAAGGCAATGCTGTAAAATAGTATTGGATGTATCCCGTATCATGGGGCTGCTTAGCAAAGCAATCTGCGCTTTGGGATATTTGGATTTTACCAGCTGCACGAATTTTACATAATCGGCCACAAACTTCAGGGTATCAAAAGCGGCCCTGGGGCTGCCGTCGCCTTTGCTCATATCATTTGTTCCTAAAGCAATACTCACAATTTTGGGGCTGTATGTATTAAAGTTCCATTTTTGCGGATTGTTAACCTGGAAATCAGTATTTTCATACACCTGCGGCATCGAAGGGCCGTTCCTGTTCCACGTACGATAAATGCCAATACCACTTACGCTGGCCAAAACAAAATTGGCATTTAAAGCCCGGCTCACCCTTGGCCCGTAAGCCATATAGGCATTGTGATGGTCGTGGTATTCGCCGGTGCCGCATGGTATTTCCGAATCATCTGCCGCCGCGCCGCAGGTAATGCTGTTGCCTATAAACTCAATTAATGGCAGTTTGGGTATCGCCTGGCTTTTTATACCGGGCGCTGCTATTTTTGATATGATGATGGCCCCTGTATGGGCTTCCGTTGCTTTATATATCCAAACGCGGTGTTTCCCGGGGGCGTCCGCCTTTATTATAACCGGCGCGGTTACACCGCCATCGACCCTTACTCTTTTTTGGTAAACACCATCCAGCTCATATTGCAGGTAATTATGCTGACCGGCTACGGCAATTGTGGCATATACCGCGCATTCAGTCCCTTTAAAGCTAAAACCAAAATGTGCTGCGGACGTAATCAATTCTAATTGATGCTGCTTGTTGATTACGGTACGCCCGATAGGTTTTAACAGCGCCGCAAAAATGGTATCTGTTAATTTTGTGTACCCATAGCTTTCGCCGCAGGCCAGTACCAACAAAATAAATGCTATCGCTAATCTTATTTTCATAAAGGTTGTATTGAACAGGCAATATTGGTCATATTTTGATGAAATACAATATTGGTGAATTTATTAGCATAAAAGGTTATAATAATACCAGTAGGAAAAAACTGTACGGCCGGGAGGTTTTGATATTCGTGGAAGACAGGAACCTTTTTTTGGAAAATACACCGAATAATATGGAGCGGAAAATGATAACTACATTATGTCGGGTACCCATCAGGGAAACCTAAAAAAATTGGGATAACGGGCAAAGAAATGTAGTTAGATCAATGTACTAAATTCCCGTCATTGCCAGGTACGAAGCAATCGCGAACTGTGCAAATCCGTTAAGCATGCGGCGAGGTTGCCACGCCGGGCACTGACAATTTATTTAAATACGGATAATGTGTACGTATGCTACAACGTATTTTAACTCGAAGCCTTTACCAGCAGGGGCATCACCGGAGCATCGAAAATATTGGCAAAAGCATTTGCAATGCCCTTGGCTTTTTCGGCTTTCTTGAAATCTTCGGGATAAAAAATGTAATCAACGCCGAGCACTTTTAAAAGGCTATCAACCTTGGTGTGTTCCTTTTGCTTGTAACAGCAAATCTTTATTTTATTGTAAGCGGGGTTTGATTGTAAGCGACGCAATATCTTTTCTATGTCGGCGTTTAGATGATCGTAATCAAAAATTACCAGGTTGGGTTTTTGCTCGTGAATGGACGGAAAAATATGACTTGTTGACGAAATATGCTTAAATTGTTTATTATTCGGCAACAACTCAACCGAAAAAGTATCGGGAGCAACCAATAGCACATTTTTAGACCGTACTCGGATCATGATCAATCAATTAAGGGGACTTAAAAGTAATTGTTAAAGTGCACTTTGTCAACAATTTATTGCTTTTTGTAATAAAATAATGCAAAAAAGAACGGTTTGTTGCGAATTTAATAGGCTGACAGACACGTGGTTTCTTTGGGGTTAAATTTCTTAATTCCGAAAGCGATCTGCGTTTGTCATTGCGGCTTATACGGCGGGAAACAGAAAATGTTACCGAAGGCCTGTTGGTTTTTAAAATGACTTTGGGGAGCCGGATTTAAACTATCCTTTTTGCATTGTCCTTCACAAAGGTATCCCAGCCCGAATATGATTTTTTGCTGCCCGAAGCCGATTTGGTGGCTGTACCCATCCTTTGAAAAGAATGGCAAACAGCAACGGCCAGGCCATCGGTGGCATCTAAAAAATCGGGCGTTTCTTTAAACTTTAACAAGTTTTGCAGCATGGCGGCAACCTGCTCTTTAGTAGCATTTCCGTTGCCGGTTATAGATTGTTTTATTTTGCGGGGAGCATATTCTGTAATATCTAAATTGCGCGATAGCGCCGCCGCAATAGCCACGCCCTGCGCCCGGCCCAGTTTAAGCATAACCTGGATGTTTTTACCGTAAAACGGCGCTTCGATAGCCAGGCAGTCGGGATTATAATTATCAATAAGGGCAACGGTTTTTTCAAATATGCGCTGTAGCTTGAGCATGTGGTCGTCAAGCTTTTCCATCTTTACAACACCAAGGGCAATAAGTTCTATCCTGGGGCCGGTTTCTTTCACCAGGCCATAGCCCATAACAGCGGTTCCGGGGTCGATTCCTAAAATAATACGCTCTTTTGTGTTGGCCTGTTGCATACCCCTCAAAGGTAACCAATCAAAGCAAACTATTGTGCAAAATGGCTATATATTGCTCTCGTGGTATCATTCGTGCCCCCATTGATTCCAGGTGACTGGTGTGCACCTGGCAATCAATTAGTTTAAATTTATTGGTTTGGCACAGGTAAATTAACGCTGTTTTTGACGCGTTGCTTGCTTTACTAAACATGCTTTCGCCACAAAAAACATCGCCAACCCAAACGCCGTAAAGCCCTCCAACCAATTGGCCTTGCTCCCATACTTCAACAGAATGGGCGTAACCTTCAGCATTCATGTTGATGTAGGCGGCCTGCATGTCATCGGTAATCCAGGTGCCGTCCTGCCCTTCGCGTGGTGCCGCCGAGCAGGCTTTTATAATATCGGCGAAGCAGGTATTGGTTGTAACCCCGAACCGGTTGGAGCGCAACACCTGGCGCATTGATTTGGAAATTTTTAATTCATCGGGATACAGTACAAAGCGCTCATGCGGCGAATACCACAGGATAGGCGAATCGTCGCTATACCAGGGGAAAATGCCATTTTGATAAGCGAGTAACAGCCTTTGAGTTGATAAATCGCCGCCTACAGCCAAAAGCCCGTCTGGTTCGGCCAGATCGGGCTCAGGAAAAAGTAAACGTTCATCAAGCCTGAATATCATCAGGCGCAAATTTAAGCTTTGCGGCGTATCACCAGTTTTTTATTTTGCACTTTGGCGATGGCGTCAAAATATACCTGCATTTCGTTGTATTTGGCTGCAGGGATTACCTGGTTGGTTAAGTTGAACTTTGTCGTGTTCACCACTTGATTTTTAGCCGCATCGTATGTGTACTTGACGTCATAAGTACCATAGCTGAATTTGAGGCTTTGGCTGGCAGGTAAAGTTTCAACTTCAAAGCCTGCCGGGAGATCGATAGTAGTAACACATGTTTTTAACACCGGCACATCAAAATAATAATCGTTTTTTCTTTTTTCTTCAACAGGCAATGTTGCTTGCCACAGATCAAATATACGGGGCTTATAAAAATGTTTATCGCCAGAGGTTATGTCGCAAAACTTATCGTAACCCAAATCAATATTTACCTCTTTAATGCCATTGCTATCTATCGATGGCTTGAAGATTAATTCGGAGGGTTGTTTCATATTAAGCATTCTTATAATTACTTGCTTTTGTTCATCCGTTTTCAAAGCTTCTATGCCAATATAATCATCACGATAATCGCCGGTTGTTAAAATTTTTAGATGCGCCTTGGATCCACCATCAGCATCCAATACAATATGAGCTTCGGCATTAAGCTGATTATCAATAGCAATACTTTTGGGGGTGTTAACCAATTTTCCGCCATCATCCGTAATTATTAAGGCATTTCTGTTTTCTGTAAACTTGCCTAACTTGCCAAACGATTGTGTTTGGCTGGTACATTCCAACCACGTTGTGTCATTCTTAAATGGAACGCAAACGATGATGTGATTTGATAAATCGTTAGGAAATGTAGGATTATATGGCTCCTCATTTGTTCCTGCCCTTACTTTGGCGTAATATGCAGGAATGTTGACCGCTTTAAGCATCGCACACATATAGTTTGATAGTCCTTTGCAATCGCCGTATTTTTTTTCATCAACAAAACTGGCAGGGAAGGGCTTCAATCCTCCTATGCCAAGCTGTATCCCAACATATCTAACATTTTTTTGCAAGTAATTGTATAGAAATCTTACTTTTTCCTTGTCTGTTTTAATATCTGCAGTCATTGCCTGTATTTCCTGAACCCGCTTCGGGCTGAGGCTGCATACGTCTGCGTTTAAAGACTGTTGCCATTTTCCATAGTTTTGCCAGGAGCTGATGTTTCCGGGAACCCCATAATATTCAAAATCATTAGCCGCAAAGGATACTTTGGGTAGCACCCTCCATGATTCTGACCCTTCCTCTGGTTTAAAAGCCTTTAGGTTATTAATTTTCCAGGAATAGCTGTCAATTTTATCAATAGTGTTTTTTTGCGGACGGACATTGGTGTTTTTGTTAATATATCTAAATCCAGCATTGCTGTTAATGGAAATATGGTAGTATGCATTTTCAACAGCTTGCTCATAATCCTGATAGACCCAAGCACCAAGATCAATGAGACTCCTGACATCTAAATCATAAATATACTCAATTGTTGTAGGATAGACTGCGATAGTATGTCCAATACTAAGCGACCTATCATCGGTTACCATCGTTTCATTATCAACGGTCAACCTATCATACATATCACTTTTGTGGTATTTTTTTATTAATGTTCCGTCGGCACCATAAACACGCATCTCAAATGAGTTTACTATAGTGTATTTTTTATTATAATGCAGCCCGATTTCAGCTTCATCATTTCCTTTTTCGTTTAAAACGGTAACAATTTTATGGAAATGTTCATAAGCTCTGCCGGGGCCAACAATATTATCATCTTCCATGCTGTACCGCACAACCGAATTTGCATCCTCCTTCAACGAATCGGGTATCGTTGCTGCGATATAAAGATTTTTAGGTATATTTTTATCCTGGCTATAACCCGTGGTATATAGCGCACATAAGGCCGCTGTGGTAAGCAGCAGCCTGGTGCAATGTTTAATAAGCATAATTTTATCAGCCTTTTTTAAGTACAATTTGCTCGTTAAGCATGTCGTACATTTTTTTACAAAACTCACGGAACTCGGGGTAATTCTCTTTAAAATACATCGACTTTTTATGATCGATGCTAAAGCGCACCATTATTGACCCATCCTGCTCGGCAACCAGGCGTTTAAAAACTACGGTTCCATCGGGTATAGCCATGCTGATGCTTTTAGGCATAGCATCAATTTTATATCCTGTCGGAATTTTAAAAATGCCGGTGATGGCGTAGTTGTCGCGGTAGCCAAAATCAATATCAGTAAAGCGGTTTTCGGCCAAAAACGGGTTTGTTTTAAGGCCGGTAAACAGGTTTGAGTTAAAGTAGATATAATTATCATCGCTACCGGTAAGGTCAAGATTGAAGCTGAGCTTTTGACGCAGCGGCAGCGTGTCGATGTCCATATTCTCGAACGTAAGTTCCGATATTTTAAGGTTGTTGTTGTCCTCGCGTAAATAGTCGTTATATTTTTTTTCGCCGTCGGTTTTAAACTTTTTAGTATACCTTATTTTATTGTAGCTGAAGCTGCTGATATCGGCGCTGCCGCTCATTTTGCCATCGGGCTTAATTTCGGCATTCAATAAAACAACCTGGCGTACAGGTTCCGGTTCCTGTAAAAACGAAAGATCGTATATCTTATTTGCGTCATCAATATAAAAGCCAAACGAGTTTAAAAAGTTATCGGGCACCTTATTGTAAAGGTTGTATTTACTGGTGGCATCAAGCGCATAATATTTAGCGCTATCAACAGGGATATAAGCTATCATGCTGTTGAACTGATAAACACTCGGGTAGCTTGGGTTTATCCGCCCGTTTGTGCGTGTGCTTACCATCATAGGATAAACAGTCAACCCCGATTTTTTTAGTAAGTGATAAAGTATTATGTTTATTTCGGCAGAGTTACCCACTTTTTTCTCCCAGGCTTTCGGGGTTCCGTCGGTACTGCTAATGTCATAACTATCATTCCACTTCATGATGTTTTTAACCTCGTTAAAAACATAGGCAATTTTTTCATCATTGGTTTTAAGGGCCTTGGCCTTGTTGATAATTAATTCTTCGCCGGCAAGTTTCCTGTTCAGCTGACCGCCAAAATCCTCGTTATTCATCCTGTTTTCACCCACTTTTTTCCATGAATCCTGGAAATTTGGCATAAAATACCCGGGTATGCGGATACTTAACAACTGGAAAAGGATCCGCTCAGAATTATCATTACGGGCATCCATATAGGGTTCATCTTTTAACGATGGAATATTGGCCATCGCTTCGGTATGGGTATTTGACGAACTTGTTTTATCAACTACGTATGGCGAATGCAAATTTGGCAGCCTCTTATAGGTTAAAATATCCGGGATGTTAGTATCTAACTCGCTGTACCGAGTAGGCAGATCACTTTGAAAATACCAGTCGGGAAAATCGCTCACAGAGGCGCTGGTTAGCCTGTATTTATATTCGATAATACAGCCTGGTTTTACATTTGGAAACGAGAAAACCAGCGCCGAGTAGTATTTATCTACGGCTTCGGTGAAGATCTGTTTTTTATCTACCTTAATAATTTCAACGGCGCCATTGGTTAAATTAATGGTTTGCGCCTGTAGCCCGGTTATATATTGCGAGCGATTGGCGCTATAGTATTTTATGCGGATGTTTGCCTCATCCTTACCGTTATCGTTAAATATTTTGATTCGCTTGTGCCTGTCGGTATTGATATTGTATTGTGTATCAAAATAGGTATCGCCCTTGTCAAATAGAATTTCGGCATTGGCATCGGGCTCAAAATCGCATTTGGTCATTTCCAGATCGGCTTTATCAACTTTACCGAATGATTGAGCTGTTGGCACAGGGGCAGTAGTTTGTGCGTTTGCGGTAATTGCTAAAGATCCCAGCAATAGGAGGGAAAAGAATTTCTTCATGTCAATAAGGTTTAATCAGACGAATATAATAATAGGAAAATGATTCTTGTTAAAATAAATAAAACAATTTATTTACTTGTTTGTAATGCAGCAAAGTGTTTTTCGGGGCAAGCGGACTAAATAGTTAACGGCGACCAGTTTAGTGTTAACCATGTAAAAACCACAAAGCATTGATTATGAGGAAATTGTAAAAATAATATCTGAAATGTGTTAAGTTATGTTAACCCTGTTAGATGGGTTTGTCCTGTGTTTTTTGTAAAACATATTTTATTAGTAATGACAGCCAATTTCCTTTGTATGTGCTATTTTGGCGTTAAATAAGCCCGTTTGTGCTATATTAGTAAATTGGCACCGTGATTGATATACCATAGTTAATGAAGCAAAAATTTTACGATACTGCTGTGAAGCAGGAAAAAGCTGTTTTGGTTGGCGTAATGACACCCCACGTAACCGACGAACAGGAGAAAGAATATTTAGAGGAACTGGAGTTTTTAGTTGCTACAGCAGGCGGCGAAACAATAACTCATTTTACCCAAAAACTACAGCGGCCCGACAGGGCTACCTTTGTAGGCAGTGGTAAGCTGGAAGATATAAAGGCTTTTGTTATTGAAGAAGAAATTGATATGGTGGTGTTTGATGATGAGCTGTCGCCATCGCAATTGCGCAATATTGAAAACGAGCTACAGGTAAAGATCCTTGACAGAAATAACCTTATCCTGGATATTTTTGCCAATCGGGCGCAAACAGCCCAGGCCAAAACCCAGGTAGAGCTTGCTCAGCTACAATATTTGCTGCCCCGCCTTACCCGTTTGTGGACTCACCTTGAGCGCCAGAAGGGTGGTATCGGTATGCGCGGACCGGGTGAATCGCAAATTGAGACCGACAGGCGTTTGATTTTGAACAAGATAGCCTTATTGAAAGACCGGCTGAAACAAATAGACAAGCAAAACGAAACCCAGCGCAAAAACCGCAGCCAGATGGTGCGTGCCGCGCTGGTGGGTTATACCAACGTTGGTAAATCAACCATCATGAACATGGTATCCAAATCGGAAGTGTTTGCCGAAAACAAACTGTTTGCCACATTAGACACAACTGTGAGGAAAGTGGTGCTGGAGAATGTACCTTTCCTGTTATCAGACACGGTTGGTTTTATCCGCAAACTACCTCACCAACTGGTGGAGTGTTTTAAATCGACACTGGATGAAGTGCGCGAAGCAGATATTCTGGTGCACGTGGTAGATATTTCGCACCCTAATTTTGAGGATCAGATACGTACCGTTAACGAGACCCTGAAAGATATTGGCGCTATTGATAAACGGATGATAACGGTATTTAATAAAATAGACGCCTTTAAACCGGAAGATCACCAGATAGAGCAGCAGGAAGAACCCTTAACGCTTGACGATTTTAAACACAGCTGGATGGCCAAAAACAACAGCCCGGCTATATTTATATCGGCCACCAAAAGAGAGAATGTAGATGAGTTCAGGAATTTGCTTTATGAGGAAGTGAAAGCGATACATACCGAAAGGTACCCGTATGATCATTTGTTGTATTAAACGGCGAAGCCCCCTAACCCCCTGAGGGAGGAATTTTTGATTCACTATGTCACTAAATAAAACGGCCCCTCTGATGCAAGAAGGGCCGTTTTATTTTAAACGATGGTTCCCCCTTCAGGGGGTTAGGGGGCTTAGAAATATTTCCTCGTTTATTTGGGGGATAATGTGTTTTTTCTGGGCAGTGTTAAAAAGCAGCTTTATCGCTTTCCTCCCCTCCTCTCCCAATTCTACAGAATATTTATTTACATACAAATCAATGTGTTTGTACATGACCTCTTCACTCATTTCCTGGGCGTGCGAGCGGATAAACTCCAGGCCCGATTTGGGGTTTGCAAAAGCAAACTCAACCGATTTACGCAATACCCTGTTTAATTTGTGCTGAACATCTGCAGGTAAATTACGGTTGGCTACTATCCCGCCAAGCGGAATGGCGCAGCCGGTTTGTTTTTCCCAATGATCGCCCAAGTCGATGATTTTTTTTAAACCCTTATCCTGGTAGGTGAAGCGGTTTTCGTGGATGATCAATCCCACATCAACACGATCTTCCAATACCGCGTTCTCGATATCCGAAAAAACAAGCTCAATTTTATTGGTTGCATTGGGAAAAGCGTTGCCTAATAAAAAATTGGCAGTAGTGTATTTGCCTGGGATCCCTATTTTAAGGTTCGGGCTGCCGGATTCGAGTTGCGAGTAAAGTTTTTCCGGATCTGATTTGCAGATCAGCATTGGTCCCACGCCAAAGCCCAGGGCGCTGCCCGAGTCAAGCAGTACATATTTATCGGCCACGTAAGCAAACGCATGGTAGCTAAGTTTGGTAACATCCAATTCGCCGCGGAAAGCTTTTTGGTTCAGGGTTTCTACATCATCATAAAAAACCTCAAACTCCAGGTCTTCGGTGTCAATTTTATGGTGAATAAGGGCATCAAAAATAAAGGTATCGTTTGGGCAGGGCGAAAAGCCGAGGGTTAGTTTCATGGTACGTTGTAAGTTGTACGTGTTACGTTATACGTTAAAAAGGGGCACGTATAACGTATAAAGTCAAACGTAAAACCCCTGTTTGCGTTTTTGAAGCCCTACGTATAACCTACCACGTCAAACGTAAAACCTCGACGCAATTAAAGCTTAATGATCGCGTCAATCAGATCAATGGCAAAGGTATTCAGATTTTTTATAGCCAGCCCTATCTGCCAGCCATCCCTGTTGCGTTTTTCAACATAATTTGACACAGCCCTGATTTGGATACAACGCGCATTAACCTGCTGGCAGGCATAAAAGAACGCCGCGCCTTCCATACTCTCTAATTGGGGGGTTAACCGCTCCTGCACTTTTTTAATAGATGCATCATTTCCATGAACGGTATTTACCGTAATGGCCCGGCCTTTTTTCAAATAAAAATTGCTTTCAATTTCATCTAATGTGGTTGTTGGTTTATAGGTTACCTCGCCAAAGCCCAAAACGTTCATCGGTATAAACCGCTCGTCGTCTTCCGCACCGGTTTCGGCAAAAGTATCTTCGGTTACTTCAACTAAAAAACCGGGTTCAATGTTCCTGTCGAAGCTGCCTGCAATGCCCAAGTTTATTACCAGGTCATATTTAGCATGGGTAAATTGGCGTCCCAGGGCAAAGGCAGTGGGTACCATGCCTGCGCCGGTTATCAATACATCTATTTTGTTACCGAAGTATTTGACTAAGGGTTCAACTTCGGGCGCTGTTGCGGCAACAATTAATATAAGCATATTGCTTTTTGTACGTTTAATTTACAGATTTTTGACCACGAATATAAAACAACTGGCCTGTTTTTGTTTTGTATATTTGCACCCACTTATTATTATGATGATACATATAACGCGCAAAGAACATTTTAATGCCGCTCACCGGATGTACCGTGAGGAATGGAGCGCTGAAAAAAACAATGAGGTATTTGGCAAATGCGCCAACCCCAACTGGCATGGTCATAATTACAATTTATTTGTAACGGTTAAGGGCGAAATTACCCACGCCACCGGCTATCTGATGGATTTGAAAGAGCTTAAGGTTATTATTAACGAGCATGTTATAGAAAAGCTTGATCATAAAAACATCAATTTGGATGTTGAATTCATGGCGGGTAAAATGGCGTCGACGGAATTGCTTTGCATCGAGATTTTTAATCAGCTTAAGGCGCCTATTGAGGCTTATGAGGGAGTGTTTTTACACTCGGTAAAACTATATGAAACTGAAAATAATTCCGCGGAGTATTTTGGCGGATAACTGGATAAAATGATTGATAAAAACCACATCCCCGACCGCGATGATGATATTGACGGTTACACCAAAATAGACCGGTACAATCCGCAACTAATTGAAAACCTATCGGGCCATTATCTTGACGTTTTAAAGCAGATTGGAGAAAACCCCCAAAGGGAAGGCCTGTTAAAAACACCGGAACGCATAGCCAAGGCGATGTTGTTTTTAACTCATGGCTATGATCTGGATGCTAAAAGCATCCTGAATTCGGCTATGTTTAAAGAGGAATACAGCCAGATGGTAATTGTAAAAGACATAGAAGTGTACTCTATGTGTGAGCACCATATGCTACCCTTTTTTGGAAAGGCTCATATTGCCTATATTCCTAATGGCTATGTGGTTGGGCTAAGCAAAATACCGCGCGTAGTTGATGCCTTTGCCCGCAGGCTGCAGGTGCAGGAGCGCTTAACCAACGAGATTCGCGATTGTATACAGGAAACGCTTAACCCGGTTGGAGTAGGTATTGTTATTGAGTGCCGCCACCTGTGCATGAGTATGCGTGGTGTGCAAAAACAAAACTCGGTTACCACCACATCGGCCTTTACCGGTGAGTTTTTGAAAGAAAAAACCCGCACAGAGTTTTTAAATTTAATAAGTTCGAAATTAGGTTAAACCCCCGGCCCCATAAGGGGTGCAGGAAGGGTTGATAGGCAATAATTATAAACATAAAATTCCCCCTTTAGGGGGTTAGGGGGCTAAATGAAAGCATATATTTTTCCAGGGCAGGGCGCCCAATTCCCGGGTATGGGTAAAGATCTCTACGAACAGTCTGAAAAAGCACATGAGTTATTTGAAAAAGCAAATGAAATATTGGGTTTCCGGATTACTGATGTGATGTTTGATGGCACAGCCGAAGATTTGGTGCAAACCAACGTTACCCAGCCTGCTATATTTTTACATTCGGTAGTTTTAGCTACCGTTTTGGGCGATGAATTTAAGCCGGATATGGTTGCAGGCCATTCCCTTGGCGAATTTTCGGCCCTTGTTGCTGCAGGTGCCTTATCATTTGAAGATGGTTTGCGATTGGTTGCCGCGCGTGCCAACGCCATGCAAAAAGCCTGTGAAATACAGCCATCAACTATGGCTGCTATTTTAGGGCTGGATGACTTTACCGTTGAGGATGTATGCCGCCAGGTAAGCAACGTGGTAGTAACCGCAAATTATAATTGCCCGGGCCAGTTGGTAATATCGGGTAGCATTGCTGGTATTGAAGAGGCTTGCGAGAAATTACTTGCAGCTGGCGCAAAAAGGGCATTAATACTTAAAGTTGGAGGCGCTTTCCATTCGCCGTTAATGGAATCGGCAAGGGTTGAGCTGGAAGCGGCAATTGTAGCTACCGAAATTAAGGCGCCGGTTTGTCCTGTTTATCAAAATATTGATGCTAAGCCATATACAGATCCGGCACTCATCAAACAAAATTTAATTTCCCAGCTTACCGGTGCAGTAAGGTGGACGCAAACCGTTAAACACATGCTGGAAGATGGGGCCACCTCATTTACCGAAGTTGGCCCTGGCAACGTATTGCAAGGGCTGGTAAAAAAGGTTGATAGGGCAATACCCACCCAAAGCGTTGTTTTAGCTTAATAATAATTAAAAAGGCACTATTATAGTGCCTTTTGTTTTTAACGTGTAATATCTGATAGTAATTTGACAACCTCCGGAAAAATACGCTTGTTGCTTACCCTGATAGGTATCGGATTGTTGTTTACGGCCATTTTTATCCAAAAAACATATACGCCGGTAAATAACCTTGACCAAACTGCGCGGGAACTTGAGGATAATTTGCACAAAAAAGAGGCTTATATTGATAAACAGCTAAGTGATAAGGCACAGTTTAACAAATTTAAAATCCTCACAGATAATGATCAGGAAGCAATTAACGGAATAGAAACCTTTACCGCAAAAAAGAATACCTGGTTTATAACGACCTATAAAAACCATCTGAGTTTTTGGAGTGGTATTAAAGTTTTGCCGGATAGCCTTTGGAATATAAAGGAAGGCAATTCGTTTATTAAGCAACCAAACGGGTATTATGAAGCGATAAGGAAAACCGATGGTGATTTTTCTGTAATATTTTTCATCCCGGTGAAAAACAATTACACCTTTACCAACCAGTATCTTCAAAACACTTTTGCTAAAGACCTAATTACCAGCGACAACATTGAACTTGCCGATTTGGGCGATAAGGACGCCTATGATGTACATAGCATTAGTAACGATTATCTTTTTTCGGTAAAGCAAAAAGCCAACAGTGTTAATTATGCGTTTATATACTACGAGGCCGCTTTTTGGATTTTAACCATCCTAACGCTTTGTATATTAATCCATAATATTTGTTGCCATGTGGCGGCAAAGGGTTACGCCTGGTTGTCGGTGATATTCCTGGCATTTTTTATAATGCTGTTCCGTTTTGTTAATTTATATTACCACCTGCCCGATTTTAGCGGCATGCTAAAGCTTTTTGACCCCCAAATTTTCAATTCGGGCATTTTGTACCCGTCTTTTGGCGATTTATGTATTAACCTGCTTTGCTTTTTTTGGTTTGTTGTATTTATATACCTGCAGCGCCGCAGATTGTTTACGGCGGTATATACAAACGCTGTCGGCTATTTTATTGTAGTTGGTTGCATTCTTTTGCTTATCGCGATATCCACATCGTTGTTAAGATTGTTTTCAGACCTTGTTATCAACTCGGGCATTAACTTTAATGTAAATAATGTGCTGGGCTTGTCATCGTTTAGTGTGCTGGGCGTTTTAATGTTATGCTTTAGTTTCCTTATTTTTTATCTTGTTGATGACGTTGTTCTTTTTATATGCCTTAGGCTGGGTGTGCCGCGGGTGCACCAGTTATTACTACTAATAGCAGGTGTTGCTATCAGCACGGCTGTTTTTGCCCGGTATTATGGCTTTAGCCTGTTTTACCTGTTGTGGATGATGCTGGTATTGATAAGGGCGTTTGGTTTTATATACCACAGAAGCAAACTTACCACAACCTCCTTTTTGGGCGTACTTTTAATATGCTCATTAATATCGGCCATTAAGTTAAACCATTTTGAAAGTATTAAAGAAGAGGTTGTGCGCAAAAAACTGGTACACCGGTTAGAAGACCCGGTTGATCATGATGCCGAAAATACTTTTATAAAAACAGAGAAACGGATTCTTATTGATACAGCCATTGTGCGCTATTTTAAGGAAAATGTACATAATACCGAGTACCTGCTAACCCGTTTTCAGAAATTATATTTTGACGGGTACTTATCAAAGTATGTAGTTAAAATACACGAATATGATGCTAACGACCAGCCCCTTGTTGAAGATGATGTTCCGATAACCAGCTTCAAAGATCAGGTTGTATATAACTCCTATAAGGTTGTGCCAACATCTTATTTTTACCGGGGAACGGCATCGTTTGGGCTTCAGAGCTACTTTGCGATACTCCCCATAAAAAGCAGGAACAAACAATTGGGCACCCTGGCTATTGAGTTTACCTCAAAACCCCTTCAATCGTTAGGTGCCTTCCCCGATTTATTGATAGATGGGTCGCTGCAATCCGAAGATGAATTTAAAGACTATTCGTACGCGTATTATTACGATAATCGCCTGCAAAGCCAGCGGGGCACTTATGTTTATACGCTTAATAATCCCGATTTTAAAGGGGTATTAAAAAAATATATTATAAAAACCACCAGGACAAACAACCCCGAATGGTACAACACCTTTACAAAATACGAACACCTTATTTATAAGCCCAACAAACGTAACATAGTTGTAGCAAGTAAGGAAACAAACCCGCTTTATAATGGGGTAACGTCCATCACCTTCTTTTTTATGGCTTTGCTGGTATTCAGCGCAATTATTATTATTGTCAGGGGTGCATGGGTACGCGTAAGAATTTTAAGCATCAAGGATGACAAAATCCGCTGGAATTTCCGGATCAATTTTGATAAGGTACTTTATAAAACGCGCATACAGTTTGTAATGATTTTTGCGGTTGTTGTTACGCTGATAGCGGTTGGTTTTATCACTTTTGTATCAATAGGGAGCCAGTATCAAAGCCAGCAGGATAAACAAATCCGTAATAAAATAACCCGTATCGCCGAGGCTTTTCAAACGGGAGCGTTAAACAAGTACATATACAATGTAAACGAAAAAAGCCAGGTTGATTTTGACATAATGGCCAAAACCTATTCAACCGACCTGGTTTTGTTTGATACAAACGGAGTACCGCTGGTAACAACCCAGCCCAAAATGTACGAAGCCGGCCTGGTAGCAAAAAAAATGAACTCCCGGGCTTTTATCTATTTAAGCCGCCTGCAAAAAACAGAATTTGTAAATGATGAGCGGATAGGCGAATTGAGTTATAAAGCCGCTTATGCGCCCATTACAAGCTCTGGAAGGATAATAGCCTATATCCAATTGCCTTATTTTTCGAACGAAGCAGATTATAAAGAACGCATAACAGCGCTGCTGAACGTGATGATAAACGTTTATACGCTGGTGTTTATAGCTATTGGTTTATTTGCTATTATTATTGCAAGGCAAATTACCACGCCGTTAAGCTTCATACAGGAAACGTTGAGCAAAACCATATATGGCAAAAAAAACGAACCGATAAAATGGCAGCGAAATGATGAAATTGGGGCATTGGTTAAAGAGTACAATAAAATGATATCGGCCCTTGAAAATAGTGCGAACAGGCTGGCACAGTCTGAGCGTGAAAGCGCCTGGCGCGAAATGGCTAAACAGGTAGCTCACGAAATTAAAAATCCGTTAACCCCGCTAAAATTAGGTTTGCAACTGCTTGATAAATCGTGGCGCGACAAGGACCCTAAATTCGATCAAAAATTCGAGCGCTTCAGCAAATCGTTTGTCGAACAAATAGAAAGTTTATCCTCAATCGCGTCTGAGTTTTCGGCTTTTGCCAAAATGCCCGATACCCGTATCGAACAATTAAATGTTTTTGAAATGCTTAACCAGGCGGTTACCATATTTAAGCAAATGGACAATATGCATATCATGTATCAGCCGCCGGAGCCCCCCTTTATGATTAATGCCGATAAGGATCAGTTGCTGCGTTGTTTTAATAATTTATTAAAAAATGCCATAGAGGCCACCCCGCCGGATAGAAAAGGGTTGATAGATATCAATTACCTAATTACCAGCAAAAATGTACTGCTTACCATAAAAGATAATGGCAACGGGATTCCCGAAAATATGCGCGAAAAGATATTCGAACCCAATTTTACCACCAAAAGCTCCGGAACGGGCCTTGGGCTTGCCTTTGTGAAAAATTCAATTGAGAATGCCAACGGCAAAATATGGTTTGAAACAACCATTGGTATCGGCACTACTTTTTACCTAAGCTTTCCATCTGTTTAGGGTGAAAGGGTAAAAGTAAAAGGTTTTTTTGCGGCGAACGTGGAAGCCAAGGCCTTTTGATAGGAAACAGAAGCCCTCGTCAGTTAACTACTAAAACCCTTTTACTTTTACCCTTTCGCCTTTGACCTACTTAATAAATTTCTTCACTGTCTCGGTAATATGGGCTAAATGGTGTTTGCTGTGCCATGAGTATAATGCCAACCCTTTTTTAAGCGAAACAGTATCGCCGGATGCCGGATGCACAAAAGAACGTTCCCACTCGTTTTCGGTAAAACTTTCAAATAAGGCAACCATGTGGATGTGTATGCCTTCTAACATTTTTAATGATGATTCTACCGGCAGGCGATAATCGGGGAGTAAAGCCCAGTCGGCTTCTTCGTATGGTTTTATAACCGGGTTGTTTTCGGTAAGCGCCAGCTTAAACCGGGTGATTGAATTCATGTGGCTGTCGGCCAGGTGATGGATCACTTGCCTCAATGTCCAGCCGCCGGTACGGTACGGGGTATCCAGTTCCTGGTAGTTTAAACCGGCTATTGCGTTACGCAATTTACCGGGCAGCGTGCGCAGGTCGTCTATCCATTCGCGAATGTTTTCGTCGGTATAGGATGCCGGTGGTGCAAACTTCCCTATCGGGAACCTCATTTGTTGGTCTGTCATATGTCTATAAAAAAATTAAATTAGGTATAATTTTATAGTACAGCAAGCTTTAGCCTAAATTAGCGTTCTGTACGTGTTATTTAAACCGATGATAAAAAAACTGTTTTTAGTACTGCTGCTGTTAAAATGCTCCTTTACATATGCCCAAACCATTAAAACCGATATCCTTGTAATTGGCGGTGGTCCTGCCGGCGCCTCGGCGGCCATACAGGGAGCCCGCAGCAAAATTAAAACAGTACTTGTTGAAGCTGGCCCGCAATTATGCCCATCAATGCAGGCTCAAACAATGATAACTATCGGTAACGGGCGTAACCTGCAATCAGGTATTTGGGGCGAATTTCGAAAATGGGTAATGATTTTTTATAAAAACACTCCGGGCCGCGATACCGCGTATAATGCCCCTCTTCGTTTAGAGCCATTCACCGGGGCGGCCATCATAAAAAAAATGACCGATACCGTCAAAAATCTCACTATAAAGTTAAACACCACTGTTGGCACGGTAAAAAAAGACGGGGATGGTTGGGTGGTAACCGTTAGCCAGGATTCAAAATCGCAACAAATAAAAACAAGGGTGATTATTGACGCCACCCGCGATGCTGCAATAGCCGAAAAACTGCATGTCAATTTTAAGCCAGCGGATTTAATGGCCAATAACTACCAGTCTACCGCCTATCGTACCAGCATCGCGACAGGCGATGGTTATAAGGGCCGTAGTGATGATAAAAAGAACACATCAAACAGTTACCCGCAACCGCCGGTATATTGTATTCCATTAGGCGCTGTTGTAGCGCCGGGCGCAGAGAACCTGTTGATAACGAGTTCGTTTTTCCCCGAGGATGACATTCAATATCTGCCCAACCAGCTTATGCTGGGCCAGGGTGCCGGAGCAGCAGCAGCATTTTGTGCGTTTTTTAAAACTACTACCCACAAATTAAACGCACGCACTGTACAGGGCGAACTACTTGATTTTAAAAGCTACCTGCTTCCATTTGCCGATGTGAACCAAAACGATCATTATTTTAGGGCAGTGCAGCAGGTTGGGGCAACCGGTTTATTAAAGGGAGTGCAAAAATTGGATAGTAATAAAACTGATGTACTGTTTATGCCCGATTCGACTGTTAATACGGCCGAGATTGAACCGGTATTAAATGATATTTATACCCGTACATTTTTATGGTTCAACAGGGAAAAGCCCGCGCTAAAATTTACAGTAGAAAACACGCTGTCGCTTATAAGCGAGATAACGCTAACTGATCCTAAAACCCTGCACATCTCCATGGCCAAGGCCTGGAAAAACCAATATAAATTCCAAACGGATTTTGATGTTAACCGGCCAATAACCCGCCGGGAGTTTGCTATACTGGTTAACCAGTTTTTAAACCCGTTTGCCCGAACGGTGGATTTATCGGGCAGATTTGTTAATTAAACGGAAGGCTTAAGTATAGCGTATAAATGCTCATCTAAAATAAGACCATTTTTAATAATGGCATTTTTACAGATAGCTTCTTTTACGAAACCCGCTTTTTCCAATACCCGCATCGATTTTGGATTGTTGCCCAATACGCCCGCCTGCAGCCTTACAATATCAAGTTTGGCAAAGCCGTAATCAACAACCTGTTTCACAGCTTTGTGCATTATGCCTTTTCCCCAATATTCCTGGCCCAGCCAATATCCAATTAATGCGGATTTTCGATAAATATCGACCCTTAAATCAATGCCAATTACGCCTGCAACTTCGTGGTTAATAACTATCGCAAACTTAGTTTGCACTTTGTCGGCCATTGCAAGCCCTATAAAATCAACGGCATCCGCAATTTTATATGGCGATGGAAAGCGATCAAGAAGGGCATCAAAAACCCTTGTGTTATCGGCATGTTTTTGTAACGATTTAGCATCGGCCAACCGCAACTCCCGTAAAATAAAACCGTCGCCTTTAATTTCCATTTGTAACAATAAACGCCTAAAATTAGCAAAGCAAAGCCAAACTGTTAAATTGCATCGCGTATTAGTTACGCAAAATAAGACTGACTCATGAAAAAAATATTTACGCTGTTGTTGCTTGCCAATACTGCCGGTGCTTTTGCCCAAAAGCTGGATACCCTTACCATTGAAAAAATTATGCGCGATCCAAAATGGATAGGCGTATCCCCATCAAACATTCACTGGAGCGATGACAGTAAGAAAATTCTTTTTACCTGGAATGCAGATAAAACCGGGCCGGATGAATTGTTTGCCGCTACGCCTGCCGGTGCGGCACCACAAAAAGTAAGCATTGCCAATAAGCGCGGTTTACCGGCAGAAAATGGTAATTGGAATAAAAAGCGCACTCAAAAAGTTTTTGAAAAAAACGGAGATTTGTTTTTAGAAGATCTCAAAACGGGCAAAATAACGCAGCTTACTCATACCGAGGAAGGAGAAAGTTCGCCGGTTTTTAACGGCGATGAAAACCACATCATATTTTCTCAAGGCAGTAACCTGTTCTCCATGAAACTTAACGGAAATGGGTTGGAGCAGCTAACTAATTTTGTTAAATCAAAAAGTAAAAAGAGCAACGACGAACTTAACGAAGAAGAAAAATGGCTTAAAAGGCAGCAGCTGGAATTGTTTGATATTGTTAAAGTTGAGAAGAAAGAGAAAAAACAAGACTCAACTGAAAGTGCAGAGTTGGCGCCGAAGCGATTGAGGGAACTGGTTTTTGGAACAAAACGAGTTGGGCGGGTTAAAATAAGCCCCGATGAACGCTTTGTTACTTACCGGCTTACAAAGCCGGCCGATGACGTTAAAAACAGCATCGTGCCTAATTATGTAACCGAATCGGGGTTCACGGAGGATATTCCCAATCGTTCAAAAGTAGGCCGTCCATCATCAACGTCCGAAACTTTTATTTATGACCGTCAGCGCGATTCTGTTTATCGCATCAGCACGGCCGATATCCCAGGAATTAAAGACCAGCCCGATTATTTAAAAGATTATCCTAAAGAACAGGAAGCTTATAAAAAGGCAAATGCCGACAGGCTGGTAACCATAGAAGGCGTGTTATGGAGCGAGAACAGCGCCCATGCAGTTGTTGTAATATCGGCCCAGGATAATAAAGACCGCTGGATTATGCGATTGGACGCCGCTACCGGCAAGCTTAGCCTGCTTGACCGCCAGCGCGATGAAGCCTGGATTGGTGGTCCCGGAATTGAAAACTCGGCGACAGGGAATGTTGGGTTTATCGACAATGATCATTTTTGTTTTCAGAGCGAGGCCAGCGGTTACTCCCACATCTACGTAATTGATGTTAATAGCGGCGTAAAAAAGCAAATTACCAGTGGCAAATGGGAAGTGCAAACCTTGCAGTTATCCAACGATAAAAAAAGGTTTTACTTCACCGCTAATATCGATCATCCCGGGTTGACGGATTTTTATAGTCTGCCGGTTGATGGCGGGACGCCAACAAAAATAACCGGCATGAAGGGCGGCAACGACGTAACACTATCGCCCGACGAAAAGTGGCTGGCTATCCGCTACTCCTACTCTAACAAACCATGGGAACTATATGTGCAGGCCAATAAGCCCGGTGCCAGGGCGGTGCAGGTTACCAAATCCATAAGCAAAGAATACGAATCATACCAATGGCGTGCCCCGGAAATTATCACCTTTAAGAACCGTTATGGCAGCGATGTTTACGCCCGCCTTTACCTCCCCAAAAAGGCCGACCCCGCCAAACCGGCGGTGGTTTTTGTGCATGGCGCAGGATACCTGCAAAATGTAACTTATTCCTGGAGCTATTACTTCCGCGAGTTTATGTTTAACAATATGCTGGCCGACAATGGTTATACTGTGATTGATATTGATTATACGGCAAGCGCGGGTTACGGCCGCGACTGGCGCACAGGTATTTACCGGCATATGGGGGGCAAAGACCTATCCGACCAGGTTGATGGCGTAAAGTACCTGGTTGATAAATATGGCGTAAACCCCAAACACGTTGGCTTATACGGCGGATCATACGGCGGGTTTATTACGCTGATGGGCATGTTTACCGAGCCCGATGTTTTCGCGGCGGGCGGTGCTATCCGCTCGGTTACAGATTGGGCGCATTATAATCATGAGTATACCTCCAATATTTTAAACGAACCTTTTACAGATGAAGCAGCTTACCGCAAAAGTTCACCCATTTACTTTGCCAATGGCTTAAAAGGCAATTTATTGATGTTGCACGGGATGATAGATCAGAACGTGAATTACCAGGATATAATCAGGCTGACCCAGAGATTAATTGAGTTGCACAAAGAAAATTGGGAGCTGGCATCGTACCCCGTAGAAGACCACGCCTTTGAACAGCCCAGCAGCTGGACGGATGAGTATAAACGGATTTATAAATTATTTGAACAAACGTTGAAGAAATAATGGGACGGCACAAAAGCATCCGTTTTGAACGCGGGCGAAGACTCACCCGGCGAGGCTACGCCCGCCACCCTCTCTTCACCTACGGTGGAAAGAGGGACTTGAACGGTGAATATCACAATGTTAAAAAAAAACAATTAATAAATTTTCAAGCCCCTCTTTCCGGCGAAGCCGAAGAGAGGGTGGCGGGCGTAGCCTCGCCGGGTGAGTCTTCGTCACCATGCGATGTGCGTCAATCGCTCTTCAGTATTTTGTCGAATTTTACTAACTCGAATCACTTGTTTTTTTATCAGGCACTTTTGCTTATTACCCTCTTTTACGCTGGCTGCTCCTCCGATAAACCCAAAGTCAACAACGTTAAAATTAACCTTACCCCCGATAAGCATTCCCTCAAAATAACAGGCCTCGACCCATTAATAGTCCAGGATATCAACCGCGACTCATCCGGTGGCAACTGGCAAAGCCTGGTGCCTGTATTTAAAATGCCGATAGATACCGAGCTAAAAAACTATCAGCCCATACAGCCGGGCAAGTATGTGGTTACAGATAGCGTGGTGGTTTTTACGCCCGACACCCCTTTTATCGCGCAGCAAACTTATTTTGTACGCTACTATAAATTTGATGCCAATAGCAAGGCCTCTGATTTTATATTAGGAAAAAACAAACTGGGCAGCTTGCACTATACAGATTTGATTTTTAAGCAATAACCCTATTTGATAGTTGAAAAATTAATAAATTTGATTATATTTGCAGTCAATTAATAAAAGAGGGGGCAAATAGCCCCCTCTTTTATTTTATCAATTAAAAATTATCAATCAAAAAACGGGCGGGTAATGAACATTGAAAAAAGAGTAAGGGAACTGGTAGGAGAAAAAATAGCCGATAAGCCGAATTTGTTTTTGGTGGATGTTAAAATGCACTCAAACGGAAAACTTATAGTGTTGCTTGATGGCGATGACGGTGTAGGTATTGACGATTGTGTGGCGGTAAGCAGGCATGTGGGCTTCCATTTAGAGGAAGAAAACGTAATTGAAACAGCCTACAACCTGGAAGTATCGTCGCCGGGGATTGATTTTCCGCTTTCATCGGCAAGGCAATATGCCAAGAATGTTGGGCGCACATTGGGTATCAAAATGGCCGATGGCGTAAAACGAGAGGGTGTTTTATCGGCATTAACCGAAGACGCTATTATAATTGAAGAAAAAATAAAAGAAAAAGGGAAAAAGGCCGAAACTGTTGAAAGCGTTATCCCATTAGATAAAATAACAGAAACAAAAGTTTTAATATCATTCAAGTAGAAAATGAGCAATATTAATTTAATTGATTCTTTTCAGGAATTTAAAGATTTCAAGAACATTGACCGCCCAACCATGATGAGCGTTTTGGAAGACGTTTTCAGAAGCATGATCAGGAAAAAATACGGCACAGATGAAAATTGCGACGTAATTGTTAATACCGATAACGGTGACTTAGAGATTTGGCGCACCCGTAAGGTTATGGAAGATGGGTTTAGCGAAGACGATGACCTGGAAGTTGAACTGGCCGAGGCCAAATTGTTTGATCCGGACCTGGAAGTTGGCGACGAGCAAATTGAGCAAATTACCCTGGAAAGCTTTGGCCGCCGTGCTATTTTAGCGGCACGCCAAACACTGGTTTCAAAAATTCTGGAATTGGAGAAAGACGAGATCTTTAAAAAATACAAAGATCGTGTGGGCGAAATTGTTACAGGCGAAGTTTACCAGGTTTGGAAAAAAGAAACTTTGGTATTGGATGATGAAGGTAACGAATTGTTGCTTCCAAAAACAGAGCAGATCCCGGCCGACTACTTTAAAAAAGGCGATAGTGTAAAAGCGGTTGTTCATAAGGTAGATATGCTGAACAGCAACCCTAAGATCATCATTTCGCGTACAGCGCCCGAGTTTTTACAGCGTTTGTTTGAGCTTGAAGTACCCGAGATCTTCGACGGATTGATCACCATTAAAAAAATTGTACGCGAACCGGGCGAAAGGGCCAAGGTTGCCGTAGAATCATATGATGATCGTATTGATCCGGTTGGTGCCTGCGTAGGTATGAAAGGTTCACGTATACATGGTATCGTTCGTGAATTAAAAAATGAAAATATTGATGTGATTAACTTCACCAATAATATTCAGCTTTATATTCAACGCGCGTTGTCGCCGGCCAAAATCACATCTATTAAATTAGATGATGAGAAAAAAACAGCAGCTGTGTACTTAAAGCCCGACCAGGTTTCTTTAGCTATCGGCCGTGGTGGTCATAATATTAAACTGGCTGGTAAATTAACCGGCTATGAAATAGATGTTTACCGCGAGGCTGATGAACATGATGAGGATGTGGATATCGAAGAATTCTCAGATGAAATTGATAGCTGGATTATTGATGAATTTAAGCGTATTGGCTTAGATACAGCAAAATCGGTATTGGCTTTAACTGTTGGCGAGTTGGTAAAACGTACCGATCTGGAAGAAGAAACGGTAAAAGAAGTGCTATCAATATTGAATGCTGAGTTTGAATAAGCATAATAACCAAAATTAAAATCGTATTTTTGCGATAATTAGCAGAGAAAATATAATAAATGTCAGAAGACAAATCAATAAAATTAATTAAGGCGGTAAAAGAGCTCAACATTGGTATGGGTACCATTGTCGATTTTTTGGCGACTAAAGGCTATAAGGTTGATAAGCACCCCATGGCCCAGCTAAATGGCGACATGTACAATGCGTTGTTGAAGGAATTTGCCTTTGATAAAAGTATTAAAGAGGAAGCCAAGCAGATCAGTATCGGTAAGATAAGGAAAGAGGAAACTGCACCGCTGCCTGAAAGACCGGTTGAAAACCGCCGTTCGCGCGATTTTGAGAACGAAGAAATACTGATCAAAAATGCCGGCCAATATACTGCGCCGCAGGCCGAAAAACCGAAACCGGTTGAGCCTGCTGCTCCTGTTGCCCCGGTGAAAACCGAGGAGCGCAGCGATGTATTGCCCGGAGTTAAGGTAATTGGAAAAATTGACCTTAATAATCTGAATGCGAAGCCGCAGCCTGTTGCCGACAAGCCGGTTGTAGCAGAAGCGCCTAAACCAGAACCAGTTGTGGAAGCGCCTAAACCGGTTGTTGCTGAAGTGCCGAAAGTAGAAGCGCCAAAACCAGAGCCAGTTGTGGAAGCACCAAAGCCGGTTGTTGCAGAAACCCCTAAGGCAGAAGCACCCAAACCACCGGTTGTTGAAATGCCAAAGGCAGAAGAGTCTAAAGTAGAGGCTCCAAAACCGCCTGCAGTGCAAGCCCCTGTTGTTGAAACCCCGGCCGAAGCACCTGCAGATGGTGATGATGACGTAATACGGGCCAAGGCCGAACGCCTTACAGGGCCTAATATTATTGGTAAAATACAATTGCCGGTTAATGCGCCAAAGCGTAATCCTATAGCATCTTCATCAAATTCAAACAGCGCCGATCATAAGCGCAAAAGGAAACGTAAAGATAGTCAGGGCAATCCGCAGCAAGGTGGCGGTGGCAACCATCCGCAAAACCAACAAGGCGGTGGAGGCAATCATCCTCCGCATACCCCATCGGGTGGCGGTACTATTAACCCCAACCGTCCGGATTTCAGGAATCGGGGTAATGGTGCGCCAGGAAACGGAGGCCCTCAGCAAGGAGGTGGTGGTGGAAACCGCCCCGATTTCAGAGGCAACCGTAATAATGCGCCGCAAAATACCGGTCCTAAGGAAGAACCTTCAGAAAAAGATATACAAGACCAGATTAAAGCAACACTCGCTCGCTTAAGCGGTGCAGGTAAATCAGGTAAGTTTGCACAGCGGGCCAAATTCCGCCGTCAAAAACGTGATGACGTTGCCGCCAGCGCCGATGAATTGGCAATGGAGCAGGAACTGCAATCGAAAGTATTAAAGGTTACCGAGTTTGTAACTGCCAATGAGCTTGCATTAATGATGGATGTATCTGTAACACAGATTATATCTACCTGTATGAGCCTTGGCATGTTCGTATCTATCAACCAAAGGCTTGATGCAGAAACATTAACCATTGTGGCCGATGAATTTGGCTACCAGGTTGAATTTGTGAAGCCACAGGATGAAGAGGCCAACCTTGACCAACCCGATGATCCGGCAGATTTGGTTCCCCGTGCTCCTATCGTAACCATCATGGGTCACGTGGATCATGGTAAAACATCATTGTTGGATTTTATCCGCAAAACAAACGTAATAGGCGGCGAAGCCGGCGGTATTACCCAGCACATTGGCGCCTATGAGGTTACTTTGCCGGATAATAAAGGAAAAATAACATTTCTGGATACACCGGGTCACGAGGCGTTTACCGCCATGCGTGCAAGGGGTGCACAGGTAACAGATATCGTAATTATTGTAATTGCTGCTGATGATAGCGTGATGCCGCAAACCCGTGAGGCCATAAACCACGCGCAGGCTGCAGGTGCACCAATCATCTTTGCTTTCAACAAAATTGACAGGCCCGGAGCCAACTCGGATAAAATCCGCGAGCAATTATCGGCCATGAATATTTTGGTTGAAGAGTGGGGTGGTAAATACCAAACACAAGAGATATCGGCCAAAACAGGCTTAAATATCGAATTGCTGTTAGAGAAAGTATTGCTTGAAGCCGAATTGCTTGAATTAAAAGCAAACCCTAATAAACGTGCCGTAGGTACTGTTATTGAGGCGGCGTTGGATAAAGGCCGTGGTATTGTAACCACTATATTGGTACAGGCCGGCCGTTTAAAAGTAGGTGACCCTATTTTGGCCGGTTGCTACAGCGGTCGTGTTAAGGCATTAACCAATGAGCGTGGTCAAAGGGTTGAATCTGCCGGCCCATCAACACCGGTACAGGTATTGGGTATGCAGGGCGCGCCAACAGCGGGCGATAAATTCAACGTATTGGAAAGTGAAGTTGAAGCACGTGAAATTGCCAACAAGCGTTTACAATTACAACGCGAACAAGGTTTACGTACGCAGAAACATATTACACTTGATGAAATTGGCCGCCGTTTGGCAGTTGGTAACTTTAAAGAGCTTAACATTATTGTTAAGGGCGACGTGGATGGATCTATCGAGGCGTTATCAGATTCGTTGCTGAAACTATCTACCGAGCAGATACAGGTTAACATAATATCAAAAGCGGTGGGTCAGATCTCTGAATCTGACGTATTGCTGGCTTCTGCGTCAGATGCTATTATCATTGGTTTCCAGGTTCGTCCTTCGGGAAGCGCCCGTAAACTGGCCGAGGCTGAGCAGATTGATATCAGGCTATACTCTATCATCTACGATGCCATTAACGAAATTAAGGCGGCGATGGAAGGCATGCTTGCACCAACCTTTGAAGAGAAGATTGTTGCGAATGTGGAGATCCGAGAAACCTTCAAGATCAGCAAGGTGGGTACCATTGCAGGTTGTATGGTGCTGGATGGTAAAATTAACCGTAACAGCAAAATCCGTATCGTTCGTGATGGCGTGGTTATCTACACCGGCGAGCTTGCCTCACTGAAACGCTTTAAAGACGATGTGAAAGAAGTATTGACTGGTTACGAGTGCGGTTTGAACATCCAAAACTTCAACAATATTGAAGTAGGCGACATTGTTGAAGCTTACGAAAACGTAGAGGTTAAACGGAAGCTGTAATAACATTAGTCTCCTAAAAAATACAAGGGCCAATCTTCAACAGATCGGCCCTTTTTTTATTTGTTCGCCTGGTGTGGGTTCAAACAAAGGATAAAATCCGAATGATCTTTGATAGTGGGAGGCGTTAACCCAGGGCGATGGTATCGGGGGGGAGCACCCGAAGCAGGAAGACCCCGTGCGGCTAACCTTAGGCTGGCGAACAAGGGAGCAGATGAGACGTCAGTGCCTGAAGAGTACTTTCGGCAGGACGCATGCCCCAATACCCCCCCCCTTTTTAACAAATGCCCCCCTATTGTTTAACAAACGTTCCATATTATTATTTGTACCCATAAATATTGGTGTATACTTTTAGCCAACCAAAAAAACTTAATCTTACTAAAAGCCTTTATGCAAAGAAAACTAAGCAGCTTTGCGGTATGCGCCGGATTTTTATTCATGTGTATGTTGTTTGTTTACCCCAAAAACAACCGCGTGCCAAGTCAGCACAAGCCCGATCCAAATACCGCGATTAACGAAGGTTTGGTAAAGCATTATTATAACAGTTCTTTGATAAAGAAACCTGCAACAAGTGTTAGAACTTATCAATTGACAATTTGCGCAGATCCTAATGCTATACCTGGAGAAAAAAAATGTAAGTCGCGGAGGTTTGCATGGAGCTTAAAGTTACAAAACAATAAAGTAACCTATATTGAAATACCTGTCGGGTACAACCGGCGGCGTCATCTATCGCGGGGCATATATAAATATTTAACAACCCTTGTTTCAATCAGTTTCATACTTCCGTAATATTATTATTTCAATGCAATTGTAACATAATCAATACATTATTAATGTAACAGGCCTTTTGGAGTGAGCGGTTTGATTGTTAATTAAAAGTAATGTACATTTCATCTTTATAAAACCTAAATGACAAACAAACTGGCCCTATGCTTTTTTATCGCCTTCACTTATTTAAGCAGCCACGCCTTCGGGCAAACGGCAACGGATGACAGTACCATGCAAAAAATTGCCATTGGCCACGTAGTTGACGGCTACAATACTTCTATAGGTCAAATGTCCCGCCTGTATAATGGCCCCGAATATGAATTTTATGATCCTTTAATAAAAGGCAATGCTTGTTTTTTAGATATAAACGCGTTCAAAACAGGTTCGGTTAATTATGATGGTATATATTACGCAAATGTGCCAATGATGTACGACATCAACAAAGACCTGGTGGTAACTTTGTTGTATAATGGCTTTTCTAAATACTCATTAATAAACTCCAGGATTCAGAGTTTTGATTTGCTTAACCATCACTTCGTATACGTTGCGGCCGATTCAACAAATGTGGCATCATCAATAAGCAGCGGTTTGTATGAACAGGTATATGTCGGCAACCTGCAGGTGTTGGTTAAATGGACAAAAAGCATTCAAAGCATATCAACGCAAACCACACTCGAAACCTTTTTTACAGAAGCTAAAAAGCATTACTATTTAAAAAAGGGTAGCAATTATTATAGTATTGGAGGGCAAGGTACTTTCCTGAATGTATTGAAGGATAAGAAGAAAGAACTGCAGCAATATATAAAGGCAAATAAAATTAAATTTAATGATAACCCGGAAAAAGCAATGTATTTGATTGCAGCCAGGTATGATCAGTTATAAAAATAAGTAAGCTTTATAAAATATTGTATCAACCCCAAAATAGCTGTTAAATCTTCACCAGATATAGGGCATTGCGAAAAATAAATATGCTAATGAAAAAAATTTACTTTCTAAGTTTTTGGTTTTTGATCCTGATGAAGGTTGGTAATGCCCAGCAAACTGCGGTTAAAACAATAAGTGTAAACTTTCAGCAGGCTACTATCGGGCAACTTGTTGCCGATGTTGAAGCCCAAACAGGGTATCACTTTTACTATGAGCCCTCACTATTTGATAGTTTAAAGGTAACAATTAAGTTAGATAATAAACCGGTTGAAGCAGTGCTGGATGCCGCATTCAAAAATACTGCTTTTCGTTACGCTATAACAGCTGATCGCCAGGTGTTTTTAACCAAAGGACGCGAAATACAACCATCGCTTGCCGCCGGCTTTTTTGGAGGTAAACCCGGCACCCAGGCGGTAAAAAACAATGTGACCACAACCGTAGCGGAATTTACCGATCAGAAAGAAAAGGTTGTTCCAGAAGCGACAACCGAAAACAAATTATATGAAATAGGTAACAAAACAAATACCATTGGTCCCGGTAATGCAACACTATCTGGTTATGTTCGTGATAGTAAATCTGGCGAGGCGGTAATTGGGGGAAGCATTTTTGTTACTAATACCAAAACAGGGGTTGCAACAGATCAGTTTGGTTATTTTACCATCAGCCTGCCCAAAGGCCGCCAAATTTTAAGTATCCGTGGACTTGGGATGCGCGATACGCGCAGGCAAATTGTGCTTTATTCTGACGGAAAGCTAATCATCGAAATGAAAGAGCAAATTACCAGCCTGAAGGAAGTAAAAATATCGGCCGAGAAGGTGGCCAATGTGCGTAATGTACAATTGGGCGTAAACAGGCTGGATATCAAGAGCATTAAACAGGTGCCAACGGTATTTGGCGAGGCCGACGTTTTAAGGGTGGTATTAACGCTGCCGGGAGTACAATCGGTTGGCGAAGCTACAACAGGTTTCAATGTGCGTGGCGGATCGGCCGATCAGAACCTTATTTTAATGAACGACGCTACAATTTATAACCCCTCCCATTTTTTTGGGTTTTTCTCGTCATTTAACCCCGACATTGTTAAAGATATTGAACTTTACAAAAGCAGTATTCCGGAAAAGTTTGGCGGGCGCCTGTCATCGGTGCTGGATGTTACCAATCGCGAAGGCAATAAAAAGAAGTTTACCGGTTCGGCAGGCATTGGTTTAATAACCAGCAGGCTTAATGTGGAGGGGCCTATCATTAAAGATAAGACCTCGTTTTCATTTGGCGGCCGCACTACCTACTCTGATTGGCTGTTGAAATTGCTGCCCGATGCTTATAAACACAGCCAGGCATCCTTTTACGATTTAAACCTCGACATTAGCCACCAGATAAACGAGAAAAATAACATTTATGTAACTACTTATCTGAGTAAAGATAAATTTAAACTAAACAGCGATACATCATACGGATACAGCAACCGCAACGCCAACATTAAATGGAAACACAATTTTAACGATAAGCTGTTTAGTGTAATTGGAGCAGGTATAGACAGGTATCAATATGACATTGCCAGCTATGATAACCCGGTTAACGCCTATAAGCTTAATTTCGACATCAACCAAACCAACTTTAAAGCTGATTTTGTTTATTACTTTAACCGTAAAAACACCATTGATTTTGGTTTAACATCTATTTTTTATAAGCTACATCCCGGAAATTTTCAGCCAAATAACCCCAAATCATTGGTGGCGCCTGATGTTATCCCGGCACAGCAGGCTTTGGAGAGCGCCTTGTACCTGGGCGATAAGTATGATTTTACCGAAGACTTTTCGGTAAGCGGAGGCATCAGGTATTCCATTTACAATTTCCTGGGGCCGCAATTGGTTTATAATTATGCACCTAATTTGCCAAAAACAACCTCAAACCTGCTCGATAGTACAAATTATAGCAGCGGGAAGTTCATTAAAACATACTCCGGACCCGAGATTCGGCTTTCTGCACGGTACCAATTGGGCGATAATACTTCTTTAAAAGGAGGCTACAACACGTTAAGGCAATACATTCATTTATTATCAAACACAACTGCCATTGCCCCTACTGATGTGTGGCAACTGAGCGATCCTAATATTAAGCCACAATATGGCGATCAGGTATCGCTTGGCCTTTACCATAACATGAAGGCAAACACCATCGAGACATCTGTTGAAATTTATTACAAAAGGCTAAGGGACTACCTGGATTACCGCAGCGGGGCCAACCTGGTGTTGAACCACCACATTGAAAATGACGTATTGGGTACCGAAGGCAAGGCTTACGGCATTGAATTTTTGCTAAAGAAAACTACAGGCAAGGCCAATGGCTGGATAACCTATACCTACTCGCGCACGTTCTTAAGGCAAACCAATCCTAATGAAGGAGAGTTGATTAATGGCGGCACGTACTATCCGGCCAACTTTGATAAGCCACACGCGTTTAACTTTATCGGCAATTACCGCTTTTCGCACAGGTTTAGTGTCTCGTTAAACGTTACTTATAGCACAGGCAGGCCTATTACATTGCCGGTAGCCAAATATGAGTACGGCGGATCGGAGCGGGTATATTATTCAGACAGGAACCAGTACCGGATACCAGATTACTTCCGTTCGGACTTTTCAATGAACATTGAGGGGAATCACAAAGTGCATCAGCGCACACACAACTCATTCACCATAGGTGTGTATAACTTAACCGGCAGGCAAAATGCCTATTCCACTTATTTTACCGAGCAGGGGGGCATAATAACCGGGTATAAACTATCCATTTTTGCAAGGCCAATTCCGTTTATCAATTATAACATCAGGTTTTAACCAAATATGTATAGGGGGCCAATTATATGGTTTATTTGATAATGCTTACAGCAATTACGCAGGCTTGTCATAACGCCAATGCGCATTTACCAGTTGAAAGTGAGGCCGGCATAGTTTATTTGTTAAATAAGTTTAAAGCAGGGCGCTATATGCCGGGTGGTGGCCTGTGTGAAAAGGTTAGTTACCGCCTCAATAATGACGGCCTGAGCGCGCCCGGGGCTGTTTATCAAAAAAGGAAATTAAACCCGACAGATACCGTTATAAGACCGCATGCCGGGAGCGTTATTGGTTACGACGCTTCTGTCGTTTGCTGCACAGGGTGCCGGGCACATGGGACATTAGTTGCTCCTGATTTTTGGATATTATAATGATGATAAAAAACAAAGACATATGGTGTATTATTGTAATACTGGGCTGTATAGTTGCCGGGTGCAGAAAACCCTATAACCCGCCAGCAATTTCGGCGCCTAATAGTTACCTTGTAGTTGAGGGGGTAATAAACAGCGGCGCCGACTCAACAGTTATTACATTAAGCAAAACGGTGAACCTATCCGAAAAGCCGTCGTCAACGCTGTTATCAAATGCAACGGTAACTGTCGAGGCTGACGGTGGTGCCATCTATCCCTTGCAAGCATCAATGTCAAACCCGGGTAAATATATTGCCGTTGGCTTAAACCTGGATAATACTAAAAAGTACCGCCTGCATATCACCGCATCGGGTAATGAATATGTATCCGATTACGTGGCTGTAAAAGCTACCCCGCCAATTGATAGCATTACATATAAAATAACAGAGAAAGGCTTGCAAATAAACTCGAACACTCATGATGTCACCAATAACACCCGATATTACCGTTGGGCCTATGAAGAAACATGGCGCTTTCACGCCAGGTTCAATTCGGGATTGATAGTAAAAAACGGCGAGATTGTGTTTAGAGGAAACGATGAACAGATTTATTATTGCTATGCGGGAGATAAGTCGAGTAATATTGTCCTGGCATCATCGTCAAAGCTGGTTCAGGATGTTATATCACAGAATCCGGTTACATTAATACAATCCAATTCAGAGAAGCTTGAAATAAGATACAGCATTTTATTAAAACAGTATGCGTTAACCAAAGAAGGGTATGCATTTTGGGAAAACATTAAGAAAAACAGCGAACAATTAGGTAGCATATTTGATCCTCAGCCGTCAGAGATAAAAGGAAATATTCATAATGTAACCAATCCGGCAGAGCCGGTTGTTGGTTATTTAAGCGTAACGAATGTGCAAACCAAACGAATATTTATATCAAACAACGATTTGCCATTAACCTGGCAACCGCAGGTGGATGCTTTCTGTCAAATAGATTCTGTTTTGTTTGCCAACCCGCATAACGGAGCTAATGATGTTCAAAATCAAATTGTAAATGGTGGGTTGATACCAATTTCGACAATAAGCAAGGATGGGTTTCATGTTATTGGATATACAGCATCAACAGTAGAATGTACAGATTGTAGGGTACGAGGGCAGGTAACAGCTCCTCAATTTTGGAAATAATTGACGATAAAATGATTATGAAAAAATATATATGGTTTTTGGCGATACTTTGTGGAATAACCGGAGGGTGTAAAAAGCCGTATAACCCATCGGTTATAAGCAGCCCCAACCATTATCTGGTGGTAGAGGGGGTAATTGATGTTGGCGATAGTATAACAGTTATTAAGCTAAGCCAAACTGTGAACCTTGGCGATGATGTTAAAACATCCGGCCTGGCCGGTTACACGGTAACTATTCAGGATGCAGCCGGAGCGTCCATAGCAGAATTGCAGCCGATACCCGGACAGGACGGAAAATATGCTTCGGCGGCGCCATTAACGCTTGATCAGTCAAAAAAATACAGGCTGCATATTTCGGGCGATGGCAAGGAATATGCTTCAGACTATACAGCAGTAAAAAAAACACCGCCTATTGATAGCATCGGTTTTATACCGAAGGGCAATAATTTGAACGTATATGTTAATACCCATGATGCAACAAACAGTACACGCTATTATCGCTGGGATTACACAGAGGCCTGGAAATTTCATGCCAAATACGTATCAGGGTTCCTTGTAGACCCGGTAACCAAAGAAGTAAGGAGCAGAAAAGAGAATGAAGCCGCATACTATTGCTATACGGGCGATATATCAAGTAATACAGTAATAGCATCATCAGCCAAGCTAACATCAGATGTTATATTCCAGGCACCGGTAACAACGATACCTTCTACCGCCGAGAAAATTTCAGTGCGGTACTCTATTTTGGTAAACCAGTATGCCTTAACAAAAGAGGCCTATGCGTTTTGGGAAAACATTAAGAAAAACACCGAGCAGTTAGGGAGTATATTTGACGCGCAGCCCTCACAGTTGCAGGGTAATATCCATTGTATATCTAACCCTGCTGAACCTGTTATAGGATTTGTAATTATCACAAACGTACAACGGAAACGCATTTTTATTGACAACCGCCAGTTGCCGACAGCGTGGTATCCTGTTTATCCATATAACTGTGAGGCAGATACGGCGCGTATATATAATCCGAAAAATATGCAGCACGAAGTACAGCAATTTATAATTGATGGAAATGGCATTCCAATTTCGGCCATTATAGAAATGAATGTATTAATTGGTTACACGTATTCAACTATCGAATGTACGGATTGCCGGATAAGAGGTAAATCATTACCTCCGCCATTTTGGAAGCCATAACGCACAAACAAAACACTAAAACAACAGCCAGGTAAGGCAGCTCACATAATTGTTAAACAAACCAGCTTTTAGCTATGGGAAAACATAACAGAATTACTAAGACTATAGTTTCGTCGTTTTTGGTTTTATTGCTTGCACAAACAACGGGCTTTGCTCAGGTAATTGAGCAGGTAAAAAGCAGCTTTAACCAATACCGGCAGCACAACGTACAGGAAAAGATATATGTGCATACCGATAAAAGCGTGTACCTGCCGGGCGAAATTATTTGGTTTAAAATATATAGTGTTGATGCCTCTTTTCATCAGCTATTGAACCTGAGCAAGGTAGTTTATGTTGACGTAATAGATAATGGCCATAACGGTATAATGCAAGCTAAAATAGCTGTGAATTATGGCACAGGGAGCGGCTCGTTATACATACCCGTATCGGTAAGTAATGGCAACTATACCTTGCGCGCATATACCAATTGGATGAAAAATTTTAATCCCGATTATTATTTTGAAAAAAACATCACCATTATAAATCCGTTGAAGTTGCCTGATGCTTCTGCCAAAGAAACGGTGCCGGTTTACGATGTGCAATTTTTCCCTGAAGGGGGCAGTCTTGTGGGCGGTTTAAACAGTAAGGTAGCCTTTAAAGTTACTGCGCCCAATGGCAACGGACTTGCAATATACCGGGGGGCTGTAATTGACCAGCACAGCGATACGGTGGTACGCTTTGAGCCATTAAAGTTTGGTATTGGCAGTTTTACATTTACACCGGCGGCAAACAACAGCTACAAGGCTATTATTAAAACAAGCCAGGGTAATAAGATTATTAAAGAACTACCCGTGGTCAACAACCGGGGCTATGTAATGCAGCTAAAAGATAATGGAACCAATTTAGATGTTACAGTAAACTGCAATAGCGGCGACAATCAGGTGTTTCTTTTTGCGCATACAAGGCAATTGGTTAAAGCTGCTTTAAGTTCTTCGCTTAATTCGGGTGTGGCTACATTTAGCATCGATAAAAGCAAACTGGGCGAAGGCATATCGCATATAACCATTTTTAACAGCGCCAGGCAGCCGGTGTGTGAGCGTCTTTATTTTAAGCGTCCTAAACAGTTACTACAAATAGATGCGGCTGCCGACCAACCTCAATACGCTACACGAAAAAAAGTAAATATTAATGTGGGCACTAAAAGGGCAAACGGGGCTGCTGTGTTGGCTAATTTATCACTTTCGGTTTACCGGGTCGATTCGTTGCAGCAAATGGATGCTGATGATATATTTAACTATCTGTGGCTAAGATCGGACTTGAGGGGCAATATAGAATCGGCAGGTTATTACATCAAAAACCAAAACGCCGAAGCTGATGCCGCTATGGATAACCTGATGCTGTCGCAAGGCTGGCGCAGGTTCCAATGGAATAATATTCTAAATGGCGGGTCGTCGCCATTTAATTTTTTACCAGAGTATAATGACCATCTGATAAGCGCGAAAATAACCAACACACTAACGGGCGCTCCGGCAAAGGATATAGTAGCATATTTGAGTGTGCCGGGCAAAAGGGTACAATTATATGCATCCAGGAGTGATTCATTGGGTCGCCTTGTGTTTAATACCAAGCAGTTATTTGGCCCCGGTGAAGTAGTTGCCCAAACCAATCCCGAAAAAGATTCAACCTACCGGATTGATGTTTTGAGCCCCTTTTCGGAGCAATACAGTAAACGTATCACGCCCCAATTAGCCTTGTCTGCCGATTTACAAAAGGCCTTAGAGCAGCACAGCCTGGGCATGCAGGTACAAAATATATATGCCCTTAATAAAATCAAACGGTTTTATGATCCGGGTGTAGATAGTGCCGGTTTTTTTGCGCAGCCTTATAAAACCTATCTGCTGGATAACTACACCCGATTTACCACAATGGAAGAAGTGTTGCGCGAGTATGTGAGAGAAGACAATATAGTGCGCTCCAAGGGTAGGTACCACATTAAAGTATTGAACGAAAAAGGCTTTTTAGACGGCGACCCCATTGTTTTACTGGATGATGTGCCGGTATTTAATATAGATAAGGTAATGGCAATTGATCCCTTGAAGGTAAGAAAGCTTGAAGTAATAAGGGACAGATACTTTTATGGCCCAACCGTTAATGAGGGTGTATTTAGCTTTACCACCTACAAAGGCGACCTTGGCGGCGTTGAAATAGACCCACACGCAGTAGTTTTGGATTATGAAGGCTTGCAGTTAAAACGAGAGTTTTATTCGCCGGTTTATGATACCCAAAAAGCCGCCGATAGTCGGGTACCTGATTTCAGAAGCTTGTTGTTTTGGTCGCCAGATGTAAACACAAATGCTGTGGGTAAAGGCCTGGTATCGTTTTACACGTCGGATCAGAAGGGAAAATACGTCGTATCGGTGCAGGGAATTAGCGAAGAAGGCGACGCCGGCGCCCAGTATTTTAGTTTTGAAGTTAAATAAAAAAATAAATTTTAAGAAAATTATTAAAGAGATGGCCAACCCTATCGTTCTTTTTTCTTTGATATTGAGATAGTTATGGCGGGTGCAAAGACCGAGGTTAACATTGAAAAGCAGTTGAGGCGGCTAATAAAAGAGATTAAAGCAAGGTTTTTTAAAAAACCACTTGTGTAAACCAAAATGGTGCGTATATTTGCAGACCCAAACGGAGTGGTAGTTCAGCTGGTTAGAATGCCTGCCTGTCACGCAGGAGGTCGCGGGTTCGAGTCCCGTCCATTCCGCGGAAAACTAAAAAGCCTTACTGAGAAGTAAGGCTTTTCTGCATTTAAGCCCTTTTTAAGCGGTTTCTCACAAAAAAGCATATCAAATAAAATCAATTGTTTACAGCCTTGTAGGGTACCATTTCGGGTAACACTGAAAGTGCCGAAATTTGTTACCCTCGACCCTGTGCAATGCGCTATTAATCAGTGATTTGAGGGAAGGATGATTAAAATCATTCATTAAAAATTATTGAGTATGAAAATCAATGAGAGGGTATCATTATTAGTTATGCTGGAGAAATCCAGATTAACCATCGATGGCAAGGCACCTATTTTTATTCGGCTTACGGTTGACGGTAAGCGTGTGGGAATGTCGTTAGGACAAAAAGTACATCAAAAAAATTAGAACCAGGAAACTGGCTATGTGCGGGGAGCATCTATTGAAGCAAGACTGATTAATAACGCCATCGATGCCGCAACGTTAAAAGTCAGGCAGTTGTATGATCAGTTATGTGTCAACGAAGACTATGTTTCAGCTACCATGGTTAAGCAGACATACCTGGGGAAACGTGAAAGAGAAAAGACCTTGATGGACGTTATTGATTTTGTGATCGAGAGAGTTAAATTAAAAGTAGCAGGAGACAAACGGTCCCCGCCACACTAACCAAATGGAACACCGCTAAAGATAAAGTGGTTTCATTCCTTCAATCCGAATACAAAGCTAATGATATACCACTCAGTAAAGTCAAAATGTCCTTCGCGGAGGATTTTGTAGATTGTCTCACCCTTAAAGAACATATTGGGAACAATACCACCATGTGTTACCTAAAGAAAGTACGTTCTGTGCTAAAAACAGCTGTTGAAAGGGAATGGCTAAACAGGAATACTTTAAGTTCCTACCAATGCTCTTATATAGAGCCTGAAAAGGATATCCTTGACGAAAAGGAGTCGTTCACCCTTTATGAAAAGAAGATGGCTGTAGAGCGACTGGAAGACGTAAAAAACGCTTACCTGTTTATGTGCTTTACCGGCTTTGCCTATAAAGATGCCAGTAAATTAACCCGTGAGCACATAGTTAATTTTTTTGCCGGGGAGGAATGGATTGTAAAGAACAGGCAGAAAGTTACCAAAGCGATATGCAGGGAAAGCGTTCCGTTGTTGCCAATAGCCAAAGAGATCATCGAAAAATATAAAGACCATCCCTACTGCCTACAAAACGATGTGTTACTGCCCATCAGCAGCAATCAAAAATACAATGCCTACTTAAAGGAAGTTGCCGATATCTGCGGTATCAATAAAAATCTGACTACCCATACCGCCAGGCATACTTTTGCCACAACAGTTACGTTGGCCAATGGTGTTCCTATTGAAACAGTAAGCGCCATGTTAGGACATAAATCAATTAAGACAACACAGATCTATGCCAAAATAGTGGCCCAAAAAATCAGTACTGACATGAGCGACTTAAAGAAAAAGCTCATGATCAAGATGCCTAATCTGCAAAAACTAAATGAATTAGTGGCTTAATGAATGAAGAAAGCGGCGATGGAAACAATAAAGCCCCGGGATTGCCGGGGCCTTAATTCTTAAACTTGATTACGTTTTTATCGCTAAAAAGAGGCTTTATCAAGCATTACGGAACAAAATCACATAATTTTAGAGTAAAAGACAATAGCGAATTGAAATATCATAAACTTGAACACTTTGTATCAAAACCGAGATTAGACCGGTTTTTAAATGCTTGTGGTAACTCAAAATCAAAGGCGCAAAAACTATATATAATAAACCTTAGGGTATCCCAGGAAGCGTACCCGCTTTTAAACCTTTTTGAGATTTTCCTAAGAAATGCAGTCAACGAGAAGTCTCAGCTTATTTCACAGATACTGACTGGATGGTTAATCAGAAAAGCCGGTTTATGAGTAATCCTTCATTAGCCCCATCCCGGTATCAAATGCGAAATTCTGTTCAAAAGGCAGAAAATACCGTAATAGCGAAGGGGGCGGTAGTAACCTCGGGTAAGGTAATTGCCGAACAGACATTTGGTTTTTGGACCAGCCTGTTTGAAAATCACCATTTCAGATTAGTAGGTGGTGCTCCATTAAACAGTTTTCCGCTAAAGCCAGCCGCTGTTAACCGTAGCGTTATGGCAACCAAACTGAATGAGATTGGGCTGTTTAGAAACCGTGTTTACCACAACGAACCGATATGCTTTCTAAATAATAGGATTGATTTTGCTCATGTTCAAAGAATAATCCAAACGATTTACGATTTACTAAGCTGGATAGAACCAGACCTGGTAACATACGTGAATTATTTTGATAATATCAATAGCAAAATTGCTGCGGGAATGACTCTTTAAGTGGTCTGTTTTATATATTTAACAGTTTCGAGTTTTTTAAGTTGCGGATTTGCCCTTGAAGACATAACAAGTTCAAAAGAAACACCTAGCTTTAAAGGTTATCAATAACGATCAAATTATAATTTATCAAATCCCCAATGGCGAAACTGCAATTGACGTTCAATTGCACGATGAATCCGGCTCTCCCTTAAATCAACTAACAATATTATTTAAACGGGACAAGTTTTCTATTCCCAGACACTTAAAAATATATTCCTCGAAGGAGAATTAGAACGAATTTTAGTTGTTGCAAAAAATGCTAAAACTGCCAATGATGGAAAAACTTATGAGGTATAATATTTCAATCTCGATGTACACAAGCATCTAACCATCAGGGGTGAAGGTATAATTCCGTTCTTATAAAAATCTTTTACCAATGGCATTGTTTTTCCTTGTGGACAAAGTAAGCTTTCGATTAAAGCCCTTAAAGCAGGAGTCAAACGCCATCTCCGTCGAACTGCCGAGGATTGCCCGGTAGTTCGGCAGTCGGGAACCGGAGGTTATTAATGTAGATATTCCGAAGCCATTGATCACCAGAAATGGAAAAAAGCATCATCAGCAATAGTCAAGCTCAATTTTGCAGAACCCTATATTTTACGGCTTGAGATTGGGGATTTTACTAAAAATGAAGAGGCTACCACGGACATGCGGTAAAACCGACTACAAAAGAAAAAGTGGACAAACACATTATCCGCCACGGGTAAGCCTATTCCAGTAGATTTTATTTCACCTGAAAAAAAGGTAATCTTCCGAGCCGGAGCGACAAAGAAATGCAAAAATAAAAGATATCCGAGGTCATTTTTTAAACACCAGAATCCATCAAAATGCACTGCATGCTTGTTTCCTATATCATATTTGTATAATAGTTAAAAAGCAAAGAAAATAAACACAATTACATGAAAATTAATTCTTAATAAGAATAGATATTTGATATGTTTTTACAATTAACACAAAATTGTTACAAATGATATTTCTTTAATGGAAATCATGTGTATATTTTTAGGAAATTATTCTCTACGGAGTTAATTAACGTACCTAATACTTTAAAACAAATGAAACTATATTTACCAGAACGACACGCTCTCTCTTGAATTTCATCTTGACTTTTTCAAGGACCTAACCTTTCACCTAGCCTGCAAGCTATTCACTGGTCTTTCAATTAGAATTCTGATGATAAATTTGCTGAACAGGCTTTTAGAGCCTAAAATGAACGGGCCTGAGATCGCCCATTTATTCGCGACCTTGCTAAAGGTGGATATTTCGAACACGACGCTTGCTATAGAGATTGAAAATCACCCGGACTACCCCAGCCTGCTGAGTATCAGCGACGTCCTGAAGCAGATTGGCATAGATAATATCGGGCTTAGGATCGATGCTAAAAGGTTTTCAGAGATGCCGGTGCCGCTGATCGCCCAGATCAAAGGAAAACAGACCGGAGACGATTTTTTTACCGTGGTCAGGGAGGTCAAAGAAACACGGGTGGATTTTTTTGACCCGGAAAGCCATAAATGGAAAGCTATTCCGAAAGATCTTTTCCTGGAACGATCCTCAGGTGTAGTATTGCTGGCGGAAGCCTCAGCAGGTGCTGGCGAAAAAGATTATAAGATTAAGGTAAAACAGGAGCGGCAAAAGAAGACCGGGGCTTTCCTGGCCGCCTTGGCCATTCCTGCATTGGTCGTGCTCAGCGGGGTTATCGCGTTGGCGCAGGACAGGAACGCCATTTTCCCTTTTTTATTCTCACTGTTGACGGTCTGCGGGAGTATCATCGGCGGTTTACTGCTGTTATACGAACTGGACCAGCACAACCCTATCCTGCAACAAATTTGCTCCTCCGGAAAAAAGGTGAACTGCAGTTCCGTCCTGCAGTCAAAAGCTTCAAAAGTCATGGGACTTAGCTGGAGCATTATCGGCTTTACCTATTTCACCGGAATGCTCCTCCTCCTGTTGTCCGAAGGGATGACTAGCCCAAGAGTCCTATTCGTTTTGGCCTGGCTGAACACCGCGGCGCTGCCTTACATTTTGTTTTCGGTTTATTATCAATGGCGAATCGCCAAAAACTGGTGTATATTGTGTCTTTGCGTCCTGTTCACTTTAGGGATGCAGTTCCTTGTCGTAGCAACGCAAAACTGGTATGGCAGCATATCCCCGGACATGTTGAACTTAACCCTAGCCATGAAGATCCTGGTTTGTTTTGCATTCCCGCTCTTAGCTGTGAAATTGATCGTGCCGGCGCTTGAAGGGGCCAAAGAAGGGAAATACTTTAGAACAGAACTGCAAAAGCTGAAAAATGACAAGCTTGTCCTCGGGGCCTTGCTGAAAAAGCAAAAACAGGTCATCGCTGACCCCAGAGGCCTGGGAATTACGATCGGCAACCCAGAGGCCCCTTATAAGATAATCAAGGTCTGCAATCCATACTGCGGCCCTTGCGGAAGGGCGCATAAGGTCATCGAGGAATTCGTTGAACACAATCCCAACCTGCAGGTACAAATTATTTTCACCGCTACGACTTCAGATCTTGACCACAAGAAGCCACCCGTAAAACATCTTCTGGCGATCGCGCAGCGAAAAGACCCCGCCATGACCAGGAAAGCCCTTGATGACTGGTACCTCGCACCTGAAAAAGATTACGGGGCATTCGCGGCCAGGTATCCCATGAACGGCGAACTCCAGCAGCAGGAAGCCAGGATCGCGGGGATGTTTGCATGGTGCCGGGCGATGAAGATCGAATCGACCCCGACATTTTTTATTTCCTCAGCCGGAGAAGACTCTGCCTTTTCCAGGTTCCATCAGCTGCCGCCTGCTTACTCGATCGCTGACCTCAGGTATTTCTATCACGCTTAAGCAATAAGATCGTGCCTTGAAGTCGCCGGGCCTGATAATAGGCGGCCATCATTTACTTAAATTTTTATTATTTTATGAAAAAGTCAGAACTGGGATCGCTTTCCTACGCTGGTTCGGAAATGCTGTCCAGGGAGCAAATGAAAAATGTATTAGGTGGCTACGTGCAGCCCCCCAATGACGGCATTAAATGCAATTTCGGCACTTCTGCCGGCTGTGGGGTACTCGATGACTTCGACGGTTGTAGTGATTCCTCAAACCTGGATTCGTGTCAGGACGAGGCCGATGCAGCTTGCGAAAAATACGATTGCTGCTATGACGCGGCCTGCAAGTATGCTTAAAACCTTAAAAAAAAGCCGCGGACGTCGTGGCGCTTAAACAATCAATTCTTAACATTATTCGAGTTATTAATCATGAGAAATTCAACATTAAATTTATGGGCTTCAGGGGAGTCGGAGTTGCTTACACGGGATCAAATGAAAAATGTATTTGGTGGTTATGTGCAACCGCCAGACAATGTACAGTGCAATTTTTATTCGACAGGCACCGGATCATGCGCAGCCGCAGATGATATGCCTTCTAACTGCGGTGACCTTGATGCCTGCCAGGATAAGGCGGATTCCATCTGCGAGAAATATGATTGCTGTGATGATTCTACCTGCAAATATGCTTAATTAAGCGCCTGACCAGCCCGGTGGACCATAGGTTCGCCGGGTTTTTACAGGTACGCCAGTTCAAAACATCCTATTTTAAATTTCATGCGCCAATTCATTATCGCGTTCATTTTTTGCCTCATCTTTCAGCTCCGGGGCCTGTCCCAATCCAGGTTCAGGGTAAGCTATCAATTCGACGGAACCCAAAAAAGGGGCTTATATTTCCAGTTGCTCAGGCCACTGAGCAACAATCCGGGAGAGCACCTTCCCGCTTTCCCCCTGCTATCCATCGATACAGGGATAACGAACACCATAACCTGTGTTTTCGCCGTCAGGGATACCTCGATCTGTTTGTTCGCGGATGGGTTTGGACACGAATCATTCATTATACCGGGTGACCAACTGACGATCAGGGTCAAAAAGATGCCGAAAGCAGGGACGCGTGGGGCTGACAAGCTCAATGGGAAATTCATGAGCCCTTTTTTCTACGAATTTGACTACCAGGGCCCCAATAAAAATATTTACACACTTTTCGACTCGCTGACCTACCATACCGGCGGCTTGTTCGCAGGTGGAGATATTGGCTTCAAAGAAGTCGGGCACGATGTAAAAGTGTTCTTTGATACCGTTACCAATCAATACCAGGCCAGGCTGAAATACCTGGATTACTATGCCCGCAAGTACAAACTTCCGAAGACCATACACCAACTGGCCTTTATGGAAATCAAAGCCGATTACGTCGGCAATTTGCTCGAACCGATGCAGAATATCGTAAAAGACCTTGATTTTCAAGACTACCCCAGGGGCTATATCGATAGTTTGAACAATATAAATTTCAATGATCCCCGTTCATTCTTCCGCTCGAGAGAGTTCGCGCTTAAGGCCTATTATTATATGCTGTTGTACCAAAACCGTCCGCGGCTCAGCAGCAGGCTGGATGATGAAGAAACCTTCAGAAGGGTTTTCCGGACGATCAATAAACATTACGATAACAAACAGATACAGGAACGGCTTTTAGCGACTTTACTCATTAACAATCACAAGCACCCTTTCAGCTCATTTGATTCCGTACTTAATGTTTACCATGAGCGTTACCCTTCATCGGTCTACAGGAAAAATATTGACTCACTGTACTTCAACTACAAATCAAGGCCGCGGGGAACAGTAGCGGACGTGCTTGCGGGCCAGCTCGTCGACCCCGCCGGGAACAAAGCGACCTTATCAGACCAGGTAGGTGAAGGGCCGACGGTCATCGATTGCTGGGCCTCCTGGTGCGTACCCTGCCTGCAACAGTTCCCTTTCTCCGAGGAACTGGAAAAGAAATACGCCGGGAAAGTGAAGTTCCTGTACCTATCCTTTGACCGGGAACCTTCAAAGTGGAGAATGAAATCGCAAACCCTCGGTCTGAAGAATTCCTTCCTCCTACCGGACGATTTCAAATCAAGCCTCGCGAACTATTTTGAGATCACCGCGATACCGCGCTACATCATCATCAACAATAAAAATGAAGTGGTATCGCCGGACGCCCCGAGACCTTCGAATAAGGCCGCCCTCGAAAAAATATTAAACAAATTGCTTAAAAACTAGTCCCGCATCTCATGGCCTTCCCCTTTTATCGCCAACTCAATGTCATGGACTGTGGGCCGACCTGCCTCCGGATGGTATCTAAATATTACGGCAAACATTACAGTGCCGATACCTTAAGGCAAAAAGCGGGTTACAGCAAACAGGGCGTTTCCCTTTTAGGCATCAGCGAAACTGCGGAACGGATCGGCTTCCGTACCAGGGGTCTGCAGATCAGTTTTGAAAAGCTGCTTGCGGCGCCGCTGCCGGCTATCCTGCACTGGGACCAGAACCATTTTGTGGTCCTCGTCTCCGCGGGCAAAAAACAAATCCGGATCGCTGATCCCGGGGAAGGCATAGTCACCTATGACAAACAGGAATTCCTGCATTTCTGGCTGTCGAACGGATCGGCCGAAAAAGGAGCTACCGGGACCCTCCTGCTCCTGGAACCAACCAGCGACTTTTACAAGAACGAAGGCGAGGAACAACAAAAACTGGGCTGGGGCATCATTCTTCAATATTTCCGCCAAACCAGGCCCCAGCTGATCAGCATATCCGTTTCGATCATTGTCGGTTCCATCTTACAGCTGATATTCCCCTTTCTGACCCAAAGCATCGTCGATACCGGCATCAACACCCATAATTTATCGTTCATTACGGTCATTCTCTGCGCCCAGCTTATGCTGACCTTCAGCACGACCGTCATCGGTTTTATCAGAAGCAGGTTACAATTACGGGTCTCCAATGTCATCAACATATCGATCCTCTCAGATTTCTGGATCAAACTGACCCGCCTGCCACTATCTTATTTCGACCTGCACCAGACCGGTGACACCCTGCAACGCCTGGAAGACAATAAACAGGTTCAATCCTTCCTGACCGGCCAAACACTGACCACCGTATTCTCTTTGTTCAGCTTCGTTGTCTACGCCGCTGTACTGGTATTATACAGCGTCCAGCTATTTCTGGTATTCCTGGTCGGGAACCTCGCTTATTTCGGCTGGATCAGGATCTTCATGGGTATCCGCCGGAAAATAAACTATGAAACCTTCCGGCTTTCCTCGAAAGAGAACAATTCAACACTTGAACTGATCCAGGGGATGCAGGAGATCAGGCTGAACAACGCGGAGAAACAGAAACGATGGCGCTGGGAAAATATCCAGGCCAATGTCTTCCGCTTAAATTTCAGGAGCCTCAATTTCAGCCAATGGCAATCCGCCGGCGGCTTGTTCATATCCCAAACCAAAGACATCGTGATCACGTACATGGTCGCCCAGATGGTCGTTAAGGGAGAGCTCACCTTAGGTACCATGCTGGCCATCCAGTATATTATCGGGCAGCTCAACAGCCCTGTCAGCCAGTTCATCTCGCTTTCCCAGAACCTCCAGGATGCCAAAATAAGCATGGAACGCCTGAACGAGATCCATGAGCTGTCGAGCGAGGAACCCGATAACAAGGTATTCTCCCAGCTCCTGCCCGCGGACAAATCCCTCTACTTTAAGGACCTGTCATTTTCCTACCCGGGTGCTGGTAACGAACCCGTTCTGAGGAACATCAACCTGGAGATTCCGCAACAACAGGTCACTGCGATCGTTGGCACCAGCGGCAGCGGTAAAACCACGCTTCTAAAGATACTGCTCCGGATATATGACCGCTACCATGGTGAATTGAAAGTCGGGGACACTCATCTGAAACAGATCAGCCATTCTTTCTGGCGGAGCAGATGCGGAGCTGTTTTACAGGATGGCTATATTTTTAACGACACGATCGCCAATAATATCGCCGTCGGGGACGATCATGTAGACCAGGACAGGTTGATCCAAAGCTGTTCCATAGCCAACCTGTTAAGCTTCATCGAGTCGCTCCCTAACGGGCTGAATACCAGGCTGGGTGCCGAAGGTATCGGTATCAGCCAGGGGCAGCGGCAGCGCCTGCTGATCGCGCGCGCGGTATACAAACAACCGCAATTCCTGTTTTTCGATGAAGCTACGAATGCCCTCGACGCCAATAACGAGAAAGCCATCGTCCGCCAACTCGATCATTTTTTCAAGGACAGGACCGTGATCGTCGTCGCCCACCGCTTAAGCACCGTCAGGAATGCCGATAAAATAGTTGTACTGCATGAAGGCAGGATCGTAGAAGAGGGTACGCACCAGGAGTTGACCGAGCTCCAGGGGCATTATTATGAATTAGTCAAAAACCAGTTGGAATTAGGTAGTTAAACGCATGAACGATACCATTGAAAAAACCATCGCCTCACAGAAAAGGGACCTCTCTAAAACCATCCTCCAGCGCTCAGAACTGGCCCAGGAACTGATCACCACCAAATCCGGCCTGCTGGAGCGTATGGGCATCTATATCTTTATCGGTGTCCTGGCAATTGTGGTGCTGGCAGCCTGGCTGATCAAATATCCGGATACCATCATTGTAAAATCAAAACTGACCAGTCAGAACGCGCCTAAAGAACTCCTGGCCAGACAGGACGGCCGCCTGGTCAGGTTATTCGTACGAAACGGCCAATCACTGAAACAACACCAGGTGATTGGCTGGCTTGAAAGTACAGCCAGTCATTCAGAAGTTATCGACCTCTCCGCGAAAATAGAAAGCTGTACCCGGTTGCTGGACATGAACCGGATGGCGGAGGCCTCCGCTCAATTCAGTACCACTTATGGTCAGCTCGGAGAAATTCAGCAAACGTACCAGCAGTTTATGAACTCGGTTCAACAATTTAATGATTACATGGTGAATGGATTCTACGATCGAAAGAAGCGGAGCCTGGAAGATGATATCCTCGCGTTAGATAGCGCCAGCCGGACTATCAGGTTCAAAAGGACTTTAACAGAGCAAGACCTACGATTGGCCAATGAATCTTTCGACATGAATAGAAAACTTTATAAGGAGAAAGTGATCACTACAGAAGAGTACCGAAGCCAGAACAGTAAACTGATCAGCAAACAAATATCGATTCCTGAATTAGATGCTGCAGTACTGGCCAACTTAACTTCGAAACGTGAGAAACAAAAAGACCTTGATCAGCTCGACCATGATTTCGCACAGGAAAAAGAACTTTTTGTTCAAAACCTCCAATCCTTAAAAAGTCGGGTCGACGACTGGCTGCTCAAATATGTGCTAAGTTCCCCTACCAGCGGACAGGTATTTTTCACACTTCCCCTGCAGGAGAACCAATATCTTCGCGGAGGAACTGTCTTAGGTTATGTAAGTCCCAATGAAGGGTCGCTGTATGCTGAGGTTTACCTGCCACAGAACAACTTTGGGAAGATCGACACGGGCAAATACGTTGAACTTCGCTTTGACGCCTACCCTTACCAGGAAACAGGCTATGTTGCAGGCAAACTTGATTTCATTTCAAGCATTCCTTCAGACAGCGGTTTCCTGGCGAGCGTACGCCTGACCAAAGGGCTGCTTACCAACAGCCGACACATCATTCCGTTTAAAACCGGACTCACCGGACAAGCTGTCATCATCACCCGGAATATGCGATTGGGTAGCCGGCTTTACTATACGATATTAAAATCCACGTCAGCAAATAAATAAATCCTTTAGTAACCAACCGGGTTACTCATATATAGAAGATGTAAATCAGAAAACCGCGCCTCATCTTGCCTGATTTTATAAATCTTATCCAAAAAGAAATTTAAACCGAAAATCCTGTCTGTAAATATCGGCCAGCCGATATCATAGCGATGAGGGAATAGCTCAAAGCGTCCACGGAATTTGAAATAGGTATCCGATGTCATAAGATTATTATACGTTTTCAATAAACGATATATTATAATTTGGTTTATCAGATTTCATAAGAAATATTAATTATCGAAAGGATTCGATTACCCTATGGGCTGAGCCAAAGTACCGAGAACAACTATTTCTTTAGCCCAAATGAGAAATTCTTTGAACACTTATTTGAGTTTTTGGAGGCTGTTGAACCAATTTTGAAAACTGAAAATAATGGTTCAACGACTACTGATGTTTCTACCAGTTGATCAGTGTAGTAGATGCAATAAGTTGTCAGGGTCGGGGATTATGCTGGACACGGAATAGAAGAACAATAAGAAGACAAGAGCGATGTCTTGATTTTTAAGTAGGTATTCTCGCACGAGCTTCATCGATTGGGTCATGTGGCTGTTGACGGTTGGTACGGAGATACCCAATTCCAGGCCGGTTTCTTCGTAGGTTTTGCCTTCGATCTTGCAGCGGGTGAAAACCTCGCGACGCTGTGGCGATAACTGGTCAATGGCTTTTTGCAGAAGTTCGCGGCTTTCTTTGGTTTCCAGCAGGATGTCTGAATGCAGGTAATAATCTGTGGCGTTCAGCAGTAATCTGGCAACCAGTCTCTTGTTTTTGGCGATCCGGCGGAAATGATCATAAACCAGATGTTGTGCAATAGTAAACAGGTAGGCTTCAAAAGATTGTTGGGGATCGATATCTTCCCTGTTTTGCCATAATTTAAGAAACAGGTCTTGAACGAGCTCATCAGCTACGGCTTCGTCTTTAACCAGCGAAAAGACGCGGCGATAAATTGGGCGGAAACAGGTACTGTATAGTTTGTTAAAGGCACGTTCGTCATTGTTGTGGAGTCGTGCCAACAAGTACTGTAGTTCCGTATCCTCAAATAATTTCACGCTGCCAATAGTTTAAAGAATTTACTAATGTAACAATTATCGATTATTTCTCAACTACCAACGGTTTCAGCACAATAAAAATATTTTATTTTTTATGAATTTTTATCTTTGATTATCAGCTTCTTATGATATAGTTGAAAATTATTGGCCTTTTGATTCATTGGTTTTTTTTCCATTGACGTATTACCACAACAAATGCTTGAATTATGGATGGAAGTCAACGGGGTTTATGGGAACGCTTTATTCGGAACGAATGCACGACAGCAGAAATCGAAGCTTTATTGGCACAATTTAACAATGCTGGCAATGAAACCGATTTGCTTACGCTGATCGAAGCAGAACTGCATAAAGAGGCAACCCAGATTGATCATGCCTTACCAGACCTGGAACAGAAGGAGAATGAAATATATGCAGCCTTATTGCCACATATCCGGATGGAACGCAAACCATCTTTATGGCCGCGCATTGCTGCCGCAGCTTCCATCGTGGTATTATTAGGATTTGGCGGTTATTTTGCGTTGCACAAGAAGCATACATCGGTACAATTAGTGCAAAATCATATACAAGTTATTGCCCCGGGACAAAATCGGGCAACGTTAACTTTGGCCAATGGCCAAAAAATCGTTTTGGCTAAAGGTTTGAAAGGGCAATTAGCTGTACAGGGCGGGACGGTTATTCAGGCCAGCGACAATGATATTACTTACAACATTACTGATAAAGAAGAGACAGTTAGTTATAATATCTTATCCACAGCGAAGGGCGAACAGTCTCCCTATCCATTGATTTTGGCGGATGGTACCAAGGTGTGGCTGGATGCCGCTTCTTCAATCACATTTCCAACGGCTTTTACCGGCAAGCAGCGCAAAGTCCGACTCACTGGACAAGGTTATTTTGAAGTAAGTCATAATCCGGCTATACCATTTATTGTGGAAACGTCCAAATCTGAGGTGCTGGTATTGGGTACACATTTTAATGTATCGGCATATGACGATGATCTTGAAACTAAAACAACGTTGTTGGAAGGTTCAGTGAGAATAAAAGGCAAAACTGCAACCGGCATACTAAAGCCTGGAGAACAAGCTGTATTAACGGACAATGACCGACTGTCAATAATTAAAGACGTAGATACTGAAACGGCGGTTGCATGGAAGAATGGATTGTTTGTATTTAAAAATGCGAGTATCGAGCAGGTTATGATGAATGCTTCACGCTGGTACGATATAAATATTAAATACGAAGGAAACGTTCCTAAAAGAAAGCTTAACGGAAGGATGTCACGCGCAGCGGATATCTCAGAGTTGTTGGGAATATTACAATTTGGAGGCATTAAATATCGGATAGAAGGAAAAAATATCATTGTTGCTAATTAGATAAAAGCAGGTTCATCATGGGAAGGCCAATCTATTGAATATCTGATATAGTAACGGATTTAATAAACAACCAATTATTTATTTAAAAAACTAATTATGGAGAAAGAACTACGAACAACCAACTAAAAAACTGATACCCTTAATAATTATATATAGCCTATTAGTGTAATATCCTTATTACGCGGTTGGTCTGTATAAATAAAAACCGGGGAGTGCTGTAACACTTTCCCGGCTTATATCTGGGTATCCAATCATCAGAAGTAACCAATTTAAATCTAACGTTTAACCCAAACTAACCAAAATTATGAAAATTAATTTAAAGTGCGCGGAAGCGTCATGGCGCACTATGTCCCAAATTTTTCTAATTATGAAGCTAACGATTGTCATATTGATTATAGCATTTGCACAAGTAAGTGCAAAAAGCTTTGGTCAGCTAATTACACTTCATGAAAAGAATGTGTCTGTAGACAAAGTTTTATCATTAATAGAAACCCAAACAGGATATCATTTTGTATACTACGATAATCTTGATATTCTTAAATCAAAAACTTTAAATATTAATGTAGAAAAGCAGACCATTGCCGATGTTCTCGACCAGTGCCTCAATGGTATGCCGGTAAGTTATAGAATATTCAAAAAGACCATCGCTTTAAAGGAGACTGAGCCATTACAAACTGCAAAGCCGGTTATTGCTGTTCAAAAGATCAGTGGAACTGTTACCGACGACAAAGGCGCGCCATTACCCGGAGCATCTGTAATATTAAAAGATACTAAAAAAGGTACTGTGACCAATGCAGAGGGACAATTTTCAATTGATGCCAAACCTGGCGACGTGCTCGTTATTTCTTTCATAGGCTTTCAAACCAGGGAGGTTGTAATTGGTTCGCAATCGAATATTGAAGTCAGAATGACCGCTTTTGCCAACTCATTAAATGAATTGGTGGTTGTAGGATACGGCACGCAAAAAAAGGTTAACTTAACCGGGGCAGTTGCCAGCGTGGGTGCCGATAAACTGGAAAGCAGGCCGATTGTAAACCTTGGAGATGGTTTAAACGGCTTGATCCCTAATTTGAATGTTAACCTTAACAACGGACAGCCTGGCACCGGGGCCAGTTATAGCGTAAGAGGGTATACAACCATAAGCGGTAGCCCAAATCCGCTAATATTGGTTGATGGGGTACAGCGCGACCCCAACCTGATAGACCCTAATGATGTGGCGAGTGTATCGGTATTGAAAGACGCCGCTTCAGCGGCTATTTACGGGGGGCGGGCGGCTTTTGGTGTGATCCTGATTACCACCAAAACCGGCAAAAAAGGCGCTACACAAATTACGTACTCGGGCTCCTACACTTCATCTCGGCCAACCAAAATGCCTGATTATATCAATTCCAAGGATTACCTGAATATGTTTAACGCCGCCCAAAGATCGGGCGCGAAAAGTGGCGGTTATACGTCCAACGATCCTTTTACCGCCCAGGATTCCACTAATATCATGGCTTATTTTAACGATCCTGCCCATAACCCTTCGGCATACGTGGATCCCGGCAACCCGCAGCGCTACCGTTATGTAGGCAATACCGACTGGATCAAGGTATTATATCCCGGCTGGGCACCTCAGCAACAGCACTATTTGTCGGTATCCGGTGGCGAGGGGAAAACAACCTACTCGGCCAATATGGGTTATTTTACCCAGAACGGATTGGAAAAAGTAGCCAACCAGGTATATAAAAGGTATACGCCAAGCTTAAAGATTGTATCGGATGTTACCAAGTGGCTTACATTTAATTTCAATATGTCCATGACGCATACTGATAATAATCAAAGCGCCTATACTAACCAGTCCAATCAGGGCGGTGCATGGATCCCGAACGACCTGCGCCCTTTGATGCCCGTGTATAACCCTGATGGCAACTTTTCAGGCCAGGGTAATTATACAAATCCTGTAGCGGTTATAAAGCAGAATGGCCGGGATATCAACTCCGAAAACGATTTCTGGACAACCGGCCGCATTATATTAAACCCGGTTAAGCACCTTACCATTACGTCAGATTATACCTGGAACAGCTATACCGCGTTTGACAGGGAACAGGTTATCCCCTTTAACGAATACGGTGTCGACGGCGCTTTTTTAAATATATTCCCCCATACCAATCCATCCAGGGTATCTGAATACCGGCATAATGATAATTACAATGCCTTTAACGCTTATGCCACGTATGAAAACACTTTTGGAACTAAAAACTATTTTAAAGCGCTTGCAGGATATAACCAGGAGTATTTTCATTATGTACTAAGCAATGCCACTGCCCACAACCTGATAGACCCTGCGTTGCCGGCAATTGGCACTAATAATGATCCAAAACCTACAGTAAACGGAGCTGAAACGCAATCTGCATTAATCGGCACTTTTTTCAGGTTGAACTATATATATGATAAAAGGTACCTGTTAGAGGTAAACGGCAGGTACGATGGCACATCACGTTTCCCGGCTAATCACCGCTATGCCTTCTCTCCATCAGTATCGGCTGGCTGGAACATAGCCGAAGAAAGCTTTATGGCTGGGCTTAAAAGTACCATTGATGAATTAAAGATCAGGGCTTCTTATGGCCAGTTACCCAATCAGCAGGCATCAAACGGTGTATCTTCATCGGCGCAGTATCCTTATATAGCTACGCAAAGCACAGGTACGGTTAACTATTTATTCAATAACCTGCCGGGTGTTACTGTTGGTGCGCCGGGCCTTATCAGCACTACCCTTACCTGGGAAAAAGTGCAGACAAAAAATATAGGTTTAGATTATGCTTTGTTAAACAGCCGGCTAAGCGGCAGTTTTGACTACTTTATTACCGATACTAAAAACATGCTGGTTGCCGGGCAACAATTGCCGGCAGTTTTAGGTACGGGTGCGCCGTTAAGAAATGCTGCCGACCTGAGAACAAAAGGCTGGGAGTTGAGTGTGAGCTGGAAAGACCGCATGTTTGATAAGCAGCTGTTTTACAGCATTAGCCTTGGCCTGTCTGATTCCAGGAGCACCATAACCAGGTACGACCTTAACCCAACATTAAGCATAGGCGATTATTATCCGGGCCAGAAACTTGGCAGTATCTGGGGCTTTGTAAGCGATGGCTTTTACAAAACCGATGCCGATGCAGCAAAAGTTGATAACAGCGCACTCGCCGGGTACACCTGGCTTGCCGGGGATATTAAATATGCCGACCTGAATAACGATGGAAAGATTAGCTACGGCAGCAATACGGTAACAAACCCGGGCGATCAAAAAATTATAGGTAATACTACCCCACGCTACCGTTTTGGGGTTAATTTAAACCTGGCATACAAAAGTTTTGATTTCGCTGCTTTTTTCCAAGGGATCTTAAAAGGTAATTTTGTACCTAACGACTACGTTTTTTACGGATTTAAAGGTAACGAGTGGAATATCCCCTATGGGTACGCAACAGACTACTGGACGCCACAAAACCCAAATGCCTATTTTTCGCGTCCGAGGTTTAATGGTTCGGGAAACCAGCAAACCCAAACCATGTATTTGCAAAATGCTGCTTACTGTCGCGTAAAACAAATAACCCTGGGTTATTCGCTTCCGGCACAGCTTATTAATAAACTAAGCCTGCATAAGGTGAGGGTATATGTTACCGGCGCCAACCTTTTTACCATAACATCCATGTTTAAAGGTTACGACCCTGAAATTGTGAGTAATGGCGGCAATTTTGGCACATATCCCATCAATAAATCGGTATCGTTTGGCCTGCAGGCCACTTTATAAACTAATTTAAATCGTTAAATAAGATGAAAAATAAGCATATTATATTCATGACATTTTTTGCTGCGCTAATATTGGCATCATGCAAAAAAGATAGTTTTCTTAACCGCTATCCGTTGAGCGACATCAGTCCGCAAAACTTCTTTAAAAATGAAACCGATTTGCAGATCTATTGCAATCAGTATTACTCAACGTTACCTGTTCAAAACTTTGTGAATGCCGATGACGATTCTGATGATAAGGCAAATGCCTCTATCAACTCCTACCTTGCAGGCACATCAACAGTGCCTACAACAGGCGGCGGATGGAATTTTGGCTTTATCCGTACCTGTAATTTTTTTCTGGCCAACTATTCAAAAGCGACTATAAGCGATGATATCAAAAACATTTATGTAGGCGAAACGCTATTTTTCAGGGCCAATGATTTTTGGGGCAAAGTAAAAACATTTGGCGATGTACCTTACGTTAATAAATATATTGTTGACACATCTAAAAGTGTTTTATACGGAACGCGTATGCCGCATAAGCAGGTGATGGATTCGGTGCTCAAGGATATTAACTTCGCTGTCGCCCACTTGCCCGTAGATGCCCCCGATGGCCGCCTTAATAAGTATATGGCGCTTGCGCTAAAGGCAAGGATATGTTTGTGGGAAGGAACTTACCGTAAATATTTTGGCGTAGGCGACGAAACAATTTACCTGCAGCAGGCTACCGATGCAGCAGAACAGATCATGGCTTCGGGGCAGTTTGATATTTACAGTACGGGGAACCCCCAAAGCGATTATTACAACCTGTTTATACAGGATGAACTACAAGGTAACCCTGAAGCCATTATGCCTATGCGTTATCTGACAACAGTATTAACCAATAATTTCGACAGGCAGCTTGGCGAGGCCGGTGACGGGTATTCCAAGGATTTTGCCCGGTCGTTTTTATGTACCGATGGCAAACCAACCTCGCTTAGTTCGCTTTATAAGGGTGATAATACGCCCGATGATGAAGCAACCAACCGCGACCCCCGTTATAAACAGCAAATTGCGACAAGAGGGTTCGACTTTTTAAACGGGGATATTATCACGTTACCCCGTATCGGTACGTCAGTTACTTCTACCGGTTATCAGCCAATAAAGGGGCGTTCTTCAAGCCTTGCTGCCTGGAATGCAGGACAATCTACATTTGATGTATTTATTTTCAGGTATGCCGAAACGTTGCTGATAGAAGCAGAGGCTAAGGCCGAACTGGGGCTTTGTACGCAAACAGTTTTGGATAATACAATTAATAAATTGCGCGATAGGGTCGGCATGCCTCACATGATCATTGCCAGCCTGGTTAAAGATCCAAAATCAGACTTTCCAGCATTACCGGTACTCATTGACGAGATCAGGAGAGAAAGAAGGATTGAACTGGGATCAGAAGGATTTCGCTTTGATGATATGCACCGCTGGCATGCCGGTACGCTCATCAATAACTCCGAAACAGCTCTGGGTATGAAACTTACGCCTGCACTCAGGGCCCAGTATCCCGCTGACCAGGTAAGCAATATTGTTGTTGATGTTAATAATTATATTAAAGTTTACCCGGGTATTACACGTACGTGGAACGATAAATTATACTTAAATCCTTTACCTATACAGGAGTTAACCCTGAACCCTAACCTGAAGCAAAACCCTGGATGGTAGTAACAGAGCTTAACTTATTAAAGAAACATCAGTTTTTAACCACAACCTTATTTGCTTTGGGTAAGGTTGTGGTTATGAAATAATTTAATTGGAGTTTTTTATTGGTCAATAATAAACAAAGCCCGATTGGATATACAGAATTTGTTGAGACGAATGATATCAGGATCAAACTTTATTTTAAAAAGCATTACGAATTTTTGCAAAAGGCAGTGTCCTGATATAAGGAAGATAGCAAAGCTGGCTTTAAACGGGCGATACAATTACATTATTAACATTATTTATTCAAATGGATTTTTAACTACTAACATGAATTTTAAACAATTAGTCACTCAAATAAAAAAGCAGCTCAGCTTAATTGCTATAGTCTGGGTTTTAATGCCATTAGCGGTTAATGCGCAAACGGCCCCAATTCCCGTTGGCCCGGTACCCAACGCCAGGCAAATTGAATGGTACCATCGCGAAATTATAGCTTTCTTTCACTTCGGGATGAATACGTTTGCCAACGTTAATGAAGGTGATGGCACAGCAAGCCCCCAACTGTTCAATCCTACAGCATTGGATTGTAACCAGTGGACAAGTGTGCTTAAAGGCGCCGGGATTACAACAGCCATTTTGGTTGCCAAACATGCCGATGGTTTTTGTAACTGGCCAACCGCGCATACCAATTATTCGGTAAAAAACAGTCCCTGGAAAAATGGTAAAGGCGATGTTGTAAGAGAATTTACAGATGCGTGTAAAGCCTCGGGAATAAAAGCAGCAATTTACCTGGGACCGCATGACAGGCATGATTCCAGGTATGGCACACCTGATTACAGCGATTATTATGCGGGCCAGCTATCGGAATTACTAAGAAATTACGGGCCCATTTGGGAAATATGGTGGGATGGTGCCGGCGCCGACCAGATTACCACGTCGTTTTATGATCGCTGGGCAGATACCGTGCGCAAATTACAGCCTAACTGTGTTGTTTTCGGAACAAAGAACTCCTACCGCTATGCCGATAGCCGCTGGATGGGTAATGAATCGGGACTATCCGGCGATCCGTGCTGGTCAACCATTAACCCGGTTTCTATCCGCGAGGAAGCCGCCCACATTACCCAATTAAACCACGGCGAAGTTGATGGCAGCGCTTATGTGCCGGCCGAAGTAGATGTATCCATCCGCCCAAGCTGGTTTTATCACCAGGAAGAAGATGCCCATGTTAAAAGCGTAGCTGGTTTGTGGGACCTTTATTTCAATTCCGTAGGCCATAATAGTGTGTTGTTATTAAATTTTCCACCGGATAAACGAGGGTTGGTTTCTTCTATTGATTCTGTAAGAGCCGCTGGTTTACATAACCTGATCAACGGCACGTTTAAAAAAGATCTTGCTGCTGGTGCTGTTATCACATCGCTTCATCCGCGCGGCGGCGTATACAAGCCTGGTAATATGGTTGATGATAACGAAAAAACGTACTATGCAACAAACGACAATGCAGCTACAGATACCATAACTTTTAACCTTGGTAAAAAGAAAACATTTGATGTGATAATGCTTCAGGAGGTTATCGAATTGGGCCATCGCACAACCGGCTGGTCTGTAGATTATTCATCTAATGGAAAAGATTGGATTCCTATTCCCGAAGCAACCAGCAAGCAGTCTATAGGCTATAAATGGTTAATCAAATTTAAACCGGTAACTGCATCGAGAGTTAGGTTGCGTGTTACTTCCGGTAAAGCTTGTTTAGCCATTCATACTTTTGGTATTTATAAGCAGCCGTCGTTACTATGACGGTCTGATCAGAGCGAACATTCAATAGTCATTCGTCCGCTCAGCTGAATTTTATTGTTGGACAAGTAATAGTTCTGTCCATTATATGCGAAATTCCGATTTTTTCAAAGGGTTCCTCTGCAATCCATGCACAGGCGGAAAGTGCTATTCTCATGGCTTTTAGTGTTGGGTTGGCTATATTTAACCTTGAACTAATATCACTAAAATGAAAAAAAAGACCAGCCAAAAGAATTGCAAAAAAAGGAATATCAAAATTTGATAACAACGAAGCTGAATTAATAGATCTGATTGCCCAACTTATAGTAGAAATAATAATAGACGATGATGAAAATGATAAAGATTTAGTCCCGGAAATTTAAAGAGTATTTGAAACAAATCCCAAAAAGGGATTAGAATACTTGAAAAACAATCCAAATAGCTGATTAACAGAGTGTTGTTTGGTCGCTGAAAAAGCCGGACAGAAAGAACATCTTAGCTAAAAAAATCGGTAAGCCTCTAACAATCAAATTGTTAGAGGCTTAAACTTATTGTAGTAGCCCGTAGGGGAATCGAACACGATTCACTATCAGTTAATTATGACACTTTTGGTGAGTAAATCGGTAATGGGCCAAAAAACGCTTTAAAACTCACCAGAACAGTGAAAAAAGATGCATAAAATGGACATTTTACCAAAATCAAAAGCCTGTAAATATTTGATTTTCAGGCTTTTGATTGTTTTTTGAATTAGGCGTATTTGGTCCCGACGAGAATCGTACTTTGTTACCACAATGTGCTTTAGTGGTTATTGCCTGTTTTTACTTCAAAACCTCACCGGCATTTTATAAGGCCTGGCTGTAAACCCTGTAATCAAATTAGGGATTGTTTTTTAAAATACTGCTAAATGTTATTTTTTTGAAGGGATCAAATTTCGTTGAATAATGCTCAACGTTCGATCAGTTCCGGATTTATCCATCAGTAATTTTTGATATAAAGAACCTAGCAGTAGATTAAGCCAACGCTATCTTTTAATAATATTCTTACGTAGCATCCAAAAAAACAAAACAATGGTGAAGCATTCCGGTGGCAAACATTTCAGCAACTTTTTAACACATATGTATAATAAAAAATTTTATTGCCTTTAAACCGCCAATTTTTTAATCAAAAAAAATTGGCGGTTTATTCAGAAGAAGATCACGCTTTAACTTTTGCGACGCTGGTAGTTGATGGTGTATATCGTATAAGTTGACAAATGTTGTGTTTTTATGTTAAAAAATTGGGTACCTAAATTTGCTTCAAACGTAACTTTACTGTTGCAAAGCGGCTATATTCTTATCAATAGCCGCTGAACTATAAACCAATAAAGCCGACCGGCAAGTTCTGTAAATTTTGATTTAAGTTATAAAACTTGATCGCCCTGTTTATTACAATTAGTTGTATCCAGGAAATATACAAACAGGCCCGGCTTCACAATCGATTGCAAACCTTTTATGACGGATATTTATGAGAGAATAAATCAAAGATCTTGTTTTGCCGGTTGCAGATTGCGACCCGCATTAAACTACACCGGTATCCATGTTATCTACCTTGCAACTGAGAAGTCCAATCCCGATACCGCTACCGGTTAAGCCAATAATATAAGTAAACCGATCTTTTATCAAACTAAATGGAGTGATAGTTAAACCATATGATTTATAACTGTGGATACGGGCAATCCATCTATAGCTAAACGTATATAATACCCAAAGAGGCTTGATAAAAGCGCTAAATCTTACCAATTTCTAAACCAATGTTTTCAATTAACAAACCAAAATATGAAAAAAAAATATTTACTAAGTACTTTCATGAGAATGACGGTTGTAATAGTATTTATAAGCATTACTATTATAAGTTCCGCGTTTGCGGATAATGGCCCGGTCAGTGTGCCATATACGGATGTGATAAAAGCCGACGTGAGCAAGGTTATAACCGGTAAAGTAACCGATGAAACCGGATTAGCATTACCAGGTGTAACAGTTACCTTAAAAGGCACCACTACTGCAGTCGGATCCGATGTCAATGGCGTATTCCGTATTGAAGTACCTAATGACCAGGCGGTGCTTGTTTTTAGTTTTGTAGGTTATGTCTCGAGGGAAGTTACCGTTTCCGACAAATCGGTAATTAACGTATCATTAAGGAGTGATTCTAAATCCTTAAGTGAAGTTGTTGTTGTTGGCTACGGAACACAAAAGCGCGCCAGTGTAACCGGCGCTGTTTCGTCAGTAAGTGGCAAAACAATATCAGCGTTACCTGTTGGGGGTGTCGACCAGGCCTTACAGGGCCGGGTAGCCGGTTTAACGGTTACCAACAATGGCTCGCCAGGTACTGCTCCAATTGTACAAATACGTGGCGTGAGTTCTGTTGGTTATGGATCCGATCCCTTGTATATTATTGACGGCTTTCCGGGTTCTATCGGAGCTCTTGATCCAAGAGATATTCAATCAGTTGATGTACTTAAGGACGCGAGCGCTGCGGCGATTTACGGTTCAAGAGGAACTAACGGCGTTATCATCATTACAACCAGGAAAGGTTCCAGTGGTAAGGTTCAGTTAAACTTTGATTCGTACGCGGGATTTCAGGAAGTTGTTAAACGATATGACCTCCTTAACACCAACCAATATGTACAATACGAAAGAGCTTTAGACGGAGCTGCCAATATTGGAGTACCGCCGCGTTTGCAACCGGCAAACTTTAATCTGCCTATTTATGCGGGTTCTTCGCAAACATTCGCCCAAACCAACACAGACTGGCAGAGCGCTTATTTCCAAAAAGGAGTTTTGCAACAGCATAATGTCTCGTTAACCGGTGGCAATGATAACTCACATTTTTTTACTTCCGCCGGTTATTTTAATCAGGATGGTATTACCGTGGGTACAAGTTTCAGCCGGAAAAACTACCGTATGAATTCTGATCATAATGTGAATAAATTTATTACCATCGGCGAAACATTCAATGTTTCGGTAACCCGTCAGCGTTTTGGGATCCCCCCCGGCAACAGAACGCCTATTACCAATGTGGTAAGGATGCAGCCATACATACCTATTTACAATCCAAACAATCCTGGCGGTTTTTTTGGCCCTCAGAACAGTTTTGACGGCGCCGACCCGGTTAACCCGATTGAACAGGCATTAATTAACGAGAACCGTAATTTTGGTTTCGGAATACGTGGCAACGCTTATTTAACCGTAAAGTTTACTCCATGGTTAAAATTCAATTCTACTTACGGGATTGATTACGGAACAAACAGGCAGGAACAATACACTCCTATATATAACGATGGGGGTACTTCAAGCAGCCCGCTTGCGTCAATAACCGAAAATACCGGCACCAGCACTACTACCCTGTATACACAGCAATTAACTTTCGACAAAACCTTCGCCAAACACCACGTTTCGGCTGTGGCAGTTTACGAAGTGCAAACCAACCGGAGTGACAGCCAAAACTCTTTTGGTAACCAAAATAACAACATTATACGCACACTTAACAACGCCACCAACATCACCACCAATTATACTTATGGCACCAACGTGCTGCATTCATTAGTAGGCCGGGTGGGGTATGATTTTGAAGGGAAATATTTAATTTCCGGTTCGATACGCCGCGATGGCTTGTCAGTTTGGGCCCCCGGTCACAAATATGAAAACTTCCCCGCGGCTTCAGTAGGCTGGAAGGTTGATCAGGAAGATTTCATGAAGAATTCTAAAACAATCAGCGAATTAAAACTACGGGCCGGTTACGGCGTTACCGGGATAAATGGAACTGTGTTGGGGAATTATCCTTACGTATCAAATGTTTCTGCAGGTGGCACAACGTATCCTTTTGGCAATTTGGCAACAGGTGCTAACTCTGGTAACGGATCTTATTATAGTGCATTAAGTAATTATTTTCTTCACTGGGAAATAACCAAATCAACAAACATTGGTCTTGACCTCGGCTTACTTCAAAACACGTTTACGTTATCAGCGGAGGTTTATAAGAGAAAGACCAATAACCTGATCTTAACCGTACCGGTACCGCCAAGCGATGGCGTTGGTGCACCGGTTGCAAATGTTGGCTCTATGCAAAACACAGGTATTGAATTTACCGCAGGATACCATAAATCAAGCGGAGACTTTAAATTTGATATAACCGGTGTGTTTGGTTTAGACAAAAATAAAGTTACCTCGTTGACAGGAACTGCAAACGGTTCGATAGTGGCAGGCGGCGATGCAGATTTCGGTGGCGGCGGTCCGATTACTAACACCGTAGTTGGTCAATCTATCCAGTATTTTTATGGTTATGTTGTAGAAGGCATATTCCAAAATGCAGCTGATGTAAGCGGCCATGCTACTCAAACCAATGCAGCGCCAGGCGATATTAAATTTAAGGATATCAATAACGACGGCAAAATAGATGCCAATGACCGGGTTAACCTGGGCAGTTATCTCCCTAAGTTTACTTATTCGTTAAATTATTCGGCGAATTATAAAAATTTCGACCTTGCTTTGTTTTTCCAGGGTGTTTACGGCAATAAAATATTTAATGCCGAAAAAATCATTCTTGAAGGTATGCCAAGGTTATTTAACTCCGGAGTTAACGTGCTTAAGGCCTGGACACCCAACAATACCAATACTACTATCCCGAGGGCTATTTCCGGCGACCCTAACGGCAACGTAAGGCCTTCGTCGCGTTGGGTAGAAAACGGCTCATACCTTCGTTTAAAAAACCTTCAGCTTGGCTACAATTTTCCTACAGCCTGGCTTAAATCGGCTACTGACGGTCATGTAAGCAAAGTGAGGTTTTATTTATCATCCACAAACCTGTTCACGATTACAAAATACACCGGACTTGATCCTGAGGTTGGCTCCAAAAACGGAACACTTACAAATGGTATAGACTACGGCCAATATCCTTCGCCAAGAGCGTTCCAGGCAGGCTTACAGGCAACATTTTAACAATCATTAAATTGATATATTATGAAACATAGAAAAATTTATTTATTGTCAACCATTATCTTACTAACGATAACGGTGATTGTATTGTCCTGTAAAAAAACAGCGCTAAATACATCCGACCCCAATAATCTTACTACAGGTAACTATTATAAAACTGCAGCGCAACTAAAGGCGGGCGTTAACGCCATCTACGCTGTTATGCATCAAAACAACCTCGTATCGCGCGAGTGGTATTATTTGCATGATACCAGGAGCGATGAAGTGTTCCCTGGCGGCGGCCAACTGGAAATTCCGCGCCGGCAACTGTATGAAAATACCGATGACCCTACCAACTCGGTTATGAACTCGGTTTGGAATGGCTGGTACACAGTAATATTCCGCGCCAACGTGGTAACCGACAATGCGCCCAATGTTACTGACAATGTTGCAGATAAGAATGAATCGGTTGGCGAGGCAAAGTTTCTTCGCGCCTGGGCTTATTTTGACCTGGTTAGTATGTGGGGAGGTGTTCCGCTGGTAACTACAGTGCCAAAAAGTCCAAACGATTATAAGCCACGTGCATCTGTTAGTGAGGTTTACGCGCAAATTGTTCAGGATTTGAAAGATGCTGCCGCAGTATTGCCCGGAAAATCGGCTACCGATAAGGGGCGGGCCACCGCATCTGCTGCCAATGCTATGCTGGGCAGGGTATTGATGCAACAAGGCGATTATGCCGGAGCCAAAGCAGCGTTTCTTAAAATTCCAACTTCAGGAGCAGATGGATATTCTTTAACCGCACGTTACCTGGATAATTTTGAGTTAGCGACCGAGTTTAATTCAGAGTCAATTTTCGAAGTTGTATTTGTAGACAAAGGCGATAATAATTACAACTGGGGTGGCGAAAGCGCGACTGAACCACAATCTACAGTCAGAAACCAGGAATACTGTCCTGTTGCCTGGAGAAACCTCATTCCTTCAAACAAATATTTGAATGAATTTGAAAACACAGCTACAGGCGCAGCCAAAACAGACCCGCGTTTTTCATACAGCGTTTACCAGAGCGGCGATACTTATAACAATGGCCAAAGCGTATTAACTGATGGAGATCAAAACGGTAATTCTTCAGTGGTTAACGGCGTTACCAAAAAAATAAGCTGGCGTAAATTTATGATTATCTACCAGGAAAGTTCTGCGACGGCTGGCTTTCACCCTGCCGGAAACAATCAGCGTATTATACGTTATTCGGAAATTCTGCTTAATCTTGCCGAATGCAATGTTGAGCTGGGTGATATCCCCGGAGCTGTAACCTATCTTAATATGGTGCGCGCAAGACAGGACGTTGCTATGCCTCCTTATCCAACGGCTCAATTTCCGGTTACTACAAAAAGCGACGTGATTAAAGCCCTAATGCACGAAAAAATGGTAGAGCTGGGCGATGAAGAAGTACGCAACATCGACATTTTAAGATGGCGTAAAAAGGGATATTTCACTACCGAGCCGATTGCTAATTTCCATGCCAACAGAGACGAATTATTACCTATACCTCAAGCCGAACTGGATAATAACCCATTAGTTAACGGTCATCAAAACCCAGGCTATTAATTTATTTTGCAGTTAATTTGAAAGCGGGCGGCCTAAAAGCCGCCTGCTTTTTTCTTATATTTAAATTACATTTTATGAAGAGGCTCCTCATAGGTTTTACCATTGCTGTATCACTTTGGTCTTGTAAAAAGCATACACTATTTGTGCAAGTGCCATCTTCCGGCTCGGGCATTGTTTTTAATAACCTGATCACCGAAAACGACTCCATTAACCCCATTGATAACGCTACTGTGTATAATGGCGGAGGCGTGGGTATAGGCGATTTTAATAACGATGGATTACAGGATATTTACTTTGTTGGCAATATGGTGCCCAATAAGTTATATATCAACAAGGGGAACTTCAGGTTTGACGATGTTACTGCAATGGCAGGGGTGGATGGCAAGGGCCGATGGGGAAAGGGTGCATCTGTAATTGATATCAATAACGACGGCTTGCCCGATATATACGTATGTAATTCGTTTGCCAATGATCCACAAAAAAGACAAAACCTGCTGTATATAAACAAGGGGCTTAATAAAGATGGTGTTCCGGTGTTTAAAGATGAGGCAAAGGAGTACGGGCTTGACATTCAACTATTTTCTACAATGGCCAGCTTTTTCGATTATGATAATGACGGCGACCTTGACATGTACTTAACTGTTAACGAGCCTAACCCCGCTGAGTTTCCCAACCAATTCAGGCCTATTAATATTAGCGGCACGGGGAGAAGCATGGGACGATTGTACCGGAACGATTGGGACCCGAAACTCAAGCATCCCGTATTTACAGATGTGTCGTTAGCGGCAGGCATCAAGATAGAAGGTTACGGGCATGCTGCAACTATAGCTGATATTAACCTTGATGGCTGGAAAGACATATATGTTACCAACGACTTCCTATCTAATAATATCCTGTACATCAATAACCATGATGGCACGTTTACAGATATGTCGAAGGCGTATTTTAAGCATACCTCGTTCAATGCCATGGGCCAAGATATTGAGGACATTAATAATGATGGACTGGCCGATATATTTGAACTGGACATGAGCCCTGCTGATAATTACCGAAAAAAAATGATGTCGGGGCCGAGCAGCTATAATACCATTCAAAATTTCGACCATTATGGTTATCAATATCAGTACGTCCGAAACACATTACAGCTGAACCAAGGTCCATCTATGGGAGAAAATAACCAGGCTGGCCCCCCGGCATTTAGCGAGGTAGGCTTTTTAAGCGGCGTAGCCCAAACAGACTGGAGTTGGACCCCGATGGTAACCGATTTTGATAATGATGGTTATCGGGATGTTATTGTTACCAACGGTTATCCGCGCGATGTTACAGATCATGATTTTATTGCTTACAGATCCAATGCATTTTTAATAACGCCTAAGAGTGAAGTTCTTAAACAAATACCATCAGTTAAAATTCACAATTACGCCTTCCGTAACCAGGATGGTTTGCAATTTAAGGATGTGAGCATGGATTGGGGCCTGGGTATCCCCTCATTTTCAAATGGTGCAGCCTATGCCGACCTGAACAATGATGGCGCAGTGGACCTTGTGATCAACAATATTAATGATGAGGCGCTAATTTATAAAAATACCGCCGGCGAGGATAAGGAAAATGTGGAGCACTACCTTAACATAAAGTTTAAGGGACCAAATCAAAATCTCGAAGGAATTGGAACCTTCGTTGATATATATTACCAGCACGGCTTACACCAGGTTTACGAAAACAACCCTTACCGGGGCTATCTTACCAGTATCCAGCCTATAGCACATTTTGGGTTAGGCAAATGCAAAACCATAGATTCGGTAGTGGTTAGATGGCCGAACAAATACAGGCAAACATTTTTAAATGTAGCTGCCGATCAAACTTTGGCTGCAAACATTAACAATGCCGGCCAAACCTATACATGGGCAAATCCGGGACAACCAAAAGCACCGATATTTACCAATATCACGGGCAAAAGTGCGATTAACTACATACATTGTGACACAGATTATGCCGACTTTAATATTCAAAAGCTTTTGCCGCATAAGCTTTCAGAATATAATCCGGCGCTGTCAGTCGGCGATATCAATAGTGATGGCTTAGATGATATAGTTGTTGGTGGAAATTTGAAAGAGCCGGCACAGATCTTTTTTCAACAAAAGAACGGAACATTTATACAACGGGGCCTTTTAGAAGAAAAGAAATATGATCACGCCTATCTTGATGGCGGAATTCTGATTTTCGATTCAAACGGTGATAAGTTTCCTGATGTACTAATTACCAGCAGTGGTTATAAGGCAGCGGCAGACGATCCGGCATACCAGGACCGCTTATATATTAATGACGGCAAAGGTCATTTTACGCTTGCAAAGGATGCGGTGCCGGTTTGTTTTAAAAGCAAGTTGTGTGTAAGGGCTTTTGATTATAATAACGACGGCAAATCAGACCTGTTTATTTCGGGACGGGTGGAGCCATGGAGATATCCCGAACCTCTGAATAGCTATATTTTAAGAAATGACACAAAGAACGGAAAAGTAAAATTCACAGATGTAACTAATGAAGTTGCCCCAGACTTAAAAAAGATAGGGTTGATATGCGATGCCATTTTTAGTGATTTTGACAACGATGGTAAAACAGACCTGATATTAGCCGGAGAATGGATGCCGCTAACTTTCTTAAAAAATACAGGCGGCAAATTTGTTAACGTTACAGCCCAAAGTGGCGTTAGCAATAAAACCGGATGGTGGAACTCAATAATTGCGGGCGATTTCAGGCATACAGGCAGGATGGATTACATAGTGGGTAATACAGGCCTCAATACCCTTTACCAGGCCAGTGACGAATTCCCGGCCTTTATTACAGCAGGCGACTTTGACAAGAGAAACCGGTTTGATGCATTTCCATCGTTGTACCTGCCGGGTAAAGACGACATTAAACGGGAATACCCGGCAAATGTACGGGAAGATGCTGTTAAGCAAATGATAACCCTGCGTGCCAAATTCACCAATTATCATTCATATGCCGAGGCTACGATGCAAGATGTGCTCAGTGCCGATCAAATGAAAAATGCCTTACGGCTTAAAGCCACCGAGTTGAAGTCCTGCTATTTCAGGAACGATGGTGGGGGTAAATTCACCATAATTCCGCTGCCAATTGAGGCGCAGGTTTCTGTTTTGAATGGCATGGTGGCTGATGACTTTGACGCGGACGGCAACCTGGATATATTGATCAATGGAAATGATTTTGGCACCGACGTTTCTATTGGCAGGTATGATGCCTTAAATGGCTTACTGCTGAAGGGTAACGGCAAGGGTAATTTTGCGCCCCTATCAATTGCGCGCAGTGGGATATATTTACCTGGAGATGGAAAAGCCCTTGTAAAATTAAAGGGTGCAAACAATAATTATCTGATGGCGGCAAGCGAACATTTAGGGCCGCTTCGGATTTTTCAATTAAATGCTAAAGTATCTATGTTAAAAATAGATGATACAGATCAAAGCGCTATTATAACATACAAAAATGGCAGCCAGGCTAAACAGGAATTTTACTATGGCAGTTCGTTTCTTTCCCAATCGTCCAGATTTATTCTCATTAATGATAAAATAGCACAGGTATCAATAAAAAACACCTCAGGGACAAGCAGGCTTTTTAAATTCTAATATCGTTATGTTAATTACTACCTGACCATTTTAACAAAGCAATTCAACCAGGGCAACCCAACTCATCGTACACAATATGCTGTATGAAGGTCAGGGTTGTCCTTTTTATTTTCAGGCAGGCGTATATCATCTACTTAAAAACACCTTCGCCTTTACATGCCAGCCATTTGCATTTGCATCGCGGGCTCGCCTGTATTAAATTTAAGTGGCTTCAAATTAAGTGGGGTTAACTTTCCATCCTCTGTTATTTCCACGAACTGATTGGGCTTTAGATCGTAAAAATGCTGCACAGTACCGCTGCCTGCCCAGCGTATCTCGATGTCATCAATCATTTTGGCCTGTCCTATTCCTATCTCCTGCCTTAGCGGAGATGAACCGAAGCTGCCGCCGGAATTTACATCCTTGAACACACTTCGCTGTACGCCATTTTCTGTAAAGGTTACCTTTATCCTCGAGCCAATAGCCGACTTATTTGATTGTGTTCCCACCAATTTTAAACCCACCCAACTATTATTATTTTGGCCCGGATTAAGGTATAATGCGCTTTTGTAGGCATCGCCTATATAAGCGCCGCCCATTTCAATGAAAATATCCTGCAACCCGTTATTCCTAAAATCGGCAAATGATACGCCATGCCCTTTTTGCAAATTGCCGGTGCGCGATGAGCTGGTTACATCCGCAAATTTTTTGCCCCCGATATTTCTGAAAAGCTTGTTAGGTATCAGTGATCCAAAATCGGGGTTGCCGGTTCCAAAATAAATATCGGGATAGCCGTCATTATCAATATCGCCAAAATTGCCTCCCATGCTAAAAACTGCCTTGTTCAGCCCAACATCGTGGGTTACATTGGTAAAAGTACCATCGCGGTTGTTTTTAAAAAGAAAAATATTGCCATTATCTGCCACTGGGGTACCCAACGCCTCCAATGCTGCGTAATATCCCAGGGTTGTGCTAAAATTGTAACTACTCAACAAAATATCGGGCCAGCCATCATTGTTGTAATCATAAAACCAGGTGGTAAATGTATTTTGTTTGATATTGATGCCGGCCTTTTCGGTAACATCATCAAAACCTACGTTGTTCCCTCCTTTACATTTATTTTTCAGCAAATATTTTCTTCCACTCATGGTAGATACAAAAATGTCGGGCCAGCCGTCGTTATTGTAATCGGCCGATGTTACCCCTTTCACAAAATCGTTTATCTGGCAATGGGCCTTTTGCGCCATTTCTTTAAAAGTGCCATCATGATTATTCATATAAAGTGCCGATGGATGGTTATTGTTAGGGTCGGTTCCGCCATGGCTTTCCATCCCGATAAAAACATCAAGCCAGCCATCGTTATTAAAATCGGCCCATACGGCAGTTTGTGTAGGATGCATAAACTGCAGGCCGGCTGCAATAGTAACATCGGTAAACTTACCGTTGCCATTGTTTTTAAGCAATGACCCCGGCTGATTGCCAAAGCCGTCCCGAAGCCAGCCGCCGCGCATGATAAAAATATCCGGGCGGCCATCATTGTTGTAATCTGTTTGTTGGATATTAAGGCCGCCAACTTCATCCTGTAAGCCACTTTGAGCGGTACGGTCGCTAAAAGTACCATCGCCATCGTTGTGAAAATAATGCATATGATCTTGCAGATCCATTCCTGATGTTATAATGTCTATGTAACTGTCACCGTCAAAATCATCGGCTATGGAGCCACCCGCCCTGCTATTCAGGTTAATGCCCACATTTGCGGCTACATCAGTAAATGGCTTCACCTTGTACGGCCCGTCGTCAGCATTTAAATTAGGGATCAAATACTGGGCGGGTACCTGGTCTGGATAACGACCTAATGTCATATAAGCGATATTTAACAGCCACCGGGACTGGGCATCCTGAGAATTACTTTTCAAAATACTCTGTAATGTTTCAATTGCTTGCTGCGATCCTGTTTGCGCCTGATGGATTCCGGCTCCTTTAATAGGAAATATGCACGATGCCCCGTTATGGCCAAGCATACAATTTGCACGTTCGCCCAAACGCATAAAAGCAACCGCCTGATCGGGCAATGTGTTTACGGGATTCATGTAACGTGGCAGCTTGGCAATTTTCGAATATATATCAACAGCTTGTTGCTCATGTCCCTCCTGTAACTCAAACAATGCTTTTTTCGATAAAAGCTGCACATCATAGTTTGGCGAATCGGCCTTTAACGCCGAATCGCAGGCGGCAAGGCGGGCGTCGGAACTAAAAACATTTTGAGGATTATAGTTTCGCTTTTTGAGCTGCTGCAGTAAGTCGGCCATTTTTATTGGGGCGTGCGGCTTACATGATAGTAGTAAACTACAAGTAGCCGCAGCAAAAAGCATGGTTATTTTGGCAAATCGTGATAGCATGATAATTGGTTAAAAAAACGACACGGATTTCTGCCCCTAACCCTAAAAGGTGACCAGATAAACAAATTCACTCGTAAAACGAATAGAAAAAAACTAATTGATATCTGATAACCCTTGTTAAGCAACAGTTAACAAATATAAAAAGCGATGATACTATCAAACACAACGTTTGTTAATATTCCTATAACACCTGTTTAAACTGCCTGCAAGGTTTGCGTTTGCGCCCCACATCGCTTTGCTAATTCCACAGGGTATCCTGCAATGAGGCAAAAGCTGCCTCGGTTTAAAAACCCACTACAGACCAGTAGGCTTTTTTGCGTTGCCGGTTTTCATCAAACAATAAGGGATAGGCTTTTTTAACAATGCGTGGCGTGTTGCCGCCTGCGGCGGCTCCGCCCATTAGTCCTCCGCCTCTCTGGTCAAGCCAGCTGTACCGGTCAGATACATTCCAGAATGTAACGTTTGTTATAAACTTTTTATACTGCCGGAAAATATCGAAAGCCATTTTGTATTGCGCTATTTGTTTGGCTTCCAATCCTGGTGTATAACCAGGGTCAGGTACGGGCGGCGTTGTAGCCCCCGGCGCAGGGTTTGGTTGTGGCAAACGTATAGTAATATCCAATTCGGTAAATTGTACTTTTAAACCTAAGGAGGTTACTTCATCGAGGGCTTTACGTAATTCGTCGGGCGATGGCTCATTTAACTTCCAATGCGCCTGCATGCCCACCCCATCAATCGGCACGTGGTTATCAACCAATTTTTTTAATAATTTATATATCTTCTCCCTTTTTACAGGGTGCTCGCTATTATAATCATTATAGTAAAGCTTCGCCTGTGGATCGGCTTCATGCGCATACCTGAAGGCCGCCTCTATAAAATCGGGACCATTGCATATGTTGTACCAGTTGCTTTTGCGGTATATTTGCATTGTATCATTGCTGTCATCAACGGCTTCGTTAACCACATCCCAGGCGTAAATTTTACCCTTGTATCTTCCCGCAACGGCAAAAATATGATCCTTCAGGCGTTTTAACAGCAACTCTTTGGTAACAGGCTTTCCATCAACCCCTTTAAACATCCACGCTGCCTCCTGGTTATGCCAGCATAAGTTATGCCCCCGTATTTTTATATGATGACTCGTGGCAAAATCAACAATATCGTCGGCATTTTTCCAATTATAAACATTTTCTGAGGGGTGTATAGGGCCCATCTTCATATCGTTCTCGGCCGTTACGCTGTTAAATTCTTTGACAATTAATGCAGAATCGGGTCCATTCAAGGCTGCCGTGTTAACGGCTACACCAATTGGGAAATAGCTTTTATAATAATCTTTTAAACCCTTATTCGGATCATCGGCGGTAGTACCTGCCTTGAATGATGAAGCCACCTGGTGTTTTGGTGTACATTGAACGAGCGACAAAACAATAATGGCAATTGCCGGGAGCAGGAAGACCCGGTTAGCTTTTTTATTAACAGCAGAAAAGTTCATTGGTTATTAGTGGTTTTAATTGATAGTGTTAACTGTTTATACTTCGCTCAGCATTGTTTATCCTAAACAGATGACGGTTAATGAATGGTAGTATCTGACAATTTATAACCTAATAATGAAAGCATAGCCTCGCCATATCGTTTGCCTAACAACCTGCACCCTGCTGCATTAAAATGCAGGTGATCGGGTGAACTAGCGCAACCCGCTGATGAAATAACGTATGAGTTGGCAACTGTTTGTGGCAGGGTTGCGATAATTTTATTCATCGCGGCGCAGGCTCCCCCCTGGTCGGCGTTGACCAACTCACCTGCAAGTAAAGGCACTTTTTTAGGTTTCAGCTTTAAATCCCTAATTAAATTATCATAAATCCCTTTTACTTTTTTTGTCCATAGCGTATCATTTGGGTTTGATTCTCCCTGGTGTAACAAAACACCTTTAATTATACCTGATTTTTGAGCTAATATGGCCAGTTCTATTAACCTGGCATATGGATTACCGCCATATTCGGCCGCTATGCCTTTCATCCAGCCGGGGGCGGTTGCAAGGTATGATTGATAGGTGTCCTTTTCAAAAACCTCGATTTTGGCACCGGCGACAGAAACATTTATAATGCCAATCCGTATCTTTTCAGGAAGATTCGCCACCAACGTCCGGCCGAAATAATCTGCCGGGGTTAAGCCTGTTGTGCACCGCGCCAGTGGCGGTACAGCTGTATACCAATTATCTTTTATCCTGCCTCTGTCTCCGCAATCAACAGCCTGCAACACCTGAAACCTGCTATTAACAGCGGTAGTGTCTTCGGCCTCAACTCTTGCATTACCTTCCATATTTGATTGGCCGAAGCAAATAAATATGTAAAAATTCTTGTCTTGTGAAAAACTTTTAAGGCTCAACAACGTAAGGCATGTTGCAGCTATCAATCTAAGCTTCATTTTCATAAATAATTTCAATTCTTGAATATCAGGCTTGCAAACTGGTTTAAGGAACGCCTCCAGGATTGCCACTCATGCGCCGTGCCCGGCGATTCGTAAAACACATGTTTAATGCCGGCCTTTTCAAGTGCTTCGTGAAAACCCTTTACCGTGGTTTGCATTCTTTCCGGCTCGGTAGTTCCAACACTTAAATAAAGCACGTTAAGCTTTTTGTTAAAAGCATTGGCATCAGCAAATACACCGTTATACATTTTGGTTATATCGGTACCTGGCTGCATGAAGGCGGCACCGCTAAAACCTCCCACGAAGGCAAACTTATCGAGGTTGGTCATGGTGGTCTGCAAAGTTTGAAACCCTCCCATGGAAAGCCCTGCCATAGCCCGGTGATCGCGGTCGGCAAGTGTCCTGAATTTTACGTCAACCATCGGGATAATTTCCTTTACAAGCACATCCGGAAAAACATTACCTGCCATACTCATTCCACGGGCGTTAGTAGTAACCGGTTGGGTTGGGTCAGTAGCATAACCCCTATCCATAACAACTATCATCGGCGTTGCCTGTTTCCCGGCTATGAGGTTATCCAATATAAAGTTCATTTTACCTTGGGTGGGCCAGCCGGTTTCGTCTTCGCCCGAGCCATGTTGTAAGTAAAGCACCGGAAATCTTTTGCCGGTTTGCGTATCATAACCAGGAGGTGTATACACATTTGCCCGCCGCCATGCCTTTGTTATATTTGAGTAGTAGTTTACCGAACGCACCTCGCCATGAGGCACCTCTTTAGTGGTATAAAAATCACCCTCCGGATCAGGAATATCAATCCCGCTTGCCATTTTTCCCATACCGTAAAATGTTTGACTTGATGGATCGGCCACGGCAACGTCGTCAATTATCAGGGAATAATAGTGAAACCCCAATACAATCGGATCGGTAGTTACTGTCCAATACCCGCCGGTGTCTTTGGTCATGGGATACTTTTTCAATAAGTCAATTTGCACACTTTGCGCCTTTGGGGCCTTTACACGAAAAAAAACTGTATTGTCTGGAAATATCTGCGGGTACTGTACCCCCGGTATATTAGTGGGCGCCGATATACCTGCTTCATTATAAGTATATTGTGGAAACGTTGAGACATCTACCGGCTTAAAAAGCATTTGTGAAAACATATACAAGCCATTTTTCCAAACCTTAAAGTTATGGACACCCGGCTCGATATAATAGACATGCGGCACGCCTTTCTCTGCCAGGTAATCATGGGTACGTTTGCTAAATGCAATTAGCCCGTCGCTTGATCCACATGATATCCAAAGCAATTTTAGCTTACTCTTTGCCTCGCCGGGGTTAGGTACCAGTTCTTCTGGCTTTTTAGTATTGGGGGCCGAGGAAAAACCACCTACCCATGAAAATACGTCAAGGTTTCCCAAACCGAAATTTAATGATTGCCCGCCTCCCATCGATAAGCCTGCCACTGCCCTGTGATCCTTATCAGTAAATACACGGTATTTACTATCAATAAAGGGTATCAGATCGTTCAACAAATCTTTTTCAAAAACGGCAAAACCTTGTACCTTATCGGGTGCCATGATATTTCCTGTCGCGCGGTCATCCTTTAAAGCCCTGCCGTTCGGTAACACTACTATCATGGGTACAATTTTACCTTCGGCATATAGATTATCCAATATAACCTGGGGGCTACCACCGTTATACCACTCTTTTTCATCGCCACCTATGCCATGCAAAAGATACAACACGGGGTATTTTTTACTTTTGGAATATCCGGGAGGTGTGTAAAGAAGCGCACGCCGGGTATTGCCCACGGTTTTTGATTGATAATTAATGGTATCAATTTTGCCATGCGGAATGTCTGCACGAAACACATCAAAGCCCGCCCTTGCCTGGTGAACTATATTTTGTGAAAAAACCGGTATGCTAAATAGCAGAACAGCGTATGCCGTAACAACCAATTGCTTTATATATTGTGATTTGTTCATTGTTAATTAATAAGATAGGTACATAATTTATCAATTGGTTTGTGGTTGTATAAGCTGGTATTTGCCGCTGAGATGCATCAGGCTGAATAAATACAACAAGCCATCATAATATGGATCGAAATATCCATCTGCATAAGGTTCAAGTTTAGCGTTCCAAAGAGGCTTCACAAAATCGTATTTTGTATTATCGGCTATCATGAGCGAGGCTGAGGCCGAGGTGGCCACCAATCCCAAAGAATGCCTTAACTTCTTTACTCCTCCTGCCGGAAGAACAAACGCAGGCGTGGATCCATCTGTGTTAAACTGATCCTCAAAATCATTGATCCCCTTTGATCGTAAAAAGTTTTGAAAGCGTTTTGCATAATCCTGTTGCCACTTTTTGTCTTTCCCAAACCACACATAATCCATTGCGATATTCATCGGTACGCGCCAGGAGTCGAAACGAAAAGCCGATGGCATCCGCCTTCCACCGAGTGCCTTACCATTAAAATCGGTATTATCGGGATTAAGAGCTGTAACGGGGTCACAGGCCCTATGTAAAAATGCTCTTGCTGTATCTGCACAATCCCGGTAAAATTGTTCATGACCGTCTTTTGCATAAAGCGCCCATACCTCGTAAAATGCAGGCAGATGATAGGACGGATCTGTCCATCCATATCCGGCGCCTTCGGGCACAAAGGAAATTTGCTTAGCCGCCATGTTTATTAAAGGATGAACATTCGCGGCACCTTCTTTTTTCCACATGGCGTCAAGTATCCGCCTGGCCTCCGCATAATAATTAATGCCTGTACTGTTTCCCCACTTATTAGATGCAAAAAGCAGGTCGGTTACATAGTATAGTTCTCCGTCAGATGCAGAACCCTCTGAGTTATGCTTCATGGTTTGCGGATTAATGCTCCAGGCAAAATACCCTTCACTTGGTCCGTCCTGGTGTTGAAGATATTTTTTTGACCATCGCCATATACGGTCGAATACATCTTTTTTATTAAGCTGCACAGCGATCATCATACCATATGAAAGGCCCTCTGTCCTGGCATCGTGGTTTTTTACATCAGACACGTAGGCCATTGAATCGCCTACCTCGAAATAAACCTTGTTGGAGCCTTCAAACACATCATGATAAGCCTTGGCTACCTTAATGTTGATATCATCCTTGCTGTATCCCGCTTCATGAAAAAGATCGGGATAAACGCCGGATGCAAAGGCCCCTTTACTTGACATTTTTTTTGAAGCTTTGTGATTTTGGCTATTTGCCAAAGCAGGCAGCAAAGCAATCATTACATACAATAACACTAATTTTTTCATACTTAAGTCGTAGTTAAATAAAGATTTTGTCTTACTAATTTTCATATGGTCAATAACTAAAGTTATCCTACTTGCCGGGAAACCTTATGCTTTTAATAAAGATGCTTTGCGGAACGCCTGCAGGATACCGCACAAAAACATCATGTTGCCCGGTAACGTTTTTAAGTTGTTTGCTGAATGTTTTATAACTACCGCTGCCTGTAGCGCTTAACGGTATTGTGGCTATCAATTTACCGTTCTGAAGATCATCAAGCCATATTTGAAGCGAGCCTTTGCGATTTGAAGAAGCAAGTACCTGTACTGAAGATGGGGACTGATTTCCAAGTTCCACACCAGATATCATAAACCATCCACCGTACGCCGATGTATTGGTTACCATTTTATTAACAGTTGCTATTCCATAGTAATTACTATAGCCTGCTGCCGGTAAGGATGAGGCGCCGTCTTTGCAAATAAAGCAGTCAAAGTCCGCCGGCTTTCCTTCGGCAAATAACCCTACACTTGTACCTACCCATGAATTAAAATTTGGCTGGGTTTCATCAAGTTTAAATGCGTTAATTGGCCTGCCTAAAGAAACCCAGGTTTTTCCGTCGCCGCTATAATATCCGGTTAGTTCGTGGCCGTTTCTTTCCAGTTTCAGCCAAACTACGTTTCCGAAGATGTTCGGCACGCTCCTACTGGCCGTATCCATTGTAAAAACAATTTTCCTTCCGTTATTGTAACCACTGTAAAGCCTCACCACTACTGCCTGGTTTCCGTTAGTAAGATAAATACCAGCCCTGGTAGCGTCATTGGTTGCCCGCAGGTCAACCTTGGTAACAGCGGAATAATAGCGGTCTGTTTCTTTTTGAACAACGTGAGTACGGGCAGTATCGGGTGTAAGCCTTATCCATCCCCTCCGGGCGGTAAGTGAATAAGACGCCGAAGCTTTTTTGGTGAGGAAATGCCAGTTAAGACTCAGTACACTGCCGTCAAAATAGTCTGTTTTTACACTTGTCCATGAAATACCTGACTGTGGCAGGTTCGGTTTCGATATAGGCAAGGTGGTTGGCGCCATGCCCCATGGCCTGTCGCCCTCCCAGGTTACGGGATAAAGAGCGGTTTGGCGCCCGGTACCAGACCAGTCGTCGCCGTCGTACTTTTCATAGCTTTGCCCGATGGTCCACCACGTTCCATCGGCTAATTGAACGGGAGCCGAAATGTGGTTAGGGCGACGAAAACCTGCCTTATCATCGGTAACCGGCTTAAAAAAGTTACCCAGCCTCTCCCATTTTGTCGAATCGCCTGTCAATGCTCTTCCTCTTAAAACATATTGTCCGCCGGTAACATCACCAGCCGGAAAGTAATAATAATAACCATTGCGTTTACACATTACCGGGCCCTCTGCCCAGCTATATTGTAACCTGGCGTTTACCCAGTCGAGATTTATCACATGATCTGTTAATTGGCCATCCCTGCCCAAGGCTTGTAAACGATTAACTTTTTGACCGTTTTTTATGACCATGTAAGGTTTTCCGTCATCATCCACAAAAATTGAGTTGTCATAACCAAGGTTACCTGTTTCGGGGTTAGACTTTACCTGTACAGGAGCAGACCATGGCCCTTTAGGCGAACTTGCCTTACAAAACCACTGCCCGCCGGCCGAAAAGTAGATCCAGTAGGAGCCGTAAAAGTAGGTTATGGCTCCCTGCCAGATACCCACTGAAGGCCTATCGGTAACCCAGGCTGCCTTTGATGATGGCAACACCCTGCTTATTACCTCCCAATGAACAAGGTCTTTTGAGTGATAAATGGGCAGGTAGGGGTTAAAATGAAAGGAAGAGCCGCAGTGATAAAAATCATCTCCTACCTTAAGTAAGGTGGGGTCCGGGTGATCGCCAGGTAATACAGGGTTCACATAGGTGTTAACTGTTTGATAAAACGCAGCCGAGTCTGGTATTTTTTCCTGGCCGTTTACCAAAAAAGCTGAATGCGTGAAGATGAAGATAAGGCCCGTAAGCCGGATTAATTGGTGCATGATATTAGATAATTCAGATTGTGCCCGGGCGTTTTAAATTGAAGTGTTGGTTTACAGATTGGTTGTTTATCTGGCGGTTTAAGTATTCAACGTTGTGAAACCAACATTTGTTAAATCAACCCCGACCAAAAGTATTTTGAAAACAGAACTTGATGTGCCACAAATGTTGAATTAATCAACACTTTGGTTGAAATAAGTACTCTTTTACGACACCTGTGCCTTAATCAGGGCAAGGCAACAGCAAAACTCTAAATCATTTGACTGCCTAACATTTCATTTCTGCATTGGAAAGTAAATTGTGATACCGAAGGTTTATCAGCAATAAACGGCTCCCCCTCAAGTTGCTACAAATTAAGAGGCTTTACCTGGATGTTTTACGTTACAAATTCAAATATGCAAGTAAATATTGCACCAGGTATTCAGGTTAAAATCGCTATTTTTTTATTTATGCAATCGATTGCTTTTTATTAATTTATAGTTTATATTTACGTTGTGTGATTTTCACCAAACACTTGTTTGAAGTTGCACCGTTATAAACCTCCTATTTTTGAAAATGAAATTATTAGTACATCATCTGCGGATAAAGCGGGATGCTGTACAAATTTTTTAAACAGTACCGGAATGTTAAACTCCCTATCACTACTTAAGCGAGCTGCGGTTAAACGATTATTCTTAATTGTATTCACAGTATCAATCCTTATCACTAATCAATGCCAGGGGCAGTCTTTACGATTTACTGTACTTACATCTCACGATGGTTTGCTGTCAAACACGATTAATGCAATCATTAAGGATCGTTATGGTTTTTTGTGGTTTGCAACAGCGGATGGGCTGGACAGATTTGACGGATTAGAACATAAGCCGTATCGCTTTGACCCCGCAGACAAATCGGGCTTTCGCTCCAGGGAAGTTACAAGTATGTACGAGGATGAGACGGGGCAGTTTTGGGTAGGTACCATGGGGGGCGGGCTATATTACCTTGACCGTTCTCAAGATCAGTTCCGAAATTACAAGGAGAGTTCTGCCCGCGGACATCTCGCAAACAGCTACATCAAATCTATCTACGGTGATGCGCACGGCCGGCTTTGGATTGGTATGTTAGGAGGCCTGTGCGTACTTGACCCTAAAACAAAAAAAGAGGTATTTTACAAAACCAATGAGCAAAAACACGGACAGCTAAATTCGGGTGTTATATTATCCATCTTTCAGGACAGTCAGCGCCGGATGTGGATAGGAACAGGTAAGGGCCTTTATCTTTATAACGAACGATCAAACAGCTTCATTGCCTTTATGCATAAAAAAGACGATCCCGCAAGTATACCGGGTGACGCGATAAATACCATAGCCGAATTTCAGCATAAATTATGGATAGGAACTGACGATGGCTTAGGCAGTCTATCAGCAGATTTAAAAACCTTTACAAGTTTCAAATACAGCCCTAATGATGATAGTACCCTTAGCGGCAGCCTTATATACAGCATGGCTGCGGATGGCAATAAAATCTGGGTAGGTACCGAAGGTGGTTTGGATATATTAGACCCAATAACCGGAAAGGTAAAACGTTACAATCATGACGATAGGGATAAATACAGCGTAAGCAGTAAATCAATCCGTTGCATTTATAAGGACCCTGATGGGATTTACTGGCTTGGCACTTACCAGGGTGGTGTGGATAAGTATGACAAAAACCTTACTTTATTTAATTCAAAACAAAACAATGCTTATGATCCTGCCGGGTTAAGCGCGCCATTTGTTTCGTCATTTGCCGAGAATAAGGCCGGGGACTTGTTTGTTGGCACAGATGGCGGAGGCTTGAATCTTTTTCATGTCAAGAGCGGATTGTTTAGTCATATTCCTATAAAATCAAAAACAAGCAGCAACTCGGCCGGGCTTCCTATATTAACCATGATGCTTGACCGCAATCAACAACTTTGGATAGGCACGTTTCAGGATGGGTTGTTCATTTACAATACAAAAACAGGCGGGTACCAACAGTTAAATGCAGGAAATGATAATGCACACATAAACCACAACGAAATTTTTTGTTTAAAGGAAGATAGTAAGGGCCGGGTATGGATAGGGACCAATGGCAGCGGCGTTAATGTATTTGACACTGGTACAAAAACCTTTTTTAAATATACGTCAACACCCTCGTCTAATGGCGAACGTAAGTTACCCGTAAATGGTTATATCAGAGCTATTGAAGAGGACCGCGACGGAAATATTTGGATTGGCACCTATGGCAGCGGAATAGCAGTCTTAAATCCCGCAACTCAAAAGTTCCGGGTGTATAATAATAAGATTACCGGAATGGCTATTGATCGTCCGTTTTCGTTTTTGCAGGACCACAAGGGCAATATGTGGATTGGCACTGCCGGAGATGGGCTATTTTGCTTTAATCTCGACCATAAAAAATTTGTCAATTACTCCGCCCCAAACGAATTGCCAGATGGCGTTGTACATAAACTATTGGAGGATTATAGCGGCAACATATGGTTAAGTACTGATAAAGGAATATGCAGGCTTAACTCGGTATCTAAAAAGTTTACTCATTATTCCACCTACAATGGCTTACAAAACGATGCCTTCATCGACGGATCGGGCCTCCGGACAACCAGGGGCCTGCTTTTCTTTGGCGGGGCCAAAGGCTTTAATTATATTGACCCGCAGCAGGACGTAAAACTTAACAACAATACTCCCCCGGTATTTTTAACCACCCTTAAAATTAATAATAACGTTGTGTTATCCGGCAGTCACTCGCCGCTTAAACAGGATATTTCGGTAGCAAAGCAAATTGACCTGGATTATAAAGAAAACTTTTCAATCAGTTATTCTGCCATTAATTACACGCTTCCCCAGCAGAGCAGGTATGCCTACATACTTAAATCGTTCAATAAAAACTGGAATTATGTAGGTTCGGCTACAACGGCGTATTACACCAATTTAGATCCTGGCGAATACCTGTTTATTGTGCGGGCTTGTAATAACGATGGGATATGGAATAACTCAGGTGCCCAAATCCGTATTATCATTCATCCGCCAATATGGATGACCTGGTACGCCTATTTGTTATACGCCCTTATGGCTTTGGGCTCGTTACTGTTCATCCGCCATAGGGGGATAAAGAAATTAAAAGGGAAACTGGCGCTGGAACAGGAAAGAAGAGAAGCAGAACGATTGCATGAACTTGATGCGCTCAAAATTAAATTTCTTACTAACCTGAGCCACGAGTTTCGCACACCAATCTCGCTTATCATGGCGCCTGCAGATAAGCTATTGGCAGAACATAAGGATGAACAAACTACAGGCCAACTGGCCGTGATACGGCGCAATGCGCGGCGCCTGTTAAATTTGGTTAACCAGCTTTTAGATTTCCGCAAGTTAGAAGAACAAGAATTAAAGCTTAACCTCACCGAAGGCGAAATATTTTCATTTGTATGCGATGTTGTTGATTCCTTTCATGATCTGTCAGAATCGCGAAGCATCACCTTTAATTTTAAAGCACCCGCCGAAAAATTGTTCGTTCGATTTGATCACGATAAGGTAGAACGCATTTTATTTAACCTGCTCTCCAACGCATTTAAATTTACACCACCCGGTGGGACGGTTTCTGTTGATGTTATTCAGCATCCTACGCCGCACATAGATAAAACTACTTTGGAATTTAAAATAAGTGACACCGGTATCGGCATCAACCCGGACAGAAAACACCTGATATTTAAGCGGTTTTACCAGGCAGGGGAAACTAACACCGCAAACGTAAATCCGGGAAGTGGAATCGGTTTGTCAATTACTAAAGAGTTTGTTGAAATGCACGGTGGCACCATTACTGTTGAAAGCGAATTAGGAAGAGGTTCAGATTTTAGCGTGATGATCCCCCTTGAAGTTTTTGCTAATCGGTCAATTCAAGTTCAACTTCCTAGTAAAACAGATATTAAGGAAAAAGAGACCCGTACAAAAAGGAATATTGCCCAGGCGATTGCCGACATGCCGTTACTGCTTATTGTGGAAGATAATGATGAGTTCCGCTTTTACATTAAAGACCATTTAATGGCGCAATATAAAATTGTTGAAGCTTCAAATGGCGTAGAGGGTTGGGATAAGGCGCTATCATGCCATCCTGATTTGATCATTAGCGATATAACCATGCCATTTATGAATGGTATTACGCTGAGCAGGAAAATAAAAGCCGATAAACGTACCAGCCACATTCCGTTTATAATGCTTACCGCCTGCACACGCGAAGACGAGCAGTTAAGAGGGCTTGAATCGGGGGCAAATGATTACCTGACCAAACCCTTTAATTTTGAAATATTAAATGTCAAAATTAAAAATCTGTTGCAGCTTAATACCATGCTTAAAAACACCTATAAAAGGCAATTGACGGTCATTCACCCCGATATAGCGGTTGAATCGGGCAGGGAGAAGTTTTTAAACAAGGTGATCAATTACATAGATAACAACTTGAACAACCCGAAATTTTCCGTTGTGGACCTTAGCGAACATTTGGCAATGAGCCGGGGAGCACTTTATACAAAAATATTTGAGCTTACCGGTCTTCCGCCCGTTGAATTTATCCGCTCCTATAAGCTTGACCGTGCCGCGATATTGCTTCTAAAGAGCGATCTGACAGTTACTCAAATAGCGTATGAAGCAGGTTTTGCGACGCCGCATTATTTCTCCCGGTCATTTAAAGAAAAGTTTAACATGTTGCCATCCGATTACAGGAAGGCAGAAAATAACACCGTGATGGTATAAAGCAGAACGCCATATATTATTGAAAACATCAACCTATGGCCGTAACATCCGCACGCCCTATGCTTTTATGTACAACACTGCATAAAAAGCGAGACCAAAATGTCTGTCATTTGGGCCACGCGTTGATTTTAATGGCGTAAACATGCTGATCTCAATATGTTTAATACGGATAGTTTTATCCGGAAACATTAGGTAAGTACGGTTTATTTGAAGCTTATCCAGTCAACTTCTACGTGGCCTCTACCTTCTGTTTGTACAATAATGTTTTTGATGCCTACAGGCATCGATATTAATGTTTTTTTAACAATGCTCCAGTTGTTGCCCTTTGGTATAATAACTTTTGCTATAACCTTGTCCGGGTTATCTTCTGTACTAATTAATAATGTTCCACCGGTTGCCGAACAAGCGTTTACATTAACGTATCCCGCTGTTTGTTTACCAAAAAACACATTGTTATATTTTATCCATGAGCTGGCTTTATTGAAAACCGCTTTCCAGCCCTTGAATTTGTTTAGTGTGTCTATAAACTCCGTCTCTACTCCATTCGCGCTTTTGGCGCTATACCTATCTACCTGTATTTTTGTTGATGAGGCGGTTACGCCAATGCCACGTAGTGTAGGGATGACCTTACGGATTGTGCCATTTTCATTAAAAAACAAACTATCGGCCCGTACCGCCCGGTTTTTATCAAAGGCTGGCGATAAGTCGTCATTGTGATAAAACAAGTACCATTGATTTTTAAATTCTATGACAGATTGATGGTTTGTCCAGCAACCTGAAGCTGATTCGTCCATAAGTACGCCGGCATATTTAAAGGGCCCAAGGGGACTATCTGACATGGCATATTCAAGTCGTTCTGTTTTATCGGCCACATGCGGATAAGTCATGTAGTAGATACCTTTTCGTTCAAATAAATAAGGCCCTTCCTTTAATCCCTTATCGGGGAAGCCATCAAGTTTTATCGGCTCTGATGCCAGTTCAAGCATATTAGCTTTGAGTTTAGCGCCGTACAGGTTTCCTTGCGCCCAGTAAATATACGCCTGTCCGTCCTTATTAATTTGCACATTTGGGTCTATACCATGAACCCCGGCGATGGGCAACGGTTGCGGAGCAAATGGGCCGTAAGGTTTATCGGCTATTGCAACACCAATTGAAAAGCCCTTGGTGCCGCCAGGTTTTGCAGGTGCCGGGAAATAAAAATAATATTTTCCTGCCCGCTCAATACAATCAGGCGCCCACATACTATATGCCGCCGAGTCGGCCCATGGCACTTTATTTTGGCTTACAATTACGCCGTGATCCGTCCAATCGGTTAGGTTGGCTGACGAGAACACATGATAATCCTGCATACAGAACCAGCCAGCCCGGCCATGCCCGGGGGTAGCGGGAATATCGTGTGAAGGGTAAAGATATATCTTGCCATTAAAAACACGTACCGAAGGATCGGCAGTAAACTGGTTTTGTATAAGGGGGTTTTGCGCCATTAAGCAATTAAACCATAAGATAGATACAATCAGCGCCGCGCATTTTTTAAAATTCATCATCATTTACAAGATAGTGCCGCAAGGTAAAGGGATTACTCATTTCAGAATAACACTGATTAATACAATTGCAACACTGGTGTTTATAATCAAACAAATAAGGGTATTTGCTTCGTTTAAAGCGTATCCCTGTTTTAAGTGTTGCTATAACTTCCCCTATCTTTATAAACAACCGAATTAATGTTGGGTGGCTATTTTATCGCCTAACCGAAAATAATCGAAGTCGGCATATCCGCCGGTAACTTTTGTTGCATAGTTAAAAAGACCAAACCGGTAACCCATAAAATGCGGAATAGTATACGCCATTTGAAGCGTGGTGCCAATGGATACCCAATTATTTCCGTCGATGCTGTAATAAAAATAAGTCTTGTCGGCCCTATCCCTAAAATCACACGCGGCCTTCAAATACACCCGGTTTTGGACTAACGGAATACTTGCCAACTCGGCCGGCGAACCGCCCTGCGCATTTACCATAACGATAAACTTATTCCCGTTTTTAACCTTTACACCCACCCATCCAAATTTTTGCTGTAACAACGCAAGGCCGGCACAATCACCATCTTTAAGCCCGGATACATCAATAGCTGTAATGGCCGAGCATTCAGGGCCATACGTACGTTGTGTAAGCGTATTTCTCGCCGTAATTAAAGTAGTATCAAGCCTCCCTGTAGTTAGCCTAAGATACCCTTTACGCTGACGCAGCGACCATAATTGGTTAACCGGGTTATGGTTCCATTGCCAAACCAGGGGCAAATCTTGCTCACCAGGCCTGCGGTTAAACTCATCCGAGGCTATGATACCCGGCATTAATGATTTATTTGCCGGTAACCCGACGGTATCTGGGGCCTGATGATTTATACCCAATACAGGCCAGCCATCCTCCCATTTTACCGGCACCAGGTAAGGCACCCGGCCTACCGAACCAAAATCGCGAAAAAGGTAGGCAAACCACCGGCCATTGGGTGTATTCACCAAACCACCCTGCGCTACGCCTTTATCCTGCAATGCCAGCCTGCCCTCGTAGAGGCCGGTAATATTATCTGCCCGGTGAATAAGAACACTTCGCATTCCACCACGCGGCCACGAAATATTGAACAGGTAATATTTCCCGTTGATTTTGAACATCTGCGAGCCTTCTGCCGGCAATCCTAAATTCGGCCCTGCAGCCAGGCTGGCGTTCTCTATCAGCACCTGTGGCTTTGTGTCGGGTTTTAAGCCGGACAGATCATCCTTCAATTGTGCCAGCATGATGCGCCCGCTTCCATAAATCATATAAACTTTGCCATCATCGTCAAAAAACAAGGAGTGGTCATGCAGGCTTGGTTTAAAGGATAAAGCCTTCCACGGGCCTTTTTCAATATTATGCGTGGTATAAATATAAGTTTTGCCGGTGTTGCCCGCAAAAGTAGATACATAGTAAATGCCATTGTGATAGCGCAGGCTGCTTGCCCACGAACCTCGCCCATAGCTACTTTTACCATTGTTTAAGTTTAGGTCATCGGTATCATCCAAAATATCATACGCATAGCTAACAAGTTTCCAGTTAACTAAATCTTTAGATTTCATTATCGGCACCCCGGGGCTCATATGCATGGTAGTACTGCTCATGTAATAAGTATTGCCTACCCTGATTATTGAAATATCAGGCACATCCGCATAAATAATTGGATTATGAGCCGTTTGGGCAAAAGAGGCGGAGGTAGCCAACAAAAAAAAAGCGAAGCCCAGAAAATAGTTATTCAAAATTTTGCTCATGGTTGGTTTATGGTATTATATGCATAAATAGCAAAAAACACGCTTAATTGCTTTACTCACAATTAAGCGCACTTAAATATATTAACACAACAAGGCAGCTTAATCTTTAAACAGTAGCGGCGCAAGTTCTTTCAGGCTGCGGCGCCAGGTTAGAAACTCATGGGCAGTATTCTCTGAAATAAAAGACACGGCGTTGTAGCCTGCTTCTTTTAATGCAGCCGCGGCGTTATTTACGCCAGCAGGATTTTCCTTGCTTCCGCAACTTATAAAAATAAGTTTAGCCTTAGGTTTATCTTTTAACTCAGCGGGCGTATAAATCCCGCCGCTTAAAAGACCGTAATAGGCAAATTCATCGGGCTTGGCAAGTGTTATTAAATGCGTTTCCATGCCGCCCATTGATAACCCTGCCATAGCGCGGTGTGCCCTATCGGCAACCGTACGGAAATTGGCATCCACATAAGGTACCAATTCATCTGTTAATACAGTTTCAAAAGCATCTATCTTAAAATCCCTCAAGCCACCAGGTTTCATTTTAATATCGTTGGTCATGCCATAGGTCATCACTATAATAAAAGGTTTTATTTTGCCTTCAGCAATCAGGTTATCCATGATCAGGTTGGCATGGCCCTGGTTGCTCCATGCAGTCTCATCTTCGCCCCAGCCGTGTTGTAAATACAGCACAGGGTATTTCCTCGATCTTTCCTTGTCGTATCCCGGAGGCGTATAAACGAAGGCCCTTCGCTGCGTATTTGTACTTTTTGAAGGAAAAAATATTTGTTGCACATTGCCGTGAGGCACATCCTTTAAGGCGTAAAAGTCCTGGTCATGAGCAGGTATTTCTATACCGCTTTCCCAACGGGTAGAACCGTAATAATTCAACGTGCCCGGGTCGTTAAAAATGCCTCCGTCAACTATTAAGTGGTAGTAATGGAAACCCTCATCCATTGGCCCTTCCGTTGTGCCCGAAAAATATCCGTCGGTACCTTTCACCAGTTTAGTCCCGCCTCTTCCGCCCAGGCCTAATGTAACCCGTATACTGTCGGACTTTGTTGCTTTTATACGAAAACGTGCATAACCTTGCGAATTAACCTGGGGATATTCCTGGCCAGGCTGGTTAAGGCTTGAAGACCGGAAATCTTCTTTGATCTCGCCTGTGCCGGTTTGAGCTTCACAAAGGCTACCGGCAAATGTGGCCATTAACATTATAACTAAACATTTTGAATTCATATCGTTGATCATTTACATTTCAAGTTCGTTGTATTTCAAGATCGCCTTTCAACAAAATAGTATTTAGTCAACAGTACTAAGTCTAAAGTTGAATTTTCTTTTTTGGCTTAGAACTTAAGACTTTGGGCTAAAGACTACCCGTCATTTTATCATTGACAAGACATCAGTGAGTCCTTAAATTCCACTTGGAATTATCACTATTCATATCAAACCTGGCGAGTGTAGGGGTGCTGTCTCCAGATGAAACTAAAGCCAGCTGCTCCCCCGAGTTTGGAACCACTTTTGGCATAATCCGATAAGTTCCATCAGTCAGCTGATCAATTCGCCATAATTGTTCCGGCGCTCCGGTAAACGTTGGTACTGTCACAAGCTCAGCTTCGGCTGTTGCTGCTAATGCGCGGTCTGTTCCGGCAATTACTATTTTATAATACGGTCCGCCCAGGTATCCCCCTGCGCCTGGGACTGATGAAATTGCCCATTTTTGATGTGGGCGAAACATATAATCACTTATCCTTACACCAATGTTTCCGGCTGGCCAGCCGGAAACTACATCTGCTAACTCCTGGGATGGTACCGGTTTCACCGGTTCATCATTATTCCGGTTAAATCGCATTCCGCCTGGCATTCTTGTAAAATCAACGCCCAATTCTAAGGCGTATCCCCTTCGCTCAGACTCAATCTCATAAGTTCCTTCTTTGCAGTTATCACCTGCCACCGGCCATCCATTTTTCCATAGTAGTGGGCGAATGCCTAATACGCTACGGCCACTTTGATCCAGGTCTGCCTCGTAATGGCAAGACATTTTTTCAACGCCATCGCCAACTATAATACGTCCAAAATGTCCTGGCCCAACCAGCCTGTCGCCGGCTGCAACTACCATTTTGCCACCTCCCTTCAACATATCCCTTCCTATATTATCAAGGTACGGCCCGGTTACTTTCCTGGAGCGGCCAACAACAATATTATAGGTTGAGTTTGGGCCATCGCAGCAGGTACCATGTGTTCCAAGCAAATAGTACCATCCATCACGGTATAACAAATCTGTGGCCTCACAATCAATAGCTATGTTTAGTGCCTTATTACCTTCAACACGCTTACCCGTTTTAGGGTCAAGCTCCACAAGGCGTATATACCCAAAATAGGTACCGTAGGATAACCATAACCTTCCATCGGTTGGGTCAAGCAGAAGCCCCGGATCTATCGCATCACAGTCTTCAATACCATCAGACGAAGCAACTTTAACAGGTTCCGAGTATTTAAAATCCGGGGACTTTGGATCAAGCGACTTATTCCACATGGTCAGTATTGTTCCGTTATGACCGCCTGCCAGGCCGCCGCCGGTGGCGCCATAAACAATAAGGTAGCGGTCACCAATTTTTAATACATCAGGAGCGGCCCCGCCGCCGGGCCTTACTCCGCCGCCATTCCATGTCCAGCCATCTTCGGATATTAACCCGCCTCCAAACGTTCCGAATGTGTAGTACTTTCCATCGCATTCTGCAATGGTGGAAGGGTCATGTATAAATGGTTTGCCAACTTGTGCATTGGCCTGTGGGGCTAATAATAATGAGAACAGGGATATAGTACTTAATACCTTTACTATTAATTTCATAATAACTCAATTGCTTTACAAATCCGGTGTTAAATGCGATGATCAGTTAATTTATTGCAGCGTGATAGATACATCTTTTATCGGCACACCTTTTTCATCCAGCAGCCGGACACAAAAATCACTGAGTCCGGGACCATTGATTACTGCTCCGCGTATGATGTTTTTCCCATTGTTTAGCGTCAGCCGGGGCGAAACGCAATCATCCATTACCATGCGCCTGTCCCCATCAAGTATTACCGCTTCTTTTCCATTTAGCCACCACATTGATCCTCCGTTTGAGCCCACCGCCAATCTTACATTTTTTATCTCCCGCGGGCTGTTTACTATGGTTACTGCCCAAAATAATACAGCATAGGTCTGTTTCCTTAACCCATAGGCCAGACGGAATAATTTGATGTTGAAATTGGGGCTTTCCAATGCATGCCATAATAATTCCTGTTCGCCAGCTTTTACTTTTTCTCCATTCCGGGGAATAACCGTAAACTGGTTTGAGAAATAATCGGTTTCAAATTGCGTTTTCAGATAGTTAACGGTAAAAACAAGATTACTGCGTATTGATTTGTTAATGGGCTCTAATAGTGACCAGCGCTGAATAAATCCTTCGGCATTCGGGTTTTTTTTTGATGCGGTAGCCGGGGTAAAGAATGGCGCGATACTTCGTGCGGTATCATTTTCGGTTATAACATCGATCTTGCCTGAGGTTGCAGACTGGCCTTGTGATCTTAAGCCTAACAGAATTACAAAGCCCGCCGCCAACAATAATGCACTGCGTTTAATATTCATGGTAGATACTTTAACTTAAATCAATTTTGGTAAATAATGGATTGTCGAAAATGCATTGATGTTCCGGCCTGTTGATGCATTGCATAAAAAATCGTTTGCATGGAACATCGACAGCCTGATACCCTCACATCTTATTGATGATACTTGGGGTTAACATTAAAATGTTTCTTCAATTTTTAAAAATGGCTTATAAATTATTGGCTCAAAACTATACCTTCAGAAAAGGACATCATCACACTATTCGGCAATAAAAGTCAACTTTTGTCAATAATATAGCATGAATTTTAGGTTACGACCGATTTTCATTATTTATTCGAACATGTCCTTGATGCCATTTCCTGTCGAAATAAAAAAGTTGTCCCTGCGGCGAAATTCTATGCAAAAAAACTTAGCCCTCATTACTTATCAAAACCTGGCGACTGAAATGAAATTTCACATCAAACCAGCTCAGGCAGATATGTTCTTCAATTTTTCTTAAAACGGTTTGAAAAAATCCTCAGCAGGATTACTTGTATAAGGAGAGTTTTAAGCCTAACATCCGGCATTTGATACTTAATACTGTTGCTGATCATATTATGAAAAATGCTTTCCAGGTAAAGCCTCGGGAAATTTACTTCGCCTACCTCAAATCTGGAGATCACCTCCACACGGAAGCGAATAATTTCTGAAGTAAACATGTTCAACGTCGTCTCTAATACCCCCTGCAGGGAACACCGTTTGCCCAAAATACTTCCGTTCAATCTCACTTCCAGAATCTGCATCAAGTCGCCAAGCGTCTCATTTAAAGCCTTCGCAGAAGTGGATAGCATTTCGATCAGTTCTCGTTTTTCCTCGTCCGACCCTTCAGTCCTTATCATCTCGGTCAAATTAATTATGGAAGCTATTGGTCCCCGTAAATTATGGGTAACTATCCCATTAAAGTCCCGCAGTTGGCTGATTTCATCATTGAGCTGAGTGGAAGTATGTAAGAGGGTCTGGTTCTTTAATTGCTGTTCGTTCAGCAGTTTCCGTCCGTCCATTCCGCAAATTCAGTAATGAAACAGTAAAAACCCCTCAGATGACATCATCTGAGGGGTTTTTACTGTTTCAAGGCGTACCAAGTTATTATGGATCAATCAGAAGTTGGGATCAGTCCGAAAAGTTTGCGTCTTTCGAAAAAATGCTGGTATTTGGGAGTCATTTAAGATACGCATACGAACTCCGAATTAGTGCCTAACTATTTGATATACATAATATAAAATCGGAGATGGCTTTCTGAACCTCGCTCTCTTTGCCTTTTTTCTGAAAAAGCCAAAAAAATATTCAGTTCATGGCAACGGTTATCGGATTAACAATATCCCTGAAAATAAAACCTGCAATTAAACGCTCTAAGGTTCCAATCACCGGGATCAGATAAAGGCAGATGTGATAATAATGGACGCGTTTTTGCGGTTTTGGCAAGCGATAGTGACAGGAGTCACTTTTTAATAACAAAACGGTCATTTTTAAACAAGGGAACCAGCCTTAGTTTTGATGCTGTTAATCACTTTGTATTGCTAAAATTAAAAATTATGTTGGGAGCACTTACAGATTTGCAGATAGAAAGCTTGTTGAAACAGCAGGTTACCGGCCGTATCGCTTGCCATGCCGATGGAACGACTTATATCGTTCCGATAAACTATGTTTATAGCGCACCATATATATACAGCCATTCTGCAAATGGTAAAAAAATTGAAATGATGCGAAAGAATCCTGAGGTATGTTTTGAAATTGACGACATCCAGAACATCTTTAGCTGGAAAAGCGTTGTTGCCTGGGGGCATTTTGAAGAAATAACCGATATAGACGAAAAGGCTCGCCTGATGCAGGGAATTATACATCGCATAATGCCCATGGCCAGTCATCCCGCTAATCATCCTTCGCATGGGATAACTGAAAACGACAGCGATGTGGGCGACAAAGTTGAACTTATTATTTATAAGATCAATCTTGATAAAAAAACCGGCCGGTTTGAAGGTAACTGAGGCCAGCTTAAATATGGCCTATATGATTGATGATTACAAGCAATTTTTAGGATGACCGTAATCATGTTTTCCCTGACAAGCGTTTGTGAGATTTACTCTTGAAAATTATAACTCCGACACTATGAAAACGATTATCGTAATTAACGATGGTTCTCCATCAGCCACCCACGCATCAAAACAGGCTTTCGCTATTGCCAGGGCGGTGCAAGCCAATATTTTAGTGGCCGATACCTATGAGGTTAATACAATGGTTTCCGCGAAAGTGCTGGCCGGGCACAGTATTCAACAACCGTTGATTGCCGGAGATCGTTTAGCTCGAATGTTAAATGCGCTTAACCAGGAACCGGCAAACTACCATCCCGAAATATCAGCAATGGATATCGCCGATTTTGATGCTACACAATTGGCCGCTATGATAATCAAAAATGATATTTGGCTAATGGTAAGCGGAAGCGGTACCGTGTTGCAAAATGGGCCGCGACAACCTTTATTAAACCTCCAAAGCGTATTAAATAAAGTGCAGTGCCCGCTGCTAATAGTGCCCGAAAACTGGACATTAAAGAACATACAACATATAACTTATATGGCCGATTTACGGTATTGCCGCGCTGCCGTTGTAAAATACCTTGTTCAACTGGCCGAGCCTATGCAGGCCAGCGTAGCTGTAGCGCATTTGTCGGCCAAGGGAATTCCGGATATCGAGGAAAGTTATGGACAGCAACTGTTTACCGAACGGGTTGGAAATCATATCCGTAATTTCCCGGTTGCTTTTAACAACATCAGAGAAAAAGACATTAACAAGGCGCTTGATGTTATAATTAACGGAATGCATAACGATGTGCTGGTGCTTGTTAACCACCGTTATCATTTTAAAGAGATCATTGGGGATTATTTGACCGAAGCGCTGCCGGGGCATATTACAATACCATTGCTGATATTTCCGTATTAACCAAAGCCAGGGGAATCATGAATGGTTTTGCCTTCAGGGTTAAATAAAAAAGGTATTGCTTTAAGCAATACCCCGTTATTTTTTTTAAATCAATGCAGACAAGTATTTAAAACGCTGCTTTGATCTTATCTTTTGTAACACTCAATTCTTCGGCACTGAAGCTTAATTTAGGCCTCGAAAAGTTAAGGTCGTCAACCCGGTTCATGGGGATAAGATGGATGTGTGCGTGCGGTACTTCGAGGCCGATAACAGCCACCCCTACTTTTTTACATGGTATAGCTGTTTTAATGGCTGTAGCCACAATTTTGGCAAATATTTGCAAACCGGTATAAGTTTCGTCATCCAGGTCGAAAATGTAATCAACTTCTTTTTTCGGGATCACCAGCACATGCCCTTCGGCCAGTGGATTGATATCTAAAAAAGCCAAAAACTCATTGCTCTCGGCCACAACATATGCCGGAATCTCGCCTGCTATAATTTTCGAAAAGATGTTCATTGTTAATTATTTGAAAATTTAAGGATTTGAGAATTTGAAGATGGCCGGGCGATTCGATATTTTCAAATTCTCAAATCTTCAAATTCTCAAATTAAAACTTACCGGCTAACTTCCAGTATTTCAAATTCAATTTTACCTGCCGGTACCGTGATCTCAATTTTTTCGCCAACTTTTTTGCCTAAAAGGCCCTTGGCTATGGGCGATGCTACTGATATTTTGCCAGCCTTCATATCAGCTTCACTTTCGGCCACCAACTGATAGCTCATGGTTGCGCCGTTTTTAAGGTTTTTAATTTTAACGATAGAAAGCGCCAGCACTTTTGATGTATCCAGTTTTGATTCATCCAATAAACGGGCATTGGCCAGGGTTTCCTGCATTTGGGCTATTTTGGCCTCATGCAGGCCTTGCGCCTCTTTAGCAGCATCGTATTCCGCGTTTTCCGATAAATCGCCTTTATCGCGCGCTTCGGCAATTTGTTTTGATATATCCGCACGGCCGGTTGTTTTTAACCTTTGTAATTCTTCTTTTAGTTTTTCTAAACCATCCTTGGTAAAGTATGATACCTCTGCCATAACACGTAAATTAATTATTATTTATCCTATTGGTTGTCCAAAAAAAACCGCCCTCCCTTTTTTAAGAAGGACGCAACGACTGTAAAAACAAACAAGACTATATGGGCCATGCCTACATAGTCTTGTTTAGTATTGAACGAAGATAAGTGATTTAAGTTTTAATATGCAAATTTATTTGCCTTCGGCTGTTCATGGATCATTGTTGATGGTTCATGGATAAAAAGTAAGCGGATTCGGCTATGATCTATGAACCATCAACCATGAACTAAATCAACCAATTTCTCCGCCATCACTTCACTTATCTTCCGGTACGAATCAAACGTCCAGCCGGCAACGTGGGGGCTTAGGATAACCTTGCCGCTTTGGCGCAATTCGTCGTACCAGGCCTGCTCGGCCAGGGTAGGGAATTTTTCAACTTCAAGTACATCTAATCCTGCACCCAATATTTTACCTTCTTTAATGGCTTTTAATACGCTGCTTACTTTTGCGGTTTTTCCCCTGGAGGTATTGATAAAAAATATCGGCTTTTTAAAGTGAAACAGGTATTCGTCATCAATAAGCCCATTGGTTTCTGATGTAAGCGGTACGTGTATACTTAGCACATCGCTTAGTTTTACTATCTGTTCCATGCTTACTTCGCGCGCATGGCGGTCGCTAAAGCCGGTTTTATACTTATCGTAAGCAATTACATCAACCTGGAAGCCTGATAGCTTACGGGCAAAGCTATGCCCCATATGACCATAGCCTATAATGCCAACAGTTTTTCCTTTCAGTTCGTAGCCGCGGTTGCCCTCTCGCTCCCATTTGCCATTCCTGATCTCGGCATCGCCCCGGTTAAAATTATTCATTAGTGAAAGCAATAACCCTATGGCATGTTCGCCAACAGCATCGGAGTTGCCTTCGGGCGCATTAATCAGTTTAATGCTTTTTTCGGCGGCGTAAGCCTCGTCAATATTGTCCATCCCGGCACCGGCGCGGGCCACAAATTGCAGGTTTGTGGCCAAATCAAAAACTTGTTTGGTTACCTGGAATTTTGAGCGGATAACCAGGCCCGCGTAATTGCCTATAATTTGTAAAGCTTCTTCGGTTTTTATGATTGGCCTGTAATCGCATGTATAACCCTTGGCTTCGGCCAGCTCCATAAATATGGGATGTACATCATCAACAATTAGAATGTTATTTTTCAACTCGTCAGTAATTTTTTTATAAAAGGCGAATTTACAAACACATAGGTTATTAATGCGTAGCATTTTACGGTTTTACTCATTTTTACGCTTTAAATATATTTACATTGCAATTTTAAACCTATTGAAGCAATGGAAAATCTACCTAAGCAAATAAAAACATTAAAATTATACCTGGCCCTACTTACGGTAACTATAATTGTGTGCTTTGGCTTTATTATACGGCTGATGAGCAATCAAGCCCATTTTAAACAAATAACCGCCGAGCGGATTGACATTGTTGAGCCTGATGGTAAAATACGCATGGCCATAAGCAATCGCCAAAGCCAGCACCCTGGCACTATCGACGGCAAACAACTGCCCAAACGCGACCGCCCAGCCGGCATGATATTTTTTAATGATGATGGCAATGAGTGCGGCGGGTTGGTATATGATGGCGATAAAAAAAGCGCGAGTATGACCTACTCCATCGATCAGTATAAGAACGACCAGATTATGCAGCTTCAATATAGCCAGGAAAATAATGGCCCGCAATTGCAAAGAAGCTATGGTCTGAAACTTTGGGATAAGTACGATAATTTCCCTTCATCAAAGGTTTTGGCTTATATTGATTCACTGAACAAATTAAATGATACTGTTGCATATAAAACAGGAATTGACAAGCTTAACGCATCTGGCCGGGTAACCAAAGAAAGGCTTTTTGTTGGTAAAAACGCAGGGGGCGATGTGGGCTTATTTTTGAGCGATGCCAATGGTAAGCCAAAGCTGAGGATATATATTAACAAACAAAATCAACCCGTAATTGAAACCCTGGATGATAAGGGCGCGGTGATAAAAAGCCGTTAACTTTCTGCCATATTTACCCGCTTTATTAATTGGCACGAGAATAGCTTAGTATGTTACAAGGGCTTGCTCTTTTTGCAATAAACCAATTAAAAATGAAATCATTAAAACAAATAGGCACCGATATAAAACACTATTCCGAACAATTATCGCACGATGGGTTTAAGCAGGTGTTTGATCATATCGATCAATTGAACGTAAAAAAAGGCGTCGACAAACTTGGCCTTGATAAATTTATAAACCAGTGCGCAATTATGGCTGCCGGCAGCGGTGCCATATCGGGCAGCGGCGGTGTTTTAACCATGGTAATAGGTATGCCTGTTGATGTGCTTAACCTGATAACCCAGCAATTCAGGGTTACTATGGCCATTATGTACCATAACAGAGGCAGCTATCAAATGGGGTTCGATGAGTTTATGAAACTGGTAGCTATATCTTTTAAAGTAGAAGCAGGTATCGCCATTAGTAAAACCATGATGGAAAGCATTGCCGAAAAGATAATCTTAAATTTAGGCGTACGCACTGCCGAAAGGTTGGTGCCGGTTGTTGGTGCTGTTATTGGCGGAACAACCAATTACTTGTTTATTAAACGGATGGCAAAATCGGTTAAGGAAATGCAAGGGCTGCCGGTGGTAATACAGGTGAATTGATAATCTTCTGTTATCTACGTTTGATGTAATAGGTGAAGGTTAAAAACATAAATTGAGGTTGTTTTCCTTTGGGGGCCGATATGCGGACATTTTCGACCTGGAGTTTTACTTCAAAGTTGTTGTTTTTGAGACTAAGCGATAAAGAATCGGACGGTATTCTGTAGATATCCGAGTAAACGTCTGCGGCTAAGCGGGATTTATATGCAGCCAGCTTTTTCGGGTCTTTCATCAATTTTTGGATAATATCGTTGGCATCAAACCGGAAGCTCTCTTTATTGATTTTTAAAATACAAACCCTGCTGTCAAGCGTAGTATGATTTAATTGTAAATCGCCAAGCTCGTCGGTTAAGCTATCAATCATATAGCCGGGGCTGTATGAAAAATCGTAGCCTTTGATGTTCCTTATCTTGCTTTTTTCACTAAACTCATAATCGTCGGTTATCTTGGCGCTGTCGCTAACGGGATAGTCATTGGCTTCAAAGTGATGCAAGCCCAGGAAGGTTCTTGCCCATTCATATTTACTTTGTCTCAACTCGTAGCGGCTGTAAAACCCATTCATAATTGGATAATTGGGCTTTTTTATTTTTCCTAACGAGTCGGATACAATGGCAAGATCCTTGTTAAAGTAAGGCTGTAACGGCGATAAATCGTATTTACTCACAAAATAATTTAGGGTAGCTACTATCTTACTGCCATCCTTAACATTCACTTTAGTACTGTCAACCTTGATAAATTTGCCATTTTTTAAAGCGTTATATTTTTCAAAAAACTTAACTATAATGCGCTTTTGCGAATACAAACTCACCGAAAATGCACTCTGTGGTCCGTAAACCGATAACAGTGTTAGTATGCAAAGCGATATGGGAATCAGCTTTATGTTTTGTTTTTTGAAGGCTAAAAAGTAAACAGAGATAAATAAAAGCCAGCAGGCCAGCGCCAATAAAAAGTAACGCCACTCGGTAATGCCATATTTAAATACCCGGGCACCTACAGCCACAAATAGCAGGCCCAGTAGCGGGATTAAAAAAAAATAAAAATTGCGGGCATAAGTTTTGATCCATCTGTTTTCGGCTTGCTCACGCACCGGGTAAACCAACAGTAAAGATAATATGCCGAAAACGGCGTATCCGAGGATAAGGTTTGACACCAGGCCCTTAGGCAAGCTCCATTGTATTAATATTTTCAACCCGTAAGCCAGCAGGATAAGCAGGTAAATGGTAGATAAAGGAATAAGCACATATTGGGCAAAATTCTTTAACCCCTTTGGGTAACTTAAATCGGCATCAAGTGATTGGGTATCCTGGGGTACTCCTGCTAAAAAAATCGTTGTTGTAAAAATGCCCACTATCCAAATCCAAAGGATGGCATAAGTATCCCACTCAAATTTAAAATTGAACAAAAAGTTGGTTGCACCAATAGCTACAGCAACGCCTAAAAACAAAGCTGCGCCGAATTGGACGCTAAGTAAAAACCGTAAAAAAAGGGTGCGGTTAAACTGCCAAAACCCATTAACTTGCCCCTTGCCCGTAAATGCCGCAAAGGCAACCAGTAAATGAAACGAAAGCGATAGCAGGAAAAACCGGATATAATCGGCTTCGCGGGCGATAGGATTGATGATGAAAATGAGCGAAGCTGCAAAAAGCGCAGCTATGGTTTTTATAATGAGTTTATTTTGTTTGCTAAACTGCCGGCTTTGTGTAAATAGCGTGGCCGACAGGCTTAAAAGCAAACCCAGGTTGGCCGTCATCACCCCGCGCATCAGCCAGCCTTCATGTACCCGGTTCAAATGGCGAAGTTCCACCTCGATAGTGCCTGCTATGGTGCCAATAAGGGCAAAAAATAATTCAAAGGGATAGCGCTTTAAGGTGGACAGAAAGCCTTCGGCCAGCGTTTTTATGGATGGGAATTTCATTGCGACAGGGTTTATACAGGCAATGTAAGTACAATTTGTAAAATATCTATACTAAAAAAGTAAACTGCGTGGGTGGCAATTGCATTTCACACATTAGTGATTATATTTGCGGTCGCAAAAAACATCATTTTATACAATATAATGAGAGAAATACAATTCAGAGAAGCGCTACGTGAGGCCATGGTCGAAGAAATGCGCAACGACGGAAATATATACCTGATGGGTGAAGAGGTTGCCGAATATAATGGTGCCTACAAAGTAAGCCAGGGTATGCTAGATGAATTTGGTGCTAAACGCGTTATTGATACGCCCATCTCTGAATTAGGCTTTGCCGGTATTGGCATCGGTTCGGCTATGAATGGCTTACGCCCGATCATCGAGTTCATGACCTTTAACTTTTCGTTAGTGGCTATCGATCAGATCATCAATGGTGCGGCCAAAATCATGTCGATGAGCGGTGGCCAGTTTTCTGTACCAATCGTTTTCCGTGGCCCAACCGGTAATGCGGGTATGCTTAGTTCGCAGCACTCACAATGCTTCGAAAACTGGTATGCCAACTGCCCGGGTTTGAAGGTTGTTGTTCCATCAAACCCTTACGATGCAAAAGGCTTATTAAAATCTGCAATATTGGATCCCGATCCGGTTATTTTCATGGAATCGGAATTGATGTATGGCGATAAAGGCGAAGTGCCGGAAGAAACATACTATATCCCATTGGGTAAAGCCAAAGTGGTAACAGAAGGTACCGATGTAACTTTGGTAGGTTTCGGTAAGATCATGAAAGTGGTTATTGCCGCTGCTGCCGAATTGGCAAAAGAAGGCATCAACGCCGAAGTGATAGATTTACGTACTGTGCGCCCTATCGATTACGAAACTGTGATCAATTCGGTAAAAAAAACAAACCGTTTGGTAATTATTGAAGAAAGCTGGCCTTTGGGTTCAATTGCTACCGAGGTTGCCTTTAAAGTGCAAAAAGATGCTTTTGATTACCTTGATGCGCCTATACTGCGTATTATGGGTGGCGATGTTCCGTTGCCTTATGCGCCAACTTTAATACAGGAATACCTGCCAAACCCTGAAAGGGTTGTTAAAGCTGTTAAAGAGGTAATGTACGTTACTAAGTAATTACACGATTTAAGGATTGACAGGGTTTTTCTTGTTGCTTTTAAAATTTAAATAATATCAAAAAGCCCGGTATTTGTATCGGGCTTTTTGCTTTAAAACAAATACACAATAGAAGGATCAACCGTAAAAGACAGCAACGGCAACGTCCTCAATAAGAGGATTGTCATCCTGAACGTAGTGAAGGATCTATTCGCGAACTTTTCCGTCGGCGATGCATGTCGGTTAACAAATTCTTCACTCCGTTCAGAATGACAAAGGGGTTATTTATAACATGTCATGGGTGGGTACGAAGGATGACAGGGAAATTTGATATTTTATGAGGGCAGCTTGGTTAGAGTAGTTTTTCACCTCAACGCAATTTACACAGCTAAATAGCCTACCGCCACCCTCCACCTACCGCCTGGTACAAATTCACCGAGCTTAGAAATATATTTCGCTTAATGTTGGTTAGTTCCAGTTCGGCATCCAGTACACTGCGTTGGGCGGTAATAATCTCGAGGTAATTGGCGCGGCCAACCAGGTAAAGATCATTAGCTACCGATAGGGCGTTATTGAGCGCTTGCAACTCCTGTTGTTTAAATTCAAAAGCCTGTTTGTAATTGCTGATGCCGCTCAGGTTGTTATTAACCTCCTGGAAACCCGATAGGATAGTTTTCTGGTAATTATAAACCGCTATCTTTTCTTCGGCAATGGTACGTTCATATTCCGCATTTATGCCCTTGCGGTTGAATACAGGCGCTGTAAGCCCGCCAATCAACCCATAGGTAAACGAGCCGGGGTTAAATAGCAAACCCGCGTTAAAGCTGTTATAGCCCGCGTACGGCGTTAAGGTAAGTGTAGGGAAAAAGCTGGCCCTGGCCGTTTTAATATCGGCATTCATGGCCGTTAGTTCCAGCTCGGCAGCGCGGATATCAGGACGGTTAAGTAATAACTGTGACGGCACGCCCGCTCCAATAATTACCGGCAAGGCGATTTTCATGATAGACGTATCCCTTGTGATTTTTCCTTTAAAACTACCCGATAAAAAATTGAGATGGTTTTCGGTTTCGGTTATTTGCTGCAGGGTTGTGTATTGCAGGCCTTTGGTCCGCGCCAATTGGGCCTCAAATTGCTGTACGGCAAGCTCGGTAGCCCGGCCGCCCAGTTTTTGAATTTTTACAATTTCCAGCGCATTATCCTGTAGCGCTATGTTTTTTTTGATGATAGCCAACTCTGCATCAAGCGCCAGCAACTGGTAATATAGCCCGGCTATTTGTGCCGTAAGCTGGGTTGTAATTAGCCGGTACCCGCTTTGGCTGGCCAGGAAACGGGCAAAGGCGGCCTTTTTTTGGTTACCTAATTTACCCCACAGGTCAACCTCCCATGAACTTTGAAAACCCAGGAAATAATTGGGCGTTGGGTTTGGGATGTGCTGGTTGCCATTAATGTTTTGCGAAAAATTGGTATCGTAATTACCAACGCCGTTTTGCGTATAATCACCATATTTTTCCAGCCCGACATTGGCCGCGATATTAACGGTTGGTAATAATTTCGACGCGCTGAACCTGAGGTTGGCACGCGATGCTTCTACGCGTTGCAATGCCGTGAGTATATCCGGGCTGGCCTTTAGCGCGGTATCAATAAGGCTGATGAGTTTTTGATCGCCAAAAAACTGGCTGATGGGTAGGGCTGCTATGGTTATAGTATCCTTGCTGCTGCCAAAGGTGCCGGGTAAATTAGCGGCTGCATCCGAACCCGTAACGGGCTTATAAGTTTTGCAGCCAGCCATTAAAATCAATAAAAACGCGGTATTCAGGATATATAAATTTGCTTTTTTTAGCATGGGTAGCTTTTTCATTAGTTAACAATTTCCATTTCATGGTGCATTTCGGTAAGCGGCTCTTCGGGCGTTTTATGTTTACGCGCTGCTAATCCGGCAAATATTACATACAGGCCGGGTATTAATATTACACCGAAGATGGTTCCCATCAGCATTCCTCCTGCCGCCGCAGTACCTATCGACCGGTTGCCCATGGCCCCCGCACCATCGGCAATACATAATGGAATTAAGCCGGCAATAAAGGCCAGCGATGTCATCAGGATAGGCCGTAAGCGGGATACAGCGCCTTCAATAGCCGCTTTAACTATGGTTAAGCCCTCTTTTTGCCGCTGGATGGCGAATTCTACTATCAGGATGGCGTTTTTGCCCAGCAAGCCAATGAGCATTACCAGGGCCACCTGCGCGTAAATATTGTTTTCGAGCCCGGTTATCTTTAAAAAGAAAAAAGCGCCGAAAATACCGGTAGGTAACGATAGGATAACAGGCAGCGGCAACAAAAAGCTTTCGTACTGTGCGGCCAGCAACAGGTAAACAAATATTAAACAGATGATGAAAATGTAAATAGCCTGGTTGCCCGATAAGATCTGTTCCCTCGTCATCCCCGACCATTCAAAGGTATAACCCTTGGGTAGCTTTTGTTTGGCTATCCGTTCAATAGCGGCGTTGGCATCGCCGCTGCTGAAACCTTTAGCCGCATCGCCGGTAACCATGGCCGATGTGTACATGTTGTAGCGGGTAAGCTGCTCGGGGCCAAATACTTTTTCCATTTTAACAAAAGTGGAAAATGGCACCATTTCGCCCCTATCGTTTTTAACCTGCAGGTTTAAAACATCCTCGGGCCGGGCGCGGTACTCGGGCGCGGCCTGCACCATCACTTTATACATTTGCCCGAAGCGGATAAAGTTGGATGCATAAAAACTGCCCATTAAGGTTTGCAGGGTCGACATCGCTTTATCAACCGTAATTCCCTTTTGGGCCGCTGTTTGCTGATCGACGGAGATCATGTACTGCGGAAAATTTGGATCGAAACTGGTAAACGCGCCCGAAATTTCGGGCGAGGCATTTAGCGCGTCCACAAAATCCTTAGTTACTTTGGCTGCTTTTTGCAGATCGCCCTGCCCGGAGCGGTCAAGTACCCTGATCTCGAAACCGCTGGAGTTACCAAAGCCCGGAACCGTTGGCGGCGGAAAATACTGGATTGATGCATCGCCTATGTTTTTGGTTTTTGCTGTCAGCGTGGCAATAATATCTTCTAACGATTCCTTGCGCTCATCCCATGGTTTCAGGTTAATCATGGCCATGCCGTAGGATGCACCCGCAATTTCGTTTACCAAGCTATACCCCGATAAAGTGGATACCGACTCAATTGCCTTGATGCTTTTGGTTTTACTTGCTATCTCTTTTAAAACCTGCTCGGTACGCTCAACTGTTGCGCCGGCTGGTGTGGTTACGTTTACGTAAATCATCCCCTGGTCTTCGGTAGGGATAAAGCCTGTTGGTAATATAGCGCTGGTGCCCCACGTAAGCACAAAAAAGCCCATCAGCAAGGCAATAGTTATTCCTTTGCGTGGCGACAGGAAGGTCATGAAGCCCGAGTACTTGTTTTGCAGGCCATCATAGCGTTTATTAAAGCCGGTAAAAAAGCGTTGGGTTAGGCTTTTCTTTTTAGGCACGGGGTTATGCTTTAGCATAATGGCGCAAAGTGCGGGGGTAAGTGTTAAAGCATTCACGCCTGATATCACAATTGAGATGGCCAGCGTAAGCGAAAACTGGCGATAAAATACCCCAACCGGCCCCGACATGAACGCTACCGGCACAAATACTGCCGACATAACCAGCGTAATGGCTACAATAGCCCCGCTGATCTCTTTCATGGCCTGTATGGTGGCATCCATAGCGTTCATATGCTCTTCGGTCATTTTTACGTGTACGGCCTCAACCACCACAATGGCATTATCCACCACAATACCGATAGCCAGCACCAGCGCGAACAGTGTAAGCAGGTTGATGGAGAAGCCCAGCAACTGCATAAAAAAAAGCGAACCAATTAGCGCCACGGGTACAGCCAAAGCAGGTATTAATGTTGAGCGGAAATCCTGCAGGAAAATGAACACTACAATAAATACCAATATAAAAGCCTCTACAAGGGTGCGCAGCACTTCATGGATAGATGCATCCAAAAAACGCGACACATCGTAATTAACATTAAAACTCATGCCTGCCGGGAACGAACTTTTCTTAAGCTCGGCCATGCGTGTTTTAATGTTGTTGATAACATCCCGCGCATTTGAGCCTGGGCGTTGTTTTATCATGATAGATGCTGATGGCTTACCATCGGTATTGGATACCATGCTGTAGGTAAGCGAGCCAAATTCAACATCGGCAATTTCTTTCAGTTTTAATACAGAGCCGCCTTCTTCGGCACGGATAACAATGTTTTCATATTGTTTGGGCTCAAAAAACTTACCCGGATAGCGCAAAACATATTGCAGCATTTGCGGCGATTTATCTGAGCTTTGCCCGGTTTTACCCGGCGCGGCTTCCACGTTTTGCGCGCGAATGGCATCAATAACATCATCGGTAGATACCTTGTAAGCCATCATCCTATCGGGCTTTAACCAAACCCGCATAGAATATTCCTTTGCGCCCATAATTTCGGCACGGCCAACGCCGTCAATACGTTTAAGTTCCTGTAGTACGTTGATGTCGGTAAAGTTGTAAATGAATTTCTCGTCCATGCCGGGGTCTTCGCTGATGATGTTCAGGTACATCAGCATACTGTTCACCTCTTTTTCGGTAGTTACCCCGGCTTTAATCACCTCTTCGGGCATCTCGTCAATAATAGTGGCAACTCGGCCTTGTACGTTTACCGCAGCCTGGTCGGGATCGACCCCAACGTTAAAATAAATCTGTATCACCGTAAGCCCGTCGTTGCTGCAAACGGTGGTCATATAAGTCATGCCCGGCACACCGTTAATGGCGCGTTCAAGCGGTGTAGCCACGGCCTTAGCGCAAACCTCGGCGTTCGCACCGGTATAGTTGGCGGTAACGGTTACCGATGGGGGCACAATATCAGGGAACTGGGTAACCGGCAAAGTAATTAATGCCAGCACGCCCAGCAGGGTAATTATTAAAGATATCACAAGCGACAGCACCGGTCGCTTTATAAATGTTTCGAACATAGCGAGTGAGGGTTTGTATACAATAAACTAAGTCTTGAGTTCTAAGTCTTAAGTTTTGAGTCAAAAAAGCCCATGGCCATAGTTTCAGGCTTAAAGCTTCGCGTATAAAACTTCAGGCCCGCTACTTAAGACTAAAGACTTGAAAAACTACTTCATAGCAAGCAGCGAATCCCTGCTGAGTTTTCTTGGTTTAATGATCATTCCGTCGCGTACATTCTGGGTGCCCTCCAGCAGTATTTTGTCGCCGGGCTTTAAGCCATCTTTTACGATATAGTAGTTAGAAAAACGGGTTTGCGGTACAAAAGCACGCATGTGCAGCTGGTTGTTTTTATCAACTAAATAAACATAGCTTTTATCCTGGATATCAAATACCGATTGTTGCGGCACCATAACCACGTTATCGGCCCTTGTTGATATAAATAGCTTGCCGGTGGCGCCATGCTTCAGAAGCTTTTGCGGGTTGGGAAAGCGAGCCCTGAAATTAATAGAACCGGTTTTTTGTTCAATTTCTGCTTCAACGGTTTCAATATCGCCCTCGTACGGAAAATCGAGGCCATCGGCCAGTACCAGCCGCACCTTGTCGCTTGTTTTGCCGGGTGCGGTTTTGCGTTTACGAACGTATTGCAGGTATTCATTTTCGGGGAAGCTGAAGTACGCGTACATCGAGCTGATATCAGACAGGCTGGTGAGCAGCGTGCCCTCATCAATCAAACTGCCCGACTTAAGGGGGATCCTATCCACAATGCCATCAAACGGTGCATGGATGTAGGTATAGGCCAGCTGGTCTTCGGCGCTTTGCACCATGGAGCGGGCCTCTTCAATGGTTGCCTTATCGGCGCTCAGCTTTGATTCGGCTACGTCCAGTTCCGATTTGGAGATCACTTTTTTATCAACCAGCATTTTAACACGGTCAACCTCCAGGGCGGTTGCCTTGGCGGCAGCAACAGCATTACTTAAGGTTGCTTTGGCCTTGGTGAGGTTTACCTTAAACTCCTGGTCGTTGAGTTTAAAAAGCAGCTGGCCTTTTTGTACCGACGCGCCTTCGTCGATAAAAACTTTTTCTAAAAAACCACGAACGCGCGAACGGATATCAATGTTTTTTAATGCCTGGATATCGGCAACATAAGGCTTTTGGATAACCGTATCGCGCGTGGTTAAGATAAGTATAGGTAATTGTAGGGTGTCGGTGGCATCGTCTTGCGTGGTTTGTGCTTTTGAGGAGCACCCCGTGACGTATATCGCTGTTATGATTGCCAGCAAAGGCAGTATTGCTTTAAATGTTTTCATTTTAAGATTGCTTTATAAGCATAGTGGTAACACTCACGTACCAAAATGGCTATGTTATTAATTCTTTAAATAGAGGTTATCATGCACCGGGGTAGGTGCATCGCATCAGAAAAAAAAGATCAGAAGGGACTTAGCCGGAACAGGAAGCTATAATATGCCGGAAGAAAGGCTTCCCTGACAATATTTTGCTTAGGTTCCAGCTTTATTAAGCTTGCAACTATGCCCGGCAACAATTGATTGGCCGGCTGTAAAATTGCCGAATAGTTGGTACGGATATGCACAAACCTTACGTAAACGCAGGCACGATTGTTTTGGTTGCTGCCGGATTCCGAAGTGTCGTCGCTTACTTCCTGTTGCTGGGCAATGTTAATAAGGTTGTGGTGCAGCCTGGAGATATCGTCGGCTGTTGAACCCCATCGGTTATAATGTTTTAAAATTGTATCCGCATTGGCAGACGCAGCTATAGAAAGCTGGAAAAAAAATAATACGAAGAATATTTTTTTTATGAGTGCCATTATTGCGAATTTAACACATAATTATTCTTTTTTCAAATGATTTTGTATTTTATTTGCTGTAAAATGAATTTATTTTTAATTTTTTGGCTTGATTGTTAGGAATTTATCTTTTTCACTACGCTGAAGTGTATTTTTAACACTCCCTGTGTCGATACGCCAGGTTAATTCACAGTAGCGTAGCCCATTATGGAGTAGCATATTTATATAATTGTAATAAATGCTGAAATAGGTAGCCCCCACGAGGCATAAGAGAATTTAGATAAATATCTGTAGAACCAAACTTCAAATGCATCTCTTGCCCCGACTTGCTTTTCTTTCTGCATCAAGTTTTTGAAGTAATTTCCCTGATTGTATATATTACCGTAGCAGTCTTAATGTGCATAATTTCTTATATTTGAAAATAAACCATTGGGACATGACAAGACAGGCAATCATCGAGCGCACAGTTAAAGCAATTAACCAACTGCCCGAGGACAAAGCAGAAGAAATTTCTGACTTTGCAGACTTTGTAAGTAAACGTTACGAGGAACACCAATTAACTCACGGCATACAAAAACTTGCCGCCGACAGTAACACTTTTGATTTTTTAAATAACGAGGAAGAACTATATTCTGTAGTAGATTTAAAAGAGGTTTACAATGGCTAAAGATGACATTGTGCTTATTACCTTTCCTTTTACAAACCTTAGCGGCAGTAAATTAAGGCCTGCTGTGGTACTCGCTAACACCAACCTTGATCTAACCGTTTGCTTTATTACAACGCAAACCGGCTGGCAGGAACCGACCGACACCGTGATGATGCCACATCCATCTAATGGATTAAGGAAGCAATCTCTTATCAGGACAAGCAAAATTGCTACCCTTGACAGGTCGTTAGCAAAGGGGCTCTTAGGCAGACTTTCGGCGAATGAACTTACTGATATGGATAGTAAGCTTAAAATTCTATTTCAGTTACCCTGATAAGTGCTGACAAATGTGCCATCAAGTGTATTTATATAACAAGCAGTTTGGTGGCTTTTTGTATAAATTCCCTATTTTAGGCACACAAATACCATCAGTATGCAAAACCCCCGTTTTAAAGCTACAAGGCTTATAGTTTTAATTGTGCTTGCAGGCGCTATCGGCAACAATGTATCAGCACAAACCAAACCCACAGCTACAACAGCAAAACCTGAAGCTGCCGTGAAAACGCCAACAGCAGCAGGAATTATAGCGCCAACAACTCTTATAGAAAAGTTTTTCAGGAGTTACGATAAAGAGAGCACCACAAAAGCGATGATTGATATATTTAAAACCAATCCGCTTATAGATTCAAATAGCCTGGTTAAGCTTATTTCAAAAATAGATACTACCCGAAGCCTTATCGGCGCTTATACCGGTAAAGATCTTATCGTTCAGCGTAAAGCATCCAATAGCCTGGTATTATACAGTTACCTGGTAAAACATCAAAACCAACCGCTGCGGTTTACATTTATGTTTTACAAGCCTAAAAACGAATGGGTAATTTATCGCCTGTATTTTGACGATTCGGTAAGCAGTGAGTTGGAGCAATCGGCAAAAATTACAGCGAAACCGTAGAAGCTTAAAGCAAAAAGCACAAGGCCGAAAGCTATTTGGCAAAACGGTAGCTTTCTGCTAATCGCTATACCTGTCGTTTCGCCAGGGATAGGCCGTGTTTGAATAGCCGCGGTCCTCCCAGAAACCTAATTTGTTTTCGGTTAAAAACTCAATCCGTTTTATCCACTTTGAACCTTTCCAGGCATAAAGCTGGGGTGTAATCATGCGTACCGGGCCGCCGTGTTCTATCGGCAAGGGCTGGCCCTCAAAAGTATGCACCAATAAAACATCGGGTTTAAGGGCTTCTTCTAAAGATATATTTGTGCTATACGTATCGTACCCGTAGCACATGATATGCGTGGCGTTTTCTTTGGGGTGCACCAATGCCGCAATATCAAGCAGGCTTACACCCTTCCATGGCATATTTAATTTGGACCAGGTGGTTACACAATGAAAATCGGAGGTGTCTTTGGTTTGGGGTAAATCTAAAAACTGTTTCCAGGTAAGCTTAACCGGGTTGTCAACGGCGCCATCAATAGTCAGCCTCCATTTTTCGGTTGGTATATTGGGTTGGTACCCCAAATCAAGCACAGGCCATTTAACAGTAACCGTTTGACCTATGGGGATAGTCGGCATGCCATGCCTGTTTGGTGCACCGGTACCGCGGGGTTTGTCGTCGGCTACCGATGGCGTAAGCCTAATCTTTTCCTCAAACCGGGCTTTAAGTTTCATGCGGGCCTCAATAATACGATCGAGTTTTTCTGGTTCGTCCATAGTTGTAGTGTTTACTAAAGATAGTGAAAACCCTAAAAGGTTCCGCAAAAAAAGAAAGGCCTTTAGCATATTGCTAAAAGCCTTTTGATATGATTTAAAGCAAACCTTTTGCCTTTGACCTTTCTCCTTTAACTTTAAACTACGGTTCCTTCTTTCAGTTTCTCGGCATTTTCTGCAAACTGTAAAGCTTCCATTATCTCCTGTAAGTCGCCGTTTAATACGCCGGGCAGGTTGTATATGGTAAGCCCGATGCGGTGTTCTGTTAAGCGGCCCTGCGGGTAGTTGTAGGTACGTACCTTGGCCGACCTGTCGCCGGTTGATACCATGGTTTTGCGCTTTTTGGATGTTTCTTCCAGGTGCTTTTGCAGCTCCATTTCGTACACGCGTGAGCGTAACACCTGTAATGCTTTATCGTAGTTTTTTAATTGCGATTTTTGGTCCTGGCACTGCGCCACAATACCGGTAGGCAAGTGGGTTAGCCTTACGGCCGAGTAAGTAGTATTTACCGATTGACCACCCGGGCCCGATGCGCAGAATAAATCCTTGCGGATATCACTAACCTGCAGGTCGATATCAAACTCATCAACTTCGGGCAATACCACAACCGATGCGGCCGAAGTATGTACACGGCCCTGGGTTTCAGTATCAGGAACGCGCTGAACGCGGTGTACTCCCGATTCATATTTTAAGGTGCCGTAAGCGTCTTCGGCTATTACGTTAAATACAATTTCCTTATAGCCGCCGCTGGTGCCTTCGGTATAATCAACCAGCTCGGTTTTCCAGCCGCGTTTTTCGCAATAGCGCATATACATGCGGTAAAGGTCGCCGGCAAATAAAGCGGCTTCGTCGCCACCGGTACCACCCCGAATTTCAACCATCGCGTTTTTACTATCTTCCGGATCTTTAGGGATCAGCATCAGGCGGATGGATTCTTCCATCTCTTCCTGTTTGCCCAATAACTCATCCAGTTCCATTTTGGCCATTTCACGAAACTCTTCGTCTTTTTCGGTAGCCAGGATCTCTTTATTGCTATCAATATTGCTCATAATGTTGCGGTATATGTTATACTCATCAACAATTTTAGCAAGGTCTTTATATTCTTTATTCAGCTGGGCATAGCGTTTCATGTCCTGCATTACTTCAGGATTGCTTAATTCGCCTTCAACGGTTTTCCAGCGTTGAAATATCAGTTCTAATTTCTCTAACATATTCGGTGTATTCAAAAGCTAATCAAAGCAGCTGTGCTTGATGATGGTCCGGCTACAAAAGGCGTTACGTTTCGGTCGGTTTACAGGCTTGCTTCAAAAAACGCACAAAAATACGTATTTTCGGGGATATATTATTTCAGCGGATTGTAAGTTGTTTTGGCCGCTATTTATGTAACTTTAATTTAAAACCTAATGAGCGTTAATACTGTTATTCAATAAAAACCAGCCACATTATGCCACTTCCAGAAAACCCCAATCTTGACGATAACCAGGACGAAAAAGATCCAGGCAACGAATACGAACAAAATGAAGGCCAGGACACCGGTAACGAACGTTTAGATACTGACGTTGCAGATATTGCCGCTTTAGAAGCCGCCACCCGTGCATCCGAATCGGCATTTACCTTAAATGTAGAAGATGGCTTAACGCCCGACGTTGATGAGGACGAAGATTAAACACGAATATTTGCAGGGCTTTTAGCAATTGTATTTCAGTTCACACGAATACTTGCAGGGTGTTTAGCAATTGTATCGAAATTTACGAATTTTGATTAGGCGCTGTTTGTGAAATTAGTGTCCTTATAATTTTAAATCACCAGGTTGGTATTCGTGCTATTTCGAAACATTCGTGAAATTAGTGTTTATATGAAAAAACTGATATTAACCGCTTTAATGGCAACTGCGTTAGCAGGCACGTTAAAAGCGCAAAATAAATTCAACGCTGCTGACTTTAAGGCCGGCCTGGGCAAAACCGGCACGTTGTGTGATACCGTTTACTCGCTCAAAATAGTAAGCGATACACTTACCCTGCTTAACATGGGCGGTATCTATCCGCATCAAAAATACACCATCGCTATAAAGGGTAATAAGGTGACCTTAGACCTCCCTAATATTAAACGCAAAGCGATTTGTGTTACCGGCGTTTTCGAAATGTTTAAAGATCAACCCGAAGTAGTAGTTAGCCGCGCGGAACAATTTGAAGTGCATTAGTGCAAGAATCAAGAGATTAGAATCAAGAGTTAAAAAAAAGCATGCGGGAAAAATTACCGGTTAAGCTTACTTCTTCGGTAGGCTGCAGGTGTTTGCCCGGTTTTTAATTTAAATATACGGTTAAAGGCCGCTTCTGATTGATAACCCACATTTGCCGCTATTTGGGCTACATTGTTCTTATCCATCAGCAACAACTTTTGAGCTTGCCTTATGCGCCAGTTGGTAAGGTAGCTTAGCGGCGTTTCGTACACTAATTTTTTAAATTGGTTAAAGAAAACAGACCGCGACATCCCAACCTCCTGCGCAAGAGAATCAAGTGTCCAATTGTTTTGGGGCGAGTCCTGCATCAATGTCAGCGCCTTGCTGATCCTCGGGTTATTTAATGCCGAGAGAAAACCACTTTGGGGCGCGTCCTGTTCTAAATACGCCCTGATGATATTCACGAACATAATTTCTGACAAGCACTTTAGCATTACCCTGCTCCCCGGTTTTTCGTTATTGAGTTCGTTCAGCATTAACTGTGCAACCTGCTTTACCAGCAGTTGATTTTCGGTTACATATTGCCTGATATGGATAACTGCGGGCAAATCTTTTAAAAAGGGATGTAAGGCCTGGTAATCAAATTCAAAATGGCCCGCTATCAGCGTGGTTACATTGCCCCCGCTATTAAAAACGGGTATTCCAGCCCTGCGGGCCTTCACAAATTCCGGCGATGGCATACGCAGACTTGTAGGTTTATCGGCTATCCAATGGGAACTGCCATGAGGCACAAACACAAGGTCGCCTTCGTCCATTTCTATGATACGGCCGTCGGGGGTGCCAATGGTACAACTGCCACTCACCAACCTCCAGAATTGCGAATTATCGTCTTTAACAATCTCCAGCCCCCAGGGGGCCGAAAGCGGGATTTTGCTGTAAACAACACTCCGCAGGCTGGTTGCATCTAATATTGTACTTAAAGCGTCCATTATAAATTGATACGAATAAGCAAATATATAGTACTATTTGATGCTTTTAGTATTATAAGGCCGATTAATTTTGTGACATCAAAATCAGAAAAAATGACAACACAGGAATTAGCTGATAGCTACAATGAACTTTTTCAACAACGGAAAGTAACAGAAATTTATGACCAGATGTATAGTGCCGACATAGTTTGTACCGAACCGGAACATGCCCTGGCCATGGGCGTGCCCATCGTTACAAAGGGTATTGAGGCTGTTTTGGCAAAATCGAAAGCCAGGCAGGAACTTATAGCCGAAGTGCACAGCTTTTTTTGCAGCCAGCCGGTGGTAGGCGGCAACTATTTTAGCGTAGCCATGGGCCGGGATATGACGCTGAAAAATGGCCAAAGGCTACAATTAGCAGAGATAGCTGTTTTTGGTGTAAAAGACGATAAGATAATAACCGAAACGTTTTTCTATTAACGCTTAGTTTCATCGCGCAAAGACGCCAGGCGCAAAGAAAACTTAAGAATTACTTCGCGTCCCGATGTCTTTGTATTGAAGCCGTAAATATCACGCTAAATAAAAAAGGGACGTTTCAAATTAATGAAACATCCCTTTTTTATTTTTTATTCTGTCTTGGTTCTTGACTCTTAATTCTTGGCTCTGTTTTTAAAACTCTTTATATAAACCAAAAATGGCCTGTCCCTCGGTTATTGCCTGGTTGGTAACCGTGCGGCCTAATACAAGACTACGATCGGTATAAGTAATTTTTGGCCCGGCAGAGTTAACATAATTAGCTTTTAGGAACAAACCCCATCCTGCACCGGTATTTAAGCGGATAGCCGCGCTGCCTCCGTAGGCAAAAGCAAATTTGGTTGAACTGTGTTGCAAAAATTCGCCGCTTTGCGCGTCAACACCCTGTATCTGCACAGCAACGGTAGGTGTGGCAAAACTTTTAATGGCGCCGGCTGATGCCCTGAAATCGAATGAAAAAGCGTGCCATACAATGGTATATTGCGGGCCCAATAATATATTAAGGCTGCGGTAGCGTTTGTTGGCAGTAACTATCGATCCATCGGCTACGTAGCTATCTGTATAACCCTGCGAAATCTTTTGATCGTCATCATAAACAAGATTACCCTGGTCCTGGTAAGTTACGGTATATCCCAATGCTGCGCGCTTAAAAAAGTAATGTGCACCATCTAAAGAATACACTAAACCTTTTTTGGCAAAACCCGATTTGTTGTTGCTGTAATCAGTTGATTTAAAATCGCCATAAGGCCTCGACTGGCCAAATCCCAGGCTTAAATAACTTTTAGATTTTTCGGAAACCGTTTCGTCATCCTGCACATCCTGCGCCTTTGATTTAAATGCCATCAGCATAAAAAAAGCTGCAGCCAATAATGTAAAAGTTTGTTTCATGTTGTAATAGTCCTAATAAAATAAATCTGGTTTGCCAAAACCTTGCTTATTTGGTTTAGCAAACGCCTAAAAAAATGCATTATTATAGCCAATGACGCTTATGTTAAAAAAACAGGCCTCAGCAGATAATATACATGCCATATCCGCGCAAACGCAGTTAAGGCAACGGCTACAGTCGCTTTTAGTTACAGGGCGCTAATATAGCTTGCCCCGGTCAATTAAACAGCAGCAAAGGGCAAAATTAACAACTTTTAACCTTTAATGGCCTAAATCGTTTGTGCCCGTGTTGTGCAAATTACTATCTTTAGTTCCCTGTAATTTAAATGGAGATGAAAAGAACACCCTGCTTACTTGCATTAGCTGTTTTATTTTACAGCTATTCCCACGCGCAACAAATGACTATTAAAACACTGCCATACCCCAAAACAAAAAAGGTTGATACCGTTGATACATACTTTGGTACCCCGGTGCCCGACCCTTACCGCTGGCTGGAAAACGACCAGGCACCGGATACAAAGGCCTGGGTAAAAGAAGAAAATAAGGTTACACAGGATTACCTGAAACAGATACCCTATCGCGAAGACATCCGCAAACGGCTGGAAACTTTGTGGAATTACGAGAAATACAGCGCCCCTTTTAAAGAGGGGCAGTACACCTATTTTTATAAAAACGACGGCCTGCAAAGCCAGGCAGTTTTATACAGGCAAATTGGCGATAGCGGCAAGCCCGAGGTGTTTTTAGATCCCAATAAATTTTCGGCCGACGGAACTACATCTTTACAGGGTATCGATTTTACCAAAAACGGCGACCTGGCGGCCTACCAGATCTCGGAAGGCGGATCAGACTGGCGCAAGGTTATTGTGATAAAAACCAGCGACAAAAGTGTGGTTGGCGATACCCTTATCGATGTAAAATTTAGCGGCCTTGCCTGGAAAGGTACCGATGGCTTTTATTACAGCAGCTATGATAAGCCTAAAGCCGGCAGCCAGCTGTCGGGCTTAACGCAGTACCATAAATTGTTTTACCACAAACTGGGTACGCCGCAAAGTACCGATAAGCTGATATTTGGCGGAGAGAAAACCAAACGCCGGTACATTGGCGCTTACCTTACCGAGGATGAACGCTTTTTGGTGATAACCGCAGCCACATCAACCACCGGCAATGAGTTGTACATTCAGGATTTAAGCAAGGCCGATAGCCCTATAGTTACCGTGGTTGATAATTTTGACAACCAGCATAATGTATTGGACAATGTGGGCAGCAAGCTGTATATCCTAACCAACATTTATTCGCCAAATTTTAAAATAGTTACCGTTGATGCCGCAACGCCCGGCATAACCCATTGGAAAGATTTGATACCCGAAACCAAAAATGTGTTATCAGCCAGTACCGCCGGGGGCAAAATTTTTGCCGAATACCTTAAAGATGCCACCTCTTTTGTGCAACAGTACAGCATGGATGGCAAGCTGGAACGAACCATCACCCTCCCATCAGTTGGAACTGCGGGTGGCTTTGCCGCCAAAAAAGAAGAAAAGGAAACCTATTATACTTTTACCAGCTACATATACCCGCCTACCATTTTTAAGCTGGATATAGCTACCGGGCAATCAAGTATCTATAAAAAATCGGGCGTGCAGTTTGATCCCCAACAGTACGAATCGAAACAGGTGTTTTACGCGTCGAAGGATAAAACCAAAATCCCGATGATCATCACCTATAAAAAAGGGATGGTGCTAAATGGCCAGAACCCTTTAATGTTATATGCCTACGGCGGTTTCGGAGTGAGTTTAACACCGGCATTCAGCACATCGAACATTATACTTTTAGAACATGGTGGCATTTACGCTGTGCCAAATTTGCGCGGCGGCGGCGAGTATGGCGAAACCTGGCATAAAAAGGGTATCAAAATGAAAAAACAAAACGTTTTTGATGATTTTATTGCGGCTGCCGAGTACCTCATCAAAAACAAATACACGTCTAAAGAGCACCTGGCAGTATCCGGCGGCTCAAACGGCGGCCTGCTCATCGGCGCTATGCTTACCCAGCGCCCGGATTTGTTTAAGGTAGCATTCCCGGCCGTAGGCGTTATGGATATGTTGCGTTACAATAAGTTTACAGCCGGAGCGGGCTGGAGCTATGATTATGGCACAGCAGAAGATTCGAAGGAAATGTTTGACTACCTGTACAAATACTCGCCCTACCATGCGCTTATGCCACGCGAATACCCGGCAACAATGGTTACCACAGCCGACCATGACGATCGCGTGGTCCCTGCTCATTCCTTTAAGTTTGGCTCGCGGCTACAGGAGTACCAAAAAGGCCCCGAGCCGGTACTTATTCGCATTGAAACCAATGCCGGTCATGGTGCAGGCCAATCAACCGCCCAGGTAATAAGCGGCCAGGTTGATAAATGGGCCTTTATGTTTTGGAATATGGGGGTTCATTAGTTCACTTGTTCATTGGTTTATTGGTGAAGAGTTTGATATGAAAAGCATTTTAGTTGTTGGGTAACATGAATAGATTTGGTTTAGCTTTTGTATTAATTTTAACAGGCATTACATGCGCGTTTGCGCAGGATAAAAAGCCCAACCTTAACATTGTATTTATTGGTAACAGTATAACACAGGGCGTTCAGCTGGCTACGCCTGAAGATGCCCCGCCGGCTACAGCTATTGCGTATCTGCGCCAACAAAAAAACTTTGGCACCGTTGAGTTTAGCAACCAGGGCCATAGTGGCTACACCACCCTTGATTTTTTACCTGGTACCAACACCTTCACCAAAGTGGAAGAAGCAGCCGGTGCATTTACTGATAAAAACGCGTTACTGATATTTTCGGTTAAGCTGGGTACTAATGATAGCGCCATCCAGGGGCCGCATGGTGCGCCTGTATCTGCGGGCGATTACATCCAGAATGTAAAAACCATTATCGATAAATTACTTGCAGATTTCCCGGCAGCTGTTGTCATATTGCAGCACCCCATCTGGTACAGCCCTAACACCCAAAACGGGGCAAAATACCTGCAGGAGGGGCTATCGAGATTGGAAAGTTATGCGCCTAAATTAGATAGCCTTACCCAAAGCTACGTCACCATTAACCCTAAACACGTTTTTACCGGCGATAAAAAAGCATTCAAATATTTTAAGAAACATCACCTTACGCTGCTGATTCCCGAAAATGGCAGGCAAGGTATATTTTACCTGCATCCCAACAAAGCGGGAGCCATCGTTCTGGGCGAATTTTGGGGCAAGGCGATTGAAAATGTAGTACGGAAAAACTTTGAGGAATAGGTATGATAAAAAAGGTTTCGCGGAAGCCTCTCTTTACCGGCTGCCTTTTACCTTTCACCCTTAACCTTTCGCCTATTTGTTAACAATCTTTTTTTGAATTGTAAGGCTATTCTCTCAACTTCGCAGTCCGAAATTTGATGTATGATATCGCATTCTAAAAAAATAGCTTCAGAGCTTTCCATATCCGAAAAACAGGTAAGTGCAACAATGGCATTACTTGATGAAGGAGCAACAGTACCATTTATTTCCCGTTACCGCAAAGAGGTTACCGGCACGCTGGATGAAGTTCAGGTGGCCGAGATACGCGACCGCGCCCAACAACTGCGCGACCTGGATAAACGCCGCGAAGCGATCCTGAAATCGCTTACCGATATGGGCAAACTAACGCCCGAATTGGAAAAACAAATAAACGAAGCCGAAACCATGGTTTCGCTGGAGGATATTTACCTGCCCTATCGCCCCAAACGCAAAACCCGCGCTACCGCGGCCCGCGAGAAAGGTTTACAATCCTTGGCCGATTTGCTGCTGGAACAACGCAAAGCCGACCTGCAAACAGAGGCCGCTGTTTTTATTGATGCCGAAAAAGGCGTTAATAGCATTGAGGAAGCATTGGCCGGCGCAAGGGACATTATTGCCGAAACCATTAGCGAAAATGCCGAAGTACGTACCCGCATTCGCGAGCTTTTTATAGAGAAAGGCACTTTCCAGTCAAAAGTGATTGATGGTAAAGAGGAAGAAGGCATTAAGTATAAAGATTATTTTGACTGGACAGAACCGGTAAAGTCGGCCCCATCGCACCGCATTTTGGCCATGCGTCGCGGCGAGAAGGAGGAAATTCTTTGGCTGGATATAAAACCGGCTGAAGAGGAAGCCATTGCCGCGCTGGAAGACAGCTTTGTGAAGGCTAACAATCCGTCTGCCGACCAGGTAAAGCAGGCCATTGCCGATGGCTACAAACGCCTGCTGAAGCCATCGATGGAAACAGAGGTACGCCTGTTTACTAAAAAGAAAGCCGATGAGGAGGCTATCCGCGTATTTGCTGAAAATGCCCGTCAGCTGCTTTTAAGCGCTCCGCTTGGCCAAAAGCGGGTTATGGCTATTGACCCTGGTTTCCGTACCGGCTGTAAGCTGGTTTGTTTGGATGAACAGGGAAAATTATTGGAGAATACTGCCATTTACCCGCACACAGGAGTGGGTCAGGCGCGTGAGGCGGAAAAAACTGTTCAGCATTTATTTGATAGGTATAAAATTGAGGCCATTGCTATAGGCAACGGTACCGCCGGCCGCGAAACGGAGCTTTTTGTACGTAACCTTAACCTGCCCGGCGTAGCTATTGTAATGGTGAACGAAAGCGGAGCGTCTATCTACTCTGCATCTGATGTAGCCAGGGAAGAGTTTCCGGATAAAGATATTACCGTAAGGGGCGCCGTATCTATCGGACGACGTTTGATGGATCCATTGGCCGAGTTGGTGAAAATCGACCCAAAATCAATCGGTGTAGGCCAATACCAGCACGATGTGGACCAAAACAAGCTGCAAACTTCGCTGGATGATACCGTAATGAGTTGCGTAAACGCCGTTGGTGTAGAGCTGAATACAGCATCAAAACAAATTTTAGCCTATGTATCGGGGCTGGGTCCGCAGCTGGCGCAAAACATTGTAGATTACCGCGACCAGAACGGGGCTTTTAAACGCCGCGATCAGCTTAAAAAAGTGCCCCGCCTGGGCGAAAAAGCATTTGAACAAGCGGCCGGTTTCCTGCGCATCCACCATGCCGAAAATCCACTGGATTCAAGCGCGGTTCACCCCGAGCGATATAGCTTGCTGGAGCAAATTGCTAAGGACATGAAGTGCACCGTGAAAGATTTGATGGGCGATGCCGCCATCCGCAGAAGTATTCCGCTGCAAAAGTACACATCAGAAACAGTAGGATTACCTACGCTGAACGATATCATGGCCGAGCTGGCCAAACCGGGCCGCGACCCGCGCGAACAGTTTGAAGCTTTTAGCTTTACCGATGGTGTAAATGCAATTGGTGACCTTAAAGTAGGGATGAAGCTGCCCGGCATTGTCACTAACATAACCAACTTTGGAGCCTTTGTTGATATCGGCGTTCACCAGGACGGGTTGGTACACCTGAGCCAGATTACCAACCGCTTTATTAAAGACCCTAACGAAGTATTGAAAGTTCACCAGAAGGTTGAGGTAACCGTAACCGAGGTTGATGTTAACCGCAAGCGGATTGCCTTGTCGATGAAAGAAAATGATAAAAGCGAGCCGACCACAGGTAGGAATAGTGACAGAAGGAATGATGACAGAAGGCCGGCCGGCGGAAACAACAAACCCAATTTCAACAGGAAACCACAGGAAGCGCCCGAGACAGACATCGCCATAAAACTGGCGGCATTAAAAAATAAATTTAAGTAAAGCAGTCCTCCTCCTTTTTGCTATTTCGCGACGGCAAAAAGGGTTGGTAAAGTAAAAGCCAGGAGAGGGGCTACCGCGAGTAACCATAAGGGAATTTGCCGCGTTTTATACAACCGGGGCCATTGTCCTTCAATTTAAGAACTTAGCCGTGGCTTGTAAAAGTACTATCCACAATTAGGCGGATAACATCATCAATTTCGGCGCTTACAGTGAATAGGTGCTGGATAATCTGTTCGTTTTCGGGGTTAAAAAAGTTTTCCTTATCCATTATGCTTATCAGGCCCATCATACTGGCCACCGGCCGCCTTATTTCGTGCGAACTGAGCGAGGCTATATTGCGCAAGCGTTCATTTTGATCAATCAGTTCCTGCTCAATTTTAAGGCGCCGGGTAATATCGCGGGCAAAGCAGCCTACACCAATAATGTCGCCCTGTTGCGTATAAATTGGGTTAAAGCTTACTTCAAAATATACCGGGGTTTTGGTTAGCCGGTCAATGCTTTCATTAATAATGGTGTATTGTTCGCCAAGTAATGCCTGCGAATAATGGGCCTTCCATTCATGGTGTGCCTCATCGCTATATCCTTTATGCAGGTATGAATGTTCGCCTGCTTTAGGTTCAACACCGGTAAAGTGTGTTGTTTCCCTGATGTAAGCATCGTTCATATATACGTAGCGCATTTCTTTATCAACAGACCAGATATGGTCATGCGTGTTGTTTATCAGAGCCTCTAAGCTTGTTTTTGTCCAATGGGCCTCTTCCTGGGCCCGGCGCTCATGGCTTATATCCTTAACATATACAGTTATACCTTCGGCAGATGGGTAAGCCGATATGCTCAGCCATTTATCAATCCGGTCAAAATATTCAATAAACTTTACACTCTGGCGCTTTTCTATCAATTCGTAATAGGCCCGGCCAAAGCCCGAATCTACAATTTCGGGATATACGTCCCAAAGTACATTGCCCAGCATTTCTTCGCGCGGGGTGTTTGTCATTTTTTCGAACGCCGAATTTACCTTAACAAACCGCCATTCATTGTCGATAATAAAAAATGAATCGGTTATGCTTTCAATAAAAGATTCCAGCTTTTCAGCGGCTTCTTTTATTTCCTGTTCAATTTTAAGCTTTGCGGTAATGTCCTGCCCTATCCCCTGTATCTCGCAAACCTGCCCGGTATCGTTGGTGATAGATATAAGTTCCCAATCGGTGTCATGAAGCCCGCCCCAGGCATCCGGCTTTTTGTGCAGTAGTTTTACAATTTTACCCGGGTTGCTTAGGCAATTAACAAACGCTTCTTCGCACAAATGCAACTCCTGTGGTATGGTGGTAACTGAAAAATGGCGCCCTATCAGCTCGTTTGCTTTATATCCAAAAGTTTTCAAAAACTGTTTGTTAACAAAACTATAACAGCCGTTAATATCTATCCTTATCAAAAAATTAGTTTGCGAATCAATCAGCGAGCTTAAAAACTGCTCACGGCGCTTGGCTTCCTCCTGGTATTGCAATTTGGCTGTAACGTCAGTAGCAATTGATAAAATACAATTGCCGCCCTTATACTTTATACCAAACCAGTTAACGTCGGCATAAATGGTTTCTCCGTTTTTATTTAAATGCTTCCATATCCCGGCGCTGTTAAAATCGATAGGGATTACCCCCATACTTCCTTTTTCGCTTAAATATGTCTTTAATTTCACAGCTTCAGACGGCAGCCTAATGTCATTGGCCGTCATTAATAAAAACTCGTCTTCAGTATAACCATAATGGGCAATAGCGGCCTGGTTAACTTTTACAAAACGCAGCGTTTCTTCATCTATAATCCATACCGGATTTGCGTTTTTGTAAAACAAATCGCTAAAAATACTGTCTTCCGGGGCATCACTGGCGGGAATCGGCGTTTGTACGTTAATAGTACTTACTAAAACTTTATGACCGGTAGCCTCGTCAATAACCAGGCTTTTTTTATCAATTATGCCCCTTGTGATATTCTGCGTTGTTTTGATGAGATAATTAAGCTCAACCGAGCCATTTATGCTCAGGTTGGCAACCGTAATTTCTACGTCCCCGCGCTGCGTTTCGCTTATTATATCAAGCCACAACCTGTTGTTGCCATGCAGCTGAGCAGCGGTAATTCCTAAAATATTAACAATAGCCGGACTGATGAAAAGATATTTCTGTTCATCGGTATCAAAAATAATTATACAATCGTTTATGGCAGCGTAGGTGTTATTCGGCATGCTTGAATTAGTCGCGGCTTATTGTATAAATATAAAGCATTTATATTAAAGTAATTAACTAAGCCCTTAATAATTTATTGGCAACGTCCTGCCAGTTGTTTACCCTTTCAAAACCATCAACCAATACATTATGCGGCGATGTATACAACAGTTTGCGCCCTTTGAAAGTTACGAAGTTTTTGATGCGATCGTCAATCATAATGTCAACATCCAGTATTTTGTGCCCGCAAAAAATAATGTTTGTCCACGATATAAAAGGAAAGTGCTCCTCAAGCCAGGCCTGTTTATCCTCCAGCGAATATTTAAACTCCATAGCCGCCGATGCTATGTATACATCGTAATGTTCCATAAGTGCTTTTACTACCTGCTGGCTGCCGGGCATTACTTTAATGTCCCTGAAAAAACCACGCTCATTAACATAAGCCCTTACCGTACTGCTCAGGTGCGGAGGTAAAGCCCGCCCAATTTCCATGCCGTGCATATCGGCCAATATTACTTCATGCTGGTGGCGTTGTTTATAAAGTTCAATAAATTTATCAATGGTATCTGCCAATACCTCGTCCATATCAATGGCGATGCGTGGTTTCCGGGTGATGCTCATGCTGGTAATTTGCAAATTTTAAAGTGTAAAATCAATTGTGCAGTAATAATATTCAGCAGCCTAATGCCGCTGCCTGCATGTTGCTGATTGGCAGTAATTTGCCCTCATTCGTGTCATTCGAAATAATTCGTGCAATTCGTGTTTTTTTCTTCATAATAATTTATACCTTTGCATCCCCGCAGAAAGTACTCCGGGGACATGTTGAATACATAAAATAAAGAAATGGCAACTAAAATCAGACTGCAAAGACACGGTAAAAAAGGAAAACCTTTTTACTACATCGTAGTAGCAGATGCCCGCGCACCACGCGACGGTCGTTTTATTGAGCGTTTAGGTTCATACAACCCAAACACCAACCCTGCAACTATAGAAATTAATTTCGACAAAACTTTAGAGTGGGTTAACACTGGTGCCCAGCCTACCGATACTTGTCGTGCTATCCTTTCATACAAAGGTGTGCTGTACAAAAAACACTTAGAAGGTGGCGTTAAAAAAGGCGCTTTAACTGAAGAACAAGCTGCAGAAAAATTTGCGGCCTGGACTGATGCTAAAGAAGGCAAAATCACCGGTAAAAAAACCAGCTTAGTAGTTGCAAAAGACGAAGCCCGTAAATTGGCTTTGGCTGCAGAGGCTAAAAAGAAGGAAGAAAAAGCTGCTGCAATAGCTGCTAAAAATGCTCCTGTTGCCGAAGAAGTTGCTGCTGAAGAAGCTCCGGCTGAAGACGCAGAATAATTTTTAAGCGAGAATCAAGAATTAAGAGTCAGGAATCAAGACAGCTGCAAAAGCTTCGATAATGATTTTGACCCGATGATCAACAATGGCGAAGCGAAAACTTCGCCATTGTTATTTAACACCGTTTTTATGAAAACCGAAGATTGTTTCAGGGTTGGCAGTATACTGAAAACCAAAGGCCTTAAGGGCGAAATGCAGATATATATAGATTTTGATAGCCTGGATGCTATTAAATTCGACGCCCTTTTTATTGATATGGCTGGCAAAATGATCCCTTATTTCGTACAATCTATCAAGTACCTGCAAAAAAGCAATGCCTATTTGTTTTTGGAGGATGTGGATACCATTGAAAAAGCAAGCCTACTTGTAAAACGCGACCTGTACCTACCCAACAAACTGAAGCCTAAAAAGAAAAAAGCCGAATTTACCCTGAACGATGTAGAAGGTTTTATGGCCATCGACGAAACCCACGGCGAACTTGGCGAAATAACCCAGGTGCAGGAATATCCGCAGCAACTGATAGCAACGGTGATGTTTAAAGGCAAAGAGGTGCTTTTCCCGCTAAATGTCGAGATCATTAAGGGGATTGATATAGAGGCCAGTGAAATTTATATCGATTTGCCCGAGGGGCTGCTTGATGTTTATCTGGAGGGATAGGTTTTAAGTATCAAACTAAGGAATATAACGTTAAGCCTGCTTTATGCGGGCTTTTTTATTGAAATAAAATACCAGTTTTATTAGCGCCTATTTCGGGTGAGGTACATTTATTTTTCATTTTTAATGAATTTCACAACTGAAGCTCCAAAAGCAAAGCCGCCCATACTATAAAAGAAAGCCCTAAAGTGTACAGTCTTCACAATGACGTCTAAATATAAAGCTATTGATATAAAGAGTATACTCAATAATAGCAGAATCCATTTCGGCTTGTTCATTGTGAGCGGTTTATGACACTAATATACAAAAACATTGTCTCCCAAATTCTTGAATCCCCGGACGTTTTCCACAATTATTCGATAAGAATATGTAAAAACGCAGACTTAAAAAGTTTTCGAACAACTTGTCACTCATCTTTTCAGCATTTCGCGAATTTTTGCGACATAACTTTTCTCAGGTATGTTCCGCATTCTTAAAAAAAAATGTCAAATTTATTTGACATTTGTAAAGTTTGTTTTACATTTGGTAAATCAAACTTTACTACAATGAAACCTTTATTCTTATTTCCTTATTGGGGGCGCTACCTGGGCTATTTCCTGGTGGTTGTACATGTTCCTATTGTGTTATATAAAAAACAATTAATGGGAATGCACGGGGATGGCATGGCCGATGGTATTTTTAACGGCAGGCATCTGTTTTTTATGTCGACAACTTTACTGATGGCCATTGGCTTATTTATCGCGGCTTTCTCTAAAGAGAAAATTGAGGACGAGCAGATAGTGCGGCTCCGGCTCGATTCGTTACAATGGTCGGTTTATGTTAACTTTTTGTTTTTGATCGTTAGCCTTGTTTTTTCTACAGATACCGAACATATTTTATTTTTAAATTTACTGGTGCCCCTTGTATTCTTTATTATCCGTTTCAGGTGGAAAATTTTCCAGAATAACCGTTTAATTAAGGAATAGCTATGAAAAACAACATACGGGTGGAGCGCGCTATCAAAAACATAACCCAGGCCGATTTGGCCCAGGCTATCGGGGTATCGCGGCAAACCATTAATACCATCGAGAGCAACCGCTACGTGCCATCAACGGTGCTGGCCTTAAAAATAGCCCGCGTATTTGGCAAACCGGTTGAAGAGGTTTTTACCTTGGATGAAGAAGATTAATTAAATCACATAATTATGAAAGATAAACCCACTTTCGCCCCCGAACTGGCCATACCCAATGGCGTAAAAGACATTAGCTTTTATATTGAAGCTTTTGGTGCAGAAGAACTCCGGCGTTTCAGCAACGATGATGGAACTATACATGTGTCCGAATTATCCATTAACGGAGCCATGTTTCATCTCCACGAACAAACGCCACACTCAGGTTTGCACAGCCTGAATGGTGGCAGGCATTCTGTGGTTGTTGGATTATTTGTTGAGGATGTGCATGTCGTTATTGAGCAGGCCGTTACTGCCGGCGCAAAAATTACCTCGCCCGTGCAGGATTATGAGTATGGTTACAGGCAGGGCAGTATTGAAGATCCATTTGGGCACCGGTGGCAGATACAGAAGTCGATATAGCGTTTGGAAGTTAAAATCAAGAGTTAAGGCGAAAAACATAATCAGGATCTTAAAATTAAATAACCATGGCAAACCACCCAACTTTTGGTAATGGCAAAATCTGTTACATCGAGATCCCTGCAGATGATATCGCGGTATCAGCGGCTTTTTTTCAAAAAACATTTGGCTGGCACATCCGGCAGGACAACCAGGGGAATGCCTCTTTTGATGACGGTGTTGGCCAGGTAAGCGGCATGTGGGTAACCGGCCGCAAGCCCCAGGCAGAACCAGGCCTCATTATATCTATTATGGTTGATGATGCCGAAGGTACGGTGGCAACGATTGCAGCCAATGGCGGCAATATAGTACAACCAATAGGTAAAGACTTTCCGGAGATAACGGCCCTATTCACAGATCCGGCCGGTAATTTATGGAGCATTTATCAGCATAGGGGATAGAAAAGAGGCAAGAGATTAGAGTCAGGAATCAAGACAGAAAATGGTTGCTAATAAGATTTTTAAGTTTACATCGTTATTGGGATATTAAATTTAAACCGAATCATCATGAAACCAACCTTATTGCTTCCACGCTATTTTAAAATAATCGGGTTCATAACAGCGGCTACAGGGATTATCATAGGGGCATTGTTTGAATTTGATGACCGCTATCTGCCATTTTTAGATTACAATAGTGGGTATCGGTCCCCTCCCCTGGTTGGCTTAGGCGGTGGCGACAACTTTACCGACGAGGTTGCAACCACATTGGCCATATTAGGTTTGATGTTGATCGGGTTTTCAAAATTCAAGTTAGAAAACCAGCAAACCGCAATACTTCGTCTCAAGGCATTGTATTGGGCCGTTTTGGTTAATGTCGGCTTAATTGCTATTTTAATGCTTAACGTAATTAACTTTTCCCACAGCACCGGTTTTGCTGTCGATGACAATTTGATTTCGCTTTTGTTAATATTTATTGGGCGTCTTTATTATCTAAGGTTGAAAAGAAAAAAACAAACCAGTGTTTTTTACCTGTCATACCTGCCATTTAACCTGGTTGGTAAAATAACAGCCATTATTTTCATAATAGGGCTATCTATAATAATAGGGTTTGATTTAAAAATTGGTCCGGAATACTTGCTTTATTTTATATTGCCCTGTATGTTACTTTGGATATGGTCAAAAGAAAAAAACGAAGATGCAGATGTTGAACTCATCAGGCTTAAGACCATGCGGTTAAGTGTTCTTATCAATTGCGTTATATTTGTCGTGCTAACGTGGACCATCTATGGGGTTGCCTATTTAACGGTTCAATTTGTAGCGTTAATTTCAGTTCAACTTGTGTTCGTCATCATTTTCTATGCCCTGATATATAAAGCATCCAAATCGGATGATAAGGGACCACCGATCACAGCCCCGGTTATGTCCTGACCTTCATCTGCACATTTGAAATCTGAAATCTGCACATCTGAAATCAATAATCCGCATATTTGCACATGCGTTTTGATATTATTTCTGTTTTGCCCGGTTTACTGGAAAGCCCTTTTGCACATTCTATTTTACAGCGTGCCCAAAAAAAGGGCATTGCCGAAATTCATGTGCATAACCTGCGCGATTACTCCACCCAAAAACAAAAAAGTGTCGATGACTATCCCTACGGCGGTGGCAGCGGTATGGTAATGACCATCGCTCCCTTCGCAGCCTGTATCGAAAAGCTGAAAGCCGAAAGAGAGTATGACGAGATTATCTTCATGTCGCCCGATGGCGAGCGGCTTAACCAGGCTATCGCCAACCAGCTATCTATTAAGGGCAACATCATTATTTTATGCGGACATTATAAAGGAATTGATCAGCGCATCCGCGATATTTATGTTACCCGCGAAATTAGCATAGGCGATTATGTACTATCAGGCGGCGAGTTACCTGCAGCAGTTTTGGTTGATGCCATTGTGCGCCTTATCCCTGGCGTACTCAGTGACGAAACCTCGGCCCTAAGCGACTCGTTCCAGGACGATATGCTGGATGCCCCTGTATACACCCGCCCCGCCGACTGGAATGGACACAAGGTGCCCGATATCCTCTTAAGCGGCAATACCCCCGAAATTGAAAAATGGCGCTTTGAGCAGGCGCTTGAACGTACGAAACAGCGGAGGCCGGATTTGTTGGAGTGATGGGGTGGTGAGTGGTTGGATTGGGTTGATTAGGAGAGTAGTTAGATTACAAATCAATCGGCGTATCTACTCCCCTAAGCTTGTTTTCTTTCTAACCAATTCAACAACTCACTTAATCAACCATTCACCTAATCAACCACTCACTAAATTCCCTAAATTAGATTGCAACCAAACCATGCCTTTTGCATTACAGGTATGTTGTAATCATGAACCCCAGCCAGGAAGCCCAGCTTATTGAAAAATGCCGAACGGATGCGGCTGCTTTTGGGCAGGTGTTTGACGCATGGTACAAACCTGTGTTTGGCTATATTATGCGCCGCACCGGCGACTATGATTTATCAAAAGATATTGCAGCCGAGACTTTTTTAAAAGCTTTTTTAAAAATCGGTGGCTTTCAATGGCGAGGTATCCGCCTATCGTCATGGTTGTACCGCATAGCCACTAACGAGCTTAACCAATATTACCGAAGCAGTAAATACAAACCGCAATCGCTACAGCAACTGATGGAAAACCCACAGATGGAGAAGCTACTGCATGAAAACGCCGACGACGAACGGGAGGTGATGGAGCAGGAACTTAAAGCTTATGACGATTATAACCTTATACGCCAGAACCTACTGAAACTGGACATAAAATACCAGGAGGTAATCTCGTTGCGCTATTTTGAGCAAAAAAGCAATGCCGAGATTAGCGAGATATTGGGTAAAAACGAAGGAACGATTAAGTCGCTGCTATCGCGCGGATTGGAGAAATTAAGAAACATGTTGTAGCAGTGCAACCAAAATGAGTTAACGCATTATAAGGGTAAGTAACATGAAAAATAACGATGAATTTTTAAAGCAAATGGAAAATTTAAAAGTACCGGATATAAACCCTTCGCAGCATCAGGATACGGTAAAAATGGCCATCATGAATGCCCGCCGCTCGGCCGCTCTTGGGGTTTGGCTTATAGCAGTGCCCTGCTATTTTTTATTATGTGTATTTATGTTTTATTTCTTCCATGCCCGTATGGGCTGGTTCGCCGCTATGTTTAGCCTGCTATCGGGTTTAGCAAAAGTTCCCTTTATTGATTTCCTGGGGCCGATAGTGTTGTTTGTGCTGCCTATTGTATGTATCGTCATCAATGTGCTTTCCATCTTACACGTAGGGGTAAAAAACATCGATCCCGACAGGCGTAAGGTGAAGGAGGTGAGCATCACCATTAAAATAAAATTTTGGAACATTGTGCTCATCCTAATCAGCCTGGCTATCGTATTTGTTTTTATAAGTTATGTAATGACCGAAAGTATCTCCATTAAAAGTTAAGCTCATGAAATTAAACTGGTTTATCCGCAAAGGAATTATTTATTACCCGGTAGCCATAGCCGGGTGGCTGATATTCGCCCTGGCATTTGCCTATGCCGTTTACACATTTATCGATATCGACAAACGCTCGCACTCGGTAAGCGATACGCTCATCAATTTTGTTTTTAACCTGCTCATCATCGGCCTGTTTTATACCGTGATAGCCTATTTTACCGAAAAAAGGCCGGCGGCAACAGACGATTAATTTCGGGGTACTTAAAGATTTGCAAAAAAGACAGCAACTACTCACCTAATCAACCCAATCAACCACTCACCACCCCCAAATTGTTAACAAATTACAAATTGTGGAAATTTTTAAAATAGGTTTTTATTTATCAAAAAAAAGCCCTATAATTGCAATCCGATTTTTACGGGCTAAAAATCGCTTTAAGAGCTAAAAATCATGGATTTAGTAAAATTTGTTGAAGAGCAATCAATAGAAAAAAGACAGTTTCCTTCCTTCAAGGCCGGTGATACTGTAAGTGTGCATTATAAAATCAGAGAAGGAAACAAAGAACGTATCCAGCTTTACCAGGGTGTTGTTATACAACGTAACAGCGCAGGTAACTCGGAAACATTCACTGTTCGTAAAGTTTCTAACGGTATAGGTGTTGAGCGTATCTTCCCTATTAACTCTCCAAACATTGATAAAATAGAGGTGAACAGCGTTGGTAAAGTGCGTCGCTCTAAATTATACTATCTGCGTGCCCTTACCGGTAAAGCAGCTCGTATCAAATCAAAAAGAGTTTAATTACCCAACCTCTTTTTTAAGAGGCATACACCAAAGCTTTCAAAAAAAGGCCTTTTCTGATTCGTCGGGAAAGGCCTTTTTTATGGAAAAAATTAAGGGCGAAAATGAGTAAATTGTTGTCGCTGAATGTAATGACCGATTTATCCGCCACGCATAGCCGGTAAAATTCGCCGGTCTTCCGGTTCCTTCCATGTGAGGACTGGCCTGTTTCTATAAGGCAGGTCCTGAACGTTCTCCGGTCATAGTCCAGCGGTTGATTGCTTTAATAGGCTCTCCTCAACCTATCAGCAAATTCATCTGGCAGGGGGCTCTTTTCTATTGCAGCAGCCGCTTTTTCAACATCATACGGAACGCGGATAAATGCAGCCTCTATGCTGTTTTTATCCAACACGGTGCTTGCTTCATTCAGGGTTAATATCACATAGCAAGCATCAGGGTTTCCGTCTTTTGGTTTGCCTGCCGAGCCAATGTTAATAACGTGTTTGGATTTTTGATTACTGGTTGTTATAACGCGATGATACGGCTTATGCGAATGGCCTACGCAGAGTATATCTGCATTGGCTTCTTCCATCATTTCCAACACATAGTCTTCATCCAAATCTTCTAAAACATATTCGTCAACGCTGCGGGTGCTGCCATGGGCCAGTACCATATTTAACGGCCCGCCGGGCGGGTTAAATTCAAGGCGGATGTGTGCCGGAAGCGCTGCAAGGTATTTGCGGTTTTCATCATCAATCAAATGGTAGGCGTGGCTTTTTCCCGGTTCGGTTAGGCTTTGGGGAGTAGTAATTATTTTTTTAGGTTTCAGATCGTGGTTGCCTGCAAGCGTTGCGATACCCCGTTTGCGTATTTGCGCAATTACTTCATTTGGCCAAACGTTGTAGCCAACCAAATCGCCCAGGCAGTAAACCGCATCGGCCTGGCGTTTGTCTAAATCGGCCAGCAGGGCTTCAAACGCAGGCAGGTTGGCGTGTATATCTGAAAAAAGAGCAATCCTCATTACCGTACCGGTGCTATTATTTTTGCGGCATAATACTTTTTGCGGAAATAAAAGGCCAGGTTAACCAGGGCAATGAGTGCCGGCACTTCAACCAGCGGGCCTATAACCCCCGCAAACGCCTCGCCCGAATTGATGCCGAAAACACCAATGGCAATAGCTATGGCCAATTCAAAATTATTGCCGGTAGCGGTAAAGGCTATAGAGGTGCTGCGCGAGTAATCGGCGCCAAATGATTTGCCGATAAAAAAACTCAACACAAACATGATGGTAAAGTAAATAACCAATGGTATAGCTATACGGATAACATCAAAAGGAATTTGAACGATGAGGTTTCCTTTAAGGCTAAACATTACCACAATAGTAAACAACAAGGCCACCAGTGTTATTGGCGATATAAAGGGTACGTATTTGGTTTGAAACCAGGCTTCGCCCTTAATTTTGATGAGCGTATAACGGCTGATGATGCCCGCTGCAAAGGGAATACCGAGATAAATACCCACGCTTTTAGCAATTTCGGAAATAGTAATATTTACAGCCAATCCTTTTAAGCCAAATAACGGCGGCAGTATGGTAATAAAAATATAAGCATATACGCTATAGAGCAATACCTGGAAAATACTGTTCAGAGCTATGAGCCCGGCCGCGTATTCGCGGTTGCCTTCAGCCAGTTCGTTCCAAACCACTACCATGGCAATGCAACGGGCCAGGCCTATCAATATCAGCCCTACCATGTAAGCCGGATGGTCATGCAGTAAAGTTATAGCCAAAACAAACATCAGTATTGGCCCAATTATCCAGTTTAAAATTAGCGACGCGCTTAACACTTTAGCATCTTTAAATACTTCGCCCATGTTTTCGTACTTTACTTTGGCAAGGGGTGGGTACATCATCAGTATCAAACCGATAGCCAAAGGAATATTAGTAGTGCCGCTGGAAAATGAATTGATAAAACCAGATGAGGAAGGAATAAAATAACCAACCCCAACTCCAACGGCCATCGCCAGGAAGATCCACAGGGTAAGGTAACGGTCAAGGAAACCTAATTTTTTACGTTCGGCCACAGGGGCGCAGTTATTTGCTGACATATTGATTTTATGGGATGACGGCGTTAAACGAAGTTGTGTAAAGGGTTTATCCAATATGCTGTTTTACAAAATTGGCTGAGTAAGCTTTGATGATATCCCTTACGTTCCTAAACTCATTCAAAATTTCTTCGGGCGTTCCCTTTGCTTTTGCCGGATCGGGAAAGTTATGGTGAAAACGCTGCACATTGCCCGGGAAAAACGGGCAGGCCTCATTGGCATTATCGCAAACGGTTATTACATAATCAAACAGAATATTGACGTACTCATCCACATGGTTTGATGTGTGTTTTGAAATGTCTATATGGTCTTCGGCCATTACCTGTATGGCTTTAGGATTAACGCCGTGGGTTTCTATCCCGGCGCTGTAAATGTTGGCTTTATCGCCTGCGAAAAAGCGCAGGTAACCTTCGGCCAGCTGGCTACGGCAGCTGTTGCCGGTACATAGTACTAAAATATTTTTCATGCTGTTTTTAGTGTTTTCTTCATTACAATGGCCGATTGCGGACAAACATGGCTAAACTCCGTTGATTGCTGAACCTCGGCCGGAACCTGGGCCCGGGTAATTATTTGATATTCTTTTTTACTGAAATATTCCGGTGCTGTTTCAGTAAGCAAATAAATTTCCCGCAGCTGCCTGGCAGCTGCAAGCTTTTCTATGGTATCAAGCAGCCGGCTTGCTATACCCTTGCCGCGATAAGCAGCCGATACAGCTACAGAACGCAGCAAACAATAGCTGTCATAAATTTCGAGACCCGCAACACCTATTACATCTTCATCCTGTAAAGCAATTACAAAATTTTCGAGGGTTTGCGGCAAATCATCCGTAGGGAGTTTTTCAGCTGCCAGCAAGGCAATCACGTTTGCCCTGTAGGTTTCTGCTTTTTCTATTTGCATGGCTTATTAAATAAGTAATTATATCCAAACAGCGTTTTTGCTTTGCACTTTATGCCTTCGTGCCTTTAGCTCAATTAGCAACAGCCGGAGCCTGGTGTACAGCATGCTGCAGCGTCAGCAACAAGGTTTTTTAATTGAATTTTTGGCTTTACTGTAACAACAGGCTCGCAGCACTCTTCGCCTTTATCGTTGGTGCCGCAACTGCCGCCTCTTTCTATCGCTTTGCATTGCACCGCATCGGGCCTTAAGTCAACAACCAGGTTATCGCCATCTATCAATATTTCTTTAGGCAGCATTTGGCGGGTATCAAATTCCGAATTGCCAAATTCAATTTTCACCGTTCCGTTGGGGTTTAAAGGCAGCGCTTTTTCAACCAGGTTAACAATTGAAAGCGCTTTGCCAACTATCATGGCCTTGTCCTGTTGCCGGCCTTCGGGTTCCCATAGTTGTACAATAATTTCCGTCCAGGAATTCATTACGCCGCCACAATCTACTGATGTAATGGGCGCTTGTTTTATTTCGGTAATATGGTAGGCAGCATCTACCCATTGGTTTTCTGCATATTGAAACTGCAACGTTAAACCAGGGTGTTGTTCCAATGTGTCTTTGAATGTTTTCCAGGTTATAGCTTCTGTCTTGTTCATAACTTTTAATTTTATTATTGCAATATTGCGATTGATCCAGCCAAATTTTTTTAACAGCACTTCGGCGCTTCGTAAGCTGCAAAAAAGCCGCTTAGTTCCTTGCTCAGCATATCCCACACTATCGGATTAATGCAATAGCAAACGCTAACACCTTCAATGGTACCTTGTATCAACCCAGCCGTTTTTAATTCCTTTAAATGCTGCGAAATGGTAGGCTGGGCCAGGCCCAACTCGTCGGCCAGGTCGCCGCAGATACAGGCATTCGTTTTGATGATTTGCTGTAAAATAGCTATACGTGCCGGATGCGCCATTGCCTTTAACATAACAGCCAGCTTGTTTTGCTCATCAGTAAATATTTCGGTTTTTGTTAAGCCCATAATTTATATTGCAATATTACGATTAATGTAATTAAATACAAACATTAAATGAAAATAATCTGGCTCCACCAAAAGCTAATAAGAATTTTTAAAGACTGCCGGAAGGTGTCATGCTGAACAATGACAAATGGTTTCACGATATTATCGCTGGATTAATGTTAAACTAATTCGCTGCTGGAGTTTTGACAGTATCTTTAACCGGCGTAACGGGCTTAATTACCGTAGGCATTTTAATGCTATCTTTAACAGCTTTAATGCCTCTTGCCCTTGAGGTATCCGCCTTCAATAAGCTGTCCTTCCCTATTGTCAATTGCCTTTTTAAGCTATCTGCAGGCGCGCTCTTAACAGGAGCCGCGGGCTTACCTTTTGTATTTGGCTTGCTCCCGCCCGGTTTTGTCGCCGTTTTACGGTGCGATGGAATGATGGACTCTTTAGATACCGGCCTGTCCTTCGGTTTCCAAATAAAGCCCTTCAATATCTTATCATCATCAACCACCTTTTTAAGTGGCAGGTATTTGTTTTCTGGCTTGGTAAGCAGGCGTATATTGGCAACCTTGCTGTTTTTAAACGATATTACCATGCGGCTGCTTAATGATCGTTCTATCCCTTCAACGGTATTGGTGGCGCTGTCGCGTTTAAAGTAAATACTTTCGGCATTTCCAACCGTGTATAATCTATCCAATTTATCGTTTTTAAAGAAACCACGCATTTTTTTGCCGCCCATCTGGTTAAAATGTAACGAATCGTCTTTTTCCAGGTTTACCACAAATGCCGAAGGGAACAGTTCCATATTATCCATCTTTTTGTTCCGCATCTGTACGTAAATGGTATCGCCCGATAGCTGCGAGCCTTGCGTCCAAAACATAGGCTGTACATAACAACGGATGGTTGAATCGGCATTGCTATAAAAAATCGAATCGGCCTTGCCCTGTAAATCCGATTTGAACAATTTGGCGTGGTGGTGGGCAATAACCATCCTCACGCGGGCGGTGTCCTTCAAATTAATTTCGCGCTGGGCAAACACGGGGTCTCTCTTCAATTCCTCCCGGCGCACACTATCCTGTCTGGCTTTGCGAATGGCCGATAGCTTATCTTTTTTTATCTGTGCCGAATCGACCTTTATTTTAGGATGGCCGAAGAAATCGCTATGACGATAGGTAGTATCGCGCGGAATGGATAGCCGGCGGGCAACCAGTTTTTTATCATTTTTTTTATTTTCAATGATCTGTTTACGGGCAGCCGCTGATGTATCCCGAACATAGGAATAAGCCAGGCGTTGCTTTTCCTGGTATATCTTCATGTCTTTATAGGTCAATATCTGGGTTTCCAGCGTATCCGCAGTCATGAAAACCGAATCTACCTTCACCTTGCCAGCTTTTGAGGTGTCTTTAGGCAACGTTAAGCCCTTTACGGCTTTACTGCCGGGTTTAATGGCAGCAGCTACCTGCGCAAGGTTGTTCAGCTGTTTTTTGGCATCGCCGGGATTAATATTTTTAACCTGTGCCGAGGCTTTCTTTATCACCGAATCTGCTTTAGCCGAATCTTTTTTTGTCAGGTTGGGTTTTATTTGCCCTGCCATGTTTACCAGGTCGCTAACATTCTTTATCTGATCTGGCGTAACCGTTTTATTGGGCACCGCCATTTTACGTACAGCGGAATCTAACCGGGCCGAGTCTTTTTTTGAAACCAAACCATTAGGTTTAATACTGCCGGCCAGGTTTTCCATGTTGGTTATCTTCATGGTGTTTGGCGGGGCCTTCATCACCTTGGCTTTGTTTTTGGCAACAGGCGCCGGCTGCGGCACCGAATCTGTTTTGGTGGTGTCCTTTTGCTCGGTAACCAAAACCATGTAAGCATTTTGGGTAACAATGGTACGTTCATCGGCCTTAAAATAAGTAGCCAAATCGCCCTTCATGGTTATTTTTTGCTCCCTATCGGTAAAGGTGATATTTTTAACCGCGCGGCCATATCCTTTTAGCTTGTCATAAAATAAACTATCGCCCTTTAATGATTTGGTACCCTGTTTATAATGATTTTTTTTACCGAAAAAAGCCTGCTCGGTAACGGTATTATACAAGCCGTTTTCGGTGTACAAAGTATCTTTATCTTTTTTACCGTAAATATTGGTTGGCCCGTAAAAAAAAGCTGTACGGGTGCCCGTATTATATTTCATGGTATCGGTTTTAATAATGGCATCAACCGTAGTTAAAACCACATCATACCTGAAGTACGAATCGCGCGAGAGCGCAAAGTAATACCCGTTTTTACTGGTAAGTACGTTATCTTTATTAATCAGCTTGCCTCCATTGGTGTAGGTGCCAATGCGGGTTGCCGTATTGTATGTTAAATAATTGGTGGTAAGGGTAGCGTCCTTATCAACCATTTTAACATTATTGGTTAGGATGGCCAGTTTGGTGTTACCATTATAATTTAACTTATCTGAAAATATGTTGAGTGTATCGCCCTGGTTTATGTTAACATTATTAAAGGCGTCAAAGGCGTTATCCTGCGGGTAAAAATAAGCGCTATCTGATTTTAAGATAGAGTAATCTTGTTTAAAAACTCCTTTATAAACCCGGATAACATCGCGCCCGTTTATTTTTGTAAACGTGCTGCTTTCTGATTGTATCAGGTTTACAATTGATTTTTTTTGGCCCATAACGGTAGCCGCCATCATCAATAACAAAAAGCTTAAAACGTATTTTCTCACTGGGGCAAAATTAGTTTTTTGTTGGGGTTATTAAATTAATAATTTTGATGAATGCTTCCAGTTGCCCGGTTTGTTAATTTTATTGAACAAAATGCCCTGTTTGCGCCCGGCAATAAGGTTTTGGCTGCTGTAAGCGGTGGCACCGATTCTGTTTTAATGAGCCACCTGTTAAAGGCTGCTGGCATAAATTTCGGAATAGCCCATTGTAATTTCCAGTTACGGGGCAATGAAGCCCTGCGCGACCAGGAGTTTTGCCAAAGCCTGGCACTAAAATTAAGGGTACCATTTCATACCATCAATTTTGATACCACGGTCTATGCCGCCGCCAACAAAATATCTATCCAGATGGCCGCCCGCGATTTACGTTACCAATGGTTTGATACCTTAAGCCGGCAGCATGGTTACCAGTCCATTGCGTTGGCACATCACCAAAACGATACTATCGAAACTATATTGTTAAACCTTACCCGCGGCACCGGCATTGCCGGCTTGCATGGTATACTGCCCAAAAACGGCATGCTGGCACGCCCGCTGTTGTTTTTAACCCGCGATGAAATAAATAAAACAGTAAGCGATGATAAACTTGATTTTGTTGAAGACAGTTCAAACGCATCGGCAAAATATGCGCGTAATAAAATCAGGCTCGAGGTAATACCACGGTTAAAAGAACTTAACCCATCGCTCGAAAAAACGTTTGAAAATAACCTGAAACATTTTCGCGACCTGGAACTGCTATTGGAAAACCAGGTGGCAGGGTTAAAAGAAACTATTCTACACCATGGCGCCGGTGAAATATTTTTGCTGGTTGCCGACGTTAAAAAATTAAACCCCGCCCGTTTGCTGCTGTTTAAGTTATTGCAGGAATACGGATTTAACGAAACAACCGTTGATGATGTGCTATCGGTTTTGGATAAGCACCCGGGTAGGGTATTTGAATCAGCAGGATATTTACTGGTGCTTGACCGCGATAGGCTGATTATCAAACAAAAAAAGGCAGGCGGGCCGGAGGAGGCAATCATCGACATAAACGATCATGAAGCCCATTTTGGCGCGTACAAGCTGAATTTGTTGCATGACGATAGCCCGTTGATTGTAAAAGATAACGCTATGGCTACATCGGTTGATGCTGCTTTGCTGGTTTATCCGCTTACGATACGCAACTGGCACCAGGGAGATTACTTTTTTCCGATGGGGATGAAAGGCCGTAAAAAGCTGAGCGATTATTTCATTAACCAGAAATTATCGCTGCATCAAAAACAGGATGTACCCCTGTTGGTTAACGGCAATGGCGACATTATTTGGGTGGGCGGATACCGCTTAGATGAAAGGTATAAAGTGAACAATAACACTAAAAAAGTTACTATCTTCGAATTGTACAAACTATCATGAACGAGAAAACTGTATTTGTAGAAAAGCAATACCTGGGCAGGGAGTTTATCCCCATTACTATACGCCTTGTTTTGGCCATGTTTTGCTTTGCCGCATACTTTTTTACCGACGAAAGCGAACATAACGGTAACCTGCTGGTGCTGGTAGGTTTTGCTATCATTATCATCTCTATCATTATGGGGTTTTTACTCCACTACAGTACAACCGTTGAAAATAAAAGCATCCGGCTGGCCGGTTTGTGGACCGCCCGCGTGGTAAAAATTGACCTTAACAGCATTGTAAAGGCCGAAAAGGGTTCATACAGCCGCTACCTGTTTAATAACCCGGTGTACAACCTGCACACTAAGGGTACTATTCGCTTTTACGCCGCCGGCAACGATGCGGTGCATTTAACCGATAGGGATGGTATGGTATACATCATAGGATCGCAGCATGTAAATGAATTTTTGCGGGCTATAAGGGAAGAGATGAAAAAATAGGCACACGAACAGGAACGAATTTATTCGAATTCCACGAATTTTAGTCACACGAATTGACACTGATTGTATCGAATTTCACGAATTTTTTTCACGAATGACTCATGGTTGTTTTCTGCCTGTGCTAATGTTTGATAAAATCGGGTGTAAACATGGCGTTTAAATCTATCAGCAAATGGCATATAATAAGAATGTTGATATTGCGGTATCTGTAATAGTGATAGCCAAAAACCAAACCTATAAACAGGGGCACCAATATATTTATTGCAGTGCCATACCCCCAATGCCCTAACGCAAATATTGCCGATGATATAATTACCGGCCAGTGCCCGCTTTTAAAAAACAGTTTTAAGCGGGGTATCATATAGCCCCTGAATATCAATTCTTCTAAAACGCCCGCGGTAATAATGCCCAAAAACTTCACCGGGGCGCTCATATTTCGCATCAATGTAATAGCCGGGCTGAGTTTCAACAGGTCGAGTCGTTTTAGCGTGAGGCCTATAATGGCCGATCCAAATACGATAATTAGTAGTATTACAATTACAGATAAAATGTAATAACCGACTGGGTAGGATTCATCGTCCCATAACAGGAGCCGCTGCCGCTCGGCTTTGCTAACATATACCAGGATAATTACAAAACACAGCCAAAAAAATAAGCGGGATATAACAAACCGGGTATCTAACGACAAACCAGGCCCGGCTAAAATTGAAAAAGCTTTTGACCCTACCGAGAAGCACAGGAATAAAACAGCTGTTAATATAAGACCATAAATTATGGTAAAACGCGGATTTTTCGTGGCGGGCTGTGTCATTTGGGGCGTTAGGCTTGTTGTACCAATTATACTAAAAATAATTGATAATTGGGGGGCGGAATAGGCTTAAGATCAGGGCAAACGCATCTAAACTGGGTTAACATAACTTAACACATTTCAGGTATTTTATTTATAATTATTTGATAATGAGTTATTTGTATTTTTGCATGGTTAACATCAATCAATGTACGGCTATCCCTCATTCCCCATAACCTCAACCAATTGCTCAATGAATAGTATCGCGGCTTTTTTGCGGTAAACGCCTTTTTGCCACAGGATGTATGATTGCCTTTTGATGCCTTTGGCGATGATGGGTACTGCGGCCACTTTATGCCAGCCTATTAAAGCTTTTTCGTTGAGTACGGTTGCCCAGTGGCCGTCCTGTATCAGCGATAGCAGCGAGTGCACATCGTTCAGCTCGATCCTGATATTGGGTACTATCTTATTTTTATAAAACAGGGCGTTAATAAAGTCGCGCGAGCTAAAGCCTTTGCCAGGCAATATCAGTTCCTGCCGGGCCAGTTCTTCCAGGCTTATTTGTTCCAGCTTGGCCAGCGGGTTATTTTTGGCAACCACCATCACAATACTGCTGCTAAAAAGTACCTGCATCTCCAGGTCTTCATCGTCTGATTGATTGTGGAAGGCCAGGATCATATCCAGCTCGGCCAGCCGCAGCTTTTTTTCCAGTTCCTCTGGGCTTCCATAGGTTATAAATATTTTGATGCCGGGATATTTATTGGAGAATGGGGCCAGGGCGGGCAGCAGCAACGATGTAAAGGCGTAAGAAACGCCCAGGTTAAGTTCGCCGGTGGCGGCGTTATTGAGCTCGGTAATGGCTTGCTTGCCTTTTTGTACCTCGTTTAATATTTTGCTGGCGTGGGTTAAAAATATATGGCCGGCTTCGGTAATGCGCACGTGGCGGCCAATCCTGTCAAATAGCAGCATGCCCAACTCATCTTCCAGTTGCTTTATTTGTTGCGACAGCGTGCTCTGGGTAATAAATACGGCGGCGGCAGCTTCGGTAAAGTTCATCGTCTCGGCCGCTTTAACAAAATACTGTAATTGCCTAATCTCCATAATCAATCGTTTTTATCTATCAAATTCATTAAAACAATCTATTTTACAAATATATCATTAAGGCCGATATTTGCATCAGAAACAATTTCAATAGTCTTGCATTAAGATCTCCCCTGAACTTGCTTTGTTTTATGATTGAATAAATGAACATTTTCCGCTCCTTAAAATACCGTAATTTCAAGTTGTTTTTTTACGGTCAGTCCGTCTCGCTCATTGGTACCTGGATGCAAAAAACAGCTGTTAGCTGGCTGGTTTACAGGCTCACCGGGTCGGCATTGTTACTCGGGATAGTTAGTTTTGTTAGCCTTATCCCCTCATTAATATTGGCACCTTATGCCGGCAGTATTGTAGATAGGCATAACCGCTACCGCATATTGGTTATTACGCAGGTTGTATCCATGCTGCAGGCTGGCGCACTGGCATTTTTAATATTATTTAAGTTTTATAATATCCCGGCCATCATCGGCTTAAGCCTGGTGCAGGGTATTATTAATGCCTTTGATGTAACCTGCCGTCAATCTATCATGGTTGAGATGGTTGATAATAAAGCCGATCTGCCCAACGCCATCGCCTTAAACTCCACCATGACCAATTTTGCCCGTATAGCGGGACCGGCCGTGGCGGGTATTATTTTAAGCACCTTTGGCGAAGATGTTTGTTTCTTCGGTAACTTTTTAAGTTATATACCGGTGCTGGCCTGTTTGTTTATGATGAAGCTGAACACCGCCGTAATTGGCAAGCCACAAAAAGGTATCTGGCAGGAGTTGCAGGATGGGTTCAAATACGTATCCGGAGATCGCGACCTGAGCAGCTTGATATTGATGCTTACCGTAAGCAGCCTGTTTGTGATACCCTTTAATACCCTGATGCCTATTTTTGCCAAAGACATTTTTAACGGCGATGCTAAAACGTTTAGCTGGTTTGAGAGCGCGGCGGGCATAGGGTCGGTTATCAGCGCTGTTTACCTGGCCAATTTAAAAACAGATAAAAACCTGGTCAGGATAATCATAGTAGCTGGTCTTATTTTTGGCGCAAGTGTGCTGATGGTGGCCTATGCCGGCAAATTGCCCTTTGCATTAATATTCATGAGCTTTACCGGTTTGGGGATGATGGCACAAACATCGGCCATTAACACCTACATTCAAACACATGCTATACCTGCCATGCGCGCCAGGGCCATCAGCTATTATGTAATGGCATACCAGGGAATGATCCCCGTGGGCAGCCTGATGGTGGGCTGGCTGGCCAATGAACTTGGCCCAAGGCAAGCCGTTTTCATTGAAGGCTCAATTGGCCTGCTGGCAACCGGCGTTTTTGTTTTGTATAAAAGAAGGCAGGGAATTGAAGGGAATATTGGCGGAAAGGCTATGCTGGCGAAGTAAAAGCCTTAACAGCAGATTGCCTTTCTAACAATAGCTGCAACAGTTCGCCTGAATTAATTTTTAGAATTACGCAGTTGATGGAAATGGGTGTTCCATATCGGCTCTGGCTCATTCTCATCAACTTTTGCTTCCACCGGCTTTGCTTACTTATTACTTCTTCGGCATTGTTTATGAAAACTTGTATCAGTTTGGTGCGCTCAATTTCAATCAGCCTAAAGCTGGTTACGGTTTCCCACGGGATGAATTGCGGCTTGCCGAAACCTGAAGCGTTGAGGATGCCATGTTCGTCGATTATTAACCCCGGGTGTTTATCAATCAGCTTTTTAACGCCCAATATTATGCCTAATCCAAAAAACAGCAAACCCGTTATTGAAACTACCTTCAAAACCAAAGGGGGCCAATCTGTTTGAGTATCAGCAATAGAATAAATCCATATTGACCCCAAGACAAAGGCAAGTGATCCTAAAATAATAAATAACGATTTAGTTTTGTTTATTTCGATTTCTATAGGAAGATTAGGCTCTTTCATCTTTTAAGTATAAGCCCTCTCCAACCAGGAAAGGGCTCTCGTATTTTACATCTTCAATCCAATCTCTCTCAACCGCTCGTCCAGGTACTCCCCGGCAGTGATATCGGTATATAACTTGGGGTGATCGGCATCAATACATGATTCCAGGCTGGTTAAATCCATACCCGATTTTGGGTGCAGGAAAAAGGGTACCGAAAACCGGGAATACTTCATCAGTTCGCGCGGCGGGTTTACTACCCTATGCGTGGTCGATTTCAATTTGTTATTGGTCAGGCGCTGCAGCATATCGCCTACGTTTACCACCAAATCCTCGCCATGAGCCTTAACCGGGAACCAGGTACCTTCGCGGGTAAGCAGTTCAAGCCCATCGGCACTGGCGCCTATTAAAAGGGTAATCAGGTTAATATCCTCATGCGCCCCGGCGCGTACCGCGTCGTCGGGAACAGAATCGGGGTCAGTTATCGGGAAATAATGCAGGGTACGCAATATCGAATTACCGTTGTGTACCTTATCGTCAAAATAATTTTCGGACAGGTTTAAATACACCGCAATAGCCTGCAGCAGGTGCTTGCCGGCATCTTCCAGCTTTTTATATACCTCCAGGGTGGTAACGTTAAATGAGGGTAGCTCATCAACCGCTACGTTGTCCGGGTAAATATCTTTGATTGGATCGCCGTCTGTTACGGTTTGGCCTATCTGCCAAAACTCCTTTAAATCGGGAGTTTTAAAGCCTTTGGCGGTTTCTTTACCTTTGCCGGTATAGCCACGCTGGCCTGCCAGACCTGGTATCTCGTACTTTTGTTTTACATCATCAGGTAGCGCAAAAAGAGCCTTAACCTGGGTATAAAGTTCATCTATCAACTGCTTGCTTAGGCCATGGTTGGTAATGGTAACAAAGCCCGTTTGGTTAAAAGCCTTGCCAATATTGTCCGAAAATAGCTTGCGGTCGGCAGCCGTGCCGTTTATATAATCGTTAAGATCAAGTCGTGGAATGTTTACTGTGCTCATAGCTGTAGCGTAATGATAATAAAAGGTAAAACTATTTAATTTTTAACAGAGCATTTGCAATGTGTTGATAAAAAGTTGTTTGCCCGCCGATGGCTATGCATAGTCGTAAAACGATTTAAATTTTCTTTAATATATTGAGCGTTAAAATTTCCCTTTACACGGCAGGTGAGAGCCTACTGACAAGCGCAACGATGTTGGGTGAGTTTTCGCTGCCATGCAACATATGTCATCCCACCTTCAGAATTTCGCAAAATTCGCAACTCAGGATGACAAAAAGATCGTTTTCAAAATACTTTAGGAGTAACAAGATGAACTTCCCACACTTTGTTGGCCGAGGTCCGTCCGGTTCAAGCAGATCGCTATTATCTATGGCATTACTAAAAATATTAACCTAAATTTGCTAATATTTTTATCAAAATGAATTCAGAGATACTGATTATTGCCTCGGTTGTTATACTGCTGATAGCCGTTTTGCTGTTTATTAAAAAACCCAAAGCCATTGAGTTGATCTCGGCAGACGATTTGAACCGGCTGCGCTCAGAGAGCGACCAGCTTAAAATTGCTTTGGCCAAAGCCGAAGAAAAAGCCAGCGGCCTGGCCAGCGAAAAAGAAAACATTACCCAATTTTTAAAGGACGAGAAAAACCGGCTCTTGGATGAGTTGCTATATGAACGTACCCAGTTAGCCACTGCCAATAAATCGTTGGAGAACGCCCGCGCGTACTATACCTCGCAGCAGGAAAAAATGCAGGAGCAAAAAGTGGAGATAGAACAAATCCGCACGCAGTTCCAGCGGGAGTTTGAAAATGTGGCCGAAAAACTGCTGAAAGAAAAATCAAAAGAGTTTATTGATGTAAACCGCAACAATCTCGACCAGATTTTGAATCCGCTTAAAGAAAACCTGAAAGCTTTTGAAGATAAGGTAGAGAAAGTTTACAATATGGAAGCCGCCGAGCGCAATACCCTGAAAGGCGTAATAACCCAACTAATGGACCTGAACAAACAGATAAGCGACGAGGCGCAGAATTTAACCAGGGCGCTTAAAGGCGACAACAAAAAGCAAGGCAACTGGGGCGAAGTGATCCTGGAGCGGGTGCTGGAGAGGTCGGGCCTGGTGAAAGACCAGGAGTACCGCATACAGGCTGCCATGCAGGCCAATGACGGCACCCGCTATCAGCCCGATGTAATTATCGACCTGCCGGATGAAAAACACCTGGTTATCGACTCTAAGGTTTCGCTGATAGCTTACGAAAGGCTGATAAGCGCCGAAACCGAAGAAGACCGTAAGCTATTTGCCAAAGCGCATGTAGAATCAATTAAAAACCATATCGGTGGTTTATCGGCCAAAAAATACCACGATCTGTATAAAATAAACTCGCCCGATTTTGTACTGCTTTTTGTGCCGATAGAATCGTCGTTCAGTATAGCTGTGCAGCTGGATGGCGAGCTGTTTAACTATGCCTGGGATAAAAAAGTGGTGATAGTAAGCCCATCTACCCTACTGGCTACCCTGCGCACCATTGCCAGCATGTGGAAACAGGAGCGCCAAAACCGGAACGTATTGGAAATAGCCCGCCTTAGCGGCGATATGTACGATAAATTTGTTGGCTTTTTAGGCGATATGGATAACATTGGCAAAAACATTACCTATACCCAAAATGCCTATAATAGCGCGGTAAATAAACTATCAGACGGCCGCGGAAACCTGACCACCACAGCCGAAAAAATCAAAAAGCTGGGCGCAAAAGCCGATAAACAAATTGACAACAAGTATTTGGGGGAGGAGAGCTGAAAGCCGAAGGCTAAAAGCGCAAAGCCGAAGGCAGAAAGCGAAAGGCAGAAAAAAATAAGCAAATTCCGCTTGGGCGCTCCGGCTTTAGGCCTTCGGCTTTGCGCTTTCAGCTTACGAAAAAATCCACCCCGTAACAGAAGGTGGATTTTTTTGATATATATATGTTGAAACTTTGCCCGTAACCGGGAAACTTAGTTGGTCATTTTAGCGATATTGAAGCTTTCGAAGGCCATTTTTTGATTGTACTCGTTGGCAATGCTTTTATAATTAATCAGGTCGACGATGGTACCGATAAAACAAAAACCTGCGGTAAAAAAGTATACAATACCCATTCCAATCTGGTCGGTCATAAAACGTTGAATACCTGATACACCAAGGAACCCTGCAAGCGTAGCTAACAAAATATCCTGGGGGTTGCGGCGTTTGCTGGCGTAAACACCCATAAAATAACGTTGCTGGTTTTCGGTTAAAGCGGCGGTGGCCTGTTGTACAAAAGAAAATTCTTCAGGAGTCATTCCGTCGAACATCATATATGAATTTGGGTAAGTGCTCATTTTAGTAATGATTAAAGTTTGTGTTTGTTTTGATGATATAAAGGTACATCAGCACATAAAAAACACCTACGGGATATAGGTTAGCAGGGCTAACAAGTCGGTGAAACCGTAGGTTTTGGCGGTGAAAAAGAGCCTCACCTAAATCCTCTCCAAAGGAGAGGACTTTAAAAAGCAGATTGGTTTCCGTTGCAAGTCAAAAGCCGTCTCCTTTGGGGAGGGTTGGGTGAGGCCTTGCCAAAACATATATCCTATGAAATATCACCAGCACGGCCGGTATGCCCAACCAATGCGCATGAAATGAATTGGAAATTTGCCCGTGAAACAGGTAGATAATGGAGTGCCCCAAACCGCAGCCGGGGCACCAGGTTATCCCCATCAATTTTAAAGGGCATAATGTAAAATGCGATGTGGCCTGCGGCGAGGTAAACGCCAGACACAGCATAGCGGTAATCCAGAAAATGAGTTCAAAATAGTTGCGAAAAAGCTGTTTAATCAACCTTGTTTGATTTATTGGTAAACAGTAAAGATACCGCAAACGCCAATAAAACGCCAACTAACAAAGCACCAAAGATGCGGCCGGATGATTCCTTAAGGATATCATTCATGGATACACCACTGTAGCTAACATATAAAATCGTGGCAAAAACGGTTACAATACCGCCGGCAATCAATATTTTAAAGCTTTGTATCAGCGCTTCAAAAAATCCCATCTGGCCGTTACAATCATTTTGGCGATAACTATAAATGCCAATTAACAAGCCAATGGCCGGGATAATAAACGAAAAGTATTCAAGCGTGGCTACTTTGTCGCCGGTTGGTGTAATTCCCGAGGCGTGCATAACATACATCCAGATTCCGCTTAATATGCCAATAATAACGCCCCAAATAATTGCATTCTTCATGATATATAAATTTTGGTTTAAAAAATTTAGGTTGAGCTACGGGAGAAATAATACCCTAATTTATCATTAAAAAGTAAATAAGCCATCATATTGTTTGCATTGTTTTATACTATTTATAGCTGTTTATTTAAAAAGGCTTTTTTGCTTACATTTGCAGCAGTTTGAACATCCGTGATATATTAGATAGGTATAAAGCTGATGACCGGGTTAAAGCATTAGCGCTTGCGCTTAATGCGTCAAAAAATCCAAGGGTACAGCTGCGTGGTTTAGTCGGATCGAGTGATGCGGCCATGGCGGTAGCATTATATTTTTTGCAGCACAAGCACATGGTGTTTGTTTTGCCCGAGCGCGAGGAAGCCGGTTATTTCCAGGCCGACCTGGAAAACCTTACAGGCAAAGAAGTATTGCTTTTTCCCTCATCATACCGCAAACCATTTGAATTTACCCAGCCCGACAGCAGCAATGTACTGGCACGTGCCGAAGTACTCAACGAACTTAACCACGCTTCGGAATTTGGCCAGCTGATAGTTACCTACCCCGAGGCCCTGGCCGAAAAGGTGATTGACCGGGCGTCCCTCGAAAAAAACACCCTTGAAATTGCAGTAAGCAATAAACTCAGTATCGAGTTCATCAACGAGTTTTTAATTGAATACGATTTTGAGCGCGTTGAATTTGTGTACGAGCCGGGGCAGTTTTCTGTGCGTGGCGGCATTGTAGATATCTTTTCATTCTCGCACAACCTTCCTTACAGGGTGGAGTTTTTTGGCGATTTTATTGAGTCTATCCGCACGTTCGAGATTGAAAGCCAGCTGTCTGTTGAGCAGGTAAAAACCATTACCATTGTGCCCAATGTACAATCTAAATTTTTAACAGAAAGCAATATCTCGCTGTTGGAATATGTAGAGCCTGGTACCCAGGTTTGGATTAAGGACGTACAGTTTACATTGGATATCATCCAAAGCGGCTTTAAAAAGGCCACCAACTTGTGGAAAGCATTATCTGCAGACGAAAAAAACCAAAACCCGGACTGGATTGATCCTAAATTTGGCTTCACCGACGAGAAACTGATTGCCGACCAGCTGTTTGATTTCCCCGTGGTGGAGTTTGGGAAACAGTTTTTTTATCAGCCAAGCGCATCAATCAATTTTGACATGCGCCCGCAGCCGTCATTCAATAAAGATTTTACGCTGCTAATCCATAACTTCAAAAATAACGAGGCAGATAAGATTGAAAACTTTATCCTTACCGATTCGTCCCGCCAGGTTGAGCGCTTGTATGCCATATTGGATGATTTGGATAAAACGGTAAAATTTACCCCGATAAGTATCTCAATCCGCGAAGGTTTTGTTGACCACGAGCAAAAGCTGGCATGCTACACAGATCACCAGATTTTTGATCGTTATTATAAATACAAGCTCAAAAAAGGCTATCAGCGCTCGCAGGCCATCACCCTAAAGGAACTACGCGACCTAAAGCCCGGCGATTACGTTACCCATATTGATCACGGCATAGGCAAATATGCCGGGCTGGAAAAAGTGGAGGTAAACGGCAAGCAACAGGAAATGATCCGCCTGATTTATGCAGATAACGATCTGTTATATGTAAACATCAATTCGCTAAACCGAATTAGCAAATACAGCGGCAAGGAAGGCACTGTTCCACGCATGAACAAGCTGGGAACCGATACCTGGGAACGCCTGAAGAAAACAACAAAAAAAAAAGTTAAAGACATAGCCCGCGACCTGATTAAGCTTTACGCCCTGCGCAAAGCCCAACATGGCAATGCTTTTTCGCCCGATAGCTACCTGCAAACTGAACTGGAGGCCTCTTTCTTGTACGAGGATACTCCCGACCAGGAAAAAGCCACTGCCGACTTTAAAAAAGATATGGAATCGCCGCACCCTATGGACAGGCTGATTTGCGGCGATGTGGGCTTTGGCAAAACCGAAGTAGCCGTTCGCGCTGCTTTTAAAGCCGTTGCCGATAGCAAGCAGGTGGCCATATTGGTACCTACCACCATTTTAGCGGCCCAGCACTACAAAACATTTACCGATAGGCTAAAGGGCTTCCCGGCCAATATAGACTATATAAATCGCTTTAAAACCAGCAAACAGATTAGGGATACTTTAGAGAAACTGAAGGAAGGCAAGGTAGACATCATTATAGGTACCCACCGCCTGGTAAGCAAGGATGTAAAGTTTAAAGACCTGGGGCTGATGATTATTGACGAGGAGCAAAAGTTTGGTGTAAGCACCAAAGAGAAGCTGAAGCAAATGCGAGCCAATGTAGATACACTTACGCTTACGGCTACACCGATACCACGCACCCTGCATTTTTCGCTAATGGGCGCAAGGGATTTATCCATCATATCAACACCACCACCCAACAGGCAGCCGGTAGTTACCGAGTTGCATGTATTTAACGATAAACTGATAAAAGAAGCTGTTGAGTTTGAAATTGAGCGCGACGGCCAGGTTTTCTTTATCCATAACCGCGTAGCCGATTTGCCGCAGTTAGGCGGCATGATTCACAAATTGGTACCTAAAGCCCGTATTGGTATTGCCCACGGCCAGTTGGAGGGCGATGCGCTTGAGGATGTAATGCTGAAATTTGTAAACCACGAGTACGATGTGCTGGTGGCTACTACCATTATTGAAGCCGGCCTGGATATCCCCAACGCCAACACTATTATCATCAACTACGCCCATATGTTTGGCCTGAGTGATTTGCACCAGATGCGCGGCCGCGTAGGCAGGAGCAACAAAAAAGCTTATTGCTACCTGTTGAGCCCGCCACTGTCAACCCTCACCAGCGAGGCCCGCAAGCGCCTTAGCGCCATTGAGGAGTTTAGCGACCTGGGCAGCGGCTTTAACGTAGCTATGCGCGATTTGGATATCCGGGGCAGCGGAAATCTTTTGGGTGCAGAGCAAAGCGGCTTTATTGCCGAAATAGGCTTCGAGATGTACCATAAAATTTTGGACGAAGCCATCCAGGAGTTAAAGGACGATGAATTTAAAGGTGTATTCCCGGATGATAAGCCACGCCCATATATTTCCTTCACCCAGATAGATACCGACCAGGAGATCCTGATCCCGGATGAATATGTAACCAATTTGTCCGAGCGTTATAATTTATACACCGAACTATCCAAACTGGAACGGGAAGTTGAACTATCGGCCTTTCAGCAGCAACTGCATGACCGTTTTGGACCCATACCGCCACAGGTACATGACCTGCTGAATACCATGCGCCTGCAATGGATGGGCAAGGCTATCGGTTTTGAAAAAATTTCGTTAAAAAAGAATGTGCTGCGCGGGTACTTCATCACCAATCAGCAATCATCCTACTTTGAAACCGAAGCATTCCACAATGTGCTGGCTTTTGTACAGGCCAACCCAAGGCGTACTAATTTAAAAGAAGTTAAAAATACACTAAGATTAAGTGTTGAAGGTGTGCATAGTATTGACCAGGCGCTGGTGTTTTTGAATGAGATGGCGGGGTTGGTTGGGGTGTAACCAACAAGTCTTGTCTATATAGAATTTGCTGGAAATCGGGCTTCTCCGCCATGGCTGCTTTTCCTGTTTGCAGCCTTTGATTTGGCACGTACAATCCATGTGTTAAATAACTTTTAGTTATCAGACATTGCATAATGTGATGAAAATTCGGGCATTTGATTATGGAGTTTTGCCGTGTCAAAAAGAAGAAACATGAACACACAACCGCCATTAATCTCGCCAACAGGGTTCATTTTGAACACCAGTGAAAATATCCGGAGAGTCATTTTTATAACCTGCATCCTCCTTTGTATTACACCTTATATTAGTCCTGCCGTAGCGTTGGTTATGGGCCTGGCTGTTGCCCAGTTCACCGGTCACCCTTATTTACACATAAATCATAAGGCCACTCACCTGCTCTTACAAATTTCTGTAGTGGGTTTAGGTTTTGGCATGAATGTACATAGCGCCTTACAGGCTGGGAAGGAGGGCATATTATTCTCTATAGCTTCTATCACATGTACATTTATATTTGGCCATTTTATAGGAAAATGGTTAAACATTGAAAAGAAAACATCTTATCTTATATCTTCAGGTACCGCCATATGCGGCGGAAGCGCTATTGCAGCTATATCGCCCGTGATTAAGGCTGGGGAGAAGCAAATATCCGTTGCCCTTGGCTGTGTATTCATCCTCAATTCGGTAGCCCTGTTTGTTTTTCCGGCAATAGGGCATCACTTTAACCTTACTCAAACGCAATTTGGCTTATGGTGCGCTATTGCGATACATGACACCAGCTCGGTGGTTGGCGCTGCGGGTAAATATGGTAGCCATGCGCTGGAAGTGGCCACCACGGTAAAACTTACAAGGGCTTTATGGATTATACCGGTTGCTTTTCTGTCGGCCTTTATTTTTAAAAACAAGTCAAAAAAAGTTACCATTCCTTATTTCATTGCCTTATTTGTACTGGCAATGGTCGCTAATACTTATATCCCGGTTATAAAGCAGATTCGTCCGTATATAATTACCATTGCCAAAGCCTGCTTAACACTCACGTTATTCCTTATCGGTGCCGGATTATCCGGAAAGATACTTGCTTCTGTTGGCTTCAGACCGTTGCTTCAGGGTATTGCCCTATGGATTATCATTTCTGTTACTGCATTGTATGCGGTTATGAACCTGGCTTAATTTAGTGAAGCGCTTGTAGATTTAATTATTGGGGCTGATGATGTTCCTGCTTGTTTTTATAACTAACTTTATATCAGCCTGTAAATTTAAAATCTACTTATGAAAAGGAATAAATTCATTGCCGCTGTTTTGACATTTGCCGCGGTTCCGTTTGCACCGTTTGCGGCCATTGTTTCAAAGAAAAGCTTAATCCGCGTTAACAAGGGCTTTAAAATACAGGCCGGCGAAGGCCGGATACATGGGCATATTAAATTGAAAGGGGTAAACTCAAATATTTTGGATGTGAAGATATCCGGGAAAGATACCGATGGCGAATTGGCTATTTTTGAGCAAACCAGCTTGTCGCAGGGCAGAGGAACGCCATTGCATATCCACCCTACACAGGATGAAATATTTTATGTATTGGAAGGATCGTATTTTTTTAAGGTAGGCGAGGATAAATTTCATTTAACTACAGGTGAAAGCATCTTTTTGCCAAAGAATGTGCCGCATGCCTGGACCCAGGTAAGCGCCAAAGGAAAGATGACGGTAACTTTGCAACCAGCCGGTAAGCTTGAAGAATTTTTTGTGGCCATGCAATCGCTTGATCATGAACCATCGGACACCGAGCTTGCAAAAATTTTTTCCGATCACGAAATGCAGTTGCTCGGCCCCCCGCTTAAGGTTGAATAGGTTAGCATTCAAAAGCGGTAATATCTGCAGCTATTAGTGCAAAATAAGCTCAAAAGCCAGCCCCCGGGATATACTCAACAAGTTGAAAAGTAATTGAACTTATCGGGAAACAACGTCCAAAAATGCTTTGTTTTCCAGAAAACGGAAACCAAAATCGTTAAAACCCGGTTTTTTGCCATTTTAAATCGCTTAGAATTATTGGTTAAGCTATTGAATTGTTAGCAATGTTTTTTCATAGTTAAACAAATTTTTCTCATAAAGTTAGTTAGGCCGTTCACCCAAACAATTAACTTTGTCCTATCCATATCTGGCCCATGAACTTAACTTATCAAATAAGGCTTTTCAGCCACCTTAATGTTAATGAACTATACCAACTACTCCGCCTGCGCAGCGAAGTGTTTGTGGTAGAACAAAACTGTGTGTTTTTGGACCAGGATAATAAAGACCAGCAATGCTATCATCTTTTATTGTACGCCGACGGCAAGCTGGCAGCTTACAGCCGGCTGGTTCCTGCTGGCATATCATACCCTGAAGTTTCGATAGGGCGGGTAGTTACTTCGCCGGCTTTCAGGGGAACCGGTCTTGGCAGGAAAATTATGGAACTTGCTATCCAAAGTTGTTATGATGTGTTTGGCCCGGCAGCTATCCGCATTGGCGCGCAAACTTATGCCCTTTCGTTCTACCAGTCGCTCGGCTTTGTTTCGGAAGGCGAGGTGTATGACGAAGATGGTATTGAGCATATTGAAATGGTGCGGAGTTTATCCAAATAACTTTAAACCCGGCACCTGGCAGGGATAGTTAGCTGTTCAACACGGCGAATGAAATAACATTTTTATAATTGTTTAAACAACAATCATAAAAGAACGGGGAAGCGTTGCTGTTATTGTTGTGTTATATGTTAAAAAAAGCAGTAAATTTTTATTTCTCCTAAAAAGATATATATTTGTTAATAATTGTTAAAAAAACAATTATTAATTATCAACCTCAAAAATTAAACCTGATGTTTTTTAAGCGTATTTTGCCTGCAATATGCCTGGCACTGTTGTTTGTTGCCCATTTGGCCCACGGCCAGGGAGCCCCCGCATTGAGTGTAAAAAAAACCCAAACCTTAGCTGCAAATGCGAAGCTTGGTAAGCCAATCAGCAAAGATCTTTTTGGCGTCTTTTTTGAAGACCTGAGCTACGCGGCCGATGGCGGACTTTACGCCGAATTGATACAGAACAGATCATTCGAGTACAGCGCCAGCGACAGGAAAACATGGAACCCCCTAACAGCCTGGGAGTACACCACCGAAGGATTTGGTTACGGCACAATATCTGTAGAAACAGCAAAACCCCTGCACTTCAATAATCCGCACTATGTGTTGCTAAATATTGACGACGCCGGCCAGCAAGGCGTTGGCATTACCAATGCCGGGTATGATGGTATCTGTATCAAAGCTGGCCAAAAATATGACTTCTCTGTATACGTAAGGCAAGTTTCGGCCAAACCCGTGGCCATGCAGGTGGAGCTGCGCGGAGATAAGGGCGCTGTATGCGGTACATTTTCATTCCAGACCCAGGCTGGGGCATGGAGAAAATACACGGGAACCATTACTGCCACAGCAAGCTCCGATTCGGCAAGGCTTACAATACTTGCCAGGCAGCGTTCGGTTTTAGCTATCGACGAAGTTTCTCTTTTTCCGCATAATACTTTTAAAAATGAAACCAACGGGTTGCGGGCCGATCTTGCTCAGTCCATAGCCAATCTTCAGCCCAAGTTTCTCCGTTTTCCAGGTGGCTGCCTGGTACACGGCGATGGCATTAATAACATATACCGCTGGAAAAACACCATCGGCCCTGTTGAGCAACGGGTTCAACAGCGCAACATCTGGAATTACCATCAGAGTACAGGCCTTGGCTTTTATGAATATTTTAGGTTTTGCGAGGATATTGGCGCCAAGCCACTGCCGGTACTGGCGGCCGGGGTAAGCTGCCAAAATTCGGGCGGAACCTGGAAGATTGGCGGAACTGGCCAAAAAGGGCTCTCCCTGGCCGCAATGAAAGGCTATATTCAGGATGTTTTGGACCTGATAGAATACGCCAATGGGCCCACCACATCGGTTTGGGGCGCTAAACGGGCTGCAGCAGGCCATACAAAACCTTTTGGCCTGCAATATGTGGGTATTGGTAATGAGGACAAGCAAACCGATGATTTCAGGGACCGCTTTAAAATGATATATGATGCCGTACGCGCAAAACATCCCGAAATTACTATCGTAGGCACAGTAGGCCCCGCGCCATCGGGTGAAGATTATGACCTTGGCTGGAAGTTTGCCGATCAGCTATCGGTGCCTGTTGTTGACGAACATTTTTACGAAAAGCCCGAATGGTTCCTGAAAAACAATAGCCGGTATGATAGCTACCGCCGTCCAAAATCAAAGGTGTACATTGGTGAATATGCATCATGGGGCAACACCCTCATTAACGCGCTTTCGGAAGCCGCTTTTATGACCAGCCTTGAGCGTAACGGCGATATTGTGCAAATGGCGTCTTACGCGCCGCTGCTGGCCAATCTTAAGCATACCTCGTGGAACCCCAACCTCATCTACTTTGATAACAAAACCCTGGTGCCTACGGTAAATTACTATGTCCAGCAATTATTTGCGGTTAACCAGGGCGATGTATACATTCCCGGTATTATATCACTTAACCGGCCCGGCGCCCGTGCCGACTCGACCCTGGCTGCATCATGCGTGCAAAACAGCGAAACCGGCGATGTTATTTTAAAAATCGTGAACGCCGGTCCACAGGCTGCAACTGCCATGGCAAAGCTTTCGGGCCTGGGTATGATGGCTGCTAACGCCAAAATTGATGTACTGCAAGGCCAGCCTTCTGATAAAAACACCATCGATCAGCAAAAAAACATCATTCCCTCCCACGCCGAAATCAGCGTAGCACAACTGAACGGTTACGTAGTGCCGCCTTATTCATTAAGTGTTATACGCATCAGTTTAAAAGGGAATTAATATAATGCTTTTGCCTTCAGGGCAGCCCCCTGCACCTATAAGTTCTTTTTCGCGGCCGCAAGCCTCCGGGCTTGTGTGCCTGCCTGTTAAGCAAGCGCCCATGTTTTTGCCCTGCACAGCCGCAGTTTTATTTTCAATGGCTTCGTTTACGGCTATGCCGGTTATAAAATTTTGGAAACCATTCGCCGGTTTTAGGTGTGATTGGTCCGCGACAGATGCAAATATCGCGGCTAAAATAAAGACTGGCACTTTATTTTTATTTAAAAATCACCGTATCCGGTGAGGTAACAAAATGATAATTCTCAACAGATGTGTAATCATTTTTAATTGTAATTTAGCACTTAAGCACTTGCTAACCACATTATAACCCATCTTCCATGAAAATTGTATATAAAGCCGCGTTATCGCTGTTTTTTATTTTCACTGTTATTGCCGGCCATGCGCAGTCCATTAATCCGGCACTGTTAAAAAGTCAATGGAAAGCGGCCTGGATCACTGTGCCCGGCGAATCGCTGCGGGATTATGGGGTTTACTATTTCCGCAAAAATATCAACATCAAAGACAAACCGGCCACATTCATTGTGCATGTATCTGCCGATAACCGTTATAAACTGTACGTAAACCAAACACTGGTATCATTAGGCCCGGCCCGCGGCGACACCTATTACTGGAATTATGAAACTGTAGACCTGGCGCCATATCTTAAAGCAGGCGATAATGTCATTGCCGCCGTGGTTTGGAACGATGGGGACTACCGACCCGAAGCGCAGATCTCTATCCAGACCGCATTTATTATGCAGGGCGATGCCGAGGCGGAAGCGATAATTAATACTGATAAAAGCTGGAAAGGCATCAGCGATAAAGGATACAAACCCATTGTTGGTGTTGGATATGGTACTTATTACGTAGCAGGCCCGGGCGAGCGGGTAGATATGAACGCCGGTATCGCCAACTGGAATGCCGAAAAGACGGATGTGAGCGGCTGGAAAAATGCCGTTAAGATAGAAGGTGGTAAACCCAAAGGTACCCCGAATGCTTTTGGCTGGATGCTGGTACCTTCGTCTATTCCGCCGGTAGAATTAACTTATCAACGCATCCCGGTACTACGCAGGGCCGAAGGGATCACCGTGCCTAAAAGCTTCCCGGCAACTAAAACAGCTATAACCATTCCTGCAAATACCACAGTTACCTTTTTGCTCGATCAAACTTTTTTAACCAATGCTTTTGTATCGCTCAATTTTAGCCTTGGTAAAAATGCCGGTATCAGCCTAAGTTATGCCGAAACATTATTTACCAAACTGCACGGACCCGGGGGGCTTGAAAAAGGCAACCGCGATGATGTGGAGGGCAAAATATTTTCGGGCCGCCGGGATAGCATCGTGTCTGATGGCAGCGCGGGTCAGTCGTTTAATACGCTTAGTTTTCGCACGTTCAGGTATATCGAATTAAAGATAACAACCGCCGGGCAACCTTTACAGGTAGATGACATCTACGGCACCTTTACCGGCTATCCTTTTAAACTAAACGCAAAGCTTGACGGTACAGCCGAAATGAAGAAAATGCTGGACATTGGCTGGCGCACAGCGCGGCTTTGCGCAGGCGAAACGTATTACGATTGCCCCTATTACGAGCAACTGCAATATGTGGGCGATAGCCGCATACAGGCCCTGGTATCGTACTACAACAGCGGCGATGACCGCCTGGTGCGTAATGCCATTAACCTGATGGACCACTCGCGCATTGCCGAAGGGGTTACCTTAAGCCGCCACCCTTCATTTTCGCCACAAATTATCTCCACATTTTCTTTATGGTACATCGGTATGCTGCATGATTATTGGATGTACCGGCCCGATAGCGCTTTTGTGCAAAGCAAATTACAGGGCGTAGAGGATATATTGGCATTTTTTAGGAAATATCAACAGCCTGGCGGCTCGTTAAAAAACACCCCGTACTGGAACTTTGCCGATTGGGTTGCCGATAAAGGCTGGGACTTTGGCGCCGCCCCCAAAAGCGTAAACGGCTCCTCGGCTTTGTTAGATCTGCAATTGATGTGGGCTTACCAGCAAGCCTCGCAAATGGAGGCCAAATTTGGCATACCCATCATTTCGCAATATTATCATGATATGGCCAATTTATTAAAAGCCACCATCCAACAAAAATATTGGGTAGCCAGCAGGCAATTATACTCCGATGTGGAAGATCAGCAATTGTTTTCCCAGCATACCAATTCACTTGCAATTTTAACAGGTATGGTAACCGGCGACGAAGCATCTGCCCTTGGCAAAAAGCTAATGACCGATACTATGCTTACCCAATGCACCATCTACTTTAAATATTACCTGCACCAGGCGCTAATTAAAAGCGGCTATGGCAATGATTATTTAAAATGGCTTAATATATGGCGAAAGAACATCGCAATGGGACTTACCACCTGGGCGGAAATATCGGACCTGCGACATAACCGGTCCGACTGCCACGCCTGGGGCGCCAGCCCCAATATTGAATTTTACCGTACCGTTTTAGGCATTGATAGTTATGCGCCCGGTTTTAGCAAAATAAAAATTGAACCGCACTTAGGCGATCTAAAAATAATAGGCGGAGAAATCCCTCACCCTAACGGCAAAATCGCGGTAAAATATGAGCTAAAAAAAGGAAAATGGGATATAGAGGTCGTATTGCCGCCAAACACAACGGGCGTTTTTGTCTGGAAAGGGCAAAATCACCTTATTAATTCAGGAAAAAACAAGATAATTGTATAAAATTGATCGAAAAACATGATTAATATCATATTTTCTTAGGAAAATAGTAATAAATATAGCACTTTTGCATCGTTTTTACTGCTTTGGAGTAAAAAACGTTAGGTTTCTGTTTGAAAAGTAAAAAGCAATACTAACTTTACTTTTATAATGTTTATTAGTTATTGTATTAGTTACACTTGCGTTAATTACACATTTAACAATCAATTATTATTAAAAATGTGATATTTACGCGCTAAGTTGTTAAATTGACGGTTAGCCTTGAGTCGAAATTTGTAAGTAAAGAAACAAGCAAACTTGGAGTTGGGCATTCCGCTAAATACTTCCGGCTTAACGCTTGGTAGCTAAATTCAATAAAGATGGGCCATCATTAAATGCGATATTAATTTTACAGCCAATGATGGCATCATCAAAACTTAAAAACAAACAACACTGATGAAAAACACTCCATCCCAGTTAAAAATTCTTTCAATCGATATTGGGGGCTCACATATTAAAGCCACAATTTTAAACATCAAGGGCGAACTTAAAATGGATTACGATAAGATAGCTACGCCGGCGCCGGCCAGCCCCGAAAACGTGATTAAGGCTGTCCAGACGCTGGTAAAAAAATTCCCCGGTTATGATAGAATTTCGGTGGGCTTTCCTGGTTATGTAAAAAACGGGGTTGTTAAAACAGCGCCTAATTTAAGCACTAAACTCTGGGCAGATTTTGACCTGGCCAAAAAACTAACCGATTTATTAGGCAAACCTACGCAGGTAGTAAATGATGCCGACATGCAGGGTTTGGGCGTGGTTAAAGGCAAAGGCCTTGAAATGGTAATTACCCTGGGCACCGGTTTTGGCACCGCTTTGCTTATGGATGGCCACCTGCTGCCCCATTTTGAACTGGCACACCTGCCCATTAAAACCGGCAAAACTTATGACCAATATATTGGCGAAAAAGCGCTTGAAAAATTTGGCAAAGAAAGATGGAACAAGCGCATACAAAAGGTTTTTGAGATTTTAAAAACCGTATTCAATTACGATACTTTATATATAGGCGGCGGCAACTCTGACGAGTTAACGTTTAAACTGGATAAAAACATGAAAATTGTAACCAATGCCGATGGCATTAAAGGCGGGGCGCGGTTATGGTTAAATGACGACGACAGTAAAACCAAACGCGCTATAGCAACCCCAACAACATAACATACAATACCCAAAAAGATAATGGAAAACACACAGGACATAGAAAAATTAGCAATAGATACCGTACGGATCTTATCGGCAGATGCAGTGCAAAAAGCAAATTCGGGCCACCCCGGCACAGCCATGGCACTTGCACCTATGGGCCACGTTTTATGGTCGCAATTTTTAAACTACAACCCTAAAAACCCGGATTGGGCAAACCGCGACAGGTTTATACTTTCATGCGGTCATGCATGTATGTTACAGTACAGCTTTTTGTATTTAACAGGGTATGATTTAAGTTTAGACGATATCAAAAACTTTCGCCAGCTGAATAGCAAAACTGCCGGTCACCCGGAGTACGGTTTGGCCCCTGGTATTGATGTTACTACCGGCCCGCTTGGCCAGGGTTTTGCAAATGGTGTTGGCTTTGCCATTGCGCAAAAACACCTGGCAGCACGCTACAACAAACCAGGTTACGATCTTTTTAACTACCACGTTTACGCTATAGTAAGCGATGGCGATATGATGGAAGGCGTAACTTCTGAAGCCGCATCATTGGCCGGACACCTGGAGTTAGGTAACATTATCTATTTATACGATGATAACCACATTTCGATAGAGGGTGCTACCGATATCACTTTTAACGAAGATGTAACCGCGCGTTTCCGTTCATACGGCTGGCATGTACAGGATTTGCCGGACGTTAACGATACCCATGCTTTAGAGCTTGCTTTAGTTAATGCTAAAGCCGAAGCGCAAAAACCATCCTTGATCCGTGTGCGTTCATTAATCGCTTATGGCAGCCCTAATAAATCGGGTACTGCAGGTTCGCACGGTGCACCGCTTGGTGCCGATGAAATTAAACTGGTTAAAGAGTTTTTTGGCTTCGATCCGGATAAATCATTCAACGTGCCTGATGATGTGTTGAAATACTACCATGATAAAGGAGCACGCGGTGGTGCATCCGAAGAAAAATGGAACAAGCTATTTGCCGATTATAAAAAAGAATATCCAGAATTAGCCGCCGAATATGAAACCGCGTTTAAGGGTGATTTGCCCGAAGGCTGGCTTGATAAACTGCCGGTATTTAAAGGATCTGATCCTAAAATGGCTACCCGCCAGGCATCTGGTAAAGTATTAAACGCCATTGCGGCAAGCCTGCCTAACTTAATAGGCGGCGCGGCAGATTTGGCCCCGTCAACAGAAACCAACCTGAAGGGTTTTGATTCGTTCACATCCGAAAACAGGAGTGGCCGTAACTTCCACTTTGGTATCCGCGAGCATGCCATGGGTTCGGCATTAAATGGTATGGCTTTAACCAAAGGTGTACTGCCTTTTGGCGCAACCTTTTTGATGTTCTCTGAATATATGCGCCCGCCAATCCGTTTGGCTGCCATTATGAAAGTGAGCCCGATATTTGTTTACACCCACGATAGTATAGGCTTAGGCGAGGATGGCACAACCCACCAGCCGGTTGAACAATTGGCCTCGCTGCGCTCTATTCCCAACGTAACCACCATCCGCCCGGCCGATGCCAACGAAAGCGCGCATGCGTGGCGTGTGGCTATCCAGAAAAAAGATGGCCCTACTATATTGGTATTTACCCGCCAGGGCTTACCTATCCTCGATCAGGATAAATACGGTAAAGCAGAAAACCTGGAGAAAGGTGCTTACATCCTATCCGAAGCCAGCAAAAATCCCGACCTGATATTAATTGCAACAGGATCGGAAGTTGCCTTGATTATGGATGCGCAGGTAAAACTGGAAGCAGAAGGCATATCAACCCGCGTGGTAAGTATGCCATCATGGGAATTATTTGAAAAACAGGATGCAGCTTACAAAGAGTTGGTATTCCCTAAAGCGTACCGCAAACGTTTGGCTGTTGAAATGGCATCCCCAATGGGCTGGCACAAATACACCACCGACGAAGGCGATATGCTGGGCATGACCACCTTTGGCGAATCTGCCCCGGCCGATGATCTGTACAAGCATTTTGGTTTTACAGTTGATAACGTGATTAAGAGAGCGAAAGCTTTGTTATAGTAGCAAGTAGTTAGTATCAAGTATCAAGATTTTTTTTGCCGCTTGATACTAACTGTCGTTTCTACCTGAAGCGGTCTTGATACTTGATACTAAATACTTGATACTCAAAAATGAATTGGGATAGTAGTTTAATTAAAAACCTTGCGTGGTCGTCAGAGATCATTAATGCCGCGGGCAAGCAAAAGGTAGCGCAACAAATTGCCGCTAAGGTAAAGGATGGCGATGTACTGGGCGTTGGTTCGGGTTCTACGGTGTACATGGCTTTGTTGGCTATTGCAGATAGGATCAAGGCCGAGAAGTTAAACGTTTTAGCTATCCCTACATCGCTGGAGATCTCGATGTTTTGTACCAAATTGGGTATCCCGCTTACTACTTTGTTTGAACACAAGCCCGACTGGCTGTTTGATGGTGCCGACGAGGTTGACCCAAACAACAGCCTGATTAAAGGACGTGGAGGAGCGATGTTTAAGGAGAAACTGCTGATAGCATCCAGCGCCGTTAACTACATCATTGTAGATGACTCCAAAATAGTGGATAAGATTGGTACCAACTTCCCTATCCCTATAGAGGTATTTCCGCAGGCTTTGCTGCATGTGGAAGCGGAACTGGAAAAACTGGGAGCCAACAGCATAGTGATCAGGCCGGCCAAAGGCAAGGATGGTCCAATTATATCGGAAAACAATAACCTGGTTTTGGATTGCCGTTTTGATGAAGTACCGTTAAGCCTCGAAAAGGATATAAAAGGGATTACCGGCGTTATCGAGAGCGGATTATTTATGGGGTACAACCTGGAAATTTTGGTAGCATCCAATAATTAACATTGTTACGCTGGTGTAACCGAATGATGATATTTAGCTTACAATAAATAGAATATTAACAAAGAACTTTACAAAACGGATCAAACGAATACATTTGCAGGAAATATCTATTAAGTTCATAGGCATTCGCAAATTCAAAATTCAATCCAATAAAAATATAATATTAAAAACCGACCAATATGGCAACCAACAATGTAAAACAGATACATGATTTCGGACAGAGTATCTGGCTTGATTTCATCGATCGCGAAATCATCGCATCCGGAAAACTGCAAAAACTAATTGACGAAGATGGTGTAAGAGGCGTAACTTCAAACCCGGCTATTTTTGAAAAAGCAATAACCGGCAGCTCTGATTATGATAATGATATCAGGGAGCTTTCGGCAACCACCGAAGATAACGAAGAGATATTTTTTGGTTTGGCCATAAGCGATATTCAGCAAGCTACTGCCCTGTTTAAAGGCGTGTATGACGAATCGAACAAAGTTGACGGATATGTTAGCCTGGAAGTTTCTCCGTTTTTAGCTTTAGATACCGAAGGCACCGCCAAACAAGCCGAAGAACTTTGGAAAAAAGTTGACCGTGAAAACGTAATGATCAAAATCCCTGGCACTAAACCGGGTTTGGCTGCTATCCAGCAATCCATTGCAAAAGGCATCAACATTAACGTTACCCTGCTTTTTGGTTTGGAGCGTTACGAAGAAGTAACCGAGGCTTATATTTCTGGTTTAGAGGAGCATTTAGCTGCCGGCCATAAAATTGCGCACATATCATCAGTTGCCAGCTTCTTTTTAAGCCGCATTGATGTTATTGTTGATCCGCTGTTGGAAGCAAAAGGCGCTAAAGACCTGCAAGGTGAAGTTGCTATCGCATCGGCTAAAAAAGCATACGAAATTTACAAAAGGGTGTTCAGCACCGAAAGGTGGAAAAAACTGGCCGCACAAGGCGCACAGCCACAGCGTTTACTTTGGGCAAGCACAGGCAGCAAAAACCCTGCTTTTAAAGATACCAAATACGTTGAGGCTTTAATTGGCCCGGATACTGTGGATACCGTTCCATTAGAAACTGTTGAAGCTTTCCGTGATCATGGTATTGCTGCCAACACGCTTGAAGCTGGTTTAGATGAAGCAACAGCAACCTTAGCCAAGCTGAAAGATTTAGGTATCGATCTTGACGCCATCACCCAGCAATTGGAAGACGAAGGCATCGAAAAATTCAATAAACCATTCGAGAAACTGTTGAAGGCTATCGAAGATCAAAAAAGTAAAGTAGCCTAAACGGCTTTATGGAAACCGCAAACGTAAAGATCCTTTTTTTCGACGTAGGAGGTATTTTATTGTCGAACGGATGGGGGCACGAGGCACGCGAGGAAGCCGCTAAAAGGTTTAACCTTGATTATGCCGAAGTAAACGCCCTGCACAATTTTATATTCAATGTATATGAAATTGGCAGCATCACTTTAGATGAGTACCTGGATACGGTAATATTTAACTATCCCCGCGATTTCGTAAGGGAAGATTTTAAGGATTTTATTTATTCTACCTCCTATGAGCTGCCGGGTATGCTGGCCTGGCTTAAAGAGTGGAAAAAAGATTGCGGTTTCCGTATTATATCCCTCAATAACGAGGGTAAAGAGCTAAATGATTACCGCGTGCGTAAGTTTAAACTACATGATGCATTCGACGCGTTTGTATCATCGTGCGAGGTAAAAATGCGCAAGCCCGATCCTGGCATATGGCAACTGGCCATGGGTATTGCCCAGGCATCGCCCCAGCAATGTGTGTATTTTGACGACAGGATGATGTTTGTTACCACAGCCCAAAAATTGGGCATCCGCTCGTTTCAGCATACAAGTTTCGAGACCACCAAAAAAATATTAGAAGACCTTAAAAAAGAAAACCTCAAATAACATGAGCGCAACAACAGATAAATATGCTTTTGGCATGATAGGCTTAGGCGTTATGGGCCGCAGCTTACTACTTAACATGGCCGATCATGGCTTTGCAGTAGCCGGGCATGATAAGGACGCCGCAAAGGTATCATCATTAAATGATGAGGCCGGCGATAGGGCCGCAAAAGGCTTTGGCGATGTAAAAGAATTTATTCAAAGCCTTACCACACCACGTGCCATTATGATGCTGGTACCTGCCGGTAAAATTGTAGACGCCGTAATTGAGGAACTTACTCCGCTATTGGAGAAAGGCGATATTTTAATTGATGGCGGTAACTCGCACTTTACCGATACCAACCGCCGTGTTGAGCAACTGGAAGCTATTGGCCTGCACTTTTTTGGTATGGGTGTATCTGGTGGCGAAGAAGGCGCCCGCCGCGGCCCAAGCATGATGCCGGGTGGCGATAAAGATGCCTACGCTGTAATGAAACCGATATTTGAAGCCATTGCCGCTAAGGTTGATGGCGCACCATGCGTAACCTACATTGGTCCCGGTGCATCCGGCCACTTTGTTAAAATGGTGCATAATGGTATCGAGTACGGTATTATGCAGGTAATTGCCGAAACATATGAGATATTAAGAAAAGGCTTAAAGCTGGATAATGATTCGATCCAAAAAATATTTGCCGAATGGAATGCCGGCCGCTTACAATCATTCCTGTTAGATATTACCAAGGATATTTTTGCCTATAAAGTTCCGGGAACAGATCACCTGTTACTGGATGATATTAAAGATGAGGCAAAAGCCAAAGGTACCGGTAAATGGACATCGCAAGTGGCTATGGATTTGGTTACCCCTATCCCAACCATCGATACTTCGGTATCTATGCGCGATTTATCTAAATACAAACAACTGCGCGAAAAAGCCTCAACCCTTTACGGATCTGAAGTTGAATTGGCAGGAGATAAAGACGAACTGCTGGTTGCATTGGAGCAGGCTTTTTACTTCACATCTATCATTACTTACGCACAGGGCATGCACCTGTTATCAAAAGCATCTGAAGAGTATAAGTACGATCTTCACCTTGGCGAGATTGCCAAGATTTGGAGAGGCGGTTGTATTATCCGTTCAGAATTTTTAAATGATATTTTTAACGCCTACAGTAAAGATGCACAATTGCCACACCTGTTATTGGATAGCGATATTCAAAAACTGGTTACTGCAACACTGCCAGGCATCCGTAAAATTCTTGCCGGTACTATTGCCGCTGGAGTTGCCGCACCGGGATATGCATCAGCTTTAAGCTATTTTGATGCTTTCCGCAGCGAAAAAATGCCATCGAACCTTACCCAGGCACAGCGCGATTATTTTGGAGCGCATACCTACGAGTTGATAGGCAAAGAAGGAACCTTCCATACACAGTGGACTAAAGCCGAAGACTAAACATAAACTATTAAAAGCTGATCACAATGAGCGCAAGCGTAAAATCAGACCCTACCATATTCATCATTTTTGGTGGCACGGGCGATTTAAATTCCCGCAAAATTGCCCCGGCACTCTATAACCTGTTTTTAGATGGGTGGATGCCGAAGCAATTTTCAATTATTGGTACCGGTCGTACAAAATTAACCGACGAACAGTTCAGGGAAAACCTGTATAACGATATCAACCAGTTTTCGCGCAGCGGCAAAGCCGACGAAGCAAAATGGGCCGAGTTTGTAAAAAACATTTATTACCAGGTATCAGATGCTAACGATTTTGAAACCTATAAAGAATTTGGCAAACGCATTGAAAAACACAATGCCGAATGGAAAGCAAAAGCTAACGTATTGTTTTACCTGGCAGTAGCACCAAACTTTTTCCCAATCATTGCATCCAACATATCAAAAGCCAAATTGGCCGAAGATAAAAAACGGGTGCGTATCATTATCGAGAAACCATTTGGCCACGATTTGGAAACAGCCAAAGAGCTGAATGCGTTATTGAAGAGCATTTTTGACGAGTGCCAGATTTACCGTATAGACCATTACCTGGGTAAAGAAACCGTTCAGAATATCATGGCGTTCCGCTTTGCCAACTCGATTATGGAGCCGCTGTGGAACCGTAATTATATTGAGCACGTACAGATTTCGGTTACCGAGCAGTTAGGTGTTGAAGAGCGCGGCGATTACTACGATGGTTCGGGTGCTATGAGAGACATGATTCAAAACCACCTGTTGCAACTGCTTTGCCACATTGCCATGGAGCCGCCGGTAAGCTTTAGCGCCGATGAAGTACGCGACCGCAAGGTTGATGTGCTAAAAGCCATGCGTAAGTTTACACCCGAGGATGTACGTAATTCGGCCGTTAGGGGCCAATACGGCAGCGGATGGATGAAAGGAAAAGAAGTTGCCGGCTACCGCGAGGAGCCAAAAGTTAATCCTGAGTCAAATACAGAAACTTTTGCAGCTATCAAATTCTTTATTGATAACTGGCGCTGGCAGGGAGTGCCATTCTATTTACGTACAGGTAAAAGAATGCACCAGTCATCATCGGTTATCACTATCCAGTTTAAAGATGTTCCGCATTTGATATTCCCTACCGAAGCAGCCGAAAGCTGGCAGCAAAACAGACTCATCATCAGCATTCAGCCCGAGATGAGTATCCGGTTGCAGGTACAGGCCAAGCGCCCGGGAATTGATATGGTGTTGAATGTGGTTGATATGGTGTTTGATTATAAAGGCACCTATACCAACCAGGCACCCGAAGCTTATGAAACCCTGATACTGGATACCATGATGGGCGATCAAACCCTGTTTATGCGTGGCGACCAGGTAGAAGAGGCATGGGCACTGGTTATGCCGATACTAAGCACCTGGCAACATAAAAAGAGCCTGAACTTCCCTAACTATTCTGCCGACTCATGGGGCCCCGAAGCCGCCGAAGCATTAATTGCACGCGATGGCTTTAATTGGTTCACTTTACCGGTAAATGGGAAGAAAAATTAATTAAGTCTGAAGTCTTTAGCCGGAAGTCTAAAGTCATAAGTCAAGTAGATCTTTTATCTCGGGCTTGCGACTTCGGACTTCGGACTTTAGACTTCCGGCTAAAGACTTAGCATATGAATTTAAATATCTTTAATACAGCTGATGAAGTGCTGATGGCGCTGGCAGATTATTTTGTTAAAATAGCCGATGCATCCATCTCCGCGAGGGGTAAATTTACCGTAGCGCTTTCGGGAGGCAGCTCGCCTAAAAAATTATATGAGCTGCTTGCTTCAACCAGTTATGCCGACCAGGTTGACTGGGCAAAAGTTTATTTCTTTTTTGGTGATGAGCGCAATGTGCCCCAAACCCATAAGGATAGTAACTACCTGATGGCCAAAACTGCCCTGTTTGATCCTTTGCTGATAAGCCCGGCCAACATATTTGCGGTTGATACCACGTTTGAACCTGCCGATGCCGCTGCAAGGTATTGGGACATGATAGCAACATTTTTTGATGAAGACGAGCTGAGCTTCGACCTGGTGCTTTTAGGCTTAGGCGATAACTCGCATACCGCATCGCTATTTCCGCATACTCCGGTATTGCACGATACTACACCTGGTGTAAAAGAAGTTTGGCTGGAAGACCAGCAGGTTTGGCGCATCACGCTGAACGCGCCGCTGATTAATGATGCGCGTTACATAGCGTTCCTGGTTTATGGCGAGGGCAAAGCAATTGCCGTACACCATGTACTGGAGGATGATGAAGATATTGAAGAATACCCGGCCCAGCTGATAGATTCGATAGTTGGCGAAACGGAGTGGTTCTTAGATGAACCCGCCGCCGCAAACCTGCAGGAACTGGAGTAAATAGAATTTTTTCGATCAGAATTAATAAGGCCGATAGACTAACCATCTACCGGCCTTTATTTTTGCTTTGATATTTGCGGCGAAACGAATGTTTTAGGCCGGGGAATGGCGTGCGATCTTAGTGTATACATAAAGTGTCAAATAAAAACACAAATCAAATAAATAAAGGCGTTAAATTCGTTTTTATTTATTATTTTATTAATAATTACGAATAAAATGACTGAATAATTAATAATATTCAAATTTTCTTGAAAATTTCTTGTATTTTTTACCATAATTGGCGAAATAAATCAAAACACGAAGTTGTTTTTATTAAAATTTGTTTGATGAATTAACTTTTGAATAACAAAAGTTTAATAAAAGATGCTTTTTGTGTGCATTTTACACTTTGTTAGTGTCTGTTTATTGCATTTATTCAAATTAAGTCGCCAAAAAAATGTAAATAACATAATATAGGCCCCTGATTTAGCCGCTATTTTACTTCATTGCTAAAAATTAGTCCCTCATTTGTAATGCAAATGTTACAAGCTATCTTGTTTTTTAACAACTATTAACTATTTAACTGATTTAAGTATGAAAAAAAGTTTTCTCAAAAACTTGATGGGGATACTATTGGCATTATTTTGCCAATACGCGTACGCCCAAAACCGAACCATTACAGGTACTGTAATAAGCAAAGATGACGGCTTACCGATACCAGGGGTAAGTGTAGTAGTAAAGGGTTACAAAACAGGCACCCAAACTTCGGCTACAGGCAAATTCACCCTGTCAACTTCGGCAAAAGCAACAACATTGGTATTTACATTCATTGGCTACGAAACCCAGGAAGTAACCATTCCCGAAAATGGCATTGTAGCAGTGACGTTAAAAAACGACTTCAAATTGCTTAGCGAAGTTGTTGTTACTGGTTCTGGTGTTGCTACCAGTAAAACCAAACTGGGAATTGCAGTTGAAGCCGTATCGGGCAAGGGGCTTGCACAAACCCCACAAGCATCTATCGACCAGGGCCTGGTAGGTAAAGTTCCGGGCGCACAAATCTCGGCTGTCGACGGTACGCCGGGGGCACGAACAAACATCCTGTTAAGGGGTATTAATACCATACAGGGTGGCACATCGCCAATGATATTGGTTGATGGCGTTGAATCCAGAGTTACCGATATCAGCTTACTTGACCCGGCTACGGTAGATCACCTCGAAGTTGTACAGGGTGCTGCCGCATCAACCATTTATGGCGCACAAGGCGCTAATGGTGTAATACAGGTATTCACCAAAAAAGGTCAGAGTGGCAAAGCACGTGTTGATATTTCAAGTTCGGTTACAGCCAGTGATTATATCAATAGCGGTGACGTCCACCAGGCAAAGCTAAGCAGCTTCTTGACGGATGCCACTGGCAACTTTATTACCACCAGCGGCAGTAAAATAGTTTTAAACGAGGATGGAATATATCCCGGAGTAAGATGGCAATACCAGTCTGATGCTAATAATCCAACGGCAATGTCTAACCCATTGAACATTGCACGCCAGCAGTACGGTACCAACCTTAAGTACTACGACCATTTAAAACAACTCTTCAGAACGGCCTATACCACAAATTATAATGCCAGTATTTCGGGCGGCACTGATAAAAGCGACTACAATCTAACAATATCAAATAACCACCAGCAAAGTAATATTCGTACTAACGGATATAACGATCGTACCAACTTAACAACTAACCTGGGTACAGAATTATTCAAGGGGTTTACTATTCGCAATATTACCCAGTTGATATATAATAAAAACACGCTTAACCCTGCTATGGGTAATGGTAACTCTGGTGCTTTATACGCGGTACTGAACGCTTCGCCGTTTTATGACCTGAACCAGAAGCTGGCTTCAGGCGATTATCCGCTTTCTTTAAACTCAGGATCTGTAAGCGTTAACGGCTCAAATCCATTTTATTTTTCCGAATATGGCAGCAAGATAGACAACCGCGTTGATGTACTCGAAAACTTGCAGGCAAACTATAAGATAAATAAGTTTGTGGAGTTAAATGCTAAATATGGCATTAACTACAGCCACGAGGAAGCCAATTATCTTTATAAATCGCAAACAGAAAATCAAAACTCCATAGATACCAAGGCAACTTACGGCGCCTATGGAGGCGAGTTGGATAAGAACACATATACCACAGTTTTCCAGAATTTTAATGGATCGGCAACTATCCGGACAGATTTTGAAAAAGATTTTCATATCAACGTACCCATAACTACCAGCACACTGTTACAATATGATTATCGTAAAAACAATTACAAACAATTTTTTACGCAGGGCATTGGGTTGCCGTCATACGCTATTTATAACTTTGGACAAACCAGCACCCAGGCCGTAACTTCTGATTACACCGAGCCATTTGTAACCTTTGGTTATGTGGTAAATCAAAAAATTGATGTTGGCGAATATGGTGGTGTAAGCGGCGGTTTCAGGAGCGATTATTCATCGGCCTTTGGCGAGGGTTCAAAACCATTTACTTTTCCTAATGTTAATGGCTACCTGCGTGTATCCTCATTCGATTTTTGGAAAAACAGCAAACTGGGCGCCCTGTTTCCGGAGTGGAAGTTAAGGGCCGCTTATGGTGAGGCGGGAATTCAGCCCGGTCCATTTGACAGGTACCCAACAGTAAGTACAGGAAACCTTGGCTCGGCACTTGTGTTCACGATACCTGCAAACGGCAGAAACCCGGCATTAAATGTGGAAGTTTCAAAAGAGTACGAGTACGGTACAGATTTAGCTATCAAAGGAATGGACGGCAACTGGTTAAGCGATTTTAGTCTGAGTGCAACTTACTGGCGCCGTAAGGGTTCAAATGTTATTTACAATGTGAGTGTAGCACCATCAACAGGCAGTTCACAGATATTAACAAATGCAATTGATCTTTCGTCACATGGCGTGCAGGCTTCATTAAATATCAGTGTTTTAAAAACGCGCGATTTTAATTGGGGCTTTACAACCAATTTTAGTAACGAAACGTCAAAGATCGATAACATAAACGGCCCGCCTATTATTTTAACAACCGCTGCGGGCAGTACGCAGGAAGCATTGGTGGCAGGCCAAAAAATTGGCCAGATATATGGGTTTAAGGCTTTAACCAGCTTAACTGCCGTTAACCACGAAGGAGCAAGGTATATTAGCGATGCCGACCTGGGTAGTTACGAAGTTGTCAATGGCAGGGTGGTTAACAAAACGACGAAAGCAATCCAGTTTGAAAACGAAGTGTCACCGCTGGGCGACCCTAATCCCAAGTTCAACATGTCTTTCATTAACTCGTTCTCCTACAAAAAACTGTCGTTCGGTTTCCAGTTTGATTGGGTTCATGGCAGTCATTTGTATAACCAAACCAAAGAGTGGATGTATCGGGATGGTATAAACGGCGATTATGATAATGCAGTAACTATTGGCGGCCAAAGCGGAGCTTATACGGCTTATTATCGAAGCGCTTATGCCGACTTTTTTGGCGCCCGCAACGGTGCCCGTAACGGAACTAAGGATTATTTTTATGAGGATGCCTCGTTCCTGAGATTACGCAATGTTTCGTTAGCCTATGACTTTAGCGGCCTTATCAAAGGAAAAATCTTCAGAAAAGCTATTTTAACATTTACCGGCCGCAACCTGTTTACCTCAACCAAATATACCGGTTTTGATCCCGAGATCAGCTCAGGTGGCTCAAACTCGGCATTTGACCGCGGTGTAGATCACAGTTCAATGCCGAATGTTAAATCGTACCAGGTTGGTTTAAGTCTTGGATTTTAATTGAACTAAAAAACAAAAGAAATGAAAATAAATAAATATATATACGCGTTAATGACGATGGCTGCTTTATTTGGCGCGTCATCATGTAAAAAAGATCTGGATGTAAAAAATCCAAACTCACCTACACTTGAGCAAACCAAAACCGAATCTGGTGTTATTTCTTTGGCTTCGGGCGGTGTTTATATTAACGGCTTTGTAAACGGAGATGGCTGGCTGGGCGACAGCTATTTTTCGCTCCCGATTGGTTTTCATGAATTGCTGGCCGATAACGTATCGGCAGAAGCCGCCAACCAGAATATAAACATAGTAAACGTACCCGACTATGTGATACTTGATGATGGGAGTAAAATTTCAAATACATCGCCACAAAAAAGCAACCTCCGGATAAACAACACAAGGGATAAACAAAGCCAAAACATGTTTTATTATGAATGGACAAATATGTATGCCATGAATAATGCCTGTAACCAGGTTTTAGCGCTTGTAGATAACCTCAGTTTTGCCGGCGATGCCGCTACCCGTAAAAGCACAATTAAAGCCTGGGCCTATTGGTGGAAAGGCTTCGCATATGCTAAATTAGGTTCTGTTTATTACGCCGGGTTGGTGAACAATACAGTTAATGGGGTTAATCCAGTTTACGTAAACAGCGCCGCACTAATTGCAGAATCAAATAAAGACCTTGACCAGGCCGCTACCTTGTTATCCGGCATATCAAAAACAGACGACTATAAAACGGTGATGGCAAAGCTTCTGCCTGATTTTGTGCAGGTAGGTTTAGGCAAGGTGCCTACTCCCGCCATGTTTATCCATAGTATTAATACCCTGAAAGCTCGTAATATTTTAGCTAATAAAAAGCTGAGCGATATGACAGCTGCCGATTGGAGCGCTATTTTAACGCTGGTTAATAATGGCGTAAATTCTGGCGAAAGTGTATTTACCGGCCGTACAAATGCAGCTAACAACAACGGCTTCTTTTCGGCAACCGGCGGTACGGTAGCTTCGCTGGCCTCCGGGCTACCTTCATCAACTACGTTTAAAATAAGTGAACGCCTGATCCAGGATTTTAAAACCGGCGACAAGCGCTTGTCAAATAATTTTAAAGTAAATGAGTATTTTAATCAGGTAGGTGGTTTTACATTTAGCTCCAGGTGGCAGTTGCTTGACGCCAAACAGGGATCGCCAAATAACGGAGCTGTTATATTAGCTAATACAACAAATGCAGCCTACGAGCTTTATATAGCATCTACCTATGAAGAAAATGAATTGATGAAAGCTGAGGCATTAATTAATACCGGGCAGATAGAACAAGGGCTTGGCAGTATTGATAATGTAAGAGCTTATCAGGGAGCAGGTTTGGCAAAAGTAGCCGGGGCCGGCCTGAGTCTTGCTGACGCAAAAGAGGAACTGAGAAAAGAAAGAAGGGTAGCCTTGGTATTTAGGGGCACCGCATTTTATGATGCTCGCCGATGGGGTGTTACAGATGATGTAGCAAAAGGCGGTGGCCGTAAAAATGCCGTGGTACTTACATCAGGCGGCGTGCTGAATACCCATGCAACTATCAACTATAACTTCCTTGATTATTGGGATGTTCCTGCTGACGAATTTGTATTAAACCCGCCGGCCGCCGGTAGCGCCCCAATCAAAAACCCGAATTGATTTGTATCGTTCTTTATATAATATCAGTTAATACTGTTAAGGTCGCGCAAACAAATGCGCGGCCTTTTATATTTTAAAAAAGTAAATGATTATATCTCCACTACGCCATCAAATACCTGCACAGCGGGGCCTTCTAAAAATATATCGGTAAAAACTTTGCCGTCATAATTAAAACGGATGTTAAGGTTGCCGCCCAATACTTTTATAGACGTATCAATGTGCCCGGTTTGCTGGTTGTGGCTGGCCATGGCAAGCGCTACAGCTGTAACTCCCGTCCCGCAGGCAAAGGTTTCGTCCTCTACACCCCGTTCAAAGGTGCGCACAAAGTATCCATCATCGGTTGGTTCAACAAAATTTACATTGATGCCTTTTTCGCGGTAGGTAGCATTGTTACGGATGGCTTTACCTTCATGAAAAACATCGCGGTGGGCAAGGTCATCAACCACTTTAACGTAATGCGGCGATCCGGTGTTGAGCACATAGGCATCCAGGTCGGTCTTCAATTCCTTTACGTCTATCATTTGCAGGCTTACCCAGTTGCCTTCGGCTGAAATTTTGGCATGGTGCGGCCCGTCAACGGCCAAAAATTCAGTTTCGGCGTCAATCACACCCAAAAATTTTGCAAAGGCTACAATACACCTGCCGCCGTTGCCGCACATGCTGCTGGGCTGGCCGTCGGCATTATAATAAACCATCTCAAAATCAAAGCCCTCCTTGTTTTGCAAAAACATCATACCATCGCCGCCGATGCCAAAACGGCGGTCGCAAAGGCTGGCAATCAGCTTCGGATTGTTATGATCTACTATATTTTCGCGGTTATCCACCAGTATAAAATCGTTACCGGCACCCTGGTATTTATAAAATCGTAACTTCACAATAATGTCATTTAGTATCAACTACTTAACCCAAACAATTCTTTAACAACAATGGTTACAGTTTAAGTAAAATCATTTTAACAAATTTTAACAAAAAACCTGATAACTTATCGTTGCTTATGTAGTCTATATGGTATTAAATTTGATTTGTTAATTATAAACAAAATAAAGAAAGGCAAATATAAAGATGAAAAAGATTGGTTTAACATTATTAACCGCTTTTGTTGGAGGAGCCATGGCTTTAGGCACTTACAAGGTTATCGAAAACAAATATTCTGACAACCTAAGCTTCGAAGACAAACAAAAAGTTTATTTTACCAGTAACCCATCGGCACCGGTGGTATCCTCAACCGGCTCGCTTGATTTTACCGAGGCTGCTGCTGCTGTAACGCCTGCGGTGGTTTACATTCGTACTACCTATAGCAGCCAATCAGGCAGTAGCGGGCAAGACCAGTTTGAGCAGATGTTTGGCGATATGTTCGGCCAGCGCATACGCCCGCAGGGCCCGCAAATGGCATCAGGGTCGGGCGTAATTATCTCTAATGACGGGTACATTGTAACCAATAACCATGTGGTTGAAAAAGCCGATAAAATTACCGTTGCTACCAACGATCACCGCACCTTCCAGGCTAAAGTGATTGGTACCGACCCAAGCACCGACCTTGCCCTGATCAAAATCAGTGCAACCGACCTTCCTATTGTAAAATTAGGCAATTCAGACGATGCCCGCGTAGGCGAATGGGTGCTGGCAGTAGGTAACCCTTTTAACCTTAATTCAACCGTTACAGCTGGTATCATCAGCGCCAAAGGCCGCAACATAGGCATTATTGGCAGCGAAGACAATCAGGACGAGAGCAACCCGTTTGGCCGTACCCGTAACCAGCAAACCACACCTAAATTAAACAAGGCGATTGAATCGTTTATCCAAACAGATGCTGCCATTAACCCAGGTAACAGCGGCGGAGCCCTTGTAAACACAAAAGGCGAGCTGATAGGCATTAACGCCGCGATAGCATCGCATACCGGCTCATATGAAGGCTACGGCTTTGCTATCCCGGTTAACCTGGCCAAAAAAGTACTGAACGATATTAAAAAATATGGCACCGTAAAACGTGGCTTTGTTGGTGTAAGCTTTACCGAACTTAACCCTGATGTAGCACAAAAATTAAACATCAACAATACAACCGGCTTATATGTTAATGACTTGGTTGAGGGCGGTGGCGCGCAAGCAGCCGGTATCCAAAAAGGGGATATCATTGAAAAAGTAGAGGGCGTACCTGTTTATGAATCGTCTGATCTACAGGAGCACGTAGGCCGCTTACAGCCCGGCGACAAAGTAAACATGACCGTGCTGCGCGATGGTAAAGAGAAAACGTTTGCCGTAACGCTTAAAGCAGACGCCAATCCTACTGGCACCAAAACTGCAGCCGTATCAAAATCGGCCGAGGAGTTGTTTAACAAGCTTGGAGCAAGCTTTCAGCCATTAAGCCCGGCTCAAAAGGCAAAATTCCATGTAAACTCTGGTGTTATGGTAACCCAGGTGCGCGAAGGCAGGGTGTTTGATAGCTTCGAAATTCCAGTGGGCTCTATCATCACCAGCATCAATAAATCGCCGATAAACAGCGTAGCCGATATTGATAAGGTGATCACCAATTTGCGCAATGGTAACCTGGTAATTTCGGGCTACTATCCGGATGGCACAAACTTTAACAACATGTTCCAGGTACAGTAAGCAGATGTGCAGATATGCAAATTTCAGATGTGCAGATGAACTAATAAATACAAAGCCGGCTTAAGCCGGCTTTGTATTTATAGGAGATTTAGCTGCGATGACCTGTTATTTAATATAGCGAAAGGAATAAGCCAATGAGGTATAAGACTATATAAGCATCAAGCGATACCGGGTGTTTATAGTCTGATCCTGATTAAGAGATCCAGATCGCTTTGGTGTTGTTTTGACCAACAACAGGCACAAAGTATCAATACGCTAAATTGCGCAAAACGCCACTTTAATGTTAACTATGTGATATTGTAAATTGCTTATTGCCAGGTATTTATAAATTACATATCTGAAATGTGTTAAGTTATGTTAACCCAATTTAGATGCGTTTGCCCTGAACCGGATCTAATCGCTTTTCAGCTTTCCGCCTTTTGGTTTCCAAACTAATCTACCGTATTGTCAATCACCAACTTACTCCAGCCCTTTGAGCCGGCGTTTTTAATCTCTTTTTTCTGAGCCTCCATGGCCTTTTTAATACGGGTGCTATACGCCCAGCAGGTACTCTGGCGAATCGATAATATCTCTGATAATTTGTGTGACGAAATTTTTCCTTTTGTGGAGTACATCAAAAAAATCATGTAAAAAGCTTTATTGATGGGGATGCGGGTATTTTGTAAAATGGTATAAGCAATCACCGATTCTTCGTAACCGCATTTGGAACAACGGCGGCTGTACGGCAGGTGCCCGCCCCCGTAATGTGTACTATTACACTTGCGGCAGGCATAACCGTTTTCCCACTTCAAATTACTCAGGAATTTAAAACAGGTTTCCCTGTCGGGGTAAATTCTGCTAAACTCTTCAAAATCAACCTCTGCCGACATAACCCTGTCATGAGTCACCTTCTCAATATCGTTATGCAACGTAACGTTGTCTTTCTCAAGCAGCACGTTCATGCGCGAAATTTCTTCGGCTTGCTGCTGCAACAATTCGTTTACAGATAGTAGCTCCTCGTTCTGGTCGGCTATCATGGATGATTTTTCAACCAGTTCCCTGGTGCGTTCCTGTACTTGTTCTTCCAGGCGTTTGTTTAGCACATCTTTTAGCTCCTCATTCTGCTTCATCTGCTTAATGATAGCCACCTGGGCATCGTCCTTTTCTTTTTTCAGGATGCGTACTTTGTCGCCAATAGCAAAGGAGATGAACAGCATTTCGGTAATAAAGCAAACGCTCAAACTGTAATAATCAAACTCGGTAACAGGCAGCCACCACATGTTTAGGGCAATACAGCTTTTGATGATAAACCCCGTGAGTAAAAACAAATACCCGATAACAAAAAAACGGGCTGGTTTGTACCCTTTTGCCCAGGTATAACAGCCAGCGTAAAATGCCAGCAGTAACGGTATAAACTCGATGATCTTGTAATTAAACCAGCTATTGTTTATGGTGATACAGGCCATAAAAAAAAGACAGCGCAGTGCAATGACCCAACTGGTAGCTTTGTATAAACGCGGCGCGTTCACTTTTAAATTGAGCAGGCTTTGCGTAAACAACACGGCAAATATACTGGCGGCAAACAGGGCTATGCCATAAGCATATTGATTCCAGCCCGGGTTATTTGGCCACATGTACTGGTAGGCAATGCCATCGGCGCACATTTCATAAAGGCCAATGCTAATGTTGTAGGCAATGTAATATAAGTATTGCACCTTGCGCATGGCAATAAACATCATGAGGTTATACAGGCCGAAAACCAGGATCATCCCATAAAAAACACCGAAAAAGAAATATTCATCCAGTGCATAACTGATAAACCAGCTCACGGTGCGCAACACCATAATTACGTTAACCGAATGGTGCGACCGGATACGGATGTAATAAATCGCGTCGCCCGTTCCGGGGTTATTTAAATTAAGGCTAAAGTTTTTATGGTGATAAAACCGTTCTGAAAACGGGCGGCTGCTCCCCAAAAGTATGGGTGTATATTTATTTGCGGCTATCGGCGAATAAACGGTAATACTATCAATCGTTTGATCAAAAAACTCCAGCAGCCAACTATTTTTAGTAGCAGGGTTACCGCCAATTTTGATGCGGTACCAATAGGTAGAATTTACGTTCCTGGTAACAGGTGTTGGCTCGGGATTTACTTTAAAACGGCTATCAAAAGCTGGCAGGCCATCGCCGGTAAACTGCAGGCGGCCGGTGGTATCTTCAAAATAATAAACCTGTTTGTATTCAAATATATGCTGCTTAACATGGTCATCCAGCCGGACAATATTTTGGGCGGAAGCGGGGGTAATAATGTAAAAAAACGATAGTAAAACGGCGGGAAAGTATCTCGTTAAAAGTTTACACATACGCAGGTAAAGGGGGTAATTATCTTTCGTACCCGCAGCTTGGTTTTGCGGGCACGAAAGCTGTTTAATTTGGTTAGCGTCAGGCCGGGTACAATGATAATATATTTCTTTTTATAATCCTATTAAAGGTGTATAATACAGTTATTTAATATGATTTTTATCAGGCTTAAATGACTTTTTAAGCTATCTTTTTGTTTTTTTTTATAAAGTAAACAAACTTGCCGAACATATATAAAAACCACACCCGGGGCAATCATATCATTTACGAATTTTAACGCAGCCGGCATCAATCAATTAACCGCGTAACAAGCTTATATTTGTAGTGTTTAAGAGGCCTGGCAACACCATTAAGCAAAAAAAAGCTAATTCGCCTGCCTTTACCAAACAAATAAAACAGATACCCATGAAGCATAAAAAATACAATAGCAAGCCATTTAAAATTTTCCTGATGGTCATTTGCACCATGGTGCAGTTGCCTGCTTTTGCTCAAAATGTGAGGGTTGCCGCTGCTGCTAACCTGCAATCGGTTATTGAAGTGTTGCAAAAGGATTTTAAACAAAAAACAGGGATCGGCATTGAACCCATCGTAGGTTCATCCGGTAAATTGGTAGCGCAAATTAGCAACGGAGCGCCCTTTGATGTGTTCCTATCGGCTGATATGAACTTCCCCGAAGCGCTTTATAAGGGAGGCTTTGCTACCAAACAACCAGTGGTGTACGCTAAGGGCAGCCTTATTATCTGTAGTTCGCAAAACATTGGATTTGAGAATTGGGAGCGGTTGCTATTAACTGCGAGGGTAAAGAAAATAGCTATAGCCAACCCGGCCATCGCCCCTTACGGTAAAGCTGCCGAAGAGGTTTTAAAATATAAAGGCATTTTAGACGAGGTAAAATCTAAAGCCGTTTATGGCGAGAGCATCTCGCAGGTAAATACCTACATTACTACCGGTGCGGCCGATGTTGGTTTTACCACCCAATCATTAATAAAAGAGACTAGCCCTAAAATGGTGCTGTACTACAAAGTTATCGCCCCTAAATACTATAAACCTATTTTACAGGGCATGGTGTTGTTAAAACATGGCGCAGGCAACCCCGATGCCGAAAAGTTTTACTGGTATATATTAAGCCCGGCGGCCAAAAGTATTTTTGCAAGCTATGGCTACCGTATGCAATAACTACTATTTTTGTTGATGGATTTATCCCCAATATGGCTCACTTTAAAGCTGGCAGGCGTTACCACGGCGCTGTTGTTTATTGTGGGTGTGCCTTTTGCCTGGTGGCTATCCCGGGGGCGGTCGTTTTTTAAGATCATTGTGGAGGCTATTATCACTATGCCACTGGTGTTGCCGCCATCGGTATTGGGGTTTTATTTGTTGCTGGCTTTTAGCCCGCAATATGGTTTAGGCAAATGGTTACATGATAACTTTGATGTGCAGTTTGTATTTTCATTCCCGGGCCTGGTGCTGGCATCGGTAATTTATAGCATGCCTTTTATGATTGGCCCGGTAAAATCGGCATTGCAACAGTTGCCCGCTGCGCTGGCCGAGGCCTCATATACCTTGGGCAAATCGAGCTGGCAAACATTTAAGAGTGTGTTATTGCCCAATATCAAACCATCGCTATTGACGGCTATTGTACTTAGTTTTGCGCATACCCTGGGCGAGTTTGGAGTTGTGCTGATGATTGGCGGCAATATTCCCGGCGTTACCCGTGTAGCCTCCATCGCGGTTTATGATTCGGTAGAGAAAATGGATTATGCATCGGCCAATAACTACTCGCTGATTTTATTTTCCATAACGTTTGTGATGGTGATAGCTGTTTTTGTATTTAATAAATATCAAGCCAAAAGCCCTTTAGGATGATCAGTATCAATATCGAAAAGAAGCTAAAGGCCTATCACGGGCAGCAGGTATTGCATATTGATAAACAATTTGCAATGGGCAGCATCACCAAAATACACGGGCCATCAGGCTCGGGCAAAACAACATTTTTAAAAGTAATAGCAGGGCTTATCAATCCCGACAAAGGGGCTATCAAAGCAGATCATGAAACGTGGTTTAATGCGGAAACAAATATCAACCTATCAACCCAAAAAAGAAATATCGGGTTTGTTTTCCAGCAGTATGCCCTGTTCCCCAACATGACCGTTCGGCAGCACCTGGAATATGCAACCGCTGATGAAAACTGGATAAACCGCCTGTTATTACTGGGCAAATTAGAATCGCTGGAAACGCATAAACCCGATTATCTATCGGGCGGCCAGCAGCAACGCCTGGCCATATTGCGGGCATTGACTACCAAACCACGGTTGCTTTTAATGGACGAACCCTTTTCGGCCCTCGACGCAAAAATGAAGACGGAACTGATAGCAGCATTAAAAGAATTGCTGAAAGAGCTAAATGTAACCACCATCATAGTAAGCCACAACCCGCAGGAGTTAGACGGCTGGGCCGATGATGAAATGGTATTCAGTTAAGCCGAAAGTCTTAAGCCGGAAGCCTCAAGTCCTTTTTTGCCCGGCAGGCACCCCGCTTGTTTTTATGTAAATACCATTTCCCTGACTTAGAATTTAAGACTTTCCACTTAAGGTCTGGGCTTTATATTCTTTGTTCCAGTCAATATACCCTATGATGGCTAAAACGAGCAGGATAAGGTATAAAATAGCAGTTACATACAGGTTTTTGTAGATGTACAGCGGCACATAGCAAATATCCACAAATACCCACAGCGCCCAGTTTTGCAGAATCTTCCGGGTCATCAGCAATTGGGCCATAAAGCTTACCGAAGTGCAAAAGCCATCGATATAGGGCACCGTGCTCGAGGTAAAGTGCTGAAGATACAAACCCAGTAGTCCCGATAGCAGCAGTGTGGTCAATAGCACCAATAAATATTCTTTGTGGCTAAGGCTAATTACCGGCTTTTCCTGCCGCTCTTTTTTTCGCAGCCAAAAATACCAGCCATAAATCCCTGTACCAAGGAAATAGATTTGCAGGTAGGCATCGCCAAATAAACCACTTTGAAAAAACACCACCATGTAGGCTATCACTGCAATAATGCCGGCCAGCCAGTTCCAGATGTTTTGCCGCGCCGCCAGGTAAACGCAGGCAATAGTGGTGACGGCCCCAAGCCACTCCAGGTAGCTGGTTTGTTTGATGCCCTGGATGATGTTTTGACCGATGGAAAGGTATTGCATTTATATCAAAGATATAATTTTTGATATTTTGCAGCCATAACAGGGAAAGCAAGTGGCAATAAATGGATGACGCAGAAAAACTTACGAAGTTTGAAAAACCTCGTAAGTTTAAAAAAAAGTGTCTTTATTTTATATCTCCACCACAACTTTCCCCACAGCCCTTCCACTCTCCAGCAAGGTATGCGCTTCACCCACCTGCTCCAGCTGGAAAACTTTGGATACATGCGATTTGACGATGCCTTTTTCTAAAAGTTCCGCTATGATTTTCATATCATCGCCACTTGGGTAAACCAGTACATTGTGGCCCTGTACACCTAATTCCTTTGCTTTTTGAAGCAACTCGTCGTTGAAAGCATGTAAGATACAGATTACTGCACCTCCTTTATTTACGATATGGAGCGACTGTTCGGTATTTGCACCACCTATCGGATCGAAAATAAAATCAATATCACTTACTGCTTCTTCAATTTTTTGTGTTTTATAATCTATGTGCTCATCTGCACCTAATGACAAAACAAAATCCTTATTGGCTGCCGATGATGTACCAATAACGTAGGCCCCCAAATGCTTGGCCATTTGTACCACGTAGTGGCCAACACCGCCCGCGGCAGCATGAACTAACACCCTATCGCCTTTTTCAACTTTTACTTTGGTAGTTAAAACCTGCCATGCTGTAAGCGCGGCAAGCGTGGCTGCGGCGGCCTCGTTATGGGTTATGTTTGCAGGCTTTATCGCCAGCTCAGATGGTTTGGCAACAACATATTCGGTATAGGTTTTACCTAATACCGGGAAGTTAATCATCGCAAACACTTCGTCGCCGGGCTTAAAGCCGGTAACCTCGCTGCCTGCTTCGGTTATTACGCCCGAGATATCCCAGCCTAAAATTATAGGCAACTCCATTTTGGTACGACCTGCTGCGCCCTTTCCCTGCCGGGTTTTCGCATCAACCGGGTTTATGCTGATGGATTTTAACTTTATTAATACTTCATCGGCCTTGATGGCTGGTACCGGTATGTTAACGGCTTCAAAATTTTCTATACCGCCAAATGCTTTTAAAATTATTGCTTTCATTTTTTCTTTTTTTTGACAAGGCAAATATCTACCAATAAAAATAATTAAATTGGTAGATGTTTACTATAATTTGGTATTTTTGCTTTATGGTAAAGGAAAATCTGTACGAACCGTTTTCAATTGCTTATCTAACATTAGATAAATGCCCAAAGTTTGAACATCAGCATAGCTTTTTTGAATTAATTTATGTGATATCCGGCACCGGCAGGCAATGCATCAACAAAAATCACTTTGATTACCGGGGCGGGCATATGTTTTTAATCACCCCCGAAGACTGCCATTCGCTGCATATTGAAACTACTACCGAATTTTTCTTTTTGCGTTTTAACGATATCTATCTCAAAAATGGCAGCCTCCTGCACGAAAATATCCAGCGGTTGGAGTACATATTGCACAACGCCAATCACCAGCCAGGCTGCATTCTTAAAAACCTGCCCGATAAACGCCTGGTAGGGCCAATGGTAGAAGCCATTATCCGTGAATATGAAAATAAGGACATTTACAATAAAGAGCTTATTCAGCAACTGGTAAATACGCTGATCATCGTGGTAGCCCGGAACATTGCCCGCTACCTGCCAGAGCAGTTAAACATGGGCACCGAAGAAAAGGCGATGGATATTTTACAATACGTGCAAAGCAATATCTATTATCCCGAAAAACTAAAGGCCGATGTAATAAGCAATACCTTTAGTATCTCCGAAGCTTATATGGGCCGTTACTTTAAAAAGCACGCCAGCGAAACTTTGCAGCAATACATTATCAATTACAAAACCAAACTAATTGAGCACCGCCTGCAGTTTAGCGATAAGCGCCTGAATGAAATTGCCAATGAGTTTGGCTTTACCGATGAAAGCCACTTTAACAAGTTTTTCAGGAAGCAAAAAGGCAACAGCCCTAAAGAATACCGCAAAATGATACAATTGCCGCGCGCATCGTAACCAGGTGTAACACTTTGCATTGACAGGCGTCTTACTGCTGAATTCTGATTACATTAGCTGATATGACCCTTAAAACCCGGTGCCTGCTTGTCTTGCTTTTTTTATCATCAATCGCCTTTGCACAATCTTCCGGGGCCGCGAAACCTGATTTCACCCTTGTTATACTAACCGAAACCGGGCAGGCTGCAGAAGGTGCTACAGTAAAACTGATAAAAGACGATAAGCCAGTAAAATCGGCTCTTGCAGATGCCCGCGGAGCGGCAAGGTTTGATGCTATCCCAGCCGGCTCTTACCTATTTTCGGCCACTTATACAGGCTACAAGCCACAACTCAGTCGTGCCTATAAATTCCCCGGGCATAATTATTCGGATACCATTAAGCTGCAGCCCTTAAACACGGCGCTTAAGGAGGTGAATATTGTGGCCCATGCTCCCCTGGTACAGCAAAAAGATGGTAAAACCATATTAAATGTTGATGCCTCGGTTACCAGTACAGGCTCGACAGTATTAGAAGTGCTGGAGAAATCGCCGGGCGTTAGTGTTGACAGGAATGGCGGTATTTCCCTTCAGGGCAAGGCCGGCGTTATGGTGATGATAGATGACAAACAAACCTATTTATCGGGTGCCGATTTAAATAATTTATTGAGCAGCATGAGCTCGAGCCAGGTTTCCCAGATTGAGTTGATTACCAACCCAACCGCTAAATACGATGCCAGCGGCAATGCCGGTATTATCAACATAAAAACCAAAAAGAATAGGCAAAAGGGATTTAACGGCACGTTTACATCGTCGGTTGGGCAGGGTGTTTATCCTAAAAACAATAATAGCCTGGTACTTAATTTCCGTACCGGCAAAATCAATACTTTTTTTAGTTACAGCATGAACCTGGTGCAGTACCTTACCAATATTTATGCCCTAAGAAAGTATTACGATTCCAGCAACAACATAACAGCCAAGCTCGATCAGCCTTCCTATTTTTCGGGCACATCGTTCAACAACACCATCAAAACCGGGTTAGATTATTCTGTTACCGACAAAACTACCATTGGTGTAGTATTAGGCGGCACGCTGGTTAATCGCAACGGCAACAACCGCGCAGTAGCAACCTGGTTAAATACCAGCGATGTAGTTGACTCGGCCATATCAACCACCAACCATAACAAAAACCGGTTTAAAAACGGCTCGGTCAACTTAAACTTACGGCATACGCTCTCATTGTCGCAAACGCTTGGGGCCGATGTTGATTACCTGCATTACAATATCCAAAGCGAACAAAATTTTAACAACTCGCTGCTTGCACCGGGCGGCTACCAGGAACTGTCCAGGAGTAACATCCCCACATCCATCAGTATCTTATCCGGCAAGATTGATTACAGCATTAAAACAGACCAGTATGGCACGTTTCAATCGGGCTATAAATCATCTTACAGCAGCACCGATAACGCCGCTTTATATGAAAACCTGAATAATGGGCTATGGTCCGAAGACTACAGTAAAAGCAACCAGTTCTTATATAAGGAAAACATTAACGCGGTGTATGGCACTTTTGAGAAAAAGTATGCTAAAATAACCGCCCAGGCCGGCTTGCGGTACGAGTACACCAGCTATAAAGCCCACCAATTGGGCAATATCCTGCAGCAGGATTCAGCTTTTAAAAGAAATTATGGCGGCTTTTTCCCAAGTGGCTTTATCAGCTACCAGGCCGATTCCTCACATAGTTTTACATTAACCGCTGGCCGCCGCATCGACCGCCCTATTTTTCAAAACCTGAACCCTTTTTACTTTATCATCAATAAATACACCTACCAAACCGGCAACCCCTATTTGCTACCCCAATACAGCTGGAATTTCGAGCTAAGCCACCAGTACAAAAACCTCCTTACCACTACGCTGCTATACAGCAATATAAAAAATTACTTTTCTCAGCTGTTTTTAAACGATGCCGCCAAGGGAATCCTGTTGTATTCGCAGGGGAACGTAGGCAGCACGCATAATTATGGCCTGTCATCAACACTATCGGTATCGCCGGTTAACTGGTGGAGCCTGACCTTTCAGGCATTATATAACCATAAGCAACTGAAAGGCTTTAATGGGAATACCTATACCAGCCAGGCAGATCAGTTGAACATAAACACCAACAACCAGTTCACCATTGCTAAAATTTACACTGCCGAGCTATCCGGTTTTTACACCACCAGGGCCCGTAACGATATACAGGAGCAATTGTACCCAACAGGGCAGCTATCTTTAGGTATATCAAGGCCAATACTAAAAAAACGGGCTACTTTAAAATTCAGCGCACGCGATATTTTTTACACCAACGCCATGGAAGGGCTTACGCAATTCCCCAATGCTACCGAGTATTTTAAATTGACACGAGATACCCGTGTATTTACACTGGCGTTTACCTATCGCTTTGGCAAATCATACAAAGTGACCGGCCGGTCGGATGGTAGCGCAGGAGACGAGAAAGACCGGGTTGGGAATGGCTAATAAAAGGAGATAAAAGCATAAAGCTGAAGGCTAATTGAGAAATTAAAGTATACTGGCCGGCCAGGCGTTATTTTTTTGTCTTTGCTTCTCGCTTTTTTGGTGATATCATTTTGGTGATGGTTTTGCCATAAACAATATCCTTAGGATTCTTGACTTTGGCCAATGAATTTTCCCAGGCCTGCTCAATTAAAGCGGTTATATAATCCCTGGGGAAATCATCAAGGTTGTTTACAAGCAAGTATCGGTATTGACTGCCTTTACCCAACAAAAGCTGTTTTGGATCGGCAATTTCTGATCCCCAGTAAAATCCGAAATGTACGTTTTGATTGCCCCCGCGATAAGCCGCTACCGAACAAAAAGTTTGCCCCAACTTTTCGGTAGGCGACCAGCCAAAGGCCAATGCATTGTAGTTGTCATATATAATTTCATTAGCCTGGGGGTATAAATCCCACACAAATTCGCGTAGCCAGATTGCTTTTTCACGTACCTCGGGCGAAAACTCATATAGAAACCTGAGTAAATCGGTTACTTCTTCTTTGGGCATGGCTTGCTGGTTTGGTATGTTAAATATATTAACATAAACCTTGCAAAGCAACAAGCTGGCGTAAATCAAGTTGTCGCTAAATGAATATGGCTGAAGGTTGCCGATTTATATCCCCCAATTGGGCTAAAGCCCTATTTCTGTTGGATCTTTGTCCGTTGGCTGAAGCCAACGGCAATGAATGTTTTAATTCATTGCCGTCCCTTTTAAGGGGCGGATAAGCATAAATTGGAAGTTAAGGGCTTTAGCCTAAAGTCCGTTAGTAACAACTTGATTTGCAGCCCAGGCAGATCGGCATGGCGAAATCAAAAAAACTATAAAGAAGAGCAACAACGAATGGCAAGGGCAACTGGCAACAAGCGACGTGCCTGCTCTACCACTGAGCTACAATAGCGGGCTTTTGAAGGCTGACGTTAAAGGCCGGGCTCGAACCGGCGACCTGGGATTTTGGAGATCGAAGTAACACTTGTTTAACGACACCTTAACCACCGGTTATTGCTATTTACATTTTTATTAAACCACCCCTGATGGCCGGGATACTAACAAAGGGCAACAGGCAATAAGTATTTCTGCGTCATGCTCTAACCAAACTGAGCTACTGCGGTTATCCGCAGGCTGGACTTGAACCCGCGACCCTGACGTCCCAAATCGAAGTATTACTTATTTACGACACCTTTTTGGTTCCGAAATAGCCCCCTAACCCCCTAAAGGGGGAGCGCAATTTCACACTCCCCCTTTAGGGGGCTGGGGGGCTAAAGAAGGGTAACTTGCAATAAGTGCATGCTTACCCCGTGTTTTCCCAACTCAACTACCCTATGCAGGGGCCGGATTTGAACCGGCGTTCCGGGCTTGAATCGAAGTAACACTTATTTAACGACACCTTCTTTTTATTTTTAATAACATAAGAAGCAACAAACGACCAGGAAACGGGGACTCGCGTTAGGGACTCGAACCCCCATCACAGCTTGCGCCACAATGCCCTCCCCTTATTGGCGAAGTAATCCTGATCTACGGCATTCTTAATTTTTTTAAAAAGGTTATACGTTCAACGTTATACGTAATACGTTTTTTTAAATACCTAAAACGTACAACATCTCACGTATAACCTATACTGTCAGATTTCCACCTTATTGATTTCGCTTAAAGCTGAATTCCCTTTCTCAAGGGCTTCCAGAACTTCAAACACTTTATCGCTCCAGCCCGCTACCAGGTAAACGTCGTTTTGCATTACCTGCAATGGTACCTTGCTGTATCCTTTTAAATCAAACAGGTATAGTTTTGCCTTTGGCGCAACTGTTGTTTTATAACGCAACCATAAGGCGTTAATGCTATCGCCCTTAGCTGGCATGCTGTCATAAAGCTGGCAATCGGTAAATAATATTACTTTATCCATTTGCACATTACGGTCAAGCAGGTCTTTGATTACCAGGTAACCGTTGGTTGAATAACCAACCTCGCCTTCGCGTTTGTAAAATTCCTGCACATTGTTCAATATGTTGTGGCGTGGTACCGTAATGGTTTTCCATGTATCGCCAAACATACCCACTTCTACATTTTTACAACGCGATTGCAGCAACATGGCCAACATCAGGCCAACATCGTACAGCAAAATTTTTGATTTTGCCGATACCGCTGTTTGCATCGAGCCGGATACATCGCAGGCCAGCAATACCCTGGTATCGTGATCGAAGCCTTTGATGTTCACCGCGCTTGCCTGTGCCGCTTTTTCCAACGCATCCAGTAACTCGCCGGTATAGCCTTTGTTGCCTCTTAATAACGCTTTAAGCTTTTGGCCCAAACCTTGTACAGGGGTTACGCTTCCGGCACTTAACAATTCGCGGTATGCAGCCAGGTAACGGAACGGAAACTGCTTTGCCTTTGCCACTTTATCGGCATCGGCAAGTGTTGCGCATACCTTTTGGATATGGGCATAGCTTACACCGGCTTCCTGTATGTTGCGCAGGTTACGCAGCAGGGCCATATAACCCAACTTGCCACTATCTATCAACTCCTCCCATTTGTTGCGGAAAGCCATCGCCTTTGCCTCCTGGCTATCGTAATTAAGCTGCCCTAATGCCGATAGTTCGGTTTCCCAGGTGTATGGCGTTTGCAATGTGCCGCTTACTATTTTGTTAAACACCAGTTGCTGAGCATCATCCTTTGCTTTTGGGTGCATCAGGAACAAAGCGTCGCGCATTTTTATCGCGGTATCGCGGTTGTACTTGGCAAACTGGTATTCATCAAAGTTATTAAAAGCGGCTTGCAGGCCTTTTTGCATTTGCTTTGATAAGCGGTTCAGCTTTTTTGGGCCGGTACGCTGGTTCAGCATTTCGTAGCATGCCAGCAATTCGGTTATTTCATCTGCGCGGTTAACAACCCCGGCTGTAACCCGGGCAACCAAATCGTCGCCCGAGTGCAGCTTAGCCAATTCAGTAGCCAAAACCAATGGCACCGAACGCATGTACATTTTGGTACGGGCATATACTGCCAGCCTGCCCACAAATTCGGGCTTGCACTTATATATAATGTTGCGCAGGCGCTCCATACGGTCATCGTTTTTTTCGTAAAAGGAATCGCTCAGGCTCCAGGTTACTACCAGGGTATACAGTTCCATCTCGGGCGATAACGCAAACGCTTTTGCACCCTCGTGATTAGTGAACTGATTTTTTACTTTGCTTAACAAGTTAAATTTCATTGTTACCTCCTTTTATTTGTTTTGATGATACAAAGGTTAAGAGGCGCTGCGCAGCCTATTTGCGCAGTGAAAATTATTTTTATTTTTTTTTGAAAAAAAGATTAGAAGGAGTGGTAACTATACATAACCTTACGAAGCATTTATGAAATTCTTTCCCTACGAAAACTGTTATATTACCAGCGCCCTATCATATGAAGAGGCACAACTGAAATTAGAAGAAATTTTATCACCGGGTAAGGGCTTGTTTTCACCAATACCATATTTTAAAGGCTACACGGCAAATGGCGTGTTCCAAATCTCGCCCGATATAACTTACCGTAACTCATTTCTGCCTCAAATAAAAGGGTCGATACAAGCAAATTCAAAAGGATGCAGCATACATTTGACAATGAGAATGTATACCGCAGTCGAGATATTTGCAACGTTGATTGCAATCGGGTTCGGTATTGCAGGATTAATAAATGTAATTTACGGTAGCATCGCCAATAATCTCAAACCGGTCGACTTCAGTCTGTTTTTAGGGGCGTTATTTGTGTATATGTTAGCGACCGCGGCCTTTAAGGCAGAAAGCGTCAAGGCAAGGGAGAAGTTACTGGAAATATGGGATGGTGAGTTGATTTTAAAAAAAATAATTTAATATTTTTCTTGTTTAATAAAATATTTATGTATCATTGCAGCATGAAAAATACAATATGTATACAATGTCAATTCCCCCAGCTGATTTATCAGAGGAGATAGCTATGTATTCATAAAAACGATATAAACTAATGCAATCCTCTTAGATAAACCTAAGGGGATTTTTTGTTTTACAGGGTAGTATATCAATGGTTAGATTACTCCGTTTGGAACGGAGAGGCTCCCGGTTCGAGCCCGGGTTACCCTACTATGGAAATGTAGCTCAATGGTCAGAGCAGCACCCTTATACGGTGTCGGTTAAAGGTTCAAGTCCTTTTATTTCCACTATAAAACAGTTGTTTACATAAATGCAGTTAAAACTAAAACGATGCGATGAGCGGATAAAGATAATTTTATAATGCCTTGGCCGGTTGCCCGAGTGGTTTAAGGGAGTCCTCTGCAAAAGGAATGTTCGCAGGTTCGAATCCTGTACCAGCCTCTGTTTATTTTCCTGTGGTGCAATTGGCAGCACAACTGATTTTGGTTCAGTTGATCGTGGTTCGAATCCATGCAGGAAAACCCATGCGCTTTATTTATTAAAATACGCATGTTAAATTATAATTACGTATTATTCGGTATGTTCTGCCGTATTGATGAATTATCTCGCCTGAGCTATTTTTAATATCAGGCTTTTATTTTTTGCCTATGGTTTAACCCCCACTGCACTAATGTTTCTGTAACAGGAAAAACACTCAGCCCATAATCGGTGATAGAATAATTTACGGTAACAGGCCTGGTATCCATCACTGTTCTGGAAACAAGCAGGTTCAATTCCAGGTCCTGCAATTCTTTAGACAGCATCTTGGCCGAAATCCCCTCAATTTCCCGCTGGAGCTTTTTAAATGTGTTTTTCTCGCCTACGTGGTTATTCAGGTGCCGCATAATGCGCAATTTCCATTTTCCGCCCAATATTTCCAGGCTGTCTTTAATGGCCGCCAATTCCTGGTCGCAGCTTGCTTCCTGTATGTTCCCGTTGATGATGATAGTGGCCATAATTATTGATAGTTAACCAAAGGTAACCGGTTACCTTTGGTTAACCCATAACAAAAATAAACTACCAGGCTTTACTTTTGGCATCATGCTAATTAAATAAAAATGAAAAAACTTAATTATTACGTGCTGGATGTATTTACCGATCAGAAATATAAAGGCAATCAGCTCTCGGTAGTTTATACCGACGATGAACTTGAGCTGAGTCAGTATCATGCCATTTCCCGGGAATTTGGCTACTCCGAAACTTCATTCGTAAATTATTCAACAACCGAAAACGCGCTGAAGGTACGCTCGTTTACCCCGGCTGAATTTGAGGTTGTAGGCGCCGGCCATAACCTGCTGGGCGCGGTGTGCCTGGCTTTACTAAAGGATTGGGACATTTTTAAAAACCAGGACGGGCCGCCATCGGTAATAATCAAGGATACAAGAATCCCGCTGCTGGTTACTGAACATGGCGGGCTTCCGTACGTGGCCATGAAACAGCAGCCGGCGAGGATAATAACTGAATTGCCTGCCGGTTTGGTTGCAAAAGCTATTGGATTGGATTTAAAAGATTTAGAATTAAACAACTGGAAGGTTAACGTTGTTGAAACAGAAGTTGCCCACCTGATGGTACCTGTAAAAGATTTGAACACATTACAACGCGCGGCGCCCGATAAGGCACTTTTAAAACAACTCTCGGCAAAATTCCAATTTGAAGGCTTTTACCTGTTTACCACAAATGGCCAGGATGCCGGCTATATTGCCGAAACACGTTTTTTTAATCCAGGTATCGGTATTGATGAAGACCCTGCAACAGGAACAGCTGCCGGCCCCCTGGCTGGTTACCTGGAAAAGCTGGGACATATTAAGCAAGGGCAGGATTATAGAATATTGCAGGGCACAGCCGTTAAGCACCCATCGTCAATCCATATCAAAGTTGAGGAAGATGGCATTTGGGTAAGCGGCTCGTCGGTTATTGTCATGGAAGGCATCATATACCTGTAAAAGGCCCGGCAGGCGGTATTTATTCCTTTTCATAGTAGTCTACCGGCGCATCAGCCGCACTGCCTATAGCGCCGCCCAGGCTAAACTTGTTCCCGGTAAGGCCTATATATTTTGCCTCGCTGTTGTAATCATTATCAAAAATGATGCGGTTACGCTCGGCACCGTTTACGTTTTCTTTAAACAGCTTATAAGTGCCGCTTTTTTTCAAAACGTGTTTAAGATAGTATTTGTAATTAGTGGCCGAAAAGTTGTAAACGGTGCCATTGCCCGGCTTATAGGCGCTGCTGTCGGTTGGTGGCGGGCAATAACAGGTTGTCCCCCGGTATTCCCAGCTCCCGTTAAGGTTAATGCCGGTGTTATTATCTTTTTTACAGGCGAATAAAAACAAAGCGATGGCGCCTGCCAGTAATATTTTTTTCATTGATACTCAGGTTTATTAAGCTTATTACGGTTGCGATAACGAAAATGCTACAGTAAATTATTGGCCAATAACTAAAATTTCAGTATTATCGTGACAGGAACCTTTTACAATTAAAATGAATATTATTAAACATCTTACGAAGATATCCGTCTTTTTACTTTTCATAGCCGTATTGCAAAGCTGCGGCGGCCCCAGTGGCCCGGGCATTTATAAAAACGAAAAAATAAGTTCAGGCGATCAAAGCCGCTTTCATGATTTAAACGACAAACTGTTTGCCGCGCTGAAAACCAATGACGAACCCCAGCTGGAATACATCATGTCGCAGGATTTTATAGCTGTTACCAACAGGAAAAGAGTTGTTGAACTGGTAAGTAATCGTTTTAAGGAAGATGATTACAAGTTACTTGACGAGTACTACGTGGTTAATCGCTACATTCATGGCGATACCATTAAACCGGCCTTAACTGGTGGCAAATACACCGTTTACTGCCCCGGCGGTGTTAAAGAGATGTACATTGCCTTTTTTGTGCCCAAACACATTGCCAACCAGTATATGATAACCGCACTTTATTGCAAATACGATTATGGCTGGAAACTTAGCCAGCTGGAAACCAACGCCTATGCCAAAAACGGGAAAAGTATGACCGCGCTTTTAGCCGATGCTAAGGCTGCTTACACAAAAGGCTTCCTGGTTAACGCCCTGAATGACGGCGCTTCGGCTATCAATTGTTCAAGACCAAGCAGCCTATGGAAATATGATAGTGAAGCCGAAGCTGGCGAGTTTTACAGCAACGTTTTAAACCGGGTATCTGCTAAATATAAGGTTCCGTTGCCCATTAAAGGCGCGCCAACCCACCTTGAAATTATTCGCATTTTTACCCAGGAAGATAAGGAAGGTACATTCCCGATGATATACTACCTAACCAATATCAAGCTAAGCGATACTACAGCTATCAAAAAAGAGAACGAAGTGATCAGGAAAGTGATAGATAAAACCATTCCCGGCATTGATAAGGATAATAAATACGTGCTTTACTCCGCGTTTAACGAGTGGCCTACGGGCGTTAAAACCGTTGAGCATTTTGATATGAAGCAAAAAATGTAATTAAGCTTAAGGCGAAAGCTAAAAACCAGATTCTAAAAAGAGGAGTTATTGGATATAGCTCCTCTTTCCTTTTCTATTCACTATCCTTGTTCTTGATGCCTTTTAGTAAAGCATAAATTGCCATGGCATGGCCGTGGCCAAGATCAAAGTCGGCCTTTAGCCAGGCTACTATATCGCCTGCTTTTGCTTTTAATTCACCGTTTTGTGTAAGCCCTTTTTCTTCGGCTATGGCCCTGAAATCAGCGGGCCCTTTGCCTGTTTTGGTTTTAATAGTGTTTAAATATCCCTGGAATGACATGGCTGGTTATGCTTGGTTTATGAAGCTAAATATAAAATGTAAACATCAAATTCGAGCTATTTTTAAATGGATTTAGCGTTAAGGCGGCGATATAGCCTAATTAAGCGTTACGCTACATATGTGCAAATGTCTGCGGGAATTACCCAATTCATTATCTTTGTTATTAATCATCTGCTCCGATTGCTATGTCTAAAAAGAAAAAAACCAAGGTTGTTGCACTAAAGCCGGTTCAGCTAAGTGCGGAAAAATATATAAAAACACAGGCACGCCTGTTACCCATTGCCGAATGCATTATAAACGAAGATTGGGAAACCGCCGGGATAGCCAATATCCTTGTTGCCAGGAAGCACAAAAACGGCAATTTAACCATCGGACTATTTTTGGTTGATATGTATTGCCTTGGCCCTAAGGATGTATTATATGAGTTTAACCTGAGCCCGGAAAAATATGACGAGTGGAAAGATAAGTTGGCCTATGGGATAATAGCGTGCGACTATGTTTTAGCGCACAATATTATTCATGGCGCCGTTGCCTATGCCGAAGACTATGGTTTTAAACCGCATAAGGACTTTGAAATTGCTCAGTATATTTTAGAAGAAGACAGCGAGGATATTGAACTGATAGAAATAAAGTTTGGCGTGGATGGCATGCCCTGTTTTGTGCCCGGCCCTAATGACTCCGACCACAAGATTCAAACCATCATCAATACACTTAACCGCACCGCGGGCTACGGCAACTATACATTTTTGGGCGATGGCGATGACTGGGACGATTTTGATGAGGAGGATTGGGATGATGACGATGAAGAAGAAGATGATGATGATGACGACGATTTTGACGAAATACAGGCAGGCATAAATGAACTGTTGCTGGATGGTTATGAAAAAATAAGCGCGGTATATGACGAAGTTTTGCGAACAGACGGCGCCAGGGAAGCGCTTAAACAACCTTTTATTGGCTTAAAATATCGCCTGAGCAACGATCCCAAAGAAACAGCCTATATGAAATTTGATAGTGCGGCAGAAGAAAACGAATATTTTCGCCTGCTAAACCTGGCATCGGTTGATCATGAATATGACCTGGTAATAACGGGCGTACGAAAAGCCATTGCTAAATATACCGGTTCGGCACCATGGTATATGCTATGGCATTCGGCGCTCCAAGCCGACAGACAGCATGACGAGAGCTATAGGATAGCCGAAGTGATGTACACCGCGTTTCCAGATTATTTACCTGCCAAAGTGAGCTATGCCAACATGCTTATTGATACCGAAGAGCCGGAAGGCGTACTTGCTGTGTTTAACGGACAGCCAGACCTGGGATATATTTATCCCGAACGAAAGGTATTTAACCTCACCGAAGCTGCAAATTACTATGCCTGCATGTGCCGCTATTTTACAGCGGTTGATAATATCGACTCGGCCGATATGTATATGGATGCCATCATCAAAAATGACTTGACCGATCAATTCGGTATCCAGGTGGCTATACGCGAGCTTTGCAAGGCAAAAATGAAAAAGCTTGGCATCTTAACAGATAACGAAACTGACGATGACGATTAGGCGGCGTTAAATGATTTCAGGCCCGGTTATTTGAAGGTAAAAGCATTATATTGCCGTTACCAATTAACAACCCTAAAAATCATGATCAAACGTGTTATCCTTGCCTGCATGGTGCTTCCTTTTATTATTCCACGCGTTGCTATCGCGCAGGGAACGGCCGCCAATAAGCCGGTTTCGCCACGGATCCGGGTGATAATGGATAACGATTTTAGCGGCGACCCGGACGGCTTATTTGCCCTTACGCATTTGATGTTATCGCAATCGGTAGATGTTAGGGGAATCATAGGCTCGCATCTTAAGGTGGGCGATGGTTTTGATCCTTCAAAAACCCAGGCAGACAATGCCGCAAAAAAAACGGCAGAACTGTTAGCTATCCTGAAAATGAACGGGCGGGTGCCTGTAGTAGCCGGCTCAAACACCGGGATGCTAAACGATACCACCCCGGTTAAAAGTGCTGCAGTTGATATGATTATTAAAGAGGCCTTGCGGACCGATACGCAATTGCCACTATATGTAGTCTGTGGTGCCGGGCTTACCGAAATCGCATCTGCGGTTTTAACCAACCCAGCTATTGCCGGCAAGCTTACCCTGATATGGATAGGCGGTCCCGAATATGCCGACCTGGCCTTACCCCCGCCAGGCTACTCCAACCCCGAATACAATTTAAATATTGATATTGCTGCAGCCCGCGCGGTTTTTAACCATTCGCAATTGAAGTTGTGGCAGGTGCCGCGCAATGCATACCGCCAGGCTTTGCTGCCGTATTCGCAGCTGCAACTCAAAATTAAGCCCCAGGGCGAGGCCGGTAAATATTTAACTAACGTGATAGAGAGTTTGATGACCCGCATCCAGCAATGGCACCTGAATATTGGCGAAACGTACGTTTTAGGCGATAGCCCGCTGGTGTTGCTTACCGCCCTGCAATCATCATTCGAGGCCGACCCTTCAAGCAGCGAATATGTGCTTAAAAACTGCCCGAAGATAAATGCACAGGGTGGCTATGATTATAATGCAGGTGGCCGCAACATTCGTGTGTACACCCGCCTGGATATTAACCTGATGTTTAATGATTTTTTTGCGAAGCTGGAGTTGAATAGCAAATAACCCTTCCGGATTATCAAAAAAAGATAGTTTATAAATTATAAGATAAATTTATAAACTTAAAAACGTCATTTATTCATATGCAGATCGATAAGTTGTATAGAATAATAACCTATTTACCTTGTTTTAAGTACAGAAAACAGGCGATGAAAGCGTTATTCCCGGCGATTTAAGGTAGAAAACAGAGTTGGTATTTAAATTGTAAATGATTTAATACATCATTTGAAAAACAATTTTTATAAACAATTAAAAAAATCTATCATGAATTCATTACTGTATATTATTGCCGTTATCCTGATCATAGGCTGGGCAATTGGAGCGTTTGTTTACTCTGTAGGTAGTTTAATCCACATCCTGTTGGTTATTGCTATTATAGCCCTAATACTCGGCTTTTTACGCAGGGACACAGCAATATAGTCTGCTGTTCTAAATAAAATTCAACCCCGGCCTGTTTTGCATGCCGGGGTTATTTTTTTAACTCCTTAGGTAAGATGCGCCGTTAATATCAATAATACTGCTGCTACTAAATTCCATCCCCTCAGATGCGAAAATGGCTGCCAGCCGGGCTACCTCTTCTGCTCTGGCCACGCGGCCAAAAGGGCTTTGGTTTTTTATTGCCCGGCCGGCCGGACTGTTCAAAATGTCGGCAGTCATATCTGTCTCTGTAAACCCTGGCGCTATAACATGTATGCTTACACCCTTTGCCGCCAATGCAATAGCCAACGATTGGCTCATCGAGTTTAAACCTGCCTTACTTGCACCATAAGCAGGGCAATCAGGCTCGCCGCGGAATGCCCCACGGGATGAAATGTTCACTATTTTACCGCCGCCCTGCTCCGCCATCTGCCGGCCTGCAAAGTAACACAGGTTGGCAACACCCATCAGGTTAACATCAATGGTTTGTTTCCACATAGCCAGCCAGTGAGTATAATCAGCATCCATAATCTTGTGTTCCAGGAATACACCCGCATTGTTCACCAATACATCAATCCCGTTATGCTTTGCTATAAAAGCCTTCATAAAGGTTTCAACCGCGCTGGCATCCTGTATTGCCAATTGCCATGCACTGTGCCCGGTTCCCCGCAGCAAGGCAATTGTTTCTTCGGCGGCCTGCTGATTGCTTAAGTAGGTTATAGCAACCTGTGCACCCGCAGCTGCGAATAACTGCGCGCAAGCCCGCCCTATACCGCGCGAGCCGCCCGTGATTAAAACCCTTTTGTTTGTAAAATCAAATGTCATGATAGTCTTGTTGCTTGGATAACAAATAACGGAAACCTAAGTCATAAGCGCATCAAAATTTAAGTTTACGCTGTGGTTTTATGTAAAAAACATACCCGGTCTACGGTTCACATTTTCGGTACATAATTTAATCCGGCATTCATATCATCAAAAAAATCTCTACTTTTAACTATCACTCCCACATTATGAAACACTTGAGCTTTAAAACGCTACTGGGCCTTAGCCTGTTTGCCTGCACGGCAGCCTATGCGCAGCAGGAAACCATTGATACGGCGGCCTTCCGTAAAATCAGGAACGCCGAGCTTAGCAGTTCGCAAATTCCGCAAATTGCGCATTACCTTACCGATGTTTCGGGCCCGAGGCTCACCAATTCGCCGGGCTACAAGCGGGCCGCCACCTGGGCTGTTGAAACTATGAAAAAATGGGGCTTAACCAATGCTAAAATGGAGCCCTGGGGCGAATTTGGCAAGCAATGGGAGGTGCAGGATTTCAGCATATCAATGCGTGCTCCGTATGTGCAATCTGTACGGGCATATCCAGGCCCATGGAGCGCTAATACCAAAGGCTTACAGCAGGGGCAGGTAATACTGCTTACACCTGCAAACGCCATGGATACCGCTTACCTGGCCAGCCATGCCGCCGATTTTAAAGGCAAATTTGTGTTGGTAACCGGCGGTGCCGCCAGCAGCGCCGAAAGATTTGAACCATCGGCAACCCGATTGGCAGATACGGCCCTGGCTAATCTTAAAGATGCCTACATGATTGATAAATCGACGATACAGATGTATAAAGGCTACTTTAAAATTTTTGCTAAGGTTGATGAGTTGCTTAAATCATCAGGCGCACTGGCCTATATTACTACCGGCAGCAATAACCATAACGGAACCGTTGTTGTACAGGCCTATGGGGGCTACAAAACAACAGTGGCCGAAACCGTACCCAAGGTAACCATGTCGGCAGAAGACGGGCAAAAAATAAAAAGGCTCATCCTATCCGGCCACAAAGTAGAATTGGCTTTAAATATCAGTGGCAACCTCACAACCGATGATACAAAAGGCTACAATGTGGTTGCCGAAATTCCTGGCATCGATGCTAAACTGAAACCCCAACTGGTAATGCTTGGCGGCCATCTTGATTCATGGCAGGCCGCCACGGGTGCCACTGATAACGCCGCCGGCTGTATTGTGATGATGGAGGCCGTGAGATTGCTGGATTCATTGGGACTTAAACCTAAACGAACCATCCGTATAGCCCTTTGGAGCGGTGAAGAACAGGGCTTGTTAGGTTCTTTTAATTATGCAAAAAAACATTTTATGGATGGTACAACATTCGCCCTAAAACCCGAACAAGCAAAGGTATCAGCCTATTTTAACCTCGATAACGGCACCGGCAAAATAAGGGGCATCTACGCCCAAAATAACCCGGCTGTAAAACCCATATTTACGGAATGGTTTAAGCCATTTGCCGATCTGGGTGCCCAAACCGTAACTATGAGCAACACTGGTTCAACAGACCACCTCAGTTTCGATTGGGCGGGCATCCCCGGTTTTCAGTTTGTGCAGGATCCTATTGATTACGAAACCCGCACCCATCACAGCAACCTGGACGATTATGACCACCTGATAATTGACGACCTTAAGCAAGCGGCCATCATTGTTGCCTCGTTTGTATACCAAGCTGCCATCCGCCCCGATATGCTGCCCCGCAAACCGCTGGTTAAAGAAAATTTTGTGTTTGATGGATTTTAGGGATGAATGAAAACCAGCATTTAAAAAATGCCGGCGGGTTATTTTGCTTCAACAGCTGTTTAAAAGATAACCGTTAACATCCGTGTACATTCACCATATCCCTAAATTTTTCCAAACCGCTTATAACGCTGTCTCTTTACCTGCAAGCCGCCCCTTTACAAATTATACTGCAATATAAACTTGGTAAGTTCCACCGGGTTTTTCAGATTCAGTTTTTGCATGATGTTTTTGCGGTGTGTTTCAACAGTATAAATGCTTAAGTGCAGGTGATTGGCCATTTGCTGGTTGGTATAGTCCTGCTTAATAAATTGCAGCAATTCGGTTTCTCTTTTCGTAAGCTGAAATTGCTTTAAAAAAGGGTCGGCGTCATCAAATGTGGAGTTAACAACCGGCGGTTTGTACGGAAAGCATTGCTGCCCCTGGGCTACTTGCCGCATTACCCTCAATAGCTCCTCTTTTTCGGCATTTTTAAACAGGTAACCATCGGCGCCGGTGGCCTTTGCTTTTTCAATAAGGTGTTGTTCGTTATAGGTAGATAGCATTACCACCTTTATTTTGGGATAGTAAGACTTTATCCGTTTAAGCACCTCGAAGCCATTAATGCCCGGCATGTTAATATCAAGCAATACCAGCGTGGGCGTATGGGTATGGAGCAGCCCCAACACCTCTTTGCCATTTGCCGCTGTATTCATGATCTCAATATCCGGCTCATTTTGCAATAACATGCTAAGCCCGTTTATAAATAATGTATGATCATCTGCTATGATCACTGATAGTTTTTCAGTTGTCATTTCCATCGTACTAATTACTTGTAAACCTATGTTTTATTACCGCCGCAAAAAATACAAACAGCTTTGTATTGCACGCCTTGCCGCCACCCCATAAAATTGTATCGTTAAAAACAACTAATAAATGCACCGGAAAGCAGCACTGTTGTAGCCTTAATAAACGGTACAAGATACACAAACAACTAATACATTAAACCCCAAAGCCATGGAATATATCCTTGTAACAATAGCAATAATGCTGATATGCATCACGGCGCTTACCCGACAAAATAAAAACACCTATTAAACCCAATACCAATGAAAACCTTTATCTCCACTCTTTTAACCATGTTTTTTTACATTGTTGCCTATGCACAGCAAAGTAACACCAAAACGGAAACCGGCAGCGGCAATACCGCGCAGTTTGTTTCGCCCATATCCTTACAGGTACTTGTTGGCAGCCAGGGCATAGGCGCCGATGTGAAATATGGTTTTTTGCCAAAATTATCCGGCCGGCTTGGCTTTGGTATCATCCCGATAAATGCAAACAGGGGCTTCCAGTTTTTCGGTTTCCCGGTACAGGGGCAGTTTTCAACCAGTTTCTCTAATGTCCATTTGCTGGCCGATTATTCGCCTTTTAAAACCAATAGCTTCCGGCTGGTAGGCGGTGCCTCATATATTACACAAGGTAAGGCAACTGCCGTTATTACACCATCTGGTGGTTATAACATCGGGAGCCAATCGCTCACCAAAGATCAGATTGGTGTGCTGCAGGCCGATGTTACGTGGAAAGGTGTTGCGCCTTACCTGGGCATCGCCCTTTTTAAAGGATTTCCGGGCCGGCTTTTAAATGTAAATCTTGATGTTGGTACATATTACCTATCCAGGCCAGGCACTTCGTTTACGGGCACAAAGCTACTATCAGATAACGATGCCAATAACATACAATTCAATAAAAATATGCAGGGCTATCGTTGGATGCCTGTTGTTCAGCTCAATTTTAATTTACGAATCAGATAAAATATCATCATGAAAAACACCTTTAAACTCCACTCACAAATTAACCCGGCAAAACAGGGTAGTGCGCTTATTAATATTTTTTTAATGATTGCGTGCATGGTACTGGTACTAACCCTGAATAGCTGCCGGAAACCCAATGAAGGCATAGCACTCACCATTAACGAAACCACGCTTACCAAAGCGCCTGTGTTATTACGTTTTGCCAACGCTAATGCGAATTCCGCTAATCAGCCCGGCGATTTTGATGTTAAAATAACCGGCAGAGATGCAGCACTGGTACAAATGGACGGTGGATCGACCAGCGATTTTAAGGCCTCGCATGGCTTTTTACCTTTATCGCTTACCGCCAACGCTGCTCCCTCGCCTTCGTCGCCGGTAACATTCAATGTATCGGCCGATATCCCAGGGTATGCGCCCATAGTGCAAACCGTTACCATTACAAAAGATAGTGCAAAAATTGTTGATGTTGGCGTGGTTGAATATGCCAACCCACCCGCAGGTACATCTGTTTTGGCAACTACCACACCCTTATCCAACGGCGTATCTGCCGGGGCTACCCTTAACCTGCCGCAACGGTCGGGCATGGTTGAAACGGCACAGATTAAAATTTTACCCGGTACAGAAATGCTTGATGCAGATGGCTCGGCTATAAACGCATCGGCGTTAACATCCAATATTGTTGATTTCAGCGCCGTTTCTACAACTTCATACGGAGCCTTTCCCGGAGGTTTTAGCCCTACCAATGTGATAGATAAGGCGGGCAACCAGGTTAATGGCGGCAATGCCATCAATTTTGTGTCGGCGGGTTTATTGTCCATTAAAATGTCGGCGGCCGGTACACAGGTAAGGCATTTTTCGCAGCCTATACAGGTGAGTATGAAGCTGGATCCTAACACCACAAACTTTATTACCGGCAATAATATTAAAGCCGGCGACACCGTGCCGCTATGGAGCCTTACCGAAGAAACCGGGCAATGGAAAAGCGAAGGCGATGTAACTATAACTAATGATAGCGGCGGCAACCTTATTGCCAATTTTGAAACCTCGCATCTGTGCTGCTTTAACCTTGATTGGAGTTGGGCGGTGGCCGGGCATCCATACGGCACCTGTTTTACGCCGCTAACCGTGCGCATTCACTGCGGGGCGGGCAACAGCGGTATTTATGATGTAACCATTGTTACACCCAACAACCAATACCTGGCCGGCGCCCATGGCGAATTTGTACACGATGGCGATGTAGTAGTATTTCCATATGTGCCCAGCATTGCGCAATGCAAGGTTGTTATCAGCAGCTTTAACTTATACCTTAACCCGCGGCTGCCCATACTTGCACAAACCGGCCTGTTTAACCCATGTAGCCAGGGTTCTGTCGATTTGAGTTTTGGTAGCCCGGCTACGCCTTCGCTCATCAATGTTACCCTTAATATGCAGGGCTATTGCAGCAATAAAAACATCAACCTGCTGCCTTCAGGCTGGTTTTTCCTTTACGATGTTGGTGCAGCGCGGCTCAATCAAAACGCATGGACTTACGCCTACGTAAACCGGGGCGTTATCCAATATGCTTTTGGCGCAGGTATTACAGGCAGCAATGGCAGGTATAGCATTAAATTATTTAACGGCGATCAATATTACATGTACGCTTACAATAGCTACGTATGGTACCAAACATCGGTGTTTACCATGGCGCCGCGAAACTTCACTTTACCGTCTGCAAGCGGTATAAATGGCTCGGCTATTTATGATGCAGGCAGCAATACCCTAAACATCACTGCTAAATTTAGCGTGCGCTGTCGTTAAAAGAAATTGGCCGTTAGGTTAATAAATAGGGGAGAGGCCCCGTCAATAGAAATATTGCGGGGCTTTGTTGTTTTTTAGGATGACAAGGCGATATATCAACAGGCTGGCCAATGATTGGACTTTGATGACTTGCGAACGTTTTTTTATCGCGCTCAAGGGTGGTATAAAATCACTTTTGTTTATTTATGCCCTCTGTTACAATTTGTTATGATTATTGTTGAACAAAAAATGTACCTTTAAACAGCCCATTTCGTTACAAGTATACCTAATCTTCACAGCTCATGGCCCAACCACTTAACGCCCCCTCAATACAACAGTCCACCAAGCCTGTAAGGTCGGTACTTCAATACATGCGGATGGCTTACCGGATACAAATGCTTACGATTATATTGGGTATCATATTTTATCTGCTGGCCTCTTATTTCAGGGTGAACTATATTTTTGAAAAATCGAGGTCAATAGACCTTGTTTTGTCTACAAACAAGGTACTTGCCAGGCATCTTAACAAAAAGCTCACGCCCCAATATATTGATAGCGTACGTACAGATATGACGCATGAAATGGCTCACGGCGGCTACATGGCAATACCGATAGACCGCTTTATGACAACAGATAGCGTTATCCGCATGGATAATGATAAGCAGGTGATTGAAAGTTTAAGCAAACTTTCAGATACGGCAGGCTATAATCCCAATGAATTGACCGATAGGGTGCAAAATACGGTATCAAAATCCTTTTTTAACAAGTATGGCCTCAGCCAATTTATAACCGGCGGTAATTGGTGGTCGCCATGGGCAACGCCAATTGCGGTATTTTTAGGTGTCGACATTTTTTTGCTGTTGATAACCGGGTACCGGATAAGCCTTGAGCGCGACAAGGCCGAACGCGCCAGGGCCCAGCTAAATGCCAGTAATAACCCAAAGGATATCAGGCTGAGCTGGGTATCGGCCCAAACTACCCTTGATACCTACTACCGCCGTAACCTGGAACAAAATACCTGGACTTTTATACTGAGCGTTATTGTAATGATTATTGGTTTTATACTGATATTTTGGGGCATAGGCAAGGCTATCAGCGGCGATAGCACCGATAAAAACACATCGCTGGTATCCATTTTGTCAACATCGGCCGGCGTAATTACCCAGTTAATTGGCGGCACATTTTTAGCCATATACAACTCTACTTTAAAACAGGCGCTTGATTATACCACCAACCTGCAAAAAACAAGTACAGTGGGTACATCTTTGGCTATACTTAACAGTATTGAAATAGATGACCAGGACGTAATGCTTGCCGACCCAACCATTGCGGGCAAGCTTGTAGATGCCAAAATAGAAATAGCTAAACAATTGATTGAGCAATCGAAGTAAGGGAGAAAAAACGCTCTGTTGTTGATTGAGACGGCAAGGTGTTATGCGGGTATATTGGTTTATGGATATGAATTTAAACTATCTTACTACGAGTTATTATAAATCATAGTCATATCGGGTTTCATCAAAAAATGCGAAGATCAGATAATCATGTTTTTCATCGTCCTTGTAATCTTTGACTAATTTGATATTCGCTTCGACACTGAAATCGGGAATCGGTGCGCTGCTGTTAGTGACGATGTCATCCAATAAATCCAATTCGATATTATTGGGTTCTGTCTGATAATACGCCGTCAATATGATATTATGTTCTTGAAAATCGACATCAAGATACAGCTTCCTCAGGTTTTCGGTTATCTTGTATGTGAGATAACGTAACACTATGCCTGAAAGCGCATATTTTTTTTCTTCTTTATTCATGATTTAGCATATTTAATGTCCGATTCTTTACTTCAGATTACTAAGCCTTGAAATTTCATATCAACTAAAATTACCCAGCCCAGCCCTCTCTATCCAAACTCCTGAAATGAATAGCTTCGGCCAGGTGTTCCAGTTTAATTTCTTCGCTGGCGGCAAGGTCGGCAATGGTGCGGGCCACTTTCAGGATGCGGTCATAGGCGCGGGCGCTCAGGCCAAGCTTTTCCATGGCTTTTTTCAGAAGGGTTTGGCCGGCTGTATCTATTTTGCACAGGTCGCGTACCATTTGGGGGCTCATTTGGGCGTTGGCATGTAAATCGGGGCGGTTGCCAAATCGTTCTATCTGAATTTCGCGGGCATTGATTACGCGTTCGCGGATGTTTTCACTTTTTTCGGCCAGCCTGTCTGACGATAGCTCGTTGAAATTAACCGGGGTAACCTCCACATGCAGGTCGATTCTGTCCAACAACGGGCCGGATATTTTGCTTAGGTATTTTTGCACCATTCCCGGCGGGCAAATACATTCTTTTTCGGGATGGTTGTAATAGCCGCAGGGGCAGGGGTTCATACTGGCCACCAGCATAAAGCTTGAAGGGTAATCAACCGTAAACTTTGCTCTTGATATGGTTACGCGGCGTTCTTCAAGCGGCTGGCGCATTACTTCCAGGGCGCTGCGTTTAAATTCGGGCAATTCATCCAGGAACAAAACACCATTGTGGGCCAGCGAAATTTCGCCGGGGGCGGGATTGCTGCCGCCGCCTACGAGTGCTACGTCGCTGATGGTATGGTGCGGGCTCCTGAAAGGTCTGATAGTTACTAATGCATCGGCAGCTGCAAGCTTACCTGCAACGGAATGAATTTTGGTGGTCTCTAACGCTTCGTATAAGCTTAGCGGTGGTAAAATAGATGGCAGCCTGCGGGCCAGCATAGTTTTGCCGGCTCCCGGCGGGCCTATCAGGATAACGTTATGACCACCGGCGGCTGCAATTTCCAGCGCGCGTTTGATGTTTTCCTGGCCGCGTACTTCGCTAAAGTCGCTATCATAGTTGCACAGGCTGTCGTAAAATTCTTCGCGGGTGTTTACTATTACAGGTTCGAGCTTAATATCGCCATTAAAAAAGCCAACCACTTCTTTAATGTTTTCAACACCATAAACCTCCAGGTCATTTACAATAGCGGCCTCGCGGGCGTTTTGTTTAGGGAGAATAAAACCCTTAAAGCCATCTTTACGGGCCTGTATAGCGATGGGCAACGCACCTTTGATGGGTTGTAAGCTGCCATCGAGCGATAGTTCGCCCATAATGATATACTTATCCAATTCTTCGGCATCCAACTGGCCCGAGGCGGCTAACACGGCGGTAGCAATGGTGAGGTCATATGACGAGCCTTCTTTTTTGATATCGGCCGGGGCCATATTTACCACTACCTGCTGGCGCGGCATCCTGAAATTGCAATTTTTTAGTGCCGAATCAATACGGAAATAGCTTTCCTTAATAGCCACATCGGGCAGGCCCACAATAAAATATTTGGTCCCTGCCGCTATATTTACCTCAACTGTAATGGTGATAGCCTGTATCCCATAAACCGCACTGCCAAAAGTTTTAACTAACACGATGATAAAGTTTGTTCAAAGCGTAAGATAAAAATTTTTAAGTATCGCAACATAAAAGGAATATAAAAATGTGCCCTAAAACAAAAACGGCGCCTTATGGGCGCCGCTGTTAAATGTTATAACCGTTGTTTATACGTATCAAAATCGCTTGCAAAATCTTTCAGGATGTTGTACCACGAATGTGCCCAATAGTTGCGGAAGCCGAAACCACGGCTGTTCCCGGTTTTGTAAACGGTAAATAAAACCGTTTTATCGTTCATGTTTACAAAGGTTACCCAGGCACCGGCCTCATGTGTTGCTTTACTCATACCTTCAACAAACATCATCATGCCCAGGCCTTTCTGGCCCTGGAAATCATAATTCTTTACCAAATCAACAATGTCTTTTTCTTTAAGGGTACTAAAGTCGCTTGGCTTCTCGGTAAAAAAGTTTTTGGTGATGGCGTTATTTACAGCTTCGGTAACCTTGAATGCAAAGTGTACACTATCTCGGTGCGAAGCACGGGGCACGTTGTATGTTTTTGGCTCGGTTATAAACAGGTTTGCCCATGCCGGGATAAATTTACCTACAAACTCGGAGTTCAATAGTTCGCCCGACGCCTTGTATGCCGCTTCAGAACCAATAAACCTTGCCTGGGAAAAATCCATTCCCAGCCAGGTAACCGGTACTTTAGGGTTAAACACGTCGGCTTTGGTTTGTGCCTGGGCAACGTTTACTATGGCGCAGGTAAGTAAGGAAATAAAACAGCTGAATTTTGTGATTTTTTTCATGGTTACGGTATACTTTATATTACCCGCCGGTATTGCCGGCAGATAATACAAAATAACACACAATTCATGTAATTAGCATAGCCCTAAAATAACCGGATAGTTAAATTTTGTTATTGTGTACCCAACACGGTCAAAATCAGGCTGATATTTTTTGAAAGATCAAATGGTATTTACAAACAGGAAAAAGACACAGGAAATCACAGCATAGGCCATCAACATAATTGACCATACTTTTTGATTGTTTTTGCTCAGTTTTTCAAATGCAATATTCCATTTTTTAAACCGGCCGTTGTTTAGTAATATAAAGTAATTAAGCAGCAGTGCGCCCGAGGCGGCCAAAAGTATTACAGTTGCAGTTACCTGGTTAATATTAAACCATTTTTGGTGTAAGCAAAGCTGGGTAAACATCAGCAGGTTAGTTAGCAAAAGGATTAACAGGAAACTAACGCCAAAAAGCGAGTTAAATTTGGGTAGGCCACCTTGTCCGAAATTTCTGGCGTTCCATCTGTAAGCGGTTACATACATGGATTTAATTGCTGCTGTGTTCATGATGTTAATGGTTTAAAGGTTAATAGTTGGTAGTTAAACGAGCCGATGGAATGGATTGTTTGGTTGATAACGCAAACTGCAAAATTATATTATGTAAAAATTTCAAATTTTTGAAGATAGCCATATAAAAGTTTGGCAAGCGACTAAATGTCAATAAACCGGAATGGCGTTATCTTCCGGGTAAACAAAAACGGCCACCAAAAGGCAGCCGTTTTATACTATTAAAGTGGGAGATTTTTATTTTGCCGATGCCATTTGAAGCAGGGCAGCGTCATGATGGTATTTTACTTCGGCTTTGTTATCAAATAACATAGCCGCTCCGTTTTGGGCGGTGTAAGCAGGCCAGTTGGGTAAGCCCTTGGCATTTGGGTTACCGGTACGGGCAAAATTTATCCAGGCTTGGCTCATTTTATTGGCTAAGGCGTAGGCATCCTTACCACCGCCGGTCATTTCTTCGCAGCGTTTAATGTTATCAAACTCAAAACAGATATCGATACAATGGATGGATTTAAACATGCCATCGGCCACTGGTGATTGCCAGGTAAACATATACATATAAACCGGCGCCGCGCCGGTTACTGCCGATTTTGCGTTGGCCTGGCGGATAACACCCGGCCTGAAAGTTGCTAAATCGATATCCAGGTAATCGGATGGTTTTACAGTGCCCGGGTAGGCTTTTAAAACCTCGGCCATATAAGCTTCTGTTTTATCAGCATATTTTTTTTGAAGATATCCTTTAACATCGTCCATACTAAAGTTACGGATAGCCGGGTTTATCAGCGAGGCCATAAATTCGGTTTTAGTTGAGCCAACCAGTAAGGGAATGTTTTTTGATAGTTCGGCAGCGGCCGGGTCATTTAACTGGTAGGGTAAAAACACGCCATCGTTAACCGGCTCCCAGCCCAGGCCAAAACCGGCAACGGATTTACCTTCGGTTTTTAATTGCTGGGCAACTTTAGGTAACGCTTTTTTTGCGGCGGCGCTCAGGCGTTCGTATGATATGGTTTGTAACGAATCAGCCTGGTTTGGCTGCAGGTTCAATACTTCCAGCATAGCCGCGCCAATTCTTTTTGATACATCGTTATCCATAAATTTTGACTGGTAACTGCCGCTTTGTACAATAGCTTTATGGAACAAGCCTTTTGCTGATGGCGCCGCCATTAAGGTAGTAACCTTGCCGCCACCACCCGACTGGCCAAAAATAGTTACGTTATCCGGATCGCCGCCAAAGCTGGCTATATTTTGTTTTACCCATTGCAGGGCAGCAACAATATCCATCATACCCACGTTGGCCGATGATTTATATTTATCGCCATAGGCCGATAGGTTTAAAAAGCCCAGCAGGTTTAAGCGATGGTTAATGGATACCACCACAACATCGCCTTTTTTGCTCAGGTTTTCGCCGTCATAGGATGGCAGTTCAATGGCCGAGCCGGCAGCAAAACCGCCGCCATGCAGCCAAACCATTACGGGGCGTTTCTTTTGATCGTTAATGCCTGGAGTCCAAACGTTGAGTTTCAGACAATCCTCATTCATATAGCCCCAGTTGTGCTGAAAGCCAAACTCGATAGGGTCGTTAACGGTAGTGGTTGGGTCGATAGGACAAACAGCGCCGTATACCAGCGATGCGCGGACACCCTGCCATGGAGCGGGCTTTTCGGGTGCCATAAAACGTTTGGCAGTTGCGTAAGGTATGCCTTTGTAATTAAAGGTGCCGTTGTGGATGTACCCGCGTACCTGCCCTGCATCGGTGCTGGTTACGGCTACACTTTCGCCGGCAATAATGGCATCGCTGCTTTGGCTGTAGCCAAATAATGGCAGCAGGCAAAAGGCCAGCAAAGCCCAAAATGTTGAGTTTTTATTCATGGTTATCTGGTTTAATATAATTGGTTTATGGATTATCCGGGGGATGAATAACGTATACCATTACCATGATTCATTGGGCAATAAACCAATAATTATCATTGTGTAGGTATTACACAATGATAATTATAAAAATTTATAAATCAATAGGCTGTTGATTTATTTAGCAAATAGTAACAAGCTTATTACTTCTGTGCAGTAATGCCTTCCAGGCTAAAGGATGCCAGTAAATTTACGTTAGGATCAACCATTATTTTAGCGTCACCAGTAGTCACCGGCACTTTAAGCCCGGTTTCTTTATTTTTAATATTCATGGTGTAGGGCTTGCCGTTAACCGTAAGCTCCAACGGGAACTCGTAAAGCGATGCCTGTTTTTGTGTTACCGATATTTCGACAACAGAACTATTTGCGCGTTGCATCCATGTTATCTTTAAATCGGGGTGACCGGCTGTTCGTAACCATTGTTTAAAAAATAGTTTTAGGTTTTGGCTGCTGGCTTTTTCCATCACTGCGCATAGGTCGGCAGTGTTCGCGTTGCGGCCGTTATACATGGTGTAATAATTACTTACGCCTTTCCAAAATATAACATCCCCCAGCTTGCGTCTAAGCATATGCAGTACCCAGCCGCCCTTTTGGTAACTGTTGGCGTTTAGCAATTGCATGTACTTGTTTTTTACAGCGGTATCAACAACGGGGCTCAGCCTTTTCTTTTCAAAATCAATAACGGTTTGCCTATCCTCAATTAGCCGCTTTTTTAAGGTATCGGCCCCATATTTATTCTCCAGGTATAGGTTGGTCATGTAGGTGGCAAAACCTTCGCTTAACCATAAGTGGGCAAAGTTTTTTTCGCTTGCGCCATCACCAAACCATTGGTGGGCTATTTCGTGCGCCATTAACTCCTCGATGCCTTTGCTGGTAACCGACTCTTCAAAGTAAAATATCGCGCTTGCATTTTCCATCCCGCCAAATATCGTTTTCGATTGTACGTTGGCCAGTTTCTCGTAACTGTAAGGGCCAACTTTTTTGATGAAAAACGGCAGTATATCTTTGGCAATAGCATAGTTTTTAAAACCGGCCTCCTTGTTTTCGGGAAACACATAGGAATAAACCGGGATACCGCTTACATCGCCGGGATGGTCAATGGCAAATTCGGCAACGCCAATAACCATTACTTTGGTAGGCAGCACCACGTTTTCCTGCCAATGGGTAAGTTTTAAGTGATTATCCAGGGCTTTCTCTTCCAGTTGTAAACCGTTGGCCACCACCTGGTAATGATCGGGCGCGGTTACTTCAAAGTCAACGGTAGCTTTATCTGCCGGGTCGTCAACGCAGGGGAGCCAATTATGGGCCCTATTTGGCCAGTTATCGCCAAAAAAAGTACGGTGGCCAAAGTTGTTGGTTGATATGATCAGGCCATCGGCAGGTACACCTTCGTAGCTAATTACAAAATTATGCCTGCTGGGGGCTTTTACCAGTGTGTATATTTTAACAGCATCGCTATCCTGTTCAAATTTAAGGCCTTTACCATTCTCGGTTACTGCTGATACCGTCATCCCTTTGCCACCTGCATTCTTTTTTGCCAGGTTCAGGTTAAATGAAGCAGCATCCTTTATAAATTTTATGGCTACGGTGGCTTCGCCTTTTATATTATTGTTATCGTCATTAAGCTGTAACGCAAAATTGTAGTGCTGCACATCAATAGCCGAGCCGGGAACCTGGGCATGGGCAGATAACGTAAAAAAGGCAAAAGCTGCAGGAAATAGTTTTTTATAGTAGAGGATTGAACGCATACAAAACGGTTTAAATGCGAAGTTTATAAAAAACCATAGCATTTAAACCATGTGTTAATATTTTTACGCGAGAAAAAACGCAATTATATTAAAAAGTTACGCTGGCACCCGCCGAAAATAAAAAGTAAAGCCCATTTTTTGATGTATTACTCACATAATCAACCTGGTTAAATGGTTTTATGAGGTATGGTGTAAAAACTATCTGCACTTTGTTTATAACATAGGTAACCGGCATCGACCCGCTAAAGGCAAGCAACTGATATTTCCTTACTTCCTTTTGATTTTCCTGGGTTACGGTTTGGGTGATGATAGTTTGCTTAGGCTGATTTGGAAACAATATGTTAATAGGCGTTTGTTTCTGCGGAGTTTCTACCGACCGGGTTACCTGCGACTCGGTGTAGTAGGTTTGGTAAAACGATTGTGTACCGGCATATAGCGATGCGGTTGGCGTAAGCTTAAGGCCATTTAATTTCGTGGCACCGGTTTTAACTGCAAATATCTCCTTAGATAGTTCGGCAGTATTGATGATATCGTTTTTGTTGTTTTTGTCAAAGCGGTAACTACCGCCAATGCTCAGTTTTACAATATTATCGGGGTTGGCGTACAATGAACCATCAATGGTGGCATTAAAAGACGAGAGGATGATAGGGCTGCTGCCGGTAATAAAAAACTTAGTGGCCGATATGGTGCCGCCGTAATACTTTTTACTATCAAACCCAAAAACATATCCGGGAGTTATACTTAATCCTTCGGCGCCCGATTTTGATCCGTTAAGATCAAAGTAGCCTATTGCACTTAAGAAAAATCCGTGTTTGCTTACCAGGGTAAGCGTTGGCAGTAATAATGGCACGCTGCTATCGTCGCGACGGCCGGCGTACGTTAAGTTGGAAATATATTGGAGTCCGGCATTTACAAACAACTCCTTTACCTGCGGCTTTTTAGATGCCGTATCGGTAACGGTTCGCTGTGCAAATGAGACTGTACCGCTGCCCATAATAATAAGCAGCACGATAAGTTTATATTTTTTCATAAAGGATTTGATGTGCTTAGCGTATGTTTTAAATCAACAAAAGGGCCGTTAACGGCCCTTTTGCTAATGATATTATTATAATTTGATGTTATTGTTTAGCAGCGCTTACTTTAGTTGAGCTGCTGCCCGAAGCGCTAACAGTAGCGCTTTTTTTACCTGCTTTTACCGTGGTTGCAGATGAGCCACTGTGTGATAAGCTTGCTTTGGTACTTTTTGTAGTTGTAGCTGCACTACCAGAACTGCTTACGCTTCCTTTGCTGCTAATACTTACGTTTTTCCTGGCAGCTATTGCTTTTTTGCTTGCTGCAGAAGCAGCATTAACCGAGGCATTTTTAGCTGCTGCGGCTTTAGCTGCAACGTTATTTGCTTTAGCGCTAACATCTGCTGAGGCATTGTTTGCGGCATCTTTTGATGCTGTAACTGCGCTACCTGCGGCTGTTGCGGCTTTATCTGCCGATGCTGAACCACTTACACTACCCGAACCTGCAAGGCTTGCTGCAGCGTCGGTTTTGTTAACTGCTGCATCGGCATTTGTTACGGCGGCAGCGTTAGCTGTTCCGCTTACGTTGGCAGCCTGGTTTGCAGTTGCCTGCGATTGTGCGGCGGCCGCGTTAGTTGCTGCCTGAGTTTGGGCTGCGGTACGGGCGGCAGCGCTTTGGGCCTGTGCGGCGGCCTGGTTGCTGATATTGGTAGTTGTAGCTGCGGCTTTTTGAGCCACAGTAGCAGCATTCACAGATGGTAATGCAGTTTGGGTAACAATTTTTGTTGCCGTTGCTGCACCTACGTTAACCTGTGCAATACCGGATTTTGCTGCGAATAAAGCTGCTGTAAATAATACTGATTTAACTAAAGTTTTCATTTTATCTATCTATTAAGTTTATGTTGCATGCCGGGTTATTAAACCGGTATCATGACATTACATAGACAAATGATATGCCATTGGAAAAATAAAGCCAGAATAATAGGAAATTTGAACTGTTTTTGTATAGAATAGCAGACAAAAGACAACAAAAGCTTGCCGAAAAATAAAAAAAAGCAGACAGTTTGCCGGGCATTAAAAGCAATGCCCTAAAGCAAAAAAAGCCCCGGTAAATATCCGGGGCCTAAGTGTATTTTTTAAATATGCGCTATAAAAAGCCGGCAAACTTACATTTTGGGCATCCGGCGCATCATGCTGGCCATGGCGGCGGGGTTGCTCATTTGCTTCATTACCTTTTTCATATCGTCAAACTGTTTCATTAGCCGGTTTACTTCGGTTAAATCAGTTCCGGAACCTTTGGCTATCCGGTTACGGCGGCTTTGGTTAATAGTTTCGGGGTTCGATTTTTCGAATGGTGTCATGGATTGGATGATGGCCTCGATAGCTTTAAAAGCATTATCATCAACTTCAACATCCTTCATCATTTTGCCTACGCCGGGAATCATGCCCATCAGATCCTTCATGTTACCCATTTTTTTGATCTGCTGTATCTGGCTGTAAAAATCGTTAAAATCAAATTTGTTTTTGCGGATCTTCTTTTGCAGCTCGGCAGCTTCCTTCTCGTCAAACTGCTGCTGGGCGCGCTCAACCAGAGAGACAACGTCACCCATGCCCAGGATACGGGATGCCATACGATCGGGGTGGAAAACATCAAGCGCTTCCATTTTTTCGCCGGTACCTATAAACTTAATCGGCTTATTTACAACCGATTTAATAGATAAGGCTGCACCACCGCGGGTATCACCATCAAGCTTGGTTAATACTACCCCGGTAAAATCAAGCCTGTCGTTAAACACTTTAGCGGTGTTTACGGCATCCTGGCCGGTCATAGAGTCAACCACAAATAATATCTCATGTGGTTTTACTGCGCTTTTTACCTGCTCAATTTCCACCATCATGGCTTCGTCAATAGCCAGGCGGCCGGCGGTATCAATAATCACTATATTATGGCCATTTTGTTTGGCCAAAGCAATACCCTCCAGCGCAATGGCAACAGGATCTTTCGATTCGCGGTTTGAATATACCGGTACGCCTATTTGCTGGCCTAATACTTCCAGCTGATCAATAGCCGCTGGGCGGTAAATATCATCGGCAACCAGTAAGGGCTTTTTGTTTTTTTGCGTTTTAAGATAATTGGCCAGCTTGCCGGTAAAAGTTGTTTTACCCGCACCGTTTAAACCTGCAATCAGGATAATGGTTGGCGATGCCTTTATTTCCAGCTCGGCTGTGGTACCGCCCATAAGCGCGGTAAGCTCATCGTTCATGAGCTTGGTAAGCAACTGGCCTGGCGATATGGCTGTTAATACATTATTACCCAGTGCTTTTTGCCTTACATCGTCAGTGAATGCTTTGGCGGTTTTATAGTTTACGTCGGCATCCAGAAGGGCCTTGCGGATCTCCTTCATGGTTTCGGCCACGTTTATCTCAGTAATAGTTCCTTGCCCCTTCAGTACCTTAAAGGCCCTGTCGAGTTTATCCGAAAGATTTTCAAACATTGTAATATCCCAGTTTTGAGGTTACAAAGGTATGATTTTGAAAGTTAATTTTAAGACAGATGTATATGCCGTTTTTGGTGCGGCAAAATCGGCCCAAAAACAAAGTCCGGTTTTTTTTTAAATGTTTTGCTACCGGTTTTTTCAAGAGGCCCTTTAACGCTGTTTTTGCAATATTTAATGCAAAAAAACGCGAAAAATCACAAAAATTGCATGATTTGATTCAAATAAGCTGTAAGAAACTTCAAAAAAATACAACTTTTATACAATTGCTTTTTAATGGCATGCTGCCGGAGGAGCGTGAGCTTTTTTGAGAAAAAAAGACCGAAATAAAGTCAAAAAAAACAAATCTGCAGCTACCCAATTTTTACCAATGACCATTAAGGGAACCTGTACAACATTCCCAGCGCCAGGCCTTCTGTAGCCTGGGCATCTTTTGAGGTATGCTGATCATATAACAGCGTACCATTAATGGTAACGTTGATTAAACGGTTTACCCGGGCCGATAACACGGCATCAACACGGTGGGTAACATATTTAAGCGACTGGCCATACGGGATAAACAATGCATAACGTGTGTTCAGGTGGATATTTTTCATGATATCCTTATCAAATAGGGCTACCATTTGAAATGCTAAATCGTTTTTTACGGTTTTGTTGGTATCAACGCCGTAGTTATCTGTTTGAAAGCGTCGTACACTTTTATCTAAAACAAAAGTTTGCCTTGCGGTACCCGTACCTAAACGCAAATCAAAATAGGGGGCTGGCTTATACTCCAAACCCAACGATTCGGTTAAATAGCCGGGCGCCATAAAATTCGAGATCTGCTGAGCATCAAAACGACCGTTGCCCTGGTCTACATAGTTAAATCCTTTGTCAAACTGCGACTCAAACGTTAGCGCGCCGAACAGGTACCAGTGCTTAGATAATTGCGAGGCTACCTTATTATCAAAGTAAATCCTGTCGTTGGTTTTACGTTTGCCCTGGCCTTTATTTTTGGCTACGCCATAAGTAAGGTTAAGCTCAGATACATAGCTGAAAGGCGCGTTGTTATACTCGGTGTGGTATACAAAGTTTGTACCCAGGGCCACCGAATTTACACCTCCGGCGCTATAGTTGCTGGTAAAAGCCGACTGACTGAAGTTGAGCCCGAACGCTACCGCTTTTTTCCAATGGATAACTTTATAGTCAAGCATGGTAACCGGGATTTGCTCGCGCTGGATCTGGATGGGCCTCACCCGTGTTGGGATTGAATTTGGGCGCGGGCTCACACGCAACCTGTTAACCACGGCGGTATCAATTTTAACGGTGTCCTTTTTCAGCGAATCGGTTTGCTGGGCAATTGCCGATGTGCTGCAGGCTATCGATGCTAATAAAAGCAGGGCAAGTCTGATTTTTAACATAAAAGCAAAATAAAGCAAAAAAGTTTAAAGAAGTATCAAGTAGTTAGTATCAAGTAGCAAGATTTTGACCCGTGATTTTTTTGCAGCTATCTTACTACTTGATACTAACGACTTGATACTGCTATTGCTATTGCAACAATCTTGATACTTACTACTTGCTACTTGCTACTAAATCAACGGTTAACTTTTTCAGGCAAATTCCTACATTTGCCAAAACTAAAAGTTGATGACTGAAAAAATTTTAGTGATCGGTGCCAATGGTCAAATTGGTACCGAATTGGTTATGGCATTACGCGGCATTCACGGTGCCGAAAATGTAATCGCCTCCGATATTAACGATCCTACCTACGCCATCCGCAACAGCGGCCCCTTCGAAATTGTAAATGTGCTTGATAAGCATAACCTGCACCACATATTTGATAAACATCGCCCAACCCAGGTTTACCTGCTGGCTGCTATCCTATCTGCCGTAGGCGAAAAAAAGCCAAAAATGGCCTGGGATTTAAACATGACCGGCCTTATCCATGTGCTTGATTTTGCTGTAGAGTTTAAAACGGCCAAGGTTTTCTGGCCAAGCTCTATCGCCGTTTTCGGCCCGCACTCGCCGCAGTATAATACGCCGCAGTATTGCGTAATGGACCCCAACACGGTATATGGCTTTAGCAAACTGGCTGGCGAGCGCTGGTGCGAATATTATTTTGAAAAATATGGTGTTGATGTACGCAGCATCCGTTACCCCGGCCTTATCGGCTGGAAAGCCTCGCCCGGCGGCGGCACCACCGACTACGCGGTGCACATATTTCACGAGGCATTAAAGAATGGTAAGTACCAAAGCTTCCTTTCGGCAGATACCGCGCTGCCGATGATGTATATGGAAGATGCCATCAGGGCTACCATTAGTTTGATGGATGCACCGGCAGAGCAAATTAAAATCCGCTCGTCGTACAACCTGGCCGGCATCAGCTTTACACCAACGCAACTGGCCGAAGAAATTAAAAAACATATCCCGGCCTTCCAGATTAGCTATACAGATACCGACCCGCGCCAGGCCATTGCCGATAGCTGGCCCAAATCAATTGACGACAGCAGCGCGCAGCAAGACTGGGGCTGGAAGCTGGAATACGACCTGCCCAAAATGACCGCCGATATGCTGGAGAATTTGAAACGGGTACTTTAGGAAGGTGAAAGGTAAAAGGCGAAAGGTTAAAGGTTTTCCTTTCTTGTACTTCAGGTATCCCTGATGCCTTTAAATTAAGGTTGATTTAAATATCGAACACCGAATGTCCAATATCGAATAATGAATAAAAAAAATCGATTTGGACATTCGATATTCGTCATCGATATTTATTTGCTTGTTTTCTTACGATCACTCAAGCTCCGGCAATGCTTTTAAGTAATTAAAATTCAACTCCCACGAGCGGATCAAAGCAATCACATATTTACCGGCTTTATTTTTTTTGAAATACCTGTTCTGGCAATCTAACCAAGCACAGGCCTGTCGCAAATTTGGTTGCAAATTGTCGTTTCCTGCCCTGCTCAATATCTTTTTTTACCTGCATTTTTGTTAAACAAATAACAACAAACGGTGGAGCAGCTACCACTTGCAAAAACGGGCGATCCGAAAAGCCAAACGAGTAGGAATATAAAAAAACGATTTTATGTCAGACAACAAAGTTTCATTGCACAGAGTTATTAAGGCTTCGCCTGAAAAGGTATATCGTGCCTTTACCGAGGCTACGGCGATTGCTTCATGGCTGCCGCCTTACGGTTTTCTTTGTACCGTACACGAAATGGACGTTCGGGTAGGTGGTACTTTTAAAATGTCATTTCATAATTTTACAACAGGTAACGGCCATTCATTTGGTGGCGAATATTTGGATGTGAAACCCAATGAGTTCCTGAAATATACCGACAAATTTGATGACCCCAACATGCCGGGCGTAATGACCACCTCTGTTTGGCTTCAAAAAACAATGGTAGGTACCGAACTAAAAGTACTGCAGGAAGGAATACCTCCGATGATACCCGCCGAAATGTGTTACCTGGGCTGGCAGGAATCGCTGGAGAAACTCATTAAACTGGTAGAACCTAATATACCAGATGCCTGATTAAGGCAAGCTCGCATCTCTTTTGGTGAATATCAGCTGTGGTAAAATGTAAATGCCAGAAAAAGCATTCATTGCCCGATAATCACTTTTGTGGATTGGCGTTTGGATATCCATGCCATTGCTGAAGTTATCTCAATAGGTCAATAGGTGCTTGGAAGAAAAAAAGCGCAGGGTGTGTGCGATTCCTTCCCTGGGGAAGGAAGAGGTAGGGGTTAAATCAGGCGTTCAAGTCGCTTTGCAACTCGGCGCTCGTATAAACCCCTCCCTGCCTTTGCGCTCAAACTTAGCCGCACCTCCTGTTGGGAGGAAACTAAAAAGCCGTCCCGGCACCTATGGAATTATCCAACACCGACACGGGCTTTATTGGCTGTGCCTCCATATTCAAAAACACCCGCTACAATTAATGCGCCCGGCCTTGTTCGCTTTCGGCGCCGCCGGTATCACGCTTTTGGGGTGTGTTGGTTAATTTACCGAAACTATAGGTAAATGCCAGGGTGGCTACCCGGGTATCTAAAAAATTATGGAAGGTGGCATTGGCGCCCACAATATTGGTAATGGTGCCGCTTGGCCTGAAGGTGTGGAAAATATCACGCGCATTTAACTTAATGGAGCCCTTATTATTCAATATTTTTTTCTGAATGGCAGCGTTAAGCATGCCTTTGGGTAGTGTAACAAACTGTCCGTAAGTGCCCCCACTATCATAAAAGCCGCTTAATTCGGCGCTCCAGGTTTTGGATAAAGTGAATTGGTTGTTACCGTTGCCCGAAAATGTGTATTGCGACTGATTAAGGTACCCGGTGTAAAACGCCCCCTGGTAAGTGTTTTTATAAACCTCGGCATATAGGTTAACCGACCACCATTTGGCCGGCTGAAAGTTGGTATTGGCAGACAGGTTGATTGTTTTCCGTCGCCCTATGTTGCCCTGGGTGCTGATGAACACGTTGTTGCTGTTGTGAATAGTTTCGCCCTGAACATCGGTAGTGTAATTATAGGTAAGCGCAACGGTAAACAAACTCCGGTAGCTATACGCCAGCTTATAATTATCAGTAAACTGCGATTTAAGGAAAGGGTTGCCCGAAAAGTAAGTAAACTTATCTACAAAAAAGGTAAAAGGATTTAAGCTTCCGTAGCTGGGCCTTCCAATGCGCCGGCCATACGACATGGCAAGCACATTATGGCCGGCTGTATCCAGGTTGTATGAAAAATAAGCCGTCGGGAACAGGTTGGTATAGTGCTTAACAAATGATGAGTCGGCTTTTTGGGCATTCCCCAGCTGATGGCCGGAACCATTGGTGTTCTCGGCCCGTAAACCTGTTTGTAATGAAAACCGGCCGAGGGTTTTGTTAAAATTAACGTATGCAGCATTGATGTTTTCTTTATATAAAAACCGGTTGGTGTTGTTGTAATCAATGGTGCTTACATTATCAATCACATTAAAATAATTGGCCGCATTATCTGTACTCACATAGCTGCTTTTAACCCCGGCCTCCAGCTTTGCCTTGCCCTTAAGCGGACGGGTGTAATCGGCCTTTGCAGAATAGATATTAATGGTGGATGGCAAATTATCAGTCAGCGTTTGTGAATTTGTTAAAGTACCATCGGGTAAAAAAGTGTTGTTTACAAACATCTGGTTACTGCCGGCTGCATTGTGAATATAATCCAGGTCGAATGTAAGTGTACGGCCTGTGCTATCAAACTTATGGGTATAATTCAGGTTTATACCCTTGCTGTCAAACTTATTGGTAGATGTATTCAGGGTATTTATGGTTGAATCCAGGCCGCCGCTTTTACCATATAATAAGCTGTATACCGGGCTGCTGTCATGATCGCGTGATATTTCGCCGGTAAATACCACACCCCAGGTAGTTTTTGACGACGAGTAATAATCCATCCCGGCTTTAATATTGGTGTTATTACCGGATGGCCTGAAGTAGGATATATCCTTTAAGGATGAGGTTCTATCTCCATTGGCATCAAAATAATCGCGGTCAATTTCCAGCCGCCTGAAGGTTTTTTGCTTGTTATAGGCAAGGTTAGCAAAAATATTAATTTTATCAACGCGGTAATTCATGTTGATGCTTTCGTCTGTACGCCCATAAAAACCGAGCGCATAATTGGCCGAAACCACCGCATTAAACCCCCTGGTGGTGTTCTTTTTAGTTTTTATATTAATTACGCCTGCATTTCCTGCGGCATCATATTTGGCCGGCGGGTTATCCATCAGTTCTATCTGATCTAATGACGATGACGGTAACGAGCGCAGGTAAGTTGCCAGGTTTGCGGCAGAAAGATAGGTTGGTTTATCATCAATCATCACCATTACGCCGCTTTTTCCCTTAAAGGTGATATTGCCATCGGCATCTACCTGTACACCGGGTGTTTTAGCCAACACTTCCAAAGCGTTGGCGCCGGTGTTTGATATCAGCGCCCCAACATTAACTACCGTGCGGTCAATTTTTTGTTGCACATATGATTTTTGGGCAGTTATAGCCACCTCATTTAACTTTTTGCCTGCCAGCGATAAAATAAACGGGGGTAAATTAACCGGTTTTAGCCGGCTTACAATCACCGGGTCGCTTAGGTAAGTTTTATAGCCAATATAAGTAGCCTTAATAAGGTAGGTATTATCCTTTATGTTTTTAAATACGAAGCCACCATCCGGGTTAACAAGCTGGGTACTTACCACGCTTGAATCTTTTGTGGCAAGTAAAATAACTGTCGCGCCATCAAGCGGCTTCTTAGTATCATCCAAAACCGTCCCCGAAATTTTGCCGATGTTGGTTTGTGCCGGGACAACATTAAAAAGTAATAGCATGAATAAGGGCAACAGAAATACGCGTATCAGTTTCATCATGATTATAAGACATGTGCTGCGCCATTATCGTTACATGATTTTATATTTTATTTAGGTGGGTGGCGGGTATCTCCGCTGCCCCGATACCAGGTAAAAGGTTAAAGGATAAAGGTTTTAATCGTATTTTTGCATACGTATTAAAACAGTATTATATTCGCTGCCCGTCCATGGCCTATAGGCTATGGACCATCGACAAAACAAAAGTTATGGGAAGAGCATTTGAATTCCGCAAAGAAAGAAAGTTTAAGCGCTGGGCCAAAATGGCGGTGCAGTTTACCCGTTTAGGGAAAGAAATTGTAATGGCCGTAAAAGCAGGCGGTGGCGATGTAAATACCAACTCGCGCTTACGTACCGCGGTACAAAACGCCAAGGCCGTAAATATGCCTAAAGACCGCGTGGAAGCCGCCATAAAACGTGCCAGCAGCCGCGACGAAAAAGATTACGAAGAGCTTGTATATGAAGGCTATGCGCCTTATGGCGTTGCCGTTTTGGTTGAAACAGCTACCGATAATACGAACCGCACAGTTGCCAACGTGCGCAGTTATTTTACCAAATATGGCGGCTCGCTTGGAAAAACCGGCTCGTTAGATTTTATTTTTACCCGCAAATCGGTATTCACCTTTGAGCCGGGCGACCGCGACCTGGAGGAATTAGAGTTTGAACTGATTGATGCCGGCCTGGAAGACCTGTTTGTTGAAGCAGATGAAGAAGGAAAAGACATCGGCGTTATCCACACCGCGTTTGAAGATTTTGGAAAAATGCAAAAAGCGCTGGAAGAAGCCGGAGTTGAAGTAAAATCGGCCAAACTGGAGCGTGTACCGCAATCGTTCCATGAAGTAACCGAAGAACAAGTAGTTGATATCATGAAACTGATTGACCGTTTGGAAGAGGACGACGACGTACAGGCGGTGTACCATAACATGGCGGAATAAACTTTGATTTGAAAATTTGAGGATTTGAAAATTTGAAGATGGTTTGATAGGGTAGTAATTTGAAGACGGCCTGATAAAGGCGGAAATTATTTTTAAGCGCTGATGCTTTTTTATTTTCAAATCCTCAAATCAATAGTGCTTTTTTCATTTTCAAATTGACACATCTTCAAATTCTCAAATTAAAAGAAACATGCCACTATTCAGCTCACGTAAGGAAGAAAAGAAAGTAAAAGTAAGCTTTGCTAACGGCCTGCTTTTTGTAGAAAAACCCGATGGTAAGCAACAAGCTTTCCCGCTGGAGTGGTTCCCCAAACTGATGAACGCTACCGACGAGGAACGTGACGACTGGAAACAAACAGATAAAGGCATCCACTTTAATCAATTGGATGTGGACGTGACTTTATAGAGTCAAGATACAAGAATCAAGAATCAAGAGTTTTGAATGCAGACGATTTGTCTTGATTCCTGACTCTTGATTCTAATATCTAATTCTTATGCTATTCGAAGAGTTTTTTAAAAAGAAAAAGATTGACCTTGCTGCCTTACAAGTAGCCGAGGGATCATTGTTTTCGGAATTTAAAGATCACTTTGAGCAAATGGGCGAGAAAAGTTTTGATCATACCAAAAAATACTGGTTCAATAAACTAAGGCGCCGGTTTCCGTTGGCACCCGAAATTAAAACCGAACGGTTACACATTGCCAATCCTTTGGCCGAACAAACGATTACCGATGGTTTGACAACACCCGCAACACCATCTCCAAAAGTTGGTTTTACGCCAAAATTCAGGGCCACAGCGGTGCCACCAAAACCTGTTGAAGAAAAGCCTGAAGAAACGACACCGGCAGGTGCATCAATACCATCCGAAAATATGGTACCCAAACCAGCATTTAAACCACGTTTTAACCCGGGCATGGTGAAACCCAAAGCGGTTGAAGGTGCAGATGCTATTGAACAAAAAACGGATGTTGCAGGTGGAGCGGCTACACCGCCCGCAGAAACACCTGCTGCGAAGCCTCCCGGTTTTAAACCACGGTTTAACGCGGCAATGGTAAAGCCAAAACCCGCTGAAGAAAAGGATGCCCCTGCTGATGAGCCGGAAGTAAAAGAACAGTCACCTGTACCAGCCGCCGAAACGCCTGTTGCCAAACCCGGCTTTAAGCCACGGTTTAACGCGGCCATGATGAAGCCAAAGCCTGCCGAAGAAAGCGATGCCCCTGCTGATGAGCCGGAAGTAAAAGAACAGCCACCTGTACCAGCCGCTGAAACGCCTGTTGCCAAACCCGGCTTTAAGCCACGGTTTAACGCGGCCATGATGAAGCCAAAGCCCGTTGTAGAAGAAGATGTAACTCCGGCGCCCGAAGTAAAAACCGAACCCCTTGCACCATGGCCACCTGAAGCAGAAAGCGCCGGGCCCGCCACAGAAACGCCTGCCGCTAAGCCAGTTTACAAGCCCAAATTCAACATGAAAAACCTGCCGAAAAAACCGGACCAGGAATAGTTTTCCCGGTAAAGTATGCTGTAAACTTTCCTGAAGTTATGAAAATGCAAATGGTGCATATCGCGACGCGGGGCTAAAAAATGAAAGAATAAACTTCGCCCTCTGTACGGCGTAACCCGGCGGGTGGTCGGCCGGCGCTGCGTAGCCGGCGTTCAAACTGATGTTGATGTAACCGCACTACATTCTGCCTGTCGCAGTTATGCATCTTTGCGTTCAGGAACAAACCCCTCTTATTTGTTAAAAACACGTATTAATATCATAATTCCGCTATCTTTAATTTTAATAAACCTAAGGCTATGGATTTTTTTATCGTTGTTTTACTCATATTGATTATTGTTTTAATTGTAAATAACAAAAGCAGTGTTGGCCGCCATATAGAAGCGCTTGAAACCCAGGTACTGGAGTTAAAGCGGATGATTGAGCATTTGCGGGTATCCAAACTGACGGAAGACCATCCCAAACGCGAAGAGGTTGCTAAACCTGTTATCAAAGACATTCCCGTTATAAAGGCCCCCGAACCTCCTGTTTTACCGGTTCCTCCAGTAATAAAACCTGAGCCGGAACCTGTTAAAGTTGAAAGACAACCCCAAGTAATCAGCGATAGCATACCTGCTATTAACCGCCCTGTAAAAACAAACGCACCCACCCCACCGGTACCCGAACAGCCACAGCTTTCCTTTTTTGAACGCTACCCCGATCTGGAGAAATTCATTGGCGAAAACCTGGTTAATAAAATAGGTATAGCCATATTGGTGTTGGCCATTGGCTACTTTGTAAAATTCGCTATTGATAGCGGCTGGGTTGGCCCTGCCGGCCGTGTAGGTATTGGTATTGCCTGCGGCGCTATATTGGTAGGTATTGCCCATTGGTTACGCAACAGTTATAAAGCGTTCAGCTCGGTATTGGCTGGTGGCGGTTTGGCCGTGTTTTATTTTACCATAACGCTGGCCTTTCACCAGTTTCACCTGTTCAGCCAAACCGCGGCATTTATTATCCTTATTGTTATTACCATTTTCGCGGTGCTGCTTTCATTGCTATACGATAAGCAAGAACTTGCGGTTATAGCGCTTGTTGGCGGTTTTGCCAGCCCCTTTATGGTGAGCACAGGCAAAGCCAATTACGATGCTTTATTTATTTACCTGCTCATACTGAATACCGGCCTGCTCATCATTGCCTATTATAAAGCATGGCGGGTGCTCAATATCGTATCATTCGCATTTACGGTCATTGTATTTGGCGGGGTTGTGTATACGCTCACGGCCCCAACCTATCATTACGGGTTAATTTACGGCAGTATATTTTATGTACTTTACTTCGCCATCAATGTGGCCAATAACGTTAAGGAGAAAAAAAAATTTATCGGGTCAGATTTCAGCATCCTGCTAATCAATACCGGGCTTTATTTTGCGGCCGGCTTGTACCTGCTCACCGCAATGCACCAGGAGCAATTCCGCGGGTTGTTTTGCATTAGTTTGGCAGTAGTAAATCTCATCCTGTCATACATCCTGTTCCGTAACCGCAAGGTTGATACCAATGTATTGTACCTGCTTATTGGCATTACGCTCACCTTTATATCGCTGGCTGCGCCTATTCAACTGCATGGCAACAGTATTACCCTGTTCTGGGCTGCCGAAACCGTGGTGCTTTACTGGTTATATCTCCGTTCGTCAATCAAATTAATGAAGCTTACCTCGCTTATTTTATGGATAGCCATGTTGCTAAGCCTGCTGATGGACTGGTCCCAGATTTACCCCGATCACCTTATTAAGCTAACCGTTATTGCAAACAGGGGCTTTATTACAACGCTGGTAGCCGCCATCAGCTCGTTCCTCTTATCGGTGCTGGTAAGCCGCGGCGAAAGTGACGACACCGGGATAAAATTCAGCAAGCATATATTCAGCTCCGTAGGGTTGGGGCTGTTATTTTTAAGCGGCCTTGTCGAGATTAACCACCAGTTTTTAAACAGGTATCCAGATACATCGCTCAATATATTGTACATGATGCTGTATACGCCGGCTTTTATACTGGGCTATTACCTGGTATCGTTAAAAGTACCGGCAATTCAATTTAGTAACAACATCCGGATAGCCATACTTTGGGTTTGTATTATCATATACCTGGTTTTAATGCCGCAGTATTTTGGCTTATTAGCAGATATCCTCACCGGCAAAAAAACACCTTCGGGCCATTTTGCAGCACACTGGATAAGCGCCGTGCTTATCGGCCTGTTATTTTACCGTACCATCCGCCTTTGCCAAACCACTATGGACGAAGGGATGAAAACGCTTTTCACCTGGATCCTGAGCGCCGGCATTGTAGTGTTTTTAAGCCTGGAGTTTTGCCTGCTTAGTAACCTGTTATTTTACAGCAATATGCACTCCATTGAACGTGTAGAAACGGTGTACGTTAAAACCACGCTGCCTATATTATGGGGCTTGCTGTCTTTCGTCCTTATGTGGCTGGGTATGCGTAATAAAATGCGCACCATGCGGATAGTATCGTTAACCCTGTTTTCGGTAACGCTGCTCAAACTGTTTACTTATGATATTGTAGATATACCGCAGGCCGGAAAAATAGCGGCATTCTTTTGCCTGGGCGTACTGCTGCTTATTATATCCTTCATGTACCAAAAGGTTAAAAAAATTATTGTCGATGATGAAACTGCTAAAAACAAGGAAAACTAACATTGCCTTAACCGTTTTTTTTTGTGGATTGATGTTTACGGCATCGGCGCAAAAAAGCTTTAAATATGGCGCTGCCCTGCAACAGGTGGATAGTACGGGCTTTTACCGCATCAGCCTGAAACCCGGCTTTGTGGCCAAGGCCGGGAATGACATGGCCGATATCCGCATTGCCGATGCCAAAGGCAACTTTGTGCCTTACATACAGGCCGGCAGCCTGCCGCAAAGAAATCAGCAAAGCTTTGTTGTTTTTAACCGGGTAGATGCGCGCCTGCCGGCCGATACAGGCACCACTTATGTAGTTGAAAATAAAACAGGCCTGGCGCTTGATAGGCTGTGGATAAAACTGCAAAATACCGCCGTGCAACGCAAGGTAAACCTGATGGGTAGCGACGACCTGCAGCAATGGTTTGCCATACAGGAAAACATCCCCTTGCAGGAGGCAGTACAAAACAGCGAAGGCTCCTACATGCAATTGCTCTCGTTCCCGGCCAGCAGCTATCGTTATTTGAAAATGCTGGTAAACGATAAAAACAAAACCCCTATTAAGTTTTTGCAGGCCGGTATTTATACCGAATATGCCAAAACGCTGGCTTATACACCCATCCCCTCGCTTCGGTTTACGCATGCCGACAGCAATAAAACCACCTTTATCAGCATAAAACTAAATGATAATTACCAGGTAAATAAGCTGCATTTAAATATCAGCGCGCCTAAATACTTCAAACGGAACATAACGGTGTACCAAATTATTGGCGGCTATAAAGAAGTTGTTGCCGAAGCTGAATTAAATTCGACCAAAAATAACGACCTGTTGTTTTCTGCGAAGGCCAGCCAGCTGTTGTTACAGATAGCCAATGGCGATAACCAGCCATTAACCATTACCGGCATTGATGCTTACCAAACCGACCAGTACCTGGTAAGTTATCTTGATGGCAAACAAAGCTACCGCCTGCTTGCCGGCGATTCGACCGCGCAGACACCAGAATACGACCTGAAGTTTTTTGCCGATAGCATAAAGGATAATATCCCAACCATTAGCCACGGAGCTGTTGTTAAAAACAATACTGTTTTGCAGGCCCAGGCCAAAGCCGGAAAGGATTATACCGTATTGATTTGGGTGGCCATTATAATTGCTTTGGGGCTTTTGCTACTGCTTACTTTGAAAATGACGAAAGAGGTGGGGAAGAAAGTGGGGGATGATATTTAAATGCGGGCTGTTACTCCTCAATATATTTTGCTGATTTTCAGGTTTTGCAATTTTTAAGGGGAAAATGAGGTGCATCAAACGTAGACTCGCCAGCGTTCAAAGCTGATGCTTATTTGATCTCAAATACGTTATGGATGCAGAATTTTCGGCAAACGCTATTTCCCCGATCTGTGTCCTCACAGATTAATGTTCTCCGTTTGATCCGGTAAGCCGACAGCATAGCGGCAAGATGCCTGTGAGGACACAGGCATCCGATTCCTACCCCCTTATACTCAAAATATCATGTATCGCATATTCCGCCTTTTCATACTGAAACGTAAACCCGGCATCCAGTAAGCGCTGCGGTTTTACCCAGCGGCTTTTTAATATCAGTTCCGGCTCTGTACCGATAACCAGGGCGCCAATCTCCAACAACCATTGTGGTGCGGGCAGGCCAACAGGCATACCATATGCTTTGCGGATGAGTTGCATAAAGTCGGCGTTCTTTTCGGCATAGGGTGCGGCGCAATTGTAAACGCCTTCCGTTTCGGGATGATCAAGCAAAAATTGGGTGCTGCGGGCTACATCGTGCTCATGCACCCAGGCAAGGTATTGTTGCCCGCCGCCTTGCCGGCCTCCCATTCCCATTTTTACCAGGTTGAGCAGGCGCGGAAAAACACTGCCGCTGCGACCAAGCGCGATGCCCAGGCGCAAAGCTATTTTACGGGTGTGAGGCGTTTCGCACTTAAAGAAAGTGCTTTCCCAGATGTTGCATACGTCGATACTGAACCCGTAACCTATCTCGCCGGTTGCTTCGTCCTGCGGATGGTCTTCTGCGTGGCGGTAAATGGTGGCAGCGGTAATGTTGATCCACAGTTTTGGCGGGTCAACCATTTTATGGATGGCATCGCCTAATAATTTGGTAGGTATAACACGTGAGGCGATGATCGCAGCTTTGTTCTTTTTGGTATAGCGGCAGTTTACATTTTTACCGCAAAGGTTAATGAGCATATCGGCGTGGATGAGCTGTACTGTCCAGCCATTTTCTGTTTTGCCATCCCAAACTACCGTGCGGATGTTATCAACAGCGGGAGCTTGTTTGCGGGCCAGGATAATAACCTCATCGGCCAAATCTTTATAATATTGGGCCAGCACAGTACCCAGGTAACCATTGCCACCCGCCAATACTATCTTTTTGTATGCTTTCATGATGTCAGTTTAGGATAAGGATCAATAAAACAATGCGGTAAATTACCCAGCTGATGGTCATTACCCGGCCCAATTGCAGCAGCTTTGTACGGCGGATGTGCTCTAAAAACATCAGCCCGGCCACACCTATAAAAAACATGGTGCACATTAACGGCCCGGGATGAAACCAATGGTTAACAGCAAGCGGGATAAGCAGCAGCAAACTGCCGGCAAAAGAGATAGTCATCATGTTGCCCAGGTAGGCCCAAAGCTTGTTTTTGGCATAGGTGCTGACTATAATGGCCTGGAAAATGATTTGTCCGCCGCAAATCAGGTATTCGCGGTAAGCATTGCCCGGCGGTACCATGCCCACCAGCAAATGCGCATAGCGGGTTAATATATACGCGGTGCAAAACCAGGTAAACAGCAGGTAGGCTATCCGGTAATGGAGTTTAAAAGAAGGTTTGTAAGCAAAGTCCGTATCCTCATGAACCGGCGGAATGATAACCCGCCTGTTGTAGGAGATAAAAGCATATACCTTACTCATCAGCCAAACAAAAGGTTTAAAAGCAAATAAGGGTGTAAATACCGGCCAGGCGTTGCCCAATATTTTAAACAGGCTTTGGATGCCATAAGTAACCTCGCCGCTTTTTAGGTTGATAAGGGCTATTTCGTTAACGGCACGTTGCCTGTCATAAACCGGGCAGGTGTTTTGGGGCATGGTCTGGTAAGCAGTCCTGCCACCATCATCAAGCATGCCGGTTTTTACAAAGGCTTTGGTATAAACACTGCACATGGGGCATTCGGCATCAAAAAGGATCATGTGGTTGTTAAGCGTTTTCATTGTTGCGGGTATTGTTGTTGATTAACAATACAAACATACAGTTTATTTTATATTTTCAATAATTATTGAAAATATAAAATAAAAAAACAAATAGGTTATTTTCAACCGTCACGTCCTTTAATTTTTAGTCTGCTTTTGCAAATTACCTGACAATAGTCAACGACCCCGACATGGTACTCCTGCCATGTTTGGGGTTGATGATATAGTAGTATACGCCACCGGGCACGGCTGCACCATTGTAGGTTCCATCCCAGGGGACAGCATACCCTACCGAAGCAAATAACCTGGCGCCGTAGCGGTTATAAACTTCAACCGTGCAGTTAGTGTAGGTGTTCAGGTATTTGATATTCCATTGGTCGTTAACGCCATCGCCATTGGGCGAGAAGGCATTAGGTACCACCGGCCCCTGCAATACCGAAACATTCACCTGCCCGCTTACCTGGCAGCCCGAGTTGTTGGTTACCGTGAGTGTATAGGTGATATCGTCGGTAGGTGTAACCGTTGGGTTTAACAAAGTAGCATCATTAAGATAAGTTGCCGGCGACCATAAATATGTGAGGCCGGTACCCGTTGCAGTAGCCGGCAGCTTGGCAGTTCCGCCCGATAATACTGTTATATCTGGCCCCGTAGTAATAACCGGGATAGGATTTACCGTAATAGCCTGGCTTGCCGAGACCGGGCAGGAATTTGTGGCTGTATAAACATAAGTTATAGTAAAAGTGCCTGCCCCTGCTGCAGCCGGATCAAACAAACCAGCACTGCTTACCCCTGTGCCCGAGTATACACCCGTACCGGCTACCCCGGCAGTTTCCTGGGCGGCCAACTGTACAGTGCCGCCGTTAACACATACTGCCGATGGCGCGGTAAATGTTATATCGGGTACGGCAAGCAGCGTAATGGTTTTATCCATAACGGATACACAGCTACCGCCAGAATAAGCTACCATGCGCACCTGGTAGTTTTGCGTGGCCGGGGTATGGAAAGCCGTATAGGTGTGGTAATATAGCTTGCCGTAGGCCGGGCTTTCATCGGTTTCAACTGTGCCGGGGTTATTGCCATAATCATAATACCACTCTATTTTGGTAATACTGCCAAAATCCACAGTAGAGGTGTTGGTGAAGCTTACCTGCTGATCGCTGCACAGCGCCGATGAATTGGCTACAGTAAATGATGCTACCGGTATGGATCCATTTACGGTAAAACTTTGGGTGATGGTGGATGTACAGCCACTTGCCGATGTTACCGTAAGCGTAACCTGGTACACCGCCGCCCGGGTATATTTATGCGACGGGTTTTTCAGGGTGGATGTATTGGGATTGGCGGTAGTTGCGTTGGCATCGCCAAAATTCCACAAATAGGTAAAACTACCGGTGGTGTTATCGGCAATAGTGCTGTTATCTGTAAACGTAGCCGATGCATCGGCCAGGCAAACATCGGGCATACTGAATGCCGCTACCGGCAGCGGACTTACTGTAAGGCTTTTTGTAAGCACAGCCGTACACCCGCCCGTATTGGTAATGGTTAGCTTTAAACTATAAGTGCCTGCATTGGCGTACAGGTGAGTAAAAGCTGTATTGGTGGTTTTGGTTTCGGTTGTGCCGTCGCCGTAATCCCAAAGCCAGGTTGTAATTGTACCCGTGCCTGTTGTTGATTGATCGGTAATGGTAACCGCTTGGGTTAAACAATCGGGCGTGGTAAAGCTGAACGCCGCTACAGGCAACGCATTAATAGTTACGGTTTTGGTAGCAACCGACGGTGTGCAGCCAGTATTGCCTGCTACGGTAAGTGTTACTGTATAAGTGCCGGTTTTAGCGTAGGTATGTGTAGGGCTTTGTAATGCCGATGTTTGCCCGTCGCCAAAGTTCCAGGCCCATGATTGTATGGTTGATCCGTTGGTTACCGAGGCATCGGTAAATACATTTGCCGTGCCCAGGCAGGTTTGATTGGCAACGGTAAATGCGGCTACCGGCGCCGGGGTAACTGTCAGCGTTAAATTATTGGATGCCACAACGCAACTGGCCGATGTGATATTTGCTGTTATAGCCGAAACCAGGCGGTATAGGTAGGTACCGGCCGTGGTAGGTGCGGTTATAGTATAAGTAGTTGCTGTGCCAGCGGTGCTTAGGTCTGTCCATGCGCCATTGGTATATACCTGTAGTTTTTGCACATAGCCGCTGGCCAGCGTACTGGTGGCCTTGATGGTATAGGTTTGTGCCGAGCCCGCACAAGTGGTTTCGGTACCTGTGGTTGAACCGTTGAAAGCCGCCGAAACCGTTGATCCGTAAGGACTAAAGGTAATGTCATCTACCGCAAAATCGTTACCCTGAGTGCCGCTGGCATTACTTACCAGTTTAATTACTACGTCGCCTGTACCCGCTGGTAAGGTAAAGTTTGCGGTATAATTATGCCATACGTTACCGGTAGGTACATCGCCGGTTGATACGCCGGTACCTAATTCGGTTACACCATCGGCAGCGTAAATATGAAAAACCATATTAGGCAGTATGCCGCCGGTTGATAATACGTTTTTTATCCAAACGCCAAACTGGTATTGGGTATTGCCGCATAATCCGGGTACAGTTCGGGTATAAACTGTGCCGGCCTGTACGTTGCCGTTTACCACCATCATATAGCCGTTGGTATTGCCAGTTGTTTCATAGTCGTGATCATAACTGGTTACAAAGCCGCCGTGTACCGTAGTATTACTTTGGCTGGCTATGGTGTAATAGTTTTCGCCAATTTGCCCGCTTGCACTGTAAACATAAGTGGTAGATCCCGAATCGGCCGACAGCGCGCCCGCTCTGGAGGCGGTGCCCGATCCAAAGGTTATTTTAACAACCGGATCGCCCAGGCTTTGTGCCCCGGCCCGGCGGAATGAAAACAGGCTGAACAAAAAACATGCGATAAGGGCAAGCAACTTGCCGGGTTTTAAAGTAAACAACATCTATAAGCACAATTAATTATGGGTGAATTGGCGCAACAATACCAGCTGAGTAAGCGAACAGCCAATTTGTACTAAAGATGTTGTAACAACGGCGTATTTATAGCGATGTATCGATTAACGGGCTATTTCAATCGGTAAATGAAACACAACATCACAACATTTAAACTATTGCAGGCTTAAGCATTGGGTAGTTTTTTTGCTGGTTTATGCAGCCGATAGTAAACGGTTAATCAACGGTATGCGAGCCTTTTTAGGTGCATAAGTATGCCGCTGTAAAATTAGCGGTCAACCATCTAAACAGCCATGATTAGTATCATTTTGCTTCATGGCGTTAGGCATATTTAGATATTTTGAAGCAAATACCTTTGACCTGTAATTAAAAATTAAACAACATGAACAAATTATTATTATCCGTTTTTTCAATATTAATGATAACCTCTTTAAGGGGTTTTGGTCAACAAAAAAATGAGTTGGACGTACGCGTTCGCGGCGTATATGTTGCCCCGCAGGAAAGCGCAGCTATTGGTGTAATTGGCGGCGGTATCAATATCAGCAAGGTTGTTATTCCCGAAATTGACTTTACGTACTTCTTTATGAAGGATTTTTCGGCCGAACTGATATTGGGCACATCAAGGCATAAAGTAAACACCACGGCCTCAAATTTAACGGCTATTGGCGGTAGTTCGTCTGCCGATGTTACGTTGGGCAAGGTTTCGCTGTTGCCGCCAACGCTTACACTGCAATATCACCTGCCAACGGGTACTGCATTTAAACCATACTTAGGCGCAGGGGCCAACTATACTATTTTTTATAATGCCAACGCAGGCGGAGTGGTAAAAAACGTTAGCTATCAAAACAAATTTGCCTTCGCCACGCAGGCGGGATTCGATTATGATCTGAATAAGAAATTCTTTTTGAACATAGATGTTAAGAAAGTGTTCTTATCAACCAACGCTACCGTTGACGCATCAAATTTAACACCGGCATCAAATCCGGAACTGGCGCCTGCACTTGCCGGTATCAAAGCTGATGTTAAAATTAATCCGTGGCTGATTGGCATTGGTTTTGGCGCCCGGTTTAAATAAAAATCAGGTAACGATATCAACAAACAACTAATTGCAACCATCGCAGGCAACCATGCTTACGGTGGTTTTTGTATTTATATTATATGTTGGTTTTTTATCAAAAAAAAAGCCCTGCATGTTGATACAGGGCCTATCGTAATATGATTTAATAGGTCGTTTAGGACATTTTTAGCTTCTTTTGGATGTCGGCAACGTAGCCTTTGAACTTTTTATCGGTATCAATCAAATCTTCTACTGTTTGGCAGGCATAAATCACAGTAGAGTGATCGCGGCCACCAAAGAAATTCCCTATTGATTTTAATGAACTTTTAGTATGCGCTTTGGCCAGGTACATCGAAATTTGACGGGCCTGCACAATTTCGCGTTTGCGGGTTTGCGATTTTACCATCTCGATAGGTACTTCAAAGTATTCGCAAACCAGGCTTTGTATATACTCCATCGAAATTTCTTTTGATGAATTCTTCACAAAGTTTTTCAACATTTGTTTAGCAAGGTTCAGGTCAATTTCCTTGCGGTTAAGAGTTGATTGTGCCAGTAATGATACCATTGCGCCTTCCAGTTCACGTACATTGTTATCAATATTATGGGCTACATATTCAATAACATCGTTTGATAGTTCGATACCATCCTGGTAGATCTTATTTTTAAGGATAGCCATACGGGTTTCCAGATCAGGGATCTGTAAATCGGCCGACAGGCCCCATTTAAACCTTGATAACAGGCGTTCTTCTAAACCAGCCAAATCCTTTGGCGCTTTATCTGATGTAATGATCAGTTGCTTGCCGCTTTGGTGCAAGTGGTTAAAAATATGGAAGAAAAAATCCTGAGTTTTTTCTTTACCGGCAAAGTTGTGCACGTCATCCATAATGAGTACATCAATGGCCTGGTAAAAGTTAACAAAATCGTTAATGTTATTATGTTTAAGCGCGTCTACAAATTGCTGTGTAAATTTCTCGCACGATACATAAAGTACCAGTTTATCGGGCAGTGAACGCTTTATTTCGTTACCGATGGCCTGGGCAAGGTGTGTTTTACCTAATCCAACGCCGCCATAAATCATCAATGGGTTAAATGAAGTACCACCTGGTTTGGCGGCTACAGCATAACCGGCCGACCGGGCCAAACGGTTACAGTCGCCTTCAACAAAATTTTCGAAGGTATAGTTCCTGTTTAACTGCGGGTCGACATTCAACTTTTTGAGGCCGGGTATCACAAAAGGATTTTTAATATCCTTATTTATAGAGATAGGGATCGGCATCGACTGATTTTTTGACTCTGCTCCGTTTCCGTTCGAGGGCATATTAGTTGTATAGGGTTTACTTGATGATGATTGCTCAACAACAATATTGTACTCTAAACGCCCTTCATCGCCCAATTGTTTTTTAATTGTTTTGCGCAATAACCCTACGTAGTGCTCTTCAAGCCATTCGTAAAAAAACAAACTTGGTACTTGTATCGTCAAGACACTCCCTTCCATTCTCAAGGCTTTTATCGGCTCGAACCAGGTTTTAAAGCTCTGGGCCGGTATGTTGTCCTTTATGATCTGAAGACAGCTATTCCAAACGTTAGTACAAGTTTTTTCCATAGTAAATATAAGTAATTATTTGATTTCCAACCCCTCAGTCAACTTCTTTTGGGACTGTTACGGAACATCAAATGTGTCCAAAAAAAGTGTATAAAAAAATTAAATTTTCACTTTTTTAACATTTCGTTAGTTATCAACAAAAGTTGTTTTTAAGTATAAAATTTGTATATAACGCAATGTTTTGTAATAAAAAATGCAATTGAATTATTTTAAAATTAATTTTTAGGCTTTTTGATTAATCCGTTAAAAACCACCTGGATAGCCCCGCTTTTTTTGCTGCTATATGGTAAAATAAAGGCAATTGCTTAGCCATTTTAGCCTTTTACGTTGCACTAAAAACTAAAGCACTGGTTTAATGCTTATTAAAAATAAAAGCTGTTCTTTTGTTAATTATGGCACGGTACCCGCACAAATTCTGAAGCCACACCCGCGATACTAATATTCCCCAAAAACCTCCCGCAGTATATCCGCGATTTCTCCTAAGGTAGCATAATTTTCAACCGAAGATACTATAAAAGGCATTAAATTTTCTGTGCCCTCTGCTGCTATTCTTAATTGTTGTAAAGTTGTTTCAACAGCCTGGTTATCCCTTTTGTTTTTGAGTTTTTTAATTTTTTCTATCTGCATTTTGCGGATGGAGTCGTCAACCCTGAACACGCCCGAGGGAGCATCTTCCTGCTGGGTAAATTTGTTTACGCCAACCAGAATTTTTTCGCCGCTTTCGATATCGATCTGGTACTGATAGGCCGATGCGGCTATCTCCTGTTGAATATAATCCTGCTCAATGGCTTTAACGGCGCCGCCCATTGCTTCTATTTTATCCAGGTATAATTGCGCAGCGGCTTCAACCTCGTCGGTCAGGGCTTCTATAAAATATGAGCCCGCCAGCGGGTCTACGGTATCGGTAACTCCACTTTCAAAGGCGATGATCTGCTGGGTGCGCAGGGCTATTTTAGCAGCTGCCTCCGTTGGCAAGGATAGTGCTTCGTCATAACCATTGGTATGCAGCGATTGTGTGCCTCCTAATACTGCGGCCAAAGCCTGGTTGCTTACCCTGATGATATTATTAAGCGGTTGCTGTGCGGTTAAGGTTGATCCACCAGTTTGGGTATGGAAACGCAGTTTCTGCGCCCCGGCATCGGTTGCCCCTAATTCTTTGGTAATATGCGCCCACATTCGCCGTGCGGCCCTGAACTTAGCTATCTCCTCGAAAAAGTTATTATGGCAGTTAAAAAAGAAAGAAAGGCGCTTGGCAAATACATTAATGTCCAGCCCTTTTTCAAGTGCCGCCTTTAAGTAGGCTTTACCATTGGCCAGGGTAAAAGCCAGTTCCTGTACCGCCGTTGAACCCGCCTCGCGAATGTGGTAACCGGATATGGATATGGTATTCCATTTGGGCACCTCCTTGCTGCAATACTCAAATATATCGGTAATTAACCGCATGGATGGCGTGGGCGGGTATATATAGGTACCGCGCGCGGCATACTCCTTTAATATATCGTTTTGAATGGTGCCCGAAATCTGACTTAAATCTGCTCCTTGCTTTTTTGCTAACGCGATGTACATGGCCAGCAAAATAGCAGCAGTGGCATTAATGGTCATGCTGGTGGTGATATCCTTTAGCTGGATGCCATCAAACAATATCTCGATATCTTCTAACGAATCGATGGCGACGCCAACTTTGCCTACCTCGCCTTCGGAAAGCTCATGGTCGCTATCATAACCAATCTGTGTAGGCAGGTCAAACGCTACCGAGAGGCCATTGGTGCCCTGGCTTAATAAATAATGATACCGTTTGTTTGATTCTTCGGCCGTTGAAAACCCCGCGTACTGGCGCATGGTCCAGGCTTTACCCCGGTACATATCTTTTTGAATGCCGCGTGTAAAAGGGAACTGGCCGGGCAGTTCGTCCATTTTGGAAGGTTCGGTGTAAACCTCCTTTATTTCGATACCCGATGTGGTGCTGAATTTTTTAGCCATCGTGGTTTAAAATAATTCTTCCAGGTCCTGTCGTACCAGGTTAACGGCTATCTCATACGGATCATCTTCCAGCTGACTTAGGTGGATGAGCACCGTTTTGCTCAAATCCATTGCGGTGGCGTTTTGGGGAAGTCCTTTCACCGCGTTGTTCACCAGGCTCAGGGTATCGTCCTTTACTCTTTTCATCACGGCCCAAACCCGGCTGCTTACATAAATTTGCTGGGTAACATTGTGCTGAAACTCGGTACGGATCTCGTTAACAATAACAATATGTAAATCGGCAGCCGAAAGGCCGCCCGCATTAAGACGGATGAGCATGTTGGCCGGATTGATACGGTCGATAAATAACACAACACGCTCATAAGCCTGTAACCGTAAAGGTAGGGTTTGGCTGCTTACACTGCGCTTAAGCTCCAGCAGCTGCACCTGGTTTTGTTTATCAAGATGGGGCTTAACCAGGTAAAAGGCTATCCATATAACACCGGCACCGGCAATGGTAAACTTTAAAATATCTAATAAATATTGGGTTGTAAGCATGGTTATTAAAATGTTATACAGAGGTCATAAAATAGCTGTGGATGTAAAAATCCACATTTTACCTTATATTTGTATAGTTAAATATAAAATAAGATGAGTACTGCTGTTGAAATTTTGCCGGTATCATTTACACCGGGCGCCGTTAAGGAACTTTTTAAATTGAAGGACCAGCAAGAGATTGGCGAAGAGTTTGGCCTGCGTGTTGGCGTTGAGGGTGGTGGCTGCTCGGGTATGAGCTACGTACTGGGCTTTGATCAGAAAAAAGATGGCGACCAGGAATATATTATTGACGGCATAAAAGTATTTATGCACAAAGCCCACGGGATGTACCTGATGGGCATGCAAATAGATTTCCAGGATGGCTTAAATGCCCGTGGCTTTACATTTAACAACCCTAATGCAGCAAGCAGCTGTGGTTGCGGAACATCGTTCTCGGTATAAAAATAGAGTCAGGAGTTAAGAACAAAGATTCAAGACTAACAATATTTAAGAAAAGCAGTCAGGTATAAAGTAATGTAAATTTGTAATTTTATTACTTACGATATTTAGGCAACTCGGTGAGTTGCTTTTTTTATTGGTGTGCAAAATAGCGTGAGTCTTATCTATGGAATCCATCATTGCTGTTTTTATTGTTAAACGTATTTACTTTTAAATCGCTGTAACAAACCGGTAGGCTTGTTAGTCATATAACTGCTTATTATTACATAATTACGCCCATGCCGGTAAAAACCTCTTACAGAGAAAATATTTCGATAGCGTTACAATCCATTGCCGGTAACAGGTTACGTACATCGCTTACGGCTTTAATTATTGCCATTGGCATTATGGCACTGGTGAGTATTTTAACGGCAATTGAAGGCATCAGGCAATTTACCAACGATGCGTTTGCCGATTTGGGGGCTAATTCCTTCACCATCCAAAACCGGGGCGAAGGGTTAAACTTTGGCAATGGCGGCCACCGTAAAATGTACCCGCCCATTACTTATGACCAGGCCGACCGTTTTAAAAAGACCTTTAAACTGCCCGTTACCATTGCCGTTAATATTGATGTTACAGGCACCGCTGTTGCTAAATTCGGCAGTGAAAAAACAAACCAGAATATCTCGATATCCGGCTCAAACGAAAACTACCTGGCCACCAGCGGCAAAAAGCTTTCTTTCGGCCGTAATTTTTCAACTTCCGAACTTGAGCACGGATCAAACGTGGTGCTCATTGGTGATGAGATTAAACAAAAACTTTTTAAACACTCCGACCCGGTTAACCAAAACGTTTTTATTGGTGGCAACAAGTATAAAATAGTAGGCGTAATTGCTTCAAAAGGGTCAAGCTCATTTGGTGGCGACAAGTTTTGCATTATCCCGATATTAAAAGCCAAGCAAATTGACACCAATAAAAACGCATCCTATACGGTTACTGTTAAAGTGAAAGGCCCCGGAGCTTTGGATGCTACTATTGGCGAGGCAACCTCATTATTCAGAAATGTGCGGGGGCTTAATGTGGCCAGTCAGGATAATTTTGAAATATCACGAAGCGATTCGATCCAGAAGGAATTATCCGGTCAGCTGCAGGGGATTACAGCAGGAGGGTTTGCCATTAGTATTATAACGCTGATTGGCGCAGCCATAGGCCTCATGAATATTATGCTGGTATCGGTAACCGAACGTACCCGCGAAATAGGGGTGCGTAAAGCCATAGGCGCCACACCCGCCGTAATACGTAAACAGTTTTTAATTGAGGCCATAGTAATTTGCCTCATAGGTGGGGCCGCGGGTATTGTATTAGGTATGGCTGCCGGTAATGTCATTGCCGTTCAGATAAGCGGAACTTTTGCCGTGCCATGGGGATGGCTCGTATTCGCGGTTGTGCTTTGTACATTCATCGGCCTGATATCCGGTTATTACCCGGCTAAAAAGGCCGCAAAGCTGGACCCGGTTGAAGCCTTGCGATACGAATAAGCTGAAGGCTCAAGGCTGAAAGCGGGAATAAAAATGAATAACCCACTGTAATTCTTATCATAATAAAAATGCCGCAAGTTGTTAACGGGCGGCATTTTGCATTAATATCTTTTTTTAAGTTAGCAGGTAAATTTAAGTCTGAATATAATACAAACCAGCCAAAGCACGGCGTTGGAATATACGCCGGCCAGCACGTCGTCCATCATTACACCGGTACCACTGGGCAGGGCTTCCATTTTACGGATACCAAGCGGTTTAACGATATCAAAAAACCTGAACAGCACGAGCCCGCCCAATAAAATGTAAAGGTTTTGCGGTAAAAACAATACCGAGATGAGCATACCGGCAACCTCATCTATCACCACGCGCGAACTATCTTCGCCCCAGTCAGGTTCAACCTTGTTGCTCACGTATACACCCCACAGGGTTATAAGGATGGCTATCGCCAGCAAATAGAACGGATTTTGTAAAGCGGGACATTGCCACAATAACCAAATACCGCCGCAGGTAACTATAGCCGCATAGGTGCCGCCGCCTTTTAAAAAACCGATGCCGAATATGGAAGCTATTATTTTGTTAAAGTTCATTGGTATTCGTTCATTTGTTCACTGGTTCATTTGTTCATTGGTGCGTAGTTTGTTAGACTGATTACTGCCGGCCAGTTTTGCCAACTGCCAACTGAAAACCGCCCACTGCCAACCGAACTACTGCTTATCCAAAACATCCTCCGCGGCTTCGGCTACTTCCGGTTCGATGGTGTGGCGCTTGGGGAAGTTGAATAACAACGATGTTAATACAGGTATAATGAATATGGCTACGGTAAATACCGATGTAGCTATATCGGCTCCTTCGCCTTCCATCATCTTAGAGAAACCTGTTTCGGGGTAAAAGTGGATATATAATGATGCTGATAATTTTAAGCCCAATACTCCTATCACAATAAACGCTACAGTTTCCAGGAAGGTAAATTTTTCCATCAGCTTAACAAAGGCCTGGGCAACAAAACGCATAGCCAGTATACCAATGAATACGCCTATGTAAATCAAAACCACGTGGTCTGTAAAAGCTACCGCAGCGAATACGTTATCAATAGAGAAGGCCAGGTCCATTAATTCAACCAGCGCAACGGTGGCCCAAAACACCCCAAATACACCCACTGTTGATTTATATAACCAATTTTTGCTTTTGTCAACTTCCTCCTCTTCGCCGCCCGCGTTTGCTGCCTGAATTTTACCTTTAAAATAATCAAAGCAAAGGTATAACAGGTATAAGCCACCAATTGGTTTTAGCCACCATATTTTCACCAGCCATGCGGCCAGGAAAAGACAAACGCCCCGCAATACATAAGCGCCAATGATACCATAACGTAAAGCTTTTTTACGCTGATCTTTCGGAAGATCGAGTACCATCGTTGCAAGCACGGCGGCGTTATCTACAGATAGCAAACTTTCTATCAGGATCAGGTTTAAAATAATGAGCAGGCCGGCTTTAATGTCGGGGCCTAAAATTGTATGTAAATCCATATAAACAGGTAATGTATTTTTGTTAAGGTTAAATAAACTAAATTAAATCGGTATTGAGCATGCTTTTTAAAATATTGGCTTGCACATCAATATTGCTGATATTATCCAGGAAGGTGATATCCGAGATCTTTTTATAATTGTCGGCAAGCAGGGCAGCAATTTCTGGCGGCATGTGCGCTTTCATCGCAGCGGCATTGCCTTCAAGCCGGTCATTCTTGTCTTTCAGTTCATACATCAGCCGCTCTTTTTTCGACATGTTGGTGGTCATATCCAGCCCGGCTATCTTTGCAACGTCAAAAAAAACAAACAGGTTATCGCCGGGGGCATATATAAAATACCTGTCGGTATCAATAAACTTGTAAACCTCTATTACCTGGGAGCCCGACTTTAAACCGCAATAAAATTCTGTTTTAAAATCATATTTGCACAACACCCCCATTAGCTTACGCTGAATTTTGGCGTATTCATTTTTGTAAACGTCCGCAAGATTAAAAGCCGTAACTTCTTCCATCAGGTCGGTACTAATAGTATAAAAAAAATCGGCCGCAAACCTTGAGCTAAACGCGTTGATGTTTTTAGACAGCGGATTTTCTGTTGAACTATCAGACAATACCTGGAACAGCTTACGCAACGACAAATTGATCTTGAGTGCCTGCCTTTGCTTTTCGAGGTTGAAATTTGCCAGGGTATAAGTTGGGTCGTTCAGCCGTTCAATCATTTCGCGGTTAATCTGTATCTCGTCAAACAACAGGCTTACGTTGGTCTCGTTATTTTTTTTGATCTTGCGGAGCAGGTCGATAAGGCTTTGGGTAAACTGGAGGTGGAACAGGTCGAGTTTATTGATATCCAGCTCGGGATTGGCCTCAAACAGCTTATGGATCACCTGGCTGCGCAGGTAAATTTTATAAATCATATCGTCGCCAAAAAATACAGAAAGCAGTTGCAGCTTACTGAGCATCCGGTTACTCTGATTTAAAATATTTAACCTGTTTTCGTCCATGAATCAAGTACAAATTTACGAAAAAAGAAACCCCACCCAAACCCACCCCTGAAGGGCAGGGCTTTAAAAGAAAATCGCCTGTGTCATGCAGGCGATGGGGAAATTATGTCATTGCGAGCGCAGCGCGGCAATCGCGAACTATGTATGGTGTGTAAGATTCGCGATTGCTACCTTCCGTAATAATAACGTGTTTGTAAGTTATAGACTGCCACTATCGAATATCCGTCATTGCGAGGCACGAAGCAATCCCCTACATGCTAAGTCCGACATAGTTCGGGATTGATTCGTACCTCGCAATGACGGTAGTTTAAAGCATTCGTTTAACTATTTCCCTTACACGTCATAACGATTTTTTTCAGCTTTTACCTGATAGATACGCGCATCAACATAAAGGGACAATATGGCTTTGCTTACGCGTTAGTCACGTGCTTTTTCAACTCTGTTTCCAGTGTCTGCAATTCGGTGTTAAGCACCTTCCTGTTGGCAGTACCTTCATCATGAATACGTTTTACCTCGGTAAGGGTTTCAATCAACGATGCGGTTGTGCGTTTCAGGGTATCCAGGGATACTACCGTTTTCTCGTTCTCGCGGGCAACATCAATGCTGTTTTGTTTAAGCAGCTCGGCATTTTTTTGCAGGATGGTGTTGGTGGTATCCGAGATCTTTTTCTGCATTTCCACGTTTTCCTTCTGGCGGTTTAGGGCAACGGCTATGGTGAGCTGATTTTTCCAAACCGGGATGGTGGTTGATACTATGGATTGCGCTTTTTCGGCTATGGTAGTGTTATTGCTTTGCACCACGCGTATTTGTGCCAATGATTGCATCATGATAAACCTTACCACCTTTAAATCGGCAAGGCGTTTATCCAGGCGGTTCACAAAATCGCGCAGGTCGGCAATTTCGTAGTCGTTATAGGCCGATGGGTTGGCATCCATTTGCGCCAATTGCTCATTTAGCTCATTATATTTTAACTGACCGGATATGATCAACTCCTCCATCTGGTGAATGTAGGTTACGTTGCTGTCAAACATGGTTTGCAACGAACTATTGTCCTTAAGCGAGTTAACACGACCTGCCTTGATCTTATTGGTGATCTTATCGATGTTGTTAATCACGGTATCGTACTTCTGGAAAAGCTTTTTGGCATCAAACACCAGCTTTTTCATAAAAGGGATATGCGAGATGAAGGAGGTGAACGCGTTTTGGTTCAGCTCATCTACATCAATATAGTTCAGTTCGGTAAGCAGGTCGTTTATCAGTAAACCAACTTCGCCGGAGTTATAGGTACGTACCGAAGTTAAAAAGTTGTTACTATACTTCTCCATCGAAACCTGCACATCGGTGCCATAGTTAAGGATGGAGTTAACATCTTTAGGGTCGAGGGCTTTGGCCACCTCACTATATTTTTGTACTTCGGTAGGCGTAATGTTAGCTAAATCTACATTGCCTTCCTTATCCAGCAATTTTACAGGAGTTGTTGTTCCCGGCGCCGGAGTTATATCCAGGTTAACCGGGGTTATATTTATCGGGTTGTTATTTGGTGCGCCTTCCATTTTCTTGAGTTTTAAGTTATAATCTGAGGTCTGATTTCTGAGGTCTGATGTCCGATCTCAGGCCACAGACCTCAGAACACCGACCACAGAATATTATAAATAATTATTGGTAACAGTTTTAACGGTTTCTTCCAGTTTGCGGTCGCGGGTTGGTTCGCCAATGGCGTTAAATTTCCATTCGCCGTTCTTTTTGTAAAAAACGCCCATCACCATGGCAACGTGGCCGGCAAAATCTTTGCTGTGTGCAATATCATAGGTAGCAAACACTTCGTTTACGCGGGTTGGCGTACCTTCATAAATGCGGATAGACGCAAAAGGAATGGTGCCAAAATCCTGCCCACGGAAACTGTTCAGCATAAATGCCACGTAAGTTACCGATGCAGGCAAACCTGGAAGGTTTACAGTAATTACTTCATTGTCTATACCGTCGTTGCCATTTAAATCACCGGTAAGATCATCTCCGCTATGTTTTACCGAACCATCTTTTGATTTTAAGTTGCCGAAGTAGATCACATCTATCAGGCGTTTACTTTCATCAAACAAAGCACAGCTGGCGTCAAGGTCAACCGCTTCTTTGGTAACGCCAAAGCCAAAAAGGCCTTTTTTTTCGATGGCCCCCCAGTTAATGCCCACGCAAACACTTTCTAATTTATTGCCGTTACTTTTCTCGAGACTGATGCGTTGTCCCTTTTGAAGATTAATTGCCATAGCTGTTATTGATATTTGTTTAAATAATCCTGCAGGCCGCCTTTCATGCCAACGCCAACAGCTTCAAATTTCCAGTTGTTATCTTTTTTGTAGATGCGGCCAAACTCAACAGCGGTTTCTATCGAGAAATCTTCTTCCAGTTCATACTTCAAAATATCGGCGCCGGTTTCAGCATCAAATATCCTGATGAAGGAGTTGCGTACCTGGCCAAAGTTTTGTTTGCGCGCCTCGGCCTCGTGAATAGTTACCACGATGCAAATTTCCGAGATTTTAGCATCAGCCTTTGATAGATCGACCTTTACCTGCTCGTCATCACCATCGCCCGCGCCGGTAAGGTTATCGCCGGTATGCTCAACTGCGCCATCCGGGGATACCAGGTTGTTATAAAACACAAAATATTCGTCGGCCAGTAATCTTTTATTGTCGCCCAAAATAAAAACAGAGGCGTCTAAATCGAATGCGCTGCCTGTTGATGAGCTATTGGTATCCCAGCCCAGCCCTATAGTGAATTTTGGGGCATGGATGCTTTCGCGCTGGCCTTTTTGCAAATTAATTGCCATGTTTAATCAGATTTTTATTGTTTATAAATAGGTTTTTGCTAATAAAGTTAAGGTTTTGGGCATAGGCATCAATAGTATGGTAACCATTGCCCAAAGCCATATCATATAGCAAGTTTACAAAATCCATTGTTTGGTTTTGTATAAAAATGCTAAAGCAATCGGGATTATAATTTAATATGTATTTAACTATGCGGGTGTTAATAACAAAACTGCCGCTTTGAATAATAGGCTCCAGGTCGAAAATGGTTTTTACCTGGTGATAGTTTAAAAAATTTTCGATGTTGGGGTGGATGTTTTTATTCATCAGTTCGGCAAAGTAAAGCATGTAAATATCATTGCTTAGGCCGTATGCATTCACCATTTTCATGATCATGCGCTCGTGGCTGCCGGTTATTTTAATATCATCCAAAAATATCAGCGTTTTGCCGGTCAAAAAGTCCTTATCAATATGGAACGAATCGTTACCTATCAGGTTCATCCTTTGCTCTGCATCCAGCTCGCCATAATCCTCTTTATAAGTAATAGTGCGGTGTACCTTGGTTTCCTGCACTACCGGGTAGCCGTGTTGTGCCAGCCAGCGGTTAAGCCCGTAAACAAACCATGTTTTCATGGCAAAAGTAGCCGTCGGGATAAACGAATAAGGGCTCGATATCACCACAATTTGTTGCGTTATTGGTTGGGCCAACAGTACTTCTGCTATAAAACCATCAATCAAAGCGCTGCCAAATTCACGGGCTACCGCTTCATCGCCAAATTTGAAACGGCTGTAGCTATCCGGGCAAAAGCCGAAGTTACTATCGTTGCTGATGTGATGTAATGAGTAGGTAGTGTTCATTAACTTAATAAGGCTAAAATAGATTGGTTGTTTGAGTTGATGAGCAAACTTTTTATGCCCGCTGCATGGGCGCCTTCAATATCAGCCTTAGGGTTATCGCCTATATGAATGATATCGCTTAAACGAATATCCTTATTTATATTGACCTGTTTGATATTTTGCAACATTAAATTAAATAAGGCAGGGTTTGGTTTCGACATACCCACTTCGTCCGAGTATAGCTGAAAATCAAAGTAATCGCTCATCTTTAACTCCGCCAGTACCTTTCTTAATGTTGCCCCTTTTATAAAACCGGTATTGCTTAACAAACTAAAGGTACTACCTGTTTTATCTTTTAGATGCTGCAACGTGGAAATTGTTACAGACGAGTATACCAGCGGCATGTAATAGAACAACAGCTTCTCCATATCCAGGTACAGTTTGCCGGTATCAATATCTGATAAGCTAAGCTGGTTGTCATTAATCAGGCTAATCACCATCAGGTACATCTCGTCGGCATCAATGTTTTTGCCTGTACTTTCGTTTACCGCGTTGCACATTAAATCAACCTGCCTGAAGGCTTTGGCCACCTCATCGATGCTTTTACCCATCGGGTTAAAATCCCGGTGGAAGATTTTGGTACGCTCTATTTTAAAATAAGGGTTTGATTTGATCAGCGTAAGCCAGAGATCGAAGGAGTAGTGTTGATACATAGGTTGGTTTGAGAGGGAGTCAAGAATCAAGACAGCTGCACTCGTATGGTGGATTTCTCAGGCCTTATATCGGGTTTTACTCCCATGATAATGGGCTATGGACTATAGGTCGCGTTAAAACGCAGCAATCTTGATTCTTGATTCTTGACTCTTGATTCTTCTTCAATATTGCTTAAGTAACTCTAAAAAATTATCCGTTGCAAACGGATCGCCAATGGCGCGGAATTTCCAGGTGCCATCTTTGCGGTATACTTCGGCAAATTTCATCGAGCACATACCGTTGTAAGTGGCATCGCCCGATAGGCTGAATTTGGCTATCTCCTTACCATGATTGTCAACGGCGCGGATAAAGGCGTTCTCGACCATGCCAAAATGCTGGTTTTTCCGCTGACCCTGGTATATGGCTACGATAAACAAAATGCGGTCGTATTTGGGGTCCAGCGAATCCAGTTTTACGATGATCTGCTCATCATCGCCATCGCCTGCCCCCGTGCGGTTATCGCCGGTAAGCCAGATGTGGTTTGACGGATGGCGCATGGAGTTAAAGTACACCACATCGCCCTCGTATAAATTTATTTTGTTGCCGTTGGGCTTTTGAAAAGTGCGGCCCCTGCTGGCAACGTGGCCGTTTTTATCAAGCACAAAAGCAATGGCATCCAGGTCATATTCTACCTCTTCGGCGCCGCCACCAAATAGTTTACCTAAAAAACCGCCGCCACCGCGGCTTTGCCTCACATCCCAGCCTAAGCCGATAGTTACCGACGACAAATCGAAGCTTTCGCCTTTATCATTTTTACGCAGGTCAATGGTTTGACCTTTTACCAGATTAATTGCCATAATAATATTGTTAATTAATAGAAGCCAGCCCCCTCTAAATCTCCCCCGGAAGGGGAGACTTAAAAAAGCCCTCCCTTCCGGGGAGGGTTGGGTGGGGCCGGCCCTTTTTATTTAATAATTTGCCCTTTAAAATATTTACTTAAAAAGAAGGCAAGGTCTTCCTTGTAACCCACGCCCGATGCCTCAAATTTCCAGGCCCCGTTGCGCCGGTATAAACGGCCAAACTCAACAGCTGTTTCGATAGAGAAATCCTCACCCAGCTCATATTTACAAACTTCGCTGCCGGTTTGCTCGTCGATGATGCGAATATATGAATCGCGTACCTGGCCAAAGTTTTGCCTGCGTGGTTGTGCTTCGTGGATGGTTACCACAAACAATATCTCCTGTATTTTGCCGTCAACTTTAGTTAAATCAATATTGATGGATTCGTCGTCGCCGCCATCGCTGTTGCCGCCCGAAGGATCGTCGCCGGTATGATGAACGGCGCCGTCCGGCGAATCTACGTTGTTATAAAAAACGAAGAACTCGTCTTCGGGTACAAACCTGTTGCCATCTATCATGATAGCCGATACGTCCAGGTCAAAATCATAACCTGTGCCTTCATTTGGGTTCCAACCCAAACCAACAGTCATTTTCGACAGTCCGATATCTATTTTTTGTCCTTTTTGAAGATTAATAGCCATTGTAAAATGTATTTATATATTGACAAGCAGGCCGCGTAATTGTTACGAAAACGGCCGCGAATTTTGCTTAACTAAGGTTTAAAATGCAGAACTAAGGTATATGTTTTTTTGATAAAAAAAGCCCCCTCTAAATCTCCCCCGGAAGGGGAGACTTAACCTCTCTCTTTTTAAGTCCTCCCTATCGGGGAGGATTTAGGAGGGACTGCCGCTTTCAATGCTCCCCGATATTCAACATATTTGTATAACCTTATTAACCTGCAAATAGCCATGGCCAAATTACCGCCGAAAACAAACAGCCAACAGGTAACCGAATACATTGAAAAACTGGATGCCCCGGTTGCCCAAATTGTGCAAGCCATCAGGCAGATAGTTTTAAACGTCGACCCCGAAATTGGCGAAGAGATAAAATGGAACGCCCCCAGCTTTGTGTACACGGGCGAAATGAAGCCTTTTAACCCTAAAGAATATAAAAGGTATATCATTGTGATGAACCTGCATAAACGCATTCTGCTCGTTTTCCCCAGCGGGGCAAAAGTTAATGACACCAGCGGTTTGTTAACAGGCGATTACACAGACGGCCGCCGCCTGGTATACATTAAGGATATGGATGATTTAAAAAGCAAAGAGCCCGCCATAAGAAAAGTGGTGCTTGATTGGCTGGCGCTGATTGAGAAATAACCACGATTGATTTATCAAAAACAAATCTTGTTTTCTGAGCCGCCAGGCGCTTCCTTTTTTAAATTCATCTTAATCTGCAGTTCGTTTTCTATCCCGGCAAACCACCTTGTTATAAACTTGTAATATTTGCGATACTAAAGTTACGCAATCGATGGAAATGGCTACATTTGGCCGGCTTTAAGTATAAAATGGCAAGCCATAACAACCAATAAAACCTATCAATAATTTTATATGCGAATAAAAATTACTTTACTGCTGGCGCTTGCTATGCTTGTATTTAACTTCAGCAAAATAGTTGTTAAGCCCAAAATCCTGGTATTCACAAAAACATCCGGTTATCATCATGCATCCATTGCGGCAGGTTCTGCAGCTATCATTAAACTGGGTGCCGAAAACGATTTTTCGGTTGATACCACATCCAACGCTGCAAAAATCAGCGAAGCCAATCTTAGCCAATATGCCGCAGTTGTTTTCCTGAGCACTACCGGCTATATGCTTAATAATTACCAGCAGGCCGACCTGGAACGCTATATGCAGGCAGGGGGCAATTTTGTAGGCGTGCATGCTGCCGCCGATGCCGAATACGACTGGCAATGGTACGGCCGTTTGGTAGGCGCCTACTTTGACAGCCACCCTGCTATGCAGGAGGCCATATTAAAAGTGGTGGATAAAAACCATCCCTCAACCCGCGCTTTGCCCGATGAATGGAAAAGGACAGATGAGTGGTACAACTTTAAAAAGATCAGCAAAAACCTGCATGTGCTTATTAAAATTGATGAAAATAGCTACAAAGGCGGCATCAACGGCGATAACCACCCAATGGCCTGGTACCACAATTTTGAAAACGGGCGCGCTTTTTATACCGAACTTGGCCATACCGACGAATCGTACAGCGACCCTGTATATTTAGGCCACCTGCTGGGCGGTATTAAATATGCCATTGGCGACAATAAAAAACCCGATTACTCCAAATGTACCACCCTGCGCGTACCGGAGGAAAACCGTTTTGTAAGAACATCCCTTATTCAGGGCACTTTTTACGAGCCTACAGAAATGACCATTTTACCCAACCTGGATATTTTAGTAACCCAGCGTCGCGGCCAGATCATGCTGTTTAAAAATGCCACCAAAACCATTAAACAGGTTGGTTTCCTGAACGCTTATTTTAAAACGCTGCACACCAAAGGGGTAAATGCCGAAGAAGGCGTTTTAGGCATCCAGGCCGATCCGGATTTTAAAACCAACCATTACGTTTATATTTATTACAGCCCTGCAGATACTTCGGTAAACCGTTTATCGCGCTTTACACTTACGGGTGATACTATCGATAATAAATCAGAAAAAGTTGTATTGCAGCTGTACTCCCAGCGCGAAATTTGCTGCCATACAGGCGGCTCCATAGCGTTTGGGCCAGATCATTTGTTGTTTGTATCTACCGGCGATAATACCACGCCATTTGATGAGGGCAAAAACCTGCCCCATGACACACATTCATTTGCTCCGTTGGATGACCGCCCGGAGCACTTAAATCACGACTCCAGGCGCTCTGCCGGGAATACCAACGATTTAAGAGGCAAAATCCTGAGAATAAAAATAAAAAGTGATGGATCTTATACCATTCCCGAGGGCAACCTATTTAAACCGGGCACCGCAGGCACCCGCCCGGAGATTTATGTAATGGGCGACCGAAACCCATACCGTATAGCCGTTGATAAAAAGAACGACTACCTGTACTGGGGCGAAGTTGGCCCCGATGCCAATAACGATAGCTTAGCCACCCGCGGCCCCCGCGGTTATGATGAATTTAACCAGGCCAAAGCAGCAGGCTTCTTCGGCTGGCCGTTGTTTATTGGCCCCAATATCCCTTACCATGCATATAACTATGAAACCGGCGAGTCGGGCCCCAATTTTGACCCGCTGCATCCGATAAATGATTCCAGGAACAACACAGGCTTAAGAGAACTGCCGCCTGCGCAGCCTGCATTTATCTGGTACCCTTATGGCGAATCGAAAGATTTTCCGCAAGTTGGCTCTGGCGGCCGTACTACTATGGCCGGGCCCATTTATTATACCGACTTGTATCCAAAGGCAACCCGACTGCCCGATTATTACAACAAAAAGGTATTTTTTTATGATTGGATCCGTGGCTGGATAAAAGTACTTACCCTGCAACCAAACGGCGACCTGGACAAAATGGAGCCATTTATGGCCACTACCAAATTCAACTCACCTATTGATATGGAGACCGGCCCCGATGGTAAAATATATGTGCTGGAATATGGCTCGGGCTGGTTCACCAAAAACAAAGATGCCGGTTTGGCCCGCATTGATTACAACACCGGCAACCGCGCGCCCGAAGTAAAAAGCATTGCTGCAAATAAGGCTTTTGGTAAATTGCCTTTAGCGGTAACTTTTACCGCAACAGCAACCGATCCGGAAAATAACACAATGACTTACACCTGGAACCTGGGTAACGGCATCAAAAAAACAACGGCTTTGCCAAAACTGGTTTACACCTATACCAAAAAAGGTAACTACAATGTATCGGTTGAGGTTAAAGATGATGAAGGCGCAGCCACGCTAAGTAAAACCACCCCGGTATTAGCCGGCCAGGATTCGCCTGATATGAAGCTAAAAATGGCCAACATGAAGGCTAACGCCGCAGGTATGAACTTAATGATGTCGTTAGATTGCAAGGCCTGCCATAAGGTTGCCGAAAAATCTGTAGGCCCGGCATTTGCCGATGTTGCTAAAAAGTATGCAAAAAACCTGGCTTCAACCAATCATCTGGTTAAAAAGATAGCAACCGGTGGACACGGCGTTTGGGGCGATGTGGATATGCCCGCACACCCCAACCTAAAACCGGCCGAGATTAAACAGATAGTTAACTGGGTATACTCGCTTAAATAACCCGCTCTTATTTCATACCAACAAATCCGGCTTGCAAAATAGGCCGGATTTGTTGGTTTTAGAGCAGTATTATATACTCCAGTTATAGGCCGCATTGAAACTGCCGATATAAACTGCAACTTTAGCATCACCGATATAGTGGGGAATTTTAACTAAGATGTAATGGAATCACGCAAAAGTTTGTTTGTTAATGGTATTGTTCTGGTGCTGTTTTTAGTGGGATTGCTCATGGCCTGTAATAAGCCGTTAGCCCACAGGAACAACGAGATAACCAAAATAGAAATTGCCACAGGCGGGTGCTTTGGCCCCTGCCAGTTCACTGCTACAAGTATAGATAGTTCGCTCAGCTTTAAATTTTATGGTGGCAAGCTTTTGCAGGGCAATAAAAGGAAAGTTATTAAAGGTTATTATTCGGGTACAATAAGCAAACAAACCTGGGATACATTGAACATGAAGCTGGAAGCTATTCATTATAAAAAACTTGCCAACCGCTATGACCATAGCGCCGACGATCAAAGTTTGGAACTGATTATTTATTACCAGGGAAAGGTAAAGCGCATCACGGCCCGGGACGGGAGTTTGCCAGATAGTGTTAATAAGGTTTTTTATTGGCTGGCCGACAAATATAAAAGTGTTAAGATCACGCCGACCAAAGCCCCCATCAGATTTGATGTAACGTTGCAATACCTCAGTGTGGGAGGTATTAAATTTCTGCCACCAACTAAGCAAATAAAATAATATTTGTGCCATTTTTCACCCCGGCCAATGATAGGTTGAAAGGCAAAGACCACTGAGATCCGCAGTTAAAAGAGAGTCATTTTTGTGATTTTTGATTGAAAAAATGGCAAAATAAGGGCCTTTTTTTCAAAAAACACGCCTTTTTAATCAAAATATGGCGTTTTTTCATAAAAATGAAGCTTTTTTTGCCAAAAATTAGTCTACTAACCCTATAGTGCTTATATTTGTCCTAATTGTTATTATCGATCTAACCAATTAGTTCTTTATGGTAAATAATGAGGTCAGTCAACTTAAAAAAAAAGAGAGAGCCACCTGGCTATCTCTTTTTTTATTTTAGGCCCGTATTTATACTTAAATAAAGCATCCAACCGGCAATAATAATATTCACCAACGCCATATTATAACCCATCTTTTAGGAGAGAAAAGAACTTTCAACTCAACGGCATTGGTTTATAAAGAAGATCTTTTTTTGACTTAAAACTTAAGACTTCCGGTTCAAGGCTTAGGAAAGAACCTCTTCCAGCACATCGCCCGACCGGATATTGCCAAAGCCCTCAATATGCAGGGCATAATACTCCATTAATTTTTGGATCAGGTAACGCCGCTCGTCGTTGGTTAGTTTCAGCTCATCCATGCTGTCAAAACTGCTTTTAAGCAGCAGGCTAAAGTTTTGCGTATGCGGCGGCGAAAGGTACATTACCGTATCCGGCTTATATTTGCTAAACGTGCCGTTCTTCAGGTCGAAGTAATCGGCGTTATCAATCAGCGCCCTGTCGGGATAAAACCCCAGGTACCGTGTAAGCCGGGTTAAAAACAACAGGTGGAAGTTGGCTACGTTGCCTGTCTGATGATCCAGCCACTCTATCGCGCTAAAAACAAAATCAAAAATATTCTCTTCGGCCGATTGCTGTTTGATGGATTTGTATAGTACCTCGTTTAAAAAAATAGCGATGCAGCTTTTAATCACATCATAAGGGATGCTTTGTAATACAGGCGAATTTTTAAGCTCGGCTATACGTTGTACGCTGCCGGTATTTTTATGATAAACAACCAAATCAAGCAGGTGCAGGGGTTGCAACATATTGCGGCCTATTTTTGCCTTTGGCTTTTTGGCCCCGTTTATGATGTATGATTGCAAGCCGAACTTCTCGGTAAAAATTTGCACAATTACACTGCTTTCGCCATAATCGGTGGCTTTAAATACTATACCACGGGTTTTATGCAGCATGCCTTACCAGTAAAATAAGTTTTGGTAAAAATATTACGATGCCTGTTATAAACGCAAATAAGGCCGCTATTACCACTGCGCCGGCGCAAACATCTTTAACTCTGCCTGCCATTTCATTATAATCCGGCGATACCAGGTCGGTTAACGTTTCAATCCCGGTATTTAAAAGCTCAATTACCAGTACAAGGGCAATGGCCAGCATAATCCATTGCCATTCTGCAAAGGCAATATGGAGCGCAAAACCCAGCATAACTGCAATGAAAGCCAATACCAGGTGTATCCTGAAATTAGGTTGCGTTGCCGCAGCATACCTTAATCCTTTAAAAGCAAAACCAAAACTACGTATCAGTCTTTTCATAATTCAAAAATACGTGTAATTGGTGTAACTGATATATTAAAGATTGTTTCGCGCAAAGCCAGAAAAGGCTCAGCGTAAAAAGGCTTAACTCCTGGCGGCTTTGCTTCTATGCTTTTAAAATACAATAGTGGAGCCCTGCGACATCTGTAATAATATTGATATATTACAATTGGCCGATTAGTTGTAATTTCATCGCTGCTAATCATAATACATGAAAAAAACATTACTACTCGCGTTTGCTTCCCTGTTTTCGGCCGCTGCCATGGCCCAGCAGGACGCACCCAAAGCTATTTATTATTCCATATCGTTCCCTAATGCTGCCCACCACGAGGCCGAGATAACCATAACTATACCGCAGGCACCAACCGGGCCTTTGCTGGTTAGGATGAGCCGTTCATCTGCCGGGCGTTACGCCACGCATGAGTTTGGTAAAAATATTTATAATGTTGCGGCTACTGATGTAAACGGCAAGGCCCTTGAATTGAAGCAGGTTGAAGGTGACGTTTACTCGATAGAAGAACACCCGGCTACTGTAAAAGTAAGCTACACCCTTTTTGGCAACTGGACAGATGGCACTTACGCCAGCATCGACCCAAGCCACGCCCACCTGAACATGCCAGCTACTTTTATGTGGGTTGTTGGGCAGGACAAAAGGCCGCTTACCTTCCAATTTAACGATTTGGATAAATATGGCTGGCATGTGGCTACCCAGCTAAAACACGAGGATAAAAATGTGTACAGCGCCCCCAACCTGCAATACATGATGGATTGCCCAACCGAGTTGTCTGACTATAAAATTGCCAGCTGGGATGTGGTTAATTATGACAATAAAAAAGAAAAGATAAACCTTACCGTTCACTCCGATGATAGCCAGGCCGTGATAGATAATTTCGGCAAAATGGTTGCCCGGATGGTACAGGAAGAAAAAGCCGTATTTGGCGAATTTCCGGCCTATGATTATGGCGAATATACTTTTATCAGCGATATACACCCAACTACCTCAGGCGATGGGATGGAGCATCGTAATTCAACCTGCATTACCATACCTGCCCCTAAGGTTGAAGGTTTGGAAAAAAGGCTGTTAGGCGTTTATGCGCACGAATACTTCCATAGCTGGAATGTGAAACGCATCCGCCCAAAATCATTGGAGCCTTTCAATTTTGAGCATGCCAACGTGAGCAGCGAGCTTTGGTTTGCCGAAGGCTTTACCCAATACTATGGTGAGCTGCTGCTGGTACGCTCAGGCTTTATTGATCTTGATGATTATACCGGCACCGTAGCAGGACTGGTAAACCAGGTATTAAACACCCCTGCCGCCGCTAAATATCCCGCAACCCAAATGAGCCGTTATTCGGTATACGCAGATGCCGGTGTTTCTATCGACCCTAACAACAACGCCAACGACTTTACCAGTTACTACACCTATGGCGGCGCCATTGCCCTCGCGCTTGACTTGCGCCTGCGCAGCGATTTCAACATTACGCTTGACGATTATATGCGCCAGGTTTGGCTAAGCCGCGGTAAGGTAATGAAACCTTATACCATTCCTGATTTGCAAACCGACCTGGGCAAAATAACCAACCCCAAATTTGCTGCCGACTTTTTTAGGAAATACATTACCGGCATTGATAAAAACAATTACGAAGAGTTATTGGCCAAAGCAGGTTTGGTTTTACGCAAAATTAACCCCGAAAAAGGCTGGGCAGGATCATTGGCAACCACCGCAGGCCGTGGCAGGGCAGGCCAGCCTCGTGCGGGTAATGCCGAAGGTTTGCCCATACTATCAAGCACCATTATCGGCTCGCCGGTATATAAGGCCGGCCTGGATGCAGGTGATGTGATATTGAAGGTAAACGGCGCTGACATTAAAGACCAGAAAGGTTTTGACGACCAGCTTACAGATAAAAAGCCGGGCGATAAGCTTACCATAAATTATAAAAACCGCACCGGCAGCCACGAAACAACCATAGTATTAGAGGCAAATCCTAATTTTGAAGTAGTTACCTTTGAAAAAGCAGGCAAGCCATTATCAAAAGAACAGGAAACATTCCGCAACAATTGGTTGCAATCAAAAGTTAAATAATAAATGAAAAAGATTTTTATAGTAACCGTAGCATTATCAGCAATTACCGCGTTGGGCTTTGCCCAAAATGTAAATAAGCTGATTAAAGAAAAAAATGTAGGCCGCATTATTAAAACCCTGTCGGCAGATGATATGCAGGGCCGCGCGACATTTACCCCAGGCATCGAAAAAGCCGCCAAATTTATTGAAGGCGAGTTTAAAAGCATTGGCTTAACGCCGCTGGCAGGTAGCACCGGTTTCAGGCAGGATTTTAAAATGATCCGTTCTACCCCTGTTAAATTAACGCTGAGCATTAACGGCAAAAGTATTGCGGCTGATAGCGCTTTTGCAACCGGAAGCGAATCATTTAGCTGGGCCACCAATGCCGATGTACAGGTGGTACAGGTAACCGGCGATAAAAATTTCAGGCAGGAGTACGGCGCCATTACACGTAGCGGCAAAAAATCGCTGGTGCTGGTTGACCCTAAATTTAAAGATTTGTTTACACGCGTACGCGGGTTTGCCGGCAGGGGCAGTGTAATATTTAAAGGTAAAACAACGCCGCCTGTTGTATTTGTGCTGGGGAGTTTTGATAAAGTAACCGCATTTGATGCGCGCTACGAAATCAAAAGCGAAGAACTTCCGTTGTTTAATGTTGCAGGCATGATACCCGGTAAAACCAAACCGGATGAGTTTGTAGTATTCTCGGGCCATTATGACCACCTGGGTATCCTTAAACCGATGGAAGGCGACAGCATTGCCAATGGTGCCGATGATGATGCATCGGGCACAACGGCTGTAATATCGTTGGCTAAATATTATAAAAAGCTAAAAAACAACGCCCGCACCCTCATTTTTGTAGCTTTTTGTGCCGAAGAAATTGGCGGTTACGGATCGCAATACTTCTCAGGCCAGGTAAACCCCGATAAAACGGTTGCCATGTTTAATATCGAAATGATTGGCAAGGCATCAAAATTTGGCCAAAACTCGGCATTTATAACCGGTTATGAGCGTTCGGATTTCGGCAAGATCCTGCAAAAAAACCTGGATGGTACGGCTTTTAAATTTTACCCCGACCCATACCCCGAGCAGGATTTGTTTTACCGCAGCGATAATGCAACGCTGGCCAGGCTTGGCGTACCGGCGCATACCATATCAACCGATCAGATAGATATTGACAAACTATACCATACCGTTAAAGACGAGTTTGGCTCGTTAGATGTAAGTAATATTACTTCAACCATCAGGGCTATCGCGCTAAGCTCGCGCAGTATTGTTGCCGGTACAGATAAGCCAACAAGGATAGCAAAGCTGGAGAGGTAGTGGATTTGCAAACAATCAAGAAAAAAAAGGCCTGTGCGATTCCTTCCTCGGGGAAGGGGGAGGAAGGGGTTTAGCCCACTGATAAGTAAGGCGACGAAACCCCTCCCCGCCATAGCGCAAATCGCCGCCCCCCTCCCAATGGAGGGAATTTAGCTTCAATATTTAGATTCCACAATGCCCCACATCCCCAAAATAGCAGTAGTAGGTCCCGAATCGACAGGAAAATCAACCATGTCTGATTACCTGGCGGCGCATTATCAAACCATTGCCGTGCCTGAGTACGCGCGTGGTTATTGCGAAAAACTGACAGAGCCTTGCACCTGGCAGGACGAGATCAATATGTTTTACGGCCAGCTGGCTTTGGAAGAACAGTTGCTGCCCACGGCCAATAAAATACTGATCTGCGATACCACTTTTATCACCGTAAAAATATGGAGCGAAGAAATGTTTGGCCGCTCGCCACAGGAAGTATTGGACGAATTGCCGCGGCACCCTTACGATTTATACCTCCTGCTCAACATAGATCTGCCCTGGCAGGATGATCCGTTACGCAATTTCCCTACCAAACGGGAGTATTTTATGGACGTTTGGCATAAAGAACTTCGTGCCCTTAATGCTGATTATGTGGTGATATCAGGCATCGGCACAGATAGGTATGAAAGCGCCGTAAAAGCAATAGACAAGTTTTTGGCGAAATGAGGCAGGTGTGCAGGTTAACTACGTGGAGGGCTTCGCCGTTTCAGATTTACAAATTCAATCTGCACATCTGGAATTTGAAATCTGCACATTCTTAATATGATCGCCGTTCCGCCTCAATTCAGCTTCTTATTTACAATCCTGTCGGCATAATCCTGGATGAAGGCCTTGCAATCGGCTATGCCGGTATTCATTTCGGGATTCGGGTTGTTAGTCATCAGGTTTTTTTTCAAGCCTTTGTCGGCAACGGCGTATATCCCGGTGATATTTTTCCCGTCGAACAAATAGGTGTAATTGCCTTGCATCAGCTGATAAATATTGCCGGTGGAGTTGATTACCCTTGGTAATTCGGCAGGTGCAGGGTTAATCAAACTTCGGCCCCACGACCTGAAGGGGTTGTTGTAGCCTATTAAATCTGCAACCGATGGGTATATGTCCATTTGCGAGGCCAGATCGGTGCGCACGCCCTTTAGTCCATAGGCATTATTGGCGCTATAAAACAATATCGGCACAGCAAAACGGTTAACGCCCTCACTGTATTCGGGATAGTACGTTTGGCTGGTGTGGTCGGCAGTTATTACAAAAATGGTGTTGCTGTACCATGGCTGGGTTTTGGCATAGTTAAAAAATATCCGCAGCGCGTTATCAGTATATTGAACGCATTTATCAATTGCGAGGGGGCCACCCTTAAACCTGGCCTTATATTTTTCGGGCAGTTGATATGGGTCATGCGATGAGAGGCTGAACAAAGTAGCCATAAAGGGCTGTTTTTGAGTGCTGAGTGTTTTGCCCATAAACTGAAAAAAGTGCTCATCCCAAATACCCCAGATGCCGTCGAAATCCCTGTCGTTATTGTATTCTGTTCTGCCGTAATAGTTTTTAAACCCTAAAATGCTGCCAAAGCCCTGGAAGCCCATCGAACCATCTGCCGCGCCATGAAAAAACGAAGTTTGGTATCCCATGCTGTTACATACTGACACGATAGATTCGATTTTTTGCTTGGCAAAAGGTGATGATGTAAATGCCGTTTGAAACGAAGGAATGCCCGCCAAAACCGACGACATAGCGTGAATAGACTGGCGGCCATTGGCGTAGGCGTTGGTAAATATCAAGCTATTATCTGAAAGCGAATCTAAAAACGGTGTATACGATACAAAGCCTGGTATATTGGCGCCCCTGTTCATACTACCCCAATACTCTTTGGCCATACTCTCCAAAATAATAATCACCACGTTGGGTTTTGCAGTTGGCTTACTGTTGTACTGTTTTATTGGTTTAATGTTGGCGTTAATATAATCTGTAGTTGTCCAATGCTGAAGCTTAAAATTGTTGCTGCTGATTGTGCGGATAATGGCGAAGGGGGTATTTAAAACCACATCGCCCTGGTTGGGCACAGTAACGTGTTTATAGGCATCAACCATGTTGATAGGCCTGGTACTGTGTGCAAAATCGCCCCGGATACCGCCGATAACCAGCGCCACAGCAACAAGTAGCAAAATTACCGATGTTATAAAGTAGGGCTGCAAATGCTTTACAGGCCGCGGTTTAACTTTTACGTGGGAGTACATCCAAACCCAGCAAATACAACACAATATGTATATCACCAGGATATACCAATAGGCCCCGGTGAAATGCTCGAACAGTGCTTTTTTATTGGTTTCATCGGCCAATACATCAAGTGCCGCTTTGGTTGAACGTACCTGGCTGAAGCGGTAGTAAATGATATCGACAAAATTGGTGGCATAGGCCAAAAAATTGGTCGCAAAATATAAAATGGTAATGCCTTTTTGATAGCCCGGCCGGGTGTTTACGGTTAAAGGCAGTATGCTTAATAAAATAAATAAGCTGTTAACGTACAGTAGGGCAGTGGTATCAAAAGCCATCCCGTAATAGCAAAGTTTTAACAGCGTGGAAAGATTATCAACGGCCAGCAGGTGCGTGTTATAGGCAAAAAATAAAACCCTGGCTATAAAATAGAACAGGTAGCCTAAAAACAGGCGATATATAAGAACCTTATATTCGGATAACCTAAATTTATCTTCCATGAAAGTATTGTTTTGGCTACCCCCAAATTGTGTAAGGCGAAAGGTGGTTATTCCTGGTTAAGGAATAATTGTGAATTTATCGTCGTTTAAATGCAGGGGCGCTTGTAAAAGCAACGAATGTAATAAATAAGCAAAAACCTTGCTTTGATTTTTTGTCATAATTTAAAATAACTTGTGAGTTTAGTTAGTGTTATAAAATTATGAATATTTCCGGTAGCCTGTGCCCTTACTGGCAGCTATTCCGAGAGAACGGCAGGCATCTGGGAAGGCGTTTGTGTCCTCTCAAATGCCAAAAGTGCTGAAAACAAAAAAGCCGCATTAAGCGGCTTTTTTGCATATTTTATTAGTTGTTCATTATTCCTCAACCATTTCGCTATTGGGGCTTGCTACCTCGGGCACTTCGTGTTTGAAGTAGCGCTTTTGGTATAGCAGTATCATGATAACGCCTACGCATATTGCCGAGTCGGCCAGGTTAAATACCGGCCTGAAAAACTCAAATGCCTCGCCGCCCCAAAACGGAAACCATGAGGGATAGGTGCCCCGGAGCAAGGGGAAGTAAAACATATCTACAACGCGGCCATGAAACAGTTTGCCATGCTGAAACAGGATGCCGTAAAAGGTAGAGTCGATAATGTTCCCTACTGCGCCGGCTAAAATAAGCGCCACGTTCATGATCAACCCGCGATGGTATTTGCGTTTAATGAGGTAAACCAAGCTGTATACAATACCTGCAACTGCCGCTATGCGGAACAGGGTTAACGCCAGCTTACCGGCATCGCCGCCCCACTCCATGCCGAATGCCATGCCGTTATTTTCGGTGTAGTGCAGCATGCCGTGGCTGCCCAGGAAACGAATTTCTTCGCCCATGTACATATACCTGCGTACCCAGGTTTTAATAGCCTGATCGGCAAGGATAATGATGAAAGCGGTAAAAAAAGGTTTGGTGTAAGCAGCCTTCATTTATTGCCTCATTTTTGCTTCCATCGTCATGGTGGTGTGTGGCACCGCGCGCAAACGCTCCTTAGGGATCAGTTTACCAGTTTCGCGGCAAATACCGTAGGTTTTGTTTTCAATGCGCACCAATGCAGCTTCCAGCTGATCGATGAATTTTTTCTGACGGGCTGCCAACTGGTTAATTTGTTCTTTTTCCAGTGTGGCCGAGCCATCTTCCAATGTTTTATAGGTGCCTGCGGTATCATCGGTGCCGTTCGCGTTTGGCGAGCTTAATGATGTTGCAAGCGAGTTTAATTCTTCTTTAGCAATACGCAGTTTATCCAGGATTAGCGCTTTAAATTCCTGCAGGTCTGACTCAGAATATCTGGTTTTTTCGTTTTCTACTTTCATTTATATTTTACTAATTACAATCAAAATTTCATGTCCGTCAATGGCTATTAAATCGCCTTCATTCAACTGGGTATCAAGTGTTATACCCACGGCCAAAACTTCGGCGCAAATATAGGTTAAATTATTTTTTACCGCTTCGCTGATGTAAGGGTGGTCAAAAAGCTTAATATCTATTTTATCCGTTACTTCAAGGCCTTTTTCCTTGCGAAGTCGTTGTATCTGGCTTACTAATTCGCGCGCTATACCCTCCTGTTTTAACTCGTTGGTTATAGTAACATCCAAAGCAACGGTTAGTTTGCCCTGGTTTGCAACCTGCCAGCCGGGTACGTCTTCGGCGATAATCTCTACGTCAGTGGTGAGTAGTGAGTAGTGAGTAGTGAGTGCGTTGGCGCCAGTCACTTCTAAATCAATACTCCCGTTCGCTTCCAGCTCGGCTATCTGCTCATTTGTAAAGTTATTTATCGCCTCGGCTACTGCTTTCATGTCCTTGCCTACCTTTTGCCCAAGGGCTTTAAAGTTTGGCTTTATCTTCTTTTTGATGAAGCCTGCGGTGTCGGTAATATACTCAATATCCTTAATGTTGGTTTCAGATAATATCAATTCTTTAACCAGCTCCACGTGTGCTTTAAAGTCCTTATCTAATATAGGTAAAAGGATTTTACTAAGTGGCTGCCTTACATTAATTCCTATTTTTTTACGTAATGATAACACCAAAGATGAAACGTCCTGGGCCAGTTTCATACGCTCTTCCAGGTCGGTATCAACCAGGTTGGCGTTATACTCGGGGAAGTAAGCCAGGTGAACAGATTCATAAGCTTCTTTGCCCGTAACGCTGTTTAAATCGCTGTATAACCTATCGGCAAAGAACGGCGCTATAGGCGACATTAGCTTACTGATGGTGATTAAACAGGTATATAACGTTTGATATGCCGATAACTTATCATCCGAGTTATCCGACCTCCAGAAACGGCGGCGGCTTAAGCGGATAAACCAGTTACTGAAATGCGCATCCACAAATTCCTGTATGGCACGGGCTGCTTTGGTTGGTTCAAAATCGGCATAAAAACCATCAACATCCTGGGTTAAGGTGTTTAGCAACGAAATGATCCAGCGGTCGATCTCCGGCCGTTTGCTGATCTCTATTTCGGCCTCGCTATAAGTGAATTTATCAATGTTGGCATAGAGCACAAAAAATGAGTAGGTATTATAAAGCGTACCGAAAAACTTACGGCGGACTTCGTCAATGCCCTCTACATTAAATTTCAGGTTATCCCATGGCGATGCATTGCTAATCATGTACCAGCGCGGGGCATCGGCACCAAACTGCTCGATGGTTTCAAACGGATCGACACCGTTGCCTAAACGTTTAGACATTTTGTTGCCGTTTTTATCCAGCACCAAACCATTCGAGATTACGTTTTTAAAAGCTACACCGCCATTGCCAACTTTTGCGTTAACGGCCTTTACTTCATCGCTGCACTCGCTCAGCATTACGGCTATAGCATGCAGGGTGAAGAACCAGCCACGGGTTTGGTCAACGCCTTCGGCAATAAAATCGGCAGGATAGGCCTTCGCAAATTCTTCCTGGTTTTCAAACGGGAAATGCCATTGCGCGTAAGGCATGGCGCCGCTATCAAACCAAACGTCAATCAGGTCGGGCTCGCGGAACATTTTGTTACCGGTTGATGAGGTTAATATCACATCATCTACATAAGGCCTGTGCATATCTTCCAGCGCGAAGCCTTCAGGCATAAAACCGGCGGCTATTGATTTTTCAATCTCGGCGTTCAATTCGGCAATCGAGCCAATGCATTTTTCTTCTCCGCCATTTTCCTCGCGCCAGATAGGTAGCGGGGTTCCCCAGTAACGGGAGCGCGACAGGTTCCAGTCAACCAGGTTTTCAAGCCAGTTACCAAAACGGCCGGTACCGGTCGATTCGGGTTTCCAGTTGATGGTTTTGTTAAGCGCTACCATTTTATCCTTAACAGCAGTTGTTTTGATGAACCAGCTATCCAGCGGATAGTAAAGTATAGGCTCATCAGACCGCCAGGAGTGCGGGTAGCTGTGCTCGTATTTTTTTACGTCGAAGGCTTTATTCTCGGTTTTTAGTTTGATCGAGATCTGCACGTCGGTGGCCCTGAAACCTTCCACGGCGCGCTCTTCGGCGCTATAATATTCTTCTTTAACGTATTGGCCTGCAAAATCGGTAACCTCGTCAACAAAACGGCCTTGCTTGTTCACCAAAGGAACTTCCTTGCCATTTTCGTCCTTCACCATTACCGATGGTACGTTGTTTTCTTTACAGGCCCTGAAGTCATCCGCGCCAAAAATAGATGCGGTGTGTACTATGCCCGTACCATCTTCTGTCGTAACAAAATCGGCAGGGATAACACGGAAAGCGTTTTTCTCCAGGTCTTCATTGGTTACATAAGGCATCAGCTGTTCGTAGTGGATGCCTAATAACTGGCTTCCTTTAAATTCGGCTGCTAATGTCCATGGGATGATCTTGTCGCCGCCTTTGTAATCATCAAAGGATGCGTTTTCGCCTTCGGCCTTAAAGTATTTTTTTACAAGGTCCTTTGCTAAAACAACGCAAATTGGTTCAAAAGTGTAAGGGTTAAAGGCGTTTATTTTAACGTAGGTGATATTCTCGCCAACGGCAAGGGCACAGTTTGATGGCAGTGTCCACGGTGTGGTTGTCCAGGCCAGTATAAACACATCGGTATTTACGCCCTCAAACAAAAAGGCCGAATCCTGGTCGCGTTTTACTTTAAACTGAGCAACAATGGTGGTATCTTTCACCATTTTGTAAGTGCCCGGCTGGTTAAGTTCATGCGAGCTTAAACCGGTACCCGATTTTGGTGAATAAGGCTGTACGGTGTACCCTTTATATAAATAACCCGCTTTATAAAATTCCTTCAGTATCCACCAAAGGCTTTCAATATATTCGTTTTTGTAGGTGATGTACGGATCTTCCAGGTCGACCCAGTAACCCATTTTTTCGGTCAGGTCGTTCCACACATCGGTATAGCGCATTACCTCTTTGCGGCAGGCATCGTTGTACTCTTTAACGGTGATTTTTTTGCCGATATCGTCTTTGGTTATTCCCAAAGCTTTTTCAACAGCCAGTTCAATGGGCAGACCATGGGTATCCCAGCCGCCTTTACGTTTAACCTGGTAACCCTTAAGTGTTTTATAGCGGCAAAAAATATCTTTGATAGACCGTGCCATTACGTGGTGAATGCCGGGCATGCCATTAGCGCTCGGTGGCCCTTCGTAAAAAGTGTAAGGGTTATCTTCCGGGCGATTGCTGATACTTTTTTCGAAAATGTTATTCTTTTTCCAAAATTTAAGTACTTCTTTGCCTGTTTGCGATAAGTTTAACTGCTTATATTCCTTGTACATGTATATATTCTACCGTTTATCACCTCTTTTTTAAGAGGTTGCAAAAATACGGAAATTATAAATGATTTTTTTAATTTAGACAGGTGAAAAATAATAAAGTAAAGCGCACGATATTAATGTTGTTAGTAGCCGTGATCCTGTTTTCGGCAACAATGGTTATCCCGGCTTTACAGGGCTCCAATTGGAAGGTTTATATGCAGGGTGGCGCTACAGGTTTAACCATGGCGGCTATTGTGAGTATTATTACTTTGATTATTGATTATTTGAAGGAGAGCAGGGGGTAGATGATCCTATTTGCACTTTTTGGCTTACTCGCTTTATTGAGCATTTATGTAGGAGTAAAACAAAACGATCTTTACCGCTCTTGTATCATCAACACCACTAAGCGGTTGTCGTTAAAAATCATTAATGACGCGTTGGCGAAACCCTTGAGCGATGGAGATAAACAGGAGGTTAATTATGTAAAACGCGTTTACATTGTTTATTTGGTGGTATTTTATTGCTCTGTTTCTTACGCTTTATTTGAGGTTTATCGCGCTGCTATAAAGTAGACTGATTGCAGAACCTTTCTGAACCCGGATTAAGCAGATTTATCTGATTTGATTTGCAGATTCCTGATTTGGAGAGAAATTGTTTCTCCTGCCAGCCCGAGACAGTCAAAAAAAATCCGTATAATCTCATAAATCTGCTTAATCCGAGTTCAGACAAAAAATCCTGTCAATCCTGCAAAATCCCTAAATCCTGTTAAAAAATAGCCCTGTTCGCACCGCCATCAACCTGTATAGTAGTCCCGCTAATGTAAGCCGCCTGTTCTGATGCTAAAAATGCAACCAGTGCCGCCAGCTCTTCGGGTTTGCCAATGCGGCCAAGGGGGATGGCTTTTGCTTTATCTTTTATAGCTTGTTCCGGGTCAACATCTTTAGGGAGTGTGTGCTTAATACGGTCGGTAAGGATTAAGCCGGGAGCCACATTGTTTACGGTGATATTGTAAGGGCCAAATTCGTCGGCCATTAATTTGGCCATGCCCACAACGCCCATGCGCATGGTGGTGGATAGTACGGAATTACCCAATACTGCCTTTACCGAACCACTGATGATGTTGATGATTCTGCCGCTGCCCGTTTTTTGCATGTGGGGTAATACCAATTTGCTAAAGCGGGCAACACTAAGCAGGTTAAGCTCAAATGCTTTTTGCCATTGCTCATCGTCAAAGTTCTCAAACTTATCAAAGGGTGGCCCGCCGGCGTTGTTCAGCAAAATGTCTATCCGGCCAAATGTGGCTGCTGCTTTGGCAACAAAGGCATCAATTTCATCAGCGCTGGAAACATCAACAGGAATAACCACAACCTCGTTACCGGTTAGCTTCCTGATTTCCCCGGCAGTTTTATTTAGCTCTGCCTCATCGCGGGAGCCGATAATTACCTTGGCACCCTCGGCAGATAGCGCTGTGGCTATTGCCTTGCCTAACCCTTTGCTGGCTGCCAGCACCAGGGCTACTTTGTTGTTGAGTTTAAGATCCATGTTGATGTTCTTCGTTCAGTTAAATTCTAAAAGGGAAATGTCATTTCGAATGAGCCAGGGAGGCCAAAGTGGAGTGGCGCGAAGAGAAATCTTATACGCCTTGCATCCCATGGGGCAAAGTTCGAATGCAGGGGGTATAAGATTTCTCCTCACCCCTGCGCTCAATCCCTGCCCCGGTTCGTTCGAAATGGCATGTCATTATTAAAGCGAACCTCCTCCTTTGGAGAGGGCAGGGTGAGGCCTACTCCTCTATATCCGGCCCCTTTATTTTTTTCCTATCTACCCCTTTTTCAAGCGTTAATAAAAATGCCGGCAACAGGGTAAGGTTGCTGATCATCGCTACTAACAATGTAATTGATAGCAGGATGCCAAGGGCCTGTGTACCGCCAAATTTTGATACCACAAACACACCAAAGCCAAAAAACAGTACAGTGGCTATAAATATCATACTCACCCCGGTTTCACGGATGGTATCGGATACAATTACCGATATGCTTTTGCGGGTGTTGCGCAGTTCGTGGCGGTAACGGGTGATGAAATAAATGGTCTGGTCGGATGAAATACCCATGGCTATACTGAAGATGAGGATAGTTGAGGGTTTAAGCGGGATGCCGAAAAAACCCATAATGCCGGCTGTAATAATAAGCGGTACCAGGTTGGGTACCAGGGATACAGCGATCATTTTAACACCACGAAACAATATCCACATTACAATGGCAATCAGGAAAATAGCCCAGGCCAAACTTTCATACAGGTTAATAAGCAGGTAATTGGTGCCTTTAATAAATATGATGCTGCTGCCCGTAAGCTCTACATGAAACTTTTTAGGGTTGAAGATAGAGTCGATGCGCGGTTGCAATTCGGCCAGCACCACGTTCATTTTTTTTGACCCGGCGTCAATCATTTCAAACGTTACGCGGGTTACCTGTTTTGTGCTATCTACATAACTGTTTAAAGCGCTGGTGCCTTTGCCCGCCGAGTTGCCTGCATAGTTCAGGATAAAGTTTTGCTCCAGTCCATCGGGCAGCCGGTAATATTCGGGCGCGCCGCCGTAAAATGCCTGGGTGCTGAATTTTAAAACCTGGATAAGCGATATCGACCGGCTAAACTGCGGGTACGACGAAATTAGTTTTTCAAGCTTCTCTACCTTGCGGATTACGCCCAGGTTTACCACGCCGTTTTTACGTTTGGTATCAATGCTTACCTCTAAGGGCAATACGCCGTTAAAATTGGCCTCGAAAAATTTAAGGTCTTCCAGCGTGTTATTATGCTGGGGCAGGTCATCAACCACAAACCCGTTAATGTTTATTTGATAAATACCTACGCACGATATGGCAATTAAAACCAACGTGCCTATATAAATAGTTTTGCGTTTGTTATGCACCAGCTTATCTAAACCGCTAAGTACTTTGGCCATCAGTTTGCTATCCTTAATGCCGGCTTTTTGAGGTTTGGGCGATGGCAGGTAGCTGAAAATAATGGGCACTAAAATTAAGCTTAATGCAAAAGTAGCTATAATGCTGATGGAGGCTACCAGGCCAAACTGGGTAAGCAATTCGCTGTTGGTAAAGCATAATACGCCGAAACCTATGGCGGTTGTAATATTGGCAATAAAGGTGGTTATGCCGGCTTTTTCAATTGCCAGGTGCAACGCCTTCATTTTGTCGCCGCATAACTCATATTCGTGGTAGTATTTGTTAAGGATGAAGATGGTATTAGGAATGCCGATAACCACAATAAGCGGCGGAATGATGCCGGTGAGGATAGTCATTTCGTAATGCATCAGCACCAATGTGCCCAGGCTCCAAACTACTCCAAGCACAACAATGATTATGGGAAATACCACCGGGAAAAACGAGCGGAAAAACGCCAGCAGTATGATAGCGGTAATTAACACCGACAGGCTCAGGAACATCGAAAACTCATGCGCCACCAAATCGCCAACCACGGTACGGATAAGCGGCAGGCCCGAGTAGTGCACTTTAATGCCGTGCTTTTGTTCAAATGCAGCACCCAGCTTTTTTATTTTGTTGATGATAGGTACACGGTAGGGGGTATTGATGATTTTATCATCAAAAGTAATAGCCATCAGGGTTGATTTGCCATCGTTGCTCAATACCACCGCTTTATAAAATGGCAGGCTGGCCAGCTTTTGTTTTATACTATCAACCGCCTGTGCTGTTGGCAACATGCCGGTAACCAATGGTTTGATGATAAAACGATGTTGGGCGGTATCCTTTTGCAGGTTATAAACATTGGCTACCGAAATAACTGCTTTAACGCCTTTTACCTGCCTCAAATCGTTGCCGATCTGGAACCAATCGTTAAATACATCCTTGTCAAAAATTTTATCCGATTTGATGCCGATAACCATGGACGATGCATCCTGGCCAAACATTTTTTTAAACTGGTTATACCGGATATAGGCCGAATCGGTAACGGGCAACACCTTGCCGCCATTAAAGGTTATTTTTACTTTGGATGCCTCATAGCTCATAAAAACACTTAACGCCACAACGCTTATCAACACAAGAAGCCTGTTTTTAAGAATAAATGATGCTGTTTTTTTCCAGAACATGAACAGTAAATTATGACCGCCGCTAAACTACGAATTTAGATTTAACCCCCCGTTGAAGATATTGACTTTATGACAATAGGGAGGTATCCAAAATTTAAAATATAAGAAATAATGTTGCCGCCCGTTAAAGCTCGCTAACGACGTTACTATAAGCTGTGTACTACCGCAATTTGTTAACTTTATTTTAATGATTAGGCGCATATAAAATGGGCTATCGCCAAATACCGGGTTAATTATCCGTACCTTTAAAGAAATTCTTTAAGCTCATGATCCTTTTTTCGAAGCGAAACCTGCATTATACTGATTACAAATGGACTAATTATACCCAAAATGATCCACGCGTAAACGGCAAACCAGATGCAACCCCGTTTGCAAAAGATGAAGGCAACGAAGTTGTTTACCTGATAAACAAACTGATGATATTGTGGGATTACCGTTTTGCGAATACGGGCAACAAAATGGAAAAACTTATTCACGATAAACTGCCCGCCGAAATATTTACCCAGGAAGATGTACAGGTTTGGCTTAAGTCGAATTTGAAGTTTTAGGTGGTGAGTAGTCAATGGTTAACAGTGAGTAGTGAGCCTATAATGTAACTTCTACTCACAACTGACCACTGACCACTCACCGCGCTCTCCATTCACCACACTACTCCTTCTTAAAATCATAAGGATTACGCTCCACAAAATCGGCTACTTTAACCCGTACGCCGGTTACCCGGCCGTTTTGAACGGTAAAGGGGAACACCGCCTTGCCTAAAGTAGGATCTGAAAAGGTTACGTAGTAGCGGTTGCCACCTAAAGGTTGCAGTTTGGCAAACATTTTAGGATGGTGTTCAAAACGCATCTCCAGGTCGTTATTCTCGCCCTGGGTTACAGTCATGCTGCCGTAAAGGCTGTTGGTATATTTGCCGGTATAGTTTTCAGCGGGTAAGGCAGGGCGCAGGTTTAACAAAACCGAATCGCGCAGCTTTTTATCTGTGGCCTGGTCGGCAGTGGCGCGGGTTTTGTAATTAGCCAGGTAAGTATCACTATAATTGCGGTATCCCTGGCCAAAATAAGCATCTAATATTTCCCAGCGAAGGGCTTCAAAAAACTGGTTCTGATCGGTATTGGTTAAAATGACAATGCCCAGGTGGTCTTGCGGAGATAATGTCACCGAAGATAAATATCCGTTTACCCCGCCATCGTGCATCACCAGCCGGTGGCCCGAGTAATCCTGTATAAACCAGCCCAACCCGTATAGTTCAAAATTGTTTTCGCCATTTAGGTGGTGTTCGCTGCCTACAATATCCTGTGGTTGCCGGGTGGCCTGTATCGCCGCCGCCGGAATTACCTGCCTGTTGCCAACTTTGCCGTCATTCAGCAATGCCATAACCCACTTGCTCATGTCATTTACCGACGAGCTGATAGCACCGGCCGGCGCAAGCCCATCTATCTGGCAATAAGGTATAGCGGTTAGCCGGCCATCATTTAAGGTATGTGGTACGGTACGGTTTATTGATTTGGGCATTTCGGCCGTAAGGGCAAGGGTGTTGCTCATGCCCAGCGGGGCAAAAATGTTTTCTTTCAGGTAAACTTCCCAGGGTTTGCCGGTTACTCTCGGGATAATTTGGCCGGCCGTTAAAAATGCCGAATTGGTATAGCCCCATTTGGTGCGGAAAGGATAAGGCGCCTTAATTTGCCCCAGCTTTTGAATAATTTCTTCGCGGCTAAGGTTGGTATTGTAAAAAGTAAAATCGCCCTGGAAGGTTTGCAGCCCAAGGCGGTGGCATAATAAGTCGCGTACAATGGCCTGCTCGCCGGCAAGTTTATTATCAAGCTTAAACTCCGGGATGTATTTGGTTACCTTATCATCTAACGAAAGTTTGCCGCTGCTTTGCAGTATGGCCAGGGCAGTAGCCGTAAAGGCTTTGGTATTGCTGCCTATCATAAATAAGGTGTTTACGTCCACCAGGTTTGGCAGGCCAAGTTCCTTAATGCCGTAACCTTTCATCAGCACAATCTTATTGTCTTTAACAATACATACAGCTACGCCCGGGATGCGCCAGTTGGTTAGGGCTCGGCTTACATACAGGTCAAGGCTATCGCTTATAAACTTGCTCCGGTTGGCGCGTTGGGCCTGGGTAACAGTAACTAATGAAACAAAGAGAACAATAAGTAGAAGTATTTTTTTCATTACACTGGTTTTATGCTTGGCGAATGTGCTAATTTAACGCAAAATTTACGGCGGCATTGCTTATTTTTAAAATAATGCCGCATTCATTATTCAAAGTATTTTATATGAAATTTTACCGTTCAGGCTGGTCGTTCCTGTTAATCGTTCTGTTTATTCTAAACAATAACCTGGCTAAAGCGCAACGCGCACCTACACACTGGGCCAATGATGGCTATCAGTATTATAAAACAACGGGCGGCGAAATTACCGTTTACGACACCCGCGACAGCAGCAAAAAAACAGTTTGGATAAGCGCAGCCATGCTTACACCCAAAGGCAAAACACCTATTGGTGTAAAAAGGTTTACCATATCTGACGATGGAAAAAAAGTGCTTATTAACACCAATACCAAAAAAGTATGGCGCTATGATACCCGTGGCGATTATTGGGTGTTTGATACCGGTACGCAAAAGCTATGGCAATTAGGCAAAAATCTGCCCGAATCGTCATTGATGTTTGCCAAACTATCGCCCGATGCAACTAAAGCTGCTTACGTAAGCGGCCATAATATTTATGTAGAAGACCTGGCCAGCGGCGATGTTAAACAGCTAACCACCGACGGCAGTACTCACGTTATCAACGGCACTTTTGACTGGGCATACGAAGAGGAGTTTGGCTGCCGCGATGGTTTTCGCTGGTCGCCCGATAGCCGCAATATAGCTTACTGGAAGATAGATGCTACCAAAATTAAAAGCTATTATATGCTGAACACAACCGACTCGATATATCCGTTTGTGGTACCGGTAGAATATCCTGTGGCGGGCGAAGACCCAAGTTCGGCAAAAATTGGGGTGGTTGATGTCAGCACTGCTACCACCAAATGGATGGATATTCCCGGCGATAACGTGCAGCACTATATCCCCCGTATGGAATGGACTTTAAGCCCCAACGAAATTATTGTTGAGCAACTGAACCGCGCCCAAACCGAAAGCCGCGTATTTATCGGCAATATATCAAACGGCACAACCCGCCTTATCCGCGAGGAAAAAAGCAACTCATGGATTGACGGCAAAGAGCGCTGGAACAATGGCGACCCAATTGGCTGGGAATGGATAAACAAAGGAAAGGACTTTTTATGGGTAAGCGAAAAGGACGGCTGGAAACACATTTACCGCGTGAGCCGCGAGGGTAAAGAAACCCTGCTTACCAAGGGCGATTATGATGTAATTACCGTAAGCCTTATTGACGAGGCCGGTGGCTATATTTATTTTATGGCTTCGCCGGATAATGCTACCCAGAAATATTTATACCGCATAAAACTGGCCGGTGGCAAGGCCGAACGTGTTTCGCCTGCTGATCAGCCGGGTACCCATGGTTACGATATTTCGCCTAACGGAAAAGTGGCGCTGCATAATTTTAGCAATAGCTATACCCCGCCTGCAAGCGAAGTGGTAAGCCTGCCCAATCACAAGCATATTGGCGGCAACGTGATTGCTGTTAATAAAGACGCTAAAAATAAACCAGAGTTTTTCAAAGTAAAAACTGTTGATGGCATTGAAATGGACGGCTGGATGATGAAGCCAACCAACTTCGATCCGAATAAAAAATACCCTGTTGTATTTACCGTTTATGGCGAACCCGCAGGCCAAACAGTAACTGATACCTGGGGCACCGGCCGTAATGGCTTATACGTAGGCAGCATGGCCGACGATGGCTACATATACATGTCTGTTGAAGGGCGTGGCGCACCAGCCCCAAAAGGCACGGCATGGCGCAAGGCTATCTATAAAAATATTGGCATCATCAACATTCGCGACCAGGCCATGGCAGCCAAAGAGATTCTGAAATGGCCTTTTGTTGATTCCTCCCGCATTGCAGTACACGGCTGGAGCGGCGGCGGTTCATCAACCCTTAACCTGATGTTCCAATACCCCGAGATTTACAAAACAGGGATAGCTGTAGCAGCGGTAGGCGACCAGTTAACTTATGATAACATTTACCAGGAACGCTACATGGGCGTACCGGTTAATGACGAAGGCAGGGCGGCATTTATCAAAGGATCGCCAATTACTTATGCCAAGAACCTGCGCGGTAACCTGCTGTACATACATGGCACAGGCGATGATAACGTACATTACAAAAACGCCGAAGAATTGATTAACGAGCTGGTTAAATACAACCGCCAGTTTGAACTAATGGCATACCCCAACCGTACCCACGGTATTTTTGAAGGCCCGGGCACCAGCCTGCACCTGCACACCATGTTCACCAAATATTTGAAAGAGCATTGCCCGCCGGGTGGGAGATAGGATGTAGGTTTGATAATAGATAGGCCTCTCGTGAAAATGAGGGGCTTTTTTTAATTTGCACGTGTGGTGTTTTGCCCCTCTGGGGCAGATGAGTTGTGTGGCTTATTTCTACAAAGCTTTTGTCCCTCTGGGACATAATACGTATGTGTAGGGTTGTAGGTGGAATTTTAATATTATATAATTTCTTCTTTAGATAGTACAAAAAGAACTTTCCATTACTGCCTCGCCAGTAACATCCCGTCCACATTAACCGTGCTCACTTTACCCAGTTCATCAATGTTAAACGTTGCCCCAATTTTGCCGTACTCCTTGCGTGCGTATGAGCCAACAAAGGTGTCATAGTTCCAGCAGGTGGCTTCGGCGGTTATAAAATTGTTGATGTTGAATGTTAGTTTATCGGCGGTGGCGGTTATTACTACTGTCCCGTAAAGCGGATCGGAGTAGGTGCCGGCATAGGCTTTCAAGTCAAGTGTAGGATGGGTGCCCATCACCCGCTTGGCTTCATATTCTTTGGTTGATTTTTGCCGTTTGGCAAGGATATCTCCATAAAGTGCTAAGAATTCCTTGCTCCAGTCGCGGTTGCCGCCTAATGCAAAAAAATCAAAGGCTTTAAACATCAGGGCGTGACGCAATTCGGCGTGGTCAAGATTGGCCAGTATGTATACGCCTACCTTTTTATCTACAATCATTCCGTTTATGGCAACCAGGCCGGTTAAGCTGCCGGTATGAAAATCAACTTTTTGCCCCTGGTAATCCTGCTGAAACCAGCCCAGTCCGTAAGTTATCCAATGGGGTTTTGTAACACGGGCTGTGGGGTAAAATTCGCTCTCAGGTACAAAGGTTTGCGGTTTAAGCAGCATGGCCCAGCTTTCGGGTTTAAGCAGGCGCTGGCTGCCGCTATACTTGGTGCTATCCAGCATGCAATTAACCCATTTGGCCATATCCTCTACGCTCGACCATACCCCACCGGCCGGGCTAATGGCATCCGTAACATCCTTTTGGGCCACAACAATACTGCTATCAACCTTAATGTGTGCTGATGATTGGTTGGGTACTCCTTTGATTTTGCTGAAGGTGGGTACAGAACGTATCATTTTTAGCGGTGTAAAAATCCTTTTCTGTACAAAATCTTGCCAGGGCATGCCGCTGGCTTTTTCAATCACTTTACCAGCCGTTACATAAAACAAGTTTTGGTACACAAAACCGGCCCTGAAGCCATATTCTGGTTTTACCAGGCGCAAACGGCGAAGCATGTCATCAGCAGGAATGTTCATGTAGGCCCATAAATAATCTGTATTGCCTACGCCGGTATCGTGCAAAAATAAATCGCGTACGGTTAGTTCGCGGGTTACGTAGGGGTCATTTAGCTGAAAACCGGGCAGGTAATCTGTTACCTTATCATCCCAGTGCAGTTTACCTTCGTCAACAAGCATGGCGGCACAGGCGGCGGTCATGGCCTTGGTTGTTGATGCAATGGCAAAAATAGTTTGTGTATCAACCTTATCGGGCTTGCCCAGTTCACGTACGCCATAGCCTTTGGTAAATACTACCTTGCCATCTTTAACTATTGCTATGGCCAGGCCCGGCACATGCCAGTCGGTAACGGCCTGCTGCACGTAGTTGTCAAACTCCTGAATATTCGGATTGGTTTGTGCAAACGCTATGGCGGGGGCAAGGCATATAAATAGCAGGCATTTTAAGAGTTTCATGATTTTGGGCTAAAGGTTTTCTGCACTCAATATAGCGATAAAATATAACTTGGCCCCGCTCCTGCTATCTAAATAAAAAGCACAAAAAATACCCCTTGCTGTAAGTGCAAAGGGTTGTGATTATAATTTGACTTGAATGTTGATTTTAGTAAGCAGCTGGCAGGTCGTCACCGTCTGCGTAAGTTACCTGTTCGCCGTGTTTTACAGGCTTTGGCCCCTCGGCCTCAAAATCGCTTTTGCGGCCAAGCATGGTAAAGTTTTCGGCAACTACTTCGGTAGTGTACTTTTTAATGCCGTCTTTATCTTCAAACGAGCGTGTGCGCAGTTTTCCTTCAATATAAACCAGTTTGCCTTTTTGTAAAAATTTTGCAGCCATATCTGCAAGGCCGCGCCACATTACAATATTGTGCCACTCGGTTTGCTCTATCTTACGGCCATCCTTGTTAAATGTTTCAGAAGTGGCTAACGGAAAGCTTGTTACCGATACTCCGCCATCTAATGTACGCAATTCAGGGTCCTTGCCTAAATGGCCGACAAGGATAACTTTATTAATTCCAGACATGCCATAAAATAACGAAAAATTCTTTTATAAATTAAAAATATTTTTTATTAATATAAAAATGACCTTCGGAAGTGCCAATTCATGCAGGGTTTTCACGGGGATATAAGCCCAGTTTTGGTTCAATACGGATGGGAAATTATCGGTTTTAATCATCCGCACAAATAACTGCTGGTGGGTAAGGATGTGTTTTATTACGGGGGTATCTTCTATAATGTTCAGTTTATCGCCAAAAATACCGGTCACCCCGGGTAGTTTTGCCAGTTCGTGCGCCGGTAATAATGATGCGGTTTCAATCATGGGCAAATCGTACATATTGGCCCATATGTCTTTATCGCCTCTTTTATTCATTAAAACGGTTTGGCCATCGGTGATTAAAAAGTAATTAAAAAAGCGTTCGCGCACTTTTACGGTTTTTAATTTCACCGGCAAAGCTGTAGTTGCGTTGTTTAAAAAAGCGGCGCATCCCATATGTACGGGGCAAACGCCGCAGGCCGGGTTTTTAGGTTTACAAAGCATCGCCCCAAATTCCATCATGGCCTGGTTATGCAATGCTGCATTTTTCTTATTAAGCAAATCTGTTGCAAGCGACTGGAAAGTTTTTTTACCGCCGGCGGAATTAATGGCTTCATCAATTCCAAAATATCGCGCCAGCACCCTGTACACATTACCATCAACAACGGCCTTGGCCTCGTTTGATGAAAAGGAGGCAATGGCGGCGGCTGTGTACTCGCCGATGCCTTTTAGTTTAATTAATTCGTTGTAGGTTTTGGGGAACACGCCATTGTACATTTCCTGTACAAGCCGTGCGGTTTTAAGCATATTACGGCCACGCGAGTAGTAGCCAAGGCCCTGCCAAAGTTTAAGCACTTCATCCTCGCTGGCGGCCGCAAAATCGGTCACTGTTGGGTACTTTTCAACAAAGCGGTTAAAGTATGGCAAACCCTGCTCAACCCGGGTTTGCTGCAAAATAATTTCTGACAGCCATATGGTATAAGCATCGGTAGTATTACGCCAGGGCAGGTCGCGTTTGTTTGCAAGGTACCATTGTACCAGTTCGTCGGTAAAGTTCATTGGGGTAAAGGTAGGGAGGATAAAGTTAATGAGGATAAAGGTGAAAGGATAAAGGCGAAAGGTATCTGCGGTTGAGGGGGAGAATAAAGGGAAAAGGAAAAGGCGAAGGGTAAAAGGTATCTGCGGTTGAGAGGGTACGGGCTTAAAAACCTTTCGCCTTTTACCTTTCGCCTTTCACCTAAAAATAAAGCCTTTTGCCCTTGATTGTCTATACTTTGTAACGAAAATGTGCGTTTTAGGTACTGGGTAAAAAAAAACTGTTAAATATTTCGCACTTAAATATTAAAGCGATACTTTTGCAACCCCAAAACAGTTAAGTATTTATATAATTAAATAAGAAAAATTAGACATGACTAAGGCAGAAATTATAACTGAAATCTCATCTAAGACAGGTATCGAGAAAGTAGACGTGCAGGAAACTGTTGAGGCGTTTTTTAAAGTTGTTAAAAGCTCAATGGTAGGTGGCGAAAATGTTTACGTCAGAGGATTCGGTAGTTTTGTAGTAAAGAAAAGAGCAAAAAAGACAGCACGTAACATTTCAAAAAATACTGCCATCATTATTCCAGAGCATTTTGTGCCAAGCTTTAAACCAGCAAAAACTTTTGTTGAAAAAGTGAAAACAGGCAACAAAACCAGCAAATAATTTTAAGATATGTATAAGAAACAAATAGCCGTTAGTGTAGCAATAGTTGCTGTTATGGGCTATTTGTATTATTTACCTGTTAAAGGTTTAATAAAACCTAAAGAGGCCAAAAGCGATAAAACAACGGTACTTAACAGCCGTAAAGCTGTTACAACGGTAACGGTTGATATGGTATCTGAGCCCGCCAAAGCAGCAATTGGGGCAGCATTGGCAGCAAAGATAAATGACCTTGAAGGGCAATTGAAAACTGCATCGGGCGCTGATGCCGATAAGTTGCAGCTGCAACTTGCCAAACAGTGGGACGATGATAACCAACCCGCACCCGCGGCGTTTTACTACCAGGCCCTGGCCCGGAAAAATAACAAAGCCGAGGATTGGTTAAATGCAGGTGGCCGTTTTAACGATGCATACAAACTTACACAGGATACTTTATTGCAGCCCGCTTTTGTAAGCAACGCTGCCGAGGCTTTTCAAAATGCCTTAAAGTTACAACCTGAAAGCCTTGCAGGCAAAACAGGATTAGGCGTAGCGTACGTAAATGGCGCAGGCGCACCTATGCAGGGGATAGCCTTGCTGCTTGAAGTAGTAAAAAAGGACCCGAATAACTGGAACGCCAACCTTAATTTAGGAATGTTTGCCATGAAATCGGGCCAATTTGAAAAAGCAGTTGCAAGGTTTAAAACATTGCTTGCCCAAAAAACAGAGCTTGAGCCGGAGTTTTACCTGGCCGAAAGCTATAAGCAACTGGGCATGAAAAAGGAAGCCATTGAGGCTTACCAAAAGTGCAAAAGTATGGTGCCGGATCAAGCATTTGTGCAACGTATTGATGACGATATAAACGAATTAAAGAAGTAATCAACATTTAAAAATTATTATTATGCCCAGCGGTAAAAAACGTAAAAGACACAAAATGGCTACCCACAAACGTAAAAAACGTTTGAGAAAAAACAGACATAAAAAGAAATAGGCTGCGATAACCAAAGCAGATTTTACCCGCCTTTTTTAAAGGTGGGTACTTTTTATTATGAGTGTTTTTTACCCTCTTATTTACATACGGTGTTTACCGTTTTAAGAAATGGAGTAGCAGTTGATAAAAGAATTAATTATCGATTCATCCCCCAATGGGGCTACCATTGCATTATTACAGGACAAACAACTTGTAGAGCTTCATAAAGAGCAAATCAGCAACAATTATACTGTTGGTGATATTTACCTTGGGCGTATTAAAAAAATAATGCCCAGTTTAAATGCCGCTTTTGTGGATGTAGGCTACGAGAAGGATGCCTTTTTGCATTATCTTGATTTGGGGCCGCAGGTGCAAAGCCTGCTTAAGCTAACCAAGCAAGTACGTAGCGGGGGATATCAGTCAAAGCTGTTGGACGGCTTTAAGCTGGAAGCCGATATCAATAAGGGTGGAAAGATTTCTGACCTGTTGACAAAAGGCCAGCTTATACCTGTACAAATAGCCAAAGAACCTATATCAACCAAAGGGCCGCGCTTAAGTTCTGATCTTTCTATCGCAGGGCGATATGTAGTACTGGTTCCGTTTTCGGAAGCCATCTCTATCTCCAAAAAAATAAAAAGTAACACAGAGCGTAACCGCTTGCGCAAGGTTGTTGAAAGTATTAAGCCAAAGCATTTTGGCGTAATTATCCGTACGGTATCTGAAAGCAAGGGCGTTGAGGAATTACAGAAAGACTTGCTTGATCTGATATCAAAGTGGGAAGCATTTATTACCAGGTTGCCGTCTATCGAACCATCTAAAAAGGTTTTGGGCGAAATTGGGCGTACATCAACTATCCTTAGGGATATATTGAACCCCGATTTTCAGCACATCTACGTAAATGATAACAGTATGTTCGAAGAAATTCGGTCGTACATCCACGAGATTTCGCCGGATATGGAAAGTATAGTGCGTATGCATAAGCATAAGGAGCCTATATTTGAACATTTTGGCGTTGATAAGCAGATTAAAGGGGCCTTTGGTAAAACCGTAAACCTTGCCGGTGGGGCCTACCTGGTAATTGAGCATACCGAAGCGTTGCACGTTATCGACGTAAACAGCGGTAACCGCACAGCCAGTAAGGAAAACCAGGAAGAGAACGCCTACCAGGTGAACAAAGAAGCGGCTAAAGAAATTGCCCGCCAGCTACGCCTGCGCGATATGGGCGGTATTGTTGTTATCGATTTTATTGATATGCACAAGCCCCAAAACCGCAAAGAGCTGTTTGACCACCTGCGTGCCGAAATGCAGCTTGACAGGGCAAAGCACACCATTTTACCGCCGAGTAAATTTGGGCTGGTGCAAATTACCCGCCAGCGTGTAAGGCCCGAAATGAATATTGTAACCAGCGAAGTGTGCCCTACATGTAATGGTACCGGTACCATTAGGCCAACCATTTTGCTGATGGACGACATTGAAAATAACTTCAATTATATATTGGACGAGCAAAACGAAAAGGGCATCACCCTATCTGTGCACCCATATATTGAAGCTTATATTAAACAGGGTATTTATACCCGCCAAATGAAATGGTTCCTGAAATACGGACAGTGGATTAAGGTTAAAAGCAATCCTGCTTACCAGATTACCGAATTTCACTTCTTCTCCTCAAAAGACGAAGAGATCAAATTATAGATGTGCATTTGATGTGCAAATTACAGATTAAAGATGTGCAGATGTTGATAAAACACCTGCACATTTTTTTTGGGGAGGGCGCCTCTGTTTAAGCTTTAAATTTAGCAGGGGACCGCGTTTTCCTTTATTAAGTTTTAATAAACCGGGCTTTTTATTTTTATTATTGCTTAATGAGAAGAAAAGACGACATTCTTTGGAAAGGGATCCTTGAAGATGTTTTTGACGATTTTTTGTGTTTTCTTAATCCTGAAGCTGCAGAGGTTTTCGACTTTGATAAAGGCTTCGAATTCCTGGATAAAGAGCTGGAGCAGGTTTTTCCGCCCGAAAACAATGAGTACTCGCCAAAGGTGATCGATAAGCTGGTTAAGGTATTTACCAAAGCAGGCAAAGAAGAATGGATTTTGGTACATGTGGAAGTGCAGGGCCAATATCAAAAAGATTTTGCAAGCCGCATGTATACTTACTTTTACCGGATACTTGATAAGTACCAAAAGCCTATAGTTGCCTACGCCATATTTACCGAAGCCAATACAAAAGTAAGGCCCGATCATTTTGCGATAGACTTTATGGGCACAAGCTTACGGTATACGTTTAACACTTATAAAATAGCCAGCCAAAGCGATAAAGCGCTGCAAGCGAGCGATAACCCTTTCGCCCTGGTGGTGCTTACAGCAAAAGCGGCGCTTGCAGGCAAAGACCTGAAAAGCAGCAGGGAGCGTGATGAACTATTGCTGAACTTAAAGCTTAACCTGACCAGGCTATTACTGGCCAAACAGATAGCGAAAGAAAAGATAAGGGTACTGATGAATTTTTTGAGGTATTACATACGCTTTGAAAATCAGGATATAAACACTAAATTTGAGCAACAGGTAGAAATTTTAACAGGAAGGAGCAACACCATGGGCATCGAAGAACTTTTATTAGACAGGGCTGAGAAAAAAGGCGAGAAAAAAGGCGAGAGAAAGGGTGAGAGAAAAGGCAGAAGTGAAGGTGAAAAAGCAAAAGCTATAGCCATTGCCCGTGAAATGAAAAAAGAAGCCATGCCGGTTGCCCAGATCGAAAAATTCACCGGGCTTTCGGCTGAGGAAATAGAAAAATTATAAGCAAGCCACTGTAAATGCTAAAAAGCCCGTTACTTATAGTACAACGGTTAACCATAATTGGCTTTAGTCCATCGTCATTAAATTTTAACTATCCGTTATTGAGTCCCCCAAAACTTATCAACTTACACAATTGAACAGCAAGCGGGAGCTTTATCCTGAAAAACTTCAACACAATTTCCCTGTCGGTTTAAGCTTAATATTAAGCCCGATTGAAGCTTTATAAAGTAACCAGGTTGTTTTTTATGGCATACATGGCCAGCCCTACCCGCGTTTTAAGTTCCAGTTTTTCGCAAAGTGTATCGCGGTAACCCTCTGCAGTGCGTACGCTCACAAATAGTTTGTCGGCTATTTCCTTGTAAGTAAGCTCGGTGCAGGTAAGTTTTAAAAATTCAATCTCCCTGTCGGATAATTTTGCAAAAAGGCCGGCGCTGTTTTTTGCTTCGGTTAATTGCATTACCGAGTTCATGACTTTGCGTGTTACCAGTTCATTGTAAAAGTATCCCCGGGTGGTTAGTTCATCAAAAGCCAGCTTTAATTCGGCTGGATCGGCATCTTTTAGTACATATCCCTTTGCGCCGCTTTTAATCATTTTAATAATCGCCGATTCGGCATCCATTGTACTAAGTGCAAGTGTTTTTATTGCAGGATAATTGGCCCGTAGCCAGGCCGTGGTGGCATATCCATCCATAACGGGCATGTTTATATCCATTAAAACAATATCTGGCAGGTTGCCCGGTTTTAATTGTGCTATAAAATCCTTGCCGTTTGAGGCATCACATGAAACATGATAGTTTGCAAAAAGATTGATCAAAACCGTAAGGCTTTTTCTGAAAAGCGCATGATCATCAACTATTGCTATTTTTATTTTTTCACTCATAAGGTGTAATAATGGTAATTGTTGTCCCTATATCTGCCCTGCTCTCAATTATAGCTTTACCTCCTATAATTGCTGCGCGCTTTACAATATTTTGCAGGCCAAGCCCATGCTGTTTACAGGTTGATGATTGGCTGTCAAATCCTTTTCCGTTATCGGTTATTTCAATTTTCAAATTATCAGTATCATATGTAAAATTAACGGTTACATCCGTGGCATTGGCGTGCTTGATCACGTTTTGAAAACTCTCCTGCATCATGCGGAATAAAATGAGCTTTTTTTCGTTTTTTATAACCCGTTCATCCCCTGTGCTATTAAGCGAAACCCGTATGATACCGGTTTGGCTTATTCGTTGTAATTCGTGCTTTACCATCTCGGGTAAATCTGAAAACAAAACACGCTCGGGGTTCAGGCTTTTGGCAATATCACGCAAATCGGTCATGGCTTTGCTAACGTTTTGTTTGGCTTCGGCCAGCAAGGTTTTGTTCATAGCCTCCTGTTGGTCCATAATATTTAGCTGTACTTTTAATACACTTAGCGTTTGCCCAACGTTGTCATGAATTTCCATGCTGATGGTATCGAAGCTTTGTTCCTGTATCTCCAGCTGCGATTTTAACAGCTGTTCGTTAAAGTTCGCCTTCATTGTTTCCCGCTCGTTAATAAACCTGTTGCTTTTGGCCCGCTGCCAAAACAACATAAACAGCATAAACACGGTTAACAGCAAAACCAATAGCGTAACCAAACATATGGCCAAAATCAACTCACTTTTATCCATGTTTTTTTACAACTAAAGCCAATACAAAAAAAGCTATACTCAATAATACTCAGGGCGGTTTCCATAATACTGTATATATGGCCATCCTGGTCCAGGTTGTTGTTCATGATATAGTTAAAAAAGCTCATGTACAAAAAATCGCCCACGGTGGCAAACATAATGCCCGTTGTTATCCAAAACATTGGCGTGTTAAAAAAAACTATTAATTCATCATCCATCAGCAAATCGGCAAAATAACACAGGCAGCAAATGAGGGTTAAAAACTCACCTATGTTGCTTGTAAGCGAGTTGTATATAAAAAACTGCCCCTGTAAAAATATTTGGTATATGTAAAACAGAACAAAAGCCAGCAAGGCAATTTTTATCAGCTTTTTGGTGAAAGCCTCCTTAACTGTTTTACTAAAAATATACGGGTAAAAAGTGTATTCAATAAGCGTATAAAGGTTAAATATAAAATGGTTACTTTTTTTAAAGGCCAGTGAGTAAAAGTAACCTGATGTTTGTATAATAAAAGTAATCATTAAAAACCAGGTAAAAAGCCGGAGCCAGCGAGGCTCCAGCCGATGGTACCTGAAACATGATATGGTTAACGCGATAAGCAGCGGTATTGTGGCGATGATAAGATCTTGCATTTAAGGTGGTTAAGCCTTAAATATAAGTATTTTTTATCAAGGACAGTTAGGGGGGCACAAAGGTACCCGGTCATCGCCGAGGCCTTTGTATGAAGTTGAACCAGGGACTGCCACTGCATTCGGGTCCAGCTGATCTTCACTATTAAATGTTGTTGGATTATCCGGGTTAACTTTGTCAACGGTTGCTACAAGGATCATATTAACCTGTCCGGGATATTCCAGATCATCATCTTCATGGCGACCCAGATAAATCCTGATGCCATTGGCAAGGTTATCGGAAAGCAATGCACTGATTTCTTTGGCACTTACCCAGCCAGACTTGGTTTCCCCTGGAGGCAATGTGCTTTCATACTTCTTCCGCATTTTCATGATGTCTTCATAGTTGGTTGGTTGAATTGGGGCCAACTCTAAAGGAATTGTTGCATTTAATTTTACTGACATGGTTTTAGTTTTTAAATTGTGAAAAATGGTTGATTGTATTTTGTGTTAACACTTATGCAAGTTGCAAATACATTAAGCTTCAGGCAATCGTATTAAATACCCTTTCGCCACCGTAAAAATACGGTAGCAAGTTACCGCCATTGTACGCTGGTGGCATGTCACATGCCGTTGTAATTTTACAACGCTGTACACATTGTATAGCAGTTAATTATAAACTTAAATCATAAAAAGATGAAAAAGATCACAATTACTGTAGTATTTAATGTTAGCGGGCATGGCAACATTGGTTTAATCCCAACTAATTTTAGCCAGTGGACGGTTAATGGAACAAGCTCACGGGATTTTAACCTGGATCCGGGAGATTATACTATTACTTATTTAATGGCTACAGCAACTCCTGTCGGCGGCGGTTCAATTACCATAACCGAAGGCAGTAAACAGCTTGGTAATGTGGTGCTTTCTTCTGGCGTTGCAGGTGGCACAATTGATATCACCGTAATATAGTTGTTATGAAAAAGCTTATTTTGATGGTTATACTCGGTTTATGTACCGGTATGGCATACGCGCAAACCCAGGGTGCCGCACCCTTAAAGAAAACGGTCGCCGATTCGTTAAAAGCAGATACAGCCGCAGCAAACAAGGACGTTATAAGAACAGCCGCAAGCCTAAAAACCGGGACGAGCCAGGATGTACTGAGCAGCTTTTTTAAACTGGCGTTTGCTGATTTGAAAGATGGACATCATTTTCAGTTTAACTCTTCGCTTTTTGCGGTAAGGGCAAAAACCGACCCGACACTCTGGATTGACACCAATTATAAAAAGCAGGTATTTGCCAGGAATTTTGTTTTTGGGGTTGATTATGGTCTTGATTCGAATTATAAATTCAAATCGACATCAGTGAATGTCAAATATGCCATCATCAATAACCGGGATAAGAATATTTTTGAATTCGGTGTTGGCAAAAAACTGACTCTTCTGATGGACAATGCCAGTAATCTGTTTAATACAGCTTCCAACATGTATTTTGATAAGTATAAATCGAGATATGCGGCTGAGCACAAATTGGTGTTGAATTTTTTCAATTATACTGATCTTAAATCTAAAACCCCTAAAGATAGTTTACCCAAAGATTTTATCGCTATAGTAGAATCGTTGATAAAGCTTAATCATTTTGATCTTATTACTATCGACAATTATCAAGATATCCGTGAAGCTATTGGTGACATGTATAAAACAGCTGCCGTTCTCATGGCCCAGCAAAGCCTTTGGACGGTAGGTGCCCAGATAACAGCCGACAAAAGCAAGCTCATTTCGAGAACCAATTTCAGTTCGGAATACCTGAAAGGGATCACAAAAAACAATACCAGCATGGGCCTTGAGCTGGATATTAAAGCCAACCTGAGTATTTACGATTCGACGATAGTAAGCACAACTTTTCATCGGAATGTATTTGCGGCATCGGCCGGTATTAACTGGATAATTTATAAAGATAAAACCACGCAGAAATCATACGTGGAATTTAAGCCCGCGTTAGCTTATGACAATGTATTGAGCGGCGTTTATGCCGGCGAAACAAAAAGCAGGTTTACTGCCGACGGGGTTTTGCGGTTCAGGGTTACCGATGATTTGTGGATACCGATTGATATTAAATATGACCCCAAGGCGGGTAAGGTTTTTGGCTTCCTGAACATCACCTCGAACTTTGACTGGCTTGGGGCCAAATCAAAAACATCGGGCACCAATTAGCTTTATCTGAACGTTAGTTTAGCATTACTCCGGTTATTGGCGTACCTGGTTATTTGGCGGTGTGCAGGGCTTATTTTAGTCAGCCTGGCATCTTCTTTCAGTTAAATTTTTTAATTGTATGTCACGTCCTTAAAACAAAACCAACTTTATTCCGTTCTATATACATCACGGAATCCGGAGAGGTTGGTAGAATAGCCTATCCAGGTTTTTAAGATTAAACGACAGAAACAGGGCCACAGAAGAAATTTTGCGGCCCTGTTTCGTTAGGCACACCCTGCGGCTATGATGTCTTCCACTGCGGTTTGGTTTCCCACAGAATGCTGTTCCTAAAGCGGCCTTTAGCCACAACCGGCTATCACAAAGATGGTTGTGAGGGCACTGTCATCGGTCGTGGGGTAATCGGTTACATCTTTTAGGCCCCAAACTGCCTCAAATGATGGTCGATATGTTTATAGGCAAAGCACCCTATCTGTTCCTTGGTCATTTTGCCAAAAAAAGGGTGTACAAAATTGTGGTTGGCAAAATTTTCTTCTTCATGGATCAGGCCTATCCATTTGGTTTTTTCGGCCTCCACGTCGCCCGTGCCGGTTATGTTAAAGCCAGGAACAGTAGGCATGTTTTTTTTGACAGGGCTGTCGTCTTTTAGCATACCCTTCAGGGCCATTTTGCCAAACAGCTTTCCAATAAACGATTGTTTGTATGTGGTTTTACCCAATACCATTTCTTCCCAAAGGCTGCAATGTTTCAGCATCTGGTAAACTGTCATTTTACCCCATTGCGCGGTACTGTTTTCATCGAGGGTATTTATACGGGCAATAAGTTCGGCACGGGTGGCGTTGTCAAAAATGCTTTTCATGGCTGGGTAATTGGCGCTTTTAGGTTGGTTTAAAAATAGTTAATTGTTTGTGATGATAAAAGTTAGGCAAACTCGTTATGTTGCGGTATTTCGCGAAATGTTAAGTAGGAATGACGTATATCGCATGGCGGCTACGACTCACCCTGACGAGGCTGCGCCCGTCTGCCTCTCTCCGACTGCGTCGCATAGAGGGGCTAAAAAATAAAAATTGGGGTTTACCCTCTTTGCGGTGCAGCCGGAGAGAGGGTCGGCCAGCGCAGCGTAGCCGGGGTGAGTCTTCGTCCGCGTTTGAAGCCAATGTTCATTTGAACCGAAACACATCATATTGTTGAGGTAAGTTGCCCAACAAAGCTATAGGATACTGATGAATAATAGTAGTTTTGGTTACGACAAAGAACGGGTAAAATGCGACAAGGGCAACAGACCTTTAAAATGGATTTGATGTACAAACTTACCGGTGCAATAGCGGCTTGTTGCGTAACCCCATGTAAGCGTAAGCGTACCGCCTTCCCGGGCGGCATTTAAGGTATTGGACTATTGCTATGTACAATAGCGGCGGGTCAGATACCTAAGAAGCTCCTATTAGTCATTGTTGCCGACTTTCGTCAATGGTAAAAGAGAGCTTCACCGCGGCTTTTTCCCAATATTTAGGCGGGGTTTTGGCTAAAGCCGTTGGTCTTTTAATTATTAGTCGGTTGATTTTAGTCAGCGGCAATGATTTTTACATAATACTTAAATAATCTAAACCCAAAATAAGCGGCTTCTGATATCGCCATTTATTTTTTATTCCAATCCGCCAATGTCATCACCTCTGCCTGGCTAACAAAAACTTTGGTAGTTAGTACACGATGCACTTCTTTGTCTGCGTCGCCGCAGCAATCTGCCAATACCGTAATGCGGTAATCTTTATCGGCAGCTTCGCGCAGTGTTGATAGTACTACGCCGCTGGTATCAATGCCGGTTAATACAATATGTTGTATTTGCTGCGCCCTTAAAATTACTTCCAGATCGCTGCCGGTAAAGGCGCTCACACGGCGTTTTACCACAACAAGCTCGTTGGCTGCGGGCGCCAGGTGAGGGTGAACTTTTATCATTTCGTTGGGGTTAACCCCTGAAAGGCGGTCTTTAGTGGCGCCAAATATTTTATTTTGACGGCTTATTTCAGGTCCGCCTGCCCTGAAACCTACAACCACATAAATAACGGGTATTTGCGCGGCACGTGCGTGGGCTATAGCGTTGGCCACATTGCCAAGCAGTGTTTCAGGGTTGCCCAGGCGTGCTACCACGGGCAGTTGCATGTCCATCACTAAAAGGGCTGTATTATTTTGCATGTTTTACCGGGTTTAATTTGTTAAATGCTTCGGTTTGCTAAATCGATATTTTCAGCGGCATTACTTTATAAACAACGGTAAAATTAACTATTGCGGCAGGGTCGGCCCGGGACAAATGTCTCAAAATCGTTTTATCGCCCTGATCCGGCTAAGCGTTCGCCGGTTCATGCCCAGGTACGAGGCCAGGTTTGTGAGGGTGATGCGCTGTAATAAAAGAGGTTGGTTTTTCTCAATATACCGGTAACGCTCTGCCGGGGAGTACATTTTGAACAGGTTGCTATGTACGCTTAAATCAAGTAACATATTGCTCAGCAACCGCCGGCCAAAAACCATTATTTGGGAGCTGGCGTAGCATTGTTCTTCTAACTTTTTGCGGTTTAATACCCATATTTCGCTTTTCTCGCCTGCGGCGATGGTAAATTCCGACGGGATCCCTGCCTTGCCATTCCTATGATCGGATGTTACCGAACCTTCCAGGTGAAAGTAAATATTGATTTCGGCCCCATCGGTGTTGCGGTAGTATGTACGCAGATGGCCGTGTTCTACAAAATAAAAGGCTGGGCAAACTTCGCCGGCCTTTAAAATGATATCACCTTTTTTAAGGTGTCGCTTCTCAAAATACCCTGCTATCAGGGGTGCCGTTTCCGGCGACTCTGGCAGTAGCCGGGCGAGATATCCGAGCAGTTTGGCATTACCCATTTTCAAAGATACAGAATAAGGTACCCGGCGCCCTACCGTAATTTAAATAAGCAGCTTTAAGCTTTTGCATCCGGTTTTTTGTTTTTATATAGCCCTCCCCGGCTACTCATTTTATCTCCGAAAAGCCGGGGATGCAGAAAGGTATTCAAAAGGTACCGAAAGGATGTACTATGGGTGTCGGAGGGTATCGGCAGGTGAAGTTTGGGTGATAGTTAATTCGTTCATTTTCAATTAATTATATATTATTGTTTTATTTAATTTGTTATATGTTTGATTTTCAACGAGTTGAGATGTTGCCTGTTTTGAGATAAAAAATGAAGGGTAGAAGCGGCAATTACTAAATAAATTAGCAAGTCAGAAAATTTATCCACATATTTGTGTATACCGTGCAAATTTCACCATTTGCACATTTGAAATTTAAAATCTGCACATCAAACTTCCATGGCCAAAACTAAAATTGCCTATTTCTGCCAAAGCTGCGGCTTCGAATCTCCCAAGTGGTTGGGTAAATGCCCATCGTGCCAGCAATGGAACACTTTTGTTGAAGAAATTATAGAAAAAGGTAATACCAGCAATGCCGTACCAACCTGGAAGGTAACATCCAATACCCAGCAACGCGCCAACAAGCCCGTACAGGTAGCCGATATTACCTTTAACGAGGAGGATAGGGTACTTACCCCCGATAAAGAATTTAACCGCGTTTTGGGAGGCGGGATAGTGGCCGGCTCATTAGTGCTTATAGGAGGCGAGCCGGGCATAGGTAAATCGACCCTGATGCTGCAACTGGCGCTTAATATGCCCAACCTGAAGGTGTTGTATGTATCGGGCGAGGAAAGCGAAAGGCAGATTAAAATGAGGGCAGAACGATTAACAGCCCCCCAGCCCCTTGGAGGGGGAGCAAAAAGGAATAGCTCGGCGATGGTTAATTCGGAGGCTCCCCCTTTAGGGGACGGGGGGGGCTCTTACATACTTTGTGAAACCTCCACCCAAAACATATTTAAGCAAATAGAGGCTCTGGAGCCCGATCTGGTGGTAATAGATTCTATCCAGACGCTGCACTCATCGCACATCGAATCGACGCCGGGGAGTGTATCGCAGGTACGGGAGTGTACGGCCGAAATGCTGCGTTTTGCCAAAGAAACCTCTACGCCGGTGTTCCTGATAGGGCATATTACCAAGGATGGGGCAATTGCAGGCCCCAAAATACTCGAGCACATGGTTGATACCGTGCTGCAATTTGAAGGCGACAGGCACCATGTTTACCGCATTCTGCGTACGATAAAAAACCGTTTCGGCTCAGCATCTGAGCTGGGTATTTACGAGATGATGGGTGAAGGACTGAGGGAGGTATCCAACCCCTCAGAAATCCTGCTATCGCACCGCGACGAACCGCTGAGCGGCATCACCATATCGGCCACTTTAGAGGGGATGAGGCCCATGCTGATAGAAACCCAGGCATTGGTAAGTGCATCTGCCTACGGTACTCCTCAGCGTACTGCAACAGGCTTTGATACCAAACGAATGAGCATGTTGCTGGCCGTATTAGAAAAACGATGCGGTTTCAGGCTGGCAGCTAAAGATGTATTCCTGAATATTACGGGCGGCATCAGGGTAGAAGACCCTGCGATTGACCTGGGCCTGGCCGCAGCCATTATATCGTCGCATGAAGATATGCCCATTCCCTTCAAAACATGCTTTGCAGGCGAAATTGGCCTATCTGGCGAGATTAGGGCAGTAAACCGTGTTGAGCAGCGCATTGCCGAAGCCCAAAAGCTGGGCTTTAACCAGATATTTATCTCCAAGTACAACCTCCCATCCGGCGGGCAGGACAAAAAACGTATGGACTTATCCCGCTATGATATTGATATCAAAATAGTAAGCAGCATCGAAGAGGTATTTGGGCAATTGTTTGGATAGAGGTGAAAGGTGAAAGGTGAAAGGTGAAAGGTGAAAGGTGAAACAACCGGGCTTCGCCGGTTGATTCACCTGGTGGGACATGCCGCTAACGCAGCTATCTTTTACCTTTCGCCTTTATCCTTTCACCTACTATAAAGATGGTAATACAATTTTACGGATACGGTTATTGCCTGAATCTGCAATGTACAGGTTGCCGCTTGCATCGGCGGCTACGCCTTGTGGCGATGCAAAAAGTGCGTTTTTACCACTGCCTTCGGCAAAGCCGGCGGTGGCGCTAAGGCCTGCAAGTGGCAGTAATACTTTATCGGTGGTAATTTCAAAAATACGGCCTGTTTGGTCGGCTATAAAAAGGTTTCCTTTGGCATCAAATGTTAATGCCGATGGCGAACCGATAACCTGGTGTTTAGGATCGCCCAAATAAGTGCTAACTACACCAGCTGATGTTATTTTGCGGATTGAATAATTTAGCGCGTCGGCTACATAAATATTGCCTGATGCATCTATAGCAAGCCCCGATGGCTTGTTAAACGAAGCAGTGGTGGCAGTAGTGTTATCAACCCAGGCAGCTGTCCTGTTGCCGGCGAATGTGGTTACCACACCAGCAGCAGTAACCTTACGGACCAGGTTATTGCCCCTGTCGGCTACGTAAAGGTTACCCGAACCGTCAATCACCAGGCCGCGAGGGTTGTTAAATGAGGCCGCTGTGCCTGTTCCATCGTCATAACCTGCGCTGCCGCTACCCGCCAATGTGCTTACCACGCCTGCAGGCGTTATTTTCCGGATAACGTTATTGCTAAAATCGGCTACATATATATTGCCGGTGGCATCGGTTACCAAGCTTTGCGGAGCATAAAAACGGGCGTTGGCCAATGAGCCATCTACATATCCAATAGCTCCGTTACCGGTTAACGTGTTTACCGTTCCGCCGGTAGTAACAGTCCTGATGGCGCTGTTAAAAGCATCGGCTATGTAAATAGTACCAGTACTGCCGATTGTGATACCTTGCGGACTATAAAAAGACGCTGCGGTTCCGTCCCCATCAATGAAGCCGGCACTACTGTTACCCACAAATGTGCTCACGGTGCCTACTTTCGATGTCAGATCGGCGCCGGTGGTAAACTCTACAACTTTGCCATAGCCGGTACCAACAGAATTGGTTGCATAGGCCCGTACATAATATTTGGTATTAACTTTTAAACCTTTCATTTTACTGGTATAGGTTAAATAGTTAACAGTATCGGCAGTTTTTGAATCGGCAGTAGTCGGGGTTGAATTTGTAGTGCTCCAGCATACGCCATAGGTTGATACGGCATAAGTAAGTGCTTCGGTAATAAAACCGCCGCTATGGGCACTGGTATCGGCCGCATCTTTAACCACATCAATGGTAGATATAACGGGCACTACGCCTGGGGTAGCATCATTGCTTTTAACACATCCTGTTTGGGTTAACGACATAGTAAACAGCGCTGCCGTAAACAGAATGGAATTAGTAAGATTTTTGTTCATTTGAAATAATATGAATTAATGGGCACGGTTTTATCAGCTGTAAAAATAAACAACTTGGCAAAGCTTGTTACCTAAAACTAATATTTTAACATTCATTAACACTTAAATAAAGGCCGGCAGCAAATTGACTAAAAATAAATGAGTTTAAAGTGAATATAATACGGCTAATAACCACAAAATGTAACAGTGACAGGCCGGTAAACTAAGGATGCAACATTTTGCAGGTTATGGTGTTAAGTAAAAACAAGCAATTGCTATGAAAGTATCCGTGTTACTCATTGTGCTGCTAATGCCCGGAGTGGTATTTGGTCAAAAGCACATACCGCTACCCCATGGTATGGTTTACGGCCAAAAGCCAGATACCATGGCCATGATAGCTGCCAATAAGCTGGAAGCCTTTATGGGTAAAAAAACACGGATAAGTACCACTGTTGAGGGTAGGATCATAAAAGTGACTAAAGAAAAAGGCGGCTGGTTTGATGTAGATGCAGGTAGCGGTAAAATAATTGAAGCCCATTTTAAAAATTACAACGTTACACTGCCAACCCAACTGGCTGGCCGTACCGTAATTATGGAAGGCGTGGCCGAAAAAATGTTTATTGCTGATGACCTGCAGCATTTAGCGGGCGATACAGTAAGCGGCAAAAAACAACACAAGATAAAAACAGACCCTAAACGGCGGGTGACTTTTGAGGTAAAGGGCTTATTGATTGATAAGTGAGCCTTTAACAAACAACAAAGGCCCTTAACCGGGCCTTTCTCAATATATGATACATTGAAGTTGAATTAAAATTTGGCATTGCGGGTTAGCGCCGCGGGCTCAAGAAACAGGTCATGGCTTAAAAGTTCTTTAACTTTTTGTGCTACTTCGGCGCGGTTCACCGTGGCAGCATCGCGCCTGCATTTAAGGTAATGTTCCCTTGCCACTTTTTCGGCCAGGTCGCCAAGGGTTTTTACTTTTAGTTCTTTACCAAACCTGCCAGCAAGAGCAAATCCCGAAAGGGCAATTGCCAGGCCAAAAGCAGCTACGACAGGCTGAAAGAAAAAGCCAGCCAGGGATGCTGCCAGTATGAATGCAAAAGCGGCAATTACACCTTGTTTGGGTTGCAATAAATTAAGCTGAAAACCCATTTCCCGTTCAATCTCATTAATAACTACAATACGGTTATCGCGCGGAAAAATGTCTTCGAGCCGGGTTTGAGGTTTTACCAATTCCCTTGGAGCGGTAATGGTACAGTTAATGGCATTCCTGATTTTGTAAAATGCCTGTTGGGTGGTGCAGCTTTCGTTGTTTACATGTTTTATCTTTTCAACAACAATATCGCAAAGTTTACCGAAGGTTTTAACATCCCGTACAGATGTATCTTCGAAACTAATATTAAATGATCTTTCAATTTTTACAAGAACGTCACCTAAATCCTCAGGGTCAACATTATTAAGATTGAACGCCTGGTTATTATTCAAATTAACTTTCAAAGTATAGCAACTAAATTTAACCATAATTTCCCTGCCCCCTAAGCGACAGGGAAATTCTATAAGCTTTTAAACCACTTTTTAGTCATAAGTACATTCCCGGTAGTCATAAGTGGTCCGTCTTTTCGACTTAGAACTCAAAACTTCCGACTAAAGACTACTTTACCGGCTCAGGTACATCGATTTCTCTTTGTACAGATGCCTGAAGTATGGGTCCTGCAGGTTAGGAATAAAGCGGATAGCCTCGCCCGTCGATTTCATTTCAGGGCCTAATTCTTTATTCACTTCAGGGAATTTATCAAATGAGAACACTGGTTCTTTGATGGCATAGCCCCAAAGTTTGCGTTCGATGGTAAAGTCTTTCAGTTTGGCAACGCCCAGCATCACTTTTGCCGCTATGTTAATGTATGGTACATCATAAGCTTTTGCTATGAAAGGCACGGTACGCGATGCCCGCGGGTTGGCCTCTATTACATAAACCTGGTCGTTTTTAACCGCGAACTGGATGTTCAGCAAGCCGCGAACGTTTAGTGCCCTGGCAATTTTTTCAGTGTACTCTTCCATCTGGCTTATCACATTATCCGACAAATCAAAAGGCGGCAAAACCGCGAATGAATCGCCCGAGTGGATACCTGCCGGCTCAATGTGTTCCATTAAACCCACAATATGTACATCGTCGCCATCGCTTATCGAGTCGGATTCAGCCTCGGCGGCACGATCAAGGAAGTGGTCAATCAGTACGCGGTTACCGGGCAGATTTTTAAGCAGGCCGACAACGGCTTTCTCCAAATCCTCATCGTTAATAACAATGCTCATGCCCTGGCCGCCTAATACATAGCTCGGGCGAACAAGTACCGGGTAGCCAACGTGGTGGGCAACTTCAAGGGCCTCTTCAGCGCTTTCGGCAACGCCATATTTAGGGTAAGGGATATTCAGTTCTTTCAACAAATCGCTAAAACGGCCACGGTCTTCGGCTACGTCCATATCGTTGAACGAAGTGCCAATGATTTTAATGCCATGCTCATGCATTTTCTCGGCCATTTTTAAAGCCGTTTGGCCACCAAGCTGAACGATTACACCGTAAGGTTTCTCCAGTTCGATGATCTCGCGCACGTGCTCCCAGTAAACCGGCTCAAAGTATAGCTTATCGGCCATGTTAAAGTCGGTTGATACCGTTTCGGGGTTGCAGTTAACCATAATGGCTTCAAAGCCCGATTCTTTTGCGGCCAGTAATCCGTGCACACAGCTGTAATCAAACTCGATACCCTGGCCAATACGGTTAGGCCCCGATCCTAAAACGATGATCTTCTTTTTATCTGACGAGACAGATTCGTTTTCGCCTTCGTAAGTAGAGTAGTAATAAGGTGTTTTTGCAGGGAACTCTGCCGCGCAGGTGTCAACCATTTTGTAAACGCGCTTAATGCCCAGGGCTTTGCGGCGCTGGTAAACATCCTCTTCGGTAACGTTACCTAAAATGTAAGCTATTTGCGTATCCGAGAATCCTTTTTGTTTTAGGGTGAACAGGAAGTCTTCGGGAATATTATTCAGTGAGTAACGGCGCAGCTCGTTCTCTAAGTTAACCACATCCATAATCTGGTTCAGGAACCAGCGATCGATCTTGGTAACTTTACGCACCGATTCTATTGGTACGCCAAGGCTCAAGGCATCGTAAATATGGAATAACCTGTCCCAGCTTGGATGCTCCAGGCTGTACATGATCTCTTCCAGGTTGCGGCTTTGGCGGCCATCGGCACCTAAACCGGCCCGGCCTATCTCTAAACTCTGACAGGCTTTTTGCAGTGCTTCAATAAAGCTGCGGCCAATGCCCATGACTTCGCCTACCGATTTCATTTGCAGGCCAAGCTCGCGGTTGGCGCCTTTGAATTTATCAAAGTTCCAGCGTGGTATTTTAACAATCACGTAATCCAAAGTAGGCTCAAAATAAGCCGAAGTTGTTTTGGTGATCTGGTTTTCTATTTCATCAAGATTATACCCTATGGCCAGCTTAGCAGCAATTTTGGCAATTGGGTAGCCGGTTGCTTTAGAGGCCAGCGCCGATGAGCGCGAAACACGCGGGTTAATTTCAATGGCGATGATGGCTTCATCGGCCGGGTTAACCGAGAACTGTACGTTACAGCCACCCGCGAAGTTACCAATGGCGCGCATCATGCGGATAGCCTGGTTACGCATATCCTGGTAGCAGCGGTCGCTCAGGGTCATGGCCGGGGCTACGGTTATCGAGTCGCCGGTATGGATACCCATAGGGTCGAAGTTTTCGATAGAGCAGATGATAATTACGTTGTCGTTATTATCACGCAGCAGCTCTAATTCGTATTCTTTCCAACCTATGACAGCTTGCTCAACCAAAACCTCGTGGGTAGGCGATGCCTGTAGGCCTTTGCTTAATGCGGCATCAAAGTCTTCTTTTTTGTGTACAAAGCCGGCACCTTTACCGCCAAGGGTATAGCTTGGGCGGATAACCAGCGGGAAACCAATTTCCTGCGCAGCTTCTTTACCTTCAAGGAAAGAGTTGGCAATTTTGGATTTGGCAACGCCTACACCAATATCAACCATCAATTGGCGAAACGCTTCGCGGTTTTCGGTTTTTTCGATGGCTGCTATATCAACACCAACAATTTTTACACCGTATTTTTTCCAGATACCTTGCTCATCAGCCTCAATACAAAGGTTAAGCGCTGTTTGGCCACCCATGGTAGGCAGTACCGCGTCAATTTGTCGCTCGTTAAGTATCTGCTCGATACTTGCACAGGTTAGGGGCAGCAGGTAAACATGATCGCCAATAACCTTATCCGTCATGATAGTGGCGGGGTTGCTGTTGATAATGGAAACGGTGATGCCTTCTTCTTTAAGGGAAAGGGCGGCTTGCGAGCCGGCGTAATCAAATTCGCAGGCCTGGCCAATAATGATGGGGCCAGAGCCGATGATCAGAACGGATTTGATGGAATTATCTTTGGGCATAGGGCTTTTTTTTAAATCAAAAGTTCTAAGTCAAAAGTTACCGGCTTTTTGCAGGCCAATAAACGATTTTTCCTATGCACTGAAGGCGAGAAATCCCGACCTCAGTGTCGGGGTGCAAAGATAGAGTTTTGAAGCACACAATTAATCTTTTTTTTGAATTAATATTTATATTTTATGTACGTCCTTAAATTTTAGCATTTCGGTGAGTTTTAGCTCCTTGTCGGTATCAAATCCGCATGATGTTGTAAAGTTTTGCGGATTGATGTACGTACCAAATAACATATCCCACCAAACAATATCGCCATAATTATTGCTGTGTTTTTCGTACTCGTGATGGATACGGTGCATCTCGGGTCGCTGGAAAATGTAACCTATCCATTTTGGAGTTTTAATATTGGTGTGATAGAAAAATTCGCCCAAAGCGGTACACAAAGTATATATAGCTCCTGCCTCGGGGCTTAAGCCAAGCAGCGTGTACGCCAGTAAACTGCCTATTACTGAGTTCACAGTCATCTCCAGGGGATGTTTATAAAACGACGTTATCACTTCAATACGCTGGGCGCTATGGTGTATCTGGTGAAAATGCCTCCATAAAAAGTCACTCTGATGGCGCCACCTGTGCCACCAATAAAATATAAAAGTTGCTATAAAATACGCCACCACTCCGCCAAGCCAATTGGGCATATGGTGCGACAGGAAGAATAGAGAATAGCCTGACAGCCATTTTTCCCAGCTATAACCGGCAATAACTACAATAAGTAACTGAACAAAATTAATAGCAAGCACCCTGATGGTCCAGGTAGGTACCTGGGGGAGTTTCCACCCGGGTGAAAGCTTTTCAATAATGAAACAAACTGCGAAACAAGCTAAGATGATATAAAGCATAATTTTATGTTTTTGATTAAATCAAATCTCGGTGCCAAACAGGTCAATAAGTTTTGACTTATATCAAAAAACGTTACCCTTTAGCTCTTATCCTGCTTAAGGTTTCTTGTTTAATACTTAAAAATGATGCTATTTGCCCCAGAGATGCCTTCTGAAGAATGTCGGGATAGGAGGATAACAGGTTTTCATAGCGCTGCTTTGCGGTAAGTGTTTGCAGGTTAATGGCGCGCTCTTCGCTGCGGATATAGTATTGCTCGGTAATTAGCCGGCCGGTTAAATTAAACTCCGGATGATTTTTATAAATATTTTGAAGTTGATCCCAATTGATGGACTGCAATACGCTATCTTCCAACACCTGGATATTTTCGAACGATGGCTTCCTGGAGAAGAAACTATAAACCGATACTATAATTTCACCTTTGCCCATAAACCAGCTGGTAAATTCGCTGCCCCCTTTGTGGTAGTAGGCTCTGGTAAAGCCTTGTTTTACAAAATAAATCCGTTGCGACACCTGTCCTGCTTTTAACAGGATTGATTTCTTAGCATAATGGTCTTCAACCAGATATGACTCAAGTTGGCTTTTTATCTGGGGTGTTAGGATATTTATATTATTAAGTACTTGCAATAAACCATTTGTTTCCATAAAATCTTAATATATTTATACAAGGTATAAATTACCTATAAAACCAATTAAACTTGTAATTGTAGTAATGTACAATTACCTTACAGCGATAAATTATGATGAAGAAACATACATTTTTTCTGTTTGCCGCTATTTTCCTGCTCGGGAGCTGTGGTATGCTGCAGTCAATCATGAAATCTACCTTTCCTTATACGGCTAACCTGGTAATTCCGGCATCGTCATCGGTCGATCAGCCACATACCGCCATAAGTACAGCTAACAGCTTCGACCAGGATTTTACCAAAGATGGCAACAATGCAAACCGGATAAGTGAAGTTCGTATTATATCGGCAAAGCTACAATCAAAAGATCCATCGGATTATAACATTGGTAATATTGCTGCATTAAGGATTTATATGGCCAAGGCTGATGGCAGCGATGAGGTGCTGGTTGCCATTCGAAAAGATATTACTGCCAATGTTGGTAATAGTGTTGTACTGGACATAGACAATTCGCATTTTTTAGACGAAATTGTAAGGGAGCCAAGCGCGCGCATCAGGATGGTTTACCTGCTACGTAAAGCAGTTAGCACCGATGTGGAACTCAAGGTATCGTTAAGCATAGGCGCCGAGCCAAGGGAGCGATAGTTATTATTACTTTCCGCTTAAAGCGAAATTGACAGGAACAGAGAAATATACCCTTACAGGCGAACCCATAGAAGTTCCCGGAATCCATTTTGGTGAGTTTTTAAGTACCCTGGTGGCTTCTTCGTCTAATATGGGAGCAACTGATTTGGATACTTTAATATCGGTTAACTTTCCGTCTTTTTCTACCACGAACGATAATATTACCTGGCCTTGAATATTTCTTTCACGTGCGAAGTCCGGGTATTGTATATGATTTGAGAGGTATCGCCCAAAACCCTCAACGCCGCCTCTGAATTGCGGCATAACGTCTCTTGCCTGGGCATATGTGGTAATTTTTCCGTCGCTGGTTGTAGCGGTGCCGCTTATAAGTTTTCCATTATCATAGGTTTCTGTAAATGTGGTATGAATGTTTTTAAACTCCCCCTTCCACAGGCCATCTCTTTTTCCGTTTTTTACATTACCTTCTTCGTTAATGTATTTAAACTTATCATCATAGCCTTTGTAATAGCCATTACCGTCGGTAACCTGCGGGTTTCCCAGCGAATCGAGGTTGGCGGTTATCAGGTAATCATCTCTGATTTCATCACGTAAGGCGCTGTTTTCGGGGTAAGATAGTTGCTGGTATAGTTTGCCATTGGGATAGAAGTTTGTTTCATCGTCAACTTTTGATCCGTTTTTGTAATTACTTACCCGTTGTCTGAAACCGTTTGCGTAATAGCTTACGCACGGCCCTGTGAATTTGGGCGGATCGATAGTCACAGACTTACCAATCAGCTTTTTTTTGCCGTTAACATAAAATTCAAATACATTGTAATACACCGATCCGCTATCTGGCTCCCGTACTATCCTGATATAGTCGGCACTATCGCGTACATCGACATATTTGCCGTTATATTTTAAAAAATAAACATTCTGGCGCTGGGCAAGGCAAAACGATGCCACAAGAAGAAAGGTAAAGGTTAAAAGTGATTTCATTAAAAAAGCAAGTGCGTTAAACCGGCACTAATTTACTTTATTAATTTATTATCGGCATCAGGAAATACCAATATCGGTTCATATTTTCTCGCTTCATCGCGCTCCATATAGGCGTATGACATAATGATAACCACATCGCCAACCTGCGCCAGCCTGGCGGTGGCACCATTTAAGCAAACTGTGCCGCTGCCGCGTTCGCCTTTTATCACATAGGTTTCAAAACGGGCGCCGTTGTTGTTATTCACTATCTGAACTTTTTCGTTCGGGATAATATCGGCTGCTTCAATCAGGTCTTCGTCAATTGTAATACTGCCCACATAATTCAGCTCCGCCTGAGTAACCTTCACCCTGTGAATTTTGGACTTCAATATTTCAATAATCATGGCGCAAAGTTATAAATAAATTAGTCGATAGTTCATGGCCCATAGTCCATAGATTGTAAAATGATTAATCACGGCTGTAACGCCATTTTTGCTATCGTCTATGGACTATCAGCCATCGTCTACCCAATCAACATATTATCTATCAATCTTGTTTTACCTGCACGGGCTGCCACCAGGGCAACTACAGTTTTTGTGTCTGAATTGGCCGGAAGCAAGGTATCGCCATCTACAATTTCAAAATATTCGAGGTTTATGCCTGGCTCGGCTTTTATCATCTGTTCGGCCTGCTGCTGAAGCTGGGGGATATTTTCTTTACCGAAATTACTTTTAACCCAGTTTAATGTTTTTGATAATATGAGGGCGTGCTGCCTGTCGCTAACAGTTAAATGAATGTTCCTCGAGCTCATGGCCAGTCCGTCGGCATCGCGTAAAATAGGACACATTACCAGCTTTACGGGCATGTTTAATAAACTAACCATTTTACTGATTACCATAAACTGCTGGTAATCTTTTTGGCCAAAAAAGGCGATGTCGGGCTTCACGATGTTAAACAGTTTATTTACCACCTGCATTACGCCCTGGTAATGCCCGGGGCGAAATTTGCCCTCCAGCAAATGCTCCAGGCTACCTATGTCTAAATGCCATTTCTCATTATCATCATACATCTCATCAACCGCCGGGTTAAACAAAATATCGCAGCCCGCCTGCTCCAGCATGGCTATATCGGCAGCAATGGGGCGGGGGTATTTTTCAAGGTCTTTGGGGTCGTTAAACTGGGTAGGGTTTACAAAAATACTGCAAACCACTTCGGTGCTAATTTGCTGAGCCTGTTTAATTAACGATATATGGCCGTTATGCAGCGCACCCATTGTAGGTACAAAGCCAACGGTTTTGTTGGCTTTATTGGCAAAGTGCTGGGTTACCTGTTGCCTGGTAGTAAATATCTTCAAAGCTTTTGAATTACAAAATTTGGTAAAGGTGTGCATTTACGCAAAAAATACCAAAAGTTACTTGCACAATTCGTTGACAGTTCATATAATAATGATTATATTTGCAAACTCAAATTTTTTGACTTCTTTACATATTTTTAATACTGATTAAGTGATGGGTAAATCTAAGCTATTGTTTATAACTCATGAAATGTCTCCTTTCCTTGAACTCACAAAAATTGCTGAAATAACACGCCAACTTCCGCAGGCAATGCAGGAGAAGGGGTTCGAGATCCGGATCCTTATGCCGCGTTTTGGCAATATTAACGAGCGCAGGAACAGGCTTCATGAAGTTATCCGTTTATCGGGTATGAATATCATTATCAACGATAATGATAACCCGCTGATCATTAAGGTAGCATCTATCCCGGCAGCACGTATGCAGGTGTATTTTTTAGATAATGAAGAATATTTTCAGCGTAAACATGTGTTTGGTGATAAGGACGGGAAGTTTTATGCCGATAATGACGAACGCATGATTTTCTTTTGCAAAGGTGCATTGGAAACGGTTAAAAAATTAGGATGGGCCCCTGATATTATCCATTGCCATGGATGGTTAAGCGCCCTGGTGCCTGCGTATTTAAAAACTACTTACAAAGACGATCCAACTTTTAAGCATTCAAAAATCATTTATTCGATTTACGAAAATGACTTTAGTGATAAACTTGGTGCCGATTTTGCCCAAAAAGCAATCATGAGCAACATGACCGAAGCACATGTTGACGCTTACAAAGAAGGTACTAATACTGCTCTTTATGCCGGTGCAATCCAATACTCAGACGGTATTGTTTTAGGCAGCGATAATATCGATGCAGATGTGTTAAATAATGTTAAAAACAGCAATAAATCGGTTTTAGAATTTGATTCTACCGCAGATTTCGAAAATTATTACAATTTTTACGACGAAATTACCAACGACGAATTGGTGCATGTTGCATAAGACTTAATATTATATATGAAATTTTTCAGATTAGACTTATTGACCCTGTTAATAAGTCTTTTTATTTTCAATAGCTGTAAGCGCCAGGAGGGCATAGGTTTAGGGGTAGATACATCAACCCAAACATCTGGCACTTTGCTTGTTGATACTACTGTTACCATTAAAACTGTTGACGAAGATACTGCAACCGTAGTTACATCCGGCTTGACCAAAACACCGCTTGGCGAGTTTGCTGACCCTGTTTTTGGTACAACAAAAACAAATGTTGCACTGGGTATTCAGTTGCCAACCGCCCCTTATACTGTTCCGGCGGGTACACTTACTATAGATTCGGCCGTGCTTGTGCTGGGTTATGCTGATGGGTTTTACGGCGATTCGGTTGTGACACGGTATAAGATAAACGTGTACCAGTTACAGGACAAGCCGGTTAACCAAACCTATTATGGTACCAATCGCTGGGCTAACCAGGGAACTGTTTTAGCATCCAAAACATTTACTGCCAATACACACGATAGTTTAACCATAGCCCGGATAAGGAAAGATACTGTGGATACTGTGCAAAGAGTGGCCCCACAGTTACGTGTGCCTTTCAGCAAACAATTTATTTATGATCATCTTTTTAATGCAAATGGTACTGCTTTGGCTTCCAATGCGGCTTTCCAGGATGCTGTTAAAGGTTTATACCTTACTTTACAAAGGGCGCAGCCAACAAATGCAGGCGGCACATTGCAATTAAACCTTGCTTCTGCCGGTTCGCATCTGGATGTATTTTACAAGGCAAAAAAGGATACTACAACTGATACGGCAAGCGTATCATTAACCTTCCCGATACATGCCGCCGAAATAAGGCGCCAGTACAGCGAAACTGTAACCAAAGCCAAAACAGCCGGGGGAACTACCCAAACTACAGTTTATCTGCAAGGCCTGGGCGCATTGCGTGCAAAAGTTGGATTTCCGGGTATAAGCAAGCTTAACCCCGACTCAATAGTGTTAAACCGGGCCGAATTGGTAATAACACCCGTTCAGGGTTCCGGCATTCCGTATGCGCCATTACCTAAGCTGACCATGTACCAATTGGACATTGCCAAACAGCGTATTTTGATACAGGATGCATCGGCATCAAACCCGCTTTACCAGACAGGCATATTTGGAGGCTTTTACTCCAACACAACCAAAGAGCCGGTAAAAGCCTATCGTTTTGTAATTACAAGCTACATCCAGGATCTTATACGTAAAAAGACCGTAGATTATGGAACTTACATTGCCCCCATTGATGCTACCGAAGTAAATTCAACCACCGGGGCTACCGGGATAACCCCAAGCGCACAAATTGCGGCCCGTTCGATTTTGATTGGCAGCGATAATAATTCATCTTATCGCATTAAACTGAACATCTTTTATACCAAGATACCCAAGCTGTAAAAGCTTAATTAAAATAAAAAGAATCCCCGCTTAGGGGATTTTTTTGTTTAAGGCCAAAAGGCTTCTTAAAATTATTTTTTAAGTATCTAAAAACCTTCCGTTTTTCTGAAATAATTAAAATAATAAGCTATGAAGTGTGTTATATAGCTGATTATTTTTGCTCCATTTACACTTTATTAAATTTACTATGTGCGGAATTGTTGGTTATATAGGTTACCGGGATGCTTATCCCATCGTTATAAAAGGGCTTCATCGTTTAGAATACAGGGGGTATGACAGCGCCGGTGTTGCGCTGTTAAATAAAGAACTTAAGGTTTATAAAAAGGCCGGCAAGGTTGATGACCTTGAGAAATTTGTAAAGGATATTGATCTTAAAGGGTCATTAGGGATGGGTCATACACGCTGGGCAACCCACGGCGAGCCAAGCGACCGCAATTCGCATCCACATTCGTCGGGCAACCGTAGGCTTACGATAATACATAATGGCATTATCGAAAACTATGGCATCATCAAAGAAACGCTTATTGCCAAAGGCCACATTTTTAAAAGTGATACCGATACCGAAGTGTTAATACACCTGATAGAAGATATCATGGATCAAACCGGGCTTGGCCTGCGGGAGGCCGTAAGGGTATCTTTAACCAAAGTAATTGGCGCGTATGCCATTGTTATCGTGAGCGCAGATGAACCCGACCTGTTAATAGCGGCGCGTAAAGGCAGCCCGATGGTTATAGGTGTTGGCAAAGGCGAGTATTTTGTAGCATCAGATGCCACGCCGATTGTGGAGTATACCAAAAACGTGATTTATTTAAATGATAACGAAATTGCTTACATACACCGGGATAGCCTGCTGATAAAAAATATCGATAACTCGGTACAAACACCCTATATCCAGGAGCTCGACCTGAAGCTGGAGATGCTGGAAAAAGGCGGATACGAGCACTTTATGCTAAAAGAGATATATGAGCAGCCACGTTCTATCCGCGATTGTTTACGCGGGCGTATTTATCCGCAGCAAGGTAAGGTACAATTGGGCGGCATTAAAGAATACACCGAGAAGCTGAAGAATGTCGACAGGATCATCATCATTGCTTGCGGAACATCATGGCATGCCGGCCTGGTTGGCGAGTATTTGATTGAGGAATACGCCCGCGTACCCGTGGAAGTGGAGTACGCCTCGGAGTTTAGATACCGTAACCCCATCATCACCGAAAAAGATTTGGTAATAGCCATCTCCCAATCAGGCGAAACTGCCGATACCATGGCGGCTATTGAACTGGCTAAAGAAAAAGGCGCCACCATTTTTGGCATATGTAACGTGGTAGGTGCATCCATTCCACGTACTACGCATGCCGGTGTTTATACGCATGCCGGCCCCGAAATAGGGGTGGCATCAACCAAGGCATTTACAGCCCAGGTAAGTGTTTTAACGCTAATAGCGTTTTATATAGCCCAGCAGCGTGGTAAAATAACCCAAAGTAAGCTGGTTGAATATTTGACCGAATTAAACCAGATCCCTCAACTGGTTGAGGAGGCTTTAAAATGCAACGATCACGTTATAAAGATAGCCGCGAAATTTAAAGATTCAACCAATTGCCTGTTCCTGGGCAGGGGCAGCTCATTCCCGGTAGCGTTGGAAGGTGCTTTAAAGCTCAAGGAGATCTCCTATATTCATGCCGAAGGTTATCCCGCTGCCGAAATGAAGCATGGCCCTATAGCGCTAATTGACGATGATATGCCGGTGGTTGTTATTGCGACCCAAAGCTCATCGTACGAAAAAGTGATTAGTAACATACAGGAGGTAAAGGCCCGCAAAGGACACGTAATAGCCATTGTTACCGAAGGTGATACCGAAGTAAGGGACATGGCCGACTATGTGATTGAGATACCTCAAACCCACGAAGCATTTGTGCCGCTTATTGCTACTATCCCATTACAACTATTAGCTTACCACATAGCCGTAATGCGCGGTTGTAATGTAGACCAGCCACGAAATTTGGCAAAATCGGTAACGGTGGAGTAGGGGGATTTAGATGTGAGGTATTAGGATTGAGATTTGAGACGGCTTTACTGGTGTTGGAAATCTTATTTTTTTGCCTTTTGCAAAGTGTCTCACGTCTCACATCTAATATCCCAAATCCAAAATAGATAAAACTAATAAAATTTTATATTTGCATAGTATTTATCTATATAAAAATGACCATAACCCAGCTTGAATACATTGTAGCAGTTGATACTTACCGCAGCTTTGTTTTAGCCGCCGAAAAATGTTTTATTACCCAGCCAACCCTAAGTATGCAGGTACAGAAACTGGAAGATACCCTTGGCGTAAAAATATTTGACCGCAGCAAACAACCCGTAACACCAACCGAAATTGGTATAGAAATAATTACCCAGGCACGCATTATGTTGTCTGAAAGTGAAAAGATCAAAGAAATTATTACCGACAGGCAAAAAGAGTTATCAGGCGAGTTAAGGGTTGGTATTATCCCTACTGTATCGCCCTATATATTGCCGAAGATCATTCACGGTTTTATCGAAAAATACCCGCAGGTAAAGCTTATTGTATGGGAACAAACCACCGAGGAAATCGTTCAGCAATTGAAACTGGGAATGATTGATTGTGGTATATTATCAACGCCGCTACATGAAAGTAACTTAACCGAGATCCCAGTTTTTTACGAAAACTTCGTGGCCTACGTATCTAAAAACAGCAAACTATCCAAAAAGAAAAGTATCACGCCCGATGATATTGATATGGAGGAGATTTGGATCCTGAACGAGGGGCACTGCATGCGCGAACAGGTATTAAATATTTGCCAGCGCCGCAAGGCCACCAAAGGCTTCCAGCATTTTGAATATAATACAGGCAGTGTTGAAACCCTTAAACGCATGGTTGACCAAAACAACGGCGCCACGATATTACCCGAACTTGCCCTCACCGATTTAACCGATAAACAGCTCGACAAGGTCCGATACTTTAAAACGCCCGAACCGGCCCGTGAAGTAAGCATAGTTATCCAACGCAACTTTTTGAAACGCCGCCTGATTGAAGCCCTCAAAAATGAAATCCTTGAGTTTGTACCCAAACGAATGAAAAGCAAAAAGAAAAAAGAGGTAATGGATATATAGGGATTTGGGATCTTGGATGTTCGATTTCGGATTTTTGAATGTGCAGATTTCAAATTACAGATGTGCAAAGTGAATTTTATAGACAGGTCTTGATACTTACTACTTGATACTTACTGCTTCTTTGGAATCTTTCTAAATAAATTTGGATGAATTGTCATAATGGATTACTTTTGGCCATTATTTATAATTAGTCTAAATAAAAATGAATCGACTTCAACCCTACCTTTACAAATTATTTTCTACTGTTTTTTTAGCTGCTGTGTTACTTTTAATGGTTACACCGATATTTGCCCAGCAAAATCGCGGTACCGTTAGCGGGCATGTAATTACCAATACCAATAAGCCGGCCGACAATGTTTCAGTGATGTTAAAAGGTACCAAATATGGCGCTGTTACAAATGATGACGGGGATTTTAGCTTCAGGGCGCCACAGGGTAAATACACGCTGGTAGTTTCGCAGGTTGGTAGCCAGAGCCAAGAGGCTGCCGTTGAGGTTATTGCTGGTAAAACCATTGTTATACCCCAGTTCACCGTGTCTGATGCTACCCACGGTTTACAGGAAGTAAATATCAACGCCAATAAAACCAATAAGTTTAAACACAAAAAAAGCGTTGATGTATCTAAAATGCCTTTGAGCAACCTGGAAAACGCTTCGGTTTATAATAGTATAAGCAGCCAGTTATTGCAGGAGCAACAGGTATTTTCCGTTGATGACGCCATACGCAACGCATCGGGAATCCAAAAAATGTGGGAGGCAACCGGCCGCGGCGGCGATGGCGGCGCCTATTATGCCAGTCGTGGTTTTGTAGTGCAATCTGCATTACGTAACGGTATCGCCGGTAATGTTACCAGCTCGATTGATGCATCCAATATCGATCGCATCGAGATTATTAAAGGCCCGTCGGCCACTTTGTTCGGTAGCAGTCTTACTTCATATGGAGGCTTAATTAATCGCGTAACCAAAAAGCCCTATGATTCATTTGGCGGCGAGATTTCCGGCTCCTTAGGCAACTTTGATTTTCAGCGTGTGAGTGCCGATATCAACGCCCCGCTCGACGCCGGGAAAAAGGTATTGTTACGCTTAAACACAGCTTATAATCATGAGGGTAGCTTTCAAAACACAGGCTTTAACCGCACTATAGCTGTGGCGCCAAGCCTGGTTTATAACGCTACCGAGAGGTTAAGTATCTCGGTAGATGCAGAGTTGTTTTACGGGAAAAGTATTGGTAAGCCCATCTTCTTTTTCCCGTATGGTGTAACCATAGCCCAGCTTGGACATGATCGGGCTGATGAGCTTCCTATCGATTACAAGCAATCGTACATGGGAAATGATTTAACCGAAACATCAAGGAGCACCAATTTTTATGGCGAAGTAAAATACAAGATCTCCAATTCGTGGACCTCGCGCACCAACATCGCATCAACCCATAGTTACTCCGATGGTTTTGGGCCTTACTATTACCTGCTCCCCGGCGATTCAATTTCCCGCAATGATCAGTCGACCCGCAAAAGCAAGGATGATATGATCGAAATTCAGCAAAACTTTAATGGTGATTTCAAGATCGGGAAGTTCAGGAACAGGTTTGTAGGCGGGCTTGATTTTTTCAGGGACAACTCCAACCAGTTTTTCTTCGGGAGTACGCTTGATACCGTATCATTAAAAGGGAACCAAAATTATGGCAACTTTAATAAAGCCGCGATGGATGCCATGTATGCAACCGGCACCTATGGCTTTACCTACCCGGCCATCTACATCCGCAACACCTATAGTGCATATGTATCTGATGTATTTAACATTACCGATCAGTTACTTGCATCTGCAGCCCTGCGGGTAGATCGTTTTGTCAATATCGGCAACTACGATCCTACAACTAAAACCAGGTATGGCGCTTATCAGCAAACTGCTTTCTCGCCAAAGTTTGGCCTGGTTTATCAGCCGGTTAAAGATCATGTATCATTATTTGCCAATTACCAAAACAGTTTCCGCAACCAAACAGGCATTACCGAAGATAATAAACCACTTAAACCCGAACATGCTAATCAAATTGAAGGTGGCGTTAAGCTGGATTTGTTTGAGGGCAAGCTAAGCAGTACTATAAGCTACTACGATATTAAAGTTAAAGATATCACCCGCCCATCGGCTACGCCAAACAGGGTTATCCAGGATGGTACTCAGTTGAGTAAAGGCATCGAAGCCGAAGTAATCGCCAACCCAATTGCGGGCTTAAACGCTGTTTTGGGCTTCTCATACAACGATTCAAAATACGATGCTACTACCAATGCCGATGTGGCCAACCGTCGGCCGGGTACGGCGTCATCGCCATACCTGGCCAACTTTTGGGTAAGCTATCGTTTACAAAAAGGCACCGTTAAAGGTTTAGGATTTGGGTTTGGCGGCAACTATGCCAGCGATAACAAAATTATTAATAGCGTAAGCCAGGGTGTATTTACTTTGCCCGCTTACACTATTTTTAATGCATCTGCATTTTACGACCTGAAAAACTACCGCATAGGCGCTAAGATGGATAACCTGACCAACCAAAAATACTGGATAGGCTATACCACCGTTAACCCGCAAAAATTAAGAAACTACGCCCTTACATTTACCTATAAATTTTAAATATGACGTTCAAAAAAGTCATGTTATTTATACATCGCTGGCTCGGCTTTATATCCGGGCTGGTGGTGTTTTTGGTGAGTATTACCGGTTGTATCTTTTGTTTCCAGGACGAGATCCAGGATGTTATCCACAACTATCGCCACGTAAAAAACGAGTATAAACCCTACCTGCCGCCATCGGTACTGAAAGCCGAAGGTTTAAAAGGATATCCCGGCGCCACGGCCAGCTACATGTTTTATTATGGGGCCGACAGGCCGGCCGGTGTACTGGTGAATTTGCCAAAAGATAAGGGAATTTTGTATGTATACCTTAACCCTTATACAGGGCGGGTTACCCACACCGAAAACCCGGAAAGTAATTTTTTCATTATTGTTGAATACATTCATTTATACCTGTTATTGCCACCTAAAATAGGCGGCCTGGTGGTGGGTATTTCGGTTATTATATTTGTGATGCTCATGATAACCGGCATCATCCTGTGGTGGCCTAAACGTAAAACCGACCGCAAGCGCAGCTTCACCATAAAATGGAATGGCCGCTGGCGCAGGGTTAATTACGATTTGCATAACGTACTGGGTTTTTATGTTACCGGCGTTGCCATAATTTTAGCTATAACCGGTTTAGCTATAGCTTTTGACTGGATGCGGGAAGGCATATACACCACAGCCAACCTTGGCAAGGCCTATCCCGAAGAAAAAGCAGTGTTAAAATCCGATTCGCTTTTAAAAGGCAAAACCGATTCGCGTTTTGTTATCGATAAATCGTTTGAATCCGCCCAGGCAGGGTCGCCCCGGGCCGAAATGTTTTTGCTTTTTGATGACGCATCCGCTTCGGGAACTATCGGTATAAGCGCCTACGCCCAAAGCCTGCACTACTTTAAAAGCGACGAATATGCTTTTGAAAAGTATACCGGCAAAATGCTCAAAAAAACTACCCATGCCCAAAAAAGCCCTGGCATGAAAATGAATAACATGAATTACGATTTACACGTTGGCCAGGTGCTGGGGCTTACAGGTAAAATCATTGCCTTTTTAGCCAGCCTAATCTGTGCTTCGTTGCCCGTAACAGGGTTTATCATTTGGCTGGGCAAGCGTAAAAAAGGTAAGTCAAAAAATGGGAAAGCGGTGGCGCATAGGCGTGCTGTAAAGCAAATGGGGGTTTGATGTGACATGTTTTTCGTTTAAGGGCATGTCATCTTTAAGCTAAAGCGTGGTAACTCGAAGTTAACTATCCGGTTAAAGATATATCTCAAAAATGCCCAAATCATCAGTGGACAAAAATTGATTAATCTCTTTTTTTAGAGAAATTAATAAGTGAGCGATCTTTTGAGTGCCGACGTTGCCGGTGCGCAACCAAATTATTTTAGGTGGATAGGAGTAAAGATTTTGTAATTCGCAAAAATCCTCGTCAAAAGTTAAAATTGTGTAGTTGTTTGTTTTGGCGAATTGCCAGATCATAAAATCGCTTAAACGTTCGTTTGCCCGAATTTCATTTGTAGGGAGAATATCCCAATCTAAAAGGAGTTTTTTTATACGCCATGAAATATTTTCGTCAGCGATGAGCCGTATCATGCCACTTTAATTATCCGTTCTTTGTTAGCCGCATAGGCAAGGCATGCAAATATAGCTTCGGATGTTAGTTGCGGGAAATCGCTTAGAATTTCTTCATGACTCAAGCCGGATGCCAGCCATTGCAAAACGTCATATACAGAAATCCGCGTACCCTTAATAACCGGTTTACCAAACCTTATTTCGGGGTTAAATTCAAGATATTCTTTATAATCAATTGGCTGCATATACAAATTTACCTAATTTGTCGTCAAATCCCATCACATGAAAAAGATATTCTTTTTAAGCGCCATCCTTTTTGTATCCTTCAAAACATTTGCCCAGCAAACCGATAAGGAGGCTGTAAAGCAAACCATTAACACCATGTTTGATGCCATGCGCAAAGGCGATAGTACCATGCTGCGGTCGGCTTTTCATAAAAACATCGTTTTTGAAGGTGTAGCCAATAAAAAGGATGGCACGGTTGAGCTGGAGATGGAAAACCCCAATGATTTTATAAAAGCCGTAGGCACGCCGCATAAAGAAATGTGGGACGAGGAGATAACCTTTAACGATATAAAAATAGATGGCGACCTGGCCAGCGTTTGGACACCCTATAAATTTTACCTGGGCAAAACCTTTAGCCATTGCGGGGTTGATGTTTTCCAGCTGATGCGCACTGCGGCGGGCTGGAAAATTATTTATGTTGTGGATACCCGTCGCAAGGACAATTGCCCGGAATGATTACAGCGCCCCCAGTTTTAACATGCCATAAAACAAGCCTGAGCAATGCATGGCTTGTTTTATTTTATTATCAAGCAGCAATTGTTTTATTTCTTCGATAGTATACTCTTCGACAATAAGCTCTTCATGATCATCCAGCTCCTGGCCTTGTACTTTTTTGCCGCCTTTGGTAAAATAGGTAAAGGTTTGGTTATTGGCGGTTGATGGGTTGCCGTATACGGTGCAAATCAGTTCAAATTCATCAAACTGGTAGCCGGTTTCTTCCAGCAGTTCGCGGCGGATGGCATGAACGGGTTCTTCCCCGGGATCAACTACGCCTCCCGGAATTTCGAGTGAAATAATATCGGCAGCATGGCGATATTGTGTTACCATTAATATTTTATTGTCATCGGTTACTGCTACGGCATTAACCCAGCTTGGGTATTCTAAAACATAGTAGTCTTCAACAATTCGTTTATCGGGCATTTCACAGCGATCAACGCGTAATGTAGCCCATGGGCCTTTATGTATGTAAGTAGATGATAGTAGTTTCCAGGTAAGATCTTTACTCATAGTTTGTTTGTAGAAATTGATAGATGGTATTGCGCTTGTTAATGTTTTCAAACGATTGCCGGTGATATTGTTGCTCCAGCACATCGTAAACTAACAAAATCTTTTTAAATGACAGCAAAAGTTCGGCATTTGCTGTAAAAGGCAGGCTATAAATGTATAGTAATTGCGCTAAGGCATCCAGATTGTCGGCACTGTAATTTTCATGTTCAAGCAATAACTTAAAAGCATCAATGTCAAGCTCAAGTATTTCATGAAGCTTAATATTGTACTCATTTAAAAGTGTGCTATCAGCAAGCTTTATAAACTCATCGGCTTTACCAGCCTCCTTAAGCCCCAACAGCCGGACAATAACCAAAGCCATTTTTTCTAATTCGGTGAGTATATAATCTTTCCTATACATGAGTTTAATAAATCAATAAATAAATTGCAACTCAAATCAATAATTCAGTCATTCACTAAATCAAATAATTAAAACCTACCAGCTGCCACTTGATCCGCCTCCGCCGCCACTGCCGCCGCCGAAACCGCCAAAGCCTCCACCGCCACCGCCTCCGCTTCCTCCGGAGAAACCGCCCCAGTCAGACCCACTGCTGCGGCCGCTGCCGCCAAGCATGCTGCCGGCCAAAAACCACCAGAAGGGGCTTGCGCCACCCCTGCGGTCGATAATTTGCCGGCCGCCCCCACCGCCGCGGTTACGAAATATGATAATTAATATAACAACTACTATCACAATCAGGATGATGATTCCCGCGCCGTCTCCGCCGCTGCTTTGGTCGTTTTCCTGTGCTTCGGCCTTAAATTCGCCTTTGGTAGCTTTTATAATATCGTCTGTAGCCGCATCCAGCCCGCCATAATAATCGCCCGCTTTAAAATGGGGTTTCATGTCGTTTTGGATAATGCGCTGGGTAAGTACATCAGGCAATGGCCCTTCGGCGCCATAACCGGTTTGGATAGCCATTTTACGGTCGCTTATAGCAACAATTACCAGGATGCCGTTGTTCTTTTCTTTTTGCCCAATACCCCATTTGCGCAGCAGTTGCTGGCCATAGTCGTTAATATCATAACTGCCGGTTGATTTCATGATCACCACAGCTATTTGCGTGGATGTAGAATCGTTAAAAGCAACCAATTTGCTTTCCAGCTTTTGCTTATCATCGGCCGATAAAGTATTGGTATAATCGGTAACCAGTGTGGCCGACCGTTCCGGAAAATCCTGCGCAAACGCCATCGCGGAGCAAAGCAGCAGGCTAAAAAATATCGTGAGTTTTTTAAACATGAGGTTTATAGGTTATTCGCCATCCATAAAAGCGATATCATCGGGTAGTTCGTTAACATCACCGGCATGGTGCGGGAAATATTTTTGCAGTTGTTCGCCGGCAATTTGCAGGCCGGTTACAATACCTTCAACAATATCGCCGTATTTAAAATGCTGCAGCATATCCTCCTTGGTTGTATCCCAAAAATCGGCAGGCACAACCTGGTTAATCCCGGCATCGCCAATAATGGCAAACTTTCGGTCAACAGTGGCTACATATATCAACACCCCATGCCTCAGTGCTGTTTTGTGCATATTAAGCTGAAAAAAATATTTCGCTGCCCGGTCAAGCACATCCTCGGCGCATTTCTTTTCTATACAAACCCGTATCTCGCCACTGCTGCGGCTCTCGGCCTGTTCAATAGCTTTACGGATGCGTTGCTGTTCTTCTTCGTTAAATACCGCCATCTTTTTAATTAGTGATTGGGTGAATTAGTGATTTAGTGAATGAATGAATTAGTGAACGAATGAATTATTATTTCTTTAAGCAAATGAACGATACGAATTGATAGCTCAAACCGCTAATTACCCTGTAGTTCAAATCAGTAATTCAGTCATTCAATAATTAAACTGCTCAAATCACTAATTCACTAACTCGCTAATTCACTAATTAATTGAACTCAACCTTCGGTGCTTTCTCGCTTCCGGGTTCGGCGGTGAAATATCCTTTTTCGGAGAAGCCAAACATTTTGGCCGTGATGTTAGCCGGGAACGAGCGGATTTTGGAATTATATTCCATTACAGCATCGTTAAAATCCTTACGGGATACGTTGATCCTGTTTTCGGTGCCTTCCAGTTGAACAGATAAGTCGCGAAAGTTTTCGTTGGCCTTTAAATCCGGGTATTTTTCTGATACAACCAACAGCCTGCCAATGGCCGAGCTTAACTCGCCCTGCGATGACTGGAAAGCTTTGATAGATTCGGGTGTAAGTTTTGTAGGGTCAACCTGCACCGATGTTGCTTTTGCGCGGGCTTCTATTACGGCGGTCAACGTGCTTTTTTCAAAGTTAGCGGCACCTTTAACCGTATTTACAAGATTGGGTATCAGATCGCTGCGGCGCTGGTAATCACTTTGGACGGCGCCCCATTTAGCTTTAACAGTTTCGTCGAGCTTAACCATGCTGTTATAACTACATGAGCTTAAGCTCACGGCTGCTACTGCAATTAATATTACTGAAAGTAACTTTTTCATAGGTTGAAGTTGTTTTACAGGTGTGTTTTTGATTTAGATTACAAAACGCATACCGTTGTTACAACTGGTATGGTTTAGTGACATTATGTCAAGGTACAGAATTTATCACGTTAAGCGAAACATTTAACTGTTATAGCCTATATTTGAAGCTTAATGTTGACATCGACCCACAAAATGAAGAAGACACTCTGCCTTTTTTTTACTGCTATTTCGCTTGGCGCAGCCGCACAAACTAAAACTGCCGAAAATTTAGTACAATATGTAAACCCTATTATAGGTACCCAGCGTATGGGACATGTGTACCCGGGCGCTACAGTTCCTTTTGGAATGGTACAATTGAGCCCGGAGACTGATACTCCCAGCTACGAACTGAACGGCAAATACAATCCCGATGTATATAAATACTGCGCCGGTTACCAGTACGATGATAAAACCATAGTTGGCTTTAGCCATACTCATTTTAGCGGTACCGGCCATTCAGATCTGGGCGACTTTTTAATTATGCCAACAGTTGGGGCATTAAAACTTAACCCCGGTACGGCCGATAAACCCGGCAGCGGCTACCGCTCGGCATTTTCGCACCAGAACGAAGTGAGCCAGGCTAACTACTACAAAGTAAAACTGGACGAAAGTAATATTTTGGCCGAGATGACCACCAGCGCACGTGTTGGTTTTCACCAGTACACCTTCCCTAAGTCCGATCAGTCGCATATTATATTAGATCTGATGGCCGGGATTTACAATTATCCGGATAAAAACGTGTGGACTTATTTAAGGGTTGTTAATGATAGCACCGTTGTGGGTTTCCGCCAAACCAATGGCTGGGCGCGCACGCGGTCGTTATACTTTGCCATGAGTTTTTCAAAAGCATTCTTTCAGCATGGATACAAAAAGTACGATCAGCGCGAAGTATATGGTGGCTTTTGGGGCAAATTTAACCGGGTGAAAAACTTTCCCGAAATTGCCGGCAAGCAAATAAGGGCTTACTTTGATTTTAAAACCGAAGAGGGCGAAAAAATAAAAATCAAGTTTGCATTATCACCGGTGAGTATGGCCGGTGCCTTAAATAATATGCAAACCGAGATACCTGGCTGGGATTTTGAAAAAGTAAAAGCCGACGGCCAGCAATTATGGGAAACCGAACTGCATAAAATAGAGATAGCCGGTAATAAAGAGATAAAAGAGAACTTTTATACCGCCATGTACCATGCCATGATTAACCCCACGGTATATATGGATGCCGATGGGCAATATAAAGGCCTTGATCAAAACGTGCACAAGGCCGAAGGGTTTACCAATTATACCACTTTTTCGCTTTGGGATACCTACAGGGCGCTGCACCCGCTGTTTAATATTATTGAACCGAAAAGAAACGCGGACATGGTACAAAGTATGTTGGCCCATTTTGACCAAAGTCCGGAACATATGCTGCCCATCTGGTCAAACTCGGGTAACGAGAACTGGTGTATGAGCGGGTACCACAGTGTAGCCGTACTGGCCGATGCCGTTGTAAAGGGAAATGTAAACTTTGATGCCAACAAAGCGCTGGATGCCTGCGTAGCCACTGCAAAGCACCGCGATTATGAGGGTATAGGCGACTACATGGATAAAGGTTACATCCCCGATGAAAAAAGCGGCGTATCGGTATCATCAACCTTGGAGTATGCTTTTGACGACTGGGCCATAGCCCAGATGGCCAAAAAGCTAAACCGGATGGATGTTTATAATGAATTCATCAAACGATCAGAAAATTACAAGAACGTATACGATAACGCAGCCGGCTTTATGCGCCCAAGGTTGGCCGATGGCAGTTTCCGCCAAAAGTTTGACCCACTAAGCACCATCAACGAGGGATTTATTGAGGGCAACAGCTGGAACTATACCCTGTTTGCGCCACAGGATCCAAAAAGCCTGATTGCGCTGATGGGCGGCAACAAGCGTTTTGTAGGTTACCTCGATTCGCTGTTCACCATGAACCTGCCCGACAAATATTTTGCCGAAACGGAAGATATAACCCGCGATGGCATCATCGGCAACTATGTACATGGCAACGAGCCATCGCACCACGTAGCCTATTTATACAATTGGACGGATAAACCATGGAAAACACAGGAACGCATCCGGATGATATTGCCACGTATGTACAAACCAACCCCGGATGGTTTGGGCGGTAACGACGATACCGGCCAGATGAGCGCCTGGTATATTTTCAGCACGTTGGGCTTTTACCCGGTAGCGCCTGGATCTGATCAGTATTCCATAGGCAGCCCGGCCGTGAATGGTGGCGTTATCAACCTGGATAACGGAAAAAAATTCACCATCAACGTAAAAAACCAGGGTGCCAAAAACGTGTATGTACAAAAGATAACGCTGAATGGTAAACCCCTGGATGGTTTATTCATTGGCCATGCCGATATTATGAATGGCGGCGAGATCACTTACTATATGAGCAGCAAACATAAATAGATGTGCAGATTCCAAATTTCAGATGTGCAGATGAAGCGAATTTGAAAATTTGAGTATTTTAAAATGAAAACACAGATGTGCAGATTCCAAATTTCAGATGTGCAGATGAAGCGAATTTGAAAATGAAGACAAAACACATATTTCAGATGTGCAGATGAATTTAGATAGAACAAGTGTAATTAAAGTCTCCCCCTTCAGGGGGAGATTTAGAGGGGGCTTGATGTTGTTTCTGCTGATACTCTTTGGTTCATGCGCTGAATCGTTTAAGCAGATTCCGCCGGATAAGTTTAATGATACGATAGCGAAACGAAAGGATATTAAAACATCCGACGAACTGATTAAAGCTTACTACCAGTACCGGCAGTATTACAGTGAAACCGATGCGAGGCCACGATTAAATATCACTTCAAGAAAACTGGATTCGGGCGACTATGAAATAACCGCTATAGACACCATTACGAATGACGACGCCCTGGCAGCCGAGAAAATTGTGATGATAGCCACCCGGAAAGCTGAAACCTGGAAAGCTTTAGATATTAAATACAACTGGAAAGCCCGCGATGGTTATGGTAGTTCAGAATGGGGTACAGGAAACTAAAATCGAATTCAAATTCAAAATAAGGGCCAACCACCCCGCTAATCAGAACCCTCTCCAAAGGAGAGGGCAGGGTGAGGCTGGAGGTCTTTACGCGTAGCAATGCTCCTCGCGGGTAGTTAGTTTACCAATCATTTCTTTTAAGGCAGTGCGTGCGCGGTGTAAAGTTGTACGCGACAGCAATTCACTCATCCCCAGCGATGTGCCAATTTCCTGGTGCGAGTATCCTTCAATGGCGTACATATTAAATACCGAGCGATAAGTTTTAGGGAGTTTTTGAATCAGTTTCATCAAATCCTTTGCTTCAAGCTCATTATCATTATATGCTTTGCTGATAGGCATATCACTATCGGCAGCAAAATCCTCAACCAAAACAACCGGGCGTAACTTGCGGTAGCGCGAAATAGCCGCGTGCACCATAATACGGCGCACCCAACCTTCCAGGCTGCCATCGCCACGGTAGTTTTGCATGTTCCTGAATATTTTTATAAAACCTTCTTGCAGTATATCCTGCGCTTCGTCTTTATCGGTAGCATAGCGCATGCAAACAGCCAGCATCCGCGATGCAAATAGTTTGTAAAATTGTTCCTGGCTTTTACGTTCGTTGCGTAAGCATCCTTCCCAAATTGTCTGTAAACGTTCGTCGGCAGTAGTCATTGTATTGTGTGTTTATTTGTGAAGCCTATGCCAATCCAAGTGCCATTTTGTAATTGATTGATTTTTAGATATTTATAAATTTAAGCTATTTTAAAACTGTTCGTTAGCGGACGGTTGATGCGCACATGCGAACACAAAGCCCCCTAACCCCCTGAAGGGGGAACGATGGTTGGTTAAGCTTATGGCGTAGGGAAGATATAAGCATCAAGCGATACCTTATTTTTATTGGCTGATCCCGGTTAAATGATCCAGGTATCAAAGGGACTTGTATTGGTCAACTACAGGCACAAATATTTGGATGCGCCTAAATTGCGCGATCAGTTTAGTGTTAACCATGATAAAATATAAAATATTGATTATTAAATATTTATAAAAAAAATATTCGAAATATGTTAAGTTATGTTAACCCAATAGATGCGTTTGCCCTGGCATCTTATGGGGATAATTTGGCGCATGTCCAAACCTTTATATTTAAAGCCCTCGTCTTTGGTTGGGTGAATCAAATAAATTAGGCCTTAAAAGAAATATTAAAAAGTCTCCCCCTTCAGGGGGAGATTATTCGCGTTTTATTGTTTTAAGGCGCTCATGAAGGTTTTGCTATTTAGAGGGGGCTTCTTACCTTTGCCCTAATCCGGGATAGAAACCCGGCGATAGTATGACAAAAGAAATTGAAATAGTATGCTCTCCCGGGCAGCATGAAGATGAGGCTGTAATTAAACGCCTTGCGGCGGCAGCTTTAAATATGCAGCCGCAGAAACTATCGGCCGTAAAAGTGTTAAAACGATCTATAGATGCCCGTGGCCGTAAAGTGGTTTACCGCATGATGGTGCAGGTGTTTATTGATGAGCCCTATAATCCCGAAATTTTTACTGTAAATTATCCCGACGTGCAGTTTGGCCGCCCGGTTATTATAGTAGGCGCAGGCCCGGCGGGCATCTTTGCTGCATTGCAATGCATTGAGCTGGGATTAAAACCAGTGATACTGGAGCGGGGCAAAGATGTTAAACAACGCAGGCGCGATTTGGCCAATATTAACAAACAGGGCCTGGTTAACCCCGAATCAAATTATTGCTTTGGCGAGGGTGGGGCCGGTACCTACTCTGATGGTAAGCTGTACACCCGATCTACCAAGCGCGGCGATGTAAACCAGGTGCTCAAAATGTTTGTTGCCCATGGGGCAGATGAAGATATATTAATAGATGCCCGCCCGCATATTGGAACCAACAAGCTCCCCCAGATTATTACCGCCATGCGCGAAACGATACTAAATGCAGGCGGCGAGTTTTTGTTTGATAGCAAAGTGACAGCCTTACTGGTTGAGTTTGGAAAGATAAAAGGCGTAAAACTGGCCAGCGGCGAAAAAATGACCGCTGATGCCGTAATCCTGGCAACGGGCCACTCGGCAAGGGATGTGTTTGAAATGCTGCATCATCAAAATATACTGATAGAAGCCAAGCCATTTGCTTTGGGTGTGCGTATAGAACATCCGCAGGAAATAATTGACCGCGCCCAATACCATTGCGAAAACCGTGGTCCGGATTTGCCGCCATCCTATTATAATTTGGTTGAGCAGGTAGAGGATAGGGGCGTATTTTCGTTTTGTATGTGTCCCGGCGGTATTATAGCGCCCTGTGCAACCGCCGAAAATGAAATTGTGGTAAACGGCTGGAGCCCTTCAAAGCGGAATAACCCATTCGCCAATTCAGGTACAGTAGTACAGATTAATATGGAAGATGTGGCCGGCAATGACATCGATCCATTCAAAATGCTCAACTTTCAGCACGAGGTGGAACGCGCCGCTTTTAAAGCTGGCGGCGGCAGCCTGGTTGCACCGGGTCAGCGTATGGTCGATTTTGTGGAAGGGCGTTTGTCAAATGATCTGCCCGTAAACTCCTACCTGCCGGGCACAAAGAGTATCGAATTGAAGGAGGTGTTACCCGATTGGATTCACAAACGTCTGCAAAAAGCGTTGCCAGCTTTTGGCCGGAAGATGAAGGGCTATTATACCAACGAGGCGATTTTGGTGGGGGTAGAGTCGCGCACGTCATCGCCGGTAAAAATTCCCAGGGATAAAGAAACTTTGCAGCACCCACAGGTTAAAGGATTATTTCCGTGTGGAGAAGGGGCCGGTTACGCTGGTGGCATTATTTCTGCTGCTATTGATGGTGTTAACTGTGCGCTGGCCGCTTTAAAAATATTAGCATGACAATTTCTGAAAAACTGAGTACCGAATTGCAAAAGATACTATCGGGCGATGCCTGGTATGGTTCGCCTGTTTATGATATAGTAGAAAGCATCGGCTTCGAGGCCGCCTACGAAAAGCCGCCTGGATCTGTCCATAACATAGCCGAAATCGTTTTACACATGATAGCCTGGACAGAAGAAGTAATGGATAGGATGAATGGGCTTACGGCTGGCATACCCACAAGTGGCGACTGGCCCGAAACCGGTGCGCCTGACGAACAAAAATGGCAAAACTATGTTGATGATTTAAAGCTGGTGAACGTAAATTTGATTGGCATTATCCAGAACTTCCCGCAGGAACAATGGGATGAGTCGATAAAAGACGAACGGAACCGCGAGATGGGAACAGGTGTGAGCTATGAAGAATTGATTAACGGACTTATTCAGCATCATATTTACCACTCCGGCCAAATTGCTTTATTAAACAGGATAATCAATGGCTGATAAAAAGACACTTATATTAGGAGCAACGCCCGATACCGGCCGGTACGCAAATCTTGCAGCCAACAGGTTGGTTGGTCATGGGCATAGCATAGTTAATGTAGGCATAAAAACAGGCGAGGTTGCCGGTGTGCCTATCGAGAAGCCCGAAACCATTCATAATGATATTGATACGGTTACTTTATATGTTGGTCCTCAAAATCAACCGCCGTTATATGACTATATATTAAAAACACACCCCAAGCGAATCATCTTTAACCCTGGTACCGAAAATTCTGAACTCAGGCGCATGGCCACTGAAAAAGGAATTGAAACAGAGTATGCATGTACACTGGTGCTGTTATCAATAGGGCAGTATTAAAAGCCCCCTAACCCCCTGAAGGGGGAATAAAAGTTTGCAGTTAATAACTGTGTTATCAAAAGACTCCCCCTTCAGGGGGCTGGGGGGCTCGAAAATATCCTGATCTCTTTGGGGTAATAATTATTAATCCTATTTGGCAATAGCTTAGCCCATCCTAAGGCCTGTCCCTCGTAGTTCATCAGGCTCCAGCCCTTTTCCATAGGGTTTAGGTCGATGTTGTCTCGGCGCAGATACTGAATAGCCTGGTCGTAGGTAAGTTCCGTTTGTAAAACCGCGTCTTTATTAATAATAGTACTTAAAGCCAGCTCATGGTCGGGTATTAAATCTTTCCCCATTAACTTACCAACCCGCACGCCCGATTTTTTGAGGTATAGATGCCGTTGTAAAATATTCAGACTTTCTTTATGTGCGCGGTTAATCGCCAGCCAATCTTCGTTCACTTTAAAATAATAGTAGTCGTCCGGGTTGTTAATATATGCTTTTATCTGGTCAATTTCCTTGCTGCTTATTTTTTGCTGCATGTTGTTTTTAAAGGTGCCCAGTTCGCCGGTGTTGGTTCTCTTTTTAAGGCACGATGCAAATAGCCCCTCACCCTTAACCTTGCCCGGATAAAAGCGGTATCCCCATGCCTTTTTATCGTGCGATTGCGTTTCTACAATACCCCACTCCTTATATATAGGTATACGTACGCTTTCCAAATCAAATTCAAGGCAAAGCCAATCCAGTATATCTTCGTTTTCCTGGTGCGAGTAAGAGCAGGTACTATATATAAGGTATCCGTCTTCTTTTAAGGCAGGGAGTATATCGGCCAGGATCCGTTCCTGCCGCTGGTGACACAATTCCACATTGGCCTCCGACCACTCGTTCATTGCCTGCGGATCTTTACGAAACATGCCCGAGCCCGAACATGGTGCATCAACCAGGATAATATCGAAAAAGCTTTTTAACCGCCCAATGTCTTTCGGATCGTTATTGCTCACTATTACGTTTGCCTGGCCCCAACGGCTAAGGTTATCTGTTAATACAGGTACGCGTGTTTTAATAATTTCGTTGGCAACCAGCAAATCATTGGCATTAATGGCCGAATTAAGGAGTGTGCTTTTGCCACCTGGAGCAGCGCAAAGGTCAAGTACTTTTATCGCGTCATCTATATTAGGGCGGATATGTTTTAATATATGGTCGATAAACATAGACGATGCCTCCTGTACATAATAGCACCCGGCATGAAAAAGCGGGTCGAAAGTGAAGGATGGGCGGGTGTTTAAATAAAATCCATCGCTACACCAGGCTACTTGTTCATCTGTTTTTAATGATGGATGCTTGAAAGGATTAAGCCTTATAGAGGTAGGCGCATCAGTAATTTGATGTGCCTGGATAAAATTTTCTTCGTCAAATCCATTTTCTGCGCTTAAGGTTTGCAGGAAATTATCGGGGAACTGTTGCTCATTCATATACTTTGTAAATATACAAATTAGGTATATGCTATTGTTTATAAGATATTCGGGCGCTGTTGGGGTTTATTTAACGTTAGTTTACAGTTACTTGTAGAATTGTTTTAATTATTTGAAAATTTCTCTTGGTTGGTAAGTGGTTTTCTGTGTACATTTGTGGCCGCTCCAGAAAAAGGGCGTTGTTTTTTGAAGAGTTAGCGAATAAAAAAAAGATCAAAAAGAGTGAAATTATCACTTGTTAAATCAAATTAAAATTCGCACTTTTGCAACCCGCAATCGAAGAGGAAGATCAAGTGAAAATGATCGGTTTCGGGTCTCCAAAAAAAAGAAAAAATAAGTTTTGGAAAAGTAAAAAGGAATACTACCTTTGCAGACCCAAACGGAGGGTTGTTCGGAAGAGCAAAAGAAGTTAAAAAGCCGGAGCGATTCCGGTAATAGAAATGACAAATCAGACAAGGTAACTTGTAAAGATTATATAGCGGATTCGGATGA
>NZ_FODR01000015.1 GCF_900110415.1 Mucilaginibacter sp. OK283
CTCACAACTCACAACTCACAACTCACAACTCACAACTCACAACTCACAACTCACAACTCACAACTCACAACTCACAACTCACAACTCACAACTCACCTACTCACAACTCACAACTCACAACTCACAACTCACAACTCACCTACTCACAACTCACAACTCACAACTCACCTACTCACCTACTCGTTCCTCAAACTTTTCACAGGGTTGGCCAGGGCCGCTTTTATCGACTGAAAACTGATGGTTATTGCGGCTACCAGTAATGCAATACAGCCTGCTAATAAAAACACCCACCATTGGATGCTTATACGGTAGGCAAAATCCTGCAGCCATTTGCTCATGGCGTACCAGGTTATAGGGAATGATATGAGCGATGCTATCACAATAAGTTTTAAAAACTCTTTTGATAATAATGTGGTAATGCTGCCTGTTGATGCCCCCAAAACCTTACGGATACCTATTTCTTTAACCCTTAGCCTGATCATGAATGCTGCCAGGCCAAACAAGCCCAGGCTGGCTATTATCAGGGCAACAACGGCAAACACGGTAAATATCTTCCCCGTTTGTTGTTCTGATGCGTAAAGCGACGCAAATTTTTCGTCGAGGAAGGAATAGCTGAAAGGTAAATCAGTTTTAAAGCTATCCCATTGTGTGCGCATATCGGCAATAAGGTTTTTAATATCTTTTGTTTTTACCTTAACCATAATTGAACTGATGCTGTGGCCGGGCAACAACATCAGCGGCGCAATCTTTTGCTTTGTCGATACGTAATGAAAATCTTTAACTACCCCTACAACAGTATACTGAGCTCTTGCCGAGCGGACAATGGTTTTGCCTATCGGATCGCTTTTGCCCCATCCCAGATCGCGAACCAGGGACTCGTTAACAACTACCGCCATGGAATCGCCGGGATACGATGAATAAAAATTACGCCCTTTTACTATCTGGATCCCTAAAGTGGGTATATAGTGTTCATCCACATGAAAAATATCTGTATGAATTTCGGCGTGGCCGCCTTTGTCATTAAATTCCTTGGCATCTATCTGCGTGCCGTCAATACCGCCTCCTGAACCGGGAACACTGCTGGATATGGTAGCATTTATAACCTGTGGATTGCGCAGCAACTCCTGCTTAAATGCGTCAATGTTGTTGCGTAACGAATAAGTTTCATTTATTACCAGTACCTGATCTTTATCATAGCCCAGTTTTTTGTTTTGCATGTAATGCAATTGCTGGTAAACTACAAATGTGGCTATAATAAGTGCGGTAGATACTGCAAACTGGAAAACGATAAGCCCGCTGCGTAAATAGTTTTTGCTGGCCTGTTTGGTAGTCCCCGAGCCACCCTTTAATACAGCGATGATCTGGAAGCCCGACAATACAAATGCCGGATAAATACCTGCTATAACCCCAACTACAAAAACAAGTAATACCTCGGTAACTATGGCCTGGAAACTCACAAAGAAACTAATATCGATATGCTTGCGCGACAGGTCATTGAAAACCGGCAGCAGCAGGTACACTAATACGATGGCCAGTACCATAGCCCCTAATGTGAGCAATACCGATTCGGTAAGGAACTGTGAAATAAGCCCGCTTTTTTCTGAACCTAATACTTTACGGATGCCAACTTCTTTGCTCCGTTTTGCCGAACTGGCGGTTGATAAATTGGTAAAGTTAATGCAGGCCAGCATCAAAATAAATATAGCCAAAACACCAAATATATAAACGTAATGGATATCGCCATTAGCTTCCAGCTCGTATTTGGTTGCCGAGTGCAGGTGAATATCCGTTAAGGGCTGCAAATAAAACAGGAAGGTATTCACAGATTTACTTGCCTCGGCCACGCTTACATTCATGTCGTGGGCAATTTCGGGCACTACAAACTTTTTGACCAGGTCATTCGGAAACGCCAACTCCAGCTTTTTCGGGTCAGCGTTCTTGTTTAGTTTTATGTAGGTAAAATAACCAATGTTGCTCCAGGTTTGCGGCCCGGTTCTTACCTGGTTATTCATGCTAAAAAAAGCGTCGCCATGAAAGTGGGAATTGTCGGGTACTTTCTCAATAACCCCGGTAACCTTATAAGGCTCCCCGTCTACCAGTAACGATTGACCTACAGCCACCCCATTGCCAAAGTATTTTTTTGCAAATGCCGCGGTGATTACGATACTGTTGGGATCTTTGAGGCAGGTTTTACTTTCGCCATCAATTAAGGGGATAGAAAACAGCTGCAAAAAGTTGACGTCCACCATAAACAGGTGTTCTTCTTTAAACTTTTTGCCATTATATTCAATAAACGATGGTTTGCGGCCGGTAAGCCTGGTTACATCGCTTACCTGCGGATATTGATCTTTAATGCCTTTGGCTACAGCAACATCTACGTTGGGGTACTCGCTTGTTCCCGCGTTTTCAATAGTTTTAATACCAACGCGATAAATCTGCCCGGAATCCTGCGGGTATCTGTCGTAGCTTAATTCACTATAAACGTATGCCGTTATCAGCATACAGCAAGCCAGGCCAACCGATAGGCCAAATACATTTATAAACGAAAATATTTTATTGCGTTTTAAACTACGCCACGCGGTTTTAATATAGTTCTTAAGCATTGTGATGTATTTACCCGCAATGCAGTTTAAAATACATACCAATTATTAAAACAGCTGAAAATCAAATAGTTAATTCATAGCTCAAATTACAACTGTACGCAGGCGTAACAGTAGGTGTACGATTATGATACAGGGCGAAAGGTGAAAGGGAAAAGGTTAAAGGCGAAAGGTCACAGTGTCTTGTAACCTTGAATAACCTTTTCCCTTTCGCCTTTTCCCTTTCGCCTCGATATTATTCGTTCCGCAAACTGTTAATAGGGTTGGCCAGTGCGGCTTTGATCGATTGGAAGCTTACGGTTAGCAGCGCTACTATGGCGGTGCCGGCGCCTGCCATTATAAATACCCATACCTGTATAGTTATGCGGTAGGTATAGCCCTCCAGCCATTTGTGCATGCCCCACCAGGCAATTGGCGATGCAATGGCAAAGGCGATGAATACCAGCAGTAAAAACTCTTTGGATAGCATGCCCGTAAGGTTTGATACCGATGCGCCAAGCACCTTGCGTACGCTAATCTCTTTTTGCCTGTTTTGAGCCATATAGGCCGACAAGCCAAATAAACCGAGGCATGATATAAAGATGGTTAAGCCGGCAAACAAACTGGCCAGGGTTCCAACTTTTTGCTCGTCGCTGAATTTTTTAGCATACTCGTCATCCACAAAATGATACTCGAAGGGATATTCAGGATTATATTTCTTAAAAACGCCTTCGGCAAGTTTCAGGTTTTGGGCTGTGGTGTTATTGGGGTTAAGCTTGAAGTGTACCACGTTGAACCATGATTTTGGCCCCTGGATAATCATGGCTTTAACAGGCTGGTATGGCGATTCGATAATAAAATCCTTAATCACGCCTACTATAACCAAATTGTGGTTGTCGCGCTTGATCACCTGCCCTATCGGGTCTTTAAAACCAACAACTTTTACAGCAGCTTCGTTGAGTAATATCGCTGTTGAGTCTGTTGGGTAAGTATTTACATCGATATCCCTGCCTGCGGCTATTTTTAAACCCATTGTTTTTACAAAGTCGCCATCGGTGTTGTACATAATAAAATCTATCTTCTGGCTTTGATCTTTTCCCTTCCAGTCAAAACCCCAGCTGTCGCTCCAGCGTTGGGTAACCGGCGAATTGGTTTTGGTGACCGATACCGCGGCCCCGCTGCTTACCAGCTCATTGCGGATCATTTTAAAATTTTTATCAATACTGCCCGACATCATGGTGTACACCAGGTTGTCCTTTTTGTAGCCAAGATCCCTGTTTTGAGCGTACTGCATCTGATCGCGGATAAGAATGGTACAAATGATAAGAAAAATAGCGAATATAAACTGCACAACCACCAATATTTTGCGGGGACTGATTACGGCGTCTACATTTTTAAACGTCCCTTTTAACACGCTAACGGGCTTAAATGACGACAGGAAGAAAGCCGGGTAACTACCCGCAATTGCGCCGGTAAACAAAACAAATCCTAAGCCCGCCAGCCAGAAATAAACACTGGCATAAGGCACAAACAATTGCTTATCGGTTAACTGGTTAAAGCCCGACATGCTGATTTGCACAATAACAATGGCTATTACGCCCGCAATAAAAGCTATCAGGATACTTTCGCCTAAAAACTGTGTTATAATCGAGCCTTTTTTTGCACCTATCGCTTTCATGATGCCAACTTCGCGGGCGCGCTTTTCGCTCCGGGCTGTGCTCAGGTTCATGAAATTTATACAGGCTATCAATAAAATGAATGCGGCAATAACAGCAAACAACCTTACCGATTCAATTTTGCCACCGGTTATTTTACCGTTTTCAAATTTGGAATATAAATGCCATTTGGCAGCGGGGTGCATAAACACTTCCTGGTCTTTTTGGTCGGAGTGCGATTTGGTGATGTTGAGGACTTGCTTGTTAAGCTGATCTTCGGTTACATTGGGTTTAGTAAGCACCCAGGTTTGTACCGAATTATTGCCCCAATATTCATCATCGCCACCTGTTTTTTTCAGGTAGCTCCAGGGCATCAGGTATTCAAAATCAAAACGGGTGTTGTTGGGCAAATCTTTCATTACCCCTGTCACCGTAAAATGGTCAACGCTGTCAATACGTACCACTTTCCCCATAGCGTCTTGTTCGCCAAATAGTTTTTTTGCCAGTTTTTGCGTAATAACTATAGAGTTAATGGTATTGAGCGCTGTTTTAGGATTGCCCGCCACCAGCGGAAAGCTGAACATGGTCAAAAAATCAGGATCGGTAAAATCACCATTAAGGTTCAGGTGTTTATCGCCAAGGGTAAACAAGAAATTGGCCGATGTTGTGCGACAGCTTTGTTCAACAGCAGAGTAATCCTGCTTCAAAGTTTTCGACATGATCTTGGGTGTGGTTCCCCAGCACCACAGTTTGCCATCAAATACAGCACGGTTATAGGCCTGGTACAACCTGTCGCGGTTTTGATGAAACTGGTCGTAGCTCAGCTCATTCTGGATCCAGAACAGGATAAGCGCCGCGCTGGCCATACCTATAGCCAGGCCCGATATATTGATTAATGAAAATGATTTGTTACGCAGCAAATTGCGCCAGGCTATTTTTATAAAATTTTTAAACATACAACCGGGATAAGTTTGAATAATATAAAGACGAAACTTTTGTTAACAACGTTGCATCAAAAAGTATAAAGTTATTCACTCCTTAAGCTGTTCACCGGGTTAACCAACGCGGCCTTTATGGCCTGATAGGCAATGGTTACCGCGGCTATGATAAATGATGATACTATAGCGACGAAAAATATGCCCGGACCGATGCTAATGTGATATGCAAAATTTTGAAGCCAGTTATGCATCACATAGTAACCCAGCGGCGCGGCTACAAAAAAGGCTATTGCTATCAGGTAAATAAATTCTTTACCAAACAGGGCTACAATACTGTATATGGGCGCACCCAAAACTTTGCGGATACCAACTTCTTTTGTACGTTGCGATGCGGCAAAAGCTATCAGCCCATATAAGCCCAAACAACCAATAAGTATAGCGATGTACGAGAATAGCTGAAAAGCTGTGTAAACTTTTTGTTCCTGCCTGTAAAAATTGGCTATATGCTCGTCCATAAACTCGTATTGGAAAACATTATCAGGGAAAAGCCGAAGCCATTGTTTACCGATAAAAGCAATGGTTTTATTCATTGCGGCGGGCTGAATCCTGATGCTGGCCATGAAAAAGCCCTGCGAATTGTACTCCAACACGCAGGCCCTCCGTTTTTTATGTTTTGATTCGCTTTGGAAATCCTGTACTACGCCCATAATAGTTGATTGTTGATCGCCATTAAGCTTTACGTGTTTATTCAACGCCAGTTGCGGATCCTGGATGCCCAGCTTATGCATCATAGTTTCGTTGATTACGATGCTATTCAGTGTATCTTTATCATCTTTTTTCCAGATTTTTTGACCGGCCAGCATGTGCAGCTGAAACATGTCGATATATTTTTCATCAACAAATTTCATCTCGGTAACATCATCTTTGGTAAGTCCAAGCTCGGGCGACTGAAAACTGGTGAAAGAATTATTATATACAGGTCCGCCGTTAGAGAAGCTGAGATCTTTGATACCGGGATTTGTCATCAGTTGCTGTTTAAATACATCCCGTTTCTCTTTTGTCGGGATACTAACCGTAATAACAGCTTCCTTATTAAATCCAAGGTCCTGGTTTTTAAAAAAGTCCATTTGATGGGCAACTATCAAGGTGCCAACAATTAATATCTGCGAGATGGCAAACTGCGCTATAACCAGGCCTTTACGTAAGGTTAAGCCTTTTGCCGGTATGCCCGCCTGGCTTTTTAATGATTCAACCGGCTGAAATGCCGATTGCACAAATGATGGGTATAAACCAGCCAGGAGGATTACCAGGAAGGTTATTCCCGCTATCCAGGTCATAACTTCGGGTTGTAACAGCTGTTTGGCATCAATAGTTATCGACATCCATTCGCCCGCCCGGGCAAGGAAAAAAGCTGATACCAATACGCCTAAAATTACCGATAGTAAAACCAGGACAGTAGTTTCGCCCATAAATTGCCTTATTAGCTGCGATTTGGTAGCGCCTAACACTTTACGTACCCCAACCTCTTTAGCTCGCCTGATAGCCTGAGCCGTGGCAAGGTTAACGAAATTGATACAGGCGGTAATGATAATAAGCAAAGCAACCCCTATCAGCGCGTAATACGTATCTTTTGAGGTTGGTGTGATAATGTTATTAATATAACGCTGATCGAAATGAACATCTTTTAATGGCTGCAGCGGCAAATGAGCTGCTTTGGCAATATCGGCACCCCAGTTCTTTTTAATAAAAGCGGGTATTTTGCTTTCCAATTGATGGATGGAATACTTTTTAGGGATCACGATATAGGCATAGCTACCGCCCGGGATAGACCAGAAATTACCCATGGCGCCTTTTAACTTCTGTTCGATGGTTTTGAGCGAGATCAGCAACGATGTTGGCGTGCTTGAATTGGGTGGCAAATCTTTAATAATGCCTGCTACTTTAATATCAAACTGATTTTCGAAGTTGATATTTTTCCCCATAGCTTCGCTGTTGCCGAAATATTTTTTGGCGGCGGTCTCGGTAAGTACTACACTATTGGGTTGCGAAAGCGCGGTTTTAGGGTCGCCGGCCAGCCATTGGTAGTCAAAAACCATCGGCGTTTGCCCATCGCCAAAAACTATGTTCTTTTCTTTAAACCGGTTTTCGCCTATCTTAATCATCGCGTCGGGCAGGTAAAAAAGCTGCGTGGTTTGCTCCAGCTCTGGAAAATCAATGCGCATGGCCGGTATTATCGCCAAAGACACGTTCGAGTTAAAATCAAGCGCGTTTAAGGTTACCCGGTAAGTACGGCCGGCCTTGCTGTTGTAGCCGTCAAAGCCCAGCTCATTCCTCACAATAAGGAAGATCACCAAACACGCAGCCACACCCAAAGTAAGCCCAAAAACGTTCAGGAAAGCATAACTAAGGTTGCGCCGGATGTTCCTGAAGGCAATAGTTACATAGCTTTTAATCATGATTTCTGGTATTAAATTTTAAACGCTAAACTCCAAATCGCAATTTCCAAATCCTAAAATTCAACGCTAACCTAAATTGATACTCCATTTAAATGACCCAAGGTCACTCATTCTTTAAACTATCTACCGGGTTGGCAATCGCCGCCTTAATGGATTGAAAACTTACCGTTATTATAGCAATGATCAATGCACCCGCAGCAGCTACAACCAATACCCACCACTGAATACTTATACAGTAGGCAAAATCGCGCAGCCAAAGATTCATGAGGTACCAGGCTATAGGCGAGGCTATTAAAATGGATATGCCCACAAGTTTTATAAAGTCGACCGAGAGCATCCCCGTTATAGCGGCAACACTCGCCCCTAACACTTTACGGATGCCTATTTCCTTGGTGCGTTGCTCGGCAGCGTAAGCTGCTAAACCAAACAGCCCTAAACAAGCTATCACGATGGCCAGGGTGGTAAATACCATAAAGATTTGCCCGGTGCGCTGCTCCGTACGGTACGAGGCGTCAAAATCCTGATCCATAAAAGAGTAGTTGATCTGGATATTGGGGTTCAGCTCTTTCCAGGCGGCATTGATTTGCGCCATCAGCGTTGGCAAGTTATTAGTTTGAACTCGTACACTAAGGCCTCCTTTATTATCGGCAAGGGTCAATATCACAGGGCTTACATTCTCGTGCAGGGAATTGAAATTAAAGTCTTTTACTACGCCTAAAATACGGTATTGCTTCATGTGTTCCAGGTCGTGCTGGCTGCCCATCGACCGGTAGATAACACTATTTACCGGTTCTTTAAAACCCAGGAACTTAGCCGCAGCTTCGTTGATAACAACCCCGTCCGAATCTGTAGGCATATTTCTTGAAAAATTACGCCCGGCGGCTATTTTCATATCCAGGGTAGGCAAATAATCTTCATCAACCTGCCAGCTTTGCGGAAACATGGAGGTTTTTTCGTTTAAGGTGGCGTCCCTGTAATAAATGGCAGTACTTTTCCAACCCGATGTTGGTACAAAGCCAGTCATGGTAGCGTTAATAACACCGGGTAGTTCCTTTACCTTTTGCTTAAATATTTTAGCCTGGTTATTAAGTTCGTAAACATTTTTTATGATAAGTACCTGGTTACGGTTATAGCCCAGGTTTTTGGTTTGAATATAATTAAGCTGATTATAAATAACCAGCGTACCGATAATTAAAAATATGGATATGGAAAACTGGAATACAACAAAAAAACTGCGAAGCCCGCCTCCCTTAAAGCCAGTTGCCAGCTTGCCCTTCAACACATCAACAGGTTGAAATGCCGACAGATAAAATGCCGGGTACGAGCCGGAAAGTATACCTACAACCAACGCAACCAATAGCAGCAGTGGTAGTATCCAGTTTAATGAAGTCGCATTGATAGCAAGCGCTTTACCCGATAATTGATTAAACACCGGCAATAAAAACAACGCAATAATAAAAGCAAGCACAGTAGCTATTACAGTTACCGACACCGACTCGGTTAAAAACTGAGCTATCAAGTGCTTACGCGCCGATCCTAAAACCTTGCGTACCCCCACCTCACGTGCGCGGTTTGATGAACGGGCTGTTGACAGGTTCATGAAGTTTACACAAGCTATCAGCAGTATAAATACCGCTATCAGCAAAAATATATAAACATACTGCGTAGTACCGTTTGAACCTAATTCGCCGGAGATATTTGATTTGAGGTGAATATCTGTGAGTGGGATTAAATTCAACCTGAAAAAGCTGCCCCGTTTTTCAAACTCGGCATAAGACATGTTTAACTCAGATTTCATTTGCGCACCGCTGAATTTCTCTAATAACGCCGGGAAAGCTGCCTCTAATTGTTTGGCGTATGATTTGTCTTTTAATAATACATAGGTATTATAATCGCTGCGCAGCCACTCTGTCGATTTGCTGTCGGGGAAGGATGACATCGAGATAAAAAAGTCGAAATTGAAATGCGACTGTTGGGGTACATCTTTAATTACCCCGGTTACTTTACAAAGGGTATTATCATTAAACAGCAGTGTTTTACCAACTACATTGCTGCTGTTAAAATATTTTTGAGCGGTGGTTTCGGTAATTACCACGCTGTTAGGCTCAACAAGTGCCGAAGCCGCGTTGCCATTGATCATAGGCAGTGTAAACACGCTAAACAAAGAAGGATCAGCAAATGCCACCCTGTTTTCAACCATGTTCAGCGTGCCTTTTTTAACATGCGAGGAGCCGGCGTTTTTTATGCGCGTGGCATTCTCAACATAAGGATATTCGGCAATCAAGGTTTTAGCCAGCGGCGCCATGCAAACCGCATACTTTACGCTGTTATCGCCCAGTTTTAGGTCCTCATTAACCCGGTAAATACGGCCGGCTTTTTCGTTGTACCTGTCGTAACTCAGCTCGTCGGCTACGTACAACACAATAAGTAAGCAAGTGGCCAAACCCAAAGCCAGGCCCAATATATTTATAGCCGTGAAACCCTTGTTCTTACGCAGGCCACGAATGGCGGTTTTTATGTAGTTTCTTATCATAATTAATTCTTGAGTACACCGTGTTAGTTCACTTTTTCATTAATTCATTGGTTTTGTATGGCGGTTCATTGGGTTGGTTATGTGAAATAATGGCCCAAGGTGGTGCAATTTTACTCCCACCCATCAATGAACCAAGATCATTCACTTCTCAAACTATCTACCGGGTTGGCAATCGCGGCTTTAACAGCCTGAAAGCTAACCGTAGCAAATGCAATTACAAGCGCTATTACTCCTGCCAATGCAAAAACCCACCAACCTATAGCTATGCGGTATGCAAAGTACTGCAACCATTTGTTCATTGCAAACCATGCCAACGGTAATGCTATTAGCGATGAGATGATTACCAGCTGTAAAAACTCAATAGACAACATATTTACTATGCCGGTTACAGAAGCACCAAATACTTTGCGAATACCAATTTCGCGGGTACGCTGTATGGTGCTGTATGATGCCAAACCAAATAAGCCCATGCATGAAATACATATGGCCAGCACAGCAAAAATCGAAGAGCCCTTGTGTCTCCAAAGGCTTCTGCATGCAATTTTAATGTAGTTCCTGATCATATTAATAGGTTCACTTTTGGTTCATTAACTCATTGGTAGTATCTGGTGGTTTATGGGTTCGCTTGTTCATTAGTTTTGATTGGGTGGTTTACTTATGGGCTCATGAGTAGCCGCCATGGCTGGCGTTAAGTCATAGCTACAAAATCTAAAATTATCCTACCAATGAACTAATGAACCAGTGAACGATTAGGGGCAAAACAAGCTTACCCCTCCATCGCGGAGAGGTTAGCTTTTAACAACATTAACTTATATAAACTATCTTTTTATTGGGGCAGACGACACTTTTGGTTTTATACCATAATGTTTTCTACAACGGCCTGGCCGTCAAGTAACCTTATAATCCGGTGGCTGTAACGGGCATCATGCTCAGAGTGTGTAACCATGATGATGGTTGTACCCTGCTCGTTCAGGTCGGTTAACAGTTCCATTACATCGTTACCATTGGTACTATCCAGGTTACCGGTTGGCTCATCCGCAAGGATGAGTTTTGGTTTGTTTACAACCGCGCGGGCAATGGCCACACGTTGTTGCTGACCGCCCGATAATTGTTGCGGATAGTGGTTACGGCGGTGCATAATCTGCATTTTATCCAATACCTCTTCTACCCTTTTAACACGCTCGGCCGATGGTACGCCGGTATAAATCAACGGCAGTTCAACGTTTTCAAACACGGTTAACTCGTCAATAAGATTAAAACTCTGGAAAACAAAGCCGATGTTGTGCTTGCGCAGGTCGGCACGTTTACGCTCGGTAAAATGAGCTACTTCAATATCGTTAAAAACGTAGCTGCCTTCATCCGGGTCGTCCAACATTCCCAGGATATTTAACAATGTTGATTTACCACAACCAGACGGGCCCATTATGGCCACAAACTCGCCCGTTGCAATTTCAATTGATAGCTTGTTTAAGGCTATAGTCTCTACCTCTTCTGTGCGGTAAAATTTTTCGAGATTAGTAATTTTTATCATTTGCCCCTCCTGAATCATCTGCCTTTCGGCCGACGATGTTTGTTTGATTTGGTTTATATTATTATTTATTAAATTAATTATCTGTTTATATGACGTTTAGCATCAGCATTTCGTTGCAATAGCACGAGCAAAATATCTATTTTTTGAGCACAAGTTCCTGTATGTCGCCATAAGTTTCATAGCTCGATGTAATTACCTTATCGCCAGGGTTTAAACCATCGGTTACCACAAAATAGTCAGGGCTTTGGCGGCCAAGCTGAATGTTTACTTTATAAGCTCGCTTACCGTCTTCTGCTACTTTAAATATCCAATTGCCACCGGTTTGCTGGAAAAAGCCACCTTTAGGCACAAGTACAGCTGTGGTTTCATCGCTCAGCGCCAATCTAACCTGCAGCGTTTGCCCCTTGCGAATCCCTTTAGGCACTTCGCCCACAAATTGCATGTCAACCTGGAATCTGCCGGCCGTTACAGTTGTAAAAACCTTTTTAATTATCATGTTATATGTTTTTTCGGCAAACTGAAAATCGCCTTTCAAACCCGGAAACACGCGTGATAAGTAATGTTCATCTATATCAACACGTACTTTAAAGCCCGATTGTACGTCAATCTGGCCTAAACGCACGCCCTTGGTTTTGCTTTGGCCAACTTCAGCATCAAGGTTAGTCAGCTGGCCGTCAATAGGCGCCCTTAGGGTAAGGCTGGCTACCTTTTTACGCATCAGCGCCAGCGCAGCCTTCATTTGAGCGTAGTGTTCCTGTGATTGCTGATCTTGTTGTTTAACCAACGATGTATCCTGCTTCAAAATCTGGATAGCCAGTTTGCGGCGGTTTACCTGGTAATCATAGCTATTTTTTGCCGATTGATACTCCTGCAATCCAATCGCCTTTTGATCGTAAAGCCTTTTATCCAACTCATATATCCTTTTGGCTTCTTTGAATGCGTTCTCAACATCGGCCATGGTGTTTAATTTGTTAATAGTAGCCTGGTTGGCATTGTTATGTGAAATTTGCATCTGGGTTTGCTCTGCAAAAACTGCCGACTCCTGGGTAGCAAGGTTAAGTTCTTCGTCAACGTTGCTTAGTTTTAGTATCGGATCGCCTTTTTTAAGCATGGCGCCATCGTCAACATAACGCTCTTCAACCTCGCCGCCTTCTGTTGCGTCAAGAAAAATGGTGGTCAATGGCATCACGGTACCGTTAACAGGTATAAACTCCTGGAACGGACCTTTAGTTATAGTACTGATAGTTATGCGCTCGGTATCAACATCTAATTTGCTTTTGCCCGATGTAAAATAAATACTGCCCCCTATTAATAAAATTATGCCTGCAATACCAGCAATAGTTAATATTCGTTTGCTGTTCCAGGTCTTTTTCTCAATTTTTCTGTCCACTGTAGTTTATGATATTTTGAATAATGGTTACAAAAACACATGCCACAAATTAAAACACTGTTTTTCAATACATTAAATACATATTACGTATTTAGGGCGTACGCTTCTGTTACATCAAGTGTACGGTAATGATACAGTGTGCGCGAGTAGTAAATTGTGAGTGGTGAGTGGTTGGTTAATTTTCAATTAAATAGAATTTATACATTCTTTCAATGCGCCGTTTCTGTTTATTTTAAATTGCCTTTCCCTGGAGGTACCCGCCGAAATGAGCACAAAACCAGTAGGTATTTCTTCAAGCCAGCTGCAAATACATTGCTTTTCGCCCATTCTCCGTTATACCTTACCTTCCCGACAGAACAAATCTCAACACTACAAGCCATTGTCAATCATAACAAATATACCTCACAACTCACCATTCACAACTTACCGCTCATCATTTTTTGCCGGCCGTATAAAACTTAAGTATGCAATTATTAATTTGCAGAAAGTTTTGTTTGCTTCATGGTTCATTATTGATGGTTAATGGCAGGAGGTTTGTTGCAGCTGGTTCATGGATCATAGTTAATGGTTCATGGCTAAGATTAGTAACTGCCGGTATTGTAACATTTACTGTTTAACAGGCGTCTGTCATATAACAATCAACAAAATAGGGCCATGAACCATGAACTATCAACTATGAACCTAAAAACATGATACTAAAAAAAGCTACTATTCTTATTGTTGATGACGACCCGGATGTACTAACTGCCGTAAAGCTGCTGTTAAAAACCCAGGCCGGCGAGGTGATAACCGAGAAGAATCCCGAAAACCTGAACTGGCTGCTGCAACGCAACGAGGTTGACCTGGTTTTGCTTGATATGAACTTTAACAGCGCCATTAACACCGGCAACGAGGGTTTGTACTGGCTGCGTAAAGTAAAAGACTGGAAGCCCAACGTTTGTGTAATTATGATAACCGCCTATGGCGATATTGACCTGGCCGTACGCTCATTAAAAGAAGGCGCCGACGACTTTGTGGTAAAACCATGGCATAACGAAAAGCTGATAGGCACTATAAAAGAGCTATTGGATAAAAAAGAAGGTGGCGCCAAAGCCACCAAAGCACCTGCGAAAAATACGGCGGGGGATACATCGATATTGGGCGAATCGGAAGTGATGCAGGATATTTTCCATAAAGTAAATAAAATAGCCCCTACCGACGCCAATATTTTGCTGTTGGGCGAAAACGGCACAGGTAAAGATTTGATGGCCAAAGCCATTCACGAGCGCTCATTACGTGCCGATAAGCCTTTTATTAAAGTTGATGTAGGCGCCCTTACCGATACCTTGTTTGAAAGCGAATTATTTGGCCACAAAAAAGGAGCTTTTACAGATGCGCGCGAAGACCGAGCGGGCCGTTTTGAAGACGCCCAGGGCGGCACCCTGTTTTTAGACGAAATTGGCAACATCAGCTTACAGCAGCAGGCCAAATTGCTCACCATACTGCAAAACCGGCAGGTAACCCGGTTAGGAACCAACAAGGCGGTTGATGTTGACATCAGGCTGATATGTGCCACCAATGTACCCATGAGCGAACTGGCGAATGAAAACCGTTTCAGGAAGGATTTAATTTACCGGATAAACACCGTAGAAATTAATATGCCGCCCTTACGCCGCCGCAGCGAAGATATTGTGATTTTGGCCAGGCATTTTGCCAAACTTTATGCCGGCAAGTACCTTAAGGCTGCCGTTGATTTTGATGGCCCGGCTTTAACAAAATTAAAATCATACAATTACCCCGGTAATGTACGCGAGCTGCAATATACTATTGAACGCGCAGTTATTATGGCCGACGACAGTACGCTGAGGCCCGATGACCTTATCTTTTCAATACTGGAAACGCAAACGGACAACAACATCAATGATGATAACATTCAGTTGAGCACACTGGAGAAGAATGCTATTTTAAAAGTTATTGAAAAGCATAATGGCAACATTACCCGTGCCGCCAAAGAATTGGGATTAACCCGTACTGCCCTGTACCGCAGATTAAGCAAATATGATATTTAACCGTTACGAATGGCGGCTGTTGCTGCGTGTGTTTTTGTTATTCCTGGCACTTACTGCCGCCGCTTATGTAACGGTTAAAGGCCAGCCGCTATACCTGGTGATATTCGTCCCCCTGGTAATTTACGCTGTGATAGAGATGATACGCTTTCAGAAAAAAGCGCAGGACGAGGTAAACCAGTTTGTTGAATCTATACACTACCGCGATTTCTCGCGCCATTTTGATGTGCGCAAAGCCCCAAACGAATTAAAGCCGTTACGCAAGGGCTTTAACGATATCAATACCACTTTTAAATTAATAAGCCGCGAACGCGAAACACAATACCATTACCTGCAAAAGATACTGGAACTGGTAGATACGGGCATCCTATCGTACGAGGAAGATACCGGCACCATCAGCTGGATAAATGAGGCTTTTAAAAAATTACTCAGCATCCCCTACCTTAAAACTATCCAATCGCTCGAAAAACGGGAGCCGGTGCTGTACCACGAGTTACTTAAGCTAAAACCCGGGGAAAGCAATATCATCAGCATTATCCGTAACCAGCAGATGATAAAAATTTTAATAACATCCAGCATGATGCGCAGCGACGATAAGTTGTATAAACTACTGGCTTTTCAAAACGTGAGCGAAGCGCTGGACGAAACGGAATCAAAAGCATGGTCGAAATTGCTGAACGTGATGACGCATGAGATTATGAACTCGGTTGCCCCAATTTCGTCATTGGCAGATACCTTGAAAAACCGGCTGCAAAGCCCCGAAATTACTGAAACGATGGAGGCTACCGAGCTGGAAGACCTGGAGCTGGGTATAGATACCATTAAACGCCGCAGCGACGGCTTGCTGAAATTTACCGAAAGCTACCGCAGCCTGAACAAGATAACCAAGCTGGAGCGCGACAGGATACTGGTACGCAACCTGTTCGAGAACCTGAACAGCCTGATGAAGCCAACGCTATCCAAAAAGAATATTGAGCTGGAAATTATCCTGCGCGACCCTGCCCTGGCCATTGAGGCTGATATAAACCTGATAGAGCAGGTAATGATTAACCTACTGGTGAATGCTATTGAAGCTGTTAAAGACCGCGATGAACCCCGCATTACCCTATCTGCCGAGGCGCAAAACAACAGTAAAACCCTGGTTAAAATAACCGATAACGGCATGGGTATGCCGCACGAGCTGCTGGATAAAATTTTTATCCCCTTCTTCAGCACCAAAAAAACCGGCAGTGGTATAGGGCTGAGTTTGTGTAAACAAATCATGCTGCTGCACAAAGGCAACATCCAGGTATTATCTACCGAGGGCAAGGGGTCGTCGTTTATATTGCAGTTTGTGCCGTAAGGCGAGCCCCCTCCGCCCCCTGAAGGGGGAACTTTTTGATTGGCAGGATAGATTATCAAAAAACAAAAGAGCAGTCATTCTGAGTGGTAAAATTTCGCGAAATTCTGAAGGGAGAATGACATTCAAAAATAAAAGACTGTCATCCTGAGGAACGAAGGATCTACTCGCGAACTTTTCCGGCGGTTATGCATGGCGTACAATAGATCCTTCGCTATCGCTCAGGATGACAGAAAATGAAACTTGTCATGGGTAACGGAGTGAAAAATCCGTTAATCGACATGCATCGCTGACGGACAAGTTCGCGGGTAGATGCTTCGTACCTCAGCATGACAAAAAAAATGCGTTTTCCAGATGCCTGTGTCCTCACAGGCATCTTCCCGACATGTCGCCAGTTATCGGTTTAGCAGTCAGGGATTGTAAACCAATATAGGTATTTATTGGCATTAGAACGCTGAAGCTATCTTGCTAAAACATTTAACCAGCTATTTTACTTCATTATTGCCCTTGAAAATCTTCCGCGCTGCATCAGAACCGAAACCTAAAAAGTTTTAAAACTTTGTAAGTTTGATCGCGCTACTAAATAATTTACCATGAAACGCATTTTAGCCATTCCCGGCAGCCTAAGGGCCGGTTCAACAAACCACAATATCCTGAAATACTTAGGTGCCCTGGTGTCTGCTGATGTTGATTACAGTATTTACAACAATTTGGCCCTCATCCCTCCTTTTGACCCTGGCAATGACGATGATTACCCACCGGAACCGGTTTTTGAATTAAGGGAGTTATTAAAGCAGGCCGATGGCATAATCATTTGCACACCCGAATATGCCTTTGGCGTACCCGGCCAGCTAAAAAACATGCTGGACTGGACGGTTTCCAGCGGTTCATTCTCCGAAAAGCCGGTCGCCCTCATCACCGCATCTTTAGGTGGCGAAGCAGCCCACGCCGCCATGCTATTGATTCTGGGCGCACTAAACGCGCAGGTTGCCGATGGGGCAAAGCTGAATATATCATTTATCAGGTCGAAAATGGATGGGAAGGGGAATGTTGCAGATAACGATACTTTGCAATCATTGAACGTGGTTTTGGAGACTTTTTTGAGCAGGATTTAAAACTCGCCTTTTATTTGGTCTTACCGGCTTTATCGCCGCTCAGGTTACCTTAAATACCGTTATTGGCATTGTAACCAGTGCCTGTTGCGTTACCCTTAACCAGCTACAAGCTTGATTTCTTTCCGGTCAAAATTATTAGTCTGCCAATTTGACAACTTCGCCCTCTTTGGAACATGCATTGATGGTTGCAGGTAGAAATTAATATTAATCCATTTATATATCAATATTATGCAAGAAAAAGGCAGCATTTCAATCCACACCGAAAACATTTTTCCGATAATTAAGAAATTTCTTTATTCTGATAATGAGATATTTTTGCGCGAGCTGGTATCTAACGCTGTAGATGCTACCCAAAAAATAAAACGCCTGGCTTCTTTAGGCCAATATAACGGCGAACTTGGCGATTTGCGCGTTGAAGTTGCATTTGACGAGGTTAAGAAAACCATCACCATTAGTGATAATGGCTTGGGTATGACCGCCGAAGAAATAAAAAAATACATCAACCAGATAGCATTTTCGGGCGCTACTGAGTTTATGGAAAAGTTCAAGGAAGCTAAGGATGCCAACGAAATCATCGGTCGCTTTGGTTTAGGCTTTTACTCGGCCTTTATGGTTGCCGACAAGGTTGAAATACAAACACTTAGCTACCAGGAGGGCGCCGAACCAGCGTATTGGGTTTGCGATGGCAGCACCGAATTTGAAATTGGCGAAGGCATTTTAGCCGAGCGCGGTACCGAGATTACCTTATACATCAATAGCGAATCGGAAGAATTCCTGAGCAAATACAAATTGCAGGAAATTCTTGATAAATACTGTAAGTTTTTACCTGTGCCTATTAAATTTGGCACCAAAACCGAATCTGTCGAGGATGGTATTGACGAAGAAGGCAAACCTAAATACATTGATGTTCAGGAAGATAATATCATTAATGATACCAACCCTATCTGGACAAAAGCACCATCTGAATTAAAAGACCAGGATTATCTTGACTTTTACAAACAACTTTACCCTTTCAGCGAAGACCCATTATTCTGGATCCACCTGAATGTTGATTATCCGTTCAACCTTACCGGTGTATTGTACTTCCCTAAGCTGAAAAACGATTTTGAGATCTCGAAAAATAAGATCAAGTTATTTAGCCGCCAGGTATTTATTACCGATGAAGTGAAGGATATAGTGCCTGAGTTTTTGATGTTGTTACATGGTGTAATTGACTCACCGGATATTCCTTTGAACGTTTCGCGCAGCTTTTTACAGGCCGATAGCAACGTTAAAAAGATAAACAGCTACATCACCAAAAAAGTAGCTGATAAATTGTCAGAATTGTTTAAAGCCGACCGTAAAGCTTACGAAGAAAAATGGACAGACATTGGCCTGTTTGTAAAATACGGCATGGTGAGCGAAGATAAGTTTTATGATAAAGCCAAAGACTTTGTTTTGGTAAGCAACACCAAAAAAGAAAACTTTACTTTATCGGAATACAAAGAAAAAGTTGAAGCCATCCAAACCGATAAAGACGGACAGCTGGTTTATATTTATACCAACGATCCGGCTAAACAGGATTCATTTATCCAATCGGCCAACAAAAAAGGTTATGATGTATTGGTGATGAACTCGCCTATTGATAATCACTTCATTAGCCAGCTGGAGCAAAAACTGGAAAAGACTTCGTTGAAACGCGTTGATGCTGATGTAGCTGATAAGCTGATTAAAAAAGACGAAGCGCCTGAATCAGTTTTAACCGACGAGCAATCAACAAAGGTTAAAGACATCTTCAACAAAGCAATTAGCAAACCGGCGTATAGCGTTCAATTAGAGAGCCTTAGCCCGGATGAATTACCGGTAACCGTTACTATGGATGAGTTTATGCGCCGTATGAAAGATATGGCAGCTATGGGTGGCGGCATGGGTTTTTATGGTAATATGCCCGATAATTACAAGGTAATTGTTAACGGAAACCACAAGTTGATAACCCGCATTTTACAGGAAGAGAACGAAGAAGTACAAGCCCAGTTATCAAAACAGGCATTTGACCTGGCCCTGCTTTCGCAAGGATTATTAACCGGCGCCGAACTTACCGAGTTTGTAAACCGCAGCGTTAATTTGATTTAACAATTATTTGCTTATATAATAAAAGCCACCTGCAAAAACGGGTGGCTTTTTTATTTAAATATATGTTAAATTTGTTATGGAATAAACCCTTACCCCGCATCCTTGTCTAAACTTTAAATCATTTATTATGAAATTATTGAATAGAATATCTGTAGTTGCTGCCTTTATTTTTATCGGCATAAACATGGCAGATGCGCAAACCCGCCAGGAGAAAAAAGCAGCCCATGTTGCTGAAATAAAACAACTTATCGAAAGTCAAAACTTTGTTTTTGAGGCCAATTACGTAAATCCCGCAAGGGGTGCCGGCAGGGCACTAACGTCATCTGATTACGATTTAACAATCACTAAAGATACGATTATTGCCTACCTTCCCTATTTTGGCCGTGCTTATGTAGCACCTCCCTATGGCTCAACAGAGGGCGGTATCAAATTTACAAATACTCACTTCACTTATGCATTAAAGGCCCGCAAAAAAGATGGCTGGAACATCACCATCAAGCCCACCAACAAAAATATAAGTGATTCCCGCGATGTGCAATCTATGTATCTAACTGTTAGTTCGGATGGTTATGCGTCACTCCAGGTAATCAGCACCAACCGCGATGCCATATCATTTAACGGAATGATTCAGAAAAGACCAGCTAAGAAATGAGGTAAAAGATGAAAGGGTAATGCGAAAGGTAGAAATTTTCCTGGTAACCTAATGACTATCTAATAATCCTGCGTTGTCCTTCAGTTCTACACCGGACAGTTTCCGTTTAAAGGCCTCGCTGATCAGGTAAAAGATCTTTTTGGCCGCTTTTTTATAGGTAAGGCCCTTGGGGCGGATATTTGAAACACAGTTTCTGGATTCGTCTGTCAGCCCTGGTTTAGGGGCGTAAGTGAGATACGCTCCTACGCTATCTGCCGAGCTTAATCCAGGCCGTTCGCCAATAAGTACAAGAGATAGTTGCGCTTTAAGGTTATACCCAATATCATCGCCGATGGCTACCCTGCCCTGCTCAACCAGGCTTATTGGCGCAAACTTAAAACCCGCCGCCAATAATAACGGAATAAGTTCTTTTAGCAGTCCAAATGTATTTTCATTTACGGCCGTTGCCGAAAGTCCGTCGGCTACAATGATGGCGATATCGGTTTGGATAAAATAATCTTCTAACAGGCTTAATGACGCTTCATTAAGTTTACGGCCAAAATCCGGGCGTTGCAGGTATTGCCGGCGGTGGGTTACTCGGCTGTGCAGCTGCAGAATGGGTAAATTAAATTGTTTAAATACATCTGTCAAGTAACTGATGTTCAGCTCAGAATAAACAGCATCTCGGGCGTGGGCATGTGCCAGTTTAAAATCAAGAGATTGTTTCAGCGGGATACTTGTACCCACACGCCCAATAGCTATGCGGGCAGTAGTAAACTCCTGCAAGGCCTTTAAGGGTTCTATCTCGTGGGGGATGTTTCTTTTCATGTTTTTATATCAAAGAAAACGGCAGGTTTTTGGATTATCCTTGACCCTGTCCTTTTACCTTTTGCCTTTCACCTTTACCCTTTTACCTCCTCCTAAACCATAGCTCCTAACAACCCGTGCGTCGGATCGATAGGTATCATATTACCTTTACTATCGGTAATTCCTTGCCTTATTAACCATTGTTCAAATTCAGGTGATGGTTTTAAATTAAGTACTTTGCGCAAATATAGGGCGTCATGAAATGATGTAGATTGGTAATTAAGCATAATATCATCGGCACCCGGTATGCCCATAACAAAGTTACAACCCGCCACGCCCAACAGGGTTAGCAGGTTATCCATATCATCCTGGTCGGCTTCGGCATGGTTGGTATAGCAAACATCGCAACCCATGGGCAAACCGAGCAGCTTACCACAAAAATGGTCTTCCAATGCAGCCCGGATGATCTGCTTGCCATCATATAAATATTCAGGTCCGATAAAGCCAACTACTGTGTTCACCAACAGGGGGTTAAACTTGCGTGCTACGGCATAGGCCCTGACCTCACATGTTTGCTGATCGACGCCAAAATTGGCATTGGCAGATAGTGCACTCCCCTGTCCGGTTTCAAAGTACATGACATTATTGCCCACCGTGCCACGGTTAAGCGATAGCGTTGCCTGGTAAGCCTCGTCAATTAAATTAAGATTGATGCCAAAACTTGCATTGGCTTTTTCGGTGCCTGCTATTGATTGAAAGCATAAATCGACTGGCGCACCTTCATTAATCAGTTGCAAAGTGGTGGTAATATGGCTTAATACACAGGTTTGCGTGGGGATATTAAACTGTTGCCTGATATTATCCATAAGCCTTAGTAAACTACTTACCGCAGCGGGACTATCAGTAGCCGGATTTATACCGATGGTGGCATCGCCGCTGGCATGCAAAAGGCCATCAATAATACTGGCAGCCACGCCTCTCGGATCGTCTGTTGGATGATTTGGCTGTAAACGGGTGCTAAAATGCCCGCTTAATCCAATTGTATTACGAAACCGGGTAACTACCCTGCATTTTTTTGCCACCGCGATCAAATCCTGGTTACGCATTAGTTTAGATACCGCTGCAACCATTTCGGGCGTCAGCCCATCGGCAATATCAGTTAGGGTTTGGGTATCTGTTTCATCACTTAACAACCAATCGCGTAATTCGCCAACAGTTAAATGGCTTATTTGATTAAATGATTTAACATACTGACTATCAACAATTAAACGGGTTACTTCATCATCTTCGTAAGGGACAACAACCTCATTTAAAAATGTTTTGAGTGGCACATCGGCCAGGGTTATTTGCGCGGCAACCCGTTCTTCATAACTACCGGCGCATACGCCGGCCAGCTCATCGCCCGACCGGTAGGGCGATGCCTTGCCCAGCAAAGTTTTCAAATCCTGAAACTTGTAAACCTTATGTCGTATGGTGTGGCGGTATGGCATTTTTGTTCATTAGTTCACTGGTTCATTAGTTAATTGGTGCCTTGCGGAGTACAGTCTTTTATTTACAGATCAGGCGTTGCCATCATTTCATCTGTAAGGGCTACTTTGTGTTTACCCATAAGGATAAATATAATACTGATCAGAAGCAGGCCTGCAAAAAATATAATGCTCACGGTAAAGTTAAACCACATAATGGCAAATAAACTTATTATTGTTATAAGCAGCGCTATACCCGGAAACCACGGATACACAGGTGCTTTAAATGGTCGTGGAAGCTTTGGCTCCTTTTTCCGCAGGATGAACAAGCTCACCATGCACATAATGTACATAACAACTGCCCCTAATACAGACAGTACCAGGATTTGCGAAGTACCATTCTTGGTATGGGTACCAATATAAATGGCTATAAAACTAACAGCCCCGGCCACCACCAACGCCCAATGCGGGGTTTTAAACCGGTGGTTTAGGTTATCTAATCCTTTTGGCAGATAACCACTCCTGGCCATTGCAAATACCTGCCTTGACGATGCCAGAATAGTGCCATGAAGCGAAGCTATCAGCCCAAATAAGCCGATGCTGGCAAATATTTTGGTTAAGCCGCTTGCCTTGCCCAGCACAATACCTATTGCTTCGGGCAAGGGATAATCTAAAGTGCTTAGTTTGCGCCAATCGGTTATCCCGCCGGTAACAACCATTACGCCTAATGCCAATGCTACCAATGTAGCCAGAGCACTAATGTAACCTTTGGGGATATCTTTTCGTGGGTCTTTTACTTCTTCGGCAACCATGGCCACGCCTTCTATGGCAAGGTAAAACCATATGGCGAACGGAAGGGCGGCAAACACACCTCCCCAGCCAAAAGGCATAGGGTTACTCATGTAGTTGCTCATTTTAAAGTGAGGCGAAACTATACCTAAATACAAAACCAATTCGGCAACCGCCAAAATGGTTATGAATACCGAAAATGCAGCAGATTCTTTTACGCCGAAACCATTAAGCAACAGGAATGCGGCATTAAATACAAAGGCCGAATGCATAACCGGAATTTCCGGGTATAAAAAATGGAGGTAGCTCCCTAACGAAATAGCTATCGCGGGCGATGCAAAAAGAAAATCGATTAGCGTGGCATAACCAGCTATCAGGCCGCCAAATGGCCCCATGGCCCGGTAGCCGTAGGCGAAAGCCCCGCCTGCATGCGGAATTGCCGTGGTGAGTTCTGTGTAACTGAAAATGAACGTGATATACATCACCGTTATAACCGCTGTGGCTATAAGCATCCCGATTGTACCGGCCACATCCCACCCAAAATTCCAGCCGAAGTATTCACCAGAGATGACCAGCCCTACAGCTATCGCCCATAAATGGACTGGTTTTAAAACTCTCTTTAGTTGCTCTGCCGGGGGTGTTGCCATACGTTTTGATTTGCCGCCTTAAGATACTTATTGCGGGGCGAATATCAAAATTGACATATGTTATGGAATTGTTAAGACAGCCCCCTCTAAATCTCCCCCTGAAGGGGGAGACTTTTGAGCTATTTTCTTTAAGTCCTCCCCTTCAGGGGAGGATTTAGGTGGGGCTAAACCTTCAGCGTATTTTTCAAATACCCTATACTGCTGGTAATGCTTGCCAGCGGATCTTTCGGGCCATCGTGTTCAACGAAGAAATGTTTCATACCGGCTGATTTTGCGGCTGCAAAGATTGGTTTAAAATCGATGGTGCCGCTGCCTACGGGTAAAATGGTTTTACGCTCGGCATCCAAATCTTTTACGTGCCAAAGCGGGAAACGGCCAGGATGTTGTTTAAACATTTCAACCGGGTTTTTGCCGCCTTTAACAGCCCAGGCCAGGTCGAGCTCCATTTTTACATTCTGTGGATCGGTTTCGCTCAGCAAAAGATCGTAAGGAACCTTGCCATCAACGGCACGAAATTCCATATCATGATTATGATAGGCAAATTGTATACCTACCTTTTTGGCGGCCTCTCCTGTTTTATTCAATACTTCTATGGTCGATTTGATTTCTTCGAGCGTTGCAGTTGGTGAATTGGCGCAAACCAGGTACTTAATGCCGCCTGCGGCCGCATCATCAACCAATTCCTGCATATTATCCCGCAGGTTTTTCATTGGTGGTATTACCATAGGCTTACCATCGGCGCCGTTGGGTAGTTTTGTTCCCGGAGGAAGTTTAAATGGTGCGCCTAAAACGTGGTGCGATGTCCAGTTCATGCCCAGGTCATTTACCATGGCTTTAAACTCTTTGGGTGTCATACCATAGTAGCCCCCTTTTTTGCTAAAGGCCGATTCCATGTCTTTAAAGCCAAGGGCTGCTATTTTGGTCAGCGTGCCTTTTACATCCTCGTCAATAACACCAAAAAAAGTGAATAGCTGTAAACCAATGGCATGCGGAGCAGCCATATTACTTAATAAGGAAGCAGCTTTGCCGGATAAGGCCATACCGCCAAGCATCAAAGCCCCGGTGCTTTGGATAAATTTTCTCCTGTTGTAATTCATGCTGATAATTTAGTTTTAAGTGGTACAGTAAATCTAAATAATAATTATCAGCAAATTAAAACTTATTGTGTCTTTTTTACACATTAACTCATCTAATCATCTCCCGGCAGGCACAAGCTTATGATGTCGGGGAGATAAAAGCATCAAATGACACCTTGCTTTTACTGCCTGATCCTGGTTAAAAACCCAAACCTTCAGCAACTGTTTTGGCCAACAGGCACACAAATGGGCTGCCTTTAATTTGCCCAAAACGTGAGTTTTATGTTAACCATGATAAAATACAAATAATTGGCTACCAAATGCTTATATCATATTTTATTCAAAATATGTTAAGTTATGTTAACCCAATTAAATGCTTTTATGCGGCATTTACATTTGATTTTGGCGCTCGTAAAGCGCTGTCATCAGCAGGTGCCTATTTATACAAACAATTAGCTATCAACCCCGTCCAGCCGGTTTGATGGGAAGCCCCCAAACCCCTACCTGTATCACCGTCAAAATATTCGTAAAACAGTACATGGTCCTTAAAATGCGGATCAGTTTGCATTTTGTGATTTGCGCCAAATAATGGCCTGTACCCTTTATCATCGGGTAAAAACAGTTTAGAAACCCTGCTGTATAGTTCATTGGCTACTTCGGACAGGTTCATGAAATTACCCGATCCGGTGGGGCATTCCACTTTAAAATCATCGCCGTAATATTTATAAAAACGCTGAAGGCTATCAATAATAAGGTAATTAATCGGCATCCAGATCGGGCCACGCCAGTTACTGTTACCACCAAAAAGGCCGCTGTCGCTTTCGCCAGGTGTGTAGGCGATGCCAAAATCCACTCCGTTAACTGCTATTTTATAAGGATGATCCAGGTGATATTTTGACAATGAGCGGATGCCATAATCGCTTAAAAATTCATTTTCATCCAGCATATATTTCAGCAGTGATTTCATTCTGTACCCACGCAACAAACTGATAAGATGCTTGCCATTATTACTTGCCTCGTTCCAGCGCGAAACTAAGGAAGCCAAATCCGGCCGTTTTTCGGCAAACCATTTCATCCGTTCTTTAAATATAGGGCTGTCGGCTATATCTGCTTCATCCAAAACTTCGGTTGCAAATAACGGTATCAGGCCTACGATGCTTCTTACCCTCATTTTTACAGAGCCATCATCCGGGAAACGAATTTGGTCATAAAAAAAACCATCCTCATCATCCCAAAGTCCTTCATTGCTTTCGCCAAAGTTTGACATGGCCCCCACGATATAAATAAAGTGCTCAAAAAATTTCGAAGCTATATCCTGGTATGCTTTATCGGTTTCGGCAAGCTCGGTTGCAATTCGTAACAGGTTAAGTGAGTACATTGCCATCCAGCTGGTACCGTCGGCCTGTTCCAGGTGTTGCCCGGATGGCAGGCGGGTATTTCTGTCGAAAACACCGATATTATCCATACCAAGGAAGCCCCCTTCAAAGATATTGTTACCGGCTTCATCCTTACGGTTTACCCACCAGGTAAAATTAAGCATGAGTTTATGGAAAATCCTTTCTAAAAAGTACGTGTCGCCCTTTCCGTTATTGGCTGCCTTATCAGTTTTATAAATATTCCAAACGGCCATAGCGTGCACCGGCGGGTTTACATCACTAAAATCCCATTCATAGGCCGGTAATTGCCCATTGGGATGCATATACCAATCGCGGGTGAGTAGTATCAACTGATTTTTTGCGAATGTCATATCTATCGTCGCCAACGGCAGGCAATGGAAGGCCAGGTCCCAGGCGGCAAACCAGGGATATTCCCATTTATCGGGCATCGATATGACATCCTTGGTATTTAAATGTTTCCATTTGCTGTTGCGGGCATTTTCACGCCGGGCAGGTGGCTCTGGCTGTGAAGGATCGCCATTGAGCCATTGACGAATGTCGGAATAATAAAATTGCTTATTCCAGAGCATCCCGGCAAAAGCCTGCCGCTGAATAAGGCATTTGTCGGCATCGTCTTTATTACTATAAATATCGGCGTAAAACTGGTCGGCTTCTGTTAAACGTACGCTAAATATGTTGTCAAAGTCTTCAAAACTATAATTGGCATCCGGCGAAAGCCTGAGCCTAATGGTGACACTTTGCCGGGCGGCAATATTTAAATCAAAATTAACAGCTGCCTTTGTACCGGTTTTCTTTGGGTTGATAGTGTCAGCCCCATGAACTATGTAATCGTTAATCCCGTCTTTATGGTATTTTTGGCCGCTGTCGAAATTGTATAGCCGCTGCATATTGGTTTCATTATCGCAAAACATTACCGCCGGATTGCCCTCCGTATGCAACCAAAACTGTCCAAGATCTTCATGAAATATGCCGGTTACGCCGTTACCATGGGCCGAAATTTGCGGTTTGTAATCATCAATACCCCAGCTCCAGGTATTACGGAACCATAGTGTAGGCATTACATTTAATGCAGCATCTTTATCGGATCGGTTATAGATGGTAATTTTTACGAGGATATCATTTGGGTCATTCTTGGCGTATTCAGTAAAAACATCAAAATATTCGTTGTTATCAAAAATGCCGGTATCCATCAGCTCAAACTCAGGATCGTTGCGTGTACGGCGCTTATTTTCGTTAACCAGCCAGGCGTACGGAAACTCATTTTGCGGATACTTGTACAAGGTTTTCATGTACGAGTGCGTTGGCGTACTATCCAGGTAATAGTATAATTCTTTTACATCCTCGCCGTGGTTTCCTTCGGGATTACTGAGGCCGAAGTAGCGTTCTTTGATGATGGGGTCTTTTTTATTCCAGAGAGATATCGCGAAACAAAGGTTTTGCTGACGGTCGCAGATGCCTGCTATACCCTCCTCGCCCCAGCGATAGGCTTTGCTACGGGCCATATCATGGGTTATATAGTTCCAGGCATCACCATTGGCACTGTAATCTTCCCTAACAGTACCCCATTGGCGGTCGCTCACATAGGGGCCCCACTTTTTCCAGGTTGCATCCTTTAATCTTGCTTGTTCTGCATTCATGAATGCAAAGTAGGCTTATTTGAAATAATTAACAGAATTGTAGGAGATGTTTTACACGATGGTGAAAAAGACATCTAAATAAACCTGCTATCGACATTTTACCCCCAGGCCTTTCTCAAAAACCTTAGCCAGTTACCGTGCATCATGTTTTCAATATCTACATCGGTATAACCTCGTTTTCTTAGCATATCCGGCACTTTTTGCAAATCGGCTATGGTCTCCAGGTCATATGGGCATTGCTCCCGGCCAAAGGCGCCGTCAAGATCGGTGCCCATACCTACTTGCAGGGCATTGCCGGCTATCTGGCAAATATGATCGATATGATCTACCATCACCTCCATATTGCAATTCATCCCTTTGGGGGTTGATACACCCCTCACCCATCCCGGTACCATCATCCAGGCATCCAATGCAGCGCCAATTACTGCACCGCGATCAACCAAAGCTTTAATCATCTCATCACTGTACTGCCTGTTGTGGTTTACCAGTGCGCGACAGTTGTTATGGCTGGCCCAAACGTGGCCGTTAAAGTGATCAAGCGCTTCCCAAAAACTGTCATCACAAAGGTGCGTAGCATCCAGGATAATATTCAGGCGTTCCATTTCTTTAAGCAACTCATGGCCTTTTGGCCCCATGTAGCCGGTGGCATCTGTACCCTGGGCATACCTGCCAGGGCCATAGTGCGCAGGGCCTACAGCTCGCAGCCCATAATTATAGGCACGTTCCAGATGTTGTACCGTTACAATCGAATCTGCACCTTCCAAACTAAGGATGTATCCTACAGCCTTAGTTTCAGTTGGCTGGCCATCGTTCCAATATGTAAGATGTTTCTCTAATGATGCCAGGTTATTCACCTGCACCATTTGGCCGGCATCTTCCATGGCCTTATACCAGGCTACCTGCCCCTGTGTTTGCGCCCAGGCCTGTTCGGGCGAGTGCCACCCGGGTAATGGATTACCGGGCGCTACATAACGGCCAATTTGTGTGGCTACCACCAAACCAATATTGCCTTTGCGCAATTCGGGCAAGGTAACAACTGCTTTGGCGCGGTCGGGTTTATCGGTAAGGCCTTCTTCGCGCTGGTTTAATTCGGCCAGCGGACGGGTCAGGTCGCGGTTCCACTCCAGCGCATTCATGCTGAGGTCTAAATGGGCATCAATTACAAACATATTTTTTATTATCAGATGGTAATTTTACGGTCGCGGGCCAGGTTAAGCCATTCGCCGGTAAGTATATTATTTTCGATGGTACAAACGCGTTCGTATAAAGCCACTGTTGGGCATACATGATGCGGGATGCCGTAAAGCACATCGCCTATTTGGTAGTCATGGCCCTTACCCGCATCAACAACCAGGTGCTCTTCGCTTTGGCCAACAGGCACCAGTTGCGGTGCATTTAAAAAGTAAATTCGCTTTGCCAGTTCATTTTCGGCCGAAATAGATTTATGCCCAACATCCAGGCAAAGTTTAGTAGTATCGGGCAACGATACGACCCGGGTAACTACCAATACAGCGGGTAAAAAGGGTTGCTCTGGTATCTCCAGTTCATATCCCCTGTCCCAATAAACAAAAGTACCCGGGCTACATTCTACAACAGACCTTTTGGAATGAATGGTAAACGTTGGCGAGCCTCCGGCAATAATAATCGGCTCGGGATAATCTTTTGCTTTCAAATCCTGTTGCAGTTTTAATACAGGTGCGAAACCGGCATCGCAGCGCTCTTTTCGTTTTGCCACATCAACATCGTGGATATGACCGTCATAGGCATGCAAGCCAACCGGCGTAATCCCCGGCAAAACGGCGCAATCCATATACAGTTGCAGTGCATCAAAACCAGGCGCAATGCCTGTACGATTCATGCCAACATTCAAATCGATGTAAACAGTAACAGTAGTTTTACCAGCCAATGCAGCATCCGAAATCTCTTTGGCTGCTAAATCGTTATCAACCAAACACGAGAAGCGGGTTTGCGGGTAAATGTGTATTAATTTGATAAACCTATCCAGCTTAGGTCCAACAGGCTGATAAGCCAGCAAAACATCGGGGGCTTTACACATGCCCAGCAATTCCGCTTCGGCAATAGTAGCGCACTTGAATTTGTTAACCCCAGCTTCAAGTAATAGTTGTGTAACCTGTTTGTTTTTGTAAGTTTTAATATGAGGGCGCAACCGTGCCACATCATCAATCATGGTTTTAAGCACATCGATGTTGGCCTGTACCCTATCGGGATAAACAACCAAAGCCGGTGTATCCAGTTTATCTACGTTATCTATCGTGAACCAGTGGTGATCCATATTTTTCCGAACCGGAATTTTTAGAATTAAAGAATTTCCAGAATTTCTCTTCCTAAGGTCTTGATACTTGATACTAACTACTTGATACTAAAAAGTTACTTGATACTAAAATCAAACCAATTCAAATAAAGCTTCGATTTCAACCGGGATATTATCGGGTAGCGATCCCATGCCTACTGCGCTACGCACACCAATGCCATTTTCTTCGCCCCAAATTTTGGCAAAAAGTTCGCTTGCCCCGTTAATGATGAAAGGATGTTTTTCAAAATCGGGTGTGCAGTTAACCATGCCTAATACTTTTATTACACGTTTTACCTTATCTAAACTGCCTATGTTGGCTTTTACGGTAGCCAGCATGGCTAAACCAACCTGGCGGGCAGCAAGCTTCCCATCTTCCATATTTATGGTATCGCCAATACGGCCTATAATCAGGGTACCATCATCCTGTACCGTTCCGTGACCGGACAAGTAAAGGTATTTTCCATCAATTAAACATGGTTTATAAACGCCAAGCGGCTTTGGTGCTGGCGGCAGGTTTAAACCAAGCGCAGCAAAATTTTCTTCGGGAGTGTTCATATTGTAAAACTATTGTATTTTCAAATCTATAAATACTATTCATAAAGTTGAGAAAACATATTTAAAAATTTTAAAAACTTACGGTATGGTAGTAAGACCATCGAAAACAACCCCCAAAAGCAACAAAGTAGGTTTCTGTTTGCCATAAAAACAAAAAAGCCGGGGATCTCAAACCCGGCTTTTGCTTAAACCATGAATCAACTTTATTTAAATCTGTACGTAATTCCAATGTTAACGGCGTAATCGGCAAAAGCCGCGTCGCCTTGTGTGTATGTTCCGGTAAGGTTGGTTGAAATTTTGTCAGCAACACTTTGCGTACGTTCGCGACGTAAAGCAACCGGCACAAATGCATAAATAGAAAGTGATTTTAAACGGAATGTAACCCCGGGCTCGGCCGAAAGGATATTACCAGGCCTTCTGAAACCGTTACTGCCGCCAACAAGGTCGTGAACCGGTAAGCACTCATAACGTGCACCTGCCGAAAAGTCAAATTTACCTGTGCCATAGCTTGCACCCGCCCTAAGCATTACCTGGTCTGGCACACTCATAATATCGCTGCCATTAGCAATGGCCTTAGCGCTTGCAGTACCACCGCGAGCTGTTGAAACGCCGTTTTGTTCTCTTGGGCTAACGAGGTAATAAAAACCACCATATACACCAAATTTGTGGGTAAAATTGTAATAAGCGTTAATTTCGGTGGTTATACCTGTACCGCCGTCGCCCAACTGTATAGACTGATCAACCGGGCCAAGTACTTTGGCATCGGTTGTGCCCTGGTGGTAAAAATAGTCCTGGTAGTTATAAGCACCGGTAGCGAGTTTTAAGCCCAAGCCAACCTGGATATTTCCCTTACGTGCTTTAGCCGGATTTAATAACCAGGCATATGCAGTTAAACGAACATCGCCCAAACCAAATGAATGTGTCTCTAAACGTTCTTTACCGCCATGCTCGTATAACGATGAACGGCTGTTATCCACAATAGGTACATCCACCGCAAACGACCAGCGATTGTTAAAAATACGGGTAAGTGTTATATCATTGGTATAGGAGTGGTTAATAACATTTGTACCCAGCGCTATACGTTGTTTTTGCTCAGTTGTGCCAACAAAATGCTTGTATGACCTGAAGTATCGGCTATTGCTATTTAACAACCAGCTTCCTTCAGCAGCATTGGCACTATCCGGATGTTCGTCCATGGTGCACAAACCACCTGTACTCCTGATGGCTACGCAGCCTTGTGCGTTTACTTTTGCGTTTGTAAAAAGTACAAATAATGCTGCCACGCAGCTCAATTTTAAAATTAATTTCATAGTTTTTTTTAGTGGTTATTATTGTTTAGATAATTGAGTATTAAGGCCGGGTGATAAAACCCAGCTAAAGCCTGCTTTTTACAGGATATCAGGTTAATTAATTAGTTTGTAAATGGGCTGATTTTTTAAAAGGCCATGATAAAAATCCGGTAGGCGATCGCTTAACAGCAAACCATAAGGATAACAATACCCCATAGCTGCCACCCCGCTCAACCCATTCAAATATTTCATATTTAGGGTAAAAGAGTTCGCTTGTTATTTTCCAGATGATAAACAAAAACAGAATATTTGCAAATGGGCGAATAAGTACAGAAAGTGCTGCCAAAACTTCAAAAATGCCAACTGCCAGCGCAGTTTTGCCAGGATTGTTAAAACCCAAAGCATGGTACTGATTAATTAAACTTTGTTTTTGTATCAGGTTTAACCAACCATGGCCCAACAGCAGCAGGAATGCAAACAGCCTTAAACAATTTAAAACATTTTTTAAGGTACCTGCATCCAGGTTTACATTGTCGTCCATCCGGCCGAACCATTTTTTTAGCGGCATTTTAAAACCGCCCTGCATTAGCAGCAGTACAAACGGGGCACCAAAATTACCTGCGCGTTCAATAAACTCGGCAAATGGCTCGCCCGATAAAGGACGCATGGCGGCTGTAATTATCCCCCACACCACCAGCCAGCCGGCTACCGCACGTGTTGGATATACCAATAGCGATAAGCCAAACAAAATATCCATCACTCCTACGTAGGGCATCAGCGTGTATGACATATCATGCCCGATGCCAACTACGGCAAAATAATTACACCAAATTTGCTTGGTGATGATACCAAAGGCACCATGACCTATAAAACACATTGCTGACGCAAACCTGAGCGTGTAGTATATATTTTTATCTGAAATTAAACGCGACATGTTATCGTATCTTAAACTCTCCCTACCCGTTATAATCCTGCACCGTCTGCTTTACCCCTGTTAACCGCGTATTGTCCTACCGCTTTGCCGGTTACCAAACCAACTTCGCAATCGCTGCGGAAGTGGATACCACCGTACAGCCTCGACATGGCGGCTGCTTGTGCCAGATTAGTAAACTTAGTTCCTCTGTCAGGTAATAAATAACTTAATACGGTTGCTGCTGCGCCGCTAAAGTTAGAGTGTCCTGATGTATAAGCCGGGAAATTTGGCACCCCCGTGAGCGTTTTAATCAACGGATCAACCTGCGAAGGGCGCTGGTTAAAGTAAAAGTACTTGGTATCCCAGCAAACAATAGCAGCATCCATTTCGGCCATATTTAGCAATGCAAAGTTACGGGCCCAGCGTACTTCGCTATAATTTTGTTTCACAAACTCATCAGCAGCAATAGCGTTCCAGTGGCCGGCCGGTGTGTAGGTACCAATGCCATCAGCCCAAAAAGCAACCTGCTCTTCATGTGCACGGCTATGATCTTTACTCATTGATAGTACTTCATCAACTTCTTTTTTATATTCGGCCGAAGTAGATAAATAAGGTGGCGCCGGGCGCAGCGAAACAACAGTTAATGTATCAAACAAAAACGGAAGCACTTTTGAAAACAAAGGCAACATCGGCGGTCTCTTAGGTGTTTCTAAACTCACCCAAAACTTTCCTGATTCAAATGCTGTGGTTTGAAGTTTTGCCCATACTGTAGCATCGCCAATAGCCTTACCTGCACGATCGCCGCGGGCGCGCGTTACAAATAACGCAGCAACCTGTTTTCCTAATGATTCGCCTGCTGCTATCTCGCCGCGGGTATTTGCACCTGCCATTATACGGTATTCTTTTTCTTCCTGGGCTTTTTGGTTGATGTAAGCCAATTCGGTAGGGAATAACAGCTTCATTAACTCAACGGTGGTACCGGCGACAACTGCATCTTCACTTGGATATGATGGCAGCTCAGAAACCGGTACCAAGGCCTGTACAGTTGCATCATTTTTGTAAGGGGCCGTACGTTTATAGGTGTTTTTAAAGTGCCACGCAGCCAACAAAGCATCATATTGCGCTGCGCTCACATAAGCATAAGCGCGGGCGGCATATGGCGGGTTCGAGAATGGAAACTCCGGGTAATTAAATGGGTTGGCCGAACTTGGCGCGGGATAAGTACCATCTTCATTTTGATATGGCGCAACGTTGTGCTTAGCCACCAGTTGGCGCATAATTTCGTTCCACCTTAACACAGCGCCTGCACTCCAGTATTTAATAGATGCCTTTTGGTCGTCAGTTAAATTTCTCTGTGCTGCTTTAATTTCGTTAATATCCGCAAGGTAAGCTGGCGAAGTAACCGCATCGGGAGCGGCAACGGTAAGCACGCTAAAATCATTAACCAGCACTGGTTTCCAGGTATCGGCATTAAGGTCGATATTGGCCGGGGCCAGCGCGGGGTATTGTTGAGTACGATCTACAATGTCTTTTTTACAGGATAAGCTAAATATAGCCACGCCTATAAACATTGATGGTATTATATAAAGTAATGATCTTTTCATCAGATTCTCTTTTAATTATTAAAAATTATTTCTCTTTCCTGGTATTAAAAACATAGTCAATACCACCGTAGAAGGTGCGCGACTGGCCAACATTTCGGCCTTTCAACACATAATTGCCGCCCGCTGTCACTTCTAATCCTGGTATTTTGGTAAACATATATTTAAGGATGAGCCCAGCGACCCGCGAATTCATTTTATTACTTGGGAAAGGATTATCGTTTTTCCTGATATCAAAGCCTCCATGCGTATCAACCTGCGTAAACGTAGCCTCGGCATTAAATTGCAGGCTCCTGAAACCGGCACTGATTAAATAATTAGAAACATCGGGCATCTGCACTTCGTTGGTATAATGCATTTCGGTAGTGTAATAGGAGTTTCTGTCGATAGTAATATTGCTCCGGCGCACGTACTGATAAGCACCGGCCACAAAAAACCTGCTAATCTGGTAATTGAGTAAACCACGTAAAGCGACATTTTTACTGTGTAAGCCGATAGATAATGGTAAAAAATCAGCTTCGTAGTTACTTGCAGGTATCGAGCCCGAAAGAATAGCATGTAAACTCAAAGATCCTTTACCTATTTCATGTTTAACAGCCAGCCATTTTACATAGGCGCTTACATCCTGAAAATTGTGCTCGCCCCGCAAAGTTCCGGCGCTGGCATTGGTTGTAATATAAGGAAGCGCAACAGATATATTGATTTTGTTTGACAAGCCATAAACAACACCAAGCATGTAAGCATTTGAACTTACCGTACCCATATTTGGCGCATCGCGTTTGAAGGTACCTTCCCAGTAATGGTCCCACTGGCTGTGTGTGTAAGCGCCAGCCACACAAACATAGTTTTTGGGTATCATCAGCGCGTCGGCATCAGTTTGGGCTTGTACATGTTTAGTTAAAGTAAGGCATACAGCCATAACAATACAGCATCTGTAAAAATACAGCAATGAATATTTCATTCTATTTAAGTAAGGAAATTCAATAAAAATTTAATAATAAACCAACTGACAGAAAATGATTTAAAGCATTAAATAACACGTTAAACATTAATTCAGCGTAAAAGCCGGAAGCCTACGATTATGTGTCATCAAAATATCTGATTGAAGCCCACTATGCAGACTAAAAAGAGTTATTTAAATGATAAGCAAATTAAACAGCCTTTATCTTTTGCCGATAAAAGAACAATTCAACATCATAATTTATAAGCTATAATTAGCAGGTGAAATTTGGCGGTTTGCCTGGAGATTCAATGTAAGGGTCGTTAACATGGTAGGCTATAGGGCTTGCAATAGCTTTAAGCAGCGTTGAAAAGGACACAAACTGGTAGTCTGTTACCTGGAAGCTATAATCATTTCCTGTGCCGGATTTTTTAAGCTGATCATGACCCTTTTTACTAAGTGGTACATCATTAATTTCTTTGGCAATGACCAGATTGGCGGATACCAGGCGGGTTTTAACACTATTGGCAATACAAATGAACGACATGGTATCCGGAGACATTTTGTATCTTAAATAGTTGTAATAAACTCCTTTTAACTGTAGTTGGCCGTTATCCCTTACGTAGTGGTCCCATTTTTTTATACCGGGAAGGTGAACCGGGATTTTGATTTCGACAAGTTTGGTTGCGTCAATCTTGTTCTCATAAATCTCTTTAACTATCTGTATTTCTGATTGGTGAATGAAATACTGAAATACAAACTGGTACCCGCCCAAATTGAACAGGTGCACATTAAGTAATAGCATTGCAATAAACCTTTTCACTTTTCCAGATTAACTATTAGGGTAATAATTACCGGTAAATATATTGTTACAATACTATTAAAACAAATAAAAGTAAAAATTGTACTGCGAAAAACAGATATGAGATGTTAGACGTGAGATATGAGACTTAAAATTTCTGGTATTTTGAGCCGGACAAACAAAACACGACACCTCCCATAAGGCACTCAGAACTCAACCCTTTCGCCCGAAGGGCTAACCTTCATTATATATGATTAACATAATATAACTTTGTTTGCATCTTTGTGCCAAACTTATCATATGATATTAAGAAAATACTTTTCGGCTTCAAACATCATATTTATATTGCTAATGGCATTGGTTGTAATTACCTGGCTCAACCCGTCCGCCAAAGTTGAACTTATTCGCGGTTTGATGGCCGTCGGGGCTTTTAAACCAGATCCGGGTGATTATGCCCGCACCCATAAAGCCCCTGCAAACCTGCCTGATTATAGCTACCGCGATACATCAGGAAATACAATTTCTATCTCCGGTCTGAAAAATAAGGTTGTGTTTGTAAATTATTGGGCTACCTGGTGCCCGCCTTGCCTTGCCGAAATGCCATCGGTAAACCGGCTTTATATGAAATTTAAAAATAACCCCAATGTTGTTTTTATAATGGTTGATACGGATAACGACCAGCTAAAGTCGGGAACGTACCTCAAAAATAACCATTACAGCCTGCCATTATATACGTCAGTCAGCAAATTTCCGGATACTTTACTGGATGGCACTATACCAACAACCCTGATATTTGGCAAAGATGGCAAGCTAAAGTACAAACATACCGGCGCTGCCGATTACAACAGCGATAAGTTTAATGAGTTTTTGGAGAAAGAAGCGAAGTAGAGTTAAGAACCAAGAGTCAAGACAAAAGACTATTAAGTAAAATTCAAACAAAAGCTTATCTCAATATGCGGTCTCGCCGCAGTATTTTATCGAAGGCATAACAATTCACTACTCTCTACTCACCGTTCACCAATAATTTTTATTGTTAAAACAACACTTATTAATTATTTTTTCTTTTCTTTACGTCATAAACCTGTTATTCAATGAAAAGAAATTTGCTCTCATCACTTGGCGTTGCAGCCCTGTGTTTAATTTCGGCCTCCGGTTACAGCCAAACCGGAACGCTTAGTATCAGTACCGATTCAAAAACAACCATCAGCAAGCACATTTACGGGCAATTTGCCGAGCATTTAGGCCGTGGCATTTATGGTGGCTTTTGGGTTGATAAAAACCTCCCTGTTAAAAAGCAGGACAGAATTCGCCTGGATGTTGTAGAGGCTTTGAAAAAGATCAAGATCCCTAACCTTCGCTGGCCGGGCGGATGCTTTGCTGATGAATATCACTGGCGTGATGGTATTGGCCCAACAGCCTTGCGCCCAAGGATGGTAAACACCAACTGGGGTGGCGTTACAGAAGATAACAGCTTTGGCACGCATGAGTTTTTGGAACTTTGCGAATTACTGAAATGCGAGCCTTATGTTGCCGGTAATGTGGGCAGCGGTACGGTAGAAGAAATGTCGAAATGGATTGAATACCTTAACTCGAACAGTACCAGCACTGTGGTTAAAGAACGTGTTAAAAACGGTCACCCGGCACCTTATAAAGTAACTATTTGGGGCGTGGGCAATGAAAGCTGGGGCTGCGGCGGCAACATGACGCCAGAGTACTATACCGACCTTTTTAAACGCTATGCTTCGTTCGCCAAAGATTATCCGGGTGCGCAGCTGCAAAAAATAGCCAGCGGTCCTAATGCCGACGATTATAACTGGACGGAAGTTTGTATGAAGAAGATCCCGTCGGGGATGATGTCGGGCCTATCTTTACATTATTACACCATCCCTACCGGTAACTGGGGCAAAAAAGGTTCGGCTACCGCGTTTAGCGAAAAAGAATACTTTAACACCATGGTTAACTGCCTTAAAATGGAAGAGCTTGTTACCAAACACTCGGCTATTATGGATAAATACGATCCCGGAAAAAAAGTGGCCCTGGTGGTTGACGAATGGGGTGTTTGGACAGACCCTGAACCAGGCCCCAACGCCGGCGTTTTGTTTCAGCAAAACAGCCTGCGCGATGCCTTAATTGCAGGTACTACACTTAATATTTTCAATAACCATAGCGACCGTGTACGTATGGCAGCTTTGGCGCAAACCGTCAACGTGTTACAAGCGCTTATTTTAACCGACAAAGAAAAAATGGTGCTTACCCCTACCTATCATGTTTTTGATATGTACAAGGTGCACCAGGATGCCAAATACCTGCCTATTAAGCTGGATGTGCCAAACTACGAGGTTGATGGCAAAAAAATAGAGGCGGTAAATGCGTCTGCATCGCAGGATAACACAGGCAAGGTACATATTTCATTAGTTAACCTTGATATGCATAATGCCATCACCATTACTACCGAATTGAAGGATGTTAAATGGAGTGCTGTTAAAGGCCAGGTGTTAACCTCAGCAAATATTACGGATATTAACACTTTTGCGGTGCCAAACAAACTGCACCTGGCAACCTTTACCAATGCCAAAAAAGATGGAGATAAACTGGTGGTTACACTACCCGCAAAATCGGTAGTTACGCTGGAGTTACAGCCCCTCTAAATCTCCCCTGAAGGGGAGACTTTAAAAAGTAAAGTTCCCCTTCTATTAATAGTAGTAAAACCTTCTTGGGCCCTCCCCTTCAGGGGAGGGTTTGGGTGGGGCTTTTGTTCCATATATCCTTCAACGCTTTTTTTGCCGCATGATACCCACACATACCATGCACCCCTCCACCCGGTGGCGTTGATGAAGAACAGATGTACAGCCCTTTGGCTGACGTTTTATAAGGCGACACTCTTAACACTGGCCGCGTAAATAACTGGCCTATGTCGATTACACCACCGTTAATATCACCGCCAATATAGTTGGGATTATATTCTTCAAGCTGGGCCGTGTTAAAAGTATGCTTAGCCAAAATTGTATCCCTAAAGCCGGGCGCAAAGCGTTCAACCTGTCGTTCAATAATACCGGTCATATCTTCATTTGAACCATTCGGTACATGACAATACGCCCATGCCGTATGTTTGCCTGTTGGTGCCCGCGATGAGTCGAAGATGCTTTGCTGAGCCAAAAGTACATAGGGTTTGTCCGGGTGTTTACCTTTCCAAATCAGTTGCTCGCCTTCGGCAATTTCGGCAAATGTGTTGCCAATATGTACCGTGCCTGCCTGTTTAACTGCTTCGGCCTTAAACGGGATTGGCGCATCCAAAGCCCAATCTACTTTAAATACACCCGCACCGTAACGATAGCGTTCTAATTGCCATTTGTATAGCGGCGAAAATTTATGGCCGGCAATTTTTAACAGTTGTTTTGGTGTAACGTCGAACAAAACAGCATGTGATGAGGGTAATTGATTTAATGACTCGACATAAAACCCGGTCTCAATCTTACCGCCAATCGATATAAAATACGAAGCCAAGGCCTTTGCTATTTGCTCAGATCCGCCTTTGGGTAATGACCATCCTTTTAAATGCCCCTGTGCCATTAGTACCAGTGCAATAGCGGATGTGGCGATATTGCTCAAAGGCTGTATGGAATGTGCCGCCATCCCTGCTAATAAGCCTTTTGCCTCTTTGGTTTTAAACTTTTTGGCTAACCATGTGATGGGCGTTATAGCAGGAAGGCCGAATTGTGCCATCAGCAAAGGATGTTTCGGAAAATGCAGCGGGCCTAAAACATCGGCGGCTATTAATGGCCAGTTTTTTACAACGGGTTTCATTAAATCAAGATATGCCTGCTCATCCTTGCCAAGTAACCTGGCGGTTTCCGTTACTGATTTAAGCAAAACAGCAGCCGTTCCATCATCAAAGGGGTGGGCGGCAGCTATCTCCGGAAATATATATTCAAGGCCGTGCTGTGCAAGCGGCAATGTTTCAAAAAAAGGCGATGAGGCTGCGAGTGGATGGATGGCCGAGCAAATATCGTGTTTAAAGCCAGGCAGGGTAAGTTCGGCTGTACGCAGCCCGCCCCCTATTTCATTTTTACCTTCAAGCAATAAAACAGAAAGCCCATGTTGCTGCAATAAAATTGCAGCCGCCAGCCCGTTCGGCCCTGATCCTACTATTATCGCATCGTAATCGCGCTTTTCAAGCTTCATGTATGGCACAAAGGGATATTTGATACCCCTAAGATATCCAAATTAACTACTTTAAGCCGACATTGTTTAGTTTAAAACCTCGCCAGCGTGTGTGGCCTGGGGCACCTCAATCAATTTACCCGATCGTACATCATATATATAACCGTAAATGGGAATGTTGCCAGCCACTAACGGATGATGCCTGATGCGCTCCACATCTTCCACAACGCTGGCTTCCAGGTTTTTGAAGGTGAGGAATGCGATATGATTGGCTTCGTCAGATCCGCCGCTTTCGTCGGCATTGCGCCAGCCGTTTTCGTCGATAGTGGCCGTATTCAGGCTTTTGGATAGTAAGTTACGAATGATATCATCGGTAAACAAGCCCATACCGCAATCGGTATGGTGTATTACAAACCATTCTTTGGTACCCAATAGTTTATGTGATATCACCAATGAACGGATAGCGTCATCGCTTGCCCGGCCGCCTGCGTTGCGGATCACGTGTGCATCGCCCTCGGCAAGGCCCGCGTATTTGGCAGGATCAAGGCGGGCATCCATACAGGTTAAAATGGCAAACTGGCGTGCCGGCGGTATAGTAAGATTACCCTTATCGCCAAAATGTTTTACATATTCATCGTTAGCTTTAAGTACCTGCCGGTGTACTTTACTTTTAACTTGCTGAAGTTCATCAATTGCGTTTGACATTGTTTTATGTTTTTGTGAATAAACCTCGTTTTTAAATTATCAGGCTGATTTCCTGCTGTTAGCTATTAATGACGATTCGTAAACCGAAGTAATGATCGCTTCACCATTGAAAGTTCCTAAAAAATCGAGATCAATATGGCTGTAAATCACCTGCTTATTGGCATCGATGATATAGGTGGCCAGTAAGGGCACATTAACATCAATACCCGAAAAACGGTTCCAAACCGGGTCGTTGTCAGAATAAATCCTGAATGTGTGAGCTATATTTTTCTCCTCGTCGTGATAAAAGTTAAGGGTAAAACTGCTTTCCCAGGCCTGTTTTGCCAGTTCGTCGGTACGCTCATCGGTGATAATCAACAAGCTACCGCCGTTTGCTCTTATTTCCTGCTGGATATTGTTCAATTGATTTAACAATTCAAAGCCTTGCTCTTTCCAGTGGTGCGAGTAAAATGCAATCACCAATGGTTTTTTGAGCAGTTGCCTTAAAGCAATTGGCCCATGTGTTTGTGCACCGTTGAAAAACGATTGCCAACGGGTATAATCATTGGAAAACTTTAAATCCGGAATATAATTACCTGCTTTTACGGGTTGCAAAGCGCGGTAAGGTTTAAAAGCAATATCGTTATCAGGAACAATTTCTGAAAGATCGAAAAACGGGTATTTATTAGCAGTAGTTGACATTTTGTAGTGTGGTTAATAGTAGTAAATTATGTTTATTGGCGCAGATAAGAGAAACAACACCTTCAACAACGGCATAAGCCATAAATCAACTGCCAGTAATGCAGCACCCTATCAAAAAATGGCTTCTTTAAAGGGTTTATCGGGTAAGCGTTCATAAAATATATTAAATAACGAGGTCAGTAAACTTTTGGCGGGATCTGTGGTTTTAAGGGAGAGAAACTCAACAGCAGCAACACATACACATCATCCCTCTTAAATCGTGGCGATTTAAAAAGTTATTTGATTTGTATTTTATTGTGTTGTTTAACATTCCTTTGAATTAACGAAACAAATATACTATAATGTCTATATAATTAGTATACATTTTTATAATTTTTTTTATTCTTCTTTTAGTTACTTAACTTACCAATAAAAACATCCATGTTAAAAGGCGTTTGCAAATTCATTTCCATACCACTTATTTCGCTCTTATACATACCATTAGGCTGCAATCATAGTTCTAAATCCGGCCGGCAATCAAAAGCCGACTCGCTTAAACGAAAAGCTGTTAAAGAATGGAATAAAACCATCCCAGGCAATTTCAGCGATCAAACCGATGCAACTTTTGATAGTACGCTGCTTGCCACTTTTGTTAAAACCCACCCTGCATTTGAGCCCTATGTTAAGGATATCAGCCTGTTTTATAGCAAGCGCAAGTTTGCTTACGCATGGTACAACAAAGGAAAGTTGATTGAACAGGCCGGTAACCTGGCAGACAGAGTAGGAAATTTACAAAATGAGGGTATTTACAAGGCCACTCCCTACCCCAAAGTTTTAGACTCATTGATATTTGCGCCTAATAGCAAGTCATCAAAACCCAATATCGAAACAGAGTTAATGCTGACGGCCCAGTATTTTGCATTTTCAAAACTGGCCTTCCAGGGAATGAGCGATTCTACCAGTAAAGCGGTTAACTGGTTTTTGCCGCGCAAAAAAATCTCCTATAATGATTACCTGGATACTTTATTAAGGCAAAGCGGCAAAGCCGGCAGCACCTTATCAGAGCCTGTTTACAGGCAGTACGATTTATTAAAAAACTACCTCGCCAAATACCGGGCGTTAGACGCGAAAGAAAAATGGACAACGATACCATCAGCCAAAGGCGTAAAACCAGGCGACTCGTCGGCGGTTATCCCGCAGATAAGAACACGGCTTTTCAAATTGGGAGATTTTAAGGGCGACACCTTAGGCAATGTTTTTGACAATGAATTGCAACAGGCCATAAACCAGTTTCAACTAAGGCATGGCTTAACAGCCGATGGCCTGCCGGGGCCGGGGACACTTGCAGAGATGAACGTACCCTTAAAAAAACGCATCAGGCAGATTATTGTTAATATGGAGCGGTGCCGCTGGCTTCCGGTTAGTTTAAGTACCGATTACCTGGCTGTAAATATCCCCGAATTTAAATTGCACGTTTATCATGCCGATAGTTTGTTGTGGAGTTGTAATGTGGTTGTAGGCCAAAAGGTGCATCAAACAGTTATATTCTATGGCAAGATGCAATACGTGGTGTTTAGCCCGTACTGGAATGTACCCGAGAGTATTGTCCGAAACGAAGTTTTACCCGAAATGCGAAAGAACTCCAGTTATATCAGCAAGCACAACATGATCATTACGGGCAGCGAGAATGGTTTGCCGGTAATTAAACAAAAACCCGGCCCCGAAAACTCATTAGGGCTTGTGAAATTTTTGTTCCCGAATAGCTATAGTATTTATTTGCATGATACGCCCTCACGATCGTTATTTGGCGAATCGTCCAGGGCCTTTAGTCACGGTTGCATCCGCGTTGGCGAACCTGCAAAGCTTACCGCTTTTCTGTTGAAATATGATACTACCTGGACTGCTGACAGAATTTACAAAGCGATGCATCTTGGCAAAGAACAAACTATAACACTTAAACAAAAAGTACCTGTGTTCATCGCCTATTTCACAGCTTTTACCGATAGAGATAACAAACTCAACTTTCGCCAGGATATCTACGACAGGGATGAGCAGCTGGCTTCGATGATATTATCGGGAATCGGGAAATATTAGCACCAACCAGTCAAATCATTTTTCGGGTATCCGACCGACACCTGCTGGTAAATGGCGGCGCAACAAATTAATAAAACCGCCTTGCATATCGTAAAAAAAATCCGCCTGGTAATCACGAGGGCGGATTTTTTTAGTGGATGATATTTCAGTTCAATTATCAAGAAGCTTTTGCCAGCTTGTAACCATGCTCGGCCATTAATGTGCGCTTCACGGTCGGGATGGCGGGTTCCTTGTATTTACCCTTAAGTTTTTTAAATATCTGGAAACTGAAAGCATCCTGCATTGGTAAATTCCATTTGGCAATGGACGCAGGGCGTAGTTGCAAACTATCAGTTGGCACCCTCAAGTTCATATGATTGATGTGTGTAAGGCCGGTAGTTTTGTCGGTATCATATATCACAAATGTATCAATCTTATTGCCGTCAGGATCGGTATAGATCACAGAATCATGTTCGTTAAAAGTTTTCATATAGTTAATAGATATAAAACGATAACAATAAAAAAACACAAAGGTTTCATAACTACAAATTAATCTAATAAATTAATAAGAAAAATAGCCAGGAGGAATTTTACGATATTTAACTAATTCGCCCTAAATACTGCCTGCAAAACTGTAGGGTGGAGAATTCTGCTATTTTTGTTTGAACCTAAAAAAAAATTATGAAACGCACTTTTTCCCTGGCTTTATCCTTGTGTTTTGCTGTAAATCTGTATGGCCAGCAAAGCATACCCGATACGGCAAAAGAAGATTTTAAAGATGATTGGGCTGCCCTATCGCACTATAAAAAGAAAACCAGCAGTTAGGCGAACCTAAGCCCGGCGAAAAGCGCGTGGTGTTTTTAGGCAGTTCGATATTTGAGTTCTGGAAAGCAGAGTGCCCGAATTTTTTGCCGGTAGGCCATATCTCGACAGCGGTATTACCGGACAGATTTCGCCGCAGTTGTTAATCCGTTTCAGGCAGGATGTAATTGATTTAAAAGCCAAAGCGGTTATTATACTGGCAGGCAGCAACGATATTGCCGCGAACACCGGGCACGTGAGCAACCAAACTATCATGGATAATGTGCGTTCGATGGCCGAATTAGCTAAGCTGCATGGCATAAAAGTAATCCTTTGCCAATACCTTCCGGTATTTGATTATCCATGGCGTAAGGGCCTTAAGCCGGCCGATAAGATTATCAGCTTAAATAAAGAAATTAAGGCCTATGCTGTTGCTAATAACTTTACCTTGCTCGACTACTTTTCGCCACTGGCCGACGAGCGCAACGGGCAAAAAGCCGAATTAACAACCGATGGTGTACACCCCAATGTGGCGGGTTATAAAATTATGGCAAAGGTTACCGAAGAAGCTATAGCCAAAGCATTAAAATAAACACTTGTTTTATAGCGGCTTGCAAATATAAACGGTTTTATGTAGCTTAGAACAACCGGTTGTACTACCGGCAGTTTTAAATACATTACAGCTTACCCTTAAAACATCACATCATGCCTAATCACCTGTCTCCACTCGGAATTTTCCACACTGCTATCAGTATCCTTGCCGTACTTGTTGCCCTTTATGCTTTATTTCGCCAGGGGAAAATCGATCCTAAAAGCGGTCCCGGTAAATTATATATCCTGTTTACTATTATCGGTTGCCTTACAGCCCTGCCTATCATGAAAACCGGGCACTTTACTGCGGGCCATGGTCTGGCTGTTATCGTTTTAGCAGCGTTGCCCTTGGGCATTTACGCCAAATCAATTAGCTTTTTAGGAAAATCGGCCGAATATGTACAGGTTTTCATCATGTCGCTCACCCTTTTTTTTTCTATGATACCGGCAACTATCGAAACCTTAACCAGGTTACCCATCAGTCATCCGTTGGCCGCAGACCCTAATGATCCGGTAGCTAAAATGGGCTTGATGGCGCTTGTTGCCGTATTTGTAATCGGCGTTTTGTATCAGCTATTGAAGATCCGATCGAAACGAAAAGCAGCCGGAACGCCCGATGTTAACTTAAGCTGATAGCGCAATTTACGCTTGCCTAAACGCAATATTCCTTTCGGCCATTAATGCTTTAAGTATTTGAAGGCCTTTTTTGCCTGTACCATGTAGTTTCATAAAATCAGCTTCGTGCCAGGCCGACAACTGGTTTATATCCGTTATTCCGGCCTTGGCTAAGGCGCGCCGTGCCGGGTTCGAAAGTTTATGCAATGGATTGTCGTTGTTATTGTCTTTCATCTTCACCAGGTTTATGATTCAAATTTAACACCTATATCCCTTTATCAAGCAGTACCGGTGCGACAAATTATCGGGCAGGTTGCGACTATCCGAAATTAATGCCCATATTGTAACATGAAAAAATACTACCTGTTAGTGTTCTTGTTTTTTGCCGGCTTAATAGGTGCGGGCATATACCCGCATGACTATTTCACCTGGATATTGGAAGTTTTTCCGGCAATTTTAGGTTTTATTGCCCTGGTTTTAACATTCAACAAATTCAGGTTCAGCTATTTTACCTACATTATGATACTGGCGCATTGCTATGTATTATTTATAGGAGGCCATTATACCTACGCGCTGGTGCCGTTGTTTGATTGGGTAAAGGAGGTTTTTCATCAGGTACGTAATAACTACGATAAAGTTGGCCATTTTACCCAGGGCTTTGTACCTGCCCTGATAACCCGCGAATTATTCATCAGGAAAAATATTATCCAAAAACGCGGCTGGCTGGCCGTACTGACGGTTTGCGTTTGTACCACTATCAGTGTGTTATACGAATTTATAGAATGGTTTGTATCCCTGGCGTCAGGCTCATCCGGCGATTCATTTTTAGGTACGCAAGGCGATATCTGGGATACACAATCAGATATGTTGTTCGCCATGATAGGCGCAACCTGCATGGTTATATTTTTTGCAAAGTTACAGGATAGGCAAATAAGGGATTTAGGGCCGGCGAAATAACGTCAGATACAGTTTATTTAATATTTACAATTTGCCGATAACTGCCATCAACAGGGCCACCAGATACAGGCCGCTTAACATTTTCCGGTTTACAAAACAAAAAAATAATTAACTATTAGTTAAGCTGCACGTTTCAAATAATGGTCAACCAGGCGGGTAAGATCTGCCAGTTCAAATGGTTTACTCAACCAGGCGTCGGCACCGCATGCCTTAGCAATATCGGCCAAATCAGGGTAACCGGAAATCAATATTACAGGTATATGATAGGTTAACGGATGTTTTTTGATAGCAACGCAAAGTTCGCTCCCAAAGCCATCTTTAAGCTTATAATCAACCAACACCATATCTGGCATGTGTAATATAACCCCTTTTATTGAGTTTTTATCCAACGAAGCAACGGTACGGTAGCCCTCGTCATGCAGGATCATCTGTATCGCGTCAGACAGATCTGCATCGTCTTCAACAACAAATATTTTTTTACTCATAGGTTTATTATAATAGATATACAAAGCTACATAAGTTAATTTACAACCATCAATTATAAATTAACAATTTTAAACCCAAAGCAACCAATGTGTTCATTTTTTTACAATGTGGTTATCAGTTAACAGGTAATAAAAAAAATAACGATCAAACAAATCCAACGCTTTTTCCTTAAATAGCTGATAATTTAAGTTTTTGATAAGTATCTCATCCCCTATGAAAATAACAACATACCCTGGTAAATCATTCCCACTTGGCGCAACATGGGATGGTAAGGGCGTAAACTTTACCCTATACTCCGAGAACGCTACCGGCGTTGACCTTTGCTTGTTTCACAGCCCCGAAGATGAAGTAGAAACAGAAAGGATCCCGGTTACCGAATATTCCGAACTCATCTGGCATATCTATATTCCCGGTTTAAAACCCGGTCAGCTTTACGGTTACCGTGTAAGCGGCCCCTACGATCCCGAGAACGGCCATCGGTTTAACCCCAACAAGCTTTTGCTTGATCCTTACGCTAAAGCCATATCGGGTACCATTAACTGGGACGATTCTCTTTTTGGCTATCAGATAGGTAGCGATGAAAAAGATTTGAGTTTTAGTGAAACCGATAATGCGGCCTTTGTACCCAAATCGGTGGTTGTTGATCATAATTTTGATTGGGAGGGCGATGCAGCTCCTTGTATCGAGTACTTTAACTCGGTGATATATGAAGCCCACGTTAAAGGTTTCACCAATATGCATCCCGATATTCCGAAAGAGATAAGGGGCACCTGTGCCGCCATCGGTCATCCGGTAACTATCAAATATTTAAAAGCGCTTGGCATAACCGCTATCGAACTGATGCCTATCCATCATTTTTTAAATGACAGGCACCTGGTTGAGATGGGCTTAACCAACTATTGGGGTTATAATACCATCGGCTTTTTTGCACCCGATGCCCGTTACTCATCAAGCGGTGTGCTCGGCGAGCAGGTAACCGAATTTAAAACCATGGTAAAAGAGCTGCATAAGGCAGGCATTGAAGTGATACTTGACGTAGTGTATAACCATACCGGAGAAGGCAGCGAGATGGGGCCTACCCTATCGTTCCGCGGCATTGATAATTGTTGTTACTATCGCCTGACCGAGGATAACCGGTATTATATGGATTATACAGGCACCGGGAACACGCTAAACGCCAATTTGCCCAACGTATTACGCCTGATGATGGATAGCCTGCGTTACTGGATATTGGAAATGCATGTTGACGGTTTCCGGTTTGACCTCGCCGCTACGCTGGCGCGCGAACTGCACGAGGTAAACCGGCTAAGCGCTTTTTTTGATATTATTCACCAGGACCCCTGTATATCGCAGGTAAAATTGATTGCCGAACCGTGGGATATTGGCGAAGGCGGCTACCAGGTAGGCAAGTTTCCGCCGGGATGGGCCGAATGGAACGGCAAATATCGCGACAGCATCCGTGATTTCTGGAGCGGTACCGAAAGTTCATTGGCCGAGTTTGGCGACAGGATTACCGGCAGTTCCGATCTTTACAAATCATACCGCAGGCCAACAGCCAGCATCAATTTTGTAACCGCCCATGATGGCTTTACCCTGAACGACCTGGTAACCTACAACGAAAAACATAACGAAGCCAACGGAGAAGATAACAACGATGGCGAAAGCCACAACCGCTCCTGGAACTGCGGTGTTGAAGGTCCAACTAACGATGAAGCCATTAATGAATTGCGCGAAAAACAAAAACGAAATTTCCTAACAACCCTGTTCCTATCGCAAGGAGTACCGATGCTTGTTGCCGGCGATGAGATGAGCCGCACCCAAAATGGCAACAACAATACTTATTGCCAGGACAACGAATTATCCTGGATCAACTGGGACACAATGGATAAAGATCTGATGGGCTTTACGAGCAGGCTGATTAAATTGCGAAAAGAACATGCGGCATTTTCACGCAAGAACTGGTTTAAGGGCGAAGTAGAAAAAAAAAGCGGTGTAGCCGATATCGCCTGGTTTTTACCGGGTGGATCGGAAATGAGCGAAGATAACTGGAACCATGATTTTGCAAAATCAGTTGCTGTTTTTTTAAACGGATTAGGGTTACATAGCGTTAACGCTGAAGGTAATAAGATAATAGACGATAGCTTTTACATTATCTTTAACGCCCATAGTGAACCATTAAACTACAAACTGCCAACTGCCGAATATGCGGCCAGCTGGGAGCTTTTGATTGACACAGATAAAAAAGCAAACGAGAAAGTAAAGGGAGTATTTAAAGCCGAAGAAACGATACAGGTTGAAGGGCGGTCGGTTGTACTGCTTCAGCATCAATTGATCCATAATGGCGAAACAAAACATAACTAACAGAATATGATGCATTAATTTAATGACAAAGGGTTTTAAAACAAAAAGGGGGTGAATGAGAAATGCTAACTAAGTTTTACTAAAAAACACAATATTGATGTTAGTCATTTTTAGCCCTTTAATGCAAATCATTTAACAGTGTACAGAACGCCGGAGGGTAAGAGGCAAAAAGCCGGATGAAAAATAAATCTTCATCCGGCTAAATCACTCTAAAACAATCACCTCTTATTAAATAGGAAGTTATAAACAATTAATAGATAGATGCTTTTACAAAGCCTATGAATTGAATGTTTAAACAAAGGTATCTATAATATACAGATTGTGTGGAGCAACTGATTCATTTTTACGGGATACTGACATATATACTAACCGGTATTATACCAATCGGTACTTAACTTAACCTATAGTGTTAGCAATACATCAAACCCTTAATAAATATATCGGTAAGCAAAAGCTTCTTGGTCCTGATTTCTTCAAGGTGCTCCTTGCGGGGGAAACTTGTTTTCTTTTGAGATACGGCCCCTACCCTGATGCCATGCATGGCATCCAATAAAAGGTCTACCAATTCCTCTGGTTTTTCTATCGGGCTTATGCAGCCCTTTTCTATTTCGCTTTTAACGGCGTTGCCCAATAGTGCAAGCTCGGCTTTGTGCACCTGTTCAACAATTTCCCAGATGGTATCGGGCAAATTTTGCTCGTTAAGCCTAAAAAAATCAAAAAAGTTATAATTACTTACTATAAAATCGTGATGGGTGTTTATCTGAAACACAAAAGCTTCTTTAAGGCTGCCGAATGTATCAGCCTTTTCTTCCAGTTTTTTCAGGTAGTCTACAGCCAGTTTTCGCATTACGGCCATATATAGCTGGCTTTTATCCGGAAAGTAATAATATAGCAGTGCTTTTGACATTGAAAGGTCGCCGGCTATTTCATTCATCGTGGTTTTTGAATAACCATAATGTAAAAAACGCTCGTACGATGCCTCTAATATCTTTTCCCTTTTTATATCCTGATGGTCGTGGGTTGTAGCCATTGCCGTATCAATTATTAAATCCCAGTCAGCATAAAAACTAAATTCCTGACTTTTTAAACAAATCTATCAAAAAATCTATACATAACTGTACCAAGTCCCCTTTCATTACGTGTTGTTAAAACAATTTTACATTCGTAGTATTTATGAAAGTAATTAACTAACATTATTAAGCATGAATATTGTTAACAGACTGCCCCCTGATCTGCTTGAATTTTCTAAACAAATCCCCGCCATCCTATGGAACCTTATTATAATGGTAACAGCTATCCTGATAGGTTTGCTCATAAAGGTTGCAGTTACACGATTATTTAAAGTTTATGCAAAAAAAGAAGCTACGGATTATTCTTTCTTCAGATCTGTCATCGTAAACCTGGGTAAGGCCATAACCTACTTTATTCCTTTGTTCCTGTTCAACCTGTTTATCCCGCTAATGCGGATGGATAAAGCCTACCTTAGCCCGCTTGATAAAACAATTGAGATTTGCCTTACCATATCATTCGCGGGCATCCTGGTGCGCTCTATAAGCGTACTTGAAGATTATATTTACCACACTTACGACCTTAACAAAGCCGATAACCTGGTTGAGCGTAAAGTGCGTACACAAATACAGTTTATCCGCAAGTTTTTGGTGGTACTTATTGTGTTTGTAACCATCGCCATCATCCTGCTTAGCTTTGACAGCATGCGCAAAATTGGTACAGGTTTACTAACTGGTGTTGGTATAGGCGGTATTATTGTGGGCTTTGCGGCGCAAACCTCATTGGGTAACCTGCTGGCCGGTTTCCAGATAGCGTTTACCCAGCCTATCCGTATTGATGATGTGCTGGTTGTTGAAGGCGAATGGGGACGCGTGGAAGAGATTACCTTAACCTATGTAGTACTAAACATCTGGGACAAACGAAGATTGATACTCCCCATCAATTACTTCATCACCAAGCCATTTCAAAACTGGACACGCACCTCATCCGAAATTTTGGGTACCGTGTTTTTGTATGTGGATTATACCATTCCGCTGGATGCTATCCGTACGGAGTTTGAGCGGCTGATTAATTTAAGCCCGCTGTGGGATAAAAAAGTGCAGGTGGTACAGGTAACGGATACCAAAGAAAACAACATTGAGGTACGGGTACTCATGAGCGCCCGCAACTCATCAGAAGCGTTTGACCTGCGCTGCTACGTCCGCGAAAACCTGGTTGGCTTTATCCAGCAAAACTACCCTGGCAGCTTGCCAAGAATCAGGAACGAGGTTAGTAACCTTGAAAAATATTTGCAGCATAAAGCCGAGGCTTAAGCTGCATTTGAAAATTCAATACCGCTGCCAATTACCAGGGCATCTTCTATAGCGCCAACAAACGGATCAGTTACATTACTGGCTTTAACAGCATCTTTACGCAACCAAAAACTGCCAAATGTTGATGCAAAAGCCGCCGCGCTGCCAATTAAAGCGCCGGCAGCCGGGTTGCCCCCTGTTGCTTTATATACACTGGCACCGGCAAGCGCGCCAGACATCATCCTGAACACAACTGAAACCGGTTTAACTCGATCTTTGGCAGATGGTAATTTATCGCCGATGATCTCGCCTACGGCTAATAATTTCAGTGCCAATGCGACATTCCTGGATTGCATAAATTTTAACGGGGAATGATCAAGTCGTTTGGTTTGATGATGGCTTAATATATGATTGGCAATAACCGGTGCCGATGTTGACCGCATACCGGCCAAAGCGCCCAACCCCATAACCTGCCAAAAAGGATGTGTTATTTTGAGTTCCATATTAGTGCTTATTATACCATTTAAACCAAGCAGTGCTTATTATGTTCTGTATAAAACATATAAATCAATAATTAAATACCGGAATTATAAAAGGCAACCAGCACAGTCAAAATTATTCCATAACAAAAAAGCCGCCCCGATAAATTCAGGGCGGCCATTATTCTTTGTAGTTTAAAAAGTTAAACTTCTTCTGCTTCTAAAACCGGTACATGTTTTTCTTCCTTTTTACCAAAAAGCCGTGCTTTCAGGTTGTAACGTATAAGGTACATACATGGCACCAGGATCAGGGTGATGATGGTAGCAAAACCAAGGCCGAAGATCATTGTCCAGGCTAATGGCCCCCAGAAGGCTACGTTATCGCCACCAAAGTGAATGTGTGGTGCAAAGTGGGTGAACAAGCCTACAAAGTCGATATTAAAACCTACAGCTAATGGTATCAAACCTAATATAGCTGCAGTAGCGGTTAACAATACCGGCGTCATACGGGTATGGCCCGCTTCAACTACGGCATCGTGAACGCTTGCACCTTGTTCTATCAGCATATCGGTAAATTCTACCAGCAGGATTCCGTTTCGGACAACCACACCGGCAAGTGCTATGATACCAATACCTGTCATTACTATTGACATCGTCATGTGGAATATGGTTACCCCCAGCAGTACCCCAATGATACTAAAGAAGATCTCGCTGATAATGATAAATGTTTTACCAATAGAGTTAAATTGGATCATTAAAATAACCAATATCAAACCAAATGATACACCAAGTGCAGATAACAGAAAGGTCATTGCTTCCATCTGGTCTTCCTGTCCACCACCCATTCTTATAGATACATTGTCGGGCGCTTTAAAGTTATTGATGGCCAATTTAATGTTTGCGTTAACATCGTTGGGATTAAATGGTTTTATTACGTTTGATCCTAATGTTAGCACACGCCTTTGTTGTTTACGTTTAATGTTACTGTAGGTAGTTGTATACCGCACATCAGTAAATGCAGAAATGGGTACCTGGCGAATAGAACCACCCGTTGCCATGTCACGATAAGTAACCTTAAGGTTTTTAAGGGCGTCGATATCCCCTCGCTGACTCTGCAATGCACGCACCTTTATCTGGTAATCATCTTCCTTGGTATTCCTAAAATCAGCGGCTTTGGCACCTAATATTGCGGTAGCCAAATTTTGGGTAATGGTACCAGAAGATATACCTTCCCGGTTAGCACGCTCACGGTCAACATCAAAAACAATGGTAGGTTTATCACTTTGCACATCGGCAGTTAAATTTTCGATACCGGCGATATTTTGTTTAACCAAATAGTTTTTCAAACGATCACCTGTTTTAACCAAGGAATCAAGGTTATCACCGATTATTTCAATACTGATATCCTTTTGTACCGGCGGACCGCTATTTTCCTGTGTTACTGATATTTTAGCCCCTGGCACACCTTGAACTGCTTCGCGGATTCTTTTTAAAACCGCTTTTGTATCTTTACCATTACGCTTGCCAAATTCAACAAATGCAACCGTTACTTTGCCTTTATTTTCATAGTCTCCCTGATCTTCATCAGTAGGATCTGTAACTCCTTTGGTAACGTTTGAAATAACCGACGATACAATGTCTTTATCCGGTTCAACCACTTCGGCCACTCGTTTCTCCAGCTTTTTGGTCACTTCGTTTGTATAAGTCTGGTCGGTACCTATCGGCATGGTAATGTACACATAGGCAAAGTTAGGATCGCCAGAAGGGAAAAACTCGGGTGTTTTACCAATTAAGCTCATTAAAACTATGGCAAAAACAAATAAACCCATAGTACCAAACAACATGGTTTTAGGAAAGTGTACTGCTTTCTCGAGCCATTTGGCATACCATTGCTGAAAACGCGGCCATGCGTTTTTCTGAAACCTGTCTATAACCTTTAACAGCACAAAGTGATTTAAAAGATACAGTGCTATTATCAGCACCATAAAATTACCTATGCCAAAGTTTATCAGGTAACCAACAACTGTGGCAATAAGCAGGTATATCATTGCTCGCTTTACCTTACGGTCAAATTTGGGATGATCGTGCTCACCATCAAAATGAGGTTTCATGAAATCAACTGCGAAAACCGGGTTGATAATATAAGCAACAACCAGTGACGCCAGCAAGGTTATAATTAGGGTGATAGGTAAGAAGAACATAAAATGTCCAATCAAACTATTCCAGAATGCCAACGGTACAAATGGGGCAAGCGTGGTCATGGTACCCGAGAATACTGGCAAAAACACCTCGCCGGCAGCTATTTTGGCGGCCTGCTTAATGGGTACCTTTCCATTGGCAAATATGCGGTGTGTGTTTTCAATAACCACAATGGCATCATCCACCACTATACCTAAGGCCAGCAGGAATGAGAACAGTACAATCATGTTAAGCGTAAAACCTATCCAGGGCATTATCAGAAAAGCTATAAAGCATGATAGCGGCACCGATAAAGCTACAAATATGGCATTGGTAGTACCCATGAAAAACATTAGGATAACCGTTACCAGGATAAAACCAATTACTATTGTATTTATCAGGTCGTTAAGTGTTGTACGGGTTTTGTCCGACTGATCACCAGTTACCGTAATATTCAAGCCTTTAGGGAAAACTGTTTTTTGCTTTTGTTTAATAAGTTCATTGATCTTATCTGATGCCTGGATCAGGTTTTCGCCTGCTCTTTTACTTACGTTTAATGTAATTACATTTTTAAAGTTGGCGTTATCATTGGTTTTTAAGCGGGCAAAACTTTCCTGCTCCAAAAACGAATCCTTTATCTCGGCAATATCACGCAAATAAACTGCCTGCCCTTTGGGGTTACGGATAGCCATAGCCGCTACCTGATCGGCATCCTTAAAATCCTGTTTGATATCGATACTGCGGCGCACACCATCGGTAGTAACATTACCTACTGATGCGAGAATATTTTCGTTCCCGATAGCCTGCGTGATATCGCTAAAGCTGATCTGTGCTGCCGTCATCTTATTCATATCCACGTTAACCTGTATCTCGGGCGTTAATGCGCCTACTTCATCAACTTTTGAAATTTCCTTATAACTTTCAATGTCGTCTTTTAAGTTATCAGCGTACTCCTTTAGTTTTTTCAAGTCGTAGTTACCTGATATATTGATGTACAGGATCGGAAGATCGGCCACATTGATATCGCTTATGGTCGATTCCTTAAGGTTGTTATCATTTTGCGGCAAATCCGGCTTTGCTTTATCAACAGCCTCTTTAACATCAATTTTGGCATCCCGGATATCGATGTTAGCATTAAACTCAGCTGTTATTAAAGATATGTTTTGGGCCGAGTTTGAGGTTACCTTTTTAAGCCCTTTTAACGATTTTAACTTTTTTTCAATCTGGCGTGTTACCAGGTTTTCCACGTTTTGAGGCGATTGACCTATAAATGCAGTCGAAACAAACACCTTCGATTGTGCTATATCAGGAAAGTTTTCTTTAGGCAAGTTGTTATAACTTACCAAACCTAATACGGTAACCAAAAATATGAGTACATATATGGCCGTTTTATTGTCGATGGCCCAGCTTGAGGGTCCAAATTCTTTAGTTGAATCTTTCATAATTGACAGATCAAGTGTTTAATAAATTATTTCGCTGATTCTAAAACCTTAATTTTATCACCATCCTCAATTTCGGTAGCGCCTTCGGTAACTAATATATCGCCGGCTTTTAATCCTGATAATATTTCCGTTTGGCCACCGTAGGTTGCCCCCGATTTAACATTTACCTTTTTGGCGATGCCATTTTGATTAAGAAAAACATAATCGCCCGATTCCGATTTTTGAATGGCTTTTACAGGTACTGCAATTGTATTCGACCTGGTGTAGTTAGCGATTTGTATAATGGCCGTCATATTGGGGCGTAAAGTTTTGCGTACTGGTAGTTTAACCTCTACCCCAAAGCTGCGTGAAGTCGGGTCAATCACTTTAGCAGCGAAGGTTACTTTGGTAACCAGTGAATCTTTTGCATCGGGCACTAAAATTTTAACTTCGTTACCTGTATTAACACTACCTGAGTATGACTCAGGTACATCCGCCTTAACTTTTAAAGCATCGGCATTAACAATACGGATACCAACCGGGTTGGCAGGGCTAATTGCCTGGCCAAGTTTCAGGTCCATTTGGTCGACCGTTCCGTTTATCGGCGATATAATCTTATACAAACTTGCCTGTTGTTTTAGCCCGGCCAAAGCCCTTTTACTGGCTTGCAGCGTAGTTTGCGCCTGCAAAAACTGAACCTCGGTGCCAATTTTTTGGTCCCACAGATTTTTTTGGCGATTATACAGTGTTTGGTTCAGGTTAACCTGTGCTTCAGTTTGCGCAATATTTTGCAACAGAACGTTATTGTCAAGTTGTGCCAGCACCTGACCTTTGTGTACGTGATCGCCTGCCTTTACATACAAACCAGTGATAATAGCCGATGCCTGCGGATAAGCTACTACGTTATCCTGCGCATCAATTTTACCCTGTATCTGTACATAGTTGGTAAAAGTTGACGGCTGTAACACCACAGTACTTACGTCAGTGGTCTTAGCCGAATCTGTTGTGCCAACCTCAGCTTGTAGCTTGGTAATCTTGGCGTTTAAGTCGGCCTGCTGTTTTTTAAGGTCGGCAAGTTCCGTTTTTTTATCTTTTGGTTTGCTTGTGCAGGCAGCCACCAAAAGAATCAAAGCTGCCGGTATGTATAATATTTTTTTCATGTCGTTTTTATATAGTGAGTTTAGTTTTTGTTTTATTGAATTCGTCCGTAGGCCTGGTCAAGATCAACTTTACTTACCAGTGCATCATATAACCCCTGAATGTATTTGTTATCGGCATCTTCAAGTGCGGTTTGTGCCTGTGTAACCTCAATACTTGAGCCTACTCCCTGCTGATATTTTATTTTTGATACCCTTAAAACTTCCTGCGCCAGTTCCCGATTGGCTTTTTGGTTATTTAATGATTGTAAACCATTAATGTAAGCGACAGAGGCCACCCTGGCATTCAGGTTCAGCGAATTTTTTAGATCTACCAGGTTGTTTTGTGATTGCATTAACGAAATTTTGGCTTCTTTTACCTGATTACTCCGTTGGCCACTGCTAAAAATAGGCACGTTTAATGAAAGGCCTATATAGCTCGATGGAAAAGAATTTTTATATAAATTTCCAAAACTATTATCCTGGTATGATGCCGCATAATTGCCGTTAAAATTCAACGTAGGTAAATAAGCTGCCTTTTTATTTTGGAGCAGCAATTCATTTACTTTCTTATCAGTTTCCTGTAAAGCATATTCAATGCGCTTATGATAAAAGGCGGTATCGGTGCCTAATTCTGCCACGTTATTATCTAATTTAATATCAACCAATTTATCTTTAAGTGTTAAGCTAAACTCGATTGGCATACCCATCTGGAATTTTAACATCTGATAATTCAGTGCAAGCGAGCGTACCACATTTTCGCGATTAGTTACCAGGTTATTGTATTGAACAGTTATACGGTCAACATCAATGAGTTCAACAAAGCCCTGTTTGTTTTGCGCCACGGTTTGATCAACCTGTTGTTTTAGTTGTGCAATATTGGCATCATAAAGCTTAATTTGTTCATCGCTAACCAAAACCTGGTAATAAGCCTTTGTTACAGCTATATTGGCGGCAATTTTGGTTCGCGTGTAGCTGCGCTCAGATAATTCCTTATAGGTTTTTGATGCTTTTAAACCTACAAAATAACTGCCGTCGAATATTTTTTGTGTTAAACTCAACCCCAGGTTTGAATTGTACTTTACACCGAATTTCACCGGGATAAATGTACCCGGCGCTCCAAAAAACTCGCCTGGTAATAAACTTGTTGGAATCTTAAGGTAATCAGTAAATGATGCGCTGCCGTTTACTTGAGGCAGCCCTGTGCCTGTTGTTTCCTTAATTTTATATTCGGCACTTTTAACATCAAGACCGGCATTAACTACGGTATTCTGGTGCTCATAAGCATAATTAACACAGTCCTGCACGCTGAAATTAAAAGTTTGATTATTAGGTGGCGTTTCCTGGGCATAGCTTTTAAGGGCTATGGCTCCCAAAAATGTGGCCGTAAAAAATAAATATTTCATTGTATATATAGTTGTTTGGTGATTTTTTATCTATTGTGCCCCAAATATCCGGGCCGATTTTGACAGCCTTATGTCAGCAGTATTAAATTAATCTTCCTGTATGTTCCTGTACTGATTTAAAAGCTTGTACCCCTTAAGGGTGCAAATGCCATAGTTAAAATGTTCTAAAAACTGGACCTGCACCTTCCAGGTATTAAACTCCGCTATCGGGAATATCGTGGTGTTAAATCCAAGTTCCACCGTGTTTACCCTCATGCGCGCAACTATCCTTACGTCAATTTCGGGTCTTATGTAACCTTGTTTAATACCTTTTGTTAATAATTCTTCCAGGGTGCTAATCAAAACCTCATTTTTAAATTGCTGAAAAACCTTCCACGCATCAGGATGATACTTTTGCATGTCATGAATTACTATCGGGTTGATACGCGAAAACATATCTTCCGAGCATTTGGTCATGTTCATCATTTCCTCTATCACATTGGCAGATTTACTGATGAACTCGATCATTTGCTCCTCATCCTCTTTCAGCTTCTTTTTAACCATTGCTGTTACCAATTCGTTTTTGTCCTTAAAAAACTGGTATATGGTTTTTTTCGACATACCCAGGTGCCTGGCTATATCGTCCATGGTTACGCTCTTGATGCCTGCCTTTAAAAACAGCTCTTCGCCACCTTCAATTATTCTTTCTATTTGACTCATTGACTTTCCGGGTCAAAACTAAGGAAACATTTTTTGATTTCAAAGTTTCCAACTGAAATGACTTTTTTACGACAAAAAACTCATTTTATTTGAAAATTTGATGATTTGAGAATTTGAAAATTATAAGATGAAGAACTTTTCTGGCATTTTCAAATCTTCAAATTTTCAAATATTCAAATTCGCCCGCCTGCATATCAATTTTCCTATCTTTGCAAAAAATTATATTTCAATGAACTTGTCTCCGCTTTCTGCAATTTCGCCAATTGATGGCCGTTACCGAAACATCACCGCCGAACTTGCTGATTATTTTTCCGAATACGCCCTGATCAAATACCGTGTATTTGTCGAGATTGAATATTTTATAGCATTGGTGGAATATCCTTTGCCTCAGTTACAAGGTTTTGATGTCAATCTGGTAGAAAAGTTACGCGATATTTATAAAAACTTTACCGAGGCCGATGCTCAAAGCATCAAGGAGATTGAGAAAATTACCAACCATGATGTAAAAGCCGTAGAGTATTTTATCAAAAATGAGTTTGATAAATTAGGCGGTTTAGATGCATTTAAAGAGTTTATCCACTTTGGTTTGACATCGCAGGATATCAACAATACAGCTATCCCTTACACGTTTAAACTTGCTATAAACAACGCCTATTACCCTGCCATCAGCCAGTTAATTGATACATTAAAGGGTTATGCCGCCGATTGGAAAGATATTCCATTATTGGCGCACACACACGGGCAACCGGCCTCGCCAACAAGGCTTGGTAAAGAGGTTGAGGTTTTTGTGGAACGGCTTGAAGGCCAGCTGGAGATTTTGAAATCGGTAAAATACTCGGCCAAATTTGGGGGCGCTACAGGCAATTTCAACGCGCACCATATAGCTTACCCTACTAAGGATTGGAAAGCTTTCGGAAATCATTTTGTGAATGATGTATTAGGGCTGAGCCGCTCGCAGTTTACTACCCAGATTGAGCATTACGATAACTTTGCCGCTCAATGCGATGCTTTAAAACGCATCAATAATATCCTGATTGATCTTGATCGCGATATGTGGACTTACATATCCATGAACTACTTTAAGCAGAAAATAAAAGCGGGCGAAGTAGGCTCATCGGCCATGCCGCATAAAGTTAATCCTATTGATTTTGAGAACTCGGAGGGTAACTTAGGCATCGCCAATGCTTTGTTTGAGCACTTGGCCGCCAAACTGCCTGTTTCGAGATTACAGCGCGATTTAACAGACTCAACAGTTTTACGTAACATAGGTGTGCCTGTAGCGCATACTTTAATCGCCATAAAATCTACCATCAAAGGCTTAAACAAGCTATTACTTAACCAGGACGCCATCATCGCCGACCTGGAAGCCAACTGGCCTGTAGTTGCTGAGGCTATCCAAACTATATTAAGGCGCGAGAGCTACCCTAACCCATACGAAGCATTAAAGGACCTTACCCGCACCAATCAACAGATAAACGCTCAAACTATCGCAGAATTTGTTGATACCTTGCAGGTAAGCGATAGCGTAAAAAATGAATTGAAACAAATTACGCCATTAAATTATACGGGGATTTGATGTGCCGATTTCAAATTACAGATGTGCAGATGAGTGATTTTTATAATGCTACCCATTCAAATCATCTGCACATCTGAAATCTGCATATCTGCACATCTATCATCTGCCCGTCATAACAATTTTAGTATTGTATTTAAATCAAAAAGGTGATTAAATTTGTTTAATTAATCTAAATAGAATTTCGATGAATATCAACGTATATACCGAATCAACGCCAAACCCGGCAACAATGAAGTTCATTGTGAACAAGTTGCTGATTAATGGCAGTGTCGATTTTGCTACTAAAGAAAGCGCCGATAAATCGCCTTTCGCTAAGGAACTATATAAATTTTCGTTTGTAAATGGTGTTTTCTTCGCCAGCAACTTCGTTACCATCACCAAAACCGATGAAAGCGACTGGGCCGACGTTGAACCCATCATGAAAGAGTTTGTAAAGGGCGCGGTTGAATCGGAATTGAAGATCCAATTAGAAGAGCAGTCTGAAGAAACAAACTTCGAAGGATCTGAAACTGAAGTTAAAATTCAGCAGATATTGCATGACTATGTTCGCCCGGCTGTTGAGCAGGATGGTGGTGCTATTTCCTACCGTTCGTTTAATGAAGGTGTGGTAACTGTCGAGCTTCGCGGCTCATGCAGCGGTTGCCCGTCATCAACCATAACGCTTAAAGCAGGCATCGAAAACCTGCTTAAACGCATGGTTCCTGAAGTTACCGAAGTGGTATCTGAAGCACTATAATTACACACGAACCTCACTAATTGAATCGAATTTCGCGAATTGAATTAGGACAGAAATGGCATCAATTTATTCGAATTACACAATCAGTGTTCGAATAAATTGGTGCTATTGCATTTGTGGCAATTTGATCTGATTTTTAAAAATTGTGCTTTAAAAATCCGTGAAATTCGATTCAATTAGTGATATTCGTGTGTATTACTTGAAATATTTCTGTATCGCCGTTAGCATCTCCCCTGTTATTATACCATTGCTAGCCAACAATTCCCTTGTATCCAGTACTTCACTTCCCCCTTTAAAGTTTACTATATCGCCACCCGCCTGTTTTACAATTACGATTCCGGCGGCTACATCCCAGGCGTTCAGGTTGTATTCGTAAAAGGCGTCAAAGCGGCCGCAGGCGGTGTAAACCAGGTCGACAGCTGCCGAACCAATGCGACGCAGGCCGTGGCTGCTTTTCATCAATTCGGTAAATAGTTCAATGTATTGGGCCTGCTTGGTAAAATCATAGTAAGGGAAACCTGTAGCGATAAGACTTGTACTTACCGTGGTATTTTTGCTTACATGAATCTCATTGCCATTCAGGTAAGCCGGAGCATCTTTCCATGCGTAAAAACATTCATCCTGATTTATTTCGTACACAACGCCCGCTACCAGTTCATCATATTCTTTTAATGCTATACTTACCGAATAAGCCGGCAGGCCGTGAATAAAATTGGTAGTGCCATCCAAGGGGTCGATAATCCAGTTATACCGGTCGCCCACTATGGTAGTGGTTTTTTCTTCGGTGATGAAACCAGATTCGGGTAGTACTTTTTTCAAGCCTTCAACAATAATCCGTTCGGCTGTTTGGTCAACGTATGAAACCATATCATTGAGCCCTTTGTATTCAATTTTATCAGGGCTGAATGATTTGCGTTCCTGCCTGATAAAATCGCCTGCCTGTTTGGCTATTTCAATTACCTGTTGCGTTATGTTTTGGAGTTGCATGTTTACGTAATGATAAGCTGAATGAAAATACCTTATGAATAAAAAAGCTTGCAAAAAACAAGCTTAAAGCAGCACCTATGCGTGCCACAGGAGGATAAATACCGAAAGCCTGGATCAAAATTTTTATAAGCGCCAGGTTTGCAAAAAAACCGACGCAAGCCACTGCAACAAAGCGAAAAAACTGCTTATAAGCAGATGATTTTGATTCGGCGAAAACAAGAGCGCGGGTAATAGCGAAATTGACTATAACCCCAAGCAAAAACGAGATGGCTAACGATAAAGTGGAATTACGGAAAGTGTATGAACCTATGAGATAAGTGCGCCTGGCTAACAGGTTGTGATAAAAAAGATAAAAGGCAGAGATATCGACTAAAAAACCGGCACCAGCCGAAAGTACAAACCTGAATACCTGGTTATTTAACAGCTTGTGAGCCTGTTTTTTATTAGCCATGCTGTAACGTAGCTGTTTTTTTATTTTTTAAACCGTTGACAATTAACAACGCACCACCAATAACCATGATCAGCGAAATCATTTCGGCCTGGGTAAAGCTGATACCAGCCACATGGTATTTTGTATTTACGCGTATCAGTTCGATAAAAAACCGTTCAACACCGGCCAATATCATATAAATACCAAAAAGCACACCTGAATTTTTTATCTGTTTGCGGATACTCCACAGGAACGCAAATAGTATCAGGCAGATGATACATTCATATAACGATGTTGGGTATACGGGGTATTGCAGTTCATGACAAAATTTACCTATGCAATTTGCCAGTGGAACGCCCTCGTCATTAACATTGTGAGGGAATTTAAAAGACCACGCCCAATCAGGTGCCCAACTTAACCAGCCTGGTTTCGGCGCAAGGTTTACTATACCCCAATCACCATCGCCCGACATTTGGCAGCCAACACGCCCTAATGCATAAGCCAGCATCATACCCGGGCCGCCAATATCCAGCATATCTAAAGGCTTAACTCCGTTTTTATTGGCTATATATAACACTGCTGCGCCGCCGCAGATGAGGCCACCGTAAAAAGTAAGGCCGCTAAAACCTATTAGCATGCCAACCGGGTCTTTCATAAAATCGCCCCAGTTTTCAAGGGCGTTAAATAACTTGGCACCTGCAAAGCCAAATATAGCAGCCCACAACAAAATGCTGCCCATCATTTCGTACGGGTGTACGGTTACTTCCCTGTTTTCGGGTTTGGCTAATTTTTGCTTTTCGCTTTCGTAATAAGCCCAGTAAGCAAAAGCTGCAGCGCCTAAAATGCCACCTATCCAATTCCCTCTTAATGACAGCAGGAAACCCTGTGTATCATCTAAAAGTGCGTGATAATTTAATGCCGAATCGATTAATTTATAACCTAAAATAAAACCAAATACAGCGTTACCGGCCAATTCGGCTGCCGAAGCAGGTTGCCCAACCATGACCATTCTTTTTGATGAATGAAGAATTCCCAGCTTCTCTTTCCGTTTAAATTCCTGAACAAAGGCCCAGTATGCTGCCATAAAAGCTATAGCCACAAAAAAACCAAATGTTTGTATAGGCAACGGAAAGTTAAAACCGAAAAGATATTGCAGAAGCGATGTTATGGTTGGAAACATAGGTTGTATTTTGAAGCGAAGATAGCGTTTTAATGAACTAATATTTCTTCGCCTTCTGTTATTTCGACATCACCATCCGGTGAAATATTTGTTAAGCAAACCTTTTTCAATTCGTTTACCAATATAGGGTCGTATTTGGCCTTTACCTTTACATAATTGCGGGTAAAGCCGTGCATAAAGCCATCTTTTATGTCACCTTCAAATAAAACCTCATCGGTTTTACCCAACTGGGTTTCGTAAAAAGCCCGGCGTTTCTTATCGGACAATATGTGCAGCATTTTACTTCTATCCGCCCGGGTTGAACCAGGTACTGCGCCTTTCATTTCGGCGGCCAGGGTATTTTCCCTTTCGGAGTAAGTAAATACGTGCAGGTATGAAACGTTCAGATCGTTTAAAAAATTATAGGTATCAATAAAATCTTCACGTGTTTCGCCGGGGAAACCTACAATAACATCAACGCCGATGCAGCAATCGGGCATCAGTTCTTTTATTTTGGCCACACGGTTTACATACAAATCGCGTTTATAGCGACGGCGCATCAGGCCGAGTATTTTGTCGGAACCAGACTGAAGCGGAATGTGAAAATGGGGAACAAACCGTTTTGAAGTAGCCACAAAAGCAATTATCTCGTCGGTAAGCAGGTTTGGTTCGATAGAGGAAATGCGGATCCGGTCTATTCCCTCCACCTCGTCGAGGGCTTTAACCAGGTCAAAAAACTTATCCTCCCGTTGCCCGTTGCGGATCCCGAAATCGCCCAGGTTAACACCTGTAAGTACTATTTCTTTTACTCCCGAAGCACTTATCTGTTTGGCCTGCTCAATTACGTTGCCAATGGTATCACTTCTGCTGGCACCGCGGGCCAGGGGGATGGTGCAAAAGGTACAGGAATAATCGCAGCCATCCTGAACTTTCAGGAACGTACGGGTACGGTCGCCAAAAGAATATGCCGGTACAAACTGGTTGGCCTCGCTCACAGGTTGGTTGTATACAACTGCTTTGGGCTTTTTAGTAAGATCGGTAATATGATCAATGATCTGGAATTTTTCGGCAGCGCCAAGTACCATGTCAACGCCGGGAATATCGGCAATTTCCTGTGGCTTTAACTGAGCATAGCAACCTACAATGGTTACGTAAGCATTCGGGGATATCTTGAGTGCTTCTTTAACTATCTTTTTACACTTCTTGTCGGCGTTTTCGGTTACCGAGCAGGTATTAATCACAAAAACGTCGGGCGTGTTTGAAAACTCAACCGTATCGTAACCGGCCTGGGTAAACATCCGGCCTATTGAAGAGGTTTCCGAGTAATTTAACTTACAGCCAAGGGTATAAAAAGCTACTTTCTTATTCATTGCAAGGGCGCAAAGATAAGCAATTAGTGAATTACTGAGTTACTGAATTAGTGATTTTACTTTGGGGTTAATTATTTGTAGCCAATCCTCCCGTTAACATGCACTAATAAAAATGAGATTAAAAGCAGCTTATGCTAATACTTTGCTCTTTAGCCGGGCGTATTCTTCATCGCTTATTATACCTTTTTCTTTTAGCATATGAAGTTTATGTAATTGCTCTGATAGGCTTGGCTGCGTAGCAGCGCTACGGTAATCGGGCGCATTAACAACAGAACGCCGTTTGATTAAAGCATTACAGGCATCTACCTGGCTGCCCAGGGTAAACAGATCGATAATCCACCCGATGCCAGCCAAGCCAAGCGTAAAAAAATAAAGCATACCAACGCCTGTTTTATTGAGATAAAACTTGTGCGCACCCAATACACCTAAAAAAAAACATAAAGTGTATGCAGTCGACTTAGATTTCATTATTCGGGTGAACCGGAGTTTAATTTTGGCTTAACCAAGGTAAACATTTTCCTTTAAGTCTACAAAAACATCTAATGATAATTATATCCCCATCCACTCATAGCTTTCGTTCTGCAAGCCTATGAGGTCAACAACACGGTTCACTACCGTCATCGCCAGTTCCTCGATAGTTTGTGGTTTGCTGTAGTATGATGGTATGGCGGGGCAAATAATCCCCCCGGCCTCGGTAACAGTGGCCATATTGCGAATGTGAATAAGGTTAAAAGGGGTATCACGTGCAACAAGGATAAGTTTGCGGCGTTCCTTCAATATTACATCGGCAGCGCGGCTTATCAAATCGTCAGATATTCCTCCTGCTATGCGTCCCAGGGTACCCATAGAACACGGCACAATTACCATGGTATCAAACTTTGCCGACCCGGAGGCAAAGGGCGCCATAAAATCGTTTTTGGCATAAAACTTATAGTTTTGCTTGCTGTAATCGTCGTTCCCTAACTCAAAGCGCCAAACATCTTTCGCGTTATCCGACATCACAACGGCAACTTCGGCAATTTGATCTTTTAGCTGGTTTAACTTTTTTAATAACAGGTGGGCATAAATAGCGCCGCTGGCGCCGGTGATGGCAACTACAATCTTCTTCTTCATTATATCTCTCCAACAATCCAAAAATACGGGCACAAAAAAGGGTCGAATACAAGTACCCGACCCTACATCTACCTATGAAAAACATGCCCTTGAGAGGGCACTACAAATGTACTAACAGTTTTTATATTATAAAGCAAATTTGTAAAAATATTTTTACGTTATCTTTTTGTTAAGATAAATTCGTATCTATTAAGGTTTGAATTATACCGTCAACCATGCCTACACGGGGTACGTATATTTGTTTTATCCCCGCATTTTTCATAACCGTCAAATAAATTTCGCAGGCCGGAATAATAACATCAGCCCTATCCTGGTTTAAACCAAGCACGTTAATGCGATCTTTAAGCGAGAACGAATTAAGGTAAGTATACAATGATTTTAGCTTGGCAAAAGCCATTGGGGTCTCGTCTCCTTCCTCCGCTAAACGGTGCAGTTTATTAATATTGCCACCTGTACCAATACCCAGCAACTGTTTATAGCCACGCGTATGTTCGCGGATAAACTCCTTCATTTCATCCCAGGTTTCTTCGGTATCCTGGTTGTCCAGAATACGGATAGTGCCAATATTGAACGATTTGGAGGCCATTAACTCACCTGCCGAAAACAAAGAAAGCTCGGTACTACCGCCGCCAACATCAATGTATAAATAACTTTTGCTTTTATCAATGGTTTGCTCGGCATGGCTGGCGTAAATCACCTTGGCTTCTTTGGAACCATGAATAATCTCCAGGTCGATATTAGCTTGTTCCTTAATCAGTTTAACCACATCCTCACCGTTGGTAGCTTCGCGCATAGCCGATGTGGCATAGGCCAGGTAATGGGTTACCTTGTAAACATCCATTAAATTGCGAAAAGCGCTCATTGATTTTACCAGATCGGCAGCTTTTTTATCCGAAATACTGTGTTGGATAAAAGCGTCATCGCCCAGGCGTAAAGGCACCCGGATCAACGTATTTTTTTTGAACGAAAAGGAACCGTGATTTTCAATAATATCGGCAATAAGCAGTCTTACTGCGTTTGAACCAATATCTATAGCTGCGTATCTCAACTTATTTGTTTTTAGTTTTCAGGTAATTGTATATCTCAATTTGCGCCCGGTGCGATTCGGCCGCGTTGGTTTTGTGGTATTTATTGCTGTTGGCACTATTTATTTCGCGAGCCTTGGTATTATCATGCAATTGAATGTTAATGATATCTTTAACTTCCTTTTTTAAACGCTCGTCTAAAATCGGGAAACCAACTTCAACCCGGGTATCAATATTGCGGCTCATAAAATCTGCCGAAGTAAGGTAAATCAATTCGTCTCCCCCGTTACAATAAATGTGTACGCGGGCATGCTCCAGGTACTTATCCACGATACTTATCACTTCAATATTCTCACTGAATCCCTTCACTCCCGGCACAAGGCAGCACATACCCCTGATGATCATTTTTATTTTAACACCCGCGTTACTTGCCTGGTAAAGTTTATTGATAAGGCCTTCATCGGCAAGGCTGTTCATTTTTAGTATCATGTAGGCCTTTTTGCCCGCCTTCGCATTTTTTATCTCGGTATCTATCAGTTTGTAAATAGCCGGCCTGGAATCAATGGGCGATACGATCAAGGTTTTCAGTCCTTTGGGCAAGGTGTTCCTCTTGAGCGATCTAAATACAACATCCAAATCGTCGGTTATTTTTTTGTTTACCGTAAACAGTGTATGATCGGCATATATCCTGGCCGTCTTTTCGTTAAAGTTCCCGGTTGATAAACAGGCATAATGCACAATCTTTTGCTTTTCCAGGCGGCTAACCAGGCATATCTTGGAGTGCACTTTGTAGCCTGCTATACCGTAAAGTACATTTACGCCCTCCTCTTCAAGCCTGTTGCTCCAAAATATGTTATTCTGCTCATCAAACCTTGCCCGCAATTCAACCAAACAGTTTACCTTTTTACCGTTTTTGGCCGCATTTACCAACGCGTGTACAATTCTTGAATTTTCGGCCAACCGGTAAACTGCAATGCTTATCTCTTTAACTTTTGGATCGATAGCCGCCTCACGCAAAAAGTGGATAATGTAGTCATAAGATTGATATGGGGTGCTCACCATATAGTCCTTTTTCGCGATAAGGCCCAGCAAGCTTTTACCAAACGAAAGATCTTCTACGGGCAAAGCCGGATATTTAACAAATTCCAGGTCGGGGCTGCCTACATTTGGGAATGAAATAAAATTCTTGAAGTTGTGGTACCTGTTACCGGGTATAAGGCTTTCCCCGTGTAGCCCCATTTTAGTTACCAGGTATTTTAGCATATCCATGGGCATTTCGGTATCGTAAAGCAAACGCATTGGTGTACCCTTTTTGCGTTTTTGAAGGCTTTTTGATAATGCATCTATGAATTTGCCGCTCACTTCCTTATCCAGGTCAAGTTCAGCGTCGCGGGTAAGCTGTAAGGAATATGCTTCGATGCTGTCGTGCTCAAAAATGAAAAATATATCTTCCAGGCTGTACCTTATAATATCATCCAGCAGTATAATAAATTTCAGATTGTTGGTTTCGGGCAACACAACAAATCTTGACAAACTGTCCGGAAACTCAATCAGCGCATAACGCGTTTTTTTATTTTTGGTAAGCTTTACAAAAAAGTAAATAGCCCGGTCGCGCAGTTCGGGTAGCGGCAGGCTATCATCAAGCATAATGGGCACCAAAGTGGCCAGCAGTTTTTCCCTGAAATAATTTTTAACGAACGCCCCGCGGCTTACGTTAAGCTGTTTGTCATTCAGGATAAATATCTTTTCTTCAGCAAGCTGTTTAACAATAATGTTTTCATACAGGTTATTAAACTTACGCTCCTGCCTTACAACTATATTCTTGATTTGGTTAAGGAGCTTTTTAGGATTATAGCCTAATATTTCTTTCGATTTTTCGTTTAAAGCGGCAAGCCGTGTCATCGTAGCCACCCTCACCCTATAAAACTCATCAAGGTTTGATGAAAATATAGCCAAAAAGCGCACCCGCTCAATTAAGGGCACAGTTGGATCGGCAGCTTCCTGCAAAACCCTGTCGTTAAAATATAACCAGCTTATTTCCCTGTTAATTAATGGTGGTTGTTTATCCATAAAATTTGTGCCCCTTAGGCCACGTGTACAAAACTGCTTATTTATTTGTTAATTTAATATTAACTCATCTACATAAAACCTGTTTTTAATGATTATTATTTAGTGTGCCATGTAAACAAATTGATAATGGAGCTGTGTAAATGTTTACAATACATTAGTTTTGTAAACATTATAAACTCTTTTACTTATGCCAACATTTGATATAGTAAGCAAAATAGATGGACAAACGCTTGATAACGCCATCAATACCGCTAAAAAAGAAATACTTAACCGGTACGATTTTAACGATTCAAAAAGCACTATCGACCTGGATAAAAAAAACAATGAAATAACCATTGTTACCGAAAATGAGATGCGCCTTAAAGCTATCCAGGATTCCATCATCGGCCGCATGGTGAAACAACACCTGGATTCAAGCGCGCTTGATTTTGGTAAAGAGCAATATGCGTCGGGCAACATGATCCGCAAGGAGATAAAGGTTAAAGAAGGTATCGACAAAGAAACATCCAAAAAACTGGTTAAAAAGATAAAAGACAGCGGCCTTAAGGTGCAAGCCTCTATCATGGACGACCAGGTACGTGTACAAGGCAAAAAAATTGACGACCTGCAAGCGGTGATCAGCCTATGCCGCAGTGAAAACTTTGGCCAGCCGTTGCAGTTTATTAATATGAGGGATTAAGGGAAATAAAATCATATCCATGTCGACAAAAGGTAAGAAGTCAACCATTAACGTTCAGGGAACAGAAATAACTGTTGTTTCTTTGAAAGAGGACGACTACATATCACTCACTGATATGGCTAATAAGTTCGGTGGCGATGATTTGATATATAATTGGATGCGCAACCGTAACACTGTGGAATTTCTTGGGATATGGGAACAAATTCACAATCCCCATTTTAAAGGTGTCGAATTCGACACCTTTAAAAAAGAAGCAGGCCTTAATAGCTTCAGGCTGACGCCCAAAAAATGGATAGACGCAACCTCAGCAATAGGCATCCAATCAAAGGCAGGCAGGTATGGAGGCGGAACATATGCACATCGTGATCTTGCATTTGAATTTGGTTCATGGCTTAGCCCGGAATTTAAACTTTACCTGATCAAAGAATTTCAGCGTCTAAAAAATGATGAAAATAATAGGCTATCATTAAACTGGAACTTAAATCGCACGCTTGCCAAAGTAAACTACCGTATCCATACAGATGCTATAAAGGAAAATATAATCCCTCCCGATATAACAAAAGAGCAAATACAACATATTTACGCCAATGAGGCGGATATATTAAATGTAGCATTATTTGGATTAACGGCTAAACAATGGCGGGATAAAAATAAAAATTCAGAAGGCAATATTAGAGATCACAGTTCTATCGAGCAGCTATTGATATTGGCCAATATGGAAAGCATGAACTCTGAATTTATAAGGATGAATTTAACGCAAGGCGAAAGACTAAAAAAATTAAATCAAATTGCAATTCAACAATTGAGATCATTAACAGGTAATTCGAATTTAAAAAAACTGGATGACGAAAAATAAATACTCTTTCAGATAGTAAACTTCTTATTTCTCTAAAAACAAGAAAGGCGCATTAATTGCGCCTTTCTTGTTTAAAACGGCAAGCAACTACCCCGCTGCTTCCATTTCTTTAACTTCATTTGGGCGGCCGTTTTTGAAGGCTTTGCGTGGTGTAAGGCCAAGCAGTTCAAACATAGCCATATCGGTATCAAATGAGGGATTTGGTGTGGTTAAAAGCTTTTCACCTGCAAAAATAGAACTGGCGCCTGCCATAAAGCAAAAAGCCTGCTCAACAGTACTCATTTCGGTACGGCCGGCAGATAACCGCACTACCGAACGTGGCATAATAATACGGGCGGTAGCAATCATCCTTACCATATCCCAGATAGGTACGCGGGGCTGATCGGCCAGTGGTGTACCAGCTATGGGCACCAAAGCATTGATAGGTACCGATTCGGGGTGCTTGGGCAGGTTTGACAATGTTTTCAGCATCGAGATCCTGTCTTCAACGGTTTCGCCTAAACCAACTATGCCACCGCTGCAAACTGTAATTTTCGCTTTACGTACGTTTTTAAGGGTATTTAACCTGTCGTCATAAGTGCGGGTGGTGATAATACGCTTATAATCTTCTTCAGATGTATCTAAATTATGGTTATAAGCATACAAGCCGGCATCTGCCAATCGTTGCGCCTGGCTCTCGGTAAGCATACCCAGTGTACAGCATACCTCCATATCAAGGCTATTAACAGCCTTTACCATGTCAATCACTTTATCAAAATCGCGGTTATCGCGCACTTCGCGCCAGGCGGCACCCATGCATAAACGCGATGCGCCACCGGCTTTTGCTTTTTCGGCAGCAGCAATAACCTCATCTTTAGGCATCATGGCATGTACATCTACACCGGTATTATAACGGGCAGCCTGTGGGCAGTAAGCGCAATCTTCAGAACAGCCGCCGGTTTTAATAGAAATCAGCGAGCTGATCTGTACTTCGGCGTAATCTTTATTTTCGCGGTGTACGGTTGCCGCGCGGTAAACCAGGTCGAGTAATGGGGTATGGTATATTTCGGCTATTTCTTCTTTTGTCCAGTCGTATCTTACTTCAGTCATATCTCAAATTTTGATGGTTCAAATTTATAATAATATCGTATAAAACGCCAGTAACGCTTAATGCTTCAACAAAAGCCTGGTAGCCAGGTACAAGGGCAATAAAAACCCGGCGCAATCAGTAAAGGTGGTAATAATAATAGACGAAGCCACCGCCGGATCTATCCCCACCCTTTTCAATACCAGCGGTATAGATGCCCCGGTAATACCCGCGATGATGAGGTTTCCTGTCATGGCTAAAAACAAGACGAGACCAAGCATGGGGTTGGCATCATAAAACAGGGCGATGCAAAAAACAACCAGTCCGTTGGCGGCCCCGTTAAGCATGCCTACTAAAAATTCTTTTAATACTGTATTATAGGCCTGGCTATCGGTAAGGTTACTTAACGATATACGCCTGACTGTTACCGCAAGGGCCTGCGTGGCTGCATTACCGCCCATACCTGCTATAATGGTCATGTAAGCGGCTATGCCTTTCACCTGGGAAACGGTATCGTCAAAATGCCTGATCACCGATGCGGCCAGGTAAGCAGTGGCCAGGTTAATAACCAGCCATGGCAAACGACTTTTTACGGCATCTTTCCAGTTACCGCTCAATTCCTCGTCTTCAGATACACCCGAAATCTTTAATATATCTTCGGTATTTTCCTGCTCCATTACGTCGATGATATCATCAACGGTAACCCGGCCAAGCAGCTTCATATGGTCATCAACAACCGGGATGGTTGTTAAATTGTATTGCGATATCAGGCGGGCAACCTCTTCCTGGTCAAGCTCGGCCCTTACATATACAGGGTCGCGTTTTACCAGGTCGCTCACTTTGGCATCCGCATGGGCTTTTATAACATCTTTTATCGAGAGGATGCCTTGCAAGGTGTCGGCATCGTCAACCACGTAAATGGTGTAAAACTCCTCCATCTCTTCCGATTGGCGAATGATCTCGTCCAGTGCCTCCTTTTTATCCAGCCGGATATTTACTTTGATGAGTTCGGAGTTCATCAAACCGCCGGCCGTATCTTCGGCATAGTTCAAAAGCGCGCGGATGCTGCTGGCATCATCGGCATCAATATCTTCTAATATTTCCTGCTGCTCGTCTTCATCAAGCTGGGATATAATGTCGGTTGCATCGTCATAATCCAGCTCTTCAACTATTTCGGTTCTTTTTTCAGGGTGGAGGTTCAGGAGCAGTTCGCCGGGGCTGTGCTCCTCATCCATTTCGGATAAAACTTCGGATGCAACGTCAGTCGGCAGGATATTGATGATCCTTTCCTTGTCCTCCTGCTCAAGTTGTTCAAACAATAAAGCAATCTCCGAGGCGTGATATTCCTTCAGAACTTTCTCTAATTCAGCGTCATCGGCCTCAAGAGCCGTTTTGATGCGGAGGAGATCGGTTTTATCTAAGTCAAAAGATTGCATATCCGACGAAAATAAACATTTATGCCGCAATTACGACATTAAAATGAGGTTAAATCGAGGTAAACTCACAAGCTAAAAGTGAGGCCTTTGCCCGCTATGGTTCGACAGGCTCACCAAGACATATTCAATTTTCCTGTCATCCTGAGGCACGAAGGATCTATCAGGCATGTATCATCGATAGAAAAGTTCGCGAATAGATCCTTTCGTACCTCAGGATGACAGTCTTTTATTTTTGAATGTCAGTCTCCCTTCAGAATTTCGCGAAATTTTTCCACTACCCCATGACGTTGAAGAGGCTACAAACTATAATCATACTTCGCCTTTAACCCGGCTAGCTTTCCTAATTTACCCAGAACCTGCTCCACCTGCATTTTGCGGATAGACAGCTGCATGCTACAATCGTTATCAAACTGCTGTTCAAGCACCTGAAGATTCTCTTCTTTGATAATCCGCATCACATCATTCATCTGCAGGTAATCAAACTTAATGGTGTAAATATCATTCACCGTTTTTTGGATGATGGTAGCCAGCTTCAGGGCTTCTTCTGTAGCTACCTTGTAGGCGTTAATTAACCCTGGTACGCCAAGCAGCGTACCCCCAAAATAACGCACTACAACCACCAGGATATTGGTAACATCTTTTGACAGCAGGATATTTAGTATCGGCCGGCCGGCGGTGCCCGATGGTTCGCCGTCGTCATTCACCCGGTAAACAGACCTATCGGTACCCAGGCGCATGGCCCAGCAATGGTGGTTGGCTTTGGGGTGTTCGGCTTTTAATTTGGCTACGATACCTTTAATATCATTATCGGAGCTGATGGGATAAGCAAACCCCAGGAACTTGCTGCCCCTATCCCGGAATATACTTTCGGTCGGTTTTTCGATGGTTTGATAGGTGTCGTCAAAAAGCATTATTTAGGAGCTAAAAGCTGAAGGCTTAAAGCGGAAAGCATTGAAAAGCCATTCATGAGTACAACATTAAATTACAAATGCAAAAAGCCTAATGTTTGCGGGAAATAAATAATAACAATAGCCAATATAGCTACCAATAGTCCTATTTTGTTAAGTGTGCTTAATTTCTCTCTAAATACAAGCATACCTACCAGGGCTCCTACAACAATAACCCCAATATTCATTGACGAAAACACCGATGACGGGTTATTTGCCAGGGCTTTGTGCGCCTTCAGATAAAAAAGAATATTACCAAAATTAAACAAACCCAATACCCAGCCAATGAGTATATGCGGCCATGAGAAACGCATTTTTTTTGTGAACACCTGGTATAACAAACCGATAAACGACAACGTAAACGCAAGAATAAAGACAATAAAAATGGCTGTAGTAAAAGGCACGCTGTTAACTTTAGTGATCTGCTTCAGCAATACATCTATAATTCCGAACCCCAGGAAAACAATAAGCAGATAGGTCCAAGAACCCTTTTCTGTATTTTTATGATTAGGCCTGCCCGTTGTTTTTTGCCATGGAATTGTACAAAATATGGCAATAAACGCCAAGGCGATACCAATGATCTTTATTGTATTTGAAGCCTCGCCAAATATCAAAAAGGCCGATATAATGGGAATAAACAGCGACAAACGCTGCGCAACATCTGTACGTACAATACCAGCCCTGCGCACCGATGCAGCCATAACCAAAAACACAGAGGGAAATAAAACTCCAAGCGCCAGGTAATTAAATACAGGTGTATTTTGCAGGCCTGCAAGCGATGGCCTGTAAAAAAGCCAGGTAAGCATAATGGCCATCGAATAATTCCAGGTTACCGCCTGGTAAACGTCAATGTGGTACCTTTTGGCCAGCTTAAGCATAACCGACACAATAACACTACAACAAATACTTAAAAAAACAAATAGCATAATTGGTGGTGTGTAGTAGAGTCAAGAATCAAGAGTCAAGAATTAAGATTTTTCTGGCTTCAGGCGAAAGCATCAGGTGCAAATTACAAGCTTATTTTTTCGCTGTCCCATATTTCTCCTGTCTTGATTCTTGACTCTTAATTCTTGATTCTATTATAAATTATTTGTAAACGGTCGTCTTCAATAAATGATTCGGCGGCAAGTATACCTGTTATTTGTGGTGATTTTATGCCTTTTGATAAAACAGTTTTGCCGGTAAAAATGCGGGCCTCATCCCAAAGCCCGGCATCAATAAACACCTGCAGGGTATGCGCACCTCCTTCAATGATCACCGATTGAATGTCTTGTAAATATAATTGGTACAAAATGTATTGAGGCACATAGCGGTCAAAATCCTCTAATGCAATATACTTGTTTTTTCCGTCGGAATTAAATTCTATTTCATTAAAAATCAGTGTTTCAACAGATTGATCAAATACATTGGCCTCTTTACTAAGTTCCAGCCTCCTATCTATCACCACCCGTTTTGGCGATCTTCCTTCCCAGTACCTTACGTTTAATTGCGGGTTATCAATGGCAACGGTATTTTTCCCAATCAAAATAGCATCCTCCTCGCTGCGCCATTTATGTACCAGCTTGCGCGCCTGGGTGCCCGTTATCCAAAACTGGCTGCCATCAGCAGGCGCAAAAAAACCATCATTGGTTTGCGCCCATTTCAATATAATGTATGGCCGGTGCTTTTGTACTTTGGTAAAAAACCTGCGGTTAAGCCACTGGCATTCTTTTTCCAGCACCCCGGTTATCACTTCAATACCGGCAGCTTTAAGTTTTTCAATTCCTTTACCATCAACCTGGGCAAAAGGGTCGCGGGTGCCAACAATTACCAGGGGAATTTGATGTTCAATAATCAAATCGGCACAGGGTGGTGTTTTACCATAATGTGCACAGGGCTCTAATGAAACATATATGGTTGATTGCTTTAACAGTTGGGCCGCGTTATCAAATTTAGCCATTACCTGCGCAATTGCGTTCACTTCGGCATGGGCCTGGCCATATCTCTGGTGATAGCCCTCGCCTATTATTTTGCCTTCATGAACAACTACCGCGCCTACCATCGGGTTCGGGCTCACCTGCCCTGCTCCAAGCTGGGCAAGTTCAAGGCAACGCTGCATAAAAATTTCATGTTGAACCATGCTGCAAAAGTAGCTTTTATGTTACTTTGTTGCATGATTACCATAAAGGATGTTTTTGAAGATTACAAACAGCTGAACAAAGTATATGACGCTAACGAGGTAGAGTCGCTTACTTTATTAACTATCAGCCAGGTAACCAACCTGACAAAAGCATCTGTTAAAGCATTTCCGGAACGGGAGCTAAATGAGGAACAAGCCCAAAAACTAACGAATATTGTTGCCGAGCTGATAACGGGCAAGCCTATTCAATATATTTTAGGTGTTACCGAATTTTATGGACTACCGTTTAAAGTAAATACCAGCGTACTTATCCCCCGCCCCGAAACAGAAGAACTGGTAGAGTGGATATTGGCAGTTTGCAGCGGGCGGTTGGCAGTGGGCAGTTCTCAGTGGGCAGTGGGCAGTGGGCAGTGGGCAGATGGCAGGTCCCAGTCGGCGATTGGCAATGGGCAGTTTGCAGGCAGTATATTGGATATTGGCACGGGGAGCGGGTGCATTGCCATTAGCCTGAAAAAGAATTTACCACAGGCACAGGTCTCGGCAATTGATATATCCGAAGGTGCGTTGCAGACCGCAAAAGAAAATGCTGACTTAAATGATGTTCAAGTGCAATTTATCCAGGCTGATATTTTAGACGCAGCAACCACTCACCACTCACCACTCACTACTCACCACTCACCACTACTCACAACTCACCAAATCATCGTCAGTAACCCGCCCTATGTAACGCTGGACGACAAAAAACAAATGCACACCAACGTAACCGATTTTGAGCCCCATACTGCGTTGTTTGTCCCTGAGGACGATCCGCTGTTGTTTTACAGGGCTATTGCAGATTTTGCTTCGGGTAACTTAACCGTCGGGGGATATTTATTTTTTGAGATTAATGAGAGTTTAGGTAAAGAAACTGTTGAATTATTACGCGACAAACATTTTACCGATATTGAGCTACGACAAGACATGAGCGGCCGCGACAGGATGATTGGTTGCAGATGGCATGTTACTTATCCTTAACTACAATGCCCTGGTAATTGTAGTAATTACGGTAAAAAAACAGGTAAGCCACACCCAGGTTAAGCGGTATCAACACCCAAAGCAGGTGAAACATAATTACCCAAAACAACACAATAAATAAGGCCAGTATCCATTGAATATATTTATCCATGTTTAAGCCGAACCAATAAAGCAGGCAATGGAAAAGCATGGCTGTACTTAACCCTGCCAATAATAATTCCACAGCCATTAAAGGGCTAAACCGGCTAAACAGCCAAACGCTTTCGGGTATTAGCATAAAGAAATAAACACCCGCAAAATTCAGGAACAGCCTGAACCTGCTATAGGGCAGGTTACGCGAAAAACTTAGCCTCGTTTCTTCAAACCTATGCGCCTCAAATATCAAAACCACATGGGCAGTTATTACAGCCAGGATGGCTATCCCGGCCAGCCGCAAATCATTCTTCACATCGGCAAATAAATAAAAAACACCGGTTATAATTAACCACGACAATGCTTTGGTAACAAAGTATTGCACTTTAAGCTTATCAAAAACATGATAGATGTACAGGCTAATGTATGGCTTGCGCCATTTGTTGCTCAGCTTTAACAAAAAGGATTGGCTGCTGCCGTCAACCAGCCGGTTTAATATCCGTGTATATATTAGTGCGCTCCACCAAACCATGGCCACTAAAAACAAAACCATCGCGGCAGGCAGCAGATAGTAATGATGCACTACACCTACGCAAACAGCCATTACAGCGTAAATGATAACCGGGCTTAAAATAATGGCTTGTGTATAGCCCCAGCTTTTTAATTGATGCTTGCGGCTTAGCGCATTGCTGCTGTAAAATAAAAACTGCTTTTCGGGCGCCAGTAATTGCACCGATACATAGTGCCAGCTTTTAAAAACGTATAACAGCCAGCCGCCAATAACTATCGCCAACATTACCGGGCTGCTGCACATGGCCACCATTAACGATTCATGGTAGCTAATGAGCATATTGCCGGGCACACAGCCAACCAATATAAAAAAAACAAAAAGCAACACAGGCGCGTGCACCTGGTAAAAACCAAATGCAAATACTTTTACCAACACATTGCTTAACGGCTGCTTCATTACGCTATTGACTTTAAGGTTTGCCCTTCAACCAGTAGTTCGCCCGCTGCAGGCAACTCCTCAAGCTCAAGCGTTTGGTGCGATGAAAGCAGGAAGCTGGTACCTTGCTGAAGATGCCGCTCGGCAATCCAGCTGTTTAAGATTTTTAAAGATCCGGTATCAATGGTAATAAGCGGCTCATCTAACAGGATCAATTTAGGATTGCCCAGGAACGCCAACACCAGCGACAATTTTTTAAGCATCCCGCTGGAGTAAGTCCCCAAAGGCTGGCCAACGTAGCTTTGCATCTGCATGGTATCTATATAATGTTGCTCCTGCCCTTCCGGGGCGTCCTTGGCCTGCGCAAAAAGGGCAATCATCTCCTTACCAGTCAAAAATTCGGGGAACACGGGTTCAGCTTCGGCAAAGTTCACCAGTTTGCGGTAAGCCACAGGTTGTTTTTTTATGCTGATAGCGTTATCCAACAAAATATCACCATCAAAAGATAAAATACCGGCGATAGACTTTAGCAGCGTACTTTTACCCGAACCGTTAACTCCCTTTATCCAGTAAACTCCCGGACTGATGGTAAGTTCGTCTATTTTAAGCGCCGGGAAACCACCGTAGAGTTTTTTAAATTTTATGAATTGCAGCATTGTTGGTTTGATAGTAAAAGAAATGCAATGTTACACGGAGATACTTCAATTTTGTAATCAGTCAAAGTGTACCACCCTGTGCCAGGGTGTTTCAGGATGTTTCAGCCCGTGCCAGGGTGTGTCATCCCGTACCGGTACACACAGTTTGCTGGTTATATATGGTACCGAAAACAAGGGATTAATTCTGATAAATGCAAAATTCCTATATCGCTCCTTCTATCAATGTACCGTAAAATTCGCCCAGATCCATACCCGCAGCCCTAACCTGTTGCGGTATAAGGCTATTAGCAGATTGGCCTGGCGTTGTATTAATCTCAATAAAATAAAAATCGTTACTGCCTTCCAGCAAAATAAAATCAACCCGTACCATGCCTTTGCAATTGAGGCGGATATAAACTTCAGTTACAATATCGGCTATCAGTTCAACCTGTGCGGCCGGCAAATCAGCCGGGGTTACCTCTTTGGTTACGCCAGATGTGTATTTGGCTTCGTAATCAAAAAAATCTTTAGTGGTCAATATCTCTGTTGCAGGCAGCACGGTGATTTTACCATTCAGCCGGGCTATGCCAATGCTAAACTCCCGGCCTTTTATAAATTCCTCTACCAGGATCTGTTCATCTTCATGGAAGGCCTTTCTTAAAGCATCGGGCAAGCCGGCAACATTATAAACCTTGCTCATGCCTACGCTGCTGCCACCATTATTGGGTTTGATGAACAACGGAAATTTAAGCGTAGCCGCTATAATAGCCACATCATGCATATCCTTTTCAAACAGGCGCATAGAATGGGCGGTATGCAGGCCATGTATCCCATTCACTATGGTTTTAGTGTAAGCCTTGTTCATGGTAATAGCCGATGTTGTGGCATCACAGGTGTTATAAGGTATGCCCAGCATATCCAGGTACCCTTGTATTTTGCCGTCTTCGCCGGGAGTGCCGTGTATGGTGATAAAAGCAAAATCGAATTTGATTTTTTCGCCATCCAGGGTAATGCTGAAATCGTTTTTATCAACATCAACAACACCATGGGCGGCATCATGAATCCACCTGTCGCGGTTTACATAAATGGTATAAACTTTATATTTTGAGGCATCAAGGCTGGCGGCAATATTTTTGGCGCTGTTTACAGATACTTCATACTCACCGGTAAAACCACCGGCCAAAAGGGCTATATTCTTCATATTTGAGTCAGAAAGTCCGGAAGTCGGTAAAGTCCGGAAGTAAGGCTCAAATTTAATAATTATATGATGCGTCTGTAATTTAATTAGTCTTTGTCAACGACTAAAATGCGCATCGTTGCAACAAACTCCGGCTTCCCGACTTTCGGACTTTTCTGACTTTCCGACTCTCAAATCCAAAATTATCACTATGTTTGATACTTATTTGACTGTAATTATCCCTACGCATACCAATGAGCAAATTTGGTCTTTATTTAAAAACAAAATCTTTCCGTTATAACCTTTTAGGTGCAATTGTTACCGTAATTGTAGTTGTTTTAATTGCCTTTTACAGCCTGGGATATTATACTAATCATGGATCCGGGATACCTGTACCAAAGCTGAAAGGCGAGAAAATTGATCGCGCTATGGCATTATTAAAAGAGCAGGGCTTTGGCTATAAAATAGATTCGGTTTATGTTGAGGATGTTGAGCCGGGCACCATTGTAGAACAGGATCCCGATGCCGGAACCAACGTAAAAGAAGGCCGCGTAATTTATTTAACCATGGTTACATTACAGGCGCCCCCCGTGGCCCTACCCGATCTGGAACAGGCCAGCTACCGTGAAGCTACCGCTACCCTATCTAACTATGGCTTAAAAATTGGCGATACCACATACCGTTCGGATATTGCCCGCGACCGTATACTCGAAGTGCGTTTTGGAGGGGTTGTTATTAAAACGGGGGCCAAACTGCCTAAAGGATCAAAAGTGGACCTTGTTTTAGGTGATGGCGCAGGAGCAAGCGAGGTAGCCATTCCCGAGCTGATTAATCTTGATTTGGATGCGGCACGTTTTGCCATTAAAGGCGCCGGATTAACAATGGGCACAATAACATACCAGGGTTCCATAACCGACTCGACCAATGTAGTTGTAACCGCGCAATACCCCATGAGAACCGACTCGCTGAGTAAAACCAGCATAGGTACACGCATGAATATTACTGTTTCACAAGGTGCAAAAACAAATGCAGCCCCAACAAATTAATGCAGCCGAACTGCTTGCCAGGATAACCCGGGGCGAACAACTCCATTTGATAGATGTACGCGAGGCTATTGAATATCAAACCTTTAATATAGGCGGAGTTAATATCCCGCTGAGTACCCTTGCTGACAAGCTAAATAACCTGGGTTACAACAAAACCGATGAATTAATCGTTATCTGCAAAGTTGGCTTACGCAGCGAAACAGCTCAAACACTATTACTGCAAAGCGGTTATCAAAACGTTAAAAACTTAACCGGTGGGTTGATTGCCATTCAAAAAATCAGACACTAATTGGAACTAATTAAAGCGAATTGCACGAATTAAATTAATGAAAAAACACAGAGCTAACGGGTTGTCATCTGCCTCATAAAAATCAAATTAATTATCACCTTAATTTTCTAATTCATTTAAATTTAATTAGACAACATTAGTGCAATTAGTGTGATAAAAACTAAATAATTACCATTTATAGCTAATTTATCATGACTGAGAAAAAGTCAAAATCAGGACCATTAAAAAAATTCATTATCGCATTTGTAATTGTGATTGTCATCATACTGGCAGGTGTTGGTGTAAACTATTACTATAAGTATTTTGGCCCCAATGTAACTGCCAAACAGGAGTATTTATACATACATACCGGCGCAACCTATGCCGACGTAATAAAAACAGTACAAAATGAAGGTATGGTTAAAGATACCGTTACCTTTAACTGGGCGGCTGTAAATATGAACTATACACACCGGGTTAAGCCGGGCAGGTATCACCTGCACGAAGGTATGAGCAACCGCAAGCTCATTAATATGCTGGCATCCGGCACACAGGAGCCTGTACAACTGGAGTTTCATGGTTTACGGCAGAAAGAGCAATTTGCCGGTTTTGTTTCCAAAAAAATCGAGCCAGATTCGGCATCCATCATCAACTTGCTTGATTCATCGGCATATGTGGCCAAGTATGGTTTTACTACCGATAATGTGTACACCATGTTTATGCCCAACTCCTACCAAATGTACTGGAACACATCGCCCGATAAATTCTTTAAAAAGATGTATGCCAACTACGAAAAATTCTGGACACCAGAGCGTAAGCAGAAGGCCGCTGCCCTTAACCTGTCGCAACAGGAAGTATCTGTTTTGGCCTCGGTAGTTGACGCTGAGGCGTTGCATGACGACGAAATGCCGGCCATTGCAGGTTTATACCTTAACCGCCTTAAAAAAGGCATGAAACTGGAAGCAGACCCTACCGTGATCTTCGCTTTAAATGATTTTACCATCAAGCGGGTATTAAACAGGTACCTGTCATACAATTCGCCTTACAACACCTACCTGCATACAGGTTTGCCTCCCGGCCCTATCATGATGCCTTCGGTAAATGCAGTAAACGCTGTGCTCGATCATCAAAACAACGATTACATATACATGTGCGCCAAAGCCGATTTTTCGGGATATCACGCCTTTGCAAACAACGTTGCCGACCATTTAGTGAATGCCCATGCTTTTCAAAAAGCGCTTAACGAACGCAACATTAAAAGGTAATGTTTGAGCATACCACCAAAATACGGGTGCGGTACGGCGAAACCGACCAGATGGGCTATATGTACTACGGTAATTATGCCGAGTTTTATGAAGTTGGCCGCGTAGAAATGCTGCGCAGCCTTGGATTAACTTATAGCGGTATGGAACAGTCGGGCATTATGATGCCTGTGCTGGAGCTTAAATGCAAGTACCTGAAACCGGCTTTGTATGATGAGGAAATAAGCGTAAAAGTGATTATGGATAAAATGCCCGGTATCCGTATCCATTTCCGGTATGACCTAAGTAATGAAAAAGGCGATCTGATTAATACCGGCGAAACCTTACTGGTTTTCATTAATATGAAAACAAACCGTCCGTGCCTGCCGCCACAGGATTTTATAGATAAATTATTGCCTTTTTTTGAGTAAATTTGGTTAGATGAGATGGCTTCACCACTTTTTGCTGCGCTTTAGTTTTTATCAGTATATTATAGAGTGGACAAAATATATCATTTTGCCAGGTTTTCGTCCGCTGCCGTTGTATACTGTGATTGATTTTTTTATCAAGGAGATCACTAAAACCTCATTAACTAACCGCGCATACGCGCTGGCCTATAGTTTTATGCTGGCCGTATTCCCTGCCACAATCTTTTTGTTTACGCTGATCCCTTATATACCCATAAAACACTTCCAGGGGACACTACTAACCGTTTTGGCGTCAGTAATGCCCACAAACGCTTATTTAGCCTTCAGGGGGACGCTTATCGACATTATCAAGAATGAAAACGGCAAGTTGCTTTCGTTTGGTTTTTTATCAACCATGTACTTTGCTACCAATGGCGTAATTAACCTGATGAAGGCCTTCAACAAAGCATCGCTAATTACCGACCGGCGAAGCTGGCTCAAACGGCGGTTGGTTGCTACCGGAATCACGATAGCCATTAGTATGGCACTTTTTATTTCGATAGCTATTATGATCGCCGGCCAGGCCGTTATTCACTGGATTCAGCTGCACGTTAATAAAGAAAGTCATTTCTGGATCTACCCTATCATGTTGTTCCGGTGGATCATGATTGTTATTATTATTTTTATCAGCATAGCCTGGTTGTACAGATACGGCCCTGCCCATACAAAACGTTGGAACTTTGTAAATCCGGGCTCGGTACTGGCTACTGGGCTGGCTGTGCTTACGTCGCTTGGTTTTTCCTATTATATCAACAATTTCTCATCATACAACAAAGTATACGGATCAATCGGAACACTAATTGTAGTGATGCTTTGGATGTACATAAACTCGCTGATTTTGCTCATCGGGTTTGAATTAAACGCGTCGGTTGAGCTTTCAAAACGCAGTTTAAGGGTGGTAAAACCACGTTTCAACAGCTTCAGGCAGAAAAAAGCCGACCATTTTAAAAATTAATTATCTGTCTATCAAAAACTTAGCCACAAATGTTAAGAAAATGAAAAAAAATCATTTCGATACTTGTCAATCCGCTCCGGATTTGTACTTTTGTCCCCGGAGAGCTGGCAGAGTGGTCGATTGCGGCAGTCTTGAAAACTGTTGAACTGTTAAAGGTTCCTGGGGTTCGAATCCCTAGCTCTCCGCAAACAATATTCCAAATGAGTTCAAAAAGGCCTTAAATGTAAAATTTAAGGCCTTTTTTGTTTTTTCCATACCGAATTGAACCATAAGAATCTATTCTGATCGGGGCCTATTGCGAGACCTATTACCGGCTCGTAACTTACAGGTCTCGCTAAACATTGAAATATTATTTAATGAATTAGTAATCAGATTATGATCAGTACTTTATGTGTGAATTTTGCACTTAAGAAGAGCAAAATTATGGCAAATGGAACAGCGCCGATCTATTTGCGTTTAACGATTGACGGGACCCGAATTGAATTCACGACACGGCGGTATATCAGTCCCGCCCGCTGGAATGCCGCAGCCCAGAAGATGACGGGCACGAATGAAGAAGCCCGGGCATTCAAGCAATACTTAAGTTCTTTTGAGCAAAATGCCTACAATGCCTGCCGGGAATTAATCGAATCCAAAAAGCAGGTAACGGTACAGGCGCTAAAAGCTGTCTTACTGGGGACCTTTGAATCCGCAGAACAAAAGATGCTCGTTCCCATTTTTGAAGAGCACAACCGCCACGTAGCGGCCCTGGTCGGTCAGGACTATGCCAAAAGTACATTGGAGCGGTATAAAACCAGCTTAAAGCATACTATTGAATTTATGCGGTGGCATTATGGCGTACCGGATATCGATGTAAAAAAGATCGATCACAATTTTATCGCTACCTATGAATTCTATCTCCGGTCTGAAAAGAAATGCCGCAACAATACGACAGTTAAATACCTGAAGAATTTCAGAAAGATCATTAAGATCTGTTTGAACAACAGTTGGATTGACAAAGCCCCCTATGCAGGTCACTAATCAAAATTAATCGAGGTGATCCCCGCCTATGTCATCAAGCAGGAATTGCAGGCTGTAAAAGAGAAGCTTTTCGTAAGCGACAGGGTAAGCCAGGTGAGAGATATATTTCTGTTCAGTTGTTTTACGGGCCTTGCCTACGCGGACGTAAAGAAACTGAACCGATCCGAGATCAGCATTGGTATAGATGGTGAACAATGGGTTTACACGGCCAGACAAAAGACCGATACCCCATCGAGGATTCCCTTGTTACCCATCGCCCTGGAGATCATGAAGCGATACGAACATCACCCACAATGCGTCAACAAAGGACGTTTGTTACCTGTGTTAAGTAATCAAAAAATGAATGCCTATTTAAAAGAGATCGCGGACCTGTTAACCCCAATGTCAGTCTTTTGACGAAAACATAGCTGGTGTTGCACTTGGTTATGCTGACTTTACCAGGCTTACCATCTTTTATAAAAAATTAAAATACGGTCGTCGAAATGCGCTTCGGGCTATCAGACACGATGCGAATATGCCCCATAAAATACAAGCTTTTGACGATCAAGTGTTTAGTATTTTTTTTAAGCCATCAAAAATCGTTCATCAATAATTCATGATAATTTAATATTATTACATCTCAAGCAGGCACCCGCCTGCATTGTGATAAGGTTTAGGTTTAAGTCCCCGGCGGCGAGCGCTTAGGGGACTTTATTTTGCCTGGCCGCCAAAACACCCCCTGCTTTTGCAATATTTTGAGATGTAGATTTTTAGCTTTTTTAGTAAGTAACTCATAAACCTGCTGCCAGCCTGGCCCGTCTGCAAAAGCACCGTAAACCAGTGCCACATTCCGAACGTGCGTTTTATCCTGCGCTCTTACCGGGATAGAAAACAGGAATGACAGGAACAATATCATCAAGCAAATTGCTTTTGTCTGATAAGAAATATTTAATGTTTTCATAGCTTTTATTTTATAGCCGTCGTTGTCGTCCTCAATTCAGGTTTCTGAATTCTTTCGGAGGCTGACCGACCTTGTTTTTAAAAATCTTTGAGAAGTGAGAGGGGTGCTCGAAGCCGAGTTCATAAGCGATTTCGCTGATCGACCTTTCTGTACTCCGTAGTAAGGCTTTGCTTTATCAATTAATTTCAAATGGATGTGCTCCTGTGTCGACTTGCCGGTGTATTTACTTAACAGGTCGGAAAGGTAATTGGCTGATAAATTTAAGTGCGAGGCAAAATACTTTACATCCGGAACACCTGTTTCGATCAGCGAGTCCTGGGCAAAATGATCATTTAAAAGTCTTTCAAATTTTTCAACGAGATCATTTCCTGCTTTTACCCTTGTCAAGAACTGCCGGTCATAAAACCTCGAACAGTAAGATAAAAGCAATTCAAGGTTTGTCAAGATCAAATTATGCGAATGTTTATCGAGGTTGTTTCCGATCTCTTTGCCGACGTTGCGCAAACAATCTTCCAGGACATTCTTTTCAGCGTCTGAAATATGCAGGCACTCATTGGCGTCATAACCGAAGAAAGAGTACTCGAATAGCTTACGACCTCTGCCGGTTGCATTTAAAAAATCAGGATGTATATAAATTGCCCAGCCCTCTACTTTGTTTTCGCCCCCCGAAGTCAGCGACACAGTTGTACAATCATTTTTCGCTGGAGAAATGACCAGGCAAAATGCGGGTGACAAAAATGTAAACATCGGCGCGATATGGGTTTCTGACGACTATTTTAAGACGTTGGAAATGACCTTCGCTGCAGGGAACAATTTCAGAGGCGTCAGGAAAAGCGAAACGCTGCATGTAATCGTAAATGAAGCGATGGTTAGGCGTATCGATCTAAAATACCGTGTTAACCAAGCAATAACCATCAATTTCAATAAAACACAGGTAAAGATCATTGGTGTGGTAAGAGATGCGCTGATGGATTCGCCTTACAGGCCAGTGGAGCCCGCCGTTTTCGGGCATAACCCCTTCGACTATGTGGTGACGTACCGGCTTGCGAAAAACGCGCATATAGCATATATATACCGCTATTGACAAGATCGCGAAGATATTTGAAAAATATAACCCGGCTTACCCATACCAGTACAAACATTCAGATCATCGATGGCTAACCCGATAAAAAGTTTGCATAGTGACTATAAATACGGCTCAAATAAATTCAACAGACAGATCGTCCTGTTAATGGATGGAAGTGGAATGAGTATTTATTTACTTTTTTTTCGATTTCACCTTATTCCTGTACAGGCATGCAAAAACTGCTTGATAGTAACCGCCGGAATTGTTACAGTGCTGGTCCGGCTCAGTCTGGCAATATTGATACCCCTAAAGTATCCCCGGTCATCAAATAGCGGGCCGCCGCATTCATATGGTTTCATTGGGGCATCGTTAATAAATACGCGATCAAATCCGTCTCTTCTGAGGCTTTTACCGCCTGCAAACTGTTCGGCCGGATGATTGAACACCTTTTGGGGCGGATACTTTAAAACCACTGCTTTAATATACTTTTTGCCATTTCTCATAATACCAACTACAGTGGTATCGCCGGCGCGGTATTTTTGTAGGGCTTTGATAAAATCAAGCGGATCGTCGGCCGTATGCCCGTCAACAGTTAATACCTGATCGTCAATTTTTAAACCGGCGGCTTCGGCTGCGCTATTTGGTTGAATATAGGTAAAAACAAGGTCATCAGCCTTAATATTGGTAACGGCTCCTATATATCCATAACTGGTTATTTTAGGGAGCTTTATTAGCATACTTCCCAAAACGCAGACCCTGCCGGACGAGTCTGGTCTTGGCGCTATCAATAACCTGCCCAGATCATTGAAAGTTATGCTATCAGCCTTCAATAAACTGTATTTGATTCCCTTACCTATATTTTTGGCCGGCAGCAGCAACGCCAGATCATTGGCCCGGTTTCTGGCGATTATTGTGGCGCCGATCATTTGGCCATTGGCCAATACAATTGTGGGATCCTCTCCAACCATCGAGCTTTTGCTCAGCAAAACTGTTTTCCCGGAAAATTGCTTCTTTATCGCATTGCCATCTAATAAAAATGCAGTGCCCAAAATTAATTGCTGTTTTCCATCAACAAGGCTTTTTATTTTAACGCAGCTTAACTTTGCCTCAATAGCGGCTTTATTAAAGATAGCACTGAGGCTATTAACTGAAGGAATAACAGCTATGGACATCGTTTGTGCATCGCCTGTAAAAGCATCGGTATCTGCAGGCAATGAGGTATAATTTTCGGCCCTGCTTAAAGCGTTCCAATATTTGCGGTACGTATCAACAGGTATTTCATAATTAATATCTTCAGGCACTTCAATACCGCTGTGTATGCCAATAACACGCCCAAGTAAGTCAAACAACGGGCCGCCGGAATCACCGGGCTCCATGATACAGGTAGACTGTACAAATCCGTGTTTGTTTTTTAAAACACTGATATGCCCAAATCTGACATTAGGCCGGCGCTGTTCCAGGCTTTCGGGATAGGCAATACTGATACAAGGCTGACCAACAGTTAATGACGATGACCATCCCAACACCGCAAAAGGCCAGGGACCCTTATCAAGAATTTTTAGCATGGCCGCATCAGGAAGCATAAACGTGGGTGGTATTGATATACGGCCTAACCCACGCGCAGTGCATTCCTTTCCATCAGGAAACATTACTTTATATGTTTTGCCGGGTGTTACCACATGCGCCGCACTCAAAATTTCCCCGCCGTTACTTACTACCACACCGCTAAACTGCGCGCTCATCCGGTTGCCCGACTCGGCATCAATCTCCCACATTAGTACCGACGCATCATAGCTTTTAGCAACTGCACCTGAAATGTACGCCGATAAGGCCTTACTGTTACCAACATCCTTGCCTATACGAGGTTGCTGAGCCTTTACATTTATAGTTATTGCTAAAAGCTGTAAAAGTATTACAGATAAAAACTTGTACTTATACATAGAAAGCTTAAAAACGAGGTTGAAAAAAAGGAAGCCGGTAACAAGCCGGCTTCCGGGTAACTAACTAAATTAAACTGATCATTCTGCCTAAAGGTTTCTTTAAATCCGGCATGCTGTACGCTCCAGGTTTATTAATACTTATTATCGCTTTTTACGGGTTAAACTGCTTTGTCAATGCAGTTTCTATCTGCGTACCATCCGGGTTTATCAACATCACTCTTCCATCCTTACCTAAAATTATAACAAACGGCACCGATTGAATCCCCAATACATTCATCAACACCGACGCATCTTTTCCGTTTTCGTATTTATCAATAGCCTGCAGCCAGGGCATTGCTTCTTTAAGCATTGCCGTTTTCCAGGCTTTATTATTCTGATCGATAGATACACTTAAAATATCAAAACCCTTAGCACCGTATAGCTGATAAAGTGTCTTCAGGCGTGGAATTGATGCCCGGCATGGCATACACCACGACGCCCAAAAATCAACAAGTACTACTTTACCTTTTAATGTGGCCAGGTTTACGGTTGCCCCATCGGCAGTTTGCAGACTCAAGTTAGGCAGTGGCTTCCCAATTGCCAAGTTGTCATTTTGTTTGATAACGGTATCTGCACTTCCGGTAATTGCTGCCTGAGCTTTTGTTGCTAAGGCAAGCAGGCAAAGCAATAACAAACAATTTTTAAGAACCTTGGCATTAAACGTCTTTTTACTCATATCACTGTTACTACAACAATTTTCTTTTTGGGCGGAAAACATTTATTGTTGTCGCAAACCTGATAAAACAAACTACACCTAATAACCATACCCGGTTTTAATGCCGATGCATCAACGGCTGTTTTAAAGCTGGCCTTATTTTCCCAAACAAACATGCCCTCGCCACCTATCAACGGAGTCCCCGCTGAGCTTTGCCATTCGCTGCTTTTAACGCCTTCGGGCAATTCAATACTTGGCTGTGTTACAATAAAGGGGCTGTCCTGTGGCACATAAGCGTAAATGTGCCATCCTTTTAATATGGCAGCATCAATTTCCACATTTTTTTTACCTACATCGCCGGCTACAATTTGCGCACTTATAACAACCGGATCGGCCAGGGTAGGCACGGCTACATTTACCAGCTTAACATTTGTTGAATTAGTTGGTTTAATGGCCGTAGTTGCAGTTTTGTAAGTATTCACCATAAATTTAAAACCGCCAGACTCGGTATAGTAAAGGTTTGGCTTGTTTTTGGTTAGCCATGTTTTCCATTCGGCAGCGGTTGCAAACTTCGCTGTAGTGTACCGCTCTAAAACTCTTTTCGCAAGTGCAGTGTCCTGGCCTTTTTCCCATAATTGAATGCATTTTTCGAGCAGTTCAACTTTACGGTTGGAAATACCCAGTTTTTGTGCATCGGCATCCACCTGCAACGAGTATGGATCGGCCGGATAAAAGTATTCCAAATTATCCCGGTAGTACCTGTGGTAAGCATTGGTGTTGGTATCAAATTTAGCTACCATGTCACTTCCTGTCCAATCCTTTAAGTAATCGGCAAAGCTTTCTACATCATTGGTTACCGGCATGTGCAGCAGACCTTCGTTACCCCGTCCAATATCCTCTCCTTTGGCTTTCCGGCTTCTCAACTCCTCCTGCATTTTAAGCAGGCGGGCGTTGCCTTCTTTTCGGGCTATCAAAGCCTTGTTATATAAATCTTTATCGGTTCGGTAAAGCATTTCATCAACCCATTCCCGGTTCTCAATCTGCACCTTTTTCATGATGGGCGGCTGATGGTCAAACTTTTTGATATAGCATACGGCGTTTACAAACACGTCCTTAGCCTCGTCGGTCATGTGATTGGGCGATGCCGAAAAACCCCACATAAAGTAATTACCATGCCTACCCAAAGCAACCGCTTCGGCATTTTTAAGGCAAACACCACCAGAGATCGATTCGGCATCCGGCGAATCGTTAAAACCTTCGCCATGAGCAACCATCCCGATAATGTATTTATCCTTAGATGTTGGATCATCTTTGACCACTTTCCACATTGGCATTTCTTTTGGTGTTTTAGCGCCCTGGAAACCGTTGTAAAAAGATCCCGGCGTAGACCTGGTTACTAATGTAAGTTTAACCCTAACGGGCGTATTAAATATCGGATGACTTGTTTTTATGTTCAATGCATCGTCTTCCAGGCACTGGCAATACCAATCAAACTTCAGGCCGATAGGCATGCCCACATTTGGAGCCATCTCGTGCATCAATATCATTGGGCGATTGAATCCGACCGGTAGTTTTACCGGCCCGGCATCCATAATAGTAACATCAACCTTGTCAGACATCGCTGCATTGTAGTCCCTTACATCTACTACCTCAACTTTGCTAAAACGTATTAGCAAAAAGGCTTTAAAATCGGCCATGCGGGTTTTCCAGGCCTCGTTAATAGCCGCTGCCGAGGTGCTGTAGTAATTAATGTGCTCTGGCTTAGCTTTAGCAGGGTCGTAACCAACGTATAAAACGCTGAGCGACATTTTATCTAACCCTGATTTGCCATTCTTTGCATAAGAAATTCCCTGGATAAGCAGCAGCAATAAAGGGATCAACAAGATCTTTTTCATCGCGTATTTAATTTTTAAATATTTCGGCCAGTTTGGCGTTCAGCGTTTCGTCGCGCAGGGTATTGCCTATTATTTTTCCATCTTTGTCCAACAAAAAGCTTTGTGGCACCGCCCTGACGCCGTACAACCTGCCTACGGCATTGTTCCAGCCCTTTAAGTCGGATACGTGAATCCATGGCAATCCATCTTTTTTAATCGCGTCAATCCATTTTTCTTTTACGTTATCAAGCGATACCGAAATAATTTCAAACCCTTTATCTTTATAAAGCTGGTATTGTTTAACCAGGTTGGGGTTACCGGCCCGACACGGCGAGCACCAGCTTGCCCAAAATTCAACCAGTACATATTTCCCGTTCAGATCGGCCAGTGAAACAGGTTTGCCCTCCACATTATTCTGTGTAAAAGCAGGTGCCTGTACTCCAATGCCGGTAATACCGGCCGCTTCTATGCGCTGCTGCAGTTCTTTGCCTATGTCGGTATTACGCAAATCGACATTCAAGGCATTAAAAACCGGCCCAACCTTTTTCACATCTACATGTGTACCTGCCGACTCGGACAGTGCCACCAAACCGAAATAGGAATTGGGATTATTTTTGGCAAACTCAAACTGCTTTTGCTCCCTTTTAGCAATATTGCGGCGATACCTGGCATCTACAGCCTTTACAAAAGCAGTATCCTTTTGCTGCTCCGGGCTTGCCGCCGAAAACTCGGCGTTAACTGCTTTGGTAAGCGCCATAATGGTACCTCCTATTTGCTGGTTGTATGCCTCAAATTCGTCATAAACCTTTGAACCGGTTACTTTAGCATTTACCAACGAATCGGCAGAGGAGAATACCATGTTCTCTTTGCCGAAGTAGATGTAAACCACATCGGCCCCCGGCGCGTAAATAGCATGAGGTTTCCCCTGGCCAGTATGATCAAGAGACATGCGCGACGTAACAATACCGCTAACAATGCCCGTGAACTTAAAACTGCCATTAGCAACCACGCACGAATCTTCGTGACTAACGCCATTATCCATGTAGTCGAGATAAACTTTGGCGGGTTTGTCCAGTTTGCCTATCTGGCCGCTTACACTAAAATTTGATTTTTGCGCCATTGCCATAGCCGGCAACAACATGGCAATTGTTAATAATTTGATTTTCATAGTTGTATAGTTGGCTTTAATTGAAATTGAAATTCCGGCGGCCATTGGCAGGATAAGGTATTTTATATTTTGAGGTACATTTTCCATAATAAAATCGAATTGCTTTATTTAATAACAATATCAACAGGCGCACCAGGAATACCTGTTATGGTGTTAACGATGTTACCCATTTTGGAAGTGCTTATATCAAGAGTGTAAACAGTGCCGCTTGCACCAACCGTCAACGTGTTATCATCCAGGCTTATCTTCATCATAGATACTGTCTTCCCTCCCAAATTGGCATCCAGCACCCTCAGGTCCTCATTAATGGGATTGTAACGATAAATTTTATCGTTTGATGAAAAGTAAAACACATTTATGCGGTTGGCCACCCATATGGTATTGTCGTTAACTAATGATGCACCTTTGAAAGGTCTTTTACCTAAACCTTTAAAGGTTCTGTCGTTACCCATGGGATAGGCAAAATTCAGCTCGGTTACGGTGGTACCCGTCTTAAAGAACGCATAAGATGAGCCCGCTTCTGCTGCCTTCATAAAAATTAAGTTATCCAGGCCAACATTTGTAGGATCGAAGCCCTTGTTCAGCGTATCAATTTTATAATTTTTGCCGGCGTAAGTGCCATCACCGCCGAATGAGATAAAGGATTTTGAAGTAACATCATAACCCAGGAAATAAGAGCTGCCATGATAAAAATATTTTGACATATTATAATTGCCGGCCTGCTCATTGGCAAACTTTCCGTAATCATCGGCAAAGGGCGCTGTAGATGATACACCTACATACAACTTACCATTAATAACCCCCGTAGGCACAGTACCCATTTGTACGGGCCCTAAAAATGGTTCAAGGTAGCCGGTGGTTATTGATGCAGGCGGTGTAAAAAACTGTGCCGAAAAATCTGTTTTACGCAATAATGTGCTGGCATCAACCACTACCCCGCTTTTGCCTGGCTCGTTACAAAGTATCCAATACTCTTCTTTGGTATTGGGCTGATAAGGTAGCGGCTTTGAGTAATAAAGCTGAACAGGCGTTGCAGGCAATGTTTGTTTATTAAGCGCCTGGTAAATATCGGCCAGCACTGTTTTATCGGGCTTAACAAATGATACCTTAGTTGCGCCGTTATCATTACTTAGCACAATACTGCCGGCCGAAAACTGAGTGGTTCCTGTTATTTTAAAGTCGTAGTTATAAAACAGCCCGTTTCTTTTATCGGTAATAGTAAGCTTACAAGCCCTATCGCCCGGGCCAAGGTTGTAAACCGTTTTTAGCGGGTAGCCTTTGTAACTTACTTCGGTTAACAATTCCTGCACAGTAATATGCCATTCAAAATCCAGGTCTTTTAAAGGATCGGCACCGGCAAGCGTTACTGTGGGCTTAATGGTTAAGGTATCGCCCAGTAAGGCGGCAAACGTTTTATTGGCCAGGCCGGTAACAACCGGTTCAGATGGCGGCGAATAATTATAGTTGCCCAGGTCCTTTTTACAGGATGTATAAACAGCCGCCACTAACGCCAGTACATATATTATTTTAAATTTCATGATCGTTTATTTAGTTAATAGTGATCTGTTTACTGTTTTCGTCTACAAAAAAATACTTATCAACCTGTGCATAATACTTTAAGTAGAATTTTTTATCGGGCGATGAAGAACTGTAAAAATCATAGTCCTTGCTGCCATCGGTCCTTTTGGTTAATACATAACCTTTTTCGGCATGGCGGGCAACCCATGCAAACGGATCATTTATAAATGTGCGGGTGTTATCAATGTAATAAAGCGTTCTCGGAATTTGCAGAAAAGCGTTCGGCTTAGACATATCAACCAAATCAACCGTACCCGATGAGATCAGGAAAAGCTGGTGCTTAACCCTGCTGTAATCGCCCAGCTGGCCTTGCCAGTATATCCACCAGCCCGGTTGTTCTAAACGTGCCGAGTAATAAACAGATTTTGACCGGAGCGCCAAAGGCAGCGACGAATTAAAATCGGTACCGCCCGATACGCGCAAAGCCAGGTTTACCGAACTGCTGGCCAGCGCCGGGTCGGTATTCTTTATAATTACCGGCACGCGTGTGGTACCCGAATCGGCAGGCATAACGTAAAAAGGCTTCAATGCTTCGTAATGAACGCCAACCCTGGCTGTAGTATTAGAATCTACAACGCTTAGCACAAACTGCCGATTGTGGTTAACCCTTAAACCCGAGATAATAACGGGAACCCAAACGGTATCTTTAGATAAGGTAGGATTGTAAGCAAATGAGTAAGTTAATGCCGAGGTATCCTGATTGCCATCTTTGTCCTTATAATTCAAATAAATGTTGTCCTTTGAGTTATAAACCAGCTTAGCATCCTTTTTGCATCCAAAAAGAATGGTGGCAGCAAATAAAACGTAAAATATATTTCTTTTCATAATCTATATCGTTTTCAATATTATGTGTTGTTTAAACTGTAGCCCGCAAGGCAACCGCAACCGCGCAGGCGTTTAAAATCAATGATTATAGGTTAACTCATCATCGGGTACAGGAAACACGAATATGTTGTTAGATGCCGGGTAGATAAGGCCGCTTGGCGCCACTATATCCAGGTTTAAGCGCTTGTACATAAAAAATATCTGGCTTTCTCCGTAAAACTCCTTGCGGCACTCCTTTACCAGTTGATTAATAAAGGATGTTTTGTTTAACGTTGTTGGCAACAAATCAATAATACCACGGTGCGTACGTACGGTATTTAAATAACCAATGGCTTTTACCGGGTCGGTATCATAGGTAGCTTCTGCTGCTATGTAGTACATTTCTGTTAGCCGCAGCGCCGGCGCGATAAGCGGATGCAGGTTGACGAGCGGCGCGGTATTGGTAGTATACTTAATAAGATAGCTGCGGTTGGGCGTTACATCTGTAACTGTCGAAAACCATTGCCGATATCGCCAGTCTTCGGCACCAATGCTGCTTTTTTCATAAATATTATCTAATTGCAAAGGTGTCGGCTGGTACGGCGCAACATTGGGAGCTGTAAACAGGGCCACCATCATGTTAACCTCGTCTGTTGTTTGTATATACCAGCCAAAAGTAAGCTCGGGATAAAAAATCTTATCTCTTTGCTGTACGCTGGTATTAAAGGCATCCTCCTGTGCCGTCCATGGAAATTTATTGGCGGTTATTACATCATTTGCGTTGCTCAATGCGTTTGGAAAATCGCCTTTGTACAGGTAAACCCTTGCCAGTTCGGCACATACTGCGTAATAATTGAGCCTGTGCCTCCTGTTTTGCAAAAACAGAGTATTGCTGCTTGTTTCTGTTTGCTTTTTGCCGGTAAAACCACCGGGGTAAGTTTTGTTAGGGTAACCAACCACGTAACCGGCAGCAATAATTGGATCGGTATTGCTTAACAATGTACGGGCGCTGCGTAAATCGATAATAGCCATATTAAGCGCATCCTGTACAGATAAAAACGGCGTGCTTTTGATACCAACCGTTGTTACGTACGGAATGCCCTTGCCAGCCGGGCTATATTTATAGGAGTTGGCAAACATCCTCAACAAATCAAAATGAAGATATGCCCGCAAGGCAAGCGCTTCGCCTTTAATTATGCTGTAGTTATTACCCGAGAAAATGCCTTTTTGCTTATCTATCTGCTCAAGTATCTGGTTACAGTTACCTATGGCGCTGTAGGCAGCTGTCCATATGGTGCTGTTTTTATCCTTCAAAACATCGTCCTTATATTTAAAAGAAGCTATTTTCTGGTAAGTAACATTGCTGAATGTATAGTTTTGCGCCATAATATCCAGGTTGCTAACGGTTAAATTACCGCCATATAAATTGCCACCCGCGCATGCAGTGTAAACCCCGTTAAGGGCTTCCTGGAAACCGGTTTCGGTACTAAACAACTGTTCTTTGGTTACATCAGACTCTGGCTGCACATCAAGAAACTTTTTACATGATGTAAATACCAGCAATGGAATTATAAATATTAAATATCTTTTCATGTTTATGTTTTAAAATGAGCCCTGTATGGAAACTGTTAAACTCCTGGCAAACGGGTAGTTGATACCACGTTCAACTTCGATAGTAGATGCCCTGAAAATATCGTTGGCGGTTGCCGCGAACCTCAAATTTTGTAAACCGAACCTGTGAATGGACTTAGGGTTAAAATCATAAGAGAGATAAAGCGATTGCAGTTCTATCAGGTTATCCTTTTGCACAAAGCGCGACGATACGTAGGTATCGCTTAGGTCGGCAATGTTTTTAAAGAAAGTATGGTCGCCGGGTTGTTTCCATCTTTGTTCCAATACACGACTATCTACGTTGAATCGGGGATCGGCATTCTCAACCCTGTCAATAAGGGTTTGATTAAACGCCTGGCCGCCAAAGCGGTAGTGAAAGCTAAAGCTTAGCATAAACCTTTTGTAGGTTACCGTACTACCAAAAAAGCCTTCGGCCTTTGGCGTAGTGTTGCCCACATCCTGTATGTCTTTTACATCCCAGGTGTAGGTTAGGGTACCATCTTTTTTCACCAGTATCTCTTTCCCGTTTTCGGGGTCGATGCCTAATGATTTTACGGCGTATATAGTATTTAACGATTTACCTTCTACATACCGGGTTAGCGGGATTGAAAAGGCGTTGTTATCAGTGTTGGTTTGAAAATTATCTATGTTGCTGTTAAATGCCTTTAAAGCATCTGAGATATGTACAATCCTGTTTACGTTATGGGCCAGGTTACCCGTTAAATTAACGTTCCAATCCTTGGTACGAAAAACGTTGGCCACTAAGTAAAGTTCGTAGCCTTTATTTGACATATCGCCCAGGTTATCTTTATAGGTTGAAAAACCTGTTGATGGTGCAAGGTTAATATCGGTGATAAGGCCCCTGGTTAATTTATAATAGTATCTTGGGGATATTACTATCCTATCGTTAAATAAGCCCAGGTCTATACCAGCATCGTAAGTTTTTGTTTTTTGCCACTCCAGGTTGCTGTTGCCATAACCCAATATGGTAGCGCCGATGCCGGTAGAATACCAGTTTGACGTTTGATATTGGTAAATTGACCGCGACTGGTAAGCGGGGAAACTGATTGAACCCAGCGTGGCTATACTTCCTTTTAACCTCAATTGGCTGATAACGTCAGAACCTTTCAAAAAAGCTTCCTGGTGGGCATTCCAGCCAGCACCTACCGACCAAAAGGGGGCAAACCGTTTATCGGCGCCGAATGCCGAAGAACCATCAACCCTTGCTGATACATCCAGCAGGTAACGGTTTTTGTAGGAGTAGTTACCGGAGAAGAAAGAGCCCGCTGTGCGTGATTTAATTACATTGCCGCCCGGGCCTGAATTTTCTTTGTAGATCCGGGCAAAGCCAATGTTGCTAAACCTGTCATTTGAGAAACCTTCGGCCGAGAATGATTTGGCATCGGACTTGGCGGCTATGATGTTCGCTCCCAATACGAGGTTAAAAAAGTGATCGCCAATTTGCCGGTTATAGTTGATAGTTGTGCTACCATCCAGGTTAAGGTTATTATTATTGGCATAGTCATAAGTTCCGCGGTTATTCAGCTTATCTGTAGGCGTGTTATAAAACGCGTTACTTAAAGGCGACACGTAATGATCGGCCGATGAGTTAGTCTTATTTACGCTCATCAACGCCTTAAACCTAAGGCCCGTTGTTATCTTATAGTCGGCAGAAAAAGACTCGAGGATTTCGGTATAAGCCGATTTATCAAAGCTGCTTAGGCTTGCCTCATATAAAGGGTTAAATACGTTTTCGGTAATGTACTGGTCGTTCCCCTGTCTGCCTGTATTTATGCGCCAATTGGCCAGTTCCTGCAATAACGCGCCTGTGCTATCCCGCATCGGGAAGTAAGGGTTTGCATTTACGTAGGTAGCAAAATTGCCATAGGGCGAGTTAGCCTGGTTAACCTGGGTAATGGTAAGGTCGTTCCTGATAATCAATCTTGAATTGGGGTTATAGGTAAAATCAACTCCCCCACTGTACCTGGTATTATCAGACCCTTTCATTACACCCGGCTGCGTTTGGTAACGCAAATCTATCCCATACCTAAACGACTGATCGCCGCCCTGGGCGTACACAGTATGCTTTTGCTGATAGGCGTTTCTGAGCGGCTGCGATAACCAATAGGTATTAACACCGCTGGCCACGTTTTTTAAACGGGTAAACAATTGCGCGTCAAGATCGGCTTGTTTGGTATCGCCGCTGCTGGATGTTGATGCGCTGTAAAGGCCAACTAATTGCTCATAATCTATCTTTTGTTTGGCGTTAAGCACGTGATAGTCTGATAAGTCGGGCCCGTTAAAGGTTAACTGATAATTATAAGATAGCTGAAGCCTGCCGGCTACAGGTGCCTTGGTAGTAATAACCATTACGCCGTTGGCGGCCCTTGAACCGTATACCGCTGTTGCCGCCCCATCTTTTAGTAACGTAACCGATTCTATCCTGTTGATATCAAGATCCACCACTTTTTGAAGCGATACCTCAAAACCATCCAATATAAAAGCAGGTAAGTTGTAGTTGCTGGATAGGTTATTACGGTTAAGGATATCATCGTTGATAGATGGAATGGCAGTTGCCCCGCGAACATTTATTTTAGGAAGTTTATTGGGATCCGATCCAATTAGATTATCATCCAAAACCTTAAAAGAAGGATCAAAAGACTGGATACTTTTGATTAGGTTTTGAGGATTGTTGCGGATCAGGTCGGCACCGCTAACGGTAATGGCGTTACCTGTATAGTTATCTTTTTTAATTACCTGGTAACCTGTAACCACCACATCTTTAATGTTATTGATGTCGGGTAAAAGCTTTACTGTAATAACGGCGGCCGCGGTAACTTTAATCTCTGCCGATTTGTAACCAATGAAGGTAAAAACAAGCGTTTGACCCGGATCTGCCATTACACTAAACTCGCCCATGCCGTTACTTTGTCCGATGATACCTTTGCTGCCCTTTAAAGAAATGTTTACACCCGGCACGGTAGCCTTGCTTACCGAATCAACAATCTGTCCACTTACCTGGACTTTGTTGATGATGTTACCGGTTTTCTCTTCGGCTACTTTGTTTTGAATAACAATTGTTTTATCAATAATAGTAAAACTAAGGCCATTATCTTTAAGGCAAATGTCAAGAGCCTCGGCCAGAGGGACATTTTTAACATTCAAATTGGCGGTTTTACCCTTAATATTTACTTTTTCGTTATAAAAAAACAAATAGCCCGTTTGCTGCTTTATCTCCTTAAAAACCGTTTCGAGGCTTTTGTTTTTGCCATACAGGCTTACTGTTTGGGCATAACTTGCAGCGGATACATGCATTACGCCAACAAGTAACATGATAGTAATGAGTTTCAATACTAAAAGGAATTTGCACTTTACCTTCCGTATTGCGCATACGGCGTTGTAAAGAAAGGTTAATTTCATATTTTTGATTAAATAGGGTTAAATAAATGCAGCTACGGCTTGAACAATCTGATGCTGCTGACCTTTTTACCGGGGGCGGTGAGACGCCCCCGGTTTTCATGTCAAAAATCTGCTGAGGTTAAAGTAATTTTCTAATCATGTTTGTGGGGTTTGAAGTTTAATTTTAGTTAATAGTTTGTTAGCGATATGGTTTAGGGCCCAAGATTTAAATCAAGCGTTATTTTTTATAGGTCACTGTTACCGTTTTGCCCTCGATGCTGAATTTTACGTTATTGAGCTCCAATATTTTAAAAACATCGGCAAGGCTACTTGTTCTTGATATCTCGCCGAAGTATTTTTCTGGCGGCATGCTGCCTTCATAAACTACATCAACATTATACCAGCGGCACACTTGTCGCATAATAGACTGAATATTTTCGCCATCAAACGAAAACAAACCATTTTTCCAGGCAACCTCATTATCAACATTAACGGGGTGGATTGTAATGGTTGCATTCCCCGCCCTGTTAATAACGGCTTGTTCGCCAGGCGCAATAAGCGCGGAGTTTGAGCCCGAAGCAACCTTCACCGAGCCTTCAAGTAACGTAGTTTTTACCGCCGTTTCATCCGCATATGCATTGATGTTAAAATGAGTCCCCAAAACTTCGATTGTTTGCATAGGCGACTTAACCCTGAAAGGCATTTGCTTATTTTTGGCAACTTCAAAATATGCCTCTCCGGTAAGGCTTACCAGGCGTTCGGTACCCTTAAATACGGTTGGATAGGTAATTGAAGATGCGGCATTAAGCCAAACATTGGTACCATCGGGCAAAATGACCTTGTATTGCCCGCCTTTAGGAGTAGAAACCGAATTCCGAAGCAACCCGGCTGCATCAGTGCTACCCGAAACGGCTTTGTAAACAATTTGCCCATTGGCAGTTTTAGTAATGCTAACTCCGGCTTGCCTGGCCACTATGCCTTTAATTACATCATCAAGCGCAATTTTTGTTCCGTTAGCAAGAGTTAATATGGCTTTGTTACCGCCAGGAACTATAGCTTTATAACTGTGTACAACAGCATTATTTTTGCTGTTACCGGTGCGAATTATAAAGTACGCTCCAAATGAAATAAACAAAAGGATTAAAGCCGCTGCCGCGTATTTTATCCAGAGGTATTGCGTCCGGGCGACAGGTCTTTTTTGAAGGCCGTCAATCCGTTCATCTATTTTGTTTTTAATCCGCTCCTTTAAGTAAAAATAATCCTGCTCATTTTCATCGGTAATAACATCGTCATTTAAATCAAACACATCATAATAAGCTTCCAGAAACTTTGTTTCTTCATTGGTAGCTTCTCCTAACCTGTATTTTGCAAGTATTTGTATAAAATATTGCTTGCTTAGCTCGTCCATTTATATCCTTTATACTTGCATGAGTCAAAAGATTTAAAATAGCCCACAAGAATTTCAAATAAATTCACTTTTTATTAATAATAGTACATTTATTCCACCTGTCGAAAGTAATTATGGTAACAAAACGATAAAAAAGATAAAATATAGACACTTTTAACTAACATTAGAAGACCAAAAGCATTTTCACTATCCTTTTTGATAGAAATAAAACAGTACGTGAAGCAGAAAAAGCGACTTGCGAAGTGTAGCAAGTGCCCTGCCCATCTGATTACGAACTGTTTTTGGAGATATCTGGAGCTGATCTGCTATTTGCTGGCTTGATAATCCCTCATTAAAACGTAAATTGAAGATCATTTGCTGCTGAGGAGGTAGGGTATTTATAAGTTCATTAAAAGCCTTTAAAAATTCGTCATGCAGCATATTGGCATCAGCACGGCCAAGCGGGCTTTCCAATTCTTCGGCACCATCGGGCAGGGCAGCATATTTGGCCTCTTTTTCCATGTACTTAAAAACGCCATTGCGGGCGGCAACAAGTAAGTAAGCCGGTAAATTATCTATAGGGGATTTTGAACCACGTGTCCACAACTGAACAAATACGTCCTGGGCTATATCCTGAGCACGCTCGGTATCATTCAGCCTTTTGTAGGCTGTGTTATAAACCTGTTTCCAATATTTATTATACAGCACGTCAAAAGCAGGTTTACTCCCCTCGCCCAAAAGCAATAAAAGTTGGGCATCATCTGCATTTTTTAAATCCTGACTCATGGGGCTGCAATATAAGTTTATTGATGATAACGATGAATTTTCGCGAGTAAAACCTCGTGATTAGCTTAAGAGTTTGAAAACGCACTTTTATCAATATAAGGAATCAAACATCCAGGAATATCATATATAGTGTAGCGCAACCGAACATATAGCTGTTCGCTTTCGGATGGATTGAACGGTCGCTGACCCGTCCGGAAAAGGTTAGACAATCAACGAGTTTAAGGCTTCCTTCCGGACATTCCGGGCGGCTTGACTAGGCAATTCTGTAAATATAGAGCACGGGTTTGTGTTATAGCTTTAGAAAATGGCAGTTATTAATCAACGAATTAGTATGCTCAAAGTGTTGCAGAGCCCGAGGTTAGCAATTCAAGAACGTGGTGATCAATGGCTCCGGAATATCCATCCTTAATAGCAATAAATTCCGCGAAGTGCCAATGTGATGATCCGCCGGCCGCGCATAAACCTCGTCTCCAATTTTAAATTGGTGCACTCTGGCCATCAATTTACAAAATCTTAAATTATATACAAAAAACCGTCCCATAATTTTATTTATGAGACGGCCTCTTTTTCTTTTTATAGCTGCAGAAAGAATATTTATTTGCCAGCTGGTGCTTTTACGCCCTTTTTACTATCGTTTCCGGGAAGTTTTAACGAGTTTGTTTGATAAATATTTTGAAAAACTTTCCCGATAAAGTTCGCCCACTGTAAAACATAAGCTATTCACCATCTTTACTGTGCCGCCTTCGATATAGTCGATGCAGTCGGTGGAGACGATGAACGCGCGATGAAATTGTTTAAAGCTATCCCGTGAGCCTACAATATCCATTATGTCCTTTAGTGTCAGGTATGCTGTTAACACCTTACCGTTTGTCAGGTAAATTTTAACATAATTTTGAGCGCTTTCAAAAGCTATTATTTCATTATACCTCACTTTAATTATCCTTAAGTCCTCCTCTTTATTCTTCACCAAAAAATAATCATCTCCGGAGCCGACATCATTTGTTTTCTCTCCCATTCCAACAGGAAACAGACGGCTGATTGTTGTTGAGAATTTTCCGAAACTGAAAGGCTTAAGCAAAAATGCATCACCTTCAACTTCAAATGCATCAAACGCATATTGTGAATGAGACGTAGTAAAAACTAATTTTTTTGTTTTTGATCGTAACGCACGAGCCAACTCGATACCTGAAATATAAGGCATATCAATGTCCATAAAAAGCAGGTCTAACTCATTGATCAGCCCAACTTGCTCCAAAGCTTCCTGCGGATTAGTATACACTCCTACTACATCCAGTCGTGGTAAAAGCTTTATATATCTTAATAGCGAATTGACTGAAAATTCTTCATCGTCTATTATAGCGCATTTTAGCATAATTGGTTTATTATAATCTATATTATACCCCAGCGGTAAGGCCAGTTATTTTTACTAAACAAAGCAAATATTTTAACATTCAAAACAGCCCTTTGGCGCACAACCGCGAAATTTGGCAACTATATCATATATTCTTACAAAAAACAAGACAGTTGCTGTCTCCTTTCGCCTGGGATACCAGAATCATTGCAAAAGATTTAAATACGCCGCTAATAATATAACTCCATAAAAAAACATCTACAATCAGGGAGATAAATGCCGCAATTTATCCGTATAAAAATTAATAAGTGTAATATTTATACAAAACGATATACTTTCTACATAAACAGGGCTTTTTTCTTTATTTTCCTTTGTCAAAAAACATCAATAAACGTATGGGGTCTGTCCAATTGTGTTTTATATTTAATATCTTAATAATCTTTTATATTTAATATCTTAATAAATTAAACTGAGTTTTTTATTTGCAAAATGAGCAGCTACAAGTGTATTATAATTGATGACGAGCCCTACGCAATTGAAGGCTTAAAAAAGTATATTAACGAGGTGCCCCACCTTAAACTACTTAATTGCTACACCGACCCGGTGGAAGCTTTACTTGGTTTTGCAAATATGGATATCGTCGATCTTGTATTTATGGATGTTGAAATGCCCCGCATAACCGGTCTTGAACTGGCAAAAGCGATAAGACAGCAAACACATAAGCTTATTGTAACAACTGCCCACACCCGTTACGGTTACGAAGCATTTGAAGTTGCTGCTGACGCTTATCTCCTGAAACCCTATACGTTCTTTAAATTTGCTGCGACAATAGCCAAACTTTTCCCCAAAGCAATTAACGGGGATGCTGACGCCCATGAAACGGACGATTTCTTTTTCGTAAAAAATAAAAATGATAACCTGAAAATAGTAAAGATAAAGTATGCCGAGGTTGTGGCCGTTGAAAGCAAACAAAACTATGTAATGATACACACCACTTCGAAGAAGGTGATGACATACATGTCGTTGAAAGAGATTTCACAGGTATTCAACCGGATAACAAATTTTGTTCAATTTCAGCGTAGTTTTATCCTTAGCAAAGATCATATAGAAAGTATTGATGGGAATACGATCAAAATGACTACCGGACTTGACATTACCGTGGGCGATTATTACCGAAAAAATTTCGCCGCTTTTATGGCCGAAAAGCTGATTAAGGCAGGGCGCAAAGACTAATTTGCACCCAGCCTTAATTTTACTGTAAACGAGGCTTATTAAACCCTCCTGTTTTGGTAAAAGTAACCATACTGGTAGTGGGGTCAGTTTCAGTTGAGGGGTGGGTGTTTCTGGTGGCTTTGTACACAAACAATGTAGTACAGTTAATTTTAAATGACTTGGTTTTCATAGGATTTGTTATTTTTTCGAAACTTATATTGATTTTTCCCTAAAAGAAAACCCACTATGCATAACAGTTAAATTTCTATACAAAAGCACTATACGGCATGAAAAGCATTAATCTACAATGGCTAAAAAAATATAAACAGCACTTAATCGTCTGGGCGTTATTTATACTGTATGAATCCATTGTGATAGGGCTGGTTACCGGGCAGTTTGGGAACCCCTTAACCTATGCAGCGCATTATTTCATCATTGCATTTTTATTTTACCTTCACGCAAACTATGGCCTGCCTTGGGCATTATCAAGTACCAGGGCCGCTATATGGCGGGTACCTCTTACATTTATCGGTGAAATATCACTATTTGTATTGATGTCGTATACGGCTGACGCGCTGCTTATTAAAAGCCATATTATTACCGATAGTCCCAATTTTAAGTTATCATATCAGTACAGCCTTAAAACATTATACAGGGGGATTTATTTTATCGGTTTTTCTACTGGATATTTTTTTATTCTCAGATATAATAACGAGAAACAGAAAACCAGCGAGCTTGAAAAGCAGCGGCTTGAAAATTTAATTTACAGACAAAATGCTGAACAAGAACTAATTAAAGCACAAAATGCTTTCTTAAAGGCGCAGATCAATCCACATTTCCTGTTCAATACACTTGACTTTATATATCACAATATTGTAACTATTTCTCCGGTGGCTTCCGACGCCGTAATTACCTTGTCTGAAATGATGCGCTATGCAATAGACTCGGATAAAATAGGCGATTATATCTGCCTTGATGAAGAAATAACCCAGGTAAACAATTTGCTATACCTAAGCCAGATGCGAAAAAGCAATAATCTGGGCTTTGAGCTTAAGGTAGCCGATGATGCCCGTAGGGTGTATTTGATACCTTTGGTATTGTTAACCCTTGTTGAAAATATTTTTAAACACGGCAACCTCACAGAGCCAGGACACGAGTCTTTGGTGAATATATATATAAGGGATGATATCTTTTATATCGAGACGGATAACATGATCAACTATTCGGGGCCGAAACCCGGAACCCAAACCGGCTTAATCAATATTAAAAAACGCCTGGTATACGCTTACGGCAACCTTGTTGATTTTAAATATTATACAGACGGTACTGATAAGCATTTCAAACTTAGCCTTGCTATTCCGGTGGCCTGTTTAAAAGGGCCCGGCGTGTCTGCAAAATCTTCAAAAGATAATGATAAAGAACCGCTTCGTGGGCACGCTGATTGGCATTAAAAAGGCGGTTAATATGCATATGAATAACATCTGCTATCAGTTGATGGCGCGCCGTACCGCTTTGGCAGGTATCCATAATACGTTTAAATAGTTTAATGTATGCAGCAGGTAAAAACCTTTCGTTTCCATAATCAGGCTGCGGGAACCGTTTTTTTAATTCAGCATAATCCAGGTTCAGCTTTTTGAACGCCTCAGCGCCCATGCCAAATTCGGCGCTGAAACCGTTAGCCATCGCACGCGCAAAAGCTATCTGTTCATCAATGCAATCAAGGCTGCATTGAAGTAGTTCTGCCATTAACTGAAGGCTTTGAATATATAAATTGTTATTTGGTGTTGAATTGGCAATCTGCTTTAACACATATTTACTGTCTGCAAAAAAAAAGGATTCGATCAGGGGCATCCTGTCATATCCGTAGCGTTCTGTTTCTCTAAAGTAGGTTTTGATCTGAACATCGGTTATCAGCCCGTTTGAAAAATCAGGTGTGAGAAAAATATTCAATTTACGGATTAGATGGGCGCCGCCTTCTAGTTGCTTCAATTGCAGCCTAAGTCTAATATGCGGTTTAGGATCCTCATAACGTATAAAAAACCATTTCTTTACATCCCATTTAACATCCCGCAGGAAAAGGCTCAACCTGTTTGTTAAAAGGTTGTTTGCCCTTGTGGTGCTACAATATATTTCAAAATAAACCCAATCGCCACCGGGCAAAATGTTGCTGCTTTTCATATCCGTGTTTGCTGATGCCGATCTGCTAACCATAACATCATCATATACAGCCCCTTCATGAGTATAATTTAAAATATATTCTGTAGCATACACCCTACCCTGGCTGTCACTTAATCCATCGGCGTTGCTAATGAGGGCCTCGGTAATATAAATTTCCTGTTGACTGTATTGTTTGCAATAAGCCGAAAAAGCATCCATATCGGCGTCTTGCTTGGGGTTAAAACATAAAGTTTGATCACCAAAGCCACTTTTAAACAAGAAGTCGATCCCCTTCCCGGCAAGCCACCCTATGAGGTTATGTTTTAGGTTTTCTGGTGCGCGGGTTTTGTATACTGATTGAGGGAGTTTCCAGGAGGCTCTTGCAACAATAACATCTTTATACACTACCCTGGGGTAATAATCCAGGCCAGGAAAAAAATGCTGTATTTTAAAGTTAAGATCGGAACTGATTTGTTGATGTTGGAGATCGCAAAGGAAACGGTATACCGCGAGGTCAGAACGAGTATAGTTGTAAGCCGAAGGGATGCGTGGCACTATCCTTTTATTAAATTGTTTTGACCAGAGGATAATTTGGTTGCCATTTACGGATACCAATACCTCATGAAGTAGCAGAGGCTCATTGTTACATGACCATGTGAGTATAGGCATTTCATGCTTATACAATTGCCCGCGGCGATTAACATTATCAACCTGTTTTTCGGCCTGGTAGGCAATGTCGAAAAACAGGACGCCAGGATTAGCATCCTGTTCAATTTCAGCCAGTTCACGGGATATTTGCCCCAATTGGTCATTGGATATAGTAAAACGGCCCAGTAGTGTGTTGGCTGTGCAACCGCCGGCATTTTCAATAACCGGCTGATTGTTCCAAAAATGCATTAAAACATTAAATGTATTAGGCAAAGGGTAAACCTCATTTATCTCGTTGTTGCTAAACTCATCAAGCCTGATTACTTGTTTGTATAAATTATTCAGTATAAACTTATGAAGTCCGGTATAGCCGGCAACTTGCTGCGGCGCTTCAGGTTTATTCTCTGCGTTTAACATAACAGGTTTTTCACCCACATATTCCTCGCCCAGGTTTCCATACCCGATGCCTAATTCGGGGTCAAGGGCAATAGTAAGCGGAACGCCCCTGCCCTCAAACTTCTTTAAGAATGCACCTCTGAAATCATTTAGCATATTATTTGTTTGCCTGGGCAGGTGCACAGCTAAAAAATTAAGTATTTCGGGAACATTCTTAAGTTTCATTTTTTCAATTGCACCCGAAACCACGTTCCGGCTGGCGATGATATAATCGTCGCCCTGTGGCAGGTAGCCTATCCTCCTGAAATAATCAGGCCCGGTTATATTAGGATGTTTATCGGATAACAAAAGCTGAAGCTCAATAAGTTGCTTAAGCAAAGCGTACACCTCCCGCCGTTTTAAACAAAATTCCGAAAACATAAACTTACAAATATCTTCATTAGCTGCTTTTTGGCTACAAAACGCTAAAAGCGCATCAAGTTCTGCAAAGCCGGGGGCCGATGCGATTTCAAAGCATCCATCATTTACCCTGATATACCTGTACCCGGTACCGATTTTATAAAGTGAGGTGTTTGTTTGAAACCATGGTATGCTTTTTACCAAACCAGGTATGGCTTTAGTATATGTATCCTTATGCTGCCATCCTGTAAACCGGTGTAGTTCCATTTTATTGTCTATAATCGCTCTGTTGCCTGGCTCTCCGGTAGCTCTTAACATAGATATTGCCGCGAAATTTCCGTAGGGCGTTGCCCGGTATTTTGCCCGGTTAAAATATTTCCAAACCGAAAAACCGACTTTGCTTAAATCACCATGCAATTGCACCAAATCCAGTTCATGAATCACCTGGTAAAAATCAGGAGATGCCTCTTTGATCATTTCTTTCAAATCCCCGGCCTTTTGTTCAAGCGTGTCTGTCAAACTAAAGGCAGGTGTCCGGCAAAGAATTGCCGGGTGTAATTTTAGCTTTATCATAGGTTTCGTTTAGTAGGTGTTAACCTGTTTTTTTACACTAATCAATAATTTAAGAATGTCTTTACACATAATTTTCTATGCATTGGCCTGTTTTCGGGGTAAAAAGGGTAAAATTCAGGATACAAAACAGGTGCTTTTTAACGCAAAAAAAATCCTTGTTAGTTAACTTTAATCCGATCGCTTTAATCAGTGCTCAACCCCGGCTTTATATCGGGAATAGCGAAAAACACCCTGAGGGGGCATAGCCGGTGCCAATGGCACAAATAACGGAAAATACCCCAACCTGGTAAGTAAAGTTTAATTAATGTTTTATAAATGTTGTCGGATTTTTTAAATCAAAAAAGCTAAAAAAATGAAAAACAAAAACCTTAAAGGCCTCATGGCTTTGAAAATGGCAGAAAGCCATGAGCGGCCAACAGAAGTAACCATCCTTAACCAGGATGAACTAAATTTTGCTATGGGTGGTAGCGTAGCGTCAGATTGTCCAAAACTCACTTCATGCGGTACCTACGATTCCTGCGGTGACAAATGTTTTGCCGACAATGTAACTGTTGGTTTATAAACATCCAAATTAACCTAAACCATGATCGCGTTAGTCAAAATTAATCGCCGCAAAAGGTAAGCCCGGTCAAGCATCTTTAAAAAATCATTCAGCAGATTTTATCGGCTGAACAGGACTACTTATGCCCGAAAATTATGATCGCGCCCATGGCGATTTGTTTATCCATTAAATAAAAACATAAAATGAAAAACAAAAATTTGAGAGGCCTGATGGCCACAAAACTTGCCGAAAACAATGCAAAACCAGCCGAAGTGAGCATCCTTAACCAGGACGAGCTCATTTATGCAATGGGCGGTAATGTTTCATCCAGTTGTCCAAACTTAACGTCATGCGGCACTTATGATTCGTGCACCGACAAATGCTTTGCCGACAACGTTAAAGTAGGTATTTAATTCTAAGCAATATCCTTAGCTGCCTGCCTTTCTGATGTTTACATAAAGCATAAACTTTAATCAACTCATCCAATAACATTTGGGCATCTGGTAGCGGGCAGCAAGGATTTGCTTATGGTTTTTCATTTTTTTTGGCAACTCATTATTATCAATTTAAGACATAACCGGCCGGTTTCGGCAGAGCCTGAAAAACAACAGTACTAAACAAGTTATAAAAATTTAAAAGCAACAATTATGGAATTTAAATTATCCAAATACGTACACATCAGTAAGGATGATGACGTGTTACCCGATGCATTTTATTTATACGCTACACGTACGGGGGCCGCAATTGAACTGGAAACAAAATATCACGATGATGTTTTACAGGAAAACTGGAAGGCGCTGCCATTAAAGGTTATTGATACCCTGATGCTCGCTGAAGCAATTGTACCCGTGGAACAGAATGAATTGGATTATGTACTTACATCCAACAAGGAGAATATAAAGGATAACGACAAAAAGTTCTTATCATTCACTATCCAGCCAACGGCCAATTGCCAGCTTGGATGTCATTACTGCGGGCAGCAGCACGTAAAGAAAGTAGCATCCACCGAAACCAACGATGCCATTTATAACCGCATCATTGGCAAAGTGTTGGCTATACAGGAAACCCTGCAATCACTGTCTGTAAGTTGGTATGGGGGCGAACCTTTAACCGGGCTGAGTTCAATTGAGCAGCTTTCCAAACAGCTTATCAGCTATTGCGACAACAATAATATTTTTTACAGCGCGTCTATTGTCACTAATGCTCTTGCATTAAAAATGTCGACGTTTAAAACGCTTGTAAGTAAATACAAAATCACCAGCTTCCAGATCACTATTGACGGCACAGCCGAGTTTCATGACCAGCGCCGTATGCTAAAAACCGGTGCACCTTCATTTGATATCATATTTAACAACGTGAAAGAGATTGTGCACTCAGATTTTTTCAAGGATAACAAAGCTGATATAAATATAAGGTGTAATGTTGATGCCCAAAACAAGGACAACATTATTACGCTGCTTGAAATGATGCACGAACACGGAATTTTGGATAAAGTTGGCTTTAATACAGCACCTATACACGACTGGGGCGACAATGGCGCCTCGCAAATAAATGGTATCTCGAAAGATGATTATGCGCAGTTCGAGATCGACGTTCTGCTAAAGCTGCATAGCTATGGCCTGCTTCGCCGGGGAAGGCTCATCCCGCTCAGGAACTACAATGTATGTATGGTTGCCAACTCTCAGAGCGAGGTTTATGACGCTTACGGCAATGTTTCAACATGTTGGGAAGTTCCGTACACCCCTGTTTACGACAACACAGAATATTATGCAGGCAACCTTCACACCAACCCCAATATTGACTCGACCAAGGTTATCATGCGCGACTGGTTTAATGAAATACCTACCAACGATTCATGGTGTAAAGGATGCAAATTCCTCCCTGTTTGCGGTGGTGGTTGTCCAAAACATTGGAACAGCGGCTCGGCAGCTTGCCCCAGCTTTAAAAAGAACATTGACGAGCGCCTGTTCCTGAGCAAGTTTGTGAGCCTTGATAATGCACAGTCGTCTGTATTAAACTAATCTTTAACCTTTAATCTTTTTGCCATGAATTTTCTCGACCATTTCATATCAGCCAGCGCCCTAAACGATACAAGCGAACAATCAAAGAGCTATCACATTTTTATTGAATTGCTGGCACATTTTGAAAAAGAGCTTTCATCATCCGAATACATGGAGCTTTACTACTTTTATACCCTGTGCGAAAAATGTTTAACCTTTAGCAGGCGTAACGAAATCAACTCAGCGCATGCTACATTCAAAACCCTTTCGGCAATTGACAGGCATGCCTTTTCGCCCGGTGTAGTAAATGCTGTTGACGCCAATTATTATTCCTGCCTGGCCTATCTTGAATACGTTGAAAAACGTTATGACAGTGCCATCGCCTGTATGGAAGAAGCTTTAAAATACACTGTTGTTCAAAAAGATAAAATGGCCAAGTTTCTTCCCAGCATTTACGAGTTGAATGTTAATATTTTACGGGTTTATATTAAAACAAAAAACACAGAAAAAACCATCGAAATATTATCAGATTTGTTGGGGAGTGTTATTTATGATATAAATAATAGCACCTATCTCAATCCCGGCCTGAACAGTCTTTCGCACGGAGACAAAAAAAAATGGGCCCATCACATCGTTAACAATTCCATCCATGCGCTGTGGCGCAAATTCGGGGATGAGAGTATTGAGGCCGACGCCATTTACCGGGCAGTATTCCAAAACATATTGCACCCGGCAAACCAGGCCGGCACCACGCTCAACGCCCTGATAAAAGTACTGAGCCTTAACCAGCAATATCTTGATGGCAGGAAAAACGTTTTCAATAAATTAAGCGAACACGACTTTGATGCCATAAGGAACAGTCCGTTTTATTTGAAACGGATGGTATTGAATAACTATTTGAGCTACATCAGCAAGCATGACGAAAACATAGAAGAACACGCAAATTTCACATATTTCGCCGGCATATTGACAGAGTTCGGCCTCGCTTATAAAGGAAAGCCGGTTTACTCCTGATCAACTAACTCCGGTAATTGGATAGTAACCATCCCGTTACTGGTTGAAAGCAACAAAAGATCAATATTTTAATAATTTTCATATGTCGTTTCCACATTATTCACAGTTAGAATATAGCGACTGCGGAGCCACGTGTCTTAAGATCATTTTAAAATACTACAACAAAAAATCATCTCTCGGGCAGCTTCGGGACCTATGCGAAACAACCAGGGCGGGTGTATCTGTTGGCGACCTTGTTAACGCTGCCAATAAGTTGCGTTTTGAGACGGTATCCCTATTATGCACAAGCCAGTGGCTTATAGAAAACGCGGTTCTGCCTTGCATCATTCATTGGAAACAGGATCATTTTGTCGTTTTATATAAAATCACCGATAAATATTTTTATATATCCGATCCGGCATTTGGGAAAATAAGGTTAAAACACGATGTTTTTGCAAACTGGTGGAAAGAAGATGCGGAAAAAGGTATTGCCTTGTTTCTTGAGCCGAAAGCCGATTTTAATGAGCTTCAGTTAGTATCGTCGACCTTTAAGGAGCGCGTTGGACGAAGCTTTTCCTATTTCAAAGATGCCGTTAAAGATCAGCATGGGCTTATTGGTGCGCTTTTACTTATCATCATATTTAGCTCGGCCATTATTTATGTGTTCCCCAAAACAATGCAAACTGTAATTGATAAGGGGATTCAGCGTAAAAACGTAACCATCTTGTGGTCGGTACTTGGTTTTCAGCTGGCATTAATATTCGGGCAGAACCTGTTTAACTGGATACAAGGCTGGGTACGTGTAAAATTCAGCATGAGGATTAGTGTAAAAATGATTACCCAGCTTTTACTAAAGGTAATCAGGTTACCTGTTCGCTTTTTTGACAGCCGGGTACCTACAGATATTTTTCAGCGTATTGAAGACCAAAAAAATGTAGAGTTGTTTATTTCCGAGCAACTTATCCAAACAATTGTATCGGTAGTATTAACCATTGTATTAACCGTGCGCTTGTTTGGATATAACACCGATATAGGTTTTATTTTTTCGATTTTAAGTATTGTATCTGTTTCATGGGTATTCATGTTTTACAGGCTCAGAAGGCAGCTTGACTACACTAATTTCAGGCTGAATTCCGAAAATCATAACCTGGTAAATGAAATTATTCATGGCATGGTAGATGTGAAAGTAAACAACGCACAGGATAAAAAAATATCACAATGGAAACGTTTACAAACCAAGATCTTCGTACTTAAAAACCGGGTATTACAACTTGGCGTATATCAAAATATCGGCGTACAGCTGTTAACGCAGCTTAAGAACGTTTTTATTACCTTTTTGTGTGCCTACCTTGTAATCAAAGGCCAACTCAGCATAGGTACTATGTTAAGTATAGGGTATATAACAGGGCTGCTTTCAAACCCTATCGACTCGCTTGCCAATTTTTCACGCACCATCCAGGACGCCCAACTATCGTTAACCCGCCTGGATGAAATTATGCAGCGCAAAAACGAAGTTATTGAAGATGCCGGTTACCTGGATGTTGAACCGATGCAAAAGATTGAACTGAGAAATGTAAGCTTTAAATATGAAGGGAGCAGCCAGCCTTATGTACTATCGGATATCAATATTGAAATACCAATTGGCAAGGTAACGGCCATAGTAGGAAGCAGCGGAAGCGGTAAATCAACCATATTCAAGTTACTTCTCAATTTTTACACTCCACAAAAGGGTAATATCCTGATTGACGAAACCAACTTTGAATTAATGAACCCCGAAAAATGGCGCGAACAGTGCGGTATAGTACTGCAAGACGGATACATTTTTAGCGGCACTTTTGCCGATAATATAGCCGTTGGCGATACACAGCCCGATATGGAGAAATTAATAAACGCGGCCAGGATAGCATGCCTTATCGGTTTTATTGAAAAGCTCCCTTTACAGTTTAATACCAAAATAGGCAATACCGGTATGGGGCTAAGCGGCGGGCAAAAACAACGCCTGCTGATAGCCAGGGCCATTTACAAGAACCCCAAATACCTGTTTCTTGACGAGGCAACCAGTTCGCTTGATTCAAATAACGAACGGCAGATTATGCAAAACCTTGATGAGTTTTTTAAAGGCCGTACAGTGGTGATTATAGCACATAGGCTTAGCACGGTAAAAAATGCAGACCAGATTATTGTGATTGAAAACGGCCGGCTCGAAGAAACAGGCCATCACCGGGAGCTTACCCGCGTAAAGGGCAAATATTTCCAGCTGGTTAAAAATCAATTAGAGTTAGGTAATTAATACCAAAATATAAATAAACATGAAGTACATTCAATCCTACTGGAGTTTACCTTGTATTAAAACATATGAAAATGAGTACAGCCGCTTTCGCGGCGGATGGGTAACCGAAAAACATCATGCCATTAGCTGCGCACTAAGCCTGTTGCTGCTACAAAAATACAACACAGGCACGCCTGTAACCTTATATACCGATAATCAGGGATTTGACTGGCTAATCAATAAACTTTCCCTTCCTTACGATGACGTAAAAGTTGAACTTGACTGCATTAACCATATCGATCCGCTATTATGGTCAATGGGTAAAATATATACTTACAGCCAGCAAAATGAGCCTTTTTTGCACATAGATAACGACGTGTTTATGTGGGAGCCATTTGACAGGAAACTACTGGCCAAACCACTTATTTTTCAAAACTTTGAGGTAAACCATGGCATTTACGAACAATTATATCAAGAAGCTACAAACAAAAACTTCATATTACCTGGTCAGTTTACCGAAGGCATGAACATAAATGCCGAACTAACAGCTATAAATGCCGGTATTATAGGCGGCCACGATATTGAATTTTATAAAAACTATTGTGCCCAGGCTTTTGAATTTGTAAAACAAAATGAACACAACATACTCAATTCATCTCTGAAAGGCGCCTATAACCTGTTTTTTGAACAACTTTTTTACGCCAAGTTTCTGTTTATGAAATATGGTGATTACCAGAGTGCTACAGGAGCCTTATTGAGTGACAATGAAGGCCATATGTATAAGCTTACTTCTTTTGGGCTTGTACCCCAGGTTCAAAAATACATACACATGATAGGGCAGGCCAAATCTCATATCAAACTGGCATTACATATGGAAGAACGCTTTTCATTTGAGTTTCCACGTTACTATAAGCATATCAGCAATATCTACAAAAATCAAAAGATTTATAGCCCAACTCCTTCCATTCCGCCCGACTGGCAGGCCAGCAGCTCAAACAACCGTTTTGGTTATTGCGAAAGCTATATAAAAAAAATGGGCCACCATATAAACAATGTCGACGGAGATGTTATCGAAGCGCTCCTGGAAGATAATTTTGATAACAGCGAATACCACAAGCTATGGGACCTTTACCAGGTTGAATGGGCGATAATGAACCTTAAGCCGGCAACTGCCTATTGTAACAGCCTTACCTACCTGTATGAATATGACATCAACGATTTCCTGGACCTTAAATTCAAAATAAATGAAGACTCATGCCAGATTATACATCTTTATTATGAATGGCCGCACGATTTAACAACCAGGAATGTAGCGGCTTTAATAGACGATAAAGTGCCGGGTACGGGTAATCTATTACCGTACCTCATTTGCCGTGAAAACAACAGGTTTAAACTGATCTTGTTAAAAAACTGGTTTATGGTATTTGATTTAATTAAGGACCAGGAACTTAATGGAAAAGAGATAATTAAAATCATGAGTACCCATGACGAAGTAAAAATAGAAGTTGACTCCATAAACGATGGTCTTTATCATTTTTTGTCGAGCCAGGCTTTTGTATACAACAGGCTTTTGGTAGCCTAAAGCAAACACAACCCCAATAAATATGACTATAACTAATACAAGTTTCTGCCGAAAAATATGCTTAGCTTTTTTTTTCTCGTTCCTGTGCGCTGCCACGCATGCACAGCTACACATAAAGGGTTTTATAAAGGATAGCACAGAAGTATCCATTCCTGGTTGCTCTGTTAAGCTAACTTCGGGCACAGATATAAATTTCGCACAAACAACGTCAACGGATAAAGACGGAGCGTTTAAAATAAGCCATTTGCAAAAGGGGGTTTACAACTTGACCATAACGAACGTGGTTTATAATACTTTATCGATAAAAATTAACCTGACAAACGATACCAACCTCAATATAAAATTAACAGAACGTATCAACTCACTGTCGAAAGTAACAATCACAGGCAATAAGCGCCTGCTTGAGCGTAAGCGCGACAGGTTTGTTTTCAATGTTTCCAATTCGCCATTTACGCTCGGAAATAATGTTTTTGAAGTGTTAAGGCAAACACCGATGGTACAACTAACAGACCAGGGGGCATTAAACATTCTTGGGAACCCGCAAAATGCAACTGTTTTCATTAACCGGAAAAAGTTTCCGCTTTCGGGTGAAGACTTAGCCAATTTTTTAAAGAATATGCCGGCCGATAACATCCTGCAGATTGAAATTCTCAGCATCCCTCCTCCTTACTATGATGTAAACGGGCCGGTTATCGATATCATCCTGAAACACCTTGATATAAATGGTATCAGAGGTTCAACATCCCTTGCTTATGAACGGGCCAGTGTAAACAGGGGCATTTTATCAAACAATCTCGATTTTAATTCCAATCGTTACAACCAGACTCTTTCAATCGGGCTTAATGACGGCGACTATTTTAAAACCATCGGAAAAACCACCAATTTTTATGGCGCACAGCCGTCGACAGTAACATCTGACGTTAATACGCGGGCTAACCGCAAAGGGATAAATATATACACAGATCTGCGATACAGTTTAACCCCCGTTTTAACTATCGGAACGCAGCTGATAACCAACAACTCGAAAACTAACAGCAATGGCGACGGTGCCGAAACTATTGAACCTGCCGCTATCAATTCAAATTATCTGCAGGTTGACCACGTAAAAAACAACCTGCTATCAAACAATGCCTTTCTGAAATACAACTCGGAAAAAAAACAAACCTATTTTGAATTAAGTACAGACTATTTAAAGGCAGATATGGACCAGAATAACCGCTTTAACAGTAACCTCGAGGGCGGCAATTACCAAAACATATCGCCACAACACATACGTAACTATGCTATTAAAACCGATTTTTCAAAACCTGTTGTTGCAAAGGTTCTGTTAACAAGCGGCCTCAGGTATAGCAACTCAACCATAAACACGCCTTACCAGGCCTTCGACCTGTCAAATAACCAAATCAGGCCGCTCGACGAATTCTCCGCCGATTTCCATTACAGCGAGAAGATCTATTCAGGATATTCAACCCTCGAACGGGATTTCGGCAAAAAATGGTCGGCAAAAATAGGCCTGCAGGCAGAGCATAGTCATATCAATACCGAAACCCGCGCGGTCACTTTGCAGGCCAATAAGCAGGATTACACTTTTATTTTCCCGTTGGGCTATCTCAACTACAGTCCTGACGATAACAATTCGTTTTCGCTCACATCCAAAATAAATAACAGCCGCCCCGGCTACAGCTATCTCAACCCGGCAAGGCGATTGATTGGCAGCCGGACTATCACCGAAGGCAACCCTTATCTCAACCCTTCAAACGGCGGCATAGTTGAGCTGATGTATAGTTTAAAACAAACCTATTACTGGGGGCTTACTTATACACAAAACAATCGCTTGTTCAGCCAGATTAACCAGGTTATTAACCAGGATACTTTATTAATTAAATGGCAAAACTGGGGGAATCAAAAACAGTATAACTTTTGGTTTTTTACCCAGCATAATATGTTTAATAATCATTGGAGCGCCTCAATAAATACCAACCTGGGCTATTACCACCGGAGCTATAACACCAGCATTACCAACTCGGCTGCGTCAAACAGCAATGTGCAATTATTTGCTTCTTTAAATAATTCATTTAGCAAAATTGGTTCTAAAAACCTTAGTCTTTATTGTAACATGAGCTTCAATACACCAGGCAGGTATGGCTTGTGGAAAGACAACACCAGCAGTTACCGGGTGGACCTGGGCGCGAATTATAATGTTCCTAAAAGCAATTTCAGGCTTTCACTCGCAGTGAACGATTTACTAAAATATAACGACAGGCATGTATACAACATTAACCAAACCGATGATCAGTACACAAGGGTAATAACAAACAGCGATGCGCGAAGCGTCAGGCTAACAATCAGCAAAACATTTGGCAACCTGAAAGTGAAGAAGATTGATAAGCGAAACACCAGTAACGAAGATGAAAAACAGCGAATAAAATAATCTCTTTAAAAATAATCCTTAAACCATGAAATCAAAACTTCTTAAATCACTGTTTCTGAATAGGCTGAATGCCGACTTGACTCATCCCCAAAACCAGGTAACCATACTAAATGCCGAGGTTATAGATATGCTGTATGGTGGCGTACGCAGCTTTAACGAATGTGCAACCCACTCGGGGTCGTGCTCAGAGCTGACAGCCTGTGGCACCTATAACTCCTGTAGTGACAAATGCGTGATTAATAGCCAGGCAGCCTAAAACGAACGTATTTAACCCTGCAATATCTTTGAAAAGAGCAAGGGGCTGTTCCCTAACGCATAACAGCCTCCTGTTGCTTTCAGTCAAATTTATAACTATAGATCGTTGTTATTGAGTATGCCCGTTATCGTTGCCTCAATCTCTTTATTCGAGACGATTTTGTATTGCACGGAATTGAAATTTAGCACCCCATCGATAACAGATCCTTTGTTATCGTAACGCTTTCCGGTTATTTCAATAGCGCGGTTGGCCGATATTACCCCATCAAATTTGCAGGGAAAATTTCTTTGTTTTCCCGTACCTATGTTTGTGACTGACAGATAACTATAGGAAGAATTGACATAAAGGATCATCGAGTAAAGGATCTTTTTGTTTTTTTCCACTGTGAATGAATCTGTTTTAAATATGGTTGCAGCTTTTAAAATATCATCCATCCCTGGTTTTTTTGACAGGTATATGGCGCTGTTATTATTGTTAATATTGCCATCAAGAGGGATATAATAATCCTTCACTAAAAAACCTCCATTTTCAAAGCTTAGTTTTTCGTATGAATTGACTGACGGGTTGTTTTTTGTTTGCCCGAAAAGGCCGAATGGCAATGTGGTGATAAAAATGGCTGATAGTATTTTCATAAGAGTCTTTTTTTTAAAGACGAATAAACCCGGCAATTGGTTGCAAAAAATATTATCGTTGCTTACCAACTGTTGAATAAAAGTAGTCCCGCCAAAGTGAGATTTTTTTGCTTTTAAAACTTACAGAAAGCTGTCAAAGTAATCGAACATGCCTGATTCAAAATTAGGCGTACTGTTACAGATACCGGAGGCTGAATCCCTCCCTCTTCGCAATAACACATTGCAAAATCCAGCCTTACTTTCCAATTTTTGAAAGCATCTTCAAAAATATAATCTATTCAAAATATTGTAGCGGCTTTCTTATAAAACAGTTATTATCGCATTATGATACAATTTCCCCATCCTCCATTTGAATGATTCTATCAGCCCGGTTAGCAAAGTCAGGGTCATGGGTTACCACCAGGATGGTTTGTTTATTTGTCATGCAAATTTCTTTAAAAATATCAAAAACGATATCTGTGTTTTTTTTATCGAGGTTTCCTGTGGGTTCATCAGCCATTACAATTAGCGGATCGTTAATAAGGGCTCTTGCAATGGCCACACGTTGCTTCTGTCCGCCACTGAGTTGATTGGCATTTTTTAGCGCCTGATCTGCTATTCCTAATGTTTTTAAATGCTGCATCGCTTTTTGTTCTATCTCTTCATAAGCATACTTACCCAGTTTCATAGCAGGCAACATCACATTTTTTAATACATTAAACTCTTCAATCAGGTAATGAAATTGAAATACAAATCCGATCTTTTGGTTACGGACATTCGCCAATTCAGTAGCATTTTTTTGGTGCAGTGGCTCATTATCCAACAACACCTCGCCCTCGTAATCGGTATCCATTGTGGAAAGAATATAAAGTAAAGTTGATTTTCCACAGCCAGATTTACCCGTAACCGACACAAAGCTTCCCTTTTCGATACTAAAGCTGACGTCATTTAAAACGCGAAAACGAACAGGATCTGTAAAATATTTATTTATAGCAATCGCCTGCAGAACCGGTGTTTCTATCATTTTCCTCTTATTATGCCAACAGGATCAATTTTTGCCGCTTTGCGGGCCGGTAACAAGCCGGCAAAGTAAGTGGTAATAAGGGCAAAGCCTACGCCAATAACGTAATATATAAGCTCAAAATTTACAGGATACGTTTTGATAGTAGGCAAAGCCGTGGTTTTGAACGAAATATGACTGATAATAAGCGACATGCAATAACCTAATAATACACCAAAAACACCGCCCACAACACCAAGTGTCATTGATAATTGGATAAAAATTGCTTTAACATCCTTTCCCGAAAACCCGGTGGCTTTCAAAATGGCGATGGTATCCATTTTTTCATAGATCAGCATGTTCAAAATATTATATATTCCAAAACCGGCAACAATTAACAAAGCGACGCTTACGCTATAAGCGATGATGTTCCGTACATTGGTACCTGTTTCAAACTGGGCATTTGCTGTTTGTATATCAATAGCATTTACGCCAAATAACCTGGCGTATTCTTTTGAAACGGCTGGAGCAAATGCTATGTTTTTTAATTTGACTTGTATATCGGTAATGTAGCCGGCTGCTTTACCCTGCAGTTTTTGAGCGGTTTGCACCGAGGTGAAACTTTGCACATCATCTACTTCGGCTATTCCGAACTGTACTATTCCTATTATTTTCAGCATCGACATTTCACCGTCGGCAGTTGTAACCCTTACCATATCGCCTATGTTTAAGATCAATTTGTCTGCAAGCCCTTTTCCAATTATTATACTGTTGCTGACAACACCAAGATCGCTGATATTACCTTCGATAACGTTGTCATTTAAATTAAATAGCTTTTGCTCCAGTTCAACATCTATCCCGTCAACAATACCCGATATCTGAATAGTCCCGCTGTTAAAAAAAACAGAAGTACTTATTTTAGGTGCAACATCAATAACACGCTCATCCGCACGGATGGCTTTAATTATGCGCATCGCGTTATAAATTTGTTTTCCATCGTCTTTCGGCTTTACCGATTGAATAAAGTTCCTGAACGCTCCAAATTCGGCAGCCATGTTAACCGGTTGTATTTTTGACGGTGCAATTGCATTGTATAGCCTGATGTGCGGAGTGCGGTTAATAACCAAACTGTCTAACATCTTATTTAATCCGGTCATAAAACTAATAAGGGCTATAAACATAGCAATGCCGAAGGTAACGCCGGCAGCAGCCACCACCGATTGTTTTAACCGTGCTTTTAACAATGCCAATGCAATAGTCAGAAGTAAACCTGTTTTCATTTATTTGGGTTTATAAATTGTTTGCAAGGTATCCAGGCCCCGTAGTATCTCGATGTTTTTTTCATCTTGCACCCCGGTAATCACTTTCATCTTAATATGCCCCGACAACCATACGTTATTATTCTTATCTAAATAATTCCTGGGAATTAGAATTGCGTTTTTTGCTACCCTTACAATAATATTCACCTCTGCGGTTAAATTGGGGTACAGCTTCCCGGGAGGATTGGAAAACAAAGCTTCCACCTTAAAAGTTCGTGAACGCTGGTCCATAATAGGATAAATTTTACTAACCCGTCCCTGAAATAAACGACCTTTATAACTATTCATAGTAATTTCTACCTGTTGACCTAATTTTACCCCCGTGATGTCATGCTCATCAACATTCATTTCTAAGTAATACAAATCTGGTTTTCCCAAAACAGCCAATGGTGTCTGTGATGTGATCAGCTCACCTTTATTTTGAATTACGTCAAATATTTTTCCGTCAATTTCACTTTTAATTAAATAGTCTGTTTGGCGCTTTCGGCTGATGTTATAATTTATTTTGGATAGGTACAAATCATTTTTTAGCTGCTTTTTCAATTGCTCCAAACTTTTAACCGTTGAAGCATAATTTATTTTTGAGGTACGAAATGCCAAATCGCGCTGGTCCAATTCTGCCCTGGTGCCAATATTTTGCTTCCACAAATTCTCCTGCCGATAATAAAAAGTGGAATCGAGCCGATATTTTTCTTTAGCGGCTTGTACAGCATACAAAGCCTCCTGCAACTGCCCGGAATTTTTTTGATCATTTGATGATGCGAAGTTTAAGTGCTGGAGTGCATTTTCGGCATTTAATGCAGCCTCTTTATTTTCTAATATAAACAAGACATCGCCCTGTTTAACCAGGTCGCCAGGTTGTACGTTAACTTTGGCGATAATGCCCGGTACAGTTGATACCACGGTGTACTGATCTTTTGCTTTGACGTTTGCTGAAGCATATAAAGACACGGTAATATCACTGATCGCCGCTTTAGTATGATCTTGCGGATCCGAGCATGAACTGATTAGGGAAAACAGAAGTATATAGTAAATAGTCTGCTTCATTGATGGTAAATTTGCGTCCAAAGAGCTATTAAAAATCCACTGTAAGTAACAATAAATACCCAAACGGATTACTGATATCGCTCATATTTGAATGTGACCGGCGTCAAACCGAGATACGACAGCAATCGGTGCGATACATCAAAGGATTGCGCAAACCAATAAATTGAATGAGCAGGGTTATATCACATCCGACGTATTCAATGCCATGGTCACTACGGCCACCCAATTTCCAAAAGTTTCGTAATGAGCGGATACCCAGTTGCCCATCATGAAACTTCGGTAAATTTTGCTTAAGTATTTTTCACATCCATTTTGCCGCCAGGCGGTTAAATTCATGACGCAGATCGTTGAACATTCTTTCCTCGTTGAGATAACGCTCATGGATCCGGGTATGTTCGGTGGCAACGCTTTCGGAAACCGTAGTACCCGTACGCAGCAACTCGGCTTCGATGTCCTGGTCATTGCCATGGATGTCATGCTTTAATTCATCCAGGTAATTTCCATGAATCAGAAACTGATTTTGAAAATGTTCCACTTTTTCCTGTACTTCGCGCGCCGTATTGTCGGCAGCAATCTCTTGCAGTCTTTCCTGCATGATACCCAGCTCCTGTTTATAAAAGGAGATACCTCTCAAACCGTCATTATTCAGGTTCTTGATATGTTTAATGTTAACATGATTTTTCATACACAAGAATACGGCGGACTTTCCGAAGCCGGAATGACCGGCAGCAGCCCGGAAAGTGATGCTGGTCATATCCTGGTTTGATCGAAAATTTCCAGGTTTGTATCCCGCGAAAAATATTTGACAAAACGGACGCGCTTTGCAATTCTGTTCTCCGGGTTGTAAATATCGTTTTTGGGCCCATGATCTGGGTCTTTCCATCCCCGGCGTTATTATGGGCGATACCTGTCCTTAAACCCAATAGGCGGTCCTTACCTCCACACAGGTGATAACCTTCAACTCTCTTTTTCGAAATCGATAGCGAATACCATTTAACGCAAGGAGTGCGAAACAACTCCCGCAAAACATTCGGACAGAGAACAGTTTTGATTACGTGATGCGTGTATTTCCATAATTTCAACTTTTAATGCTTAACAAATAAAAGATGTAAATACTCGCTCAAATAACCTACAAATTACTAAAAACTAACATGATACCAGTTAGTATCGGGGATAATAGTAATCACAATTATGTCCGCCGTTATATTATGTTAAAACGTTTTTTTCAAAAGACGAAATGTCCCTCTATAAAACCAATATTTAGCGAGTTCGGCGCTAAACATATAGCAGAAGATAATCAACAACATCCAGCCATAAAATGAGAAGGACAACTGAACAAAGCCAAACCAGGCAGCTATTGGCGTTAAAGGCAAGGTTAATATCACCAAAAGGATAATTATTGTTGCTGTTGCCAGGTACTTCCCGGGCAGGCTTTTAAAGAACGGCAGGCGTGTGCGGACAATCAGTACAATTAAAATCGCCGAAATCACGGATTCGGTGAACCAACCGGTTTGAAACGTTTTTTCATTGGCATGGATGATGAGTAATAAGACACCAAAGGTCAGGTAATCATAAACCGAGCTTAACAGGCCAAAAGTGATCATGAAACGCCGTATAAACTGCATATTCCATCGCTGCGGCGTTTGGATATTGATGTCGTCTACGCGATCAGTCGCAATCGCCATCTCGGGAAAATCTGTTAACAGGTTCGTGAGCAGTACCTGTTTTGGCAATAGCGGCAAAAAAGGCAAAAACAAAGATGCGCCTGCCATACTGAACATATTGCCAAAATTGGCGCTGGTGGCCATAAAAATGTATTTCATCGTATTGGCAAACGTTTTGCGCCCCTCCAGTACCCCTTCCAGCAATACGTTCAGGTCCCGGCTAAGCAATACAATATCAGCGGCTTCTTTAGCCACATCTACGGCCGTATTAACAGAAATACCTACATCCGCAGCATGCAGGGCCGGGGCGTCATTGATGCCATCTCCCATAAAGCCCACTACATGGCCGGCTTTCTTCAAAACCATAATAATCCTTTCTTTCTGGTTGGGCTCCACTTCAGCAAATATATCTGTTAGTGGTGCATGGTGGCCAAGCGCCAAATTGCTCATTCTTTGAATAGAAGCGCCCGTGAGCACTTTAGGTTGCCCGATCCCAATCCGCCGCGCCAGGCTTTTCGCTACCAGCTCGTTATCGCCGGTAATCATTTTCAGCCTGACTCCAAGTGTATCAAGCTTTCTAATTGTTTCATAAATCCCCTCTTTGGGCGGATCAAACAAGGTAATAAAACCTAAAAAGATCATGCCCCGCTCATCGTCTTTTGTAATAATATGTGTACCGTCAACAGGTTTGTAGGCTACACCCAACGTCCTGAAACCGCCTTCGCTTAACCGGCCATATTGCTCATTAAGTATAGTTTCCATCTCCCGGATGTCTGCCAGTTCTCCCTCGCCCGTCTCCACCTGGTCACACAAGGCCAAAATACCTTGTACCGCACCTTTCGTTACCGCCATATTACAGGTGTCATTTTCAACCTGAAGCGTCAGTCTTTTTCTTATAAAATCATACGGAATTTCCGTCAGCAGGCTGTAGTTGTTTACCGTTCCGGCATTTGCAGTGCAGATTGCCTCGTCAATAGGATTATGAAAACCCTGCTGCATAACCGCATTAAGCCAGGCATACTGCAATACCTTGTCGCTATGCCTGCCATTGTAATCAAGGCTGTCTCCAAGCGTTACCTTTCCTTCTGTAATAGTCCCGGTTTTGTCGGTGCATAAGATGTTCATGCTTCCGAAATTCTCGATTGAAGACAGGCGTTTGACTATTACCTGCTGTCGGGCCATTCTTCTTGCCCCGGCAGCTAAATTCACACTGATAATTGCCGGCAACAATTGCGGCGTAAGCCCTACAGCCAATGCCAATGAAAATAAAAAAGAATCGAGTACAGGCTTATGAAGCAGTACGTTGGCGGCGAATATGATGATAACGAGTAGTAAGGTTAATTCCATTAACATGTAGCCGAATTTTCTTATCCCTTTTTCAAAATCAGTTTCGGGCGTTCTGCTCATTAGTTCTGCGGATATTTTTCCGAATTCTGTTGTTACACCTGTTTGGATGACCAATGCTTTAGCCTTACCGCTAATTACGTGAGATCCCATAAACAAGGCGTTACTTCTTTTAGCCATAGGGGCGGTGGCAGCAACAGCGCCGCAACGCTTTTCAACCGGAAAGGTTTCTCCAGTAAATGCCGCTTCATCCACAAACAGGTCCTGTGATTCTATCAGCAAACTGTCCCCTGGAATAAAATCTCCGGCGTTTAAGGTGACTACATCACCAGGGACAACTTCTTCCACAGGAATGGTTTTAAGTTGACCGTCCCGCAGCACATCACAGCTCAACTGCACTAATTTTAATAACTCCTTAACAGCGTCCGCCGCCCCTTTCTCCTGCCAAAAACCTAAAAAACCACTAATAAGAACAATGGCCAAAATAATTAAGGTATCGGTCACATCACCTAAACCCGCAGAAAGTAAAGCGGCTGCAATCAATAACAGTGTGACCGGGCTTTTAAACTGTGTCAGAAATAATAGAAAAAGGGATGTTTTTGAATTATTCCTGATTGTGTTGGGGCCATATTGCTGCATCCTGATAGCAGCTTCCCGAGCCGATAAACCCTTGGGATTGGCAGATAACTGTTGATAAGCCATTTTCGTATCAAACTGCCAGAATTTCATTTTGGTGTCGGCTTTATTTTCCATGGATCGATTAGTATGAAGAAATGAGCAATGGCGTAGAAATATGAACGGGGAGAGAATACTCTATATAGTCGCAGATAATTTCCTTAAAATAAAAACGGTGATTACCCATAACCATCAGGTCATTATACTTACCGTTCATGATTACATCTGCGCATAGGGCTCCGCCAGGTCTGCCAGTGAATTGTTATTGAGGACGTTAATAGTTTGCATAATGGTTACTGTTGAATATCCTGTACTGTAAATTTTGCAATAATGCCCCGTCAATTAAAATGATCGTGGTACAAAAGAATTGTTTCACATCAGCCCTCAACCGGGCTAACAGGAGGTTGTTTTGCCATTTCAGAAAGGGGCAGCACTTTTAACTCACTACGATTTATCCGAAACAACAGTTTTGGTCTGCCTTCTTTCATGATAGTTACAGGAACGCGAAGTTCATCCTTTAGCTTAACCCGAAATGCCTCCTGCGCGCAGGGCTCACCATGTACGAGAAAAACCTCGTTGGGAGCTTGTTCAAATCCTTTTATCCAGGTTAGTAATTCGGTCTGATCGGCATGTGCCGATAAACCGCCAATCCCCAAAATCCGCGCTTTTACCGGGTAATATTGTCCATGTATCTTAATTTCCGGCACCTGGTTAAGCAGGGCTCTTCCCCTTGTACCTTCAGCCTGGTATCCGATCATCAGGACGGTGTTCCTTGCATCCACGAGGTAGTGTTTAAGGTACTCCAAAACCCTGCCACCGGTGAGCATCCCACTTGCAGCAAGCACAATCTTACTCCCTTTTTGGCGGATGGTTTTTTCCGTGAGTCTGTAATCCTGGTTAATGGTCACCCCGCTAAACATTTGGACGGCTTCGCCCGGGGGAAGCGTTAGCCAATCCGCATATTTCAACAAAGACCGACCGGCTGAAGCTGCCATAGGGCTGTCAAGAAAAACCGGGATACTTTGAGGTATTATTTGGGCATTTTTTAGCCGCCATAAAATATGCATCACATCCTGTGCGCGCCCCACAGCAAAACAGGGGATCAGCAGGTTACCACGCCGAAAAACTGTATCCTTGATGGCCAAAGCAAATGCTTCCGCCGGATCATCTGCACCGTGCAAGCGATCTCCGTAAGTGGATTCCATTACCACAAAATCAGCCTTAACCGGATGAACGGGCGGGGGGAGTAATTCTGAATGATAACGCCCAAGGTCACCGGAAAACACAATAGTTTTCCCATAACAATTGATTTCAAGAGAGCAAGCACCCAGAATATGGCCCGCCGGGAAAAATTTAAAGCATATATGATCATTCAGGCCGAAAGTTTGTCCAGGTTCCAGTGTTACAAAATGCTGCAAGGCTGTTTCTACGTCTTTTGTGGTGTACAATGGCTCGGCAGGCCGATGTTTACTGTATCCCCGTCTATTGGCTTTATCGGCATCCTCTTCCTGCAATTTTGCGCTGTCCCTCAGTATCAGCTCGGCCAGGTCACGGGTGGGTGGGCTCATATAAATTTTACCCCGATAGCCGTTTTTAACAAATAAGGGAATATAACCACAATGGTCAAGATGTGCATGGGTAAGGATCATCACATCGACAGCAGAAAGTTCGGCCGGCGGCATTTCCCAGTTTCGCTCCCGAAGGGACTTCATACCCTGAAATAAGCCACAATCTACCAGAATGTTCAAATCTGGTGTTTGCAGCAGGTGTTTTGATCCTGTAACGGTTTCTGCGGCCCCAAAAGACTGTAAAGAAACAACCTCATTATTTAGAGCATCATTTTCGTTGTTCATGATTAACTGGTTTTAATAGTTGATATGTATTATCAAGTAAAATTAGCGCACCGATGGAAGCAAATTATTGACGAGCATCACGTTGCGAACTGATATGGATCATCATTACTCCGCATAAATAAGGGGAAATTTGAACGGTAAACATTAAATAAATTATTATGTCAACTTTAGTAAAAACTAACGGCTTTCCCTCATTAAGGTCAATGATGGAAGATTTTTGGAACACCGACAGGTTCTTCGACAAATCCCTTTTTTCTGGCGAGCAATTACCAGCAGTTAACATCCGTGAAACAAAAGATAATTTTGAACTGGAAGTAGCAGCACCCGGCTTTAAAAAGGAAGATTTTAAGATCTCTACCGAAAATGGATTGATAACCATCAGCGCGGAAACCAGTAATGAGCAAAAAGAAGAAAAAGGAAACTACACCCGTAAGGAGTTTTCAAAAACGGCTTTCACCCGTATGTTCAGTTTGCCTGAAAACGTAACGGAAGAAAAGATTAAAGCATCGTACAAAGATGGTTTATTGGTCATTGATCTTAAAAAATCAGGCAAGGACCTGACGGCTAAAAAAGAGGTAAAAATTGACTGATCCGCAATTTTCGGATGTTTAGCAAAACAAGTTTCAATCTTAATAACATCATGGTTCCTAACCTCACAAACAATATCTTGACATTAAATACAGGTTGGCCGACCAGGAGTTTCATAAAATTGAAATAGATTTTCTGCTGGGTTTGCCGGATGATCATTTCATCCGGTTGCCGGCATCGCCGTACCCGACCACTATTCCATTACTGGTTTTTATCCACCCGGTTGCTGCACGGCAATTTAAAACATCCCTACGGCAAACGTTGTTTGTTAAGATAAACTCTAATTGCGTTAAAATGGAAACTCCCGGGTTCATGCAGGCCATGGTATTCGAAAAAGCAGGCCAACCACTTACGCTTCGACGGGTGCCGGTACCCAAACCGGCTGATGGCCAGGTTCTGCTGAAGATCCTGGCCTGTGGTATCTGCAGAACAGACCTGCATATCATCGACGGCGAACTTGACCAGCCTAAACTTCCGTTGATACCTGGCCATGAAATTATTGCAGAGGTAGCCGGATTTGGAAATGGGCTGAATGCTTTGCCATTGAAAACCATCGTCGGGGTCCCTTGGTTAGGTTATACCTGCGGGCATTGCAGGTACTGCAAACAAGGTAAGGAAAACCTTTGCGATCATGCCTTATTTACCGGTTATACTATTGATGGTGGTTTTGCCGAATATGCCATAGCCGATGCACGCTACTGTTTTCCACTCGCCAACAAAAATTACAATGCCCCTTCATCTGCACCCTTACTCTGTGCCGGGCTAATAGGCTATCGCTCGTACCGGATGATTGACCCTACCGCAATCAATATTGGCATTTACGGTTTCGGCGCCGCGGCGCATATTATCATCCAGATTGCCCGGGCGCAGAGAAAAAGAATTTTTGCTTTTACACGCACCGGCGATGAAGCTGCGCAGCAATTTGCCAGGCAATTAGGAGCCGTGTGGGCCGGTAACAGCACTGAAACCTCTCCGGAATTACTTGACGCGGCTATGATATTTGCGCCCGCTGGGGAGTTGATTCCTATGGCTTTAGGACAGGTTGCAAAGGCCGGGCAGGTCATTTGCGGCGGCATTCACATGAGCGAGATCCCAGCTTTTTCGTATGACCTCATCTGGGGTGAAAGAACGATAAAGTCAGTAGCTAACCTGACGCGACAGGATGGTCTGGACTTTTTCGAGGCATTGAAAGCAATCCCAGTACATACACAAACAACCTTATTTCGCCTTTCACAAGCCAATGAAGCCATTGAACAATTAAGAAAGGGCCAAATTAACGGAGCGGCTGTTTTGACAATGGATTAATTGGGGCTTTTTCTATCGAAAAATAATTTCCTCTTTCAAAACTGGTCTTTCTTCTTGTTTTTTTCGAGGTTTTTGAAATAGCCCCTCAGCAAAAAGTTGTGTTTCAAGGCTTCCATATTCTGATTAAATCCGGCAGTACCATCCTGAATATTTTTCATCGTTTGTTTTAGTTGTCCGGCCAGCACAGAATCACGGAGCAAGACGGACAGGGAACCATCTTTCGACGATAGATCCTGTTTAACTCCTTCAATCAATGTATTCAACCGGATGGTAGCCTGGTTTGCATTGTCACTAACCAACCTGATCTTTTGCATTGTGTTATTTAAGTTTCCCGCAAACGCTGTATCGGTCAGTAACAGTCCGGCAGCGCCCCTTCCCTTCTTGATTCCTTTTACTATAATATCAAGGTTTGTAGCCATGTCCCTTGCATACGCTGTGGCCTGATGAACATTGCTTAAAGAAGACCGAAGTTCTGAGCCCAAATCTTTGTCATTCAGCACTTCAAAAATTTTGCTTTCGTTAATGCGCCCCACCGTGCTTTTTAATTCTTCTGAAATAAGAGCGATATTATTATTGGTCTTATCCAGGGTTTGTAGCATAGCATCAGTATTTACGGCTTTCCGGGTTTGCAGGTAATCGCCTTTGTTTATCGCTAAGTCCCCGCCCGTTCCGGGTTGAATATTAATAACTTTATTCCCCATTAGGCCTTCCGTTCCAATGCTGGCAATGGCATTTTTATGTATAAATGCGCCTACTTTGGGGTCTATCAACAAGATAACTTCAATCAAGGTATCGTTAAGCAACTGCATGTCTTTAACAGTTCCGGCCTGAATTCCGGCATACAACACATTGTTCCCGGCTATTAATCCGTTCAAATTGGAAAAACGTGCTTTTATCTCAATACCACCACCAAACAGGTTGTGGTTTTTCCCAATCATATAAAAGGAAAATATCAGCGCCAGTAATCCGGCCAATGTAAATACACCTAATTTGGTATTGTTTTCTCCCTCGTTTACCATAATGTGTTATTCAAAAAATTGTTTAATATTTTCATCCGCAGAAGCTTCAAGTTCATGGTAGCTGCCTTCCATATAACACTTTCCATCCAGCAGCAAAACCACCCGGTCGGCTGTATTTTTAACGCAATTCATATCATGAGATATAATGATGGATGCGGTATGATATTTTTTCTGCAGGGATAAAATGAGATTGTCGATCTCCCTGGCGGTTACAGGGTCCAGGCCAGTGGTTGGTTCATCGTACAGTATAATTTCTGGTTTAAGGATCAGTGTACGGGCCAGCGCCACTCTTTTTAGCATACCTCCGGAAAGCTCTGCCGGCATCATATCCACAGTATGCGGCAACCCCACATTTTCCAGCGCTTCCTTTACCATATCGTCCACCTCAGTTTGTGGCAGCCTGAACCATTGCCTTCGAAGAGAAAATTCAAGATTTTCTCTCACAGTCATCGAATCATAAAGAGCGTTCCCCTGAAAAAGAAAACCAATTTTTGTCCTGATCTTATCCAGGTTTTCGTGATCTAATTCTGGTATGTTTTTTCCCAGCACGATGATCTTGCCGCTATCGGGCTTTAAAAGTCCGATGACGCATTTGATCAAAACAGATTTTCCTGATCCCGACTTACCGAGCACCACCAGGTTTTCATTCTTGTACACTTTTAGGTTAAAATCATTAAGCACCACATTTTTCCCGAATCTTTTGCAGAGATGTTCAATTTCAATTACAGTTTTAGGTACTCCTGTTGCCTTGCCGGTTATTGATGATCTGATTGGCGCTTCCATCACATTTAATTTAGTCCAAGAACGTCGGTGAGTTGAACGGCCAGCAGGTCAATGATGAATATCAATACAGAAGCCAGCACAACGGCTGTATTAGCCGAACTGCCAACGCCACGCGTACCTTTACTGGAATTATAGCCTTTATAACAACCTACAATACCTACCGCAAAGCCAAAAAAGAATGTTTTGATTACTGCCGGAGTAAGATCACCAAAGTTTAAACTGTCAAACACCTGGGTGTAAAACAGGCGAATACTGGTGACTGAACGGATATTGACACCAATATAAGCTCCAAATAAAGAAATTGCATCACTAAGGATGGTAAGTATAGGCAACATTAAGGTTGATGCTACTACCCGCGTGGCTACTAAATATTTAAAGGGATTAGTACCACTTACTTCCATGGCATCAATCTGCTCGGTTACTTTCATCGAGCCTAATTCGGCGCCAATACTGCTGCCAATTTTACCTGCAAATATCAGGGCGGTGATCACCGGGCCAATCTCGCGGACAATAGCTATGCCCACCATCACAGGCAACTCAGATTCGACCCCGTAACTGACCAGAGAAGGTCTTAATTGCATAGTTAATACGAGGCCCATAATAAATCCGGTCAAGCCAATCAGCGGCAGCGACTTGTAACCAATTAAATAACACTGTGCCAAAAGTTCTTTTACCTCAAAACGAGGTTTCAGGCCCATAGAAAAAAAATGGCCGGCAAATCTTGCTACATGACCGGTTTCTTTAAAGAATTCCAGTAATCGGTCAGTAAAAGCCCAATGAACTTTATCTAAGCTATCCATGCTATACGGGTCTGAATTTTAATTAAAAGTACCGTATTAACTATCGAAGGAGAATGATGAACATCATATAGGTTAATGATCAATGTCATGAAAGCGGATAGCAAATATCTGTACCAACAAACAAGTTGCCCAACCCACCGGTGGTCCGTCATATTACAAACCCTTCTATAAGGATAGACTTTCCGTTCCTCAAGTATAATTAGTTTTATAGTGATCGCCGGCGTACGATACTATATCTAAGTCATTCCGGTTAAGCTGTACCCTTTACATGTTTTGATGCTTTTTTAACATCAACCGGCGGATAGCCTGTTTTTGTAGACTTGATTGGAGACGAAAGCGTTTCATTAATATTATTAATACCATTGATGAGCGCATCCGGGTTAAACGAAATACTGTCGATGCCTGCGGTAACAATTAGCCTGGTAAACTCTTTGGAGTCGCTTGGTGCTTGTCCGCAAAGTCCTACTTTTCGCTTCAATTTATTTGCCTTTTCAATCATCAAAACAATCAACTTCTTGCTGGCGGCATTCTGCTCGTCAAATAAATCGGAAATCAGGGCAGAGTCTCTGTCAATACCGAGTGTTAATTGGGTCAGATCGTTGGAACCGATTGAAAAACCATCAAAAACAGCGGCAAATTCTTCAGCGAGCAAAACGTTACTTGGAATTTCGGCCATAACAAAAATCTCCAGTTCGTTATCCCCCCTTATTAATCCGTGCTTTTGCATTTCAGCTATAACCTTTTTACCCTCCTCAACTGTTCGGCAGAACGGAACCATAAGTTTAACATTTGTGAGGCCCATATCGTCCCTTACCCTTTTCATGGTCTCACACTCCAAACGAAATCCTTCCCGGTAACGTTCGTGCGTATAACGGGAAGCCCCCCTGAACCCTATCATAGGATTTTCTTCTTCCGGTTCAAAGTACCTGCCGCCAATAAGGCCGGCATATTCATTACTCTTAAAATCGCTCATCCTAACGATGACCTCTTTTGGGTAAAAAGCTGCCGCAATGGTGGCTACACCCTGCGCCAACTGATCAATAAAATAATCGGTTTTATGCAAATACCTATGAGTGAGGTTCTCGATTTTCAGCCGGTCTGTTTCGTTAATAACCTGATCAAAATTGACCAGCGCCATAGGGTGCACCTTAACAGAATGGGTAATGATAAACTCCAGCCTCATAAGCCCAACGCCATGGTTAGGATAAAAAGCCAGTTGAAATGCCTGATCAGGATCCCCCACAATTAACTGTGCCTTCGGGTGTTCAGGCAAATGGATTGCTTTAACATCAGTAAGGGTTTCTTTCCAATTCATTTTACCACGGTAAACGGTTCCGGTTTTACCCTCTGTACAGTACAGGGTAATCTCTTCTCCGTCTTTGATTTTAACCGTGCCATTTTCAGTACCTACAATAGCAACTGCACCTAATTCCCTGGCAATGATGGCCGCATGACTGGTTCTGCCACCTTTGTTAGTGACAATACCTGCTACTTTTTTGAGTATAGGATCCCAATCCGGGCTGGTAGTGTCGGTAACGAGAATGTCGCCCTCATTAAGTTTGCCGGCTTCATCAGGAGAGCTTAGCAAGCGCGCAAAACCACTGGTGATATGGTGTCCCACTGCAGCCCCTGTTGTTATCGTTTCGCCCTTTTCTGAAATACGACAAGTTTTGATCTGCAGCTTCTTTTGTTGGCTGTGTACGGTTTCTGGTCTTGCCTGGATGATGTAAAGCTGATGGTTCTGTCCGTCTTTCGCCCATTCAAAGTCCATCGGTTTTTGGTAGTGTTCTTCGATGATCATGGCCCAGCGGGCCAGTTTTTCAATTTCCATATCATTCAGTACAAACTCGCCCCTCAATTCCCAGGCCGTATCCTTATTGATAGTTGTATGCTTATCATTCCCGCCCTGGGTATATACCAGCATTTTGCTTTTACTGCCCAATTTTTTCTGTATAATCGCTTGCTTATTTTTTTTCAAGGTGGGCTTAAATACTACAAACTCATCCGGGATAACCGTACCCTGCACCATATTTTCGCCTAACCCCCAAACCCCGGCAAGGTGCACCACATCGCGAAACCCTGATTCCGGTTCGAGGGTGAAGCCTACGCCTGAGCAGCCAAGGTCAGAGCGTACCATTTGCTGAATACCCACAGAAAGAAAAACTTTAGCATGATCAAATCCCTTATCTTCCCGGTATTTAATAGCACGATCAGTGTACAACGATACAAAGCATTGTTGTACAGCGCGAATTACAGCCCCGTGTCCCTGAATATTTAAATAAGATTCATGCTGCCCAGCAAAACTGGCATCCGGAAGATCCTCCGCTGTAGCACTGCTACGGACAGCTACAGCCGGTTCGGAAAAACTAAACAAATAATCATATGCGTCAATAATGGCCATTTGGAGATCCTGGGGAATTTCTGCATCCGTCATCAGTTTTCTGGCTTTTGCACCTACCTGGGAAAGATTGGCAAAATTATCCCTGTCGAGACCCTGAAGTGTTTTTTGCAAAGGTTGTTCCAGTTCATTCTTTTTTAAAAAATATTGATAGGCCGCAGCGGTAACAGCAAAACCATCCGGAACTTGTATGCCCATGGGCACCAAATGGGTAAACATTTCTCCGATGGAAGCATTTTTACCACCAACCTCGGCGATATCCAGCAGCCCGATTTCACTGAATTTTTTGATGAGAGGTTCCATATTGATTTTCCATTATTGATTTTAAAGTATCTTATCTACCTGCTTTGCAGTTACTTCCTTTTGTTTAATATGGAGCTAATTTCAGCTTAATACTCTCCCGGAATAATGACCGGCATCATAACCAAAACTGATCTTGCACAAAGCAGAAGATTTACACCAGGAATTTCAAAGACATTTATTCATTATTCCAGAGATGGCTCAGTTTGATTTTTTCAACACACCAAAAAAAGTTAAACGTCATTTTTCCGATAAGAAAAAATGCTCATTCTTGATTTCATGGATTCAACAGGTTTACTGCAGAATGGATAAAGCGTAACCCGTTGTTTGTAATAAGCCCCGCTTCCAGGCCGGGATTTTTTATAAAACAATCCGGTTTTTTCACCAAATTTCTTTTCAAAAAATGCAACTCCTGACCCGTTAAAAATCTACAGGGAGTTAAGTCTGTTTGCGGCTTTCCTTGGATGTAGCAACGGTTTATCTGCTTTACATACCTGAGGGGATTACCGGTATCTGCTGGTTTGTTAATTGTGCATTGGCATTACTTCCTTTAAATAGCCTGCTTAAAAAGCTATGATGGTCATGCACCAGGACAAGTAAATCAGATTGGTTCTCCTCACAATAACGATTCAGGCGAGCAGGCAATTCCTTGCCGGAAATGTTGTGGTATGATATCTTAGGGTAGCGGTATCTTTTTACCCGGTTAGAAAATTTAGTTTTCATTTCTATTTCACGGGAATCGCTATCGCCCCAAAGCGACACATGTAAAATTTCCAGTTGAAAATCAAAAAGACGGCCGAGTTTGGTGAGGTAATGTACCGCATTCAGATCGCCTTCATCAAAGTCGCAGGCAACTGTAACTTTTTTTATCTTTTTAAGGTTAGCGCTTTCGGGAATAATCAAAACCGGCCGGTTTGTTTGATTGATCACTGTACTGTTGTCACTGCCAATCAACAAATGTTCTATGGTTGTGCCCGAGCGGGCTCCCATAATAATGAGTTCGATATCCTTTCTTTCAAGCAGAAACTTTAGTTGATACTGCAGGCTACCCTCTTCCCGCAGGCAATCGACACTGGGCCGGTGCTCCCGATGTGGTACCTTCGCAACAAGTTTCTCCAGGTGCTTTTTAAGATCGGTGATTTTCCCCTTGCTTTCGTCTACCCAGATCAGCAGCTCCGCATCATAGGGCGTTCCGCCAAGCTCGGATAAAACGGGATGGCTAAGGAAAGTGTTAAACAATAAAATATTCGCGTGTAACTTAGCACCAAGTGGAATAGCCGCCGCCGCTGCATGGTTTGCATTATATGTATAATCGGTTAACACCAGTATCTTTTTCATGATCAAGTCATTAAATGTTAAATCTTTTTTTATCCTCGTTGAACGAAGCGATATAACAAATATGACCAATCGTACACCGGCATTTCATGATCGAAATCAGCTCGAAATTTGATTTACCGCACATTCTGGAAATGGTCAGAATGTCGATTTCAGAATATTTTCGATAGTCAGAAACAAATCTTTATCATCATCCGGTTTAACCAGGTAATCACAATAGCGATGGAGAATATTATTTCAATGTAAGCTTTTTCAGAAATCGCAAACAGCTTTCAAAAAGGCAGCCCCACAATCACAGCTAATCCCGCTATATCTCTATCATTGCTTTAATTACGCCATTGACCGGATCAAGCCAGCTTTCAAACTCATCCGGTACCTTATCAAATTGTACACGATGGGTAATGTAATTAGACGGCTGCACCAGGCCTTTTTTCATACATGAAATAACATGTTCAAAATCTTCCCGCGTAGCGTTACGACTGCTCATTAAAGTAGCCTCGCGTTTGTGAAACTCCGGGTGATTCAAACTAATATCGCCTTTTTGCAGACCAACCAGAACATACCTGGCTCCATGTGCCATATATTGAAATCCGTTATTAATTGCCTTTAAGCTGCCCGTGGCATCTATCACCACTGTAGGCATGTCTCCGTTTGTTATTGTAGCCAGTCGCTCCGGTACATCTTCGGTCGATACGTTAACAATATGATCTACATGCAGTCTGTCCCTGCAGAATTCAAGTCTTTTTGTATTGAGGTCCATGGCGATTACCTTTGCTCCCGCAATGCGGGCAAACTCCATTATTCCAAGGCCTATTGGCCCGGCTCCCATCACCAGTACATATTCGCCAGATTTTACACCAGCCCGCCTGATCCCGTGAGCCCCTATGGCCAATGGTTCTACCAATGCCAGTTCATCATAGCTTAGCCCCTCGCCATGTACCAGCGAATATATTGGTACATTAAGGTATTCGGCCATTCCTCCGTCTACATGAACGCCACAGACATTAATTTTAGCACAACAGTTAGGTTTTCCTGATCTGCAGGCAATACAAACACCACAGTTAAAGTATGGGATGAATGTAACAATCTCGCCTTTTTTAAAACCGGGTGCCCCGTTAGGCTCAACTAACTCACCCGAAAGCTCATGCCCCAGAACGCGGGGGTAATTGAAATATGGCTGTGTCCCCTCAAAAGCATGTAAATCGGTACCGCAAACACCTATCCGTCTGATCCTGATTTGGGCATAGCCTTCTTTTATAGCAGTTTTTTCCCGTTGCCCGAGTGCCATTTTTCCAGGCTCTGCACAAACTATTATTTGCATATTATTTATTTTAAAGCTGAAAAATTTGATCCATCATTACCCACTTCTCCCCTTCTTTTGCCCAGGGTAAGGGCTGCTGAAATTTCCACATCAGTTGCTCCCATTCCTGCACCTTAGGGTTAAGTGCGTCCATGGCTGCTTTTTTTGCAGCAAAATAGTTCTCGCTAGTCTCCATGATCATAAATAAACGATTTCCTGTACGATAAATCTGCATATCCATAATCTCAGCATCAAGTATACTTCTCCGCACCTCGGGCCAGCCATTTTCTGCTTTGTGCCAATATTCGTATTCGGCTATCAATTGCGGATCATCCTTTAGGTCAAGGGCTAAACAATGTCTCTTCATAGTTTATCTCGTCTTTATAAATAAGCGGAAGCAAATGCTTTGTTAATCAATCCCCGCTCCCCCATCTCATTCCAGAATCCCCCTGGAATTTTTAGGGAAGCTATCGCAACATTTAGTGCAACTCTATCTGCATTAGTGGTATTCAATGCAATGCTTTTAACCCCCGGTGCTTTTAATCCAAAAACAATACATGCATCAACAGGGGTAATGTTAAAATCCTTGCACAACCGGTAAAACAGCGCCCGCCAGTGATACAAATCTTTATCTTTTACAGGATCTTTCAAGTTGTAATTATAATAAGCCGACCCGGTTAAGAAACCTCCATTAAAAACCGCGGAGTTTATAATCGCTATTTCCTGATTTTCAAGCTCCTGCATAAACTCAACTAACTCAACCGGATGGCTGTGAATTGTCATGCTATTGGCTATCATGACCCAATCCAGCCCTACATCACGGGCTATTCTTTTAATTATCCTCCAGTCTTTTGATCCTACACCTATAGCTTTTACTTTGCCTTGTTGTTTTAATTCATGTAAAGCCCGGTAAGCTTCCAGTATATCCTGGTAACGTTGCATTTGATCAGCCTCATTCTTCGCCGCGGCGAGGTATTCATCCGGATCATGTACGGATACCAGTTCGGCACGGTAATCGCCAAGAAGTTCATTGCCCTGTTCATAACATTCCAGGATACCTTCATAGCTTATTTTTTGCACTGCATCATGTTTCAGGTCACGCCAAACCCCGGGCTCGAATGTAGGTTCGGCTGTTTTCAGTTCAGTACGTAACCAGCCCAGCTTATTGCTTATAAGCACCTCTGACGGGCTGACATTCAATTGCTTTAAAGATCTGCCCAGTGATTCAAGTGCCAACCCGGCACCATATTTACCTGCAGAATCAAATACAACCGGTTTCCGCGAACATTTTACACTCTGAGCAACAATGGCCAACTTAGCTTCATCCGAAAGTGGCACATATAAATTTCCTAAACCACTGGTTCCAAAAATTACTTTGGGTAAATTGATTTCTTGCATGTTAAAAATGGTTATTTTAAAGGATAGCTGAAACCGATAGGCTTTCGGGTTTCACTTTTACATTATGGCCTTTAAATCCAAAAAGTGCAACAACTATAAAACAAATCAATGGTACTATGTAGCCGTATTGGATATTGCCTGTCGCATCGCTGATGTACCCAAATACCCTTGGCAAAACGGCGCCACCTACGATTGACATAATAATAAGGCTGCTGCCAAATTCTGTATCGGCCTTTAAATCTTTTATACCCAACGCAAAAATGGTCGGGAACATAATGGACATAAAAAAGCAGATCCCAATGACAGTATAAACCGTTAAGATGCCGTGAGCTAAAATGGCGACAATGCAAAGTAAGATATTGATGCCCGCATAAGCAGCGAGCAAAACTGCTGAACTGTAATACCTCATTAAAAACGTACCAATAAATCTGCCTATCAAAAACGCAAAGCCGCATAAACTCAAATAGTAGGTTGCCTTTACTTCTGTAATGCCGGCTGCTTTTGGAGCGTAGAGAATAAATAAACTGAATACACAAACCTGTGCGCCCACATAAAAAAACTGCGCGGCAACACCCCAGGCTAAATGGCGGTGCTTCAGGGCATGAAAAATGTTTTTACTGGCTTTATGGCCTTCATGGTGCTGAATTTTGGGCAGGTGCGTAAATGCAAAAAGGATGGCGATAATAATCAGTACGCTACCCAGTATAAAATAGGGCATTTTCACCGAAGAGGCTTCGGCAGCAAGCGCCAGTTTGCGGCCCTGCTCGGTCATTACGCTTAATTGTGCCGGTGTATAACCTTTGGTGAGTATAATACGCCCCCCAATTATAGGCGCCAGGGTTGTAGCAAGCCCGTTAAACGATTGTGCAAAGTTAAGCCTTTGCGTGGAGGTTGCCGGATCGCCCAATGAGGATGCATACGGGTTGGCTGCTGTTTCTAAAATGGTCAATCCGCAGGCAATGATAAACAGGGCTACCAGGAAAAATGCGTACTGTTGCGTATTGGCGGCCGGTATAAACAAATAGGAACCAAACGCAAAAATGAGCAGCCCCGTTATTATGCCTGTTTTGTAACCATATTTTTTCATAATAAAGCCTGCCGGCAAAGCCATCAAAAAATAGGCTATGAACACAGCCGAGTCTACCAGGGTGGCCTGAACAGTTGTCAGGGTAAATGATTTTTTTAAGTGAGGAATCAATATGGGATCAAGGTTATGCGCAAAACCCCATAAAAAAAACAAACTGGTAATCAATATAAAGGGGAAAAGACTTTTGTTCTTTGTCATGATCGGATATTATACTTTATTTTCTTTTACTGATAAAAATCATGCTTAGTCGTTGGCAATAATCTTCGCTACCCATCCGCCCGCGGTGTCCAAATGAATATTGATAACTGAACTTGCTGAAACGCCTCTATTAAACTTGGTTAAGCTTTGAGGAGAAGATAATACATCAGCCCAGGACGACAATGTATATTTACCCGATGGTAAAAAATCCAGTTTCAGTTGCACTGTCCTTTCAGCATCGTTGGTCATTGCGCCAACGTACCAGTACTTTCCGCTTCTTTTGGCCATAATAATATATTCGCCCGGATACCCGCCCAGCACCTTGGTATCATCCCAAACAGTAGGCATATTGCTTAAAAAGTCGGCTCCGGGTTTGCCTAAAATATGCCCTGGTGCATCGCAGTAGACCGTGAATGGACTTTCGTAAATCACAAATTTTGCCAGTTCGGCACAGCGGCTGTTCATTACCTGGGTGGGGCTGCCTTGTCTAAACTCTTCCTTCTTTACATTTAAAAATCCGCCGGGCGTGTAGTCCATTTGTCCGGCCAGCATACGGGTAAATGGTAAGGTGGTATTATGCCCGGCCGTTATCCGGGTTGAAAACTTAGAATATTCTTCGCCTAAAACCCCTTCCCGTGTAATCATGTTAGGATAGGTACGTATGATGCCATCCGGTTTAAAAGCGCCATGAAAATCAACCATTAAATGATATTTTGCAGCTGTTTTAATAATACGGCGATACCAGTTAACCATTTGCTGATCGTCCCGGTCCATAAAATCAATTTTTATACCCGCAATGCCCCATTGCTCATAAATTGGAAAGGCCTTTTCAAAATTATCATTCCGGTTAACATCCGAACTGTATAACCAAAGCCAGCATCTAACATTTTTCGCTTTGGCATAAGCCAAAATCCCGGGCATATTCAATTGCGGGGCCACTTTGGTAATATCAGCTTCCGGTTTATTAAATTGACCGTACCATTGCCAGTCGATAAGCATGTATGGCCAGTGTTGTGCCGATGCCAGATCAATATATTTTTTGATGGTTGGCATATCCACCTTTACATCACCGCTCCACCAGTTATCCCAGGCGCTCATGCCCGGTTTAATCCAGCTTACATCTTTTAGCGCGCAGGGAAGATTCAGGTTTTGTATCAGCTCCGACTCGATTAGCTTTCCCGGTGCATCTCCCAGCATAACCACCCGCCACGGTGTAAATTGGTTATTTGTAAAACGGGCCTTAACCCCATCCTCCGCTTCGCCCGGCAAAGGCGATAATTTGCTAACCAACTCAACTTTATCAGTGGCGTTGGTGTCTGTTTTTAACGTTCCTATGTAAAATCCCGGATAGTTATCGATATTAGCTTCGGTAATGGCAGCGTAATGACTTCCATCTAATTCAACCAAAAAGGGCAAACCGGCAATCGTTTTTGTAGTGATGTGATTAAGGGTTCGCGGCCGAAACTCGGTTTCCTGCGAGGAGGTGTAGCTGCCATAATCTGCCACCCAGGCTTTTGCCTTTGCAGGCAAGTTAAAGCCGGTAAGTTCCCTCACTATCTGCCGGTCGCCAATTTTATCCGCACCAAATAACTGGTAACGGAAAGCAACGCCATTATCATAAACCCTAAAATAAACATTCATCCTCCGCATCTGCCCGGATTTCTCTACCAGCGACAACTCCAATTCATTATAATGATCGACTACTGTCCCGTGTTTGGCTTTCACTACCGGTATCCAGGTTTGGTTAACAGAATGCTCCACATGATTGGTTACCTTCATATCGGCGCCCATAGCCGGTTCATCTTTCAACTCGAAACCAAGTGATGAAGGATAGATAATGGTTAGGCCGTTACTGGTAACAGTGTATTGCAGTCCGGTTTTATTGTTTACCTCCACGACAGTTTTTTTATCCGGCGATAACAACTTGTAGCTTTGCGCGAAAGAAGGAGCTGCCAGTGAAATGACAGCGCCCAGAAGATAATAGAATTTCAGATTCATCATATGGATTAAACAACCCCCTCAATTTTTAAAACAAACGCATCTTTACCGGGGGCTTGCCCGGGTAATTTTACTTTAAGGCCGGCTGACGTTTGCTCAAAACTCAAAGTACCGTTTCCAAGCAGGCTTACCCTGCTTACCTTACCCGCCTCAATACCTGTTGCTAACTTTTTAATCAGGGCTTCATTCCCTGTTGGCCAGCCAAACATGGTGGCGTAAAGGCTTTTACCTTTTACAGTAAACCTGATATCTTCGGCCACAAACGGCTTCCCTTTGCCTTCGTTAAAACCCTGTGCGTTGATTGGCGCTGCCGATTCTATTGCCGGGCCTTCCCCAAATACTTTCCAGGGGCGTGTGCCGTAAATCGCTTCACCGTTAACTTGCATCCAGGCTCCTATGTTTTCAACTACGGCGCGTTCTTCGCTGTCAATGGTGCCATCGCCACGTACAGGGATATTTAACAGCAGATTGCCATTTTTGCTTACTATATCAACAAGTGTATGCACTATGGTTTTTGCACTTTTATAGCCCTTATAATCAAATATGCGGCGGTCATAGTGCCAGCCACCTATGCAGGTATCCGTTTGCCAGGGCAACGGTTCTATCTGATTGCTTTGTCCGCGTTCAATATCCCATATCATGCATTTACGCTGTTGTTCATTCAATACTTTGCCAAACAGTGCTGCCTGCAGTTTACCGTGTTTTTTTATGCTGGTATTGTACATATGTGCCGCAATTTTTAAGCCGGCATCGCTTACCGGCCAAAGAGGTAAAGCAGTATCATCAAAATAAATCAGCTCAGGATCGTATTTATCTATCAGTTCAATAGTGCGGTTTAAAAATTTATCACAATAAGCTTTGTTGGGCACACTGGCACCATTGCCCCAGTCCCAGTGGCTACCCATGCTATTATCATCAAGGCTATCCTTGCTTAATGCGTGATTTTGTGCATATAGTTCCTGCGGGTCATAGCCATTCCACCATTTGTCTGCGCCATCCGCCTTGGTTAGCTTACCATCATAAGGTATGCCTGCGTATGGGCCGGTTTTATCTGCACGCTGGGCAACCTCGTACCAGGTCCAGGGGTGTGATGCATGTACACTGACGCCAAAAGGCAGGCCCTGTTCTTTAGCAGCCCTGGCCCAGCCGCCAATCAGATCTTTTTTGGGGCCAATTTTGGTAGAGTTCCAGCTTTGGTATTTGCTGTCGTAAAGGTCAAAATTGTCATGATGATTGGCCAATGCCATAAAGTATTTGGCACCTGCACTTTTGTATAAACCCACCAATTCGCTGGGGTCCCATTTCTCAGCTTTCCATTCGTTAATCACATCCTTAAAACCAAATTTTGAAGGATGTCCATATTTTTGAACATGATATTTATACTGATCACTGCCCTCCTGGTACATACCACGGGCATACCAGTCACCGTGTTCTGGCTGGCATTGTGGTCCCCAGTGCGCCCACATACCAAATTTGGCGTCGCGGAACCAATCAGGTACCTGGTATTGGGCCAGTGATTCCCATGTTGGCTGAAATGGGCCGGAAGCGATGCCCGGATTTGAATGGGCTGGCAATAGATTGTTAGCATAAAGTTTAGACAGGTATAACGAGGACAATCCTGTAGCCAGACCTTTTATTAGTGTTCTTCTTTTCATGAATTAAATTTTGATGTTTTTATACATTAGTCAGGTACAACCGTTTGTACAGGTTAGTTGCCCCCCGGGGTCACAGGTCAAAAATTCTTTTAGGTCACAATCATAATTGGTTATCGGCAATTATTACAATTGCCGTTTGTAATTGATAAACCAAATCTACCTGCAAATAATTGTTAAATAGTTGGTCTAATAGGACTTTTTTTTATACAAAACAGACTTTTTATTTATTATTGCTTTGGCGAAAGTGAGAGACATTACATGGATTACAGGAAAAAAAAGACCAGCAAGGCCCTTTATAAAGCAACCATTTCACTTAAAAGTATCTTATTTACTGATAATTATGATTAAGAGAGTACTAAAGCACACATTTACATTATTAAATGTAGATCATGTAACCCTTGGCCCGAAATGGAATTATAAAAACGTGATTAGCCCCTATTTCAGACTATACTATATTGATGCAGGTACTGGAGAAATCTCGGATCCCTCAACTTCACTTAAACTTGAGCCTGGTTTTCTATATATTATACCCAGTTTTACTTTATGCAACCTTCGTTGCCAAAATCATCTCAGCCAGTTTTTTATCCAGTTTTTTGAGGAATCATCTGATGGTATCTCCCTGTTCGCAAATAACCGGTCGATCTTTAAAGTACAGGCAACAGCAATTGATATTATGAATTTTACCCGTTTACTGGAGATAAATCCGGGCAGGGGCATCAACCGCTCCGATAATCCGAGGGTATATGAAAAAAACATTTTTTATAAAGAGTACCAGGAGCTTAATAACCGCCAAAGCATGGCGACATTTATTGAAACACATGGTATTTTGTTGCAATTGGTGTCACGATTTTTGACACCGGAGATATTTAAACACAAGGAAATTAGTCATATACCAGTTAAAATATTGAACGCAATCAGCTATATCCAACTAAATTTACACCAGGATCTATCGGTAACCTACCTGGCAGAAAAAGCCAATCAGCATACAGATTACTTTTCGCGTTTGTTTCAACAATACACTGGCGAAAGGCCTCTAAGATACATCCACGAGAAAAGGATTGAACGGGCCCAATACCTAATGGTAACAACCGGGATGACCTACGCAGAAATTGCGACGCAAACCGGCTTTGAGAATATATTCTACTTTTCTAAGATATTTAAAAAGATTACAGGGATGTCACCAGGGCATTACAAAAAGCAAATTGATTTGGTCAATTTTTAAGATTTAACGCCTTATTTACTAAAAGATACAATGACTTGGCATGCTATAATTTTCGCATAATCCCTCGTTAGGAACAAAACCTGATACCTGCGGGTCATATTTCCCATCAAGTGAAATCAGCAAACACGGCTTATAACCATACGCCGTAAATAGTTATTAAGGAGGATAATAAATTAGCAAATTGCGGCCGATTCCTCACCAAAAGTGACAAATATTTCATCATACTAATCTATCATATTTTCCGATTTCGCTCAAAAATCGAAACCCGGATTGCTTTTAACCGAGCCGATTCTATAATATACTTCATGTTACAGCCTTTATTGGCTTCAAGCAAAAAAAACAAATTCAGGTTTCAGCTTTAGCAACTACAAACTATTGTGCACACAATTTATACAGCATTATAAGGTTAAACCCAATATAAGTTAGTTGCAAATGCTAACAGAAAAATTAAATACTGAAACCCGAACTATGTGCTATTAATTATTTGCCTTAAAAACATACGTTTTACCCGCAACGGATTCAAACTGGTATTTAAATTCGTTATCAACCACCGTTCCCGGAATTTTCACCCCTTCAACCGTCAATTTATTTGGCGATCTTAAATTACATACTCCGCCTGCCAATGACTTAATTGCAATACTGATTACTTTACCATCTTTCCACTCCATATCCTTAATCTCAAAATCGCCACGGGCTTTAAGCCCTTGAACACTTCCGCTTAACCAGGCTTTTGGCAAAGCGGGCAATAGTTGAATTTCGTCGGTCTGGCTCTGCAGCAACATTTCTGTAACACCTGCTGTATAACCAAAATTACCATCTATCTGGAATGGCGGATGCGCACATAGCAGGTTGGCGTATACACCACCACCGTTGTTATAGTCAACACCCGAACCACCTGCAAGGGTTATGAAGTTGCTAAGGATTTTGTAAGCATGATCGCCATCCTGCAGGCGTGCCCAAAAATTCATTTTCCAGGCCATTGACCATCCTGTTGAAACATCGCCACGCGCCAATAGGCTTACTTTGGCCGCCTGCGCCAATTCGGGCGTTTTTATGGTGCTTATGCGTTTACCTGGGTGCAGGCCAAACAAATTTGATGAGTGACGGTGTGTATCTTTCGGATCATCACGATCAGTTTCCCACTCCTGTAACTGGCCCCATTTGCCAATTTTAGGTTTTAGCAAATGCTCCCGCATATCGGCAACGTGATCGCGATAGCTTTTATCGGCACCTAAAACATCTGCCGCCGATATATAATTGGTAAACAGATCATAAACTATCTCCTGGTCATAACTTACCCCATCTTCGGTTGGCCCATGCTCAGGCGACCAGCCCAGCGGAGACACCAGGGTGCCATCCGGGCGGCGTTTTAAATGGTCGTCCCAAAACTCTACAATCTCTTTCAGTATGGGGTAGGCAAAAGTTTGCAAATAATTTTTGTCTTTGGTGAACGCATAATGCTCCCAAATACCCTGGGCGTACCATGCGCTGCCGGGCGTGTTCCACAAAAAGCTTCCACCGCCGTACACACCATTTTCGGTTTTCACTGTCCACCCGCGTACGCCGGGGTACTCCTTTTGTGTACTTACCTTTTTTACCTCGCGCATACTGTTGATATAATCAAGGTAAGGTATGTGGCATTCCGAAAGATTAGTTGGTTCGGCCAGCCAGTAATTCATCTGGATGTTGATGTTGGAATGGTAATCACTTCGCCACGGCGGATTATTACTTTCGTTCCAAAGCCCCTGCAAATTTGCAGGCAAACCACCCTTGCGCGATGAATTGATTAATAAATATCGCCCGTATTGATAAAGCAAAGCCTCCAATTGAGGATCAGCCTGTTTTTTATAAGCAATCAACCGCTTATATGTTGGTTCGGCAGCGGCCGGTGGCGGTGTTGTGCCCAGGTTTATGGCAACCCGGCCGAAAAGCGCCGAATAATCAGCTATATGATCACCCAATAGTTGCTGGTAGGTTTTGGCAGATGCCGCATCCAGGCTTTGTTTCACCTTTACACCGGGTGCTTCGCCACGCCAATGTTGTTCGCGCTTGTTGCTGTAATCTGTAGCGGCCGAAAGTAGTATGATAAAACCATCTGCATTACTGATCTTAAGCTGCGAACCGCCCTTGCCATCACTTTCAATAGCTGCAGAACCGCCTGTTGTTTTTATGACGATACCTGCTTTGTAGGCCAAACCGTTATCCAGTTTGCCCTCAAACTCCAATGATTTTCCAATGCCGGTAACTTTTGAGCCATGCGCGTCTTTTAGACTGATGACCGCCGAATAAGCGCCCTTTTTGTTTGCAGTGAAGTGCAAAACCATCGCCTTATCCGGAAAACCACAAAAGTATTCCCGTTTAAAAGCTATACCATTATCAGTATAAGTTACCTGCTGAACCGCTTTACTGATATCCAATTGCCTGCGATAATCAGCAGGTATAGCCTGTGTAGTGTCCTTATTTTTGAAACCGATAAACAAATCGCCAAAGGCCTGGTAGGCACCGGTTTCGTTTTCATCACCTGTCCAGAGGCTTATCTCATTAAACTGGATATGCTCTTGCGCCAGACCTCCAAAAACCATCCCGCCGAAGCGGCCATTGCCCATAGGATAGGCTTCTGTCATCCAGGTTTTAGCGGGTTTATCATCCCATATCACCAGCGGGCTTATACCATGGTTAATTTTATTTTGTGCGTTTGCAGCTTTTAAGAATACACTGCCAATGGTTATTACAGCAATACAAATTATCTTTTTGGTCATGTTTGGTTTAAAGTAGGATGAGCTAAATATCTACATAAAATAATCGTTTATAAACAGCAATATTAGCAAATGATTGCGTTTTCAGAACATTAACTGTATTGTTCCCGGCTACAAAAATCTACAAAAAGAAACCTCCCTGACACATGTGGCCGGGAGGTTCTTTATTTTTATCAAGAGGAATATTATTCCTTATTCCAGAAGGTTATTTCGCTCATGTTGCTATAGCCCGATCCTGTTACGGTATGTAATACTCTTATACGTATATACCTAACGGGTGGAGGATTACTTAATAAATCAACCTTCAGAGCGGCTTGTCCGTCATCTGTCCTGGTAACCGATTTAAGCAATATCCATCCTTTGGCAATGGCTTCTGCTTTCCAGCCACTGTTATCTGCTCTTAAGGTGGTAGTAGCGCCAGTTAAACTATTGATACCCCAAACTTCAAACTGATCGGGATTGTTGCAACAGTTTCTTCCAACTTCTTCCATCTGCCCCAAATTACTATATGATTGCCCCATATCAAACGTAAGCACGTGTGGAATATATGAGCCATCGCTGTGGAAAATATTGGGATATCCCTGCGGACCATCGCTGTTATCCCATAGTTTACTGATAGTGGTCTCGCCGGAATATGTTTGCACATCCTGTGGCAAATGCACTTCCGAAAATTTAGATTTATCGCATTTTACGTAAATATAGATTGTAGGAAATGTATCAAATTGTGCTACGGCAAAAGTATCGATTGAAGTGCGTTCGGGTATGTAGTACGATTTATACGTAATAGGAGTACCTGTTTTATACGTGGGCAGTGTTATTGAATTTACATTTGGGGCAAGCGTAAGCTGCGATGCTGCGCCGGCCGCGTTGGTATAATTGATAACAGTTTTAATGTTGATAGTATCTGGTGTAATAAAATTCAACTGTACTGAGCCATCGCCATTAACAACGTAAGGCGTAGTTGCGTTATAGGCCCGGTTTAATAAGTTGGATGCATAAACCGGTCCGTAAGCCTTAGCGTTATTTAATTCATAAGGAATAGATTTATTCCCTTTTGCATCATAGGAATAGATGGTAAATGAGTAAGTATACTCCTGCAAATTTTTAATTACGGTTCTTATTGTATCCACTTTAGCTGTAACATTAACAACTTGCGAATCGGCACCATTGTTATAGTATACAACATATTTTACGATACTCGGATCGGAACTTGCCTTCCACTTCAGGCCTATTTCTAAATTACCAGGTTGTATAATAGCCTGTGCTACCGCGCCTGTGTAAGTTAATTCGTGACCATCGTAGAATTTTTTATAGTCTGTTGCAAGACCATCTTTCTTACAACCATACCACGCTGCTGCTACAAAACAGGCAAGCAGTATATATATCAGTTTTTTCATGTTTATTTTTTTTTTAAAATTAACTACTCAGGTTTACCGTATAGTGATATTTCCATTGCGTGTGCAAAGTTACCGCCCGACCATGTTTGGGCCACAGCAAGCCTGATAAAGTGAACCGGCGGCGCCGCTAACGATATATTAAAGTTTACACCAGCCATTACAAAAGCATTATCGGCCGAGTTAACTGCTGTTGGCGGCAAGCCCGATGGTGGATCGGGATAATGATAGTTGCCAATATTTGTCCAATCGCCTATAACAGTGCCCACAGCGGCTGATACCGGCAACTGCGAATCTTTAGGCGAAGAAACATTGGAGCCCCATAAAGAGAAAATTCTTGGGTTCCCGTGGCCATAAGCATATTGATCTGGCCGCTCCCATAAAATAAAGCGACTTAATTTATAACTCAAACCAACATTAAATGTACAAACAAACGGTGGGGTATGTCCGGGATTGGTATGCCATCCAGCACTGTTTCCGTCCGTTTTACCGTCCCATAAGTTGGGCAGCACCCAGCCATACCCTATTTCGGTATCTGAAGCTAAATTATAAGGGCTGAATTTGCTTTTATCCAGCAATTGCTCAAACAACGGAGAAATGGCTTGTTTAATGGTATCTGATATATTGCCGAATTTATCGGTTATGTAAACCCCAAAGTTCCGGTTATCAGTATTAAAACCACGTACGGAGTAATCGATGGTATCTGATTTTGTGTAATGCTGATCCTGGATTTCCATAGCATTGGTTGACTTATCAAAGGCAGTTACAATAACTCCAATTTCTTTTTTCAAGGGATTTAGCGCCTTAACGTTAACACCGCCAAAATCGGCGCCAATACTTGTAGTTGCTTTAATGGAGATGTAGGGCGGCGTTTGCGGGTGTACAGTAACCTTAACCGGATCTGATTGTACATTGGCCCTGCTTACGGTATATAATGTAACATCGTAATCAGCTTCCTTTGCAAAACCCTCAACATTTACAGTATCGGTGTAGTAGCTTGATTTTGTTTCTCTTGATACGCCATCCCTTATTTGGTATTTGGCCTGTACATAGAGTATATTATCTGAGTTTGGCAGTGTATAGGTAATATAGGCTCCGCCCGGGTAATTATCAACCTTCACATTTGTAATTATGCCGGGCTTTGTTTTATCTGTTGATATTGGTTCCCTATCCCCGTCGTTCCTTTTACACGATGTTATGCCGGCAACCATTAGGCCTACAAAAAGCAGGACTAAATAATTTTTAAAATTCTTCATTTTTTTCATATTTAATGATATGATTATTAAACACTTAACTTACCAGTTTAAATTCTGAACCAGGTTATTATTAACAACCAGGTCGTCACTTAGTATAGGCCACAAATAATTCCTGACATTAAATATTGGAATAACCATGGTGGCGGGGCGGTAATAATTTGTTGCCGATGATTCGTAAATATTCCAGCCTTGCAGTGGCTTGCTTAGGGCCAACGGCAATTCTTTCCAGCGGCGAAGATCCCAACCTGGCGTGCATTCAAACGCAAGTTCGATACGTGATTCCTGGTGAATGATCTGGCGAAGACCAGCCTGGGTGGTGTACTTTGAAGGTTCTTTTGAGTAGGTGGTCCATGATTCGGCAACCCCTTTTAATCCGGCCCTTGCCCTAACTTTATCAATCCATGGCAGCACTTCTGCGGTAGCTTTTCCTTGCTCGTTCAATGCCTCGGCATAAAGCAGATACATTCCTGCTAACCTTATTAAAGGAAGACGATAATCGGCAATGGTATAACCATCGTCATATACAGTTAAATAGTTTACCAGTTTCTTGGGCCAGTAACCGGTAATGTTTAACCTTACCCTATCTGTTGGTCCGGCCAGTGCGCCACTTCCCCGTGCCTGAACGTAGTATTGCGAATTTTGATCCAGTTTTCCGTTACCAAACCATGTACCGCCATCAAAAGCTATGTCGGCATAAAACCTCGGTTCGCGGTCAAAGTGTGCTTTAACCGTTGTGTAGCCGTTCCCTATATAAAACCTGTTGGCATCATCGCCTGTGCGGGTGTCATAACGGTTCAGGTAATCCCAGGTTTTATCCTCATTTATAGGCACGCCATTGTGAGTGTAAAACAACTCCTGTTCCTGTATCGGTACTGCAAAAGTTCCCTGGAACGAGGGGTTGGCAGCAGCTTTTGACGTAAGCCTTGGCATACAATAACTCTGATCCGGGAATACAGGGTTTAATGCCCATATTGTCTCGGTATTAAGTTCCCATTTTTCGGTAATTGTTGTTTGCAGGTCTAATACTGTTTTTAATGAATCGTTAAGGCCATTAACACTGGCTGTGGCAATAAACTTGTGCAATGCAGCGCCATTTGCTTCGGCATTGGTAATTGCAGCCAAACAAGCGGCGGCTGCCTTGTCCCACTTGGTAGCGTCATAAGCTGCAGGAAAAAGCGCTTTACCATCTTTATTTTTCACACTGATATAATCAGGATTTCCGTTAAAAAGCGGACTTGCGGCTGTGGCCAATATTTGAGCTTTAACCGCCAGCGCAATAGGCTGGGTAATACGACCAAGCTCTTTCGTAGGGTTAAGTATAACAGGGGGCAAATCTACAGCAGCCTGATCAAGCAGCCTTACCATATAATTTACAACCGAATCAACCGGCGCTCTTTTTACCCTCACTTCGTCGGTCGAACTATTAATTGGCAGGTTTACATCAACAATCGGAATGGGGCCATATAACCTGAAGAGTACAAAATGATAATAGGCTTTCAAAAACTTCACCTCGGCTATCCATCTTTTCTTTTCATCTGCACCCAGGTCAATAGGTTTGTTTATATTCTCCAGCATGGTATTGCACCGCCTGATAGCTTTCCAGGTTGCCTGCCCTCCATTGTAACCATCCCAATAGTTAAGACCGGGATTGCCCGCGTTTTGCGTACCCCTTATCAGGTTAAATCCGGTTGGATCAATCCCCTGGAAATCTGTTAGGTTGTTTGGGAATATGATCTCGCCCGAAGTGGTAAAACCAGGGTTATTTTGCACGTACGTTAACTGCTGTATGGTAGCGTAACAGGTAAACAGGTAATTTTCTGCTTCATTCCGGTTCCTGAAGGCATAGTCTATGGTACCAACATTATCAGGTGTAACATCCAGGTACTTTTTACATGACACGCAAGAGATTGCGAAGATTGTCATGAACAAATATTTATAATATGATTTCATATTTATTTAATGTTATAAATTGACATTTAAACCTATGTTAAACACCTTTTGAATAGGGTATGCAAATCCGTTACCCCCCAATTCCGGATCCCATAATCTGAATGGGCTCCAGGTAAACATGTTTAAGCCGTTAAAATAGATTCGTGCATTTTTCACCAGTAAGGCTTTTGATATCCTTTGCGGCAAAGTATAGCCAACCTCAATAGATTTAAGCCTCAGGAAACTGCCATCGCGCAACCACCAGGTACTGTTTTGCCTGTTGTTTTCGATAGACGCACCATCCGGGCCAAGCCTTGGGTATAACGCGTACAAGTTTTGGTTATCTTCGCTCCAATGATCGTTGGCGTATGCCTGCAACACTTGCGTATTACCAGTGTAGTATGACTCGGGGCTTTTTATGAACGGCGCTGTTGTAGCCGGGTTAATAAAAAACGACACCTTTGCCTGCCCCTGGAAAAACCCGGAAAGATCAAAGTTTTTATAACTGGCAGATAAACCAAAACCATAAACTATTTGTGGTATAGTTGGATTGCCGATAAAGGTTTGATCGGCGCCGTCAATTTTACCGTCGCCATTTAAATCGCGGTATTTAATATCGCCGCCCTTTGGAGGAAAGCCGCCTGTACTAAATATCTGCGAAGGTGAGTTGGCCGCTTCGTTATCGTCAACAAACAACCTTTCGGCAACGTAACCAAATTGGCGGTTAATTGGCTGGCCCACCTGGTGCCTGTAAGACTCGGCATAATCGGGAGCTTCAAACTGGGTATATTTATTGGTTGAATAAGTAAAATTTCCTCTCATCTGTAAAGAAAAATCCCTGCCAATGTTTTCTTTACCATCTACCGATATATCGATACCCTTTGATTCGGCTTTGCCAATGTTGGCAGAGATGCCCGATTCAAGACCCATAGTTGATGGGATAGAAGAACGGTCCTGAAGGATATTGTATTTGTTGTTCTTATAAACCTCAGCAATTACGTTAATCTTTTTAAGCAAGGTAAATTCAATCCCTAAATTGGTTTGCTTTGATGTTTCCCAGGTTACATCGTCGTTTTCGTAGTTATTGATGCTTACACCATTGCGGTAGTAACCATTATTTTGACCAAAGCTGGCATAGTTGCCGCCATTAAGGTTTACATCCGATAAATAGAAAAACCTCCTGTCGCTAATGGCATCGTTACCAACCAGGCCATAACTGCCGCGCAGTTTAAACCTGTCAAACACATTATACAAATCGCCCCAGAATTTTTCGTCTGATATAATCCAGGATGCGCCGATTGTTGGGAAAAATCCATAACGATGAGCAGCCGAGAAACGCTCTGATCCGTTTAAACCAAAGTTAAATTCAAGATAATATCTCCCTTTATATGAGTAGGTTGCCCTACCTGCCAGTGTTTGATTACGGAAAGGCAATGAATTAAATAGTGAACTTGCAGGTCCGTTAAGTGTTTGTTGTTCGGTTCCAATCAAAGCGGCGCTCACATTATGGTCTACCGCAAAAGCATGGGCGTAATCCAGTACGCCTTGCAAATACAGGAACGAGCTTGCATTGTTACCGAATGAGTTATATTGTAAATATTCCCTTGCTACGTTATTGCCCGTAGGCAGGTTATTTATCCAGTTTAGCTGGTAGGTATTGGTAGTTTTATCGTAGTTGATGGCATTGTAATAGAAAGGGCTGTAACTTAAATACGATTGGAAAAATGAGTGCCTGTTGGTGCTCATAATTGCATGAAAATTTAAACCTGATGTCAAAAAATCCAGGTTCTGGTTTAACTCCAGCTGCGCAAGCATTCTCGATTCCGACGAATTCTGGTGCCCTTTTAATAACTCGGCATATGGATTTATGTACCGGCTGCCGCCATCGGTATTGGATGTTGCCGGCGAATTACCAAATAAGATGTGCTGTGTACGCAGGTTGGCAGAATCGGCCGGGTAATAAGCCGGAAAATCAACCGGGCTGGTATGTGAGGCCAGGTTATAAAGCTGGGTTTGCTGGGTACCATCATAAGTAAGCGGGCCATTATATTCGCCAAAAGTACCTGATAATCGAATGATCAACTCCGTTTTACTGGTTACGTTAATATTTACGTTCGATCGTAACTGGTATGTTTTATAATTAACGTTGTTGTTGTTATTGTTCCTGATATCGGTGCGTAAAATGCCGTTATCATTTGTGAATGCACCAGCAACATAGTAGCGGGCAACGCCACCTCCCCCTTGTAAGCTTAAATTGGCGCGCTGCGTATTGGCGCGTTTTTTAAACAACATGCCCAACCAATCGGTAGCGGGGTAAACGTACTGGTTACTGCCGGGAACATGGTTAATAGTTGCCTGTGTGTTAATGATTTTGTTTTCATCATACGGGAGCGGGTCTAAGGGGTAACGAGTGCGCGTAGCTTCGTTAAAAAGCCGCATATAGGTAATGGGGTCTGCAAGTGCAATGGTTTTTACCGATTGCGATTGTGAGTTCTCAACCCGCACATTAATTTGGGCTTTACCTGCTTTACCTTCTTTGGTTTTCACCAAAATTACGCCATTCCCCCCCCTGGCGCCGTAAAGGGCGGTGGCGCTTGCATCCTTCAGTACCGAAAAACTTTCGATATCATCCACGTTTAAACGTGCAAGGTCATTAGTAGTTAACTCAACGTTATCTATCAAAATCAGCGGATCCTGCTTATAACCAAAAGTAGTTACTCCCCTGATAAAGAATTTGGCATTATCCTGACCGGGTTGGCCGCTTGGGGTAAATGCAATTACACCAGCAACCTGCCCTGCCAACGCGTTGGTTAAGTTACTTGCAGGTATTTTTAAATTGCCGGGCTTTACCGTTGTAACCGAACCTACAATGGCTTCCTTTAGCTGTTTCCGGCCGTAAGCCGTTACAACTACCGTTTCGGCTGCCGTAACGTCTTCAACCATGATCACATTGTAAACTTTTTTGCCAGCCGCAACTGTAATTGTTTGGGTTTTGTAACCGATATAAGAAATTTTAACTTCTGTACCATCTTTTACATCCAAAACAAACTTTCCGTTGTTATCAGTTAGCGTACCAGATTTTTTGTCGCCGGTAGCTGCGATGGTAACCCCGGCCAGGGCCTCGCCCTTTTCATTTTTCACTGTACCCGTTATCGTTATATCAACTATAACTTCAACCGGGATGGCAGAGGTATTCACACTCGGCGCATCTTTAATGATTACCGATTTACCTTCAATTAAATAAGTTAGCCTAAAGTCTTTTAAACAAGAAGCAAGCACCTGGTCAATAGACGCATCTTTAAAAGCAGCATCTATTTTATGATTGCTGTTAATGGTTTTAGGCGACCAGAAAATATTGTACCCGGTTTGTTTATTAATTTGTTTAAATACTTGCTTTAGCGTAGCATCCTTATTTACATAAGTGATTTTTTGTGAAAAAACCGCTGCGCTCACCTGCATAAAAGCAAGCATGAGCATAAAGCTTGTCATCTTCATTATGAGCAGAAATTTCTTGATGTAGCCCGAAGGCATACAAATGTTTGTAGTAAAATTTTTATACATTTGTTAAGGCTGTTAAAGTTAAAAGGTGGAGTCACATTAGCATTTTAGCTTATAAGCTATTAGATCGGGAACATCGCGAGTGTTCCTGATCTTACTTATATCATAAGCTATCTTTTACTCTTCAGGTAGTGTTTTTCTTCATAATGCTGGTTTTAATTTAGGGTTGATAATTGGTTATTATTGGTTTTGACAGTTTACTTTGTTACTTTTTTGCTTATAATAATCTTTGATCCTTCAATACTGAAACTCGCGTCGCCGGTTTGTTCCATTATTTTAAGCAAAGTTGATATATTAGCAAAGCGGGTAGTTACCGCGGCAAACAGATCGTCCTTAACATCGTTATCCCGGTAAACAACATCTACATTGTACCAGCGGGACACTTTGCGCATAACTGTTTCTAAGCGCTCATCGTCAAACCTGAAATAGCCATTCTTCCAGGCTACGGCTTCTTCAGTATCCACATCAGATACTTTAAAATGGTCTGTAAGGCTTGCTTCCTGACCTGGCTTTAACATGGCGCTTTTATCGCCGCCGGTAACTTTCACCGATCCTTCAAGCAATGTGGTTTTTGTATTCGGTTCATCATTATAAGCGCTAACATTGAAGTGGGTGCCCAAAACTTCAACTACCTGCCTATTGGTAATTACCCGGAACGGCCTGTCTTTATTATGGGCTACCTCAAAATAGGCCTCACCACTCAATTCTACTCTGCGCTCGCCGGCCGACCCAAGATCTATCGGGTATTTTAACGAAGAAGCCGCGTTAAGCCATACCCTGGTGCCATCGGGCAAAAACAATTGAAATTGGCCACCCCTGGGTGTTTCCATCGTGTTATATTGTGCTACAGCAATCGCGCCCGAACTTTCTTTACTGTCGGTTGCTGCGGTGTAAACCACCTGACCATCGGCAGTTTTCGATATCTGAACACCTTTTTGCTGAATTATTTGTCCTTTTTGTGCGTCTGTAAGCGATATTTTTTGACCATTGGCCAACGTTAGGATAGCTTTGTTTCCGCCTGGTGCAATTATCGTATTATGAGCTAATTCCGGCTTCTGCATACTCCCATTTTTTTTTATAAAAAAAATGGCTCCTGCAGAAAGCAAAAAAAGTATAGATGCTGCAACTGACCAGCGCTTCAAAAAAAAGCGATGCGGTTTTTGAGGTTTAGTTTGCTGATTCAGGCGCAAGAGCATTTCTTCCTCAACACTTTCTTCGTCGTCGGGAAATTCGGCATCCTGGTTGGCTACACGACGGTACCATTCGGTTAAAGTTTCCTTTTCCGATTCGGTCGCAGTATTATCTTTATACTTACGTATTAACTTGTAAATGGTTTGGCGGTTCAATTGGTATTGCGCTTTAGTATATAGATGTACCGCGAAAAGAACGATACCCTACATGGTTTAAAAAAAAAGTTTATTTAATTAAAAAAAGGCAGAAGTGCTCTTCTCTTTTATTTGAAAAGCCGATGGATATGAATGGCTATGATGAGTATCCAGCCGTGATTTTTAAGTTCACCCCTGATAATACGGAGTGCACGGGTAAGGTTTGCCTCTACCCCCTTCTCGGTAATTTGTATTTTGGTTGCTATCTCCGAATTTTTCATTCCCAAATTGCGGCTGTAGCCAAACACCAGGCGGCATTTCTCGGGCATTTTTTCAACAATTCCGTTTACGTATTCCTGCAAAAAAATCGCGTCGAGCTTATCTTCATCGTTTACGGTAGCTTCATATTCGTAATTTTGTAAAGCGAGGTCGTTCCTGCGTTGCTCTTTTTGGTAATACTTGTAAACGGTAAATTTCACTGAGGTTGCCAGGAAGGCGGATAGGTTATTGATCTCGACATCGGTATACCTTTCCCACAACGATATAAATACATCATGTACAATATCCTTTGCAGCAAGTTGATCTTTACTGTGGTTCCAGGCTATTAACAGCAATTTTTTCCAGTACCGCCTGTAAATTTCGGTATAGGCAGCGTGGTCCCCCTCTTTTAAAAGGGCGGTAAGCTGCTCATCTGTGTATACGCCGTAGTTAAACATAACCGCCCACCTTTTTCATTTAGCGGGTGTGGTTTACGTGATTAACAGGGCATATCGCGTTTTTCACCAACGGGTTAAACGGACACAGTTCAAAAAGAATGATGTTTTTGTTAAAAAGTAAAGTTTTCCTCATATTTTAAGTTAGCAGGTTAAATATCAATTCATTCAGTTTTATATCCTATACTATTCGGGCTCATAATCTATTTATAGATCCTATCAGGATCTTTCCCAAAGGCTAAAATATCTATAAGTAAGGTGCAATTAAAGCTTAAAAAACAACGTTAGGTTTATAACGAAAAAGCGGCTCATAGCGCCGACAGTTTAAAATCAAAACTAAATAAAATCCCTTAAAGTTAAACATTACGTTTTTCACTAACAATGGAATATTCGCTGTTAAAACAACTCTTTATTTTCAATACACTTCTAAAATTTTAATCAGTTTATAAAACAGGTAAGTTTTTTTGCAATTTGGCTTGTGCAAAGGTTTTAATTCATATGAAACACCTCATCCATGGCTTGCCATTGCTGTTTGTGCGCAGCAGCTTCAGGTAGAGGTATTTGCGTTGGATCGGTTTCTTTCCACCAGCGTCGGGTGGTGGTATCGGCGGCCATTTTGGCCATATCGCCCTTAAAATCAACACCCACATATTCAAAGTAACTAAACAAAAAATACTTACCATCTATTTTTTGAATATAGATGGAGTAATTGCGAATATTGCACTCAGTTATCTTTTTCAAAACTCCTGGCCAGGCATGCGAATGCAATTGTTTATAATAGGCCATCTTTTCGGGTTTTAAGCCGGTTACCATACCAAAACGCTGCACACTTTTGTGCTGCACTGCTTTTGCTGATGCAGTATCCTGCTGTAGGGTGGCCTTCTTATTGCCACTTTTACAGGCAGAAAAGCCGATGATGCAACTGATGAGTATAATTGCAAACCGTTGGATTTGAAGGAGAACTTTGTTCATGATGCCATTACCTAAAAATGTAAAACAATACGGCCATTATGCCAATTAACAAAACCGAAAGTACTTTATAACTACCTAACCCACTCCAGGCTACACCGCGCAGAGGTTCCCAGGGCGATTTCCAATACAGGGTAGCGCTTTCTTTGGTATGCTGAACGGGGTACATATATGATAATACAACCTGTAAACACAGGCACACTACAAAAAGATAAAAAGCCATCATCATAAAAGGAATTGAGCCAATTGCGCTTGCAGGGTAAACTTTGCCAATGACGAACACCACTACCCCTATTGCCGAGCCTATCCATAAAGTATATTTGGCCGAAACGGCCGATGCCTTTTCCCAGAAAACACCTAACAAAAACACACAGGTTATTGGCGGCGCTATGTGGGCAATAATGTCATTTAAACCATTAAATATGCTTTCGTAATTATTGAGTAGCGGCAACAGCATTAATGATAAAACGAGTGCCACAGCGGCTGCTATTTTACCAATGCTCACCAGTTTTTTGTCTGTTGCTTCGGGTTTATATCTTTTATAAATATCGTAGCTTACAATGGTTGATATTGAATTTAACGCCCCCGATATCTGGCTCATTAAACCGGATAATAACGCGGCAACAAGCACGCCTATCAGCCCCGGAGGAATTAGCTGGGTAATCATCAACGTATAAATTCCTTTGCTGTTTACCACTTCTTTCCCATCAATCACACTTTTTAAAGCCGAAATATCCAGGTGTCCGCTTTGCGCCAGTGTATAGGCAAACAGCCCCGGCATTACAAAAATAAAAACCGGTAATATTTTGATAAAGCCGCAAAACAACGGACCAACCCTGGCATGGTTTTCATCTTTGGCGCCTAAAACGCGCTGCACAATGGTTTGGTCGGCACACCAGTACCAGATGCCCAATACGGGGTAACCTAAAAACACAGCATACCACGGCATACCGCTGGCATCGCCATGAGGGCGAAGCATGGATAGTTTATTAAGCTGCCCTGTATGTTTTAATACCTCAACCATTGGCTCCCAACCACCCATTTTGGTATAAGCCGCAATGCTCATGATAATAGCGCCACCTAAAAGCACCACGGTTTGGATAGATTCGGTAACTACCACGGCCGTTAAACCGCCAACTACAGTATATATAGTAGTAATAATAGAGATGATGATGACACTGGTATACATATCAACCCCAAACAGCGTATGCAATACTATGCCACCCGCCAACAACGAAAAAGCAATATGAATTAGTACCGCCGATACTACCGATATAATAGCCAGCCAATCGCGGCTGGCCCTGTCATAACGTTTTTCTAAAAAATCGGGCAGTGTTGATACGCCTGATCTGATATAAAAAGGTGCAAAAAACAAAGCCAATAGGATTAGCGTAAATGCCGCCATCCATTCAAAATCGCCGTTAAGCAAGCCTGTATCAAACCCGCTTTGAGCAAGGCTCACCAGGTGCACACATGAAATATTTGTAGCAAATAGGGCCAGGCCAATCACTGGCCAGCGCAGCTTTTTACCTGCCAAAAAATATTCGCCGGCCTCGTTATTGTTATTTTTTGTTTTTTGCTGATGACGAATACCCGACCACAGGCCGATAATAAATATCGCCGCTATGTACAAGCCACTAATGATCAAATCTGGTGTGTGTATCATCTGGAAAAATCCTAATTTTAAAACTCTAAACTCTAATTGGTAAATGCTAAATCGTTAATTTGACAAGCCCATTTTCACTCACTACTCACTACTCACTACTCACTACTCACTACTCACTACTCACTACTCATTACTCACTAACCCAATATTTTCAAATCGCAACTGCTCCCAGGTTCCTGTGGCGTTTGGTACACGCCACCTGTTATGTTCACAGGGTTTACAAAATGCTTTTGCAGGTGTGGAATATGCTCTAAAAATAAAGCCTCGTGACCAATTGCTATATGATTAAACAAAACCAGGTGCTGATGCAGTTGGCCCATATCGCCCACATGTGGCACTACAGGTACCCCGTATTTTTTGCATAGCAGGCTTACAGTTATAAATTCGCTTACACCTCCTACCCTTACAGCATCTACCTGGATAAATGAAGCCGAGCGGGTTTGCAGATAATTTTTAAAAATGATTTTATTGGGCACATGCTCGCCTAAAGCCAGTTTTAACGGCGAAATAGTATCTGCCAGAGTTTTATGGGCTAAAACATCATCCGGGTGAGTTGGCTCCTCTATCCAGTACGGGTTCATGCTTTTAAGTTTATGGCATATCGATACCGCCTGCGGCAGGTTCCATTGCTGGTTGGCATCCAGCATTACTTTTACATTATCGCCGGCAACTTCCCTCACAATATGCGCACGGCGGATATCCCTTTCAGGGTCGGCCGAGCCAACTTTAAGTTTCATTGCGGTAAAACCTTCGGCCAGTGCAATTTTACAGTTTTCGCGTACTTTTTCATCCGAATAATTGAACCAGCCTATGGATGTATCATACCCCGGATAACCTTTTTGCAAAATGCTTTCACGAATTGTTTTGGTGGGTTGTTGCTCTTTGAGCATGTTGATAGCCTGTTCATGAGTCAACTCATCTTCAAGGTACGACATATCTAAAGTAGCTACAATTTGTTCGGGGCTTAAGTCAGTTAACAGTTTCCAAAGTGGCAGGCCCCTCTTTTTGGCCCACAGGTCGTAACAGGCATTGGTTACGGAAGCAAGCGCCAAATGCACCACTCCCTTATGCGGCCCCAACCAACGAAACTGCTGATCGTTAGACAGGCTTTTGAACAAATTGCCAAAATTGGCCATGGTATCTTCAATATCCCTGCCTTTAATTTTATCGGCATAATATTGCGCAGCTTTGCAAACCAAATCATTACCCTCGCCCAATGTAAAGGCAAAGCCGACTCCTGTATGGCCGCTATCGTCAAATAAACGGGTTACCGCGTATGAGTAAACAGGATCGGTATGAATGGCATCGCTACCTGCCGCACCATCAAGCTTATAACGGATATCATCAACCTGTATATTTTTAATCATATTATATAAAGTTTTTGGGAGATTGATTAAATGGTTTGGTTTAACACGCGGCGATAACCTAACTCGGCACCGCCAGTAACGGGTAAAATACAGCCGGTTACAAACCGGGCATGGTCGGATACAAGGAACAAACAGGCATCGGCCACCACATCGCCTTCGGGGCAATAGCCCAGGGCGTGAATGTTATCCAGGTAATTTTCAATCGAATTGGTGTCGGGCTGTTGCTGGCTCCAGGCCCGCAGCATGGGTGTCCAAACACCCGCCGGGGCTACTGCATTTACGCGGATACCGTAAGGGGCATAGTCAAGCGCCATCGATTTGCTTAAAGCGTTTACAGCGCCTTTTGTTGCGCTGTATGCGGCATGAATCTCCTGCCCCATATCGCCAACCAAACTACTGGTGTTTAGAATATTGCCACGCGTTTTTTTAAGTTCATCAATTCCATACCGGGTGGTGTTAAATATACCCTTCACATTTACATCAAAAAGAGCATCCCACTCATCATCAGTGGTTTCATGAACAGCTTTTGAAGGGTTACTGATGCCCGCGTTATTATGAATCACATCTATTTTACCAAAATAATCTACAGCTTTGGCAATAGCCTGCCTTATAGCAGCGGCTATTGAAACATCGGCCTTAAGATACAGGATATCAAGTGACTGCAGCTTTGACCGGGCCTCATCAATGCTCCGCTCCGAATTGGAAATAATGGCCAGCTTGGCGCCGGCTGCATGGTATATTTTAGCGCACTCAAAGCCTATGCCTTCGGTACCGCCAGTTAAAAAAATTACTTTATTTTTTAATAGCATATAAATGTTGTAGTGAAGCCGGAGCAAACCCGGCGTACACAGGTTTAAAATTAAACTGTAATGTTTTTACCATATAAAAGGCTTGAAGCAGGCCACTTATAGTTTACCGCCGTCAACCGCCAATGGGGCAAAACTTTAAAAGCAAGATCAACAGAGCTGGTTATATTGGTTGTTATGAACAAACCAAAAGTAAACCGATGTTTGTGAGTTTATAATAGCCAAAACATTTTTTTTAATGGATTATTCCATTAAACCATCAGCAAAATTGTGGCTTATTGGCATAATGTTGTGGCAGGTTTACAATACGGGGTAAATGTTTGTAATTTATAGAATGTTTTATCTATAATAGCACTCAAATGCCGGATGCTATGTTTCTGCTGATGTAATATCCCACTGTAACACCAATTATTCCTTAATACTATATTTGATGAATAACAGCTTTAAAAGGCGGCAAGGTTTTGAGGGTGAAAAATTCATCAGCATTCCTCAAAAAGTACTGCGCGATGCCAAACAGCGACATCCCGAACTTTTCCATATCTATATTACACATATAGGCTATTTCCCGAAGGCGGCATTTCATTATCGCGAACGCCGCAAAGGCTGCGAAGACAACATACTCATTTACTGCTTACAGGGAAAAGGTCATTATATTGTAGATAACAAGCGCTTTGAAGTACGCAGCAACCAGTTTATACTGATACCGGCTACTGATAAATATATGAGGTATTGGGCCGATAATGCCGACCCGTGGACCATTTACTGGGTACATTTCACGGGCGATAATATAGAAAGCTTCAACAAATCGCTCAACTTAAGTATCGGCCGCGGCCCGGTAAACATCCCTTTTAACGAAAATGCGATTACTATATGGCAAAACATTTACCAAACCCTGGAGATGGGCTACAGCCTTGAAAACATTAACAGCGCGTGCTTTTGCCTGTACCATATTATAGCTACTTTTTTGATGCCGGAGCGGCACATCCGCCATAATACCGATGATGAAGGTGATATCATCACCAAAACTGTCCACTTCATGCGCAGTAACCTAAACAAAAAACTAAGCGTGGAAGACATATCCGGCAAGCATAGTTTATCGGTATCACATTTTTCTAACCTGTTTCGTAAAGCCACCGGTATGCCCCCTATTGATTATTTTATTCACTTAAAAATGCAAAAGGCCTGTCAGCTATTATATGCCAATAGCGATAAAATAAAGGCTGTAGCAGCCGGGCTTGGCTATGAAGACCCTTATTACTTTTCGCGCATTTTTAAAAAATATATTGGCTCATCGCCCGAGCAATACCGCGTTACAGCGAAGAATACGGGATGATACAGACACCCCATTTGTGTTATGATCCTGCAATAATGAGCTTCATAGCTTAGTTATAAGCGCAACCTTCTTCAGTTAACTCATTTTTAACAACAAAGGCGCATTAATGCGCCTTTGTTAAAACTATAAGAATTAGACAATAGCTTAATCGCTATGATGTCTTTTGTGCTTCTTCTTTTTGCTTGATTTAGAAGAACTTTTCTTCTCAGATTTCTTGGTTGCTGGCTTATCATCCTGCTTCTTTGGCGCGGCATTCGCCGTAGTCCCTTTTGGAGCCACATCAACAGAATCTTTGCTTAGTTGCTTTACGGTAAATTCGTTGCGGCTTAATCCATATTCAAGCTGCCGCTTCGCTCCGGTTGAAGTTGCATCTTTACCACTGCCTTTATAAATCAGAAATTCACGAATGAGTTTGCCATCGCGAATGTAAAAATTATCATCGCCCCGGTACCCTTTGCGCTGTGAGCTGTTTAGTTTAGGGAAATCGAGTTTATTGGCTTTACTTTCGTTATTAAACTCATAGGCGTAAATACCCGTACGGTTAATGGTATCTTTTGATTTAACAGCTATCAATATTTCAGGGTTGCCATCAACGTCCATATCCGAGTTATAAACGTCGGTGATCTGGCCATCAAGGTCGCCGGTTGTGGTGGTATATTTAATGGCCGACGAATCTGAATGCAAGATCATAAACGCACCTGCCTCCTGCGATCCCCTGCCCCAGCTAAACACGTCATAAGTTTGCCCCGGCGAAACCTCAATCATTTTATGGTACCTGAATGGCTTCATCAGTTCTGGCGCTTTAGGCGTTGCTGGAGGGCCGGCTGTTTTAGATTGATTCCCCCCACAGCCGGCTATAGTTACCGCGGCCATTAAAAAAGCTATATAATAAAATCTTCTGACCATTATAAGTTTTATCCTTCTGTTAATTTTTCAGCACATCGGCTGTCAACTCGGCCTTGGTTTTGCCTGGTGCCGATATAAAAACCTTCAACGTATTGTTGCCACCGGCGTCTACATATTTAAGTGTAAACTTGTGGTAACCTTTTAATAAAGGGGCAGCGCCAAATTGCTCGTTGGCCAAATGCTTGCCATCATTATCAACCACAACCTGGTCATCTATCAACAAAACCGAACCATTGGCCGATAATGTTGAGAAGCCATAGTTGCCATCAGCCTCAATATTAATAAATCCGTTGTAAATTACACCAAACTTACCCTTACTTTTCCTGAAATCTGTTGTACTAAAGTTTTTTACTGCTCCGCTATCAGTTGGCAAGCCTATTAATTGGCTGGTGCTGCCAAAAGTGCCGGTAAATAATTGGTATTTAAGGCCACTTGCGTTGCCTGTATAGTTAACGGCTGCAAAAGGTGCTTTATTGTAAATCAATGTGCGGGTAATGTTGCTACGCTTGCCCGATGGGGTAATTACAATGGTTTGTAACTCGCGGTACTGGTCGGCTGGTACATCGTAGTTCATGGGGATATGATACTCCAAATCGGTTTCGCGCGGTGTGTAGCCGTCAATAGTATAGTAAATTTTTGCGCCATCAACCGGCGATTTCAGGTTCACGCTTACCTGCGAACCAATCATTACAGTATCTTTTGCCCCAATAGCAACCGGCACATGGTAATCCAGGTTGTTTTTATCCAGCCAGGCCAAGTGCGATGGCAAGCGGGTTTCGCTAAAATCTTTAAAGTTTTTGTTAGCCAACGGGCTCCATGCTATCTCAGATAAGGCCATTAAGCGCGGCAGCAGCATAAATTCTACCTTAGCTTCGGTTGCTACATATTCGGTCCAAAGGTTGGCCTGTACCCCCATAATGTAAGTTTTTTGTTCGGGGGTTAAAGCTTCGGGAGTTGGATCGTAGCTGTAAATTTTTGATAATGGCTCGTTACCCCCAATGCTTAGCGGCTCCTGGCTTGGTTTGCCCTGCCCATGGTCTATATAAAGGCCGTGGCTGCCAGGTGTCATAATCACGTTATGTTTTTGCTGGGCGGCTGCAATACCGCCTTCTTCGCCACGCCAGCTCATTACAGCAGCGTTAGGTGCAAGTCCGCCTTCTAAAATCTCGTCCCAGCCAATGATGTTGCGGCCTTTGGAATTTACAAATTTTTCAACCCGTTGTATAAAATAGCTTTGCAGCTCATTTTCATCCTTCAGTTTTAATTTCTTAATCAGCTGCTGGCAAAATGCCGATTGTTTCCAGGCATCCTTCGGGGCTTCGTCGCCACCAATGTGGATGTATTTGCTGGGGAACAGCGCCATCACCTCGGTTAAAACATCCTGGATAAAGGCAAATGTTTTATCGGATGGGCAGTAGATATCATTGAATACCCCCCAGGTTTCGGCAGGCTTGTAAGTTTTTGTTGGATCGCAGCTTAGTTCAGGATAAGCGGCCAATGCGGCCTGCGAGTGGCCGGGCATTTCAATTTCGGGTACGATGTTGATGTACCTGGCGGCAGCATATTTTATTACATCGCGGATTTGATCCTGGGTGTAAAATCCTCCGTAAGGGGTGCCGTCAAATTGCTGCGGTGTTTTATCGCGGTAGCCGCCAATGAGCGTCTGCGCACGCATACTGCTGATTTGCGTAAGCTTTGGATATTTTTTTATCTCGATACGCCAGCCCTGGTCTTCAGTAAGGTGCCAGTGAAAGTTGTTTAGCTTGTAGGCTGCCAGCAGGTCGATATATTTTTTAACCATCTCTACGCCAAAAAAATGCCTGCCTACATCAAGCATAGCGCCACGGTAGCCAAAACGGGGATAATCCTCAATCTGCACACAAGGCAATTTGGCCGTGGCAGCCCTAACGGCAGGGAATAGCTGGATAAGCGTTTGAATGCCGTAAAACAAACCGGCTCCTTTACCGGCAACAGTAATTTGCTGCGGTGTAATGATTAGGCGGTAACCTTCGGCTGGCAGGTTATCGGTACCGGCTGATGTTAATGTGATAATATTAGAAGCTACCCCGGCGTTTTTTGCGACAATGGCCGCGTTGTACGCCTGGCTGTCAGCCAGGTAATCCTTAAAAAACAGCACGGCTTTGTTTGAGGGCGAATCGGCCTGCACCTTTGTTTCCTGGCTGAACAGGAAAGTTCCGGGGGCTTTTGTGAGCGACACCGGCGCCGGGATAATCCCCGCATACGGATCGGTATCCTGAGCTTTAACAATAGTAAACACGGTTAACAATGCGCTTAGCATCACGACAGTTTTTTTGAGCATAGTAGTATGAGATTGGTACTGAGCCGTGAATATATAACTTTTTAAAAAATTATAAGAAGTTTTCCTTTGTAACAAAAGCATGAATGTTGCCTTTTCCCGATACCCGTGCCCTTCGAACCCTCGTTCTTCTTTTAACAAAAGGATTTCTAAAAATAGAAAAGGCCATCTGTTTACCAAATGACCTTTTCTATTTTTAGAAATCCTCTCCCTTCAGGGGAGGATTGGGTGGGGCCTACGCCGTTACCACATGCTCTTTACCGGCAAGGTAACGCTCGGCATCAATAGCGGCCATACAGCCTGTACCTGCGGCTGTTACAGCCTGGCGGTAAATATGATCCTGGGCATCGCCGCAGCAAAATACGCCCTCTACGTTGGTTTCTGTTGATCCGGGGCGGGTAATAATATAACCAGTCTCGTCCATATGTAACCAGCCTTTAAAAATGTCGGTATTGGGATGATGGCCTATCGCCACAAAAAAACCGGTAACGTCAAGGTCGGTTTCAATATTGGTAATGTTGTTAATTACCTTAACCGCCGTTACGCTTTGGCCATCGCCAAGAATTTCTTTGGTTTCGGTATTGTAAAGGATTTCGATATTGGGTGTATTTTTCACGCGGTGCACCATTGCTTTTGAAGCACGGAATTCATCGCGGCGAACAATCATGTAAACCTTGCGGCATAATTTGGCAAGATAAGTAGCTTCTTCGGCGGCGGTATCGCCGGCGCCTACAATGGCTACATCCTGGCCTTTAAAAAAGAAGCCATCGCATACAGCACAGGCCGAAACACCAAAGCCACTGTATTTTTGCTCCGAAGGCAAGCCAAGCCATTTGGCTGATGCACCTGTTGAAACGATAACAGTATCGGCAAGAATGGTTTTCACCCCATCAACCACCACTTTATGCGGCAGGCTGGTAAAGTCAACCGAGCTTACGTAGCCAAAACGGATGTCGGTACCCAGGCGTTCGGCCTGTTTCCTGAAATCTTCCATCATTTCGGGGCCCATAATGCCTTCCGGATAACCAGGGAAGTTTTCTACGTCGGTTGTTTGTGTTAGTTGCCCGCCGGCCAGTAAACCAGTATACATTACCGGTTTAAGATCGGCCCTTGAGGCATATATGGCAGCAGTATATCCTGCCGGACCCGATCCTATGATCAGGCATTTTACGTGTTCTAATTCTTCAGACATTTGTTATAAATGAGGCACAAATTTATAAAAAAAGTCAATCCATTGGGTCAGTAACAGGTAAACTATTATCAATCGCTAATTTCAGCTAATCTGCCATTTAATAAATTGTCTCGGGACGGATCACATCAATAATATTGAATGTAAGCCTAAACTTCGAATCAACCTTTTGTCCTTTATAAGTTGCGGGTTTCCATTTTGGCGAATTCATGAAAGCATTAACCATTAATTCATCAAAGTTTGTGTCGACAATTTGTGCCACCTTAACATCTGTCACTACGCCATCTTTGCTAATTTTCAAATCCAGTACCAGGGTGCCTGTGTGATCGGGGGTTTTAAAACCTGCGGTACGCTTCCTTAAATAGGTATGCAAGTCAAATGGCATTACCGGCGGCCTGTAGTTATTTTCAAGATAATTGGTATGCTTTATGTTAATGCCTTTTTTATTGTAAGCATCAGTAAAATTCACAAAGCCTTCGGCATCCAATCCGCACCATTCACCTTCTTTATGATCGTTTACATAATATCCTTCTAAAGATACGTTGCCATCATTGCCATAAAGTTGGCACAAACCATTTAACCTGCCTTTGTTATACGTGTGCAATTCTGTTTTGCGGCCAAAACTATAATCCGTCCAAACGCCGCTTTTCTCGCCGTCAACAAAATAGCCGGTAGTTTGAATGTGGTTTAATGTATCTGCTATCCCATTTGCACGGTAATTAATATCCGGGCTAAAATCGACTTTATGGTAATAAATAAACTTACCGGTAGGTACAGACAGTGTTTCGTCTTTAAAGAATCCGGATGTAAGGATGATATCCCTCATGTTAAACTGCTTTACCGACCACACAGAATCGCCGGGAAGTTTTTCAACAACGGCATAAGACGCAGCCAATGCTTTGTTGTCGGTGTGATCGCCCGACTCTGTTATGTAAAACATGAAAGGCGACTGGGCGTAAAGCTTATGACCGATAGAAATTATTAATAATGCAACGAAGAGTAATTTTTTAATAATCATATAGTGATAACTTAAGGTTACCGCAAATATAATTATTTCCCTGTATTTGCCTTTAAAACCCGCATCACATTGCCGCCTAAAATTTTATCGATATCTTTTTCAGTGTAGTTTAGTTTCAGCAGTTCTTCGGTGATTTTTGGATAATCGCTCACGCTATCAAGTCCCAGCGGATAGGATTCGGCGCCGTCAAAATCCGAGCCGATGCCTACATGATCAACCCCTATTAGTTTTACTATGAAATCAATATGATGGATGAGTAAACTCAGCGGCGGGCGAATTTTGTCCGATTCGGCTTTATACATCGAGTTCAGCCGGATGTTGGCCAGGTCGCCATCGTGGTAAATTTTGACGAGGGAGTCCAGCTCGGCTTTATGCTGATGTAAAAACATTGCCACCTTTGATGAATAGGTACTATCTACAAAGCCGCTGTAAAAATTAAGGCAGATCACTCCCCCGTTTTTGGCCAGGGCTTTCAGCTGATCGTCTTTCATATTGCGCCTGCTGGGGTCGATACTCCAGGCGCAGCTATGCGATGCAATAACGGGCTTGGTGGTGGTAGCCAGCACATCGTAAAAGGTACGTTCGCCCACGTGCGATACATCAACCATAACCCCCAATTGATTCAGGTGTTTAACAATCTGCTTACCATAGTCGGTGAGGCCTAAAAACTTCAGGCTGTCTTTTTTAGTCACCTCATCGCGGGCCGAAGTTGCCCACGAGGTGCTGTTGTTCCAGGTGAGGGTTAAATAATTCATGCCCCGTTTGGCCAGGCTGTCAATGTAGTCCATGCGGTCTTCAATCATGTGGCCGCCTTCAACCCCGATCAACGCGGCCAGCTTTTTTTGGCCTACTGCTTTTTTAAGTTCGGCGCTGTTGTGTACCAGCGTAATTTTATCCGGATAGCGTTTAATAAGTGCGTACAAAGAATCAATTTCGCGATTGGCAAAAGCAAAGGCGGTACCTTTACCATAATTTTCGCCACACCAGATAGAGAAAATCTGCGCATCCAGCCCTCCCTCTTTGGCGCGTACCAAATCAAAATCGCCCTCGGCTTGCCGTTTACCCAAATCAAACTTCGTAATCAGTTCGTTAGATAATACATCGTTATGGGTATCTATTAAAATTGCTTTTTGGTGAATTTTAGCGGCATCCTGCGCGCAAAGCTTTAAAGAAAAGAAAAGTAAAGGCAACAGCAGTTTTTTCATCGCGTCAAGATAAAAATTTCAGAGATATTATATGCTTTTTTATAGAAATGTAATGGAATTATGACCGACCCTTAAAACGTAAAAACAACAAATGATGAAAGATATATTTATTTTTTACGATACGGGCAGGCCCTTTTATTTTTAAGCCGTAACTTCGCAGCTTTTAAATTGATAAATTATGAAGTCTCTTATCATCACCGCCTCTGTTATATTGAGCTCGCTTGCAGCAATTGCGCAAACTGGTCCTGCCGCCGTTACCAGCACTGCCAATACTATCGTTTTTGTTAATTCAGATTCGCTTATTAACAATTACGACTACTATAAAGCCGTAAAATTTAAACTGCAGGACCTTTCGCAAAAAGCACAGGCCGAGATTACGGCAAAGGGCACAGCATTTCAAAAAGAAGTAGCCGCTTACCAGAAAAGCGCGGCTTCGCTTAGCCTGGCACAACGTACCGCGACAGAAAAACGCCTGGCAGCAAAACAACAGTCGTTGCAGGCCCTTTCCCAAAACACAGGCAAGCAATTGCAGGATGAAGAAGCTGAGCAAAACACCAAGCTTTACGACCATATTGCAGCATACCTAAAAACTTATACTAAAACAAAAGGCTATAAAATTGTACTTACCTACTCAAAGGCAAACCCATCCATGCTTTATGGTGACGAAAGCCTTGATGTGACCAAAGAGGTACTTACCGGCCTAAATGACGAATATAAAAAGGAAGCAGCTCCTGCTTCGATGAAGTAACCCGGTAAGCCGAATATGTGTGGGCTACTGTGTGTACACATCTTTCTAATAAAAGAAGACGTCATTTCGATAGAGCTTAAGTGGGAAAGAGCGGGGCGCTGTGTAGATTTCATTTTCACAACGCGGTGTCTTGATACTATGTATGTATTACCCGCGCATTAAACACTTTTTCAATTGGTGAGTGGTTAGTGGCCTCTATTTTGACTGGTTATTTTTTGATCCCGTTAATTTCAGTTGATTTTTCAGGTCGGTTGATATTGATTCAGGATGTAATATACAGCTACGCCAATAATTAAACATATGCCCAAGATCATTATCCCAAAGCCTATTAACCGGCTAAAACTGTTATCAATAATAACACGCTTGTAGTCAGCCCCGTCATATATAATTTTTACTCTATCGCCTTCTCTATAACTTGCGGGGTTTGTGCCCACATCATACCTCACAGTCATCCATTGGTTATCTGATGCCATGTACTTTATAAGCGGGTAATACATAATCATCGGTGTATCTCCCCTTGAAGGGCGTTCAGCAATTTCTTCAAGGGCTACTACCGTACCAATCGCCCTTGTACCCGTTTTGTACAATTTACGTACCTCTATTATTTTGCCAATACCCAAAACCGTGAGGAAAGTTCCACCGGCCAATAATATTAACTCATTAATTGTTGCATTCATAATGCGTTTTTTTCTGAACCGCGATTAAGCAGATTGATCAGATTTTTTGGATTTTGATTAACTTGACGGCTATTTTACACACCTCTCACCATTACGTCTGTATCACCCCCACATTAAAGGCCTTCTCAATGGGCGCGTGGTTAGCCGCTTCTATCCCCATGGATATTACCTTACGGGTTTCCAGCGGATCGATAATGCCATCAACCCAAAGCCGTGCAGCTGCATAGTATGGTGTGGTTTGGCTGTTATACCTGTCAGTGGTTTGTTTTAACAGTTCCTGCTCTTTCACTTCATCCACCAACTCCCCTTTAGCCTTTAACCCTGCCGACTGCATTTGCACCAGCACTTTAGCTGCCTGCGCGCCCCCCATAACGGCTATTTTTGCCGATGGCCAGGCATATATCAACCTGGGATCGTAGGCCTTGCCGCACATGGCGTAGTTACCCGCACCGTACGAGTTGCCTATAACTATGGTAAACTTAGGCACTACCGAATTGGCTACCGCGTTTACCATTTTGGCGCCATCTTTTATAATGCCTCCCTGTTCGCTGCGGCTGCCTACCATAAAACCGGTAACATCCTGCAAAAATACCAGCGGAATTTTCTTCTGGTTACAGTTCATAATAAAACGGGTTGCCTTATCGGCCGAGTCGGAATAAACGACGCCGCCAAACTGCATTTCTCCTTTTTTCGATTTAATCACCTTACGCTGGTTAGCCACAATGCCTACTGCCCAGCCATCAATTCGGCCCAAACCGCAAATGATGGATTGGCCATAACCTTCCTTATATTCTTCAAAAACCGAATCATCAAGCAACCGCAAAATAATCTCGCGCATATCGTAAGCCTTCTCGCGGTTATCGGGCAAAATGCCGTAAATATCTTTGGGATCTAATTTGGGGGCAAGCGGCTTAATCCTGTCGAACCCGGCCTTGTTATAGTCGCCCACCATGCTCATGATATTACGGATAGAATCGAGGCAAGCCTGGTCGTTAGGTTGTTTATAATCGGTAACGCCCGAAATTTCGCAATGCGTGGTAGCGCCGCCCAGGGTTTCGTTATCCACATCCTCGCCTATGGCCGATTTTACCAGGTACGATCCTGCCAGGAAAACCGATCCGGTGCCCTCTACAATCATAGCCTCATCGCTCATAATAGGTAAGTACGCCCCACCCGCCACGCATGAGCCCATGATGGCCGAAATCTGGACGATACCCATACTGCTCATCATGGCGTTATTCCTGAAAATGCGGCCGAAATGTTCTTTATCCGGGAATATCTCATCCTGCAAAGGCAAATACACCCCTGCCGAATCTACCAGGTAAATGATAGGCAACCGGTTTTCCATGGCTATTTCCTGGGCGCGTAAATTTTTCTTGGCTGTTATCGGGAACCAGGCGCCAGCCTTAACCGTGGCATCATTGGCCACAATTACACATTGCCTGCCCGATACATAGCCAATACCGCAAATAACACCACCAGACGGGCAGCCGCCATGCTCGGCATACATGCCATCGGCAGTAAACGCGCCAACCTCCAGCCAGGGTTTATCTTTATCTATCAAATAGGCCACCCGCTCGCGCGCCAGCATTTTGCCTTTTTCTTTTTGTTTCAAAGCAGCCTTTTCGCCACCACCGAGGTAAACTTTTTTAAGCCGGGTTTTAAGCTCATAAACAAGCTGCTTGTTTATATCTTCATTTATATTGAATGACAGATCCATAATTGGTATATAATAGAAAACGTAATTTAGGGATAATTACCGTTGTAAAGATAATTTTTCGTTTTCATTGGGTCATTGGTCATTGGTCATTGGTCATTGGTCATTGGTCATTGGTCATTGGTCATTGGTCATTGGTCATTGGTCATTGGTCATTGGTCATTGGTCATT
>NZ_FODR01000017.1 GCF_900110415.1 Mucilaginibacter sp. OK283
CTTACTCATTCTTTCCGAAAAAACCATCGCTAAATATCGTTTTTGAAAACCAGGATAGTCAATTATTCTTAGCCGCTTAACCCGAACTCACGTTAGTTAGAGATATTTTTAACGCGGCGAGCCATGTTGAACTTTAAAAGCGACCGCCTGACCTATGCGGAATTGCTGGCGCCTTTACGCTGTCGCAAGGCTCCGGCCTTGTGGCCCGCTGATAGACAAACGCCATGCTAAGTAATAACTATGCAACTCCCGGATGTTCATTTCATCCGGGAGTTTATATTTTAAACGGAGCAAAAAGTAATCAAGAGCATTACGCTTAACAACAAACATTGTTAACTGTCCTAAAGACATGGCGTAAGCTTAGTATTTAGAAGGAAAAGATGAAATTCTTTTCCTGAAGATGACGTAGCGGGTAATTTAATTGTAGCTGCCGCGATATGTCTTTTCGTTTATTTATTATAGTTTACGAATTGACAACACTATAAATGACTCTGTGAATCTGCGGTCGCCGCAAGCTCGGGATTTTTGCATAATCGGAAAATGGCTGTATCGTTGGCACTTGACTTTAATTTACCCTTGCGTTTTAAGTCGGAATTTTTATTTTTTAGAATTTAGGTTATTGGGAAGCCGATAAGAAAAAGCTTGATTCAATTGTTGCCGAAAACCCCGGCATAACACTCCTTGATGTGGTAAAGCCTATCATCCTTCGTAACAACCGGTTCCGCTGCGACCATGGTTGGGATATTGACCTGGAGGATGGATCCAGCAACTATCTTATTTACAATAATCTGTGCTTAAACGGGGGAATCAAGCTGCGGGAAGGCGTAAGCCGTGTTGTTGAAAACAATATCATGGTCAATAATACTTTTCATCCCCATGTATAGTTTAAAAATAGTGGCGACCTGTTTCGTCATAATATCGTTGGAACTGGATACTTGCCTATCGGTATTTCTGCCTGGGGAAAAGAGGTTGATTACAACGCTTTTCCTGATTCCGTTTCATTGGCTGAAGCGCGCTTGCGCGGAACGGATAGTCATTCGGTGCACGGGCCTCTAACCTTTGAAAATCCTCGGAAAGGAGATTTTCGCGTGAATGAGGGTGCTAAATATAGAAAAATTATTTTGCGAAGACACACCCGGCGCGGATCGGATTTAGAAGTTAAATTTCCATACGGGGTTACGCATGTGATGCGTATCTGCAAAACTGCCTTCGCCCCCCATAACAAAAAAGCCGGCAACCATTACAGCTACCGGCTACATTTAACCAATTTATAAACCTATTATTTATCTGTTTTGTACATCGTCAGTTCGCACAGGTGGAAATAGTTGCCGCCGCCCCATGTTTCCAGCACTTTAAACCTGATGTAGCGGTATGGCGCCAAATTAGCCGGGAAGGTAAATGGCTCGCCGGCGCGTTCAAACGCCAGATCGGCATCGGTGTTTTGGCCAACCGGCAGGCCCGATGGCTTAACCGAGGTAAAGCTGCCAAGCATTACCCAATTGCTAAAGTCGCCGTTTGAGCTTGGGTTGTTGCTGCCGTAAATTTCGAAGCGTTTTGGATTACCGTAGTTATACAGGCCCGATTCGCGCTGCCAGATTTTCATTTTTGCCAGCGATGCCGATTGCCCCATATCAAAGGTGAACCAGATAGGGAAATTTTGGCCGGGGGTATGAAAACCAGGCTCGCCGGTGCTTTTATCCCACAGGTAATAAGTTTCCCAGCCGTAGGCCGATGGCACATCTGTTGGCAGGTTATAGGCCTTGAACAATGATTTATCGCACTCCACAATGTTGTAAATGGTTGGGAAGCTATCGGCTGTTTTTACCGGAAACGCATCTACCGCGTCGGGCGTTGGTTTATATGCCGACTGGTAGCTTATAGGGCTGCCCAGCTTATAATCGGTTAAAGTTACCGAGTTATCATTAGGCCCGAAAGATTTTTGGGCGGCAGCGCCAAGCTTATTGGTATACATCATAGTGGTTGATACGTTACCTGTATCGGCCTTGTTAAAGTTTAACGTTACGGTGCCGTCGTCATTTAACGAATAGGGGTTTGACGTATTATAGCCCCGGTTAAACAGCGCCGAGATGTACGATGGACCGTATACCCGCACGTTGTTTAAATCCTGCCCTACCGATTTATTGCCATCGTTATCATGTGCCACAATGGTGAAAGTATATACATACTCTTTTAAATTGGGGATTGATACGGTAATTGAATCGGCCGGACTGTGCGAGGTAGCATTAACAACTACCGAATCGCTGCCATTATTCCAGCTTACCACGTAGTTTTTGATACTCGGATCGGGGCTGGGGTGCCAAACCAGTACGGCCCGCAAATTGCCGGTGTGGTAGGTAACCCCGCTGGCTAAACCAGGGTAAGTTACCTCGTGATGATCTAAAAAAGATTTATAGTCTGTATCGTATTTTTTGCAGCCGGCCAGCGACAGGTACAGCAAAAAGAAAACAGCAACCTTGAAATTAATTTTCATTTTCTTAATTTTTAATGTTAACAACACGTTGTACTACAAAGGATTGCCATATAACGATACCTCAATCGCGTTTACATAGTTTAAGCCGCCAAACGTGCGCGATACATCCAGCCTGATATATTTGGTAGCCGGCGCAGCAAACGGGATGGCAAAGTTTACGCCCGCGGCAACAAAGGCCAGATCTGACGCGTTGGCCTGGTTATTTGGCAAACCCGAGGGCGGCGGCGGAAACGCGAAGTTGCCCAGGTTAACCCAATCGCCGGATATGGTGCCCGGTGCCGAATTTTTTGGCAGAACGGAATCCTGCGGATTATCAACCGTGGTGCCCCATAGCGTAAAATTCTGGATGTTTTGGTACGAGTAAATACTGTTAAGCCTTTCCCACAGCACAAAGCGGCTCAGCTTAGCAGTTACGCCCAAGCCAAATGTACACTGGTTGGTTGGCGCGCCTAAAGTATGCCAGCCCGGCTCGTTGGTGCTGCCATCAAACAGGTATTTTAACTCCCAACCGTAACCAATTGGGCTATCGCTGGCCAGATGGTACACATAAAACTTGCTTTTATCCAGCAGGGTTTCATACAGCGGCGTTAAGGTTTTAAACAAGGTATCGGAGTGGTTGCCAAACCTATCGGTGGTATAAACACCAAACTTGGTAGATACGGCGCTAAAACCACGTACCGAAAAATTAACGGTATCGGTACTGATATAGTTAGGGTCCTGCTCATCGTACTTGTTGGTTTTGGTGTTAAACGTAAGGACGTGCATGGCAATAGGCGCTTTATTGGGGTTGAGGCCAAAAAAGTTTGCGCCGCCAAAATCGGCAGTGATGTTTAGCGCGGCGTTAACCAGCTGGTAGTTTGGTGTAAGCGGGTTTACCTTTACGGTAACCGGATCGGACATGATATTGGCACGGCTTACAGCATACAGCGTAACCGTGTACTCCTGGGCACGGGCAAAGCCATCAACCGTAATGGTATCGGTATAATAGCTGGCCTTGGTTTCGCGCACAGTTTTATCGTTAATGGCATATTTGGCCAAAACGTACAGCAGATTTTTTGAATTGGGCAAGGTATAGGTTAACCTGGCGCTGCCGTTTAAATTGATTACGTTAACATTGGTTACAGGCCCCGGTTTGGTAGGATCGTTGGATACCACCTCGATGTTCGACTCGGCTTTTTTACAGGACGCAAAAAGCATCATGAGCAACACGGGCGCTAACAGCAAACCTGAAAGGTATCTGCGGTTATTGATCTTTTTCATAATTTATATTTTAATATTAATCATTTGAAATTTTTACAGCACCGGTAAACTACCAGTATGGGTTTTGGTTAAGGTTGTTATCCACCACAATGTCGCTTGTCTGGATAGGCCATAAATAATCCTTAATCCCAAACACGGGTATAATAACCGTTTGCGGCCGGTAGTAATTCGCGGCATCGCCTTCGTTAACGTTCCAGCCCTGTATGGGCCTGCTCAGCACATCCTGCAGCTCTTTCCAGCGGCGCAAATCCCAGCCGGCCTGGCCTTCAAAGCACAGCTCAATCCTTCTTTCGCGGTGAATAATCTCGCGCAGGCCATCTTTGGTATTTGGCTTATCGGGCGTTTTTGAATAGCTGCCCCATGAAGCCTGTACGCCACCCAAACCGGCCCTTGCCCTTACTTTATCTATGTAAGTAAACACTTCGGCAACAGGGCCCTGCGATTCGTTAAGCGCTTCGGCATATAGCAGGTAAAGGCCTGCCAGGCGCATCCGCGGCATATGAAAATCAACCGCGGTAAAAACCTCATCATAAACCGACAGGTAATTGGCCAGTTTTTTTGGCCACATACCGGTAATATTGGTGGCGCTTAAACTTTTTGGCCCGGCTAAAGCATAAGGGCCACGGGCCTGTACGTAGTAGGCGCTGCTTTCGTCAAGCTTGCCGTTGCCAAACCAGATGCCGCCGTCGAAACCAATGCTGGCATAAAAACGCAGCTCGCGGTTAAAGTGGCCTTTTGCTGTTTGATAGCCCGATTTGATGTACGATCCATTGGCATCATCGCCGGTTTGCGGGGTGTAGCGGTTGGCATAGTCAAAAGTTTTATCCTCATTGATAGGCACACCATTGCTGGTATAATACAGCTCGGATGTTGAAATAGGCACCGCGAATGTTGATGGATAGGTTGATGCCAGGCTTTCGGATTTATCCGTCATCCTTGGGATAGTAAAGCCCTGGTAACCAAAACCGTAATTTAGGGCCCAGATCAGTTCGGGGTTTTGCTCCCATTTATCGGTGATCATGGCCTGCAGGGTTAATACCTTTTTCAGCTTATCAGATACATTGCCCACACTTACTGTTGGCGGCGTGTTGTACAGGTGCAGGCCCTGCGCTTCGCACTCGGTTATAGCGGCTTTACAGGCATCGGCAGCCAGTTTCCATTTGTTAGCATCGGCGCTTGATGAAAAAAGCAGCTTGCCTGTATTATCCTTAAAATTGGCATAATCGGGGTTGCCGTTAAACAGCGGACTTGCAGCCGTGGTTAAAACCTCGGCCTTTACACTCATGGCAATAAATTTGGTAATGCGACCGAACTCGGTAGCCTGGCTTTCAATAACAGGTGGCAAATCGGGTATGGCATCATCCAACAACGATACCACATAGGCAAATGATTCATCAACCGACGAGCGGCTGCGTTTTACATCGGCCGTGCTGGCATTAACCGGATTATTGGTTTTTATTAAAATGATGGGGCCGTACAACCTTATCATGTAATAATGATAGTAGGCCTTTAAAAATTTAACCTCGGCAATCCACCGCTTTTTTTCTGATGCGCTTAAATCAATAGGCTTATCAATGTTTTCGAGCATGATATTGCACCTCCTGATGGCCTGGAACAAATTGCTGCCCCCGTTGGTGCCGTCCCAGTAGTTAATGCTTGGGTTTGCGGTGGTTTGCAGGCCCCTGATGATGTTGAAGCCCACCTCGTTAAAGTAATGATCGTTAAGGGTATTGGGGTACACAATTTCTGACGAGGTTGCAAAACCCGGATCATTTACCACGTTGTTCATCTGCGTCATGGTAGCGTAGCACGAAAACAGGTAGTTTTCGGCCTCGTTACGGTTCCGGAAGGCATATTCAAGCGTGCCCACATTATCGGGGGTAACATCCAGGTATTTTTTACATGAAAGGCTCATGGAACACAGCACAATCACACAAATCAATTTATAATATGACGATTTCATATCTTCTGCTTTTTTCTGTTAATTATAAATTCACGTTTAAGCCTATGTTGTATACTTTTTGTATCGGGTACGCAAAGCCGTTACCACCCTGCTCAGGATCCCATAGTTTGAAGGGGCTCCAGGTAAGCAAATTCAGGCCGTTAAAGTAAATTCTTAGGTTTGATACCCTTAATGATTTGGCTATGCGTGCAGGCAGTGTATAACCAACCTCTAATGATTTAAGGCGCATAAAGCTGCCATCGCGCAGCCACCAGGTGCTTGGCTGCAGGTTGTTTGATATCACGGTTGAGTTAACACCCAGGCGTGGGTAGGCTGCATACAAATCCTGGTGCTCTTCGCTCCAGTGGCTGTTGGCAAACTCGCTTAATACCTGTGTATTGCCGTACACATAAGGATCGGGGCTTTGGATAAAAGGGCTTACCCTGGTAGGATCGACAAAGAACGATACCCTTGCCTGGCCCTGGAAAAATGCCGAAAGATCAAAACCCTTATAGCCGGTTGAAAAACCGAAGCCATAAACAATTTCGGGCGTTTGCGGATAACCCAGATAGGCCATATCCAATACATCTATTTTACCATCGCCATTTAAATCGCGGTATTTAATATCGCCACCCTGTGGTTTTATACCGCTGCCATTAAAGATCTGGGTAGGCGAGTTTGCCGCTTCCTGGTCGTCAACAAACAAGCGTTCGGCAATGTAGCCGTAGCCGCGGCTTATGGGCTGGCCAATGGCATGGCGCCATGGCTCCTTATAGTCGGGCTCCTCGATGTAAGTATATTTATTATTGGAGTAGGTAAAGTTACCGCGGATTGATGCCCAGGCGCTGTTGCCAAAGTTTTGTTTGTAATCCATAGATAAATCGATACCCTTTGAATCAACCACGCCCAGGTTGGCACTGATAGGCGCCTCTAAACCCTCGCTTACAGGGATGCTTGCGCGTTGCTGTAAAATGTTATAGCGGTGGTTTTTATAAAACTCGGCCACGATATTGAAATTTTTCAAAAGCGTCATTTCAACGGCAACGTTGGTTTGTCTCGAGGTTTCCCAGGTTACATCAGTATTCTCGTAATTCTGGATGGTTACCCCTTTACGCTCATACTGGTTATTGATACCAAATTGCGCATAATTATAACCCTGGTTAAACTGAACTACCGATTGGTAGAAGAAACGCTGCGAGCCAATGGCATCGTTACCCACCAAACCATGGCTGGCGCGGATTTTTAAACGATCGACGATGCCCGGTGTCCACCAGTCTTCATTAGATACTACCCATGAGGCACCAATGGTTGGGAAGAAACCATAACGATGATTGGCCGAAAAGCGCTCTGATCCGTTATAGCCAAAGTTAAACTCGGCAAAATACCTGCTTTTAAAAGAGTAGGTTACCCTGCCTGCCAGGCCAAGGTTACGATAGGGTAGGGCCGATAACAAATCGCCGGCATTGGCATACAGTGTTTGCTGCTGTGTACCTATCAATGTGGTGTTTATGGTATGACTGCCGAATGATTTGGCATACTCCAAAGCGCCCTGCAAATAAATAAAGGTATTTACCTGTGTACCGCCCGGCGAATAGCTCAGGTATTCCTGCGCTACGTTGTAGCCTGTTGGCTGCGGGTTAAGCCAGGTAAGGGTGTACTTGTTGGTTTCCTTATCGTAGGTATTAACGTTATAGTAAAAAGGCGAATAGGCCGATTGTGAGGTGAAATAAGAATACCTGTTGGTATTAAATAGCCCCCTGAACTTTAAACCGTCGGTAATAAACTTAAGGTTTTGGTTTAACTCCAGTTGTGCCGACATCCTTGACTCTGACGAGTTTTTATGACCGCGCAACAAAGCCGCGTAAGGGTTATTGTAGGAGATATTGTTGCTTGTGGTACCGCCAACCAAACCTGTATTACCAAAAAGGATGTGCTGGGCATTCAGGTTTGCCGAATCGGCCGGGAAATAAGCCGGGAACAATACGGGGCTGGTATGGATGGCCACGTTATATAAATCGGATGCGAAAGAACCATCGGTAGTAATAGGGCCGTTATATTCGCTAAACGTACCCGATAAACGTACAACCACCTCGGTGGTCTTGGTCATGTTTACGTTGATGTTTGAACGTAACTGGTAGTTTTTAAACTTAACGTTATTGTTGTTATTGTTGCGGATATCGTTCTTCAATACCCCGTTATCCACATTGTATGCGCCTGCTATATAGTAGCGGGCAATGTTACCGCCGCCGCTCACGCTTAAATTATTACGTTGTGTGGTGGCACGTTTTTTAAACAACAGGTTAAGCCAGTCAACAGCGGGGTATACATACTGGTTGCTGCCCGGCGTTCCGTTTATGGTATTCTGCGTATTCCTGATCTTGCTTTCGGGGAAAGGTAACGGCAATTTAGGGTCGCGGGTTAACGTGGCCTCGTTGTAAAGGTTCATGTACTGGATCGGGTCCACAAGGTCCAACGTTTGGGTTGATTGCGAGGACGAGTATTCCGACCGAAAATTGATTTTAGGCGCGCCTTCCTTACCCTCTTTGGTGCTTACCAAAATAACACCGTTTGCACCGCGTGCACCGTATAGGGCGGTAGCGCTGGCATCTTTCAGGATAGAGAAGCTGGCAATATCATCCACATTTAAGCGTGCCAGGTCATTGGTGGATAGCTCCACATTATCAATCAAAATAAGCGGATCGCGTTTGTAACCGAAAGTAGTTACCCCCCTGATGAAGAAGGAGGCGTTATCCTGCCCCGGCTGGCCGCTGCGCTGGTAGGCAATGATACCGGCTGCCTGCCCTGCCAAAGCGTTGGTTAAGTTACTCGCCGGTATTTTTAGTTCGCCGGGCTTGATGCTGGTTACCGAACCTACCAATGCTTCCTTGCGTTCCTTTTTACCAAAGGCTGTTACTACAACTTCTTCGGCAATCAGCTTGTTTTCTTTAAGGATGATGTTGAAGATCTTTTTATCGGCACTAACAACAACGTGCTGTTCGGTAAAACCCACAAAGCTTATACGTAATGATGTACCTACGGGCACATCCAGTACAAAGCGGCCGTTCTCATCAGTCGACGTCGAGATATTTTTAACGTTTTCGGCCAATATGGTAGCACCCTGTATTTTTACGCCAAGGGTATCGGTTACCTTACCTGTAACGGTAACCCTGGTTTGCGAATAGGCACTGCCAAAAAACAGGGTAAGCACAAAAAGCATTGTGCAACGCCCCAGGATAAGCTGCCTGGTATTTTTTGAAAGTAGTTTACTAAAAATGTAAAGTGGCTTCATAAAATTTGGTTCATAATTTGTTATTCATTAATTGGTTTGCGATCAAATATTTGTTTTCAAATGCAGGATCAGTTATTGGCGGGAAAGCAAGTTTTTGGGGATTGTTAAGCCGGGCTTATGCGCGGAGCTAATTGTAAAACGGCCGGCCCCTTCTCCATAAGGCCGTGGTTTTATTAATCGCATCCGCCGGTTATTCCGTGGCCTGTAATTGGTTGTTCTGCTTTTCTCCCCTAAGGTCAAGAGTCAAAATCTTCACATACTTTATGGGTTTAGTTAATAATTGGTTCTGTAAATGTAGGGGGAGATCAAGCTTGAGAAAATGGATTTACTTTCAAAAAGGATGGACAATTTTATGATTTTTGATCATCAAAATGGGTTCGTCCATTAATTCCCGAACCCTGGGAAAAACAGCACTTTGGGGAGTGCAAAAAAGTTAAAACTTTTTGTGATTTTTTTTTAAAAAAGTATAGCATAAGTATCTCGTTTGTATAAAAAAGTATTGTTTTTTATACAAAAAGAGCTGCTTATAAAAAAGGAAGGAAAGCTTAAGCCACCACGCCAAATTTGTACACAATAACCTGGTGAAAAGCTTCGCCTGGGCCTAATGTTGCCGATGGAAAATGAGCATGATTGGGACTATCGGGATAATGCTGGCACTCCAGGCATAAACCATCAAAAGGTCTGTATGACCTTGAATAATTGCCGGGAATTTTGCTTTGAAGATAATCGCCGGTATACACAACTATTGATGGATAGGAGGTAGCTACCTCAACCCGGCGCCCCGAGGTGCTATCGATAAGCAGCGCGGCCGTTTTGAGGGTATGTTGGGCGTCGTTTTGCAGTACAAAGCAATGGTTATAACCGTTGATGGTATCGCCGCCGGCAATCATTTTCTCCCTTAAAACCTCCCCGTTTAAAACCCTTTTACCGGCTGGTTTAACCAGGCCGGTTGGTACGTAGGTGGCATCTACATCCAGCATGTTTTCGGCATAAACCTTAAGGGTATGGTCAAAAATAGCACACTCCCCAGCAGATAGATTGAAGTATGCGTGATTGGTAAAACTGGCCACCGTTTGCTTGTCGGCTGTGGCCTGGTATTTGATTTTCAGTTCATTATCATCAGTCCACTCATAAGTTACTACCAATTTAAGGTCTCCGGGGTAGCCGCCATCACCATCCTTACTCAGCAGGCTAAATGATACGCCGCTTTCGGTTATTTGATAATCAAACACCCGGGTATTAAAGCCGGTATTACCACCATGGTTGGAATTGTTACCATCATTAGCGTCCAGGTGATAAATTGTTTCGTCTAAAGTAAATTCTGCCCCTCCAATCCTGTTGGCAAAACGACCTATGGTGGCACCTAAATAGCATTCGTCGGCAATATAATCCGGTAATGAATGGTAGCCCAATATCACGTTTTCCAGGTTGCCCGCCTTATCCGGCACTACTGCCGATACCAGCGTTGCACCATAATTGGTAAGCTCCACATATGCCCCTGAACTATTTTCGAGCCTGAAAAAGTAAACCTTACAGCCAGCATGTTCGCCCCATTCCTGTTGCGATATCCTGTTTTGGCTTTTGATCATGATTTGGTTGGTATTATGGCTCAAGGTAAATTATATTATTGTAATTATAACACCTATTTAATTAAGCTAAAACTATTTAGCTTAATTAAATGACGCATAAGGGCAACACAGATATGCATTGCATTGTTTATTTAGCCAGAAGTCTTAAGCTTTAAGTCCCAAATGCTACCTCGCATTTTTCAACCTAAAACTTAAGACTCCGGGCTTAAGACTAAATTAATAGTTTGTCACGTTCAATTGCTGTTTGGTCATCTCTAAATGAGCCTTTGCACCGGCATGGGCACTGTCGAGTTGCAGCACTTTGGTAAACAGGGTCAGTGCTGCATCAAACTCGTGCAAACCCAGCATTCCTAATCCCTGTAAAAAGTAGGTGTGAATGGTGTTGCGCAGGTTTAAATCGTCGTCGAAAATGAGCAGGTTGGGGAGGGATACGGCAAAGTAATCTATCTTCACCACATCACTTTCATGGGCTTTGCCATAGGCTATCAGCTTATCAAAAATCTGTTTGGCATGCTGCTGGTCGCCCAGTTTTTTCCAGCTTAGGCCCTGGTAAAAAATCTTATCGGGCTGCTGATCGTTATAAAATATGGCCGCCGACGGTTCATCCAAACCGATGGTCGACTGGGTAAAATAGTGTTTGGCGGCGTCAGCCTGGTTTAAACCTTCATAAGCACGGCCCAGCCAATAATCAATATCGTTTTCCTGTGTACCGTAAAGCTTGCCCTCACCTAAATTATGTGGGTAGCTTTTGGCCATGTTTAAATTGGCAACGGCTTTGTTAAAGTCGCCTTCGTCAATATACTGTTTAGCCAACTGCACCAGGCTAAACACGTATTGGCCCGATGCCTTGCCTTCGCCGCCCTCCCATGGGTGAAACTGCCGTTTCATCAATAAACCAAGTGCCTTATCGTACTCGCCCGACAGGTTATAAAGCGTTACCCGCTCCAGGTAAACGTCGTCGCGTTGTTCGGCAACTTCAAGGTTATCTTCCAGCAACTTCAACCGTTTATCAACAGGATAGTTCAGCCTTTTATAAAGCTGATCCAGCTCCATTAATACGCGGGCATCTGTTTTATCCAGTTCAAAAGCCTTTTCAAAATAGTTTAAGGCTTTTTCGGCATTGTTTTGCTTGTTAAAATAGGCAATAGCCAAATTCCTGAACACCGTCGGAAATGTTTCGTCCAGCTTTGCTGCTTTTTCCCAGTTGCTTACGGCATCATCATACTGGCGTTTATCATAAAACAGGTTGCCTAAATAGTAAGGCGCTTTAGCATCAGCCGGGTTAAGCTCCATGGTGAGCTGAAGGATCTTCACCTCATCCAAACGGTTAGGAAAGCACAGGTAAGGGTCGGCTACGGCGGCTTTTTTAAACCATTTCTGGGCTTCGTCCTGTGCGCCGTTTTTATGGCAAAAATAGCCCAGGCTGTAATAAACCATTGGGTTGTTGCCATTATCCTTCAACGCCAGTTGCAATAGCTCACCAGCCTCGGTATATAAACCGGCCGCAGCGTAATCAAGGGCGTATTCAATATAGTTTTGATCATCGTTTCTTGACAGGGCTATCAGCTCATCCAGGCATTTGGCAACCATCTCGGCATTGCCTTCCAGCTTATAAAGCTCAATTTTTTCAAAAATAACCCCAAGGTTAAAGCCATCCCTTTCAAGCGCCACACTGGCCACATTTTGTGCTTTATCCAGCTGTTTCAGGTTGCGCAGGGCAGCCATTTTTATCACATAGGCCTTGCTGTTATTGGCGTTTCTATCCAGCGACTGGTTGATATGATCTAAAGCCAATGCAAAGTGACCGCGGGCGATATCTGTTTTGGCCACCTCAAAAAATCCGGTATCTTTCCAGGCATTGCTCCAGGTTGATTTATAAAAAAACGTATAAGCTTCATCGGCCCTGCCTAAATATTTTAAGCATAAGCCCAGGTTGTAATAAGGCTCGCTATCATATGGGTTAGGGTTGCGTTGAATGCTGGTTTCCACAGCCTGCCTTAAAAAGGGCTCGGCTTTGGCAAACTGACCTTTGCGGATATACCATTTACCCAAAGCGTTGTTGTTGCGGATATCGGTTGGTTCGCGGCGAAGGGCTTCTTCATAGTAAGGTACGGGGCTATAGGTAGCATGACGGTATTGCTCCAGGTGCTGCGCGGTTAAAAACAATTGCTCCACGCTTTCCACATTGGCAGGTTCCAAAGCGGGTTTGGCCGGGATAGGCATTTCGTTCTTTTTGTTTTTGGCCGGCTCGTACCGTAGTACTTCCTGGTCACTGCTATTGGTGATGATAAGCAGCAGCGCATTCTCGTCCAAACCTGCAGCTACCGTCAATTCCTGTACAAAAACAACTTCAGGCACAATTGTACCGGTGTGTGCAAACAGCTCTTCGCCGTTATAGCTAAGGTTGATATGCAGGTTTGTTTGGGCCGATGTTACCTGCACTTTGATGGTTACCTTATCCCCATTTTTGCTTAAAGCTAACAGGATATCCTTAGATGCGTTTTTTACCATGCCTAACTCGCGGTAGGGTAAAAAATACTGGGTAAAAGTTTTTTCTTCGTAAGGCATCAGCCAGCTAAAATCGGGCTGATTATCGGTAAATACGCCCGTCATCAGCTCGATATATGGGCCATCCTCGTCGGTGAGGTTCCTGTCCCAGGCCTGGCCAAAATCGCTGTGGCCCCAGGTCCATTGTTTTTTGCCGGGCGATACATGGTGATTGGCTACGTGCAGTAAACCGGCTTCGCTATCATGCTCATAGCCGCCCACAAAATCATAATCAGAGTTAATGGCCATGTACGATGTGGGTACCGGGATGTTTTTATACATCGAGATATCGGTACCGGGCGAATAATCAACCTTGTAGTAAGTACCTGTAGCTATCGGAAAATCGGATACATCGCGCTTACCGTGGTCAAAAACAGCGTTCACATCCGGCGGAAATACCGATTGGTAATAATCATTCACCTTAACTGCCGGGTTTGCCCACCATAAAAAGGTTTGCGGCAGCGCCGATCGGTTAAAAAGTTTCGCTTTTATTTCGATATATGCCGTATCGGGATGCAGGGTAAAACCCGCCATGCCTTTGGTGTGGAACATACGCTCCACCTCGTTTACCCAAACGGTTTTGCTGCCATCGGCATGCTCTTCCAGCTTGTAATCAACCGGATCAAAGGTGCTTGGCCTGTGGTGCTGCGGCCAGTTAAATTCGATACCGCCCGAAATCCAGGGACCGGTTAAACCAACCAATGCAGGCTTAATTACCTGATTATGGTAAATAAAATGGCGTTGCTTCACCTTATCAAAAGCTGTTTGAATGCGGCCGCCTAACTGAGGCAAAATCATCACCTTCAGGTATTTATTCTCCAGGAACAGGCCTGTGTATTCCTTCTCTTCTTTTTCATCGGCAATTTTCTCAATCACCGGGTTTGGATAAACCACCCCGCTGCTGCCCTGGTAAACCCGTTTTTCAAAAAACATGGGGTTTTTATCGGGCTTGCCAACACCATAAGTGGGGATAATTACTTGCTCTTCCCAAACGGAAACAGTTGAACTTTGCATACTATGTATTGTATTTTAATGTCTTATTAAATTGTCTTCTAACTCTTCTAAAGTTTGGCCTTTGGTTTCTTTCACTTTTGCTTTTACAAACAGGAAGCCCGCAAAGCAGATGCCCGCGTACAGGTAAAATGGCCCATATGCGCCTAATATTTTGGCCAGGATAGGGAATGTAAATACCAGGATAAAGTAAGCCCCCCAAAGCGATACAATGGCTACCGATGATGCAACACCACGGATTTTATTGGGGAAGATCTCGGATATAAGCACCCAGGTAACCGGGGCCAGCGAAATAGCATAGGTACTGATGGCCAGCAATACAAATATAGATACCAGCCCCGCCGGGAAGTGATTTTGCAGCAGGAAGGCCAGTATAATGTACAATACAGATAAGCCCAGCGATCCCCAAAGCATCAGCGGACGGCGGCCCAGTTTATCAACCTGCCACATGGCTAATAAGGTAAATACCAGGTTCACTACGCCTATGGCCACGGTCTCGAACAATTGCCGGTTCAGGTTAGCGCCAACCGATTCAAATATGGTAGAAGTATAGTTAAACACCACGTTAATACCGCAAAATTGCTGAAACACAGCCAGCGTAATACCCACCACCACAGCCGGGCGTACGGCTTTTTCAAACACCATAGCGTATGATTGTTTGGTTGCGCCAATTAATGATTTTTCTACCGCTTTAAAGGTTGATTCGGCAAAATCAGGCGAGCCAATTTTGTTGAGGATAACCCTGGCTTTATCGGGCTGACCGGATTTCATGAGCCATCTTGGGCTTTCGGGCAGCCAGGTAACACCTATCAAAAATATGGCAGATGGTACTGCACCCAGGCCAAACATCCAGCGCCATGAATCGGCACCGTGATCGGCCAGGAAGTAGTTGACCAGATTGGTCACCAATATGCCGATAACCACAGTAAGCTGATTTATAGCCACGTTTCGGCCGCGTACTTCGGCAGGCGAAACTTCGGCAATATACATGGGGCAAAGCATCGACGCCATGCCCACGCCTATCCCGGCGCCAAAACGCAGGATTAAAAAGTAAGTTAAGGATGCAGAAAAAGCAATCCCGATAGATGATACCGCGAAAATTAAGGCAGCGATAATAAGCCCTGGTTTACGGCCATATTTATCGGCTATGTTACCGGCCAGCAAACAGCCAACTATGCAGCCTAAAGCCAGCGAACCGGTTAAAAAGCCCTCCCATACCGGTGTTAAGGCAAACTGGGTTCGCAGGAACGGCAGCGCGCCCGAAATTACCGCAAAATCGAACCCGAACAGGTACCCGCCCAGGGCCGAAATAAAGGAAATGCCAATAATATAACTACTGTTAAAGCTTTTTGAACTACTCATTTTTTAGGTTGGATATGGTTAACTGGTGGTGGCATAATATTACAGTTTATTTTTATCATTAATTTACCGCTACTATTTTTACCAGCAGGGCATCGCCTGTGTTGGCGGCCATGCTAAATGTTTGGGCGTCAGCTTTTAATTCACCAATGGCCTTATCGGTCATAAAATCGCGGAATTCATATTGTTTATGCGCATCAAGGCCCAGGGCCTGCCTGCTAAACAATTGCTTAAAATCATTTTTAAGATCGAAATTGAATAAGGCCAGCATAGTGGTGTCGCCCGGCAGGTAAAATGATAGTTGTTGATCGAAACTTTCACCATCAGCCATTTTCAGGGGGATAAACGCTTTAGGATCGCTAAAGAATTTGGCGATGTTTTTATTGTTCAAAAATTCCTGTGCACGGTACGCGGCTATCGGGTTCCTGAAATCAGATCCATCGCCCAGAATACTGCCCATCACCATCATGGCATACAGGCGTACTTTTATTTCCTGCTCGTTCAGATCCGGGTTTTTCTGGAAGTTTTTCATGATGCTTACATCCAGGTTGGTATAAGGGAACAAAGTGCCCTGCACCCAGCCCATATGCGATCCTGTGGCTAACGATGCTTCGGTACTGCCCCAGTTAGGAAAACCTTTCTGGTCATCGCGCAGGTGCGAGTATACATCGGTAGATACAAACCGTGTGTGGGTATACTGATGCGGAAACAACGGCGAGATAGCCTGGGTGATAAAAACATCTTTGCCCATAATTGAATCAACCAGGTGTCGCAAAGTTCTCATTCCATAATTGTAAGCCTGTATCCCGGTACGAATCTTTGGATCGTAACGTTTGGTACTCTCCAGGGCGCCAGCCGTTAAAAAGTCTATCTTGATAAATTTGGCATTGATGGCTTTTGCCTTTTTCAGCTGCGAAATGATAGAAAGCCTGACCGCCGGATGCGTGGGATCCAGGGCATAAGCGCCCCAATCGCCATCTTTGTACATGATGGCCTTACCGTTTTTATCCTGTAAAAGCACATCCTCAAACATTACATCGGTACCTGGCAGCTTGTGCCCTTTTGTATCATTCTTCCAGCTCCACATGGCAAAAGGCGTAAAATAAAACCCCATCTGCTGGCCGTTTTTTGCGCCATATTCTCCTATTGATTTTAAAACCTCGGTAGAATAGATGCCCTGGTCGTACGAGTCGATACTTAAAACTGGTTTGGAGTAAGCGCCAAAGTTGGGCATGGAGTGGATGAAATCCGAGATCTGGTTTACAGCAGGCGGCATCATCACCTTTTCGTAACCCAGCACACCTTCAACCCCAAAACTGTTCCAGTAAACAGGAGCTGGCCCCTCCCAGGTTTGCTTGCCATTGATGATGGAATTTACCCGCCCATAATCCTTAAAAGCCTTGTGCAGATCATCCGATCCGCAGATATATACGGCGGCCGAGCTTACGGTTTGGCCAACCATGGTACCATGGTCGGCATGGTCATGCGTACCATCCAGGCCGCCATAACCCGATTTAAGGGATGGATCATCCGGCGTCGCCACACCGCCAAAAACGTTTAATGAATCTACGTAGCCCAATTGGGTTCCGATTTGATAGGATAAACCTGTTTTCCAGAAATCGTGGCTTACACTACCTATTACCAGTCCCGAATTTTTAAGCTGATCATAAACCGCCAAAAACTCGTAGCTGATGCCTTTGCTTTTGGGCTCGTCGCCTTTCGGCCATCTCCGCTCTAAAGTTGGCGTCCAGTCGTCGTTATCAAACGGAACATCCAAAATGCGCGGCCCGGTACCGGGAATAAACAACTTGCCTTTATTGGCCGGCAGGATAGCTATCGGGCTGATATCCCGGGTTTCGATAGGTTTACCCTGGGATGTAGCACTTACATTAACAAGCGCATATTGCCTGCCCTGGTAAAGGGTAAAGGATTGTGTGATGCTGATGTTGTGTTTTGCATCGCTATGCTTAACAACAAGGCTTAAGCCTTTGCCTATATTATCGTTAACCTGCCGGGTTGTGCAGGCATGGTTAGCAAGATCGACGGTTGATAAATATCCTGAAGTTAAATCGCGCACGTAGGCTACCGTGTTATCCATATGCATACCGTTGGCAAACACATAGTTAATTGTGCCGGTAGTTTTATCGACGGTGATTTTTACCTGTGGGCTGCTAATAACGGTATTATCCGCACTTTTTTGGGGTTCCTGTGCACTCAACATAGTCACAGATAGTATCAAAACAGTTATCAAGCCAGAGATTTTGATGAAGCTGATTTTATAATTACCTGGTGTTTTTTTAAAGTGCTGCATTGGTGTTGTTATAGTTTTTGTTATCGGCAATAGCTTGGTCAAATCTGCTGCATCGTGTTTGTCGGTACACTTAATTCCTGTTGTTGTCAGCAATAAACACCGGACCTTAACACACTAATATTTCCGGCTCATCTCTTTTATGGAAATAATTAAGAAGCATTTGCTATTGTTGGTATTGCTAATTGGTTACGATGTAAATGTCATGGATAAAACAGGATAAAAGAATAGTTAATATTACGGAAATGATGGACTTTATTACGCTGCGCCAATTTCAATTATTTTTATTTTTTACCAATGTTTTGATATTTTTTGTGAATGTTTGTATACGAAGATCAATTAGTTAATACCGAGAACTGATTACAACGGTGTCCAATCAAAAAAATGACTAAAAGTACAGCTATCAGGCGGCGGGACGGTTTTGAAGGGCAAAAGCTTATTGTGCTGCCCAAAAAGATCATTACCAACTTTTTAAGTAAGGATTTAGTTACCAAACAAATCTACATTACCGATATCGGCTATTACCCTAAAGCCCGGCACCATTACGCCGAGCGCCCCAACGGCATTAACCAGCATATAATAATTTATTGTACCGAAGGCTACGGCTGGTTGGAGATCAACAAGAAAAAGGTGGAGGTTTCGCCATCGCAATTTATTGCCATACCTGCCAACACCCCGCATAAGTACGCCGCTAACATGGATAAACCATGGACGATATACTGGATTCACTTCAAAGGCGAGATAGCATCTTTCATAGTAGAACTGATCCTGAAAAACTCAGAGAATTACAAGCCATACCTGTCTTTTAACGAAGACCGGATAAAACTGTTTGAAGACATTTGTTTTAACCTGGAGAAAGGCTATAGCAGCGATGCGCTGCGTTATGTAAATATGATATTCTCGCATTTCCTATCCTCGCTTATTTACGAGGATAAGTTTAACCATGTTGACGACAAACCTGCCGATAACGATATAGTTGAGAAAACCATTCATTACATGCAAGATCATGTTAATACCATGATAAGGCTTGATGACCTAAGCAGCTTTGCCAAGTTATCCACTTCGCATTTTTCGGCCATTTTCCGGGCAAAAACGGGTTACTCGCCCATCGAGTATTTTAACCAGCTAAAAGTTCAAAAAGCCTGTCAGTACATCTCGTTTACAGCTATGTCTATCAAAAACATTGCCCTGACTTTGGGTGTGGAAGATCAATATTATTTCTCAAGGATGTTTACCAAACTGATGGGCACTTCTCCCAATGAGTACAGGAAGAAGGTAAAAGCGAGTAGTTGAAGGGGGAATCCTAAACTCTGATGGAAAAATTTAAGTATAAATGTTACGTTACGATGAGCCGGCAGATGGCTTTTTAACTGTAGAAAAAGCGGGGCGCTCGTTTGCCGGATTGACCTGCCCGATGGCAATTACAATTATTACAGCTTTGAGTAAATCAAACAGTGGAGTTTTCTGAATATAACAGGTAAAAATTTTATTTACTATAAACGCTATGTAGCGTATATTAACAAAAGAAAGTGGTTTTTGTTAATATAATCGATTTATAAATAGGGTATTGCAAGGCTTATTTCTATTGTTTTATCTTAAATCGCTAAATGATTTATGCGATATTGTCCCTCTGGTTAACCAATCTGCAACAAATTGTATCAATATTTCGTCAAATAGTATCAATTTGTTTTGTGGCGAAAAGTTAGTGCGGTTTTTACCATATTTTTATTTCACAATTATAATAATACTATGCCGGCTTAAAGTGATTAAAAACTACCGGTTTGTACTAACTAACATTTACCAAATTATGAACACAAAAAAAAATGCTATTATGGCCTTTGCGGCTATGGCCAATTATTACCGCCTGCTCCAGGCGGTAACTCCCAAAACAATTTGTAGTGGTTTAAAATGTTAGGATGTAGTCCTGAATATTTATCCCTGCCTGCAATTAAATCAGTAAATCCTTAAACTAAAATCTATGCCCACAAACCTTACTCAACATCACACTTCCCGGGAAAATGCTTCAGATGCCTAAGCAGCATACCGTCTTCGTGAAGGTATAATCCTTTCCAAATCAATTTTTTATATCATTAATCAAATTATCCATTAATTATGCGATACTTATGGCTGTGCTTTGTAGTTTTTTTAGCAATTACTACAAATGCACCTACTTGCTTAGCTAAAGATAATAGGGGAGAGAGAAGCAAAATCAACTATATTGTGTTTAACAATGACACCACAGTTCGTCGCGATACAACTGTTAAGGACTCGTTGTTAAAGGATAGTAGCAACTTTATAAAAAAGCGTACTATTTATAACTTTTTTGTCGATAGCGTTACTAAAAAACCTTATGAATTATCCTTATTTCCGGCAGTTTCATTACAACAACTTTTAAAAGGGAAATTCGCAGGACTATACGTCCAGGAACCTTCGGGCGAGCCCGGTTCTGTGCAAAACATGTTTATCAGGGGGGCGCCAATGCCCTTGTTATCGCAAAGAGAGGTTTATCAATCACAGCCGCTTGTGGTACTGGATGGTATTCCGATAATAACCGAGCACCCGTTTGCATTTGATATTCAGCAATATGAGTTTAACAGGCCCGGCCCTGCTACTAACATATTTGCCGGTATTGATATGAACAATATTGCTTCGATAGAAGTGTTGAAAGATTTGGCAGCTACTGCGGTTTATGGACCAAGGGCTGTGAACGGAGTAATTGTTTTATCCTCAAAAACGCCGGGCGCCTCAAGAAGCATCACTTTTGATTCGTATATCGGTTTAGCGCAACGGCCGCAGGTGACAACCATAAACGGTAAATACGAAAACGCTTTCAGGCAAAGGTTTTATGACCAGTATACTACCAACGGCAGATATTCTGATGATGAAAATTATCCTATTTATTTAAGCGATTCGCTTAACAATGTATATAGCGGGAAAGCCGACTGGAGTGATCTTTACTACCGCAACGCTTTAGTTTATGGTATCAACTTCGGCATCTCGGGTGGTACAAACCGGGCGAATTTTCGCTTTTCTTTGGGCGATATGAAAAATGAAGGGGTTGCTGATGGAACAGCGCTAAATCGGTATAGCGCTATGTTTAACATCAATATGAAACCTGTAAAGTGGCTTTTGTTTTCAACCATGGTAAATGCCAACAGGTTGGACCGCACCCGTAATAAAAATTTACGCGACAGGTTTGCGCAGATTAATTATTTCCCCGACCTGAGCGCCCCCTTACCCCCCAATAAAGATTATTATGCCAACTATCTTAAAGAGTATCAAAAAGGCTTTGACAATAACAAAACTAATATTATTGACGGATACGCAAGGATTGGCGTTGAATTTGGAAAGTTTAATTTCAGCACCACTTTTGGTGTAGATTATAACGAGGGCTATCGCGATGTATTTTATGCCCGCACACTTTTGCAGGGTAATAGCTACGCATCAAACTACTTTGGCTTTAACCAGAGGTTAATGTTGGATAATAAAGCAACATATTCTTTTAACCTAAACAAAGTACATGATTTTCAACTGGAGGTTGGACAATCAACCCAATGGAACATTTATAAATACAGCAATGCTTATGCGTATAAAGGGGTAAACGATTTTATCAAAATAAACCTTTTAAACTCAGACCCTAATGATCCTAATTATTTAACCCCGGTTGCTTTTCCACGTGAATTAACCTACCGCTTTTTGGATAAAACCAGGGACAACCTGGTGTCGTTTTATGGCAAAGTAGATTACACACTAAAAGAAAAGTACCTGTTATCAGCTACATTACGTGCTGATGGCTCTTCAAACGCTCAGCCAACAAGCCGTTGGTTTTATTCGCCTGTAGTTTCTGCCGCGTGGAATATTAAAAAGGAAATGCTGAAGGATAACACCACCGTGAATGATCTTTTATTGCGTGTTAGCGCCGGCCGGTTAGGGCGATTGAATGCATATGACAATTATGCACAGGGCCCGCAGTATACAGCATCTGTAGGTTATACCGGGAATTTAACTGTACCTGGTTATAACGCATTTGGTGTATTAACCAGGCCATACTCAACCGGTTGGATTGGTTACGGCATCCCGTGGTCGTATTCAGATCAGCTTAATCTTGGTGTAGATGCCGGTTTGCTCCACAACCGTTTACACTTATCTGTTGATTGGTATAATAAAGAAGAAAAGAACCAGCTTATTGGCATCCCTGCCTTTGCCGAATACGGTTATAAGCAATCTATTGAAAGTGGAATGGCCGTAAACAACAGCGGTATAGATGTTTCGATAGCAGCCAATATAATCAATCATAAAAACTTTGGCTGGACATCATCTTTAAACCTTAACCACAATACCAATAAATTAAAAGCACTCCCAAGGGGCTTAAATGAAATTATAATTGGCGATAAACTTTTAAAGGTTGGCCAGCCGGTTGATCAATACTGGCTTTTAGTGAACGATGGTATTTATACCTCAAATGACCAGGTGCCGGTGGTTAACGGACAACCCGCTAAGTATAACGGAATTCCATTGCAGGCCGGCGATCCTAAATGGCGCGATTTGAATGGTGATAACGCTATTGACAATAACGACAAAATATTAACAGGCCATTCATTGCCTAAAATATCGGGTGGTTTTGATAATAATTTCAGATACGGTAACTGGAGCTTAAATCTCAATTTTTATTTTAACCTGGGCCGTGACCTGATTAACCAGGAGATGGCCAACCGGTTTGATTTTATTAACAGGGAAGGCAATAGTGATGTTAACTCAGTTAAAGAGATTACCTATTGGGAAAAACGGGGAGATTATAGCAAGTACCCTTTGTATAATCCATGGAGCACAGTAATTCCATACCGTGTTGATCAGAATTTATTTCTTGAAAATGCTTCGTTTCTGAAATTGAGGACGGTGTTAGTTGGTTACGACCTTACCAAAACACTGCGTAGAAAAAGCATAAACGTAACCCGGTTTTACGTGTACGCATCAGTTAATAATGTATTTACCATCACACCTTACACCGGCCAGGACCCCGAGTTGGTAAATTATAACGGGTATGATACAGGCTACGGGCTGCCGATACCAAGAACGTACACATTAGGAGTGAAAATGGAATTATAGCATGGAAAAACGAATTACAAAAATGAAAAAGATATTATATATCACGCTTCTGTTTTTTGTGGCCTTAACCGGTTGTAATAAAACACTGGATATAAATTCTGTAAGGGTGGTTGCCGAAGTGAATATGTGGAATAAGCTGGAAGATACCCGTGCCGGCCTGCTGGGAGTTTACGCGCTTACCCGTGCCGCATTATCTGATAACGACAGTCATTGGCTATATGGAGATGTTCGGACAGGCGAGTTTATCAGCCCAAACAGGCCCGATCTGAAGGCCATTGCCGGTAATAAACTAAATGCATCCTACCCAACCGTGGATGCTTTATCCGACTGGACCAGGTTTTATGCCATCGTGAATGCAGCAAATATTTTCCTTGAACGCGTTGGCGACGTAAAAGCGGCTGATAAGCGCTATACAGAAAACAATATGATTGTTGATGTTGCCCAGGCCCGCTTCCTCAGAGCCTTCGCTTACTTCTACATGGTTAGGATATGGGGCGATGTTCCTTTCATTATCACATCGCACGATGGTAAGTTTGAAAACAAACCCCGTGAAAATCAGGGTAAAATATTGGTTTGGGCTCAGCAGGAAATGTTAACGGCCGCTGCCGATTTGCCATTTATTTATAGTGGAGGCGATGTTCAGCAACCCGGTAACTATTACAACGAGGACAGAACCAGGTGGGGTGGTGCTTTGGCAACAAAAAATACGGCATACGCTGTTTTGGCTCATTTGGCCGCCTGGCAAGGCAATTATACTGATGTTGCCACCTATACTAAATTTGTTGAGGATAACTATGGCAAAAGTGGCATAGGTTTCCAGAATACCGAGGACCTGACCAAATCAAACGGATTCTTTTTTAATAAAAACACCAGCCAGATGTTTGGTTTTAATTCCGATTGGGGGCATATTGACGGTTCCGGAACAGGCCATATAGAAGAGTTGACCCTGGCCGAACCTGTTTTAAACAAAAAGGTTCCTGATATCTATATGCCCAAAGACACCATTTTAAAAATATTTAATCAGCCAAATGACGAACGCTTTAGTGTTGATACACTTGGGCTGCCACGGTCCGAAAGATATTTTACCAATATAAATGGTAAGTACCCCATTTTTAGTAAGATAAAAGTTATACAAGGAGGTACCACCGACCCCACTTTCAGGTATTTCACCAGCGCTTTGATTTTTACCAGGCTTGAAGATATTGTTTTGTTACGTGCCGAGGCATTAGCTGTTTTAGGTGATCAAAACGGAGCTTTAAACGAGCTGATAAACGTAATGACAAGGCGCGGAATAACAACTATCACCATCAATAGCGGAGAGTTGATTGACCTGATTTTTGAAGAGCGGCATCGCGAATTACTGGGCGAGGGGCAACGATGGTACGATTTGGTAAGGTATAATAAAATCAAGCAAAATAATGCTGCCTTTTTAAATCTTATAAACTCCCAGGGAATTTACTGGCCGATATCCCGCAAGCTTATTTCACAAAACAACTTATTAACTCAAAATCCATTTTGGAAATAAACAGACCATATATGAAAAACTTTGAAAAATATATGAGCGCCTTAAAGCTATCAGTAGTTATGGCACTATTGCTGTCTGCCTGTAAAAAAGATGGTGGATACCATAGCACCGCAACCAACAGCCCCAGGTTTGCCGGTAACACCTATGAATATTTAAAAAGTAAACCGGGTGTTTACGATTCGCTGATAGCAGTGATTGACCGAATGGGTCTAAAGCAGACTTTAACCGATAGTAATGTAACCCTGTTTGCCGTTACAAACCCCAGTTTTCAGCTGGCAATTAATAACCTGAACACATTAAGAAGACAAGGGGATAAAGACCCGCTTTTTCTTTCAAACGTTGATGGCGTACAGCTTGATACAATGGCATCCTACTATATTATGAGGGGAAGCCGCACTACCGATTCTTTAACCTTGCAGGATGGGCTTGACCTGACCAGTGTACGGTTTGGCTATCCGATGCATGGTAAAGTTACCAGGGCATCTTCATCGGGTTTGGTTGATGGTGGCCCACAGGTAATAGAATTCAGTAACACCAAAAAGAGCAAATTTATCCGCTTTTGGTCAACAACAACAACTGGATCTAATAACATCCTGACCAAAAATGGGGTAGTCCATGTGGTAAGCGCCGACCATATCTTCGGTTTTGATGAGTTTGTTCCCCGGCTCACATTTATCCCGCCGCCACCAAACTTAATATCATTAATAGGAGGTAAACTATCCGTGTTAAGAGATAATAATGGCGGTCCTGACAATGGCGAGGGATCAAAAAAAGTTATTGACGGAGATGATCATACCAAATTCCTGGCAGAACTACAAGGCAGGTTATGGATCAAATTTGAGCTGAATACGCCGGCAGTATCAGGTGTATACACGCTTACATCGGCAAATGACGCACCCGAAAGAGACCCGAGGGCATGGACTTATGAGGGCTCAAATGACGGACAAACCTGGGTTGAATTGGATAGACGCAGCAATTTCTTTTTTGAAGAACGGTACCAGACAAAAGTTTTCAGTTGCCCTAATACAGTAGCTTATAAATTTTACCGCATTGACATTACCGAACTCAGGGACGGCGGGCTTTTCCAGTTAGCTGAGTGGTCAATAAACAAAGCTAAATAAGTGATGAAAATTCAAAAAATTAATACAATTAACCATAAACAGATGCGAACATATTTTAAAAAAGAGTTCATTTTCTTCTTGTTTGCTATTGCTGTATTAAGCAGTTGTAAAAAGATATTTAATCTGCCAAATGAAAAGGACTATTTAAGTTCAAATGTAAATTACAGTAATAAGATATTTGAACCAATTATTGGCCGCACTACAGTGATAGGCGGCTTTAACGGCGATAATTCAACGCAGCCTATAAAGTTTGAAATTGTTAATGCCCGCTTTGGCGATGGCCGGCCGGTAACAGATCTTTTTCAGAAAAAAGCTACTTACGTTTGGACTTCAGCTTACAATGGCCAGGAAAAAAGTTTGGCCGAAATTGAAGCCAAAAGAAAGCTGCAGGAACATCCATTATTTGAGGTGCTCCCATCCGGCGAATTTATTTTGTGGGCATCGTCAACCAATGAACTTATTGCTCCGAGGCCTGCAGATAGCACAAATTTTCCGCAGGATACGCGTTTTTTCGATGTTAAAATCACTAATACGGGTGGTCATACCATTATTCGCGATTTTCAGATAAGGCCTTTCCGGGAGCGCCCTTATGAACCATCTGACGATTTTAATATTTACTCCGGCGGTCCGGCACCTCATCCCAAAACACCTTATAATCCATTAAGCAGGAATTATATAAGGCCGTTTTTAAATAATGTTATAGGAGCCACTACCGATATACCACTTGAAAGCAATGACGATAAAAAAGACGTAGTGGTTTATATACGGCCATTTACGGGTGGCAACGGCAATTCGCTGAGGTTTAAATTTTTAAACAAAGACTCGGTGGAGATGAACCCTGCTTTATTTAATGAAACAGTATGGGATAAAATAGTGCACGGGTTTAACTTTCAAAAAACGCTTACATACGCGCAGTACGATGTGGCTTACCCGATTCCTTTAGTTGAAATACCAACTGTATATGCTCCAGGCGGTACCCGTGATCATGCCGAATTCAGGTATTCAAGAATTGGTTTTGGTGGTGTTAGGGTAGTGGCAAGTTTCGGGATCGATTTTGCCATATACAGAAAAGGCGACTGGGAAATAGTGTTCCATTTCCTGAAGGATAATCCAAAGTTCGAAAACGAATAATAGCATTTAAAGCCACTGAAATGAGAAAATATATACTATTTTATGTAGTACTGATAGTTTGCATAATCTGCAGTGCAGATACATATGCGCAAACAAAAAATATAACGGTTTCTGGTAAGGTACTTGACAAGCCCGAAAATAAGGTGCTGGTGGGTGTAAATATCTCTATAGACAAAAAGGGAATAGCCCAGACCGATGCCAACGGACGTTTTTCCATTACGGTACCTGTCAATTCTGTAGTTTCATTCTCCTTTATTGGGTTTGTTACTCAAAAGTTAAAGGTTGAGGAAAACCAAAAAGACATAATAATCACATTAAGTGAAGACAAAAAAGGGCTTAATGAAATAGTTATTGTGGGTTATCAAAACCGAAGCAAAGAAACCACAACGGGCGCTTCGGCAATTATTACCAATAAGGATATCGCCGATATCCCTGTATCAAGTTTTGAACAGTTACTGCAAGGTAAGGTTGCCGGCTTAAACATTCAGAACAATACGGGCGCACCGGGCTTCAGGGGCTCGGTACAGGTGCGTGGCTTGTCAACCCTTAGTGTTAGCGGCAACGGCAACGAATCATTTTTACAGCCAACATCTCCGCTGTACATTATCGATGGGGTGCCTTTAGATGCCGATAAGGCAGCCGAATTTGGTTTTCAAACCCAGGGCCCCGGGGTTAGCCCATTGTCCTTGATCCCGGTAGAAGACATCCAGAGTATCCAGATCATGAAAGATGCCCAGGCAACTTCTCTTTATGGTTCAAGAGGTGCCTATGGTGTAATTATCATTACTACTAAACGCGGAAATTCAAAGGTGCCAAGGGTGCGTTATACCACTAACTTTTTTGTTAACGCGCCGCCAAAACTGCGCGAAACATTAGGAGGTAACGATGAGCGCCGGGCAAAAATTCAGCAAATATTATCAAATGCCACAACGGTTGATGAGTTACGAAAAATAGGGATGACAGGCTTTTTGGCCGATAGTTTAAATGCTTATTGGAATAACTCAACCAATTGGCAGTCTATATTTTATGCTACTACCTATAACCAAAGCCATAACCTGGCTTTAGATGGTGGTGATCAAAAATTCAACTACAAGGCAAACGTTGGCTACTACTCAGAAAAAGGGGTAATAAAAAACACCGGATTTGACAGGTATAACCTGAATATGAACATGGAGTTTAAACCAAACGACAAGTTTAGGTTTTTCGGGTCCTTATTTGGCTCGGTAGGTAGCCAGGCTAAAGGCGATGGCCTGGGGCTGCTGCAACAAGGTGTTGCTTCAAACGGCCAGGCATCAACGTTATTGCCGCCTCCATCATTCTACCTGTCGTCAGACGGTGTTACATCAGCCTTGAAAACGTTGAACAGCAACAGTTCAAGAAACATAAGGGCCAATGTAGATGGGCGGTACGAGTTTATTCCCGGACTCGCGTTATCATCAAGTATCAGTTATGATTATACCTCTGATGCCGAATCAACTTTTACGCCTGCGGCAGCCAACTCGCAATTTGCCCAGGTATATGATTTTGAGGGCCGAAACTACACCTTGTATAACCGTAACGCCATTACTTACGCTAAAACAATAGGCGGTAACCATAATATTTTTGTTAACTTATTTAATGAAATATATAAACAGGGCGGTCAAAGTGGCATCATCAGGCAGGAGCGCACGCCTAACGATCAGCTCCAGGGACCGGTAGGTTACGATTCATATAATTCGCGTGGTGGTGGTGTACTTTCAAATTATAAAAATGCCACTATCGCGTCATTTGCAGGTGCAGTAAGTTATGATTTTCAGCGCAAATACGTGGTTGAACTTTCATACCGGTTAGATGGCACGTCATCAAACGGGTTAGAGAACCCTTACTCCAAAAACCCATCGGTGGGTTTAAAATGGAATTACAGTAAAGAAAACTGGTTTAAAGATCTGTCGTGGCTTACTTATGGTGGTATAAGACTAACCTGGGGTCAGAATATTGTGCCTACCGGTAGCCTGCAAAGTATTTATGGTATTTATAACCTGAATGGCAACTTTAACAATAATCCAACTATTGGTATAAATTATGATTTTATTCCCAATCCTACATTAAAACCAACTACCACTACACAATACAATTTAGGATTTGATATCGGACTGTTTCAAAGCCGGGTTGATTTAAACTTTGATACCTATTATAAAAAGGTTGATAATTTATTGTTCGACAGATTTTTATCAAACACTACCGGCTTTAACCGCCGGGTGAGCAATGATGTAGCTATTGCCGATTATGGTTATGAGTTAACGCTTACGGTACGGCCGGTGATTTCAAAAGATTTTAACTGGAGTATCTCGATGAACGGCGCCATCAACCGTGATGTTTTATTAAAGCTGCCTGCCGAGTATAATGGTCAGTACATCAAGTTTGATAACAGTCCTTATTTACAGCATATTGTTTTTAGGGTAGGTCAAAACACGCTGTCAAACTATTTGCACATCAACCAGGGTGTATATTCAACCGATGCTGAAGTGCCGGTAAACCCCGCAACCGGAAAAAAATATTCGTCTAACGGGGTACCGTTTAAAGCAGGTGATCCTATTTTTAAAGATGTTAACGGCGATTATATATTAGACGACAGAGATTATGAAATAACCGGTAATTCACAGCCCTTGGTAACCGGCGGTATATCAACCAATATTATATACAAAAATTTTGGCCTTAACATCTACGCAACATTTACTGCCAAAAGAACTGTTTTGAATAATGCACTGGCCGATCGTTTGGCCATATCACGCAATCCTTATGATTTACTGGCTGTTGTGCCTTTAAGTAATATGGATATCTGGAGGCAGCCCGGCGACCATACAGTTTATCCAAACCCTTACTCGTTTTCCACCTATAACCAGATACAGCCTTTAAGGCCCGATCAAACATTATGGGCCGAAGATGGATCGTATTTTAAAATAAATAACGTAACGCTGTCGTACTCGTTTGATCGCAAGCTTATTCGTAAGATTGGTTTTAACAACCTAAGGGTGTATTTCTCAACCAATAACCTAACTACGTTTTCAAGCTATAAAGGGCCCAACCCCGAGAACGTAACCACGCTGGGGCGGGATATATCCAGCGGATACCCTGTGCCGCGTACCTATAATATTGGTTTAAACTTAGAACTCAACACAAGTAAATAAAACTTAAAATCATGAAAAAAAGTATTTTATACATTTTAGTAATTACAGGAAGTTTCTGTTTACCTGCCTGTAAAAAGTTTTTGAACATTCAACCTATTGATAAGTTAACGGGCAACAATTTTTACCGCTCAAAAGAGGATGTTATTGCCAATATATATGATCTTTCGCGGCTGTTTTTTGGGAAGATCAACGAAACTCATTTCATAGGCGCTACCGGCGAATACCGCTCTGGCGAGGTAATGCACGAAGCACAATCAGATCTGGGGCCAGCCCGTGAGTATGTTGAAGTATTGGGCAGAAACGATTTGCTGGGCCTTATCAACGGTAACCCGCCATGGAATTTTTACAATTTTTATAAAATTACCAACTGGACAGGTTATTACCAGGTAATACAGGGAGCCAATATCCTGATATCTAAACTGGACGAAGGCATACCCGGAGTATCCACCACTGAGAAAAACCAATTTAAAGGCGAAGCAGCTTTTATACGGTCGCTGGCTTATTTCTTTATGGTACGGCTTTATGGCGATGTGCCTTATTATACCGATGCTTTTCATTCCACGTCTTTACCCCGCGAAAACATGGTTTCGGTTTTAAATAAATGCATTGCCGACCTGAAGATATATAAAGACAACATGCCCTGGACTTACTCGGACCCAGCCCTGAAAGGGGTACGGGCAAGCAGGGGCAGCATCATCGCACTGATGATGAATATGAATATGTGGAATGCCGGTTTTGATAAGGCAAATGCCAATAAGTATTACCAGGAAACTGTCGATCTGGGCCAGGAGCTCATTAAAAGCAATGCTTACAGGTTATTGCCAATTGCAGAATGGGCCACGGTTATTAAAGGGCGTTCGGATGAAAGCCTCTTTGAATTTTACCGCAGCATTAACTATGGCGATGCAAACTCAAACATAGCACCCATTGGCGATATGTTTTTGCATTATCCCTACAAACGGCCGGAGTATACGCACAGGATAAGCTTTGCTTATTTCCGCGGAGAATATATGCAAAAACTATATCCCGGAACTGCAGATAAACGGGCGACAGTATGGTTTAATGAAGACATATATGCCGATAACGGAAAATTCATGATGCTAAAATTTGCTCAGAATGCATTTGCAACGGGCGAAGAAGATAGTAACCCCGATAATACTTTTATGATTTTCAGGTATGCCGGCGAAATTTTACTATGTGCGGAAGCAATGGCCGAATTAGGGCAGGATAATGAGGCAATAGCGTTGGTTAACAAAGTGAGGGACAGGGCCGAAGCTTCGCAGTATTCCGGTTCGGGCGGCCAGGATCTGAAGGACTTTATCTTTTTAGAAAGATCACGCGAATTGATGGGCGAAGGGCATCATTATTTCGACCTGGTACGCACCCGCAGGATACTTAGCAGCGAGTGGTCATATAATGTATTAACGTTAGACAAATTTAACCGCGGTGCCTGGACATGGCCTATCAGCAGCGATGCTTTAACCAATAACCCTTTTATGACACTAAATGCCTATTGGGTAAACGGTGGTAATTAAAACATAGTTAATAGAATAATGATAACAATTATGAGAAATATGATTATTGTTTGTGCCGGTTTATTATTGGCACTTACCGGGTGTAAACGGGATGAGTACTATAGGGATGGAGGGAAAGCCAATCCCGATTATCCCGGAGACATGTTTCAGTACTTAGAAGCAAAAGCTGTTCCGTTTGATACCATTGCGCAAATTGTGAAGTTAGCGGGACTTGAGAATACTTTTCACCAAACTGATTTTACCTTTTTTGCCCCGGATGACGATGTTATAAAAAGAACTATCGGCAATGCAAAAACCCCGGGCTCGTTAAACCAGTTTCTGTTTGATGTAGGGCGCGATACGGTGAAAAGATTAGCGGATATCGATTCATTAATCTGGCGTAAATACCTGCAACGCTATATGTTTAAAGGGATAAACCGGCTTAAGGATTATCCGCAGATCGACCTGGATCTTCAAAATCAATATCCCGGCGCCTTGTATTATTCATATAGTGGCGATGTATGCAACATCGGGGTTATTTACGGCGATGCGAACAAGGTTAGGTACATAGGGCCTCGTAGCCTCATCATCAGCTATGTGCTTGATATAAACAATGCCGAAAACGCGGTTTTTCGAACATACATATCGTCATCAGATATTAAACCGAAAAATGGGGTAGTGCACACGTTGCAGTATAACGGGGCATACTTTGGGTTCGATAAAAACGATTTCTTCACTGATGTTTACAATACAGGGCTTCATTCATCCAATTAAAATATTTGCGTTGATGTTTGATTAATAACGAATTGACATATGAAAAAAATCAGATACATAATAATACTTGCCATGGCAGCCTTAGTTATACAAAGTTGCAAAAAGACTAAGGAGACCTTTGAGGCTCCTTATGGCGACGGCAAGCCACCGTTAGGCGTTTCTCTTAGCCGCGATGCATTACCAAGCCCCTCATCGGGCGCGGTAGGTGCCGAAATTACATTTAAAGCAACCGGACTCCTGCCTTATAAGGATAAATTGAAATTTATGTTTAACGGCGAGGAGGGGCAAATTACCGAGGTTACCGCAACAGGTATCAAAGTAAAAGTTCCGCCGTTTGGAAGCAGCGGTATTACCTCAATAGCCATAGATGACCAGTTAGTGCTGGGGCCGTTGTTTAAGGTTAACGGACTTATTAACATCGATCCTTCCTTTAGGGCTACCTTGGGTGCAAATAACTTTGTAAGCCAGATATTTCCATTGGCCGATGGCCGGAACCTGGTAATAGGCCGTTTTACCAATTACGATAACAAGGGAATAATTACGCCGCTTAACCGGATTGTAAGAACATCATCCGATGGCGAGTTTGACCGTACATTCAGAACCGGTAAAGCAGCTAACGGTGCTTTAGCCAGGGTTATGCAGATAAACTCGAAGTTTATTATCGCGGGCGGCTTTAGCGGATATAATCAACGGACAGACAATATTAGTAACATAACCAGTTTAGGCGTTGATGGCAGTGTTGATACTATAGGTATAAAAGTATACCGGAGGCCTACACAAAAAGATACCTCGAGGGACACCACCAAATTTTTTCCGAAATTTAACGGCGGTACAAACGAGTTTATAAACAGGGTTTATAATCATCAAAATAAGATACTGGCGACCGGCAACTTCAGGTACTATGTACACCGCACCTATCAAAAGCCCAATCACGACTTTACAAAAGATACGGTTATTGTAGATAGTACCGAAATAAGGCAGGTGCTCCGCTTTAACCTGGATGGATCATTAGATAAAACATTTCGTTTTAACGTGGCTGCCAATAAAGGCCTGCCGGCAGCAAACGGCCCAATAGATTCATATATGCACACAGATGCCGCGCTGATAGAGAAGCTTGTGGTTTTTGGAAGCTTTACAACATTTGATCAAACCCCGGCAGGCCGTATTGTGAGGTTAAATGCCAATGGTGGCATCGATAACACATTTAAAGCAGGCTTGGGGGCCGATAACGGCATATCATCCTTAACCTATAACACCGTTACAAAAAAATATCTCATTACCGGGGTATTCAGAACATATAACGGTAAGCCCGTGATAAGTATGGCATTACTTAACCAGGACGGTAGTCTTGATGAGTCATTTGTTCCAAAAGTATTCGAGGGCGGCTACCCGGCCTTTGCAAGGCAACTGGACGATGGCTTAATAGTAGTTAGCGGCGGTTTTAAAAAATATAATAAGGTAACGCGCAACGGATTTATGGTACTTAATTCCAAAGGCGATCTTGCCGGTAACTATAACACTACAGGTCCGTTTTCGGGTGGTCTGTCAGATATAATTGAAACAAAATCGGCCGACGGAAAAAGGGCGTTATACCTGATAGGTGGATTCGACAGGTTTGACAACCAGCCGGTAAATAACATTATACGGGTAACCATTGAATAAATTAAAAAAGAAATTATAACTATAAAAAGATGGGGCAGAAGAAAAAATACCAGGGAATAGTGTTTGGAATAATGTGTTCCATACTGGCCATTGCGGTAATATCCTGTAATAAAGATTTTTTAAAGGCGTTGCCTGATAAAAATTATAGCGATACCACCAGCGTAGCCTACGGTCAACGCAAAGTGTTGTATTTGATTGTTGATGGGGCAAGGGGCGTATCTGTAAACAGCGCCAATGTGCCTAATATTAAAGCCTTATTGCCAAATTCCATTTACAGTTGGGTAGCATTAAGCGATCCTGATTCAACCAGGGATGTTAGTAATTGGGCCAACATGCTAACCGGGGTAAAAAAAGAAAAGCACTTGGTTTTAAACGATAATTTAACCGGGGCGAATTTGGCAAACTACCCGGTTGTGCTTCAAAGAATAAAGGACGAAAAACCTACCGCCAAAATGGTAGCATTTTCGTCTTCGGCAATCTTTAAAAATAATTTTACCACGGGGGCCACTGTAAGTGAATTGTTTGACACCGATGAGCAGATTAAAACAGCTGTTGTAAATGATATCAATACCGATACTGCAAGCTTGATTTTAGGGCATTTTAATGATATCGACGAGGCCGGCGCCAAATACGGTTATGATAACTCGGCTCCCCAATATAAGGCCGCTATTGAAAAGTTTGATGGCCATGTAGGTGCTATAATGGATGCATTAAAAAAACGCAAGAATTATCAGAATGAAGAGTGGCTGGTAGTTATAGCTTCAAGTGGCGGTGGTAAGTTTGCCATACCGGCAAATCAAAACGACAACACAGTTTTTAGCAATACAGCGGCCAATACCTTTACTATTTATTATAGTACAAGGTATAAGCAACGCGTAATAGGAAAACCATTTACCGGAAACCGTTACTTAGGTAAAACAGTAAGGTTGTATGGCGAATCGGTAAGGGCTGAAATTGATACAGCTGATGTGTTTAACCTTGGCGATACTACCAAATTTACCATTGAGCTAAAGGTTAAGAAAAATGCGGATAAGTTTTTTTGGCCAAGCATTTTGGGAAAAAGGCGCGAGTGGTCAGCCGGGCACCCAAGTGTGGGTTGGGTAATTTACCTGGAAGATGCCTATTGGTACTTTGAAATGAGAGGCACAAAAGATGGCGATTACAGGCAATGCAGGGGAGCCGATTTGCAAAAAGGCAGATGGCATAACTTATCTGTTAAATGCGAGATCCGGGCGGGCAAACGCTTTATCAGAACATATACCGACGGTAATTTTAATAACGAAATGGAAATTACATCATCGGGAAGCCTTGATAACAATAACCCCCTGAAATTGGGTTTTTTAAATGGTAACGGACATGGTACACCAGACGTGTATGTAAGCGATATCAGGTTTTTTAAAGTAGATGTACCGGATGCGGTTATTGGCAATTACGCTTGCGAAACGTCTATTTCAGAAGGGCACCCTTATTACAGTTTTCTTGCTGCCTACTGGCCGGGAACCGACGGGCAGGGCGATAAATTGAAAGATGTTGGCCCGCAGGCCCGTGATTTTCAATTAAAGGGAGATTACAAATGGGAAGATTTTAACGACCTGATATGCCCGCCGCCGGCCGAAGCACTTGCTGTATTTGTGCCGCAAACAACAGATATACCTGCGCAAATAATAAACTGGTTCCGGATTCCTAACAGGCAAAGCTGGGAGCTTGATGGCAGAGTTTGGTTAGATCAGTAAAATTAATACACAATAAATTAATTGATGATGAAAAATTATATATACAGTATATTACTTGGGATAACCCTTATCACTGTTTCCTGTAAGCATAATAACCTTGACGACGTAGGTTTAATTAAAAATAATGCAGTAAGTATTTCTGGTGATGGTGTTGTTGTTGCTGGAGTAACAAAGGATAATGAAACGGTAAAGGTTCCGTTTAAAATATCACTGTCTGCGGCTGCAAGTAAAGCTTTTCAGGTAGGTATTACCCTTAATAGTGACACAGTTAATCAACTAATAGCCAACGGCACTTTAAAAAATACTATAGTATTATCTAATGGGGCTATTGATTATCCAAGTGTAATTAATGTGTCGTATGGTTCAGATACCGCTACGGGAGTTGCAATAGTAAGGCTCACAGCGCTTGAGGCTAATTATGGTAAAAATGTAGCATTTGCTTTTAAACTTACCGACCCCGGAAAAGGTAACCAGGTTAAAGCGTCCAAATCAAATATTATGGTTGTACTTAATACCAAGCAACTGATAGACGAAAAAGATATCCATTATCTTTCTATTGTAAATGGTGGCACTATTATGAGTGTTGATTATAAAAAGAATTACACTACTTCTCCGGCAGGCATTACCATACCGCTAATAGTCAATTTGTCCGGGCAGGCCGGTACTGCATTTAATGTGCACGTAAAGCTAAATACGGATACCATTAACAAGCTTGTAAGCAGCAAAATATTACCGGCTAATTCCATCAACTTAAGCCCGGCCAATTTTACTATTGATACCTTAATCAGGGTAAATTCAAATTCAAATACGGCTCAAATACGCCTACAGATAGGGTGGCCGGTTTTTGATGCCAATATCACGGCAAACAAAAAATTTGCGTTTGCAATAAGCTTAAGCGCCCCAACAAGGCATATTTTACACCCAACAAGCAGCAAAATAATTGTTTTGGTAGAGCCAACGGTTAATCTCGACAACAATTCATACATAACCGGTAATGGCACCGGCCTGAAAGCCGAGTATTTTTCAAACAATCAGCAACTCGATTTTGATGGGCGGGCGCCATCACTGGTAAGGATAGACGAAACTATTGATTTCGGCGGAGATTGGCTGCCCTCATCCATTGTCAGCAATGATAACTATTCATCAAGATGGACCGGCGAGTTTTTAGCCCCGGTTCGCGGCGAGTATATATTTTATCAAACACGCTGGGATGACGGTGCAAGGTTGTTTATTGATGGTAAAGCGGTTATCGATGATTTTACTACCCAATGGGACCTGCCAAGCAGATTTGCCAAAGTGACCCTCGAACGCGGAAAGCGATACAAGATAGAAGCAGACCACCGCGAAAATGTTGGCGGTCAACAGGCCAGGCTTGAATATGAAGTGCCATCGGCAGGCATAAACGGAAGACGGATTGTACCTAAAAGTCAATTATTTCCAGCACAATAATCATTTATAACGATTAATAAAAATGCAAATGAAAAAGTTATTCAGCATTATATCAGCACTTATACTCATGGTAACGTTGTCGGTAGGATGTAAAAAGGATAAACCGGTAGATACTACCGTAGTTGAAGAACCTGTGCCCTTAACAGGCTTTACCGTGGCGAAGGCAGATAGTGTTGATTTTCTGAAATATCAGTTTACCAACACTTCAACCAATTATAAAGAGTTATTATGGCAATTTGGCGACGATAGCACTTCTATCGAAAAGTCGCCGCTGCACAAATATGCATTTGAGGGCATATACCACGTAGTACTAACATCAAGAAACTCGCAGGGGCTTTCGTCGAGCCGGGAAATAATATTGAACGTAGCGGACCCTAATTTTGACAGAACAAAAGTTGGGGAAAGCTATTTTGCCACTATTGGCGGTACCCTTACTGTTTCGCGCGATAATGGCGGTGGCCCCAACTCAAACGAGGGGTCTTTAAAAGTAGTTGACGGTGATCCCAATTCAAAGTTTTTTCAATCCGGCTTTTCCGGCGACCTGGTGTTGAAGTATGAGCTTAAAACAGCTGCCCTTGCAGGGGCGTACACTTTGATAAGCGGTAATGATTCGCCCGATCGGGATCCTAAAACCTGGATATTACAAGGTTCGGAAGATGGGATAAAATGGATAAACTTACATTCGCGCACAGGGGAGTTGTTTTCTGGCCGCGCCCAGCGTAAATTATATCATTTCAATAATAATGTACCCTACAAGTTTTACAGGTTAAGCATCAAGGCAAATAACGGCAGCCGCGATTTTCAAATGGCCGAATGGACAGTAAATAAAAAGCAACCCTAAGTCTAAATATTTATGGTCGCGTTTTACTGACGCTGGACTTTTAATTTCATCAAACTAAATAAAGCAAAGTTGCGGTTGAAAAAACGGAAAATGCTTTGAGTGGCAAGACATTAAAAAGTGTCATTCTGGTTACGATTTTTAATTTTTCAGGTATCGGCGTTATGACAGATACAATTTTATTACAGGTTAAAATTGTGTTTATCATAACGCCTAAATCCGGTACTTAGCATTAAGAAATACTTTTGACTTGCAAAAGGCTCGGGCGCTAATTGACAATTTGTTTACCCGAAATGGGTTACTGGAGCCATCTTTTATTGCCGAATCATAACCGTTAATTGTTAAGCATCTATAACCGCTCCGGATACACATCTTACTTAGCGCGGCGGTTAATTATTCATTTTTGAACGATAATAAATTTACAAATACATACCATTTAATGAGGACCGAAATCAATAAAATAAAAATACTTGGCTTTATAGGATGCCTTTTTGCCGGCATGTTGCTCAAAGCACAGGATCGAAAGGCGCCATCTTATCCATTGATCACACATAATACCTATTTTAGCATTTGGTCTAATACTGATAAGTTAAACGAGTCGCCTACAACACATTGGACGGGTGCCGAGCAGTCACTTTTAGGCCTGATAAACGTTGATGGCAATGTTTTCCGTTTTATGGGAATGGAAAGCCCAAATTATATAACCATTCTTCCTGCTTCAGATGAAGGCGCTTACCAGGTGCAGTATACAGAAACGAAGCCCCAGGGAAATTGGAATTCACCTGAATATGCAGCTTCCGATTGGAAAACAGGTTCGGCACCAATTGGGGACGATATTAAAAACGTAAAAACCATTTGGCGCTCAAACGAAATATGGGTGAGAAGGTCGTTCAGGGTTTCCAATATGGCGGCAATTAATAAGCTTTTTTTAAAGATAAACCACGATGATAATATCCAGGTTTTTCTTAACGGGAAAAAGGTATATGTTAAAGAAGGCTGGACAAGTGATTTTCAATATATCGTGCTAAATGATAAAAATGTACTTAAGGACGGCGATAACACTATTGCTATACATTTAATGAATACTGCTGGCGGCAGGCATCTTGATTTTGGATTGGTTGACAGACAAAAAGATAAAGCTGGTAAAGTGCAGGTAGCCAGGCAAAAAAATGTTGATGTAAATGCTACCCAAACCATTTATGATTTTAGCTGCGGTAAAATAGACCTGAAATTAACCTTTACCTCGCCGCTATTGATGAACGACCTGCAACTGTTTGCCAGGCCTGTGTCTTATATTACCTGCCGGGTTAAAGCAAATGATGGCAAAACACACCAGGTTAAGGTCTCCTTAAGCGCATCATCTAATATTGCTGTTTATAATCCGACCCAGGAGGTAACAACTCAAAAATACGCTACCAGTAAATTGTCGATTTTAAAAACGGGAACTATTGAACAACCGGTTTTGCAAAAAGCAGGTGACGACATGCGGATTGATTGGGGCTATTTTTATGTTGCTGCCCCCAAAACAAGCAATGCCATTCAATTTGTTACACCCGGAAAAGATGCCGCCAGCGCTTTTATAAAAGGTAATTATCAATCAACGGCTAAGCAAGGTAAAATGCTGGCATTAAATACCATTATACCTTTTGGTGCAGTTGGTAAAGCCCCGGCCGAAAAATTTCTCGAGTTGGGTTATGATGAGATTTACTCCGTTCAATACTTTAACAATAATTTGAGGCCATGGTGGAACGCTTCGGCAAAAGCAACTATTGAAGGGGAATTAACTGATGCCGCCTTGCAGTACAAAAATGTAATGGGTAAATGCGATGATCTTAATAAATCAATTTATGCCGATGCTTTAAAATCTGGCGGCGTGGAATATGCACACCTGTGTATGTTAAGCTACCGGCAAAGTATCGCTGCACATACGCTGGTTAAAAGTCCGCAAGGTGATCTGTTATGGTTGTCGAAAGAAAACAATAGCGGCGGTTTCATCAATACTGTTGATGTAACGTATCCATCAGCACCGTTATATTTAATTTATAATCCGGTACTGTTACAAGGGATGCTCAATGGCATTTTTTATTTTAGTGAAAGCGGAAAATATCCCCATCCATGGGCCGCGCATGATTTAGGAACTTATCCGTTAGCAAACGGCCAAACCTATGGCGAACCGATGCCAATCGAAGAATCTGGAAATATGATTATTTTAACAGCTGCAATTGCAAAAGCCCAGGGTAATGCAAATTATGCAAAGCTGCATTGGAAAACACTTAGCACCTGGGTTGATTATTTAGCAAAAGAAGGGTTAGACCCTAAGATGCAGTTATGTACCGACGATTTTGCGGGCCATTTAGCAAGAAATGCTAATTTATCTGTAAAAGCCATTGTGAGTATTGCCTGTTATGCACAAATGGCAGAAACGCTGGGTTATACCGAAATTGCCGGTAAGTACAGGGCCATTGCTGTTAACATGGTGCCTAAATGGATGGAAATGGCTGACGGGGGCGATCACTATGCATTAACTTTTGATGATAAAAGTACATGGAGCCAAAAATACAATCTGGTTTGGGACAAAGTTTTGAACTTAAACTTGTTCCCGCAAAAAGTATATGATACAGAAGTTAAATACTATTTAACTAAGCAAAATAAATACGGTATTCCGTTGGATAGCAGGAAATCTTATACTAAAAACGACTGGATTTTGTGGACGGCAACTTTTGCACCAACTCAGAATGAATTCCAGGCATTGATTCATCCAGTTTATAAACATGCGATTGAAACACAGTCAAGAGTACCTTTGAACGATTTTTATGACTCAAATACAGGCATCCGCGATAATTTTAAAGCCCGGAGTGTAGTTGGTGGTTTTTATATGAAAATGCTGGCTGATAAACTAAAAATGACGAAAAAGTAAATTGAAATAATAGCAGTAAATGAGATTGCTCTTTTTAATTTATTTCATAGGGCAAATGTACCGGATAATTAATAGGCAAATTTATGCTTGCTAAGGATGGACTGGTCTGCCGATGCTAAAGCGATATTTCGTGTGAGGGTAAAAAACAATAAAACCGGTAATCCCCTGCGAGGTAAATTAGAAGTATTATTTGTGTACAAACGGTAGCCTTCGAGAGGGGCGGAGGGGGGGATATAAGCGAACGCTGGGTAACACACTCTTGCCGTGGCTAAATCCGGAGTACCCTCTCTTCAGAAAGGGCCTCAAACAATCGGATATTCTAACAAGGCGTCTTCACTTATTTTTAGCTGTATCCGGGCCGTAAAAAGTTGTTCCGCCAATTTGGGTGGTTACTTTTAGTTTTTGGGTGGTGGCAACTTTATTTTTTTTAACCAAGGCCAGGTATTTTTTTAAAATGGCTTTTTGCTGCGGCGTTCCTTCCTTTGCTATCAGGGTTAACTGGTCGTGAAAGGCATCTACAAACAGGGTGTCGTTGCCAAAATCTCCAAAACAGGCTATCTTTTTGGCATTAAGGTCGTCGGGCGTGTTTTGCCAGGATAGAATTTCAAGCTTATAAATGTGTTGTTTATTATCCCAAATGTACCCTACCCCAGCGTCGCCTTTTACTAATGGGATATCCGGATTTGCACACCATGCACAATCGCCATCTTTTACAGCTCCGGGAAAAAAGCTGTAAACATAATTAAGGTCCAGTCTGTCTGATTCGTCGCCGCTGAACTCAAAGCTTGTGGTTACTGCCTGGTTCATATAAAGCCCCCAGCCATAAATATGAACATCATTAAGCAGGTTAAGGCATTTGTAAACCTTGTTATTTATCAGTTTGTAAAAAGTGTAACCATCTTTAAAAATTCCCGAGCCATGTTCATATACCCGTTTGAAATAAAAAACTTTATTTTTTGAAAAGTTATCCGCGATAGAAAGACTTGGCGATGAATAAAATGTATCGATATCTTCAAGGTAAAGCAGGTACCAGTTGCCATTTATCTGCTTAAAAACACAAAGGTAGGGCGACGTAATATCCCAGCCCAATAAACAAATCATTTCATCGCCCGGTTCGCCATCAAGGTTGGCAAATATTGGGTTAAAAACTCTGCCGTAGCCTTCATCAACATGTTGGGCGTGCGGATTAACAAGTGAATCAGGTTTAATGAAGCCTTCAAACTGGGTTAGCAAAGGTTTAATATTTCGGGTGTAATCAAAATGCCGCACTTTCTCTATCCAGGCCGTTGGTATAGCTATCCTCACATTATAATCATCGTGCCGGCTGGTGTCCCGGTAAATATTTTTCTCCGGCTTTGCGGGATTATTGTCATGACGGCCGCAGCCAAAAAACAAGGGAAACAGAAGCAAAATAATAGCAAAAAAGCGGCGCATGGTTAGGTTGGTATTTGGGTATTAATTTAAGGAATAAGTGCCGCATTTATTTAATAAACCTGAAATATTGCACCATCTGCTAAGCCCTCAACCGGGACTGTTCTCCTGGGCGTTCCGCTTTAGGTCGTGCTTTCTCCTTATACTTACAAGGGCTAAAGCCACCTGCCCTGTATTCGGTACAATCACTAACGTGAAATTGAGTTGATAAATGAACTTTGAGTAAGCTGCTAATTCGGTTTAGCGCAACGGCTGGCTATCACCGGATGTGCTTAGAAGCCATAGATATGGTTGCTAATTCGGTTTAGTAATATAACGCTAAATCCGGAGCACCCCTCTCGAAAGCTACAGCGTATGCACATCTAAGCTTATAGCGTCGAGAAGATATAAGCATCAAACGATACCTTGTTTTTATTGGCTGATGGTGGTTAAATGATCCAGGTACCAGAGGGACTTGCATTGGCCAACAACAGGCACAAATATTTGGATGCTTCTAAATTGTACGATCAGTTTAATGTTAACCATGTTTAAATTTAAAATACTGACTATCAAGTATTTAAAAAAAATAAAATTAAAATGTGTTAAGTTATGTTAACCCAATTAGATGCGTTGACCCTGTACTTTTAGATCACTTTTTTACAAACTCATCTTTTTCCCTATATTTAATCCCAAACCCGCCCTACATGAAAAAGCTGATCTTATTCATACTCCTTATCTCTCCATTTTTTGCAAACGCCCAAACATTCAGGGTAAACATCGATCCTTCGCTTGGCGAAAGCAAAGAATTGGATGGCAGGCTGTTATTGCTCCTTTCTAAAAACAACAAAGCTGAGCCCCGTTTCCTGGTGAGTGACGGTGCCGGATCGCAGCTGGTTTTTGGGATGGATATCAACGGGTGGCAGCCGGGCACCAGCCAACTAATAGATGTGCAGGCTTACGGTTACCCGCTGGAACGTTTGAAGGATGTGCCTGCCGGCGATTATTATGTGCAGGTGCTATTACATAAATACGAGACCTTTCATCTTAAAACCGGGCAAACCGTAAAGCTGCCGATGGATAGGGGCGAGGGCCAGCACTGGAATATGGCGCCTGGCAATATATATTCGGCCCCGGTCAAAATTCATTTCGACCCGGCTGTTTCTAACGAATTAACGCTTAATATCAGCAAGGTTATCCCGCCTATTGAGGCGCCTAAGGATACCAAATACATCAAACACATCAAAATTCAAAGCAAACTGCTCACCGAGTTCTGGGGCAGGCCGATGTATCTTGGTGCAAACATATTGATACCCGCCGGTTTTGATGAGCACCCTAATGTAAAGTATCCGCTGGCTATTTTCCACGGGCATTTCCCTGCCGACCTGGAAGGCTTCAGCACCACACCGCCCGACCCGAATTTGAAACCCGATACTTCGGCACGTTTCCATATCACGGGCTATAACAGGATAGTGCAGCAGGAGGCCTATGATTTTTACAAACAATGGACAGGGCCTGCCTTCCCGCGGGTGCTGGCCATCGAAATTCAGCATGCCAACCCGTATTATGACGATTCATATGCCGTAAACTCGGCCAATCTTGGTCCGTACGGCGATGCGATAACTTACGAATTAATCCCCGAGATTGAGAAGCAATTCAGGGGGATAGGTAAAGGATGGGCCAGGTTTATGTATGGTGGCTCCACAGGTGGCTGGGAAGTACTGGCCGCGCAGGTTTTTTATCCCAACGAGTATAACGGCTGCTACGCGGCCTGCCCCGACCCGGTAGACTTTCACCACTACATGACCATCAACCTTTATGGCGATAAAAACGCCTATTTCCTGTCGTCAGATTTTAAACAAACACCTCGCCCCGAAGAACGCGACTACCTGGGCCATGTAGGATCGACCATGAAGGAGGTAAACCAAAGCGAACTGGCAATAGGTACACGCAGCCGCAGTGGCGGCCAGTTTGATATCTGGGAAGCCGTATTTTCGCCCATGGATAAGGATGGCTACCCCAAACGCATTTACGATAAAAATACCGGCGCTATAGATACTTCGGTTGCCGCCTACTGGCGCGAGCACTTTGATCTTACGCACATCATCCAACGCGACTGGCCAAAAATTGGCAACAGCTTAAAAGGCAAAATTCACATTTATGTAGGCGATATGGACACCTATTACCTCAACAATGCCGTTTATACCGCCGAAGACATGCTCAAAAAGCTCAATAACCCAAACTGTAACTGCGAAGTTGACTACGGCGACCGCGCCGAACACTGCTGGAACGGCGACCATACCCAACCCAACTACATCAGCCGCCTGCGCTACCACCAAATGTTCATCAAAAAATGGGCAGCCGAAATTAAAACCAGGGCACCAAAAGGGGCCGATTTGAAGAGCTGGAGGTATTAGTATAATAACACATAATTTATCTGATAGCTATGCTTAAACATTCATTACCGGCAATACTATTATTTAGTTTTACTTTTTGTTTGGCGGCCACCTTGCCCAATAAACACAGACACGGTAGCAGGCCATCCGATAACAGCCCTATGGTAAAACCACTGCCCCGGATAGCCATTTGCGGACTGGGTATCGAGTCGAGTACGTTTTCGCCGGCACTAACGGATGAAGCCGCTTTTCATGCCAAATACGGGGCCGAAGTTTTTAGTTCGTACCCATTTATGGCTGCCGACTCGCCTTTGCGCAAGAGTGCGGTTTGGTTCCCGGCTTTGATGGGCAAAAGTCTGCCCGGTGGGGCGGTTACCAGGGCTGCTTATGAGTCGCTGGTTGGTAAAACTTTAGATTCGCTTAAAAAACACCTGCCTTATGACGGGTTGTATTTTGATATTCATGGCGCCATGAGCGTTGTTGGGTTGGATGACCCGGAGGGCGACCTGATAACCAGGATAAGGAAAGTAGTGGGCACAAAAACGCTTATCTCCACATCTATGGACCTGCATGGCAATGTTTCCTGGCGGCTGGCCCAAAATACCGACCTGATTACCTGCTACCGCATGGCCCCGCATGAAGATGCCATGCAAACCAAACAGCGGGCTGTTGCAAACCTCATCAACCGGATTGAAACAGGCAAAGGAAAACCGGCCTACAAGGCCTATATCTCTATCCCTATTTTACTGCCTGGGGAAAAAACAAGTACCCGGATAGAGCCAGGTAAAAGCATATATAAGGCCGTAGCCCCGGCTTCGGTACAGCCGGGCGTTATTGATGCCGCCATCTGGATTGGTTATGCCTGGGCCGATGAGCCGCGCAACCATGCCGTTGTAATGGTAACCGGCGACGATAAAGCCGTGGTAACAGCCGCTGCCGAAAAGCTGGCCCAAAACTTTTGGGATGCCCGCAAAGCTTTTGAATTTGTAGCGCCAACAGGTACTTTAACAGAATGCCTTGATAAGGCCGTAGCCAGCCCAAAGCATCCATTTTACATCAGCGATTCGGGCGATAACCCAACCGCAGGCGGGGCAGGAGATGCTACCTGGACGCTGACACAAATATTGGCCCGGCCGGAGTTTAAAACCAATGCAGGTCCATCGTTGCTGTATGCATCCATCCCTGCGCCGCAATTGATCAAAAGCGCCATCGCCGCGGGCGTAGGCGGCCATGTGGATGGTTTGGCCGGCGCAGCCGTTGATGCCCGTTTTGCACCACCCGTAAGGCTATCGGGTACGGTAGAATCTATCCAATACGGCGATAAGGATGCTGAAGTGGAGGCCGTGATAAAAGTGGGCAGCGTACACGTGATCGTCACCCAAAAACGCAAGCCATATCACAAAGAAATTGACTTTACCCGCCTGGGCTTAAACCCCCGCACCGCCGGTATTGTGGTAGTGAAAATTGGCTACCTTGAGCCCGAACTATATGCCATGCGTGCCGACTGGCTGCTGGCGATAACCCCCGGCGGGGTTGATCAGAACATCGAACGCTTGCCATACCATCGCATCCAGCGCCCTATGTTCCCGCTGGATAAGGACATGAAGGACCCGGATTTGAAGGCAAAGCTGGTGCCGGCAGCGGGTGAATGAATTGGATATATCTATGAGATAAGTTTTGTATATTTGGTAAAAGATAAACTAAAGATGGAAACGGTTTTGCTTCAGATAAATAACAATAAAGCTTACAAACTGATCGAAGATCTTGAGGCTTTACATATTGTTAAGGTTCTTGAGAAAAGTAGTAAGCCAAAACAAAAACTCTCCGAACGATTTGCCGGCTCACTCAATCTTTCTAAAGAGGAATATAACAACTTTCAAAACTCAATCGAACAAGGTAGAAACGAGTGGGAAAGGGATATTTAATAGATTCTAATGTGGTAATAGGGTATTTGGATAATAAATTACCTGAATCCGGCATGAAATTCATGCATGCAATAGTTGATGAAACTCCAAATATCTCAGTAGTTACTAAAATTGAAGTCCTTAGGTTTAATGCGTCTGACGATGTTTATAAGACATTACACGATTTTGTTTCAGAAAGCATCGTTTTTGAAATTAATGATCAGGTTGTAGATAAAACGATAACCATATGTAAAGGCCAGCGCATTAAACTCCCTGATGCTATCATTGCAGCTACAGCCATCGTTGGTGATCTGACATTGATCACGCGCAACACCTCTGATTTTAAAAATATTACAGATTTGGAGCTTTTAGATCCAGGGAAGCAATAACTTTCATCCCTTGATAATACATGTAACTCAATTCAATGAAAACAACCGTCCTCATATCCCGCCTGCTGCTTGGCTTTTTATACCTGGTGTTTGGCCTCGATTATTTCCTGCATTTTATACCGTACCAGCCATTACATACCGGTGCGGCGGGTGCTTTCATCGCCGGGTTAAAGGGTACCGGGTACTTTTATCCTATTCAAAAAGTGATACAGATAACAGGCGGCTTGTCGCTGCTCACTAACCGCTACGCGCCCTTTTCGGCGGTGGTGCTGTTCCCTATCAGTTTAAATGTGTTGTTGTTTCACACCTTCCTGGTGCCGTCAGGTTGGCTGATGGGCGTTTTCCTGGTAGCCCCAAACCTGCTTTTAGGCGTTGGGTATTGGAAGTACTATAAAGCAATGTTTGTTGCAAAGGCGGCGGTGTAACAGCTTAGTTAATACCTTTCATTAAATCGCTTCTAATCAGCAATCTCCGAAGCAAAAAACACGGGCCGATTGCTTGTTTGTATCCATCAAATACGCTAAATTCGTTCATGACCAATAATCGACGCAGTTTCATCAAACAGGCGGCCGTACTTACCGGCGCCTTTTCGGCTACAAGCTTGTTTAACCAGGCGCATGCCGCCGACTGGACATCAGCATTAAACAAGGTAAGCCGTTTAACGCCGCAAGAGGTAGCGCAGGACGAGGACTTTTGGGGCGTTATTCAGCGGTCGTACTCGGTAAGCGCCAATATCATCAACCTGAACAATGGTGGTGTGTCGCCCTCACCAATTGTGGTACAGCAGGCTGTAGAGCGCTACAACCAGCTTACCAACGAAGGCCCGTCGTACTTTATGTGGCGCATCCTTGACCAGGGACGCGAGCCATTGCGCGAAAAACTTGCCTTGCTGGCCGGTACGCTGCCCGATGAAATTGCCGTAAACCGTAACGCTACCGAGGCGTTAAATACCATCATCTTTGGCCTGCCCTTAAAAAGCGGCGATGAAGTGATTGGGGCAAGGTTAGATTATCCACACATGGTACAGGCTTATCGCCAGCGTGCACTGCGCGAAGGCATAGTTTACAAACAACTCACTTTCGACTTCCCGATTGAGAATGACGAGCAGATTGTAAAAGCCTACCAGGACGCCATTACCTCCAAAACAAAACTGATACACGTTACACATATAGTAAACTATGTAGGCCAAATTATGCCAGTGCGTAAAATTTGCGATATGGCGCATACCCGGGGTATCGAGGTAATTGTAGACGGGGCCCATTCTTTCGGGCTGCTCGACTTCAAGATTCCCGATTTAAATTGCGATTACTTTGGCACCAGTCTGCATAAATTCCTGTCGGCACCTATAGGTAGCGGCATGATGTGGATTAAAAAAGAAAAGATAAGTAAAGTAATGCCGCTTTTGTGCGATGATAACCCGCAGGGGCCTGATATCCGCAAGTTTGAAAACCTGGGCACCCGTAGCTTCCCGATAGAGCAGGGGATAGGCGAGGCCATCAACTTTCAGTTGGCTATTGGCAGCAAACGTAAGGAGGATCGCATCCGTTATCTTAAAAATTACTGGGCTGCCAAAGTACAGCACCTGCCCAAAGTAAAGCTGCATACCTCGCTAAAACCCGAATACTCCTGCGCTATCTGCGGCATATCTATTGATGGCATGACTCCCGCGCAACTGGATGCCGCGTTGTTTAACCAGTATAAAATTCACCAGGTATCTATCGTATTTGAAAACGTAAGCTGTGTGCGCATAACCCCGCATGTATACACCACCCTTGCCGACCTTGATAAGCTGGTAAAAGCAATTACAGAAATAGCCGGTAAGGCCACCTGATATTAGGTTAATCATGATAGTCCTAAGTCGAAAGTTTTAAGTTCTGAAAGGCTGCCTGAAATTAAAAATCAGGCCGTGGTTGCGAGTGACTACCAGCCCTGGCCGAAAAAAACAGTAATGACGTGTTGGCTTATACATATAATGGGCCTGTCACCCTGAGCCTGTCGAAGGGTCGCGCGTAAAGGCTTTTGCCCACTATGCTTCGACGGGGCTCAGCATGACAGCCCTCTTTTAATATTGATTCTACATAGTATCTTTAAATAGTATTACTCACTTAACAATAACATTTGTCTTGGTGCCGAAAAGGCGGTATAAAAAAACTGCTTAACATTTGGTGTAGAAACTGTAACATTTGTGGCATTAAAAAAAAGGGCAATCACATAGTTTTACGCCATAAACCGTAATTCCAGGTTGCCAATAATTTAAATGTATCAAATGCCGGTTCCTAATGTGATGCGCGAAACTACGTCCCTGAATATGGGCGATTGTTTTTCGATATTTTCGAAAGTAAAGGAGAAGTTTGATTTTCCTTTACATTACCACAACGAATATGAGTTAAACCTGATCATAAATGCCAAAGGCGCCAAACGCATTATTGGCGATAGTATAGAAACTATTGACGATATCGAGCTGGTGTTTATCGGCCCAAACGTTTACCATGGCTGGTTTACCGGCGAGTGTACCAGCGAGGCCATTAATGAGGTTACCATTCAGTTTCATACTGATTTATTTGATGAAAAGTTTTTGCAACGTAACCAGTTGCATTTTATCAAAACTATGTTTGAAAATTCGCGGCGGGGCCTGGTTTTCTCCTATGAAACCACCCGCGATATCACCCGGCGTATACTAAACCTTAGCAATAAGGATGGCTTTAACTCGGTGTTGGAGCTGCTTGCCATACTGCATACCCTATCTACATCCAAAAACAGGAGGATGCTATCTGATCCTGGCTTTTCGGACGAAAAATTCAGGTATACCAACGGGCGTGTTGATAAGGTTTTTGATTATATGAAAACCAATTTCGACAAGCGTTTAACACTTGCCGAAGTAGCCACGGTTGCCAACATGCCCGAGGCCTCGTTTTGCCGGTTCCTGAAAAAAAATACCGGCAAATCGTTTATTGAAAGCCTTAACGATATCAGGCTGGGCAATGCATCCCGTATGCTCATAAACACCACGCACTCTATTGCCGAAATTGCCTATCAATGCGGCTTCAATAATATTTCAAACTTCAACCGGATTTTTAAGCGCAATAAGCTATGTGTCCCTAAAGAATTCAGGAAGGCATACACGCTTGATGCCAGGGTAAGTTAATACCATTTTAATAATTAAATATATTGATGTTAATATAACACTTATTACGTAATTTTATAAATCCTATAAACCGGATTATTAAACCCCGCAATCGATTGTTGGTAATTGCTAAATAATGAGTTTTAAAGTTTATATAACATTTATATTTCTTGTTTTTACCCATCAGTGGCTATCTGGCCAAAGTCGCTTATATAAATTTTCGCGGTTAGATATTACCGATGGCTTATCTGATAATCACGTCAATTGTATTTTTAAAGACGAAAAAGGGTTCATGTGGTTTGGCACAAACTCGGGCCTGAGTAGGTATGACGGGTTTAAATTTAAGGTTTTTAAGCACGAGGCCGATAATCCTAATTCGCTAAGTGAAAGCTTTGTTTCGCGCATCAGCGAGGGGCCTGATAAAAAGCTGTGGATATTTACGCACAGCAACATCAGTATTTATGACCCCGCGACCGAGAACTTTGCTGTTAACGTTGCCGATGAACTTCGGCGGTATAAAATTATAACCAGTGATGTAACGCTCATTCGAAAGGATAAAGACGGCGGTTTTTGGTTTATCACTAAAAATAAAGGCGTGTACAGGTATAACCCAACAGACGGTTCCACGTCGTTTTACTGCACATCGTCCTTTTCAAAAACCATTTTACATTCAGATGCCATAATGGATGTGGCAGCCACAAAAAATAATGCTGTTTGGTTAATTTATAGCGATGGTATTATCGATTTGTTGGATACCCGGTTAAATAAAATCATCAAACGTTTTGATGGCCTGGCCAGGGCCAATTTAAATAAGCAGGAATTGTACACGCTTGCAGTTGATAATAAAAGTAACCTGTGGATTTATTCGGCCGCGGGGCCTTTTGGCACCTACTGTTTTAATACCCAAAACTATTCGCTATTACACTTTAGTAAAGATACGCCCGATGGCCGGCTAAACTCCAATATTGTGAATACCATAATACAGGGTGATGATAACAAAATATGGATAGGTACCGATCATGGCGGCATCAACGTGCTCGATCCGGTAACCCATAAAGTAACCTACCTGGTAAATAAGGAGGATGATCCTCAATCCATCAGCGGTAACAGTGTTTTTTTATACAGGGACGATGCAGGTATTGTTTGGGCGGGCACTTTTAAGCAGGGCATAAGTTATTACCACAGTGCCATCATTCAATTTCCGGTTTACAGGCATTTATTAACAGATAAAAACAGCCTGCCCTATGAGGATATTAATGCTTTTGCCGAAGACCGGAACAGTAATTTATGGATAGGGACAAATGGCGGCGGTCTTATTAATTTTAACCCTGAAACCAAAAAGTATACCCAATTCAAGCACGATGCGTCTAATCCTAATAGTTTATCAATCGATATTATCATAAGCTTATACGTTGACCATGAAAATAAACTTTGGATAGGCACCTATTTTGGTGGGCTGGATTGTTTTGACGGTAAAAAGTTTACCCATTATCGCCACAGCGATAAAGATAAAACTACCATTACCGACGACCGGGTTTATACCATAATTGAAGATGCTGCCCGGAATTTATGGGTAGGAACCTTTGCAGGCGGATTGAATGTGCTTGACCGTAAAAGCAATACTTTCCGCCATCCCGAGTATAAAATGGTATCTGACTACACAGCTTTTTTTTACCGGGACAGGCAGCAAAATATTTGGATAGGCCGCGATAAAGGCGTTGATGTGATAGAGCGCAAAACAAACCTGGTGCGGCATTACTACTATCAGCCTAAAAATCCAAACAGCCTTGCCGGCAGCGATGTAAATATAATAACCCAGGATAGCCGCGGATTAATGTGGATTGGCACAAAAAGCGGCTTAAGCATACTTAACACCCAAACCAATACATTTTTAAATGTAGATAAGGGCGTGGGCTGGCCGGTAAATAATGTATCGAACATTTTAGAAGATAACCAGGGCAGGATGTGGGTAAGCACCACTAACGGCCTTTCAAACATCAGTTTAACACCCGCAGGCGGGCAATATAAATTCCAGGTTGATAATTACAATGAAGCTGATGGCTTACAGGGGCGGGATTTTAACTTATATGCCGCTATAAAACTACGAAACGGGCAAATGGCATTTGGTGGGGCGCATGGATTTAATTTATTTGACCCTGCAGTAATAAACACCCTTAAACCCAATCCCAAATTGGTATTTACCGATTTTAGGCTATTTAATAAAAGTGTGGTCGCCGGCGATTCGGTAAAAGGACGGGTTGTGCTGGATAAGGCTATATCAGAAACAGAGTGGATAACTCTGAATCATAATGAAAATGTATTTGATATAGAGTTTGCTGCCAACGAATATTTTTATCCCAATAAAATAAGTTACCAGTATACCCTTGAAGGCTTTGATAAAGGCTGGATCACTTTCCCGGCCAACAGCCATAGTGTTACCTATACCAATCTTGATGGCGGCGATTATACTTTTAAAGTGAGGGAATTAAATACCGGTAAAGAGATCTCGCTTAAAATTACCGTTCAGCCCCCGTTTTGGAAAACGCCTTTGGCCTACATTGCTTATATGCTGCTTGCACTTGGGCTGTTATTTTACATCAGGCACCGCGGTATAACCAAACTGGAACGGCAATTTGAATTTAAACAGGCAGAGATAGAGGCTGAAAGAAAACTTGCCGGCCAGCGCGAAGAAGCGCAGCGCATGCACCAGCTTGATTTAATGAAGATTAAATTCTTCGTTAATATCAGTCACGAGTTTCGCACGCCGTTGTCATTAATCCTGTCACCAATTGATGATCTTATCAAGGTATCTGACAATCCCGATCAGCAACATCATTTAACCATGATTAAGCGCAACAGCAAGCGCTTACTTAACCTGGTTAACCAGTTGATAGATTTCAGAAAAATGGAGCATAACGAATTGAAGCTTAGCTTAAACAAGGGCGATATTATTCAATTTATAAAAGAAGTTTCGTCGTCATTTACCGATGTAGCCCATCAAAAAAAGATTCAATACCTGTTTGAAAGCGAGCTGCACTCATTTACCACCAAATTTGACCAGGATAAAATAGAAAGGATATTGTTTAACCTGCTGTCAAACGCGTTTAAGTTTACGCCCACAGGAGGCAGCATCAGCGTAATTTTAAATACGCCGCAGGTTGCTAATTTGCCGGCTGATAAAAGAATGCTCGAAATCAGGGTAATTGATACAGGTATCGGGATCTCGAAAGAAAACCAGGAGATGATTTTTGAACGGTTTTTCCAGGATAACATCCCCGAAAGCCTGTTAAACCAGGGGAGCGGAATTGGTTTGTCAATTACAAAAGAGTTTATTAAAATACATGGAGGAACTATCAGGCTGGAAAGCGAACCCGAATATGGCAGTTGTTTTATTGTAAGTATACCATTTGAAGGTAAAACCGAGAAACTGACGCTTGCACCGGCAATACATGAAAATAATACGCTGCCGACTTTAAAAAACACCGAAGGCATACAGGGCTCAAACAAAAAACCAACGGTTTTATTAATTGAGGACGATGATGATATGCGTTTTTACCTGAAAGAGAACCTGAAAGATCATTTCCACATTATTGAGGCCGTAAATGGTAAAGAAGGCTGGCAAAAAGCGCTTGCCTTGCACCCCAAATTAATAGTGAGCGATGTAACCATGCCCGAAATGAATGGTTTTGAATTGTCGCGAAAGCTAAAGGGAGATAGCCGTACATCACATATCCCCGTTATATTGCTAACCGCTATGGCCGGCGAAGATGACCAGTTGGTGGGCTTGGAATGCGGGGCTAACGATTATATTGTTAAGCCATTTAATTCGGGCATATTGCTATCCAAAATCAACAATTTATTGCTGATGCAGCAAACGTTTAAGGAAACCTATCAAAAACAGGTTGATATTCAATCGCAGGATGTGGTGGTGGTGTCGGAAGACGAAAAATTCCTGAAAAACGCGCTCGATTTTATTGAGCAGAATATCACCAAGCCCAATTTCTCGGTAGAAGAGCTGGCCAGGCACCTGGCGCTGAGCAGGGTATCCCTTTACCGTAAATTATTAAACCTTACCGGTAAAACGCCGGTTGATTGTATCCGCACCATCCGTTTGCAACGGGCAGTACAGTTGCTGGAGAAAAGCAAGCTAAGTATTGCCAATGTGGCTTATGAAGTGGGCTTTAACAATGCCGCTTATTTTGCAAAGGTGTTTAAAGAAGAGTTTGGCATGCTGCCGTCTGAATACATTGCCGAGCTGAAGAATAAGGAGCATGAAGATATTTTAGCGTAGCAATAGCACGATTGATACCGGTAATTGATAAAATTGTTAATTTGCGCACCATGAGGATATTTAAAACCCTGTTGCTGATAACATTATTTTTTAGCTTTTTGCTGGCAGCCCATGCGCAAACAAAGGCTGTAAATAACCCGGTTGTTAAAGGCTATTATGCCGATCCTACTATAATTAAAGATAAAGGGCTTTATTATATCTATGCCACCATTGATCCCTGGGGAGGCAACGAGTTGGGGGTATTGGTAACCAAAGATTTTGTGACCTTTAAAACAGAACATATTAACTGGCCAACAAAACAAGCCTGTACAAGCCCAACCTCCAATAATTCCATGGTATGGGCGCCATCCATCCGCAAGGCAGCCAATGGCAAGTATTACCTGTACGTAGCAGTTGGCAGCGAGTTGTGGGTAGGGGTAAGCAGCCACCCGCTTGGCCCGTGGAAAAATGCGAAAGCCGATAATACACCTCTTGTTGCAGGCAATAAATACCCGGGTGTTCATAACATCGATCCCGATTGCTTTATTGACCAGGATGGGCAGGCCTATTTATATTGGGGTTCGGGCTTTAAATGGGTAAATGGCCATTGTATGGCAGTAAAGCTTAAAAAAGATATGGTCACTTTTGATGGCGAACCAAAGGATATTACACCGCCCCATTATTTTGAAGCCCCGCATATGGTTAAGCGTGGCGGTTTGTATTACCTGATGTATTCATACGGTAAAGCCATCGACGCTACCTACCAGGTACGCTATTCGGTAAGTAAAACACCCTTTGGGCCATGGACAGAAGGTGAGTACGACCCTATCCTGGCCACCACGCCCGATAGTACCACAGTGGGGCCTGGCCATCACACTGTTTTTCAGCAAAACGGTCAATACTATATTTTATACCACCGCATTCATCCCCAAAATAAAGAATATGTATTGCGCGAGCTTTGTTTAGATAGCCTGAACTTTGATAAGCAAGGCAATATTCTGAAAATTAAGCCATCGGCGTTGAACCGTTTTTAAAGTGCGTTATTGGTTAAGTCGAAACTCTTGAGTTATTAGTCTTAAGTCGCATTTTGGTTGTTTTTTATTTTCGGCTAAGAAACTATCTAAAGACGAAAATTATTCATTGCCGTTGACTTTAGCCAACGGTAACAGAAAACATCATTGCGGCTTTAGCCCAATTATTCAAGCGGGACTTTGGCTAAAGCCTCTCGTCTTTTGGTCATTATTCCGTTGACTAAAGTCAACGGCAATGATAATGTGATACATAAATAATATAAACTAAATATAGGAGCGTCTTAGAACTTCAGACTTTCGACTCCAGGCTAAAACCCCTGGCCTTCCCCGGAAATTTACACTTATCTCCCAATCTATTTTAACGCTGTTTTGCCTCAAAACACAGCTATAACACCTGTATCAAAAGTTGTATCGGTTTAATGCTTATGGTATTTTTTTGACCATTAATACTCAGTATTCTGTTTATCTAATTGATAATCATTGCTTTAAATGTGTGTAACATTTGTTGTATCAATTTAAACATAAGTAGTACAATCGATTGAGTGTGTTGCATAGTTTTGGTATCAAGGTTCGGTGAAATTTTGCCGACATGAAAAAAGCTGAACCGCTTCGATCGCAAACCAATTTTCAAAATCTAATAATTAATGTATGAGAGGAAAACTACACATCAAAAAGTTTGTGGCTTTAATCTGGATCAACTTAGCACTTATGCTGGTAAGTATGTCTGGATATGCACAAAGCAAAATTACCGGTAAGGTAACCGGAGCCGATGACGGGCTGCCAATACCGGGCGTTACCGTTAAAGTAAAAGGCGGCACTGCCGTAACGAGTACCAATACCGAAGGTACTTATTCAATTACAGCAGGCAGCAATGCTACATTAATATTCAGCTTTATTGGCTACACCAGCCAGGAAGCGTTAGTTGGCGGTAATGCAACAGTAAACGTAAAATTATCTCCCGAAAATAAAGCACTTAATGAGGTAGTTGTTGTGGGTTACGGTAGTGCCAAACGCAGTGATGTTACCGGCGCAATTAGTTCTGTAAACGCTGCAACCATTGCAAAAGTACCCGTTACATCGTTAGACCAGGCTTTGCAAGGCCGTGCTGCCGGTGTACAGGTTACCAATAATGATGCTTCGCCGGGTAGTAACATTACCGTTTTAATACGTGGTACAGGTAGCCTGGCCAGTGGCGGTAACACACCGTTATATGTGGTAGACGGTTATCCTATAAATGCAGGTGGTATCAATAACATTAACCCAAGCGATATTGCATCTATAGATGTACTGAAAGATGCTTCGGCAACCGCTATTTACGGTGTTAGGGCTGCTAATGGCGTGGTTATGGTAACCACCAAAAAAGGTAAAAAAGATGGCGGCGCGCAGGTTGAGTTTAACGCTTACAACGCGTTCCAGAGCAAACCTAAGCAGTACGATTTGTTAAACGCGCAGCAGTTTGCCACCCTGGCCAATGATGTAGCAGCAAATGATCCTAACAAACACTTTACAACTTTAGCCAACTGGGCCAGCCCATCGTCGTTAACCAATGCCGATTGGCAAAATGCCATTTACCGTAACGGTTTAACCCAAAACTATGATTTGGCTATCCGTGGTGGTAACGAAAAAGTACAATCATCAACATCTATCGGTTATTATGATCAAAAAGGGATTGTACTGGGCTCTTACTTTAAAAGGATCACTGTAGGTACAAATTTAGATTATCAGCCAAAAAAATGGCTTAAATCTGCAACCAGTGCCAAATACTCTTACCAAAATTTAAATAACCCATTCGGTACCGGTAATTTAGGTAATATCAACCAGTTGCCACCAACACTTGATGGCGGTAATAAATTAACCAGCCAGATAAAAGACGCTAATGGTAATTACGGTTTTTTTAACCCTATTTACACTTATGTGGCCAAAAATAACAACCCAATCTACTCAATCGAGACCAATAAGTATAAAAATATAAACAACTACTTTTTGGTTAACTCATCATTAGAAGCCACTATTTTTGACGGCCTTAAATTTAAAACCAACGGCGGTATCACTTATACTGGCTACAACGGTTCTTACTTCCAGCCTTCAGATAGCCGTAAAATTGATCAGTATGGCGCTGCTGCAGGTGCATCGGGTACAGCTTTATATTCGCAGCATATCAACAGCACGTTCGACTGGTTGTGGGAAAATTACCTGTCATACGATAAAACGTTCGGTTCACATACCATCAATTTTGTAGCAGGTGTATCTGAACAGGAAAGCGATTACAACAGTTTAGGTGGTAGTGTTACGCCGCCAAACAACACTATTAAAAGCTTAAGCCAGGGTACCAACCTTATATTGGATGCTAATACCAACGGCGTTGTTAATAACGGCGAAGTAAAACGTTCTTACGCTTCGCAATTTGCAAGGTTGGCATACAATTACGGAAGCAAGTATTATTTAACAGGTACGGTTAGAAGAGATGGTTCATCGCAGTTTGCACCAGGCCATCAGTATGGTACTTTTTATTCAGGTGCTGTAAACTGGAATGTTAAAAAGGAATCTTTTCTTACAAACGTTAACTGGCTTTCGGGTTTAAAATTCAGAGGAAGCTATGGCGAGTTGGGTAACCAGCATGGCATCGGCGACTTTACCTACCAATCGTTATATTCTGCAGGCGCTTCTGCAACCGCCAGTGGTAACCTTGGTTATGCATTTGGTAAAGTAGGTGGCTCAAACGGAACTTACCAGGCAGGTGTGGCTTCAATCCAGCCAGAAAATGATAACATCAGGTGGGAAACTGACTACGTGACCGATATCGGTATGGACGCGTCGTTTTTAAATGGCGAATTGAGCCTTACTGTTGATTATTTTAACAGAAGATCAAAAGATTTCCTGTTAAACATTGCAGCATCACCACAAACAGGTTATACATCTTTACCTTCAAACGTAGGTTCGATGGTAAATAAAGGCTGGGAGTTTGCATTAAACTATAACCATGCGGTAAACAGCGATTTGCATATCGATTTAGGTTTAACCCTGTCGTTCATTAAAAACAAGCTTACCAGTTTATATTCAGGTACCAATGCCATTTCAAACTTTGGCGGTCTTGGATTAACAGGTGATGGCTGGACAGAATTTACCCGTACTTACATTGGCCAGCCGGTTGGCGAGTTTTACGGTTATAAAGCAATTGGTATTATCCAAAGCCAGGCCCAGTTAAATGCTTTAAATACAGCAGCACAGGCTAAAGGCAACGATTTTTATTATAAAGCAACTACAGGTGTAGGCGATAGGTTATATGCCGATGTTGATGGCAGCGGTAAAGTAACTGCTGATGACAGGGTAGCCCTGGGCAGCCCGCAGCCTAAGTTTTTTGGCGGGTTTAACCTTGGCGGTTCGTACAAAGCATGGGATTTTAACGCTTACTTCTACGGAGTTTACGGCAACAAGATCCTGAACTACCAGGAAAGTAACCTGGAAAGCTTTGCGCAAAGAGGATCGGTAAGTATCGAAAACGTGAGCACACAGTATTACAATAACTACTGGACTCCTTCACGTCCGTCAAACCGTTATGCTGCAGTACATTATGATGATACCGATTATGGTAACTTGTTACCATCAAGCGCCTGGGTTGAAAACGGTAGTTTCCTGAAACTGAAAACCGTTACTGTTGGATACTCATTACCACAGGATTTAGTAAAGAAACTTACCTTATCAAAAATCAGGGTATATGTTTCGTCTCAAAACCTGTTCACTATTACCAAATACACAGGTCTTGATCCCGAAATTGGTGCTCAAAACGCCAACCCAACCCAAAACGGAGTTGACAATGGTACTTATCCATCATCAAGGTTTTACACTATCGGCTTAAACGTAGTATTCTAACCAAGGACAAAAAAATTAATGATATGAAAATCAATAAAAAATATTTCACTATAGCGGCCTTGTGTGGGGCTATGCTGATCCCGCTCAGCTGTAAAAAGAATTTCTTAACACAAACCAATACTACAGCATCAAACGCCGATGCAACCTTCGAAAAATCGCAGGATGTAGTAGCGTTGGTAAACAGTATTTATGATGGTTATCAAAACAGCGATTTGCTGAAAAAATCAATCTGGTACTATGCCAATTTTACAACTCATGATTGGTTTAATGATGGTGGTGATATTGCCTGGAACAACTATACCATCAGTCCGACTTTTGGCGCATTGTATACCTTTTGGCAAAATGCTTATTTTGACATCATCAGGGCAAACTCTGCATTAGAGATCATTGCTACTGCAAAAACAAAAGGTGTAGTTACCGCCGAATTGGGTAACCGCTTATTAGGCGAAGCCTACTTTTTACGGGGCATGAGCTATTATTACCTGGCAGGTAGCTTTGGCGGCGTACCGTTGGAGTTAAAGGCATCAACCAATGGTTTAACACCGAGAAACACACAAGCCGAAGTATTTGCACAGGTTGTAGCCGATATGAAACAGGCTGAAACCCTGCTACAATCAAAAACGGTATTGCCTGCGACTGAAAAGGGCAGGGCCACCAAAGGTGCGGCTTATGCTTATGAAGGTTCGGCGCAAATGTGGTTAGGTAAATATGCTGAAGCTTTGGCCGCGTTTAACAATACTGAATTGACAGCCAATTACCATTTATTGCCAAAATTTATTGATGTACATGAATTTAGCAATCAAAATAACGACGAGTCGTTATTTGAAATTCAGTTTGATATCCAGGGCTCACAAAGCTGGGATGGCGGCTGGCAAAATGGTGGCGAAGTTGCCTGGATTGATGACTTTAGCTGGCCACATGAATTAAGCGGTTTTGGTTACGATTATGGTAACCCAGGATTAGAATACTCATACCAAACAGGTGATTTACGTAAAAATGCAACCATTATTGGTCCCGGCGATCAAAACATCAGCCCAGGCATTATTGCCAAGTGGGGTGGTATAAAAGGCTACCAGGTGGTTATTGACGGTTTCAAAAACGGAACAAAAGATAACTCGGCTCAAAAATATGGCTCATTTGTTGGCGATGATGGCAACATCATTAATACCTGCGGTGCCATCAGGCAGCCATGGTATGGCGATGACCTTACCCGCTCTGGCTTCTATTGCGCAAAAAAATGGCGCGATCCAAACCTTACCGGCGCCAATGGCTCATCAACCATATTTGGTTCGCAAAACCAAATCCTGATGCGTTATGCCGAAGTTTTGTTGTCAAGAGCAGAGTGTAAAGTGCGTACCGGCGATATTCCTGGAGCCATGGCCGACTTGAAATTGGTTAGAGACAGGGCTTTTGGCGGCTCGGCCCCTGCCGTTATGCAGGATGGGCTTACTTATGATGGTAAAGCAACTACGCCTATTACCGACCCGTTGCAGATGGTATTAAGTGAGTACAGGCACGAATTGACCGGCGAGTATTCCTTATTTTACTTATTGCGCAGAGCTGGCCCGGGTGTAGCTGCTGCCTTCATCCAAAAAAACTACGGTACCGATGCTACAGTAACCCCGCAGCCTTATCCTTACGGCCCAACTGCCGATGGAAAACTGCATGGAGTTTGGCGCACATCGTTACCTGCAAACCACGATATATTGCCTATACCGCAAACCGCTATAGGGCTTAACCCTAACCTGAAACAAAACCCAGGTTATTAATAAGGGTTATGATGAATGAACTGAGTTTAGTTATATAATTGGTTACTTGCTTTGGCTTTCTCCTTCGGGAGAAAGCCTTTTTAAATTCGGCCCAACCCAAACCCTCCCCGGTAGGGAGGGCTTTTAAAAGGAGTGAAGTTAAGTCTTCCTGTAAACGGCTTAGAGTTTAAAAAAAATAGATTTTAAAAGTCTCCCCTACCGGGGGAGATTTAGAGGGGGCCGGGCTCGCTGTCATGAAAAAAACACTAATAGTAACAAGCATATTAATTACACTACTGGTAGTTATCTACTTCCAGTTTAGGGGTAATAATGCCTATGCCGATCCCCGCGGCCCTTTATACGCCGGTTCAAAAGCCTGTGCTAAATGTCATGGTAAGCTTTATGACTCATACTTGCATACTGCACATTATATAGCGTCAATCCCTGCATCGGCAAATACGGTACACGGCAGCTTTGCAGCAGGCTTTAACGTCTTTAACATCAGCCAAAATCAAAAAATATTGATGGAGAAACGCGATAGCGGCTTATACCAAACCCTTTACCAGGATGGCAAGGTTAAGCAAAGTAACCGTTTTGATATTGTTTTTGGCGGGGTAAAAGGCGAAAGCTATTTATACTGGCAAAACAACCAGCTTTACCAGCTGCCATTATCTTATTATAATAAACAGGAGCAATGGTCAACCAGTCCTGGTTATCAGTTTAATTTTGTCAACTTCAGGTCGATAGGGAAGCGTTGCCTGGAATGTCATGTTTCTTATGTTGATGAGCTGCTGCAGCAAAACCAGCAGTTAAGCCGCGATGAGCAATTTGATAAAAGCACCATGGTATATGGAATTGATTGCGAACGCTGCCATGGCCCCGGTGCACAACACGTGGATTTTCAGGCTAACAATCCCGGTGTTAAAACGGCAAAATTTATAGCCCGCTACGCCAATTTAAGCAGGGAGCAAAGGATGGATATGTGCGCGGTATGCCACTCGGGCATCCATACGGCATTGTTAAAAACCACATTTGGCTTTATGCCCGGCGATACCTTTGCCAAATATAAACTTCCCGAATTTCAGCGCACGTTGGATACCAGCCATTTAGATGTGCATGGCAAACAGTTGCAGCTATTACAAAGCAGCAAGTGCTACATAAACAGTACCATGGATTGCGCAACCTGCCACGATACGCACCAGAATACGCGCGGCAACGATATTTTATATACCCAAAAATGCCTCAGTTGCCACAACAAGCCCAGTCATGTTTATTGCAAAATGACAGATAAGTTAAACGCCGGTGTGCTTAAAGATAAATGCATCAGCTGCCACATGCCCGAATTAACTACCAATGTAATATCTGTGCAAACCGCCGATAAGGCGCCGCCTGTAAGGTTTTTTGTGCATACCCATCATATAGCCATATATCCGCAGGAGGTTAAAAAGATATTGGCATTTGTTAACAAATAATTGAATATCCCCATCATATGAATAAGATCCATTTCCCGGTGCTGCTTTTATTGTCGATATGCTTGTTTTCCTGCAAAAAGCATACGTTGTTTCAGCAAATTTCTTCGTCGCATTCGGGCATTCATTTTAATAACCAGATTATCGAAACCGATACCATTAACCCCATCGACCTCACCAATATTTACAACGGTGGCGGCGTTGGCGTAGGCGATTTTAATAACGATGGTTTGCAGGACCTGTACTTTACCGGCAACCTGGTATCAAACCGGCTTTATCTGAATAAAGGCGATTTTAAATTCGAGGACATTACCGATGTAGCCGGCGTAAGCGGTATGGGCCGCTGGGGCAGGGGCGTTGCCGTTGTTGATATCAATAACGATGGCCTGATGGATATTTACGTTTGTAATACCATCTATCCCGATTCGCTGCGCCGTAAAAATATTTTATACATTAACCAGGGGCTTGATAAGGATGGCATCCCTCATTTTAAGGATGAGGCAAAAGCCTACGGCCTGGAGCTTACCAAACAATCAACCATGGCCAGCTTTTTTGATTACGATAACGATGGCGATCTGGATATGTACCTCACGGTTAATACTGCGTCATCGGCCTATTACCCCAACGTTTTTGGCAAAGCCACCCGTACCAGTAACAGCAGTACCGGGCAATTGTACCGTAACGATTGGGACGAAAAGCTGCACCATGCCGTCTTTCATAATGTATCGGCACAGGCCGGCATCAATTTAGATGGCTTTGGCCATGCAGCCACTACGGTTGATATTAACGGCGACGGATGGAAAGATATTTATGTATCTGACGATTTTGTATCCAGCAATATCCTGTACATCAATAACCACGACGGCACGTTTACAGATCGCTCCAAAGAGTATTTTAAACATACATCCTACAACGCCATGGGGCAGGATATTGTGGATATTAACAACGATGGCCTGGCAGATGTGATAGAGCTGGACATGAACCCGGAGGACAACTATCGTAAAAAAATGATCCTGGGAGCCAACAGCTACCAAATCTTCCAGCTTTTTGATATGTTTAAAACGCAGTACCAATACGTACGCAATACATTGCAGGTTAACCAGGGGCCGCGTTTGGGGCAAAACGGAGCCATTGGCAGCCCGGCATTCAGCGAAGTAGGTTTCATGAGCGGCCTGTCTCAAACCGACTGGAGCTGGACACCCCTGGTAACAGATTTTAACAACGATGGCTTCCGCGATGTAATTGTAACCAACGGTTTCCCCAAGGATGTATCCGACCGTGATTTTATGACCTACCGCAGCCAGGCCTACGCAGCCGTGCCGAAGAAAAAAGTACTGGAGCAAATTCCCCAGATCAAGATTCCTAACTATGCTTTTCAAAACAATGGCGATCTTACTTTTCATGATGTAAGCAAAAGCTGGGGACTGAACATACCATCGTTTTCAAATGGTGCAGTTTACGTCGACCTGGATAATGATGGCACTATGGATATGGTGGTAAACAATATCAACGATGAAGCATCGGTATACCGCAACACCTCGCGGGATGATAAAACGAAATCAGACAGCAGCCATTACCTGCAGATAGACTTTAAAGGCGACAAAAATAATATCAACGGACTGGGTGCACTGGCCGAAATTTTTTATGACAAAGGTAAGCACCAGGTTTATGAACACGACCCTTACCGGGGATACCTGTCATCAGTGCAAGCCATAGCTCATTTTGGTTTAGGGACTATTAGCAAGGTAGATTCGTTAGTTATAAAATGGCCGGGTGGCAAAAAACAAGTATTACGCGATGTAAAGACTGATCAAAAGATCACCGTAAACATAGCCGATGCCAAGGATAATTATTTATCCACGCTGCCTAAGTTTTATACCAAATCGCTGTTTAAAGAGGTTACAGACTCTCTTGGAATAGGTTATGTAAGCAAGGATGCCACCTTTATCGACTTTAATATTCAAAAACTGTTACCCCATAAACTATCAGAATACTGCCCGGCTTTGGCCGTTGGTGATGTAGATAATAACGGGTTAGACGATGTGGTGATTGGCGGCAACTCCAACTTTCCGGCGCTGGTGTTTTTGCAACAGGCCAATGGTAAATTCATCCAGCGCGACCTGGTTAAAAATAATCCGGCACAAAGCCAGGGTAAATACAAAGATGGCGGCTTGCTTTTGTTTGATGCCAATGGCGATGGCAAGCTGGATTTATACGCAGCAGGCGCCGGGTACGAAACGGCGGCCAACAGCCCCGAATACCAGGACAGGCTTTATTTAAACGACGGAAAGGGCAATTTTACCTTAGCTACCGATGCTTTGCCCACAAACTTTACCAGCAAACTGTGTGTGCGCGCCTGCGATTATAATAAAGATGGCAAACTTGACCTGTTTGTATCAGGCAGGGTTGAGCCCTGGAAATACCCACAGCCCGTATCAAGCATTATTTTAAGAAACGACAGCCACGATGGGCACATTAAATTTACCGATGTTACTGCGCAGGTTGCCCCAGCATTAAAAAATGCGGGCCTCATCTGCGATGCCTTATTTACCGACTTTGACAACGATGGCTGGCCCGACCTGATCATGGCCGGCGAATGGATGCCCATTACTTTCCTGAAAAATGACCATGGTAAATTTGTGAACATCACCGCTAAATCGGGCGTTGCCGACAAATTGGGCATGTGGAACACGATAACGGGCGGCGATTTCAGGCATATCGGTCGCACGGATTACATTGTGGGCAACCTTGGCCAAAACAGCCTGCTGCAGGCCAGCGACCAATATCCGATTTACATCACCGCAAAAAACTTTGACGGCAGCGGATACAGCACCATCCCATCCGTGTTTTTCCCGGATGTAAATGGCGAAAAGAAAGAGTTTCCGTTGCACGGGAGGGAAGATCAGCTGAAACAGATGATCAGCCTGAAAAAGAAGTATACCAACTACAAATCATTTGCCACCGCCACCCTACAGGATATGCTAACGCCCGAGCAGCTAAACGGTGCTTTAAGGCTTAAAGCCAACCTGCTTAAATCATGTTATCTGCGCAACGATGGAGGCGGCAAATTTACCCTGATACCTTTACCTATCCAGGCCCAGGTATCCATACTCAACGGCATGCAAACCGGCGATTTTGACGGCGATGGCAACCTGGATGTAGTGATGAATGGAAACGATTATGGCAGCGATGCATCCATAGGGCGCTACGATGCCCTGAATGGTTTGATGTTGAAAGGCGATGGCAAAGGCGGTTTCAAACCGATGAGTATTTTGCAAAGCGGTATTTACATTCCCGGCAACGGCAAAGCCTTGGTGCAGTTACGCGATAAAAGCAACCACATTCTGCTGGCTGCCAGTCAAAACAGGGATAGCCTGAAAGTTTTTAAACAAAATACAAAGGTTAAAACCATGGCGGTACAGGAGCGTGATGCCTATGCCATTATTAAATATAACGATGGCCGGGTAACTAAGCAGGAGTTTTACTACGGCAGCTCCTTCCTGTCGCAGTCTGCCAGGTTTATACAGGTTGATGATGGGATGAAGAGTGTGGTTGTTTTTGATGATAGAGGGAATAAGAGGGTAGTGAAATAGCGGGGAAATTGTTTGCTGTAAAGAATTTTAAAGTGAAGAAGGAATAAAAGAGAGCAGGGGGATGTGCGATTCCTTCCTTGGGGAAGGGGAGGTAGGGGTTAAATCAGGCGTTCAAATAACCTTTGTGCCGGTCGCTCGAATAAACCCCTCCCTACCTTTGCCCGCATTTCCATCGCGCCCCTCCCGAGGGAGGGATTTGAAAAATAAGGTTTTAGGTTGCGGTGTTTTGTATCAAACAACTTATTCAAATAATTCCGCAATCGATTGTATATTTTATTAAATTGCACGGGTATAAGGCTTAACCATCTTATGCCACATAAATCAAATTATAATTTAAATAAAATGTATTGTATCAAGTATCCTCCTATAACCCTTGGCGGTAAAAAGCTGGTTATGTTGTTGGGCTGCCTGTTGGGTTGCCATCAATTGATGGCACAAAGCACGGTGCCCTTAACCGATCTTTCGGCGTTCCAGGAGCCATCCTCAAACTGGAAACTGGCTGTCGGCGCACAGGCCGACCTGGATAAAGACGAAGTTTTAACAACCAAAGATGGCACCGGCATATTGGTTAACCTGCCCGGCAAAAAAGGCGCCCAGGACCTTTATACCAAAGCTAACTACGGGGATATGGACCTGGAGCTGGATTATATGATGGCCAAAGGATCAAACTCGGGCATCTATTTACAGGGCCGGTACGAAATTCAGTTACTGGATAGCTGGGGTAAAGTTAATCCCCAATCGGGCGACAACGGCGGTATTTACGAGCGTTGGGACGATAGCAAGCCCAACGGCCAGCAGGGCTATGATGGCCACGCGCCAAGGCAAAATGCCAGCAGGGCTCCCGGCTTATGGCAGCACATGCGTATCTCGTTCCAGGCTCCGCGCTTTGATGCGCAGGGCAAAAAGATAAGTAACGCCAAAGTGATTTACGTTTGGTTAAACGGTGTTTTGATACAGGATAATGCAGAACTGGCAGGCCCAACCCGCGGCGCGATGGACAGCAAAGAAACAACCGCCGGCCCGCTGCGCATCCAGGGCGATCATGGCGCGGTAGCTTTCCGGAATATCAGCATTACCAGTTTTGATAAAGCGCCACCTGTTTTAGCTAACCTGAAATATGCGGTTTTTAAAGGTGCAGCTACCGCAACAAATGACGCTAAAGTTAAGGCGGTAGCCGAAGGAAATTCGACCATATTATCATCAAATGTAGGCAAACTAACCAACGACTTTGCGATCCACTACACCGGAACCATAAAGATTACCGAAGCCGGGCAGTATACTTTTAAGCTAAGTGTGCCGGGGGGTAAAGGCTCTTTAAAGATCGGCGGCAATGATGCCATAGCGTCGGCCAATAACCGCGGCGATGGCAAAATTCAATTGCAGCCCGGCGATCAGGCTTTTGATCTGTATTATTCCAAAACTGCCGATTGGGCCAAGCCTGCTTTAGGCTTAACCGTTTCGGGTCCCGGCATCCGCGAATATCTGCTGACTGATGCTAACGTAAGTAATAACGATCCGGTTGATCCCATCCTTATTAATGCCACGTCCAACACCATTTTGCGCAGCTTTTCTGACCTGCCGGGCGGTATCCGCGTTACCCATGGCGTAAATGTGGGCAGTGCCGAACAGGTACATTACACTTACGACCTGGATAAAGGGATGATAGTTCAGATATGGCGCGGCGGCTTTTTAGATGCCACCCCCATGTGGCACGATAGGGGCGATGGTTCATCACGCGTAGCAGGTTCGGTACAATACCTGGGCAAACCTGTACCTGGGATCGAAAAATTGGCTGGTGTGCAGGCCACCTGGGCGGCAGATACCGCCGGGACAGGTTACCGGCCTAAAGGCTATATCCTGAACGCTAATGATCAGCCCACTTTCAGGTATATCATTTACGGATCAATGGTGAATGATGCCAGTTCGGTGATAGAAGGTGGCCACGGCATCCACCGCGAAATTACTTTGCAAAACCCGGTTGATGGCTTGTTTGCCCACCTGGCTACCGGCAACAATATTGAGGATGCGGGTAACGGATTATATACCGTTGATGATAAATCTTACTATATCAAAGTAGAAGATGCTACGGGGGCAAAACCCGTCCTTAGGGACGCGGGCGGTAAGCAGGAACTCATCATCCCCATCAAAGGAAAATTAACCTATTCAATTATCTTTTAAGCAGCCGTCATCATGAAATACACATTAAAACAAATGATAAACAGGACCGGCTTATTTACTACACTGATAGTTGGCGCGCTGTTAAGCAATACGCAATACACGTTCGCCCAGGCCGAATCGCCTAAGGAGGATGATTTTTTCAAGATCATGAAAGTGCCTGCTCCCGAAGGTACTATACTGGAAGTTGGCGGTTTGTGCACCCTGCCTAATGGCACTTTGGCGGTAACTACCCGCAGGGGCGATATTTTTATGGTGGAGAACCCCACCGGCCAGCACCCATATTTTAGGAAATTTGCATCGGGCCTGCACGAGGTTTTGGGAGCGGCCTGGAAGGATGGCGCTTTATACGTGGTACAGCGCGGCGAGCTGACCAAGCTGCAGGATACCAATATGGATGGCAAGGCCGATGTATTTGAAACCATTTACGCCTGGCCATTATCGGGCAATTACCACGAATACAGCTTTGGGCCAAAACTTGCTCCGGATGGTTCTTTCTTTGTGACGCTTAACCTGGGTTTTCCAGACGACTGGTGGCACCCCCGAAGCTTCGTACCCTATCGGGGATGGGCTTTAAATATCAAAGAAGATGGTACCGTTACCCCATGGGCTGCGGGTTTCCGCTCGCCATGCGGCATTAGTATGATTGATGGCGAACTGTGGTACAGCGATAACCAGGGCGACTGGGTAGGATCGGGCAGTATCATGAAGATAGAAAAAGGCGCTTTCATGGGCCATCCCTCCAGCCTGGTTTGGACGAGTTTACCAAACTCTCCCCTAAAACTAACGCCAGAACAATTCTTTGCCAAAAACAATCCCAGGATTGAATTTGATAAAGATGGGCGTCCATTTAAACCCCAGGATATCGTCAACGAAAAATTCAGGACAGAATTTGAAGTAAAGAAGGAAATTCCGGAACTAACATTGCCAACGGTTTGGTTACCTCACGGGATATTAGGTATTTCCAACTCCGAAATAGTAAAAATTCCCGAAGACGCCTTTGGCCCCTTTGCCGGTCAGCTATTAGTGTGTGACCAGGGGCAGAGCATGGTTGACCGGATCTTTTTAGAAAAAGTTAACGGCCAGTACCAGGGAGCAGCATGGGCATTCCGCAGCGGCTTTCAATCGGGCATTGTGCGGCTGGCCTGGCTGCCCGATGGTTCATTAGCCGCCGGCGAAACCAACCGTGGCTGGGGATCAGCAGGCGAGGCCACCATGGGCCTGCAACGTTTGGTGTGGAATAATAAGGTGCCGTTTGAGATGCGCGCCATTCGTGCCATGCCCGATGGTTTCGAGATTGAATTTACCAAACCGGTTGATAAAAAAGTAGCGGAAGATATTGCTTCTTACTCGGTAGAAAGCTACATCTACAAATACCAGGCGGTATATGGCAGTCCACCAGTAAATACCGAAAAATGCCCTATTGTAGGTGTTAAGGTATCGGAAGACGGACTAAAAGCCAGGCTAATTGTAAACAACCTGCGCCGGTATTATATCCACACCATTACGTTGGATGGCATGCGCGATAAGGAGAATTATTTTAACCTTGTCCATCCAACGGCTTATTATACCCTCAATAACATCCCCGAAGGGCAAAAGCTTTCGATGGTGGGGGTGAGTACCCTGAATTCGGCCAAAATGGTAAAAACTGCTACAACAGCAGACGGTAAAAAGGGAGCTTTAGCTAAAGGCGCAGGTGCAAAAGCATTGGCTATGGCCAACGCGGTACCTACGTATGACGAGGTAAAACCGCTGTTACTAAAAAACACCTGTTTATCGTGCCATAACGCCAATAAGCGCCAGGTTGGTCCGGCCTATGTTGATGTGGCCAAGAAGAAGTACAGCGTGAACGAATTGGTACAACTGATTCACAATCCCAAACCCGAACACTGGCCCGATTATTCGACACCGATGCCGCCTATGCCGCAGGTGCCTAAAGATGAGGCCCGGAAAATAGCGCTCTGGATTAAATCGCTGGCTAAGTAATTTATTAAAACAGATCATCAATAGTTTAAAATGAAAAACGTTATCATATTATCAGCTTTATTAGCTGCCTCGGCAATAGCTGCAAACGCGCAGCAAAAAGGAAAACCAGAAGATACAGAATACTGGACACCGGTACCAGCTGTAGTAACACCCGGCCAAAAAATGGGCGAAGCACCATCTGATGCCATCGTTTTGTTCGACGGCAAAAACCTGGACGAGTGGGTAGATTTAAACGATTCCACATCAACCCACAAATGGACAGTTGCCGACAATATTATAACTGTTGATAAAAGCGTAGGGGATATCCGCACCAAACGCAAATTCATGGATTTTCAATTGCATATTGAGTACCGCATTCCATCCAACATTACCGGCACCAGCCAGGCACGTGGTAACAGCGGTATTTTCCTGGCGGCTTTGCCCTGGGGTGCAGGTGGTTACGAGTTGCAGGTGCTGGACAATTATAAAAACCCAACCTATGTAAACGGCCAGGCCGGTAGTATGTATAAACAATCGCCGCCACTGGTAAATGCCTGCCGCAAACCCGGCGAGTGGCAGTATTACGATGTAATTTGGACAGCCCCGCGCTTTAATGAGGATGGCACCTTAAAATCGGCAGCCCGCGCTACGGTTTTGCATAACGGTGTGCTTGTACAAAACAATACTATCCTGAAAGGAGATACCCCTTACATAGGTCAGCCAGAATATCGTAAACATGGCGCCGAGCCCATTAAGCTACAAGCCCATGGCGATAAAAGCGAACCTATCAGCTATCGTAATATCTGGGTAAGGGAGCTTTAAAAAGCAGCAGGAGTAAATAGTTCAGGGTGTTTGCTATTAGTTGATGGTACTACGTACATAAACTTTAGCAAGCACCTTGTTGTTTATGAAGTTTTTAAATACGGCAATCTTTCCTGTGCGGATAAGGTAACCGGTGAGTAAGGCTATCAGCATAATTTAATTTATTTAACAATTCCTGCAAAACGTTGATAAAACGCGGTAGGGCTATCAGCATTTTTTGGTTCGAATTTGCCCGCTATGATGGGTATGTATATTACCCTGCGCCTGCTTGCATCGCCAGTTATGGTTGATTGTGCCACACGGTGCCATAAGCGGCCATCGTGTATGGTCAGGTCGCCGGCATTTGGTGTAATTGCTACCTCATTTTCATCAGTATCATGATCCAGGAAATACTTTTTACGGAAAAGCATCTGGTAAAGGTTTTGCCTGTGGGTGCCGGGCAAAATGCGTAATCCGCCGTTTTCGGGTTTTAATGTGCTCAGGTGGATACCTACATTCAGCATCGGGTTTAATCGCTGCCCGTGAAATATATCGCGCAAGCCATCGGTATGCCAGCCCATTTTGGTAAAGCTGCTCTCGGGGCCGTTAACATAGTGGTTAAAAACCATTCCGTCTTTTTCTTCAGTTCCCAGCCTTGCACCATCGCCAATGAGGTTTAACAATACCAGGAATCTTGGGTCCTGCGTAAATTCATTGAGCACGGCATGGTGCTGGTTAATGAACGCGAAGCGCTGCACAATTGGCGAGCCATCCAAATCCTTGCCATATTTAACCGGGACACCGTTTATCTTTTCTACTTTATTATCTATCCATTGCTGCTGTACCTGTTCAGATGCCTTGATGATATCGGCCACGGTTTCGGGTTTAATAAAATTGGTGAAATGAATGAAACCATGCTGGTTAAAAAAAGCTTGTTGTTCGGCCGTAATAGTTGTGCCTAAGGTGAATTTTTGATATACCGCTGCCATAAAATGGGTAGTTAAAATAATAGATAATTAAAATGTTGTATTGGATAAAGCGTTATGCCGCTTTTAAATGGGGGAGCCTTGGGGCCGGTGAAAATTAACAACAACAGCTACACAGCACCCTTTTTGCAAAGGGCATTCGCATGGGGGATGCAAACGTTATATGTTGTGTTTTGTTCAATGTATATAATGTCTATGTATTTTATAGACTATGCAAATGTAGATAAATTGTTTAATCAAACAAATTTTCAGGAAAATATTTTTATCGCTTATATAAACCGGCGGTTATGCGTTCAATAAGGCGTTTGGGGCTATGCCTGGCCGCTGTTGACGATAGCTTATTTAAAAAGCCGGGTACAATTTCGGCTTTGTTGGCAAACATGCCGGCGATGCCTATGGCCGCAACATCGTCAGGGCTCATGTTAAATTTGGCTGCCAGTTCTGCAATAGCATCCATGCCTGCACGGTGCACAAAGTTGGTGTCAGTAGGGCCGGGGCACAGGCAACTTACAGATACAGGAGTGTTTTTTAATTCATAACGCAAGGCCCTGCTAAATGATAAGACGAATACTTTGGCAGCCGCGTAAATAGCCATAGTAGGCACGGCCTGGTAGGCCGTAGTGCTGCTTACATTAAGTATATAGGCTTGTTGCTGTAATTTTAAAAACGGAATAAAATAATGTGATAATTCGACAACGGCATCTATATTAACCCTCATCATGGCCATTTGGCCTGGTAGTGGCAGTTCATCGAAGTTACCCCACTGGCCGTAGCCCGCATTATTAACCAGTATAGATAGTGGTATAGATAAACCGGTAAACCAGGCAGCTATTTCTGCTGCCGCGCCCGCATTTGATAAATCGGCCGCGTAATAGTGCACATCAACATGATGGGTTGATGTAATAGCTACGGATAAAACATTTAATTCGGCCTCTGAGCGGGCAACAAGCAATAAATTATAACCTTTTTGTGCCAATAGCCAGGCTATCGACTTGCCAATACCTTTACTTGCGCCGGTTATTAAAGCATATTTTTTCATCCTGAAATTGTCATTTTAAAGCAAAATCCAAAAAACTCCGCAAGTTAAATAAATACTCTACTAAATTTGTAGACTATTTAAAATGTTATTACGTTTGTATCGGATATGAAAAACACACCCACATGTTTTAATTTTTTAACTTGTAGCAGCAACTATTGTTGTTGCAGGTAAGCAAGCCGCATATACCGTTTACTATTAAATTACGTTAATACAATATCCATCTAAGCTCCTTTTCATGAATAGCCATCGAATAACGCAATGTTTGAAAGCGTTTACCATTATAGGTTATCTTTTATATAGTATACCCGTGCATGCCCAGTTGTCGGCCGCTGTGCATTATAAACCAATGCGGGCAGATACATCGGCAGATGTTATAACTGATTACGATGTTAAAAAAACATCCGTAATAATAAATAAAACAAGCGTACCGGCCGAAGGGAACATTAATTTCCTGGAGAATATGGAAACACATTTAAGCAGCCGCCAGGAGCGCAAGGCGCTGATGGGCTACTTGAAAGAGTTTTCGACCGGGAGCAACGAAGTAAATTATAACAGATCAAGGGTTAAGATATACTATAAACTGGCCAATGTATTTGCCCGGTTGCGGATGTACCCACTGGCCATGAAATGCTTTTTTAAAACCATGCAGTATAAAAAAGATTCAAAAGAACCAGCCTTGCAAATAAGGCCGGTGGTTGATTCTGTATCAGCAGATACGCTGAGTGCTGATTCGGGCCTTAGCACACGTTACCTGGCAATTAATGCAAAAGACGATTCGTTATTTGTAAACGATCCAAAACCTTTAGCATTAAATGATAAGGCCGAAGAGAAAAGCAAGGCCGTTACTTACCAGCGTATTGTAAACACTTTTAACGATGGCAAAAAGGCGGTTGCTTATGCGCTGTTATTTCATGTGAAACAGCCGGTACCCGGTAAACCAAGGATATTTAAGATAGTTAATACCGGCCATACTTTTATAACACTTATTAAATATAATACCGATTCAACTTCGGTTTCCATATCGTTTGGATTTTATCCTCAAAAAGATAACCTGTTTTCGGCAACGCCGCTTGATCCTTCCTGCTCGGGCACGTTCAAGAACGATAACGGGCATAACTGGGACGAAGTGATGGGTAAGTTTATCTCCAAAAAAAGGTTTGATAAAATCCTGCTGCTCACCAAAAGCTACGATGGGCTTGAATATCATCTATCTAAAAACAACTGTACCGATTTTGCAATTAAAGCCGCTTCATACGCAGGCATCGGCGTGGCCGATACAAAAGGCTCGTGGCCGCTGGGGCATGGGAACAATCCGGGCATAACCGGGCAAAGCATTATATCAGGCGGAGTTTATAATACCGAAGGTAAAGACAGCCTTTTTATTGATTTTGATGCCGCGCTGGGTAAATAAAAGATCTGTGTAATACAATCCCAATTTTATTAACATATTGTTTTGCTCCTTTTTGCGCTTGATCCGTGTTATCCATTGTTAAGCGGAATGCATAAGGAAAACTCCGCGGATTAGTTCTTATAAAAAATCTGAAGATGTTACCGGGCGGTGAAAAACATTAGGTTTGATCTTATATTTGCCCTTGAAACCGCGTGATTCCGGCGAAAAAAAAGCCCCTCTTTTTACAGAAGGGCTTTTGAGCGAAAGACGAGATTCGAACTCGCGACCCCGACCTTGGCAAGGTCGTGCTCTACCAACTGAGCTACTTTCGCGTTAGTATAGGCTCTCATTTATAACGAAACCCGATACGAAGGTATCAGGTTTGTGCTGCAAAGATACAGATTTAGATCAGTTTGTCAATAATCTGAGATTGCTATTTCTCTTAACTGCATAAAATCAAGGATTTAAAAAAAAATAGAGCGAGGGGTTATCGGATTATTCGGGCGTTGGGGTGCCAATTAAAGTATAGAATAATAAGAAGGCGAAATATAATATTAGATTATAAATATAGTAATGAAAAGCGTAAAACAAAATTATAAATGTATAATATACACTTTTTATTGAATATCGTAATCGACCGAATGCTCCATGTAATTAGATGATGAATTAGGCTTTATAAAACTAAATGGCAATAAAAACAGGTAATTTATCAATAGAGCCTGAGAAAGTTAAATAGGTGTAATAATTGTACAAAACACAATAGTACGTAATCGTTTACGTAAATATTCTTATCGTAAATAAAAAATCTAACAAATAAAATATTCACTTTTATGATGGTAATATCAAATTACCACCATAACCAATTAACTATAAATAACCTTTTTGTTTTACTAATAACTATTTAATTATGAAGCTTATCCTCAAGATGGAAGTGGATGGTATTGACCCGTCGCCACCTTTTTTTTGCCGCAAACACCAATGTTTTAAACCAACCAACCAATTTATATGAACAAAAATTTACAAAAATCATGAGATTTAACCTAAAACGCAGCAAAGGCACGTGCAAGGCTTTGTTGTTGCTTTTATTGTCATTGACTTTAAATTTGCACAACACTTTTGCTCAACAAGGCACCAATGTTACGGGCTTGGTAACTGATAGCAAAGGGCTTAATATCCCGGGGGCTACCGTTAAGGTAAAAGGGACCCAAAAAGCCGTAGCAACAACAACTAACGGAACATTCAGTATCGCCGCAAATGCCGGAGATGTACTGTTAATTACATCAATTGGCTATAAAGCCCAGGAAGTGACTATCACCGGTGAAAAGCACTATAAAGTACAACTGGCCGAGGATAACACATCTTTAAAGGAGATAGTTGTAGTAGGCTATGGTACCAGCACACGAAAGGCACTTTCAAGCGCTGTAAGTACTGTTAAATCCGAAGACCTTAATAGAGGAGCCATTGCCGATGTGGGCCAATTGCTGCAGGGAAAAGTAGCTGGCTTGAATATCAGCGCCAGCGGCGACCCAAATAAGCCTGCGGCGGTGGTATTGCGTGGAGCCTCTACAATTAATAGCCCCGGCGCACCTTACTACGTGATAGACGGAATACCTGGCGGTGATATTGCCGGCATCGCGCCTAATGATATTGTTACTGTTGATGTGTTGAAAGATGCTGCCGCAACGGCAATTTATGGTAACAGGGCTGCCAACGGCGTAATTATGGTTACTACACGCCGCGGTAAAAAAGGCCAGTCGCAGGTAACTTATAGTGGGTATGTAGGGACCGAAAAGGTTAGTAATAATCTTGACCTGATGAACGCCGATCAGCTAAGGGCATATGTTGCTACCAATAATAACGCTTTTTCGCCCAATGATGACAAAGGTGCCAATACCGATTGGATGAAAGCTATTGAACGCTCTACCGCTTTCTCACAAAACCACAATCTTTCGCTCAGTGGTGGAGGCGAACATAATACTTACAGCGCAAGCTTGAATTATTTTAAAAAACAGGGTATACTTACCGCAAGCTCACTTGAGCGCTTAATAGGCCGTTTAAATGTCGATCAGTATGCTTTGGGTGATAAGGTTAAATTTAGCCTCAACATATCTAACTCTGAAAGCAACTCAAATAACGAGCCGCTGCAAAATATCGTTTTATTACAAGCGGCAAAGCATATGCCTATATCGCCGGTTACTAATGCAGATGGTACTTATTTCGAAAACTTAAACACAACAGGGTATTTTAACCCGCTTGCAATGGTTAATAATGCCCAGGACAATACAAAGTATCACGTATTGATGGGTGGTTTTGTTACCGAAGTTAAATTACCTTTTGATTTGACGTACAATGTAAACCTATCATATCAAAGGACAACGGCTAACCACGGCGAGTTTTACGGCAGTTACTTCAGCAAATATCCAACGTCGAACTTTTATAACAATCCAGACCCGGGTATTGGTATCGCGCATACATTGATAGGGTCAATATTCGGAACAAACGGGTCGGCTTTGAGAAATGTTTATGAAAATACCTCTAAAACGTTGGAAACCTTTTTATCATGGAATAAAACATTTGGTTTTCATTCTGTTAACGCCGTTTTAGGTTACTCATACCAGCAGAATATTGTTGGCGACGGTTTCCAGGCTACAAGCACCAACTTCCCTATTGATAATATAGGCTATTTAAACCTTACTTTAGGCAATCCATATGCCATTTCTTCTTACCGGATAAACCTGGGGAATGATCTTACATACGCCAAAACATTAATGATCTCCGATTTCTTCAGGGTTAACTACAATTATAAAGAAAAGTATCTTTTGCAGGCGTCTATCAGGAGGGATGGCAGTTCTACATTCGGCGTTAATAACCGTTGGGGTTATTTTCCTTCAGTTGGTTTGGCATGGCGTATAAGACAAGAAGATTTTATGAAAAACCAAACATTGTTTGACGATTTGAAGCTACGCGCAAGCTATGGTATAACAGGTAATTCATTTGGTATTGGCGCTTACACCTCACAGCTGTATTACGGAATCAGTGGCACTTACTACAATAATGGGGTACAGGCTGCGGCGTATGCCCCTGCACAGGGCACTAATCCTGATTTGAAGTGGGAGCGTACTGCTACGAAAAACATTGGTCTCGATTTTTCCATTCTTCATAATAAAGTTTCAGGCTCAGTTGAGGTGTATGATAAAAATACTACCAACATGCTGTACAAATATGCAGTATCATCTTCGCTTGTACCAGGCGGCCAGATATGGGCAAATGGAGGCAGTATCAATAACAAGGGTATCGAGGTTAGTTTGAATGCCACACCGATTTCAACGCAAAAATTCAGCTGGTCGAGCAGTGCAACCGTAACCTTTAATAAAAATAAGATAACGAGTTTGAAAAACCCTTACGCAAATGGCGATTCAATCCGTTATTCTGACCCCGAAGGCCCGGGACAAACCAACGCTACATTGCAAATTCTTAAAGTAGGATATCCGGTAGGAGAGTTCTTTTCACTGAAATATGCCGGTAAAGATGCTAACGGTGCCTCGCTGTTTTATAAAAAAGATGGCACAACAACTACTTCGCCTTCAATAGGAACAGATTATTTTTATTTAGGAAGCCCGCAGCCTAAAGTAATATTAGGATGGAACAATACTTTCAGGTATCAGAATTTTGATCTAAATATCTTTTTAAGAGGTACCCTGGGTAACAAAATTTTCAATGCTACCCGTGCCGATCTATCTTATACCGCGGGTGCTACTACCAATAATATTTTGGTTAGCGCAGGGGGCGATAAAATATCCGATACCAAAAACTCCTATTATTCAGACCGCTACATTGAAAGTGGTTCATATGTTCGTTTAGATAATGCTACACTTGGTTATAACTTCAAAAATGTGGTAAAATATGTAAACAACATACGTGTGTATGTTTCAGGAAATAACCTGGCCACAATTACCGGGTATAAAGGTATTGATCCTGAGATCAATCAGGGAGGCATCGCGCCGGGTATAGATTATAATAATTTCTATCCTAAAACGCGCACGCTGTTATTTGGTGTTAACGTATCATTTCAATAATAGAATTAAAGGACATGAAAAAAATATTTTTTGGAATACTTAGCCTCTCAATCGGGGTGATGTTATTCTCGGCATGCCATAAATTGGATGTTCCGGCTTCTTCGGAACTTACGCCTGATGCATATCCACATACCGAAGCACAATTTAGTTCAGCATCGGGCCCTGTTTATATTGCATTGAGGAGTGATTTCGCTGTATCGTACTGGTTTACACAAAGCTGTTCGACTGACGAAGCGGTTCTGGCTACTTTCGGCTCGGATTGGATAGACGGTAATAAATACCTCGAACTGCACCGCCATACATGGACTAAGGATAATGCGTGGGTGAACTCAACATGGGCATATCTTACCAATATGATTGGTATCGCTAACCAAACCATTTCGGTATTTAAATCAGCACCCGCAGGTAGTACTAAAAATACCAGTATTGCCGAATTGAAAACCATGCGTGCGTTGGCCTATTACATGATGATGGACCTGTATGGCAATGTTCCGCTCGATACGTTGTATGGATCGACCGCGGTTAAAACAAACGCTACCCGTTCCCAGGTATTTACCTACGTAGAAAGCGAGCTTAAGGCTTCTATCCCTTATTTGAAGTCGACCACCGGAACAGCTACATATGGAAAACCAACAACGTTTCTTGCTTACTCCATACTGGCAAAAATGTATTTGAATGCAGAAGTTTACACAGGTACTCAACGCTACAACGATTGTATAGCAGCTTGTGACCAGGTTATCAATTCGGGTCTGTATAGTATAGAACCGATGGCAACTTATCTCCAGATGTTTTATCCAACCAATGGGCCGAGTACCAAGGAGTTTATTTTCGCTATTCCATATGATGCTTCCACATCCAATGGCTATATGTTTTATGGCCGTTATGACTTGAACCGCAACCTCGGCATCAGGTACCTTTATTCGGGCTCTACGCCGGGAGGTATTACTGATCCTGTGATGAACCAAAGTACAGGCAGTGGTTTAGTAAATAATAAGCCGAGTGGCCCGCGAATGACTACAAGCGAATTTTACGCCAATTTTAACGACGCTAATGACATCCGCAATAAGCAATGGCTTACAGGTTTGCAATACTGGACAGATGGTAACCCTATTATGGTGAGCACAACCAATGTAGGATATGATCAGTTTTACTCTGGTTCAACTCCGGCAGGCAGCTATGTTTATCAATTAAACCTTACGCCGCTTACTCCTAACTCATCACGTTTGGGTTCAGGTTCTTTTGACCTGGGTAAAGACGAAATAGCATGGAACACAGGGTACCGGAACATTAAATTTTATCCTGACTATACCAACACCATCAGCAGAAACCAGAATAATGATGTGCCGGTTTTCCGTTACTCGGATATTATCCTGATGAAAGCCGAGGCAATTTTGCGTGGTGGCACACCAACTTTGGGTGCTACTGCATTATCGTTGGTTAACACGTTAAGAGCTAACCGTACTACATCGGCTGCTTTAACAAGTCTTACTCTTGATGACATGTACAGCGAACGTTGCCGGGAGTTTACATGGGAAACATGGCACCGCAATGATATGATACGGTTCGGCAAGTTTGAAAATACCTATGGCTTAGGAAAAACAAATACAGATACCTACAGGCGCATCTTTCCGATACCTACGGTAGCTATACAAACAAATAATAAGCTGGTGCAAAACCCTGGTTATTAACTACTTGATTAAACTTTAGAAAGAGGCTGGGTCAATATGATCAGCCTCTTTTTTTATTCGTTCAAGTTGGCATTGTCCCCATGTTGCAAAGTGGGGTTGAGTTTTCTCAATATAAATCAACAACAAAGGCGCCATGATCCGGTGCCTTTGTTGTTATAACACGATAAAATTGGGGCCATTTACTTAATCCTTCGTAACACATCAAGGAGAATGAACCCAAAATGGCGGTATTTTCCTAAACACTTAAATCAAATCTGTCCAGGTTCATCACTTTGGCCCATGCGGCTACAAAATCGTTTACAAACCTGTCCGTGGCGTCGGAGCTTCCATACACTTCGGCCACAGCCCTCAATTCTGAGTTTGAACCAAAAACAAGGTCTGCTCGGGTTGCTGTCCATTTTACTTCTCCGGTGACGCGATTACTACCTACATAAACTTCCCTGTCAGTAGAGGCAGCTTTCCAGGCCGTGCCCATATCAAGCAGGTTTACAAAGAAATCGTTGCTGAGTACACCAGGACGCGAAGTGAAAACACCATGTTTGGAGCCATCAAAATTGGTGTTCAATACCCGCAACCCGCCAACAAGCACTGTTAACTCGGGTGCTGTTAGGGTAAGTAATTGCGCTTTATCTATTAATAATTCTTCGGTAGATACTGGTACTTTTGATGTGCGATAGTTGCGGAACCCATCGGCAGCAGGTTCCAGGTAACCGAATGATTCTACATCAGTTTGCTCCTGCGAGGCATCCATACGGCCAGGGGTAAAAGGAACGGTGATGACATGTCCTGCATCTTGAGCCGCTTTTTCAACAGCTGCATTGCCGGCCAGTACGATCAAATCGGCCAGCGAAACGTTTTTACCATCGGCCTGTGCCGCATTAAACTCTTTTTGAATGCCTTCAAGTATGTTCAATACGTTTTGCAATTGTATCGGATTATTCGCCTGCCAGTATTTTTGCGGGGCAAGGCGAATGCGGGCACCATTGGCGCCACCGCGTTTATCGGAGCCGCGGAAAGTGGACGCCGAGGCCCATGCCGTAGAAACCAGTTCAGATACGCTTAACCCCGATCCCAATATTTTAGCTTTCAAGGCGGCGGTATCACTTTCGGCTATCAGTGCATGGTTAACTGCAGGGATAGGGTCCTGCCAAAGCAATTGTTCCTGCGGCACCTCTGGCCCCAGGTAGCGGGCGATAGGGCCCATGTCGCGGTGCGTTAATTTAAACCATGCGCGGGCAAAAGCATCAGCAAATGCATCTGGGTTTTCTAAAAAGCGTCTTGATATTTTTTCATAAGCCGGGTCGGACCTTAAAGCGAGGTCGGTAGTAAGCATTGCAGGCTTATGTTTTTTTGCGCTGTCATAGGCATCCGGAATAAAGGTCTCATCAGTTTTAGCAACCCATTGTTGCGCGCCACCCGGGCTTTTTGTAAGTTCCCATTCAAAGCCAAACAGGTTTTCAAAGAAATTATTACTCCATTGGGTTGGTGTTTTGGTCCAGGTTACTTCCAGTCCGCTGGTAATTGTATCCGCACCCTTGCCGACGCCATAACTATTGCTCCAGCCAAAACCCTGCGTTTCGATGCCGGCAGCTTCAGGTTCTTTGCCTACATGGTCGGGAGTTGCAGCGCCATGGGTTTTGCCAAAGCTATGGCCACCGGCTATTAATGCAACAGTTTCCTCATCGTCCATCGCCATACGTCCAAAAGTATCACGAATATCTTTGGCTGCCATCACAGGATCAGGATTGCCGTCTGGTCCTTCGGGGTTCACATAAATGAGCCCCATTTGTACAGCTGCCAATGGTTTTTCCAGGTTACGGGAATGAACGTCACCATCGGCATCATCTTCCGATACCAATACGCCGTGCCCATCAACACCAGGCGAGCCATGTGCATAACGCAAATCGCCACCCAGCCAGGTGGTTTCAGAACCCCAATATACAGATTCGTCTGCCTCCCATACATCTTCACGTCCGCCGGCAAAGCCAAAAGTTTTAAAACCCATTGATTCCAGTGCCACGTTACCGGTAAGTATCATCAGGTCGGCCCATGAAATTTTGCGGCCATATTTTTGTTTAATGGGCCAAAGCAACCTGCGGGCTTTGTCAAGGCTCACATTATCCGGCCAACTGTTAAGCGGGGCAAAGCGTTGCAGCCCTGCGCCGGCGCCTCCGCGTCCGTCGCCCACACGGTAGGTTCCGGCACTGTGCCATGCCATACGTATAAATAAGCCACCGTAATGACCAAAATCTGCCGGCCACCAGTCTTGCGAGTCGGTCATGAGGGCATAAAGGTCTTTTTTTAATGCTGCAAGGTCAAGGCTTTTAAAAGCCTCGGCATAATTAAAATCTTCGCCCATCGGGTTTGATAAAGAAGAGTGCTGACGCAGGATATTCAGTTTTAGCTGATTAGGCCACCAGTCGCGGTTCCGGGTGCCGCCACCGCCAACATTGTGCTTCATACTGCCGTTGTGAAACGGACATTTACTAATGTCATTTGATTCTCTTTCCATAGTTATAAGTTTATGTATTGAACGTCTGCACCTATCAATTATGCAGCAGTATAAAAGTAGGATATTGAGGGTAACAATCCCAATCGATTAATTCTATGTTTAATAGTTAAAAGCTATTGGATATGGCATATTTGCGGGAAGCCAATATGTATTGTAGAGATTAAAAGTATTGATGTTCGTTTTTTTGAAGCTTATTTCCGGCGGAGAAGTGAAAAATCCATTGATTTCTTACATTTGACTATCTGACTATGAAAAAGAATTTATTGCCCGGCACTGTTTTTTTAGTGTTGTTGTTTTGCGCTTTCGGGCGGCAGGCGCCATTACGCCGTTTCGAACTGAAGGGTTATGCACAGGGCACTACCTATAGTATCGTGTATTACGCAACCGACAGTTTGGTAAGCCTAAACCAAACCGACAGCCTGTTGCAACGGTTCGACCGTTCTGTTTCCCTTTATCAACCCAATTCGCTCATTTGCCGGTTTAATCGTTCCGCAAAAGGTATCCGGATGGATGAAGCTTTCAGGATGCTCATCAATCATGCCTTGCAGATCAGCCGCGCAACGGGCGGCTTGGTAGATCCAACTGTAAAGCCCCTGGTTGACGCCTGGGGATTTGGTGTGGTGAAAGCCACACATGAACCTGATAAGGAAGAAGTAAAAAGCTTGCTACGCAATGTAGGAGCCAGCAAGATAGCTTTGAAGGGTGATTTTTTGCATAAGACTAATCCCGGTGTGCAATTGGACCTTAACGGTATCGCCCAGGGTTATTCGGTTGATTTGCTGGCATTGCTATTGGAGCGACACCACATTCACAACTACCTTGTTGAACTTGGGGGCGAATTGCGCGTAAAAGGCCGTAAGCTTGGTAACGAGCCATTTAAGGTAGGCATCGAAGGTATTAGTGGCGACGACCTGGACCCGGCCCCCATGCGTAAAGTGATCGAACCCGGGGATGGTGCCATCACTACCTCCGGCAATTACCGGAAACATCACGCGGCCGGCGGCAAACAGATTTCGCACCTAATGAACCCGCTTACAGGTTACCCTGTGCAAAACGAGATGATTAGCGTTACTGTGTATGCTAAAGATGCCATAACTGCGGACGGTTATGATAATGGTTTTATGGCGATGGGGCTGAAACGAACCCTGAGTTTTTTATCGAAACGGAAGGATATGGGGGCTTATATTGTGTACCGGAGGCCTGATGGCCTTATTGCTGATACGGCTACCACTTTTTTTAACAAATATCAATAACAAACTGAAAAGATGGAGAGAAGAACTTTCTTGAAAAATACCGGCATACTCACTGGTGGACTATTTCTTGACAATAAGCTGAGCGCCTTGCAGATGGGAGACGATCCGGTGAAGATAGGGGTGATCGGTTGTGGCGATCGTGGCACCGGGATTATGAACATCCTTAATGGGATGCCTGATAAGTTCCGCGTTACCTCAATCTGTGATGTGCTTGATTTCAGGCTGGCCACGGCACAAAAGCTGAGCAAATTGGGTGTCGTAAAAACTTATACAGATTATCACCAGCTATTGGATGATAAAGAAGTGGGGGCGGTTATCGTAGCTGTGCCGTTGCACTTGCATTATCCGATAGGGGCGGATGTAATCCGTTCGGGCAGGCATTTATACCTGGAAAAAACGATGACCTATACCATTGAACAGGCGCTTGATTTGGTGGGCCTGGTGAAGGGCCGGGATAACCAAGTGTTGCAGGTAGGCCACCAATACCGATATTCCCCCTTATATTACCGGGTTAAAGAGATGATTAATAAAGGTTATCTTGGGAAGGTAACGCAGGTGGATTGCCGCTGGGACCGCAACGGCAACTGGCGCCGCCCGGTTCCTAATCCGGCCCTGGAACGGGCAATCAACTGGCGGATGTACAAAGAATATTCGGGCGGGCTGGCGGCCGAATTGCTTTCGCACCAGATAGATTTTATTAACTGGGTTTTTGATACCCATCCGCAGGAGTTTTTTGCAACGGGTGGGATAGATGTTTTTAAAGACGGCCGCGAAACTTATGATAACGTTCAGCTGATGTTACGTTACCCGGATCAGGGCCTGATTGGAAATTTCGGCGCGATGTGCGGTAATGCGCATGACGGGTATCTTTTTAAGATCAAAGGTACCCTGGGCACGGTTTCCCTGCTGACCGACCAGGGGATGTTTTACCCGGAGAAAAAGTTGTTGAGCGATAAAGGAACAATTGACGGCGTAACAGGAGCTACACGCATTGTATGGAACAAGGAAGGAGGGACGCCTATTTTGCCCGAACCTACCAAAGACGGCACCTGGTACGCGTTCAACGATTTTTATCAAAAGATCCGGCATAAGGGACTGCCCGACAGTAATGTATTTACCGGCGCCCGAACCGCGATCAGCGTACACCTGTCAAATCAGGCTTTATATAGTAAAACGATTTGTAGCTGGGATAAGGCATATAAGATTGGTTGAAAAAAATGCTTGATATTGTACAAATCTCAAACTATTTCCTGGCCGATTTGCGCTTGGTTGCCGATTTGGGTTTATAAATCTCATTCTTGCATATTGGGGCCGATGAGGGATTTAATAATTGGTTTCAAAGGCGGCTTCATTGTTGCCGTTGAAGGTCGCTCTGCCGCCTTTTGAATGGTGCTTCTAATCACATTATTTTTTATCGCAAACTAAGAACACTACACCTCTTGCGGGTACATTAACCGTTATTCCGCCGCTGGTTCCTGATGAGTTTGCAGCAAGCGTAGCATAACCAGCCGGACCACCAACATCGCCGGCAGGGCCGTTGTTGTTAACAGTTACTTTGCCGGAGTATGATCCATTATCGGTACCACCTTTTAGGGTATAGTAGTAGTAACTTGAACCGGTGTAGTAATTTTTGAAATTGATACTAACTGCCTGGTCGGTGCCACTTTTATTCACCAGTGTAACACCGGCTTCGCCCGATGTGAATGACGATGCATAACTAACAATATCGGTACTGCCCGTAACTGCCGAACTGATCATCCTGTCGCCAAAGTATTTTTGAAAATAATACAGGTAATAGAATGCAGGCCGCGGGGTAAAATTTGCCGTGCCATCCTGTTTAAAAGTAAATAAACCATGGTCGTTACCATCGCTGCCTCCATTGGCCAAATCCCAGCGGCAAGCCATGCTTACCTGGTTTTTAATTAACTCGCCCAGTACCAAAACAGCATGTACTCCATTCACGTAAGACACCTGCTGTCTTGAACCCGAAGCAAATATATTCCACTCGTCCATCGCAATGGGCTTTTGAGCGACACCCGCTTTTTGAACGGAATTATTAACCCAACTTAACATCGAAGCTGTAACTGCCGATGGTGTTGCCAGGATAACGTCGGGCGTTGAATTTTGATTAAAAGGCGTATAATAATTATGCACCACAAAAAAATCGGGCGATGAGCCGGCAGCAGATAATACGCCCGAATTCCAGTTTTGCACCCCTACCGAATTGTTTTGGTCATCTCCGTCGGTAAGTACAATACCTATTTTAATGGTGGTGCCTATGTCGCTGGCAGCTTTACGCATCGAATCGGCAAAAACCTTAAAATGGGATCCGTATAGCTGCCCTGTCAAAATTTCGGGCTGGCCATCCTTATTTTTTGATACATCAATGCGATACCCGGCTTCCCAGTTGCCAAAATTTTCGTTGCCAACCTCCCACAATTGGGTTCGGCCTTTATCATTCCTAACCCATTGGGCAGCATAATGCGCGGCAGTTTCAACCGGGTTATCGCTCAACCCATAACGGGCATACCCATAATTTACTGTGATAATACCCGTGCTATTTGTTTTTTGTAACAGCGAATAGTAATTGCTAAGACTTATCGACCAGCTATCGGTTACCATACCACTCCAATACCCACTGGTAGGGTCGACACTGCCATCGGCCTTTAATAGTTGGGCAGGCACATCAGCCGGTTTACCACCCGCAGGCAGATCATAAAAATAAACATCAGATAAACTGCCCCCCGGCGCCCTGATAATATTAGGCGATAGATTAGTGATGTTTTTTACCAGGCCGGCATCGGTATATTGGCCGGTAAATGGATTCATATTATTGCCAAACAAGTTTTTTGAAACTTTTGACACCACTTGGGCAAAATCCGCGGTTACAGTTATTGAAGATGCGGTTGGCTTAGCCGCGTTTTGCGTAGCCGGCTTTGTAAATGTTTTAGCTTGCCAGCTATCTAAAAAAAAGCCTTGCGAAACCGCGATGCCAGGGTCGGTTGGTGATATAATTAGGCCTGTTGCCCCGCCGTTTCCTGTATCAACAGCTGTTGTATCAGTCTTTTTATCCTTTTTGCATGCCGTTAAAGTTATAAGGGCCAATAATATTGTAAATACACTATTTATTATCACTTTCATTTTCCTGTTTTTTACCATCGCGGTATTTATTGGGCCTTTTTTGTTTGCCTTTTTTTTGTATAAATTAAGCTACTGATGCTTTTAAGCTAACGTGCGGGCCATGCGTAAAGCTTGCAACCATATAGGTTGATCTGAACTCGTTGGGTGTAAATTGTTTTTTGCGTTTAAAAATCCTGTTAAAATTGGATATGTTGTTAAAACCACACTCATAGGCTATCTCGGCTACGGTAGTGGTGGAGTCAATGAGCATCCGCGATGCATGTCCCAACCTTATTTCGTTTAAGCTATCGGTAAAAGTTTTGCCGGTACGCTTTTTTATAAACCTGCTGAACGATGCTTCGGGCATGTGAACAACGCGGGCAACCTCGGCAAGGGAAACCTTGCGGTTGTAGTTGCTATTCATATGCTCAAATACTTTTTCGATACGGCGGCTGTTATGGTAAAATTTCTGGTTAATAAAGCTCGGATCTGACAGGGTTTTCATATCTGCCGAAGTTGAGAGTTCGTGCAATATGGATAGCAATTCTAAAACCGATGTAAAGCCGCTTTGCTTATTCAGCGCCAGGAGCCGGTTTTTAACCGCCAGAATTGTTTTGGGCGAGAAAAGAACCCCCAGCGGCGCACGCTGCAGCATTCCCTTTAAAAAACTAAGCTGGTTACGCTGTAAAAACTTCTCGTCAAAAAGGTCTTTATGAAACTGGATAACAATCTCGGTTATCTGCTGGCTTTCACACTCGTTGGTAAACCAGCCATGATAAAGGCCGGGGCCTACCAGTACCAGTTCCAAATCGTCAATTACATCTATATGTCCGCCAACAACGCGTTTGGCCCCTTTGGCGTTTAAAACCAAATGAAGTTCATAATCGTCATGGTAATGAAGCTGGCCTTCAAAATTATTATCAACCTTCGCAAAAACAGTAAAGCAATCGCCTGCTGTCAGCGGGGTATTTTCGCGCATTACATTGCTTGTCGTCATAAAATAATCTGTATCACAAAATTCAAAAACAAGTTAGTTAGGCTAAGTAGCTGTATAAGATGGTTACTTTACGGCAGGCTGCTCAATTAGCTCTTTAGCTGCAACATCATCTGCTATCATGGTACCCGAGGCGTTACCCATCGCAATCAAAACTTTAAAACTTACGGCCTTTTGGGGTATTTTAATCACTTTGGTATAAAGCGTCCATTGCTGGTCGCCGGTTAGGCGGGCAATATTGTCGCCGCCATTTATTTCTTTATCATTGCTATCCAAAAAAGCAACGCTAAACAGGGCTCCTTCCCAGTCATTTTTGCCTTTAACAACATTTAAGGTTTTTAGCCAGGCGCTAAATTCAATGGCTGTAGCTTTTTTGGGAATCCGGACGGTTTGATCAATACCCACCCACTTATCGGTATTGGTGGTTACAATGGCGCAGCTGTTTTTACCGCTTTTAATATTCCATGGGGTAACCTGCCCGCCGCCATCATTCCAGCCGTAAAAATCATCTTCAAAGCCGCCGTTGGTTAGCAGATTTTTTTGCGCGTTGGCTTTTAACATCAGCAATATCAAACCCATGCTGAATATTATTTTAATCGCTTTCATCAGTCAAATGAATTTAAAATATCGTCGCCAGGTTTATCCTGGCAACGATATTGATTAAGCCTGTTATTTTACATCTACAAGGCCAACATCATCCATACTAAAAGTAGATGAGTTGCCGCTGAATTCCTGGAAAACCAGGGCGGTGATGCTTGAAGGTACCGGATTACCGGCGTCGGCCCAGTTAGCAATTGGAATTTGATAATCTGTCCATTTGCCTTCGGTAAGGGTTATCTGCACGGCAGTGTTAAAATTGTAATTGAGTACCAGGTGTATATTTTTACCTGTAGTGCCCTTGCCGCCAAATATTGAAAACTTAAGAGCAGTATTGGCACCAACACTGTTTCCGCTGCCAGGCTGTATTACATAACCATCGTACCCGCCGGTGTAGCTGTACGTCCTGGATTTTGTCCCTCTCCTGAAATTGGTATTATCATCTTTCGGTCCGCCACCCCAGCCATAATCGCTCCAGCCGTTTTCGTATCCGTCTTCAAAAATTGCTGTGTTGAAGCCAAATATTGAATTGGTTTGTTTTGCCGACGAAACGTTGTTGGATAATAAGCTTGTGCCCGAAGTTACAACCGGTCCTGTACCTACACCACCGCCTTTAGTAGCTGATGTGGTGACCAATAGATGTGCAGCAGTTACGCCTGATGGCACTTTTACGGTTATTACAGTAGGCGATTTGGTAAGTACCGTAGCCGGTACCGTACCAAATGCCACACTGGTAAGGCCATTGAATGTTGTACCTGTTATGGTGATAACATCGCCGGCGTTACCTGCCAACTGGCTAACCGAAGTTATGCCGGGGACAGGCTGTTCAATTATAAAAGGGGTACTAACTTTTCCGTGGGCAGTAACAACAGTAAGTACATTACTGGTAGTGTCGTTGCTAAACGGCACCGTGGTAGGTACTGAAAACTGAAGCGTGGTGTTTGATGAATAAGCTATGTTAAAGTATATAGAAACACCATTAATATAAATAGCTTTAGTTGTGCTTAAATTATTACCTATCACTGCATATAAGGTTCCTATGCTCCCGTCGGTTGTAGTTGAGTCAAAAGCAGTAACTGTTTGCGAAGTTTGGGTGCTTTTATAAACGGTGCGTATCCTGGTAATAACCGGAGGGCCATCCCCGCCGCTATCATGCTTTTTACAGGAGTTGATACTGAATACCACCACGAGCGAAAGTATGCAGTAAGAAAATATCGATTTTAAATTTTTCATAGCTGTATTTATTTAAAAGTGTATGGTACTGCTGGTTCTAATAATTTAGGGTCGGCGGTTGTTTCATTTATTGGTATAGGCAATAAAAAGTCGGTACTTTTTGGTGTAACCGCGCTGTGGTAAACAGTTTTGCGGTCATTAGCATAAGTGCCTCTTTCCTGCTGGCTTATAAATTGAGTAGCAAGCGGGTGCGAGTTATTCAATATACCATTCCATCCGTCAATGCGGCAAAGGTCAAACCAGTAGTCGTTTTCGATAGCAAATTCATGCCTTCTTTCAGTTAAAATATCGTCCTGGATAATGGTAGTAGGCACTGCATTATTAAAAGTGGCATCATAGTTAGGATTAGGAACTACGTGATTACGTTTTATTACGGTTAATGGCGCTAAATTTGCCCTTTTCCTGATTGTATTAATATAAGCCAGCGCTTGCGCATCTGTCGAGGTAGAGTTTTTGCCAACAATTGCTTCTGCTGCAATTAAATAAACTTCGGCATAACGCATTAAATAAGTGTTATTTGCCGCAGATTGCGCCGCGCCAACACCGCCATTGTCTGCAGGTGTACCAACCACATATTTTTTAATAGCAGCATCAGTACCCTGGGAATTGATATTATCAGGCACGGTGTAACCTCCGGCCGCTGCAGTAATTTCGGGATAAAAATCCTTGGCTTGCATAATAGTAGCATGCAGGCGTAAATCGCCCCCTTCGTAAGAGTTTTGTAAGTCGATAGTGGGGCCTAATACGCTATAGCCATCACCCGTACCGGTAATAATACCACTTGCCGCAAAAAAAGCCTGAGCCGGGTTTCCGTGACCATAGGATGCACCGCCAGCCCATTGTATCTGGCAAATACTCTCTTCGTTATTATTATTGGCTGTTTTAAACAGATCGTTGTAAGTTTTATTAGGCAGATCTATCCCATATAATTTAAACTCTCCGCTGTTGATTACTTTTTGTGCCTCTGCAAGCGCATTAGGATAATCCTGCATATACAGGTATAATTTGGCCAGCATAGCCGAAGCTGAACCACTTGACACATGGCCTTGAGTGATAGCTCCTGTCCTGATCATCTTGGTACAATTTGCTTCAGCAAATTTCATATCCTTAACCATCAAGGTGTATATGTCTTCTATCCTGTTGCTATTTACCTGGAAATTGGTTAAAAAGTTACTGGCATCCTCAATAATAGGCACGGCTCCCCATAACCTCACAATATGAAAATAAGCCATGGCACGCATAAAATGTGCTTCGCCCAAAGCATTGTTTAAAACAGCTGGGGTTACGCCCGCGCCTGCTCTTGGGGGCATTAAATTGATAAGGGCATTAGCTTGCGCCACAACTGTCCATAATGATGACCACGCGGCATCATTTTGCGAATTGAGGTTGGTAACGGCGCCGTTCAGGTTACCAAAATCGGTAACATCTGATGAATAGCTGCGGCCGTTACCGCCGGTCATCTCGCATACTGCCCAGCCCGGTTTGGCGCAATAATTAAACCAGGGAGAATTATAAAGATTAAGTGTGCTTGATGCTACCTGGGCATCGGTTTTATAAAAATTGTCAATAGCTATCGCATTTTCGGGCGGCCTGTTGAAGAAATCTTTTTTACAGCCTGTCATGGTAACAAAACCGATAACCGTTGCGCTGATTATATATTTAATATTTGCTTTCATTTTAAATCTTTTATGGTCAAATTAAAATTCCGCGTTTATTCCAAAAGAAATAACCCTTGGCGAAGGATATCTTCCCAAATCCACATTGGTTAAAAACACGTTTTGGTTTTGCTGGCCAACTTCGGGGTCAAGGCCTTTATAACCTGTTATTACGAACAGGTTTTGTGCACTGCAATACACTTTTAAACCGCTAAGTGCAATACGTTTAGCCCAGGCTGCCGGTACATTATATCCTAAACGCACATTTTGAAACCTTAAAAAAGAAGCGCTTTGCAAAAATCTGGTTGACATGTTAAGGTTTGGGTTAACGCCGCCTTTTGGAGCAGGGATGGTGGAATTAGGGTTAGATGGGCTCCAGTAATTTGCAGCTTCGGCAAGTTGATTGGTGTATAAACCATTCAGGCCTTCTATCGTGTAATCCAGGTAATTCAGCACTTTACCGCCATATGACCCATACAGGAATATAGACAGATCAATACCTTTATAACTGAAATTATTGGTAAAACCATAGGTAAAGGTTGGGTTAGGATTACCGATAGCACTCATATCGCTTGCATCAATCTTGCCATCATGATTGGTATCAACATATTGTATATCGCCTAAAGTTGTTGAACCAAGGGTGCCCAATGTAGTGCTTATAGGCTGGCCAAATTGTATTGGCGCGTTTTGCAGCTGGTCTTCTGTTTTAAATATTCCTTTAACAGTGTATCCATAAAACTCGCCTATAGGGCCGCCAACTTGAGTACGGGTAACCGGGATCTGCAAAAAGCCCGAGGTAACGCTGGCGTTAATTATACTGTTGTTGTAGGTAGAAACCACTTTATTAACGTAATGGCTAAAAGTTACCGTAGTATTCCAGTTAAAATTCTTTGAAACGATGTTTTTTGAATTGATGCTAAACTCGATACCTTTATTGCTAACCTCGCCTCCGTTTACATAAAGCGAACTGATCCCCCCAAGATAATTGGGGCCGCCGGTTAAAAACTCGGGTAGGGGTGCCTGGAAAAGGAATTTCTTCGAGGTTTTATTATACCAGTCGACAGTTGCATTAACCCTGCCGAATAAAGTGAAATCCAAACCTATATCAGTTTGTATAGATGTTTGCCAGGTTAGGTTAGGATTGTTATAATTTGATACGTTAAAACCAGTACCTAAGCCCGTGATAGTAGGGTTAAGTGCAGACCCGTACTGGTAACCCGGTATGTTCTGGTTACCCACCTCACCGTAACCAATCCTGAATTTCACATTATCAGCAACGCTTTTAATGCCGGTCATAAATGATTCGTTTGAAACCGTCCATCCAAGGGCTGCAGACGGGAAATAACCTGTCTGGTGGCCTTGTGCAAAGTTTGACGACCTATCCGACCGGATAGTTGCAGTTAGGCTATACCTGTTATCGTAGTCATAAATTGTACGGGCATAAAAGGACTGCAAGGTATTGGACGACTTGTTTTCGCCAATTGTGGGTATTTTAGCACCACCGAGATTAAGTGTCGGTAAATCGTTACTTAAAAAAGTATTAGTTCCGGCGCTCATGCTGTTGTAGTTGCCTTCATTCAATTCATAACCTGCTGTTGCAGTTATATTATGTTTTTGGGCAAACGTATGATTGTAGGTAATGTACTCCTTCCAGTTCCATCCTAAAGCCTGATCAGTATATTCACTCAAACTTGCTATAGGGTTGCCATATATAAGCGAAGGATTAGTAGGAGAAGTTACGGTGTACGATGGGAAGAACAATACACTTTTTGAAAAATTATCATAACCGCCAATTTCCGACCTTAACGTCAGATTTTTCAAAAAACGAATATCAGCGTAAAAATTCGCATTTATTTGGCTTCGCACCAGGTTATTGGTGTTTAAGCTTGCCAATGCAACGGGGCTTATAAAAACACCGCTACCGTATGATGCGGGGGCAACAGTATAACTGCCATCCGGATTGCTGGCCGCCTGATCGGGAGCATTCAACAATGCCTGGTAAACGATACCACCGTTATCACTCGCACCGATATTCTGGTCGGTACGGTTTAGTGTCATATTTGAACCAAGTTTAAACCAATCCTTTAATTTTCCCTCAACATTTGTACGGAAAGAGTAGCGTTTGAAGTTTGACGCTATGATGGTACCGTTTTGTTTAAGGAAGCCGCCTGAAATATAGTAATTTACGTTTTCGTTACCACCGTTCATCGAAAGGTTATGGCTTTGCATTGGCGCGGTTCTGAACACCTCTTTTTGCCAATCGGTACCCGGGCCAAGTACAGTGGGATCAGCAAACTCACCCCTGCGGCCTATGCCGGTAATATCGGCTATCGCGTTTTGTATAGCGGCGTATTGAGGTAGGTTCATCATTTTAAGGAAATGTCCTTGTTGCTGAATGCCGTAATAACCATCGTAATTTAAATGAGCCGAACTGTTTTTACCCTTTTTTGTGGTAATAATGATAACACCATTTGAGCCACGGCTACCGTATATAGCTGTAGCGGATGCATCTTTCAAAATATCAATAGATGCAATATCATTTGGGTTAATATAGCTTAGAGGGCTAACTGTATTTTCGCCATTATTTTGATTTTGGGTGGTATAGGCAGAACCATCAATGTATACACCGTCAACCACATATAAAGGCTCATTTGAACCCGAAAGAGATGTTATCCCCCTGATGTGCACAGAGGCCGAACTACCTGGCGCCCCTGTACCGTTGGTAACAGTAACACCTGCTGCTTTACCTTGTAGCAATTGGTCAACACTTGTTTGCGGGATATTCTGAATATCCTTGGCGGTTACCGATGATATGGCACCATTTACGTCCTGGCGCTTTTGCTGGCCGTAACCAATTACTACCACATCGGTTAATGCGGTAGACATGTTGACTAATACAACATTAATAATAGTTTTTTTGCCTATAACAACGTCTTGCGGTTTCATCCCGATAAACGAGAAAGTAAGTTCGGTACCGCCACTGGGTACGCTGATGCTGTAATTACCATCCTTATCTGTTATAGCCGAAGCCTGGCTATTTTTTACCCTGACAGAAGCCCCGGGCAAGGTTATGCCTTTGTCGTCTGTTACTGTTCCTTTGATTACTGTCGCCAGGTTTTGCGCCCCTGCCCGGAAGCATACAAAAAGAGACAAAAACAGCAATGCCATTCGTAGAATTTTTCGCATAATTGATTTACTTAGTTTATTTGGTTTTTATTTGATTTTATTGGTTCCGTTACTATAGCTGCCATCATCTTTTTTAACACGTGCATAATTATTAATGAAAATCATCAATGTTTATGTGTCTGTTGTTCCCATCAATAAATGACAAACAATTGCTTTAATAAAATTGGTTATATACGCTTATCAGGTTTATACTAAACCGGGCAATATTATTGCCGGGCATTAATACATGTTTATAATGAGGGTAAAATTATATGCGAAACCAAACCCGGTTGTGGATAAATAGGGGTACAAATGTCAATCTTGTATATGATATTGATTATCAATTATTTAATTGATTAAACTAAAGATATTTATTGAAAATTGACGTGCAAAAGTTACAAATGTATCCCCATAAACGATTTAGCATTACATTTTGAACTGAAAAAATAGTATCACTGTGATGAGGATAACAGGCAATTTTACCTTGCGTTTTCGAGATGACGCTTTTTACTAATGCGTAAAAAAAGCGTTACACTTTGATACACAGTATCGCCTTTGAAAAGGTTTATAGTTTGACTGTTTGAACTTGTGGGTAGTTCACTTAGGGGCGGTCTAAAATTAAAAAAAGAGCATCATTGCAAGGCATAATTTGTTAAACCGGAAAAAACAGGGATGAGATGTTGATTTTATAGCCTCACAACAACCATGTCATTGCGAGCGCAGCGTGGCAATCGTGAACGGTGCAGGTCCGCCATATATAGTTCGCGATTGCTTCGTGCCTCGCAATGACGGTAGTTTTGGACATTGGTTTAACTATATTTCGTTGCTCGTCATCCCCATTTTTTTCAGGATCATCCTGATAGCAATGACATATTAAAAACATGTCATTATAAGGCTTACACCACGCTAAGATTCAATTTCTTCGGCAGCTTCTGCAAACTTCGAGGGGATGGTATTATATTCGGCTTTAAACATCTTCACAAAATATTTCTGGCTTTTGAAGCCTACTTTATGGCAAATTTGGGAGATGGTTAAATGACCTGTTTCCAATAGCTGGGCGGCGCGTTTCAACCTCATCGACCGAACCAACTCGTTGGGGGTTTTGCCTGTCATGGCCAGGATTTTTTTGTAGAGGGTATACCTGCTTACAAAAACTTCGTTGCTCAATTCCTCGACCGAGAAATTGGGGTTAGAAATATTGCTATCAATCAAAATAAGCACCTTTTTCATAAACTGCTCGTCCGGCGAATCGATATGCATTTCGGTTGGGCTTACTTCCAGCTGCTTGGTATAGGTTTTGCGCATACTTTCCTGCTGGCTCAGTATATTCCTGATCTTCGATTGTAATATTTCGAAGTTAAAAGGCTTGGTAAGGTAATCTGTTGCACCGGTTTCCAATCCTTTTAATTGCTGGTCTTCGCCGGTTAGCGCGGTTAACAATATTACCGGAATATGCGAGGTGCGTTTATCATTTTTTATCTTTAAACAAAGGTCGATACCGTTCATCTCGGGCATGCTGATGTCGCTTACTATCAGGTTAGGGTGTTGGGCCAGGGCCTTTTGCCAGCCCTTTTTTCCGTTTTCGGCCTCAATCACATTGAATGCCGACTTTAAATTGTCTTTAATATAAAACCTAAAATCGTCATTGTCTTCAACCAATAACACTGTTGGCCTTTTGCTATCCCTGTTGTCTTTTAGGGAGTCGATTTTGGGCAGACTATATAACGGAGAAAGTTCAGTGGAATGTTCAAACGGCATCATCGTATCTGTTAAAACACTGATATCCAATTGCACCAGCGGCAATAAAACCGTAAAGCAACTGCCCTGGTTAAATTCGCTCTCAACATATATCTCCCCCTCGTGCAGCTTAACAAATTCTTTGGTTATAGATAGGCCTATGCCGCTGCCCTGGTTAAGCATTGATCCGGGTAGGTCGTTCTGAAAAAAGGGATCGAAGATCCGGTTCAGCTTATCGGCAGCAATGCCAATACCTGTGTCAATAACCCTTATTTCTAACAAATGCTCACCAGTATCCTTTTTATCAATCAGGTTAATTAAAACGCTTACCTGCCCTCCCTCATGGGTAAACTTATAGGCATTTGATAGCAAATTGAACATGATCCGCTCTATTTTATCATGGTCAAAGCTTGTGTAGTAGGTGTCTATTTCTGAATCGAAAATAAAACGGATGCTTTTTTGATCGGCCACATCGGTAAATGCAAGCGAAAGGTCTTTTATAAAGCCAATAATGTCGCCGTTCATCTTATGCAGTTTTAATTCCTGGTACTCCATCTTCCTGAAATCAAGCAATTGATTTACCAGGTTTAGTAGGCGTTTGGCATTACGGTTTACCAGCATCAGCTGCCGTTGCACTTCAGGTTCGGCAATTTGTTTCAGGATCTTATCCACCGGGGCCATAATGAGCGATAGGGGGGTGCGGAACTCATGGCTTACGTTGGTGAAAAATTTAATCTTCATTAAATCCAACTCGTGCATCCGCTGCGCCTCTTCCCGCTCCTTCTCGATAGAAAATTGCGTACGTATTTTTTGGATGCCTCTTCTTCTTAGATATAACAATGAGCCTACCGCCAATAATGTATATAAGATGTAAGCCCAGGTGGTTTTCCAAAATGGCGGCGATATATTGATATTTAACGTAAGTTCCTTCCCGTTCCAGCTTTCGTTGTTGCCAGCGCGAACTCTGAACACATAGTCGCCCGGGTCCAGGTTGGTATAAGTGGCTTTGCGAACCTTGTTATCGGCGTTTATCCACCGCTTATCAAATCCATCCATTCGGTATTGGTAATTTATTTTATTGGGGTTAAAATAATTAAGAGCCGCAAATTCTATAGCAAAAACGTTGTCATTATATTTTAGCTTAAGGTCTTTTAAATCCACGATAGACTGCGTTAATATTACCGAACCGTTCACCTTATCACCAACCTTTACCGATTGGTTAAAGATTTGCAAATCGGTAAAGACCAAATTTGGCGGATTGGTGTTATTTAGGATATTTGAAGGTTTGAAAATATTAAACCCATTGCCGCCACCAAACAGCAGCTCCCTTGCCTTGGTTTTGTACGATGAGTTTTCGGTAAACTCCCGCCCTTGTAGCCCTTCTGTTTCGTTATAGTTAACAAAACGAAACTTGAGCTTGCCTGCCGAACGATCGATAAAAATGCTTGATAAACCATTAGGAGTACTTACCCATATATTATTACGGCTAAACTCCTGCATATCAATCACTGTATTATCGGGCAAGCCATCAAGCTTATTAATATTGGTGAATTTTCCGGTTTTATAATCAAATATGCTGATGCCTTCGCGGGTGCTTATCCAAATCAAGCCATCTTTATCTTCCAGTATATTATTGGTGTTGTTGTTAATGAGGCTGTTGGCGTCCTTTTCGTCATGTAAGTAATGCAAAAACTGGTGATCTTTTTTTACTAAAAGATCTAAGCCGTAGGCCGTAACAATCCATAAATTTTTACGCCTGTCTTCAATAACCGAACTGATGTAATTGGAGTGGATGGAACTTTTGTTCATGTCTCCGTCAAACCGGTATGCGGCAACCACATTCCTGTTTTTATCAAGCACATTCAAACCAGCCGATAAGGTACCCACCAATAAGTTATGGTCGCTATCCTCAGTTATGGCGCAAACCCTGTCTTCAGATATGCTGTTTGCGTTGGCATCGCTATGCCTGTAATGCTTAAATACCTTGCCATCAAAGCAATCAAGGCCGCCATAGTACGTGCCTATCCACAGCTTTTGTTCGTGATCAATAAATAGCTTTACTACAACATTATTGGTAAGGCTGTTTTTATCGGCAGTGTTGTGCAGGTATTGTTTAAAGCTACCTGTCTTCCTGTCCCAGTAAATCAGCCCTCCGCCGTTGGTGCCTATCCATATATTGCCCAGTTTATCTTCGGCAAAACTGTTTACGTCGCTAAATGGCAGGCTGCTTTTATCCGACAGGTGATGCGTGTAGCTGGCAAATTTTATAATGTTTTGGTGATAATAACTTATCCCCCGCTTATAACTGCCGCACCAGATAATGCCTATATCATCCACATAAACACAGGTGATGCTGTTTTGACCTACCGTTTTATCATCATCTTCCCGATTAAGCAGGTATTGCGTTGTAAAATCCTGTTTGTTAAGTATGTTAATCCCCCCATGATCTGTGGCAATCCAAATCCTGTTTTTATCGTCCTGGATAACATCAGATATGACATCGGTATTTATACTGCCCGTCGCTTTTAAAATATGTTTAATTACTTTGGTTTTAGGGCTAATGAAAAATACACCCTTTGAATAACTGGGAACAAAGGCCCAGATATCATCATGCTTATCAATAAAAATTTTATAAGTGGTACTTAATGCCGCCGGCAGCTGCTCAAGTTTCAATCGGTAATTAACCTTGTAACTCTTAGGATCCAGCCGCTCCAATACGCCGGCGCTTGATATGAGCCATATATTTCCTTTTGAATCAACCGACAGATCGGTAACCAGGTTTGAATAAATAGATGTGGTATCACCTTGTTTATGAAGCAGGTTAATAGTTTCTTTTGTTACAGGGTCATACTTAAAGAGCCCCTGTGTTTTGTGATGCTCCAAAAACCAGAAATTGCCTAATCTGTCTTTTTTTATGGCTAAAATGTAGGTGTCGTATACCTTAATTTTGTACATGAAATCCTTCAGGTTTTTGCTGAACTTTTCGGTAGCGGGGTCATAAATATTAAAGCCCGTACGGGTTTCTATCCACAGCTTATTTTCGGGCCCGGGGTTTATGCTTACAATGTAATCATCATCTAACGTAGTAGTATCGCCGGCAACATGCTTAAAAGTTTTAAAACTGTAACCATCATACTTATTTAAGCCCGATAGGGTACCAAACCACATAAAACCCTTGTTATCCTTATAAATACAGTTTACCTGGTTGTGGGAGAGGCCTGTATTAATATCGAGATGGGAAAACCGAAACTGGTTATTTTGCGCGTTTACATAATTTAAAGTAAACTTCATTAACAGGAGTAAAAATAAAGCCCTGAGCTTCATGGCGGTATTCGGCGTAAATATTAGTTTATGATTGCTGGTAAATAATCTTAAAGATATCATTAATAAATCCCTAAAAAGAAATTTAATTGTTTAAAATACAATTTATTAACGCTGGTTTCAATTATAGATCAGTGTAATTTGACTGGATTTTAAGGCTATCAAATTTGATGGCTGGTTTTTTAGGAAGAAGGGATAGACAATATGCCAGAGACGAGATTGGTCATGAAAGTTCCCGAAGAACGGTATGTTAATGTTCGACCTCGAGTGTTCAATTTATCGTTGAGCGGTGACTGGCCTTTTCATCAACTGTGTTTCTTAGATAACTAGGTAGGAACCGTTTGGACTGTTTTCAGACTGGCCCTATTTAGGTGACGCAATGGATCGTTCTATAGAGTTAAACAACGATGGGCCGGTAAATTGAAATTTTCAGGACAACATGGTTGTCCTGAAACGAAATGAGGCGATTAGTGTCTTTCACCTAATCGCCTCATTTTTAAGTACTCAGAGCGGGAATCGAACCCGCACTCCGTTTACGGGAACAGGATTTTAAGTCCTGCGTGTCTACCAGTTCCACCATCTGAGCAGGTGATTAACCTTTAAAAATAAAACCCTTCTTTTTGATGGAAGGGCTTTGAGCGAAAGACGAGATTCGAACTCGCGACCCCGACCTTGGCAAGGTCGTGCTCTACCAACTGAGCTACTTTCGCATTGGTATTCTTCCTGCTTTAAGTAAGCTGTGTGCCTATCTCGTTTGCGGGAGTGCAAATATAGACAGAATTGGATGTTCTGCAAGGGAAAATTTCACTTTTTTTAAAATAGTTTATAAGTGGTTGACTTTCAAAACTTCTGCAACCAGGTCTGCCTCATACCCGCGCCCCATAGCGTACTGTTGTAGCTTATAACGGCGCTTAAGTTCATTTTTCTCGTTTATGGTACCCGCTTTTTTATCCAATAGCCTGGTTAACACTGCAAAATAATCGTCGGCATCAATGGTTAACATGGCCTTTTTAATCAATACATCAGGCACGCGTTTCTGTTTAAGGCCTTGTTTTATTTTTATTCGGCCCCAGGCTTTCTGGCTAAACTTGCCTTTGGCGTAGGCTTTGGCAAAGCGCTCTTCGTTTAAAAAGTTACCTTGTATCAGTTCGCTTATTACCTGCTCAATGGCATCGGGCCATAAGCCCCATTCGTAAAGCTTGTCGCGCACCTCTTGTTGCGATCGTTCCTGGTAGGCGCAATAACTTTCGGCCTTGGCCAGGGCTATTTTGGGGTCGGTTATCTTGATTTTTTTAGGGCCATCCATTGGCAGTCAAAATTCGTCAAAAAATATGCTATAGTTAAATTAATATGCCCAAATTCGTACCATGCTTAACAACCAGTACCAGATAACCGAAGTTAAACAGATCATTAATGCGGGTGGCAACATTGTAAAAGAGTACATCATCAGTGCACTGTTTACCGATAGCCGCCGTTTAAATAACGCCGCCGAAGGCTTGTTTTTTGCCCTAAGTGGCAGGCGTAACGGCCACGAGTTTGTTGCCGGCGCTTACGCCGCGGGCGTACGTAATTTTGTGGTAGAGCATGGCCCCGAATTTAACTTACCCGAAGCCAACTTTTTGATAGTAGCCGACCCATTAGCCGCCTTACAAACTTTGGTTGCCTACCATCGCAGCCGGTTTAATTTGCAAGTAATAGGCATAACAGGCAGTAATGGTAAAACTATTGTAAAGGAGTGGCTTTACCAGCTACTGAATGCCGATAAAAATATTGTACGTAACCCTAAGAGCTATAACTCGCAAATTGGAGTGCCGCTTTCGGTATGGCAAATAAGCAGCCGCAATGATCTGGGTATCTTTGAAGCCGGAATATCAACCATAAATGAAATGGAAAAGTTGGAGGCTATTATTAAGCCCCAGGTAGGTGTGCTTACCCACATCGGTACCGCGCATGACGAGGGTTTTGCCAATAGACGAGAGAAGGTTTTGGAGAAGCTCAAATTATTTAAAAACAGCCAAAAACTGATTTGCAATTACGACCAGCTGATAGATTACAAGGCCGATATACCGGCAAAAGAAACATTTACCTGGAGCCGCAAATTTAACCAGGCCGATTTATATGTTTTTAGCGGAACGGTGATCTCCAAAAATTATTACCTGCGCGCCTACTATCAAAAGCAGGAGATTGAATGCCTGGTGCCTTTTACCGATGAAGCTTCGATAGAAAATGCGATTATTTGCTGGGCAACCATGCTTGCCCTTGGGTACAGCGCGGTTGAGGCAGACAAACGTATTGAACGCCTGGTGCCGGTGAGCATGCGCCTTGAATTAAAAAACGGCATAAACAATTGCTCGGTGATTGATGACTCTTACAACTCCGATTTGCAATCTTTGGAAATTGCACTTAACTTTTTAGGTCAGCAAAACCAGCATCAGAAAAAAACATTGATACTGTCGGATATCTATCAGTCGGGGTTGCCGCAGGATGTGCTTTATCAACAGGTTGCTGATATGGTGGCCGGTAAACAGGTAGATAAATTCATTGGTGTTGGCGAGGCTTTGGTAGGCCATCAAGAATACTTTAGCGTAGCTGAGCATCATTTTTTTAATGATACCGCCGCTATGCTGCAGCACCTGAAGCAGCTTGATTTTAAAGATGAAACTATCCTGATTAAAGGCTCGCGTAGTTTTGAGTTTGAACGGATAAGCCGTGCGCTGGCCCAAAAAGCCCATGAAACCATTTTAGAGATTAACTTGAATACCCTATTGAGTAATCTAGATTTTTATAAATCTAAACTGAAACCTGGCGTAAAGGTGATGGCGATGGTGAAGGCCTTTAGCTATGGCAGCGGCACTTTTGAGGTAGCCAATATGCTGCAATACAACAAGGTTGATTACCTGGCGGTTGCCTATATTGATGAGGGGGCTGCATTACGGCAGGCCGGAATTAATTTGCCCATCATGGTACTGAACCCCGAAGCATCGGCATTTGATAAGCTGACCGAATACAAGTTGGAGCCGGTAATTTATAGTTTCGGTTTGCTGGATGATTTTGTGAGTTATGCTAAAGGGCGCAACATATCAAACTATCCTGTAAATATCAAAATAGACACCGGGATGCACAGGCTGGGCTTTGAGAATCATGAAATAGATACCCTATGCGATATGCTGGAAGTCAACAGGTACATGCGTGTACAATCTGTTTTTTCGCACCTGGCAGCAAGCGAGGCTGTTAAACACGACGAGTTTACCAAAACACAAATAAAACGTTTTGAAAAGGCATTTAAAGAGATTGAACGCTCGCTTGGTTATACCGTTATTAAGCATTTGTGTAATACGGCTGGCATCATCCGTTGGCCTTCGGCACAGTATGATATGGTACGGTTGGGCATTGGCTTATATGGTATTGATTCGGCGGTGCCTGCTTCAAACAGGGCGTTGCAGCCTATAGCCAGTTTAAAAACAAGCATTGCACAGGTAAAAAAAATAAAAGCGGGAGATACAATCAGCTACAGCCGCAGTGGTAAGCTGGCTAAAGACGGCAAAATTGCCACTGTGCGTATTGGTTATGCCGACGGCTATTTGCGGGCATTTGGCAACGGCGTAGGTAAAATGCTGGTAAAAGGAACCCTGGTGCCAACCGTAGGTAACATCACCATGGATATGTGTATGCTGGATGTAAGCGGCCTTGATGTAAACGAGGGAGATGAGGTAGTTATATTTGACGAACAGCACCAGCGTATTGAGGAGTTGGCCACACAGATAGGCACCATTCCGTACGAGATATTAACTAATGTTTCGCAGCGGGTAAAAAGGGTATATTTTTACGAGTAGGCTTTTGAAATATTTTTAATGCTTTTTTGTCAAAAATGGACAAGAAGAATAATTTGCCCACCTGCGCCGCGTGAACTTCGTTAGCCATATTTGCTTGAACGTTAGCTCTGACAAATCAGTAGATGCGCCGAACAGATAATCGTGTTAAGACAATTTATAAAAAGAGTTTAAACAATAATCACAACTATACCACTTCAGTGGTAAAAAGCCTAAAAATTTTTTTACAAAGGGAGGTCTGTGGTCCCGCCTAACCATTTGTGATTTACATTTTTTGCAAGTAATATGTGACATAAGTGTTGATTTAGAATGCTGAATCTACATATTGAATTTATAACCATATTATAAAATTGAAAACTGCACTTATAGTGTAAAATAAAGTGTGAAATAGTTGTGAAAAATGTAAACTATAGAAATGTAACCAGTAGTCTTGCCAGCGTTTGCCGCTCCCTCTTTATTTTATTTTTTTGCCAATTTAAAAGGGTGTATTTTTACGGCGAGAAATTTTAGGGGCTTATGAACAATTTTGTGCGGGTTTTAATCAGGTATTTTGCCAAAGGCCTGTTGGTAGTTGTACCTATAGGCGCGGCAATTTTTTTGATGTACTGGGGCGTATCAACAATTGATAAGGCGTTGAATTTGAGTGATCTGCTGGTTGATAAAACAGGGAAGCATCTGTATATACCGGGCCTGGGGATACTGAACGTGATTGTAGTGATCATGATAGCGGGCATTTTGGTTACCAACGTAATTACCGATCCGATAAAACACTGGTTTAAGCGCTGGTTTAACCGTTTACCCATCTTCGCATTCCTGTATTCATCTATAAAAGACCTTACCGAGGCCTTCGTAGGCGAAGAGAAAAAATTTAACGAGCCTGTTTTGGTAGAAATAAATGAGTTCGGGCTGAAAAAAATTGGCTTTCTTGTTCAAAAGGACCTCGCTGTTTTAGGGCTGCCCGGCGAAGTTGCCGTGTATTTCCCTTACTCTTACTCATTTGCCGGGCAGGTTATCATTATTGATGCCAGCAAAGTAAAACCCATTGATAAAAGCGCAGCCGACATTATGAAGTTTGTAATCTCGGGAGGTGTAAGCGGTTTAGATCATCATTAAACTGTTTTCACTGCTTTCTTCGGGGCTGGTACTTTTTTAAAACTTTTTACGGCCAATAACACACTCGTCAGCATTAATAAGGCGCCCAGTATGTATGGGGCTCCAGGAAAATATGCTGTGGTATCTTTATGGGTAAATAAGTGAAAAACCGAACTCATCAACAGTGGCCCTATAATAACAGCCACACTGGTAAGGCTGGTTAATGAGCCCTGTAACTCTCCCTGTTCTTTTGCCGATACTGTACCGGTAATTAATCCCTGCAGTGCAGGCCCCGAGATGCCTCCAAGGCAGTAGGGTACCATGTAAACATAAACCATCCAGCCATGGCTGGCAAAGGCAATAAGCACCAACCCAAGTGCGTAAAATAGCAAACCGGCTACAATGTTTTTTTCCTGTCCAAACTTGGGGATAGTATACCTGATAAGCCCGCCCTGTATAGCCACCAGTACTACGCCAATAAACACACCCAGGTAACCTATGCTGATCTGGCTCCATTGAAATTTTTCAATTAAAAAGAAGGCTAAAACGTATTCTACTGCTTTTTGGGCTACATAAACCAGCGCGAATGCACCAACCAGGCCACCAAGTGCGGGATAACGGTTAAGGCTGCGTAATGAACTTATGGGGTTCGATTTTTTCCATTCAAATTTACGGCGGTTTTCGGGCGCTAATGATTCGGGAAGTACAAAATAGCCGTATGCTGCATTAACCAGCGCAAAGGCGGCGGCAGCCATAAATGGCAACCTAACGCTAATCTCGCCCAGGAAACTACCCATAGCCAGCCCTACAATGAACCCTACACCTGATGCCGCGCCTACCAATCCAAAATTTGCTGCGCGGTTTTTGCCGGTGCTCACATCGGCAATGTAGGCCGTTGCCGTACTGGTACTTGCACCGGTGATGCCGGCTATTACCCGGCCAACAAAAAGCCAGGCTATAGTAGGGGCGAAGGCCATAAAAATATAATCTATTCCAAAGCCGAGTAATGAACTCAGCAGGACAGGCCGCCGGCCGTACCTATCGCTCAGGTTACCTACAACTGATGAGAAAAGGAATTGCATCGATGCATAGGTAAAGGTTAAATAACCGCTGTATTGGGCGGCGGTACTTACATCAACATTGCCCAGGTTTTCGAGCAGTTTGGGCATTACGGGGATAGTAACCGCTAAACCAAGCACATCAATAAACAGCGTTACAAATATAAAGCCCAGCGCTGCCGAATGCTTCTTTTTAGGTTTTTTAGTCATTAATTTGATAAAGGTTTATACGCCTTAAAAGTTTTGAAGATATTAATTTTGGCCAATATATAACCTATCATATTATTTTATCTATAATTTAATCTTTAACTCGTGCTCGCGTTTTAAGGTAATTAATGCCTCGGCGTTTCCTTTGGCATCATCAACGGGGTGGTGTGTATGTGCTGTTTTGCGTAGGTGTTTAAAGTTTTTAAACATATCTTTTACCATGCCTTTGTACAAACTGCCCAGGTTTTGCGAACTGAAGCCAAATGGATTTTTGCCCGTAAAGTGATGGAAGTACCAACAGATGAACATCCAGTCGAACCCGTTATTGTCGCTGATAAAAATGGGCTGATCTTTGCAAACCGTTTTTATCCATGTTGCAAAATTGATCATCACTGTAGCCGGATCATCAAAGGATAAAACCTCTTCGCGCGTATGGCCCGAAACAGCCAGCGCTTCGGGAATATAATTTTCAGATATTGGTTTTAACTGTCCGTAAAAAGTTTTGTCAAGGCCATCCTGTACAAGTACGGCGCCGAAAGAGATCATAGAAAAGTCGCCCGGAATTGGGCCGTCACTTTCTATATCTACCATAATATAAGCCATTGTTTTTAATTATTAATGTTATTATTTGCCTTTTAAGGCGTGTTAAGCTTTAATATAGCAAAAATAATGGGTATATACAATAACGATATAAAATTTCGGGCTGTAAGCTGATATCGCTACTTTACATTTGCTTCTTTTTAAAACTCCTCATGGCCAGCAATGCAGCCAGCAACATCAATATAGCACCCAATATAAACGGAGCCCCGGGTAAATAAAGGTGTTTTTTAAAATTGGTAAAATAATAAAACAAGGTGGTCATTATCCATGGGCCAAATATCGAGCTTAGGCTCATAAGGCTGGTTAGGCCGCCCTGCAGTTCGCCCTGCTCATTGGCGGGTACCTGGTTGCTCATCAAACCTTGTAGCGCCGGGCCGGCAATACCGCCAAGTGCGTAAGGTATCATAAAGGCAAACATCATCCAGGTATGGGTGGCAAAAGCAAACAATATCAACCCGGTGCTATACAATAAAAGCCCCATCCATATACTGCGTTCCAGACCCAGGTTGGGCAAAGTTACCCTGATCAATCCACCCTGAACCATAGCTATCATTAAGCCAATAAAACCTAATGAATAGCCCACTATATCTTCGCTCCAGTTAAATTTCAGGATAGTATAAAAGGTCCATACGCTTTGTACAGATTGTGCCGCAAAATATACCAGGAACAATGAGGCGGCTAAACCTATTACCGATGGATATTTTTTAAGCTGTAATAATGAGCCTAAAGGATTGGCGCGTTTCCAATTAAATGGACGGCGATGTTCTAACGAAAGAGACTCGGGCAGGATAAAGAAGCCATAAGCTGCGTTTAATAAAGCTAAGCCAGCCGCTGCAAAAAACGGATAGTGAACATTCCATTTTCCTAAAATACCACCCAGCACGGGGCCAATTATAAACCCGATGCCAAAAGCTACACCTATCATTCCAAAATTTTGCGCGCGTTTTTCGGGAGTGCTCACATCTGCTATATAGGCAGATGCTGTTGTAAAACTCGCCCCCGTTATACCCGCAATAGTACGGCCAACAAACAGCCAGCCAATTGATGGTGCAAATGCAAGGAAAAGATAATCGACACCAAACCCTAACAGGGATGATAATAAGACTGGTCTGCGGCCATATTTATCGCTCAGGTTGCCAATCATGGGCGAAAACAGGAACTGCATTATTGAATAAGCCAGCAGCATGAGCCCGGAATATAACGAGGCCTGGCTAACGGTACCATGTATTAATTTCTCTATCAGTTTAGGCATTACGGGTATAATGATACCAAAGCCGATAACATCTATCAGCATAGTAACAAAAATAAAGCCCAGCGCGGCCTGTGGTTTAAGTTTGGCAGGTTGATCCATAGCCGCAAAATAATGATAAAATATTATTGCTTGATATTAACTTTAAAAATCATCCGAATGTCTAAAATTCCGCCTTCACCTCTTTTTATTTCTAAAACAAAAAAAAATAGACAAATTGCAGCTTAATATCCAACACAGGGAACCTAAAGCCCGATAGCCCAAAAGATCGGCCTGAACAATTAACGATTGAAATGACAACAACAATTAAAAACAGGATAACATCCATTGATTTTCTTCGCGGCACCATCATGATCATTATGGCGCTTGACCATGTGCGCGATTACCTGTATTCGGGTTCGTTTTTATTTGACCCGCTCGATTTGGATAAAACAACCGGCATATTGTTTTTTACCCGTTGGATAACCCATTTTTGCGCACCCATTTTCATGCTGCTGGCAGGCACGTCGGCATTTTTAATGAGCCGCAAGAAAACAAAAAATGAGCTTTCTGTTTTCCTGGTAAAACGTGGCCTTTGGCTGGTGTTCCTGGAGTTGGTGGTAGTTAATTTCGGTTGGAACTTTAATATCGCCTTCCCGATGTTGCTGTTTATAACCATATGGGCTTTGGGGATAAGTATGATTGTACTTGCGGCGTTAATCCATTTGCCTAAAACCGCTATTCTTGTTCTTAGCCTTGTAGTTATATTCGGCCATAATTTATTGGATGGCGTGCATGTGGCCGGCAATAACTTAGCTGGTTTTGGCTGGGCCTTTCTTCATGATCAGCGTCCGTTTTTTTGGGGACATGAAATCCTTTTAGTAGGTTATCCTATAATTCCGCTGGTGGCAATTATGCCATTAGGCTATTGCCTGGGGCAACTGTTTACCCCTGAGTACGGCGTGGAAAAACGCAGGACGACTTTATTTGTCATTGGCGCTGCTTCACTGGTATTATTTGTGATAATCAGGTATCTTAACGTATACGGTGATCCTGTTAAATGGACAGTGCAGAAGGATGCGTTTTTTACCTTCCTGTCGTTTATCAAAGTAAATAAATACCCGCCTTCGTTGCTGTATGTTTTATTAACCGTTGGCTCGGCCTTGCTATTTCTGGCTTTTACAGAAAAACTGCAGAACACAGTGGTAAGGGTAGTATCGGTATATGGCAGGGTACCTATGTTTTACTATATTATCCATATTTATATTATCCATTTAATCGCCCTTGTTGCATCGGCGTTAACAACGGGCCAAAATTGGAAAATCTGGATACTTGATCAACCCATTTGGTTTACTACATCGCTTAAAGGCTACGGGTTTTCGCTGGCGGTGGCTTACCTGGTTTGGATAGTTATTGTTGTAGGCCTGTATCCGTTGTGTAAACGTTATGATGCATACAAACAGGCGCATAAAGAAAAATGGTGGCTGAGTTATTTATAGTGAATACCATAAGCTCAATTTGGTGCTATAATGAATGTTATTTATAGTTAATAAATGTTAATCGCTTTCTTTTTAGTAAATAATACTATTATTTTAGGGGTAAAATAATTACCTATGAAATATCACAAACTGATACTGTTTGTGCCTGCCGTGCTGGCCATGCAATATACTTACGCACAAAGTAAGCTTACCCTCTCCGATAGCTATCCATCAGTTGCCGAAAAGCTAAAACTTACCTATAGCCCCGCGGGGACAGTGCTTGATGGTAAAAAGGATATCAGCGCATCTGTTTATTTTATTGATGGCAAGGATAATCCTGTTGCAGATGTCGACCTGAAAGCCAACGGCGAGTTACTTACCGGCGATTTTACAGTGCCTGCCGGCGCAAAGGCCTTTTTTATTAAGCTTGGCAGTGGCGAAGATATAGATAATAACATGGATAGAGGGTACCTGTATCCTGTTTACAAAGATAAAAAGCCTGTAACCGGCGCTTACGAATCGGAAGCTTTTATATTAACCAGCGGCCTTGGCATCAGGTATGGTAAAATAAAAGCCGATAACTATAGGGGTATTGAATTATTTAAAAAAGAAGAGGAGGTAAACCCTAAAACCGAAAAGCTGTTCGGCGTACAATATTACGCTGCATTGGCCAAAAAAACCGATGCTGAAACTCAGGCCTTGCTTGCGGCCAAAGTAAAATCACTTGAAAAAAGCGATAAGGAAAAAGATATGGTGCTGGCAGCCTACATCTTAAACTGGACCAGGCATCCCGAGTCTGCCGATTCATTAGGTAAGGTTATTAAAGCAAAATTCCCGCAGGGCGAATCGGTTTATAACGAAGCTGTGATGGCTATTTACCAGCAAAATGACCTGAATAAAAAGGATTCGCTGTACAAGGCCTTTGAGCAAAATTTCCCTTCAAAGTTAAAAGAGAAAAATGGCATGCTTGATTATGCCCGCGCTGCAATTGCTACCGGCTTTATGCAAAAAGGCGATATGGACAAATTTAACGCGTACGCAGGCAAAGTTCAAAACAAAACCAATCTGGCGGGCGGCTATAATAATGCAGCCTATGAATGGGCTAAAACAGGCGAAAAACTTGATGTAGCGGAAAAAATGTCGAAACAATCTTTAGACATTATGGCCGACCAGATGAAAAACCCTCAGCCTGGTTTGTACACATCGCCTAAAGCAGCTGCTAATAACGCTAAAGAATCATACAATAACTACGCGGATACATACGCATTCATTCTGCTAAAAGAAAAAAAGTATGATGAAGCGTTAAAATATGAAAAGGAAGTATACGCCACCAATACATATAACGATCCGGAAATTAATGAGCACTATGTGTTGATATTAAACGCGCTGGGTAAATACACCGAATCGAAAGTGGTAATAGAAAGCGCCTTAAAAGATGGCAAGGGTAGCGAAATTTTAAAAGCCGAACTGAAAAAGGCTTATGTTGGCCTGAAAGGCAGCGAAAGAGGTTATGATGAGTACCTTACTTCACTTATAAACTTTGCCAAAAACAAAAAGCGCGGGGAATTAACCAAGCAAATGATTAACCAGCCCGCATTGCCCTTTGCTTTGAAGGATTTTGAAGGCAACACCGTATCGCTGGCCAGCCTGAAGGGTAAAGTGGTTGTTGTTGATTTTTGGGCAACCTGGTGTGGCCCCTGCAAAGCATCGTTCCCTGGTATGCAAACTGCTGTAAATAATTTTAAGGACGATGCAGATGTTAAATTCCTGTTTATTGATACCTGGGAAAAAGGCAGCGACTATACCGATGGTGTAAAGAAATTTATTGCCGATAAAAAATACAGCTTTTATGTATTGCTGGACGAAAAAGGTGCCGATGGCCGCCAATCAAAGGTGGTAACGCAATTTGGGGTTGATGGTATCCCTACCAAGTTTATTATCGACAAAAATGGTAATATCCGCTTTAAAGTTGTAGGATTTGATGGCTCGACTGATGGATTGGTTGATGAAGTTACCGCCATGATTGATATGGCTAAGGAGCCTGCGGTAGCGGCGACACCGGCAGCGCCTGCTAAAGTGGGTATGAGATAGTAGGTATGAATGTTTCGTTCCTACCTATAACATGTTCAATTTTTCCTGTTATCCTGAGTGGTAAAATTTCGCGAAAGTTTGCAGGGAAAATGACATACTAAAGAGCGTTGTCATGCTGAGCCTGTCGAAGCATAGCGGGCAAAGGCCTCTCCGCGCGACCCTTCGACAGGCTCAGGGTGACAGGCCTACGCACCTCGAAAGTAAAACATGTCATGGGTACGTACATACAATCTATTCTACACTATGCATTGCCGTTCTGTAAAGTTTGCTAATAGCCCTGCGTGACAGTTTTTTAGTGTCTGTTATGCCATCGTCAAAGTGCCCGAAATAACCATGGTTAATGAAGCTAATTAAATAAAAATGCCGCCCTGAACAAGAGGGCACTGAAAAAGTGGCTATTTAAGAGCGGCATTTATAAGCGATTTAATAAAGGATCATCTTTTATTGAATCGCTTT
>NZ_FODR01000014.1 GCF_900110415.1 Mucilaginibacter sp. OK283
TCATCCGAATCCGCTATATAATCTTTACAAGTTGCCTTGTCTGATTTGTCATTTCTATTACCGGAATCGCTCCGGCTTTTTAACTTCTTTTGCTCCTCAAAGCAACCCTCCGTTTGGGTCTGCAAAGGTAGTATTCCTTTTTACTTTTCCAAAACTTATTTTTTCTTTTTTTTTATCTCTCGATCTTCAAAGAATCTCTTCCGTTTTGTCCGCCTAACCCCTCTCTTCTCTCCCTCCGTGGCGGGGTGCAAAAGTAGTAAACTTTTTCGCTTTCCGAAATTTTATCTGAAGTTTTTTTTGAACCTCTGTTTTTATCCCTTCTCTCCTATCCCTGCTTCAAAAAACCCTTCAGTAAACTTTCTAAGAACAATCCCGCTTCCTATTTGCGGGCTGCAAAGGTAGCTACTTTTAACACTTATGCAAACTGTTTTTAATATTTAATTAACAATAAAATGTAACTCGCTATTGTTCAAAGAATAAAAATATAACGGATAGCTATAATTAGCGGATTAATGGGAAATGTAGCGGCTAACTTATTGCAGGCGCATATTATCTTATAATTAGCCGTTAAAAACCGTATCGCCCCGGGCGACTTAATCTTTGCCAGGGTTTTGGGATAGCAAAAAAGCCCCGATGCGCTCTGCAACCGGGACATCCATTATTATATATTGACTTTGAGTTAGATTCCGTTAAAAAACGTAGAAAATACTGGCCTGGATACTGTTATTCTTGAAGTCACCTAAGATAGCAGAAGGTGTTTCCTGAACCTTTTGCAATCCATAAACATACCTGGCACCAATACCCAAACCAATTTTAGATTGATAACCAAGGCCACCAGCCATACCAAAATCAATCTTTTTAGCAAATTTCGCATCGGTTATACCCCCAAGGTCTTCTTTTACTTTAATACTCGTCTGTGGCCCCGCTTCAACAAAGAAACCTGAGTTAGTACGATATTTGAAGAGGATTGGAACAGATGCATAAGAAAGTTTTATATCCTGTGTGCCAAGTGTACCGCCCTTAATTTTGGCGCCTTGCAGGGAGTATAAAAACTCTTCCTGTACCATAAAATTATCGGTAAACTTATAGGCAACAGTAAGCCCAGCGTGGAAGCCAGGTAATGGATCTGTCGGAAAATTGGCACTTGTAAAATTACTATAGTTCCCTCCTGCAGTAATGCCGAATTCTAACTTTTTCATCAGCTTTTGACCGAAACTCTGACTCTCGGGAGTTGTCTGACTGAAACCTTTGATTGATATCGCAACCAAAACGACTAACATTGATAATAGCTTTTTCATAAATTGTTTCTTTTGTTTTGACTTTTTTGAGCGCCGCCCGCTGGCTGGCTGCTTGATTTAGATCAAAGGTGAGCAGTAAAGAAGCGCCATTATAGCAAAATGTGAACGAAGCGGGCAAAGTTGGGCCCGAAGCGGGATATAAAAGATTCAACTAAAAGCTTCACCATGTTTTTAGTGTAATTGTACATAACGATACGCACAGGAATATAAAGAAGACATCAGCGGAAACTCGCGTCCGAAAAAAGCGTGTGCTAAAGGCACCCGGAGTAGTTAATGTAAAAACAAGGGTACGCGAGACGCGCCGTCGTTTAACGAAAGCGCAATGGAACAATTGGCAAACTACCTGCTATTAACAACAAAAAAGGGACAAAATAGCAAACTAATCTTGTCCCTTTTTAATAGATTATGGTATAAATTTTCAAAGTGAACCACTATCACTCGTCTTTGATTTCAGCAAACAAGTAAACATAGTTCTTTCCACTGTCGGGTTAGCCCCGCAGGAATCGCCGTTGCAAGTCATAATCTTGAGAAATCAATCTACCACCGGCTTTTTGTCATCCAGGTGTTTTTGTCGCAGCAGCGCTTCAAGATAATAGTAATCAGCATAACTTAACGGTAAATCAACTTCGGTGTTCGCTGGCCTTGATCCTGTGCTGTGCAGCAAAATAAAACCTTTGCTTGTACCGGGCCCTGCTGTGTAACGATCGGTTAAGTTTTTAACTATTAAATCGGCTTTCCCCCGGTACAATTTCCCATTGGTACTATAAGTACTTAGCTCATACAATGCAGAAGCCATTACTGCGGCTGCCGACACATCGCGCTGTTCATTTGGTATGTTAGGGGCATTATAGTCCCAATAGGGCACAAGATCCTGCGGCAAAGCAGGATTATCTAAAATAAATTTGGCAACATTTTCTGCCTGGCGCAGGTAAGTTTTATCTCCGGTTTCGCGATAGCACATGGTATAGCCGTACAGGGCCCAGCTTTGCCCGCGTGACCATGCCGATTCATCGGCATAGCCCTGGTGGGTTTGTTTTTTAAGCACTTCGCCGGTTTCGGGATCATAACTTACTACATGATAGGAACTGTAGTTTGCCCTGAAATGATTTTTTATTGTGGTATTTGCATGAGTGACAGCGATTTTATAAAACGATGAATCGCCCGAAAGCTTTGTGGCTTCAAAAAGAAGTTCAAGGTTCATCATGTTATCAATAATAACCGGAAACTTCCATATCCTGTTATCCCATGATTTAATACAGCCCACTTTGGGGTTAAACCGGGTTGAAAGCGTTTTTGCGCCTTCAATAATCACGTCCCGGTAATGCGGATCTTTGGTGAGGCGGTAACCGTTACCCACGCTGGTATAAATTTTAAAACCCATATCATGGGTGCCGCCGTTGGTTTTTTGGTCTTCAATAAACGCGGTAAATGTTTTGGCCAGTTTTAACCATTTCTCCTGACCTGTATATTGATACAGGAACCAAAGCTCGCCAGGAAAAAAGCCACTGCACCAATCTTTAGAAGGCACCAATGCTAAATCGCCATTAGCCGTTAACGAACGTGGTGTTACCCCGACATTGCCGGAATTTTTGGCCTGATCAATTGAGGATAGCATAACCTCGGTTTGCTTTTGAGCCAAGGCAAAACCTTTTGACACGCTTTTTTGAGCAAAAGCATTTAGTTGCAAAAACGCACCTAAAAGGCATACAATTGTATATTTCTTATTCATCATTTAGTTATATATGGGGTATTATTAATTGGCTTTCTGAATTTTTTGACCAGCGTTTTTCAAACAAATAGCGCTACAGTTGTTAATACACGCGCAATTGCATTTGGTACCACGTTAGCCGTCAATTATTTTACGACAACGTTTTCGACAGCATAAATTTTCGATAATAACCGCACGTCTTTATACACCGTGCAAACGTTTTTTATTGGGCGTAGGAAAAAGATGCCCGGGAGCTGCCCGGATTTTTGCGGTACTCTAAGGGAGTTTTTCCGGTGAGTGTTTTAAAGTGCCGATTGAAATTTGAGAGGTTTCCGAAACCGGAGTTATAACATATTACAGCTGTGCTATAATCCTTTTCGCGCAATAACCTGCATGCATAGTCAATCCTGATTTCAATTAAAAATTCAAAATAACTTTTGTTGGTGCGCAGTTTAAAATAACGGCAAAAAGCGTTCGGACACATGTAAACAATATCTGCAACATCCTTTAGCTTAATTGCCCTTGTAAAATTGTTTAACGTGTATATATATATCTTAGATAGCCGCTTTTCGTCAGTTTTATTTAAAGTATCCGCGTCAGGGGTTTCTGTCAGAAATTGGTGTTCCTTCCCCAGGGCTATCGTGTTGAAAAGATTCATTAGAATTGAAAAATGCTCATATACCGGGGCACTCAATAACTTTGACATTAATTCACTAACACTTTTTTTCTCCCCGCCTTCAATATGCAATCCTTTTGCAGCTTCAGTAAAGAGGTTGCTCATTGTTTCGTTTTCGGGGAGCTTCATAAAAGCATCGCCCCAAATATGGGGGTCAAAATGCAGTGTTAGTAACTGCACCTGCAACGGAATTTTCCCGCGCTGCATCAAATCATCCTGGTAAGTGAAGGTATCAAACTTAAACATGTGCGGTGTGTTTTTGCCAATTAATATTAACGTATCGCGTGATACCCGTATTAATTTATCGCCCAGCAATAGGGTTCCCTCACCTTCAATAATATAAATAAGTTCGGTTTCTACATGATAATGAAAATCATTTAAGGCATGATACCGGTTAGCCTCCGTTATGCTTAACGATTTTTTTTGCTGCTTAAAAAATGAATAAAAATGCGTTTCCATTGTACAGTTCTAACCATTTTATAAAACCAACAACAATTATTGGTTAATATAGTATCAGTTATGATTAACATTTACAAATTAAGCTAAATTTTAGCAGGATAATTTTGAGCAAACGCAATTGTTTATGAAAACAGAAAAATTTATCCTCAAACTAACTGAAGCGTCAATTGATGATATTGACATTGTAGGTGGCAAAAACGCCTCGCTTGGCGAAATGCTGCAAAACCTTGGCGGCTTTGGCATTAATATTCCAGATGGATTTATTATCACAGCTGCTGCTTACTATCATTTTATTTCATCAAATAAACTTGATGAAATTATAAAGCAGATTGTTGATGAAACTAATATAGACGACCTGGAAGCGTTGATGCAATGCGGTGCCAGTATTCGTAGCCTTATATGCAGCGGCGAATTTCCACCTGTTCTGGAATCCCAGATAATTGAAGGATATAAAAAGCTGAGCCAGCAATACAATCAAAATAATGTAGATGTAGCAGTTCGGTCGTCTGCTACTGCCGAAGACCTTCCGGATGCCTCCTTTGCCGGTCAGCAGGATACTTTTTTAAACATCAGCGGGGCCGAAAGTCTCCTGGCGGCTGTAAAAGATTGTTTTGCCTCTCTGTTTACCGATAGGGCAATCAGCTACAGAAAGGTATTCGGATACGATCATTTTCAGATTGGCCTTTCTGTATGCGTTCAAAAAATGGTTCGTTCTGATCTTGGTGTTTCCGGTGTTGCTTTTTCATTGGATACCGAAAGCGGATTTAAAGATGCAGTGGTAATTAACGGATCATACGGCCTTGGTGAGATGATAGTGCAGGGGGCGATAAACCCGGATGAATATATTGTATTCAAGCCCTTATTAAAAGAAAGCTTCCGCGCAATTATCGAAAAAAAATTAGGCACCAAGCACCAAAAAATGATTTATGGCGATACCATACAGGAAAGAGTGCGGGTGGTAGAAACATCATCTAATGACAGTACACAATTTTGCCTCAGCGATGACCAGATTTTACAGTTGGCCAAATGGGTGGTGATCATCGAAGATTATTATTCGGCGCTTAAAGGGCGGTGGTGCCCTATGGATGTGGAATGGGCTGTTGACGGAAACTCCGGGGAACTTTTTATAGTACAGGCCAGGCCAGAAACCATACATTCAAGGAAAACCGCGGGCATTGTTATTGAATTTAAAATAGATGATGAAATGCGCCATGAAAAGGTGTTGCTTAAAGGCATTGCCGTTGGCGACAAAATAGCTTCGGGCCGGGTGCATTTACTTAACGGCCTTGAAAAACAAAATATTCACGAGATTAATTTTCTGCCTGGGGATATCATGGTTACCGACATGACCGATCCCGACTGGGAACCCGTGATGAAAAAAGCCGCTGCTATTATTACGAATAAAGGCGGCAGAACGTGCCATGCTGCAATTGTAGCGCGCGAATTGGGCGTGCCGGCTATAGTAGGTTGCGAAAATGCGACCGATATATTGAAAACAGGTCAGCTAATAACAGCATCATGCGCCGAAGGCGAGGCTGGTATCATTTATAACGGCTTAGTCTTTTTTAAAAAAATCGAACAAAACCTGGCTGACTTGCCGGAAATAACAACCCCGGTAATGATGAATGTGGCTTCGCCAGAGATGGCTTTTCAATACGCTTGCTACCCCAATAAGGGGGTGGGCCTTGCCAGGGAAGAATTTATCATTAACAATTATATCAAAGTTCATCCCCTTGCCCTGCTTAAGCACACCGAGTTAAACGATGCAGCATTAACAGAGCACATTGCCGGGATAACAAAAGGGTACGCAAGCGGTGAGGATTTCTTTATCGAAAAACTATCCTACGGGATTGCCAAAATAGCAGCGGCATTTTACCCTAATAAAGTTATCGTAAGGTTTTCGGATTTTAAAACCAACGAGTATTTCAATATGCCGGGAGGTAAGTATTTTGAACCCGTTGAAGAAAACCCGATGATTGGCTGGAGAGGGGCATCACGGTATTATTCTACAGCATACAAACAAGCTTTTGGAATGGAGTGTAAAGCCATTAAAAAGGTAAGGGAGGTAATGGGCCTTGACAATGTGGTAGTCATGATCCCCTTTTGCCGCACGGTTGATGAACTGTTAATGGTTTATAATACGATGGACGAGTTTGGCCTAAAACGAGGCGAAAACAAGCTGGAGGTTTATTTAATGGCCGAAGTTCCATCTAACGTGATACTGGCCGCGCAATTTGCCCAACATATTGACGGGTTTTCGATTGGATCGAACGACCTGACGCAACTTGTTTTAGGGCTCGACAGGGATTCATCATTAGTAGCGGGTTTATATAACGAACGAAATGAGGCGGTAAAAATGATGATATCCCATTTGATCCGCATTGCTAAAAAGCTGAACGTAAAAGTGGGCATTTGCGGGCAAGGGCCATCCGATTTTTCGGACTTTGCCCAGTTTTTGGTTGAAGAAGGTATAGATTCTATTTCGGTAACCCCTGATTCTTTTATGAAAACAGTTAAAGCTATTGGCCAGATTGAGCAGGAGATAAAGCTTAAACAGATCACTTTACCGCAACAACTCATCGAATTACAGAACATAACAGCGAATAGTTTATTTTAATTTTCAAACACTACCATTATCCCATTTACCATGAATGAAATTAAGACCTTAGGCCAGTTTATTATCGAAAAACAAAAAGATTTCCCTTATGCAAAAGGAGAATTATCGAGATTATTAAGAGACCTTGCCATTGCCGCAAAAATTGTGAACCGCGAAATTAATAAAGCGGGGCTTGCCTCCATACTTGGCGATTCGGGTACGGTAAATGTGCAGGGCGAGAGCCAAAAGAAACTGGATGTTTATGCCAATGAACAATTTATAGCCGCGCTACGAAGCGGTGGCGAATGTTGTATGATAGTATCTGAAGAAAACGACGAACACATTAATATTGATTCGGAAATTTCAAAGAACGCCAAATATGTTGTCGCAATAGATCCCCTGGACGGCTCTTCGAATATTGATGTCAATGTGGGGATTGGGACTATATTTTCAATTTACCGCAGGACTTCGGTTTCCGGAGCGGCAACAGTGGAAGACATTTTACAAAAGGGCACCAGCCAGGTGGCCGCCGGTTATATTATATACGGCTCATCTACCATGCTGGTGTATACAACCGGAAAAGGTGTTAACGGATTTACCCTCGACCCATCAATCGGCGAGTTTTGCCTGTCGCATCCCAATTTAACAATCCCCGAAAGCGGGACCATTTATTCAATAAACGAAGGTAATTACATCCACTTTCCGCAGGGTGTTAAAAAGTATATCAAATACTGCCAGGAGGAGGATAAAAATACATTCCGGCCATATACATCGCGTTATACGGGCTCGATGGTGGCCGACCTGCACCGGAATCTTATCAAAGGCGGTATATTCATTTATCCTTATACATCAGCATCTCCTAAAGGAAAATTGCGGTTGGTATACGAGTGCAACCCCATGGCTTTCATCATGGAACAAGCTGGCGGAAAAGCATCTGACGGAGCAACCCGCATACTCGACCTGGAAGTTTATGAATTGCATCAACGCTCTCCCGTCTTTATCGGATCGCGGTTAATGGTTGAAAAAGCCGAAGAATTTATGCGGGTGTTTCACCAGGAGGTGCGTAAAGTACTCAACGGCTACGCGCTTGATGTTTAAAAATTACAATATGAGCTAAGGGGGCTATCGCCCCCTATCTTGTTTCGCTACAAATAATAAGGTGATAAGTTAACTATAGCGTGTATCGCCGGTGGTCATGGTCAACAAACTCCCAACGGCATGGGCCAAAGGCATCAATAAGCATACCGGCCTCCAAACAAACGCAGCCGTGCACAGAATACGGAGGGATGTAATAACCATCGCCCTTGCGTATTATCTTTTTTGTTCCATCTATGGTCATTTCAAATACGCCGCTCTCTACATAACTAACCTGCGAATGCGCATGATTGTGCAACACGCCACAGCCGCCTTTTTCAAACTTTACCTTAACCAGCATAACTTTGTCGTCGTAACCAAACACCTGCCGTTGTACGCCATCCCCAACGGTTTTCCAATCGGTTGCTTCATTATATTGAAAAAGATTACTTTGTATCATGGTAAATGTTTTAGTGGCTGATAGCTGTAAAAATCAATATTACACTCAAATCCCCTAAACTTCACACATAAGCCTTAATATTTCTACGCAAACGATTTAGTTAGGCGCCAAAAATTTAAAAAACTGTTTATAGGTAATCATCCTGGTTTTTAAGGAGTAAAGCGGCTGAGAGCATCCATTAAACGAATTTTAACAACACACCATATACGCTGTTATTTAAAGGCTTAAAAACACAGTTTGCAGCCCCGGCGATTGTACACTAACAACGCTATTGCCTTTATTGGTTTTTATGCTAATAACAGCCCGGCCATTAATAGCCTGCAATTTTGCCGATCCTTTTGAAGTACCCAAATCATCCAGCAAGGTGCCATCGCCGGTTAACGAAAAACTGACCCAGTTAACCGCATCTAAACATAATACGCCCTTGCTATCCAACAACGTTGCCTGTACGGTGACCGAACCATTTCCTTCGCCAATTTTTTCCAGTTTTAGTTTAGCTGGTTTGCCCCATTTTTCGGTTTGATATACTTGTGATACAATATCAGTAACGATAACCCGCCCCTTGCGGGCTTTAAGTATAAGCTCATTTCTGCCTTTCTTAAACTGAACCATCCACCTTAAACCGGCCGCTGGAAAGTCCTGGCTGTTACGCTTTTTGATGCCATAACTTTTGCCATTTACAAATAGTTCTGCCTCGTTGCAGTTTGAATAGGCTTTTACCATTTTTAATTCACCATCATCGCCCCATCTAACCGGCCAGTTATGCCCGTAGATATGCGCCATAGGCTTATCTGCCCAATAAGACTGAACCAAATAATAAATTTCCTTTTTTGTCAAATCACTTTCAACCACCCCCTTCTGGTTCATGTAAGGCAGCGGGTTATCAAATCTTATCGGGGTGGAGAAATCCTTGAACGCCCAAAACGCCGATCCGCTTAGCCAGGGCATAGTATCCTGCTCTTTCAATGTCCAATCGAACAGGTTACAGGTGGCATTCTCGCTCCAATCAGCGTTTTTTAAAAGTTCGGCTGATTTATTGAAGAGCGTAGTATCAATTATTCCGGCGCTATTCCTGATGTTTTCCAGAGCCTTGTCTGCAAGCTCGGAATTGCGGCCCGAGTGGCTGTCGCCGCCCCATTCTGCATGGAAAAAATGCTTTACATTCTTAAACTCATCTTCACTATATTTCCTATACTCTGTATATTTTCCCTTATACCAGCCGGCCCATATGGTAGGTGAATAAACATCCGGAATATCCTTACAAAAATCGCACCGGCGAATAACTGTTTTGCGGGATGGGTCGAGCCGATGCGACAAATCATTTTGTTCGCTCATAAATGCCCTGATTTTAGCTTTATCAAACTCCGGGAAATCGCCGGGCCAATCATTTTCGTTACCCAGTCCCCACAAAATTATGGACGGATGATTGTAGTGCTGATGAATCATGTTGGTTAGCATGCGGCGGGCCTGTTCTTTATATTTATCTCCGCCCAAGCCACCACGGCACCAGGGTTCTTCTTCCCACACCAGCAAACCCAGGCTGTCGCATAAATTTAAAATAATACGCGATTGCTGATAATGCCCAAGCCGGATAAAATTGGCTCCCATCTCTTTTATCATCCGCATTTCCCGGTACATCATGCTATCGGTCATGGCAGCTGCCACACCCGATTGATCTTCATGCCTGTGCGTACCACGGATTAACAGCCGCTTGCCGTTTAAGTAAAACGGACCATTATCGGCAAATAAGAAATCGCGGAAACCTATTTTTTCCTTTCGCGTATATCCACCAGCATCTATCGTGATCTCATACAAGTAGGGATCATTGGGCGACCATAAATGCGGATTATTAACTTTGAATTTGCCAACAGGAACAGCACCATCATTATCAACATCAATGTTGTAAACAGTTTCTGCAACCGTTTTACCCAAGGCATCGGTTATTTTAATATTCCCGATCGCTTTTTTTACCTGATCGGGATTGTAAAATGTAGCCTGAACATCGATTGTACCGGTTTTATATTGTTTATCTAATACCACGCTCGCAAATAAGTTATCGATGCCCAGAGCGGGTTGATAAACCAAATCGAGATATCGGTAAATACCGCCAAAAACATCAAAATCAGATAGCTGCGAGGGGATACTTTCCACATCGCGCGAGTTGTCACAACGTATTTCGATGGGTATAGTTCCTTTAAATTGTTTAGCGAAGGCATCTGTTTTTTTAAAATCTTCAACCGCTTGTGTAATATCAACAAACCATTCATCGTAACCGCCAGCATGAGCGCCAACTTTTGTGGAGTAAACATACACATCGGTTTTTTGGCCTGCCCCTTCAAAAAACAACAGCGTGCGCCCGTTTTTATATGGATTGTTAATGTTTAACCGGCTGCGGTACCAGCCTGGCCCCTGGTAGTAATTCCCTGCGGGGTCAACGGCGTCACGGGCGTTAAAACAGTGGGGCAAAGTTACCTTTTGCCATAGGGGGTAATTGTCCGGCCCGTCTTTAGTCAGCGGCCGTACGGTTTCCCATATGCTGCCTATATCCTGCTTTAAAAATTCCCAGTTATTATTCAGCCTTATTTTTTGCTGGGCGTTTGTAACCAGGTTTATCAATAAAATGCCAACAAACAGTATAATTCTTTTCATCCTCATATATTAATGAGCGTTCCGCTACATGGCAAACGCATCTAATTGGGTTAACATAACTTAACACATTTCAGATAAATACCTTACAAGTACATGATAATCAATATATTATATTTAATCATGGTTAACATTAAACTCATCGCGCAATTTAGGCTCATCCAAATATTTGTGCCTGTCGCCGGCCAATACATGTCCCTTCGGCACCTTGATCATTTTACCAGGACCAGGCAATACAAACAAGGTATTGTTTGATGCTTATATCTTCCCAACGCCATAAGCTTATTCTGTTAGCTATTATTAAATGACAGCTTATCGTCGTTAACTATTTAGATCTGTTTACCCTGGTTGTAGCTATTAAACTTAATGATGGTCATCTCCCCACGGCCTTGGACGAGGATAAATTGCAAAAACCTTATTAAAATCAATCCCCGGGTATTTTTCCTCAGCAAGGCTGCAAATGGTTAATGTTTCGCCATAACTAATAGGTTCTATTTGTTTGTACGGCCAGTCTTTTTGTTTCAATAAGTACGGCATTATCCATTCAATACATTTTTTAATTCCCCTCCCCTGTTTTTCGGTATGCCATAAATCAATATCCACCCGGTCTGCAAGTGTAGCCAGCATGCTCCAGCCGGTCAGGTTCATGTTCGAATAACTCCATGACCGCGTACGCTCCAGTTCTAATGGCTGGCGGCCCTCGGCTGTAAATTGTGTATCTATCCTGGCGATAGTCCGGTTTTGGAGAACTTCCTTTGCCAGCTTGTCGTTTCCGGTAAAAAGGGCAAAATCAACTACCTGCACATCGTAAAAAGTACCGTGGTTGTTGCGTGCCTGCCTTTCTTCATTCCCGTTTTTGCTTTTTTGCAGCCATGTCAAATATTCGGCAAACCAATGCTTTACATTTGTTTTGAGGTCGGCGGTTATACTTTTACTATCCTGCATCATGGCAAGGGCATCCGGAATAACAGCCAGCGCACGGCTTTCAATTATACCTATACCACGGCCATCATTAATGCCAGGAATATATTGGGCATAGTTAAAGTTGGGGGCCATTTTTGTGGCGGTATCAATAAACCAGGTACGCATTAAGCCCGCTGCTTTTTGGGCATACTGCTCATCGCCAGTAAAATAGTAGGCAAACCCCAGTTTTTTAACCGCCCGGCATAAATCATTTAGTTGCGAATCGTCGTGCAGCAGGTATATTTCGGGGTTGCGTTCGCCATCTTTGCGAATGTAGGGCTTGCCATCCGGCTTCGACGGGTCGGCCCACCAGTAAGGGGCCTGGCTAACATAATCATGCGGGTTACCGCTTGGCGCAACCCTGGTTTTATGGAAAGTTACCGAATATGGGCCCGCCGCTAACTCTTTATCAGCATCGGCTAACAACGATTTAATTTGGTTGCTGATAGCTGTATCACCGGCCTGGTACTGTTTTTTTAAGACGGATAATTGCTGTACATTCTGTAGCAGGAACCCACTTACCTTTTTGTTTTGAGCGGAGGCATTAACACCTGCCATAATTAAAACAACAACGAGGTATCGCACGGAAAACAATTTCTTAGGCATATCAATAAATTAAGTTTTTCAGTTTATTGGCAAATGGGATTAAATCAAACATCCGCATAAAAACCATTCAAAAATTTAGTTGGGGAGTATTTATTTACGAAAACGATGGAGATACGTTTTATAATAAGCTGTTTGCCTGAAATTTAGTTAGGAGGCCCTGGTTTTTCAAGAACGCGCTATCATGTTACAGATATTATAGATGCACGGGTGTGGCATCTCTTTTGAAATTAAGAAAAAACAAGAGGCTCCTACGGAGCCAAAAACGAGATATTTTTCGCTATAAACATGTAACTCGGCTGAAGTTGGAAGTGGTTGGTTTATGATTGACTCCGGAGGAGTCGGGTGTTTATAGCACAAGAAAATCCGAAAACCGGGCTCCGCAGGTGCCTCCTTTTGAAAGCGATTTCGTAAGAGGTGTGGCGCTGCCGGTTAAGCAAACCAGGCTTTGGCTTAAATTATTAGTGTTGCCGAAAGGTAACTATGCCGAGCGGGTAGATTTCTCAATTTCATCCCACATTTCGGCAGGTATCATTTCGAGTGCGCTGAACTGGCCGGCACCCTGCAGCCATTCGCCGCCATCTATGGTAATTACCTCGCCGTTGATATAAGCTGAAAAATCGGACACAAGGAAAGCGGCCAGGTTGGCCAGCTCCTGGTGCTCACCTACACGTTTAAGGGGTACCCGGTTTTTAAAATCAAATTTTTGGGCCATGTCCCCCGGGAGTAAACGTTCCCAGGCTCCTTTGGTTGGAAAGGGACCGGGCGCAATGGCGTTTGTTCTGATGCCGTGCCGGCCCCATTCAACGGCTAACGACCTGGTCATGGCCAGCACGCCACCCTTGGCACAGGCCGAGGGCACCACATAAGCCGAACCTGTAAAAGCATAGGTGGTAATAATATTCAGTATGTTACCCGGTATTTTTTCACCGATCCAATATTTGCCCAAAGCCAATGAGCAATTGGCCGAGCCTTTTAACACGATATCGATGATGGCCGAGAACGCGTTTGCCGACAAGCGTTCGGTAGGCGAAATAAAATTACCCGCCGCGTTGTTCAGCAATACATCTACCCTGCCAAAAGTTGCAATGGCTTGTTGCAGCATCGTTTCAACTTCGTCATACTTTCGTACATCGCAGACTATGGGCAATACCTTGCCGCCGGTTGCAGATTCCATTTCGGCTGCCGTTTGCTGCAGCACATCCAGTTTGCGGCTGGTGATAACCAGGTTGGCGCCCAGTTGTAAAAAGTAAGTGCCCATAGCCTTACCCAAACCGGTGCCGCCACCTGTTATGATGATGGTTTTACCTTTCAAGGCATCATCCCTTAACATACCGCCGGCATTTACTGGATTAGGGCTTTTAGAATTATCGGGAGTTGAAGGATCTGTCATCATCAATTAATTTGCGGTTGTATTTTTTGCTTTTAAATTCTGGATCATCATTTGCAGGCCTTGCCTGGTGGCCGGGGCCCACCATTGCTCCAGCATCTTATTTAAAGTACGGGTTTGATCGGTCTTTAATTTACTTATCAACTGCTTACGCAAATTTAGCTTACTTTCACTCCAGGTAACGGGGTTCAGTTTCATATAAACAGTTATCTTCTTTACAGCAGCCTTCATCAAGCTATCCGGTGCACTAATTTCATCAATCAAACCCGCTTCCAGCGCTTCATCTACCTGGAGCAATTTGCCCTCCAGTAAATATTGATAGGCTTTGCGCCTACCAAGCCAGAATGAATACAAATTAAAAACACTATCCGGAACAATAATGCCCACAGGAACTTCATTTAACCCAATGACAAATTTCCCTGCAGCCATTACCCGGTAATCGCAGCAAATAGCTAATATGCAGCCTCCGGCCGGGCTATGACCGCTTATGGCAGCAACCATTGGCTTCCTGAAAGCTGTTAGCGTATTTTGCAACACTAAAAAGTCGATCCAAAATCCGCGGCTTTGTTCCTGATCGTAATCATAAGCCTCTATCAAATCAATACCGGATGAGAAAAAGCCTTCCTTACCGGTTAAAATCACGCCGCCCACATTGTCATCATTCTCGAGTTTGTGGATACAATCAGTCAGTTCTTTAACCATCTGATGATTGATAGGATTTGAACGCCCCCTGTCAAGTGTAATTACAACAAGTTTATCCTGTATGGTTGTTTGAAATGTGCTCATCTGCTAAATCAATTTACAAGGGTTGGGTTATCACTCACTTCGCTGAGATACATTTTATCTATCTGGGCTTTGTACTTTTCGGCTATCACCTTCCGTTTCATTTTCCCGGTTGGTGTAAGCTCGCCGCTATCTATCGACCATTCATCTGGAAGCAAGGTTATTTTTTTTACCTGTTCAACATGGTTAAACTCGGGATTGTATTTATTGATAATTGATTGGTACAGTTCAATCACCCTGGTATCTTTAATTAGTTCCCCGTTGGATGAAAACGAGATCTCGTGTTGCTTGCACCAGGGTTTTAAATGCGTATAAGAAGGTACAATCAATGCCGAAACAAATTTTCTCTCCGAGCCACACACCATCATCTGTTCAATAAAATAGTTTTCTTTCATTTTATTTTCGATGGGTAGCGGCGCAACATATTTGCCGCCGGATGTTTTAAAGATCTCTTTTTTGCGATCGGTTATCTTCAGGAAGGAATCCTTATCCAGTTCGCCAATATCGCCGGTATGGAACCAGCCGTCTTCTATCACCTCAGCGGTAAGTTCCGGGTTTTTATAATAGCCGGCCATAACGTTAGGGCCCTTGCAAAGGATTTCGCCATCGGCTGCTATCCTGGCCTGCACACCGTCAAGAAGGGGGCCAACGGTCCCAAATTTTCTGCCGCTTTTTTCATACCGGTTAACAGCAATTACCGGCGAAGTCTCGGTAAGCCCGTAGCCTTCTAAAATAACGATATTGGCTGCCGTAAAAATCCGTTCCAGTTTAATAGGGCAAGCCGAACTGCCAACCACTACCGCTTTTATGTTGCCGCCTATAGCATTACGCCACTTGCTGAATACCAGTTTATCGGCTATGGCAAGCTTAATTTTATACCACTCGCTGTTGCCATTAATCTCATATGCTTCGGCCAGTTTTACCGACCAAAAGAAGATCTTCCTTTTAATACCGGTTAGTTTCTGGCCCTCGACCATGATTTTTTCAAACACTTTTTCGAGCAAACGCGGAACAGCTGTAAAAAGAGAAGGCTTTACCTCTTTCAAATTTGCGCCAATGGTATCCATATTTTCGGCGTAGTAAATAGAAAAACCGTTGAAGAGATAAACATAGGTACACATCTTTTCGAAAATGTGGTTGAGTGGCAAAAAACTCAAAACACATTTTTCTTTCAATGGGATCCTGGCAAGCACTTCGCCGGATGCTGCTGCATTGCTCATGATATTTTTATGGGTAAGCATCACTCCCTTAGGGCGGCCGGTAGTACCGGAAGTATAAATGATGGTTGCGATATCATTTTCGGTAATCTGATCGCTGACTTGCCTTATTTTTTGCAGGTCATCTTCCTTTAAAGGTTTAAGTAATGTGCCCCAATGCATGCAGCCATCTATATCATCAAAAGTATAAATGCCTTTTAATGATGGTATATTTAAATATACCTCTTTAACCTTATCGCATAAATCTTTACTGCTTACAAATACGTATTTAACTTCGGCCTCATTTAATATCTGTTCAATATCTTTAGTGCCCGTATTAGGGTATAACGGAACCAGCACGGCACCTGTTTGCTGCACTGCCAGGTCGGTTATTACCCATTCGGGCCGGCCGTTGCTGATCAGCCCTATTTTATCGCGCCCTTCCGTGGTGCCATCACCAGCCGAAACGCCCAGATTCAATAAAGCAATGGACAATTGGTAAATTAAATCGTGCGCCTGTTTTGTGCTGTATGCCTTCCAGGCACCGTTCTCTTTTGCATTTAGGAAATTTGCCCCTGGCGCCTTGGCCTGGGTATCCATGCAATCAAATAGTCTTGTCGCGCGTTCCATATTGCAACAATATTTAAATAAAGGTTGCCCTTTACAGTAATTCAAATACACCCGCTGCGCCTTGCCCGGTGCCCACACACATGGTAACTATACCATATTTTTTTTCACGCCTTTTTAATTCATTAAAAAGCTGAACCGAAAGCTTGGCACCTGTGCAACCAAGCGGATGGCCCAATGCTATGGCACCGCCATTTACATTAATGATGTCGGGATCAAGTTCCAGCCCTTTAATAATAGCTAATGACTGTGATGCAAATGCCTCATTCAATTCTATCAAGTCAATATCCTGCTGTTTCATCCCGGCCATTTTTAACACTTTGGGTATAGCTACCAATGGCCCTATCCCCATAATGCGCGGCGGCACACCCGCAACAGCGTAGTTAACCAGCCTTGCAATAGGTTTAAGATTATTGGCTTTTAAAAACCGTTCGCTCACCACCATTACAAAGGCCGCACCATCGCTTGTTTGCGATGAGTTGCCGGCTGTTACCATCCCTTTTGCATCAAATACGGGTTTTAACTTGGCCAAGGCATCAATGGATGTATCGGCACGCGGCCCTTCATCCACATCTACCTTAAACTCCCTTTTCTTTTTTTTCCCGCTTTCGTCAACATAGGTTTCCACAATATTTACCGGGGCTATTTCATCTTTAAATTTGCCCGATTTGATGGCATTGATAGCTTTTTGATGTGAGTTATAGGCAAACTGATCCTGCTCTTCGCGGCTAACATGATATTCTTTTGCCACAGCTTCGGCTGTAAGGCCCATCCCCCAGTAATAATCAGGATGCGCCAGGGCAACATCGGCATTTGGTACAATGCGCCAGCCTCCCATCGGAATCAGGCTCATACTTTCTACACCGCCGGCAATAATGCAATCGGCAATGCCGCTGTGTATTTTTGCCGAAGCTATCGCGATAGTTTCCAGGCCGGATGAGCAGTAGCGATTTACCGTCATGCCGGGTACTTTATCGGTATCCAATGCCATTAACGAGATGAGCCTGGCCACATTTAAGCCCTGCTCGGCTTCGGGGGTGGCATTGCCCACAATCACATCGTCTATCTGCTCCTTATCAACATTAGGCACCGATGCCATTAACTGCCTGATAACATCTGCGGCAAGCGTATCCGGCCGGGTAAACCTAAATCCACCCCGGGTAGCTTTTCCAACAGCGCTGCGGCTGGCTGCCACTATGTATGCGTTCATTTTATCGAGATTTTATACTTATTAAAACTTAGTTCCTTAACACTTTTCCGCCTGTTAAAATAGATTGTATCCGCTCAAGCGTTTTCTTTTCGGCGCAAAGCGAAATAAAGGCTTCGCGCTCCAGGCCAAGCAAATACTCTTCGCTTACTATCGAGGGTTGAGACAGATCACCTCCCGAAAGCACATAGGCCAGCTTCTGGGATATTTTTACGTCATGTTCGCTAATGTAGTTGCCGCTATACATCGTATTGGCGCCCACATATCCAAGGCCAAGGGCCTGCTTGCCCAATACCCTGATATCGCTGCGCGGAATAGGCTGTACATATCCCTCATTTGCCATTTGCAGGCATTGTTGTTTTGCTTCGGCAAGCAACCTGTCGCGCGATACCACTACCACATCCCTTCCCTTTTTAAGGTACCCGAATTCAAAAGCCTCATAAGCCGATGTGGATACTTTTGCCTGGCCAATGGTTAAAAACCTGTCGCGGAAATTATTCAGCTCAACATCGCCTTCCTGTAACTCGTCTGAAAGCCGGAGGGCAAATTCTTTTGTTCCGCCGCCACCCGGTATCAAACCAACGCCAAATTCAACCAGGCCCATATACAATTCGGCATGGGCTACCACTTTATCAGCATGAAGGCACATTTCGCAGCCACCACCCAAAGCCATCTGGTGAGGGGCTATCACAACCGGGATGGATGAGTAACGGATCCGCATCATGGTATTTTGGAAGGTTTTCACTACAATGTTCAGTTCATCAAACTCCTGTTCAACCGCCATCATAAATATCATACCTACATTTGCCCCGGCGCTAAAATTGGCTCCCTCGTTTGATATTACCAGGCCTTTGTAGCTGGTTTCGGCAAGGGTAATGGCTTTGTTGATGCCTTCAATTACCTCGCCGCCGATGGTATTCATTTTAGTATGAAACTCCAGGTTTAATATACCATCGCCAATATCGGTAATGGTGGTTCCGCTGTTTTTCCATACGGTATTTGTAGCGCGAATGGTATCCAGCAAAATAAGTCCTTCGGTTCCCGGAATTATTTTATAATCCTTAGCCGGAATATCGTAATACAAGCGTTTACCGTTCTCAATTTTGTAGAAGCTTTTTGCGCCTACGGCCAGCATATCATATACCCATTGGGCAGGTTTATTGCCGGCTGCTTCCATGGCTTTTACGGTATCTTCAACACCCAGTGCGTCCCATTTTTCAAAAGGGCCCATTTCCCAGCCAAAGCCGGCCTTTGTGGCTGCATCTATTTTATAAAGCTCGTCGGCTATTTCGGGAATACGATTGCCGGCGTAAGCAAATAACTCGTAAAACGTTGCCCGGTAAAAATCACCGGCTTTATCTTTTGCAGCGATTAATATTTTGAGGCGGGCCGGGAGACTGTCAACTGCCTTAGTAGTTTCCAGCGAGGCGAATTTCACTTTCTGAGAGGGCTTATATTCCAGCGTTTTTAAATCGAGCGCGTAAAACTGGTTTACGCCGTCAACTTTTTCTTTTTTATAAAAACCCTGGCCTGTTTTACTGCCCAGCCAGTTGTTTTTTACCATGCCATCTACAAATGATGGCACCTTAAATAACTCTCTTGCTTCATCATCCGGTGCGTTTTGATAAAGGCCATTGGCTACGTGTACCATGGTATCTAAGCCCACCACATCATTGGTGCGGAATGTTGCCGATTTAGGATGACCTATTACCGGCCCGGTTAGCTTATCAACCTCTTCCACTGTCATACCGGTTTTCTCTACGTATTGCAGCACACTCATGATGCTGAACACCCCAATGCGGTTGCCGATAAATGCAGGGGTGTCTTTAGCCAAAACGGTGGTTTTGCCAAGGTATTTGCTGCCATAGTCCATCAAAAAGTTAACCACGCTACCTAATGTTTCTTTTATGGGGATGATCTCCAATAATTTTAAATACCGGGGCGGGTTAAAGAAGTGGCTGCCGCAAAAATGCTTTTTGAAATCATCGCTCCTGCCTTCGGCCATTAAATGTATGGGGATGCCGGATGTGTTTGATGTGATGAGCGTGCCGGGTTTCCTGTATTTTTCTACCGTTTCAAATACCTGGCGTTTAATATCAAGGCGCTCAACAACTACCTCGATAACCCAATCGCAGTCGGCAATTTTGGGCATATCGTCGGTAAAATTCCCGGTAGTGATGCGTTTGGCAAATGATTTTAGGTAAATGGGCGATGGATTGGATTTTAAGGCAAAATCCAGCGCATCATTAACAATTTTATTCCGGGCTTTTTTATCGTCCGGCGGGGCATCTTTAGGTACAATATCAAGCAACAGCACCTGTACGCCGGTATTTGCGAAATGGCAGGCTATACGGCTGCCCATCACTCCCGACCCCAGTACTGCAACTTTTTTTATAATTCGTTTAGCATCCATCGGTAAAGCTTGTTTATTAAATTCTAAATTTATTCGGCCCGCGACCAGGTTGTAGTACGCCCAAACAGCGAAATGCCGATGTAGCCGCGGATATCTAAGGTTTTGCCCTTATAAGTTATTTTGCAGGAGTACGTTTTCCCGTTTAGCGGATCGTAAATGGTACCGCCTGTATACTTGTCGTCGCCATCTTTTTCAAAATCGGCCAAAACAGGTAAGCCCAACCGGGGCCTTGTGCGCAATTTTTCGTCAACGTTCATTTCGTCGACTTTTGGTTTGCCGTTTTTAAGGGGTTCTTTAAGCCACACCACCTTGCCATAAAACTTACCATTGCTTTCTTTTGTGATCTGGATTTTAGCGCTTTTTACATCGTTATACCACATGCCCTCAATTCTGTCTGCCTGCGCTTTTACGCAAACGCTTACCGAGAGCAGACTTAGCAGGATTAGTGCAAAACGGATAGGTTGTTTTTTTGATACAGACATTGTTTCAGGTATTATTTTTACAAAAAAACCATCTCTTTTTTTGAGGCATATCCATGATTTTCAGATTTACAAATAGTAATCCCGGCATCAGAAGCCATCTCTCAATAAGAAACAGGTAGAATTATAAAATGATTAAAATAATTTAGCCCCGCTAATTAACGGGATGGTTTATAATAACAAATATCAGCTTATGCTACGCTTAACAAAGGTTAAAACGACGGAAACATTTGTCAATATTTCGGAAATTAAAGTTAACCTCTTTTGTTTGATAATTGCGCTACTAAATAATATTAAGTCGGAAGTTCTAAGTCTGAAGTCCTAAGCCGGAAGTATTATTTTTGACTTAAGATTTCCAACTTAAGACTGTCCGCCTTTCAGGGTTGCTACCAAATCAATATATAGTTGCATTGCAACATCGGCTGCCATACCCTTCTGTTTTAGCCAGGCGTCATATTTTGCCTTGGCCACAAAATCAAACATACCCGGAGTATTTTGAGTATTAATATCCCCTTCTGTTGCCTGTTTGTATAGGCTATATAAGCTTAGCAATATTTCGTTATCCGGTTTTGACGGCAGTTGCTTGCTTTCGGCAACCGCCTTTTCAAAGGCATCTTTTAAGTCGGTCATGGTTTAATTATTAGTTGCTGGCAGTATTGCGCTCTTCAATATAATCACTACTCCGGGGTGCATTCATAAACATCTGGCTTAGTTCTGCGGGCAATATGGCAAGCCTGCGTTTTTCCATATCTATCCAGGCACCTTCGGCATTTACTATTGCGGCTTTAACACCATCGCCCCGGTATAACTCGTGCCTGATTGCCCAGCGGGAGCCGTCGGGCCGCGAGCTTATAAGTTCGCAGCTTACCCGGATCAGGTCATTAATCCCAATCTCGCGCAGGTAAATCAATTCTTCCCGGAACAGTACGGGCCCTATTTTATATTCGTAAAGTTTGGGGAGTTTTAAACCCAGGTTTTCCAGCATGGTTATACGTGCCTGTGCTGCAAAATCGGCATAAGCAGAATGCCGCATGTGCTGGTTTGAATCTATTTGCGACCATAGTACCTGGCCTTCATAAAAAAATTCCATAACCCTTATTGTTTTATTTATGCTGTTGCTTAAACTTCCTGACGGCTGCTGTCAGTCTTGGTAAAATCTCCATGGCATCGCCTACAACACCGTAATTGGCAGCTTTAAAAAAAGGAGCTTCGGGATCTTTGTTAATCACTACAATGATTTTTGAACCGTTAACGCCCGCCAGGTGTTGTATAGCGCCTGATATCCCTACTGCTATATAAAGATTTGGGCGAACTGTACCGCCTGTTTGGCCAACATGCTCGTGATGTGGCCGCCAGTGCGAATCGGCCACCGGGCGCGAGCAGGCTGTGGCAGCACCCAGTTCTTTTGCCAGTTCTTCCAGTATTCCCCAGTTTTCGGGCCCTTTCATGCCGCGCCCGCCGGAGACAACCAGTTCGGCGTCAGCAAGCGCCACCTCGCCGGTTACTTTATTTACAGCTTTCACTTTTACACCGAAATCTTCTTCGCCAAAGCTTACATCCAATTGCTCTATAACTGCTTTCCCTTGAATTTTGGCTGCCGGGAAAGTATTCGGCATCAGCATAATTACCTTTATATCGCTTAAAATATTCACATAGGCGAAAGCCTTGCCCGAGAATACGGCTTTTTTGATCACAAATCCTTTTTCGGTATCGGGATACGACAATGCACCCGCCACCAGGCCGGCCCCTAATTTCACGGCCACCCGCGGGGCAACCATCCTGCCGCCGATGTCATGAAGCGTTATAATTATTTTACTCCCCTCCTTTTGAGCTGCAGCTATCACCGCGCCGGCGTAAGCCCGTGCATGCAGCTCGTTTAAACGGCTATCAGCAACATGTAAAACTTTTTGAGCGCCATATTCACCAAGGCTCTCCATTTCGGCAGCGGCAACGGTGCCTAAAACAAGGGCAGTTACCGCGGTACCCGTTTGCTTAGCTATGTGTGCGGCATAGTGTAGCGCCTCAAAATTTTTCTTTTTAATCGTTCCCCCGGTATGTTCTATCAATACAATTACAGACATTTTTTTAAGTTTTTTGGTTTGAGAAATGCCCGGTACAGGTAGCGGGCAAAAAATAAGCTATCAGATTACTTTGGCCTCGATATGCAGCAATGCTACCAGCTCGTCCATATCATCGGGGCTTACCAGTTTAATCCCGGCTTTGGCCGGCGGTAATTCATAAGACAGTATTTGGGTAAGCGGTGCTATTTTAGTGGGCACAACAACCTTTAACGGGCGTGTACGCGCAGCCATTATACCACGCATGTTGGGTATGCGCGCCTCGGCAACTCCTTTTTGGCAGGATATTACCACGGGTAAATTACAGGCATCAGTTTCTTCGCCGCCTTCTATTTCACGGGTTACCACTGCCCCATTATCTTCCACTTGTATCCCCGTTGCAAAACCAATGTAATTGATATCCAGCAATCCGGCCAGCATGGTACCTGTAGTGCCGTTATTGTAATCGATAGATTCCTTGCCGCATAAAATAAGATCGTAAGCGCCCCCGGCAGCATACTCCGCTATATAACCGGCGGTTTCATACGGATCATCGCTATCGGCATCAATGCGGATGGCTTCATCGCCACCCAATGCAAGCGCTTTCCTGATCACCGGCTCGACATTGGCAGAACCAACAGTTACAAGGTGAACCTCAGTAGCTATACCGGTTTCCTTTAGTTCAATTGCCCGGATGAGGGCATACCATTCATCGTAAGGGTTAATTACGTAAGTAACACCATCGCTGCTGATGGCGGTGTTATTGTTTTTTAACACAATTTTAGTACTGGTATCCGGTACCTGGCTTATACAAACTAATACTTTCATTATTAGATTTTTATTTTTTAGGTTGATGTTGTTAAAACGGCGGGGATTCCCCCCTGACCTTTTCTATCTTTTGTCATCCTGACTGGTGAAATCCGTAGATTTTGAAGAGGAAATGACATTCAAAATAAAAGACTGTCATCCTGAGTGATAAAATTTCACGAAATTCTGAAGCGGAAATGACATCAAAAATAAAGACTGTCATGCTGAGGAACTAAGCATCTATTCGCGAACTTTTCTATCGGTCATGCATAGCTGATAGATCCTTCGTACCTCAGGATGACAGGAAAATTGGAAGCATCTATTCGCGAACTTTTCTATCGGTCATGCACAGCTGACAGATCCTTCGTTCCTCAGGATGACAGAAAAATTGGACATGTTATTTTCCGCGTCAGAGTCATCATGGATTTTACCACTCAATATGACAGTCTTTCCCCGGCTTAAAAACAATATTTATTTTCGGCTATCAGTTTTGCGGCAACGTTCCTGCGTGCCTGGGTGGTATTAAAATCTTCGGTTTTGGTGAAGCGCTTAAGTCCCATCAGCATCATTCTTCTTTCATCGCCTTCGGCAAACGAGTTTAATGCTTCCCGGCCGGCTTTTGCAAGATGTTCTGCCGCATCGTTAATATATACGCGCATGATATCCAACTGTTCTTTACAAGCTTCTTCACCCCTTAAACCCACCAGCTTTTCTACCCGCAGTTGCAACGATTCGCTCACATAAAGTTCTATCAGCATATCGGCCAGGTTCATCAGCACCTCTTGTTCTTTACCCAATTGTGTCATCAGTTTTTGCACGGCCGCGCCTGCTACCATCAATATGGCCTTTTTAAAATTGGCTATGTATTTCTTTTCTTTAGCAAACAGTCCATCATCTTCGGCTGCACCAAAATCGGGGATGCTTACCAGTTCGCCGGCTACTTTTTGGGCCGGGCCCATCAGGTCAAGTTCACCCTTCATGGCGCGTTTAAGCATCATATCAACCGTTAACAAGCGGTTAATTTCATTAGTGCCCTCGAAGATCCGGTTAATCCTCGAATCGCGATACGCTCTGTCCATTGGTGCCTCGGCGCTGTATCCCATCCCGCCGTAAATCTGTACGCCTTCGTCGGTTACATAATCCAAAACTTCGGATGCGTGAACTTTAAGGATTGCCGCTTCTATAGCATATTGCTCGGTTCCTTTTAATTTAGCTTTGGTTTCATCAAGCCCCGATGCCATTAACATTTCGGTAGCTTCCTCCATATTCTGACAGGCCCTGTAAACAGCCGATTCTGAAGCATAAGTGCGGATAGCCTGTTGGGCCAGCTTGTATCTTATAGCCCCGTACTTCGAAATCTGGCGGCCAAACTGTTCGCGTTCATTGGCGTAACGTACAGATGCGGTAATTACATCTTTGCTTGCCCCTACCGTCCCACCGCCTAATTTGATACGGCCGAGATTTAATATATTAACCGCTATCTTGAACCCATTCTGACGTTCGGACAGCAGGTTCTCAACCGGTACTTTGCAATCGTTAAAAAACACCTGCCGGGTCGAGCTCCCTTTGATACCCATTTTGTGTTCTTCGGTATTCAGCGAGAGGCCTTCAAAATCTTTTTCGACAATAAAGGCGCTTAGGTTTTCATCATCATCTATTTTGGCAAAAACGGTAAATACATCGGCGAAGCCCGCATTGGTGATCCACATTTTTTGACCTGTGATGAGATAATGTTTACCATCAGCAGACAGCTTCGCCTTTGTTTTGCCCGAGTTGGCATCTGAGCCTGCGGCTGGTTCGGTTAGGCAATAAGCGCCTTTCCACTCGCCGCTTGCCAGTTTAGGAACATATTTTTGTTTTTGCGCTTCGGTACCGTAGTATAGTATCGGCATGGTGCCTATACCTGTGTGTGCCGAAAACGCTACTGAAAACGAATGCCCGGCCCCCAGTTTCTCGGTAACCAGCATAGATGTTTTAAAATCTTTACCAAAACCGCCGTATTCTTCAGGTACCGATATGCCTAACAACCCAAGCGCGCCAGCCTCGTCCATTAAATGCCGCATCAGTCCTTCCTCCTGCTCGTCAATACGCTGCAGGTTGGGTGTAACCTGCTGGGCAAGAAAATTGGTACATGTTTCGGCAATCATCAACTGCTCTTCATTCCATTCTTCGGGAATAAAAATGCTGTCTGCAGAAGTCTCCCGGATCAGAAACTCCCCTCCTTTTATGGCTTTCATTGGTTCAGTGGCATTCATAAATAAGTATTTAATGGTTGTGTTTTGTCTCGTTTTAAAATTTAGCCGATTATATTAATCACTATGTTATATCAGTAATTATCAGCATGTAACATGCGCCCCGGTTTAAAGAGCTGCAATTGGTTTTATAATCAGGAGTAAAATTAGCAGCGATGTTAAACTAAAGAAAGGGCTGCAATGCGGAGATATTAGTCAAAAAGTCGGATTGGGGTTGATTGGGTGAGTGGTTGATTGGGTTGGATTGAGTTGATTAGGTTGGAATAGTTAAGAGACGATCAGAATTAAGCTACATTGCTGTTGAGTTGTTCTGAACCGGATCAAACAGATTTTCCTGAATTTGATTTGAATCAACTTAATAACTTAATCAACCACTCACCCAATCAACTCAATCCAACCCAATCAACCACCCACTCAATGCCCAGACACCGCCCTGTAATCAGACGGGGACATGCCTGCATGTTTTTTGAAGTATTTGCCAAAGGAGGATTGATCGGGGAAATGGATATCCTCGGCTACACGGGCTATGCTTACATCGTGGTTTCTTAATAATACTTTGGCCTCCAGTATTACCGCGTCATCTATCCATTCGCCGGCGGTTCTGCCGGTAACTTCTTTAACGGTTTCTGTTAAATGTTTGGGGGATACATACAGTGCATCGGCATAATACTGCACATTACGATGTTCTTTATAGTGATGAAAAACCAGTTCCTGGAAAAGTACGTTCAGTTCCTGTTTCCGGGTTTGCTTGCCTTTTATGATGATGTGCTGCTTTTCGTAAATGGCCTGTATTTCATAAAGCAGGGTCATCAAAATACTCCTGGAAATTTCCACATTGTAGGGATGTCCCTCACGGTCTAATTTTTTTTGTATCAATAAGTAAATCTCCAGTATCATCCTGGCATCTGCTTTATCGGGATAAATTACCGGGATAGATGCACTTTTAAAATAACTGAACGACTCCAAAAAATGGCTGTTGACGCTATTTTCTGTTAAAAAAGCTTTGCTAAAAACAACAAAACGGCACAGAAAGTCATCGCTGCTGTTATAAATTCGTAAAACATGAAAGGGGGTCGCCAAAAGCATGGCATCGGGCCTGGCATCATAAACCTGCAGATTAACTTCTACTTTGGCGGTACCCCTTGTACAAATACCTATAATATAACCATCCGAACGGTACGGATACTCGCTCAAACTCAATAGCTGTTTTTCGTCAACAACAAAAAAATCAGCACCGGCCAGCTTGTCGGCGTATAGATCGGCAAATTTTGATAAGCTTAATTGTCCAACCTTACTACTCATGTGTATATTTAATTATATTTATTTAATTCTTCTATTTTTCAAAAGCTCCCGAAACGCCGAAGGTTTTAAAGTATTTTTTGCCCATAAACTTAAATATAAGCGTTATCCCGACTTTTTGACTAATATCTCCGCATTATAGCCCTTTTTTTCTTTTCAATCCAAACTAATTTTATTCCCGATAGTTGCCAATTGTAATCCACATACAATTGCCTATTATAAACCAATTATATTTTTATGAGAAAAGTATTACTATTGATGCTTATTGTATCGCCGCTGATGGCTTTTTCCCAGGGTTTCCAGGTAAACCTGGAGGGGCAAAAGCAAATAGGTATGGGCCATACCGGGGTGGGAACCTTACAGGATGGCGCTTCTGTATTTTTTAACCCGGGTGCAGTAGCCATGCTGCCAGAAAACTACATACAGGGCGGCATAAGCCCGTTATTTTTCAAATCTGATTTTAACCCGGCCGGCACATCAACGCAAAACAGAACCTCCAATAAGATTGCAACCCCGTTCGAGTTTTACGCGGTTTGGGGGCCCAAATCGTCTTTTTGGAAATTAGGGCTTGGTGTTTATACCCCCTTTGGCGGTTTAACCGATTGGGGTAACACCTGGCAGGGCAAATACGTGCTGGAGAGCCTTAATTTGAAAGCTATTTATTTTCAGCCTACGCTAAGCATTAAGCTGGCCGACTTCCTGAGTATTGGCGGCGGTTTTGTTTATAACCATGGCAGCGTTGACCTTACCCGCGCCATACCCCTGGCAAACAGCTCCGGCGAACCCGGCCAGGCCGAATTGAAAGGTAGCGGAAAAGGTTACGGATGGAATGCCGGCATCTACATTAAAACAGAATCGGGCATAACCGTCGGGATAACCCACCGTTCGCGGGTAAATACCACTATTTCCAATGGTAATGCTATTTTTAAAGTACCTGCATCAATACAAAGTAGTTTCCCGCAGCCAAATACATTTACTTCAACCATACCATTACCGGCCACCAATTCTATCGGCTTCGGTTTTTACCCTTGCAGTAAATGGATACTGGCGCTTGATGTTAACCTGGTTAACTGGGATGCCTATAAAACATTATCATTTGATTATAAAACCAATACAGCAGCTTTACAGGATACACACTCGGCCAGGAATTACCAGCAGGCTGTTAGCCTGCGCGGCGGTGCACAATACAAAGCTACCGATAAACTTGCCCTGCGTTTTGGCGGAGGCTATGCCAGCACCGCTGTTGCAGATGGTTATGTAACACCCGAAGCGCCTGATGCTAACCGCGTTTATGGTACGCTGGGCTTAGGTTATACATTGGCCAAACACCTTGATATAGATATCTCCTTTGAGTATGAACACCTGATGCAGCGTACCCAAACCAATATCGAATCGCAGCTATCGGGAACATTTAAAACAGATGTATACATTCCTGGTATCTCATTGGCTTATCACTGGTAATTCTTAAAGAAATTAATACATGAAAACACTTAAACAGCATATTTATATTATTGCAGGGTTACTTTTATTAGGCGCCTGCAAGCCCGAGATCCATACACCAAAACCGGTTGCCGGCTCGGCCGATTTCTCGAGGTACATATCGGTGGGCAATTCGCTTACAGCAGGCTATGCCGATGGTGGCTTATACCTTGCAGGGCAACAGGTATCCTACCCCAGCATTATTGGTAAACAAATGCAGGCTGTGGGTGGCGGAACGTTTACCCAGCCATTGTTTAGCACCGCGCAGGCAAACGGATCGGGCTATTTATCATTAACCGGGTTTAACGCCGACGGTACACCAATAACCACAGCGGTTACCTCAAACCTGGGTATCCGTGGCCAGGTAACTGTTCCTGGTTTTGGCAATGTTATTTTATATACCAAATACTCGGGCGATATTAATAACTACGGTGTACCGGGTATTAAACTGTTGCACATCACCTATGCACCTTATGGCAACCTTAACGGATATTTTGAACGCCTGCTACCCGGAAACCCGCCAACAAACTCGACCACCTATCTTGATTTTGTTACGGCGAAACCATTTACCTTTTTCTCAAACTGGCTGGGTAACAATGATGCTTTAAGTTATGCAACATCGGGCGGTGCCGGAGATGTACTGACAGATAAGAATACCTTTGCTTATTTGTATAATGTATTGATAACTACCCTAACCTCCAAAGGCCAAAAAGGCGTAGTTGCGACGATACCCGATGTAACTTCGATACCCTATTTTAATACCATCACCGTATCGGCAATACTGGCCGGAGTTCAAAAAGCGAATCCCGCAGTGCAGGCCCTGTATATTAAAGCACTGGTTTCGGGTAGTACATATGCACCACGCGCGGCAACAGCCAGTGACCTTATTGTACTCACCTTCCCTACAAGTAAAATTGGCCAGCCGGTTGCAACGCCTTTTGGCAACCTGCCTTATGGCTTAACCCCTTATACGCCCATAGACAACCAATATGTGCTTGATGAAAAAGAAATTGCCCTTACCGAAGACTATGTTACATCATACAACAATACAATAAAAACGATAGCCGCAGCAAAAGGCCTGGCTATTTTTGACGCCTACACTTTTTTGCGGAATATAAAACAGAACGGACTGGTTGTAGATGGCGTAAGTGTTAATTCCAATTATATAAGCGGTGGCCTGTTTTCGCTGGACGGGGTACACCTTACACCACGCGGTTACGCTATAGTAGCCGATGAATTTATCAAAGCCATTAATGACAAATACAATTCGTCTATCCCGCGGGTAAACATATCTGATTATAACGGGGTGAAATTCCCTTGATACAGTTGGCGGTTTTCGGTCGGCAGTACGCAATTTACAGTTTGCCAGCTGGGGAACATCTAATAGGCGTTCGATAAACCACCATTACTTATGCAAAAACAGGATAAGCTACTCATATACGGGTAGCTTATCCTGTTTTTACTTTTTTTGTCCCTGGATTAACTCTTTCAATTTTTCGTTGCCATTAATAGCTTTTAATCCTTCTTCGTAGCCTATCATATAAATTTCGTCCATCGCATCAGTGTCAAAAATACCGTAGCCACCTAAATTATGTGGTTCAATAACTATATCGCACAGCATTTTCCGCGCACTGAGGCTTGAATTGATGGTTATCATAGCGGCCCTATCAACCAGGTTGCCGAATGACTTAATGCTGCTAACCACTGGTAAATGATTACAGGACGAGCCAATGATCAGGTCGCAATTGCCCACTAATGGCTCAACCGGAAAGTTATTGAGTATCCCTCCATCTACATACATATGGTTGTTAATTGTAATAGGCGCAAAAATACCTGGCAGGCAGCACGACGCCAAAATTGCCGTATCCAGCTCGCCATCGGTAAAATAAACCAATTTTGCTTCACCCAGATCGACGGCCGAGATTGTAACATGGGTTTTGAGATTTTGAAAAGAATTATGCGGAATAAATTTAGATATCAAAAAACGGGCCTTTAAAATCGAAATTAAACCATGACTGCCAAAAGCAGGGCGCAGCAATTTAAGCAGGCTATTTTCTTTTAACATGCGTAATATTTCTTGCGGGGCATATCCCTCGGCAAAAAAAGCTGCGGCTATTGCCCCGGCGCTTGTGCCGGATATATGCGAGAATTTAATGCCTTGATCGGTAAGCGCTTGTAACACCCCTAAGTGAGACACACCTCTTACGCCGCCACCTGAAAGTGCCAATCCAATTTTTTTTTCCTTATATTGATCGATACGTGGATCCATTATATTTTTTTTACGTGCCTTCATCAGTGCCAAAGGTATCTGAGGGCCCCAATTCGCATTTTACTTTAATTCAAATAAGGTTAAAAAATTCGTCAAATCATATTTTAATATGTTTTAAACTGACCGGCAAAATACTATGCACGATAACAAAACCGTCTAAAACGGAATTTTGAACATATTAAGGATTATGTAGCTTTGAGAAAAATGTTATCATCGGTTAGCGCCTGGGCCGTTTAGCCCGTTGAGTTTTTGAACCCTGATCGGGTTTCCTGGAAAACGGCCTTGCGGGTTCTTGTTTTTGTGACGTTTCGTTCCCGGTGAGTCTTACACTTATCGTCCGGCCGTCAATAACGATACCGTCCAGCGCTTCAATTGCTCTTTTTGCACCAGCGGGATCAAGCACTGTTACAAATCCAAAACATCTACTTTCATTCGTTTCCTGATCACGGACAATTGTGAGCGTTCCTACAGTGCAATAAGTTGTAAAGAGTTCTAATAAGCTGATCTCGTCCATTTCGCGTGAAAAGCCTACCACAAATAATTTAGCCATAGGGTTAAAGATAATCGATAAAATGTTAAAGTAGCGCGGCTTTTGCATATTTATTTAGGAGGCTACTGTTACCCCCCATGTAGCACCACCTGGCCGTTCCGGCTTAGGAAATTTGGCTAAGCCACACAAAACAAATTAAAAATAATTATAACTATTCTTCAACTAAACACATAGCTTTATCTTTTGAATAACCTGCTTATTTCAAATCATTTATAAACCTATGTTAAAAGTTTCCTTCAGTTTTTTATTTGTTTTTGCTTTTTTAGCTATGTCCGGCTACTTAACCGGTACCATTTTTCAACAAGAACAAGGGCGGCCTAAGCCCGCGTTGCCTCATCAAAAAACGGCTGCCGGTGGCCCGCAACCGGATTCTTTACATTGGCCGGCCGGTTTAACCGTGAACACATTTGCTGGGCCCGACCTTACGCCAAGTCCTGCCTGTATCGCAACGGCGCCTACCGGCGAGGTATTTGTTGGTATAGATATGATTGGCTCATTAGGTAAAACCCCCGGCAAAGGAAAAATTTTGAGGCTGGTTGATAGCGATAACGACGGCAAGCCGGATAAGCATACCGATTTTGCCGAAGTGGACGATCCGCGGGGGATACTGGTAATGGGCGACCAGGTTTTTGTTATGCATACCGTTTTTAGTAAAGAAACAGGTAAAGCAACCGGAATGAACCTGGAAGTTTTTGAAGATAAAGACCGGGATGGCATTGCCGATGGGCCACCCAAACCGCTTATTGAGCATATAAGCAATGCGCACATGCTGGCCGAACGGGGCACAGACCATGCCACCAACGGTATCCGGATGGGTATTGACGGATGGATTTATATTGCTGTAGGCGACTTTGGCTTTCATGACGCCATTGACCGCAGCGGCAAAAAACTGACAATGCTGGGTGGTGGTATTGTACGGGTACGGCCAGATGGAACCGAGATGGAAATTTACACCCACGGAACCCGTAACATTTATGATGTAGCCATTGACCCTTATATGAATATTTTTACAAGGGATAATACCAATGATGGCGGCGGGTGGAACATTCGTTTTTCTCACCATATTCAATCGGCCGAGTATGGCTACCCTGTATTATTTCAGCATTTTACCGATGAGATATTGCCAGCCCTTGTTGATTTGGGTGGAGGATCGGGCACCGGTTCTTTATTTATGGACGAACCAACCTGGCCTGAAAAATACAATCATGTGCCCATGACAGCCGACTGGGGGCGAAGTGAATTGTATATCAACCGGTTAACACCCGATGGTGCCAGTTTTCAGCAAAAAGAAGAGGAATTTATATCGTTGCCGCAAATTACAGACCTGGATGTAGATGGTTCGGGGCGGCTCTATCTTTCGGCATGGGATGGTGCAGGTTACTCGGGCGATCCGGCCAAAGGTTACGTGGTAAGGGCGATACCCAATAATTGGAGCTACAAAGCTTTTCCCGACCTTAAAGCTGCTTCAACAAGCGAGTTGGCCGCTTACCTGAAATCGGCCAGTGCGGTTACAAGGCTAAATGCCTCCCAGGAATTAATTACCCGGCCTGCTGACGAGGCCGGGAGGCTCTCGCTGGCTATTGCTACTGATGCTACCCTGCCATTATATGCCCGTGTAGCAGGTTTGTTCACGTATGCCCAGGCAACCCGTGAAAAAGGGGTGCCAGCATTGGTACAATTATCGGGCGATAGCAGATTAAAGGAATTTGCCTTAAGGGCAATGGCCGACAGGAAACGGAGCATAAAACAAATACCTTTGGAGCCCTTTTTAGCCGGCCTGAAAGATCCTTCTGAACGCGTAAGGGCAGCGGCTATTGTAGGATTGGGCCGACTTGACAACCTGGTAGCAGCACAGCCATTGTTAGCTACGCCTGTTCCTGCAAGTTTTGTGGCACCCGGCAAGAATGAGGAAGGCCCACATGCCAAACCTAATTCTGCAATTATTCCGGCGCATTTAACAGTAAGGGCGCTTGTTAATTTAAACGCGGTTGATGATTGTGTTAAGGCTGTTGGTACCGCACATGCCACCCTGGCGCTATGGGCTTTAAGGTATATGTATGATACCAAAGCGGTTGATGGTTTAATAGCGTCGTACTCAACAGTTAAGGATGAAAAAACAAAAAAGCAAATACTGGTAACCCTTTCACGCCTGTACAAAAAAGAAGCTGATTATGATGCTTCCTGGTGGTGGGGCACAAGACCAGATTCGCACGGGCCAATTTATAAGGGTGTAAGCTGGGATGGCTCAACCCGGATCGAGCGGTTTTTAAAAACTGAATGGACAAAATCGGGCCCGAAAGGAAAACAGTTTTTTGCAGATTTAAACGCCCGCCATCAAATGGGGATTGCGGCGTTTGGCGGCGAAGAAAAAAGTGTAGCCACGAAAGAAGTAAAGGTAGACCTTGCAAAAATCGTTAACAAGAAAGGTCAGATTGGGAAATCCTCTATCGAGGATATTATGCTGATGCTTGCCAAAATAAAGGGCGACCCTTTTAAGGGAAAGGTTCTTTTTGCCCGCCAGGGCTGTATAGCATGCCACAGTTTAACCAGGGCCGAAAAACCGAAGGGTCCATTCATGGGGCAGATAGGCTCTATCATGACACGGCAACAAATTGCAGAATCGGTTCTTAAACCGAATGCATCCATCTCACAGGGTTTTGCTACAGTCATGATTTCTGCAAAAGGAAACAAAAGCTATATGGGTTTCATTACCGAAGAATCGGCCCGGAAAATCGTGATGAGGAATATTGCGGGTGAAGTTTTTACAATTAACACTGCCGACATTTTGAGCCGAAAAGAATTGAAAACATCCATGATGCCAACCGGTTTGGCCAATGCTTTATCTTATGATGAGTTTGCATCCCTGGTCACTTTTCTTTCACAACAAAAAAACTAAGCCTGTTGCCAACAAGTGCCAGGGTGATTGTTCGGCATGTGATTGGTGTTATTACAACCCTTTTAACGCAAAAAAGCCGCTCATGTTTATGAGCGGCTTTCGGGTGGACCATAGTAGAAATTTCAACCAGGTTTATATATGGTTATCACGTTATATGGGGGCAAACAAAATTAAATGTCACATTAAATAAAAACAATAATCATAAAATTGCTCATCAGTACTGCTTAAGAGGCTCCTAAATTTGATTTAGAGTTATGTATCGTGTAAGAAATCATTGCCGTTAACTTCGGTCAACGGAATAACAATTAAGAACGGAAATATTTGGATGGTACGGTGTATCATTCAGCACCAAACTCATCTTAACACACCGGCAGAAGCATTAACCGCCCGGGCGTTAGCCATAATGGAATTGCTACCGGAAACCAGGATACCTGCTTCAATTTGTTTGTTAACGTAATTTGAAAACCTGAAAGCCCCTTTTAAATTTAAATGGCCGGGATCGGCAAATTCATCATCCCGTAACGGAAAATTATTAAAATCGATAAGTTTAACGTCGCTAAAATATCTATTTTTAATATCCAGATAAATTTTTTCATTGTGCCGGTATTCGTAATATTTGTATTGTGGGCTCCTAACCAAAAACAATTTTTTCTTTCGTTGTTTACAATAATCAATAATTTTCCTCAGGTATATCAGGTTAATATATGACAACCTTGATTTCAAAAAGCGGGCCTTATCTAATTCATGGGTCAAGCTATCGCCCTTGCTTAATGTTTGGGACCGGTCCAATTTCAAATACCCTCCCATCCTATCTGCAAAATTATAATTAAAAGTTATTGCTTTGAACAAGTTTTGCCTGGCGGATATAGATATACAATTGAAAAAAACTCCACGATCATGTTTAAATAAAACTTTGATATCTGAGGCATCCATAAATGATGAGTATAACGGGAACATATTAGACATGTATTTATAATCCCAGGTCCAGCCGTTCATTTTTTCATCAATCTGATTGTTTGAAAACTCAATCAATACCGTTTCAATTTGGGGATTTTGAGTTATTACTTTTTTAACTTTTTGATAGGTATAAAAATAGGGCTCTGCCGAGTGCGACAGGTTTTTTAAACCGGTTATCAAAGAATCATTAAAAGCGCATTCGGGATGCGAATGGCCAAACAATACAATTTTATTTTTTTTATTAATCTTAAAATCCGAAAATCTATTGACTAGGCAGGCTGGTATAGCAACTATACCACATAACAGCGTTAAACTGGTAAAAATAAAAAGCAAAGTATTTTTCAGAAAAAGCTTCATTGCTTAAAATTGAAAGTAAATAAATTGTTGTTCTTTGCCGGTAAAAAGGAAAATCAAAAAGACTAAAAGGTAGTAAAAAGCCATCCTGTAGGAGCGTTTTTGCAATTTAGGCAATGCCGAAATTGCGTAGGGGTTTTCGCGGCCGAGCCATTCAACTACCAGGAACAGTATTACCAGCAAAATGGTTTCAAATAACTGGCTTCGGTTAACATCAAGATTGAAGCCCGAAAACAGAGAGGCAGAAAATATTTTTGAAATATAGCTTAGTGCATGTGTTACGCTATTTGCTCTAAAAAATATCCAGGCAAATACCACCATCATGAAAGTTAAAACGATATGAGCTAACTCTGCAACGGTGGGTAAAAGTTTACCTTTGGCCACAATTTCCAGGTTATTTCTGTTTGTTTTTAAGATGATTGAGGGCATTATGAATAAAGCATTTAAAAAGCCCCAAACAATAAATGTCCAATTGGCGCCGTGCCAAAAACCACTTATTAAAAAAATGATAAAGGTATTCCTTATTTTCATCCAGGCGCCTCCCTTACTACCGCCCAAAGGCACGTACAAATAATCGCGAAACCAGGTTGACAGTGAGATATGCCATCTTCTCCAAAACTCCGCTACGTCTCTTGAAAAATACGGGAAGGCAAAATTCCTTAGCAGTTCAATCCCTAACAATCTTGCTACGCCGAGGGCTATATCTGAGTAACCGGAGAAATCGCAATAAATTTGGAATGCAAAAAACAAAGCGCCCAATACCAAGGTACTACCGGTATAAGCGGAGGAATTTGCAAAAATCATATTTGCATACCCTGCGCACTGATCTGCTATAACTATTTTTTTAAATAAGCCCCATAATATCTGGCGTAAGCCATCCGCCGCTTTGTAATAATCAAATGAACGTTTTGTTTTTATTTGCGGCAGCAAATGTGTTGCCCTTTCAATGGGCCCGGCCACCAACAGCGGAAAGAAACTGACGAATAGCGAATAGTCAACAAAGTTTCTTTCGGCCTGTATCCTATTTTTATAAATATCTATTACATAGGATAAACCATGGAAGGTATAAAAAGAGATACCAACCGGTAAAATTACCTTTAAAGTCCAGGGGCTTACGTGCAAGCCAATGTTTGCAGAGAACTGTGCAAATGACGAAGCAAAAAAATTATAGTATTTAAAAACACACAGAAAACCCAGGTTTATTATTACACTAAGCCAAAACCACATTTTTTTTCGTCTATTACCATCAGAACCCGCCATTTTAAGCCCGGTAAAATAGTCTAACAAGGTTGAAAAGATTAATAGGAAGAGAAAACGCCAATCCCAACAGGCATAAAAAAAGTAACTGGCAAAAAGCAGTAACAAGTTTTGCGTTCTTAAGCTTTTGTAAAATAATAACCAATAGAGGCCAAATACAACGGGTAAAAAAATTGCAAAGCCAATGGAGTTAAAAAGCATAAAACAAGAATTGATATTTTAGATGATAAGGAATTGTAAAACTCAATTAAACGTGTGCTCAAGATTGAAAAGCGGGTTTAACAAGCCCCTGAATTTTTGATTGAGGCTTTGGCTTAAGTAGTTAAAGTAACCGGCAATATTAAATTACTCCAGATGAAAAATTCAATTGGATAGCGATAATACCATGTATTGCTATTGCTGATTTGCCGGTTTACTAATTGCTTGGTTTTTATTGCATTTGGCCTTCTTAACGCTTAAATCCCTAAACGCATCCTTTTTGTTCATAAATAACATCACGAACAAAAATTCAATAAAGCCGCACATACTTAATAGTTTTTAAGTATGTGCCAAAAAATGCTTCTTTTATTAAAGAGTAGTTTTTTATTTATAATAACGAGCTGATTGAATATTCAATTCTTACCTTCGTGGCTCAACACCTCGTTAAATTTTTCAAGCAGCTTAATATATTTATCCATCCAATAATAGGTGGCATCGCGTGGTTGCTCTTTACCTACCAGGCGCTCAAAACCACTATCTGCATTTACAGAATTGATTTTCCTGGCAAAGGCATCTGGAAACTCCTTTGAAAAATCGTGGTCTATCACAAAACCAATCTGGCAGATAACATCCAAACTTAATTTTTTTGTTTCAAACCAATTATATAATGTACGACGACTAACATTTAGTTTGCGCGCAATTTCACTAATTCCCATATGATCTCTCCTCACAATACGTTCAACTATTTGTCCATAGTGCAAATCATTGCACACCGTTGCCTCGATTGTGGTGCCACCATTATCGAAATAGTCATTTACCGAGTAATCTTTAGTGCTGATCATAAAATACATCGTTTAGGTGAAAATTATATTATAAGAATTTTGTACATCAAATAAAATTTGTTGAACATGAATAACAGCACCAGGGGCGAGTGCTAATTGATTTTTTTAATAATAATTTAGGCGTTCAATTGAAAATATTGGTCGATCTTTACAATTGATTTTTTTATTAAATTTAGAGACATTAGAACAATAAACCAACCTTTTAAAGTCCAATTAATAACTACAAAAGGTCTGGAAAAGAGATATTTAACTTTAAATTACAGCCAATTACATAAAATTTCATAATAAGCAAATATCGTTATTCCGTAGCTGAAATCATTCAATTTTTATGCCAAATCCGGAGAAACGGGTTGTTATAAAACTTATTAAATCACGATCATTGCCGGCCTGGAAGGTGCAGTTTTTTACATTAATTATTTTAAAATGATGCTCAGCATCACCTGATTTTGCCGTAAATTGAATAAATGGAATTTTGTTTGTGTACAAATAGCTAAACATTGTTTTGTAAACATCAAACCCATTCATACCTGACATAATAATTTCGCATATAACCAAATCAGGCAAATACTCTTCCAGGTAACCAATCGCACTAAAACCGTCACTGGCCTCTAAAATTGTATATCCTTCAACCGAAAGAAGATCAGCGATATTTTTTCTGGTCACATCATTATCCTCAATGAGCAAAATATTGTTCATAAACAACCTGGTTTTGATAATAAAAAAATGTTATGCCGGCGTTAGGGAAATTGGCGGCGTTATTTTAGAAAGTTATATCTATAAGAATACCCGATAGTTTCTCGCATTTGCCATCTTTAAACTCCGGATAACCTGCTACTTTCACCTTCAGCAGGTGTCCTTTGGCCGTAATCATTTCAAAATCGCCGCCAAAAGGTTTTGCGTTTAACATGGCATTTTTTAAACCGATGGCTGCCCTGTCACGATTCTCGCCCTCTTTATAAAAGCTAATGGCAGTTTCAAGATCGGGCGTAAAATCAGCCGGTACCTCAAGCATTTCCTTTAATACCTTGCTCCAAACAGTTGTATTATCTTTAAAATTCCGGCTCCAGGCGCCTATACGCGCTATCTTCTGTGTTTTATTAAGTATTTCTAAAACTTCTTTATTTTCATTGATGCTAAGCCTAAAAGGCACGTAGTTTTGCGTCATAATCATAAACCCGCCTACTTCCTTTGAATCATCATACCAGGGTCTGATATCCCAGTGCATCCATGATAAGGTTCCATCCTTTTTTTCGACGATGCCATCATCAAAATAAATCTCGCCCTTGAGGCAGGTGGGTAGCAGGTCTTGAAATTGTGACGGAAACTCAGGCAATAGCTCATATAAATTACATCCGGTAATATCTTTATCTTGCAAATCATAATCTTCAATCCATTTCAATGATGCAGCTATAAAATGCATATCTATATCAAACATGGCAATGGCTATTGGCTCTTGCTCGATAAAAGCCTTGTAATTTATAACCTGGGGGCCTGCAGAATGATGATTTGAAGATTTATCTTTTAAATATTTTTGGTAACATTTTGAAAAATTAGAAGGGTTTGAAAAATTTAATAAAGATGCCATTTGCGATTTATTGTACCTTTTTTCGGCAATGTAGCGCTCGGCAAACTCCATTTGAAGCATGCGATAGTATGAAAAAATAGTATCGTTGTATTTTTCTTTAAAATCCCGTTTCAGCTTTGATTCGGATATAAAATGTTTTTTTGCAAGCGCAGCTATACTCGGAAACCCCGTAAAAATCCAGGATCTCAGGGTTTGAATAACCTCATCAAGATTATGATCGGTTGGATTCAGAAAGGCCTTTTTCTGCGGTAAATGTTCGTTATCAACTATCTTCTTTTCCATTGGGTTTAGTATTACAACCTGTACAAAAAAGCCATCAACCTGCCCTTCTACAAAATTTGGTGTATAAGTGGCACGTGTATTCATCATTTGCCCGCTACGATCCTGCAAAAACCGTTCAAAAACCTGCACATGTCCGTTTAAAGCGCCGTCTATATACTTTAAGTTATTTTGATATAGTGATTGTCCCAGTAACTCCCACAAATACATTTTATTTATCATTGCATCTGGTTCAATACCAAACCAGTTTCTGTAAGCATCATTTGCAAACCGGCAGATAAGGTTTTTATCCCAATACCCAAGCATCGCATCGCTGTGCTTTAATATCCCGGTGATAATTTCAATTAGAGACAGTTTAACTAAAAGCGGCATTTGTGCAAGAATATAAATGTAGCAATTTTCATAAACCCATTAATTCATGAAAAAAAATCAGGTTATCAAAAGTGCAAATAACAAATTAAGTTATTGTCTTAAAGAGATATAAAAGTTGTAAAAATATGATACATGTCATTTTTTTGGGGCTTTAGCACCGTATGCTCACTGGTATCCGGGCATCCAATTTTTCATATCGCGAATTATTGCTAATAAAGTCGGGCAGAATATTTTTCATTTTGGCTACCATTAAATCAATATCCCTGCATAAATTAAGTTCAAGTAGTTCATTTACAACCTTATTAACATCAGCGTATTTTACAGGGATGGTTTTTGAAATTTTTATATCCTTGTTGTAAGTGGGTATAACTTCCTCTTCAATGTTTAGCAGCTCCTCGTAAAGCTTCTCGCCGGGCCTTAGGCCGGTATAAACAATTTTTATGTCTTCGCCAGGCACCATTCCCACTAATTTTATCATGTTGGCAGCCAGATCGGCAATTTTAACAGGCAGTCCCATATCAAATAAAAATATTTCGCCGCCATTGCCCATTATCGCGGCTTCAATTACAAGTTGCACAGCTTCGGGTATAGTCATAAAATACCGCGTAATTTCGGGATGGGTTACGGTAACCGGTCCCCCTTTTTCAATTTGTGCTTTGAACCGTGGTATTACCGATCCGTTTGACCCCATTACGTTGCCAAAACGCGTCGTAATAAATTTAGTTTGATTTAGCACTCCATTACATAAATCGCTACAAAAAAAACGGTTGTCAAATGTTTTGCTGTTTAACGATTGAATATACATTTCGGCAATGCGTTTTGAAGCACCCATAACATTAGTTGGCCTTACTGCCTTATCTGTCGATATCATCACAAACTTTTCTACACCAAACAAGACCGATATATCGGCTAAGTTCTTAGTACCTCCTATATTTGTCAGCACCGCTTCTGTGGGATTATTTTCCATCATGGGCACATGCTTGTAAGCCGCCGCGTGGAAAACAATTTGCGGCCTGTACAATTCAAACAAGCTTTTAATACGGGTTTCGTTTTGGATATTGGCAATAAAAATACGCGCTTTGTCGGCATGTATTCCCTCTTCAATCTCTAATTGAATTTCGTGCAATGGGGTTTCGGCCTGGTCGCACAACACCACAAATTCGGGTTCATATCCTAAAATTTGCCTTACCAGTTCAGATCCTATTGAACCTGCTGCGCCTGTTACTAAAACTCTTTTACCCTGTATATCATCAAAAATATGCTTACACGAGAGTTTAATGGGCTTACGTTCAAGCAAATCTTCAATTTTCAGATCCTTAAACTGCTTTAAATTAGGTTGGCCGTTTATCCATTCATTTGATGGCGGAACTGTAATTACCTTGATACCTAATTCAACACACTTTGCTATTGCCGTTCTTTTACCTTCGGTTTGTATATCTTCAGACGTTATGAACATTTTTTTGATACCGTATTTATTGTTCAACCTGGTAATAGCTGTAATAGGATAAACCCGCTTTTGCTCAAGGCACTTATAAACTTTGTCGTCGCCTGTGTCGATAAAGCCCTGAACATTTATCATAAACCCCCGCTGGCCTTCCAAAGTATTCTTTATCAGGATAGAAGATGTACCCGAACCATATATCAAAACATTTTCTTTTTCTATTTTATACCCGGGTTCATCAAAGTATTTAAAAACGTCTTTGATAACAATACGCATGCCCATCAGCAGCGATGAGGAGATAAAAAAATTAATAAACAAAACATCTCCTAAGCCTTGCAAATTTATGTTAAGATATGTTGCGAACACCAAATGATAAATTATCACGAAGGCAACAGTGCTTACAAAAACAGCTGTAAGAATGCGCAGCATGTCGCGGGTGTTTGAATGCCTTATAATATGCGTGTGTACCCGCATTACTAAAAAGATAAACACGGCGTTACTGCAATAAAATGCTATATAGTAAAGGTTGTTCTGTTCCAGATCGAGTTTACCTTTTACCGAAAACGACAAGCATAAGGATATGAGGACAATACCAAGATCGGTTAATAGTATTAGCCACCTTGAATGAAATTTGTCCTGAAACAATAAATTCCTGAGGTATATCATAGCAGTTAGTTGTTTAGGTAAAAAAATTATGCGTAGCGATAGAGTGGGAAAAAATCTATTTCCGGGTTATTGTTAATTCCTTTTTGAGCAAGTAAATTTTGATAAACGGCAGGGTTTGCAATATAACGCCAGGTGTTAAATTCAAAATGTAATTTCGAAAATGCGGCTTTCCATTCAAAAAGTTTATCGTGTTTGTAGCCAAGGCCACCACCCAAATTATAATATCTCATCCCCTCGCGCCTGCCAATGAGCGTAATTTCGTCAACCAGAAACTTTGTGGGGCTTTCGTGCAGATATTCGGCCCGCGTGCCAACCAAATGAGCCTGTATAATATCGTTGGTAAAAGTTATAATGGTGCTTGACATAACAGTGGCACCGTCATAAACCATTAGCACCCGTGCATCATATTCATTTGTATTGCATATGTTGTTAAAATATTGATCATTGAATAAATAAGAATCGGCTGCTCCTACCCTTTTCATGCTCTCCCTATAAATACCGGCAAAAATCTCCAGGGCCTTTGGGCCCTTTTCTTCTACTACCCTGAACCCCTTTTTCCAGGCATGTTTAATGGCATCCATAGTGCTTTGCCGGTAATCCTCACGCTGGTCGTCAATGCTTTTAAACAAATCAATCACTACCGTTTTGCCATTTGAATGTACCCCTCCAAATTTATCAAGCAGCTTTTGCTGCTTGTAAAAGGGATGCATTCGAATAAATAGCGAAATGTAATTGCTGCCGGAAAGAAAGGAAATAAATGCACCCCTAAAATTCTCAATAAAGCTATCCTCAAGGTTTTCCATCTTTTTGTTCGAAACCGGGCCCGAGAATCCATAAACACAAGTAAGGTCAAAAAAATCCGTTCCAGGTATATTACGTTCAATTAACGGGAATACGATATAGTCATCGCCCTGCTGGTATACAAATAAAAGCGGCCGGGATTTACTTTCAAGTGAATTTTCGATAGTGTGATAATGCCAGGTATGATAAAAATCATATTCGGCCGCCCCCCGAATGTAGTTTGTCCACTCTTCCCTATTAAGAATGGTTAGTACTTTTGTCATAATTGGTATGGTCCTATTGTTGTATGTTAATTCTTACAGTTTTGTGCAGCTATGAACTTACTTTTGGTAATATTCATACAAATAAGGTCATCTTGTTTACCCTTAATTTCAAAGCCAGCCTTTTCATATACTGTTATGGCCGATATATTTGAGGGGTGAACCTTAAGATAGATAAGGTCCAGTTCTTTTATCAGGAAACCATAATTTAGAATTTTCATAGTTGCCTGGTAACCAATGCCTTTACCCCAATAAAGCCTGTTGCCGATAAAAAGATGTAGTTCGGCATCATGAGCGGTTAAATCTAACAACTGAACGTTACCTATATAGGTATTAAGTTCTTTAACGCAAATTGCAAATCGTGCCTGATTTTCTTTAAGTAATTCGCCCTGCAGCCAGGCGGTTTCAATCACTGCAGTAATGTAATTAACTGGTTTGTAGCCTGTGTAAATCCAAATTAACGGATCGTTGCGCCAGGCGTAAGAAACCAGTGCATCTTCTACAACCAATGGCCGTATGTATATTGATATTGTCATAAAAAAACGCGTAAGGTGTTTAACATATAATACATATCCTGCAAATTATAGCGCTGATCTATTGGTAACGGAACCAAGCAGCGGGCAAGGTAATTTTCATACATACTTTTTTTAGTCCATTTAAAAACGTTTGGCCAATAAGTAGCTACGTATATTTTTTTTTGAATTAAATGAACCTTCAAGTATTTGTCGTTGCACAAAAAGGGGTAAACCATGGGCGCACAATCCTCGGGGACTTCAAATTTCAACAAATTATACTCATGCAGGTGCTTATGTAAAAAATGAAAATTCCGCTCTCTTATCTTCGCACAGGCATCATAATCAATACCCGAAAGTATTTTTTTAGTAACCGCAGACATTGATCTTATCTCGTTGTTTTCCAAATCTTTATTACTTTCTTTAAAAGCTTCATAACCTTCCTCTATTCCACAATCAATACTTTTAATAAGGTAGGAAAACCGGTGAATGGATTTATCTATGGGTAGTTTCTTTGCCAGCTTTCTTTTAATTTGCAAATATGCCCCGTCCGAAACACCAAAAAATTTGCGGCACGAATAGAAGGTATCTATTTTGGGCAACGGCTCCGAGAAAAAAGCCTGTGAGTTATCAATTATCAGGTTACTAATTTTGTAGCTTAATGCCGTAACAGTCTCTTGTTTTAACCCGAAGTAGTTGGTGTACAAAAAACAGGCATCATGTTCGATATCGAAATTAATTATCGGATCAAGATTCTTGTCAATTGAATAAAATTGGTATCTGATGCCCAGTTTATCGATGGGCTCAAGTAAAACATCGCACGTAAAATATGGGATATATATTTTAGTATATCCTTTTTGCCTTAAAATATACTCAAGGGCATTCCGTCCGGTGTTTAAATGAATCAGGTTTGGATAAAATTCATTTCCCACAGGCAATTCCAGCTCTAAATATCCACCGATGGATTTTAAAGCGGCTCTATTATTTTGCATAGCCGTAAATTAGTTGCGATTTAAAGGCTGTTTAGCCCTGATCCCGTTGATACATTCTTAGGTGCGAGGGCTGATAGTACTCTTCCAGACTTTCGGGTACCCGGGCATTATAACCTATTACCTGGCGTAAGCCGGGATTAAGCTGCGCAACAAAGTCGTAACCTAATAATCTTGGGTAATCCATTTGCTGTTTAAAACACGGGCGGGTAAACCCTAAAGTTAATGCCCGGCGTACATCATTTGTAGTATTTTCGCCGGCTGCATGCCAAATGTTTGAATCAAACAATATTATACTGCCCTTGGGTACAATAGCTCTGTCTGCAGTGTCAAAAAAATAATTTTCGTTAGGCTGCAACGCCGATTTGTGCGAACCTGAAAGAAAATGCGTAGCGCCATTAGCTTCGGTAAAATCATCCAGTGTAACAATCATTTGTAGCAACAACTTGGCATCAGATACAAAAGTTCGCGTATCGCGATGCATGTTGCTCAGGTAAGGGTGCGCATGTTTGGAGTGTATCACCGCGTTAATACCGTTTAATATGTATTTGCCCCCTAAAAATTGTGCTATTTCATCATCACAATACATTTTTTGAAGAAAAGGAATACTAAAATTATTTCTCTCTAACAAGTGATGCAGTGTACCCTGCATGTTGGCACTTATATTATTTTTTTCCTGGATAGCTCTTCTAACTTTGTATGCTACTTCAAGGTCGGCATTTATTACATCCAAAAAAAAGTTATCAATCGCATTTTCATACACTACCCAACCATATTGGCGCATAGATTCCGGAAAAGTGCTAAATTCCTTCTCGTTATACTTAAATCTATTTTTCATATCTGTTTAATCCGTTTTATATTAATGATCTTGTTTTTAGCTGCATAATTTCCATCATGCAAGCATTAATAAGTTTCACATCAAATTTTTCTTTAGCCAGCGTTAATCCATTTAATCCATGTTCAACAATATCTCCGGGGTGCTGAATATAATGTTGAATTTTAAAGATCAGCTCGGCAACATTTTTAACAGGCACCAAAAAACCATTTGAAGCAGCGCCAGAGATGACAGTTTCGCGGCAGCCAACAGAATCGCAGGTGATAATTGCCCGCCCGGTAGCCATAGCTTCCAGCAAGCAACGTGGGATACCCTCGCCGTAATAGGACGGAAGAACAACAACAGAGGCTTCTGAAATATAAGGCCTTACGTCATCAACTTCCCCAATATATTCTACGGTATCGCCATATTGAATTTTGAATAGAAGGTCGGCGTTAATTGAATCAATATTTTTATCAGACGAGCCTATAAGCTTGAATTTCACTTCGGGATACGCTAAACGGGTGATTCGGGCCGCTTCATAATATTCATAAATGCCCTTTGCATTTATAAGCCGCGAAATCATCAGGAAACTAATGGCACTGGTATCCGGCAATGAGCGCCGGTAATGGCTTAAATCAACCCCCGAACCGTTAACTACAAAAGCCCGGTGTTTAGGTGTTAATATTTTCTTACTGAGTAGCGTTTGATAGTCGTCCTTATTTTGAAAAATGATTCTTAATGACGGACTTGCCCTTAGGCTAAATTTGAGCATTTGTTGCGCCATGCGACTCACCAGCGACTTTTGGCTGCCAGGCACAAAACTATACCCAAGCCCCGATAGCATTGGCGTTATTAGTTTTACATGGTTTAGTTTTGCCGCTAAAGTACCATAAATAACAGGTTTTAGCGTATAGGGGAAAAAAATATCGGGCCGCACACGTTTAATTAGTTTATAAAGCGCGATGGCATATTTTACATCTTCGATGATAGCAACGGTACTGCCTTTTAACTTATTCTCGTGAATAATCACGTTAAGCACATTAAGTTTTTTGCGCATGGCCAGCGGTAACGCTGGGGTAAAAACATATACCTGGTGTTGTTTAGCTAAATCCTCGATGAGTTTTCCTCTAAAATCGATTAATGATTTAGCCGAATCACAGGCTATTAGTATTTTTTGCCTGGTAACTATCATAAAAATGGTGTGATGTGGTTTAGATTGGATATTAATGTTGGCCTATTAAAGCAAGCGTATTTTTTATAGGGAGTAGAGTTTTAAAACATACGGTTTAAAGATTAAAAAAGTGACACGGAAGAAACTGAAATAATGTCCGGACTACTAAACCGTAATCCGGACATTTTATAATTAGATTAAAAAAAATTATTAGTTAGAAAGTATTGCCCCAGCTCCTTTTTGAACTATAGCAGGCACGTTTGCAGCAGCGTCGAGCACTGCGCTGTAACTATATTCAGGTACCCATGTAGATAATGCGGTTGTTATATCGTTTGCACCACAATTTGAATAAATGTTGGTGCTTACCCCGCTAAAGTATCCCGGAGGGTCGCCGGCAAGGTTGGTACTTATTGGTTTATGGCAGCCTGAAAAATATTCGTTATCTGTACGGACAATTCCGTTAGCCCTTGCACCCAAACTATAGCTACTGTTATTCAAGTGATAGTTATTGAATACATGTACACGGCCATAGTTCATATCGGGCTCCCGTTCGCTAACATTATACCAAAAATTGTGGTGCAGCGTAACATGTAAATGACCAATATCTGACTCATGTCCGGCAATACCACCACTTATCAGGAGCGACAAATTTGTATCGTGAAACCGGCTCCAGGAAACTGTAACAAAATCTGAAGCCCTTGTTATCGCTATGTCTTTACCCCAATAATCCCATCCATGACTACGATCTGTAGAAAAGTCGCAATGATCAACCCAAACATGCGTAGTTGAAAACTTGATCATCAAAGCGGCATCTGTTACATAATTTTTAAAGGTTATATTTTGAACAATTATATTGTTAACCGTAAACATGTACAGTGATATACCTGTTATTGTTGCTCCTGGCTGACCGATAATTGATTTGTTGGATGATACATACACCGGATCATCACCCGAGCCTGCAATTGTACCACTTACGTATACTATTTTAGGAGCACTGCCCGATAGTGCTGTTTTTAAAGCCGCCAGTGTCGATACTGTTACGGTGGCACCTCCGGCACCTCCTGTTGTTGTGCCATTATACATTGCATAACCCATTAATGCCGATGTTACACCTGTTTTAGTTGCCGAACCAGTGGTAGTAGTTGTTGTTGTTGGGGTAGTAGTTGTTGTTGTGCCACTTGCAGATCCGCCAAAAGTGTAAGTGTACTTGCGTCCATTTGTTGCCGGGTTTGTATTATCAGACGCCGAGAAATATAAACTGGTGCCCCAATGGCTAAAACGCCCTTTACCAAGGTTACGTATATCGTCATGTAACGAGTGCGCGGGACTTAACTCAACCCCATTTTCAAACAATCTCAGTGTTGATGCTGTAGGTGCCGTATTGGAATCACCAGAGCTACTTAACGGGTAAGTAGTTTTATAGGCATACCCACCATCCGACTTAATACCGGTTAAATTTACAGCATAACTTGTTCCTGTAGTTGCTGTTGTAGCAAATGAAGCCGAACTTGCTGTTAACTGGTCTTGCGACAAATTATCAGGAGTATCCTGCGTTCGTTTACAACTGCCAAAAAAAATAATTGTACTTAGTACCAAGCTGAATACAGCCATTTTGTTGTAGTGTTTTTGTGTTTTTTTCATGCGTTTTTAATTTTGGCTTTTCAAACGAGACTGTGTTTGAAAAATTACGATTAAAAATTTTCCGCGATGAATAGACTGGGTTAATTAAAAGTACAAAAAGGGGGTTTATTACAACCTGAGGCTATAAAAAAGTGTAAAACTTAATTGTAAAGAAAGTGTATAAATTGCACACTTCGTGACATTAAAATGACAAAACTATTTTTTTTCAGGACAATATCGCCGATTGGGCACCAATTTCAACTTCGTAAAACTGTTTATACCAGGAAATAAAACGGGCTACTCCTACCGAAACGGAAACCTGGGGTTTATATTTTAAAACTTCATCCAAATTGGAAACATCGGCACAGGTTTCGCCTACATCGCCGTCTTGCATGGGCTTTAGTATCTTTACCGCCTTAATACCAACCTGGCTTTCAATCTCACTTACAAAATCAAGTAGTTTAACAGGTGCGCCCCTGCCTATGTTGAAAACCCTGAATGGCGCCGCTGATGTGGCAGGATCGGGATGGCAGGCATCCCAGGTGGGATTTGCTTTGGCCGGCCCGTCAACTACATGGACGATACCTTCAACAATATCATCAATGTAAGTAAAATCACGTTTCATATTACCATTGTTAAAAACCTCAATTGGTTCGCCTGCCAATATAGCCTTTGTAAAAATAAATAACGCCATATCGGGCCTTCCCCACGGGCCATAAACTGTAAAAAAACGCAATCCTGTTGTTTTTAAACCAAACAAATGGCTATAGGTATGTGCCATCATTTCATTTGCTTTTTTTGATGCAGCATATAACGACACCGGGTGATCGGCAATATCGTGTTCACTGAATGGCATTTTTTTGTTCAACCCGTAAACGCTTGACGAGCTTGCATAAACCAGGTGCCCTATTTTAAAATGCCGGCAACATTCCAGGATGTTAAGAAACCCTTTAATATTTGAATCGATATAAACTTCGGGGTTTGTTAAGCTATAACGAACGCCTGCCTGCGCAGCAAGGTTGCATACCGTATCAAATTCACCGGCTTTAAAGATGTCTTCCAATAATTCGCGATCCATCAAATCTGCTTTTATAAACGTGTAGTTTGGATGTTTTATGCTTTTAATCGGTTTGCCATACTCAATGTTTGCTGCATAAATACCGGTATTTTCAAGCCGGGCATATTTAAGCTTTACATCGTAATAATCGTTTAAATTATCTACACCAACCACGGTGTCCCCTCTTTCGAGCATTTTTTGGGCCAAATGATAGCCAATAAAACCAGCTGTACCGGTAATTAAAATTTTCATGAGTATGAGTTTAAGTTTTGGAAGAATGCTTGCTGTTGAACCAGGTGCCTGGCAGATTTTATGGCCCTTATGCTTTCCGACTGGAGTCGATTCTGGCCCTGATTTTATTGGGTTTTATTGTAGTTGCTATAATAAAACCCAATAAAATGTATTGTGAAGAAGATGTTTGGTGTTGCGATCACGAAATGCTTTTTTGCATTTGCAAATACCGTATAGTATAAAATATTGCCAGCTTATTTCATCTTATAGCTATATTTTCTGCCGTTATTGAGTGGGCTGGTGTTATCTGAAGTTGAGAAATATAGTTCATCGCCCCAGTGACTAAACTGTCCGAGCCCATACACCCTAATAGACTTGTGGTTAGAATGTGCAGGAGATAATTCGACACCATTTTCAAAAAGGCGCAATGTTGAAGTGTTTGGTTTGTCATTTGAATCGCCGATAACCGGAAGGTGATATCCAATTTTATAGCAATACCCCGAGTCGGATCTCAAACCTATTAAACTTATTGGTATTAAAGCAGCTGTATCCGTTACCGTATTCGAGGTATCTTTAACGTATATGATAGAGTCGTGTACTAACCTTACCGTATCATGTAAGACAGATGATGGTGATAAAGCTGCTTTTTTGCAGCCGCCAAATAATGTATTACCTATTGCCAGCGCAAACAGGACTAATACTTTCAAAAAAGGTTTGATTTGTGGTTTCATGATCGTTTAATTAAGATGAATATTTGTTACTTTAAAGAAATCTATTTTATAAGGGACGTCATTATGGAATGGATAAAAACCTGTGGGCTTCTGCCATCTAAATAATGCTGATTTTGCTCCTGGTAATGAGCTGTTGAATTCAATGCTGTTCTGATTGCATTTGTGAGTTCGCTTTCGCTGTTTATATCGGCCTTAAAAACACCCTCTATATCCTCAATCCCGCCGGCACATTTGGTGCATACAACTTTGGGATTCAGGCTCATCATTTGCAGCAAAACGTTAGGAAAACCTTCTTTGATAGATGACACAACACACGCCCTGGAAAGTTTAAAATATGGCATTGGGTTTTCAACCCACCCCTTCAAAATTACGCGCCCGCTCAATTGGTATTGGGCAATTAATTTTTCGAGAAGGCTCCTTTGAGGGCCATCGCCAAAAATCAGCAATTTCAAGCCGGGGAATTCTGCCTTCAATATATTGAAAGCAGCTATTAATATTAAAAAGCCTTTTTCGGGAATCAATCGCCCGGCCGCACAAATAAATTCAGTTTCGGCATCTGCGTCATTTAATGCAGCCTTTGCATTAACAATATTTTGCTTTATATCAAGCGGATTTGGCTGTACTATTAGCGATTCGGGAATAACAAACGAAACATTTTTTATAAAATCACAGCGCATTTGTTTTGTTTGGCAAACAACCAAATCAACAGCAGGGTATCCTAAACGATAAGATAGTTGATAACTCCACTTTTTAAGGCCGCTGAACCGTGTAAAAACAGAAGTGCACTCTCTTACAATTACTTTTGATTTTAAAAATCCTATACGCTTCAACAAACCCAGATAAGCATTTAAATAAGGGTGTGTGCTAACAATTACATGACCTGTTCTGAATGCTTTTAATGCCTTTATAACACCCAGAAAGCCAATAATTAGGCTGTTTTTTGTAACGTACGTAACGTTTAGTCCGAAAGGAATTTTAAGGCCTCCTTTAGCTACTTTTTTTAAAAATATAAGGGGGGCTTTACTGGTTGCTGCGCACATTAGCAAAATATTTTCTGCCCCGTTTGCCTGGTCAGACATGGACACAAAAACTAACTTGTATGTATTGGGTTCCATTGTCAAAATTTGAGGTTCCTTATTTTTCCGATAATTTTTTTTAACGGTCCCAGGGCACTGAATACTTTTCGTTTTCCATCAATAACCATTAAGCCGCCCGCAAAATTTATAGTATGCAACCCCTTATCATATGGCGGCTGCGGCAGTAATTCAAACACTGTTTGATATTGAAATTCTGTTTCGCTTATATTGGTTATTTCATTTATCATTACCGACCCGCCATAACATTTTTCGGGGTTTTGAGTGGGCATGTAGAGTCTTTGGTCAACTATAAACAACCTGCCGGCTGATCGGTTAACATTAAAAGCAACATTTATTGGGTTTAGGCTATGTGGTTTAAAAGGAGCATCCAGGCCATCGGCATGAAAAATATAAAGTTTTCCGGGCTTACGGGACATACTGCTAAACAGCCAGTATTTATTTTTGAAATGAACTATTGAACTATCAACAAAAGCCTCCCCCTCTAACAATAATCTTATTTTTTTAAACCTGCAGGGGTCTTTTTCGTCAATCTGGTATAAAGCAACTTGCCTGGCCGTTGCCGTTTCAGGGATGCAATAAAGTTGATTCTGAACTGTAAACAAGTAAGGATATGACAAATGTATAGCATCGTTAACGATGCCTTTGACCTTTTTTTTGCTTTTAAAAAGCATATCGTCCGTCATCATGATTTCGCCCTTGCCTTTCCAAAAATTCAGCTCTTCATAATAAAGATGTGTTTTACTGTTTACCTGTATTACAAAAGGATCTGCCGCATAATCAACAGTATCCTCAGTAAGCCAGTTAACATCCCCATTGAGTTTTTGCGTAAGAATCAAATTTTCTGGAGTTTGGCGTAGATAACCAATATTCCACCTATCGTATAAAAATATTTTATCCAAAAATTTGCTTATCGTTTCGGTTATTTTCATACCCTTACTATTTTTTTTATAAATGAGTAAACAACAACCAATATTGGTAAGTAGTCGTTTTCAAGAACCAGGGTGCCTCCAAAGCTGTCTTTGAATTGATTAATCTTAGCGAGCGACTCATCCGAAGTTTGATAAGCGTAGCCGCCGAGATCGTAGCTCTCAAAACCTTGCTGTTTAAAAAAACACATGTCTTTAAAGTGTAATAGCCTGTTGGCGCGGCCGATAACCGCTCTTGATTGCTTGTCTGATTCGTTTCTGAAAAGCGACGCAGAGTGTAACAGCCGTACCCTTTTCAATGTATTATCGCGTAGGTAGGCGTGCATTACAACATCCTGTCCATTATAAATTGCTTTTGTAATTACCAGGGACGATTGATATTTATAAAAATCTTTTGTTAGTTTTTTAAGCTGTTTTGTTTCGGCAAAGGAATTATAGAATTCTATGAAACGCCTTAAACCTGTTTCCATCACGGTAATAACGCCATCTTTAATGGCACGTCTTATTTCGTATGTTGTATTCTGTTCAAAGCCAGCTTCAAAAGTTTCTTTTGAAACCCTTAGATCAATTATTTTGGTATAAAATGATTCTTTTAAATATCCCGGGATAAAGCCGCTATATGAACTTTGTTTATAAGAGCTACACAAACAATTCCAAAAGTTGGGCTTGTGGGCAAACCATATTACGTTGTACGGTATAACCCTAATTAAGGAACTTTTAACTTGTACCATGAAAATATATCTTTTTTAAACCGGTTGATATTTAAAAGACCTGGAGGCTGTTTGGCTTTTTAACCATTGCGTAAAAACTAACAACTTCCATATCTGTGGAAACCGATTCCACTTGCCATCCATGTGTTGATTGACCATTGCCAATGCCTTTGGAGCGTTAACCCCCGGAATATTTTTGAGCTCGTTTAACGTGAGGTGATCCATTACATAATCTTTTAGCTCGTTTCTAAACCACCACTGTAGTGGTACAGTAAAACCTGACTTTGATCTGTTAAAAAATTCGGGGGGGACATGTTGATATAAAATATCCTTTAAAATCCTTTTTTGATGTCCGTACTTAAACTTATAGTCATCGGGCAGATTTTGCGCGAAAGTAACTACCCTATGATCCATTAATGGGGCGCGCGCTTCAATTGCAAACGCCATTGACGCACGATCTACTTTTGTATTGATATCGCCATTCAAATAGGTCTTAGTGTCGAAAGCCGACATTTGTTGCAAAATGCTAAGAGATTTCATTGACCAGATATCCATAAATGGCACTTCCAATCCCTTTTCAGGGTGGTCAAGCCAGGAATATTCTAAGCCACCGAGCATCAAACCATATAATGAGCTAATTTTTGAACTACAAAGCCCCAAGGCAATCAATTGGTGACGATAGTTTGGCGATAAACTTATAACCCGGGCTAACTGCTTTCGCACCGAAAGCGGGCAGCTAAATAAATGGTTAACCATATTAAACCACTTATACCGGCTATACCCCATAAAGCTTTCGTCGCCCCCATCTCCGCTTAAAGCAACGGTAACGTATTTTTTAGTGTATTTGCTCAACAATAACGTTGGTATTGCACTTGAATCTGCAAATGGTTCATCGTAATATTCGCCAAAGTTTTTAATTAACTCAATACCTTCCCCACTGCTGCATTCAATTTCATGATGGTCTGTTTGTAAATAATTGGCAATTTTTTTTGCGAATATGCTCTCGTCAAACCCCTTTTCGTTAAATTTTATGCAAAAGGTTTTTACTTGTTTGTTATGCTGTACCGCAAGTGCCGTTATTAATGAAGAATCTATTCCTCCGGAAAGAAAAACACCAACATTGACATCTGCCTGCATCCTGATGTCTACCGCACTGGTTAAAAGACTCTTGAGCGAGGACCTGGCATCAAAATAGGAGCCTTCATATTTGTTTACAAAATTGAGATCAAGATCCCAATATTTATTCATCTTAAACGTACCCGTACCTATTGTGAAAGTAAAAGAATGTCCGGCTTCAAGCTTCTTTATCTGTTTCCATGCCGATTTGGGTTCCGGCACATAGCCCCATATCAGATACTCCTTAACTGCCTCTTCATCCAGGCGGGTATTTCTGCCTATGCAAATTTGCGACGGCTGGCTTCCAAATTCAAAATCAAGGCCTCTGTGTGTATAATAAAAGGGTTTTTTACCCAAACGGTCCCTTGCTCCAAACAACTTACCAGAAAGGGTATCGTAAATTACGAAGGCAAACATGCCAATAAACTGATAAACACAACGCTCACTGTACTCAAGATAGGCAGCGGCCAGTACCTCGGTATCCGAATTGGTAAAAAACTGGTGGCCTAAATTTTGTAGCTTTACTTTTAAATCCTTGTAATTATATATTTCGCCATTAAATACAACTTTAATATGCCTGTAGCTAAAGGGCTGGTTTGACCTGTGGTCCAAATCTACAATTGCGAGACGGTTATGGCCTAAAACAACCGGGCCAACACGTTCAAAAGCAGAGTAATCCGGACCGCGAAAACCCACCCTTTGTAGTTTGGCAACAATTACCTCGTCTGGGTATTGGGTAGTTGCCCCATAAATTCCACACATATATAAATGATTAGGTTATAAGGTAAATAAGCTTAGTTTAGTATAAGCATTTCGTATGATTTACCAATTTTATCAAGGGCAAAGCGATTATAGATATCGGCTTTTATCTCTTCATGATGCCAGGTTTGATTGCAGGCACGGATAATATGTCTTTTTAAATTCACTAAGTCGTTTTGCTCAGCAACAAATCCATTGAAGCCCTCCCTTATTAATTTGCTAATACCTCCAACACGGAAAGTAACTACAGGAACTCCAACTGAGAGCGATTCGAGCACTACGTTTGGAAAGCCCTCAGTAAAAGAGCTCAAAACCAACAGGTCGTTCCTGGCAATTTGCAGCGCAACGTTGCTTATTTCGCCAGTAAAAGTTACCCGGTTGCAAAGATTGTTTTGGCAAACAAGTGTTTTTAGCTCTTTCATTAAAGGCCCGTCACCAACTATTGTTAACACATAATTTGTTGGGAGGTCTTTAACAATTTCAAGCAAACGAAGCAGTCCTTTTTCTTTTCTTAACCGGCTTACAACCACCAGGCGTTTTAATCCCGATATGCTACGGCCATTTTTGAGCAAATGTGACGGAAGAATCGGGTTATGAATTACAGTTAATTTTTTAACGGGAATGTTGTAACACACAGCCATTTCGCGAAGCATCTCCTCCGATTGGCATACAATAAAATCGAAACGAAAAAACAAAAACCTGGTGAAAAAATTATAAAACCTGGCTTTAAAATCATAGTACTGACGCATTTGAAAGGGGTTATTTGAGGCCCTGGCTATTAAGTTAGGTACCTTTACAAAGCAACCCACCATTGCGATCAAAATGTTTATATGGTCGGTTGTTGAAAAAACAGCATCTGGCTTTTCATCTCGAAGCAATTTTAATAGCTTAAAAAATGACTTCGACGCCTTAATGGTATTCAAGTTGATAAAACGGATCCCTTTTATATCAGCAGAAAAACATTGATGATGACCGCTCAAATAAACAACCGATACGTCATATTTTTCGTTGTTAAAATACTGGGAAAGCAGCCAATAAACGCGTTCAGAACCTCCGGCTCCAAGGGAACCAACTACCAGGAAAATTTTCTTTCTCATACAGGGGCCGTGTTAAAATTTAAGGTGATTTTCTCTCAGGTAAGTAAAATATCGTTACCGGTATCTGATGTAACGTTGTATTGAAGTATTGCGAAATACAAAAATACTGTTGGCCCATCTACGCTTAACAGCCAACCATTGTGCGATAGTGCATTTATTGAAATAGCAAAAAACGAGAAAAATAAAGCCAGATATAGAGGCTGATTTTTTTTATGAATATTTTTAACTGTATTCCAAAAAAGGGAAAGTATACGATAATAAATTGCCCCTAATAATCCCAAACCTAAAAATGGACCCAATAAGGTAACAAACATCAAATAAGCGTTATGCGATGACAAACCAAAAGGGAAAGAAGGATTTCGATAAGTAACCTCATCCCAGGTTTTTCCATAAAATATTAGCCCAAAGGGATAATTTGCTACTATTTTAAGATTTTCTGCTGCCAGATCTGCACGATTAAAATCATTCGCTTCTTTTGCAGCATTTTTTGACAATATGTTATTCTTATTGTCGAAATTGCCTTTTAACATATATGTATAAGCTGCAAAACATACCAGAATGGTAATTATGAGCAAAAAAACAGCCTTGTATCGGTAGTAAATAATCAAAAATATTGCTGTTGCTGCACAAAAACTTATAAATGCCGACCTGTTCATGCCAAGATAAATACAAATCAAACAAGAACACAGCACAACTAATTTAATGAGTAAATTTTGCTTAAAAGTAAATGCTGCCACCAAAATCATTGTGGTAAAAGCCGCAACCTGGTAACCAAAAGTAAACTGAGTTATTGACAGTCCTGAAGGGCTTTGTTTAACCTGTTCATCAAGCATTGCAATCCTTATAGGATCAATAATCGATGCATAGTTGTGGTCAAGTATCATGATGATCATTGACACCATCAACAGTAAAAAAAACAATACTATCGATGTAACAAACCTACTTCTGCTGGAGCCGACAAAATAATTAAAATATAGCGCACATATAAAAATTGTAATTAAGGTGGCAAAAAAAGAGCGATAATCATTCATTCCCACTATATTGTATAAAAACAAGGCAGTGATAAAAAAAAGCATCTCTTTATAGTATAAAAAACGTGTTGCAGGTTGCCCTGCAAAAAAAATAAGGGGCAAACCAAATACAGCGGGCGCGGGTATTTTCACTGTCTCTGTCATAAATATGCCAAATGCAAGGACATATAGATAGAAAATGACAAAACAATAAACCAAAAGCTTTTTAAGTTCCATAAAAGATCGCAGCTTATTTAAGTAATCTTTTAAGGGTGCTTAATATAATTCTGATGTCCATCAGGAAATTTCGATTGTCAATATATTCAAGGTTTTGAAATATTTTTGACGGCAAAATTGTATTTACATAAAGCCTCTCCGGGTCTTCGGCAGTTGCCAAAAGCTCATTCTCATTAAAGTATTTGATAGAGGCCCAGTCGGTTAAACCTGGCTTTACACTAAGTACCCTTAATTGCTGAACGCTGTAAATTGCAACGTACTTACTTACTTCTGGCCTGGGGCCAACAAAACTCATATCGCCAATAATAATATTTATCAATTGTGGCAGTTCATCCAGTTTATATTTGCGAAGCCAATAACCCACGGTGGTAATCCTAAAATCGGCGTATCCAATGGTTAACAAGCCTGCCCTATCTGAAAACTCATACATGGTTCTGAATTTAAAGAGGTTAAAATCCGATCCATTTTTGCCGATTCTGCGCTGTACGTAAAATACGCTTCCTTTTGAATTGAATTTAACAGCCATAGCTATTATAATTAATAACGGGGTTAAGGTTATCAATAAAATCGAAGCAAAAATCAAATCGAAAATTCTTTTTAAAATCATTTCAAAAATCTGTTATTGAGGAAGTTTTCAATTGGCTAATTTGCTTGTTTACAGCATTTTTTACAGTTTGTATTATAAAGTCCACTTCTGTATTAGATAATTGGGGGTAAATGGGGAGTGAAATTTCATTTGCGTACTGAGCGTAAGCTACTGGGTAGTCTGCAATGTTGTAACCTAATGATTTAAATAAAGTTAACATAGGTAATGGTATAAAATGAACGTTAACACTTACGCCTTGCTCCGTAATATCTTCTATAATCTGGTCTCGCTGCGACTCAGATATTCCCCTGATTCTTAAAGAGTAAAGATGATAGGAAGACTCACGGTTCCCATCAATAAGTGAGGGCGCCATAAACCAATTCATTTGCCTAAAGCTTTTGAAATATTTTATCGCAATCAGCTTTCTTAAAGGAAGCAATAACTGCGTATATATTTTTATTTGGGCCAGGCCAATTGCGGCGCATACATCGGGCATATTTATTTTAAGGCCCTGAAATAATATATCATACTTCCACCCCCCACCGTTCGATTTAGTGAATGCATCTTTAGTTTGCCCATTCAGGGTAAACATTTTCAAATACCTATACTCATTTTCAATATTGAAGGTTGCCGGCAAATTCAAACATATGGCCCCCCCCTCTGCTGTTGTTATATTTTTAACGGCATGAAATGAGAAAATAGCAATATCGGCTTCCCTTGAGGCTGCAACTCCATGTATCGTAGCTCCCAGGGAATGCGCAGCATCGGCAATTAGCAGTATTCTGCCCAGTGTCGTTTGCTTGTCATTTGTCGGCTCAAATAAGTTTACAATTTCGGGCCTGCCTATAATCTCATTTAAAGCCCCGTAATCGCATGGCCAGCCGGCAACATCAACTGCAATAATCGCCTTTGTTTTGCTGGTAATGGCTTTCAAAACGGCTTGTGTAGATATACAACAATCGTTATCAACATCAACCATTACGGGAGTTGCCCCGCAATGCAGCACGCATAAAGCAGTAGCGCAGTAAGTATAAGCGGGTACAATAACCTCATCTCCCTCTTTTACGCCAAACCATTTTAACATCAGTATAGCGCCCGACGTCCATGAATTTACACACACAGCCGCTTTGGCTGTTGTTAAATTTACTATCTCGTTTTCAAGTTCGGCTACCTTAGGGCCGGTAGTTATCCATTTAGAAACAAGTGCATCAATAACCTCTTTTATAACAGATTGGTCGATAAAAGGAGGTGAAAACGGAATTTTCATATAAGAGATAGAAATGGAGTGAATAAATTAATTTCAGAAAAATGTTCAGGTTTCTGCCCTCTGCCGGTTAGGTTGGGATTTTTTCGGCCTCAACAAGCAGAAAACTTATGTAGCCCCGAATCAGGCGTTTGTATATGCAGAACTTCTCTTTTATGAAATCTACCCAACCATAGTTTACAAATGATAAATCGTCAAGCGAAACAAAGTGCTTATGATACTTTACAATAAAGTCTTCGAGTTCATCAAAGGCACTATCAGTGCAGGTTTCGGGGTGATAGTTAAAAGTCCAGGTATTTTCTGTTTTGGGTTCAACTTCAGATAGTTGTACAGGGATCCAGTTAAACCCGAACCGGACGTAGGGCGATTTTAATAGCCCATCACTTATTACCTTAATATCGGTATACTTCTCCAGCGCCATAAGTGTGTTCCTGTCAAATGTATGTGCCGGTGCTATAAACAATGAAGGGCGAACCTTTTCACGACGAAATATTGCAGCGGCAGCTTTAATCTTCTGCTCTTGTATCTGTGATGGTAAGCCTGCGAATTCTGATCGCTTGTTCATTTTTAGGATTCCAGAGTTTCGATTTACGTAACAGTGATTATATCCGTGCATCCCCATAATATACCCTTTACTTTGAAGCCCGCGTACCATCGGCCAATAATTTGAATTGAATTTTCCGCGGCTTTTTAGTTTGGGGTCCTTGTTATCAGGTATTACAGCAATTATTGGTTTAATTTTATACTTGTCAAACAACCTAAAAAAACGCTGCCATTTATCTATATCATTAGTTGGACACAAATCGTCCAAACGGATTAAATATTGTAACATATGATTAAGATTAAATTCGAATGAAAAATTTGCCGGCATCATGTTTTAAGTTCAGGGTACATTAGGCGTATACCTGGCATGCTTGTTTATTAAACCCGCCCACTCACCTAAAATTTTTTGTGCACTGTTGCTTTCACAAATATTTCGTGCTGCTCCCCCTATCCGTTCCCTGAGGCCATTATCGTTGTGTAAACAAACTATCGCATCCGCCAACTCAACAATCGACTCCTTAGCTACTAAAATACCGTTATCGCCATCTCTGATAATCTCCACAGGCCCAAAGTCACAGTTTACCGCTATACAAGGACAACCTAAGCTCATTGCCTCGACCAATGCATTAGGATAGCCTTCATTACGGGAAGGCAACACAAACATTTCGGCCTGGCTATAATAATCCTGCAGGTTAGTTTTTGATCCGGGAAGCAATACTTTTTCCTGTAGTCCGAGGCGATGGATCTGGCAAAGAAGATTTGATCTTTCTTCGCCTTCGCCTATTATTAATAAATCAGTATCGTCAAGATTGGCGAGGCCGAACGCGGCAATCAGCATGTCAAAACCTTTAACAAAGGCTAATCGTCCGACGCCCAATATAAATTTCCGGACGTGTACTTTACCCGTAGTTACCCTATCAAATGTTGTTACTGCGTTCATTATCCTGTTTATATTATCCAGATGTTTAAAAGCTGTTATCTTTAACAGGCAGTCTCCTACACCCTTTGCGCTAACAACCACGGATGCCGATTTGAGATATATTAATGCGGCAAGCTTCTTATGCAGATAACCAAACTGATTTACACTCCGGTTTGGCGATGTTCGTTCGGATACGATATACGGGGTATTGGTAAAATAGCAGGTTATGCCCGCCCATATATTGGCCGATGTTATAAATGATATTGCACAAACAGGCTTTTCGGCTCTCAACAATTTAATCAGCACATAAAAGGTTTTTAAAAAATAGTACAACCGGTATACCAGGCTATGCCGTCTTCGGCTTAATATTTGAACTACTTTTACATCTTTGTCAATAGCATAAGCTGGAACATCCTGATTTAGTGAAACGATTATTGATTGAAAATTTAACTTATTAAAATGGTTTGCCAATGATATTAATACTCTTTCGGCGCCGCCGCCCATCAGGGTAGGAATAATAAAAAACAAGCGGGGTTTTACTTGTAAATCGTATTTTATTTTCATGAAGGTTTGTTTTTCCCGGATGAATTAAAGCAGGTATTTAATAGTGTTGTAGGCCCTTTTTATTTGCAGATTACTCAACTCAAAAAACAAATACCTTTTAATATACAAACCAAGTAGTTTTCTTCTCAGTAACCTTGGATAGGAGAAATTCCTTATAATTAAATCAAAGTCGCTTATCATCCTTTTCATCCTTGTATTAGCGTTTATCATGCTCCATATTCCGCCTTGGTGGTTACGGTAACAACTCATTACTTCGGGCATTACATATACTTTTTTACCCGTATGAAAGGTGGCATAAAGTTTAAAAATCTTATCGCCGGCATAACAATTAAAAAACAACTTACTTAAAAATAAACTATGAACTATTGGGAGATTACGGTAAAGTACCGTTGCTGTTTTTGTTTCATCTTGTTTGCCGGCAAGCAAATCATGATAGGTATGCGTTAGTGGCACCGGCCTAGGGTGTGCGTATATTGTTTGGTTATCGGCAGTAATAACGCGGGTATAATGGCAACACATAACATAGCCAGGATTAGATTTTAAAAAATCTACCTGTTTTTGCAACTTATAGTTATCTGTCCAATAATCGTCGCCCTCGCAAAGTGCTATATATGTGCCTTTACACGCTTCAACACACCTGATAAAATTACGGTGAAAACCTATGTTTTCAGGAGATGTGAACACCTTGATCTTTCCCGGATATTTAACCGAAAACTGATTGATAATGAATAATGTATTATCTGTAGAACAATCGTCGCCAATAATTATTTCGAATTTGAAATTTGTTTGCTGCCTCACGAAATTATCAATAGCCTGTGCAATAAATTTTTCGTGATTATAAGTAATACAGCAAATACTAACTGTAATTTCGGTTCCATTCATATTTTGCCGTTTTTTACATTTAATTCCCATTCAATTTTATCCGTTACCAGCTTACCAAAGCGATCTGGCCTCGGTTGGCTTCCCTCGGTAAAATTTTGAGTTCGTAGTAACAAACGGCAAATCAGATCCAAATCTGACAATCCTAAAGTATGATATAAAGGAAGACACAAAATGCGGGACGCTATACTGTCGCAAATAGGCATTTCCGCACTGTTTACATACGGTAAACTTGATAAAGAAGGAAAAAAATACCTACGACTGTATATTTGCGCCAATTCAAGTTTGGCCTTGCTCTCCAACATTAGCTCCTCCGAGCTAAACAAGACCGGGAAATACGCGTAATTATAATCGTCGGCATTTTCAACTTTTTGAAATTGAACGTCCAGGTTAGTTAATCGCAGCATATATTGCTCGGTTAAATACCTTCTTTTTTTTAATATCTCATCGGCATAGCGTAAATTACAAAGGCCCATAGCTGCATGAAATTCGCAGTTTTTTGCATTGATGCCTTGTTCTGAAAAGCAGTCAACTCCAGAAAAACCAAAATTGCGCATCAACGCCAATTTTCTCAGAATTTCCGGATCCTGGGTAAATACTGCGCCCCCTTCTATGGTATGAAATAACTTTGTTGAATGAAAACTGGTTGTGCTGATATCGCCATATTCGAATACCGACCGATTTTTATACAAGGTACCAAAGCAATGTGCTGCATCGTAAATAACTTTTAAACCATACCTGTCGGCAATGTCCTGTATAGCCGCAATATCGCAAGGGTTACCAAAAACATGCGTAGCCAATATTGCTGTTGTTTTTGAGGTAATTGCAGCTTCAATTTTAGCGGGATCGATATTATATGTTTCCGGATCAATATCAACAAAAACGGGAGTGCATTCTTGCCAAACAATTGCGCTTGTTGTTGCCACAAAAGAAAATGGCGTGGTAATAATCTCGCCATGTAATGACAATGCTTTAATTGCAAGCTGTAACGCAATTGTACCGTTTGCAACATATAACAAATGATTAACACCCAGGTATTCTTTAAGCTTCAGTTCAAGCGTATTTACCAACGGACCATTATTTGTGAGCCACTGGCGTTCCCAAATACTTTTCACATAATCGCAAAATTCTGTTTCTGTAGGCAGAAACGGCTTGGTTACAGGTATCATTTTTTAAGAATTAATTGGTTAAAATCTTTAATCGCCGAAAGTTTCACTAATAAGCCTGCGCCAAAATAAACACCAAAATAAATTATGAAAACAATGCCAATTTGCATAATTGCGGGGGTATAAAGGCTGGTTAGCAACATATCGAGAAAGTAACAAGTAAAACCTAACGTACCGGCTATAGCCAAAATGGGAAAAATATCCTCAATTTGTTCCCTTACCGGGTAGGCTATTAGCCTGCCACTATAAACTGAATTGATGTAATAAGCAATAAGGTTAAAAAATAGCTGAAAATACAACAGACCGTATATCCCAAAGGGGATGAAAAGCAAAATTCCGGCAACGCTTAATATTTTTTTTAGCACCTCCAACTTAAAAAACAGAGCGCTTTTACCCAATACTTTTAAAATATTCAGATTATATACATGAAGTGGGTACATAATACCGCAAAGACATAATATCTTAAAAAAAGGCACAGCGGGTAACCACTTATCTGTTAATAAAATATGAAAAAGCGGCTTAGCAATTAAACTCAGAAATATTAGCGCCGGTGCATTCCAAAACACAACCTGTTGCATTAGCTTTTTATAAACATCTTTTAAACGCACCGGATCATGGGCTATTTGTGCAAACATTGGGTAAGCAACCTTATTAACCGCGGTAGAAATATTACTTATAGGCAACTGACTAATGGTATCTGCACGCCAATAAAAACCAAGCAGGCTTGCAGAAAAATATTTGCCAATAATTATTAAGTAAAGGTTTTGATAAACAGTATCCAATAAACCAGATAAAGTCATTTTATACCCAAACGAGAAATGTTTTTTGAAACACTCCTTGTCAAACAATAAAGCCGGGCGCCACGGCGAATAGATCCAATGCATTGCTGTTGATAAAAAAGATGTACATAATCCCATCCAAACCAGGCTCCATACCCCATAACCTAACCTTGCAAGCAGGATGCCCAAAAGCCCTCCTCCAATGGCTGCCGGAATCTGAATGTTTGTTTGCAGTTTAAACTTCATATCTTTTACCAGTAAAGTACTTTGAACACCAAAAAAGGCATTGATAATTAAAATAAGTCCGTATACACGTACAATGGCTGTTAAAAGCGGCTGTTTATAAAAATCGGCAATGAAAGGGGCAGCAAAAAATAATACACCATATAAAAAACAACTGCCCAACAGGTTAAAATAAAAAATTGTCGAAAAATCGCGCTCATCTGCATCTGGGGTGCGTATCAACGAAGCCGTTAATCCGCTATCTAACAGCGAATTGCCAATTGCAATAAAAATTGCCAACATGGCTATTAAGCCAAACTGAGCGGGATCAAGCATACGGGCCAGAAATAAGGAGATCAGGAACCCAACAATTTTTGAACTCACCTGCTGCCATAAGGACCATAGAATGCCCGATACGGTTTTTTCTTTATAATTCATCTGAGTGATATTACAGGCGTGCGTTTACCAGGCCATCCGGTAAAAAAGCTTTCAGATCATACAGCACAGTGTGAGGTTTACAAAGGCTGGCTAAATTGAGGTCTTTAAACTCATTATGAGCAACCGCGAGTAAAATACCGTCGTATTTTCTTTCTTTCGATTCGCCGTTTTCGCAGGTTATGCCATAAATCCGGTTTGCCTGCTCTGCGTTAGCCCAAGGGTCATGAACATGCACCTTTATCTTATATTCTTCCAACCGTTTAACAATATCTATTACCCGGGTGTTTCTTACATCGGGGCAGTTTTCTTTAAAAGTAAAGCCAAGTACCAGCACTTCGGCATCTATCAGCGATGTTCCTTTGCGCGTTATTTGCTTTATAAACTGATCGGCAACGTAAGCGCCCATTGAATCGTTTATGCGGCGTCCGGCTAAAATAATCTCAGGGTGATACCCAGCTTCCTGGGCCTTTTGAGCAAGGTAATATGGATCGACCCCGATACAATGCCCGCCAACCAAACCCGGTCTGAAATTTAAAAAATTCCATTTTGTACTGGCGGCCTCTAATACCTTATTTGTATCAATCCCAAGTTTATTAAAAATCATGGCAAGCTCATTTACGAAAGCTATGTTGATGTCGCGCTGGGCATTTTCAATCACCTTTGCCGCCTCGGCCACTTTTATCGAATCGGCCTTAAAGGTACCAGCTGTAATAACGGAGTTGTAAAGTTTATCTACGATGTCTGCAGTTTCGGCCGTTGAGCCCGAAGTGATCTTCCGGATATTTGCTACAGTGTGATACTTATCTCCCGGATTAATTCGCTCGGGGGAGTAGCCTGCAAAAAAATCGACATTATAACGTAATCCAGATACTTTCTCTAATATGGGCATGCATTCGTCTTCGGTAACACCCGGATAAACCGTCGACTCATAAATCACAATATCACCTTTTTTAAGTACTTTCCCAATCAACATGCTGGCGTTTATTAAAGGTGTCAGATCGGGGCGATTGTTCTTATCAACGGGTGTTGGCACTGTTACAATGTATCTTGTACATGGTCGTAATTTTTCGATATCGTCTGTAAAAAACAACCCTGTTTGTGTTGTACACACCGGCGTTATCACTGCATTCAATTCATCTTCGCTAATTTCTAAAGTATGATCGATACCGGTTTTCAGCTGGTTAATTCTGGCTAAATTTATATCGAAACCAAATACTTTATATTTTTTTGCGAACTCAACGGCCAGGGGCAAGCCCACATACCCAAGGCCTATAATTCCAATTTTTGGTTGGTACTGTTCAATTTTCATGGTTTTGATTTGAATTTTGTATAGTTAAATTTTGCATAAGAACACGGGTTACCAAAGCACAGTTAATACTGTCAAACACCATTAAAACGTGCTTGCCTTTAATTTCAACCACTTTGCCTGTTTGATTGGTAAGCACACCGGCCTTTATTTTCACAACATCGCCTATCGCTAATCCTTCCAGGCTTATCATCTCTAAGTCTTTGTAATTGTCAAGGTTGTACTTTATTTGGTCGATAATATTATCTCTCACCACAGCTGGTCTGCCCATATAATACACATAGCCCATTACGCCTAAAACGTACAGTACTTTGGCCTGTTCAAAAAGATCAACCCTTACAAACACGTACGAACTAAACAAGGGTAGGCTTACCTCCTTTTTCCTATCAGCCCATTGGTTAACAACTTCCCTGACAGGACAATATGATTCGACGCCTTGCTGCTTTAACAATTTGTCAACCTTTTTTTCCCAGCGGGGCCTGGTATAAATTACAAGCCATTTTTTTTCGCGCAAATTTGATATCGACACTTTCGAGGTATTTAATGAAGATTGCATGTTGGTATTTATTTGTAAAAGGCAGTATTTAAGGATTGGCTACGGCTTCGCCATCTCACTTACATGATGCGGCTATTTGTTTTTTGATATGTGCGTTTAAGCAAAGGGCTTAAAGCAAGCAAACTGTAAATGCAGCCCTATTTAGCTTGGGGTTGCTTTTGAAAAACACTGTTCCTGGCTGGCTCACTACTTTATATAGCTTCGCCAATCCACTTACAGGGCCTATTTTTTAAATTATGCTACAAAAGATTATTAGCGGACAGATTATTACGTAAAGAATAATTACTATACGCCGTACGGAACGTAACCATAGCCCCCGTACGCATAGGCATTACGATTTTGCTTTTTTGCATCGTTTAAGACAACCATAATATTTTTCAATTTCCCGTTATCATAAATATCCTTCAGTATGTCTAATTGTTGGGTGCTGGTATAGTTATAACGCACCAGGTAAATACTTAAGTCGGCAAAGCTGGCCAGACTTAGCGCATCTGAAACTGCGCCCACCGGCGAAGTATCAACAATTATATAATCAAATTGGGCTTTGCACCAATCGAACAACTGTTCAACCCGTGCGTCCATCAATAACTCCGATGGCCTTTCAGAAAGTGTACCACAACCCAAAACAAACAGGTTATCCGATTCACCAACGGGCTGAATGTATTCATACAAAGAGTCTATATCACCTTCTATATAATCGGCCACCCCCTTTGTTTGCGCCAGGTTCAGGCTTTTCAGGAGATCTGGTCTTCGCAAATCAAATTCAATGATGAGTACTCGTTTACTTAATAAAGCGAGCGTAATTCCAAGGTTAACACTGAAAAACGTTTTACCCTCGCCCTTCATGGTAGATGTAACCAATATTGTTTTTTGCGGCAGGCCCTGGTTTAAAATACCTATATTACTACGGATGTATCTGAACAATTCAGAAATGACGGTTGTACGCCCTTTATGTACAGCAATTGCGCCCGCAAGTTCTTGATTATGGCTTAGTTCGCCAAGTACCCTAACTCCTGGTATTTCTAATAAATTGGCTGTAGTTGTAACTTTTGCATTAAATTTTTGCCTGAAAAAAATTGAAAACCCGGGAATTAACAAGCCAATTACTCCGCCAAGCAAATATGTTAATTGCTCCTTTGGAAATTCAGGAACAGGATCATACGCCGGTCTGTCAACAATTTGTGATGACGGAATAGTTGCCGAAAGAGATAAGGCCGTTTCCTCGCGCTTTTGCAATAAATATTGATATAGGTTTGTTTTTACGCCTTGCTCGCGACTGCGCTGCAATAACCCTCTTTCAATGGCGGGTACCGACTGTATCCGTGAATCATACTGGGCCGAATTTTGCTTAAGAAGCGTATGCCCTATCATAAACCCTTTTTTAATATTTGTTAAATTCTCCTTTATGTTGGTACGCAAACTTGCAATCTGGCGGCTCAAATCCTGTACCAACGGATTGCTGAGGTTGGCGGTGTTTAACATCCGGTTCCTTTCCAATTGAAGGTCGTTGAACCTGCTTACAAGTGAATTTAAAACCGGGTCTTTCAATCCCATGGTGCTTGGAACCGCGTTAAATTGATTGCCGGATTGGTTTAGATAAAATTCCATCGATTTTACAATGCCAAGTTGAACATTAGATTCTTCAAGTAACTGGTTATATTCTGCCGACTTTGTCAGATTGACCTGATTGCCGGCATTAATTTCAGATGCTCCGCTTTGTTGTTTATAGGTTTCGATGTCTTTTTCGGCAGCTGACAGATCATCCTCCATTGTCTTGAGCCGTTTATCGATAAATAAAATGGTATTAAGTGCTGTTATATTCTTTTTCTTAACAGTTTCATCATTATAAGTACTAATAATATTGTTAAGAATTGCCACTCCGCGCTCTGGCACGGCATCATTAATGCTCAATAATAGCGTGTTAGATTCTTTAATTACCGGGTTTACCTGCAATAATCCGGCACTGTACAAGGCAGCCAGGGTTTTTAAATTATTAAACCTGATGGTAACCTGTTTATCTGTAGTAGCAAAACCAGGCCCTTTTTCAACTTTGAATGCATAATCCTTATGATTCACAACTTGTCCGTAACGATATAACCAACTCTTCTTTTCGACGGTTAATAAAAACTTATCTCCGGAGTAATTTTGAAGGTGAAGTTTTTTCAAATACGCCCCATTACTCAATTTAACTACCGTTACAATAAAAGGGCGGTCATCCCCATAATATTCTTTGGTTTTAAAAGCAGCTTCATCAAAATAAGAAACTTCAAGATTCAGTCGTTCAAAAACATTATAAATCAAATCTTTCGAGCGCAAAACTTCAATTTCATTATCTACTGTTTTTGCTTCCTGAAACATATTCAAATCACTAAACGCTGTTGCCTTGAGTATGCCGTCTCCTTTTTTATCGTCGGGAATAAGTAACGTACTTGTTATTTTATACCTGGGTGTAACATAATGAAGATACCCCCAGGCAACCAGCAAACAAACAAACAGGCCTGCCAGAAAAGCGTACCAATTTTTTAAGTATGGCATTGCTTTAGTCTTGAAGTCACCTCCTGGCAAGGTTTGTTTTGGTTTAGCGTTAATGTCCATGTCGGCTTTTTTTTAACATTATGAAAAGGGGTATCAATTATCTTTTTAAAAGTACAGCTGCTAATACTGCTACAGCAGATATAGAAGCGATTATCAGGGGCATCAGGCGTGTATTTTGACTATACTCAACTGCTTTTGACCGGTCGGGCTCTATATAAACTATATCATTTTGCTTCAGGTTGAAATAGGGCGATTTCATCGACTCGAGTTTGTTCAGGTTCAACCTTGTCATGGTTTTATTTCCGTCTTCATTTCTGATGATCAAAACGTTTTCGCGCCTTCCATAAACGGTCATATCGCCGGCAAGGCCCAGTGCTTCAAGTACATTTACCTGTTCGTCGTTAATAATGAAGGTTGCTGGCTTGTTAACTTCGCCGATAACTGTAATTTTGAAATTACTCAACCTTAAGTCCACAACCGGCGATTTCACATGTTGCATTAACTGCGTCGCTATTGCTGTTTGGGCATCTTCAACGCTAAGGCCTCCAATTTTAATCTCACCAATCAACGGAAGTTGAATATTGCCATTTTTATCTACTTTGTAGCCTTCAGAGCCCGGCCTGGGGTTTGTTCCCATATTTTTATTACCATAAAACAGGTTATTCGATTCGGGGCTTAGACTGTTAAGCGTAATATTTACAACATCGCCCCTTTTAATCAACACCTGTTGATCTTGTGATTTGTTTACTGTAGCAGTCTCGGCCATATTGCTAAAGTAAACCAGGTCGCGGCGGGCTGCACAGCCAGATAACATCATCAATGACACAATACAGCTAATTATCATTATTCTTATCATCTTTTAGTTTATCAAAAGGCTTATGATTTGTTCCTGTTTGATAAACTAAAATTACCCGATTGAGGTTCAACAACATAGCGTTTTTAATGATTGAAAATAAATTGTAAACCTGGCCGGTTTAGTTTACAAAACATGTAAAACAAAAGTCGTGGTCATGTGCAGGCCGTGTAAACCCGTTGTAAAAAATTATCATTTTTGAGCTATTTATTACCGCTGCGCTATATAGTTTCAGATGCTAACCGCTGCTGATTTTATAATAATTCGTCTTTTTTTTACCAGTTTGTTAAATAACCGATCGCTGAAAACGCTATTGTTATCAAATTTGCGTTTTAAGGCACATGAAGAGTATTGTTCGCGGTAACAGTATCACATAAAAAAAGCAGGCTTACACCTGCTATGTTTATCGTAGTATATTGAGGTTGTGAACATATGCTATCGTCTTAAAATAGCATTGATATCAGCTTATCATAATCTTACTCAACCGTAACTGATTTGGCAAGGTTACGTGGCTGGTCAACATTACAGCCCCTAAGCACGGCAGTATGGTATGCCAGCAGTTGCAAGGGTATAGTTGCCAATAGTGGCAAAAACGCTTCATCTGCGCCAGGTATCTCTATACAATAATCTGCCATGTTTTTCACCGTCACATCGCCCTGGGTAACAATAGCAATTACAATCCCTTTCCGGGCTTTAACCTCCTGTATATTACTTATAACTTTGTCATATGATGAGTTTTGGGTAGCAATAAACACCACGGGCATCGCTTCGTCAATCAAAGCGATGGGGCCATGTTTCATTTCTGCCGCCGGGTATCCTTCGGCGTGGATATAGGAGATCTCCTTGAGCTTTAATGCTCCCTCTAACGCCACCGGGAAGCCGCTGCCACGACCAAGGAACAAGCAATTGGAGGCGTCTTTAATTTTCAACGCAATATTTTTTATCAAATCATTATCCTGAAGAAGCGTTTGAATTTTGTCGGGAATTGTTTCAAGTTCAGATAACAAATAAATAAGTTTTGACGACGAGATAGTACCTTTTTGTTGAGCTATATACAAAGCCAATATTGTAAGTACGGTAACTTGCGCCGTAAAAGCTTTTGTTGAGGCCACCCCAATTTCGGGCCCCGCGTGCGTATAAACTCCGGCGTGGGTAATTCGGGGTATAGAAGCGCCAACAACATTGCAGATACCTAAAATTGTGGCACCTTTTTCTTTCGCAATTTCTATCGCGGCCATCGTATCTGCAGTTTCACCGGATTGAGAGATTGCCAATACAACGTCCCTTTCAGTTATTATCGGGTTTCGGTATCTAAATTCCGAAGCATATTCTACCTCAACAGAAACACGCCCATATTCTTCAATCAGGTACTCCCCCGCCAAACCTGCATGCCAGGAAGTACCGCATGCAACAATAATTATCCGGTCAATATTTTTCAGCTTATCAGCGTATTCTTTTAGCCCTCCTAACTCCACTCTGCCAATTTTCGGAAATATACGTCCCCTCATACAATCTGTTACAGAGCGTGGCTGCTCAAATATTTCCTTTAACATAAAATGTTCAAAGCCCCCTTTTTCAAGAGACTCCAACTTCATTTCAAGCTCTTGTATTAATGGTGTCTGGATAACATTATCGAGTTGTTTAACCAATAGTTCGTCATGCTTTATGAGGGCTATTTCATTATCTTTTAAATAGATAACATTTTTTGTATATGCAATAATCGGTGTTGCGTCCGAAGCGATAAAATATTCGCCTTTGCCAACCCCAATAACCAGGGGGCTACCCTTTCGCGCGGCAACTAATTGCCCGGGATTTTCCCGGTCCAAAATCACAATGGCATAAGCACCTATTACGGTATTCAAAGCCAAACGAACAGCCTCCATCAGATCAGTTTGTTCAATATTTTGAATTTCTTCAATCAGGTGAATCAGCACCTCGGTATCCGTTTCACTTTTAAAATGATGTCCGCGGTTAATCAGCTCTTCTTTCAGCGTGGCATAATTTTCGATGATACCATTATGAATAATGTGCAACCTGTTATCATTCGACGTGTGGGGATGAGAGTTAACATCAGACGGCGCACCATGGGTAGCCCAGCGGGTGTGGCCAATGGCTACGTGTCCGCTTTTATCTTCAGCTTCAGTAAAAGCTTCAAGCGACGACACTTTGCCAATCTTTTTATAAATACTAAAACCCACCTGATTTATAATGGCAATACCGGTGCTATCATACCCACGATATTCCAATCTTTTAAGGCCATTTATTACAATTGGCCAGGCATCACGAAATCCTATATAAGCTACTATTCCACACATAATTTTGAGTTTTATTTTAATACCCTTAAGTAATTATTTACAAACTCAAATTTATTTAATTGTATAACAGCATATTACAAAACAAAAGAATTGAACACCGATTGTAAATTATATGAAAAATTACACAAAAGGTGTAAAATACTTTATCGTTAAAATTTACATTACCTATGCAGTTTGCGTTAATTAGAAAGCCATGGCAACTACCGGATTTAATAGATAAGCAGTGCCAATACCGATGACGACAGCATAAAACTTTGTCATAACTATTTAAGCGTCAACCTAACTAATACCCTTTTACACAAATGGAAATAATTTCACCATTTGTGTGAAAGGGTTGACTATCCTTTACAATTTATTTTCAAATAAACACGCGAATAAAAAATTGAAAATCTATTGAATACATTTGTTAAATCAAAACCCAAAATGAGCGCGTGTTTGTTGTTCAGATGCAAAAACGATTATAACAAACATATACCGCTCAGTTTCTTAATAATGGTTTGTTTATAATATCCGGCTCGTGTAACCGGCATTGCGAATGCTATTGCCAGCATTAATTTATCAATGATGTTTATTGTAAAAGAACCTTACTCCCACTATTATAATTCTGTCCTGATACAATTTTAAAACAAAAACAACACGTACCTGGGCCTATTTCAATACCGATTAAAAAATACAAAAATGATTAAAGAGAATTTCATGCTAAGTGTCGCCTGCACAACTTACAATCAGGATAAATTTATTACTCAAACAATTGAAAGCTTTTTAATGCAGCAGACAAATTTCCCGTTTGAGATTGTAGTGGGCAATGATTGCTCTACTGATAACACCGCGGCCATATTGCAATCGTTTAAAAAAAAATATCCCGGCAAAATAAAGGTAGTTACTGCAATTAAAAATGTTGGTGCTCATCAAAACATGATTGATACGCTGGATGCTTGTACCGGAAAATACATTGCCCTTTGTGATGGTGATGACTACTGGACAAACCCACTGAAACTACAAAAACAAGTGGATTTTTTAGAGCAAAACCCCGAATATATTATTTGCTGCCATTACACGCGCGTAATTGACACCGACGGAAATACTTTATACGTTGCGCCAAAACCGGTACCACTAATACACACCTATCATGATTTACTCACAGGCAAGCAGGTTGAAACAAAAACTGCAACTGTGGTTTACCGTAACTTAAAAAAAATTAACCAGTTGTTTCATCAACCCTGGTATTTTAGTTGTTTTGCAGCCGACAAATTCTTTAAAATATTTTCAACTTCTGTTACAGGCGGTAAAATATATGTAATGCCCGAGGTAATGAGTTGCTACCGTAATCATGTTGGCGGTATTTGGAGCATGATTAAAACAGAGGCAAGGATGGAAATGGTAATCAGCGATTTTAACCTGATTATAAAACATTTTAGCTATAATGGCATTCAACGGGCAAAGTTGTTGTTGTTGTATATTAACAGGTATCTGTTATTTGAATTGAAGAGACACCGTTTTCAAAAAATATACAATACGGTAAAATTCCTGATTTAATCTACAAATACACCATTGACTTAATAGGAATGGTAAATCCCAATTACCAAAAGCCTATACACCTTATCCGTACTGCTTCACAGAGTTAAGTACAATTAATGCCACAGGCCCGGCTTTAAGCATTACCCGGGGCCTATTGCCTTAATAACAACAGGTCAACTGAATTTAACATTTTTCAATCAAGCCTATATTGGCCCGGGTACCAGAGGGTTGCTAAATCACAAAAAATATACTAAAGGTGAAGAATCCCCCTTCTCGACACCCTACATTTCAGGGCAAACGCATCTAATTGGGTTAACATAACTTAACACATTTCAAATAAAACATTTACAAGTATTTAATAATCAATGTTTTATATTTTATCATGGTTAACACTAAGCCGATTGCGCAATTTAAGCGCCTCCAAATATTTGTGCCTGGTGTTGGCCAATCCAAGTCACTTGAGTAACTCCATCATTTAACCAGGATCAGGCAATAAAACAAGGTATCCCTTTATGCTCATATCTTCCCCACGCCATAAGCTTATTCCGTTGGCTATTATTAAATAACAGCTTATCGCCGTTAACTATTTAGTTGAGTTTACCCTGCACTACATTTCTATTAATTCTTTTTTCTAACTAAAATCATTATGGGTTACAAACAATTTACCATCCGGGATAAAGATGGCTGGGATGCCTATATACATCGTGCATATACTCACGATGTTTTCCATAGCTGGCACTACCACTCTTTAAACAAAGAAGGCGAGCAACTTCTTTTTGTTTATGAACAGGGCCATCTTTTTATTGCTCTCCCGGTAATAAAAAGGAAGATAGAAAATTCTCTTTTTTTTGATATGACCTCTGTTTATGGTTATGGCGGGCCGGTGTCAAATGTCGATTTGCGCACCGTACCGGCGAGCATAATCCCAGCTTTCAAGCAGGCTTTTACTGATTTTATGAGACGTGAAAATGCGATCTGCATATTCACCCGACTTCATCCTTTCCTAAATCAGGATTACGTACTTGACAGCATTGGCGGCTTAAAAAGCAATGGTACAACTTTATACATCGACCTGTCAATATCCATTGAAGACCAAAGGAATAAATACGAAAAAAGACTTTCCCGACAAATAAGAAAAATGCGCGAAAAAGGCTATATCATAAAAGATAATAACAGCCCCGACGATGTGAAATATTTTATAGATATGTACTATAAAAATATGGATCGGGTAAATGCCTCGCCAAATTATTACTTCGACGAAAAATACTTTTCTGACATTATTAACATGGAAGGCTATGAAAACAAGCTTATCCTGATATATGACGGCACAGAACTCATTTGCGGCGCGGTTTTATTGCTTTCAGAAAACATCATCAGAAATCATCTTTCAGCCACGTCGCCCGATTATTTAAAAGAATCGCCAAGTAAATTACTTACCGACGAGATAAGTATGATTGGGCGCAGGCTTGGCAAAAAAATCTTTCACCTGGGTGGCGGGGTAGGCGGAAAAGAAGATTCGTTATTTGAATTCAAAAGGTATTTTTCGGATTTACAAATAACCGACCGGATATGGTGCTATGTTAACGACCATGAAGCATATGACGCCCTTGTAGCAAAAAGTTCGTCGGAGGCCGGTTCAGGGTCAGCATATTTTCCGCTATATCGCCGCCCGGCCCCTAAAGCAGAGACAGTAACCCCAATTATCAATACAACCATTATTTAATTCCTCGATAAAATAAATATTATGAAAAATAAATTTAATTATTCTGAAGCCGATCTGGCAACTTTTGACACCATTATGGCTGACTGCGGCTGGATTGTTTACGAAGACGCGTTGGATGTGGATTTTGTTGATGAGATTGCCAATTCGTTAGTTAATGCTTATGATGAGCGAAGAAAAATCCAGGTAAAAAATGGCATTGCGGCAGTCATGAACGGCACATTACATCATCTTGTTGAAAAGGATGCATTCGCCCTAAAATTTCTGGATCAAAAATATTGTGACAGCCAAATAAGGCATTTTTTAGACGGCAACTATATCCTCAATTCCCTGGGTGCAGTAATTAATTTAAAAGGCGACAACCCCTATGTTCAAAACATTCATCGGGATATTCGAAGTTATACCGGCAATTTTAAGCTAATGATTCAGATGATGGTTATCCTGGATGACTTTACCCTCGAAAACGGAGCAACTCATTTTCTTTCGGGCTCGCACCATTCTAAAGAAAAACCCGAAGCCGACTTTTTTTACAAAAATTCTGACCGTGCGGTAGTAAAAAAAGGAAGTATTATTTTATTTGACTCTAACCTATGGCACGCCAGCGGAAAAAACCATACCAATGGACAAAGGCGTACGCTTACCATGGCTTTTACGCGGCCATTTTTTAAACAGCAATTGGATTACCCCCGGGCATTAGGCTACACATTTGGTGAAGGATTAAATGAAAGTTTGCGACAGGTTTTAGGTTATAACGCACGAACACCAGAAAACCTGGATGAATATTATCAACCTGTAGAAAAGAGAATGTACCAACCAGGTCAGGGTTAATTGATAGTTTTCTTATAAGTAACCCAACTTCAAAACCAATATAATCGGATGGGCGTTTGAAGCACAATGTTATAAAAAATGGATTCATAGAAAATTACACTCCACTATTTAAGATGTCGTTGTAATTGTCAATCCTGAACAAGAATTATAGCTGAATATGTATTTCCTATAATGTGCTAATGAAATCACAATCCGGTGATGAAATGCGAAATATAGTTGCGGTCGATATTTTCTAAAAGAAACAGTTACCAATAACCTTTATAAAAAATGGGGGCTTGATACCAAAGCTATAGCTCCGTCATTGCTTTGAAAGTTACCTTACCAACATTATCTGGTTTCCCTTTTAATGCCGGGGTAATTGTGCCTTTTAATTTCCCGTTTACTTTGCTCACCATGATCTTCCGGAAGCTGTAATTACCCTTTTCATAATCATATGTTTCTCCGTCATCATCATATAAAGAATAAGTACCCGGTTTGCTACCATAATACCTCACCTCCAGGTCAACTTTCTGCCCTGTTTTGGGCGCGTGCAGCATTACGGGCATCATGGGGATAATACCGCCGTCCTTTACATAAACCGGTATTTTATCCAGGCCCGGCGTAACGTTGATGATTTCTCCGTCACCTGCGTACTTCCCTGTGTAAAAATTGTACCATTTACCCTTTGGCAAGATCACTTTTCTGCTGGTTTGCCCGGCAAATATTGGTGCTACCAGCAAATATTCGCCGGCCATGTACTGGTCTTTAACCTCTTTGGTTATGGCCTCTTCGTAAGGATTTTCCTCCAGGTTTACTTTTCTGTTTTCATTTTTAGCTTCCCCTCCAACAAAGCCATCTTCCAGGTACATGGCCCGGAAAGGCGGGATGCCTTCAAAGTGATATTTGGCAAATTCGCTATACCAGTAAGGCATCATCTGCATGCGCAGGTTGGCCATTGTTTTTACCTGCTCCGCAACCTCCGGGAACGACCATGGCTTGGTACCGCTGGCCCAGGCATTAATCATCGCCATAGGCGAAAAAACATTCGACTGAAACCGGCGTAACCATTCCTCGCCGGTTTTGGAGGAACGTACCTCAGGCGTCCATAACACACCTGCAAAACCACTGTTTACCAATGCTGTTATAAAATCGCGGTGATCGTAATAATCGTTATAGATAACATAAGGGAACGATGAACCACCGCCATTTGAGGCGCGAACCAGGCCAAATGTACGTTGATTACGTTCATGGTAAATTTGGCTGGTGTAACGTTGCATCATCAAGCCATACGTCTGACGCATTTGTTCGGCATCGTGGCCTGACGGGAAAGTTGCTACGTCGGGCCATAAATAATTATCCCCGCCATCAACCTCATCCATTTTATAGCCGCTGATGCCAATATCTATTTTGCCTTTTTCCAGTTCGCCAAAAAAGATCTTACGTGCTTCGGGCATACTTATATCAGGTACAATGCCGTTCCAAACCGTATGCGTACCACTGTAAGGTAAAATACTTTTATAAACAGGTGCCTCCGGAGATACATAAGGATTAGTCCATAAATTGAGCCTGATATTCTTTTTCAGCATATCCTGTATAAAACCTTTAGGATCAGGAAACCGGCTTGCATCCCACTCAAAAGTACAGGGGTATGATTTACTTTGCCAGCCTGGCTCAAGCCCGATAAAATCAAGCGGATAACCCTTTTCCTCAAATGCCTTTGCTTCGGCTGCAACACCCTGCGCATCGGTTAAACGCTGCATACGCTGTGTAAAGCCCAGGCCCCAGCGTGGTGGTAAACAACCGCCGCCGTTTAGCAAATTATAACGCCGTACGGCATCTAAAGTAGTTGGACCAGCAAATACATAGATCTCTACCCCGGAAGCGGGCACCAGCATTTCCACACCATCTGAATATGGATGCGAGCTCCATGTTTTATCAAGATTCCTGTCTTTTACTTCGGGAGGTACTTTACTGTCGCGCCTTACTGCTGTACCGGCATATACGTCGATATACCTGGCCGAGTTGATAAACACACCATAACCATTTGATGATACATAAAAAGGTGTGGGTGCATGGGTGCGCCCATTATCCTTACCGGCATAATTGTCAACATGCAGCGTAAGCACTTTGCCGCGCTGAAATACTGTCTGGAAATTTAAACCGAAACCAAACAACTGCTCTTTTTTTTCCAATGGAAAGCGCAGGTAAGTTTTACCACCCTGTACACTACCTGTAATTTCCTGCTGCGGTAAGGGGAAGGCGGCCCCTGGCATTTGCGCTAAACCGGCATGATAGGGTTGTACCCCGGCCACTTTCAGTAAGTCAAATTCTTCGGGCTTACCTATAATGCCTTTCCATATTCCGGGTTCTATTTCCGTCCAGGCGATGGATTGGGCGTGAAGCTCCGCGATGAAACTCCCAAACAAACAAATCAGCCAAAAGCATTTCAATTTTTTCATCATGTTAGTTAGGTATAATGGTATAGGTTTTACCTTTTTCTGTAGCAAAGTCAATTATATAACCTTTATTAAAGGATACATCCGGTAGTTTGGCGTCATCTGCCTGCTGGTAAACCGGTGTTACCGGCTGCGTATCTAAAATGTTTTTGTTGATACCTGTAGCCGCTTTACTGCTTACCTCCACCACTTTTACAGGTATCGGGGTTCGTAAGCGACAGTTGCCCCCAATGTTCGATTTGATAAGCGCCTTGCTCAGTTTCCCTTCTTTCCAGTCAATCGCTACCTCAAAGTTTCCGCGGGCTTTGATGCCTTTAATGCTGCCATCGGCCCAGGCATCGGGCAGGGCGGGCAACAGTTCTATCTCCCCATCCTGGCTTTGCAACAGCATTTCAGTCATACCAGCCGTTCCTCCAAAATTTCCGTCGATCTGGAAGGGCGGGTGGGCATCAAACAAATTGGGATAGGTACCGCCGCCACTCATTTGTCCTTTTTTTTGCAAGGGGTCCATATAGTTAAATGCTGCGCCTAATATTTTATAGGCATGGTTGCCATCGTGCATCCTCGACCACCAGTTCACTTTCCAGGCCATTGACCAGCCTGTGCTTACATCGCCCCTGTAAATCATTGATTGTTTTGCCGCAGCAGCCAACTGGGGCGTATTAAACACAGAGATCTGCCTGCCTGGAAACAAACTAAACAAATGCGATATATGCCGGTGTGTATCCGTGGTATCGTCCCAATCCTGAAACCACTCCTGTATCTGGCCATATTTGCCTATATGAAATGGATAAAGCTTATCATAAGCGGCTTTTACCTCGGCTGCAAACATTTTATCGGTACCCAATATCTCCGCGCTGCTTATACAATCCTGGAACAACTCGCGGATGATAGACATATCCATAGTAGAAGCCATACTTACCTGGTATTCCTTACCACTGATTTTAATAGTATTTTCGGGCGAGGTAGAAGGATTTGTTACCAGGTATCCCGTTTTCGGGTCGGTTACCAGCCAGTGCAGCATAAACTGTGCAGCGCCTTTAATGATAGGGTACGCGGTTTTGCTCAAAAAAAACTTATCGCCGGTAAAAAGGTAATGGTCATATAAATGAAGGCTCATCCAGGCGCCGCCCATTGGCCAGGCTGTCCAGCGCACCGCGCTCCTGGGGTCGTGATTAAAATTACCAACGGTTGATGTTTTAGCCCAGATATCGGTGTTATGATGTTGTACCCAGCCTTCATCAATGTTATAATTTACTTTGGCTGTAATTGCGCCGTTCACGGCAAGCTCTTTCAGAAAATCAAATAAAGGTTGGTGGCACTCCGAAAGATTGGTGTTTTCGGCCAGCCAGTAATTCATTTCGGTATTGATGTTGGTAGTATAATTACTGCCCCAGGGCGGTATCACCTGGTCGTTCCAGATGCCCTGGAGGTTGGCGGGCGCACTGCCGGGTCTTGAGCTGGCAATCAGCAAATAACGCCCAAACTGGTAATACAGGGTTTGTAATTGCTTATCGGGATTAGCTACACTGAAACTCCTGAGCCGTTCGTCCGTAGGTTGTTTTACCATCACCGTATCTGCACCCAAATTAAAATCGACCCGTTTAAAAAGGCGTTGATAATCGGCAATGTGCCTTTGTTTGAGCTGTTCGTACGTTTTTTGCAATGCGGCAAACAGGCTGGCATTGGCTTCAACGGCCGGATCTTTCCCCTGCAGCCCCGGCGATTTATTAAAACCGTTAAAGCTGGTTGCCTCGGTTAAATAAAGTATAACCTGGTTAGCGCCTGTAACTTGTAATGCGTTGTTATCGGCCATCACCCGCCCGCCATTATTTTTTATTTTGAGGTTGATCTGGAAACTCATGCCCTCGCCTTTGGGCTCATCATAAATTACCTGCCGTGGCTCGGATTCCCGGTTGGCCACATAACTTGGGGCTTTACCCTTTAAAATCAGCTTATTGCTGCCATCCATTTCGATGCTGAAGTGCAACTTGCTTTGCAAATTGGCTGTGAAATTAATAGCGCCTTTTTTATCCGCGGTGATGCGTACCACCATTACTTTATCCGGGTAGCTTATAAATGTTTCCCGTTGATAATGCACGCCGCCAGCCTCAAACCGCACGGTAGCAACCGCGTTATTTAAGTTCAGGTCGCGGTAGTAATGAATACTATCTTTCAGGTTAAAGTTAAGCAGCAGATCGCCCAGGGGCAGATACCTGGCTGTGTATGGCCCTTGTAAATACTTTTTCCATATCTCCGCCGCCTTATCAAAATCGTTATCAAACACAGCCTTTCGTACTTCGGGCAAATGCGCTGATGCCTGTGGGTTATTCCCGGCTTCGGGGTAGCCGGACCACAGGTTATGGTCGTTAAGCTGGTAATGCTCGTGGTTAATACCGCCAAATACCATAGCTCCGGTGGTGGCATTACCCAGGGGCAAGGCCTCTTCCCAGGTAACAGCCGGTTTGGTATACCACAGTTTTAAATAGGCATCGGTGTTGTGTGTTTGCGCTGTTGCAAGTTGAGTACTTACCAAACCTGCAACAACCAAATATATTTTTGGAAAACGTATTTTACAAAACCTCATATTATTTAACTGTTGTTAACTTAAAGGCTATTACCTCTTTAGCCCAAAAGGTAGGCACATACAAAATGTGTTTCACTGTATCGTAAGCCAGGTCGGCAGTATTTATTTTTTGCTCCTGTGTATCAAGCAGGGTTTCTATTTTACCATCGGCGGTTACATAAAATATATGTCCCGACCAGCAGGTGATCAGGAAATCGCCGTTACCAACAGGCTCAAGGCCATCGCCTCCGCAGCTTAGCATGGTTATTTGTGTTAAATTACCCTGGCTATCTGCTTTCATAAATTTTTGGCCACCCAATATATAAAGATCGGTACCGATAGCTTTAAGCCCGTTTACACCGCTTACGTTTGTTAAAAACGTGCTTGCATGACCGTTTTCAATACGGTGTATTTTTTTTGTTTTACTATCTGATACATAAACAACGCCTTTATCATTAACAGTAATATCATTTAAAGCTTTGGCACTATCAATAGCAATCTTATTTTTAACCTTACCTGTATTGATATCAATAACTACCACCTCCGACAGATCTGCGGCGTATAAATCATTACCAAACCGCCCCAGTCCTTTAGGTGCATTTAAACCGGTTGTAAAATCAAGGTTAATGATCTTTCCGTCAACAGTAATTTTGGCTACGCCACCTTTACCATCAACAGCGTTGGGGTTTCCATCTATCTCTGATACATATAATATACCTTTTTTAAAATCCGGCAAAACTGATTCGGGAACCCTTATAACTGTATCCGTTTCCCAAAGCTTTTCCAGTTGATGTGTTTGGGCATTACTGTCATAAACAGTAACTACCATTAAAACAGGCAATATGTATTTAAAAAGTTTGCTCTTCATAGTTATATTATTTGTTTGGTATTGATACTTATAAAGTGACCGCTTGTGTACCCCCGTCATTTACTTTGTATTTGATGGTTTTGCTACCCTCGGTTATGGTAATATTTAACTTCTCCTTATTCACCCTCGATATTTTAAGGTTGAACACGTGCCCGAAGGAATGGATGTTATTTAGCGCCATTTCATTCCAGCCATTTGGCAGCCGTGGTGTGCAATTGAAGCTGTTAAAGCCTGTTGGCCGCATACCAAATAACCCTTCAGTGAATATTCTGCAATAAAGTCCGCTCTCGGCAGATAGATGTCTTTGGTTACCTTCGGGATAAGCTTCTACCGGGTAGGGCACATGCTCTCCCAATAGTCGCCTGCGTGAATAATAACGCAGGTATTCCATTGCTTTTTCTGTTTTACCAGCCTGCAATACACCGCGAAGCGCATACAGGGTTGAGCGGTCCCAAAAAGTTTCTTTGCCTGCCTCGGTAGCCAATCCATCAGCCGTCCATAAGCGGGGCGAAAACAGGGCTTGGATGGTTCCTTCGCTCCTATCTAAAATACCCATGGTAAGGGGCAGGCAGATCCAGGCGCGCAGTACATCATTGGTTTCGTAGTATTTGTAGGTTTTAAAGCCTTCTATGGTTGTCCCGAAGTATTTTTCGATATTACTTTTAAGCGTTGCAGCTTGTTTTAAATATTCGTCTGTTTGTGCTTTTGGCTGATGCAATTGTTTGCCAAGGTAAGCCGCCGATATCAACGCATCATAATAAAGGCTATTGGTTGACAGGTTGGCTTTACCAGATGGAAAGCGACCTTCCAACTCATCATGATCTGAAGTAATCACGCCCTGGTCGTTTAGCTTCCTGTGGCTATATTCCAGGCACCAGGTAATGAGCGGCCACAATACTTTTGCAGAATCTGGGCGGCCATAGGTTAATGCATACCGCGAAGCGCCATAGGCAATCATGGCCTGGTCGCCACGGTCACCCGCGCCTTTCCATACGGCGTCGCCTTCGGCAACTATGGAGCTGGGTATGGGTTTGTACTCCGGGTTCATATACCTGGAAAATAAGCGGTAGCACGTCATGGCCGACAGGTTGCCGATACTATCTCCCGAAAACGCGAAGAAGGGACTAATATACTCGGCCTGGTCATTTGCCCAGATCGCAGCATAGTATGCCAGCCCGCCCGGCCCATGCAGGTAGCCTGCTTTGGTTTTGTAAATACTCTCTGTCCCCCTGATTTTGGCAAAGGCGAACGCAGTATTTAATAAAGTATCGGGTGTTTTTAATTGCAGCGGTAATAAAATTGTATTTACACGGTTTTCACGGGCTTTTTCTTCCGCATCTGCGTTAACCGTAATAGGCTGACCAGGAAAATCTGTTGCCAAATAATAAACCGCGAAAGTCGTATGCTCACCGGCTTGCACTATACGGCTGCCACTATTGGCAGATCCCATGATAATGGAATGGGGCCTTACTTTACTTTTAAGACTATCCGTCCTCACCTCATGCCGCAAATACTCCATGGAAATGGTGACCGGTTTATCGGTAATATTAGTAAACACAAACTTTTCAATAGCCATAGGTTTATCTACCGAGGGGAAAATACTCCGTTCAATTTTTACCAGCGCCGGATTGCTTGTTGTCGCCTCAATCCGCATAATGCCTTTGTGGCTGATGCTTTTGATATTGTACGAAAGATCGCCCGATTTTTTTCCGTTTGCTAAATCGGTTTTCAGCTGACGATTATTAATATAAAACCGTGGCAGTCCGCTATCCTGAAAAGAATAATCAATATGGGTACGGGTACCATCGGGCAGCATCCTGAATGTGGGGAACACTACCGTTCGCAAAACAGATGATCTGCCAGCGCTATCTAACCCATACTGAACCCAAACCGATACTTTCTCTCCCGACATTTCTATATGATCTGTATGCGGTAACCTGCCATTAATAGTCCATTTGATACTTCCATCTGGTTGTATGGCCCAACGGTCGGTTTGTTTTGGTAAAGCGCTCTGCTGGGCATAAAGCCTGCAGGGCAGCAGAAAAACTAAGCCTAAAAACACTTTGCAAACATTTGCCTTCATTTTATATTGATCATCAATGTGTTATTCTAATCCAAAACAGCTGCTCCGGCTTTTGCACCGGCAGCTAAATCGATATTTTTTTGTATGCCTGAGATTTTATTTCCCAGGATATGTATATCGCGGCTTGCATCGCCTTCAACACGCACAAATGCATCCGCGGATCCGGCTACCGTGGTATTATTCATACGCGCCCCGGCAACATTCTCTAACCTTATTACAGCCTGGGCTCCGGTAGTTTCGGGAATGATGCAGGAATTAAGCTCTATGTTTTCCCCATCTTCACAGATAATCGCTGGCCGAAGATCATTATGGCTTAGGGTAAATTTTACATTGCTCACCTTTAGTCCTTCCACATGCCTGGCCCAAACACCGTAGGCCGGTACCAGCGGACCAAATGTTTTTACTTCGGGATACTTATCAATGGCCTCGGGTACAACCTGCCTGGCATTTTCATTGCTTCCGCCGCCTGCAAGGTTTATCTCTATGTTTTCCAATACCAGGTTTTTAATGGCATGCCCAGGGATACCCGTTATAAGGATACCCGATGGCGGCATCAGCTGTGCGTTATCGGCCGCCTTTGCTTTTACATTTTTGATGGTTACGTTTTCAAGCGTCCCTATAGGTTGCTGACTATCCTGATCTTTACGGAATACACTTAACCTGGCACCTAAACGAATAAGTATAGGCGTTTTTACCTCAACCATGGTAATATCGCTGATTTGGACATTCCTGATATTTGCCCCATCAACCGAAAGCAGCTTTATACCGCCATTAGTTGTATCATAAATATAACATTGCGATATGTTGATGTTCTCAAATGCCGCCATGGATTCAGTGCCGATTTTGATGGCTCCCTGGCCGCTTTTTAACCGCAGGCCCGAAACAACAATGTTTTTACAGGCCATTTTACTTGATGTTGTTTTAAAACACAAAGCGTCATCGCCGCTTTCCACATCACAATTTTTAATAGCAACACCCTGGCAACCATCTATATCCATACCATCATTGTGCGCTACGCCCCTGCTTACAATTTTTACATTTTTAATACTTACCTGTTTGCATTGAAAATAATGAGATGTCCAGGCTGCGGCGTAATTTAGGGTAACACCATTCAAGGCAACATTCTGGCAGCGCACAATACGCAATAAAAACGGGCGCCTCCCCCAGCGCTGCGATTCGGCACGTGTATCCGTTAATATTTGCTGCGCTTTGAGTTTTGATCCCTGGCCATCAATGGTACCCTCGCCCGCTATGCCTATATTTTTTTTATCAACGGCTACAATCAGGGCCCAGCCAACACTTATGCCAAGTCCATCCACAAACGGATCAAGATTTTTATAATCGTTAACATCGGTGCTGCCTAATAAAACAGCCCCTTTGTTTAGCTGCAGGGTAATATTATCATTCAGTGCAATTGTACCTGTTAAAAACACTCCCGAAGGAATAATAACTTTACCACCACCGCTTTTATAACAAGCGTCAATTGCTTTTTGAATAGCCGCGGTATTTAATGTAGTGCCGTTGCCTACGGCACCGTAAGCCGAGATATCCACATCGGCAGCAAACAAACTTAAATTACATGTTGCTATAAGGATAATACCCAACAATAGCCTGGTTAGCTTGTACATGGCTATTTTTTCCTTTCTGCTTTAAGCATTTCGGTTCCGGCCAATAATAAGGCTCCTAAACCATGTGTATCGTTTAGCTCGGTTGGCCGGGTGTAGTAAAAATTAATGTCGGTATCCATGTTGGTACCAATACAAACATCCTGCAATTGCCCATCGACTGTAATTTTGGTAGTTAATCCTTTCCATCCTTCCTTGGCTATAGCTATATATTTTTCATTGATCCAGCCCTGGTTTACTGCACGGGCTACGGCATAAGTGTACATAGCAGTAACTGATGTTTCCAGGTACGAATCGGGTTTATCCAATAACTGGTGCCATAAACCGGTTGGGTCCTGGTAGCGGGAGTAACCTACAATTTGCCTCAACAGTAATTTGATCAGTTCGGGGCGTTTGGGATGGTTTGCCGGCAAATTGTTTAACAGCTCAACCTGTGCCATGGCTATCCAGCCATTGCTGCGACCCCAATGACCTACACCATTGGTTTGATCGTCAGAATAATAATTATGAAAGAAAAGGCCGGTAGCAGGATCATAAAGATATTTGTTAAAATTCTCTACCTGTTTTATAGCGTCATCGAAGTATTTGTTGTCGCCTGTAAGCTTGCCCATACGTGCCAAAAACGGGATACTCATAAACATATCATCGGCCCAAAGGGTACCAAAACGAGGCTGCGGACGGGCAAACGTACCATCTGCCAAACGCATCTGTTTAGTTGAAATATAAGCTGCAGATCTTTCTAAATACGCCTGGTAATCTTTTCTTTGTGCCAGCGCATTTACATCAAACAATCCGGCAGACATTGCACCGCAAGCGTCGAGGTTGGTGATATTGAATACCGAACCATATTCTACCCTCGGGGTTGTTTTAGCTTTGTAAAGGGCTTCAAAATAGTTAAGGTTATCAAAAATGAATTCAAAGTTGTGCTGCGAATATTCCGAGTACTTTTTATCCTTAAGCACATCGGCAGTTTGCACCATGCCAATGGCTAAAACACCGTTTACATAAGCCCACTTATTGTATTTGCTATCCGCTTTAATGTCAGCCGATGATGCCAATCCTTTTGTAGAATCGTATTTTTCTTTGGTACTGGAATTGATAAATTTAAATGAGGTATTTTGAACAATATTGTCGGCAACTTTGCGAACAACCGCTTCGGTGTTGGTATCCTGCCCAAATGCTATCGCCGGGCAAACCATTAGTAATAAGTATAAAAATGATTTCATAATATTGAGGTATCTGTTTAAAAAGGATTTATTTTTTATTAGCGGCCCTAACAGCCTTTACCTGTGCCGTACTTATTGCACCCGCTTTATTGGTAAAGTTTTTCCTGACATAGGTTAACACGGCAGCAATTTCCTGGTCTTTCAAAAAATCATGTGCCGGCATTACGTTGGAGTATGATTCACCATCAATATCAACGTTTTCTGAAAATCCGTTAAGCACAACCTTAATCAGGCGGGTTTTATCGTCCAGCACATAAGATGTTTTAGTTAACGGCGGATTCATGTTGGGTACCCCGCCCCCATCGGCCTGGTGGCAGGTCAAACAATATTTTACATATACACTTTTGCCGTCAACCACCGGATTAGCGAAGCTCGGCCGGGGCCTAACCCTGGCTTTCGCCGGAGTTTTAACCTGGGCCATTAACTGATAGCAGCTAAAAATGAAGATGATAATCATTAAATATTTTCTCATTGCAGCAATTACTTTTTAGTGTAGATAATGCGGTATATGGTACCTTTTGAATCATCAGTAACATACAAAGAACCATCGGCACCCTGGGCAAGCCCGCAGGGGCGATGATCGGCACGACCAGCGGCGGTTTTTTCGGGTGAGCCCGAAAAACCATCTGCAAATACTTCCCAATCGCCGTCGGGCTTTCCATTTTTAAATGGCTGAAAAACTACGAAGTATCCGGCCTGTGGTTCGGGAGCCCTGTTCCATGAGCCATGAAATGCTATAAAAGCGCCGTTTTTATACTTCGCCGGAAATTGATTGCCGGTATAAAACAGCAAACCATTGGGCGCCATATGGCCAGGATAGGCGGCAGCCGGATCGATAAATTTAGCATCAGCTTCTTTTTTTCCATCGCCGCCATACTCAGGGGCTAGTATCTTTTTATGCTGAATCTGGTCATAGTACATAAACGGCCAGCCTGCATTGTCTCCCTTTTTAAGGGCGTATAAACATTCGGCTGGTAACTCAGCAGATTGTTTGGTGGTATATAGTTCGGGCCACGAGCTGTTGAGGTTATCCCTGCCATGCTGCATTACAAAAAGCTGGTTGTCCTGCTGATTCCAGTCCATACCAACCATATTCCTTAGCCCGGTTGCATACCGCACACCATCGCCATAGGTTTGGTTTAATTTGTCGGCCTTAAACTGCCACACCCCACCCATCGAATCAAGAATAGGGCAGCCCGGTATTCCGGGTGAATGTAACCCACGGTCTTTTTCCTGGCATGAATTAAACCAGGCGCCTATGTTTACATAAATATTGCCATCGTTATCCAATGCAAACGATTTGGTTTCGTGCTGGCGGCCCGCCTTTAAGCCGGTAACTATTTTTTCGGGCTGATCGGGGTTAATAACTTCATTTTTATCATTCACCTTATACCTGAATACCTCGGTATTGGATGAAGCATACAGGTAGCCGTTTTTTAAGTAAACTTCGGTACCACCGTAAGTGCCAAAGCCCGATTTGAGTTCTGCCTTGCCATTTGCAGCTTCATGAAATACCAAAATACCTTTACCTTCTTTGTTAACCTTTGCAAGCTTTACATAAATATCGCCCTGTGGCGTAACCACTAAATGCCTTGCCTTGGCACCGGTTTCGGCAACTTTTAAGGCGCCAAATCCGGCGGGTAATTTTAAGCCTGCATTATCGGCATCGGGTACTACATCGGCTGCTGGTTTTAGGGCATAAAGTGTTACGCTTACTGCGAGCGCTGTAAGTATTATTATTAACCTGGATAGTTTACTTTTCATGCAATTATTTATTTTATTAAAGTTCCTTTTTATTCACATCCGCCATCCTGGTGTTTGCTACCGGCAAGCTGTTATATATGTTAAAATCCTTTACTTCATTTAAAATAAATGCCGGTGCATTGGCCGCTTTCTGCGCTTTGATATGCTGAAAATCGGCACCGGTTACATGGTCAAGTATAAATGCCGGGCGAAGATCCTCATCAATATAACTTACCTCCACATCGTTCATTTTAAGATCTTTAACATTGCGGATAAAGAAGCCATAGGATGGCATTGTACCAAAACGGTATGGTTCGGGATACTCTTTTTCTAAACCAGGTACTTCACGTGTTGATTGCTCTTTAGTACCGCCGCCTTTGTAATAAATCCTGATATTGCTTAACCGCAGGTCTTCAATATCATGGCCAGGAATTCCGCTTATGATTGCACCATGCTTATTATCGGCATTATAACATACCACATTGCTGATGATAACGCGCCTCAGTGCGCCTACAGGTGTACCTTCGGGGGCACGCATGCGCGCGCCTAAACGAACAAAAATGGGTGCGTTTACAATATCGCGCATAGTAATATTGGTAATGGTAACATCTTCTAAAAGCGCACCATCAACCGTTTCAAGGGCCAAACCACGGCAATAATCAAACACACAATTGGATATGGTGACATTTTTAAATCCGCCATTTGATTCGGTGCCCATTTTTATACGGCCTGTAGGATTGCCGTCGGAGTATTTTTTTTCGTTCCGTTTAAAAGTGCCGTCTAAAAACGAACCTTCATCATAACCGCTTACCTGGCAGTTGGTAATAGTAACATTTTCTGTAGCGCGGGCAAAGCCAAGCCCAAAGGTGCTTTTCAAACATATACCATCATCATAAGGCGAGTTAACGCTGCAGTTAGAAATACGCACATTACGGCAACAGTCAATATCCATCCCGTCGCGGTTGGTATCCATTTTTACATTATCAATAGTAAAGTTATCTATCCCGGTAGCCAGGATGCCAAACCAACCGCCATGCAATATAGATATGTCTTTAATGATTACATTGCGGCATAAATAAAGGCTGATTGTTTTGTTGGGGCGCTTGTCATCCTCTCCTTTGTTACTCCGTACCAGGTCTTTTCCCCAAAGGGTGCCGGGGCCTAATATGGAAATATCATGCAGGTTTTCGCCCCATATCAAACTGTTATGCCAATGCCTGTGCCCAAAATCCTGGTATTTGTTGTCGATCTTATCTTCGGGTAAATCATAACCTGAATCATCAGCAATTGGAGCTGCAATTATTGTAGCTCCCTGGTCTATGTACAAAGAGATATTGCTTTTGAGATGAATAGAACCGCATAAATAATTACCGGCAGGAAAGTAAACAGTGCCTCCGCCGGCTGTTGCCGCAGCATCTATTGCTTTATTAATCCCTTTGGTATCAATGGTTTTTCCATCTCCTTTTACGCCATAAAGTTTTACATTATATGGTGATGTTTCGGGTGCCGGATAAACTCCAGCATAAGCTGTAAGGCCATAAAAAAACAAAAGAAAAGTAAAAAGAATACCTGGAACCGGGTTATGCTTTTTCATAAGGTTTTAATTATTGCGTTTTGTTTGTTATAAATAGATGTTAAGTGAACCCTGTATTAAGTAAACAGTTTTTAGTCGGTAGTCTCAAGTCGTATTTTGCTTGTTTCTTACTCAGAACTTAAGCCTTCCGACTTAAGACTAACCGACAATTTAAGTATGACAAGACACTAACTTACCAACCAGGGTTTTGAGGATAAGGGGTGCCGGTAATAGTGGCATCAATTTGTGTTTGCGGAATTGGGCGCAGCACGTGAAATGGCTTAATGTTACTTTTACCATCGGTGTTATGCAGCTTTACCCTTTCCAGTAACTTACCTGTACGGGCCAGGTCAAGCCAGCGTACCAGTTCGCCGCATAGCTCTCTTGAGCGCTCATCCAAAATAAAATCCAGTGTGATTTTATCAGCAGTGATATCCATTGCAGCCGCGTTGCCCGATGGGTAAGCAGCTCTTTCGCGCACCGCATTGATATACGGTACCGCATCAGCTGCACGGCCATCCATATACAATGCTTCGGCAGCAATTAAATAGGTTTCGGCTAAGCGGTATATGATGATAGGCCTGCTGGATGGTGAATTTTGATCGGGCCGTTTGGTATCAAAATATTTGATCATGGCCGGCGACAGGGCAATACTGTATTTACCTGGCGGAATAACCTGGTAACGATACCCTGCAATTTGGCTGGATGTCATGTCATAACCCGGCATCCATATAGCTGTATCGCCTACCGTAAATTTAGGTGCGCCTGGTTGTGCACCCGCCGGAGCCCCTGCCGGTAAAGGATTGGGCCAGTTTGGTATAGATGCAGCATTGTTACACAACCACATGGTTTGAAACGTTTTATTATACCGTTGATCATTTACCCTTTCTTTAAACACGGTATCGGTAAGCCAATGGGTAGGTACAGCACGTATATAAGGCCGGCCATAAAGTGTGCTGCGCTGCATACCTGGCTGCACCTCATATTTAGGCGCAAATAAATGGCACAGCAAATTATCGGGGCCGCTATTATTTTGAGTTGGCGAACCATTGTAGGCCAGTGTTGTAGTGTGCTGTACTGTCCACAATATTTCGCTGTTGCTTTCATTGCCTTCGGCAAATACTTTTCCAAAATCCTGCTGCAGCTTTATGCCGGCACCAGGAGCAACATTGGTAATTAAATCAATTGCGTTGGTATATGCGTTTTTATAATCATCAGCTTGCTTGGCCGATGAGCCCGCCCTTGTTAAGTAAACTTTTGCAAGCATATGCTCTGCAGCAGCTTTGGTAGCCCTCCCCGGCTGTACGCCATTGGTTAACGGCCCTACAGGCAAAGCAGCTATGGCATCTTTAAGGTCCTGAATTATAAAAGTATATACATCGGCCATCGGCGCGCGCGTGGCAGAAGTTGTTGGGGTTGCCTGAAAGCTTTTATTTAAGGTTACATCGCCCCAAAACTGAACTAATATAAAGTAATAGTTGGCCCGCAGAAACTTAGCCTCGCCAATTAAACTTGCTTTTGTTGCATCATCCAGCCCGGCCGGAGCATTATCAATTAGACCGTTACAGGTATTGATATAGGTGTAACAGTTTTTCCAAATGCCGGCTACTATGCCATCGGCGGTATTGAAGTTACTGTTGTATTTAACCAGGCCGTTATTGCCATCGTTACCGGCAATAAATTCGTCGGTACCGGGCACGGTCATTTCAAAATAGGTATCAGGTCCCCAAATGGTCCTGAAACCGGCATAGGCTGCCGTAAGCCCCGACATGAAACCCTGTGTTGTTGTAAAAAAAGCTGGGGTTAAGGTTGATTTAGGAGCTTCTACCAATGTTTTTTTACACGAGGTAACAATCAGACCTAAAAATAAACAGCTGTATAAATATATAGATATCCTTTTCATCTTATTTTAATTTAAAGTGTCATGTTAATACCGAATATAAATGACTTTGTGGGAGGAGTATCAATGGCTAAGCTTCCAGCCGTTTCGGGGTCAAGACCGTGAAAAGTATTGCGATACGGCGAAAAAAGTATAAATGGATTTTGCGCCGTTGCATATATTCTTAATGACTTTGCCTTAATACGTTTTGTTATTGATTCGGGCATATAATAACCCAGTGTAGCGCTCCTTATTTTAAGGAAAGTACCATCAAAGTAGCTCAGTAACGATGAGTAAGGTGTATTGGTTGATGCAGAGTTTGGTTTTGGATAAAAATTTTGATGATTGGTTGGGGTCCAGTAATCTTCATTCAGGTTATTATAATTGCCCTGGAAGGTATTAACAAAACCGCCGCTTTGAAATAACCGGGAGGTTATTAAACCGCCTACCCTGTAAACTCCAACTACGGTAAAATCAAAACCCTTGTAGGCTATACGGTTGGTAAATCCACCTGTGTATTTTGGCTGATCTGATCCAAGCACTATCCTGTCGCTTGCACTAATCTTTCCATCCTTGTTTACATCTTCTACCCTTATGGTGCCTATAACCGAACCAGTACCTGTTGTGGTAAGCCCAAGGCTTTTTGCCTGCGCGGTATCAGCGGCAGTATTTTGCCAGATTCCCACTTTTTTATAGTCGAAGATGGCATTAATAGACTGACCTACGAAAAGGTTGTTCGCTATGTCCTGCGTAACACCGCTTGCTAATTTGGTTACTGTTCCGCGGTTGAAGGTAATGTTGGCACTGGTAGTCCAGCTAAAGCTGTTTCTGCCGTTACCCTGTATATTAACACTGCTTACGCTTATTTCGATACCCTTGTTTTGCGTTTGGCCAACATTGGTTAAAATGCTGTTGGGGATACCGGATGTTGGCGGTAAAGACAAGGGAAGCAACAACGACCTGGTATATTGATGATAAGCATCAACGGCACCCGTTATCCGTCCGTCAAGAAAACCAAAGTCAACACCGGCATTTAGTGTCGATGTATACTCCCAGGTAAGGTTGGGGTTGGGCACGTTTGTTGGGTATGCCCCGGTGAGGTTGGTAGAGCCAAAGTTATAGTTAACCGATGTTAACGCGCCTAATGTTTGGTAAGGGTTAATGGCAGTATTACCAACCGTACCATAGCTTACCCGCAATTTAAGATTTGATAACACGTGCGAATCTTTAAACATAGGCTCCTGAGTAATATTCCACGCGGCAGCGGCCGATGGGAACACATGATACTTGTTACCAGGCGCCAGGCGCGATGAACCATCTGAACGCATGGTTAATGTAAGCAGGTATTTATTGGCAAAGCCATAATTTACCCTTGCCATGTAGGATATAATATCCCATTTTGAGTACGAGCCGGATCCGCTCAAATTAGCGCCATACTGCGGGTTAAAATACTGAATACCATCTGACAGAATATTGTTATAACTGAATGAGTTAGATTGCGATTGACTTTCCTGCAAACTGTACAGACCAGTAAAATTGATATGGTGCTTTTGAGCAATTGTTTTGTCGTAAGTTAAAATATTTTCAAGCGTATAGTTGTAGCTGTAAGTACTTTGGTTATTTGCTGTAGATGCACCGCCCAGGTTATTAGTGGTTGCGCTGGCGTAGTAATTTCCGTATATATCGGGCCGTATTTCGGCACCACCGTTAAACCTGTATTTTAAGCCCGGCGCCAGGTTAATCTCGGCATAAGCAGTGGTAAATGTTCCAAACCGTTTGCGTGTTTCGGCAACAGCACCTGGAACAAAGTTAGCAAGCGGGTTCCAAACCTGGTTGGCACTGCCCGCTGTAAAACCTACTAATTGCCCGGTCGCATCATCATACGGGGTAGAAAGCGGGCTTGCCCTTAGCGCCTGCCCAAGTGGGTTAGCATTTTCGCCATTGGTATAGCTTAAGGTGTTTAAACTGCTTAAGCCTATTTTAACGTTTTTACCCAATTGCTGATCAATGCTTAATTTGATAGCGTACCGCACGAATGACTGGCCAAAATATATACCGGTTTCGTTATAATACCCGCCAGATATAGCATATTGGGTTAAATCGTTACCACCGGAAACGCCTAACTGGTGATCGGTAACAAAACCGGTTTTATAAATCAGGTCTTGCCAATCTGTACTGCGTCCGCTTTTAATTGAGGCTACTTCCTGCGGGGCAAAAGAGCCATCGGTTAAAAAGGCCGGATCATCCAAGCCCGAATATTTGCCGGGGTTCCCGTTGATGAGGCCCCATTTTTTAAGGTCTTCAAATTGAGTGCCATTCATTACATTATAATGCCCCATTGGCTTGTTAAAACCGGCGTAACCACTGTAGGTTATTGATGTACCGCCTTTTTTACCCCGGCGGGTAGAAACCAATAAAACACCGTTAGCTCCCCTTGAACCATAAATAGCGGTGGAGGAAGCATCCTTCAATACCTCTAACGATACTATATCATCCGGATTAATATCATTAAGGCTTCCGTTAAAAGGAAGGCCATCAACTACAATCAATGGTGAATTTGAGGCGTTTATTGACCTGGTGCCCCTGATTAAGATTGAAGGCGTAGCTCCCGGATGGCTGTTACCGGCGCTTTTTTGAATATCAACACCTGCGGCCTGCCCCTGTAACGCCTGGCCTATATTTGCGGCCGGAATATCGCGAAGCGCCTGCTCATTAACAGAGACTATTGAACCTGTTATGTCCGACTTTTTCTGAACACCATAACCAACCACTATAACATCGCTCAACGACCTCAAATCGCTTACCATAGTTACATTAATAACGGTTTGGTTGTTAATATTGATTTTTTGTGTTTTATAACCGATAGAAGAAAATATCAACGCTGCATCCGGAGCAGCTCTTAGCGAATAAGCTCCGTTGGTATTGGTGATAACACCTTTGGTACTGCCTTCAATCACAACTGATACACCCGGTAGGGGGCCGTTTAAATCTGACACCGTGCCTGTAACCGTAATATCGGCCGATTCGGTTTTTATATCCGGTCCGGAAGATTTATCGGTGAACAAGCTCGTTTTCAGTGTTGCTGTTTTGTCGTAAATTACAATACCGTCACTAATTTCTTTAAACGTAAGCTGTGTTTTAGAAAACAGGTAGTTAAGGATATTGCTCAGTTTTTCCTCTTTGAACTTATTAGGTTTAACCGAATACCCCTTTAAATCTTCGGGGTTGTAGGAGAATTTGATGCCCGTTTGTTTTTCGAGCTTACTGATGGAGCTCTGCAGACTTTCCTTGCCAAAGGAAATTTTGACAAGCGTGGCCGAAATCTGGCTCTTTGCTGTCTTAGCAAGCAGTAACTGGCAACACACCAGCGAGCATACTACTACAGTTATTGATACTTTCATGAAAAAAGTAAAAAATTTAGTCAATTTTTTTATCATCTTTACAAAGTTTTTGTCTTAAAAAACTATGTAAATCATTGGTTTAGCTTGGAACCTGCCAATAACTTACATTAACTCAGTGCCAATGTCTGCTAAGCTTTGCTCATAGACATTGGCATTTTTTATTTACTATTTGTTAGGTATTTTTTCTAAAGAAACCTCCTTTCCCTTTATCGTATAGTTTACGCGATGTATTGTTTTAATAATTTCGAGCACCTGCTGCAAATTATCGTTGTTTGAAAAATGAATAGTTGTTGGCAGGGTGTTCAATTTATCATGATCGTAGGTGATGTGAACGTTATAGATGTTTTCGAGCCTGAGCATCAGTTCAGCAAAAGAAACATCATATAAATTAACCTCGTTTGTTGTCCAGGCGGCTATCTTCCGTGAATCAACTTTGCGAATGATGTGCTGATTGCTTAGCTGATCATAGGAAACTTCATTATCACGAGCAAGCACGCCAAAACTTTCACGATTTTTTCCAACCTCTACGAGTCCCCTTGTTACGGTTACCCTTACATCACTAAGTTTTTTAAAGTATTTGATATTAAAGGCCGTTCCTAAAACACGTGCATGCAAACTGCCATAATGAACAATAAAAGGACTATGTTCGTCGTGTTTTATGTCGAAAAAAGCTTCGCCGTTAATCAACTGAATTTCGCGGGTTTTGTCAAACTTGTCGGGATAACGGATAGTGGAGCCCGAGTTTAACCACACCTTTGACCCGTCGGGTAAGTCAACAATATTGATATGCCCATTTGCCGCAGCAACCGTAACAAAATTGATTTTATTTTTTAAAGAGAGTTTAAGGCCCAATGCTATCGAGCAGCATAAAAGTACAAACGATGCTGCAACGGCATATTTACCCGACGTTGTTTTTATAAAATACCACTTACCATAAATTTCTTTATGAATAGCATTTAACATCTGCTTTTCTATCGCCTGCATAGCTGCCTCATCATGCAGATGTGCTTCACCGCCAATAGGCTTATGACCAGGCTTCAGCCATTTTATCATTATTGTAAAAGTGTATTTTGGTTTTTAAATATCTGCCTACAAGGCAGTTTATGCATTGGCACTTATAATACAAGCGCAACTGGTTTTGGTACCAGATTTATTTTATAAAAAGAAAAGTTATCACAAGGAACACATCCAATCCTGTGCGTAATATTTTAAGCGCGTTAGAGATCTGGTTTTTTACTGTACGGGGGGCTATATCAAGCATCTCAGATATTTCGCTGATGGATAAATTTTGCTGACGGGACAACACAAACACCTGTTGCATTTTACCAGGTAGCTCTTTAATGCGGCCTTCAATTGTATTGGAGAGTTCTTTGGCAATTAAATCGTCTTCGTTGGTAAATTCGTTGCCGCCACTTAATTGCATTAGTTCATCCACTCCCCTCCTCCTGATCGCATCCTTTTTGTGAAAATTAATGATATTATTCTTTAAGGCCCTTAAGAGATACGATGAATTATATTGCTCGGGGCAAAGGGTAAACCTGCATTTCCATAAACTGATGAAAACCGTTTGAACAAGGTCCTTGGCATCATCAGATGAACCCGTTGAACGATAAGCAGCCTGGTATAAGCCCCGCCAGTTTCTTTTATAAAACTCGTCAAAGGCCCGGATATCTCCCTGCTTAATTAATGTTATTAATTCTACTTCAGACAGCATTTCTTATGTATCAAATAATACAGTCTGCTTTTGGCAACTTTGTATTATTAATAATTGGTTTTTATAATTGGTACTGCAATTAAATTATAATTACGGCTTGTTTATGCAATTAATTTAGCAATTTATTCATCTATATTGCTACCTGGTTAATTACACTAAAGTTAATTTATAAGCTGTTAAAACAACTCCATTTTATTTTAAGTATAAATAATTTATGCGATGTTAACTGGTTTATAATTTTTAACAGATACATCCTGCCACTATTTAAAAGTATATAAAAATTGAATAAGTACGAAACAGCAACATAAATGTTACTTAAAAACCCATGTCAATATTTGAATGTAAGGTACTTATTTACTGTAATTTATGCTCCAAAACAATCAAAACCGACATTTTTGGCACTTAGCTTATTAATTTATTCCTTTTTAGGTATTTGCGACAAAAGCCATTGGGTTATATCCTCTGCCGCCTTATCATTTTCGAACCCCATAGAAGGTGTCAGTCTTCCGTTAGTGTATTCATTATATATCCATGGGTCGCCAACTGTAAACACTATCCCCCTGCCATACTGTGCTGTGGCCACAATTACTTTACCGCTATCTGTAAGCGCAGGTTGGGCATTTAATGATAGTTTTATGGTTGCTATATCTTTTAAATAAACCTTGCGGGCTGTTTTAAATATAGGGTTACCCGGCGAAATAGCTATTGCTCCCATTTCAAATTGCTTGTCAATAACGTGCTTGTATAAATCATCGTTAAAATGGATCCCGAATTTTCCTGCCAGGTTGTTTAAATGAGGCAGTTCGGCATTAGCACTGTCATTTGCAAGCATTACCAGCACACCGCCTTTTTTGACCCAATCAGCTATAGCTTTAATATGCCTCGATTCAATATAATTAGGATTGGCCGTTTCTTTCTTCGTATCAGGGTCAACAATAATATAAATATCAGTGCCTTTTAAACTTTCTGCAGTTGGCTCGGCCATAAGGCTTTTCAGGCTTGCACCATTTTGTTTAAAAATATTCCCCCATATTGAATATCCCGAACTTTTGGTATCCTCCCAGGTATAATGAAAACGCTCCATTGTACCCGATGCATTTTTACGATATTCATTATTAAAAAAACAATCAAGGGTAACCGCTTTAGTTTGAGCCTTTGCTGCAGGTATAATTAATCCTGCAAGCAATGCTATTATTGTGTATTGTTTAAATTGCATCAATAGTTTATATTAATTGTCTTTTATTAATTCTCTGCATTTATCTCTATTACCATACTGGTTAACGGTATTAATTTCCCCGGGGTTAAATTAAGCCCCATGGTCATCAAATAATCGCCGCTAAAAACACGCCCGTTTTCCGCAAGATTTGATTTGGCACCGGGCATAAGGTTTGTTTCTTCCACTTTATATTTTTTTTGACTATCCAGGCCCTGTAATCGTACCCTGTTAAATACTTCTTTATACCTGGTGTTAAGGTTGTAATTAAACAAAACCGCCTTTGATTTTTCTGCATTTACATACATGGCCACCATTCGGTTTTCATCGTAGGGAGAAATAATACGGTATAGATCGCCAAACCAAATGGTATTACTTAAGCGGTTATAGTTTTTAACCGCCTGTTTACTAAACTGCAATTCATCATCTGTCATTTTACTCACCTTAATATCATAGCCAAGTTTACCCATCATAGCAACATCCGTATGGAATTTGATAGATTGTTTTCCCCAGGATGTAACATGACTTGAGATAGTTAAGGCCGGGAAAAAATTACTATATCCCCATTGTATATACACGCGCTCTAAAGGATCGGTATCATCACTTGGCCAAAACTCGGTGAAGTATTTTAAAGCCCCATAGTCGGTACGGCCCCCGCCTCCCGAACAAAGCATAATAGGTAAATGCGGATATTTTTGCCTTATACGATCTAAGATTTTATAAAGGCTTAAAGTATAGTCGACAAACAATGCCGACTGCCTATCCTTTAAATACGGCGACCAGGTATTACTCATACTCCGGTTACAATCCCATTTAATATAAGCCAGGCCGGGATTTTTTGTTAGCATATCAACCACTGTATGATATACATAATCGGCTACTTTAGGGTTTGTAAGATCTAACACCAACTGGTTACGTTGATAATTTTCATCCCGGTTGGGTAATTTTAAAATCCAATCCAGATGCTGCTCATATAATTCGCTTTTAGGATTTACCATTTCCGGCTCAAGCCAGATGCCAAATTTTAACCCTTTAGCTTCAGCTTGTTTAACCAAATAGCCTATCCCGTTTGGTAGTTTTGCCTTGCTCTCCTGCCAATCTCCTAATCCCGCTTTGTCGTTATCACGTGGGTATTTATTTCCGAACCATCCATCATCAAGCAAAAACAGGTCGACACCCAGTTTTGTGGCATCATCAAACAAGCCCACCAGTTCTTTTTCATTAAAATTAACATGTGTGGCCTCCCAGTTATTTAATAAGGTGAGGCGCGGTTTATTACCATCCAGTACACCATAATTACGTGCCCATTGATGTAAATTCCGGCTCGCCTGCCCCTTTCCTGTAGTTGAATAGGTAAAAATAAATGCCGGGGTTGTAAAGGTTTCGCCCTTTTTTAGCTTATAGGCTGATGCATAAGGGTTAATGCCCGATATTACTCTTAAGGCGTTGCGTTCATCTATTTCAAAATGGAATTGAAAATTACCTGTCCAGGCTAATGTGCCTGCAATTAACTCCCCGGTTGTTTCATCTGCCGGTTTATTTAGCGCGAGGAAAAACACCGGGGTTTGATACATATCGGCACGGGTGCCTAATTTACTGTCAATCTCTTTTACGCCGCTTGTAAGCTTGCTTTCCTGCATTTTCATTTCAGAAGCCCAATCGCCATGAAATTGTGTAAGCCAATAATCTTTAGCCTCAAAATGCAGCATAGATGAGGCATAGTTTTCTACGTTTATTTCGCCTTTTTCATCATTTTTAATCTCAGCCCACGATTTTATGATATCCTCCTCACTAAAAGCCTGGTAATGCAATATCACCTGCACCGGATATTTGGGATCCTGCAGCAGGATGTTGGTTTCTGAAATATTTTGGTCTGAATTTTTTGTTGTGTGGTTTACATACCTTAGTTCGAGCGATGGGTTACCATCGCTGTGAATTAAGCGGATGGCGGGTTGCAACAGGTCTTCCATCCCACCGGCAATATAAGCCTCATGTTTATTATTAGGAATTAAGCTATTATCTGCCTGATTTAAAAACCGTTTCCCCAGGTATGCCTGGTATACCCTGTTATTGGCCCCGACCGTAAATACCAAATTTACATTTTTTGTGGCAATAATTATTTGCTTGTTGCTTTGTGCTTTTAAAACAGTACCCCCGCAAAAAAAAGCCAGGTAAATAAACAGTACTAATTTACTCATATGAAACTTTTGATTTTACCTGGATAAACTCTCTTTGATAGTTTAAAGGGCTTTTGCCGGTAATTTGCTTAAAGTATTTATGGAAGTTTGCAAAATTGTTGAATCCGCTTTCATAACATAATTGCTTTAATGGCAACCTGTTTTCTATCAGTAACTTACAGGCATGCCCAACTTTAATCTCCAGCAAAAACTTAGAATATGTTTTTTGTGTGCGCGCTTTAAAATAACGACAAAATGAGTTAGGACTAACCCCGGCCAGTTCGGCAAGCTCATCCATGTGTATTTTGTTTTTGAAATTTGCCAGCGAATACTCATAAATTATATTAATGCCATCATTGCGGGATTCCTCCACATTCGGGCTAAAGCCAATTGATGATAAACAATCGGTGTGGTCGCCTTCGGCAATTGTATTCAATACCTCTATCAATAACAGTATTCGTTTTGCACCTTCGGCAGCCAGCAGCTTCTGCATAATTTCGGCAACCTGTTTTTTTACTTTACCGGTAATTTGTATTCCACGCCTGGCTTTTTCCAGCACGGTTTTTATATTTTTGTTCTCCGGCAGTTGCAAAAAATCATTCCCCCAAAAATTTTCGCAAAAATGGGCCACCCTTATATCAACCTCGGCTTTTTCATCCCGTGAAAAATAGATATCATCAAAACGCCAGTAGTGCGGCAGGTACGATCCTACCAAAACAATATCGCCGGTGTTAAACTGCCGTATGTTATCGCCTATAAACTGAGTTCCACTACCTTTTTCAAAGTGGATCAACTCTACTTCGGGATGGTAGTGCCATTTACTATTAATAGAAGGAACCAGGTCCTGTCGTACACTGAAGGACCGCGCAGGACCGGATGATACTTTTAGCAATTGTGGTCTCATTTATGTTGATTTACTGTTGACGATAGTTCGGTTTATTAATCCAGCGCACCTGTTTTCATTTTTTCAGCCGGCCTGGCTGCCTGTGTATCTATAAGCCCTTTTACTTCCACCTTAATTACTGTGGCAATGTTATCTGTGGCTTTATCGGCTACATTTATAGTTATGCCGTCGTTACTTACACCTGTTTTTAAAGTGCTGCCGCCGTCAAGCATTTTGGCGCCAATAATTTCATTTTTTAACCCGGGAATGGTTAGTTTCCCATCGGCAGGCCAGTTAAATACAGAAAAATACAGGATAGTATTTTTACCTTCAGGCTTCGATGTGCAGCGCCCCCAGCTCAGTGGTTGTAAAGGGCTTGCCTTGGTAGCGTAAATAGCTTCGCCGTTTACCTTCATCCATTCTCCCATCTTTTTTAAAGTAGTGATACTTTCCTGCGGAAACTCACCTTCGGCAGTAGGGCCAACATTTAACAGGTAATTCCCTCCTTTTGAGGCTATGTCAATCAGGTTATGGATTAGTGTTTCGGGCGTTTTCCATTTATGATCATAACTTTTATAACCCCAGGTACCGTTCATGGTCATGCAGGCTTCCCAATCCTTTCCATCAAGTTCGCTAAGGTTTGGAATTTTTTGTTCTGGGGTTTTATAATCGCCGGCAAAATTGGGGCGTTTAAGCCGGTCGTTGGTTATGATATTGGGTTGTAACTTTAATACGTCCTGAAGTTTTTGCGCAAACTCGTCGGTCATGGCTGTTGGTGTATCCCACCAAATTACCGCAACATCGCCATAGTTGGTAAGCAGCTCTTTTACCTGCGGTACGGCTACTTTATCAATATATTGCACCATGGTGCTCGAGGTTTGAACAGGATCCCAATGGCCGCTGTTTTCTTTAGTATAGGCATCAATCTTTGCCGAATCGGGATTAGCCCAGCCTTCGCTGCTTACTTTACGTGCCGCTGCACCGCCGGGATTATTCCAGTCCTGGGCCTGTGAATAATAAAAGCCCAGTTTAATACCATATTTGCGGCAAGCTGCAGCCAATGGTTTTAAAACATCTTTACCATAAGGTGTAGCATCGGCAATATTCCATTTACTGGCGTTTGATTTAAACATTGCAAAACCATCATGATGTTTTGCCGTTATTACAATATATTTCATTCCGGCTTCTTTGGCCAGCTTCACCCAGGCTTCGGGGTTATATTTTACGGGATTAAACTTTTGGGCAAACTGTTGGTATTCGGCTACCGGAATTTTGGCCCTGTTCATAATCCATTCTCCGCCACGCCCTACTTCATGCCCCTTATACATACCCGCCAATCCAGCATAATCGCCCCAATGAATAAACATTCCGAAACGGGCTTCACGCCACCATTTCATACGTTCGTCGCGGGTAAGCTCTTTCTGGGCAAAAACAGCGTGCGTAAAAAATAGTAATAGCAAACAGGCTATAAAAGGTTTTTTCATATTGGTTTATTTTTGACGGATTAACCGCCTTGGTTTATAATGATTGCGATTATGCTGAATGGTTAATAAGCATGTGTTGCACTGCTCTTATGTTACCATACAATCGTAATAATGACTGGTACTATATTGACATATAATAATCTACGCAAACGTTGTAGTAACGCCAGACCTTGCGCAGCGGGAAATAAAAGATTAAACCAAGTGCTTATACTCCTTTTTTTAACGGGATGGGTAGGTGACAGTAGGTGGCAGCGCGACAAGCATAAAGACAACCGCAACGGAGATTTGCATCTGATCTGATAAAAGAGAATTACTATCCAGCGCACCAATTGCTTAATAAGACCTGAGCCAATGTTCCAGAAATAAAGTACCCATAACGCGATTACGCTTTTAGCACGTACATCCTCATCCCGTTGATAAAACCAGTTGGGGGCGGATTGTGACACTTGTCTCGACGGGCGCTCATGCCGTTTCTCGGATTTATTTTCCAAAAATCGAACTTTTATTTAATTCACAATCAATTGATAATAATTAACAAAGCGATCTTTTCCGACCGCTTTTAAGAGCTACGGGCGGATGACGGTGCATCACTTAATATGGTAATGATATCGCAGTTGGGACAAGGATTTGTAAATAAGGTTTTATATTATACGCCTTGTGGATACCAAACCATCCCTATAAATAAATTAGGCTCCAAAGTTTTTCACCGCAGATAAACTTCACTTTGACTTCATTAAGCCCACGATCTACTATATCGTGAAATTGTTATACACTTTTTCCCACATTGTATCAGTTTACAACTTTACATTCTCCTGAGACAAATTTCATATATTTTTATGCTATTCATTTATCTGACAATACTTTTTGAGACGGTAATCAATCAACATTGTAACATAAATATTTAACTAAATCAAAACAAAATGAAAACCTTAACTAAATCATTCAAAGCAGTAATCTACGGTAATGCAGACGCCATACAGCTTAGAAACGTTTCTCTGGCACTAATTGTTCCAGCACTGATAATCTTATTCATTTTCGCAGCTCACGCTCAAAATGGTGGCCTAAATTAGACTGATGCACCAGCTCATTACCGCTTCGCTATCAGCAATATTCTATACAAATTTGCCCGTATAAAATTAGGTAGTGCAAATATATTTGCGGTTTAACCATCGATAAATTGGGCCTGCGCATCATTTGCGCAGGCACTGCGTGATTTAGATGAAATCTTTTCCGCCACCCAACCTCAAAAAAACATCTTTACAAATTCCATCATTCGCATTCAGGCCTTGTTGCTCAATTATTATCTTCAAAAACCAGTTCGTATATCGAGATTGCTAAATAGCTTTCTATATCCATGACATGTTGCCATTAAGCTGCCAGTCAGGATCATCAAACCCTCTCTATGCGGTGTTTCCAACTCACTCACCTTTCAAAATAGCTTTCTTGTTCATTATTATTTTAAGATAATCCGCAACGAGACTTTTGGGTTCAAATTATTCCTTTGGTGCTTAAATTTCTTTCTCAAATACCAGCGCTTGCTTTTCTCCATTAACGACATCATACACCGCAACAACTTATAATAATAAGCCAGAATTTGTTTGTTTTTATTATCAATGGCATAGCTTTCGCCTTACCAATTCAATTTCCATTAAATTACCCACAATTCACATCGCCAAATTAACAATAAACCAATTTCGTTGAGGTATTTTTGAATTATATGTAATTAACTTATACGCATCTTTATATATCACAACCAACATACAAATACAAAATATATAAACAATATATTAAAAAATATAATAAATACCCAGTATACACTATAAAAAATACCAAATAAACACAAATTGTTTAAAAAAAATATCCATATTTTAAATACTTGTTTAACAAAAATGTGACAAAATTCAATACAGAATATATTATATGGGTTCAAATCCCTGAATTTATACCGGGAATATTTATACACAAAAAAAGAAAATGATTACACAATTCGGGGTCGCCATTGATCGCAAAAATTCAAAAAATTCATTCCTGAATCTACATTACGATTGCGTTAGCAAGAAAATAAAACATAATATTTGAAACCTTTATAATTCTTTAATCGTAAAACACGGCTGTCCTATAGTTTTTTATTCTTTTATAGCTAAATTTTAAAAGCCCAAGCTGATGGTATTGGAAAGAACGACAACATCCGATGACAACAAAGAACAGACTTTCGGTCTTAATGGAATCAATTTTAAAATTAATATTGATGAATTTAAGGACTTTTTAAAGCATTGCTCAGCTTTTATGGACATTAGCAAAGAAGGATTTGATACCATGCTCGGGTCAATTTCAGACGCCATTATTGATAACGAAAATCAAAATACAACTATCGAAGAGATCAGGCCTCAACTGAAATTTCTCAGGGAAATTAATTTTTATTTAAAGAGTATTTACGATTTTGATAAATCAAAATAACTAATTGATTTTAATTATTTTTCATCTGATCGGTTTTTCATCTCCGATTCTATCTCCGCGGTATATTTTTCGGCCATTTTGGTTAAAAGCAAATTATACTTTTCCAGGGTCTCCAAATACTTATCTTTCCAATAACTAACTTCGTTTTGATGGGATAATTCATTGCCGCTTTTGGGACCTCTCTGGTAATCCACCTGAGCAAAGTCGTCAGGTTTAAATAAATGAGGAAATTCTACCGAGAAATCGTGTTTAATATGTACGCCAATCTGGTAAATCAGCTCTGTTTTAAGATATTGCTGATTAAACCAATAGTACACGGATCTCCTGTTAACCTTGGCAAGTCTGGCCAATTCACTTATGTTATATCCCTCACGCCTAACAACTAATTCAACGATTTGTCCATGATGAATATCCATAAAAGCAATCAATTTTTGTAAAAATTAGCAGTAACGATTATTTTAATTTATAACTATTATAAGAAATAATAATTGACCGTTTTTTTTGTTAGATGGCCGTACTCAACGTTAATTGGTCGGCGTTAACTTTTACAATAACAGCACAGTCCAGCTGCTCAATTACCATAAGCACTTTTGTACCCATTATTTTATTTACCAAACCCTCCATGTTAAAAAGTACGCCGTCGTTTACTTTAACCTTATCTCCAACCTTCAAGCTTTTTAAACTAACTACTTGTACATCAGTATATGACTGCGTGATAATTTTAATTTGTTCAATCTCATTATCACTAATAATCACCGGTTTTCCATTATTCGAGATCAGGTCAATCACACCTGGCACATATCTTATCTTACTTAATTGAAGCGGATTTGCTTTAACAAATAAATAAGATGGAAAGAAAGGTTTTTCTACCGTCTTAATGCGGTCAGCCCACTTATTTCGTGAGGTAATCACCGGACAATATGCTAAAATACCTTGCTCTTTCAGGCTTTTATCAATTCGTCTTTCAAAATTTGACCTGGTATAAATGACCATCCAGTGCTCTGGGGAATTATTAAGTTTCAATATTTTCGGGTTCACGGTTTTTTTTAATATCTCTTTATAAATTATCGTACCATTTAATTTGCCTTACCCTTTAATTAACAAACTCTGCTTATTTTTCCATGTCTAAACAAGCAAATTAGCCCGCCATTTTATTATTTATTATTTCACACAATGAATATATACATATTAATATAAAATATTTTTACAATAAGAGTAGCGTGGGTAGTTACATCATGTAATAAATGCTTTTTTCAACATTTGTTTTTTTTGCAATCAATTAAACTGGCAAGTACCGACAGACAACTCTAAAAATCGGCTGTTTTTATAGAATTTGCCTCCCTTCTCACTTTTTCACATTTTACGTGCTGTTTGTTATACACATCTTCACACATTGTATCAAGATGCAATAATATTGCGATATTAATAACACAAGACCTACTTTTATGCAAATATTCATATAAAACATCGCCAAACATGACGATTTAATCAATTTGAATATCTAATAAAAATATATTCGCTGTAAGTGAAATGGCGAAGCTTTACAATAAGCTGAAAGAAAGTGTAAAATAACTGCACATATATAGCACACTATACAACTCCTTCTTCACGCACCTAACTCAAATTTTAAGGTCATCCAAATTCATGAAAACTAAAACTACTATTTGCCTGGTGTTAATTTCAGTTGCATTTTGCTTTATGGCAAGTTCCTGCAACTCTTATAAAAACATACCTTATTTTCAAAATGTCAACCGGTCGGCTGCTATAAACGAAACTATCGACAACTACTCTTCGCTAACTATTCAGAAACAGGATATTTTAAGTATAGCTGTAAGTAGTTTAAATCCCGACGCCTGGAAAGACGACAACAATAAAATAAACGGCTACCTGGTTGATATGGATGGAAACATACAATTACCGTTAGTTGGAACTTTAAAAGCAGAGGGGCTTACTACCAATGTGCTAAGGCAGCAAATAGAATCGAAGCTCTCTACATATTTGAAACAGGTGTCTGTCAATGTAAGGATCACCAATTTTAAAATATCTGTAATTGGTGATGTTGCAAGGCCCAATATTTACCAAATTGCCAACGAACGCGTTAGCGTAACTGAAGCCTTAGGATTAGCCGGCGACCTGAACATAACAGGCATTCGCAATAATGTGCTTCTTATCCGCGAACTCGACGGTAAGCGACAATACATAAATATTGATCTTACATCTGCCGATCTTTTTAAATCCCCTTACTACTATCTTAAAAATAATGATGTAATCTACGTTCAGCCGGATAAAACCAAATCAAATTCCGGTGATAGAAGTTACCGAAACATCAGTTTAATACTATCGGCCTTATCCGTAATAACCATTGTACTCACCAGTGTTCTAAAAAATTAATCTTATGAAAAACGAACGCCTGTTTCTATCCTCATCATTTGATGATAAAGATGAACCAACCCAAAAAGATCTTGGCGGATTATTAAGCAAATACCTGCACAGCTGGCCTCTATTCGCCATTTGCTTGATAATCAGTTTGTGTATTGCCTATTTTTATATCAAAAACACCAAACCTGTTTATGATATTAAAGCCAAACTGGCCATAAAAGACGAAAAAAAATCGTCGGATGCCAAAGAGGCCCTGGCCGAAATTGATGTTGTAGGTCAGCCAAAAGATATCGAAAGTGAGTTGGAACTAATAAAATCGAGGCCACTGATAAGGCAGGTTGTTAATGATTTGCAACTACAAACCAGTTATAAGGAAAAAGCCAATTATAGCAGTAAGGATATTTATGCCACAACCCCGGTAAAATTTAAGCTGATACAAGCCCAGGGCGAAAACCGGGATTTTTCACTCACCGTTTTTATTAAAGATGCCCAATCATTTTCGATAAAAACAGATGACACGGAATCGCCCGATTACCATTTTAATACAGTACTAAAAAATAGTATTGGTGCATTGATGCTAACCAAAACCAAAAGTTTTGATAATTATATTGGTAAAACAATCAGTGTTAATGTTCAAAATCCTGAGGATGTTGTAACGCAATATCAAAATTCAATACTGGTATCTTTAAATAAAGATGCTCCCATTGTTGATATGGAATTGGAGGATGAAGTACCCGAAAGAGGAAAAGAAATTTTAGAACAGCTTATAAAGGCGTATAAAGTTTCGAGTATCCAGGATAAAAATAAAGCCACGCAAAGCACGCTCAAATTTATAGACGACAGGTTATCATCACTTACAGGTGAGTTAACCAATGTAGAAAAAGATGTTGAAGGGTTTAAGAGCAGCATTGGGTTAACGGACATTTCATCCAAATCAAAATTTTATCTTGATAACGTTCAATCAAATGATTCGCGCTTAAATGACGTTAATGTACAGCTGAACGTTATTGAAGGCATTGAACGTTACGCCAATTCAGGAAATAATTCGGGTAACGTACCTGCAACGCTTGGTATTTCCGATCCGGGGCTTATCAGTTTGGTAGATCAGTTATCTAAATTGCAATTGCAACGCGACAGGCTTTTAGCCACCACTCCCGAGCAAAACCCAATATTCGAACCTTTAAATCGTCAAATAAAGGCAACTAAAGCAGCTGTAAAAGAAACAGTTAGTGGCATTAAGGCTTCTTTATTATCGGTTCAACACGAACTTCAAAACAATAACTCTGGCTTTGAAGCCTCAATAAAAAATATCCCGGGCCAGGAAAGGCAGTACATCAGTATCAAAAGACAACAAAGCATAAAAGAAAACCTGTACATCTATTTATTGCAAAAAAAGGAAGAAGTATCATTGAGCTACGCCTCTACCCTTACCGGGATCCGCACAGTAGAAGACCCTTACTACATCGCTCCAAAATCAAAAAAACAGGTCCCTTACGTGCTTGCCTTTTTACTTGGCTTAGGGTTGCCTGCGTCATTCATATATGGCCGCGACCTCTTGAAAAACAAAGTATTAAACCGCGCCGAAATCGAAAAAATTACTGGAGTTGAGGTAATTTGCGAATTGAACCAAAACAAAGGAAAAAATCAGATTGTGGTACTCGAAAAAAATGCCTTCGCGATAGCTGAGCAATTCAGATCGTTACGAACCAACTTATTTTTATTATTTCAAAACAGGCAAAGCGGGCGGGTAACCCTATTTACTTCGAGCGTAGCCGGCGAGGGGAAAAGTTTTATTACCAGTAATATGGGAGCAGCACTTGCCGCTACCAACCGTAAAGTTATCATTTTAGAGCTTGACATGCGCCGGCCAAAAATAGCCGACATTTTTAATTTATCAGCGCAAAATAAAGGGTTGAGCAATTACCTGAACGGCGAAGTTGAGCTATCGGAAATAGTCCAGCCGTCCGGCGTGCATCCGCAACTCAGCATTATCGGTGCCGGGGCCATCCCCGAAAATCCATCAGAATTACTTGACAGCATTAAACTTGACGTACTTATCAATAAATTAAGGGATGAATACGATGATATTTTAATTGATACGCCGCCAATTCACCTGGTAACAGATGCGCTGATACTGGCAAGAATTTGCGATGTTACCTTGTACGTTGTAAAACAAGGCCATACCAATAAATCTGAACTTACATTTATTAAGCAAATGGCTAAAGAAGATAAGCTTCCTAACCTGTATATTATTTTCAATGGCATTCAACGCACAAAATATGGTTATGGATATAACTACGATAACAGTTATTACAACAACCCTAAATTAAAAAAGCAGCACGCTTAACTCCTCAGCCCGGTCGGTTTCAGCCTTTGCCCCAACATCAAATCAAACGGTTAAACTTCGTTTAATACTACCCAAAACTACCCTATCGGTTTATACACCGGCACTTATTTTTTTATGAAAGCTATTGCTCAAAACTTAACCATCAATTCAAAATATGCTAAGGCAATTGAATGGGGTAAGCTCATAACCATAACCGGATCGGCACAGTTAATCATACAAGTAATTGGCTTTCTAAGCGCTATTATTGTTATACGATTACTGCCCACAAAAGAATATGCCTTATATACTTTGGCAAATATGATGCTTGGCACAATGATCCTGTTAGCCGATGGCGGAATATCAACCGGCGTAATGTCGCAAGGGGGCAAAATATGGATGGATCGTGAAAAATTAGGTTTGGTAATAGCCACCGGTTTAGACCTAAGAAAAAAGTTTGCCGCAGGCAGCCTTATAATAGCCGTACCTGTTTTGTTGTACCTTTTGATACATCACGGTGCGGGTTGGTTATTTGCATCACTAATAACATTATCCCTTATACCGGCATTTTTCATGTCGTTATCCGGTACATTGCTGGAGGTTGCCCCCAAGCTAAAGCAGGATATTGCGCCACTTCAAAAAATACAGGTTGGAACCAACGTTTTGAGGCTTATACTTACCGGCCTTACCATATTCGTTTTCCCATGGGCGTATATAGCGGTGCTTGCTTCGGGTTTGCCCCAAATATGGGCAAACCTTCAACTGCGCAAAACATCTTACAAGTATGCCCGTATTCATCAGCAGCCTGATCCCCTTGTTCGTGCGGAAATATTGAAATTTGTTAAAAGGATTTTGCCAGGCGCAATTTATTATTGCGCCTCGGGGCAAATAACCATCTGGCTTATATCAATTTTTGGCTCAACAACAGCAGTTGCACAAGTTGGTGCGCTTGGTAGGTTAGTAATGGTGTTGGGGCTATTCAATGTCCTTTTCTCAACTTTAATATCGCCGCGTTTTGCACGCCTGCCCGATAATAAAAGGGTGTTAATGAGCAATTACCTTAAAATACAATTGTTGTTGTTTGTGCTGATGGCGTTAATTATAGCCATTGTGTGGCTGTTCCCGGTGCCTATTTTGTGGGTGCTCGGCCCATCATATGCAAACCTTAAAAACGAGATGGTTTTAAACATTGCGGGCAGCTGCGTTGCCTTAATTGCTGGTTCATCATTCTCATTGTATACCCACCGTGGCTGGGCAATAAAACCAATAATTCTTATTCCGGCGAGTATTGCTGCCATTGCCGTATGTGCGGCACTCATTGATATCTCGACACTTAGGGGCATTTTGCTACTAAATCTTTACGTTGCCGGCTTCGAGGCAGTGATGCACGTTGTCTTTAGCCTTATTATGATTAATAAAGTAAAAACCCAAAACTATGTCGTTACTGAATAAACTGCCGCGCATTGAGAGCAAAGAAGGCTGGCCGTGGACTGAAGAAGTAAACGCCGATATTTACAAGTCAAAAAAGCAATGGCCCAAAATTTCAATTGTTACACCAAGCTACAACCAGGGTAAGTTTATTGAGGAAACCATCCGCTCGATTTTATTGCAAAACTATCCCAACCTGGAGTATATTATTATTGATGGCGGCAGTAACGATGACACCGTTAATATCATAAAAAAATACGAGCCATGGATTAGCTTTTGGGTTAGCGAGAAAGATTCGGGCCAGGCAAATGCAATAAACAAGGGAATTACAAAATGTACCGGAGATATTTTTAATTGGATAAACAGCGACGACTACCTTGCGCCTGAGGCCCTCTGTAACGTTGCCTCTATCTATAAAAAAGGCGTTACCATCGCCGGGAAAGTGTTTAATTTTTACGACAATGACCCTTCTTTTAAAGATATAATCGAAAACAAGAACCTCACGGCGGGCGATTTTATATCGCTCAAAAGCACATTCCATCAGCCGGGTGTTTGGTGCGATTTGGTTAATATTAAAGCGGCGGGTAAGTTTCCCGAATATTCATCCTATTATTTCGACAGAATCTTTTTCACCTCCTACTTTGTTCGCTTTAAAACAGTTTTATATACCAACAACGTATTGGTTTATTTCAGATACCATCATGAATCAAAAACTTTGGTAATCAGGGACAGCAAAGCAAACGAGTTAATTGATTACTACCTGACACTCTTAGCCGAACCGCTATTTAAACCTTTTACCAAACAACTTAAGTCGGCACTTAAATATCAGCTGCTTCCCGAAAAACACATCAGCGATTGGGAGTATAAAAATGCGGATAAAAGTTTTGCAGCCAGGATATCAAGCTATTTAGGCCTGGCCCTTGTGAAACCCGGCTTATTACAAACGCGCCACTTTTTCACCAAGTTTAAAAGAAGCGTTCTGCATAGTTTAAACTAAACAACAACACCTTAAGGTTGATCAAAGAACTCTGTTAATCTCACATTTGGTAAACGTATTTAATTAAGGATCAGTCGTTAACATTCAACTTCTGTATAAAGTTTAAACATAGTGGTAGCGGTCTTTTATGATTAAAAACAGGTGATTTTCCCGTTTTTGGGTACTATGTATAACCAATAAAGTGTGTGTACCGGTACAGGGTGACACCCCCTGGTACACCCTGACACACCCTGGTACGGGGTGGTACACCGTAATGTATGTGAAATCAATCAATATAGGATATATAATAACTTAAAAGATGAAGATCACTTTTATCTGCGCCTCATTGCAAACAGGCAGCGACGGCGTAGGCGACTATGTTCGGCGTTTGGCATGCGAGATCATAAAAAGAGGCGATCAGGTTGAAGCTATAGCTATAAATGATAGCTATTTATTCGAAGTTAAAAATGAGGTGCAAAGCATCGATGGTGTGGAGTTAGCTGTACAACGTTTACCGGCCAATTTAAATACGACAGAAAGATATGACAGACTGCGAAAAAAAATAGCAGTATTTAACCCCGACCTGGTTAGTTTACAATATGTAGGGTTTGGATTCAATAAATACGGCCTGCCAATTAATATTTCACTAAAACTTGGCAAAGCCATTGGGGCCAGGAAACTACATATTATGTTCCACGAATTGTGGTGCGGGATGGCAGCAAATGCCCGATTTAAAGAAAAAATTTTAGGCCGGCTTCAGAAGACTTTTTTAAAAACCTTAGTTTTTGCATTAAAACCCGAGACTGTTTTCACAAGCATTAAACCCTACCAGCACTTTTTAAAGCAAATTGGCATCACAGCCGCGGTAGTTCCGATTTTTGGAAACATATCGGTAAGCGAATCAGGAAGCCAGTCTGATTGGGATGATCTGGCAACCAGGGCCGATCTGTTGCCGTTAATCTTAAACCGTAAAGATTGGTTAATATTCGGTTTTTTTGGTACCACATATAATTGTCCCGGGCTCGATAACCTGCTCAAAATGGGGGTTAGCACAGCAAAATCTTTGGGTTTACAATTGGGCGTACTGTTTATTGGCCACAACAGGCAACTCGAAACAGTCAACATGATCAGGGAATTACCAGGCATTTTTTATTGGGAAACCGGTCCGCTGCCGCCGGCCATGATAAACCGCAGCATGCAACTGGTACATATTGGCGTTGTAACCAGCCCTGTTGATGGCATTGACAAAAGTGGCTCGGCAATAGCCTGGATGGAGAGAGGGATACCAGTTATGATTTCATCGGCCGATACAAACTACCACGCAAAGCCGATGGAAAAACAAGGCATCTACCAGGCAAGTTCACCCAACGCTATTTTACGCGCCTATACCCTAAAAAATCAATTAACCGCTCCTAATAATCTCTTAAATGCAGCGGAAGCATACACAGCTTTTTGTCTTTAAAAGATCAGCCAAATCTAAGGCTTAAATACATCAAGCTAACGAACTAAATAATGACACAATCATCTCCGAAAAAAATATTATTAATGGGCCATACCGATGGCTTGGGCGGGGCACAAACCGCCTATCGAGAACTTTTTGACTTTACCATAACGGCTGGTTATACGCTAAAAATAATTAACATTACTGATAGGCCTGTTGCCGACCAACCATTTGGCGATAAAGCTATAATTGGCATAGTTGCTCACAAAGTATCCGGCCTGTTTCAAAAGATAAAGAAATACGTTGCGTTGATTTTAGCGGGCGTGAGGGCAAGATTGTATGGGCCCGATATATTTGTAAGTATTGGACTATCAAACTCATCCATTTTTATAACCCGGTTTCTCAAAGCCGGCAGTTTTAAAATCGCCCAGGATTTCATAGCCAATAGGTCGCAGGATGAACAAATATGGATCGATACCAGGACAAATTTCGACGGCATTGCTGTGCAGGCACCATCAATGCTTGAATACTGGACTACAACTTTAGCCAACCCACGCGGAGTGAATTGGCTGCCATGTTTCCCGCAGCCGCCTGTAGATGGAGTTTTAAAAACAAGCACCAATAAAACCAAAGGAAAAATAAAGCTGGCCTATTTCGGCAGGCTTGCCGGCAACAAAGGGCTACCATTACTATTTAAAGCAATCGCATCGCTTCCGTCACACGGTGATTTTTCATTGGATTTATGGGGCAAAGGCGAAGAAGAAGATAGGCTGCTAAAGCTTGCAAAAGACCTGAGGATTAAACATAAAATCAACTTTTTGGGAGGATATCCCGGCGACAGAGAGGGAGCAGAATTAATGGCATCTTATGATAGCCTGGTTTTAACATCTACAGAGATGGAGGGCCTGCCACTTATTTTATTAGAATCGATGGCCTACGGGCTACCCTTTATGGCAACAAATATCGGCGCTATAAAAGATTGCTGCCAAAACAATCCAGATTCTATCCTGGTACAGCCAACCCTTGACAATATTACAATCGGCCTTTACTTACTGATAAAAAGAATTGAGACCAATGACTTTGACCCCGCAAGATTAAAGGCATATTATGATCAGCATTTTTCTACAACCGTAATGGCCGCCCGTTGGCAACAGTGTTTTGATAACCCTAAACTATTCTTTTCATGAATAACCAAAAAACTATACTTATAACAGGTGCATCGGGCTTTTTGGGCACCTACCTGGCCGATGCCGCTTCAAGACAGGGTTACAGGTTAATTGGTATTGACCTTCGGGCACCGCTTCGCCCCCATTTATGGGCCGACTTTGCAACCTCATCATTGGAAAATGCCGATCTTGATCAATTAATTAAAGGAGATGCTTTAGCAGCGGTATGTCATTTGGCAGGGGGTGCCTCTGTGGCATCTTCAGTTAACGACCCCTACGGCGATTTTTCAAGTTTATTACCGGGCACCGCACGCATTGCACTTTACCTTGCTAAAAACCAGCCACAAGCCCAGGTATTTTTCTTTTCGAGCGCTGCCGTGTACGGTAATCCTAAAACACTTCCAATAACCGAATTTACAGCGTTACAGCCCATTTCACCGTATGGTATTCACAAGTCGCTGGCAGAATCGCTGTTATCAAACTATTCCAGGGCAATGGGACTAAAGGCCACTATTTTTCGCATTTTCTCTGTATACGGTCCGGGACTCGGGAAACAGCTTATTTATGATGTAAGCATGCGTGCCATCCGCGCCGCGGCAATTGGCCAGCCAGCCATCAGGTTGTTTGGGACCGGAGCAGAAAGCCGGGATTTTTTATATGTCGAGGATCTATGCCAGGCCGTGCTTACAGTATTAAAACATCCTTCGGATGAAAATTTTGTGATATATAATTTGGGCTCAGGAGTAGAAACAACCGTAGCCGAGGTTGCTAATTGCCTTGTAAAGCATTTAAATATTAATGTTGAGATAACTTTTGACGGTAATGTACCCAAAGGCGACCCCTTAAATTGGCGGGCAGATATCAGTAAAATATCAAAATTGGGGTTCGCCCCAAAGTACAGCATGGATGATGGGCTAAAACAAGTTGCAGAGTGGGCAAAAGTTTCAGCCTAAAAAATCACCAGCTTATATAAATCGATTGTGTTTATATAAAAAATAAACGTTTTCCCCGCGTTAATAAAAATTAGATGAAATACAATCCGCAACTGGATAGCATGCGTGCTTTGGCGGCACTGGCAATAATAGCTCACCACTATCTTCTTTTCCCGGCCGGATGGATAGGGGTTCAATTCTTTTTTGTGCTATCCGGTTTTTTGATATCGGGCATAGTTCTAAAAGGAAAGCAGCAATACCAAACTCAAGGCATGATTACGTTTTTTAAGGACTTTTACAAACGCAGGATGTTGCGATTGTTTCCTCTTTATTACGGATACCTGCTAATACTGGGTGTTATCTTCCTGTTTATACATAAGCCTGAGGCTTTAAGTACCGAATGGCCATGGTTGTTAACTTACACACTCAACTTCAGGTGGTTGTTTGATAGCTACACGTTTCACATGATATACGGCCACTTATGGAGTTTATCTCTTGAATGGCAATTTTACCTGGTTTGGCCTTTGTTTTTATGGAAATTACCCGAAAGCCTCTTTTTAAAAACATTACTTTGGTTGTTGCCGGCAGCAATGGTTATAAGGGTTGTAGTATATTTAGTGTGCAACCACCTGCAATACTTTGTAGGTTTCGACGGAAATGCAATTGATGAAGCGCTGGCTCCTTATGTGCTGCCATTTTCACATCTGGATGCATTTGTATTTGGCGCTTTGTTATGTAACAAACCTTTCAGGGAGATAATGAGTAAAGCCAGGGTTGTTTATTCATGTATTACTTTAACCGTAGTTACGGGTTTGCTTCTGGTTATTTCCATTCCATCTTACCATTTATCTTCTTTTGGCTGGCCAGGTAACCTGCCGCAGGGCTATCAATGGATCTGGGGGTATTCGGTGCTGAACTTAACAAGCGCTGCTATAATAGCTAACCTTTTGGAACAAAAAGATGTGTGGTTGTTTTCTTTTACTAAACTGCGCCTTTTTCAATATTTAGGTAAAATATCCTACGGCATGTATGTTTACCATCCAATTATCATATTTAGTGTAATGGCATTTAGTGCCAAAATGTATGCCTTCCCCGGAAGTAAAATTTTAGAGTTATTAATAGTAATTGCCTTAACTACCGTAACCGCACATTTTTCATACGAGTTTTGGGAAAAACGTTTCATAAAAAAACGAACTGTACCAACACCCCTTACAAAGCCCGAGGACCTGCCTGAGCCCGAAGCCGTTTATAACTAAAGCAAAAAAACAAATCATTTTTACCAATGAACACGAGCACCTACAGGCAGTTGATCATCATCGCGCCTACCTGTCCTCCGGGGGTTTGCGGAGTAAGCGATCACGCATATAAAACAGCATTAGCATTAAACAAATTTTACAAATCGGTTAAAATCGGGGTAGAATATTTTCCCGAAGTAATACGGGATACTCCGCTAACTTTAACAACAGCATACTGGCAAAGTCTGCTTAAGCAAATTGAAAAAAACAGCACTCCCGGCGATTTGCTCTTAAACTTTACACCAACAAGTTATTCCAAAACAGGGTTACCGTTTAAATTGCTGCAGGCATTAAAAAAGTTTAAAAAAGAGTCGCCATACAATCACCTTTATATTTTTTTTCACGAAACATGGGACGATAGCGCTGGTTTGAGAATACACCATAGGTTACGCAATCAACTTATAAAATACACGGTAAAACAACTGAGCAAACTGGCCGATGGCATTACTGTAGTAACCAACGAGCAAAAAGAAAAAATAATATCGCTAACCAATAGCAAAAAAGTAAGACTGAGTTTGGTTGGCGCAAATATTTTGCCGGTTGATAAAGAAAATGGATTAACAAGCATCAGGAAACCGGGCGAATGGGTAATATTTGGCTTAGCCCATACCCGCTTGTGGACACTTCAACAACATCTGCCACTGATACAAAAGCTGCACAAGAATGGCTTGATAAAAAAAATTTACGCAATTGGGCCCCTAAACAATCATTACGCCGATGAAGAACTTAGCCTGGCATCGGGCCAATTAGGGCCTGGTGTTTTAATACAGACAGGAACGCTTGATCCCGGCGAAGTTTCGGCAATGATGTTAACTGCAGAAGCAGCGCTGGTAGGCCAAACTGCCGATAGTCTTCGCAAATCGGGCACTTTCGCGGCGCTGTCTGCACATGCAGTGCCTGTAATTTGCGAGGCACCTGTAACATTAGACGAGCCCCCGGGTGTTGCCATATTTCGCCCGCACGAGTTAATGACCAACCAAACACTGCTATCTACCATTGAAGGAGAAAAAAGACGACTGTTACTGCACCAATGGTTTTGGTTAACAAGGAGTTGGGAAGCTATCGCCCTTGACATGCAAAGCTGGATAAACGGTTAAATTACATTTTGCATTTATATACAACTACTCAAAGGTTTCATGAAAATAAATATTTCTCATCCTACTGGTAACCGCAATGTGAGGGCCGTTATTACCAGCCTTGCCAAAGCGGATATGCTCGGCGGCTTTAATACTACGCTTGTGGCCAATGCGGATGCCTTGTGGCTTAAGTTAATGCCCCAAAATATCCGCACAGAATGGCTAAGGCGCACATTCCCGGTATCAAGGGCCAGTATTCATACCCGGCCAGTTCTTGAACTTGCCCGTATGACTATGCCCAGGCTGGGCTATAATAAATGCATTGAACATGAAAAAGGATGGGCAAGCATTGATGCTGTATACCATGATCTTGACAAGTATAACGCCCGGCAACTTGTAAATAATGCAGCAAAAAATAAGATAGACGCTGTTTATGCCTATGAAGACGGTGCTTTAGAAACATTTAAACAGGCAAAAAAACTGGGGCTAAAATGCATTTATGATTTACCTATTGCCTACTGGAAAACAGTTAAAAAACTCATGAACCAGGAAGCCGCCAGGCTACCACAGTGGGCTGTTACACTGGGCGGAGGTATCAGCGATTCTGAAGCCAAACTGGAGAGAAAAACGCAGGAACTTGAACTGGCCGACGTTGTAGTTGGGCCGGGGTCATTTGTAATTGATTCGCTGCCCTTTTGGGCAAATAAAAAATTGATCGTTTCGCCCTTTGGATCACCGGAAACAACGCCAGGTGGCTTAAATGTCCCAAAAAATACAAATGTCCCGCTTCGCGTTTTATTTGCCGGGTCGATGGGGCAACGAAAGGGGCTTGCAGATTTGTTTGCGGCTATAAAAAAAATAAACAGCAAAAATGTGGAGTTGGTTGTGATGGGTTCGTTACTTGCGCCAATTGAGTTTTACCGTAATGAACTATCGGGTTTTACTTACGAAAGTGGCAGATCACATGATAAAGTGTTGGAACTGATGCGCACCTGCGATGTATTTTGCCTTCCATCAATTGCAGAAGGCCGGGCGCTGGTAATGCAGGAAGCGATGAGCCAGGGCCTGCCGTTAATTATTACCTCCAACACAGGCGGGGCCGATTTGATTGACGAGGGAGAAACCGGTTTTTTGATACCAACAGCCTCGCCCGACAGTATAGCCGAAAAAATCTCCTGGTTTTTAGATAACCGTAACCTGATACCCGAAATGGGATATAAAGCGCAAAAAAAAGCCGCCGGTTACACATGGGATGCTTATGGAGATAAAATAGCCCAATCGCTTCATGAGTATATATCTTAATGCTGGTACCAAAATTATTTAACACCATAATGACTGGTAATATAACAACAATGACCACGCTTCAGGGACTTTCAAAAAGCTTTTACGTTGCCCGGCCGGTTGACCGTAAAGACCCTAACCTTCTTTTAAAGCGGGGTATCTGGGCTTACTTTTTACTGCTGATATTTGAGGGAGCGTTACGCAAATGGGTATTGCCCGGCCTGTCTACTCCCCTGCTTGTTGTACGTGATCCATTAGCTCTTTGGCTGGTTTTACTTGCGTGGAAGCGCAACCTGTTACCGTCAAATTTATACGTTAATGGGATGATAGCCATTGGCGCAATAGGCATAGTTACCGCCCTTGCTTTCGGGCATGGCAATTTTGCCGTGGCCATTTACGGCGCCAGGATCCTGATGTTTCATTTTCCGCTCATGTTTGTTATCGGTAAAGTATTTGACCGTGATGATGTAATCAAAATTGGCAAAGCAACTATATGGATAACAATACCCATGGCCGTATTAATAGCTATGCAGTTTTATAGCCCGCAATCGGCATTTGTTAACCGCGGTGTTGGCGGCGATTTAAAAGGTGGTGGTTTTGACGGAGCTATGGGATTTTTTCGTCCACCGGCTACATTCTCATTCACAAACGGCACAGCCTTGTTTTTTGGTTTTTCGGCCGCGTATGTATTTTACTTTTGGCTAACACCAAAAAGCATAAATCGATTGGCGCTTATTGGTGCAACGCTGGGTGTTATGGTAGCTATACCGTTATCAATAAGCCGCAGCCTGTTGTCTCTTGTGCTGGCTTGCACGCTATTTTCGCTGATAGCCATATCGCGCAATCCAAAATACCTGGGCAAAATGCTGGTGGCGATAGTAGTACTGCTAATTACGTTTACCGCCTTAAGCCAGCTCAGTGTTTTTGCTACCCCGCTGGAGGTATTTACACATAGGTTTACCAGTGCCAACGAAACTGAAGGTGGAGTATCAGGTGTATTTGTTGATCGTTTCTTAGGCGGCATGATTGGTGCTATTATCGAATCGGCGCAAAAACCATTTTTTGGTTACGGGATAGGGATGGGAACGAGTGTCGGCAGCATGCTCATAGCCGGCGATCATACTGTTTACCTGATATCCGAAGGTGAATGGGGCCGCCTGATTGGCGAAATGGGTATTATCATGGGCTTCTCCGTTATTTTTATAAGAATTGTTTTTGTGTGGAATTTAACTATCGATAGCTTCCGTAAACTTGCTATCGGCGACTTTTTACCATGGATGATATGTAGCATTGGCATTTTGGCCATTATGCAGGGGCAATGGGCCCAGCCAACGTCGCTTGGCTTCGACGTGGTGCTTGGTGGTATTACACTTGCCGCATTACGCACACCAAACCGCAAACTATGGGTGGTAAAAACCATTGAGCAGGATAATCCTGTTAACCCAACCGGAAATCAACGCGCCATTTAATCCAATAACTTACCTCAATTTATCTTTTTATGTTAACCCAATTAAACGTGGCTGCCCCCTCTTTTGCCGAATCGCTTGAGGAACTAACAAACGTAATCTCGGCAAGCAAAAAACTTGAGGAATCAGTATTAGCAGCCTGTTCGGCAATTAAATACTCAATTTTAAATGGCGGCAAACTCATCAGTTGCGGAAACGGCGGTAGCGCTGCCGATGCCCTTCACCTTTCTGAAGAACTTGTTGGCCGCTTTAAAGCCGAACGCCGCAGCCTACCCGCTATTTGCTTAAACGCCGATGTAACCGCAATTACCTGTATTGGGAATGATTATGGCTTCGACGCTATCTATTCAAGGCAACTGGAAGGACTCGGCAAGCCGGGCGACGTACTGGTTGGTTTTAGTACAAGCGGCAACAGCCCTAATATCATCGAAGCTTTTGCGCAGGCACGCAAACAAAATATCATCACCATATACCTCGGCGGTAAAAACGGCGGAACCATAAAAGGCACCTGCGATCATGAAATTATCATACCAAGCAATACTACTGCACGCATTCAGGAAATGCATACACTTATCCTGCATCAGTGGCTTGAAGAACTTGACATAACAGACTGGAGCACCTTAAATTATTAACTCATGAACCTATCTTATTTATTAAAAGGGCTAAGCACCATTAAAGTATTGGTCATTGGCGATTTAATGCTCGATCATTACATCTGGGGTAATGTACACCGGATATCTCCGGAGGCTCCTGTCCCGGTGGTACAGGTAAATAAAGACACCTACACGGCAGGCGGTGCTGCCAACGTTGCCATCAACCTATCAAACCTGGGGGTAAAAACCAAAATAATGGGGCATTGCACCATGGACGAAGCGGGTAAAAAGCTTTTAGGAATTCTGTCTGGTAAAGGTGTGAAATATCTACCGCCCGAATTACTGTTCCAGGCACCTACTATTGTTAAAACAAGGGTTATTGTTCATTCACAGCAACTTTGCCGTATCGACCGTGAGGATACTCGCGAGTGTTATACCATAGACTCGGCTCCGGGTTTTGAAAATATGCTGCGGCAAGCCCTTTCGGATGTTGATGCGGTGATCGTATCTGATTATGCCAAAGGTGTTATCTCCCAATCGTTACTTGACTCTATCTTAAAAATAGCCCGCGATTTACCGGACTTGTTAGTAGCTTTAGACCCGAAGCCGGCCCGAAGGTTATCATTTCGCGGCGTTGGGCTGTTAACTCCAAACCGTGCCGAAGCACTTGCCCTTGCAGAACTTCCAGAACCTGCACCGGAAGAAAAATATCCGATAGAAAAAATTTGCAGGCGCATACATGATATTTATAATCCCGAAATTTTGATAGTGACGTTAGGAGCCGACGGAATGGCAATTAGTCACCGTGGCGAAGTGGTTGAACATTTACCAACGGTTGCACGCCAGGTTTTTGATGTATCGGGCGCAGGCGATACGGTTATAGCCACCTTAACCGCAGCTTTGGCAAGTGGCGCCAATGCAGCCGAGGCGGCCCGCTTTGCAAACGCTGCCGCAGGTTGCGTAGTTGCACATGTAGGCACCGCGCCTATAGATTACCAGGAGCTTGAGGATTGGCTGCTTAAAGCCGATATGGAATATCAAAGTATACTATAACAAATATTCATTCGCTTCCCCTTTGCGGTAATTGCCATCAATTATGAGCATTTCTAAAAACAACAAAGTACTTATATACAGGCTTGGCAGCCTGGGCGATACTGTAATGGCTTTGCCCAGCTTCCACAAAATAAGAAATTCGTTTCCACATGCAGATATTACTTTGCTTACCAATAAACCGGTAATGGCCAAAGCTGCTGCAATTGAAGCTATTTTAGGCAGCCATTACTTTTTTAACCGCACCATTAATTACCCGGTGGGCACCAGGAACCTTAAAGTACTTTTTGATCTGATTAAGCAGATCCGCGCATTAAAAATTGATACGGTAATAAATATTAATCCAACCCGATCAAAAAATTCCCTGTTAAGAGATAAGTTGTTTTTCAAAGCTGCAGGTATTGCAAATTTGGTAGGTTTTGATGCAGCCAGGGAAGATTTTGAAGTTTGTGTTGATCCACAAACAGGCATCATGGAATGGGAAGCTAAACGATTAGCCAGGAGGATTAGCCTTTTGGGTGCAATTGATTTATCAGATGACAAAAATTGGGATTTGAATTTAACCGAAAGCGAATTAGAAATTGCCAATAGTTATGAGCTTTTATTAATAAAAGATACTCCTGTACTGGCTATCTCAACAGGCACAAAAAATCAATCGAACGACTGGGAAGTTGGCAACTGGCAAACGTTATTAAGCCAACTATCAAATTTGCTTCCGGGTTGGCAGTTGATGATCATAGGAGCTCCGGACGAAGCAGAAACGGCGGCACAACTTATATCAGCCTGGAAACATCAGTCGATAAATTTGTGCGGCAAAACAACACCCAGGGTATCGGCAGCATTGTTAAAGAAGGCTAAGGCTTTTATTGGCCATGATAGTGGCCCAATACATTTGGCTGCCGGAGTGGGTACACCGTGTGTAGGCATCTACTCTGCGCGCAACTTACCCGGCCAATGGTTTCCGCGGGGAGAAAATAACCAAATACTTTACAAGCTGCCAGCGTGCGCAGGTTGCGGACTTGAAGTTTGCTTGGTTCAACAAAAAAAATGCATTCTGTCTATCACCGTAGATGAAGTAATACAATCGGTATTTAAAATATTAAACAACAAGGCACCTGTTTCTTCGTCCATTTTAACCGCTGCTGTACAATTATGAAAGTACTCCACGTAATTAGCAGTATGAACCCCGAAACTGGTGGCGTATGTGAGGCGGTGAGAATATGCGCAGGCGGTTTGCAAAAGCTGGGTATACAAAACGAAGTTGTTAGTGTAGACGAAGATATTTTTAACAAAACAGACATCTTTCTTCAGCACGCATTAGGCCCGGCAGCAAACGCCTGGCATTATAGCAAATTATTATTGCCGTGGCTTTCTGCCAATATTACCCGGTTTGATGTTGTAATAGTTCACGGCCTTTGGTTGTATCATGGTTTCGCCGTTTATAAAGCATTTAACGCGTTAAAGACAAGCGGTATTAAACCAAAACTATTTGTGATGCCTCATGGCATGCTTGACCCCTATTTTCAACGGGCAAAAGGCCGGAGGATAAAAGCAATCAGGAATGTAATTTATTGGAGCTTAATTGAAAAAAAACTTATTAATAGCGCAGATAAAATTTTATTTACATGCGAAACTGAGCTAATTCTTGCCCGGCTGCCTTTCTGGCCATATAAACCAAAATCTGAGACTGTTGTTGGCCTGGGGGTAATAGCTCCTCCCGCCTACAATATTAAAATGGCTGATGTTTTTAAAAACACAGTACCAGGATTAAATGATAGTCCGTATTTGCTTTTTCTCAGCAGGATACACGAGAAAAAGGGGGTCGATTTAATTATTGATGCATACAAACAAATCGCCAAAAGCCAATTAAGTTCAATAAACGGTAAGGTTAGCAACCTACCTAAACTTGTAATTGCCGGCCCGGGCCTCGACAGTAATTATGGAATACAAATGCAACAAACAGTTGCCGAATCGACACTCCTAAAAAACCTTGTTTATTTTCCGGGTATGCTTACCGGCGAGGCCAAATGGGGAGCATTTTACGGGTGCGAGGCGTTTGTGCTGCCAAGTCATCAGGAAAACTTTGGAATAGCTGTAGTGGAAGCTTTAACATGTAATAAGCCGGTGCTCATATCAAACCAGGTAAACATCTGGCGCGAGTTATGCGAAGCCGGTGGTGCATTGGTTGCCGACGATAATAAAACCGGGACTTATGATATGCTTAGTACCTGGCAGAAGTTATCATTAGTAGAAAAACAAAAAATGGGAGTCAACGCCCGGCGTTGCTACGACCAACATTTTGAAGTGAATGCAGTCATCAATCGTTTTCAAGAGGTTTTATTCAATTAAAAAAGTCCAGGGGCAAAATTGCCCGAACATAATCATAATCAAACAGCAAATATGTTTTCTTATCATAGTAAGGATAGTGTGGATGGATACTTACGGCCCGTATTTTCATTTTCTAATAAGCTACGAAGGGCCATTTGGAACCTGTGTTGGTCACTATTGTGCAGATGGACACCCAAGCCGCTGCATAAATGGCGGGTTTTAATTGTAAGAGCATTTGGTGGCAAAATTGGCGATAAAAATATCATCTACCCCGATTGCAAGATATGGGCTCCGTGGCTACTGGAAACGGAGGATATTGTTACCATTGGCCCGGGGGTCGAGATTTATAATCCCGGTGGTGTTTTTTTGGGCCACCATTCAATCCTCTCCCAAAACGCTTACCTATGTGGCGCTACCCATGATTATAACACGGCCGATTTTACATATATCATGAAGCAAATAATCATATCACCCTATTCCTGGATATGCTCAAAAGCGGTTGTGTTGCCAGGAGTGTGTTGCATGGATGGGAGTGTTTTGGGAGCTGCATCGGTAACATCACGAGATCTGGAGCCCTGGACAGTATATGGCGGACACCCGGCCCTGCCTTTAAAAAAACGAACTAACTTCTTAGACAACCTAAACAACAATCAGGATGAGTAAACATGATTTCCCTTTTGATTTCGACCTATGCATCATTGGCAGTGGCCCGGCGGGCATTATCCTCGCTCTTGAATATTCGCGGCTAAACCCTCATAAATCTGTTGTATTGCTTGAATACGGTGTAAGCGGGCAGCCGGCAGAAAACAGCTTAGATAGTTCCATTACAATAACCAATGTTGAAAATCATCACGCTCCTTCGGAGTGTACGAATAAAGGTTTAGGGGGCACATCTGCAACCTGGGGAGGCCGTTGTGTGATGTATGATGATATCGATTTTATTGACCGCCCAATTTTAAACGGCAACTGTACATGGGATAGCACGTTGTTTAACGAAGTTAAAACCTACGCACCGGCAGCCGCCAAATACTTTGAATGCGGAAATGCCGATTTTAATTTGTCGGCCATACCTGGTGTGCGATATAACACTATAGCCGAAGGGTTTAAACAAGGAATAGTAACCGACAACACATTAGAAAGATACAGTATGCCAACCCGCTTTGGCAAACGTTATGAGAACGATATCAAAGCGCAAAAAAACCTGACTTTATTGCAGGGATTTGAAGCAAGGGATTTTTGTGCCCCCAACGAAAATGATATAGTTGAGTACCTGACAGTAAGAGAAGTAGCTACCAAAATTGAATTCAAAATATCTGCCGGTTCATTTATTATAGCATCAGGCGCCCAGGAAAGCACCCGGATATTACTGCGTAACACACAGCTATTTAACAATTTAGGCAATACACCACAAGCTTTGGGGAAATATTACCAGGGCCATTTATCGGGAAAAATTGCCAGCGTTAAATTTTATGGTAATCCCAAAAAAACAGACTATTCTTTCATAAAACATGCTGATGGAACTTATACAAGGCGCAGATTTCAGTTTTCGACCGATTTTTTAAAGGCTAAAAACCTGTTAAACACAGCTATGTGGCTGGACAACCCTTTATACTTTGATCCTAAGCACCGGAGCGGGGCGATGTCTTTTATGTACATGGCAATGATAACTCCGGTACTTGGCAAAAAACTGGCGCCGCCGGCAATTGCACATTCAATTACCAAAGGCAAAGTAACCAGGGTCCCCGCACATATAGGCAATATTATAAAGGGATTACCAAATTCGCTGTTAAAACCTGCTGCCATTTTCTATAAAAGGTACTGCGTTAAACGTAAACTGCCCGGTATATTTCTTTACAGCCCTAAAAACACTTATGCGTTACATTTTCACGCCGAGCAAATACCTTCTGCAAGCAATTGCATGGAACTGGCTGCCGACGGTGAAACCTTACAAATTAATTATTCAGTTACCGATCAGGACGTTTCGTCGGTGATTGAACTGCACGATGTACTCGATAAGTGGTTAAGAGATTGCGGTTGCGGCGAACTTGAATATTGGTTTGACAAAAACCAGTTACCTGCAGCAATTAAAAGCATGACTAAAGACGGGTTACATCAATCCGGAACAACAAGAATATCCGACTTTCCTGATAGTGGCGTGGTTGATAAAAACCTGAAGCTTTGGGGCACCGGCAATGTATATGTATGTAGCAGTTCGGTTTTTCCCACATCCGGACAAGCAAATCCAACCTTTTTTTTAGGTGCATTTGCTGTACGACTGGCAAGCTATTTAACTGATGTATCACAAATCGATCTGCAAAATAATCACGAGGCTAATGACGCCGGAGTTTTAATATTACAAAAATGATATCGGTAATTATACTTACAAAAAACGAAGAAACGGACCTGCCCGCGTGCTTAAATTCGTTAACCTGGACAGATGACATTCATGTTATGGATTCCTTTAGCACGGATAAAACCTGCGAAATTGCCAGGCAACATGGTGCAAAAATTAGCATGAACGCATTTGAAAGCTTCGGGAAACAGCGCAACTTTGCACTCGAAAATATTGTTTTAAAACATAATTGGGTACTGTTTTTAGATGCTGACGAAGTTAGTACCCCCGCATTTGCCAATGCTATTAAGTTGGCTATCGATAACGCCGACGAAGAAACAGCCGGCTTTTACTGTTGCTGGAAAATGATGCTTGAAGGCATATGGCTTAAAAGAAGCGACAACTTCCCCAAATGGCAGTTGCGCTTATTGCGTAAAGGCCGGGTAACTTTTAAAGATTTCGGGCACGGTCAAAAAGAAGACAAGGTAATTGGGAATGTTTTATACATAAAAGAGCCTTATACGCACTTCGGTTTTTCAAAAGGGTGGTCTCATTGGATTGAAAGGCATAACCGCTATTCATCACTGGAAGCAATTGCGCGACTGGATATATGCCCGCCGTTTAAAAACATATTCAGTAAACATGGAAGCACACGAAATCCGGCATTAAAATCCTGGATGATCAAAGTACCCGGCTGGCCGTTATTAAGATTTATATATACATACATATTCAGTTTGGGCTTTACTGAAGGCTTACCGGGACTTATTTATGCTATTAATCTCTCTTTTTATGAGCATATGATTATGATTAAAACCAGGGAAATTTTATCACAAAGGCATAAAACGTCTAAAGATATCGGCCAGAATTCTATCGCGATAAGTAAACAAGAATCTCCCGAATTGGAACTCATTTAACAGGTTTACAATAATATCGTTTTTTAAAACCGCGCAACATGGCTATGAATATCGATAAGTAAGCGGTTATTTGTCAAAAACCCCTACAAACGCAATAGTCCATCAGCCATTATATTATATAAATAACAACGGCCATTACCATAGGCGCCTGGAAGACCAGCACTCAGGCATTAACTTTACTTGCACTTATATAAAATGACAATTTCAAAAAACAAGAGTGTTATCATTATAGGGATAAACTTTTCACCAGAGCTAACCGGTATTGGAAAATATACCGGCGAAATGGTTGAGTGGTTAACCGAGAATCATTTTTTGTGCACAATGGTTACAGCTTTCCCCTACTATCCTTATTGGCAAACTCAAAAGCCGTATAAAAATCGTTTTTTTAGCCGCGAGACATTAAAGAATGGTAAGTTAAATATTTATCGTTGTCCGCTGTATGTACCAAAACAACCGAGCGGCTTAAAAAGACTTATTCACGAATTTAGTTTTTTTGTATCCGCTTTTGTGATGGTAATCTACCTGCTTTTTAAGCCCAAAAAAGACTATATTTTTTGTATTGCTCCGCCTTTTCACCTTGGTTTTTTGGGATTGATATACAGATTTTTCAAAGGGGGTAAAATCATTTATCACATACAGGACCTGCAAATTGAAGCGGCCCGCGACCTGCAAATAATTAAATCGGACAAAGCTTTTAAAGCACTGTTCGCGATGGAACGGCTAATCATGAAAAAGGTGGATTACGTAAGTACTATATCTACCGGAATGCTTAAAAAGATCTCAAAAAAAACTGTAAAGGACATATTATTCTTTCCCAATTGGGTAGATACCACTGCCTATTGCCCGTTATATGACAACGCAGAAATGAAAATATTGTGGGGGTTTCACGAAGACGATAAAATTGTTTTATATTCAGGAAGTATAGGAGAAAAACAGGGATTAGAAAGCATCCTGACCGTAGCAAAACACCTGGAGTCATCTACGTTTATAAAATTTGTCATTTGCGGAACCGGGCCATACAAGGAGAAACTTATAGCAAAAGCTAAAGAGCAAAAACTTGACAATGTGCATTTTTTGCCCTTACAACAGCCAGACCAATTCAATAATTTTCTTAACATGGCCGATATTCATCTGGTACTCCAAAAAAAGAGTGCAAGCGACCTGGTTATGCCCTCAAAATTAACCACTATTTTGGCAGTAGGCGGGCTGGCGCTTATAACTGCCGAACCTGGTACAAACCTTTTTGAAATTGTTAACGACAACAAAATGGGTGTTGTTATCGCTTCAGAAAATTTAAGTTCTCTCGAAAACGCTATTTTAAAGTTCTGTACTTCAGATAACTCAATATTAAAGCTCAACGGACGCAAATACGCCGAAAATTATTTGAACAAGGATAGTATACTTAATAAACTCTTTAATAAGTTAGAAAACCGAACGCCTGTTGATATTGATGAAAAACGGCCTCTTGAATACCTGGAATTAAAATAGTTGCTCCCATATCAAACAGGCAACACTTTTTTTAATAATTATAAAAACGAATAAAAAAACACAACCAATGATGGCGCCTCACGTATAAAGGTTAATTAAAAGAGCGAAACAAATGCAACTTTTCTTAACTTGTGCTTCCGTAATGGCTACGTCCCAAAATCAAAAAGCTTACGTTACCGATATGGAACGTGATCTGACATTTTTCGGTTCAGTAAAATCGTTAACCGAGCATAACGGGATACTCACTATTTGCATGAGTGAAGCGGCTGTTTATGAATACTCTTCGTCAAATTACCTGTACCAGGAAGTCGAAATTTCCTTTTCAAGGCCTAAAAGTGTTATTCATATAGAAGAGGCTTAATTCTAATCTTACTTAATTTTCATTCTTTTTTTACAATGCTAACTTGTCGGCGTTAACAGTCTGTGCTACAGTATTGTTAGCTCTGGTATTTATTTCGCATTATTGCCACCTATCGCGTCAGCAAATAAATAAAAGTCTCGAAATTTCCAGTTAAAGAAATCCCTTTGTTTAATTACAAGGTAACTGCCTTGCGCAATAATCTAAATCAATAAAACGCTACATTTCATGAAGAAAAAAGCATTAATAACAGGTATAACAGGCCAGGACGGCGCCTACCTGGCCGAATTATTATTATCAAAGGACTATGAAGTTCATGGTATAAAACGAAGAAGTTCGCTTTTTAACACCGAGCGTATTGACCATTTATACCAGGATCCGCATGATGAAGACAGACGTTTCATTATGCATTATGGCGATTTATCCGACTCAACTAACCTGATACGCATCATACAACAAGTTCAGCCGGACGAAATTTATAACCTGGGTGCGATGTCTCACGTTAAAGTAAGCTTTGATACCCCAGAGTATACAGCCAATGCTGATGGAATTGGCACCCTCCGGCTCTTAGAGGCTATAAGAATTTTGCAACTCACAAAAAAAACCAGGATTTACCAGGCTTCAACTTCAGAGTTATATGGACTTGTACAAGCCGTACCGCAATCAGAAACTACACCTTTTTACCCGCGGTCGCCTTATGCTGTGGCCAAATTGTACGCGTACTGGATAACTGTTAATTACAGGGAAGCATATAACATATTTGCGTGTAATGGCATCCTTTTTAACCATGAAAGCCCCTTACGCGGTGAAACTTTTGTTACCCGCAAAATTACACGGGCAGCAGTAAAAATTGCGTTAGGACTTCAAAATAAACTATTTCTTGGAAACCTCGATTCGCGGCGCGACTGGGGACATGCCAAGGACTATGTTGAAGCCATGTGGCTTATTTTACAGCAGGATAAACCAGAAGACTATGTAATTGCAACAGGAGTAACTACAACGGTAAGAGATTTTGTTAAAATGGCTTTCCAGGAACTCGGTATAGAGATAGTGTTTGAAGGCGAAGGTGTCGACGAAAAAGGATATGTATCGGCTTGCCACAATATGGATTATCTGATTGAAATTGGTAAAGAAATAATCTCGGTAGACCCTGCTTATTTCCGCCCTACCGAAGTGGAACTATTAATTGGCGATCCAACTAAAGCTATTGAAAAACTGGGATGGAAAATCAAATATGATTTAAAAATGCTGGTTAATGACATGGTAACGTCTGATATAACTCTTTTCGAGAGACAAAAGCTGTTAAAAGACATGGGATACGAAATTAAGAACCAGTTTGAATAGTTCATTAGATACTTAATATTGTAATTGTAAGTACCGCCTTCTTTTTTGTGGTGTTTAAGAACCACTTCCTTATTTGTAGCCATGCTTACGAAGTTGGCTGTAAAACATTTTCGTTAGTTGAGCAGATTTCGGTGTTAACACTATACACTATCTCTCAACTGACGAATTATATTTTTATGGAATTGCTCTCAGGGCATAAAAAAGCCCTTCTACAATAGTAAAAGAGCTTTTCGAAAAAGGGGGTAAATGATGGGGCTCGAACCCACGACCCTCGGTACCACAAACTCATGGTACATTATCCTAAAGACCTATTTTTCAACAACTTGACAGCCGACTAAAACATCTTGTAAAACAGTTGTAAAACAAGAGACCTGTAATGTCGATTAATCAAAAATAACATTTTTTTCTGTTCCTTGAAAGTAATTGTTAACGAAGTATACGCGTTGCGACTGGATTCTCGCTAAGTTTTGCAAGAAAACTGGTTGAACTATGGCGTACGAACATCCAACTTATAATGGTGGAGTGATAACAGGCTGACCGAGAATTCAGGGCATTCTTAATTTTTGTTAAATTAGTGGTATGCCAAGCAAATTTAAACCACAAAATAATAGACAGTTATTTTTTTTCTACCACCGAGTGTAGATGATTTTATTCCCGAGGGGCATTTAGCGAGAGTAATTGATGAAATAGTGGAAGCTTTGGACACTAAACCAATTGAGAATAAGTATCATTTTCGGGGTCAAAAGAGCTATCATCCTAAAATGCTGATCAAACTCCTGATCTATGGATATTCAACCGGCGTATTTTCAGGTAGAAAAATAGCGATGAAATGTGAGAGTGAAACTGCCTTTATGTATTTGACTGGTATGTACCAGCCCGATTTTAGAACCATCAATGATTTCAGAAAAGGTTATATAACTGATTTCTTTCATCGCACCGTTGTCCCGGCAAAAATTACTAATAGCTATCGCACACTAATATTTAAAAAGCTTGCTGGACCACTATGCAACAAAACCATCCCGACCCACTACGGATCGGGGTGGGTCGCCATGCCCTGTTCATTCGCAACTTTTCAGAATGTATTTAAGCGTCCTGTAACGCTGATCACTTCAACTTACTGAACGAAATATCCAAGGTTCCTGTTTTCTGCCTCGTCGATAAATGCATCCAGTTTTGTTGTGTTGAATTTTTCCTTTAATGCCTGTTCAGTTGCCTTGAGTTGATCATTCAGACACTAAAGGCTGATGCGCCTGACGACGAGCAGTTTCGAATGTTTGTTGTTTCGGCAAGTTATCATGGAAACTATCAGGCAAGGATTATCCTTCGTTATCATGAAGAAGGCGAAAGAAGTATTAGGATCATCCATGATTACCAGTTGGAGCATTTAACCCTGCAAACCGGAACGGATTATTGGAATGCTGCTACCAGTGTAGTTAACGACGCAGGAGAAATAGATAACAGTGCATAGTTACCTATTGTCAACAATATCGGTAATTTGTTTGTCGTTGACCTGGAGACAACAATCAGGTAAAAAACAAGGAATACGAAATCAAAAAAGGCTTTACCAGGAGTATTTAAAAGACTGGTCGCTCGCAAGGGTAACAGCTGCAAACCAGCATGGGGACCATTAGATATTCACGAAAGAGCCACTGCGATATCGCAGTCGGCAATTGCTCATTGGAGTTATTAATATCACAAATAACACTGATATAGTTACTTACCTGGCTTACATATTAGCCCTAAACAAATGAATTATAGGTATCAAATCAAAAAAGTTGCTTACATCTAACAATGCGCTTGTTCCTGTATGCGCAATATCATTACGAATCTTTACAAGGGTTCCTACTTTTCTTAAATAGGTGTCGTCTTTGCTAAACTTAAATGCCATGATAAAGGAAAGTTTCGTTAGCGTAGCATATTGCAATGAAGCATTGGTATCTAATTTTTCTAAATAGTTTCCATTGACAGTATCAGCATGGAAGGTCATGTGATAAGTACTACCAGTCTTTGCATGAATGGTGGTACCGGTTAAATCGACAATACTTTTGGCGTTACTATCAAAAACAATCTCATTGTAGTTTTCAATGATCTGAAAATAATTCATGTATGCCGCTTCAAACATCTCCAGTCTGATTAGCTCAAATGACCGCTTTAGCCCAAATTCGGAAAACGTCAAAAAACCTGCATCTGTAAATGTCGTTTGTGCGATAGCATTTTGATGTGCTGTGAAAATACTTTTAAGATAAATTCTATCAAAACATACTTTAACCTGTTCTTTAAAAGCTTCGTAATTTTTCAAGCTCAAATCATCAGGGATCAAATATTCCGGTGACTCTTTAATATAGTACCCGTCTGCCTTCAGCGCTAATAATTGCTTCATATTCCAGGCTTTATTAGATGCTGTAAAAATTATCACCTGGGTGCCTTCGTTACGAGCTTTGATCTCCCTTAAAATTTCCGTTCCGCTATAACGATCAATTGGTAATACGATGCCCGCAATATCCTCTTTTAGGGGAAGCAATCTTAAGTCCAATAAAATAAGATCCCAATCTTTTCCGATTTCATCGCGAATACGTTTAAAAAATTCAGTTTCAGATAACCCATCCCCGGTGATCGACATAACCGTTCCACCTTTAAATATTACAGATAGAGCGCTTGTCCATCCCTTAAAGCCTTCATCATCGATATAAAGTATCTTTTTACGAATAGCATCTATAGTATTTGGCCCGGCAAGTTGAGCTGGGCTACCCACACCGGCAGAACCAGTAGCCGCTTGCCTGGCCAAAGCCAAGGCTATTGCGCTGTTTTTAGCGCGAAGGTATTTAAAATACAGCGTTTTCGATTTTAAATAGGCAGGTGCGGTGGTGCTTAAACTTGCCAGTTTTGCAACACGGTCTAATTGATAAACGCCCCATTCATTAGCAAGGGAATGGGGGCCCATAGTTTCAGGCTTATTTATAATCAGATTATTAAGAACATTTAAATAATTTTCAGTTCTTAATGGTTGTATGGCATAAAGGTTTGCCCTTATTTCATCGAGATCTTCAGGACAAAGCAGGCAACCTTCCGTAACTGCTATTAACGGATATTTTTCGTTGCGCGATAGTAAAAGAGTTTCCAGAGATTTGTCGGAAATGAAAATTATTGGAACCAAATAATCATCACTTATTTCATTTGAAAACCTGATATGTAAACCGAGTTTAAATCCAATTTGATTATTGGGGGTTTCACCCAATGACACAGGGATAAGGATTTTATCGATTTTATTTTTTTGAAATTTGGGTATTATAAAACCATCCGTCTCAGGCTCATCGACGAGTTCATGAAAATCAAGAGATTTCACCTTTAACTCGTCGATTATTTTTTTAGTGAAGGTATTCGCCTGGTCATTAACTATATATATTTCGCCCATGTCGTAATATTGATTGTATGATTTTTTCTAAATGGTTTAATAATACTCCAGGTGCACTACTATGAGCCGCAGTTTCAAACTTAGCCATAACGGTCGTTCCAGACTCTGCGAGCATAGCAAATTGAGCTGTAAGTTCTTTTATTTCCGGCAGTTTATCCTTAAAGCTATATGAATTAATTAATGAGGAGATCTGAGCGGATATCAAAGACAGATCCTGAGCAATAAAACTTTTACCATAAGTCAAAATCTTAACCTGTGCATTCCCTGTTTCATTAAAATGATAGAGAAAATCTTTCAGATTTGAATAAAATAAGCGTTTATTGATTCGACTTATATTTACAGCCTCGCTTTTGCTTTGGCATCAAAATCGTTTTCCATGATGTGCGTAATTTTTGTCCTTAAATGGTGTTGAAATAGTTTTGAAACAGCACCCCGTTTACAGAGTGCTGTAGGATGGGTTTTAGAATGGCAAATCATCATCACCGCCACCTGCTCCAACGGCTTTCTTTTCAGCCTTTTTATCTTTTGGGGGATCGTTTGGTTTTACACCAGTGGAGCCGAATAGCTTGACGGTATCAACAGCGCATACAAGGTCAGCTTGTACTTTTCCATCGCGGTTTTCCCATGTTTGGGCTTCGACCCATCCTGAAATTTCGACTATTGCGCCTTTGGTGAGGTACACAGCCAAACCGGGATTTATCCAGTATGAGCAGTTTACAAAAGCGGTCTTTTCCTTTTTTTCGCCTGCTTTGGTTTTGTACCGCTGGTTCAGGGCTACGGTAAAATTGGTTACTTGTTTGTCGCCTGAAACTGTCCTTGTTTGAGCGTCTGCGGTAATTCTTCCTGTGAATAACATAATTTTTGTTTTTTTAATAAATGAATAAATCTGTTTTGCTTTCCTTATCCCGCTTTGCTTTTCCTGATTATTTTTAAAAAAGGGAAAAAAGAAAGCCATAGGAAGTGCCGGCTCATAGCCAGAAGGAAACGGAATAAGTCCCGAAGGGTGGATTGGTGAGGTACGAGCCAAGCCATTATGCCGTAGTCTTTTGGCGTACTCCAAAAAAGGAATACGGCAAGACCTTAGCTGCGCTTTTTACCCGTTTCGACTAAAAATATTAATGAATGACGACAATGACGAACTCATTTACGCTGAAAACAAATGGAAGAAAACCCTAAAGCACCCGGATTCCTGACATCCAGTCAACACTATTTTTTGCTTCTGTGCTTATATTTGTGTTGCAAGGATCAGCAACTACCTTTCTCCCGCAAGCACCAGTAAATCACTGTAATCTCATAGAGAACCATTTCTGCTTTCAGCGCATTCTAAGGGACAAGATCTTTAGCATTTCACTTAAAATATTTTCGTAAATGAGGCAACTTAAAATTAGTGAGTCAATCACCAATCGTGAGACAGCATCGTTGAATCAGTATTTGTCAGATATCGCAAAGATTCCGATGGTTACTCCGCAAGAAGAGGTGACGTTGACACAAAAAATCAGGGAAGGCGACCAGGCAGCGTTAGAAAGATTAACAACTGCCAATTTAAGGTTCGTAGTTTCCGTAGCAAAACAATATCAAAGTTCAGGGCTGACACTTGGCGACCTGATCAATGAGGGCAATGTTGGTTTAGTTAAAGCGGCCAAGCGTTTTGATGAAACAAAAGGATTTAAATTTATATCCTATGCTGTATGGTGGATCCGGCAATCCATCTTATCGGCTATAAATGAACAATCGCGCATGATTCGGTTGCCGTTAAACAAAGTTGGGGATATTTCAAAGATTGCAAAAGCGGCATCCAAACTGGAACAACAGTTTGAGCGCCAGCCAACACCGGAAGAAATAGCCGAGAATCTGGAATTAACCGCAGAAAAGATCAGTGACACGTTAGGGCATTCCGGCAGGCACATTTCTTATGATTCACCATTTTCCAGTGAAGAGGAAAACACGTTACTGGATGTGCTGCACAGCCCCGAACCTGCTACAGATAAAGGCTTAATGACCGAATCGCTATCATTGGAGGTATCCAATTGCATGCGTGTGCTTGGCGAAAAAGAAAAAGATATATTGTCCCTTTTCTTTGGACTGGGTACACAACAGGCCCAAAGCCTTGAAGAAATTGGCGATAAATATAACCTTACCCGCGAAAGAGTAAGACAGATTAAAGACAAAGCACTTTCCAGGCTTCGGGAAAATTCACGGGCCTGGGTGTTAAAGGGCTATTTAGATTGACAAAAAAACTCCTTGCGACAACAGGGAGTTTTTTTTTAATTATCCTGGCGGGATTGCCGAATGGCGCATTAGGGATTGAAATGGCATCCTTCGACAGAAGATATAATGGAAAGCCCGACCGAAGGGAATGCCATAATGTTTTAAATTTCCTTAATTAAGCAAATTAAGAAGCTTTGAATTCTTATCATATTTGATCGGAACCCGCCATAAATGCCCAATTCACGATTTGGCCGAGCGTTCCGAGAATGGCAGACCTACCTTCTTCGGTTTTCAGGTTAATGTCTGCAAATTGATGTCCATTATTACGGGTATGCAAAACGATATAATAAATTCCGCCGACCAGGAGAGCTGCTACAGCCCGAAAGTTGACATGCGAATTTTCAAAATGCGGATCGGTCATTTCTAAAAAATCCTGCCCGATGCTTTCCCTTGCGTTATGAATGCTTTGCATCATTTGACTTGTTCCGGAAAGTTCCATCAAGATCAAATTTTGCATTTCCTGTTCTTTGGAAAAGAACTTAAATAATTCCTGCAAAATGTCCGTTATGACTAACTGGCTATTGCCAGGACTGGCATCTTTTAGCAGTGATTTCAGATGCTCCGAAAAGACCATCCAATAATCATTTTCAGTAACATAAGCTTCCGTAAGGTTATCTAAATTACCAAAGTAACGATATACCAATTTTCTATCAACACCTGCCTCGCGAGCAACATTACTGATGCGGACGTCCTTAAAACCCTTTGTTTTAATGATCTGACCTACAGCATCGATAAGCTTTCGCTTGGTTTGTTCTTTATCTTTCATTGGATAAGGTTTAAGGTTATCCCTGTTGCACCTAATAATGTCAATAAGCAAACCTTCCGTCAGCTTATACCATTCTTTTTTCCTGCTTAACCGACAAAAAATTAAAACCGCAACGTGGAAAGAAGCCCGCCATCGACCGATAATATTTCTCCGTATAAATAATCAGAATCTGCTGACGCCAAAAAGAGAGACGCTTTCGCGATATCATCCGGTCTGCCAAACCGTTGTGCTGGTATTCTTTTGAAGGCTTTTACAATCGGTGAGTCCTCGTCATTTATGAATGGTTGAACCATGGGGGTTTGAATTAAACCGGGTGCGATCGCATTAGCTCTTATGCCATCATGCCCCATCTCAGCATTAATTTGCTTTGTAAAGCCGACTATGGCGTGTTTAGATATGGTATAGGCCATTCCCGCACCTCCGCCAATCAGGCCCGCATCCGAGGCCATGTTTACAATAACTCCATATTTATGGTCGATCATGCTTTGCAGAACATATTTAGTCACCAAAAAAGTTCCTACAACATTTACTGATAGTATCTTTCTTAACAGCGGCAAATCTGTTTGTGCCATGGGGATAAGATTGTCAAATACCCCGGCTGTATTGCAAAGAATGCTTATTTTTCCATACGCATTAATGGCTTGTTCATAAAGGGTTATTACTTCCTGTTCGTTGCTGATATCGGTGGTTCTACCTATCGCATCGCCTCCGCCCACTTTAATTTCTGATACTGTTTCCTGTAATTTTTCAGACTGAATATCGGCGGCGATTATTTTAGCACCTTCCCTGGCAAACAGTAAGGCCTGAGCCTTGCCTATGCCAGATGCCGCACCCGTGATCAGAGCCACTTGATTTGCTAATTTCATTTCTTTCTTATTAAGATCTTTTAATTTATTGCATAAAAAGAAACCCACTTAAAACAAACTTCTGGTTCTAAGTGGGCTTCCGGTATTATTTGAAGGCGATTATTTCCGCCAATTCTATAGACGGCTCTGGTTCAAACAGATCGTCCGCTGCCGACATCAGGGCGGCAACAAGTTTTCCGCTCAAATGGGTCTGGCGGCTTTCTTCTGATTCAAATGTATCGAAGATTCCGAAGGTGGTAGGCCCCAGTTTTAAAGCATACCATGAAACGGTTCCAAGTTCCTGTTGAACCAGCGGTAATGCATTAATCAATAATTCTGCTAATTCGTTTTCTTTTCCGGGTTTGGCCTCTAATTTGGCCAGGATCGCTAATTTAACCATTGTGTTTATGTTGAATTGATTTATTTGATTGAGGAATTATCTCGGCTAAGATTACGCTGATACAGCCGAGCATGATCATTCTTGTGATAAAACAGATAAAAATTTCCATAGATTTCGATTTTTGTAAGGGTATCCAGTTGTTTTTAATACCCTGATAGACGATGCAGGCCGCCTCACCTTACAGCGGATTGAAAAAAAATTCAAAATGGCCTCTGTGAAAATATTTACAAACTGTATATCAGTTAATTATGAAAAAAAATTAAATATTATTATTTTCAGTGTAAGGATATGGTTGCAGCAACGTCCGTGTGATAAAACAACTACTATATGTTAGGGACTAACAGGAAACTTGACCCGGGGCTTTGGGTCAAAAACTATGCGGATTATTTGTATAACTTTTCGATACAGAGGGTTAATGATGAGGACATGGCGAATGACCTGGTGCAGGATACATTTTTATCGGCTTTGGAAAATGCCGAAACCTTTGCCGGCAACAGCAGCGAATTAACCTGGCTTAGGGCCATACTTAGAAACAAAATAATCGATTACTATCGAAAAAAGTCTTCCGGCCTGAACGCGGTGACCGAGCGGCGGGATTTTGAAGAAAACCCGGTTGAATATTTCGGAGAGGACGGGATCTGGAAAGCAGAATTCGCGCCGACGCCTTTCGGGCATGACGGGCACCAGCGTTTAGATAAGAAGGAGTTTTATACTGTACTGGAGTTTTGTATGGAAAAATTACCTGCCTTATGGATGTCCATCTTTCGTATGAAACACCTGGATGAGGAAAAAACGGATGTGATCTGCAAGGAACTGCGGGTAACCTCATCCAACTATTGGGTGATCATTCACCGCGCCAAACTGAGTTTAAGGGAATGTTTGCAAAAAAACTGGATATGAAAAAGTGGATCAACAATTTAAGGCTGAAGGCTAACGGACAAAAATACACTTGCCGCCGCGCGACCTATTTTATCGAAAAGCGGCACGAAAAAGCATTGAATATAAATGACCTGACCGAGTTATATATGCATTTGATCATTTGCCCTTTCTGCCGCCTTTACAGGATACAAAGCGCTATGATCCACAAAATGCTCCGGAAGATCATCCGGACAGAATCAGCTAATACCGTTGCCATGAACGGCGATGTCAAAGTGCAGCTACAGCAGATAATCGACGAAAAAAACAGAAATATTTAATTTTCAATGTAAGGATGGTCACCCGGCCTCGTCTGTCAGGTCAAAGATTAATTCCAAACATTAAAATTAAAAACATGAAAAAATTGATGATGGCTGCATTGGCCCTGACCTTAGGCTGCAGCGCAATGGCACAAACCAAAGCTGACACGACCCAAAAACCGGAGAACTTTGTAATGCGTTACCACGGTAAAATGATGAAGATCGTTGACGGAAAACCAACACCGATGACCGAAACTATTACGCTGAACAATGGCGCTAAGGTAGCAGTTGACGGATCAGTTAAATTGCCAAACGGTAAGAAACTGAAGATCAAAGAAAATCAAAAAGTAACCATGAGCGGCAAAATGTCGATGGCCACCGGTAACTAATCATTTATCCGTTTAGCAAAGTCTGGCACCTGCCGGACTTTGCTGATTTAAATACATAAGCACATGTCAACAACTCAAAATAATCCGTTAACCACGGAACAGATCGCTCAGCAGTTTTTTGAACTGGTATCACAAGGTAAATTCGAAGAAGCACAAAATACTTACTTTTCACCTGAGATCATCAGCATCGAAATTCCCGATGCCGACGGATTCCGAAAAAAAGACCAGAGCCTTGGGGCCATTGCCGCTAAACGTGAGGCATTCCAGGCCATTGTGGCCAGTGTGGAAGGCTTAAAAACAGGCCAGCTGATCATCCAGGGTAATTCCTTCGCCTTTGCTTTCGAACTTGATTTTACCGTAAAAAACGGCGGCCCGCAACGCCTCGCAGAAATTTGCGTTTACCAGGTCGAAGCTGGGCAGATTATCGTAGAGCAATTTTTTAATTAATATAGCCGATCCCTTTAATTGAAGACGTCTGGCAACCTAATTGCCAGACGTTTTTTTATTGATGGCCGAATCGTTTAGAGCTCCGGATCATTAGCCAGGGTGGCAGCCATCTCCGGACTCAAATCATATTTATTCTGTAGTGCGGCATTCAGATATTTATTGGCATCATAGCCCTTACCCATACCTTTCAGCAGGCTACCGATATAAAAAAGTTCCAGTCCTTCCAGTGGCCTTCCGGCAACATATTGTTCGTAAACCCGGTAAGCCTCATTCTTTTTATTGTTTTTGAAAAGCGCATACGCCAGCCATGCATAAGTCTGCGGAGTAGCGCGGTTAAGCAGTTCAGCCCTGGCCAGTTTTTCAGCTTCGTTTGGCTGGTGAAGAATGCCTGTATAAATTTCGATCAGGTATTTATTGTACATCATACCATAACGCGGATCGGTTGCGGCATGGACAAAAGCGGCGGCATACTTTTTTTGCATTGATTTATTACCGGATTGTTGCGCCGCCTGATACATTTTAAAAAGAGGGTCGGGAAGTTTATTGTGGGAAAGGACGAAGTTAAATAAGCGGTTTGCCGCCACCGGATCATGGTCATGCACTAAAGCGATCCAGCCTATTCCTAAAATACTATGAAAATCAACACTGTTTATCCTAACACATTCCTTATACGCACTGAGCGCCTTTTCCAGATCGCCGGTATGTAAGTACAGATCGCCTTGATTGGACAGCGCAATATCCTTCAGGTATGGCCCTTTAGCCAATGCTACCGCTTTATTGATGGCGCTTAACGCACTGTCAGTCATTCCCAGGAGATGGTCATATTTTGCGCGCCTGAAGTAGTAATTATAATCCTTGAACGGCTTTAATTGGGCGAGATAAAATTTGGCCTCGTTATAATGGCCCAGTTCAAAGCTGACGTCAAAGGAAACATTATTACTGGTATAATTTTTAATGCCCAGCATTTTTGCCGAATCCAGTAGTAATTGCGCGCTGCTGAAACGGTGTTGCAACATCGCGGCAGCTACCAGGGCCAAATCTGCCGATGCTAATTTATGGCGATAAGTATTACTGATAGACCTGTAGATACTGTCAGCAGATCTGGCATCGTTAATATCACCAAAGTGATGAAAACGCATGATGAGCGTCGCGGCATACCTGGCTTCACTGGTATTTTGCTGGTTCTTCGGGTCAATTCTCCGCTGCCAGAATTTCATATCGGTATTGTTATCGGCAACAGCTGCAGGTATGGTATAATGGTTTATCAGGCTGTCGAGATATATTTTGCCAACCAATGGCTGGCGCTTACAGGAGCTAAAGACCAAGGTCACTGCAATAAGAGGGAAGAAAATTTTCATGATTACATTTTTAAATAAGCATCCGTTAACCGGCTGTCAGGCAGGAAATATCAAGCCGCACTATTGTTTAATTCAATTGGCTTAAGAAACCATTCAAGGGGAGCCGGTATAGTTTCCGCAGGGCATTGTGGTTTCCACGCCCTCAAAAGTTGCTAAAAGAAAATACGCTGAATGGTCCAGAACCCTGCGATAACGACTATAATGGCCGATAACGGCATTACAACGAATTTTCGGTAATTAGGCTTTTTTCCGAACCATTTGGCCAAAAGAAAATACGCTGCGACAATAATGGTAAGCTGGCCAAGTTCAACACCGATATTGAACATGATCAGGCTAAACAGATAGGAAGTTTTAGGAAGGCCAAGCGTACTTAACACACTTGCAAAACCCAGACCATGGATCAATCCAAATAAAAATACAACACCGATACGTGACGCCTTAAGCTTTGGTGAAAATATATTTTCAAGGGCCACAAACAGTATGGATACGGCGATCAACGGCTCGACTATTTTTACCGGAGGCGTAATGACGCCGTACATAGCCAGGCCCAGCGTTATCGAGTGGGCCACGGTGAAAGCAGTAGCCTGGGTCAACAGCGGTTTGATTTTAGGACTTAAAAGAAATAAACTCAGGATAAAGAGAATGTGGTCGAATCCAAGCGGCAAAATATGGCGATATCCCAAACCGAGATAAACCAGCGCCGCTTCCCCGCCAGACATTTTCGATAGTTCTTTTACGACCACATGGGCACTCGCGGGTCCGCTCCATATCGCGATAAGGAAGATAATTATTAGGGCACGGCCCCAAACACTTAAATGCCGGCTTTGTAAAACTTTACCCATTGGATGTTAAAAAAAACAGGCCGGAATCAATCCGGCCTGGGTTAAATATTGAGTTATTACCAGGGAGCAGCTTCGTAAGGAAAGGTGCCCAGGAAGGGTTTGTCATTGTGATCTACGTGATCCGAAACTAATCCCGGATTAGAAGTTCCGTTCGGTCCTCCCCATATCAGCTTGAAGCTGGCATCGATCACATCGTCGGCCAACCCACGACCTGTAAAGGTCCCGTAGCTGGTTGTTCCTGCAGTGCTTACATTAAGCACGTCTGTTGCCAGGGTTTGGCTAAACGCCGCCGCGCTTAAGCCGGCAGCATTGGTTGTGAAACCTGGGTTCAATGCCATGAGTCGGGACTGGATCGTGGATTGATACGCTGTACCCTGAGCAGAGGGGGCGGTCGCATTGAATTTGTCCTGCTGGGCAGCATTAATAAACACAATGTTAACGCCTGGCCGGCCCACCTGGTCACCAGCAACTGAAAATGTAGCACCTGCGTTCGGATCTGACGGCGCTACGTTATGATCTTTATGGCAGGCGCTGATCGTTAGTACTAGCGCACAGCCGCTCAGTAAAAAATATAGTTTCTTTTTCATTTGATTCAAATTTCGGGATTGATTAATTTTTTGTTTTCGTGTCCAGCCATACATTAATTTTGCCGGTGCTGTTCAGTAAGGATTTCGGTAGTTCCAAAACAACGCTCAATACGTTGGTTCCGGCTAATGAATCTGATCCGGGATTGCTGAATGAATTGGCTGCGCCTGTTACCACTTTTACATAAGCGCCAATGTCAAAAAAGAAGGGATCGTCCCGCGGTCCCGCAAAAGCGGTGATACCCTTGGCAGATGTAGTAACAACAGGTGCCGTGGCGGTGTAAGGTGTTACATCAACAACAGCTGAAGCATTGCCAGTGATCGTACTGGTCGTCCCGGTGCTTTGTGGTTTATAGGGACCGTAGAAATACATCTTGCCGGCTTTATAAACACACTGGATCACCAGATCTTCCACATTATCGCCTGTGTTATCGATCTTGAATTCAATCAGCGTGTTTTCATCAAAACCAGCTGTTTTAGTTGCAGTTGGGCTCAGTAAGCCCTGTACATTCGCCGTGAATACCATTTTGTCAGCATTTACCGGGCTTTGGTAAACATACAGGTCGGTAATGTCGGTGCTCTTACCAGAAACTGCAGGTGCATCTCCGTGGTCAGAAGCCCATAAAATCCCGCCGCCGAGCAGCAAGGCTGCGGCAGACAGGGCTGCCACCATTCTTGTTTTTTTCATACTTTTCTTATTAAATTTCAATTGTTATTTGCCCTGACAGACGATGTCAAAATCCTATCCTTACAACCGCAGTGGATTATTTTCTATTAAAGAGGAACAGCGGCTGGCGAAGCATTTAAATGTTACTGATTATCAAAAGGGAAGCAGTCGTTTCCGGCGAAAAAAATAATGATGAAATAATTCAAGGGGTTGGCGGTATGAAATATTATCTGAAAAAATAGCTGATATGAGCAAGGGCGGCGAATTTGGTGCCGGGGGTAAAAGCTATTCCATCAACAGGAGTCACTTCATTTTTTAACCGGGTAACCGTATCGAACTGGGTTTCTTTCCATTTTACATTAAATATGTTGTTGATGGTTAAGCCAATCTCATACTTGCGTTGCGTGTAATTAAGAACCACGTCATTGATAAAATAGCCTATTGCCGTCAGGCTGTAATCTTCGTTTGCCGGTCTTTTTGAAAGATAGCGGTATCTGAAGCTGGCATTTATGCCGCTTTTACCGGAATAGGTTATTCCGGCTGTACTGCTTAATACAGGCGCAAGTGGTATATAGTTCTGTCCATCAGGCTCGTCGATTGCCCGGCCATGCGCATAATTCAAATCCAGGTCGAAGAGGATCGACTTTACCGGTTGGTACCTTGCCGACAGGTCAGCTCCGACGCGCCGGGTCCGGCCGCTGAAATCGACTGTGCCTCCGTCGCCACCATAGACAAATTCCTTTTGAAGATAGATATACCACAGTGAAGCATTGAACAGCAAGTTGTCAAAAGGTTTATACACGACCCCGAAATCGCCGGTATAAGCCGAAGGCAGCGTGCCTGTTCCCTTTTCAGCTACAACTACCCTGGCATCGTTGGAATGAAAACCTTTGCCTAATGAAAGGTATAATTCCGTTTTGGAGGACAGCTGCTCATAAAAGTTCAGCTTGGGACTGAGCGAATGGTTAGAGGCCCTGTATTTCCCGGTCCCGTTAAAAGTGGTATCACCTGCGAAAAGGTTTTGATAATGGTAAGCAAACTCATCAAATCTAAGCCCGGCATTGATACTGAACTTTTCGTTGAACTGAAAAGTTTCAGAAACATAAGCCCCTGTATTCAATTCGTTTATATTACCTAACTTGATCCTGTTCAGTAAGGTATACCTGTTTTTAGTATGCGACAGTTCAGAGCTGTCGGTGACATCAAGCCTGGCATCCAAACCAATTTTGGAAGTTAATTTTATGTTGCCGAGGTAATGTTCATACAGGTAACTGCCATGGTAGCCGTACAGGTTGCGCTTTTCTTTTTGCCGTATTTCATCACCGTTTACCGGGTCTTCCAGGAAGAAAGTAAAATCCGTATGCAGGTCAAACTTATAGCGGGAATAGTAAAACTGATTTTTTAAGATACCGTTATTTTTGAAAGAGGTGATGAATTGGGCGTTAATATTGTTGCGCGAGGTCACCCCGCCCTCATTCGGATCAAGAGCGCCGTAAAAGCCGACGATACCCTGGTCAATGGCCTGATCAGGGATCTGGCCGGAAGCAAACCAGCTACTGTGAAACACCGAAGCGGATAGTAAAAGCCGTGTATTACCGGAAAGCCGGGTACTGAATTTGGAGAATATATTCAGCCTGTTGAAATGCTGCGGGTTATCGAAATAGCTATTACTGAACCGGTATTCAGATGCCACATACCACGACTGGCCTTTTGCTTTGTATCGATCTCCCAGCAGGTCAACCATGGCCAGCGCCCTATAAGTATCAAATTGTCCTCCTTCCACCCGGATTAAATTGCCAGAGATAGCATCCGCAGTATGAAAATCAACAAAACCCGAAGTAACCAGGTCGCCTTTTTCCGCATCATAAGAACCTTTTTTATAATCGGTGCTTTCGATGGTTTCAGGAATAATAAAATGGCTATCGGCATAACCCTGCCCATGCGCATGAGATACCATATTGATCGGCATACCATCTACATTCAAGCTGATATCTGTGCCATGATCTGCATCGAACCCGCGTAAAAATATCTGTTCCGCTTTTCCGCCGCCCTGGTGCTGACCGATGAATAAGCCCGGAACGATACGGAGTACTTCCTGTGAATTTGATACGCCACGCATTTTAATATCGGCATCGCTTATCGTTTTATAAGGGTTACCTGAATTTGCATAAACCACTACATCGGAAAGCTGGGTCTCATGAACGGCAAGCTCAATGACCTCTCCCGGATAGGTATTGTGCAATAAAATTTGCTTCTTTTCATAGCCAACAGCAGAAATGATGATGGCCGTTTCGGCAGCGTTCACTTTGCCAAACTTAAATTGGCCATTTTCACCAGAAAAAGTGGTCCTGCTCCCTGGATTAAGTACGACAGTTGCTCCGCTTAAAGGAGCGCGGGTAAGACTGTCAACAATAACGCCGCTAATGGGGCGGTCCTGAGCGAGCAGCGCCAGACCGGGCAAGCATAACAGTAAAATAGCAGTTAAAAAAATCTTCATATTTATTTCAGGGAATATCCCATATGAAGGAATGGACGACGATATGAAATATTCCTTACATTATATAATGAAATGGGTTGTAAGGTATAGGCAGGCATTACGTCTGTGATCTAAACCCTGTCTTGCATCCTGCTATTTAATGTCGGGGATTACAGGATAAATTTAACCCAATGCATTTATTAAATGATCTAATTGCACCGAACGAGTATTTTTACGCCCGGCTTCCGATCAATCAAATTCCTTTAGGCGAGATTTTGTTAAAGGATGAATTATTTTTTACGGTTCCGGAAAACTGGCATGTCATCGTTACGGATATTAAAGGTTCAACAGAAGCAGTTGCTGCCGGCTTACACCAGCAAATAAACCTGGTGGCAACGGGCAGTACTGTCGCCAGCCTGAATATCGCGTTTAACAAAGGTATTGCCATACCTTTCTTTTTTGGAGGTGACGGAGCTACATTTCTTGTCCCGGCTTCGTTAAAAGAAGAATTGTTAAAATCGCTTCAGCTTTACAAACACAATACCATGATAAATACACACCTGGAACTGCGGGTGGGTGAAGTGTTTGTTCAGCAGATTTATGCCGCCGGATTTAAGCTTCGGTTGTCAAAATTTGGAAGCTCAGACTAATCCGACTTACAGATTTGATAATCAAGTAAGGGTTAAAATATTTAGGATAAGGTGTAGATTAAAAAGTGAAACAATGTAAAATCCAGGGGTGGCAACTTGCTGTTTCGCAATACCTTTGTTGTAGTCTTGTTTATGGTCTCGATCATATTGCTGGTAGGCACTGTCGTAATCTATAACCAGTTTAAACTCATCAGAGACAGGAATCCCGGTTTCGAGAAAGGCAACTTGTTGTATATTCCAATAATAGGAGACATCTGGAGACGAGCAAATAATTCTCTAAACCAACGGGAAGAGTCAGGTACGTCCGCTTTTCCCAAAGTTTTATAAAAATATCCTGAACGATTCCCTCGCATGCAGTCTCGTCACAAAGGCGTTTATAAGCTGCATTAAAGAGTTTATTCCAAAATCTATTATAAACAGCTTCGAACGCTGCCTTATCACCCTATTTAATAACACAGCAAGTTCTTTATCGCTAAGGGCCGAAAATTCGAGCATTGGTTTATTAAATTAAACAGCGGGCAACTGAATATTTTTTAAAGTACGTATTATTTTGCGAGTTTAACAAAACAGAAAAAGAGAATGCAATACTTTCATGCCGACTGTATTTGGAAATATTCATTAGCACTTTTTGTTTCTATAATCAAACGGCACTTTCCTATAAATTATAACGGGTTTGCTATAATTTAAAGAAAAGGAATAACTCATAAAAATACATTTACATCAATAAATAAAAATGGCTTGTATCAATGACTGAAGTTATTCTGTTGGTTGTTCTAATAATAATGGCTACGTTGTCCTTATTGCAAAAAAATAGACAATGAGTGGTATTGTTAAGGTATAAGTAGCCGATAATATCACAAATACTAATGCTGCGGAAGACAGTACAAATGATTCGGACAATGAGTTTTTTACAGACCCTACGTAAAACCATCATGGTTAAGTAATATCGAAAGAAGCTTAAGCTAAATACATACAATGCCTTTCGCCATGATTCATAGGCGTACCGCTCTAACATTCATAAAAAATAGTCGAAGTAAGCCCCAATTAGTCTCATGCTATGAAAAAAACCATTTTTATCAGTAAATATCATTGGCTTCTTCCGATAGTTATCTGGATTGGCGTGTTTTTTTTGCTATTCTTATTTCAAATCATGATTTCATATGAGGAACTGGATCGAGGAAAGGTTCTCAATACATTTTTACTAATCCAATGGGCAGTGTGTCTTTTTTTTGTCCATACTTACTTTTTATTGCCAATCATCCGTAGAAAAAATGGAAAATTGATTTATATACTGTTGCTGATTACCGGCTTAATATTGCATGTATTAATACTGATTAATCTTCAGCCGGATGTGTTCAGCCTGTCTGCAAAAAATATCCTGCCGTTAAAATCCAGAGTTTCTGGTGAACCGTTGTTTTTTCCGTTAGCACCTTACGTAATTGTCATATTTCACAGCTATTGTTATCGCCTATATATTGATCAAGTTAAGCAGAACCATATCCTGAAAGAGCTGGAAACTGTCAATGTTAAGATGGAGCTTCAGTTCTTAAGGTCGCAGATCAGTCCACATTTTATCTTCAACCTCATCAATACACTGGTTTCCCTGGCGCGTAAAAAATCCGAATTATTGGAAGATTCGCTGATCAATCTCGCGCAGTTATTGCGTTACATGCTTTACGATATTAATGACCAGCATATCCCACTGAATAAAGAAATAGAATATTTAAAAACCTATGTCGACTTGCAGCTGCTCCGTTTCGGAGATGGTATTAGCTTCAATTTGTTAGTTAATGGCAGCTTTGAAGGCTATAATATTGAGCCGATGATACTCATCCCATTTATAGAAAACACCTTTAAACATGGTACAGATTCCGTTGCCCATCCGCTAATCGATGTAGCCATTTGTGTTAATGAAAAGAAAAGAATTTTAAATATGACCGTCAAAAACAGCGTGAATAAAATTTCAAAAAACCAGGATCACAGACAAGGCATCGGTTTGGCAAATGTTCAGCGGCGGCTAATGCTCCTATACCCTGGAAGGCACCAAATTCTGCTATCAGAGACAAATGATACTTACAATGTCAATTTAGAAATTAGCTTATCAACATGAATTGCTTAATAGTGGAAGATGAACTTCCTGCGCTGGAATTACTTGCTGACACCATACGTCAGGTCCCCTTCCTGAATCTTTTAGGAACCGCGAGAAATGCTTCAGATGCCATGAGCTGGCTGGATTTGTATAACATTGATCTGATGTTCCTCGATGTTGAGATGCCCGGGATAACGGGATTGGAGTTTTTACGATCCCTTACTCGTCCTCCTTTAGTTATCCTTGTTTCTGCTTATGAGCAATATGCGTTACAGGGTTTTGAACTAAACGTTGTAGACTACCTGGTAAAGCCGGTTCCTTTCTCACGGTTTTTAAAAGCGGTCCGTAAGGCTCAAAGCATTTTAAAAAACCTGCACACGGTGGGTACTCTCACACCATCTGAAACCGAATATGTATTTATCAACGCCAATTATTCCCTGGTTAAGGTTATTCTGTCCGACATCATGTATGTTGAGGGGCTTAAGGACCATGTAAAGATTCACCTTGTTTCCGGAAAAACGGTCATCACCCGTCTTTTATTAAAAGACGTTGAGGAAAAGCTCAGTTCCGGAAAATTCATGCGTGTACACAGGTCATATATCATAGCCCTTGATAAATTGGATACCATACAAAAGACCCAGGTTATGATCCAGGGCATAGAAATTCCTGTTAGTGATGGTTATCGCCAACAATTACAGCACTACGTTACAAGTAGAAATTTCTAAAGTGTCGCGGGCTGGCACAAAGCTTATTCTACGTTATCGAAGGAGAAAAAGATGCAAGTTGATTGATGCTATGACTGTTATAGCGTTAAAGTAAATTTATAATTCTGATAGCCCAGGTTATGTAACGATAGACTCATCATATAATTTTGGTAAGCTACTTGTTTTATGAGTAGCAAGCTGTTACGATGTGGGCGTAATATAAAGCTCGGACCTTTAGTAAGATGAGAATACCGGACGAGAAGATAACGCCAGGTAACAAAACTGGAAAGCCTTGATGGCCACAAATACGTTGTTGTGTACCCAAGGCCCGGCAAAGAGGACAAATAAAAAAGCGAATTGTCTCCTGGATTACTTAAAGTCGCCCGGCTTAAGCTGGTCGGGACTCATGTGCTTAGGATTGCCAATCAAAAATCCGCCTGCTTTTGATTAATGTTTATGCGAAGGTGGTCTTTTGGAACTGTTTGCGTTGAAGACGTAACCTAAGGAAAAATTAAAATTCAAACCGCTAATGGCATCAATTTTTCCTAGTGAGGCAAATTTTGCAGATTGAATATATCGAAGGTTGGTACCTAAAACTAATCTTTTCATAATCCTGAAGTCGATACCTGATCCTAATGTCATCTGCAACGGATGACGGTAGTCTGAATTGAGATTTGGCATGTTGCCGCCTTTAACCTTTGCGCCGGCCGCAAAGATCCAGATCAATCCGCCCCCAGCCATCACATAAGGATGTATGACACTACCAGATAGTAATTCATGTTTAAGTCCTAAACTAATCGGTACAATAAGCCCGCCGCCGACTTTGGTTGTTTCGCCTGCACTTTCGTTTTTTCTTGGAACGCTTAGGTTACCAACTCCCACAAACCAAGCTGTAGAATTGCTGAACCATTTCGTCAAAGTAAAAGCTTTGATCGAATGTGCATCACTGAGGTCCATATTAGTACCGTCTTTTATATTCGTTTTAACTGATCCGAACATGTAGAGTCCTCCGGCGCTGAAATCGATTACCCAGCGTTTATAAAAACTATATTGCATGACAGAGTCAGGAGTAGGCTCTGCCAAATCATCGGCAACCCATAAATTGTATTTTTTCGATGTCTTTGTTTTGGCAGCAAGCATCTCCTTCAAATTCTGCGAAAGCTCCTGCGACATCGAGACTACTGAACGGCTTTCAGCTATCAGGTCAGGATATTTAATCTTTAGATTTTCAACCAGGCAATAACCCCCTGTGTCGCTAACAATATAAACGCGATTTCTGTCATGCTGAAAATCTTGATAAGTATCTGCAATAATTGTGTTTAAGAATTCAATGTCGTTCTCGACTGCATCATCGGCACAACTCCATTGGCCACGTAGGCCAGCGGGGAACAACATGTTACAGGGATATTTAGAAAGCTGTTTTTGGGCCAACAGGTAGGTCTCATTTGCATCACTTCCATTTTGGTGAAGCACAATGACTAACGGAAGATTGGTGGTTTCCTGTTGGTCATTAATGTTGGTGTAGTACAAGTAACTTCTGTTTTGCCCGTTAATTTTTTTAATAAACGTCTGCTGTGCTCTCAAAGCGTGCGAGGCTACGGTTAACACCGCAGTCAGTACTACGATGTGCCTGATTATACAGGTTCTATAGAGACAAAATCTATGCGTTATTGAATTGTTCAAAATGGTCTTTAATTAAATGCTTTTAATTGGTGGTTAATAGGTTGAACAGTTTGCTTAGCAAACCGAGCTCCATTCCACTATTGGATGGGATTGTCCTCAACGCAGCGTTGAGATGCCCAGCGTCGCGAACTATGTCTCAGCGCTGCGCTTATCTTTCAATGCAAAAAAAATTAATAGTGGTCAAGTCTTAATCATCATCATCGACAGCATTTGGATCAAATACCCAGGTATCATCTAATCTGGTACTGCCGTTATTACCCGTGGTCACATAGGCGAGGTTTTTAATGGTAAATGCTACACCGTAAGCACGATTAGTACCTTCAAATGTATCGACCTGAGTCCAAAAATCTTTAACAGGGTCGTATCGCCAGGTATCATTCAAGGCAGAATACTTCATTCCACAGGTTATATAACCATTGCCTCCGATTGTAAAGGCCATAGTATTTGACCGGCTGAGGTCATAATTGTCATCATCATTTTTTTCATCATTATCATCGTCATCAAATCTGTTAAGATCGCGTTTTATTATCCAGCTGCCGTCCACTGGGTTAAACTCATATAGTTCAGGAGTGTACGAACCATTGTTCGTACCACCTCCAACATATACATTACCGTTAACAGTAAATGTAAAAGCGCCTGACCGTTTAACCGTGAGGCTATTTTCCTTTTTCCAGGTATCGGTGTTAGGATCATAGCTGTAAAAATCCGATTGTTCTTTACTATCATTATCTTTCCCCGTTCCAACATAGCCTTTGTTATTTAATGAGAAGGCTACTGCATCATAGCGGCCGACATTGATTGGCATGTCTGCTATCTTTCGCCATGAATTAGTAGACGGAGTATATTCCCAAAAATCCTTTAACGCAGTATCCCCATCGTAGCCCGTACCAAAATACCCTTTTTCGTTTATAGTAAATGCAACACCATTACTCCTTGCCTTACCCGGAAAGACGGCCATAGGGTACCAGGTTTTTTTGTCTCCATCAAACATCCATACATCATTAAACCGATCATCCCCGTCATATCCTGTACCAACATAGGCTTTATTGTCTATCGTAAAAACGAAAGCGCCATTTCGCGGTTCCCCTTCAAAATCGGCCGATCTGCTCCACGCCCCGTCCTTATCGCTGTCTTCTTTTTTGCAACCCACCAACGTGGTAAATAATAACATTATCCAATAAATGCTTCTTTTCATCTTTGTCTGTTTTATAGTCATATAAATTGATTCTTTCATTCTGCGGGTCAATTATTAACCGGTATTTTAGTCCGGAATCTGGTACTTGGTATATTTAATTTTGAGTTTGATTTTTGCCTGAGGACTACCTGGCGAGCCGAGGACAACCCGCTCAACAGAAGTTGGAAGCGTTGAAAGGGGTACACTGATCAGTAAAGAGAGATCTGCGTTATTAGCTGTTTTCCTTAAATTATTAAGGAACTGCGTAATGTTAAAAACATACCGCATTTTGCCCTGTATATCACCATCATAATTTTTCTGTAGTATTGCGGCCTGGTCACCCTCCCCGTAGAAATTGTTAATTGTTGATTGCGGTTTATTTCTCTTGTTAGCAACGAACAAGTTGAGTACTGCAGGTGGATCAAAAACGTTATTTGCATCCTTGGGAATTTCAATGATTAATGTTGCCTGGTTGATTGCATTGACCTTTTCATTCAGCCACTCCAGTATAAAAGGGAATTTGACTTTGGTAACCAATCCAATTCCAGATTGGACAAAACACCTATTGCCAGTGGCGGTATAAGTAAGAGGCTTCTTTCTGATAATGCTTTCTATCGCGGTACCGGTACGGTTACCGGTTATCCCGTTAAACTGCAGGGCGGAATTTGTCAGATTAAAATCAATCGACTTCGCTTCCCTGTTTCCCTGATCTGTCTCTTCTGAATAATAAACCTGAACTGAAGTACGGCTGGCCTTAAAATTAAGTACATTATTCCCTGTGCCTTGACCGGCAATCAACGCGATCCCTTTAAAATAATCATCGAATTTATCCTGCGTGGTAATTACCTGGTCGTTGTCCTTTACAAGATTGAAAAGAGACTCGCCTAAGCTGTTAGTCAGTTTAATTGTAATTGAATCAACTCCTTTAGGCCTTGGCCGGAAGCTTTTGCTCCCAAGTAATGTACGTTCAAACCTGACACTGCTGTTATTGTATAATGCAGATGTGGTGTTGATTAATGACTGTTCATCAGGATCACTCACTTTCAAGTTATCTTTAAGCTTAAGCTTTTCTGCAAGCTGATGAACTTCTATTCTGGACATTTGGGTAGTATCACCATAGTATGACCCCGAATAGGCCAGTTTAAGGGTCACCGAATCAAATCGCGCCGTCTTTGAATTTTTGAGGTCCGGACGGTTTGCAGGAACCGCCAAAGGTAGATATGATGACGTTTCAATCACGCCAAAATCCGGATCATTCAATTTTCCTATCAGTATTGTTCCTGTGCCAGAGGTTTTGATAGAATCAAGCAATAAGGTAGCAGCCTGAACCGTCGTCGTGTCGATTTCACTGTAACCCTCACCTGTGTCTTTTCCAAGGTGGATTTCATGAGTATTTTTATTACAGGCAGTTAGTATCATTAGGAGCACCACGTATATCGTTGCCGTTTTATTCATTGTTTTTATTCGCTGTTTCTTTTTTTAATCAGAGTAGTTACCCGCTATACCTGTGCGTGAGAACCGTTACACCAGAATATGACGTGATGATATTTACTATCCGGATATTTCGTAGGTAAACATCCGAAAGCTGCATGTTAATAAATGTTAAACACGACGAACCCCCTATATTTCTCCGTCCACGGGCTGTTTTTTCGAGAAGATTGAATTTATTTGATAGCTGTTTTCAGGCTAGGACGCCTGGAAGTATATCCGTTTCAAATGGGAATTATAGGTTTTAATAGTGAATCAGCGCGAAGCTATCGGCCTCGTTTTCGGAATCGGAAGATTATCGCGCCCCTTATGTTACACCTCTTTGTTCTAACTCTTATATCGAGTAAAAAGATAGCTGTTAATTCGCTGTCTTCTTACTTTAGTGATCATAGGGATTTCCCGATGTTCAATATTGTATAACCTGCTTTTTGAGTAGCAATAAGTACCCTGAAAAACAGGCGAAATGTTTGTGCTGTAAAATCAGATCGGGGTGAACTACTGATGAATCTACCCCGATCTTAATGGAATTCGTTTACTTTTCTTTCTTTAAAACCAGGGTTATGGCATCCCCACCGTTCATGCCCGGCAGTGTCAATGTGATCACATTGTCCTTGACCTTACCGGTAACTTTGGTGGTATTGCCCATCAAGTCCATGGTGAACGACAGGTCATCATCTTTGATAACACCATTTTGAAGGGTGACGGACGTTCCGTCAGGACCTGTAGTTGTTCCCGTTAGCTTTTCGCCATCAACTTTAAATATATAGGTCACGTCGAATTGATTCATTACTTTACCTGTCCATTTACCGGTAATATCTGCACCAAAACATGTGGCGATTACGGCGAGAGTGAATAATGCGGTTGTTAGCGATTTTCTGATCATTTCAGTTAATTTAAGTGTTTATAAATTGGGTTAATTTGGTTTTGCTTATTCATATCGCAGCGCTTCTATCGGGTCAAGTTTTGAGGCTTTTAGCGCCGGGTAATATCCAAAGAACACACCGATCACCGTACACACGGTGAATGAAACGATAATCGACGATTCATTTAAAACAGGGGGCCATGCCAATGCCTTGGCAATGATGAATGCTAAACCCTGCCCAATTACAATCCCGATAACCCCGCCTGTAATACTGATCATAATGGCTTCGATCAAAAATTGGTTGAGTATGTCTTTTCCACGGGCACCAATAGACATCCTGAGTCCAATCTCTTTGGTGCGCTCTGTCACTGAAACATACATGATATTCATGATACCGATACCTCCGATAATTAATGATATACCTGCAATAGCGGTCAGCAGGGCAGTTAGTAAGCCGGTAATGGTTCCCAATGTTTTGATCAGTTCTGCCTGCGTCCTGATCACGAAATCATCATCTTCCGTAGCACGCAAACGGTGTGTTACCCTCAATATCTTTGAAATCTCATCTGATGCAGCTTCTGACAGGGCCTCGGATTTTGCCGAAGCGTAGATACTCCCGAAATAAATAGACGCAATTACACGCTTCTGTACTGTGGTATAGGGTGATAAAATAATATCATCCTGATCCTGCCCAAAAGTATTTTGCCCTTTTACGGCTAAGATCCCGATGACCTGGAAAGGAATCTTGTTAAAGCGGATGATTTTGCCCAACGGGTTAACGCCTTTCGGAAAAAGGTTTTTCACCACCGTTTGTCCAATTAAACAAACTTTTGCAAAGGTCCTTACGTCCCTGTCGGAAAACATGATACCATCGCTAATGGACATATTTTTTATAGCGAGATATTGTGAATTTACTCCCTCTATGGTTGTTGGCCAGTTTAACGAACCGTTTATGGCTTGCCCTTTGGATTGAGAAGATGGCGAAATCCCATTAATATAAGTAGCACTTTTTTCAATCGCTAATATATCTTTTATCGTCAAGGTCTCTACATTGGCGCCTTGCAGCCTTGCACCACCAGGCACATTACTGTTAGGCATTACTGTGATCAGGTTGGAACCTAACCCTGCAAGAGAATTATGTATGCTTATTTTGGACCCTGCCCCGATGGCGCCAATGGTAATTACAGCGGCAACACCAATTATGATCCCCAGCATCGTCAATACAGCCCTGAGTTTATTACGCTGTAACGCTCTCAAAGCAAGTCTTATTAAATTTATTATTTTCATGATCTATAAATCAATAATCATCTGTTACCGGTAAGGCGGCAAGCATTTCTTTTGCCGATTTCCTGTTCTTGTGAAAGGTGTCTTTTACCACCCTGCCGTCTTTAAGGATAACCGTCCGGCTACTGAAGGCAGCTATATCTGGTTCATGCGTAACAAATACTATGGTTTTGCCTTGTACTTCATTAAGTTCCTGCATCAGCGCCATGATTTCGTAGGAGGTACGCGAATCTAGGTTACCTGTGGCCTCATCTGCGAGTATCATCACCGGCTCGTTAACCAAAGCTCTTGCGATGGCTACCCGCTGCTGCTGTCCACCTGAAAGCTCATTAGGCATGTGATGCATTCTGTCAGCAAGCCTTACAGCCTCCAATGCGGCTATCGCGCGTTCTTTGCGAATTGCTGGACTAATTGTTGGGTTGTAAAAAAGGGGTAGTTCTACATTTTCGAGCGCTGTTGTTCTGGGCAATAAATTATAGGCCTGAAATACAAATCCAATTTTTTCGTTACGCAGTTTGGCCAGCTGGTCGCGGTTCTGCCCCCCAATGTTGACGCCATCCAGCAGATAAGTCCCTTCGCTTGGTTTATCCAAACATCCAAGTGTATTAAGCAGGGTAGTTTTACCAGACCCGCTACTGCCCATGATGGTGACAAACTCACCAGCCATTACATCAAAGGAGACACCCTTTAAAGCACGAACTATTTCCGTTCCCATCTGGAACTGCCTTTTGATGTCGCTCAGTTCAAGTATCTTTTTCATTATTGCTTCTTCTTTGCGCCAGGAGGGGCCGGTAAGATTGAACTGGATTCGGCAACTACACCACCTGGTACAGGCAACGAGGAAACAACCTCATCGCTAGTATTTAGCCCTTTCAGTATCTCCGCGTGGGTATTGTCATCCAATCCGATTATTACAAGCGTTTGAACCAGTATATTGCCTTTCTTAATCCAAACGGAACCTGCTTTACCTACGTTGGAACCGGCTTCCTTTGTTTCCGCTTTTGCCTTGACGGGCTGTAAAACAAATTGCTTGTTTATAATGGAATCCGGTGTAAAGTTCAAAGCTTTAGAGCTTATCAATAAGGCATTGTTTTGTTCTTTGGTGTAAACGGTAATATTCGCGGTCATGCCTGGCTTTAGCTTCATATCATCATTCGGGGCATTAATGATTGTCGTATACGTTACTACATTTGAAGATACTTTAGGGTGAAGCCTTACTTCAGCAACTGTTCCCTTAAATGAATCTTCAATATAAGCATCAACTGTAAAGGAAGCACGCTGTCCCTTGGCTACATTGCCGATGTCAGCTTCGTCAATGGCAGCCTGCACCTGCATTTTGGTGATATCTTTAGCCAGCACAAATAATGTAGGCGTGCTAAAGCTTGCAGCCACAGTTTGGCCAATACTAATGTTCCTAGATAATACAACCCCGTCAATAGGTGAATAAATATCGGCATACGAAAGGTTTTTTGTGGAAGACCTCAGTTGCGCCTCCGCGTTGGCAACCCCCGCAACAGCTGCATTATAAGTATTTAAAGATGTCTCATAATCCAGTTTGCTGATAGAGCCGGTGGAGTACAACAGTTTTTGCCTGGCAAAATTGCTTTGGTTAAAGATCAGTTGGCTGCGTTGGGTTTGCAGGTTAGCGCGGTTCTGGTCAACTACGGCCTGTAGCAATGTTTTATCCAGTTGGGCCAGCAATTGCCCCTTTTTAACTCTGGAATTAAAATCCGCATTTACCGCACTAATGGTGCCTGAAACCTGTGTACCCACTGAAACCGTATCTAACGGCTGAATAGTACCCGTAGCAGTCACCGATTGCGATATATAACCGTAGGTTGGTTTCTCGGTTGGTAATACAATGGGTTGTTCTTTTTTCTTAAATGCAACGAACCAAACCAGGCCTGCAATTACGATAACCGATAATGTGATCAGTATCTTTTTATAACTTTTTTTCATCTTATTTCTTGGACTGTTAAAGTTTAACGGGTTCACCTTTATAGAAATCATAGATCTCTATGGTTAATGCGGCATTATATTTTGCCTGTATATATTGTTGTAATGCCTGTATGTAAAGTGTTTTCTGCTGTAAGAACTCCACCATATTAGAAACCCCTAATTTGATCTGCTCATTCGCTACCCGGTAAGTTTCCTGGTTGGATTTAAAAGCTTCTTCGGCGGCGTCAAACTGGTTCTGCGCGTTAATCACATTGATGTATGCCTTTTCGATATTTAATGAAAGGGCCGTCTTGGTATCTTTAAGGGTTAGCTGTGCCTGGTCGATATTGATCTTTGCCTCGGCTACATTTGTTTTATTGAGCCTTTTAGTAAAAATCGGCACGGATAAAGAAAGGCCGACCTGCTGATTAAAGCCATTACTCAACTGCGTAAAATAACCCGGTGTTGACCCGGCATAACTCGACCCTATAAAACCGGAGGCGGTTAACGTAGGTTGGTAGCCGGATTTGGCTTTGTTTAAACCCACTTTCGCGATATCAATCCCCAGCTGGCTGTTTTTTACTTCAGGGCGGTTCGCAAGCGCTATTTGCTGAACCGAATACAAGCTAACGATCGCTTTTTTTGAAAGGATAGTATCCGGTACCACGATATCAAACTGAGTGGAAGTAGGTACTTGCAATAGCTGCTTTAAATTAATCAGATCCTGCCGCTGCGCGTTCTCAGAAGTGATTAGGGAATATTTATCATTGGCATATTGCGCCACCAGTTGTGTTACATCCTTCTTGGCAATGCTGCCGGCTTTAAACCGTTCATTGGCCTGATCAACCTGTGCCTTAGAAGTGCTAAGGACATTTTGCTGATAAATGATTGTTTCCTTATCCAATAGTACGTTCAGATAATATTGCGTGATCTGAAGGGTAATATCGTTTTCCTGTTGTAAAATGCTCAGGTTAGCGGATTCTACCGATAAGTTTTTTTGCTGTATATCGCTTCTTAAATATCCTCCTTGGTATAATGTCCAGGAAGATGTTAAACCATAATTGCCTGAGCCAAATACGCGGGACTTGTAATCTCCGGAAGTGCCTGCTGGGGTATTATTATGGGTAGCGTACTGTGTTGCCGAACCATATAGGTTAGGTAATACTCCCGCCTGGGACAGCAGCAATTCTTGTTCACTTGTTTTTTGGCTAAGTCTGAGGCTGTTTAGTTGAATGTTATTCTTTTTGGCATAATCGAGACAGGTTTGCAGATCCCATTTAAGAGAGGCCATCTGGGTTGTATCCTGCGCAATTACTGGATTCATAGGAATGACAATACAGCAAAGCCCCATGAGTAGGTACGGCATTATTTTAGTCATTACATTGATGATATTTTCTTTGATCCTTAACATGAGTATCAAAGGAATAAGGAATGTTGTACTAAAAAAAGCGTTATAGACACTCAGCAGCAGAACATAGATAGAATGAGGGTTTCAATCTATGGGGCCAGTCTGCAATCAGGTCCATGTCCTTAAAAAATGAGTGAATACTTCTTTGTACTGTTCGGTTACGTGAATAGTAGTCTGATTGATTTGCACTGAATTTTTGGTAACTGATTTGATTTTATCGAGCGCAACAATAAAGGAGCGGTGAATCCGAAGAAAATTACTGGGAGGTAATTTTTCTTCCAGATTTTTCAGACTGGTCAATGTAAAGATGGGGTTGGCTTCGTTAGACAGGTAAACCTTGATATAATCCTTGAAACCTTCGATATAGAGAATGTGACTGATGTTGACCTTGACAAGCTGGTATTCGACTTTAAGATAAATGTATTCCTGTTCCGCTAAATAAGCTGCCTGAGTTTGTTGAGTCGCCGGTTGCTGGTTTTCCCGCATGGCAAAGTATTCCTGTGCCCGCGTTACCGCTTTGGAAAAATCCACAAAATTAAACGGCTTCAGTAGGTAATCTAGTGCGGCCACTTTATAGCTTTCCAACGCATATTGGTCGTAAGCGGTTGTGAAAATGATGCGCAGGCTTTGCTTATTCGGCGACTGCTCGATTATCCTGGCCAGTTCAATGCCACTAAGGTCAGGCATCCTGATATCCAGAAAAACGAGTTGGATTCCTGGCAATTCATGTATCGCTTTTAAGGCCGTTAACGCATTTGAATATCGTCCCGACAACTTCAAAAAGGGTGTTTGGCTTATATACGAGGAGATGCGGTTTAAAGAGATCGGCTCATCATCAACAGCTATACAGTTTATAATCATTACAGGGTGAGATTTAATTGTACCGTAAATTCATTGGCTACTTGGCTACTTTCTACTTTTAACTGATGCTTACCGGGATAAATAAGATCCAGTCTGCGTTGCGTATTGATCAGTCCAATACCATTACTTTCTTCCAGGTTTTCTGCTTTTTCAATGAAAATCGAATTGCGTACTTCAATATTTAATGTTCTGCCGATTTGTTTTATACCGATGTAAATGTAGCTGGGATGGATCGAACTAATCCCATGCTTAAATGCATTTTCGATAAACGGCAGGAAAAGCATAGGTACAACTTTAACATTCCTAAGATTATTGGGTTTGTCAAATATGATCTGAACCTGATCCGTTAGCCTTAATTGCATCAATTTGATATAATCCTCAACAAAATTGACCTCTTTTTCAAGCGTTGTTTCATCGTTTTTGGTATCATACAATACATAACGCATCATATGAGATAAGGTATATATGGAATCCCCGGCCGACCGGGTATCGGTTTCGGTTAATGCATGGATGGTATGCAAAATATTAAAAAAGAAATGTGGGTTGATTTGCGCCTTTAAGAAAGCTAACTCGGAACTGATCTTTTCCTTTTCTGAATTTTGTACTTTAAGCTGGTCCTGCTGGATCTTTTGCACTACTGCTATAATGATACCGACTCCAAAAACAACCAGCGTAATGATAATGATGCTAAAATCAACAACCGGATCATTTTGAAAATTAATGTGAGCCCTTTGCTTTGCAAAAATTTTCTCCATCATTACCGGAAGGTTAAGCAACGCACTTATCAGGCGATTAAGCAGCACCATAATTACCAAGGAACACGTTACCAGTACGGCAAACAAAAAACTTTTGCTTTTATAAAGTATCCGCGGAACGAAAACATTAAGGTTGAGATAAAAAACACCTGCCCATAAAAAATAATTGATTCCCTGCTTTATCCAAAATTGTGGAGGCAAACTTATAGGCCAGCTAAGCGGTAGGCACGTAATTACCAATAATCCTAATAGCAAAAAAAAATGGACTGATAATACCAGTTTCTTTAATGAGGGTAGCGTCATTGCTTATAATTGATGGTCTTTATAAAATTAGCTCATCCGGAATATATATCGCAATTGACAAATTTATCTCAATTAATGTCTATGCAATAGATATAAAGGCATACAAAATAGATGAAATGATGGTTTTACTCTACGGAATAAATCACGCTGATGCCTTGGCAATTACAGAACCATTGACCGCCTATTTCTGAGATGTTCAGTGCTTCGCCCTTATTTACAAAAAAATATGTGCCCTGCAAGAAATTTTTAAATATTCGTACTAACGCTTTTTATTTCTATAAACAAACGCCACTTTCCTATAAATTATAACAGGTTTGCTATAATTCTTAAACTCCTGATTGCCGCTAAAATTACTTTCGTAGTAATTACTCGAAATAATCCGCATCAATGACAAAAACAATACTCCTGATTGTCCTATTTTTAATAGCAACATCATCCTTTGCGCAAAAAAAATACACGATAAGTGGTACCATTAAGGACGAGGTCACCGGTGAGCAACTAATAGGTGCTACAGTAAAAATAAAGGAACTTCCGCAAAGTGGGACAGCAACAAACACCTATGGTTTTTATTCCTTATCAGCCGTTGATGGTGAATATACTTTATTGTTTACTTATATAGGTTATGAAACCGTTGAACGCCGGATTTCTCTGCATCAAAGTCAGACCATTAATATTGGATTATCGCCTAAAAGTGAACTAAAAGAAGTGGTTATCAGTGCCAATAAACCCAACAATGATAATATCGTCACGCCGCAAATGGGGGTTGAAAAATTAAACATGGCGCAAATTAACCAGGTGCCTGTACTGCTGGGAGAAAGGGACGTATTAAAGACCATATCCTTAATGCCGGGCATAAAATCGGCTGGTGAGGGGAACACCGGTTTTTATGTCCGGGGCGGCGCGTCAGACCAGAATCTGATCCTATTGGACGAGGCCACCGTGTACAATGCATCACATTTTTTTGGCTTTTTCTCAACGTTTAATTCTGATGCTATTAAGGATGTCAGCATTTACAAAGGCGGAATGCCGGCGGAATATGGAGGCCGGTTGTCATCTGTGCTCGATATTAAAATGAATGAAGGCAATAATAAAAGTTTCACTGTACAGGGCGGCTTGGGTTTGATCTCCTCGCGCATCAAAGTCGAAGGTCCCTTAGTCAAAGACAAAGGATCGTTTATGATCAGCGCCAGAAGAACCTATATTGACCTTTTCCTGAAGGCTTCGTCTGACTCTACCATTAAGGGTAGTTCGCTTTATTTTTATGATCTTAACGCCAAGGCAAACTATCATTTCGATGACAAGAACGCTATTTATCTTTCCGGATATTTTGGAAAGGATGTTTTAGGGTTAAAAAACACCTTTGGCACAAACTGGGGTAATTCTACCGGCACGATTAGATTCAACCATTTATTTAGCAACAAGCTATTCTCCAATACTTCCCTGGTATACAGTAACTATAATTACACTATACAAAGCTTTCAAAGCAATGACAATTTTAAGGCTACTTCAAAAATTACCGACCTCAATCTGAAAGAAGATCTGCAATATTCGGTTGCAGATAGCCATACGTTAAAGTTTGGGTTGAATGTTTTGCATCACTCGATTGCGCCGGGTAGTATTAGCACAACATCTTCATCCAGTTTTAACACCAGGAGTACTGAACAACGGTACGGCCTTGAGAATGCGTTGTATCTGAGCGATGAATGGAAGGCGAATAGCCAGTTGACATTCTTGTACGGCGTGAGGTTAAGTGGTATGTTCCTTTTAGGGCCGGGGACATTCAGTACCTATGATGCCTCAGGGAATATTGTTACTTCTACTACCTATGGCTCGGGACAATCGGTAAAATCCTATTTTAATCTTGAACCCCGCTTTTCTGCCAGTTACCAGCTGAATGATGAGAGCTCGGTTAAGACATCTTATAACCGCAATACTCAGAATATTCACCTGTTAACTAACTCGACCAGCAGCACGCCTACTGATCTTTATGTAATGAGCAGCAACAATATCAAACCTGAAATAGCTGACCAGGTATCTGCGGGGTGGTTTAGAAATTTTAAAGACAATACCTATGAATTTTCGGCTGAGGTTTATTATAAATGGATGCAGCACCAGATCGATTACAAGGATGGAGCACAATTGATCGCCAATCAGGATGTGGAGTCGCAACTTACTTTTGGTTCGGGAAGGGCATATGGACTGGAATTGTTTTTTAAAAAGAAATACGGCCGTTTTAACGGCTGGATTGGCTATACGTTATCCCGCACAGAACAAAAGTTTGCCGCCATCAATAACGGTAGTTATTACCCGGCGCGGCAGGATCGCACACATGACTTATCTGTAGTGGGTATTTATCAGCTGAATAAGCGCTGGTCGTTTTCGGGAGCCTTCACTTATGGAACCGGGAATGCTGTTAGTTATCCGACCGGTAAATATGAGGTTGGCGGCCTGACTACTTTTTCTTATTCACAGCGTAACGGGTACCGGATGCCCGCATCGAACCGGCTGGATATAGGCGCCACATTGGAAGGAAAGGAGCACAAAAGATTTCATTCCAGCTGGACATTCGGGATATATAATGTCTATAGTCACCGGAATCCATATCTTATTACTTTTCGGGATAGCAAGACCGTGCCAAATACTACAGAAGCGGTGGAGACCAGCATTTTTGCAACGCTTATTCCTTCTGTTACCTGGAACTTCAAATTTAAATGATCAAACCGCATGAAAATAATGAACTTAAAATATCAGATCGTCATACTTTTTTTATTATTCGTAACAATGTCATGTACCAAGGTCATTGACCTTAAATTAGGCGACGATACCGGTAAACTGGTTATAGAGGGCAATATTACCGACATGAGTGGTGTTCAATACGTTAAACTCAGCCGTAATGTTACTTTTACAACTACAAATACCTATCCTCCTGTAAGTGGTGCGGTCGTTTCGGTTAGTGACGGTAACGGCACTAACTATATGTTTACCGAAGGACCTTCTGGCACCTATTCTATCGCCTCAATGAAAGGGATCACAGGTAATACCTATACCATGACCGTTTTAACGGGAGGAAAAACGTATACAGCCAGTTCAACTATGTCCGGGTTGATACAATTGGATTCTATAACAGCAAAAACCAGGGAGCTGGATAATAGCAAGAACCAAAAGGAGATCACTGTACACTATCAGGACCCAGCCGGGACAACTAACCAGTATCGTTTTGTGATGTATGTAAATAATATCCAGGTGAAACAAGTCTTCGCTTTTAACGATGATTTTACAGACGGTAGATATGTTCATAATAATCTGCGCGAAGATGATATTGATATTTACCCCGGCGATACCGTAACTGTGGAGATGCAATGCATCGATAAACCAGTCTATACCTATTGGTATACTCTGATGCAGCAAGGAGGCAGTAACGGCCCCGGAGGGGCAGTTGCGCCGGCAAACCCACCATCCAACATTTCCCCAACTGCATTGGGCTATTTTAGCGCGCATACAACACAAAGCAAATCGATTATCGTAAAATAGACGGTTGACATGGAGTAAGCAGAGTATTCAAGGTGATATAAATGAACGTTTTTATATTAAAATCGAACTTTCATCCTATACAGTGGTCGTATATTTGAATGAACAATATCATAATTTAATTTATCGTGGACGAGCAGCACAGGCCATTGAATAAAAATTCCCCCTGGGGATTATGGACAAATCCCAGATACAGGTTGTTTCGGCATTTCATTGCCTTATTTGTAATCAGTGCAATGGTTTATAATGTCCCTATTTTGCCTGACGAATCTTTCGCATACTATATCAAAATCAGTCTCTTGTCTTTACTGTTGTTCATGTTTTATACGAATATGTACCTTTTGGTGCCGAAGTTTTTGCTGCGCAACCGGTACTATGGATATGGCTTTGGGATTGTAGCATATCTTGGACTGGCCTACTTGCTGGTAAGCCATGTAAAACCATATTTGGAAGCTGACCGCAAAGATCAAATATTAGTGCCCACTATATTTTGGATTGTTGTGCTGGTTGCCGCGTCTACAGCGATCAAACTCTTTCAACGTTGGATAAGAGATTCGGAGCGTATCAATGAACTGGAGAAAACTACTATACAGGCTGAATTAGAACAGCTCAAGAATCAGATTAATCCACATTTTCTGTTTAATATGCTGAATAATGCTAATTTGCTTACTCAGAAAGATCCCGTAAAAGCTTCACAGGTATTAATGAAACTTAGCGATCTTTTGCGCTACCAGTTGTATGACAGTACAAGGCCAAAAGTGCTGGTTACGGCCGATATTCAATTTCTGACTGATTTTCTTAACCTGGAAAAAATACGCCGGGATAACTTCGATTTCCAAATAAATCAAGAGGGTGAAATTAATGGGGTACAAGTAGCGCCGTTGTTATTTATTACCTTTGTAGAAAACGCCATCAAACATAATGTGGATGCTGAAAGACTATCTTTTGTTGATTTGAATTTTAAAGTAAAGGGTGACGAGTTGTATTTTAAATGCATCAACTCAAAGCCACCGGTGAAAGTGAAAAGCAACCCAGGTGGTTTGGGATTAGCTAATTTAAAGCGAAGGCTTGAATTACTTTATCCTGGCCAGCATGATCTGTATGTAAGAGACGAAGCACATCTTTTTTGCGTAGCCTTAATGATAAAGTTATGAATTGCATCGTAGTAGATGATGAACCGCTAGCCAGGGAGGCTATTCAATTGCTGGTTGAAAAAACAAAAGACCTGCACCTTTTGGGTAGCTTCAACAGTGCCAATGCGGCTTCAAAGTTCATGGCGGACCATGCAGTTGACCTGATCTTTCTCGATATACAAATGCCAGGTATAAGCGGTATCGAATTTGCAAAAACTGTCCCTTATGAAACGTTGGTTATTTTTACAACGGCGTTCAGTGAATATGCTCTTGATAGTTATGAGGTTGAGGCCATCGATTATCTGGTTAAACCCGTTCAAAGCGAGCGCTTCCAAAAGGCCGTGAGTAAAGCAGCTTCCTACCTTCAGCTTTTAAAAACAGATCATTCCGGCGATCATATAGAGACGGTAGCTAACGATTACTTTTTTGTAAAAGCGGAACGAAAAATATTCAGAGTCGCTTTAAAAGATATCCTATTTATCGCGAGCTTAAAAGATTATGTCATATTGCATACCGACGAACAGCGGATTATTACTGCTATGAATATAAAAACGATTCACAAACAATTACCTCAGAGCTTTTTTGTACGTATCAGCAAAGGTTATATAATTAATTTAAGGGAAATCGACTCGTTTGATAATAATACTGTTTTTATCCGTAAACATGAGATCCCGATAGGGAATGCTTATCGGAATTATTTTTTTGACGAGTTTGTCGCAAAGAAACTCTTCAGCAGATAATCGGGGTAATTTCAAACCATAGTTTATTATTATCTTTTTGGCTTCTTTTAGGCAAAGCTGTCTTTTGTTTTATGGTTTAATAATCCCTGACGAAAAAATAAATTAGCTGATTGAATGGATAGCGGTTTGTCATTGAAAAAATCAGGTGCATTCTCCATTATGTTTTTTAGTAACTGACAATATAGCGTCGTCGCGGCCCCAGCTTCTATTTCAATTTTGAAAACACCTTCTGACTGGCCATTTTTAACAATCCCAACCAGGAATGGGCTTAAAGTGAACACCCCAAACTCGGCAAGTAAATGATACCCCATGGGCGCCTGCTTTCTTATTCCATGAAAGAATGCAGGCGTTAAAATAGTTAGCATATTTTGAATAACGTTTAAAAAGCGGTCTAATTCATGCAAAGCATCAGGCTTTGCTCCCTCATCTGGTCTCCATGATAGTATGCTTGTATCAAATAAATTTTTAAGAATACATACAATCAGCATCTCTTTATTTTCGAAAAAGCGATAAAGCGTTTTTTTAGAAATCCCGCACACGGATGCGATGTCATCCATGGTAACTGCTTGTGGTCCATAAGCAGCAAATAGGGATGTTGCATTTTCAACTATGTACTTTTCAATATCAGCCATAAAAATTCTTAACTAATTTAAACAGGCACTTACCCGGAAGCAGGTGCCTGTTTGTTTAAATTTTTTAGATGATCAATGATGGTTAGACGTTGTTACGAACTGACTGGTGGTCACTTCTTTTTTTGGAAAGCGCTGTCTGAATTTATCGCCGAAACGGTCAACGCAATAGTAAACCATAGGTACGACGAAAACAGTAAGGCAAAGACTTGACGATAGGCCGCCTATGATCACCCATGCCAGTCCGTTTTTCCATTCGCTGCCCGCCGCGCTTGATGTAGCTATTGGTAACATACCAATAATCATAGCCATCGTTGTCATAAGTATAGGACGTAAACGTTCTTTTCCAGCTTCTATTAACGCCTGCCAACTGGTATAGCCCTTCTCTTTAAGGTGGTTGGCAAAGTCAACTATCAGGATAGCATTTTTGGCCACCAGCCCCATTAACATAATCATACCCAATATGGTGAAAATGCTCATAGAGGATTTGGTTAACGCCAATAACAGAAATACGCCTATGAAGGCCACCGGTAGAGAAAATAATACCACAAAAGGATAAACAAAATTATTGTACAAGGCGACCATTACCAGGTACATGAGTATTACAGCTGCCATAATAGCGAGTCCCATAGCTCCAAATGAATCGCCCTGACGTTCCACATCGCCGCTCCAGCGCAAATCAATGCCTGCAGGTAATGGTTTTTCTATCAATAGTTGTTTGATACTATCGGCAACTACACCTGATGTAACTCCAAGCACGTTGCTTTTGACAGTTACGGAAGTACGCCTGTCCTTACGTTCCAATACGCTGGGCCCGCTGCCTTGTACCACATCGGCAAATTGTGATAACCTGATCAATTGGCCAGATGCATTGATAAACTCAATATTTTTTACATCTTCTACACTGTGCTTGTCAAAATCGTCAAATTTTACCCGGATATCGTATTCGTTGGTGCCCACTCGGTATTTGGCATCAGTATTACCGGCATAGGCATTTTGCAAAACAGCCCCTACCTGGTTAACGTTCAGGCCGAGCTGGCTCATTTTTTCCCGATTGATCCTTACTTCGGCCTCCGGATTACCTTCTTCAACGCTTAGCGTAGTGTTAATTGCGCCAGGCATAGCTTTAATTTGCTGCTTCAACTGATTAGCAGTTGCCATCAGTTGGGTGCTGTTCTCGCCGTTTAATACCAGTTGAATAGGTTCGCCGCCATTAACCATATCTACCATCGTCGGGCTTATCTTCACCCCTGGAAAGTGTTGGGCGATGTCCTGACTCTTCTGCAACATTATTTTCTCTGTGGGAAGAGTCCTCTCTTTTTTGTCAACTAAGGTTACCGTCAGCTCTGATTTGTAATCAGAACCTACGCCAGATACCAATGACGATGTACTTGAACCCGCTACGTTACTAAAAACCGTCGTTACGTCTTGTTGTCTGCGGAGGTAGTCTTCTATTTGTAACGTGCGTAAATTGTTTTGTTTTACAGTTGTATTTTTATCGTACTCCAGCGCAAGTCTGAACTGTCCCTTATCGGTAGCGGTTACAAACTCGCTACCGATAACCCCTAATTTCATAACCTGGCTTAGCAATATAAAAAGCAACACTACAAAACCGCTCATAATCAACTTATGGCTGAGCACCCATTTTAAAGCATTGGTGTACCAGTTGGTTAATCCGGTAATCATTTTTTCGAATAGTAGAAGGGGTTTATGCTGAAGCTTTCTGTTATCCAGAATGGTTATCTTTCCAAAACGCGAAGCAAGCCATGGCGTAAGTGTATAACACACAAAAAGGCTCATTAATGTGGCCACCACAATGGTGGATGAATAAGCGCGCAAAATAGAGCCTACCGTATTTTGAATCAGGCAAAGCGGGCCAAAAACAACCACATCCACCATGGTAATGGCTATGGCCGAGAAACCTATTTCGGAACGTCCATCCAGTGAAGCTGTAACTTTGTCCTTGCCCATTGCTAGATGGCGATGTATATTTTCGAGTACTACTATGCTATCATCCACCAAAATGCCTATTACTAATGACAAGGCAAGCAGGGTCATTAAATTCAGTGTATAGCCAAAAAGATACATCGAAATAAAGGTTGCGACAAGTGATGTCGGGATAGCCAGAAGTACGATAAGCGAATCACGGAGGCTGTGCAGGAACAGCAGCATGATGATCGCCACCAAAATTACAGCCAGTATCAAGTCATCTACAACCCCGTGTGCGGCTTCTAATGTATAATCAGAAGTATCATCAGCGATAATAAATTTTACGCCTTTTGATACATATGTTTTTTCAATGCCGGAAATCTTTTGTTTGATCAGCTGGCTGATGGCAACCGCGTTGGCATCGTTTTGTTTTTTAATCAGCAAGCCAATACCATTTTGCCCGTTATAACGGAACACAGAGGTGACGTCTTTTGTAACATCAGCTACACTCGCTACATCTCTTAACCTGATAGGGCTGCCAGTGGAAGGCATACCGATTACCAGGTCATTCAATTGCGCTACTGAGCTATATTTGCCCGAAAGGCGTACTGTCATTTGCCCGGTCGACTCGGATTTTACTTTACCCGCCGGAAGCTCTTGGTTACCATTGGCTACAGCAGCGGTCACATTAAGGATAGAGAGCCCGTAATAGTCCAGCTTACTTTTATTAATGTTCACCTGGATTTCCCGTTCTTGTCCGCCTATCAACGTAATCTCACCGACACCCGGTATTTGTTGAAACAGTGGATTGATCTGATTTTTGATAATATCATAGAAATCGGCATTGTCCAGTGATGATGTCGCCATCATTTGCATAATAGGCTGGTCGCTTGGGGTTACTTTGCTGATACTGGATGCTTTTACATCCGTTGGCAAATCGCCTTTGATGTTATTTATTTTCCGCTGTGCATCCTGCTGCTTCTCGTCAATATTGCTGCCAGTAACAAACTCGGCGGTTATAATCGATGTACTTTCCAGTGACTGCGACGTAATGGTTTTTATACCATCAACTGTGCTCAGCTCGTCTTCTATTTTTTTAGTAACTGTTTGTTCTACGTTAGCTGGCGCGGCGCCTGGGTAACTGGTAGTTATCACCAGTGTAGGATTAGAGATATCAGGCAGTAATTCGTAACTCAGCTGCTGATAACAAAACAAACCGCCCCCTATTAGCACCGTGAATATAACGATGATGAGTGAGGGTCTTTTTATGGCTATTTCGGTTAATGACATATTTATATTTTTTTAATTTTATGGTTTAAAAGCGTGGTGGTAAAAATTCCTCTACCGGTTTTAGCTATTTCACATCTATTTTAGTGCCGCCGGTCAGATTTACTAATCCTCCTGTGATTACGATATCATTGACTTTCAATCCATTGGTTACTTGAACATCTGTTTCATTGCTGGCACCGATTTCTATATCGCGAAGTTTCGCCACGCCGTTTTGTGCCACATAAACTTGCGGTTTTTGTGAAGAGCCTAACAAAGCAGAGCGGGGAATACTGATCGCGTTTTGCAATGCAGAACTGCCGACGATAACATTACCGTACATGCCTGCCCTTAGTGGCGATTGCACGGTGTTGGTTACCAAAACTTTTACAGTATAATTGTGCGAAGCATCAGCGTTACTGGATATGTAATCTACAGCTCCTTTAAAAATTGTATTAGGGTACACATCCGTTTTTACGTTCAGGGACATATCTTTCTTAAATTGCATTACATATTTCTCCGGAACGCTTATCTCTAGTTTAAGTGTCGCTATGTCAATAAGCGTAGCCAGCGTTGTTCCAGGTGATACTATCGCCCCCAAATCAAAGTTGCGTGCCGTTATCACACCGGCAAAAGGTGCCTTGATTGTATATTGATCGATTTGTCTTTGTAATTGCTCAATTTGGGCCTGATTAGTAAGTACCTGGGTATGGGCGTTGTCCATTTGCAATTGGGTAACACCGGTCGGCGCCGCGTTATAACGTTTTAATGTGGTTGCCGCGTTGGCAAGGTTTGCCTTCGCTGAACTGAATTGGGCCTGCAATACAGCATCATTAAGGTGAGCGATCAGCGTTCCCGCAACAACCTGGCTGCCCTCTTTTATGCCAACGGTGATCACTTTTCCTGATGTTTCAGAAGCTATGGATACTTCCCTGCTTGGCGAAAAGGTTCCAAGGAAGGTGGTTGATGCTCCAAAAGACGACTCTTTAACAGTATCGACCTGAACTAAGGCCTTAGCATTGATATTGGCATGGTATACCCTCTCCGTAACTTCTTTCTTATTGGAAGCCAACTTGAATATCGTAAGCGCTACTAAGCCCAGAACGGCAATGATGACAATAAGTCTGGTTGTTTTTTTCATTTTATTATAATTGATATGTGTGTTGTTATTGATTTTTACTAATGAGTTTTAGTTTTTAAGCAAGGTTCCTTGTGTTTTTTTAAGATTTAATTCTGCTTGCTTGATGTTAATGAGCGCGTTAACGAAATTATTTTGCGCTGTGTGCAAATCACTGCTGGCATTTATAAAGTCGCTTACCTTTACCAGTCCACTCTTATATTGTGTGTCAATATCCCTCATGACCTTTTGCGCCAGCGCCAAGTTGCGTTGCTGGTTTTGATAGGTAATAAAGTTGCTTTTCAGGTCTTCGTAGGCATCGGCAAGTTCCTTATTGTTTTGTTGAATGGTCTGCTGCGCCTGGACTTCGTATTTTTTGATTTCAAAGTCCTTTTGTTTGGCCTGATATCTGATACTGAAACCATCAAAAATGGGAATGGTCAGTTTTAGACCGACGTAGGACGACGGATAATATTTACCATTGATGCTTTTAAAAGGGTCGGCATTGGTATAGTTGCCATAAAGTCCATAGCCCCCGTTTAAGGAAAGATTCGGCAAATATCCAGCTTTGATATTCTGACGCTCCAGTTTGGAAATATTTATATTTTCCATGATCTGCCGATAATTGGTTTTTGAATCTGGATTGAACGTAGGCGTTTGCAGCAGCGCATTGCTGGCCTCATTATCGGTAAATGGCACTACTGTGATGCTGGTGACCAAGGGCAGGTTCATCAGCGTCTTCAATAAATTATAATACTTCTCCCGATTATTTGCAAGAGATTGCAGGCTAGCTTTGTCGTTATCGCGGGTTACGGTAAGCCTGTCAACGTCAGTTTGGGTAGCCAACCCGGCCTTCAGCTGCTGTTGCATACTGGCTAGCAATGATTCCGTATTGTTTAGTGTTTCATTACTTAGTTCAATTTGTTTTAATACTGACTGGATATTGTAGTAGGTAGCTGAAAGATTGTAAACCAAATCTTCCTTACTGCTTTGTATTTGTAATTGATTAAGGTTTACAGCCAGTTTTGCAGCTTTTAAACCGATGGTAACCGACGGGTTAAAAATGGTTTGATTTAATGTTATTTGTGCATTTTTTGTTTGCGGCACCCCAAACTTTACTGCGCTATAAGTGCCAACTGGTCCGCCAAAAGCTTCTGCCGGAATAACGGATGTTTGCACCTGGAAAGAATACTGATATGAAGCACTGCCGTTAATGTTAGGCAACAATGCACTATATTGCTGCTGCACGCCGGCTTTGGTTTTCTCCAGATCATAATTGTCGGCCCTAAGTTGTAGGCTTTGACGTAAGGCGGTATCTATACATTGCTCTAATGACATTACCTGCTGTGCTCTTGCTGAACGGGTCAGCATAATAAATACTGGTAATAAGCAGAGTAGCTGGAAAGCTTTATTTTTCATTTTTATATAATTTTATTGTTTAACTTTTTTGTTTAATTGATTCAAAAAAAAACATTAATTGAAGTTCATTTTCAAAAAATTGATCACGTAAGCCTTTCTATTGCTCATCAATTGAAAATATTGTTCATTGTTAAGCTTTAAGATATTTTGCAGCAAGCCACTTGCCGCAAACGGAAACATACAAATGGCCATCAGCGTCATAAAGATTTGTTTAGGATTCCCGGTGATTTCTTTTCTTTCTACCGCTTTTTCAATTTCATGAAGCATCGCATCGGTAAGACTGATAATCGTATTATCCATTGGCACCTCCTTCATTAAATTGGGATGGGTATTAAACTCGTTGAGTATAAACAGATCCAGCCCCGGTTCCTGGCAAACTTTGTCAAAATACTGAGTGACGAAGAATTCCATTTTCTCAACGATAGTTGATCCCTGGTTTGTTAACGCTTTTGCCCCTAGATTGATATCATAAAAAACATCCCGTAAGACGGTGAGAAATAGTTTCTCTTTACTACGAAAGTAGTAGTGAAGTGCTGTCCGGGCGATGCCCGCTTCATCCGCAATCTCTTGCAGACGGGCCCCCTTTAACCCCTTCTTCAAAAAAACTTTTTTTGCTGCTACCTTAATCAATTTTTCCGGGTCGGCATAGCTGTCTTTTTTATAAAACATATTTATTGAACAATTTTGTTAAATACAAAAGTAGAAATTTGTTTTTAAATTCCTACTCGTTGTTCGAAGATTTAATTCAAATTTAAATTGAAGCAGATCGTGAATTTTAAATCCTCCAAGTGTTACTAAGTTTGTTTTTAGCGTGGGAAGGGGAAATTGCATGCAAAAAACTCAATAGTCTGATTTTCGGCATCTAAAAAAAATAGCTTTATGATGACATTCTTTCTTTCCATAATAAGTTTAATATAGAGTTTTTTATCCAATCGGCAGGGGGAATCATGGAAAGTTTTCTACCGGTGACTTAATGAATATCAATAAAATTCTTATCATGGCTGATGATTTTCCCATCCGCCAATTCAATCGTTCGGTCACTGGCTTGGGCAAAATCATTATCATGGGTTACTGCAATTATGGTTTGACCAAACTCATGTGCTATCTGTGTAAAAACATCAAATACAATTTTAGTGTTCTTACTATCTAAATTGCCTGTTGGTTCGTCGCACATAATAATTGCAGGATCGTTGATAAGCGCCCTGGCAATAGCTACCCGTTGCTGCTGCCCCCCGCTTAGCTTTGCTGCTGGTTTTAATGCCTGCTCTTTGATGCCTAAAACATCCAGTTTATGGTATGCTCTTTCTTCTACTTCTTGGTAAGTGTATTTTCCCAGCTTCAACGCCGGGATCATCACATTTTTCAGGCAAGAGAATTCAGGTAACAAGTAGTGGAACTGAAATACGAATCCGATATTCCTGTTTCGTAACGCCGCTAATTCATTTGTTTTCTTTCCTGTTATTCTTTCATTATTAACAAATAACTCTCCTTCGTAAGACGTGTCCATTGTGCTGAGGCAGTAGAGTAAAGTGGATTTGCCCGAACCACTTTTGCCAACTAATGTTAAAAACTCCCCTTTATATGCCTCAAAACTAATATCGTCTAAAACCTTAAATTTAACGGGGTCATAAAAATATTTCCCTAATGATTTTGTACTTAAAATAACTTCTTTTTTTTCCATGTTCGGATTATTTTCTAAAGATTTCTACAGGGTCAACTCTTGCAGCTTTCCTTGCTGGAAAATAACCAGCACAAAGTGTAATAAACAAACCTAACCCAAAGCTTTTTGCAAAAAGTCCGGGTTCAAAACGGATAGGGAAATAACCCACTGGGCCGCCCATGTATATTCTTGACATTATTGCAATAAGCACGCCACCAACAACCAGCCCCATTAGGGTGCCAATGAATCCCATTATGAGCGCTTCGGATAGAAAAATCCTGACTACATCTTTGCCCGCAAATCCTGTTGCTTTTAATATGGCAATGTCATTTATTTTTTGTGCTATCGTTGAACTGAGAATATTGTAGATACCAAAAGCTGCTACTACTAAAATAGAGAGAGAGATAGCACTCATTAATATATCTCTCGTCTTGCCGCTTGCCAATACATCTGCATTCGTAGTTTTCCAGTCTTCTACCTTATATGGTGTTAATTGTTGCAACATAACCGCGTACTTTTCACTTTCATTAGGATCGGGTACGTTTATAAAAATATTACTTACGTAGGAAGGCCCTTCTTTTATAAATTGCTGTGCTGTGGTAATATTCATATAGGATTTTGCATTGTCAGTTATGCTATTGCCGGTTGTAAAAATGCCTGCTATTTTCATTACTTTTACAACGTTATAGGAAGAAGTTACTGTAATATTATCATTGATTCCAAGGTTTAACTTTTCCGCAATGCCACTTCCTATGATGATACCATTTAAGTTGCCTTGTACCCCGTTCAAGCTGCCTGCCACTATGTATTTGCCTGTCTTGAACATGGCGTCATATTCAAGTATATTTACACCATTGCCGTCTCCCCTTAACTGTGCCTTGCCGCGGTTATAAAATGCGTCAAAACCTACCTGTGCAATTGCATTCACAACATAGGGCTGTTTTTTAATTCTCGACAGCAACTGTTCAGGATTAATTATCTTCTTCGACAGAGTGGTAATCTGAGGATTCACAATAACAGCAACATGTCGAGAATCTGGAAAAGGCATCAGAGGCTGACTCAATTCATCATCCTTATAAATCTTGATGTGGGCGCTGTTTTTAAACATTTCATCTGTCGAAAAGGAAGAAAAGCCAGATGTCAGTGAATTCATAAATAAAAATATCCCGACACCAAGAGTAACACCTAATGCTGCAACGAGTGTTTGTCTTTTCCTGGTAATTATGTGTGTAAAAGCAATGTCTGTATTTATACTGCGTTTCATTATTATCAGTTTAATTGTGCTCCTGCCTCTGAAGTATTTGTTTTATTGGCCGCCAGATTTTCTGTAACCAAGACAGTATTTTCATCTATTCCACTTAATACCTGGACCCATTCATTGCTTACAAACTTCGTAACAACTTTTACTTTTTCTTTTTGTCCTTTTACCTGCACATATCCTCCAAAATCAAGATATTTTCTAGGAATAAGCAATGCATTTTTTGTTGTTGTTACTATGATGTTGCTTTGCAATTGTGTGTTTACAATAGTAAAATCTAAACTGTCAGTAAAAGCAAGTTTGCAAATGAATGACTGGGTGCTCTCATCAAACGAAGGATAAATCTCCTTAACTGTACCTTTATAGATTTTTTCCTTATTTATGTTCAATTGTATATATGCGATTTGACCGACCTTGATTTTCCCTATATTGCCCTCATCAACATTCACTTTCGAGTATATATCATGTATATTTCCAATTAATGCAATACTTTCACCACGTTTTACGTAGTCACCCGGTTGTTTATACTTCTTTAGAATTTTCCCCGCTACAACGGCACTTATTTTGTTTTTGCCAGTAATTAATTCGTATATATTTTTGGTTGCTTGTGTACTGATAGCCTGCTGATTGGCTTGCTGTTGCGATTGCTTGTAATTCTCCAAAGCATTTTCATAGTTTGACTTTGAAGATTCATATTGAATCTTGGCATTGTCAAGGTCTATTTTAGCAATACTGTTATTCTCCCATAATTTTTGATAGCGTTGCAGGTTAGTTAAATCCAGTTCCATCTTTTGTTTGTTGATGTTAATAGTATTTTGTGCCTGCTGTAAAGCAGGTGCATTGTTTTGTGTGTTTCGATGTGCTATTTTATACAAATCTGTTGCACTTTGTTCATTAAAAGCGGCTTCTCTATTATTAACAATAGCCAATACATTTCCTGGTGCAACAACATCTCCTTCCTCAAAATTTACCTGTGAAAGATAACCGTCTGCTTGTGCTGTAAGATCATATGTATTGTCAGCCTCAAGTATGCCCGAAGCAAATACCGTTTCAGTCACATCTTTCCGGATCGGCTTTGTCTCTTCTGTTTTTTTGCCACAGGAATAAAAAAGCAAAACGGGAAACGTAAGTACTATCGTGCGAATTAATTTCTGATTCATTTTATTCTGTTATTAATATCAATTTTTGTTTTGGCATTGAGTACTGTTACCTGCGAAGAAACAAGGTTATAGTGGCTGCTTACCATTTCATTAAACTTATTAAGTGTTTGTTCAAGGCTTGCCTGTCCTTCAGTGTACAGGTTCAGGTATTTTTGATAATTCTCTTTTCTTAATAAATATATTTCCTTATTGGCAGTAGCCTGACTTAACGCTTTGTCATAGTCCGTATAAATTTGTCTTACCTGTAAATCTGATTTTATTTTTTGTTGCTCTGTGTTTTTTTGAGCAAGTAAATAATCATACTTCGCCTTTGAGGTTTGACTCATTGTGTTAGATGATGGGAACGGGATACTAAGCTTTAAACCAATATAGCTGCTCGGATACCATTTTACACTACTGTCAAATAATTTACCACTTGTGTTATTTTGCTGACTAGTGCTACTCTGAAAAAAGGAAAGCGCTGGATACTTAGAATACTTTTGCTGTTTCCAATTTGATAAAGCTATCTTTTCCTTTAAAACGCTGTTGGCGAAAGCAACGTTATTATATTCAACAAACGGCTTTGTGTCAAATTCTGTTAGCGAAAGCTTATTCGCGATCTGTATGTCTTCCTTTTCAGGAATATCACAAAGTATTTTTAATGCTAAATATTGCTGCTTTATCAGATATTCAATCTGGTTTTTATTTTCCCGCGTAGTAAGATTGTTTACGTTTGCGTCATTTACATCCTGTTGCTTTATAAGCCCTGCATTATACTTGTTCTTGGTAATTGCTAATAGACTATCTGAGATAGCTACATTTTGCACGGTGCTAGTCAATTGTTCCTGTAGCGAGACGATATTATAATAACTAGTGGCAATGTTTTCCCAAAGTTCTTTTAAGGTAAGCTTATTCTCTGACGCATTACTTTCAATATTAAGCTTAGACATTTTTAGATTTTCCCATCCCGTCAGGTTAAAAAGTTTTATGTTTATATCATTGCTGAAATTAGTAACATAAGGAACACCCGTCTGCACCTCTTTATATGTCCCTGCCTGACCACCGAACGCCTCTGAAGGGAAAAGGCTTACGGGTAATTTGGTATTGTGAGTATAGCTAAAAGTGGTATTGCCTGTTGGGTCTGGGACGCTAAGTATGGCTGCCAGCTTTGCTTTTTTGGCCTGGTCTAACCGGATATAACCGGATTGAACAGAAATACTTTTTGACACTGAATAATTCAATAAGGAGTCAACGGATGTGAATATTTTCTGGGCGTGAACGGAACCGGAAAGAAAAATGAAACTACCTGTTACAAAGGCCTTAATCTTAATCTTCATCTGCAGGATCTTATTTTATTCTTGTTAGGTATACAGTTCTGCTGATCAGCATCTTCTTGGCCACCATTTTTAAATGATCTGGGTCAATCACAGTAACATTTACGTCAAGTTGAATATCCGCGTCCTCAGGGTGCATGAGACCTTTGAAAGTTTTTGAAGGCTCATTGTATTTCAATTTCTTCAGGATAATTACCCCGTTTTTTGATGGCGTATGGCTGTCATTTATTATTTTTCCATAATAGTTACTGTCTTTAGCTAGATATATTTCGATATCCATGGCTTTATCCTTTAGCCCGATTTTCCAGTTGCCGATAACGCCTTCATTTGTTTGGCAAAAGGCGCCCAATCCTCCAAAAAGGAGAATAATTAAAACGCTTGCGCGAATGCTTAATGTTGTCATATTCTTTTATTTTGGGACAAAGATTTACATATATCCCATTGACAGCAATTGTACGTTAGCCGAAATGGACAAATTGAGGATTGAACGGGATGAAGAAGCCCAAAACCGTTGGTTTCAGCAGCAATGAAAATAGTGCGACCTTATTAATAAAATACAAACCTTGATGGTTTTATCGTTATGCCAAGTCTTAACATCTGCCTTTTTTCCTTGTAATCAAGTAAGTTTTCGGCATATCCTGTGAACCACTGAAGTGTTATATATTGATTTTCATTTTTATTCAGCCGGTAACTGACTTGCGTTTGAAGCGAGCCCCGCCAGTCAAATTTGTGTCCTTTTCGCACGGTTGCGTCAATCATTAGCCTTTGGTTTAATGTCTTCCATTGGTATGCTACTTCAAGCTTCCCTACATAATCCAGTAAATCGGGGTTGTCGGCTTCATATTGAAAAGGTATCCAAAAGTTCAAATACAGCCTTGACCTTTTTGAGGCTTCAATCGCCCAATTGAGTGCAAGCCTGTTCCAACTTCTAGAATAAATACTGTCTTTACCGTTAGATTCATGCTCGAAAGCTACCGACAGACTTATCAGTTTTTGTTTGTAATAAAAGAATTTACTAATTGCGATTGAGGGATTATAATTTGTTTCTGCGAAAGGGCTGCTTTTACGGTAAATATCCCAAAAAGACTTTTGAGTATAACTCAGGTAGAGAACGGTGTTAAAGGGCAAAACTGCATTGGTAAGCCGCTGTTTAAAGCTGATTTGAAATTTGACATCGGAATTATATTTAGTTGGCTGAGTATTGACCGGAACGCCGGTTATAAAATAATTGTCCTTATAAATGGTAAATGACGGGGAGTTTTTTATAAGGGCACTAATTGAATCCTTCGCCTGGAACGTTTGAGCTTCCGCAATATTACAACAAACAAACAATAGGGCAGTTGTAGAAATTCTGCCGGCGGCAAGAACAGCAAGGCCCCGAGTCATATTAAAAATATTGCGCGCGTGCACTGCTAGTTGATTGCAAATAACGTGTATTTTGGACGTCTTTATGATTTGTGGCATAAGTGTTTTACTAAGCAGTAAAACTTTGGAATAATAGGGTAATACGAAAAGAGAATTTGCCTGAACTGGACAAAATGGAACCCGAACGTATTTTCATTGTGAAAGCCATTCCACAAAAAATGTGGTTTTTAATTTGCCTACCAATATCTGTTCGTTAAACGGCACGCTAAGGTTGATTATAATTTTTCTGTCAAAGAAATGGGCGGCGTCTTTTATTGCTTTACGATTTACGAGATGTTGCCGGTTGGCTCTGAAAAATGAAGGGGCAAAAAAACTCTCAAGGTCTTCAAGGCTTTCATTAACGAGAAATCTCTTCTGTCCAAGTGTATAGGCGAAGGTATATCCATCTTCAACAAAAAAAACTGCTATACTGCTGGCTTCCAGTGGAATTATTTTATCTGCCTGCCGGATGATTATAGCGCTTTTTTTAGGCGCAATTTTTGTTTCTAAAAGGCTCAGCTGCTCTTTATAATTCTCGTTATTTCTCGTAAACCTTTTCTCTAGCGTAGTATATTTTGCCAGCGCTTTTTCTATAGTTGCTTTGTTAAATGGTTTCAATATGTAATCAATGCCAGTTGCTTCAAAGGCCTCTGAGAAATAGTTGTTGTAAGCCGTGCAGAATATAACTGGAACCTGGTTCTTCATTTTTTTTAATATTTCAAAACTAAGGCCATCGCCCAATTGAATATCCGAAAAAATAAGATCTGTATCTGTATGGCTTTTAAAGTATTCAACAGCATCTTCAACAGAATGTAGCAATCCATCAATCTCTACATCTGGATTTACTGCAAGTATGGTCCTTTTCAAATCTTTTGCCGTAAGCTTCTCGTCTTCTATAATTACAACTTTCATATTTGAATACCATTTAACAGATGCAATTTAGCAGTGAACTCGTCCTTGGTGTCTGTAATTTCTACATCCTTATTTGCAATAATTCTGTAGCGTTGGTTTAGGTTTTTTAATCCGGTGCCAGTGGTTTCCACAGCGTTTGCTAGCATTTTATTGTTGCTAACCAAGATAGCCCCCCCGCCGATGCAGTTGATCTTTATGCGCAATGGTCTTTTTTCTGTAAATGAGTTATGTTTAAGTGCATTCTCAACTAATGTTTGCAGGGCATACGCAGGTATTTGCATTTTGTACACATCGTATGGGATGCACACATCAAAAATAACGGAGCTTTCAAAACGTATTTTCTGCAAATCAATATAATCGTTGGTAAATTTCAATTCCTGCTCCACTGACACCATGTCGCTTTTATGCATCTGAACAGAATAGCGCAAAAAATCAGAAAGTTTTATTGAGTAATTTTCAGCTTCATCAGGATTCTCCTTTATTAAAGATTTCAATACGCTAAGTGTATTAAACAAAAAGTGGGGTTGCAATTGCTGCAACAGCACCTGTTTCTGTGCCTCAAGATTACTCACTTTAAGTTCCTGTATTTCAATTTCAACATTTTTGTTTTTTTGTGTTGCCAATATAGAATTACAAATTATTAAAATGATGGCGTTAACGGCAAGCATTGAAACAGAAGGGTAAACAATTAAAATATATTTTCTAAAAAGCAGTTCACCTTCAGAGATAAAAGATGGTGCCGGAAATAATGCTCTAATAAAAATTAGTAATACTTGCAAAGTGGCCACAAAAGCAAAACTGGAAATATACCATTTCCAATTTTTAGATGCTCTAAAATAGCGGATGATGGCAACATTAATGACCCAGAATATAAGTACATTAAGCATAATAGCCAAGCCTGCAAACAAAATATATGAGGACTGTGCCTTGTTAAATATGTAAAAGGGTGCAACGCCGTATAAAGCAATTATCGGCGACGAAATAAGAGCAGTTCTGATCAATCTTCTGTATAAATCTCTATCCATATCACTACATTTTTATAAGCGTTCACGTCTTATACAGATGCTCTTTTATAAAACATATTTATTAAACAAAATTGTTAAATACAAAAGTAAAAATATACTTTTTAATTCCAAATCGTTTTTCGAAAGATTAACTCAAATTAAAATGCAGGAAATCATTGACTTTATATCCCCCAGGTGCTATTAAGTTCGTTTTTAGCGCGAAAACGGGAAATTTCTGATAGAGATTAAGATAAAGGATACAATATCTTTAATTTAAGCATCTAAAAAAATTAACTTCATAATGACATTCTTTCTTTCCATAATAAACTTGACATAGGTTTCCTTATCCATCGACAGGATGTGGCGAAGGAGTGTCTGACCTAAAAATGGAAAAGAACATAATGAAATTAATGTTATCATGAATTGTGCTGGGTGGATCGGTTTCATAGCTCCAGCTTTTACTTCACCTTCAATCCCTTCTGTCACATCTTTTACCCTTGCTTCCCGTTCCTCTTTATTTAATGCCAGGGCGGCCAGTTCAGGATTGGCATTCAATTCCGTAATAATGAACATTTCCAGGTAAGGGTGTTGTAATGATCTTTCTAAAAAAAATTCTATAAACTTTTCGGTTTGCTCTCTAAACGTGATCGCTTGCTCAGAAATAGATTGAATTTTTGTTTGCATCTCGATCATCGCTTCCTGAAGAACAGTATCTAATAGTTTTTTCCTGCTGCGGTAATAATAATGTATGGAGGCACGGTTAATTCCGGCTGCATCAGCAATATCTTGTGTAGTAGCATGTATGTTGCCATCTACAAAGAATACCTTCTTTGCGGTGTCCTTAATAAGTTGTTCCGTTTCTGTGGCTAAAATTTCCATTGATTAACATGTTTAACAAAAATGTTATGCAAAGGTATTGTTTTTTAATCAGCATACTATTCAGTTGTAATTCTATGAATATTGATTAAGTAAGGGAAGTCAATCTATTTAATTTGCTTTGGGCGATACCACGATTGAAACCGAAGAAGTCATCTATTTAATGTTAAGCAAGGTACGATGGTCGACTCGCAACGCAGGATGTCACTAAATTAAACTACATTTCCAGGAATATCAGGAAATTGATTAGAAGGGATAATTTATAGTAATTATCTACTTCGTTTGTTTCGTCCACCTGCCTTATTAGAAACATTAGCCTCATACAAGGAAATTACCTTTTTTTGCGTTTCAATAATGTCTGTTAAATCCTTTAGCTTTTCGCCTTTTGAACTCAATTCGGTTTCAAGTTCGAGAATACGATTTTGAAGTGTCACCATGTCTTTACTGAACATGCTTTTCAAAGGTTCCTCATTCAAATAATATAGAAACAGATTCTTATTTAGTAGCCTCGAAAATAAAATCAGCTTATCAATATCTACTGATTCTCTTTTATAAATACCAAAGAGTGTTGATTCATAAGGGTCATAAGACAAAATATCCTTATAAATGGCTGCCGCCTCATCGTATTTATCCGGGAATTTCCTCAATGCGAATCCCAGGTTTAACTTTGCTATTGTAAATCGAGGGCTAATTTCAACGGCCTTTTGAAAGCAATTGATAGCTTCAGGAGTGTCCTGAAATATATCATGATAAATCAACCCCAGGTTATTTAAAGCCTCAACATTTTTAGGATTTAAGCGAAGTGCTTTTATGGTTTATCCAGGTTTAGCATATTCCCCAGGTGAATAACGATGACAAGAGGACATTCTCGAAAACTTGACCACACCATTCCTGCTCTGCTTTCATTCAATTGTATATGAATGGGTCGAGGGGATACACAGCTAATTTGTTAATGATTTTGTTCTCCCGGGATTAACTGACGTTGTCTTGTTCTGAAAAGATAATCCATGAATAACAAAATGTTAAAAGGAACTAAATACAGTAAAACAGAAGTGGCAATTTTTATAATTCCCAAAGTTGTGCTTGATAAGTTTAAGCCAAATCCTGAGAAATAGGAGCCGCACGGTAGGGTTTTAAATTTGAATGGGATGTAGTCAGAATCAATAGAAGTATCGTGATAGTGACACCTGCAATAATCAGCCCGATTTTTTTAGTGGTTATTGGTTCTAAAGTTTTAGTTGCTTCAGGTTGAATATTAGCCGCTATATTGTTGATTGTGCATCCCCCATGCCATGTGCAGGCAGCCATCGCCATCAATCATAATACTGATGCGTTTATAGTTATTAGAAAAAAGAGCATCGATAGATAAATATAACAAGTTAAGCGGCAAATAAATGCCGCTTAACTGTTTCGCATTTTAGTAGCCCGGGTTTTGTTCTAAAACCGCATCCTTATTTAGTTGAATTTCTGAAAGCGGAATTGGCAGTAAAAGATTTTTAGCGACAATCCCAACGGTTGGATGTACTGCATCAGTGGCGTTAAGACGGATAGCACGGTCAACAAGTGTACCGGTACGCATCAGGGTTAACCTTCTGTTTTCTTCACCTATCAACTCACGCGCCCGTTCATCAAGTATAAAATCCATAGTCATTTGCGAGCCGGTTACCAGCGGGGCCCGGGCCCGGGTACGCAAAATATTGATACTTGCAGCGGCTTCGGCGTTTTTACCTTGTTTTACCTGGGCTTCCGCCATTAAAAGGTAAGTTTCACCCAAACGCATCATAATAAAGTCCTTTATCATGGCATAGCCAAAGGTATCATTGGGGTCAAACGCGCCCCATTTAGTAGTGCTTGGGCAGATTCTGAACAATGTATCGGTACCGGTAAACGGAACCGGTTTACCATAAAGTGCGCTATAGGTGGCGGATGGGTCGTTATAATAATATTGCCTTCTGATATTGTTGTTCGAGTTACGCATATCGCCTGCAGGGTATAAACCATATAGTACCCAGTTACTTAAACGTAATCTTGCAATACTGCGGCCACCCAATGAATCACATGGCAACATACCGGGCACCTGGTAATAGGCAGCTCCCCAAACACGGCGCTGCTGCGCATTATCAACGTTGCCGCCTACTACCGTGTTTGGATTTTCTTGCTCGAGTACCCAAATAGCTTCGGAGCTACCCTGCGAACGGCGCTGATTGCCATACACAAACATATCGGAATAATAATCGCCCCTGCCGCTTGCCCTAACACCATAACGGGAGTTAACGAGGCTGAATTTACCGCTGCTGATAACTGCCTGGGCCTGTTGCTCGGCAAGGTCGTTTTTACCCATGCGCAAATACGCTTCGGCCAGCAGCTGCATCGCCATGTATTTATTTGCCCGGCCAACAGCTTTGCCCTGCATATTCACTTTGCTGCCGGTACTGTTAAGGTCGGCAAGGTTGGTACTCGCATAAGTAAGATCGCTAACGATCTGCGCATTCACGGCATCAAGTGCTGTGCGTGTAAAATTAGCCTTGTAGCCGCTTACCGGGGCGGTAACGAGCGGCACTTTACCAAAAAGGGTGGCCAGGTTATTGTAAGCATAGGCCCTAAAGAATTTTGCCTCGGCTTCAACCTGTTTTTTGCCTACCAAAGTAATCTTGGTAGTCGTCGGATTTTCGGCAGAAGCAATAATAATGTTGGCATTGTTAATCAACGCGTAATACTTACTCCAGATGTAAGATGCAGCGGCATCTGTATTGGTTAACAGGCTGTAATTATAATAGGGCACTTCAATGCCCTCTTGCTGTGCGGTGGCATTGGCCACATCGGTTCCAACCTGCCAAACGCTTGGCCAACCCTGACGGCCTGAGTAAGTTAAAATACCGGTTTCATAATTATAGAGGCCAATGGCAGATGCCTCGAATCCTAATGAGTCAGTTAATGTTAACGGCGTATATGAAGAGTAGGGTTTTTCGTCGAGATAGTTTTTTTTACATGACGTAATTGTCACGGCAAGTATGCATACAACACCCAATATTGAATATTTTTTCATGTCTTTTACGTTTAACTTATTTTAAAGAAATATTGGCTCCAAAAACGATGGTGCGGGTTTGCGGGTAGTTATTGGTCCAGTCTCCTGATCCTCGTGTTGAATAATTATCTTCCGGGTCCCAGCCTATCCATTTGGTGAAGGTGTACAGGTTCCGGCCACTTGCATAGATTGTTAAACCTGCAATATGTAACTGATCGAGTATTCTTTGTGAAAATACATAGCTTAGGGTGATATCTTTAATGCGGGTGTAGCTGGCATTATGCGGATAACCATAACCGCGGGTGTTGGTATACGATAATGCCTGGAATTGATTATTGCCATTTGTTGGTGTCCAATAGCCAATTGCGGCAGGTGTATTTCTACGCCCGGCTTCGTCAGCATAGTTAAAATCAGCGTTATTTTTTAACATTCCCTGGGCCGTCTGGATAAATACGCTAAGATTAATTTGCTTGTAGTGGAAGGTGTTGGTAATACCGGCTGTCCATTTAGGCGCTGTCTGGCCTAAAATGGTTTTGTCGTTAGCAGTTATTTTTCCATCACCGTCCAAATCAGCAAATTTAAGGTCGCCCGGCTTAGCGCCGGGGTCTTGTTTTGAAGCATCTTCACCGGTTTGCCAAATGCCCGTCATCTTATAGTCGTAGATTACGCTTATGGGTTTTCCAAGAAACCAGCGGTTACCCAAATCGTCTTTACCATCTCCGTAAAGGCTTATAATTTTGTTTTTGTTGGTTGAGTAAACAATATTGGTTTCCCAGTGAAAATTTTTCAAATCGATGTTATGGGTGTTCAGCGATATCTCCAATCCTTTGTTTGAGGTTTTGCCAATATTATCAAGCACTGAACCGTAACCGGTAATGCCAGGCAGTCCGCGGCTTAGCAGCAAACCCGACGTATTTGAGCTATATACATCAATAGTGCCGGCAATACGGTTTTTGAGCAATGAAAAGTCCATGCCAAGGTTGGTGCTTACAGTGCTTTCCCAATGCAGGTTTGTATTACCCAGATTGCTGGCTTGTACACCTATCTGGCTTACGCCGTTGAATGGAGAACGTATGGTACCATCGGTAGTAATAGTGCGGTAAACAGGCAGCGCCTCGTTACCGGATTTACCATATGACAGCCGTAACTTAAGGTTATCCACAACCTTCGAATCTTTAAGAAAGGCTTCCTTAGTTATATTCCAGCCGGCAGCAGCCGAAGGAAACCAGCCATACTTATTAGTATTAGCGCCAAATACAGAGGAACCATCGCGACGGGCTGTTAAGGTTAACAGGTACTTGCTATCGTAAGAATAGTTAATACGTCCCATTTGCGAGTTAGCCGCGTAACGATCAGAGTATGACGATGAACTTAAAGTGCTGCCCGCGCCGATATTATTAAATGATAGTTCGTCATTAATATAACCGGTACCTGATGCGGTAGAGGTAAAATACCTGCGGCGCTGTGCACTGTACAAACCGGTGAAATTCAAATGGTTTTTTCCAAAATCACGGTCATAGTACAATAGGTTCTCAATGGTATAACTTTGTGTTTCGGAACTGGCTGCACTCGCTGCACCTAATGGCGTATTCGCCAAACGCCCGCTGTAACTGTCAACACGGGCAGGCAAATAGTTATAGCCCGCGTTTAGCCGGTATCTTAATCCTTTAATTGCACCGCCAAATTTTACTTCGGCGTAGCCGTTTCCGCTTAGGTTCACGCTGCGGTTTATCTGTTTAGTGGTCAGTCCCAACATTGGGTTGGTATACAATTGTTCGGGCGACTGCGGATATATCATATAGGTGCCGTCCGGATTGTATTCGGTCCCGTAAGGGCTCATAGCAGTGGCGAGCAGTAAATTGGCACGGCCACCATCATAGTTGTTATTTGAAAAGAATGTTGAAGTACCGACTGTTAAGAAATTCGTTACATTAATGTCCAGGTTTGACCGTATACTTACCCGATGATACTGGTAGCCCTTAACCACACCTTTTAGGTTCAGGTAATCGCCCGAAATGAAGTATTTAGTATCAGGAGTGCCACCTGAAATGCTGAGGTTATGGTCCTGCATTATTCCTTGCTGCGTTGCTTGTTTCACCCAATCGGTGGTGATGCCTTTGGCGTAGTTGGCTCTTTCACCGTTATTGTAAACCGGTTCGGTAAACTGCTGTTTGCCGCCGGTCTCCATCAGGTAATCCAGGTATTTTTGTGTAAATGATGCAGGGTCACGCGGTGCAAGCAAATGCGCGATATTTTCGTATCCCGCATAACCGTTGTAGCGGATAACCGGTTTGCCGGATGTTCCGCGTTTTGTAGTCACCAGTATAACTCCATTTGAACCGTTCATACCGTAGATTGCAGTTGCAGAGGCATCTTTTAATATTTCAACTGAAGAAATATCATTGGGGTTAATATCATTGAGCGAACCACCACTTTTGCTCAGCGGGATACCATCAACTACTACATACGGGCCTGAAGTTGCGGTAATAGAGTTTTGCCCCCTGATGAGCGCAGCCGGTTGACTGCCCGGAATGGCAGATGTGGTAGTAACCGTCAGGCCCGCCACCGCACCTTCTATTGATTGTAAAACATTAGTAACGGGCAATTCCTCGAGTCTCTTTTTAGGTACCGAAGTTATTGCCCCCGTAACGTCCGAACGTTTTTGGGTACCGTAACCTACAACCACTACTTCGTTGAGTAGCTTGCCATTGCCCATCAGTATTACTGTTAGTGTTCTGTTAATACTGCTTACCCGAACCAGCTGAGGCTCCATGCCTATAAAGCTAATTGTTAACGTGGCCGGAGCATTAAGCGTTAAATTGAAGCTGCCTTCGGTGTCAGTGATTACTGCCTGTGTTGATCCGTCCACTTTCACAGAAGCACCGAGCAGAGGCTGGTTCTTATTGTCTACCACCTTTCCTTTCACCACGTACGATGTGCCCTGTGCAAATGCAGGTTGGCTAAAGCTGTTAATTATTACGCTTAAAATAAACGTAATATAAACTGCGTAAGTAAATTTTTTTCTCATATAATTTAATTTTTGAACTTGTTTTTGATTTGATGTTTTTTCTTTTTTTCTGGCAGGTATAACCCTATCCTGGGAGCTATACTGCGGGCATAGTTGTTTTTACAAAGCATACTGATACATAGCTGTTTGATGTAAGCGTTTTTTACTGATAACTAAAAATGAACGACTTGGCGCCAATCGATAGAAACTAAATAAGGAGATTTTTTCATCGCCCGTGGGGGACAAACCTGTAAATTGACGGGGGGGTAAATCTACATAGCCCCCCTTTTTGCGTCATTCGCAAGATATTGTTCCGTTGTGTAGAATTTCCTGTGGTATGATTGAGAGATTTAAACTATACTAACTTATGATTCAACCGAAAGTATCCCGATAGGGCCCGCCGTTTTGCAGCAGCTATTAGTATTTGGTCATTGTCTCGTTCTTGGTCTACTCTGTTGGAGAATACAAACAATTTTGAATACCTATTAAAGACTATATTTCAAAACCGTATATGGCAGAGCAAAGTAAAGATTGTATCAAAATAAAAAAGTAAAATTCAATACAAAAATGATATTTTGTCGTTCTTGAATTCCATTGGTCTTTGTGAGCCCTTGCACACCTTGTCGAGAAAATCAACCATGAGAGACACGATGGTTCGCAGAGGATGTCACAGCAAAATTTAATTTGGCCTTCCTGGAGTTCTATCCTATCTGGCGAAAAGATATTATGACTAACGCCTTGGCTCTTCCATCAAAAAGGTCTTGCGGAATGCTGCGCGATGCTTCTTAATAAAATCCGATGGTTTAACTCCAAATTGTTTTATGAAATGCTCGCGGAAATATTTAATGTCGTTAAACCCGGCATTCAGAGCAGCCTCGTTTACATTGCAATTGGTATGGATCATAAGCTCGGCGGCTTTGCGTAACCTTACAAAGCGAATGAAACCTTTAACGGATTTACCACTTACAATTTTTATCTTTTTAAACAGACTGGAATAGCTCATCCCCATTTCGTTGGCTATTGTTTTTACATCAAAATCGGGATCGGCCAGGTAGTTTTCAATGATCGCAATACACTTATATAAAAAGTCTTTATGATGTTCGGAAATATTACGGGCGTTTGACTTTAAGGTTACCTCGTTATAAAAATAGTTTTGCAATTCCTGCCTGTCTTTCAAAATACCCTGTACCCGGGCTATCAGTAGATCTTTTTCAAAGGGCTTGCTTACAAAGTCAACGGCTCCTACTTCTATACCCGCTAGCTTCGCCTCGGGGTTAGGGTCACCTGTGAGCAACACAACCGGGATATGGCTAAGCGATGCATCCTGCTTGATAATCCGGCATAAATCAATTCCCGATAGCGAATCCATTACAATATCGCTTATCACTATATCAGGCACGTGTTTTTTAATCATTTCCAGACCCGATTCGCCGTTTGTCGCTTCGTATGTCTTGTATTTCTCTTTAAAGATTTTTTTGATGTAAGTCCGCAATTGCAAGTTATCATCAATTATTAGCAAGGATTGCCTGTCGGATATCAGTAATTCCAGGTTGCTTACATCTTCCTCGGCCGAGATCCCTTCCTGTGACTCGTTATTGATCAATTCCTCTAGCAGGTGCTGGTCAGATGTTTTTCGCTCTGCTTCATCGTTTGCCGGTAACAGGCTGGTTTTGGGCAACGTTGCTGTAAATGTGGTGCCTCCCAGTTCGTTTTTAAAGTATTTTATTTCTCCGTTATGGCTCTTTATGAAGCTTTTTACAAGATAAAGGCCGATGCCAAAACCAGTTTTGAGTAAGGAATTATCTTTAATTTGATAAAATTTATCAAACGGCTTTTCTCCGGCGTCCCCGGCAATACCGCAACCATTATCGCAAACCTCAACTACTACGCTAGTTTCCGTTTCGGAAAGGCGTATATTAATTTTACCACCTTCTGGAGTAAACTTTATTGCGTTTGATATCAAGTTAAATAAAGCGATTTCCAACTTTTCGCGATCCCCGGCTATCATCAATTGTTCATCATCACAATCAAACTGATAATAAATATTTTTCATTTTAGCCTGATGTTTAAAACACAAGTAAACATCTTTAGTAAGCGCATAGAAATTCAGGTTAACAATTTTTAACTGGCCATTTTCGCTTTCAGTTTTTCTGAATAGCAATAAATGGTCAACCAGGCCAAGCAGGCGGCGCGCGTTCCTGTAAATGGTGTTTAGTTCCGAATTGTTTTTATCGTTGTTCAATAAATCTTTTATCGGGTTAATTATAAGTGTAAGCGGCGTACGGAATTCGTGCGAAACATTGGTAAAAAACGACAGCTTCTTTTCATTCAGTTCTTTTTCCCGTTCAACTTTCAAATTGGCAATCTGCACTTCATATTTTAGTTTTGTTTGTCTCATAGCGTACAGCCAAAACCGATAAATAATTGTTCCGATTATAGTAGCATAAATCAAATAAGCCCACCACGTTCTTTGCCAGGGTGGCAAAATGGTTATATTAATGGTGCGCTGGTTATTAATCCATACGCCATCAGTGTTGGTTGACTTTATTCTTAACGTATAATATCCTTCATTCAAGTGTGTATAATTAACGGTTCTTATTTTCCCTGCATTATTCCAAACATGATCCCACCCTTCCAGATAATAAGCGTATGAAATTTTATCCTGAAAAGAATACTCAAGCGCAATGAAATCTGCCGAAATAACTGCTTTGTCATACGGCACCGTGATTTCGTTAATATTCATCACACTTCCTTTACCCTTATATGCAGGGTCTCGCTCAATCGATAGATTGTTTATTCTTAATCCGGTTAAGAATATTTCCGGATTACTTATGGAACGTTTTAGGCTATCGGGGTTAAACTGATTGAATCCTTTTATCCCTCCGAATAAAAACTGACCCGACTTTAGTTTTAAAGCGGCATTATAACTAAATTGATTACATAAAAGTCCATCTGATGCATAATAGTTTTTGATAGTTTTCGAAGCCGGATTGAATTTACAGAGCCCATTATAGGTGCTGAACCAGATTGATCCTTCATTATCTTCTAGTATGTTAAGTACTGTGTTACCTGGCAAGCCATCGGCGCTGGTGTATCTGGTAAAGGTTTGTTTGGTTCGGTTAAACAAAAGCAGGCCACCAACATCTGTTCCCAGCCAAAACCTTCCCATCTTGTCCTCGTGAATAGTAAATATTACTGAGTTCATAGGGTAAATGCGATGCCGTTTGCCGTTTAAATCAATCTTAATCAGCTGGCTGTTGTTTCCTGCCCATAGGCTGCCCTCCTTATCTTCACAAAAACAATTGATGCTGGTCAGGCGGCTATCAAACAGCTCAAACTTATCTGTTGTAGAGTTATACAAATACAAAGCGCCCCCTCGCGTGGTAGCAGCCCATAGGTTGTGATGCCTGTCTTCAAATAATTTCCAGACACTGCGGTCTTCCATCCGTGTAACAGTGTTAAAGCATCTATAATGTTTAAACGTTTGCGTACTTTTATTAAACAGGTTGATGCCGCCGTTAAAACTGGCAATCCATATATTGTTTTTATAGTCATTGATTATACTCATTACAAGATCGCTGCTTAATGAAGCCGGCGAGTTTTCGCTATGTCGATAATTTGTAAAGATATTTAACTTGGTATTCCAGTAACTTAGGCCTCCTCCTGCTGTTCCAATCCATATATTTGCATCGGTATCCTCACAAAAGGAGCGGGTGAAGTTGTTAATCAGGCTATTTTTATTTGCAGGGTCGTGGGTGATTGCTGTAAAAGGGTGATTTTTGTTGTCTATTATGTTTATTCCGCCTTTGAGGGTGGCTATCCACTTTCGTGAATCCCTGTCTTCATAAATGTAATATACCGAGCTGCTGCTTAACGAGCCTTTTGCTTCCCCGGCTAGGAGATAACTCACTTTCCCGGTAAAAGGGTCAATTATATTTATACTTCCGCCATCTGTAGCAACCCATACTTTTTCAGCTTTGTCAATGTATATCTGCATGATGTTTTTGCTGGTTAATTTGTTATCCTTCTGACTCACATCAATTAACTTATCATGTGCTACATCGTATTTATAAAGCCCCTGTTCTGTTCCCATCCAAACAAAGGCATTATGAAAATCAGGAGTAATGCAACTAACACCTTCCAACTTATCGCTAATTAAAATAATTTTATCCGACGATCTGTTATACTGGCAAAGGCCGATACCACTGATAAACAACCATATCCGGCCCTGTTTATCAATAGATATGTTATGAACATTATAATTGCGGACTTTATCTGAGTAAACTACCTGGCGACAAATTATCTGCCCTTTTTTACATACTAACAAGCCAATGTCGTTGGTCCCGATGTATACATTTCCGTTTACATCGGCGCCCAGGTTGTATATTTTTGAAGTGATTTTTATTAATTTGTTCCCGGTTGCCGGGTGATAATACACCGAGTGAATTTTTGCGTCTGCATAATTATAATAAGCAACGCCGCTTTCGGTTCCTACCCAAATTTTTTTTCCCCAACCTTCTGTAATACAATTTACGTGATTATTGCTAAGCGATTCTTCGTCGTTCCATTTGTTTTTGAATACCTGGAAATTGCTGCCATCATACCTGTTCAGGCCATCGTAAGTGCCAAACCAAAAAAAACCATAACTATCCTGAAACAACGTGTTAACTGAATTATTAGAAAGCCCATTGTCAATACTTAAACACCTCATAGACTGACCAAAGCTGTTGTTATTTAACAGGATAAAAAAAGCCGAAAGAATAAGGGCAAAAAAGTGTAGTAATGGTTTATTCATCAACGGTAATAAATGGGTTTAATGCTATGGAAATCAAAGCTAAATATTTCAAGCCTTTAGTAGATGGAAATATAAATAGTTTGTGATATAATTTTAACATTATAAAATGTCGGATTTACAGCTATAATTAAGCTTATTTATATCTGCTTTGCACGGAGTGAATGATGTTGGTCAAAACGGGGGCACTCTTCACTACTTAAAGCACTCTCAAATGCCAACAACGTATTCAAGGGGTTGTATTGACAGGACAGAGTACACAAAAACATATTCAGAACAAGCTGATTGAAAAAGTTAAGGAGAAACTATCTACAACGGATTTATCCCTGAGCGAAATTGCATATGATTTGGGTTTTGAACATCCGCTATCGCTTAAAAAGCTGTTCAAAATAAAAACCAACTTTTCGCCCTTGAAGTTTAGGCATTCATTCAATTAGTCAGTGTTAATAAAATATGTTGTCGTATTGTTATTAAAAGATTATTGAGGGTCTTGAAACTGCATCCGAGATTACCCTACAAGAGCCTGTTATCTTGAAGAACAAGCGAAATTTGTTGGTCGGTAATTCACAAAAAGTCAAATAAAAAAATGATGGAAGAATAAATAATAATAAATCAAATAATTTACGACGGCATGATCAGCAGTCGTCTGAACTTAGGCACTAAAGAGGTCATTCAAAAATTGTCTAAAGATTTTTTGATTATCGGTGGGCAAATTCATTTCTCAAAAGTCGGCACCAACCTTTCGATATGTGCCTTATCCTTTTTTTTTTATAATAGCACTACCATTAAAAGAAAATGCGCTCCTGATCTCACCCAGAAACGCATTTCAATATTCAGATCAACTGCGTCAGCTCAATCTCATGCTGACTGTGTAACAAAAGAAGTAGATATTTTTAGGTTTTTATATTCTTCAAGTATCAATTTCAAATCAATGTGTATCAATGAACGGTAAGCCTGATAATGCGTAAATAATCTATCATCGCCTGGTTAATCTCTCCATTCATATTTTCATTAGCATTTTTCAATTGAAGCGAGACCTGGTGCTTCCCTTTTGTAAGTTTCACCTTAACCATATTGCTGTACCCCCAATTGCTCCACTCCCCTTTTCCACGCTGCGGAAACACAACAGTACCTGCAAATTCCTGATCTACACCCAACGTACGTATGGCGCATTTATTTTCGGTATTGATCGGGCCATTACCATTGGCATACCTGAAATCTATCGCATAGATCCCGTCCATATCAATCTTTACGGGAATGTTTAAAGTTGTATTTGTCGTCCCGGAAATCTCCACGAAGCCTTTTCCTGTAAAGCCCTGGTAAACAAGCCCTGATTTATCCGCCAAAGTTTCAGCTTCGATTAGCTGCGCCGCGCTTGCCGGTATAACCTGTACAGGTTCGCTCGCAAATGAGCCGACACCTTTTGCATCAACGGCAATAACCTGATATTCTGAATACTCATTAATATTTACCTGATAATTAAGGATCTTGGTAATGGTAATAAGCCGCCCGTTTTTTATGATCCGGTACCGGGCCGCACCTTCGGTCTTTAGCCAGCTAAGCTTACCCCTGGTACAGGTAACAACCGGCGTTCCCGGCGTGGTATAAGCAGGCTGAAGATTAGTTTTACCGGTTAACTCGTTGTTGGCTAATATAATGTTGACCATATGTTCTCCTTTCAGGCTGGCTGGAACAATTCCACCGAATATTGTCTTACCATCAAGCGATATACTTTTGATTTGATTGCCATATCCTGACATGCTGATATTTAACAAGGCTTCCCTGTATTTAAAACGATCTAAAAAACGTTTACCTGCCAATGCTTTCGGCACAAACGGCTTAAATTGAAGGCTATTTTCATTATAATGAATCCCGAACAATACTTTATAAACTAAAGCAATATTACCTGACAGGCTCCACAGCATATTGCTGCTATTGATCTGCGTACCTGCAAAATCCCCGTCACTGGCTACAAAGTTTTCTTTATTGGTTAACCATAAAGCCGCCGGGCGATATATGGCGCTGATGGCCCTCATTACCGATTCCTCATTACCTGCTTTGGCCGATGCCATAGCCCAGTAAGTTTCTACAAACGGCCAAACGGCGTTGTTATGATACGGGAGGATATCAGGGATCTGCGGATAGATGCAGGGAATGCCAAACTCGTTTACAGGTGTATTGCTGATCACACTTTGCTGTTTGCCGGCATCTGCCGCATCAAATAGTACTGCAAGTGCCTCACCCAAAGCCTCTGACCGGGGGGACAGCATTTTATACTCACGTCCATACAGGTATTGCCCATAGTAACCTTTGGCAGGTACCCATAAGCTGTTCAATCCTCTTTTTATGGTATTGCTTTGCTGATCATAAATGGCAGCTGCTGTTTTATCGTTAAGCAACCCGGCCATAGCAGCCAGTACTTTGTTCACCTGGTAGTGCACCACGCTCGTGCCCAGGCATTCCGACTCATAAATATCGGCTGGCTGCATCCATTTGGGATAAGTCTCTTCGCGCCAGTCAAGAAATGATGACTCGCCGCGTACGAGGCCGGTTTGCTTGTCATATACGTTCAGGACATCATCGGCAGTCGATTTTTTGATGATGGCATAGGCTTTTTCCAGCCACTCCTTGTCGCCTGTAACCTTATATACTTCCCAGGCAGCTACTGCCCAGATCATCCTGTCAGACGATACCGGGTAAGCACCGCCGGTGCCTGTATCCTGTATTATGCGACCATTTTTAACCTTCCGCATCAAACTGTACATGGCTACTTTGGGCTGCAGCACTGCCATAGACAGGATAATGCTATAGCTTATATCCCTTGTCCATACCCCGCTCCATTCCTTACCGGTACGGAAGGTACTATCCGGTTCTACCGCTTTCTGCATTTCTTCCAGGGAGAGGTTATAGATAGCATCAGAAAGCGGATAATCAGAGTGATATTGCGGAAAAGCGCTTATAGCGCTGCTCAGTTTCCAACTGGAGGCTGTGCTGTTGGCATCCTCCGGTTTATTGAGTATCAGGGTAGTTTCGTAAATCCCATCGCCATCAGGATCTTTCAGCTCCAATTCAGGACGGTTGTGGATGTTGTTGAAATCCCAGATCATTGGAGCTGTATTACCGGCGACAAATACACCCTTGAAATCATCCTTATAGATCTTTTCACCATTAAAACAGGTATAGAATCCATTAATTTTAAAAGCGTTGAGGACAACACGCATGTCCACCCTTATTTTAAAGCTGGTTGATGGTTGCAGATAACTGGCCGGGGGTGTGGCCTTCTTATCCACATAGCTTTCACCGAATTTAATAACCGGTGTTTCGCTGGACCGGGCCAAGCAGTTGAAATGATGGTCATTCCCGGAGGGCATTTCATTGTCTTTGCCATTGATACTGAACTTAAAATCAACTACCGGGCTTTTGTTCAGGTTAGCAGGGCTTTGGTAATTTGATTGCAGTTGAGTAGCCGAAATAGCTTTAGCTATGTACGTGCCCTGTACCACCCTGTCGGGGTATACAGTATAAACTTTGGAAGTGTAAATGGGCTTACTGTTTTGCGCGTTCACATAACCAGCTACGAGCAGTAAGTTCAAAATTACAGGAATCGAATATTTCATTATATATCTTTATAATTTTTATTGGTACTCCACCACAACCATATCCCAGTATTTTAACATTGGCAATGTGAAGGTAACCGAATTTCCAGACTGGGTATAAGTTACGATTTTGGATGCACCTCCATCAATATCCGGCGATGCTACCCAGATCTTTTTGATGGTTTTGGCCGATATAAAATTAAAGCGGCCATTAGTTACAGGAACAGGCGCCGTTTGCGTTCCATTACGGTCACGCCAGTCTAAACTGGTGGCGTTGGCAAAGTTAATCAAATGAATCACCTGTTTGCTGCCCAGGTCTTTGCCTATTACAGATACCTGGCCTTTAACCGGCGGGAAATTATTTAACGTGGTTTTGCTATCGCCGGCAGTAATTGACGGGTTGTTGAACGTACCCCCATCGCGCAGCAAATTCTGGTAAGCGGTTAAAAAGTCATAATAGCTTACCATGGCCGCCTTCAGGTCGGCGCGCATTTGCAGGTTGCTGTTGGGAAAATACTCCTTGCCCAGCATGTGCTCGCCCAGTTCCAGGTGAGAACCACCGTGGGCGAAGATCACCGCATCGGTAAACAATACGCCCGGTGTATTAAAATAGCCGGGGCTGCCCGCCAGGTCATAATCCATGTAGGCTGCCAGTACACTCTTTTTGGCTCCGCCTGTCAATGCATCATTACTTTTAATAATATCGCCCAGGTCTTTATAACCTTCATTAGGTGACCACACTTCCGAGTACAGGAAATCAACCGGCGCGCTGGCAATCTGTGGCTGGCCATATTGCGTTACCGCGTTCATCACCAGGGCCTTGGTTGGCATGGCCATTTTCATAGCCTTAATAAAGGAGTTGAAAGCTGTTGGCAGGTCAACCGTTCCGCCATTATAATTATACAAGGTTTTATCGCGGTTACCCAGCTGATCTATCTGGTAACCATCAAAGGGATAAACCTGGTATGCTTCGTTGGTCTTGGCAGCTAAATATTGCTGCCAGCCGGTATTTGATGGATCCATCAAATTCAAATCGCTTTTAAACATTGGCTGCGGCAAAGCGGCCACTTCTTTTTTGGTATGGCTGCCATCATCAAACAGATACCAGCTTTCGGCTACACCATCAGCGGCAGCATCGTTCAAAGCGCCATAGGCTAAATTATAATGCAGCGTTTTCATGTTATAACCATGCGCGGCATTAATATAACCCTTAATGGTAGTTTGGTAATTATCGCGGTTGGCAATATCCTTCCAGCTGGCATCTGGTTTGGTAACCGTGCCCGCCAAGGGTTCATGGTGCTTATCCTCCCAGTCCTGAAATTGCACGTAATTCATATGGTAACGGTTCAGTGAGCTAATTACTGTTTTGATATCAGCATCACTTATCTTGCCATAGGCCGATAAAAAGCCGTTCCGGGGGAAGCGTGCAGGGTCTGAGGATACATCAACTGCTATTGTGCCGTAAATTTTCTCCTTGCCATCGGTGCCGTCAAACAATTCAACCATATAACCGGTAAAATCAGCCGCCGGGGCTATCCATTTCCAGCTGGTGCCGGACAAATTAACGGACTGAACAATATTGCCAGATTGCTTATACCTGACCTTCACTGTTGCAGGCAAAGCCTTATCAAGCGTAAAATTCACCTCGTCGCCTGGTTTATAAAAAGCCTTATCTGTACTCATATTAACCAGACTACCTGTTGTTACCGTTTTTATCAACCCGGTGTTATCAACCAGGCCATCCTTTTTGCAGCCGCAGCTAATAGCTACCATCATTAGGCCACCTATCCAGTATTTTTTCATTTGCTCTTTTATTTTTGAGTTCCCCCGGCAACACCGGGAGACGATTTTAATTATTGTTTGATGATAGCAATGCTCAAATCTTTCATATTGAGCGTTATTTTGTAATTACCGGCTGTTGAAGCTGTAACTACCCACTTATTATCCGGATCGCCCGAGCTAAGCTGCATGGTTGTTGCCGACAGTGCCGGATGATCAGTAACCGGGCGATAAAACTTAGCGCCGAAATCCTTTGCTGTGCCAATTTTAAACTCACCGGCAACCAGCGGACCGGCCCAGGTAAACACAAAAGGATCGGTGGCGTTTTTTACCATTGGCGTAGCAGCATCCAAACTCCAGCCGCCCGGCGAGGCGTCGCCGATAATCCACAAGGCGGTGTAAGGTGGTGTGCTTACAATGGTATTTACAATACTTATGGTATTGGTACGCAGGTTAAGCGTAATTTTATAGGTACTGGCTATAGCGATATGCCATTTGTTATCCGGGTCGCCGGCATTTAATTGAACGGCAGTGACCGATAGATCCGGCGCGTTGGTTGTTGGCCTGTAAAACGGCTCGTTAAAATCCTTCGCCGTAGCTATTTTAAAATCGCCGGCAACTAACGGCCCTGTCCAGGTAAAAATGAATGAATCGCTTGCATCAACCACTAATGGCGTAGCGGCATCAAGGCTCCAGCCACCCGGCGAGGCATCTCCCAATAACCATAACTGGCTAAATGGCGCTTTTGGCGGATCTGTGTTTACAATACTGATGCTGTTGTTATGCAGGTTTAGGGTGATCTTATAATTGCCTGCTTTGGCCGCGGCTATCTGCCATTTATTGTCAGGATCGCCGGAGCTTACCTGAACTGTTGTAGCCGCCAGATCAGGATGATTGGTTAAGGGGCGATAAAACGCGCCGCCAAAATCTTTTACGGTAGCAATCTTAAACTCCCCTGCAACCAGCAAACCTGTATAGGTAAACAAATACGGGTCGGTACCATCCTGCACCATTGGTGTAGCGTTACCTATATCCCAACCTTTTGGCGTAGCATCGCCCACCATCCAAAGCGCGCTGTATGGTGGCGGTATCACTTTGTTATAGGTAGTAACTGTTAAGCCTATGGTATTGGAATTAAACGGCGATACCGAACCATCAGAAGTGGCAATTACTATGCGCACTTCTACCTGTGTAGCTGCTGCTATGGGCAGCGTATAAAACAGATTGTTCAATGCTTCCTGTGTATAGGTTTTGGTAAGGGTATCCCGGCCAAGTTTAACATTCGTGGCATTGGCAAAGTTGCTGCCTTTTAAATCCCACTGCAAAAAATAGGTAACAGAACCCTGCAACCCTTTCACCGCAGCTGCCGACCATTTTAGGGTAACAGCCTGCTGATCTTTATTATCCCTCGTGAGGACAATAGTGCTTGATGTTGCTGATAATACCGGGGTTGAAGTAACCTGCGGCATGATATTATCCTTTTTACAGGAAAACGTGAGCAGGGCAAAAACAGATAATAGCAGCAGGCCCCAAAACATGGGTTTACTGTTTTTATATCGTGATGAATAAACATCATTGAAGTTTAAAGCTTTCATGATTGAAGTTTATGTTGATTGATTAATAGCCTGTATTTTGTACAAGATTAGGGTTTGAATCTATCTCCTGCTGAGGTATTGGCAGCAACAGAAATTTGGCTGTAGCATTTGTTTTGCCAATAGAATGCAGGAAATCCAGGCCATACTGCCCATTGTTTATCCTGATGAGATCAAACCAGCGCTGGCCTTCAAAAGCCAGTTCGATGCGCCGCTCATGCAATACCACGGTGCGGAAGGCATCTTTTGATAATCCGGTGGCGACATTTCCTAACCCTGCACGATGGCGCACCAAATTAAGCGGCGCTTCGGCACCGGCCTGGCCCAGCTCGTTCATAGCTTCGGCCTGCATCAGCAACACATCCGCGTAGCGCAAAACCGGGAAATCCTCGGGGTTGGTATTATAATCCGGCGATATGGATTTGGGTACCAAAAACTTGCGCAGGTTAAAGCCGGTGGTTGAATAGGATGCCTGGTATGCCTTGCCATCAAAAGCAGGGCAGCCCGGATATAAAATGGTGACATCTTTACGCAGATCGCCATTTTCATAGCTGTTTACAAACTCCTGTGTTGGCTGGTCCCAGCCGTATGCGCCGCCCACAAAATCGGAGTTACGCGGCCCGGTGAAAGTGCTTGGCCATGCAGCCTGGTTAAAATCGTCAAAAAAGCCATACGTGGTGGCACCGCTGTATTGTACTTCAAATAATGATTCACCAGTATTTTTCTTGGTAGCTGAAAAATTATCGGCATAATTAGCATTAAGCGAGTACCCCAATGCCGTTACCTGTTTACACAAGTCAACCGTTTGCTGGTAATTGCCCAGCGTTAAATAAACTTTGGCCAGTAAACCCGCGGCTGAGCCTTTTGATGCCCTGCCGATATCGGCCCCCGAGTAAGTTGTTGCAGCCGGAAGCTGGCCCAAGGCATCTGTAAGATCCTGGATGATCAACTCGTAAACATCGGCTTTGGGCGAGCGTTTTACCTTCAGATCATCCCCAACCACCTGTGGCTTGGTGATCAAAGGCACATCGCCAAATAACCTAACCAGGTTAAAGTAGTATAAAGCCCTTAAAAATTTAGCTTCGCCTAAAACACGGCTCTTTAAAGCGGCATCCATATCAATAGCCGGCACTTTTTGCAATACAATATTACATTGTAAAATGCCCGGCGCTGGGCCACGGTAAATATCAAGCACGCCGGCATTGGCCGAAGTGGTCACAAAATTCTGCTCGTCCTGGGTTTCAATACCATCGGTACCACCACCTGCGCCGGTAACACTGTTACCGGCCATAATATCGGTAGTCCAGATCCTGAAATTGTATAGCTTTGGGCGCTGCAAAGGCTGATAGGCAGCATTTACTGCGTTTACGGCATCTTCGGCAGTTTTATAGTAGTTGCCCGTGTTAACAGAATCGAGCGGGGCCTTGTCCAGGAAATCTTTTTTACAGCTTATCAATACTGCCGATAGTATGAGCGCTATGATATATTTATTGGTTTTCATTATTAATGCTTTAAAAATTAAAGTGTTAAATTGATACCTAAGCTAATGGTGCGGGTTACCGGGTACACGCTAAAGTCGATACCGTTGCTGCCCACCTCGGGATCAAACCCGGTGTATTTGGTAAAAGTGAACAGGTTTTGGCCGGTAACATACAGACGGGCGCTGTTAAAACCAATCCGTTTCATATAAAGCGATGGCACGGTGTAACCCAGCGTAGCGGTCTTGATACGCAGGTAAGAACCGTCCTCCACAAAGCGGTCGGATATGCGGGAGTTTTTGTTAGGGTCGTTATAAATCGCCCTCGGGATGGTATTGCTGGTGCCTTCTCCTTCCCATCGGCCTAATACTCTTGTCGTTTGATTTTGGGCAACCGCCATACTTTCCTGGTAAACGTTGTTAGCATTAAATATCTTGTTGCCATACACCCCCTGTAAAAACACGCTCAGGTCGAAGCCTTTATAGCTAAAGGTATTATTCATGGCGTAAATGAATTTAGGATTGGGGTTGCCAATATAGGTACGGTCAGCATCATTGATCACATTATCGTTATTCAGATCTTTGAACCTGATATCGCCGGGTGATGTACGGTTGTAAGGATCGGCGCCGGTTTGCTGGGCGGCATGTGCATCTACATCAAACTGGGTTTGAAAAATGCCCTGTGTTACAAAGCCATAAAAGCTATTAATGGGATGGCCAACCGAATTGATATTGATGTTCCCATTTAAACCGATACTGCCGCCAAACAGGGAAGTATTATCGCTTAAAGCGGTTATTTTATTTTTATTGAAGGAGATATTGGCATTAGTTGTCCAGGTGAACGCGCCGGTTAAGTTCCTGGAGGATACGGCTATCTCGATACCTTTATTCTCTACATTACCTGCATTGCCATAAGGAGCCGCGCCAGAGTAACCGGTAGAGATAGGCAGGTTAATTGGTACCAGCATACCCGTTGTTTTTTTAATATAACCATCCACATTTAACGTAATACGTTGGTGAAGGAAGGTTGCATCAATACCTAAATTGCTCTGCTTAACGGTTTCCCAATGCAGGTTGGGGTTGGCAGCGTTAAGGGCTATTTCGGCAGGTACTACGGTACCGTTAAAGTTGTATACCGCCGATGTTAAAACCGATGCGAAGGAATAGTTACCGATGTTTTGGTTACCGGTTTCGCCGTAGCCGGCACGGATCTTCAGGTCATCAAAGAAAGTAATATTCTTAAAAAATGGCTCCTGGGTTAAGCGCCATGCTAATGATGCCGATGGAAAGGTTCCGTATTTATTGTTTTCGCCAAAACGGGATGAGCCATCCCGCCTTATAGTAGCGGTAAACAAATAGCGGTCTTTATAGGAATAATTGGCACGGCCAACGTATGATAATAATGACCATTCTGATCCATCGCCCTGTAATACCGGGTTAAGCGTACCATTGTTAAGCTGCTGGGTAACATCACTGGCAAAACCGCTTACATTGCCGCCTGCAAAATGGTAAGCATTACTCTGCGCATCGGTACCGGCCAGTACGGTAAGGTGGTGGTCTTTACCAAAAAACTTATCGTAGGTTAAAAAATTATCCCAGGTATAGGTAATGCTTTTATTGTACTGCTCGGCCAAATAGGAATTTGGCTGCGGGATAGGCTGGTAATTATATTTTGGCGACCAGGTACGGCTGTTGAAAAACGAAGCCTGCATCCCTCCGGTAGTTTTAAAGGTTAAACCCGGTAAAATAGTGGCTTCGGCATATACCGACCCTAATATGTTATAACCTTCGGTATTGTTTTTAACCAGGTTTGCCGTGGCAATCGGATTTTTTACATCACCGTAAAACTGCGGTTGCCCAACGGGGCCGGCATAGGTGCCATCGGCATTATAAATTGGCTGCGCCGGATTAGCCGACATGGCACCACGGATATCATAGGAGCCGCTTGGTTTTTCGTCATGGTTGAGTGTAAGGTTATGACCAAACTTGAGCCATTTCAGTACTTTGTCATTACCATTGAACTGCAGCGTATAACGGCGGTATGCAGTGCTGGTCACAATGCCTTTTTGATCTAACACACTACCCGAAACATAATAGTCAGACTTATCGGTACCGTCCGAGTATGACAGGGTATAGCTTTGAATAGGCGCGGTGCGGAACAGCGCATCCAACCAGTTGGTACCTGTGCCTAATGACGCGGGGGCGGCGTAGGCCGGGTTGGTTGATTGGTTGTTATTGGCCAGCAATTCGTTATTGAGCTGTGCAAACTGGCTGGCGTTGAGCAGCTTTACCATATTGGTCGCTTTTTGCACACCTGCAAAGGCATTCACATTTAAATGGCTTGCACCCATGCTACCTTTTTTTGTAGTGATGAGCACAACGCCGTTTGCACCACGCGACCCGTAAATAGCTGCCGCTGATGCATCCTTCAACACATCAAATGAGGCGACATCATCGGGGTTTAGGGTATTGAGTGGTACATCGGTAGGCACACCATCAATTACCAGCAAGGGATCGGCATTATTAATAGTACCTACGCCACGTACCCTGATGGTAACATTACTACCCGGCGAACCGGAGGTAAGCGCCTGCACACCGGCAGCACGTCCCTCGATGGCCTGCCCAATATCGGGTACGGGCTGAGAGGAGATCTCTTTTATATTAACCGATGTTACCGCGCCGGTAACATCCTTCTTTTTTTGTGTACCGTAGCCTACCACCACTACCTCATTAAGGGCTTTTACATTTTCGGTAAGCACAATATTCACGATGGTTTTACCGGCAACAGGTACTTCCTGGTTGGAATAGCCCAAAAAGCTAAACACGAGAATGGCATTCTGATCTTTAACATTGAGTTTAAAATTACCATTACCGTCGGTAAGGGTACCATTGGTAGTACCTTTTTCGGTAACGGATACACCGGGCAGCGCGCCGGCAGCATCGGTAACTTTACCGCTGATGCTTAACGTCCGGACCCGGCTGGCAGACAACAGAGTTGATGCATCCCAGCCTTTTGCCGATGCAAAAGAGCATACCGGCATTGCCATGAGCAGCACCAGCGGACTTATGGCCATTGTTTTTTTACACGCGCCAAAATGTAATTTTCGTAAACGAAATTTCATATTTCTTTAGGATTTTCAGGTTATAGTTTCAAGGCATTGGTCGCCTCATTTGAATTGATTAGTTGACGCTATTTTGAAAAGCGTGAAAATGTGCAGCGTAGATTTTCTTCATAATTATTTATTTAGTTTATATTTTGGTTAAGGACTAATCAGATACCGATTGGCGGCGGTATTTTGATGAGCCCTAAATAAGAGCTTTGAAAAGAAAGGGCGTAATCACAGCATTTCAATTTAAATTCAAAATGTATCAATTTGCGGATGAGAAAATATAGGTTGAAATATGTGGTTATATTTAAGCCCCGGTTTATCTCCCTGGCTAACTGACGGGGAGATTCAGGCGGGCAATGCACATGATTTATATAACCAATTTTGAAAAAACTATACCTGATATTACTTCTATTCAATTTTGTAGCTGCCCGCGCCCAGCAGGCATCGTACTATTTTAAAAACTATCAGGTGCAAAACGGGCTGTCCAGTAATACCATTACCTCCATTTTACAGGATAAAAAAGGCTTTATGTGGTTTGGCAGCCGTAACGGGCTTAACCGCTTTGATGGTAACGTATTTAAATTGTTCGGCAACAAACTGGGCGATAGTACCAGTATCGGGAACAATTCAATTTTTAGTTTATACGAAGACAGCAAAGAGACGCTTTGGGTGGGCACTTACAAAGGGATTTATCTGTTTAACCCGCTTGAGGAAAGCTTTACTGTCTTTAAAGAGATACCTCCGGGGGAGGTAAGATATATCGCAGGCGACCACCAGCACCATATCTGGATCATATCAAACCTTACACTTTACCGCTATGATGAGTTGAGTAAAGTCATCATTTCCTATCCGCTCAGAAACGACCAGACCATCACCTTAAACATGGCGGCAGATGGCTCTGTCTGGGCCGCTACCTCACAGGGTTTTATCAATCATTATAATGTTGCAGGCAGAAAGATTGCAGATTATGAAATCTCCACAGCCAACGACGGGCGTAAGTTTTCGGCCATACAGGAAATCTACCCTATTGGGGATACCTCGGTAATTGTAGGCACTATGAACCAGATAGTGTTGTATAACTACAAAACTAATCGCCTGTTCAACATCTTTAAAGATCAAAAAAAACAAACTGATATTCATGTACACGTTGTTTTTCACCAGAGTGACGGTACTTATTGGCTTGGTACGGAAAGCGGGCTGTACATATTTAACCTGGTAAACGGTAAAACCACCATCGTACAAAAGCAATACAGCGACCCATATTCCATTACCGACAACATCGTTTCAGCCATATACAAAGACCGTGAGGGCGGAACGTGGATCGGTACCTATTTTGGCGGACTGAACTATTATTCGGGCCAGTACAACAATTTTAAAAAATACTTCCCGGAGCCTGGCATTAACAGCCTGAGTGGGAACATTGTTCACGAGATCACCAAAGACCTGTATGGTAATTTATGGGTAGGTACTGAGGATGCCGGTCTGAACAAGATAGATCTGAAGACCGGTTTGATCAAACATTTTTCACCCGGAAAAATACCGGGCAGCATATCATACCGGAACATTCATGGCCTTGTGGCCGACGGAAACCTGCTATGGATAGGTACCTATGAGCATGGCCTTGATGTAATGGATATAAAAGCCGAAAAGGTCGTTAAGCATTATTCATCGGGCAATGATGACCAATCGTTTCATGGAAGCTTCATCGTTGCTTTGTATAAAACTAATAACGGCGATATTTTGGTTGGCACCTGGAATGGCCTGTTTAAATATAACCGTGCAGCTGATAATTTTTCCGCAATGCCGTTCTTTACCGGGCATATTCAATCTATCCATGAAGACAGCGATGGTACTTTATGGGTTAGCACTTATGGTAACGGAGTTTATTATTTCAACAACCTGAATGGCCGCCGGGGGCATCTCACTTACCAAGCCGGCAAAGCTAACAGTATGCTTAATGATTATGTGAACGGCCTGTTCATTGACAGTCATCATTTCATCTGGTTTTGTACGGAGGGAGGGCTGAGCCGGTATGATCCTAAAACAAAAAAAATAAATAATTTCACCACTGAAAGTGGTTTGCCGGACAACCAGGTATTCCGGATGCAAGAGGATGAAACAGGTAAATTATGGATATCAACAGCTAAAGGACTGGCCAGATTTGACCCGACAAGCGGCTCATTCAGTAATTATCATACCGTGAACGGTTTGCCGACTGAACAGTTCAACTATAATTCATCCTATCACGACACAAACGGTACCATGTATTTTGGCACCGTAAAGGGGATGGTGAGCTTTATACCAGCCAGATTTGTAAAGAACCCCTATGTACCGCCCGTCTATATAACAGGACTACAGGTTAACAATACCGAACTGGCAATAAACAAACAAGGTTCCCCACTGTCAAAATCTATTACTTACACGCAGGCAGTCACGCTTCCCTACAACAGTTCCAATATTAGCCTGGATGTGGCTGCTTTAAGTTTTGTCATCCCGGAAATGAATGGTTACGCCTATAAAATGGATGGCATCGACAAAAACTGGATACAGTTCAAAAAAAACCGGAAGATCTATTATACTAAATTACCGGCCGGCAATTACATTTTTAACTTAAAAGGATCAAATAGCGAAGGTGTATGGAATGATAAAATAGTGAAGTTAAATATCAGGATATTACCTCCCTTTTATGCAACATTCTGGGCTTATACATTTTACCTGATCATTGTGGCCGGCGTGATAATTACCATTGTAAGATATTACCACTTAGCCGTCAGCGAGAAAAATAAAAGGCGTATTGAAACGATTGAAATTAATACAGAACGGGAGATCTATAATGCCAAGATAGAATTTTTCACCAATGTGGCCCACGAGATACGAACGCCGCTTACTTTGATAAAGATGCCTTTAGATAAACTGATAAACAGCTACTTCGATAATCCCGAAACAAATGAAAACCTTGCTATGATCAATAAGAACACCAACCGCCTGATAGGGCTCACCAATCAGCTGCTTGATTTCAGGAAAGCAGAGGCCAATAAGTTCAGCCTGAATTTTTCAAAAACAGATATTAATGAGTTACTGAACGAGGTTTATGCCACCTTTAAACCAGCAGCTGAATTAAAAAACCTTACCTATAAGCTGGACTTGCCCCGTATAACACTGCACGCTTATGTTGACCATGAGGCTTTAAAAAAGATATTGAGCAATTTGTTCAATAATGCTATTAAATACGCGGCTCAAACCGTCGCTATTAAGCTATTGCCCTTCAGCAGTGAGGATGAACTATTCAGGATAGAGGTCCGCAACGATGGTTTCCTGATCCCTGCTGATCTGCGGGAAAAAGTATTTGAACCGTTTTACCGGATAAAAGAAACTGAGAAAGAAGCAGGAACGGGCATAGGTTTGCCATTGGCGCGGTCACTAACGCTGCTTCACAATGGTACTTTGGAATTAAAGCCTTCCATTAACGAGCAAAACATTTTCCTGCTTTCCTTGCCCATGCACCAGGAAATGGAGATTGATCTTGGTGAAAAAGAAGAACAGGTGCTCAAAGAGGCAATTGCGCCTGTGGCCGGCGAAACCGACAGCGACAAACCTTGGGTGTTGCTGGTTGAAGACAACAAGGAGATCCTGAACTATTTGGTAAGAGAATTAATGTCCACTTATCTTGTATTAAAAGCCGCCAATGGCCAGGAAGCCCTTGATGTATTGCAAAAGGAAAATGTACAGATCGTTATCAGCGATATTATGATGCCGGTAATGGATGGTATTGACCTCTGCAAAAAAATGAAAACAGACCTGCAATACAGCCACATCCCCATTATTCTGCTTACCGCCAAAAATTCTCTTAACTCGAAGATAGAAGGTTTGGAGGTCGGCGCCGACGCTTATATTGAAAAGCCATTTGCCTTTGAGCATTTGCTGGCACAAATGAACAATCTGCTGGTAAACCGCAATATGATGAAGGAATACTTTGCACGGTCGCCCCTGACCCATATCAAAGGAATTGCAGTTTCAAAAGCTGATAAAGACTTTCTTGAGCGACTGAACAAGATCATCTACGATCATATTACGGATATGGACCTGGATGTTGATCAGCTTTCGGGCATGATGAACATGAGCAGGCCTACATTGTACCGCAAGATCAAGGGCTTATCCGACATGACGCCTAATGAACTGATCAATCTTTCGCGTCTTAAAAAAGGCGCAGAGCTGCTGGCTGAAGGCGACCACAAAATCAACGAGGTTGCAAATCTGATTGGTTATACTTTACCTACTAATTTTTCGCGTGACTTTCAAAAGCAATTTGGGGTAAGTCCCTCTGTTTATGTTTTTAATCTTAAAGGAGATCAAAAACAATTGTAAAAACAGGGCTGCTGTGAAATAGCAGCCCTGCTCTGCGCAGAATAGTTATTTTGTATCCTTTATAACTTTGTGATAACCCACTGCTGGTTTGTGCCGCCTGTGTATGTAAATTGTTTAACCACTCCACCATTAACTGTCGACGCGCCATAGACATCCAGGACTTTGCCGCTGTTAAGGTTCACTATTTTATAATAGCCGCCGCCTACGGGTACAAGGGCCCATTTCTGGCTGTTGACACCCGATGCTGTCCATTGATGTATCTGCACATTATCAGCAACAGATTGCTGGTATACATCCATGTTCTTATTGCTGTTGGTATTAGTAATCGTAAAATAACCGTTTCCTGTACTGGTGAGTTTCCATTTCTGGCTGGATACTCCTGAATAATCCCACTGATGTACAATTGCTCCGTCTACTGTTGACTGCTGATAAATATCAAGCGCTTTACCACTGTTACTGTTCGTAATCTTATATATACCACCCGAAACGATTTCGGGTACTACCTTTAAAATAACACAACCATGTGCCGGGACGCTTATGGTATAGGAGTCCATGCTTCCCAGATCAGTATGCTGCCACATATCCCTTACTTTTGCATATCCGGTAATCCCGAGGTCAGTCGAAAAATTTATGGTACGGCTTTGCGCCACGTCTTCGCGGTTAAACAGCCCTACCACCCAATCACCGTTTGTCATTTGGCCTGTCCATACCTGGCTTAATGCGTTCGTTGGGTCATTTGTTAAAGGTTTACCCACAAACCCATCCTGGTTTAAAGCCAGTAATTCTGTATTTTGGTATATCCATAAACTTCCGCCAATGCTATTGTATTGATCAGCCACAGATACCGGGCCGCCGGCAATGAGGTTTAACGAGACCGCCGTTTTTCGTTCATTGTCATTAGCAAACTTATTTAGCCTGATGAAATCCCCGTCGAGCACCAGTTTCCCCCTGCCCGATAGTTTTGACCAGTAGATGTACCCATCAAAAGCATTATCATATTGCGACCAAACGTCAACCGTCCTGGTTCCCCGATTGAGGCTGTTAAAACGGCCCCAACCGGCATCAAATCCTGTGTCGTCATTGATCCGGATCATCCTTCCGTATTTATTTTCCAGTTCAGCCTCGTTTTTCAAATTAGGCATGACCAGGCTTAAAAATATGCCGTTGGAGTCGCATGCCTGGCGCATCCAGCTCAATGCTTTATCATAATCCGCTTTCGGCCTTGTCGGGCCAACCGTCCCCAGGTTTTGATCCTGGCCTGTTTCATACCATGACAAAAAATCAACCCTCAAAAACTTCACCCCCATATCCGCATAATACTGAATATAGCCCTTTACATATTGCTCAGCCCCCGGATTATTAACCTGCACCCAGTTAAACCAGGTCGCGTTCTCGGCCGGGTTGATAATACTGGATAAGGGAATTTGGGTCCCTTTAATTTTTACGCCGGCATCGGCCGCAGCTTTGTTTACCCAAAGCGGATTATTGTAAATCCCCAGTGTCATACCATGTTGCTGAATATAGGTTGACCAATAAGCGTAATCATGCGCCCATTGACTCGCATGTTTGGTACGGTATCCATCAGCATTGTAAGAGCCGTCGTCCCCCCAGCCATCAATACAGATCATGTTATACCCATATGATTTCAGGTTTTGATCTACCCAGTTAATATTGGCCAGCCACTCGGTTTCGGGAATATATCCATCGTGTACAATGTTATATTCATATGGGTTCCAGTACAGGGGTGCCCTGGTTGATACCGCAGTAGCGGCAGCCGTACGAAGACTTCCGGCCTTTACACCGGTTGAAAGTACGTCAATTTTTGACGCCACATTTTTTTTGCAGGAAAAAATAATGGCACACAGCGCCATTAATAAGAAAAATAACTTTTTCATCATAATTAATTGGTTAACGTAAATAATTGGTTGACTATTGGCACTTTGGGGAGTGCCAAACAAAGTACGGTGCTAATATTTTAATAGAATAATCACTGAATATCAATATGTTATCAAATCGTATCAATTAAGTAATTATTACTCATCAAACACAACCATTTGCTACTCTTCAAAACTTCCTTTTATGTTCTTAAAGGACCAGTGATTAAGATGTCTTCCGGCAATTGTATTAAAAAGAGCTAAGCAGATGATGGAGCGTCTTGGATTATCATCAATAAAGATCTCGGATCCAAATCGACGTTGTGTACACAAGAGCTGTGGTAAAATTTCGGTTTTCAGGATTGATGTACCTAATTATATTATTTTCTGGAAAAATAATTTGGATTTTCAAATACTTAGTGTTGCTTTTACACTAAGTATATAAAATAGTCTTCTCATAATTTAGGTTTATAATTGGTTAGTAAAAGCTCCTGCCCATCAGGAGCTTTACTTATATATATCATATAATGAATGTATTGGACATTTCGACATGGTTGACCATGCTATTCCGTGCGAATTAGATCAATTAGTTGCGTTGTTGAATAATGGTTACAACAATTTTAAATCAGCCATTTAGCATGGTCAAAGTGTAACGGAACACCCTGAACTGCTTTTCCAGAACGCGGTGATCAATGGCTCCGGAAAATCCAATCTGACCAATAAATATCTACAAAAACATCATCCTGAAAGCCCTTTGTTTTTGGGTATTAGTGGCGGGAATGGATTGGAGCATATTGATATAAACAAGACGAAAATAGTTTACGGAATAGATGTGAACCAATCGTATCTCGATGAAACTAAAAAAAGGTTTGGAGAAAAAATCAAGCAACTGGTACTTGTAAACGCAGATATTTCGAGTTCAAATGAATCCTTTCTAAAAGCAGACTTCGTTTGGGCTGCTTTAATCTTCGAATATATTGATATCGAAAAAGGTTTGGAATTTATATCCAATAACACTGGTGAAGTTGCAAAATTGGTAATCACAATTCAATCTAATAATGGTGCCCAATCTGTTAGTCCAACTGGCGTTGAATCAATAAAACTTGTAAAAGATATCTTCAACCTGGTAGACAAGGATGACTTACAAACCAAGGCATTAGCGTTTGAATTACGAATTGTCAGCTCGGAAGAAAACGTACTTCCAAATGGTAAGTCCTTTATTACTCTTGAATTCGAAAAGACGAAATAATATGCTGTTAATAAGTTTCATACAGTAACGAGCTTTTTTAGGCGATATTTAGTTCTATTAGCAACTTTAGTTGTTGCGCCAAATGGTTCGAATTATGTCCAGTCTGGGGATCATCATTTGTATAGCAGTTTCATAATGCACAAGACTAATCAAAATCGAACAGCCTGCCGTACGTTTTTATTACAATCCCCATTAGATTCTAATATTAATTAGCTACATATCAGTAATTTGCATAATTGGAATAATGATTGAGCTTACAACCCACTTGAAACCCTTTATTTTTCATATTGGATTATACGAACTCGTGTCGCTGGGTATTTTGTTTACCGGGTTGACGCTTGCCGTACTGTTAATATTGATCAAAAACATTGGTCAAAAAGGGAACCTATTGTTAAGTTCAGCCTTAATTGTGGCCGTCCTTAAAGTCAGTGGGGTTAGCTCATTATTTCTATCGGCTTTAGGTCCCTTATTATATTTTTATGTGCGCCAGTTAACAAGGTCCGAACGGCAATTTGATCGCACAAATATACTGCTTTTTTGCCCGGTGGTAGCAGCGTATTGGATGCCGGCTTGGTTAGTTTTAACATCAATAGTTATCTATCTGTATTTTTCACGCCGCCTGATACAGGACTTTTATAGCCGGCTTACGCCGATATTAATGGATAGGCCTCGTTTTGCTTTTCGTCAGTTAGAAAAGGCGCTGGTCTTGATTGGGTTGTTCTGCATTTTTTCTATACTGAATGACGCTTTCCTCTTTGGAGTTGCCTTTGTACTCATTGGAATGGCGGCCAAAATGGTACTGTACCAGCATAAAGACATTAAGCTGCAGCTAACTGTACCAGACAAATCAGACGCGAGAGAAAAAAGTCGCCGACTTAAAGAAGCAGTGGTGGTTAATCGTCTTTACCAGGATGCCGAACTCACTTTGTCTTCGCTGGCAGTAAAACTGGGCATCCATCCGCATGAGCTGTCAAGAATAATCAATACCGGACTGGATAAGAACTTTAGTGATTTTATTAATGAATTCCGGGTACGTGAAGTTTCCCGAAAAATGCGTGACCCGGCCTATGATAACCTTACCTTATTAGGCATCGCATACGAATCAGGCTTTAATTCTAAAACAACATTTAATCGTGTTTTCAGGGAGATCACCGGCAAAACACCGTTGGAATATAAAAAAGAAGTACCAATTGATAAGTTGGCACCCTTGCCGCGAATGCGACCTGTAATATTGCGTCAGAACATACCAAAACGCAAATTTATGATCAGGAATTATTTTAAGATCGCTTATCGCCAGTTGCTCAGACAAAAAATGTACGCAACCGTAAAGATCGGCGGCTTTGCCCTGGGGATCGCCGCCTGTCTACTCATCGGGTTGTATATTCATAATGAAACGACTTTTGATCGGTTTTATCCGGGTGCCGACCGTATTTTCCGGGTTGTAGGCGACGGTGAAATGAGCCGTGGCCTGGCCTGGCCGGCACCCATGTCAAAAGCTATACAACAAGACTTTCCCGAAGTTGAATTTGCCGGGCGAATGAGGCTAATTAACTCATACCTTGGCCATGCCGAACTGCGCCCTGCTGAACAGTCGCAAAATACTTACGAGCAAGGTATAATTTACATTGATCAGTCATTCTTTAGCGCTTTTAAGCTGCCAATGGTGTACGGGGATGGTGCTACAGCTTTAAAACAGCCGCAAACCATGGTGATCTCTAAAGCCATGGCCGACAAGTATTATCGCGGCCAAAACCCGCTTGGCCAGGTAATGTATATTGACAATGACCAGTCGCATCCATACCGGATAGGTGGCGTCATGGCCGATATTCCTGCAAATTCGCATTTACACCCGTTCAACTTTTTTATCACCCTCTCCGGGATGGAATTCGGGGCCGGCGAGCAAAATAGCTGGCGCTGGTACAACTATATCCAGTACATTAAACTGAAGGCCGGCACCAATGTAGCAGCATTTGAAGAAAAACTCAATACCGGCCTTCGAAAAAATTACTGGATGCCTGAAGCTCGCAAAGGAGGTGCGCAAGACCCCAAAAAAGAAGCTGGGAAGTTCCATGTTTACCTGCAGCCGGTGCCCGATATTAATCTGTATTCGTACGATTTTTCGGATGGGTTAACCAACGGTGATATACGTTTTGTTTGGCTTTTCGGCGCTGTCGCATTATTTATCCTGATCATTGCCTGCATTAATTTTATCAATCTTTCTACCGCCAAGTCGGCTGGTCGCGCTAAAGAGGTTGGCCTGCGCAAAGTTGTAGGTTCGTACCGCAGCAGCCTGATCGCACAGTTCCTTACCGAATCGCTCATCTACAGCTTTATCTCGTTCATCCTGGGCATTATGGTAGCGTGGCTGTTATTGCCTTATTTCAATAGCATCGCGGCAAAGTCACTTACCATGCCGTGGTTTGAATGGTGGTTTGTTCCGGTTATCCTGCTTTCTACCCTGGTCGTTGGTACGCTTGCAGGCTTATATCCTGCCTTTTATCTTTCAGGCTTCAGGCCGGGACAGGTATTAAAAGGGACTATCAGTACCGGAAGCAAAAGTCCTATGCTACGCAATGGGTTAGTCGTGTTCCAGTTCGCGGCTTCCATTATTCTGATCATAAGTACTATTGTTATCTATAATCAAATGCACTTTATACTGAGTCGTAAGGTCGGTTTTGACAAAGACCAGGTGATGGTATTACAAGGCACTAATACCTTGGGCGATCAGCCTATCCGGAATTTCAAAACAGAACTTGGTAAAATAGCTGCTGTCAAAAGCGCGTCCATAAGCGATTATTTGCCGATAAACGGCACCGCGCGTAACGGAAATGCTTTTTTTAACGAAGGGCGTGAAAAAATGATCCTCCTGTTTTGGGCCAGATTTGGCAAGTAGACGATACTTACCTCGGGACATTAGGCATTAAGTTAATTGAAGGAAGAAATTTCTCTTATGAAATGGCCGATGATACTGCCGGAAAGACCATTATCATCAATCAAAGCATGGCCCAAAAACTTGGTTTGAAACATCCGGTTGGAGCCCGCATCAGCGACAACGGCATATTTACGGTTATTGGTGTAATGCAAGATTTCAATTATGAGTCGATGCGCGACGAGATTGGCCCTGTGGCTCTTCACTATACCTTGAGCACAGCAATGATGACCATTAAACTTCGCGGTGGCGATGTACAGCATGCTATTAGCAATGTATCGGCTTTGTGGAAAAAATATTCGCCCGATCAGCCTATACGTTACACCTTCCTGGATGAGGACTTTGCCAATATGTATGCAGACGTAACCCGCACGGGTAAAATATTTACCAGCTTTGCCGTACTGGCTATAATAATTGCCTGCCTGGGTTTATTCGCCCTCTCTGCTTTCTTAGCCGAGCAGCGAAGTAAAGAAATAGGCATCCGTAAGGTTTTAGGCGCCAGCGTTCAGGGTATTACTACGTTATTGTCGCTAGATTTTGTAAAACTGGTTATGGTGGCTATTTTGATAGCGTCGCCTATTGCCTGGTGGGCTATGCACAAATGGCTGCAGGATTTTGCCTATAGGGTAACCATCAGTTGGTGGATGTTTGTCCTGGCGGGTCTCGGCGCTATTTTGATCGCCTTGATAACAGTTAGCTTCCAGTCGATCAAAGCAGCACTGGCAAACCCGGTGAAAAGTTTGCGGTCGGAATAAAGATATACCAGGTCTTCCATAATTGATAGTTGCAGGTGGGTTACCTTTAGTACCCAATTTTAATGTAAAAATTAAGACCTTGGTTAACTCTGATTAACATTGGTAGTCAAAACACTTTTCATAAGCTGGTGAATACACCAGTCTGACACCAAACCCTTATCAGTAGCATTGGCTTTGAGTAGGTTGCTTTTCTGTCGTCTTTTAATTAAATGACTGATCCATGATCTATTCTTGTTTAAGCAATGCGAAATACATTTAAGTTCAATTTCAATATTGATAATTTTGATTGGGTTGATTTTAAAAATCATCATCAAATTCTCCCAAATTACCAATTCGTCTTAATTTTTCAATGAATTGGTTCGAAAAACACCCAGTCTGGGGACTTAAACTTCGGTACTACCGAAAAGTACTGAAGAAAATTAAAAGATGTTTTAAAGAGGCTGTACACTTTCGAGACAGCCTCTTTTTGTTGATTTTATGCGCGGATAGACTAACACTTTGATCACCTCAACTTCTTCAGTGTTAATTGCTATTTCCCTTCCTATCAAATTCAAATCGGTGCTCAAATGCGCGGTATTGCCTGTCGAAACCGGACGGCCAGCTGTTCGCTTTTGTTACAATATCTTGAAAAATAAAAGCGCAATTTACTGTATGCCAATACATTTATAACTTTGGAACAGGATTTGACTTATCCCTTAAATTGAATTCATATATTTTCCATATCAATTTGTATGATTTGTTCCTTGTAGGGACCATATTTATTGCGCTGACCTTTGCCCTGCTGTTATGGTTTAACCAAACCACTGGCCGCACCGGCAACCGTGTTCTTGCCATGGCGCTAACCGTTATGCTATTAGGGATGGTCCGGGTACTCGGTATGGACATCCGACTTGGAACCTACCTGCCCGGTTGGGACCGGTTACCGTTGCAATATTCGCTGGCCATAGGCCCGCTGATTTATTTTTATGTACTGAAAATAACCCGGCCCGGCCATAAATTTGCCTGGAAGGACCTGCTGCATTTCAGCCCGCTTTTGCTCGAAGTGGGTGTCAGTCAAACTATTCCGACGCTGAACCCGGTCATCCAGGTATTGGCATTGACCTCGGTCATCATCTACCTGTATCGTTCACAGCAATTGATACAGGATGCTTACCGGCGTTTGCAACCAGTCCTAATGGATCGGCCGCTTATGCAACTTCGCTGGTTACGGCGCTTACTGAAAGCGGCGTCCGTATTGTGTTTTTTGTGGCTCCTGTATGCCGCTGTCGATTATTGGGGATATGATGGCCGGTTAGCCGAGGCTGCCTACTATCCTTTTTATATCGCTTTTGCGTTAATTATGCTGCGGATCGCAGCAATGGCCGTCTTAAAACCGCCAACGGAAGTGCTGCTGCAAGTGGGGGCACCAAAACCATTGCCGCTAACGGAATCAAGGCAAAAAGGTGCCTGGTTGAAGAAAGCGATGGAGGCCGGCTTTTTTTACAGGGATACCGAACTAAGCCTGAGTGCGCTGGCCGACAGGCTGGGGATACATACACATGAATTATCCCGGATCATCAATAATGGGCTCAAAAAAAGCTTTAACGATTTTGTCAATGAATACCGTGTCCGGGATGTCGCGCAGAAAATGCAGGACCCGGCTTATGATCATATCACCCTGCTGGGGATTGCTTATGAAGCAGGTTTCAACTCTCAAAGCAGCTTTACCCGTATTTTCAAACAAGTAACCGGAAAAAGTCCGCTGGAATATAAAAATAACTTGAAAAAAGATTACCCATCTTATAAGTTGGGTAGTCACCGGCAATTTGCGCCGTTAATTTTGAATCCTGAAACCCCTCCAATGTGGTCTCATGAAAAATTAAACGGCAATTATATGTTTCGCAATCATTTAAAAATAGCTTACCGGAATTTGGTAAAGAACAAAGCCTTTTCCGCGCTCAACATCCTGGGACTGGCGACCGGGCTGGCGGCCTGCCTTCTCATCGGTTTTTATGTACTGGATGAATGGAGCTACGACCGCTTCAATGCAGGTGCGGATCGAATTTATCGGATCAATGAGGATATTCGCTTTGCCGGTAATGCCACAGCCTATGCCCAGGCACCGGCACCGCTGGGCGCTGTATTAAAGTCAAACTTCCCTATTGTTGAAGAAAGTGTGCGGCTGAAAAGTGCCGGGACGGTGATCGTCAAAAAGGGCACTCAGGAATTGCGTGAAGATGGGGTTGCATTTGCGGACCCTTCCGTCTTTGCCGTATTTACGCTGCCGCTGCTCGGCGGCAACCCGGCCGACGCCTTGCTGGAACCCAATTCGGCGGTCATCAGCAAAACGGCTGCGCTCAAATATTTTGGCACCACGGATGCAGTGGGCCATGTCCTGACACTTAATCAGAAAGACCGTTATAAGGTAACCGGTGTGATGCAGGACATGCCGCAGCGCTCGCATTTCCATGTTGACTTCCTGCTATCGATGGCTTCGCTCGCCGACAGCCGCTCCGATGTGTGGCTGAGCAATGATTATAATACCTATCTATTGTTGCGTAAAGGCGCGGACCCCAAACAACTGGATGCGGCCCTGCCGGGCGTGATGGGCCGCTATATTGGCCCTCAATTGCAAAATATGGCGCATGTCAGTATGGGCGATTTTCAAAAGGGCGGTAATTATTTCCGGTTGAGCCTGATGCCGCTCACAGCCATCCACCTGGAGTCCAGCCGCACAGGCGAGCTGGGCCATAACGGGGACAAACAATACCTCTACCTCTTTTTCTTTATTTCACTATTCATCCTGGCCATCGCCTGTATTAACTTTATCAATCTTTCGACGGCCAAATCGGCCGGGCGCGCCAAAGAGGTCGGGATACGCAAAGTGTTGGGTTCGGCGCGCGGTTCGCTCATCGTACAGTTTCTTTCAGAATCGATGCTGCTGGTCTTTACGGCAATGGTCATTGCCATTATCCTGGTGATCGTCTGCCTGCCATTTTTTAATGACCTGGCCGGAAAAGAAATGGAGTTGACCGGACTGAACTGGCTCTGGTTAGGTGCCGCATCGCTCGTTATCACGGTTGTGGTCGGGCTGGCAGCAGGCACGTACCCGGCGCTTTTTCTCTCCGGGTTCCGGCCGATAGCGGTGCTGAAGGGAAAGCTTTCCGCAGGCTTCAAAAGCAGCTGGCTTCGCAACTCACTGGTGGTGTTCCAGTTTTCGGTTGCAGTATTGCTGATTGTGGCCACCCTGGTAGTGTACGACCAGCTGCAATATATCCGTCACCGCGACCTGGGTTTTGACCGGAGCAGGGTACTTGTTATACGGAACACGAATGACCTTGGCCATAATGCCGCGATTTTCAAGCATGAGATCGCCGCGATACCGGGTGTTAGCAGCGCGGCGCTGACCGGCTATCTGCCGACTTCCGAAGCGCGGAACAGCAGCGCCTTATTCCAGACCCAGGACATGGACCAGAAAAAAGCCGTCCAGTCGCAGACATGGACGGTGGATGAGGACTACCTGCCGACACTGGGTATGCGACTTGCGGCAGGACGCAATTTTTCGGCCGACTACCGGACGGACTCTTCGGCGATGATCATCAATGAATCCGCAGCCAGGACGATGGGTACCGGGAGTGTACTGAACAAAACCTTGCATTACCCCATGGCAGACGGGAAGCAGCTCAGGGCCTATCATATCATCGGCGTGGTCAAAGACTTTAACTTCAGTTCGCTCAAGGCGGGAATCACGCCGGTGGTCCTGACCCTGGGGAATGATCATGGCGCGCTGAGCGTGCGGCTGAAAGGCAACCTCACAGGTATCCTTGACGCGATAAAGCAAAAATGGAACGGCCTGGTGCCCGGAAGGGAATTCGATTACGCCTTTATGGACCAGGACTTTGACCGCTTGTACCGAACTGAGGAACGCACAGGGGGTGTATTCGTGGTACTGACTGCGCTGGCAATCGTGATCGCCTGTCTCGGGCTATTCGGCCTGGCGGCTTATGCGGCCGAACAACGTTATAAGGAAATCGGTATCCGCAAGGTCCTCGGCGCAAATATTTTTTCGATCAGCCGGATGCTATCGGTCGATTTTATCCGGCTGGTGCTGATCGCTATCCTGATCGCCGCACCACTTGCCTGGTACCTGATGCAAAAATGGCTGAGCGGGTTTGCCTACCGGGTAACGCTGCATTGGTGGTTGATCGCGCTGGCCGGAACAGGCGCCATCCTGATTGCCTTGTTAACCGTTAGCTTTCAGTCGGTCAAGGTCGCATTAACCAATCCTGTCAAAAGCTTAAGAAGCGAATAATTAAAACAAATCCATATGAAAAAAATCACTTTAACGGCCACGCTGGTTTGCGTGGTCATGGCCTGCCTTGCGGCAGTAAGCGGCCTTGCCGGTAAATGGCAGGGTAGCGTAAAGCTGGCGGACGGAAACACGTACCCTGCAAACTATGAATTTCAAATTAGTGACGGAAAGTTGACTGGAACAGCCACTGCCGAAGGGCCGCCAAAAGTTATTACTGATACCAGGATCAACGGCAATGATTTCAGTTTCAGCATCGCTGATGACGATGGCTCGGCGATCAAACATAGCGGAAAATATTACCCACAGGGCGATTCGGTTTCGCTGAATGTCAACTATGGGGGAACGATATTACATACGACATTAACACGCAAAAAAAACTAAAAAGATGAAAAAACTAAGCCAAATTTTATTTGCCTTGCTATTTGTTGCCATTGACAGTTATACTTATGCCCAACCGGCAGATTCAATAAAGGTACAGCGTTCAGTTATTGATTTTACACGCCTCCATGTGGAACATAGCCGTCAATTTAAGCCCAAAAAAATGTTTTAAGCGCAAGAATCGAAACATCAAAATTGAGTCAATTATTGCAAAGGCTTAATTCAGAGGTA
>NZ_FODR01000018.1 GCF_900110415.1 Mucilaginibacter sp. OK283
GTGAACTTCCTAACTTCGTTTTAATCAATAGTTCAAAGAACGGACGAACAGGCTCACGTCTGTATAATAGTCTCAATAGTTGCGCAACGACCACCGCAGGTGGAAAGAGGGTTTTGAACACTGAATATCAATACATTAAAAAAAATAAATAATAAATTTCCAAGCCCCTCTTTCCGGCGAAGCCGAAGAGAGGGTGGCGGGCGTAGCCTCGCCGGGTGAGTCTCCGCCGTCATACTATATACGCCATTCCCATTCAGGCTTTCACGAAATTTTACAACTCAGGATATCAATCTATTATATATTGCAAAGCGTCATTTTATTACTGTTTATCTGCCATCACCTGCTCATACATTTGGTCAAAAGGTTTATTCTTTAGCTCGATGGCTACGCCGGAGTTGCGTTGCTCGCAAAAGCGGAGCATCTCGAAGCAATCAATTAAAATATTATCGTCTACACCTTTAAAAGTCATTTCCACAACTTTGCCCGATACCTTGTAGTATTCCTCCAGCGCGCGTAGCCCTTCTTCGGTTATTTTAATGAGTTTGGCGCGTTTATCATCCGGCGATGTCCGCTCGTCAATTTTCTTTTCGGTTATCAGCCGGTTAATTACCTCCATGCCGGTGGTGGTTTCGGCAAACATGTAGTTGATCAGGTCGCTTTTTCGTACCTCGCCTAAATAATTAAGGCCGTTAAGGTAGTAGAAACTTTCGGCGGGGGGCAAGGCAATATGTTTTACCGCCGCACGGAAATAAAGACTGTATGCACTCATGATGCGACCTATTGTTTTTAACAGGAAAGCGCCATTCATAATGCGTTCGCCTTTTTTGCCCGGGTGTTTGGGCTGTGGCCGTTGTTTTTGCAGGTAGTATCTGCAAAATGTTTCAACGGTTTGGTCCGTGCTCACCTCCTCAAATTCCGACCACGCTTTAATTAATTCGACTACTGGCTTCATGATGTTCCTATTTCGGTATAAAAATAAAAAATTATTTCTAAAAAGTTTTAATTATTCCTAAATGGTAATATATTTGAAAAGTTATTTCGGATCGGTTTTAATTATTATTCAAACATTTAAAATGTTTTTGATTATCAATCGTCCAATAAAGTAGCGTTTATTTGTAATATACTTTTACGGCATCTAATATAACTTGCATATGCAACCCAATAAAACCAAACCAAATCAAAAACCACCCGGCGTATTCAGCCTGCTGAAGCCATACATGGGCTGGGTTACACTATTATTAATATTTTCTGTAGCGGCTACGGCAATTAACCTTTGGCTACCTAAAATAATTGCCAATGGAATTGATGCCTACACCCATCACCAATTTGTGGTTAATGATGTAATTAAAAAGTTTTCACTGGCGGCTATATTGGTATTTGTTTTCAGCGCGATACAGGGTGTTATACAAACCTATTCATCTGAGTTGGTGGCTAAGGATCTGCGCGAAAAGCTGGCAGATAAAATTTCGCGCCAAAGCCATGCATTTATTGAGCAGGCCAATCCTTCAAAACTGTTAACCAACCTCACCGCCGATATCGACTCCATAAAGCTGTTTGTATCGCAGGCGCTGGTATCAATTGTTACATCGCTTTTTACCATTATTGGCTGCAGCGTAATGCTGCTTATTATCAATTGGCGGCTGGCACTGGTAGTTATTGTTATTATCCCCATCATAGGCGGTACGTTTGCGTATGTTTTAAAAAATGTGCGCGCGCTGTTCATGAAAAGCCGAGGGGTGATAGATACACTGAACAAGGTTATTAACGAAAGTATTTTGGGCGCGGCGTTAATCCGGGTCATCAACTCGCAACAATTGGAGTTTAACAAATTTTTGGCCGCCAATACCGAAGCCAAAAATTACGGCCTAAAAATCCTCACTTTTTTTGCCGGGTTAATACCTATAGTAACCTTTACTGCCAACATGGCCTCGTTAACCATTTTAGTAATGGGCGGACATTTTGTGATAAACAGCAGCATGAGTCTGGGCAGTTTTGCGGCGTTTTACAGTTATTTGTCGCTATTGATATTCCCGATATTTGTGCTTGGTTTTATGAGCAACCTGATAGCGCAGGCCAGCGCGTCATATACCCGCATTGGCGTGGTTTTAGATGCGCCCGATGTTGTAGACGGCGGCGATTTAAAAGAGGTGCTTCGCGGGGATGTGGAACTAAGGGATGTATCTGTTGCGTACGGGCAAAAGCTGGCGCTTAAGGGGGTATCGTTAAAAGTTACCGCTGGATCAAAAATTGCCATCATCGGGCCAACATCGGCAGGTAAAACCCAATTGCTTTACCTGTTAACCGGGCTTATCAACACAACAAGCGGCGAGGTTTTGTACGATGGTAAAAGTATAGCGGCTTATGACAGCGAATCGTTTCACCGCCAGGTGGGTTTTGTTTTCCAGGATAGCATTATTTTTAATATGAGCATCCGCGAAAATATTGCTTTTAGCGATACGGTAACCGACGAATCGCTGCAAAAGGCGATTGATACGGCTGAGTTGAAAGATTTCATTAGCAATTTGCCCGATCATTTAAATACCATCGTATCCGAACGGGGTTCCAGCCTGTCGGGTGGCCAAAAACAGCGCATTATGCTGGCCAGGGCATTGGCGGTTAATCCCAAGGTTTTATTGCTGGATGATTTTACAGCGCGGGTAGATGGAAATACCGAAAAGAAGATATTGACCAATATTCAACAAAATTATCCGGGCTTAACATTAATATCTGTTACCCAAAAAATAGCCTCTGTTGAGCATTACGACCAGATAATTTTATTGATGGAAGGCGAAATGGTAGCCAGCGGTGTACATGACGACCTGATGAAAACCAGTACCGATTATGTGCAGATTTTCAACTCGCAACAAAGTACCAGTAATTACGAATCGGTTAAGTCTTGAGTCTGAAGTACTAAGTCTTAAGCCAGAAGTCTTGAGTCAAAAAGAATTTTATTTGACCTGAAACTTATTTCTGACTTAGAACTTAAGACTTCCGACTTAGGACTATCGATTTAGAAGTGTCACAAAAAATATTATCACAAAATGAATTACGATCTTAACCAGCTTAGTAAAACTGCCCCAAAAACATCAACCTGGGCGGGTCTTGGCAAGCTGATCCGGCTGATATCGCATGAGCGGCGGATACTTATCATGGCACTTATTGCCATACTAATAAATTCTTCACTCAACCTTTTGGGGCCGCTAATTATAGGCCGCACCATTGATAAGTATATCCAACATAAAGATTTTGGCGGCGTTATTCACAATGGCATACTGTTATTATGCATGTATGCCGTTGCGTTGTTTACCAGCTACAAACAAACCACGCTAATGGGCGGTGTAGGGCAGCGCATGCTGTTTACACTGCGTAATTCCATCTTTAATAAGCTGCAGCAATTGCCCGTGGGCTTTTTTAACCAAAATAAGGCGGGCGACCTGATATCGCGCGTAAATAATGATACCGATAAGCTGAACCAGTTTTTTTCGCAATCGCTGATGCAGTTTATCAGCAACATCTCTATCATGATAGGGGCGGGTATATTTTTACTGCTTATTAACCCCGAACTGGGGGCTGCTGCGCTATCACCGGCTTTAATTATTCTTGTTTTAACGCTGATATTATCGCCATGGATTAAACAAAAAAATGCGGCCAGCCTGAAAAGCACCGGTGGCCTAAGCGGCGAGATACAGGAAAGCCTGAACAATTTTAAAGTGATCATTGCCTTTAACCGCCGCGATTATTTCAGGAAAAGATTTGGCATTGCCAATACTGCAAATTACAAAGCGGCTATTGGGGCGGGCCTGGCCAGCACTGTTTTTATACCGGTTTACGGTTTTTTTGCCAGCATGGGGCAGCTCATTGTGTTGTCATTTGGTATTTATCTTATCGGTAATGGGCTTTTTAGCATTGGTATCCTGGTAAGTTATTTGTCATACACCACTAACTTTTACAACCCGCTAAGGCAACTGGCCGCGCTGTGGACAAATTTTCAGCTGGCTATGGCCGGGTGGGACAGGATATCGCAGATACTATCGTTAGAGAGTGACCTACCACAGATAGCCGTTGGCATTACCGAGCCCAACGCAGCGTTGCTGGAGTTCAGGAACGTGCATTTCAGTTACGATGAAAGCAAAGAGATATTGCACAACGTTAACTTTAAACTGGAACAGGGTAAAACCTATGCCCTGGTTGGCCCCACAGGCGGTGGTAAAACCACAACGGCGTCGCTCATAGCCCGCTTGTATGATCCATCGAAAGGATTGGTATTGCTGGATGGCAAGGATATCCGCACCTATACTGCCGAAGAGCGCAGCCTTAAAATCGGCTTCATTTTACAGGAACCGTTTTTGTTTAGTGGTACCGTAAAAGATAACATCCTGTACAGTAACGATATGTACAAGGAGCATACCAACGACGAATTAGAAAAAGTAATTACAGATGCCAACCTGGGCAGTTTGCTGGCCATTTTTGAGAATGGGCTGGAAACACCGGTACTTTCGAGCGGAGATAGTATTAGCCTGGGCCAAAAGCAACTGATTGCCTTTATGCGTGCCGTACTGCGTAACCCGCAGCTATTGATTTTGGATGAAGCCACCGCCAATATTGATACCATTACCGAAAAACTGCTGAGCGATATCCTGAACAAACTGCCCGAAACTACCACCCGGGTAATTATAGCCCACCGCCTGAATACCATTGAAAATGCCGACGAGATTTTCTTTGTAAATTCCGGTGAGGTGATTCGCGCAGGTGGCCTGAACGAGGCTATTGATATGCTGCTGCATGGGAAGAGGGTGAGTTAGGAGAGGAGAATCAAGAAATAAGAGTCAAGAATCAAGACAGGAGCTTGTTGGACACGTTGTGCGCAGCTGCCGCGAGTTTAGCGTAAGCGTAACTCGTGGTATGCATAATTTAAGCTTAAATTTAATTTGTTAATTTAACCTCATTAGCAGCAATTATAAATTTCGTAACCAGGAATGTTTATACTTTGTAACTTTTACGGTTGTAAGATGGATAGATGTATTGACTAGGAGAGCGTATAAGGATATCATTGTAGAAAGCCTTAAATATTGCATAAAACATAAGGGACTTCAATTACATGGCTGGGTTATTATGAGTAACCATGTGCATTTAATTATCAGTACAAATGATAAGCCCATGCAGGATATTTTACGGGATGTTAAAAGGCACACTTCAAAAGCGATAACCAAAGCTATTATCGAAAATGTGCAGGAAAGCAGGCGTGAATGGATGTTGTGGTTTTTTGAGCGTGAGGGCAAGAGTAACCCCAATAACGAAAATTACCAATTTTGGCAACAAGGCAATCACCCGATAGAAATATATACAAACAAGGTACTTGATCAGAAACTTGATTATATTCACAATAACCCAGTAACAGCTGGCTGGGTTGATGAACCACACCATTTTCTATACAGTAGTGCAAGAGACTATGCCGGAGGTAAAGGCTTAATTGATATTATATTGGTTTAGTTTCATAATTTAAGCTGGAAGCTTAAATTATGCATACCACGAGTTACGCTGCGCTAAACTCGCGGCAGCTTTAGCGTAACTCGGGGTATGCATAAGGCTTTTTGAATGCTGCGTTATACCTAAGGTTGTTATATTTATGCAAATGATTTTTGGAATACAATGGCAGATAAAATTAAAAGTGACTTTGAGGTAGTAACGGCCGAATCGCGCAAATTGGCTATAGCCTGGCAGCATGGCTTTATCAATTACGATCACTTTTTTGTGGCTATGTTGCAAAATAAATGTAAGGCTACAAAATATTTTGACCATTTTGATTCGGATTACTGGGAAGCAAAAATAAAAGCGTTGTATCCTGCAACAGGTAAGCAAAAACAGAGGGATTTGATGCCGTTAACTGTAGAGGCCGAGCTTGTTATAAATCATGCTTACCAAATATCGGGCATTGATGATTTTGCCCCAACCAATACCATACACCTGTTGCTGGCTATTTTAAGTTACGATAATGAGGTAAGCAAAGCTTTTTGCCAGGCGGGGATATTAATTGAAGATATTACGGGTGCTGAATTTAAAAATCCGGTAAAACAGTTTCCATCTCCCGTAGAGGCTATTCGGGAAAAACCATATAGCAAAGCAGAACTCTTTTTTTTGTCAAAAGCATCGAAAAAGAAGCGGGTTGACGCTTTGTATCGAAATGCCCTTAACTTTTATTTTTATGGACAATTCGATGATGTTTTAAAAATATGCCGGATAGGTTTAAGTCTTTTGCCCAATTATATGCACTTCAAGGTGTTAATGGCTTTCGCCAGCCAAAAGCTGCGTGATTTCGATTTAGCATTGTCGCTAATGACTGAATTGGCAGAGCTTAAGCCCGACGACATTGATTTAAGCCTTTCATTGTCACTTCTGTATGGTATGATGGGAAGGTACGGGGAGTGCGGCGAGATGTTAGACGCTCTTTTGCAGGTACAACCGGATAACGTATCATTTTTAAATAACAAAGGCTTTAACCTGCAATTACAGGAGCGTTATGCTGAATCGGTGCCTTTATTTGAGCAGGTTATACAGGCAGATCCTTCAATTGCCTATGTCTGGAATAACTTAGGTTTCTCGAAGTTCAGACTGGGAGAGAAGGAGCAAGGGGTGGGCATGATTAATAAATCGCTTGAGCTGGATAAGGGAAACCCGTACGCGTACAAGAACCGAGGTATTGTTTTGATGGAGCAAGGACAAAAAACTGAAGCAAAACAAAATTTTATACTTGCCCTGAAATTTGGCTACACCGAAAACTACGGTGACGAAGTGGAAAAATTGCTGCATAGCCTAAGCCCGGAGGATCCTATTTAAACGTTGCAAAACGCAAAATAACCCGGATGATGATTCATCCGGGCTATCCAATTCTTCAACAGCGGGCTGCTAAAAAGAAATTTATTTTAACTCAGCCGCGAAACCGCCATTACGTACCATAGTGATGGTCATTTTATCGCCGGCTTTTACCTGTTTGGTTTTACGGCGGTAATCCATAGCCTGGCTGCCTGCGTTTATGCCATCTTCAAACCATGTTATGGTGTATGTTTTGTCTTTATCCAAAAAGTCGAAATTGATTTCCAACTCCCTGGTTTTTTCTTTGCCATTGGTTATGCCACCGATAAACCATTTTTCGCTTTTGCGTTTGGCTACAACTGCAACCTGGCCGGCATCTGCAATTAGCGCCCGGGTTTCGTCCCAGGTGGTGGGCACGCTGGTTATAAATTCGGTACAATCGGCGTTGCGGTAGTAAAGCGATGGGTTATCGCACAGCATTTGTACACCGCTTTCAAACACCACGTACATGGCCAACTGGTTAACCCTGGTGCCTATGGCAGCTGCATTGGGCCGTTGCGCGCTGTAAACGTTGGGCTGCATGTTTATCATGGCCCCCGGTGTAAAATCCATCGGGCCTACGGCGTTACGTATAAATGGCAGATAAGTGCTGTTATCGGGCGAGCAACCCCCCATTTGTTCAAGGCCGCGAACTCCCTCGTACGATATGAGGTTCGGATATTTATATTCGAGCCCTGCAGGTTTAAAGGCACCATGAAAATCAACAAAAACCTTGTTCATGGCCGCTTCTTTAACCACATCTTCATAGTATTTTACCATCCATTGGTCGCTACGGTCCATAAAGTCAATTTTAACGCCTTTAACGCCCCATTCGTGGAAGGTTTTAAACAAATTCATATTATTATGTACGGTAAGCCATGTTAGCCATAAAATGACGCCCACATTTTTTTCCTTGCCATAACGGATTAGCTCTTTCAGGTCTACCTTCGGATTGGGAGTGTACGGGTCGGTTGTGCTTTTGGCCCATCCCTCGTCCATCACAATATATTTAACGCCGTATTTGGAGGCAAAGTCGATATAGTATTTGTAGGTATCCAGGTTATACCCCGACACAAAGTTTACATCGGGCCCATAAGGGGTAGCATCGTTCCACCATTCCCAGCTGGCCTGGCCGGGTTTAATCCACGTGGCGTCGCCAATAACGCTTTTTGAAGACAACCTCAACGTCATGGTGTTTTCTAACAGTTGCTTATCGGTTTTAGCTATTACAAAATACCGCCACGGAAAATTACGGGTGCCGGATGTTTTGGCAATATAATCTGCCGATTTTAAGATCTTCTGGCTCCGGTCGCCGTCGGGGTCAAATTCCAGCGGAACTTTTGGAAACGTAGCTTCGGCGCCGTTGCTGCCTGTGCCTGTTAAAAACATGCCCGGATAATCGGAAAGGTCGGCTTCGCTGATCAGTATTTTATAGTTTTGTTTGGTATCTATCAACACCGGCAGGGTCGACATTTTGTCGGCCGGTTGCCATGAAGCCGATGAAACGTGCGTATAAGCATCTTCATAGGAGGTTTTAAAGCCACTCGGCTGCTGCAGGGTTAACGCGTAATCTTCAGGAAAGTTTATACCAAAATCCTCGCTCATTACCGTTACATCTCCCTTTTTTTGGGTTATAAAACGGTATGCTATCCCATCATCAAAAGCACGGAATTCTACCGAGTAGTTCCCTTTAAAGTTTAATAGCACGGCATTATAAATGCTTTTAACGGTCGAGAATTTCAGGGAAACATATGGTTTGATGATTTCTTCGCCATGTATATGCTTCGAGTGCAGAAGTTTGGGGTTTTGGCCTAAGGTAACATCTTTAAGATTAAGTCCTAGGTGGCTTTTGGTCAGCAATTCTTTACCGTTGCCATATACGGAGTAATATATTTTATCGCCGGTAGTTATAGTTACCTTAAGCTCGCCATTTGGCGAGGCCAGATCAATAGGTTTGTCCTGGGCAAACAGTCTGCCCGTGGCGACAGATAACAAGATAAGGCAACATAGATATTTTTTCATAAAACGGATAACGGTGTAATTGGGTTTATTGGTAAATGATGGTATTGTTGGCAAATTGCCGCAAGCATTGGCTGTGCAAATGGTGCGCTGATAATTTAGTACAGGCAATGATAACGAAACATTACCGGCCACTTTTTATCAATAGCCAAAGTTAATGTTAAGTAGTTAAAATAAAACCAGGCCAATGGCCGCGCGATGTGGATTAATCACCCATAAAACCGGGATAGCCGGGCTTATGGGTGATTTTTTGAAGCCGGTACCACTGGTAGTAGATGTAGCTTCTGAATACTAATTTGCTGATAATTTGTGTTTTAAATAACACTCTAAGTCCGGCAAGATGATTTCCCCCATTGATTTTAATAACAAGGTTCTGCAAAACTTTCAAGATACAATTCAATATCGAAATGTATAGGCCGACAATAAATATGTACGTTTTAACAAAAATGGCAATCAGATAATTTATCCTTTGGGTTGTTGTAAAATTAAAAGGTGGTGAAGGTGTGGCAAAGGTGTTGCACTGGCTTTAAAAGTCAGACGAGCGGATAAACCTGATAATGCAGAAGATACATCCGATAATACCGGCTTATAAAATAGTTGTCGGATTAACACTAAATAATTGCATAATTATTTTTACACTTGCATATAAACTCTAACTAAATTATGCAGAAGTATAGCGGCCAGAAGCGCATCTTAGTGGCTACCGATTGTATCATTTTTGGATTTGATGGCTGGAATATCAAATTATTGCTGGTTCAGCGTGGCCTTGAGCCCGAAAAACATAAATGGAGCCTGATGGGCGGCTTTATTCAACCTTCGGAATCGCCGGATGATGCTGCTAACCGCGTTTTGGAGTTGCGTACCGGGCTTAAAAATGTGTATATGGAACAGTTTCGTGTATTTGGCAGTCCTGACCGTGACCCGGTTGAACGCACGCTTTCGATAGCTTATTTTGCATTGATAGATATTCATCAATATGAAAAACAACTGAGTGATGAATATCATCCTGAATGGTTTTTACTGGATGAAATGCCCGACCTCATATTTGACCATGCCCAAATGGTTAGGTTGGCACTGAGACAGTTGCGCTATAAAGCTGCGCTGCACCCGATCCTGTTCCAGCTTTTGCCCGAAAAATTTACCATCCCGCAATTGCAGGCGCTATACGAGGGGGTTTATCAAACCAAATTCGACGACAGGAATTTTAGCCGTAAACTGTTATCAACCGGTTTGTTGGTTAAGCAACCCGAAAAGGATAAGTTGTCCTCAAAAAAAGGAGCATTTTATTATAAGCTCGACCAATCGCACTACGAACAAAACTTCGAGTCGTTTTTAAATCTTGTACCAAACCCCGAGAAGTTTTTTTAAGACATATTGAACATCAAACCAGGTTTTTAGGCAATACTACGGTAAATGTTGTGCCCTTGCCACGGGCAGATACCACATTAATGCTGCCCCGGTGCTTTTCGATGATGCCAAATACAATTGACAAGCCCAGGCCGGTGCCTTCGCCTACATCTTTAGTAGTAAAAAAAGGCTCGAAAATCCGGTTTTTAGTCTCGTCGTCCATCCCTATGCCAGTATCGGCAATTTCGATGGAAATATGACTGGGCAGTTCACCGGTTGTTATCACCAGGCTATTGCCCTCGTGCTGTTCTTTTGCTTTAATAGCATGTATGCTGTTTCCAATCAGGTTTATCAATACCTGGTTAATTTTCCCCGGATAACAGTTTATAGGTTTAATATTGTTTAAAACGGTTTTAACCTCGATGTAATAGGGGATAGTGCTTTTTAAAATAAGCAGATTGGCCCGTATGGCTTTATTGATATCAAGTTTCTTTAAAATCAATTCATCGGTGCTGCTAAAGGTAAAAAGGCTTTTAACAATTTCGGTGGTACGTTTGGCGCCCTCTTCAATGCCGTTTAACAGTATATGTATCTCGTCCCTTATAAAATCTGGGTTGATGGTTTGCCGGTAGGCCTGCGCTGCGCCGATATATTCTGCGCTATCTGGGTTGTTTAATACATCATCATATTTATTAAGCAAAGTAAATAATTCATCTAAATCAAGACGCAAAGGACTGATGTTTGAACTCACAAAGTTGATGGGGTTATTAATTTCGTGCGCAACACCTGCGGTAAGGCGGCCAAGAGATGCCATTTTTTCGGTATCAACCAACTGGTGCTGCGTGCTCTTAAGGTTATCAATAATTTTCGAAAGGTCTTTATTGGCATTTATCAGTTCACTTGTGCGCTCTTTTACTTTATTTTCGAGCGATTTATTTTGCTGCATAATTAATCGTTGATTTTCCCTGGCAACAGAAATGGCGAAGTTTTGTGCCTCTATTTTTTGGTTCCGGTAAAGGTTAATCTTATCTGCCAATGCGCCCGAAAATAAAACTATGCCAATTACTAAACTTAAGGATGTAAGGTTGGCTGTAAAAATATTGTACGGGATAATATCTTTAGTCTGCGCTGCTGATATTAATATGCCAACAAAAAGAGTTCCCCAGCCCAGCATAAACAATTTGGCAGGTTTAAAGCCCTTTACATACAAATAGGTAACTATGAAAAGTAGGTAAATGGCGATGAAAATCATCGTGATATTAATGATGCCGTAAGAGAGCGCGGTGAATTTGCCAAAAATTACGATGGTGGTAACGATGTATATTGCAAATAACAGCAAATTAATATTGTAGCCCGCCCTTAGGTTTCCTTTTAACTGTAAAAACTCGCCGGCAAATAGTAAAGTAAATACGCCAAAACACACCCTGGCCAAAGGAATGATGTAATTGTTAAAGGTAATTTTATCGTCCGCGAGGTAATTCCCATATCCCCGCCTGAAGGTTAGGTTTAACCCCATGAAAATAATAAAAAAAACGTAGTAGAGATAACTAAGGTCACGTATGATAAAAAAAAGCATTAAATTGTACAATACGCTAATAATAATAGCCCCCACAAATGCGGCAGTAACCACGTTTTCGATGTTTTGACTCCTGAAAAACGACCATTGGCTATAAACTTTTATAGGGATAACCGACCATAGGCTACTTTTAACGCGCAGATATATTGTTTTTGATGAACCAGGTGGTAGCGGTAAACTAATGCTATTTGGGCTTTGCAATTTCGACTGACTGGGCTCATCGCTGGCCGTTAGATGGCAGATTTTATTTGCTTCATTTACATAGTACAAATCAAAAGCGTCAATAATTCCCGCGCCGGTGTTTACCAATATATTGGGCTCATCGTCGCTGTTTTTGATAGTAGCCTTTAACCAAACAGTCGAATTAAAAAATGTCGACATAGGCAGGGAGTTAAGGCTCGTTTTAAAAGCTGTGCTTTTTAGCACATGGTTTGCAGTCAGGCTTCCGGATGGATCTTCCAGTTCGTAAAAATAACCACTGGTTAGCAGCTTTGATTGGTTGTTATTAATTACAAGCGTATCTGCATTATGTGCAAAAACTATAGCGTTTTGGAACAGTAAATATGTGGCTAACAAAAATTTCTTCATATTTACTTATTGTAATTTTTTGATAGCGCAATATTTGCTAAAAAATGGGCAAAAATTAAAACTTTCTATAAATTTACTTTACAAACCAATTATCTAAACCAGTTTTACCTAATTTTTTCGCTATGCCCGTTGGAGTATTGTATGTTGATGATGAGATAAATAACTTAAATAGTTTTAAAGCGGCGTTCAGGCGGAGTTTTAATATTTATACGGCGCAATCGGCAGCCGAGGGGTGCCAGGTACTGCAGGCTTATGAGATAGGTGTTATAATTACCGACCAGCGAATGCCGGTTACAACCGGTATCGAATTTTTAGAGTCGATTTTACCTTTGTATCCCGATACCATCCGTATACTTTTAACTGGTTTTTCGGATGTTAACGCGGTGATGGATGCAATTAACCGGGGGCAGGTTTACAAATACCTGGTAAAACCCTGGCAAAACGACGAACTGAAAATTTACATTCAAAATGCTATTGAAATATATGAGCTGCGAAAAGAAAATAAGGAACTAACCTATAAGCTTCAAATCGCTAACCTTGAACTTGAGTCGCTCCATAAAACCGGGGGATAGTTTAGGTTTAATACAGGTTTAACGGTCATCACACTACTCTTTAATAACCAACGGATGTTTAGTATTTCAAATCTTACGTTTCAAAGCTAATATGATATGAAAACGATTTGCAAATTTAATTTGTATGATTGTTTGCATAAAGCAAAGGGTAAAAGGCTCAAATCTCAACTGATAAATCTTATATCCATTTTCGTTTTTTTAATATTTTTCAATTCAGGTGCAATGGCGCAAAATGGTTTCTCGAACCAGGGGACCGAATTTTGGACGGTTTATATGGATCATATCGATCCACCTACCACAAGCGATCCCAGGGGCAACGTGAGTAAAATGGACCTTTATATTACCGCCGATGTAAATACCAGGGTAACTGTTGCTATTGCCGATGGCACTTTTTCTGAAAGTTACGATGTAGTGGCGAGGCAAATACTTACGGTAGAAATACCAGGAAGCGCTTTTATTGACCAGCAAGGTCTGAGCTTAAAAGGTATTCATATCACATCACAAAAGCCGGTTGCTGTTTATGCCCATATTTTCGCTCAAAGTGTTTCGGGCGCCACCCTTTTGCTGCCTGTAAATGTGCTTGGCAAAGATTATCTTTCTATCAATTACAACCAGCAATCCAATTCCCTTAGCACCGAAAAAAAACCATCTTATTCCACATTTGCAGTTATTGGAACTGAAGATAATACTACCGTAGAAATAACACCAACCACATACCTGCTTAATGGCGAGCCGCCGGGCAAGCCTTTTACTGTAAATTTAAACAAAGGCCAGGTGTACCAGGGCCTGGCAAATGACGATTTAACAGGTACACGTATCCGCACCATAAGTACCCAGGCCGGATCATGTAAAAAAGTTGCCGTTTTTTCGGGGAGCTCAAAAATACTTATCGGTTGTTTAACCAAAAACAATACATCTGACAACCTTTTCCAACAGGTTTATCCCACCGCTGCCTGGGGTAAAAATTATATCACTGCACCCTTAAAAAGCCGCTTTTATGATGTTTTCAGGATTGTTAAAAGCGATCCTAACACAACCGTAAACCTAAACGGCGCTAATCTTTCACCGTCGGATTTTGTAAACGGACGTTATTACGAGTTTAATTCAACCAGCCCTAATGTTATTAAAGCTGATAAACCTGTGCAGGTTGTGCAGTATGCGGTAACACAATTTAAAACAATTAGCTGCATTGATACCGCACTTGATATCGGCGATCCCGAAATGATTTATCTTAATCCGCTTGAACAAACGCTTGATCATGTCACCTTAAATTCAACCGGTAATTTCAGGATAGCAAATAACTATATCAATGTAATTATAAAAACTGCTGCCGTGCCCACCTTTGCGCTCGACGGTAAACCGTATACTGAATTTACCCCCGTAAGCAATAATCCGGTTTATTCATATGCCCAGATATATGTTTACAACGGGGTTCATCATATAAGCGCGTCCGACGGCTTTAACGCCATTGCCTACGGCTTTGGTAACGCCGAATCATACGGCTATGCTGCGGGCACCAACTTGAAAAACCTAACCCGGTTTATTGCTTTGGATGATCCTAAAACCAATACTACTACATTGAACGGCTGCTCTGGCGTAACCTACAAAATACAATTAACCCTGCCCTACAAAACAACGCACATCAAGTGGGATTTTAAAAATGGCATCGTATATGATGATAGCAACCCGGTTGTAAAATCAACTTCGGTAAAGGGCGGGCAAACTTTGTATTTATATGAGTATGCAGCCGATGCGGTTTATAATGCAGGCGATTACTCTATATTAGCAACGGTATTTAACCCGGTTGCTGATGAATGCGGTTCGGACGAGGATGTTGAGCTTGACTTTAATATCTCTGATCCGCCTGTTTCAAAATTTAACTTTTCGGGAGCATGTTTGGGCGATACCACTTTTTTTAGAGATACATCGGTAACCAACGGCCGCGAAATTAAAACATGGTTATGGGATTTTGGCGACGGATACACGGATGTGGTGCAAAACCCATCACATTTTTATAAAAAGGCCGGAGAATATACAGTCAGGCTTACTATTACCAATGAAAATGGCTGTACCGATATATCGGAGGCTTCAAAAGTTAGTATCAGCAATTTGCCTGTAGCAAATTTTGACGTTGCTGCTTCAGGTTGTCCTAAGCAGGATGTAAGTTTTACAGATCGGTCTGTAACTGCTGATGGCACAATATCAAAATGGATATGGGATTTTGGAGATAGTACTGCCGTGATAACTAAAACAGATAAATCGCCCATTGCACACGTTTACCAGGCTGCCGGTACTTATACTGCAAAATTAACCGTAATAAATGCCAATGGTTGCGCCGGGTTGGTTAAACAAAAGGCTGTAGTAATAAGCCAGCTTCCCGTTGTAGATTTTGTTCTGCCAGACGCCTGCGTTGCCGACTATGTTCAATTTAAAGATAGTAGCATGGTAGCCGACCATACAGAAGCCGATTTTATTTACCACTGGGATTTTGGTGATATTAACGCCACTGCCGCCAACAACACATCTGCCGAAAAAAATCCGCGACATCATTATACCGAGGCCCGCGATGATTACCAGGTGAGTTTAACAATTACTTCAAAATATGGCTGCACATACACCCAAACCAAAACTTTTGTAGTTAACGGCGATATTCCTAAAGCAAACGTGGTGTTAAAAGATCCCTCGGCAATATGCAGCAACAAGGAGGCCTTTTTTGAAAACCGGTCGACAGTAAATTTTGGTAACATAACCCGGTTGGAGGTTACTTTTGATATGGCAGATGCCTCATCATTGAGGGTTTATGAACACCCGGTTTACGGGCAGCAGTTACGCTATACTTACCCCATATTTACCGATGGCGACCGTACTTTTAATGTGCATGTTGCTGCTTATTCCGGGGGTGTTTGTGCCAATATTCAGGAATTTCCCTTAGTTGTAAAAGCTACCCACATTATTACTTTAGCGGCAGTGCCACCAATTTGTCCTGAGGCTACCGCTATACAGCTTGCTCCTTTAAGTATAGTAGGCCAGCCTGGCAGCGGCTCATATTACGGCAGTGGAGTAAGTTTAAACGGCTTATTTAACCCGGCTGTGGCTGGTGTAGGCACTGTCAATATAAACTATGTATATACAACTGCAAATAGTTGTCCTGATACTGTGAGCCAACAAATTGTGGTATCCCCTTCGCCAATTGTAACTTCAGAGGGGGCAGTAACGATGCTTGAGGGTGCAGCGATTACGTTAAAAGCATCAGCAGCCGGCCATAACCTTAGTTATAAATGGTACCCTTCAATTGGCCTTGATCATGATGATGTATTGAACCCTATAGCAAGCCCTAAAGAAACTACGGGTTACCGTTTAACGGTGACATCTGCAGAAGGGTGCTCAAGTTCGGCAGATGTTACGGTGAAGGTTTTAAAATACCTGGTAATTCCAAATGCATTTACACCTAACGGAGATGGACGAAATGATGTTTGGGATGTTAAATATTTAAATGATTATCCCGATAATACCGTAGCAGTTTATAACAGGTATGGCCAAAAACTATTTTCATCAGTTGGCTATCCTGTTCCATGGGATGGCAGATATAACGGGAATTACCTTTCGCCCGGCACCTATTATTACATTATCAACCCTAAAAACGGGCGTGGAATTGTATCCGGAAGTGTTACTATTATGAGATAATTAATGGTTTTGTAGATTACATAAAACGGCATTAATTATTAAAACATCGATATTTTAATAAATTCTATCGATAGAATATGTAATAGATACAGAGAAAGATTATATTCGTCAATTGGTTACAATGCACTCCGTAACGGCTAACAGAATGGATCTGGTTTGTCACCGGCAACGTGTTGTTGAATAATGAAGCCTAAACCGGACGGAATGTTATTAGGGTTTTTGTAGCCATCATAAGATAAATTGATGAAGAGAATTTTTTACGTTATTGTTTTTTTTATTGCAGGTGTACATTTTGCGTATGCGCAGCAAAAGCCTCAATACACCCAATATATTTTTAATAATTACCTGTTGAACCCGGCCTTAACCGGCATCGAAAATTATACCGATGTTAAAGCAGGCTACCGTAGTCAATGGACAGGACTTGAAGGTGCACCCACAACCGGCTATTTAAGCATCAACGCGCCTATCGGCGACAGGTTTGTACAGGGGGATGCGACGGCCTTCCCCGCAAGTGGTGGGCTTAATCCCTCAAGCAGATTGTATACCCAACAGTACCAGGCTGCGGAGCCCCATCATGGTATTGGCTTAACGCTTGTTTCTGATAAAACAGGGCCCATAAGCCAAACAACTATCGATGCTACTTATGCATATCATTTAGGCCTTACCGATAGGTTAAACCTGGCGGTTGGTGTATCGGCAGGGGTGAGCCACAACGTGCTCGATCGCGCTGCACTTCATTTTGGTGGGGTAGATGATTCTGATCCAATTTTGGCCAACCTAAACACTAATCAGTGGAAACCCGATTTGGGTTTTGGAGTTTGGGCTTACGCTTCTGATTACTTTTTTGGAGTATCTGTGCAACAAATATTGCCGCAAAGCCTGTATGTAACCGGGTCATCATCATTAAACAAAACAGTGCCGCATTACTTCTTTACGGCGGGCACCAAGCTGTTTTTGTCTGATGATGTTACACTTATCCCCTCGGTATTGGTTAAAGTAATAAAGCCGGTGCCTACTACTTTTGATGTAAACATGAAAGTATCGTTCCAGGACAAATTTTGGTTAGGCGGCTCATACCGCCGCAACGATTCTTTTGCGGCTATGGTTGGTTTTAACCTCAGCTCGTTTATAAACGTTGGTTACTCTTATGATTTTACCACCTCGGCCCTAAACACCGTAAGTAACGGATCGCATGAAATTGTCATCGGAATCCTCCTTAATAACCGCTATAAAGTTACCTGCCCGCAGCATACGTTTTAGATTTCAAATGTGCAGATTGGACTTCGTTATAAATAAAATGCCCCGATTGAATTCAATCAGGGCATTTTCTATTTTATAGCTTTATAATTTAATCCTCAAATATTTCATCTGCACATCTGAAATCTGCACATCTGAAATCTGTCTACAATTCCCTGCGTAACCTTGCAACAGGGATATTCATTTGCTCGCGGTATTTGGCTACGGTGCGGCGGGCTATGTTATAACCGGCATCTTTTAATATATCGGTCAGTTTTTCATCGGCAAGTGGGTGGCGTTTGTCTTCTTTGCCAATGTGCTCTTCCAATATCTTTTTAACCTCTTTATTAGATACCTCTTCGCCGCTTTCAGTTTGGATTGCTTCTGAGAAGAAGGATTTTAACAAAAAAGTACCAAACTCGGTTTGAACGTATTTAGAGTTGGCCACACGTGATACGGTGCTGATGTCCATGTTTATCCTGTCGGCAATATCCTTCAGGATCATAGGCTTCAGGTTTTTGTCATCGCCGGTAAGGAAAAACTCATATTGGTACTGCATGATGGCATTCATTGTTTTTAACAATGTTTGCTGACGCTGTTTAATAGCATCAATAAACCATTTGGCCGAATCAAGCTTTTGTTTTACAAATTGTACTGCTTCCTTTAGTTTTTTATCCTTTTGCGATGCCTTATCATAATGCTGAAACATTTCCTGGTATGACCGGCTAACACGTAATTCAGGAGCATTTTTGGAGTTTAAGGTGAGTATCAGTACACCATCGTTGTTGGTGATGTGAAAATCAGGAATCACCTGCATCTGTTTGGTGTTAATTTCATTACTATCGCCCGGCTTAGGGTTAAGTTTCAAAATCTCGTTAATAACACCACGCAACTCGTCCGAATCCATATTTAGCGATTTTTCCAGCTTATCGTAATGTTTGCGGGTAAACTCGTCAAGATATTGCTCAACAACGATGATCGCTTTTTTTATGATAGGGTCATTAGGATCTTTTTTGCGAAGCTGGATGAGCAGGCATTCCTGCAGGCTACGTGCGCCTACACCGGCCGGATCAAAGTTTTGAATCACCTTTAACATGTCTTCAACTTCTTCATCTTCGGCCATTACATTTTGGGAAAAGGCCAGGTCGTCGGTAAGTGACATGATAGGACGACGCAGATATCCATCATCATCAAGGCTGCCAATGATCTGTTTGCCTATCCTGAAATCCTTATCACTTAGCGGTAATAGGTCAAGCTGTAGTTGCAGGCTTTCAAAAAACGAGCTTTGTACAGCAATCGGGATTTCTTTTCGCTCATCCTCATCGTCTCCGTTTTGGTCATAGCGCGATCCATAGTCATTTACGTTGTCATCCTGCAAATAATCGTCTATATTAAATTCATCCATTTCCCCCTTTTCTTCATCACCGTTAAAGGTGTCTTCGTCAGGGTCGCGGTCTGGATATTCTTCAACGGGCTCATTCAAATTTGTTAAGCTAAGGTCCTCAAGTGCAGGGTTTTCTTCCAGTTCTTCTTTAATTCGGGTATCCAGAGATACGGTAGGCACCTGCAGCAATTTTATAAATTGTATTTGCTGTGGCGATAGCTTTTGTAAAAGTTTTTGTTGAAGGTTCTGTTTTAGCATAGTTTAAGACGTGTTCAAAAATACATCAATTACCGTGAACTTTAAAATAACTTACCGTAAATGGAATAATGATGATAAATGTTAAATAAAAACTTTTGTTTGGTTAGTGTGTTAAATAATCTTAACCAAAAATCAATATCATGGCCGTAATTAAAGAATTTAAGGAGTTTGCCCTGCGTGGCAACGTTATTGACCTTGCAGTGGGCGTTATTATTGGCGCCGCTTTCGGTAAAATAGTTACCTCGCTGGTAACTGATATTATTATGCCGCCAATCGGCCTTGCTACGGGAGGTGTGGATTTTAAAGATATCAAGATATTGCTGAAGCATGGCGATGCCGAAAAAAAAATACCTGATGTAGCTGTTAATATTGGTAATTTTATTAACATCACCATTGAGTTTTTAATAGTAGCGTTTTGTATTTTTCTTATTGTAAAAACAATCAATGCCATTAAACGGTCGCCCGAACCAGAAGCTGTTCCCGCGCCCGAACCAGCCCCAACCAAAGAAGAAATTTTACTTACTGAGATCAGGGATCTGTTAGCAGCCCGGAAATCTTAATGTTCGATGGCTGATAGTTCATGGATAGTAGCTTTGGTGTAAATCCATGAACCATTGGCTATGGTCTAAAAACTCTTTGGTAATTTGGCGTCTGTGAGGATAATATAATCTGCCAGTTTACTGAATTTGGTCCAGTCGGGGTTATCAAAACTTTCATCCGCATAGGCGCCTATGGTGATAACACGTGCTTTTGGTGCGTACTTTTTTAACTGGGCAACAGCACCCATTTTTTCTTCGCTGTGAAAGCCGCCGTTAATTTGCATGATTTTAAAGTCGGTATGTTTTTTATAAAACTGTGCTATTGACCAGCCCATGGTTGCATCCCAAAGATTTTGCGATTGATAAATTTGCATTCCTGCCATCGCTGCGTGGCCGCCCATTATCTTTACAAATTTATCGTAATAGGGGCCCGTAGCGGTATCAATAGGCAGGGGAGGAAGGTAGCCCCTGGCTTGTGCGTCAAGTTGCTGCAGGCTGTTTAAACCATTGCGTGTTACCATGTTGGTATAACGCGATGGGGCGTTTGCTGCTACTACAGGTATTTGACTTTGTTTGGCCAGTTCAACCAGGGGGCGGTAATCTTTATAATTGGGCCAGGTACGTGCATCACTTACCAGATTTTTTTCGCGAATGAAGCCATTCAGGTATTCATTTAACACCAGTTGGCAATCGGTGGTAAACATTTCCATCGATAAGGCCGTTTTGCCGGGATATTGTTGCGCCAGCTGCTTAAAAAGTTCAAGTTCCAGCAGGTGACCGGTAGAATCATTGTGTTCTTCGCCAAAAAAAAGCACATCGGCTTTAGCCATGTTATTAATAATATCGGCAACTGTTGCCGGTTTTTGGGTTGCAGTACTGAATATTTTATAATGAATGACCGGAGTAGCCTGACTTAATGCAACAAAAGGTAAGCAAATGATAAGTAGCAGGATAGATAGTTTCATATTGTGGTTTTAAAACGCTTAATTTACAGCAATAAATATAGAGCAACAAATAAGAAAAATAGTGTTTGAAATGTTTTAAAATATTACTACATTTGCGCTCTTGTTTTTAAAACGACGAATACAATATAATAGTTATGAAAAGAACGTTTCAGCCTTCTCAAAGAAAAAGAAGAAATAAACACGGATTCCGTGAACGCATGTCAACTGCTAACGGCAGGAGAATATTAGCAGCCAGAAGAGCTAAAGGCAGAAAAAGATTATCAGTTTCTGACGAGGGTCGTCATAAAGCATAAACCGGTTGCGCTGGTGGGCATTAAGCCAGCCAATGGATACCGATTGTCTGCTTAAATCCCGGATCCAGATAAGCAACTATGTATACTTTTAAAAAAGAAGAACGGTTATGTAATAAAAGGCTTATTGATAAGCTTTTTCATAGCGGCTCTTCTTTTTTGTGTTATCCTTTTAAAGCCTCGTGGTTATATCATACCCAACCACAACAATATCCTGCCCAAATATTATTTTCGGTGTCCAAAAAGCGTTATAAGCACGCTGTCGACCGTAATTTAATAAAGCGCTATATGCGCGAAAGCTACCGGCTGCACAAACAACAAAACCTATACAATTTGCTGCAAACAGCCGATAAAACCATTGTACTATCGGTAGGTTATATTGGTAAAACAATTGAGCCCTACAGTGTCATGGAAAAAAAGATGCTGAAGATGCTTGCCCAACTGGCAGAACAGGTAACTGCTGCTAATACTACAACGGTATGATGGCATTGGTAACATTGTTTAAACAGCTTGTAGGCTATATTTTTATTGCATTGATAAAAGTATACCAGTATTTTATTTCGCCGATGACGGGTGCTTCGTGCAGGTATACCCCAACATGCTCGCAATATGGGGTAGAGGCTATCAGGAAATATGGGGCCTTCAAAGGCGGATGGCTAACCATTAAACGAATCGCCAGCTGTAACCCCTGGGGAGGGCATGGACATGATCCGGTACCTTAATTAGTTTTAAGTTTTGAGTGATGGGCTTTGAGTTTTGCCTGGCCCTAAGCTTAAAAGGTTTGATTTTTTTGTTTTGTAAAGTGCGGTGGTGATTGAATTTTTCAACTCACAACTCACAACTCACAACTCACAACTCACAAATGGGCCTTATTTTACAAATAGAAACTGCAACAACATCATGCTCAGTAGCATTAGCTGCCGATGGTAAGGTTTTGGATTTTAAACAGGTAAATGAGCGTAATAAACACGCCGAAGTAATTACTTTATTTACCGAGGAACTTATAACCGGGGGTAATTTTAATTACCGCGACCTGGACGCAATTGCGGTAAGTTGCGGCCCAGGCTCATACACAGGTTTGCGTATTGGGGTATCTACAGCAAAGGGGCTTTGCTTCGCGCTTGATAAACCGCTGATAGCTATAGAAACTCTGGAAGCGATGGCTTATGGTATAATTAATGATAATACAATATCCATTAATGAAAACACATTGCTGTGCCCTATGATTGATGCCCGCAGAATGGAGGTTTATTGTGCTATGTTTAATATTGCAGGCGAAAAACTTAGGGATACAGCTGCCGAAATTATTGACGAAAACAGTTTTGCCGATTTGTTAAAAGATAACCGGGTTCTTTTTTTTGGCGATGGCGCCGACAAATGTGAAGCTATTTTAGGCGGCAATCCTAACGCCAGCTTTTTACACAATTTCGAAAACTCCGCAACGTATCTTACCCAAAAGGCAGCCGGGAAATTTGCTGATAAAGATTTTGAAGATGTAGCCTATTTTGAACCTTATTATCTGAAGGATTTTATAGCGGGAAAAAAAAGTAAGAGTTAAGAGCCAAAAACACAGACCAACCCAAATTTCATGCCCTTGGCCCCGATTATCGACTCTTTGCCGTTTATAACAGAAACTTATATTATTTTTGAGCGGTTAATTAAATAAATGGCAAAACTATCTACCTCGCGGCAAAAAGCCTTAATGCGCAAATATGCCCGCAACGTTAAGTTTTTGATGATGCTGATGAGCATCTGCCTTATCGTTTTCTTTTTACCAAAACAGGCAAAGTTTAGTTATGAATACGAAAAAGGGCGCATCTGGAACCAAAAAGACCTGGTATCGCCCTATAATTTTGCTATTCTGAAAACTCCCCAGGAAATTGACAACGAAAAGAAAACCGCCTATGAAAGCATCACCCCCGTATATCAGCTTGATGCCGCCGCAGGCGACCAACAGATAGAAGGCTTTAAAACCGATTTGGAAATCAAGTGGCACAATGCCGGTATTAACGATAAACTTAAGTCAAAATATATTGATGCGGGCGTAGCTTTATTAACAAACTTATATAACATCGGTATTTTAAAGCTCAATGATAAATATTTGCGCCACGCAAATAACTATCCTATTACCATTTTAAATAAAAACGTAGCTACAGAAAAAAATACCAATGCCCTTTTTACCAAAGAAAGCGCGCTGGCTTATTGTGATAAGGTATTAAGTAAACGAACCGATATTGACAGGGCTTTCATGCTCGATCTGCTGCAAAACCGGATACAGAACAACTTAAGCTACGACGATAACCTAACCACGAGGCTGGAAAAAGAAGTGTACGACGGCCTTTCTATCACCCGTGGAATGGTACAAAAAGGGGAGGTGATAGTTTATAAAGGCTCGATTATTAACGATGATGTTTATCAGAAACTTGAATCGTACAAAAAAGCTTTTGAAAATAATGCCCGTGTTAATGGTAACCACGTACTGGTGCTGCTGGGACAATTTTTATTGGTATCAATAGCCATATCGTTGCTTATGATATTCCTATACCTGTTTCGTAAGGATATTTATGCCGATAACCGGCTGGTGGGCTTAATATTGCTTGTAATAACTGCTATGCTGGCTACTTTGTCGGCCGCAATTAAATTCCAGTTCCCGGTAAATTTGTATTACATTCCTTATTGTATTGTACCAATCATCATCCGTATTTTGTTTGATACCCGTTTGGCGCTCAACATTCATTTACTGGTGGTTTTAATAGCAGGATTTTTTGTGCCCAATAGCTTTGAGTTTGCTTATTATGAAATAACCGCCGGGATGGTATCTATCTACAGTATCAAAAACCTAATCCGGCGCGAGCAGTTCCTGGTTTCTGCCGGGATAATCGTATTTACCTATTTCGTGGCGTTCCTGGGCATTTCGTTTATCAGGGAAGGTACCTTCCTTGAAATTGACTGGATGGATTTTTTGCCCTTTGTGGTAAGCGTACTGCTCACTTTGCTGGCTTACCCAATGATTTATATATTTGAGAAGATATTTTCCCTCACGTCGGATATTACGCTCATCGAGCTTACTAATACCAACGCGCCTTTACTGCGTGAACTGGCCTTTACAGCGCCTGGTACGTTCCAGCACTCGTTACAGGTAGCCAATTTGGCCGAGAATGCTATTTATAGTATCGGTGGCAATGCTTTATTAGTTAGGGCAGGGGCTTTGTATCATGATATTGGTAAAATGGAGAACCCGCTGTTTTTTATTGAAAATCAAAGTTCGGGCTTTAATCCTCATGATAAGCTGCCTTATGAAGAAAGTGCACAGGTAATTATACGGCACGTAAGCAAAGGGATTGAAATGGCCCGCAAAGCCAACCTGCCCGAAGTTATTATTGATTTTATCCGTACCCATCATGGTAACACCCGGGTCGACTATTTTTACCAGTCGTCGTTGAAGAATTTTCCGGAGAAATTCATCAACGAAAACATTTTTAGGTACCCCGGGCCTATCCCTTTCTCCAAAGAAGCTGGTGTTTTGATGCTTGCCGACTCGGTTGAAGCCGCATCGCGCTCATTAAAAGAGCCCGATGAAGAATCGATAAGTGTTTTGGTTGATAGGATTGTAAAATACAAGCTTGACCAGAACCAGTTGAAAGACAGTAATATAACCCTGAAAGATATCGAAACCATCAAAGAAATATTCAAGCGTATGCTTATGAGTATTTACCATGTGCGGATAGATTATTAAAAATCCGAACTTTTTTTTTGATGGGAAACATGAATTGCTATATTTGCAATCCCGAAAACGAGGGACAAGTTTAAAAATACTGGTGAGGTGCCTGAGAGGCCGAAAGGATCAGTTTGCTAAACTGACGTACGGGAAACTGTACCGAGGGTTCGAATCCCTCCCTCACCGCTGATAACTTACTCAAAACACATTAAAAGCCTGTGAATCATTTGATTTACGGGCTTTTAAATTTACGTAAACACTCAAAATATTCCCTTTACGTGGATAAAGCACAGATAATTTGACTCTCGTTGGCCGATTTATACTGACCACCTTTAGTATCCGGCGGCTTTTAATGAAATAAAGTCAACTGGTTAAGAGGGGGCAAGGAAATTGATTTTTCCAGGCTATCAATTGCCTGTGGGTTAGCGCAAACCGACGGGCAAAGTCATTCCGTTGCCCCTGTACAAATAAAGCTGAGAAAGGCTGATGTGCATTACGATCAGTCGCTGGCCGCGGCTCTTAGCAATGAACATATGGGATTAGGCCAGATGGTGTAAAAACAAGAGAATATGTACTGGTTATAGGAGCGGACCAATAGGCCGCGGAATAATGGAATAATGCCCGCATTACCGGCGCTAAAGTAATAGACATGGACCTTAACCTTAACACGAAAAGGCTTGAATTTCGCAGGGATGGACTGAAGATAGATCATATTATAAACGTATCGACAGCGGATGCGGCATTGCGACTGGCCGCAATAATGAAAGGAGATATGCCTGCAATGACAGTAGATGCCATCGGCAGCTTAAAAGCAATTAATACCGGGTTTCATTATATGGGCGCATGAAGCAAAATGTTTACTGGTTGGTTCGCAAAAAGAAGATATCGGTGTGAGCCACCCCGAACTTCACAAGCATAAAGCCACTTTAATGAGTAGTTTGAATGTTACGCGGGAAGATTTTGAACATGTTATTGCATCCATAAAAAAGGCTGGGTGTAACCGTCTGATTGCATTACACGTTGTGTACAATTTGATAAGGTACTGGAAGAGCTTGAAAGCTGGTTTGATCCGGTGATCGGCGTAATTAAAGTAATAATAGAGCTATAGGCTGGAAACGTATTTTTAAACCCTTGTCAATAGGGGTACAAATGAATACGGTTCAAGAGATATTATTGAAATTTATCCGCAAGCTCATTGCAAAATGGAGTGTTGGATAAAAGAAGGCAGCACATTTCAACTTCATCGTATATCCTACAACTGCCGGGGAGTTAATGCAATTTATTAATGGCTTTATTTATAACTCATTATACAGGTTTGTACATTTGATCTATATTTTTATTCATCCCTGCCCCCTCCATTTTTTTAAGTTGCTTTAGTTTCACCCCCCGGAATATAACTTCAATTCGGTGCATTTGAAATGCCGATTTTAACAGTATCCACCAATTATCAGTTGAACCGATATTTATTTATTTTTTGACTTAGTGAACAGCTGAGGCTCAGTTTTAATTTTTATAGATATGTTAAAAAACTTACTAATGAACTGTGATGAGCTTTTCAGTGTTGAAGTTTCGCAATCGATTGCGGGCCTGAAAACGCTAACCAATTTATTTATATCACAAAAAATGCTCTGGTTGCTGCCGATGAAAAGGAGATGCACCCCCAATGCGCCACCGGCTTATAACAATCTAACACTTAGGTACCAATCTTCTACATCCAGATATTCTAAACCTTAATAATTAACCAATTTGTTTCACTTAAATTAAAAATTCATGAAAAGAAAATTATTTAACCAACTCCTGATTTTTGTCGGGATAACCTTATCAGCTATCATGATAAGTTTGCCGGGCTTTTCGCAAACGGGGAAAATTACCGGCAAAGTGTCGGATAAGGACGACGGATTACCTCTGCCCGGCGTATCTGTCAAAGTAAAAGGAAAGCCCGAGGTTACGGGTACAAATTCCGAAGGTGTCTATTCCATAAATGCGGCCTCAGGCAGTACACTGATATTCTCTTTTGTTGGTTACGAACAAAAAGAAATTGTTGTTCCTTCATCAGGCACACTTAATGCGGTTTTATCAAAAAGTACCAGCAACCTGAACGAAGTAGTAGTAATAGGATATGGAACCTCCCGCAAAAAAGACCTGGTAGGTGCTGTTAATGTGGTAAACGCGAAAGATGCCGGCGCCAATACATCACTAAGCCCTGCACAACTGATAATAGGAAAGGCCCCCGGCGTTCAGGTAGTGCCCACAAATGGTGTGCCGGGCTCAACTGCGAAAATTATTGTACGTGGTGTGGGTTCTTTCACCGATGTTAGCCCGTTGTACGTTATTGATGGCATTCAGGGTAATGAAGGCTTGTTCAATAGCATCAGCCCACAGGATATTGAGAACATTACCATATTAAAAGACGCAGCTTCTACAGCAATATATGGTGTTGCCGGTGCTAATGGTGTTGTAATTATTACAACAAAAAAAGGTAAAACAGGAGCTCCTCAAATATCGTTTACCTCGCAGGTAGGTTTTGCAACCATACCTAAAAAGCTTGACCTGCTGAAAGCCGCAGATTATGTAAAGCTCCTTAAAGATATTGATGTTACCAACAATAATCCCACACCGGTAAAACTTACAACACCATATGTTTTGGTTGACAGAAACGACTGGCAGAACCAAATTTTTAAAACAGCTTTATCAACACAAAATGATATAAGTGTAAGCGGCGGAAGTGATAAGATTACATATAATATGTCGGCGGGCTACGTAACACAGCAAGCCACAGTTAAAAATTATCAATTAAAAAGGTTTAATAACCGGTTTACATTAGAGGAAAAATTAGGCCGTTTTCGCTTCGGCCAAACCTTAAATTTGAGGTATACCAAAACGGAGGGAATTATGGCAGGCATAGGTAACGCGCTTCAATATGCGCCTTATCAACCTATATATGATTCTTCAATTCGGGGCGGTTACTCCATTCTTACCAATATAGATGATGACAGCAATGCAGTAAATCCATTAGAAGACTTAGGCGTAAAAACACAAAGCGGGCATGAACTGATATTATTTCCGCAAGTATTTGGAGAAGTAAGAATTATAAATGGTTTAACCTTCAGGTCACAAGCGTCAGTACAATATGGCAGCAGTGTGAGCAATTCTTATAATATCCCCTACGTAACCGCCAATAAACTGTCCTTCGACCGGCAAGCGGGCCGTAGTTTTAACGACTACTCCAGTTACACCATTGAAAATTATTTTTCCTATAACCGTACCTTTGGCAAACACAATGTTTCGCTAACAGCAGGTACAAGTTACAAAGACGCGGGCAGCAGTAGCTTTGTTAGTCTAACAGGTACCGGTATGCTGACCGATGAAGTAAGGGACATATCCGTAGCCACAAAAATTACCCCTGCAAGTTCCTCAGGCTATGCCAATGGAGCTGGTATAGAACAGTCTTACTACGGACGTTTGATTTATTCTTACGACGATAAGTATATTCTTTCAGCCAGTTTAAGGCGCGATGGGTCTTCCAACTTTCCTAAAGCAAGCCGTTACGGCAATTTTCCGGGCGCTGGCCTGGCATGGCGCTTCAGTCAGGAAGATTTCATAAAAGCAGCCTTTCCATTCATCAGCGATGGTAAACTTCGCGTAGGATGGGGACGTACCGGTAACAACCGGATATCTCTTACCGCCAGCGATGTGTATACCTTCAATGGATCGACTGCTGGAAACCTGGCGTATTCTTTTGGCAGGAACGAGCAATTTGTTAGCGGCACAACACTTACTACCATCGGAAACGGATTATTACACTGGGAAACAACAGACCAAACAGATGCGGGGATCGATCTGGGTTTTCTCAACAACAGAATAACTTTTAATGCCGATTATTACAACAGAAAAAGCAGTGGGTTATTAGTTAACATACCCGTACCACCAAGTTTAGGTATAGGGATAAATACAGGCGGAAGTTCACAGACTGTTAACGCGGCGGATGCACAAAATAAAGGTTTTGAATTTCAGTTAGGCTACCACTCTGAGGTTAAAAGTGATTTTAGCTATAACATAAGTGTTAACGGTGCTTTTAATAGTAATAAAACAATATCGTTAGGCACCCAGTCGCCGACTCCAATTGTGGGCGGGACAGGTGTTGCAGAAACCCTGACCCAACCGGGTAGCCCTATCGGGGCATATTATGGTTACAGGGTTGATCACGTAGCCAAAGATCAGGCCGAAATTGATGCGTTAAATGCAAAAGCACAACAGAAAACCGGCAATCAGACTGCGGTTTACCAAAGTGGATTAAAACCCGGCGACTTTATATTTAAGGATCTGACAGGCGACGGAACCGTCGATTCAAAAGACCAGCAGGTTTTGGGGAGCGCAATTCCAAAGTTTATGTATGGAATTAATATAGGTGCCAATTACCATAATTTCGATCTTAATGTAGTGTTGTCAGGAGTGCAGGGCGTGCAAATTGGAAATGATCTGAGGTCCAGTTTGGAGTTCGCAGGAACAGGGCATAACGCCTCAACCGCCATATTAAACAGGTGGCAAAAGCCTGGAGACAATGCCGCTCTTCCACGGGCCGGACAGAATGACAATGGATCCGGAAATTTAAGGCCATCGGATTTCTTTATAGACAACGGCGCCTATTTACGTGCCCGTAACATCACCCTGGGTTATACTTTGAGCAAGGCCACTTTGCAATCGTTTTCAGGTAATGTTTTAAGTAGACTGCGCGTATATATTGCTGCGGAAAATTTATTTACTATAACCGGCTATAAAGGGTATGACCCCGAAATAGGTTCAGATGGGGGCGATCTTATTTTTAACCGCAATATAGATCGCGGCCAGGTTCCGCAGCCGCGTACCATTTTATTCGGGATACAAGCAGGATTTTAAGTAACATTTTGAAAGATATAATTATGAAAAGATTTATGAAATTCCTTATGACGGGAGGGTTGTTGGTTCTCTCAATAGGGTGTAAAAAAGATTTGAGTTTGGTTAATAAAAGTGCGTACACTTCTGATACGTATTTTACCAGCGATGTTGCCTTAAACGAGGCTGTTGTAGCCACTTACGCAGGTTTGCTGCATAATGGCATGTGGGCACGCGAGTGGTATTTTACTTTTGACCTGCTTGGTTATGATGCCAAAAATAATCAGCCCCTTGTAGGTGATTTGCTGCAATTGGCACAGTATAATTTTGGCCCCGACCAGAACCAGGCGGGTCAGATGTGGTCGGCATTATACCAAATAATAGCGCGTGCCAATGTGGTTATCGACCGTACGCAGGTATGGAAACCGGACCCGCTTAAACCTACAGAGGCAACGGACCAAAAGCAATATATTGCCGAGGCTAAATTTCTGCGGGCTTATGCTTATTTTCAATTAGTTAATTTGTACGGCCGGGTACCACTCCGCACCCACTACATAACGCTGCCAACACCTGCAGATATTAACGCACCAAGATCACCTGTTGCCGCTGTTTGGGCGTTTATTGAACAGGATTTGAAAGATGCTGAAGCAGGCCTTCCTCTTTCCTATGCTTCTGAAAGTTACGGGCGTGCTACACAGGGGGCTGCGGTGGCGCTTTTGGGTAAATCTTATTTATATGAAAAAAAATGGGCCCTGGCACAAACAGAACTTACCAAGTTAACCAAGGCGCCTTTCAATTATTCGCTTGCGCCGGTTTATAATGATCTGTTTGATGATCCGAAGCAGAATGATGCTACCGCGAATCCTGAAACCATTTTCCAGGTGATGAACCAGAAATGGACAGACTGGGGCGTAGGTAACCAATATTACGTTTTTGGAGGCCAGGAAACCTGGGGTGGCAAAGCAACACACTCAGACCGTGCACAGGAATACGGCTTTAATGATTGGAACAACGTACATATAACTACAACCGCTGTTAAGGCATTTACCTATCCTAATCCACAAAACCCGGCTGCAAATTACGTAGACCCCCGCGCTGCTTTCACTTTTTATGGCGACGCTGCAAGTGGCGGGCAAACACAATATTGCCAGCAATGTTCTGCGGGGCCAGTAGATTTTCCCTTCGCTTCAAAAGGGTACGAGTGGCTTAAATACGAATATTATAACAAACAATCATCTTTTGGCGGACCGCAAAGTGGTATAAACGGCCAGGTAATACGCTACGCTGATGTATTGCTTATGCTGGCAGAAACCTATATACAGCAAGGTAATGTGGGTGCCGAGCCATTGACTCTAATTAACCAGGTACGCAGCAGACCAAGTGTTAAAGCTCCGCTTTATACCTCGCTGGGTAGCCAGACAGATGCTATGAACATCCTGATGCGTGAAAGACAGTTAGAACTAACCGGCGAACAAAGCCGTTATTTTGACTTGATACGTTGGGGCATTGCAAAACAAACAATAAATGCTGAAAGGAAGATTGAAGACGGCACCCAGCCGTTTCAAGATAAAAATGTGTTGTTACCAATACCTTTAGCCGAGAAGAATTCTAATTCTGCAGTGGCTAAGGATATTTCCGGTGATTGGAATTAAAAAAAAACGAACCTATAGTTTTGTAGAAAAGAGTGCGCGCTGCCAATGGTGCGCGCTCTTTTTCACAAAGGCTTAATTCAAGGAAAAAAATGAAATAATGCAAGAGTCACAATTTGAAGAGGTAAAATCTGTAATAGATTTAATTCAAGCCAACACATCATGGACATGGTACAACAATAGCGAATTGGAGAAATTAAATGAAAAAGTGGAAGTTATTCTAAGTGTTTTAGATGAAAACAACGAGTTATTGCGGGAATTAATTTGTGTTATCAAAAACAAAAAAAGCTAATGAACATATTGATGTGTTATGTAGTGTAGTTCAAATCATAAAAAAAGTTCCCCTGAAATCGTTTTACAGTTTCGACCCATGCTGTAAAAGCGATTTTTTGAATGTCCAATTTTAGAAAGCATCGGGAAAGCAATATCTTCTGTTAATGATCCCAAAAAGGTCTGTCTTCATCATTGTTTAAAACCATAATGCCCCGCTGGTTTTTATATGCATTTACAACTTCCAATCCGGTTAATGTCGCTATGCCGCTTAACAGGCAGGCAAATACCTCATCTGTCGGTTTAATTTTATGATTGACCTGTGGAAATATGCCGGAGCCGGATACGATAGCCAGGCTTTCCAAAAAAAACCTTGTTATTACATCGATATCAAAATCGTTGCGGTATAACCCCGATTTCACGCCACGTTCTATACATGCTTTAATGGTTTGATGAATGAACATAGTTTTATGGCCTTTAAGTTTTTCGTAAGCCAATTCATGATTTTTTTCCAGGTCATAAACAATGGCTGGATTTAAGATATTGTAAAGCTCCATTGCGTATACCAACAAAAAATACAACCCAATAATGGCGTCGTCGCTTTTTGCAATAAGAGTTTTACAGCGAAAAATATTTTCATCTATTGCCCTATCTACAAATGTCTCTACCAATGAATCTTTATTAGAGTAAAACTGATAAATTGTTTTTTTACTGATCCTGAGGTCGGATGCAATATCATCCATGCTAATACTACGAATGCCATAGCGGCTAAAAAGATTATGCACCTTATTGGCTATTTTTTTTGAAGTGTCCATTGTTTGGAATTGTTGGCTTTTAAAAAACTGAACGGTATGGTTAAATGCTGCCCGGCATAATATCAATTAACTTCACATTCAATATAGTTGATAACAGCGCAGTGTTGGTCTGTTCTTGATATGGTTAAATCTTTTGTATCAACTTAACTTGCTGATAGTTTGTGTATGAGTAGTTGTATAGATGTTATCTGAAAAATATAAATATCAAGTGCGAGGCCAGGCGATATAACAATACGCGGTTTATTGGCATCGATTTTATTTTTGATTTTAGCCTGCTTATTAGCGCGAATTTTAGCTCTATTTTATTTTCGCCGGTATAAAATACCGAGTAATAAATGATAATGATTCCGCACACTAACATGATACCATGCGTAAGTTCAAATATAATTTCCATAACTGTTTTGTTTAATATGTGTCATTGTTGCAGGAAAAAAAAGGTAAATATTATCTTGATTTAACAGATCTTGAAAAACACGCAGGAGGCTGCAAGAGCCAGTTAAATCGTTTTTTTTATTATTAATTTATTTTTTGGGCCGAATGATCAATCTTAAGGCCGGATCATTTGTCAGCAAGCTACAGAACCAGTTGCAGGCCAGTTTAATTTTGTTACCGAACCCCACAATTGGGATGATATGAACAAATAACCAAACAAACCAGGCTGGCAATCCTTTAAAAAAGGCGTTAGGTAAATCTACCACAGCCTTGTACTTCGAGATAATTGCCATACTTCCTTTGTTTTTATACTTGAATGCTTTTAACGCCTGCCCGGATTGTAATCGCTTCAGATTTGAGGCAAGTTGAATTCCCTGCTGAATGGCAACCTGCGCAAGTTGTGGATGCCCGTTTGGATAATCCACATCTGTTGTTTGAAGGCATTGATCGCCGATTGCGAAAATGTTTTGTGTGCCCTGTACCTTATTGAATTCATCAACTATAATTCGCTTGCCGCGGCCTGCATATACATCCGGAAGTCCGGGCACTTGTCTTGCGATAACACCAGATGTCCAAACCAGTGTTGCGGCCGGGATGCATTCTCCTGTGGAAAGGTGGATATCGCCATCAATATAATCTTTGACGGCAGTATTTAATTTTATCTGCACGCCTAAACTATTTAACACCTTGTAAGCTTCGGCCTGCGATTTTGGGCTCATCGGGCCAAGCAAAGCATTTCCCGAGCTAATTAAATAAATATTAGCGTCGTTTTTTTTAAGTTCGGGATAATCTTTATTGATCAACGAATGGATCATTTCGGCCAACATACCCGAAACTTCCACACCCGTTGGCCCTCCTCCCGAAATAACAATATTCTGTAGTCTTACCTTCTCGACTGGGTCATTTGTTCTTACGGCTTTCTCCGCATTCAACAATAAATGGTTACGAAGATGGATTGCATCATCAATTGTTTTCATGGGTAAGGCATGCTTTTTTATATTCTCCAATCCAAAATAATTGGTCTCTGTTCCCATTGCAAGTATTAGACAATCATAATATAAATCGCCATCCGACGTCTCAACTTTGTTGCTTGATGCTACGATATTTTTCAATTTGCCGAGGTGAAAACGAAGGTTCTCTTTGTATTGGAACATTCGCCTAAATGGATAGCTTATATTCGAGGCTTCGATAAAAGCCGTTGACACCTGGTAAAGCAGGGGCGGAAAAAGGTGATAATTATTTTTATCTACAAGTGTGATATCAATTAATTGGTTTCCGGCAAGGTGCTTTGCCAGATTGAGGCCCGCAAATCCACCCCCAATGATTACTATTTTCATATTTTTCTTTTTATTGGCCTGTCAGGATTTTCAAATCTGAAACTGCTATCAAATAAGACATCTGCGCGGCATACATATCGGCCTCGGATTTTGCTAAGAAAGATTTTGTATTGAGCAAATCAGTTTTTACATTAAGACCGGCAGCCTGCTTGTTTTCTTGTATTTTTAGTTCCTCCTTTTGGTAGGAAACCACTTTTTGCGCAACTGTGATAAGCGCCTGCGACTGATTAATTTTCCTATAAGCCTTTTCAATATCATTATTTACCTGCTGCTGGGTATTAAGGATATTCTCTTCAGACTGCTTTAGCTGAAACTGCCGCTGTTTTACTATCTTTTTGTTTGAAAAAATATCCTGCAGGTTCCATTTCAGGTTTAAACCTATATATGGGTTGTTGGAAGGTACTATGGCGCTCCCGAATACATAAGAATAGCCTCCAACCAAACCTACATCTGGTATATTACTTTGCCTTGCTGCTTTTATTCCCAATAAAGCTTTCGATTTGTTCAGGGTAGCTATTTGCAAATCGGCGTTTGAACCAGATGCTACGTTCTTGTACTCCTCTAAACCATTTACCTGTTGAATAACCGGTTCAGCCTCTGCAAGCTTCAACGTGGCCGCGTTTACACCGGTTATATTAGCCAGATCACCCATGTAATCTTGTATTTGTATGTCTATCTTCAGGATGTTTTGTTCTTCATCGGCAATGTTAGCCTGCAATCCGGCTTTATCTGCACTGGTTGTTTTACCGGCTATTAAAGCATTTTCAACATCTGTGTATTTCGATTTAGCCAGGGTCAGCTTTGCCTCAGCTTCATCCAGTTGTTTTTTTAAAATCAACGTTCCGTAATAAAGCTTTACTATTGCCTGCTTTATTTGCAGTGATGTTTTGAATCTTTCCTTTTCGGTTAATATCTCGTCCGTTTTATCTACTTTCAGTAAAGTGCTGATTTTGGACTGCTGGCTGATGGGTTGATAAACCGATAATCCGGCGCCATAATTATTGTGTTTACCTACTGTAAAAGTTTCGTCGGTGTTAGGATTTGATTCCAGCGTGCCTTTAGGAATCGTGATTTCTCCCAAATTGAAAACATGTTGATAGTTACCATTTAAGGTAGGTGTGGGATACCTCTTGATTACATCTTCTTTAGTTTTCTCCTGCTTTTCTTTAATTTCCCACTGCTTTATTGCTAATACGTGATTATTCTTTAACGCGGAATCTTGTAATTGTTCCAATGTATAAGAATCTCTATTTTGAGCATGCAACGAAGTACTGCGGCATAAGAAAATTAATAACGGCAGTAAAAGGCATTTTATAATTTTTTTCATTTTGTGGTTGGCTTTAATTTTTTTCTGAACTGATTGTTTTGGGTTTTATCCAGGCGATGTATAACACTGGGACGGTGATTAATGCCATAACCATGCTCCATACCACGCCAAATGCCAGTACGCTTGCAAGAGGCGCCCACATAGCAGATCCTGATATGATCATAGGCAACACACCAATTGCTGCTGCCATAGCAGTAAGAAAGATGGGCCTTAAGCGCCTTTTTCCCGATTCTATTGCGGCTGCTTTTAAATCAAGCCCGTGTTTCATCAATTCGTGGGTATGGTCTACCAGGATGATTGCATTACGTACTACAATTCCCGAAAGTGCTATCAAACCAATAAAAGATGTAAAACTGAAGTAGTTTCCGGTGAGATAGAGACCCATGATGGCGCCAAACAAACTTAGCGGTATCGTAAGCATCACTATTGCCGCCTCTTTAAGGTCACGGAATTGAAAAAGAAGAATAAAAAATATCAGCACAAGGCTCACAAGCAATGCGGCAACTAATTGGCCCAATGCCTCTTTTTTGTTAAAATCTTCGCCGCCGTATTCAATGCTGTATCCGTTGGGCAGTTGTATTTTAGCTATTTCGGGTTGTATAACTGCTAATAATTCTGAAGGCAGAACATCCTGTGTTGTTTCGCTTTGCACGGTAAGCGTCCTTACGCCGTTGCGGTGCATAATACGACCTGTTTGCCAATGAGGCTTCAAGTCTGCAATTTGTCTTAGCGGAACATTGGCGCCGGTAACAGGCGACCTCAAATAAATATTTTCGAGATCATTGGTGGTCTGCCTGTTTTTTTCATCCAGCCTGAACACAATGTTTACCGGGTTGTTGCCCTCATATAGGGTAGAGATAGCAGCGCCGCTAAATCCGGTGTACACTGATTGAGAGATACCGGTAGTAGTATAGCCCAGGCGGCTGGCTTCTTCTTTTAATTTTATCCCAATTCCATAATAATCTTCTGCAAAGTCGCTTCTCACAAAACGGCTGCCTTTTGCCTTTTTTATAATATCACTCACCTGGGTTCCAATTGATTTCAAATAATCAATATCCTCGCCAACAATTCTAACCTCTACCGGTGCTTTAAGCGAGGATCCCTGTTGCATCAATTTAACATAGGTTGTGCCCTCTGGTATTAATTTATCCACTTTGCCGCTTAATTCCTCGGCGAGTTCGTCGGTAGATTTTTCCGTGGTGGTGTTAATAAGTATCTGCGCGTAATTATTTGTGGGGAATTCCGGAGAAAAATTGTAATAGAACCTTGGGGAGGCCGTACCCGAAAATGTTGCATAGGATACTACTCTTTTGTCGTTTTTTAATAAAGCTTCCACCCTTAAAATCGCTTCATGAGTCTTTTCTAATTTTGTGCCGGTGGGCATCCATAACTCTACAACAAACTGGCTTCTTTCTGCCGCCGGGAAAAATTGTTGCCTTATTCCCTTTGCAAACAGTAACAATGCAATTCCAATAGGCACTAAACTGCTCAGGATGGTTATCTTTGGATGATTGACACACCAATCTAAAAGCTTGTTGTACCCATTCTGCATTAAGTCCAGCAATGATTTTCTTTCTTTCTTTTTGGTTGTTTCTTTTTTGTCACCTTCGGGTGTACCGGTTTTCTGGTGCAACCCTTTTTTGATAAAGGTGTAACAAAGCATAGGGGTTAATACCATTGCTACTAAAAATGATGATGCAAGGGCAACTGCTACAGTTATAGGTAGTGCGAAAATAAATTCGCCCACAGTTCCGCGTAACAAAATCATCGGCATAAATGAAGCGATGATAGTAACAGTTGCAGCAAGTACCGGTACTACCAAATCATTGGCGCTTCTCCATGCTGCGGTTGCCCTGTCAACACCTTCATCTAACAGTTCTACATAATTATCGGCAATTACAATAGCATCATCCACTACCATTCCTAATACGAGGATTAGCGCGGCCAGGGAAACCTGGTGCAGTTCAATCCCCAGGGCATGCATTATGGCATAGGTTACCGCAACGGTCATCGGGATTGCCATAGCTGCAACAGTAGCAATGCGTAAGGGGAGAAGCAATACAACCACGATGATCACCGACACGATTGCCAAAAAGAATTCCCGGATGAAATGCGATATATTTTCGTCAACCACCTGGGGCTGATTAACAACGGTGGTGATTTTGATATTGGATGGAATTACTTTTCTGGCTTCTTCAATCTTGCCGGTTACTTCTTTACCAAATTTTACAATGTTGTTGCCTTCCTGCATCTGAACCGAAAGGATCACAGCTTTGTTGCCGTTAACTGCAATGATATTATCCGGGTCGGCATAGTTCCTGGTTAAGGTGGCTACATCTCCCAGCTTTGCTACAGAACCCGCCTGGGATGTACCAACTACCTGGTTGGCCAGGTCTGTTTCGGTATTATAGTAGCCATTTGTGTAAAGCGGCGTTTTATTGCTGCTTGTTTTAACCTCTCCGGTAGGATTAATGTTATTTTGAGATTGAAGAAGTTGTACAACCTGTTGTGCGTTAACCCCATATTGTGACATTTTCTCTGAGTTGGATGACACTACAATTTCCTCCTGCTGCTCGCCTATCCGCTTTATTTTTGAAGCAGCGGGGATAGTGCGCAGGTAATCTTCCAATCTTTGGGCATAATGTTTTAATTCTTCGTAGCTGGCATTTTTGCTTTCCAGCCCGATTACAAGGGCTTCAGTGTCGCCGAAATCCGAGTTTACAATAGGCCCTTTAACACCGGCAGGTAAATCAATTTGCTTTGATACTAAAAGCTGGTGGCGCAGTTTACTCCAAAATATGTCGGGCTGTTTTACGCTCTCGGTAAGCTCAACGTTTACTACCACTATGCCATCTCTTGTAGTAGAATATGTTTTGGATTTATCTACCTCTTCATATTGAAAAAGATATTGTTCGAGTTTTTTTGTAACCTGGTCTTCCACCTGTGCGGAGTTAGCTCCCGGGAAAGATGCAATGACTAAACCCTGGCGGATGGTAATTTTAGGGTCTTCCCTGCGTGGCATATTCAACAGTGAATTTACACCAACCGCAAAAAGCAATAGCAATACCGATAATGTGACTTGCTTATACTTAAGCGATGCTTTTATAATATTCATTTCAGTTTTATTTATTGGTTATAGAAATTGATGAACCATCAGACAATCTTTTCTGGCCGCTGGTAACCACCACTTCGCCGTCGCTGAGCCCCGAAATAATTTCAATTTTGTTGTCAAACATATCTCCCAGGCTTATTCTGCGCTTAAATACCTTGTTCTGAGTTTTATCCAGCACAAAAACATAGCTCTGATTTGCCAAATCCTGCTGAATGCATTCTGCCGGTAATAATATCACCTGCTTTTTTTCCGCAGTAGCAATCTTTGCCTCGGCAATCATTCCTGGCCGGATGAGCAATCCTGGGTTATCCAGTTCAATTTTAATGGCGAAAGCCCTGGAGGTAGCATCGGCTGCAGAGCCAACTTCAATTACTTTTCCGGTGAATACCTTATCGAGCGAGGAAATGTTAATCTTGCTGATTTGTCCAATCTTTACTTCATGCAGTTCAGCTTCAGGAACATAAGCCAATACCTTTACCTTTTTGATATCTGCTATAACAAACAGTGGTATGCCAACAGCTACAATCTCGCTAACTTCGGCCTGTCTTTTGAGCAATACGCCGCTGATTGGTGAATACAACCGCGTATCCGACAGATTCTTTTGCTGTAACTGTTGCTGGAATTTTGCCTGCTGTAAATTGAACCCTACTTTTGAAAAGTCACTTTCACTTAAACTGCCTCTGTCATGTAATATGTTTAAGCGGTTAAATTCGTCAGTCGCGGTACTAACCTGCACGTCGGCCGAACCCTTGGCGATGGAGTAATTAGTTGGATCGAGACTGGCAATCAATTGCCCTTTAGAAATAGTTTCCCCTTCTTTGTTTGAAACATAATTGATTTTGCCGGGTACCAGGAACCCAAGTTTCACGGTGGTGCTACCTTCAATATTCCCGCTTACAGATACTTCTTTGGCAATAATATCAGCATGTACCACCTCGGTTTTTACTGCAAAACCTATAGGCGGGTTATCAGCGCCATGTTTATCTGCCGGTTTGCAGCCAGGAAGCAAAAACAAGGAAGCGACAGCTGGGGAAAATAGAACTTGTGTTAGTTTTTTATATCTTTTCATATTGTATATTTTATTATTCGGTGAAAAATTGTTTTTGTATTTGTATTTCGTTTATATCAAAAAAATGCAGTATGCTTTTTACTTTCTCAATAAATTCTGTGTTGCCCGAAAGAATGAAATTCATGTGTGGCATTGTGTTTGCATTCAAAATCGCTTCAATCTCCTCGTTTGGAAATACCGTTGCGGCTTCAATTTCTTTTGAGATGTAGCTTACGTAGAGTTGGGTGAGAAAACGCCTCTCAAGTATTTGCAGCTCTTTTTGGAATATGTGTTGTTTGTTTACAGAAAAATAGAGCAGGGAAACCTGCCGGTATTTTAGGTCAGTCAATTTGAACTTTATGGCTGGAAAGACGGATGCAATCCCAAGATCGTCCGTTATAAATATGTAATGGATCCCCATTCCTTCGATATCTTTTTGCATTAGCGAAAATTTATAATGCAAAGGAAGGCAAGAGGAGTGAGGCTGCTTTTAAGATATCTTAAAAAGTGAAAACAGTATGCAAATTATATCGCAAGGGCTTTTAAAAAGATATTTTGTTATTAAATAGGGCCTTCAGGATCATTATTTAATGTAGTTTTGATAAGCCAATAATGATAAACATTTATGAGAACCCTGATTTTTTTGCTTGCTTTAGTGCTTACTACTCAATGGATACGAGCCCAGCCCGCTCCTGTTAAAGTGAAAGAAGGATTGGTACAAGGAACTTCTGAAAATGGCCTTACCATTTATAAGGGCATTCCTTTTGCAATGCCTCCAGTTGGAGAACTACGTTGGCGTGCTCCGCAGCCTGCCGCAAAATGGAATGGTGTTCGGTTGGCCGATAAATTTGCGCCGGAACCTATGCAAGGCGGCAATCCCATTTCAGGAAAAAGCGAAGATTGCCTGTATCTGAATGTTTGGACGCCTGCTAAATCGCCTGCCGGCAAAATACCGGTGCTGGTTTGGATATACGGTGGTGCTTTTAACTTTGGGGGTACTGCCGAGCCATCTTATAACTGCGAAAAGCTGGCAAAAAAAGGCGTGGTGCTGGTAAGTATTGCCTACCGGGTTGCACAACTTGGTTTTTTGGCGCATCCCGAACTTAGTGCCGAAAGTGCCAGTCATGTTTCGGGAAATTATGGTTTGCTGGACATGATTGCCGGCCTTAAATGGATTAGGGAAAATATTGCCGCTTTTGGCGGAGACCCCAATAAAGTTACAATTTTTGGTGAATCGGCAGGCGGCATAGCAGTAAGTATGTTATGTGCAAGCCCATTGGCCAAAGACCTTTTCCAGGGTGCAATCTCCCAAAGCGGCGGCTCGTTCGGCCCCACACGTGCTAGTACTTATCCGGGCGAAAACATGAAAAGCCTGCCTTTTGCCGAAGCGGCAGGCGCGGCCTATGTTAAAGATGCAGGCTTTACTTCAATTGCTGATTTGCGAAAAATAGACGCCGATAAATTGCCCGCGATACGCGGGTTAGCATGGCCCATTGTAGACGGATGGGTAATACCGGGCGACCAATATAAACTTTATGAAGAAGGCAAATATAACGACGTACCTGTCCTGATAGGTTATAATTCTGACGAGGGGGCCAGTTTCTCGCCTCCAAAAACGCCTGAAGAATACGTTGCCGCGGTAAAAGGCCGTTATGGCAAGTTTGCTGATGAGCTTATTAAAGCTTATCCTGCGGGTAGTGTTAAGGTTGCTAAAACCGCCCGTGATTTGATGCGGGATGCCGCGTTTGGCTGGCATACCTGGAGCTGGGCAAGGTTACAGTCAAAGGGAAAATCGAAGGTTTTTTATTATTATTTTGATCAGCACCCCAACTATCCCGAAGGTTCGCCTCGCGCCGGATACGGATCGCCCCATGCGCAGGAAGTAGCTTATGTATTTGGTACGCTTGATGCTTCAAATCCGCAAACCACTAAAACAGACCTGAATATTTCAGACGCGATGGGCACTTATTGGACAAATTTTGCAAAGTATGGCAACCCAAACGGTGGGGGGCAACCTGAATGGCCCGCTTTTAGCGACTCTAACCCTGTTGTGATGTACTTTTCGCAAAAAGTGCATACCGGCGCTGTACCCGCAGATGCATCCCTAAAGGTGTTAGATAGTTATTTTAAGTGGAGGCGTTCGCCCGATGGCGAAACCGGCGTTAAATAATATTTGTAATATAGGTCAGCGTAAAATAATATGGCGTGACGCATCTGTTGTTTTGAATTTTAACGGAGCTGTTTATTTTTAAATTATTTTTGCGCCCTTATAACACTTAGGGTTTGCTGGGTAATGCCTAAATAAGAGGCAATATGCCCAAGTGGCACCCTTAATAAAATGTTTGAATAATTTTCTGTCATCGATTTATAACGCTGTTCTGCGGTTTGAAACTGCAACGAAAAAAGCTTATCCGAAAATTGTTTTATAGTCTCTACCGATGCCATAAAAGCAAATCTTTTAAATGCGTCGATTTCGTTAAATAAAGTTTCAAATTCCCTGAACTGAATGGTACGTAATGTTGTTTCTTCAAGAACCTCCCTGCCATATGGGTCGGTTTTGTTAAAGTAAATACTCTCCAGCGACATTGTGAAGGTATTTTCGTCAAAAAAGAAATGGGTGATATCTTTTCCGTCTTTGTTATAAAATGTACGGATCATTCCCTTTTCAATAAAGTGGACTTTTTGAGAACGGTTGCCCGGATCAGTCAACGTTGTCCCTTTAGGGTAAAACTCCCGTTTGAAGGCTGCATCAATGGTACTGCTTTCTTCTGCAGTAAGTTTTATTTTGGTATTCATGTATTGGGCCAATTCCATATACTCGTTGAAGGGGAAACGTTATAACTAATTGAATGCCAAATATACTACATAAGTATAAGTTTATTGAGGCAAGTATCAAAAAGCAAGACTAATCTGTTTTGGTGGATTGAATAAGCTTATTATAGATTTTTTCCGGCATTAACCCCTATCTGAGTTCTTTTCTTTTGTTTAAGGTCGTCAATATTTGTACCTGTACATTTGCCTGTAATATTAAAAAAGTGCCCCAACCAAGAGTTCCGCCATTACCTTAGACGTAGGAAATTTTGCCAATTTGAACATTTCGTGCCCTATTTATTCACTTTTGTACCCCTTCATCCATTTTTTCGGTCTATATTTTTGGCTGCCCGATCAATAAACCTGAGTGCGTTTTCAAAGTAATGACAACTATTTTCTTCCGGATATGGAACGAAGGTGCTGTTATTGAAACGAAGGCGATATTATCCGCTATCATTTTTATGGCAGGGAACAAATAAAACTAATTGCCAATTAAATTATCTATCTAATTCAAGTATCGCCAATATAGTTTTATGCATTTGATGATCATGTAATAAGGCGGCTAAATGGATCTTTTACATCCACGATAGCCTACGCGCATTTCATTTTTATCGCTTTTACAAGAAACCAATTTTACATTAAATATGAGAACACTAAACTATTTTTTCGGCATCGCCATCGTTCTGGTGGCGTCGGGATGTCACAAGCAGGAGACTCCCGGTTCGGCAGTTACACCATTTGTCAAAACCAGTAAAAAGACGTTGACTGCTACCAGCTACCCGAGTTACAACATTTCGCCACTTCCGCCCGATCAAACAGGGATGACAAGTACGGCAGTTCAGCTCGCTGCAAACATGACATTAGGATACAACATCGGCAACACAATGGAAGCCGCTCCTAATGAAAACGGATGGGGAAACCCCAATATTACCCAGGCGTTAATTGATAAGTTAAAGCAAAGCGGTTTTAATGCCATACGGATTCCTTGTAATTGGAATTGGTCACATGTACCTGATTCAACAACTGCAAAAATAGATCCGGCCTGGCTCGCCCGTGTGCAGCAGGTTGTTCAATACTGCGTTAACGACGGCATGTATGTGATATTAAATATACATTGGGACGGTGGATGGCTGGATGCCAATATTACCACCGCCGCGCAAGCTGCAGTTAATGCCAAACAAAAGGCACTTTGGGAGCAAATTGCAACGCAAATGCGTGGTTTTGACCAACATTTGATTTTTGCCAGTGCAAACGAACCCCCTGCTTCAGATGCCACAGGGATGAGCATTCTGCTGTCCTATCATCAAACTTTTATCAACGCGGTCAGATCAACCGGCGGGCATAACAGTTATAGAACTTTGCTTATCCAGGGTCCGAGTACAGATATCGTGAAAACAAACAATCTGATGAACACTCTTCCCTCAGATCCCGCATCCAATCGTTTGATGGTTGAAGTGCATTACTATACCCCTTACAATTTTTGTTTGATGGACGGAGACGCATCATGGGGTAACATGTTTTATTATTGGGGTTCGGGGTATCACTCAACCACCGATCCTACGCGTAATGCCACCTATGGCGAAGAGTCGGACCTGAACGGATATTTCCAGTCGATGAAGACGAAGTTTGTTGACCATGGCATCCCAGTTGTAATGGGCGAATTTGCAGCGGGGCGTCGCTCTCTTACAGGAGATGCGTATGATCTTCATATAGCTTCCAGAGCTTATTGGTATAATTATGTTATGCACCAGGCATTGGCAAACGGAATGCTCCCGTTTCTTTGGGACACCGGTTCGATCATTGACAGGTCGACGTACGCTATAAAAGATCAACAGCAGTTAGCTGCGCTTGTGCAAGGAACACAGACAGCCTCCTCCTCCACAATTCAGGTTGGAAGCGTGTATCAGATAGTTAACAGGTTTAGTTTTAAAGCTTTGGAGATTGGCGGCTGGGCAAGTGCTAACGGAGCAACAGCAGATCAATGGGATTATTTGGGCGGACAAAACCAACAATTTAAAGTGCAAGCCGGGAGCGGCGGCCACTATTTGTTAACGCCTATGCATACAAGCGGGAAGTGTCTGGAGATATATAATTGGTCTGGCGCTAACGGAGGTATTGCCGATATATGGGCTTATACAGGTACGGGCGGTAATAATCAAAATTGGATACTTCAGGCAACTGATAATGGATACTACAAAATTATAAACGTAAATAGTGGGAAAGCCCTCGAAGTTGTTTCATCTTCAACAGCAACTTCACTCAGAAATGGTACCGCGGTTGATCAATCGGACTACACCGGTGCCAAAAATCAGCAGTGGGCGTTTGTGAAAATATGAAGCATAAACGGGTACAAATCCATTTATGCAATGTGTTTAAAAATCGCTGTTAACCCAGTTCAAAAAATTAAAGACATCACAATAATAACTGTGATTTAGTTGAAGAAAGACAGGTCAATGCGTCCGGGGTGCGATACGGGCGCATTTTTTAAGAGATCATAATAATATTGTGATTGTAATTGAAAAAAGGCTGGTCAATGCGTCCGGGGTGAGATACGGACGCATTTTTATTTTAATAACCCGTCCTTTGAAAATCGACGTAAAAGTTGACACATGTCCGCTTATTATACAACATTTGTGCTACCTTAGTTTACTAACTTTATAGAAGTTAATCTGTTGATTTTGGGCTTTCGATAATGATCTCCATTCGCGTAAAATATTATTTTTTCCTTTTAGTTACATTAATTTTTGGATGTATAAATGTTTTTGGGCAAAGCAGCCAGTACCGGTTTTCGCACCTCGATATTAGCGATGGCTTATCGCACAACCAGGTTAATTGCATTTTTAAAGATTCGAAGGGCTTTATGTGGTTTGGCACTGCAGCTGGCCTCAACCGCTATGATGGTTACACATTTAAAGTATTTAAGCATGATGTAAATAGTAAAACGTCTGTTAATAATGATTATGTAGACAAAATTTTTGAAGGCCCTGATAAAAAGTTGTGGATATTTAGCCGCAGCGGTTTTTGTTTTTACGATCCCGAAACAGAGCGATTTAGCAGTGATATGCAGCCGTTGCTCCGTTCTTTAAAGCTCCCCGCTTCTTCCAATGTTTCTAAAATAGTGCGGTCGGGCCCTGCCGATTTCTGGTTCTTATTCCCCGATGGTATTTACAGATACAATGCTATAACCAGGCAAACCAAACGCTATTATCATAGCGTTAATTCCATGCCATCGTTATACGCAAATTCCATTGCCGACATTACCACTGATGCGAAGGGCAATGTATGGATTGTTTACAGCGAGGGCACGGTAGAGATGTTTGATGTTAAGCTCAACAAAATTGGCTACCGCACGGATGTTTTTAATAAGGCAACCAATAATAAAAACGGGGCCTACTCTTTAACGGTCGATAGCGATAATGATTTGTGGTTTTATGCACCATACGGTGGGTATGGTGTGTTTTACTATAAACCTTCAACGGGCATTTTGCGGCATATCGATAGGGAATCGGCCGGGGCAAAGTTAAAAGGGAATGCCATTAGCAGTATTATTCAGGCCGATGACGGCCTGATATGGATTGCCATTGACCATGGTGGTATAAATATACTGGACAAAAAGAACTTTAAAATCACCTACCTGCTTAACCGCGAAGATGACCCCACATCATTAAAGCAAAACAGTGCAATACTCTACAAGGATGTTTCAGGTATTATATGGGCCGGTACTTTTAAAAAGGGGATAAGTTATTACCATAAAAACATCATTAGGTTTCCTCTATACAGGCATTTTGCCTCAGACCCGGGTAGTTTAAGTTTTAACGATGTTTACAAATTTATAGAAGACAAACAGGGAAACTTGTGGATTGGCACCAATGGTGGCGGCCTGATTTATTTTAACCGCAAAACAGGCAAGTTTACCCAATATAAGCATGACCCGGGAAACGCAAATAGTTTGAGTAGTGACATTATTGTTGACCTATGTGTTGATCATGATCAAAAATTATGGATAGGTACCTATTTTGGCGGGTTGGATTGTTTTGACGGAACCACATTTACCCATTACAAACATGATGATAAATTAGCCAACAGTATTGCCGAAGACAAGGTATGGAGCATTTTGGAAGATTCGTCGCACCGTTTATGGATAGGGACGTTTGCAAGCGGGCTTGAAATTTTCGACAGGTCCAAAAATATATTTTACCATCCTTTTAAACAGGGTGAAATAAAGTCACCCATGATAATAACCATGTTTGAGGATAAGCGGGGCAACATATGGACCGGAGGATATTTGGGTATTGATGTAATATTAAAAAATGGCAAAGGAGTAACTCACTACAGCTCAAATGGTAGTAATACCAATAGTTTACTTGACAACATGGTAAACAATATCAATGAGGATAGCCGTGGTTTGATATGGATATCAACGGCAAGTGGGTTAAGCGTTTTCAATCCCAATACAAATACTTTTACATCGCTCACCAAAAAAAATGGACTGCCGGCGAATTCAATATCGAATACGCTGGAAGATAATAAAGGAACGATGTGGGTAAGCACTTCAAATGGGTTGAGCCATATTACCTTAACACCAAAGGCGACTGGTTTTAATTTCCGGTTCGAAAATTTTGACGAAACGGATGGCTTGCAAGGCCGTGAATTTAATATGAATTCCGCTTTAAAAACACACAGCGGCGAATTGATATTTGGAGGTGTTGACGGTTTTAATATTTTTGACCCTAAAAATTTAGAACCCAATGTTAATAAGCTACAATTAATATTTACCGATTTTCAGCTATTCAATAAAAGTGTATCAGCCAATGAGGCTATTAACGGGCACGTAGTGCTATCAAAAGTAATATCGTTAACTAACAATATCATACTTAATCACAGCGAAAATATTTTCTCGATAGAATTTGCCGCCCTTGATTTTTTCAACCCCGGTAAAGTAAAATATCAGTATATGCTGGAGGGATTTGATAAAGGTTGGGTAAATGCAGATAGTAGGACACGAAAGGCTAATTATACTAACCTGGATGGGGGGGATTATGTATTTAAGGTGCGGGTATCCAATTCCGGGGGCGCTTGGAATCCCAATTATATTTTGTTAAAGATCAAAATATTGCCGCCATTTTGGAAATCAACTTTTGCATATGTTGTTTACGTCGTACTGTTTCTGGGCATCCTTTTGCTTATCCGGCAACGCGGTATACAAAAAATAAAAAGACAATTCACGGCTGAACAGGAAAAGCAGGAAGCAAAATTACTAATCGAACAGGAGCGTAAGGAGGTTAAGCGTATGCAGGAGCTTGACCAACTGAAAACTAAATTTTTAACAAATGTAAGCCACGAATTCAGAACACCCCTTTCGCTGATCATGGCGCCGGTTGATAAAATGCTTACCCGTGCCGACCAGGAACAGAAACAACAGTTGGGCATGATAAGAAAGAATGCCAGACGATTATTAAACCTGGTAAATCAGCTGCTTGATTTTCGTAAGATGGAAGTTCAGGAGTTGAAATTGCATAGCAAGCCCGGCGATATTGTGAAATTCATCAGCGAAATAAGCATGTCATTTACAGATATTGCCGAAGAAAAAGGGATTGATTTTGTCTTCGATACCACGATTGATTCGTTGTTTACCAGCTTTGACCATGATAAGATAGAAAGGATATTGTTTAACCTGCTATCAAATGCCTTTAAATTTACGCCATCCGGCGGCCAGGTAAGCGTTCTGCTCAATGTGGATGGGAAGACCGCTGACGCCCCGCTTGAGATTAAGGTGATTGATACTGGTATTGGTATTCCGCTTGAAAAACAAGGTAAAATTTTCGAGCGTTTTTTTCAACACGATATTCCTGAATCGATGATTAATCAAGGCAGCGGCATCGGCCTGGCAATTACACATGAGTTTGTGAAGATGCATGGAGGAGAAATAACGGTTGAGAGTGTGCCAGATCACGGCAGCTGTTTTATCATTAAACTGCCATTTGTTATTTATGCAGGGCTGGAAACGGATATAGTAGCCGGCGACGAGGCTGATATTGAGAATCCGGGTGAAGATAGCCACAATGAAATTAAAACCGTACCAAAACAGCAACGGGCAAATAAAATGCCGGTGGTTCTTTTAGTTGAGGATAACGATGATTTTCGTTTTTACCTGAAAGACAATTTAAAAGAAATATTCTTTTTAATCGAAGCTTCAAACGGAAGGGAAGGCTGGCAGAAAGCTCTTTCGCAACATCCGGATATTATTGTAAGCGATATCAGTATGCCCGAGATGACAGGAATTGAGTTATGCAAAAAACTAAAGAATGATAAACGTACATCGCACATTCCCGTTGTTTTGCTAACCGCATTAACGGGTGATGAAGAACAAATAAAAGGTTTGGAAATTGGTGCTAATGATTACATGACAAAACCGTTTAATTTCGAAATACTTCTTTCAAAAATCAAAAATATCTTAACCCTTCGGGATACCTATAAAAGGACATACAAAAAACAAATGGATGTGCAATTACAGGAAACACCTTTGCCAAATGAAGATGAGAAACTGTTAAGGAGTATAGTAGAATATATAGAACTTAATATCTTAAATGATAGCCTATCGGTAGAAGAATTGAGCCGCAAAATGAACATGAGCCGCGGATCGTTGTATAATAAAGTTTTGATGCTTACGGGCAAATCCCCGGTTGAATTTATCCGTTCAATAAGGCTAAAAAAAGCGGTGTATTTACTCGAGAATAGCCAAATGACAATTAGCCAGATTTGTTACGAAGTTGGCTTCAATACCCCCAAATACTTTACAAAGTTATTCAAGGATGAGTATAAGACTCTTCCTTCTGCCTATATCAGTTCTATCCGCCAAAAGAAACTATCCGAAGCTGATGAACAATAGCTTTCACAAAGCAGGGCAAACACATCTAATTGGGTTAACATAACTTAACACATTTCAAATATATTTTTTATAAATATTTGATAATCAATACTTTGAATTTTAACATGGTTAACACTAAATGACCGCGTAATTTAGCCGAATCCCAATATTTGTACCGGTTGTTGGCCATTACAATTCCCTTTGGTAACTGGGGCATTTAAACAGGATCAGCCAATAGAAACAAGGTATCGTTTGATGCTTATATCTTCGCGACGCTATAAGCTTATTCCGTTAGCTATAATTAAATAACAGCTTATCGCCGTTAACTATTTAGATACGTTCGCCCTGTTTCACGTCGTTGTAACGCCGTTATCCATTTCGTGTTTGGCTCCAATTAGCTAATAGTCCACAAAGTCCTTCAAGGATTCCGTGGCCCTGAATTACTATATAAGTTTTTGTCGTGATATAAGGTGTAATGACTATGTTTTGATTTGTAATTTGTTTATTTTAAATGAGTTATGGTCGTTTGAACATTTGGTCTATATTTTTACTCAACTCTGCCACTTTCCATTTTTAAAGTTACCATAGTTTCATCCCCTGGAATATAAGTGTAATGTATTTAAAGATATTGCTTTTGTAAGATGTTCCACCAATTACCAATAGGACCAACAGTTAACTAATTTTTTGAATTACGTAATCATGTGTCTGGCTGTACCTGAAGTTTTTTAACTGATAGTTCGGGCAGTCGTCTTATATGAGGAAGCCAACAGCAAATAGTTTCAAAAAGTTGTTTTTGGGTATTTGTTTATCCAAAAAGATTATGATAACAAAAATAAATTATGAATGAAAAAAAAACCAATTAAGCACTAACCAAAAAACAAATGAATCAATTATCAAACCTTAAAATCCTATTACCAGATGGATAAAAATTTACAAAAGAGAGTGAAATACCAGATTTCATTAATTATCGCGGGCATATTTTTTTATATTTCTGCCCATGCACAAACCGTAAACATTACGGGTAAAATAACAAGTGCCGACGATGGTCAGCCAATACAGGGAGCAAGTGTTAAAATTAAAGGGACGGGCCTTGGATCTATATCCACCATTGATGGTAGCTATACAATAGCTGCTGAGCCAGGCAAAGTATTAGTTTTTAGCTTTTTAGGTTTTGCTAAACGGGAAGTAACTGTTAAACAAGCCGGAGCAATTAATGTTAGGCTGAATTCAACATCCAGTAACTTAAATGAGGCGGTGGTTATTGGTTATGCCAGGGTACAAAGAAAAGATAATACCGGGGCCATAAGTTCCATATCGGGTAACGAATTGCGCTTAACACAACCCACTACTTTTGACCAGGCCCTGCAGGGAAAAGTTGCAGGTGTAGTAGTGCAGCAGATATCAGGTCAGCCTGGTGGTGGCGTATCTATTCAGATACGTGGTGTATCCTCAATATCAGGCGCTAATGCGCCGTTGGTTGTTATAGATGGTGTTATTATTCCTCCGGCTACCGACCCTGGTCACGGTTCCAATCCCTTAAGTGGTATCAATCCTAACGACATCGAATCACTCGACGTATTGAAAGATGCATCTGCAACTGCCATATATGGTTCTCAGGCTACCAATGGTGTTATCGTTATTACCACAAAAAGAGGTAAAGCAGGGCGCCCAACAGTAAATTACGATTTTTATACCGGTTACCAGGAGATTCGTAACAGGCTCCCTACCGTGGACTTACAACAGTTGGCAACATTTTTGAATGCCCGCGCACAAGTTTGGGGCTACGGTACAAGGCCAGAATTAGCCAATCCGCAATATTTAGGTAAGGGTACCGACTGGCAAAGTGAATTATTCCGTAAAGCGCCGATGACCAGTCATACACTTTCTGTAAGCGGTGGTGATGATAAAACCCAATATTATATATCGGGGTCTTATTTCAACCAGCAAGGTATAGCGCTTGGATCCGCTTTCAAAAGATACTCGGTACGTTTGAACCTGGACACTAAGACCACTAAATGGTTAAAACTGGGAACCAGCCTTCAGTTTTTTCGTGTTTATGAAAACACAGTTTCCACTGATGGCGGTGTAATTGGCCAAGCGTTAAGCATGACACCCGATGTTCCGGTAAAAAACGCCGATGGTTCATATGGCGGTGTTGTTGCCACGGATGGTTGGGTACCGCCTGTTGCAAACCCTGTAGGCATAGCCTCGCTTTTAAAAAACGAATCTGCAAGATATGAAGCGTATACCAACGCTTATGCCGAAATACAGTTTACTACAGATTTGTCATTCCGTACAGAAGTATCTGGTAACTTTACATTTGGTACCCACGATGCTTTTAATCCGGTTTTTATATTTGGTAACGCATCTGTTAATGTCTCCAACCCCGTTAACAGCGCCAGCTCGGATATTAATCACGACTACAACACTACCTGGCGCCAATATTTAACTTTTAACCATAATTTCAAGAAATCTAAATTCAATATTTTAGGAGGGCACGAAGCAAATACAGATTATTACGAAAATGTAAGCGCCGGGCGTAAAAATTTCGTTTCAAATAATGTGCAGGCTATTAGTGCCGGTGATCCTACAGTTGTAACAAATGGTGGCGATCATGGTCCCGGTGGCTCATCGGAATCTTATTTCGGCCGGGTTAATTTTTCCTGGGACGATAAATATCTGATCACTGGTAACCTGCGCAACGATGGTTCTTCAAAGTTTCCGGTTGACCGTAATTGGGCTGTTACCTATTCAGGAGCATTTGCCTGGAAAATTAATAACGAGGCGTTTTTAAAAAGTGTAAAATCTATAGATGAATTGAAACTGAGACTTGGTTATGGGCTTACCAACAACCAGGGTATACCGGGCAATACTTATACAACCCAACTTACAACAGTTCCTACCGGTTTATCAGGTGTTTCGCAGTTTCAAAGCAATTTGCCAAATCCAGACGTAACCTGGGAAAAAACAAATTATTATAATGCCGGGCTTGACGCAACGTTTTTTAACGGCCGCATAAACTTGTCGTTTGATGCTTACGACCGCGAAACACACGGGCTTTTATTAAAAATTCCGCTTCCTGAATTTAGCGGTACTACTACGAATTGGTCGCCGGGGGCCATGGCTGCACCTTATGTAAACGTTGGTTCTATTCGCAACAGGGGGTTTGATTTCCGTATTAGCACTACTAATACCAACAGCAAAAACTTTACATGGAAAAGTGATTTTACCTTTTCACGAAATGTGAACACAGTACTCAGTTTAGGTTCTGGCGGAAGTGATGCCAGCTTAACAACTTCGGTTCAAAAAACCGTAGTAGGGCAGTCAATCGGCGAATTTTATGGCTACTTATATGATGGCATATTTGCAAAGCCAAGTGACTTTCAAAACCATGCCCGGACTGCTGATCAAAGCGGAAAACCTTATCCAATTACACCTGCTTTTGGCGGTATCTGGTACGGCGACCGTATGTTTAAGGACCTGAATGGCGATGGTATTATCGATACCAGAGACCAAACTTTCCTGGGCTCGCCTCTGCCTAAATTCCAATATGGGTTCAACAACTCATTTACCTACAAAAATTTCGGCCTGAATATCTTCTTCAGTGGTAGTTATGGCAACAAAGTTTATAACCAATTGGCTGTATCACAAACCAGTTCACAAAATAACACATCCTATTTTGTCCAGGTATTAGATTACGCGAAATATGCTATGGTAAATCCCCAAGGTTCATCATCTGATATTAACAACGTGTATATTTCAAACCCGAATACATCGGTTGTAGGTTTAAGACAGGATAACGTCACCAATTATAATAATCGCCCTTCTACTTTGTGGATCGAAGATGCTTCATTCCTTCGTTGTAAAAATATCAGGTTAGATTACAGTTTTCCGGAAAGCATGTTGTCGAAAATATTTTTGCACTCAGTCCGTGTGTACGCTAACGTATCCAACGTATTTGTAATCACAAAATATAAAGGGATGGATCCTGAAATTGGTACATGGAATCCCCTTCAGGGCGGTGTGGATGGCGGTAACTATCCTATGCCACGCGTATTTACTATTGGTGCAAGCCTAACCTTTAACAAATAAAATGATTACCAATTTTAAAAAGATATTTTATGAAACCAATTAATAAAATTGCACTTTTTTTGCTATTCGGAGCAGCAATTGCCGGATGTAAAAAGGAGTTCTTGAACCGTCCATCCAACTCACAAATCAGCTCTACTAATTTTTACAAAACCCCCAACGATTTAAGGTTGGCTACTGCCAGTCTGTATGGAGGTGCGCCTTGGGGCCAATGGCATTATAATGCTTTGCTGCAATTGGGCGATATATTGAGCGGTACCGGTCACGTAGGCTATAACGACGATATGGGGCAGCTTTTTAGTCGTACAATTACGGCGAATAATGGCATTTTAAATGAGGGTTGGACAGGTTTGTATATCGTGATCGGTCAATGCAATAATGTTATTAATGCCATACAGCAAACAGCGTCGGCATCTATCCCGCAGGCAACCAGAAATGCTGCTATTGCCGAAGCAAAGTTCATACGTGCGGTAGCCTATTATCACCTCGCCGTTTATTGGGGCGCTGTGCCTATTATTGAGGACAATTCCAAATTAATAAGCAACCCCATGCTTAGTCGTAATACTACTGCTGATGTATTTAAATTTATCACCATCGATTTAACTTATGCCGCCCGAAACCTCCCTTTAAAAGATGACAAAGGCAGGTTAACCACCTGGTCGGCGCAGGGAATGCTGGGCAAAGTGTATTTAACAATGGCTGGTGTGGGCAGCAAACAGGAAGGGCAGCGCAACCAAGCATTGCTGGACAGTGCAAAAAAATACGCAGGTAATGTGTGTAAAAACAGCGGATTAATGCTTCTTGGGCAGGATGATCCGAACCATCTCGGCTATTATAATCTTTTCCGGTCGCAATACAACGATAACCCCGAAGCATTGTTTGCTTTTCAGTGGTCGCCAGATCAAACGAGTTGGGAAACCGGTAACATGTATTTAACCTTTTCGCCAAGCAATGCTATAAATCCTCAAAAAAACGGTGCCTGGTTTGGCTTAGCCCCAACCTGGGATCTGTATAAGATGTACTCGGCTGATGATACAATAAGGCGCAAAGCCACTATTATGCTCAACGGAGATTATTACCCCGAATTGAATGCTGCAGGTGGTGGTTTTAAATCAACAGGTGTTGGTTTAAAAAAACACATCATTGGCAACGAAGTGGATAACAACGCGCCAACAATGACTTATACGTCATCCGTTGAGCACGACGCAGTGCTCAGGTTGGCTGATGTATATTTAGTGTATGCCGAAGCTATTTTGGGTAACAATGGCATTACTGTAGATATGGATGCCTTAACCTATTTTAATAAGGTGCGGACAAGGGCCGGCGTGACCCCTGTGACTAAGCTGGACGGTCCTACAATACTTAAAGAGAGAAGAATTGAACTTGCTTTTGAAGGACAATATTGGATAGATCTGGTTCGGTATTCTTTTTACAGTCCGATGGCAGCTGTGAAGTTGCTTAACGATCAGGATGCCACTCACAGCCGCCAAACATTTAGTTATGATGCTACAACGCGTAAGGCTACAAGGGATACTACTGCTGCTCCATCTGCGGTTCCGGCATCCATCAGTTCATTTACATTGCAAATTCCAGCGTCTGAATTATCTTCTGATCCGAAATTGGCAGCTCCACCGGTACCATATTATTAATTGAACCATTTTAAATAAATTGTTATGAAAAAGAAATCATACCTAAGCTTGTTTTTTTTGCCGCTTTTATTCATGATAGTGGCCTTATCACCAGCTTGTAAAAAGAATGCTGACGGCAGCGGTGCTCCTCCTGTTATTTCAGCCATTAAGAGTTACGTAGCATCACCTAATGATACGGTTTTGCATAGCGCTGTAGCAAATGGCCAATGGGTGGTAATAACCGGGCAGAATTTGCAAGATGCAACTCAAATTTATTTTGACGGAGTTCCTGCCTCTTTTAACATTGCTTTATTAGCCCCCGGCAGTGCCGTTGTGAAAATCCCTCCCATACAGTTTTCAACAATTGATACTGCCAAGTTATATACGGTAAAGTATGTTACAGCAGCAGGTTCAGCAACCTTCTCTTTTAAGTTAGGCCCGGCGGCACCTACTATTAGTGCAATTTCCAATGTATTTGCCAATCCGGGCGATTCGGTTTATCTATATGGTACAAATTTAGTATTGGTTCAACAGTTTATTTACGGGGGAACTAAAATTCCCTCATTTAATTCAAACGCTGATGGAACCTCTCTGGGTTTCCGTATGCCGGCTGCAACACCAAACAGTCAAATAGTAGTGACTACTAAGTCCGGTACTGCCCGGGATACCATAAATGCCACGCCAACTGTTACCTGGGTTTCCAACGAAAATGCCAGCCCTGGCGATTCAGTTTATATTCATGGTACCTATTTGAAGAATATTCAATCGCTAAGTTATGCGGGTGCCGCGGTTAGCTCCTTTACAACATCAACTGATTTAAAATCTGTCGCTTTTGTTGCGCCTGCAACGTCGCAAAGCGGGCCGGTATCTGTTACTACAAAGTTTGGTACGGGTACTACTGTTTTCAATGTTCATACCGCAACATATCTACAAAACGGTGTTATCGAAAACATGGAAGGCGGATGGAGTTTTAATGGTATGAATGGTTGGTGGGCGGCAGGTAGTGGTGGTATTAATAAAGCCTCAAATGATCCATTCGGCTGGCTTACACACACCACCGACTTTGATGGCGTATTGGGTACAAACAATTCCATATTTATCTTTTTGAATACCGGTATTTTAAATAGTGGTGAAGGGCAATGGTATGGTGGTTCCGGGACTCGTTTATCAGGAAATCAATGGGTGCCGACGGCTAACCTTAATGACGCACCAGGCAACTGGGCCTTAAAAATGGAAGTAAGTATCGGAAAAAACTGGAATGGTGGTGCACTGGATATTTCAACAGATGCAGGTGGCTATATATACAGATGGGAACCATGGAACACCGGAACCGCATACAAAACAAAGGGCTGGATTACTTTAACTATACCGTTAACATCATTTAGGGCAAGTGATCCAACACTTGGCGAGGGTATGGGAGCTCCTTTAACTAAAATTGCCGATTTGGTGGGGCCAACAGGAAACACCGCTGCCAACATATATGTACATAATTATGGCACAGCTAAAACAGCGACAGGTTTTTACGGTGCATTTGATAACATCCGTATTGTAAAAATTAAATAAACCTACAGCGCCGCAACAACACGTTGCTGCGGCGCTGTAACTAATTAAAAGGTAACTTTTTAATAAAAACGAAAATGAAGATAATGAAAATAGCGACGGTGTATAAAATTGTAGGGGTTTTCTTTGCAATTTTAGTAGTGGTTTCCTGTAAAAAATCGGGAACGCCGTCCGCACAGCTAACACTTTCCAATCTAACAGATGCTATACCGGATGGTGGTGGAACTGTAGACTTAAAATTTACCACCAACGCTGCCTGGCGTGTTGATACTGCCGGTTTAGGATGGCTGCATTTAGACAAAGCATCAGGGAATAGCGGTGATGTAACCATTAAAATTTCAGCAGCAGCAAATTCATCCGGCGGCACCCGGTCAACGGTGTTAAATGTAAGTTCGGTCAATGGTCAAATCAGGCGAATTACCGTAACACAAGATGCCCAAATTTATCCATCATATAACACATCGGCCAAAGCACCCGATGTAACAGGCATGGGTAGCACCGCTTCGCAGCTGGCCGCAAAGATGACAATGGGATGGAATATTTATAACACGTTGGATGCGCCCGGATGGGAAACCGGATGGGGAAACCCTAAAGTTACCCAGCAGCTGATTGATCTGGTAAGATCAACTGGTATGAATTCCATAAGGATTCCTTGCACCTGGAGTAACCACATAATAAATAACCAAACTTCCCAAATAGACCCACTCTGGCTCGCCCGCGTAAAAGAAGTTGTTCAATATTGCATTAACGACAATATGTATGTGATACTTAATACCCACCACGATAGTTATATTGATTGCACAGTTACAGGTGCTAAACAGGATTCTGTTAATGCCAAGCATAAGGCAATTTGGCAGCAAATAGCAACAACGATGCGGGATTTTGACGAGCATTTGATACTTGCCAGTACCAATGAACCCAATGCGAATGATATACCAACAACCGTTACCTTAATGCGTTATCACCAATCATTTATTGATGCAGTGCGAGGGACCGGTGGTAAAAATACTTATCGTGCTATAGTTATTCAGTCGCCTTCTACGTCGCTTGATTTGCTTACTTCTTACCTTGATCCGGCTAATGCGTATAAGACACCTTCACTGCCTACCGACCCTACACCTCATAAAATGATGGTAGAGTTTCACTATTATAACCCGTCGCAATTTTGCATATTAGGTGGCTACGGTAGTACCACGCCCATGGACGCAAGCTGGGGAAAAGAATTATATTTCTGGGGGAAAGACTTTCATACAAAAAACCCGCTCTTCCTGGATCGCAATTGCGTAGCCTCAACAGAAGAAGCTTATATGGATAACGCATTTACAGACGTTAAAACAAAATTTTCCGATAAGGGTATTCCAGTAATTATGGGCGAATTTGACACGAACTATCACGCTCAGAGATTAACCGGATACCCGGCTGATTCGATATTGGCACTAAGATCGGGCTGGCATTACTATGCTTATCTCACAAAGCAAGCCAAAGCACATGGTGTGATTCCGTTTTTATGGGCCAGCGGTATATTTCAGCGGCCAAATACCGGCGTGCCCGCATATATAGGAGACCGGCAGGCATTAGATTCGCTAAAAAAAGGCGCGGGGTTTTAAGCATACCAACAATTGATATAAAACCTTCGTTAAATTCACCTATTGTGGGTGATAAAAAAGATCATCTGAACAGAATTGTGTTCAGATGAATCTTTTTAGGTAAAGATTAGGAGAAAATGAAAATTAAGTACTCTTTTAAAATATTAATATCTATAATAATGCTCGCGTCTTTTTCTTCATTCAAAAGCGCGAATACTTACAATAGGATAGCTGGTTTCCCGCGACCTGCCCGCTATCCTTCTTATAACACCTCACCAAAAGCTCCCGACTCAACAGGGATGAAAAGCAATGCTGTTCAGCTTGCAGCTAAAATCAGGTTGGGGTGGAACATTGGCAATACTTTTGAAGCCCCTGGTGGTGAAACAGGCTGGGGCAGTCCTGTTATTACAGAGGATTATATAAAATTTGTGAAACAGCAGGGGTTTAATGCCATCCGCCTGCCATGTGCCTGGAATTTGACACATTTAGCTGATAAAAGCAAAGCGCGCATAGATACAAATTGGCTTAACAGGGTTAAGCAAGTAATAGGGTATTGTGTAAAAAATGATATGTATGTTTTACTCAATATACATTGGGACGAGGGGTGGCTCGAAAACAATTGTACTACTGTTAAAAAAGAGTCTGTTAACGCGAAACAAAAAGCGCTATGGGAGCAAATTGCAACAGCTATGCGCGATTTTGATGAACACCTGATGTTTGCCGGCGCCAACGAGCCGAATGCAGACAATGCGGAAAAGATGGCAACGCTTGCCAGCTATCATCAAACCTTTGTTAATGCGGTTCGATCCACCGGCGGTAGGAACAGCTACAGGGTGCTGGTAGTTCAGGGGCCTTCAACAGATATTGATAAAACCAGCGACCTGATGACTGCTCTTCCCCAGGACCAGGTGGCGGCGCGGATGATGGTTGAGGTGCATTTTTACTCTCCATATCAACTTTGCCTGATGGACGGCGATGCTGACTGGGGCAAGATGTTCTATTATTGGGGGGCCGGGCACCATTCTGCAATAGAACCCAACCACAATGCCACCTGGGGTGAAGAAAGTGATGTAAACGCCGCCTTTGGCAAAATGAAGACAAAATTTGCCGATAAAGGAATTCCTGTACTGTTAGGCGAGTATGGAGCCTATAGACGAAACAACAGCAAACATGTTCCTTTAGATTTAACAACACATAACGATGCGGTGGATTATTGGCTAACCTATATTACAAAACAAGCGAAGGCCAACGGAATGTTGCCATTTTTCTGGGACACTGGTGGCGCTTTGGACAGGCAAAACTATTCCGTAAAAGATCAACGTACAATTGTAGCGCTTAATACGGGAGCTAACTAAAATATTACACAGAAAAGGTGCAAATTACATTCGAATAATTGCAGAGTCAATGTCACCTGCATCTATAACAAATGACATTATTGATAATGCTGAATGAAATTTATGGTGAAACAACTTAAAACAGCTGCTATAGAAAAGCCCGGGACCTTTTTGATGAGAAAATTAATAACTACAATTATATTAGGGATCTTAATCCCTTCGGCAGCGTTAAAAGCACAGGAAGCCGGCCGGTTTTTTCCCGAAAAAGATTTGGTAACAACGGGTATCTATTATTATCCTGAACATTGGAGTGAAGCCCAATGGGAAAGGGATATAAAAAAGATATCAGACATGGGTTTTGAGTTTGTTCACCTGGCTGAATTTGCCTGGTTCAAAATGGAGCACGAAGAAGGCCGGTTTGACTTTACCTGGCTTGACAGGGTGGTGGGGCTTTGCACAAAATATCATCTCAAGGTGTTGCTATGCACACCTTCTGCAACCACGCCAACCTGGATGCGGATAAACTACCCGGAAACTTTTGTTATGGATGGCCACTATATCCGTGCGGAGAATGGTACTCGGGGATTAGAGTCAATGGTTAATCCGAAATTCCGAGGCTTTGTACAAAGGATAGTAGCAGAGATGGCTAAACGATACGGGCAGAACAAAAATGTAATGGGGTGGCAGGTAGATAATGAACCCGGTGCTGTTCCCGATTATAGTCCCTCATCGCAGGATGCATTCAGAACGTGGCTGAAAAATAAGTACAAAACCATTGATGCATTAAATACCGCCTGGGGGGCCGCATTCTGGAGCCAGTGGTTTAATAGTTTTGATCAGGTAATCATCCCGAATACGAACCTGGTAGGCTGGTGGGGCAATAATCCCCATGCATTACTGGATTTTAAAAGATATTCGGCAGATGCCCAGGCAGAGTTCCTTGATTTTCAGGCAGGCGTTTTACGCAGCTACGTTTCAAAGACGCAATTTGTTACCACCAACTATACTGCCGTTTGCACCGGTTCCGACCCTAACCGTACCGCTAAACTGGATTTTGCAACATACACGGCATATCCAAACGGTGGTACTGATAATCTTGGCGAATCGGGTTTCCGTTTAGGCAACAGCGATGTTGTTCTTTTTGCTTCAGAATATTACAAATCTGTAGGCGGCGTGTCAGGGGTTTTGGAAATTCAGCCGGGTCCAGTTAATTGGGGAAGCTACAATCCCCTGCTTTTGCCGGGTACCGTTAGGCTATGGCTGTATCACAGTTTTGCAGCTGGAGGTAAAGTCGCCTGTTCGTACCGCTTTCGTCAAATCCTATATGGCGCAGAACAATATCATGCTGGTGTGATACAAACGGATGGCGTAACGCCTTCGCAGGGCGGAAAAGACTATATGCAGTTCATGAAAGAAATAACAGAACTGAGGAAGCAATTTACGCCAGGCGCGAAGATGCCGGCAAAGCTGACCGCACGGTCGACGGCGCTTCTGTGGAATGTAGAAAATTACTGGAGCATTGACAGACAAAGACAGACAGGACAATGGAATACATGGGATTACCCGGTAAAATTCCTTAAAACGGCAAGATCATTAGGTGCACCTGTTGATGTAATTCAGGAAACGGCAGATTTGTCGAAGTATAAGTGTGTAATCGTTCCCGCCTATGAAATGATTGATTCTGCATTGGTGAAAAAATGGAATGACTATGTAGCCAAAGGCGGCCACCTGGTTATTACCTGCCGCACGGGTACCAAAGATCGCAGAGGGCATTTTTGGGAAGGGGAGACTGCCTTACCAATTTCAAACCTGATTGGCGCCCATATAAGCCAAACCGATATGCTTTCATCATACGGCAAAGGCGATATACTGATGAATTCAAATCATTACCCATGGCATAGTTGGGCGGATTTGCTTGTGCCAAATGATACTGCGGGGGTGCTGGCCACCTATAATAACCAGTTCTATAAAGGAAAAGCTGCTGTGGTAAAACACCGGATTGGCAAAGGCGATGTAACCTATATCGGTGTAGATACCGATGATGCTAAATTAGAAAAGGATTTATTGAGACAGATTTATAAAGATGCCGGTGCCACAACGGAGGATTACCCACCAGGGGTATTTGTTTATTGGCGCGATGGTTTTTATACGGCATTAAATTACTCATCAGAAAATTACACGGTAAATCTGCCGGATAATGCAAAAGTTTTAATTGGGGAAAAAACACTAAAACCATCGGGCGTACTCGTGTGGACAGAATGATTTTATTAAGAATTAACAAATAGATGAAAAAAACAATTTGGGTACTGCTGATTTCGCAATTCGCTTTTTTGGCTCATGTAAAAGGCCAAAGAGCAATTAATGTAGATTTAAACAAAACATCGGGTAAGCTTAATACCATGTTTAACGCCTGTGTAGGCGCAGGCCGGGCAAATGAAGGGCTGCGTGCCGACTGGCAGCAACAACTGGAATACGTAAGAAAACAATGTGGTTTCCGGTATATCCGCATGCATGGCTTACTCACCGATGATATGGCCGTGTATACCGAAGACTCAAAAGGGAAACCTCAGTATAATTATATGTATGTAGATGTCCTGTTTGATTTTCTGCATAAAATTGGGATGAAGCCTTTTGTAGAACTGGGTTTTATGCCTAATGCCCTGGCAAGTGGAAGCCAGACAATTTTTTGGTGGCGTGGCAATGTTACCCCTCCAAAAGATTATAACAAATGGCAGGCGCTCATTACCAACCTTGTTCAGCATTTTACAGAACGATACGGTGCCGAAGAAGTAAAATCCTGGTATTTTGAAGTATGGAATGAGCCTAACTTATCTCCCGGATTCTGGACAGGTACGCAAGCCGATTATTTCAAATTGTACGATTATTCTGTAAAGGCGGTTAAAAGCGTAAACCCCGAATATAAAGTAGGTGGCCCAGGTACTGCAGGCGCAGCCTGGGTTCCCGAAATGATTAATTATTGCAGCAAAAATAACATTCCAATCGATTTTGTAAGTACCCATTCTTATGGGGTAAACCAAGGCTTTCTGGATGAGTATGGTAATTCGGGCACGGTATTAAGTAAAGATTCGCTGGCCGTGAGTGGCGATGTGTTGAATTCCCGTAAACAAATCTCTCAATCAGCGAAACCCGGCCTGGAACTGCATTATACAGAATGGAGCGCATCGTACACACCGGCAGATCCTGTTCACGATAGTTATCATGAAGCCGCCTATATCCTGGAAAAATTAAAACAGGTTGGGAATGCGGCCAACTCCATGTCGTACTGGGTTTTTACCGATGTGTTTGAAGAACCAGGCCCACGGTTTACACCTTTCCATGGAGGTTTTGGTTTACTCAACATTCAAGGCATAAACAAACCAGCTTTTTATTCTTATAAATTCATGAATAAACTTGGAGGAACTGAGTTAGCCAATACCGATACACGTTCATGGGTTTGCAAAAATGATAAAGGGGATATCCAGGCATTGTTATGGGATTATACCTATACTTTGCCGGATTCTGTCAACAATCAATCTTATTACATAAAGAATTTGCCCGCCAAACCAAAAGGAAAAGTGAAAATAAATCTATCGCATGTACCTGCCGGAAAATATACTATGGAAATTTATAAAGTAGGGTATAGGGTGAACGATGCATACACTGGCTATGTGGATATGGGCAGGCCCGGACAGTTAAACAGGCAGCAGGTTGAAAAGTTAAAACAAGAAAATGGCTCTCCTGTCGCAAAATGGCAAATTGAAATCAAGCCTAATTCCGTGTATTCCCAGGAGCTTGATATCCGGGAAAATGATGTTATCCTGGTAAACTTTATTAAAAAATCTTAACCCATGAATGTAATGATATTTAAAATAGTGGTAAAAAGATGCTGCGTTATGCTTTCCAGTATGTTGCTGATGGTAGGAGTAACAAAGGCACAGCAAAGTTTGAGTAATAACAATCACGAACAAAAAATCCGTTCCCTCATCAGCCAGATGACATTGCAGGAAAAAGTGAGCCTGTTGCACGCCAATTCTAAGTTTTATGTATCCGGGATAAAAAGGTTAGGTATCCCCGAACTGGCGCTGAGTGACGGGCCGCACGGCGTACGCGCCGAAATTAACAGGAACGACTGGGCTTATTCGGGCTGGACGACTGATTCGGCAACCTGCTTTCCTCCGGGAACAGCCCTTGCTGCAACCTGGAACCCTCAACTGGCCTTAAATCAGGGCCTGGTGTTAGGTGAAGAAGCACGGTTCCGGAAAAAAGATGTACTGCTTGGTCCTGGTATCAACATTATCCGCTCGCCACTTGGTGGCCGTAACTTCGAATACATGAGCGAAGATCCTTTCCTTATTTCGAGGATGGCGGTTGCTTACATTAAAGCCTTGCAGTCAAAAGATGTTGCGGTGAGTGTAAAACACTGGGTGGCCAATAACCAGGAAACGCATCGCGATTCTGTTGATGTACAAATGAGCGAAAGGGCTTTTCGTGAAATTTATCTGCCGGGTTTTAAAGCAGCTGTAACTGAAGGCGGCGCTTATACCGTAATGGCTGCTTACAATAAATTCAGGGGCGACTGGTGTTCGGAAAACGAATATTTGAACAGACAAATTCTTCGGAAGGAGTTTGGGTTTAAAGGCGTCTTGATGACCGATTGGGCCGCGGCGCATTCTACGGTAAAGGCTGCGTTAAGCGGGCTCGACCTGGAAATGGGTACCGATATAAAAGATTATAACGAATGGTATTTTGCCAATCCGTTAATAAAAGCGGTAGAAGAAGGAAAAGTACCCGTATCGGTAGTTGATGAAAAAGTAGCTAATGTGCTGCGTGTAATGTTCAAAACAAAGATGTTTGATGAGGGTAACCGTGAAAAGGGAAAAATGAATACACCGGAGCATCAAAAGGCAGCCTATAATTCTGCTGCCGAAGCGGCGGTGTTACTTCAGAACAAGGGCGGTATTCTCCCTATCAATTTTAACAAAATACAATCGATTGCGATTATTGGTGATAATGCTACCCGGAAACATTGCGGGGCAGGGCTTAGCTCCGAAATAAAAGCGTTATATGAAATAACTCCGTTACAGGCAATCAAGCAAAAGTTCGGCGCCAACGTAAAAATAAATTTTGCGCAGGGCTACGAGAAGCAATCTACATTCAAAGAAGGCAGCAACGGGGGTCAGGGAAATTCGAACAATGTTGATTGGAAACTGATTCAGGAAGCTGTAAAAGTTGCCAGGGAATCAGACGTGGTTATTGTTTTCGGAGGGTTAAACCATGACTTTGATACGGAATCTTTTGACAAGCAAAATATGGATTTGCCTTACGGGCAGGAAGTTTTGATGCAGGAAGTGGCAAAAGCAAATCCTAACACAGTTGTGGTAATGATTGCCGGTTCGCCTGTAAAATTAGCAGGCATTGTTAACCGTGTACCTGCTATTTTATGGTCGTGGTATGGCGGCATGGAGGCGGGCAATGCGGTGGCAGATATATTAAGCGGCAAGGTGAATCCATCAGGCAAATTACCTTTTACATTACCTGTTACGCTTGATCAGTCGCCGGCACATGCATTGGGCAATTTTCCTGGAAAAGATTTGAAGGTAAATTACGAGGAGGATGTTTTGGTGGGATATCGCTGGTTTGATACTAAGAAAATCCAGCCACAGTTTCCTTTTGGATACGGGCTTTCTTACACTGGTTTTGTACTTAGTAATTTTTCGGCAGATAAGAAGATCTATGAAAAGAATGATATCATTCATGCAAAATTCGTGGTCAAAAATATCGGTAGCCGTTACGGTGCCGAGGTTGTGCAGTTGTATGTAAGCGATCCTGTTAGTTCGGTGTTGCGTCCGGAAAAAGAATTGAAGGCTTTTGAAAAAGTTTTTCTGCAACCAGGCGAAACGAAAACAGTTGAACTGGATGTAAAAGTTGGGGATTTGGCTTTTTACGACGAAACAAAAAAAGCTTGGAATGTTGAAGCCGGCGAGTTTGTGCTTCAGTTAGGTAATTCATCTCGCAATATTTCAAGAACAGTAAAAATATCCGTTAAATAAACATCAACCTTGATACTGTCATACTCAGAAACAAATTCCAATTAATAAACAAATGTCGGTTTTGTATAAAAGAAAGTCCCTTTAAATCAAACATTAGGACATTCTTTAAGCTAAATTTGACTCACCAATTATCAATTCCTTATAATAAATTAAGTGGAGAACCAACTATTGACTGCGATGTGCCTTTCTGCCTGGATTTGCTAGGGCCTGCTCTACAAATAACAAAGGAATTTATTCTGCTTTAGGTAATTCATCACGTAATATTTCAAAAACGGTAAAAATATCAGTTAAATAAATGAAAATACAAATCAAACAGCTTTTGATAATTTCAACGCTGTTGCTTGCTACCTTGTCGGTTAAAGCTCAGGAATTATACGTGGGCACCAATTATCATCCGCATGATGATAAAGACCAGGAGAAAATAAAAAAGGACATTGGATTGATGAAGGCTGCCGGATTTAAGGTGGTCAGGATGGGCCACCTGGCCTGGGACAGTTATGAGCCTTCTGAAGGTAAGTTTGATTTTCAATGGTTTGATTTTGTGATGGACATGATGAATAAAGCAGGGATTAAGGTGGTCCTTGACATCGCTATTCGCCCGGCACCTATTTGGTTGCACCATAAGTATCCCTCAATTGATGTTACCAGCCCAGCGGGCAATGCGCAATACCCTAACCATCGGTATATGGAAGATGTAGGCGATCCGATGTATCAAAAATACGCCGTGCGTTATGCGGATACACTTACAAAACACTATGCAAAACATCCGGCGCTATTAGCTTTTGGAGTCGATAACGAATCTGGTGATGGCCCTATTTCATACTCAGAAACAGTAAGAAAAAGATTTGTGATTTGGCTAACGAAGAAGTATGCAACCTTAGATAATTTTAACAAAGCATGGGCTACGCAACGTTGGTCAAGAAGAATTAACGATTTTGATGAAGTAGGGCTACCCGTAACCGGCGAAAAAAATGGTTCCCCGGAGAAAATATTAGATTTCAGGCGCTTTATATCAGACGAAGTTAACCAGATCTTATTTAAGGTACTCGACAGGGTTAATGCCAATGCACCCAATGCGCTAACTAATACCAATGCCTGGTATTACAGTGCGTTGAAGTATTTTGACTACTCGCAGATAGCTTATTCAGGCAAGATGTCCAGGGGAGGGGCGGGCTTTTATCCCGGGAATTCTTTAACTACCAACTGGGGGGTGATGAATGCCTTGTTCGGAATTTCCCGTATTCAGTTTGAAAGTACAAACCCCTTCTGGTGCAGTGAATTTACTACAATGACCGCCGTTCCCAATTCGATCAGAAAATCGGCCTATGCCACGCTGATGTACGGCAATCAGGTGGTTTGCGGATGGACCTGGCAAAGTATGTGGTCGGGCGAAGAGCAATACTTGGAAGGGATGCTTGACTGGGACGGAATTCCCAACCGTAAATACGATGAATACAAAAAGATGGCAACAGAGTTTAAAAAGATCGAAAAATATTTTCCTTACAAGGCCAGCCCGGAAGTTGGCTTAGCATTTTCATTCCCAAGTCAGATAGCCAGCGGCTCGTTCCCCGAGGCGCAGGACCAACAGCTACAGAGTTGCTGGAACCTGTTTTATAACCGTAATATGGATGCCAATGTTGTTGAGATCAGTAAAAGCCAATTAAAGTATAAATTGCTTTTTGTGCCCGGTGTAACAGTAATGGATGAAACCACCGCCAATAAAATTAGGGATTTTGTAAAAAATGGCGGGACAGTTGTGATGACGAGCAATTCTGCCGTGGTTGACGAAACCGGGAAGGTATTTGCATCCACCCATCCGGGCCGTTTAAGCGATGTGTTTGGAATACGGGTAGCCGGCTATGAAGAAACAGAGCCGATGAACGAAGTATCGCGCACATCGTTGAGAGGCAAAAAAATTGAACTAAATTACAACGGGAAAACTGTTGGAACTGAATCAACACGATTTGACGTTGTGGAATCCAAAGGTGCCGAAATTCTTGGAAGTATAACCAGCTTAGATAAAGATTACCCGATTATTACTGCTAACAAATACGGCAAAGGCAGGGCAATTTATGTAGGCTTGCCAGCAAGTGGCGAGGTACTGAGCCCATTGCTTGACAAACTGATAGATGAACTGGGTATTAAAAAGGGCCCGCAGGTACCTGCGGGCATTATGGCAAGGCAAATTGATAAGAACCATTTTTTATACCTGAACGTGACGGGAGAACCAAAAGAAATACCGATGAATGGGAAATCGCAGAGTATTCTTTTTGATAAAAGTTATACCGGAAACTTTACTATTGCACCGTACGAACCTGAGTTTATAGAAATAAAATAGATTTTGTTTCTGGAATATTGAATAACCAAAATGATAATTGAATATACCCTGCAATCGATTGAGGTCATGACTGGGCAACGTCAACATACGGGGTAATTCTTAAATAGCACTAAATGCAAAAAGTTAAGAACTTAATAATAACAGCGGTTTTATTTGCTGCGTTTTTATGGCCGGTCGGCAGCAACGCGCAAACAAATTTATATGTTTCCCTCAGCGGCAATGATAGCAATCCGGGTACGCAAAGCAAGCCATTTGCTTCTATAAACCGTGCAATGATCACGGCGAGGAAAGTTTTCGGCACCGTTTTCATCAGGCTTTACGGAGGCACATATTATTTGAGCGATCCTGTTGTGTTCAGTGCTGCCGACTCAAGGAAGGATAATGAACCCCTGACTTTGACGACTGTTGACCATCAGGAGGTGATCATAAGCGGCGGCGCTAAATTAGACGGCCTGAATTGGACAGCATACAAAAATGGTATCTGGCAGGCTAAGGTCGGTCATGACTTTGTTTTTGATGAACTGTTTGTGAACGGAAAATTGCAGCATATGGCCCGTTATCCAAACTATGATCCTTCGGCACAGTTTCTTGGTGGCGCAGCAGCCGATGCTATCAGCAAAGAACGAGCTGCAAGGTGGAAGTCGCCCGCGGGTGGGTATGTGCATGCATTGCACAGTGCCAGGTGGGGCGATTTTCATTATATCATAACCGGGAAGGACAGCAGTGGTAACCCTATATTGGAAGGGGGCTGGCAAAATAACCGGCGTTCGGGTATGCATGAAAAATACCGTTATGTAGAGAATGTTTTTGAAGAGCTTGATACCGTCAACGAATGGTTTTATAACAAGAAAACGAAAATCTTATATTATTTCCCACCTAAAGGCCTTGATTTAAAAACTGCAAAGTTTGAAACGCCGCAGATTGCCCATTTATTTGAATTTAAAGGGACGGAAGAAAAGCCGGTTAAAAACATTGCTATCTCCGGGCTTACATTAACAGGAACGGTACGCACCTTTATGCAGAACAAGGAGCCGTTGCTGCGCAGCGACTGGACAATTTACCGGGGTGGGGCCGTGTTATACGAAGGAGCAGTACATTGCCGTCTGGCAAATTGTGTGCTGCGTGATTTGGGCAACAACGCCGTTTTTTTTAGCAAATTCAACCGGGACTGTGAAGTGTCAGGGTGCCGGATTTTCGAAATCGGTGCAAGCGGAATTTGTTTTGTCGGCGACCCGGGTGCGGTGCGTTCGCCCAGTTTTGAATATAACGAGTACATACCACCGGCGGAAATTGACCGTACACCCGGGCCAAAAACAAACAATTACCCAAAAGACTGTAAAGTTTATGATAACCTGATGTTTAACCTCGGTTATGTAGAAAAACAATCAGCGGGGGTGGAGCTCTCCATGTGTCAGGACATTGTTGTAAGCCACAATACCATTTACGATGTACCCCGCGCAGGCATCAACGTAAGCGAAGGAACGTGGGGAGGGCATATCATTGAATATAACGATTTGTTTAATACAGTCAAGGAAACCGGAGACCATGGATCATTTAATTCCTGGGGACGCGATCGTTACTGGCAGGCCGATAAGAAAAAACTTGACTCGATTGTTGCCGAAAATCCCGGCATAGCACTCCTTGATGCGGTAAAGCCGATTATTCTTCGTAACAACCGGTTCCGCTGCGACCATGGTTGGGATATTGACCTGGACGATGGATCCAGCAACTATCTTATTTACAATAATCTGTGCTTAAACGGGGGGATCAAGCTGCGGGAAGGCGTAAGCCGTGTTGTTGAAAACAATATCATGGTCAATAATACTTTTCATCCCCATGTATGGTTTAAAAATAGTGGCGACCTGTTTCGTCATAATATCGTTGGAACAGGATACTTGCCTATCGGTATTGCTACCTGGGGAAAAGAGGTTGATTACAACGATTTTCCTGATTCCGTTTCATTGGCTGAAGCACGTTTGCGCGGAACGGATAGTCATTCGGTGCATGGCCCCCTAACCTTTGAAAATCCCGAAAGAGGAGATTTTCGTGTGAAACAAGGTGCTGCGGCGTTGTCCGCCGGATTCAAAAACTTCGCGATGGATAGTTTCGGCGTTGTTTCGGCGCGGCTGAAGGCCATTGCCAAAAAGCCAATCTTCCCGGCAGTTGTAATTGCTAATAATTTAAGTAAAGATGATATAACAGATTTTATGGGTGCCAGGGTCAAAAACCTGGGCACTGCTGGCGAGCAATCTGCAACCGGCATGGATCAAATAAGAGGCGTGTTGGTGCTCTCAGTTACCCATGGATCGGCTGCATCAAAATTGCTTCAGGCGAATGACGTCATACTGACTTTTAATGGCAGGCAGGTTAACAACCTTAAAGATTTGCTGGAAGCCCGGAGCGCGGTGACCGGGAAAAATACCGAAATAGTGATCTTTCGCAACCAACACCAGTTGAAGCAAAAGATTGAAATAAAGATGTAATCAATATAAATTTATGAATAGAAATTTTTTCCTGGGAATCGTTTTTTCTTTATGCTCAGCAGTGTTTTGCAGTGCTCAAATCAGCGCCCCCAAACCATTTGGCCCGGTGCCAACCAGTAATCAACTGCGTGTGCAACAAATGGAATCTTATGCATTTGTGCACTTTTCATTGAATACCTATACCGATCAGTCCTGGGGATTTGGTAACGAAGATGTGAATTTGTTTAATCCAAAAGATCTGGATTGCCGTCAATGGGCACGCACCTGCAAAGAAGCAGGTATGAAAGGAATCATCATTACCGCAAAACATCATTGCGGTTTTTGCCTTTGGCCATCAAAATATACGGCGTATTCTGTTAAAAATTCGCCATGGAAAAATGGCAAAGGCGATGTGGTGAGGGAAATGGCCGATGCCTGTAAAGAATATGGTTTGAAACTGGGCATTTATTTATCGCCCTGGGACAGAAACAACCCTGATTATGGTAAACCGGAATACATTACCTATTTCAGGAACCAGCTCACAGAACTGCTAACTAATTACGGGCCTATTTTCGAAGTATGGTTTGATGGTGCTAATGGCGGGTCGGGGTATTACGGCGGCGCTAACGAAACCCGTACCATCGACCGGACAACCTATTACGACTGGAAGAATACTTATGCGCTTATCCATAAACTGCAGCCGAATTGTGTAATCTGGAACGATGGTGGCGATAGGGGCGATCTTCGTTGGGTGGGAACGGAAGCAGGTTATGTAGGCGAAACCAATTGGAGCCTGCTTAATGCGACTGGTGATGTGCCCTACAATATGCTACATTACGGTTTGGAGAACGGTAATAGGTGGGTGGCCGCCGAAGTAAATACATCCATCCGGCCGGAGTGGTTTTATCATCCTGCTGAAGACACTAAGGTAAAGACGTTGCCCCAGCTGATGGATACCTACTATCACTCCATTGGCCGTAATGCTACTTTCCTCCTTAACTTCCCTATTATGCCCAATGGTTTGATTAACGAAAGAGATGAAAAAGCCGCCTCGGAATTTGGCCAAGCGGTTAAGGAAGCCTTTGCGGTAGACCTTGCTAAAATAAAGAAAACAACCGCTTCCAATATTCGGGGCAACAATAAGGAATTTGGCGCAGGTAAAGCTGTCGATAATAATAAAGACACTTATTGGGCAACAGACGATGATGTAAAAACTGCTTCGTTGACTATCGATTTGGGCAAGCCAACTACATTCAATCGTTTCCTGGTGCAGGAGTATATCCAGTTGGGCCAAAGGGTGAAGGCATTCACGGTTGAAGCCCTTGTTGATGGTAACTGGAAAGAAGTAGCCAACGCAACAACCATTGGGTACAAGCGCATCCTTACTTTCCCGAGTGTGAGTGCCACAAAGGTTCGGTTAAATATTACGGATTCAAAAAGTTGTATTGTTATTTCCAATATCGGTGTTTATGATGCGCCGCAGATTTTAACTGCTCCTTCTATAATCAGGGACCAGTCCGGTAAAATCATTATAACCCCGGCAGATAAGGAATCGGTAGTTTACTACACATTGGATGGAAGTGCACCTACCACGGCTTCAAAAAAATATACCGGGGCGTTTCAAACAGATGGGAAATTGGATGTAAAGGCAATTGCCGGCGACCCTGCCACGGGCAAAAGCAGCCCTGAAGTTGAGGAGAAATTTGACCAACCCCGCACGGATTGGAAAATTTTAGGAGTAAGCGACGAAAAGGCTAACGAGATTTTAGATGGAGATCCTGCTACAGTATGGCACCAGGGTAAGGACAAAAAAATGCCGGTTGATTTGGTGATCGACCTGGGAAAAGAAGAAACCCTGTCTGGTTTCAGGTATTTGCCCGATCCGGGTTTGTGGGGCCCTGGCATTATTACAACTTATCAATTTTACGTATCTGCCGACGACAAAGAATGGAAACTGGTTGATGAAGGAGAGTTCCCCAATATCAAAAACAACCCGCTGATACAAATTAAAAACTTTGCAGCTGTAAAGGCTCGCTATATTAAATTGAGGGCTTTGAAAAATACGGAAGGCAACGATAATACAGGATATGCCGAAGTGGATGTAATTACAAGCCAACCCTAATGTTATCGTCCGGTCTTTAAGGAGCCGGTTATCTATTTAAATGATGAATACACATAGTCATACTAATAATCAGTTATTTAATATGCTACTGCGGGGGATTGCACTCTTGTTTGCAGCTTTATTAGCGTTAAATGTAACAGCGCAAAACAGAGCAACCGCGCCATCAGCAAGAGCGAAAGATAATTTTGACTTCAACTGGCAGTTCCACAAAGGCGATATCGCTATCAAACGGGCAGTTAAAGCTGCCGGATATGGTGGCTTAACAGATATCAATGTCAAAGTTGAAACAAATAAAGAAGCCATTGTTGCTTATACCGATGTTGATAAAGCAGCTACTTTCAAACCCGAAGACTGGAAGGAAGTAAACCTTCCGCATGATTGGTGTGTGGAGGGGACTTTTGTTAACGATAAATCAATCGGCAGCTCGCCTGCTGTTAGCGGATATTTGCCTGGTGGGATAGGTTTTTACAGAAAAGAATTTGAAATACCGGAAACAGATAAAGGAAAAAAAATATCTATCGAATTTGACGGGATTTTCAGGAATAGTACTGTTTGGGTCAATGGTCAGCTCTTAGGCAGCCACCAAAGTGGTTACACACCCTCAAACTATGATTTGACAGATGTTTTGCGTTACGGTAACGAAGGCAAAAATGTTATTTTGGTAAAGGTTGATGCTACCGAATATGAAGGTTGGTGGTACGAAGGGTGCGGAATTTACAGGCACGTTTGGCTCAATAAAACCGACAAGCTCCATGTTGACCGGTTTGGTACTTATGTTACTACATCTGTAGTTTCGCCCGGTGAAGCTGATGTAAACGTAAAAACCAATATTAAAAACGAATACGGCTTAGTTAAAAACATTAAACTCACCTCTAAAATTGTCGATAATAAAGGAGTCGTGCTTAACACAATAACTTCATCTCAGGTAATTGAGCCGTTTAGCACATCCGAACTTTCACAAAAAGCAGTTATTCAAAAACCCTTGCTTTGGGCGCCCGAAACACCAATTCTTTACAAAGTACTCACAGAAGTTTTTGAAAACGGGATTGTCATCGATAATTACGAAACAACTTTTGGGGTTAGGACTATCGAAATAAACCGGAATGGTGTATTTTTAAACGGGAAGCTTTACCCGGTGAAGGGCACTTGCAACCACCAGGATTTTGCCGGGATTGGCGTGGCCCTTCCTGATAAAATAAACGAATACAAATTAAAGTTGCTCAAAGAAATGGGTAGCAATGCTTATCGTTGTTCCCATCATCCCCCCACGCCGGAACTGCTTGATATGTGCGACAGGATGGGGTTACTTGTGTTGGATGAGAATCGTATGTTGTCCAGCTCTGAAGAAGGGATAGCGGATTTGAAATCCATGTTATACAGGGATCGCAACCATCCGTCGATATTTATGTGGAGTATGGAAAATGAGGAATGGATTCAAGGTACAGTAACCGGGGCCAGGATACTAAGAACACTGGTTGATGTCACTCATAAAATAGACCCAACGCGTCCTGTCACTGCCGCCATGAATCATGGACGGAACGAAGGTGGTTATAGCGATGTCCTGGATGTTGTAGGATATAACTATGGCGACAAAGGGCTGGCGTATGTGAAAGACCATGAAAAATATCCCAACCGGGCTGAGTTTTGTACAGAGTCCACAAGTTTCATTTCAACCCGTGGAGAGTATCAGAACGATTGGGGTAAAGGTTATGTGTCAAACCTCGGATTATGGCAACCCAACTGGGGGCCGCTGCCTGGTGAGGACTGGGCGGACATTGTTAAATATCCCTATCTGGGAGGCTTGTTTGTATGGACAGGTTTTGACTACCGTGGCGAGCCCACGCCGTACCAGTGGCCATGCGTTACATCTCATTTCGGTTTCATGGATATATGCGGCTTCCCTAAAGACGGATACTACGCGTACAAAGCGGCCTGGACAAATGAACCCGTAGTTCATATTTTCCCCCATTGGGACTGGCCCGGCAAAGATGGAGACAGCATTAAGGTGCATTGTTACACCAACTGCGACGAAGTAGAGTTATTGCTAAACGGAAAAAACATAGGCAGGCAAAAAACAACTCCTTATACCAAACTGATATGGGACCTTATATATAAACCCGGTAAATTGGAAGCCAGGGGATATAAAGGCGGAAAGTTGGTAACCAGGGACATTGTTGAAACAACAACTGGTCCCGCCCAATTAACCTTGAAGAGCGATTGCAACACCCTTAAAGCTGACGGTACCGACGTCGCTGTTATCCAGGTGGCACTTAAAGACGCCAAGGGAAGGGTAGTTCCTACAGCGGCGAACCTGGTAAAGTTTTCAATTGAAGGCCCGGGAACAATTATTGGCACAGGTAACGGTAACCCCAGCAGCCATGAACCGGATAAAGCCAGCCAGCGGATGGCCTTCAACGGATATTGCCTGGTGCTGGTGCAATCAAATAAACAGGCCGGGGAGATTCGGTTAAAAGCTCAATCTGATACCCTTAAAGGAGATGAGGTTGTTATTAAAGTCCAATAAGGTTAAAATATTATTTCTTCAAGCAAATTAAAAGATCACTATGAGGTTGCATAAAACTTACAATATTATATATCACGTTAAAGCAATGGTTACAGCCATGCTGTTTTTGGCTGTTAGCATAGCGTGCCAGGCTCAAAATTTGGTTAAAATTGAACGAAAACAGCTATTTGATTATAACTGGAAATTTTTTCAGGGAGATACCGCATCGGCAAAATCAAGAGATTTCAACGATAGGAGTTGGCGAAGCCTCGATTTGCCGCACGATTGGAGTATTGAAGGCAAAATAAGTCCTAAAAACCCCACGGGAGGCGCCGGCGGATATTTCCCGGCAGGTATTGGCTGGTACAGGAAAACCTTCAAAGTTCCTGGTGAATGGAAAGGCAAAAAAGTCTCCATTTATTTTGAAGGGGTTTACATGAATTCTGAAGTGTTTATCAATGGAAAATCACTTGGAATTTACCCTTATGGCTATTCGTCCTTTAGTTATGACCTTTCGCCTTTTTTGGACTTTAATAATGAAAATGTGATAGCGGTGCGGGTCGACAATTCGCAACAAGTAAACAGCAGGTGGTACAGTGGTTCTGGCATTTATCGCCATGTTTGGATGAATATTACCGACGCTGTGCATATAGCCAATTGGGGAGTCGCGATTACAACCCCTGACGTGTCTTCCAAAAAAGCAACTGTTCAAATAAAAACATTGGTAAAAAACGAAAGTGATTTGCCTCAAAATATTATTCTAAGCACCTGGTTAAAGGATGCAAATGCTAAAAATGCGGGAAATGGGCAAATAAAAATTGAACTGGCTGCAAATAGCGAGAAAGAAGTTGCGCAAACTATCATTGTAGCAACTCCGCAGCAATGGACGCCGGAATCACCCCGTTTATACGATGCTCAAATAAGTATCATCCTAAATAAAAATGTAGTTGACAAAACGGAAACGAGTTTTGGCATACGTTCGATAAAATTTACGCCCGAAAACGGTTTCCAGCTTAATGGCAAAACAGTCAAACTCAATGGTGGGTGTGTGCACCATGATAATGGTTGCCTGGGCGCCGCCGCTTTTGACCGGGCGGAAGAACGAAAGATTGAGTTACTCAAAGCAGCAGGCTTTAACGCGGTAAGAACTTCTCATAATCCACCTTCCGAAGCTTTTTTAAATGCTTGCGACAGGTTAGGTCTGTTGGTTGTTGATGAATCGTTTGATTGTTGGAGAATGGGCAAAAACAAACAGGACTATGCTCAATATTTCGCCCAATGGTGGAAACGCGACCTGGATGCTATGGTTTTGCGCGATCGTAATCACCCGTCAATTGTTATGTGGAGCATCGGTAACGAAATAGTGGAGAGGGGCAGCCCCGGATCTGTAGAGACCGCCAAAATGCTGGCCTCCGCCATAAAAAAAATAGATCCTGTTCGCCCGGTTACATCGGCCATAGTGGAAAATGGTAAGGAGTGGGCAACGCTTGATTCCCTTATGGCAGCCCATGATATCGCCGGTTATAATTATCATTTGTGGAACGCTGTTGCCGATCATAAACGCGTGCCTTCACGAATGATCGTTCAAACGGAGTCGTACCCCAGGGATGCTTTTGCAAACTGGAAGCTGGTAAAAAACAACAATTATGTTCTTGGGGATTTTGTTTGGACAGCTATGGACTATCTTGGAGAATCGGGGATAGGCCGTTGGTATTATTCAGGCGATGTCCCCGGTGAGCACTGGGAACATGATTTTTTCCCCTGGCACGGTGCTTATTGTGGCGACATTGATTTGATCGGGTGGAGAAAGCCGATTTCGCATTATCGGAGCCTGTTATATAATAATACCGAAAAACTCTACATGGCTGTTCGTGAACCTGAGCCGGATCCTTTGGAAATTAAAACAACGTGGTGGTCTGTATGGCCCACCTGGGAAAGCTGGACCTGGCCGGCGTATTTGGGAAAGGCCATTAAGGTAGAAGTTTATTCAAAGTATCCTAAGGTACGCCTGTACCTCAACGATAAACTCATTGGCGAAAAGCCTACTACTGATGAGCAGGAACATAAAGCTGAATTTACAGTGACATATTCGCCTGGCAGGCTTAAAGCTGTAGGTGTGGATAACGATAAGGAGATTGAGTCAACCGTTTTGCAAACCTCCGGCGATGCGGCAAAAATCAAACTAATGGCTGACCGGAAAGAGATAATAGCTAATGGGCAGGGTTTATCTTATGTTACCGTAGAGATAACCGACAAGGATGGTATACTGCAGCCAGATGCGGTGAACCGCCTGCTTTTCAAAATTGAAGGCCCCGGAGTAATCGCCGGAGTAGCCAATGCAGATATGAAAGATACGGACCCCTATGTTGGAAATACGCACAAAGCCTGGCACGGACGCGCGTTGGTTATAATTAAAAGCACTCATAGTTCAGGCGATATTAAATTGACGGTTACTTCCCCTGGGCTATCGGAGGCTATTTTAAATATTAAAACACTTGGGCATTAGCATCATGAACGGTGAAAGATTTATATTATGAAAAGATTTACGCTACTTACCCTTTTATTTTCTACGGTTTTTCAATTTAATTATTTAACGGCGCAGGAATTACCTCAATTGAAAAATGAGGGGAATATAACCAGGTTGTATGTTGATGGTAAGCCATTTATTATGGTTGCCGGGGAGTTGCATAACTCTACATCCTCCAATTTAACTTATTTAGTGCCCATTTTCCCCAAATTGAAAGAAATGGGCCTTAACACTGTGCTCGCATCCGTTGCATGGGAGCAATTGGAACCCCAGGAAGGTAAATTTGATTATTCTATTATTGATGGGATAATATCCCAGGCACGTGAAAGCAAACTAAAACTTTGTCTGCTATGGTTTGGAAGCTGGAAAAACGGGCTCTCTACCTATCCGCCACTTTGGGTAAAAAAAGATTTCAAACGCTTTTTTAAACTGAAGCAAAGTAACGGGAGCACCGGCGAAGTAATTTCGGCTTTTTGTAAGGAAGCGCAAATAGCAGATGCCAAGGCATTTGTGCAGTTAATGAAACGAATAAGGGAAGTAGATAAAGAACATACGGTAGTAATGATCCAAGCCGAAAATGAGGTTGGGGCATTCCAGGATATAGATTACAATAAACAAGCACTTGACTTATTTAAGTCTCAGGTTCCTGAGACCTTAATTCAGTATCTACAAAAAAACACGAATCATTTGAGCCCCGAAATGAAATATGTTTGGCAAAAAAACGGCAGCAAAACCAAAGGCACATGGTCCGAGATATTTGCCGATACAATGAAAAGTGCACAAAACTTTTTCATGACTTGGCAATATGTCAGGTATATAAATGAAATATGTCGCGAAGGCAAAAAAGAATTAAACCTTCCGATGTATGTCAATGCCTGGCTGGTTCAAAAATCTACTGATTTACCCGGGGTATATCCAAACGGAGGACCTGTATCCAGGGTAATGGATATTTACAAAGCTATAGCCCCCGATATCGATTTATGCGCCCCCGATATTTATGTACCTAACTATAAAGAAATATTGTCGATGTATCATCGGTCGGATAATCCACTTTTTATTCCCGAAAGCACTACTGAACAGTCCCGGGCTTTTTACGCCTATGCAGAACATGACGCCATTTGTTTTTCTCCTTTTGGGATAGAGTATGCTTATACTAATTTGGCTTATCGGCAGGCCATCTCTGTAATCAATGAATTAATGCCCTACATAATAAAATATCAGGGTACAGGTAAAATGCGGGGGTTTATGCGCACTAAAAGCTCCGTTGCCGACACGCTTATGTTTGGGGAGGATAAAGTAATTGTAGAATATAACAATTGGGACAATACGGGGTATGGCCTGGTTATTCAAACTGCGCCGGATGAATATTTAGTAGCAGGCATTACAGCACGATTAAAATTTGAATCAAAAAACCCATCAAAAAAAATCCGCATAGGCCAGGTGTTTGAAGGGGGATTTGAGGGAGAGAAGTGGGTAAGCTCCCGTATGCTCAACGGTGACGAAACCTGGCATCATGATTATCTTATTGTAACAGGGCGTAAAACAATGATTGCCCACACTTTAGAAGGACAAATAATTCCCCCGCAACCAGGGCCAGGCCAACCTGTATTGGAATCAGCTAAGAATACAGAAGTTCAGACTCCTGCTGTCTACAAAGTGATTACGTATGAAATGAAATGAACATATTCTTTTTGAAAAATCTCGATCTTAATTACCTCTTTGGGCAATTCAAAGTATCCTTTCCAAACATTCAAGGTCAGAGCAGGTGAACATGAAAGGATGTTTTAATAATTGGTATAGTTATTATAATAGATATAATTTTATATTATAAGCATTGATTATTTGCGCTTTACCTGAAGATTCCTTTTCTTTGTATAGAGGATTTACAACAGCCAAAAAATCGAATGTATAATTCGTGTAGTATGATTGTTTTCTGTTAGTTAAGATATTGATTATCAATGAAATAATATAGTTGGTTCGAATCCCTCCCTCACCGCTGAGACGATTATCAAAATGCATTAAAAGCCTGTAAATCAACTGATTTATAGGCTTTTTTAATCTGCCGAAATACTCAAAATATGTCCCAAAAGCCTGGCGGTTTTTTACCTGAGCCTTTCGGAAAATATTATAAATGTGCTTCTTTACCGTTTCCTCCGAAATGAACAAGCTGTCGGTAATTGCCTTTTTGTCCATTCCTTCAAAAAGCATCTGCACTATTTCAATTTCAGTTTTGGTTAATCCGTAACGATGGAAATTTTCCAGAAATATTTCAGTTGATTTGCCAACCATAGATAGTTTCAGAAGACGCTGGTACTCATAACGCGCCTTTTTGATGGATTTCCGTAATATTATTAACTAATGCGCATAATTTGTAGAATCATTGTTTACCCATAAGGTTTTTTATAAGATTTATTTTATGAGACTACATGAAGAATAATATCAAACGAAGTGCCTCTTTGTGTTATCTGATTTGTTGATTATTTAGCTTCAAAGGGAAATATCTTTAGTTATTAGACATTTTTTCAAAAAAATATCAAATGTATTTAAGACAATTATTACCTTTGAAATACTAAACATTTCACAGTGAAAAATTTAATACATCCCAGGTTCTTCAGTATGCCGCCATTTCAAATTTTCAGGTATTTCTTTTTAAAAGCATTTCATCTATAAGTTTGTATTTCCCGTACTAAATCCGCGCTATTGCCTGCAAGCTCTATGGCGTTTATTTACATATTAACCTTATAACAATTTTAAAAGTGAATCCTAAAACTTTCTATGCCCTTTTTTTGGCATGTATTTTTTCCATGCCATTATTCGCCCAGAAACAAGGTGTTGATGCCTATGCCGCAGCAATCGACTTTCTGCCTCCTCCGCCAAACGCAACTGCAATAACGCAACATGCAGACCTCGCACTCAATAAGAATACAGGAGCGCCCAACATTAACATTCCGCTTTATCCGATCAAGGGGAACAAGCTTAAACTCGGCATTGCGTTAAATTACGCATCGACGGGGATAAAGGTTGATGAAACCTCCTCGAGGGCCGGCATGGGCTGGTCGATAGAATTGGGTGGTGTTGTCACCCGGACGGTTAGAGGGTTTCCCGATGAATTACATACGCGATTAATCCCGCCCGTAATTCCGCTTAACTATTACGCACCGTCTATACTTTTTATGAGAAAGGCGGTTGCCGGCACACCACCTGATGGTGATGCCGAACCTGACCTTTTTAACTTCAGCATGAATGGCATTAGTGGCAGTTTTGTGCTTGACCAGAATATGCAGCCGGTAGTACTAAATGGCGAAAAATATAAGGTGGAAACTAACCTGATTGCCAATGCCAACTGGAACGTCAAAATTACTACTACCGATGGTATTATTTATTATTTCGGCGGCACGGGCGCAGTTGAACAAACCAAGCGCGAGTCAAGCGCAACCTGCGGCAAAAATTTGGCTGCGTACGTTCCGGTTAGCTGGTACCTGAAAAAGATTGAGCATCCCAACGGTGAGGTGATCACGCTGGCTTATACCCCGATATCTTACACCTATGATACCGGTTATACAGAATCTCAACGGACAGCTTGTAATTACTGCAGTACAACAACCCCCGTTAACTATTGTGTTACCCTTGTTAATACCCAGGGCGTTTTACTAAGCTCCGTTACCAGCAGCACTAATCAGACGCTTACCGTAACTTATAAAGACCGGACTGACGGCAATGACAAACTGATCGATTATATCCAGTATAGCGGTCCGGATGGCAACGTTGGTAAATTCGTGTTCGACCACTTTACACAAACGGCCAATACAAGTTTGGCAAATAACTACAACTTTGGTTATGACAAGGCTCCCTATTTGTCTTCTTTAAAAGAGTACTCATCTACAGGTACCCTGGTCAACCAGCATTTATTTTACTATAATGATCCTGCCGCAAGGTCTCCGCGGCTTTCCTATTCACAGGACCACTGGGGATATTTCAACGGCGTACGGAACGCAACAACATCCCTGCCAAGGCCCGCTACCGCTAACGGAAGGGCAAATTTCCCCACAGCCAATGCCGATCGCGAGGCAAGGGAAGGTCTGGCAGCAAAAGGCTTGCTCTGCAAAATTATTTATCCAACCGGGGGAATGGATAGTATTGTGTACGAAACAAACAAGTATCAGGCCCCTGCACCAAAACCGTCACATACATTATATGGTAATGTTACAGGTTCGGGGGCACATAACACCGTCACGACCAATTACTCGTTTACGATTGCAGAGCAGCAAACCATAGATCTTAACTTTAATATAACTTTCAACGGCTCATTCATTGATAGTCTTCACAATACGGCCAGCATAAGGATTAGCAACGCTTCAGGAATAAATATTTATAATAATACTTATTTGCCGAATTATAGCCGGAACCAATCTTTTGACCTTCCAGCCGGAACGTATAATATGGAATTAAAGGCGAACGGATCGGCAGTGACCATGAATGCCAATGTTACGTTTAAAGCCCAGTCGGCGTCTTCATCGGAAACCATAGAAAAGCTGACCGGAGGCTCACGTGTCAAAACCATTTTAACTTACGCCGCTGGCAGCCCTGCAAAAGTGCATCGCTATTACTATGGTTATCTGGAGTCGAAGGATAAGTCATCTTTACCTTTACCTGTAACACCGGTTTATGAGGTCAGTAACACCACTTCTGAGACCTGCTCCGGACAGCAGCATGTTTGTGATGGTGCCGCCTTGTACTCAAGTTCGCTGGCGAACCTTTATAGCTATGGTGCATCGGCGATCAGCTATCCTGCCGTATTGGAAAGTTTTGGTGATAATTTTGAAATGGGGGGTATTTATTCTTTGTTTAAGGTGGTTCCGGACGAATCCGGCGAAGTCATTTATATGAGGAATTTCCCTGGTGCGCCTAAAAGTAATAAAAGCATTTTGGGTAACGGCAAACTGCTTGAAGAAAGGATTTTAAAAAACAACGGGACGGCCACCCTGATTCCGGTTAAATCAAGCCTGTACTCTTATAAGATTGATCCCGCCGAAAATAGTGTGGTTTACGGTTACGCCGCACGGGAGCAGTTTACGCCTGCGTTTACAATAAACGAATCAGACCCTAATCCAATAACCGGCGGCCCGAACCCGCTGCTGGACCCCTGGGACTGTGTGATGTATAAAGCCCAGGCCGCCTGGGTTTATAATGACCGGCTGATCGTGACAACTTATGATCAGAATGGGCTTAACCCTGTTTCGGATACAACGGATTACCAATATAATAATTCAACCCACAGGCAACTTACTGCTACTATAACCCACGGTACAGGCGGCGTCATCCGCAGTGAACAATTGCAGTATCCGCAGGATTATAGCGGGCAGGCGGTGTATACAGCAATGATCAGCAAGAATATAATATCACCGGTAGTGGACGTTGCCCGCTATAAAGGTTCAACCAAACTTTCGGAAACCAAGATTAATTACGCAGATTGGTCGAACGGAAATTATGAACTGGCCTCAGTACAAACCGCCTTTAATAACGGCGCGTTCGTTACTGATGGGACGATAGAGTCCTATAATACCGCGGGCAATATTAAACAATACAAAGGCAAATCAGGTGTTCCAACCGCAATTATATGGGGAGGCCCATATGGGCAGTATCCTGTTGCCAAGGTAGAGGGGGCTACCTATGCACAGGCAGCGGCCTTTCTTACCGTAGCAGAATCCGCGTTAAATACTTCTGACCAGGCACTGATTAAAACCCAGATCGACCAGATAAGGACGGGCCTCCCGCTGGCCAGGGTGAGTACCTATACCTATAAACAAAAAGTAGGCGTTGCCAGTATTACCGATCCGCGAAAAGATATCAAAAGTTTCGTTTATGACAGTAAGGACCGCTTTGCAACATTATTGGACCGCAGCGGCTATATAGAAGACAAATACGATTACAATTTTGGCATACCGCAGGCAGGGAATATAGGTACGTTTTATAATGACCCGATGGGGCAGAATTTTACCTGCCAGTCTTGTGCTACAGGTTACACCGGCAATGTTATTAACTATAACTTGCCGGCAGGGACTGTTTTTTCAACTGTATCTGTTCAGGACGCGAATACGAAGGCAGCCGCGCTTTTGCAGGCGCAGGGGCAGGCATACGCCAATCAAAACGGTAGTTGTACAAAAAACGCGCCTGTGTACTGGAATACCGTTCAAACGCGCACGCTGACTAAAAACAACTGCCCCGCCAATTACACAGCTGGCACGGCAACTTATACGGTACCGGCCAATACCTATTCTGCAACAACGCAGGAATATGCCAATGCCCTGGCTGTAAATGACCTTCAGCTGAATGCCCAAACATGGGTGAATAATAATGCAACGTGTACGTCGAATTGTATTCCGGCAAATTGTACCAGCGAAGGCACCAAGTGTGTGAACGGGCTTTGCGAAACAGGTGCGAAAATTATTGAAAGCTCGGTACAGATTCATGGCAGCGTTTGGCAGTGTACCTACCACTACCAGTGGAGCGATAATTCCGTATCAGGAACTTACACCGGAACCTCTTCAACCCCATGTGTCGGCACCGGGATAGAGTAGTGAGGTATACCAAACCGTGACAATTAATTTAACGAGCAACAAACACATTAACCTGCAACAATGAACCCTATCATATTAACAAGCATAAGAAAAGTAATATTCAGCCTGCTTTGTTGTATTGTTCTTTTAACAGATACATCAACACTGTTTGCCCAAAACTATATACGCAGACGTACGCCAAGGGACTATTTTACAACAGACGCCGCTCTTGACGCTGCTACTGCCAACGCCGCAAAGGTGCAAAGCGCCTATCAATATTTTGACGGCCTGGGCAGGCCTTTACAAACCGTGACGGTTAAGGGTAATCCTGATGCCACAAAAGATATCATCCAGCCCTTTGCCTATGACCAGTTTGGCCGCGAGACCAGGAAGTTCCTGTCTTATTCAATTGTCAATACTTCAGGTACCTACCGGCCAGACGCGCTGGTGGGTACAAATGGCTACAGCAACAGCGCACAGAAGTTATTCTATTCCAATTCAGGCCTGGGTTATAAGGAAACAACAACGCCGTATGCAGACGTGATAACTGAAGCATCGCCATTGAACCGTATGTATGAGCAGGGCGCTCCCGGAGATACGTGGCAGCCAGGCACAAGGACGGCTACCGGCGGGCGAACGGCCGTTACCGAATACGGTACCAATAACCAGGTTGTTTTCCCTGCTACACTTACCGGGAATGCCGGCAGCCAGCGGGTAGTTTATTATTATGTGGATGCCTCCGGTAATTTATCCAGGGGGACAGGCGTCAATGAATATTTTGCCAATGGCCAGCTTTATCTAACCACAACGAAAGACGAAAACTGGGACGCTGCTGACGGTTGCTTTGGTATTACCGAAGAGTACAAGAACAAAGAAGGGCAGGTGATCCTGAAACGTACCTATAACAGGGCGGCCGCAGCACAAATGCTGTCGACTTATTATGTGTATGATGACCAGGGCAATCTGCGTTTTATCCTTCCGCCCGGAAGCCTTCCTGATGCTGCAAAACCAGTAAACGATTACCTGGATAATTTTTGCTTTCAGTATAAGTATGATGACCGGAACCACCAGGTGCAAAAACGTATTCCGGGCAAGGGCTGGGAATTTATGATTTATAACAAACTGGACCAGGTGGTCATGACACAGGATCCCTTACAGCGTAACAAAGCACCCCAGGAATGGAGCATCACCAAATACGATATGTATGGTAGAATCGTAATTACCGGTATTTACCAGGATGCGGGCACCACGGCTGATAATAATGCCAATACCCCGTCACTTACACGTCTGACTGCGCTGCAAAGCTCGGTAACCAATCAAACTGGTACCCTTTGGGAAACACGGAACAGTGCCGGCACAGAAGGCTATACCATAGCGGCATTTCCCTTAACATGGTATGCCTCACTTATTATCAATTATTATGATGATTATTCCGGTATCCCCAATGTTCCGGCTACCTTTGCCACACCGGCCAATGCCAGTACCATGACCAAGGGCCTGCTGACCTGTACCCGCACCAATGTGCTGGGCCTTACAGGGGCTGCAAGTACGCTTTATTTCTTTAACTTTTATGATAACGATGGCAGGGTCACTACAACCTATAAACAGCATTATTACAGCGGCGCCGTTTCGAACAATAACTATGATAAAATAACCAATACGTATAATTTTAATGACCAGCTAACTACGGCAACCCGGCAACATTATATCAACGTATCGGGCAGCCCGGTGCTGAAAGTTGCCGTAGCCGACCAGCATATCTACGATCACGTGGGCAGGAAGATAAAAAGCTGGCAGACGCTTACGGGTACTCCCCGGACCTTGCTGAGCAGCGTAGTTTATAATGAAGTAGGACAGCTCCGGACCAAATACCTGCATATCACGGATACAGTAACCAACAATTTCAAACAGCAAATTGATTATGCGTACAACGAGCGCGGCTGGCTCAAAACCATTAATAAAGACGCGGTTACCTCACCGACCGCCACCAAGGTATTTGGTATGGAATTGTATTACCAGGACGCCGTGAACAAACAATATAATGGCAATATTGGTAGTATCGACTGGCATACAAAGGTGCCGACCGGATCGGGGCTGTATGACCAAATTCAGAAGTATGGCTACACTTACGATGATATCGACAGGCTCACATTGGCACAGTATAATCCCGCGCTCACCAACCAGGATAAGTTCAACGAGGAGATATCCTATGACGTTATGAGTAACATCATTACGTTGAAAAGGAAGAATAGTACCACTGCGGGGGCATACCTGAACAACCTGTCCTATAATTATTCATCGACAAGCATTGGTAACAGGCTGTGGAGCGTGACAGATGGTACAACACCCTATACTTATACCTATGACCTGAACGGCAACGTCCTGACCGATACGCGTAACCAGATCACCAATATCGCTTACAACCTGTTGAACCTGCCGCAGGCGGTTACCCGGACGCCGGGGAATATGACCTACACCTATGATGCCGAGGGGGAAAAGCTCAAAAAGGTTTCAGGGGGTATTACAAGGGAATATATAGACGGTATTGAATATAATAATGGGACACTGGAATTCGTTGCTACCGAGGAAGGAAGGGCGATCCCCGTTGGTGCGGCTTACAGCTATGAGTATTATCTTAAAGACCATTTGGGCAACACCAGGGCAGGCCTCAAACAGGATGGTTCCATCACCCAGGTACAGGACTATTATGCTTACGGCCTGATAATGAATCCTGGCAATGCATACTCCGGTTCGCCAGTCAACAATTATAAATATAACGGAAAGGAAAAACAGGAAGAAACAGGTCAGTATGATTATGGCGCAAGGTTCTATGATCCGGCTATCGGTAGATGGACGAGTGTAGACCCAAGTGCAGATGATGAGGACCAGGAATTAGAAAGCCCTTATGCTTATGTTGCTAATAACCCGATTACAAGAACCGACCCGGACGGGCGTATCTGGAATTATATCGCAGGGGCTGTGGTGGGTGCGGGAATTGAGTATCTTAGCCAGGTGGCCGGAAATGTTATCGAATACGGAAAACTTGACAGATACGCCCTGACGCATGTTGACGGTGGAAAGATCGCATTAGCGGGACTTGCCGGAGCGGCGGGAGTGGGAATTGCCTCTGGTTTTTCGAAACTTGCAACGGTCGGTAAATTGGCCAGAATTGCTGCCAGCTCAAAAAATGCGGCTACTGTTGTTAAAACAGCCGTCGCGGTGACCAGTGATATCGTATCGGGTGTAAGCGGTAAAGTAATTCAGGGAGAAAAAATAACTACTGCCAGTGTTTTAACTGATGTCGCGACCGGCTTTGCCGGTAGAAGTATCGAGGGGCTGGTTAAAACAGGGATCCACGCTTCAGCTCCGAAAAAGGCAGCAGCTTTGACTGAAAAAGCGAAAGCCGCAAAGCGGTGGGCAACGGCTTTAAAAAGCAAACGAAGCATTATCGACGCAAAGAAAGCGGCAAAAGCTGCTGAAGAATTCGGCGCTGTAAGAGCGGCGACGTCGGCAGGGGTCGCTACCGGGGTAGTTACAAAAGCTTACGAAGCGGTAACAGCAGACAAGAAAAATTAAGTTAACCTTAAATGACAAAAAATGAGTAATATTTTAGAATCAAAATTAGTTTTTCAGATCCTGGTGGGGTGCGCAATTTTCATCCCCTTCTTTTTAATCGCTAAAGTTTATTTGATTATTAAAACATCTGACTGGTCAATTTTTAATATCATATTGATTTCTCTGGCAGTTTTGGTGCTTGTGTTCATCTTTTTTTTCGCTTTTTCCGAGCGCCAGCGACTAGCGATGGCTGTATTCGTTGGGGGCTTAATCGTGATTATCGGAGGCCTTTTAATTGCCAGGCAGATCATCAAAAGATAATGCTGACTATGGATTGACTAATTGCAGGGGGCGGTAAATATGCCGGCATTATTGCACGGATGGCCTATTCATCTGACCTGCGCGGTTTTTGCCGTTTTGTGATATCAACAGGTATGCAATTTTGCCTCTGCTGGAGGTGTAGCCGGGTACCTGATCAGATACGCAGGCAAGCCAAAATTTATAACAAAGAGGCTGTATCATCTGGTGCAGCCTCTTTGTTTTAGGCTGATTTATGGGCTAGCTGATACACGGCTGCGGCACCAGGCTTACCATGGGTTTTTTAAGGTGGTAATCACTTGATTTATTTATATTGTTGATTTCTTATTCCAGGTAGTGGCCCCGCAAACCAAACGATTTACACAAAATTTCATTCGTAATTGGTACCAGTCCCTGATGCAGGAGCAGATCGATACGGCTAGGCTTGACGCGTTGGTCAGGAGCCAGGAAATGATCAATAAAGGTGCGAAAGCCAAACTATCGACCCGCTCGGGAGAATTTTCGGGCTGGGTTGGTATTGGCGAGATCAATTACCGTTTCCCGCAAGCGAGAACGATATTTAACGTGAGTTCGGGATAAGAAAAGTGTATAAAAAGAGAGCAAAGGGCATGGTTTTTGTTTATAAATAGTTGACAATCAATTTATTAACTA
>NZ_FODR01000036.1 GCF_900110415.1 Mucilaginibacter sp. OK283
TATTTAACGTGAGTTCGGGATAAGAAAAGTGTATAAAAAGAGAGCAAAGGGCATGGTTTTTGTTTATAAATAGTTGACAATCAATTTATTAACTATAACCAAAGCCCTATGCTCAGAGATAAAATTATAGAAATTTTTGTAAACGTTGACGACTTTTGCAAAGAAATAATCCCAGAACTTGAAAAGCAACTTATTGAAGACCAATCTTTAGGCAAGAGGAACAGAAAAGCGGGATTATGTAATAGCGAGGTTATTACGCTGATGATTGCTTTCCATTATGGCCAGTTCACCAACCTGAAGTCTTTTTATATTCATTTTGCCCAGCCGCATCTGAATGATTTGTTTCCGGGCCTGGTATCTTATAACCGCTTTGTCGAACTTCAGCCACGATCAGCCGTATTATTTATGCTGTACGTTAAAATGAATTGCCTTGGTAAATGCAGGGGGTTAAGCTTTATAGATTCAACACATTTAAAAGTATGTCATAACCGCAGAATACACCAGCATCAGGTGTTTAAAGATCAGGCTGAAAGAGGACAGTGTTCTATAGGTTGGTTTTATGGCTTTAAACTGCACCTGATCATCAATGACCGGGGTGAAATATTATCATTTTATCTTACCAAAGGTAATGTGGATGACCGTGACTGGAGGCATTTTTCAGATATGACCAGAACCATCTTCGGCAAACTCTTTGGCGATAAAGGTTACGTTTCTAAAGCACTTGCGGATTTACTTTGGGGAAATGGGGTTCAGATGGTGGCTAAACCAAAAAAAAATATGAAAAACGTTAACCTAAGCCAGCAAGATAAAATAATGCTTCGCAAAAGAGCCATTATCGAATGTGTCAACGATGAGTTGAAAAATATCTGCAAGCTTCAGCATACCCGCCATCGATCTGCTGCCAACTTCTTGCTCAATATCCTCGGCGCTTTGGCCGCTTACTCATTCTTTCCGAAAAAACCATCGCTAAATATCGTTTTTGAAAACCAGGATAGTCAATTATTCTTAGCCGCTTAACCCGAACTCACGTTA
>NZ_FODR01000005.1 GCF_900110415.1 Mucilaginibacter sp. OK283
GTTGTGAGTTGTGAGTTGTGAGTTGTGAGTTGTGAGTTGTGAGTTGTGAGTTGTGAGTTGTGAGTTGTGAGTTGTGAGTTGTGAGTTGTGAGTTGGATTATGTTAAATAGTTAAAACAATCTTCGTCAAAGCAGCTTTCCATAATGACTAATGACTAATGACTAATGACTAATGACTAATGACTAATAACTAATGACTAATGATTGTAATATGTATGTTACAAAGAATTCAAAATTTGCTGGGTTTAGCTATAAAAAATATTGATAAATCCCATTTATCTTGAAAATTGCGTAAAACTACGTATGCATTTTCAGTGAAAACACCGTGTGTTTTTTAAATGTCAAGCCGTATCTTTGATGTAACATTTATTTAATACCTAAGTCCCGAATTTAATCTGCCTATCGCTATGAAACTTTTTTACCATTTTTTATTCTTCGTGATAGCATCACTCGTACTATTGGCATGTGCCAGTGTTTTTGCATCCGATCCTCAGGTTCAATCGCAAACAGATGAATTTACATCGCCGGAGCCCGACGATGACAGCCCTGTGCATGATTCAACAATAGCTGCCGACCAAACCGGCCTGTTTGTGCTTACAGGCTTAAAGGATAACACACAGTCATATCTTTTTTACGCGGTTAATGGCAAACAAAAACAGGTCTATAAAAAGTACTCATACCTGGACAATTTTCAAGTAGTATTCAATCAATTTAGCCTGCCCCAAAAATTCAAATAGTTCGATTCAGTTAATTTTTTAGTTTAATTTAGTTAGGGAAACAGTTGCAAGCAGCCGGTATAGCAATGTACCGGCTGTCTTGTTTTTGCAAGTTGCCGGGCAGCTCTTAGTATTTAAAATGCCCAAATGTAAAAAATATGCTTAACACGGGAATGGCGAGTAAAAAGTAGGCTTTGGCTAATTGCACATTATCGGCATTGCCAGTTATAAATACTTTGTACATGTCGGTTTTTATGGTTTCTATTCTTGCTTTCATAACTCAAAAAATTAAAGTCGCGGTAAATGTGGACTGTTGTAATTTTGACAGAAAGCGCTACGCAGGGTTTAATGATGTACAAAATTATCCTTGCTCATTTCGGGATGGTAATGTAACCCCGGAGTAAGCCAGTGGAGCAGTATCACCCTTGAATACCTGAAATTAAACGGCGATAATACTACAGCCACACTTAATATAATGGCACAATACAGCCAGGGGTTACTGCTGCCGGTTAAAACACTAATGGCCACGGCAAGGGTAACCATTTCGGCAACGTTTAGGGCATAGCTCACAAACATAGCCACATAAAAATACCCGGGTTCCCGTTCATAAACAAGGCCGCAGTGCGTGCAGGTTTTGTTCATCACCTGACCCTTAAAGCCATACATACCGTTGGCAAACAAGTCGCCACGGCGGCAACGGGGGCATTTTGCATGTACTATGGCGGGCCAGGCTGCTAATTTATATTGGGTAGTTTCCATAATGTTATCCAGTTTAAGATGTTAATATTTGTTTGCGAAATTCTTCGGGGGTAACGCCTTCTGTTTTTTTGAAAAATTTAGTAAAGTAGGAATTGTCGCTAAAATTCAACCTGAATGAAATGTCGCTTATGCTCAACTGCGGATTGGTAAGCAAGCGCTTAGCCTCCAGCAAAGTGCGGTTGCGGATCAGTTCGCCGGCCGATAAACCCAATAAGTCCTTACAAACGGCATTAAGGTGGTTTGGGGTGATGTACAGCAGTTCGGCATAATCTTTTGGCAGCTTAATATCGGCGTAATGCTGTTCAATTAATTTTTGATAATTTTTAAGCAATGTTTGGTTGTAGGTTAGTTTACCGGCAGTAACCGGGTTATTATTAAGCCTGTTTACAAGGATAAAAATTTGTAACATCAGCAAACGCACCATATCGCTGCCAGATGGTGCAGGGCTGCTTATTTCATTGATGATGCGCTCAAACAGTTCTTTTACAGTGGCAAAGCTATTGGCGGGTAAATTAACAACGGCATCGTTTAAATTGCCGTTAAAAAACGAAAAACCATCCAGGTATCCCGGTTGTAATAAAAACGACTGGATAAAAGCTTCCGAAAAATTAATGATATAACCATCTGTAAACCCCTCAAAATGCCAGGAGTGCACCTGCCCCGGAACCATGAAATATATTTGGCCTGGCTTTACGTCAAAGCGTTCAAAATCGATGCTGTGCGTACCTGCACCATGGGTAAATAGTACCAGGTGATAAAACGAGTGCCTATGCGGAAAAAACAGACTTTTATGACTATCAAGATACGGCGCAAACCGGCTTACCAGCAGATCGTCCTGCCGAACGTCGGACAGGGAACAAATATCATAAATAGGAATGCTTTGTATCATAATTCAAAGCTACACACAATACCACCGCTTTAATGGTACTGTACATAGTTTGAATGGTACTATTTACTGATTTTTTTATTTTGATCTATTAAGCTTTAGTCCATTTCTGAATCACATTCTCCAACCGCTCAAAGGTAAAAGGCTTGCTTACAAAATCTTTCATGCCAGCCATGGTACATTCATTTTCATCCTCGCTTAAAACATTGGCCGTCATGGCAATGATAGGCGGCGCATGTTTGCCCTGCTTTTTTATAATGGTACGTGTAGCCTGTAACCCGTCCATTTCAGGCATCTGTACATCCATAAATATGAGATCGTAATGCTGCTTGTCGCTCATCAGGATTGCTTCCCGGCCATTTTCGGCAATATCTATACTATAACCAACCTTTTTGAAAATTTTGCTTGCAATCAGCTGGTTCATTTTATTGTCTTCGGCCAGGAGAATTTTTAGCGGGCGGTATTGGAATACTTCTTTGTTATCTGTTTTTACGTCGGCCGGTAATTCGCCATTGGCAACCCTTAAAGGCAAATTAAAAATAAATAACGACCCTTCGGCCTCCTTGCTGATGGCCCATATTTTGCCACCCATCAGTTCGACCAGTTTTTTACAGATGGACAGACCAAGGCCGGTGCCGCCATATTTGCGCAACGCCGTTGTATTTACCTGGGTAAATGGCTTAAATAATTGCGTTAATGATTCCTGGCTGATGCCAATGCCATCATCCTTTACGCGGAAGCTGAGGTCTTGTACCCCATCTTTTATTTGGGATCCTTTTACGGTTACCGTAACGGCGCCTTCATCGGTAAATTTAATGGCATTGCCTATCAGGTTTACCAAAATTTGTTGCAGGCGGCCTTCGTCAACCTTAACAAATTGCGATACATTATCATCTACATGGTAGCTCAGGTTGATGGGTTTGCGCAGGTTGGTAATGCCGGGCTGGCTGATATCGATAATAGTTTTAACGCAATGCCTGATGTTGGTAGTAACCGGGGTAATGGTTAGCTTATCGGCCTCTATTTTGGAGATATCTAAAATATCGCTGATGATATTGATGAGGATGTGACCGCTTGATTGCAGGGTTTGCAATAGCTCATGCTGCTCTGGTGTAAGCGCCGATCGTGATAGTAATTGCGAAGCACCGATTATGCCGTTTAATGGCGTCCGTATTTCATGGCTCATATTGGCCAAAAAGTTTGATTTGGCAAAGGTGGCGGCTTCGGCTTCTTCTTTTGACAACCTGAGTTCAATTTGCGATTGTTGCAGTTGCTCGCTTTTTTTAATTAAATCCCGTTTATCGCTTTCGTGGCTTTTTTTAATAAAGCCTATTAATAGACCAACTACTATTATATTAATAACGGCAGATGCTATCAAGTCAAATTCGGCAGATGCTTTGTTGGCGGCACCTGTTACCCATTCGGGATGTATTTTTTCTAACTGATAACAGGTAACAAATACAACACACAACAAAGCGATGAAGATATAGTGGTAACGTTGTTTTATTAATAACGTTATCAATACAATTAAAAAGATGCCTATCTGGGTGGTTGATCCGCTGATACCCCCGTTGTAAAACCAACCGGGGAATATAGCGACAATACCAAAGCCAATAAAAATATAGACTTTTTTTTCACTATAGTGTACAAAACGGCTTTGATAATATGCAAATGCAGAAAAGATTAGTAAAAAAAGATTAGCCAATATCAGCCCCCAGCTAAATCCCAAAAAAACATTAATAATAATGGATATGACGTTATCAAGACAAATGAATAAGGCTATGGCATTAAAAAGTTTATTCTCGAGCGATAAAGCTGGATCGCCATAACCAATAATTTGTTTCAGCTTTTCCATTTAAAATAAATAATTAATTATAAGGAATTTATACGTGATAAAGTGTCAAAAAGATAGGTTAAATAAGCGATTTTTTTTGAATAAAAAATAATTAGTAGTGAGTAGTGAGTAGTGAGTAGTGAGGTAAATTTGACCAACAAGGTAGGCAATTCTGGAAATTCTTTAATTCGGTTAATTCAGATTCAGACAAATTTGCGTTAGGATCGGCGCGGATACCGGCCAATGGCGTAACGTAGGATTAGTATCAAGTAATGAGTATCAAGTATCAAGGCTGGAGTTGTGAGTTTACGCTGTTAAATTGGACATTACGGGTAGCTGCTTGTGAGGACACAAGCAGTGGAAAAAAGCAAAAAAAATCTTGATACCTGATACTAACTACTTGATACTATTTTAAAATGCTATCCGTCACCTTCGCAATATCGTAGCTTATTTTATTGATAAAACCCAGTTGCTCTTTTAGTAGGTTTTCGTCGGCAGTAAGTTCGGGTTTGTCAATTTCGGTGGTCGGCGCGGTTTTACCTATGTTAAAATCGATGCTTTGGCCATGCAGTTTTTTGTTGCTTTCGTTAAGTACTGATATGTTTTTTTTGAGCAACCGCAGTGCCTCGGGGTGCGGTCGTTGCGCATTTTTTACCAGGCCCGCTTGTATAACGGCTATGTACGATGATAAAATATGGTTAAGTACCACAAATTTGTGCACCTCTTTTACGTTACGCTGCTTGCTTTTGGGCTCGGATGTCATGCGCTCAAAAGTAGCCGATAAGTTGGCCGATTTTACATAGATATCCTTACGGGCCAGCTTGAAAGCGGTAGTTCCTATGGTTTTGCCCGATAAACTTTCGGCAATGGTAATCAGGTATTTAATATTGGCCGCTACCACATCCCGCAGGGTTTCTTCAATTACCTCAAATTCCCAGGTTGGAAAAATGAGGTAACTGGCAATAAATGCGATAGATGAGCCTATCACGGTATCCAGGATTCGTTCCTGGGCAACATTTAAAAGGCCTACGCCTAAAAACTTAAACAAAATAAGCACATAAGGCGTCATGAAAATAACGCTGACTACATAGTTTAGCCGCTGAAAGCTGTATGCGCCTATCATGAATATGGTAAGCAATATAAACTGAACGGTGCTATCGGGTATAAAGTTCAAGATGAGTATGCCAATTGCGCCGCCGCCGATAGTGCCTATCAGCCTTTGGTAATTGCGCTGTTTGGATAGGCTGAAACCCGGTTTTAATATTACAATGATAGTTAGTAATACCCAATAACTATGGTGGCCCTGTGCTATGGTTTTGGCTGTTATAAAGCCAACCAAACAAACCAGCGATACCCGCAACGCGTGTTTAAAAACGCCCGACCCGAATGTGAAATTATCAAAGAAAATATGTGGTGCATAATCCTGGTGGGTTACAAACTGGGAGTACTCTACTTCACCCTTTATTTCTGTGGATTTTAATAAGGTTTTTGAATTATAGTAGTTGTAAATGTTGTTAATACTTTCGGTAAGGTTACGCAGGTTGATGAGCACCTTTTTTAACACCAATGTGCTTGTTTCCTGCTGATCTTTACCTATGGCGTCTATTTTTAATTTTAGCTTTTCAAGCTCCAGGTTAAAATCCATCACATGGCGGTGGCGGGTGTTTGATAATACAATATAGGCCACATCGTCAAGTTCGTCGGCCATGTGGTGAATAATGCGTGCTATCTCGTTCAATACGCCGGTATCCTTAAACTTTTCGCGCATCTGGTAATAGTCATAGTGCGTGGCCATAATCTGCTCAAACATATCTACCAGGTCAACAAATGTTAAAACCAGGATCCGGCTTGATGGGGTCGATTCCCTTACCACCAGGCGGCTTTTAAATAACAATTCGCGCACGGCATCCTGGTGCTGGCTTACCTGTATCTGTTGGCTTACCAACTTGCGGTAATTTTCGTCAATATCGCTTTCAGGATTGTAAAATTCGGCTTTAATGCGCAGGAATTTGGCAATATCGGCCACATTTTCGCCAAGGGTTTGCTGTGCAGCCCGGTAAGGCCGGATGCCGAAGAAGATGAGGCTAAATAACATGTACCATACTCCCCCTGCCAGTATTTGCAGGCAGTACAGCAATACATCTGACGGGGCCAGGGCCTTATCCATCATAAATATCATGATGAGCAAGCTGCATGTACCAACAGACGCAGCCCTGTTGCCATAAACCGTAAACATGCTGAACAGGAAAGAGAATAAAGTAATTTCGAGCCCCAGGGTGTAAATATTAAGGCGTGCAAAACCCGTGGTAACTGCTACAATGAGCAGGCACAAATTGCCAATTGCCATGGCATTGCGCTTGTGGGTTGCCGGGCCGGGGGTATCAATAACACAAATGCATAACGCCCCTAATGATAGGGTAAGCCCAAGATCAAATTTGTCAAACTCCAATAACAAAAGCGAGGGCAGCAGGATGCCAGCCGAGATCCGTAAACCATCAGAAAAATACTGACTGTAAAAGAAACTGTTGATTTCGCGGGTGTTAAATTTCATTATTTTTTGTCCGTTTTTACCGGCAATAAAGCTACGATGAATACTTTTATGATTGGTTTTTTGTTGAAACTGATATTATGTTTTCATTTACGCTTTTTTTGCACCCAAAATGCACTGTAAATTTACAATAATTAAATATTTTGACATGGTTTTAGTAAATATGGCATTAATATTAGTTTTTTGTTAGTAATTATCTATTTTTTGCCAAAAATGAATTAAATTCACCGCCGGTATTGTGGCTCGCCCTTTACCCATCAATTTTAACCTTCAATTTATTTGTGCTATGTCGTTAAATTCAAAACTCAGTCAAAGGGAAACAACTTTTAACAGCGAAGTTGTAACCCGTTTTGAGTTGTATAACAGTTTGTTCCAAACCCTGCCGTTTTACCAGGTAAAGGATACCGGAATTTTACTGCCCTTTTTTAGCTCGCATTGCGAAAAGGGCGCCGCCATGAACGCATCGCCTACAGAAATTATCGAAAGTTTTTTTAAAAAATATGTACCGGATATTGACCATCGCGAGCAAATTAACCGCATGTTCCGTTTTATACAATATATCGAACGGCAGGTGGTTTTGTTTGACGCCATTGAAGATTCATCATTTAATAAAATAGGCAAATTTGATGATACCGGTACACTGCAAAGCCTTTTACAACAAGCGGCCATAAGCGATGAAACGCGCAAAAGCATAAGCGAGAAACTTAAAGATTTTTCGTTAAGGCTGGTACTTACCGCCCACCCAACCCAATTTTATCCGGGTACTGTACTGGGTATTATGACAGACCTTATTGAGGCCGTAAAAGTTAACGATATCCCCACTATTGATGTGTTGCTGCAGCAGTTGGGCAAAACACCATTCTTTAATAAAACATCGCCAACGCCGGTTGATGAAGCCATAAGCCTTACCTGGTTTTTAGAAAACATATTTTATTATGCCGTATCGGGCATCCAATCAAAACTGGAAGAAGAATTTGAGATTGACCCAACCAACCAATTGCTGGAGATGGGCTTTTGGCCGGGCGGCGACAGGGATGGCAACCCCAACGTAACTACCGAAAGCACAAAAGAAGTAGCCAGGTATTTAAGGCAGCGCCTGTTCAGGTGTTACTACCGCGATTACCGGGTGCTTAAACGCCGCATAACTTTCCGTGGGGTTGAAAAACCGATGGCCAAGCTGGAAAAACTGATTTACAGGAATGCCAATGAACACCAGGCCGACCCAAAAGACCTGCAGGGCGAGCTGTTAGATTTGCTGCAAACCATTAAGCACACCCTGGTAACCGACCACGGCGGGCTGTTTTTAGATGTTGTAGAAAACCTGATTCAAAAGATACGCTTGTTTGGCTGCTATTTTGCTACCATCGATATCAGGCAGGATAGCCGTGTGCTGCGCAATGTATTTGATTTTGTAACCTCGCAAGCCGATACCGGCGTTGTTGAAGGCTACACCGATTTGGACGAAAAAGAAAAGCTGAAAAAGCTGCCCTTTAAGGAGGTTGACTATCACCGTGCCGAAGATGCCGATGCCATGACCTGCGATACGCTGGACACCATCAGGCTCATAAAACAAATTCAGCATAGCAACGGGGAGAAGGCCTGCCAGCGTTTTATTATCAGTAACTGCCAGCGTGCATCTGATATTTTGCAGCTGATTGATTTGTTTTTATGGAGTGGATGGAAAAAAGATAGCCTGAAAGTTGACTTTATGCCGCTGTTTGAAACCGTGAACGATCTTGCTAATGCAGGCGAGATCATGGAGCAACTGTACACCCACCCATATTACGCTGAACATTTAAAATTACGGGGCAACAGGCAAACCATTATGCTCGGCTTCTCTGACGGGACTAAAGACGGCGGTTATTTAATGGCCAACTGGAGTATATATAAAGCGAAGGTTGAAATGACGGCCATTGCCCGTAAATATGGCATCAGCCTGGCATTTTTTGATGGCAGGGGAGGCCCGCCTGCACGTGGCGGCGGTAAAACACATCGTTTTTATGCCTCAATGGGCAACGACATTGCAAATGAGCACATTCAGCTTACCATACAGGGCCAAACAGTAAGCTCGCAATACGGCTCTGTTGAAACGGCAAGGTTTAATATGGAGCAACTGCTTAACGCCGGTATTATTTCTGCCTTGCATCCCGATCGTAAAGATTTGTTGGGTACCAGGCACAAAACATTGATATCGGAAATGGCCGACGAAAGCTACTCGCTTTTTATGGCGCTACGCGCACACCCGTTATTTTTAGAGTACCTTGAAAAATTCAGTCCGCTTAAATTACTGTCAAAAATCAATATCAGCAGCAGGCCAACCAAACGCGGCGGCGGCGGGCCTATGAAATTGGAAGATTTACGCGCCATTAGCTTTGTAACCTCCTGGAGCCAGCTTAAACAAAGTATCCCCGGTTTTTATGGGGTAGGTACTTCATTAAAAAAGATGAAAGATGATGGCAACTGGCACGAGGTGCAGGAGTTGTACAAAACATCGGGTTTCTTTAAAACCATGCTTGATAACTGTATGATGTCGATGTCGAAATCCGATTTCAGGGTTACGGCTTACCTGGAAAAAGACAAAAAATTTGGCGAATTCTGGAAAATGCTGAAGGAAGAGTTTGTGCTTACCCGCACCATGTTACTGGAGCTAACCGGCAGCACCGTACTAATGGAAGAATACCCGGTTGAACGTAAATCAATTGCCATCCGCGAAAAAATTGTATTGCCGTTGGTTATTATGCAGCATTACGCCTTGCAGTGCTTAAACAACTGCAAGGATGAAGAGCTGATAGAAATTTATCGCAAGCTGGTGATTAGGACGGTTTACGGTATAGTGAACGCGGGGAGGAATTTGGCGTAAGCCCCGGCCCCCTCTAAATCTCCCCCGGTAGGGGAGACTTGAAAACAAAACGGCGAGACTTCTTAAGGAAGTCCCGCCGTTTTGTTTTGTCTTAAGCCGCCTGCTAATAAAAGTCTCCCCTACCGGGGGAGATTTAGAGGGGGCTCGGCTCCATCCCTGTTGAAATAGCAAACCTGTTCCATGCGTTAATGGCGATGATAGCCAGGATTACCTGTGCTATATACGCTTCATCCAAAACCTTTGCGGCAGCTTCATAAGTGGCATCAGATACGTGGTGCTGTATCAGGGTTACCTCTTCGGTTAAGGCAAGGATGGCCCGCTCTTCTTCGGTAAAAAATGGTGTTTCGCGCCAGGCGTTCAGGGCGTAAATACGTTGCTCGGTTTCGCCGGCTTTGCGCGCGTCTTTGGTGTGCATATCTATACAAAACGCACAGCCATTGATTTGCGACGACCGGATCTTAATCAGTTCGCGGTGGGTTTTGCTTACAACGCCTTTGGCAACATATTGATCAAGGTTTAATAATATTTTGTAGGCTTCCGGGTCGGTTTTACCGATACTTACTCTTGTTTTCATTTTGTGTTGTATTGTTTTAATACCCCAAAGGTGGCGACAAATCAGGCCTCAAAAAATGAATCAAGATTAAGAAAATGAGGGATAGCTAAACTTTTTTCGCCCTTATTTTACTCATAAACTGTGGGGTAAAGCCCAGGTACGATGCCAGCATATATTGAGGCACGCGCTGCATAAATGCCGGGAAAAGGCTGCTGAAATGGCGGTAACGTTCTTCGTCGCTCATGCCATAAATATATTTAATGCGGGTTTGGGTTGCGCTAAAGGCGCGTTGGTATACTATCCTGAAATAGCGTTCCAGTTTGGGCACTGCCTCAAAAAGCTCCTCCTGTTTATTTTTGCTGATGCTGATGACTTCGGTATGCTCAACCGCCTGGATGTAGCAGGAAGATGCACGGCCGCTTTCCAGGCTGTCAAAATCAGTCATCCACCAGTTTTCAATGGCAAACAGTGTGGTTTGCTCATTTAGTTTTTTGTTGATGAAATACAGGCGAAGACAACCCTTACTTACAAAAAAAAGTTCTTTGCAAACAAGCTCCGGTTGCAGCAGGAATATTTTTTTCTTAACCGTTTTTACAGTTACTGCCGCATTGATCAACTGTTCCTCGTCCGCGGTAAGTTGAACGAACTTTTTAATATGGCTTGTAAGAGTAGATTGCACATACAATAATACAAGTATTGAGTGGGCTGTGCAAAAAGGGTTATTCCCCTTGGACGTGTCACGTTGTAAAATTCCGTAGGCCGCAAAGGGGGGGATGTCATTCGAAAAAAGACTGTCATTCTGAGGCACGAAGGATCTACTTACGAACTTTTCTATCGGTCATGCACGGCTGACAGATCCTTCGTTCCTCAGGATGGCAGTGGAGCGAGGCAGTACCTTTCCAAATATCCCTTTAGCGCCTTATCAAACATGTTACCCCAATCCTACAAAAGTCTTTCTTTTCAAGATTCTTCAATCCGGTTTTAATTATTTTTCCAGGTACTCTTTCAACGATGTGCCAGTAATATGTGTCCATCCGGCCACAAAGTTTTCGCGTTTGAATGACGGCAAACCCGGGAAAGTTTCCAGGCCTCCATGCGTAAGTTTAAGGCGGGTTCCGTCGCCATCGGGGAACAACTCCCATGTTACTTCCGAATAGCCCTCATAGCCGTCATACGTCCAGCTGTGGGTAAGCCTGCTGCCGTCAACCACCTCGGTAACTTTGCACTTGTGTAAAAACTCTGTGGTGCCGTCGCTGCCGGTAAATTCAAATTCAAAGCCTACTACGGGTTTAAAATCGGCCAGCTTAAAATACCATTCCGCCATTTTATTAACATCGGTAATAGCCGCCCAAACTTTGCTGATGGGAGCTTTGTAAATGCGCTCAATTACAAAAGGTTCTGTGTTCATAGCTTTTCAATTTTTTGTTTATATAGATGGTGTGTTTTGTTCGTTGGTTAAAAACGCGTCAAGGGCATCCAGTTTATTGGTCCAAAAACGGCGGTACTGTTCGGCCCAGTCGGTAACTTCTTTCAATTGCTTCAGGTCGGCCCTGCAATAGCGTTCGCGGCCTTGCTGCTTAATCACCAGTAAGCCGCATTCGGTCAATATTTTAATGTGTTTGGATACCGCGGGGCGACTCATGTCAAAGTTATCGGCCACGGCATTCAGGTTCATGCTTTGGTGGGCAATCAGGTTGATGATCTCGCGGCGGGTAGGATCGGCAATGGCTTTAAAAACGTCTCGGTGCATATGTTTAAAAATGACTATATGAAACCATTTGGTTACAAATATATATGAAACCAAATGGTTACGCAAAATTTGTTTTCATTTTTAGTTTGGGGTGGAAGTCTTTTGTCTTGGCAACGCTCGGAGCATTTGTTGAGGTTTTGTTTGAGTTTTTTAAGCCTTATAAACCCTAAATATGTTTATAATGTTTTGATATTTCTAATCAAGCAACTATCCATGTGTCATCGCACGGTGGCTACGACTCACCCCGGCTACGCTGCGCTGGCCGACCCTCTCTCCGGCTGCGCCGCAAAGAGGGTTTGGGAAATGTAAATTTAGGTAAATAGCACATTATTAAATAGTTAACTTTAAAACCCTCTTTCCGGCGAAGCCGAAGAGAGGGTGGTCGGGCGTAGCCTCGACCGGGTGAGTCGTAGCCAGCGTTCAGCGAATGTTTATGTAAATTTCAATACATGATGGTGGGTATCAAGCAATGAGGTTTTTTTTTTAAGAAGATTCGTGGTAAGCCGTGTTTTATCGCTTCGCGAACCACCGTTCGATAACCAAGGCATCTACGTTGTCATTAAAATCCGCATTACATTTATAACCTGGTTTGTAAATAATTTATATCCGGGGTGAGTATATATATCTTTTACGGTTGTCTGTACTTACAGCTGCCGATAGGGGAGATACTTCAGGGTGAATAACATTTTATTGCAATTGCTTTAAATACATTTTGCCACCTGTATCTGGCCATTATGCAGCTGTTAAAAGATTTGTAAAACACTGACATTTGCTTTGTTGATGCCTGTTGATTTGATGTAGGGCAGCCAATGTCTGTACGATATAATAACCAATTAATTAATTTTTTAAGCGGGTTTTAATTTCCGGTATGCTTATCTGAACCATAGGCCCCTGTTTTATTTCAGCGGTAACCTACCTGGCAGACGGCCGATTATACTGCTAATTGAAGTTTGCTGCCCATGCCTGTTATGCCTTTTTTACTGAAGCCTATTTAAAACCTATATTATGAAAGTACAACTACCAAAACTGTTTAAGCTAATTTTTTTGTGGGTGCTGCCGGTTATCATTGCCGCGCCAAAGCAGGCATGCGGGCAAACCTTTGTCCATCCCGGCATCCCCTTTACCAATTACGATTTGGCACAACTAAAAGCAAATATTGCTGTGGAGCCCTGGAAAACTGCTTATACTGCGTTTGCCGCGGATGCCAAATCGCAGTTAACATATGGCATGCAGGGGCCATTCGCCATTGTAGGCAGGGCGCCTGATATTAATAATACACCGTTCAAGAACGACATGCAGGCTGTTTTTAACCTGACATTTATGTATGTATTTACTGGCAACACGGCCTACGCGCAAAAAGCCACCGATATACTGAATGCCTGGGCGGTAACAAACACCAAGTGGACGGGCGACGAAACTTTCCTTGACCTGGGTGATTACGCCGAACGGTATGTTACTGCCGCGGATATCCTTAAATCTACCTACCCTGGATGGACGGCTGCAAACACCACAAATGTTAATAATTACTTTAACAACGTGCTTTGGCCGCAGGTGGATGTACCAAACCCGGTAAGGGGCGCAAACCAGGGCGCTATTCAGCTTAAGGCGGCGCTGGCCATAGCTGTTTTTTTGGACGATGCCACAAAATGGAACCAGGCTATAGCCGACCTGCGTAAAGATGCAGCCGGGGGATTATCCAACAGCCTGAGTAATGGCGAGGTAGGAGACAGCGGAAGGGACGAAGGGCACTGGGCAGGCCAGCTACAAGCCCTTGCGTGGAATGCGGAAGTAGCCTGGAAGCAGGGGATAGATTTATTTGGCGAATTGGATAACCGTTTGCTTACTGCAAGCGAACTATATTCGCAATACCAGGCAGAAACTACCGACATTCCTTACATTAAGTTTGGGGGCGCATACGCGTTTTGGGGAGGTGGCTTTGGTGGCCCCAGGGGTGCCAGGCGCAAAATGAATTTTTATAATATTATCCGGGGTGCCTATACTTTACGCAAAGGCCTGCCGGCACCCTATACCCTGAAACTCGATAGCCTGATAGGAGAAGGGGTTGAATCATTTTTGTTTCTTAAAACGGCCGATAATTCTACAGCAACAATACCCGCTCCAATTACCCACCCTACTTTTGCGGGCGTTGCAGGCCTTGCTGATATTGATGTAGGCAACGTGGGGTTGGCCGGAAGCGCAGGCAATAGCAACGGCACATGGACCATAAAAGGCGCCGGGGCCGATATACCGGTGCCACCGCTTACGGCTCCGGATGCTTTCCATTTTGCATTTAAACAAATAACCGGCGATGCAGCTATCATTACGCGGGTAACTGCCATAGATAATACCAGCCCCGATGCAAAGGCTGGGGTCATGTTCCGCGAGTCGCTTGCCGAAAATGCCAAATATGTGGGGTTGTTCATCAAAAAATCGGGCGAGGCGGATGCCTCCTGGCGTGGTGCCACGGCCTGGAATAAAACCAATGTATCATGGAATAATCCGCCGGCCGGCTACCAGAACCATGGCATTGCAGGTGCGCCTTACTGGCTGAAATTGGAACGGTTGGGCACCAGAATTTATGCATACCATGCAGAAGACGGTATAAACTGGACCTGTATCTCCACTGTAGAAACACCAATATCGGCCACAGCCTACGTTGGGTTATGTGTTACTTCGCACAACGCGTCAGCGTTAAACTCGTCCACCTTTACGGATGTTGGCATTACCAATACCATTCCTGCCGGGGCGCCGGTGATAACCAGTGCAAACGCAGATACAGCTACTGTAAATTTGCCCTATTCATTTACCATACTTACATCGCCTTCATCAACCTCATTCCAGGCCGATGGATTGCCGCCCGGGGTGTCAGTCAATCCGACAACAGGGGTTATTTCCGGTTCGCCAACTACGCCTGGTAAATATGTGGTAACGATGAAAGCAGCTAACGCTAACGGCACCGGATCCGATTTGCTGATAATTACCGTCAGGAACAACGTTGCACCCGCGGCGCCGGCATCGCTTGCACTTATTAAACAAAATGACAACAGCGTTAGCCTTTCATGGGTTGCATCGCCAAATACTACCAGCTATACCGTTAAGCGTTCGCTAACTTCGGGCGGGCCGTATTCTGTAATCGTATCAAATGTAGTATCAACTGCTTATACAGATGCCAATCCCTACCCGGGGCCTAACTATTATGTGGTTACTGCCAGCGCAGGTGCGTTGGAAAGTTCAAATTCTAACGAGGCGGGTATCCTGTTGCCTCCTTCCCTGGTTACGTCGTTAAGTGCCGCCAATCTTGATTCAAAAGTCAGCCTTAGCTGGCATACGGCCACCGGCGCGGCTACTTACACCATAAAACGTGCGGCAATCAGTGGCGGGCCGTATACAATAATAGCAAGCGGAGTGACAGATACTACTTATACAGATCAAAATTTAAGCAACGGCGGATACTATTATTATGTGGTTGCCTCGAAGGGATCGAGCCTCGAAAGTGGCAACTCGGCCGAGGTGCTTGGTGTGCCGGGAGCATCATCAAACAACTGGAGCGCAACAGCAGCCGACGCCAACTGGACAAACCCTGCCAACTGGGAAAGCACTACGGCGCCTGTTTCTCCAGCGCTTTTAACTTTTAATAATTCTTCAGTAACTGCGTTAAACAACGATATTAACGGCCTGGAAATACCCAGGCTGATATTTAACAGCAATGCGGCGGCATATACCTTTACCGGTAACGGTGTAACTGTGGGGAACGATATTTATAACTATTCGGCCAATGGGCAGGTTATTAATTTACCGGTGGTTATAACAAGGCCGGTTTCTGTTACCACTAATGCAGGAGCTTTAACCCTGGGCGGGGTGATAAGCGGCAGCGGCGGAATTGTAAAAAGCGGATCGGGCACGGTTGTGCTCAAAGGGCTAAACACCTATTCGGGAAATACCATTGTAAATGGCGGGGGATCCGGCGGGTGGCCGCCAAACTTTGCATTGCAGCTTGGAGGTACAGGAACTGGTACAATAGGAGCTCCGCTATCGGGAGCCGCCGGAACGGGTAAGATTATCCTGAACGGTGGGGCACTGATGAATAATGGCTTCGGCACTATCTTCAACGATGTAATTGTTAAAGATTCGGTAAAAAGTTATATGTATATTGATGGGGGAGGCCTTGCGCTTGCGGGCAGGCTGCTGGGTAAGGGAACCCTTGAACACGATGGTAATAACACTCAGGGTTTGCAATTAAACGGAGATAACACCGGTTTTGAAGGAACTTTCATTTCGATAAACAGAAGCTCCAACTCACGCATCCGTTTCAATACGCCTACATCCGGCAGCGCGAAAGCCAGCTGGGTGTTAAACAGCGGTTTTACCGACGCCCATGGGTTTACCTTTACCGGTGTACTGCAGTTTGGTGCATTATCAGGAAACGGGCAAATGAGGAGGGACAACGGCAGCCCTGTTATCAGTATTGGCGCATTAAACAAAAACACAACCTTCGGCGGCATTATATCCGGCGCAATTGCCATTATTAAAGAGGGAACGGGCACTTTGCGCTTTACCGGCACTAATAATTATACCGGTGGTACAACTGTAAATGCGGGCGCCTTTCTTATCGATAGCGTTGGGCAGGTAACCAGCCCGGTATTGGTAAATGCCGGTACCATTGGTGGTATAGGCACTTGCGCCGCGGCGCTCACCGTAGGTTCGGGCAGCGGTGCAGGATCGTTTTTGTCGCCGGGTAGTAACGCCATTGGCACAATGACGGTGACAGGACTATTAACCATGAATGCTGATGCTACCCTGAAAGCCGAAATTAAAGTAGCAAAAGATAGTGCCGACCAGGTAAAAGCGGGCTCTGTTACGCTGAACGCTCCTTTATTATCCATTCAAAGCCTGTCGGCTGATTCAGTTCCCAGGGGGGCTATTTTTACTATTATAAACAATACCGGTACTGCTGCGGTATCCGGAACTTTTAAAAATCTGCCTGAATTGTCGATGGTCAACATTAATGGTACCAATTTTCGCATCAGTTACAAGGGCGGTACCGGCAATGATGTAATTTTAAGGGATAACCGAACAACACCACCGCTACTAACCAGCGCCGATTCGGCTAAGGCCATTGTAGGGTCTGCCTTCAGTTACCAGGTTACAGCAATAAATTCGCCCAAAAGCTTTAATGCAACCGGCTTGCCTCCCGGTTTAGCTATAAATACCGCTACAGGAATTATTTCAGGAACGCCGGTACAGGTTGGCACTTTCCCGGTATCGGTAAGTGCCTCTAATGATACTTTAACCGCTACCGCTATTATCACTTTTGTTATTAAAAGCAATGTTGTCGACGGGCTTAATGTGGCAAGCGGCGATAAAAAAACAATCCTTGAATGGGATGCCCTGAATGGTGCGGCTTATAATGTAAAACGTTCGGCCAGCCAGGCAGGACCATTTACGATATTAGCTAATGTAGCAACAAACAGGTTTGCAGATACTACTGTGGTTAACGGTACCACTTATTATTACGTAGTTTCGGCCGTTATCAATAATGCCGATAACCCTAACAGCGCCGTAGCCGTTGCTACCCCAAATATTGGCCAGGTACATTATTACAGGTTTAATGAAGCCGGCGGAACCCAAATACTCGATTCCTGGAGCGCTGTGCATGGCAGTATGGCAACTGCGGCAGTAAGACAGGCCGGTTATATTGATCAGTCGCTTTATTTAAATGGCACGTCAACCGCCTACGCTACACTGCCTGCAGGGTTTGTAAACACCCTGAACAACTTTACTATAGCGGCATGGGTAAAAATGGATGCCCTTTCAAACTGGATGCGGGTATTTGACTTTGGCTCAAGCACCACTAATTATATGTTTTTAACCGTGCAAACAGGCGTTACCGGTGGCAAATCAATTGTAGGGTACGGTATAAAAAACGGCACGCCGGCCGAATTGAACCTGAGGTATAACTATACTTTCCCGTTAAATACCTGGACACACCTTGCCATTACGCAATCCGGCAACACGCTTAACATGTTCATTAACGGCGCGCTTGTGGCAACCAGTACCACCATCACCATCAAACCCGCCGACCTGGGCAATACTACCCAGAACTATCTGGGCAAATCGCAGTTTAACGACCCGATGTTTAAAGGGGCCATTGACGATTTCAGGATTTACGGCCGCGCATTAAGCACAGCCGAAATAGCCGGTTTAACCGGAAAAGACCAGGCTATTACCTTTGCCGCAATACCTGCCAAATTTGTTGGCGATGCGGATTTTGACCCTGCCGCCACGGCTTCTTCCGGTCTGCCGGTTTCGTATGCCAGTTCTGATACTTCGGTAGTTTCGGTAGTTAACGGAAAGTTACATATCATTAAGGCCGATACAGTCAGCATAACGGCTTCGCAGGCTGGTTTTGATCTTTTTCGTCCGGCGGTACCGGTTTCCCAAACGTTAATCGTCAGTAAAAAAACGCAGCAAATCACTTTTAATCCAATCAGTGTTAAGCGCCTTGGCGATGCTGATTTTACCATAACAGCATCCTCCACCTCTTCGCTTCCGGTTACTTTTATCAGCTCAAATCCTGGGGTGGCTGCTGTTAACAATGGGCTTGTACACCTTGTGGGGCCTGGTACTGTTACCATTACCGCCGTGCAGCAGGGCAATTTTCAGTATGATTCGGCCGCGGTAAGTCAGCAGTTTAGGATATTGCCTGTTCAATTAAAAGTATTGTATAAAGATGGCGACAACGGGCAACTAACAAATAACACTATCAAGCCTTATTTGATGATAGCCAGCACAGATAGCATTGGGGTAGCTTACAGCGAGCTGACCGCCCGCTACTGGATAACCGCCGAAAATTACGCGGGAATAAATTTCTACGTGGATTACGCGCAAATGGGCAACAGCAAAATTAAAGGCAGGTACGTTCCGCTTACCCAGCCAAGGAATAACGCTTTTGGGTATATTGAATATTCGTTTGATAACGGTACGGCTATGCTTGCACCGCAAACCAATACCGGGGAAATCCAAACGCGGGTGGCCAATTCAGATTGGTCGTTATTTGATGAAAGTAATGATTATTCATATCAGCCGGGCACAGCTTATGCCGAGAATAGCAAGTTTACCCTGTACCGAAACAATGTTTTAATTTGGGGTACCGAACCTTCGCTTATTCAGCCTTCAACAGCCGTTACCGCTTTTACACAAAGCATAGCAGCAGGCAGCAGCACCATAAGTACTTACCTGAGGATTGATAATACCGGCAATACGGCCTTAAGCTACAAGGATATAAAGGTCCGCTATTTCTTTACAAAGGATTCTAACGCCGGCCTTAACTATTTTATAGATTATGCTAAACTGGGCACCACAAAGATCAGCGGACAGTTTTATGGCCTCAGCCCGTCCTATAGCACCGCCGATTCGGAATTGGAACTGAAGATAGACTCGACGGCGGGGCAGTTGTACCCGCTCACCAGTTCGGGAAATATCCAGTACCGGATAGCAAAGGCAGATTGGTCGGCGCTTAACCAGGCTAATGATTACTCGTACCAAACAGGCGCAATGAGCGCCAACAACCACGTTTGCGTTTACTATAAAGGCAGCCTGATATATGGAACCGAGCCGGGCAGTTACCAGCCGACATCATTTGCCCTGAGTTTGGGCGGGAATAATGCTATGGAATTCCAAAAGCCGGTTACGGAGAATCCCGGTTTTGTGACGTATCCAAATCCGGTAGTAAACGGACATTTCACCGTACGTACAACGCCAATTATTCCGGATGGTGATGTGCAGCTTACCATCACCGATTTTTATGGTAAGGTGGTATACAGAAAATCTGCAACAAAATCCGGGAACCTATTGCCGGTACAATTGAATACAAACATACCTTCAGGTAATTATATCTTGCAACTAAATAACCAGTATGCCGTAAAAATCATTATCAACTGATTTTGATAATGACTACTGGCGATTTATGCGGTGTTACATGAAAATAAGGTATTAACCCGGATGGGGTGCATGTTTGCGCCCCATTTTTGCTTTAAGACAGATAACGGGCAGGTAAAATAAGTGTTAAAAAAACAATCATTTATTAGAGGTAAAAATTTTAATAATTGCTAAATTAGTACACCATTAATAAATCGCCTTAAACAGGTAAATTCTGTCGCTAAAAATAGCACCATAGCCTGCAGCATTTTATGAAGAAATTGCTTTTTATAACCGCGTTTTTACTGTTAAAGTATAATGCAGATTCGGCCCCGCTTCCCATGTCGTACCTGGGGATTGAGCAGGGCCTGTCAAACAATACCGTAACCACCATTTTTAAAGATAAATTTGGGTTTATGTGGTTTGGTACCCTCGACGGCCTTAACAGGTTTGACGGCTATACCTTTAAAAAATTCAGGAACAAAATAAATGACCCGGCAAGTTTGCCGGAAAACACCATCACCGCCCTGGAGCAGGACCAGCTGGACCAGATTTGGGTTGGCACCCGCCTGGGTATCGGTATCCTGGATAGTAAAACGCTTCGTTTTTCGCGGATAACCTACAAATCCGGCCCGGCGGGCACTTTGGCACCCATGCCGGTTGATAAAGTGATTAACGTGTTGAAAAAGGATTTGTCGGGCAATATGATGATCGGGGCCACAGATGCCGGTTTAATGATCTATTATGAAAATGCGGCTTTTGCTGTTGAGGTACCCTTGTTAAATGCCGAAAAAAAACAGCAATGGAAATACACTGTAACCGCGCTTGCAATCCTTAACGACCACAGTATTTGGCTGGTTGTTGATAATATTGGTTTATGCAGGTTTTTACCCGGCAAAAATATCGTGGCGCCGGTTAGCGGCCCGCTTCCGCTGGCTAACCGCATGAAGCAAGGCCCTGATGGTAACCTTTGGATAAGCACAAACGGGGGTATGTTTTCTTTTAATACTGCAACCAGCCAGCTTAAGCACCAGGTTTTTGGTAACAAGGCGCTTGATAATATCAAAGTATTTGATTTTTACTTTGATAAATCTAAAAGCCTATGGCTGGCAACTGATGGTTTGGGTGTGGGCACTGTAAACGTATTTGGCGGGGGCCAGTGCACCCTTATCCAGCAGCAGGATGCCGGCACGCTTTCAAGTAACTCGGTTTATTCCCTTTACGAGGATAACCAAAGCCGTAAATGGATTGGCACGTTAAGGGGAGGGATTAGTGTTATCGACCCAAAGAAAAACCAGTTCATAACCGTTGTTCATCAGCCTTATAATAAAAACAGCCTGGTATCTAATTTTACATTTTCGTTTGGTGAGGATGCAGGCCATAACATCTGGATTGGCACAGATGGTTCGGGTATTAGTGTATGGAACAGGGGTAAAAATACATTCACTACCTTCCAGCACGATGATAATAATCCGAGATCGCTAAGCAGTAACCGGGTTTCATCAATTATTAAAGATAAACAAAACCAGGTATGGGTAGCCACATTTGGGGGCGGGGTTGATATTTATGATCCGGGCGCTCATTTGTTTAAAAACGTACCGTTTCAAAAAAGTGCGAACAGCAGGAAATCCGTTTGGAAAATTTACCAGGATGCCGGCGACAAAATTTGGGCTACGCTTTTAAGGGGCGAAAAAGGAGGGGTTGAGCGCGAAAGGCTTTTTTATTTTGATAAGGCAGCCGGAGAATTTGTTTCGGCAGGTTTTGATGTTAAAGACGACGTGCTGTCGATGACCGATGACGGTGAGGGCAATTTGTGGCTGGGCAGTTTTAAAAACCTGGTGCGGGTTAATAAACAAACCGGACAGTCGGTGGTAATACAGTCAAATATTGCAGTACGCAGTTTGCTTGTTGCCCATGGCACCTTATTTATTGGTACCCACGGCAAAGGTTTAATGACATATGAACTGGCTACCGGGAAAATAGCCTTTTATAATGAAAACAACGGGCTGCCCAACAACACGATATTAAACATCGAAAACGATGCAAAGGGAAATATATGGATGAGCACCTTCAACGGCTTATCAAAATTAAAGCTCGCGACAAAAAAATTCGAAAATTACTTTGGGTCAGACGGGCTGCAATCCAGCCAGTTTTATTTTAATGCATCCGGAAAATTGGCGTCGGGCGAGTTGCTTTTTGGCGGGATAAAAGGGTTTAATATTTTTCACCCGGATAGCATCAGGCGTTTTTACAACTTTCCGGATTTGCTGATAACGCAGGTTAATATTGAAAATGAAAACGTTAACGCCAATAATGCCTATATAAAAAACGCGGTTAATATTTACGATATCGATAAAATACAGTTACCGTATGATAAAGCCGTACTTTCTATGGAGTATGTGGCCCTGGAGTATTCGCTTCCCGAAAAAATACAGTATGCCTATTACCTGCAAGGCTGGGATAAAAGTTGGAACTACGTTAATAACGCGCGGGTTTTAAATTATTCAAGATTAAGCGAAGGCAATTACACCCTGCATATTAAAGCCACCAACGGCTATGGGGTATGGAATACAAAAGAAAAAATAGTATCCATTACCGTACTGCCGCCATGGTTCAGGAGCTGGTGGGCTTATTTGCTTTATATGGGTATGATATCTGCATCGGTTTACGGGTACATTTATTACCACAAAAAGGAAAACCAGCTGCACTATGAAGTTAAACTGGCCAACCTGAAGGTAGAACAGGAAAAGGAGCTTAATGAAAAGAAGATAGCTTTTTTTACCAATATTTCGCACGAATTCCGCACCCCGCTCACACTTATTGCCAACCCGATAAAGGAATTACTACAAAATAACGGCAAAAACATCGACCTGATAGACCTGAGTTCGGTATACCGGAATGCCAGGAGACTACTGGGCCTTGTGGACAGGTTGCTGCTTTTCCGGTCGACAGATAATGAACTAACCGAATTGAAAAAAGAATGGGTAAGCCTGTCGGACATTGCCCGCGAAGTATTCTCTTGCTTTAATAACCAGGCTAAGGCAAAACATATTGATTATCAATTGCATATAGACCAGGAGATACTGGCCTGCATTGACAGGGAAAAAATTGAGATTGTGTTATTTAACTTACTTTCCAACGCCCTGAAATTCACGCCCGATCATGGTAACGTGGCCATGTATATCCGGGAGGTAAATGATAAGGTTGAAATAGAGGTACGTGACAGCGGGCACGGAATTTCTGCAGAAACAGGCGACCGCCTTTTTGAAAAGTTTTACCGCGAGGAAGCAACGGACAGGGCCAACCAAAGCGGATTTGGTATCGGTTTATTCCTTGCCAAAAAATATGTTGATATTCATAACGGCCATTTATCATACACCAGCACGCCGGGGGATGGAACAGTTTTCAAAATTGAGTTGCCAGGGGCAGATGCGATAACAAAACCCCTCGAGGTGACTAAACCGGTTTTTCATTCATCGGCGTTTGAGATCCTGAACGAAGCCATCATAGATCATGAACCCGGACTGCTAAAAGAGCCGGAAAAACCCGATCATGTAAGCGAATTGATGGAAAGCATTGTAAAGGACAAGCCATCGGTACTGATTATTGATGATGACGGCGATATCCGCCAGTACCTTCGCAAGCTGCTTAAAGATTCCTACAACGTTTATGAAGCAAAAGATACTGTTGAGGGACTTGAGATTGTAATGCAGGCAGATCCTGACATCATTGTTTGTGATGTGGTAATCAAGGAATTCAGCGGGATTGAGTTTTGTTCAAAATTAAAAGATTCACCCTCGTTTAGCCATATCCCTGTAATCCTTTTAACCGGCAGCTCTTCGCCCGAAATAAAGTTAAAGGGGGTTGAATGCGGTGCTGATGATTATATCACCAAGCCCTTTGAAAACGACCTGCTGATAGCCCGTATTAAAAGTATTTTAAAAGGCAGGAATACACTTAAGCAGTTTTTCCTGAACGAAGTGACGCTGAAGAGTAACAACCTGAAAATTCCGGAGGAATACAGCTATTTTTTAACAAAGTGTATTTCTTTGATCGAAAAGCATTTGGATGATGAAAACTTTTCGGTGTCTGTGTTCACCAGGGAAATGGGAATGAGCAGGTCTAATTTGTTCCGGAAGGTAAAGGCGATATCTGGTTTAAATATTTCCGAATTTATCAGGCATATTAAGCTCAGGAAAGCTGCCGAACTGATGATCCAAAGCGATTTGCAGATTAAAGAGGTGGCCTACAAAATTGGTTTCCAGGATGTAAGGTATTTCAGGGAACAATTTTGCAAGCTTTTTGAAATGAATCCGTCAGATTTTATCCGCAAATACCGGAAAACCTTTGTTAAAAGTTACAACCTGGGCGCCGGAATGGCGCCCGAAAACACCAGGTAGGCTGGCAGGCGGCCCAATGTACAAAGCGCCTGTATTTCAATCTAACCCGGTTTAGGAACTGCTTCCTGGCCGGGTTTTTATTTAAAATGTTTTTTGCCGCGCCCGGTAAAACGGCGACAATCCCGCCAATTGCTTTAATTGGCGTTTTATAGCCCTTTTTGAGCTTAAATATGCAAATCTACCGCCGTTGTTTGGCCGTTTAGCCGCCTCCAAAAGAGCGGTTTTCAATCGAGATTAGCACTCGAAATCCTGTCAGCACCCAATTTGGCCGGACCGAAATCCAATTATTTAAACTTTTAAATCCAAAATTATGAGAGATTTTACTTTCCGTATCCGATGGCTGCTAACCATCATTTTTTTGTGTTTTTTTACCGCGCTTGCCAGCGCCCAGGACAAGCCGGTTTCTGGTAAAGTTGTCGACGCCGGGAACGGGACCCCACTGGTTGGCGTATCGGTAATGGTTACAGGCACAGCAAACGGTGTTGCTACCGATGCCGATGGCAAATTTACTATCAGCGTACCCCAAAAGGCAATTTTAAGGTTCCAGAGCATGGGTTATGCCGCCGTTAATATGGCGGCTGATTTTAGCGGCCCTATGGTGGTTAAAATGGCATCGGCCGGTAAAACCCTTGATGAAGTGGTTGTGGTAGGGTACGGCGTTCAGCGTAAATCAGACCTTACAGGCTCGGTAACCAGCATTAAGGCGGCTGATATTACCAAAATTGGCGGTAGCAATGCTGCCGAAGCTTTACAAGGCAAGGCGCCGGGCGTACAAATACTAAACCAGGGCGGCCCGGGCACGGCCCCATCTGTATTTATCAGGGGCTTAGGTACCAACGGCGATGCAAGCCCGCTTTATGTTGTTGATGGTATGATGGTGGCCAACATTACTTTCCTGGCCCCGGGCGATATAGAATCAATGGAAATATTAAAGGACGCCTCGTCTACCGCCATCTACGGCTCGCGCGGCGCAAACGGTGTTATCCTGGTTACTACCAAAAAAGGCAAAACAGGTAAACCGGTCATTAACTTTACTACCTCTCATGGCTTCCAGTTTCTGACACGTAAATACGATGTTGCCAACGGTAAAGAGTACGCGCAACTGGTAAACCTGTTTAAAACCAATGCCGGCGCATCCCCGGTTTATAATAACCTGGATACCATTGGTGCCGGTACCGATTGGATTAAAGAGGTAACCCAAAAAGGAATGGTGAGCGATTATGGCCTTTCGGTAGGCGGCGGTAACGAAAATGTAAATTATAATATCAGCGCCAGCTACCACAAAGAAGAAGGTGTTTTAAAATACACCGATTATAACCGCCTTACCCTGCGGGCCGATAACGGGTATAAATTAAGCAACAGGTTATCTATAGGGCACAACCTTTCACTGGCCAGCAGCAACTATAATGGCGATGGTGTTTCAAACACCGGTCGCGGAATAAACTCTATTTCCCGCATCTCGCCGTTGTTACCGGTTTATAACCCCGATGGGTCTTTTTCAAAAGGCCAGGATATTGATATTGTAAACCCCTTTGCCGAGTTGTATTATCATAAAGATAACAAAGTACATCCCCTGCAATTTGTAGGCAACGGTTATCTGAACTACAATTTGCTTGATGGCCTGGTATTTCGCAGCAGTTACGGGGTAGATTATACACAAAACAAAATAAACAAGTATACGCCATCTTACAATTTGGGGGCAAATCAAGCAAACCAAACCACTATCGAAAACGGGTATACTACCGTGTCATCGTGGTTATGGGAAAATACCCTTACTTATAACAAACAAATTGGCAAACACCATATTAATTTATTGGGTGGCTACACAGCGCAAAATACCAACTACGGCGGTGTTGACGTAACCGCCAGCGGACCGCTGACCACAACCGACCCCAATTACCGCTACATACAGGTGTATCCAACCACCAGCATCAATTCATTAGGCGCATTGCCTTCAAGCGAATCAATCCTGTCCTATCTTTTCAGGGCAAATTATAGCTACATGGACCGTTACCTGCTAACGGCTTCATTCAGGAGTGATGGTTCTTCAAAATTTGCTGATGGCAACAGGTGGGGATATTTCCCTTCGGTAGCATTGGGCTGGCGGGTATCCCAGGAAAAATTCATGGAAAACGTAACCTGGATCAGCAATCTTAAACTCCGCGGCAGTTGGGGGCAAACAGGAAGCAATAAAATTGCCAACTATCAAACCTATAGCACACTTAACCAGGAAACAACCTACGATGGCGTTTTTAACGGGGTATTTTATCCAATGGCAACCATAATTGCCGCTGCCAACCGCGATATTACCTGGGAAGTTTCACAACAATCCGATCTTGGTTTGGAGTTTACCACGCTTAACGACCGCCTGCGGATTGAAGCCGATTACTACAGGCGCGATACCAAAAACCTGCTCCTGGTGTTACCCATCCCCGGCGGCTCTACAGGAACAAGCGCTGCTTACTCAAATGCCGGAACAGTACGCAACAGCGGCTTTGAGTTCCAGGCAAGCTGGAACGACAGGGTTGGCCAGTTTAAATATGGTGTAACAGTTACCGGAAGCGCCAACAAAAATAAAATTCTTGATTTTAAAGGGTTAACATCCTACGCTTCAGATTTTATGGTGCCATCTACCCACATATCTAAACAGGGCTTTCCAATTGGCGATTTTTACGGATATAAATCGGCAGGGATAGTTCAAAGCCAGGCGCAAATTGATCAGTTAAATGCCGATGCGACTACCAAAAGTGGTGTCGCCGGCAAACAATACTGGTCGGGCCTTAAACCGGGCGACTTGCTATTTAAAGATATCAATGGCGATGGCTTTATTGATGGCAACGACAAAACAGATATCGGCTCGCCCTATGCAAAATTTGTTGGCGGTATTTCAATAACAGCTGCCTACAAAGGGTTTGATATCGCCATAGATATGATGGGTAGCTTTGGCGGGAAGATTTATAACGATTCGCGTAACCAGTTTGTAAGCTCGGGCCTTTCTAACCTTAATGTAGAGTGGCTTGACTCCTGGACCCCGACACATACCAATACCAGCATTCCCCGTTATGCCGTAAATACTTCAACAACACAATCGTCTGATTTCAACATTTTCGATGGTACTTACATTAAAGCGCGGTACATGGAATTAGGGTATACGTTTGGTAAAGCGGTAGTAAGCAAGCTGGGCATTTCAAGCCTGCGGATATACGTTAATGCAACCAATCCTTTTTATATCACAAAATACAAAGGGTTTTCGCCCGAGGTATCCAACGCTTACGGAGTATCAACCATCGGCGACGACTTCCGCACGTATCCTGTTTCGGGAACTGCAAGGCTGGGTATAAACTTAAATTTTTAAAAGCTTTCAGAATTTGAATTATGAAAAATATAGTAAAGATATTAATGCTGCTCAACCTGCTGGCTTTATGGTCGTGCAAAAAAAGCTTTCTTGATAAGCAGCCTTTAGGAGTGCTTTCCAGCGCTACCTTCTCTTCAGATACAACTACGCTTGGGTTGGCTGTTAACCGGCTGTACGGCTCAATTGCCTGGCGCGAATTCAGGATAGGCCAGCACCAGTATTCAACCAAAGAGATGTGCGGTGATGATTTTATAGTAGGCACCAACGCCGATTTTAGCGTATTCCAGAATTATAGTTTTTTAGCCGATAACTATATGATTGAAAGGTATTGGGGCAGGGCGTATGAAAATATTCACTATTGTAATGTGGTTATTGACCGTACGCCTACATTTGCCGCCCGCTATTCGGCCGAGTTGTATGAGGCGCAGGCTAAATATTTCCGCGCGTATTACAATTTTGATTTAACCAATGTTTTTGGCGATGCCCCTTTACGTGATCACGACCCGGTAACCCCTGCGGAGTACAACATTCCAAAAAGCTCGCATGCCGATATTATTAAACTGGTGATATCCGATTTAAAATATGCCATAGCTCATTTGCCCACCCGTTCACAATGGGGAACTGCCAACCTGGGCCGTGTTACCAAAGGTACGGCGCAAGGTTTATTGGCCAAAGTGTACCTGTATGATCAGGACTACGCCAATGCCAAAACTTATGCAGAGATGGTTATAAACGGCGGCGAATACAGCCTGTATAACGATTACCGGAATTTATTCAGCCCCGACCACTTGTACTCATCTGAAAACATGATGCCGGGCGGCCTGATTTATAACGCGTCGTTGCCTGCGGGCCGTCAGTATGCACCTTACCTGCAATACCAGGGTTTGCCTTCGTTGGGTGCAAATGGTGCTATATATCCATCGCCAAACCTGGCCAGCAATTACGAAAGCGGCGATCCGCGTTTTGCCGCCACGTTTTTTACCCGGACGGATATTATCCCCGGCTACAATAACAACCAGCCTGTGGTTTTCCCGTCAAATACCGATTACGCTAATAAAAAAGTAATATGGCCTTTTGCCTATTGGAATGCCGGAAACTTTAATTTTCAAAGTGTTAATCCGATGTACCTGCGCTATGCCGATATTATTTTAATAGATGCAGAAGCAAGCAACGAATTGGGTAACACTGCCGATGCGCTGAAATATTTAGAAATGATAAGGTACCGGGCCCGCGGTAATAAAACCTTTGCCGCATCGATAGCTGCCGGCGATAACGGCGGCGCCGGGATACTGCCTCAAATTATAACAACCGATAAAACAGCCCTGCGTTTAGCAATCTGGCATGAACGGCGTATTGAGCTGGCGCTGGAATTTAACAGGTGGTATGATTTGGTACGTTACAATAAAGTAGCCGCCGCAAACGGAAGCAGCGGAACGGGTTACACCGAAAACCTGCTGAAGAACGTTTATGGAAGAACAAACTTTAACTACACCAAGTTTAGCCATTTCCCAATACCGCAAACTTTTATAACCTCATCAAACGGTGTGCTTACCCAGAATAGCGCATGGTAAAAGTTAGGATGTAAAACATTAATATCCAATAAAAAAGCGGGGCCGCCAATAAAGGTAACCCCGCTTTTTTTATTACTGGGTGTATTAACTCAGCATGACGTGTTTCGGTATTATCCAAACATTGGCTTTGAACGCTGACTAAGACTCACCCGGCCGACGCTGCGCTGGGCCACCCTCTCTCCGGTTGAAGCCGCAAAGAGGGTTGAAGCTCTATTCTTTTGCCCCTCTATGCGGCTTCAGCCGGAGAGAGGGGCGACGGGCGAAGCCTCGTCGGGGTGAGTCGTCTCCGCCATACGATAAACGCCATTTTGCCGGGAAATTACATCTAAAGAATTGCTTTAAAACAATTCCCCGGTATTAACTATGGCCGGTAATAATGCACTGGCCAGATCCGCTGCTGGGCAAATGAAAATAATAATTTACCCCGCCGATATTCATCGTGTAGGTTTGATTAGGTAGCAATGTATATGCGCTGCCAATCCATAAAATATATGAACTTGTATGAGGGTCGACACTTTGTGTGTTGCCTTTAAATGTAAACGGTACAGGCCCAAGAAATGGGTTGTCAACCAGCGACCAGTTGAGTGAAACCCAGGGGTTGCTGGAATCATAACCGATAGTCCAGGTATAGCCTGTCGGAAAAGTTGCGTAGGGTTTTTTAAAGGCAACTTTCGCTTTGTGCGGTTTATGTGCTTTAGGCACAACGGTACTGGCATGCAACGATGTTGCAAGCGATAAACAAAATACTGCTGCAACAGCAGTAAGGCTGAAGAATTTTTTCATATGGTTATTTTTTTAAATTTTAGCTAAAATAAATGATGCTGCTGTTGTTGCACCTCTTAGCCAAAAATGGCGCAAACGATTGTTTTATAGAAAGTTATTAACAATTTGTCTGTCAGCGGTAGTCTACCGCCGACGCGCCGGATTTTAATTGTGCGCCTGTCGGTCTGAACCTGTAGAAGATGTGCGCGGAGAGGCCTTTGCCCGCTATGGTTCCGCTACCCATTACATGTTGTGTTTTCGAAGTGCGCGGCCTGTCACCCTGACTTGGGAAATTTTGCGGATTCTGAAGGTGGGAATGATATTCAAAAATAAAAGACTGTCATGCTGAGGTACGAAGCAGCTATTCGCGAACTTTTCCATCGGTCATGCATAGCTGATAGATCCTTCGTGCCTCAGGATGACAGGGGAATTGAACATGTGATGGGTAGCCTGTTGAAGACCCGCGGGTGAGGCCTCTGCCTGCTATGTTCAACAAGCTCACGATGACAGCCATTTTATGTCGTCAATCCCCGTTTCAGAACTTCCCCAATTTTCCTTTGCCCACGTGATGTGCCCGGATCCAAATGATACTGTTAGCTTTTTTTACTCGTGGCCACCCCATCCTTAACGCTCCCCGGCATTGCGATAAAATTTATACTATAATCAAAAAAATGGCGGCAAAATGAGTATCCAACCGGTATTTCAATGTCTTTACTATACTAATTAATAGCCGGGCAATAAAAATAAACCAATGGATTAAATGGCCTAAAGCCAGCATTAAATCAAAATTATGAACAATAAAACCAACACTTTATGAATGTTTTTTACCAAACAAAACACCATGTACTACGGCTGTTTGCTGTACTCGTGTTAATTGCCTGCTGGGCGACAGCATCGGCCCAAAACAAGGCCGTTACCGGTAAAATTATCGACGCCGGCACCGGCGAAGCCGTCATAGGCGCAACCGTACTGGCCGTAGGTACATCAAATGGGGTAGCCGCCGATTTGAACGGAACTTTTAAAATTGTAGTGCCCGCTAATGCATCGCTGCAGTTCAAGAGCATTGGCTATACATCAGTTACCGTGGCAGCCGATTTTGATAAGCCAATGATCATTAAACTGGAGCCATCAAACAAAGGCCTGGAAGAGGTGGTTGTGGTAGGGTACGGCCAACAAAAACGTGCTACCGTTTCCGGAGCCGTTGCAACCGTATCCTCAAAGGTTTTCCAGGACAGGGGGCCTATAAACAACCCGCTTGAATCATTGCAGGGCCAGGTTCCGGGTGTTGTGGTTACCCGCACGTCTGCCCAGCCGGGCCGGGAAAACTGGAACTTCCAGATCCGCGGGGCCACATCAACCAACACGCAGGATCCGCTTATTGTGCTGGATGGTGTAGCGCTGGTTAACAATGCCGAACTGAACTCCATCAACCCGAATGATATTGATAATATATCTTTCCTGAAAGATGCCGCCGCATCTATTTACGGTGCACGCGCGGCTTTTGGCGTAGTGCTTATCACCACCAAAAAAGCAAAGGCCGGCAAAATGGATGTTCAATATCTTTCTACCATATCGCAAAAGCGACTTGGCCTTCAGCCTATTTTGATCAATAACCGGCAGTGGGGCCAAAGTTTAAAAGAGGCCTTAACTAACGATAACTATGGCGTGGCCCCTACCAACTATCTTTGGTACCAACTGGCCGACCTGGCCACCCATCCGCCTGATTCCCTGTACATCGATATTACCAAATTACCAGGCTACGCCGGATCAGCCAATGGTGTTTTATATAACGGCACGCCGCTGCCATCGTTTGGCGATGTTAAGGACTTTACCTTTTTTGATACCAACATGCAAAAAATGTTATGGGGAAATGCCACATCAACCCAGCAGGACCTGAGCTTTTCGGGTTCAGGCGATCGTGGCGGCTACCGCGTATCTTTGGGCTACCTTAACGATGGAAGCCAGTTAAAATGGGGATTAAACGGAAACCAGCGTTATAACCTGCGTTTAAACCATAGCTATAAGTTTAGCGACAGGGTAAACCTGGAAACCAACATATCCCTTGAAAGGAATAATATACAGCAGCCCACACTATATAGCTACGGGGGCTACAGCGCACTAAGCAACTACGGCCAGCCTGGCTTGCCTGCGTTTACTTCAAAAGGGCAGCCCTATGCCTGGGGAACGGTTTACAGCGCCCCTGCATTGCTTAAATATGGTGGCGATAACAAAGAGTCGAACAGCAGGGCCCTGTTAAATTCAACTTTTACTTACAATTTTGCAAAACACCTTACATTTACCGCGGTAACCGGCTATCATGTATGGTACCAGGACAGCAGGATACAGCAAAAGCAGGTACAGTTTTACAACTATGCCGGTAACCTGTTGATACAAACCAACCCTATAGCAGGCGGCAGCGGCGGCAACAGTACATTTTATAACCGCAGCAATATCACCGAGCCTTATTATAACCTTGCAGGCAGGGTATCGTACGATAACGTGTTTAACAAGGTTCATGCAGTAGGGGTAATGCTCGGAAGCTCCTATGAGCGCGATGAGTATAATTATTTTACCACGCGTACTTACAACCTGGGCAGCGATGATATCCCGTCGTTAGGAACCGGTGTTACCAGCGGTACTGCCGGCTTTGTAACCAATGGCGAAACCCAGAATCATTATGCCCTGGGATCGTATTTTGGCCGTGCAACATATACCTACAACAGCAAATATAACCTGGAGGTACAGGGCCGTTATGACGGCTCATCAAAATTTATCGCTGATAAAAGGTGGAAGATATTTGGTTCGGTACTGGGTTCATGGCTTATATCCGAAGAGTCGTTTGTTAAAAACCTGAACATCTTCACTACCCTTAAACTGCGGGTAAGTTACGGAACCACCGGCAGCCAGAGCGGCATAGGTTTGTATGATTACTTACAGTCGCTTAATGTAAACAGTGGCGGCGCATTACTCGGCAATAACCTGGCTACCTCTGTAACCACCACAGGAAACCTGGTTTCCCTTAACAGGACCTGGGAAACCGTTGTTAAAAAGAACCTGGCATTGGATTTCGGCATTTTAAACGACCACCTTTCGGGCTCTTTTGACATCTACAGAAATGAAAACAATAATATGCTGCTTGGCCAGCTATACCCGGGTGTACTTGGAGCCGGCGCACCGGCGCAAAACATAGGAACCTTACATACCTGGGGTTATGAGGGCAGCCTTACCTGGCGGTCAAACATTGGTAAATTAACCTACTCGGTTAGCGGTACAATTACTGATAATCAAAATAAGCTGGTGCATTATGGCGGGGCAAATGTTATTGGCCCGGGATATAACTACACAGTAGAAGGGTATCCCCTTGGATCGTACTTCGGCCTAAAATATGGAGGCAAGCTTCAAACCCAGGCCGAAGTTGATGCTTATAACGCCCAATACGCGCCTGCCGGAAGCACTAATAACGTTGGCCTTCCCATACCATCGGCGCTTGCCAATCCGGCCGGCCAGATGAGTGGCCTGCGCCCCGGCGATAATAAGTTTGTAGATGTTAACGGCGATGGTAAATTGAGTATAGGCGGCACTACAGCCGATAAGGGCGACCTTGTTTACCTGGGATCGGATAACCCGAGGTACAGTTACGGGCTTAACCTTGGCTTGCAGTGGAATGGTTTTGATTTTTACTCCATTTTCCAGGGAGTTGGCAAACGGGCTGTATTGCGTACCGGGTCAACAGCAAATTTCAGCGTGCCTTTCCTGTCTATTTTCCAGGGTCAAACAACGTCATATTTGGGCAATGTATGGTCTCCCGAAAATCCGGACGCTTATTATCCAAACCTGCATTCGGCACAAAACAACGGTATCAACAACTATAATTATCAGCCATCAACCTGGCGTGTGCAAAACGGCGCTTATGTACGGCTTAAAAACGTGGTGCTTGGCTACACCATACCTAAAAGCCTGCTTGCACACACACATGCCATAAAAGGGCTCCGGATTTATTTTTCGGGCAGCGACCTGTGGGAAAAAACCTATATACATGACGGCTGGGACCCTGAAGTTACCCGGACAGTGGCCGGTAACGAAAGGTACCCCTTTTACCGTTACATCACCCTTGGCGTAAACGTGACTTTTTAATTTAAAAAACGATATCAAATGAAGACGAAATATATCAAGTTCATGTCGGTTATAGGGGTTGCCTTTGGCTTTACTATAATGTCATGTAATAAAACGCTCAACTTAAAGCCGCTTGACCAATTATCAGATGCGGCCTACTTTAAATCACCAACAGATTATAAAACTTTTGCCAACCAGTATTACGGTTATCTTAAAAACTTTACCACCATTAATGGCTTGTCTGACAACCCACATTCCGACGGACGATCGGACCTGTTTGGCGGCGGTGGCGTGTACGGCTCGGGAACCAACATTGTACCGGTTACCGAAGCAAATTTTGGAAATGCCGGAAACTGGAACGTAGACTATGGCCGGATAAGGGCTACCAATTACCTGCTGGATAAGGCCGCATCATACCCAAGGCCAGCCGAAATAGCCCAATATGTGGCTGAAGCAAAATTCTTCCGCGCCTATATCTATTTTGATCTTTTGCAGCAATATGGTGGTGTGCCACTGATTACCAAACCGCTTGACCTTACCTCGCCAGAGTTGTTTGGCGCCAGGGCCACCCGCGATCAGATAGCCGATTTGATTATAGCCGACCTGCAGGCCGCCATACCCGACCTACCGGTTTCGCTACCGGCCAACTCGGCAAATTTTGGCCGTGTAACCCAGATGGCAGCCCAGGCATTTTTAAGTCGCGTTGCACTTTATGAAGGTACTTGGCAAAAATTCAGGTCGGGCGATGCGGCACGGTATAATGCCTTGCTTGATAAATCTATAGCAGCAAGCACCGCCGTTATGGCCAGTAACCAGTATGCATTGTTTGGCACTGCAGCTTCAAACGCGCTTGGCGGCAACAGCACCATACTGGGCGACTCCTGCCTGAAATATTTATTTATACTTGAAAACATCAAATCAAACCCGGCCGGTATAACCAAAACCGCTAACCATGAATACATACTTTCGACCAGGTACGATGACGTGCTGAAGCCGATTAACGTATTTGTGAGCCGTAGCAGTACGGCAACCGGTGTGGGGCAAAAATTTGTAAATATGTTTTTGTGTAACGATGGCCTGCCGGTTGAAAAATCGCCGCAATTTGGCGGCTTTCAAACCTATTTATCAGAATTCCAGAACCGCGATAACCGTTTAAAATACACCATTAAAATTACTTACCAGTACTACTGGTACAGCATAAATGGTCGCGTTAACTGGACCGGAGATGCGGCCGACAGGGCAAATTCGCTGGGGCCGGCAAAACCTTACGGCTATGGCAATCAAAAATGGATATCAGAAAGACAATTGGTAGATGGTCAGGAATCGGAAGATTACCCGGTAATCCGCTACGCCGAAGTATTGCTTAACTATGCCGAAGCGGTATATGAGCGAAACGGAATGATTTCTGATGCTGACCTCAACAAATCTGTAAACCTTGTCCGCCTGCGCTGCAACTCCACCAACGGCATGCCGGGGCTTAGCAACGCCCTGGTAAATGCCAATAACCTGGATATGCGTACCGAAATAAGAAGAGAGCGTACGATAGAACTTTATGACGAAGATTTTAGGTTTGACGATATTAAGCGCTGGCACAGCGGCACAACGGACCTGGTAACCAACATAGGCGGTACCGCTTATGACAATGCTGCAGGTTTTGTAAGCCCATGGCCGGTATCATATAAATACACAGGCACCCAGGCACAATTAGGCCCTGATGCTGTAAAACCAGTACCCACAAACGCCAAAGACGCCAATGGCAACCTGATCATCGATCAAACGGCCAGGTTATTTGCCGAAAAAAATTATTTATACCCCCTTCCATCCCAACAAATTACGTTAAACCCCCAACTAACCCAAAATCCGGGTTGGTAACTGAGTTGCGGGGGCCCTGCCCCCGCAATTTTTTTTTAATGACAGGTGATGCAGGTTTACTGTGATTATATAAAACCGGTTAATTAATTTAATGGATGATACTATTTATTAAACAGAATATCAGGATATTAGCGTAAGTTTTGTACAGGCCGATATTAAAAACAAACACCATAGAATAATAAAGGTTAAACCCGGTTTCCGGGTAAGCTATTTAGGGGCCTAAAAATATTTTAAGATGGAGAAAAAGAAATCTGACGAATTTGAACCAGCTTTCCATATCAGGAAACCCGAGGTTAGCCAGCTCCGGATTAAGCGGCACTGGGAGTCAATTTTACCCTTGCTTAAACAAAAAAAAGATCCGCCTGCACCAAAAGGGAAGCCCTGAGCTGCTCCTGATTTTATATGCCATCCGCTGCCCCATAGTCTGCGCCTCTCCATGCCCTTCCCCAATAGTTTGATGCTTTGCCAATTATCATAACAAGGCCGCTGATTGCCTTGTGCGCTAAGTTAAGGCTGAATTGTACCCCTGATATCAAAAAAATGCTTCTAAACCGGTTTTTTAGGCTTTTTTGGCTGGTTTACGTATGTCGATTGGTTATTTTATAGCCTTTCTATCGCCCAAAATCCACTCATATTAGCTACTGTAAACCAATTATCCGACAATCGAAAAATGCCCGGGCCTATTTTTTTTTCAGCCTGATTTTATATGGCCGTTTTCCGGGAGTTGCAGGAACTAATATCAATTATAACCAAGCATTTTTATGAACAAGAATGACCAGTTAGCAATACGTTGGGAAAAAACCCGGCAAGGGGATGTCAGTGAATTCGGGGCTATTCACCATGAGTTGTACCCGCTGCTTTATCATTACCTGCTGAAAATTACCCGCGACGAAATTGTATCAGAAGACCTGCTGCAGGAACTGTTTATAAAAATGTGGGAACGTAAGGAAAGGCTTGGCCCCATACATAATGTGAAGGTGTACTTTTTTAAGGCGGCGCGATCTCTCGCACTCAATTATTTTAAGCGTCAAAAGAACCATTTACCAATAACCGACGATCAGCGCGAAATTGATCTTGCTTTTTCCCAGGAAGAAATTTGGGTGAACAGCGAAAATGACCTTGAATTTAACAGGCTGCTCGCCCTTGCCCTGAATGCTTTGCCCAAAAGGCAAAAAGAAATGGTGTTTTTAAAATATTTTGACGGCTGGACCTACGAACAGATAGCCGAAGTAACCGGTATAAATTACCAATCGGTAGTAAACCACATACACCGGGCTATGCAGCAGCTGCGCAATAACCTGGTGTATGATAAGCGGGTACAATCCTGTCGTGTAGCAGTTTAAACGCTGCCGTTAGGTGCGATAACTGCAAGTTCCTGTCCCCACGGGGTCTCTTTGAAAAAGGACCTAGCGGTTGTACAAAGCCGGTCATAATCCTGAAGCCACGTTGATGTAAGATGATCGGGTACCTCAGGGCCCTCTACCGAGAAATCCTGAGGGGACGGTGAAGGCGAGGGGAACGCTTATTCTTTTGCTTTTTCGTTTCCGCAGGATACCATACATGTACCAGGAACTCATTTATCCGCAGCGCTGCGATTTTCATTTTATCCCCCTTTAAACTTAACTATTGATTAATCTGCAACCTCTTTTTGGTTAATCATCCCCCTTCCGCAGAAGTTTATATAACAGAGATTTGTAATCAGTTACTAACCATCTGCCATTATAAACCGAAGCCTGCCCTGTTTGCAGGAAGTATTTAATTGTGCAACAACACAGTTAAGCTGTGCTATGGCAGCTGGTGCTTACATGCAATTAATTAAACCAATAATACTTAACCATTTATTATGAGATCAAAATTGCTATTACTGTTTTGTTTTTTTTGCCTGCTTCCTTTCTGGAGCTGCAGGAAATCAGCAAATCCTGCCGCAACTATTGCAGACAGTGTTAAAACCGGGAAATCGTCAAAATTAAAGGTAGCTGCCATCAGCCCTTTTGTTCATCCGGGCCTGCTGCACACCGAGGCCGATTTTATCCGCATGCAAACCATGGTGTCGGCGGGTACCGAACCCTGGCTTTCGGGCTGGAACAAGCTTACCGCAAACTCGCACTCCTCATCAACTTATGTGATGAAAGGGCCGGTAGATACAGTATACAGGGGGTCCGGCTCGCCCGAAAATTATTCTAAACTATACAATGATGTAGCGGCAGCGTATCAAAATGCCCTGCGTTGGAAAATTAACGGCGATGTGGCCTGCGGCAATAATGCCGTGGCTATTATGAATGCCTGGTCATCTACGCTCAAGGCCATATCGGGCAGTGCCGATAGGTGGCTGGCCGCGGGTATTTATGGCTATGAGTTTGCCAACGCCGCTGAAATTATGCGCTCATACAGCGGGTGGGCGGCGGCCGATTTTACCCGGTTTCAAACCATGATGCTTACGGTGTTTTACCCCATGAACCACGATTTCCTGGTGAGGCATAACGGTGCATGCATTACCAATTACTGGGCAAACTGGGACCTTTGCAGCATGGCCTCCATCTTGTCTATCGGCATCCTGTGCGATGATGCCGCCAAGTACAATGAGGCCGTTACTTATTTTAAAACCGGTGCAGGCAATGGCGCTATTGATCATGCAGTACCTTTCTTATACACAGGCGGCCTTGGCCAGGGCCAGGAAAGTGGCCGCGACCAGGGCCACCAGTGCCTTGATATTGCCCTGCTTGGCCCGTTTTGCCAAATGGCCTTTAACCAGGGCGATGACCTGTTTGGTTACGAAAGCAACAAGACACTGGCGGTAAGCGAATATACAGCCAGCTATAACCTGGGCAATACCGTGCCGTTTACAACCTACAACTGGGGCAGTGGCACTACCTGCGCGGCAAATTCGCAAACGGTAATTTCCGAGTCGGGGAGGGGCAATATCCGGCCGTCGTGGGAGTTGATTTATAACCATTTTGCCAATGTAGCCGGGGTTACGGCCACCTATAGTGCCCAGTATGCCACCAACATGAGGCCCGAAGGCGGGGGCGGCGATTATGGCAGCACAAGCGGCGGCTACGATCAGCTGGGGTTTGGCACCCTTACTTTTACAACAACCACACAGCCCATCGCCAATGGTACCTATCACCTCCTGAACCGGGCAAGCGGCAAATACCTGGATAACCTGGGCGCCACCACCAATGCTGCAAATGTAGGGCAGTGGGCCAGCAGCACTTCCGGTAATCAAAAATGGGCGCTATCCTATAGCGGCGGATATTACAAGCTTACCTGCGTATCCAGCAGTAAATGTTTGGATAGCAATGCCAATACTGCCGATGGCTCAAATGTTACCCAATGGTCAAGCGGTACGTCGCCAAACCAGCAATGGGTAATTGTACCGGTAGGGTCATACTACAAAGTTGTAAACCGTACCAACGGCAAATGCCTTGATACCGGCGGCGGTACCGCCAATGGCTCCATTATGCAGTTTTGGGGCAGCAACAGCAGTCTTAACCAGCAGTGGTCTATTGTGCCGTGAGTGGTGAGTGGTGAGTAGTGAGTGGTGAGAAGTGAGTGGATGAGTGGTGAGTGGTGGGTGAATGAGTGTCTGAAGTTCTGAGTCTCAAGTTCTAAGTCTGAAGCAGGGTTTGCCCTTTTTTTAACTTAGGGCTTCTGGCTTAGGACTTCAGACTTTAAGCATTATTTATTGAGTATTAAAACCGTGGTTGGTTGTCATTGCATCAGGTAGTTTAACTTTTAAACCGATTAACCATTGTAACCTGCTATTAAACCTGATGAAAAAATTAGTTATAAAAGATATTGCCGAACAATTGCAGGTGTCAAAATCAACCATTTCATTTGTTTTGAACGGTAAAGCCCGGCAGCACGGCATTAGTATTAAGCTGGAAAATAAAATATTAAAGTATGTTGAAAAGGTAGGCTACCAGCCAAGCCGCATTGCCGTGGGGCTTAGTACCGGCAAAAGCAAAACAATCGGGATGCTTGTTGAGGATATTTCGGACCCGTTTTTTTCTTCAATCGCCCGCGTTGTTGAACGGTCGGCCCTCTCGTCGGGTTACCGGGTTATTTATGGCAGTACCGAAAACGATACCGTACAGGCTATCGACCTGTTGCAGGCTTTTCGTAACCATAACGTAGATGGCTATATTATTGCGCCGCCGCCCGGGATAGAAAATTACATCCAGGAACTGATAACCGATGGCTTTCCCGTTGTTGTATTTGACCGCGACCTGCCCGGCCTTAACTGCGATAAGGTGCTGATTGATAATTTCGACGGCGCTTTGCAGGCTGTAGAACACCTGGTGGCCCGGCAGTTTAAAAATATTGCCATGGTTACCCTGTTATCAAGGCAAAACCAGATGGAAGAGCGCACCAACGGCTATTTAAAGGCGATAGATGATGCGGGACTGGCTAAAAAGATTAAACAAATTCCCTACGACCTGGAAAAGCCAAAATGTGTCGAGGTTATCAGGAAGTTTTTAGCGGGCCAAAAAACTATCGATGCGGTTTTTTTTTCCACCAACTACCTTGCCCTGAGTGGCATAGAAGCCATCAGGCAGCTTGGGCTGCGGGTTGCCGAAGATATAGGCATTGTTGTTTTTGATGATAACACCAATTTCGAATTATTCAGCCCGTCCATTTCGGCTGTTGCCCAGCCTGTGAAACAAATAGGGGAGCAGGTAACCCAAATAATGCTTAACCGCCTGCAAGCAAACACCCCGGCCGGTTTTGAGCGGGTGGTTTTAAAAACCACATTAATAGCCAGGGAATCGACGGTGAATGAGGTGCCGGCACTCGTTAAATAGCATTGGCAGGAGAAAATGCCCGTCGTTACCAAATCCCTTACCGCGTTAACAGGCATTTTTTTTGACTTTTGACTTTTGAATTTTAACTTAAACCATGGCGTACGCCGCCGATAGAAGCGGCGCCAGGCTTTTTGTTCATACTGCACAGGCCTTATTCACATTGACCGGTATCCACGCCAATCCTTTACGCGAACTGCCGGGTATACAAAAAACTCCCGGATGCAATTAAACATCCGGGAGTTTTGTCCTCCCGATAGGCAGCGGCAAAAAAGTAGTTATAAACTGCAGGCATAGCCGCCGGGGATTTGCTTTTTTTCCTGATTTCTGTTAGCTTTAACCTAAGCTTAAACCTACTGCCTGAACTATCGTAAAAAAAGTATCATGAAAAAAATTTTAATGAGCGCGGTTGCCTTAACGGTTTTCTCGCTGTCGATCATCTTATTTCAAATAAGTTGTAAAAAAGATGTCCTTGCCGATGTAACGCCAGGTTCGTCGTCTATCAAGGGACTGTGGATTGGCACTTATACCACTGATACACATCCCGACCTTGGCGAGCAATATTTCAGCTTGATTATTAAGCCTGACGGCACCATGATTGCCGATACCAAGGGCGAGGCACAGCAACATTTAGCCCCCGGTACCTGGACATTAAAAGGCGACACCCTGACCTGTACGTTTACATGTGTTTATGGAATTGCCTCCAATATCGGGATAACCGAAACTGCCATTGCCGTTTGGGATAAAACCACCAAATTACACGGCATATGGAAAAATTCTCCTACCCCTATCGGATCAGGAATTATTACCTTGACTAAGGTTGACTAAGGGTAGATGCGAGATTCTTTGATCCTGGCTAAAAATGGCGTAGGCCCGCAACGAAGTTAATTCTTTGTCCGGTAGTCCGTCTTAAACTACGTAAAACTACCTACGTAAATACCGTATTTTAACGGGCATAACCGGTGAAAATATTATTGATATTTATTAAAACATTTAATACATATCATCATAACCTTAAACCAGATTAACATGCCCGCATTACCTCTTATCAAACTGAACAGCAAAGGCCAGGCTGTAGAAAACTGGCAGGATTTTTTAATTGGCCAGGATTTATTAGATGAACCTTCTGACGGGGATTTCGGCCCTTTAACTTTAGCTGCTACCATCGCGTTTCAAAAAATGGCAGGCCTGCAGCCTGATGGCGTGGTTGGTAATAAAACCTACGGCGCAGCCATGCAGATGGGTTTTAACGGCGTACAGGACGATAGGACAGGCAAGGAAGGCGCCAACTGGCCGCCAAAACCCGATTTTAAGCCATTAGTAAGCAATGCCGAGCGCCAGGCTGTTTTTGGTGAGTTTAAATTTGTGGCCGATCCGCAACCGGGCGACAAAGAACATATCAGGGTAACGGATAACTGGGCAAAGGATAATATTATTATGGTGCCGGTGCCGCAATTAAAAAACATTAGCGGCGGTTCGCATATCCAGTTTCATCAACTGGGGGCCAAACAGCTCATGAAACTCTGGGCAGATTGGGAACGGGCAGGTTTGCTCCACCTGATCCTTATTTGGGACGGATCATATAACCCAAGGTTCGTTAGGGGTAGCACCAAAACTTTAAGTAACCATGCATTTGGGTCGGCGTTTGATATCAATGCAAAATGGAACGCCTTCGGTTCGCAACCTGCATTAGTGGGCCAAAAAGGATGCGTGAGGGAGTTGGTAACCATAGCCAATGACAACGGTTTTTATTGGGGAGGACATTTTACCAGACCAGACGGAATGCATTTTGAAGTGGCCCGTATCCTGCCGTAATTGCTCTTTAGCCTTTTTAAGGCAGTATTTAACCTAAACCACTGCCTTTAGTACATGCCTTGTGCCGGCTCATTTTTGCTGCACAAACCCTGGCTCAAGGGAAGGCATAAAAAAGCTGTCGCTTACCGGCGACAGCTTTTTTGCTTAGCAAAAATGTACTTAAGCTTCAATAAAAGCCAAAAGGTCTTTATTAATGGTGTCGGCTTCTGTGGCCGGCATACCGTGAGGGAAACCCGGATATGAAATCAACGTGCCGTTTTTTAATAGTTTAGCTGCCTTTGCACCCGAAATAGGGAAGGGGACAATCTGGTCGTCTTCGCCATGCAACACCAAAACAGGGATGTCTACGCTTTTAAGGTCTTCGGTAAAATCTGTTTCTGAGAAAGCTTTGATGCCGTCGTGCTGTGCTTTTACGCCGCCCATCATGCCCTGGCGCCACCAGTTGTCTTGTATGCCCGGTTTTATATTGGCGCCTTCGCGGTTATAGCCATAAAATGGTACGGTAAAATCTTTAAAGTATTGGGCGCGGTTAAAAGCTGTGCCCTGGCGTATCTCATCAAATATTGCCATCGGAACACCGTCGGGGTTGCTGTCAGTTTGAACCATCAGTGGCGTAACCGCGCTGATGAGTACTACTTTGGCCACACGGCCTTTGCCCAGGTTGGCTGCATAATGGATAGCTTCGCCGCCACCTGTTGAATGGCCTATGTGTACGGCATCTTTTAAATCAAGGGCCTCGGTAAGTGCGGCCACATCGGCTGCATAGGTGTCCATATCGTGTCCGCCGGCAACCTGGGTAGATCTGCCGTGACCGCGGCGGTCGTGGGCAATCACCCGGTAGCCTTTTTTAAGGAAAAACATCATCTGCGCATCCCAGTCATCGCCAGATAGTGGCCAGCCATGATGAAATACCAGTGGTTTTCCTGTACCCCAGTCTTTGTAATAAATTTCGGTTCCGTCTTTTGTGGTGATAGTGCTCATGTTTTCAATTTTTAAGTGATGTATTTGTTTTGTGATACAAATGTGCAGCTTTTTGGGTTTAGCTGCACTTGATATAGATTAAGAAATGAAAATTTGTGTGCGAAATTCATCCTGTATTTAGCGTAAGGCTTGAGTGCCGGAAATGTGCGATGGCAGACTTATGAGGGGAAATTTGTATCTGAGTATCTAAGGTTCGTTTCATTTCTATGACATTGTGATTAAATAAGCTAAATTTATTGCTTTAAATATATAATTATGGCCTTATCCAAAAGTCGGTGTTATTGGTTGAAAGGAACATGTGTTTTAAACCTATTCGTTTTTTTACTCGGCATATGTTGTTTATTCGGCTATTTATCCTGCAAAAAAAACACTGCCGATTCCTCTTCTCCAGATAAAAAACCAGTAATACCATCAATACTTGCTATAACCAGCCTAAGTAATAGTTCAGGGCCGTTCAACGCCGTTGTGACCATAAGAGGCACCGGATTCGGCAAAGACACAACGCAGAATAAGGTTACTTTTAACGGTAAGCCCGGAAAAATATTAAAAGTAACCGACACAGCCATTACCGTAAAAGTACCCAAGGGCGCAGGCACAGGAGTGGTGGCTGTAGTGTTAAAAAATTCAAAGGCAACAGGGCCGGTATTTACTTATCAATATACAATAACTAATGTATACACTTTTGTAGGGAATAGCAGCGACGTATCGGTTGACGGGACAGGAACAAATGCTTCATTCCATGGCTTTAGAAGTATCACAGCCGACAAGCTCGGGAATATTTACATAAGCGATCCATCAGACCATATCATCCGCAAAATCACCGCAAATGCGGTGGTAACTACTTTAGCAGGCAGTGGTAAAGCTGGATTTGCTAATGGAAAAGGACGACTGGCTTCGTTTAGTACGCCCTCTGGTATCGTAGCCGACAGTATAGGCAATGTGTTTGTTAATGACTTGGGTAATCGCCTGATCAGGAAAATCGCCCCGGACGGCACCGTAACAACCCTTGCTGGCAGCATTACTAATCCTGTTGTCGATGGAAAGGGGCCGGCGGCCGGGTTTTCAGGACAATTAAATGCAATCACCATTGATCAATACAATAACTTGTATGTGCTGGACGACAATAACTTCCGTAAAATAACCTCGGAGGGCGTGGTTACCACCTTACCGCCAAAGTTTCCGGGAAACGCAGTAACCGGTCTTGCTATTGATAAAAACGGAGTGTTTTACATGAGCGCTGGCCATACTATCATTAAAATTTTGCCTTCGGGCCCGGTAAGCCTTTTTGCAGGTACCGACCTGCAAGGTGCGCGAAACGGCCCGGGCCTGCAGGCTGCATTTTATTTTCCAACAGGTATCGCCTTTGACAAAGCAGGCAATCTCATGGTAGCAGATACAGACAACTGGATGATCCGGATGATAAGCCCTTCGGCCTATGTGACCACTTTAACCGGCAGACCGAACAGTGGCTACCCAACCGTAGACGGCCCGGCAGATGTTGCAACCTTTTATGCACCGTTTACAATAGCTTTCGATGCATCTGGTAACCTCTTTATTGCTGACCAGGATCACAGAATAAAGAAGGCTGTGTTTGAATAACTAAAACAAAGTATACAGGGTATCTGAATCGCAAGGAACATATTACAGAGCTGGTAAAAAAGGCATAGCTTTACCGAAAGGTTTTAGGCTTAATGACACTCATCATGTTTTTCTGAAGAACGTCACAAGTCCGCCGTCACTCACCTCTACTACGCAGGGCGTGCGCCGAGGGTGATTAGCCTGTCATCTTATTCATTTCCATTTTGCTACATGTTAAAGAGCCATGGTATTAAATTAAGAAGAACAGAAAAACAAAAAAGGAGAGGCTTACCTACCCCTCCTTTTCATTTTTATTAATAACCCGGATTTTGGTACATCTTAACGGGGTTAAGTTTGTACTCATCAAACGGAATAGGATAATAACGGTCTTTTGTACTAAAGTTGGCTACCTGGGCCAAACCAAAGTCGGTTTGTTTTTTGGCTTTAAAGTAAGCCACCAACTCATCTGTAGTAAATGTACGCAGCAAATCAAACCAGCGGTGGTGCTCAAAGGCCAGCTCAACACGGCGCTCATGTAAAATAGCCAGCTTAAGTGTTGGGTATCTTGAAGCATAATCGCTATTGGTCATTGATACAGCATAGGTTGGCATGCCTGCGCGGGTACGTACCTGGTCTAAGAATCCGGTTGCAGTTGCTGCATCACCAAGATAGTTGTTTACTTCGGCAAGCGACAGGATTACATCGGCATAGCGCATCAAAATCCAGTCGTTACCACCATAGCCATTAACACCGGCAGCGTTACTAACATCCCTGAATTTGGTAACAAACCAATCTTTAACAATAGGGTCGTTAGCGTATTTAACAGAAAAGGTCATTCGTGGATCGTTAGTTTCGTACTCATTTATCAAATCGTGGGTGACATTATAGCCCGCGCCAGATGATGGTTTTTGCGAGTTGATAGTTTCGCCTTTCGCCTGGAAATTGGCAGCTATTGCTGAACTGTAGTTAAGATCACCCTGGATGTTCACAATCTGGAAGATCAGCTCCGGGCAGGTTGTTTTCTTGCTTACATCAAAAACATCGGTGTAAGGAATGCTGTTTAGCGCGCCAAAATTACGCATGTTGTAAGCAGCCATTAAGGCTGTTTTGGCGTTGTTTAAATTAGTGGTTCGGTTAGCCTGATCTAAAGTAGTAGCCATGGTAAGGTATGCCTGGCCCATCAGGAAATTAGCCGCTGCTTTTGATGCCCTGCCGGTTGATGCCTGCAAATTTGGAAGCGGGCTGTTAACAACGTCTGTTAAATCGGCTATTATTTGCTGGTAAACCGCATCCTGCTTTACCCTGAAAGTTGAGGCGGCCACATCGGCGGCAGATGATAGTTGTTTGGTTACCAAAGGTACATCACCCCAAAGGCGCACCAGTTCAAAATAAGTAAATGCACGCAAGAATTTGGCCTCGGCAGCATACTTCAACTTTAAGTTATTATCCGGAAAGCTAACCTGGTCGATGTGCGATAACACCACATTGGCACGGCTAACAGTGGTATACAGTGATACCCAGTGGGCTTTTAAATAAGTATTGCTTGGCAATATAGAAAAGTTATTGAACTGGAACGGCTCGCCCGCGTTTGACTGGTTATCGTTAGTGCCGGTATCATCCGAACGCTGATCTGTCCACAAATCACTTCCCTCGCCAACATTGTTACCGCTGCGCATTGATTGATAAATGCCGTTTACAGCCAGCAACACGTCGTTTGGTGTTTTGTAGCTTGCGTCAACGGTTACCGCGTTGGGGTCGCTTTCATTTAAAAAGTCTTTTTTACAAGACGGGCTTATGGCCACAACCGCAGCAAGGCAGGCGATGGCTAAAAATTTCTTATTCATTTTTATATCTCTTAAAAAATTTATCAAAAAGTAACGTTTACACCTAAGTTGTATGACCTAACCAGCGGATAGGTACCATAATCGATACCAGGCGCAAGGTTGGCAGGCTGCGTGTTGTTTGATGCGGCACCAGAGTAGTTATAATCTACATCGGGGTTATAGCCTTTATATTTGGTTATAGTAAACGCGTTAACTACGCTTGCAAAAACACGTGCCTTGGTAAGGCCCAAAGTGTTTTGCAAAAAGCTCGGCAGGGTATAACCTAATGTTAAGTTGGTACAACGCAGGTACGAGCCGCTTTGCAGGTAAAAGGTTGATAAACGGGTACTGTTACTTTGCGTACCGGCACGCGAAGCGCGGTAAAAAGAGCCATCGCCCGGGTTTTGTGCATTCCTGTACCTGTCGGCTACGTTGGCGTATTGATTGCCCGATCCCTCGCCGTTATACAGGTAATAGTCCTGTCCATCCAGGATCTGGTTTCCGTATGATCCGTTGAAGGCAGCGCTTAAATCAAAATGTTTATAAGTACTGTTTAAGGCAAAACCGTAAGTAAATTTGGCATATGGCGAACCGATAATACCTTTATCGGCATCGTTTACAATCCCATCATGATTGGTATCAACAAACCAGAGGTCGCCTATTTTAGCAGGGTTGGTTTGTGAGGCAGACGGTGCGGTTTTACCTAAATTATCGGCAGTAATTATACCACCAACTTTAAAGCCATAAAACATCCCAATTGGCTGCCCTTGTGTAGTGATGCTGGTAAGGTATGATCGCTCGGCACCGTTTATGATCAGGGTGTTGTTTGATGGTAGTTTAACAACTTTATTCCGGTTTAATGAAATATTACCGCTTGCACCAAAAGTGAAATCCTTATTGTTAATGATCTTTCCGTCTACCTGGAAATCAAAACCGCTGTTACGGATTTTGGAATCGCGCAGGTTGGTTAGTATCGTTGTACTGCCCGATATTGCCGAAATTGGCTGGTTATACAACAGGTTGTATGAATAACTCAGGTAATAGTTGGCAATAATTGAAAGGCGACCTTTGAACAGGGAGATATCGGTACCAAAGTTATATTGCGAGGTAGTTTCCCAACTTAAGGTATTATCTTTAATCCCACCCGGATAGGTTGCTGTTACAGCGCTGTTACCATCAAGCACGGTGCCAGTGGGTGTTGCCAATGTTTGTTGTATGGCGTAGTTAGGGATATTGAAGTTACCGCTTTTGCCCCAGCTTGCGCGGATTTTAACAGTTGATTGATCGCCAAGGAAGTTATGGTAAAAATCTTCGTCGGACAAATTCCAGCCGGCAGCAACCGATGGGAAGTAGCCATACTTATTGGCCGGCCCAAAACGTGATGAACCATCGGCACGGAACGATGCGGTTAAAAAGTATTTACCCGCGTAGTTATAGTTAGCGCGCCCAAGGTATGACAACAGCGTATATTCACTCTTATAAGCAGAGTTTAAAGCAAAGTTAGCTGCCAGGGCACCCCTGTTTGATATTTCGGGAATTGCATCATTTTGGAAGCCGTTTGCTTTTACGCTGATATAATCGGCAGAGGTAATTTGCGCGGTGTAACCAGCCAGGGCGTCAAAATGGTGCTTGCCAATTTGCTTGTTGTAATTTAAGGTAAACTCGGCAAGCCTGTCAACAGTTACCAGGTTTGAAGCCTGCGCATTAGCGGCCAAAATTGATTGTTGTGATCCCGGAGGGAAAGCACCACTGCTTAACGTGGTTGGATAATAATAATCATACTTCTCGGTATAGGTTTCGGTACCCAGGTTTGTTTTAAAATCAAGATCTTTCGTTATATGGTACGTAGCGGCCGCGTTGTAATGGCCACGGTAGCCTTTCCTGTTAATTTTAATACGCTCGGCGAGTGCCACCGGGTTTTCAATGCCCTGGTAACCATACTGGGTTGAACCGGCGGCTTCGGCATTGGTGGCTAATGAACCATCGGCATTATAGGCGGGCAGGTAAGGCATGTAAATAAGCGCGCCAAGAATTGGGCTGTGGTCAAAACGACCTTCCTGTGTTTCCTGGTTGGTATTTTGGGTGTAAGCTACATTGGCCGCAATGTGGATGCGCTTGCTTACATCGCCATCAATATTTGCGCGGAAGTTATAGCGCTGCTGGCCGGTACTTTGAATAATACCCGGCTGGTTTTGGTATGAACCACTCACATAGTAACGGATATCACTTGATGCGCCCGAAAACGACAGCGTATGCTTTTGCATAAAAGTATTGCGGTACAACTCATCCTGCCAATCGGTATTTACGGTTTGCTTAATAGGGGTTTGCGTAGCGAAATTATATAAGCCATCGGGGATACTTACGCTGCCGGTGTTACCTACATTGGTTACACGGGTTGCGTTCGGGTCAGAATACATGGCATCATTCCAGGTATGGCCGGTGTTTACCCAAAGATCATGGTAGGCGTTGTTACGGCCATCTATTACCAGAAGTGCAGCCTGGTCGGCATTCAGCAGTTTTACTTTGTGGGCCAGCTGGTCAATCCCGGTTTGCACATCGTATTCAAAACGGCCTTTGCCCTGTTTACCTTTTTTTGTAGTGATTAATACCACGCCGCCAGATGCGCGCGAACCGTAAATAGCGGCCGATGCAGCATCTTTTAATACGTCGATACTTTCCACGTCTTCCGGGTTAATGTAGATGTCATTTGATGGGTAACCGTCGATAACGTACAAAGGATCAGAACTGGCATTGAACGAGCCGATACCCCTAACCCTGATTTTTGGGCTGGTATATGGCGCACCGCCTGTTTGCGATACCTGCACCCCCGATACCTTGCCAACAAGCGCCTGCCCCAGTGAAGGAGAAGAAAGATTTAAATCGCTTGATTTTACGCTGGCAACCGAACCGGTAACATCGCTTTTACGGATAGTTTGGTAACCAATGGCTACAACCTCGTTAAGCATGTTGGCCTGTGGCACCAGTTTAATATTTATATTGGCCTGGTCGCCAACGGTTATTTCCTTTGGCAGGTACCCAATAAATTTAAAAACAAGCACAGCACCTGGTTCTGCTGATATACTATATTTTCCGCTCACATCTGTTGATGTACCTTTATTGGTGTTTTTGATCATTACTGATACGCCAGGCAGGGGTTGGTTGGTTTCGTCGGTTACGGTACCAGATACTTGAATAGCCTGGTTAGCGGCAATTTTAATAAGGGTTGCAGCGTTTGAGTTAAACGCGGTTGCCATGATCATGAGGCAGGTAAAAGGTTTTAGCAAAAACCTTCCAAAAAGATCACGGATAATCTTTTTATTCATATTTTTAAAAGTTGATTGTTAGGAAATGACAGTAAAGCTTTCGACCGCTTTTTTAGTTTTTTGACAATTATTCCGGGAGCCGTGTGAATGTTAGCGCATTCACCGGTTTCTATGTTTTATCGCCGGCTATCGATGTTAAGTTTAAATTAATGTTACATAGGCATTTAAATTAAAATACATGGCAGATTTTAATATTATCACAATAATCATTGCCTTGTGATAATATAATATTAATTATAGATTATTAATATTGCAGTAATGGCAACAAAATTAAACCAGCTATCTTAACACCGGGCTACTTAAACGTTAAGTTTGTATTAATAAAAAAGGCAACCGGGTGTACGCCGGCGCCTGTAAGCTGGTACATTTCGCCGGTTTTTACCAGGTTGTTTTAGTGAAATTTACATTGCCTTTTCGTGATGATGTTACCGCAATTCCCCTTTCATCGTTGCCAATAAATGAAAATCCTTCCAGCTCATCGGCCCGGTTAATATAATCAACCTGGCTAAGTACTACCTGCTTACCGGCTTCTATAGATTTTTTGAGGTCGACGTAGGTAAAACGCCATTGCCGTCCCTCAATTTTATTTTGGATAAGCACTAGCACGCCTTTATCGGCTATCCAGTGCAGGTTTTGCACCCAGGGCTTGCACGTAAATTTTTTGTAAAGCACACCCGCCTCTTTTGTGTTTGTTGCTTTTGCCAACTTCTGCGGATCATATAATCTTACCTCGTTTCCATGGTCGCCATAATCGGCGGTGGCCACATACCACTTATTATTATATTTAACATACTCGGGGCGGGTGCCTTGTATACAGGCGTCATCATCAATGGTATTGAGCAGGCTGGCATCAAGCGTACCGGTGCTCAACAGTGCTTTCCAATCAACACAATAAATAACGGCTCGCCATTTGGTGCCTTCGGCGTTAAGGCGGATGGAGTTACCAATAAAAGTAGGGCCGGTAGCATTATAGGCTATCCCGGTAGGGTGGTTAATTACATCCTGTCCGTTTTTGGTAAGCTTTACTTCTTTATGCTGATAAACCAGGCTATCGCCCTCCATTGTAAACTCGCGGATCATGCCTATCTCGCGGTCACCGTATAAAAATATGCGGCCGTTTTGGTACGATATCCCCTGACAAGCGCCCAAAGAATCGATAGTGATTGAGCGTTGGAGCTGATGATCAATATTGCCGGTTGTCAGGCTCCCGATACCTAATATTACAGCGACTATGGTTAAAGTAATTTTTTGCATATGTTGAATGTTTATCGTGGGTCAAGTGGCTCGTCGGGATCGATTTGTTTGGCATCTTCAACCGGGTAGTATTCAACCTCGGTTTCCGAGTTACGTTTGGCCAGTTTGTAAGGCACGTAGTTCAGTTCCTTTTGACAGCGGGCATCCATCGTCATAATAAAATCGGTTTGCGATTTATCTGTTACCACAATACCGGGCTTATTGGCCGGGATGCCGTATTTATAGATAAGCCTGGCGCTGTTACGCATGTTGGTAGTAGTATGGCGCGCATGCGGCTCAATGATGATGGCATTTTCGGGGATGCGCAAGGTTTTCACCAGGTAAACCTTCATCTCCTGGGCTTCGTTGTATTTGGTTTTGTAGGGATGCACTTTGCCGCCGGATACGATGATGAACGGCGCTTTACCCAATTTATATTGCTGAACAGCCAACCTACACCGCAGCATGCCTTCGCCGCTTAAAGGCGATGTTAAATTGTCGGGCCCTGCACCGGGTACCAGGATGTTTGAGTACGGATAAGCAGACCATTTAATACTTTTTATCCTGTTGACTGCAGCCTTATTCGCCCCAAATTCCATAGGCTCGTAGTTGGCAGGATCCTGCCGCTCATTTATCTGCAGATAAAGCAGCGCAGCCTGCATCGATGGCTCAAAAAACAAACGCGTATTTTTAACATCGCCAATTAAGGTAGCAGTAACATCATACATCAACGTATGATAAGCCTTTGCATGAACATTGTAACTGATAGAATCTATTTGCGGATAGTTAGGTTTTTTGCCTTCGGCGTATACCGCGATGGTATAATTAACACTGCCGGCATCCTGTTCCCAGGCCTTCTGCAAGAGCTCGACATTGGGCAGTTTTTTATATAAATTATACGCGCCGGATGGAATCAGCTTTGTTTTTACCAACTTGTCCAAAGCGTTGCCTGGTTTATAAAGCGCGGTAAGGCGCCCGGTAACTAACCGAATCTCATCGTCTGTAAGTTTCACAGCAGCGGTTAAGCACGATGCATCGCCGCAATCGGTAAGAGAGGTATTAAGCCTGCTCAGTTTTTGTTGCGCCAGCTGCGCCAGTTGGGCATCGTTTTTAAGTAATAAACTTACCTGGTTATCCTGCTCAAAAAGGGAAAGCAAGTAGTAGTTTTTAACCTCCACGTAGTCGGTTGATGCTCTTTTAATACCGGCTGTCAAAGGTGCCTGGGCATAATTGCTTAACCAGCTAAGGCACAACAGCGATAATACTATAATTTTTTTCATAGGCGCTTTTTTTACAAAGCGTAAAGAAAACCCTCCTAATTAAACTTAAGATTAACTCCAGGTAACAATCTCATAGATAGTTTGGGTGCTGGGAGCAAGTAAAGTATTACGAATGTAAATAGTTGGCCAGGTTTGGAGTGGTCGCGTTGTGATTTGCTTTCAGTGTCTGCTACACCCTCACAAACCACTTCCCGTTAAACTTATAAACAACCCGCTTGCTGCCAACCTTCCCATCACCTGATACCACAGGCATCGAAATGGTGCCCGAGGCTTTATCATAATCTATGCTGAATTTCTGCTCGCCGTTCAACTCGTCGACCTTACCGCATATCAACACGTTTTCAAGCGTTTTGCCTGTTTGTACCAGTTTGATGTTATCGTTAACCCCGCCGTTCTCTATTGTCATAAACCGGAGGCTGTACTCGGTAAGCAGGCCGCCAAATGCTACGCGTTGGGCTATGTAGTAGGTTTTGTCGCCTGCAGCCAGGGTGTTAATTTTGTAAATGGTATAATCGGGTACTAAATCGTGCGGAGGCTTCACGTGCCTGGCCAGCACCTTGCCGTTAACCCTGTACTGGTACACATTGTTAAACCAGGGCATCGACCGCCTCCTGTTCCTGTCGTACGAGTAAATGCGCAGGTTGCCATCGTCCGAGGTTGAGATATATACCGCGCTCGTTTCGCTCAAATTTTTAAACGGGTAACCGATAGTTTTGGGCAGCTGCCGGGTATATTTCATCAACAGCCTTTCAAAAAGTTCCATCCTGGCTTCCTTTTGATCATCGGTGTACCGCTCCGGAACATTTTCGTAAACATCGGCCAGTTGCTTATCTATGGCCGTCAAACTCTGGCCAAAACAACGTGTTAATGTGAGCAGGAGCAGTAAGGTTAGGGGTAGTTTCATGGGTTTATTGGTGATTTATAAACGTATTTGTTGAGGAAATATTTTGGGGTAGTAATTGGCGAGGGGGGGGAGTAAAAAATTAATAGTTGCGTCTTCTATTAACGGCAATGTCGTGCTTGCGTGCCTATAGGATGGTGGTACTTGATTCTTGATCTGATCTAAAAAAATCACAGGTCGGCAATCGCTCAATTCCATTTATTAAGACTGTGCCAGGGCGGCAAGAGGGGAAGATTTTATATTAAATTTTCTATCTTGCAATCACAAAAGTCGAATCATATGATTTACATTTACCGGCTAACATCGATCTTGAAATTTGGTAAACATAAAGGTAAAACTATCAAGGACGTAGCAGAGGGAGATGTATTTTATATTGATTGGAATTTACGAGAGAATGATTCATTCACTATTGATTACGAGGTTGAAAAATATATCGAGGAATTGAAAGGAGTCGGAAAATCACCAGGACTATCTGTTTATGGTAAAATGCGCATTGATGATAAATTTAATTCTATGGACGCTGATGAATCTGGATTAATTGTTTAGCTAAACGGAATGATAAACATGAGTTATCAAGCTTTAAAGCAAAAGGAGGTAGCCAGATGGAGGTATAAACCTTGTTTTGAAAGAATCTCTGCACTCATTCCTAACCCCATAAGGCTTGCGACAAATGGGTTGCAACACCTAATATTCGTCGTCTTCATCAAAACTGATTCTTTTTCCATAGGTCTTATGTAGTGCCTCAATAGCGTTTTGCATATCCATTTTTCTATAGATCTCTCTTAAAGACCGAAAAGCATAGTTTTTATGTTTTTCGATTTGTAACGACATTGTCAATAATTTTATCGCTTTGTCAAGTTTATGGTTTACATAAAATTCATATTCGCCTGACATAGTGCGATAGATGTCATTTGCTTTTTTATTGAAACTTTTGTTGACAGTATCTAGAAGCATATTCAATTCCTCTACATCAGCCGCAGTTAATTTATATTTCTTAACCAAACACGTAAAATATGCTTGGGCATGTAAGATATTAGTTCGGAATCGATAAAAATTTTCCTCTGCTAGATTTAAAGCTTTGATATATTCACCTTGATTCAAATATACATTTACTAGTTCCCTTTTAGTTTTTGAGTGGTCTTTATCAATTTCTAAAACTTTTAAATAACAATCCTCTGCTTCATCCATTTTATTACCGTTTCTATAGTAAAAGCCTAATAAAAAGAAATAACTTTTGTGGGACCCATTTTCATTCTTGAAATAGTTTATTTCATTGAAAAAATTCTCGTTTTGTCTTCGAGAACAAGCTAAACAAAACCAATACCGGGCTTCTCTGATGATTTGATCGTCGAAATGCGATGAGTTTTCGAGTAATTGAGTAGCCAATTTGATAGCAGTATCATATTTGCTATTTGTATACTCTCTTACAATAGATTTTATGACAAATGATGGTAAAAAATATTTAGGAGGTATAGTTTTACCATTGTGAATCATATTTTGTAACGTGAATAGAAATTCGGAATAGTCATTTTGAATTTGGGAATCTAAATTTTTTGATAATGACTCAACTACAAGTTGTTTAAGTTTATCATTATATTCGTTTTTTAACGTTAATCTTGAGCGACTTATATAGTCAGCTATAGCGTTGTTTAATTTTATATATTCAAAACCTGAAAACATGAAATTAAAGACAGATAAATCAAAAAGTTTTTGAATGGAAGCATTTACTGCCTCTTCATCTCCTAAGATTTTACAAACATACTCAATATGAATAATTTCAAACTTTGATAAGACGACCAATACTTGTTGAGTAAATTCATCGTTTTTGAAGAATTCGAATATGGAAAGCGCCATCAAATCAGAATATTCAACAATATCCTCTATATGTTTTTTTGCTTCAAGTAAATTTGTATGAGCAATTAGTTGAGCGGTATATATGATTTGGGCTGGTAGGCCCTTTAAATGTTCCAAAAAAAATGTTTTGTCAACAGAAGTTATTTCAATTTTTAGAGCATTTAAATATTGAAGAAATAATGTAGTTGTGTCCGACGTTGATAGTTCTGGAACTCGAAAAACTTCAACATTTCCTAATTTCATCACTTTGAATCCATCAGGTTTATATTTGGATATCAAACAAAAACAAATCTGATTTGAAAATTCTTTAAAGCTTATTAATTTTTCAAACCAGCCCACGAACTTGTTATTAGGAAGAATGATGCTTCCTTCGTCTACTATGAATAAAACCTCATTGTTTTGTGTAAAAAGTTCCACTATGCTTTTTGCTATCAGGATTTTGTTATCTAAGGTTTCTTCTGCAAGATTTTTTTTATATATACTCTGTTGTGGATTAATCAAATTAAGTTTATAAATAAAATCTTCAATGCTTTCTTTTGAATCGAAGGGAATTATTTCTGGTTCGTATAATTTATTTACGATGTTGGTTTTAATTAAGGCATTTTTTAAAAAGGTTCGCCTACCCATACCTTCAAAGAAGTTATAGGCAATTATGCAGGTAGGTTTTTTGTTATCAATATTTATTATCTTTTTTTCAAATTCAGCGGAAAGATCGTATCGACCAACGAATAGGTCGCTTAACTCGTGGATTGTGCTATTCTTTTTATATTCAACCTCCCTTAATATTTGTTTGATTTTTCGTAGTATCAAAACTTCGTTATCAAGTTTTTGTAAATTATAAGGTTTCCTGATCCATTTAGGAATACGTAAATCTTGGTATGTTATATTTTTATCAATTATTATTGGGTACACACGTTCAATGATGCCCTTATCAATATTTTTTTTTGCCGTAGAGATTTCATCTTTTACCCACTTAGATTCTAATGCTTTTTCAGATATAAATAGTACGAAAATATCAGTTGTATCTAATGCACGAATAATTTCCTCTAATGTTTGTTTGCCAATCTCAAATGTAAAACGATCATAATGACAATTGTTTTTTCCTAATTGAGTAGCAATTTTTTCTATTAAAGGTTTGTCACTGGAACTGTGCGAAAGAAAAGCCTTGGCCATAATTGTTTAGTGTTTTTTAAAGTTATTTATATTTATCGGTATGGCAATAAATAATACATCCGTATTTTAAAATGATCATTAATTTGAGCATATAGATTTCTGCTATGTCATCCTAATTATTGGTTCCGTTCCCGTCCTCGCTGGGTCTGTCGTAGAGGCCTCAGCGGTCGTACAAAGCCGGTTGCAATCCCAAAGCCGCGTTTATGCGAGGGCACAGTGTTAAGGATTAGTTTAAAAGTTTCGCCCATCGCTCCATCCCATCGCTCATCTCCATTATAAAGCAATTATAACTACCTTAATATTAACGATAACCGCTACCGTTTAATTGGGGCTTTGAGAATACTTTATCTTCCACGTTGTACCATCTGTAAACGATACCTCTGTAGGCCAGGCAATCTTTATTTTTTTCGCGTCTCTACTAAGTACGCTCCAGGTACCATCGTCAGAATGTCCGGGCTTTAATGCATCGTCGGTAAAGCCTCCTCCAAAACCCGCGGCATATGAATTCCCAAGATCAGCAGGTTCATTAAAGGCATTGACGCCGTACCAGTTAAACTTAATTGCAGCAATTGTTTTACCAGATACATTCTTGTATTTGAGATATACATTTCGATACGATGAATACTCCTCTTTAACGATTTTTGCGCTTAATACTTTAACAGGTGCTTTATAGAGGCCAATGGTATCAAGCAAAGCTTTAGCCATTGTAGCATCAACCATCTTTTTCACGTGTTCATCGGAACTTTCGCCATATTTAGCTTTTGAAAAGCTATCTAATTCCATCTTCTTTTGAAGTTCTGTTTTGGGTGTTGCTTGCTCACAAGAAGTAAGTATGAATAGCAGTGCAATAGTTGAAATTAATGCGGAAAGTTTCATGTTGTGATTGATTTGGTCATAATAGGCTAAAGTTATACAACAATGCCGAAATTACAACTGAAATACAAGTGGAAGACGTAAGGTTAATTAAGCCGATAAATCCATGCGGAATAAGAATAGTTCCCGTCCCCGAGGGGCTCTCGTAGAGGACCCGGCGGTTGTACAAAGCCGGTTGTAGCCCCAAAGCCACGTTTATGGAGGATGTTCGGGTAATTAGTTTAAAAGTTTATCGGTTTCATCAAATTCGTATCTGTCCAAAAGTCGCGATAATCTGTTATCTTCACAAAATCATGCGGTTTTTTTAAAGTAATAGAATAAGAATAGCCGGTGCCTGAATGTTGCCGGTAGCTAAATCGATTTTTAGCTTCTCCTAATTTATCCCGATGTTGTGTAAGTCGGGTCAGCGTTAAGGACTGAATCCACAAAATCATGCGGTTTTTTAAAGTAGTAGAATGAGAATAGCCAGTGCCTGAATGTCGCCGGTAGCTAAATCGATTTTTAGCTGCTCCTATAATTTACCACGATGTTGTGTTATAACCGTTTTCGCGTTAAGGACTGCAATGGATACCGGCCGCGGGAGAGGGCCTGAGTGTCGGACGCGCTTAATGCCTTGTGCGCGTATGAATGGAAGGCCTGGCCCCAACTTCTACCGGTTGGGGAAACGCCCGTAGTTTTTTTGTATGATTTTTTGCAAAATACTAAGTAAAAAATTGATCTTTTTACCTGTTTTTGTGCAGTAATTTGATGTTTTTACCATCATTCCCGCATAGGAGAATGAAAAAACAAAAGTGTTCGGGGAAGAGATTTGTAGTTGATTTTTTCGCTCCCCGAACACCCAACCAGGCTCGCTCAAAAGCGAACACCTGTACAAGCCGTTTTATTATTTTACACGCTCGATATATTCGCCGGTGCGGGTATCAACTTTTACTTTATCGCCCTGGTTGATGAACAATGGTACTTTTATTTCCACACCATTTTCGGTAGTGGCCGCTTTTAATGCACCTGATGAAGTATCGCCTTTAACGGCCGGCTCGGAGTAGGTAATTTCCAGCTCAACAAAGTTGGGCGCCTGGGCCATAATAGGTTCTTCGCTCTCGATAGAAACGATAACATTCATCCCCTCCTTTAAAAACCTTGCCGATGGGCCAAATAACGATTTGGGGATGCTTAGCTGATCGTAAGTGGTATTATCCATAATTACCATGTAATCACCTTCCTCGTAAAGGTATTGGTAATCATTGGTTTCTACACGGCAAATTTCAACCTGTTCGTCGGTTGCTAAACGGGCCTCTACAATTTTTCCGGTTTTTATGTTACGAAATTTATCTAAGTAGAAAGCTCCGCCTTTACCCGGTGTACGATGCAGTACTTCGGTAACCGTTACCAATTCGCCGTTGTAGCGTAAAATGTTTCCTACTTTAATTTCAGATGCCTTTGCCATGAAAATATAATTATAAAATTTGTGCGCAAAGATATACGCTTTTTTGGGTTTCGCTGTTTCTTAATTTTTGCATAGGTAATTGCGATATATAAAATACCCAATCGCGCCCTTATTACACAATAATAGTAGAAGTATTTCCACAAGCTGTTGCGTAAATAAAATTAAAGTGCTGTTTTATTTATTTTAATCAACATGTAACTTTTGGTACTGTAATTGAGTATAAATTAATATCCTTCTCAAAGGATTGTTTTTCATAGGTAGATGTAGGGCCGATCAAAAAACTGCGAGAGTTTTTCGGCCCTTTTTTATGAAACAAGGTTTTTGAAAAGATATCGGCCGAATTGTTATTAACTATTTGATTGTATCAACGCCGTTACCGCTGCCCGGTAAGCTTCGCCTATAGGAATCTCTTTTTCGTTAATAATAACCGCCGTTTTATTGATAGCTTCAATTTTTTGCGCATTAATAAAAAAAGATTTGTGAATGCGCATAAAATGCGATGGCCATTTTTGTTCTACATTTTTGAAGCTGAGCCGCACAATGGCCGGCTTTTTATGGCCTGTAAAGTATATTTTAACATAATCGCGTAAACCTTCCAGGTATAGCACTTCGTCAAAAGTAATTTTAACAACGGTGTACCCTGCATTTATATAAGTGTAGTTTAAGGCAGGCGGGTTCAGAGCGTATTTTAACGCCTTAAGTTCGGCAAGCTCTTTTGCTTTGTTACAGGCCTGCATAAACCTATCCATGGGTACCGGTTTGGTAAGGTAATCAACCACATTTAACGCAAAACCATCTAAAGCATATTGCTTGTAGGCCGATACAATGATAACCAACGGTTTTTTAATTAGGCTGTTTATAAACTGAAGCCCCGTCATCCCGGGCATCTGGATATCTACAAATATTAAATCGATGTCGTTTTCCTGCATGGCTTTATTGGCCGAAAATCCATCGTCGCAGGCGGCTTGCAGGTTTAAAAACGGAATTTTGCTTATGTTATCGGCAAGTAAACTTAAGGCAAGCGGCTCATCATCAATTGCAATACAATTTATCATGCATCTAATTTTAGTATCAGGTTAACTTCAAAGCAATTGTTTTCGCTTTTGATGCTTAACTGATGTTTGTTTTCATACAACAGGTTTATTCTGCGGCTCACGTTGGCTATGCCTATGCCCGACGATTCGTCTTTCGGCGCGGTATTTAAAGCATTATATTTGTTGATAACCGTAAAATTTAAAAATCGTTCATCGGTAACTAACTCAATGATAATACGCGGGTCATCAATGGAACCAACCCCATGCTTAAAGGCATTTTCAACAAACGGGATTAACAGCATCGGTTCAATCAGCTGGTTTTTATTCAGGATGGTAAATGAAGTCTCTACCTTAACTTTTTTGCCAAACCGCTGCTTTTGCAAATCAATATAATGGTTAAGGTATTCTTCTTCAACCTTAATGTTCACTTTCTCTTCATCGGTATGGTAAAGCATGTATTTCATTAATCCCGAAAGTTTCATTACCGTAGGCTCCAGCTCGGTGCTATTTAACCTTACCAGCGATACGATGTTGTTAAGTACATTAAATATAAAGTGGGGGCTTATTTGCGACCGTAAGAAAGACAACTCGGTTTTTAATTTCTCTTTATCCTTTTCGCGCAGCTTTTCCTGATAGTCAAGCAAGCCGTTTATGGTAGTGTAGGCCAGGCTTGCCGCCATGGTGAGTAAAAACGCGGGCAGCCGCAGCCAGCTGGTGCGCAGCAGCCCATAAGGCAGGTCTATCTCCAGCCAGTTATAAATATGATGGTATACAAACAGGTAAATGGCATAAATTGAAAGTACAGCCAGCACATAGTAAGGGTATTTACCCTTCATGAACAAATGAGGGATAAGAATTAAGCTGTTGAAATAAAAAGCGGCTATCCAATAAATATAACCCACATAATCAAGCTTAATAAACCCGCTCATTTCTTTGCCTGTAAACGTGCGGGAAGGCAATACGTTGATTGAATGCATGATGTATGGTAAAGCCATCAGAACAAGCCAAACGCATACATGCGCCCAAATCCTGAATTTTTTATTGTACAAATTCAAACCTATTATATTGTTTTTATCATGCATGGCTAAAGTACATTTATAAAAGGTTTAATAAAATTATATACATAAATGCAGTATTATTTTTACAATACAAATAGTAACAAATAGGAAACAATCGATTGTTGATGTTTAAACATGTGATTGCCTTGTTGGTACATACTAATTCATTATGAAATATTCACACAATTGCTATTGGTGTTAAAATTATCCAGATTTTATACCTGAAACTGGTTTTAAATGGTTTTTTGGCGGTTTTTTAAACTCTTGCTAATATATAACATCCCCGCAAGTTCTGGCATCCCTGCGCTCTTAAAAGCAAAAATATTTTTGTCGCATTATTTACCTGTTTGGTCTTACAATAGGTATGTTTTGTCGCTTTATTAAAATCTATAATTCTATTATTTTATTATTTGTGAACAATTATAATAAACCGGAGCATTTACCTGGGGCGCGCAAATCGTGTGGCCTCTTTTACATAAGTAAACATTTTTAACAGGCGCCTTTTGTGCTCCTGATGATCGGGATAAGGAATTAGCGATACACGTGTATTGACGAACTGATTTTACGGTTTTGCGCAGCTAAAACTGTAAATCAACAAGGTTGATAATATCGGTATCTGAAGAGCTTAAATGATTTAGTAAACGTGTCATTTGAGAATTAGTTGATCAATATCACTTGAGAAATGATATTGGATTTGCGTTCCGGGGTGAGATCCGGAACGCATTATTTAACAGCTGATTAATAGGTGATTACGCGTTTTGTTTGCAATCAATAAATAACCAAATATATATCAATTAAATCTCAAATTCATGTTTAAAAGTTTACTCCTAAAAGGGAGATTCCTGGGTGTGCTGTTATGCTGCCTGGTATCTTCGGTGGTAGTTACTGCCCAAACAAAGTACAAGGGAAAGGTTATCGCCAGCGATGACAAATTACCTATTATTGGCGCCTCGGTACGGGTAAAAGGAGCCGCGACAGGTGCCATTACCGACGTTAATGGCGATTTTACCCTCTCGTTAAGTCCGGGCAACACATTGGTCATATCCTATATAGGCTATGTTACCAAAGAAATTACCGTTGGTACCGATGTTAATTTAAACATCACCCTAATTGCCGGTAACAATACCCTAAACGAGGTGGTAGTAACAGGTTACGGCAGCCAGCGAAAAAAAGACCTGGTAGGTGCGGTAGCCGTAGTTGATGTAGCCGCCGCCAACAGGCAGCCAACATCATCGGTAGAAAACCAGTTGCAGGGCCAGGCAGCGGGTGTTACCGTTATTGCATCGGGGCAACCGGGCGAAAACCCTTCAGTAAAAATTCGCGGTGCCAATACGTTTGGCAACAACCAGCCGCTATATGTTGTTGATGGTGTACCCACTACAAACGTAAGCGACATTAACCCCAATGATGTGGCCAGCATGCAGGTATTAAAAGATGCAAGTTCGGCATCAATATACGGTGCACGTGCGGCTAATGGTGTAATTGTTATTACCACTAAAAAAGGTAACGGTAAGGTAAGCGTATCATATGATGCTTATTACGGTACCCAGGTACCTAAAGGCGGCAATGTGTTTAACCTGTTAAATCCGCAGGAAATGACCAGCCTGAGAACGCTGGCCATACAAAATACCGCTGCTTTAAAAGGAATACCGGTTGATTTAAGCAGCAACCTTTATGGCCCCAATGGCAATGTATTGCCCGATTATATTAGCGCGGGCAGTACAGGCCCTTATGGCGTTCATGACGGCGACCCAGCTGTTGATCCATCAAAGTATAACGTTAATCCCTTTTATACCTCTGGCGATCCATCGGGCTTTTACCGTATTACAAAGGCCAACAAAGCAGGCACCGACTGGTATCATGAAATATTTAAATCGGCCCCCATACAAAGCCATAACCTGGCTTTAAGCGGCAGTTCAGACCTGGCCACTTACTTGTTCTCCATGAACTATTACAACCAGAAGGGCACCCTGATAGATACTTATGATAAGCGTTATACCGTAAGGGCAAATACCAGCTTTAATGTATCTAAACACATCAGGGTAGGCGAAAACTTATCATACTCGGTAACAGAAAATCCCTTGATCAATGAAAATGACGAGGGTTCTGGTATTGGTATGGCTTTTCGCGAGCAGCCTATAATTCCTGTATATGATATTGCAGGTAACTATGCCGGCTCAAATACAGCAAACTTAGGTAACGCCCGTAACCCGGTGGCTATACAGCAACGTACCGGCAATAATTATGGAGCTTATAACCGGCTGTTTGGTAATGCCTTTGCCGAGGTTGATTTCCTGAAATACTTTACCTTACGCACCCAGTTTGGTGGCGAGTATTATTCTGATTATAACCACAGCTTTACTTACCCGGAATACGAGAACTCTGAAAACAACACCACCAACTCATACTCGGAGAACTCATTTAACGGCTACAACTACACCTGGACAAATACTTTAACCTATCACCAAACCATTCGTAAACACGATATTAAATTACTGGTAGGTACAGAGAATTACAAAAACAGGTACGAAACCTTAGGCGCCACCAATACCGGTTACTTTACCTTTGATAAAAATTATACCACTATAACAACAGGTACCGGTACGCCAACTGCTTATAGTACAATACAAAGAGATAAGCTACAATCGCTGATTGCGCGTTTAGATTATACTTTTAATGATGAGTTCCTGTTAAATGCAACGCTCCGTCGTGATGGTTCATCAAGGTTTTTAACCTACCAATATGGCTGGTTCCCGGCAGTAAGTGCAGGCTGGCGTATATCGCAGGAGAGTTTCCTGAAAAAGGCAGCATGGATAAGCGATTTGAAGATCCGCGGTGGATACGGTGTAATGGGTAACCAGATCAATGTGGACCCATCCAACGCATTTACCACATTTGGCGCAATTAAAACCAATTCATATTATGATATTGCCGGTACATCAACCAGTACAGTTGCCGGTTTTACCCAAACCAGGATAGGTAACCCCGATGCTAAATGGGAGCTTGATAAAAACTTAAATATTGGTTTTGATGGTTCGTTTTTTAACCAGAAATGGGATATATCTGCCGATTATTACAAAAAGATCATAACCGGCTTGCTATTCAATCCAAACCTGCCAGGTACTGCGGGCTCTGCAACAGCGCCATACAGCAACGTTGGAGCTATGAATAATACGGGTTTGGATATTGCCATTGGCACGCATCAAACCCTGGGTCATGATCTGAAAATGAACGCTTCATTAACGTTTACTACTTATCATAATGTTATTAAGGCCGTTACGGTAGGTCAGCCTTACTTCGACCAAAACTCAGGCCGTTTTAATGGCAGCTCCATTATACGTAACCAGGTAGGTGGCCCTGTGGGCGGTTTCTTCGGTTACAAAACTGATGGTTTCTGGAATTCGCAGGCCGAAATTGATGCAGCCAATACAAAAGCAGGGGGTACTTATCAAACCGATGCCGCTGTTGGCCGCTTTAAATATGCCGATGTAAACGGCGATGGTAAAGTAGATGCCAGTGACCGTACATTGCTTGGAAATCCTAACCCTAAATTTACCGGCGGTTTAAATCTCGATTTTACCTATAAAAACTTCGATCTGAATATGTTCTGGTATGGCTCGTACGGCAACAAGATTTGGAATGATGTAAGATGGTGGACAGATTTTTACGCCAATTTTGCGGGTGCAAAAAGCAAAACAGCTTTGTATGATTCATGGACGCCTACCCATATGAATGCCAAAGCACCTATCCAGGAAATTGATGGCTCTTTTAGTACCAATACTGTACCCAACTCTTATTATGTAGAAAACGGCTCATATCTGCGTTTAAAAAACCTGCAGATAGGTTACAAGTTTGCACCTAACCTGATCAAATCAATTGGTTTAAGCAGCGCACGTATTTACTTATCAGGAGCTAATTTAATTACCATAACCAAGTACTCCGGCGTTGATCCCGAGATTGTGGGTGGCGGTACAACCAGTAACACCAACAGCAGTACCAACTTTGGTGTTGATAGGGGTAACTACTCGCCAAGCCGTACTTATTTATTAGGTGTACAAGTTAAATTTTAATTAAAGATTTTATGAAAAATATCATACGTTTATCAGTTTGTACTTTAGTTATAGCTGGTATAGTTCAAAGTTCATGCAAAAAGTCGTCTCTTGACCAGCCTGCATTGGGTGCGTTAAGTACGGCGCAAATAACAACGGCGGCAGGTGTAGATGGCCTTTTGATTGGCGCATATTCGGCGCTCGATGGCCAAAAAGGCGGCAACGTTGCTTTTGGTGGCGGTAATCCCTGGGAAGCATCACCCGATAACTGGATATATGGCAGCGTGGCCGGTGGTGATGCTCACAAAGGCAGTTCCGGTATCGATCAGCCTGCTATCAACTCTATAGCAACATTTACGGTTGATGCCAGTAACGGTTTTTTAAATACAAAATGGATCGCCGATTATGAAGGTGTAACAAGGGCAAACAACGTGTTAAAAGCGGTAGCAGCGGTTACAAGCATATCTGCTGCCGATAAAGCAAATATTATTGGGCAGGCCAGGTTTTTACGCGGTCATTATTATTTCGACTTGAAAAAGATGTTTGGCAACGTGCCTTATATCGACGAAACCACAACCAATTTTGTGCAGCCCAATACCACAGATATATGGCCAAAAATAGTTGCCGATTTTGCATTTGCCTACGCAAACTTACCGGCAACGCAAACACAGGTTGGCAGGGTGAACAAATGGGCAGCAGGTGCTTACCTGGCTAAAACCTATCTGTACCAAAAAGACTATACTAATGCCGATAAAACATTTACCGAAGTTATTACCGGCGGAACAAACTCGGCAGGTGTTGCTTATGGTTTAACAGATAATTACGAGGATAACTTTAACGCGGCAACCAAAAACAATAAGGAAACCGTTTTCGCAATTCAGCAGGCAGCAAATGACGGTACAGGGACTATCAGTGAAGCTAATAACGGCGATATGCTGAACTACCCGTACAACAGCCCTTTTGGATGCTGCGGATTTTTTCAGCCTACTGAAGATCTGGCTAACTCTTTCCGTACCGATGCTACCGGCTTACCTTATTTAGATGACTACAACAGCCACGCTGTAGTTAACGACCAGGGCATTGCATCAACTGCTGCTTTTACACTTGATGCCGGCAACCTTGACCCACGTTTAGACTGGACAGTTGGCCGCCGTGGTATTCCGTATCTTGACTGGGGTAATCACCCTGGTCAAAACTGGATTCGCGAACAAAGCTCGGCTGGTCCGTACTCGCCTAAAAAGAATGTTTATTACCAGGCTACGAAGGGTACTTTAGGCGATAGCCATACCTGGGCGCCGGGTAATGCAAACCAGGTTAATATTATCCGCTTTGCCGATGTATTGTTAATGGCGGCCGAAGCCAAAGCACAATTGGGCACCGGCGATTTGGGTTTATCATACGTAAACCTGGTACGTGCAAGGGCAGCTAAACCGGCAAGCATAGTGTACACTTATAAAGATGCAGCCAACCCAATGGGCGGCTATACTACCACACCGGCTGCAAAGTATGTAGTAAGCCAGTACCCTGCCGGTTATTTCTCGGGCAAAGCAGTGGCATTAAAAGCTATTTATTTTGAACGGAAGCTGGAGTTAGGTATGGAAGGCCATCGGTTTTTTGATATCGTTCGCTGGGGTACAGCCCAGCAGTCATTGGCAACTTATTTTGGCTACGATGGCAAAAACATAACCGATGTTACCGGCGCGCATTTTACAGTGGGTAAAAATGAGGTTTATCCAATTCCGCAGGCACAAATCGACCTGGAATCAACCGGATCATCATCTGCGTTGAAACAAAACCCAGGTTATTAATATTGTTTATTTTTGATAAAACAAAAAGAGGTGGCATTAGCTGCCTCTTTTTGTATGTAAAAATACAGGCACTTTCATCAACAAAATTTAGCAGCCGGTTATGAGGTTTAGCAAACATTACATTTTAACATCAACCTTATTTTTATTTACAGCAGTTGTTTGCCTGGTATCTTTTAATTGTAACAGCCCCCAACCGCATGTGGTTGCAACAGATGGAAAAAGTTTGTCGGCTACCTATTGTAAAAACTGCCATCAATATCCCGAACCACGGCTGCTTGACCAGGAAACCTGGACAAAACATGTACTGCCCGCAATGGCCCCCCGTTTGGGCATAAAAGTTTATGCCGATGATCAATACGTAAACGACCTGTCGGCAAAATCGGCGGTATCCTATGACGATTGGTTAAAAATTGTTGATTACTATACCAAAGCATCACCAAAGAAATTGATGCCCGCAAGGGTTCCTGTTACCCCGTTAAAAGATTGGGCCAATTTCAGTTTAATAAAGCCTGCCCACGATGTGCCTTTGGCAACAACTACCATGGTGGCATTTGATACTGCGGGGCAGCGTATTTATACCAGCGACAGGATGAATAGCAGTATTTTCCAGTGGTCAAACCAGCTGAAGCTATTATCAACCGTTAAATACCCTTCGCCCGCGGTTGATGTGCAATTTGGTAAAGATGATAAAGGCGGCGGGCAAAGCGTTTTTACTTTCATCGGTTCGATGGATGCCGTTGATATAGCCAATGGTTTTGTAAAACAAGTGGATTTAAAATCCATAAACTATCAAAAAGAAATTCAGATTGCCGATAAATTGCCAAGGCCAATACAATCCGTACCGGCCGATATTAATAAAGACGGTTTGCAGGATTGGGTGGTATGCGGATTTGGCCATAATTTGGGGGGCTTGTACTGGTATAAGCAATTGGCCGGCAACCAGTTTGAAAAACACACCATCAGCAACATGCCCGGTGCCGAGCACGCCGTTATTGGCGATTTTAACCACGATGGCTGGCCTGATATAGCTTGCTTATTTGCCCAAGCCGATGAAGGCGTTTGGCTGTTTTTGAATGACCACAAAGGAGGTTTTACAAGCAGGAATATGTTGAGGTTTCCCCCTATGTACGGCTCAAGCAGTTTTCAGCTGGTTGATTTTGATAACGACGGGCAGTTGGATGTTTTATACACCAGTGGCGATAATAGCGATTATTCAAAAATATTGAAACCCTTCCACGGCGTTTACATATTCCTTAACCAAGGCAATTTTAAATTTAAGCAAGCTTATTTTTATCCCGTAAACGGAGCCACCAAAGCCATAGCTGCCGATTTTAATGGTGATGGCAAGCTGGATATAGCGCTGATTGCCTTTTTCTCAGACCTGAAGAAGAACCCCGGCGAAGGTTTTACCTATTTTGAGCAGGACAGCCCCTTGCATTTTATACCCCACAACCTGCCTATATATAATCGGGGGCGCTGGATTTGTATGGATGTTAAAGATTACAACGGCGATGGCAGTCCGGATATTATTTTAGGCAATTTTTCGATGGGTTTTATTAATGATGCAACTGTAAACCCAAGTTGGGATATTCACACACCGTTTATTGTATTAAAAAACAATAATAAATTTTTAAACAGACATTAGTACAACTTGTCTGCTGTTCTTATATGAAATGATTGATTCTTAAACAGCTTCAATCACCCTAATCCCATCCTCACCGGCAATAATGGCTTTAGTGGCCATCTTATAAAACAAAGAATGTTCAACAATACCCGGTATCATTTTTACCTTGATGTTTAACTCATCCAGCGGTAAAAGCTCCGCGAAAAATACATCAACCAGCATGTTACCGTTATCTGATACCACCGCGCCATCCTTCTGGCTGCTAATACGCTGATTAGTTTTGGCACCCGGAAAATCTGCGGCGAGTCGTTTTAATACGATTTGCAACGCGGCGGGCAAAACTTCGATAACCAGGGGGTAGGTGGTATCCAGCTTATCTGTATATTTTCCCGCATCGCCAATCAGGATAAATTCATCGGCCATTGATGCCAGGATCTTTTCGGTAGTGTGGATGCCCCCGCCGCTTTTAAGGGCGTTCAGTTGTTTATCAAACTGGTCGCACCCATCAAAATAAATATCAAGGCGGTTTAACAGCGCAGGCGCCATTACCCTTAAACCGTTTTGGGCAAGCATAGCTGTAGTGTTAAAAGATGACGATGTGAAGGTAACCGATGCCGTAAGTTCATCATCAGCGGCAGTCAGGGTAACCAGGTGGGCAATGGTACTGCCCGCTCCTAAACCTATGGTTTGGTGAGGTTTAATGAATTTTACGGCTGCTTTTGCCGCCTCAAGTTTTAAATCGTTCATAAGTGTAAGCTAAACAGAGATTTTGAATTAAAAAAAATATATTTGGATCGCTTTCCAAAGCTTTAATATATCCTTAAATTTAAATTAATATCATTGGCGTTACTTTACCCCTATAAAAAAGGCTTGTGAAACAGTATTCGGATGCTCAACTTTTATTGGAACTGCAAAGCGGGAATGATTGTGCATTTCAGGAAATTTATGAGCGTTACGCCGATAAACTGATAGCCTTTGCTCTTAAAAAAACGCAGAATGAAGACGAGGCGATGGATATGGTGCAGGAACTCTTCCTATCGGTATGGAAAAACCGCTACACCATACAGGTAAACGGCCCGCTGGAGGCTTACCTGATTGTATCGGTAAATTACATGGCCTACAAGTGGTTCAAAAAGCAAAGTAAACAACCACAATCATTAAATGATTTTATGGAGTTGCCGGATATGGCCGAGGACAGTACCGCCCAAAAATTATCATTTGCCGAACTAAGCTTTTTAATAAACCGCGAAATTGCCGATATGCCCGAAAAAATGCGCCAGGTTTACCTGTGCAGCCGCGAGCAGGATATGAACGGGCAGCAAATAGCTGCAGAATTAGGCATATCGCACCAAACCGTGCGTAACCAGATTAGCAGTGCCCTGGGCCGGTTAAAAAAAGCAGTTCATCATTATTATAACGTCATCCCGCCCGATAAGCTCAGCGAATTTTTGCTGCTGATAATTTTTTTACGGTTGTTATAGTACATAGCCCCTCCTGCAGTCACTTGGTAAGTATAAAGGCTTATAAGTGAAAGAAAAGGAAATAAAAAAACTACTTGATAAATTTAACGAAGGCAAATGCACCGACGAAGAGTTAGCGTATTTGCAAATGCTGATGCAGGATTTAAACCGCCGGCAGGATGCGCCGCTTCCTGTGGGGCGTTTAAAGCAGGCCCTTTGGGATAAAATACAAGCGCAAACCGTTAACCAGCCCCGCATAACCCGTTTAAACACCGCCTGGTTAAAAGTAGCCGCCGTTGTCTTAATTGCCCTGTTTGCCGGTATTTTGGGCTACCGCATGTTTACGGGCCCTAAACCTGCAGAGGTAATTGCCTACCAGGTGATCACCGCGCCTAAAGGTCAAATGAAAAAAGTATTGCTGCCCGATAATACCCTTGTGCAACTAAACGCGGGCAGCGCCATCAGGTGCCCGGTTAAATTCGGCGCTGCTGTAAGGGAGGTAACTTTGCTAAACGGCGAAGCCTTTTTTGATGTAAAGCACGATGCCACAAAACCTTTCCTGGTTCACACGGCGGGTGTTACCACACAGGTGTTGGGTACCTCATTTAATGTTAAGTTTTACCGCGAGCTGCCAACCATACAAGTGTTTGTAAACAGCGGTAAGGTTGAAGTGCATGACAGGCAGCATACCTTAGGGATGTATACACCGCAGCAGCAGGTAACCTACAACAAACAAAACCAAAATTTTTCAAGACAAACCATTATTGGCGACCACGCCCTAAGCTGGATGCATGACGACCTGATTTTAGATAACGTTGAGTTTAAAGAGGTGACCGTTTACCTGCAAAACAGGTACAACGTCAATTTTAAATACGCGGGTAAAAGGTTGAGCAGGCAGCATTATTCGGTTAGGTTTTCAAATAAGTTAACCATTAACCAGGTGCTTGATATTTTGCAGTTTATTGATGGCCGTAAATACCGGCTTAACGGGGATGTAGTAACTATTAAATAATAGATATAAAAGAAAACCAATGCCTGCTACTAACAAGCACTGGCTTATTAAGTGTAACTGCCCAGACTAAACCCAGACAGGCGGTTACTAATCACTTTTAAAAACAAATGTATGGAAAAATCTTTATCCCAGATTTCAAGAAAGTTAATGACCGCAATTTTATTGCTCTTAACAATTTTCGCAACGTTGATGCCGGGACAATCCCTGGCCGAGCGTAAAGCATCATTGATTGACCAGCCGGTAACTGTAAAGTTTGCCGATGAGACGATGGATGCATCGCTCGAAAAATTAAAAAAGGCCATGAACAACGTGGCCTTCAATTACAAATTAGATGATGTGGCGGCAGTTAAAGTAAAAGCGAGCACTTTTATAGGCAAGCCTCTAAAAGATGTATTAAATGCTTTAACCAGCAACACCCAATTGGAGTACCGCGAGAAATATAATACTATTATTATTTCGCGTAAAAAAGTGGTAAAAGTGCCGGCAAAAGTAGTGATAACCGGTACCGTGAGCGACAAAGACGGTCCTCTTGCAGGTGTTGCCATCCGCAGTAAAACATCGCAGGCCGGCACCTCAACAGATGTTAACGGTACTTTTAAAATATCGGTTGAGCAGGGCGAGGTACTGGTTTTTTCTTTTATCGGCTACAAAACCCAGGAGGTAGTTGCAGATCATTCACCGCTTGATGTTATTTTAAGTGCAGATATAACCGGCTTATCGGCGGTAGTGGTGGTAGGTTATGGTACGCAAAAAAAATCGGATGTAACCGGTGCTATAGGCTCATTAAAAGTATCAAATGTCAAAGATCGTTCGGTAGGTTCGGTTACCGAAATGCTGCAGGGGCAAATAGCCGGTGTTACCGTTTTAAATGAAGGTGGCGACCCAACATCCGGGCCTAGCATCAGGTTACGTGGACGAAGTTCAGTAAATAGCGAAGGTCCTTTGACCGTAGTTGATGGTACCATTTATAACGGTGGACCTATTGATCCTAATGATATCGAATCTATCGATGTTTTGAAAGATTCATATGCCGCTATTTATGGTGCCCAGGCAGCGGGCGGTGTAATTTTAATAACTACCAAACGCGGTAAACAAGGCAAAACCAATCTGGATATTTCGGTAAAAGGAGGCGAACAAAATGCACTTAAAATATTGCAGGCTTTAAATGCTGCCGAGTATGCCGACGCTATAAATACGGCATATGACAATGCTGGTAAAACGCGTCTGCCGGCTTTTGATGCCACTGTAAACCCCGATTCGCGCATTACCCGCACAAACTGGACTGATGCATTGTTCAGGACCGGCCATGTACAGGATTATAGCCTTAATATCAGTGGAGGTAACGAAAAATCAACATTCTTTGTGTCCGGAGGGTATCGTAAAAACGATGCAATTCTTTTAAACACTAATTCACTGCGCTACAATTTCAGGGTAAATTCTGATCACCAGATAAAAGACTGGCTTAAAATGGGCGAAAGCATGTCGTTCTCCTACAATAACGGCCAGGGGGCCAATACAACAAGCGCTTATACAGGTGCTATATTATCAGCCATATTTTATCCGCCCAACGCCTCAATTTATAATGCCGATGGCAGCTTTGGCGGTGTGCCTGCTGCTTATGCAGGTTCATATGGTGATGTTATAAATCCGGTTGCTTACTTAAAACGCCTGGATAACAGCGATGCGGTTACCAGCTTTACCATAAACCCGTACATAGAAGTAAGCATAATTAAAGGGTTAAAATTCCGCTCGAACCTGGCAGTTACCAAAAACATGGAGACTATCAAAAACTTCAGCACCAGGATACTGGAGCCGGGAAAAAAGTTTTTTGATAACTTCCTTTTCCAGGAACAAAATAATTCAAGGACGATACTTGCCGAGCAAACCTTAAACTTTGACAGGACATTTGGCCGTGATCACCACGTAACTGCTTTGGCAGGTTATACTTACCAGGATGATACGCAGGATTTTTTTAGTGTAAATACTGATAATTATTTGAGCGAAGATCCGGCATACCGGTACATTATAAATGGGACATTGAATCCAACAGGTGTTCCTTTGCAGGGCAATAAAAACGAAACGGCCCTCATCTCTTATTTAGGTAGGGTAGGGTACGATTATAAAGGAAAATACTTTGTGAACGGCATCATAAGGCGTGATGCTACTTCGAAGTTGAGCAGTAAAAACCGTACAGAAACGTACCCTGGAATATCTGCAGGATGGTTGATTAGTAAGGAATCATTTTTTCCGGCCGATGGTTTAGTGTCATTTGCAAAATTGCGGGCAAGTTATGGCCAGTCAGGTAATCTTGCTGGTTTGCCTTACTTTCCTACGTCGGTATCCTTAACCAAAACTGCGGGCTATTTGGGCAGCCCTGCCGCGGCAATAACAGGATCAGCAATTGATGGCCTGGCCAACCTTGACCTCAAATGGGAAAAAGCAACCCAAACAGATATCGGTTTCGATTTAGGTTTGTTAAACGGCCAGCTAAATGTTACCGGCGATGTATTTGTGAAAAAAAACACTCAATTTTTATTTCAACCACCGGTAGCGGCCGTTTTTGGTGTATCTAACCCGCCATTTGTAAACGGCGGCGAAATTCAGAATAAAGGTATCGAGTTATCGGTTAAGTACCAGAACAGTATTGGCCAATTGCATTATAACCTTGCCGCCAACGGATCATATATAAAGAACAAGATCCAGGATATTTTACCAGGCCAGCAAACAATTTTATCAAGTCCAACGGTGAGGGATAACCTGGTTCCGGTTCAATTGCAGCAAGGATACTCGCTGTACTCTTTCTTCGGTTACAAAACCGCGGGTTTATTCCAAACCCAGGATGAGGTAAACAACTATAAAGGTTCGTCGGGCGCACTTATCCAGCCAAATGCAAAACCGGGCGATATTAAATTTCTTGATTTAAATGGCGATGGTAAGCTTAGCGATGCCGATAAAACCTATTTAGGCACGCCGTTTCCTAAATTCAACTACGGCTTTACAGCCAACTTTAACTATGGCAACTTTGACCTGAGCGTGTTTTTACAGGGTATTGCCGGCAATAAAATTTTCAACGCCGTTAAATACACAGGTTTAAACGCGTCAATCCAAAATTATAACCTGCTGGCCGATGCTAAAAACGCCTGGAGCCCTACACATACCAACACCAGCATACCAAGGCTTTCGGCAAGTGATGCCAATGGCAACTTTGGTAACGTATCTGATTTTTATGTCGAAAACGGCTCTTACATGCGCATCAAAAATGTAACACTTGGTTACACCCTGCCAAAAACATTGATGACCAAAATAGGGGTGCGTAGTGCAAGGGTATTTGCCAACGCGCAAAACCTGGCCACATTTACCAAATATTCGGGCCTTGACCCGGAAGTTGGTATCAACCAAAACGGGGTCGATTTAGGTTTGTACCCACAATCGAGGATCATTTTAATAGGTATTAACGTAGGCTTATAACAACAAGGTATTAGAGAATTAAGGAGACAATTAAGATGAAATTTAAAAATATAGTTAAAGGCTTGTTAGGTGTAATGGTAATTATACTTGCGCAAAGCTGTAAAAAAAGCACGTTAGATAATATTAAGCCTACAGGTACGCCAACAAGCACCAACTTTTGGAAAAATGCAAGTGATGCCCAGGCGGCAGCTAATGGTCTTTACGAAAAACAAAGTAACAGCGAGGATTTGTACGGCCGCGGCTTCTTTTGGTTTATAAACGCCAGTGATGATATGGTAGTTGGCCGTACATCTGCCGATAGGGAAAATATCAAAAACTTTGTTTGTACCGGTAACGAAAGCAGTATTTATGCGCCATGGTCGTTACATTTTGTGGTAATGAAAAGGGCAAATGATGTTATAGCTAATGTGCCCGGCATCACTATGGATCAGGCTACCAAAAACTTTATATTGGGGCAGGCCTACTTTGTACACGCGGTTATGCACCTGGAAATTGCCGATTTATATGGTACCGATAAACAGGGAGCTCCCCTTCAAAACCGGGCTAATCCAATCGCGTTTCCTGTACAATTAGCTTCAGTTAAAGATAATTACGCTTACATAGAAGCCGATTTAAAGAAAGCGGCATCGCTGTTACCTTATTTTGATCAGCTTGCTGCCGCTGATAAGGGTAGGGCGCACAAAACAGCCGCATGGGCATACCTGGCCAAAACCTACCTGCACGCTAAGGATTATGCCAATGCCGAAAAATATGCCGATTCAGTTATTCTAAGTGGCAAACATGCTTTGTTAGCAAATTATGCGGATGTATTTAAAATAGCCAATAACTATAGTTCCGAGTACATTTGGTCGGTAGCCAGCAATTTAAACGGGCAAAGCATTTTGCCTGGTGCTATGCTGGAGAATAAAGGCTGGGGTTTATACAATGGTTTTGGCTACTATCAGCCCACAAAAGAATTGGTTGACGAATTTGAAACCGGCGATAAAAGGCTGGCAACAACTATTCTTAAAAACGGTGATACTTTCCAGTATTTTGGCCAAACGTATACTTACCCAATTGGTGGCAAAAGCAACAGCTTAACCGGTTACCAGTTTAATAAATACATGGAGCCGTTTAGCTATGCCGGCGGCATTCACGTAAGCCCTAATGGCGATGAGCCGTCGACAGATTTAAACGTTCCGTTATTACGCTATGCCGAAATTTTGCTCATTAAAGCCGAGGCTCAAATTATGCAGGGTAAAAACGGCGATGCAGCTTTAAACCTGGTACGTGTAAGGGCTGGGCTGGCACCAAAATCGGGTGCTACCATGGCTGATTTAAAACACGAACGCCGTGTAGAACTGGCAGGAGAGTGGAGCGACCGCAACTTTGACCTGGTGCGTTGGGGCGATGCACAGGCTACTTACGCCAAACCATTGCATGGAGCTAATGGATCTGTAGTGTGGAAAGCGCGTAATTTTGACCCGGCAAGGGATAATGTATGGCCTATACCGCCAAAAGATATCCAGATAAGCCAGGGACAGCTAAAACAAAATGCAGGCTGGTAAATAAATTTATACCTTTAAAACCGGGCAACGCCCGGTTTTTTACATTGAACTAAAAAATGAAAAACAGTACTACAATTATCTTGCTTACTGCTTTGCTGCTGAGTATAAACTTGCGCGCTAACGCACAAATTAAAGAGTATACCGTGGCCGATGCACACTCCCACAATGATTACAAAAACAACATTCCATTTTATCGGGCTTATGAAAAAGGTTTTGGGTCAATTGAGGCCGATGTTTATGCGGTAAACGGCCAACTGATGGTGGCGCATGATAAAAAGGAGATCAGCGCCAAACGCTCGTTGAAAATCCTCTATATCGATCCGCTAATCGAGAAACTTAACCGCGATCCGCAAAGACACCTGCGGCTGCTTATCGAAATAAAAGAAGATTACAAAGCCATATTACCCTTGGTAATCAGCGAACTTAAACCGTTAGAAAAATATTTTGCCTATGATGGGCATCCCGGCAGGTTATCTATCGTGATGACAGGGGCGGTTCCTCCGGCAGCTGTAATGCCAAACTACCCGGATTGGATATCTTTTGATGTTGATCATTTAAATGGGTTTACGCCCGCTCAATGGAAAAAAATTGGATTGGTGAGTTTCCCGCTAAGCAAATATGTGCATTGGAATGGTAAAGGCGTATTTAATGCCGATGAAATTAAAAGAATAAAAGGTGGCATCGACAGCGTTCATCATGCCGGCAAAAAAGTACGTTTTTACGAAACTCCCGATACCAAAAGCAGCTGGCTGGCTATGTTGCGCTTGGGCGTTGATGTTATAGGAACCGATGACATAGAAGGGCTCGGCAATTTTTTAAACAGGAAAGAGAAATCTGAATACATTGCTCCAGAAACTTACGTTATTTATCACCCAACTTATAAATCAGATGGTGAGGTAAAAAAGGTTAAAAATATCATTTTATGTATAGGCGATGGCATGGGCTTATCGCAACTATACGCCACTTATAGTGCCAACAGGGGGCAGCTTAATATATTCCAGATGCTTAACATGGGCTTTTCGGTTACTTACTCGGCCGATGCCTACATCACTGATTCAGCTGCCGGCGCAACAGCTTTTGCGTCGGGACAAAAAACAAATGATAGGGCAGTGGGGGTTGATCCGGAAGGCAAGCCCTTAAAATCGTTGGCCGATTACAGTGCCGAAGCAGGAAAAAAAACGGCCGACATTGTGGTATGCGAACTTACCGATGCAACACCCGCAGCCTTTTACGCTCATAATGCCGAAAGGAGTAATGCCACCGATATTGCCGGTCAAATAGTATCATCGCCGGTTGATATATTTTTAGGGTCGGCTTATAAAGATTTTACCCAGCCGGTAAATGGACAAACGCACATCGATAAAATGAAACAACGCGGGTATACCATTATCCGCACTTTTGATGATTTTATAAATACACCTGCAACAAAGATCCTGGCATTAATGGACGATAGTGTAACCAGGCCCAAAATGGATGGCCGGGGAAACTATTTGCCGCTGGCATTAAAAAAAGTAACCCAAACTTTTAAAAATGCGCCAAACGGATTTTTTATGATGATTGAAGGATCGCAGATTGATCACGGTGGCCACAACAATAATCTTAAACAGGTAATTACCGAGAACAGCGATTTTGACCGGATGGTTGGCGATGCCCTGCGCTTTGCCGACGAAGATGGCGAAACACTGGTTATTGTTACTGCCGATCATGAAACGGGCGGGTTAACGCTGTTGGATGGCAATATCGGCAAAGGATACGTTTGGGGCGATTTTAGTACTAACGACCATACCGGGACACCTGTACCCTTATTTGCTTACGGCCCGCACTCGCTTGATTTTAGGGGCGTTTTTAACAACACAGAAATTTTTAATAAGCTGAAGGCATTGCTGAAATAGGGGATTGGTTACAAGAAAAAAGCCGCTGCATATGTTGTTATGCGGTGGCTTTTTTTATGGTTTAAAATTATTTTGCAAATGTTAAACAGTAGCTGTTTGCGTCTGGGTATCACTTTCATTAGTTTCCGCAACAACGTTAACCGGCGGTACTTCACAATTGAAGCCAAATAAGCACCGGTTTTTTATCATGGCGGCTACCTCGTTAGGTACATATTCTTCCCATCCTGCAGAGCCTTGTTTTATGAGCTGGAGCACGTTGTCGGTATCAACATGCAGGTTACCTTCGTTATAGTGCCTGATATCTTCAATCTTGTTGTTGGCAATCAGGTAGCGGTACAAATCGATAAGATGTGGCGGCGGGTAAAATTTAAGGCAGTTCCAGATTACGCCATCGCGCAAGGTGGGGTATATGAACAGTTTTACCTTACGGCTAAATAGCGTAGCAAATGATTCAAGGATACCGCCGGGAAGATCTTTGTAATGTTCTTCCGAAAAGATGTACTCCAAATTAGGGAAGCCCAGCACCATCCCTATTTTTAACCTGGTGATTTTTGAAAGGTAAGCCACCAGTTTATAATACTCATGAAAATTACTGATCATAACCGTTTGCCCAAGCGAGCACAGGATATCTACACGGTCCAGAAAGTCTTTTTCATCAATATCGGCATTCAGGTCGGCGTTTCGCTCTTTTAAAGCCTGCAGGGTAAGTTCGGTAACTACTACCACTTTGGTGTTATCAACATCGGGTTCCTGTAAAAATTGCTTAACGCCATTATTCAGCATATCCAAATGCACGTTAATAATCGGTCGGAAACGGCCGCGGATCACCACAATGTGTTTTTTATAAAGCGCTTCGGTAGGCTGCATGTTTTTGCCATCGGGCCCAAATACGGCAGCGTCAGAAAAACCATATTTTACAAGGTGCAGGCTCATCAGTCTGTTGTCTACCTTGGTAAAATCGGGCCCTTCAAAGCGGATCATGTCAATTTGAATCCTGTCTCTCGATAGGTTATCCATTAGCGACAACAAAAATACCGGCGGAATTTCGTTGTAGTAAAAGCAGGCATACATCAGGTTTACCCCCAAAATGCCTACGGCCTGCTGCTGCAGGTTAGTATCGTTATCCAGCAGTTTTACGTGAATAACTACATCATTAAACGCGCCGTTTGGCTGTAGCTGAAAGCGTACCCCCATCCAGCCGTGGCCGTCGTTGGTTTTATTGTAATTTAAAGCTGAAACGGTATCGGAGAAGGCAAAAAACGTTGTGGAATCGCCACGTTGTACGGCCAAACGTTCAATTAGCAGCCCGTACTCATGGTCAAGCATTGATATTAAGCGGGCTTCGCTTACATAGCGCCTTGATTGTTGTACGCCATAAATGGCATCGGAGAAAACCATATCATAAGCCGACATGGTTTTGGCTATAGTGCCCGATGATGCGCCGGCCTTAAAAAAGTTGGCTGCAACATCCTGTCCTGCACCAATTTCGGCGAATGAACCGTATATTTTAGGATCAAGGTTAATGGCAAGTGCCTTTTGTTTGGTCCCTATATCCTTGTTGTGAATGGCATTCATACCCTTAGTTAATTATAGTTTATTGTTGCCAATATGATGATCTGAAAAGACGCCTTAAAAATACGGTTTTTTAATTTACTTAAGATCATGTATTAGTAAAAAGGCAAGGAAACCGCATTTGTTTTTTGATTTAGATAGTAAGCGTGGCGTAAGGTTTAATAAATTGTTAACAAATGCTAAATTCGCTCATTTGAAGATCATGATATTATTCCCGATGCTTTTTTCGTATTTTATGTTACATAAACGCATCCATCTGTTTTATTTTGGTTAGATACGGCGCCTGTCGAAAGATTGTCCGAAACAAGCGGCTTAAGGAAAAATTATTTTACATGGGCTGTTGGCAGGTCCCCGAAAAAGATTGAAAAAGTGGTTCATTTCAGGAAGAAATGATTTTTGAAAAGGATTTATCCCTTTGTGTTGATAAACTGTGTGTACCGCTTCGGGGCGAGACAGGGTGAAACGCCCTGAAACACCCTGGTACGCCCTGAAACACCCTGGTACGGGGTGGTACACCTGGCAAATACTAATCCGGCAACTACTTTACTGGTTGGGCCTGTTTTAAAGCTAACCGGGCATATCCAAGCAATATCCCCAGTTTACCGTAAGTACCTGGAAATTTGATGGAGGCATTAATGGCCCGGGTTATTGTTTTATTGCCCGGTGTAAATTTTTCACACTTATTTCGCCTGCTTTTTATAACTTACAGCTTTGTAAATAAACCTCGATGCTTAATAAAGCAGTAACTTTTTGTGGCAAACCTTATTCATACCTTAAGCTAATCATAAAAGGCTTTTTTAGTGCTGTAATTTTATTTTTATTGCCGGTTGCAGGCTTATATGCCGAGGGCAGTAAAGAACTTACCGCCAATGGCGGATACCGTGCTTACCTGTTTTCGAGTACTGTAATTACCAATACATCCTTCCCGTTCCCCACTTTAGGTACTGTTAAGGTTTACGTTAAAGCCGGCGAAAGTATTTACGTAGGCTCAAGCGCCCAGGGGATTGCCGGCGGTACCATTAACCTTCGGGCGCCCGACGGTAACAATTATACCAGCGGTACAAATGCCAATACCGGTAATATTCATAGCCGCGCCCAGGAAGTTGCAGGCCCGTTGCCTAATGCAGGTGGATTTACGCCGTTTATTAAAACAGTAGGTGCAGGCCAGGATGGGGTTTGGGAAATTGATTTTGTGGCCGAAAACCCCGGAACGGTATTAAACGGTAATCCGCCTACCATTCCGGCCAATGCCAACTGGACACAGCCGCAAGCCGAATATATTACCGCCTTTGATGTATCGGTACGCAATGCTTCAAATTCAGGCTTTATAAATGGCAGGGTGTATACGCAGGTATTTTCGGGAATACTGGGTACGTTTAATGTGGGCTTTAACGCCATATTCCACATCCTGACAAAAGACGGATATCAATACATATTAAACAACAATGGCCAGGCCGGTAATGGCTTTACCTTTTTTGTAAACAACAAGGGCTTTAGGGGCGCGGATGGAAAGGCATCGTACAAAAGTATCGACGGGCTTAGCGCCAGCGTTAACGTTCAGGACCCACGCGTGGCCGATACTCAAACCGATATAACCCAAAAAATATTTTTTAATATTCCGGCTACCGATATGCCGGCTGTAGTCAATACGCCGGGCGCGGCAACAACCTGGCTTTTAAATACTCCGGTAGTACCGGCAATAACTAACGTTACTTTCACAGGCGCCGAAGGAACTATTGGTAAAGCAGGAACCAATCCGCTGGGCGGCAATTTTAATTTTAATATAACGGGCAACGGTAATTATGTAATAGGGATTGATATAAACCAAAACGGTTTGTACACCGACGCTATCGACCGTAAATTAACCGGCCAGGCGACCACAGGAGGTAACCAGGTTTATTGGGATGGGCTTGATGGCCTTGGTGCCAAAGTAGCCGGTAACAGCACTTTATCACTACAGGTTGATATCACCATAGCCACCACCGCGGGCGAAGTCCATTTTCCGTTTTTTGATGTGGAGCGCAATGTTAACGGCCTTTTACTTATGCGTACAAACGGCACTTTTGCACCCGATGATTCCTTGTATTGGGACGACACACCTATCAGTATTGTAGGCACACCATCAAACCCTGTAAAAAACCTCACGGGGTTAAGCAGTGCTATAAACGGGCACAAATGGGGCACTACTACCAGTATATCCACCAATGATGCCGATTTTGGCAACAATAAATCTATCGATACCTGGAGTTATATAAAAAGTAAACCGGTAACTACTTCGCTAAGCTTTGTAATGCAGGAAGCCGATCTTTCTGTTGAAAGTATAACGGCTGCGGCGGCTTGTTCAGGCCAGCCGGTTATATATAAAGTGGTGGTAAAAAATAACGGCCCCGACGATGTTAAGGGAGGCGGTTTCAGCTTTAGTTTTCCTAATGATATCAGCGGGGTGGTAGTAACAAGTGCTGCTACAACCGGCAGTTCGGCAACCTCAGGTGGTACTGTTGCAGCAAATGCCTACCATGCTAACCTCGATATAGCAAATGGGGCTGTGCGCACTTTTACCATTACAGGGAATGTAGCGCTGACAACAAACGGTAACCTTACGGTTGAGGCTGCTGTGTTAAGGCCGGCGGATGTAACAGACCCGGATGCCACCAATCCGGATGCTGCTGTACCTGCCGATCCAAATAACGAATGTGATGCTTCCCCATCCGGTGTAGGTTGTAATAATGCTAAAATCAACACGGTAAACATTGCGCCGGGCCCAAATGCAGGTGCCGATCAAACCGTATTTGAGTATGCTCCGGCCACTATGGCGTCAACCGGTGCCGGTGTATTTACCCAGGTTGCCGGAGATCCGCTGCCGGCAATTATTACAGTACCGGCAAGTAATACAACTACCATAACCGGGTTGGATAAAGTTGGCTTATATCATTTTGTATTTACCAACATTAATGGTTGTGCCGATACGGTGGTGTTGAAAGTGATCCCGGCCGATTTGCAAATCCCCAATGTAATAACACCCAACAATGACGGCAAAAACGATGCTTTTAAAATTGTTGGGTTAGAGAGCTATCCCGGTTCGCAGCTCAGGGTGTTTAACCGATGGGGCAACGAGGTTTACCGTTCTGATAATTACAAAAACGATTGGAGCGGCAGCGGCCTTGCCGAGGCTACCTATTTTTATGTATTGAACCGGAAGGAGCATACAGGCGAATTTACCCCGGTTAAGGGCTGGGTGTTTTTAAAATTGAGTAAATGATGCGGGGCTTTAAACTATATATCCTGGTAGCCGGCCTGGTTTTACTCACCGTAAAATTGCAGGCCCAGCAAAGCATACAATTTAGCCAGTATATGTTCAATGGCCTGGCGGTAAACCCGGCCTATGCAGGCTATAAGCAGGACTGGACACTTAACTTAAGCAGCCGTATCCAATGGGTGGGTATTAATGATGCGCCTAAAACAGGCACGGTATCTGTTGATGGCCTAACCAACAGCACCAACCAGAATATGGGCTTAGGGTTGATAGCTACTTTTGACAAGCTTGGGCCCGAGGGTACATCATCGGTATATGTAAACTATGCCTACAGGCTAAGGCTTGATGAGGATGATACCAAACGGCTGAGTTTTGGCCTCGGCTTTGGCGCCATACAGTATCGCCTGGATGGCACTAAATTTAACGCTACTGATGACGGGGATACTAACATACCCGCCGGAACGCAAAGCAATGTTACGCCCGATTTTCGTTTCGGGGTTTATTATTACTCGCCAACGGTATATGTTGGCGCATCAGTGTTTAACTTGCTTTCGGGTTTGGGCAACACTATCGATCATTTGCAGCAGTATAAGCAGGCCCGTACAGTTTACTTAACCGGCGGAGCAATGGTGCCGCTAAATGAAACCATGGATATTAAACCCTCGCTGTTGATAAAAGAGGATTTTAAAGGTCCAACCAACCTGGACGTGAGTAATTATATAGTATTTAACAAAACCATTTGGGTAGGTGCATCATACCGGACCGGTATAAACCTGTGGAAAAAAAGCAACCTGCAAAGCGGCCTTGATAAAACAGACGCCGTGGCGTCTATGGTGCAATTTTATGTGAGCGAAAACTTCAGGATTGGCTATTCATATGATTTTACTACAAGCAGGCTGGCAAGTTCGCAAAGTGGGTCGCATGAATTGTCGTTGAGTATAAGTTTTCCGGGCAAAAGCCCAAGAGTGGTTAGCCCGAGATATTTTTAGGCAGATGAAAAAGTTAATATTGATTGGTTTATTGATGACTTTGCTGGCAAAGATTACTTTGGCGCAGGAACAATTGTCGGTACAACAACGGGCCGACAAACTTTTCGATCAGTATGAATATTTCAAAAGCCTTAAATTTTACCTGAAACTGGTTGGCCACAAGCCGAATGTTAAGCTGGTTGAGCGTATTGCCACCTGTTACCGCTACATTAACCAGTACCAGGATGCCGAAGATTGGTATGCCAAAGCCCTGAATGATCCCAAAGCCGCCAAACTCGATCATTATTTTTATGCCGAAGTATTGTTTCGCAACCAAAAGTTTGACCAGGCCAGGCAACAGTACCAACTGTATTTTACCGATGATGCAGGCGCGTTAGCCCTAAAACTGGCCGATGTGGATTCGGCAATGGTGTGGATGAAGCAACCATCGCAATTTAAGGTTAATAACGTTGGCGGCGTAAACACCCCATCATCTGATTGGGGGGCGGCCTACGGTGGCCAGACAACTATTATATTCACATCCGACCGCGAAACCGAAGATGGCAAAAAAGATAACCGCACCGGCAACGGCTGGTTTAAGCTATACACCTACGATTTAAATACTAAAGAAACAAAACAACTGTTTTTAGATCCCGGTACCAGCAACGAGTTTAAAGATGCTTACCATGTAGGACCTATGGTGTTAAACAACAAAGGAGATACTGCCTATATTACCCTGACTACCGAAGTTGCTGCTAAAAACTTACCCATAGACCAACGTAGCGGCAAAAATAACATCCGGTTTTATACCCGCCGGCTGCAATTGGTTACCGCCGTAAAAAAAGATGGCGGGTGGGTTATTTCGGGTAGTTTTCCGTATAATAACGTGCAGCAGTATTCTGTAGGTAACGCAGCATTATCAAAAGATGGCAGGCTGATCTATTTCAGTTCGGATATGCAGGGCGGGCAGGGCAAAACAGATATCTGGTATTGCGAAAAACAAAGTGACGGAAGCTGGGGTAAACCGGTAAATTGTGGTAAAACCATCAATTCCAAGGAGGAAGAAAGCTTTCCGTTTGTAGATGAAAACGGTGTGTTATACTATGCTTCCAAAGGGATGCCTGGTATGGGAGGGTACGAAATTTATGTTGCCCATGGCCAAAAAAGTAACTGGGATACCCCAAAAAACCTTAAGTATCCTATAAACTCCACCAGTGACGATTTTAACCTGATAACACGCGATGGCCAAAGCGGCTACCTGTCGTCCAATCGCGATAACGGCCAGGGCAGCGATGATATTTATGCTTTTACCCGCATAAAAGATTCCATTTTTGTAAAACCAATAAGTGGTAGTCCGCAAACAATTATTGCAACCGGAAAACCAGCATCCCCAGATTCATCCAACCCTCTTTCGGGGGCATCCCGTCCCGATTTCAATATTAGGCCTATTTATTATGATCTTGATAAATCATTCATACGACCAGATGCAGCCATAGAACTGGATAGGCTGGCTGGTATTTTAAAGCAATATCCGGCGTTAAAAATAGCATTGGCATCCTATTGCGATTCAAGGGCATCGTATTTATACAACCTTGCGCTATCGCAGCGCAGGGCCAAAGCTGCTGTAACTTACCTGGTAAAAAAAGGCATTGTCCCAACCCGCATGGTAGCCAAAGGCTATAGCAAAAGTAACCCCGTAAATCAATGTGCCGATAAGGTTAAATGTTCAGAAGCTGACCATCAGCTAAACAGGAGAACAGAAATTAAAGTAGTTTCGGGCAGCAATTGATTATGATAACGGCGAAAGTGTGTTAACGACATTGAAGAGGTACCTAACCTATTTGAACAGGTCTTGTAATACAACATCATTTTGTACAAGCCCTGTTTTATAGTTATTGTCCTGGGTGCCAAAGGTTGTTACCATTACAATAAACAATGTTTTTGAAGTTTTTGTTTTGCTTTTAAACACCTCGCATTTTTGCACCAGTTCGGCCGCGTACGCTTTATCTATAGTAAAAGCGGTGGTCGAAAATTTTATTTCACAAATGCTGATGCAAAAATCCTGGCGATCAAATAGAAGATCTATTTGCGCCCCGGGCTGGTTTTTGCCGGGGACATGTCTCCATGCCGATTCTTCTGTATAAACCCCGGCTATGCCCAGCGCGGCTTTAATTTCGTGGGTATGTTTTAGGCATACGCTTTCAAAGGCTGTGCCGCTCCAGCTTCTCCATGAGGGCGAGGCCGATAATTTGATCCAGGTGCCTGGACCTGTAGCGCGGCTATTTTCAATAAATTTAAGATAAAACCGGGAGTACTCGTCAGATAGCTTGTAAATACTGTCCCGGGTATTTTTTTCAAAGGGCAGGTAGGCAGATATAAAGCCCGATTCGGTCAGTTCCTGTAGCAGCAAAGTAGTAGTACCCCCTGTTGATAGGCGACAAGCGGCGATAATTTCCTTACGCGTTAAACCTGCCGGCTTGGCGGCAAGGGCCTTTACAATGGCTATATGTTTATCGGCCTCTGAAAATAGCGATTGATATAGGTTATTAAATTCACCTTGCAACACGCCATCTTTGGTAAAGCAAATACGGTCGATGTTTTGGGCGGCGCTTTGGCCAGGTGCAATTTCTTTGAGGTATTGAGGGATGCCCCCCAACGCCATATATAGCTGCGTAATCTGGTACCGATCTAAATTTACGTTGTTGTTGTTCAGGTAATCACTTGTTTCGGCCAGTGTAAAAGGAAGCAGGCGAATTTTTTTAGTGATCCTGTTATGCAATCCACCTTTGTTATTTACCACTTTTTGTATCATCCATGATGCCGCCGAACCGCAGATGGTTACAATAAGGTTATTTTGCTTTGCCGCCCACGAATTCCAAAAAAACTCAAACGCAGACAAAAAACCCGATTTGGCCGAGCTTAGCCAGGGGAATTCATCCAGGAAAATAACACATTTGTTTTTTTTTAATAGCGGTTCCGCATAGTTTTTAAGCACTAGAAATGCCTCTGTCCAATTAAGCGGAATAGCGAGCTGAGCGGATAATTTTAAAAGCGGAGCTATCGTATTTCTGAAATTTGTGAGTTGCTCTTTTAATGGCGCGTTATTCACCCCCGAAAATTCGAAGATCAGTTGCTTTTGAAATGTTTTGCGGATGAGGTATGTTTTACCCACACGTCTGCGGCCGTACATGGCAATTAATTCAGCCTCGTCAGATTTTAAGGTTTGCTCCAACAACTGTTTTTCTGTTACCCTGCCGATAATTTCCTTCATATGATTTGCCTCGTTTAGCTAAAGAGTTATTATCAAGTGATTTATATAGTTGTGGCTGATTATAGTTAACGATAATCGGCCACAACCATACAAATATACATAGTTGTGGCTGATTATGGAAATATTTAATCAGCCACAACTGATTAAATTTATGTATTTATGGCTGATTATGGTAATATATAATCAGCCATAAATGTGTTTTAAAAGTGAGTTATGGCTGTATATGATGCGTTGTGTTCTGTTTAATTATCTGGTATTTAGTATTTTATATTGATTTATTTATAGGGCGATAATTCTTTACTTACGTAACGCCGATCTGTATTGTGGCAGCGGATTTTAATCTGTAAAAAAAAAGAACCATTAAAATGGTATTGGCTCGGTACATGTTTTGGCCATGTCCCTATTATAAGTAAAGCGCTATCTGCTATAGTTCACTTTGTTTTTCATTTTGATATTGCTACCCTTTCAAAATGATAGGTTTTTTAAATGCCCAATTGCATCGGCGCTATCAAATTAATCGGTTTAAAATGGTTTTAGCTGCTTTTAAGCATTGCAGGCGGTTTTTGGCATGTGTATAGTATACAGGCTGTAATTGATAATACATAAAAAAATTAAATCATGACATCATTTTATATCGTACTGGAAGTAATAGCATTTATTGCAGTAATTGTAATACCAGTGGCCGGCCCAAAAGCAAAGAAAAATTTACCTGTTGCAACTACCAGCAACCTGGCGGTTAACAACCAGGGGTTCCTGGAACCAATTCCTGCAAACCAACAAGATCATCATCCGGTGCATTAATTTTAAAAACCATTTTAATTAAAAATAAAAGCCTTTCATTTTGACAGGCTTTTTTTATGCAGGTATGCAGCTTTACTTATTACCATAAAATGTTTATCTCTTTTCTGTTTATGGAATTTATAGGATAATATTGCCGGTGAATACTAAACAAGATTTGTATTCGCCGCTTATGATGAATTGGGAAACTTTACTATCGGCCAAGCGCTGGGGATACGAGGATAAATATATTGCAAGCCAGGTTGATGCCCGGTCGGAGTTTCAGCGGGATTATGATCGTATAATATTTTCGTCGCCCTTCAGGAGGCTGCAAAATAAAACCCAGGTATTCCCTTTGCCGGGGAGTATTTTTGTGCATAACAGGCTTACGCACAGTTTAGAGGTAGCCAGTGTTGGCAAATCATTAGGCCGCATCTTTTATAACAAGCTTAAGGAAGAAGACCCCGGGATTGATACCCGCCTGCCACTGATGAGTGATATCGACACCATCATTTCGGCGGCATGCCTTGCGCATGACCTGGGTAACCCGGCATTCGGCCATTCGGGCGAAGCCGCTATTTCACATTATTTTATTGAGGGTGATGGCGCCGGCTATCAAAAAAGTATACCCGCTGAGCAATGGGCCGATTTGATTAATTTTGAAGGTAATGCCAATGCTTTGCGCATACTTACCCATTCTTATTCGGGCAAGGGGAACGGAAGTTTTGCGCTTACTTATGCAACTATAGCGGCTATTGCCAAATACCCCTGTGCTTCCATTATAGGCGGAAATAAAGCGAATATCCACACTAAAAAATACGGGTTCTTCCAATCGGAACAAGCGGGATTTAAGAAAATAGCCGACGAACTGGGACTAAACAAAGTGCAGGACAATCCGCCAATTTACAAGCGCCATCCGCTGGTTTACCTGGTAGAGGCAGCCGACGATATCTGCTATAATATTATCGACATTGAAGATGCTCATCGCCTCAAGATATTATCTTATGATGAAATTGAAGCCCTGTTGCTGCCCCTGTGCAATGATCCTAAAATGAAGGCGCGGCTGGATGATATTGACGATGATGACGCCAAGGTTGGTTACCTGCGTGCCCGCTCAATAAACACACTGATACAGCAATGCTCCAAACTGTTTTACAATCAGCAACAAACTATCCTTGCCGGAGATTTTAATACATCGCTGATAGATATGATAGATGAACCCTATCGCACTATCATGAAAAACATCGAAACCTTGTCGGTAAAAAAGATATACAATTACTCGTCGGTTGTGCAGATAGAAGTTGCCGGTTATAAAGTTATGGGCGGCATCCTGGAAGAATTTATCCCGGCGTACCTGCAAAACACATCCAAGTATCATAAAAAACTGGTAGAGCTTATCCCTAAGCAGTTTTTAACCAAAAACCAGGACGATTACTCCAAAATTCAAACCGTACTCGATTTTGTTTCGGGGATGACAGATTTGTATGCGGTGGAGTTGTTCAGGAAGATCAAGGGGATTTCGTTCCCTACGTTGAGTTAGAAACCCGAAAATGATATTCTATATATTAACGTACTAAACCCCAATTTTGGTAATAATTAAATCAGATAAATGGCTTAATAACGGCTAATTATTACAATATCAGCGTAATAACAAAATTGATAATAGCCAAAACGGAAAAATACCCGGACAAGATTTATCCTGGTTTGAAACTTCATCAAATTATAATCGTTAGTTAATCGATTTATTGCCAAGGCCAACCGGTTAAATTTTTAGTGTTATAAATACAATTAATTATATTGCCCTATATTTGAAATAATAAATAATATAAACGGGTGAGAAAAAAATTATCGATTGTTGATATCGCAAATGCTTTAAACGTATCAAAAACTACCATATCATTTATTTTAAACGGCCACGCACAGGATAAACGGATAAGTGCCGAAGTAATTGAAAAGGTGATGAAATATGTAGCCGAAGTAGGGTACAAGCCAAGTTCGCTGGCCAAAAGTTTACGTACTGGAAAATCAAATACCATAGGGCTCATGGTAGAAGATATTTCGAACCCTTTTTTTGCCAGTATAGCACGTTTAATTGAAGACCGGGCCTACAAAAACGGATATAAAATTATTTATTGCAGTACCGATAATGATACCAATAAAACGCGCGACCTCATTAGCATGTTTCGCGATAGGCATGTGGATGGTTACATTATGGCCCCACCGGAAGGAATTGAAGAAGATATTGAATCGCTTAAAAATGATGGCATGCCCGTGGTTTTGTTTGACAGGCATTTACCAAAGGTTAAAACAGACTATGTGGAGATAGATAATCTTTTCAGTGCTTATAATGCTACCCGGCATTTGGCCGAACAAGGATTTGTAAATATTGCTTTTGTTACTTTTTTATCTCCCCAAACACAGATGGTTGACCGGGTAAAAGGCTACCATGAAGCCATTAAAAATAGTAAACTTAATGGAATTGTTGAGGAGGTAGTGTTTAGCCAGGATGATGAATTGATTATGCAGGCGCTGCGCGATTTTTTAAAAAAACACACCAGTGTAGATGCCATACTTTTTGGTAATAACCACATAGCTACCTGCGGCTTAAAGGTAATGAGGGAATTTGGTTTAAAATTGCCTGGCGATATTGCCGTGGCCTCTTTTGATGATCATGATGTTTTTAAACTTCATACACCGCCGGTTACGGCCATAGCCCAGCCTGTTGAGGATATTGCCGATAACGTGATTACTGTTTTGTTAGCGAAACTGAACGGTGGCTCATCGGCCGCTAAACCGCAATCAATTATTTTGAAAACCGATTTGAAGATCAGGGATTCGTCAAAAAAAAGCAGTTGATTTTTTTGCATGAGGCGTTGTACAAGCAACTTCAAAGCGAAGTAAAGCAATAAAATGTACCGTGAATAAACGTGAACAAAGAATATCCGAGCGAAAGAGACAACAACGTGTTTCCCGAATAAAAGGCTGGTGGTTACTGTTACTTTACGGAGTTGGTATTTACGCTTTTTTTAAAAGCTTTAGTTTATATCGCGATACCTTTATTGGATACCAGCTGCCGCTTGGCGGAGGGTTGATATTTGGCCTGGTGGTATCCTTTATTTTTAACAAAGACTACCGCTACTACTTCGCCCTGGTTATACCGCTGATTGGCATCTTTACCACAATAGTCCTATCGGTCAATAGCTTCTTTGCCGATAAAAAGAATGTGATGCTGAAGGAGATAATTATAGAAAAACATCACCAATACCGGCGCAATAGCCCCTATGCTATCATAAAATTTCGTGACTTTGAACGCAATATATTAGCCTCAACAGATGCCGAAGTAGATAGCGTGTCATATGGAGTGCTCACGGTAAACAAGGGTTTGTTTGGTTATTACGTGATAAGAGATAAAAAGTTGGTACAAGAGTAAGCGGCTATTCTGTCTCTATCGCGCGATCTGTGTCCTCACAGATCGCAATTCTTTATGCAATACGTCCGTGTGCGACAAACCGATGGCTTATCGGGAAGATGCCCGTGAGGACACAGTCATCGGAGGAGGAGGTTAGCCGTCCCCAAGTCTTGGCTCCTGATTCTTAACTCTTGATTCTTTTTAAGAACGATTCTAAATAACACAAACAGCCCTTAATAAACATTATTAGCTGTAGGTTTTGTATTTTTGCAAAACGATTTTTATTTTATAAACCGCAGATGAAAAAAAGTTCAATTTTTGGTCTTGTTGTTATAGCTATAGCTATAGCGGTTATCATAAGTGTATACGCTAACACAAGCACATATGGTTCTTTTGGCGATGCTGAAAAAACCAACAGCGAGCTGCATATTGTTGGCCACCTTAATAAAGCAAAAGAGTTATATTTTGATGCCACTAAGGATGCCAACTACTTTTCTTTTTACGCGAAGGACAATAACGGCGAGGAGTGCAAGGTAATATTGAAAGGCCCCAAGCCTGAGGATTTTGAGCGCAGCGAGCAATTGGTGCTTACCGGTAAAATGGTTGGCAGCGAGTTCCACGCATCAAGTATCCTGATGAAATGCCCATCCAAATACACGCAGGATAAGTTAGAAACCAAAGAAGTTAAGGCCACGTCGGCCAGCATATAAACCCATTTTAATGGATATTCAATTTAAAGGTGAACACCTTTTACCGGGCCAGATAGGCCAGTTCTTTATCGTCCTTTCGTTCGGTGCCGCGCTTTTATCGTTTATCAGTTATTATTTTGCCACTACCGACGATGCCGGCAAGCAAAACAGCCTTTGGCAAAAACTGGGCCGCGCGGGCTTCCTGGTAAACTTAGCTTCTATCATCGGTATAGGCGTATGCCTGTTTACACTCATTTATAAGCATTATTTCGAATATCATTACGCCTGGGCTTATACCTCGCGCTCGTTGCCTATTTACTATATCCTTTCGGCCTTTTGGAACGGACAGGAGGGAGGCTTCTTGCTTTGGTTATTCTGGCAGGCTGTTTTAGGTACCTTCCTTATCTTCCGCTCCAAATCATGGGAGCGCCCGGTGATGACGGTTGTGGCCATGTCGCAGGTGGTACTGGCAGCTATGGTTTTAGGCGTCGAAGTTTTTGGTCAGCGGATAGGCAGTTCGCCGTTTTTGCTATTAAGGCAATCAATGGAAGCACCCATCTTCTCCAACCCCAATTACCTGGAGTTTATTAAAGACGGGCAGGGCATGGTGCCATCGCTTCAAAATTACTGGATGATTATTCACCCGCCAACTTTATTTCTGGGCTTTGCATCAATGGTAGTGCCATTTGCTTACGCTGTAGCGGGGCTTTGGCAAAAAAAATATAAGGAGTGGGTAGCCCCTGCAATTCCTTACGCCCTGTTTGCCTGTATGATATTGGGCACCGGTGTGGTTATGGGATCTTTCTGGGCGTATGAATCGCTTAACTTTGGCGGCTTCTGGGCCTGGGATCCGGTTGAGAATGCTTCTATCTTCCCCTGGATTGTACTTGTAGCAGGCCTGCACGTATTAATCGTCTTTAAAAACACCGGCCATTCGTATTTTACAGCAACTTTTTTGGTGCTGTTAAGCAATGTGCTTACCTGGTACTCATCATTTCTGAACAGGAGTGGTATCCTGGGCGATACATCAGTACACTCCTTTACCGACCTGGGGATGTTTTGGCAATTGGTAATCAGTATTTTTATATTCCTGGGGATAACTATATGGTTACTGGTATCCCGCTGGAAAGAGCTTCCTATCACAAAAAAAGACGAAGATACTTACAGCCGCGAATTTTGGATGTTTGTAGGCGCCGTATTCATGGGCCTCTCATGCTTCCATTTGCTGGTGGTTACTTCGGTGCCGGTTTGGAATGCCATTTTCCATACCAAAATGGCGCCGCCATCTGATATTATTAAGCATTACAATGTTATCCAGTCGTCGTTTGTATTTGTTATCGTTTTAGTAACCGGCTTCAGCCAGTTTTTAAAATACAAAAAAACAGATGTTACCAAATTCTTTGTAATAACCGCTTCATACCTGCTTATTGCTGCCGCGCTTACGGCGCTTATTGCTTATACATCGGGTGTGTACAAACTCAATTTTGTGTTTGTGCTGGCTATGTGGGGCTCGGTTTATTCGGTATTGGTTAACGGCAAAGTTTTGGCCTATGCTTTTAAGGGCAAGTTTAAACTGGCCGGTTCGGCAGTGGCGCATATTGGTTTTGGTTTGCTGATGATAGGTGCGCTTATTTCGGCCGGTACCAGCAAAGTAATATCTATAAACAACACAGGCGAGGCTTATAACGCCGAATTTGCTAAAGAAGAAAACCCGCGCGAAAACGTAACCGTTTACCGAAACCAGCCAACAAAACTGGGCGATTATACCGTTACCTACATCGGCGACTCGATATCATCTCCAAACCACTGGTTTAAAATCAACTACAAAAAGATGGATGCCAGCGGTAAAATTACCGAGGAGTTTACATTGAAACCTAAGGTACAGGTAAGCAAGGGCACCATGTCGGCTTCGCCGGATACACGCCATTACCTGTTTAGCGATATCTACACACATATTACCCTAACTAACGCTATAACACCTACCGAAGCAGGTACCGAAAGCGCTGAGGCTGCCCACGATGCCGATAACGACGATAAAAATTACGATGCTCCGGTAAGCCACGAAGTAAAAACCGGCGACACCATCAGGTACCGCGATGGATATATTGTATTAACTGGTTTAAACAAGGAGGCTAAAGTTCAAAACATCCCGCTTAGCGATAGTGATGTAGCTATTGGCGCGCACCTTGAAATTGTATCCAACGGTAATAAATACAGCGCTACCCCGGTTTACATGATCAAGAATGGCAACGTATTTGATTTCGCCCGCAAGGTTGATGACGCCGGTTTAAAACTGCGTTTCAGCAAGGTAATACCCGAGCATAAAACTGTAGAGATTGTGGTTTATCAGCAGCCCGAAAGCAAAAAGAAATTCGTGGTAATGAAGGCCATTCAGTTCCCTTTTATCAATTTCTTTTGGGCGGGTACTATCATTATGGTGATTGGTTTCTTTATGTCGATATTGCGCCGTAAAAGCGAATTAAAAACGGTTTAAACCCGGCCGGCTGTGGTAATAACACAACAGGACAATATTTTAAACGATGGTTTTGCCATTGTAAATGATATTTACACCCGGGCAGAGGTTAACAGCATTATAACTGCGATTGAAGCGGTCGACCAATCAAACCCCGCCTTCCGTAAAACCGACGATCTGTTTGCCATCAGGCAATTTTTAAAGGAACTGCCGCAGGTGGTTCCTTTAATTTTTAACCCAGAGCTAAAGGAACTCATCCGGGTGTTGTTTGGCGATGGGTACTTTGTTACGAAATCCATTTACTTTGATAAACCCGAACTAAGCAACTGGTTTGTAGCCTGGCACCAGGATTTAATCATTGTGGTTGATAAGAGGACCGATCCTCCGGGCTACGGCCCCTGGACGGTAAAACAAAACCAGTTTGGCGTACAGCCGCCCTTAACTATTCTGCAAAATAACTTCACCATCCGCATTCATCTCGACGATACCAACGGCGAAAACGGTGCGCTAAAGGTCGTGCCCGGATCGCATCAAAAAGGCCTGTATCGCCCCGAAACCATCAACTGGGACCTGGAAACTGAAACCACCTGCAATGTAAATGCCGGCGGCGTAATGATTATGCGACCCTTACTACTCCATGCGTCAAACCGTACGATCAATAATAAAAGAAGACGAGTAGTACATATCGAGTTTAGCCGCGCTGAGCTGGATGGTGGATTGAACTGGGCGGAGCGGCTTTCAGTTTAAAGGATTGATCGTCGTTCCACGTCATGCCTTTTTTAATGCCAAATCTGATGTTCAAGCTTTTAAAGTATCTTCTTAGGAGTTCATATTTTTGAGTACACTCGGCACCTACATCTAATTTGTCCGACTTTGAGGAATAGTGTTGGCAGGCAAAGCAAATTTCAAGGTAATCATAAATTCCACCCTTTTTATTAATAAATACAAACGCGTTGCGTGGTTCATAACACGATGCCCCTCCGGTTATGTTATTGCCGGTGTGCTTGAAGTTTGTATTGAAAATGATGTTAGTTAGTTCGCTGATTTGTGGATTGCTCAGGGTTTTGCATTCCAATATAGTTGACAGGTCAAGCGTATCCGCCCTGATTTTAAAGCCACCACGCAGCAATATATTTTTTGGCGACATGAAGCCAGGTGCTAAACTGTCATTTTTTTGGGGCGATGGTACCTCTAATGAATGATAAGAAATAGCTAATATCTTGGCCGCTTTTGAGAAGGGGTATTTTTGCAATCGTTTTTTTACACTATATCGGTTTGTGAATGTGCAGTCGCTATACCAGGGTTTAAACATCCGCCTGGCTTCTTCGGGCGATTTTGGCGGTAATGGATACGCCGGTTTTTTTAATGAGGTTGCGCTATGTTTGGTGGTATCGATGCCCAACATGTTGTTAGCCGCGGAACAGTGTAAGGTAGTAAGGATCGACAGCAGCACTATCAACTTCAATTTCATGACGATTAGGTTTTGTTGCGATTAATCTAATGGTACTTTGTTATCCGCTCCATATCTTACTCCTGCTTTAATAAAAAACCGGGCAAGCATATCGAATTTTTGAGCACAGTTTGCCCCTATACTTAAATTTTTTGAAGTGGATTCATAATTGTTACAGTGGAAACAAATGTCAAGATGGTCAAATATTTTCCCGTTTTTATCAAAAAATAAAATCGAATTTCTTGGATCAAAACACGCTGCAAAACCAGTAACTGTGTAGTTTTTCATACCGGCAAAGTCATAGTTGAAAACGATATTGGTAAGTTCTTCAACCTGTTTACGGTTTAAAACTTTTGTTTCTATCAGTGTCGAGTAATCCAATTTTTTATTCTTGATAACTAAGCCTAAGTAATGCTTGTCCTGCTTGTGAGTTGTTGGTATAGGAGCAGTGAAAGGCGAATCGATTTTAATATCCTGATTTGGTTGTCCGCCACCGTAATATGATACCAACATTATTTTAATTGCCGCCGAGTACGGGTATTTCTTTAGCCTGTTAGCTACAGTATACTGGTTGGTAAAAATGCAATTATCAAAGCCCGGCCGATAACCTTTAATCGTTTCCCTGGTTATCGTTATGCGTTTTTTAGCCATTCTTCTTGCTTGTGCAATAGTATAGCTGGTATCTTTTTTTAAAGGAGGAGTGTTTGCATAACAACTAAAACTCAGCAATACAAAAAGGCACAGTAGTAATTTAGGTTTCATTGGCTCAAGTTAGTTAAAAGCGGAAACTTTTTAGAGTTAGTAAAAATGATACGATTTAACTAACTATTGATACGTTGATATTCAATAGTTTCCCTGTAAATAAAGTTATTTGCTTGCTTATTAAGCAAACCATCAAGCGCGCTTATAAACACCAATTTATAAACAATAACTATTGCTTAACATCTTATTGAGTTAACCCGAATTTGTTCTACAATACGGATACCGGTCGTTTTCGCTTCTTTATAAAATGAGGGCGGGATGGTTTGGTGTGCCGGTAAAACGACGGTTTGGGTGCCTGACGTTATGATGCGAAGCTGTATTGCATGAATGCTAACCAATAACCTATAATATGAAAAACAAGTTTCTGATCCTATCGGCCATCGCGTCGATGTTATTATTTAACAGTTGCCAAAAAACAAAAGCCAACTTAAAAAGAGCAGCGGCTGCCGATTCAAGTCAATCGTCGAAATCCAAAACCAACAGTTTGTCGGCCATTTTTACCAATGCGCTGCCCTCCATCGATAACGGCAGCTATTATGATCCATGGGTGATACGCGTTGGCAGCTATTACTATTACTGCGGATCGGACGGCGGCCGGCTTTGGATAGCCAAATCATCGGCACTGCAAAGCATACTGCAGCAAACCAAAACGTATATTTTTACACCACCGGCGGGTACCAGCTATTCGAGCGATTTATGGGCACCCGAGCTGCATTTCCTGGGTGGGCGCTGGTATGTATACTTTGCCGCCGATGATGGTAATAATAACAACCACCGCATGCATGTGCTGGAGGGGGGCGCCGATGCCAATGATCCCCTGAACGGTGGGTACAACTACAAAGCCAAACTGGCTGCCACTACCGATAATTGGGCAATTGACGGCTCTCCGTTTGTGTATAACGGGGTAACTTATTTTATATGGTCGGGCTGGGAGGGTACCACCAATGTGTCGCAATACCTGTATATAGCTACCATGAGCAATCCTTATACCATCAACAGCCAAAGGATCGAGATCTCGCGGCCCGATTATGCCTGGGAAAAGGTGGGCACGCCAACCGTGAACGAAGGCCCCGAAACACTGGTGAGCGGCACAACGGTCAGCGTTATCTATTCGGCAAGCGGCAGCTGGACTAACGATTATTGCCTTGGCCGCCTTACCTGTACCAACGGCAACTTAATGTCAAAAGCATCGTGGACAAAGCAGTCAACCCCGGCATTAGCCAAATTTGGCAATGTATTTGGTCCGGGGCACGCGTCGTTTGTAAAATCGCCCGATAATATCCAGTGGTGGATTGTGTACCATGCCGCTAATGCCGATGGCTCGGGCTGGGACAGAAGGATTATGACCCAGCAATTTGCCTGGGATGGCGATGTACCCTTTTTTGGGTACCCTATTGAAAAAGGTATCCCAATTCCTGCGCCCGCTATTGGTACCAGCTATAGCATGCCCATAGCCAATGGCACCTATCGCATTAAATCAAAAGTTACCGGGCAATGCCTGGACGTGCCGGGCGGCTCGACTACACCCGGCACACAGTTACAGGAGTGGACAGATAACGGCAACATAGCGCAAAAATGGGTGTTTACCAGTTTAGGTAATGGTTATTATAAAATCAAATCGGCTGCAAGTAATTTGTGTTTGGATGATGCCGGCAACTCGTTAAGCGCGGGTAATATTTTGATTGAATGGAACGATGTGGGCGGCAATGCGCAGGAATGGCGGGTTCAGGATATGGGCAGCGGCTATTTCAAGATAATCAGCCGCCGCAGCTTATTGGCGTTAAATGTGCCCAACAGCAACACGACCCCTGGTACCAAACTGGAGCAATGGTACGAAAATCAGTACGATGCCGAGTTGTGGAGCATAGTGCCTTAACGGTTATACTTCAATCATATGATATTAAAAGACCGGTTTTCGATATTGAAGCCGGTTTTTTAATGTTAAACTCACTCTATCGCGGGCTTTGCAACGCCAAACCAATTAACAATCACTATCCCTGTTTTAAAAACGAAACAATTTTTGGGTTTACCAAATCGGGTTTTTCTAAAAAAGGCAAATGCGCGGCATCGGTAACCGGGAAAAAGCTCACTTTCAAAATGTTGCGTATGGTGTCGCTGTAGCCGAAAGGTACGGTTTTATCGTCTTTGCCCCATATAAGTAAAACCGGTTTATTGGCGCCATTAAGGCAAACGTAACTTTGGCGGCCTTGGTTTTCATAATCATAAAGCGTTGAAATCAGCGCATTCCGGAAACCTTTGTACTGCATTTGCGGCAGGTATAATTTTTTCCACCCGGGGTGCTGTTTAGGATATTTAAAATCGGTAACCTGCCCGGCCGCCCGCTCGTCGGAGTTTACAGCTTCGTTATACATGGCTAAATATTTAGGCGCTTTTGGCCTCTGCTGTTCGTATACCGGGTCAATAAGTATAACTTTGTTCACTATATCAGGATGCTGGCAGGTAAAGTCGGTTACAATTTTGCCGCCGAATGATACGCCTGCAAGGTTTACTTTGCCGGCCTGTAACTTTAGCTGGCTTATCAGTTCCAGCAGTTGATTGGTATATAGTTCTTTATTGTAAGTAACGTCGGGCCTGTCAGAATAGCCCCGGCCATAGGTATCATATCGTAATACTTTATAGCCTTTATTAATAAGATATTCATAAGTTCCGTCCCATATATAATATGGTACGCTAAAGCCGTGTACAAGCACAATAACTTCGCCATTTTCGGGACCTTTTAATTCATAATGGGTAACGCCCTGGCTTAATTTGATAAAACTGCCGGCAATGTTTTTACGGTCGGCATCGGTTAATATTTTTTTCTCTTTATTATTATATTTATAAAAACCATATAGTATTAAAGTAGCCGCACCGACCAGAAATATTATAATTATTATGCTTGCTTTGAGTATTTTCATGAGGTATTAGGATGATGATTACTAAAATACACAAATATTTAATCGGTAGTTAACCGATTTTTACATTAAATGTAAAATTTATATGCGCTTAACATTTATCGGATCGGGCAACGTAGCAACCCACATGGCTGCGGCATTTAAAAATGCCGGGCATCGTATAGTGCAGGTTTACAGTCCTAACATGCACAATGCGGCCCTGTTGGCTTACCATGTTGGGGCTGCAGCCATAAACCAGCTTACTGAGATCAGTTCCGAAACTGATATTTTTATTATTTCGATAAAGGATGATGCTATTGCCAAAATTGCCGAAGCATTAGCCGTACATCAAAAATTAATTGTACATACATCAGGCTCAACCAGCCTTGATGTTTTATTAAAATACACTAATAAGGCAGGGGTGCTTTATCCCCTGCAAACATTTAGCAAAATCCGCGAAGTTAATTTTTTAACTGTGCCCTTGTGTATCGAAGCCGCAAATGATAGCATATATGCTGATATTAAGGAACTTGCAGCCACCGTTAGTAATAGTATTTATAGCATTAACTCGGCCGGACGCAAAATATTGCACCTGGCAGCTGTATTTGCCTGTAATTTTCCTAATTATTTATACGGTGTGGCCCAACAACTGCTTGCAGGCCATGAAATGGACTTTAATTTGCTGAGACCCTTGATATTAGAAACAGCCCAAAAGGTACAACAGCAACTCCCGGCACCTGTACAAACCGGCCCCGCGGTACGTAACGATCAAACCACCATGGCCGCCCACCTTCAAATGCTTGAGGGGCAGCCGCATTTGCAGGCAATGTATACATTATTAAGTCAGGGTATTATCAAAAACAACAATGGTGGGCATGAGGATAAGTAATTTTGTTACTTTTGCCTAAATGAACATTTTTAAAGTAAAGATAAATTTCGAGGAAAAAGGGCACGACACCGTTGAGCTGCCAATAGCCGAGGGAGAATCTGTTTTGGACGTATGCCTGGAGAACGGCATTGAACTACAGCACAATTGTGGCGGCGTTTGCGGATGCAGCACCTGCCATGTTTACGTAAACAAAGGGATGGATAACATCCAGGAAATATCAGATAAGGAAGAAGATTTTATCGACAGGGCTGTAAACCCGCGTATAACATCGCGCCTGGGCTGTCAGTGTGTGATCATTGATGGTGATATAGAAGTTACCATACCGGATCAATCGGCATTTATGGGGCATTGATGACCTTTAAAGTTTGTGAAGCTTTACGTGGGACGTTTTACGTTGTACGTGAAGAAGCCATGCAGATAATTATTAAACCAAATAAAAAACGTATCACGTAAAACGTATTACGTACAACCTATAAAAGATGAGCGATAATAAATTTGCCTTACCCATTCACTGGAACGATTACGAAGATATTGCCATGGAGCTTTACGAAAAATTTGGCGATGATTTTGGCGAATCAAAAATATACCGCATCCGCTTTACTGAGTTGCTGGAGTGGGTTTTAAGCCTGCCTAACTTTGCCGGTAAACGCGAAGAATCAAACGAAGGTCACCTGGAGCAAATTCAATCGGCCTGGGTATATGAATGGCGGGATAATCAATAGAGTGGTGAGTTGTGAGTAAAGAGTGGTGAGTGGTTATATGTTTTTATCAGTAATCAGTTTACAATTCAACAATCAATCTAATCGGTGTAATCACCTAAAATCAGTGTAATCATAATAGATGGAATCGTTCCTGAATAAATTAAAAGATATAACCACGTTTATTTTTGATGTGGATGGTGTGCTTACCGATGGATCTGTTTTTGTGACGGATAGCGGCGAGCAAAGCCGTGCCTTTAATATTAAAGACGGTTATGCTTTACAGCTTGCCGTAAAATGTGGATATAATGTTTGCGCCATATCGGGCAGCCGTTCAAAAAGCGCTATTTACCGTTTAAATAGCCTGGGTATCAATGATGTTTATATGGGCACGCATACCAAATCGCAGCGGTTTAAAATTTACCTGGAAGAAAAAGCCATTATTGCTACCAATGTACTGTACATGGGCGATGATATTCCCGACCTGGAAGTAATGAAGCTTGCTGGCCTGCCTGTTTGCCCTGCTGATGCTGTTGAAGAGATAAAAGCTTTAAGCGCCTACGTTTCGCCATACGGTGGCGGCAAAGGCTGTGCCCGTGATATTATTGAAAAAGTGCTTAAAGTACAAGACCGGTGGATGAGCGAAGAGGCGTATAGCTGGTAGGTTTTTAGTTCATGGATCATAGTTTATGGTTCATGGCTGTTTCAAACTGTCTTGAATTTTTAGTTCATGGATCATGGTTGATGGTTCATGGCAGCTTTAATCCTTAAGTGGTAATTTTACTATGAACCATCAACTATGAACCATTAATCATGAACAACAACCCCATTCCAAAAATCATTCTTGCATCCAAATCGCCGCGCAGGCAGGAGCTTTTACGTTTGATGGATATGGAGTTTGAGGTGGTATTGAAGGATGTGGATGAATCGTACCCAGAAGGTTTAACACCGCCGGAGGTAGCCGTTTACATAGCCCGTAAAAAAGCCGAAGCTTTTGACCAAACCGTGCGGGATGAGGTGGTACTTACTGCCGATACCATTGTTTGTGTTGATGGATTGATATTAGGCAAGCCCGAAACTCCGGCACATGCTGTGGAGATGCTGCAAATGTTATCAGGCAAAGTGCACCAGGTGATTACCGGGGTTTGCCTGCTGTATAAGCACCAATACAATGTTTTTTTTGATGTATCCGAAGTGTTTTTTCGTAAGCTTACTTTGGATGAGATAAGTAGTTATGTTACCCGATATAACCCATTGGATAAGGCCGGTTCATATGGTATCCAGGAACGGATAGGCCTTATCGGCATCGAAAAACTAAGCGGATCTTACACCAATGTGGTTGGTTTACCTACCGAGAAACTGTATGCCCAGTTAGCTGATTTAAATAAATAATATTTAAATTAAACCTTTCGTTTCTGCATTGTCTAACGGTAAATATATAAGGGAGCATTTTGTCATGAAAACAATTATTAATACAGGGCTGGTACTGTTGCTGGTATCTGCCTTGTCTGCTTGCAGCAGTTACAATTATTACACCGCAGCAAAAAACAAAACTAATCTTACATCTTATCGCACCTTTGCCTGGTTGCCGCCAGATGCGCAGCCAAACAAGGCAGGTGGCGTAGTGAAAAAGGAAATTGCCGACGAGAAGGTTAAAGAAGCTACCATCGAGTCATTAACAGCCAAAGGGCTAAAATTACAGGAAACTGATCCGGATTTATTGGTAAGTTATTCAACCGTAACAGGTAGGGGCGTAAAAAATGAATTTTACCCCGCTTATTATGGTACGCTTTACTCTGGATGGGGTTGGGGTGGTTTTGGTTGGGGATACCGTCCGTTTTATGGGTACGGTGGCTTCGGCTATGGCTGGGGATATCCTTACTATGGTGGCGGCGGCGTTGTAGCCCGTGTGCCTTACAAAGAGGGGACCCTGATTATTGATATTATTGACCGCAACACCAGGCAGCTGGTATGGCGTGGTTTTGGTGTTGGCGAATTACACAACCCAAAAACAACATTGAAAGAATTACCAAAGGTGGTTAACGGGATATTACAACAACTTAACCTTAATTACACAGGCCATACACCGGTTGTTTTAGATACTAAAAAAGCTTAACACAAAATTTATTTCCCCTGCAAGCAATAAATTTAAAGATCCCTTCGGACCCATCAGGCCCGGAGGGATTTTTGTTTACGGTGCAAATGGATAACGGTAAATAGCCCGGCTGCTGCAACCAGCATAATTACCCAGGTATCCAACGGGCAGGCCGTATCAAATGGGTCAGCGTCATTACATGGTAAATCGCCCTGGGCATTGCTAACAAAGGGCATCATCCATAATAAGAATAGTGCGGTTAACACTTTAGCGTTTAATCTGTACACACAAATCTTCATCTGTTTTAATTATATTATTTTTTTATAAATTTTGCTTTCCCCAATGAACTGCCGCCATTATCCTTTAATTCAACTATATAAATGCCAGGTTTAAATTGCGAAACGTTTTGGCTAAAGGCGTTGCTATCAGCTGTTTTTTGCATTACTAATGAACCTGTTGCATCATAGATATTTAACTTATAGCCAGGAGACGTAGCATCCGATTTTCCGCTGGTAACATTAACGTTCAACGTTTCGGCTATAGGGTTGGGATAAACGCTAAACATATTGGCACCGCCGCTTTTATCGTAGTAAATACTAACAAGGCCCGAGTATGTGATGTTGCCAAACAGATCTACCTGTTTTAGGCGGTAAATATTATTGCCTGTATTTGGTGTTTTATCGGTGTACTTATAAATTGTGCCACCATTGCTTTGTATTTGATATAAAGAGGTATAATCGGTGCCATTTGCCTGTTGTTTTTCGAGTGTATAAAAATAATTATCTCCCTCGTTGTAAGCACGCCAGGTAACCAGCACTCCATCTGTCGCCTTTTGGGCCGTAAAACTTGCCAATTGATACCTGGCAGCCGGCAATTGCCGGATAGTTAGTTCAAACCGATTGGCGCCAAAAGAGTTGGTGTCACTTTTTAAGATATTGAAAGCGTAAGATTTATAACGCCCAATGTCTAATGAATCTTTTTTAAAGTGGTCAAGCAGGGTTATTTTGTAATTATTGGTATCAATGTTACGGATTCCTTCAATTTTTAAATTATATAAGCCATCTGTTTTACCATTGGCATAAAGTTTAATATTAATGCCTTTTTTATAATCGGGGAAGTGCTTTACAGCGGTATGCATTCCATCGGATGACAGGCTTGACAATAATACACTTGAACTGCTTACATCAAGGTCTAAGGCATCTAAATTTTCGTCAAATTTATCTTGCCAGTCGTTTCTAAAATACACGCCGCAGTAATCATATGCCAGGCTATCTTTTTCAATTTTTACATATAAACCGGTAAGTGGGTTGCCCTGCGCATCTAATTCTTTAGTAGAAGTAGTTTGGAGCGAAGATGTCATGCCGGCACTTTTAAAAGATTTACCGGTGCCATCCATTGTTAATGTTTGTGCTTTTGGTGCCGACATAAGAAGGTTGCTGCCCGTAAGCTGTTGGGTGGCAACTTTATCAGTTTCTTTAAATGTTAACGAGTTGCCCCCGCTTGTTGTACGTACCAGGAAACCCTCGCCGCTTAAGGCGTAACCAATACCGGGCGCCGATGTGCCGTTGGCTGTGTAGGCATAATAAGCCTGGCCGGGGCTATTGGTTTTATTTAGCAAATAAGCAGTACTTATGTTTGAGTTATGGCCCAGCACGGTGGCTATATTGATAGTGCTAGGGTAAGGATTGCCAACCATGTTATAACCGGCACCGCCAGTGAGCGTAGTTAGCGAATAGGATAGTTTACCCGTAGTTGAATTTGATGAGCCGTTTTTGGGGGTATACCATAGTGCTACGGTAACATCGCCCTGGTTTACATATCCTACATTGGTAATATAACAATCCAATGGGTTGCCTGTAGTGCCATCGGTACGGCTATTGGGGCCAACATAATAAAGTAGATAGCCATTGCCCACTGGCATGCTTACCGCCCCCACACCGTTTAAGGTAACTGTGCTGGCGCCGATAGACGTAACCCCCACGTGTTTGCCCGAACTGAAACTGGTATTACTTACAGCCTTTGTTTCGTCATAAAAATAAATAATGGAGTTGCCATTGGGATTAATATAGCTAAACCCTGTTCCTCCCGACGGACCTGCTGTAAATGCGCCGGGATAGCTTGTATTGGCTGTTAAACTGCTATATACGGTATAACTGTTTTTTAACGTATTTAAAGTGATGTAATTTGTATAAGTAGTGCTGGTAGAGTAAGCGTTTGTAATATTGGTAGGCGAAGAAAAAATTCTGTACCCCCGGTTGGTCGAAAGGTTTCCGCCGCTTACAAAACGTTGAATGTTATAGGTGCCTGCAATTGCCACGGTACCTGAGTTGTAGCCGGTAGATGATATCTGATCAAAGGCGGCGGAGCCTAAAGCATCAGACATTAAGGTGAAAAACGAATAAGCATTGTTGGTATTGGTTACAACAGGCTGATAACCTGACGAAAGATCGATGATGGAAGTTGAACCAAGGTTGAAATAGGCAGATTGTGATGAACTGCCGGTGTTGGTAATAAAACAAGCCTGCGCGCTTAATGTAATTGTACACGAAGAGCCCGAGGTGCCGGCATTGAAAACACCGGTATTGGTAAGTCCGGATTGGTAAGTGCCCAGGTTGATATATGACGTGGAATCGGCCGTAAAGGTGCCACTATTTGTCATCGACATGGTATTGGTGGTTCCGTTGAAAGTTGCCCCCCTGGCAACTACTACAGCGCTTGAACCGGTGTTTTGAAAACTGGAACCATATCCCGACAGGTTGTAAGTAGATCCGTGATCATAATAATTGGCTGTGTTAAGAATATATGCGCTGCTTGTTGATACATTGAATACACACCCGGTTTGTGTGGTGAATGTACCCGAGTTTTTGATATAATTACCGTTGTTAAAATTAAACGTACAGGCAGTTGCTTTAAAAGTTGCCGAATTATCAGTATACGCGCTTGCTCCGGACAAGTTTATTGTGCTGCTGCTTGCCGTGAATACCCCCGAACCGGAGTTTTGTAAGTATTCGGAGCTATTACCGAACGTAAGAGTGCATGAGGAGGATATAGTAAAAACATTTGTGTTTTTGAAATATCCGCCGGTACCGCCCGATGTGAAGTTGATACTGCCGCCGGTACTGGTAAAGGAACCGGAATTATTGATAAAGTTATTTGTGCCTTGCAGTGTAAAGGTAGTACTTGCCGCTGTTACGGTGCCCGAATTGGTAAACGAGCAACTGTTATTAAACGTGACCGTTGCGCTTGAATTAAATTTCAAAATTGCGCTGTTGGTTAATGTTGCAAATTGACTAAAAGTAGTAGATCCGCTGATAGATGCAGTACCCGAACCCGAAAGGGTGAGCGTTGTAGTGCTAAAAGAACCAACCGTTAAGCCCCCTGTCATGGTAAGGGTATAGCCCGAGCCTATATTTATTATTGAGGCATAGCTGTTAGTTATAGTAGACGCACCCGTGATGGTTACGTTTACGTTATCGGTAAGTGTGCCTGTAAACCCAACATTAAAAGTAGCACCTTTTAAAGTGGCAGAGCCCGTAATTGTAACTGGCCCGTTGATGTTAATAGAACCAGACACGGTTAAATTATTATTTATCGTTAGCGTTACGGTAGCACTGTTTGATAAATATAAATTGGCGCAGGTAATTGCAGTATTAACATTAGGTTGCTGGGAGCCGGAGAAAACGTTAATACCTAATATGGAAACACCGATATAGGCATCGTCACTTGTGGAAGGTGAACCTGAAGTGAGACCAAGAGTTGTGAGATTGTACCAATTGCCAGAATTGTTCCAGCTGGTGTTTCCGCCGCTACCTGTCCAATAGTATGAGGCAGCTGTTGCCGGTTTACTAAATAGTACCAAAAACAATAGTGAAACTCCTAAAAGTATGCGTGTTTTCAAATAATTTAATTAAAGGACGTTAGGGGAATTTAATCGCATAAAACTATCAAAAAATTCAATAATTGCACTATTTAAATAAAAAATCGATAAAAAAAGGTCATTTTTTTAAAATGTTCCCAAAAAAAGTTGCCGTGAGGTTGATGGTGTTTTCATCTAAGGAAAAGAATGTTTCCTTGTGCAAAAAGTGACATTGGAAATAGTATCCTATAAGAAAGGAAAATCGCCTTGGTTACTAAATTAATCTATAAGTTAATTATTGAAATTGTTGAAAATTAATGAGTTTGGTTTCCAAATCAAGGATAAAACAGATTGAAAAATATAGAAAATGGAAGCGGTATCCTTATGTCTGCCTTAAATTTAATGGTAAATGGAAATTTCGCCTCTTAAATAAGTAACCGCATTACCGCTCATTAACACGCGGTCGCCTTTAAGTTCGCACCAAAGTTCGCCGCGGCGGGTCGAGATCTGGTAGGCGTGCAATTTGTTTTTACCTAATTTTTTTGCCCAGTAAGGGATCAGGTTGCAATGTGCCGATCCGGTAACCGGATCCTCGGCAATACCTGCACCGGGGGCGAAAAAGCGCGATACAAAATCGCTGTTATCGCCGGGCGCTGTAACTATCACGCCCACAGTATCCATTTTAGACAGGGCAAAAAAATCGGGCGTAATGTCTTTAATATCCTGTTCGTTTTCATAAACAAGAAAGTAATCCCTTGAGCGGAAAAAGGCCAGCGGCTGTTTTTCACTTAAAGCTTCGGCCAATCCGTACGGCGGTTCTATGGGGATGGGTGGCCTCGACGGAAAATCCATAGTATACTTGTCGCCATCGCGTTTAATATGTAAAGTACCCGCTTTTATGGTCTCAAAGTGTATTTCGTCGCCCCCGAAGCCCAGCTCGGTAAATAATATATGAGCGGCTGCCAGGGTGGCATGGCCGCAAAGGTCAATCTCATATTCGGGGGTAAACCAACGCAGCTTGTAGCCACCGACGGTTTTTACAAAAAAAGCGGTTTCGGCCAAGTTGTTTTCAATTGCTATCTTTTGCATGGTAGCATCGGGCAGCCATTCGGCAAGCGGGCAAATAGCTGCCGGGTTGCCGCCAAATAATTTATCAGTAAAGGCATCAGCCTGGTATATAGGAATAGTCATAACAAACGTTCTGGTAAGCTAATATAGTGATGAGAATTCAAGAATAAGAATCAAGGCGTAAGAATCAGAGTCAAGAGTTAAGAATCAAGAAAAAGTACTGCTAATAAACTTACGAAGCATAGCCTTTTTGTACTCGTATAGTTCGCAAGGTCCAACTATACTTTTTTCTTAAGTCTTGACTCCTGATTCTTGATTGTTAACTCTTTTCCTCACTCCACCCATAAAACAGAATTTCCTGTATTGTATTCGTTTTGCTCGTATAATTTATTGGCGGGATCAAGAATCCAGTTGCCGTCAATCAAAAACTTGTACCGGTACTTACCGGGTTTAAGGTACAGGCTTATTACCCACTCGTCGGCATTATGGGCCATGGTGAATCCTGAAGGATCCCAATCGTTAAAATTACCTGCCAGGTGCACGCTTCTGGCGTTGGCGTGCCCCTTGAGCCAGAACGTATAATTAGGTTTAACGGCAATAAAGGAATTGTTTACGCCGCCCTCAATAGCGTAAAGGCGGTTTTTAGGGTCAGTTATCCAGTTTCCGTCAACAATAAATTTGTAGCCGTAGTTACCCGCCGGAATCATTAAAGGTATGGCCCAGCCGGTAGCCGTTTTCCGGAGGCTTATTTCATTGGGTTTCCAGTTATTAAAGCTTCCGGCAATATAAACGGCTTTAGCTTCTTTATACCCATCAAGTTTAAAGCTAACCGCCTCGCCCTGGTTTAACACCGAATTAATGTGCCCTTCGTTATCTTTCACTTTCACCGGGTTTGCAGGGTCGGCGTACCATTGGCCATCAACCCAAAAGCGATAGGTATGAGTGCCATCGCGCAGGTAAAGTTTGGTTTCCCAGCCACCGTTCTTTTTTTGCAGCGGGATATTATCGGTATTCCAGTTATTAAAACTACCCGCTACGCTAACGTTATGAGCACTTGTAAAGCCATTAAGTCTGAAGGTGTTGTTAACGCGGTAGTAAACCGAGTTTACATCATTAAAACCATCCGGGCGTTGACGCAGGTTGCTTTTGTCGCGTTGCCAGCGGCCGTTTATAATGTATTTGTATTCATACCAACCCGGCGCCAGTTTTACATCACTTACCCAGCCGCTATCCGTTTTTGTCATTACGCCCTTTAGGGTACTCCAGTTGTTAAAATTACCAGATAATAAAACGCGTTTTGCGTTTAAATAGCCGGGCAAATAAAAGCGGGTGAAACCCGATGGTAATTCAAATACGGTAACCTGTATAAACTTGTTTACACCGTATAGTTCATCGGCAGGGTAGCCCGGTAAACCTGCAGGAGCATCAATATTACCGTCGAGGTTGGTGGTTATCTGGTATGGTGGGTTTTGTGGGTTCAGGTTTAAATCGGTAAGCGATCTGTCAAACCTAACCATGTTTTTATCGCGTCTGCCAATGTTCCAGCCGTCTTTGGCCAATGACGAGAAATCGCCCTTTAAAATGGCAGCGCCATTTGGCTTTTTTATACCGGCAATTTTTAAAATACTATCCAGTTGTGTTTTTGACGAACGCAAATCGAGCAGCATAATCAAATGATCTTTACCTAACACAAGGGAATTGCGCGTTTGCGCCCTTGCCGCAATAGAGAAGCAGGTAAACAACAAAAAAATAATTAAAACCGATCTGCACTTTTTCATACTACTGGTTAGTGTAAATGTACATTTCAAATTCTTTTTTCACAAAGTTGATGCTAAAGATACCCCGGATAAAAAAATCAAAACCGAGTATCCCATCAACAGTGTGCCCGTAGGCTTTGCCCATTTTATCAAGATTGGTTAACAGCACGCGGTTTTTCACAAACCGCCGGCCGCCAACCGTTAGGGTATCAAACCTTGCATAAATTACCTCGAATGATGAGCCGCCAATGCCGGTAGTTTTTGTGCGGTTAAGCACCTGCATGCCGGGCAGCATCTTGCGCACCCTGTCATAATCCATCAGGTTTGTTTCGGCGCCGGTATCAAATGCAAACCACAATGGTGTGTTATTGGCAACACCTTTTATAAATATTACATCGTTGGTGTTATTAAACGAGGTAAACATCCACGGTTCGTGAAATACTTTTTCATTTACAGGTATTTCACCGTCGTCATTCAGTTTGTGGATGTACAAGGTATTCCTGAACAAATCAACAGTAATGGCAAACTTTTTAAACAGCCGAGTGCCCAATAGACCGAGTATTTTAACGTTCCTGCCATTTTCAATAGCCGAAAGATCGGTTACATCGGCTGTAAGGCGGGGGTAATGCAAGTCGAGTATGCTGAAATTCCGCACTTCGGTCGTAAAAGCGCCAGGCGCGTTGCCATTTAAACCCGCCGATTCCTGGTCGGCTATAACGGGCATGTACCTGAAATAGGTAGCGTTTAAAACAAGGTAAGGCGCGCCGGTATCCAGCACAAAATTACCCGCGACAGAGTCTATCTGGGCTTCTACCAGGATGAGGTTGCCAGCCCGTTTTATGGGTACTATAAGTGTATTAAAATCGCCCGATGGGTCAGGGTCTGGTCCGCGTTTGGCGTTTTTGAAGCTGATGCCATTGATAGCGGTATTTGTGCTGCACCCGCCTTTTTGCCAGCAAGCAACAAATAACAAAACTATCAAATATACGTAAGGCCGGGGCATCGTGGTTGTTTAGGTAATAGACAGCGCCGGTTGCTTATATGTTACATGGGGTGGTGTTTAATTAATATGGCTCACATAACCATAAGTAACCAATTCATCCTTATTGCGGATTGGCCTTGTGTAGCCATCGGTAATCAGGATGGTCCTATCGCTTACATCCAGGATATTGTAATATTGATGATCGGTTACTATGATGCCTTTTATTTTAGCGCATTTCCTGATAATTTCCTTAAAAGCCTCGTCCTGTATGGGCGATATGTGGGTGAAAGGCTCATCAAGCAAAATAAAGTCGGCCTTGCTGTAAATAACCATTAATGTTTCCAGTTGCCGCAGTTCTCCGCCCGATAAGTCGGCTATGGTTTTTTCGGCGTATTTTTCATAGATGGGATGAGTGGAAAAATCGACCCAAAAGCGCTCGTCGATAATGGCTGCCGCCAGCTTTTTTATTTTAATGCCTTTGGGCAGGTAGTTATGCTGGGGCAGGTAGGCCACGCGCATATTTTTGTAGCCCTTTTTAATGTACTCGCCGCTAATGCTTAGGTGTTTGTATGCAGGAGTGAGGGTGCCGAATATGATCCTCAATAGAGACGACTTACCGCACCCGTTACGGCCCAGGATGCCCACTACTTCGCCTTGTTTGCACTCCAGGTAAACATCTTGTAGTATTTTGCGTCCGCCGAACTCCAGTTGTACGCTATCGGTTTTTAAGATGAGTGGCTCCAAATTTAACGGATGGTTGAAAGGAATAAAAGGATAATGAAAGCCGTAAAATCGCAGGCGAATACTGATAAGTAGAGCAAGTTGATGTTGTAGCCGGCATTGCGAAAATAGAAATAGGTTTGCACGGCATTAAAATTCAGATACCGTACGCCAAGAATGGCGGCGTAACTAACCAGTTTACATAGCACAACAAAAGGTATATTCAATTGGTGCGACATGAGGTAGTATATACAAGCCAGCGAAGCCAGTATGCACCATACCATTAACGGCTTATAAAAGTACCATCCTATTTTTATTGATTTTATCATTGAGCTAACTATGACAGGTTAGCTATGTAACGGCAATTTAGGCGTTAAATTTTAGGGAGATGAAAATGTTACAGGTCTGTAATTATGGGGTGCGATTGCGGAGGGGGGCATTTGGTCCGTCTCTCTTAAAAAAAAGCCAGGATTTGAGTAATTTGCTCAATCCTGGCCTTTTTATATCTTGATTCTTATCTTTTGACTCTGTGCAATTAACCCAAGTACGATTTCAAAATTTTGCTCCTTGAAGTATGGCGCAAACGCTGCAGGGCTTTATCCTTTATCTGGCGAACACGTTCGCGGGTTAGGTTAAATTTTTCGCCAATTTCCTCTAACGAAAGCGGGTGATTGGTACCCAAACCAAAGAACAGCACAATGATTTCGCGCTCACGTTCTGTAAGCGTTGAAAGGGAACGTTTGATCTCTTCGGACAACGACTCGTTGATCAGGATCGAATCGGTATTGGGTTCCTGGTTTTCAAGTACATCTAATAAGGTATTCTCTTCGCCCTGTACAAACGGGGCATCCATAGATACATGGCGGCCCGAATTGCTTAAGGTGTCGGAAATTTTATCAACGGTGGTTTCCAAAATATCGGCAAGTTCTTCGGGCGATGGCTCACGCTCGTACTCCTGCTCCAGTTTGGAGAATGCTTTACTTATTTTACTTAACGAGCCTACCTGGTTTAATGGCAAACGTACAATGCGCGATTGCTCGGCAATGGCTTGCAAAATGGATTGACGGATCCACCATACGGCGTAAGAGATGAATTTGAAACCCTTGGTTTCATCAAAACGTTTGGCAGCTTTAATTAAACCAAGGTTGCCTTCGTTAATTAAATCGCCCAGTGTAAGGCCTTGGTTTTGGTATTGCTTGGCAACAGATACAACAAAGCGCAGGTTGGTTTTGGTTAAACGCTCCAATGCCGCCTGGTCGCCCTCACGGATTTTTTGGGCTAATATTACTTCTTCTTCGGCTGTTATCAGATCAACTTTACCAATCTCGTGCAGATACTTGTCAAGCGATTGCGACTCGCGATTGGTTATGGATTGCGTTATTTTGAGTTGTCTCATCTATTTATAAACCTCTCTGTACTTTTTATTTACTACAGAACGACCAAAGTTATAAAATTGTTGTAAAAGATTACAATTGTACAGTGTATTTTCAAAAAAAATAAGCTATAGGTATTTTTTTTAAAATGTTGATTATCAGAATATTAAAATTTTAGTATCGACGGATTATGCAATTTTTGCATAAAAATACCGGAAAGGGGCAAGCGGTATGGTTTTTGTGGTGTTCGTAAAACACTATCTAAATTTAACGGGAAAAGATTAGTATCAAGTAGCGGTTATCAAGTATCAAGATTTTTTGATTGTTTAGCTTGAATTGACTGCAAGTACAATACATAATAGTATCAAGTATCAAGATTTTTTGATTGTTTAGCTTGAATTTCCGGCAAATGCAATATTGAAAAAACGCATAATTTTAAGCCTGACAGGCGTAGCTGTCTTGATACTTACACTTGATACTATACCTTCAATTCACTTAACTTAAACGTATCCTTCACCCTGATGCCTTTTTCTGTTTGTTGCAGGGTGCAGCATTCATTTACCGGATCGTGTTCAAAATAAAGTACATAATCATGCTCCAGGGCCTCTGTAAGGAATAGCTTTTTCTCTTTAAGGGTAGTGAGCGGAAACATGTCATAAGCCATTACATAGGGCAGCGGAAGGTGACCTACTGATGGCAGCAGGTCGGCCATGTAGAGGACTTTTTTACCCTTGTAGTTAATAAGCGGCAGCATCATGGCTTCGGTATGGCCGGAAACAAAACGGATGTCAAAATCTTTGGTAAAGTTGATTCCGTCCCGGGTATCTACAAATTGCAGCTGGCCGCTTTCCTGTATGGGAAGTATATTCTCCTTTAAAAAGGACGCCTTTTCACGGTCGTTTGGGTTTGTAGCCCAATCCCAATGCTTGGGGTTGCTCCAGTACCTGGCGTTCCTGAAGGCAGGCAATAACTTTTCGCCATCGCGAATAACAGCTCCGCCTACATGGTCAAAATGCAGGTGGGTTAAAAATACATCGGTAATATCATCGCGATGAAAACCAAGTGCAGCAAGCGAACCATCCAGCGTGGCATCACCATGTAAATAGTAATGGCTTAAAAACTTTTGGTCCTGCTTATCGCCAATGCCGGTGTCTATCAATATTAAACGGCCTTCATCTTCAACCAGCAAACAACGCATGGCCCAGGTGCACAGGTTATTGCTGTCGGCAGGGTTGGTTTTGTTCCAGATGGTTTTTGGTACCACCCCGAACATGGCTCCGCCATCTAATTTAAAAAAGCCGGTATCGATAGTGTGTAGTTTCATTGTTGGTCAATAGTCGATGGTCCATGGACCATGGTTGAAAAATAATAGCCACAAAAAAAAGCCGATAGCTCGAAGTTAAAAAAATAACTATGGACTATCGGCTATCGTCTATGGACTTGTTTTACAAGTGTATTACTTCATCATAAGCAGCGGCGGCAGCTTCCATTACAGCTTCGCTCATGGTTGGGTGTGGGTGAACCGATTTGATGATCTCGTGACCGGTAGCTTCCAGCTTGCGGGCGGTAACTACTTCGGCAATCATTTCGGTAACGTTGTAGCCCAGCATGTGCGCGCCCAGGAATTCGCCGTATTTGGCATCAAATATTAATTTTACAAAGCCATCTTTAGCGCCGGCGGCACTTGCCTTGCCCGATGCCGAGAAGGGGAATTTACCCACTTTAATTTCGTAACCAGCTTCCTTAGCTGCCTTTTCGGTATAACCTACGGATGCAACTTCGGGCGAGCAATAGGTACAGCCGGGGATGTTATTATAATCTAAAGGATGCGGGTTTTGGCCCGCAATTTTTTCAACGCAGATAATACCTTCGGCAGATGCTACGTGGGCAAGAGCCTGGCCTTTTACAATATCGCCGATGGCGTATACACCATCAATGTTTGTTTTATAATAATCATCAACCAAAACTTTACCGCGTTCGGTTTTTACCCCAACTTCTTCCAGGCCTATGCCTTCAATGTTGGTAGAGATGCCTACTGCAGATAAAACTATTTCGGCTTCAATAACTTCCATGCCTGTAGCGGTTTTCACGTTCACCTTGCAAAGTTCGCCCGTGCTGTCAACCGATTCCACGTTGGCGCCGGTAAGAATGTTGATGCCTTGTTTTTTAAGGATACGCTGTAAATTTCTTGAAATTTCTTCGTCCTCAAGCGGTACAATATTATCTAAATACTCAACAACGGTAACTTTGGTGCCAATAGAGTTATAAAAATAAGCAAACTCGATACCGATAGCGCCCGAACCTACTACAACCATCGACTTTGGTTGTTTTGGTAATATCATGGCCTGGCGGTAACCTATAACTTTAACACCATCCTGTTTTATATTTGGCAACTCGCGGCTGCGGCCACCGGTTGCAAGAATGATGCTTGTGGCGGTAATTTGTTTAGTGCTGCCATCATTTAATTTTACTTCAACAACGCCCTTTGATTTTAATTTACCAAAACCGTTAATTACTTCGATCTTGTTTTTTTTCATTAAAAACTGAACGCCTTTGCTCATACCATCAGCTACGCCGCGGCTGCGTTTTATAACAGCACCGAAATCAACTTCGCCTGTGCCGTTTATTTTGATACCATAGTCCTGCGAGTGGTTAAGGTATTCAAAAACCTGGGCGCTTTTTAATAAGGCTTTGGTTGGGATACAGCCCCAGTTAAGGCAAATGCCACCTAATGACTCTTTTTCGATAATGGCAGTTTTTAAACCGAGCTGAGAAGCGCGGATAGCTGCTACGTAGCCACCCGGGCCCGACCCTATAACAATTAAATCGTAGTCCATATTTTTATTGATATACTTTGATAACTAAATTTTTGTTTTGAACGGATTTATAGCCGGATGTGTGATGAACGCAGGGGGCTACATTTTAAAGGCGCAAAGCTAAGTAAAAAGGGGCGAAATGAGAAAAGTGTACATTTCATCGCCACGACAAAAAAAATATTTTTACCGGCGTATGGAAGTACAAGATTAAGTAACAAGATAATTACAAATATTACATTAAATCTACCTGTTTACTATGCATTTTATATGATTTTATGACATAATGTTGAAAAATACTCAACGATTGTTAACATAAACTTAACATTGGCAATCAGGGGATTAGTTATCTTTGTCCACAATTAACTCAAAGTATAATTAAAAAAGCAATTTATGAGGAAGCATTTACTTCTTTTATTATTATTAACCGGTTTTACATTCCTTATAAACAGGAATGCGGCTGCCCAGGGTGTTACCACCGCAAGCATTAACGGTATCGTTACCGATGCAAAAGGTGCTATCCCGGGTGCAACTGTAACCATTACACACGTGCCAACCGGTACGGTGTATGCAACTGTTAGCCGTTCGGATGGCCGGTTTAACATCCCCAACTTAAGGGTTGGCGGTCCGTACACCTTTAAAGTAAGCTTTATTGGTTACAAAACTTTTCAGCAGGATAACATTACCTTGTCTATCGGCCAGGATCAAAAGCTTTCTGCAGCGCTTGAGGATAATACAGCTACTTTAGGCGAAGTAAAAGTAACAGCTTCGGGAAGTAAAGTAATTAACTCTTCACGTACCGGCGCCCGCGAAACTATTAGCCGCCAGCAAATTGAAAGCCTGCCTACCATTAATCGTTCATTATCTGATTTTACCAAACTTACACCATCTGCAAACGGTTTAAGTTTTGGCGGCCGTAGCAGCGGTTACAACAACATCACTGTTGATGGTGCGTTGTTTAACAACTCATTCGGTTTATCAGGTACTTTGGGTGGCCAAACAAGTTCACAGCCTATTTCATTAGATGCGATTGACCAAATTCAGGTTGATATTGCTCCTTATGACGTTCGCCAGGGTAACTTTACAGGTGCAGGTGTTAACACTGTAGTAAAATCGGGTACAAACGAGTTTAAAGGTACTGTTTATGATTACATCCGCAGCACCGGTCTTACCGGTTACCATGCAGGCGTAACCGACATTGTTAAAACCCCTTTTAACTATCACCAGGATGGTTTAAGCATTGGGGGCCCAATCATCAAAAATAAATTGTTCTTCTTTTTATCAGGTGAGCAGGAAAGAATCAGCGCACCGGCTACCGCATACGTAGCTGCTGCCCCGGGCGTAAGTGGTGCAACTGTATCACAGGCTGATGCTGCAACGTTAAACTCTATCTCTGATTACCTGAAATCAAAATATAGCTATGATCCGGGTGCTTACCAGGGCTACAGTTATACCACCCACAGCGATAAAATAACTGTTAAACTGGATTGGAACATCAATAAAAATAACACTTTAAGTGCTAAATATTTTTATTTGAAATCGTACAAAGATCAGCCTGCAAGTAACTCAGGTATTGTTGGTATCAGCAATACAACCCGCGCTGCCGGTGTTACTACATTGCCTTTTTACGGATCAGGTTACCGTATCAACAACAACTTTAACATCGGTATTATCGAGTTAGATACCCGTATCAGCAATTCATTCTCAAACAGGTTAACTGCCGGCTACTCTGCACTGCGCGATTACCGTGCATCATTAGGCGGCGCTAAGATACCTTTGGTTGATATTGGTAACGGTGTTTATGATCCATCTACAGGTAAAGAAACTACCGCGTCGGCTGTTACAACCAGCTTTGGTTATGAGTTATTTACAGCAAATAACTTATTAAGCACAAACATACTTCAGTTTTCTGATGATTTAACTTACTATGCAGGTAAACACGAGTTTACCGTGGGTATTACAGGCCAGGCACAACGTTATACTAACGGTTTTGCTCCAAATTACAATGGCTTATATACTTATAACTCGGCTTACGATTTTCTGAATGGCTTACCGGCTACTCAGTATTCAACCCGTAACTCGGCATTGCCGGATGGTTCGTTTCCTTATGCCAAAATCAACGCTTCTATATATAGCGCTTACATACAGGATAAATGGCACGTTACCGATAACTTAAGGGTGACTTACGGCTTACGTGCTGATTATGACGTATTCCCAACAACCTTACAGCAAAATGCTAATGTACCTCCTTTAACATTCCAGGGCGGTATGCATGTTGATCCATCGGTATTGCCTAAAAATAGGGTGCAATTATCACCACGTTTAGGTTTTAACTATGATGTATTTGGCAATGGTACTACACAACTACGTGGCGGAACAGGTTTATTTGCCGGTACTGTTCCATTCGTATGGATATCTAACCAGGCATCAAACAATGGTGTATTATTTGGTTCATACTCTGTAACCAAAGCCGCCACTCCAACTGATCCACGTTTGATTTTCAACCCTAATGTGGATGCTTACCGCGCTCAGGCAGGTGCTGCAAATACATCTTACGAGTTGGATATTGCCGATCCTAAATTGAAATATCCTAAAATCTGGAGGTCGAACTTAGCTATCGATCAAAGATTGCCAGGTGGTATCATTGCTACATTAGAAGGTTCATATACCAAAGATGTTAATGCTATTTACCACCAAAACCTGGTACTATCTGATGGCTATTCAACATTAGCCGGTGCTGAAGGTCAAATCCGTTACGATTCAAAAAACACAACTCCTGCCGCTGCTGCTGCAACTGCTGCAAACCCATCTATCACCGGTTTGTATTACATGACCAATACGAGCAAAGGCTATTCATACTTTGTTACTGCCCAGTTACAAAAAAGCTTCAGCAACGGATTATATGCTAACGTAGCTTACACTCACACTGGTTCAAAAGATGTTAACGATGGTGGTTCAACCGCATCAACTATCTGGAGCACCCGTTACGTGGCAGGTAACCCTAATGCCGATAACCTTTCAAATAGCTCATATGTACAGCCAAACAGGGTAATCGCTTCATTCTCATACAAACATGAGTACTTTAAACACGCTGCAACAACCATCGGTTTAATATTTGAAGCTGCTAACAATGGTGCTGTATCATACATTACCTCGGGCGATCCTAACGGTGATGGTGCTACCAACGATTTAATGTTCATCCCTAAAAACAAAGGTGACATTATCCTGGTACCAAATGACGCAAAAGATTTACGTACAGCAGATCAGCTTTGGAGCCAGTTAAACAACTTCATTAACCAGGATCCATACCTGAGCAAACACAGGGGTGAATATGCTCAAAGAAACGGCGCTATATTGCCAACCTTCAAAAGAGCCGATTTACACATTGCTCAGGACTTCTTTGTAACTGCAGGTAAAGTGAAAAACACGATTGAAATATCTTTAGATATTATCAACATTGGTAACTTACTTAACCGTAACTGGGGTGTTTATCAAAACTCATTTACAGGTTTCAGCAATGGTTCATCAGCTGTTACTAAATATATTGGTACCGTTACCAATACAGATGGTTCAAAACAAGCTACGTATTCATTCCCGTATCTTGATGCAAATAACTTAGTGCCATTGCAATCATCATACAAAGCCGATATCAGCCAGGCTTCACGCTGGCAGGCCCAGTTAGGTTTACGTTATATATTTAACTAAATACACCTAACTATAAAACATAAAACCCGGCCAGTTTGGTCGGGTTTTATGTTTTATAGCGTTTTAAACTATTGTTTACCCTTTATAAGTTTTAAACAACTTATCCCATATGGTGGTGTAAAACCCATAATTATAATGGATATTTAAATGATGGTTATGATGAAATGATGATGTGCCGAGGTATCGGAAAGGGATAGCTTTCCTGATAGCCGCGGGGATAGGCTCGATTCCTAAATGCCCCATAATGCCAAAAAATACATTTACCGTAAGGTAGACCAAAATCGCATAAAAATTAAAATTAAACATGGCGATTATGATAAGCCATAATGACCCAAAGCCAACAGTTTCTATAGGGTGCAATACAAAAAGATCAATTGGGATCGGATCGGCGTAATGATGATGGAAACGGTGGATAGCTTTGTAAATAATCGAATGATGGATACCGTAATGGAAACTAAACATGGCCAGATCCATCAGCATAAATAAAGCCACGAAATCAACCAGGATAAACCAATTGATTGCAAAGTTCATCGCAATATAACCATGCTGCCAAAGCCAAAAACCGGCATAGGTTATGGCTGTATTAATTAAATTGGTAAGCAGACAAATCAATACCTCGTTGCGTGATGCTGCTTTTACCGACTTGCGGTTAAGTTTGAGTACAAGGTAACCAAAGGCCAGAGCCATTGCGGTAACCAGCAGGTTTTCGGCCAAAAATATGCCCAATAAGCTAAATGGTGGCTGTGCCGATAGGAACCTGAGCATAAGGAGAGATTTAGGGAGCGCGGTGCGGGCTACCCGGTTCGCGATTTTGGTAATTTATTGTGTATGATCATCGTGTTTACACGTGCAACAGCCCGTTCTAAGTCACCCGATCCCCGCAACCCGATCCTCGGGCCCGTTTACTCGTACTCAAACACCCCGAACTCCGAAGTTACGGTCACCTTTTTAGTTTCAGCCTTTTCTACCCGGCCAATAACCTGTGCGTCAACGCCAAAACCTTTGGAGATGGCTATCAAATCATCAGCTACTTCTGCAGGCACATAAAGCTCCATCCGGTGGCCCATGTTAAATACCTTGTACATTTCCTGCCAGCTGGTTTTTGATTCCTGCTGAATGAGTTTAAATAATGGAGGAACAGGGAAAAGGTTGTCTTTGATAATATGCAGCTCATCAATAAAGTGCAGCACTTTGGTTTGCGCACCGCCACTACAATGTACCATGCCGTTAATCTCACTTCGGTATTTATCAAGTATGGCTTTTATAATAGGTGCATAGGTGCGTGTGGCACTTAATACCAGTTTGCCTGCGGTAATGGTTTGGCCGTTGCCGATATCAACCAGGTCGGTAAGATTTTTACTACCGCTGAAGATGAGGTCATAGGGGATGGCCGGGTCATAACTTTCGGGATATTTATCGGCGATGGTTTTGTTAAATACATCATGACGGGCAGATGTAAGCCCGTTTGAGCCCATACCTCCGTTGTATTCTTTTTCGTAAGTGGCCTGGCCATATGATGCCAAACCCACAATAATATCGCCCGGTTGGATGCGGTGGTTTGAGATAACATCGGTACGCGGCATACGGCAGGTAACGGTAGAATCTACAATGATAGTGCGCACCAGGTCGCCTACATCGGCAGTTTCGCCACCGGTTGAGTAAATGCCTATACCGGCATCGCGCAGTTCGCTTAAAATTTCTTCGGTGCCGTTTATAATGGCGGCAATAACTTCGCCGGGTATCAGGTTTTTATTGCGGCCTATGGTAGATGATAGCAGAATGTTATCTGTAGCGCCAACGCAAAGTAAATCATCAAGGTTCATGATAATTGCATCCTGTGCAATGCCGCGCCATACTGATATGTCGCCGGTCTCTTTCCAGTAAGTATACGCTAATGACGATTTTGTGCCCGCACCGTCAGCATGCATAATATTGCAATACGCGTCGTCGTTGGTTAATATATCGGGGACTATTTTGCAGAATGCTTTTGGAAATATGCCCTTATCAATGTTTTTAATGGCATTATGTACATCATCTTTAGAGGCAGATACACCCCTTTGATCATATCTTTGCGAAGAAATCATGGGCAAATATACGCACGAATTACGCGAATTTTATACACCAATTGCACGAATTGAATTGAACAGACACGAATTAATAAAGTCCGGATTTTATAAGTAGAATGAATTTTAACGAATGATTATCAAATTTTATAACTTGCAGTGTGTGGTGGAATTGGTGTTAATTCGACCTAATTGGTGAAATTCGTGTTAAAAACAATCTCCTATAAAATAAACCGCTGGCGCCTGAGGCGTAATAGCCAACGGAACTTTTTAATTTATTGTAGTGTGTTTGTCGGCTTTTTTGGCGGCCTTGCTGCCATTGTCTTAAAATTCCTGGTGCATTTTATAGAGGATGTAAGCCGTAATATTTCATCGCACCTTTATTATCACATAGCCTACGTTTTTTTGCCCGCGCTTGGCATCTTTTTAGCGGTAACCTGGCAGCATCTGGGCAATCGCGATAAAATTCAAAAGGGGATAGGTAGCATCCTGGCCAATATCAAAAAGAACCGGTCGAACATCAGGCTCAATAATATTTACTCACATATTGTAACCAGTTCGTTAACGGTAGGTTTTGGCGGCTCGGCGGGGTTAGAGGCGCCTATTGTAGCTACAGGCGCTGCCATAGGCTCAAACGTGGGCAAGTTTTTTAAGCTTACGCCTTATGAAAAAACAGTACTGCTGGCCGCCGGCGCATCGGCAGGTATCGCGGCGGTATTTAACAGCCCCATTGCGGGGGTGCTGTTTTCGTTAGAGATATTGATAGGCGAAATTACCATCCCCACCTTTATCCCTTTGCTTATTGCATCTGCAACGGGGGTTGTAGTGTCCAAGTTATTATACTCGGGGCAGTTATTCCACCTGGTTACCGAGGGTTGGGTAGTTACGGCTATTCCTTTTTACATTCTGCTGGGCCTGTTTAGCGGCTGGATGGCCATATATATTAATAAAGTAGGGGGTAAGCTGGAGGGCGGTATTCTTAAAAAACAAAACAGGTATGTGCGCGCACTTTTAGGCGGTTTGTTCCTGGGCCTTATTATTTTGGTGTTTCCGCAATTATTCGGCGAAGGTTACCATTACCTGCAGGCTATTTTAAATGGCAATATTGATGCGCTTAAAGACGAATCATTATTTGCGGGCTGGCTGTCAAACCAGTGGTTTATGCTCGTTTTTATCATCGCGCTGGTTTTTATGAAGATAATTGCCAGCGGTATAACCCTTGGCTCGGGCGGCAACGGGGGCTCGTTTGCGCCCACCATGTTTACCGGTGCATTTTTAGGGCTAACAATAGCTTATGGGGTAAATCTTACCGGGCTGATACATTTAAACACCGTTAATTTTATAGCAGTGGGCATGGCCGGCGCGTTAAGCGGCGTAATGCATGCCCCACTCACCGCCATATTTTTGATTGCCGAAATTACCGGGGGGTATGTATTATTTATTCCGCTGATGATTGTATCATCTATATCCTACATCATATCGCGCGTTTCCTCGCCTCACAATATTTACTGGCAACACCTCATTCACGAAAAAGATATCCACCCGGGCCAGGATTACAGCATGCTGAACGCGATATCACTTGATAGTATCATCAATAGGAAATATACCGCGGTTGACAAGCAAACTACCGTTAACGATTTTTATAAGATACTTGCGGTAACGGATGCCAATATATTCCCGGTACTTAAAGAGGACGGAAGATTGGAAGGAGTAGTATTGGTTGACGATATACGCCGCCGCCTGTTTAACCAGGAGATAGCAGACGAAACCATTGCCGATATTATGACGGTACCACCAACAATAATTGATTACGAACAACCCGTCAGCAGCGTGATGGAAACTTTTGATGCCATTGATGTATGGCAGCTGCCGGTAGCAAAGGATGGCTTATTCATTGGCTTTATATCCAAATCGGCCCTGCTAAGTAAATATCGGGAGGTTATTATTGCACAGCATAAGGCGAGTGATTTGTTTATCTGAAATATACCGGGATGTAAAATAATTGTTACCGGCAAAATGAGCGCGATAAAGGAAATAGCACCGACAAAACATTTTTTTTCGGGGTATTAGGGCCTGGCGTTTTGCATTAAGGAACTGTTGAACTTAACAATAAGTGCAAACAGCTCTTTGTATTTATTTAAGGGTAGCGTGGCGCTGATATCAAATACGTCATGATAAGCTTTTATGCCGCCCATGGTGTAAATAAAAAATGCCGGTACCCCTTTCTCGGTAAATAAATAATGATCGCTATTGGCAGCTTTGCCACGTTTGGCTACTTTAACAAAATAGTGGTTATCGTTATTTATCTGCTGCATGGCGGCAAATTCCTGCGGATAAACGGTGGCGTTTACCACGGTGATCCCTTCAATGCCGGTACCGTTCAAATCAAGGTTAATCAAAAAACGGATCTTCTTTAAATCTATCAGAGGGTTTTCGGTAAAATATTTTGAGCCCAGCAAGCCAGCCTCCTCACCCGAAAAAGCAATAAAGGCCATGGTATAGGGCTGTGGGTTTGCCGCGTAATATTTGGCCAGGCTTAGCATCTGCGTTAGGCCGCTGGCATTATCATTGGCTCCGGGGAAGTATGTATTGCTGCCCATGCCGCCTAAATGGTCGTAATGGGCGGTAATCACTATCATCGAATCGGGCTTAACCGTTCCCTTTACTATTCCACAAACATTGACTGTTTTAAAATCGGGGATGAGTTTGTTTTCTATAGCTACAGTTAACGAAGAGGGTGCCTGTTTCAGCGCCTTTTTATCAACCTGTATCACTGTAAAATCCAACGCCTTGCCTTCAACCGACCAGGTAAGCTTATCCTCTAAAGATACAATGACACGGTTTTGTTTATCAACAAAATGAGTGCTATCGGTTTGTTCCAGCCTGCCTGTGCCTGTTACGCCACGGCTATCGGGGCTCACAATAAACTCTTTGCCGGGGATAAGCTCAACCCCGTTGATGGCCACATCCATTTTACCGGGGAAAATATTAACCGGGTAACTAAACTCCTGCAGGTAATTTTTGCCCGCCATTGGTTTTACCCCATAGCTTTTAAACTGTGCCGATATAAATGCCGCAGCCTTATGCACGCCATCATGGGTATAACCACGGCCCCAAAAATAGGGAGAAGTAAGGGTATCTACCAGTTTACGGGCAAACACGCTGTCCTGTGCAAATGTGGTGCCCGATATAAAAAGCAACAGCAGGGTAAGTTTAAATTTCATTTATAACGATGCAGGTAAATGTTATTGTGGCAGCAAATTATAGGAAATGCTACATAAAACTGTCAGCCTCCCTGTAAGCTTTTATCAAAGCCAGTTCCCCATCTTTTCCCTGCCCGGCGGTACCGTGTTCCATGCCTAAAACGCCGCGATAGCCCTTGTTATAAATGTGTTTGAATATATTTTTATAATTTACCTCGCCGGTGCCAGGTTCTTTGCGGCCGGGGTTATCGCCAATTTGGTAGTAGCCTATTTCGTCGTAAACCAAATCAAGGGTAGGGATAATGTTGCCCTGGTTGCGCTGTACGTGGTACATATCATACAATATTTTGCACGACGGGCTGCCCACGGCCTTGCAAATGGCGTAAGCCTGGTCGGGTGTACGCAGGAAAAGATCGGGGTTATCGCTTAACGGCTCAAGCACCATGATAACGCCGTGGGGCTCTAAAATGGCGGTGCCTTTTTTAATAGCTTCTATCACATTGCCGGTTTGTATTCCAATGGGCAGGTTGCGCACAAAATCGCCGGGTACAACAGTTACCAGTTTGCTGTTGATGCGTTTGGCTATTTCTACCGCCTGTTTGCACGATGCAATAAATTTCTCTACCTGGTCGGCCTTGCCGGATGCCAGCATGTTGCTATCATTGCCCAAACCTGGCTGAACAAATACGCCCATAGTCATGCCCAGTTTAGCCAGCGTATCGCCTATTTTTTTCTGCTCATCCTCGGTACGGTGGCTCATGCCATTATCTTCGATGGAGCGAAAGCCTTTATCGTATGCAAATTTTATCTGCTCAACAAAATTATCGCCGGCATGGTTTTTAAACATCCCATCGTGAATGCCATAATTAAGATTGAAAGGCTTATCGGCGGCGGTTGTTGCCACACCAGCCGGATCGGCACAGCCGGTAAGTGTAGCCGCATTTAATACACCGGTACTTAATAATGATGCGCCCGCAAGCATCGAGCTTTGCACAAAGTTTCTGCGTTTCATAGGCCTGAATTGGTTTGAGCAGGCAAGATAGTTTTATTGAAGGCAAAATTCAACAATAAAAAATCAAAAGTGGATGTATAGGCAATCAGGAAGACCAGCAGTTAAAAAAACGGATACGTTTTACAAATTTTATGAAAAAGATGTAAGTTGTAATCGACTAACATGATAAAAAATAAAAGAGGCTGCCCCGGGATAGGACAGCCTCTTTTATTTTTTTAGGCCTGTATTTATTTACCTGTTAAGGCAACGTTGAATTTGCCATCGGTGATAGCTTTAACTTTACCAGAACCTGCGGTAACATTACCTTTAAATGTACCCTGTATGTTAGTCGAGCTGATAGATGTTACAGTTACGGTTACTATTTTGGCGCTAATGCTATCGTCGTTTAAATAGTCGTCGGTATCGTTGGGCGCATATAAAAGTAAAGGCCTGTCGCTTACTGCTGCAGCTGTCGAGGTATACGTTTTACCTGCCGTGATGGTACCATTAAGCGTTATCGAAATAACCGCTTTATTTGATGCTGTACCTTGAACGTTGGTGAATTTTTCGCCGCCTACGGTACCGGTTATTGCAAACGCGTTGTTAAAAGTTGTGGCGGTTCCGTCGATGCTGGCAGTAATTGTTGTTGATATTACGGTATTGTCTTTATCCTTTGAGCAGGAGTTTAACGTAATTACGCCAATGGCAAGTGTTAATAAAAAAATGCTCTTGATCTTTTTCATTTGTTGCAGGTTTAAGTTTAATTTTTAATATTTAATAACTCCGGCGAAGATATTTAATAATAATGGAAATAAATTACATTTTAAGTTAAATATTTATGGTGCTACTTGTTAGATAATAAATTATCCATTTTTCAAAATCTCTACGCCCTTCCCCCGGGTTTTTCCATCCATTGTTTGCCGCCTGGCTAACCAAGCATTAGTAAAAGCAAAAAAAATATCCCCAATTCACCGGCTTTAATCCGTTGTTTACCGACGAAAACCGGGCCTACATCTAATTGGCCAAAAACAGCTGTAACGTATGGAAAATGGGGGCGTCTTATTGGTGTATTCAAAATAATAAAAATACAATTACTTGACAATCAAAATATTAATATCATGAAAACTACATTATTCACCATCGCTGCTTCATTGCTTTTAGTAGCTGGTTTATCAAATTCAACCTTTGCATCTAAAAAAAATACCCAAACTGTTGCCACCGTATTAACCGATGTAAGCAACATCAACAAAATCGAAGTTCGCGGTAACGTTGAACTTTATGTATCGGCCGGCGCAACTAACCAAGTGAAAGTTTACAACAAGTACTACGCCGAGAGCGCCCTGGTACAAAGCTCAAAAGGCGTATTGCGTATTACATCATACAGCAACGAAAAATTAGTGGTTTGGGTAACGGCAAATGACCTGGCGGCTATCAGCGCTTATGACAATGCCGAAGTAAAATCATTCGGCAACCTGTCTGCCATCGAATTGGAAGTTAGCCTGCATAACAACGCTACCGCTAATTTGAAACTGGATGTTTATACCGCTACCGTAAACACAAGCGATAAATCAAAAATTGAATTATCGGGCACTGCCGAAGTTTATACTTTAAACCACAATACCCAATCAAGCGTAAACAATAACAAATTTATTGCCCAGGCCTACACCGATAAAGTAACCAACAGCCCCGCCAAACAAAACAACGACTTAGCGGGTATCTAATCTCTAAATGTTCTTTCGCAAAAGTCTTTCATATACTACTACAGGAAGCTATCACTAATATGTGGTAGCTTCTTTTGTTTTGAGGGGGACTAAGAATAGTATCGGGTATCAAGTCGCAAGTATCAAGACAGCTGCAAGCCCAGGTGATCCGAAAATCAAAAAATCTTGATACTTGATACTTGCGACTTGATACTATCCTTGATACTCTAAAAATATTTCCTCCATTCACCGATGATTTTACCACGTTCGCCGATGAAAACCGGGTGTACATCTAAATGAGCCAAAACGGCTGTAACGTTTTAAAAATGGCGGCGTCTTATTGGTGTATTTAAAAATAACACAATACAATTACTTGACAATCAAAATATTAATATCATGAAAACTACATTATTCACCATCGCCGCTTCATTAGTTTTAGTAGCTGGTTTATCAAACTCAACTTTTGCATCTACAAAAAATACTCAAACTGTTGCTACCGTATTAACCGATGTAAGCAACATCAACAAAATCGAAGTTCGCGGTAATGTTGAGCTTTATGTATCTGCCGGCACTGCCGATCAGGTTAAGGTTTACAACAAATATTACGCATCAGGCGCATTGGTACAAAGCTCAAAAGGTGTACTGCGCATTGCATCATACAGCAACGAAAAATTAGTGGTTTGGGTTACCGCAAATGACCTGCGCGCCATCAGCGCTTATGATAACGCCGAAGTAAAATCATTTGGCAAACTATCTGCCATTGATCTGGATGTTAACCTGAGCAACAACGCTACTGCTAAATTAGATTTGGATACCTATAACACCAATGTAAACGTAAGCAACAATGCTAAAATTGAACTTGCAGGTACTACAGAAGTTTATAGCCTTAACCATAACCTGCAATCAAGCGTTAATAACAACAACTTTACAGCCACTACTTACACCGATAAATTAACCGGGATCACATCTGCCAAAAACGAAAACGAGTTAGCCGGTTTGTAATTATATAAGCATCAGTAACTTTTGCAAAAGTCCATCATATATTCTGAAAAGCTATCATTTAAAATATGGTAGCTTTTTTTAATTTTGATGTAACATCTCTGTCCAAACCAACGTCAAAAAAATCAAAACGCTATGAAAAAATTTAACCTGAATATCGCAGCTTTAGTTGCCATTGTTGTATCTGTAAGTATATTTTCATCATGCCGCTTTCATTGCGTGCGTGGTTCTGGTAACATGACCACCGAAAACCGCCAGGCCGAAGAGTTTACCAAGGTAGATATTGCAGGCGCTTTTAAAGTGATTTTAAAACAGGATAGTTCGCTAAAAATCAGCATCACGGGCGATGATAACCTACTTAAATACGTATCAACTTCTGTTGAAAACGGCGAGTTACGTATCAAATCAAAAAAATCTTTTTGCGACGATCATATTGAGATTACCGTTGGTGTGCATAACCTGAAAGAAATAGGCGCATCCGGCGCGGTTGAAGTATCATCAGACGGAAAAATAAATGCCGGCGATTTTAAATTCGATTTATCCGGCGCTACGAAGGTAAACCTTGATCTGAATGCCGGCAACGTAAAAACCGAGGGCAGCGGTATGAGCGAATTAAACCTGAAAGGCCAGGCGGCATCGCATAACGTAGAATCAAGCGGCGCCACCAAGATTAACGGCTTTGAATTTGTGGTTGGCGATTATGAAATTAATACTTCGGGTGTAAGCAACTGCAAAATCAATGTATTAAAAACGTTGAAGGTGCACTCCAGCGGCGCTTCCGAAATTGAGTATAAAGGTTCGCCCGCAACCGTAAATAACGATAAATCGGGCGCATCAAGCATAAAAAAAGTTGATTGATGCCAAGTTCAAATTAAAACAACCACCGCCATCTTATCATGAAAAAGTTTTTAAAGTATACAGCTTACATTGTAATAGCTGTAGTTTTAATTGTTATTGCAGGCGTATCATACATTACGCTTGCGCTGCCCAATGTGGGCAAACCCGAAGACATTAAAGTAGAAGCCACGCCGCAACGCATTGAGCGTGGCAAATACCTGGCAAACCATGTAACCCTGTGTATGGATTGCCACTCTACCCGCGACTGGACAAAATTTGCCGGCCCCATGCTGGAGGGTACCGAAGGCAAGGGAGGCGAAAAGTTTACGGCGGCCGACGGTTTTCCCGGCAATGTAGAAGTGCCCAATATTACGCCATATAATTTGGGCGGATGGACAGATGGCGAACTGTTTCGGGCTATCACCACGGGTGTAAAAAAAGACGGTTCGGCTATATTCCCGCTGATGCCCTGGCCATATTATTCCAAAATGGATCGTGAGGATCTTTACAGTATCATAGCTTATATCCGCTCGCTTAAGCCCATAAAAGCAGATTATCCCAAAAGTACACTCGATTTCCCCTTGAATATTTTGGTACATACCATGCCACAAAAGGCAAGTTTAGGCACGCGCCCAAATGAAAGGGATACCCTTAAATATGGCGAATACCTGGTTACCTCGGCTGCCTGTATGGAATGCCACAGCCAGGTAGATAAAGGTAAAATAATACCGGGTTTGGAATATGCCGGCGGGCGCGAATTTGTAATACCGGGTTATGGCGCCGTAAAATCGTCAAATATTACAGCCGATAAGGAAACAGGCCTGGGCAGCTGGACAAAAGAGCAATTTGTAAACCGATTTAAGGCTTATGCCGATAGTGCCAAAGGCCCCATGGGTGTTAACCAACACGAATACCAATCTATTATGCCCTGGTACAAATACGCCGGCTTAAAAACAAGCGACCTGGAAGCTATTTACGCGTATGTTAAAACCATTAAACCGGTTAAAAACCAGTTTGTGAAGTTTGTAGCCAAGTAAGGGGGATTTAAGCGAAGCAAAGTTGCGCAACAGATTCAGGCCGAAACGACTCGCCACGTACGGGTTTTTGTGCGGTGGTATACTGATGTTGTAGTTTGGGTAAATAAAATAGCACAAATAAAGAATTGTTTTTGAGGATCAAAAGCTTTGCGGGCAGGAGTTTTAATTAAAAATAAATTCATACTTTTGCGCCTCGAAATTTGTATAGTCCGCAAGTTATTTTCGGTCTACATTTCAATGGATCAATTAAAATACCCGGTAAAAAGATGAATATTACACAGGAAAAAGTAGATGCCCTGAATGCAGTTGTTAAGATCAATATCGATCCTGCCGATTATCAGCCACGTGTTGATAAAGCGATAAAAGAAAATGCAAAAAAAGCAAAATTACCAGGTTTTCGCCCGGGTATGGTGCCAGCATCACATATAAAAAGAATGTACGGTAAAAGTATTTTGGTTGATGAGATCAATAACCTGTTACAAGATACCTTAACCAAATATATTGAAGAACAGGACCTGCGCGTATTAGGCCAGCCTTTGCCAAAAACTGATAACGAAAAAGAATACAACTGGGATTTTGCCGACAATTTTGAGTTCAATTATGAATTGGGTTTAGCGCCTGAATTTAATATTGATTTTTCATCAACAGATAAAGTTACCCAATACGTAATTAAAGTTGACGACGAAACATTGGCTTCACGTATCAAAAATATTCGCCGCAGCTATGGCAAAATGACAAATCCTGACGTATCGGCAGACGATGACGTTCTTTACAGCGAATTAGTCCAGCTTTCTCCGGATGGTAGTGTTTTTGAGGGTGGAATAAGCAATACAGCATCTGTGCGTTTAGACCAAATTAAAGACGAAGCCATTAAAGCTTCATTAATTGGTTTAAAAAAGGGCGATGTATTGACGTTTGATATTCAAAAAGCTTATGATAACGACGCAGCCAAGGTTGCCGGTTTATTAAAGATAGAAGAAGACGAAGCGGCCGATTTAAAATCGAACTTCCAGCTAACTGTTAAAAACGTTAACCGTTTGGAAGAAGGCGATTTAAATCAGGAGTTCTTTGACAAATTATTTGGTGAAGGTGTAGTAACAACCGAGGCAGAATTTACAGCTAAAATTACCGAAGAACTTGAAACAATGATGGTGCAGGATAGCGAACGCAAATTGCAGGACGATATCTACAAAGCCGCTATTGCTAAAGTTGACTTTAATTTACCTGACGATTTCCTGAAACGCTGGCTGAAAGCTACCAACGAAAAACTAACTACAGAAGAGTTGGAAGGCGGTTATAATGATTTTGCTCAAAACCTTAAATGGACTTTGATTGAAAACAAAATAATTACCGATAACAAAATCGAAATTAAATACGATGAAGTTTTCGCGCTTGCAAAAGTAAGGTTAGATCAGCAGTTCAGAATGTACAGCCCACAGGCTATCCCTGAAGATCAATTAGCCCAGTACACTGTACAATACCTGCAAAACAAAGAGAATGCTAACAAAATATTCGAAGAAGTAAAAGCATTAAAGGTGTTTGATTATATTAAAAGTGTGATCACTTTAGATAAACAAGACATCCTGTTTACTGATTTTAATAAATTGGTTTCTGAGAAATAAGCCCCCTCTAAATCTCCCCCCAAGGGGAGACTTTAAGAAGATATAATCACCAAAAGCAACTCAAAAGGTTGCTTTTGGTGTATAGATAGAGTTGGAAGCTAGAAAGTCCGGAAGTCAGTAAAGTCTGGAAGTTATTGACTTGTCGGCCTGCTACAAAACAGCATACTTTCTTAACTTTCGGACTTTGCTGACTTTCGGACTTCCCGACTCCATTCACCACACAAATAATTTTTACTTTATACAAACTATCTTCCTAAAATTGTATTCAACTAAAAACTATATTTATCCGCAGGTAAAATGCCTGTATCTAAAAATAAAACATACACAAACACCATGAGTAATAATATCGATAAAAACGAATTCAGAAAATACGCTGTTAAACACCACCGTATCAACAGCCTCTTTGTAGATAAATATCTTGGAAATTTTGATAGCCGCCGGATGCCGCAAGGCATTGCTACCACGGTACCAACCGGCATGACGCCTTATATCATCGAGGAACGCCAGCTTAACGTTGCGCAAATGGACGTGTTCTCGCGTTTGATGATGGACCGTATTATTTTCCTTGGCGACGCGATTTATGAAAATATTGCAAACATTATCCAGGCTCAATTGCTATTCCTGCAATCGGCTGATGCTAAACGCGATATCCAGATTTATATCAATTCACCTGGTGGCTCGGTATATGCCGGTTTAGGTATTTATGATACCATGCAGTTCATTTCAAATGATGTAGCAACTATTTGTACAGGTATGGCCGCTTCAATGGGCGCTGTATTATTAGTAGCTGGTACCGAAGGAAAAAGGGCTGCATTGCCACATGCAAGGGTAATGATTCACCAGCCATCGGGCGGCGCGCAGGGTCAGCAATCAGATATTGAGATCACTTACCATGAGATCACTAAACTGAAAAAAGAATTGTACCAGATAATTGCCGATCATAGCGGCGCCTCATTCGAGAAAGTTTGGGATGCATCAGACCGTGATTACTGGATGATTGCCGAAGAAGCCAAAGAATTTGGCATGGTAGATGAAATTTTAAGAGGAAATAAAGGGAAATAAGCCTGAAGACGGAAAGTCCGAAAGTCGGGAAAGTCCGGAAGTATTTAGTCGGGAAGTCCGAAAGTCTGAAAGTGAGTTTTTGCTTTCGGACTTCCCGACTTTTCCGACTTTCGGACTGCTCCTCTTTGTTTTCTCGCTCCAATTAACTAATTTTGATTAAGTAAACGAATCAGATGAATAAAAGCAGTAAGGAAATCAGGTGCTCATTTTGCGGCGCCGGTAAACAGGATTCCCTGATGTTGATTGCAGGGCTCGACGCTCATATCTGTGATAAGTGCGTTAACCAGGCTAATGAAATATTAGCTGAGGAGTTAAAGGTACGTAAAGTAAAGTCGTCGCCACTGGCGCCTGCCTTGCTTAAACCGTACGAAATCAAAACTCACCTGGATCAATATGTTATTGGCCAGGATGATGCCAAAAAGATACTATCAGTAGCCGTATATAACCATTACAAACGCCTTAACCAGCGTATTGATAAAGATGAGGTTGAGATTGAAAAATCAAACATTATTATGGTTGGCGAAACAGGTACAGGTAAAACATTGCTTGCCAAAACCATGGCGAAAATATTAAACGTTCCGTTTTGTATTTGCGATGCAACCGTGCTAACCGAAGCTGGTTACGTAGGCGAAGATGTGGAAAGCATCCTGACCCGTTTATTGCAGGCTGCCGATTATGATGTAACCCTTGCCGAAAAAGGCATTGTATACATTGATGAGGTAGATAAAATTGCCCGCAAGAGCGATAACGCTTCCATAACCCGCGATGTATCCGGCGAAGGTGTGCAACAGGCCCTGTTGAAGATACTGGAAGGTACAATGGTTAACGTACCGCCCCAGGGTGGCCGTAAGCACCCCGATCAAAAAATGATCACGGTGAATACCAGCAACATCCTGTTTATATGTGGTGGCGCATTTGACGGTATTGATCGGAAGATCGCCAACCGCCTGCGTACCCAAACAGTTGGTTATAAATTAAAGCGCGATGATGGCGAGATAGATATGAAAAATCTGTACAAGTACATCACCCCGCAGGATTTAAAATCATTTGGCTTGATACCCGAGCTAATTGGCCGTTTGCCTATATTAACCTACCTGAACCCGCTCGACAGAGCTGCTTTGCGCAATATTTTAACCGAACCTAAAAATTCGTTGTTAAAACAATATAAAAAGCTGTTTGAATACGAAGGGGTAAAACTGGACTTTGAAGACGAAGTGCTGGAATTTATTGTTGATAAGGCAATGGAATTTAAGTTGGGGGCAAGGGGACTGCGCTCAATTTGTGAAGCGATTATGATAGATGCGATGTTTGAGTTCCCATCAAAAAAAGATGTGAAACGCCTGCATATCACGCTGGATTACGCCCACGAGAAATTTGAAAAATCGGATCTGAAAAAATTAAAAGTAGCTTAACCTCCCGGTAAAATCTCGAAGCTATCTTTATTAAAATAATACAGACCCTGGTGAAACGCCGGGGTTTGTTGTATTTGGCAGTTTGCAGTGGGCAGTTCTCAGTGGGCAGTTCACGGTTGGCAGTTTGCAGTAGGCATAGTTTTATATGTAACCGCAAACTGATAACTGTAAACTGCGATCTGCAAACTGGCAACTGCCCACCGCCAACTGCAAACTGATAACCTACTAAGGCAGCCCCAACAGGCTGCCATTGCTGGTTAAAACAAAAAATTATTTAATATGAACGAAGAATTAAATGCAAAAAAGAACCCTACCTATGCACCGGTAGTGAAAGAAGTGCAATCGCCTGTAAAATCGGGACTGAAGACGAAAGAGGCCATTGTGGCCAACTGGCTGCCACGCTATACCGGCCGCCCGCTGGAGGCTTTTGGTGATTATATTATCCTAACCAATTTCTCAAAATACATTCAACTATTTAGCCAGTGGAATGATGACGCACCGATAATGGGCCTCGAGAAACCCATGCAAAGCGTTACTGCCAATGGCATTACCATTATTAACTTTGGTATGGGCAGCTCTGTTGCGGCAACTGTAATGGATTTGCTTACCGCCATACACCCTAAAGCCGTTATACTTTTGGGCAAATGCGGCGGCTTAAAAAAGAAGAATGCCGTAGGCGACCTAATATTACCGATAGCAGCCATCAGGGGCGAAGGTACATCAAACGATTATTTGCCGCCCGAAGTGCCTGCATTGCCATCATTTGCCTTGCAGAAAGCCATATCAACTACCATTCGTGATTTTAGCCGCGATTATTGGACAGGTACCTGCTACACTACAAACCGCCGCGTTTGGGAGCACGATAAAGTATTTAAAAAATACCTGAAAGATTTACGCGCTATGGCTGTAGATATGGAAACCGCTACCATTTTTACCACCGGCTTTGCCAACAAGATACCTACTGGAGCACTGCTGCTGGTATCAGACCAACCAATGATCCCCGAAGGTGTAAAAACAGCCGAAAGTGATTCTGTTGTAAGTGAGCAGTATGTTGAAACCCATTTGAAAATTGGTATTGAATCGTTAAAGCAGTTGATCAATAATGGGTTAACAGTTAAGCATTTGAAGTTTTAGTTGGTTCATTAGTTCACTTGTTCATTAGTTCATTGGTCTTGTCCTGCGGTTGGTGCGTTACAATTGTTTAGGTGTCGAAAGACTTACGAAGTTTTTAAAACTTCGTAAGTCTGGTGCTCACCTATTTCCCTGTTCAACAATGACCTAATGATTCAATGACCCAATGACTACCTGTTTCATCCCTTCCCTGCCATAAAACACCGGGAAATACATCATCTCGGCTTTAGCCGGGTTTAACGTGTATTTTCCATCATAACGAGGGATCAGGTTTACGGTGAAAGTATATTTGCCCTGCTTAAGCTTGCGGCAAAATATGCTCACCTTTTCTTTAAAGTATTCCCTGTGAACTTCATTGTTACCCCATGGCTGGTCCTTACTTTCATAGGAGCATCCTGCCGGAATAGGAATCTCGATCATTACAAAATCGGCATCGCCTTTGGCGGTTACTTCGGCTTTTAGTTGTACAACTTCGCCGCCTTTCAGGCTGGTCAATTTCTTTTCCTGGCGCTCAAACCAAGTATCTACAGTAAACTCTTTATTTACCTTTTGGGGACTGCTGTTCCAGAATTTTTGCGAGCCGGTGATATAAACCGGTAAGCTGCCGGTTTTGCTAACGCTCATATCCTGCGGATTGAACGTGGCCGAGTAGGGGAATGCCGTAATTGTTTGCGTGCTTGCTCCTTTTATAGTGATGGCCGAAGGTTTTACCTGCTTATCAGTAACTAAAAGATCGGAAAGGATGGTTTCCAGTATCAATGCCGATTCGTAGGTATTGCGCCATTCGCCGTGGCTGCGCTGCTCTAAAAAATACCCTTGTATCCTGCGTAACAATTCGGGGTGTTTACCTTCGGTTTTAATGATATGATAAGCTAATACACTTAGCTGGATGGAATTATCGAAGAAACGGTAGCTGTCATCGCCCCAGTAAATATTGCCAAATAAAGTGCGGTGCTCATGGGCATACAAACTATCCAGCTTAACAGCTAAGCCCGATTCCTGCTTCACCAGCATCAGCCTGAATTTATCATAACCAGATAAAGAGTAGCCGGTTTTTTGTTTCAAAGCTTTGTTTTCTTTTTCAACTAAATCAATGTATTTAGCATAATCAACCTTGGCTTCAAGCTTGCGTAAAAGCTCCAGGCAGGTGAGTTTATCGGCGCCACGGTAGCTTTCCAGTTGATAAACCAGGTAGTCTGTCAGTTTTTGTTTATCCAGCTGGATGGTGTAACCCTCTTTCTGCGCATCCAGCAGTGCCTCTACAGCATGCAGGCTAATCCAAAGCTCCTCGTCGGTATCTTTCCACCAGCCCCAGGTGCCGTTGGTTTTACGGTTTTCCTGTAGCTTTTTAATGGCCTCCTGTATGTTTTTACCATATTTAAATTCTTCGCCCAGGAATTTTTTGATCCGGCGTTCGGCCAGCAGGCCTTTTAATTTTGAGGCCAGTTGTTCGTTACATAAATATTTGTATTCCCTTAATTTACGCGATTCCTCTGCCAGTGTTGGTAGCACGGAAGCCTCGGCCCGGAAAGTAACGGGCCCCATTGCCGGGTTGAATTTCAGGTTTACGGTAGTATCGCTGTTCAGTGCTTCAAATATGCCTTTGGTTTCTTCAACGCCTTGTTTTATAACAGGCACTTTGCGGCGTTCCCCGTCAAAATAACCGTTATCGCGTTTTATGGTGTATTCAAAACTGAGGCTGTCGGTAGGCGAAGCAATAATACCAAGGGTGTCTATTTTTGAGTTTTTAACTTCAAGCTCATCCTGTTTAAGCTGTTTGCCATTGTATGTGAATGTACGGGTAAGCTTAACATTGGTAGAATTATAGTTCATTACTTTGCCAATCAGGCTCATCTCATCACCTGCAACCGCAAACTGCGGGGCAATGAAATTGGCGCTTAGCGGCTTGAATGCCTTGATGCTGTTTTCGGCAAAACCGGTTTGCTGCTTATCAGAAATACCAATAATAAATGTACGCCAGTTGGTAATATCATCCGGGAATGTTGCTGTAAAACTGGCTTTGCCCAATTCATTGGTGGTAAGTTTTGGTTGCCAGTACGCATAATCAGAAAAGTTATTGCGCAGCGAAAGTTCGCTGCCGGGCTGGCTGGCGTCATTTGCTTTATTTACAGGCGCACCTGGCTTTGGTTTAGTCCTGATTACAATTACACCGTTGGCGGCTCGGGCGCCGTAAATGCCGGTAGCTGCAGCATCTTTCAATATGCTTATTTCACCAATACTTTCTTTGTCCATACCATCCATACTCTCTACAATTTCACCATCAAGTACAATTAATGGTTTGGCCGATGGCAGGGTTGACATTCCCCGTATCATGATATTAACGCCGCCACCGGGTGCGCCATCAGTTACCATCAGGCCAGCGGCCTGGCCTTGCTGGGCAGAAAAGGTAGTTACTGATGTGGTCATGTTTTTTTTTAACACCGTGCCATAACCAACCACCACCACTTCGTTAAGCGCATTGCTTGATGCTTTCAGGCTTATTTTTACGGTAGTTCCCGGTTGAATGCCGATCTCTTTTTGTTCGTAACCAATAAAGCTAACCACTAATTTACCATTCGCTGGTACCCTAAGCCTAAAGTGGCCGCTAATATCAGTTACGGCACCTGTTGCAGTTCCTTTTACCCTTACACTAACGCCTGGTATGGGCAATTTATCTTCAAGGCTGGTAACTATGCCCATCATTACGTTACTAAAATTATCGGTGTTTAAATATTTTTCATTAAAGGCTTCTTTTATTTTTAAAGCATCATTTTCAATAGCATGATCCTTATAATCGTTTCTGGCGGTCCTGTTGTTAATGATATTACTGATTTTGATGCTTACCGAATCTTTAGGGTGAATTGGCAAAATGTCAAATTTGTAATAGTTGGTGCCATAGGCTTTTATGTTTATATTTTCTTTTATATCATAAACATCGCCTTTTAGCAAAAACATAATGCGGTAGTTTCCAGCCGCTAAATTGTATATATTGGTGGTAATACCAGGGTAAATCTGTATATAATCCGGGTCGTCATATTTGTATACGATCACATTTTTTATCAGTAACCCGTGGTGTTTAGGCTGGTTAACCTCAAAAATAAGTTTACCACCAATACCATTTGGCAAGTCGTTATTAAACAGCAGTTGTGTATTGCTGCGCAGGTCGAGGTATTGCTGCCAGATGTCTGTCGCTTCGTTTTTACTTAACACGAACTGGCTGTAATCCGGCTCGCCTAAATAAGACGATAAGACAGGGTTGAACGGATAAGCCGTGGGGATGCTTTTTTGTTTAAGCAAGCCCGGCTCGAACAAGTAGCTATAGTTTGGTTCGGTTTCAAACAGGCGGTCTTTTTCTCCGGTTACGGCAAGCGTCGCAAAGTTATTGGCTAATGGCCCGGCAATAATGCTGTTGCTGTAACCGCTTTGTGGGTTTAGCATAAACAGCCTGTCGTTTTGTTGTAAAAGGGCCATTTTAACGCCAAAATTGTTGATCACCGTAACCAGGTATTTATTGATCAGGTCCGATTCATAACTGCTCAGCGTATCAGATACCGGGGTCGAATTTGCCTTGGCTGCATTTACGCTGATAATGAGTTTTTTTGATCGTTCCACCATTATACTATCAACCCAAATGTTTTGATGGCTGGTCCTGAAACGCAGCATGTGCCTGCCCGGCGTTACTGCAAAGCTATAACGTTTCAGTTGCTGGGTTTGATCAAAGTAAACCGGCCTGCCATCGATATAAAGGATATGTACCGGCAAAATATCGCCATCTTTAACCACAAAGGGGGCCACCTGTGTAACTGTATCTGCAATGTTTTCTTCTACCCGGTAAATTTTACCCGGGTGAGTAAACTGGAAGTAGGTAATGCTGTCCAACCCAATTTCACGGCCCCAGCGGTTCCAGTTTAGTTTTAATGCGCCTTCGCCATCTGTTTTCAGAATATTAAAAGGCTTTTTAGGCTTACGGTAGGGATACATTTTACCCATGTATGGTACAAAGGGTACTTTATAATCGGTGAATTTACTGGTCATGGCCCATGCCGTTAAATCGGCATTGGCAACGGGTTTTCCTGCATTATCGGTAACCACAATATCCGTTTTAACCCGCTGGCCCGGATATACCGATACCGGCTGTTTCACGTTAATAGTAAGTAGTTTATCGCGGTAAACGATATCGGCAGCCTGGGTTTTACTTTCGCCGGCCCAAACATAATGAAACAGGAAATTTACATTGTTTTTGCCGCTGTAAGCCTTTGCATAGGTAAGATTATCGGCCTGTCCGCCATCTATCAGTTTTTGCCCCGCGAAAACGGAATACCAGAAATGCAGATGGCGCTCATTTTCAACTTTAACAAACAGCGAATCGGCGGTGCGGTAACTCGATGTGGAAAATCCGCTTTCGCTATCCTTCAAATCAAAATCGCTGTATGCGCTATCGGCCTCAATATTATAACTGTAGGCATTGGGGTTGACGATGGTTTTAGATGGCAGCATTACCTTTACTTTAGATATAGTATCGTTTTGGGCATCCAGGGCGCTGATGATGGCGGTAGCTTGCGTTTCTTTACCGTTATCAAGATACGTAGCTATTAAAGTATCCCCGTTTAATTTCGATTCTATGTGATATCTGTTAAATGTATAGCTCATCTCATTTGCATCAGATTGGCTTTCATTGCTGCTGTTTAAAAAATCGGAATTGATCTCGTAGCTGATATCAGCTTTTGGGAAAATAGAATCGGGGATCATCAATTTGGTTTCTCCAACCGGGTCGAGGGGCATTTTGTGCGTCCATAAAGTATCGGGTACAAAAAGTTGCTCCGGTTGAAACCGGTTGGTGCCCCGCGAAAGCAATGTTATGGTAACCCGCCCATCGGCAACAGGTAAATTATTTTCGTCAACGGCCTTTAGGTAAAGTGCCGGCGGGTTGCCTGGCGAATGCGCTGTTTTATCAACCCTGGTACTGAATTTAATTGATTTTAATTCGTATTCCTCGTATTTAAAATCGCCCGTTAAATAAACTTTTCTTTTCGCCAAAAAGGCCCTTTCGTCATCGCCGTCGTATTTGTCCAGATCATATTTAAGGCTCGATGGATCTTCCAGCGAAATGGTATAATCCTCATCAAGTGAAAGTTTCAGGCTATCATTTAAAACAAAGCTGTATTCATAGGCTCCATTACGGTAGCCGTTAACCTTGCCAATAACTTTACCGTCGTTGTCATTTCGTTCCTTTAACCGCACCAGTAATTGGGGGACATTTATCGCTTGTTTTGATTTTCGCCCTAATATATAGGCCTTGAATTTTACGGTATCGTTTGGCTTATATATGGCTTTGTTGAATACTATGAAGCCCATGTGGCTATAGGCCGACGATTGCGGATAATTGTAATGCTTTTTGAATAACCTTTTCACTGCGTACCAGTTTCGCTTAAGCCAGTTGTTTTGCCTGCCGTAGCGACGATATTGGTAAGGTTTCTCCTGCTTAACAGAAAAATAGTTGCTAACCCCGGCGTAATCAACCTTTAATACGGTGTCTTTTTTTGATTGATTGGCTACATATAAGCCGTTTTGGGCATCATAGGCTACCATTTTATTATTAAACGTTACAACGGCGTTATTAATAGGGCTGCCTTGTTTATCGGTTAAAATAAAACGCAGGTCATAATTATTACGCATCACCTTTAAATAAGCCGAGCGGTTTTCAATCAGTTTATACCACAATTTGTTTTTTTGTACATACACCTTTAAATAATTACCTGCCGGGAGATTGTTTTTCCAGCTATCGTCGGTTTTAAAGGAGTCAACCGGATTATGCAGTATGTTTTCGTCGGGCTGCCGGCTGGGGTACTTGTAAAACCGGAGTACATCGTCAGGCCCAATTTTATAGATATAGGTGTAAAAACTGCTTTGCCTGCTTGGGGTAAGCAGTTTTTGCCCTAATACATGTCCCACAATAAAGCACGGAACAATGGTTAGCAATAAAATCTTTTTATAAAGTGATAACATAATGGGTTAAGTTAATTGTTTAATGACGGTCTTAAGCTCAAAGTTGGATGTGTCGGGTCATGAATTTTAGGTATGAAGCGCGTAACGGACTTTTTAAAACTCAAAACTCAGAACTCACCACTCATTACTCCCACATGATGCACATCTATTTACTTTTCCATAAAGAAAGTTCAGTTTATAAAAACTATTTTTGAGCCGTAATCCCGCTTAGTACACCGGATTAGTAGATTTTTAATTTTATGTGGTATAACAATATATTAGAAACCATTGGCCACACGCCGCTGGTTAAGTTAAATAAGGTAACCAAAGACATCCCGGCAACGGTTTTGGCCAAAATAGAAACAACCAACCCCGGCAACTCCATTAAGGACCGTATGGCCCTTAAAATGATTGAGGATGCCGAAAAAAGCGGTAAACTAAAGCCCGGCGGTACCATTATTGAAGGTACATCGGGCAATACCGGCATGGGCCTGGCTATTGCGGCGGTGATAAAAGGCTACAAGTGCATTTTTACCAGTACCGATAAACAATCAAAAGAAAAATTTGATGCCCTGCGCGCCTTTGGTGCTGAGGTAATTGTTTGCCCAACCAATGTTGAGCCGGAAGATCCGCGGTCGTATTACTCGGTATCATCGCGTTTGGAGCGCGAGGTGCCTAATTCCTGGAAGCCCAACCAGTACGATAACCTGAGCAACTCGCAGGCGCACTATGAGCAAACCGGCCCCGAAATTTGGGAGCAAACCGAAGGTAAAATTACACACCTTGTAGTAGGGGTGGGCACCGGCGGCACCATTTCGGGTACAGCCCGCTATTTGAAAGAGAAGAACCCAAACATCCAGGTTTTAGGCATTGATACCTACGGCTCGGTATTTAAAAAATACAAGGAAACCGGTATTATGGATAAAAACGAGATTTACCCGTACATCACCGAAGGCATTGGTGAAGACTTTTTACCGCAAAACGTTGATTTTAGCCTGATAGACCACTTTGAAAAAGTAACCGATAAAGACGCAGCCCTCATGACCCGCGAAATTGCCCGTAAAGAAGGCATCTTCGCCGGTAACTCTACAGGATCGGCAGTGGCTGGTACACTGCAAATGAAAGACAGGTTTAAAGAGGGCGATGTGGTAGTGATCATCTTCCCCGATCATGGTACCCGCTACCTGGGCAAAATGTACAACGACGACTGGCTGCGCGATCGCGGTTTCCTGAAAGACGGCAAACTTACCGCCCGCGACATCATCGGCAAAAAAGATGTACAGGAAATTATCACCATCGACTGTGAAAAATCGGTGCTGGAAGCTATCAACACCATTAAATCGCTCAATATCTCGCAAATCCCGGTTACGCAAAAAGGCATGGTAATAGGTAAGATAACCGAAAGCGATATCCTGAATTCGCTGTTAGAGAACCCATCCATCAAATCGCAGCCGGTTAAAAATATTACCACCGCGCCGTTCCCGTTTGTTGATCTGAATACCTCTATCGACCGCATCTCGGGCATGATCAATAAGGAAAACATTGCCGTACTGGTTGAAAGCGAAGACGGTAAGATTGAGATTATTACGCAGTATGATATTATAAATGCAATATCAGCTTAGATAGCATAGTATCAAGTAGTAATATTTTTAGAAGGTGTTATGCTTGGGCATGGCACCTTTTTTAGTTTATATTTTCTCGGGACCTCCGCTAACATTTCGTTATTTCGGTTCGATACCCCTATTTTAAAGCCTTTGCAACCTCCTGTGTGGTAAGCACAGTCAGTTTCATCCAAACGGGTATGGCAGGGTTGCCGTTCTTGTCAACAGTTACGGCGGTTAGCTGGTTTATCAATTCAATGCCTTTTACTATTTCGCCAAAAACGGTATAGTGTCCATCAAGAAAAGGCGTTCCGCCAATGGTGCGGTAAGTGTTGCGCCGGGCTTCGGTAAAGTGGGTGTTGTACTTTTTTTCGATGGCATCCAGCTCGTCGTTGGTCCAGGTGCGGCCATCTACCATGTAAAATTGGGTGGTGTAGGATGATTCGGTTTTGTTGGCATCCCGGCCCATGGCCACCACTCCCCGGCGATGGTACAGGTCGGCCGCAAATTCCGGTGCTATCCATTTCATTTCGGGTTTTAAGGTGCGCCCTTTATCATATAACGAATCCGGGTCGCCGCCCTGTATCACAAAACCTTTCAGTATCCGGTTAAAGGTGGTGGCATCAAAATAATGGCTTTTAACCAGTTTAATAAAATTATCGCGGTGCATCGGTGTTTGGTTGTACAGTTTTACAATACACCATCCCTGTGGCGTTTCTATTTTTACATACGTGTTTTTTGGCTGGGCAAATGCACTCAGGCAGAAGCATAACAAAGCGGCAAACAGGATTAGCGATTTTTTCAAGTTGGTAAAGTTTACAGAAACCAATAAGTACGGTTTCCTGCTTACTAATTTAACTAAAAAACTGCGCTTCGTTGGCAATTTATTTTGATGCCTTATACTATAAAATGATCCAGTCTTTCAATAGCGCCTGAGCGGCGGTATGGTGTTAAATGTAAATGGTATTTGGTTATATTTACGCATCGGGCAAAGGGGCCGTTAAGCCCATATAACCGGGAACAGGTGGGAGAGGGCTTGTTTCAAATTATCAAAAAATCAGCCTTTAACTGGTTCAGCTATGAAAAAATATGTGTTGTTTTCTATTGTGATTGTCTGCGTAATGTTTGGCTGTTTTAACAGTTTTGCTGCCGGCGTAGATACGCTGGATATACAAAGCCAGGTTATGCAAAAAAACATTAAAGCTGCTGTGGTGCTGCCCCAGTCATACAAAACCACGCAACAAAACTACCCGGTGATTTACCTGCTGCATGGCGGCCAGGGCAATTACCGCGACTGGCTGTCAAAAACCGACGATAAGCTGCTGCTGCACAAACTTGCCGACCAGTATAATTTTATCATAGTTACTCCCGATGCCGGGCTGATGAGCTATTATTTTGATAGTCCCCTGGATAAAAGCAGCCAGTACGAAACCTTTATAACCAAAGAACTGGTAGAAAAAATAGACGGCACCTACCGCACTATAAAAGACAGGAAGGGGAGGGGCATCGCCGGCCTGTCTATGGGGGGCCACGGCGCCATGTACCTATCGGCACGCCACCCCGAATTATACTGCGCCGCCGGCAGCATGAGCGGCGTAATGAACATTAATACTGCCACCTGGAACGTTCCGGCAGAATTTGCCCAATTGCGCAATAAAAATTTCGAACATTTGCTTGGCCCGCCAAAAGATGCCGCCAACCCATACCGCGAATACTCTGCCGTGGGCCTGGCCGATAAAATGAAAACCAACGATGTAAAGCTGATTTTTGATTGCGGGTTTGACGACATCATGATTAAACCCAACCGCGAACTACACCAACTGCTATTAGCCAACGGAACACCCCACGAATATACCGAACGCCCCGGCAAACACGAATGGCCCTACTGGAGCAACGCCGTATCCTATCAGTTCCTTTTCTTTCAAAAAGTAATGAGTAGTATCAGGTAGTTGGTATCAAGTAATAAGATTTTTTGAGCGGGGAGTACCGGTTGGTAGTGTTCTTCGGGGTAAGGGGCATTACTATATGATTTTGTGACCTGATGACTGGCTTGCACAGTCGCGATTGCCGTGCTGCGCTCGCAATAACATAGGTTTATGACTGAATATGTTACCGCAGCTGTCTTGATACTTGATACTTGCGACTTGATACTTTTTCATGCAGCTATTTTGATACCTGATACTAAAAGAGATGACGTCCATCAGCTATTCCGGTGACACTGGTCATTTTCTGCAAAGATAGGCTTACCTAAATTGCCGAAATAAAAACCAGGGGAAGCCATGAATGGAATTATTATATATCAGGGTAAATACGGGGCAACAGCGCAGTATGCGCAATGGCTGGCCGGTGCGCTGCACATGCCATTTTTGAAAGCAGTCGAGGTTACGCCCACTATACTTGCCTGTTATGACCTGGTGATTTTGGGCAGCTCGGTTTACGTTGGTAAATTAACCATTGGTAAATGGCTGAAACGGAACCCTGACTTACTGGCAGGGAAGAAGCTGTTTTTATTTATTGTGTGCGGTACATCGGCCGAAGATAAGGAAGAGCAGCAAAAGTTGCTGGACAACAACCTGGACCCTGGGTTCAGGAAAACAACAGGAGTATTCTTTTTGCCGGGGCGGTGCATTGTTTCCAAGCTATCGTGGATAGACCGCCTTGTTTTAAAAATGGGCGCCATGCTGCAAAAAGATCCCCGAAAGAAAGCTGTTATGAGCCATGGGTTTGACCATATGGATCAAAAGAGTTTGCAAGGCCTGATTGCAGCAGTAGGTAAAGAATGTAATGCAGAAATGGTAATGGGCGCCGGCTTAACAGATAAATACTGAAATGTTAGGAACACTAAATGATGGGCAGATTGAAGCTCTGCTTAAAAGGCAAATTACCGGCCGCATTGCCTGTACAGAGGCCGGCGTACCCTATATTGTGCCGGTGAATTATGTTTACGATGGAAAACAGGTTATTGGGCACAGCACAATGGGTAAAAAGATGGAGATGATGCGCAAGAACCCGCGGGTATGTTTCCAGGTAGATGAGATTAAAACCATTTTTAACTGGCAAAGCGTGATTGCCTGGGGACGGTTTGAAGAGATTACCGATATTACAGAAAAGGAGCAGGCCATGATGGCTATTACCCACCGCTTGATGCCTTTTGCCGAAAAAGCGGCACATCATCCTTCCCACGGTTTAGCAGAAAAAGAAGAGGATATCGGCACCAAACTCGACCTCATTTTATACAAAATTGTGCTGGTTAATAAAACCGGCCGGTTTGAACGAAGTTGACGCGGGATCGCCTTGCCAGGAATTTTTAGGGGGCATGGCTGCATTGTGCTTATAACTACGTGTTTGTAAGTTGATGGTTGTTAGTGTTGTTTTAAATTTAATTTATGTCATTGCTTCGTTCCCCGCAATGGCAGGTTTATGGCCGGATATATTACCGTAGCTTTCTTGATACCTGATAGTTGCAACTTGATACTTTTTCATGCAGCTATCTTGCTACTTGATACTATTCTCCAATTTCAATCCATACCGGGCAATGGTCGCTGGTTTTTTCCCAGCCGCGTACATTACGGTCTACGCCGGCGGATTGCAGGCGGTCGGCAACATGTGGGCTCAGCAGGAAATGGTCGATACGCAGTCCCGCATTACGGCCATAGGCGTCGCGGAAATAATCGAAAAAGGTATAGATTACCTCGGTGGGGTATAGTTTACGGATGGCGTCCGTCCAGCCCTGGTCGACCAGGTTTTTGAAGGCCAGGCGCACTTCGGGGCGAAAGAGGGCATCATCCAGCCAGCGCTCAGGTTTGTAAACATCCAGTTCGGTAGGCATTACGTTATAGTCGCCCGTAATTATGGCGGGCACACCATGCGCCAGCAGGCCCGATGCGTGACTGGTGAGGCGTTCGAACCAGCGCAGCTTATAATCCAGTTTGGGGCCGGGGGCGGGGTTGCCGTTGGGCAGGTACAGGCAGCCAATAACGATGCCGTTTATAAAGGCTTCAATGTAACGGCTGTGCTCGTCGTCCGGATCGCCGGGCAGGCCCTTGCGTAGCTCTTTAATTTCGTAGTTGTTACGGGCCAGGATGGCTACGCCGTTCCAGCTTTTTTGGCCATGCCATATGGCGTTGTAGCCGGCACCGGTAATGGCCTCCAACGGGAATTTATCCTGGGGGGCCTTTAGTTCCTGCAGGCAAACCACATCGGGCGCGGTTTCGGCAAGCCAGCGCAGCAGCACCGGCAGGCGGCCATTTACACCGTTAACATTATAGGTGGCAATTTTCATGTGGTAAAAATTGGATTTTTTTGTAAAAAAGTTAGCGAAAATTAAACCATAATTAGTTAAAAGCTGAAATTATTTGTATAAAACTGCGGCTATGAGAATAATCCGTGCGTGATCTCTTCAATCTCCGAATCGCCGTGGAAAAAGATGGTTAAGCCACGCGCGCCATCGGTGATGCTCAGGATGTCCTCGCGTTTAATATTGTTTTCGTTTATAAAAAGCGCCAACCGGGCCGGGGTACTAAAAGAGTCGGTTTTTACAATGATCATGGTAGTATTTTTTATATTAAGATTGCGTTCCCGATGGTTTGTTACAGGAGGTTAGGGGGATAGAAAGTTTGGGTAGCGGGCCTTGAGATGTATTTTGATTTATTTTTTTGGTGGAACGCTGCCAGTGTTTTCAACTACCGGATACTTTGACCAAATTACGAAACCGCAACCCCGCGATAATAATTAACTTTGCTGCGTGACGACTAAACAACGCTACTTTATTGAATTGGCTTATGATGGCACCGCCTATCATGGGTGGCAGGTGCAACAAAATGCCCACAGCGTTCAGGAAGCGCTAAACAAAGCGCTAAGCACCATTCTGCGCCAACCCATCGAAACAACAGGTTGCGGGCGCACGGATACTGGCGTACACGCCAAGGAGTTTTTTGCTCATTTTGATGTGGTTGAAGAGGTTGTCGATAGTCCATTGTCCATAGACCATGGTTATGAGACCGAAAAGAGCCATGGACTATTGACCATAGACTATGGACTTAAAATCCGCAGCCTCAATTCAATCCTGCCTGCTGATATCGCGATTAAAAACATCATCGCTGTGAGTCCCGATGCGCATGCCCGGTTCGATGCAACGTTGCGGTCGTACCAGTACCACGTCCATTTTAATAAAGACCCGTTTTTAAGGGGATATTCCTGGCAGCTGCGCGATGTGCCGGATCTGGAATTGATGAACAAGGCTGCGGCTATGATGATGGACTATATTGATTTTAGCTGTTTCAGTAAATCAAATACCCAGGTAAAAACCAATAACTGCAAAATAAGCCGTGCCGAATGGGTGCAAACAGAACAGGGCATGGTATTCCATATTTCGGCCGATAGATTTTTGCGCAACATGGTACGCGCCATAGTAGGTACACTGATGATGGTTGGCCGTAAAGAAATACCACCCGAAGCCGTAAAGCAAATTATTGAAAGCAAAAACCGCTCAAATGCGGGTATGAGCGTACCGGCCTGCGGGTTATATTTAACAGAAGTGAAATATTAGCCACTAAAACCCTGAACGATATCTATAGCCTTGATAAGCGACTGCCTGACAGCAATGGTTTAAAAATCGCTTGCAAATAACCCTTACTCCACTTCCGCGGTAATCTTTTCTCCTATTTGTTGCCTCCACATGGCATAATATAGGCCCTTTTGGCTTATCAAATCGAGGTGACGGCCGGATTCAATGATGCGGCCTTTTTCTAACACATAAATACAATCGGCATGCATAATTGTGGATAAACGGTGGGCTATTAATATGGTGATATGATTTTCGTTTTCAGATACGTTACGTATGGTTTCGGTGATCTCCTCTTCGGTGATAGAATCCAGGGATGACGTTGCTTCATCAAATACCAGGATGTCGGGCTTGCGTAACAGCGCACGGGCTATCGAGAGGCGTTGTTTCTCGCCGCCCGATACTTTTACGCCACCCTCGCCAATAACGGTGCTCAGGCCTTTATCGGCCCTTGCAAGCAGGGTTTGGCAGGCGGCACGTTGCAATACGTTCATACATTCTTCGTCTGTAGCATCCGGGCGAACAAACAGCAGGTTCTCGCGGATGGTACCTGAAAATAGTTGGGTATCCTGGGTTACAAAGCCAATTTTTTCGCGCAGCTGATCAAGATCAATCTCTTTGCTTAAAATGTTGTTGTATAAAACATCACCCTCCAAAGGCTGGTACAAACCAACCAACAGCTTTACCAGCGTAGTTTTACCCGAGCCTGATGGGCCAACAAAAGCAATGGTTTCGCCGGTATTGGTTTCAAAACTAATGTGGTTAAGCGCGTTGCGGTTGGCGGTTAAATGTTTAAAAGTAACATTGCTGAAGGTTAGCGTGTTAACTTTCTCTACCATTACCGGTTTTTCGGGCTTTTTATCAATAGGCGTACTTAAAATGCCTTTGAAATTACCTAAGGAAACCTCTGCTTCGCGCCATGACAGGATTACGTTGCCCAACTCCTGTAATGGGTTAAACAAAAAGAAGGAGTAAAACAAAAAGCTAAAATATTGGCCCGGCGATAATGAACCCTTAAATATCAGCATCAATAGCACAACCACCATTACGCTCCGCACAAAATTTACGGTGGTACCCTGTACAAAGCTCATGCTGCGTACGTATTTAACTTTTTTTAGCTCCAGGTCGAGGATTTTGTAGGTAGTGCTATTAAGCCTTTCTATTTCCTGTTTGGCCAAACCAAGGCTTTTTACCAATTCAATGTTCCTTAATGATTCGGTGGTGGAACCGGCGAGTGCCGTGGTTTCAGATACTATCTTCTTTTGAATCGTCTTTATCTTGCGACTCATGGCCATGCTCACAAAAGTGATGATGGGTATAGCTGCAAAATATACTAATGTTACCTGGTAATTTACACTTACCGAATATACAATTACAAACACCATCCCTATAAGAGATACAAATAATATACCAATGAACGAGGTGATAAATTTTTCGCAATCTAACCGGACTTTTTGTAAAATACCGAGGGTTTCGCCGCTGCGCTGATCTTCAAAAACCTGGTAAGGCAGCTCTAACGAATGTTTCAGGCCATCGGCGTACATTGCTGCACCAACCTTTTGGGTAATAATATTGGTAAAATAATCCTGGAAATTTTTTGCTATACGCGATACCATAGCTACGCCAATAGCAGCACCAACCAGCGTTAATACCTGGCGCAGGTACTCATCGTAATGAAGGGTGCCGCGTTTTTCAATAACGCGGTCTACAATTCGTCCTGTTATCCAGGGATCAAGGAGCGAAAAGCCTATATTCATGGCAGCCAGAAACAGCGCCATCACCACTATCCAGCGGTGCTTTTTCAGGTAAGAAATTAGTATATTCATGTTTCGGCGGTAAAAATAAAAAAAGGGAATGGCTAAGTAGCTCATTCCCTTTTAATTTGACATAAGGTTAATATTAAACCGTCATGATATCTTTTTCCTTGGCATCAGAAAGCTGATCTACTTTGATGATATAAGCATCGGTCAACTTTTGAATTTCGGCTTCACCTACTTTTATTTCATCTTCAGACACGCCTTCCGATTTCAATTTTTTGATCTTCTCATTGGCATCTTTACGGATGTTGCGGATAGCGATTTTACCGGTTTCGGCTTCGCCTTTTGCTTTTTTAACCAAATCGCGGCGGCGCTCTTCTGTTAACGGCGGTACGTTAATACGGATGATGATACCATCGTTTTGCGGGTTAACGCCAAGGTTAGCCGCTATAATTGCTTTTTCTATAGGGGCAAGCAACGATTTTTCCCAGGGTTGTATAATAATTGTGCGGGCATCAGGGGTGTTTACGCTACCCACCTGGCTTAAAGGGGTTGCAGTACCGTAATAATCAACCGTAACATCATCCAGCATTGATGGGCTTGCTTTACCGGCACGTATTTTATTTAATTCGTTATCGGCATGCTCAATGGCCCTTTCCATGGATGCCTTTGCATCAGTAACTTGTTTTTTAATGAGTTCGCTCATCGGTTTAAATTTTTCACAAAAATAATAAAATCTACCATTTAACAGCAGGCCATCTGTTTTATCATTTGGTGCCCGCCATGGTTTGCCAACTAACGTAATTTTTGCAGGTATGTTTTTAGCTATAAATGTTAAATAACTTTTTTTAACATTTATAATGCCCATTTGTATTTATCTTAGTGTAAACCTATTACAGCTATGAAAAAAATACTGTTAATTATCATTTTGGCCACATGTGTAAGTCAGTTAAAAGCGCAGATATCACTTAATCCTTTTTTTAGCAATAAAATTACCTGGAGTCCCACTTTAAAGCCAAAAACAGCTACTAACTTTTTTGCAACAAAACCTGTATCACCGCAGTTAAAAGGTCTTTTATCGGGCAGCGCACTGCAAATGCCTGATACCCAACCTATGCGCTATTTGATGCCGGTTGTTAAAGTATCAAGTACCGATAGGATGCCCGTAATAAAAACCGATGAGCCAGGGATGCATTATACCATGCTGATAAAAGGATATGGATCGCCAAAGTTGGATAGTTTGGCAAAATCAATGCCGTAATATTGTTGTAAAAGGTTTTTATGAGGTAAAAAACAACGTTACGCGGGTTGCAAAATTTACGAAATGCCAGGGATTAACGTTATCCAGGGTTGTCCAATTTTTCTGGCATCCTTGAGGTACGAACGACCTATCAACTGTGCATAACCGATAGAAAAGTTCGCGAATAGATCCTTCGTACCTCAGGATGACGGTTTTTTATTTTATATATCATTCCCCTTCAGAATTTCGCAAATTTTACCACTCAGGATGGCAGGCCTTCGCGCCTTGAAATTAAAGTATGCAAGGAAAACTACCTCGCCTGTTCTTCAGCCATCAACACACCCTTGTTAGCTTCGTCCACAACAGCCGCTCCCCGTTTTTTAACCACTTCATTAAAACTTTTCTCGTAATCAGGGTGATTAGTGCCCATTAGCCTGTCCCAGATGTTAAAATACAGCCCGTAGTTGCATTTAACCAAGCGGTGATGCATGTTATGGTGGGTTGATGTATTATGCCATTTAAATAGCTTATGGCTGGCAAAACCTTTCGGAAAAAGCTCGAAACCCAGGTGACCGGTTACATTGAGCAATAAGGAATATAAGGAGAACAAAGTTAACGCTGTACCATGGTACGGGATGGTGAAAGCTATCAGGGGCACAATGCCTACTTCGATACCAGCCTCCAGCGGGTGGAAAGCATACGCTGCAAATGGCGTTGGGTTAGTAGATAGGTGATGGGTTTTATGTATCGCTTTAAATAAAGGCTTCCAGTGCATAGCACGGTGTGACCAATAAAAATAGGTATCGTGCATCAATATCATCAGCACAATACTAAAAAGGTAATAGCCCCATCCTTTATCGCTGATATTGGGATAAATACGGGTTAAGCCAGCTTTACTGGCATAGATAACACTCATGATAACCAGGCCGAAGATAATAATAGTGATAAAGGAGTTCACCAACTCGCGGATTACGTGCTTATTTTCGGGATATCGCTGCTGTATTTTGGCGCGCCAGATGGTTTTATTCTTCCACACATAAAATACCAGGTAAAATGAGCCTGCAAATAACAGGTACCGCACAGCCAACCGGAGTAAAACGTTGGATATGGCGATCAAATCATCTATGCTGAAGCTTTTAAACATCTCTCATTAAACGTTTAAAAATGACAATTTATATAGCTTAAAAATCCTTATTCAGCAGTTTTTCCAGCTCTGCGAAGCTGATATTCATTTTAACGCGGCCCTGCTTGGCATAAGAGATCTCGCCGGTTTCTTCGGATATAATGATGGCAGTAGCTTCGTTGGCTTCGGTTACACCAATACCGGCACGGTGTCGCAGGCCAAATTGAGCGGGCAGGTCTGTTTTTTCAGTCAGTGGTAAAATACAGCTGGCCGATTTAATTTTATTTTCAGCAATTACTACAGCCCCGTCATGCAGCGGGCTCGTTTTTTGAAAAATACTTTCCAGCAGGCGTTTGGAGATCCGGGCTTCTACAACCTCGCAACTATTTTGGTAAAACTGCTCATCATAATATTTGGCAAATACAATGAGGGCGCCTGTGCGGGTCTGCTTCATGCTTTTGCAGGCATCAATAATAGGCTTAATACGGGCGTAGTTGTTTTTCTCCACTTCCTTTTTGCCAAAAAAATACTGCCACCAGGCCTTATTGCGTTGCAAGGAAGCATTTTTGCCCACCAATAGTAAAAATTTCCTGATCTCCTGCTGAAATACGATGATTACGATAATAATACCCACATCCACTACCTTTTTCAGGATGCCCGCCAGCAAGGGCATTTTTGTTTCGGGCACAATGAAATACAACAGATATATAAATGCAAGCCCAATAAAAATGTTTGCTGCTATGGTTCCCCGAAGGAGGTTATAAAGCTGGTAAATAATGGTTGCCAGCAACAGGATATCCAGTATGGCAAACGGCGTAATTTTAAGGCTGCTTAAAAAGGATTGCATTTACGAAGTTAACAAGTTTCGGCAAGTTAAAAAGTGCTGATGAAACATTGGCGTGCCGCAAATAAATTAGTGTGCCGTAGGTAAGTTACTAAGTTAAGAAAGTTAGAAGGGTTTGAATATCCAACACCGAATATCCAATGCCTAATAACGAACAGAAACTTCGGTGTCGGACATTCGAAATTCATTGTTCGATATTATTTACACATCTGTTGTTGCTTACTTAATAACATCGCCTGGTATATACGGCCCACCCGGCACACCCCATCCCCAGGCTGGCATCGGCGCGTTGGCAGCCTCGGTTGCTTCGCTTTCTTTTGAGTTGATAACCGCAATGCGCGTACCCCACTCCAGGTAAGCCAAAAATGCCGATCGGAATTCGGGATCGTCCGGCAGTTGTAATTCGTCGGCAGTTTCCAGCAGTAGTTCCATCCAGCGTTTGCGGTGCGCCTCGGTCAGGTATTTTTGCAAGTGCTTGCTTATCATGATAAAATGGCTGCCCTCCTCCTCGCTGTAAGTTTTAGGGCCGCCCAAAACTTCGGCAACAAAATGGGCCACATGCATACGGTGTTGAGCCGACATGTGTTTAAATACAGGCTCCAGTAATTCGTCGGCCAAAACCTTGTCATAAAATTTATCAAACAGAGTTACAAAAGCCTGCATACCGCCGGCCCATTCAAAAAGCGAAGGGATTTTATTAGCTGCCATATTATTTAAGCCGTTATATTCAAAAATAAAGATAGCAGCGAATAATTTAATATGTGGAATTAAATCAGGAATCTTTACTTATTCCGCTCGGTAGTAAAGCGCACCAATTGCTCCAAGGCGGTATGCGAATCGCTTGGCGGGAAAGTATTCAGTATTTCAAAAGCCTCGTCCTGGTATTTTTTCATTTGAGTTTCGGCATATTGCAAACCGCCGGTCTCGTTCACAAATTTTATGATCTGGGCAATCTTGGCAGGGTCGTCGTTATGGTTTTTAACAAGGTTAATGATCCGTTTCTTTTCAGACGGCGTAGTATTGGCCAGCGAATAAATAAGGGGTAATGTAACTTTTTTCTCCTTGATATCGATACCCAAGGGTTTACCCACATCATCGGTACCAAAATCAAACATATCGTCCTTAATCTGGAAGGCAATGCCTATTTTCTCGCCAAAAAGGCGCATTTTTTCAACCACCTCATCACTTGCGCCGGCAGATGACGCCCCACAGGCACAACAGGAAGCAATAAGGGAAGCTGTTTTCTGACGGATAACTTCGTAATAAACCGGTTCGCCAATGTCCATGCGTCGTACTTTTTCTATCTGCATCAACTCGCCCTCGCTCATTTGCTTAACGGCATCTGATACGATACGCAGCAATTGAAAATCATTATTTTCAATAGAAAGCAACAGGCCTTTAGATAGCAGGTAATCGCCTACTAAAACAGCTATTTTATTTTTCCATAAAGCGTTGATAGAGAAAAATCCCCGGCGCTGGTAAGAGTTATCAACCACATCATCATGCACCAGCGAAGCGGTATGTAAAAGTTCGACCAAAGCCGCGCCCCTGTGTGTAGATTCGTTGATGCCGCCACATATTTTGGCAGCAAAAAAAACGAACATAGGCCTTATCTGCTTGCCTTTACGTTTAACAATATAATGGGTAATGCGATCCAGTAACGGCACCGAGCTTTGCATAGAAGACTTGAACTTCTCTTCGAACGCATCAATATCGGCAGCGATAGGTCTCTTAATCTCGTTGATGCTCAGCATTTAAACTAAACAAGCTTTTATGGTGTAAAACTGCCTTGTGGCAATATGAGGCAAACATAAGCTAAAATTATTTATCTGCATTAATGCAGAATATTTTTTACTCAAATTAAACCATCTGATCAGTAAACAGTCAATACAACTGATTGCCATATTTATATAAGTCGAGTTAAAGTTTTGTGTGAGCGGGTTGCCTTTAAAAAGGTGCCCGCTTTTTTATTAGCGGCAAATGCAATAATATTTTACCTTTGCAATCCATTTAGCAATACGGAGAGGTGTCTGAGTGGTCGAAAGAGCACGCCTGGAAAGTGTGTATACTTCAAAAGGGTATCGAGGGTTCGAATCCCTCCCTCTCCGCCGAAAGTAAAAATAGTTTATAACTGATTGAAAATAAATTATTTACATGTGAAAATTAAAAGAAAGAGGGATTCGAACCTTGGACCTTTTAAAATTGAAAAACCCTCTAATTTCGCTAATTAGGGGGTTTTTGTTTTTTTAGCCCTTCTGAAAATCAAAAGATCTTCACAACTGCATTGCGTCATTCGTAGCGTCTTTTTTATTTCAAAAAAGACGCTTTAAAGGTTTAAATAATTGCAAATGAATTACTTAAGTTAAAATTGGAAATGCTTTTCGTTAAAAACAAATTAGTATTGATAATCAGTCAGTTATCATTTTAAATGTCAGAAACCATTTCAACTAAATCATTAGCATTGACCCGTATAACAGCATGTTTACAATATGGACATCTTGTTTTGCAAAGGTCTTAGCTTTAAATTTGTTAATGGTTTAAAATCATATTTATGATAGAAAAAAACATCGGTTATTTTTTCTTCTTGAAACAAACCAAAAACAAAGGTGATGATGTCAGATTTATCTACTTAAAGACCTTATCATATCCTATAAATTGCTGTAAAAGTTAGGGCGCCCATCATCATTATAGCTGCCGGCTCTGTCATAATCATTTACTTTTACTGGCGTATGTGCGATATGGATCTTGACACCTCGGCGAATGAGATGATCATTGATGGGCAGATGTATATTACAAGAAAAATCAGGTAATTTTCGGTACTTGAAGCTGGCTTAGGAAGGCAAATTTGCCAATTCCGATGAATAAAAGTTTCAAAGCACAAGAAAAAAACAAAGCCGATGACCCGGAGATTCCGGTGGATTAAGTATGGGCACGGATGTTCACTGCATTAATTTACCAACCGCTTTTTAAAATCTTTAGGGGTCGTACCAACTTCTTTTTTGAACAGCCGGGCAAAGTACGACATATTTTCAAACCCGAGAGAATAAGCAATTTCAGAGACATGGTCGCCGGATTCCCGCAACCGGCTCTTGGCGATCGAGATCAGTGCGATATGGATCAGTTCCTGAGCCGTTTTCCCGGTCTCCAGCTTTAGCGCGTTGCTGAGGTAACGGGGAGACATATTCAATTCAGCGGCAAGGGTGGACACGGAGGGCAGCCCTTCTTTCATCAACTTGTCCTGGCTGACGAGATCGTCCAGCAGCCTTTGGAATGCGGTCACCGTTTTACCGCTAAGTTCCCGGGGGTTGATGAACTGCCGTTTATAAAAACGCTCGGCGTATTTCAATAACGAGTCGATATTGACCAGGATAATATTCCGGCTGAACTCGTCCTGGTTATTATCGTATTCGGTGTCGATGGATTCAAACAGGCGCATGATAATCTTTTCTTCTTTAGGCGCCAGGTGCAAAGCCTCGGCTGCTTCATAGTCAAAAAAGGCATACCGTCCGATCTCACGTTGCAGGGCGCTGCCCAGTAAAAAGTCTTCATGAAACAGCAGGATGTAGCCGCCTTCTTCCAGCTCCAGGTTATGGATCTCGATGACCTGCCGGGGTTTCCAGAACACCATAGAACCTTTTTCGTGATCGAATCGCGTGCGTCCGTACAGCCAGTGCCCGTCCTTGATGTGTTTCAGGCCGATCATGTAGCAATCGCAGGTGAACTCCCGGAAGTTTAGCACCAGCCCAGGTGTGATCCTGATCAGGCTGAGCATGGGATGCTCCGGTTCGGGCAGGCCATTGTCGCGGTGCATCTCGCTTAAAGAACGGTAGTGTTTCATCAGGTCTAATTTAAAAAAGATCAGGCACTAAATTGTCTTAAATGATAGTCGATATGGATCAGGGCCAGTTTACCCCATTGTTTGCGGGTTAGCCTGCCGAACAGGGGATGCGGACCCCAGGATTCGGTCGGCGTGGCCCAGGCCTTATCCAGTATCTCCAGCAATAGTTTTTGCTCTTGCTCAAAATCATATTGAGCTTCGCGAGGTATGATGAAATTCAGCGGCATGCGCAATCCCCGCGGCTGCTCCGGGAAGAAATCGACCAGCAGCCATTTGAATACCGTACGGCTCAATCCGTAACTCTCGTCCCAAAGATCGAAATCACCCAGCGCACCACCCAGCGACAGGTTGAGATGGTGCAGCATCTGCGCTGCAACCATCGTGCCCCAGACCCGTTTGGAACCCGGTGTCAGGCTTTGCACCCGCCGCCGGAATTCCGCCTGTTTTTCCGGTTCGTAAAACAATAGCCCATCTACCTGTGGCCTGATCAGGGCTTTGGTGAAATATTTAAGAATGGCGATAAAGGAATACCAGAGTTCCTTATTGATGAGCCTGCGTTTCATGACCTTAGATCTCTGTAGGCTTGAATTTGCCGGCCCAGGCCTCAATTTCCTGGCTAACCTTGTCACGGTTAGTCCGGTAGGTTTGCAGGGAGTCTTGTCCCACCGGTAAATGAAGGGGTGGATTTTCGGTGTTCGCAAGTTCCAGAATCACCTGCGCAAGTTTGGCTGGGTCGCCGGGTTGGTTGCCGTGCAGCGCTTCCGGAACGGCTTTCATCTGGCCTACTACGGTAGCCTGGTAGTCTGCTATCGATTCCTTCGTCAGAGAATAGCTTTGCGAATTCAGGAACTGTGCGCGGAACAAGCCTGGGGCAAGGGCAGTAACCTTAATATTGAATGGGGCGAGTTCCAGGGCCAAGCCTTCGGATAAGCCTTCAACGGCGTATTTGGTCGAGCCATACAGGGCCCAGCCTGCTAAAGCACCGTAACCAAAGAGCGAAGAAATATTAATAATGTGTCCAGCCTTTCTTTCCCGCATACCGGGCAGTACTGCGCGGACAAGGTTCAGCACGCCGAACACATTAGTGTCATACTGCCGCCTCACTTCCTCAGCCGAAGCTTCTTCAATGGCACCAACAATGCCGAAACCGGCATTATTGACCAGGACATCGATCTGTCCGAACTTCGCCAGGCCTTCGCCGACCCCTCGTTGTACTTCAGCCTCGTTGGTAACATCAAGGTTGACGACCAGCAGGTCTGCCGGGTTTCCTAAAGCTGCCTGCAAGCCGGCGGCATCATTCCTGACGGTAGCGATCACCTTGTCGCCCGCTGAGAGAACAGTTTTTACGATTTCCAGGCCGAAGCCTTTGCCGGCACCTGTAACCAGCCAAATTTTCTGTTTCATGGTTATTGATTTTTAAATGATTTAATTAAATACAGCTTTATTTTTACTAAAAAACGCAGCCAGTGTTTCCGGCTGCTGGCCGGTGATCGTTTCGATCAGGTCGTTCGTCCCGGCGAAAATGCCGTTCACACAATCTTCCGCGACGTGGGTCACATGCTGGATGAAATGCTCGCTGACCGGTCTTTTGGCATTACGTTCAAAGAATTCGGCGATGGTTACGGGTTGGTACCGGATCGTTCTGCCGAGTTCGGTGGATATGACTGCAGCCATTTCTGCCACGCTGTATTCCTGCGGGCCGTAAAGCTTAAGGATTTGCCCGGCATAGGCGTTGATATTCGTCGCTGCTTTGGCGACCACGCGTCCCAAGTCGGCGGAATCCACCGGTGCCCAGCGTCCGTCCCCGAAAGGCAGGGCGAGCTCGTTATTGTCCCTGATCAGGTCGCGGATATACAGGAACCAATCGTCGAAAAAGGTGGGCCTTAAGTGTACGGTGGGGATGCCGGTAGCGTTGAGCAATTGTTCGCCTACCCAATGATCCTGGGCAGCGTTGCTTTTGGCTTCCCTTCTGGCCGAGATCTGCGACATATTAACAATCCCTTTCAGGCCGTTCTCTTTAGCTGCGATAGCGAAATAAGCGGTGGCCTGCAATACGCCGGGCACCAGCACAGGGTAACACAGGTAGGCGGTGTCGATACCCTGCATGGCGGCCGAGATGTCATCCAAGTTTAACAGGTCACCTGCGACCACCTCAACACCTTTGGCGGCCAGTTGTGCCGAACGTTCATCCAACCGGTGGACGAGCGCCCGCACCGGATAGCCCATTTTTAACAGCTCATCGATAGCGGCCCCGCTGCTTTTGCCGGTCGCGCCGGTGATGAGTACTTTGATCTGATCTTTCATTTGTTTTGAATTGAATACTCAAAGGTAGCCCTGGCTTAGCCGGGGCTGCTAACCCGGAACCGCCAATTACTGACACTAATTGACGTAATAAGGTGCGATCATCAGGTAGACGATCACACCTGTGAGACTGACGTAAAGCCAGACAGGCATCGTCCAGCGGGCCAGTTTCCGGTGCCGGTCGACTTGGTTTTTGAGGGCCAGTGCCATGGTGTACATCGCCAGCGGTACGATAATAATGGCCAGCAGGATGTGCGTGGTCAGGATTAAGTAATATACATGCCGCAGGATGCTGGCACCACCGTATTTGGTGGATGGCGTAGTAAAATGATAGGCCAGGTAACTGACGAGGAACAGGCTGGTTGCAGCAAAAGCGACGCCAATGAAACGACGGTGCCAGTCGCGGCGCTTACGCCGTATAGAAAGTAGTGCAACCAGTAAGGCCGCAAAGGTCAACCCGTTAAGAACGGCGTTGACCTTTGGCAGCAAGCTCACGTTTATGCCGGCGGGCATGGTCGCTTTGGGTAAGAAAACGGAGAGGGCGATCAACCCATTGATGGCCAGGGCGAGTGCCCAAATGTATCGTTGCTCTTTTTTCATCAGTCGGCAAATGGGGCGCTACCTAAAAAATCTTCCGGTTTCGGGATATTCAGCGCGTGTGAGCGGTGGTGCTCAATACAGCTGCAAAGATGAAACCGGTGCGGGTAAGGCTTCTTGCTGTCCAGTTCCGCGGTAAAGATCTCTAAGAAACCCTTCTTAAAACCGAGGCGTGGGTAGTGGTGAAGTACCTCTGCAACATTGTTAGGATCAAGTGCCAGGTCCGGCGGTAAGGCCGTAAGATCGTACAGGATACCCTGTTGCATCACCCGGGTCGGCTCATCCTTAAACAGGTTCAGGTCGCCCACGTGAAGGGCTATATTATGCCACACCTGCCAAGCCCGATCCTCCTGCACTCCTTGATCCAAAAGAAATTTTCTGGCCGCGTGCGCACCTTCCACTTCGAAGCGGTGTGGCCCCTTTCCTGCCTCGGTAAAACCCAGGTCATGCAGCACGGCGGATACAAACATGAGCTCATGATCAACTTTAACACCCCTCTTCCGGGCGAACAGCTCTCCGAAAAAATAGCAGCGCATCACGTGGTTGAAGAGTACGTCGCTTGAATACTCACGTGCATATTGCTCCGCTTGGCGTGCGATGGTTGAGTCAGGCGCTTTGATACCTGCGATCATGATGCCGACCTTTCGCTGGCAGGTACACGTACCACTTCGGTCAGCTCACCCGAATTGATCTCATAAAAGAAACCATAGAGATTGAGGTGTTTGGGTACAAGCGGGCTATGATCGAGCAGATCTACGTCATGTTTGATGGTCTTCTCATAATCTTCAATAGCCATGTCCTCGTGGTCCCACAGTCCGGAAATATCCGTATGGTGATGCGTGTGGAATTTTTCGATCAGCAGTTCCGGTGTATAAGAGGTCATGCCACAGAAAGAGTGGTGAACAATGACCACATTCTGATAATGGAACAGATAGTCCATCGTGGCGATGGATTGCAACGATTGCAATGCGCGGCCCCCTCCATTCGATAAAGCGAATAAGGTTCGTGTATGGCCGATTCGCACACCATTCTCATCCGTGATGTTCTCGCCTGGGTAAACCTCATCGCCCAGGTGATCGGCTACGGCTTTAGGGATCTCTGCTGCTCTGGGATCAAAACAATAGATCACAAGTGTTTTCATTGGGATGGCTTTATCAAAACCATCAAAAGTGTTTTGGTCGAACCCGGGCAAGTTCCTGAATTCGAATTGGCTGAAATTTGTCATGTCTTTAAATTTTATGGATCAAATGTATACAGGTCTGTCTACTTTAACAATAAAAAGTATACAAATCTGTCTACTTTGACAATTGCCTGATATTTCAAGCAGTTAAAAGCCTTAATTTTGGATATGGCAGATACAATGAGCCCGTTCCGTGACCTGCGTTCAGAAAAGATCGACACTTTGAAACCTCGCGAACGTATTTTGAAGACCGCGATCAGGCTATTTAATGAGCATGACGTGCATACGATAGGTATTGACCGCATCATCGCGGAAAGTTTTGTGTCTAAAAGGACTTTCTACAGCTACTTCCCTTCAAAATCTGATCTCATCGGTGCTTACCTTGACTTTTGGGATGCGTTCCGTTTCAATATCCTGGAAAAACGAGTAGCGGCTGCGGGCGACGATCCTAAAGCCCAGTTGCTGGCGGCCTTTGATGCGGTGAATGACTGGATCGCCGACCGGGATTTTAATGGTTGTGTGTTTACGAGGGGCTTGAGCGATTTCAGCACGGTGGAGGAGAAACAGCTTCGGGCGAAGGTGGATCAGCACCTTAAAAAAGCAGCGATATTTATACAGCAACGTTTAGATCAATTGGTTGAACCGGCTCAGGCTAAAATGTTGCTGCCTCAATTGCTCAGTCTCATCCTGGGGGCAATGGTCGTTGCACAGGCGACGGGTAATAAAGATGCAGCGCTGTTAAATAAATCTTTGGTTAGCCAAATACTAAAGCGCTGATCAGCCCATTGTTAATGTTGCCGCTCTTTTATAAAAGATTGCAGACATGATAAGCATTCATTTGATGTTATTAATGAGTTGTAAATACATTAGTCGGGCAGATTAACGCAGATTTACGTTAATGGTCATGGCGTTCAGATATCCAAGTATTTACACGAGTTGCAGAATGCAGATGTCATTATCACGTTTTCTGGTAAGCTTGTTTTTAATAAATTATTCTTAATTTCGGGTAACAATTAGAGTTATTTGCCCATTGCGTGATTCGTTGCGTTTGAAAAAATGACAATTTTAACATATTGATAATGAGTGAGTTGTATAGAATTATTCTGAACCCTCCCTCTCCGCTGATTTTGATATCAAATTATTTAAAAGCCTGTAAATCATATAATTGCAGGCTTTTGTTTTTATATCAATACTCAAAATATCCATCGGATCGCATATAAACAGTGCGTAATAAGGTGAGTAAATTTTGAGATATTTAAACTCACCGAATTGGCCATATCTTTTTGACTATCAAGATGTTCGTTTATTAAATATCTTGATTATGATTAGCTGCAAGCTTAGTTTTGTTTCACTTTTAATGTTATTTCACATGAAAACTAATTTCAGCTTGCTCTTCTATTTGAAGAAACCAAAAAACTACACAGACGGCCCCGTACCGATCTATCTTCGGATTACCGTTGCCGGTAAACGGTCTGAAACTACCACAGCACGAAGTTGTGATCCTTTGCAATGGAATAGCAAAGCAGGGCGGTTAAAAGGAACCAAGGAAGCTTCCAGAACCTTTAACGCTTATCTTGACCAGTTGCTACTTGTTTATTTCGGCTTGGTTATCACAGCCGCAATTTCTTTCGGATTTGCATTGGCTTTAAAAATACAGATCAATGCGTTGGTAGAGTTACTACAAGAACAACCAGGCAACATAAGTAAACCAACGCCTGTCCAATCTCAATCCAATAATATGAGGTTTCCCCATGGGGCAATTCAGCACAAAAAACCGCGTCAGCATCACGCTATTGTTAAACAATAATTTGTAAAATCATGTATAAAACACTAACTCTGAAGGAGTTCGTTAGTCAGGTTACATTTAATATTGTTTACTACGAACAACAAAAAGCAACCGCTGTTCTTATTCCTGTGAGCCACTGGCACCCAGCAAAGGCGGCGGAACTACAAATTCTAATGGAGCAACTAACTTACATACCAGTTTTTGAATGTTCTTTAAAAGAGCTGGAAGAACGGTTGCGCCCTGAAATCCAAAACGTAGAAGCCGAAAGCACTCATTTGGGTCTTTATAACCTTTACGAACCTGATGGTAATCAAGAGTATAACAATCACGTTATACGTGAATATGCCGATCATCGAGAGTTGGTTAAAGTAAATACCACCACAGGTGACAGCCAGATCGTCAGCAGGAGATTTTAATGGAACAGCCGGAACTATTTGTTTTTGCCGGGCCAAATGGCGCCGGTAAAAGCACGCTGTCATCCTCTATGGTACCACCTGGTACTCCTATTTTTGATGGCGATAAAGAATTTATACTGCTTAAAAAGCAATTTCCAGGTTTAGACAGCGGTAATTTATATGACGCAGTTAACGGGCACGTGTTTTCCAACTTGAAAGAAACCATGCAAGCCAAAAATGCAACCTGTGCTTTCGAGACTAACTTTCGAACAGAAGATATCATGAAATCAGTCAATGAATTTAAGCTTAAGGGCTACAGTACCAGATTATTTTTCTTTGGGTTGGATGAAATTGCTATGTCTTTTGAGCGTGTACGTTTAAGAGTAGCTAAAGGAGGACACAATGTATCAGCAGATAACATCAAAGCAAATTACAAGCAGTCTTTAGTTAACCTGCAAAAACATTAGCGTGCTTTTGACCAGATTATCTTAATGAAAGCCGCATCTAAGGAAAAAGGGCAAAGTCTTTCAGTATATCTGAAATATTCGGATGGTAATCTTGTCGAACAGGCCCTTAATTTACCGCAATGGGTTGACCGTATCGCTCAAGAAATGGGAACCAGCGCCTTTCTGGTAATAGAAAATGGGCTTTTAAACCCACCTCGCTGCCAGTGGACGAATAAAGCGCTGAACAAGCCGATATGGGTCGCATTCAGCCGCCCGTCCATGCTCATGCGTTTGAGCGGCTTACTGTAACCGGCAAGTTCACTGACGGCGATCTTATTAGTACTCATTGCATACCTCCTTCCAAATGACTAAGACGGACGAGTCGATTTTCCGAATAAAAAGCCGGCCGGGTAAATAAGAATGCCTCTATTAAGTTGATTCTTTTTGTCACACAGATAAAGGGTGATTATTAGGAATATTATTAGTAATAGGCGATTATCAGACTATTATATGAGTTGTAAACGATCGTTATCACTATAAGGTCTTTGGCGATGTAATTACTGAAGTAAAAAATCGTTACAGAGAAACATTCAGCGATTTAATTATGGAGCACCTTTATCCTGTACAGCGAACAAAAACGGGCGACTATTCCAGCTATGCATAATCACCGCACAAACCATTGTGTAGCTACGAAAATGCAAAGGAATTTTTCTTTCAGCTTTTCAGCAGAAATATTACGTCAAATTTAAAGGCAGCTTTTAAAGGGTTTAATGTCATAGGATAACATATATTTTAAGATAAAACTAAACCTTTGGTATTGATTGTTTTTTTTGGGAGATTTGTAAAAGGTTAATTAATAAATAATATATAATTAATCTTCTGCAAAATACGCATGACCAATTTTACTAAGTTTGATGAGGAGCAATTGATTAGTCTGATGCAACAAGATTCTCTTGGCGCATTTGAGGAGATTTATCAACGTTACTGGAAAGCGTTATATGCCGAAGCGTACAAACGTTTAAAGGATAAGGATGCTTCGGAAGAAATTGTGCAGGAATTGTTTACGGCTTTCTGGCATAAACGGCATTCGTTAAATATCCATCAAACCATAGGGGGATACCTTTATAAAAGCGTTGGCTACCGCGTAATTGATCATTTCCGCAAAGAACTTACACGGCAAACACACCAGGAATCTTTTAAACTTAACTACACCGAGGCCGATCACTCTACCGAACAAGCTATCATGCTTAAAGATCTGCAGTTGAATATAAGCCATGTGGTAAACCAGTTACCGGATAAATGTAGGTCTGTTTATGAGTTGAGCAGGATTAGCCATAAAACCAACAAAGAAATTGCCTCTGAGCTTGGCATATCAGAAAAAACTGTCGAAAACCACCTGACAAAAGCCCTCAACAAACTTCGCCTTAGTCTTAATAACTACCTCCTTTTGCTGATATTTCTCCTGATAAAATAATTTTTTTATCAATGCATAGGGGATGCGCTCTTTTCAAACGTCAAGTATTTATAAACCGCTAATATTTTAGTTTTCATGAAACCACTTATACCCGTAGAATTACTGGAAAAGTATTTGAATGGTAATTGCACAGAAGAAGAGATTGCATTGGTCAAACAATGGTATCATTCTTTTGAGGATGACTATGATTATATCTCGGGCATAAGCAAAGCCGATGAAAAGGAAATAGAAGACCGGATATTTAACCGGATTACCGAAAATATTGAAGTTGATGATAAGCCGGTTGTTCGGTACCTGGGCATATTAAAATGGTCTGCCGCAGCGGCCATTGGTGCAATTTTACTGGGGGCTTTTTATTTTGTAAATAACAAAAAAGGGGCCTCCTCGCAGGTTGCACAAGTTGCCCCCCAGCAGGTAGAGCAGGTTGATATCACCAACAATTCAAATCAAATTTACAAAGCAGTATTACCCGATAGCAGCACAATTTGGTTAAGTCCGGGAGGTAACGTAAGATACCCTAAAACATTTGCAAAAAATGCGCGGATCATATCAATGTACGGCGAAGGCTTTTTTGAGATAACTAAAAACCCCCTGCGGCCTTTTATCATCAACGGACGGTCGATAATTACCAAGGTTTGGGGCACCAGTTTTTTAATACGCGATAATTATCGCAGTAACACTGCCGATGTATCGGTTATAACCGGCAAGGTATCGGTAAGTATTAAAAATAATGACCAGGATAACAACGTGAACACTAATTTAGAAAAACACGAGCTGATGCTTTATCCCAATCAAAAAGCAGTTTACCTGGTAGATAAACATTTATTGAAACCCGCAGGCATAGTAAATCAGCCGGCATTAAAAATATGGAGCCAGGTTAATCTTTCATTTGATAACAAACCCCTGCGCGAAATTATCCCGGTGCTTAATGCTACTTATGGAGTACATATAAAGGTAGCTAATGACAGGTTGAACCATTATATGTTGAATGCCGATTTTGCTGGCTTTAACCTGCCAGATGTGCTGGCGGCCCTAAAAAAATCCATCAATGTAAATTACCAGATAAAGGACAACAACACTATTGAACTTAATTAAACCAATTAATTACTAACCCCAATTAACCTGATAAGCCTATGCGAAGTAAGATACCCACTTAAAAAAACACCTCAGTTCCTGAGGTTGCAAATTCACCCGTAAAATAAAAAAACTTAGAAGTGTTGCGACCACTCCTAAGCTTGAAAAGCCCAATACTGATGCACCATAAAATGGCGTAGCGGGCATTTAATTGTCTCATTTTTAACAAAGAAACATTACAAATATATGAAATTTCGTTTGCGAAAGCCTATTCCCTGGTCTAAAATCATGAAGATTACATTTAGTCAAATATTGATAGCAGTTTTACTAAGCACTATAGCTTATTCAAGCCCGTTAAGGGCGCAAAGCGTACTTGACAAAACGGTTAGCCTGTCGTTTAAACAGGTTACCGTACAAGAGGTTTTAAACTACCTGCAAAAAGACAGCGACATTAAATTTATCTACAGTAAAAACTCTATAAATCTGTCGCAAAAAGTTACTTTGAATTTTGAGAAAAAAAGTTTAAAAAGTGTTCTTGACCAGCTGCTAAAAAGCAACGGTATTGACTACGAGGTTTTAAAAGACAGAATAGTGCTGGGAAAACCTGCCGATATTAAAGCAGCCGAAGGCGCCGCAAGCACTGCCGACAAATCCGCTGAGTTTAACCAGGAGATAGCCGGTATCGCGGTATCTGGTAAAGTGGTTGATGAAAAAGGTTTGCCGTTGCCTGGTGCAAGCGTACGTGAAAAAGGGACACAGAACGGTGTACAAACCGATGTAAATGGCAACTTTAAGTTGAACGTTAGCAGCGAAAACGCGGTTTTGGTTGTCGATTTTATCAGCTATCGCTCCACAGAAGTTAATGTTGGTAAACAAACCTTTATCACCATAACCCTCATTGAAGATATAAAAGGATTAAACGAAGTAGTGGTTGTAGGTTATGGCACACAAAAAAAGAGTGTAACCACCGGTGCAATATCCGGCGTTACCGCCAAAGAGTTTGAAGACCTGCCGGTTACACGAGTAGAGCAAATATTACAGGGCCGCACCTCTGGTTTAACCATTGCCGCAAACAATGGCCAGCCGGGCGAGGGTGCAACCGTACGTGTAAGGGGTATCACATCGTTTAACAATAATGACCCGCTTTGGGTGGTTGACGGTGTTGTGGTTGATAATGGCGGCATTGGCTACCTTAACCAATCGGATATTGAGTCAATTGAAGTGTTAAAAGATGCCGCGTCACAGGCAATTTACGGTACGCGTGCAGCTGCCGGCGTAATTTTGGTAACCACCAAAAAAGGCCGCGAAGGTAAGCCACAGATAAATTATTCTGGTTATTATGGCACATCTAAACCAGCACGCACAATTGATTTACTAAATGCCCAGCAATATGCCACCTTACGCAACGAAGCAAGCGTTGCAGGTGGTGGAGCCATTGTATATCCCAATCCGGCATCATTAGGTGTTGGCACCGACTGGCAATCTGTTATTTTCAATAACAGCGCTAAACGCCAAAATCACGAGCTAAGCGTTAGTGGCGGCAACGATAAATCTACCTACTACACCTCCTTTGGTTATTTACAGCAAGATGGTATTGTTGCCACAGATATATCAAAATACAAACGCGTCAACTTTAGGGTTAATCAAACTTACAAGCCTGCAAAATGGATAAACTTTGGCGAAAACCTTGGCTATACTTACAACAAATCAATAGGCCTGGGTAATACCAACAGCGAATTTGGCGGCCCTATCAGTTCGGCTTTAAACCTCGACCCTATTACCGTTCCGGTTGTAACCGACCAGGCGGCTGCTTCGGCCCCGGTATACGCCAATAACCCTGTGCGCAGAAATGCTTTGGGCTATCCTTACGGTATATCAAATATAGTAGGCCAGGAAATTACCAACCCGCTTGCATATATATCAACCAGGTTAGGTAACTATAGCTGGGCGCATAACATTGTAGGCAATATATACGGCGAATTAGAACCTGTAAAAGGTTTAAAGCTACGTTCTACAGTAGGCACCAAGATAGCTTTTTATGGCAACGAATCGTTTAACCCGGTAGCATACCTCAACTCATCTACCGTAACGTCGCAAAACAGCTACAACCGCGAAAGCAACAGGTTATTTAACTGGAATATTGAGAACACTGCATCGTACAACCGCACTTTAGGTAAACATAGCGCCACTGTACTTATTGGCCAGGGAGCTTATTCAGAAAATAACCGCTATACAGACGGGGTAACCTATTACAACCTGCCGGTTGATAACTTCAAGGATGCATCTTTAAATTACAGCATACCCGCCGCTAACAGAATTGGTTACGGCAGCGAAGGGCAGGCACACACTATCAGTTCGTTATTTGCGCGTGCCAACTACAATTATGACGAGCGCTATATCATAGAAGGCGTTATCCGCCGCGATGGTTCATCAAGGTTTGGCGCAAACTATAAATATGGTACTTTCCCTTCATTCTCTTTGGGTTGGGTACCTTCAAAAGAAGCTTTTTGGCCTAAAAACGAAACTGTTAACTTCTTAAAATTCCGTGGTGGCTACGGCGTGGTTGGTAGCGATGCCATTGCAGATAATGCCTTCCTATCTACTATTGGCGGCGGCCGTAACTATAGCTTTGGTACCGGTGATACCTACATAAGCGGTTACAGCCCCAATGCGCCATCAAACCCTAACCTTCGCTGGGAAGAAACAGCGCAAACCAACGTGGGTTTTGATGCGGTGTTATTTAACGACTTTAACCTAACCTTTGAATGGTTTAAAAAGAAAACCAGTGGTATTTTACAGTACCCGCCAATCCCGTTATATGTGGGCGCTATCTCAAACCCAGCTGCTAACATCGGCGATATGGAGAACAAAGGTCTTGAGTTAGAATTGGGCTACCGCAAAAAAATAGGCGAATTTAACTTAAACGTTAATGCCAACGTAACGCACATCACCAACAAAGTTACCTATTTAGGCAACGGCCAAAAATTCCTTGATGGCGCAGGCTTCCAGGGAGTTGAGGGCGGCATTACACGTACCACCGTTGGCCAGGCTTACAATTCTTTTTACGGATACCAAAACATGGGTATTTTTCAAACGCAGGCAGAGGTTGACAGCTATGTATCGGCCAGCGGCCATAAAATACAACCAAATGCCAAACCCGGCGATTTTAAATGGGCCGACCTTGATGGAAACGGAACTATTAATGACCAGGACCGTACCTACATTGGCAACCCTACACCATCGTGGATATATGGTTTAACCTTTAATGCATCGTACAAAAACTTCGATATCGTTGTGTTTGGACAAGGCCAGGCAGGCAACATGATTTTCCAGGGCTTACACCGCTTAGATATTGGTAACTCCAACTTTACCACCAAACGTTTAGAAAGATGGGTTGGCCCGGGCACATCAAACACCGAGCCCCGTGTAGTTGACGGCGACCCTAACCATAACACCACCTATAACTCTAAATACTACCTTGAAAAAGGCGATTACTTCCGTATCAAAAACCTGCAGCTGGGATACAGCCTTCCTAAAAACCTGATTAGCAAAATTGGTTTGCGTAGGGCAAGGATATATGTAACCGGCGAGAACCTGTTCACCTTTACCAAATACTCTGGTTACGATCCCGAGATTGGCGGCGGCAGCTACAGCATCGATCGTGGTTTTTATATGCAGGCAAAATCGTATATGCTGGGTGTAAGTGTTGGATTTTAATAATTAATGAAATGAAGAAGAGTATAAAATATTTATCATTTTTTCTGGCGGCATCATTCGCGGTAACCGCCTGTAAAAAAAGTTTCCTGGATGTAAAGCCTAAAGGCACCAATCTGGAATCGAGCTATTACCGTAACCAAACCGAGGCATATAATGGGCTTACAGCCGTTTACGATGTTGTTGGATGGCAAGGCGGCGGTTTTGTAACCAAAGAAGGTGCCGTGGATGCCGGTTCTGACGACCATTATGCAGGTGGTGGTAACGCTACCGATATTAACGATTTGCAGGTATTTTCAAACTACACGCTATCCCCATCGGTGGGCCCGTCATACGAGTTATGGAAAGCCGGTTTTTCGGGAGTATTCCGTGCAAACGTGCTGATCCAGAAATTGCCAAACGTTCCGATGGACGAGGGTTTGAAGAGCAGGTACAAATCTGAAGCTACCGCATTGCGCGCTTATTTCTATTTCGACCTGGTAAGGCTTTTTAAATATGTGCCGTTATTAACCGAGTCGATACCGGCTGACCAGATCTACAATGTAGAGCAAGCTACCCCTGCAGCGGTGTATAAGCAAATTGAAACCGATTTAAAAGCAGCAATAGCCGATGGAAATATCCCCGACAAAATAGACATAACCACAGATGGCGGCCGCCTTACAAAAGGCGCCATACATGCCTTATTAGGTAAGGTTTACCTTTATGAGCAAAAATGGACAGAAGCAGCAGCAGAGTTTGCCGAAGTAAATGGCACAACACCTGGCCAGGAAAATACAAAATATGGTTACAAACTGCTTGCAAACTTCGCCGACCTGTGGAAAACACAAAATAAATTTAACAGCGAGTCGATACTCGAGGTTGGTCACTCATCAAAATCAGGAGGCGATTGGTCATGTATTGCATGTACCGAGGGTAACGTTTTAAATATTATTGTTGGCCCAAGAGACTATAAGGCACTTAAAGCCGGAGCACCGGATTATATTTCCGGATATAGCTTTTTGCCTATCACCAAAAACTTATTCGATGCCATACACTTTGATCCTCGTAACAAAGCAACTGTTGCAAATTTAGACAGTTTAAAAGCAAACGGCATTGCCGACTACACGCCTGGATATATGAACACCGGCTATTTCCTGGGCAAATTTGCAGGGCATGTTGCCGATAAAACTACCGGCGGCGGTGCTCCTGAACTAAATTATCCACAAAATTTATACGAAATACGTTTAGCCGATACCTACCTGATGGAGGCCGAAGCGCTTATTCGTGGCGCAGGCAACACAGCACGTGCAACGGCGTTAATGACCGCCGTGCACACCCGGGCTTATAACGACGGCGTAACGCACGGGCTGGCTGCTACCTTTGAAAATTTAAAAAGAGAACGCCGCCTTGAACTTGCCGGTGAAGGGCACCGCTGGTTTGACCTGGTACGCTGGGGCGATGCTGCAACAGTATTGGGTTCAAGAGGCTTTACTGCCGGTAAAAATGAAATTTTACCTATCCCGCTTAATGATTTAAACAACACCAAGCTTAAGCAAGGTAAAGAGTGGGGTGGTACGTTATAATTAACTTATTGAAACAATTATGAAATTAAACATTATTAAAGCCTGTGCCCTGGGGGTACTTGCTATTGGAATGTATGAAGGCTGCAGGCCAGAAAAATATGATGGTAATGGCTTAACCTCTACAGAACTTAAAGCTTCATTCACCGTAACGCCGGTAGCCAGTAAAGCAAACTATTATGTATTAAGTGCCGATACCAAAGGCGTATTAGGTGTAAAATGGGATTTGGGCGATGGCGCCGCAATAGGCAAGCCAACCGACACAGTGTTTTTTCCGGATGCCGGCAAGTACACAGTTACCCTTACTGCAATAGGTAAAGGCGGCGAAACAAAAACCGCTTCTCAGGATATTACCGTAGCCGCATCTGATCCTTCTGCCGGTAACCTGGTGCTGGGATCGAATATGGCTGCAAGCGATGATGCTTTCTGGAACCATATAACCATATCAAACGGTGTTACCTTTGCTATAGATAACGGCAAAATGGTTGCAAAAGGCGGTGGTTTTGGCCATGCCGGTATTTGGCAGGCAATAGATGTTGTTGCCGGGCGTAAATATCAAATAGATATGAACGTTGATGGCAGCGGCGCATCCGACACCTGGTTTGAAGTTTACTTTGGCACAAAACAACCAGTTAACGGTTCAGATTACAGCGATGGTGGTGCGCGCCTGGCTATAAACACCTGGACGGGTTGTGGTAAAACACCATTTAACGGGAAACTGTCTGCCATACAATGCGCCGGGAGCGGTAATGTTGTTACGGCTGCCGCAACAGGTAAAATGTATTTACTTATTAAAAGCGGGGGTAATAACCTTGGCTTAACCGGTATCGAGTTTACCAAAGTAACGCTGCGCGGGGTTCAATAATTTATAACAGAACAAGGCTGCCTTGACTAAGCAGCCTTGTTCTTACTCTTATCAAAATATGAAAAAGCTAATATTTGCTATATATCCGTTGCTCGTTTTAGCTGCGCCATCGTGCTCAAAAAAGAGCGGTTCTACCATGGAGCCCTTTAAACAAATAGAACAGCCTGTTAAAACATACGGCTTTGAAAGTGCCGTTGCGTGGTCTGATGAGTTTGATACCAACGGCGCACCCGACCCTGCAAAATGGACCTACGATGTTGGCGGAAGCGGCTGGGGTAATAACGAACTGGAGTATTATACAAACACCACCAACAATGCGGTTATTAAAGATGGCGTACTTACAATTACCGCCAAAAAAGAAAGCCTGAACGGGATGAATTATACCTCATCAAGGATGGTTTCAAAAAATGGCAGCGATGTGCTTTACGGCCGCATAGAGGTAAAAGCCAAGCTGCCTGCCGGCAGGGGAACCTGGCCTGCAGTTTGGATGTTGCCAAACGATTATGCTTACGGCGCCTGGCCAAACTCCGGCGAAATAGATATTATGGAACATGTGGGCTACGATCCGAACAAAGTTCATTTTAGTGTACACAACCAGCTATATAACGGCGGCAATGCAAAAACAAGTACCTTAGAAATACCTACCGCTTTTACTGATTATCATTTGTACCGTGCCGATTGGACTCCCACATCTATAAAAGGTTATTACGATGATCAGCTGGTATTTACTTATACCAATGATGGCAAAGGATCTGCAGGCTGGCCTTTTGATAAACCTTTCCACGTATTACTAAACCTTGCCATTGGCGGCAACTGGGGCGGTGTACAAGGGGTCGACGATAGTATTTTCCCCGTTTCAATGCAGGTAGATTACGTGCGTTTTTACAAACTGACTACAACAAACTAATGTCGTGTCAACGATAAATTGACGGATCGTCTTAAGTCTTGAGTCTTGAGTCTTGAGTCGAAACAAAAAAATTAAACTTTGGGCTTAAGACTCAAGACTTTGGACTTAAGACTTAACAGTATTCTAAAAATATGAAAAAATATTCGCGATACCTGCTTGGTATATTAGCCGTTGGTTTGGCTGCAACTCAATATAGCTGCAGCAAATCATCAACTGGCGGCAATGATACGCCTACCACACCAACCAAGCCGGTTGAGCCGGTAACCCCTGTTACAACCGATGTAAACATGTGGCTTACCACGGCAGATCAGACTGTTTTGTTTAAGCAGCAAAATATCTCGCTGGTGTTTAATACCAACACCAGTACCAACCCTACCATTAATGTGGATGATACAAAAGTGTACCAGCCTATTGATGGATTTGGTTTTGCACTTACCGGGGGCAGTGCTTCGCTTATCAACTCGTTAAGCGAGGCCAATAAAACAGCGCTGTTAAATGAACTGTTTAAAACCGACGGAACTAATATAGGTATAAGCTATTTGCGCATAACCCTTGGCGCATCTGACCTGAGCGCGGCACCTTTTAGTTATGATGATGTAAGCGGAGACATAGCCCTTACAAATTTTAGCCTTGATAAAGAAAAGGTGGATCTTTTGCCGATCCTTAAAAGGATATTAGCTATAAACCCCGATATAAAAATACTTTCGTGCCCCTGGAGTGCCCCCGCATGGATGAAAGATAACAACAGCTTTTATGGCGGTAGCTTAAAATCCGAATATTTTGATACCTATGCCAAATACTTTGTAAAATACATTCAGGCTATGAAGGCCGAGGGGATAACCATTGATGCCATTACCCCGCAAAACGAGCCGCTTAACGCCTATAATAACCCCAGCATGTTAATGGTGTCGGCTGATGAGGGTAAGTTTGTAAAAAACAATTTAGGGCCTGCATTTAAAGCTGCCGGAATTGCAACCAAAATAATAGTTTATGACCACAATGCCGATCACCCGGAGTATGCTACCGATATTTTTGCAGATAAAGCAGCAGCCGATTTTGTAGATGGTGCGGCATTTCATCTTTATGGCGGATTCATCAATGCACTTGGAACCGTACATGACCAATACCCTGCAAAAAACATTTACTTTACAGAGCAGGCAACCTTTGCCGGCGGTAACTTTGGCGCCGATTTAGCCTACCATGTAAGCAATCTGATCATTGGTGCTACCCGCAACTGGAGCCGTAATGTTATCGAGTGGAACCTGGCCTCAGACCCTAACCAAAACCCGCATACCGTAGGCGGCTGCACTTCATGTTTAGGTGCAATTACCGTTGGTACCAGCGTATCCCGCAACGTATCCTACTATATTATTGCACATGCCTCAAAATTTGTAAGGCCCGGCGCAGTAAGGATAGCATCTGATTTAATAAGCAATGTACTAACCGTAGCTTTCAAAAACACCGATGGTACCAAAGTACTTGTCGCTTTAAATGCCGGAACAGTTGACCAGTCTTTTAATATCAGGTATAATTCAAAAATGATTAACACATCGTTAAAAGCTGGGGCTGTGGCTACCTATATTTGGCAGTAACCAATTGACTAACAGTCGAATGCCATTGTCTTTTGATACAGACCCCTTATCGTTGTCCCTGGCGCTGTTCATTGGGCCTGTTGGTTGCTAACCCGGTTTGGGGGGATTTACGCGGGACAGAAAATCTTTAAGTATTTCATATTCAGATCCATAGATGTTACTTGCGCGCAGAAAATTGGGATTAATAAAGTCAGACAATATTTGTATTGACGGCATTAAGATAAAAGTCAATCTTATTATCATCGATACAAGTAAGGCCAACAGGCTTTAACGGATTTTTCGATGGCTTTTTGCCGACATGATCACTTGGACAGGTACCAGTCTGCTGAACGAGTAGGTCTCTTCGGTATGCTCACCAGGAAACATGGCTTTGAGCAATCTCGGGATGATCTGTTTGCCTGCTACCTGTAGTTGCTGATAATAGGTCGTAGGTTAAAAAATCGTTTTCCTTGTGTTGCCTCTGTTATCGGAAATAATTACAGATTTAATATTTTTATCAATGCTCAAAAACCTTGCGGATTGTGATAAAAGGGAAAAGCCATCGTAAAATTCCAGCTTTCTTTTTTTACCATTTCTTAATGATATTTCGGCACTTATATCATTGGGCTGCAATGATATATTGTTAGTGTGTTTTTTAAGCTCAAATACTTTGAGAGGGCCGCGGTTTTGGCCGGCAGCCAGCAGGTACTTACCATTTTTACCCCTCAGTTTTATTAACGCCTTGCCATTACCCGGAATAAAAATACCACTTTCAAGAATCGTTTGCGGAATAAAACTGCCTTTACCATCTCCTTTTAATATCAATCCGTTTAATGCATCGTAACGGCCAACGGTTACATCGGCTCCGTAATCATTGGTATTAATTACCACATCCAGGTTACCATCGCCATCAAAATCATCTACCGTCATTCCATTTAAAGCAGATAGCTGAGCCTGGAAAGGTAAGGAGACTAAGGTGAATTTACCATGGCCATCATTTCTGCAATAACAGGAATTAAAATTATTTGCTTTTAATATGAGTGCGTTTTTTAATTGCTCTTTCGACAACAGTTGATCCATTGTAGCGGTAGCGTACGATTTATAATTCTGGAACTTTGAACGCATTCCTATCATTTGTTTTACAATCTCATCTCTTGTTTGTGCCGGAAATTCTTTTTTTTCAGGGTCTTCCTGGCTCGCAGGAAGGAATAAAGAAGGGAAGGCATCGTAACTCCCGTTGTTATCGAAATCTTTGGCGTAAATTGATACCGGATATTGCTGGCTTGCCTTATAAAAAGAATTTTGCCCAAGATTTCCTATTATATAATCAATGTCTCCATCGTTATCGAAATCGCCCGCGGCTATGCTGTTCCACCAACCAATTTGATTTGACAGGTCTGTTTTTGAGGTTATGTTTTTGAATGTGCCTTTGTCATTTTTTAAAATTGTAACCGGCATCCATTCTCCCGCCAAAATCAGATCAGGCCATCCGTCATTGTCAAAATCAGTAACTATTGCATCGCATACCAAACCGATATTACTTAAATCCTTTGCAACCTGGCTGGTAACATCGGTGAATTTTATTTTACCACCCTTGGAATCATTCCGGTAGATGTAACTGGATACCGGTTTAGGGTAGTTCCATGGTTCAACCCTCCCGGTAATTAAAAGATCAAGGTCTCCGTCTTTATCATAATCAATTGTCCTCACACAGGATTTGCTTGTGAAATTCTGCGGCAATGCCAATGAATCGGTTAAAAAATTACCTTTTCCATCATTAACGTAAAAAACATCCTGGTAAGCTGCTGAGTTAGGCTTGTTTTCATAACCACCACGGGCTATAAACATGTCAAGGTCGCCATCGCCATCAGCGTCAAACAGGGTTACATCCATATCCTGCACTTGCATCGTATTATTTTCGGGCTGCTGTGGCAGCGCTTTCTTTATAAAAGCACCATTGGCCTGTTGGATTAAGATAGTGGTCCCAAAGTCAGAATTTCCACTTACAATAATATCATCCAACCCATCCCCATTCAAGTCTCCGGCAGCTAACGCCGGGCCATATTCGGAAAACTTATGCGGCAGTAATTTTTGAATGGTAAAATCAACAAAATCCTTTTGAGAATGCTCATAGTGGATGTTCAAAGAATCAGTTACATCTTTGAAAAGGGTGTTTGTGGCAATAACAGGATGGCTCCATGAATAATTAGCTGTTGCATTTGCTTTTGAAATACTTATCGTTTGATTAGTGTGTACTTTTCGTAAAACCTGCTTTTTTCCATTTGGCCATTTTACAACCATAGAATCAATAACGGAAACGTTACCCAGGCCAAAATGAGGATTGGACTGTATAGAAGATAAATAGCCGCGATACGGTGTTTCTTCATAAGCCTGTTGCTTACCACCATAATATACTTCTATCCATGTTCCCAGGCCATTCCTATTCAATGAATCGCCTATAAGTTTAACATCCAGGTAGTGTTTATTGGCAGTTTTAGAATCCATTGTTGTATTCTTGTAAACCGAAGCCTCATCATTGATATTGTTAACAATGATCTCCAGGTCTCCGTCATTATCTAAATCAACATAAGCAGCCCCGTTTGAAAAAGTAACGGCAGTTAACCCCCAGTTTTTAGAAACATCGTCAAAGGTTAAATTGCCGTTATTATGAAAAGCGTAATTGTGCAGCTTCACCTGTGGTATTTGCTTCAATGTATAAGATAGCGGCACTACCGGCGAAGCATCTTTTCTGAAAACTATAAAATCATGATCTGTTACATCTTTCGGAAACCCGTTGGTAACAACAACATCGCGAAAGCTGTCATTATCAAAATCTGCCACTAATGGACTCCAGCTCCAATCGGTTGCCGACATACCTGAAAAGTAGCCAACATCGCTAAAAATCGGATCTCCAATCAGGTTATTTGAATTTACCCTTGGTCCCTGGTTAACTTGTATGGTATTCCTTACATATTGGTATTGGTATTTAAAAAAATCATTGAGTTGAAATGACTGGTAGCTACCTGGATTCAGCATCATTTTTTTACGATAATTATCTTCAGGGTTCATATCCAGTTCTACTACATCAGATAGGCCATCGTTATTAATATCTATCACATCCTGTCCCATTCCATTTGCAGAAGTATGTTTAAAATAGGTTGCGGCTTTTTCTGTAAAAGTTCCATCGTGATTATTTATGTAAAGGAGGTCGTTTGAGATAAAATCATTGGTCACAAAAATATCTTTCCATCCATCTTTATTAATGTCTGTAATAGTTACGCCATGGCCGTAACCTTCAATGGTAAGCCCCGCCTGTTTAGTAACATTTGTAAATACCGGATGCTTAAGGCTCACATCCCAGTCATTTCTATATAACCGTCCGGTACTTGGAAAAGAGCCGTCTGTAATTTTAGGCCTAAAAACTGACGGATTTACGTTCAGCGGAATTTGGTTTACCACCAGGTACATATCCAAATCGCCATCGTTATCATAATCAAAAAAAGTGGCCATGGTTGAATGCGTAGTATCATCTAATCCATATTCTGCAGCCATTTCTTTAAAAAAAGGCAATCCGTTTTTATCCGGGCCCTGGTTAATGTAAAGAAGGTTTTTTCTCTTTTCCGCGTTTTTATCCATAGATGCGCAAACGTACATATCCATCCGCCCATCATTGTTAATATCAATAACAGCTACGCCCTTGCACCATTTACCGTTACCGCTTACCCCCGCACTTTTTGTAATATCTTCAAATTGAAGGTTTCCTTTGTTTAAGTATAATTTATTAGACACCATGTTTCCGGTAAAATAAATGTCTTGTAAACCATCATTATTAAAATCGCCCACACCAATCCCCCCTCCGTTGTACATATTTGTTGCATCAATAGGATTTATAGAGTCGCTTTCAATTATCTTATTATTGAAATTAATGCCGGAATGCTCCGAAGGAATTAATTGAAAAAGTTTAGGTTTTTGTTCGCAGGAGAAAAAAAACAAAGAGGCAGCAGTAAAAAAAAGGATGCGGGAAATAAATTTCATATACGTATCATTTTAAATAAAGTATCGAAAAAAACATCAGCGCTATTTTTACCACTTTAAAGTGTTCTGCTGGTTCGTCAGAGTTGTAAACCGCCCAAATGTTTTTTGTATTTGATATAAGAGTTGATTGTTTTTTGGTTTAAAAAAAAAGCTGAGATTCAGCGTGCTATAAATATTCTATGTCTCCGGTACATACCCAATCCCTGCAAAAAAAAATTTGTCAGTTACAAATATTTTTTTAAAATTTGACAATAATGTGTGTACATAATTACATATAAACAAAATTACGTTTATATTTGAATAAAACTAATTTAGTTTTCAAAAAACTGAAGTTCAGTACATTATTAAACCTGAGATATTTTTATTGAAAAAAACATGCACTTAATACTGTGCATAAGAGAGACTTTTTCATTTTATATTATGTATATACATAATAACATTTAAATGATAATACATATATGCTTTCAATAAACTATGTAATTCTATTTTTTATCAACAAATAAACCTAATCAATCTGGCCGGCCAGCCACAAACTAAAGACATGGAAAAAATAAACAGCCCTTAGAAAAGGACCAGGCTTTTACATAAAAGGTTTCAGCTGTAGTGCCTGCAACACCGGAATTATGAAACACAAAATTTAATTTTTATCAACCATTAATTGCCAATTATGAAATATAAATTACTACCCTATAGTAGGTATATAACTAAATTCACTATTTGTGGGTTAGGTTTAACATCTTTTTTTTGCTCAGTTGTATGGGCAAATACTCCTCCTCCCCGGGTAGATAACAGGGGAAAGGCCTTTGATATCAGTGAGGCGCATATTCAAAACATACGCATTACCGGAAAAATAACGGATGAAAATGGAATGGGGATTCCAGGTGCCGGTATTCTGGAAAAAGGCACTACGAATGCTACCGCTACAGATCGTGATGGAAATTACACCATTAAAGTAAAAGATGAAAACAGCATTCTGGTAGCTTCTTATATTGGGTATTTAAACAAGGAAATAAAAGTAGGGTCTTCAACTGTCATTAACATAAAGCTGGAAGTAAATTTAAAAAAGCTTGATGAGGTAGTTGTTGTTGGGTATGGAACTCAAAAAAAATCGGAACTTACGAATGCTGTTGTACAAACCACAGGTAAACAGCTCGAAAAATCCAACGGCCTGTCGCTATCTAACTCCTTATCGGGCAGATTGGCCGGATTATATGTAAATCAAACAAGTGCGGTTCCGGGTTTTGATGATGCACAAATTTTAGTAAGGGGTTATAATACTTATCGGAATAGTTCTGCATTAATAGTTATTGATGGGGTGGCGAATGCAGATCCCGATGGGCTTAACCGCTTGGATCCGCATGATATAGCATCTGTTTCGGTATTGAAAGATGCATCTGCAGCCATATATGGTGCGCAGTCGGCAGGTGGCGTTATACTGGTAACCACAAAGCGGGGTAAAACGGGAAAACCATCTTTTGATTTTAGCACTAACTTCTCAAACCAATCCCCAACAATGAAAGTAAAGTCTGCCAATGCACTTGAATATATGAAAGTTCTTAATGACAGGAGGACATTGGAAGGCACGCCTCCTGATTTTCCTGACGCATTGGTTCAAGCCTTTACCGATGGAACAAGAAGGGGAGAAAATTGGTGGGATGCATTGATTGGCCCGCCCGCTAAGCAAAACAGGCAATCGCTTACTATGCGGGGAGGTACCGAAAAAATAAAATATTTTACTTCAATCGGTACGGCCTCACAAGGGGCAATTCTTCGCGGCGATGATAAATCAAAACTTCATCAATATAATATCAGGAATAACCTGGACGTATCGGTAACAGACAATTTCGAAGTGGGGCTCGATCTTTCATTAAGAGAGAAAAACACCCAAACTCCCCAGGGCGGTCCGGGTGGAGAACTTGGCTATGTTGCAAATACCAGTCCATTACAAGAGGCCTACGTGGACGGGGATTATCGGTACCCGGCAATCGGTTGGTCGCAATCAAATCCGGCGGCAAGAATATTAAGCCCGGGCTACCGAAAGTACCAGGCAGATGTTTACAGCGGGACACTTAGGTTCAAATACAACCTGCCTTATGTAAAAGGATTGTCGTTGGATGGTTTTGCGTTTATAAATAAAACCGTGAACTATAATAAAGCTTTTAATTATACCTGGTTTTATTACGAGAAAAACTCCGCCGGACAAATAGTAAAGATACCATCCAGATCAATTGAAGATATTGGATTAAGAGAGGATTTTGCTCAAAGTTTAAGAACTACTGAAAACGTAAAGCTTTCTTATAATACCACCATAAATAACGACCACAAAATTAGCGCATTTGTTTCCTACGAGCAAATGGAATATAAGGATAACAATTTCTATGCACAGCGCCTTGGATTTGATTCTCCGCTGATTGATCAGCTTTTCGCCGGTAGCACCAACCCTGCAAACGGCAGTAATAGTGGCAGCGCTACTGAATCCGCCAAGCAAAATTATTTTGGACGCGTTTCCTATGCCTACAAAAATAAATACCTTCTCGGATTTAGTGCCCGGTATGATGGCTCTCCTATCTTCCCTGAAAATACCCGCTTTGGATTTTTCCCGCAAGCTTCCGCGGCATGGGTAATCAGCGAAGAATCCTTTATGCCAAAGGATTTATTCAGCAATTTGAAAGTAAGGGCATCATGGGGCCAGTTAGGAAATGACAGGGTAAATCCATTCCAGTATATCGGTGCGTTTGGTTACGGTTCAGGTTGGGTCATAAACGGAAATGATGTACGGGGTATTACCGCTACGTCAACACCTAACCCTAATATAACCTGGGAAGTGAGTGAAAAAACGGATTTGGGGCTGGAAGCAGGTTTTTTTCAGAACAGCTTAACGTTTGAGGTCGATATCTTTAAAAGTGCAACCTCCCATATTCTGGGTCAAAGGCAAGCGTCGATACCAGGATACACAGGATTGGTACTGCCGGATGAGAACATTGGTAAAATGGAAAGTCATGGAGTTGAATTTCAAGCAGGATACAGGCGAAATATCGGGGAAGTGAACTTTAATGTAAGCGGAAATGTGTCATTTAATGCGAACAAAGTGGTTTATTTCGACGAAACACCCCAGGCCGAACCCTATCAGAAAGCAGAAGGACATCCTATAGGCTCTATTTTGGTATACAAGGCTATCGGTATTTACAGAACCGCAGCAGATCTGACTGGAAATACAAGCTATCCGGGCGCAACATTAGGCGGACTGATTTTTGCAGATTTAAACCATGACGGTAAAATTGATGCAAACGACCAGTATAGGTACGACGCGGGTTCCATTCCTGCTGATCCTACCACTGGTCAAGGCAGGGTAGCTGTTCCTAAAATGCAATTTGGATTAAACATCGGGTTAGATTACAAAAACTTTGACTTGAGCATATTATTACAAGGACAAAGCGGTGCCAAATGGCGTTTAAGCAACGGATTTAATTCTGGTGCAGGAGGTAACGGGCTTGAATACGTGGCTACTAACAGTTATTCATTATCAAATACAAATTCAGTACTTCCAAGGATTGGTCCGGTGGGCACAGAAGGGGCGGATGCTGATTTTTATTACCATTCTTCAACCTGGTTGCGTTTAAAGTCGCTTGAAATGGGGTATACCCTTCCAAAGAGTTTAGTTTCCAAGCTTAAAATTTCCGCATTAAGATTTTACGTGTCGGGCAATAACTTATTTATGTTGGTTAACAATCTAAAAAAATATGGCGCTGGCGATCCGGAATTCTTATATGGAAATGGAGGAGGTTATCCAAATATGAAAATTTTAAATGCTGGACTTAATCTTACTTTCTAAATAAAAAACATATGAAATATTTAATATTTAATAAAAAAATAGCTGCGAGGGGCTTTGTCATATTGATAATATTCTTCATCGCCACTGTAGTCTCATGTAAAAAAGTATTGGATAAGAAGCCATTAGATTCAATATCTGAAGATGCCGTTTTTAGCGACGCCACCTTCCTTCAAAATTATGTTTATAATGTATATAATGGCATAAAACCCCCTTGGAGCCCGGGCAGCGGCGGTTATGAAACGCTGACGGACGTGGCAGTAGACCAGCCCGAAACACATGACAGGTCCGCCGGTATTCGCCAATATTTACAAGGGCTTCTTTCTGCAGATAACGTTACCGATCTGACCAATATTTGGGATGAGGAATACAGCTATATCAGGAAAGCTAATATCTTCTTCGAAAAAACGGCAAATTCTCCTGTTTCTCCGGATAAACTTAATCCAATGAAAGGCGAAGTGCATTGTTTGCGGGCGTGGATGTATTTTGAACTTTTACGCACCTATGGCGGAGTGCCGATAATTACCAGCAGTTTTGCATTAGACGATAAGAGTTTTGATAAACCCAGAAATACCTATGATGAATGTTCGAAATTTGTATTAGATGAATGCGACCAGGCTATTACTTTATTGGAGGGCGTTACACCCGCTCCCGGCAAAATTACCAAAGTAGTTGCTATAGCTTTAAAAGCCAGGATGCTGTTGTACATGGCAAGTCCGTTACACAATCCGTCAAACGATAGGGCAAAATGGCAGGCAGCTGAAGTGGCTACCAAAGCTGTAATTGATGCCGGATTTACGTTACATCCTACGCTGGAAGACCTGTTTATAAAACCATTAAAAACGGATGAAATCATTTTTGGTAAATCTTTTACTCCTGCAAGCAGAATACCCGACTGGGGGTATAATTACGATTATTGGCCTTGTGGTTTTGATGCCAGGCAACGGCTTGAACCAACGCAGACCTTTATTAATATGTTTCAAATGGCAAATGGAAAATATCCTTATCAGGACGATGGCATAACCGTAAATCCTGCTTCCGGGTACGACCCACAAAATCCTAATGCCAACAGAGACCCACGTTATTACGTTGATATTATTTACCCCGGTTGTACGCCGGTAACCATCAGTGATGGTGCGAAAAGTACCAAAAGGACTTATGAATATTGGGAAGATGCAAATCCTAACCCTGACAATGCAGGCCCATATCTCAATCCCAATAAGAAAGATCCTGTTAACGGACAAAGTCTTTTTGATTTTGGCCGGGATTCTAAAACATACTGGGTAAAAGGATTAACACCGTTTCACTGGAGAGTTGAAACAGGATATACTTTTAAAAAGCTAACTGATTTTAACGGACCGCGAGCCAGTTATGATTATGACTACGCTCAAACGGTTGCCTATATGAGGATCGCGGAGTTTTACCTGAATTATGCTGAAATTCAGATAGCATTGGGTAACGAAGATATAGCACGGCAGTATATTAATAAGGTAAGGAAAAGACCAGCGGTTAATATGCCGGATATAACGAGTTCTGGTGCCGATTTGGTTAAAGAGTATAGAAACGAAAGAGCTATAGAATTACTCCTGGAAGATTCGCGTTTCTTTGATCTTATGCGTTGGAAAGCAGCGCCCGGACACGTAGACATTCCAATCCGGGGTCTGAGTAAGGTAACGATGGACTGGACAGGTGCCAAACCAGGCGATTTATTAGGAAAGCTATCATTTACTTTTGGCGTGATTCCTGAAGCAGAGGTAAGAACACCATGGAAAGGGGATTACTATTATCTGTTCCCTATTCCCAACGTCGAAATTAAAAAAAGCAACAACGCTTTAAAACAAAATCCTGGTTATTAGGCGACTAATGGAGAAACAAATCCCTTTGATCCCTTTTCGCCGATTTGAAAGTTTCTAATAACAGATTGGTTATCAGTATCAAATTGATCAAATCAGACTTGGCGAAGAGGGGTAAATACAGCGTGGTTTATCCACAGAAAGTATCTTAGCTAAAAACAAGTAAACCACTAATGATTTAATTGTTAGTGGTTTACTTATTGTAGTAGGGGCTACTGTACAAATTTCGAACTGTTTCTTGCATGATTTGCGTTTGATCGTGAATTTATAAATTGCGTTCTAGAATTGCGGAGATAAAAGGCCCCTGTTAAAATATCCACAGGAAATCTTAAGGATTATTAAAGAAATTTATAAAGAGAAACCGTGGGTTGGATAAACCACACATGTTTGCCCCCCTGTCGATCGATTTTTTAATGACCATCTTTAGTACTTATCTTCAGGCTTTTAGTGGAAGAAAGTAAACTCGCGAAGAGAAGTCAACGAAATTGGTTTTTCCAGAAGATTGACTATATCAAAAGTATATTGTATCAAGCCATAGGATTTTTTCCGCAATTCTTCATACAAGTGTAACGCCGGCCTTCAGTGCTTCGGTATATTTGTCTTTATTGAATTTATAAAGAAATGGCGCTCTGTGAGGGCCTATGTTTCTCTTTTCATTTAATTTAGTGATAAGTTCCAGAAAAAGCAGCTTTTGAGGAAAGTTCCTTATATGAAGCTCTCTGCCGAGAATGGTTTCATAAACGGCATGTATTTCAGTCAACGCAAATTTTTCAGGCAGCAATTTTTCCACAATAGGATGATAATACAATTGAGACCGCAGCGTTTGCAATGCATCCCTGACCATTTGGTCATGATCAAACATAAGCGGAGGAATTTTATCAATATCATACCACTCACATGAAGTGGACATAAACCCCGGACGGGGCTCCACTAAAGAAAAATCTGTAATTGCATAATAGCCGATGGAAATTGTCTGGTCCTTTAGCCAGCTTGATTTTATTTTCTTAAAAGGCCGTTTTTTTGAGAACTGATCTAAGTCAAATTCGTCCCATTTAATGCGCCCCGGGTCACCGAACGTTTTGTATTGCTGCAAGTACAGCCCCGTGATAGATGTCTTTTCTTCGACAATTCTGTTAGCAGCTTCATCTAATGTTTCGGTGCGTTTAATATATCCTCCGGGCAGGCAATTGCCATCCATTCCCTCTATATCAGATAGCAAAATTTTTAACCGGTGATCATGATAGCCGAAAATCACGCAATCAATAGATACATTTGGAATATATGTCTTATATCCATTCTCAACAAAATCTTTAAGCGCTGTTTCTTCCCAGTTTTCCATATCCGCAAAGGTAAATATTAATTTCTATTTGCTAAATTTTGGAAAATAGAAATTAATATTTACTATTGTCTAGATTTTAGTAAATAGAAAATTTGAATTATGAAAACATCAAGAAGAGAATTTTTAAAGACTACATCGATGGGGCTCGCCGCCATGGGAATGGCCTCGGCATTACCATCCTTTCTCACAGCGGGAGAAATAAAAAAGGAGATGCCCTTTAAGCTGGCTTTATCGCAGTTTTCTCTGGCAAGTCAGTATTGGTCGAAAAAAATAGATCCCCTTGATTTTGCACAGAAATCCGCTTCCTCATTTGGCATAACAGGTTTGGATTATTGTGCGATTTTTTTTCAGGACAAAGCAAAAGACTTAAATTACCTGAACGAACTAAAAAAGCGTTCGGCGGATAATGGCTGCTACAATCTCCGCATTATGGTTGACGGCGAAGGGGTTTTAGGAAGCTTAGACAAAGAAGTAAGAAAGAAAGCAGTGGAAAGCCACTATAAATGGATTGATGCAGCTGCAACAATTGGCTGCCCGATGATACGTGTTAATGCCGAAGGCAACGGGGACCCGGCTGAAGTAAAAAAGGCCGCCATCGAAAGCCTGAACGGCCTGATTGATTATGGAAGGAAATCCAATATAGATGTGATCGTTGAAAATCACGTCGGTTTGACCTGTAACGGAGGCTGGCTTGCAGACTTAATGAAGGAGATAAATAATCCGCATTGCGGCACACTTGCGGACTTTGGAAATTTCTGTATAAAAAGAACAATGCCAGCAACAAATGACCTTTCAGGATGGATGAACACAAAATGCATCGATGAGTATGATCGCTATAAAGGCATCGGCGAGCTGATGCCTTTTGCGAAAGGCGTTCATGCGAAGACGCATTTGTTCGATGCAAACGGAAATGATACTGAAACCGATTTTGCGAGGATGTTCAAGATCATAACCGATTCCGGTTTCAATGGCTGGGTCAGCATTGAATATGAGGGCGGTTTATATAATATGTACCAGAAAGGCAATAAATATTTAGGAGATGATGCCGGCGTACTTGCCACCAAACGGCTGATTGAGAAAGTTGTAAACAAATAGCATATTAAAAAAATGATGTCAATGACCACGACAATTCCGACAAAGCCACAGGCAGGCCAGCGGATAACAATGCGGGGTTGTTACTGATAAACACCAAATAATTTTCAGACATTATGGGAGAGATCGAAATAAAGAAATCAGGAGAGGTACACGACGTTGTGGTGATTGGCTCGGGCGCAGGAGGTGGTATGATGGCTTATGTTTTAGCAAATGCCGGGTTAAAAGTGCTGATGCTGGAAGCAGGGCCATTTTTCGACCCGAGGAAAGATTCAATGCAGCTAAAATGGCCATATGAGTCCCTTAGAAGGGGCGGCAATGCAACGCGCGCTCTGGGTGATTTCGACGCTGCCTATGGCGGGTGGGAAATTGAAGGTGAGCCGTATACTCAGGTTGGCGACACGAAATTCGATTGGTTTCGTGCAAAAATGCTGGGGGGCAGGACAAATCACTGGGGGCGTATTTCGCTGCGTATGGGGCCAAAAGATTTCAAATGCCGTGATGCCTATGGCGTTGGCGATAACTGGCCAATCACTTATGAAGAGATCAAACCTTATTATGATAAAATTGACCGTTTGATTGGTGTGTATGGAACGAATGAGGGGCTGGAAAATGATCCTGACGGAATCTTTCTTCCTGCACCTGCGCCGCGACTGAACGAATTGTTCGTAAAGAAGGCTCTGAAAAGTTCCGGTATTAATGTTATCCCCGGCCGGGGTTCGGTATTAACCGCGCCGCTTCCCGGCAATAAAGATCGTGGTCAATGTTTTTATTGCGGTCAATGCGGCAGGTCATGTAAAGTGTATGGTGATTTTTCTGCATCATCCTGTTTAGTAATTCCTGCAATAAATACGGGGAATCTTAATGTTATTACAAATGCAGTAGTCAGAGAGATCATAACCGATAAAAACGGTTTGGCAACCGGTGTATCTTATGTGAGTAAAGGTGATATGCAGGAATATCAGGTGAATGCCAAAACAGTCGTTCTTGCTGCCGGCACTTGCGAAAGTGCGCGCATCTTACTCAATTCAAAATCGGCACAGCATCCGAATGGTTTAAGCAACAGCAGCAATGTAGTTGGAAGATATTTGCATGATTCAACACAAACCGGCGGATTAATCATGCTTCCCCAATTAATGAACAGGCCAAAATTTAACGAAGATGGAGTTGGCAGTCTGCACTTGTACGCGCCCTGGTGGGCAGATAAACAAAAACTTGATTTTCCCCGGGGTTATCATCTTGAGATTTTTGGCGGTCTGATGATGCCGGGCTACGGCGGGTATTTCGGTTTTGAGGGTTCCTTTGTCCCGATGATGAATGGTTATGTACCCGATGCGGCAGGTAAGATAAAACCCGGCGGTGGTTTTGGCAAATCCTTAAAAGATGACTACAGAAGTTTTTACGGAACGCTTGCGGGCTTTGGCTGCCATGGCGTAGACGTAGCTAAAGAAACGAATTACTGTGAAATTGATCCCGGTGTAGTAGACAAGTTTGGCATACCTGTTTTACGATTCAATTATAAATGGGGCACTGATGAAATTAAACAGGCAAAACATATGCATGAAACAATGAGTTCCGTGTTCAAACAAATGGACGGAATTCCCCTGGTCGGCGCTGCAAATGAGGCCAACAACTGGGGGCTTGCAAATCCTGGCAAGGGCATTCATGAGGTGGGTGCCGTAAGAATGGGTGAAGATCCAAAAAGATCTGCTGTAAACGGATATGGCCAGTCACATGATTGCAAAAACTTATTTGTAACAGATGGTTCAATATTCACACAGCAATCAGAAAAAAACCCTACCTGGACGATCCTTGCCCTTGCAATGCGTTCAGCCGAATTTATTCTTGATCAGAAGAAGAAACAAAACATTTAAATATGAACAGACGAGAAAGCTTAAAAGTCATGAGCATTGCAGCGGCGTCCACTACATTACTGAACGCATGTAAACCTGCGATGAAGCCGGACACCCAAATTGCGCCCGATACAACCGGACGGCAATCATTTGAGGCGGAGCGGGATAAAAGACTGCAAAAAGAAATTTTTTTTGATGCCCATGAAATGGCCACCATCACCGTATTGGTAGATATTATAATTCCACGGGACGAGAGAAGCGGGAGTGCAACTGATGCGAAAGTTCCGGAGTTTATCGAATTTATTGCAAAAGATGAACCGGAGCATCAGTTGCCATTGCGCGGCGGATTAAAATGGCTCGACCTGAAATGCCTTAACAAATACGGCTGTGGATTTAAAGCGTGTTCCCATGGACAGCAAACAGAAATGGTAACAGCCATCGCTTTTCCCTCAACAGCCACTTCTGAGATGCAGCCCGGTGTAGCGTTCTTCAATAAATTAAGGGATTTAACGGCAATTGGTTTTTTTACCAGCAAAATGGGCATTGATGACCTGGGATATAAGGGGAACTCCCCAAATCAATGGAAAGGTGTGCCGCACGAAGTGCTTGTGCGGTATGGCTTAGAAAATGTGTAGTTTAAAATGTCGCATCCCCATCCAGGGCCAAATTAAAACCGAACAAAAGATCAAAAATTTCAATTATGAAACTTAGAAAAATCGCTTTATTAATCTCTGCGCTTGCTCCACTGCTTGGCAGCGCTCAAACGAGGCCCACTAATCAACGACTTTCGGATACTGCAGGCTTTGAACCTGAAAATTTATTGGTTCAAATCCGCGATTAAACGCAAATCAGAAAGGAAATGGTTCGATATATGTATGTCTTTGAAGATCGTGTCTCAGTTAAGTGACCTGTACTCATTCGGAGTAAAACCAGTACTCTTTTTGAATGCCCTTGTGAAATGATGCGGATACTTAAAACCCAAATCATAAGCTATTTCACTTATTGACCTGCTGGTGTCTAAAATGCGATCTTTAGCCATATCCATTACCTTCAGATGTATATATTCCATTGCCGTTTTACCAGTTTCCTTCTTAACCATATCGCCGAAATAATTAGGCGATAAATGCAATTGGTCGGCACAATAACTAACTGCAGGTAAACCTATGGTTTGTGGTTTATCCGAATGGAAATAGTTTTTTAACAGGCTCTCAAATTTTTCAATATTACTGCGATTGATATCACCACGGGTAATGAATTGCCGCTCGTAGAAACGCACACAGTAATTGAGAAACAATTCAATATTAGCGGCAATAATGGTTTTACTATGATTGTCCATTCTTTGTTCAAGCTCATATTTAATCTTCTCAAAGCAATCCAGCACGATCTTTCTTTCCTTCTCTGACAGGTGCAACGCCTCGCGCGATTGATAGGAAAAGAAAGTATAGTCGTCAATATGTTTACCCAAATGCGTACCATGTATCAGGTCAGGGTGAAAAAGCAAGGCATAACCCTGCGGTTGGTAGTCTTTGTTGATGTTGACATTAATGATCTGACCGGGTGCGACAAATACTAAAGTTCTGTCCTGGTAATCATAGGTACCCCGTCCATATTTAATATCCCCACATTGCACATCTTTCAGGTATACAGCATAAAACCCAAAGTTCATTTTTGAGGCATAAATCTCGGGAGCCGTACCCGTAAAATCGATTATGCTCACCAATGGATGTAGGCTTTCCTGGTGGTAAAATTTATCATGTTCACTTACAGTATCTATCCTTAGTATATTTTCCATCACTTCTTAATTTTGAACTGACTCAAATTTAAAAGTATTTCCCGCCGGATTCTATTCTTATGGCCGAACCTGTAAAAATGGTAGGTAAACCTGTATTGTGTGTTAGCATTATTTCTTCCAAGCACCTGACCTTTGTATTACAAAAATAAAACAACGATCATGAAAATAATGGAAGGTAGAGTAGCATTGGTTACGGGTGCAGCATCAGGTTTAGGATTGGCAACCGCAAAGGCATTTGCAGAAGCCGGGGCAGCTGTAGCAATGGCTGATTGGAATGAAGAAGCAGTTAAGGCAGCGGCGGAAAAGCTGGCAACAGATGGACACAAAACCCTCACTATAAAATGTGATGTATCTGATGACAAACAGGTAGAAGAAATGGTGAATAAGACGGTTGCCGAATTTGGACGATTGGATTACGCGTATAACAATGCTGGCGTACAAAACGAACTTGCAGAAGCAGCAGATCAAACCAGGGAAGACTTTGACAAAGTTACCAGTATTAATTATCGGGGTGTTTGGATCTGTATGAAATATGAATTGCAGCAAATGCGCAGGCAAGGCAGCGGTGCGATAGTAAACTGCTCTTCAATTGGTGGCATCCGGGCGGGTGCGCAGCGCGGTGTTTATCATGGCGCTAAGCATGGCGTGATCGGATTAACTGTAAGCGCTGCTGTTGAATATGCCGGACGCGGTATCCGAATCAACAGCGTTAGTCCAGGGCTTTTTCAAACTGCAATGTCGGATCAGATGATTGCCAATGGCCAGAAAGACGCATTGGATGGCATGCTGGCAATGGTACCAGCCGGGCGTTTAGGTCGCCCTGAAGAAATTGCCAGTGCTGTGCTGTTCCTATGCAGTGATGCCGCGAGTATGGTGGTCGGTCACAACCTGGTTGTAGATGGCGGTATTACTCTATAATAAATACGATTAATCACATTCTTATGAAAAGAATAGTCATCATAGCTATTGTTTCCATTTTTCTGTTTCATCTGGACAGCCGGGCACAAAATACTCCTTCAGGGCCTATTATTTTCTCAAAATCCACTAAGGCAACCGCCAACTTCACGGGCACAGTATGGGTAAAAACGCTGGTATCCCTTGATAGTACCTTTCATTGCGTTGTAGGTACAGTAACATTTGAGCCGGGTGCCCGCAGCTATTGGCATACGCATAATGCCGGGCAGATATTGCTGGTGACTGATGGTACAGGATATACACAGCAAAAGGGTAAGCCGATAAGAGTCGTTCATAAAGGCGATACTATCATTTGCCCGCCAAACGTGGAGCACTGGCATGGTGCTGCGCCAGGCAGTTCAATGACGCATATTTCAATCATTCCGAACGCTGATAGAGGCGTAGTTAACTGGTTAAGGCCGGTGACCGATCAGGAATACAATGGCCAAAAAGTTAATAATTAAAACTAAACCGATGAAACGCTTATTGTTAATCACACTGATATTTATTTTTACCTGTTTTCACACAGGCGTAAAAGCACAAAACAAAATGCAACGCAATCAAAAATTAGATATTAAACAGCAAAGCATAGTCTACATATCGGCATTGACCGCTACCGGCGATATCGAACAACTGAAAACTCGGCTTAATAAGGGACTGGATAATGACCTAACTATTAATGAGATCAAAGAAATACTGGTACAACTTTACGCTTATTGCGGCTTCCCGCGAAGTTTGAATGGCATTAACACGTTTATGGCCGTTATGGAAGAGCGTAAAGCTAAAGGCATAACCGATGCGGAAGGTAAGGCCGCATCGCCGGCCAACGATCCCGATAAATATCAAACCGGGAAAAAGACCCTGCAAACACTGACTGGACGTGAAGAAAAAAATCTCACAGGTGCCAATGCATTCGCCCCGGCGATCGATACTTTCCTAAAAGAACATTTATTCGCGGATATATTCAACCGGGATGTTCTGACTTTCAAAGAGCGGGAACTTATAACTGTATCGGCTTTGGCTGCTATGAACGGTGTCGCCTCACAATTACAGGCGCACATTTTTATCGGTATGAACACAGGGCTCACTGAACCACAGTTGTCAGAGGCTTTTCGGATCATCGATCAAATCGTGGGTATAAGCCAGGGTGATAATGCAAGGTCAACACTGGAAAAAGTAATAGCAGCAAAAAAACAATAATCTTATCGGATATGAAAGCAAGGCATTTATTTCAAACATTATTTTTCTCCATTATTATGGTTACAATATTCTCGAACGAAGTCTTCGGACAGCAGGATCATAGGAAAATCCGGATTGCGAAAATAGAAATATACCCTGCTTTCCTTGAGGAGTACAAAGCGGCACTTGCTGAGCACGCTAAAGCGGCCGTGCAGGTTGAACGCGGCGTATTGGCTTTGCAGGCGGTTTACGATAAGGCGTATCCCACACAGGTGACGGTATTTGAAGTTTATGCCAGTGATAGCGCTTACCAGGCACATTTAAAAACGCCGCATTTTCTGAAATATAAAACCGGGACACAAAAAATGGTAAAATCATTGGAACTGGTCGAAGTAGAGCCTATCGCGTTGGAAATTAAACCGGAATTGATTAGGGACAAAAAGTAATAAATCATGAGTACATCAAATAAAAAATTTACTTCCAACGAATTAAATCATATCGACAAAGCCAACGATTTGAAAATTTCGCCTTTCCGGGAAGACGACGTAACATATGGTACACCTACATGGATCTGGGAAGTGGTAGTAGAAGGCGATTTATATGTACGTGCGTATAACGGAGCCTCATCGCGCTGGTACCAGTCGGCCATAAAACAAAGAGCCGGACGGATTCATGCTGCGGGTATGATAAAAGAAGTAGCGTTTGAGCCCATTGAAGGAAATGATATCAACGCGCAAATTGACAAGGCTTACAAAAAAAAATACAGTAATAGCCCGTACACGGCGCATATGATCGGCAGCCGCGCAAAATCCGCAACAGTGAAGATCACACTGAAAGATGTCTAAATAAATCGTTACGTTATCGATAGGGCCACAATGTAAAATTCTCAAAATTTCAAACTAAAAAACCTTTATAAAATGCAAGAGCAACAAGACACAGCACCAGAAGGATTCGGCCCGGTTGCTGCCCAATACTTCACAGGCACTGCCTGGTTAAAAATGCGGGTAGTGCCCGATGAAATTACCAATTGCGGTATTGGCGAGGTAATCTTCGAACCTGGTTGCAGAAATAACTGGCATACGCATCCCAGTAACCAGATCCTGATCGTTACACAAGGCGTGGGTTATTACCAGGAAGAAGGTTCACCTATTCGTGAAATCAAAGTTGGCGATGTTGTTAACGTATTGCCCGGCATCAAGCACTGGCATGGAGCAACACCAAATGGCAGATTTACACATTATGCAGTAAGTATTAACACTGAAAAAGGAATAGTAGATTGGCTGGAACCTGTAACTGACGAACAATATTTCAGTTTTAAATAAACCCGGGATACCATATATTCATGTTAAGATAGTAGGTAAAACCGAAGAAGAAAAGCAAAACTGGCTGAGTCCATTGCCCCTGCGGTGATAGATTCAATTGGTGTAAATGAAGCTAATAGTACAGTCTGTATTGAAGAATTGAAAAAGTTGATCGGGTTACGTTTACAAACTCGGCATCTCGCTCACTGGGATTTGTTATATAAAAAGCTGAGATATGATCCTCTGAACTGATTTTAAATATTCAATTGGAGGTTTGGTTCATGTATGTTGATGATAAAGCTTTAATCATTGATGAAATGGTTCGGGAAACAATGGCTGAAGACGGCATGTTGGTACACTTTTAGCACCGTAGTGAAAGATGATTAGGATTAATGTGAGTTCGGCGAAAGACAATACTATGTTTTGATATGCACTAATTATCCCTTTTTGAAGCAGAGCACAGCCCGCATAAAGTGTTACCATGATCAAATAGACCAACAGGATCCAGATGATCAATGCCAGGTCAAGGCTTGCAAACACCTCTTTGTGATTTTTGACATATCCCAGGTATTCTACGGTGATACCTTCAGGGCAATTTGATATTCGCGGCCTTTGCGTTGATCTCGTCTGCAAGGGTACCTTTCGGCCTTCCAGCAACGTTGGCATTAACTGTATCGATCCTAAGCGGTCGATTCTTTGCAATACGCTTTCGCCTAAACCTTCATTTACTACCGCAAACTCAAAGCGAAGGTTTCGCCGTTGCTGTTTGTAAATATCAGGTTGCGCCGTCGGATAATTATTGCCTGTTGTATATAGACTGCGAGTTTAACAGCATGCAGTAATCCGTTATCCAATTACCCGACACATCTACATATAATATATTCGGATGGTTACGCGTATCGATCATGCCCTTGCTTATCCAGTTATTTACATTGTCGGTCAATACCTGATTACCGGTAAGGGCGAGCTCAATAATACTTTTATTATTTTTTACCGTATTTAATAATAGTTTAGCTCCATCTAATAGTGGATTGGATTTCGGCGACTGAAAATCATTGCAGATGAAAGCGGCCTCCTGTCCGGCCTCTGTCAGTTGCCAATCGAGGCGAATGAGGTCGTTGTTGTAAAGTGAATCTTTTAAAGCAATAAGGAAGGATTGCTGTGCGGCGAGCAGGTTGCCAAGATTGTTGCTTGCTGCATAGGCTCTCTTATAATTGATGAGTGCAGCACTTTGGCGGGTGAGGGTATTAAGGAGGATGCTTTTCTCAGGGAAAGTATAATTTTCAAAGGTTACCAACACTTTTCCGGACAACGCGTTAAGAGTGATGTCCTTCAGGCTCTTGCCGTTTCCGTCGAACAAAAGGTCCTTACCCAGCCAATGCACAATAGAATCGGCCTGCTGTGCGATGGGTATATGTTTGTCGCAGAAATGGCAGAAACTCAGAATAACAAATTCCCGGTTATTCTCTTTCAGAAACCGTTTGACCGATTGTAAAGCACTGGACAGTTGTTCACCATAACCGCCTGCAATGGCATCTTCCATACAGTCTGCTGGCGCATGTTTGGTATATAATTTACCCTGAAATATATCTAATCTAAGATCAAACATGCGGATCCCTGACCGGAGCTGTCCATTGATATCATGTTGCTGTGTAAGTGTATTGCATTCGTTTATAATGCCTATATCTTTGCCACCGGCAGCCTTAAGGACTGACATTCCAGCATCATGCGATCCGGGAATAACAATATCTTTTAAAGTATAGCTACCCTTTTGCGGTAAAAGGAAATCGCTTATCCAATGGGCCGGATTATAAAGGCTAAAAGAACCCAGCAGGAATTGTTTGCCTTGTTCACTGGCACCGATATGGAAATTCCCATTTTCATCCCTGTCTACCACAGGGGCCTCGGTCGTATTTTCTAAATACGGCAGTTGCGCGTGTTCATCATGCAATGCCCCGCGATTGATAATGCCATAACACCATTTATTTTCTTTATCACTTCGTCTCCATAACAACAATTGACTGTCAGGATCATTTAAGGGGATAACGTCAGCTACCTGGGATACGTCCGTAGAGATGATGGTGCCGGATGGCTTTCCTGTGGCCTGGTCATTCATGTTTAAACTGGCATAAAGCAGGTTTTTATGTTTTTGCACTTTCCAGAAAACTTTGAGGGTTTCTGTCCCTGCTGATATTGCAGAACAGTATTCTATATGCCTGGAATCAGGGATATCAAAACTTTTATCTAAAAGAAGTGCTTTGTCCGTACCTTCGTGAACCACCAGAATACTGGCATTTTTCCTACCGGCATCGGTTACTGACAGGATGATCCGGCCATCGGTTCCGGTGGCGGATAATATTTTCAAAGACCGGGAATTAGGTAAAACAGCAGGCTTCCCGGTTTGACCGCCGGATAGTATCGCATAGCAGATATCGCCCTTTTCGTCATTCCATAAAAGATACAGCTTTTTTGCTGTATGACAAAATACGGGCCGACCGGTTGCCCCACCCATCACAACAGATGGCTGCATGGTTCCGGTAGCAAGATCATACCAGGCGATATGAATCTCCCCGGAAGTGCCTGCTTCTTGCCACGTAAAGCAGACTTTTTGATCCAGCCTTGCTATCCTGACAGGATTATTACCTGCTACCGGATCAATTTTTAACGGCGCAGTGAAATAAATTCCCTGCGCCATACAATAAGTAAAAGGCAATAGAAGCAAATAGGTACATAAAAATTGTTTAATCATGATATGCCAAAATTTTATTTAGAATGTAAAAACTTTTTCTGCCGGGGAGTAGGCGAATAATATATGCCAGCTATTATTCGCCTGAAAAAATATCAGGACCGTGTTTATGCCTCAATCCGCATCAAAAAAGTAAGTTTTTTTATAGATTAAAAATATAACCCAACAGCAAGCCCGCTGAAAAATATTTAGCCGTAGTTGTACGTATATTACCTTGCAACTGGTTATCTTCATTGGGCGTATCAAAGTTCAGGGGCTGTACAAAGCTGTTTGTTGCACCGTATGACAGTAATAAACCTGCATGCAGGTTTCCTTTCCTGCGTCTTACATTGAACCCAAATTGACCGTGATAGGTATTCCAGTTAGTAATATTGGGATGGTGCCCGTTAAACTCGCTATTAACAGTGACGCCATTATCGTCATAGTTAAAGTCTGTTCTTAGTGACGCATAGCCTACCAGAACCGGCGTTAATTCACGCTTTATGCCAATACTAAAATTGGTAACAGATTTCCGCTGCTCGTTGAATTGCATCAATTCATTAGTCAAACTATTATTTGCCTCGGTACTGGGCCGAACGAAGGTCGTATTTTGAGGACTGACAATATTGTATCGCCCTACTTTGGCAAAATATTCTCCTGTTACAAAGATCTCGCCTTGCCCGAAATCCAATCCATAACCCAGTGCGATGCTGAACGGATCCTTGTACAGCACCGGCAACCCGGTTTGCCGGCCGTTGCCAAGGACATTTAATAAGAGTGCTGTGCCTGGTACCGGGTGCAGATCATTTATAATCAGGTCATTGGTAATGGTAGCATTCCCTTTTATATTAACGCGGGGTGTACTAATCAGTAAGCCCAGGTGATGCGGTCCGTTTTCATAAGAAGTACCAAACTTAAACTGTAGCCCTACGTTCCAATAGCTGATCTGGTAACTACTCTCCACATTCGTCATGGGCAATAGGTTTTGCGTATCAGTACTATTGATCAGAGCCCGGGAACTGTATTGTTCCAAATAATCCTGGCTTCTTAATTGCGCCTCAGCTATAATACCAATAGCCCAATTATCATTGAGTTTTATTCCTAAGCTACCGCTTCCCAGGGTATTGCTTACATTATTATGGGCAGTATATTGCCCAACAAAATCTTCATCACCGGGGCTGTAAGAATCATCAAGCACATTCATTTTTTTGTCTTGTCGCTGGGTAACCTTATAATTGCTTACCGGGTCATGTACCAATGAATAACCGAGGGTAATGGTCTTTTTGCCTTTTAAAAAAATATTGCCGGACACCATTACGGGGATGATCTGCAGTCCGGACGATTTTAAATTTTCCCCTGCACCCACGCCATCCCTGATATTGTATGAGTTCAGCTGGTATAAGCTGGTGGAAATACTCACAGAATTCTTGGGATGGAGCGCTGTCAGCGCCGGATTGTAATAATACAATCCACTGTCCCTGTCATTAACAATTGTAGCTCCAGGGGTCAGCAGCCCCCCTGGGCCGAAACTTGAATGCCAGTAATTAGCATCCTGAGCAAATAGCCTCGCATGAGGAAAGGCAGTCAAAAAACAAATAAGGCTGCAAAAGAAGATAGGGTTAAAACGTATCATAGGCATTGATTTTGCAATTCTCAGTACAGGTATCCATGTAACATTTTTTATCTTCGATGGATTATTAAAATCAATTTTAAAAAAAAATACCGGGATTAACTTAAAGTTACAAAATATTAAAAAAAAGTATAATAATATAGTGCGACTATAATATTACGGTGCAACTGAACAATGTGAAGCTATTGACCAACAGATTCCGAACCCGCAATTCAATCAATCTGAAACACTTTGGCCAGGTTTATTGATTGATTCTCAATACATATTCTCTGATCTATATTATACAACTAAACGAACCTCCGGCATGGAATAGGGTGATCAAGCCTCCCGGAATATCCAACAGTAATAGTTGAGCCGCCGTGCTTAATATCGGTCATGCAAATTAAATATCTGATAGTGAGCAACGTTACTATTCATTCTTTCTGTTTTTATAGGCCTCCGGAATGATTGATAAAATATCCTCCAAGTGTAGCAACAAAGGTACTTGATCCCCGCAAGACGAAATGTTGTAAACATTTCTCTTTGAATGCCAACAGAGCTCCGACCGTAACGTTTTGGCGGCGATATGCTACAAAAAAGCCCGCCGTTTTTCAACGGCAGACCTATCATAGGTACAGGTAGGGTGTTATTTTGTTGTGGGCGGGCAAAGTTGCATAAAGGTTACTATGCTGCTGGCTTCGTATGATTGTATGTCGCCGGTAGGGCAGGCTACTGCGTAATTACGGTAGGTGAGGTTGCGGGTAGCGTCGCGGTTTTTCCAGCCGGTATTTACGTTGTTTTGGATCCAGCTTAAATACTGGTTTTGGCCTGCCTCGGTTATCAGCTGCATTACGTACTGAGCAAATATAGCTTTGAGCACGCCCTGCTCGTTAAAGTCGCCTTCGGCGGGTAGTATACCGTTGGTACACAGGTTGTTTTTTACATAGTCGGTATACAGTTTGGCGTCGCTCAGGTAGGTGGCATCATTGCTTTGCTTGTATAATGCCAGCGCAGCGCCTATGGCTGTCCCGGAGTTATAGGTATAATCCTGGCCGCCGGCGGGGTTGTTACCAATCTTGTTATCGTTTACTTTACCCGATGCATCAACCATGTTGGTTTTGCTCCAGGCGTATATGGATTTGGCTTTGTCAAGGTAACTGGCGTCACCGGTAATGGTATATAGGCGCATGGCCGCAATTACAGTGGGGAAGTTGATACAGGAGTTTTTACCGCTGTGCTTAAAATCCCAAAACATGCCGCCATCCACAGGGTCGTATGAACCCGCCCAAACATGATCAAACCCTTCTTTGGCTTTTTGCAGGTAGGTGGCGTTGCCGGTAATCTGGTTGGCACGTGCCAGGGCCATTACCCACCACATCATATCGTCGTAAATAAACCATACCGCCTGGTTGCTCCAGTTGTAACCATCATAATGGTTATAGTTGCCCTGGTAAATATCGCCAATCATGGTTAGCTGCGTTGAGGCTTTGGTACGCAGGTAAACATTCATGGCCATATCCCAATAAATGGCCTGTGTCCATATAGCGGCCACGCCATCCTTTTTGGTAGTGCCGTAATACAGCTTGTTAGCCGAATCATAAAACGCGCTGTTAAAGGTGTTATAGGCCAGGTCGGCATCGCCTGCCGTAAAGTCCTGGTCAACTGGTTTTACTACGGCTGTTTTGGCGGGTGTGGAATCTTTTTCCTTGCTGCAGCTAACTAAGCCGGTGAAGATACTTAATGCTAAAAAACAGGTTAACTTTTTCATAGTGATGTTTTTAAATGGAACATTGCCCAAAGGCAGCATGGGGACTTGTTTAAAAGCAGCAACGGGTTTTCCGCTGCTGCTATTGTTATCCGGCCTGTATTACCAGCCCGGGTTTTGTACTAATTTTTTATCTGTATCCACATCCTGCTGCGGAATAGGGAAAAAGTAATGCCGTTTGCTAAAAACACGGGTTTCAAACGCAACCACCTTCAAAAAGTCGGGCAGGTCGGCATTGATATTGAGGCCGTAAATCGGCCCGTTATCGGTTTGCTCGGCAATTTTCCAGCGGCGTACGTCAAAAAAACGCACGTTTTCAAAGGCTAGCTCAACGCGGCGCTCTTTGCGGATGGCGGTACGCATAGCCGATTGATCGGCTGGTATAGGCAAATCAGCCGATCCGTAAACCGGTACGCCGGCCCTGTCGCGGATGAGGTTCAGGTATTTAAGAATATCAGGATCGCCGGGCGCTGCCTCGTTTAAGGCCTCTACATAATCCATATAAATATTGGCTAAGCGTAGCAACATGAGTGTGCGGCCACCCACATTCCAGTTGCCCAAGCCCTGCATTTTACGCACGATATAGCCGGTTGGCGAGTAATCGTTACCACCGGTTGCTTTGCCCGAGTTGCCATGATTGTATAACTGGGTGGTTATAAGCCCTGTGTTGGTATCCAGCCAGGTGCTGCCGTTATAGGTAATATCCACATAAAAACGCGGCTCGCGGTTTACCCATTGATTGTAAATACCCGCTTTGGTGTACTTGGTATCGGTAGTTGAGTTGCCGGTACTTACATAGCCCGAGCCGGCATCGGTAATGCTTTTGCCATTAGCCATAAAAAAGGCGTCAACAATGTTTTGGGTAGCGCCCAAACCACCAGAACCACGAACTTCTGAAGCGTAGCCGTTGTGATAAGGTGTCATTTCATATTGACGTGAGTTTAGCGAGTTATTGGCCCTGGCCAGGATAACCTCTTTGTTCCAGTCGGTTAACCAGATGTCACGGCATGACAGGTAAGGGTCATAATTGCCATTTGCATCGTTTTTGCGGAATAAGTCATACACGGTAGGTACCAGTTGAGTAATGAAATCTTTGTAAGCATCTGAAGCTGTTTTCCACTTGGCTGCATCATAAGATTGGCTGATGAGTTGCTTGCCATCGGCGTTTTTCATAGCTGATTCATCGGTGTTGCCATTGTATAGCGGGCTTGCATCCATCAACAAAGTTTGCGCCCTGAAAGCCAATGCAATCCCTTTTGTGATACGGCCGTAATTGCTGTCATTTGACGGCACAGCGGGCAACTGATCGGCGGCGGCCTTTAACTCGGTTGATACATAGTTTGTACACTCATCAAATGAACTGCGGGGCAATTGCACATCGCTAAAAGCCGCATCTGGCGGTATCACCTCGTCTCCCAGTAATACTACCGGCCCGTAAAGGCGCATCAGGTAGTAGTAAAACATTCCGCGCAGGGCCTGTGCTTCTGCTTTGTATTGGGTTTTAAGGGCTGGCGCCATATCCTGCACTTTATCAACATTGGCTATAAAAAACGTAGCCGAACGGATGCCCTTGTAAAAGTTTGTCCAGTATGATGATACAAAACCGCTGTTGGCGTCCCAGTTACCAATATTTACATCATTTGATGAAACAAAGCCCCAGTCGTAGTCGGCTTCATCAGATGCGCCTGTCCATAAACCGGCGTTGCGCGATCCGCCGGGAAAGCGCTGTCCAAATTCGTCGGGAATGTTGCTATATACATTGGCCAGGAATTTTTCGGCACTGGCGCGGCTGTTAAAGGTTTCATCTAATGATAACCTGTCGTTTGGTACCTGGTCTAAATACTTTTTACATGAAGTAGTAGCCGTTAATACCAATATTGCTGCAAATAAAAATATCTTTTTCATAATGATGAATTGCTATTGGTTAAAATTTCAGGTTAAGGCCTAATGAAATGGTTTTAACACTTGGATACTTGGCGCCGTCGGCACGTCCGTTCTGATCGGTGTTAAGCTCCGGGTCCCATAATTTAAATTTGCTGAAGGTGAGCAGGTTGTAACCTATAAGGTATAACCTGGCGCCTTTTACATGAAATTTATTAAATAAGCCCGCAGGCAGGTTATAACCCAGTTCGGCGGTTTTTAACCGGATAAAGCTTACATCCTTAACCCACCACGAACTGGCTTGTGAGTTGTTGAAGTTTTCGCTGTCGCCATAAGCCAAACGGGGATAAAATACATTCTGACTTGGGTTTTGTGGTGTCCAGCGGTCAACAGCGTTGTTATAAACGTTGGTTTCGCCGCCATCGCCATTAAAAGGGATAATTCCGGCACCGCCCAGCATGATATCGGCATTAGCAATACCCTGGAAAAACGCACCTACGTAAAAGCCTTTATACTCCACATTTACGCCAAAACCATAAACAGTTGATGGTACATCGCCGTTACCAATTTTTGTTTGGTCATAGGCATTTATCAAGCCATCGCCATTTAAATCCTTGTATTTAATATCGCCTGGCAATACTTTTGATTTATCGCCCGGTACGGCGCTGGCATCAATTTCGGCCTGATCTTTAAATAAGCCAACTGCCTGGTAGCCGTATCGCGCCAGGATAGGTTGGCCACGATGATCGAGCCATGGATACGTTTGGGTTGGCCTGTCATCCTCAATCACTACAGCCTTGTTATAGGTAAATGTACCGCGCAGGCCTACGTTCACTTTGCCAAAATGGGCATTGTAGTCAAGTGTAGCATCAATACCTTTATTATCTACTACACCAAGGTTTCCCTCGGGCTGACTAACCAGACCTACAAAGCCTGGTACCGATTGCCTTTGCAGAAATATGCCGGTGCGGTGTTCCTTAAAAAGATCGACAATTAATGACAGGTTATCATGCAATGTTCTTACTTCCATGCCCAGATCCTGCTTGTGCGATTTTGCCCAGCTTACGCTTACACCATAATCGGTTACGTTAATGCCGTTTGAGTTTTCAAAACCTTTGCCGAAAGTGTATCCGCCGTTGTTTACATCGGTTAATTCGGATACTATGGTCAGGTAGCCAAACCTGCGGCCGGCACCTAAATCATCGCTGCCCACAAAGCCGTCAGAATAACGAAACTTCAGGAATGTAAGTGCATCCTTAACAGGGGCGAAAAACTTTTCGTTAGATACAACCCAACCTGCGCCAAACGACGGGAAAAATCCGTAGCGCCTTTTGGGGTCGAAGTTTTCGGAGCCATTATAGCCAAAATTGGCTTCAAAAAAGTACCGCTCGTCAAAAGAGTAAGTTCCACGGCCGGCTAAACTCAGGTAACGGTGCGGTATTGATGATGTAAAATCACCTGCAAATGCATCTACACCATCTTGGGCGTTTCCTAATGCGAGGCCGGTAATGTGGTGTTTGCCAAAGCTACGGTCGTAATTAATGGCGGCCTCGGTATATGATTGCCTTCGGCCCCCGTTGTTGCGGTTATAACTAAGATAGTTACCGCTACCAGTATAAGTGCGCACCAGGTTAAGTGAGCCATCGGCATTATAGGGATTGTTGCTATCTGGAAAAAAAGTATCTTCCCGCTTAGATCTGTTGATGCTATGATCGCTGTAATTATCAAATGAAAACATAGCGGTAGCACTCAACCCTTTTGTTAAAAACTTTAAATCCTGGGTAATGCGCAGGTTAGTTTGTATGGTGTTATTAAAGTCGGTGTTATATCCGCGGCGGGTTAAATCGGCATAGGGATTTCGGAACCCGCCATTTGCAGATTTGCCCGGAATAAAGCCACCCGGGTAGGAGATAGGGTACTCGACCGGCGGAACCGAAAGCGCGTTAACAAAAATATCCTGCGTTGAAAGCGCAGGGCCGTTTGATTGGGCTGCGTATCCCTGAACACCAAGATCGAGTTTGGTGGTACTGCTTATTTTAAGGTTTAGGTTGGTTGTAAAATTATAGCGCGTATAGGTAACATCCGAGTTATATTGCGCAAGCTGGTCTGTTTTAAGAAAGCCGCCTTCGTTGTAATAACCAACAGAAACATAGTATTGTGCATTATCAACACCACCGCTGGCATTAAAGTTGGCGCGGCGGTTGTGGCCCAGCTTGTTAAAAGTTGCATCAAGCCAATCAACATTTGGGTACAGTAACGGATCGGTGTTGTTAGCAGTTTTGTCAATATAATCCTGGGTATATTTAGGTGCCTGGCCCCGGGTGGTTAATGCTTCATTTACCAGGTTCATGTAGGTTACGCCATCGGCCAATTTGGGGCGGCGTGTAAATGTGGTTACCCCTTCGTTATAATCTAAATAAATCTGGGCCTTACCAACCTTGCCGCGCTTGGTTTGTACCAGTACTACGCCATTAGCGCCGCGCACGCCGTATACTGCCGTGCTCGATGCATCTTTTAATATCGTGAACGACGAAATATCCTGCGGGTCGATGTTGTTAATGCTGCGTTCCACACCATCAACCAATACCAGTGGATTTGATGAGCCGCCCCCGAAAGTGGCTATACCACGAATCCAGATGTCGGCCACATCTTTGCCTGGTTCGCCCGAGCGTTGTACGCCAACAACACCCGAAATTCTGCCTGCCAGGGCCGAAGTGATGTTTGATGTTGGCAGTTTTAATTCCTCGATATTTACTGTTGATTGAGCGCCGATAAGACTTACCTTTTTTTGCACGCCATAACCAACTACGGCAACTTCATTCAAAATATTACCGGCCTCTTTCATTTTAACGTTGATAGTAGTTTGGGCGCCAACAGGGATTTCGGCGTTTTCGAAGCCCACGAAGGTGAAAATTAATATCGAAGCGGAAGAGGGGACAGATATGGTGTACTTGCCATTAACATCTGTTGATGTTGCCGAATAGGTGCCTTTTATGGTAACTGTAACACCGGGTAATGCCACGCCCTTATCATCGGTAACTAACCCGGTTACCAAAAGTGCCTGGCTTTCTTTTGCACTTTCTTCCTGGGTTTTTCTTTTAACTACAATGGTATTGCCATCAATAACATAGGTTAAACGTTTACCGGCAAGGCAAACAGAAAGTGCATCCTGGATGGAGGCGTTGCGCAGGTTTACGCTGACAGAAGGCGACTGCTGAATGATTTCTGCATCGCACAGAATGTTAAACTTGGTTTGCTTTTGTATTTCGCGAAACACTTCCTCGAGCGAAACATTTTTTTGCGACAGGCTTATTCGCTGGCCATAGCTTTTTGCGCTAACCTGCAATAAAAATCCTATCATTATAACTAAAGTTAGCTTCATTATTAGCAATATCTTAGTATAGATGCCGCTTGGTTTACGGCATAAATAATGAGGAAAAAAATTCATAATTTTGAATAGTTTGGGTTTATAACTGAATATGGTTTGTCAAGATTTATATAAGGGTAACCCGGGCTATTGCCAACAGGCATTTAATTGTCCAGGAGTGTTGCAACCACTTCTGGATTTTTTTGCACTGTAATAAAATAGCGGGTTTTAATCCCTGGCAGGCGTGTATAACTATTTCATCACCGTGATCCTCCTTCCTTCAATTGTAAAGTGAGCAACTCCTGTTAATTCAATCACTTTTAGCACTTCAGATACATTATCAAATTTTGATACCGTACCCCATATTGCTTTTTTTGGAGCGTTGTCCTGGTAAACAATATCAACATTGTACCACCTGGATACTTTTCTTAAAATACTCTGGATATCCTCGCTGGCAAACATAAAATTGCCGTTTTTCCATGCTATGGCCTCATCAACATCCGCTTTGGCTACGCGAAAATTGCCAGCTTGTTTATTAAAGCTTCCTTGCTGCCCGGGTTCCAGCATTACCTGCCCGCTGTTACTGGTTAGCTTAACCGAGCCTTCCAATAGTGTGGTTTTCTGGGCATCTTCATCGTCATAGGCATTCACGTTAAAATGGGTGCCTAATACTTCAACCTGCACCTTGCTGGTCATCACTTTAAATGGCATCGCTTTGTTTTTGGCAACTTCAAAGTAGGCTTCGCCGGTTAGCTCCACATCGCGTTCGGTACCTGTAAATGCTGTAGGGAATTTTAATGACGAGGCGGCGTTTAGCCAAACCGCTGTTCCGTCGGGAAGGATAACCTGGTATTCGCCACCCCTTGGAGTGGATACTGTATTGTACTGAACAGGGGCATTGCCTGCATCTGCTGCCTTGTAGGAAAGCAAACCGTTGTTTATTTTATTGATGGTGGTTTGGCCTTGTTTGGTTATCAGACCGTTTTTGGCCTGGTTCAGAATAATTGTTTGGCCGTTGGCCAGGGTGAGTACGGCCTTGTTGCTGCCCGGTGCTACATCATTTTTAAACCTTTCCTTGCGCGAAGCCAATTGGAAGTTATGCTGTTTTGGCTTATATAAAAACAACCCCGCCGTAAGTAATAAAATAGCCGCCGCCGCAACCGAGATCCACGTTTTAAACGGATATGATTTGGGTTGTTGTTCCCGGCTGATATTGGCCTCCAGCTTTTGCCACACATTATTGCTGATTACCGGATCGATAGGCCGGGGTTCATTTATTTCTTTATTGAAACTGGTTTGCAAATTTTTAAGCAATAAGCGGCCTGCCTCATCTTTTTTGAGGTGATTGAACAGTTCTTCTGCTTCGGCAGCAGTACATTCATTCAATAAATACTTATTCAGCAGGAGCTGATAGTTCTTTTTAGGATTCATAATCGTTTGTATATATCCTAAAGGCTGATGGTCGGGGGGGTATAGACAAAAATATTTTTTTTGCAATTCCCATGCGATGGTGCAACCTTTTGCTAAATGTATGCGTCACATAATATCATGTGTATTATTATGTAATTTGGTATATAATAATACGCTTATAGAGCTGTTTTATACAGTTACATACTACTGCCGAATGAAAAATAATTAATAGTCCTGAATTATATGGAAGATCATATTTGGATGCTTGTTACCAAAAAAATGGCAAATGAGGCTACTGGGGAGGAGTTAGGTGAATTAGAAAGTTTGCTTAAGCAAAATCCAATTGCTTATAATTCATTGAAATTGCTTTTTGATTGGTGGGATAATGAGGATGAGCCGGCCGAAGACAATACCCATTTGCAGTTTAAGAAGATATTAGAACGTATAAGTTATAAAAAGTAAAAAATGCAGTACAATTACCACCTGCTACTTGTTCATCAATTCGATAATTAACAAACTGAATACGATATCTGCATTTTGCCTGAAATATTTTTTAATACTTTTCATTGCGGCCATCATATGCTCTTTAACGGTATGTTTACTGATGCCCAGTATTTGTGCGGCTTCATCGTAAGTCTTACCTTCCTGGCGGCAAAGGTTAAATACTTTTTTGCATTGCGGCGGCAGCTGTTCAACTGCGCCGCCAAGTAGCCCGGCATATTCGTTCCATTGCAAATCGGCTTCGCTTTCTATGGCCTGTTCTTCAATAATGCTTATTACTTTGGCCCTTAGCTCTGTTTCTGCCGCAATTTTTTTAATCAGTTTAAATACCTGGTTCCGGGTTATTTTGTACAGGTAACCGGCTATACCATATTCGGGCTTTAGCTGTTCCCGAATTTCCCATAGTTTCAAAAAAACATCGTGGATTACATCTTCGGCCAGCTCGGGCATTTTCAAAAACCTTAAGGCGTAATAATACAATTGGCTATGGTACTTGTCATATATTTGCTTATAAGCATCTACATCGCCGCCCATAAGGCGCTCGCAAAGCACAATGTCATTAACAGTCATTTAAATAGGCAATTGGATGATGGTAATACAATTATCGCTCAAAAAAATTGGTTTATGCAAAAAACTTTTCTGAAAAGGTGTTTAGCTACATCCGCATGCGTGTTGATGGAAGGCCCGCCGGCATGGGGTACAGCACTGCAGTGGCAACCCGACAACGCAGCATCTTTTTGAAGCCGATGAGGGTTTAGGTGAAATTCATCGCACGCCTATATAAATTTAAAACGAGGCTGTATCATAAATCAAAATGACCGTCTGAGAATCGCCTGTACGAAAAAGATACCCGAATAAATCACACAAAAAAGAGGCTGGTCATGATTTATGATACAGCCTCATTTTAAAAAGGAGAATTCGTGAAATTCGAATAAATCCGAGAGATTCGTGTGTTACTATTTAAGAAACAACAGCTCCCTAAACTTAGGCAATGGCCACATGCCATCGTCTACCAGCTGCTCCAGCTTATCAACCCGGTAGCGGATAGGGGCAAAAAATGATTTCACCTTCTCATCATAGTCAATGGCGCGCTGGCGAATGTCTTCTACCGCGTTTGCTGTTTTACGTGCATCAACCATTTGGTCAACATTGGTTTTAATGAAGTTTACGTGTTCGGCAATTTTTGTGATTATATCAAGCTGGGCCTCATAGGTTGATGCCGGAAGACCTAAATCTTTTAAGCCTTTTACATTGTTTATCAGTTTGGTTTGATAAGCTATTGCAGCAGGGATAATAACATTTTGCACTAGTTCGCCCATTACGCGGGCTTCTATCTGTAACTTTTTATAAAAGCTATCTAAAAGTATTTCATGACGGGCGTGTGCCTCACGGGGAGTAAAAACACCGGTTTCGGCAAACAGGATCTCAGCCTTTTCGGCCAAAAATGCGTCCAGCGCTTTTGGCGTGGTTTTAATATTGGCCAAACCGCGCCTTTCGGCTTCTTTTTCCCACTCCTCGCTGTACCCATTGCCTTCAAAACGGATGTTTTTTGATTCTTTGATGTATTTTTTAATAACGATCAAGAGTGCAAGATCTTTCTTTTCACCCTTTTTAATCAGTTTATCTACATCGTATTTGAATTTCCTGAGCTGCTCGGCCACAATCAGATTAAGGATTGTCATCGGGCTGGCCGAATTGGCCGATGAGCCTACTGCCCTTAATTCAAATTTATTACCGGTAAATGCAAAAGGCGAAGTACGGTTACGGTCGGTATTATCGGGCAGTATCTGCGGAATTTTCGGAATGCCCTGCCATAACAGGTTATCCTCTTTTATTTTTTTGCTGATGCGCGAAGTTTCTATCTCATCCAACACATCGTTTAGCTGGCTGCCCAGGAAAATAGATATAATAGCCGGAGGGGCCTCATTCGCACCCAGGCGATGGTCATTGTTAACTGACGCTATGGATGCCCTTAACAAGTCGGCATGTTCATGAACTGCTTTGATTGTATTTACAAAAAAGGCAAGGAACATCAGGTTGTTTTTAGGCGTTTTGCCCGGTGACAACAGGTTTTTTCCCGTATTGGTTATCAACGACCAGTTATTGTGCTTGCCAGATCCGTTTATGCCGGCGTATGGTTTTTCATGCAGTAATACTTTAAAGTTATGACGGCGGGCCACACGGTCCATCAAATCCATCAGCAGTTGGTTATGGTCAATGGCCAGGTTTATTTCCTCATATATAGGGGCGCATTCAAATTGCGATGGCGCAACCTCATTGTGACGCGTTTTTAATGGTATACCTAACAATAAGGCCTCGGCCTCCATATCCTGCATGTAAGCGTACACCCGCTCCGGTATCGAGCCAAAGTAATGATCTTCTAACTGCTGGTTTTTGGCAGATATATGGCCAAAAAGCGTGCGACCTGTTAAATAAAGGTCGGGACGTGCATTAAATAAGGCAATATCAACTAAAAAGTATTCCTGCTCCAATCCTAACGACGCATTTACCTTCTCGATACCTTTGTCAAAGTAATGGCAAACGTCAACCGCCGCTTTATCAAGCACACTTAATGCCTTTAATAAAGGTACCTTATAATCCAATGCCTCGCCGGTATAGGAAACAAATACAGTAGGTATACATAAGGTACGCGCCATTAAAAAGGCGGGTGAGGACGGGTCCCATGCGGTATAACCGCGGGCTTCAAAGGTATTACGGATGCCACCGCTCGGGAAGCTGGAAGCATCAGGCTCCTGTTGCGATAAAGCATCACCGCTAAAGCGCTCAATAGCGCCGCCATCGGCTGTCGATTCAAAAAAAGCATCGTGCTTTTCGGCAGTTGTGCCGGTAAGCGGCTGAAACCAGTGTGTATAGTGGGTAGCCCCTTTGCCCAAAGCCCATGATTTCATGGCCGAGGCTATTTGTTCGGCCAGGTCGCGGGGGATGGCTTCACCTTTTTCTATGGAATTAACGATACCCTGGTACGCTTCAGTAGAAAGGTATTCCTTCATTTTCTTTTTATCGAAAACATTGGCGCCAAAATAATCTGAAATTTTGGCGGCAGGCGGTTTAACTTCGGGGATGGTCCTGTTCAGAACGTCCTGAAGCGCTTTAAATCGAATGTTAGGCATTTTTATATATAGGTTTATATACGGTTTTAAATAAAGACAAATTCAAAAATAGAACTATCCTTTAAAATATTCATCAAAATTTAATGAAATAAAATGATTTGAGCTGATATCCGGCCATATAAATGCAAAGTCTTTTGAAAGTTAAATAGATATTTTGGAAGCAGATGGAGTTAAAATTTGCTTTTTACGCTATTTTTTTTAATTTTTTTTACAAAAACAGATGTTTTTTGGCGTTTTATGCTGTGAAATGACTTTTTTGTATTTGTAAATCTATTTTATCGGTATTTATGGCTTTTTGTAATTTGAAATTCGTTAAAAATTAACCCGTTTTTGGGTTTTGAATTGAGGTTTTGATAATTTATATAATTTTTATCATGTTTTTTTTGTTAAAAATTTGTTATTGTTAAAATAACTACCTAATTTCATGAAATAATTTACATAAACCCTATAAATATTATATTTTTTATAAAAAAGTGTAGTGTTTATTGGTCAAAACCTAAAGAGTGCTTTTTTAAGGTTGTTTTTTGAAGAATTAATGCTGTGCAATCAAACTATTTAATATAATACAACAATCAAACTAAAATTAAACTATTAAAAAACAATCAAACTAAATTAAAAGACAAATGAAAGTAAGTTCTACAAAATTAAACCTCCTAAGTTCAGTCCGACAGCTGACACGTGAGAAATGGGCGCTGGGAGCTACCATTTTTACAGGAAAAATGATTGGCCTATTGCTGGTTTTTGCCGCAATGATGGTTTTACCTGGTGTACTTGGCACGTCTGCGCATGCTGCCGAAACCTACACCGCTCATGAAACATCGTTAATTAATACAGTTAACACTGTTTGGACACTGGTTGCTGCCTTTTTAGTATTTGGTATGCAAGCGGGTTTTGTTATGCTCGAAGCAGGCTTTGCCCGCAAACGCGAAACCGTGAACGTTTTAATGGAGTGTATTTTTGATACTTGCCTTTGTGGTTTGTTATTTTACGCTGTAGGTTATGCGTTTATGTTTGGTAATGGTAATGGCTTTATTGGCTGGGGCGGCTTAGGTGCTGATGGCAAAACCATCACCAACTGGTTTTTCCTGCAAAATACACCCGAAACTTATGGTTCAACAGGTATCCCTGTTTTGGCACACTGGATATTCCAGTACGCTTTTGCTGATACTTGCTCAACTATTGTATCTGGTGCAATGATTGGTCGTACCAGCTTCCGTGGCGATATCCTTTACAGTATAGGTATTACAGGTTTTATTTACCCAATTATAGGTCACTGGGCCTGGGGACCAGATGGTTTCTTAGCATTGATGGGTACTTCTGGTATTTTCCAATCAATAAGCGCTCAGCCTTTCCGCGATTTTGCCGGTTCAACAGTGGTACACACTATTGGCGGTGTGGCTTCACTGGCAGGTGCAATGGTATTAGGCCCACGGTTGGGCAGGATATTTGCCCGCGATGATAAAGAAAAAGGCGGATTACCTCCGGGTCACAACTTATTGGTAGCTGCAGTGGGTGGTTTTATCCTGTGGTTTGGCTGGTATGGTTTTAACCCAGGTTCAACTTTATCTGCAATGGATATGCAAGGTATCGGCCGTGTTGCTGCCAATACTACACTTGCTGCCTGCGCCGGTGGTTTTGCTGCAATGTTATTTGCATTGTGGTTTGGCCCAACCAAAGGCAAGTTTGACTTAGCTTTCACTATTAATGGTTTCTTAGGTGGCTTGGTTGCTATTACCTGCCCTTGTTACTGGGTTAGCCCGCTGGGTTCAATCCTTTTAGGTGCAGTTGCCGGTATGGTAATATTTGGTGGCGTTTACCTTATTGAGTGGTTCCGTATCGACGATCCGGTTGGTGCAGTATCTGTACACGGCTTATGCGGTATCTGGGGCACTTTATCATTGGGTTTATTTGCATCTGGTCAATACGGTTTTACAGGCCCAACTGGCCCTGATAACACTGCGCCGGTAGCAGGTTTATTTTATGGCGGAGGTTTTGGTGTGTTAAAAGCGCAATTTATCGGTAGTTTAACTATCACGCTTGCCGTATTTGTTGTAACTTTTGTAATGATGTTTATCATCAACAAATTGCCTAACCCATGGAAATTACGTATCGAAGAAGAAGGTGAAACAGGTGCCGGCGGTATCGATGTTTTCGATCACGGTATCGAAGTTTACCCTGCTCAGGATGATGAGATCAGCTTAAGCGGCCTTTTTGATAAAGGTGTAACATCTCCATCTGCAGTATAAATAAAATTCTTTAATGCCTTGTGCGGTTGGTTGGTAAAAAATACCGACAACCTTTTACAGCTAACCGCACAGGTATTTTATCAATCTTATAAAATTTAACCGCTTTTACTAAAGGCTATTGTTGTGCATTAGCTTAATGGGAGAGCTTTATTTCAACCCAAATCAAATTCAAATCAATTAAATCGTTATCATGAAAAAAACACTTTTACTTTTATCAGCTCTTGTTGCCGGTTCCTTCGTTGTTAAAGCGCAGGATACCGTTAAAACCACTGCAGATGCCCCTTTGGTTATCTATGGGTCGGTAGATACCTACTTCAAAAAAGATTTTGCTAATAAGCCAAACATTCAAACCTCTTTCGGATCTGATAATAATTCAGTATCAATTGGTATGATCGATCTGGGTTTAAAGAAAAAGGTAGGCAAAGCATCGTTTGTTGGCGAAATGTCATTTGGCCCGCGTGGCCAGGAGCAGTCAATTCCTGATGCTATTTATGGGTCGCTGCCGGCTGGTACTTCAAGCTACCACATTCAAAACTTATACGTTTCTTATGATGTAACCGATAAGTTTAACTTAACAGCAGGTTACATGGCTACATTTGTTGGTTACGAGGTAATTAGCCCGGTAGGTAACTTTAACTATTCAACTTCTTATTTATTCAGTGCAGGCCCGTTCCAAAATGCAGGCTTTAAAGCAACTTATGCTTTCTCTGATAAAGTAAGTTTGATGGCTGGTATTTTTAATGACAACTGGAATACTTACAAATCAAATTCGGCTACACCAGAAGTATCAACCTTTGGCTCGCAGTTGTTTTTGGCACCTGTTAAAGGATGGACAGCTTACATTAACTTTGCAAGCGGCAAATACTCTGGTACTATATTGGATTTAACCACCGCCTACCAGATAACCGATGCGTTTAAATTAGGTTTAAATGCTGCCCGTAAAACAGGTATGGGTGCTTATAACTACTTTGGTTATGCCCTATATCCTCAGTTGGCTGTTTCAAAAGCAGTTACTTTTGGTTTAAGGGAGGAGTATTTCAAAGCTAAAGCAACAAATGGTGGTGCTGATATTGGCATTACTCCTGGCAACTCGGTGTTTGCTTCAACCTTAACTTGCAGCATCAAATCAGGTCCTTTAACTTTCATCCCTGAGTTTAGGTTAGATCATACAAAAACCGGTGATGTTTTCTGGAAGAGTGACGGCACTCCTTCAAAATCAGCTGGTCAGTTTTTGTTAGCCGCTGTATACGCGTTCTAATTTAAATTAAAACATTATTTTACAAAAAGCCTCCTGATATAACCGGGAGGCTTTTTATCTTTATACCGGTGGAGAGTCGAGAGTTAAGAATTAAGAATTAAGAAAAGGACTTCAAAGTTGAATAGATTGAAGCCCTTGCCTTGGTTTGCTGATCTCTAATAATAAAGCTGGTATGCTTTTTATCTTGACTCTTAACTCTTGACTCTTTTTTACTCTTTTTAAATGAAAAACATTTTTATTGCTCTCATTTGTATCCTTTCCGCAAAGAACGTTATTGCGCAAAAAGACACGCTGGCCTTTGATGAACGTAATAAATACATTTACTATCAAACGGTTGATCAACAAGGTTTAAGCAAGGATACCTTGTATGGCCGAGGATTGTATTTTATGCACAAGGCTTATCCTAAGGGTAAACTAAGAATTACCAAAACCGATGAAGGCCAGGGTGTATTAAGTGGGGAAGGTAGCTTCGTGGTGTCGAAACGGTCGTTATTATCGGGCAGCCCTGGCGGCGAAATAAGCTATTCATTAAGGATAGAAGTTAAAGATTCAAAATACCGTTATTGGTTTACCGATTTTAAGTTTACCCCTTATAAGCGCGACAGGTATGGCATGGAGGTTTTGGATCCTGGCATTACATTTCCAATGGAGGAGGCAAAAAGTAAGCTGGAGAAAAGAGACGTAGCCGTTTATTTGGATAAGATACTCAATTATAGCCGGCAAAACGGTGCGGTTTTAAAATCGTATATGCTAAAAACAGCGCCGGCGAAAAAAACAATCCAGGAATTGAAAAAGATATCAACCAAGGATTGGTAGTTCGTTGTGTTAGTTCATTGGTTCACTGGTTCATTGGTGTCGCTTTATTACTTATCTGCTGGTTCATTGTGTTAGTCCAATGGTTCAAACCGCGGTAGCGATTCTGTTTTAAATAGTTGATTTTTAGCTATTGTTACCAACTGACTGTTTTATTTTTTTTTGATAAAATAGCTCTTACGCACCTTCCTCTTTATTAACATACTTTGAAGTTAACATGCTTTGAAGTGGATTGGTGAAATTCGATCCAATTCGTGAAATTCGTGTGAATCAATTCGTGTGAATCAAAAAAGCCGCCCCTCAAAATTTAGGGCGGCTTTAGTTTTTAGTTAGCCTTGGCGAGACAATAGTAAAAACGTTAATTCTTTTTTGTTAATTGATATTATGTTTGATTGTTGGTTGTTTAATTTCCTTTTTTTTATACGATAATTCGTGAACACCTCCTTTCGTATAAGAACTTAAAAGCTTATTAGCGAAATTCGACCGAATTCGTGAAATTAGTGTAAATCAAATCGCGTAATTACAATTCTTCATCGTGCTGGCTAATATCCAAACCTGCTAATTCCTCTTCAGGTGTAACACGTAATGTACTTATCATGTCGGTTATTTTTAACAGTAATAATGAGCCAAAGAAAGCAAAGGCCGATACGCCAACTAAAGTTACCAGGTGAAGGAAAAACAAATGGGTTTCGCCATAAAATAAGCCATTACCTGTAGTGTTGGCGCTATTTACATTTTGATGCGCAAATACACCGGTTAGCAGCATACCAACCATGCCGCCTACGCCATGGCAGGGGAATACATCGAGTGTGTCGTCAATGCTGGTTTTGCTTCTCCAGATAACTACAAGGTTACTTACTACAGCTGCAACAATACCAATTATTAATGAGTGGGGAATGGTTACAAAGCCAGCTGCAGGCGTAATAGCAACCAGGCCAACTACGGCACCAATACAGGCACCCAGTACACCCGGCTTTTTGCCGCGCAGGATATCAAAAAACATCCAGGCCATTGCTGCTGCAGCAGATGCTGTTGTTGTTGTAGCCAAAGCGGTAGCTGCAAGCGTACCCGAACCTAAAGCAGAGCCGGCGTTAAAGCCAAACCAGCCAAACCATAATAAACCTGTACCCAATAATACGTAGCTGATGCGGGCAGGATTATGCGATGTTTCGTTACGGCCTTTTAAATATAATGCCGACGCAAGGGCTGCCCAGCCGGCGCTCATGTGTACAACAGTGCCTCCGGCAAAATCAAGTACGCCTTTGCCAAACAAGAAACCGTCAGGGTGCCAGGTAGAGTGGGCCAAAGGCGCATATATAAATACCATGAACAGGCAAAGGAAAATAACGTATGAGTTAAAGCGGATACGCTCGGCAAATGCGCCGGTAATAAGGGCCGGGGTAATAACCGCGAATTTTAACTGGAACATAGCAAACAATACCAACGGAATGGTGGGTGCAAGTTTCCAGGTAGCGTTGCCCAATGTGCCCTTCATCATAAAAAAGGTACGCGGATCGCCAATGAAACCGCCAATGGTATCGCCAAATGCAAGGCTAAAACCAAAAATAACCCAGATAACGGTGATAACGCCCATACAAACAAAGCTTTGCAGCATGGTTGATAGTACGTTTTTTTTGCTTACCATACCGCCATAAAAAAAGGCAAGTCCGGGTGTCATGATCAATACAAGGGCTGTACTAACCAATAGCCAGGCAGTATCGCCGGTATCAATTTTGCTGTCTTTAACTGTTGTTAATGTAACCGAAGGAAATATAAGGGCAAGTACTATAATAAGTAGCAGTATGCCAAATGGTATGAATTTTTTCATGCTTAGGGTTTTAGGGAATAGTTAATAAAAAGCTGATAGCTTCATGTCTAAAGCAAAAAGCCAGGTTTTCAAAAAGCCCGGTTTATAAAATATTGATGGTGACTACAATAACTAACTTTATTGCAATGACAACCAATTGCTAACGCCTGGCCCTTATGTGAGCATGCATAACGCTGTATAAACGAGGTTGGTTAATACTTTTAGTTTAATGACGGGTGAAGAAACTGCCCGGTACCCAATCAAAATACCGGGCAGTTCAACAACTGTACCTGCAGGCACCCAATCAAAATGCTTGTAAGTATTTAAACTAAGTTTTAAAAAACAATAAACACGGTTGTGTAATCAGCACAGCCGCATGAAATTGTTTAACTATTACCAAAAAGCGTGGAACGGAAAAAGAATGAGTTTGCGGAACCGCGATAGCTCGCTTGTACCCCTGCCGCAAATAAAATTGAGATACTTTACGTGTATGGTGTAAAAATTGGGGCTTGTGTAAAGGAATGGCAGCGAATGCGAACCCCGATGCTGCTGGAGATTTATAATTTGTACCGGTACGTTGTTAAGGCTGTAATCATAGCTGTAAGGACTATGATGGTTGGTTGTGGCCGATACGGAGGTTTTTTTATCGTCTTTATGGCTGGCATGATACAATCCTCCCCTTGCCGAGGCTGAAAACCCGGAAAACAAAAGGAAAATTACCGCAGTAAACCGATAAAGGCTGTTGAACATGTCTAAAAGTAGTAAAAAAATAAAATAATTGCATTTTTTTTACAAGTTTTTTAACTTTTTGTGCATTTATGTGAAAAATATGTATAGATATTGTTTTTTTAATTCACTGAATACAGGAAAAGGCGCGTGATAATGTGGCCTTTGCAAGAAATAATCGCCGAAAATAAAATTTTACAAGTTTTTTATTAAGCGGTAGGTTTTGATCGGATTTGTTTAATTTATAGATGTATTATTGAGGTTTTGTAAAATATAACGTCTTTGAAATCGTTATTTATATATAAATAATTCTTTGAAAGATGCAATCGGCCAAATTTAGTTTGTACAAAGCCGAGTGGCTCGACTTTGTATTTGATCATCGTAACAAAGTGTACGGTGCCTACGAATTAAGGCAGCATTATGGGCGTACTTTGGCAAAAGCACTGGCCATTACTTTGGCCGGTGTGGCTGTTTTTGTCGTGCTAAGCCTGATTTTCAAACCAAAATCGCCCGATAATTTAAAAATAACCCTTGTTGATTTAACCCCGCAGCTTGTAAAACCTGCTGCGCCATTGAAACCAGCCGAACCGGTAAAGCCGGCTGAACCACCAAAACCGGTAGCGCCGGTTAAAGCAACGCAAAAGGTATCAACCACCAGGTTTGTTACCCCGGTGGTTGTGAGTACCGAACCAACTGTTGAGCCGCCGGTAATTAGTAAAATTCAAGGTGCTATTGGTAATGCTGATGTTAAGGTTGCAGGTGGCGAAAATGTTGAAAACGTACTTGATGTAGCTGATAAGTCGGGCGCCAGGGATGGCGCCGGTACAAAGCCGGTGGTTGTTCCTGTAGTGGACAATACCATACATGATTTTAACGCTCTTGAGGCTATGCCCGAACCTGCCGGCGGCGCAGTAGCATGGAGCAGCTTTTTGCAGAAAAACCTGCGATTTCCTGTTGTGGCGCAGGAACAAGGTGTATCCGGGCGGGTGATCATGAGTTTTGTTATCGAAAAAGATGGTCGCTTATCAAACATAACAGTTGAGCGTGGCGTAGGGTTTGGGCTTGATGAAGAGGCGTTGCGGGTACTTAAACTGGCTAAGCCCTGGAAACCGGGCATGCAGAACGGCCAGCCGGTGCGTGTTAAATATGTAATACCAATTAAGTTTCAATTGGCCGACAGTAATTAAAGTGGGCCCCCGGGGTTGCCAGACCCCGTTTTATGACGGGCAGGAGTGGGCGATGAGCCCCGCACAACGCGGGGCCAATCGCTATCCCAATACGAAGGTTTTTGTCGTCTCGCGGAATTTTATTTGGTAAATATCGATTAAATCAAAATAAAATATACTATTTGTTTCGATTTGTCGTTATTTTTAGAATGAAATTCTTTAAACTATGTCAGCAACAAAATTTAATTTGTACAATGCCGAGTGGCTCGACCTTGTATTTGATCACCGTAACAAAACCTACGGTGCTTACGAACTGCGGCAGCATTATAGCCGTACCATGGGTAAAGCCATGGCGTTAACCTTTGCCGCCATTACAGTTTGGGTGGTGGCAAGTGTGGCATTAAGGCATAAAGTTGATACAATAGTGGTTCATGAGTATCCAATGCCGCTGCCTTTGCCACCGCCAACAACGGAAAAAGAGCACAAAATTTTGCCCCCAAAATCGGAGGATCTGCCTCAACCCAAAACACTTTCAAAAACACTGCGCTTTCCGCCGCCTGTTGTGGTGCCGGCCGAGCAAACGGTCGACCCGCATACCGTCGCCGATCTTCAAAAGTCAACCATAGCCAGTACCGATCATAGTGGTGAAGATGTACCCGAAAATATTTTGGAGACGTCTGGCGCAAAAGGGGGCGCTGGTACGGCTAACCCTATTACCGAGGATGAAAAGGTAAGGCCTTTTACTGAGGTAGAAGTATTACCACAGCCCGATGGCGGAATGGCCGGTTGGGCCAGGTTTTTACAAAACAACCTGCGGTACCCGGCTTTGGCGCGCGAAAACAATATATCGGGCAAAGTTTACATCAGCTTTATTGTTGAAAAAGATGGCCAGTTATCAAATATAACGGTAAGTCGCGGCCTGGGTTACGGTTTAGATGAGGAGTCGGTGCGCGTGTTAAAACTGGCCAAACCATGGAAGCCTGGCATCCAGAATGGACACCCGGTTCGCGTAGCTTACAGCATTCCGTTTGCTTTTCAGCTGGCAGAGGAGAATTAGTGATGGGTTGGGATGTAAGGTTCGGGTTGCGTGTAGCGAGGACAAGCTAAAAGGTTCGGGTTGCGTGTAGCGAGGTTCGGGCAGAATAGCAGCCAGGCAAATTAATCGATGCGCCTTACCCGAACCTCGTAACACGCAACCCGAACCTCACAAATCGTAACCCGCAACCCATAAGAAAATGAAATTTTGATGAAATTTATTTTTTGACAATATGATATTTTTTCATGTTTTGTAAAATATAATAAATGCATATTCGTTATAATAGAAATTTAATTCTTTAAAATATGCCTATCGCAAAATTTGATTTGTACAATGCCGAGTGGCTCGACCTTGTATTTGACCATCGTAACAAAGAATACGGAGCTTATGAATTAAGACAACATTACGGCCGAACCATGAGTAAGGCAATGGGCCTGGCTTTTGCAGGCATTGCGGTTATTGTAATATCGGCCTTTGTTTTTAAAGGTAAACCGGTAGAAATAGTTAAAATGACACCGGTTGATTTGACAAGCGTGATGGTTCAGCCCCCGGTAGCACCGCCAAAAAAGGCCGAGCCACCAAAATCTACCGAACCACCTAAGCCTGTTGAGCCTGTAAAAACACTTGCCAGCCCGCCTCCGGTTGTGGTGCCTACTGATCCCATCGTTCAACCGCATACCACTGCGGAACTACAGGCAAGCACCATTGGAGCTACAGATAGCAAAGGAGCTGATAAACCAGGCAATGCCATGGATGTTAATACAAATAAGGGTACAACAGGTACCGGCCCCGCAGTTGATAATGCCATACATGATATGGATGGCAACCTTGAAGCAATGCCCGAACCGGTAGGTGGTGCAGCGGCGTGGAGTAAATTCTTGCAAAAGAATTTGAGGTTTCCGGCGGTAGCGCAGGAGCAGGGTGTATCTGGCAGAGTGTTGATGAGTTTTGTGATAGAAAAAGATGGCTCGCTGTCAAATATAAAGGTTGAACGTGGGGCCGGTTACGGGTTTGATGAAGAAGCCGCCCGGGTACTAAAGCTGGCGAAGGCCTGGAAACCCGGCATGCAAAACGGCCAGCCCGTGCGGGTTAAATATGTAATACCAATGAATTTTCAATTAGCCGAATAGTGAGTGGTGAGTAGTGAGTGGTGAGTCGTGAATGTTGAACAGTGAGTTGAGTGAATGAATGGTGAGTTGAGTGAATGGTGAGTAATGAGTGAGCAGTGTGTGTAGAATGGTGATTGTGTTTGGCCTCCGGAGCTTGTCCGGGGGCTTTTTTTTAGCCAATATTGCCCGCTATCCGGTTGTAAATGCTGGAAAATATTACATTCCGGGCTTTGCCCAGGCGCATTCTTTTGGCGGTGCGTATTTCTTTATACCCCTTTTCATACAAAAAGTTTACAGCATTGCTGTTATTTTTAGGGAATGCAATTTTATCATTGGTGCGTAAATGTAGTTTCATCAGCTCAATACCTGCGCACGCGGTGTTGGCAATTATCAAACCCTCGCCAAGGCCTGGCAAATAGTAGCCTTCAACGGTATCATCGTTACAGTATATTAATCCTGTTTTAACATGTTCCCGGAGTAATGGTTCCCTGTTTTCCTGCGAGTTTGTTTGGTCGATAGCCAGAATTTGCTGCAGGAATTTTTCCTGGTATGGTTTAATGTTTAGTGTGGGTAATCCTGGTAGTTGTATCTGTATATCTTTAAAGAACAGGTATTCTGTTTCGGTGATAAAACCGGCTTTTTCATAAACAGGCGCACCCATCGCGGTAGCAATTAAATTGATGGTTTGGCAACGATGTTGGTGGGCAATATCAACCAGGTTTTGTGTAATGTAAAAGCCAATACCTTTGCTTCTGTGTTCGGGGTGTACAATGATGTGGCCCAGCCATGCTACATCGGCGTGTATGATGGCCGCGCCGATGCCGGCTATGGCGTCATTAATAACTACTTTAATCGGAAAGCAGAAAGGCGAGTCAACATAAAAGTAAAAATTAGGCACAATATCGGGCCAGTCGGCTGGTTGTAACTGATTAAGCAGGCCGATGTCTGGTTGAGTAAATATTGAGGTTTCCATACAGGGGAAGAATATTAGTAACTACAACACCTTCCGGAAGCAGATGCTATCCGGCAAATCAACATATGGCCCATATTGAGGAATGGGTAAGTAGCCTGATTTTGGATACAAACTCAACGCCTCCACTTGCTTTTTGCCGGTTTCAAGCACGGTGTATTTGTAGCCTAAGCTATGCGCCCAGGTTTCCAGTTCATTTAAAATCAATTTGCTTATACCATTGCCGCGTGCGTTGGGGTGTACAAACATCCGTTTTACTTCCACCGCGTCAGCATCGTATAATTTAAAGCAGCCGCACCCGGCAGGTTGATTATTAAGATAAGCTACCACCACGGTATCATTTTTTTCGATCACGTTGTGCTGATCGTAAATGTCCATCATGTCGCCATTTCGGTTGCGCAAATCAGCATCAAGTTGGGTTACCAGCGTGCGGAAATCGGGATTGTTGCTGGTGGTGCGGGTGATACGGAGGGTGTTCATGTTGTAAAAATAACAGAAGATACAGAAAAGTTGGGTTTGAGGTAAGATAATTTTAAGGAATGGAATTTTATCAGCTTTGAATTGCGGAAACCACGCATTTTAATAAAGTAATAAATGCGTTAATCAAACCTTTTTGATAATACATTGTCGTACTTACAAATTAACTTTATATGAAAAAAATAATTTTCGCCGTAATGGCACTGTTAAGCTTTTTTAGCTTTAAGGCAGCCGATGCCCAGGTAAGTGTAAGTCTTGGTATCAACATCGGAAGTCAGCCAGCATGGGGGCCCGTTGGTTACGATTATGCCCGTTACTATTATATGCCCGATATTGATGTATATTACTCCGTGCCAACACATCAGTATGTTTACTACCAAAACAATGCCTGGATAAAGGCAAGTGTACTACCCGGCAGATACGGTAATTTTGATCCTTATCAAAGCTACAAAGTTGTAATAAACGAAAGGGACCCGTGGTTAAGGAACAACGTTTACCGTACAAAGTACGCCACTTACAAGGGCCGTCATGACCAGGTTATTATCCGCGATAGCCGTGACGAAAAATATCGTGACCATTGGGATAATGGAAAGCACAAGGGTTGGGACAAGCAAAAATATAAGAAGCAAAAGAATGAAGGGGGCGATGATGACCATGGTAATGGACACGGCAAGGGGCATGGCCATAAAGACAAAGATTAATTGCCTGTTTTTTAATAAAGCTTATTTTTTACCAAAAATTAAACTATTTTACCAATAGTAAAAATGTCAATTATTTAGTGTATGTTTGCAACTTATTAATATACAATATAATGCAACAAGGAACAGTAAAATTTTTTAATGACGAAAAAGGTTTCGGATTTATTACCCCGGCAAATGGCGGAAGCGAAATTTTCGTACACTCATCTGGTTTAATTGACAACATTCGCGAGAATAACTCAGTTAGCTATGACGTAGAAGAAGGTCGTAAAGGCCCAAATGCAGTAAATGTTAAAATAGTTTAATACTCTATATAATCATTTGTAAAGCCCGTTCCTGCAAAGGAGCGGGCTTTTTTGTGGGCTTTGGTCGTAAGGTTGTTTTCTATCGCTTACGTAAATCAAATTTGACTTTTGAATTTTAACTTTTGAATTTATAAAATCAATTTCTCCATTCTCTTGTTAAACAAGCAGTAAAAGCCGCCGTTGTGGTTGCTGAATGCAAAAACAAATGAATTATGACGGCTTGGGTTTTTAAAAATAGGTGGCGAAAAACAGCGGCAATAGGTGTGGCCATATTGACCGTTATCCTGATCGCGGTGGTGCTTTTTTTAAATAGTTTTTTAAGCGGAACCCTCTCGGCGAAATTTAAAGAGGCTGTGCTTAAAGGCACCGACAGCCTGTACCGGGTAAATTTTAGCAAACTTGATCTGAACGTATTTAATGGCAGCGCCGTATTGCACGATATCACCTTTACCCCCGATACTGCTATATCCCACAGGCTGCAACAGTCTGGCAATGCCCCCGGCCATTTACTGGAACTAAAAGTAAAGCGGCTGGAAGTTTCTGGTGCGCATCCCTTAGATATATGGTTGCATAAAAAGATAGAAGTAGCATTGATCGACCTCCACAATCCTGAAATATACATCAGCAAAAACGACGATAAGCATCAGCCCAAAAAGCCTGCAGACAAGCGCACCCTTTATCAAAAGATTTCTGCAAGTTTTAATCTAATCCATGTAGGCGATATCCGCCTGGACGGTATCAGCTTTACCTACCGGGATAAATCGGGCCCCAGGCCATCCGTCCATGTATTAAAAGAAGTGGATATACACGCTACCAGCCTCCTTATTGATTCCACAACGCAGGCAGATACCAGCCGAACGCTTTACTGCCGCGATATTGTTGCCCGTCTTAAGCATTATACGGGTAAATCGGCAAACGGGCTGTATACCTATAAAATAAATTCAATGAAGCTGTCCACCAAAACCTCGCGGCTTGATATTGCCGGGGTAGATGTACAGCCGCTTGCCCTGAGTGAATACCTGGCCAAAAGCCGAACCGACCGTTTTGGCCTGCACCTGGATGCCATTATACTGCACCATTTTAACTACCGGAACTATAGCCGGGGCAAAAGTTTGGATGTAGCCAGGATGGTGCTGAACAGGGGCGAATTCAGCATATTCAGTAACCCCAACGGGCCGCTTAAAACCACCGATAGGTTAGTCACTTTTCCTAACTGGGCCATTCGCCGGTTAAAAATGGGGCTGCAGATTGACACCCTTGATATTAAAAACCTTGATGTAAATTACAGTGAATTCAAAAAAAACAAATCGCACAAAACCGGTACCGTAAAGTTTAACGCTGTAACAGGCAGGTTTCTTAACCTTACCAATAAAACAGCCCTGCTGCAAAAACAGCCCCTGGCTACAGTAAACCTCAGCACATTGTTTATGGGCAAGGGCAGGCTAAACCTAAGCTTTGGCTTTAACCTGGCCGATGCCGGCTACAGTTATAGCTACAAAGGCCACTTGGGAGGTGTGAACCTGGCCGATGTTAATACCGCTGTAATGCCGCTTGGGTTGGTGCGCTTTACATCCGGCAGGGTAACCGGTCTTGACTTTAATATCCACGGCAATCAGCATTTATCTACGGGCAAGGTTACACTTTTATATAACAACCTAAAGGTTGATGTATTGAAACCCGACGACCAAAAAGGTTATGCCACAAAAGACATCAAATCGCTATTGGTAAACACACTGATCCTTAAAAGCGATAACCCCGATAACGGCAAAACTATACCCCGCGTGGCCGATGTCGCTTTTATTCGGCCCAAAAACTTTCCTTACTTTAAAACCATTTGGCTTACCCTGCTCGGCGGTCTTAAAGGCTGCGCCGGCATAGGAAAGGCCGACGAAAAGGCAAAAAATAAGCCGCTTACCCAAAACGAACAAAAAGAAAAGGCCGAAGCGCTGAAAAAGGCACAGGAAAAAAAGGATAAAGAAGACCAAAAATTTAAAGAGAAGCTGAAGGGTAAAGAAAAATCAAGTTGATAAACGTCAGAGCGTAGTGTTTTGGCCTGATGGAGCAGCGCATATTTTAATAATTATGTGGAAACATAAATACTTCAAACCTGTTCTTAACGTTAAATTGTTTAATTTGCTATTTACTTTTTTGCTACTAACTTTTTGTAACCCCGCCATTAAGCTAATTTTGCTGCCACAGCGCATAGGCCATTTTTTTGGGAGCCTGGTTACCGGTAAGCCAATTAAAGGTGGCTTGATTTTTTTTCTTTTATTTTCGTTACACGCGGCTGCACAGCAAACAGATACCGCGAAAGTAAGCCGTACTACTACAGTAAGTGGCCGCATTGTGGATGATGCTTCGGGTTTGCCACTGGCTTACATCAGCATTGTTTTTAATGGCAGTAGTTTTGGTACCACCTCCAATCAACAGGGTAATTTTCTGCTAAAGGCGCCGGGCGCTTTTACCCTGGTTACGTTTTCGTACGTGGGTTATCAGTCGGTTACCAGGGCTGTAAAGCCGGGACAGGCCACCAATTTGCAAATACGGATGCACAGCCGCCAAACCGAGCTAAAGGAGGTGGCCATTAAATCGGGTAGAAAGCAGCGTTACCGCAATAAGGACAATCCCGCGGTCGAACTCATTCAGCAGGTGATAGACCATAAGGATCAAAACCGGATGGAAAGCTCCGATTACCTACAGTACGACCAGTACGAGCGCATCGGCATGTCTCTTTTTCACCTGTCGCCAAAGCTTATCAATGGCAAGTTTTTTGGCAAGTATAAGTTCATGATTGATACTACACTGCAAATAAACGGGCAAAAGGAAACTTCCCTGCCGGTTTATTTTAGCGAGAAGCTGTTTCAAAACTATTACCGTAAAAGCCCGCCCAAATCCATCAGGGTTTTAACTGCCCAAAAAGAAGTTAATATTATAAAATTTACTGATACTGTTGGGCTGGCTATTTACTTTAACCGCCTGTACGGCAATAATATTGATATTTACGAAAATAATATATTTATAATTGCCAACCAGTTCCTAAGCCCTATTGCCAACCATTCGCCGCAGTATTACAAATTTTTTATTACCGACACCATACAAGCCGAAAAAGGCAAACTTATCGAGCTCAGCTTTACGCCACGTAACAAAGGCGATCTTCTTTTTGAAGGCCGTATCCTGATCACGATGGATGGCCGTTACGCCGTAGAATCATGCGAACTGAATGTTAACAAGCAAATTAATATCAACTTTATGCGCAGCCTCAAAATCAATCTTGATTTTGAACCGCACGCCGATGGACGCTATTACCTTAAAAAGAGTGATGTGGTGGCCGACTTTGGCATCCTGAAAAATAAAGGCACCGCCGTATATGGCCGGCGTACCGTGAGTTATGATAACTACAAGCTAAATCAGCCGCAGACAGCGTTGTTTTATGAAGGTAAAAGCGAGCAAACGGCGGCAAATTCAAACAAGCCCGATACCGCTTACTGGGCGCAGCACCGCACCGATAGCCTTACCGCCCAGCAAGCGCACCTGTATGCAAATATCAACCGGCTGGAGGGCATGCCATCTTTTAAAAAACTAACCTGGATAGCAGGAACCCTTACCAGCGGGTTTGCAGCTGTGGGGCCTACTCAGCTGGGGCCAATAGGATCTTTTTTTGCTTATGATAACCAGGAGGGTGCCCGTTTCCAGGTGGGCGGGCGCACAACGCCGCAACTCAGCAGGTTCATTTTCCTGGAAGGCTATACAGCTTACGGCATAAAAGATGAAAAAGCCAAATACAATTTGGTAACCTATTTTTCTTTAAATAAAACAGCACCATACGTTTACCCTAACGACTATTTTAAAATAAGCTACCGGTATGATGTCGACCTGCCAGGGCAAAGCTTTGCCGTAAGTAGTCAACAGGCCGCGCTTACATCGTTTCATACTGGTACCACCAATTACTGGCTGTATAACCGCATTTTTACGGTGGCCTATGTTAAGGATTTCGAAAATCATTTCTCGTACAACCTGGCCTTCCGCAACTGGAACCAGCGACCTGCCGGAACGTTGCTGTTTCAATCAAACAACGATAATAGCCTTATCAACAGCCTCACAACCAGCGAAGTTGCCCTTGGCCTGCGGTATGCGCCCCACGAGCAAATAATACAAGGCCCGCGTGAACGCCATACCATTTATAGCAAATACCCTATTTTTAACTTACAAATTAACCATGGCTTTGCGGACCTGCTCAACGGGGCTTATGATTACAATAACATATCGGCAAATATTTATAAGCGCTTTTACCTTTCGCAATTAGGTTACACAGATGTTACGCTGCTGGGAGCCCTCATTACCGGTAAAGTGCCGTTTCCTTTGCTCAATATTCCATCGGCCAATCAGTCGTTAAGGTACAATCCCGATGGTTATAACAACATGAATTACCTGGAATTTGTGACCGACCATTACGCCGGTATTAATATAACCCATGCCTTCAACGGCTTTTTCCTGAATAAGATACCTTTGATAGAACACCTTAAATGGCGCGAATTTATTTCGTTTAAAGCCATATACGGCGGTTTACGTAATGAAAACAATCCGCTGTACTCTGCCAACCTGTATAACCTGCCCCCGGCACTGGGCAACGCCAACGGCACCTACCCCCTGGGTAGCACTCCTTACGTCGAGGCCGGTGTTGGTATAGGCAATATATTTAAATTGCTGCGGGTTGACGTTATCAAACGCTTCAACTACCTCGACCATCCCGGCGTAAACCAGTACGGCATTAAGTTTAGTATTAACCCGGATTTTTAGGGGGGGGCTGTAGTAGCCGGTGCAAAGGCAGTGGGAGCCGCCATTTTCTTTGCATTAACTTTCGGGCGTCCCGAATAAGGTTGAACAATTGTACTGAAAAGATATTCGCCAATTACGCTAAATAAAAAACAAGGTGACCTTTTTGAACCAACCTGTTTTTTATCATTTTATGGATGCTTCTTTCTTTGTTAAATTGTCTGGAAGAGGGAGTTTGCATAAAAAAACTCTTTGGCTTTTGCAACCCTATCCCAAAAGAGAAGTCCAAATAATATCGAAACACTGAATTTCGAATGTCCAGCACCGAAAATTGCTTTCAGTGTTCGATATTAAAAGCATGCGCATTTCATAACGCCCGTGTTACTTTAAACTCACACCAACCGCTGCCCTTGTTTCGTCATAAAACAAATTCAATGTTTTTGGTTTAGTGCCAGTTGGCAAACGGTAAGTTATCTCGTTTGATTCTTTTGTAGATTCGGCCTCGGCAGAAACATAACCTCCGGATGTTTGCGATATGGAGGTATTATTATCAAGCACCAACCGAAAATCCGACGGTGAAACACCAACGCTGCTACTGCCAATTTTATTTTTATTGGTAATCGTAATCTTAAATGTCATTTCAATTCCTTCCGATTTGCCGTCGGGGTCGCTTAGGTCTGTTGCGGTTACCGGGCTTATTTTTATGCTTACTTCTTTTTGTTTGCCAAGTAGGGCGCTATCGGGCGTAAATGATATGGTGTACGTTTTGGGGGTGTTACCGGCCGGCGCATCGGCATGGGCCACAGTCTCTTTCGGGGTATCTTGTTTAACTGCACTATCAGTTTTGCCATTAGCTTCACCGGTGCCGTTTTTTGGCTTACAGGCAAATACAAGCAGTGAAACAGAGAGCATGGCGAATAACGATTTTGTTTTCATAGTGATTTTATTGTAGTTGATAATATATTGATTTTAGTTTTTTTGAGGGTATGGTGTTTTTGGTGTTTGTCTGCTAATTACAGTTAATGCTTCTTGGGTTGGTTGGGCTTCCGCAAGAGAACTCATATTTACTTTGGCTGTATTTGGGGCTGGGGTTATCGGTAACCTCAAGCGGGACCATAAATTGATCATTATATCCCGGCATGGTTACCTGTTCGGCTGAGCCATTGCCCAACGCCACGTTTTTGCCGGCAGTGCTGCCGTTAAAACTGTAATCAATCAGCGCATCCAGTAGCCTGTATACCCCATAGTAATCATAAGCATCATACGCGTTTCTTGAATTGGGCAGCGTGTGGTACGTGGTATAATTGTAACCGGCAACTGTAGATGGTTTCAGGTAATAGAAATCCTTTTCACTATTGGCTATATTGATGTTTTTAAAAATATCGATGGCCAGCCGGTGGTCGTTAATCACATCTTCATCATAAACCTGGCTTATCATTTTAGTATTGGCCGGAAAGCTTTGCAATTGGGCCTGGGTAATCTGGTAGCTGTACCAGGGCGCCATCGTAAACAGGAAACGCCCGTTTTGTCCCCAACCGTTTTGGGTAAAAGCTTTATAGCCCAGGCCTATGGAGGCTCCGCCGCCGAAGGAATGCCCCATAAAGCCCACTTTTTTGGTATCTATAATATTAGGGTAATCTGCCGCTGCTTTGGTAAAGCCAGCCCACAGGGTATAGTAACGATGATCGATGCTGATATCGTTTGTTGCATACGGAACAAACACTACTACATAGCCTTTTTTGGCAATGAATTCAAACAGGCCGCGGTTGTATTCCTTATTTTCGCCGCCATAGGGATGCGAGTAAAATATGGTTGGCCTGGGCGTGCTGATACCGGCCGGGTAAAAGATGGTTACACTGGTGCCCGCGTATTCGGGATTGGCGAAACTGATTTCGGCAACCTGGTAGGAGCCATCAGCGCCGTATCCTGATGCCGGCCGGGAAATAGGCCCCTGCAGGTCGTCATCTGGCGGCGGGGTCTTGGTAGTGTTACCGCTTTTTGAACACGCCGGCAATATCACAAGCAGCAGCATGGTTTTAAATAAAATGTTTTTCATTTTTTGGATCGCTTTCATCGGCTGGTTGTTAAATGTTAAACCTTTTTTCAGATGCATAGCCTTAAAACAAGGCCTGAGTTTTACAAATAGCGCTAAACTTCCGAAAAAGGGATGCGAACCGGCGGTATGTGGGGTTCCTGTTCCATTTTCCAGGCTTATTAAGCTTTATACCTGTTTATATGATGCAAAGATGTTTTTTTAGGGGTAGAGGCAAAGTGTAAAAAGGGCGAAGCTGTAAAAAGCGGGGGTGAAATTCACGCAAAATAAAAACGACGCGCCGGGAATTCAGGGAAATCACTTTTAAAAGTTGACCCTGAAGAAATGTAACTCTTAAGGAGCAAAAAAAGGGTTCACTATTTATTTTCTACAAACAGGTAGCCTCTACGAGGCAGCTTGGAAGTGTATTATCGTTTAAAGGTTAACCGTTTGTAGATGAAAAAGTGTAAAAGCGATTTCGCTGTCCGGGAATCAAAATTCTCATCACATACTGAAACAAAAAGCTATTTTTAATCAAAAAATATTGATGAAACGTTTACTGGTATCCCTTTTCATTTTAACGTTGTTTATAACCGGGGTAGAAGCCCAGGACGCTATTGGTACAAGTAAGCGTGAAAAGAAGGTTTTAAAACTGATAAACTCGTTACCTGAGATTGTAAGGGCCAGGAAGTATATGGCAGAACATGCTAAAGAGAAGCGAACGTTAAAAGCTTATATAGAAAGCACGCCTACTTTAAGCAAAAAGTATTACAATGTTTCGGTGTGCGACGATGCTAATGATCATTTGTTTGCCCACTATAGATTTAGGGTGAATGCAGGTACTTATGCCATTTATTACGACGATTTTGAGCATGATAAACTTGTCCCTTTAAAGGTTTGGGAAAAACATGCATATGGCATATATAGCGCGCCCGCATTGTAACCCATTGCCGTACGCCGGCAAGCAATGGATCAACGTAAACAAAGGGAGGTGGTTAGAAGCCGGGGAGGATGATTCGTATAACATTCAATAAAAAAAGGTAGGAATTTTGTGTCGTAATAATTAACATAAACAAGCATATATTTATGAAGAATGTAATTGTAGTAATTGGCGCAGGCTCCATAGGGCAGGCTATTGCACGCAGGGTTAGTGCCGGAAAGCATATTTTGCTGGCCGATTTGAAGCAAGAGAATGGAGATGCTGCCGCCAAAGTGTTGAGCGAGGCAGGTTTTGAGGTAAGCACCACAACGGTTGATATTTCGTCGCGTATGTCTATCCAGGCGTTGGTTGAAAAAGCGACATTAATCGGCAGCATAACCGGATTGATACAAGCCGCCGGTGTATCGCCGTCACAGGCATCGCCTTCAACGATACTGCATGTCGATCTTTATGGCAACGCTGTCGTATTGGAAGAATTTGGCAAAGTGATTGCCAGCGGCGGATCCGGCGTAGTTATCGCTTCCCAGTCGGGGCACCGCTTGCCGGCATTAACTCCTGAACAGGATAAGGCGTTGGCAACCACACCTGCGGACGAATTGCTATCTTTAGATTTTTTACAGCCTGCCCAGGTTAAAGATTCATTACATGCTTATCAATTATCCAAAAGAGGAAATTCACTGCGCGTAATGGCCGAAGCTGTTACTTGGGGCAAACGTGGTGCGCGGATCAACGCGATTAGCCCCGGAATTATTATTACGCCGCTGGCTAAGGATGAACTAAGCGGCCCCCGCGGCGAAGGTTATCGCAAAATGATCGATATCTCCGCTGTCGGAAGAGCCGGTACTCCCGACGAGATTGGAAGCGTAGGCGCTTTGCTTATGGGGCAAGACGGAGCCTTCATTACCGGCAGCGACTTTTTGATGGATGGCGGTGTAACAGCTGCTTATTGGTACGGCGACCTTGCTCCGAAATAGCGAGATTGACCGCGAATCTCGTGGTCTCTATGCCCTCCCAGCTACTGCAAAGTATTTTCGCTGAGCTTGTTATAACTATGGGGATACCCCGTTGATAAGTAAACACCATGCAGCGTAATAAATACCCAACTCCCCATGTTTAACTCCATCCGGGAGTTTGCGTTTTTTAACCGTATAAAAACATACTGGCGTACAAACCCGGGGGGCGGCGCCCAGGTACAGAATTTACCTGTCATTACAAATTAAATTTACATTTCGCTTATTAGGCGATGTTAAATCTACCCGGTACGATTCAAATGTATCTGCTAAGCCGTTATTGTAGCTGATTCTTATTTTTATATAAATTTCTCCCCAACCTTTATTACACATGGTAAAAAAAGGATTATCACCGTTGTTTATTACCACAATATGTTGCTGCCCATAAGTGCCATCCAGGGTATAATCAATTTGTTTTATTGATTTTATAAATTGCGGGTTGCCTATTACAAAAACCTTCCAGCTTTTATAATCGGTTCTGTTGGTACTATACTCTTTGTACTCATTGTCAAAGTGTCCGGGCTGAGATTGTCCCCAACATTCGGGCAAGGTTAATAATAGGAGAAACAAAATTGATACAATTTTCATGGCGCAATCAATTTTCGGGGATCAGTTCAACAGTAGGAGTTATTGGGTTAAATGTTGGCGACACCCATCTTTTTTTTGTTTTCGTATCTTCCAGCACTACTTTAGGGTAGGCATCCTGAAAATCTTCGTTAGTATAATAAAAAGTGACTTTATAACCTTGCCCCGATGGTTTAACAGGCAGCTCAACGCCATTTTGAACGTCATTATAGTTTTTGTAAAAAGTAAACTTTAATGAAGAAACCTCCGGGGGCACACCGTTTGGAAGGTCCTTCAGTTTAAACCGGTAGCAGAAAAAATTTGATTTTAAAATAGTGATAGTTTCGTAGGTGTTTTGTTTAGTATTTATACTGTCCAGCTGCATTCTTTTAATCATTGTTTCATAAGCTGTTAATTTGCTGTCTGTTGATTTATAATAAAAGAAAACACTAACAGCGATGGAGAGTACCGCAATTAATATAAATAACGTTATCACCGAAATGTCGAGTTGCAGGCCATAGCCCCCAAAGTGTTGCTTTTCTATCAGTTTTGCCTGGTTTCCCCACCGGTACATAGCCATGCACAGCAAAATGATGATCATCCCAAATATTGGCAGTATTGTGTAAATAAGCGAGCCGATGGTCATGTCGATGCGAGTTACAACCTTAATTTGCTACTTGAAAAAACTTATTTAAATGTAAAGCTTATTTAAATTTCAGGTAAATGAATTTCTTTAAAATAAAGTTATTGTATCGCAAATTGTAAACTATTGTAAATGAAATGTAAACTATTGTAAATGATGTTTTACACTTTATAATGATATTCCCCGGCAAGATTATCCTGTGCCGGCCGAAATTAAAGCACCTGCGGAAAAATGGGTTGCACATATTCTTTTTATCCACTATATTAGTTTAATATTCAGCTTGTTATAAGTTGCCGGTATTTTAATTTCTCCGTTTTAAAATGCCAGTCAATCTGTGCCCTCTTAAGCCTGTTAGTATGACTTTGCAATGTGTTTTAAAAAAAGCTGCTATCCTTTTGGTCTTTATGCTCATGTGTAGCTTAAAGGGTTTTTCGCAAACTGATAGTCTTCGTTTTTATGCCAGTCAGTTAGATTCAATTTATAGTAAATGGGTTAACTCGCCCGATAGCACGCTTAAAAAAGATTCGGTTATAACGGCCTTTTTACACGTAAACCCTACATCTAAGATAAAAGCTGCAGGCACGCTTCAAGGCTTTGCCCTTACATATAATACCCCCGAAATAAACTGGTATGAATTGGCAACGGTAATAGACAAAGATTCTGTTGGTTATTTAATTAAGGTGCGCATCCCCCGAAAAATTTATAATCAGCATAAAATGCTCACCTGCTGGGCTGTTTGGTGGGGGCGCGAGACGCAGGTTGTTAAATATGGCGGTATTAATATGCGAATAAAACTAACGCTGCAATCCCAACCGCAAAAAGCCAGCGTATATTTAATACCGCACAGAATTTGGAAGAGCAAATTTGAAAACACCACGTGGCAAGATCATATCGGTTTGTTGAGTGATTACATGGTGGATAGCGATCAAACAAACACCGCTGTAACCATTGATGAAACTGTCTATACAGTGGTATTCAAGTTGGGTAATAAATTCCTTACCCGTACGCACTATACCAGGCCGATGGATATAGAACCAACTCAAAAAGTCACTGTAGATTTTCAAAATGAATAAATGGAAAACTATTTTAAAAGCCGGTTCGGGAGTGTTTGCAACCATTCCGGGTTTGGCGGTGCTTTTAAGCAATATTGGGGTACCACCCGATAGTTCAAAATACCTGTTTTGTGGCATTATAGAATCCTTTGGCGTATTTACGCTTTTAATATTGAGGTTCAACTCCGGCTATTTCAAATCCCTTTCTGTAAAAACCATCAATCTTTTAGCTATAGTTTCGATAGTAACATTTGGGCTTACATTGTTTTTTTACCTGTTCCTTTTTAACCAGTATGTTGTGGGGTATAAGGATTCGAAGTCCGTATTTTTCCCGGTATGGCCCCAGGGCGAACTTAGGCAGGGGCTGCAGGAAACAGGCAGTAAAGCCAACTTAATAAGGGAGTGGGGCCGTGATGATGTACGCACGGTTATCCAGTCGTCGTCATCGGCCATGTTAAACTATAGCATGCTGCTGTTTTTACTAATATACCAACTGATTTTCGTATCGCTTACCTTTGCATTTGGGATACTTTCGATAAGGGTTAGCGAGATTGATAAAGGATAGTATTGGAGAGCTTTTTTGGAATGAGGCAGTTTTAGCGTTAAAGTGTACTGTGCCGGTACAAGGTGACACACCCTGATACGGGATGACACGCCATGGTACGGGGTGGTACACCACTGGTGGTTAATATTTTTAACTGAAACGGAGTTTTTGAGCCAGGAAATCGGTATTATGCTTTACCGGTAATCCGCGCCGTTGTTGGAGGTGACAACTCCAACAATAAGCAGCCGAAACTTTCAGACTAAGAAAATCACAAGTCAGCCATCGCTCAATGTCCACAATACAATGCTTGCACCAAAATTGGTTTCTAATTTATAAATCATTGCTTTCGTAAGAGAGCTTTATATTAGGTTTAGCGGAGGCAATTTTGTTTATTATCTCATGATCCAATGAGTCGTCATAAGTGATTTCATTAAGAAGAGCAAATTGAATTATGCTATTCGTGAATACTGTCCGGTCATTGAACTTTACATTTTGTAAAATTAAATGCTGTACCGGCAAGCCTCGCATAAGCCAAAGTTCATCTAATTCCACATACTCAAATTTTAAAAAATCGATTTTTTTAAAAGCCAACAACCAGTCCGGAATTTTACAATAAGTTCGCTCGTCGGGGCGGATATATTAGAAAGTGGGCTGTAAAATTAATCGCTTCACTTCGTATAGATCTTCGCTAACGGCTTTTGTCAGGTCATCGCGGTTGAAATCGGCGGTAATAAATAATATATATGGCACATCGTTTAATCCAACTAAAACGCATTTTGGATTGAGATAAAATATTTTGGCCTCGCCATTTAGGCCACTAAAATCTGCATTTACAGTAGTATAGCTTATTTTCGATATCGGAATTTTATCATTTTGAGGTTTCCTCATCGTAGCCTAATAGTCTAATTACAAAAAAGTATCAAAAAATAAATATAAGAAAATTGGCTTTCGCCAAGCAATGAATTGATTATTGTTTTAGCCTGAAAAACTGCCTCGATGAGGTGCCCATTATTTTTTACCAATTACTAAAAGAAATCCTTTTGTATCAGTTCCTTTGTAAATAAACCAACCACAATTGAACATAGGGATTTTTACTTACGGAACACGGGGCGATATACAGCCCTATATTGCTTTGGCTTTAGGGCTTAGCGAAAAAACACACCAGGTAATTATTGCGGCGCCAGGAAATTTCAAGGAATTAGTGGAGGGCTATGGCCTTGCCTTTCATCCGCTGTATGGAAATGCCGAAAAAATGATGAATTCGCCGGAGGGGCAGAGCGTATTAAAAACAGAGAACACCATTAAGCTGATGAAGTACTTTTTTAAAGCGCTTCATGAAATAAGGGGGCCTTTACGCAAAAGCTGTATAGAAGGAATTAACCAGGTAGATTTTATTATAGCCAATGCAGCAACGCTGCCCATTACCAGCGCGATTGCAGAAAAGCAACATAAAAAAATTGCGCTGACCTATTTTATGCCGCCGGTTGTACCTACAGCTGAATTCCCCTTGGGCGATTTTGATTTCCTGAATTTTGCCTGGTATAATAAACTTACCTATAAGCTGGCGCACCTGTTTTTCTGGAAGTTTGTAAAGAAAGAGACCAACGAATTCAGACAAGAATTAGGCCTGCCCATTTTAAAGGTAAACCTTATAGACTATATTGGCAAGCAACAGCCACTCGACTTATATTGCTTAAGCCCCAGCCTGATTCCGCAACCTAAAGATTGGGATGATAACCATAAAATAACCGGCTTTTTAACTGTTCCGGAAGAAAAAATACCGGGCCAGTTTAAGGACGAAACCCCGGCTACATTAAATGATTGGTTACAGCAGGGTGATAAACCCATATACATTGGCTTTGGCAGTAACGGCGTTGGCAATACCGAAAAGTTTATAGATATTTTAAACACCATTTTAAATAAAACCAATGAGCGGGTTTTGTTTTGTACAGGCTGGTCGCTTTTCGAAAACCTACCGGTGCATAAAAACCTGTTTGTAGCAAAATATGTAAACCACGGGGCTGTTTTACCAAAATGTAAGGCAGGCGTATTTCACGGTGGCGCCGGAACGCTGGCAGCTATGCTGCGTAGCAATTTGCCGGTAATTATTATTTCGTTTTACACCGACCAGCCAACCTGGGGCAAAATAGCCGAACGGATGAAATTCGGGGTGCATATCCCGGTTAAAAAGCTCGATGCCGATAAGCTGATTTCGGCGCTATCAAAAATTCAAACCAATGAAGTAAGGAACAATGCGGCAGCTATTGGCGGGCAAATAAGGAATGAAAAAGGACTTGAAAATGCCGTGAACGAAATTGAAAAGTACTTTAATGAAGCAGCTACCGGAAATTAAGCCGGATCTACATAGTTTTATACATGGCAGACGGCTTTAGAGTTTCTTTTCAAGTAGGTATTGAAGAGCCCGGAATAAAAAACCGCCTCATAATTGCATATGAGGCGGCCTTATTGATTGTCTTGCTAACGATATTCTTGGATATATATATTAAAGGTAAATTGTAAAAAGGGTTAGTTTAGTCCCCAACCATAACGAACGCGGAAAACGCCGGAAGAATTTACAGTGGTTAGGGTTATGTTATTGCCGCTTCCGCCTCTTTTTTGGATGCTGTAACTATCATTGTCTCTCAGGCCAGGCCAGTAAACGCTTGCAATACCATTGTTCCGGAATACATTACTCGATCCTACTATGTAAGCAATCTCATTGTCGGATTGTGAACCATTCTGGTAATCTTTACCACTGTTCATTGTTGCCCCAAATTCGGTAACTACAGTCCTTGAACCATAACTGCCATACCTGTTTTGCCAGTCGGTTTGCCATCCAGCGGTAGAGTGTGTTGACCAATAAGCATAGTTATGCAATGAAAGCAGGCAGCTGGTAAAGCGGCTGTCGGCGCCAACCCCTGTTACGTTGTCTGAATAGCCAGTACCGCTTAGCAACACCCTGCCTTTTGCAACGCTGGGATAATTAGCCAGCCACTGCGCATAGATGGTTGTTAAACTGGATAAACTGTAGCCGTGCGGTTCATTAAACACCTCAAAATAAACGTTACTGTTGCTGCCATATTTATTAACTACAGTTTGCCACATGGCCCAGAAATTGGTCATGTTATCTATCAATCCATCGTTGGCCGATGCGCTATCCCAGCAACATATAATTACTTTCATTCCTTTGTTAAGGGCTGCATCTATGGCGCCAGTATAAGCGCTCCACCACGACTGGGATACACTGGGATAATTAATAGGTAACCTTACTGTATTGACGCCCGGCATGTTGGTTTGAAAGCCCGATAATATTGAATTGGCTTTTGCATTAACCGTGCTGTAACTGTCGGAAGCGGTTAAACCGGATGGGATAACCCAGCCATCCACAAAGTTATCGCGGCCATCGGCCCAGTTTACACCGGCTATAGAGGCAGCTCCAACCGCCATTGTGGTTGCCGAACTTGTTGGTTTGGCATTTGCCAATGAGTTCGCTGGTGTCAGGTCGGTTGTGTTTTTTGTACAACTACAAAAAATAGAAATGGAACATAGGAAAATTAAGGTTTTTTTCATTTGTTTTTTTTGGTTTATAATTGGTTGGTTAGCAAGCATATTTGGCATATATCCCGTAAAGCCGTCAAAGCATAGGCTACGGAATTGGTTAGTACGCAATAGTTGATAATCAGAACCAGGAAGTTTTGGTTGGTTTATAATGTGAGGCTAAGGTAGATGGCAATGTGCAATATAATGACTGGCTTAATCAGCATTGTAAGGGGGTAAACTCAGCATTTGCGTGTTTTTTTCTGTCCCTCAGCTTTCTAACTGCAAATTCCATTTCCTGTGAGTTTCTTTTAAAGGGGGTATGTGTATACGCTTCTTTTATTAAACAACCAACGCTTTTTAGTAGCGGGTAGTTAGTATCAAGTATCAAGACGGGAGAAAAGTCCGGAAGTCCGATCGGTCAGCTGCGAGATGGCATTCCTCTTTCCCGACTTTCGGACTCCCGGACTTTCGGACTTTTTTCCATCTCAATACTACCTTTCGCCTTTCCGCTTTTTTTCCTAATTTTGCGCATCCTTTCAAAATAAAACAATATTACCTTGGAGCACCAGGAATTAACCACCGTTGAAACCGCCAAAGATTTAGGCTTACTACCCGAAGAATTTGAACGTATTAAAGAGATATTAGGGCGCGTGCCCAACTTTACCGAACTATCCATCTTTGCGGTAATGTGGAGCGAACACTGCTCGTACAAAAACTCCATCACCTGGCTAAAAACCCTGCCTAAAGACAGCGACCGTATGCTGGCCAAAGCAGGTGAAGAAAACGCCGGCCTGGTTGATCTTGGCGATGGCATTGGCTGCGCTTTCAAAATAGAATCACATAACCACCCGTCGGCCCTTGAACCTTACCAGGGTGCTGCAACCGGCGTGGGCGGTATTAACCGCGATATATTTACCATGGGTGCAAGGCCCATTGCCCAGCTAAATTCCCTGCGCTTTGGCGACCTCAAGTTGGAGAAAACCCAGTGGCTGGTTAAGGGTGTGGTAAAAGGCATCAGCCATTACGGCAACGCTTTTGGCATCCCTACCGTAGGTGGCGAATTGTTTTTTGACGATTGCTACAACGTTAACCCGTTGGTAAACGCCATGTCGGCAGGTATTGTTAAGGCGGGCGAAACCGTTTCGGCAACATCATACGGCGTGGGTAACCCTGTTTATATTGTAGGTTCTGCCACAGGTAAAGATGGTATCCATGGCGCGGCCTTCGCGTCGAAGGATATCAGCAAAGATTCGGTGAACGATTTGCCTGCCGTACAGGTAGGCGATCCTTTCCAGGAAAAACTGTTGTTAGAGGCTACCTTAGAAGTTATTAAAACCGGTGCCGTGGTTGGCATGCAGGATATGGGCGCTGCCGGTATCATTTGCTCCAACTCCGAAATGAGCGCCAAAGGCGAGCATGGTATGCGTATCGACCTGGATTTGGTACCTACCCGCCAGCCAAACATGAAACCTTACGAAATTCTGCTTTCTGAATCACAGGAGCGCATGCTGATTGTGGTACATAAAGGCCGGGAAAAAGAGGTGGAAGCCGTATTTGATAAATGGGACCTTAATTGCGCCATCATAGGCGAGGTTACCGATACCCAGCGTTTAGAGTACTACATGCACGGCGAAAAAGTAGCCGATGTACCTGCCGATGACCTGGTTTTAGGCGGTGGTGCCCCGGTTTACGAACGCGAATACCGCGAGCCTGCTTACTTTGCCGAGAATAAAAAATTTAATATAGATGATGTTGCCGAGCCCGCCAATTTGGTTGAGGTTGCCGAGCATCTTTCTGCACACCCTAACCTGGCATCAAAACGTTGGGTAACCGACCAGTACGATAGCATGGTAGGTGTACAAACCATGACAGCCAACCTGGCCTGCGATGCAGCCGTTGTTGCCGTTAAGGATACCAACAAGGCCATCGTATTAACAACAGACTGTAACTCACGCTACGTATACGCCGACCCTTACACAGGTACAGCGATAGCCGTTGCCGAGGCTGCACGTAACATTACCTGCGCCGGTGGCCAGCCTGTTGCAATTACCAATTGCTTAAACTTTGGTAACCCTTACAATCCCGAAGTATACTGGCAGTTTGTAAGCGCCATTAAAGGTATGGGCGATGCCTGCCGCAAGTTTGAAACCCCTGTTACCGGTGGTAACGTAAGTTTCTACAATCAATCTGCCGATGGCGGTTCGGTATTCCCAACACCAACTATTGGTATGCTGGGCGTAATGGAAGATACCGAAAATATCATGACCGCCGATTTTAAACAACCCGGCGATTTGATCTACCTGATAGGCGAATCGGTAAATGATATCGCTTCATCGCAATACCTGGCCTCATGGCATAAAATAACCGCATGCCCGGCCCCGTATTTCGATATCGAAAAAGAGTATGCCACGCAGCAAACCATTAAAGAACTCATTAAACACCGCGTGCTTGAAAGCTGCCATGATGTGGCCGATGGTGGTTTATATACTTGCTTGTTAGAGTCCGCCATGCCAAACGGCCTGGGCTTTGATATCGAAACGGATGCGGCTATCCGCAAAGATGCTTTCCTTTTTGGCGAGGCGCAAGGCAGGATAGTGGTAACCGTAGCACCAGAAGAGCAGGAACGTTTTGTAGAGTTTATGGCCACCAGCGAAACGGAGTTTAGCCTGCTGGGTACTGTAAACAACGGTTTCCTGAATGTAGATGGCGAACTATTTGGCCACGTTACCGATGTTAAAATGGTACACAGCAATGTGTTACATTCAATATTAGGCGAATAATGCTGAAACTGAACCGGGTGCACCACATCGCCATTATTTGTAGCGACTACCAAAAGTCGAAACATTTTTACAGCGAGATACTTGGTTTAAAAATAGTGCGCGAGGTTTACCGCGAAGCACGGCAATCATACAAGCTTGATCTGGAAGTGGGCGACAGCTACCAGATTGAGCTTTTTTCATTTCCACACCCTGCCCCACGTCTGTCCCGACCCGAAGCTGCAGGCCTGCGCCACTTAGCCTTTGAGGTAGATGACCTTGATGAGGCCGTATTACATCTGCAGGAATTGGGGGTAGAGGTAGAACCTATCCGGGTGGATGAACTTACCGGTAAACGCTTTACCTTCTTTGCAGACCCGGATGCTTTGCCATTGGAGCTGTATGAGGGATAGTGGTAAGTATCAAGTAGTAAGTATCAAGTATCAAGATTTGACATTCGGACAAAAGACTTTCAGAATTTCTCGAATTTGCTTTTAAAATTATTCTAATTCTTTAATTCTATAAATTCAGGTTCAGACAATGCGTTAGGGACAGTAGCGGATACCGGCCTGAACGTAACGCCTTGTGACGTATGAGCGAATGGCCCGGCCGCAGGCAACGCCCACATATTAAATTCCGCTACTGAATAATTTGCGTAAATTTTCCGCATATTGATAACTTTGCAATATGCCCACCACACAGGATATTAAAGTAGCCGTTGATGCCGTAGTATTTGGATATACCTCCAAAGAAGGACTATCCGTGTTGCTGATTAAACGCAACATCAATCCTTTTAAAAATACATGGGCATTGCCCGGCGGCCTGGTGGACAACCATGAATCATTAGAGGATGCCGTACAACGCGAACTAAAAGAAGAAACCGGCATCAGCATCAACTACCTGGAACAGCTATATAGTTTTGGCAACCCGGGTCGCGACCCGCGTAACAGGGTTATCTCCATCACTTACTATGGCTTGGTTAAACCGGATGCATTCGAGATTAAGGCTGCCACCGACGCCGCCGAGGCGGCCTGGTTCAATATAAAAAAAGTCCCTCAACTGGCGTTTGATCATAATACGATTATTGGCGCGGCACATGATCGCCTCAAAAACAAAATCCTTTACCAACCGGTAGGCTTCGAGTTGCTGGAAGAAAAATTTCCCTTCTCCGAACTGGAAAAACTCTATATGGCCGTGTTGGATAGAGAGATGGACCGGCGTAATTTCAAAAAGAAGGTCATCAAGTTTGGTTTCCTGGAAGAAACAACAGAAAAACAAGTGCTTGAGGGAGCGGGCAGGCCGGGAAACCTGTTCCGTTTTAACCAGGAAAAATATTTCCACCTTCAAAAACAGGGCATCAATTTCGAAATTTAATTTTTTGCACAGTTTTTATTGGGCAAGCTTTGAACCGCCGGGGTAATTGGTCGGGAAAATAAGTCAGCCTACAGCCAGCTACCACGCATATAACTATCGTCTTTACGCTCCTCGGCCCCGTTTTTCCTGTCGGCATCACCACATTCAATGCAGCTATCAATGCGCCAATTTTCCGCGCTTTATCAAGAAAGAGGGGGGCATCTCCAGGGCCTTATTAATCGTCATCATCATCCTTGCCGGCTTTGCCCGCTAATTTTGTGGGGTAATTTTTTTTGCCTTTTGCGGCATACCATAAAATGCGGTTCAGCATGTCGTCGTTGCCGCCGTCAATGTGGTCAAACTCCGGTTTTGATGATGCTTTGGCAAAATATAAAGCTTGCCCCTTAAGCGCGGCAAGTTTAGGGTTGATATTATTTAGCGGGATGCGGTTTGGCACAGCGTTGTAAGTGTAGGCAGCTGGCCTGTCGCTAAAGCAGCCGAACATGGGCAAAGCTGTCGCATCAATAATATTCATCGGCGGGATGCCCAATATTTGTTCTATCGACCGTACAACGCAAGTTTGATTATAATTGGTTGATACGGTTTTTTGCAATTGACTGTACGGGCTTACCACAAAACCGGTTGTACGGTAAGCAGATACGTGGTCCCACCCGGCTTGCGAGTCATCCTCGGTAACAAATATCACGGTGTTTTTCCAGAAACGGCTTTTGGATACGGCTTCAATAATGCGGCCAAGGGCAAGGTCGTTATCGGCCACCATTGCTTCCGGTTTAGGAAGGCCTGGCCGGGTACCTTGCGTATGATCGGTTGATAGCGCCATTACCATCAGTTCGGGCAGTTCATCGCCGGCTTGTTTTTCATAGCCCTTTAACTCGCTGATAAAAGCCGAGGCCCGTACCTGGTCGGTTATTTTTAACTCGTCCGATCCGGGGTAGTTTTGCGATAGCATGGGTCTCACCCTTGATATGGTACTGGTGTTATAAAACTTAAGCGGGATGCCGGCTTTATAGTTATTGTACATATCCGTCCAGCTTAATTTTTCATCATAATGCGGTGCCGATGCCTCGCCGTAGATCCTTACTTTTTTACCATGGTCGGCGGCGTTATTCCATATAAAACCTTTCTTGTCGTACACCAACGCGTCTTCCTGCACATGCGGGTAGCTGCGGAACCAGGCGCGCACGTTTTTTTCTACGTAGTCGGTCACCATGGCGGCGTCAGTCCATTGGTGCCCTTCGGCCGAGCATTTGCCGGATGCATAGTAATTATCAAGCAATACAAAATCTTTGGCCAGTTTATGCTGGTTGGGGGTGATGCTATCGCCATAAATACACAACGAGGGCATGCCTTTACCTTTAGGCAAATCGCCTAAAACCTGGTCATAAGTGCGGTTTTCTTTGATAATGTATAGCACGTGCTTAAATACCGATGGTTCGCCAATACGGTCGGGCATTGGCTTTGGTGCTATGTTTTTGCGCGGTACCAGTTGGGCTATATCCTGCCTGAAGGTGAGGTTAAGCGTTTTAACACGGTTGGTATATGTTTTTAATAACTCATCATCAGGTAAGGGGATGATGGATACCGTAGCCTTTTCGTGGTGCGAGTTATAAGCGGTAACATCATCAGGTACCTGCGGCCCGGCTTTAAACTCTTTGGTGCTTACCCTTGATCCTTCGCCTTCCAGGTTGGTTACAAAAAGGGTGTTACCAACAACCAGTAAGCCGCCGGGATAAGCCTCGGTAGGGATAAAGCCTTTAACAGCTGTTTTGCCCTTGCCATTGGCTGATGAAGTTGAGCCAAGCTGAACTACCGCAACCGCATTATCAAGCCCGTTGGCAACATACAACGTGTGTCCATCTCCACTAAGCGCCAAAGCGTTTGGCGAATCGCCGATGTAGCCGTTTTTATCCTGCATTAGCCGTACAGGGATATTTTCAATCACTTTTAATGTTGTGGCATTTATTACAGATACATTATCGCTGTTGGCATTGGCAACATATAAAAAGCGGTTGCTTTTATCGGCTATGATAACATTGGGGTGCAGGCCAACCGGGATTTCGTTTAATACATTACCGCTTGCAATATCAAATACCTGTACGCTCCCGGTACTTGTTGCGCCTGTTTTTGGGTCGATGTAGGTTTTGCCATAAGGTACGCCCGCGGTTTCCCTGCTGGTTGTATCGGCAGGTTCGGCACCGCCCCAGTTGGTAATGAACAGGCGTTGCCCAACAAGCGCAAGGCCATAAGGCGCTACCCCGGTTGGTTTGGTATAAATGGTTTGGCCGGTGCTTAGATTGATTTTTACAAGCTGGTTGTTGCCGTTTAAAGCCACATATAAATAATCGGTACCGGCTTCATTGTTAATAACCAGTTCATTGGGCAAGGCCAGTGGCGATGGCGCAGCGGGTTTGAATTCAAATGCATTTTTGATACTGATATTTTGCCCGTCCCATACGGCTTGCATCACAAATGATTTATGCGAATCGCCATTGGCGGCGCTCCAGAAAATGTGTGTTTCTGAACCATTTTTATGAACCTTTAAGCCCGAATAGGTGCTCATCAATCCGTTGTATCGTTTATCCTGGGTATAAGTCCATTGCGCTGTCACCTTGCTGCCAACAGAATCTATGAGGGTAATGCCGTACCGGTCTTCAACGGCTAAAACCGAGGTTCCCGGGATCAGTTTGATATCAAGGCTATGGTTTTCAAAATTCGGGTCGCCAAAGCGCACCACTTTACCGGCGGGGTCAATTAGCCTGTTGTACGGCATCATTACAGGCAATATCTTATTGTTTAAGGTGCTATCGTCATAGGTACTGTGTATGTTGCTTTGTTCCTGGTTGCCGGCGGTGCCATCGGTTATAACCGAATGACAGGCAGAAAACAGCGCAATCAATAAAGCACAAAAAGATAATGTAGATATTTTCATAATAAAAGATGTCTTGTATGATGGGTGCCTTTCAGGGCTAAAAGTTTTGGCATATGATACGATTCCGGGGTATATGGTGAAATCGCTGGCTTATCGTTGCGCTTTCTGTTTCCAAACAAATTGCTCATATTTATGCAAGATACTTCCATTCTGCCATGAAAAACTGTGTACTCCAGTGTATGTGTTTAATTGTGTTGTGTGCTTGTTCACATAAAAAGCAACCTTCGGCAGAAACGAAACATGCTGTTAAGGCTAATAAGCCGGCTAAAACTTCAATCACCAATAAGGCGCAATATACAAACCCCTTGTTTAATCAGTATGTGGTATTTATTAAATCTTTAAATTTAACCGATCCGGAAAATGCCACAAAGGCCGCGAGAAGGTATGCAGATTTATTTAAAGGACAAGCACCCGCCACTTGCGATACCGCTTTTTTGATTTTTAGCGCATACTACGATAAACTGAATAATAGTCTTGATGATACCCATTTTAACCGTGCCGACCGAAGCGATACTATACTCATCAATAAAGTAAAGCCAGGCAAACTGCCGGTAAAAGTTGCAAAATACCTTAAGCAATTAAACGATAACGGTTTTACGATTATTATGGAAGAAGGGGATACCTATGTGGGGCAAGACAGGGATTTTATAGCCAGGTGGTTTTATGATTCTGTTTCGCCGGTCATGAAGGTGTACCTGGAGCAATTGAATAACGAGAATAAAGCTGTTTACATTGAAGATGCTTCGATAATTATAAGCGCAAAGCGGTTGGTAGACAGGGAAATATGGTGGGAGCAATTTGTAAAGGACAACCCCGGTTTTATAAGCATTGCCGATGCTGCCATTAACCAAAAAAGTTACTTGCAGGCACTGCTCCAGGGAACCGATAACACCTGGGTTATGGACGATAAAAACAATTTAAGCGATTATTTTAAAGATGCTTACAGCTATCTGCTGGATAAATACCCTTTGTCATCTGCCGCTAAACTCGTAGCGCCATACTATACCTTTTTAAAGGAGGGACGTAGGTACCGGGCCGATAGCTTGATGAATGTTTATAAGAAAGAAGGGATAACGGGGTGATTTTTTTACTTCACCAGCAAATTTTCAAAAGCAGTAGTATCGCCTTTAAAAATACTCATATCAACTCTTTCATTAATGCCATTGATATGGGCCCTGTCGGAGTGTTGCCAAAACTGCCAGTTGGTATTGCTGCTTACATTTAACTGCGGTTGGTAATAGTGGGCTATCCACAGCGGGTACTCGTCAAAATAGCCTTGCAGGTAGTCCCGGTAAAAGCTTAAGTTGGTGTAAATAATGGGTTTTACACCGGTTTTAGTTTCTATTTGGTGAATGAACAGCTTAAGCTGGGTACGCATTTTTTCGGGTGTGGTGCGGTATAGCCTCTCCACGTCGACAACCATCGGCAGGTCGCCTTTTTCAATTTTTACCGTTTGCAGCATGAATTTAGCCTGCCATAAGCCGCTTTTCTGGGGCAAAAAGAAATGGTACGCGCCGCAAATCAGGCCGGCCTTCGGAGCTTCGCGCCAGTTGCGCTGGAAATAAGGATCAGTCATTAAAACACCTTCAGTAGCCTTAATAAATGCGAATTTGATATGTACGCCATCCTCGTTCATCTGCTTTACCTTTTGCCAGTTTATTTTGCCCTGGTACGATGACACATCAATGCCGTGCACGGTATAATTGGCCGGTATGCGCACGCCAAAACTTTTATAGGTACGGTAATTAGTGGGCTCGCCGGCATCTAATATCCATCGCCAGGTTGCGGTTGCCGTTTTTAAAACATAGCCATAATAAAAAGGAGAAAGCACTATGAGTAGTAAGCCAATAGCAGCAAATATCCATCCTGTAGGAACTGCGGACGATGTTTTTTTCTTCGCGGCAGCTTTCCGTTTTACCGGAACTGTGGTTTTGGCAGGTGTTTTTTTAACAGGTGGCGGCACAAGGCAAAATTACTAAAATGCGCCCGCATATTGCCCGGTAAATAAATAGCTAAACGATATTATGCGGATTATTTTTAAAGTAGGCTATTTTATATTGGAACATTTCGGCCATTTTACCGGCACGCCATTTGGCTTCATCGGCCTTTTCGCCGGCAAAAAGGCTGTCAACTGTGGCTGTAAATAAATTCAGCCATCCATTAAAATGCTTTTCGTCAATAGGTAAGCGTGCATGGGGCGGAAACGGGGCGCCGTTATACGTATGTTCCTGTAAGAGCAGGGTTTGCCAAAAGGTATACATTTTTTCAAGGTGGGGCAACCAGCCATCGCCTAAGCGTTGGTTAAAAACGGGAGCCAATAAAACGTCTTCGCCAATTTTATTGTAAAAGGTATCAACTAATAGTTTGATATCATCTAATGAAGTTATATCGTGTTTTGTACTCATGGCTATACCAGCAATTCCACAGCAAAGCTACCCAATGTGATATAACACCTATGTAAAAAATAGAGGTAATTCAACAAATGCTTAAAATTACCTTATATTTGTAAGGTAAACTTATAAGTTTACTTTATAATAAAGATGACAGAGCAAAAAGATATTCAACTGGCAGCCGACTTGCGTACAGTGGTAACCAGGCTGATTAAAGTACTGCGAAAACATTCGGTTACAGCCGACAAGTTGTCGTTAACCGAACGGTCGACGATTGCCCTGCTTGATCAGCACCAGGAATTGCTGCCTAACGAACTGGCGGCTATGGAAAAAATAACTACCCAAAGCATGTCGCAGATATTGGCCAACCTGCTGCAGCGCGGTTTAATCAAAAGGCGGATCTCGGAAACCGATAAGCGAAAGGCCATCATCACCTTGTCTGATCTTGGCCGCAACATGCTATACCAGGTGCGTAACGAGCGCAACGCCTGGCTTAATGAAGCCATAGCTGCAACCTGTACACCCGAGGAACAGGAATTGATAAAAAAAGCCATTGGCCCGCTAACAAAAATTGTTGATTTTGAATAAAGCCTTTTTTAAAGGATAGGGGAGTAATGAATATAAACACTTTTAATGCATTTAGAAGCCGGAATTACAGGCTCTATTTTACCGGGCAATCCATATCATTGGTAGGCACCTGGATGCAGAAAACCGCTGTTAGCTGGGTAATATACTCGCAAACACATTCTAAATTTTTATTGGGGGTTACCCTTTTTGCCAGCCTGTTCCCTTCGTTTTTATTTTCGTTTTTGGGCGGGGTAGTTTCAGATAGGTATGATCGTTATAAATTATTGCTGTTTACACAGGCCGGATCAATGGTGCAGGCCATTTTACTTACAGCGCTTGTGTTTTTTGGGCGATACGTGATTTGGGAAATCATCGGTTTAAGCGCTCTTCTGGGTATCATTAATGCTTTTGATGTGCCTGCCCGTCAATCGCTGGTTTATGAGATGGTTGATGATAAAGCCGATTTGCCCAATGCGCTGGCGCTTAATTCATCTATGGTAAACCTGTCAAGACTGGTTGGGCCGGGTATAGCCGGCCTGGTGCTGGAGAAATTTGGCGATGTAGTGTGCTTTGGTGCCAATGCCGCCAGTTTTATTGCTGTAATTGCTTCGATATTGTTAATGAAGCTGCCCCAATCCAAGCCGAAAGTACATGCGCACAATATCTACTTTGAGCTTAAAGAAGGCTTTAGTTATATCAAAAATACGCCTTCAATTAAGTTTGTGCTGGTAATTTTGGCCTTAATAAGCCTGATGGTTTTGCCATTTAATACGCTGATACCGGTTTATGCCAAGGATATTTTTAAGGGAACGGCATCAACTTTTGGGATAATAGATAGTTTGATAGGTTTGGGTGCATTTTCGGGCGCCATATTCCTGGCATCATTAAAAGTAGGGGGAGACCTTAAAAAGATACTGGCCATAAGTACATTGATTTTTGGCGGGGGGCTGGCGTTGTTTTCGCATATGCCCAATTATTATATCGCCCTTTTGTTTGCAGCTATTACAGGTTTTGGGATGATGGCCCAGATCACCATCAGCAATACACTCATTCAAACTACCGTTGATCCGGCTATGCGCGGCCGTGTAATCAGTTTTTATGCCATGGCATTTTTTGGAATGCAGCCCTTGGGGGGCTTGCTGGTAGGAGCTATCTCGCAAAAAATAGGCGTTCCAGATACTGTTTTAGGCGAAGGCCTTGTGGCGCTGCTGCTGGGTTTGTTGCAATTAAGGTACCTCAGGAAAACGAGGCTCAAAAAAGCTACCGAAGTATCTTTGCAACACTCTCCTGTTAACTCACTAACATCGAATTGATACACACGAATTTCACGAATTTGATGGACACGAATGAATACTAACAGCGATAATTGAAATAAATGCAAATTATATGATAACTACAATTGATAAAAACACCGCACTCGTATTAATTGATTTACAAAAGGCTGTTGTGCAAATGCCCACGGCGCATCCTATGAGCCAGGTATTGGAAAATTCGGCTAAGTTGCTTGCAGCTTTTCGTAAGGCAAGCCTGCCCGTTGTAATAGTAAATGTTAACCCTGCAGGCTCGGCTGCTTTTGCCACCCGCAAGGATAGTAATCCAAACGCCGGTTCGGTACCTGGTCCGGATTTTTTGGATATAGTGCCCGAAATTAAAGTAGAAGAGGGCGACATCAGGATAACCAAAAAAACATGGGGCGCTTTTTACCAAACAGGCCTGCATGACGAATTGCAAAAGCGTGGCATTACCCAGATTGTGCTGGCCGGTTTGGCTACCAGCATAGGTGTTGAAGCTACCGCCCGCAGCGCCAATGAATTTGCCTATAATATTGCCTTTGCCAGCGATGCTATGAGCGATAGGTTTGCCGATGCACACGATAGCAGTTTGAAATATATTTTCCCGAGGATTGGAGAAGTAGGCACCACAGATGAGATTATTGCTAAACTGAGTTTACAGGTTTAGCACTTTTAAATAGCCGGGAGTTAGGATATTTAGGTTTTGGCACTTTAAACTATTTATATTTTGCATCTCAAAACCAATTCGTTCTTAATTATCTGCTTTATTAAAACCCGTTTTAGCGCCGGATAAATTATATTTGGGCATGAAGGTAATGAAGGTCATCAAAGAATCAATATCTATCGGGTTGGGTATCCTGGCAGCCGGCTTTGGCCTTAAGGGTTTCCTATTATCCAGCCATTTTATTGATGGGGGGGTAACAGGTGTATCAATGTTGGTTGCAGATATCTCGCCCATTCCTATTTCGGCACTTATTTTTGCAATCAACGTTCCTTTTTTATGGCTGGGTTATAAAAAGCTGGGGCTGTGGTTTGCCATAAAAAGCACCATCGCCATTGGTTTGCTATCGGTAAGCCTGGTAGTAATTAATTTTCCGGATGTAACGCATGATAAGTTGCTTACAGCGGTTTTTGGCGGCGTTTTTATAGGTACGGGCAGCGGCCTGGCTATGCGGGGCGGCGCCGTGCTTGATGGTACCGAGATAGCAGCAGTACTCATCAGCAAACGAACTCAGCTGCTAAAGGTGAGCGATTTTATTTTGCTGCTCAATGTAGTGATATTCGGGCTTGCTGCCTTTTTGCTGGGCGTTGAGCCGGCCATGTACTCTATATTAACCTATATGGCTGCCGCCAAAATGATCGACTTTATTTTGAACGGTATTGAGCAGTATTCGGGTATCACGGTAGTATCTACCCATAGCGAGGCCATTCGCCGGGCAATTACGCTTTCGTTGGGCAGGGGGGTTACCATTTACCAGGGTAAAAGTGGTTACGGCAAGGATGGCCACGTAAACGACCCACGTGACATTATTTTTACCGTTGCCACCCGGTTGGAGATTCCGTCGTTAAAACAAACCATCCTGCGGATAGATCCTAAGGCATTCATTGTACAGCAAAGCGTGGATGATACTACCGGGGGATTATTAAAACGTAAAGGATTACATTGAGGAAGTCCTTAGTCGATAGTCTTAAGTTCTAAGTCAAGAAACAATATATATGATGGCACTAATTATAAGTGGAATTTTAAGTTATGAGCCTGGGAAGAATAAATTTGATAAGTGCTAACCTTGAAGTCAAGTTTTCTTTTTGACTTAGCACTTAAGACTATTGCCTTAAGACTTAAAATTAAATAGTTATGAGCAAAATAACACCTTTCCATGTTGCTGTGCCGGTTTATGACCTGGACGAGGCCCGCAAATTTTACCGTGAAGTTTTAGGCTGCAGCGTGGGCCGCAGCGATACGAATTGGACAGACTTTAACTTATATGGCCACCAGTTTGTTATTCACCTGAAACCCAAACCGGTTGATGATGCCAAACATCATTTTAACCCGGTTGATGGTCACGATGTACCGGTGCCCCATTTTGGTGTGGTACTGGAATGGAATGACTGGGTTGCGCTTGAGGCTAAATTAAAAAGCCTGAACGTGAAATTTGTTATTGAACCCTACATTCGTTTTAAAGGCCTGCCCGGCGAACAAGCTACCATGTTTTTCCTTGATCCATCCGGAAACGCATTGGAGTTTAAGGCTTTTAAGGATATGGGGCAACTGTTTGCAGTTTAACTAAGCCGGGAAACCGTAATTCTTTTTTGCTGCCTTAATCCATTCACGGGCTATCAATTCGTGCCCGGCCGGCATAGGGTGCACTCCATCCCAGATCCAGAATTCGGCTGGTGCTTTTTTGAGTGCCGCATTAAATATGGCTTGCAGCGGTATAAAAACGGCATTGTATTTTTCCGCAAGTTGCTTGGCTACCAATTGTCGCGGTGCTATTTCGTCCTGCCAGCGTTTTAAATCGGTATTTACCTGCCCAACTGGCAAAATAAATGGTTCGCAAATCAACAATTTTATATCGGGGAGCGCGGTTTTAGTTTGATTAAGCAGGGCATCATAATCGTCCCTGAACTGATCAACCGTAGTTGGATTGTTATTGTGGATTACATGGTGTACATCGTTTACACCAATCAGAATATTCAGGATGTCGGGCTTCAAATCTAAAGTATCCTTTTGCCAGCGCGCCTGTAGGTCGCGCACGGTATGACCACTGATGCCCCGGTTTAAAAACATCATTTGCTGGTCCGGATGATCAAACCAAAGCCTGGCTGCTACAAGGTACGGGAAACTTTGGCCCATAATATGGTTCCAGTCTTTATCGTATGACCGCCCGCCGTCGGTTATGGAATCGCCCTGGAAGAGGATGGTTTTGGGTGCAACATCCGCATTAACTGCATTTTGAGGAGATGCAAACAAATAAGGCGCGGCCAGGGTGCCAATTGCACCTAAGCCAATTTTCCTGATAAAGTCTCGTCTTTTATTGGTGTTGTTCGTGCCCATTGCCAGAATACTAACCTGTATTGTTTTACTAACGGGTATAAATATAGGCGTTTTAGTTAAAGCAGAGATTTTAATTACCTTAATCTACAACCTTTACCGGGTGTTTATGCTCGTCAATAGCCACAAAGGTAAATGTGCCGGTAATGGCCTTCTCGCGTACAAAGGAGTACATCTCTTCTATAAAAATCTCCACCAAAACTTTCATACTGGTGTTGCCAATATGCGATACGGTGCCTACCAGTTCGATAATGGTGCCCGCCGGGATAGGTTTATTAAAATCAATCCTGTCGGACGATACGGTAACCATTCTTTTTCGGGTGAAACGTGTGGCGGTTATAAACGCTACCTCGTCCATCATGGCCATAGCCGAGCCGCCAAACAGCGTATCGTAATGGTTGGTGTTATTGGGGAACACGGTTTTAAAAATGCGTGTTTCGGATGCTTTTATTCTTTCTTCGATGGTCATGGAGCGAACAAAATTAAAAGGCCTGTCATGCTGAGCCTGTCGAAGCATAGCGGGCTAAGGCCTCTCCGCGCGTCCTTCGACAGGCTCAGGATGACAGGCCCGTCATGTTATTTAATTTAAAATTATCCTACGCTTTCCTCAAAGTGCCCCATTTCAACAAGGTTGCACCCCATGAAAAGCCGGCGCCAAAGGCGGTGAAAATAATGTTATCGTTGTGTTTAAAATCGTTCTGAAAATCCCAAAGGCAAAGTGGTATGGTAGCTGCTGTAGTATTACCATATCTGTCGATGTTTACCTTAACACGATCTTCGGGCAAGCCAAGGTTTTCGCCAACGGCATGGATAATGCGGTAATTGGCCTGATGAGGTATCAGCCAGTTTACATCATCTATCGTCATATCGTTGCGTTTTAATACCTCGGTACAGGTTTCTGTCATGCCTTTTATTGCCGCCTTAAAAACAATCCTGCCTTCCTGGCGAATGTAATGCTGGTTAGCCTCAACAGAATCTACCGTAGCCGGAATTTTTGAACCGCCACCAGGCACCAGCAGGTATTCGCGGCCATGGCCATCAGTTTTAAAAACGCTGTCAATTAAACCTATATCCTCGGTGGTAGGCTCCAGCAAAACAGCGCCGGCGCCATCGCCAAAAAGGATACAGGTATTGCGGTCTTTATAATTAATAATAGCACTGTTTTGGTCGGCGCCAATTACAATTACTTTTTTGTACCGGTTGCTTTCTACCAGGCTTGCACCAAGCGTGTAGGCATATAAAAAACCACTGCAGGCAGCGTTTACATCGGTAGCCCAGGCGTTGCTTAAACCAACCTTATCGCACACGATGCTGGCGGTTGATAAAAGCAGGTGATCGGGGGTAGATGTAGCTATAATAAGGCAATCAATTTCTTCTGCGGAAACACCTGTATTTTCTAACAAATTTTTCACAGCAGCAACGGCCATATCTGAGGTGGCAAGTGTAGGGTCGGTTAAAATCCTTCTTTCCTTAATTCCTGTACGTGATACGATCCAATCGCTGTTTGTGTCAACCATCTTCTCTAAATCGCTGTTACTTAATATATTATCCGGAACAAAACCCCCAACCCCTGTAATAACCGCGTTACTTTTTAATCTCATAAAATGCCAAAAATCTGAAAAAACAGGCAAGTATACGCAAATTGCCTGTTTTTACCCGTCAGGATGCTATTGTTTCTACAACTAACTGACGAAGATGTTTCGCAGCGGCCACCATATTTATGAGTGCCACCTGGGTTTCCGGCCATTTACGGGTCTTCAATCCGCAGTCGGGATTAACCCATAAATTGCCGGCGGGCAACAATTCGGATGCTTTCTCCAGCAGGCTTACCATTTCATCAACGGTAGGTACGCGCGGTGAATGGATATCATAAACACCGGGGCCAATTTCGTTTGGATATTTAAAATCGGCGAAGGCCGCTAACAGCTCCATTTGCGAGCGCGATGTTTCAATGGTGATCACGTCGGCGTCCATATCGGCAATGTTGCCAATAATGTCGTTAAACTCGCTGTAGCACATGTGCGTATGGATCTGTGTTTCGTCGCGAACGCCGCTGGCCGAAATACGGAATGCTTTTACCGCCCAGTTCAAATAGTTTTGCCAGTCTTTTTTACGCAAAGGGAGGCCCTCACGAATAGCAGGCTCATCAATCTGGATTACTTTAATGCCGGCCGCCTCCAGTGCCACAACTTCATCACGAATGGCCAAAGCTATCTGGTTGGTAGTTTCGGACCGTGGCTGATCATCCCGAACAAACGACCATTGCAGTATAGTTACCGGGCCGGTTAGCATGCCTTTCATCAGTCTATCGGTGTTTTGCTGCGCAAAGCTGCTCCACTTGACCGTCATATCCGCGGGGCGGCTTACATCGCCATAAATAACCGGTGGCTTAACACAGCGGCTGCCATAACTTTGCACCCAGCCATTTTTGGTGAACAGGAAGCCATCCAAACGCTCGCCAAAGTATTCAACCATGTCGTTACGTTCAAATTCACCATGAACTAACACGTCCAGGCCAATCTCTTCCTGCCAGCGGATGGCATCAATGGTGGCTTTTTCTATCTCGGCATCATATTGAGCTTCGGTTAGCTCGCTTTTTTTAAGCCTTGCCCTTAACGAGCGGATATCATCAGTTTGCGGGAACGATCCTATGGTAGTTGTAGGGTACAGTGGTAATTTAAAGCGTTGCTGCTGAATTTTTTGGCGGGAGATGAATCCGCTTTCACGTTGCGCATCGGCATCAGTTATGGCTGCCACGCGTTGTTTGATGTCCTGCTTATGAATGAGTTTTGAAAGGCTGCGGCTGGTAATGGCGCGCAGGTTTTCTTGCAGTAATTCATTGTTGCCGCCGATGATTTGCGCCAATTCATTTATTTCGTTCAGTTTTTGTTTGGCAAAAGCCATCCAGTTTTTTATCTCGGGAATGATGGCGGTTTCCAGCTCCAGGTCGAACGGGGTATGCAGCAACGAGCAGCTTGGCGCTATCATCACCCTATCCGCGCCCAATACGGCAATAGCTTTTTTTACGTGGGTTAACGAGCGTACGTAATCGTTTTTCCAGATGTTACGGCCATCAACTACACCTAACGATAAACTCAGGCTATCGGGCAATACGGTGAGTACTTTGTACAACTGATCGGGCGCTCGCACCAAATCAACATGAATGGCGCTTACCGGCAAGGTTACGGCCAGTTCGGTGTTTTCGTGCAGGCTCTCAAAATAGGTAGTAAGCAATACTTTAATGCCCGGGCATTGCTTGCTTATCTCCATGTAGGCATAAGCATAAGCGGCTTTCTCTTTGTCGGTAAGGTCAAGCGACAGGAAGGGCTCATCAAGCTGTACCCAAACAGCACCATAACTTGCTAATCTTTTTAACACCTCGACGTAAACCGGCACCAGTTTTTTGATCAGGTCTATCTTATCAAAACCGGGTTGTTTTTCTTTACCTAATAAAAGGTAGGTTACCGGGCCAATCAATACCGGTTTTGGTATGTTGCCGGTGTGTTGTTTGGCCAGGATAAACTCGTCAAGCACTTTTTCGCTGAATAGTTTAAACTGCTGATTTTGTACAAACTCTGGCACAATGTAATGGTAGTTGGTATCAAACCATTTGGTCATTTCCATGGCTGTAACGTCCAGTCCATCCTTTTGATAGCCGCGGGCCATGGCAAAATACAGGTCGATTTCGGTATTGGCCTTGTTTTGGGTTAATACGGGTGTGTACCGTTCGGGGATGTTGCCCAGCATGAGCGAGGTATCCAATACCTGGTCGTAAAAGCTGAAATCGTTACAGGGGATCAGGTCGATACCGGCATCAACCTGGGTTTGCCAGTTTTGCAGGCGAATTTGCCGGGCAGCGGCAAACAAATCGTTGCGGGTAATTTTACCGGCCCAGTATTGTTCGCTGGCCTTTTTGAGTTCACGGTGGGCACCTACACGTGGGTACCCGAGATTGTTTTTGAGCATACGCTAAAACGTTTTTGGTTAAACATTAAGTTGACTTAATGCTCCTTACGGTTTTCGGTATGCTTTCGGAGTAAATGGTAATAAAAGACAAAAGCATAACATACGGGCATATAATGGCCATGTACGTCATTCTTTTTTCTTCGACTACTGCTTCATTGCGCGAAAGCATTGTCTTTTACATAGGGGCAAGTATCCTGGCTTGTAACATTGTTGCCGTCCTTCTCATTCGCGCGGGGGCGAACAATGGACTTTGTTAAAGGCAACAACCTTTTGTGTTACTTACAGTTGCGCGACAGCCCGTGATTTACACACGGTTCCTTATTAATCCCTGTGTTTTAAACACCGGGAACCACTCTGCAGAAAAAAAGTAAAGAACTTTATTGGGGACAAATATAGGGAAAAAATGTGCAGATTACAGATTTCAGATGTGCAGATGAGTTTTTGAATTTGAAAATTGACAAGGTGATATGCATTAAATTTTAGAAAAGACATTGGCAGTTTCTTTTTTATTGGGCCGTACCAATCTCAAATATTTTCTCTCGAATTTAAATGGCAAAAATGGTTCGATGCTGTCGATATATTTTTCAAATTCACTATCCGCTTGTTCAAAAGGAAACCACAAAGTCATGCTAATACAGTTACTTCGCGATAACCACACCAAGATTCCAGAGGTGTATTGTTGATTTGGTAATATAGTTTTTGAAATAGGATCGATCAATTCAAAGTCGTAAGATAACATCAGATCAACCGGGCCTAAATTATATTTTGGCCAAGGCTGGCCGATAATCATGAAATCGATGGCTTTTTCTAAATCATCATTTATCAATTGCCATTCTATTTTTTGTTGTTTTGTAGGGATATTGTCAGGATAATGATAACCTACTGGAGTGGCTGTACCATTGCCGAAAAGCTTTTTAATTTTATCTATTACTACATTAGCCAATTCCGGAGATTCTCCATGATCTTCATCGGCAGTATAACCTTTGAGGTAAATATTTTGAGGTATAGTTACATCTGCTGTTGTGCAATTAACTAAAAATATTTTTATTTTTTCCCAGGCATTTTCAATTTTTCTTCCTCCTATTAAGGCTTGGGTTATTCTGCTTGCGGGCAAGCTATAAAGGATATATGGTTTCTTTGCTATCATAAAGGCAATTTTCTACTTCTTCAAAAACAACATCGGCAACGCGCTCGCAGCTCCCAGTCCCGCACCCGTTGCTACATCTGTAGGGTAATGTACCCCCAGGTACATCCTTGAATACGCGGTTGAGCCCGCCCATAGATACGCGGGAACTATCACATACCATTTTGGATAAGCGGCAGATAAAGCCGTTGCTGTGGCAAATGATGATGAACTATGCCCCGATGGAAAAGAGTAGTTTCCGGGGCGGTAAACGGGTGTGATATTGATGTTCTGGATGAATGGCCGCGGGCGCTTTACCAGTACTTTTATGAGTTGGGTTAACCCGGCGGAGATGGCCGTGCTGCTGGCTACGTAAAGGGCATTTTGCCGCATCTCCTTATTATTACCGATGATACCGCCAACCAGCAGGCCCGCAGGTACGCCAATATTGCCATATTCCAGGTGATTGCTCATGAACAGGAAAAAACCGGTTTGGGCCGGAGTGCGGTGTTCCTGTAAATTTATCAGGATGGCATCATCAAATGGTGGAGTGCGTAACTGTGCGAAGGTAGTGTTAATATGCAGGCATAAAAGCAGTTGCGATGGAAGCGCGATGACTAAAAATCTGAAACGTAAATACCCGCGCATTGCCATTTTTAGTTTTAGGGATTTGTATTGCCCCAATATAAGGCTATTTACAGCGATTTGTTTAGCCGGTTTATCTTTTCATCGACACAAAACTCTCGCTTACCGACACTTGGTATGTCACTTTCCTGATACATTTTACTTTTGAATCGTTAACCGGCATCACAAAATATAAACTAAAAAGATTAAAGTCATGGAACGTAAAAATTTCTTAAAAAGCCTGATGATAGGCGCAGTGTCAACATCGGTATTGGTTGAAGCCTGCAAAAAAGATTCAGTAACCACTACTACAAGCAGTACATCAGGCACCACTTCTTCGTCGAGTAGTTCTTCCGGGTCAAGTTCCAGCTCGGGCACCTGCAGTGTTATCGAAACCGAAACCGAGGGGCCTTATCCAACCCATTCACCGGCATCATATGTACGTAGCGATATTACCGGCGACCGTACCGGTTATAAAATGACTGTTAATATTACCGTTAACAACAGCAATAACAGTTGTAATGCCTTATCGGGCGCGCAGGTTGATATCTGGCATTGCGATGCCGAGGGCAATTATTCGGAGTATGGCGGCAGCGGCTCACAAGCTACCAATTATACTTCGGTGCATTTTTTACGTGGCAGGCAAACTACCGATGCCAACGGCCTGGTTAGTTTTACCTCTATTTTCCCCGGTTGGTACACCGGCCGTGCAACGCACATTCATGTGCATATATATAATTCGGCAGGTACATCATTAAAAGTTACACAAATAGCTTTTCCTGAAGGTACGGGAACTGCATTGGCTAGTGTGGCAGGATACAGTAAGGGAATGAGCGGTTATACCTATAACGCTACCGACGGCGTGTTCAGCGATGGCTATGCCCTTGAGCTGGCCACCATTACCGGCAGCAAGACAGCCGGCTTTGTATTGTCAATCAGCATGAGCGTATCTGCTTAACCAGAAATAACATGGACACCCGCGTAATTACACTTTGCTATCGAAAAATTATCGATATAAACTCAGCCAAACAATGGGATAAGGTGGTGTTTGAGGCATCGTACATGGAGTTTAAAATGCAGGCCCAAAACTACAGCCACGGTACCGCTTTTACCAGCTATGCCAACCTGCTAAAACATGTGCCCAATGCCAAAAGGCTTGCCGGCATGGTTACCCCGGCCATAACCGGGTATTTGCAGCAGTTAGGTGGTATAGTGCCCGATGTGCTTAATAATGTGGGTAAGCGTTTTTTAAAGTTCGATAAATTTCAGTTCGAGATCATCAACTCCGATATTAACGACAAAGCCAGGCACCAGGTGGCTGTTAATTTTTATACAGACACGCTGGTTTGGCACGATACCATTGCCGACTTTTTGCTGGTAGCCGATTACCGGCCCCAAGCAACCGGCGACGAAGAAGTGCTGAGCAACCTGTTTAAACTGCCGCCATATGTAAATATTCATTCACTCCAAAAATTGCAACAACATGGAAAAGACCTCACCCGGGCAGATTCACCTTGCTGATCAGCGGGTAATTACCGAAAATAATACCTTCAGGCGGTGCAGCACTTTTAATTACGACGGGCATTTTAATGAGCACCGTAAGGCTTTTGGCCCCCTGCGTGTATTTAACGACGAGATTTTGGCTGCCGGTAAATCAATTTCCATACAGGTACAAAACGCCTGCTATTTTGTAGCGGTGCCGGTAACCGGCGCCCTGCTTGTTGAGGATACCGAAGGGAAAAGTACGGTAGTTGATGTAGGCGAGGTATATATTAATTACGCAAACAGCGGCGATATTTTAACTTTAAATAACCCATACCCAAATGATTGGGTTAACTTTTTACAGCTGCAGATAGATGCTGATACAGAAGTGTTCCCGTTTTTTAAGCAAACCTTTTGCTTTGATTTTGTGGGCAGGCAAAATGAATTGATAAGTATTATTCCCACTTTATTCAGGCTGCCTTTTAACCTGCACATAGGTCGGTTTGATGGACGTGCCGATGCCCTTTATCAGTTGAAAACACCCGGTTCGCTGTTTTATGCATTTGTAATTGCAGGCGCCTTTGAGCTGCAAGGCCGCCTGATGCACGAACGCGACGGCCTTGCTTTGTGGGGCCTGCAAGAAGCTGATATGGAGGCTTTAAGTAATAGCGCCGTGATGCTGGTTTTGGAAATGGAGGGATAAAATAAAAAAAATGTCATTTCAAACGAACCAGAGGTGGGCTAAGTAGGAGGGGTGAGGAGAAATCTTATACGCTCTGCAATGCGACTATGCTTATGTATTGCAAAGCGTATAGGATTTCTCCTCACGCCAACACTCAAAGCCCGCCCCAGTTCGTTCGAAATGACAATTTTTCTTTTATTAAAAAGATGTGTTCACAAGGTAGCCTTGTTTATATGGATAACATTTATTGATAATGTTTTTGCAAGCAAAAAAGGCGCATCGAGATAACTCATGCGCCTTTGTTAGTTTTCCTTTTTTTAGTTAAATTATTCTTTAATGGCTGCGTCTTTTTCGGTTTTACCATCGTTAAATGCTTTTATACCCTGGCCCATGCCGCGCATCAGCTCAGGGATTTTTTTGCCGCCAAACAATAACAATACTGCAATAATGATGAGTATTATTTCAGGTGCTCCTAATCCCATAATTTTAAGTTTTTTTGATGAATGTTTTAATTATTAATCCCTTATCAACCTAAAAGTACCAAAGTCGACACATTATACAGGGCATTGTATCGGCGAGGTGCTAATTTGTGCCGATGAATTGGTTGTCGCGTCCGAAAATACCTTATCTCACCACCATTTGCGCCGTATTCCTGCTGATTTGTTCCAGTAAGATCGTTTTGCCTGCAGTTAATTCTTTTAGCGAATCTTCATCATAATGCCTGGTGGTAATCAGCGTTAAGCCACTATTGTATTTTACTTTAAATTCCTGCTTAAGATTACGCAGCAGTTTTTCAAAGCGCTCCTCATTAAAATCAAAACAAACCGTAAAACTAAGGGCCGAGGTTTGCATTACGTTTACCTTTACCTGGTTTTGGGCAAACAAGCCAAAAATGCCGCTCAGGTGATCTTCGGATATAAATGAATAATCAATTGGCGAAATGGAAAGTAATACCTGGTTTTGTTTCAGGATAATAACCGGCTTTTCAAACTTGTTGAAGCCATCTTCTTTAATCACGGTGCCGGGAGCATCGGGATGGGTAAAAGGCTTTACCAACAAAGGTATTTTGGCGTTTTGCAACGGCTTTATTGTCTTTGGGTGGATAACGCTGGCGCCGTAATAAGTCATCTCGATGGCTTCGGTATAAGATAGTTCATCAAATTTTACCGTGTCGGCGAAATATTTGGGGTCGGCATTCAGGATACCGGGAACATCTTTCCAGGTTGTAACCGATTCAGCACCCAAACAGGAGGCAAATATAGATGCAGTATAATCAGATCCCTCGCGGCCCAAAGTGGTAGTGAAATTTTCGGATGTGCCACCCAAAAAACCCTGGGTTACCACAACGCCTTTTTGCAGCATGGCAGGGATATCCTTGCTGATGCTTGTCCGCGTTTTATCCCATTGTACAATGCCCTCGCGGTAGCTGTTATCGGTGTGGATATAGCCACGCACATCAAGCCATTGGCTTTTTATACCGGCTTTGTTAAGGTAAGCAGATACAATGCGGGTTGATACCAATTCGCCAATAGATACCACCTGGTCGTAAATAAAATCGTAGCTATCGTGCGGCTCATCTTCAATGGCCCAGTCAATTTCCACAAAAGTATTGGCAACATCATCAAAAACAGGATCGTTGGCATCAAACAACTCATGCAAAATATCAAAGTGATATTGTTTGATGCTGTCGAAGATGCTATGCATATCCTCGGTTTGATCTACATAAGCCTTGGTGAGCTTCTCCAGCGCGTTGGTGGTTTTGCCCATGGCCGATACCACGATGAGTAATTGTTGGCCATAGTATTGCTTTACAACACTGGCTAAATTGATAATACCATCGGCATCCTTAACTGATGCCCCTCCGAATTTAAATACAAGCATTTATTTAATGAATTTACCCACAACCGAATTTGGCCGAAGTAATGTTTTAATTTGTGAATAGGGGATAAACAACCCGGTTATCCCGGCAGCATAGGGCTTAATTTCATATTGGTTGTAGATGAATTTGAGCCCTATGGGTGTAACCGAAAAATTATCGTTCAGCGCGAATTTATTGTCCTTAAAAAAATAGTCGCGGGCCAGGGATGCTGTATCATTTAGCTTTTCCTCCTTACGGAAAATTCCCTCGGCAATGGCCTTTAGTTTATCGGCATAACCGTCAATAAAAAGATCATTTAAGGTGATGCTTTTGTTGGCTTTGGTATTCCAGTTGATAAAATATGTTCCCGATGATCCGTGTGCGCCGCCCTGATAGGTATAACCACCAACTTCGAGGGTGGTTATGCTGGAATCCTGCATCAACACTTTGGCATAGCTGTCGAGCGTAAAAAACATGCTTGACCGTGGATCCGTTTTTTTAAAATCGGCGTAAGCTTTTAAAAAATGTTTACCCATCAGTTCAATGCTGCTATCTGGTTTGCCATCCATTGCAAACAAGCTGGTGAGCTTTTGAGTAACCGAATCGTTAAGCTTTTGCTGAGCCGTAAATACAGGGTATTTTACTTTTACCACGGTACAACCGCTATCCGGTTTGCTGCCGCAATCTGCCGCACGCTCATGAATAGATTTATAAGTATAGGCAAGCGTGTCTTTTATTGTTTGTTTATCTTCTTTGGGTTTAACGCTCCATTGGCACGATGCAAATGCAAATCCAACTAAAATAAAACAAAGCCTGTTGATGGTTTTCATGTTAGATGTTGTTTTAATAGTTATAGCTTAATACACCAATAGCTTGTTTGGTTTTACAAGGGCATTGTTTTTGAACGCTGGCGAAGACTCACCCGACGAGGCTTCGCCCGTCACCCTCTCTTCACCTGCGGTGGAAAGAGGGGCTTGGAATTTGACTAATGTTGCTCATTTACAATAATTTATCTGTAGTCAAGCCCCTCTTTCCGGCGAAGCCGAAGAGAGGGTGGCCAGCGCAGCGTAGCCGGGTGATTCTTCCCCGCCATGCAACGCCGGTTTGTTAATACTGCTCCAACTGCTCTTTCGACAACGACACATTAAGCCACCCCGCCTCAATATTAGCCTCGTATTTTTTGTAAAAGTTAATAGCCGGTTCGTTCCAGTCAAGCACTTGCCAAACCATGCCGCTAAAGCCAAGTTCTTTGGCTTCCACAATTAACCTTTCAATCAAAAGCTTGCCAATTTTTTGGCCGCGATATGCCTCGGTAACAATTAAATCTTCCAGGTACAAGCGGCAGCCTTTCCAGGTTGAGTAGCGGATATAATAAAGCGCGAAACCCACTATCAGTCCGTCAACTTCGGCCACGTAAGCCTTCCAAACAGGTTTGGCGCCAAAACCGGCATCAATAAACTCGTCTAAAGTAACGGTTACTTCCTCCGGCGCCCGCTCAAATAAGGCCAGCTCATGCACCAGTTCCAACAACCGCGGGCAATCTTCAACGGTGGCAACACGCAAGGTAGCCGAAGCCCCCCCCGCCCCCTGAAGGGGGAGCTTTTGATTGGTATGGTTTGTTATTTCGTTAGTTTCCAATTCTGTAAATTCTTTAATTATGTAAACCGTGCAGCGCTCTTGAGCACCTATTAAAACAAATAATTTGCGAAAAATTCCGGCCCAGTTACCCCAATCAACCTAATCAACCACTCACTACTCACTACTCACTACTCACTACTCACCAACTAATTATTCTTCCAATGCTTCACCACCCTGGTGCCAAAAATAGTGCTGCCCAGGCGTACCATGTTGCTGCCTTGCTCAATGGCTATTTTATAGTCGGACGACATGCCCATCGATAAAATGTTAAAACTATCATCTTTTCTGAAATAGCTCACTTTTATTCCGTCAAAAAAGGTCTTCAGTTCGTAATATTCCTCTTTTACCTGCTTTTCGTTATCGGTATTAGTGGCAATGCCCATTAACCCGCGTATGCGAACGTTTTTACAAGCTGCAAATTCATCAGATCGTAATAGCTCTATCGCCTCATCAAAACCCAGCCCAAATTTAGTTTCCTCGTCGGCAATATAAATTTGCAGCAGGCAATCAATTACCCTGTCGGCTTTTTGGGCATGCTTGTTTATTTCCTGTAGCAGCTTTACGCTATCAACAGATTGTATCATGCTTACAAAAGATGCTATGTATTTTACCTTATTGGTTTGCAGGTGGCCAATCAGGTGCCATTCAATATCCTTGGGCAATTGCTCGTATTTTTCAACCAGTTCCTGTACCTGGTTTTCGCCAAATAAACGCTGCCCGGCATCATATGCTTCCTGCAATACGGCAGCGGGTTTTGTTTTTGATACGGCTAACAATATTATCTTGTCGGCCTCCGTTTCTTTTTTTAAGCTTTTGATATTATCTGCAATGCTCATTTATCCGTAAATTTGCTTAATTAATCAGCCGCTAAATTACAGAATGTATAAATACTTGACCTTGTTTTTTTCAGTAACACTTTTTTTGTGCGGTTGCAAAAGCGATAGTGTCCCCTCAAAATTTATCCAGCCCAAACAAATGACTGGCTTATTGATACAGATACACCTCATAGACGGTTCGTTATATAACGGTTTGCAGGGGGGCGATAGCCTGTACAAATATGGCATGGGCAAATATTTAGCAGCCTTTAAAAAATTCAATACCGATTCGGCCCAGTTCAGGAAAAGCATGCAGTACTACGCCAGCGAACCCGATAAGCTGTTTAAAATATATGACTCTGTTGAGGTTAGGATAAAAACCATGTCGGATTCTGTTAACCTGGCTCAAAACAAACAGCGAATGGCTAATCAAAAAGCCGATTCGTTGAAGGCCGATTCGGTAAGAAAAGCGATGCTTAGACCGAAAACTGCTGCCCAAAAAGCCGATTCGGTTAAGCAGGCAAAAATCAGGGAAAGCGTGATGGCGCGGAAGGCCGATTCGCTAAAGAACGATTTAGCTAAACAAGCAAAAATCAGAAGAGCGATGAATTCAAAAATCGACTCGGCAAAAAAATTAAAACATAGAAAAAAACTTAATGCTGTACCCATTAAATAGTGTAGATAAGCTTGGGTTTACCGAAGTAAAGGAATTAATAAAAGCTCATTGCCTGAGCGAAATGGGCCAGCAAATGGTTGATAAGATACAGGTGATGAGCAATTACGACCAGATTGCCAAGTTTTTAAGCCAGGCCAACGAGTTCAAAAATATCCTAGTAAACGATGCCGCACTACCCATTCATCATTTTTTTGATATTAAATCCCTGGCCAATAAAGCCCGTATAGAAGGTGTTTTTTTGAGCGAGGAAGAATTTTACCAGGTGCAGGCCTCCCTGCAAACCGTATTTGCCGTTATCGCTTACTTTAGCGAACGGGAAGGCCTTTACCCCAACCTGGAGGCCCTTTTTGAGCACCTGCCTATTGAGAAAGCCATCCTGAAAAAGATTGACGCGGTTATTGACCCTAAAGGAAAAATACGCCCCAATGCATCGCGCGAGTTACAGGAAATAACATCGGGCATAGCCAAAGCCGAGCAGGAAGCCCGCAAAAAGATTGACCAGATATTTAAAAATGCGTCATCAAGCGGCTGGACGGCTGATGGATCGCTCACGGTACGCGATGGCAGGCTGTGTATCCCGCTGTTAGCCGAAAACAAGCGTAAGCTAAAAGGTTTTATCCACGACGAATCGGCCTCGGGCCAAACCGTTTATATGGAACCCGAAGAGGTTTTTACCCTCAACAACCGGGTACGCGACCTGGAATTTGAGCGTCGCCGCGAGATTGTAAAGATATTGACAGCGTTAACAACCGAGTTAAGGCCTTATGCGCCGCTTTTGCTATCATACCACAGCCTGTTAACCAAGCTTGATTTTGTACGCGCCAAGGCCCTGTTTGCCATTGATATTGAAGGCGAAATGCCCCAGGTGGTGAACGAGCCGAAACTAAAATTATTTAATGCCCGTCACCCGCTGCTGTTCCTGAATTTTAAAAAGGAGCAAAAAACGGTGGTGCCTTTAAACGTACAGATTGATGAAGGTACACGCATTATTGTAGTATCGGGCCCTAATGCGGGCGGTAAATCTGTTTGTATGAAAACGGTTGGCCTGCTGCAAATGATGGTTCAGGCGGGCTTGCTGATACCGGCTGCCGAAGCCAGTGTAATAGGTGTGTTTAAGCAGATGTTTGTTGACATAGGTGACGATCAATCCATCGAGAGCGATTTGAGTACCTATAGCGCCCATCTATCCAAAATGAAAAATTTTGTGGAGCAGGCCAATGGTAAAACCCTGATACTGATTGATGAGTTTGGTACCGGTACCGATCCGCAATTTGGCGGGCCCATTGCCGAAGCTGTGCTGGAATCGCTAAACCATAAAAAGGTGAGGGGCATGGTCACTACCCACTACAGTAACCTCAAGATCTTCGCCAGCAATACCGAGGGGATAGAGAATGCATCGATGCTGTTTAATAACGTAGAGATGAAGCCGCTTTACCGGCTGGAAGTTGGCAAGCCCGGCAGCTCGTATGCTTTTGAGATAGCCCAAAAAATAGGCCTGCCGCCAAGTGTACTTAACCTTGCCCGCAATAAAATAAGCGAAGGCCAGAAAAAGGTAGATACCCTGCTGGTTGACCTGGAACGCGAAAAACGCGAGATATCTGAAGCCAAACAAAAGCTGGACAAGCAGCAGCGTAAGGTGAACGAGTTACAGGCCGAGAACGAAAAGCTGAAAAGTTACCTGGACGAAAATAAAAAAGTACTGATACGCGAAGCTAAAGACCAGGCCAAAAATATTATCCTAAACGCCAATAAGCTGGTGGAAAACACCATATCTGAAATTAAAAGCAGCAACGCCGATAAGGAGAAAACCCGCACCCTGCGCGAAAACCTGAACATTGAACTTAAAAAGAACACGGTAAAAGTTGAGCCGGTAAAACAAAGCCCCGCGGCTTCCGCCGAGGAAGAGCTGAAGCCTGGCGACTGGGTAAAATTAACCGATTCGGAAACTACCGGGCAGGTGATTGAGATCATTCGTGATAACGTGGTAATTGCCATCGGCGATTTGCGCACCGTGGCTAAAAAGAAAAAGGTAGAGCGGGTGAGCAAATCGTCGGTGCCTAAAGAGGTGAGGCGTACCATGAACTCGCATACCAGCGATTTCGCTAATTTTAGTCCGGAGATTGACGTGCGCGGCCAGCGCACCGAAGATGCGCTGCACAATATCGAAAAACTGTTTGACCGCGCCCTGATGATGGGTTTTGGTAACCTGAAAATCATCCACGGCAAAGGCGATGGCATTTTGCGCAAAATGATACGCCAATACCTCAAAAAATACGACCAGGTTGATCGCCTTGAGGATGAACATGCAGATAGGGGTGGCGATGGAATAACTTATGTATATTTGAAATAAAAGTAATTATTGATTTAGAATGAGATATTGGTTTGTCTTTTTTCTTTTAATAAATTTATCAGCAAAAGCACAAAGTGTCATTAAGCCTGATATATTAAGGGGTGACACCACGTTTAGTATCCAGGGTGAAAATTATTCTGGTTACGTATTCCCTGCTAAAAGTAAGGTTGATATAGATGCAGAACAAAAAGGAAGATTTACCCCTACGATTGATGATATTAAGGCGGCAGAACTGGCTTTAACTCACATTTCCAAACATCCACAAATAATAGATGGAAAAAAAATGTATGGACGAAAAGTTTTAGCAGATGTTACGCCTGGCTTTAGTAATTACAAAAGGCAGTATGTGGGCTATATAAATGTCGAAAACCAGAAAGTATTGCTTATTAATATTTTGAATTTCAAGAATCGGACTGAAGCCAAGGAATATTTCAAAAATTGGGAACATCATTTTATTATGGGTTTTGATGGCTTTTATGAATATAACTACACAGATTTTAGGTTTAATTTATCAACAAAAAAGATGGAGGATAATTAAACTGGTGAGTAACACGCTGTAAAAATTCATCATCCCGGTTTAAGGAGTAACTTGTGTTTATTTGAAATAAGTTAGTATATTTTCCAAATATTATAAACCAATGGGCCTAAAAACTATCACTCCAATGTTATACACCCGGCAGGTACGGGAAACAGTAGATTATTACATTAGTAACCTGGGCTTTACATGTGTTGGATATGATGAGCGCTGGGGTTGGGCAACGGTTAGCCGCGATGATATCGAAATTATGTTTGCGCTACCCAATGAGCATGAGCCCTTCGGGATGCCCAAGTTTACCGGGTCGTTGTACATCCGTACGGATAAAGTTGATGAGCTGTGGAAGGAACTGAAAGAACAGGCCATCATTTGTTACCCCATTGAAACTTTTGATTTTGGCATGCGCGAATTTGCCATTTACGATTACAACGGGTACCTGTTGCAATTTGGTACTCCGGTTGATTAGTCATTTTGCTTCGTGTCATTAGGTCATTAGTTGGTGTGTGCTTCAAAGGTGCTTGCGAAGGCATTGAAAGGTGTGAGTTTGGTGTTTAAAAGGATGTTGAAGGTGTGCGAACGGTGCATGGCAGGAGGGATGTTTACTGGCTTGTTTTACGCCGGCAAAATTCATAAATTAGGCCTGTAAACCGGCAAAAAAATGCGTAAATTATACTTTATAATTCTGTTCCTGGTAACTTCAGGAGGCCTATTAACCTGCCAGGCGCAAAGCCTGGTGCTCAAAAGCAAGGATACCCATATCCGATACACCGGCCGCATTAACATGACCGATGAGGCTGCGGAATTTTACTGGACAGGTTCATCGGCCGTAATTAACTTTAAAGGTACCGGCGTATCGGCTGTGTTACAGGACGAGCGGGGCGAAAACTATTTTACAATTATTGTAGATGGTAAGGTAACCAACACCTTACACCTGGAAAACGCCCAGAAAACATACACCCTTGCCGAAGGCCTTCCCGACGGTAACCATAGCCTTGAACTATTCAAACGCACCGAATGGGATAAGGGTAAAACCACTTTTGTGCAGTTTATATTGGATAAAGGGGCATCTATATTACCGGCGCCACCTGTTAAAAAACGCAAAATTGAATTTTTTGGTAATTCCATCACCTGTGGCTACGCTGTTGAAGATACTACAGGGCAGGATAGAGGGAGCGCCCCTTACGAGAACGGCTATATTAGCTATGCCGCTATAACGGCACGCCATTATGATGCGGCTTACGTGGCAACGGCTAAAAGCGGCATAGGGGTATTGGTAAGCTGGTTCCCGCTCATTATGCCCGAAATGTATAACCGCCTTGACCCAACCGACCCGACAAGCCTTTGGGACTTTACAAAATATACCCCCGATGTAGTGGTAATCAACCTGTTTCAAAACGATTCGTGGATAGTTAAAATGCCTGATAATCCACAATTTAAAGAACGTTTCGGCACAAAGCCACCCGAGGCTGATCAAATCGTCAAAGCCTACCGGGAGATGGTAAAAAATATCCGCAAAAAATATCCCAAAGCCCAAATTCTTTGCATCCTGGGCAGTATGGATGCCACCAAAGACGGTTCGCCATGGCCCGGATATATCGAAAAGGCCGTTGCAAGTTTAAGCGATAAAGGCATTTACACTCACATGATCCCTTACAAGAATACGCCAGGGCACCCAAGCGCTAAGGAACAGCAGGCCATGGCCGATGACTTGATAGCTTTTATCGATAAGAATATTAAGTGGTGACAAATGTGCAGATTTCAAATTTCAGATGTGCAGATAATTTTTGTCTGAACATGGATTAAGCACATTTATCAGATTTTGATTTGCAAAGCCACATTTCCTGTAAATCATTTAATCAGAAAATACCGAGTTCAAAAAAAAATCTGCACATCTAAAATCTGCATATCTGCACATCAATTTTTATTCCCCAACTTTCTGCTGGTCAGGCACCTCATTTGGCCCTGGTATATTGGCTTGGTTGTCTTCGCCTTTGCCGTCATCGTCGGCGGTTCCTTCCTGGTATTGTTGCTGCGATTCGCCGGGTTTTTCGTCTTCCTCGCTACCGGTATTTTCGCCGTTACCCTGGCTACCTGTAGCCGCATTATAATCTGAATACCCTGACTGGTTAGGATCCTTAAAATTATTATTTTCCGGATGCTCTTCAGATGGCTGCGTGCGGCGGAAGTACTCATTGTTATAACCCGCGTTTTGCGACGGATTGGCCGGGTCATCACCCGATGGTGTCAGGTTGTTTTCGCCAAAACTTTGCCCGCCCATGCCTTGCCCTTCCATACCGGGGGCATCCTGTTTTTTTATGTCGTCTTTCGATGTTGGGTAGCCATGCTGCAGGTTTTCTTCCGTCAGGTTATCATCATCGTCTACCCGATATGCATTAGGCTTATTTTGCGTTTGTTCGTTTGGTAAGTCATTACTTTCGCCAAACCCGTTATCTTTTAATTCCATAGTTTTTATGTGTTGATGGATAATTATAATGTTCTAATTTTCTAATTGTTTTATTTGTTTAATTATCATGAATAATTAAAAATCAAAAGTTAAAAATTGAGAATTAAAACCACTTCAGTATGGTGGCGCGAATAATTTATCGTTGGTGACTACCGATTGAAAAAATCTTGATTCCTGGCTCTTGATTCTTGACTCTTATCAGTAGTTTTGAAATAACCAATTATAAAACATGAACAAAGTAGTAAGTGATGCCGATGAGGCCATTCGCGACATCCGGGATGGTATGACCCTGATGCTTGGTGGTTTTGGTTTATGCGGATTACCCGAAAAATGTATAGCCGCACTGGTGAAAAAAGGAGTAAGCCAGCTTACCTGTATCAGCAACAATGCCGGCGTTGATGACTTTGGCATCGGCCTGATGCTGCAACAACGGCAGGTAAAAAAAATGATTTCATCGTACGTTGGCGAAAACGCTGAATTTGAACGCCAGCTTTTAAGCGGCGAACTTGAGGTGGAGCTGATCCCCCAAGGTACGCTGGCAACACGGTGTATGGCCGCAGGCTACGGCATGCCAGCTATTTTTACCCCGGCGGGCGTTGGTACTGAGGTAGCGATAGGCAAAGAGGTCCGCAATTTTAATGGTAAAGATTACCTGATGGAAATAGCCTTTGATGCCGATTTTGCCATTGTAAAAGCCTGGAAAGGAGATACCATGGGTAACCTTATTTATAAAGCAACCGCCCGGAATTTTAACCCTGTTATGGCTATGGCCGGAAAGGTAACCATTGCAGAGGTAGAAGAACTTGTTGAACCTGGTGACTTGGATCCTGATCACATTCATACGCCGGGAATTTATGTACACCGGATTTTCCAGGGTAAAGACTACGAAAAACGGATTGAACACCGGACGGTAAAGACAATTTGAAAATTTGAGAATTTGAAGATTTGAAAATGTATGAATAATTTGAAGATTTGAAAATGGTTAAAAATGGTTAAAAATGGATAAGAATGATTAAATGAGAGACGATAAAGAAAACCTGATTGTTAAATTGACTTTTGAGTTCGCGCTTGATATTATTGAGTTTTCGGAGGAGTTGGAAGCTAATAGGAAATTCGCTATTGCGAAACAAATCATCAGATCCGGTACATCAATTGGGGCAAATGTGCGTGAAGCTCAAAATGCGGAAAGTAAAAATGATTTTATACATAAGTTTAAAATAGCTGCTAAGGAGGCCGACGAGACTGAGTATTTCCTATTGCTTTGCCAGTTTTCTAAGGGTTATCCGTTTAGTATGTCATTGATTGAGAAGTTGAAGGTGATCAATAAAATATTATCAAAAATTATAGCGAGTGCAAAAAGTGGATAGTATGAAAATTAAATCCATCTTCAAATTTTCAAATCCTCAAATTTTCAAATTAATTTTATGTTAGATAAAAACGGCATCGCTAAACGCATCGCCAAAGAAATAAAAGACGGTTACTATGTTAACCTTGGTATAGGTATCCCCACATTGGTGGCCAATTACATCCCCGAAACGATGGATGTGGTTTTGCAATCGGAGAACGGGTTGTTGGGGATGGGGCCATTTCCGTTTGAGGGAGAAGAAGACCCGGATGTAATTAACGCGGGTAAGCAAACTATTACCATGCTGCCTGGTTCGTCAATATTCGATTCGGCTATGAGTTTCGGGATGATCAGGGCCAGGAAGGTTAACCTGACTATATTAGGCGCCATGGAAGTATCCGAGAACGGGGATATAGCCAACTGGAAAATTCCCGGTAAAATGGTGAAGGGTATGGGTGGTGCTATGGACCTGGTGGCATCGGCAGAAAATATCATTGTAGCCATGCAGCACGTAAACAAAGCGGGCGAATCGAAGTTATTACCTAAGTGCACCTTGCCTTTAACCGGCGTGCACTGTGTAAAAAAGATAGTAACCGAGCTGGGCGTATTTGACGTTTTGCCGCAGGGCGGCTTTAAATTACTGGAGCGGGCCCCCGGCGTAACTGTAGAAGAGATAATAAAAGCGACCGCCGGGGAGTTAATTATAGAAGGAGAGGTGCCGGAGATAGTGCTTTAAAAAAATACCTTAATGAGGTATGGCATTAATAGAAAATTATTTGCATCTTACAGATAAGTTATTGCGTATAAATGACAATATTAAATTAAGTTATGATAGATTATCCAGAACTGATACTAATATTCATTTTGTTATCCATTACAATGCCCGTTTATCTCCTGCCATCTATAATGGCCAGGGAAAAAAATAACTTTTTATCAGTGCTACTGTTGAACGTACTTTTAGGCTGGACTGTGATAGCCTGGATAATTTCGTTAGTTTGGGCGCTCCGCACTGACAAAGACCCGCTGCGATCATACAAACTCAATACCCACAACTGCTGCCCTAAAATAGAAGCTGAACTTACAAAGTTGAGAAACCTGTTCAGGGCCGGCGTAATTACCAAAACCGATTACCACAACGAAACCAGGAAAATTATAGGAAACTAATCTTAATTTGAGGATTTGAAAATTTGAAGATTTGAAAATGTCTGAAATAATTTGTTAATCCTCAAATTTTCAAATTCTTTTAAAAAAGCTTTTCTCTCAAATCAGCTGATATTTCTTCTGTCACCGCGATGATATCGTCTGCAACGTGTGTGTTGTTGGTTATCACCTTATCGCATTCATCTTTGTAAGGTAACAGGAACTCTTTATAGGCTGGCACCACATGGTTTACCCATTTGTACATCACATCATCGTGCGAGTAGCCACGTTCCAGCAAATCGCGTTTAAGGCGGCGCTGCAGGGCTATGTCATCTTCGGCCTCTATGAAAATTTTCATATCCAGCATGCCGGCAATCTCTTTAAAGTGCAGTATAAACAGGCCTTCTACTATCAGGATTGGGGCAGGCTTTATTTCCAGCACCTTTGGGATGGCATCGGGGTTGTTGAAAGTATACTCATGCTTAATAACCGGTTCTTTATTTAAAAGCTTGCCAATATCATCATGAAAATGCCGGTCATCTATAGTCGAGGGTAGATCAAAGTTGTATAGCTTATTCTCCTCCTTGGTCATATTGTGCGCCACGGGGATGTAGTAATCGTCTTGCGATACCAGGGATACTTCATCGGCAGTAAAATGCTCCAGGAAACATTTCAAAAAAAAAGTTTTGCCAGATCCGCTTCCACCGGCAATTCCAATAATATAAGGTTTATTCATTCGGGCTTCCGTAGCTGATATTTACGTTAATGCGTTTATCTAAGGCGCCTAAAGCATCGGCAGTATTTTTGGTCATTACAATGAGCACATTTTTGGTAGCCTCGCTATCGGTGAAACGACCCACTACTTTAGCATAAGTAGTATGATTATTCATCGGGTTGGTGATTTTTATAACCGTGCCTATTGGTGCGGTGCGGTGTAACACCAATTCTTTTTTAGGGTCAAGGCTGGTATCATCTATCCAGGTGGCTACGCCTTTTTCGTTTTTTTCATATAAGCCAAAACGGTTGGCTTTAAATTTTGCGTCGGCACTATCAATTGGCATGTTTGCCGAATCGGTTTTCAATACATCCTGCTTGGCAACCGTCCGTTCTTCTGGCGGCATACCGGTACGAACTTTGATTATCTGGTCGGCTTTTAGATCATCAGAGCTTAAGTTGTTTAAATTTCTGATATCCTCAACTGAAGTATTGAACCTTTTTGCGATAGAGTAAATCGTCTCGCCGGCCGATACCTTGTACTGTTGTACATTATCCATATTTACAGCTGCGGCTGGCTGCGTTGTTGTTGGTGCAGGTGTAGCTGGCTTTGGCGCTGCTGCAACCGGTTGCTGTACTACCGGCGCGGTTTGTGGCTGTGCAACCGGTTGTTGAACTACAGTTGGCGTTTTGGTAACAGGGGGCTGAACCTGGGGCTTTTGCTGTACTACAGCCGGTTGTACCGCAGGTTTTGTAGGCTGCACAGTGGTTGCCGTTTGTGTTTCATCAAATGGCAGGTCGGTAGGTACTTTAATAGTACCGCCAATTTTAAGCGGGGCGTTGTTGTTAAACTGGATAATGGCTTTTGGGCTTACTTTATAGCGCCTGCCTATGGAGTAGTAATTGTCTTTAGGATCTAATTTGTGAAGGATGATTTTTTTACCATTTTGGTTTTCAACACCAATGGAATCTTTAGCAGTGCTTGCAAAAACGGAGACAGAAATGGTTAGTAGGGGAGCGATCAATAAAAGGACCTTTAATTTCATAATATGTTATAATACAGTATTTTGTAAATTTAAAACTATTAACACCGACCTGTTTTTAAGGTAGATCAGTTTATTATCATGTACTACAAACGCCTCGGGCTGCAATTTTTGTATATCGCTTTGCAACAAATCGTGATAAACAGTACCACCTTCATCGTCAAAAATATAAAGGTGCTGTTTAAGTTGCCCGTCCAAAAACGTGTGCAAAGATACAATTCTAAAATTATTGTGCTCAAGGTAATCCACGGTATTTCCGTAGGCGTCAACACCGGGGGGCAAACTTTTAAATGCTTGTGCCGGTAACACCTGCGGGCTTAAAATATGGTTGTTGAAGCCCACATCAATAACAGGCTGATAGGTTCTTACTGTCCCCCCGGTTTTGATATCGGCCAGAACGAGCTTTGGGGGCTGTATTTGAGTATTGTAAACTACCGGTCCAGTTGCCGAGAGATGATCAAATGCCAGGGTGTAATTGCTCCATAAGGTTTTTCCGGACAGCCCGTCAATAGCTGTTAATCCCTTGTGTGCCGGGCCTTTTTCTGATTGATAATTATGCAAAACAAGTACTCCGTCAAACGCGGTCTCGATACCTGTAAGCCATCGCTCGGGAGTTGTAAGTCCTTCAAAGTTTACGATACCGCTATCCAGGCTGATTGATGTAAATGAAACCAATTTATCCCCGCTATTGCGTACTTCCAGAAATATAATATTACCCGGCCCGTCAATCTCGATACGCCACACGGGCCATTTACACTGATGTTGGATGAATGGTAGCAACTTTGTCATAAAGTGTGTAAATATGCTTAATATCTTCAAAACAGTGTTAATTTTACCAAACATTGCCGCTGCGGCGGTATTAAAAGCACTAAATCACTACTACTATGAATGCTGAACAAATTAGCTTAGAAGAAACAAAAGTAAAGCCGGTTGTCGACCATTTGAACGATCTTTTGGCAAACTACCACATCCATTACCAAAAACTACGCGGATGCCATTGGAATGTAAAAGGGCCAAGTTTTTTTACGTTGCACCTTAAGTTTGAGGAGTTGTATACCGCTGCTTTATTAACCATTGATGAACTGGCCGAAAGGATCCTATCGTTAGGTAAACCACCGTATAGTACTTTCAAAGACTATATTGAAACTGCCCAAATTAAAGAAATCCAAACCATTGGTTTAAAGGATACCCTAATGGTAAAGGCCATTATTGACGACCTTGCCGCCCTGATAGCCAAGGAAAGGGAAATATTAGATATCACTGCCAAAGCCGGCGACGACGGTACCAACGATATGGTGAACCGCTTTATGCAGTTTAATGAAAAAAATACCTGGATGCTGCGTTCATTTGTGAACGAAGATTAAGGCGTTAATAAAATAGATGCAAGAATTAAGAATCAAGAATTAAGAGGGCCGCTTGCATTTGTAAGTGGCTTTTTTATGAAAATTTTTGCTGATAAAATATAGCGAAATTTATGCAAGTATCTTATTATCTATTACCTTTAAAGCCATTAAACTAATTTATAAAGTAATTAAACATACGTTGATTTAGCTTTGATGATAAGAATGAGTGATGTGTTAATTATAAGTAATTTATCCAAGTGGATATTTCAGATATATCAATGCCAACGGAATTAAAAGAAAAGGTATCTCAATTAAAGCGGTTTTGAATTCACGTACGTAAAAAAACATCACCATCAGGAAAAATATCAGGGCAGCGTTTAAAATGTTACCTGCTAAAAAAGTCTGCGGCATAAGGATAAGTAGTCCGCTTAGCAGTGTCAAAACCGATAGTACTTTTAGTGTAGCCTGGCTTAAATTCAATTTGCCAAACAATTCTGCTTCGAGGCCAGTGGCACCTGGTTTCATTGTTAATCCCTGCCAGCCGTGTTTTATGCTCATAAAGGCTGCAAATAAAATAAGGGCGCCGCTAATTAATTTAATGGTCATGATGTTATGTTGTTATAGCGCTAAGCTACGTGCCATTGTCCATAACATGTTTGCAATCATCAATCAGCTATTTATCAATTTCAAACAATTTTTGCCCGTATCTCAATTGGCGATAGTGATGTTTGTTTTTTAAAGAAGTTTGAAAAGTGCGATAGCTGTTCAAATCCCAGGCTGTAGGCAATTTCTGATATGTTCCAATCGGTTTGTTTGAGCAGGATTTTAGCTTCCTGGATAAGCCGGTTGGTTATATGCTCGGTTGTGGTTTTGCCGGTATTTTCTTTCAAAACTTTATTCAAATGATTACTGTGGACGGCCAAGCGGTCGGCATAATCGCGCGCAGTTCGTAATGTTATTTTTTGCTGTGGAGATGCTATCGGGAATTGCCTTTCCAGCAACTCGATAAACAGGGATGATACCCTGGCCGATGCATTATGCGCACTGTTGTAGGTGGTTAGGGGCTCCAGTTTTTGGCCGTAATGAATTACCTCCATTACATAATTGCGGATAAGATCGTACTTAAACAAATAATTAGAGCTTATTTCCTGCTGCATTTTTTTAAACATCAGCTCCAGTTCGTTTGCCTGCGCATCGGTAACCTGGAAAACCGGGTAGCCACCCGGGCGAAAGATGGGTAATTCATCTAATACAGCCCCACTTTTTGATTGTATTAAAAAATCGCCGGTAAAAATGCAGAAATATCCGGCCTGGTCCGTATCCTGCGGTACCCAGTTATAGGGTATTTTAGGCGTAGCAAAAAGCAAAGCATTTTTTTCGATGTGGATCACCTTATCAGCATATTCCGCAATGTTTTTCCCCCTCACCAGGCTTATTTTGTAGTAAGCCCTGCGGTTGTAGGGCATATGCCCCGGGTCGTCTTTAAAACGAGGAATCAGTTCTTCCAGGTTGAATATATTGAAATGTCCTATTTCTTTATTGATGCCGGCCGGTAACAGCGACTCTGTATCGTCTTTACCTACCTGTTTATAAAATTCGTCGATAGTGATGGCTTGCATAGCTGCTTGTTAAATACTAAGATAAAGGTATTAATTACCACACAATTAAACTGATAGTGATTTGAATATGATAAATATATGATGCTTTATTTCTTAATTTATATCCCCAATACTATGATTTTAAAATACATTGCACTTGAATATAGTAAACAATGATTCTACTGGTAGCCCATCGATACAACATAAATTAATTGCTGTTCGCCGCATGTTATAACTATCTAAACCGCTCGAATGATTGCCAGTATTTGTCTTTATAAACATCATATGTTATATCAACCTGGCCGGAATACTTTTGTACAATACTATAAGCGACAATGGATGGTTTTCTGAAATCTCTGCAGGCAAAATATATATCCCGGGTGTTTTCTGCAGTTTGGCGGCCAATGTTCAGGTAACCGTCGAAGTCTTTCAATTCACGAAGTATATCCTTTTCAATATCATCCAACAGTTGATAGGTTTTGTCGTCGGGCATGCCGTTATTGGCTGTACCGCCATATTTAATTTCAACACTCATAATCCAGGGGTGCGATGCTTTGCTGTCCCAGTTAAGTAAATCGGTGTTAATGATAGCCACCACGGGATTGCCGCTGTTCAGGGTTGCTTCAAGCCCCGAATAAGTGTCGTTTTGTGTGTTGTGTCTTATGCCTTCGTACTTTTCAATAAATTCTTTTTCGCGCCATTTTAAAAAATCTTTTAGTTTGGCTATTGGTACTAATTCTTTTTCCGCCTCGCTTTTACCTATAACATTCACGTTATCTATGGTTGTAGCAAAATTTAGTTCGCCAATGAAATTGTCAAGGAAAATGTATATCCCATTGATGATGGTGTCTTTATTTTTTTGGGTAAGGTCGTCATGTAAAACGGTGATATCTATTTCATCAGGGAATTCATTCGAAGTGTTTGCATAAAAATGGATGTTTTCATCTGCAAATTTATAGCCGCCCATTTTGATATATACGTTTGTAATGTCTAAAGCAGGTTTCAGTGCGGTAAACTTCCAACCATTTATTTGGGGGGCGGCTTTAACAAGCTCTTCTACAAAGGGAATGTTTTTGATTGCGCCATCGGCAGTCAAAACAAGTTTGACGGTATGCTCATCAAATATGCCGGTTGAAAAATAAAATCCATCTTTAAGCTCGTTAAGCTTTGGCGAAAGTTTGTCGAAAAAATCTTTGTGGATATCCCTCTTTTCTTTAACTACTCTGAAAAAAGCCTTTTCATTTTTTTGAAACCAAGTCCAAAAATCTGCGTACGACCTAACAGGTTGTTCGCCACCTTTAAATATATTCTTTAGAAAACTCATCGGCTATAGTTTTTTTAATGATAGGGCAGAATTATTGTGATAAAGGATGCTTATTGTTGCGCCAAATATAAAAACGCAATTAATTATATTAAACATTTCTACCTGTAATTCACACCCCACAAATGTCGCATTTAGCCATATTCCGTTTTAAAATATTCTGCTAATTTTATAAACAACAAATCAATAAAAAAAATAAAATGGAAACTGCAGCTAAAACACCTATCACCGTAGAAGCCACCATAAACGCGCCTATAGAAAAAGTTTGGGAGTCATGGACTAAACCGGAGCATATTACCCAATGGTGCCATGCATCAGACGATTGGCACGCGCCTTACGCCGATAACGACGCGCAAACAGGCGGCAAGTTTAAAACAACCATGGCTGCAAAAGATGGAAGTTTCAGTTTTGATTTTGAAGGTGTTTACAGTAATGTAGCGCAATATAGCCTGATAGAATATGGGCTTGGTGATGGCCGGAAAGTAAGAATTGAGTTTGTTGGCGATGGCGACACCACTAAGGTAACGGAAACATTTGACCCCGAAACGCAAAATCCTATTGAAATGCAAAGGGGAGGCTGGCAGGCTATCCTGGATAATTTCAAAAAATATACTGAAACCAGTCTTTAACTATTTTTGCTAAATAAAGCCATTGGTCTTATATTTGCATATTAAGCAGGCGTAATCTGCGCTTGATTGATATTTTCCTATGGTGTAATGGTAGCACTTCTGATTCTGGTTCAGACAATCGTGGTTCGAGTCCATGTGGGAAAACCTTGAGCGGACAGAGACGGATTTTCGTCTCTGTCCGCTTTTTTTTTGATACCATTGTTATAGCAAGGAAGTATTTTATTGGGCGCAGCAATTTCCTGATCTTCCCTCCATATTCGCTTTAAGACCCGCCTCAACAACCACTGCTTGTTCGAATTGTAAAAGCAGATTAGTAATAAGCTATTATAGTTTACTTCTGCTTTGTTTTTCTCAACTAAATTTAGCGTAACCAATTGTATGCATTTCCCCCCTGTAAATGCGCGTACCAAAACCTCATTAAAGAATGTTAAATATTAATATTAAAGATCTATTAATAAAAATTGCGCGTGACAGTGATCTGGCATCTTTTAAAAAGATCTACTTTTTATACTACGAAAGGTTGTTGAAGTTAGCCTGCTCCTACGTGAAGGTAACGGAGGTAGGCGAGGAGATTGTGGACGACGTTTTTGTGAAAATATGGGCTAACCGGGCCGGGCTAACAGAAGTGAACAATTTGACGGTTTATTTATATGTAGCGGTAAAAAACAGGGCCATCAATCATAATTTGTCAAATCGGATAACTTGTGTTGATATAGAATCGGTTAGTTTTGAGCTTAAAGATGCCAATGGTTCTGTTGAGGATGTAATCATCACCGATGAACTCGCAAAAATCATCAATTATACCATACAGCGGCTACCCGATGAATGCAAAGTAGTATTTAAATTAGTTAAGGAGGATGGTTTGAAATATCGTAAGGTGGCCGAGATACTAAATATCTCAGTTAAAACCGTTGAGTATCACATGAAAAATGCGCTTAAGGCAATAGCCACGGCAATATCTGCATCGCCTCATCACCATAAAAGAACAATAAAAAAAGCATCCTCAAATTAAATTTTATTTTTCACTGGGGTATTTTCATTTTCTCCTGTCCTTGTTTCTGAAGCAAAAAAATGGATCAGGACACTATTTGGACACTTGTCGGCAAAAAACTTAATAACGAGGCTACTCCCGAAGAGCTTCGTCAACTGCATCATTTGCTCATGCAGCCCTGGGCCGATGTTTATTCCATACAAATATTAGAGGCCATGTGGCGGCAAAATCCCAATAAGCCACCCCGTTTTATTCCGCATAAACTTCAGCAAAAATGGGATAAACTCGAGAGCCGACTCGAAACCGGTAACACAGATTCCGATACATTTCAAAGCCCTGCTAACGAGGCTGTCCCCCGGATTAAAAATACAAAGCGTAGGGTTATTCAGGCACTCGTTGCAGCGGCTTGCCTGGTGTTTGCCCTATTGTCTTTTTTTTATTGGAAAAATTATTCAGGTAACTATAATGTTAAAACCTATCAAGTTGTAGCAGCTGGAAGAAACATTAGCAAGATTGTATTGCCCGATGGCACTAAGGTTTGGCTTAACGCAGGGAGCGAAATTTTTTACAAAACAAATTATGGTAACGGCAACAGGGAAATACGCCTGACCGGCGAGGCTTTCTTTGATGTTGTGAAAGATGCCGAACATCCATTTATTGTAAATACGGCTTCTATGCGTATAAAAGTGCTGGGCACTGCTTTTAATGTCCGGTCGTATGCAAACGACAATGTTTCTGAAACATCACTGATACGGGGGAGAATAGAATTGATTACCACTACGGGGCCAAAACAACGGATTATATTAAAACCCGCCGAGAAATTGACAATCCTTAATCCCAAACACAATCATAACAATAAAGACGAAGCCCTGATTACCTTGAGCACTTTGCGCACCGCAAAAACCGACTCGTTGCCGTCAGAAGCGCAATGGCTGGAAAATAAACTGGTATTTGATAACGAGTATTTTGATGAAGTGGCAAAAAAAATGGAAAGATGGTATGGCGTTTCCATTTCATTTAAAAATGATGATTTAAAGGAGAAAAGGTTTAGCGGGAAATTCACCACGGAGTCGCTAAGTACAGCGTTGGAGGCACTAAGAGCAACCAGCAATTTTAACTTTTTGATTGAGTACAAAGAGGTGATTATTTACTAACCAATAATGTTAATACCTAAAAATATGCCTATGATAAAATTTGAACTTTAAAACTATTAAACCAAAAAAGCGGAGAATGTTGTCGCATTCCCCGCAATAATTGGTACCGCAACTACGAGTCTTCTTAAACCAATAATTAAAGTAACCTAAATACTAAATTATGAAAAAAAATGCTTGCCGCATAAGTAATGTGCGGTTGCAATGCCTATTAAAAATATTACTCATGACAAAGTGTACCTTAATCCTGATAATTATATCTGCATTTCAGGTTTTTGCAAAAGGCTACGCCCAGGATAAAATTAACGTTAATCTTCACGATGTTTCGGTAAAAAAGGCGATTACCGAAATTGAGAAAAAAAGCAGTTATCGTTTTGTTTACAACGACGATGCCCTGAATGAAAAGAATATTGGCAACATCATCCTTAAAAATGCTTCGATAAGCGAGGCGATGGATGTATTGCTAACCAAAACAGATTTAAAATATAAGCTGGGCAATAACAACCTGGTTATAATTTTTGATAAAACCTTACAGCCGCCGCCCCGGTATATTACCGGGCGTGTAACCGACGATAAAGGAGGCCCGTTGCCTGGCGTAAGTGTAAGGGTAAAGGGGGCGCAAACGGGTGTTGTTACCGATTTAGACGGAAAATTTACCATCAACGCGCCGGATAACGATGCTGTGTTAACGTTCTCATTTATCGGCTTTATATCTACAGAAGTAGCGGTCGGCGATCGTAAAACTATCAATGTTACACTAAAGGAATCGTCTACCGATTTAAACGAGGTAGTGGTAACCGGGTACGGTCAATCGGTGGTAAAACGCGATTTAACCGGGGCAATATCAACCGTAACTGCCAAACAGATAGAAGAACGCCATCCAATAAACCTTATCGATGCTTTACAATCACAGGCATCGGGCGTATTGGTAGTAAATGACTCGGGCGAGCCTGGCGCAACCGGCTCCATTCAAATACGCGGCGGGTCTACCTTTTCAACTGCCGGTAATTCGCCCCTCTTTGTAATTGACGGTATTTTAAGCCAAAGTGCCGATAACGTAAACCCCAATGACATCCAATCAATTGAGGTGCTAAAAGACGCTGCATCCGCCGCTATTTATGGTTCGCAGGCAGCCAATGGTGTCATATTAATTACAACCAAGCGTGGGCAGCCGGGTAAGCCGCTTATTAACGCCCAGTATGCCCGCATTTTTGGCGTAATGGCCCATAAGCTGGAGCAGCCAAACTCAAAAGACCTGCGTGTTGAAAGAAATTTGTACAACGGTAATAGCCCCGATAAACCAACCACCACAAACGACTCATTAAATGTGGTTTTTAACTCAGATAACGATAATCAGAGCGTAATTACACAACTGGCCAAAAAAGATATCATTGATTTTGGCGTGAGCGGCGGCGAAAAAAGCGTACAATACTACTCAAGCATAAGGTATATTAATGATCAGGGGCTGATAGTTAACAGCTATTCAAAAACGTTGCAGGCCCGTTTTAATTTAGATTACCAGGTATCGCCTAAGTTTAAATATAGCAACCGTTTATCTTTTGGTTTCAATACCAACAATAACATTAACGAAGGTAATACCATTAACCAGGCATTTCAGCGGCCGTCAAACTTAGCGTTGTATTATCCCGATGGTACCTTAACCGGTTACATTAGCGGGCGTCGCAACCAGTTGTCAGTTGCATTACTGGAGGTTAACGTAACCAATACGTATACCGGCGATTTGTTTAACCAGGTTGATTATAGCATTACCAAGGACCTGCGCTTAACCAATAACTTCGATTTTGGTTTATCAACGCCCCATAATACTTTCTTTGATCCTAAATTATTAAGCAGTGCCAACCCGTTGGTTAATTCGGGGAGGGAGAGTTTTGCCGTTAACACCAACTGGGCATACCAGGGATTTTTAAATTACAATAAAACATTTGGCCAAAACCATTCCATATCTGCCGTAGCAGGTATAAGTGCCGAAAAAACGCAGAATAACAGCTTTAAAATAGCGGGTACAAATTATGCAAACGAAACTATATATACCTCAAACGTTGCCGGTACTGTAGATTTGACCAATACGGGAACCGACGCCGGATCAACCAGCCGCGAATCATTTTACGCCCGTGCAGGTTACAACTACAAAAGCCGGTACATCATCAGCGCAGTTTATCGCCGGGATGGATCGTCAAAATTTGGTTCATCCAATCAGTTTGGTAATTTTTATGGCTCATCTGCTGCCTGGCGCTTCTCCGACGAATCGTTCATGAGTTGGTCTAAAAAAGTCCTGGGCGATGCTAAGCTGAGAGTGAGCTATGGGCAGGTGGGTAATGATCGTATTCCGGCCAACTCCAACCTGCTGATTTATACTTTTGGCTCGTCCTTTTATAATGCTATCAATGGCGTAGTTTTAAGCAACCAATTTGGCAATACGCAATTAAAATGGGAGAGTAACATTCAGAAAAACATTGGTTTAGATCTTCAATTCTTCAATTCCCGGCTCAATATAACAGCTGATTATTATCAAAAGGTAACTAAAAATTTGCTTTATCAACGTAATATTCCCGTGGAGACGGGTTTTACCAACGTATATGTAAACGTTGGCGATATTGCAAATAACGGCTGGGAGTTTTCTGTAAACGCAACACCGGTTGCTGCCAAAAATTTTATCTGGAATATTAACGCGAGTTTATCTATCGAGCGCAACAAAATCAGGAGCCTTTACAATCATCAACCATTTTTGGCCACGGCAGGAGGCGCTACCTACCTGGTTCAGGAGGGCGGCAAAATCGGCGATTTTTATGGCTACAAGGGCCTGGGCGTTTACAGGTATGATGCCTCAAACGCTTATGACGGTGATTGGAATAGGTTAACACCGGTTGGCGTATCTGCCGATGGTAAAACTGCCACGGGCTATGAGCTGAACGGTAATACTTATACGGGTACAGTGCACCATATGTACGCTGGCGGAGCTTTATTGCTGGGGGGCGATATGATATTTGACAACGTTAAAAAGGATAGCGTGATTGATGCTAACGATAGGCAGATCATTGGTAATGCCCAGCCATCGTTTTACGGTGCTATCATCAATACGTTTACTTACAAACAATTTAGCTTGTCGTTTACGCTTAACACCACCTGGGGCGGAGAGGCTTATAACAGCCCAAGGCAAACTTTAGATAACCTTGCAACATCGGGCATTGTTGCCGATAATAATACCACTTATAATTCGTGGAAAAACCAGGGGGATATTACCAATATACCTTATATGGGTCGCAAAAACTCAACCGCTAACTTCCCTGGTACGCAAACCCGGTTCCTGGAAAATACTTCGTTTATAAGGCTCAGCTATGCAAAGTTTACCTATAACCTGCCTGCAAATATAGCTTCGCGCATTAAACTCAAAAATATTGGGGCTTATGTGTATGGAGCAAACCTGCTCACCTGGACAAATTATTCCTGGTACGATCCTGAGTTTTCTTCAAGTTCGGCATTAACACCGGGGAATGACAGTGGCCGGTATCCGCGTAGGCGCGAGTTTGGTTTTGGAATAAATGTTAATTTCTAATGAATTTAGTCATGAAAAAAATATTACACATTACTTTTTTGATGCTTTCCATTGCGTTGTTTAGCTGCAAAAAGCTGTTGGATCAGCCCCCAAAAAGTCAGTTGGCGAGTAGTGAATTTTGGAAAACATCTGATGATGCCAAGGCCGGTATTGCCGGGATATACGATGGTATTCAGGATATGTTTAGTACCCAGTATATTTATTGGGGCGACGGACGGAGTGATAACCTCACTTTTCACCCCACTTATAATGATGGCCTGCCGCTGGCATTAAACGTATTAACGCCTACAACCACCGGTGCCGATTGGACGCTGATATATGCTGCTATAAGCCGGGCTAATTTTGCCATAAAATATATTCCTGCTATTGATGGTATCGATCCTGTTTTGTCAAAGGATCTGCAGGCGCAAGCCTTGGGTATAAGGGCCTACTGTTATTTTTGGTTGATACGGCTTTGGGGAAATGTGCCAGTATGGACAGAGCCTTATGAAGATTTAAGTACCGACCCATACAAAGTTGTAACACCGGCAGCTGATATTGTAAAAAACGTCATCCTTCCAGATTTGCTTAAAGCCTATGACCTGTCTGACCACACCGCTGCTGTAGTATGGAATTTGAATTCCGGTGGTATTGCAGCCATGCTAATGGATGTTTATATGTATAATCATGATTATACCAATGCCTTATTGTGGTGCGATAACCTGTTTAAATTAAACCGTTACAGTTTGGAATCCACCGCCAATTGGAAAAACAATTTTATTGCCCCAACAAATACAAAAGAGAACATTTGGAGTTTAAACTGGGATTTTACGGTTGATGGCGGTAACAAAACCTCGCAGGAGATAGGTGCCGGTGATACCAATAGTGATTTTGCTGTTGATCCGGACTTATGGACCTATTATACAACGGTAACGGCTGATATCAGGGGCTCTCAGAGTATTGATTTTAAAGTGAGTAACCACGATAAAATATTAAAGTATTATGCCCCCAACCTGGATAAGAACGGTAACCAGATTTATCCCCCTTCGCCACAGGCCAACTTGTATTTTCCGCTGTATCGCCTGGCCGATATTTACCTGCTGAGGGCCGAAGCTTTAAACAAAACAGGCGACCTTACCAACGCCCTGGTTTATCTGAATAAGGTACATACCCGGGCGGGCCTGCCTGCGTACCAGGCAAGCGATTTTGCCAATGCCGATGCCATGCTTTACGGCAGCCCGGTAAATGCCAACGGTATCCTGCGCGAAAGGCAGTTGGAATTTTTCTGCGAGGCGAAGCGCTGGTTTGATTTGCAAAGAAACGACATCATCATCAGCACTATGGATCCGGTGATCAGGAACAGGCAGTTGGCCAAGGGATTCCCTTCTACCGGTTTTGGCGATCCGAGAAAGGTATTGTGGCCAATCAATCAAAACGTATTAAACGCTAATACTAAGCTAACTCAGAATCCACCTTATTAATCATGGCATTTTAAAACAATATCAAATGAAAAAGATAAAACAAGCATCCATATGGTTAGTTTTTGCAGGCTTATTAATAAGCATGGCGGGCTGTAATGTGGCCGGATTAAAGTTGCAGGAAAATGCCGATTATCACCCTTATGTGCTCGATCCGCATATTGATAAAACCACCTGGCAATACATTAAGGACCGCAGCTACAATTTTGCCGGTAAGGACACCATTTTTAAACTGATGCGGCAGGCTATTGAATATTCGGGGATAGATACAAACCTGTACATTAAAACAAACTGTACATTTATCCTATTGCATAACGATGCCATTTACAGAACAACCCTGGTGAATAAAGTACCCACCATAACTGCTGATTGTTATTGGGGGAAATACCTGGTAAATGGTGTGCCGGGCAAAAAGTGGAGCGATTACCCCAAAGAGCAGGTAAAAAACTACCTGTTGTATTTGATTGTGCAGGGAGCATACTCATTTAATAACTTAACGCCCGGCAATGTGATTGCCACTACGCTTCAGCCATTAAATTATGATCCGTTAAATCCCACGTCCGTGATAACACTGCGTGTTAACGACGATCAGAATTTTACCATGCGGTTAAATGATTTCTCAAATTCTGTAGGCTATGTAAGTGTACGAACAAGCAATATTTTGCCTGTAAACGGCGCCATACAGGTAATTGACAGGGTACTTTTCTATCAAACTAAATAATACCTAAACTTTATTTGATGCCTGCCGCATCGGAAAATCTGCTGTGGCAGGTTAATCAAAAATTAAAGCACTGATGATAAATTCCGGTTGTGGAATAGTATCCGTATGGATTTATCATTAGTGCTTTTTGTTTTTAAAGCTGTAGTTGATCTAATACCGGCTTACTCAAGCCGGATAATTGATTTTGTTCCGGTTTCAATAGTTCCAGGATAACAATATCATTATGTCCTTTTTTTAGCCATTCTGCAGGCAGGTATAGGGTTTGCTGCGGGCCGATATTCCAGTATCGCCCCAGGTTGTGCCCGTTCACCCAAACCACGCCTTTGCCCCAGTGGCTCAGGTCAAGGTAGGTATCTGCAACCTTGCCGAGGTTAAAGCTTCCCTTTTTAATTGATGGCGAACTGGAATTATGCTTAGCTGTACCAAACTTAACCGTGTTTAAATTATTGAAGGGTAACGAATACATTTTCCAATGCAGCACTTCGTTGCCGGCGAAAAGAACCTGTTGGGTAATGCCCTTTTTATTTTGTAACAGGTACTTGCCGAAGTTGATTCGGCCGAGGTTTTCAACCAAAATATCCAATTTTGCTTTCCCGGCTGGCAAAGTAAGGGTTAAGCTATCCTGGTTCTGCCGGCGATCAAGCGTGCCAACGGTTTTGCCATTAATCATCACTACCGCATAGTCTCTTAATTCTTTAAGCTTAAGTACACCGGTTTTACCGCCTGTGATTGTGCTACGGTATAATACAAAGCCATAGTCCTGACGCAGGTCTTCAAAAGTAAGCGGGGTGATGTTTGCTTTGGGGGCAGGCAAGGCATTCAACAGGCTTAACGAATGTACAAACTTAATTGCCGGTATAGCTACAGCCGGTTTAGCTGCCGGAACAGCAGGAAGCTTCACGCTGGCAGGCAAGTGTTTTTGTATTACCTCCCTGAATTTCATGAACTTTGAGGTGGCATTACCTGCCTCATCCAATGGGGCATCATAATCATAGCTGCTGATTTGCGGCTCGTAAGGAGTTCCGTCTTTATAATTGGCGCCGTTCATGAATCCGCGTGTTGTACCGCCATGAAACATATACATATTGATAGATATACCTGCTGCCAACACAGAATCAAGGTGACCTGCATAATGTTCGGCAGGTACGGTATGATGTTTGGTGCCCCACCAATCAAACCAGGCCGGGTACCATTCGGCAATATAGTATGGGCCTTTACCATCATGGTTGTCGTTGATGATTTTTTTCACCTTAGCGGGGTCATCCAGCCCGTTAACGGCCGGGAGCAGGCCAGGCAAGTGGCCTTTTACCAAATCGGGCGCCGGATCGCAGGTGTACAGCAAGCCATCGAAACCGGCCTCTTTAAAGAACTTTTGGTTGATAGCAAGGTATTCCTTGTCGCTGCCGTAGGAACCGTACTCGTTTTCTATCTGTACCATTAATATGTTACCACCGTGGTTTATTTGCAGCGGGGCCAGTTGTTTGCCTATCTCTTTAATATAGCTTTCATATTCTTTAAGGTACCGGGGCTCTTTACTGCGTACTTCTAACCCTTTTTCGTTTTGCAGCCAGTAAGGATAACCGCCAAATTCCCATTCGGCACATACATAGGGGCTTGGGCGCAGTATTACCCATAGTCCTTCTTCCCGGGCTATGCGCACAAATGCTGCTACATCGTTATTTCCTGTGAAGTCGAATTTTCCTTTTTGCGGTTCGTGCAGGTTCCAAAACACGTAAGTTCCTATAGTATTTAGTCCCATCGCTTTGGCCATTTTCATACGCGAGCGCCAGGCCTCGCGCGGTACCCGGGGGTAATGCATCTCGCCCGATATCATCTGGAAAGGTTTGCCATCCAATAAAAAGGCATCGTCACCTAACGCAAAGGTATGGGTTTGAGCAATTGTGTTAATGACATTTAAAAGGAACAGTATAGATAGTGCAAGGTATTTAAGTTTCATATGGGCATTATTAAAGTGTGAGTTGGGTTAGCATTAGATTGGGACAGAATAGATTGCAGGCAAAAATTATTTTATTTAATGATGTATCGACGGGTTTTCATACTTGGCCAATACCCATTGGCCAACTTTAACTCCTTGTATTATGCCATTATCAATTGCATCTTTAAAGTGAATGCCACCCCAAAACCGGGACATACCTGCTTCGGTAGCGGCCTGTGTAAATGAATTGAAACTGCGGGGGGCAAGGCCATATTTTTGTTCCACATTATCGATATAATGGAAATTGTTGCCGAAGTAATGGCTAAGTATTACTGCTGATGCTGACGATATAACCGAGTGGCCGCTGATGTACTCAGGGAAGGGCGGTGTTTGCAGCAGCGGCTTCCAGTTAACATCAATATATTTACGTATTGCAGTTTCAGGGCGCACCCTGTTGGTGCGGTATTTATCGTCCCAGCAACATATAAAACCATCCAGCAATCCTATGGCCACCATGGTATGAATCTCCAGCGCTTTTGAAAAACCGGTTTTTGTTTGTCTGCAGGCTATACCGGTGATGCCCATCCAGTGTGCGCCTGGCGAAATCTTTTTTAACCCTATCAGCATGTGCCCGTTATCCTGAACAGCAAATGGATTGCAATCCCAAAAGCCTGCTATAGTGCGTTGCGCGGGTGTTAATCCTTCGGCGCTTGCTTTATAATTCATCATCATGAATTTATAAAAGGCGCTATTTTTATCGGTCGAAAAAGGTATAGGGGGCGCGGGCAGAAACTGAGAGGCCGAATCAAGCGTGAGCGGACGAATAGTGTTAAAATAAGGCTCAACAGGGGCCATATAAGCCGGTGGGGTAGGGTCCCAGGTCCCCTCTTTGCCAAGCGGGGTGTACCTTGTATAATTACTAATCCTGTTGTATTTGTCTTTTTTAACATAAGCCAGTATCTGCTTACTGATAGCCTGCGCATAATGTTTTGAGCTGTCGATAACCTCGTCGGTAAAACCTATCTTTTTACACGAATCCAAAAAACTCTGCTCATATTTTATTAATAAGCTACCTGAGGGCTGCAGCTTTCCGGCAGTTTCCATCATGGCTATTAATGCACTTAACTGGTAGGCATATCCTTTGGCATAAGCCGGTTTTTTAACAACGGGGTATTCATTTAAAACGCCATGCATGCTCTTAACACTTTTGTCGTTTTGCGCTACAACTTCATATCCCGCAAGGCAGGTATATGAAAAGAAACGAGCGGCTAAAGGAGGGTTGGTTACATCATGGATCATAATAACCGTCATATGATCAATTACCTTGGTAATATCGGCGCTTGTTAATGCCGGCTGAGCCTGCTTTTTATTACAGCTGTTATATAAAATAGCCGTTGTAAACAGGATAGTTGTTAAAAATGCCTTCCTTTTCATAAAATTAAAATCCTTTATAGGCTTTTACTCCCTGTTGATTGATCCCGAATAATAATGTTTGATTAATTTCTATAACGCTTCTTACGTCGCCCCATAATTTAAACCCAGATTGAAGTTGAGGGATATATTCAAAATGTCCCTTCCCATCGCCTTTTAACAGTATGCCATAATTGGCGTCGTACTTGCCTAAACGCAGCCGGGCCCTGTTAATGTTGCCGCATAAAAGTAAATCCTGGTTGCCGTCATGATTATAATCGAGACCGGTTATTGTAAAAACGGGTGAATACTGAACCTGTAAAGGTAACGGGGATGAATGTAATTTACCTTTGCCATCACTTAAAAAGCAGGTAGTAGCCAGGTTATTGGCTTGTAAATGTCCTACGTCTTTTAATTCTACCGGGGTAAATATATCTGTAAGCGTAGCATCGGCATAACTCTTATAATCAGGAAAACGCGGGCGCATCATGCTAATCTGCTCTAAAAGCTCATCCCTTGAAACATATGGATAGCTGTTATGCTGAATGTAAAAGCAAAAGATAGGATCAACTGCGCCGTTATCGTCAAAATCCTTATAATACATTTCTGCTGGCTCTTTATCGCTGGCTTTGCACTGGGTATTTAACCCCTGGTTGCCAACAATCAGGTCGGGGTGCCCGTCGTGGTTAAAATCTTCTATTAATATTTTGTTCCACCAGCCACTATTGGGCTTGTCAAAATAAGCCTTTGTGTTATTTACCAGCTTTCCGTTTTCATTGATCATTACGGTTACCGGCATCCATTCGCCAACTAAAACCAAATCGGGTTTTTTATCTCCATTCATATCTACCCATGCAGCATCGGTTACCATACCTATATGTTGCAGGCCTGGGTTGTATTTTACGGTTTCGTCGGTAAAGTGTCCTTTGCCATCATTTATCAGGATGTAACTCTGTGGAGTTTCCGGATACCTGCCAGGTATTACCCTGCCGCTTACAAATAGGTCAGGATGGCCATCTGCATTAATATCAGCTACTTTTACACAGCTTTTACTACTGCGCATTGCGGGTAATGCATCTTTTGCTGCCCGGGTGAAATTACCTTTTCCATCATTTAAATAAAGCCTGTCCTGTAACAAAGGATCATCAGCTGTATAATTATCATAACCTCCGGAGGCCACGTATAAATCTGGCTTGCCATCGGCATTGGCATCAAAAAATACGGCATCCGCATCGGTGCTTTTTTTATCGGCGTCAAAAGCAGGCTGTGATTTTACGGCGAATTTACCACCTGCTTCTTGTATATATATGGTGCCTGGTTTTCCGTTACCGCCACCTACATACACATCCTCCAGGCCATCGGCGTTTACATCGCCTTTTATCATACACGGACTTGTGAATGATAACGGGTTTACCATTAGTGGCTGCCTTTTAAAATCATTAAGCGCATTTTTTTCCTGTTTGTTATTTACTGGTGAGGCCACCTCTGCGAAAATAGGCTTTACAGCCCTGGGTAACAAAGAAGTGTTAACAGCATTTTTTTCATCCAGCGTTAACTGTTGATTTGCTTTGATGTTTTTTATCACCTGCTCTTTGCCCTGCTGCCATACTATGCGCAATGAATCAACTTCACTATCGTTACCTAATCCGAAATGCAATATAGGCGATACGCTGGATTGAAAGCCGCGGCTTGGCATCTGTTCAAGGTACTGTTTTTTGTTTTTTGTATAAATGGTAACTTTTGCCCCTACACCCTCGGTGTTTTTACCCGCACCATTTAGTTTGAGTTGCAGGTAATGGTTATTTGCTTGTTTATCTGATTCGTTTTGATAGATGAATGCAGGCTGGTTAATGTTATTGGTCACCAGGTCCAGGTCACCATCGTTATCCAGGTCGGCATAGGCTGCGCCGTTGCTGTTTGATGATTGTGTAATGCCCCATGAGGCGCTGGTGTTGGTAAACGTTAAATTGCCATTGTTTTTAAAAAGGTAACTTTTTACCTGCGATGATGGCATTTGTTGTACCAGATTGTATATATCCTTACGCATTAATCTTTTATCCTTCAAAAAATCGCCCATATATTTTACAAAATCCATGTTGGTAAAATCGCGGGTGTAGCCGTTGGTTACAAACAGGTCTTTCCAGCCGTCATTGTCATAATCGGCAAATAGGGGAGCCCAGCTCCAGTCGGTATTGGAGATGCCTGATAGCTGCCCTATCTCGCTGAAAGTACCATTCCCATTGTTTATTTGCAGCATATTGCGCATATATTGGTAATAGAACCCCGTACGAAGCGTTAAGCCGAACTTTTCGTAATTATCAGGTGCAAACAATAGCTTTTGCCTGTGATTATCTTCAGGAAGCATATCAAGTGTAAAAATATCCGGTAAGGCATCATTATTTATGTCGGAAACATTATTCCCCATAGAAAACTGTGAGGTATGCCCCAGTGAAGATTGCAATTTATTGGTGAAGGTACCATCGCCGTTGTTGATGTACAAAAAATCGGGTATGGTGTAGTCATTTGATATGTAAATATCCGGCCATCCATCGCCATTGATGTCGGCTATTGCCGCTCCCAGGCCATAGGTTAAATCAGAACTGCTTATTCCAGCTTGTTCTGTTACATTTTTAAAAACGTTATTGTCGTTTTTGTATAGTCGCACGCCATTAGGCGAATTTAATTTCTTTAAGATAGCCGCTGTATTTACCTCATCTAAAACCGGCAGTTGAATAGGGCTGTGGTTTAATAAAAACATATCCAGGTCGCCATCCCTGTCGTAGTCAAAAAATACAGCTTGTGTGCTGTATCCGGCATCTGCTAATCCATATTGTTGTGCCTGTTCTGTAAAATGCGGAACACCATCTTTGTCGTTCCCGCCATTGATAAATAGTTGGTTCTGGCGTTTTTCGGGCCTTAAGTTTCCTGAGTAACAAACGTAAATATCCAACTTACCATCGCCATTTACATCGGCCATGGTAACCCCTGTTTTCCAGGGACCGGGCCGGCCGGCCACATCTGCAACGGTGGTAATATCCGTAAACTGCATGTGTCCTTTGTTCAGGTACAATTTATTATCGGTCATGTTGCCGGTAAAATATATATCCAGTAAACCATCGCCGTTTAAATCGCCCGTTGCAACTCCGCCGCCGTTATAAAAGTATTCATACATCAGCACGTTGGTATTTAACCCTTCGGTTAAAGTATTGCTGAAATCTACGTGGGTTTGTTCCGGGGCGAGTAAAGTAAATAGGGGAGTGCCGTTGTTTCCATCGGTACCCTTAACTTCGGCTGAATGCCCGCAACCTGTTAATGCAATAATGCCGGTTAAAAGTAACTGTGGAAATAATTTAATGTAAGTGTTCACCAAGGGCCGTTTAAATTTATAGGTTAAAACTTTAAAAGAATGCCGGTATTTTACCGCCGGCATTCTTTAGGATAAATATATAAGAATTTTATTTCCCTTTAATTAATACCCAGGGTTTTGAACTAACTTATTGTTTTTGTTAATCTCGTCCCTGCTAATAGGCATAAAGTAAACTCTATCCTTCCATGTACGGTTTTCAACTCCGGGGTCAAGTTCCTGTACTGTGTAGGTGTAGTTGTAATTATCGGTACTATGCCTGTAAACACTTACTGATTTACCTGCCTTTAAAGTCGCCGTAATTTTCATGATCCTTACTTTATTGCCCAGCGTTGTTGGCGCAATCATCCAGCGGCGTGCATCATAAAAACGTTGTTCTTCAAACATCATTTCTACATTGCGTTCGTTGCGGTACCGCTCTTTAAGCGCGGCGCCTGCATCTGTAATTGCCGGCATGCCCGAACGGAAACGGATTTTATTAAGCCAGTTTCGGGCCTCGGTCTCCTGGCCAAGTTCAATACATGCTTCTACATAATTGAAAACAATTTCGGTGTACCTGATTAAGGGCGATGGCACTTCCGACCGGGTGTTCTGATCTACAATGGCCGGGTTAGGGTCCATAAACTTCCTGATGGCATAACCTGTACGGGTACCGTTCCAGTTTTCGATAGGCCCATTCCTGGTATCCAAACCAAAATAAGCTACAGGACTGCCCGAACTGCCGGTTTGATAGGTACCCATTTGTATTTCATTATAAGGGTCTATCCCCGCGCCATCAGGTGTACGTGGTTTCCAGGGCGCGCCATCATATAAAACAGATGCATAAAAACGAGGATCCCTGTTTGTATAAGGATCTGCCTTTTGTGCCGCATTGTTCCAGTCGAATTTTGAACCATCCATCATTTCATAATCATCTACCATGTTTTGAGTAGGCTCGCTCGATGTCCAGCCATGGTATCCGTTAGTACAATTGTTCCTGCCGTACCATGCACCCCATTCATCCTTGCTATTGCTGAAATAGCGGGCAAACAAGATCTCTTTTTCGCCCCCATTTCTTGATAAATAGGAATTTTGATAATTGGTAAATCCATCGGCAGCAGTAGCAGGCGCACTTAAATTAAGCGCATAGCCATATGTGCCGGATTTAGCCAATATAACCAATGCGGCATCCTGTGCTTTTTTCCAACGGGCATCGTGGTCGCTGGTTGTATAGCCCAAATATTCGGGATGCGCATAACCGCTTAGGGTGCTTATAGTTTTTAATTTTACGGGGTCATGCAAATCACTGGCTGCATACATTAGCACCCGCGCTTTTAGCGCCAAAGCAGCATCACTTGTGGCACGGCCTTTTCCCAAATCTTTGCCTTGCAGCAATGTGCTCGCTGCATCCAGTTCGCTTACTATAAAATCAACACATTCCGCGTAAGTATTCCTGGCAATGGTAAAATCAGGAGTATTAAGGGCATAAGTAGCTTTTACAAGTGGAACGCCGCCGTAATAGCGAAGCATTTGATTATAAAAATACGCGCGCATAAAATGAGCTTCGCCGGTAAGCCTGTCTACAAGCGTTTTGTCAAGCTTAGATTTGGCAAGTTGCTCTAAAGCAAGGTTAGCCGACCTTATCCTGGCGTACATTTCGTTCCATTCATAGGTATTGTTCACCCAGCCTAAATTATCCGGGCTTATGTTCCCCTCCATTATATTCTGCTTCCCAAAATTATAGAGCGCATTATCGGTGATACAATCCATATTTTCCTGGTTCAGCCCGGCATCATGCAGTCCGTTATACAACTCTGTTACAAAGGCTTCAGAAAGATTTGGATCTGCCCAGGTAAGTTCTGCCGATGCCTGGTTCAAAGGTTTCGTATTCAAAAATTCCTTTTTACATGACGCAAGCAGCACTCCCGACAGTATCGCGATTGTTGAAATATTTCTTATAAATGTTTTCATATCGTTCAAATTAAAATTTTACACTTACGCCCATATTAATAACTTTTCCCTGTACATAATACTGACCAGATGAACTGGTTGCTTCGGGATCAAATATTTTCTGTTTAGAGAATGTAAGCAGGTTAAGACCATTTACATACAAGCGCAAATTGCCTATACCAACTTTTGAGGTTAAGGCTACTGGAAGAGTGTAACCCAATTCGGCATTTTTTAGCCTGATATAATTGGTATTAAGCAACCAATAAGTATTTCCGCCTGAAAAATACTGGTTATTTCTATCAACTGTACGCGGGTCTTTTGTACTTGGGTTATCAACTGTCCAACGATGATCATAGCTATATTGCAGGAAGTTACCAATGGTTCCAGACTCTGTTTGCAGGAAGAGTTGTGCGCCTGCCGCACCCTGGAATAAAACAGTCAGATCGAAGTTTTTATATTGTACTCCAAAATTAAAACCGCCCTGGAAAGTAGGCAAGGTGCTTTTATTGCTCCACACACGGTCATCTCCGGTAATTTTGCCGTCAGGTCCAATGTCATTACCATTGGCATCTTTTTTACCATGCAAATCTTTATACCTCATGTCGCCCGGACGAAGGGTACTGGCGCCTACGGCGCTGTAATCAACCGTATTGGCATCAACTTGCGCCTGGGTAGAGAATATACCGTCATACACATAATAAAGCTGAGATCCGATAGGTTGTCCGGTAGATTTTTGCCAGGCCGGTGCTCCCGGAGATTCGTTCCATAAATCGATCCGGTTTTTGTTAAATCCGCCGTTAACTCCTACATTATAGCTTACTTCACCAACCCTGTCATGGTAATTTAATTGAAACTCCCATCCTTTGTTGGTTACCTTTCCATAATTTATAGGAGGTAATAGTCCCCCTGGTATTGCTGTCGCGGGTGTTGACCCAAGCGCATTTAACAATATCTGGGTGCGTTTGTTTAAAAATGCCTCAAATGTAAAATCTAATTTTCCGTTTAATGTAGTACCTTCCAATGCCACGTTGGTATTGTTGGCAACCTCCCAGGTGAAATCGGGGTTTGGCGCCACATTTTCTGAAAGTGTTTGAACCGGCGCACCATTTACGATGTACGAGCCAACGTTGTATAATGCCAGATATGCGTATTCTGATAAAGTTTGGGTGCCTGGCTTAACAACATAATCGAGACCCATTTGGCCCCATGACCCACGTAATTTCAAGTTTTGAAAGATTTTTACGTTGTTTTTAAAGAAATCTTCTTCCGAAATTCTCCAACCGGCAGATATACCGGGGAAAAAGCCAAAACGGTGATTCTCGGGAAACATATAAGAACCATCTACCCGCCATAAAAACTCAGCCAGGTATTTTTCTTTATAGTTATAATTAACGCGGCCAAAATAATTTAAACGCGCTTTTTGCCAGGCGGTGCCATAATTACCTATCTCTGAGTTGCCACCCCAATTTAACTGGTCAATAGCAATTGAGTTGAAGTATTTGCGGTTCGCGCCAAATTGGCTATCGTTTGATTTTTCTTTGGTTACACCGGCAAGCAATACAACGTTGTGGCTGCCAAAGCTGTGGTTATAGCTTATGATACCTTCAAGCATGCTGCTCAGCTGATCGTCTGATCCCTGGCTTAAATTTGCCTGGGCCGGCCCGCGGGCTACTTTGGTAAGTACCGGGGTGCCGCTTGCATCTTTGGTAACATTATCCCAGCTGTACACATACCATGGTGTTTGCCAGTTTTTGGTTTGTTGCATGTATTTATCCAAAGCAACATTTCCGGTGATTTTTAACCCTTCAATGCCCGGAATTGATATTTCAATTTTGCCGTTAGTTTGTAAAAAATACCTGGTATCTTTAGCATAACCTGTTTTATTGGTAGTGATAAGTACCGGCTGCTGACCGTTTTCAATATCGGGGCCTGGTAAGCCATTTGGCCAGTAAGCCGGCCTGTAAGGGTACCCCCGCATCAACATCCTGAATATATCATTTGCACCTCCACCGTCCGGGAAGAAACGGTTTTCCTGGCGGCCTGATACACCAACCCAGGTGTTGATGTACTTATTAACTTTGGCATCAACGTTTAAACGGAAATCATATTGTTTATACCCTGTAGCCGAGTTTTTGTAATATCCATCTTGGTTTTGATACCCTATTGAGGTGAGGTACTTAATGGCCTCTGAACCACCCGATAATTGAACAGTTTGGCGTGTTTGAGGCGACCAATCTTTTAACGTTGCTTTAAACCAGTCGGTATTGGGGTGTCCCCAGGGATCAGAGCCATCAGCAAATTTTTGGAAATCGGCTGGCTGAAAGGTAGCCGTTGTTGTGGCCCCATTATCCGGCCGGGTAAACTTTCCCGCTGTTTTAAATGCGGCAGCAGCCTGGCTCCAATAGTTTGAAGGCAAACCATACAGGTCAATCTCGTTTACCATGGTGGCATATTCGGTTGCATCGGCCATTTTAGGTAAGATTGTAGGCCGTGACCATCCCTTATTATAGCTATAAGAAAGATCGGGTTTGCCCAGTTTACCATGCTTGGTAGTAATCAAAATAACACCATTAGCCGCCCTTGCGCCATAAATGGCTGCAGATGCATCTTTTAACACCGAGATACTTTCAACATCGGCAGGGTTTATACGGTCGATACTGGTTTGCCCGGCAGGTGCAGGAACCCCGTCTATAACAAGTAATGGAGCGTTATTGCCCAGGGAGTTTCTACCACGGATTAGGATGGTTGAACCATCGTAACCAGGTTCGCCGCTTGCATTCGTTGCAACAACGCCTGGCATACGGCCGGCAATAGAGTTGGAAAGGTTAACAGCGGGCGATTTTACTAATTCATCTCCCTTAACGGTTGTAACTGATCCGGTAACGGTTACCCTTTTTTGCACGCCGTAACCAACCACAACAACCTCGTTTAATCCTTTTGATGATGACTGTAGCTTGATGTTTAGTATGGGTTTGCCACCTACAGGTACCTCTAATGTGGTATAGCCGATATATGATACAACCAATACCGCATTCTCGGCAGCTGTAATTGTAAACTTTCCTTTTACATCGGTTACAGCCCCTACGTTTGTACCTTTAATCAATATTGATACACCAACCAGTGTTTCGCCGGTAGACTGATCAGTTACTGTTCCTGTAACTTTTATCGGGGCGTTGATATTCCCCTCGTTTGTTTTTGTGAAATTTGTTTTTTCGATTTTTGCTGCGCCGGCGTATGACGAACCAACAAATATTAATGCTATTAATATTTGACTTAGCGCAATTTTAAAGACCCTTAACAAGTTTACAGTCTTATGTAAATTGTATTCCATATTAGCTTATTTAAGTTAATTAATATTTAATGCACGCTATAAAAGCGGGATAATTGGAGGGGGTAAATTCGTTCCGATTATTTTCCCCCGGGTTGTGGGTGACTGTGCTTATTTTTCTTCCATATTGCTTATTTAGGTTTTATATAAATTAATTGGTTGTATTCGGCAATGGATTACAAAAAGCAAACCCGGATGGTATCCTTATCGGCGCAATATGTGATACTATCAGGCCGCCTATCCTTTATTAAGCTATTAATTGGATAAGCCTTTGTAACATTTTTGTGTCTAAAATAATATCGTAGTCAAACCTGCGTTTTTCAAGTTGACACTACTTGTCGACCGTTATTTTAATAAAATTAAATGTGGTTAGTACATTTATAGTTGGCAGTACTAAGATGGGTAAAATAAACACCCCCCAAGAGAGGTAAATTCATACAACTTGAGGGGGTAATTGGTAAAAAAATGCTTAATATTTAAATTTTCGCTACTTTTTAAGAAATTAATTTTTGTTGATTTTAACCTTTACAATATTCCTGGTGATATTGGCATGAAATGGAACGCGAAATTTTTTTATGTATTCAGAAGGGTTAAGTCCGAATAGTTTGCTAAACTGCTCTCTGAAATATTTAGGGTCGTTTATGCCCACCTTATAAGCAGCCTCAGAAACGGTACAATCGGTGTTAAGGAACATTTCGGCAGCTTTTCTTAAACGAATAAACCGTATAAACCCATTAGCAGATTGCCCGGAAATGGCCCTGATCCTTTTATAGAGGTTAGAATGGCTCATTCCTACCTCATCGGCCAGGGTTTTGATGCAAAAATCACTATCGCTTAAGTTATCTTCAACCACTTTGATACAGGCCGCCAAAAACTCCTTATAATCCGGCGGAACTTTAAGGTCATTTGATTTTAAGGTAATTTCATTATAAAAATATTTTTGAAGGCTGTTCTTACTTTTAAGAATACCTTCAACGCGGGCTAAAAGTAATTCCCGCTCAAATGGCTTGCTTATATAATCGTCGGCGCCGCCTTCTATGCCTTTAAGTTTTATTTCGGGAGATGAGCTTGCGGTTAATAATAAAACGGGGATATGGCTTAGTATTGGGTCCTCCTTAATCCTGCTGCATAACTCAATACCGCTTATCCCTTGCATCATAACATCGCTGATAACTATATCCGGCAAAAACTGGTATACCTTATCTAAACCTTCGGCACCATCTGCCGCTTCAAAAATTTCGAACTTTGACGAGAAAATTTGTTTCAGGTACTGTCTCATCTGTGCATTGTCATCTACAATAAGCATAGATTTTGATTCGAAATCAAATGGATCACTTTTTTTACTTTTGGCCGCACCTGAATCTTTATTCAGCCCCGGAACTTCCTCATAACTCTCAATAAGTTCGTCTAAAAAAACAGAGGTTTCTATAACATCTTCAAAAATAAAGTTCGGGCTTAAATGCTCTTTTCCTTTTAACAAGCAAACCTTAAATATGGTGCCCGCTCCATTTAAACTGGTATAACTGATGCTCCCTTTATGGCTTTCGATAAACTTTTTTACAAGGTAAAGGCCAATGCCAAATCCACCACTAAGTGGCGTCTCATCCTGTACCTGGTAAAATTTATCAAATAACTTTTCACCTATATCCTCGGCAATTCCGCGTCCTGTATCTTTAATTTCTATATTCACCAATGTTTCTGTTTGGGATATATAGCAATTTACCATCCCATTATCCGGCGTAAATTTTAATGAATTTGATATCAAATTAAACAAAACGATCTCGATTTTTTCCCTGTCGGCAAATACTTCTATCGTGTCTGTCTCGGAAACAAAGTCAAACAATATGTTTTTACTTTTGGCCTGGTGGCTGAAGCATAAAAAAACCTCTTTGCATAAGTTTACAATATTTAACCTTACAATTTTAAGGCTGTCAGATTCGCTTTCCGCTTTTCTGAATAGCAATAACTGATCAACCAAACTTAAAAGCCGGCGTGCGTTACGAAAAACGATACTCAGGTTGTTTGTTTCAGTCTCTCTTGCTCCCGGGTTAAATAATAATTCTTTAACCGGGTTGATAATTAGGGTAAGTGGTGTCCGAAACTCATGGGAAATATTGGTAAAAAACGACAATTTTCGCTCGTTAAGCTCTTTTTCTTTTTCGGCAGATATCTGGGCTATTTTTACTTCATACTTTAACCGGGCCGCGTTGCTGCGATAGCGTAAATAGTAATAAATCAATGTTGCTATTATTAGCAAAGAGCTCATATAGGCCCACCATGTTTGATACCATGGGGGCAGAATTTTTATTTTAAATGTTGCATAATTTTCAAACCAGATACCATCCTGGTTTGCTGCTTTAACTTTAAATATATAATCGCCGGCCGGCAAATAGCGGTACGTAACCGATTTTTGATTTTTTACATAATTCCAGTTTTGTTCTAATCCCACCAATTTATAGGCAAATTCGCTTTTTTCGGCATAAGCATAGTTTAATGCTACATATTGTATCGAAAAAACCGGTTGGTCGGGCTTTAAGGTAATTTGGGTTGATTCATTAATACCAGCGTTTAATATACTGTCTTTCTGACCCACTTCAACCTCTTTGCCAAACAGCTGGAGTCCTGTAATCAAAACCTTGGGTTTAAATGAGTTTTGCTTAACCTCTGCCGGATAAAATACGTTGTAACCCTCGGTACCGCCAAATACCATAAATTTTTTAGTACTGCTGTACATTGACGAACCTGGGTTAAACTGCCCGGCTTGCAGCCCTTCTGAACTATCGTAATTAATAATCTTGCCTGTTTGCAGGTCAATCCGCGATAATCCTCTGTTGGTACTTATCCAAATGCCGCCGGCCTCATCTTTTTGTATCGCGTTTACTGTATTATCAGCCAATCCATCTTTTTCAGTATATCTTTTAAATCTTTTGTTTTTTATATCATACACAACAAGGCCATCTCCTTCGGTACCTATATAAAGGTTTTTGTTTTCATCTAAATACAAAGCATATATAAAGTGGCTGGGCAAAAACTTTTCTGCTTCGGCTTCACTAAAATAATTAACAAACTTATTTTGATTTTTTATGTAATATTTAAGGCCGGATGCCGATGTACCAATAAAAAGGTTGCCGTTGCCATCTTCGGCAAGTGCCCGGATATAATCTGAACCAATGCCGCTATTTTGTGGGTTGTAGTTAACAAACTTGTCACTTCCGGCGGGCAATAAGCTTAAGCCTCCGCCATTGGTGCCAATCCATAAATTATTTTTTGAATCATCAATAATCGTCCTTATATCGTTTAAACATATACTTGTGGGGTCATTTGTTTTATGAAAAAAATTGGTAAAGGAATCCGTTTTTTTATTGTATCTGAATAACCCGTGCGAGTAAGAACCAAACCATAATGTATTGGAATGATCTTTATATGCGCAAAGTATATTATTGCAGGTTAATGAACCTTTTTGCCCATCGGACCTGTAATATTTTACAACCTCGCCACTGAGTTTTTTCTTGTAAATCCCGTCGCCGTCGGTACCCATCCACAGGTATCCTTCATCATCCATACACATACCATAATATCTTAAAAAGCTGCTGCCATAGTTATCTTTCAACTCACTTTGGAACTTTTGAAATTTTTCCGGCACGCTGCTCAATAAATAAATTCCATCCCCATATGTTCCAACCCAGATATTTTTATCCCGATCCTGGAATAAGGTTTCGATGGTACGGGCGGTAATGCTGTAATTGTCTTCCGATCTTACGGGATCAATCGAGATATCTTTATACGATGACTTTGCAGCTTTGTCGAGATTTATAGTATACAAGCCTCCATCAAGCAAGCCAACAAGCAGGTTTTTATGTTCATCCTCCAAAAGCGAAAAAAAATAGTTACTTCGTAATTTATAAGTTGAGCCTAAAAAAACGCGAAAGTTGTTTTCTTTTCTGTTATAAAGCACCAGCCCTTTACTGGTTGCTATCCAAATGTTATGATTATGATCTTCATAAATAGAAGTAATGAGGCCCTGGGGAATAAGTTTAAGGGCGAACTGGCTATTCAGGTTTTTTGAAACCACTCCATTACTCGTATTAAAAACATTAAGGCCGCCGTCCCTTGTTCCTACCCATAATAGCCCGTATGCATCTTCAACAACATTAGTAACTGATAAATCGCCTAATAAACCAGGTTGTTCCTTTTTAGTATAATTTTTAAACTGATGAGTTTTTATATTGTAGGAAGAGAACCCTGATGCGCCACACGAAAACCACAATTGGCCTTTATTATTTTCAAAAATACTGTTTACATTGTTTAAATAGGTTGGAGGAACCCCCAGGGGGGCAAATTTTATAAACCGTTCCTTGTTGGTATCAAATTTATAAATCCCTCTTCTGGATGATATCCAAATATCCCCCTGCGTATCTTTAAATATGCTTTGAACATAATTACTTGGCAGGCTATATGGATTATTGGGATCCAGCTTAAATACCTTGAAATTTGTACCATCAAACCGGTTTAAGCCATCGCTGGTAGCAAACCAGATAAATCCTTTGTTATCCTGGGTTATGCCATTGATTATACCAAAAGAAAGACCATCTTTCAATGAGTATTTCGTTATTTTTTTGGTAAATAAATCTTGAGAAAAACAAAGGGAAAAGGCAGATACGCCTACCAGGGTAAGTAATAATTTTCTCATTAAGTATTAATAACAGGTTATGAAAGGCCAGGCGTTTTTCAAAAAAACGCCATATTCAAATGTAGTTTATTTAAAATAAATAACATATCAAAAACAATAAAATTTAGTTTGCTGCGTTTTTCGACACTTGTATGTTCCCGATTTTTTATTTGAAAACATACACCGGCTGGTTGCTCTTTTTGCGGCCCGTTCCTGTTGCTATTTGTCTGGCAAATTGACGGAAGTATTGCAGGCTGCATTTAAATTATGTGAAAAAAAATGCAAATTATCTGTAGACCAATGCGGTTAACAGACGATTTTTTATCATAAACAGGCAAAAAAATACAAATAATTTCAAAGAAATATTTCCTTCGCCTCAACATCATATTTTTGCGCTTTTGAAGGGTTGCCGGCACCACGGGCTTTTTAAATATTTTGTGATGTAGCTGCATTCAAAATTTGTTTTGATAACATTTGTCCCTTACCGGTTTTTTTGAAGGTGCAAATTCCGTTTTACAGTTTATTCCCCGATATAAACCCGCCATGAAATAAACGGCTATGGTTGATCTGTTTTACGGGCAGGCATAAGTACAGCTTCGCAATGTATTTCGTAGTAATAAAAATACTTTGTAAAAATTATCTCACAAAATTTTGCTAAATCGTTTTTATTAGATAATTTGGTCGATAATTACCAATTAAGGATAACCGCTTCTTAAATATATTTTTCGGGGATTAAAAGATGAGCAAAACTAAACGGGCCGTGTTTGCGGCTTTGCCGGGTAAAAAATATTTCACTGTATTGCTAACTGCAGCACTTGCCATTAGTGTAACGTTATTAAAAGCCCAAAGCCCCGCAGGTTACGTTAATCCCTTTATAGGTGCCAGTACAAGTACTGCCGATGCAGGTACATATCATGGCCTGGGCAAAACTTTTCCGGGGGCTACTACGCCGTATGGAATGGTGCAGGTAAGCCCTAATACCATTACGGGCGGCGATAACGGCCCGGGTTACAGTTATGAGCAAACCAGTATTGAGGGCTTTGCCATGACACAAATGAGCGGTATAGGGTGGTACGGCGACCTGGGCAACTTCCTGGTGATGCCTACCGAAGGCAAAATGTACACCATAGCTGGTAAACCGGATGGCTCCATGAAAGGCTATCGCTCGCTATACGATAAAAAAAGTGAGAAAGCATCGGCCGGATATTACAGTGCTTTGTTGACCGATCATAACATTAAGGCCGAAATGACGGCTGCCCCTCATAGCGGGATGCTGCGTTTTACCTTTCCGCAAGGCAACGATTCGCGTATCCAGATTGATTTGGCGCGCAGGGTAGGGGGTACGTCAACGCTGCAATATGTAAAAGTTGTTAACGATTATACTATTGAAGGCTGGATGAAATGCACGCCCGACGGCGGCGGTTGGGGAAATGGCGACGGGCATGCCGATTACACCGTTTATTTTTATGCTCAATTTAGCAAGCCGTTGAAGGATTTTGGTGTTTGGAGTGCCAATATCCCCGATGACTGGACCCGTAAGCTTGATGATGTAACCGGAAAAAAATACTTAGATAGGGTTGCCGAAGCCGAAATATTAAAAGGCGCAACAGAAAAGCAAGGCAAACACCTGGGTTTTTACACGCAATTTGCCACCAGGGCCAATGAGCAGGTATTGCTTAAAACAGGTATCTCCTTTATCAGCATTGCCGGAGCGAAGAACAATTTAAATACCGAAATAAAAGACTGGAATTTTGATGCTGTATACCAAAAGGCTGTTGCAAATTGGAACAAAGCTTTATCAAAAGTAAGCGTGCAGGGCGGCACGCCGGAGCAAAAAACTGTTTTTTACACAGCGTTGTATCATACCATGATAGATCCCCGGATTATAAGCGATGTAGATGGCAAGTATCCGGGCGGCGATGGTAAAGCGCATCACGCGGTTAATTTTAACAAGCGGACTATTTTTAGCGGGTGGGATGTGTTCCGCAGCCAGATGCCCCTGCAAACCATCATCAACCCGGGCCTGGTAAACGATGAGATCAATTCGCTGGTAACATTAGCGCAGGAAAAGAAAATGGATTACCTGGAGCGCTGGGAGATCATGAACGCTTATAGCGGTTGTATGATTGGTAACCCGGCTGTATCGGTAATTGCCGATGCTTACGCCAAAGGCATCCGTAACTATAACGTGCCCGAGGCTTATCGCCTTGCGGTGGGCTCTGTTGAAAAATTTGGCAATGGCGATAAAGGTTTTACAGGTGGTGATTTGAGCTTATCCTTAACTTTAGAATACGCCTATACCGATTGGTGTGCAGGCCAGCTGGCTAAATGGCTGGGGAAAACTGCCGACGCCACAAAATATGCCCAACGAGGGCAGGCCTACAAAAACGTGTTCGATACCGAAAAAGGCTGGTACAGGCCCAAAGATGATAACAGTAACTGGAAAGCCTGGCCCGATTCGGCACGCACCAAACAATGGTACGGTACTATTGAAAGTAACCCCTATCAACAAGGCTGGTTTGTACCGCAGGACGTAAAGGGCATGGCCCAAATGATGGGTGGCAACGCCAAAACCATTGCCGACCTGAACAATTTTTTTGAAAAGGCCCCCGATAACATGATGTGGAACGATTATTACAACCACGCTAATGAACCGGTACACCACGTGCCGTTTTTGTATAATCGGCTGGGCGCACCATGGCTTACCCAGAAATGGACACGGGAGATTTGCCGCCGTGCCTACCACAATTCGGTTGAAGGCCTGGTTGGGAACGAAGATGTGGGCCAGATGTCAGCCTGGTATGTGCTGGCTGCCAGTGGCATTCACCCGGTTTGCCCCGGCGATACCCGGCAGGAAATTACCAGCCCCGTATTTAATAAAGTAGTTTTAAAGCTCGACCCGAAATATGCAAAAGGGCAAACGTTTACAATAACTGCGCTCAAAAACTCGGCGGCCAATGTTTACATCCAAAGCGCAAAATTAAACGGCAAGGCTTACAACAAGTGTTACCTCGACTTTAAAGATATAGCCGCGGGCGGCACACTGGAACTTACCATGGGCAGCAAGCCAAATAAAAACTGGGGAATTTAATATAAGTAATGTTTTAATTAAGAGTGGTTGAATTGTGAAGATATGCTAAATCGATTTATAGAAACCAATAATAAATTATATATCTATCAATTAATCAAAAACCAAATTATGAAAACCAAATTATTTACCCTGCTTATTGCCGGCACCACTTTAGTTGCTGCCTGCAAGCGCGAAAAATCGGCTAAGCCCGAGCCCCCTGTAACTAATCCCGGAGGGGCCAAAATTCCGTTGTCCGGATCGCCTGTATCCGCATATGGCACTTTTTATATCAGTAATGTATCCAGCAGTAAAATCATCGAAATAAATGGCGTAGGCATGTTAAATGATGGCAATGCTGCCCAGCAATACCAATATTTTGGCAGCGGTACGGCAACAAACCCTAATCAAAAATGGTACATTGTTCAGCAAGGTACCGGCGCCATTACCAGCAGCACCAAATTTAAACTCATGAATGTTGCCAGCGGCAAATACCTTGAGGTACCCCTGGCATCTACCACGCCGGGAGTAGGCTTATGGCAGGATAAAACCAATACTAACAATGCGCAGCAATGGTATATCCAATCGGTAGGTACCAATGTGTACAAAATTATTAATGTAGGCAACGGCCTGGCGGTAACCAACGAGGGCGCTTCAACCAGTAATGGCACCGCCATAACGCAGGAGCCTTTTGTATCTGGCAACACCTCCCAGCAATGGGTATTAAACAGCATCACTGCCGAATCATATCGTGATGATGATGTGGTAAACTTTTTTCACCGGGTAAACGGTACCGTTGCTTTTGATGAAGGTAAAAGTATTGCCCTTACCTATGGCGCCAATAGCGGCAAGGTACTTTGGATAACCGAGGATGCGTACGCGGCCGATCAGCTGCAATCAAACGGGCAGTTGTATTGCCAGTTTTTTAAATACCATAATTCGGCTTTATTACAGCCGGCAAGTCATAGCTGGGATCAATCATTAACGCCCAATATAACTACTACAAATTCGCCCATTAGCAATTTGGAGATTATTGAAAGCCCCGGTGACCATAACAGTACTTATCGCTGGCCGGGCATTGGGATTGAGGCAGGCAGCAAGGTTTTGTTGTATACTTATGAATCTGCAAACGGATCGACCCCTGCAAACCAGGCCGTGTACTCCATTAACCAAAATACGGCTGGTTTAAACTGGGGTGCGGCAACAAGGCTTACGCCAAATGGTATGTCGGGCCAAACTGATGTTGGTTTTTCCAACGGTATGGTGAAAAATCCGGCGGGAGATTCGGTTTATGTATATGGCAGCAAAAGTGTTTATTTTAATTCATCAAATGTATTCCTGGCGCGGTTTGCGGTGAGCAACCCAACCAGCTGGACATTCTGGACGGGCTCAGGCTGGTCGGCCAGCCTGCAATCTGCATCAACAGCTGCAATTACGGTTGGTTCGGGCAATACAACGCAGCAAAATGTAATCATATCAAAAGTGAACGGCAAATATGTAATGATGCAAATGGATCTGGGTTACTTCTGCGATCCGGGCAATCACAACATTTATATATCTACAGCAAGCAGTCCGAAGGGGCCGTTTACTGCGCCGCAATTGGTATTTACCATTAATGATATGTACAACGGGCACCTGGCTAAATATTACACGCCGGCAATACATCCCGAGTTTAATAATGGGCATAACGAGCTTTTGGTTACCTATTGCTTAAATTATAATGCCGATGGTGGCAGCTGCTCAACCCAAACCTGTTTTAATAATAACCAGGACCCCAATTATTACCAGGTGAAAGGGGTAAGGATACCATATTCGCTGGTGGGATTGTAACAGGAAAAGAGCGGGGAAGGTGCGACTCTCAGCTTGAGAGAGGATTTAACAAGAAAAGAGCGGGGGAACGTGCGATTCCCCTCTTGAGAGGGGGGAGGGGTGTGTTTATACGGGCGGATAATGAACGCCGGTTAACACACCCCTGCCACCGCCCGGTCTTTCGCGCCCCCTCTCGAGAGGGGAATGGCAAAGAGAACAGAAAAGAATATAATTTGAACAAACCATACTATGAAGAGAACATTTTTACTATTAGCCGGCATTAGCCTTTCCATTTGGGCCAGCGCGCAAAAAATTACCCCTTTTAAGGCGGGTGACAGGGTGGCATTTGTGGGCAACAGCATTACCGATGGCGGACATTACCACTCGTACATATGGCTGTATTACATGACCCATTACCCCAACGCACGGATAACCTGTTTTAACGCGGGTATTGGCGGCGACGTTATAGGCCAGATTTATGATAGGTTTGATGATGATGTGCTTGATAAAAAGCCTAACGTTTTAACCCTTACCTGGGGCATGAATGATAGCGGCTATTTTGAGTGGTACCGTGCCGATGCCCAGGATGTGATGGATAAAAGGATCCAGGGGAGCTATAAATATTACGGCATGCTGGAAGATAAGCTGAAACAATTGCCGTCTATTAAAAAGATCTTTATTTTGGGTTCTCCATACGATGAAACTTCTAAGTTCACCACAAAAAATATCTATCCTAAGAAAAGTATAGCGTTTTCAAAAATTATCGATTTTCAGCAGGAGGCGGCTAAAAGAAACGGCTACGGTTATGTAGATTTTTATCACCCCATGGCAGCCATCAACCTGCGCGAACAGGCAAAGGATTCCACTTTTAGCCTTACGCCAAATGATAGGGTGCACCCCGATAACGATGGCCATCTGGTGATGGCCTACCTGTTTTTGAAAGCCCAGGGGCTGGATAATCAGTATGTTGCCGATTTAAGCATCAATGCCCAAAACAAAAAAGTGTTAAAGGCTGTAAACTGCCGCATCAGTAATATAACAGCCGGTGCAGATTCGGTTGCGTTTAATTACCTGGCCAATTCGCTGCCATATCCAATCGATACCATTCCGCGTGGTTGGGGCAATCGTAAAAAGCAGGCCGATGCGCTAAAAGTAGTTCCGTTCACCAAAGAGTTTAACCAGGAATTGTTGAGCGTTAAAGGCCTTAAGGACGGCGATTACAAGGTGATGATTGACGGCGAGCAGATAGGCAGCTGGTCGGCCCGGCAACTGGCCGATGGCGTTAATATGGCCGAAATTACCACAACTCCCCAATACCAGCAGGCCATCCAGGTTCGCGAACTGAACGAAGAGCGTTGGGATATTGAGCGCCGCACAAGAATGTATGTTTGGATGCAGTATGATTTTTTAAAGGGCAAAGGTTTGCTGCACAACGATAGCAACGCAGCTATGGATACCGTAAAAAAATACGCTGTAAAAGACATTTTTGTGAATGGTAATAAAGATAACTATAGCCGCGCCCGCTACAAAAGCCTGCGCGATGCCTGGCAAAAAGAAACGGATGTATTAACCGACCAGATTTATGCCATTAACAAACCCAAAAATCATCGCATTACCATTATAGCTGCCAAATAACCATAACCGGAAAATACCTATACCCATATGAATAAAAGAACAATAATAGCCCTTATAGTCTTTTTTATAAGTTTTATAAAGGTTGATGCAGCTACAGTAGATACCGTTTTAACGCACAGTAACGCCATGCGCCAGGATATTAAGGCGGTAGTAATAAAGCCTGCCGGTTACCAGGCGGGCAAAAAGTTCCCGGTGCTGTACCTGTTGCACGGCTTTAGCGGCAAATACAGCGATTGGATTTTAAAAGTACCAGCCATTACCAAACTGGCCGATGAGTATCAAATGATGATAATATGCCCCGATGGCAATTTTGCCGGTTGGTATTTTGATAGCCCTATGAATAAGGATTGGCAATACGAAACTTATGTTGGAACCGAACTGGTGAACTGGGTTGATAAGCATTACGCAACAATTGCCGATAGGAGCGGGAGGGCCATTACCGGCTTAAGTATGGGTGGGCACGGTGCCATGTACATTGCCTTTAAGCACCAGGATACTTTTGGCGCGGCGGGCAGCATGAGCGGCGCGCTGGATATCAGGCCCTTTTCGGATGCGTTTGGTATTGAGCAGGTGTTGGGAAAATACAGCCAATACCCCGAACGGTGGGAAAAAAACAGCGTTATCAATATGATATACCTGTTGAAGCCAAACTCGCTGCTTATTACGTTTGATTGCGGTTACGATGATTTTTTGTACCCGGCAAATGTTGCTTTTCATAATGAGCTTTTAATGCGCAAGATTCCGCATGATTTTACGGTAAGGCCGGGAGCGCATACCTGGGAATTTTGGAGCAACTCGATTGTTTACCAGGCGCTGTTTTTTAGCCGCTACTTTAACAAAATAAAGTAGGGGATAGTGTTATGAAATTTAATTACCGGGCTTATAATATTTAGCCCGGTTTTTAACCACTTTTTTAATTTTTAGCGGCTTTTAGTGCAAACAAAATAAATTAAAAAAAAGTGTTCGAAAAATTTGCTAAATCGTTTTTATGATTTAAATTAGCAGTCAGATTAAACATCTGTTATAAACCAACTAATACCAATATACTTTTTTTTAGGCAATCTGCGTAAAGCTGCCAAATTTAGCTAAATCGATTTTTCGATTTAATTTAAATGGACTTGTAGTGTTAAAAATATGCTATTGTAAATAAACCTGTAATATGAAAAAAATTTACTTCAAGGTTCTTACTTTTTCGATGTTCGGGCTTGCGCTTTGGGGCATGTCATCCTGTAAAAAGGATGGTTTCCTGGGGCAAACCACTACATCAAACTTAACCCAAAGCACGGTATTTGCCGATAGCGCCAATACGGTGGCGTTTTTGTCAAATATCTACAGTAATGTGGGGTTCAGCTTTAGTCCCGGGCGCTTTTTATACGGGCCTATTTTATCGCCCACAACCAACGGCGGACTTGATGCTGCTTCGGACGAAGCAGAGGTTTACACATCAGCCGGTTCTACCGCTTTGGCTTTTGAATCGGGTACTATCAATGCGGCTGTAGTTACCGATGATGCTTATAAAAACAGCTATACCAACATCCGCGCAGTAAACCAGCTGCTGGCCAATTTGCCAAAATCGCCTATAAATAATTTCACCAAAACGCAGATGCGTGCCGAGGCTCATTTTTTGCGGGCCTGGTACTACGCTATATTATTAAAACACTACGGCGGGGTGCATATAGTTAACGATAAGATTTACAACTATACAGATGCCATTCCCGCAAAACGGAATACCTACGCCGAAACGGTAAACTATATTTTGGCCGATTGCGATACCGCCGCGCTTGAGTTGCCAACCGTTCAAAGCGGCTTAAACTATGGCCGCGCTTCAAAGGGCGCCTGCCTGGCCTTAAAATCAAGGGTATTGTTGTATGCTGCAAGTCCGTTATTTAACGGGCAATCGATAGGTGATGGCGCTACAAAAGAACTGGTAGGCTATGCCACTTACGATAAAGAACGCTGGAAACTGGCCGAAGATGCCGCAATTGCTGTAATTGGCACAGGAGCCTATAAACTCAATGTGGATAATGCGACCGCAGCAGGCTATGGCTTTCAGCACCTGTTTACCTTACCCCTTAATACCGAATATATTTTTGAGCTGATGCGCGGCAATAATGCCGATTTTGAAAGCTTGTGGCAACCACCATCACGTACGGGCAAAAATGGAGCCCTGCCTTTGCAGGGTTTGGTTGATGCATTCCCGATGAACACGGGCAAAGCCATTACCGACCCAACTTCCGGCTACGATCCGCAAAACCCTTATGCCAACCGCGACCCACGTTTAGATTATACCGTTATCCGCGATCAAACGCTTATCCAAAACAGGCTGTCGTCGGGCAAATCGCCTATTAATATTTTTACAGGTACGTATAATGGTCAAACAACCGGTCCCGATGCGGTTAATGTGGGCACCCGTACGGGCTACTATACCAATAAAATGCTCGATCCGGATGCGGTATCGCAGGATTTTACACATCCAACCAAAAGATGCTGGCCATTAATACGTTATGCCGAAATTCTGCTGAACTACGCCGAGGCTGCCAACGAATATGAAGGCCCAACCACACAGGTTTACCAGGCTGTCGAGGCTATCCGCCAGCGGGCAGGGTTAAACCCGTACCAGTTGCCAACCGGGTTAAGCCAGGCCGATATGCGTAAAGCCATTCAGAACGAACGCCGTATTGAGCTGGCGTTTGAGGAGCACCGCTTTTGGGATGTGCGCCGCTGGAAAATAGCCGACCAAACCGACAATATCCAAACCTACGGTATGGAGGTTGACCGCAATAATGCATCGGTTACTTATAAAACGTTCCCGGTGCGCAAGCGCAACTTCCGCACGGCTATGTACCTGTGGCCTTTCCCGCAAACGGAGGTGGCCAAATCGCCTGAGATGTTACAAAATCCGGGATATTGATCACCATTATAACCTAAAAAGCAAATGAAAAAGAAAAATATAATGCAACAGTGCGGCTTTTTGCTGGTGGCGATAGCGGCTGTTTTGATGGCATCATGCAAAGCCGAAAAGGTATTGCCGGTAAAAGAATCTATCAAAGATATCACGGGCAGCTGGCAGGTGATCAGGGCAACACGTAACGGCACCGAACTTACAACCCTGATCGATTTTACCAAATTCAGGGTGAATTTTAAAGATGGCGGCTATACCATTGAAAACCCGCTGCCATTTTTGGTAAACGCCAACGGCAAATTCTCGCTCGACGATCCGGAATATCCGTTTAAAATAACGTTTACGGCAACCGGGGGCACCCCTGTATCAACGCCATTCAATTACCCTATTGTGAATGGTAAAAGGCAGCTGAGCATCACATTTAGCCCGGGCTGCCCAAACAACAGCTATGTGTATGTACTGCAAAAAGTTAACTAACCATAAACCATAACATACTAATACAACAGATTTTATGAGATCATATTTACATATAAAAGGTAAAGGTTTATGGAAGTTTTGCGCCTTAACTGCCCTGGCTATTGTACTGGCCTGCTGCGGCGAGGTGATAACCAGCGTTGACCAGCCTGCAACTGCAACAGCGGGGTCTACAATGACCGTAACCGTTCACCTATCTATACCAACGGCGGCAGATGGCGGGCCCGATTACCTGGTGTTTGGCTTTTTGGTACCTAAGGGATGGAAAGCGGCCCAAAATACCGTTGTAACCTACTCCGGCGCGCAGGGCAGCGGCAACATGACGCTGATACCCGAAGGAACCTTAGGCAAAAACGGAAACGGTTTAACCTGGACAGCCTACATGAAAAAAACTTTCCAGATTGGCGGTAACCTTATTGACGATATGGAATGGGTGGCTTATCAGTCAGATAAAGCATATTCACACACCGGCGGGCTTGAATTTAAGGGCGATATCACCATTAAAACAAAAGTGGCCGCCGATAATAATAACTACCTGGTAAAATTAGGCTACACCATTACCGATACCGGCCACGGCTTTACCAGCGATCAGTTTGGTACCTATTACAGCGAAGTAGTAACACCCTGCTTTGAAGTTACCGGCGGCACCGGCGACCTGATTGATTTTTGTAATCCGCAGCTTACCACAGTTAACCCGCCAAAATCGTTAGATAACGACATCATTACGCTAACCTTTGATGGAACGGTTGTAAACACGCCGCTAAACAACGCTGCCGAAACTTACCTGTGCGCTACCGCCTATACCAGCGATGGTAAAACCATCAGCGTTTGCGAGCAAACTGATAAAACCAAAATGATACAGGCGGTGCCAAACAGTAAAAAGTACCAGTTAACGTTTTGGCCCAAGTCGTTTTTTAACACAACGGCGGCGCAAACCATCACGAAAATAGAGTACTTCATTACCGATAAAACAGGCACTGCAAAGGTTGGCTATGGTAACACACTGGCGCCGTTTGTTTACACTTTTAAGTGCTCGTAACCAATTATAATACAAAAGGATGCTGAATTAACCTCGTTTTTAAAATCAAAGGTTGAGGTAGCTGCTAAAACGATATTTAATTATTGCCAACAATTTAAATCTTATACTATGGCTTATTGCTACTTAAAGAAATGCTTTACAGGTTTCGTCATATTGATGCTTATGCTGGTAAAAACCGGGTACGCAGCTATGCAGGATACCACAGGCAGGGGTAGTACCCATCCTGGTTGGGTAAGCGGGGTTGTACTTGATGAATATGCCAACCCTTTAAACGGGGTTAAGGTAATGGTAAAAGGTAAAACCGATGCCAGCTTTACTGATAAAGACGGTCGCTTCGAGATTAACGCTGTCAGCGGCGATAAGCTGGTATTTACGATGCTTAACTATTACACCAGCGAGGTAAATATCAGCAGTAAAAGCCCAGTCACCATAAAATTGCTTGATACCTATTTAAAAACGCCCGAAACGATAAACGTGTTATACGGCACCAAAAAGGCAGCTGCAAACCTTGGATCGGTTGCTGCCATTTATACCAACCAGCTTACAACCACACCGGCATCGTTGTATACTTATGCATTGCCGGGGCAGCTGCCAGGCTTGTATACGCAGCAATACAGTGGCTTTGCCAGCCCGCAAACCAGCACCCAAACCGTAGCCGATTTTATTGGCAACGTGGTGCAACACAACAATTACTCGGCAAATGATAATACCGAAATAGGTTTATCGCTGCGCGGACAAACGCCTATAACCATTATTGACGGGGTACAGCGCGAAATCTCTTCTATCGATCCGGAAAGTATCGAATCGGTATCGGTTTTAAAGGATGCCTTATCAAATATATTGCTGGGTATCAACAGCTCGCGCGGTGTTTTACTGATCACTACCAAACATGGCCAGGCTGGGGCGCCCCGCATTTCGTTTACGGCCGAAGCAGGTTCGCAGCACCCTCTTGATCTGCCGAAACCGTTGCCGGCCTACCAGTATGCTTATTTATATAACGAGGCGCTGCAAAACGACGGTAAGCCAACCATTTACAGCGCCGATGACTTTAACGCCTATCGCAACCATACCGATCCTGCTCATCACCCTGATGTAAACTGGTTTAATACCTTGCTGCGTAACAGTTCGCCAATAAGCAGCTACAAGCTGAATGTTAACGGCGGCGGCAGTGTGGCGCAGTACAGTGTTTCATTAAACTATATGGATCAGCAGGGCATGTTTAAAACCTCGCCGGCTGCAACTTATAATACCAATAACGAACTTAGCCGCTACATTATCAATTCGGATCTGAGTGTAAACGTTACCAAAAAGTTTACGGTTGATTTGCAATTGTTTGGCCGTATTCAACAAGCCACCCAGCCGGGAACAGGCTACTCGGGCATCCTGAACACCTTGTACAATACGCCAAACAACCCCTACCCGGTTTATAATCCTAACGGATCATTCGGCGGTACTACGTTGTTTACCAATAACCTGTTGTCGCAATCGCAGTTTTCGGGCTATCAGCGCACCAACAGTAACGATGTAATGGCCAACCTCGATCTTAATTACGATTTAAGCAGCGTAACAAAAGGCCTTTCTGTAAAACTAAAAGGCAACCTTGCTTTTGAATCGCAGGGCCTGGTAAACCGGTCGTTGCAAAACAATACCTATTTGCTTAACAAGGATAGTTCGTACTCGGCTGTAGGTACACCAATATCGCAATCAAACGGCTTTGCCACGGTATCAAGCGCCCGTTATTCTTTTGCGCAGGCCGCTTTAAATTACGAGAGGCAGTTTGGAAAAGGCACCGTAAGCGGCATGTTGTTGTATGATACCCGGTCGGTTGTATTAAACTATGACTTATCTGGTGTTACCACCAACAGGGCAGCCAAACTGGGCTACAACTACGATGGCAAATATTTTATTGAAGCATCGGCCAACAGCAGCGGCTACAACAGGTATCCGCCTGGTAACCAGTATGGCATGTTTTACGCCGTTGGCTTAGGCTGGCAAATGGGGCAGGAACGTTTTATAAAAGATATTAGCTGGATAAGTTCATGGAAATGGCGTGCCACTTATGGTAAAACCGGCAATGCCAATGTTGATAATTTTGGTTACTACAACTTTTTGCAAACATACGGTACGTCAATTGGCTATCCTTATACATTGGGTACTGCCCGCAGCGTAATTCAAAGCTATAACGAAAATACCCTGGCCAACCCTTACATCCGTTGGGAAAACGCCAAAAAGCTGGATATTGGTACCGATATATCCCTGTTTAAAGATCACTTTAAAATCACTGCCGATTACTTTCATGACAGGTTCTATGACCTGTTACAAACCCGCGGCAATAGCATAGCCTTGTTAGGAACTACCTACCCGGCCGAGAATATTGGCGTGAAGCTGTATAAAGGTACCGAACTTACCTTAACCTACCAGGACCACGCCGGTAATTTGAACTACTTTTTAACGGCTAATGCAACGCGCCAAACATCAACCAATGTATTCAGCGATGAAGAGCCCGCGCCGTATCCATGGTTAAGGCGCACCGGCTTATCAAACGATGTAATATTTGGCTATACTGCTTTGGGTTTCTTTAAAAACGCGCAGGATGCAGCCACCAGCGCCACCACAGTTGGCTATACACCACAGGCCGGTGATGTAAAATACAAAGACCTTAACGGCGACCACGTGATTAACCAGTTTGATCAATCGGCCATAGCCAATACCAAACCTTTAATTTATTACGGCTTATCATTTGGTGTTAACTATAAAGGTTTCAGTGTAAGCGTAATTATGCAGGGTGTTACCAACCACCAGATTATTTATAACAACAACCTGGTAAACGGCTTTGCCGGCCTTGGTCTGTTTGGCAACATTTACCAGGGCCAGGGCTATGACGCCCTAACCGGAAGGTGGACACCAGAAACAGCCGATATAGCTACCCTGCCGCGCTTATCATCAACCGGCAATGTTAACAATGGTTTGCTATCAACACTGTACATCCGGTCGGCAAATTACATGAGGCTTAAAAATGCCGAGGTAGGCTACAGCCTGCCGCTGGAGTGGGCACGCAAACTAAGGTTATCGGGCATCAGGGTATTTGCCAATGGCGAAAACCTGTACACATTTTACGGCTACAAGGGCGTTGATCCGGAAGTGTATGGCTTGGCGTACCCTATACAACGCGTGTTTAATGCAGGTATAAACATTAAGCTTTAATTATTGGCCAACATTAAAATTATGATCATGAAGAGAATTAAAAATATACACATAGCGGCCGTACTCATTTTGGTAATACTGGCAGGCTGTAAAAAATATGAGCAATTTCCGGTTGATAAGGTAGGCATTCAATATGTTTTTGATCCTAAGGATTCCTTAGGCAGCAGCGCGCAGGAATTTTTGTATGGTATTTACCCGGTAATGAAAAGCGGTCATAACCGAGTAGGCGGCGATTACCTGGATGCTGCATCTGATGATGCGATGTCATCGGCATCGGGGCCAACAAACCAGGTAACCATTTTGGGTACAGCCGCATACAACTCCTACACCATTCCTGCAGATGAAAACCTTTGGGCCTACTATTATGCGGGCATCCGCAAGGCCAATATTTTTGTGAATAACATTGGCGTAGTGCCGGTGATGGCTAAATACAAAGGCTACTCGCAAAAGTATGTTTGGAAAAGCGAGGCCCGTTTTTTAAGGGCGCTGTTTTACTTTGAACTGGTAAAACGCTATGGCGGTGTGCCATTGCTTGGCGATAAAGTATTTACCATAAGCGATAACGTATCGTTACCACGCAACTCATTTGCCGATTGCATTAAATACATTACAAGCGAGTGTGATGCCATTAAAGATACATTACTAACCGCCCCGGTTGATAACCCCAATGCCGATGCGCACAGGGTAACCAAGGGCGCGGCGCTGGCTTTAAAAGCAAGGGTGTTGTTATACGCCGCAAGCCCGTTGTTTAATGGCGGTAATATTGATGCGGCAAACCCGCTTACGGGTTATACCGATAATAGCCTGGCCCGCTGGGCGGCGGCATCGGCGGCGGCAAAGGATGTCATGAACCTGGGCGCATACTCGTTACCGAACGATTTTAAGGGTGTGTTTTTGAACCAGAATAACAGCGAAATGATCCTTATAAGGCAAACGGGTTCTGATAACGGGATTGAAACTGCCAACGCACCGATAGGTTTCCCGGGCGCGGCTGCCAAAGGCCAAACCAGCCCAAGCCAGCAACTGGTAGATGCTTTCCCGATGAGTAACGGCCTGGCTATTACCGACCCGGCATCTGGCTACGACAGCAATAACCCCTACGCTAACCGCGATCCGCGCCTTACTTATACGGTGTTTTATAATGGAGCCCGCTGGCTTAACAGCGATCTGCAGCTGTATGAGGGCGGTCAAAGCAAGCCAAATACCAGTCTGCAGCAAACTAAAACCGGGTACTACATGCGCAAATTTATGGGTAACGAAGAAAATGCGAACAGTTTCCAGGGCCACAACGCCGATTGGCTGGTGATACGCTATGCCGATGTGATATTAGGGCATGCCGAGGCTGAAAACGAAGTGAACGGCGCCACCAGCGATGTTTATAACGATATGATCAGTATTCGCAAGCGTGCAGGCATAGCAGCAGGCGGCAATGGCTTATACGGTTTAAAAGCCGGTATGACCAAAGATGAGATGCGCGATGCCATCCACAACGAACGCCGGATAGAATTTGCCTTTGAAGAGAGCCGCTACTGGGATATCCGCCGCTGGAAAACAGCCAATGTGGTCATGAACCAGCCATTGAAAGGGATGTCTATCAATAAAATAGGATCGAGCTTAACCTACAATATAGTTACAGCGCTGGATACCAAATTTAACCAGCCGGCTATGTACCTGTACCCTATACCCTACGATGAAGTGTTAAAGAACCCGAATATGAAACAAAATCCCGGATGGTAATCCTTCAATCAATTTAACCAAATTAATTAAGCAGTTATGAGAAAATTCATACTTTTCTTTCAAATAATAATAGCCATGCTCCCGGTGGTGGTATTTGCGCAAAACAAAACCGTAACCGGTACCGTGCGCGACCTTACCGGCGCTTTGCCGGGCGCATCAGTGGTTGAAAAAGGATTGCCAACCAACGGGGTAATTACCAATGGCAACGGTAAATTCAGCCTTACACTTAAAGGGCAGTCAAACGCTATCATTGTTAAATTCATAGGTTATATACCGCAAACCTATACGTTTAAGGATGGCAACACAGCCGATATTATCCTGCAAACCAACAGCAACGGTTTAGATGAGGTTGCAGTAGTAGGGTATGGCAAAAGATCAAGGCCTACCAATACAGGCGCTGTAAGTTCCATTTCGGCGGCTGATATACGTACTGTGCCAACGGCCAACGTGCAGAATGCTTTAACCGGCAAATTGCCGGGCTTTTTCTCGCAGCAGGCATCGGGCCAGCCGGGTAAGGATGCATCTGACTTTTATATCCGTGGTGTAAGTTCATTAAACCCCGCAGGTAACCAGCCGCTAATTATTGTTGATGATATTCAGTATAGTTATGACCAGTTGCAGCAGATCAACGTAAACGAAATAGAAAGTATATCGATATTAAAAGATGCCTCGACCACGGCTATTTACGGTATTAAAGGAGCCAATGGTGTATTGGTAGTAACCACCCGTCGCGGTAAAAATGGCGCACCAAAAGTTAACTTAAGGGTCGAGACCGGTTTGCAGGCGCCAACCAAAACGCCAACCTTTTTAGATTCATACAACTCGGCAGTGTTAATCAACGAGGCCTACGGTAACGATGGGCTCAACAAGCCATTCACGCAGGCAGATATCGACCATTTCAAGGCCGGCGACGATCCTTACGGGCACCCGGATGTTGACTGGTATAACAAGATATTCAAGAAAAATACCTACCAGGCCAATACCAACCTGGATATATCGGGCGGTAACAACGCGCTCAAGTATTTTATCTCGGGAGGTATCCTGAAACAAAATGGATTGGTGCGTGACTTTGCCGATCCACAAAGTCTGGTAAACACCAACTATTATTTCAACAGGTACAACTTCCGCTCCAATCTCGATTTAAAAGCCAACAAAACGTTAGACCTTCGTTTGGATGTAACCACCCGTTTTTCTGACTTAAATCAGCCTTATAACGAAAACGCCGTGGGCGAGATCTATAATTTTACCAAGGAGACGCCATTTACGGCACCCTACATCAATCCCAATGGTTCGTACTCTTATGCTTACTCGCCGTTTAACCCCGAGCATTTGCCAACGCTGAATGCCAGGCTGGCAACAGGTGGCTACCAGCACTCGCGCCGTACCGACTTTAACTTTCTGTTTGGCGCTACCCAGAAGCTGGATGCGTTAACCGAAGGTTTATCATTAACCGGCCGGGTTGCCTACTCCAGTATTGAGCAGTTTACCAAGCAAATTTTTAATGGCGGTATCCCGGCTTATCACTTTGATCCAACAACCAATCAATATGCTTTAAGGCCAGGTGCTACTTACGTATATACACCTTACGCGCTTACGGGTAATACCGATATCAACAGCAACAACTACGATGTACAGCTATATGCCAATTACGATCATAATTTTAGCAACTCGCACCATGTAACCGGCTTGCTGTTGTTTAACCAAACATCGCAAACTTACAATGCGCAGTCGCTGCTGGACGCCTCGCTGGTTGCGGTGCCGCAAAAATTCCAGGGGATATCCGGCAAGTTAGGGTACGATTATAAGCAGAAATACCTGTTGGAGTTTAATATTGCTTACAACGGTACCGATAGGTTTGCTGCCAATCACCGGTTTGGATATTTCCCGGCGATAAGCGTTGGCTATAACCTGGTGAAAGAGAAGTTTTTTACTGAAAAGTTCCCGGTGTTTAGCCTGTTCAAGATAAGGGGCAGTTATGGCCTTGTTGGCTCAGATGCTGCACCAGGTAACCGCTACGTGTACAACCAGGTTTATAAACAGGGCGGTGGCTATTATTTTAACGAAAACCCGCAGGGCTACGGCACCATTTATGAAGATGCCCTGAGCAACCCCAATGTAGTTTGGGAGCGTGCCAAAAAAACCGACGTAGGTTTGGACATGAACTTGTTTAACGATAAGATCTCGGCCACTATCGACTTTTTCCACGATATCCGTTACGATCAATTGATTGTTCCAGGCAGTGTACCCGAAATTATTGGTGTGGCCTTGCCTGCGGTAAACATCGGTAAAACCCGCAACCAGGGTTTCGATGGGCAGATATCATACCACAGCACTTTAGGAAAAGTACAATACAATGTAGGCCTGGTATTTTCATACGCCAAAAACAAAATCCTGTTCCAGGACGAGGCATCGCCTGCCTATCCATGGCTGGCTTCAACCGGCAAACCGATAGGGCAGCAGTTTGGCTACCATTACCTGGGTTATTACACGGCTAATGATATATCGGCTATAAACGCCTACCAGGCTGCCCATGGCGGATCAAACGCGGGTAACCCTATAGCCGTGCCCGATAACGGCCTGCCGCTGCAACCCGGCGACCTGCGTTACCAGGATTTGAACGGCGATGGCATCATCAATGTGTTTGATAAACGCGCAATTGGCAATCCTAATTTGCCTAATACCTCCCTGGGCTTGTCGCTGCAGGCCGTATACAAAGGATTCAGCATCAGTGCACTGTTTGCCGGTTCGTTTAACTATAGCTTCGCGGTGCTGGGCACCGGTATCGAGCCATTTCAGAGCCAGTTTCAGCCCATCCACCAGGAACGCTGGACGCCGGCAACCGCAGGCACCGCCAATTTTCCGAGGTTAACCACCAACCCTACATCGGTTAACAGCCCTACATCTTATTTCTCAGATTACTGGCTTATTAACGCGCATTACATCCGCTTAAAAACAATTGATGTGGGTTATCAGCTGCCTACCAAATTGCTGCCATTTAAAATTAATAATGCCCGTATTTACTTAAGCGCATACAACCTGTTTACATGGACAAACTTTAAAAAATACCAGCAGGATCCTGAGGTTGCCACCAACACCGCGGGTGATGCATACATTAACCAACGGGTACTTAATATTGGCATCCAGGCCGGGTTTTAATAATGAGGGGGGGAAGCGCGTAGTACCCATCAGCTAAACTGGAAAAATAGTAATGACATGGTGGCAAATGGGGCTGTTGTGAACGCAATAATATTTTGTGTATCCCCTAAAAAAAGCGGCGGAAAAGTGCGATTCCCCTCTCGAGAGGGGTGGAGGGGTGTATTTATGCGCGCGCAATAAAACGCTGAAAAACAAACCCCTGCCAACGCGCTTCCCATCCCGCCCCCTCTCGAGAGGGGAATAAAACGTAGCCGGGTTGAGTAGTGGCCCGCGTTCAATCCGCTGCCATTACATATTGTTTGCTTATGGAATCATTTAATAATTAAATTAGTGCAATGTTTCCAACTATAGGCCACCTCATTTATTACCTGTTCGGCATTAATTTTACGTTTCCTGTTCAAACGCTGGGCTTGTTTGTGGCATTGTCTTTTTTGTTTTCGTATATGGTCTTTAGCTCGGAGTTTAAACGGTACGAAGCCTTAGGTAAAATTAGAGCGTTTACCCGTAACGTAGTGGTAGGAGAAAAGGCGTCCGTTGCCGAAATCAGTATCAACTCCATTCTTGGCTTTTTATTAGGTTTCAAGGCCTTTGGGGCCATGTTTAACTATACGGTGTTCAGCGCCAATCCACAAGGGTACCTGTTGTCGCTTAAAGGTAACCTGGTAATGGCCATACTCACCGGTGCTGTATTTGGTTTATGGGTTTATGCGGATAAAAAGGAAAAGGAGCTGGAACAGCCTAAGGCCGAGGTGCAAACGGTTCATCCTTACCAGCTGATGGGGCTTATTGTTTTTTCGGTAGGTTTTTTTGGCTTTATTGGCGCAAAGTTATTTGACACGGTAGAACACTGGAGTAATTTCAGGTACGACCCCGTGGGCACTTTATTCAACGTTCGCGGCTTTTCATACTACGGGGGATTGATATTTGGCGCTTTAACTTACCTGTACATCGGCCATAAAAAAGGAATGAAGCTGGTACATTTGGCCGATATCGGTTCGCCGGGCATGATGCTGGCTTATGGCATTGGCCGTATAGGTTGCCAGCTTGCCGGCGATGGCGACTGGGGTATTACCAATAGCCATCCTAAGCCAGGTTTAATACCGGGTTGGATGTGGTCGTTTACCTATCCGCATAATGCCATTAACGCGGGCCTTCCAATACCCGATTGTGCCGGCAATTATTGCAACCAACTGTTACATGGCGTGTACCCCACACCTTTTTACGAGGCCACTATTTGCCTGCTTTTTTTTACGCTGATGTGGGTGTTCAGGAATAAGATTATCAAACCGGGTTTTATGTTTTTTTTATACCTGGTGCTTAACGGCGGCGAAAGGTTTATGATCGAGCTGATCCGCATTAACCCCAAATATCAAATTTTTGGAATGGACTTTACCCAGGCCGGCTATATTGGTTTATTAATGGTAGTTGGCGGCCTGGTTGGCTTTGTATGTTTAATTATAAAAACTAAAAATAACTTGCAAAAGCTACAACCCGTAACATAGGTTGTATGCTTTATTAATTGAATTACCCTATGAGAAACTTTGCAGTCATCACCTTGTTTTTTTGCATTGCAGCAAGCCTGCAAACCATAGCACAAACCGATGGTAAAAAGGTAAACCTTACCGATCTTAATTTCACTGTCGAGGCGGCCCCCGAGTGGAGCAGCCTGTTAAAGCGCGAAACCGGCTGGTTTGGAGGCGACGGGATTTATACTATCCCGTTAAACGGAGTAGAAAACAAGCAGGCGAAAGCCAGCGATAAAATCCTGTTTATTTTCAGCGACTCGATGATTGGCAAAATAGAAAACGGCACGATGGTGCCGGGCTTTAAAATGATCCATAATTCGGTGGCTGTACTCCATGGCAACCAGCCTGCCGATACGGAAATAAAGTTTGCCTGGGATATCGATAAGGCAGGCGCCCCCGAATCCTTATTTATTCCACACACTGCCCAAACCGCTGCCGGGGATTACTACTGGCTTGGCGATGGCTTTGTAAACCAGGAATTGAATAATGCCATTTATATTTTTGGCTACAGGGTCCGTAATGTGGGCACCGGCGCCTTTGGGTTCAGGGAGGTTGGCAACACGCTGATAAAAATTCCCGCAGGATCGCAGCCGCCGTACAAAGACCTTAAGCAAATGGATACGCCATTTTACCTCACGGATGCAAAAGGTGACATCGGATCGTTCGGGGCCGGCATTTATGTGAATACCACAAAAGCCGGTGCACCGAAACCCGATGGCTACATTTACGTTTACGGGGTGCACGGCATAGGCAAAAATTTGATGGTGGCCCGGGTTTTACCAAAAGATTTTGAAAAGTTTGACAGGTGGACTTTTTACGATGGCACCAACTGGATAAAAGACATGAACAAGGTAGCCGATGTTACCAACAGTGTATCCAATGAGCTAAGTCTCACCGCGCTGCCTGACGGCCGCTATGCGCTCATTTTCCAGGTAGGAGGCATGAGCACCAATGTGGGCATGCGGATAGGGGCGACACCCTACGGTCCCTTTGGCCCGGTAATAAAGATATGGGATTGCAAACCCGACCTGGAAGAGAAAACCTTTTTAGTTTACAATGCCAAAGCACACCCAAGCCTATCCGCCCCCGGCGAACTGCTGATTAGCTATAACATTAACTCTGTTGATTTTATCCCCGATTTGATGAAGAAGCCTAACCTGTACAGGCCAAGGTTTATCAGGATGAAAATTAGTAGCAAGTAGTTAGTATCAAGTATTAAGATTTTTAAAATCTACTGTCGCCCTAATATTATTAAGATGGCCGGAGCGTGCAATCATGGTTAACAAAGGTTAACATAATTTCGATTTATTTTAACTTAAATATCTTACAGTTAGTGAGTTAAGTAAAAAACATGGTTAACATGTGTTAACCATGTTTTACTGTCGCCTTAGGTTTCTCCGATGCTATTAAGTTAAGCGTTTTCAGCCCCGTAGGGGCATAACATTTGTAGATAAAAATAGAAAAATAATGCTCCGTGCCGTAGGTATGGAACTTATGTGGCGTACCTACGGCACGCAAAAATGTTAAATTACAAGTTACTACAAATGTTTTGCTCCGATGGAGCAACCTGTCAATTCCTTAACTTAATAGCATTGGAGAGACCCCGCGGGGACGAGAAAACTCAAAGCATACGTTGTGAAAAAAATAGTTAAAACGTAGAATCGTATTTCTATCCGGGGAAAAATTAAACAAAACAACTTTCATTCTTGCTTCTTGCAACTCAAAATTATATATTCGCTAAATCAATTTAGCTAACCCAAATGAAAAAATTCTTATTGTTTGCCGGCATTATCATGCTGTGCAGTTTTCAAACTAAAAAGCCAACCAAAGTGGTGTTCTTTGGCGATTCTATTACCGAGTATGCGGTGCAGCCCAACGGCTTTATCACGCTGATTCAGCAACGCCTTAAAACCGAAAAAAAGGACCAGGATTATGAAGTTGCCGGGGCAGGCATTGGCGGCAATAAGATATATGATTTGTACCTCCGCTATGAAGATGATGTATTGACCAAAAATCCAGATGTGGTAGTGATTTGGGTAGGGGTGAACGATGTATGGCACAAGCGCATGTTTGGTACCGGTACTGATTGGGATAAGTTTGGCCGCTTTTATACCGCGCTTATCAAGAAACTGCAGGCAAAAAACATCAAAGTGCTTATATGCACCCCAGCCAGCGTGGGCGAGAAAACTGATTACAGCAACGAGCTTGATGGCGACCTGAACAGATATTCCAACATCATCCGCGACCTTGCCAAACAAAATAATTGCGACCTTTTTGATTTTCGCACCCTGTTTCATGAATATAACCTTAAAAATAACCCGAACAACAAAGGCGAAGGCATCCTGACCAAGGATGGCGTGCACCTGAACGACGAGGGGAATAAATTTGTGGCCGATTTGTTTTATAAAACCTTATTCAAATAGAATAAGGTTTTTAATTAATCTTTTGCTAAATCGATTTATTAATTATATTTGCTTATCAGATGCCGATATCCATCATCGGTATAAACCACATTATATACGCCAAATGAAAATACGGTTACTTACATGCGTTCCGGCGCTTTTATGGGCCAGTGCGCTATTTGCGCAAAGCGATAACCTGGTTAAATACGTAAACACCCGGCAGGGTACCAATACCAAATACGAGTTTAGCTACGGTAACACCTACCCGGCCACCGCGCTACCCTTCGGCATGAACACCTGGACGGCCCAAACCGGCAAAAACGGCGACGGCTGGAAGTACCAGTATTTTGAACATACCATCCGGGGTTTCCAGCAATCGCACCAGTGCAGTTCATGGGTTAATGATTATGCTGTGTTTTCGCTGATGCCGGTAACCGGCAATTTGGTGGTTAATGAGGATAAACGCGCTGCCGGCTTCAAACACGAAAACGAAACTGCCCAACCCAGCTATTATAAAGTAAAACTGGATAACAATATCACCACCGAAATGACGCCCACCGAGCGCGGGGCACATTTACGCTTCAGCTTCCCTAAGGGGCAGGGCGCTTACCTGGTGCTGGATGGCTACACCAAACTGAGCATGGTGAAGATAATCCCAGGCGAACGTAAGATTATAGGCTGGGTTAACAATTGCCGTTGGGCGCCACAGGGTTTTAAAAATTACTTCGTAATCACCTTTGATAAACCCTTTGCTGCTTACGGTACCTGGGAAAATAAAAAAGATCAGCTATCGCCCAAAAACTTAACTGCCGAAGGTGATGGCGTTGGCGCTTACCTCAAATTTAAAGATGGCGAAATCGTGCAGGCCAAAGTAGCATCCAGCTATATTAGCCCCCAACAGGCCGAACTTACCCTGCAAACCGAATTAGGTAAATACAAAAACTTCGCCGATACCCGCAAAGCGGCAGATGCGGTTTGGAACACGCTGCTTGGCCGCATGAAAATTGAAGGCGCTACCGAGGATGATAAGGCCACCTTTTATAGCTGTTTGTACCATGCCAACCTTTTCTCGCACCAGTTTTTTGAGTACGGTAAAGATGGTAAGCCTTATTATTACAGTCCGTACGATGGTAAAACACACGATGGGTATATGTATACCGATAATGGCTTTTGGGATACCTTCAGGGCACAATTTCCGCTGAATACCATTATTCACCCTAAAATGCAGGGGCAGTATGTGCAGGCCCTGTTAGATGCCCAGCAACAATGCGGCTGGCTGCCGGCCTGGTCGTTCCCGGCCGAAACAGGAGGGATGCTTGGCAACCATTCTATTTCCATGTTAACGGATGCCTGGGTTAAGGGTATCCGCACCTTTGATCCAAAGCAGGCACTGGCCGCTTACTACCACGAGGCTACCAACAAAGGTCTATGGGGCAGCGCCAACGGCAGGCCCGGCTGGAAGGAATATTTTGCCGATGGGTACGTCCCCTTTACACCTCAAACACAAGGCTCAACCGCCTGGACACTGGAGTTTGCCTACGACGATTTTTGCGGTTACCAATTGGCCAAACAAACAGGAAATGCCTACTATGAAAACGTATTTGGCAGGCAGATGTACAACTACAAAAACCTGTTCGATCCCAAAACACGCTTCATGCGGGCCAAAGACGCCAAAGGCAACTGGATAGAGCCCTTTGACCCGATGGACTGGGGCGGCCCCTATACCGAGGGCAATGCCTGGCACTGGACCTGGTCGGTTTTCCAGGATGTACAGGGCTTGATTAACCTGATGGGTGGCGATAAGAATTTTACTGATAAGATCGACTCTGTATTTACCGAGCCGGGCACCATTAAAGTAGGCGGCTACGGCCAGGTAATTCACGAGATGACCGAAATGGCTGCCTTTAAAATGGGCCAGTACGCTCAGGGTAACGAGCCTATTCATCACCTGTTATACCTATATAACTATGCCGGCCAGCCCTGGAAAGCACAGCAGCACTTACGCGAGGTGATGGATAAAATGTACAACGCCGGCGAAAACGGCTACCCCGGCGATGAGGACGAAGGCCAGATGTCGTCATGGTATGTGCTAAGCGCGGCGGGTATTTACAGCGTTTGCCCCGGCACTGATGAGTATGTGATTGGCAGCCCGGCCTTCAAAAAAATGACAATCACGCTGGAAGACGGTAAAAAGTTCATCATCGAGGCCAATAACAACAGCAAGCAAAACGTGTACATCCAATCGGCTACGCTCAATGGCAAGCCCTATACGCACAATTTTATTAAACACGGCGATATTATGGCCGGCGGTATCCTCCGTTTTGAAATGGGGGATAAGCCTAATATGAATCGTGGTTTGGCTGCTGAGGATAAACCGTTTTCGCTTTCAAAAAATACATCAAACTAAAAAAAATGAACGTAATTATTTCGTGTTTTGTTAATTGCTTTTTGTGTTTTTGAGCTGGGCAGGCCTGTCACCCTGAGCCTGTCGAAGGGCGCGCGCAGAGGTCTTTGCCCGTGTACTTCGATAAGTTATCCCTGATATGTTGGGGTTTACCCAAACATTTCGGTCGAACGCCGGCTACGACTCACCCGGTCGAGGCTACGCCCGACCACCCTCTCTCCGGCTGCGCCGCAAAGAGGGTTGAGCTCTTTTTTTTCTGTTTTTTTCGCCCCTCTATGCGAAGCAGTCGGAGAGAGGGGCAGACGGGCGTAGCCTCGTCGGGGTGAGTCGACTCGCCGCCATGCGATATATTATTTTCAAACTAAACATCACTTCATAATGCCTTTTAATTTTTCCCCCTTTTTAAAGCGATCAATGTTCATGATCTGTGTTGCCGCCTGCACCGGGGCATCGGCGCAGGATATCGTTTACCTCGGCAGTGCCAACCCGCAAACCAGCTGGAAAGTAAAAGCACAGGCCGAAGTAGGCGCCGATAGCGCTAATATTTACAAACCCGGTTACGATGCTGGCAGCTGGGTTAAAGGCGTGGTACCCGGTACTGTTTTTAATGCCTACGTGGTAGCCGGGCTGGAAAAAGATCCCAACTTTGGCGATAATATTTACAAGGTTGATAAGGCCAAATACGACCGCAACTTTTGGTATCGTACGGAGTTTAAGATCCCGGAAAATTATACTAAAGAAAAGATCTGGCTAAACTTTAAGGGCATCAACCGCAAAGCCGAGATTTACCTCAATGGCAAACAAATTGGTGTTTTGGATGGCTTCATGCAGCACGGTAATTTTGATGTTACGGGTTTAGTTAGCAAAAGTAGCTCAAACGTTTTAGCCGTATTGGTGTACTGCCCGGTTAACCCATTGGTTAATTATGCAAGCCCAACCTATATTCCATCAGCCAGTTGGGATTGGATGCCTTATGTTCCGGGATTAAATTCGGGGATAACTGATAAAGTGTATTTGAGCAATACGGGCAGTATTACCTTACAGGATCCGTGGATCCGCACCGAATTGCCAACCAATGCAAGGGCCGATGTATCGATAGCGGTAGGTGTAAAAAACAGCACGTCTAAATTTCAAACCGGGGTGTTAACAGGCACTATTCAGCCAGGCAATATTGAGTTTTCGCAAAAGGTGTTTGTGGGGGGCAATAGTACTGCGGAGATAAAACTGGATAAAAAACGCTTCGAGCAGTTAGCCATCAACAGCCCCAAACTATGGTGGCCAAACGGCTACGGCGAGCCGAATTTATACACCTGCAAGCTGAGCCTTAAACTGGGCGACGAGGTATCTGATAGCCAGGTCATTAAATTCGGTATCAAAAAATACAGTTACGATACTGTAGGTAATGTACTGCATGTTTTTGTGAACGGAACCAAAGTGTTTTTAAAAGGCGGCAACTGGGGCATGGCCGAGTACATGCTGCGCTGCCGCGGCAACGAGTACGATACCAAGCTTAAACTGCACCGGGAAATGAATTTCAACATCGTGCGCAACTGGATAGGATCGACCACCGATGATGAATTTTATGATGCCTGCGATAAATATGGCATGATGATCTGGGACGATTTTTGGCTCAACTCCATCCCCAACCTGCCCAATGATGTCAATAATTTTAACGCCAACGCGATAGAAAAAATTAAACGTTTCCGCAATCACCCATCCATAGCCATTTGGTGCGGCGATAACGAGGGCACCCCCATGCCGCCATTAAACGGCTGGCTGGCCGAAGACATCAGCAATTATGATGGAGGCGACAGGCGCTATCAGCCCAACTCGCACGCCGGCAGCTTAACCGGCAGCGGCCCCTGGACTAACTTTGACCCCCGCTGGTATTTCAGCCGGTTCCCGAATGGTTTTGGCGGATCGCCGGGTTGGGGCCTGCGCAGCGAGATTGGTACTGCTGTTTTTACCAATTACGACAGCTTTAAAAAATTTATCCCTAAGGATAAGCTATGGCCCCGTAACGAGATGTGGAACCTGCATTTTTTTGGTCCATCGGCAGGCAATGCGGGTCCGGACAGGTATGATGAAGGTATTAACAAACGCTATGGCACAGCAACAGGCATCCGGGATTATTGTCGCAAAGCGCAGCTACTCAACATCGAAACCAATAAGGCGATGTACGAGGGCTGGGAAGATAACATGTGGGAAGATGCATCGGGCATCATGACCTGGATGAGCCAATCGGCCTACCCGTCGCTGGTTTGGCAAACTTATGATTACTATTACGACCTTACAGGTGGCTACTGGGGAGCTAAAAAAGCCTGCGAGCCGTTGCACATTCAATGGAACCCGGTAAACAACTCCGTTAAGGTTATTAATACGACAGGCAGCAATGTAAACGATCTGACGGCCGAAGTGGTGGTTTACAACACCGACGGTAAACCTGTAAGCGATTACCACCAAACCAAGCAAGTAGATGCCATTGCCAACGCCGCGGTAAACTGCTTTACCATCAATTTTAAAGAAGAACACACCAATTTAGCACTGAATAAACCTACGGTAGCATCCTCGTTTGAAAACATGGAAGCTGCTTTGGCAACCGACGGCAATAGCGGCAGCCGCTGGGCCAGCAGGCAAAACGATAATGAGTGGATTTATGTTGACCTGGGTAGCGAGCAGGTAGTGAACGGCGTAAAACTAAACTGGGAAGAAGCTTACGGCAAAGCCTTTAAAATCCAGGTATCCAACGATGCTAAACAATGGCGCGATGTATATGATACTGAAGATGGACATACCGGCATACAGCAGCTTACTTTCGACGAAACCAAGGCCCGCTATGTTAAAATGCAGGGCATACACCGCGGCTCGGGCTGGGGCTACTCGCTGTGGGGTTTTGAAGTGTATGGCGGCGAGCCTAAAAGCAACGGCTTAAGCGAGGTGCATTTTATCAAACTAAAACTAACCGATAAAGCAGGCAAACTGGTATCAGATAACTTTTACTGGCGGGGTAACAAGCGTACCGATTTTACCGCGCTAAACAACCTGCCCAAAGTAAACCTGAAAATAACCTCGAAAATAACTAAGGCCGACGGTAAATACTATATCAATGCCACTATTACCAACCCGGCGTCATCCCCGGCTGCGGCGTTTGCTATACGGGCACAGGCGGTGAGGAAGAGCAATGGCGAGCAGTTATTACCTGCCTTGATGAACGATAACTATTTTAGTTTGATGCGGGGCGAGTCGAAAAATATCAAAATAGAGTTTGACGCCGATGTATTGGGTAACGATAGCCCTGTATTATTGGTACAGCCTTATAACGATGCTATTAAAGCAGAGTAAATGTTAGCATGCTTTCAATTTCATTAAAAAATAAGATTTTAAAATAAATCGATTTACTGCTGTGGAATTTAAAACATTTCGATTAATTTGACGCCGCCAATTGAAAAACCGATTAAACCCATATAATGAGCATCCCAGCAAAATTTACCGAACGCAAGTACCTTGTGGTATTAATATTTGTAACCTCCCTGTTTTTAATGTGGGGTGTATCCATGACGCTTGGCGATGTGCTGAACCGGCACTTTCAAAAAGTACTGCATATTACCAAGTCACGGTCGGCATTGGTACAGTTTTCCATCTTTGGTGCTTATTTTATAATGGGTATTCCTGCAGGGATGTTTATGAAAAAATTTGGATATAAAAGTGGGGTGCTATTGGGGCTTATCCTCTATTCTATTGGTGCGTTTTTGTTTATCCCGGCTGCCAACGCCGAATCTTTTACATTTTTCAGAGTAGCGTTATTTGTACTGGCCTGCGGGATGGCCACGCTCGAGACCGTTGCCCATCCATTCATAGCGTCACTCGGCGATCAGCGTACCAGCGATCAGCGTATCAATTTTTCGCAGGCATTTAACGGGGTGGGTGGGGTAATTGGTCCGGTTATCGGAAGCTATTTTATACTTAGGGCTGGCCAGGAACATTCAAACGATCTGGTATCTGTAAAACAGCTTTATATTATTATAGGTTCCGTTATAGCACTGGTAGCTTTACTTTTTTCGTTTATAAAGGTGCCACCGTTAACAGATCCCCATATCATTTCGGATGATTCCTATGCCAATGATTCATTGATTAACGTAGATGAAAAGAAAGAGGATATCAGGCCCCGCCATTTTATTTTCGCCGCCTTTACGCAATTATTTAACGTTGCTGCCCAGGGGGGGACTTGGGCATTTTTTATTAACTACGGGCATGAAATAATGCATTTTTCTGATGAAAATGCAGGTTATTATTTTTCTTTAAGCATGGTGATGATGATCATCGGCCGGTTTGCAGGTACTTTTCTGATGAGATTTATAAAACCTTACAAGCTGCTTGCCGCTTTTGCACTTTGCAATATTATCATGTGTATCATTGTGGCGCAAGGTTTTGGCTGGCCATCATTTATTGCGTTGTTATTCATTAACTTTTTCTTTAGTATCATGTTCCCTACCATATTTAGCCTTGGTATAAAAGATATGGGGCCTCATACCCAGTTGGCATCATCCCTTATTGTAATGGGCGTAGTAGGTGGAGGGTTGTTTCCCTATTTTATGGGCCTTATCGCCAACCATAACGTGGCTACTTCATATTATTTGCCTATTATTTGTTACCTTGTTATATTTGCCTTTGGTTTTAGCTACCCAAAATTAAATAAGCGGTCGGCATAGAGACCAATTTCATTTGTACTTTCCGGGCAAATCTTTTTCAGTTAATCGATTTACTAACAAAATAAATCGATTAACTTTTGGCTATACTCATATAATTTAATATATTCCCCGATATTTGAAATAACTAATATAAACGGGTGAAAAAGAAATTATCTATCGTTGATATCGCGAACGCGTTAAACGTATCAAAAACTACGATATCATTTATTTTAAACGGCCGGGCCCAGGAAAAACGTATTGGTGCCGACCTGGTTGAAAAAGTGATGAAATATGTGGCCGAAGTAGGGTATAAGCCAAACTCGCTGGCCAAAAGTTTAAGAACCGGCAAATCAAATACCATTGGGTTGATGGTGGAAGATATCTCCAACCCCTTCTTTGCAAGTATAGCGCGCCTGATTGAAGACCGTGCCTACAAAAACGGCTACAAGATTATTTATTGCAGTACCGATAATGATACCAGCAAAACCCAGGACCTGATCAATATGTTTCGCGACAGGCATGTAGATGGTTACATCATGGCTCCCCCTGAGGGGATAGAAGAGGATATTGAATCGCTGATAAAAGACGGGATGCCCGTGGTTTTGTTCGACAGGCACCTGCCTGGCGTTAAAACCGATTTTATTGAGGTTGATAATCTTTTCAGCACCTATAATGCCACCAAGCATTTAATGGATCAGGGTTTCAAAAACATAGCATTTGTAACCTTCGCATCGCACCAAACCCAGATGATGGATAGGGTAAGGGGTTACCAGGACGCTATGAAAAGCACCGGACTGAAGCCTACCATTGTAAAAGAGATCGTCTTTAACCAGGATGAAGAGCAGATTATGGCCCCGCTTCGCGACTTTTTTAAAGGAAATCCCGATGTAGACGCCATCCTTTTCGGCACCAACCACATCGGCACCTGCGGATTAAAGATCATGCACGAAATGGGCCTTAAGGCCCCCACCGATATCGCGGTTATCTCCTTTGATGATTACGATGTGTTTAAACTTCACTCGCCGCCTATAACAGCGATAGCGCAACCCGTTGAGGAAATAGCTGATAATGTTATAACGGTATTGTTAGAAAAGCTTAACGACCGCTTATCATCGCCTAAGCTACAATCGATTATCCTGAAAACGGATTTAAAAATCAGGAACTCGTCGCTAAAAAACGCTGTCTGAATTTTATCGCGCAAAGACGGTAAGAAGCTAAGAAAATAAGCAAATCACTTTGCGTCTTAGCTTCTTACCGTCTTTGCGCGAAATAAGCCATCTTTTTTACTTTAGATGTTTAAAGTCGATTGCCTCAGTCCAATGGTTATCGGGTGGTGGTTTTATATCGAAAATATAATTTAATGCTAAAACGATTTATTTTGTTTTTTATGCGGTAAATGCATATTATTGTTCAATCAATCAGATAAACCATAATGAAACTTTTTTTTGTTACCATAGTATTTGCCCTGGGCTTATTGCCGGCAAAGTACGCCGGTGCTCAATCGTCGGATAACGATGCCGCCCCAAGGCAATGGAATGCGGCCTGGATAGCTTTGCCTGGCGACAACGGCGTAAACTACGGCATTTATTACTTTCGTAAAATCATAGATATTGCCGGTAAGCCGGCAACTTTCATCGTGCATATATCGGCAGATAACCGTTATAAATTGTATGTCAATAGTAAGCTGGTATCATTGGGGCCGGCACGGGGCGATACCTATTATTGGAATTACGAAACTGTTGATCTGGCACCATATCTATCGCAAGGGAAAAACACCATAGCTGCGCTTGTTTGGAATGAGGCCCAATACAGCCCTGCGGCACAAATAAGCGTACGCACAGGTTTTATTTTACAGGGTAATTCGGCAAAGGAAGAGATATTAAACACCAACAGTACCTGGAGGTGCGTGCGCGATATTGGGCATCAGCCAGTACCGGGGTATTTTTTTGCTGCCAGCCGGGGAGAGATGGTAGATATGCGGCAGGCCGTTAAAGGCGATTGGACAGCTACGGGTTATGATGACAGCACCTGGTTTGCCGCCGGTAAAGTGGCCGACGGAAGGCTAAAGGGCACAGCCTGGGGCATAGAATGGGCCTTGGTGCCATCATCCCTGCCCCCAAGGGAGATGACCTACCAGCGCCTTGTTCAATTACGCAGAGCTAATGGTGTAACCGTTGCGCCGGGCTTTCCGGAAAAAAAGACTCCCTTAACCATCCCCGCAAACACTACGGCTACGCTGGTGCTCGATCAAACTTTTGAAACAAATGCCTATGTAACGTTAAATTTTAGCGGCGGCAAGGATGCAGGCATATCGCTTGGCTACGCCGAGTCGCTTTACGCAAAAGGCAGCAAGGGTGTTATTAAAGGTAACCGTAATGATGTGGAAGGCAAGGAGTTTGTAGCCAGGATAGACAGCTTGGTTGGCGATGGCAGCCAGGGGCAATCATTCACAACGCTTAATTTTCGTACGTATCGTTACATCAGGCTCATTGTGCAAACTAAAAACGACCCGCTGGTAGTTGATGACCTATACGGCACTTTCACGGGTTACCCTTTTAAACGCGCATCGGTATTGAATACAGATAATACCGAAATGAAGCAAATGCTGGATATTGGCTGGCGCACCGTAAGGCTTAATGCCTGGGAAACATACACCGACTGCCCGTATTACGAGCAGCTGCAATACATTGGCGATACGCGCATACAGGCCATGATATCGTACTACAATACCAGCGATAACCGGCTGGCGCGCAACGCACTTAACCAGATGGACCACTCGCGCTTACCCGAAGGCGTAACTGCCAGTTGCTATCCATCAAGAGGTACGCAGGTTATTTCACCATTCTCGTTATGGTACATAGGCATGCTGCATGATTACTGGATGTACCGTGGCGATAACAACTTTATCAAAAATAAACTGCTGGGTGAAAGGGGCGTACTCGATTTTTTTAGTAAATATCAACAGGCCGACGGATCGTTAAAAGATACCCCGTACTGGGCCTTTGTTGATTGGGCCGGTAACATGTGGGGCGAGGTAAAAGGCAAAGATGGCAGCGCTGCTATTTATGACCTGCAACTACTGTGGGCATACCAGTGGGCGGCAGAAATGGAAGCCAAAATAGGTTTGCATGACTATTCCGTTTTATACCATAAAAAAGCCGCCCAGCTAAAGGCTACCATACAGCGTAAATACTGGGACGCCGGCAGAAAATTGTATGCCGATACTAAGGAACGAAAAGGCTTCTCGCAGCATGTTAACGCCTTGGCCATACTTACCGGCACGGTGAGCAACGCCAACATACCCGCTGTGGCTAAAGGATTGCTTAAGGATACCAGTTTAACCCAATGCTCGGTTTACTTTAAATATTATCTGAACCAGGCGCTGGTAAAGGCAGGTTTGGGTAACGATTATATGAACTGGCTGGGTATTTACCGCCAAAATATAGCCATGGGCCTTACTACCTGGGCCGAGTATTCTGATGTGAACACTACCCGTTCAGATTGTCACGCCTGGGGAGCAAGCCCCAACATTGAGTTTTTCAGAACGGTTTTAGGTATTGATAGCTACGCGCCGGGTTTTGCCAAAATAAAAATAGAACCCCATTTAGGTGCTCTAAAAGATATCAGCGGCGAAATACCCCATCCAAACGGTAAGGTTTTTGCCGGCTATAAATTTGAAAACGGCCATTGGCAAATAAATATCAATTTACCGCATACAACCACCGGCATATTGGTTTGGAAGACAAAACAATACGTATTAAAAGCCGGCAACAATTCTTTTGTTATTTAAAGATAGGTGAGAAGGGCTCCAAATTTGGGGCTCTTCTAATTCAGACATTTGCAGTACGCTCCCGCGTACTTAGCGGCTTTTTATATTGCAAGCCTTCATTTCCGGCATCCCACTATAGCGGTGTTCTTCGGCCGTCCGGGCATCCTTTTTACGTGCCGGGTGCGAATTTTCGATCCCGATAAATTATTTGCGGCTTTTTGACCAGGTAACTAAGGGTATATGCCTGGTTAATGTACTCCCCTATAAATAAGGCAAATCACAAATCCATAAAATTTACAGTTAACCCATGAAAAAAAACTTTACTAAACTTTCTTTGGCCATTATGGTGCTTACGGTACTTTTAAATTCCTGCTCAAAAGTTGCAGATAATTACGATTATAAAAAGATGGCAACGTCGATAGAATTACCTATTGCCGCCCATGCAGGTCCTGCGTCATTCGAAAACGGGGGCTTTAAATACAATATCTCGCAGTTTATCAGTTCAACACCGCAGCCGTTGGCTACTACCGTATTGGTATCGGCAGTAAAGCCTTTAACCAGCGCAGTTACAGTTACTATGGCTGTTGATAATTCGGTTGTAACGCAGTTAAATACGTTACACAGGTCGCTTTATACTGCCGATAGCACCGCGGCTGTAGCAAATGCAGGCAGCCTTCCCGATCCGTCTGAATCAAAATACGATACTTATGTACCGCTGCCCGCGGCCGACTTTACCATACCCAGTAACACCGTTAATATCCCGGCGGGGCAACTGACTGCCAGCTATGTAATTAATGTTACTACCGCAAACCTGGTGCTTGGCACAAAATACATGTTGCCTGTGGCCATAAAAGATGCTCAGGGCCAGGCCATCAACTATTATAAAGCAGTATATTATATTATAAATGTAGCCAGCAAGTACCAGGGCGATTACACAGCCAACGGCTCAATTGCATTCCCCAACCCGGCCAGCGACAGAACATGGAGCGCACGAGCCAAATCATTAACTACCATTGATGGTAATACCGTACGTTGCGAGGCTGCCGATTTGGGCGGCAGTAATTACTTTATGAATTTGAAAGTAAACAGCGATAATACAGTTACAGTAACATCTGCAGCCGGTGCGGCAAATCAAACTATCCAAAATAACGGCGTTTGCGTTTATGAGCCGGCCACCAAAACGTTTACCTTAAACTATAAATATGTTGGCGGAACCGGCGACAGGCGTATTGCCGAAACCATTGCTTTAAACTAAACAGTTAATAATAAGTTAATAGGCTGCCTTGTGGTTTACAAGGCGGCTTTTTTACTTTATGGGCAATTGCGGTTTGTAACTATGTTGGTATCAACATAAAAAAAGAGGCAAATGAAACAGACCGGAATTTTTTGAAAATATTAAATGTTAAGCTTTTTGCGGTCAATCTATTGATAAAACAAAAAATATGCCGTATTCTTAACAAATTATTAATAATTTAGGCAATAAGTTTGGTAATACGTAATGAACTCGACCGTAGGTTTTGCTGATAATGAATTGCTCAATCTTCTTGCCGAAGGTAAAGAGTTTGCATTTACTGAAATTTATAACCGTTACTGGAAAAGGCTGGTCGCCCTGGCATATAGTTATACTAAAGATAAATATGCCGCTGAAGAAATTGTACAGGAGGTTTTTTTTAGTTTATGGAACCGCAAAGGCACCCTTAAAATAGAAACCTTAAGCTCGTACCTGGCCACGGCAATCAAATTTTCGGTATTTAAAAGTGTATATACCAGGAACAGGCAAGCGCAGATCATTGAAGGGATAGCCAAAACCGTGATGGCCGATTTACCCGAAGATTTGGTACATGCCAAATTTTTAGAAGAGTACGTTAACGGCATTGTTGAGCAATTGCCCGAAAAATGCCGGCAGGTATATAAATACAGCCGCCAGCAAGGCCTATCGGCCCAGGAAATAGCAGTCGAGATGGATATTGCCGAAAAAACGGTAGAGGCGCATCTTACAAAAGCCCTTAAGGTGCTGCGCTTAAATTTAAAGGAAATTATGCTGCTCATTATTTTCCTTAAGCATCATTAGTGTTAAGTTAATAGTCCTAAGTCTTAAGTCAAAAGCCCAATTTATTCTTTTTGACTTAGAACTTAAAACTTTCGACTTAGGACTATCTGTCATTGCATAACTAACATCAATTCAATTTGCCTTATGCGTTTGCGCTGATTAGCCGCTGCTTTTTTTATTAAAAATCGCTTTTTTATCACTTTTTTTTAAATGCACTAAGGGTAAATGCCTTTTTAGTGTACTCCCTTTTAATTGCTGCTTAATATGGACGAGCTTTATCAGAAGTACTTAATAAAAAAATACCTTGACGGGACGGCTACGCCAGCCGAGCGGGACGAATTGTTGCTGTGGTACCGGGCCAAAGGCGAGGAAGACTTTGAGTGGCCATATGAAAGCCAACTGGAAGAGGATGAGGCCAAAGCACGGATATTTGATGGTTTACAGCAACGCATAAAAGCCGCCGAAGCTGCGGAACCAACAACAAGAAATTATTTTTATAAGATAGCTGCTGCCGCTTCTGTTATACTGGCCGTTTGCATTGGGTTGCTATGGAATAACAACAGCAAACCAGTAAAGCCGCAAAGCAACACCGTATTTACCAGGCCGGGCGAACGTAAAATAATTAACCTCGTAGATGGATCGGTGATTTGGCTGGGTTCCGGAAGCTCGGTTACTTATCCTGTAGCCTTTGTGGGCACAACCCGGGAAATCAGCTTTGAGGGCGAGGCCTTTTTTGATATCGCCAAAGATAAGCACCATCCGTTTATTGTACACACAGGCACAACCAGCACCAGGGTTTTGGGTACCACCTTTAATATCTCGTCATTTAAATCGCATAAAGAAATTGTTGTTGCATTGGTAACAGGTAAGGTCTCATTTACCGATGGTGGTTCGGGTGTCTTACTATCGCCTGCTAATATGGTGGTGTATAATAAGCTAAAAAAAACAACCAAAGTATTGCCAATTCCTGATTTGGCAGCTGTAATGGGCAGGCGCAACGGCTATTACGAATACCGCAACGTATTGGTGAAGGATATTGCCGAAGATGTGAGCAGAAACTTTAACATGAAAATACAGGTAGTTGGCGATGTTAAGAATACCCTGTTTTTTGGGCGGATAAAGCCGGGTGAAAGCCCTGTGCAGTTTTTAAAGAAAATGGCGCTGGTGGTTCACGCATCGCTCATCAGTAAAGATAATTTATGGATCATTAAAGGAGGAGGAGACATTTGATTTAAAATTCTTACGCTCTATATATCAGTAATGCCCCGGGCAAGGGGGCATTGTACTGATAATCAAAAAACGTCATAGTCAAAAGCATTACCCCAATGGATTGGAAGCCCCGGAGGTACCTGCTGTTTTTTTAACATTTTTATTGAAGTGAATATATGAAAATTAATGTATCCCGCAATAGGGGACACAAGTATATGCTTTTTATGAGGATTAGCACAGTAATTATAGCGGTTTTGTGCAGCACAAGTTTATCAATGGCGGCAAGTTTTGCAAATGGCCAGGATGTACTGAAGAAGCACGTAAGCGTCAATTTAAAAAATATTACATTAAGCAAAGCGCTTGATAATATTTCTGCTGCATCTGGTGTAAAGTTTACTTACAACGGTACAGTGGCTAACAGTAAAATAAAAATATCGGCAAAGGTATCTAATCAGGAGTTGGGCAAAGTGCTGGATAATGCACTAAAACAAACACCCTATAAATACACGGTGCTTGATGACGAGATATTGATACGGTACGTGGAAATAGTCCCCGAACCTATCCAGGCTGTACAGCGTATTTTAACAGGTAAGGTTGTTGACGAAAAAGGCGAGGCATTGCCCGGCGTAACCGTAAGGATTAAAGGGACAGATCGTGGCGGTATTACCGATAACAGCGGTAAATACCAGATACAGGTTAATAATGATGCCGAAATTGTAGTGTTTGCATTTATTGGCTATCAAAACCAGGAAATAACGGCGAAGGACAGCAAAGTCATTGACGTTAAAATGGTGCCAATGCCGCAAAACGAGTTAAAGGAAGTTGCCGTAGTTGCTTATGGTACACAGCGCAAGGTGAGTTTGGTTGGCGCGCAATCAACAGTTGATGTGGGCGAACTGAAACAACCGGTTGCCGATATCAGCACGATGCTGGCTGGCCGTTTATCGGGTATAGTTGGTGTTCAGCGCTCAGGCGAACCGGGCAGTAACCAGGCTGATATCTGGATTCGCGGTATATCTACATTTACCAATAACAATACTGGTCCGCTGGTATTGGTTGATGGTGTTACCCGGTCAATCAACAACCTCGATCCGCAGGATATTCAATCATTTACCATCCTGAAAGATGCCTCGGCAACAGCTGTATACGGTGTGCGTGGTGCAAACGGTGTTATTTTGGTGCAAACCAAAAGGGGCAAAGTTGGCAAGCCGAAGATAGATGCAGACTATTATGAAGGCTTTACCTCATTTACCCGCAAGCCCGAAATGGCCGATGGTATTACTTACATGAATGCTGTAAATGAAGCCAACATCACCAGGGGAGGCGTTGCCAAATACTCGCAGCAGTATATTCAAAACACGCAAAATAATGTAGACCCGTTGCTTTATCCTAACATCAACTGGATTGATGCTGTATTTAAAAACACCAGCCGCAACAGGCGGGCCAATGTGAACATGACAGGTGGTGGCCCAAATTCAAGGTATTATATATCTGCAAGTTATTATAACGAAGGCGGGCTTTTAAAAACAGATAAGCTATCTACTTATAATTCAAATATCGATTACAGCCGGTATAACTTTACCAGTAACGTAGATGTTGATATCACCAAAACCACCAAGGTGGCATTAGGCGTTCAGGGTTATGTAGGTAAAGGCAATTATCCTGCAATATCGGCAAGCGATATTTTTGGCCAGGCCATGATCGTATCGCCGGTGGTATTCCCTATTGAGTATCCTGGTGGCTATGTTCCGGGCGTAAACCCTAACGGCGATCAGCGTAACCCTTATGCCGATTTAACCAGGCGTGGATACAGCACAACTTTTACTAACCAGTTGTACTCCAACATCAGGCTTACACAGGATTTTGGCTTTTGGCTGCCGGGTTTATCATTCAATACCTTATTTGCGTTTGATGCCAGCAACAGCAACAGTATTTTACGCCAAAAACGTGAGGATACCTGGTATCCCGATCAAAATACGCCCTATAATGCCGATGGTACTTTAAACCTGGTACGCACCTATACAGGTAACGGAAATTACCTCAGCTACAACGCATCAAGCGGTGGCTCAAATAAAATTTATACCGAGTCGTCTTTTAACTATGACCATGCGTTTGGCAAACATCGCGTAGGCGGGTTATTGTTATTTAACCAGGAAGACAGGTCGGATTTTCCTGCCGGTAGTTTTGCCACCTCTATACCTTACCGCATCCGCAGCTTGGCGGCAAGGGTAACCTATTCATTTGCCGACAGGTATTTTGCCGAATTTAATGTTGGGTACAACGGATCGGAAAACTTTGCTCCCGAAAAACGCTATGGGTACTTCCCCGCATTTGGTGTGGGATGGCTTGTATCTGAAGAACACTTTTTCGAGCCTTTAAAGGATGCTATATCGTTCTTCAAATTCCGTTACAGCAATGGTATTGTGGGTAGTGGCGATATTGGTTTAGGGCGGCGTTTCGGTTATCTTACATTGTTGTCTGATGGCTCATCGGGTTTCACTTATGGTTTGGGCAATACCAACGGTATAAGTGGTATCAGCATAACCGATTATGGGGTTGATGTAAGCTGGTCGCGGTCTCATAAACAAGATCTTGGTTTGGATATCCGCGCCCTGCACGATTCGTTTTCACTTACCTTCGATTTGTTTAAGGAGCACCGTACAGGAATCTTCTTACAAAGAGCTGCGGTACCCGGATATGTTGGCTTGTCATCATCACCTTACGCCAACCTTGGTATAGTTAATAATAAAGGCTTTGACGCAACTATCGAGCAGCGTATTAATGTAGGTAAGGTTGTATTAAACTTACGTGGCAATATCACCTATAATAAAGATGTTGTAATTGAAAACGACCAACCTACCCCTAAATATCCATGGAATGATCAGCGCGGTCATAATGTACTGGCAGATTTTGGCTACATAGCCGAGGGTTTGTTTACCACCCAGCAGGAGATAAACAGCAGCGCTACCCCAGGCGCAAAAGCGAGCATTAAACCAGGCGACATCAAATACAAAGATTTAAATAACGATGGTATCATTAATGCTTACGATAAAACAGAAATAAGCAAAGGCGATGTGCCTTTCCTTACCTATGGCTTAGGCTTTAACGTAGCTTACAAAGGCTTTAACCTGGGCGCGTTCTTTGTTGGAACCGGGCATGCATCGCGGTATATATCGGGTAATGCTATTCAGCCATTTTCAACCAATGGAGGCATCAGTAACGCCTATGCCAACATCACCGACAGGTGGACAGAAGCCAGCCCGCGCCAGGATGTGTTTTACCCCCGCTTAGCTTATGGGGATGGCGACAATACCAACAACACGCAGCATAGTTCATGGTGGGTAAAAGATGTACAGTTTATCCGCCTTAAAACGCTTGATTTTGGTTACACCTTCTCCAAAGCTTCGTTGAGTAAAATTGGCATGAGCAACCCGCGTATTTATATTATGGGTTACAACCTGCTTACTTTCAGCAAGTTTAAACTTTGGGACCCTGAGTTGAATACCGGCAATGGTACCGCATATCCAAATGTTAAAACCATATCATTAGGCCTGAGCGCTCAATTTAATTAACAGAAGTAACATTTAATTCAAGATAATAAAATGAAACGAATTATAGTAGCCTTAACGCTGGCATGTATGTTAACTGTTAGCTCTTCATGCAAAAAAGGCTTTTTAGACCAGGTACCCGATGACAGGCTTACCCTTGATGAAACCTTTAAAAACCGTAACACAGCCGAGAAATTTTTAGCCAACGTATACTCTGCCATACCCGATGAAGCATCACAACGTTTCCCCGGATCAGATAACAGCATTGGTGAATGGACAGGCGGATCTGACGAAGCAGAGTACGATTGGGGTTTTGTGGCCACCCAGAATATCAACAATGGCAATTACGATGCGTCCAGCGGTTTTATAAGCGGTTTTTGGACAACCTATTACCGCGGTATCCGCTCGGCCGGTATCTTTATGGATAATGTGGATAAGGTTTCTGATATGCCTGCCTCGCTAAAAACGCAATACAAAGCCGAAGCAAGGGCGCTAAGGGCTATCTATTACTTTTGGCTGATGCGTATTTATGGCCCGGTAGTTATCACCGGCGATAAAGCAATTGCCCCTGATGTTTCATTTGCCGATGTGCAATTACCCCGCAACTCGTTTGATGAGTGCGTAACCTATGTTACCACCGAGCTTGACGCTGCCATTGCCGATTTGCCCCTGAAAGCGGCAAATAACAATAACCTTGGCCGTATAAATAAAGCTTTTGCAACGGCAGTAAAATCGCAGGTGTTGTTGTACGCTGCAAGCCCGTTGTTTAATGGCAATACAGACTATGCCGGTATGGTAAATGCCGATGGTAAAAAGCTCATTAACCAAACTTACGATGCCACCAAATGGCAAAAAGCAGCCGACGCGGCAAAAGCTTTCCTTGATCAGTTTGTACCGGGTACGTTTGATTTGTACCGCGAAAACGATGCTTCGGGTAACTTTAGCCCATACCTGTCATGCCGCGACGTAATGCTGGTTGACTGGAACAAGGAAATCATTTACGCCAGGATTGATGCCGGCGTAACCAACAGGCAGTATGAAACCACACCTTACCACTCCGGTTATGCCGATGAGGTAAGGGGCAGCGGCGGCTTAGGCGCCACGCAAACCATGGTTGATGCCTACTTTATGGCAAACGGCCGTTCAATAACCGATAATGGTTCGGGTTATGTTGCTACCGGTTTCTCCAATTTTCAGGCACCCTATGATGACCAGGCCCGGAGTACCTATAACCAATGGACAAACCGCGAGCCGCGCTTTTATGTAGGCATTACTTATAACGGCAGCAAATGGCTAAACACCAATAGCGGCGAGGTTATTACCCAAACCTATAACACCGGCAACTCTGGCAAGCAAACTGGTGGTAATGATTATTCGCCAACAGGCTATATTGTGCGTAAAAACGAGCCGATAGGCGATTGGCGCACAGGCGGCCGCTCATGGGTAATGTTAAGGCTGGCCGAAATTTATCTGAACTACGCCGAGGCTTTAAATGAAGCTTCGCCGGGCAATGCCGATATTTTAAAATATGTTAACCTTATCAGGAACCGTGCAGGCATCCCCGAATACGGTAGCCCATCACTGCCGGCACCGGCAGGGCAGGCTGCCGTTAGGGAAGCCATCAGGAAAGAGCGCCGCGTAGAACTCGCTTTTGAAAATACCCGTTTCTTTGATACCCGTCGTTGGAAAATAGCCGAAACCACCGATAATGGTCCGTTTAAAGCGTTAAACATCAGCACCAATCCGCCTGAGTTTTATAATGTGGTAACTTTTGAAAACCGCGTGTTTGAAAAAAGGAATTACTTTTACCCAATACCACAAAATGACGTAGATAGCGATAAGCAACTGGTACAAAATACAGGTTGGTAACCGCACCTAAGATTTTTTCTATACCTATGAATCCGGGGCCGGCTGTAATGGCTGGTCCCATTTTTTAATCCTTGTATCTGCCTTTATATAAGGCCTATGTGTTCATAAAATTCTGGTGGTTCTTAATCTCTTGTAAACATAAACTACTGTTAATTTAATAGTACTAAGTCTTAAGGTAAATTTATTCTCTTCTGACTTAGAACTTAAGACTTTCGACTAAAGACTACCCTTCATTACACTACTATGAAATTTAAAAAAATAATACTGCTATGCACGTTAATAACAGCAGTCACGGTGCATAATTCATGCGGTAAATCAAAAAACAACGTTGCCCCTGCGCCGGTAACTGTTATTAAACCCGATACCAATAAAATAGGTGTACCCCCTAAAACATGGCAGGAACATTGGTTTGAGCATAAGCTTTTGCTGCACCTGGTTTATTATGATAAAAATACTGCCGTTTATTATGACGATAACATGGAAACTTCAGTTACCTGGCCATATAAAACCATGTCGGCTGTTTGGGCTTATGCCAAAAAAACTTACGGCTTGTTTGGCGATTCTACAAAGCTATACTGCGTTTTTCATAAAGGTACCTATGGCGGTGGTCATCCCGCTTCGTATTTTGACGATAGCCATGATTACCGGAATACCATAGATTGCGGCCTTGACGATTGGACAGCACCTACCGGCCAGCAAATAGGTATGCCCATTCACGAAACCGGGCATATTGTTAGTGGCGCCAGCCACGGCGTTAAAGGTTCACCATCTGACGCGCTTTGGGGCGACAGTAAATTTATGGAGATTTACAACTACGATGTGCTCATGAACATCGGCATGAAAGATGAAGCAGGCCGGGTGTATGAACAAATGCAATCGCAGTATGATGATTTCCCGGTGCCGCATGTGCAATGGTTCAAAAACTGGTTCTATCCAATCTATTCCAAATATGGCAAGGCCCAATTACTGAACAAATATTTCGACCTGTTGGCTAAATACTATCCCAAAAATGGTAAAGAGTATGCTCATGACCTTAACTGGGGCGAGTTTATCCATTTTTGGAGTGGGGCTGCCGGTGCCAATCTGAAAGCGCAGGCAACAATTGCCTTCGGCTGGAAAGACGAATGGGAAACCCAGTTTAAACAGGCCCAGGTAGATTTTCCGAACCTGAAATATTAAATGACCCGCCCTGGCTGTGTTTTAATCGAGTAGTAAAAGCAGCCCGCTTTTCTATCTTTTACCGAAATAAAAACGATATTTTAATCAATTGGCGAAATATCGTTACGTATATATTGCTGGCTTTGTTTAATTAATTGGTTTGTAGTGATTTATGATAGGGTTCGAATTTTGTAGCTTTGGTATGACAAACTACCTCCAGTTTTTTTCCGGATTGTTGAGCTCAATTCGTAAATTGAACGGAGATTGGCAACAATACCTACACTACTATGTTGAAAAAACTACCATTGATCCTTTTATTCGCTGTGGGCTCCTTAGCGTCTAATGCACAAATAACCAGTAGCGCCCGCGCAAATAAAACTCAAATGACCGGTGATAGTATTACCATAAGTGCGCATCCGGAATATGATGATGTAACCGGGGTGCATCGCTGGCTGTTTGGCGAAAACTTCCGTAAAGACTGGGCCCAGCCCGTTAAGCTGCCTGTCATCCGGCTATCAAAATTTAAAGGAGGCCTTTCTCCGTTAAAACAGGGTGGGGGGATGGAATCAAAATCGTTGCGGCTGGAGGATAAAGATGGTAAAGAGTGGGTGCTGCGCAGTGTAGAGAAAGCCCCGGATAAACTGCTGCCCGAAAATTTGCAGGGAACTTTTGCTGTTGACTGGATAGGAGATGAGTTTAGCGGCCAGCACCCTTATTCGGCGCTGATTGTGCCGCCGCTGGCCGAAGCTGCTCATGTGCCGCACGCCAATCCTGTGATTGGCGTTGTAGCCGATGATGCTGCTTTGGGCCAGTATAGCAAGGTTTTTACAGGTTTAATTTGCCTGTTGGAAGAACGTGAGCCGGCAGGCCCATCAGATAACACGATTAAGATGGAGCGTAACCTAATCAAGAGCTATGACAGCAGATTAGATGGGGAAATGTTTTTGCGTGCCCGGATGCTTGACCTGCTAATAGGCGATTGGGACCGGCATGAAGACCAATGGCGATGGGCAGGCGATATCAGTGGTAAACAAAAAGCTTATATACCGGTACCGCGCGATAGGGACCAGGTATTTCACGTTAACCAGGGTTTGTTACCATCCATAGCCGCGCTGCCCTGGATAGATCCTGTTTTAGGAAATTTTACTGCCGATATTCCCCACGTAAAGTATTCGATATTTAAAACAAAATTTTTGAATGCAGCGCCCGATGTGCAGTTTACCTACGCGCAGTGGATGAAGATTGTTAATGACTTTGTTAAAGCCGAAACTGATGATGTTTTGGAAGCCGGCCTTAAACTGCTGCCCAAAGAAAACTACCGGCTAAGGCATAATGAGTTGCTGGCGATATTAAAAAAACGCAGGGATAACATTCCGGCAGCTATGACCCAATATTTTTATTTTGTAAACAGGATTGTTGATATCCGTACAACCAATAAAGACGAGCTGCTTACCATTACGGGAGGGCCGGATAAAACCCTGCGGGTTAAAATTGACAAGCTTAACAAAAGCGACGATGTAAAAGGATCGTTTATGGATATAACTTATGATCCGGCCATTACTAAAGAAATCAGGATTTATGTTTCGGGAGGCGACGATCATATTGTGGTTGATAATAGTACATCGCCGATAAAATTAAGGTTTGTTGATAGTACCGGCCATAAAACTTACGATATCAAAAACTCGGTAAGTACCATACCAGTTTACGGCTCAAAAGATAGTATTACTTTCATCGGCAAAACCAATCGTTTAAGCAACCGCCTATCGGCCGATACCAATGCCACCAGGTTTAGGCCAACTAATTTATATAACGTTTGGATGCCGCTGGCAACAGCTGCCATTAATGCCGATGATGGTTTTCTGTTAGGATTGGGCTTTAAGTATACGGGGTATGATGGTTTCCGCAAGTTGCCTTATGCTACCCGGCAACAATTGATGATCAGCCATGCTTTTGCTACCGATGCTTTCAGACTTAATTACAGCGGCGAATGGGCGCAGGTTATTGGGAAAGCCGATTTTGTAATGAAAGCAAATATCCTGGCGCCCGATAATACCACCAACTTTTTTGGCCGTGGAAACGAAACTGTATTGGTTAAAAGCGAAGGATACCGCAAATATTACAGGGCAAGGTTTAACACTCTGGAATTTGACGCCGCGTTACGCTGGCAAACCGGCAAAGGAAGCTTTTTTAGCGCAGGGCCATCTGCACAGTACTATCACTACAGCCCCGACGATAACACAGGCAGGTTTATTTCACAGCCGGCGCTTATCAACTCATATGATAGTGCAAGTGTAAATAAAAACAAAGCCCACCTGGGTTTGATGCTGAATTTTACCAGCAATAAGCGCAATAACAACGTATTGCCATTTAAAGGGTACTATTTTGAAGTTACTTTAACAGGGTACAAGGGGCTTAATGATTATTCAAAAGCCTTTGTGCAAATTAAACCCGAGTTTACGTATTACCAGCCGCTGGATGCCAAAGGAAACATCGTGCTATCCGATCGTGTAGGCGGGGGCATCAGTTTTGGCAAACCGGCGTTTTATCAATCCATGTTCCTGGGTGGCCAGGGGAACCTTTTGGGATATCTGCAAAACAGGTTTGCCGGGCAAAATATGTTTTTTAATAACCTGCAGGGCCGGGTGAAAATTGCCGATATAGCCAGTTACATTTTACCGGGTCAATTGGGCATCACCGGTTTTTACGACACCGGCCGGGTATGGATCAGTGGCGAACACTCCGATAAATGGCACACAGGCGCAGGTGGCGGTCTCTATTTTGCACCCGCAAGTTTAACCGTATTGCAGTTACTGGCAGGGCACTCTGATGAAGGTTGGTACCCTTATATATCGCTTAATTTCAGGTTGTGACCTGGTGTTAATTATAAGTCTTTAGTTCTGAGTCGCTGTTTAAATGTGATTTAGATTATTTATGTATTAAGCAAAAAGCAATGCCGTTGGCTTAGCCAACGGCATTGAATAAACTTCATTTTTAAACAGATCTAAGAAATAACTCTCTCGATGATTGTTGCATTACGGAGTGCAAATCGTTTTTAGTTTTTTGCTATAATCTGCATTTAGCGGCTCGTTGGTTTGGGCAAGCCGCTGTGATCCCACGTTGGCAGGGCAGGCAATGCCTTTAGGGCCGTCATAAACCAGGTCGGGTTTGGTATTAATCAATTCTTTAGGTACATATATCTGTACGTTGGTAACCGAATATCCCCTCGGAAAATAACGGATATAATAACCATCCGGGTGTAACGACCATATGCCCGATGGCACTTCCGGATCAGGTTGCGGAGCTATGCCGGCCAGCATGGCATACTTTTCCATTTCTTCATATGATGCGTTGCCCGATGCAGCCAGCTGGCGGATGTTATTCTCGGCCTCAAAAACGCTTTGGGCGGCAGGCGGCAGCTGGTCTTTGGCTTTTGCTATCAGGCCTGCCGGAAGTACGCCCAATGCGCCACCCTCCAGCATAAGCAGTTCCTGCGGAGATAATAGGGTGGTTGCTGTTAGTTTAATATCTGTACCAAAATCGGCAAAACGGGTACGGGCCACTATTGCCCAAAGTAATACCTGTATGCTGCGCTGTTTTACTTCGGGGTGTTTTTCTGCATTTTTAAGTATCAGTATCACAACATCAGCCTTGGGGCCCAATACCGGTGCCAGCATATAGCCGTCGCCGGTACTTGGGCCATGTGTACCGGCATGCAGGCAATAACTTTTATTGGTCATTTCAAAAAAGCCGGCGCAAAGTTTAAAACCGCCACCGGGCGCTTTGGGTAAAAGATACAACGGATCGGGTTGCTGTCCTTCAATAAATGATGGTGGTTTAGAACCTGTTTTGTTTACATCTTTAAAACTGGTTGTAATGGCCTGTGGCTGTTTTAGGATTTTGCTTAAACCACCGCCCGAGGCTATTTCGGTGCCTTTATCTAATATTTTTTTACCAAGGCCTCCAAATTGGGCCTGGGCAGCAGCAACATAAAACATAAATGCGATGAGTGCGGTAATCTTTTTTTGTATTTTCATAAGTAGCAGGATGTTTAGATACCGCTAAATTAACTAAAACAATATTAATCTAATACTGCAATTAAGTCTGTTTTTTTCAACGTTAAAAGTAAAATCAGAGTTGCAGCCATTGCCGGATATTCGCGATAATGTTAAAAACGAAAAAACAACTTTAAACTTCCTGCTTACTACTGTTGCTTTAATCGGGCGTATTTTATCTGGTTATATTGCGTCATCAGTTCATTTTTTCTGGATCTTTCTAAATAAAACCCGATATTATTGTAATACTTTAGCAGAACAGCATGACCCTTAAACTGGCCTTAATTTTACTCGCTTTTGCAGGATACTTTTGCAAAAATACAGCTTCGCGTCAGAAATGTGATCTAACAGATAGCTTGGGTGTCAGGATTTCGACCATTGAGTACAAAGTAAAGGCGAAGCAGGAAGACGCAAAAGACTTTGATAACGGGATTATGCCCTGGGTTAGCCTTGACGATCCGGGTAAGCAGTTAGATAGTCTTATCGATGCTGATGAAATAGTTTTGCCATTTGCCAAGGTTACGTTGATTATTGACTACCCACTGACAAGGCAGGTGACGTTTGACCTGGAATCAGCCTCAAAAAAGTTCTCCCGTATTGGATTGATTAAAGCCATCAGCGAAAAATATCACGAAATTTATGCGGAAGAAGAAAAATCTACGAAAACGGAAATTGTACCGAGGGATAAGAGGGAAGGCCTGATCAACAGGAATGAAACTAACGGAAAATATGGAATTTGTTGCCATGATCTGTCCGACCTGGATTTAAGTTCAATAGATGTTTTTAAAAACGATCAAGGTAAAATATATCTTATCCTTAACGTAGATTCTTAAAGTACTTCAAACGGTCGATTTGTTATTTCACTTCCGCTCCGAAAAACTTCAGTCCTAATATTCCGCTCATAATCAGTGTCATAAAAAACACCTCCATCCAGGATAGTTTCTGGTGAAAGATAGCCATTTCGGCAATTTTGATGAGTACAAGGGTGATAGCTGTCCACACGGCATAAGCAACTGCGGTGGGTACCAGTTTAATGGCCAGCGAGAAGAAATAGATATTGCCTATCCCGAAGAGCACGTACCCGGCAAAAGGCAGCCAAACCGGTAAGCCGTATTGTAAGCTTAAAGCCGAATGCCAGCGCAGGGCTTTCAGGTCGCTGAATTTCATGAACTTGAGCGAAAATGTCCAGGCAGCTTCAAATGCTGCGGCTATGATAAGATAGATCCAGGCCAATGTTAGTTTTGTTGTATGAGGTTATCTTCGGTGGATACTTGTTTTATTGGTAGGGGCGTTGGTTGTAAATCAATCACCGGTTCATTGTATTTAACCGGCAGCCTTTTTTTAAGCCAGCTAATTGCCCTCGGGCGCAGGGTATAATACCATTTAAACCAGGGATATTTTAAAAGTTTTGACTCGTCGAAACGTTTTATGCTGAAGGCATGCTGTAAAAAGTAATCCTTTGGATAATCATAATAAAGCCCCCAGTTTTCGGGATTGTTGCCTGGCGCATGCCCAGGGTCATACACGGTATCAAACAGGTGATCCCACACAGATAGCTTTGTAGCGAAATTGGCATGAAAAACCTCCTGGTAATTGGCATGGTGCCACAAATGAAGCTCGGGGGTGTTAAAAATGTACTTCCACCTGCCGAATTTTACTTTAACGTTGGCATGAATAAACATGCCGTACATCGCATCTATCAGCGCCTTGATAGGTATTACCATGGGGTTTGCGCCAAGCAATATGATAGGGGCAAACTCGATGGTTTGGTTAATCACTATCTCCATGAAATGCGAGCGTGAGCCTGCTAAAAAATCAACCTCTTTACCGGAATGGTGCGCTTCATGAATGCGCCAGAACACTTTATTGGAGTGCTGAAAACGGTGGAAAAGGTAGATGTATAAGTCATGTGTTACCACAAAAAATAATACCTGGACGGCCAGCGGCCAGCTGCCAACAGCACTCCAACCCGATAGATCGAAATGCTGTTGTAGCGGCGCAATGATATAGCTGAAGATCAGGATCTTCAAAAAATAGCTCTGAATCAAAGTATACCAAACCAAATCAACCCAAAATCCTTCCCTGAAAAATGCGAGGCCTTTGCGATAAGGCGAAACACGTTCCCAGGCGATAATGAAAACCACCCAGCAGGCAAGGATAATGGTTGTTATGGTGTATACTTTGTCCAGCGGCATTATTTACACTAATGGTTTTTCTTTGTATTCATCGCTGATGTTTACCCTTAACCTTTTCATAGGGGCCAGCTCAGACTCATAAACTCTTTTTTCGCCGTCGCCGGTTGCCGTTTCCACATCGCGGATATCGCGTACCAGGCGTTGCAGGCCTTGTGGCTCAACAGACGCGGCATGGTCTGATCCCCACATGGCCCTATCGAGCGTAAAATGGCGCTCAACAAAGGTTGCTCCTAATGATACTGCGGCAACCGTAGTAGCCAGGCCGGTTTCATGGCCCGAATAGCCGATTGGTACACCCGGATATTTGGCCTCCAACGTCTGGATCATTTTAAGGTTTAATTCCTGCGGGGCGCATGGATAGGCCGAGGTAGAGTGCGCTATGAACAACGGGTAGTTTTCATCAAAGGCATTCACAAAATCCATGGTGGCCTCAATCTCTTTCATGGTGGACATGCCTGTTGATAACATTAGCGGCTTACCGGTTTCCAGGATGCGTTGGATCAGGTCGAAATCTGTTAACGATGCAGATGCCAGTTTGTATAAAATGGTATCAAAGCGCTCCATAAAATCAACGGAGGGAACGTCCCAGGCTGATACAAACCAATCGATTCCCAGCTTTTTGCAATAGTGATCTATAGTTGCATATTCGGCAATGCCAAACTCTGTTTTGCGTTTGTAATCGATGTAGGTGATGCGGCCCCAGGGGGTATCGCGCATAATTTCCCATTGGTCTTTAGGTACACAAATTTCGGGTGTGCGTTTCTGGAATTTAACAGCATCAGCCTTGGCGGCAACCGCCTCGTCAATCAGCTTTTTGCAGGTTTCCAGCGATCCGTTATGGTTAATACCAATTTCGGCAATAATATAGCTTGGCTGTCCTTTTCCAATAACACGGCCGTTTTGCAGGGTTATAGTGCCATTACGGGTACCGGCTGATAAAGTAGCATTACCTTTGGCATCTATAATAAATTCTGCAACCTCGCGGAAACAGCCTTCGCCGCCATTTAGGGTGCTTACAAAATCAGCCTTTGTTTTTATCAAAGGCAAAGCATCGGCAGGGCAGGCGGTTAGGCCAGCCAGTTTCATTACTTCCAGGTCGTTATAATCATCGCCTATGTAGGCAACTTCGTTTAATGACAGGTTTAAGCGGCTGCAAATTTCTTTTAAAACAGCAACTTTATCTTTAATTCCTGTATGCAATTCTACTATCTGCAATTTGGCGGCCCTTTTTATAAGGGAAGGGGAGTGTTCGCCGGTGATGATGCCGGTATCTACGCCTGCAAATTTACGCAGCCGTTCCACACCCATGCCGTCGCGCATGTTGAATTTTTTAAGCAGTTCGCCATCGGTGTTATAGTAAACACCGGCATCGGTTAGTACACCATCGTTGTCGGTTAGCAAAAGTTTGATGCCCGCCGCTTTTTGTTTTAAAATTTCATTCATGTTTTATGTGTGAATTAAATTGCTGTCCATCCTCCATCAACTACCAGATTTGCACCCGTCATGTACGCCGAGGCCTCGCTGGCCAGAAATACAAGCGCGCCCTGGTAATCAGCTGCTTTGGCCATACGGCCCAGTAAAGTTTTTGCTGAATAATTGCCTATAAAATCTTCTGTTTGTCCGTTCTCGACGCCACCCGGCGATAGGGTATTAACTCTTACCCCGGTATGCCCCCAGTAAGCAGCCAAAAAACGGGTAAAGTTGATGATAGCCCCCTTGGTTACCGGGTAAGCTGCCGATTTATAAAATGTCTGCTCGCCGGCGGCATTACGGTATATCGTTTGGTCGGGCCCTACCATGCCGTAGGTGCTGGCAATATTGATGATACTGCCACTGCCCTGCAGGGCCATATGGGTACCCAATATCTGCGAGCTTAAAAATACCCCGGTTACATTTACATTTAGTGACCGCTGGAAAGCCTCTAACGGATAGTTTTCAAATGCCGAAAGCTCTTTGGCCATAGCAGGATCTTCAAACTTATCGTTGATGGCTGCGTTGTTCACCAGGATGTCCAGGCCATCGTATTTATTCAGTATGGTATTAAGCGCGTCAATTAACGATTGTTTGCTGGTTACATCTAAGCCTATCCCAATATGGTTTTGGCCTAATTGCTGCGCAAAGGCTTGTGCGGCTTCGGCATCAATATCGGCTACTACCACATTGGCGCCGGCCGCTGCCAGCGCTTCGCAGTGTTTTTTTCCTATAAGGCCAAGTGCACCCGTTACTACTGCCGTTTTTTGATTTAATGAAAATAAACCCGTCATCTAAATTTCTATATGATTTGTGCTACTGACTTGCGACTAAAGACTTATGACTTCAATCACCCGGCTATAACGCTTTTAGGTTTAATGTTATAGTTGCTCACCTTACGGAAAACAGCCTCCAGTACTTCGCCCTTTAAGTAATTTTTGATATTGCCACTTTCAATTGCTTCTTTTACCAGGGGCAATACATCTCGGTATGCTAACAAAATGTAGTCGATATCTTCGGAAGTATGGCTGTAACACATATTATGGAAGCCGGCCCAAAGCACACCGCGTTTTATCATCTCCTGTTGCATCAGGGTTTTAACCTCTAAGGCGCTGCCTGCTTCGGGAGTAAAAGTTACCATACTGCGGCAGTTAAAACCTACGCAGCGGGTGTATTTATCCATGCCGGTTTCAATTGCAATAAGGTTGTATCCATCTTTTAATAGCGCGCCGTGTGTATCTAAATACAGCGGCACATTTTTATTACGCAGCTCGTTAATGGTTGCGATACAAGCCGCTAATGATAGTGCCTCGCCGCCAAAGGTGGTGTAGCTAAATACTTCGGAATTAAATAGTTCCATTACATCGGCTCGGCCGGTTAATAAGGCTATGGGCATTCCGTTTGCACAGGCTTTTGAAAACACGGCAAGGTCGGCCTTAACATCAAAATATTCCTGTGCGCCACCAACAGCGACACGGAAACCCGTCCACATTTCGTCAAATATCAGCAGGGTGCCATTTGCTTTGCATACCTCGGCGAGCTGCTGCAGGTAGCCGGGTTTGGGGGCTTCAAAAATAAAGGGTTCCAATATTACGGCGGCCACGGTTTCATCCAGGGCGGCTTTTACCGATTCGATATCGTTATATTCAAAAGTGTAGGTTAAATCCTGTATGGCATCGGGCACGCCTGCGTTGCGGCTGGTAATACCTATATACCAATCGTGCCAGCCATGGTAGCCACAGCAAAATATTTTATCGCGGCCTGTAAAAGCGCGGGCCACGCGTACAGCTGCCGAGCATACATCCGCACCTGTTTTGCTGATCTTTACCGCTTCGGCATTAGGGACTACCTGTTGTACCAGTTCGCTCAATTCAACCTCTAAGGGATGCATCAATGAAAAGGTAATGCCATCTTCCAGTTGCCTGCGGATAGCTTCGTCAACGGCAGGGTAGGCGTAGCCCAGCGAGATTGGGCCTATGGCCGAATTAAGGTCGATATACTCGTTACCATCTGCATCCCATACGTGCGATCCTTTGCCTTTTACAATGTATTTAGGGGCTACACCATAGGTAAACTGGCCGGGGCCTTTGGCCAGGGTTTGTGTAACGGGCTTTTGTACTTTTAAAGCTCGCTGGTATAGGTTGTCAGACTGGCTGATGTTAGGAAAATTGTTGTCGAGCGCTATTTTATTAGCCATAATACTGTTTTTTATTCTGAAAATTCAGGTGTTAAAATCTCTGGTTGGTGGTGGGCTGTCTGGTAGCCCAATATCCTTTCGGCAATTTGTTTGCCTGTAAAGCCTTCATGCTGCAAAACATCGGGCAGCAATGCAGGCCTGAACCATTTATTGTTCAGGGCTATGGGCAGTACTTTTGCGGTGGTTTGGTGTTTTAATAATACTTCGGCCACAACGCTGTACAAACCGCCTGTTACAAAATGATCTTCGAGGGTTACTACCAGGTTGCTTTGGGCGCATGCCTGTAGTATAGCCTGCTCATCAACCGGTTTAAGGCTGCGCATGTTTACCAGCCCTACAGAAAGGCCTTCGCTGCGCAACATGTCAACCGCAATAAGCGCCTGTTCAAATAATAAGCCGTAGGTTAATATAGTTACGTCGTTGCCCTGGGTTATCACTTCGGCTTTGCCTAAAACAAAGGGCGCGTGATTATAGCTGGTTTTACGGGTATTAATTCGGGTATAAGCCGGATTTTCGCTGCCCCAGATTTGTGGCAGCATTTTTACCAGGTCATCTTCATCTGCCGGGGCAAACACGGTTACGTTGGGGACGCCGCGCATAATCGAAATATCTTCAATAGCCTGGTGGGTAGGGCCGTTACCGTCAGATAAAAGGCCGGGAATAAAGCCGCTCAGCTTAACCGGCAGGTTGGGGATACCCAGATCGGTACGTACAAATTCAAAGGCGCGCATGGTTAAAAACGCGGCAAGGGCATGTACTACAGGGGTGCGGCCACGCAAGGCCAAACCGGCGGCGGCGCCTATCATGGTTTGCTCGGTAATACCGGTGTCAATAAAGCGTTTGCCCAATATGCCGGGCAGGTTACGTACCAGCGCACGGTTTTCGGCAGTCATTACGATGATCTGCTCGTTGGCCAATGCCGTTTCTGTTAATAATTCTTCGTAGGTCATATTTATCTCACTACTAAAGTTTCTGATGTCAATAGGGTGTTTTGGTCGCCGTGGAGTTCAAGCAAAAGCTGACCAATCTCATCTGCAGAAAAATTGCAGAACCAACGGTCGGCACGCTCTTCAATACTGGGCAGCCCTTTGCCGCGTACGGTATCGGCAATCACTACATTTAGTTTTCCTTCTTCAAAAGGATACGCGCCGAATGCGTGTTGTAAGTCAATAAAGTTATGCCCGTCTATACGTTTTACGGCAGCGCCAAAGGCCCTGAATTTATCGGCGAGTGGTTCCAGCGGAATCAGGTCTTCGGTGCGTACATTGGCCTGGAATTGGTTACGGTCGACCACGAAGATCAAATTATCCAGTTTGTAGGCATTGGCTACCAATACGGCTTCCCAGCAGGTGCCTTCGTTTAGTTCGCCATCGCCTAAAATACATACCACCTTGTTGCTGCCACCGCTTATTTTAAGATCGAGTGCAACGCCGATAGCTACCGAAGGCAAATGGCCCAACGAGCCGGAATGAAACTCGATACCCGGGATATGGGTATTGGGGTGCCAGTAAATATGATCGTTAAGGGACAGGTGATTTTTAAGCCTATCCTTATCCAACAAGCCCAACTCGGCAAAGGTGCCATATAAGGCAGGCACATCATGCCCTTTTGAAAGGAACAGGTAATCCCTATCGGGATGGTTAAGATTATCCTTGTTGATATTTAAAAACCGGCTATATAAGTAAACTATCAAATCAACAGCGGATAACGATGCTCCTGTAAAGCATCCGCCATCTGTCGACATGCGCACAATGTGTTCGCGCACGTTTAAAGCAATAGCCGTTAACTCCTGCTCGTTGATGTTTGGGGTGTTATGCTTCACTTTGTTCAAATTGTTGTGAGTTTTCCTTCGGTGCTTTTTTTGTTTGATCGGGCAAAATGGTTTGCAATTCATCCAGGTGATGGCGGTACCAGTTTACGCCTGCGTACTGTGTGTTGATTTGCATTATTTCGGGCTTGCGGTTAAGCAGGTTAAGTATATCCTGGCAGGAAAACTGGTGGCAGATAGGATATAACTCGCTGTATACTTTTTCAATAAAATAATAATCCTTGGGGTAATCAATCGTAAACCTGTGCGACATGGAATAATCCATGCCTGTTTGCCAGCTTACATTGCCAATGCTAAAAATGAGCGGGTTTTCCCAGATGTAAGGCGTGGTATGTTCCAGCTCGAGCGGGCGGCCGGCGTTTTCCCAGGCTTGTTTAAGGCAGGCCATGGTCATTACCTCCACATCGTTGCCATCGGGCCAGGTGGCCGGGTGCAGGTTGCTTACATAGTCGTATTTACCACGGTTGGCAAAAAAATATTCAAGTACCTGGTCAATAATACGCGGGTCTATCAGTGGGCAATCAGATGGGATCTTTAACACAATGTCGGCTTTAAACCGTCGGGCGGCCTGGTAGTGCCTGTCAAGCAAATTGCCCAGGCTACCGCGATAACTGGGAATATTCATCTCCGAAGCTTCCTTCACGATGATATCGTCCTCTTCATTTTCGGATGTAGCGATGATGATATCGGCTTTGTGCTGCATCATTTGCAGCCGTTCAATCATGCGCGCCAAAAGGCTTTTGCCCAGTATGGGGAGCATTACTTTGCCTGGCAGGCGGCTTGACGCCATGCGGGCCTGCACTATAATCACAATTTTTTCTGTCATGGTACTTATTATTAATTACCAGTTTGCTATCAGTTCGTTTGTTAATTCCGGTTGTTGTTTGCCAACCCGGTATTTATAAATGGCCAGCTGCGGATCAAAACTTTTTTTAGTCCCCTTGTGGTTTAAGTATTCACGGCAAAGCGCGGCAATTGCTTTGGCCGATGTTCCTTCATTTTGTAAAGGCGCAAGCTCGTGCAGCTCGTTAATATCAAACCAGGAATGTACTTTTTTGCCCAGTGCTATGCCTGTATACACCACCGTGGAGTATTGCGTAATCAATTCGCAGCAATTGGCTATCATATGGGCGGTATTACCGTCTTTATAGATCATCGTAGTTAGGGGGGCATGTTCACGGATCTCTCTTTCGGCCCTGGCAAAATTCTCGTTAGGATGAAGTTTGAAAAGCAGGGGCCTGCCTGCCGCTATTTTAACGGCTTTTTTGATAAATGCTACCCTGTGCTCTATCCGGAAGGTTTCGCGCATATCAGTTGTAGCAACCATTACGTAGTCGCGGTGCGGAAAATCGTTATTTAAATGCTGCTGCTGGTTGTCATAGTTGGGCATGCCGGTGACAATGATCTTGTTTATATGGGTGCCTTTATCGGCAAACTGCTGCTTATAACCTTCAGACGCCGCACAATAAACATCGCATATATTGGCTGCACCGTTTAGTGATGTATTGCCGCACATGGTTGATGGCAGCCTAAGGGTACGTACAATTTTGCTCCAGGTGGTATAGCGGTCTATCATACCCTCCTGCACCCAAATGGTTTTAAATTGGCGCATGCGCCTGGGTACAATCATATCGGTACAATACACTACAAGGTCGTACTGATTTTTTTGGGCTCTGAAATCAACCTGTAATGAGTTTTGATATAAATACCTTTCAGATTTTAACTTGAATTTGCGCGATAGTACCGTGCCGTTAAAAATGGGGGTTTTAGCAAGCAGGTAGTTTAGGAGCGCATTATCTGTAAATAACTGACTAAACCAGCAATCAAATTCGGGCAACTCATTTGCAATCTGGTGCATTTGGGTTGTTTGGTTAATTGAACCGGTAATGAATAGTATCTTCTTCATTCCTTTACTTTCAATTATCGGTGTAGTTAAACTCAAGGGTTGAATGCTTTACTTGTTTATTTAAACTATAAAGCCTGGCTGATGCTTTGCTTTATAATTTGTTAAAAGTAATCGCGCTACTTTTAGATAAAGCGAAGCCAGCGTTATGAAATTATTAAGAGGTGGTTTTTGGGAAAAGAATTTATTAACAATGCTGGTAGAGAATCAAGATATTAGATTCAAGAATCAAGACAGAAAAAACAAAAGGCTTATATTGCAATAAGCTTTAATGAAGTAATAGCTGGTAAAATTAATCGCAATTGATTTAAGATTAGGTATTTATATTAAATCTTGATTCTTTCTTTCAATCAACCTTAGCATAGCTTTTTGGGCCTGTTTGCAAAAAGTTTTTAAGTTCAACCAACCTATCGGTATTAATTAAGTCAACGCCGCAGTTCAGCAGCTCGCGCCATACTGCTTCATTCTCGGGCGAAGCCCAGAGTCTTACCTTTTTACCAAACTTGTGTGCCAGCAACACGTACATACGCAGGCGCTGCCTTTCAAAGGGCGAAAAATCGCCTTTTCCGTCCCATTTTAATAAATGAGAGTATTTGCAGCTTGCAGTTTGGTATAAATCTCTTGAAGCCGTATCCTGCCTTACCTGCATAAGGTCTTCATCAATGAAGGCCATCCTGCTGTTTTGTGCTTTGATCAGGTTATATGGCCTGTGGCCGGTAATTACAACGGTTACCTGTCGTTGGGTGTAAATGCCGTTTTCGTAGCCGGATAAAATAGATTTGTATTTTTCGAGCACCAACTGCAGCGCCTGGTAAGTTTTAGCACCGTCAGATTTTATGTCGATCATCAGTGTTAACGGATAGGTGGGGCATTTGATCTCTTTATTGGTGCCTATGATGCATTCCATCAGCGGGGCCAGGTACAGGCGCTCCAACGTTCTTTGTTTTTTGAAGAAGGGGAGGATGTGTGCTACAATCAGTTTGTTGTTCCTTAAATAAACATCGGCCTCAATGTTTGTAAAACCATTATCCAAAGCATCATACAAAGGCCGTTTGTGCCAGTAATCATTGTGGGCAAAGCCATTGGAGATAGTGGGATTTTGGGGGTAGGCGTTGTGGCCGAGAAATATCAGCAGGCTCAGGAACAATAACTTAAGGTGCTTAGGGCAAAAAATTGCTGTTCGCATCGATAATTTTTTTGTTTCCCCAAATGTACCTGTCCAATGTTGCATAAATGTTACCTTATTATGATGAAAATTTTTATAGCGACAAGGGTTTGATAACACTTTTTTATACGATAGTAACCGTTGTTTGGTTAGCTGATAATGATATATTTTATTGTTTATATCATAATTAGCCGCCAGTAATTGTACCCGTTAAGAAATATAAACGGTATAAAAAATCCTGATTTTACTTTATATGATTTAGCCATGGAAAAAAAATTGGGAACTACAGGCAACGTATTTGTAAAAGTGGCAGTAATACATGTAAATGATTATTTACTAAAACCACGTCAAATGAAAGTTCTATCAAAATTAATAGCCGTTTCAATTATTGCCTCAGCTATATTTTTTACAACAAATGCACAGGCTCAAACAGTTGCAGCTAAACAATTTACCTTTAGCCTGGGAGCAGAAACAGGTTTGCCAACCGGTATATCGCGCAAGGGCAGTAGCTTTGTATTGGGGGCAACGGGCCAGTTTCAATATGGTATTACCAATAATTTCGCGGCGACATTTGCTGCCGGCGGTTATCATTTTTTTTCGAAAACAAACCCAAATACCGGCAAGAAATTTGATAGCTACGGCGAAATTCCGGTTAAAATAGGTGTTAAACAGTTTTTTATGCCCAACCTTTATGTTGGTGTTGAGGGCGGTTTAGCATGGGAAAAATTAGAAGATGGGCAGGGATGGGCGCCATTTCACAGGCGCGACCTGGCCGGACGAATAGGGTACGCAAACAAACACTGGGACCTGAGTGCGCGGTATGAGGATTTTTACATGAAGGATTATCACACAGGCCTGGTGGCTTTGCGTTTAGCTTATGGCTTTGGGTTGTAAGCCAAAAGTTAAGGCTTAAAGCAGAAAGCTAAACTAAAGGGGAGCGATGATTTTGTCGCTCCCCTTTTTTAGTGTGGATATTTAAAGCTTTTCTATTTCTTCAGCAGAAAGTTTAGTAAACTTTGAGATTTGGGCAAGTGGTAGACCATCTTTTTTCATTTCACGGGCAATATCTAAGGCCTTTTTATATTCACCTTTCTCCATACCTTTCGCCTCACCCCAGGTCTCAGCAGTTGATACAGCGTAATTCATCACATTTTTATTGTCCCATTTGTATTTTAAGCTGCTATCGTACATCGTTTTTTCCTCCTTTGTCAGGCTTATATATTCTGCAATGCTGAATAATTTTTCAAATATGGGTTTACGCAGATATGCTGGTATCTTGTCCAGTTGGCTCATATTCTTTAACACATAAAGCCATCTGTCCAGATCAGTATCTAACTCATTACCCGTTTTAACAAATTATTCATAAATATAATTGTTTTAAAAAGATATTCATTAAGGCTTCGCCATTCCGCCTATCCTTGGGTGTCTGGTCAAAAAGTTTATTGGTTATTCAACTCCACAACAAATGTAGCCGGCACAAAACAAAAAAGCCACGCTATAACTAAATATAACGTGGCACCTTTGCTGTGTACTGCTATTTACCCCTTAGTAACCGGTACGGTTAAACTAATAGTCAACTCCTCCGGCGATCCGTTGCGGGTGATATTAAAATCCTTTGGTTTTACTTTAAAGCTGCCTTTAAAAAGGCCTTCGTTACCTTTATCATCAAAAGTAAAATGAATGGTAACTGGTTTGGTAACACCCTTCATGTTCAGGTTACCTATAGCCTGGTAAGCGTTGCCGCTTTTGCTAACCGCCGTTGAGGTAAAGGTGATGGTGGGATGATTGTCGGCATCCAGGGCATCTTTGGCGTGGTTGTTTTTGATAAAGAAACCGGTAGCAATACTTTCTACATCAATAGATGCCGAAATTTTTGACTGCCCGGGGTCAACTTTGTCAAACTGGATATTGGCCTTTAGCGTTTCAAATTTGCCGCTGATACGGCCGCCCTCAAATTTAACCTCATAAGGGCTTTTAACTTTATAAGTAACAAGCGATAGGGCAAATGCCGAAAGGCTGATTACCAGCAAGACGATTAACGAATACGTGATCTTTTTCATATTATTTCTTTTTACATTAATAGATGCCCCCGTGTTTATTACAGGCAGGTATGTAAAATACGTTTTACAATATAGGTAGGTTGCCTTGGTTGTTAAACTTAAAGGTATGACTGTAGTAAATTGATTTGGTTTATTACCTTTTTATTCCTGTTAGTACAGGAGTAATCCAATTAGGTTAAGAAGAGCAGAATACTAGTTAATAACCTCTTCATCCGCACTTTCGGCATATTGCCAATTCTCATCAACGCTGCTTCTCCAGGCGCTCCAACCATATTGCAGGTGATATATTTCGTTAATACTGGGATCAAGTTTGGTAATCTCTTCAAGGCAAACCAGCAGTGAATCAGTTATATCAGGGTGATCGCTGGTGTGAAACTGCCAGTCGCCGTCTTCGTTATGATAAACGTATAATATTGGTTGGCCCTCAAATACCTGTTTTGTGGTATATACGCCCATGTTCTTTTCCTCGTAAAATTTAAAGCCGATATCCCTGTCTAAAAGTGGTTGTTTGAATTTCCAGGCCGGATTAAAAGCTTCATCCCACGGGAATAGCTGCTGTTTATCGGGCCAAACTAATTGAAAAACGGGATAATCATGGCTATAATCGTAGAACCAGCTTGCATAACCGAGGTAATTAGGATAAAAGGCCTTATCAACTTCAATAAACTGAACTTGGTAACCCTGTAAATAGCCGGGATATAATACGTTAGGAACGACGGCACTACCATCTTTTGCTATATCGCGAACGTGATTTAATATGCCGGCCATAACGTTGGTATTCAACCCGAAACAGATGACTTCCGGATGCCTGTAGTTTTTATACAAACCAATTGTATAAACAAAGCCAGGCAGGTAGTTGTCCGGCTCTATCAAAGCCAAATGGCACCCATATTCTTCAACATTGTTAATAATAATCGCTTCGGCTTCCGTATTGTGCTGGCTGTGGTCTTTATCCATGATAAAAGAATTTGGCAGAAATATACAAAGTTTTTGCCTGCCCGTAATTCAAAATATCTTTCTACATTTGCCGCAGATTAAATCAGTCTGTCAACACTTTGAGCCATGTAATCTCATTAGCATAAAAAATGTTTAATGATCTTCCCCAACACCCGCGGGGAGGAAACAAATTTACTATTTCCATTTCTTAAATTTTACAACATGGCTATTTCACAAAAATATGGTCGTACGTATCATTACCCGTTTTCGCCCGGTACTACCAGCGACGACAGGATACAACACGACTACTGGGCGCATCTGCAGCAGATTCCCAAATTGATACATACCGAAAAACTGGATGGCGAGAATAATTGCCTGTCGAAATATGGTGTATTCGCCCGCTCACATGCCGCCCCAACGGTTTCACCGTGGACACAGAGCATCCGTCGCTTTTGGCAATTGATTAAAAATGACCTGGGCGACCTCGAGATTTTTTTAGAGAACCTTTACGCGATACACTCCATCGAATACCATAACCTGGACAGCCATTTTTATGTGTTTGGCATCCGCGAGCATGACCGCTGGTTAAGCTGGGACGAAACCCGGTTTTATGCCGCAATGATAGGATTGCCAACCGTGCCCGAGCTTGCTGTTGTAACAACACCGGCAAGCCAACAGGTTTTTGAAAAAGACGTACTGGCTTTAACTGCGGGCAGGGGGACGTTGGAGCCGCACGATATTATTACGGGCACGCCAACAACCATTGAGGGTATTGTTACCCGTAACGCAAACGGCTATGCCACTGACGAGTTTGCCCGTAACGTATTTAAATACGTACGCAAAGGACACGTTAAAACTGACGAACACTGGACGCGCAGCTGGAAACGCGCCCGCTTAAAAAATGAAGGAGGTACCTATGTGGGCCGTTAATGAACATAAAGACTGGGACAGCCTGGCAACCCGTTTTGAATGGGTAAGCAGGATGGAAGGGGTGCAGCAAGACCCAATTTACCATGCGGAAGGTAACGTGGCTATTCACACGCAAATGGTATTGGCTGCTTTGATTGCCCAACCAGCTTACCGGCAACTGCCTGCACACGAGCAGGAAATACTATGGGCAGCCGCGCTGCTGCACGATGTTGAAAAATATAGCACCACCGTGGTTGAGCCTGATGGGCGTATTACATCAAACGGCCATGCGCGTAAAGGCGCCATGACGGCCAGGCAAATATTGTACAGGGACGTGCCTGTCCCGTTTGCCATCAGGGAACAGGTGGTAGGCTTGGTGAGGTACCACGGCCTGCCGCTTTGGGTATTTGAGAAACCCGACCCGGCAAAAGCTTTGATTATAGCCAGCATGGAGGTTAATACCGAATGGCTGGCTTTATTGGCGCGTGCCGATGTTCTGGGGCGTACCTGTGCCGACCAGGCGGAAATGCTTTTTAAAATAGACTGTTTTGAAGCATTTTGCCGCGAGCAGAACTGCTGGGGAACTGCACGTAATTTTGGCAATGACGACGCCATGATGTACTACCTGCAACATGACAATGCCTACGCGGATTATGTTCCTTTTGAGCAGACTGCCTTTGAAGTAATATTGATGAGTGGCTTGCCGGGTGCCGGTAAAAACACGTTTATCCAAAAGAATTACCCGGATATGCCGGTGGTGTGTTTGGATGATATCCGGACGGCACGGGGAATTTCGCCAACGGATAAGTCGGGTAATGGCCAGGTAGTGCAGGAGGCTAAGGAGTTAGCAAGAATTTACCTGCGTAAACAAACCGGTTTTATATGGAACGCCACCAACACTACCCGCCAGATGCGGCAGCAACTGGTTGATTTGTTTACCACCTATAAAGCCAGGGTAAAGATAGTTTATGTAGAGGTGCCCTATACCCACCTGCACCGCCAAAATAAAAGCCGCGAGGCCGCCGTGCCCGGTGCCGTATTGGATAGGTTGATTGGTAAGCTGGAAGTACCGGCGCTTTGGGAAGCCCACCAGGTTGAGTATAATTCCGTCCCTTTTTAATTAAAGGGGAGGGGTTTGGGTAGATGATTCCTGTTTTATTATATTCGACTGAAGACAAACAAGGCGGTTAACCAATTTAGGATAACCGCCTTGCTTATTTAAAAGTAAACGCTTATCAGCACCAAATTTAACTCCCAAACTGGGTTAAGTGATGGTTTACATGTTTATAAAACATATTATTCCATTCCCCAACCTTTAAAGGCCCAAACGAATGCGACATTTTTCCGTCGAACTCCTTTTCGCCAAGTTGCTGCGTTTTTTGGATGTAGCCAATCAGCCTGGCTTTTTCGGTCTCAAAATCTCTTTCGGTGGTGATGATAAAGGCCGGGGCGGTAGGCCCATTATGTTTGTAGGGCACTTCGCTTACCACCTTATTTTTTACCAGCAGCTTCAGGATCAGCTTCATAAAGCCATTAGGTTTGGGGTGTTTTTCCTGCTCGTAAACCATTTCGTACGATACACAGCAATGCGCAAGCATTTGCGATACATTCATTTTACCCCATTGTGGAGTGGTGGCTGGGGTAAGGGTGTTAATCCTTCCGATAATACCATCAGCAACGGGCTGCGAAAAGATATTGGGTAAAGCCATAATGGTTTGTTTTATATTGATTTATGGAGTTTTAGATTTGTGACGATGCTGTAACTGGATATGAGGTAAAAGGTAAAACTTTTTACAACGAATCGAGGAATAAATACTAAGAAAAAAATGAGGTGAAGTTTATCCTCCTGAATTTACCAGTTTCCCATACTTTTCCAGCATACCAATAATTTCGGCAAGCTTCATGGGTTTGCTCAGGTAATCGTTCATGCCGGCTTGCAGGCAGGCTTCCTTGTCTTCTACCATCGCATTGGCCGTCATGGCTATAATAATAGGCTGTATGGCCATGTTTTTCCTGATGTGGCGGGTTGCTTCCAGCCCGTCCATTTCGGGCATCTGGATGTCCATCAGGATAACGTCGTACGGCCTGGCTGCTACCGCGTCAATAGCTTCCCGGCCGTTTACCGCAATATCGGGCTGATAGCCCATTTTATTGAGTATCTGTTTGGCTACCTTTTGGTTTATCGCATTGTCTTCGGCTATCAAAATATTTAAGGGGTATTTAATAGCCAGTTCTTTTGACAGGCCATCTTTTGCAGGTTTTTGATCGGCGGCGACAGCTTTATCACTTTTAAGCTGATCGATAATGTGTTTAAGCAATATATTGTGCTTGGCCGGCTTGGTTAATATTACATTAAAAAGGTCAAACTCGCGTTTGGTTTGTTTATCAATAGAGCTTAGTAAAATCAGCGGCAGAGAGGGGTGGGCTGCCTTTATTTTGCGTGCCAGTTGGGCGCCATCCATCTGCGGCATGTGCATATCTGTAATAACAAGTTCAATTTGATTGTTAGCTTCTAAAATGGCTAAAGCCTTATCGCCGGAACTGGCTATTACAGGAACAAATTTCCAATGCTTTAGCTGGTTTTCCATAATATTGCGATTGGTGGCATTGTCATCCACCACCAATACCTGCTTATTTTCAAGGTTGGCGGTATCCAGGTTAAAATTGCTTGAATTGGTTTTTATGCCCACCCTGGTTTTTATGTTAAAGCTAAATGTGGTGCCATGTGCAACCTGGCTGCTTACTTTAATCTGGCCGCCCATCAAGTGAATCAGTTTTTCGCTGATAACCAACCCAAGCCCGGTACCGCCGTACTTGCGTGTTGTACTTGAATCTACCTGCGAAAAGGCTTTAAAAAGGCGCGACAATTTATCTTCAGATATCCCGATGCCCGTATCGCGGACAGTGAATGACAAGTTAAAATCCTCGTCGTCTCCCGAAAGCCTTTCTACATCAATGAATATTTCGCCTTCGGTGGTAAACTTAATTGCGTTGCCTACCAGGTTTATCAATACTTGCCTCAGGCGCATCGAATCGGCAATGATATGCTCTGGTACGCCGGGCGCTATCTGGTAAATAAGGTCGATGTTTAATTTCGACGCTTTATCGGCAAAAAGGTCGAGTACGCTTTCCACGCAATCTCTGATGTTAAAGTCATGCTCTTCCAGCTCCATGTTGCCCGATTCGATTTTAGAGAAATCGAGGATGTCGTTAATTACTGTCAACAGGGCGTCGCCCGAGTGTTTAATAGTTTCGGTGTATTCGGCCTGCTCCGTGGTAAGGTCGGTATTGGCCAGTAAGGTTGCCATGCCTATCACACCGTTCATGGGGGTACGAATTTCATGGCTCATGGTAGCTAAAAAGATACTTTTGGCTTTGTTGGCGTTTTCTGCCTCCTCCCGGGCCTTCTCTGCCGCTTCGCGCGATCTTCTTTCTTCTATAGTAAGTTGTGTAATGCTTTCAGTACGTTCCTTTACCTGCATTTCAAGGTATTCTTTTTGTTGCCTTATTGTATGCGTTCTGTACCTGAAAAAGGCATAAATGGCGCCCGCAAATGCTATAACGGCAAGCGTATCAAACCACCAGGTAAGCCAAAAGGGTGGTATAATAGTTATCTGAAGCGGAGTTGTTACCGGCGACCATAAACCCTGGCTATTACGATATTTTAACCGTACATGATAAGTGCCAGGCCCAAGGTTGGTATATAAGGCTGTATTATGGTTGCCTATATAATTCCATTCTTTATCAAAGCCGTCTAAATAATAAGCATACTGCTTTCTATCTGCCGATGCATAATCAAGTGCTGCAAACTCAAATGAAAACACTGATTGTTTGTAGGATAAAGTAAGGTTGCGGGTATCAGTAATGTCATTTTTTAACGGCGATGGGTCCTGGGCATTTGTGGCAATGGTAAGCGGTTTGTTAAACAATTGAAAAGATGTGATAACCAGGGGAGCAAAACCGGCCTGTTTTAATACTTTACCCGGCGAAAAACAATTAAACCCGTTAATGCCGCCAAAATAAAGGGTTTTATCATCTGTTTTTAAGGCCGAGTGAGGCTTATATTCGTCGCCCTGCAAACCATCTTCTGTTGTATAGTTATAAAAGGTTTTATTTTCGGGATTAAACTTAGATAGCCCACCGTTACTGCTGATCCAGAGGTTACCGGTATCGTCGGCCCTTATGCCGTATATAATATCGCTGGGTAAACCGTCTTTTTTTGTAAACGTAGTAAAGTGGTTGTGCAACGGATCAAACAGGTTGAAACCCGAAAGGGTAGCCAGCCATAGCCGGCCTTTATCGTCTTCAAAAATATCGGTTACACCATTATTGCTTATACTGTTTGTTTTTTCGTCATGAACAAAGCGCGTAAAAGTATTTGTAGTGCGGTTAAAAAGGTCTAAACCGCCGTCGGAAGTGCCAATCCAAAGGTTGCTTTTTTTATCTTCAAACATTACATAGGGCCTTGGGCTGCTTATTCCTTTGAGATCGTTTACGTTAAAACGGTAATGAGTAAATATTTTGGTGTTGTGGTCGTAACAGTCTAACCCATCGTTAAAGGTAGCTAACCAGGTCTTCCGGTCGCGGGTATGTAAAATGTAATAAATATTGTTGCCGCCAATTCCCTGTGGCTTGGCATCGTCATGTTTGTAGTTGGTAAAAACATTTGTTTTAGGATCATATACACTAAGCCCATCGCCCCAGGTACCTATCCAAAGCTTCCCTTCATAATCTGGTTTAACTGTAAGTACATAGTTACCTGTTATGCTGTTTTTTCCATTAGCTGCTTGTTTATAGTTCTTAAACGTTTTAGTTGCCGGGTCAAACTTATTTAGGCCGCCGCCATCGGTGCCAATCCAAATTTTATGCTCTTTATCCTCGGCCAAATCAAGCACGTAATTATTTGAAAGGCTTTGCGGGTGGCTGTTATGCCGGTATAATGTAAAGCTTGATGTTGATTTTTTTGACAGGTTAATGCCCCCACCAAAAGCGCCAACCCACATATTACCCGTCCGGTCGCGGCAAATACCGTATACAGAGTTGCCATTAATACTGTTATTATCTACCTCGTCGTGCTCGTAAGTGCTGAATTTGCCTGTTTGGCTATTTAATACGCATAGACCACCGTTTTCGGTGCCAACCCACAGATTGCCTGCTGCATCGCTGTTTAAAGCATAAATAGTATTGGATGAAATGCCACCTGTGCGGCTTTTGTCCTGCACAAAACGTTTAAAAGTTTTATTGGCACTATCAAACAAAAAGAGGCCATCGCCCTGGCTGCCAAGCCATAAGTTATGAAATTTATCTTCGAATATACAAGGGATAATTTTACCCAATATAGTTTTTGTTGCTGGGTCATAATAGGGGAAATGAATAAAATTGTTTGTTTTAGGATTGTAAAGGTTTAAACCTCCGCCACCGGTTCCTATCCAAATGCGTTTTTCCGAATCTTTGTAAACGGTACGTACATTATCCTCGCTCAAACTGCCGGCATCTTTATCATTGTGCTGAAAGTGGTAAAAAGTATTGGTTTTTAAATTATAGCGGTCGAGCCCGCCGTTTTGGGTTGCTATCCATAAATTGCCATTATCAAAAAGTAAACGGTTAATAATGTTATCATTAATGCTATTTGGGCGGCTAATGTCATGCAGGTACCTTATAAAATGCCCGGTTGAGCGCTGGTACATATTTAAGCCGCCCTGGGTGGCCAGCCACATGTTGCCGCTACTATCTTCGGCAATATCGGTTATCGTATTATTGCTTAATGATCTGCTGTCCTTGTCATCGTATCGGTAAGTGATAAAACGATAACCATCATACCTGTTAAGGCCGTTTCGGGTAGCTATCCACATAAAACCCCGGCTATCCTGAAAAATGCAGTTTACGTTTATTTGCGATAGTCCTTCGGCAGTGCCCACATGCAAAAATTTAAGACTTTCGTTTTGAGCATAGCTGCTAAACGGTATTATAATGCAAATTAAAAGTAAAGCACTGATAATATGTTTAAGCTTATGGCATGGCCTGTACATAGAACGTTGTTAATATGCTGTGTTGAATTAAGAAAACTGCCCCCTGGCACCGGGTTTATATACAAAATTTGTATACGTTGATATTAGTAATAGGTTACTCCAAATTTAATGATATCTCGGGATTTTAAAAGCGATTTAGCAGTATGTGTCGTAAAAATTATCGTTAATGGCGTTGCAAAAATACTGACTGACAATAACTTTGCCCTGAAACCGGCTGATGATACCTGTAACACAGCATTGCATAAATTGATTATGCTTTTTATATTTAATAAAGGTTGGGGGCCGAAGAGTATCAGGAACAAATGGCACATTTAATTTAGTATTAAATGCTATATTTAATAAATATAACAAACCTTATTATGATTCCCGATTTTATATCAAAACAACGCAAAACCCGGCTTGAGTTATTGGGCTGGTATCAAATTGTGGGTGGTATAGCCGGCGTGTTGGTAACCTTTTGGATATTATCAAAAACAGAGCAAATTACCTGGGTGATTGCGTTGCTTTTTTTACTTGCATTCGCATTGTACAGTTTCTCTATCTATTGCGGAAAATTACTCCTGGGCGCACAATATAGCAGGGGTCTAAGCTTATCCATACTAAACCAGGTACCGCAAATTGTAAGTTTTGCTTTTATTGGTTATGCATACCAATATAATGGCGGTGCTGCGGTTGAACTGGCGTTAAGTTATGGTTCCGGTACTGTGAGTAGCGGCCTTAATTTTGGTGTTGATTTTGGAATGATGCCAAAATGGTTGTTTTCAATCGCATCTGACGATTTATCTTTTAAACTGTCTGTCAATTTGTTGGCAATTTACCTTATTTATTTTATCGACAAATTAAGGGAAGCCCTGCTACACGAGAAGGTAAATCATGAAATAGCGGGAATTGAGCCGGAAATCTAAAATATTTTTAAAATGTCAAACAATTCTATTTTAAATTGTTGTATTTGAATGAATTATAATCAAACCACCAATGTGCTGATCATTGATGACGATGCGGTTAATAATTTTATTGCCGAAACCCTTATTAAAAAAGCAGCCAAAGACGCGGAAATTACTATTTGTTTAAACGGACAGGAAGCCATAGAACAATTGCTAAGCATCAAACAAAGCTCGGGTAAGCTACCCAGGTTTATATTTTTAGATATTGCAATGCCGGTAATGGACGGCTGGAAGTTTCTTGACGAATACCACCGTTTAAAGTTGGGCGATGGAAGCAATAGTGAAATTATTATGGTCTCTTCGTCACGGTTCAGGCACGATATTGACCGTGCGCTTGGGAATGCCATAGTGAAAGAATATGTTAAGAAGCCGCTTAGCATGGAATTGGTAAAAAGGATATTAAGGGTAGATCATCACGATAATTGGTAGCGATTTATAGCATCTGCTTTTTGCCTGCAATAATTTATCAGGCAACGTTGATTCTACAGCAGAATTGCTGAACTTAGACCAACTTTTATTGTGAACATGAGTACAGAACTAAAAAACTTTATCAATAACTATGTAAAGTTGGAAGATGCCGAACTGGATGATATTGTTGGCCGTTTTAAAAAAAGACAGGTATGCAAAAATGAGTTTCTTTTAAAGGAGGGCGATATTTGCAGCGATCTTGTTTTTGTTCAGGAGGGATGTTTGCGTTTGTTTTACCTTACCGGCGATGTAGAGATATCCGTTTGGTTTGCTTTTAAAAATTCATCGGCTATTGATATTTATAGCTTTATAAGCGAGAAACCCTCGGTGTATTTTTTGCAGGCAATTGAAGATAGCGAAGTGATGTACTTGCCCAAAGCCAAATTGTTAAAACTATACCAAACACATCCCAAAACGCAGGAAATGATGCGTAACTTTTGGGAAGATGCTGTGCTTAATCTTATTGACAGGTTTACCGCGCTGCAAAGAGACTCGGCAGAGGAGCGTTACCTTCAGCTGTTGTCAAAACCGCCATATTTGCAAAAAATTCCGCAAAAATACCTGGCTTCATTTATAGGGGTTACGCCAACGTCGTTAAGCCGTATCCGGAAAAATATCAGGTAGCTTCAGGAGTGGCTTTTACCTTTTGTTTTTATTGTAAGCGTCTATCAAGACAGCCAATAAAAGTTCGATGTTGATAGGTTTAGATAAATATCCATCCATTCCGACTTTAAAACAATTGTCTTTATCCTCGCTAAGCGCATTGGCGGTAAGCGCAATTATAATGGGTTTGGCGCCATATTTTTTCCTGATAAGCTTTGTGGCTTCAAGTCCGTCGATATTAGGCATTTGGATATCCATTAAAATGATTTCGTAGTGCTCTTGTGCTATCATTTGTAACACTTGCCGGCCATCATTTGCCAAATGAGGCTGGTAGCCCAGTTTGTTTAATACGCGGATGATGAGCTTTTGATTCATTAAGTTGTCTTCGGCGACAAGCATTCTGAAGGGGTAATCCAACGCGAACTTTTCTGATAACAAACTCGTTTTCTTTTCGGCGCCGGCTACTGCTTCATTTTTTAACACTGCTTCAACAATGTTATAAAAATGCTGTTGCTTAACTGGTTTTGCAAGTACAGATGTAAACAGGTGTGGGTAATTTTTTTTGCTGTCGTTGCCAATGGAGCTCAATAATATTATCGGGCTTAAAACACTTAATGCTTTTATACGGTTAGCCAGGGTTATACCATCCATATCGGGCATTTGCATATCGGTTATAACCACGTCGATATTCTTGGTATCTGATAATACTGATAATGCATCTTGTCCGGAGGATACGGCTGTTACATCAATTTTCCATTTTTCGAGGAGCGTTTTTAATATCCTTAAATTTGTTTCATTATCATCAACAACCAACATTTTTTTTCCTTCAGCTATCTTACCATCTGGCAATGTTGTAGCCTGGGATAATTGAATACCTTTTTTACAGTTAATGCTAAAGGTAAAGGTACTCCCTATCCCTTTTTTACTTTGAACGGTGATTTGACCGCCCATTAATTTGGTCAAACGCTCACTTATAACCAGGCCAAGCCCGCTACCACCATATTTGCGTGTTACTGATGAGTCTATTTGGTTAAATGCTTTAAATAAATTGCCAATCTGGTCTTCAGAAATTCCGATTCCGGTGTCTCTTATTCCTAACATTAGTTGTAAAGTATCGTTATCAGATACTGTTGAGGTTACATACACAAATACTTCGCCTTTGTGGGTAAATTTTATTGCGTTGCCAACCAGGTTTATCAAAATTTGCCGCAAGCGCAAACCATCGGCAAAAATATCGGGCGGTACCCCGTCGTCAATTTGATAAATCAGGTCGATTCCGGCCCTTGCAGTTTTTGATGCAAACAAGTCAAATACATCTTCAATACATTTTCTAAGATTAAAGTTGTGTGGATCGAGCTGCAGGTTGCCCGATTCGATTTTCGAGAAATCGAGGATATCGTTAATAACAGTTAATAGCGATTCGCCGCTGTTTAATATGGCTTCGGTATATTCCCTTTGTTCGGAATCCAACCGCGTATCTGAAAGTAACGAGGCCATGCCCAATACACCATTCATTGGGGTACGGATTTCATGACTCATGGTGGCCAGGAAAGTACTTTTGGCCATATTGGCCTTCTCAGCCTCTTCACGGGCTTTTTGTTCCTTTTCACGTTGGTCAATTAATTCTTCCGACTGCGATTGCAGTTCTGCTGATTGAGCCTGGTATTGTTCGGCCTGCACCTGTAACTCTTCGTTTAAGGTTTTTAAATCGCTGGTTTGTTTACTTATCTGTGCAGTACGCTCATCAACTAATTTTTCGAGCTCGTGTTTTTTTGCATTAAAAAAATTAACTCTTAGCTTATACGCAATGTAAACCCCTCCCAAAATAAGTATAGTTGCCATTGTGCGGAACCACCATGTTTTCCAGAATGGAGGCACAATTATTACCTTAACTGTGGTTGGAGTATCGTTCCATACGCCATCGTTATTGGATGCTTTAACTAAAAAAGTATAGGTTCCAGGGTCAAGATTGGTATAAGTAACGGTATGCTTATTTCCAATATATCGCCATTCGGGATCAAATCCTTCCAGTTTGTAGGCATATTTATTTTCCTGCGAAATTGTATAATCAAGTGCCGCGAATTCAAAAGTGAATACTGACTGAAAATACTCGAGTTTGATTTGACCGGCCGAAAAGCTGTTTTGTTTCAAAGCGGGGTTTGATACAGGTAAGCGAGCGGGCTTGTTAAATAAATTAAAGCCGGTTATCCGTACAACAGGAACATTATTATTAAAACTTAGTTTAGTCGGGTCAATTATATTAAAACCATTTATGCTGCCAACAGCAATGCGGCCATCGGCCAGCCTGGCCCCGCTCGACAAACCAAACTCCATGCTTTTGATCCCATTATGTTCGCCAAAATTTCTGAAAGTTTTTGTAGCCGGATCAAACCGTGTAATACCCTTTAAGGTAGTAATCCACAAAAATCCCTTGCTATCGGCAGTTATGTAATTTACTGTATTGTTTATCAGTCCGTTATCTTCAGTGTACGCAGTTATTTTCTTTGTTTTAAAATCATAGCAATTCAAACCGCCTTCCATAGTACCTATCCACATGTGTTCGTTATCTTCATAAAAATAACTTATTACATTACTGGTAAGCTTGCTGTTTTCAATGTTCAGCCTTGAAAACCTGCTGGTGGCCGGGTCATAGATACTTATTCCGTTTGAATAACCTCCTACCCAAATATGGCCATCATGGCTTTCGTACAGCGCTTGTATCGAGTTGTCGGCTATCGAGTTTGGATCTTTGGGGTTATTAATCCATTTTTTTATTGTTTTGGTTTTTGCATCATAGGTATTTACGCCTCCCTGATAAGTGCCCATCCAAATGTTGCCGCTACGATCCTCAAGTAAAGTATAAACGGCGGTGCTGTTGATATCGGTTGGCTTATTTCCCATTGTAAAATGGTTGAATAGCTTCGATTTAAGATCGTAGCGGTCAACTCCATTGCTATAGGTGCCTATCCATAGGGCATCCTTTGCTTTGGTCATTAAAATACACGAGGTGTAGTTACTTACCAGGCTGTTTTTTGCCGAACTATCATGGAAGTAGGTAATGCCGGTACCAGTTGCCGGGTTGAAGTATACCAAACCTGCGTCTGTGGCTAAGTAAAGCTTGCCCTTACTATCGGGTACTAAACCCCTGATGATATTTTTTGCCGATGGCGCATTAGTGGGTGAGGATTTAAAAGAGGGGAAAACATTAAGATTTTTGTCGTACTTTAAAACACCATCACTTGAAGTGCCTATCCATAATGTATGTTGCTGATCGGCAAAAAGAGCGTAGATGCCATCATTTGGCATATTTTCGTTTTCGGGAGACGGCTGATTTATAGGTATAAAAGCTTTTTTATCAACATTTAACAGTTGTAATGTAGTATTGGTGCCAACCCAAAGTTTTCCCGCTTTATTGGCCGACAAACTATAAATGGGATTATTGCCGGTAGCGCTGTAGCGATCGGCCTCGTTAGCATAGCGGTTAAATGTCAGGCTGCTCCTGTTAACTAAGTTCAGGCCATTGTTTGTTCCTATCCAAACGTTGTGGTATTCGTCTTCGGCAATGGCATTTATTGAATTATTGCTGATGCTTTTGCTGTTTTTAGGATTGTGTGTAAACCGTTTAAAATTTCCTCTTTTTTCGTTGTATAAATTCAGGCCATTATCTGTGCCAACCCACAACCGGTGGTAACCATCCTCGCAAATGGAATACACAGACGCGCTGCTAAGGCTATTGGTATCTTTGGGGTTATGAATAAAGCGTTTAAAGCTGTTTTTGCCATTTGCAAGCAGATTTAAACCGCTATCGGTACCTATCCAAAGGTTGTTTTTAGCGTCATTAAAAAGACTGATGATATTATTATTGCTTAATGCCGACAGTTTTTTAGGGTCGGCTTTAAAATTTACGAATTCATCTTTTTCCCTATCGTATTTACTAAGCCCACCCATGCGGGTACCAACCCAGATATTACCTTTTTTATCTTCGCAAATAGTTAAAATATTGTTGGCTTGTAAACTTTTGCTGTTTCTTGACTGATGTTTATACACGGTAAACTGATACCCATCAAACTTGTTAAGACCATCCTGGGTACCAAACCACATAAAGCCATAACTATCTTTTAATATGCTTGATATCGAATTTTGTGAGATACTGTTTGAGCTGTTAACCCGGCTCATTTTTAAACCGATGTCCTGTGAAAAAGCATTGCTGTTTAGCAAGAGCAGCAAGAACAGGAGAAATGTTAACAGGGGTTTATTGAACATTATACAGGGGTATTCAGCACGTGGTTTATACGCTAATTTTCATTCAAATGTTTAATGGCTTAAATTAAGGTAAAATTTTTATAATTGAGGCAGACAGTATACATGAAACATCAGTTTAATGTTAACCATGGATAAATGATAAATTATTGATTATTAGATGTTTGTATGATGTTTTGCCTGAAATGTGTTAAGTTATGTTAACCCAATTTACATGCGTTTGCCCTGAGGCAAATAGCTAAACCTTCCAGTAATTGCCGCTGAGTATGATCATATTTAACATTTTAATGCTGTTATCATAATAGTCATAATCTTTCAGCTTAAAATGAAGCAGGTAATCCCACGTATGGTTTAGCCATTGCTGGTTTTTAGAATCTGTCATGGCCGAAACAGCAAAAGGCGCTATAAAGCTCAATGCTTCAAAATGGCGGGTGGGCAGGTCGTTACCAGCTAATGTGTAGCCTGCAGATATGTTATCAGGATTATCGCTGCTTGTCGACCGGATCCACCGGTTAATTTTGCCGGTTATTACTTTCGCCCTTTCATCGCCATATAATAAATAGTCGGCGGCTATGCGCCAGGGTACCCGGCAGGCATTATAATTATAACAGCCATCATACTTCGATTCCAGGTACATAGGCCTGGCCGGACGCGGGCTTTTGTTTACCTGCTGTATAAAGTCGGGCACAAGGCCTGCATCCGGGCTGTATTTTTGCTGCAGGCGGGCGAAAAGGCGATAGGTGTTATCAATTACTTTATCCCAGCGTACATCGCCTGTAGCGGCCTTAAAAGCTTTAAAATGCGATGGCATAAAATCTGAAGTACGGGTATCAAAATAATCATCGCTATCGGTTTCAACATCATTGCCAAGCAGGATGGTAAACTGCTGCCGGTTAATTTCATATTTCATGATATCGGCAATCAGCAATTTAGCTGCTTTTAAATAATTAACATTACCACGGCTACCCCATTGCTTATCGGCCAGTAATAATGAATAAGCGATGTCCATATCTCCATCTGTTGCCGAAGAATGATCGGTGTTATTGCCCTTTTTATCCTGCGCCCATGCCATCAGGTATTGCCCTTTGCGCGCAGGATGCAATTTATAATATCGGAACAGCGCGTCATACACTGTTTTTGCAGAAGCGTCGGCGCCGGCCATCAGGGCTGCGATAATCATGCCATAGCCTTGTCCTTCGGATACGCATTGTTTGTTGCCCGGCCTTTCAAACCAGATGTAACTTTGGCTTTTATCCGCAGCCTGTTTTACATAGCGGCTTTTCCATTGCCAATAAAAAGTGAGGACGCTATTATCAAGGTTTTGCTGATTGATGTGATTGGGCAGGATGGAACCTTTTGTATAAATTGTATGCTGGGGAAAAGGCTTCGATACATGCTGCGCGCTTAAACTATGGCAGGTAAGCAGTGTAAGCAATAAAGTAATTCCCTTTTTTAGCATGGTTTTTTATTATATAAGAAAAGCCATTCAATGCAATATTTACCTATTTTAACGCAAAGGGTGCAGATTGTTGTTGGGTGAATGGCATAGATGTCAGAATGCCCGCTGTTAGATCTGCAGAAAATCATCGAAATTTCTACCTTTCGCCTTTGACCTTTATCCTTTCGCCTAAATGTCTTTCGCCTAAATAACTACTCCATCCTCTTCCGGATCAACTCCTTACGGTACCTTTCCTTCAGCGGGAACTTGATATCTGTAAGCAGGTAAATACCGGTGCCTTTTTCGCGGGCAAGATAATATTCCACTTCGCCGATTTTTTTGTAGGAGCCTATCATGTTGCCGGCTACAAACTGCCGAATGTTTTCGCCGCCGCTGTCATCCACATAAATCATGTATTTACAACTTAGCGTATCCGGGGCCCACAGGGTAAAACTACTGTTAAGGGATACTACATCGGGGTAGTTGTATTGTTTGCGGTAGTGATGCAATGCGCCGGCCTCGCCGTAGTTGTCGGCGTATACAATGGTTTGTTTCTGTTGTTCAGGCGTAAGGCTGTTGTAAGCGACACCAACTTTTTTGGCCATTTCGTCCCAGCCCAGCATGTCGGCATAATCTTGCGTTGTAGCGTGCAACTTTTGATCTTCCCAGGTCATTGCAAACCTAAAGGGGGGCAGGTTTTTGCCGGTGAACCTGAAAAAAGCCAGCGTTTGTTGCAACGGTAAAATGGGTAGTACCAAAGGAAGTAACAGCATATTAGGGATGGTAAAGCAGGCAATAGTTAAAGTACGCAAAGCGTAACCACTTGTTTTTAACCATCGTTCAAACCCAAAGCCTCCTGCGGCAAACAACATAGGATAGGCCCCAAACAGGTAATAGTTTTTACCGTCCATTTCGAGTAAAAAAATGAATATCAGTACGTAAGCGATAGCTAGAAACTGGAAATTGCGCAGCTTGAACGAAAAGATTAAAAACACAAACCCCGTGAACCAAACAAATAAAGCGATGCCATGAACTGTAAGTTGCTGTTTAATAAAGTCGCCGGTGGTAATATAATCAAGTTGTTCCTCGCGGAGTGCTTTCATATGAGTTATCACCGGGAAATGGTGCGTTACCTGCCATATAAAGTTAGGCAAAAATATGAGCATGGCTAAAGCCATTGCGCCCAATATGTGCTTGTTAAATAATAGCTTACGCTGTTTGCTAATGAGGATGCCCACTATAAGGGCGATGGTGAAAAACAACATGGTATACTTGGTAAGCATGCCAAAACCAACTGCCATGCCCAACCAGTATAAATATCTTACATCGGTTGTATTAAGGTACTTAATAAACAGCCAGACTGTTAAAACCCACCAAAACTGATCAAACACTACCGGCTGAAAAAGGTAATCGCTTGCAGCAAAGGCCGGCGAAAATATCAGGGCAAGGCAGGCCAGGGTAATGGCAAACCTGCGGCCCCCAAATTCAACTACAATACGGCCTGTAAACCAGATAATGAGCCCTGCAAATACGGTGGGGAAAAGGCGTGCGGCAAAAACCGAATTGCCAAATAAGGTGATGGTTAGCTTGGCCAGCAGCGCGATAAATGGCGGTACTTCCTTATAACCCCAATCCAAATGATCGGCCAGTACAAGATGTAAAAACTCGTCGCGGTGAAAGCCGAAATGCCCAATGGCAAACAGATTTAAAACGACCTTTATAAATACAAAAATCAATATGAAATAAACGTACGTCGACTTCCGGTTTCTGTAGGGCATGTTTTAGGTAGCTTAAGGCTGAATGCAGCAAGCTGAAGGCCTGATGCTGGAGGGTAAAGATAATTCTTTACCGGTAAAAAGCAAAAGGGGGCAAGGGGAGGTAAAAGGAGAAAGGTTAAAGGCGAAAGGTGGGAAACTCTTTGCGGCTACCTTTAACCTTTCGCCTTTTACTTTTTACCTCATATCCGGGTTATATCGGCCCCTAAGGCTTTTAAGCGAGTATCAATGTGCTGATAACCACGCTCAATTTGTTCAATATTGTAAATGGTTGATTTGCCTTGTGCCGATAATGCCGCTATCAGCAGGGAAACCCCGGCACGAATATCAGGCGAGGTCATGCTGATGCCGCGTAATTGTACTTGTTTATCTAAACCGATAACTGTAGCCCGGTGCGGATCGCAAAGGATGATCTGGGCGCCCATATCCAATAGTTTATCTACGAAGAACAAACGGCTCTCGAACATCTTCTGGTGGATTAAAACCGACCCTTTGGCTTGTATTGCCACTACTAATACAATACTCAGCAGATCTGGAGTGAAGCCGGGCCATGGGGCATCGGCAATGGTCATGATAGAACCGTCGATGAAGGTTTCAATTTCATAATGATCCTGTGCAGGAATGTAAATATCGTCACCACGTAACTCTAACTTGATTCCCAGGCGTTTAAATACATCCGGGATCATGCCTAACTCTTTGTAATGCACATCTTTAATAGTGATCTCGGACCCTGTCATGGCAGCAAGGCCGATGAATGAACCAATCTCGATCATATCCGGCAGCAAGCGGTGTTCGGTGCCGCCTAATTTGGTAACACCCTCGATGGTAAGCAGGTTTGAGCCTATGCCGCTGATTTTTGCACCCATGCGGTTAAGCATTTTGCAAAGCTGCTGCAGGTATGGTTCGCAGGCAGCGTTGTAAATGGTGGTGGTACCTTTGGCAAGCACGGCAGTCATCACAATGTTGGCGGTGCCGGTTACAGATGCCTCATCCAGAAGGATATAGGTGCCTTGCAGGTTGGATGCATCTACATTAAAAAAACCATCCTCGGGGTTATAATCAAAGCGGGCACCAAGCTTCTCGAAGCCCAGAAAGTGCGTATCCAGCCTCCTGCGGCCTATTTTGTCGCCGCCGGGTTTGGGGATGGATGCCTTGCCGAAACGCGCCAGCAGCGGCCCCACAATCATGATAGAGCCCCTTAAGCCACCACCCTTGGTTTTAAAAGCCTCCGACTGGAAAAAATCCTGGTCGATGTCTTTGGCTATAAAGGTATAAGTTGACTCGTCTGTTTTTTCGGTGATAACACCCATATCGCCCAGTAGCTCAATGAGTTTGTTAACATCCTTAATGTCAGGTATGTTGCTGATGGTAACTTTTTCTTCGGTAAGCAGTACCGCCGAAATTACCTGTAGTGCTTCGTTTTTGGCCCCTTGAGGGGTAATTTCACCTTTTAGCGGTTTGCCGCCGTTTATCACAAATGCGTTAGTCATGGGTGTTTATAATTGATAGGTCAAATGCTTCAAATGTTGTGAACACCCGAAAGTGTTAAATGTGTTTTTATATCCGGCAAAGATTATAATTTTTCCTGATTGTTCGTTCATTAGTTCAGTTTGTTCATTAGTTCACTGGTTCATTAGTTCATTGGTCTTGCGTGGCGGTTTTAAGGGTTTTGCTGGTGCATGACTTTTTAAATAAGCCTTTTTACGTATAAGAATGCAATAAATGATCAAAAAGGTGATAGAAAAGGGCAATTTTGGTCAAGAAATATCCAGAAAAATTCAAAGAAAATTCAAGTTTTTTTAGTTTAAAAAGTCGGCAAAACAAACAACCCCGTTCTCTATCAAAGAACGGGGTTGCAGTATTTATCGTAATAATTTACCGGTGTATCAACCGCCGATTGTAAAAATCATCCTCACCAAAAAATCCATTAGACAAGACCAATGAACTAATGAACTAATAAACCAACCGGAACTAATAAATCAACCAGGACTAATATTTTTTAGCTCCCTGGTTACGGTTACGGTTGTTTTGGTTATTGTTGCGCGGGCCGTTGTTGTTTTGGTTATTGTTAGCACGGCCGCCACCGCCACCACGGTTGTTGTTATTGTTGTTTTGCTGGTTGTTACGGCCACGGCTGTTATTGTTGTTGTTTTGCTGGTTGTTGTTTGGCCTAAACTCAACGCGGTTAAGGTTAACGTTTTCATCCAGTTTTAAGGTGCCGCCAGATAAGGCGTATAAATCGGCAATAATGCTTTCGTCGGTAACAGAATCTTTGTTCCATTGTACGTAGGCCATTTTCATGAAATTGGCTATAGCCTGTACCATGTGGCGTTTGCGCTCGGGCTCATCAATTGCCTTGGCCTTTTCAATCATCAGCTCAATGGTTTTGCCATAGTGCTTGTATTTAATACGCTGGTGGGGGTAACGCAGTGGTTGCGGCTTCAGGTGGATAGCCTCGGGCGTTGGTTTGGGGTAGGGGGCATCCACATCAATCTGGTAGTCAGATATAATGTGCAGGTGATCCCATAGCTTGTGTTTAAAATCGGCCACATCGCGCAGGTGCGGGTTTAAAAAACCCATCAGGTCAATTACTACCTGTGCGTAGCGGTTACGTTCTTCTTTAGTGGGTAGTGCAACTATGTACTTAACCATGTTTTGTACGTTGCGGCCATATTCCGACAGGATTAGTTTATTCCTGGTTGAATTATAGTCAAATATAGGCGTGTTTTCTTGTGCCATGCAATTAATAATGTTTTAAGAAAGTTTTAAGTTAGCCATGCGTCTTTTCCCTGTGTAACAAGGGCCCAGGAGGCTAAAATTGAATTGTATTTGAATAGTAGTAACGCAAATATAACATTATAGTTATATAATGTGCAAATAAAAAAAAGAGCCGATGCCTCACGTATCAATTACATGCATTAGAAAAATATGTAATTTGCGGCAACATAACCCGCCTGTCATGCTGAGGAACGAAGCATCTGTTAACCACCAAGCATGGCCAACATGCAAAGTTTGGGAATAGATGCTTCGTTCCTCAGCATGACAGGGAGGGCAGAGAAACGAATACCGTATCCATGCAAAACAAACTACTCATTACTCACATCGATGTTTATCGTTTTAGCATCCCCATGGAGCCGTTCACTATTGCCACCGGCACGATGGACCATGCTCAAAATGTGTTTATCCGGGTGCATACTGATGCCGGGTTTTACGGGGTGGGCGAGTGCTCGGCCTTCCCGATGATTGTGGGCGAAACGCAGGATACCTGCCTGGTGATGGCTAAAGATTTTGCCCGGCTGTGGATTGGTAAAGATGCGCTTGATATACCCGCACGCATGCAGCAGCTTCACGCCGCCGCCGCAGGCAATACCACCATTAAAAGCGCCTTTGACATTGCCCTGCACGATTTAGCTGCCAAAAATGCCGGCTTGCCATTATACCGGTTTTTAGGCGGCGAAAAACGCATTGTGGAATCAGATATCACCATTGGCATTGATAGCCCGCCAACTATGGCCATGAAGGCGTTGTACTTTAAAGCCTCGGGGGCAAATATTTTGAAGGTAAAACTGGGCAAAAATGCAGATGCTGATGTGGAACGGGTTAAACAGATCCGCGAAGCGGTTGGCCCCGAAATGCTCATCCGCATTGATGCCAACCAGGGCTGGAGCTTTGACGATGCCGTTTTTGCCCTGCAGGCGATGGGCGAGTACAACGTTGAATTTTGCGAACAGCCCATGCGCACCTGGTACGATGACCGCCTGCCTGAACTGATGCAGCTATCGCCCGTAAAAATTATGGCCGACGAAAGCGTATACAACCACCACGATGCCCGCAAACAGATCAACAGTGGTAGTTGCCACTATATCAATATCAAAATGGCCAAATCGGGCGGACTGCTGGAGGCTAAAGCCATCCACGACGAAGCCGCATCCAAAGGCATAACCTGCATGATGGGCGGGATGCTGGAAAGCCGCATAGCCCTGAGCGCCAAACTGCATTTTGTATACGCCAGCCCCAACATCAGATTTTATGATATGGACACTTGCATGCTGGGCCACCTGGTTGACCCCTGCATTGGCGGCGTTACTTATGATGGCTATAAACTGAATATTGATAATGCCATAGGCATTGGTGCCGATGCGGATGAGGAATTTTTGAAAGGGTGTGAACATTTTAGGGTGTAGATGATTTTTTCGCGCAAAGACGCAAAGAAAGAAGAACCCTGAAAAAAAATCGTTATGGCGTGCAACGAAATATAGTTAAACCAATGTATTAAACTACCGTCATTGCGAGGTACGAAGCAATCCCGAACTATGTGGGACTTAGCATGTCGGGGATTGCTTCGTGCCTCGCAATGACGGATATTTGATATTGACAGTCTGTAACTTACAAGTACTTCATTATAAGGCACGAAGCGATCCCGAACTATATAAATACATTAACCAACCGTCCCACCCATGCTCATCCGCCCCGCTACCCTCACCGATATCCCGGCCCTGCTGCAATTTGAGCAGGGCGTTATCACTGCCGAGCGCCCCTTCGATCCAACCCTGGTGCCCGGCGCTATCAAATATTACGACCTGGAAATGTTTATCACTTCGCCCGATGTGGAACTTTTAGTGGCCGAATTGGACGGCCAACTGGTGGGTAGCGGCTACGCCCGTATTAAACAAAGCGAAAAGGTTTATTTTGACTTTGAGCAATTTGCCTACCTTGGTTTTATGTACGTTTTGCCGCAACACAGGGGCAAAGGCATCAATAAACTCATTATCGACAGGTTAAAAGAATGGGCCAAAGCACAAGGCCTTCAAGAACTGCGTCTGCAGGTTTATGCTGATAACGAAGGCGCTGTACGGGCTTATGAAAAAGTGGGATTTGAGAAGCATATGGTGGAGATGCGAATGGGGTTGGAGTGAGGTAGCGCTGTTCGAAGTCTCTGACTTCGAACGTCTATGCCTGTAGTTTGCAACTACAGTAACCGCATCTTATATTTATCAACAAAAAATATCATGTTTAAAAAAGGCTACGTTATCCGCGATTAGCAAGTATGACATTTACAGTTGTGGGTTGGATAGACTGATTCATCCGGCAGCAATACCACGATTTGGTAATTGAGTCGTTAAAATATTATCAGCAAAAAAAAGGCTGCACCTTCATGCATATGTAATTATGAGCAACCATGTTCATTTAATAGCATCTGTTGATGAAGGTCTTACTTGAAGTGAATTCGTCCATACCACCCAATTCAAAATAACTCCTGCCATATTCAAATCAGCGTATCTTAACCAGGGTTTAAAAGCTTTACTTTGTTGCATAAAATCAAATGGAGCTGATGCGCAGTATCATCATATTTATATTTTGTGCTTTCCTGGGGCTTTGCTGCCAGGCGCAAAAGCCGGTAATGTACCTGGATAGTATCAACCCGGTCATCCGGTACGATAGCCATGGCGATTCTATCCGGAAGTATTTTTCCCTGACATTTTTTAACTACCAAAGCTTTCACCCTAAAAATAAAAAAGTGCTGCTTACTGCATTTTACTCCAATAAACTGGCGGTAAACTATCGGCAGGCTGTACAAAAAATACCCCGGTTAAAGGAATACGACAACTCCCGGTCGCAATCATATATCCAAATGGTTGATGGTTATGCGGGCAGATATGCCATCCCTATTTTTGATTCGTCGGGAATAGTTATAACGGTTAATGGTATCAACCCGCAAAATGTAAACCAATTTCAATTCAGGGTTATAGAGGATAAGCAGAAAGTGGTATTACCTTGGACAAAGCCAAAGTTGTTTTGCAAAGCCTACCTGATGACTCAAATTGCCGAAATTGGTAAGATTGATGAGCTATCTGCATATTTAGGCCAATTTAAAGAGGCCTATGGCAAAGCGCTTACCTTCCAGGTACGCAGGATTAATACGCCCGACAGTATTGAATCTTCGATCTCGGCGTATTGGGTAAAATGGCAGCCAAGAGTTGTGGGTGTGTTTACGTTTGCGCAACTGCCCGATTTTTTAAGTCTTTTTAAAAAGCAGTGGACAAGCCCGCTGGAAGACCCAAGCCAAAGCGATTGGAGTAAGGACACTGTTTTGTTGAAGTTGAGAAAAGACTTCCGGCACAACGAAAATAACCTGATTTTTTATTTGGATGATATTATTAAGTCGCGAAGTATTATTGAATATAACCTGGTGAACGGAAAAGACAGCACCGGCTGGACGGTTAATGATTTTGATTTTAACTTAGTGTGGCTCAAAAATCTCTCGCCCGGGCATTATCAGTTAAAAATACGTTATAGCGTACAGCGCAATAATATTTGCACCTATGCATTTACTGTAACAGCAGCCTGGTATCAAACGGTATGGGCAAAAGCAGCCTTAAGTATGCTTGTTGTGTTTGCCGTCGGGTTTGTACTGCTACTCTGGCGATCAAGGAAGCAGACAGCAAAGCTTAAAGCAGAAAGTACCTTAAAGCAATTGGTACAAACCGAGCTCAGGTCCATCCGGTCGCAATTTAACCCGCATTTTGTGTTTAATGCCCTTAGCTCCATACAAGGGCTTATCACCAAAAACGATTCGCAAAACGCGTCGAAATATTTAATTGAGTTTAGCAATCTAATGCGCGATTCACTGAAAGCCAGTGACAAGGAATTTGTAAACATTTTTACCGAAATAAAGATATTGGAAAACTACCTGGCACTCGAAAAACTACGGTTTGGCTTCGATTATCAAATTAAAGTGAGCAGAGAAATAGATGCCAGCGCCATTGAAATGCCCGCTTTATTTTTACAACCCCTGGTAGAGAATGCGGTAAAGCATGGTATATCGGCCCTGCAGGAAAACGGGCAACTGATTGTGCTGTTTGAGAAATTGGATAACGACATGGTAGTTACTGTAAATGATAATGGCAAAGGCTTTAACCCCAATGATAACGCTAACGGCTTTGGCCTTCAGCTAACCAAAGAGCGCATAAAATTGTTGAACCAGACATTGAACGGGCAGCACATAGAGTTTTTGGTAAAACGGACGGATAATGTAACCCAGGTTATTATCCATTTTAAAAATTGGCTAATATGATACGAGCGGTAATTATAGACGACGAAAAAAACAATATCGAAAATATTGTGCACCTGTTAAAAAAGAATGAGCTGCCGGTAACAGTTGTGGGCACAGCCACCAATGCCGATGACGGGGTTAGTTTGATTACAGCAAGCAATCCCGATTTGTTGTTCTTAGATATCCAGATGCCGGATAAGAATGGCTTTGAAGTGCTTAAAGCTTTGCCACATCAACAGTTTGAAGTTGTTTTTGTTACCGCGTTTGACAATTACGGGATACAGGCCGTTAAATTTTCGGCTATAGATTATTTGCTGAAGCCGATAGATCCGGAAGAATTAAAAGCATCGGTAAGCAAAGTGGAGGCTAAACTGATGCAAAAGAAGGCTAACCTGCAGCTTGAAAACTTAATGGAATTTATAAAAGATAAGGACGCGAAAAAGGATCACAAATTGGCCCTGTCTTCAACTAAAGAGATCAGGTTTGTGCACACCGGGGATATCATCCGTTGCGAATCATCAAATGCTTACACCCAGTTCTTTTTATCAGACGGAACAAGTATCATGGTATCAAAACCAATTTTTGAATATGACGAATTATTAAGCAGCTACGATTTTATCAGGTGCCATCAATCGCACCTGGTGAATATAAAGTTTATCAAAAGTTTGCTCAAGGAAGATTCGGGCTATTTATTAATGGACGATAATACCCGCATCCCCATCTCCAGGAACAAAAAAGAGAACGTAATAAAACGCTTACACACTATAAAAAAATAAAAAAAATCATATCATGAAAAACCTATTACTGGCAGCATTAGTGTTCTGCAGCAGCTACTTAAGTGCCCAAAATTTACCAGCTATTGCCATCGAGGATAAAAAAATGGACGCCTATCTGATGAACAGGAAGCCCGCAACATTAACCGTGCAAATAAAAAACCTGCCCGATAGCGTTAAAAAAATAAATATCAAATATACCCTTGTACAACTCGGCGGAAGCATGCAGGCAACTAAATATGCAGAAACAGATGCCACCGGCCAGGTAAAAATAATTCTTGATGAGAATTTGCCTTACCAACAAATTTGGTTAGACGCAGGTAACTACTTATATACAGGGATATATGTGGATAAAGGGCTTACTGTTACAGTAGACACGCGGAAAGTACCTAAAGATGGCGCGTATATGATAGGCGAGGGGATTACCTTTTCTGGTTACGACGGCGAATTAAATACCGTAATGAACAAAAAAGTGTTGTTTAAAAAGAAAGAAAGGGAGCGTTTGGTTAATGATCTGCGGGCCGTATGTAACTGGAGAAAAAAATACACTGCAGATGCCTTCACTTTTAAAACCGATTCTGTTTTAAGGCTATTGAAAAGTATAGATAGCGAATTCATCAGCGGTTACCCTAAATATGGATGGGCTGTTAACAATGAAACCTTGTCGGAGTTTTACGGTGAAATTTGCATCGCCTATTGGAATGACACCATACCCGGCCAGCTTATTAAGCAGATAAACGCGCACCAGCCAATATTTACAAGTAACGATGGTGTGATGTTTTACAAATACCTGGGCATTTATACAATGGCCAAAAAGCGCTTTAAAAAAGAATCGGCGCTCAACAGTATCATGATGCTATGTGATAGTTTATATACGCAGCAGCGATCAGATCTTTTAAAACTATTTCTTTTAGAATCGGAGAAAGATAATTATGCCCGCACTTACCCCATGATCATCAGCAGTATCAAAACAGCCTGGTGCAAAAAAATCGCTGCAGATGAAATGATTAAGGTTGATGATAACCAAAAGAGAATAGATAGCGTTTTAGCTTTATCAACAAAGTTAGAAAAGGCGGATATTGGTACCCCCTTAATTCGGTTACCTTTTGATGCCAGCTTATACCAGTTAGATACTATAGCAAATATCGATAGCTTTATATTAAATTTAAAGGCAAAATTCCCCAACAAAGCTCTTATTATTGATTTTTGGGCAACCTGGTGCGCCCCCTGCATAGCCGACATGCCGTTCAGCAAAAGTTTGCACCAAAAAAATAAAGATCTGCCTGTTGAATACATTTATCTATGTACCACCAGTAGCTCAAGTATTGATATATGGAAAAACAGAATAGGAGAGATGCAAATACCCGGTACGCATATTTACGTGAATGATAAAATCATCGCCAGGCTAAAAACTGTGCTTAATGCGGAAGGGGGATTCCCAACTTATGTGGTTATTGACGTTAATGGCAAAGTAAACAAGTCAAAAATTACCAGGATGGAGGCTTTAGACAGGGAAAGTTTAAAAAAGACTGTAGGACTTTAGCAGAATGCAGGCTGAAAACGCTGTATAAATTTTAGCCGCACCGTCTTATTTCGACCACTTTAGCGCAAGTGTTGTGTGGTTGCATGGGGGAGAATCACTTATGAATTTTTTTAATAACACACTTATAGAACAGGCCCGCCACCCCATTTAGTGCAAATGTTGTGCTACTGCATGCGCGGGGATCACTTGTGATTTTTGCAAACCAATCACATCGTAAGCACAGGTCCGCCATTGCATAACCCATAACACAAGAGCTGCGCTGAAAAGAGGGCAGGTCAGCCAATGTCCAAGCCACGACACAAGACCTATGCTAAAATGACACCACAGCAACGCTGATCTGCCACAACCAATGCCATAATATCTAACCTCACAAACCAAATCATTATTACCAACCCGTGACCTCCGTCCACCACCCGTTTACTTACATTTGCAGGTAAATTATCGAATTTAATGATGAAGAAAATAGGATTTTTATCATTCGGGCATTGGTCCAACCATCCCGCGTACCAGGCCCGTACTGCCAGTGATACCTTGCTGCAGTCGATTGATCTGGCTGTTGCCGCGGAAGAAATTGGTTTGGATGGGGCTTATTTCCGGGTTCATCATTTTGCGCGGCAGTTGGCATCGCCATTCCCGCTACTTTCGGCTATTGGGGCAAAAACCAGCAAGATTGAGATTGGGACGGGTGTTATCGATATGCGTTATGAAAACCCCATGTATATGGTAGAAGATGCCGGCGCTGCCGACCTGATTTCGGGCGGGCGTTTGCAATTGGGCATCAGCCGGGGTTCGCCAGAGCAGGTGATTGAGGGCTGGCGTTATTTTGGTTACGAGCCTGCTGCCGGGGAAAACGATGCTGATATGGGACGAAAAAAGGCCCTGGATTTTTTAGATAAGTTAAAAGGAGAGGGGTTTGCCCAGCCTAACCCTTACCCGATGTTCCCGAATCCGCCCGGCTTGTTACGGCTGGAACCGCATTCGGAAGGGCTACGGGAACGCATCTGGTGGGGAGCTGCATCTAATGCAACCGCGGTTTGGGCTGCCGAAAACGGCATGCACCTGCAAAGTTCGACCCTGAAATATGACGAAAGCGGCAAGCCTTTCCACATCCAGCAGGCAGAACAGATCAGGCTATATAAAGAAGCCTGGAAAAACGCCGGGCACCAGCGCGAAGCGAGGGTATCGGTAAGCCGCTCCATTTTTGCACTGGTAACCGAGCAGGACAAGCTTTACTTTGGCCAGCAGGGAAAAGGGGCCGACAGCTTTGGTTACATCGAAGCTGATAAACGGGCGGTCTTCGGCAAAAGTTATGCAGCCGAACCCGATCAGCTCATCAAAGAACTGGCCCAGGACGAAGCGATACAGGAAGCGGATACCTTGCTGCTTACTATACCGAACACTTTGGGCGTTGATTACAATGTTCATGTGTTATCGGCCATTTTGGAGCATGTTGCCCCGGCATTGGGTTGGCGATGAATAAGCTTAATACGCCGCCGTTGGTGCCTCCGGAACGAACAGCGGGGTAGTTCGTTTTATTCCAAACTTTAAACAAATACAAGGTAGCATTTTTGTTTTTGCCTGATCAATTACCTGATATAAATCACGCCTGGCTTGCCGGCCACGGGCGGCGGCGGTACAAAACCTTTGCGCGAGCCGGGCTCAAGCGTCCAGATGTTGATTACATCGGGGACTGATTTGTTTTGCTGTTGCTTTTTAATCACGTCCAACTGGCAAATGGACGATACGGCTACCGCCAGGTTCATGTCGTCAACATAAAAGCCATCTACAGCAAACCTAACGTCTTCTTTTATATCCAGCCAATCTTTAATTTCTTTAAACGACCGCGTTTTTATTTCAATTCCTTTTTTAAGGTTTATGAATAAAATTCCATCTTTAGAAAGGTTCCTGAACTGCGGCGGAATATTTTCCGTGCCCTTAAAAACGTTGATGGCCTCAATATCATTAGGGTTAATGTTTAGGCCGCTGCCAATAATTTGGTTATTTATTACATACAAGGGTATTCGTTGCCTTGCATCTGGTAAGTGCCGGTAAACTGTATCGGCTTGTGCCTTAACAAGCACAGTACTAAAGCAAAGCAGTATAAATCCAAGTCCTTTTTTAAATGTCAGGTGGTCAAGTTTCATCATCATAAAATTGAATTTAATACAGGATGCAGTTATGCCTTAATTTCCATAAAAATACTTTGATCAAATAATTTATCAGCGCGCTAACCCCGGTAAGCCCGTCGTGTTCCCAAAATGGCGTTTTTACATCTTCTTCATAAAATCCAAAACCTAAAGGAAGTAACTTTCTAAATTTAAATATGGCTCTTCGCCAGGGATCCAGTTTGCGAATTTCCAGTACTGCCATTTGCTATTAGCTCACTTCGGCGGAATCAGGAAAAAATATTGTTCATCATTCAAACCGCCAATTACTATGGCTCTGTTTAATTGCTCACCCGCATTAGCTAATATGCCCTTATTCCACACCTCCAATAAAAAGGCGTCTACATATTTCAGGTAATTGATTTTGTCTATTGTTTCAAATGTTGGCTCTGTAACATCGCGCGGTGTGAAAAATCCATTTGTGATTGATAGAAATCTTTTATAATCGTCGGGTAATTTAATTCCTAATCTACTTTCTGCTGCAAGTATTGCTTCGTTAGAAGCAGCTGTTGTTCCTAACCAATTTGACTTTATTTGTTCATCAGTAAATGTTGTTCTATTCAGTCGAATTGCCAATTTCGAGATTTGCTGGAGGATAGTTTTCATTAAAAATTAAGGGCTATAAGATTTCCGGTACGGAAAGATACAGAATCTTTCGAAGATGACTTAACAGCACCTTTCATAAACCCTTTTCTTCTCCTATAAAAAGGAGTTTTTTACCCTGCCGGATAAAATGGCGACACGCTATTTTGCAACAACTTAAAACATCAGATCATGACAACATCAACAATTAAATTATTGCCTGACCCACCGGCCCCTAATGGGATTAATGACTTTCCGCTTCCGCCACCGGCAAAAGTAATATTGAAAGTACCCCTGCCCGATCAAACCATAGTTATCAAAGAAATCCAGATGGTGGGCTTTAAAATTATCTGGGAAAAACGGCTTACCAACCAGCAATTGGAATTCAAGCAACAATGGGTACGTGTAAACAGTTGCACCATTACGCCTGATACACCTTTTTCGCAGGAAGACTCGGTAAGCATTGGCGTAGCGCTAAGTGTTGGCGCCCGTGAGGAGTTTTCGGCCTCGCTTGGTTTAAAAGTGGCATCGTTTATAGATATAGGCGCAAAACTGACCCTGGAGCTTTCGGCAGAAGTGACACTTGCTGAAGTGGTTACTAAAAAGAAAACCTTCAATGCCAAAACGCAGGTGCCGCGGGCATCCTTTATGTGGTGGCAGCTCAAAAGTACCTATACAGTTACCGGACATCGTAATGTGGTTATAAAAATAGATGGAAATGAGCAGATTGCTGAAAATGTCGACTTTTCAAATCCGCTGGTGTGCGATGAGGACGTTAGTATGAGTACTCAATTCCCTGCTTCGGTAAAAGCAGACTTTACGGTTTCCGACATCTAACATGCCCCCGTACGGTTAAATATGAGGTAAACTATAAAAGCCTTTGGTTGAAAGATCAAAGGCTTTTATAGTTAAAAACTTATGTCATAAATCAGACACTTAATACCTATCGCTCATTTGTTTAAAAACAAATTACTTACGACCTTTGAATTGAATGTTGTAACATTTAATTCAAAGGTAATATAATGGAAATAGGAATAGATAGCTTTGCTTCGGCGATGTACGGCAGTAACGAGTTGAGCGGCGTTGATGCGATGGAGCAACTGCTTAACCGCATTGCTTTTGCTGATGAAGTGGGTTTGGACGTTTTTGGGATTGGCGAACATCATAAAAAGGAGTTCCTGGATTCGGCCACTGCGGTGATCCTGGCCGCTGCTGCCACGCGCACCAAACGGATTAGGCTTACAAGCGCGGTAACTGTACTAAGTGCTGCAGACCCGGTGCGTGTGTACCAGAGCTTTGCCACGCTTGACCTGATCTCGAAAGGCCGCGCCGAAATGGTGGTTGGCCGCGGGTCGTCTATTGAGGCCTATCCTTTGTTCGGTTTCAGCCTGAACGACTATGATGCGTTATTTAAGGAGAAATTGGATTTGCTGCTTAAAGTTAGGGATAGTGAATTTGTTACCTGGTCGGGCAGGTTCCGTGCTCCCTTGGCCGATCTGCCGGTTTATCCCAGGGCTTTACAACCAAAGTTGCCGGTATGGTTGGGCGTGGGTGGTACCCCAGAGTCGTTTGCACGTGCCGGTACGCTGGGGCTGCCCTTGATGGTAGCCGTAATTGGTGGCGAAACGCACAGGTTCAGGCCCCTGGTTGATCATTACCGCGAGGCCGGCCGTCGGGCAGGTTTCAGCCCTGAGCAATTAAAAGTGGGCCTGCATTCGCCAGGTTATGTGGCAGCAACCAACGAGGAAGCGATTGCCGACTATTACCCCGGCTATGCAGAGCTTTGGACTAAGCTGGGCCGCGAACGCGGATGGCCGCCGGTAACCAAAGCGCAATTTGATAGCCTGGCAGCGCCAAAAGGTGTTTTAGTATTAGGCGGTCCGGAACAGGTAGCCGAAAAGCTGCTGCGCCATAGCGAAGCATTGGGGGGAGTAGATCGGTTTACCTTCCAAATGGATAATGCCGGGTTAACGCATGTGCAGTTAATGAATTCTATCGAACTGATTGGCAAAAAGGTTATCCCGCTGGTTAATGGCGATTAGCTGAATTGCAATACACCCGTAACAGGTAATTGAAAATACCCGCATGAGGGATATGTTAGGTTAAGAAAATAGAAGGGCGAATAATATCGAACACTGAATTTCGAATTTCCAACACCGAAGTTTTTCTTCATTATTCGATATTGGGACATTCGGTGTTCGATATGAAGCCATCCTTAATTCCTTAACTTAATTGGGATACCAGCCAACATTGTTTTGATGATTTTTATTTTACGACGATCTGGTTAGTAAACATTGATATAGTCTCGGTACTGGCACGGTGGGCGGTTACTTCGAGCGTAGTTGTGCCGCTTCCTTTTGCGGTAAACGTCCAGATATCCTTACCAAAATCGCCTATTAGGCCTGGGTGTACACCTACATGTTCCTGATGGCTCACCAATGTTAATACCGAAGCGTTGTACTGTGGCGTGTTAAACTGGTAACCGCCATCGCCGGGGTTGCCTAAGGTTAACGAAATGGTTTGCCCTATGGAAACCGAGGCTTTGCTGCCTGCATCGGCCGTAGTTAGTTGCTTAACAATACCTTTATCTCCCATGTTTTTATCCTTATGGCAAGCCATTATAGCCATACAAGCTATGATACATGTAAAGTTGTAAATTAATTTCATGATAAGTTTAGTTTGTTAGTTTATAAATGTAAGCACATTATATTAATAACCATTATATATCATATATACGTTGTTACGATACTAAACGCTACAGTCAATACCTATTAAGAACAAAAATTAAGCTTGAAAATACCAGCTGCAGACCCGGACAAAACAAACAGACGGTATTTTTTTCGACCCTTGGTTGCATAACTAATAAAAACGTTAAGTATCGAATTGTTAATATGATATTAAATACTGTAACAAATTTATTATATTACACTTAAGCAGCTGTCAAATTAATAAAAATTTGGTTTTACGGTTAAAAATGGTTTAATTACTGAATAAATATTAACCGATGCCTGTCCATTATCCAACTAAAATAATACTTTGTTTTGTTGTTGCCCTGTTGTATAAAACCGTATCTGCACAATCTTCAGATAGTTCGGCTTATGAGGCCGCGCTAACCAATACAACAAACCGGTTTTACCAGGGCGTCGGTGAGCAATCCCGGTTGTATAACGGCCTGGTTTATGACTCTTATGACTCATCTATTAAAGGTAGCCCTTACCTTGATGATATTGATGCCTGGCGGCCAGGCTCGGTTGAATATGATGGGCAAAACTTTGAAAATGTATCTATGATCTATGACCTGTACACCGATCAACTGGTGGTACTGCTGTACAATCACGCTTCGCCAATTGCTTTAATAGCCGATAAAGTTTCCGATTTTGATTTACACCAACGGCATTTTGTTAGGGTGCCTAATAGTAATGGCGGCATAAAGGCCGGTTTTTACGAACAGCTTTATGGCGGCAAATCGCAAGTAATAAAAAGGACCGAAAAATTGCTCAAATCTACATCGGGCAGCAACGGCAGGGAGCGGTTTTTTGTGCCCTTTAAGGAGGCGCCCGATTATTACATCAAAAAAGGGTCTGTTTATCATAAAGTGAGCAACCAAAGTTCGGTACTCGACCTGTTTGCCGACAAGAAGAAGGAACTTAAGCAATATATAAAAGACAAGCACTTACAGTTTGTTGACCTGCCCGAACTGGCGCTGACTTCAGTAACGGCTTATTATGATAGTATAACCCAATAATATGAAAAAATTTTACCTGGCTATTATTCTTTTATTGGCGGTTAAACTATTGCATGCACAGGTTACTTCAAAAAGCATCAGTGTTAATTTTCAACAGGCCGATATTGATCAGTTTGCCGGCGACCTTGAGGCCAAAACAGGTTACCGGTTTTATTACGACCGTACCCAGTTTGATAGCTTGAAAATAACGCTGCAGGTAAATAACCAGCCGCTGGAAGCGGTGCTTAGGCAGGCTTTTCATAACTCTGCCTTTCAATATGCTATAGTTTCATCAAAAATGCAGGTTTTTTTAACGCTTGGCAAAGAGATCCGTACGCAACCGGCCGAAGGTTATTTTAATGTAAAACCGGGGCAAAGTAAGCCGGTTACGCCATCGCCTGTAATTGATTTTACAACGGCGCCCGTTAAAAAAACGGTAATTGAATCAACCATCGAAAACAAACTGTATGAGATTGGTATAAAAAGCAACGAGTTAAAACCCGGCAAAGCAGCTTTATCAGGCTATGTAAAAAGTGCCAAATCGGGCGTGCCTATTGCAGGCGCAAGTATTTATGTAAGCAATACCAGCATTGGGGTTACAACAGACCAGTTTGGTTATTTTACGCTGGCGCTGCCGCGCGGCAAACAATTGCTGATAGTTAAAGGGATAGGGATGAAAGATGCGCGCCGACAAATTATGCTTTATACCGATGGTCAATTGAATATTGAACTTCAGGACCAGGTTACCACGTTAAAAGAAGTAAAAATATCGGCAGATAAAGTGGCTAATGTACGCAGTACCGAAATGGCTGTAAGCAGGCTGGATATTAAAAGTATAAAACAGGTGCCCGCTGTTTTTGGCGAGGCCGATGTTTTGCGCATTGTATTAACCTTGCCCGGTGTACAAACTGTTGGCGAAGCCACAACCGGGTTTAACGTAAGAGGGGGAGCTGCAGATCAAAACCTGATACTGCTTGATGATAAAACGATTTATAACCCCGCCCATTTTTTTGGTTTCTTCTCGGCCTTTAACCCCGATATTGTAAAAGGGATTGAGTTGTACAAAAGTACCATCCCCGAAAAATTTGGCGGGCGTTTATCATCGGTATTGGAAGTTACCGACCGTGAGGGCAATAAAAAGAACTTTACAGGTTCGGCAGGTATAGGCCTGCTTACCAGCAGGCTTAATGTTGAAGGGCCTATTGTGAAGGATAAAACGTCGTTCATTTTTGGCGGCCGTACCAGCTATTCAGATTGGTTACTAAAATTATTGCCGGCGGAGTACAAACACAGCCATGCATCGTTTTATGATTTTAACCTCGATTTAAGTCACCAGGTTAATAAGGATAATAACATTTATATTACTACCTATTTAAGCAACGACAATTTCAGGTTAAACAGCGATACCACTTATAACTACAGCAACAAGAACGCCAACATTAAATGGAAGCATAATTTTAGCAGTAAGTTATACAGCTTGTTAAGCGTTGGTTACGATGGCTATAAATATGATATTGCCAGTACAGCAAACCCTGTTAATGCCTACAAACTTAAATTTGGTATTAATCAAACCAATTTTAAAGCTGATTTTACCTACTACCTTAACCGCAACAATACCCTTAATTTTGGTTTAAGTTCTATTTATTATAAGCTAAACCCGGGGAGCGAAACGCCCAATAGTTCATCCTCGTTAATAATACCCGATAAGGTAGCGGATGAGCAGGCCCTGGAAAGCGCCTTATACCTGGGCGATAAAATAGACATTACGCCCGATTTTACCATTAGTGCAGGTGTCAGGTATTCGCTGTTTAACTACCTTGGCGCGCAAACTGCACGTAATTATGCGCCCGGATTACCGCGTACCCCGCAGAACGTTGTTGATAGCACCAACTATGGCGGCGGCAAAGTAATAAAAACTTATTCCCGACCCGAAATAAGGGTTTCTGCCCGTTACAATATCCAGGATGATTTGTCGTTAAAGGCCAGTTATAATACGCTTGCGCAGTATATTCACCAGCTTTCAAACACCACCGCTATATCGCCAATTGATATTTACAAGCTAAGCGACCCCAACATCAAACCACAGTATGGCAGCCAGGTATCTTTTGGTATATTTAAAAACGCGCAACAAAACACCATCGAAACTTCGGTAGAGGTTTATTACAAACACATCGATAATTACCTGGATTATAAAAGCGGGGCAAAACTGGTAATGAGCCATGCCATTGAGCAGGAAGTTTTAAATACCCAGGGCAAGGCCTACGGTGTTGAGTTATCTGTTCGTAAAACTACCGGCAAGTTAAACGGCTGGGTTAATTATACTTACTCGCGCACATTTTTAAAGCAGGACGATGCCATTGCAGGCCAGCTGATAAACGGCGGGGCATACTACCCGGCAAATTACGATAAACCGCACAGCTTTAATTTTACCGGTAATTACCGAATAACCCACAGGTATAGCGTTTCGCTGGATGTTACCTATAGCACCGGCAGGCCTATCACGTTGCCCATTGCCAAATATTATTCAAACGGCGCCGAGCGTGTATTTTATTCCGGACGAAACGAATACAGGATACCGGACTATTTCAGGTCCGATTTTTCTATCAATATAGATGGTAACCATAAAATACACCAAACCTTCCATAATTCATGGACGGTAGGGGTGTACAATTTAACAGGAAGGCAAAATGCATATTCAACATTTTTTCAGCAACAGGGCGGGGTAATTAACTCGTACCAGCTATCCATTTTTGCCAGGCCGATACCGTTTATAAATTATAATATAAGGTTTTAATGTTGATGAGAAGGACAAATGACAGCGAGGTTGATTTATTTAACAATGCTATTGAGGGATTAATACGATGAAAAGGATACTAAATATATTATTAGTAGTATTAATGGGAGCAACGGCTTGTAAAAAGCAAATCACCATTGCTCCCTCGGCCAAAGTAACCAGCTATTTGGTAGTTGATGGCAATATCGCATTGGGCGATTCAACCACCATAACATTACGCCGTACGGTAAACCTGGATAGTAACGCAAAAGCCAACCCCGAATTGGGGGCTGTAGTTACTGTTGAAAGCGCAGGCGGAGCAATTTACAAATTGATTGGTAAAGGTAACGGAACTTATGTGTCGGCACCGTTAAACTTGTCTGCTGCCGAAAAATACAGCCTAAAAATCACCACGGTAAACGGTGGGAAATATGCTTCGGATTTTGTACCGGTAAAAAACTCGCCGACAATTGACAGTGTGAGGACTGCCATAACCAATGTTGGCTTGCAAATTGGGGTTGATACACATGATGCAACTAATAATAGCAAATATTACAGATGGGAATATACAGAAACCTACCAGATTCAAAGCGCGTTTGAATCATTAATTACAGTGGTTCAAAACCCAACGGCGCCCCCGCCCGATTTTCAGTATGTCCGGACTCCCGCACAAAAAATATATAATTGTTGGATAAGTGACACCTCCAACACTATAATTACCACTACAACGGCCAAACTTTCAGCTGATAAAGTAAGTAACGCACCACTGGCGTTGATTCTCGCTAACTCAGAAAAACTTAGATTCAGGTATAGCATGCTTGTAAAACAGTATGCAATTACGTCTGATGCATATAACTATTTTGAGTTGTTGAAGAAAAATACAGAACAGATTGGCGGAATTTTTGACCCGCAACCATCAGAGCTAACAGGCAATTTACATTGTATCAGCAACCCTAACGAGCCTGTTATCGGTTTTGTTACCGTAGGACAAGTAACCCAAAAACGAATTTTTGTTGATAAAACAAGCCTGCCGGCAAATTGGGTGGCCGAAACTCCTTACGGCAGCTGCCATTTAGATACATTGCTTTATGCCCGTAAGGTAACAAGCACCATTCCAAATATCCCTCCAATATATATTAATGAAGTATACAATCTTATTTATTCGGGTATAACATTATCGGTTGATTATGCGCCAGGAGGTTACACCGCATCAGCACCTATTTGTGTTGATTGTACCTTGCGGGGCACCAATAAAAAACCATCATTTTGGAAATAAAACAACACCAAACCATGAAAAAAATTACCAGTATTTTTTTCGCAATAGCGATCATGTCGATAACCAGGTTGTTTGGGCAGGTATTACCCGAAGTGCAGGCCAATTTTAATGATTACACATCAAACGCGCTGCAGGAAAAGTTATTTGTACATACCGATAAAAACGGCTACACCGCAGGAGAAGTGCTTTGGTTTAAAGTATTTAATGTGGATGGTATTTTTATGAAACCCATTGGGTTAAGTAAGGTGGTATATGTTGAAGTACTTGATGATAGGCAAACGCCGGTTTTACAAACAAAAATTGCCATGAAGGATGGTGGCGGAAGCGGTTCATTGTATATCCCGGTTAATTTACCAACGGGTAACTTTGAATTGCGGGCTTATACCGGCTGGATGAAAAACTTTAGCCCTGATTATTATTTTTCAAAAAAGGTGGTCATTATAAACCCGCTGAAAAGCCCCGAAAAGGCAGAGAAAGCCCAATTAGCGGTCTATGATATCCAGTTTTTTCCTGAAGGTGGCCACCTGGTTAGTGGTATGGAAAGTATAGTAGGGGTAAAAGCTGCCGATCAATTTGGTAAAGGCGTAAATTTTAGGGGGGCCATTGTTAATCAGAACAATGATACGGTAGCCAGGTTTGAGCCTTTGAAATTCGGAATCGGACGGTTTGTTTTTAAGCCTCAAATTAATGCTACCTACCGTGCCCTAATTAAAATTGAAGGGAAAGTAATACAAAAGGATATGCCGGCCATAAGCGATAAAGGCTATGTAATGAGTTTAAAAGATAATGGCAGCGGCCAGCTTTCAGTTAGTGTTAATACAAACCTGCCTGATGGCAACGTTTTTCTTTTTGCTCAAAGCCATCAGGTGGTTAAAGCAGTGCAATCATCTGCTGTAAACAACGGTATAGCCAATTTTATTGTAGATAAAGGCAGGCTTGGTGAAGGAATATCACAAATAACAGTTTTTAGCGCCGATAAAAAGCCGGTTTGCGAACGTCTTTATTTTAAACGCCCAACAAAAAAACTATCTATCGGCGCCAGTGCAAGCGCTGCACAGTACGCTATACGTAAAAAAGCTGATGTTGCTTTAACTGCGCAAGGTGCCGATAAAAAGCCGGTTGCAGCCAGCCTGTCGGTATCTGTTTACAGGATAGATTCGTTGCAGCACAACCAACAGGAAGATATCCTGAGTTACTTATGGCTAAAATCTGATTTGAGGGGAGAGGTTGAATCGCCGGGGTATTATTTTAATGATCAAAACGCGGCAGTTACCTATGCTGCAGACAACCTGATGCTTACCCAGGGCTGGCGAAGTTTTGCCTGGGACGATGTGTTAAATAAAAAAACACCGGCTTTTAATTTTTTACCCGAGTTAAATGGCCCGGTTATTACTGCTACCCTGGTTAATAAATTGAATAACCAACCCGAAAAAGATATCCAGGCCTACCTGGGCATACCTGGTAAACATATCCAGCTATATGCCGCTAAAAGTGATGCACGTGGTAAACTGGTATTTAACATGCGTAACTTTTACGGGCCAAATGAAATTGTTGTTGAAACCAATACAGTTGTTGATACCAATTACCGGATAGATGTATTGACACCATTCTCTGACCAATTTGCTAAAGCGGCAACGCCGCATTTTGACGTTACACCAGGCCTTCAAACAACTTTTGAAGATGCAGCATTAGCCATGCAGGTGCAAAATATTTATAATGGCGTAAAAATGAGGCAGTTCGCCGATTCGCACCCGGATACCACGGCATTTTATGGCACGCCCTACAAAACTTACCTGTTGGATAACTATACCCGTTTTACAACGATGGAGGAAGTAATGCGCGAATACATCAGGGAGGCAAACGTTTTTCATACCGGCAACCAATTTCATGTAAAAGTGGTTACCGGTATTGGCATAGGTTTCCTGGCCGATGATGACCCAATGATGCTGATAGATGGCGTACCTTTTTTTGATATGAATAAAGTATTTAAGGTTGATCCGCTTAAAATTCGTAAACTGGAGGATGTACCGTATAACTACTCGCTGGGGCCATCATATGAGCACGGGATATTTAGTTTTACCAGCTACAAAGGCGACCTTGGCGGTGCCGAAATAGATCCGCATGCTGTGGTACTCGATTATGAAGGGTTGCAGCAGGAGCGCCGGTTTTACTCGCCGACCTATGATACCGAGGCGCAGGCTGCCAGCCACATGCCCGATTTCAGGAATGTACTTTACTGGTCACCATCTGTAAATACAGGTGCCGATGGTATGCAACAATTGTCATTTTATACATCCGATCAACCCGGTACTTATGTTGGCGTAATACAAGGGATAACCCAAAGCGGCGAGGCGGGCAGCCAAACCTTTAGTTTTGAAGTGAAACCAAACTATTCATCACAGATAAAGTAAGAAGATTTCAGGGCTGGTTGCTACCCCGTAGGCGCCTTGCCAAACTTTTTCTTGAAAGAATGCGAGAAGTGAGAGAGGCTTTCAAAACCCAGGTCGAGGTAAATGGCGGATGGTCTTTTGTTTTTGGTTTCTATAAGATGGCGGGCTTCCGTCAGCCTTTTTTCTTGCAGCCAGTGCCTGGGCGCCATGCCGAATGTTTTTTGGAAGTCGCGCTTAAACCCGGCAAGGCTTCGCCCCGTGAGTTGCGCAAATTTTTCGACGGGGAGATTGAAATGAAAATTGCGAAGCATGAATTTTTCCAGGTCAATCTTATAAGGTTCGGAAAAGTCGAACAGAAAGTTCCTGAGCTCGGGCATAATATGCAGCAGCAGCTTTACACCCTCATTTACTTTTAAAATACCCAGGTCAGTCGTCAGTTTTTCTGCCGGATTACGTACATAAGGTATTACAGACTGAAAATAACCTTGCAGAAAATCGTTTGCGGGAATAAGAATATTGGGAGGGCCAGTGTATTTATGCTGTATATCTATATGCTCGTCCAGCGCTATCTTCCTGAGCAGGTCTTCCTGCAACGAAATCACGATGGTTTCGTAATCCTCATCAGGCAGAGGCGTTTTGGTGATTTGCCCCAGTTGATTTTTGCCTATCAGCAACATCTCGCCCCTTTTCATCGAAATTTTTTGGCCCGAGGTTTCTAAAGTAAACTGGCCGGAAACCTGCAATACCAGGGTATGATGCGACATAAAGCCCACCCTATGCTTTTGCCGGGTAGAGAGATAGGAATAAAATATTACTCCTGGTATTATTTCGGTTGGATTTGTCACGACGTAAAGATATAAAACAAGTGGGGCTTATGGCCAAAGCGCAGCAAGCAAAAAATAAAGGGGAAATAATATCCAACACTGAATGTCGAATATCCAACACTGAAGTTTTTCCTCATTATTCGATATTCGACATTCAGTGTTCGATATTTCAATCTTCCATTTTAACTAATTGTACAGCAAAACCTTATCGCTGCAGATATGTGCCTCCAAGTATAGCACCGGGAGCAAATTGCGTGTTAAGTGTATTCATCTCGCCGGGGGTAAATTCAATTTCCATGGCCTGCATATTCTCCGGCAGGCGGGTCCTGCGGCTCATGCTTACCAATGGCATAATGTCATCACCCTGCGCATTCACCCAGGCTATCGCCAGTTGGGTAGGAGTGGCCCCTTTTTCTTTAGCCATTGTTTTCAATACCTCTACCTTCTCCAGGTTTTTTACCAGGTTATCGCCCTGAAAACGCGAGAAGTGGCTGTGATAATCATTGGCCGCCAGCGGTGCCTTCATGTCACCGGTAAGCAAACCTTCGGCGGTGTTGGCAAAAGCTACTATGCCAATGCCCAGTTCTTTCGCTGCAGGCAGCAAGTCGGTTTCTATCTGGCGGTCAGCTAATGAATAACCTATTTCCAGCGCCGTTACAGGGTGTACACTGTGGGCCTTGCGCAACTGTTCGGCAGTTATTTCAGAAACGCCGAGGTGTCGCACCTTCCCTTCTTTAATCATGTCGGCTACGGTGCCTATCACATCCTCTACCGGAACGCTGTTATCAAGCCTGCAGGGCTGATAAAGGTCGATAGTATCTATCCCTAAGCGCACCAGCGAATAGTTGATGAAGTTTTTGATGGCTGCGGGACGCAAATCCAACCCTATCCATTGGCCGTTATAGAAAATAGCGCCAAATTTAACGCTGATGAATGCGTCGTCCCTTCGTCCTTTGATGGCTTTGCCTACCAGCAGCTCGTTATGGCCACTTCCATAAAAATCGCCTGTATTCAGGAAATTAATCCCGTTATCTAATGCCGCCTGAATGGTTGCAATACTCTCACTTTCGTCATTCACCGGTCCGCCCCAAACCGACGACATGCGCATGCAGCCTAATCCGAGTTTAGAAACCAATGGCCCATTGTTGCCAAGGTTTATTTTTGTTATGTTTTTCATAGCTGATATTTATCTTTTAACGATACAAAGATCAGCTTTATACCCTATGCCCGGTGTCTTTTACGGCTCAATTTACTTGTCTGTGTGGCTCAATTACCCGAGGTGTTTATTTTACTGACTTAGCCAGGACATAGTGCCGCAAGCTTGGTTGCTGGTTTTATCGGGTAACTTATGCGTATAAAGACCTTCAGTAAACTCCGTTATAAAAGCTCTTTTTAAACCTTACCTGCATAATGGCATGCATCAGCAGTTGAATGCCGATATAAAAAAAGCCAAGCATCCACCAGCGGCCCATCTGCGCCGTTTGGGGAGAAAATAAATCAGCAATTAAATTCGCTGCGAAAAATAGGGGCATAGCACATAAAAACCAGTAAACAATTCTTATAAAATACAGCGATAGCATATTTTGGGGTAAGTAGAATTTTATGCGGTTGATGAATAACAATTCCAGCCAGTGCCCGCAAAAAACAATACAAAAAACTGCCGACCAAATCATTTCAAACAACACAAGTTTGCTTTTTCCGCTTGATGGAAATACGTGCACCCCATATAAAATGGCAGCAATTATTGTTGTAGTAATAATTGTGCGGATAACTGTGTGAACAAATGACTCTGTATTTTTTTCAGAATTTCCCATGTGTTAAGCTTAGCTTTGGTTTATAGCGATCTGATATAAATCTGTTAACGCAATTTAAGCTATTTTACCTTTTTAGTCTGCCTGAATAAACGAAAGTTTTTAAAAAATATAAGGCTTGCAGGCTGGTGGTTTTTACCAGCTGGAAATTTGAATGGTGGATCAAAGCAAAGAACAAGGCACTTTCGAAAAAACGTAAAAGAGGCGAATTGCTGAATGACCAAAAACAAAGCGAGCTTTTGAAAAACAGGATTAATTAACCCATAATTCAATATTTGATATGAACGTACAAGAACAAATCAAAGCGTATATCGCCAGCCAGCCCGAACCAAAACGTGTTGAAATGCAGGAGTTGCATGATTTTATACTCCAGGTGTTACCAGGAAGTAAACTATGGTTTCTTGATGGTAAAGACAGTGAAAATAAAACCGTTTCAAATCCTAATATAGGCTATGGATCTTACACTATTAAATATGCCGATGGCAAAACCAGGGAATTTTATCAGGTTGGCCTGAGCGCAAACACAACCGGAATATCTGTTTACATCCTCGGCATTAAGGATAAAACATACTTAGCACAAACGTTTGGAAAAACATTGGGCAAGGCCAGCGTAACCGGTTATTGTATTAAGTTTAAAACAGTAAAAAATATAAACCTTGATGTACTTGCAGCTGCAATTCAATATGGCGTTGCAGCTACAAGTGAAAGTTAAATTTTAAATCGGGGTATTATCTGCAAGTTTGATGCTTTGGTATCCCGGCTGGAATTTATTGTGTAGCACCCGGCACCGTAAGCTTTTGCCGTTCTTTTAGTGCTGGCTGCTTAAAGTATTCAATGAGTTCCAGGGAGTAAATAACACTGGTGATCTTCCATTTTCCATCTCTTTTTATCAGGCCCAGGTATTTGTTGCCCCAGTTGGTCATTTTATTATCGGCCCAAAAACTATAATCCAAAGTTACGGATGCAACTGTTCCATCTTCAATAATTTGAATATTATCAAACTTGTCTTCGGTTGTTTTATAGCTGAACAATGATCTGAAAAAGCCTTTGTAGCTTCCCGAAAAATAATTACTGCCTGCATTTTTTGCTCCCTTCCGCTCTATTTCTTTGGCTTGCGACCCGTCTTTAAGGGCGGCACACCAGGTAACAGGGCCATCGTTGAACAAATTGTAAAATGCTGTGGAATCCTTTTCAATTACGCTTTTTATGTAGGTGTTTATAAGGGTACTTATTTCTTTTTTATTGGCTGTGGTGCATTGAGCGTGTGATTGCTGTATGGTTATTAATAGTATTAACAAGATGAGTTTTATGGTTTTCATTATGGCTGATTTTATAAGATTTATGAAGGTGACAAACACAGGCGAAAGAGATACGGCGTTAAACGCCTGGGCTAACTGTGTTAGGTTTTGTTTGATTAGTGATGTAGTTATACTCCATAGTTGTGCCGTTGTAGCCGTATGCATCTGCTTTCATTTCCTGGATGGCGGTGTAACTTGCCGGGTGGATATTGCCAAGAAGCGTAGTTAAGGCAATATGTATAGCATCAATATAATTGGCCTTCTCAATTTTAAGGTTGGATGAGTCGGTAATTTTGATGTCGAGATGAAAGCTTTTTGCCTGTAATTCGGCCAGGGACAAGGAATTGATAAACCAGAGATAATCCGGAACAAACGATACGACGACTGCCGTAACCTCAGGCTTTTTATTTAAAACATCTTTTGTGATTCTGCTGATCTCAGTTGCAAGCTGTTGGGCTAAAGCAGGATCTTCGGGGCCGCTTACTTTTAAATTGATTATTGGCATACTTCAATGTGATTAATGAAGTACGAAGTTCAGTTTAAAGTATACCTTATTTATTGATATATGTTAAGAGTTTGATGCGGCTGAGTGATTCGGGTTTAACACCTAAATAAGACGCGATATGGTATTGCGAAACCCGCTGTTCTATCCCCGGATAAAGTGAGTTCAGATTTTCCAGTCGCTGTGATGCCGAATACTTTAAAAACGATGTTTCCCGCTTACATTTCCTGATAAAGTATGTATCAGAAATATATTTGCTGAGCTTAAGAAAAGCGCTATCCTGCGCAATAAGGTTATTTAGCTTTTGGTAACTGATATAATGGATGGTGCAGTCAGTTAGGGCTTCGATATTGCAATTGGTGGCTGTTTGGGTTAAAAAGCTGGTATAGGCACTTACAAAATCATTATCAAAATAAAAATCATTGTTAAATTCCTCTTCATTATTCCGCACATATGATCTAAGTGTTCCGGACGATACAAAACCAATAAAATTACATACCGAACCTTCGCTGATCAAATGCTCCTTTTTCTTTAAGTCTTTTGTTTTCAGCAGGGCACAAAATGTTTCCCAATGATGGATATCCATTCCTAATTTTTGGTTAAATAAAACTGCCAACTGTTCCATTTTACGGCTATTTGTGGGATGATTTAAAGGTAAGTTTAGTTTTGCTGCGTTAACATCCTCCAACTATTATAAAATATGGCTGTGGTATGGTGCAAATGTTATCAACGGGATTATTCCGCTACCACAATGTTTTTGCGGCCCCAATCGGCCAGCGACTGCATAACATCATTTAGCGACTGTCCTTTTTCGGTAAGCGTGTACTCTACCTTCGGTGGCACCTGGGCATATACTTTACGGCTTATAATACCATCGGCTTCCAGTTCTTTTAAATGTCTCGATAAAACTTTCAACGCTATGCCTGGTATTATTTTATGTAGCTCGCCAAACCGCTTGGGGCCGGTTATCAAAATCCAGATGATAACGGGTTTCCACTTGCCGCCAACAATGCCAATGGCTGCCGTTATGGGGCAATCGCAAACCGGGTCGATATATTTTTTATTTATTTCTGCTGTTAACATATTGGTATTTAACATTAGTGACAAATTTGTCAATACTTGACAACTGTGCCATTACTTGACAAAAGTAAAGTATTGGCTTAATATTGTTGAAAAAAGAAAGCTATTATGAAAATAATTATTGTAGGTGCCACAGGCACAATTGGAAAACACATTACCGAAGCATTGCAAAAGGACAATGAAGTGATAAAGGCCGGATCAAAAAGCGGCGACTTGCAGGTGGATATCTCTTCGCCTGAATCGATAGAAAACTTTTACAAACAGGCAGGCAAGTTTGATGCCCTGGTTTGCGCAAGCGGCGACGGCCATTTTGGGCCTTTGGGCAGTATGAAGGATGCCGATTTCAGGATTGGAGTTAACAGCAAACTGATGGGGCAGGTTAACCTGGTATTGATAGGGCAGCACTACATCAACCCAAAAGGGTCGTTTACTTTAACTTCGGGCTCGTTGGCCGAGGATCCGATTGTGTTAGGGGCTAATTTAAGCGCGATGAACGGCGCTATCAACGGTTTTGTGCGCGGAGCAGCGGTTGAGCTTGAAAACAACGTACGCATAAATGCTGTGGCACCCGATGTGGTAGAAGAATCGCCGGCCTATTTCCCATATTTTCATGGGCATATCCCGGTGAGCATGCACCGGGTAACGCAGGCGTACCTAAAAAGCGTGCTGGGCAGCCAAACGGGGCAGGTTTATAAAGTATTGTAATGGGCGGTAGTGTTGTTTATGAATAAATGCATTTGGCCCGCGGCTGGCTGAAATATCAGCCCCGGGCCGAACGCATCTGTGCAAAATTGCTATCCCTGAGATACACACCTAATGGTATTGTTACAAATATTAAGCGCTATGTTTTATACATTGTGCCCATAAACCAGTTTCATTATGTTGTTTAAAACCAGGATACTTTACCCAGCCATTGTGTTGTGGTTGTGCTCACTTGCTTCATTCGCCCAGCAAATAAATTATCCGCCTGCTGATAAGGTGGCAGCCGATTTTAAAAAGCTGCTTGAAAGGCCACGTGTTCCGTTAAATCCCGCTTTTGAGGTAACCAAAACAGATTCGGTTATAATTGAGCATGGTTTTATTTACAGCGAAAAAAATGAAAGGGTACCCATGCTTATTTACAAGCCGGTTACCGGAACCGGACCGTACCCGGCGGTTATTTTTTTACATGGCACGGGCGGGCGGAAAGAGGATAACAAAAAAATATTGTACCAATTGGCCAAACGCGGGATCATGGGCGTGGCCATTGACGCCCGCTTTCATGGCGAACGTATTGCCGGCGGCGCACACGGCTCAACAGAATATGTAGCAGCCGCCACCGCGGCCTGGAAAAATAAGGACAAGGCCCGCCAAACCCACCCGTTTTTGTTTGATACCGCTTTTGACCTTTGGCGGGTAACCGATTACCTGGCGAGCCGGCCAGATGTTGATGCAAACCGTATTGGCATGGGCGGTATATCTATGGGCGGCATCGAAACGTGGCTTGCTGCATCGGCTGATACGCGGATAAAAGTAATTGTGCTGGATATTTCGGTACAAAGCTTCAAATGGTCGTTAGATAATGATAAATGGCAGGCGCGGGCCGGTACTATCCAGGGCGCTCACTTGCAGGCTGCCAAAGATCTTGGCGACTCTGTTTTAAATAAACGCAACGTAAAAGCCGTATGGGATAAATTGCTGCCCAATATTACCGGCGAATTTGACTGCCCCTCCATGCTTCGGCTAATGGCGCCGCGAGCGCTGCTGATTGTGGGTACCGAAAATGACCCGAATTGCCCATTACCCGGTGCAAACATCGCCTATGCATCGGCCATGCAGGCCTATGTCTCTAAAAAAGCTACGGATAAAATCAATCGTGATGTAACGCCGAAGCTTTTTCATACATCCACGCCGGAACATTTTAAAATGACGCTGGATTGGTTTAGTAAATGGTTGTAGGTTAAGGTTTGCAGTTTAACAACATAATCCAACGGCTAATGAAAGGATAAGTTTTTAACTTTGGGGCTTCAAATAACCACAAATGAAAAACTCATCAGGAATAGCACAATTAGTTTTACGTGTAGCGCTCGGACTGGGCTTTATTCTGCCGGTATTGGACAGGCTGGGCGCACTGGGCCCAAAGGGATCAACCGGTGTAGCCTGGGGCGATTGGAAGCATTTTGTTGACTACACTAATACATTAACACCTTTTTTAAACCGTACCCTGGCCAATGTAATGGCAGCCCTGGCCACCCTCGCCGAAATTATTTTTGGCATTTGCCTTATAATAGGTTATAAAACTAAGCAGGTTGCGCTGGGAGCGGCGCTGCTAACCCTCGCGTTCGGCTTATCTATGGCTGTTTTTTTAGGCATCGGCGCTCCTTTCAATTACCCCGTTTTTGTTTTTACCGGTGCCGGATCGGTTTTATCCGGCATAGGTCGTTACAAGTGGAGCGTTGATGATTTTACGGGTGATAAAACATAGTACAGTGAGGATTTAATGTCATCAGAACTATTACGGCTGTAACAATCGAAAAATCGAACAGCGGAGACAGCTGCGGATGAGTTTTTATACAGTTTTATAATTTCAACTGCTCTCCAAAAAAATCAATCGTACGTTTCCAGGCCAGTTCGGCGGCGGCTTTATCATACCGGGGGGTGGTGTCGTTATGAAAGCCATGGTTTACGTTTTGGTAAATAAATGCCTGGTACTTTTTGCCGTTCTCTTTTAGCGCCGCCTCATAGGCCGGCCAGCCCTCGGTAATCCTGGTGTCCAACGAGGCATAATGCAGCATTAGCGGCGCATTAATTTTAGGTACCTCTGCAGCAGCGGGCTGGGCACCGTAAAAAGGGACGGCAGCTGCCAAATCGGGCACGCGCACTGCCATGGTATTGGCTATGCCGCCGCCAAAGCAAAAACCTACCACACCTACCTTGCCGTTACAATCTTTATGGTTTTTAAGGTAATTGAAAGCTGCTATAAAGTCTTCTTCCATTTCGCCTTTATCGCGCTTGCTTTGCAGGGCACGGCCGGCATCGTCATTGCCTGGGTAGCCGCCCAGTGGTGTAAGCGCATCGGGCGCGAGTGAAATAAAGCCGGCCAGGGCGGCCCTTCGGCCTACATCTTCAATATAAGGGTTTAGGCCGCGGTTTTCATGAACTACAATGATCCCCCCAAGCTTATTCTTAGCCTCAGCCGGTTTTGATAGCAAGCCTTTTATTGTCCCGCCGCCTTTTGGCGATGGATAATTGATATATCCTGATGTTAAGCGTGGATCATCGGGTTTAATTTGCACGTTGCCCTGGTAGTCGGGCATCAGGAAACTCATCAGGGCGGGTACAGTTAAGCCGCCGACTGCATAAAGCGAAAGCCTTTGCACAAAATCGCGTCGGTTAAGCCGGTTGTGTGCATAATCGTCATACAGGTCGAACACCTCCTGTTTAATGTCGTCTTTGTTTATCTGGCTCATAAAAAGGTTTTAGTCAAATTTAGCAATTCGGGGTAATGGTTTGTTATTCAATTGGTAACAGCTTTGCTACGTACAGATGTTTTAATTATTTTGAGATATATAGTACGGACGAAGCCGATAGTAGGAAATAAGTTTAGCCCGATGCTGAGTAGTGAGGTGAAAAATATAAATTGTTGCTGTGAAGGTTGCTTATGCAGTATTAGTAACCATTCGCAAAAATACGGGAAGCAATGTAAATTATAAACACAAAAAGCCCGTTGGCTTAAGTTCAACAGGCTTTTTGTGTGGCGCGTTTATAGCAAAGGCTTTCTCTTGTACCTTTTGGCAAGGATTTTTGCAGCCTCGGTCTTTTCCTGTTTGATAGTTTTAGGGTCGCGCATTTCTTTGGTGGCCTCGTTCTTTTCTTTTTCCCTGGTTTCCATGGTGCAGTGTTTTAATTGTTATTAAGATAAGTTTCTTTTAGGTTAATTTGTTTTGATTTTTGAGTATTATAATGTCATTTTAATATCAAAAACAGAAACGTTTTTAATTTATTAGACTGTTTTTTTGCTTCAATCTATGTATTACACGAATGTATTAAATATATAGTTAATAAAGAAGAGAAATAAATAAAAAAATAGGGCTAACTAATTATGGATGTGTAGATTACAGATATGTTGATTTTAGATGTGAAAATTGCTATCTGAGTTCAGACACCATCTGCACATCTTAAATCTGAAATTTGCACATCTGAAACCTCATTGTTAGTATTTCTATGCTAATCTTACTTTCCCCTTTCGGCACAAAACCTTAATTTCGCTGTTTCAAGAAAAAGAGGAAAAGATTTTGGATTATTTACAGGGTTTAAACCCCGAACAAAGGGCAGCAGTAGAGCAAACCGAAGGGCCGGTAATGATTATTGCCGGCGCCGGATCGGGCAAAACAAGGGTGATCACTTACCGGGTAGCACACCTTATCCGCAAAGGTGTTGATCCGTTTAATATATTGGTTTTAACATTTACCAACAAAGCCGCCCGCGAAATGCGCGAGCGTATCACGCATGTAGTTGGCCCTGAGGCCAAAAACATCTGGATGGGTACTTTTCACTCGGTATTTGCCAAGATTTTACGCGTAGAGGCCGAAAAAATTGGTTACCCCAGCAACTTTACCATTTACGATACCGACGACAGTAAAAGCGTGTTACGCGCCATTATCAAGGAACTTAACCTTGATGATAAGTTGTATGCAGTAAACTTTGTGCTTAACCGTATTTCGGCATCAAAAAATAACCTGATATCATTCAGGGAATATAACAAGAACGAGCAGATACAGGCCGATGATATGTCGACAGGGCGTGGGCAGCTGGGGAAAATTTACGAAATGTATGCTACCCGCTGTTTCCGTGCCGGCGCCATGGATTTTGACGATTTGCTTTACAAAACCAATGAGTTACTTAAATTGCACCCCGATGTGCTTAACAAATACCAGCACAAGTTTAAATACCTGATGGTTGATGAGTACCAGGATACTAACTTTTCGCAATACCTTATTGTGAAAAAACTGGCCGCTGTTAATGAAAATTTATGTGTTGTGGGTGATGATGCGCAAAGTATTTACGCTTTCCGTGGAGCAAATATTCAAAACATCCTGAATTTTGAGAAGGATTACCCCGATTTGAAGGTGTTTAAACTGGAGCAAAACTACCGGTCGACCCAGAATATTGTGAATGTTGCCAACAGCATCATCAGTAATAATAAAGAGCAGCTTAAAAAGAACGTTTTTAGCGAGAAAGAAGCTGGCGATAAAATAAAGATAATGCGTGCCTTCAGTGATAACGAAGAGGGCAAAATGGTGGCCGAGGCTATAATGGAAGACAGGAGCCGGTTGGGAAAAAAATGGAATGATTTTGCCATCCTGTACCGCACTAATGCCCAGTCGCGCTCCATGGAGGAGGCCTTACGAAAGTTGGGGGTGCCCTATAAAATTTATGGGGGCTTATCATTTTATCAGCGTAAAGAGATCAAGGATTTAATCTCCTATTTCCGCCTTACGTTTAACCCCAATGATGAGGAAGCGCTGAAACGCGTTATTAATTACCCCAAACGCGGCATTGGCGATACCAGTGTTGACAGAATTATTGTAAGTGCCGATGCGCACCAGGTAACCCCCTGGGAGGTAATTGCCGAACCGGCTAAATATTATGATGGTAAGCCGCCATCGACCCTTGCGGCCTTTGCAACCATGATTCAAAGCTTCCAGGTGCTTGCTAAAACCAAATCGGCTTACGAGTCGGCTTTGTATATTGCGCAGCACTCAGGGCTTTTAAAAGACCTGTATGAGGATAAATCTGTAGAGGGTCTTAACCGTTACGAAAATATACAGGAGTTGCTGAACGGTATCAAAGAGTTTAGCGAGCGCGAGGATATTGAAGAGAAAGGCCTGGATGTTTTTATGCAGGATATTGCCCTGCTTACCAACGATGATAAGGATAAAGATAAGGATGCCGATACGGTATCGCTAATGACTATACATTCATCAAAAGGACTTGAGTTTTCGCAGGTGAACGTGGTGGGGCTCGAAGAAAACCTTTTCCCTTCGCAAATGTCGCTCAACTCGCGCAGCGACCTGGAAGAAGAACGCCGCTTGTTTTACGTGGCGGTAACGCGTGCCGAATCAAAACTTACCATTAGCTATGCCACATCACGTTTTAAGTTTGGAACGCTTATTAGCTGCGAACCAAGCCGCTTTTTGGATGAGATAGATGCCAAATACCTTGAGCTTGATTACAGCGCCAAACCAACAACCAGCAACAATCCATTTTTTGATGACGAGCGCAAAGCCTGGACCGGGGGGGGCAATAAACAACCTGATGCTTTCTCGAAACCAAAGCCTGCAACATCGGCACCTGTAAAAACAACATCAATACTGGCCAAGGCGCATGTGGTATCGGCAGGGTTTAAACCATCAGATACCTCAAACCTGCAGGTAGGTATGGAGGTAGAGCACGAACGCTTTGGCTTTGGCAAAGTGTTGAGCCTGGAAGGTAACAAACCCGATGTCAAGGCCACTATCTTTTTTAAAGAAATAGGCCAAAAACAACTGTTGCTAAAATTTGCTAAACTGTATATAATTAACAATATAAACTAACAGTTAATTCCGATTTTGTGGAATTGTTTCCCCAATCACACCAATTTCGCCACATAGATTGTGTTGAGACGACACAGATTTAAAGGTAAATTAATGATGGCATAACGTTTGGATATGTTTTAATAATTAATTTATTTATTGATACCCCAAATGAGCGAGATCACAAAAAAGAAGACAAATAAGTTTGTCGGCAAAAACATTCGTACCCTGCGCCACCAGCACGGCTGGAGCCAGGAAGATGTAGCAAACCGTTTAGGCATTTCTATCCCTGCCTTTTCAAAAATTGAAACAGGGGTCACGGATATCAACCTCTCGCGCCTGGAACAAATTGCAAATATATTTGAGCTTAACGTGGTTAACCTGCTTGCCCTTGATGCCGAAGAAATTGATCTTACACCATCCAATCTTAGCGTTGCCCAAAAGAAGCTGGTTGATCGTGAAACCGAGATTGCAAATTTGCAACGTAAAGTAATCTTACTTTATGAAGAATTGCGCAATAAAAGCGCTGTAGCCGTATAAATTTAATAGCTGTGTTGTAAATCTTACACATCCGGGTTTACCATACACTAATTGCTACACATTGCTCATCCGTTTTTTTTTGCTATTAAATATTGATTAATAATATTTAATAGCAGGAAACATTTGTAAAATTTATAGGCGATATAAACATAAAAGTTTTATATCGCCTTCTTATTTTAGGTTTTGGAGTAAAAATTGCGGCGTGTTTTTCACCCTGAAAAATATGCTCAATATGTCTAATTACCTGATTTCCATCTCAAAAAACGAAGCTTTAAAAAACGGTACTATTCATGATCCACACAGTAAGCTTAAAGTTAAAGCTTTTGATATGTTGCGCTCTACTTTTAAACCCCGTAAAGGCGAAATAACGTTTTTTGTTACGGCAGGCGATGAAACCCTCGCATTTGAAACGCAGGGCTACAAAAGGCACCGCCAGTTGCTTATACTGCAAATGATATCATGGTACTGTATTTACCTGGGGCTTTTTGAAGCCCAGATCCATAGTACGTTGCCAATGGCTTTTAATTTTAATTAGTTGCAACGGTTTTATTTAGATATCCGGAGGTTTGATTTTGTATTTTTAATGAATTTGAAGCTTTTGTAGTGTAACAATGCTAAGTTGTGAACCATTAGCCGAATTTGTTTATTTGATTTAAAACTAAAAATCACCCGGTATATTCATAAGTGGCTTGACTTTAGATAATTGTAACCGGTTTCAAACTCTTGGTATTGTTTCGAATGCCCGTGCTGATTTTTTTAACTGATCAGCTTGTGCCGGATTTTGGTGGGCTGTGCAGCATATCGCTCATCTCGATGATTTTTTCATCAATTTCGGATACACACCTATCCATCATGGCTATGCATTCTTTTTCGTCTACAAGCCCCTCTTTTTCCAGGTTGATAAGGCCGCGCAGGGTGGCTATAGGCCCCCGTATCTGGTGCGATAGGTAGGAGGAGTGTTCGGATAATTTGCGGTTTTTGATCTGGAGGTCTTTCGTGCGCTCGTCTATGATCTCTTCAAGGTGGTGGTTTATACGGTCAAGATTGTCTTTCTGTCGTGATACTTCGCCGTTGAGCAGGGTAAGCTGGGCATTTGTTTTTGCCTTGCGTTTTACGTTGCCAAACAACAACCCTATTACAACAAGTAAAAGGCCTGCAACTATCGTTACGGCCCAAAATTTGGTACGGTCATACGCCTGCCGTTCGGCAATGCGTTCGTTCTCTTTTATCTGTTCCTCCTGCTTTCGTGTGGCCTCAATCAGCTTCATTTGTACCGATGTATTGGTTTTAAAAGTGGCGCTGTCAATTTTATATATTTCGCGCAGGTAAAACATGGCCTTGGCGTAGTTTTTACGGTTATATTCCAGTTCGTATGTGGTATGTTTGTAATCGTATTCCAGTTTAGGGTCTTTTACAAGCCGGGTATAGTTTATACCTTCGTTTACTATATTTTCGGCCTCATCAAATTTTTTCTGGTTCATGTACAGCGATGCCAGCGTTAAATCAATACTGGCTATTGATTCGTTTAAATCCTGCCGTTTTGCGCTCGCGTTAGCTTCAAGCAACATCACTAAAGCCTTATCATATTGCCCCAGCTTAAAATAAACCACCCCAATATTTTGTGCGCATTGCACCAGGTTCACCGAATCTTTTAGTGATTTAAAAATAGACTGGCTGTTATTATAATATTTGAGTGCCTGGCTGTAGCTGTTTTTGCGGGTATAAACGTTGCCCAAATTAAGATTAAGCGAGGCAATTAAACGGATATCGTTTATTTTGTTGGCGATGGCCAGGGATTTAAAAAAGTAATCGAGCGATTTGTTGCTGTCATGATCGCGATAAAGATTGCCCATGTTATTATACACTTTGGCTTCGCCGCCCAGGTTGCCGGCCCTGGTAAAAAAAGTAGCGGCGCTTAAGTAGTTTTCAAATGATTTTTCGGGCTGATCAAGGTAATAATTGGCCAGGCCCAAAACACGGTATGCCTCGGCTATACCATTATTGTAATTTAATTTACGTGCCAGGTCCATAGCCTTGGTAGCGTCAATAACTGTTTGTTCAGGATCGGTTAAACGATTTGCCAGTGCCTGTTTATTGATGCGGATAATTTCATTCGTATCTGCCTTTGCATCTCCATCAAGATCCTTCGCGTATAAGGCAAATGTGGTAAGAAAAAATAAAAGAAATGTGATGGTTCTTTTCATTAAAGCGCTGTTACAATATATTGAAAGTGAAAGTTATAAATTATACCGAAATATATTAGCAATCCCTAAGAAAAAGATGTTGATAATTATTTTATGGATTTTTCTTGAAAATTAAAAAACATATCTATATTTGTCTTGTTAATTGATTGATATACAGTTTATTAAATTGCTGTAATATGAATTTAATAATATTTTTTTAGCATAAAAATGACGTTTAAAACTGCTTTTAGGCAGTGAAAAATATCAAGAAATGTTATATGTGTATTAATACGCTGCCTGTTGCTTAAATATAATTGATAAAGTATAAAGTTGCTTTGTTGATAATTGCGGGATTTTATGTTTAAAACTAACAATTTAATTTTATAAAATATGTACAATTTGGGTACAAAAATGTAACAATTTTTAACAGTAGTGCACATTATTTGGCAAAAAGAAGAGGATAAAATATAACTGGGAGATTTTACAGGCTATCAAAAAAAGCCTTTACAAATTGTTGGATCTATATGATTAATTAATACTTAAAATAATATAATTTTAATATAAAATATTTATAAATATGAAAAAATTGACACTCTTAACATTGCTTGTAGCAAGCACAGGAGTTTTATCATCAGCTGTTTTGATATCGCAAAAAAAAGTTGAGCAACCACAGGCGGCCGGTTTCATAAAGGTGGATTCGGGCTTTAAAAAAGACCTGGCAAATGCCGATTGATTATCAGGCAGCGAAACGAAAAAGAATAATTAGACTACAACAAGTACACAAAACATATAATGATCATGAAAAAATTCATCACCCTCACCCTGGCAGTTTTATTCACCGCGGTTATTTCGTCTTGTAAAAAGCAAACTATAATCCGCGAAACGGCGTCACTGCATTCGTACGAAAACAGTGCACGCAGGGATCTTGGCAGTGCAGATTAATTTTAAAATGATCAGTTAAAATATTTAAGAACTCAAAAATTAAAAACGAAATGAAAAAGTTCATCATCATAACCCTTGTTAGCCTAACCGCTGCAACAGGTATTTTATCATCACAAACTACTGTTAAACAAACCGCAAAACCAGAGGCAATTTCCCTTGCACCGTCAATATCGGGCTTCAAAAAGGATTTAGGCCAGGCCGACTAAATTATATACATCAATAACATTTACAATCAAACAAAATACTACATCCCCTTTCTTCAAATAAAAATCATGAAAAAGCAATCAATCATAGCAGCATTAGCACTAAGCACTATCCTTACATCATTTGTAAGCGCAGATAAAAAAACAGCAATCTTATCATCCAGTCAAACAGCTTTCACCGGCGGTCCGAAAAGGGACTTGGGTAATGCCGATTTCACCGGTGGTCCAAAAAGAGATTTAGGTAATGCTGATTTTGCTTTCACCGGCGGTCCAAAAAGAGACTTAGGTAATGCAGATTTCACCGGTGGTCCAAAAAGAGATTTAGGTAACGCAGATTTCACCGGTGGTCCAAAAAGAGATTTAGGTAATGCAGACTTTGCATTCACCGGCGGCCCCAAAAGAGATTTGGGTAATGCTGATTTCGCATTCACCGGCGGTCCGAAAAGAGACTTAGGTAATGCAGACTTTGCGTTCACAGGTGGCCCGAAAAGAGATTTAGGTAACGCAGATTTCACAGGTGGTCCAAAAAGGGATTTAGGTAATGCTGATTTTGCATTCACCGGCGGCCCCAAAAGAGATTTGGGTAATGCAGATTTCACTGGTGGCCCAAAAAGGGATTTAGGTAATGCTGATTTCGCATTCACAGGCGGTCCAAAAAGAGACTTGGGTAACGCAGATTTCACTGGTGGCCCAAAAAGGGACTTAGGCAATGCTGATTTCGCATTCACTGGTGGCCCAAAAAGGGATTTAGGCAATGCTGATTTCGCATTCACAGGTGGCCCAAAAAGGGATTTAGGCAATGCCGATTTCGCATTCACAGGCGGCCCCAAAAGAGATTTGGGTAATGCAGATTTCACAGGTGGTCCAAAAAGAGATTTAGGTAACGCAGATTTCACAGGTGGCCCAAAAAGGGATTTAGGTAATGCTGACTTTGCATTCACCGGTGGCCCTAAAAGAGACTTGGGTAACGCAGATTTCACTGGTGGTCCAAAAAGAGACTTGGGTAATGCAGATTTTACCGGTGGCCCAAAAAGAGATTTAGGCAATGCTGACTTCACAGCATAATTGTCTCTCCATTTTGACAGCTTATAACAACACCACAACATGAAAAAGATCATCATCGCAATAGCCATCATATTAACATCAGGAATTACAGCCTACTCATTAAATAATAAGGAAACAAAGGCAACTCCCGATACTACAAAAAACCAAACCGTGTCATTCACTGCTAAAGCAGGTCACGGTCCCAAAGCTGACCTGGGCACTGCCGATTAATTAACGTGGGCCGATGTGCTTTTCAGCTTTTAAAAGTACAGGCGTTCGTTTTCCCGAAACACTTTTATATTCCCTGGATATTTCGGGGAATTTGTGTTTGATAGGGCGCTTGGTTTTGTAACGTCCGTCGTTATGCAGCGTTCGCCCAAATCAATAAACATCAATATATTTGCGCCAAACTAAATACCATGCAGCACATAAAGCAATATGTTGATGAGCACAGGCAACGTTTACTCGACGAATTATTTGCCCTTTTGCGTTTCCCTTCGGTTAGCGCCGACCCCAAATACAAAACAGATGTTTTAAATACTGCCGACCATGTAGCCCAAAAGCTGCGCGACGCAGGCGCCGATAATGTAGAAGTATGCCAAACGGCCGGCTATCCCATTGTTTACGGCGAAAAGATAATTGATGCCGCAAAGCCAACCGTGCTGGTTTACGGGCATTATGATGTGCAACCAGCCGATCCTATCGAGCTATGGCACACGCCTCCGTTTGAGCCTACCGTGCGCGACGGCAAAATTTATGCCCGCGGCGCCTGCGATGATAAAGGCCAGTTTTATATGCATGTAAAAGCATTTGAGCTGATGATGCAAACAGATACCTTGCCCTGCAATATTAAGTTTATGATTGAGGGCGAGGAAGAAGTTGGCTCATCAAACTTATCCATATTTGTTAAGGCCAATAAAGAAAAACTGAAAGCCGATGTGGTGCTGATATCGGATACGTCGATGATCAGCATGGAGCATCCGTCATTAGAGACCGGCCTGCGCGGGTTATCGTATGTCGAGGTAGAAGTTACCGGCCCTAACCGCGATTTGCATTCGGGCGTTTATGGTGGAGCGGTGGCTAATCCTATTACTATCCTGAGTAAAATGATTGCCGCTATGCATGATGAAAATAACCATATCACCATCCCCGGCTTTTACGACGAAGTAATTGAACTTACCCCGGCCGAACGTACTGCCCTTAACAACGCACCTTATGATGAGGCTGAGTACAAGAAAGATCTTGATGTTGTTGAACTTTGGGGCGAAAAAGGCTATTCAACATTCGAACGCACCGGTACACGCCCAACTTTAGAGGTCAACGGCATTTGGGGTGGTTACATTGGCGAAGGCGCCAAAACGGTATTGCCATCAAAGGCCCACGCAAAAATATCTATGCGCCTGGTACCTAACCAAACATTTGAGCAGATTACTGAACTGTTTACTAAACATTTCCTGAGTATAGCCCCAGCCAATGTAAAGGTGAAAATAACACCGCATCACGGCGGCGAACCCGTCGTAACGCCAACAGATAGCATTGCCTACAAAGCCGCTCAAAAAGCCATCGCCGAATCATTTGGCAAAGAACCTATACCTACACGCGGCGGCGGTAGTATTCCTATTGTTGCCCTGTTTGAAGCCGAACTTGGCCTTAAAACAGTATTAATGGGCTTTGGTTTGGATAGTGATGCGCTGCACTCACCCAACGAAAAATACGATATCTTCAACTACTATAAAGGGATTGAAACTATCCCGTTGTTCCATAAGTACTTTGCTGAACTAAGCGAAGCTTAGTTTTGGAACAATGATTTTTAAATAAAAGATTCAAGGCCGGTGGATATTTCGCCGGCCTTTTTTATTTTGGTATGCCTAAGAAAACAGCTAAACAGATCGGGACAGCTAATCGAATAAATTGTTTTAAGTTTGACTTAACATCAAAGTAAACCTATCAACCATGACGAAAAACCAAAGTAAACGGCTATTGCTATCCTTGCTTTTTACCTTTATTTGTTGTTCTGTTTTATTTGCCCAGGAGGCTTTATTACCCACTGCCTGGACAAAAGCGGCTATGGACGCGCCTGTTCCGTTTCCCGAATATCCTAGGCCGCAATTGCAGCGTAGCGATTGGATGTGTCTTAATGGCCAGTGGGATTACCAGGGCGGAAAAAATGTGCAGGATGCGCTTGCTCCTCAAAAGCCATTGTCATTTGCCGGCGAAGTAAATAAAATCCGTGTTCCTTACTGTCCGGAATCCGTATTATCCGGCATTCAGCGTAAGCAGGAAATTAATATGTGGTACCGCCGTAGTTTTGAGGTGCCTTCCGGCTGGAAAAATAAACAGGTGATCATTCATTTTGATGCCGTAGCCCATCATACCACCTTATTTGTAAACGGCCACAAAGCGGGAGTACACGCCGGTAGCTATGATGCATTCAGCTTTAATATAACGCCCTTTTTAACAGCGGGCAACAATACTGTGGTTGTGGCGGCGTATGATTTAAATGATGGCCGTGTGCCATCAGGAAAAAGCGGGCCGCGTGGCGATTATACCTTCTGCTCGGGCATTTGGCAAACCGTTTGGCTGGAACCGGTTAACAAAACCTACATTGATAACATCCGTTTACTGCCCGACCTGGCAAATAACCGGCTAAAAGTGCAGGTAAATACACAGGGGAGCGGAAAATTAACTGCCGTGGCACTTGATGGCGACAAAGTGGTATCGCAAGCAGAATCAGCCCGCGATACTTACTTTTACCTGCCCATTAAAGCACCTAAACTTTGGTCGCCAGATGACCCATTTTTATACGATCTAAAGATCAGCCTGAAAAATGCCGATGGCAGCGTTGCCGACGAAGTGAAAAGTTACTTCGGGATGCGCGATATAAAATTGGGTAAGGTTAACGGCGTTATCCGTCCTTTAGTAAACGGCAAATTTATCATGCAGCTTGGCTTGCTCGATCAGGGTTACTGGCCCGATGGGGTTTTAACGGCACCTACAGAGGAGGCGCTTAAATATGATATCAGTTTCGCCAAAAATGCGGGTTTCAACCTTATTCGCAAGCACATGAAAACCGAGCCGCAACGTTTTTATTACTGGGCCGATAAAATGGGCTTGTTTGTTTGGCAGGATATGCCGGCCATCTGGTATCAAAATGAAGATACCCTTAAAACACGCAAGGAATTCCGGAAGGAATTGAAGGCGATTATGGACGATCATTATAATTCGCCATCCATCATTACATGGGTGCCTTTTAATGAAAACTGGGGCGCGTTTGATGTTAAAAATATAACCAATTGGGTTAAGCAGTACGACCCATCCAGGCTGGTTAATGGCAATTCGGGCTTTAATAATAACCCCTCGTATCAAAAAGCCTATGGCGACCCCGGCAATGGCGATTATGTAGATACCCATATCTATGTAGGTCCATACGATGCCTCGGTGCCCGACGACCGTCGCGCGGCATCTTTGGGCGAATTTGGTGGCGTTGGCCTGTTTGTTCGTAACCATATGTGGCCGGTAGAAAATAACGCCTATGATTATGAGCCAACAAAGGCACGCCTTACCGATAGGTATGTGTTTTTACTGGATGAGGTAGAACAGTTGATGAAATACAAGGGTTTAAGTGTTGCCATCTATACCCAAACCACCGATGTTGAACATGAAGTAAATGGCATATTAACCTACGATCGCGCTGTTGAAAAGATGGAGTTAAACAGGGTAAAAGCCGTAAATGAAGCAGTTATTAAGGAGAGTTATAAAATTAAGCCATAAGCTCGGAAATCATACACTCGTCATTGGTCATTTCGCTTCGTTGTCATTAGTCATTGTCGCTTCGCTTGTCATTGGTCATTAGTCGGATTTATTTGAGATTTTTAAAACAATCGTCAGCCAATCAAACTTGCCCCTAAATGACCAATGACCAATGACCAATGACCAATGACCAATGACCAATGACCAATGACCAATGACCAATGACCAATGACCAATGACCAATGACCAATGACCAATAATAATTGTATTTTTAAAAAATTATATAATTATTGCTGCATATGATGGATTGGCTAAAGCGTAACGGTATACATTTTGCCGTTGCGGGTGTTTTTTTGGTACTGTGTTTTTTATATTTTTCGCCTGCATTTCAGGGCAAAACGTTGGGCCAGGGGGATGTGCTTGGTGCGCAGTCGACCCAAAAAGAGATTATGGACTACTACGCCCGCGATACTACCATTTTATGGACTAACCAGATCTTCGGCGGTATGCCCGCATACCAGATCTGGGCACCTTACAAGGCCAACATCGCCACGCACATTATAGGTGTTATTGGCTACACCGTACCTAACCCGGTTGGTATGGTGCTGGTATTTTTGTTTGGTACCTACTTTTTATTTAATGTGTTAAAGCTTAGCCCGTGGCTGGCAGCAGCCGGTGCTGTGGCTTTTACATTTACAAGCTATAATATGATATTACTGGCGGCCGGTCATACTAACCAGGCTTTTGCCATCGCCTTTTTTGCGCCAATAATAGCCAGTATTATGCTGGCTTTAAGGGGGCGGTATTTGTTGGGTGCATCCTTATTGGCTTTGTTCCTGTCTATCGAAATTAAGGTGAACCACCTGCAAATGACCTACTACCTGATGCTGGCCATTTTGATTTTGGTTGGTATCGAGCTTTATCATGCTATAAAAAATAAAACCGTTACATCGTTCCTTAAGCCATTGGGTTGCTTGTTAGCGGCATCAATCCTGGCTTTCGCGGTAAACGCATCTACTTTGTGGAGCACCTATGAATATGGCAAGGATAGCTATCGTGGCAAATCAAATTTAACCACCGCCACCAAAGAGCCGCAAAATGGCCTGGCTAAAGATTATATTTACCAGTACAGCCAGGGTGTGGCCGAGTGCCTTACCTTTTTGGTGCCAAATGCCTCGGGTGGTGCATCGGGACCGGAACTGATTGATCAAAATTCAGAAACCGTTAAAGTATTTACCGATAAAGGCGAGCAGCCGGAGCAGGCTTTAAATTATGCTCAGCAAATTTCTTCGTTCCCCGGCCTGTCACTTTACTGGGGCGAGAAACGGCCGGGCACCAGCGGCCCCTATTATTTCGGTGCAAGTATTTGTTTCCTGTTTGTATTGGGCCTCATTATAGTAAAAAATCGAATGAAGTGGTGGCTGTTGGGTACAGCGGTATTAACTATGCTGCTGTCATTCGGCGGCAACTGGCCATATGTATCCGATATATTTCTGAAGTACTTTCCGCTATACAATAAGTTCCGTGCGGTTGAATCTATTTTGGCGGTGGCCGGGCTTTGCTTCCCCGTGCTGGCCTTCCTGGCCATACAGGAGGTTATTATTACGGTTGATAAAAAGGTTTTGGTTAAAAAGCTATTGCTTGCCTTGTATTTAACCGGTGGGCTGGTGCTGATATTGATCCTGGTGCCCGAATTGCTGCTCAGTTTCAGGCCAAGCGACCAGTTAAGCAGTATCACAAATTTAACTCAGGCTTTAAAAGGCGATGCTGCAACTGCTAACGCGTTGGCCAATGCGGTAGTAAAAGACCGGATTAATCTTGAACGCTCCGACGCCATCCGTTCGCTGGTATTTGTGCTGATTACTTTCGGTATTGTTTGGGCGCTTATAAAGCAAAAACTAAGCCTCATGACAGTATCTATGTTGCTGTTCGCTATCGTACTGGTTGACCTTTGGCAGGTAGATAAACGCTATTTAAAGGATGCCAATTTTACCGATAAACAGGAATCGGCAGTACCGCAAAGACCTGTTGATGCGGAGATAGCTAAAGATCCGGATCCTGATTTTAGGGTATACGACGCCACGGCCGCTATAAAACAAGATGTACAGAACCCGTTTTTCCATAAAACTTTAGGCGGGTACTCGGCTGCACGAATGAAACGATATGATGAGCTGATAGATAATCAATTTACCAGGGGAGCAAATCCGGCTGTATTGAACATGTTAAATGCCAAATATGTCATCGTGCCCGATTCATCTAAACAAGGACAAATGTTATTGCCAAATCCCGAGGCATGCGGTAATGCCTGGTTTATAAAAAGTATAAAATATGTTGATGGCGCAGACGCGGAAATGAAGGCACTTAGCAGCTTCTCGCCAAAAAACGAGGTCGTGGCTGATAAAAGTTATCAAAGCGTTGCCGGCAATTTGCAGGCAGGCGATACTACTTCCGTAATCAAACTGGTAAGCTATAACCCCGACCATATGACATACAAATCGGCGTCAAAAACAGGTGGCGTAGCGGTGTTCTCGGAGATATATTATGACAAAGGCTGGAAGATGCTGATTGATGGGATAGAGAAGCCATACTTCCGTGCCGATTACCTGCTGCGTGCGGCTTCAATCCCGGCAGGTGAACATAAAGTGGAGTTTGTATTTCATCCGGTATCGTATTATGTTGGGGAAGATATTTCGATGGCAGGTTCGGTGTTGCTTGTGCTGTTGCTGGGTGGTGCGATTTTTGGAGATAACTTAAAGAAAATGATAAGAAAGAAAAGCAAGGACAAATAATTTTGATTTGAATTGTTTAGAGATACCGGTAGTTTGTCAGAACTCGGATTAAGCAGATTTTTCGGATTATTTGGATTTGATTTGGAGGACGAGACAATCAAAAAAATCCCGGTATTCCTCTAATCCGATGAATCGCGGTTCAGACAAAAAAGCGTTAGGGATCGCAGCGGAAAGCCCGGAGCGAGGGGGTAGGGTGCGATGGCCTGCGAGGACTTGCAGCGTAAAGCCCGCCCGCAGGGAACGCCCAAAAAAGTATCAAGTAGTTAGTATCAAGTAGCAAGATTTTTGATAACCGGGAAAAAAAATTAAAAAGCCAAAACAATAGCATTGATATCGAATTCCACTTATGAACCATGAACCATGAACCATGAACCATGAACCATGAACCATGAACCATGAACCATGAACCATGAACCATGAACCATGAACCATGAACCATGAACCATGAACCATGAACCATGAACCATGAACAAATTTTATTATCTTCACGCATCACCATATACACTGTCATGAAGAAAACCCTTACCCTTGGCTTATTGGCGCTGTCGTCGGCAAGTTTCGCTCAGCAAAAAACATTAATTGGCTTTACGCCGGCATCGTCGGCAAAACAACTGGAAACCGAAAAAACGTTTGATGCAGGTTTAAGTCCGCAACGCATTGGCGAAACCATTAAAACACTTTCGGCATTTCCGCATAATATCGGTTCGCCGGGCAGCAAGGCTGTGGCCGAAAAGATATTGGCCATGTATAAAAGCTACGGGCTTGATGCGCATATAGAAACCTATACGGTACTTTTCCCAACGCCTAAAACGCGGGTGCTTGAACTAACCGGGCCGACAACTTATACGGCTGTGTTAAAAGAACAGGCCGTGCCGGAAGATGCCACATCCGGCCAGCCCAATCAGCTGCCAACTTACAATGCCTGGAGTGCCGATGGCGATGTTAGCGGTCCGCTGGTATTTGTAAACTATGGTTTGCCAGATGATTACATTAAACTGGCTGCCATGGGTATTGATGTTAAAGGTAAAATTGTAATTGCCAAATATGGCCGCTCGTGGCGTGGCATAAAGCCCAAAGTAGCCTATGAGCACGGAGCTATAGGCTGCATTATTTACTCTGACCCTGCTGATGACGGCTACTCTGCCGGCGATGTATACCCCAAAGGAGCGTACAAGAATGAATTTGGCGTGCAGCGCGGCTCGGTAATGGACATGGTGATTTACCCCGGCGATCCGCTTACGCCGGGCGTTGGCGCAACTAAAGACGTTAAACGTTTAGACAGAAAGGATGCAACCACGATATTAAAAATACCTGTATTGCCCATCAGCTACCACGATGCACAGCCGCTATTGGCCGCGCTTGATGGCCCTGTTGCACCCGGCGGGTGGGCAGGCTCGTTGCCTATAACTTATCACATAGGCGGCGGCAAGGCTGTAGCTCACCTTAAAATGGAATTTAACTGGGATATGGTGCCCGCCTATGATGTAATTGCCAAAATAAAAGGATCAACTTATCCCGATGAGTGGGTAATGCGTGGAAACCACCATGATGCCTGGGTAAACGGCGCTAACGACCCTATAAGCGGACAAGCAGCCATGATTGAGGAAACCAAAGCCCTTGGCGACCTGTTAAAAACCGGCTGGAAACCCAAACGCAGTATTATATATTGCTCATGGGACGGCGAAGAACCAGGACTGTTAGGATCAACCGAATATGCCGAGGCGCACGACAAAGAATTGCAGCAAAAAACGGTGGTATACATCAACTCGGATAGTAATGGCCGCGGCTTTTTAGGGGCAGGCGGTTCGCAGGCGCTGGAAAGTTTTATTGACGAGATAACAAATGGTATAACGGACCCACAAACCAAAGTAAGTGTGTTCGATAGGAAAAAGGCAATGCAACTGGTAAATGCCAAATCAACCGGCGACAAGAAAGAGATATTGGAGCGTAAAGGCGAAAAGCTGGAGGCGCTGGGTTCAGGATCTGATTTTTCTTCATTCCTGCAGCATTTGGGTATCCCTACGCTTGATTTCGGCTTTGGTGGCGAAGACGGCGGCGGCGAATACCATTCCATTTATGATTCGTTTGATGATTACAAACGTTTTAAAGATCCTGATTTTGCTTACGGCGTTGCCCTGGCCCAAACTGCGGGCCACTCGGTATTGCGCATGGCCGATGCCGAAGTATTGCCATTTGATTTCAGGAGCCTGCAAGCTACCATTGCTAAATATGCTACCGAACTTACCAAACTGGCCGATGATACCCGCGAAGCCACCAAAATTGATAACCAACTGATAAAAGCTAACGACTACACCCTGGCTGCCGACCCAACCCGCCTGTACAAAGCGCCTGTTGCTAAAGATACCGTACCCCCAATTGATTTTAAACCACTAACCGGCGCCCTGGATTCGTTAAAGAAAAGCGCCGATAAACTGGCTATCTACTGGAGGGCCGCCGCCCTGAAAGATGGTGACCACGATAAACTAAACAAACTCCTGTACCAGGCCGAGCAGCAATTGCTTGCCGCCGAAGGGTTGCCTCGGCGTGGCTGGTACAAACACACCATTTACGCACCGGGCTTTTATACCGGCTATGGTGTTAAAACCATCCCCGGCATCCGCGAAGCCATTGAACAACGTAACTGGGACGAGGTGAAACAGCAGATAGGAGTTGTGGCCGGCAGGATTAATGCATTGGCTGGATATTTGGCGACGGGAGCGAAGTAGGTCAGTTATCCAAGTTTTTTAGAACTATCTGGCTGATCATATGGGCCGTGCCTATGGCACTTATGCTTGTTTACATTTATGTACCCCGGGTTGAAACCCGGGGCTACAAAATGTTTCGGGCCGATGGCCCTTAGCTGCATTTGACCGGAACAGACATGGCTAAACATAATACAGAGGCGTAGCCTTGATCCATTTTGTAGCCACGGGTTTTAACCCGTGGTATAAGAACAAATGAAGAATGAGAGCCGTGGGCTCGGTATATATAAAAAATAGCAAATATTAACAGCCCCATAAAATGACAAATATCGCTGGCCTGAAAAGATGTATTTTTAAAGGAACGCAAACATGATTTAAATTACAAAACCAGAGGCGTAGCCTCGATCAATTTTGTAGCCACGGGTTTCAACCCGTGGTATAAAAATAAATGAAGAGTGAGAGCCGTAGGCTCGGTAAATATAAAATAAATAGTAAACATCAATTGCCCCGATAAAATGGCAAACACCTATCATCAAATTTACATTCAAACAATCTTTGCAGTTAAATACCGGGATGCTGTGATTGAAAAAAAATGGAGCGCCGAACTGTTTGGTGTAATAGGCAATCTAATCAATGAAACCAATTGCAAAACAATTATTGTAAATGGTGTGGAAGATCATGTACATTGTTTTATCGGCTTGAAACCTATTGTTTCAGTTTCGGATCTAATGCAAACAGTAAAAGCAAAATCATCAAAATATATTAATGATCATTCGTTAATCCCTAAGCGTTTTGAATGGCAGGACGGTTTTGGCGTATTTTCCTATAGCCAATCGCAGGTTGATAAAGTTTATAAATATATCCAAAACCAGGAAGAGCATCATAAAAAACAAACATTTAGAGAAGAATAATAAGCATTTGGGAAAAAATGAAGTTTATAGCTTCAAAAAGCTCCCCATTATTGGTGGCGAATATTCGGTAGATAACATAGAACCTACTGATATCAGCGTTCATTTTACATTAACGGGTATGATTCATGAACAAATCAAAGATTTGCCGGATGGGACAGAAGTGCAGATTAAACCCATTGATTAACTTGTAGGAGTTATTGCATACAAAATTAAGCGGCTACTTCTTATCAATTCAAAAACTTATTGATGGTTTTTACCAGTTTGTTAATATCGAAGGGTTTCGGTATAAAAGCGTCGTAACCAAAGTTTGCCAGTGATATGGCCATTTCATGATATGCGGATATTAATACCACGGGGATATGGGCGGTTTCTTTGTTTTTTTTGATCAGGATGCAAATTTGGCCGCCGTTTAACCCAGGCAACATATAATCGGTTAAAACCAGGTCGGGCGAGAAGTTTTTTATCGATCCGATAATATCATCGGTACGATTGATGCCGCTGACCGAAAAATTATTGAAATTTAAAACGGTTGTGAGCACGGCAAGAATGTCGTCATCATCTTCGATGATCAAAATATTTTTAGCCATGTGAATATTATATATGCTATATTAAATTCACGAATTGGCAAAAATGTTTTTTATTTTTTCAAAATTTAACGGCTTATTTATAAAGTCGATTACAAGAGGATTCTCTTTCGACCTGGTTACATCGTCGATGCTTACAGACGAAGTGAGTATATAGATTTTGCTTTTCTTTAACGAGTCAATTTTTAACCTGTCAAATTCGGCCAAAAATTGCCACCCGTCCATTACCGGCATAGCCAGATCCAGAAAAATAAAATCCGGAAGCTGCCCGGGGTTGTTTTCATTAATTTTGCTGAGCTCGTCTATTGCACTTTTGCCATTTTGGAAAGAGTCAATATGAGGATCCATCAGCACCTTTTTCATCAATGCTTTTACGATAACGCAATCCAACTCTTCGTCATCTATGACAAGAATGCTCACACCCGAATCAATAATTCCCATCAGCCGATAAACTATTAAACAACATTAATATTCCAATATGTTGTATATACGGGAATGAATTTATTTTGTTACAACTTTTAATTAAAACGGGTACATAAAAAATGGCGATGTGTTTTAACACATCGCCATTTTTTATGCTACAAATCACTAATTCACTAAATCAGTAACTCAATAATTAAAATCACTCCCCGTAATACACGTTGTTTTTCAAATCAACATCGGGTAATTCGTGTTCCGGGTCAATCACCATTGATTTAATTTTTGATGTTGATGGATATTTAAACGTCCATACGCCGCCGCGCTGCCAAACGTTTACCGGCAGGTGCAGGGTTTCAACCTTGCCGTTGGCCTGGGTAATTTTCAGGTCGACAGGCATGGCCATTTTTTCGTTGTTGGTAATGGTGATCAGGGCGCCATTTGCAGCGTTATCGTCAATATATTTAACGCCGGTAATGGCCTGGTCAATTTTCCAGGTAGTAGTAAACCAGCCTTTCCAAAACCAGTTCAGGTCTTCGCCGCTGGCATCGTTCATCGCGCGGAATAAATCGTAAGGCAACGGGTGTTTAAATGCCCAGTTTTTAATGTACTCGTGAAATGCATAATCAAAACGCTCGGGACCTAAAACCACATTACGCAAAATATCCATCCCTAAAGCGGTTTTAACATAGTACTGGCCGTAATCATTCAGGCCTATGGCTTCGGGCGCGGTCATCAGCGGATCTTTACTGTTGCGGTACATACCTAAAATGCGTTGCGCCTGTTTGCTGGTATCGTTATACTCGCCTTTGTTAAATTGTTGCGAGGCATATTCATTAATAAAAGTGTTGAAGCCCTCATCCATCCACATGTATTTACGCTCGTTTGAGCCCACTATCATCGGGAACCAGTTGTGGCCAATTTCATGGGTAACATCTCCCCACAGCTGGCCTTTTTTAAGGCCGCCAAGGCAAAATATAGCACCGGGGTATTCCATGCCAAGGGCAACGCCAGATACGTTCACAGCCGAGTTCCATGGGTATTCAAAATAAGCTTTTGAGTAAATCTCCATGCTGTTTTTCAGGTACTCGGTCGACCGGCCCCAGCTATCAACGCCGGCGCTCTCAACAGGGTAGGCCGACATAGCAAAACCCTTACGGCCCGATGGGAAATTAACCCTTGCAGCATCCCATATAAAAGCATTTGATGCGCCAAAGGCCACATCGCGGCTGTTAAGCATTTTGTAGTGCCAGGTAAGGCTTCCCTTAAACGGACGGGTTGACGATTTGCCAACTTCATTCTGTTTAATAAGCATTACTGTTTTATCGCTGCTTTTTGCTTCGGCCATACGGCTCAACTGTGCAGGCGATAATACCTCCTCGGGGTTCTGTAAATCGCCCGATCCTACAACTACCATATTGGCGGGGGCAGTTATGTAATAGTCAAAATCGCCGTATTCGCAGTAAAATTCGCCAAGGCCCATGTAGGGCAAGGTGTTCCAGCCTTCTACATCATCATAAACGCACATGCGGGGGTACCATTGGGCAATTTCGTAAACATAACCTTGTTTAAACTTTTTGCGGCCCATGCGGTCGGCACCGTAAAAAGGGATAGCAAAATCGTAGTTTATTTTTACGCTTATTTTTTCGCCTTTACCTTCCATTGGGGCATTCAGGCGCAATTGCATACGGGCATCGGTAATAACCGGGGTAACTTTATAGGTTTCGCCTTTGTAAGTAACCTCAACCGAGCCTATGTGGTAACCACCACGACTAAAGCCGCGCACATCAAAGCGGTCGCCGCTATAGGGGGTTACGGCTGCGCCGCGGGAATCGGGTTTAAATAAGTTTTGGTCAAGCTGCAGCCACAGGTAGTCTAATTGGTCGGGGCTGTTGTTGGTATAGGTGATGGTAACTTCGCCGGTAATGGTGGTATCTTTACCTTCGTTCAGGGCGGCTTTAATCTGGTAGTCGGCGCGGTTTTGCCAATAAGTTGGCGATGGTTTGCCGGCATTTGAGCGGGTGCCTTGCCCGGTTACCGGCCAGGTAATGGGGCCAAATGATTCCTGGTGATTATACTTAACAGAGTCGGTTTGTGCCGATGCCGGGTTTGCCGATGCAAATAAGCCAACAGCACATAAAATGTTGATCAGTTTTAAATAGCGCATTTTGTCAGTCAATAATAAAAACCGCAAATAAAGGGAAATAAATTGTGATGTTGGTAACAGGCTGGTTTAAAGTGGCTATAAATGTGGCGATATTCATATTTTATTCATGCTTTGTTCTTTTAGCAAGTTAATCAAAGCTACTTCTGATAGGTTTATTTATACCTTTATAGTAATATTTAATAACTACTAACCCTGATGCGTCAACCTAAACCAATAAAATATCTGCTATTGATTTTACTTTTTTTGTTGCCCGCTCAAATTGTTGCGGCCAACGCTATCGACGATCTGAAAACCGACAGCGACGTCTTAAATTTGTTGGTAAAACTTGATACTAATTTTTTAAACCATGGAAGACCATATATCGAAGTTTTGCCGACTGATAAATTAATACCTACCCTGAAATGTAGTGATATAGCCCGGCAATGGGATATAAAGACCTGGGAAAAGGTTGATTTTAATAATGATAAACTAACTGATCTATTGGTGACTGTAAGTGACGCGGGATCGGCCTATGTATATGCGATAATAGATCAACCATCCGGAGGCATGAAATTAATCCGAATAACACAAGGGCTGTCCCATGGTTGTCAGATAGCTAAGCCCATATGGATTGGTAATAAACAGATGTTGCGTTTTTATGCTGAAAGTTCTCTTTATAATGAAACTACAAAATCGCAAGACTGGACGCGAACAGACACCCTGATTTTTTTATACGGTGATTTTGTTGAATTTAACAACAAGCCCGACAATTACCAGGTTAAATCTGTTTATATTGAAACATCGGGTTGCTTTGGTACCTGTCCGGTATTTAAACTTAAAATATCTAAGGATGGAGAAGCCACCTACAATGCCAAATCATATAATCCTAAAAATGGAAATTATAGAGGTAGCGTTTCGTTAGATAGGTTGGCGCAAATAAAATCACTTATCAATTATATAGGGATTAAAATGCTTAAAGACTTCTACAGCGTAAATTGGACCGACGATCAAACAGCGCTGATTCAAATTGAATTTACTGATGGCACGGTTAAAACAGTTAACGATTATGGTATGATAGGTAGTTTTGGCCTTAGTCGACTATATAATTTACTTTTTGATTTAAGAAGAAGCGAAAAATGGGATTGGGTTAGTTTCGATTGAATAACTACCTATCCCGCCAAAACTTTTCCAAATAATCCCGCTTTAACCTACAGGTACAATTATATTCGCACATTGCATTGATAACGCAATACCATCTGCTATGAATAAACTTGCAAATTCCACCTCTCCATATCTATTACAGCATGCCAACAACCCTGTAAACTGGTACCCCTGGGGTAAAGAAGCCCTGGATAAGGCCAAAGCCGAGAATAAATTGATATTGGTAAGCATTGGCTACTCGGCCTGCCACTGGTGCCACGTAATGGAGCACGAAAGCTTTGAGGACGCAGCCGTGGCCGCCGTAATGAACGAGTATTTTGTTTGTATTAAGGTTGATAGGGAAGAGCGCCCCGATGTTGACCAGATTTACATGAGCGCCGTGCAACTCATGAGCGGCCGTGGCGGCTGGCCGTTAAACTGTATTTGCCTGCCCGATCAGCGGCCAATTTATGGCGGTACCTACTTCCGTAAAAACGACTGGACATCGCTGCTGTTTAACCTGGCCGATTTTTATAAACAAAAGCCGGAGGAAGCGGAGGAATACGCCGTTCGCCTGACAGACGGCATCCAAAAATATGAATCGATCCAGTTTATAGCCGATCAGCCGGACTACACAAAGGACGACCTGAAAGTTATCGGCGATAACTGGAAGCGATATTTTGACAGGCAGGAGGGAGGTACAGGCAATGCGCCCAAATTCCCGATGCCCAATAACTGGCAATTGCTGATGCGATATGCGCATTTGACCAACGACGACGAAATTGCCAAACAAGTAAAATTAACCTTGCATAAAATGGCTTTCGGCGGTATCTACGATCATATAGGCGGCGGCTTTGCCCGCTACTCGGTTGATGGCCGCTGGCATGTGCCGCATTTTGAAAAAATGCTTTATGACAATGCCCAGCTCATAACCCTGTACTCCGAAGCCTACACCTGGCAGCCAGATGAATTGTATAAAACAGTGGTTGATGAGATCATCCATTTTGCCACAACCGAATTGGCATCACCGGATTTGGGTTTTTACTCGGCTCTTGATGCCGATAGCGAGGGGGTAGAGGGTAAATTCTATATTTTTACTAAAACCGAAATTGAAACCATTTTAGGCGACGATGCCGACCTGTTTTGCATTTACTACCATATTACCCAAGACGGCAACTGGGAAGAAGAACACTCCAACGTGCTCTTCAGAAAAGAAACGGACGGGCAACTGGCCGAAAAGCTGGGCTTAGGGGTGGATGATTTGTTATTACAAGTAAAAGCATCCCGCAAAAAGGTGTTTGAAGCCCGCCGCCACCGTATCAGGCCAGGTTTGGATAACAAGATACTGGCATCATGGAATGGTTTGATGCTGAAAGGCCTGTGCGAAGCTTACCGGTCTTTCGCTGAACCGAAATACCTGGAAATGGCTTTGAAGAACGCCGATTTTATCATGAATAATCTTATAGGTCAAAATGGCAGGCTATCGCGGGTTTACGGCAGCCCGGTAATTGAATGTATCCCTGTAGCGTTTTTGGACGATTATGCCAACATCATTGATGGCCTTATAGCCCTGTACGAAGTTACCTTTAATGAATACTGGGTGCAGCAGGCAAAAGCCCTTGCCGATACTGCAATGGCTCATTATTACGATGAAGCTCATGGTATTTTCTTTTACACCGCCGATGATGATGAGCAATTGATAGCCCGCAAATCTGAAATTATGGACGGGGTTACGCCGGCCAGTAACTCGGCAATGGCACGCAACCTTAAAAAATTGGGCCTGCTTTTTGATAATGAAAATTATGCAGCGGTTTCGGCACAGCTGTTACGCAACATTATGCCACAGTTGGCAAAGTATGGTACGGCTTATTCAAACTGGACTATGTTATTGCTTGATGAAGTTTATGGTATTTATGAAGTTGCCGTAACCGGCTCCGAAGCCGAAACTGTAAGAAAGGAACTTGAAAATAATTACATACCCAATAAAATTATATTGGGAGGTACAAAAGGAAGTTTACCTTTGTTACAGGATAAGTTTGGTAAATCAACACAAATTTTTGTTTGTATAGATAAAACCTGCGGATTACCTGCTAATAACACGGCCGATGCACTAAAACAAATGCAGGCCTGATTGCTTATTTATAAAAACAGTAACAATGAAGATTGAACCACAGCACGTAGTGTCATTAACTTACGATTTGTATGTTGACCAGGATGGTACCGAAACTTTAACAGAAAGTGCCACACAAGAACAACCTTTAACTTTTTTGTTTGGTGCCGGCCAGATGCTGCCCAAATTTGAAGAAAACTTAAGCAGCCTTTCAACAGGTGATACTTATGAATTCCGTTTAACTGCAGGCGATGCTTATGGCGAATATGATGAGGAAGCCGTAGCCAACCTGCCTAAAGAAATGTTCCAGGGTGCAGAATTACCTGAAGTAGGTACTATTTTGCCTTTGCAGGATAATAATGGCAACCGTTTTCAGGCCCAGGTAGTATCAATAGCCGAAGATGCGGTAATTGTCGATCTTAACCACCCTATGGCCGGCCAGGAACTGCACTTTAAAGGCAGCATCCTGAACGTACGCCCGGCTACGCCAGAAGAATTATCACACGGCCACGCGCATGGTCCGGATGGTAATCACGCTCACTAAGTTTATTGATCGTAAAATATTTGGAAGCCCGTTATGTGAATAGCGGGCTTTTTTATATCCCTTAATACGCGTAATTGTGAGGTACGAAGCAATCCCCTGCATGCTAAGTCCCGCATAGTTCGGGATTGCTTCGTACCTCAATGACGGTAGTTTAGAGCATCGTTTAACTATATCCCTTTCACGTTATAACGATTTTTTTGCAGGTTTTACCTGGTGGGTACTCGCAATGGTGCCTTTCTCATAGCAGTTTTTTCCAGCGTAGGCTGGTGGTTACTCAATACTTCTTCTGCACATTAGCGATTGCAGCGAATACCTGCCCCGCGCTTAATGCCTGTGCAGTATAAGCGTAGAGCGCGGCCGCAGGCAACGCCCATGATGTTATTGGTAGAAACCAAAGCATGTTGCGTAAATTATTTATATCTCTTCCAAGAGATATAAAATGGCTTTGCGAGACCTGAAATCTTTTCATTAAGACATTTTTGAATACGTTGGTAGTTACAAGTATCTTTACGTAATGTTATTTAAATGCTTAACGAAAAATTAGGAAGTTTTAGTTCCGATACCATACGCAATTGTATTAGTCGTGACATTAAAATGCGCATCAGAAATATTTTTATTATGATATTGGTGCTTGGGTATCTTGCCATCAAGCTATATATTGAAGGAGGTAGAACAATTGATGCTGTGTTTATTGTTACTATGACACTTGGCGTGTTAATAATTGGCGGCATTCAGTATGCTCAAATCAGTTCACCCGGAAAAACTGTAGTCAAAACGGCGGTAGCAATTGAGGTATCAACAGATGTGATCGAAATAATTACCTCACCTTACCAAATCTTGTTTTTTATTGACAAGCCCTCGCAAAGTATCACGATGAGAACAAATAGAGCAAGGGTAAAGGCGATTAATTACCCAGTGAAATCGATTTATGATCTGGATTTTCGCGCATACCTGCTTTTCGACGGAACGGAGGAGGTTTATGTAATTACAGATTATTTTGAGACTAAATTGAGCGATTTGTTAATTGGTAAAAACTACACTGTTTAGTTAATTTTTTTACTAAATATTTATTTAAACGATTGTCGGCTTAAGTTGTCGAGTCTCATTTAAAATAGGTTTAACACGTTTGCTTTTTATAGGATATTTGCTGTAACTTGCTGAAAATTAAACCTAAAAATGAAATACCTATCCTTACTGGCCGTGGCTGTAATGTTCAGCGCGTGCAAAAGCACAAACAAGCCTGCCGATGTAAAATCATACACCATTGAGCAGTTGTATAACAATAAATCAATAGCAGGGGCGGGCTTTAATGCCGATGAAACCAAAGTGCTGATAGAGGACAACAGCACGGGGATATTTAACATCTACGCCATTAATTTGGCCGATACCTCATCAAAACAGCTCACCCATTCAACTAAAGATTCCTATTTTTCTATAGGCTACGTGCCGGGCACCAACGATTTTTTATACAGCGCCGACCAGGGTGGTAACGAAAATAGTCACATTTACCTGCAAAAAGCAGATGGCTCGCCGGTGAAGGATCTTACACCTTGGGCAAACACTACCAATAGTACAAACGGCTGGAGTACCGATAAAAAGTACCTTTACGTTGTAAGTAACAAGCGCGACCCTAAGTTTTTTGACGTTTATAAACTTGATGCGAAAAACTGGAAAGATGAGTTGTTATATCAAAACAACGACGGCTATTCGCCCGGCCCTGTTTCAAAATCCGAACGGTACATCACATTAACCAAATCTATCACGACTGATGAAAATGAGTTGTACCTTTATGACAGAACGACAAAAGCCACCAAAAAGCTAAGTAACGATAAAGACGCAACCTGGTACCCGGCGGCTTTTACCAAAGGCGATTCGAGTCTGTACTACATTACCAACGACGGAAGTGAATTTAGTTATTTGGTAAAATATAACCTGGTAACCGGGGCAACCGCCAAGGTTTACAGCACCAACTGGGATGTTGTTGGCATGGAGCTAAGCGACCTGGAAAAATATTACACCGTGTATGTAAATGCCGATGGTAAAACCAAGGTTTTGCTGTTTGATAATAGTACCGGTAAACAAATGGATTTTCCGGAAATTAAAGATGGCGAGGCTAAGTCGGCAGTGTTTTCGCCAAGCGAGAAAAACATAATGCTTACGGTAGGTAGCAGCACAAGCCCGAATAACCTGTACGTTTACAATTTTGATAGGAAGGAATTAAAACCGATAACCCGCACACTAAACCCGGCGGTAAGCAGTGATGATTTGGTAAGTGCAGAAGTTGTCCATTTTAAATCTTTTGACGGGTTGGAAATTCCGGCGATTTATTACAAACCCAAAAATGCCGGCAAAGATAAACCGGTGCCGGCTATACTTTGGATACACGGAGGGCCGGGCGGCCAAACCACAACCAGCTTTAGTAATCAAATACAGTTTTTGGTAAACCATGGCTACGCGGTGTTGGCGGTTAATAACCGGGGCAGCAGCGGTTATGGTAAAACTTTTTACAAGCTGGATAACAAAGACCACAGCAACGGCGATTTAAAGGACTGCATCTGGGGTAAAAAATGGTTGCAGCAACAAGCCTACATCGATACCGCCAAAATAGGCATACTGGGTGGTAGTTACGGCGGCTGCATGGTGCTGGGTGCCCTTGCCTTTCACCCTAACGAATTTAAAGTGGGTGTAGACCTCTTTGGCGTGGCCAACTGGATGCGGACACTCAAAAGTATCCCTCCGTACTGGGAGGCCCAGCGTAAAGCCCTTTACGAGGAATTGGGCGATCCGTACACGGCTGATAGTGTACACCTGAAAAAGATTTCGCCTCTGTTCCATTACCAAACCATCAACAAGCCGCTAATTGTTTTCCAGGGCATGAATGATGTGCGGGTGCTGCCCATTGAAAGTAAGGAAATTGTGGATGGGGTTAAAAAGAACGGCGTATCGGTGGAATACATCACCTATCCCAACGAAGGCCATGGCTTTACCAAAAAAGATGACCAGATAACAACAGCCAACAAAACCCTCGCGTTTTTAGATAAGTATTTGGCTGGGAAAAAGTAGGACTAAGTTTGCACATTGATATCATTGCTTCGTTCTTTATATTGACATGATTATAAATAACTGATTATCAATGTTGTTTTTAACGAAATCTATGTCATTGCGAGGAACGAAGCAATCGCGAACTATACAGGGTGGACTTGCAGAGTTCGCGATTGCCGCGCTACACTCGCAATGACATGGTTGTTGCGAGGCTCTAAAGCCAACATGTAATCCCTGTTTTTTTCAGGATCATCCTGATATGTACTCGCAATGGCAAATTGTAAAATGGCTTTCAATGCTTTATCTTATTAACGAAATAACCAATTGCATTGAAGTGGCGATGATCACAAAAAACGGCCCCTCTTAAAAAAGAAAGGCCGTTTTCACATTCCCCCTTCAGGGGGTTAGGTGGCTTAGAAACTATTTCTTACGCTATTGCTGAAAGTTTTAGTTGTCCAGTAGCCACTATCTAAAATACGGCGTACCGTCATCAGCGGATAATCAGGGTCACGTTTATCGGCAAGCTGGAAGGCTATTTTAAAACCTTTCTTTTGAATTTCCGGCAATACCGGTTTTTTCCATACACCAAATGGGTAGGCAAAATATTCTATTTTTTTACCGGTAATTTCTTCCAGTTTTTTGGTAGGCTTGTCAATCTGGGTAACCCAGTCGTCAACTGGCTTCGTGGTTATTTTTCCGTTTTTGCCTTTGATCTTAATTTCAGAGTTATGCGAGTACTTATCTACCCGGTGATGGTCCCAGGTATGGCTGGCAATTACATTGCCCTCGTCTGATAGCTTTTTAACCATGTCTGCCGTCATATAATGCGGACGGCCTAACGATACTGTCATCACAAAATAAACTGCCTTAAACCCGTACTTTTTAAGCGTTGGGTTGGCAATGGTAAACTGGTCAAGATCGGTATCATCAAATGTAAGCATGATTGGTTTTTTGGGCAACGCCGCGCCCGTGGTAAGGTAGGCGTACAACTGATCGGGCAGGATGGTATGGTAGCCACTATCGGCCAGCATTTTTATATGCTCTTTAAATGCGGCAACCTGAACAATGTAATCTTTGGCTCCTTTGGAATCAGTAGGCTTCCAATCACGTATCTGGTGGTAGCAAACGATGGGCACCTGTTTGCGGGCCATCACAGCTTTGTTATCTACAGAGGCGGCCGAAGCAGGCGCAGGGCTCGTGGCAGATGCACTGGCAGACTTGTCGGTTGGTTTTCCCTGGCATGACATGGTTGCGCCCAATGCGCAAACTGCCATCCATACAAATGTTTTCTTTATCATAAAATAGTGGATGTTTTTTTTAATTAGTTCAACAACGGCGAAATTAGGATTTTATTGAGATTTTCTTAGGGTTAAGAATCAAGAGTCAAGAATCAAGACGGAAATTTCCTACACCCTGAATCAAAAAATCTCATTTCAAATTTGTAATCAAACTAAATCCGAAATCGAAAATCCCAATTCCGAAATCCTAAAGTCCTGCATCTTCGCTTACACCGCGGCCAAAACCTTCTACCCAGTCCCTGTCGCCAAGTCCTTTTGCTACGGCGCTCAATAAGCGGCTGTGCACGGCGTTTACAAGTGGCATGGGTGTGTAGCTCGCCTGCGATAGTTTAAAGGCAAGGCGGGCGTCTTTATAGCCTAATTTGGCTTTGAATCCTACGGGTTCATATTGCTTGTTTGCAATCAGCCTGCCGTAGTTTTGGTAAATGGGGGCGTTGAAGAGCGTTGAGCCAAAAAAGTTAGCCACCTGCGTACGGTCAAGGCCATTCTTCTCGGCAAGAGTGTAAGCTTCGGCCATCATCTCCATTGATGCCATGATCATGAAATTGCCGGCAATCTTCACCACGTTGGCGCCGCCAACTTCTTCGCCAAAATCGTGTATGGCCTGGCCCAGGCAATCGAGTACTGGTTTGGCAATATCTTTTACCTGCTGCGGCCCGGAAACGCAAATGAAAAGTTTTTTTGCCGCTGCCGCCTCGGGCCTTCCGAACACCGGTGAAGCCAGGTAATGGCTGCCCGCCTGCTCATGGGCTTTGGCCAGCTCAACTGCTGTTTCGGGCGATATGGTGCTCATGGATATGTGCACAGCATTTGGCTGTAGCGTTTTTAAAATTCCGTCGGGCCCTGTAACCGATTCTCGCAGCACCTCATCTTCCGATAACATGGTGATCACGATAGGTACACCGGCGGCCGCCTCGGCAGGTGTTTGGCATTTGGTGATGCCGGCCTGGTCAAGCTCGTCGGCTTTGCTGAGGGTGCGGTTATGGACTTGCAGATGGTAGCCTGCCTCGATAAGGTTTTTGGCCATGTGGATGCCCATGTTGCCAAGGCCGATAAATCCGATTTTGTTTTTCATAGTGTTAGTTAATGTAGTCCCTGTCTTCGTCACTTAGTGTATTTTTATCTTCTTTTTGGTGGATGTTGTCGTGGTAACCTTCAATATCATATTTTGCTTTTTTGGGGCGGCCAACCATAAAGCCCAGGACAAAACCTACAAGGGTCATGGTGATCATGATGGCCAGTTTGGATACCCTGAAACTCATGAACAAAAACGCGAAGGTTACATTGTCGGTATTTTGGGCAAGAGCGGCCGTAAGCAAAATGGTGATGATAATTATTGTGATGGTTTTTATGCTCATGATGTTTTGATTTAATAAAGTTAACAGTTAATACAAGATGCAGTTTTTAATGTTGAAATAAAAGGGCGTTTTAGATAGTGGAGAGATTTGAGATATTAGATGTGAGATCTGAGACACTGGGACGGCCGATAGTTTGATGTTCCAAATTTGTAATTATTCCCGATCTGATTTTTCTGTCTGTACATGTATTTTTTCGCCTCACGAATTTGAAGCGAAATTCCGTCGCGAAAAAAATCGGACTGATTTCATCTGTGAATTTTATTGGTGGGGAAGTGGCCGGGCAGTCAGTCGTCATTGCTGGACAATTTTTGTTGGCGTTTTTTATGGCGGTGTACGATCTTAACTTTAATATTTCGGCGTTTTTAAAAGCCAGATTCATTCGCTGTATTCGTTGATGAGAAGTAAATTTTTGCTGCTCAGTTTTCAGTCCTGTATACAAAACCGATACCTGCCTTCATTTAATTTGAATTCTCATTTTTTCATTCGGTACACTTTGATGTATTGCTATGTATTAATTCTAAATCTGTATTTTTTGGTTAAATAACATGCTTTAAGTATCTCATTTAATGATTTGTATACGCATATTAATTGACATATTTTTTGCTTACTAATTTTTTTAGTTTTTTATGGTTTGACTTAGCTTTCTTTTGTTTAATTTTTACTTCTGATGAATTATATAAATTACTGATTTTTAATTAATTAAAATATATTAAAAAACATGATTTTTAATTTTTATCAAAGAAATTATCAGATATAAATCTCCTTTTGGTATTTTTCCAACAGTTTTCCATTTTTGAATTTTAATACACTAACTAAAAATTGAATTTTGGCGCTAATCGACGCACGTTGATTTAAACAGGCTGGAATGTGCCGGAAAATTACAATCGCTCACAGGGCTTAAAAATGGCATTTTATAGCACATGAATTTATCCCCTACTCAGGCACTGTTGGCGCAAAGAATACCTGGATGAACGACAACTTTTTTTGGCAAAGGGACTACCGGCAGCCAATAAAAATAACAGGGAGGATTGATTCAAAAGAACAGCGTAACGCTAAAGATAATGGAAAGATTAGCCGCGATTTTTGCGCCTTGCAATTTGCGACTGTGCAACCGGGTACAAGAAGATGGTGGACAGGATAAGTACCGAACCCGCCCAAAAACCGATGGACATTTTATTCATATCGCCGAAGAAAATAAAAGCCATGATGATGCCATATACCGGCTCCAGGTTGGTGATGAGCGCTACCCGGAAGGCCGAAAGTTCGCGCATGACGGATACCCCGGCAACATAAGCAAGCGAGGTGCACACCGTGCCAAGCAGTACCAGGTAGCCAATATCTGCCGGTTTTAAAAGTAGTTTTTGGTTATATCCGTTGGTTGCAAAAAGGTACATTGAGATCCAAAAAAATGCTCCTGTGAGCTCATAAAAGGCAATGATAGGAGCCTCACTTTTCTTAACAAACCGCGAGTTTATAATGGCAAAAAGCGCCGCGCAAACTGCGCTTGCCAGCCCGGCTATGATTCCCTTAGTGTATTGAGTTTCGAATTTGAAAATTAAAATGATGCCGGTAATGATTAATAAACCCGCCATGATTTCCAGTTTAGAGATCCTGCTTTTGTTAATCAGGGGTTCAAAAATGGCAGTAAATAAAGTGATGCTGGAGAGGCAAACCAGTGTTACCGGCACCGTAGAAAGCTTGATGGAAGCGAAGAAAAGTATCCAATGGCCGCCCACCAAAGCGCCCGTAAAAACCATTTTCAGCATGGTTTTTCGCTCAACTTTAAAATCGGTTTTGCTGAATTTAAAATATAAAAACAACGAAACAAAGGCAATTAGCACCCGGTACCACACCAATTGTACTGCCGAAATGGTGATTAATTGACCCAAAATACCGGTAAAACCCCAGATAAAAACTGTAAAATGGAGTATAATCAGGTTCTTATTGAGCGCTTTTGGGCTATTTTTATCCAATTTTTCGACAATTTATTTCAACTTTCCAGCAATTTTAAAACACTTTTTAACACTATTTAGGTGCTTTTAACAACACGTAATAACCTAATATGCCAAATAATGTATTAGGAATTAGCACCGTAAAAATTGGCGGGACACCGCCTTTTATCGAAAATACGATCGAGAATTTCTCGATAATGATGTAGGTAAAACACAACAAAATCCCAATCCCAAGTGGCAATCCTACGCCGCCACGCACCTTGCGGGACGATAGCGCGACCCCTAAAATCGTTAAAACATATGCCGATAAAGGGTACACAAAGCGGTGATATTTTTCGTAATAAAGGTTGTTTAAAACCTCCGGCCGGCGTAGCTTTTCCTTATCGATATTCTTGTTCAGCTCGCTTAAAGACATCGCCGCGTATACGTTATCGTACACAATAAAGTCGGTTGGGTGCATGTCCAGTACCGTGTCTTTTTGGCCCGGATTGTGGATGAATTGTTCCTTTAAACCCTTTATATATCTAACATCGTAGTTCTTTAAAGCCCAGATCCTTTTTACAGAATCGTAGGTTACCTGCTGGGCAATGAGCTTTTCGCGCAGGGTATCGCCGTTAAATTTCTCCATAATAAAGGTGTAGCCGGTGTGCACTGTTGGGTCATAATTGGCCAGGTAAACAAAGGTATGTTTATCAATTTGCATGTGCACCTCGCTCTTGGTAGGGTCGTTATCGGTGATTCCGTTGGCGTTCTCAAAATCGTTTTTAAGGTGGTTTGTATACGGGATAAGGTACACATTGGCAAAAAACGATACCACAAATATGAGCGATGCAGCAATAAAATAGGGCCTTAAAAAGCGGTTAAAACTGGCCTTGCCGCTCAGGATGGGAACGATTTCTGTTTGGTTTGCCATCTTGGCCGTGAAGAAAATTACCGCCAAAAAGTTAATCAGCGGCGATAGCAAATTGAGGTAAAAAGGCACAAAACCGGCGTAGTATTTAAATACAATATCGTGCAGTGTAGCGTGCCTGCTGGTGAAGTTATCCAGCTTCTCGGAGATGTCAAACACCACCGAAATAGCCGCGAAAATAGCCATCGTAAACACAAATGTGCCCAGGTATTTTTTAATAATAAACCTGTCGATAACCATCAGGTACCGGTGTATAAAAGTCCTCATCGGCAGATTAAATGTTTTTTAAAGCCATGGTTTATATTATGTAAGCAACGCTTTTTACGGCGCATTATTTGATCGTCCTGCAATTATAATCGCTGCCCTAAACGGCCCACCATCACGTTTTTCCAGGCATAAAACTCGCCGCTGATGATCTTTTTACGCGCTTCTTTTACCAGCCACAGATAAAAGTGGAGATTGTGCAGGGTGGCAATTTGCGCCCCAAGCATCTCGCCCGAGTGGATCAAATGGCGTAAATAAGCCTTGCTGTATTCCTTATCTGCAAATAAATCGCTGTCGTCTTCTATCGCGCTAAAGTCGTTTTTCCACTTCTCGTTCTTGATATTAATGATGCCGTTTTTGGTAAAAAGCATGCCGTTACGGGCATTGCGGGTAGGCATAACGCAATCAAACATATCAATTCCCAGGGCAATATTTTCCAATAAATTGATGGGGGTGCCTACGCCCATCAGGTAACGAGGCTTGTGTTCGGGCAAAATATTGCATACAATTTCGGTCATGGCGTACATTTCTTCGGCTGGTTCGCCTACCGAAAGGCCGCCTATGGCATTCCCTTCGCGCTCAAATGAGGCAATAACTTCGGCCGATTTTACCCTTAAATCTTTATAAACCGAGCCCTGTACAATGGGGAAAAGTGTTTGGCTGTAGCCGTATTTTGGCTCGGTGCTATCAAACCTGTCGCAGCAGCGTTTAAGCCAGCGATGCGTCATTTCTATCGACCGCCGCGCATAACCATACTCGCAGGGGTAGGGGGTACACTCGTCAAAAGCCATGATGATATCGGCGCCAATAACACGCTGAATATCCATCACATTCTCGGGTGTAAACAGGTGTTTTGACCCATCAATATGCGAACGGAAGGTTACGCCTTCCTCCTTTATCTTACGTACTTCGGTAAGCGAATAAACCTGGTAACCGCCGCTATCGGTTAAAATAGGGCCGTCCCAGCCATTAAATTTATGCAGGCCGCCGGCGCTTTCCAGCGTATTAAGGCCGGGGCGCAAGTATAAATGATAGGTGTTTCCTAATATAATCTGTGCTTCTATATCCGTTTTAAGCTCGCGCTGGTGCACCGCTTTTACCGTGCCGGCTGTGCCAACGGGCATAAATATGGGGGTTTCAATAGTGCCATGATCGGTGGTGATTTCACCGGCACGGGCCTTTGATAGAGGATCTTGTGCTGCTAATTTAAATTTCATTTCGAGGGGGTAAAATTAGCAAAAAAAAACTACCAGCCCCCTCTAAATCTCCCCCGGTTGGGGAGACTTTAACTACACTTTTTTTAATTCTTTCTGCTAACCGGCAGAAAGAATTAAGGTGGGCTTAATCATCGGGAAGTTCTTAACTTAATGACATTGGGAAGAAGCCCTGCGCCTTTATGTCAACTCATCTTCCCATTAACTCATTAAGGTAAGCTATATTAATAGTTTTGTTCACTTTTTCAGAGATATCGGCAAACGATACCGGCCTTTTTACATCCTGATCGTCAATAAAAAAGGTATGATCAGCCTCCTGGTGTATCTTATCAACAAGGGTGTCGATAAACCAAATGCAACTGGCGTTGATGGCAGGTGCGTTTTTTTGTTCTTCGGAAAAAAAGGTTAATAACCCTATTGTCCGCCCGAATATCTGCACAGTTTCTGTGGTGGTTGCCAGGTATAAGTTGTTGGCATTTTTCAAATAAAAAAAGCAGGGGCTTTGGTCTACAAAGGTCAAGGTAAATTGGTTTGCGCTGTTTACATCCTCGATGTTAACAGGAAGATCAAAAGTATTGGCTTTAACAGTTTGGTAAAGATTAGGATATTCACTACAAGTCATTACATGGGTTTTGCTTGTTCTCGGGCTACGGCAGGTTAGCATATATTTGTTGTCAGTCAGGCTAATAAATGACCATCGTATAAATTCATCAATTATACTATTATTACTAACAATATGCGTACTCCTGTCTATCTCGCTATCTAAGGGTACGTAAACGTTCCTGGGATTCAAAATAAAAACAACATCCAGAAAGATACCACTTAAACTGCCTCGGCCTTGTACAAGCGAAAATAGTTTGCCCTGCATGGGGTTGGCATAGTTAATTGGGGGCATGATATAGTAGATTAATTGATTATAGAATAAGATTTACGATGCTGGCCAATTTGGGGTTAACTCATCTTCCCATCAGGGTGTTAAGGTAAGCCATGTCAATAGTTTTGTTCACTTTTTCAGAGATGTCGGCAAACGATACAGGCCGTTTAATATCCTGATCGTCGATAAAAACGATATCACCGGCCACCTGGCGAATCCTGTCAACAACGGTATCGATGAACCAAACGCAATTGGCGTTGATAGCCGGGTTGTTTTTTTGATCTTCGGTAAAAAAGGTTAATATCCCAATGTTTAGCCCCAATATCTGTACAGATTCTGTGGTTGTAGCCAGGTACAAATTATCGGCATTTTTTAAATAAAAAAAACAGGGGCTTTGTTCTACATAGGTCAATGTGAATTGGTTGCTCCGGTCTATATTTTCTGTATTAACAGGAAGATCAAAATGATTTACTTTAACCGTTTGGCAAATATTGGGGTACTCGCTGCAAGTCATTACGTGAGTTTTGCCTGTCCGCGGGCTACGGCAGGTAAGCATGTATTTGTTGTCAGTCAGGCTGATGAATGACCATTGGATACAGCTATCAATTAAATTATTACTCATAATATCTGTAATCCTGTCTATCCCCAGATCTACACGTTCTGCCGGCGGGATGGGCATGTAACCGGGCCTGGGCACCCAAATGATAACTTCGTCCTGAAAAAGACCACTTAAACTGCCTTTGCCTTGTGCCAGTGAAAATAATTTCCCCTGCATAGGACTGGCATAGTTAATTGGGGGCATAATTTTGTAGATTAAATTGGTTTATAGAAGTAAATGTGCTTGTAAAGGCTTTAAAAATGTTAAGTTTTATTTCGCGCAAAGACGCTAATCAATAGTAAACTATCCGTCATTGCGAGGTACGAAGCAATCCCCGACATGCAAAGTCCCACATAGTTCGGGATTGCTTCGTACCTCGCAACGACGGTCTGTTTTTTGTATTTTTAGGAGTTTCTTAGCGATCTTTTCAACTCTGCGCGAAAAACCTATAACCGCGATTTCCCAATGCGATAACCGTTTATTGCGACTTCAAAAATGCATCGCATTCTGTTTGAAGCTGATCCCATGCTGCTATGGCTACAGAAATGTTCAGCCCGGCGATGAGGGGGATTGTAAAATCAACCGGGCTTGTTGTTGCAAGGGCTTCCAGGTCATCGGCAAGTGCCGACCATGCCCCCCGAATGCTTCCGGTGGCATGGTCAAGCACCGCTAAGCTTGCGGTTATTTCTTTCATAAAACCAAATTCTGTACCGGCAATATCAATATCGAGGCTTTGGTTGGCTTTATTGAAGGCTACTATCTGATTTACAATATTGATGAAAGAAGCAGATAAAGCCTGGGTTGAGCCATATAAAGCCGCTATCGCTACCGTTGCCTGTTGCTGCACTGCGGGTGTCATATCCTGCTTATCTTTAATCAATTGCTGCACCGTATTATCCAGTGCCGAAAAATCAGCCCTGGCTTTTGAGGCGTATCCCATCAACAGGTTACATTGAGCTTTCATTTGCGGGGCAATGTCAGTGTCCCACAGGTAGGCTGCAGCAAGTGCATCTGGAAAATGAGGAAGGTGCTGCTTAATCACGTCCTCAATAGCCTCTCCCTGTTTGCAGGTTTTTACACGGGCTTTAATGGCATCCATATCCGTTTTGGGTATGGTAAACAGCGCCCCCATATCAAAAGTTATCAGTGATCTGCCTGTAATTCCCATGTTTCTATACTGTTTTTTTTCAGCGACTTTGTTTGTATTGCAGAGCCTGCAAATGATAGTGTTATTTTGTTCACCTGGCTACGGGGCACCTTTTTATCTACCGAGATAGTCCATTCTGTAAAAAGGGAGGGTTGAAAGTAAGCGGCCTGTAGTTCCTTACTAATCTCGCCCGGAATGTCGGTGATAATTTTACCATTCTCTTCATGATATCCGAATGTGAGTTTTTCGGGCTTGCTGCTAAAACTAAATTTCTGTTTTTTGTACTGGTCGGCATATACACCAGAAGTGCGGATGCTTACTTTAAGCATTTTAGCAACGTCGATGCCATGTACTAACGCCTGTACGCTGGTTACCCTGGCCCGGTCCATATCCTGGAACAGTTCTGAATCCGTTCCAACAGCAATGGTAATTTGCCCATCTTTGATAAATGCCGCAATTGCGTCTGTATCAGTAATATGGATACTATAGCCCTCTTCGGATATTTTAAAATCCTGCGGCTTCGGTTCAAATTTCCCCAGTGCCTCCGCATAATCCGTTTTCATCGAGGCCAGATCATTGGTAAGTTGCGCGGCTGTTTTTAAAATAGAAGGAGCGACTGTGGATTCCTGCAAGGCCCAGTATTTATATGCCCGGGTATAATTTCTGATAGCCAGGTACATATAAGTTTTCATGTTCATTTGCAATACATAAACGTTATGCAGGGTGTTTTTATCTGTCGCGATATCTCCTTCCAGCGCTTTAAGATAGTCTTTATAAGATTCAATCATGTTTGCGCTTACCTTTTTTTGCATATATAGCCTGGCCAATTCCTGGGTAACCTGTACCATGGCTGCCTGCGCGGCTGATTGCGCCTTTCCGTATATCGAAAGGATATCCAGTTGCTGCCGGTATTCTGTAGCGCCGGCAATGCTTTCACCTTCTGCACCCCTCATCATATCATCTACCTGTAACCGAAAAATGTCCCACTCGGCCTGGCTGGAAATGTCACCGGAATCAGGTATCTCAAAGTCGGTAACAGCTTTAGTATAATCCATGCTTTTGGCAACCTCTCTTAAATCATTCATGAATTTAAAAGTGTTCTGCAGCATTTTTGCTATGTTTTCGAGCTTTGACATAGCCTTGGATAAGTTGCCGATAGCCGTGGCAAATTTTGATACTGTTTTTGCCGAATCTGCTGCCGCAGCGGCGGCTTCTCCTGCTTTGGCCACCGCACCGGCGGTAGCACCCGCAGCGGCTACATCGCCAACGCACATTGCCCCTATGGATGCTGCAAAAGTGCCCACGGCCATACATATCTGAAAAGCAGCTTTTAAGGTTTGGTCGCGCTCCCATATCGCTACGCCTGCCTTAAAATCGGCGGCAGCCCGCATACTGGCTATATTTGCCGATGTCATGTTGGCTTGTGCCTGTTCGTATGCATTTTTTGCGGCATCAAGGTTAGATACAGCTTGTTTTATTAAGCTATCGGTAAATGCAGCGGTATTATTAAAATAAGTAAGCATTTGGTTTCCGGCCCTAATCTGATCGGCTTTACTTACCGCGTCCTGGGTTACCAGGTTGTATTGAGTTTCATAATTGCCAACAGATGCCAGATAGGCGGTGGCAAGTGTTTCGTAAATGGCAGGGCTAAGCTGCGGTATAAAATTTAAATTACTTGCTTCAAGCGTAAGTTCGCCCAACAGGGCCGAGCTTTGGTAATAAAGATCGGCGAGGACAACGTTATTTTGAGAAGCAGCCTTAACCCAGCTAAGTATAGCCCTTGCCGCGCCTGGTTCGGCATCTACAAGGCGTGTACTAAACTGGTAAAGAGAGGAAAGTGTGAGCTGCAACTCTATGCCAGGCAGGGGATGTACGGGGTTATCTGTAATGAGTTTAAGGTCTTTTGAATACAAGTCGACCAGTTGAGTTTTATAATTAGCGTGTTTAACATGAATACCTAAGCCTGGAAAATCGGCGATGGCGAAATTTTTATTTTCATCGGAATGCGGGCCTAAAGTGTTTATTTTAAGTTTGCCGCTAATTTCTGTGGCAAATAGCATAAAAGTTGCAGCATTGGTTGAGCTAAAATCGATGTTAACCACCGATGAATTGCAAACCAGTCTGCGACTAATGATAAATATCCCGCGGTTAAAAAGCTGGATATTGGCAGCCGGCATCTTTACAATATCTGCGATGATATATACAATAACCGATTTGTTTTTATCGGCGCTTGCCAATACTTCGTCCATATCCACAAACAGGTCGCGGAAAATAAGCTGACCGTTAAAGGGAATTGTAGCGGTTGTGCATGGTATTTTATCTTTTGATAGCTGGGCGTTTTTATAATAATCGGCCCAGTCTTTTTTGTCATGTACTGAAATTGCCATTTTAATGGAATTAAAAAGTGTAGGTTAAGTTTACAAGCCGGTTTTTTGCCCGGCTTGTGTTTATATCACATTTTGTTTTTATGCTAACGCACTTTCTTTCTGGTGTATGCTCACCCTGTTTTTCCGGGTCAGCAACCTTTCAAGATTATCGGCAGCATAAAAAGCCACTGTAGGGTTGGGTACTATAGTAATATAAGCGTTAATGCGGTAAGCATTAGCCTCGTCGGCTACTTGCTGCCACAATACTATAGCCGCCTCGATACCAAGCCCCGCAATAAATGATGGCATATCTTTAATTTCGCCGTTAATAGTGGCCAGTAGGCTGGAAAGGTCATCCTTCAGCGCGTTCCACATGCCTTGTATTTTCTGAATGGCCGGCAAGGCGTCATCTATTTTTTTAGTGATGCCGGTGATATCGTTATTAATGCGGGTTAAATCGAGCACAAGCGTGGCGTCGGCGGCAATTTTAGCCTCAAGGCTGTTCACCAGGTCGCCAAGTGCGTCTATTCTTGCTTTTGCCTTGGTTGCTTTGTCGCCATAAATGCCGGCCACAATCCCTGCGGCAATAGATCCACACGGCCAAATCCAGGCGTAGCTTGCCGATGTGGCAGCTACAATAATATCGTGCTTATACTCGTCTTCCGCATCGGCAAGGTCAGCCTTATCCTGGGCCAGTTGGGCTTGCATTGTTTTAATAGTTCCACTTGTTCCTGATATCTTGTCGCTATAAGTTTTAAACAATGTGCCAATGGCCGCTTCGTTAACTGATGTATCTAAAGAAAATTTCTGCATAGCCGCTGCAACATTGGTAGCATGGGTTGAAAAAGCCTGGGCTTCATTGATCATTACCTGCAGCGTTTGTTTAAGCTGATTGATTGATACGGTATCAGTGGGGTCGGCCTCGATTTTTAACAGCAATGCTAAAATAGCCCGGTAAAATATCGGCACTTTAACATTGTAAGCGATGAGGTTTGAAGCGCACTTTACGCTGTCGGGTTTGGTAACAGTATCAAAAGTGTCGCAAATGTCATATAGGTTTTTGTAACCCTTCACCAGGGGCTCAAATTGTTCAATGCCTCCGGATGGTACTGCAGGCAGCGTTTTTTGCAAAAGCGCAGTGGTAGTTGGTAATAACATGGCACCGGTAACAAATACCTGTATTGATAACCACTCATTGGTAGATAGTACGAAGGTGGTGCCTTTAGCCAGGTCGCGCGGACTAAGATCGATTGTTGGGTTTGACATAAAATTGAAAGTTAAATTGGGTTTATAGATTATATTAATTTGTGTTGAAGCAAAACGCCGACAGATACCGGTTGCTTAAAAAACAAAACTCAACGTACCAGGCAATGCCCGGGCCTTTTGAATTATTTGTTTATAACCCCGGTGTTGCGAGTTATTTGATAATGCAAGGTCAGTTATTTGATAAAAGGAAGGCAGGGACAAAACAGCTTTTATTTGAGGGGCTTTTTAGCTGTAAAAACCGATACAACCAGGTGGAATTTCTGAATATTTAAGGGTGCTAAAAAAAGGATAGCAGCGGCGCCATCTCGCTAACATGGAAATAGTCTCTTTTTTGGGGTGATTTATTAAGATAGTTGAGGACCCCGTTTTTTGTATGTGATTTACGGAAGCTGTTTATTTTATAGGATGTTAGGTGTAACCTTTGCAAATGGAACTAATAGCTTTGTTGGCATAGGTAATTGTTCCTCAGCGTTGTATAGGCAGGTTAATCCTTTCCTGAAAAAAATATGGATAGGGCAGGTTAAGTCCGAAAAAGAGTTATGGGTTACAGAGCCAAATGAGGGGCAGTTATGAATATTGAGGCGGAGGTTATTAATTTAAATCTACCCTTGGCTTTTTCAACAAAAGATGCATTAACAGACGCTATTGAAGATATCTTTTCTTGAATATTTCTTCAGAAAGAAAACCTCAAAATATGGATTTTACAGCCGTTCCGCCTATTTATAATTAAAAAAGCGATGAGCTGATGCTCAACTAAAGCTTTTCTATTTCTTCGGCAGAAAGTTTGGTGAATTTTGAAATTTGGGCAAGTGGCAGGCAATCCTTTTTCATTTCTTTGGCAATAGCAATGGCTTCTTCACGTTTGCCTTTTTCGATGCCTTTTATCATGCCTTGTTCCATGCCTTCCTGCCGGGCATAATCGATCACATTCTTATTATCCCATTTGTATTTTAAGCTGCTATCGTACATCGTTTTCCTCTTTAGTAAGGTTAATATATGCTGCAATACTGAACACTTTCTCTCCGAAGATAAACCGTAAGTTTATTCATTCCTGGTATACTCTTTAGGCTTTAGGGAATAAACCTCAAATTGGGGATGTTGAAAAGAAAACTCTGCCTGTTTTATAATTTAAAAAGAGATATTTTGTGTTTGACTAAAGTTTTTCTATTTCCTCAACAGAGAGTTTAGTAAACTTTGAGATTTGAACAAGTGGCAAGCCATCTTTTTTCATTTCACGAGCAATGTCCAAAGCTTTTTTATACTCGCCTTTTTCAATACCTTTTTCCATGCCTTCCTGCCGGGCATAATCAACCACATTCTTATTATCCCATTTATATTTTAAGCTGCTATCGTACATCGTTTTTTCCTCCTTTGTCAGGTTTGTATATTCTGCAATACTGAACAATTTCTCAAATATGGGTTTCCGAAGATAAACGGGAATCTTATCCATTTGGCTAAGGTGCTTTAAAACATAAAGCCATCTATCCAAATCGGTTTCCAGTTCGGTCTCCTCTTTCACAAATTTACTCAATTCTATATACGTATAACCCAGTTTATCGTAAAAAATTTCACCGGTATCCCTGTTGCACAGGCAAATATCATGCAGGTAACTGTTTGCCGGGCTATCTTCCAGCGTAAAATCTTCTAACAAAGCTATTAAATATACCTCGGCTATGTTGTAACCCCAGGTGTTTCGTTTGCCTTTTGGCGCCTGGTCGCTTATAAGGCGACTGGTATAAAATAAAGCCCTTTCTTTAAAATATCCTTGTTTCGCCCGTTGCACCTCAATTATAAAACGTTCGCCGTTATCACCAGTACAAAGCAGATCGAATATGGCCGAGCCCTCGTCTTTTAAATCGCCCGGATGTTCGTTTTTATTGTAAACTAAGTCTACAATATGCTTACGCCCCCTGAATACTTCATTTAAAAAGGCGGTCAGCAAGTCTTTATTAGGCTCGCTGCCGAATATTTTTTTAAAAGCGAAGTCAACCAAAGGGTCGATATATTTCCCGGTAACAGGTGGGGGATAGTTTGGCATAGTCAAATATAAAAGTTTATTCGTTATCCAACCTAGCTGTGAAAGTAGCTCGGGCCTGGCAAAAATAGAAGGTATACGTTGGATGACAGCATCGGGGAGCAACTTATCCACATAAATACCTTTTATATTAAAAGTGTGGAAAACTACCTGGTGCCATGTCTCCTAAGCCTTAAATTTAACCCGATTAAACCCTTTAAATTCGTGTAATTTTAACAACTTTGCCTGATTATTTTTGGCTCATTGGAAACTTATATACAAATAGTACTATTTCTACTTTTTCAGCTCTGTTTTATCGTTCAGCTGTACTACCTGGTAAGCAACCACATTAGTCTTGCCGGTTACAAACCCCGTGAGGAGCTGCCAACGGTGTTAATACCTGTTTCGGTAATCATCGCCGCCCGTAACGAGGCGCAAAACCTACAGGAAAACCTGCCCTCGATACTGGAACAAAACTATCCCGATTTTGAGGTTGTGGTGATAAACGATTGCTCATACGACAGATCGGATGAGGTTTTGGAGGATATGGAGCGCCGGTACCCCAACCTTAAAGTGGTTACCATAACCGAGCATGACCGCTTTAAAACCGGAAAAAAATTCGCACTTACGCTGGGCATAAAGGCCTCAAAAAACGAATACCTGTTGTTTACTGATGCCGATTGCAAACCCGTATCGGCAAATTGGATAACCCGGATGGTAGCCAATTTTGGCGGTGGGGCCCAAATAGTTTTAGGTTATTCGCCGTTTTATCAAACCAGGAGCTTTTTGAATTTGTTTACCCGGTACGAGTCGGTAAAGGCGGCCACAAATTACTTGTCAAGCGCGTTAAACGGCAATGCCTACATGGGGGTTGGGCGTAACCTGGCCTATACCAAAACATTGTTTTTTAGTGCAAAAGGCTTTGCATCGCACATGCACGTTATATCCGGCGATGACGATTTATTTGTGAACCAGCACGCCACGCCTTATAATACTGCTATTGAAGTACACCCGGATACCTTTATGTACACTGCGGCAAAATCAACTTTAGCATCGTGGTACAGGCAAAAAAAAAGGCACGCCGGGGTAGGTAAATTATATAAGGCCAAACACCGTAAAATGCTTATTTTTGATGGCATTAGCGGCTTTTTGTTTTATTCGCTGCTTATACTATGCCTGGTTTGTAAATTCGAACCGTTGTTGGCATTAGGTTTGTTGCTTTTTAGGCTGATTATCCAATTATTAATTTATAATAAGGTGTTCAGGAAGCTGGATAGCAAAGATCTGATTTGGTATTTACCGTTTTTTGATATCATATATTATATGTATTTAATTGGATTTGGATTAGTTGGGCTACTTTTAAAAACCACCCAATGGAAATAAACGCAAATTTTACCGAAAACGCCAAGAATGATTTTCACCTGGTAGTGAAGGCCCGTACGGGCGATCAAAAGGCGTATGCCGACCTGATGCACCGTTATAAGGATTCCATATATTTTATGGTACTTAAAATGGTGAACAATAAAGAGGACGCCATGGACCTTACCGTGGAGACCTTTGCCAAAGCATTTGAAAAGCTGGAAAAATATCAGCCCGACTATGCTTTCAGTACCTGGCTTTTTAGGGTGGCCACCAACAATTGTATTGATTTTATCCGTAAAAAGAAACTCAATACCCAATCTATCCACGGGATGACGGATGAGGATGGCGACGAAAAGCCGCTTCAAATTAAAGCCGACGTATTAAACCCGGAAGAAACATCTATAAAAAAGCAGCAAACCCAGGAGCTGAAATTGCTGATAGAAAGCCTGCCGCCGCGCTACCGCAACCTTATTACCCTGCGTTATTTTGATGAGCTATCCTACGAAGAAATAGCACAGCAGCTGGATTTGCCATTAGGTACGGTAAAGGCGCAATTGTTTAGGGCCAGGTACCTGCTTGGTAACATCATCAACCGTTTTAACAGGGATGACATCTGATATCGTTTTTAAATATTTTCCCGAACTAACAGCGCAGCAACGTGCCCAGGTTGAGCAGCTGCCCGAATTATATAACACCTGGAACAGCCAGATTAACGTGATATCCCGCAAGGATATTGATTTGCTGTATGAGCGCCATGTTTTACACTCTATGGGTATTGCCAAGATAATGCCTTTTTTGCCCGGCGAAGGTGTACTTGATGTTGGCACAGGCGGTGGTTTTCCGGGCATTCCGCTGGCAATATTATTCCCCCAAACTTCTTTCCATTTAGTTGATTCTATCGGCAAAAAAATAAAGGTTGTGCAGGAAGTTGCCAAAGCGCTGGGCCTTACCAATGTGAAGGCTACCCATGCGCGTGCCGAAGAAATTGACGAGAATTTTGACTTTGTAGTATCGCGCGCGGTAACCCAATTAAAAGATTTTTACCCCTGGGTGCGCAGCAAATTCAAAAAGCAATCAGGCAATAAACTGCCAAATGGTATCCTATATTTAAAAGGCGGCGACCTTGACCAGGAGATCAAAGAATCGGGCCTTAAAGTGCAGCAATATTACCTTAAAGATTATTTTACCGAAGAGTTTTTTGAAACTAAACAGGTAATTTATGTGAAGGGGAAGTTGTAATTCAAAATTCAAAAGTAAAAATTCAAAATTTCAGTTTACGTTGGCTGCCGCGGGGTTTTAACCCTTGGCTAAAATGGTTTCAGCTTTCAGCTGAAAAGAAGCCAAAGGCTTCAACTGGCTTTACCCCGGTTAGTTGCGTTAACCTCGCGGGGGCATTACCGTTAAAAGTAAAAATCCAAAAAGTGCATAGTAATCTTGTTCGGGATGTTTTCCCGGTTGCTTGGTGGAGCATTTCACTTGATTTTGCTCAAATCAAGTGATCGTGGTGTTGGTTATCGGTTCGCGATGCGGCGAAGAATATCAGGCCAATTACAAACAGCGCACCGCCGGCAAATACTGGTAGTTTAAATGTCCAGCTGCCATTGGGCCCGGTAACAATTTCTTTGCTGCCGCTGCTATCAACAGCGTTTGATGTTTTTTTGTAAAAAAAGTTGCTGGTAATAAACAGCGCAATACCCAAAATGGCTACAATAATTCCAAACTTTTTCATGATGATTAAATTTAAATGATATACCCAATCGGTATTTTAGGCACTGTATATCAACTGAGTAGTATATCAAATTTAACAAGTTTAAATGGTAAGTGTATACTTTATTTAATTATTATTTAAGCAGATGCAAAAAGCCGGAATACGCGGGTATTGATGGTATTGTGATGTCAATTGTTTGTTTTGGCATCCTGTAGTCAGAGAAACAGGCATAATGGTTCGAAGTCGGAGACTTCGAACAGCGGGAAAAACAGGTATAGTGGTTCGATGTTGGGGGACGGCGGATTTTATGCTCCGTAGGAGTTACCCGTTTGTAGCTAAGACGCATCCCAATGATTTTGCGCCGTAGGTGCTACCTCTGAATTAGAAAGGTATTCATCTTTTCAGCGGTTAGGTAGCCTCTGCCGAGGCAAAGGTTGGGGGGGCAATTGAGCTACAAATGGGTAGCACCTATGGTGCATAGGCACCGGCATATAGATGCCCAAATATAGCATGTATCACAATGAAAGATATTGGTATTTATTAAAACAGATGAGGAGCGTTTTACACAGAAAAATGCCGAAGCGGTTTTAACCGTTCAGCAATTTTTGACCCATTGGGTTTGGGAGTAATTAGTTTGTTCCGTGATTGCTAATTTGCCTCCGGTGTGGCCTCAGCAGGGGATACAGCTGGAGTCGGTTTCGGATAGATGGTTGCCGATATCAGTTTTAACTTCAATTTAACAGGTTTTGCCACTGTAACTTTAGAGCTCAGGCTTGCCGATACCGGTTTCAACTTCAAAGTTTTAGCAGGTTTTGGTGATAGTGGCTGTGTGCCGGGTTGAGGGGCTACAGGCATTCCAACCGTATCTTTTGAACTAACAGGAGGTACTGGCGGCGGCGGTGGCATTCTGTTTATATCTTCTGATCTAACAGGAGGTACCGGTGGTGGCGGCGGCATTTTGTTTATATCGCGTGACACAACCGGAGGCGCAGGCGGGGGAGGAGGAGGCGTCCTGTTCACATCTGCTCCTTCAGCGGGTGGCGGTGGGATGCGCAGGTGTTTAGACCCATGTTTTGGTGGTGCAGGTGGTGGTGGCGGCATTCTGTCCATATCTGGCTGTGCACCGGGTGGCATGGGCGGCGGTGGCGGAAGTTTAGGGTATATCATCATTTTAGGAAACGAATAACCGTATTTCTCTTTCAGCATGGCCAGCTCTGCCGGTTTTGCTTTGCTTTTGTAGTACTCCTTTTGATCGCCGTTTTTATCGGTAATAATTACCCTGAAATCGGTTTTGTTGTTAATAAGGTAGCCGGTTTCATCATAAGCATAGCCTTTTGATGTAGTGGCCCTTGTTCTCATCTTGCGGTTAGATGTATCGGCTGTGGCCGTTTTTGGCGCTGTGAGGATTGGCTTTGCGGTTTTTGGTGCCAGGTCAATAAATGCGTAATTTTTACTGAACGCCAATGTTGATGCGCAAAGCATCCCCGCACATATGGGTACGGCCACCAGGTATTTTAGCCTTGCTAAATTGCCCGAACGTTTTTGGTTTAACATAATGATCCTCTTTTTTAACAAATTATAATTGAAAAATGAATGCGTGATAGATGAGCCATTGAGCCCGTAAGCATTGTTCACCAGGAACGACGAGTAAGCCAGGGCATCTGCTTCATGAGCTGCGGTTTGCTCATCGGCAATATACTCATGTACGGTTTTAAGGCTTATCTGCAACAGGTAAATGAGAGGGTTAAACCAGTTGATAATTTTAATAACCTCGATAAAAACAATATCAAACGAGTGCTTTTGGCGAATGTGTACCAGCTCATGCCGGATAATAATGTCGCTGGCGCTGGTTTTTGTGCCTATAAAGAGGTAGTTAAAAAACGAAAAGGCTGTATCTGCATCTTCAATATCTATAAGCTTGTACTTATTATCAATAAGCCTTTTACCTGACGTGGTTAGGTTTACTAGTTTAAACAGTTTGATAACCAGCAGTAAAGCCAATACCGATATGCCAACAATATAAACAGCCCATAAAGCATTATCCCAGGTAATGTAATCAGCTGCCTCTGGCGGTACAGCGGCCGAATCAGCAGGGGAGCCTACCCAGGTAATTTCCTGAACGTTTTCTGTTGGTTTCAACGCACCTATTTGGATAACTGGCAGTGCAAACGATAGCACACAACTCAGCAACAAGTATACCCGGTTAAGGTTATAATGCGTTTCGCGATTTAAAAACAAGCAGTAGCCGGCATAAAATACAGCCAGGTATATATTTGCCTCCAGGAGATAATGCAGCCAGTTCATTGGGTTTTTATTTAATTTGTGAAGGATAAGCAACTATCACAACTTCATTTAAACTAACCGCAGTTGAAAAGCCGGCGGATTGTTTGGCAGGCTTATCAGCGGTATTCGCTTCTGGTAAATGGGAAACCACCACCTGATTGCTGCCTTTATAATCAACCACCTGAAATAACGTAGGGATTGAATAATGCCCGTCTTTTAAATCAAGTGTGCCGTCATAGGCTTTAATGGCACGTAAAAGCTCCCCGTCCATCACCGGTTCTACACCCCGTACAATTTGCGGATCGTTAATTTTTCCATCAACCACATCAAAGGCTGCAATTACCCTGCCGCCGATTTTCTTATCGCGGTCGATAGCGGGATATCGGACGTTCCTGGCTACATATTTGTTAAAAATATCGGTTGTCGCGCGGATCGGTGTATCGGCCTGCATGCTAACCGGCGGCGCAGGCGGCGGTGGCGGCGGAAACTTGGTAGTGTGGTTAATTTCAACCTGGGCGGCAGGGACGTTTGTCGCTTTTTTATTGGTCTTATAGGGCGGCATAAAGGGGTATTTGCTGGCTCCAAAAACCATCAGGCTAAAGTCGTAATCCGGCGCTTTTAGTTCGGCGGCATCAGGTGTTTTTATGAATTTGTAATAGTCGGTACAAAAATAAACTATCATTTTATGCCTGCCCACAGTTTCGTTAACTGTGCCCGGATATGTTTTTAGTGCTTGCAAAACTTGCTGATTAAATGCTGTGCCTGCATTTTTGGTAATGCTGATATTTGCAATTTTGCCTTGGGCTTTAACATCAAAGCTAAGAGCTACAAGGCCGGCCTGGTTTGTTTTTAACTCGCTTTTTGGATAGGTAATGGTTTTATTTAGATAATTGAAAAGGTCGACGTAGGTATCTTTAACGAAGATGGGTGGCGGCGGAGGCTGCAGGTGCGTGTCGTTTTGTTGCGATTTTACCTTGGGTATACTATCTGCCAGGGTGGGTAAAGCTGGTTGATGGTGCACAGGCGCAAGGTCAATCAGTGCGTAATCTTTACTGAACGCCAATGTTGATGCACAAAGCATCCCGGCACAAATAGGTACAGCCACCAGGTATTTTAGCCTGGCTAAGTTCCCCGAACGTTTCTGGTTTAACATAATGATTCTCTTTTTAAGTAGATTATAATTGAAAAATGAATGTGTGATTGATGAGCCGTTTATGCCGTAAGCATTATCAACCAAAAAAGACGAGTAGGTGATGGCATCGGTTTCATGAGCGGCGGTTTGCTCGTCGGCAATATATTCGTGAACGGTTTTAAGGCTTATTTGTACAAAGTAGATGATGGGGTTAAACCAGTTAACAATCCTCAGGATCTCGATAAAAATAATATCTGCCGAGTGTTTTTGTTTGATATGTACCAGCTCATGCCGGATGATGGTATCGCTGCCGTTTATTTTTGTGCCGATAAACAGGTAATTGAAAAATGAAAACGCAGCGTTTGAACTTTCGATACCTATTAACTTGTATTTATCATTCAGTATAGTGTTACCCCTGGTAGTCATTTTAATGAGCTTACCAATTTTAATAAGCAGTAGTAAGGCCATTACCGCCATACCTGTTATATATAAGTATAAAATAGCATCATGCACGGTAAAGTGACTTACCGGCGGCTGGTAGTTTACCAGCGCAGGTGTTGTGTTATTGTGACTGTTAGTGGCAATGGTTACATAAGTTTGTTGAGCACTTTCGGCAGCGGGTTTCAGTGCGCTTACCTGTACCAATGGTAAAATAAATGCCACTGTACAGCTTAGCAATAGGTACACCCGGTTAAGGGTATAATGTGTTTCTTTATTTAAAAACAGGCAATAAAAGGCGTAAAAAACGGCCAGGTATATGTTTGCTTCCAGTAGGTAGTGTAGCCAGTTCATGATTGTTTTTTGTTTTTAAGGTTATCAATCAGTGAGGTTAATTCGTCCAGTTCTTTTACGCTGATCTTCTTTTCGTCTACAATAAACGATACCAGGCTTTGGTACGAATTGCTGAAATAGTTTTTCATCATCTTATCAAACGTGAACTTTTTATACTGATCATCGCTGATAAGCGGGAAGTAAACGTGCGAGTTGCCATAAGCTTTATGGTCGATAAAACCTTTGCCTTCCAGTACTCGCACCACGGTTGATACGGTATTGTAGGCCGGTTTAGGATCGGGCATTTGCTCAATGATATCTTTTACAATAGCTTCCTTTAATTGCCACAGAATCTGCATAATCTGTTCCTCGGCTTTAGTTAGTTCTTTAACATTCATAGTAAACTATTTTTATAGTTAGATAAAGGTAAAACTATTTTTATAGTTTGCAAACTATTTTTATAGTTTTTTGAAAATAGATTTCAGATGTGCAAATTTCAGATGTGCAGATGAGGGGGAGTGGACGTGCAGATATGCAGATTTCAGATGTGCAGATGAAGAGTAGAGCTACTAATTAGAGGATAGTGTAGGCAGAAATCGTAGCGGCACAGGCTCTTTTCATCTGCACATCTGAAATCTGCACATTTGAAATTAATTAATTTGCTAATATTTTTAGGATTTGTATATTCGTGGTACTGATAGTGGCATTTAATCTGCACATCTGAAATCTGAAATCTGCACATCAATGATCTATAATACCGCTTTATCATTTGTTAAAAACTTAGGCCCTGTTGCGGCCAAATCATTGATGGCTTATTTAGGCAGCGCCGAGCAGGTTTTTAAAACATCGCCCTTAAAAATGGCTTCGATACCCGGCATTGGCGAGAAACGGGCAAGCCAGTGGGATTTTAATGAAGCGTTGCGCCTGGCCGAAAAGGAATTGGAATTTGCCAGTAAACATGGTATCGAATTGATATTTTATACCGACGCCCGATATCCAAAACGTTTAAAAAATTGTGGCGATTCGCCTATACTATTATATAGTAAGGGTAAAATGGAACTGAACATGCCCAAAGTGATCAGTATAGTTGGCACCCGCAACGCTACTGATTACGGCAAGCAATTATGCAGGCAACTGATAGAGGAGTTACAGCAATATAATGTATTAATTGCAAGTGGTCTTGCCCTGGGCATTGATGTTGCTGCCCATAAAGAATGCCTGCGGTTGAATGTGCCCACGGTAGGGGTATTAGGGCATGGCCTCGACAGGATGTACCCCAGCCAAAACCGGGCGACTGCCGAAAAAATGCTGGAAAACGGTGGCTTGCTTACCGAATACCCATCAGGCACTATCCCCGACAGGGAAAACTTCCCCCAACGAAACCGGATTGTTGCCGGCATGGCCGATGCCACGGTTGTGATAGAAGCAGGCCTTAAGGGCGGCGCACTCATAACCGCCGAAATTGCCAACTCCTATAACCGGGATGTGTTCGCATTCCCCGGCAGGCTGGATGATGTGTATTCGGAAGGGTGTAACTTTCTGATCCGCAACAATAAAGCAGCACTGCTTACCTGCATGGCCGACCTGGCCTTTAGCCTTGGCTGGGAAAAAGACGAAAACCTGAAACCCACCGAACAGTTTATGCTGCCGCTGGATTTAACCAAAGACGAGAGCCTGATATTTGATATTTTACAACAACATAAAGCCCCGTTGGCTATTGACGAACTTACCATAAAGGCCAACATGCCCATGAGCTCGCTGGCCATGAACCTGCTCAACATGGAAATGCAGGGCTATATCCGTAGTTTGCCGGGGAAAACTTATCGGGTGAATTGAGGGGGTACGTGTTGCCGGTTGCGGGGTTCGGGTGAGAATTTTGAGGTTTGGGTATTGGTCATGAATGTTTTTGTGGATATTTTTGGTATAAAGAAAATCAGTCGCTTTATATAAGATATGAACAAGATCGATATACACAATGAGCGTATTGCAAAAATGACTTTTGCCTCGGTTTACCCTTTGTATCTGGTAAAAGTGGAGAAGAAAGGTAGAACAAAGGAAGAATTACATCAGGTAGTTGCATGGCTGACAGGTTTTAATGACGAGAAATTAAAAGAGCTGATTGAACAAAAATCAACTTTTGAAACCTTCTTTCAGGTTGCTTCGCTAAATCCCAATGCACACCTTATTACGGGAGTAATCTGTGGGTATCGTGTAGAGGAAATCGAGAACCCTTTGACGCAGCAGGTTCGATATTTAGATAAGTTGGTAGATGAGCTGGCGAAGGGAAGGAAGATGGAGAAGATATTACGGAACCCTTAAGGTATCCGGAAGTTTATTCTCCCAACGTAAAGCCGGTTATAGTGCAAACCCTAACCGGCTTATAAATCCTCTGTTATATAAATATGCATTGCCGGTTGTTATTGATAAAGACTTATAGCATCCTCCTTATTAAGATCAATAATCCACTTTTCAATGTAAGCAAGCAGGTCATCTTTATCAGGACTTGAATTATTTTCTCCGTGTGAGCCAAAAACAATTAATCCCAAAGCAATGCAATACCTGATGTCAAGCTGCAATATTAAGCCTATGGTAAAGCCGGCAATAAAATTGTCTCTTGCATCACTGGCAATCTCAATGTTATAATCCACTACCTTTCGCGTTAATACGAATTGCTGATCTTCGGAATATACCAGGGCGTCATTTACAGAATAAATTAATAACTGGTCCACCGTCATCGTCTTAAATATGGAAAAGTATTTCCTTTTTAAATCGCTTAGTGCAAAAGCGTTTAATGTATAGTCCGGGCGTTCGCCATTTAGTACCATCCATAATTTAACAGCCTCACTTTCGTCCAGGCAAAATGTCACCTGGCCATGTTTTGAAAATTCACTTATAATGTCGAGGATCTCATCCACCTGGAAGAATAACCTTTTGGCAGGATCTCCAAGATAAAAAATAAACTCTAAATCGTTTTTCTGTAAAGGCCGAATAACATCCGAAAGCAAACCGTTCCATAAATCCGATGAGTTTGCCACATTTGCCCAGTCGTCAAAAGCAATCGTCCGACAAGCCCGAAACAGGTCAGAAAGATCAGCAATTAGTTTTTCGCTTTTAATTTCAGACCATCTGTTGCTTCTGTTTCCACCCTCCCCAACATCAAAGGCACACCTGGAAAGTGCATCTTCAGCGTACGGAGAACTTAAAGTTAGACTACGGACACCTAAATTGGTTAAAAATTCGGGCAGTTTGGCCTCTTTAATTCCAAAGGCCTTTTTAAGGGTTCCCGGCGCGAGTGTGCTGCCATCATATGTACGGCTCAGGTAAATATTTTGAGAATCATTAAAGTTCCTGATAGATTCGACCAGGTCTGTTAATATAGGAAGCACGTTTTTGATTTCGATATTATAAACTTGCATGGCTCAATTTTTTATGAATAATAATAGGGCTGAATATCTGCCTGGGCTGTTACAATAAGTTCCAGCTGCTTCTGGCAGCAACGCCTTTTTCGCTATAGAATAATGGCATATCTTTCATGCGGATAGCATCGTCTAAAAACTCGCCGCCTTCGTTCATACTGTACGGAGGCTCTTTAATAGTGATGGTGTGTTTATCTGATTGATCTTTCAGATTTTCACCGGCGGGATATAAAATGAAGGGATTCATGATTTTTACATTGTTAATGAATAATTTGTTTTTCTTTCAGCAACAGCTGGCCCGATCACCCGGACCAGCTGGACAATTTATTGTCAAAAAAATCGGTGAGAGTTCGATCTGCTACCTGCTGACTTGCCGTGTTGTTGACCGGTTTTCGTAAGGATAATACGCCGGCGTAGGGATATCCTGGTGCACGAACTGGTGGAAAGTGCATTCCCGTTACAACCGCCCCGGCAAGCTGCCACCCGTCATCTTCGTTTCAACAGGTGGCAGATCGCTACCATCAGGCCTTTTGCAGTTGGGAGCTCCACCATTTTTCAAAGTTAATGGCTCCCAGCTCCGCCTGCCCGGCCGGTACCAATGCTGCATGGGTAATTTCTCCGCCGAAGTACGATGGTTTGCCGTCGGATAACACCTGGCGCGGATCGTTTGTATACTGCAGATACCGGGCCACTATTTCATATAAGGCAAAGCGTTCGGGACCGGCTATTTCTGTTTCGCCATTAATAGGGGCCGCCAGGGCGTATTTGGCTACAAAGGAGGCTACATCTTCTGCAGCGATAGGCTGGAACAGAACATCGGAAAGATGTACTTCACTTCCATTAGTAGCCTGGTTGGCGATACCTGCCAGGAACTCTAAAAACTGGGTGCTCCGGATAATAGTGTAAGGCACTCCCGATTGCTTGATAAGGTCTTCCTGAGCTTTTTTGGCCCGCATGTAACCAATGTTCTGCATGATGTCGACCCCAACAATGGAAAGCGCCACGTGATGTTTTACACCGGCATTGATTTCTGCAGCCAGTAAATTGCGGCCGGCCGTCTGGAAGAATTCCAGAACAGCTTTGTCTTCAAAAGACGGAGAATTTGCCAGGTCTACAACCACATCGGTATTGTTCATGGCCTCGGCCAGCCCTGCTCCTGTGATGGTGTTGATACCTGTGTCTGGCGAGGCAGCTATAACCTGGTGCCCCTGCTGGCGAAGTTTTGAAACTACTTTGCTTCCGATGAGGCCTGTGCCTCCAATGACTACGATTTTCATAATGTTGATTTTTTAATGATTTGTTATACAAAAGACAAAGCCAATGCCAAATAATTCAAATAATTGATAGTCAACAATATATATTATTTTAGGTGTCGTATTTTTCACTATATTCAGTGAAATTACGATCTTTCTCACTATATAAAGGGAAGGAATTCGGGAATTTTAAGACGGTGTTTAAAAATAAAAAAGACAGTCAATGCTTCGTATTTACCCATCACCTATTGGAATTTACATAAACATTCGCTTGAACGCTGGCTAAGACTCACCCGGTCGAGGCAATGCCCGACCACCCTCCTCTCTCCGGCTGACGCTGCAAAGAGGGTTAACTCCAATTTTCTATTGCGACGGGCGCAGCCTCGTCGGGGTGAGGCGATACGCTGCCATACAAAACGCTACTTCACATTAAAATGTATTACCTGCCTGCCTAAATTGCCATCACCATCAAGACCTTCAATAATAGCCCGGTATGAGCCGCGTGCATCGCTATTGTAAAAGTTAAAAGTGGCAACGCCGTTTTTATCGGTAATTACTTTAGGGTTCCAGTAAATGGTGTTCCTGAGATCGAGCCCTATTACGCTGCTTTTGCCAACTTCGTATTTAGGTACGTAAAAATCTTTGGCCTTACTATAACCTTGTACGGCAAACGTAATTACGTTTTGTTTGGGTATCAAAGCCATTAATTGCGACAGGGAAATTTTTTGAGTTTTGATCACCTTTTTGTGGATGATCATCACCCCTTTTGTTCCGTTTATACGGTTTATGCCGCTCAAGCCATCGTTCAAAAATATCTCTACAGATTCTACATCGTCGCCACTCATTGATGCAAGGTTGGTAACATCAATCTGGGCGCTGTTAATATAAATTTGTACAGGTGTTGTTTTTTTTCCCTGGTTGTAATCGCGGGTTACATAAAAGTTATTATCGGCATAAGTTAAGCCAAGCGCCATGGTGCTTAAGCAATTGATCAAAATAGGGCAGCCTTTCAGTTGCTCCGGCTTTATTTCATGATCGGCTTGCGGGCTTAGGCCGGAAAACGTGCCATAATCATTATGGCTGGCTTTTTTAACAACGGTTTTGGCCTTAATTACTACCTCTTTAAGTATCCTTGAGTTTTGGTATTGTTTATGGCTGTTTTCCAGGTACGGGCGTATAACGCTATCGATATTCACAATTTCATCGGCTACATTGGGGTTTTTATTTACCTTTTGATATAGCTCTCCGTTAACGTTTATCACCATATTTCTGCCGTTGGGGTTATTGCGGGCACTCAAGGTAATTTTTGAGGTATCCCTCACCATTACGTCCGAAAACTTGAAGTTGCCCGCCATATCGGTAAGGGTCTCGGCCGAAAAATTATTATCGGGTACAATCAGGCGGATGCTGCCCTTACTAACCGGCAGCCCGGTATTGGTGCGTAATATACCCGATACTTCGATGCCCTGCTCGGGCGCAGTGTATATGGGCGGGTTTTTATCGGCCAGTATATCCTCATAATTAAAGCGGGTATAACCCTGGGTAAGCATCAGTATATCAAGATTATCTGACTTTTCCTGGTCGGGTTTATTAAAGTAATAGTTAGGCTTTTCGATATATCCCTTAAGGTCGGATGTAAGCAGGATGTAACTTAAAATGGTTTGCTCGTTATTTTCGTTAGATGGGATGGTGGCATCGTCTAAAACAGCCACCGAAAAACTGCCCACAACCGGGGTTGTTTTGTTAACTGCCGTTACCGACATTTTTACGTTTTGACGTACCGTATACGATGGCTTATCAGTTTTCAAATTAAGGCTAAGCTGATCGTTATGTTGAATAAACACCAATCGCTGGCACAACGCGTAGCCGCCCGACGAAAATAACGTGATTTGCAATATACCCGTTGGGAATTTTGATTTTGGAATAGCTGCCGAGTAGCTTTGATCTTTTAACACGGTAGATGCCGCGTAATATATCACGCCGCCGCTTTGTGCTACCAGGTAAAAGCTTTTGTTTTGTTTGCGTTGCAAAAACACATCGTTGGCTGCAATTTTTATATTGAGGTTGTCAGGGTCGCTATTATTTACCATAAGGCCTATGCCCATATTTTGCACCCGGGGCAGCTTATAGGTAGCCGAAGAGCCATTGGGGAAAGTTACGTTGGCTGTGTATGTTTTGCCGCTTTCGGGCGTCATGCCAAATATGCCCATGCCCAGGTGGGCCGATGTAAATGTGGCTACTTCGGCTCCGGCATCGTCGGTTATTGTACCCTTAATATCGGCGCCCAACCCCTTGGCGTTAATGGCTTTAAACGCTACCTTGGTACGTACACCGTTGGTAAGCTGGCCGCTCTCGGGAAAAAACTGTACGTCAAAATTAGTTATCGATCCTGTTAGCGGGAAGGTGTTGGTTACAAAATTGCGGTCGCCCATGTCAATAGCAGTTACCAACGACCCCGATGTAAGCGTTGGGGCGTCGTTTTCTGGCAGTTCAACCAATAAGTTACCTTTGGCATCGGTAGTGCCTTTGCCTTTGGCTATAGGATCGCCGTTGCGCACCAATTGCCAGCTTACTTTTTTATCGGCATAAGGCGCACTTGTAGGGTCTTTATAAACAATACTGGCGTTTAGCTTAATCATACCGCCCTTTTTGCCCGAGCTTTTGTAACTGATAAAGGTATTTACCTTGTTATCAAGCGCATTGCCGATGTTAATGGTGCGGTCGTAAAAATAATCGGCGTCAAAATTACGCATCCAGTTGGTGTATGCCCTTATTCGGTAGGCGCCTTGTTTAATGGTTTCGCCATCCAGTGTAATGTTGCCGTTGGCAAAGCCGCTTTTTAGGGGTAGCCTGAGGCCTGCAATTACCGAATCCTGGCTGTTTAGCAAATCAACATAAACAATGCCGCTTAAGGCCGAAGGCTGGTGCTTTTCTACCGTTACATAGGCTTTAAGCCATATGGTATCGCCGGCGGCGTAATAAGGTTTATCCAGGTGCAGGTAAACTTTTTCTATCGGAAAAGCCGTGGCGTACTTGGCGGTTTTTTCAATAACGGTATTAATAGGGATGCTATCCTGCTGGGCCATTGCGGCTAAACTAAAAGATAAGAACAGCGATGCTACGAGTAAAAATTTTCTTGATATCATTAATATAATATAAAGCGGCTAACGGGGCTAATATAAACATTTAGGGCTGTTGCATACGGGGTGCATACGGCATTTAACATTTTTTTACAAACTGGCAGGATTTGGACTATGTTTTACAATGAACGCTTAAAAATATGCCGCATTGTTTTACATGGCGAAAGTTAAAGCCATTTGATAGCATAGCACAGAAAATAACATGATTGTTACTTTTTGCAATGTAAAATGGCTGAAGCGGAATACTATGAACGTAGTCGGGTTAACGAATGGAAATTGATTTAAATATCGAACACCGAATGTCCAATATCGAATAATGAAAGTTGAATATCGAACACCGAAATTCAACTTTCATTATTCGATATTATTTATACTCCCGTTGTTTCTTAATTCAGGCTATTTAGCAGGTGCCGTTTTGCCCTCAACATGTACAGATACCATGCTGGAATGTATAATACCCAAGGTGGAGCCTGGTTTTACATTAAGATAAAACTTAAAATAGCTATCCATAATACCATTGGCCATCCTGTTATAGGCCGCGGTAAATTCGGGCCCGCTGATATCAAGGTCGATAAGGGGCTTGCCGTAATGCATGCCGCCCTTATCATCAATATACATGGTAAATGAATAGTAAAAATCTTTGTAAGCCTTGTTGATCACGATATCGTAAGTAGGGTCGAGGTAATCGTCGGACGGGTCGAAATTGTTTTCGATAGTGGGTTTTGTAGTGCGACGGCTAACCGTTACCTGCGGGCTTTTGCTGGTAATTAGGGCTGGTTGCCTTGCCGAAAACTGTTTTTTATAATCGGCATTTGCTTTTACCGCCAATGAGCGGATAAACAAAGTATCCTGCCGGCTCGGGTGCCTTAGTGTGGATGTATCGGTATGCAAAACGTTTTTTACATAATTATCAGCATAAAACAGCATGTATACTTTGGTGCCTTTAATATCAAGCGAATCGCCTTTTTGTTTAATAATTTCAAGGATAAGGCTATCCTTGGTCATTTTTTGAACCTTTAACCAGGAGCGGGCAGCATTGAAAATAGAATCGTACCCGCGCGTGAGCGGAAAGTTGATGAATGCGCTTTTGGTAGGGCTGTATATGCTTACCGAATCGTCTGATACAAACTTAAGCTTCCATTGCGGCTCCAGCTGGTAGCCATATTCGTTAAAAGACAGTCCGTTTTTTTGTCTGCGTTTTACTTCAGAATAGTTGATGCCGTTATAAGGCTTAAAATCTATTAATTCTTTTTTTTTCTTACCCGGGCCGCCACTACAGCCGGTTTGTATAATGGAGATGATAGTAAGCAGTATAAAACCAGCCAGTTTTATTGTTTTTATATTGATAGATAGCATACGCCTTAAAGATATATATAATTCAATAAACTGCTAAAAGGGACTTTTATTTTCGAAGGTTTGGAGGGCCTGGACGAAAGACTTTTGAACAAGAGATTTTAGCACCTCTACCGAACTTTTCACCAATGAGCTAATGAACCAGTGAACTAATAAACTAGTTATATTCCCGTTATTCCCTGCACATGAATGTTAATTTCGCTGGCATGCAGCATGTTCAATGTTTTGCCAGGTGTAACTTTCAGGTAATGTTTTAAATAGCTGTTCATGACGGCGGAAGACTGCCGTATGTAGTTGTCTTTTAAGGATTGGCCAAGAAAGGGGATGAGCGGTTGATTATAATGCATTTGCCCATCCGAATCAATATACACGCTGAATGAATAGTAAAAATCAGCATAAGCTTTACTTATCGCGACATCAAAGGTTGGGTGCATATAGTCATCAGACGTATCAAAGTGATTAAGCAGATCGCCCTCGGCAACCCATTTTTTTACCTTAACCCGAGGGCTTGTACTGGTTAAAAAAGCAGGCTGCCTGGCTGCAAATGCTTTGGTGTAGTCTTTATTAGCCGCATCGGATAACGCCCTGATGAAGAGTGAATCCTTGCGGTTTGGTCTTTTTAACACCGCGGTATCGGTGTGCAAGGTGTTTTTAATATAATCATCGGCATAAAAGGTCATGTACAATTTTTCCCCGCGGGTATCAACGGTATCGCCATACGAGTTAATCATTTCCAGTTTCAGGCTATCCCGGTTCATTGCTTTTACTTTGAGCCAGGTGCGCGCGGTATTAAAAATGGAGTCGTAACCACGTGTTAACGGAAAGTTGATGAATTTTCCCTTAGTAGGGCTATAGATGCTTGCCGAATCGTTGGATACAAAGTTGATACGCCATTGAGGCTCCATCTGGTAACCATAGTTTGTGAACGAAAGGCCGTTTGCTGTAAGTCGCGAAATTTCTGAATAAGCCACTCCCCATACCGGTTTAAACGATATCAGGTCTTTTTCGCCGTTATGTTTAACAACAGGAGGGTGTTTACAGGCAAGGTTGAAGAATATTAAAAGTGTCAGGAGTAATACAGGTAGCTTCGTTTGGGCTATCATCAGGTAAAGGATTTTAGTTAAATGTACGTTATTGATTTAATAAAACAATATTTGCATCGCCGGTAATTTTAAAACTAACCATCAGCCGGGCCGTTAAGTAGTAAAAGCAAGAAACAAATGGGAGTTGAAATAGAGCGAAAATTTTTAGTTGATCATGATCAATGGCTACAAATGCCAAAGCCGATAGGCACGTACTTTAGGCAAGGTTATCTTTTAAGCGAGCCTGGTAAAACTATCAGGGTGCGCGTAACGCCCGATGAAGGCTTTATTACTATAAAAGGCGGTACTACCGGCTTGAGCAGGTTAGAGTACGAGTATGCAATCCCTGCCATAGATGGGGAAGAGCTGTTGGATAATTTTGCAATATCCGAACTGAAAAAACGCAGGTATAGGATTGATGTTGCCGGCAAGGTATGGGAAGTTGACGAATTTTTGGGCGATAACAAAGGCTTGCTGGTTGCCGAAATTGAACTGGAAAGCGAAGACGAAAAGTTTATATTGCCGCCCTGGGTTACCACCGAAGTCACCGGCGACGCAAGGTATTACAATTCGAATTTATCGGTAACGCCATTTTGCAGGTGGTAGCAAAATCAGGCCGATTCGGGCAGGCCCAGTAAAATATCCGTTTCAGATTCGTCGCTAACGGTTTTTACATATTTATTGCCTTTGGGGCAAAGTGCCGGTATTAGGCAGGTTTTATTGCCGCGTTCGTCAATAATATAAGCTTCACCGTCCTCGTTCTTTATCCAGTCGTAAAGTTTTGCCCGTTCGGTTATCCCCTTAACATTTATCCGTTCGTTAATCCACTCCAGCGAATCTATTGCCACGTATGGGTTTTCATGTGGCGTTACATCAGTTTTAATACAAAGAATACGTACAGCCATAGCTAAAATGCTTTAAATAATCAGGTACGATAAAATTAAAGCAAAAATAAAAGCGATGAAATAGGTGTTTTCACCCATTTGGGCGTACGTAGTTTTACTTATGGGTAATGTCTGCCAGGCACCATTACAGGCGCTAAGTTCAGGGTATTGGGAACAAAAAAAGCAGGGGACCGTGCGATTTGTTCCTTGGGGAAGGGTAATGCCATTAATTTAAGAGGTTTTTCGCGCAAAGATCGCTAAGGCGCAAAGTAATTTGCTTATTTTATTTTTAGCGTCCTGGCAGAACGCCTATGACATCCTGAATAGCAAAATCCGCAGATTCTGAAGTGGGAATTACGTTTATCGCATGGCGGCGAGTCGACTCACCCCGACGAGGCCACGCCCGTCTGCCCCTCCGCTTCGCGCATAGAGGGGCAAAAAAATAAAAAATGAGCTTCACCCTCTTTGCGGCACAGCCGGAGAGAGGGTCGGCCAGCGTAGCGTAGCCGGGGTGAGTTGTAGCCAGCGTTCAAGCCAATGTTTGTGTAAGCCCAACGCGTCATGGGTAACAAAATATCCTTAAAATACAAAAGCCCTGGTTAAGTATAACTTAAGCAGGGCTTTTGCGGTTAATAAAAATATTAAGCCCAGCCAGTACCTTTTTTAGCGTTACCATTGGCAATATGCTCTTCGGCAGTGGCTTTGCCCATGATTGCAGCCATTTTGTTACCTGCACCATCTGTACCGGTAGCAATGTACCTTCCAGATTTAATGTCGATCACCGGATCAACCATTGGTACATTCTTAGTTTTGGTTTTCACTGAATACGCGGTAATACCGCTTCCTTTTTCTGTTGCCATGATAAGTTCTTTTTGTTTAATTTAAGTTAACCCGATTAACGCCGAATTGTTTTCGGCATGCTCACAATTGGTTTTACAGTGTAAACATGCATTAAAATTTTTTAATTCAAAATATTTGACATAAATAATTTGTTAACACATTTAAGGCATTGTTAATAAAAAAATGTAAAGGGGCGGGTTAATGCCGTTAAGTTGAGGATATTCGTCGGTTAAGCACCTCCCGTACCTTCCCAAGTAGGGTAGGGCTTTAAAAAATAGTATACTATAATACCTCCAACCGGGGGAAACTTTACCGGGCTGCCAAATACTTATAGGGCCTGATTGTATAAGATATATAAAAAAAAAATCAAAATAATTTGCGTACTTAAAACACATATTTATATTTGCGTATAATTAACGCAAATAAGATGAAAATAGCCGTAATTATTGCCCGCTTCCAAACGCCGTACCTGCACGATGGACATAAAAACCTGGTAGATACCGTAAGTAAGGATTATGCTAAATTAATTATCCTGCTTGGGGTAAGCCCGGTAATGGGCAGCCGGAAAAACCCGTATGATTACCATACCCGCGAAAAAATGATTAAAAGGGAATACCCGGATGTGATTGTACTGCCGGTGAGCGATCATCCGAGCGACAAGGTGTGGTCTGATAATCTTGATAACTTGCTCAAAAGTGTTTTCCCTAATGGTAATTTCACGCTGTTTGGCAGCCGGGATAGCTTTATCCCTTACTACCAGGGCCATTTTGAAACCGTTGAACTGCCCGCTCACGGCGATTACAATGCTACCGAATTGCGTAAACAATACGCCGATAAGGTTTTCGACTCCAACGATTTTCGCGCGGGCATCCTGTACGCTTACTATAACCAATACACCAAAGTATACCCAACGGTTGATGTGGCCATGTTTAGGAACAATAAAACCGAACTGTTGTTAGGGAAAAAAGCCAACAGCCCCAAATGGCGCTTTATAGGCGGCTTTGCCGACCCGGAAGACGATAGCTACGAAGCCGCCGCCAAACGCGAACTCACCGAAGAATGTGGAAACGTGAAGGTGGGCAACATGACCTACGAAACCAGCCACCGTGTAAACGACTGGCGCTACCGCAACGAAGCCGATAAAATTATTACCTTGTTGTTTAGTTGTGACCATATATCAGGCGAGCCGGTAGCTAACGACGATATTGTAGATGTAGCCTGGTTTAAAATTGAAAACCTTACACCAATGATAAGCAACGGCCTGATTAATGATGAGCATGCCAAAATGTTAAAATTGATCATCACTAAATACCTTAACAATTAACACCATGAAACGCGAAAACTTAGTACTGCTGGCCGATGCCTACAAGTACGCCCACCATAAATTATATTACCCTGGCACCACCCAAATTTACAGCTACCTGGAAAGCAGGGGAGGGATGTTTAATGAAACCATTTTTTTCGGCCTGCAATATTTTTTGAAAGAATACCTGCAAGGCCCTGCATTTACCCAACATGATTTGGACGAAGCCGATGGCTTTTTAAAACAGGTATTTGGCAGGGACGATGTGTTTGATAAAAGCAAGTTCCAGTACATACTGGATAAATACAACGGCAGATTGCCCGTAAAGATAAAAGCTGTAGCCGAAGGCACCGCGGTACCTACCGGCAACGTACTGATGACCATTGAAAATACCGACCCGGAATGTTACTGGCTCACCAATTTTTTAGAAACCCTGCTGATGCAGGTTTGGTACCCATGTACCGTAGCTACATTAAGCAACCAGATAAAAAGGGTAGTGGTTAGATATTACCAGGAGACCGCCACACCCGGCGCAGAGGCCGGTATAGACTTTGTGCTGAACGATTTTGGTTTCCGCGGCGTAAGCAGTGTGGAGAGTGCTAAGATTGGCGGAGCCGCCCATTTGCTTAATTTTAGCGGCAGCGATAACCTGGCCGGTTCTGTAATGGCCATTAATTATTATAACGCCCAAAATGTTTATGGCTTAAGCATCCCGGCCACCGAACATAGCATTTGTACATTATTGGGCAGGGAAGGAGAACTGGAGGTTTTCAGGCACGTATTAAAAACTTTCCCCACCGGGATTATTGCCTGCGTATCTGACAGCTACAATATATTTAAGGCCTGTAGCGAATACTGGGGGACGGAGTTGCGCGACGAGATATTGAACCGTGATGGCACCCTGGTGATCCGCCCGGATAGCGGCGACCCGGTGATGACCTTGTTAGAGATTTTCAATATCCTGTTTGATAAATTTGGCTTTACCATCAATGCCAAAGGTTACAAAGTACTGCCCTCACAGGTAAGGGTAATACAAGGTGATGGCGTAAACTATACCGAAATAGGTAATATTTATAAAGCTTTAAAAGAAAACAGCATCAGCGCCGAGAACCTGGTACTGGGCATGGGAGGCGCTTTGCTTCAAAAAGTTGACCGCGATACCCAGAAATTCGCCCTGAAATGCAGCTGCGCCATTGTAAACGGGCAGGAAGTTAGGGTGGAGAAAAGCCCGACCGAAATGGATGCCGATGGCAACATTACCTCCAGCTTTAAAAAGAGCAAAGCTGGCAGGTTAAAGCTGATTAAGGTAGACGGAACATTTAAAACAGTTAATGAAGATAACCTGCCCGCAGCAGAAGACCTGTTGCAAACCGTTTTTAAGAACGGGGAATTGATAAATACTGTTAGTTTTGAGCAGGTAAAGGCAAATGTAAATGCCAACAAGGGTTAGAAAGTTCGGTTTAAGGGAGCAAGGGGGCGTGCGATTCCTTCCTTGGGGAAGGGAAGGTAGGGGTTTCTCCAACCATAAGGCAAGAGTAAAAGCATAAAGTAGAAACCCCTCCCTCCACCCTCCCATGGGAGGGAATCGCACTGGGCCATCACTTTTTGACCTTACAGAATACCTGTGCCATTAAAATATTAACATGAAAAAGTTACTGTTCGCGATAAAAGATTATGAATACCTGGCCCAAAAGGTAATGGCCTGCGGAACGTTTGAAAAAGGACAAATTGAGGTAAGCACCTTTACCGATGGCGAACGTTACCAGCGCATCCTGTCGCCAATTGAAAACCGCGATATTATCCTTATAGGCGGTACAGTAACCGACGAAGCAACGCTTGAATTGTATGACCTGGCATCGTCACTGGTAAGCTACGGGGCCAATTCATTAACCTTAGTAATCCCATATTTTGGCTACTCCACCATGGAACGTGCCGTACTAAGCGGCGAGATTGTAACCGCCAAAACCCGCGCACGGCTCATCTCTGCCATTCCCAAATCAAACAGGGGCAACAAAGTGGTGTTGTTTGATCTGCATTCCGAAGGGATCCAGTATTATTTTGAACACGACCTGTACCCGGTACACGTTTACTGTAAAGACCTGGTGATAAAAGCAGCCCTGAAATACGGAGGCGATAATTTTGTAATGGCCAGTACCGATGCCGGCCGCGCCAAATGGGTAGAATCGTTAGCTAACGACATGGGCGTAAACGCTGCCTTCATCCTTAAACGTCGCCTAAAAGGCGACCATACCGAAGTAAGCGCCATCAACGCCGATGTTGCCGGCAAAACCGTAATTATTTATGACGACATGATCCGCTCCGGGGGCAGCATCATCAACGCCGCCCAAACCTACAAAAACGCCGGCGCGGGCGATATTTACGTAATAACCACCCATGGTTTATTCATCAATAACGGCATAGAAAAATTAAAAAACAGCGGCCTCATCAAAAAACTCATCAGCTCAGATTCGCACATGAATATGCAGGCCATCAGCGATGATAATTTTGTGGAGGTAAACAGTTTGGCGGAGTTGATTTGTTCGGTGATTTGAGATAAGTTTAACTATATATCAGTTACGCAAAGTTATTTTTTCGCTGGCGTACTGCGTGCCACGTGTGCCCCGCCGACAGGTGAACAATATGCAATTCGATGAATATAAAGGTCCGCTGTGTATTGTTCCATTGTTCGAATATCGTTTATAGCTCCAAATATCGAAATACGACCCTAACATTGTGCTACCCTACACATCTATTGCATAGCATACCTGCTATTTTTAATTGATCAAAAAAATCTTATTTTTGATTATTAATGAAACCCATCAAAGATGAACTACAAAATATCATTCTCGGAGATGAACCTGCTGGCCAGGCAAGTAAACTCAAAAAAGTCCAGTCTTTCCTTAGATCAAATGCGTCAACAAGCCTCACAGCTAAAGAACAACAGCGTATCAAAAGTAAAGAAACAGCAGCACTCTTAATTTTCGGCGAACGGGAGGATCTTTTCTATTTGCCTGCAATTCAGCAAGGTGATTTTATCAGTGAAGGTGCTGAACAAAAGGTATATCGGCTCAACGGCACTCATGTAATTAAAACCAATGGTGGCATTTTCTACGAAAGCTGGCTTGATTATTTCAATAGCCTGATTATTCATAATTACTTTTTCCCGGCTACTGCTTATGTCTTCCTCGGTTTCAAAATGATCGATGACGAACTGAATGCGGTAGTTATGCAAGAGTTTATAGTTGCATCTGAACCAACTGAACTTGCTGCTGTTAAAGAATTTTTAGAATTCAACCATTTTAAAAATAGGCGTAACAACGACTATTTTAATACCAGTTTAGGCTTGATCTTTGAAGATCTGCACGACGAAAACATCCTCTCCTCTGACGGTGTGCTTTTCTTTATCGATACTATTTTTTACTTAACACCGGATTTTTACACTTCATAAGCATCCCCCTGCTATCTTAATAATCTTATTAGTGTTGTGTTATACTGCCCATTTTCTGGAGGTAAATTATATCATAAATTCGCACCAATGTTCCACTTCAAACAATTCAGCGTTGACCAAAGCGGCTGCGCCATGAAGATTAATACAGATGGTGTTTTGCTTGGCGCACTGGCAACTGCCGATGCCCCAAAATCTATATTGGATATCGGTACCGGAACCGGTGTTATTGCCTTGATGCTGGCCCAGCGTTTTGCTAATGCACAAATTGATGCTGTAGAGATTGATGAAAACGCGGCGAAGACTGCCGGGAGTAATTTTGAAAACTCCCCTTTTGCGGATAGACTTGCTGTTTACCTTTCGGGTTTCCAGGAGTTTTTCAAAACCTATCCTGAAAAGCGGTATGATGTTATAGTTTCCAATCCGCCTTTCTATATCAATTCCTTGTTGTCGCCCGGTGCGAAGAAGAACCAGGCTAAACATGCAGACGGAAGGTTTTTTGAAGAATTAATCAAATCCGTTTCTAATCACCTTGCCGGCAATGGGGTTTGCTGGCTGGTGTTGCCGCCGGATACGGCTGAAATAGTAAAGGTCCTGGCCGAAAGAAACGGATTGTACTTGCAAAAGGCCATAAAAATCAGGTCTTTTGAAAAAGATGAGCCTCACCGGGAAATTTTGATGCTGGGTTTTCAGGAAATTTCGACAGAAATAGCTACTTTAACCATTTATAAAGATGTAAATGTTTATTCTGAAGAATATAAACGTACATTACAGCCTTATTTTTTAGCCTTTTAGCATGAGAACCTTATCAATAATCTTAACAATTTTGTTAATTGTACCATTTTTGGGCTGCTTATTTATAGCTTACCAAAGCTACTCCCTGACAATTGGGCTTTCGTTTTCTCATCAAAGTGATAAAAGGCTTTTGATGCGGTTGGTCTGGCCTGCATTTACTTGGAGAAGCTTTTGACTTCAGTGCCGCTGCCGCGAGTTTAGCGCAGCGTAACTCGTGGTTAACCATTATGTAAGCTTCCAGCTTACGAAATTCAGCTGAAAGCTGAAACCATGATACACACGGGCTGAAAGCCCGCGTGAGCTATTTGTTTTATGTCTTAACTCTTGATTCTTGACTCTTGATTCTTGCCTCTTTAAAACTATCTTTACCCCATGACCCAAATTGGCCTGATATCCGATACCCACAGCTACCTCGACGAAGCCGTTTTTAAACACTTTGAAAACTGCGATGAGATTTGGCATGCCGGCGATTTCGGCACCATCGAACTTGCTGGCCGGCTGGCAGCCTTTAAGCCGCTCAAAGGTGTTTTTGGAAATATTGATGATAAAGATGTCCGTGAGATATACCCCGAAAACCTGCGCTTTAACTGCGAGGGCGTTGATGTGTGGATGACACATATAGGCGGTTACCCCGGCAGGTACAGCCAGCATATTAAGGCCGAAATTTACAGTAATCCGCCCAAGCTATTTATCACGGGGCACTCGCATATTTTAAAAGTAATACCCGACAAGAAACTACACCTGCTGCACCTCAATCCCGGCGCGGCGGGCAAGCAAGGCTGGCACAAAGTACGCACCCTGATGCGCTTTAATATCGATGGCGAAAAGATCCAGGATTTGCAGGTGATAGAATTGGCCGGAAGGTATTAAAACCACCGGTTAAACAGGAACTTCTTAAACGACTAAAACCTGAATTTTTTTGTAGATTTTTTGTAGATATTTTGTTGCTTTTTTGACTATTTGTACCTGTTTTTTGTGCTTTTTTGTGCCAAATTTGAACAGAAACGCAGTTTTAAGAAGTTTTGGGAGTGCAAAAATTACATCAATCCAGCCTTTGCATTTTCAACCTCAAAAACAGAATCGATAAGCAGCGGCGCACGCTTGCCGGCGGCTACGGCCAGCTGGTCGCAACGCTCATTTTCGGGATGGCCGTTATGGCCGCGTACCCAGGTGAATTTTACCTGGTGCAGTTTGCTAACATTTAAATAACGCATCCAAAGGTCCTTGTTTTTTTTGCCGGCAAAACCTTTGGCAACCCAGCCATTAACCCAGCGTTTTTCGATAGAATCGATCACATATTTAGAGTCGGAAAAGATCATAACCTGCTGATTAGGTGTTTTTAACGCCTCCAGGCCTTTAATAACGGCCATTAGCTCCATCCGGTTATTGGTAGTTTTACGAAAACCTTCGGATAGTTCCTTATAATGTTGCCCCGAGCGCAATATCACTCCATATCCTCCTGGTCCCGGGTTACCACTTGATGCACCGTCTGTAAAAATCTCGATCATTTATTAGTTTATGGTTAATGGTTCATAGATCATGGTGTGATTAATAAACCGTTATCGGGCAAAAATAATAAACTTTATTAGTTTAACATCAGTTCGAAGCGGCCATGAACCATGAACTATTAACCATCAACTTTCTTCACTTTCAGCCTCAACGAATTACCAATTACCACCACGTCAGAAAAAGCCATGGCAAAGGCGCCAACCATGGGGTTTAAAAAACCGAATGCCGCCACCGGTATGGCTATAATGTTATAGGCAAAAGCCCAAAACAGGTTTTGTTTAATGGTAAGCAGGGTGTGCTTACTAATCTGCAAAAATTTAACAACTGAATGTAAATCAGTATTTAACAACACCACACTTGCCGATTGGATAGCTACCTGGCTGGCATCGTTCATTGATACACCCACATCGGCCCGGGTGAGGGCAGGGGCGTCGTTTATGCCGTCGCCTATCATTATGGTTTTACCCTTTTGTTTGTATATGTCAATTACCTTCAACTTTTCATCGGGAAGTCTTTCGGAGTGGACTTCAGTAATACCTATCTGGCTGGCAACTTTCAAACAGCGGTTTTTTTTATCTCCGCTTAAAAGTACAGGTACAATTCCCATTTTTTTAAGTTTCGTTATCAGTAGGGCTGTTTCGGGCTTAATCTCGTCGTCTATGGCAACCTGGGCCAGCAATTGCTGGTTTTTATAAAGCGAAAGGTTGAAATTATCTTCCGTGCTTTGTTTGGCAGTTCCTAAAAAGTAATGATTGCCCTGTACGTCTTCTGCACGCATTCCTAACCCCTTTTCTTCTTGAACAGATTTTAAGATCACTTTTTGCTGCGGTAGTTTTTTTAAACCGTCGACCAATGATTTGGCAATAGGGTGGTTTGAACGTTCTTCAATAGCGGTGATTATGCCCCGGATTAATTCCAGGTCTGTACCGGCTTCTGCTTTGATCTTGTTAATGCTGAACTTCCCTGTGGTCAGTGTGCCTGTTTTATCAAAAACTACGTATTTGGTATTTGCAACAGCTTCAATAGTATCTCCCCCTTTAATCAGGATGCCATTTTTTGCAGCCCGCCCCAAGCCAACCATAACAGCTGTGGGGGTAGCCAAACCCATAGCACATGGGCATGAAATAACCAGCACGGCAATGGCATTCATCAATGATTTTTGCAAGCCCGCGTTGCCTACAAAATAGGTTAACGTAAATGTGATCAATGATATCAATATAACTGCAGGTACAAATATTGATGCTGCCTTATCGCCCAATTTCTGAACAGGGGGCTTGGCGGCTTGTGCTTTTTTCATCAGATCGATAATCTGCGACAGGACGGTATTGGAGCCAACTTTGGTGGCCAGCATATGGAAGTTTCCATTAACTACTATAGTACCGCCAATAACTTTATCATATTTATCTTTTTCAACCGGTATGCTTTCGCCGGTAAGCATGGCTTCGTCAACAGAGGCGTTGCCTGAAAGAATCTCGCCATCAACGGGCACCTTGTCGCCCTGATTTACCACCAGGGTATCCCCCGGGCGAACATCTTTGGCGCTAATTATTTCAATAGCTCCATTCACCATCCTGTTGGCATTTACCTGTTGAAATTTTATCAGATCTTTTACTGCCGACGTAGTTTGCGTAACCGAACGTTTTTCTAAAACGTTACCCAATAATACCAATGTGATGATGGTAGCGCAGGTTTCATAAAACTGGTATCGCCCGCCTAAAGCCTGAATAGTACCAACAAGGCTATAAACGAACGCCGATGTGGAACCAATAAATATAAGTACATCCATATTAGGCACACCGGCTTTAACCGAATTCCAGGCACTTTTTCCAAAATGCAGGCAGCCCGCAATAAAAACAGGCAGGCATAAAAGTAGCTGTACCATGGGCCGATGTAGAAAATGCCATGGCAGCAGCATATGCAATAAAAGTGGCGCTGTAAAGATGGCGCAGAAGATAAATTTGTTCTCTACCAGTTCATAAAACGGCGGCGAATGCTGGTTGAGATCATCAATTACTTTAAATCCCAAATTTTCTATGCCTTTTATCACATCGGGCAATTTGGAATCGTCTTCGGTTGAAAATTTTACTTCCTCGCCGGCAAAGTCAACCAATATATTATGTAACCCTTTTTTTTCAAGGAGTTTATGAATAGACATGGCGCAATTATTACAATGCATCCCGGTCACGTTCAGTTCAATTAATTGCTCAGCCATAATGACAAATTTAGCCATTAATTAAAATTGTTCTAAATAAAAGCGGTAAGCTGAATGTAATTTTAAAAAGAGTTTGCAAATAGGCCGAAGATTTCTATTTTTGCACTCTCCAAACGGTAGATGTAGCTCAGTTGGTTAGAGCATCGGTTTGTGGTACCGAGGGTCGTGGGTTCGAGCCCCATCATTTACCCCTTTCTAAAAAGCCTTTTTACAGCAGTAAAAGGGCTTTTTTTATGCCCTCAGGGCAGTTTTTCGATAAAAAATGAAATTCGTCAGTTGATAGCTGATGCGTTGTGTTTAACACGAAAAACTGCCCAACTTGACGAAAATGTTTTACAAATGTTTTACAACGGATTTCGTCAGTATGGCTACAATCAAAGAAGTGGTTCTTAAACACCACAAAAAAGAAGACGGTACTTACAACATTAAGTTTCGATTGACTCACAATCGAAAAGTTACTTACATTAACACAAACCATTTCGCTGGTGAAAAGCAACTTAAAAAAGACTTTACTGTAAAAGACAGGTTTTTGCTTTCCGTGATTTCAACCGAAATTGCAAAATACCGAATGAGGTTGCTGGAGTTGGATCGTATGCTGGTGCATTTAGATGTCAAGCAATTGGCAAGTCGCTTGACAGAACCCGATGAAAATGCCGTAATTGATATTATCGCTTTTGCAAGACAATATGTGAGCGAACTAAAAGAGCAAGGCAGGAAGGGGAGTGCCTATCCGATATTAACAGTTATAAATAGCCTGTGTGATTATTTCGGAAGTCAAAAGGTGGAGATAGATAGAATAAATTCGATAATGTTGCCCGACTATGAAAGGTACCTAAGAAAGGAAAGAAGGTTCAAACGTAAAAATCAATTCGGAAAAGATGTTAATTATGTTAGCAAGGGGCTTTCTGATTCGGGTCTCCATAATCACATACGTGACCTTAGAACCCTTTTCAATGCTGCAAGGGACAGATTTAATGATGAAGACCGGGGCTTAATCAGGATCAAACACTATCCATTCAAAAAGCATAAGGTAATCGAAGCTCCGATGACAGCAAAAAGAGCGTTAACTGTCAAACAAATAGTTAAAATCCTCGAGTTTAATTGCATTCCAGGTTCACGAGCAGAATTAGCAAAGGAAATCTTCCTTCTATCATTTTATATGTGCGGGATGAACGCTAAAGATATCTATGACCTTAGCCAATCGTCCATTGTGAAAAATAGGGTGAATTATAACCGGTCAAAAACCAGAAAACGGAGAAAGGACAGCGCGTTTATAAGCATAAATCTCATTCCGGAGGCCTCTCCACTATTGTTCAAACATATAGGCAGACTGCGAGAGAGGTACGCGGAATCCAGTAACTTTAATAAAGCACTTAATAAAGGGTTGAAGGAAATCGGCGAGGCAAAAGGTATTCCATCATTGACTATGTATTGTGCTCGCCATTCATTTGGTAGTATAGCCCGGAATGAATGCCGGTTTTCGAAAGATGATGTAGCATTTGCTCTAAATCACATTGATCACACAACAAGAACGACAGATATTTATATCAAGCCCGATTGGCAAATAATAGATGATGTCCAGCTTAAAGTTGTGTCATTGTTGAACCTAAGGAGAGGTAAATAAATACTTGTTTTTACAAACGGTTTGCTATCCAAAAATATGATCTTTTGGTCTATTCCCATGGCCTTTTGGTCTTCGCATAAATTGTGTTATAAATAATTGATTATTAAATATTTATAAATTTATAAAGTAGTTTCATAATCTTTTGGTCCCTGGTTCGAGCCTAGGTGGAGGCCGAAAATGCGAAAATTTCTGTCCTCAGAAACATTATTGAGAACGGCCTGGGCGGGCGGTTACAGTTGTCCATCCAGTTCTGACCCAGTAATTAATTTGATAAAAAAGGAGGAATTAAAATGTCGATCAAAAAACAGATAGTAATATCAAATAGGACGGTGCGACAGTCGTTAAAAACATGAAGAGTCACGCCAATGATCCTTTTTTCGTTAAAAAGGAGATGAGCAAAGCGTTTTTACGTCAGCATCCTATACCTGCCCATCTGATAAAAAAGTAATGAATAAAACATTGATACTAAGCATACCGATCCTGGTGCTGTTAAAGCGGGGATGGCAACAAACACGTTTATCATCATCAACAGTGGAAAGGCATTGATCATGGACGCTTCTAATTATTATTTATCTGGTCCAATCAAACAGGTTATCGGATCTGAATTAGAAGTCGCAGGGTTCATTTACTCCCATAGTCACGTGGTTGCCAATGGTAATTACATTCCGGCTTTTAAAAAAGAATTTGATGTGCCTTTCTTTTTACATCCCAAAGATCAGGTTTACTTTAATGGGTTTGAATTTACAGACCCTGTCAATCATCCGCTTCTGAATGATTTCAATATTGAAGTTTTACATTTTCCGGGGCATACACCAGGCCATATTATGCTATATAATTCCGAAAACGGAGGTCTGTTGCTTACCGGCGACGCTGCTATGGGACCGACTGATGAACAAACTAACAACGGGATAGAACGGTTAATCCGCGTTCCGGCCAGGCTTAGTTATGATGACGAACTAATCAGGCAAAATTGGCTTCATTTTAATAAGCAGGTTGCTCATGTTGCTCCTTATCATGGCAGTATTTATACCAACAAACAGGCATCTTTAATACAGATTATGAGTTCCCTGACCAGAGTTGAAATCACGCAGGGTTTAACAGGTTAAATTTAAATTAACGATGAAGTGTCTTTAGTACTTTGCAATTCCGAAAGGCTGGCTGCCGCTACCATAAAAATGGCACATTATTGATTTATTCACCCCTCTATGTCGTCCTGATTTTACTTGGCGTTCATCAATAATTTTGTTTTGTGGCACTTTTTTTCAACTCAAAAAGTGCCACGATTCTGCCACAATAATTTTGAATGGTTTTGAAAGATTTGACAGTTCAATTCGCAATAAGACAGTGCAAATGCCTGATAATATTTAGGCCAGAGTAAAGCCGGGTTTCCTAAAGCCGGGCTTTATTGCGTTTGTTCGACAAATGTTGTTTTAGATTGCACGGCATCCCAGAACTATACGCCTATTCGAACAGTTGAATCAGAACCGTGTGATTTCCGCGTCATCGCTTTTCTTGCTGCTGACCTTAGCCTCACCTGTATAAGCCACACTGGCCGAACCGTGTACCCAGGCATTTACCTGTATGTTGGCGTTAATAGCTGCATGACCCGAACCTGAAATATGCACTCCTGTTTTAGCAGTGATCAGCTCTTTGGCTGAAAACATACCCGAACCCGAGATATGTGTTTCGACCGTTTCGGATTGACCGCTCAATTTGATCAGGCCGGAACCGGCAATCGAAGCGTCCAATGTTTGCACCTTAATTTCGCCGCTGATGCTGGCTGAGCCGCGGGTAACCAGTTTTAACGAGCGAGCAGTTAGCCTGCCGTCGAAAGACAAGTTGCAGGAACCGGAAGCTTTAACCGCCTCCAGGTTACGGACGGTCACATACAATTTAAGCTTGGGGTGGGTATGCCACCAGCTTTTACTGCTCCACCAGCTTTTTTCACCGGCCGACCAGTTATCATGTTTATTGCGGATATGTAAAGTATTGCCGTTCACTTCAACGACTAAACGATCAGCGATAACTGCCGGTACTTTATAACTGACGGAATCCGCTGCTCCCTGCCTGATCGTTACTTCGAACGGCCCTTCCACATGGACATAGCCGTCAACTTAAGCACAGAAGCCCCAATAAACGCAGGACAACCATAATTTGAACAGAGCGTAGTTTGCCGTAAAGGCAAACTATGTATTT
>NZ_FODR01000019.1 GCF_900110415.1 Mucilaginibacter sp. OK283
ATAGTTTTATTAGCCGCAAAAACTGCCGGCGAATTGATTATTGTACCCAACGCCCCGCGCTATGGGGTAATGTTTGATGCCGAAGATGTAAGGAATAAAGTGTTTGCCTGGCTGGATGAGTATTTGAAGTAAGATTGCTTCTGTAGAGGCGCTTAATTGCGTCTCCCACAGGACATTCAAGATTTGCAATATCGATTTGCATGTTCGATTTGCAAACGGTAGACTCAATTATGCGTCTCTACCTTTTTGCTTATGACAACATCACATTGCGCTCTTTAACAATCTCTTTCAGCAATACCTGTAGTATCACCGCGTTCCAGTCATTGGCGAAGTTTTTGCTTTTGCACTGCTTTTTGTTTTGGCAGTTGTAAATCATAAAATAGGTACTGTAACTGCTAATGGCTATGGTGTGCCAGGGTAAAATATCCTGCTGGTCCCAGCATATGCCTGCAAAATGGAAGCTGATGCCGCAAAGCTCAAAAGTCTGGTGAATTTTGTACAGGTCGTGGTAATAGTTAAACAGGTTTACAAAGTAGTTTTGCCATAATTGCTGGATAATATCATTCCAAAGCTTGCCATAAACTTCTTTACGGATGCCGTAATAACTGCCCAGCTTAATACGCGAAATTTTACGGTCGTCGGCTTGCACCTCCACAAAATACTGGCGGCCAAAAACAAACCGATAGCCCCTTACCCAGCTAACCCCATACCTGAAAGCTGCGATATTGGCGGCAGGCAAAAAAGCAGAAGAAGCTAACGGCGAAGCTTTTTGTATAGTAATGCCATCTGTGTTAAATACCAGCTTTTGGGTTATTTTTTGCGTAATAAGGCCCGGTATTTCAATTGTGTTAGCAGCATTCATCCGCATAAAAATAAGCATCAGTTTTAATATTTTTTTACAGATAAAAAATAAAAGGTCCGATACGTTTGGTTTTTATAAAAAGTATAACTTTATGCTATAAAATACACCGCCATGGCAGCACAAAACCAATCATCAAAGTTCAAAGATGCTTTGCCTACTATTTTCTGGCTTGGTTTTTTAACCGGCACGCTGGATGGCATGGCTGCCATTATCTGGAGCTTTATTACCAACCCAAAGGTGGGTGCCGATGTTATTTTTGAATTTATTGCAAGCGCCGTATTTGGCAAGGCGGCTTTTACCAGCGGCACTCAAATGGTAGTGGCGGGCGTGTTTTTTCATTACCTTATAGCATTTTTGTTTACCACCGCCTTTTACCTGCTTTACCCGTTTTTTGATAAGCTTATCCGTAATAAATATATTATTGCCGTTGTTTACGGCATTATAGTTTGGCTGGTAATGAACCTGGTTGTAGTGCCATTAAGCAAAATTGGTTACCATCACATTAAGGTGCATGTAGCTTTAACCGGGTTGGTTATCCTTATCATTTGTATTGGTATACCCGTTGCGCTTATTGCCGATAATAAATACTGGAAAGCTAAATTTTCTCCAAAAAAATAATGGGTATTGTTTTTCCATCAGCCGTTTTCCCGCAATTAAAAACTGACAGATTGGTTTTAAGGGAACTTGTAACCGCAGATAGCGGACAGCTTTTAGTTATCCGCAGCAATGAAGCTATAAACCGTTTTATAGGGCGCAGTAACGACCAAACTATGGAGGCCATTAATCAATTCATCGAGGCCCGCAAACAGGATAGGCTCGAAGGGAAAGGTGTGTATTGGGCTATCCAATTAAAAAACACTCCCGGCGTTATTGGCACCATTTGCTGCTGGAATTTTGATTACGACGCGGCAACGGCCGAAATTGGCTACGAACTGCTGCCATCATACCAGGGCAAAGGCCTGATGGGCGAGGCCATCAAAAAAGTTATCGCGTTTGGGTTTAACAATATGATGCTTAAAACTATAACCGCCTGGCCAATGCCGCAAAATGAGCCGTCGGTTAAACTATTGGAACGCAGCGGGTTTACTTATTCGGAAACGATAGACGGCCAACTGGTTTATAAATTGAACCATACCGGGTTGGTTGTTTAATAACACCAATAAAAAAGGGCCTGGCTTTTTATTGCCAAACCCTTTGGATTTAAAATTGATCATTAATCCTGGTAATTATACCGGGATGCCTTGCTTTAGGTGCAGCCCGGCTAAATTATTGCGGCATCAGCACGCCATTTAAGCCGTGGATAACGCCGTTTGAAGCCATAGTATCAAACGAGACAACTAATGCTGCATTCCCTTTGGCATCTACAATTTGTAAATTGCTTTTATCATTTACCGATAAGGTAAGGTTATCACCGTCCACGGTTTTTAACACGGCTTTTCCTTTACCGGCAGTTAAAGCTTTAATGATATCGGCTTTCGTGTATTTACCGGCAACTACATGGTAGTTTAGTACTTTAGCCAGTTTGCCATGGTCTTTAGTCAAATCGTCCATAGTAGGCTTTGGTACTTTGCTGAAAGCTACATCATTTGGTGCAAATACGGTGAATGGGCCGGGGCCTTTTAATTCAGGTTCCAGGTCGGCAGTTTTAACGGCCAGTGCCAATGGGGCAAAATCTGTAGTACTGCTTAAAACGCCAACTACATCGCCCGATGCGGCAGCAGGAGCGGCGGGTGTAGTTGCAGGGGCTGTTTTAGTTGTATCGGTTTGTTGGGTTTGCGCCATTACGTTGTTCGATAAAAATCCGATGCCTAACGCGGCCACAGCAATTAAAACTGACTTTTTCATGTTCATCTTTCTTTTTGATTTTGTTCGTAAATTGAAATGTAAATGAGTAGTAGTTTTCCTGATAGTTTTTTCTTTTAAGTTATATAATTAATAAATAAACACAGGTGTTATAACTAATAATTACATAAAAGGTTTTAGATTGACACGAATTGCACGAATTGAGGCGAATTTCACGAATTGGAAAAGAGCGTGAATTTCTTGAATTTGAGGAGGTTAAACCAGTGTAGATGTTGTGATTATTTTTTTAAAGAAATTTAAGCCGAGAGCACAATTGACTGTTGAATAAGGGGATGACAGGACGGAAAAGCTGCCCGAAAACGTGTTTATTCCGGGGTGGACACCGCGGTCTTTAATCAGTATTTCTATTTCGGCAATAAAAATGTAGTTTTAAAAAATTGCCGCTCAGCCTTCCGGGGGTTGTTATATAAGTTATGAAAATCTGGAAATTACTTTTGTTGCTGTACCTGTTTTCGGTGCTATTATCCATCGTACTCAGTTTTGTATTTATTCTGTTCACGGTTAAGGGCCAGTGGGATAATCACCTGGTGCCATCAACCCTGGTTGGCGCTTTAGTGCTTAATATCCCTATAACGCTTATTGAGATTCCGGGCCTTTTTATGTCCATCAACTTTAAAAATGCAAAAAGCAGGGCGTTTATCTCCTGTTTACTTACACCGGTGGCTATTTTGCTGTACGTGCTGTTAGGCACAAAGCTGCAAAATGACGATAAGCAATTTTATGCGCTCCATTTTGTAGCACAAATAATTGTACTTTGTTTCATGTTTTTCAGGAAGTTAACGCCCGATAATATTGTTGAGGAAGATTGAAAATAGTGCAGTGTAGTAATTTGTGACATTTATATTAAAGCTTTAAGCAAGCTATTGCATTATTTTGCACCTGCATACAAAACATGGCCTGCGGGCTATGCCCAAAAACATTCAACTATGAAAGTACTCGCCAGGCAACTATTTAAAACGGTTATATTTTCTGTAATTTTATCAATAGCTGTTAACAGCATTTACTACGCCATTACCCAAAAAGGGGCCGACTACTCCACCGCCCTGCCTAAAATTTGTGAAGGGATAGTGTTGCTCAACATTATCGTTTTTATAATGTCGTTGCCATCATTATTCCTGGTAAACCCGGCTTACTGGAATAACCTGCCGGTACGGTTGCCGTTGTATTTTGGCGGGCCGGTAGCGTTTATAGTAACTATATTTACCATGCCCCTGCCCCCGCAATATAAAGTAATTTACCTGGTAACCGGGTTCATATTTTTAATAGTGCACAGCGTTTTTTACTACCTGAGAGTAAAAAAAGGATAACAACCCAGATATAAAAGCAGGTTATGGGTTTTTGAAAGATTTCAGGTAAACTTGCAACATCAAATGAAAGCATTTTACGGAGATTTGAAATTAGGTATTTTAGGCGGCGGCCAGTTAGGGCGCATGCTGATACAACAGGCTATAAATTATAATGTTACGGTTAAAATCCTCGATCCCGACAGGGAAGCCCCCTGCCGCAAACTTTGCGACGAATTTACCGTAGGATCGTTAGGCGATTACGAAACCGTATACAACTTTGGCAAAACTGTTGATTTGCTTACCATCGAAATTGAGAAGGTAAATGTGGATGCGCTGGAGCAGCTGGAGAAAGAAGGTGTGCTGGTTTATCCCCAATCGCGCATCATCAGGCTGATACAGGATAAAGGTTTGCAAAAGCAATTTTTTAGAGAAAACGATATCCCTACCGCCGATTTCCAGATCATATCATCGCCCCGGGAATTACAGCAAAGCGTCATTCCTTTTCCTTATATCCAAAAACTCCGCAGGGATGGCTATGATGGTAAAGGCGTTTACAAGGTAGTTGATGAAAGTTACCTTACCAAGGCTTTTAAAGAACCAAGCCTGATAGAGCAATGGGTTGATTTTGAAAAAGAAATAGGCGTAATAGTAGCACGCAACGAAAATGGTGAGGTAAGCACCTTCCCACTGGTCGAGATGGAATTTAACCCCGAGGCCAACCTGGTTGAGTTTTTAATTTCGCCGTCGACCCTGCCATTTGAAATACAGCAACAGGCAGAACAGATTGCAAAAAAAATAGCCGAAAGCCTGAAAATTGTAGGACTATTGGCTGTTGAGATGTTTTTAGATAAAAACGGCAAAATATTGGTTAATGAACTGGCCCCCCGGCCGCATAACAGCGGTCACCAGACTATTGAGGGCAACGTGGTATCGCAATTTGAGCAGCATTTAAGGGCCATATTTAACCAGCCTTTAGGCGATACTGCCTGCCTTAACAATGCCATTATGGTGAACGTATTGGGCGAAGCAGGTTACGAAGGCCCGGCGGTTTACCAGGGTATTGAGAAGATACTGAAGGTGCCGGGGGTATATATTCACCTATATGGTAAAGCGTTAACTAAACCGTTCCGCAAAATGGGGCATGTGACGATAGTAGATGCCGATAGGGAGAAAGCTATTGAGAAAGCAAGATTTGTACAGAAGATGCTGAAGGTAGTAAGTTAAGAAATTGTTCATGGATCATAGTTGATGGTTCATGGATCATAGTTGATGGTTCATGGCAGCTGCGGATTGGTTATGGTATATGGATCATTGATTGGTGGGAATTTTAAAATATCGGTAAGTTGAGGTTTTATGGCATTTAGATTCGAGGATTTACAAGTTTGGCAATTGGCCATGGATTTGGATGAGCAAATTAATCAGTTGACTAAAACTTTCCCTAAAGAAGAAATTTACATTTTAACTTCACAGATAAAAAGAGCCGCCGATTCGGTAGTTTTGAATATCGCTGAAGGTTCCACAGGGCAAAGCAAAGCCGTCTTTAAAGTATTTTTGGGATATTCGCTCCGGTCGGCAATAGAGGTAGTAAGCTGTTTGTTTATCGCAAAAAGAAGAGGGTACATTGCCCAAGAGCAATTTAAGATATTATATAATGAATATGAGGTAATGGTGAAAAAAATAACTGCACTCAGAAATTCCATCTGACCATTTTTTACCATGAACCATGAACTATGAACTATGAACCAAAAACAACCAAAAGTAGCCATCATTATGGGCAGCAAATCCGATCTGCATATTATGCAGGATGCCGCCGATGTATTAAAAGAATTAGGTGTTGAATACGAAATTACAGTAGTATCGGCACACCGCACGCCCGACAGAATGTTTAGCTATGCCCGCGCAGCTGCCGACCGTGGTATTAAGGTAATTATTGCCGGCGCCGGTGGCGCTGCGCATTTACCGGGCATGGTGGCCTCACTAACCCATTTGCCGGTTATTGGCGTACCTGTAAAATCAAGCAACTCTATTGATGGCTGGGATTCGATACTGTCGATATTGCAAATGCCCAATGGTATCCCGGTTGCTACTGTAGCCCTGAATGCGGCCAAAAATGCGGGGATCCTTGCAGCACAAATCCTATCCACCGCCGACGAATACCTGGTTAAAAACCTCATCGACTTTAAAGAAGACCTAAAGAAAAAGGTTGAAGAATCGGCGAAGGAAATGGAGGGGTAGATTTTGCAAATGTGCAGACTACACATGTGCAGATGAGAGGGATTATTTGAGAATTTGAAGATTTGAGAATTTGAAAATGCCTTTAGCTCTGTTTATCGAGGGAACTTAACCAATACTTTGTTAATTTCTGAATGATCGGAAACAGGTAACCGTTCTAATCTTTCTTGGTGGCGTCATAGCCATTAAAAAACATGGCTATGTCATTAAATAAAAAAATGTAGCCTTTAGCAGCTATAAGCATGCTATTTCCCGGATATTTAGGCAAACCGATGTGGTAACAAATTGGTTGGCAATTTATCAAAGTATAAAAATTATCCGTTGGAAACTATTCTTCATATTCAAAATCTCAGTAAAACATACCAAAGCGCCGGGCGTACGCTTACTGTTCTCGATAATATCAACTTCGCGATAACTGAAGGCTCTACCAATGCCATTGTTGGCCCATCGGGCAGCGGCAAAACTACCCTGCTGGGGCTATGTGCGGGGCTCGACAGATCGAGCACCGGATCGGTGGAACTAAATGGCATCAGCCTGGGCAACTTAACCGAAGACCAGCGCGCGCAGGTGCGCAACCAGTATGTAGGCTTCATTTTTCAGAATTTTCAATTGCTTCCAACGCTTACCGCTTTGGAGAATGTAATGGTGCCGCTGGAGTTAAGAAACGAAAGAAACATCAAGGCAAGGGCATTGGATTTGCTGGACAAAGTTGGCCTCGCCGACCGCGGACATCACTACCCTTCCCAATTGTCCGGCGGCGAACAGCAAAGGGTTTCACTGGCGCGGGCATTTTCAAACGCACCCAAAATTCTGTTTGCCGATGAGCCAACCGGTAACCTGGATGCCGAAACCAGCGAAAAGGTGATTAAACTCATCTTCGACCTGAACAAGGAAGCCGGTACTACCCTGGTTGTAGTAACCCACGACCTTGACCTGGCGGCCAAAACACAACGCATCATCAGGATAAAAGGCGGCAAGCTGGTATCCGACGAAAAAACAATTAACGGGTAAGTTATGGACACCAATCCGGTTAATTATAAACGAAAAACAAACGTTGCCTGGCTGTTTAACATGGCCTTGCGCGATAGCAGGAAAAACCGGTCGAGGTTGTTCCTGTTCATATCTGCCATCATATTTGGTATTGCCGCGCTGGTGGCTATCTACTCGTTCAGGTACAATGTGCAAAACGACGTAAATGGCCAGGCAGCAACGCTCATCGGTGCCGATTTGCTGATATCTGGGAATAAACCTGTCGACCCGAAGCTGAAGAAGATGCTTGACTCATTGGGCGATAACAGATCAACCGAGCGGAGTTTTGCATCGATGGCCTATTTTCCAAAAAGCAAAGGCACCAGGCTTGTACAGATAAGGGCTTTGCAGGGCGATTATCCTTATTACGGCGCTATAGAAACCACGCCCGAGATTGCCGGCACCTCCTTTAAACAAGGACAAACAGCCCTGGTTGATAAAACGCTGATGCTGCAATTTGGCGCCAAGGTTGGCGATTCGGTACGCATAGGCACCGAACATTTCCTGATAGCCGGCGCATTGGACAAAGCCCCAGGGCAAAGCGGAGCCATGGCAGGTATTGCCCCGGTGGTGTACATCCCGATGCGATATCTGGAACAAACCGGCCTCATGAAAACAGGCAGCCGCGTAAATTATACCTTTTACTACAAGTACGACCATAAAGTTGATATGGAAAAGCTAACCAAAAAGCTCGACCCGATATTGGATAAAAATGGCATGAACTACGATACCATTGAAACCCGTAAGGAAAATACCGGCAGGGCATTTGGCGATCTGGGCAGGTTTTTATCGCTGGTGGGCTTTATTGCTCTGTTATTGGGCTGCGTGGGTGTGGCAAGCGCCATTCATATTTATGTACGCGAAAAGATAGCCTCGATAGCCATAATGCGCTGTTTAGGCGTAAAAGCATCCGAGGCATTTTTGATTTACCTGATCCAGATTGTTGGCATCGGGCTCATAGGATCTATAGCGGGTGCGGCTTTGGGTACGGCCATACAGCATTTGCTGCCAATAGTTTTTAAAGATTTTTTGCCGTTCACTATTTCTGTCGAGATATCGTGGCTGGCTATTGGCCAGGGTATTTTATTGGGGGTAATTATATCAATACTGTTTGCTTTACTGCCACTGATATCGGTGCGTAATATATCACCGTTAAACACGCTGCGCATGTCATTTGACGAGGCAGGCCGCAAACGCGACCCTTTAAGCTGGCTGGTTTACCTGCTTATTATCGCCTTTGTTTTAGGCTTTACCTATTTGCAGTTAGATAGCTGGCTGGGCAGCATCTTTTTCACTATCGGTATTTTAGTAGCTTTTATGATACTGGCCGCCGTGGCCTGGCTGCTCATGCGTGTTATGAAACTGCTTATCAACAGCGGCTGGAGCTATTTATGGCGCCAGGGCTTTGCCAATTTATACCGACCAAATAACCAAACTTTAATCCTGATGGTTTCAATCGGGCTAAGTACGGCCTTTATTTGTACGCTGTTTTTTATCCAGAGTATCCTCATCAGCCAGGTAAACTTATCAAGCAGCGGCAATCAATCAAATATGATTTTGTTTGATATTCAAAAAAGCCAGAAGGATGCCGTAGCCGACGTAACGCGCAAAAACGGGTTGCCTGTTTTGCAACAGGTGCCCATAGTAACCGTACGATTGGAGCAGATAAACGGCAAAACCGCCGCCGACGTAATTAAAGATACTACCATCAAAATTCCCCATGGTGTATTTGCCTGGGAATACAGGGTAACGTTTAGGGATACATTATCCTCATCAGAGAAACTGCTGGACGGCAAATGGATAGGCAAAGCCGAGCCAGGGAAAGACATCCCGGTATCGGTAGAAGAAAACCTGCAAAAACGCGCGCACCTTAAAATTGGCGATAAGCTGGTGTTTAACGTGCAGGGGGTACCGATGCCTGCCCATGTAGCCAGCGTACGCAAGGTGAACTGGGGTAAAGTACAAACCAATTTCCAGGTTGTGTTCCCTACCGGGGTATTGGAAGATGCTCCGCAATTCCAGGTGTTGATGACGCATGTGCCATCCAACAAAGTATCGGCGGCTTTTCAGCAGGCTGTGGTAAGGCAATTCCCCAATATATCAATTATCGACCTTGGACTGGTATTGAGCATCCTGGATGAGTTATTAAGCAAAATCAGTTACGTAATTCGTTTTATGAGCGCGTTTAGTATTATTACGGGTATAGTAGTACTCATAGCTTCGGTACGTATAAGCAAATACCAGCGCATACAGGAAAGCGTTTTATTACGCACACTTGGGGCAAGCCGAAAACAGATATTGGCCATAACAGCGTTGGAATACCTGTTTTTAGGCAGTCTATCGGCGTTAACAGGTATTTTGATTGCCGTGGCAGGTACATGGTTTTTAGCAAAATATAGTTTCGAGATACCTTATTCCGTTAGCTTTGTACCTGCGTTGATTTTATTTTTCATCATCGCTTTGCTAACGGTAATTATTGGTTTGTTAAACAGCCGGGGCGTATTGAACAAACCGCCTTTAGAGATATTAAGAACAAACGCCTAACCGCGTTGTATTTAGTTTTATGAACAAAGTAAAAATCTTTTTTATACTCATAGCCACATTTGCTTTGGCAAGTTGCGGCAGTGGCGATAAATCAAACGCCAACGCATCAGCACCGGCAGATACTGCCGATAAGGCTGCTGCATCGGCACAGGTGCAAACGATTTTATTTTTTGGAGATAGCTTAACTGCGGGATACGGCTTGGATGACCCGGCAGATGCTTTTCCCGGTGTTATCGCAAAAAAAATAGACTCGCTAAAGTTGCCTTATAAAGTAATTAACGCCGGGGTAAGCGGCGAAACATCGGCAGGAGGCAACGGCCGGATAGATTGGACATTAAAACAAAAGGTAGATATATTTATACTGGAACTTGGTGCAAACGATGGCCTGCGGGGCATATCGCCTGCCGAAACCACCAGGAACCTCCAGTCAATCATCGATAAGGTAAAAGTTAAATACCCTAATGCCAAACTGGTGATGCTGGGTATGCAGGTACCGCCAAATATGGGTGCCGATTATGTAAATAAATTCAAAGCAGTGTTCCCCACCGTTGCAGCCAAAAATAAGATGGCGCTGGTACCCTTCCTGCTGCAGGGCGTAGGCGGGCACCCAGATCTTAACCAGGGCGATGGCATCCATCCAACAGAAAAAGGCGCTAAAATTGTTGCGGGAAATGTTTGGAGTGTTTTAAAGGGCCAGTTGGATAATCCTAAGGCGGTGTATTAAAGCAAAAAAGCCAGGCAAATTTAAAATACCTGGCTTTTTTGTTCGGCACCTGGTATCAGGCTACTGTAAATGTTTGCGTGTAAGCTTTTACACCTACGCCTGTAACGGATAAAACCGGGCTGGTACCGGCAGCCCCAGCTGTAAAATTAATAACGATTGACGTAGCCGTCGGCTTACCTGTGGGTGCAATTGCCGTCCCGTCTATAGTTATATTTAGCGGCAGTTTGTCAAGATTTGTACCCGTTATAGTAATAGGGTTGGCAACAGAATGCTTTAGCGTGACTGGAGTAGCACCGGAAATTACGGGAACAACAATGCTATTTGATTTAAATACTACATCAAGTACATCTCTTAGCTTCCTTGTTACAACTTCGGTAAACAGGCCTGACATGGCCGATATAGCCATAATTCCAAACAGGTTTAAGTTATTTCCACCATCGTTAGTGCTCAAAAAGCCGGCCCTGAATGTAAAATAAACCACGATAGCAAGCGCCGAAGCCGTGAACGGTTTTACAAAATACCAAAGTAACCAGCTCTTTTTAAATTTTTCGAGACCTACAAAGGCGGTGAAAGACCCAGCCACATGGATCATATTGCCCAAAAAGCCTGCGGCCGCAACCAATATGAGCAAAATGGTGTTAAATTGAATAGTATCGTCAATATCGTAGATAGCCGCCTTCTGTACGGTATCGTTGTATTTTACCGATTTTACAGAATCGACCTTAGCCAATGCTTTTTTTGCTTTTAACGTAGAATCATCAACCGCCTTAGCATGTTTGGTTTGATCAGCCTTCAGCGCAGCTATTGTGCCAGAATCGGCTTTGGCTACCTTAGCCTGGCCGGTTTTGATCTTTTTAATCACACTATCCTGTTTATTTTTGAATAGTGCGGCAGCTGCAGTATCTTTTTGGCTGCCAGGTTGTTTAATAGCGGCTTTATCAAGAAGCATAGTAATATGACATTTATGATAATACCTTCCGTCATCGCCCGCCGGAGGTAACTTATCGGGCCAATAACTGATGATTGTATTCAAAGCTAATAATGTAAATAGCGCGAGTAAAATTCCCGCTGCTACTTTTCCCCAGGTAGAAATTTGATTTTGAGACCCGGTTTCTGTTGGGTCATCGTTTGATTTAGGTGCTGTTGTGCTCATGATTTATTTGCGTTCAGGTTAAAAAAAGGTTTGGTGGAAGGTATGGTGGGAGATTCGATGTGTTACAATAATTTATTATTTATTAATAACTTAAAATCAAACACTTACAAAAGCTAAGATAACTACCCCTTATGGATACGCCAAGCGTATTTTTACGGTATTTTACTATTTTATTAATCCGTAAGCGCCTGGTACACCATCGCCCTGAATTTATCCTGGAAGGCGTTGTGCGGCAACGGCCAGTTCTGTACAAACAACAGGCACACCAGGTGTTCTTTAGGGTCAACCCAATACAGGGTGCCAAAAAAGCCGCCCCAGGCAAATGAACCTTCGCTTATGCCCAGCTTTTTTGAACTTATGTCGGTTGTCAGGCCAAAGCCAAGCCCAAATTTTTCTTTATTGGGGTTGATGTAGAGGTCGCCAATCTGGTTGGTGGTCATCAATTCGACGGTATGCCGTGATAATAAACGCTGGCCATTATAAACGCCGCCATTCAGCATCATTTGCAAAAAAGTAGCATAATCTTTAATTGTCGAGCTTAAACCGGCTCCGCCCGCATAATAGGTACCATTAACGGTTGGGTAATCGGCGCTAAGCCCCTCAAAAGTAGATGCATTCCATTTAATAAGGTGATCTTTCTTATCGGGGGTGTACACGGTTACCAGCCGGTTTTGCTTTGCTGCCGGAATATAAAAGTAGGTGTCCTTCATCCCCAACGGGTCAAAAATGCGTTCCTTCATAAACTGGTCCAAGCTTTTGCCCGATATCTTTTCGACCAGGTAGCCTAAAACATCTACATTAAGGCCGTAAGTCCAGCGTTCGCCGGGCTGGTGCTCCAACGGTAATGGGCCCAGTTTTTTCATGGCATCGGCCAGTAGTATTTTATCACTCACAAAGCCGGCCGGGATATGGGCTTTGGCATAAATGGCATTCATGGTGGGTGAGCCTATCTGGGCATAGGCAATCCCCGAAGTATGGGTAAGTAAATCGCGGATGGTTATCTCCCTTTTGGCAGGAACAGTGGTATATGTTGTATCTTTAGGATTGAAGGTATCCACCACCTTTGGATGAGCAAACGCTGGGAGGTATTTGGAGATGGGATCATCCAGCAAAAACTTACCTTCTTCAAACAGCATCATTATGGCTACGCTGGTAATGGCTTTAGTTTGAGACGCGATGCGAAAAATAGCATCATTATTCATTAACTTTTTTTGTTCAACATCGGCCATACCGAATGATTTATAATAAACCATTTTGCCGTTGCGGGCTATCAGCCCCACTGCCCCATTGATATAGCCCGAATCGATGGTTTGTTCAATCACGTTATCGATGCGTTGCAGTCGTTCGGCAGAAAATTTTTCACCGGCCGGCGTACCTGCCTGTAAAGTATTACCCTGCGCAAAGGCATTGGCAGCCAGCGCTACAAATAGCAGTAAAGTAACGTTCTTTTTCATCCCGGGGAGAGGTTTACAATTTGGATACAAAGTAGGATTTTTTCGTTAATAAAAAGAAACGTAAAACGGTGCCGGGTAAAGCAGGTTGTCGTTATTGATTTTGGCGGCGGCTTTACTTTGGCAGGCACACGGCATAAAAAAAGCCGCCCACAAAAGGCAGCCTTTTCATTTATATATAGGGATTAATTAGTGTTACATATTACCGGTGTTCCGGCTTATTGCCTCATACCAAAACCACCGCGGTTTGCGGCAAATTCGCGTCCGCCGCCACGGTTACCATGGTCCTGGCCACCGCCATTGTTTCCGCGGTCATGACCGCCACCCTGGTTTTGGTTGCCATGGTCCTGACCGCCCCAGTTGCCATGGTTTTGGTTGCCGCCACCACGGTTATCATTGTTGTTGGGCCTGCCGCCCCAGTTACCATGGTTATCTCTGTTATCCGGCCTGCCGCCCCAATTGCCGCGGTCACGGTTATTATCTCTTCCCCTGTCCCATCCACGGTTGTTGAACCTGTTATCGCGGTTTTGGTAAGCATATCCTCCATCGTATCGTCTTTCAAAACGGTGACCCCAGTTGCCGCGGTCGCCGGCATAACCACCCCACCTTTGCCTGTATACATCGTGGTGCATATAAGGGCGGTTTCCACGTACCTCGTATCTTGTAGCGGTACGCCAGTCATAGTTGCGGTAAGCGCCTGGCAAGTAGGCACAGGTTACCCAGTCACGGCCATTATTATAGTAGTAGTAATGGTTAGAAACACTATAGTAAGCCTCTACTTCGGGTAAATAGTAATAATCATCACTATCATCGTTGTAGTTTACCTGGGCATAATCATCGTTATAAACCGGTTGCTCTTCAACCACAACAGGCGGAGGGCTTGGCACATAAACACGGTGCACAGGAACATTAAAACCTACATGTATTGATAATTGAGCGTTTGCTTTATTAGCTATTAAACCACTCATTGCTATTGCCGATAATATGAATAACTTTTTCATTTTGTTAAATTTTATATAGCTATGACCACTTGCAAAGGCAATGGTTTAATCCATTGTTGCTATATATGTTACAACAGCTATAAATCAGTACTTAATTTGTTAACGGCATCGATTGTGAGAAATTTAATTTGGCGGTATTACCTATAGCTCGTATTAACCGCTATCTGGAATGATTTCCGAAAAATCCTAATTGTCATACAATTACTACAAATCAGATTTCGGGATTCCCTGTATATTTATTTATTTTGATAATCAATCAGAAGCCATGAAAAAAAGAAACATCGTATGGACAATGCTGCCTGTTGCAGCTATTGCCGGTGCTATACTGTTTAACAGTTGCAAAAGCGGCAACACCGATAATAAAAATGGCAGCGACACTACCGGCACAACAGCAACTACAGGCAGTGCCGGTCTTAAGCTTCCTGCAGGTTTCAGCGCAGCCGCAATTGCCGAAAAACTGGGCGGGGCAAGGGAAATAGCCATTACGCCGCAAAATAACATTTATGTAAAGCTTAATACCGTAAAAGATGGCAAAACCATTTTGTATTTAATACAGGATGGTGATAAAGCCACATTGAAAACAAGCTTTGGCGATTATAAGGGCACCGGAGCATATGTAAAAAACGGCTATCTGTATGCATCGTCCGACGAAGAAGTTTTCCGTTATAAACTGAATGATAATAATGAAGTAATAAGCCCTGATCAGCCTGAAAAAATTGTAACAGGCCTGTTAAGCCGCAATGAACACGAGGCCAAAGCCATTACACTTGATAACGATGGCAACCTGTATGTTAACATTGGCGCGTATTCCAACGCCTGCCAGGTAGCCGATAGAAAAAAAGGCTCGCCGGGCCAAAAAGGCTGCCCTATTTTAGATTCGGCAGGTGGCATCTGGCAGTTTAAAGCCGATAAGCTTAACCAGCACTATGGCGATGGCATACGTTACGCCACCGGTTTACGCAATGTGGTTGGTATGGATTGGAACCAGCAAAATAACCAGCTTTTTGTGATGCAGCATGGCCGCGACCAGCTTCATGACCTGTTCCCGGAATATTTCACCACCAAACAATCGGCCGACTTACCTGCCGAGTGTATGTATGCTATTAAAAAAGGAGATAACGCGGGTTGGCCATATATGTATTACGACTGGCAGCAAAACAAAAAAATATTAATGCCCGAGTACGGGGGTGATGGCAAAAAAGAAGGCGGCGAAACGGCCATAAATCCGGCGGCTGCATTTCCGGGCCACCTGGCGCCTAACGGCTTATTGTTTTACACCGGAAGCCAATTCCCCGAAAAGTATAAAAACGGCGCTTTCATCGCTTTTCATGGTTCGTGGAACCGTGCACCAGAGCCGCAGGCCGGATATTTTGTAGTTTTTCAACCTTTTAAAGATAGCAAGCCAAGCGGTGCATATGAAGTTTTTGCCGATAATTTTGCGGGAAGTACCGAAAAGGCAGCCAAAGGTAGTGCCGAGCATCGCCCATGCGGATTGGCGCAGGGACCAGATGGCTCACTGTATGTAACCGACGATAACCAGGGAACCATTTACAAAATCACGTATAAAAAATAACAATGGACTTAAAAAAAGCCCTCGTACTAATACCATTAATTACCCTTTTTACCATTGCCGGATTACAGGCACAAACCAAAAAACATAAGCCGGTTAACAAAACAGCTAATGCAGCAGCATTAAAAGCAGCCATGGACGCCGGCAGTAAAGTATTTATGGAGTACTGTGTAACCTGCCACCAGGCCGATGGTATGGGCGTGCCCAATATGAACCCTCCGCTGGCCAAAACCACCTACGTAACCGGCGATAAAACACGGCTGATAAAGATTGTGCTAAACGGTTTTAGCGATGATGTGGATATTAACGGCGAACGCTACTCCAACACCATGGCCTCGCACGATTTTTTGCAGGATAAAGAAATTGCCGATGTACTCACTTATGTAAGGAATAGCTTTGGCAACAAAGCATCGGCAGTAAGCCCGGCTCAGGTTAAGGCAGTAAGGGCAGCGAAATAGGCGAAAGGGGAAAGGTCAAAGGTGAAAGATTAAAACTGAAAAGGTATTAAAAAAGGTATACTGTTATACAGTATACCTTTTTGCTTTTGTCCTTCTATTCCGGACCTTGGGATCTTTCCCCTTTGACCTTTCCCCTTTGACCTTTCACCTTACTCCGTTATCTGGTAAGTATAAGCCAGCGTGTGTTTCATTTTTGAGCGGATGCGTTTGATGCTTTGCTCAATATCAATTTTGTCGTTATGGTCGGTTACTTCCATAAAGGCTTTTTGATAATTTATTAAGGCTTTTGTCCAGTCTTTGCTTTTTTCGTGGAATAAGCCAAGCAGGCTGTAAACTTCGGCGGTATCAACTCCTGGGGTATTCAAGGCTTTAACAGATACGTTGTTTACCAGTTTTTCCATATTCAAAAACACAAGCAAATCAAGATAATGTGTATAGTTATCCGGAAATGAAGGTTCCAGTTCCATACAGGTTTTAAAATGGTAGCCCGCGGTTTGGTAATCTTTAACTTCGTAATAGTACAACATACCCAATTGGTGATGGGCACGTGCGTATAAAGGATCGTTGCTGATAATTTCGTTCAGTAATTTAAGCCCTTTGGTAGTTTTACCATAAGAGAGTTTATCCACGGCCTGCAAATACTTTTCTTCGATAGTATAATAAGTGTCCATAAATTTTGTATTGTATAAAATTGTGCTAAAACTCAGCACTTGTTGTAATAAATAATGATGCGTAATAAAAATGTTTCGGTATAAAAAGTATGGTTACTATACCGGGGTGGAGATGCGTATGATTGATGCATAACCCTTCTGCTGCGACACCATGGGCCACATTATAGTTTTACAGAATGAATTTTTAAACAGCATCATTTATTTTTTTACAAATTTACAATTAAAGTGGGAATTTGCAAAATGGAGAGATTTCCAAATAAGAAGATTATTTTCCTCGGGGAGCGAACACATTATGTCATACGAGTATCCATCAGGTAAAACCTAAATAAAACGCTATGACCTGCTACGGATATAGTTAAACCAATGTTCTAAACTACCGTCATTGCGAGGTACGAAGCAATCCTGAACAATGTGAGACTTAGCATGTAGGGGATTGCTTCGTGCCTCGCAATGACGGACTTTAAATACTGACAGTCAACAACTTAAAAACACGTCATGATAAGATCGAATATCATAACATCGTCTACCTCAAAGCCAGATTTTACCACGCGGCATGATGAATCCGTCACCGGCAATTACGCCGCAATAGCTGTATTCGCCTTACCTGCCTCTATCATAAAATTGTTTTTCAATTCCCTTTCAGATACCAGTACGCTAAAATCGTCGTATCTAACGCCGTGATCAAGCGGGTAAAGGGTATAGCCACGTTTAAGGGCGTCATAGGTTCCAAGCTCGAAAATTTCGTCCTGTTGTTTTCCTTTTATTTTTGCGCCGGCTACCAACTGGTAGGCGTCGAAGATATTTTCAAAATTATTGTTTTTCATGGTAGCAGTACCATTACAATTATTTTGCCAGTTTTTAAGCAAACCAATCAAAAAGATCATTTTGTTTCAATACGGTCTTTTCTTTTTGATTTAAATCATTGATTACCAACCCCTCTCCCATTTGTATTATTCGTGTGCCATAGTTGTAGGCGTCTTTTAAATTATGAGTGATCAATATGGCGGTTAGTTTAAAATCGCTGATCAGCTTATCTGCCGTACGCATCACAACATCGGCCGATCGGGGGTCGAGCGCTGCCGTAGGTTCATCAAGCAGTAAAACCTTACAGCTATCCATTACACTCATTAATAGCGTAAGGGCCTGCCTTTGTCCGCCAGAAAGCGTGCCCATGGATTGCTCAATTTTATTTTCGAGCCCCATGCCCAGGGAGGCAATCTTATCTTTTACTTCGTGCTTAAATTTATCATTAATGCCGATAGATAATCCTTTAGGCCTGGTACGAATAGCTGCCAGCCTGAAGTTATCCAGGATGCTGAGGTCTGATGCCGTGCCACTCATCGGATTTTGAAAAACTCGGGCTATCCACTGGCTGCGTTTATAGTCGGCCAGTTTGGTTACATCGTTATCATCAATAGCAATTGTGCCGCTATCGGGCATAACGCTGCCTGCAACCAGATTGAGCAGCGTGGTTTTGCCCGATCCGTTGGAGCCTACAATCACCAAAAACTCCTGGCTTTTAATTTGCAGCGTGATACCATTAACCGCGTTTACCTGGTTGGCCATCCCCTTATTGAAAACCTTATGTACATTGTTTACAGCTATCATGAGGCTTTATTGAATGATAAACGGGGAAGACTAACAATTAACAATACAAACGCGGCGGTAACCAGCTTAAGCAAATTGGCATCAACACCAATGGCCAATACAAAGGCCAATACCAGCTGAAATATCAGGGCCCCTGCCAAAACCAGGGCCAAACTAACCCATACTTTGGTAATACGAAACCAGTTGATGAGCGTTTCGGCAATGATCACCGAACCTAAACCTACAATCACTATCCCGATGCCCATGCTGATATCCGCGAAACCCTGGAATTGCACGATGAGGTACCCGCTGAGTGCCGTAAGCGCGTTGGCCAGTGCCAGGCCTGTAATTTTCATCCTATCGGTATTAACACCCAAGGCACGGATCATTGATTCGCTGTTGCCGGTTGCACGCATGGCTATGCCGAAATCTGTTTTGAGCAGGTAGCCAATAAGTAAGGTTATTATTGCCACGAAGACAGAGAGCAGGATAAATGTGTTCTGGTTAGGATCGGCCACGATGCTTAAAAGCGAGAACAACGAAGCCGTACCTATAAGCGGCACATTGGAGCGGCCCATGATAGTAAGATTGACTGAGTACAAGGCCGTCATGACCAGGATGCCGGCCAGTAAAGCATTTATTTTTAGCTTGGTATGAATAAGCCCCGTTAAAGCCCCGGCCAGGCCGCCCGCTATGATCACCGTAGGTAAAATAAGGTACGGTGATAAATGGCGACTTAGCATTACAGCCGTAACAGCACCGCCCAAAGTGTAACTGCCATCGGTGGTGATATCAGGAATATTAAAAATCTTCATCGAGATATAAATTCCCAGCGCAATTGCCGAAAAGCACAATCCCTGCAATAAAGCGGTAAGGTAAAAATCCATATTTTGGAGCTGAAAGCTTAATGCGTAAAGCTGAAAGCTAATTTACGGTAAAGTGATTATTTAACAGCCTCGAAGTTTGATGGTACAGTAATGTTATATTTTTTTGCCGCAGCGGGATTGTATACCCTCTTCCTCACTTTTACCATTTCCCATTTCAGCCCGTCGGTTTTGTGCGTTTTTAAGTATTGAGCTGCCTGTACGCCTGCCTGGTATCCCCATTGGTAAATATCGGCACCAAAAGCGGCTACAGCGCCGCGTTGTACTAAACCTGCTTCGCTGGTAAAAATGGGAACATTTTTTTCATTACAGCTTTTCAGTATTGTTTCAAAAGATGCAAAAACCGTATTATCTGGGTTGGCAAAAAAGGCATCGATATTTTTGCTTAACAGCGATTGCGTAACCAGCTGGGCATCTGCCGATGTGTTTACCGGCAAGGCTACAATCGTTACATTTTGTTTTTCGGCCAATGATTTAATCCGGTTAAGGGCATCTGCCGATTGTGGTTCAGATTGATTATAGATCATCCCGATAACCAATTTAGCCCCTTTAGGCTTCAGCAATTTGGGGATGATAGAGAACGAGGTATCGATATAATTAAGATCCTCCAAAGCACCAAACAGGTTTGCAGGAGCCTCGCCTTTATCATTCAATAGCTTCATCCTTTCGGGTACAGGCGATACCATTGCAAAATCGGGAATGGTTTTGGTATTTTGCAGGGCTGTTACAGTTGCCAAAGTGGTGCAGGTAGCCAGCAGGTCAACCTTTTCGGATACAAAGTAATTGGTGATCTGGGTAAGGGTGGGGATATTACTTTGCGCGTTACGGTACTCTATCTGTACAGTTTTCTTGTCTTCGCTAAAGCCCTCTTTTTTTAAGGCATCGGTAAATCCCGAACGGGCCTGGGATATGGTTGCATCTTCAAAAGCATCAACAAAACCTACAACCGGGATATTTACTGCCTTTGGTTTGGGCTTACATGATGCTATGGTAATCAATAATAAAACGGCGGGAATGTATTTGAAAAACTTCATTGTACTAAGTTAAATATTTGAGGCGAAAGGTAAAAGGATAAGGGCAAAAGGTAAAAATTGTTTGATGGAGGGGGCAATCCATTTTCATACAAAGTTGTAAAATCGACAAAATTCCGAAAGGAAATGACATACTAAAATTAAAGACTGTCATCCTGAGGTACGAAGGATCTATTCGCGAACTTTTCTGTCGGTCATGCACAGCTGATAGATCCTTCGTACCTCAGGATGACAGGAAAATTGCCTATGTCATGCAGAGTAGTAAAATTTACGAAATCATGAAAGGCGAATGACGTATATCGCATATTGCTGCAAAATCATTTATTAACTATTTACGCCAACTCCACCACCAACCCCACCTGCCCCGCATTAATCTTTACCCTCGCTTCGTCAACAGTAAACCACCCTGCCCTATCCACTTCGGGAAACGACTGCATTTTGCCAGTTTTTGGTGGCCATTCTATTTCAAATAAATTGCTCTTAATATTGTGGGCATCTATATCTCCTTCCACCAAATATGCCTGCACTATTTTGCCGCTTTTTTGCTTGATGGGCTTCAGGGCAATAAATTCGCCATCGATAGATTGCCCGGTTTCTTCGTAAAACTCGCGTTTGGCAGCTGCAAGCGGGTCTTCGTCGCTCTCATATTCGCCTTTCGGGATTGACCATGCACCGTCATCCTTATTTTTCCAGAACGGGCCGCCCGGATGAACCAGGAAAACCTGTAATACATCGTTAAATTTGCGGTAAAGCAGTATTCCGGCACTTTGTTTGGGCATATTTTTTTAGGGGTTATAGCTTTCGGCTTTTTGCCTTAAGCTTTCAGCATTTATTATACAAGCGTAAAGTAATATTGTTATTTTTATATCCAACTACAACCTAAAATAATTAAACCCATGGCAGACGAAAGATGGAGTAAATTTAAAATTACTGCGGATTTTGACACCGATGTACGCAGCATTTATGAGGCATGGGCCACTTCGGCCGGCCTCGAAAAATGGTTTTTACGCAAGGCCGATTTTTATGCCATTGCCGGCCGCCTGCGCGAACCCGACGAGTTTATCAAAAAAGAAGATACCTATTCCTGGTACTGGCATGGTTTTGATGATACCGCTGTAGAGAACGGGCAGGTACTTGAAAACAATGGCTCCGATTTGCTAAAGTTCACTTTCTCGGGCGGCAGCATTGTTACCGTTGATATCCAAAGCAAGTATGGGTTAACCGTTCTCGAATTAACCCAGGAAAACATCCCGGAGGAAAGCGACCCGTCAAAAAACCTGTTTGTACAATGCCAGATAGGCTGGACATTTTACCTCGCCAACCTAAAATCTGTTATCGAAGGAGGCAACGACCTTCGCAATAAGCGACTGGATGTAGCCAGTAATTTCAAATAAATTCATTTTACACTGACAAACAAACCACTGTATAATTATAGCTTTGCCAATCAAAAAATTCCCCCTTCAGGGGTTAGGGGACTTCGCTTATGTTTACAGGCATTATAGAAACTTTAGGAAAAATAGCCGATCTGAAACAGGATCAGGGTAATTTACATATCACGGTTGAGTCGGCCATTGCGCACGAGTTAAAAATAGACCAGTCGGTAGCGCATAACGGCGTTTGCTTAACGGTAGTGGCCGTAGCCGATGGCCTGCATGTGGTTACCGCTATTGAAGAAACGCTGAATAAAACCAGCCTGTCGCACCTTAAAATTGGCGAACCGGTAAACCTGGAACGCTGCATGCAAATGAACGCCCGCCTGGATGGCCACATTGTACAAGGCCATGTTGACCAAACCGCCGTTTGTACTGCATTTAAAGAGCTTGACGGCAGCTGGGAATATACCTTTGAATATGATGCCGCCATTGGCAATGTAACCGTTGAGAAAGGTTCTATCTGCGTAAATGGCATCAGCCTTACCGTTGTCAATTCGCAGGCCAATAGCTTTTCGGTTGCCATTATCCCCTACACGTTTGAGCACACCAACCTGCACAACGTGCGCGAAGGATCGGTAGTGAACCTGGAGTTTGATATTATAGGTAAGTATGTGGCAAGGTTGATGAATAGGTAGTAGATACGCGCTTTTTTTTTATTCCCTCCCGACGGGAGGGGTGCGGCCGGCAATGAGCGCAAAGGCAGGGAGGGGTTTTGCAGAGCGACGAATTGCAAAGTTGCTTGAACGACTGATTTAACCCCTACCTCCCCTTCCCCAAGGAAGGAATCGCACAATTTCCCTGCTCTTTTTGCTGAAGGATATTAAGCAAACCCCTACCGCGATAGCTCTGTAACCCTTGCCATGGCATAACTTACATACTTTTGCTGTTTTCCGGTTGGCTTGCTGGTCATGAATTTTTTGTAGTACTTAACGGCCATTTTTTTGTTTTTGAGCGATCCATCGTACATCGTAGCCATTAGGTAGTAAATTATCGGCTTCTCATCAAATTGAAGGGCTTTTTCATAGGCCGCTATAGCCGCTTTGTATTTTTTTCGCACGTCATAGCTGTCGGCCATTTCGGTATAATAATCACTTATATTGGGCGATATGCCTGCTTCAATAGCTTTGCCCAGGTTTTCAATCGCCATAGGCTGATCTTTGAGTTCTTTATAAGCCAGCGCGGCAATATAATAGCTGGTTTCTGATTGGCTTACTTCCGGGATCCGTTTAAAAGCATCAATACTGCATTCATATTGCTTCAGGTTGTAATAGGCCGATTCCAGTTTAGTCAATACCAAACCATTATCGGCCCCTGCTGCTATCAGTTTCAAACAGGTGTTTTTTACTACATCATATTTCTTTTCGGCGTATGAAAGTTTCAGCAGGCTTTGCAACAGCACAATGTTCTCGGGGTCCTGGCTTATTGCTCCATCCAGCACCTTTTCGGCCTGGGTGTTAAGCTTTAGGTTCACGTACATATCGCTTAAGTCCGATGCCACATCGGCGTCGGCAGGGTTTAGTTTATTGGCTTTTTGCAGGTACACGGTCATCTTATCCAGGTCGTTTTTATCCTGGCTAATTTTTGCCAGCTGTTTAAAAACATAAAAATTGGTCGAATCTTTTTGAGCCAATACCTGGTAGTACATTAACGCCTTAACATTATTACCTCGCCTTAAATTGATAGAACCCAGGCTATAAAGCACCGCCTTACTGGTCGAATCTATAACATACATGCGTTGGTAATACCCTTCGGCGTCGGGCAGTTTACCGGCCATTTGCGATGTGTAGGCCAGTTTGCCCAGTATTTTTATATCGGTTACAGGTTCGGGATAGGTTTGCTTTAACAAGTCGGCAGCCTCGGCAAATCGCTGGGTTTGGTAGTAATCTAATAGTAACGCATCACTTGCAGCAGTGGATTGTTGGGCAATGGCAGGTTTAATTAAGCACATCAACAATAGGCAGATTATTATATTCTTCATATCAACTAACACATTAGTTATTTTAAACTAAAATATTAGTTATATATCAAATATCCAAATGGTAAACAATTTTTGTTATTTGAGGTTGAGTAGATATAACAATTAAAAAACACGACTTATGGATAAGCTAAAGAAATTCGGACTGATGGAGAAAATTGTCCATGAACTGGAAGATTTAAAAAACAGCCAGCAGGCAATCATCACCAAACTGGCTAAAATAGAAGTAGATAACATCGACCTTGGCGATAAACGCCTGGAAAAAGATTTGCCCGACATGCACCAGCGCGTTGCCGATAACCTGGACACCATTGCCAGCATCCTGCAAGACTTTGCCAGCCAAACCGAAAGCTACAGCGATAAAAATAACATTACCGCGCTAAGAGAGCAGGAAGCCATTGGCAAATTGTAAAAAGAAAATCCCCGGAAACGGGGATTTTTCATGAACCTATCCGAAAATATCAATACCAATATCCTGCCGGAAAGCATTTTTGACTTTTGAATTTTAACTTTTTAAGGGCGATGCCTTCGGCCCGGGCTAACCGCTCATACTGCACAGGCCTTATTCACAGGCCGGTATCCGCTTTTATCCCTATCGCGGCTGTCAGAATCAGGATTTACAGAATTTTAGAATAAGCAGAATGCCTGGTAATTTCAGCTGAAAGCTGAAGCCATGGTTCACCACGAGGTAAAACCTCGCGGCAGCTAATGTTGAAAGATTTGGATTTTGACTATATTAACCGGCCCATTTCCATGAACCATGAACCATGAACCATGAACCATGAACCATGAACCATGAACCATGAACCATGAACCACTCACTACTGATACTGTATATAAACAGGGCTCGGCCTCAATGCCAAAACCTCTTTAGGCGTTAGCATACGTTTAGGGCCGTTTTTGATATCGTTTTTATAAAACAGTTTAAAGCCGGTAAATTGTACAGGCTCGGCAGCAATAAAATATTTGTAAGTTCCTTTTTTAAGGTCGGGACCACCCCAGCCGTCCATATCCATCACCAACTGAACTTCGCTGCTTAGTTTGATGTCTTTGTAGTTGGTTACCATGCGTTTGGTAAAGCGGTGTATGATAAAAATTTTAGGCGGCAGGTTATTTTTCTTAACCAGACCGGCAAGGTATTTGGATACATAGTTAATATCGTCGGCATCAAATGTGCCAATGCGCTTGCCGGGCACACTCCCCTCTTTCATACTAAACTCCGGATCGATGCCTAAATGCACGTTGGGCATCAGCAGGTATTTTTCAAGTTTGGGAATCTCGGTTTGTACAGTGCTGAAACCAACCTGCAGATCAAGAAAAACAAGGGCGTTCATGGTTTTTGCCATGGCTATTACTTTATCTATCTGGCTAAAAGGCATTCGCAGGTTATGCAAGCCATTACGGCCGGCATCGGCCTGGGCAGTTACGCAAATGTAATGCAGGGCGGGTATTACGGGGGTAAGGGTATCGGCCTTTTCCCAAACCTTGCACTCGGCCTTTAGTTTATCCATCATAACTTTAGGCTCGTACTCGCCTAAAACACCCATATTTTTGGAGTACATATTGCCGTAATAAGCTACTACCCTATTAAAAGGCAAAATAGCGCCAGGCAATGGCAATGGTGCGTTTTTTACAGGCCAGCGCCCCGTTTTGTCGCCATTGGCCATCCGCTTCATCAATGAATCGTAACGTGCGGTATCAAGTGCGGCAATATTTTTTATGGTGTCTTTTGTGTTCCGGATTATAAAACCGGCGGCATAAACTTTATTAAATGAACCTTGTAAAAAAACAGCCGCCAGGGCCAAAAATGTAAGTACTGCTGTAATTCTTCTCATCTATAAAGTGTCGTTCTGTATATTATTCAATACTCTTGCCACGCATCGCAGTGCTAATTGCCTGATCCATCAGACGTTCGGCAAATGGCCGGGTAAACTCATTTACTTCGTCTATACTTTTCAAAATGAGGTCTTTATCTCCGGTAGCAATGGCATTTTTCAAAGCGGTTATATAACTGATTGTTTGTTCAGTTTCCTCTGCCGATACATAGCTGCCGTTCTTTTGCAAAAACCGCTCCACGGTGTAAACCGTCTGTTCGCCTTCGGTACGGGCTTCTATCAGCATACGCTCGGCCACATCTTCTTTGGCGTGGGTAATGCTATCCATTAGCATTTGCTCTACCTGTTCGTCGGTAATGCCGTAGGTGGGTTTTACCTCTACCTCCTGTTTAACGCCGCTGCGCAATTCAATAGCTTGTATAGTCAGGATGCCATCGGCATTCAGCAGAAAGTTGATATCTACTTTTGGGAAACCGGCGGGCATACTTGGGATGCCTTTCAGGTTAAACTCGGCCAGCTTGCGATTTTCTTTGATCAGGTCGCGCTCGCCCTGGTAAACGGCAATTTTCATATTCACCTGCCCGTCTATCGATGTGGTGTATTGCCGGCCGCCTTTGGTAGGCACCTTGCTGTTGCGGGGGATAATTACATCCATCAAACCGCCCATTGTTTCGATACCGAGGGATAATGGGGTAACATCAAGCAATAAAATATCTTTACGGTTACCGGCCAGTATATCGGCCTGTATGGCCGCGCCTAATGCAACCACCTCATCGGGGTTAACATCATCATGTACAGGGCGGTTAAAAAACTTCGCCACCATTTTTTTAACCAACGCCGTACGGGTTGATCCGCCTACCATGATCACTTCATCAATTTCTGCTATGGTCAGTTTGGCATCTTTAAGCGCGTTTTGGCAACTGGTAATGGTTTGCTGTACTTTGGGCATAATCAGTTCCTCAAACGTGTTCCTATCCAGCGTACACCATATTTCGCCTATTTTTTCGTTAAACAGGCTTTGATGAGCAAATGCTTTCTTGGCTTCCTCTGCTTTAAGGCGCAATTGCTGGGCAAGCTCATTATTGGCTATTATTTCGGCTTTATCCAGATTGTTTTTTTCAATCCAGTAATCAACAATAATGCGGTCAAAATCATCGCCTCCTAAAAAGGTATCGCCATTGGTGGCCAATACCTCAAAAATCCCGTTCTGAATTTGCAGTATCGATACATCAAACGTACCGCCGCCCAGGTCATACACGGCTATGGTTTTTACTTCTTCGGGATCAAGGCCAATCCCGTAAGCTAAACTTGCTGCCGTTGGCTCGTTTACAATGCGTAAAACATCCAGCCCGGCCAGTTTACCGGCGTCGCGGGTGGCCTGGCGCTGCGAATCGTTAAAATAAGCGGGTACTGTTATTACCGCACGGTTAACCGGGGTTTTAAGGGCATGTTCGGCACGGGCTTTCAACTCTTTTAGTATCAGGGCCGATAGTTCAATAGGCGTATAAAATTTATCGCCAACCTTTATTTTAACCAGGCTCTCGGTATCATCATCAATAACCTTGTACGAGAAAAAATCTTTATAATTTTCGATATCATGATAGCTGCGCCCCAATAAGCGTTTTACCGAAAAAACGGTATTTTGCGGGTCGGTTATCAAATATTCTTTAGCCTCATTACCTACCAAAACATCGCCTGTAGGCCCAAAATGGACTACTGAAGGTACCAAAACGCCTTTACCCGTATCATTTATAACATGCGGTTGCTTATCGGGATTAATAAAAGCCACCAGCGAATTGGTGGTACCCAGATCGATACCCACTATGATATCCTCTTTTTGCAGCGAGCCTGTCGCCAGGTTGATAGAAACTTTAGCCATTACTTTTACTTAACAAACCGCAAATGTACTCAGTTTTGGCAGATGCTGTGTCTTTTCAATCTCTAATTATCAAAATCAGGCAAACAGACCTCCCGAACCTCAGTTAGCTGGGTATTATTTCTCATAAATACCTATTTCGGGGTATTTCATAAACCTTATATATAAGCTATGTTTGTTCAACAAAACCTGTTGTAAACTATAAACGCTGAGTAATTAGAAAATATACGACCTTATCACATCATTTTCTGAGGGGGAAATAGTTATAGTGAGGAAGCCCGTTGAAGTAATTCATCGGGCTTATTTGTTGAACACGATTTATGGATTTTATAGGATTAACAGGATTTGAGCCACTGTCATCCAAACAAGGATGCCAGCCAAGATTTTTTTTAATAGAAATCAAAATATTAACTACATCGTCTACATGCCTTCGATCTGGAGCTATTGAACAAATAAATGTAGCAAAGATGAAATTCTGCCCATCGGATATATGCCCGATTGAAGCGTAAGGAAATTGAGGATTAGAAAATTGTGCATAGCCAAAGATACCGTAACCACATTTTCCGGATATTTCGTTTTGTAATTCTCCAAAATCATTTTTTACTCCCATATTCTTTGACAGCTCAATTAAATTTGCAACACCCCTGAATTATCAATTGTATCATCGATAAAGGTTGGAGGGCCGTTAGGATTGTTTTCAGATATATCATTCCAGTTATCGGGTAACTTAATTTCCAGGTTTTTCAATCGCTTATCCATTAGTTAAATTTAATTAAAAATCCAATATCAGTGAATACACTCTAATTGACTTTCATTTTTTGCATACTAAATCAAAAATATTGAAGGATGGATTATAGAACCAAATTTTGCCATTAGCTTCAAATCAGGCAGAAAAAGGTTCGAAATTTGTACAGGCAGAGCGACTAAAGCGATATCAATCAGTATCAAAACCCTGTAAATCAGTAAAATTATCGATTTTTTTGATTTCAGAGCCCTCTCCCTAAAATAACGAAATCCCACTGATCCGATTTTACATTACAAAGAATACTTTTTTATCCCCCAACAAAAATTCTGCGTGATCCGTTTTTTGTCTATCTGAATCAAAATTTTTAGAATTTAAGAATGTCCAGAATTTACCATGGCAGCTTTTATCCTGTTAGTTCTCTAATTCTGTAAATTCTGATTCAGACTACCTGTTAAAATTCAGCCGTTTACCGGTTTCACCTTCCACCAGGGTTCCGTTAGCATATACAACATTGCCAGATACCAAGGTGTAAGCTATCCGCGAGCGGAAGGTGGTGCCTTCAAACGGGCTCCAGCCACATTTGTATAAGATATTGGCCTTGTTCACGTTCCAGGGATTATTGAGGTCGGCTAAAACCAGGTCGGCCCAGTAGCCTTCGCGGATAAAGCCGCGCCTGTCAATCTGAAAGCAGGTAGCAACGTTATGGGCCATTTTTTCGGCTATTTGTTCAAGCTTAATTTTGCCGTGATGGTAAAGTTCCAGCATAGCAGGCAAGGCGTGTTGCACCAAGGGGCCACCCGATGGGGCCTGCAGATAAGGCTGCGCTTTTTCTTCGATGGTATGCGGGGCGTGGTCGGTGGCAATTACATCTATGCGGCCATCTAAAACAGCCTGCAAAATAGCGTCCCTGTCGCTTTCTTTTTTTACAGCCGGGTTCCACTTAATCAGGTTGCCTTTTGTTTCGTAGTCGGCATCGGTGAACCATAGGTGATGTACACAGGCCTCGGCAGTAATGCGTTTATCTTTTAGCGGGATGGCGTTGTCAAAAAGATGAGTTTCAAGCCCGGTTGAAATATGCAATATATGCAGGCGCGTGTTATGCTTTTTAGCCAGCTCCACCGCCAGCGACGACGACAGGTAACAAGCCTCGGCGCTACGGATCTTCGGATGAAGTGTCACGGGTATATTATCGCCCAGCAGCTGTTTGTAATGGTTAAGGTTGCTTTTAATAGTGGCCTCATCCTCGCAATGCACCGCTATCAGCATAGGCGAGTTAGCAAAAAGGTTATCCAAAGTTTGCGGATTATCTACCAGCATATTGCCCGTTGACGAGCCCATGAAAACTTTAACACCGCAAACGTTGGCTGCATCGGTGCGCAGTACCTGTTCCAGGTTGTCGTTAGATGCGCCCATGAAAAATGAGTAGTTAGCCAGTGAGTTACGCGATGCTATATCGTATTTATCTTGCAGTAGCTCCTGTGTTAATGTGTTGGGTACCGTATTGGGCATTTCCATAAACGATGTGATGCCGCCCGCTACAGCTGCCCGGGATTCGGAATGAATATCGGCCTTGTAGGTAAGCCCAGGTTCGCGAAAATGTACCTGGTCGTCAATGCAGCCGGGGAAAAGGTAAAGGCCCTCGGCATTTATAACTTCATCTGCATGGGCATCAATTTGTGGGGCTATCCGGTCAATCAAGCCATCTTTCACCAACAAGTCGGCTACAAATTGCCTGTTTTCGTTAACTATTGTTGCTGCTTTAATGAGGATAGTTTTCATATGATTTGGGAATTCGGATGTTCGATGTCGGATTTATTGATGGGCAAATTTAGAATTTATGACGACATAATAAGGCAAGAGCAAAATCAAGGATTAAATTTGGGAAATGCAGGGTGTCTTGTTTATTACAAAAGCTGATCTACCCCTCAACAAATTCTGCTATACCCGGAAAAGTGCCCATATTTTTATAAATAGCAGTACCGTTAGCTTCGCTGTCTTCAACCGCCCAGGTTGCCATGGCATACATTACCGGTCTCAGGCCCTGGCCCGACGGACTAAGGCTGTAGGTTACATACGGTGGTACCACCGCTCTGGCCTCCCTGACGATGATTTTATCGGCTTCCAATTGTTTTAAATGCTGGATGAGCATTTTTTCTGTTATGGTAGGTATTGCCTTTTTTAATTCGCTGTAGCGCTTGCTGCCGTTTAGCAGGTGAAATAAAATAATAGGTTTCCAGTACCCGCCAATGCGTTCCATTACATAGGTTACCGGGCACTCTTTAAATGCGGTTTGTTTATTTTCCTGTATGGTTGATGCTTCTTTGATCTGGGTCATATGGATACATACTTTAGGGTAAGTACTTGTATAAAAGTAAGTACAAATATAATTTTGCTCCCAACAAAAACAAAATTTATCATCATGAAAATCATCGTAACAGGTTCATTAGGCAATATCAGCAAACCACTGGCTACACAATTAATTGAGGCAGGCCACCAGGTAACCGTCATCAGCAGTGATAAAAATAAAATTACAGCAATTGAGGCTTTAGGCGCTGCGGCGGCTATTGGCTCATTAGCCGATACCGCATTCCTTGCAGATACTTTTACCGGGGCTGATGCCGTTTACGCTATGATACCACCAAACTTTGGAGCCGCTAACTTAAGGCAATACATGGTAGATACAGGCAAAAGTTATGCCGAGGCAATTCAAAAATCGGGTGTTAAAAAGGTTGTCGCTTTAAGCAGCATCGGGGCGCATTTAAACGATGCCACCGGACCGATAAAAGGCATTCATGACGTTGAAGGCATATTGAGCGGATTACAGGGAGTAGCTATCAAATTTATTCGTGCACCATTCTTTTACGTGAATTTGCTTAATGATATCCCGGCCATTAAGCACCAGGGAATTTTAGGATCAAACTACCCGGCAGATGCAAGGCTGATATTAGTACATCCACGGGATATTGCCGATGCTATTGCCGAAGAATTACAGGCTGACTTTACCGGCAAAAGTGTACGCTACATTGTGAGCGACGAAAGCACAACGGCCCAGGTAGCAACCGCTTTAGGCAAAGCCATTGGTAAGCCCGAATTGCAATGGACAGGTTTTAGCGACGAACAGGCGCTTCAGGGCATGCTGCAACACGGTTTGCCGCCCGAAATGGCCAAAAATTTTGTAGAAATGGGCACAGCTGTACGCAGCGGAATAATCTGGGAAGATTATGACCTTCATAAACCCGCCCAATGGGGCAAGGTAAAACTTGAAGATTTTGCCAGGGAGTTTGCCGAAGTTTATAACAGCTAATTGAAATCAAATAACCAAATGAAAAGCCGCATCACAAAAATGAGGCGGCTTTATGTTAACCGCGGAAATATTCAACAATATTCGTTAACCTGAACTGATATAAACTGTATCTTCCGGCCATTATCACTATTGATCACTTATGCCGGAAAAAATCATTCATATTCAATTTAACCGCGTACTTTTTGCGAGCGCGCAAAAAAGCCTTTGGAAATTTGCTATGCGGGGGGCTTTTAAGCAACATATTTATATGTCGGTAGTTGCGGCCATATTGACGCTGATAGAATTCGTGCCCGACAATAAAAACCAGTTTTCTGTTAGCAAAACAATCGCCTCTGGGTTTATTTTTTACGTAACTTTAGTGTGGATAGGTTTGATAGAACGATGGATAAAGCTCCAAAAGAGAATTAAAACCATTGGCGACCGGTTTGAAAAAGAAGGGATGGATTGCACCTATATTTTTAACGACGATGGCATTTTTTACGAAGACAAAGAAAAATCCATGAAGCTGAGCTGGCAGCTTTTTAAACCTTTTGAAGCTTATAAGGATAACATATATATTAAACAGAAAGATACGAGTTCTGTGGTATTTCACCTCAGCCGCCAGGAACTTGGCGATAAGGATTATGATGAGGTTTATGCCTTATTGGAAAAGAAAATAAGGTAAAGTTAAGCATAAAAAAAACACCTAATCAATTTGGTTGCACAACTGGCGATCAGGGCAATCGCTTTTGAAAGTTGATCCTGAAGAAAGGGAGCTCCTAAGGAGCAAAAAGGGTTGAACTATTCGTTTTCTACAAACAGGTAGCCTCTACGAGGCAACTTAAAAGTGTATTATCTTGTAACGGTTAACCGTTTGTAGCTGAAAAGTTTTTTTTCCTGAACTGGTGATTATCCAACCCTTATATACCTAAGAAGAAAACTTTATTTCAGGTTTCTCTTACAAACTTCCCAAAAACTTTAATACCAACGCCCTGTCAGACTTCGACAGTTTGGAGAAGTATACTTTAGAAGTTTCAGCTTCGCCGCCGTGCCACATAATGGCTTCCGTTACGGATCGTGCGCGACCATCATGTAAATAATAGCCTGGGCTGTTCACTTTTTCGAATAAACCGAGGCCCCAAAGCGAGGCTGTACGCCATTCCTGTCCGCCGGCCAAAAAGTCGGGGCGGTTATCGGCAAGGCCGGGGCCCATGTCATGTACAAGTATATCTGTGTAGGGGTGTATCACCTGGTTTGATAAAGGTGCGAAAGCTACGTTTACCTCCGTGGTAAGGGTTTGCCGGTGGCAAACGGCACATTTGGCAGCCTTAAACAGCGCCTCTCCCTTTTTGCAATCAGCGTCGGTAACGTCGCGCCGGGCCGGCACGGCAAGGGTAGCGGCATAAAACCTTACTGCGTTTAGGGTGCTGTCCGGCAATTCAGGGTCGTCCTTCAGTTCATCATCCTGAATTTGCCCAAAACTGCTTTCAACCGGGAATATCCGGTTGGTAACGCCGATGTCCTGGTTATATGCTGCAGCAACCTGCGTTAATATTGATGCCGTATTTGCTTTCCATCCAAACCTGCCCAACTGGCGCGATTGCGTGGTAACATCCCAAACATAATTGGCCTTACCTTTTATGCCATCACCATCTGCATCGTTAGGGTCGGCCATGGCAACAATTTCATTTTCGGGTACAGCCTCCAATAAGCCCAGGCCAAACATTGGGGGCGCCAGGCGGGGCGAGAGCAGGTAACTGCCGGATATAGCTGTATATAAATTGGTAAGGGTATAAGCGGGCGCCCTTAATTCATAAGTTTCGCCATCGGCAAAGCTGTACGTTGTATAAGTGTAGGCAATGTTTATTTTAGCCTCGGGCACCTGGCCAAATACCGCCTTATCCTGTAGTTGCAATCCATAGCCTGGTACGGGCAAAGGGCCGCCATGGGCATCGGCGCCAGGCAGGCTGATACGCACCAGCAGCGACGAACGCGACTCGCCCGCGGTAGGCAAACCAATACCATCATTATGATGGCATGATATACATGACGTGTTATTAAAAATAGTGCCTAACCCGCTGTTAATAGGTGCAGGCGCGGTAACAAATATTTTGCTGAAAGCCGCATCGCCAAAGCCATGTACCTTTTGATCATAATCTGACATGCCGGAGAACATATTACTGAACGCATGCGATGTGATATCAAATACCGTAGTTATCCCACCCGAAAGGCGCTCGTCATATCCTGTATCAGGAAACTGAGCCGCCTTTTGGCATTGTGATAAAATAAGTACTAAAAATGCTAATACGCCTACTACCGTTAACTTTTTCACTTGTATAATTAGTCTGTAATATTTGCTTCAATAAAAGCGTTCAAATCAACGCTCAGCGTGGTTTGTAATGTGGCTATAGCGTCTTGTGTAGCCTTGATCTGGCCGCGCTGGTTGTATATGGCTTTTTCAAAAGTTTGGGTTATGGTGCCAAATGATGCCAACACCGCGTTGTACTGCGTTTTGATTTTTGCATCCAGCGAAGCATTTTTTGCGGCAACCAATGTGCTTAGGCTCGCGGTGCCGCTTGTACCATTATAAGTGCAGGTGTACACATTCAGTATGCCCTTGATATTGTTTGTAAAATCGGTAGTGGAGTTATGCGAAAACGACGATTCGTCCAATGTACTATCACGGGCAGCATAAGGCTCTTCCATTTTGCCGGTGCCAACCTCTTCGCAGATATCCGACATGGCGCCAACCATTGCTTTAAAGAGGCTTTTCCGGGTTTTAAATACCGCGCTTCCTTTGCCTGCGGTTGTTACCGTTGCCGAGTAATTGCCACCTGTAGCCGCCCAACTGTCGCGTAACTGGGAGGTGGTATTAACGAGGCTTTGGGTTGTTGAGGCCAGGAACAGTTTTTCGCGTGCTGTAATATCGGTTGCCTTTTTGGTGCCGCCAACTCCGAATATGATATATTCAATAGCGTGAAACCCTTTGGCAGTGCCATCAAGCTTATCAATATCGGCAACAGCCAATGAGCCCGAACTGGCCAGCAAACCGTCAACATCCAGCTTGTTTAGCGGCCAGCTATCCATTGTGGGGTCGTAGTCATTGTCTTCAACCGGGCCAAACAAAAAGCCTTCGCATGCTTCCCATGGCGCGCGGGTGGCTTTCCAGGCATTTTGCGCAGCTAAAAGGTTGGCTGCATTTGGGGTAGCAATTAAAGCCGTAACAGCCGTTTGCAACACCACTGCATTTGCCTGTATCTGTACGTAGTTGGGGTTTGCAACAACGTTTACAAAATCGGTTATCACCTGGGCTTCCACGTCGGTAGTTACCGGTGCGGTTGTTGTATTGCTCTTGCTGCAGGCGCCCAAACCGAGCGCGGTTATGCAAACCAATGCGAGTAAGTTATTTTTCATAGGTAAGTTAAATTAGATGGATGATTACTTGATCTGATTGTATTTCTGTTTTGTACTTTTTTAACGGCCGCTCGGCCGGGCCGGTAATTACTTTACCTTCACCGTTAAAAGCGCTGCCATGCAAATCGCATTTATAGCCGTTACCGGTAGGCATTAACTGGTTATCGGCATGGGTACATTTTAAGAGCAAAGCGGTATAGCTGCCATCGGCCTCCTTTTTTAGGCCGATATTATAATACTGATTTTTAGGTTGGATAAGCTGGAAATTGGTTGTGCCGAAGATGGCAACCGGTACGCTTACCGCGTTATTGGCTACACCTGTTTTGTAAACAGGTAAAGTAGCACAACCAGATAAAGATGCCGTTATCATACCTGCGCCGACAGCTACACACAATGAGCACGACTGTTTGATGAATTTCCTTCTGTGCATATAAAGCCTCCTTTAAAATGAATATCCCACGCCCAGGTTTATCAGCGTGTTGCCGGTTTGATAAGGCCGTGCTACCGGGCTTGGGTTTATTACCAATGCCGGGTTTTGCACGCCTGTATGGGCCAGCCTTACGTCGGCTTTTACTACCACGTTGCGGAGCGGTAGATAGGTAAAGCCCGCAACTACAAAATTTTGGTTAAGCGTTTGGTCGGTTAACCCATTTGCAGGGATGCCCGAATTTAAATTGAGCTTTTCATCACGCACAAAAACAATGAGCTGGGCCGGACTAATTTTGCCGTAGTTTTGGCGAAAAAGCAAATCGTAGCCAATTTCGGCATAAGCGCCATACATGTTTTTCGGGGTATTGCTGGCATAGGCACGGTTAATCTTGTCTGCATCCGGGATAGATGCTATAGTGCCCAATACCTTAACCGAAAGGCCCAGGGAATTGTATTGAATGTTGCCTTCGCCCATAGCCACGGGTGTACCAAATATGCCCGAATTTAGGCCGAGGCTATCGGCCTCAGTTTTCCTGAGTCCCACGGTGCCGCCGTAGTAGCCCGATAGCTGGGCTTTAAAGCTACCCTGGTAATATTGTAAAGCGCCGGTTACGGCAAGATTGGTACCTGTAGCATTGCGCCCTTCAAAACGACCATCAACTATCCCTGTTCCGTGTGTAAAGCCGGCAGCGCTTAATCCATTCATTATCCCTACTGAGTAATTAACGGGCAGGTTATTTAAGCGGCCATAAAAACCGATGCCCAGTTCGCGCCAGGTAGCCGGGATAACCAATGTTTCTACATAGTTACGTTCGTTCCCATTAAAGGTAGTAGGCAGGTGGTTTTCGTTCAGGATGCCTATGCGTGGTAAAAACAAACCGGCCACGACATATTGGTTGGGATTAAGGCTAAATTTTAAGTAGGCCTGCTCGATGGTAATCTCGCCCCCGGGCTCGCCACCGTTAACTTTGGCGTCTTCTAGCTCAAGTTCAGAGAAAAACGAAATCCTGTCGCTAAACTTATGGCCCACAAAAAGCACAAAACGTTCCAGGTCAACTTTGGCGGTCCCATGATTGGAGTTGTATTGATAAAAAGCATTTCCGTAGCCGCCTATTGAAGTGTTGGTGAGGATAGCGCTTTTTGCGGTATTGTTATTAAGGGAATCTTCCGCTGTCGAATTATTCGGCTGCTGCGCTAATAGAGTGCCCGATATAAATAAAGATATTATGAATAACGTATAGTTTTTGCCATGCATCGTCGTATGATTCTTTGATGACAAAACTATATTTTAATTAGACTTAATCCAAATTAAGTTTAAAATCATTCTAAATAATATTATTAAAAAGTAAAGAATGATAGCGCTTATTGCACGGATGTATATTCAAAAAATAAGAGACTTGATAATGTAGATTTTCAGGGATTCAATCGCGCCACAAATAAGGAAAAAGCAATAACGCGGTAGTAATTACGATAGCGTTAATGGCGAACAAAACCCCGATATCGCCGTAACTCAGGCTCCGCTCTATGCCATCCATTGCCCTTTTACTCAGGCGGATAAGGATAAGTATCACTGGTATAATTACCGGGAAGCTTAAAATAGCCATGAGCGTGCCGTTGTTGCCGGCTTTTGATGCTATGGCCGATATCATGGTAAATACTGTTGAAAAGCTGATGCTGCCCATTAAAACCGCCAGCAAATAAAACCATAGGTCGCCAAGTTTATTGGTAAAAAAAACCTGGTATACCAGCAGGGCCAAAAAGCTGATGAGTGTCATCAGTAAAATATTGTATATGGTTTTTGAAAGTATAATAGCCTGCGGGCTGGCTATGGAGTAATAATAAAGCAGCCTGCTTTTACTTTCCTGCATAAAGCTTTTGGCAATGGCATTTACCGATGCAAACAGCATAATGATCCAGAACAGTACATTCCATACCAGTGGATAGGCGGTGGTACCGCTGAGACCCGAATTTTGGTTAAACGAAATATAGCAAACAAACACGGTGGATACCACGTACAGCAAAACCCCATTAAAAGCATATTTCGACCGCCACTCCAGCAAAATTTCTTTTTTTAACAAATGAATGGTTTCCTGAACAAGCTTCATGCGGCAAAGGTAATAATTTGTGATAAGGGATTTCAGGCATTTGTTTGATAGCCGGGATTACTTTAATTTTGATTACAATTAATAACCAAAATGCCCATAGCTTATTATCGTACACCTATCGGAATCGTCCGCATTACCCAGGATGGCGATTTTATTTCGGGGATCTCTATCCGGGACGAGGAATATGAGATAGAGCCGGCCTGCACGCCGCTCCTGCAAATGGCTATTGACCAGTTGCAGGAATATTTTGATGGGACAAGAAAGACCTTCGATTTCCCTATTAAGCAACCGGGTACCGATTTTCAGCAGCAGGTTTGGGAATGCCTTTTAAATATTGAGTACGGCACCACAACAACCTATGCGCAGCAATCAAACCAAATGAACAACCCTTTGGCCATTAGGGCCATTGCGGCGGCCAACGGAAAAAATCACCTTTGGGTTGTAGTACCCTGCCACCGGGTGATAGGATCAGACGGCAGCTTAACCGGGTACGCCGGCGGCCTTTGGCGCAAACAATGGCTGTTACAACATGAAGCCAATGTTATGGGCGTGGGGCAAACCAGGTTAAACTTTTAGTTTATACGTACCTGCACTTAAAAGCCTGCTCATTTTTTCGTGCAATTGATGCGGCTGAAATGGTTTCGACAACACATCATTCATACCGGCTGTTAAGGCCTCTTGCTGCTCATGGCCAAATGAGGCTGCCGAAAGTGATATGATAGGTATGCTCCGTTTGGGTTCCACAAAATCAACCCTGATGTTTTTTGCCGTTTCGTAACCATTCATATCGGGCATATGGGTATCCATCAGTATAATGTCGTAGTGGTTGGTTCTTAACTTATCAAGTGCTTTGCGGCCGTTATCAACCATATCCACCTGTACCTGCCAGTCTTTCAATATTTTGGATAGCATAAACTGGTTTACCATATTATCTTCGGCTACCAATACGCTTACATTAAAAAAGGGGGCGAGTGTTTTTTCTGGTTTCGCACCCGCCTTTTCAACCGGTTTGGCCGAAATTGTGTACCAGTTATAGAAACTGAAGTTGCTGCCCTCGCCTACTTTGCTGCTTACTGTAAGTTCGCCGCCTTTAAGCTCAACCAATCTTTTTACAATGGTAAGCCCAAGGCCTGTGCCACCGTATTTGCTAACGGTATCCTCATCGGCTTGCTCAAACGATTCAAACACCCGGTTAACCTTATCTTCCGGAATTCCTATACCCGTATCTTCAACACTATATTTTACCCGCACCTTATCGGCGTTCCTTTGTATAACCGATACTTTTAGCTTTACATAACCCCTTTCGGTAAACTTTATGGCATTGCTAAGCAAGTTCATCAGTATCTGGTTTAAGCGCAACGAATCAACCATCAGGTATGGGGGTAAGTCAGGATCTATTTCTAATAAAAACTCTATGTTTCTTTCGTCGGCCCTAAATTTCAGCAGGTCGAATACCGATTTGATAATATCGCGCACGTTGCCTGCCGTACGGATAATGTTAAACTTGCCCGCCTCTATTTTAGAAATATCCAGCACATCGTTAATAACCCCTAATAGTGATTTTGACGAAGTATCCAACAAATCAAGCATACCCTTCTGTTGTTCGTCTATATTGGTTTTGAGCAGCATACTGGTAATACCAATAATGCCGTTAACCGGAGTCCGCAGTTCATGGCTCATGTTGGCCAAAAAAGTTTCCTTAACTTTTTTAGTGTATTCTGCCTCCTCTTTTGATTTGATAAGTTGTTCCTGGTAGCTTTTTTGGGGCGATATATCGCTGATATTGATAAATATCATTTTATTATGGTACGACGCCCGGCACTCGCCCCATATTACCCGTTTATCAAAACGTTCAAACCGGCCTTCAAATACCGCGAAAGCCAGGTTATCTTTAATAATTTCGCCCAGTTTTTTCCGGAATGCAGGCTGATGCTCGGCAATGGCAAGGTTAACAACGCTTGTACCTTGTAATTCGCCGGGTTTAAAACCCAAAATATTTTCTACAGCAGGGTTAATATTTTCAATCCTCAGGGTTTGCGCATCAACAGAGCAAATGATATCTGCAGAGTTTTTTACAACTATCGAGTAGTTTTGCAACTCCTGGTTTTTGAGTTTTATTTCGGCCTGTGCACGGGCCAGGTGAACAAATGAATCAACTTTAGCCGATGTTATATATGGGTCGAGCGGCTTATACAGGTAATCAACTGCGCCGGTGCCAAGGCCTTTAACAGCGTATTTGGTTTCCTTTGATATTGCGGTAACAAAAATCACCATGATATCTTTGGTCCTTGGGTTCGATTTGAGCATTTCAACCAGCTCAAATCCATCCATTTCGGGCATTTGTACATCCACCAATGCTATGGCAATTTGGGTTTCCCAGGCTATTTTAAGCGCCTCGTTAGGGGATGTTGTAGAAAATATACGGATGTCATCGCGTTTTAATAAGGCCTCAAGCGCTATTATGTTCTCTTCTCTGTCATCAACAATAAGAATATTCACAGGGGTCATGTAATATTGATTAGTGTATGGTGAAATACTATGTGCTTAATAATTTAAAAATTTCGTCAGTATGTAAAATATATTCCGCGGCTCCAATGCTAATTGCCGCCGCCGGCATTTCGTCCATCTCTGCATCTTCGGGATGCTGGGCAATTGTTGTAGCGCCACTATTCCTTAATTTAAGCAATCCCTCTGCACCATCCTGGTTTGCACCCGATAGCAGTATTGCCATGCACCGCTCTTTGTAAACTTCGGCAGCGCTTTCAAAGGTAACATCAATTGATGGCTTTGAAAACCATACCGGTTCTGACACGTCAAGTGCAAATGTTCCCTCTTTTTCAATTAAGATATGATAATTCGCAGGCGCTATATAAATGGTATTCTTATTCAGAATATCCTTGTCGCCAATTTCGCGCATTAACATACGGCTGTTTTCTGCAAAGAGTTTTTCAATCTCGCTGAAAAAATTTTTCTTGCGGTGAATTACTATAATTACAGTTTTGTTTAGGTTGGGATCCAGCAATTTAACTATCTGGAACAAGAGTTTAAACGAACCGGCAGAACCACCGAGCAGCAGTATTTCGGCGGTTTTCCATCGTTCAACCAGGTTTTTATCAGGAGCCAATTTTTTGGTAAATATTTTCTTTTGAATTAATCACCTTAAACTTCTTTTTAAAAGTATCTGACCGGATTGTTTCCTTACTCCCCAGGCATAAATAACCCAAAGGGCACAAACTTTTATAAAATAGCTCCAGGATGTGTTCCTGCAGTTCAGTTTCAAAATAAATAAACACATTACGGCAACTTATAAGCTGAAACTCGTTGAATATACCATCTGAAACCAGGTTATGTACAGAAAACAACGTATTTTGCTTCAATTCATTGTGTATAGAAGCTGCATCGTACAAGATAGTAAAATGATCTGAAATGGAACCTTTTAAACCTGTAAATTGATAATTTTCGGCATAACTTTTTATGTTACGCAGGCTGTATATGCCACGGCGGGCCTCCCTAAGTACTTCGGTATTAATATCGGTACCGTAAATGAACGATTTATTGCTCAGACCTGCCTCACGCAGCAGGATTGCTATTGAATACACCTCCTCGCCGGTTGAGCAGCCGGCCACCCATATTTTTGAGTGCTGATAAGTAGAAAGGTACGGTATAACCTGGCTGTTTAAACCTTTGTAAAACGAAGGGTCGCGAAACATCTCGGTTACGTTTACGGTTATTTCTTCCAAAAACTCCTGGAAAAACTCAGGGTTGTTTACCAGGATATGCTTAAGGTCATAAAAGCTAAGCTTTTTAAGCTGCATAATCCTGCTAATCCTGCGCTTTAATGAGGCTTTTGTATAGCCCGAAAAATCAAAACCATGTACCTTTTTTACCAGGTCAATAAGTTCGGTTATCTGCGATGCCGTTATTGGTAGGTTAGTATCGGTCATAAATTAGCTTTCCAGCCACAATTGCATCAATGAAATCAGCCTGTCCATATCAACCGGCTTAGTAATATAATCATTGGCACCGGCGGCTATACACTTTTCGCGGTCGTCTTTCATGGCTTTTGCGGTTAAAGCTATTACAGGTAACTTGGCCCATTTGTTTTGCTTGCGGATATATCTTGTGGCCTCATAACCATCCATCTTAGGCATCATGATATCCATCAGCACTATATCAATGTTTGGCACCTCTTCCAGTTTGGCAATGGCTTCCTCGCCGTCGTTAGCAATTTCTACAACCAGTTCATAGCCTTGCAAGGCACTGCTCAGGGCAAAAATGTTGCGCATATCATCGTCAACTATAAGTACTTTTTTCCCCTTTATGGCATCCTTCCCTTTTGTTGGCAATTTAGGTTTTGATATTGGTGCCGATGCCTGCCGGGTGCCTGCCGATTCACTGATCTTGTTCAGGAACAGGTTTACCTCATCAATCAGCCTATCTGCCGACTTATTGGTTTTAACCACCATGGCATTAGCGTAAAGCATCAGCCTGTTTACCGATGCTTTATCCAGTTCCATTGCTGTATTTACAATTACCGGCAAAGCAGCAAAGCGGTCAACCTCTTTTATTTTATCCAGCAGGTCTAACCCCGAAATATCGGGAAGGTTAAGGTCGAGGATTACGCATTGGTATTCATTTTCATGCAGCATCCTGAATGCCGAGGCACCGTCAAAAGCCTGGTCTACGGTAATACCCTGGCCTTGCATCATATCTTTTAAGGCCTGGCTTTGCGCCCGGTGGTCTTCAACCAGCAGTATTTGTTTAAACCGGGTGCCGCTCTGCAGCATAATATCGGCAAACAGCTTATCCAATGTTTCGGTACTGATAGGTTTTTTAAGGAAGCTGATAGCGCCTTCCTTACGCACACGGTTGGCCGCAGCTTCGCCCGCCGACATCAGGTGCACTGGGATATGCATAATGGCTTCATCGGCCTTCAATTCTTTCAATATCTGCCAGCCATCCTTACCCGGCAGCATAATATCCAATATTACGGCATCGGGTTTAGCCTCTTTAATAATTTCAACGGCACGCATACCCTCATAAACCATGATCGATTTGTATCCATGATCGCGTGCGTAGTCCTGCAGTATATTGGCAAAGTTTTTATCGTCCTCCACTATAACTACCAGTGGGTCGCTGTTGTCTTCCCTTGTAATAACTTTAGCCGGTTTCAGAAAGTTGCTTTCGGCCTTAAAGGTTTGGGCGGTTGGTAATACTTCCTCGTTTATAACCGGCAGTACTTTGCCCTCAAACGGAATTGTCAAAACAAATTCACTGCCTATTCCGGGTTCGCTGGTCATGCTTATACTGCCGCCCAGCAATATTGCCAGTTCGCGGCTGATGGACAAGCCCAAACCGGTGCCACCGTATTTACGACTGGTAGAGCCATCGGCCTGCTGAAAAGCTTCAAATATAATCCGCTGTTTTTCGGCGGGGATGCCTATGCCCGAATCTTTGATAGCAAAGCTGATCGTATTTTCTTTTGCACCCGGCTTTACATTGATCGAAATTGAGCCATTCTCGGGCGTAAATTTAAACGCGTTTGAGAGGAGGTTTTTTATCACCTGTTCAACCCTTACTTTATCGGTAAATACGGTTGCAGGTACGTCTTTAATGCTGGTGGTATAGTTTATCTTTTTGCTGCTTGCTACTTCGGCAAACAGCATTTCCATATCGTTCACAATTTCGGATACGCTGATATCTTCATTTTGCATATCCAGCTTGCCCGATTCTATTTTGGATAAGTCGAGGATGTCGTTTATCAGTGTAAGTAAATCGTTACCTGCATTGAATATTACACTGGCGTATTTAATCTGATCTTCGGACAGGTTTGCCGGCTTATTATCCTTCAGGATACGCGCCAGCACCAGGATACTGTTAAGCGGCGTACGGAGCTCGTGACTCATATTGGCCAAAAACTCCGATTTATATTTGCCGGTAGTTTCCAATTCGTCAACTTTTAGGTTAATGGCCGCACGGGCTTCTTCAATCGCCTGGTTCTTTTCTTCCAGCAGGCTTGCTTTCTCTTCAAGTTCGGCGTTAATGGTGCGCAATTCTTCCTGTTGTACACGCAACTCTTCTTCTGATGCCTGCAACATTTCTGTTTTGTTTACCAGTTCTTCGTTGGTAACGCGCATTTCTTCCTGTTGAGCCTGCAGCTCTTCGGCCTGTTGCTGGGTTTCTTCAAACAGATCGTGCATAATGGTGCGGGCCTGGGCGGTGTTCACAGCCATGCCTATATCATTGGTAATGGCTAAAATGTAGCCACGATCTTTTTCTGCCAATTCGCCGGCAAAGGCCACTTCCATTACACCTTTTAGCTTTTTATCAAAAAAGAAAGGAACGATGAAAGTTTCGGTAAGCAATTCTTTAACTACCGACGAAGAAAGCTCCAGCCTATCGTTCAGTTTTCCCCTTACAACAGCTGCCTTTTCATCAGCGGCAACCTGGCCAAGCCAGCCCTCAGATAGCTGTATTTTTTTCTTTAACAGATCGGGATTATGGAACGCGTATGATGCATACAAATCAAGCAGATGATCCCTGTCGTCATATAAATAAAATGTGCCTGCGGCTGCCCCGGTATAAGTACAAACCTCGGCAAGTATATTGTGCGATAGCTCTTTTTCGCTTTGCTGGCCCTGCATTTTCTCGTTAAGGGTACCTGTGCCTGTAAGTAACCAGTTTTTGGCTTCGTTTTCGGCCAATACAAGGCCCAATTCGGTATTGGCTATTTTAATTTCGGCTTCAATTTTCTTTTGCTGCTCAAAAGCGCCCTGAATATAGCGGAACAAAAACAGTATAATGAACAGGAATATTGATGAACCTGCAACAATAACGATGATGGCCTGGTTTGAAGCTTTTTCGGTGTTGTTTTTGCGGGTACTGAGCAAGTTATTCTCGTTTTCAGTAATACGGCCAACCAATGCGCGTATCATATCCATATTTTGCTTGCCCTTTACAAACATATGGCTGGCAACCATAAATTCGAGCCCCCTGCCGTTGCGGGTTTCGATATTTTCTTTCAGGTAGTTACGTTGCGAATTAACAAAAGCGGTAAGCGTATCCAAACGTTTTAGCTGTTCGCCGTTATCTTTTGTGAGCGTTTTTAACCCTGCCAAATCGGCATCGATAAGCGGTAATGCTTCGTTATAAGGATCAAGAAGAACTTTATCGCCGGTAGCTGCAAAACCACGTACCCCGGTTTCGGCATCGATCATGTGCTGCAACAGGTTGGTTGACGATTTGATAACGTGCTGGGTATGGTCTACCCAGGAATTATCTTCTTCTAACTGGCGAATGCTTTTGTACGCTAAAACACCTACCACAAAAACCAGAACAATAGATATAGCAAAGCCGGTTGTTACCTGCTGGCGAAAGGAGAATTTAACCATCAATAGATCTTGTTTATCTGAATACAAATATGTTTAAAAAAAACATGTTTACGTAAAAGTACGCAGCAATAAACATATCAGGAATAATTTGGTTTTGTTAAACAGTTTCGGGCGGTTTAACAAAGCTTTTAGGCTTGCCGCTTAACGCACCAATGAGCGCCAACACCGGGCCTGCGAATAACACAAACCAACCCCATTTAAATTTAATTTGCCTGGTTAAAAGTGTATCAAACTTATGGAAAGGAATAAAACTAAAGGTGGTTTCAACCTTTATTACGGCTGCAATAAGCAACACCCCCACTAAAATAACCGATGCCCATGCACAGGCACGGGTAATTTTATACTGGTTTAAAAATGATGAAATAACACCGATAACTGCCACCAGCACAAGCACAATACCGTACGGCTGGTTAAGCTGATAAACGTTCCAGTTAAATAAATGAAACGGACGTAACAACGGGCAATAAGTACCGGCAAAAAGCAATACGAAGCCCACAAATGAAAAAATTGAACTAAGGCGCATGGTGAGTAGTGAATGGTGAGCGGTGAATGGTGAGCGGTGAGTAATGAGAGGTGAATAGTAATTTGTGAATGTTTGATCTAAAAATGCAAAATTCACAACTGACCACTCACCGCTGACTACTCACCACTCACCAACTTATTGTTTAATTTCCATTTTATCGGCAAAGTGGGCGCAATAATCGCGCAGGTCTTCAACAATGTTTTTTTCGCCGGTGGCGCGTAAAAAGCTGTCGCCCATGGTTTGCAGGGTTTCGTAAAAAAAGCGTTTCATTTCGTCAACCGGCATATCCTTGGTCCACAGGTCAATGCGCAGGGTATTTTTGTAGCTTTGGTCCCACAGGGCCAGCATGAACGATTTTACGGGCAATGCCTCTTTTGATTGCGAGTCGGTTGATTCCCACATAATGTTTTCGGGCACGTTATTATCGTCGAGCGTAACGGTCAGCTTTATTTCGGCAGTTTTCATTTTCTGTTTTATTGAAGTCGCAAAAGTAGGTTATTTTAAAGCGACCGGATTATAATGGGTTTGTAATTTTTGATTGAACATTCTACTTATCCACCATGTAAATTATGGAAATAAAGGGAGTGTTTATTTAACCAGGAAAAAGATTACGGCGATAAGGGCTATTACGCACAGCTCAATAATCCATAGCTTTTTAAGCTCGGCAAAAAAGTTGCGGAACATCAGGTCCATAAAAAACACCACCGCCGCAAATAACAGGAAGATCCAGCCTATGGTGCCGCTCCAGTTTTCTAACGGCCGGCCGGCAATGGCTGCTCCATTTATCCAGATATAAACAGCCACCACCAAAAAAAATGTGGTTGCAAAATTTAACGGGGTAATGCGCAATTTCATCTATTAATTTATGTTGAAGTGTTTAAAATCGGTTAACGTTTTTTTCGGGACGATGATGATCTGGTTTTTCCGCCGGCTGCCTTGTAGGCTTTGCCATATTTTACCTTGTTTTTGGCCTCGTCGAACTTTTTATGCTGATTTAGGGTTTTCTTTTCGTGGAAAGCGCCTTTAAAATCGGGATCGTCTTTACGCTTTTGCATATCAATTTCCTTCGCAATTTCCTGGCGCTCATCGTAGCCTGTCTCCTCAATAAAAACATCATCCGGAATGGCCGAAACCGGGATGGTTTGCTTAATCAATTTTTCTATCTTTTTAAGATAGTATTCCTCTGCAGGGCCGCAAAAAGTAATGGCCTCACCCGATTGCAGGGCCCGGCCTGTTCGGCCTATCCGGTGTACATAATCTTCTATTACAACAGGTACATCAAAATTAATAACATGGCTTACATCACTTACATCAATACCTCGCGATGCCACATCTGTTGCTACCAGTATTTTAACCTCGTCGTTTTTAAACGAGTTTATGGAGTTAATACGGGTATTTTGCCCTTTATTGGCATGTAGCACCTTAACCCCTCCTTCGCCAAATTTGCGCAGCAGGAATTTGTAAACGTCATCGGCCACAACACGGGTTTTACAAAATATCATCAGCTTGGTAATTTCTCCCTCGGCTTCCAATAACTTCTTTAGCAGGTGAATTTTGGTTTTCACATTGGGTACATAGTACAACTGCTGGTTTACCGTTTGCGCGGGCGTTGCCTGCGGGGTAACCTCAATAATGGTTGGATACTCCAGGAAGTTATTAGATAGCTCATGAATTTTATCGCTCATGGTGGCCGAAAAAAGTAGGTTTTGCCTTTTTACCGGTACAACTTCAAGCAAGCGGTTAATCTGGGGCATAAAGCCCATATCCATCATTTTATCTGCCTCATCAAGCACCAGTACCTGCAGGGTTTTGGTAACTATATGGCCCGCCAGGTATAAATCCATAAAGCGGCCGGGGGTGGCTACAATGATATCTACCCCTTTATTAAGGTTTTCTATTTGTGTTTTTGGGCCCAGGCCACCGTATAGTACTACAACCCTAAGGTCGGTGTTGGAGGCAAAGGTTTTAACGTTTTCCTCAATCTGCATGGCCAGTTCGCGCGTGGGCGAAATAATGAGCGCGCGGGGGACCTGGCCCTGGGCATATTTAAGCTTCATGATTATGGGCAACACATAAGCCGCCGTTTTACCGGTACCTGTTTGCGCTATGCCCATTACATCCTGGCCGTTCATGATAGGCGGGATGGCTTTTTGCTGTATAGGCGTAGCTTCGGTATAACCGGCATCGGCAATGGCGTTTAAAATTTGCCGGTTAAAATTAAATTCTTCAAAAGATACACCCATGGCGCAAAGATAGGCTTTTTGTTGATTAGGGCTATTGTTTGTTATATTGCGCCAACCTTTAGTATCACTTTTACGTTTAAAGCCGTAATAAAGGATGCATGAGATGTTAACCATATGCAGTACTTTACCTTATCTGTTTTATTGCCTGGTGGTTATATCCCGTTGCTTTCGTTTTTTACACCTATAAAATTCAGCAATGAAAAAACACTTATTTACACTTTTATTTATTGTGGCGGCCTCTTTTGCTGCAAAAGCTCAAATTGGCACGGGCCGGTATTATATTGGCGGCAGCCTTAATTACAATTACGATGGGTATGGCTATACCAACACCTATTCGTACGCAGCCGGTACTACAGTTTATACCAATCATGGTATATCTAACCTGCAAATTAACCCCGACTTTGGAATGTTCCTGTCAAAAAACTGGGCCATTGGCATCCAACCGGGCTATTCACGCACAGGTGGTACCGAAACATCTGTTTATACCGCGCTGGCGGGCAGTGGCACCACCAGTTATACCTATGATCGTAAGTATCATACTGATGCCCTGTCATTAGGCATCCACTTCAGGTACTATTGTATGCTGAATGATAGGATTGGCATATTCCCGCAGTTTGGCGTTACCGAAGCAAATGATATCAACAACTTTAAATCGGGCTCGATAAGTGTTGGCGGCAATCCCAACATCGTATTTTTTGCCACTAAAAAGCTGGCTGTAAACCTTGGCTTTGGTAATATATTGTATACCCATGATTATCAAACCAAAGCCAATTCATTTAACATAGGCCTGAATACCAATATTGGGTTTGGTGTAAATTATTATTGGGGGAAACAGTAGTTTGAGTGGTGAGTGGTGAGTGATGTCTGCCCTGAATAACGAAATCAGGGTAGGCATTAGTAAGCAAGCCTCATATAAATCTCCCCTGGTAGGGGAGAAATTAATTAAGTAGAGGATTTACTTGGGGCCGTTTCAAATAAAAGGCAAATAGAAAGAAATAGAGACCCGCAACACGCTACCCGCAACCCGAACCCCATTGTAAAAATCTTATATCAACAAATAAATACTTTGGCAATTCATGTTGTGTTCATAAAAAATACTTTTTTTAGTAGCTTGAATAATTATTTCAGTATTTTTAGTTAATGCGGCCAATCCGGATAGTTTTTATAGCCTTTGTTTTATTATGCCCCTTGTTTGTTTTGGCGCAATCCGCTACTATCACCGGTAAGGTGGTACATGGCGAAAGTAAATCGCCATTGGCCAATGCCAGTGTATTTTTAAATAACGCTACTTACGGCACCTCAACTGCCGAGGATGGCACGTTTACCCTTTCGGGTATTAAGCCCGGCCAGTATGATCTTATTGTTACAGTAGTGGGATATGAGGATTACTCGCAAACGGTGCAGGTAGGCCATGTGCCCTTAAAGCTCGATATATCCCTCACCCAAAAAGTATTGATGTTGCGCGAAGTTGTGATAAGCAGCAATGCCGACTGGAAAAAAAATTACGAACAATTCAGGAGGGAATTTATTGGCACCACCGAAAACTCTAAATTGTGCAAAGTGCTTAACCCGCGCGTGCTTAACCTTAATTATCACCGCAGTAAACAACGGCTGGAAGCTGATGCTGATGAGTTTTTGGTGATGGAGAACAAGGCTTTAGGGTACCGCACCAAATATTTACTTAAAAACTTTGTAAGTGATGGTATTGAGCATACCATACAATACTCGGGCAGGGCATTGTTTGAAAACCTGCCGGGATCGGCCGAACAAAAAAGAATATGGAAACACAAACGTGAGGAAGCTTATTATGGCTCGCCCCAGCATTTTTTCAGGTCGTTATATAAAGATAAATTAAAGGAAGAGGGTTTTGAAGCTCACGACTTTACCCGAGTCCTTAACCGCGAACGGCCACCAGAAGAACTGATACAGCAAAAAATAAAAAGATATAAAGAAACCAACCGCGACTCGGTTATGCACTGGTACAAACTCAGTAACCTAACCAAATGGAGCGACGAAAATGTGGTGAAGATTCCGTACCAGCCGATGGAAATTTTGCGCAGTACACCCGAGGCCGGCATTTACGCCATTACCTTTCCGCACTTTTTGTACGTGGTATATACCAAAAAGCACGAACTTACCGAATTTAAAGATGTATACCGCCCGCTGGATATGGAAAACTTTGAAACCAGCATTATTACCCTTTACGGTACTTACGCCTTGTTTGATAACAACGGCACCGTAATATCAAATCCCGCCCCTCTTTACGAGGGTACCTGGTCAAAAGCCAAGCTATGCGATTTACTGCCGGTTGATTATGAGCCGGGGGACTAATTAGTCATTGCGCTTCGTTGTCATTGGTCATTGTCGCTGCGCTTGTCATTGGTCATTTGTCGGATTTATTTGAGGTTTCAAAAACATTTTTTTTGCCCATCAACCTTGCCCCTAAATGACTAATCAACAATTTTCCCTTTATCGAGTGTTAAAACCTTGTTAACGCTCTCGGGGATTTCATGCTGGTAATGGGTTACATATATCAATGTTACATTGCTTAACCTGCAAAGGGTATCTACCAGGTTTTTAAAGTGAAGTTGCTGATGGTCATCCATTCCCTGGCAGGGTTCATCAAAAATAAGCAGTGCAGGATTTTTAATCAGCGCCCGAGCAAGTAAGCATAAACGCTGGGCACTTGCCGGTATGTTTTTTAAAAGTATCCGGGCATATTGGTCAATTTCAAGCGTTTTCATCCATTGCAAGGCAATAGCTGCCATTTGCTGGTTGCTTGGCCTAAATAGGCCCAATGTATCATAGTATCCCGATTCAACTACCTGCAGGCAACTGTTATCCGTAGGGAAATATTGATGCAGCTCGGGCGATACAAAACCTATTTTTCTTTTGATATCCCAGATACTTTCACCTGTTCCGCGTTTTTTATCAAATAAAACAATGTGGTTGGCGTAAGCCTGCGGGTTATCGCCATTTATTAAACTGAGCAATGTTGATTTGCCCGCACCATTGGGGCCAAGCAAAGCCCAGCGATCGCCTGTTTTAATTTCCCAATTTACATCATCCAGCACTACTTTGTCGCCGTATTGAATGTGCACGTTTTCCATTTTTACTATATGGTTATAGGTTACACGCGGTTTACCTGTGTTTAATAAACTGCTAAGCGCTGTTATGTCAATACTATCGCCGGCATTGGTAATAAACTGCTCCGGTTTAAAATCAGCCCTGGCAAGTTCATGAATAATCGCACCCGCATTTAGCACGGCCACGTTGGTAATGGCTTCCGGAATTTCATGTGGTGCGGTAGCAATAATTAAATTAATGCCCGATGCGGTTATCTGCCTGATAATATCATTAAACCCCTGCCTTGTTTTTAAATCAAGGCCGGTTAGCGGATTATCGAGCAATAATAAAACAGGATTTTTAAGTAGGGCAGCCGCAAGCATCAGGCGTTTTGTTTCGCCGTTTGATAATTTTATCAATTGTTTATCCTGCAGGGGATCAAGATTTAATAACAGCATTACCCTGGGTAAAGTCCAATATCCACGTGTAGCTTCGCCGACGATGTTATTTAAATAATGATTAACAGTTAAAGCATCCTCTGAATCGGACGAGTTATAGCGCTGTTGATAATAAAAGTCGGAAGTGTTTGATAAATTTCGGAAATGGTGCCTGGGCTCAACAATGGCAATTAATTTTGTTTTATTGCCGCTACCGCCGGTAACAGGCATTTTACCGTCAGGCTTGCTTTCGAAGTTGTAAGTAACGGAGCCGCCGGTAATATTAAAGCGGCCGGCTATAGTTTGTAGTAGCGCGCTTTTGCCAGACCCACTTGGGCCAACGAGCGCCCAGTTTTCGCCTTTATTGATGGCAAATGTAAGATTTTCAAACAGGGTGTTGTTCAAAAATCTTACAGTAGCACTGTTTATAGAAAAAATAGTATTAGCCATGAACTGCTTTAGTAGCCGGCAAAATTAAACATCTGCCCGAAAAAAGCGCTTAGGCATAGTGCTGTTTTATTTTAAATATTAACGAAAGGCTTAAGCAGTTTTCTTAAAGTTTTGGTTTGGCGTAATGTTGGCGTTACTCTTGTTTAGCCTGTTCCAACCTTCAATATTAACCATCTCATCTTTCACAAAATTGTTGCATTTTTTATTTGGGCAGGCAACAATCCAATATTTTTTTGATTGTTCAATGTGAGGCCTGGTTCCACATTTTATGCAATTTTCGCATTTAATATTTGGTTGTATTTCAAAAGTCATAGCAATATGTAGTTATAAATAGATAATTCAAAATTATGAAAATATTTCGGCATCAGCTAAAATTTAACCAAAACATGCACTATAAGTATGTTAATACCTGTGTTTTGATAAAACTAAATAGATTGGCACTTCTTCTTCTCTTTGTTGTAATACGCAATAACCGTTCCGTTTTGAAATTGTTTTAATATTTAATCATTGTTTTATATTTTATTTTTCAGGTTAAAAAAATCATCATAAATACCACCTCATTTAGCCTTTACAACGCACGGTTGATTAAAAAAAGGATTTTTAATCAACCGTGTGTAGGTTCTGCTATACACTTTTTATCAAACTTATGTACACTTGCCATTTTGCCCGCAGGCTTTCTTTATCGCCAGGAAAATTGAAGGTTTTTTATATTAGCAGCTGCCTAAATCTGATTTAGATTTTTTTCGTATTGTATAAAAATCTGCTCCGTTGCCTTTGGCCAATGGAATAATGACTAAAAAACAAGGGGCCAGCTGCTTTACTAATTGAGTCAAAGCCTCCAATAATGCTTCCTTTTACCGTCAACCTCCGTTAACGGTAATGAATAATTTTCGTTTTCAGACAACTCCTTAGGAGAAAATACTTCTGGCCGCCACGGCTGCAGGCCAGACAGCGGCGCAACTGCGTGCGGGCAAACAAAAGGCATTAAAGAAACACGATATAGTGCAACCCCTTAACGCCAAAAAGTATAATAGTTATAATTTAAGGTGGCTTTTTTACTTTATGCGGCTGATGAAGTTTTAAATATTTCTGCACCACATCAAAAGGAGGCATTGGCTGTTTATGCCCGACTTCGAAAAAAGGCGTGATTCTTGTTACCAGATAGGCTGGATGCAGAAAAAAATGCCTGCAATATTCTTTGGGTTATATACACTTATAAAAAAATGTTATGAAAAAAATTCATTTATTGATGATCGGGTTAGTCCTTTCTACACTAAGCGGCTGCTCTGTTATCACCGGGATATTTAAGGCGGGCGCCGTAGTTGGCGTGATATCAGTTATTGTTGTTGTTTTGGTTATCGTGTGGCTTATTTCACTATTTAGGAAGTGAACAATTATTTCTTAGTAGTATATTTTTTATCTATTTGATTAAACAATTTGATTTCAGATAGGTTGTACTTGTATAAAAACATAATTCATCATGGAAAATTCACAAGCAACAACAGAAGTTTTAAATGACCTGGTTCAGATTAATAACGACAGGATAAAAGGGTATGAGCGAGCCCTTAAAGATTTAAAAGATGGCGAAAGCGATTTGAGGATGCTTTTTTTAAGTTTGATTGACGCAAGCAATCGGTATAAAAATGAATTGGGCAAAGAAGTTGAGGTGTTGGGCAAAGATATTGACACGGGCACTTCAACCAGTGGTAAAATACACCGGGCCTGGCTGGATGTAAAGGCGGCCTTTACTGCTCATGATACGCACGATATTTTAGAAGAGTGCGAATTTGGCGAAGACGCTATTGTAAAAGCTTACCGGCAAGCGCTGGACGAAGAATATATTCCCGCATTTTTACGCGATATTATAACCAGGCAACAAGCCGAAATATTGGATGCGCACGACGAAATAAAAGCATTACGCGATAGTGTTCACTAAGAAATTAGTATCACGTATCAAGACCGGGTTGTGATGCCTTGGTTTGATAGGCGGCACTTCTTAGGTGAATATTTTACTGCCTGGCAAATAACCTTGGAACCTGATACTTGCTACTGATAAACAATTTGATACTTCATAAAAAAACGCACCTGAAAACCAGGTGCGTTTTTTTAGAAATCTAAAAAAAGTCAGATTACATTTTTTTAGTAGTGTCTTTCTTGGTAGTGTCAGTTTTAGCTGTATCAGTTTTAGCTGAATCTGCTTTAGCTGTATCCATTTTTGCAGTGTCCATTTTTGCTGAATCTGCAGCTGAAGATGAACCAGAACCTTTACAAGCAGCAAATGAAGTAGCGATAGCTAAGGCAACTAAGCCTAATTTGAATGAATTTTTCATGTTCAATTTTTTTAATGAGTGATTTAATAGTTTTTCTGTTAATACCTTAAACAAAAAAAGGTAACCCATAATTTTAAAATAAAATTACAGATTACCTTTTTTATTGTAAATAAACTAATAAATCTATAAAAAGGCATGAAAATTTATACTTCAGCCAGTTTAAAGGCTTAGTAATTATTTTTTAGCTGTATCTTTTTTTACAGAGTCAACTTTAGCTTCGCCAGCTTTAGCAGTTGAATCAGTTGCTGCAGTTGAATCTTTTTTCACTGAATCAACTTTCGCTGAATCTGCTTTAGCTGAATCTGCAGCTGAAGATGAACCAGAACCTTTACAAGCAGCAAATGAAGTAGCGATAGCTAAGGCAACTAAGCCTAATTTGAATGAATTTTTCATGTTTTGAGTTTTATAAGTTTTAATAATTTTTTGATCGTTCGGTTATTAATACAAATTAATGATAAAAGGTAACCCATGATTTTTTAAAAAAATATTGGTTACCTTTTTATCAAAAAAAACTATTAAACCATAAAAAGAATTGCAGGGAATACCCGGTATCTTTTTTATAGCACTATAGCAGTTAATTATTTTTTAACTGAATCTTTTTTTACTGTATCAACTTTAGTTGAATCAGTTTTAACTGTTGAGTCAACTTTAACTGTTGAATCAACTTTAACGGTAGTATCGCTATCACCTTTTTTAGCATCACCATTACAAGCTGAGAAAGAAGCAGCAATAACTAAAGCTACAAAGCTGGTTTTCATTAAATTTTTCATCGTTGTGTGTTTTAAAATGTTAGTGTTTTTTTAACGTTTACTGTTGTTAATACACTTAAATGAAAAAGGTAACCCAATAAATTAATTAAAAAGTAAAATATTATATTGCTATTTATCTTAAGGTAGTAGCGGTAAGTTTGGTTGTAAGTTTTTTTTTGCAGATTTGCCCGCTATAATATAATTTGTTCCAGGGGTTACTTATTTGCAATTACAGTATTAACATTTGAAGAGAATCAACAAGAATAAGAGTCCGGAATCAAGAAAGGAAAAAGCCCGGTTTGAATGTCCGGGCAGATAATTAAATTGTATCATTTTGTATTGAATTTAACTACTTTTAGTCAGTTTTGATTCTTGACTCCTAACTCTTGATTCTTTTTTTACACCGTTGGGTTACATTTTGGCATAAACAGTATTAAGAGTGAATAAAGACTTAAAAGCTTCGGCACCAACAGACAGCGAAATAGTTCTTGGGATACTTAACAATTCGGAAATAGTACTGAAAAGGCTATACACAACCTATTTCCCTATGATATTACAGTTAATTATCAACAATAACGGAAATGAGGATGATGCCAAGGATATATACCAGGAAGCTATTATTGTTCTTTATAACAAAATAAAATCGGGCGAGTTTGAATTAAGCAGCAAGCTTAAAACATACATTTACTCGGTTTGCCGCAGGCTTTGGCTTAAAAGGCTAAGCCAGATGAACAGGTACGGAGGCGATATCAGGGATTTTGAAGAATTCCTGCCTGTTGATGACGAGGTTGAAAAACATAATGACCGGGATATACAGTTTAATAAAATGGAGGCGGCCCTCCAATTGTTAGGCGAACCGTGTAAAACTATTATGGAAGATTTTTATATACATAACAGATCGATGCAGGAGATCTGCGAACGTTTTGGGTACACCAATGCCGATAATGCCAAAACGCAAAAGTATAAATGCCTGCAAAGGTTGAAAAAGTTATTTTTTCAGCAGAAGTAAAAGGAGTGTAAAGAGATGAGCGAGAACCTGATTCTGGAATTGATTGAAAGGTACCTTAACGGCGATATGACGGCCGCCGAACGCGCCGAATTTGAGATATTGCGTAAAAACGACGCTAATGTTGACAGCAAGGTAATAGAACACAAACTATTTGTAGGGCTAATTAAACAATACGGCGAACGCATTGAGCTGGAAAAACGCCTGGATGCTATCCACAACGAGATTGATGTGCATACTTTGAAGGAAGAGTTGATGATACACCCTAACTGGATAGTTAGCATGTGGAGGCATCACCATTCAAAAATATCGGTAGCTGCTTCTATAGCTATTTTTGCCATATTGAGTACTTTGTTTTTTACAGGGAAGCTGAATAATCATAATTCAAATGATGTTGAATTGTTAAGTCAAAAAGTTGATCAGCTCAACAATAAAACAGACAAGCTGGCCCAAAAGACTGATAATTTGGCCAATCAAAGAATAACAGATAAGCAGAAGAAACTTACCAACCCTGGTAATTTCAGGGGAACCGGGTTTGCGTTATCTTCAAATGGTTATATAGCAACAGATTATCACATCATTAGGGATGCCGATTCTGTATATGTACAGAATGCGGCCGGAGAGTCGTTTCATGCAAAAGTTATTTATACCGAGCCTAAATACGATATAGCTATTTTGCAGATAAATGATCCTGCGTTTAAAGATCTTGGAAATGTGCCTTACAATTTTAAGAAACCATTAAGCGATTTGGGCGAAGATGTTTATACCTTAGGTTACCCAAGCGGCGAAGAAAATTATGGTCCAGGTTCGTTAACAGCAAGAAATGGCCACTCCGGCGATACAACAGAATACCAGGTATCTATTCCCGTTAATCCCGGAAATAGCGGTGGTCCGTTGTTAGATAGTAAAGGAAATGTTGTTGGTATTATAAGCGGCAGACAGCCCGAAATGGCTGGCGCAGGTTTTGCAAAAAAATCGGCTTATCTGTTAAAAGCGATACAAAATATACCATCCGACTCATTGAGCAAGGATTTAACCCTAAGTACAAAAAACACGCTGGCAGGTTTAAGCCGCCCGCAACAAGTTAAAAAGCTAAAAAACTATGTGTTTATGGTTAAAGCTTATTAATAACGCCCAATTCCAATAAAAATTAATAATTGAAAGGAGATGCCGTAAGGTGTCTCTTTTTTTATTAGGGGCTTTTTTCTGAACAGGATTCGTCGGATTTATCAGATTTTTTTGGATTTTGATTTGCATGTCTGAACTCGAATTAAACGAATTTTTAGAATTTCTCGAATTGGCCTTTGAATTCTGTTAATTCTTTAATTCGTTTAATTCGAGTTCAGACAATTTGCGTTAGGGATTGGCGCGGATACCGGCCGGGTGAAGGGAAAGAGGGCAGGCTACGGCTAAGGCCTGTGCAGTATGAGCAAAAAGCCCGGCCGCAGGCAACGCCCCTGATTATAGTAGCAAGTATTTAGTATTAGCTAAATTTACTAAAGGCACCCCCTCCAGGTTGTTTCGGTACCTGTTTTAACCAACCACCGGCACAAATATTTGGATGCGCTTAAATGCGAAAAATATCATTTTAGTGTTAACCATGATAAAATATAAAATATTGATTATTAAATATTTATAAGTATTTTGTTTGAAATGTGTTAAGTTATGTTAACCCAATTACATGCGTTTGTCCTGTGCAGGCAACGCCCAAGTTAATATCAAGTAGTAAGTATCAAGTAGCAAGACAGTAGTCTACCGATCTACTTCTCCAAGCACAAAATCAATAGATCCTACTATAGCAATCAAATCGGCAATCAGTACACCTTTTGAAATTTCGGGCAATACGGAAAGGTTATTAAAGCTTGGCCCACGAGCTTTTACACGGGTGGGAATTTCGGATTTGCCGTCAGCAACAAAGTAGAAACCCAGTTCGCCTTTGGCGCCTTCGCAACGTACGTAGTAATCCTGGGGTTTGGGGATAGTTTTTCGGGGCATTTTTGCACGCGGGTCAAAATCCGGTGTGCGTTTTAGTTCTTTTTGCAGGCGGTCGAGGCATTGCTCTACAATTCTTACAGATTGTTCAATTTCGTCGACACGTACTTTGTAACGGTCCCAGCAGTCACCCACTTTGCCCATCAGGCCGGTACCTATCGGGATTTCGAAATCAAGCTCGGGGTAGGCCGAATAATTATCAATACGACGTAAATCCCATTTAAGGCCCGATGCCCGCAGCATAGGGCCGCTGCAACCGTAATTAATGGCCACATCTAAAGGCAGCATGCCAACACCTGCCGTGCGCGATATAAATACCTGGTTATCGGTCAGCAGCTGGTTAAGTTCCACCATTTTGGGTTTAAAATACTCCACAAAATCGCGGCAGCGCTCCTCAAAGCCAACCGGCAAATCATAAAACAGGCCACCTACCCAAATGTAATTATACAACATGCGCGATCCGGATGCCCACTCCAGCATACCCATAATATGCTCCCTATCCCTAAAGCACCATAAAAAAGGGGTAAAAGCACCTATATCAATACCGTAGGTGCCAATAGCTATCAGGTGCGATGCAATGCGGTTAAGTTCACATACCAGCACACGGATGTATTCAATGCGTTTTGGGATATCTTTATCAATGCCCATCATGCGTTCAACACCCATCACAAATGCGTGGCTGTTGTTCATCGATGCCAGGTAATCAAGCCTGTCGGTAAAAGGGATGGTTTGCTGGTAAGTTAATGATTCGGCATGTTTTTCAAAACATCGGTGCAGGTAACCAATATGAGGTATTACTTCCTTTACAATTTCGCCATCGGTTATCAGCTCCAAACGCAAAACGCCGTGAGTAGATGGATGCTGCGGGCCCATATTAAGCACCATATCCTCTACACTGGCATCTGCAATTTTTTTATTGTAGTTAAGAAGCGCTTCTTCGTATTTTGAATTAGTGATAACCAATGTTGCGTGCTGTTTTGTTGATGCCAAAAATCAGTATTTTTTTCGTTTATCGGGCAAAATTCACGTAAAATTAAATATAGGGCATAAATTTTAATGAGCTTTTAATTTGCACCGCTGTCGGCATTCTTTAAAATACTTTAGGCTTTTTTGCTATCCGGCATCGCCCGGTAATTATAATTTTATAGTTTTATGGCAAATTATTTCCCTGCATAAATAATTCAAAACTCAAAGTATTTAATCACCAATCAAAAAATGAAAAAAGTAATTCTTGTAACAGGGGCATCATCCGGTTTAGGTTTGGCTACCGCAACAGCACTTGCTGCCCAGGGCCATACTGTTTATGGCACCACGCGCGATATCAAACGCATCAGCGATGTATCATTTATGCCTTTACAAATGGATGTTACCGATGATGCATCTGTAAACGCGGCTATTGCAACTATTATTAAAGCCGAAGGCAAGATTGATGTTTTGGTTAACAATGCAGGTAACGGTATTACCGGCCCGCTTTATGCCATGCCGGTTGATGCTGCAAAAAAACAGTTTGAAGTTAACTTTTTTGGCGTTGTACGTGTAAGCAGCGCCGTTTTGCCGGGTATGATTGAAAAGGGTACAGGGCTTGTTATCAACATTGGCTCGCTGGCCGGTTTGTTTGGCCTTCCTTACCAGGGCTTATACAGCGCATCAAAATTCGCGATAGAAGGTTACTCCGAAAGCCTGCGTATGGAATTGCAAAATACAGGCGTCAAGGTATCGGTAGTAAATCCTGGTGACTTTAAAACCGACTTTACCGGCAACCGCGAAAAACTGCCTTTTACCCTTAAAAATGATAAATTGAAAGCAGAGTTTGACGCAGCCGTTGCCGCCATGGAAAAAGACGAAAGCATTGGTGCTGCGCCTTCAAAACTGGCAGCTCAAATTGTAAAAATAGTAGGCAAATCAAAACCCGCACACAGCTATTTGGTGGGTGCCATAGGCCAAACCATAGTGCCTACTCTTAAGGCTATTTTACCAGGCTCGGTTTTTGTAAAATTAATGAACGACCATTACGGGATTAAGTAGGTTGACGAGTGGTTGATTTAATTTGAGAATTTGAAGATTTGAGAATTTGAAAATGCTTCTTTTTTAATTCTGCCAATTCTTTAATTCTGAAAATTCTGATTCAGAATATTAACCACTCACCATCGACCCCCTCACCAAAACAATGCAAGAAAAAAACAACAAAAAAACCATCTGGGGATGGGCTATGTTCGATTGGGCCAACCAGTCGTATAACATGGTAATAACATCTACCATATTCCCGGCTTATTATGTAGGTATTACCCAGTACAATAATCCGAAGGGGATGGTTACTTTTTTTGGGCACCGGTACGTAAATACAGTGCTGTCAAATTATATCCTCGGGCTATCATACCTGATCATCGTAGCGCTATTGCCAATTTTAACTTCCATCGCCGATTACAAGGGCCACAAAAAACTGTACATGCAACTGTTTACTTGGCTGGGGGTACTTGCCTGTTTTGGTTTGTATTTTTTTGAGATGAAGACCTTTGAGTTTGGGATGATATGTTTCGGGCTGGCCTCTGTGGGGTATTGCGGCGGCTTTGTATTTTATAACTCCTACCTGCCGCAAATAGCCACCATCGATAAGCAGGATGCGGTAAGCGCCAAGGGTTTTATTTATGGTTTTGCCGGTAGTATTGTGGTACAGGTGCTTTGTTTGGTATTTGTGCAATGGCACGCCTGGTTTGGGATGACGGAAGATAAATCGGCCCAGCTTTCTTTTCTGATAGTTGCCTTATGGTGGATAGGCTTCTCGCTTATTCCATTTTACCTTTTACCCAAGGGGACGCCAAATGCAGGATCGCATGAGTATAATGTGTTTACCGGTGGCTTTAAGGAGTTGGCTAAAGTTTTCAAAAAAGTTAAACAGCTGCCTTTATTAAAACGTTTTTTACCTGCGTTCTTCTTTTACTCGGTAGGGGTACAAACTATTTTGCTTGTGGCGGCCAACTTTGCCGCCAAAGAGCTTAAAATGCCCGATGATGCATTAATAGGCATAATACTGGTTATCCAGGTGGTGGCTATAATTGGAGCTGCTATAACAGCTAAAGCATCAGAAAAATATGGCAACGTTAAAGCCCTATCGGTTATAGTAGGGATGTGGTGTGTAATATGCGCATGCGTTTACTTTATTGCCAATGCAAACCAGTTTTACGTTGCCGCTGTTTTTGTTGGCCTGGTTATGGGGGCCGTACAGTCGTTATCGCGTTCAACCTATTCTAAATACATCCCGCCGAACATCCCCGACACAGCATCGTATTTCAGCTTTTATGATGTCACCGAAAAATTATCAATTGTAGTAGGTCTGTTTACTTTCGGCTTTGTAGAGGGATGGACAGGCGAAATGCGCGATTCGGCCCTGGTGCTTGATTGTTTCTTTTCAATCGGTTTTGTTTTATTGATCACGCTGTTGATTTTTGAACGAAAAATGAAGGCCGCCGAAGCGTTGGCGTAATTCTGAATTCAGATAACTCCAACATAAATCTCCACTTCAGCGTCGTCGGGGTTTTGTGCCTTAACGCCCCAAACGTCAAAATCGGCGATGTATTTTCTGTCGAGATCGCTGCTCCACACCTGTTGCCAGGTTTCGGCTACACAATTGGGCAGGCGGCCCTTGGCAACATATTTTACATAATCAGCCGCAGGTACTATCAGGCTTATCAGCCCTCCGGGGATATTATCCAACGAGCTTACTTTACAACCCAGCACAGCGGTATAAAAGCCGGTATAATCGCTTTCATAGTTGGTGTACACGCAGTATATCTCGTCTGTTATCCTGTCTTCAATCTGCAACAGCACATCGTCGTCCATAAATCGGCCCCAAAGCTCGCCAATATCCTTTGCCGATTGACCGTTTTGATTTGTTGTGCGTACCGAAATACCTTCCAGAAAGAAGCCTTTAAGGTGCACTTTTGCTGTTATTGATGTCATTATTATTGGTTATATTGGTTTATAATTATTGTGCAGATTTCAGATGCGCATATTATTTAGTGTGCTTTTAAGTGACCGGTCAGCCTCATTTGCACACCGGCCAATCTGAAATCTGCACATCTGTAATCTGCACATCTACTCAATCATCTTTTTCAGCCCTTCAAACATCCCCTGCCAGTTTTGTTCAGAGTGCTCTTTGGCTTCCTGGTTTTTAATATTATCCTGAATAATAGTTAAAGTGGTTTCGCCGTTTTCCTCATCCAGGCTGTAAGTGATATTGGCATAGTTTTCAGGCTTATCTTCGGTACCGGCCATGCTACTCCAGTAGCTGTACGTAACAAATTTGCCCGGCTCAATTTCCAGGATGGTTCCCTTGTCTTCATATTTATGCCCTTCCCATTCGCCGCTGAATTTAATGGGCTCCCCTACCTTCCAGGTCGATTCTAAATTGGTGCCGAAAAAATATTCTTTTACCATTGCCGGGTCAGTAAGGCCTCGCCAAACTTTAGCGGCAGGGGCTTTAAATTTAATTTCGGTTTTTAACGTTAGTTTTTCCATAATGAAGTGTTTTATTTATTGTTTATTGGTGTTGGTTCGTTTGTTAGCATCTGGTTTTTTATCAGCTCAAAATCGTGCCCGGGTAGTTCAAAAAAACCAAAGCGGAAGGGATAACCCCATGATTGTTTATTGGGCATAAAGCTCAACTGAGCTACCAGGGGCACTATCGGTGTTTCCTTACATTGATAGTAAGTAACATCGCGGCGAAAAGGTTTGAAATCTTCGCTCATTTTATATTGATAAACCTCATCGGCAGCAACCTGGCCTATCGCTGTAAAGGCCTGCAGTTTTTCGTCGCCTTCCATACTCTTCTTAGGCGAATAGATGATTACCCAATCGCCGGTTGCCATACGGGTTAGCGGCCCTTGTTTGCCATGATTGGCTTGCATAAAACCGCCGGCCACGCCGCGGGTAATATGATCTTTTGATACTACGGTTATCCAGTATTTCATAACGTTAAGCTATTGATAGGGTTAACAAAAATATGACCAATAAATGCAGCCCTACGTAAACGGGCGTCATTACCTCCTTTTTAGGATCTCGAAATTTGATATGTGTGTAAATGGCACCGGCCAGAATTACCGGGAACAGCGCCATACCGTATACGCGGGTTGGGCCGTAAAGCATCAGGCTGCTGCCCAGCACTTCAATAAAGCCCAGCAAGCGCATTAGCCAAAGCGGGTAGCCCCAGTCTTTAAACTGCCGTACTTTTTCTTTTTGACCAATTAATTTCTGGAAGCCAAAAATGAAGCCCGGTACCACATATGTTAACAGCAGTACCCATAAAAGGATTGTTTTAATTTCCATGTGTTGTAGATTTTGATTACGACACAAATAAAACACGGGCTGATGACAGCAGTATGTCAGTAGGAATCCTGTTCCTGCAAGTTTTTTTGACTTATGGCGGTGATGATGGCGGCTACCCTATCTTTCAAGGCATCGGGCTTAATAATCTCGGCATGGTCTCCAAACATCATGTACCAGCGGGCAAAGCTCTCTATAAAGGCGGTTAAAAAGGTCATTTCTATTTTATTGCCCACATTTTTTTCTGAGATAAAGCCGCTGTAATATTTTTGGTGTTCCAGGTAATTATAAATTTCTTTATCAACCCTGATCACCACCAATTCCAATTCTTTTTCTTTGGCGGTTTGCGCTATATATGCTTTTAAAGTAGGATGTTTACTGTTGTTGTAACTGACATCGGTTACCGCCAGCTTGCGAATACGGTCGATCCTGAAATCCCGATAATCGTTGCGCAGGCGGCAGTAGGCAATAAGGTGCCAAAAACTGCCCAGGTAAACAACACCAACAGGCTCCACGTCCCGCCTGGTATTTTCCTGGCTATGACCGGCAAAGTAATCAATACACACCACCTTTTTGTGGATGATGCTGTTCAATATGGTTTGAATATGATCGTTATTGCTTACCGTCCGCCCATGGCCGTAGCTTTTCATCACCTCAATACTGCCATCCAGGTTTTCAAGCGCATCTTTTTCGGATGTTTTTAAAATGGCCCGCACCTTATACATGGCCGATTGGTATTGTATATTAGTTGTAGCATCGGTAAACTTTTCTACAAACTTTTCAGCGGTTAAAAAAGCAGTAGCCTCTTCGCGGGTAAACATTACGGGCGGTAAACGGTAGCCATCCATAATGGAGTAACCCACACCGGCTTCGCCAATCAGGGGTATACCCGCTTCTTCCAGCGTTTTAATATCGCGGTAAACTGTGCGCAGGCTAATGTTGAATCGCTCGGCAATATCGCCGGCCTTAACTACCCGGCGCGATTGTAATTGAATCAAAATGGCAGATATACGGTCGATGCGGTTCATACACCAAATTAAACAAAAAAGGGGTTACATTTGTATTATTATTTCAATTATAACCTTTATGGCTATTGAACAGGACGACAAAATTATAACATTTGAAAACTATTACGATGTTATGCTGGCGCACATTGTACGCACCAAGCTGGAAGATAATGGAATCCCCTGCTTTATAGCCGACGAAAATACCCTTACTGCAAACCCGCTGTATAACCAGGCGGTAGGCGGCATCAAACTTAAAATATTTGAACGCGACCTGGAGAAATGCCGCGCCATATTAGCCGCCGAAGGCGATATGCACGACCTTGACCATGTTGAACTGGATGAAGAAACGAACAGCGCGGTAATATGCCCTTTTTGTGGCTCAACCAACGTACGCCACGGCGAGGCTACTGTTGAAAAAGCACATTGGCTCACCGCCATTGTATCATTTTTGCTGCTGGTTTTCCCGTTTTATGCCCGCAAGGCCTGGCATTGCTTTAATTGCCACCAGGATTTTGAGTAAAGAGCCTCACCCTGCCCTCTCCAAAGGAGAGGGTTCTTGATTTGCAGGTTCGAGATGTATAAAACATCCTGATTTTAAATATGCCCCATTATTCTTTTAAAAGCCCTCTCCTTTGGAGAGGGTTGGGTGAGGCTTTCTTTGGAGAGGATTTAGGCTAAGGCTCTTTACTTTTTGCTTGTTTTAGCTATATTAGCGATATGTACAATCGCCGCAAGTTCATCAAAATATCAGCTGCAGGTGCCTCTTTAGCAGCACTTTCAAAGTCAGCTATAGCAAAAACCATTTCATTAAAACCCGAAGGTAATTTCCCCATCGTGATATCCACCTGGGATTTTGGCATTTTAGCTAACAAGGAGGCCTGGAAAACACTTGAAAAAGGCGGCCGCGCATTGGATGCGATTGAAGCGGGTGCACGTGTACCCGAAGAACTGGACATAACCAACGGTACAGTTGGCCGTACCGGTACACCTGACCGTGATGGCCACGTTACCCTTGATTCGTGCATAATGGACGAGTTGGGCAACTGCGGATCGGTTGCGGCGATGGAAAATATAGCGCACCCGATATCTGTTGCGCGTATGGTAATGGAAAGAACGCCCCACGTGATGCTCGTTGGCGAAGGTGCTACCCAATTTGCCGTTGAGCAGGGTATGAAAAAGGAAAAGCTATTGACACCTAAGGCCGAAAAGGCCTGGAAAGAATGGCTTAAAACAGCCAAATACAGCCCGGTAATGAATATAGAAAACGGTAGCAACCGCCCTGGCGGCAAATATAACCACGATACCATTGGCATGCTGGCTATTGATGCCAAAGGCAATATATCGGGCGGTTGTACCACCAGCGGCATGGCTTTTAAAATGCACGGCCGCGTGGGCGATAGCCCCATCATTGGTGCCGGACTATATGTTGATAATGAAGTTGGCGGCGCCACATCAACCGGTGTTGGCGAAGAAGTGATCCGCAACGTAGGCAGCTTTTTGGTTGTTGAACTGATGCGCCAGGGCTTATCGCCAGAGGATGCCTGTAAGGAAGCCGTGCACCGCATTATCAAAAAGAAACCCGAAACCGCCAAACAAATCCAGGTTGGCTTTTTGGCCATCAACAAAAAAGGCGAATATGGCGCCTATGCTATCCAAAGCGGCTTCTCGTTCGCGGTGTGTGATGCCAAACAACAGGATTTATTGATACCAGGTAAAAGCTATTATAAGTAATAAGCCTATAGTTCATAGATCATGGTTCATGGTAGCTATACCTTGCTACAGCGAGCCATGAACTATGATCCATGAACCATTAGCTTTCATCCACAAAGTAAAAATGACCAATAAAGTTTCTCTCGAAGTTTGCTCTAATTCGGTTACATCGGCTGTGGCTGCACAAGATGGTGGCGCTATCCGGGTTGAGCTTTGCGAAAACCTGAAGGAAGGGGGCACAACCCCATCGCACGGGCAAATACTAATGGCCCGCAAGCTGTTGCATATTAAACTTTTTGTATTGATAAGGCCCCGCGCCGGCGATTTTTTGTATACCGACCTGGAATACGATATTATGATGGCCGATATCCGTTATTGCATTGATGCCGGTTGCGACGGTGTAGTTATTGGCATACTACATGCTGATGGCACGGTAGATAAGGATAGGTGCATTAAAATGGTGCGCCTTGCCAAACAATGGGGATTGGGTGTCACCTTTCACCGCGCTTTTGACATGTGTAAAGACCACTATAAGGCACTGGAGGATATTATTGAAATAGGTTGCGACAGGATTCTTACCTCCGGCGGCAAAAGCACAGCGATGGAAGGTGCTACTGTTTTAAACCACCTGGTAGAAAAGGCGGCCGGCCGCATCAGCATCATGCCCGGCGCCGGCGTAAACGAAGCCAACGTTGCCGACCTGGTTCGTTTTACCAATGTAACCGAGGTGCATTCATCAGCACGCATACCTGTTCGCAGCAAAATGCAATACCATAATGACCATATCCTGCTGAGCGATGTCCCCGGTGATGAGGAGACTACTGATGTTACCAGTGTTGACAGGGTGAAGAAGTTGATCGAGTTGGCGAATGGGAATTAGAATCAAGAGGCAAGACAACGAATGTTAACTCCTTTATCGGCAGCTAAAAGAGCCGGGGTACGTGCGATTCCCTCCCTCGGGAGGGTAGGGAGGGGTTTCGCAAAGTGTCCTTCCAAACTAACGTGATACTCATGTCAAGAATCATCCCCTATAATCCAAAACTAAAGGCCTTGGCCCGGAAGCTCAGAAAGGATATGACTTTTGGCGAAGTGCTACTGTGGAATGAATTAAAAGACAATAAGGTCATGGGCTTTGATTTTGACAGGCAACGTTGCATTGATAATTTCATAGTCGACTTTTATTGTAAAGATTTGATGCTTGCTATAGAAATTGACGGCATGTCGCACAATTATGAGGAAGCATTTATTAAAGACGAACTGCGGCAGCAAAAGCTGGAAAGCTTTGGGATTGTTTTTATTCGATTCTCTGAATCCGAAATGAAAAATGATATGCCTAATGTGATCAGAACTATTGAAAGCATGATTGATATTGTTAGGATCAATCCTAAAATCAGATTACCGAAGGAGTTCGATTTAGAATTGTTAAAATAACTATCGGGTACTTTAATGGCGTAGAACCCCTCCCTACCCTCCCGAGGGAGGGAATCACGCGTGACCCAGCTTTTGTGTCGCTTCTCCCTCTTCCCTAAAAAAACGTAACCGGCAATACCAGCTCTATCCTATTCCTGCCTGTTCCTCCAAAAAAGTCTTCATCCAGCAAGCGGCTGTACCTGATACCGAACGAGATGCTGTTTTGGTTAAAAAACCTGGTGTCAAAAAAAAGCGTTCCTCCTGCCGAGCGGAAGTTTTGTTTAAAACTGCTGCCATCGGTATAAAAATTATTGGCGGTGGCGTGGGTGTAATCAAAAAACAAAGCCCCACGCAGGCGCAGCAAGTAAACCAAATTGCCAAAACCGCCATCGGGATAGGCTATCGGGAAATGGTAAGTTAAGCCCAGTTTGTTCATATCCTCCAGGTTTTGGGCCGCGTAGCCTTTACTGAAAGGAAAATCGTTAGAAAAACTTATTACATCGTCCTTACCCTTTTGCTGGTGCGCCAGGCTAACTACAAAGCTATGATTGGTAACCAGGCCGGGGAAGTAAAATGAGCCTGTAGCCAACAATTGCGTGGCACTTGCACCAGCAACTGTAGCCTTATAATTTACGCTGATGCTTTGCGCAAAGGCCGGGTAAATATTTTTGCGGGCTCTTTGGGTTTGATTATTAAACGCTACGTAATTATTGAGGTAAGTATAGCTCCTATCGGCATACTGGGCGGCGTAGGGCTGCTGGAAACTGGTACGATTAAAATACAGATCGCTGCCGATGGTAAGGCCGGTAAAGTTTTTGCCTTGCGAAAAATTGAGCGGTACCTGCAAACCGCCATGCAGCTGGGTTTCGTTCCAGTACACATAATGTCCTTTGGAGAAGCCCCTCCTATCTAAAGTATAATCGGCACCGGCAGACAGGTAGGGGAACAACGCGCCATATATGGCATCAAAGCTAAACTCCTTATAACCTTCGTTGGTGTTGTAGTTGAAAGAAACCTGCGACTGAAATGTATTCAACACGTTTTCGCCCACAATAGCCACCGAATAATTAGGATCGCTGATGTTTGGGATAAGGCTGTGAAAGTTGAACAAGCCATGCAATTTTGAATATTTGGTAACCGGCAAAGGTTTATCTGTAACGCGGGCCAGCATATTGGCCGAGCTGTCTTTTTCAAGTGCATGTATCCCCATTAGGGGCAAATTGCTGTTGGCATATAAATCGCCGGCATCAATCCATTTCAACTCTTTGCGGTTTGCTTCGGTTATTTGGTAACCGGTTGCGGTAAAACCAACCCAGGCCATTTTATGATCGGTAACAGCGGGCTGATAACTGCCTATGGTAGCATCATTAGCCATTGGCAATAACTCGTAAAGTTTATTAGCGCCAACCATTAAGGCAAACAACCTGTCCTGCCGCTCAACAACGGCCGAAAAGTATGCCGTATCGCCTTTTAGCGCTGTAAAACCTATCGGTTTAAATGTAAACGGCAGCAAATATTGGGCATTGCCTGTGGCTATATCAATCAACGCCAAAGTCATTTTACCTTCGGTGTTCCGTACCGCCGAAAGCAGCCGGTCGCTTTTGTAAAATTTAGGATAAGTATAAAACAGCTTTTGCGGGTTAGGCACAACTTTCAGCAGCTTACCATCAGCATTCAATATATGCAATTCGCTTTTACCCGACGGACCAACCTGTACGGCTACAATATTATTACCATCGGCACTAAAGGCAGGGGCAAAATACTTTGCTTTTTGGGTTATGCGGTGCTCCTGCCCTGTGTTTACATCCAATAACATCAATTCGCTGTAATCCCGATATCCCCAGCGGGCATCGGGGCGATAGGTAGCATAAACTACTTTACCGTTGCGGTAATCAAAATAATTATCGAGCGAGTAAGAGCGTGTACTTATTTTACGTTCCTTTTCTCTGGTTTTAACCACAAAGGCCGGCACATGATCGTAACTGCTCTTCATATATATGAGCGTACTGTCGTTTACAAAAGCGGGATACTCTCTATCGGCATCAAAGTGTTTGGGGGCTGCAGTTTTAACAGGCTGATTTTGCATATCTGCCGCAAACTGTCCTTTAAAATAATCAAGCCCCTGGTTTGCAAATGCTTTAAAGCTGGTGCCCGTGTATTTTTTTACGGCTTTTTGAAAAGGATAAAAACCGGTATAAAAGCCGGCTGCATCGTGCGTAATATTTTTCCAGATGTCGTCGCCATATTTATCCCGGCCGTAGGCAACCAGCATATAGCCAAGCGGGTAATGATCGGGCGTATAATCGCGGTACGATCCGTTGCGCAGCTTCATGTAGCTATAATTTTTACCCGCTGCCCACAAGGCACGGTAACCATTAAAAAAGTATGGCAGGCGCCCCCTGCCCTGCCGGCTTACATGGGTTTCGTTAAATACGGCGTCACCCTCAAAAAACCAGTTGGGTACCGATAGATCGTTACCCAGGGCTTGCCCGCCTTCGCCAAAAAGGATGTGCAGAAAACGGGATAAACCTACGTTGAAATTATTGTATTGCTGCACGTGCCTAAACTCGTGTATGGCCAGTTGCTGCTGCCAGGGCAGGCTACCTATATCAAAGCTATTTTGCTCGGGTGTTAAAAAAAACTCGCTCCTGAAGGGCGCCAAACCTACATACGCGTTTGAAATGGTTGTCTGGTTTTGCAAAACAATGCTAACCTGCCGTTGCTTATTACCTATAGTAGGCTTTATCAACCCGCTCATTTGCTGCACAATATTGGCCACATTAACTGCCGCCGTATCCATCCCATAAGGGAAAATAACTTTAGCTGCCGGTGTATTTACCTGCTTCCACTTGATAGACGGAGGATTGCCCCCAAACTCCTGGGCAGCCGCCGTAGTTGCTATGGTAAACAGCAAAGGTGCCAGCAATTTGGTCAATATTTTATAAGCAGACGGGCGTTTGTTCATTAAGGGTTGAAAGTAGGTAGATTTTGTAATTTAAGCAATGATGTTGGCCCCACTTTACTTTTTTTAACAAAATCAAAATAATTTAAAATGTTTTCAATCATCAATCGTCTGTACCTTTAAAGGAATAATAAATTGATAACAGCCGTAATGCCCGAAGACAAAAACAGTCATATTATACATACCATTAAAGCGTATGGTAAAAGCCTGTTGAGTTTTATTAGGCGGCGGGTAAACAACGATGCCGATGCCGAAGACATTCTGCAGGATGTATGGTACCAGTTTAGTTCGGTTATCAACTCGGAGCCCATTGAGCAAACAAGCGCGTGGCTGTACCGTGTAGCCCGCAACAAAATAACGGACAAGCATAAAAAAAAGACGGAGACCCTGCTGGATGATATGCTTGCTACTGATGACGATGAAGAGGATACCGATAATTTTAAATCGATCCTGTTTGCCGAAACCAGTACACCCGAAACCGAATACCTGCGCAACCTGTTTTGGGACGAATTATTTTTGGCACTGGACGAATTGCCTGAGGAACAGAAACAGGTTTTTATTTGGCATGAGCTTGACGATGTACCGTTTGAGGAGATAGCTATCCGCACCGGCCAAAATATAAACACGCTGGTATCGCGCAAGCGGTACGCAGTACTGCATCTGCGCAAAAGGCTTAAACAGTTATACCTTGAAATAACAGAATATTAAAAAGAATTTAAAACATTAAAAGATAATGAAAAGATCATTTTATAAAGCGCGGTTTATACTGTTCCCTATAGGAGCGGCCGCCATCCTGGCGCTCATCAGTTTTGTGGTGATGCAGTTATGGAACAACCTGCTGCCCGCAATATTGCACGTAGGCGCAATAACGTTTTGGCAGGCCATGGGCATATTTGTACTATGCAAAATACTGTTTGGTTTTGGTAAAGGCAGTAAACCGGGCTGGGCCCGCGGAGGCTCGCCGTGGATGCGCAAACGTATGGAAGAACGTTTTAAAAACATGAGCCCCGAAGAAAAGGAAAAATTTAAAGCCAAAATAAAAGACCGCATGTGCAACTGGGATCATCACGGCCACGGTGGATTTGGCCGCCGCCCATGGGACGATTTTGCATCGACAGAAGAAAAAGGAGAATAGGGAATGGTGAGGGGTGAGTAGTGAATGGGGAGTAGGTATACCTACGTTGCTATAATCCGTTCACTATTCAACTCACCACTCACTAACTCACCGCTTTTCACCACTGACCATTCACCATTCACCACTCACCAAAATGAATATCCTGGTATTTTCAACAAGCGTTAAACAAAAAAGGCAGGTAAACAAAGTAACCACTTTGCTTACCAAAATTCCGGCTATCGCCCAATGGAATTTCGACCTAGAAGACTGCGACAATATACTCCGCATCGAGGCCGAAAACCTTTCGCCCCGCTACATCGAAAGGCTATTGATAGGCGCCGGGATACATTGCCGGGAGCTGGAATACTGATTAGGTTGTACGTGTGACGTTTTACGTTGTACGTAAATCATATACAGCGAATGTAAAACGTACAACCTACCCTGGCTTACTTTTTCCGACTTTTACGCTGAACGTAATTCTTATACGCCCCAACAAACCGTAAAACGTATCACGTACAACCTAAAAGAAAAGGATTATTTAGTCAGATATCTTCTGAGCACTTCGCCATCCTGCGGCTTTATTACAACAGCAGTATCACACCAGTTAAAAAGAACGGTTTCGTTTTCTTTGTTGATAGCAACGTCGGTGTACGGACGCCAATCGCCGTTGTAATATAACTCTACATTTTTTATCTGCCACAAATAATCGCCTGTTATGCTAAATGCAAAAACGTTTCTGTTATCGTTCTTTCCGTTTGGTGTATCTAATACTATTATCAACAAACCTTCAACCTCTAATACCTTAAGAATAGGATCTTCGAAATCAACATTTGTTTTATTTGCAAAAGTTAAAGTGTTGCCGCTTATACTATAACTCATTTAATAATTATGAAAGTCTATTCTAATTCAAACGTACAACATACCACGTAAAACGTAAAACCTACACTACTTCTTTGGCGCCGGGCTGTTAATTTCGATCCAATAACCATCCGGATCCTGGAAATATAGTTGCAGCACACCGTCGGCCCTTAAGGTTGGCTCTTTGCTATCGCCTTTCCAGTTGCTGTATTTAATATTGTGGCTTTCTAAAACTTTGGCAAACTCTTGAACAGAGCCAACCGAAAAACACAAATGTTCGGCTATTGGGTGTACACCAGCGCAATCGCCCTGGATGGCATGTAATTTTACCCCGTTGCCCAGGCTGTACCATTGGTGTACCGTATCTTTAAATGGATTGCCTACCTTGCGCAGATGCATTACATCGGTGTAAAACGCGGTGCTTTTTTTAAGATTTTTTACGCAAATGGCAACATGATCAACCACCGGCACAGCATCGGTGCCCGATTGGGCGAAGCAAAAGCCCGGCAACATAAGGGCAGCAATTAACCATATTAATTTAAAGCTACCCGGTTTGCGGGTATTAGGATTAAGTAAAAGGCTCATTTTAAGTTTTTTGGTTTAAAAACCTAAAGATATGTGTTTATATAACACTAAGGCCAAATCACAGAAATATTACTTAACCAGATATTGGTGATCAAACTCGGTTTCGGGGACAACATTAACCGTATTGTTCCTGTTCCAGTCATCAATATCTATTAAACCCATACGGGTTTGGTAATGGCCGTCATCGTTGGGGCATTTAACCACGTAAAGGCCTTCTGGCGCCAGTTCAATAACCGGGCGCGCACCACATGTTTTACAAAACCTGCAGTTTATCGTTTTTGGTATATTAACGTAACTCCTCATATTATCTTTGTTTACGTTCAATAACCTGCTACGGTTGCTTATTTGTTAATATAATGCAATAAAAAATATTTTACCATAATATGCCATTCAATATGCACCTGGCAAGCCTATTGCCCACAAAAGTTCGCCAGGCTGGTATTAATTTCTTTTATTATATTTATTGCCATGCAGCCTGATATTGAACAGTTAAAAACCACTTACAAAAACCTAAGCGACGATAAGCTTACCCGCCTTGCCATAACCGAAGCCGCAAGCCTAAGACCCGAGGCGTTAGATTTACTAAAAGCCGAGATAAAAAGCCGCGGGCTGGATGAAGGTATTATGAACGGCGTAAATGTGCAACTTACCACTCCGGACAGTTTAGCCATTGATAGCTATATCTCGCTTATCCGCAACCAGCCATGCCCGGTTTGCAGTAGTACGGCCCAACCACTTAACGCAATAGTAATTGGCAGTGTTAAAAGCTTTATTATATTAACTCATTACAAGAAAAAGCTTATGATTGCCTGCCCTTCATGCCTGCAACAAGCCAACCAACGTGCTACCGCGTCAACAGCCTTAATGGGTTGGTGGGGATTACCCTGGGGAATTATACGCACATCGCAGGCATTGTTCCGTAACATGAAAGCCAACAAAGTGATCAGAACCGATGAGCCCTCGGATAAGTTAATCTCCTTCGTAAAAACAAATGTTGGTGTAATAGAAAGTGTACGTAAAAACAACCATTCGTTACAAGTTATGTTAGACAGCGTTAATAAGCGATAAAACCCGACCCATGATTGTGCAAAAACTAAATAAACTGGCATTCATTTACGCCATAATATTAGCGTTGATAGTTTGGTTTTCTGTCATTTTGCAATTTATTATTTCTACAGCTGCCTATATGCAACAAGGCCGTACATTTGGTGGCGCCTTAGTGCAAATCATCAGTTTTTTTACAATACTAAGTAATATACTGGTTGGGCTTTGCCTGGTTGCTGTTGTTTTAAACAAAGCTTCGGCGTTTAAAAAATTCTTTAACAACAACAGTGTAGTCACTGCTGTAGCGCTTTACATCACCATAGTGGGCCTTATTTTTAACACGGTATTACGCAGCATTGTAAATTTAGATGGCTTGTTTGCGCTAACCAACGAATTAACCCATGTATTTAACCCGGTAGCTTTTGTTATCTTCTGGCTGTTTTTTACCGCTAAAACAAAATTATCGTGGCAGCAGGCGGCCAGTTGGTTGTGGTACCCGTTATTATACCTTATTTATATACTTATCCGCGGTGCTGTTTTCCATTTTTACCCCTACCCGTTTGTTGATGCCGATAAACTGGGCTATCAGCAAGTAGCTGTCAATTCTTTTTTGGTGATGATGGCTTTTTTATTGTTTGGGTGCTTATTTCTGGTGCTAAACAACAAACTGGCAACAAGGACATATCAATAATACTTTATGCTGATTAGCACCCTCTAAAAACCTAGCGTAATAACTTGCCAGGTTATAGCATGCGATGTGGCGACACCTAATTGAAAGCTAAAAAAGACGCCGGAATTTTCAGGTCCGGCGTCTTTTTTACGAAAACCTTAAGTTTTCGGCTTCCTATATGGCTATTAACAGGATATCAAATTGTTACGGCTTTAATCGTTCCATAAATGGTTAAACGGGAACGATGTGGCCAGTTTGCTTTTTATAAAATGATCTTCTTCTTTTTGTAAGCAATCATTGGTGTAAACGTCTTCGTCGGCATTTACTTTTAATATGCTGCCTGCAATACGTTCAACAATGGTTGATAGCGTGGTTACTTCGGTGTCGGGGATTTGGATTGTTAATATTGCCATGGTAGTTGTTTGTTTTAATTGATATTTCAAAAATAATTCTTTGTTGCTAATGCAGTGTTTGTTTAAAGTCAAAAATTAATCATTTGATTAACTTTCATAAAACGCCTTAAAAACCCTATCTATTGTTGCCCCTAAAAAGGTTTAACATTGTTTAACAAATAGCTTGTAACCGGGCGCCCGTTAGTATGATGACGATTGAGAAGCGCTAATATTTTATTAAATTGCTTTTTTTCTGTTTATTTATGCATGTCAACGGTCTTCTGAAAGTCTTCCTGATTATATCTGCAATTAGTTTATTAATTGACTGGTATGTATTCTCCGGGTTAAAAACATTAATTGCCGGCTGGCGCTCCCGGCTTTGGCAAAAAATACTTTTATGGGGATACCTGCTGATTTCAATTGGTGTTACAGTTTTATTTGTAACCGGCTTGCAGGCCTTTAAAACCAATACCGGCATGCGGCCTTTTCATGAATGGGTATTGAGCCTGTTCCTCACTTTTTTTATCACCAAACTATTTTTTATAGTTGTAATGTTTTTGGGCGATATCGGGCGGTTTCTGACAGGCTTATTTAAATTGGCAACGCAATCTCACGATAAACCGGTATTTCCGGCCCGCCGAAAATTCATCAGCGAAATTGCAGTTTTGGTAGCCGCAATTCCATTTACTTCTCTTTTTTACGCAATGCTGAAGGGCAAATATGATTACCGCTTACACAAAATAACCCTTTATTTTGATGATTTGCCTGCCGCCTTTGACGGGTTTACCATAACCCAACTCTCTGATATCCACTCCGGTAGTTTTGATGATGTAGCGGCCATGCAAAAGGGCATAGATTTGGCCATAGCGCAAAAAAGCGACCTGTTTGTTTTTACAGGCGACCTGGTAAACAATGCTGCCTCAGAAATTGAGCCTTATTTAAATAGGTTTGGATCGATAAAAGCGCCTTACGGCCAGTTTTCTATCCTGGGTAATCATGATTACGGCGATTATATTGAATGGAAAAGCCCCGAAGCCAAAGCTGCCAACCTGGAAACCCTGAAACAGCACCATAAAACTTTGGGTTACCGCCTGCTTCTCAACGAAAATGTTACTATCGAAAAAGGAGGCCAAAAAATCTCGCTCATCGGGGTTCAAAACTGGGGTCGTGGTTTCATACAAATGGGCGATTTAAATAAAGCGCTCCGTGATGTACCCAAAGATGCATTTAAGGTGTTGCTATCGCATGATCCTACCCATTGGGAAGATCACGTGCGATATAATTCGGCCAACATCCATCTCACCCTATCGGGCCATACACATGGTGCGCAATTTGGCGTAGAGATTCCCGGCTTTAAATGGAGCCCGGTTAAATACAAATATCTCGACTGGGCGGGCCTGGCCAACGAAAAAGGCCGTTACTTATATGTAAACCGTGGTTTTGGTTTCCTGGCCTTTAGCGGCAGGCTTGGCATTTGGCCCGAGGTTACTGTTATTGAGTTGAAGAAAAAGGTTACAGCTTAGCCACACCGATATGAACAAGTTGCTACAATTGATTTTGGCGCTGCTAATTTTTGCTTCGTGCAGGCATCCCAAGCCTAAACCGATTAATAAGTTGTATGTTCCATCAGATGAAGCGGCGGTAACTACACTTGCCTTTAATTATATCATGCCTTCGGATAGTACTTTAAAAAAACACCTGATTAAGTACAAGTTCCCCGCGTCTGAAACGGACAATATCGAACAGCTAAAAAGCCAATTAGATACTGCCAGGCTGTACGTTTTCATTGCCGATACCTTGATGAGGATACCAGAGGATTATCTGAAAAAACAGGCTAAAGACAGGCACAGGAACGACAAAGATATAGTAAAAAATATGCTGGTAGATAGCTGGGCGCCCGAAGTGATCATTAACGAGAAACCAGGCATTTTCCAACTTAAAAACCTTGCTTTTACTTATAACTACGAATACTCGCTTTATAATCAACGAAAAAAACTGCCGCCGGTTTTCTTTAACGCAGGCATGTTCAGGATGTCGGCGGTGTTTTTTAATCACAATAAGACCAAAGCTTTTGCCTACATTGAAAAACGCGGCGGGCTTGTTGTAGCCCAGGGCTATGATATTTTCCTGGAAAAGAAAAAAGGTAACTGGTTTGTTGTGTTGTGCGATATAGATTGGTCATCCTGATTTCTGGCAAGGTTTTTATACCTGTTATGCCATATCTATAAAAAACATAAAAACATGGCAACATCCAACGTAAAAGAGATAGGCAAAGGAAACACAGAAGTGAAACCAGCACACAGTACCTGTGAGGTGATGAAGCCCTTTGTACATTTTGGCCTAAAAGCTACCGGGCTTATTGCAAGCGCGCTTATCACGATAGTTAAAAATATCCCAAAACCAGGCAAGCACAAACAACCTGAATACAAGAATGATAAGGTTATTAAGATTTAACCTATAACATTTATTTTGACATTACAAAGGCCGGATGCGACTTTTCGACCCCGTATTTTAACGGGGTCAAATACCGTGTTTTCACGGATTGACGGCCGTTTTTAAAATCCCGACATTTAACATCGTTAACCCCTGAAATTAACTAACGATGCCCCTACAAATAATCGGTGTTCACAGAACCAGCGATGCGTATGATAACCCTTACCTGGCTATCAACTCGTTAATGTGGATTGATGATCATACTCAAAACCGCGGCATTACCACCAGGGATGTACTTTTCGATTGGATAAATGATAACGGCCTGGCTTATATTCTTGATGACGAAGGCAACAAATCCAAATTACTCACAGCAACTACCAAAAGCGGCCTCAAATATGTACGTACTGTTTTTGATGAAACAAAATCCGACAGGCTGTTAAGCCTATCGGCCTAAAAAAACCTATAAAAAACCTAAACCTTCGTTTTTTATACCTCAACCTTGTAAGCAACCTCCGTTATATGTTTAACGGAGGTTTGCTTTTTTTTGCCCCCTGAAGAAGAGTCAAGAACCAAGAATTAAGAGCTTAGGCTTGGGATTACCCGCATAAAACAAACGCCGCCTTAATATTGGGTTACGTTTCATAAAACATCCTCGTTTATTTAACCCGACTCCATCACACCTCCTAAACCATACTTTTGTCGAATTAAATTCATTTTTATAAATTATTATTGAATTTAATTCTGCTAATAACTAATATTACCGCATGATTAACGAAACAGAAATAGTTTTAGACAAAACCGATCTGCAGATATTACGCTTGATGCAGGACAACGCCCGCATATCAAACGCCGACCTGGCCCGGGAGTTGGGAATGGCGCCTTCGGGGATATTGGAGCGGGTGAAAAAGCTGGAGCAAAAAAATGTTATTCAGCAATATGTAACCAAAATAAACCCAACCGCGTTGCAGCAAAAATTGCTGGCCTTCATTTTTATGAAAGCCGCCGACGGGCCGGGTTCTGACCAAACCACGCAGGAGCTGGCCAAAATACCCGAAGTGCAGGAAGTACATCATATAGCCGGCGACGATTGCTACCTGATTAAGGTACGCACTTATGATTCGGCATCGCTGATGCACCTTATGCGTACACACTTTAGCAAAATACCACACATTTTGAACACACGTACCACCATCGTGCTCGAAACCGTGAAAGAACAACAACAATTAGTTATACCCGAAAAATAAATATACCATGGCCACATCTTCACAAAAATCCGCCTCGCCCTTATTGGTTATCATAGCTTTTGCTACGGTTTACCTGGTTTGGGGTTCTACCTACTTTTTTATAAAAATGGCTGTTGATGGTTTCCCACCATTTTTACTGGGCGCAATCCGTTTTTTTATGGCAGGCGCTTTATTGCTTACCTGGTGTGCTGTTAAAGGCGAGCGGATTTTTGTAAAGCGCAATATGATCCATGCGGCAGTAAGCGGATTTTTATTGCTGGTAATTGGCAACGGGGTAGTGATATGGGTTGAGCAAGCCCTACCAAGTGCTATGGTAGCAATTATGGTATCAGCTCCGCCAATATGGTTTGTATTGCTTGACAAGCCAAACTGGGGCACCAATTTTAAAAACAAAAGCACCATTATTGGCCTGGTAATTGGCTTTGCAGGTGTAATATTATTATTTAGCGAGCAGATAGAAAGTATGATGGGACCGGCATCCGGGCCGTCAAAACTGCCCGGAATGCTTTTATTAATAGTAGGTACATTGGGCTGGGCATCGGGCTCTCTTTATTCAAAACATTACAATACGCAAGGATCGGCAGCGGTAAATACCGCATGGCAAATGCTGTTTGCAGGTGTCGTATTTATACCATCGAGCTTTTTACGCCACGAAGTTCAAACACTTAACTGGGGCGCGATACCGGCACATAGCTGGTACGCGCTGCTATACCTTATCGTTTTTGGATCGATAGCTGCATTTAGCGCCTATGTTTGGCTGTTACAGGTACGCCCGGCAACACAGGTTGGTACTTACGCCTACGTAAACCCGGTTATAGCTGTAATATTGGGCGTACTTTTTGCCCACGAAAGTGTTACCCTTATACAGGTGGCCGGCCTGGTGGTGATACTGGCAAGTGTACTACTGATTAATTTGAGCAAATACAGGAAAGAGAAAGCAGTGAAACAGGAAGCAATTTTGGTTGAATAACACATTCGAGGAGAAGAGCCAAGAAATTGATGTCTATCTTTTATTCTTGACTCTTAATTCTTGACTCTAATTTTCCCATTTCCCAAACTCAAAGTACCTGGTTATTTTTATGCTCACCTTGCTGCCCACTTTGTATTTACCTCTCTTGTAATTCATTACACGCAGGGTAACGTCATTATGATCAATAATCAACTCTTCAAAAAAACCTTTAAACAGGATCATTTTTATAAGCCATTTTTTGCCAATGGCTGCAATTTTCACATGCTCGGCATATACAACAACAATACCACGCTTGCTTTTAATTCCGCAAACTTTGGCCTGGGTTGATGTAAGCACACTGCTGCTGGCCAGTATTTGCGAGGTATATAGCAATTTGGGCGAGTGGTATAATTTATCGGGTGGGCCATGTTCAACAATTTCGCCTTCTTTTATTACAATAAGTTCATCGGCCATTGATAGTATCTCGGCCGGGTCATGCGATACCAGCACCACGGTTGTTTTCCACTCCCGTACAATCTGCCTGATATCGTGCTGCAGGGCTTCCCGGTAATAGGCGTCAACCTGGTTAAAAGGTTCATCAAGCAGTAAAACCTGCGGCCTGCTTATGAGGGCTTTGGCGATAGTAACCCGCTGCTTTTCGCCACCGCTTAGCTTACCGAAGGGATAATCTTTTAGCGGATAAATATTAAGCATATTAAGGGCTTCGGTAACCAGCTTTATTTCGTGGCTGTGGTCTTCAGGAGGCATTCCATCACGCACAGTTTCCCAAACAGTCGATTTGGGGTTCATATCAACACCGTTTTGGGTAACCATCCGCATTACCTGGTGTGCATGTTGTATACCGTGTTCCCGGCTCAATACCCGTTCCTCTTTAAAAAAAACCTCGCCATGATCGGGTTGCAGGGTACCAAACAATAAGTTCAGGAGTGTGGTTTTACCACTGCCGCTTTCGCCAACTATAGCGGTTATCTTCCCTTTGGGCACAAATATGGTTATGTTGTTTACCCCGGTTGATTTATCGCCAAAAAAGTTTTTGGTAACAGATATGGTTTCGAGTATCAAATCATCTTGCATTCCTGTATACTTTTATCGCGTAAGTTTTTGATGCAGGCAAATAACTATGGCCTTATAAAGTACCTAAGCTATAAAAAGTTTGTTACCCACAAAAGCTAAAGCTTATATTTTGTATCTCCGCAAACAATTTACAACTCTGGCCATTCCTATAAAAGCGAAACATTAAAACTACAAACATGAACAAAACCATTGGTATAGCACTTATCGTTATAGGCGCTATCATGCTCATCTGGACGGGCTTTACTTATACCAAAAAGGAAAAAGTTATCGACGCCGGTCCACTCCAGGTTTCTGTTGATAAGCAAAAAACTGTTAACTGGCCCCCGTATTTAGGCGGCGCATTAATTATAGGAGGCATAGCTGTAATTGCCTTATCAAAAAGTAAATAAGCCTATTTATTATCAACAGCTTTAAGTATGCTTATATCTTTGCCAGCCAATAATTGTGCGTAATTAATCATCCTGAATTTTTTTCCATCCATCGCCCTAAATTCCGGCGATAGCAACATGTTCAGTTCTGTTTGGCGATGAAGGCTGGTGAGGGGTTTACCCTCTTTAGTATTCATCATGTTGCTGTTCATATCTACCAGCGCATCCATTTCGGGGCTGGGCGTGGCTGTATGAATAACCACCAGATTTGGCTTGTTGGGGTTAAGTTTGGTGCTCACGTAATTCAAAAAAACCTTTTTCTTGGTAGCTATCGGTTCGCCCCACATTTCCATATAGGTTTCGCCAAAATAAGTAACACTACTTAGGGTTGATATAGCTAATTTATATTTATGCGCCAGTTTTTCGGTCAGCGCCCGAAGCTCGGGTGTCGAAAGTGCTATGCCCATGTGTGGATCGATATAGGTAATTTTAAGCCCCGAGGCCAATGCACGTTCAATTTGTGCCGATAGTTCTGTTTCTACCTCTTCTATTTTATAACCACTTTTAGCAAATGCCGATGTTGAATGCGGAAAATAGCCAACTTCATCAACCAGGCCCGGCACCGCAGTGCGCCCTGTAACAGGCCCCCAGCGGTAGTTTTTCCACTCGGATGTTAGGGTTAAGTGCACTCCCACGCTTACATTTGGATATTTTTTTAAAATCTCCACAGCTTCCTGGTACCATGGGCAGGCAAACTGTAACGATACTGAAAAAGGCAAGCCTGTTTGGGCCATTTTTTCGGCGGCCATATTTACGGAATGGTTCATGCCAATATCGTCAAGCCTTATCAGCAATTGCGGCAATTTATCAACTTGTTGTGCGGCCACCGGGTTCAACCAGGTAACCATCATTAATCCAAACAGGTACCAGACACACGTATTTTTCATCAAATCAGGGATTTATCAATAAGAAAATAAAAGATTAAACTAAAAATAGCCGAAAAGGGCAAAAAACCATCATTAATGGCAATAATAAAATGTAAATATTATAAAAAATCACCCGCTGGGCACATTTATTCGTGTAGTTTTTACGTTTATTTAATATCTTGTCACTCGTAATGCCGGCCCTCCCCTAAATACCGGCATTAACCGCTATTGATGCAATATATATGGCAATACTATAAAACCCTGGTTAACCGCAACTGTTTAGGAAACACCGAACAACTGCATGGACTACCCTACTGGAGCAACAAACTATTCGCAGCAATAATGACTTACCTGCTGCCGCTTTTCGTTATCGCCCTGGTTCCCGGCGGGTACATGAGTATTTCAAATCATTTTTACACGCTTGCTGTTTTTGATTTTTTAATTGTGTTTGCCATTTCGGCCGTAGCATTATTGCATGGTATAAGTATACCGGCCCGTAAATTGTTGCTTATTACATTGTTGTACCTGCTTGCCGTGTTTTTGCTTTACTATCTTGGCTGGTACGGGCCGGGTTTGCTTTATTTATTGGGAATAACCATTTTTTGTTTACTTATATTTCCGGGTACACGGCCATTTTGTACAGTTTACATCAACATAGGTATTTGCATTTCGGTAGGTATTTGCATTCACTTTAAACTTTTATCTGATGGTATCGCCTTGCAATACAGTCTCGGCTCGTGGATAGCCGTATCAATAAACCTTATTATTTTAAGTGCTGTTACTGCGCAACTTTTACCTACGCTTTTTAACGGGCTACAGCAAAGTAACAACAGGTACGAAACGGTTGCCCAGGCCACGAGCGATACCATCTGGGACTGGGATATCATTAATGATACCATTCAGTACAACTATGGTATGAACCAGGCCTTTGGGTACAAATTAAGCGAAGTTGCCAATGTAACCAACTGGTGGAACACCAAGCTGCACCCCGACGATGCGGAAAAAGTTACCGGGGGCCTTACCCGGGCGTTTACAGGCAAAAACAATCACCTACAGCTTGATTACCGGTTTTTATGCGCCGATGGCAAATACAAACATATACTTGACCGGGCTTTGATAATCAGGGAGGCAAACGGCAAACCTATACGGGTTATTGGCGCCATGCAGGATATTACACGCCAAAAAGAAGAAGAACAATGGCTGCGCCTTACCGAATCGGTATTGAATTACGCCACAGATGCGGTTTTGATTTTTGAGGCCGAAGCCAATGAAAACCTGCAAAGAAAATTAGTATACGCAAACGAGGCATTTACCAATATTACCGGCTACACCCGGCAGGAAGCGATTGGGGCTGTAACCGATATTTTATGGGGTAATAATGCGGCGGCGGCTGGTCAAAATAACTTAATAAATACCTTCGATCTGCATGCAGCATTTGAAGTTGAGGTAATTAACTTTAAAAAGAATGGCGAACGTTTCTGGAGTAGTAAGTCGGTATCACCAGTTAAGGATTCAGCGGGCAAAACAACCCACTGGATCTCTATCGAGCGCGATGTTACCCAAACAAAAAACCACGTAAATGCTATCGAAAAACAAAATATAAAACTCAAAGAAATAGCCTGGACCCAGGCCCACACTGTACGAACCCCGGTTGCCCGGCTCATGGGCCTGCTTGATTTATTGGTTGATGAAAATACCCAATCAAAGGATTATGATCAGGTACTCAATTTTATTTCCGTATCGGTACATGAACTCGATAGCATCATTTTAGGCATCATCAGAAAATCGGAGGATGAGCAGATAGATTTAATACCTAAGTTAGGCACTTAAAAATCTAATGGCCAAATAAATACTGAAACTATCTTTTTCACCCTGAAAGGTCCTGATAATCTGGCAAATCATCAAATTGCGTCCCTAATCCAACAACAAAGTATCCTCATCATCTGTAAGGCTTAGCTGAATGCTATCTGCGCCGGCAATACCTTCAATACTGCCTTTAATATGCGCGGCGTTTAACAATACCTTATCCAGCTGCTTCTCGCGCGATTTCCACATTTTTTCCATCGCGTCGCGTTCTTTTTGGATGGATAGGCGCATACTCATATAACCTTCTCTGATGGCCTTCCATTGCTCAGAAAATTCACTGCTGGTTAGGTAATCATACAACAGGTGCATTTTATCGCCTTTATTATCCTGAGATTTGATGAGGTTTGACAGTTTGATTACGCCATCGCGCAGGATATATGATACCGCTTTCACCTCGTCAAAACTACAAATCCAAACTCCATCCTTTTCGCCAAAACAATCCATTCCCTTGGGGTAGCATTGCGTAACAATAACTGCTACATCTACACCAACGCTGCGCATATCTTTTTTGAGTTTGTCAATCCAGTCGGCGCCAAAGGTAGCGGTACGTTTACTTTCGTAAATAATTTTACCGCACTCCTGCCCAAACTGATTACGAACGGTTTGAATACAATCGGCACCGCGAACGCCTTTGCCAACTTCACTTATTAAATCGAAAGGAAAATAATTACGCAATAACTCCTCCAGTATCAGTTCCTGCACTTCGCCCTGTAATTGCATTGACCCCTGCTCGGCCTTGCGTTTCATTTCTTCGGCAAGCTTCTTTTGGTCGTCCAGTTGCTTCTCCAGTTCTTTTACTTTTAACTGGTACTCAATATCCTTTATGCTATGCCGCTCGGCTTCCTGGCGGCGAATCTGCTCGCCCAGTTCATTTCGTTGCTCCTGCAACTTACGTTGCAATGAAAGCTCCATTTCCTCTTCTTTTTGCTGAAGCTGTTTTTCGCGTTGTAAAAACTCAAGCTCTTTCTGGCGCGATAGCTTTAATTTTTCTTCGCTTTCCTGCGCCGAATTTTTAAGCATCAGCACCTGGTTTTCATAATCTTGGCTTATGGATTTACGCAGGTTTTCCTCCAGCACCAGCTGCAGTTGTTTTTTTTCGGCATTCAGGCGCTGTTCAAACTCGGCTTTTTGCTGCCGCTCTTTACTTAAAAACTCCTCGTCTTTTTTACGGTATTCCTCCTCTTTTTGGCGGGTATAATCCTGCATTTTAACCCGGAGCTCTTTTTTATACTCCTCGGCCATCACCTCCTCTATCGGAAAACCAAAACCACAACTGGGGCACTTAACTTCTGTAGCCATACTTTTTATCACGCGAAAAACATTTTCGCACCTCAAATATAGGAATTTATACAGCGCCAAATTTTGACGAAAATGTAATACTTGCAGTTATCAATTATTATTTATACATTACATCAATGCAAATTTTACAAATTGGCAAGGTCTTGTGGAGCTACGATTACGAAATCGCGGCGCTTACACTGATCGACGAAGCCGGAGCCCTTTTTTCGCTAACTCCGCCTCCCCACCATCGTGAGGGTGAAATTATATTGACCCCAACAAGCCTGGTTATTGATGGCTACAACTACTTAAATATCCCTTTAAACAAGCTTGAACAAGTATATCTTGGATTTGATGACGTTTACAAAAGATCGTTGGTCAGAAACAAGGGCCTTTTTTGCCAACCCTTAAGGTTACGTTACAAACAAGGCGACGATACTGCCATAGTTTACCTTATTGTGGATCTTCGGTTCTTCGGCACCAAAAACCAACTTTGGTTTGATACTTTAAAACACCTCCTGGCCGATTAGTGTCGTGTCAACGATAAATTGATGGATTGTATTTAGCCCAAAGTCTTAAGCTATAAGTCGAAAAAGAAAAAGTTCAACTTTAACCTGACGACTTAATACTGTTGACTTAACACTATTCCCGCTTTCCCGTCTCAATTATTCTTTCTAAAATACATGCGTATGCAAAAAAAACGGGTGTGTTTTGCCATCCACAAAATAACGAATCAATCTCAAGCACACTTCGGACTTTCCGACTACAGACTTCAGACTACCGACTTAATAGTAGTTTAAAATACCAAATTGTGGGTATTTTTTACTAAGTATCAATTTGCCACATTTGTCACCACAAACCATCACTAAAACCTTTATCTCCTGGCCCCCATTTATTTGGCCACCTGTAGCAAAGGCTTACATAATTTAATAATCATTATGAAAAAACTCGGACTACTGCGGTTATTTATTTGTTTACCACTCATCGCCCTCATTATCCCAAACGTTACCGAATCACTAATCAACCCCAATTACCAGGTACCCGTTATACACATTATTGCCGGTGCGGCATTGGTAGCAGCAATTGTCATATGTACCATCATCATTTATTACCTGCAAAAACAGCAGCTTAAAGTACAATACCAGCGCAACAAAAATTAACAAAAAAACAAACGGCGTACCCATTTTAACAGGTACGCCGCTTGCGTTTTAAACAATATTGTAATTATTTTGCCTTAGCAAATTCGCCATTGGCTTTAATAGTAACTTCATCGCTTAACATAGCCGAACCAAATTTGCTGCCAAAGTTAAAATCAGCACGTTTTATTGTACCTGTTAACTGGAAACCAGCATCATCGGCTTTGCTCATCGGGTTTTGGATAGTACCGCGGTACCAAAGGTCAAAAGTTACCGGTTTGGTAACACCAGCTAAAGTAAGGTTACCGGTAACCGCATAATGTTTATCAGATGTTTTTGTGATACCTGTGCTTGTAAAAGTAAGTGTTGGCTTATTGGCAACATCAAAAAAATCGGCTGATTTTAAGTGATTATCACGGTAATCATTATCTGTGCTTACAGATGCTGTTTGTACAGTAAACGAAACTTTAGCATCGCTAAAATCTGGCTTTGCAGCAACAATAGTAGCATCGTAAGTTTTAAAGGTACCATCAACATCATTTACCAATAAGTGGGTAACTGTAAACTTAACATTTGCGTGTGCTTTGTCAACAGTCCAGGTAGTTTGTGCAGATGCAGCAGTATACAAAAATGCCGATGCCAACAGGATAAAGATTTTTTTCATTTTTTTAAATTTTTTTGAGACTTGATTTTTTTAATGACCCAAAAGTATACAAAGAATTGGAATAACAAGCGATTAAATGTTTGAACATTTAATTATTAAATTGGGATGACAAATCACGACTAATTTAGTGGGGTAAACAGTATTTTCGGCGTAACAAATGGATTACCAGAACGTGGTAAATGGGCGGTGGTTACTTAGCACCAAATACGTAAAATAATGAAAGACCCAATCCATTGCTTATAAAACTGCCGTTAAAGCTATCCGTGCTTCCGTGACTTTGAGCTCCATCATCTGATTTTGAATGGGCATAATAGATATTAGCCAACGTGGCTGATACTCCTATTTTTTTTGTTGGGTAATAAACCAGCCCAAGATTTATACCGGCGTTATAGCTATCCGTTTTGCTTGAGTTTGAATTTACAGCAGCACCGGGATAATCGTAGGTATATTTTACATTGTATCGGCTATAGCCCAGGTATGGGCCTGCGCGTAAACCTAATTTGTCACCGTACATAAAGTACTTTCTGATAAATATCTGGGCGCCGTAATCATACTGATGGTGTGTTGACGGCGAACTGAATTCGCCATTGTCGACACTTAAATGATCATAGCTCAAATTGGCCCCTATATCCAGTTTATCGGCAATAAAATAGCTGTAATTGGGCCCTATACCAAAATTATTGTACTTGTTTTTGGTATTACTTGAGGTGCCGGTAGATGGATTGACGCTTACATTACTCGATTTTTGAGTGTTGAAAATCAAATTCACACCTAATGTTTGCGAACCTTTTTCGGTTTGAGCTTTTGAAATTTGAAAAGCCAATAAAAATGCAGGGACTAAAAGCAGGATTTTTTTCATATTGTAATAATAGTTTGTTGAGCAGTTGAAACGGCATTTATTTGCCGTTATTTTACCCAAAAGTCTATTATTAAATAACGTGAGTTCGGGTTAAGCGGCTAAGAATAATTGACTATCCTGGTTTTCAAAAACGATATTTAGCGATGGTTTTTTCGGAAAGAATGAGTAAG
>NZ_FODR01000024.1 GCF_900110415.1 Mucilaginibacter sp. OK283
CTCACAACTCACAACTCACAACTCACAACTCACAACTCACAACTCACAACTCACAACTCACAACTCACAACTCACAACTCACAACTCACAACTCACAACTCACAACTCACAACTCACAACTCACAACTCACAACTCACAACTCACCTACTCACAACTCACTACTCACTACTCACTACTCACTACTCACAACTCACAACTCACTACTCACTACTCACTACTCACAACTCACAACTACTCACAACTACTCACAACTACTCACAACTACTCACAACTCACTATCTATATCCCGCCGCCTGCAAATCAAACAGTTCGGCATAGCGGCCGCCTTTCAGGAGCAGTTCTTCGTGGCTGCCAATTTCAGCAAGCTCGCCTTTTTCGAGTACCAATATTCTGTCGGCCATACGCACGGTGCTAAACCTGTGCGAGATCAGTACTGCCGACCGGCCTTTGGTGAGTTCGGCAAAGCGTTCAAAAACATTGAATTCGGCGCGGGCGTCGAGGGCCGAGGTTGGCTCGTCTAATATTAGTAACTGGGCATCGCGCATATAAGCGCGGGCAAGGGCAACCTTTTGCCATTCGCCGCCAGACAGCTCAACACCGTCGGCAAAGCGTTTACCCAGTTGCTGGTCATAAGCGCCGGGTAGTTTGGCAGCCAGTACATCGGCCAGGCTTTGGCGGGCCGAGTGTTCTATCAGCGGCCGGTTATCCTGTTCGCTTATTTTACCCACGGCAATGTTTTGTGCAAAACTCATTTGGTATCGCAAATAATCCTGGAAGATAATGCCTACGTTAAGCCGCAAATCGGCCAGGTCATATTCGCGCAGGTCGAAGCCATCTAATAAAATGCGGCCCTCAGTAGGGTCATATAACCGGGCTAATAATTTAACCAGGGTGGTTTTGCCGGCCCCGTTCTCTCCTACCAGCGCCAGCTTTTCGCCGGGGTACAGGGTAAAACTAAGGTGCCTGTTGGCCCATTTCTCGGAGTTGAGGTACCTGAACCCAACATCCTCAAAAGTAAAGCCATGCCGAATAGTTTCAGGAAATGGCAGACCACTTACCGAAAGTTTAATTTTAGGCTCGATCTCAAAAAATTCAAAAAAATCGCGCAGGTAAATAGCCCCCTGCGATACGGCTGTAAAGCGGGTGAGTATTCCCTCGAGCAAAGCCCGCAACTGCCTGAACGAACCTGCCAGGAAAGCCAGTTCGCCAATGGTTACACTGCCTTGTACCGCGCGGACAATAATCACCACATAAGCGCCGTAATAGCCAAGACTGCCCAGCATGGCAAAAAACGTACCCCATAAGGACCGGTTGATGGCCAGCCGCTTATTATCAGTATAAAATTTATTCGAAAGCTGTTTAAAGCGGTCGATGATAAACCCCGAAAGATCGAATATTTTTACCTCCTTGGCCGTTTCGTCGCTGGCGCCTAGGTAGCGGATATAATCCAGTTCCCGCCTTTCGGGCGTTTGGCCGCGGGTAAGGGCATAGCTCCGGTCGTTAAAGTACGATTCGCCTAAAAAAGCGGGGATAATGGCTATAAGGAGCAATATTATAAGCCATGGGTTAAACGCCATCAACCCTACCGCCAAAAAGCCCATGGTTATTAAATCCTGCACCTGGCTCATTACCTGCGATAGTAATATGGTGCGCCCGACGGTTTGCTGCCGTGCGCGTTCCAGTTTATCGTAAAACACCGAATCTTCAAACTGATCAAGATCCAGCGTTGCGGCGTGCGACATGATTTTTACGGATGTGTGGTTGCTAAATAAATCGCCAAGCAGGCTATCCATCAGGGTAATTGCGCGGCTTAACGCATCGGTTAATATCGCCAAAGCAAACTCAAGCCCTACCAGCTCCCAAAGCTGGGCCATATCTTTTACCTGGCTGTGGCTTATGGTAACCACCTTATCAATAATAAGCTTGCCCACGTACAGCAGACCAAGCGGCATGGCCGAGCGGGCAATACGCAACAGGGCGTTAACTACAGTCATCCAGCGGTTGGTTTGCCATACCAACCTAAAAAAGGCAGGCAGGTTGCGCAACGCGTCGAAACGTTCTTTTAAGGTTATTTTGTTGTCGATGGTATTTTTGGGCGGGCGGTTGGTATTCAATATAAAATGTTCCTTTGTTTAATGTATTTAAACAAATTTACTCAATTGGTAAGGCATTAGTGTACAGATGGGATATTTGTGAGGGGTGGATGACAATAGTACACTTCATAGAGCAATCCGCTTTATCAATTTATAGGTTGATAAAGCCCGTTTAATTTTCATTTGTGTTTGCAGGCACTCCATTACTGTAAACAAAATAAAAATGGCTAAAGTCGTACTGAGGATTATCAGCCCGGCATAATGCGGGTCGTTTTTATCGGTCGACATCGTATTAGCAGCAATACCGCCAATAATTAATACCAAAACACCAAATGAACGGTTACTTATACTAAGCCGGCAAACGCAGTTACCTCTTTTAATCGCCATGTAAAAAATCAGCTTGGGCACAAACCTGTCAAACCGCGACATTAAACGGGTATAATTGATGCCGCTTTTATCTATTTGCCTCGCAAAAAATTGGTTGCCAATTTTGGGTTGAAACCCGGCCAAACTTACCCGTTCTTCAGAAAACTTATTTAAAGCTGCTTCCAGTATGGCAGTGTCTTCCGGGTTAAAACTAATTTTTTTAAAATAGACCATCTTTTTATAATCTAAATATAAAATAAATCAACGCCATCTGCCGCGCAGAAAAATAATCTGCTACTTTTGCCGCCAGTATGGATACTTCATTAAAAAACACATTCGACAGCATAATTTTTGATTTGGACGGAACCCTTTGGGATAGCACCGCAAACGTGGCGCTGGCCTGGCAACACGCGCTTAACCAGGTTGATTATTTGAACGAAGATATGACCGTTGAACGCGTGAGATCAATTACCGGTATGACCTATGATGCTATATTTGATAAGCTATTCCCTGCCCTGAGTGATGAACAGCGCAAAGAAGTACAAGCCCTATGCGCTGTGAGCGAACTGGAAATATTGCATAAAAAAGGCGGTGAACTTTACCCGGAGCTGGAAGAAACCCTGAAATACCTGGGCGCAAAATACAAACTATACATTGTGAGCAATTGCCAAAATGGGTATATTGAGGTGTTCCTGGATTTAAATAACATGCACCCTTACTTTTTGGCGCACCAATGCTTTGGCACCAAGGGCAACCCCAAGGCAGATAATATTAAGGATATTGTAAACGATCATCGCCTGCAGGCTCCTGTTTACGTAGGCGATACCATGGGCGATTACACATCGGCAACAAAGGCAGGTGTACCATTCATTTTTGCAAGCTATGGCTTTGGGGTTGTGCCCGGTGGTATGGTGGCTACGGTGGATAACTTTGCTGAACTGACGGAACTGTTATAGCTACAACCGGCTCCTGTTTTTTACCCAATTACTGGTTTCAGCAGTAACGTGGGCCGCCACAGTAGCTTTCGGGCTGCCAAGCAATTGCTCCATCAATATCGCGGCAATCCTGGCTTCTTCTTCATTCCCGGTTTGCAATACTTCGGCATTGAAGTACTTTTTTACAAAATGCGTATCAAAATTACCCGATGTAAAAGCCTCATGTTTCATTACAAATTTGCCAAAGCCCAATGTGGTTGTAATACCGGTTATCTGGTATTCGTCAATTGCCCTTATCATGCGTTCTATGGCTTCGGTACGGTCTTTGCCATAGGTAATCAGCTTGGCTATCATCGGGTCGTAATAAATGGGAATTTCCATACCTTGCTCAAAACCATCATCAACCCTTACCCCCGCTCCTTTTGGCGTAATATAAGTTTGCAGGGTGCCAATATCCGGCAGGAAATTATTGGCCGGGTCTTCGGCATAAACCCTTAGTTCTATCGCATGGCCGCGAATTTGCAAATCGTCCTGTTTAAAGCTGATGGGCAGGCCACGGGCTATATTAATTTGCTCCTTTACCAGGTCAATCCCGGTAATCAATTCTGTAACCGGGTGCTCAACCTGCAAACGGGTATTCATCTCCAGGAAATAAAAGTTGAGTGCATCATCCATAATAAACTCCACCGTGCCGGCCCCCGTGTAGTTTACAGACCGGGCCACATCAACCGCGCATTTGCCCATTTGCGCCCTTATGGCCGGGGTAAGCACTTTTGAAGGTGCTTCTTCAATCACCTTTTGATGGCGGCGCTGTACCGAGCAATCGCGCTCAAACAGGTGCACAATATTGCCGTGCGTATCGCCCAGAACCTGGATCTCGATATGCCTTGGCGACGAAACGTAGCGCTCAATAAATACCGATCCATCGCCAAAGGCCGAAGTTGCCTCGGATACGGCTAACTGCATTTGCTCTTCAAAATCACCGGGACCGTCAACTATACGCATGCCTTTACCGCCACCGCCTGCAGCTGCTTTTATTAGTATAGGAAAGCCAACTTCAACTGCACGTTTTTTTGCCTCGGCTACATCGGTTATAGCTTCTTCGGTACCGGGCACCATGGGGATATTGTACTTAAGCGCTGCCGCTTTGGCCGATAGCTTATTGCCCATAATCTCCATGGCTTCGGGCGATGGCCCTATCAAAATAAGGCCTGCCTGGCGTACCAGTTTTGCAAAAGCGGCATTCTCACTCAAAAAACCATAACCAGGGTGTATGCCCTCGGCGCCGGTTTTTATACAGGCCGCTATGATCTTTTCGCCAACAAGATAAGATTGATTAGACGGGGCAGCGCCAATATGAACAGCTTCATCAGCATAGCGCACATGTAATGCATCACGATCTGCATCCGAATAAACGGCAACAGTTTTAATGCCCATTTCGCGGGCCGATCGCATTACCCTTAAAGCTATTTCGCCCCGGTTGGCTACCAGTATTTTTTGCATAAAACAAATGTAACTGATTTAACGGTTGACCGTCGGGAAAATTTAGGATGTTGGTAAATGCTTTCGATAAACGAACAATGGCATCGGCTTAAATAAAAACCCAGATATAATAATATATAGCAATGGATTCTTAATATCCAACACACGGCCTTTAGTCTTTTTATACGGAACTAAACCTACTGCGCCTGATATTTAAATCGGCCTTGATTTTTTCATCCCAAAAGCATTTGTAAAGAAACGAACCAGAGAACTCGCCCCTGTTTTTACCTGCCAGACCTATCAAGCCTGTAGCTTTTACGGCTACAACGATAACAAACATAATGTTTAAGCGGTAACCAGAAAAAAAGAGTTTTAACCAATGGGCCTCTTTTTATGCGGGATATACCAACATTGCCACAACCACGGCAACGCAGCTCTTTTTGGGCGGCCAAGGGTTTTATTTTTGCAATGTTATCAATACCGTTTTTTGTATCTAATTCGGCTGTCATATTGTTAGTTAATTAAGGGGTACTTACAAGCACTAAAATAGTCAAAAAATCGCAATTTTATAATGAATATTTAATAGCAGCCGCAAAAAAAGTATTTTTAGCTTATTATACAACTATTTTTCGTTTTTAGCCAAATAAAAAGGCCTGTGATAGCACAGGCCTTTTTATATTATTCCTTTTTATCAGGTGCTGGTGTACCTGCCGGTGGAGGACCGGGCTGACCGTTTGGAGGCGGACCGCCGGGGCCAACACCAGGGGCACCCGGAGGAGGGCCGCCCGGGCCACGACCTGCAGGCAATGTTACTTCGGGATGGGCAGTACCACGATGGCAGCTGTAACAGTTAACTCCCGATTTTAATGTTAAGCCTAATGAGTCTTTTTTAGCATCAAAATATTTCTCGTTGATTTTGTTCATCATCTTGAACATATCGCGCGCCATTTTCTTTTCTGGTTTGGCATCGTTTGCCCAGTCCATTTGTTTTGCGGCTTCATCACGTACGTGGCAAAAGTTGCAATGCACACCCAACGAGTGTTCCCACTCTTCCATTACATCATGCAATTGATCTTTGGTGATGTTTTTGGGTAATACTTTCAGGTTTTTCCAACCCGGCTCATCGGCTTTTTTAGGCGTCATCGATGTCATAGCGCCTATTACCACTACCGACATGAGGCCAAGGGTAACTAATATTTTTTTGTTTACCAGCATAATTGTCATATTTAAGTCATCTAATGTAGTTATTAAGTTTGAATGTTACAACCTTTAAAATGACGATTAATTGGTAACTTTTTAGATACAGAGTAGTAGGTGTGCAGATTTCAGATGTGCAGATATGCAGATGAGGAATTTATCAATGTGCAGATTTCAGGTGTGCAAATATGCAGATGAGGAATTAGTGAATGTCCGGATTTCAAATATTCAAATGAGAATTTAATCATCCATCTGAAATCTGCACATTTGAAATTTGCATATCTGCACATCGTCAAAGGCTTAATTTCTCGCTGATAGCCCAAAGCTTATCGCGGGCAGCGGTATCGGTGGCGATGGCAGATGTTTTGGCAATTTTTTTCTTCTTAAAATAACCTCCGTTATATTTATCGAGGCGTGGCGCGGTTGCCAGGAATAACGTAGTTGCGGCCCCTTGCTGTGCGCTGATCATAAACGGGCGAATCAGGGTGGTCATCAATTTGCCCAGCCCTTTAAAATCATCCCAAAAATGGGTATTTACTACGCCGGGATGCAACGAAAAAGCGAGAATACCTTTATTTGCAAATTTTGACGCCAGCGATTGCGTAAAATAAATATTGAACAGTTTATTCATCCCATAAACCTTCCAGGCCTTGTATGACCGCTCGCATTGCAAATCATCAAACTGCGGAGTACCGCGCTTATGCGCTTCTGAGCTAACATTAATAATACGTGCCTGCCCTTTTTGCAGCAGCGGCATCAGCAGGTTAGTTAACAAAAAATGCCCGAGGTGGTTAACGGCGAAGGTTAATTCAAATCCATCTTTACTTAGCATGCGTTCTGCAAAAATACCCCCTGCATTGTTAATAAGCGTATTGATGGCAAATAACTTACCGGATAATTCGGCGGCGGCATCGCGCACGGTTTGCAAATCGGCCAGGTCGCATTTAATAACGTGCACTTCCCTGTTCCCGGTTTCTTTAATTAAATAGGTTTTGAGTTCCTCGCCTTTTTGCATGTTACGCACCAATAGGTAAAGCGAATGTCCCTGCCGGGCCAATGAAAGCGCGGTTTCTTTCCCGATGCCTGATGTAGCACCTGTTATAACGGTTGTTTTTATTGCCATTCTACCCTGCCCCCTAAAGAGGGAGCTTTTGATGGGCAAGATAGAGGTTTTTTGTTAAGGAATTAAGGTTGACTTAATATCGAACACCGAATATCCAATTTCGAATAATGAAGGAAAAACTTCGGTGTTGGATATTCGGAATTCAGTGTTCGATATTATTTTCCACTTCTGTTTTTCTTAACTTAATGACATTGGGGGGAGGATTTGGGTAGAGTTTACTTCTGCATCACCATAACGCCGTTCATCAGCAGGGTGCTGCCGCCATCGGCTACTATGTTGTAAACTTTTTGGATACCGCCGCCACTTTCTGTCTTTTGAAGTACAGTAAAGGCCTCGTATTTACCGGTTTGCTCGTTAAGGCAAAGCACTTCCTGGCCGGTAGTAATCTCGCCCATTTTCAGATTGCCTTGTTTGGTAAGCATCGGGTGGTTTGGCGTAGCCTGCAATACTTTGGTATTCAGATTTACCAACCTACCTGTCCTGGTGTTTTTAACATCTGCAGCAACAAGCACCAGGCGTGTTAACGCGTAATTTTTTGCTTCATGGGTGGTTAACTCCTTTACCCTAACTACCGAACTTTTATTGGTGGCCGGATCAATGGTAATTACTTCATCGCCGCTTTTTATCGTGCTCAGCATTTTTTTGCTGCCATTGGCCATGGTTACCATCTCATCGCCAGGGAAACAAATATCGTTACCGTATGTAGCCGATTCTTCCTTCATATCCTTGCCGCCGTTCAGCACTTTATATTGCTGAAAACTTACCTCTTTTGACAATACATACGATAGCTTCAGAATAAAATTGGTTTCAACCTTGTTAATATTATCAATATCTAAAAAGTACTTTTCCCATACTTTGCCATCGGCAGTAAAATCGGGCACCAGGGCTTTATATAATTTGCCTTTTTCGTTGGTATAAAACACCATCAGCCCAATTTCCTGCATGCCTTCCTTAGCTATCAGCTTATAAAGGTCGACACGTTTTTTCAGCCCGTCAGATCCGGTGATGAAATACGGTTTCCGGTTTTCATACCTGTCCAGTACGTAGGCGTTCTCAAATTTTACATATGTATCCTTATCCAGATCGGCAATGGTAAAAGTTTGTGCTTTGCTATACTCGTCCATAGTAAGCGGACGAGGATTTACCGCCGCTGTTGTTTGCGCACGGCTTAAATAAATAGAACCGGTTAAAAGTATTGTTAATGTTAGTTTACGCATAAAGCCCCCTCTAAATCTCCCCCTGAAGGGGGAGACTTTGATCTTGTTAGTATTTTTATTTAAAGTTTGATAAATGTAATTTTTAAAGCCCTCTCCCTTTAGGGGAGGGTTTGGGTGGGGCTTTAACTTAGTTGTTTAAACGCCTCGGCAAAAGCTTCCATTTCGTCCATGCGGCCAATGCTTACACGGCACCACTCTTTACCGTTAAACTGCCAGCTGCGTACGCCTACGCCGCGTTTCATCATTTCGCTTACAAATTTTTTGCTGTCCATTTTTAGCGGGAACATTACAAAATTGGCTGATGACGGAATGTATTCGTAGCCTTCCTTTTTCAACACCGAGTACAAATACTCTTTTGATGCCAGTGTTTTTTCTAAAGCTTCTTTCAAAAATGCCTCCTCGCGATAACCTGCAATAGCGCCTGCAATGGTTGTTGCCGAGAGGGAGAAGCCTGTTGTATAATTAGATAAAGCTTTAATAGTATCTGGCTGAGCCACAATGTAGCCGCAACGCAGGCCTGCAAACCCATATAGTTTAGAGAATGTACGGGCAACTATAATATTGCTACCGGCTTTCATGGTGCTTATCATCGAGGAACCTTTTGGATCGGGCAGGTAGTCGATGTAGGCTTCATCAACAAAAACCGTTACTTTTTTAGATACCCGCTCGCAAAATGCTTTCAGTTTGGCGGTATCTAATATAGTTGCGGTCGGGTTATTAGGGTTACAGATATAAACCAGCCCCGTATTGGCATCAATTTTGGCCTCCATGGCATCCAAATCAAGTTTATAGTCGACAGTCAATGGCACTTTAACCCATTTGCCTTCCAGTCTTTCCGCATGCGACGGCAGGTCGTCATAAGATGGATCGCCGGTGATAATGCTTTTTCCGCCCTTGCTGTAATACATGGCGGCGGCCAATAATAATGGTGATGAGCCGGATTCCATCAGGACGTTACCGGGTGAAATTCCCTCATAGCTGGCAATTTTATCGTAAAGCACCCCCATTGATTGCATTGGGTATTGGTAACCCAGGTCGATAGCTTCCTGGATTGCTTTTTTTGCGGCGGGCGATGGGCCGAATGGGTTTTCATTAGCCAGTAAGCGTGCTTTTAATACCGGTGGCGCATCTGCTATGGCATCCATATCGGTAAAGCGTTTAGCCAGCGGGGCCAGCTTCTTAGCAACCGGCATAGCGGCCAGCTTACTAATTGTCCCCGAAAAGAAGGCCAGTCCCCCGGCCATGAGTGCGCTGGACCTGATCCAGTTTCTGCGGTTAAGTGAGTTTGCCATTTTTTTAAGTATCAAGTAGTTAGTATCAAGTATCAAGACTAATGATCCTGATGCATGACAGATTTATTTATCTTATAGTATTATAGTTTTAACCAGTTCAATCTAAGTCCAGAAACATTTTCCACTCCCCTACAACTATCTTGACTCTTGATTCTATTTCCAAAACCTATTTTACCGCCGGGTAGCTTGCGCGGCCTTCAGTCACCCTGGCATGCAGGGCAGCCACTGTACTGCGGGCCGATTCAAATGCGCCGGCCATCCATGCGTTCAGATAGGTTAGGTGTTCGCCGGCAAAGTATACCTGCTTATCGGGCTTTAATAGTACCGGGTATTGTGTTTTGCGTGTTTCGGTGCTGTAAACAGCCCATCCGCCTAAATTGTATTTTGTTTTGTGCCAGCTAACTGAAAAAGACGCTTCAAATTCCTTATCATATTGAGGGTGGATTAGCCTGCCTTTTTCCAGCGCAAACTTCTCACGCTCGGCATAACCTAAAGCGCCGATTTTCTGGGCTTTTTCGTTAAAATTGTAATATCCAATCAAGATACCCTTTTTTCCTAAATAATCATAAGATGGGTAAAAAATTTGTGTTAAATCGTTGTTGGTGTGGGTAATACCGCCGTATATATGCTCATCCTCCTCCCAAAACCTGCGTTTAAACTGCAAACCTATTTTACCGGTTTGTATATAACTGATATAATCGATAGCCCGGCTAACATCGCCCGAGAAATTGTTGTTTATGTTGCTTAAAACAGGTAGCGGCAAAGTACAAATACACATATCGCCGGTTAACTCATGAACGCCTGTGGCATCTTTATAAGTAATTTTTACCCCTTCGGCCTGGTTATTTATCGAGGTAACCTCGGCACCCATTTTTACGGAGGGCGCTACCTTTTTTTCAAGGGCTTTGGCAATCTGATCCATCCCGCCTACCGCCTGGAACATGGTCATTTGCAATTCATAGGTGTATTCGGCCACGTTGTAAAAATCAGGGTTCATAAGGCCCGAGTGCAGGATATCGGCCAGTTTATGCGGCTCGGCAACTTTGCCGGGCCTGTCTCCGGCCCCCGGCGATTCGGTATACCCTCTCCTCGCAGATGCCTTGTAAAGCTTATCTATATCAAGGCCACCCTCGGCTTGCAGGTAGGCAATTATCTTTTCGCCGTCCTCTTTGGTCATGGCGCTATCCAAACCGCCATGATCGATGCTTTTGGCCAGCATTTCGGTCATATAACCCCGAATATCGTTATGAATTTCGCGTACACGGACTTTTTTATTGGATAGTGGGCCTTTGCCTTCGGCAAAGTAATAAGCGCCCTCATTAACGTTATTGTACACCTGTATAGGTACACCAAGCTCTTTACAGTAATGCAGCGTTAACTCGTGATGATGCGGAATGCGGGAAGGCCCGGCGTTAAAATAAAGGCCATCATCAAATTTGGCAATAACAGCGGGTTTGTCAATCTCCTGGTTGGTTGCGCCGTTGCGGATACTCCAGCAGCGGCCGCCGGTACGCTGGCGGGCCTCCAGTATGGTGCATTGATAGCCCAATTTATTAAGCTCATAAGCGCAGGTCATGCCGGCAAGGCCCGCCCCTAATATAATAATGTGTTTGCCCTTGCCATCGCCCTCCAAATTAAAAGCGTGCGCGGGAGCGGGTTTTAGCATGCCCAATGCCAGCATAGCGGGATAAGCCCCGCCGGCCAGCATAGCACCCTTACCCAAAAAATCTCTGCGGGTAATTGTTTTCAATAAGATCAGCTTTTATGTTTTACAATTATGTAAGGCTTAAAGATAGTTTTTTAAATGATTTAATAAAAGATATGGCATAATTTTTTAATTATGATAATATCTACGGGCTTAGTATGGATTATTTGAAAAACAAGACGGTTCAATAAAAAAGGTCGCTCCTTTTGGGAACGACCTGTAATTTCAAACGTTTGATTAGCCGGTTTACTGCGCCGGCTGCCCTTTATGTGCAGCTACCGATTTGTTGTAGTAGTCAAGCAGCTTATCTATATTTTTGAGGTTATACTTGTGCTGTTTAATGCTTTCAACCACCTGCTCTTCGTCGCCCAATATCTCTACCATAATATCTTCAAAGTTGGCATCGGTTATGCGCTGCATATCGGCGGTACTTTCGCCAAAATAGTAGGTTGTTTTTGAGCTTTTGCCACTGCCGCCATTACCACCGCCGCCGCCAAGCGAAACACCTACGCCACCGCCAAGGCCGCCACCGTAGCCGCCACTGCCATAGCCCATAGCTACACCCGGCGAAAAATGTACACCGCCGCCACCGCCTGTTGCGCCTTTGGCCGCATATAGTTTAAGTGGCTCGTCCAATACTACCTGTACAAAATCGGTTTCCTCTTTGCTCCATTCTTCGTTGCGCGGGGCATGAGCAACTACAAAGCTATCCTTACCTGCCACAAACGAGCGGATATCACTGGCGCTGAGTTTATAGGGGTTTGTTTTTTCGTCGTCTTTAAACTCAATAAAGCCTTCATCTTTAATAGGGCCTTTGCCGCCGGAGTTTACGCGGATAAAACCGGTACTGCGGTTACCTTTTACATCGGTAAAAGCACCCGACTGCCATTTTTGCGATTTTGCTGATACAAAACACAGCATAAAAAATAAAATGATTAAAATTGAGCGCATAACAAGTATAAAATACAAAGAACGTAATTTTTAGATATTTAATATGATGACTGTTGATTTACGCAGCGACACCGTTACCAAACCAACTCCCGGCATGCTGGAAGCCATGTGGAGCGCCAAAGTTGGCGATGATGTTTTTGGCGAAGATGAAACCATAAACGCCCTGGAAGAAAAAGCGGCCGCCATGTTTGGAATGGAAGCGGGAATTTTTTGTCCATCGGGTACTATGACCAACCAGATAGCTATTAAATGCTTTACCCAGCCGCTGGATGAGCTGATTGCCGATCAAACCGCTCACGTGTACCGTTATGAAGGTGGCGGTATTGCCTTTAACTCCGGAGTATCTACCCGTTTACTGAACGGCTACCGCGGCATTATCACAGCCGAAATGATTGAACCGGAAATAAATGCCGAAAACATTCACTACCCCCATACCAGTTTGGTGGTGTTAGAAAACACGGTAAACAAAGGCGGTGGCAGCTGCTATACTTTAAATGACATTAAACCAATAGCTCAGCTTTGCCATGCCAGAGATCTAAAACTCCATTTGGATGGCGCCCGTATTTTTAACGCCCTTACCCATACCGGCGATAAGGCTGTTGATTACGGAACTTATTTTGATGGCATTTCTGTTTGCTTATCTAAAGGGCTTGGCGCGCCGGTTGGCTCGGTTTTACTGGCTGATAAGGCCACTATTAAATACGCGCGCCGCATTCGTAAGGTAATGGGTGGCGGTATGAGGCAGGCGGGCTTCCTTGCAGCGGCGGCTATATATGCATTGGACCACCATGTAGAACGCCTGAAAATAGACCATGCCCACGCTCGCATTTTGGGCGAAGAACTGGCTAATTTAAGCTGGGTAAGCCATGTAATGCCGGTGGAAACCAATATTGTACTATTTGATACTGTAGAACCCGCCAAAGCAGTACTGGCCAAACTGGCCGAAAAAGGCATTAAAGCCAGCGATACTGATAAACACCGCATCCGTTTTGTAACACACTTAGATGTACATGCGGATCAGGTGGAATATTTGGTTGGGGTGCTGAAGGGAATGTAATTTTGAATGGTGAATAGTGAATGTAATGGGATGGGCCTAAGCCACTCATTATTCACTTTGATGCCTTGTCGGCACATTATTCTTCCCACCTTTTTAAGGCCTTAAAAACAACAAAAGCCCTTTTGGGGCTCTGCTGCTATATTTTATCGACGTTATCAATTAAAGTTTTTCTATTTCCTCAACAGAAAGTTTAGTGGTTTTTGCAATGAACTCATAAGTCAAGCCTTCTTTTTTAAGTTCACGGGCTATGGTAATTGCTTCTTCCCGTTTACCTTCCTGCTTGCCTTTTTGAATGCCTTTTTCAATACCTTTTTGAATACCTTGCTTCTCGGCCCTATCTAATAAAAGTTCTTCAATGCCCATAGTGGTACTCCTTTCTGTTAAGTTTTTAACCTCTTGTTCAAATTTAGTATTTATATCCGGGTTTTCAAAGCGCACATAATATTTCAAAAAATTCATTAATACCCTGATCTTTTCTTTTGCAATTTGCCTTGTTAACAGCAACTTAGCTAACTTGAGCTTTAAAGCAAACAAAAGCTCATCTTTTTCGTCGGTGTCCTTAATATTTTTACCAGCGAGCGCGGCTTTTACAGTCAATACTACCAACGCAAAAGGGTTATCACTGGCCATTAATTCCTCGTCACTTTGGCTGGCTATTTTATAGGTATTAAAAGTATATCGCAAACTTGTACCCATAAAGTCTAAGGTAAAATGATCCGACCGTTCTTTTGTGTTCGCCTCGGTAAAGATGGCATATGCAACTATAGGTTTTTGATACTTATCCAATATCCGGTAAAAGTAGGTAAACATACGACTACCAAAATCCTTTTGATATTGACCCTGCACCTCGATATGTACCAAAATCCATTCCTCGTTGCCGCTTTTGGTAAATACCTTAACCAGTTTATCAATTACTTTCGGAGAATACTCGTCCTTCTCCGGCGGGAAAACCTGCTCCAGCTCTTTATCCAAAAATTCAAACCCTTTATCAAAGTCGAAAATATCCGAAGCATCAGGATTAAGAAAGCATAAAAAATCGTCAAAAACATCTTCGAGAATCCCTTTCCAAAGGATGTCGTCTTTTCTTCTCATTAAACAATAATATAAAATACTCACCGGCAAAAAAATTGACTGGTAATAAAAGTCGCTCATTTGTTATCGTCTCATCAACCCTGCTGCCGCTTACCACTCAAATACTTCCTTACCGGAATATCATAAGCCACCATGGCCAGGTAGCCCATACCAACCAGCAATATTACGCCTGCAATTACTATATAAACAATTTGGCTGGTTGGCGGCTTGTGGCTTATTACGTAATTGCCAAAAAACCAGATACCCACATAATGGGTCATATACAATGGGTAAGAAATATTACCCGAAAAGTTACAGAGTTTTTTAAGGCCTCCCGAAAGCGTGGCACCTGCGCCCAAAGCGATAAGCAGCGGAAAATAAAAAAGAACCACGAGCAATTGAGCAAGCCAGTTCCATTTACTATGGGGCATCATTAATGCCGCTAACAGTAATAGGGCAAGCCCAATAAAGCCAAGCTTGTTTTTGATAATGAAGTTAAACCGGTATACAAGCAGCCCGGCTGTAAACGAATAAAAAATGCGGGCACCGCCTTCCCAAAAGTTTTCGCCGGCCCAGCCGCCCGATAATATTTTGGCATGGAAGGCCACAAAGCTTAGCGCCGCCGCGGCTATAACCAGCAATACAACCAAATACTTGCGCGCAAGCCTGTAAAGCACAAACGCATAAACAATATTGGCTATATACTCCCAAAATAGCGACCATGCCGGCGCGTTAAAACTAAAAAGGTTAAAATACCGCTCCTGCATGGCCGGGAACGGAATAAGCAGCATCGAGCTTACAAATATCAGCGCCAGCCGGCCAACACTGTAAGCCTCCGGGTGACCGCCAAACGGATCAACAAGAAAACCAATAAGGCCCAACACCGAACCTAAAATAACCAACGGGTGCAGCCTGATAATCCTTGATTTAAAAAACTCCAACACCCCCATTTTACCAATCCGGTCATCATAAGCATAACCTATGACGAAACCCGACAGGCAGAAAAAAAAGTCGACAGCGAGGAAGCCGTGGCCAATAAAGTTTACATCGTAACTTGGAAAAAGGAACTCGGTAAAATGAAATACCACTACCGCCAAAGCGGCAACACCGCGCATGCCGTCCAGGATTTCGAAGTGTTGTTTGGTTTTTAAAGTTGCAGGAATAGTGCTCATGAATAGTTATTACGCCGGCCATTGGCCACGGCGCTTTTTAAAGATATGTGTGATGTTTCAAGAATACCGATTAATATCAAACCCGGCAAATATTTGGCGGCATTTTTCAGGGTCAAACGCATCTAATTGGGTTAACATAACTTAACACATTTCAGATAAAATATTCACAAATAGTTAATAATCAATATTTTATATTTTTATCATGGTTAACACTAAACTGATAGCCAATTTAGGCGCATCCAAATATTTGTGCCTGTTTTAACTATTTAAATGCGTTTGCCCTGCGGCGTTTTTAACTATCTTTATAAAAAACAAAATCCCGGATGGTTGCCCATTCGGGATTTTGTGATGCTTTTTATTTACTATTGTTTAGCTATCCTGTACATTTTGCCATTATCAGTTACGCCGTACAACGCACCGTCTTTACCGGTGGCAAGCGACCGCCAGCGTTCGCGTTTATCTTTAAACAGGCGCTCCTCGCCTACAACTTTATTATCTTTAATAACCAGGCGTGCAATGTGCGATCCGCTGAGGGCGGCTACAAAAAGGTTGCCCTTCCATTCGGGTATCATATCGCCGGTATAAAAAGTAATACCGCAAGGCGATATAACAGGGTCCCAGTAATAAACGGGCTGTGTTACACCCTCTTTTTGCTGAATACCATCACCAACTTTTTCGCCACTGTATTCAATACCATAGGTAACCACAGGCCAGCCGTAGTTATTGCCCGGGCGGATGATATTGATCTCGTCGCCGCCGCGCGGACCAAACTCATCTTCCCATAGTTCGCCGGTTGCGGGGTTCCAGGCCATCCCTTCGGGGTTGCGGAAACCGTAGGCATAAATTTCGGGCAGGGCATTTGGGGTATTGGCGAAGGGACCACCCGCCACCGCCTTACCATCTTTGGTTAAGTGCAGTACTTTACCAATAGCAGCGCTCAAGTCCTGCGCTTTCATGCGTATATCGCCGCCAGAACGTTCGCCGGTGCTTACAAACAAGTTACCTTGCTTATCAAACAAAATGCGGCTACCGTACTGTAAAGCGCCCCTGTAAGCTGGCTTTGCACGGTATATCACTTCAATATACTCTACCTGGGTTTCATCTGCAGATAATTTACCTTTAGCTACGGCCAGTACGTTACCTTCGGGGGTTACTTCGGCATAATCCCAAAATATCATCCGGTTGGTTTTAAAATCAGGGTCGATGTTAACATCCAGCAAGCCGCCCTGGCCTTGGGCCAACACTACAGGCAAATTGCTTATCGTTTTATCGGCCTGTCCATCAGCTTTTAGGATCCGCATAGTACCACCCTTTTGGGTTATCAGAAAGCGGCCATCGGGCAATACGCAAAGCGCCCAGGGCTGCTTTAACTCGCTATTAATAACCGTTGCGGTTACCGCCATTTTGGTTTTAACGCCGGCAATACGCGTTTGGCCGGGGAAGGCTGATTTATAATCGCTGTTGGGCTTAATGGTTTCAACAGGTGCACCTTTGCCGGTATCGGCAGCCGCAGTTTGTTGCGGGGCTGCATGGCAGGCAGCTATCCCGGCTGTTAACGACAGGCTTAAAATGAATGTTTTACAGTTGTTAGGCAGCATGAATTTGGTTAATAAATGTTTATAATACATTAATAGCTAAAACTACAAATTGGTTTTGAGGATAGCCTGTATATGCTGTAAAAATATTATGACATGCCCCTATGGGCTATTGATTCTTAGCCCTTCACCTAAAACCTAATCCCTTACCCCTTGTTGTACTTTGCATGAATCGCCTGGTACAAAAACTCGAAAAAATTGGTCGCGACCCAAAAGTTACGGCAAAGGCAGTTGGCTTACGCTATGTTTCAGATTCAACCCCAGGCTATACCCGTAAAAAAGCGGGCAAGGGCTGGAGTTATTATGATGCCGGCGGCACGCTGGTAAAGGATAAGGAATTGATTGCCCGTTTTGCCAAACTGGTTATCCCCCCGGCTTACACCAACATATGGATCTCGCCTTATGAAAACAGCCACCTGCAGTTTACAGGTACCGATGCGGCAGGGCGTAAACAATACCGCTACCATGCCGGCTGGAACCAGATCCGTAATCAAAGCAAATACCATCGCCTGCAAACCTTTGCCGAACACCTGCCTGCCATACGCGCCCAGGTAGATAAAGACCTGGCCCGCCACAACCTTGATCATGAAAAAGTTGTGGCGCTGGTAGTACGCCTGATGGAACTGACCAGCATTCGTGTGGGTAATGAATCGTACAAAAAGCTTTACGGGTCGTTTGGTTTAACCACACTGCTTAACAAACATGTGGCCATTGAAGGATCAAAAATAAAGTTTGAGTTTAAAGGTAAAAAAGGTGTTTTTCATAAAGTAGCCCTGCAAAGCAGGCGCCTGGCCAACCTGGTAAAGCAATGCCGCGATATACCTGGCAAGGACCTTTTTCAGTATTATAAACCCGATGGTGAACGGTGTAGTATCGGCTCGGGTGATATTAACGATTACCTGAAAGGCATTACCGGCGAAGATTTTACCGCCAAAGATTTTCGCACCTGGAGTGGTAGTGTAAGCGCCCTTTACGCCTTTAAAGAGGCCGGCGAGTTTCAAAACATTACCGAATGCAAAAAGAAAATTGTAAGCGTATTGGATGAGGTAGCCATTAACCTTGGCAACACCCGCACCGTTTGCAAAAAATACTACGTACACCCAACGGTAATAAAAAGCTACGAGGAAGGCACTATATTTAAATACCTTGAGAAAATTGACAGCCACGAAGATGCCAAAGCTGCTGAGTTGAATATTGCCGAAAAAGCACTTTTACAACTCCTGGAAACAGAAAAACTCGCGGTAGCGAGTTGAGGGGGGGATTGTCGGAATCGGAATTGCTCTCAGAATTTTTAAATCAACAGAATTAAGAAGTGTTTTACAACACGATCAACCATTCAACAAGTAACAGGGTTGATTAAGCTAACGGGGATAGTAAACTTATCAACTACTAACCATTTAACTGATCCTATTATTAACTTAATCAACCTTGTTTTTTGTAGTGGATGGTTTATTAAGTTGATTGTGTTAAGTGATTGGCTATTTTGAATGAAGATTTTGATCAGCAACAACTTAATCAACCCAATCTAACTCAATCAACTACTCACTTAATCACCTAATCAACCACTCACTTTTTCTTCTTCAACTCAATAACAATCACACCTTGTTTGGCTTTTTCGCCGTATTTTTTGTCTGTGGCGGCATCGTTTTTAAGCATGCTTATATTTTTGATATCATTTTGATTTAGGTTTTTGAACTCGCCCTGGGTAACCTCTTTACCATCTACCAAAATCAGCGGGCTTGCCTTGTCGTCATTCCGGGGGCGTATCCGCAAAATTTTAGTTGCGGTAGCATTTATTCCATTTTTGCTATCAACCATAGTTACCGGATCACCATCGGCTGTCATCATCACAATGGTATCCATTGGTGTGGTACTATTTAAGGTAATGGCATTACCTTTTACCACTATGTTTTTACGAATTGGCTTGCTGTCCCATCTGGTAACCATTGTAGCGCCCGAAGCCGCAGCACTACCCGCCACCCTTTTGGTGGCCCTTACACCACTTAACCCTGTGCCTGTTACCGTAATGGGTTCAGCATCGTCGTTATCATCCGCAGCGCCTGCAATCGAGGTGACATCATCTATCTTCAGGTTAGATTTAAGTGCCTTTGTGGATTTGGCCGATACGGTTACTTTGCTGAGGCCTTTAACCTTACCTACTACTACGGGATCGGCAGAGTTAACCGTATAAGCGTAATAAATACGTTTTGTTTTGCCGTTTGCATCCTTTAAAGTATCACCGGCAATTTTCATATCCCTTATAAAAACTTTATCAACGCGGCCTTTTGTATGAGCGGGGCTAAAATCCATAACTGTAGCAAACCCGGCACCTGTTGTGCCCTTATATTTATCCAGCTTTTCTTTAAATTTTAAGCCCTCGGCCGAGTTTTTTGTGGTAATAAATACCAGCCCTACATTATCTGCCACTTTATCATCAACAAGCTGTGCAGCATCGCTGTTTTTAAATACATTAACACTAAGTATATCATCGGGATTTACATTTTTGATATCTCCTTTTTTACCGTTAATGTAATACATAACCGAGTCGTTTCCATTGATATGGATAGCAAAAGCCCGTTTGGTGGTATCGGCGTTTACCATATCTTTTAAAATAAAATTCACTTTGGCATTCACATGCTCAATAGCCCCCTTATTAACGCTGTTTATCTTAATCTTGCCTGCGGCTACCAGTTGTGCTATCTTTTCTCTCAGGGCTTTACCTGCCGCTGAGTTTTTCCTTGTCGCAAAGGCCACTGCATGTTTGCTATCGCCCACATTAAAATATTTTTTGGCGTCAGTTGCTGTAAGGTAATCTATACTTTCAGTATTATCGGCAAAGCTATTGGCATTTGATACCTGTACACCGTCCAAATAAAATACAGCGCCGGTATTATCATTATCCGCTTTACCTTTGGCTGTATTTGCAGGGTTTTTATTTTCGTCCTTACCAGGCAAAATCAATTTTATGGTGGCAGCCAGCTTATTTATGCCCACGGCATTACCTACATTATTTGATAATATGGTTATCGATTTAAAAGCATCGCTCTTTTTTACAAAATCGGCTTTTGAAATACTAAAAACCAACAATAGCCCAACTACAACAGGCACCATGAACACGTAGCGGGTGAGGTTTATTTTTGAAGATCGTTTGGCGTTCATCATGATGATACGTTTTTTAATGGTTGATAAATTGAAATGGTTTACAATGCCAGGTTGCGTGTTATTAAAACTTACCGATACCAGGCTATACTGGTAAGTTTTGCTGTCGATGCCTTTTTTAAGGATCTTTTGATCGGTTATAAATTCTATGTTTTCGCGAATAGCCCTTTTCATGAGCCAAATTCCCGGGTTAAACCAATAAAAAATACTGCTTAGCTCGGCCAGCAGAATATCGGCCGTGTGCCATTGGTTTACGTGCACCTGCTCGTGCAGTAAAATTGCCTTTAAATCGGCAGGCTGGTGGTTGGCCGGGTTCACAAATATGCTTTGCCAGAACGAGAACGGCGCGGCATCTTTATCCATCAGCCTAACCTGGTGGTTGCCAATGGTAGCAGGCTTGGAATTTTTGTATAAACGGTACAACGAAAACAGCTGCACAAACAAGCGGATGGCCAGCAAGGCTGCTCCTACCCAAAATATAAGCTCAACATAAGCCCAGTAACCGGGCTTATCAACTGTTTTTGCCAGGGCTTGCGCGGGCGCCTGCCAGTTTATAACTACCTGCTGAACAGGCCGGGCCAATTGCTGGTGGCGCTGTATAAAATCCGACAGGTTTATTTGGGGGTAAATGCTGGCAAACAATATAGCTGCAAGCAGGTAAACGCGGTTAAGGGTATAAAACGTAAGGTGCCTTAATACCAGGTAATAACCGGCGCAAAACAACAACAGGGCAATATTTACTTTAAGCAAAAAAACAAACAGTGCTGGCATGGCTTTAGGGTTTATTGTTTTTCAATCAGTTTAATGATCTCTTGCAGGTCTTTGGCGCTTAGTTTTTTATCCTTAGCGAAAAAGGTAACCAGGTCTTTGTAGGAGTTTTGGAAGTAATCGTTCACAAAACCACTCATAAAGCGCTTTTTGTATTCCTCCTCTTTTATGGCCGCGCTGTAGCGTAAGGAGTTGCCCATTTTTTCGCTTTGCAAAAATCCTTTGCGCTCCAGGTTTTTTATAGTTGATGCCAGCGTGGTATATGGCGGCTTGGGTTCCTCCATCTGGTCAAGAAAATCTTTTATAAACCCCACCTCGCATTGCCATACCGCCTGCATAGCTTCTTCCTCTTGTTTTGATAATTTCTCCATTGCTAATTACGATTGTTTCGTAAATCTACGAATAGTTCGTAAATAACAAAATTATTTAACAAAAATTAACAAAGCCAAGAATTGGATGTTATCGTATTGAAAATTTGGCATAAAAAAAACCGCTAAAAGCGGCTTCTTAATATCATAGTTTAATTGCAGTTTATTTATTTAGCACGTTTAGCCACAGCCTCAAGTTCGGCCATAAAATCATCAGCATCCTTTTTTGAGCGGATCACCTGGCTCAAACTGTCGTTATTGATGGTTTTACCATTTGATGCAACCGGCGCACCACCTTTAACGGTAGCAAGTTTTTTAAACTGCTCAATCTTCTTTAACATTTGCTGATCCATATACAAATATAACTAAAGTTCAATTATTATAAACAAATATACTATCGCTTATTTTAGACGAAACATATAATAGCGATACAAATCTTTATTTTCCCGTGCATAATCAAAAGATTCGGGTCTTGGTTTTGCGATAGCATGACCATCATCATCTTTTTCGTAATCTCCGTTTCTAAAAATACGTACATACCAATCAACACCAATAGCAGTAAAGTAGTTACTGAGGTATTCTCTATTATACTTATACATTCTATGATATAATCTGGCCCGAAAATCATCTGACCCATCAATGCCAACAGTTAAAGTAGGGTTTTGCTGTAAAAACGTAAGGCCAAGAAATAAAACAGTGGAAAATACCTTATCCAGATTAAGATGTCTCAATTTAACATTATCCTTAAATCCGCCCCTCCCGTCAGGAGGACCAAAGCCAAGGTTGAATACATCTGGCAACAACGGATCTGGATGTGGACCAATAAGGATGAGTATTTCCTGCGTCGAGCCGTCGACTTGCGGAGCCTCAAAAGTCATCTCTGTCAAGGTGTCCACCAATTTTAGCGGAGGGTAAATCTGATCGAAGTTTATAGTAACCTGCATAAATTAAAAAGGGGCTTCCCTAATCTATCTTAATCCCCTTATAATGCTCGGCTGCCTTATAATCCTTACGTAACGGGAAACCATCCCAGTCATCAGGTAATAAAATGCGGCGCAGGTCGGGATGGTTGGTGAAGAAGATGCCTAACAGGTCATAAGCTTCGCGTTCGTGCCAGTCGGCAGTGCGGTATATGGCGGTGATGCTTTTAAATTCGGGTAACTGGTCGCTTTCCCGGTCATGGGGCTTGCTTATCTTCAGGGTAAGCTGGGTTTTATACGGAATAGATGCAAGGTGATAAACCACGCCGTAGCGATTAGTTTCATCGTTATAATGCAGCCCGCTGATGCTCGACAAAAAATCGAAATACGTTTTGGGGTTATTACGCAGCTCCAGGCATACCCTGTCAATATCGTCGGGATTAATTAGCAAGGCAGGCTGCAGGCCGCCGGTTTCTTCGCCGGCAATAACAGCCTCGCCAAATTTTTGGATAAGTAATAATTTAATGTCGTTAAACATCATGGGGCCAAACGTACTTTTTTCCAGGTTTTTTTATCGGTTTTCTTGTAAAGGATACGGTCATGCAACCTACTTGGCCTGCCCTGCCAAAACTCTACAAGCTGTGGCTTTAAAATGTATCCCCCCCAGTACGATGGCTTCGGAATTTCTTTGCCTTCGTATTCGGCTGTAAGCTGGGTTTGTTTATCTTCAAGCACTTTCCTGTCTTCAATTTCCTGGCTTTGCGGCGATACCAATGCACCTATCTGGCTATCTACAGGGCGCGAGTGAAAATATCGTTCAGATTCTTCCTTGCCCAATTTCTCCAATGTACCCTCAATACGCACCTGGCGTTCCAGTTCGCCCCAAAAAAAGGTAATGGCGCCATGCGGGTTTTTGGTAATTTCTTTACCCTTGCGGCTCAGGTAATTGGTATAAAACATAAACCCCTCTTTATTAACACCTTTCAGCAAAACAATCCGGGCCGATGGCTTTCCGTTTGTAGTTGCCGTAGCCAGCGTCATGACGTTAGGTTCGGGCAATTTTGCGGCCAGCGCTTCGTTAAACCATTGTTCAAACTGGTTCATCGGGTCGGCCTTGGTGCTGTTTTCCAATAAAGTGGCGGCAGAATACTCCTGCCTTAAATTTTGTAGTTCCTGCTCGTTCATTTATGCAAACTTACTAATTAATTAATCCGTATATATTGATATATTTTCATTTTCATAATTGAACATATTTTTACTAAGCTTGTTGTGTTATTTAAATTTAAACCTGTATGTTAAGTACTATATCGGCAGCCGCCGGGCGTCTGCTTATTTCGGAACCCTTTATGATGGACCCGAACTTTAAAAGATCGGTCATTATCCTCACAGAATTTTCTGTCGATGGCGCCATGGGCTTTATTTTAAACCATCATGGCGAATATATGCTTGGCGACGTACTGCCCGATGTATCGTACTCCGAAATGCCGGTGTATGAAGGTGGCCCCGTGGGCAAAAATACACTGCACTTTATCCATCGTGTACCCGAAAAAATTGACGGTGGTATCGAAATTGCTTCCGGCGTATATTGGGGCGGCGATTTTGAGCAAATAAAAAAGCTGGTAAGCAACTACCAGCTTAACGAAACCGAAATAAAGTTTTTTGCCGGCTACTCCGGCTGGACGCCCCAGCAACTCGACGAAGAAATTGCCGCCGACAGCTGGATAGTAACCGACAAGTTTGCCCCCGAAACCCTTTTTGAAGGCGAAGAGCACAACCTGTGGAAAGACGTGATCAAGGGCCTGGGTAATCGCTATGCGCATATAGCCAACTTCCCCGAAAACCCGGCTTTGAATTAGTTTGCGGCGGGCGGTTTGCAGTTGTCAGTTGGCCAGTTGGCAGAAGCAGGCAGGGCTGTGTGCTCATACGCCGATATCCTAATGTCATTAAGTTAAAAATCTAAAATGATTTAATATCGAACACTGAATGTCGAATAATGAACAGAAGACTTCGGTGTTGGACATTCAAAATTCATTATTCGATATTATTTGGACTACTGTATTACCTTTGCCTTAATGAAAGTATCCGGATTTACCTTTATCAGAAACGCGGTTAAAAACGATTATCCTATTGTTGAGGCCATCAACTCCATTTTGCCCCTTTGCGATGAGTTTATAGTAGCAGCTGGCAACTCGGATGACGGAACGCGCGAACTGATCGAGGCCATCGGATCGCCAAAAATCAAGATCATCGATACCATTTGGGACGATTCGCTGAAAGATGGCGGCCGTGTGTTTGCAGTAGAAACGGATAAGGCTTTTGCGGCCATATCGCCGGATAGCGACTGGGCATTTTATATCCAGGGCGATGAGGCGGTACACGAAAAATATCACCCCCTTATCAAAAAGGAGATGGAAGATGCGCTGAATAAGCCAAATATAGAAGGCCTATTGTTTAAATATCTTCATTTTTACGGCTCCTATGATTACTACGGCGATTCGCGCAGGTGGTACCGCCGCGAGATCCGCCTGGTAAAAAACATCAAAGGCATACATGCTTACCGGGACGCGCAGGGTTTCCGCCTTAACGACCGGAAGATAAAAGTAAAGCTGATTGATGCGTACATATACCACTACGGCTGGGCCAAACCCCCACAGGGATTGAATAACAAGATCCGCAACTTCAACAAGTTTTACCATGACGATGCCTGGATGGAGCAAAACCTGCCCGAAACTTTTGAGTTTGATTACAGCAACGCCGATAAATTGGTACGCTTTACAGGCACCCACCCGGCCCCCATACAAAAACGCATTACCGCTACCAACTGGAATATTGATTTTAGCACAAAAGAGTTGCGCAAAGCGATGACTTTTAGGCGTAAATTTTTACAGTTTGTAGAGAAATATACCGGATGGCGGATTGGAGAGTATAGGAATTATGAGATAGTGGAGCGGTAGGTTTCTCGGCTTTAAAAGCGAGGCCTGTGCGATTCCTTCCTTGGGGAAGGAGGAGGTAGTGGTTTCGTCAATGCTTGTTATACCCGAATAATTCGTGGCATAGCGCATAAACCCCTCCCTGTCTTTGCACACGATTCAACCGCACCCCTCCCGTGGGGAGGGAATTAAAAAAAGAACTACATATTCTGCGCAATCACAAACCCGCTGGCCCAGGCCCATTGAAAATTGTAGCCGCCAAGCCAGCCGGTTACATCCACACATTCGCCACCGAAGAACAGGCCGGGGACTTTTTTAGCTTCAAGGGTTTTGGACGATAACTCGTCGGTGGATACGCCGCCGCGCATTACTTCGGCTTTGTCGTAGCCTTTATCACCGGCGGGTTTTACTTTAAAACCGTGGATTAATTGACTAATATCTTCAATTTCGGTTTTGGTGAGCGATGCCAGGTTTTTCTCTACAGGCAACCTATCGCTCAGGGCCTCGGCAAATTTGCGGGTGTATAGGCCGGCCAGGTAGGCCAGCAGCATTTTTTTGCCGTTGGCTTCTTTTTCCTGCTGAATAAGGTCGGCAATATTTTGGTTGGGGAGCAGGTCGATGTATATAGTTTCGCCGGGTTTCCAGTAGGATGAGATCTGCAATATGGCCGGGCCGCTTAATCCCCAATGGGTAAACAATATATTTTCTTCAAAGCTGATCCTGTCGTTCCAAACGCGGCAGAAAATGCTGTTGCCGCTCAGCTGCTCAAACCAGGGCTGATCCTTGCCGGTAATGGTAAGCGGCACCAGGGCGGGGGCGGTATCGGCTATTTTTAAATCGAACTGGCGGGCAGTGCGTAATCCAAAATCGGTAGCTCCCATTTTGGGGATCGGCAAACCGCCGGCGGCTACAACCACACTTGGCGCGCTTAAAAATTCCTGTTTGCCGTTAACCTCAACCCTAACGGTAAAACCATCGTCAGTTTTTTCAACCATCTTCACCTCGGCATTGCACCAGATATCCTGTTCCATATCGGCACAAAGATTGGTGAACACTTCAACTATATCTTTTGCTTTATCACTTTCGGGAAATAGCTGGCCCAAAGTTTTTTCTTTACCTGTTATGCCGTAGGTTTCAAAAAAACTGATGGTATCGTCCACCGTCCATTGCGAAAATGCTGATTTACAAAAGTGTGGATTTTGCGATATAAATTGTTGGTCGGTAGCGTACAGGTTGGTGTAATTACAGCGGCCGCCACCACTTATCAGGATCTTTGCTCCTACACGGTCGGCCTTTTCCAGTACCAGGGTACGCTTGCCTAAAAAGCCGGCTTGCACCGCGCACATGAGGCCGCAGGCGCCGCCGCCAATAATTATTGCGTCAAAATCTGTTTGTTTTGTTAATTTTGTAGTCATGACCGAGGTTTCGCAAATATCAGAATTTGGAAAGATACTCATCTTTCTTATCACCGGGATAATAATGGTGTGCGTGATATTTTTTTTCAACCGGTTACTGGCCCCCAGCAACCCCAATTACGAGAAGCTAACTTCCTATGAATGTGGCGAAGAGCCTACCGGCAATGCCTGGCTGCCCTTCAATTCGCGTTTTTACGTTATCGCGTTAATATTTTTATTGTTCGATGTCGAGATGGTGTTTGTGTTCCCCTGGGCTACCGTTTTTGGCAACCACGAGCTGATTGCTGCCGATAACCGCTGGGGATGGTTCTCGCTGGCCGAAATGTTTATCTTTTTAGGGATCCTGATATTAGGCCTGGTTTACGTTTGGGCCAAAGGTGATTTGGAATGGATAAAAGCCAAACCAACCGTGCCAACAACCGATGTAAACATCCCGCTATCGTTTTACCAACGATTGAACCTGGAGCAAGGCAAATTTGTTGTAAAACCATTTAGCATGACCAGCGAACCTGTTGCACCGGAGCCTGTTGCTGCCGAAACACCTGCGGAGGCGGCCCCGGTACGCAAGCCCATGTTTAAACCCACCTTTAAAAAGCCCACAAATGAGTAGCGATATAACCAGTGAAGACGGCGGTGTAGTGATCACCAAAATGAACGACCTGCTTAACTGGGCGCGTTTATCATCCCTGTGGCCCCTAAGCTTTGGGATAGCCTGCTGCGCTATTGAAATGATGGGTTCCATGGCATCTACGTATGATCTTGACCGTTTTGGCGTATTCCCCCGCCCATCAGCCCGCCAGGCCGATGTTATTATTATAGCCGGCACCGTTACCTTTAAAATGGCCGAACGCATCAAGCGCCTGTACGAGCAAATGCCCGAGCCCAAGTACGTAATCAGCATGGGCTCATGCTCCAACTGCGGCGGCCCCTACTGGCAGCACGGCTACCACGTGGTAAAGGGAGTTGACAGAGTGATCCCGGTTGATGTGTACGTACAAGGCTGCCCGCCACGCCCCGAAGCTTTGATTGGCGCAATTTTGGAATTGCAGAAGAAGATTGAAGGGGAAAGGTTAATAGGGGCGTAATGAAAATCGCTTCAGTGAAGACAACAAACAAAAAAAATCAATTTAAAAACAATATCACTGTTTTAGTGATCGCCATTATTTTAGTTGGCGGTTTGTTTATTTTAGTAAAAAAGGTCGACAAAGATAAAGCAGCTAAGGTTGTTGAGATTCGTAAGCATCCCCTATATTTGAAGGGAGTGATAACAAAACTATCTTCGTTCAAAGGACACAGTGTCCGGATTAATTTTGTTGTTAACGGAACCACATATGAATATGATGGTGGTTGGGACAAGAATCCCAACGATTTAGATAAAGGGGATTCTGTTTGGCTTAAATGCTCGGTTGACAATCCGGAGTTGGCTATTTCGGAGCTGGAAAAGGATTACTAAAATTTGTTTAATTGGTTTGATAAAGGCGCAATAAATGTCTGCACGTATATGGCCGAAGTACTTTATAAATCATCACCAAAGCTTTTTATTATATCAGTAACATTCCTGGGTGCTGCTTTATTCGCGCTTTTATCCTGGCTGGCCTGGTCGCAATATGTAATTGCAAAAGGTAAGATGGCTCTGTTTTTTTTCCTGTTGTTTCTTGCGGTTTCTTTAGTTTTTTTTTATTTGTTCATTACTGTCAAAAGGGTGAAACTTACTGCGGATAGTCTTATTATCAGCTATTTTTTACTCCCTTTTAAAAATAGTTTCTCGTTTTCAGAAGTTAAAAGTGTATCTCAAAACTCAAAAAAAATCGAGGCTTTGGTTGGTAGTTCGCGGCAAATGGCAACAATATTTGTTAATGTAACTACCACATTCAATTTCACAGATGGAAGACAAATAAAATTGAATAGTATCGGTGAGTTAGACTTTGACATTTTCGTTGTAGTATTTAACAAATTAAAACGGAAGGAAGGAAAAGTGAGAAAACCAAAATGGGACGGCATTCTTTACCTCATCGACAACTTTAGCGGAATTTCCTGGTTAATTTTATTGGTGGTTTTAATTTGCGGGTTATCATATGCATTGATAACGAAATAAAATTGACAAGCAGATATGTTTAACTGGTTTAAGAAAAAGAAAAGCTTAAAAGATCAGGTACTATCATTGCTCCGTATTGCGGAAATATTGGGGCTTAATCAGCGCGATTTAGATAACTCAAAAGAATACCTGGAATATAACGAGTATGGATTATGCTTCGATATCCTGATAACCCAAATGCATGAGTATAATATCGAGATAGATAACGAGGTATATTTATTGATAAGCGATATTGCAGCGAAGATGAGGTTACCTGCTGAAGAATATTCCTTTATGCAGGAGTTGGTTCGCGATAATCCTCAGAAAACCGCTGCGGTGATAAAATTTCTATTTCATCAGCAGGTATTGAGCGGAGACATAGAGAATGTTAAAGCTGTGCTTACTCCGGATACTGATTTAAATGAACTTGATGAGTTGGGTAATTCGCCTTTGCATTGGGCGGTGATGAGGGGAGATTTGGATATTGTTGAATTACTACTTAGCAAAGGAGCTAACCCCAACGTTCTTTGCTCGGACGGCTACACACCTAAATGGAGCGCAGCGGATTTTGGGCTTAACGAGATTGAAGAACTATTGACATCGTTTGGAGGAAAAATAGCTACTAATGAAAATTTTGACAAGGTGTCGTGGTCGGTATTCAAAGGGTTTTTAAACGAGCCGATGCCGGGTGAAGAATGATAATTAAAAACCAAGAAGGTCCTTATAGTCCCCCGATCAATTTGAGAAGCAACTTACAACGGAAGCGGTCAAACGAATGCCTATGTAAATTCCAATATATCATGGGTAGTTGTAAAGTTTCGCGAAACCCTGAAGGGAGAATGACATTCAATAAGGTAATTGTCATCCTGAACGTAGCGAAGGATCTATTCGCGAACTTTTCTGTCGGCGATGCCTGTCGGTTAATAGATTCTTCACTACGTTCAGAATGACAAAGGGGTTATTTATAATATATCATAGTTAGAAATCAGCGAATTACAGACTTGTCATACGAGGAACAAGACAAAACATACATGGTAGCACGAAGAGAAAACTGCCTCTTGAGCGTAGCGAAAAATCTTATACACCCTGTATAAATAAGCTTTTCAGAATGCAGGGCGTATAAGATTTCTCACTCGTACCTCGTTTCGATTACAAATGAGTCGGCTACCCCTCCGGGTTCAATCTTGCAATTACCCCTTTTTATCACCTCCGGGCCGCCGTTGGCCGTTGTTTCGCTAAATTCAAAGGTTACAAGAATTTTGTGGGTGAAAAACAGCTATCTAAAACCTATCTTTAATCAACCAATAAATTATGAAAAAACTTATCGTTTTATTCCTGCTGTTTAGCAATTGCGCTATCGCCCAAACATCCACCCCCAAGCAACCATTTTTCCCCAAGGGGACGGTGCTCTATGGCGATATTAACTACGCCGGCGATACGTTAAAAAAACACCTGCTGGATATTTACCTGCCGCCGGTAGTAAAAAGCAGTTACCCGCTTATTGTTTGGGTACATGGCGGCGCCTGGATGCTGAATGATAAATATGCCGATATGGGCTACATGACCGAAACCCTTAAAGGTTTTATTGATAAGGGATATGCCATAGCCTCGATAGATTATCGCCATAGCACAACCGCGCCTTTCCCTGCGCAAATTCAGGATTGTAACCGCGCAGTGGAGTTTTTATACCAGCACGCAGCTAAATACAAACTGGATAAGGATAAAATCGCCCTCATTGGGTTTTCGGCAGGTGGGCACCTGGCTTCGCTTATGGGGCTATCTAATAACGATAATATTAAAGCATTTTATGCTGATGGCAAAAAGCCTTCGTTTAAAATTAAGCTGGTACTTGATTTTTATGGCCCGTCGGATTTTCTGTCGATAAAAGGGAATGAATCAACAGATCCCAACAGCCCGCTAACGCTGCTGTTAGGCGCCAGGGTGTTCGACCGGCCCGACCTGGCAAAAATAGCCAGTCCGGTTACTTATGTTGATAAAAACGACCCGCCATTCCTGATTGTACAGGGCGAAAAAGACGAATCTGTAAATCCCGGCCAATCTATTTCGCTCAGTTTGCACCTCAAACTTGCCGGCGTAAAAAACGAATTGATTATTGTACCCAACGCCCCGCATTACGGGGTAATGTTTGATGCCGAAGATGTAAGGAACAAAGTGTTTGCCTGGCTGGACGAGTATTTGAAATAGTTTTTTTTGCTTCCAAAGGAAAAACATCCATCTAAAACCTATTTTGAACAGGCAGCCGGCTGTTGAAAATTCACTAAGTCCCTTACCACAACGTACTCAAAGGTATTTACCAGTTAAAAGCATTTAAATGAAATTGATTTAAATGCTCCAAGG
>NZ_FODR01000020.1 GCF_900110415.1 Mucilaginibacter sp. OK283
CTAATATACTAATAATCAATATTTTAATCAATATTTCAAAGAACTTAATTCTAAAGCCACTGTTGGCTTGTTTAGTTGTGCAACAGTCACCGCAGGTGAAGAGAGGGTGGCGGGCGTAGCCTCGCCGGGTGAGTCTTAGCCAGCGTTAAAAGCCAATGTTTGTGTAAATATTAAATATGTCAAGGATGACAGGGCTTTTATTTTTGAAGATAACTTCCCCTTCAGAATCTGCCGATTTTACTATTGCTTATAGGCTGGCCCACTCCTGAAAATTTGACTTTTATGTATGAGGGAGCCACTTTATTCCTGTAGATTTATAAAAAATCCAATAATTAATGATCTCTCATTTTGACACAGCAGTTAACTATACTTTAGAAGACGACAAGGTATTACTACGCCCTTTACAAGCCGATGATCTTGAAAACCTGCTCCCGTTTGCTATTAATGAACCCACCACCTGGCGATACTCCAACGTAAGCGCCAAATATGAGGACGGCATGCGCCGTTATGTTGATGACGCCCTCAAAGCCCGCGCAGAAGGCCGCGAATATCCTTTTATAGTGATTGACAAGCAAACCGGCCAATATGCCGGCAGCACCCGTTATTACGATATACAGCCTAAACTAAACTCGCTTCAGCTGGGCTATACCTGGTATGGAGAAAAATTCAGGGGTACGGGTTTAAATAAACATTGCAAATTTTTGTTGTTGCAATTCGCGTTCGAAGAATTGAATATGATGCGGGTTGAATTCCGGGCCGATGCGCGTAACGAACGCAGCATTGCCGCCATGAAAAGCATAGGCTGCCAGGTTGAAGGCATTTTACGCAGCAACATGCCCCTGGAAGATGGTGGCAGGCGCGACTCCATCATACTGAGTATTTTAAAAGATGAATGGGAAAGCGGGGTTAAGGAAAGGCTAAAGGGGAAGCTGTGATATTAAGCTAAATACATAAATAACCCAATTAAATATCGAACACCGAATTTTGAATATCGAATAATGAATTTACTTCATCATTCTACATTGGTTATCCGGCGTTCGATATTATTATTCTACTTTACCACATTCCTCGGATCTGTTTTCGATTTCAACACATATTCATGCGGCGGCTCTACACCTAACAGATTTTTCACAAAGTAATCCCAGCGACGGCGCATCATGTAGGGCGAGTAAGGGCCATAACCGTGCTGGCTGTTTGGGAAAACTACCAGATCATAGTCTTTATTAGCTTTTTCAAGTGCCTCAACCACCAGCATGGTATTGTACGGCGGTACGTTATTATCCATTAAACCGTGGGCCAGCATTAGCTTGCCTTTTAAGTTTTTGGCATACGTTTCATTGGCGTGGGCGGCATAATCGGAGTTTGATACCAGGCCGTCATACCGTTCGCCCCAGTCATCCTCGTAGTTGCGGTTATCATGGTTGCCCGATTCGGAGATGCCCACCTTAAAGAAATCGGGGTAGCGGAACATGGCCGCAGCCGTTGCAAAGCCACCGCCCGAGTGTCCCCAGATGCCTACTTTATTGGTATCTATGGGATATTGTTTTGATAACTGCCTGATACCTGCAATCTGATCGGGCAAAGTATTTTCAGACATATCTCCGTAGCTCATGTCATGGTAACTTTTTGAACGCAGCGGGTTACTGGTACCTTCAATTACTACCACAATAAAACCAAGCTCGGCCAGTGATTGATTATCACCCCTTGAAGCCACAAACGACCAGCTGCCTACGCTCCCGCCCCGGGTATATGTAATCAATAACCGGGTATTTTTTGCTGGCATCCATATTGGTCGGCGTAAAAATAAGTCCGTAAATATCGGTTTTGCCATCACCTGCAATTAATTTAACCGGGGTTGGCGCTTTCCAGCCGGTAGCGGTTAGCCTTGATACATCGGCTTTTTCCAGGTTGGTTATCAGCTTGCCATCCATGCCGCGTAAAACGGTAACCGGCGGAACGTCTGGTTTAGAGTAGCTGTCAACAAAATAACCGCCACCTGGCGATAGGGTAATGTTATGGTTGCCTTCTTCGGGCGTAAGCACGGTAAAATGCTTACCATCAAACCCCGCTTTACATAACTGGCTGTAATATGGGTTTTCCTTTTCAAGGCCACCGGCAATAAAATAAACCGTGCGGGTTTTCTCGTCAACCTTCAATAGCCTGGTTACTACAAAATCGCCTTTGGTAATTTGATTTTTGACTTTACCGGTAGCTGCATCGTACAGATACAAATGGCCCCAGTTGTCGCGCTCAGAAAACCAGATGATCTCGTTGGTTTTGGGCAAAAACTTCCAGTTAATAGCGCCCCAGCCCGATTCGTACTGAGTTTTCACGGTTTCTTCAAAAACCTCTTTAACGGCGCCAGTTGCTGCATCGGCAATGCGGAATTTCTCGTTTTTATGATCGCGCGAGGTGGATACAAAGGCCAGTTTCGAAGCATCGGAGCTCCAATCCACATCATCAAATGTGCCGCTACTGCTGATGTCGTCGCTCAGCGTAGCGCGGTGTGCATCAGGGGGTACCTGCAGGGTAATTACTTTAGGATGGTCTACTTCAATAATCACCCTGGTTATCATTGCAATTTCATCGCCCGGCAAAGGGTATTTCCATTGCTTTAATACCGGTTTGCCCACATTGGTGGTAACCAGGTACATATCGCTTACCTTACGCTGATCCTGCTTAAAGGTGGCTATCTTCTTTGAATCGGGCGACCAGCGTAAAATTGCCGCGTCGGAGTTTTGCCAGCCGGCATTATCTGTAGCGTAGCCAAAATCTTTAATACCATCGGTAGTTAGCTGGCTTTGGCTGCCTGTTTTTGTATCGCGCACCCAAAGGTTATAGTCTTTGATATAGGCTGCCCGGTTGCCGTCTGGCGATAATACTTCTTCTGTTTTGCCCCTGCGTCCGCCAGGCTGCATGCGGCCCCGTTCCGGTTCCGCCCCGGCAGTAACCAGGTCTGTGGTCAGGTCATACTGCCAGTGTTTATCGGCTGCCGTAAACATTATTTTTTTTCCATCTGCCGGGAAACTGATGGTTTGAAAAGGCAGCATATTGCCATCGTATTTGTTGCCCGAAGCCGCTGACAGCAGTTGGGCCAGTTTTTGATGGTCAAAGGCCGCTTCGCGTGTTTTCTTAACAGGGTCAACCAATACAAATTCGCTCCCTTGTGCGGTGAGTACACGGTACCAGAATTTATCGCCTGGTAACCAGTTAGGCCTTACATCGGCCCGGTCAACAAACGGGGCGGTATTGTAGGTCATAAAACTTTCGGCATGTTCATAGTCCTTTGTGGTTAAGGTGCTACCCTGCTGGGCATACGCCGACATAACCCAGGCAAACGCCGGAATGGTGAGTAAATATTTATTCATGAGTGTCAACTTATGTTTAAAGCGCAAATTAATGCTTTTTTTTATTTGAGCATGTTTAAAGATTGTTACAGAGCGGGAGAACAGAGGCAAGAGTCAGGAATCAAGTTAAGACTTTTGGCTGACTGGATAGGACAGCGTGAATAAAGGAGTAAGTTTTTCAAAAGGGCGTGCCGGTCATTAGAAAAATAACAACCGACAGATTTTTACCAAACAGGGCGTAATTGGCAAACAACTACTGAGGGCCGGTTTCCATATCGGCGCTGTATACACCCATTTTGGCGGCACTATTGCAAGCAGCGCGGTGTACTAATGCACGTTGGGCTGCAACAATGTTATCATCATTACCCTTCCAAAGCTCCAGCGCTGGTTGTTGTATCGCTCTCGAGAAAGAAAAAGTAAGCACCCAGGGCATTACATCGCCAAAGCGGGTGTGCATACGATTTAACCTTTCGGAAGCAAGCGCTGCCTGTTGGCCGCCCGAAAGGAAGGCTATGCCAGGTACCGATGCAGGTACGGTTTTTAAGAAGCATTTAATGGTTGCTTCGGCCACTTCGTCTAAACCCGGCTTTTCGGGGCTATTTTCGCCCGGCAATATCATATTAGGTTTCAGGATAATGCCTTCCAGGTCGACCCGGTGCTGGTACAAGGCGTTAAATAGGGCATGTATTACCTCGGTAGTAACCTCGGCACATTTTTGGAGCGAATGATCGCCATCCATCACTACTTCGGGCTCCACAATGGGTACCAAACCGGCTTCCTGGCAAAACATGGCGTAACGGGCAAGGGTGTAAGCATTTGCCTTTATACAGGTTGGCGACGGGATATCGGCGCCTATAGTGATAACAGCCCGCCATTTGGCAAAACGGGCGCCCATTTTATAGTAGTTCTTCAAACGGTCGCCCAGGCCATCCAGCCCTTCGGTTATCTTTTCGCCGGGAAAACCAGCCATAGGTATAGCGCCTTCATCAACTTTAATACCCGGAATTATCCCTTTGTGCTTTAAAATATCTATGAACAGCGTGCCATCGGCAGTACTTTGCTTTATGGTCTCATCAAACAGGATCGCCCCGCTAATGTATTCCTCCAACCCTGGCGCGTTTACAATCAGATCACGGTATTTGCGGCGATATTCTTCAGTTTGTGGGATGCCCAGTTCCTGGAAACGCTTGTTACAGGTGGCAGTGCTTTCGTCCATGGCCAGCAAACCTTTGTTGCCTTGCATCAGTTGGTAAGCAATGGTTTTTAATGTCGAGGTATCCATAATCATCCTTGTGTTAAGCAGGTACAATAACTAACACTAATAGAGCCCGACTTGTTTTATAATTGAGAACATGCTGTTTTATTTGACACGATATTTACCTGCGTAAGTGTCCCGTTCGTAAATATGACCCGTTGATGCCGGAAAAAACGGTTACAATAAATGTCATTAATTGATGATCGAATATATTGGCCAGCAACAGGCACAAATATTTGGATGCTAAATTGGGCGATGATTTTAGTGTTAACCATGATAAAATATAAAATATTGATTATTAAATACTTATAAATAAAATATCTAAAATATGTTAAGTTATGTTAACCCAATTGGATGCGTTTACCCTGCGTTTACAGCCAAGTTTGTCGTACAGCCTTCATTTTGATACCGGCACATCGATATAACTACTGTTGTACCATTTTACTTTAAGTGGTGTTTTGGCGTCGTTAACATTTTCCTGGCTTACTTCTTTACCGGTGCCGTAGTTAACCTGGCAAAAATTGTTTTTGTTTACGTTGATAATCACCAGCAGGCGGCTGCCTTTACGCAGTTGCCTGCTTATCACCTTTGTATTTGAAAACGGTAGCGTTGTTATTTTGCCCGGCTGCAGCAGTTTACGGTTGGTAATGTCCCACGAATAGCTGGCCCGCCCCAAAAAGTAGGTAAGCTCAAAATATTCGCCGTTGGGCATCACTTCATAAAGTACTACACTATAGTCAAAATCCTTTTTGTTTATAGCAGCCGTGATTTGCCCAAGGAAGGCGCCGTTCACAATAAGTGGTTGTTTTAAACTGTCGCTTATAAAGGTAAACCCGTTGCTGTAAACATCTTTTTGAATAATAGGGAACGGATATGCGTAGTTATTGGATGTAGTGCGATCGGCAAAGTCAACTTTCTGTTCAAGGTATGCCGGTTTAACCGGCTTTTGGGGAGATAACCTAAACCCATCATCCTTTTTTACATTACTCAGGTAAAGCCGAATCATGCTTTGGTACATTTTATCAAGGGACGGCGCATGGTCCCAGCGGTTGGCACCCATAACCTCGTAATTGATCCTGTCTTTGATAATGGCAGGCTTTTTACCTTGTTTCATGATATAATCAAACCATTCAAAAGTAATTGCTTTGGTGTTGATGATAGCTACCGAATCAACCTTGTAGTCCCGCAAAACAGGTTCGCCTCCCCTTTGTGCGCCAAAATGGTCGTACGGGCCAAGTACCAGGTAATAGTCGGCTCTGGGGTTGTATTTGGCCAACTGGCGCAGGTAATATAAGCCGGATGTTTGCCCGTCGTCATAATAACCATCAAAAGCCAGCACCGGGATATTGATTTTTTCAAATTCCTTACCGTATGGGATCATAGCTTGCCAGTATTTATCAAAACCGGGGTGCTTAAGCCATCGCTGCAGCCACTTATTAGGCGCATGGTCAACACTATCAATTTTGTTATAGGCAGCTCCGCTTTGGTACCAGTTTTCATTTAAATTACGCCAGCGCTGCTGGTTATTGTAAGTAGCGGTATCCAGGTATTTATTATTGCTTACGTAAAAGGCCCAGCCATAATTGGCGTTAATAAACACATTGTTTTCCATAGGCAGCCCCATACCCGGAATTGCCGAAACATAGGGTACAATGGTTTTGAGCGCGGGATGCACCTTATATTTTAAACCAGCCCATTGCGCAAAACCTGAATAGCTCCCCCCATACATTCCCACTTTGCCATTGCTCCAGCTTTGTTTGCTTATCCAGTCAATCACCCAATAAACATCTTCGGCATCGTGCTCATAAGGAACTATCTCTTCGGGGCTTAAACGCTTGCCACGCACATCGGCCACTATGCCCGCATAACCACGATCGGCAGCGTATTTGGCTTCAAGCAAACTTCTTTTAGTATCCGAGTAAATAAAAAACAACAGCGCTGCAGGTTGGGGCCCGGCCACATCGCGCCGGCGCACAGCAACAGCCGATAACGTATGCCCCTGCGGGGTTTTAATAAGCACGCTATCATTAATAATATACTTTTCCACATCAGCATCAGCCGATTTTTGGGCAAAAAGAGTTGCCCCCTGGCTTATTAAAGCCAGTAATAACATTAGTTTTTTCATGTTTATTTTTTAGTTTATGGTGAGCAAAAGCAGAAAGCTTTTTTTGTATTAACAGTTGTTATTTATTGGTAATTAATTACAATCCGGCCTTTTGCCTTTCAGTTTTATCCTTTCACCTATTCCTTACATCGGGCTTTAAGCCTTCAGCTTCCCCTTAAACTTTACGGATTGCCTTTCCGACACTTCAACCACCTGCCCGGTTTTTAAACTGATGCTCAGCTTTCCGCCCGGCAGATGGTTAATTTGATCAATATAGTTTTGGTTGATGATTTGTGCGCGGTTTACCCTGAAAAACGTTGCGGCGTCTAACCTTTCTTCCATCAGGTTTAGTGAGCGTTTCAGGAATGTTTTTTTATCACCAAAATATAATACCGCGTAATTATCCATCGATTCAATCAGGTGAATTTCATTTACCTTTAAAAGATAACATTTGCCGCCATCTTTTATAAAAATCTGCCTGTTATCCGTGGTTGTGTTTAGCTTAACCCTCGCCTTTTCCATAGCTTTGGCAAAACGCTCATCACGGATAGGTTTTACCAAATAATCGAGGGCGTCAGCTTCAAACGCTTTTACAGCATATTGATCAAAGGCGGTAGTAAAAATAATTTCGGGCACGGTGTCAAGCATTTCTAACAAGTCGAACCCCGATTTTTCGGGCATTTGCACATCAAGGAATATCAATTGAGGTTGATGCTCTTGTATTAAAAGCTTTGCATCATCGGCATTTGCCGCCTCGGCAACAATTTCAACATCATCATAATAGCCCAGCATTGTTCTTACCTCTTCGCGGGCAAGCCGTTCGTCGTCCACAATAATTATCTTTATCTTTTTCATGATGCCGGTATAATGATGGTTGATGAAACTTTATCGCCATATACCTCCTCCATTACAAAACTGGCCTGGTTTTGATATTGCAATAGTAAACGGTCTTTTAGGTTTTTTAAACCAAGGCCATGCTGGTTACCTGCAGCAGTGAGCCGGCCTGGGTTTAAAACGGCAATGCGTATTTTTCCGTCGGTGTTTTTGATTGTTATTTTAATTTCACCTCCCGCTTTCTGATGTGCAATGCCATGTTTAATGGCATTTTCAACCAAAGTTTGAATACTTAGCGGAGGTATCAAACAGTGTTCTATCCCCTCTTCCATATCAATGGCAAACTGCAATCTTTCTTCAAAACGGATTTTTTCAAGTTCCAGGTAATCATTAACCAAACTAACCTCGTCATGTAATGATATAAGCCTTGCATTATCGCCATACAAAGTGGCGCGCAGCAAATCGGACAGTAAATCTATCGCGCGCCGCGCTTTTACCGGGTTGGTAGCAGTTAATGCTTTAACACTATTGAGGGAGTTAAAAAAGAAATGCGGATTAAGCTGTGCCGATAGTTGCTGCATTTGCGCATCGCGGGCAACTACCTGTAAACGGGCATTATCGGTGGCCGTGCCAATCTCCATCAGGGCATAATGGTACAGGTGAAAAGCCAGCACCCAAATGGCCATAAGCCTGATACCGGTCGCCAACAGCACCAGGTAATTTTGACGAAAAAACAACCCAAAGCTTTCACTGTAAGCAAATGTGAAATAATAGCGGGCTATGTACAGTTTAACAGTAACCAGCAGCATGTAGCAGATACCCATTAAAAGCACAGCCGGAATAAGGCGCGCAGGCATATTTTGCACTTTTAAACGGGTGAAGTTAAACCTATGCGCAAAGCGATAATAAGCATGGGTAATCAGGATGCCAATACCAAGATCAAGCACAAAATGAAACAGTGCGAGCGTGTAACTATATTGCCCGCTATGGCCGCCGGTATACATTTGTATCCAGGCCGAAAATCCCCAGAACAAACCAGCTAATGACCAGCCAATGAGCTGGCACGACCAATATAACGATATGCTTTTTTGCTGTTTCACTGTTGTCTTGTCTGGCTTAACAAAACAAACCAACAAAAACTATTTGGTAATATAAAGCGAAAATACATAGGCGCAGCCGTTTGGGGACGAACGGGAATTTCAAGTTAATCTTTGGCTTTCCCGGCCAGTTTACAGCGTAGGCGACGAAGCTTTTACATTTTTAACTTAACGATTTTGAGGGCGAAAGCCTGGCAAACCTGCTGTTAACCAATAGCTTCCCATTTAATAAACTCCGATACGCGGCCTCAATCAAAAAAAAAATTCTTTTTTTTAGCTAATAATATAAAACGAAACCGATATTCGTTGGTTAATGAGTAACTTTAAATCTAAATAAAGCATTAAAGCTAATGGTGAAATTATTTGTCGGCGGATTCCCTTTGGACATGACAGAACTTGATCTGGTTAAGATAATTAACTTGCACGGGGAAGTGAGTACGATTAAAATAGTACGGGATAAAAAAACGAGAATTTGTAAAGGTTATGCCTTTTTAGAGATGAAGGACCGCGAAGGCGCCGAAAACGCTGTGATTGCTTTAGACGGCACCCCTATGGGCGACCGAACCCTGAATGTAAAAATAAACGAAGAAAATGCAGTAAAACCGCCACCACCCAAAAGGAGTTTCGGAGGTTATAGCAGTAATACTAACCGCAGTAGTAGCGGTAGCAGCTACGGCAAAAGTAACAGCAGCTATAAAAGACCTGCCGACGACACGCCAAAAGCCAAAAGGCCAAGAAGAGCAATATAAAATACATCCTATAGCTTTGGATTAGGGATGCAATTTTTTAAGCCGGGGTACAATATTGATTTTAATGGTGTAGCTTGATGGCTATGCCGCTTAAAATTGATTAAGCAAGTCTTTTCGTCAGCCTTTATTCTTTTCGATTTTGAATCAAGAAACCACAGTTACGTTATTATCATATTGAATAACAGGGTTATGCAGCCCGTCTGTCTTTGTAATCTGTTGCCGGCGCTCATATCAAATCAAAAGCCCGCGCGTATTGCGATAATTCAAAAGATGAATTTGCCCCTAATTTGTGCTTGATGTTTTTGCGGTGTGTATCGACGGTGCCTGCAGCTATAAACAATTGACTGGCAATTTCGGGCGAGCTTTTGCCCAGTACCATCAGGCGTAAAATTTCACACTCGCGTTTGGTGAGGTTGGAGAACTTTCCGAAATTCTTACGCAGAAAGATATTTTCTTCCAGCATCCGCTCCACCTTGGCCGTAACGTGCTGAATGGGATCAACTTTAAAAGCCATATTAATCACAAGTAAGGGAAGCCCTTCATCATCGCGCATCAAAATTTTCATAGTACTTAGATGCCATACCCAATCCGGGCTATTATTTATTTTTACCTGTTGAAAAAAGGTGATGTCATTGTCGGTATTTCTTTCAACCATATCTTTTACCTTTGGCACATAAGTTTCTGCGTCTTCGGGGTTAAAATATTTTGCAGTATAATCAGGGGTAGAATAACTCCTGAGCTCAGCTAAAGTTATTCCCAATTGGTTTAACCCATTTTGGGACATATACTCCAGTTTAAAATCGGGCATCCGGTGTATAATGGTTACACCCGGCAGCAGGTTGGCAACGGCGTGTATTTTATCAATCTCGGCTTGAATTTTCAGTTCCAAATCGGGCAATTTGTTCATTGCAATTTACAATTAAGGGGTGGCAATATAATAAATGTTTAGAGAACCGTTTTGCTTAAATATTAGGAAGCAATATTGATTGTGGGCGATTTATTTTATATTTATCAGATAATATAATTGCGCAAAACCGGCCCCTACATATTACATATAATGATATGAAGGCGCGACGTTGGGTTGATACAAATGATAAAATGCTGCTAAAAAGTCCTATTCTTAAACTTTTACTATTTAGTCAACTTATATTTTCGGGGGTATATGCCAGTACGCCGTACCAGGTAGTTTATTTAAAAAACTATAGAGCAAGCGACGGCCTTCCCGGCTCGCAGGTTAACTATTTAATGCAGGACAGCAAAGGCTTTATCTGGATAGCCACAGATAAGGGCGTGAGCCGGTTTGATGGGCAGCACTTTAAAAATTTCACAACAACCGATGGGCTTGAAAGCAATGAAGCATTCCGCATCGCCGAAGACAATTATCACCGGATTTTTTTTTACTGCAGTAACTACCGGGTTTGTTACTACGAAAACGGGCTTATACACAAACTTAGGTCAACTCAGCGGGTTTTGGTGCAGCCGTTTGCCAACATGTTTTTTAACCGTTACAATGAACTTTGTGTAAATTATGGGCTAGAAACCAAAGTTTACAGTTTTGCGGAACTAAAATCCCGAAAGCATCCGGGCCAACAACCATTCAGCAGTATTTATGGTGCAAGCGAGGAAGAGATTCCCCTTTCTGAACACGACCTTACCCTGCTCAAAAATGAGCTTGGCACTGCGCATTTCAACGACACAACAGCCAAAATCAATACCAAACCTTATAGATTGGCCATACAACAAAATCATTTATTGTTGATAACTAAAGATTGGGTACACGTTTATCAATATCAAAAAAGCAAACTCATCCCTCTTGCTAAAATTAGTTTCACCGGTAATGTAACTTCGGTTTACCTCACAGGCAAAAATACTTTTGCCGTTACAACCGTAAAACAAGGCACATACATCATTAACTATATTACAGGCGAGCGGAAAAATTATCTTAACAACCAAATTACTACATCTACGCTTATTGACCGCGAAAATAATTTATGGTTTGGCACTTATGAAAGCGGCATTTTTTTAAGCACCAATCCCGATGTAAAAGTCATCAATAAAGAAAGCGGCCTGGTTAATGAAAACGTTTTAAAGCTAAACATTGCCGGCGGCTATCTTTTTACGGGCCACATTTTAACAGGGCTGAGTTATATGAAACTTAGTGCTAATAAAAACTCACCTATAGGCACGCTATATTTGAAACAAAACCGGTCGGATTTTAACCGGGTAACCAGTTTATTGCCAATTAGCGGCAATAAGCTAATGATTGGTACCGATAATGGTATCTTCGGGTTAAACGTATCAAATAACAATCCGTTATCCTGGCAGCCAATACTCTATCAAGGAGGCCCGGTAAAGGGCATTGTTCAACATCGTGATACAATTTATTTCCTTACCTCCCAGGGAATTGTGACGTTACCAGACGGAACCGGCTACGAATTTTCTCCTATCAGGGTAACGTCATTAGTTTGGCAAAAAGATCAGCTGCTTGTAGGTTCACTATATGGATTATATAAACTTGCCACCCCAATTAGCATGAAACACTTTAAATATGTGCGAATACTGGCAGATAAAGGAATAAATGCTGTAAAGTGCCTGGCATCTAATGGACAGGTATGCGCGATTGGCACCGAAGATAAAGGAGTTTACTTGTTAACGGGTAAAACACTTAGTCAATTTACCGTGCCTGTTATTTCATCCGGCAACATCCGCAAGTTGATATGGACAGACGCTAATACATTATGGGCATGCACGGACAATGGTGTAAGTATCATTAACTTTAGCAATAATTACCAAACTTACCGGGTAAGCCGGTTAAATACCAGTAACGGGCTTCCGTCAGATAACGTTGCCGATGTAGTTCGCCATGGAAATGATTATTATATAGCTACCGATCAGGGAATAGCTGTTACTCAAAATTTATGGAATACCAACCTGTCCAGGCCAATACTGCTTGATGATGGCGTACCCGGAAAACAGAGTAATTTTATGTATGGTAAGCCGGTTGTGTTTAATTGCGTTGCCTTATCCTACAAAAGCATGGGTAAAATACAATACAGGTTTAGGCTCAAAGATGTTGATAAAAATTGGGCAGCTGCGCCGACCGGAGAGAAGCGGTTTGACCTGCTGCCGCCCGGCCATTACGAGTTAGAAGCGGTAGCTGCCGATCGTTTTAACCAATTAAGCCGTCCGCTTGTTTTTCAATTTACTGTAATGCCGTTATGGTACCAGCAACTGTGGCTGCAAGTTATTGCTGTTACAGGCGCTATATTTATAAGCTTTTTGCTTATACGGAAATACTACCTGTCTATCATTGGGTTACAAAAAAAGGATTATGAAAACGCACTTGCCCTGCAACGCGAACGCCAGCGCATCAGCAGCGAGGTGCATGATGATTTGGGGGCAAGTATATCGGGCATAAAACTGCAAACCGAAATGCTAAGCCGGAAAGTAACCAACCAACCTGTTTTTAAAGAAATAGATGCCATTCATGATGCCATTACCGATATATCTACCCAGGTGAGGTTAATTATCTGGAGCCTTGACGTTGAAAATGATGAGGTAGGCAGCCTGGCTAATTTTATACATAAACAAGCTATTAAATTATTTGACAGCTGCGACATCAGTCTACAGGAAAGCATCTCGGTTGGTGAAGCCACTATTGCCATTAGCGGCGAAAAAAGACGGCAGGTATACCTACTGGTGAAAGAGGTTTTAAACAACATTATTAAACATTCAAACGCACAAAACGCGTTCCTGGCAATTAGCCTTTACAAAAACCGGCTGCATATTAGCATCCGAGATGACGGACGTGGCTTTGTGCCCGATGTACGCAAACACGAAACCATGGGCATCCGCAACATTTATGCTCGAGCAAAAAGATTGAATGCCGATTTAAAAATTGACACAGCTCCCGGCAAGGGTGCATCCATTAGCCTTAAACTGAACCTTTAAATGGTGGCCATAATAGGTATTTTAATCAAGGATAATTTTAGGATATTAGCATTTTACATTTACCGCAAGCATGCTCCAGATAATTTTGTTAGAAGATAATTTACATTACCGGCGTGGCCTGGAACAAATTATTCATGATATGAGCGGCGTAAGCCTGATGGGATCATACACCAATGCCGAAACTGTATTAAAAAAAATAGACGTGCTTAAGCCGGATATTTTTATTGTTGATATAAACCTGGAAGGCATGTCGGGCATAGAATTCATCAGGCGGGCAAAACCAGTGATGCCCAAGGCCGAGTTTTTGATGTGTACTATAAACGACGACAACACCCACATTTTTGAATCGCTTAAAAGCGGCGCTACAGGTTATATCCTCAAAGAATCATCGGCCAACGAGATAAGGAACGCGATTACCGAAATTGCAGCGGGCGGATCACCCATGAGTGCCTATATATCGCGTAAAGTAATTGCTTCATTTAACGACGCCAGGCCAAAACAAGCCACTGCTACCGAAAACCTAACGGAACGAGAAATTGAAGTACTTAACCACCTGGCGCGCGGCCTTCAATACAAAGAAATAGCCGACAAACTTGATATTAGCACAGGTACCGTTAAAAAGCACATACGCAATACCTATACCAAGCTGCAGGTACAAAATAAAGTGGAAGCCATAAACAAATTTCGCGCTATATGATATACCCCTTTTTCAGTATTGCGGGGCTTATGGTTTAACACTAATTTAGCATCATAAAGAAACTAAAGGCGCAGTTATTTAACCAACCCAATAGTGCTTTATAAGCCTAAACCTTATCACTTTAATAAACGTTAAGTTTATCATGGCTTGATCTCAACTATCAAGCTATCTATTATTCCAGAAAATATCCATTATTAATAATTAACTGAACTTATTGTTACAGGGCCTGTAAGCCCGGATGGTTGTAACCTGCTATTTTCGTTATAAGGGTTTACCACAGTCCATGTTTTTCTTTGATCGGCCTGCAGCTTGCTATCGCCAATCAAGCGGTTAACCCAGGTATTTACTACGGTAATATCAATGGTATTTACACCCGGTTTAATGGCTTTGGTAACATCCAGCTGATAGGGGGCTGTCCAAACGCCACCTACATCTACCCCATTTAACTTTACCTTAGCCATTGCTGTTACAGCGCCCAGGTTAAGTATTAAATGCTGACCGTTTACAGGTTTAGAAGCTTTAAAGGTATTATGATATACGGCATGCCCCGAAAAGTATTTGATACTGTCTTCTGCCCTTTCAGTCCAGTCGGTAAGTTTATCAAAAACTACCGGTTTGGCAGGCCCCCATCTGTTACTGTCAAACTTTACAGTCCATGGCGTATTTAATTTAACCACACTTTTTCCTTCGGGAAAGTTAACATCAACATTAGGTTTGGTACCAGCTTTACTCTCTTTACGAAAAACAATGAATGCACTTTGATTGGCCGATAGTTTAAGTGGCAGCTCAGTAACACTACCTGTTTGTTTGAATGAAGGCAAATCGCGGGCCGCTCCGGTTACCGCATCCCATAGTTCGGGCTGTTTTCCATGAACCCTGAAGGTGACATTTAAATCAACTTCTTTATTGGTTTGGTTGGATACAAAGTATACGTCGCCATTGTCAAGTTTGCGATGAATAAACAAGGCTTCATCAACTTTATTAAATTTACAATCGGGTATAACATTTACCAGGTTAAGCGCCTGTTGCATATCCAGTCCATTAATCACCAAGCCTTTGCCATAGGTATGTTTTTTTATTTTTTCCCCGTCAATATCTCCCCAAAGTTCGGCGGCTATTTTTTTAACCTCAACATCTGCAAGGCCATAATTTTGCAAACCGGGCGACCGTTTTGGCGCAGGCCCTAAAATAGTTAACCCCTGCCCTACCAATTCTTTTATTTTTTTGAGCAATTGCGGCCGCATGGTTTCCAGTTTAGGCAGCACCAGTATTTTGTAGGCCATACCTCCTGGCAATACCAGTTTACCATTCGCCACAGTTGCACGTTCATTTAATATCTCGGCATTAATGTAGTCGAATGAATAACCCTTGGGCAGTTCAGGATCGCGGATACCCGTCATTTTAGGTGCATCTTCGCCAATAAAATAGGCAACGTCAGCTACGTATTTACCCTGGCGTAACATATATCCACAGCGTTTAAGGTATTGGACAAACATATCCATATCATAAAACCAGGTATTTAACCGGTTAAACTCGTTGGAGAAGCCTGCGTTAACGCCCGGTATCTTATCCTCATAGGGCTGCTCGATATAAACATGGAGTAATGTATTGTTGATGCCTTCGGTAAAAAACCGATCGCCACGCTGTTTCATTGCAGCCGGGTAGCGCGAATATGCGCCGCCGCCGCAGGTAAATGATTCGGCCGATACTTTGTTTTTGCCATAAATATGCGCGCATGACGATGCCGCCCTGTTTTCGATATTACCCAGGTCGCCCTCGCTCCAAAACTCGCCACCTACCTCATCCGACTGGCCGCCATACTGTAAAAACTCGCCGGGGAATCCCCAGTGACCATAATTTTCCAGCCAGGTAGTAAGGCCGTTTTTGTGGCTAACATCCCTAAGGCCGGCAACATATTGATAGGCAACCTCGTCGGCAATAAACCGGCGCATATCCCATAAAAACCTGTCAGACATATCCTGGCTGCCCACAACGTTACCGCTCATTACGGGAATATAGGGTGTTGGATCGTACCCAAACGACAATTTGAATTTTTCCGTTAAACCGTCTGTCCAGTTTTGGCCGCCGGTTTCATAGCTATCTTCAACGGTTACTTTAAAACTCTTACGATCGGCAGCCGGTATGCGGCGCAGTATCTCGCCCAAAAAGGCATTAAAATGTTCGGCAATGTGCTTTTTGCTCATTTTATCAGTTTCAAAACCGCGGCCTTCAGGCGATGCGGGACCGTTTGTTACCTGGGTAGGTGTCATCCCGCTGCGCATAATTACCCAGTTACCTGCTGGCACGTTCCATTTTAAAGCACCATCGGCAGCAAGATATTTTGAAATGTCAATCACTTTTTGAGGGTCTATCACGTAGCGCACGTCATCAACGGCGGGCTGCACGGGCCATTGATATTCCTTCCAATAAGGGAAAGGTGTCTGGAACATTTTAGCCAGCGTTTTCTCAATATAATTTTCAACAACCGGCGATGCGGATAACTTCAGTTCGGCAATTGCACTATGCTGGCTTTCGTTATTGAAAACAATTCTGAAGTTTTTGGCCGTAGTGGCCGGCATTGATACACCTGCTGCGCCATAGGGGTTGAAGCCCACATTAAGTTCGCTATTACTTCTGTCAACCACAAATTGTTTAATGGTTTGGTAGGTGCCATTGATATCGGCCTGAATGTCGCCTTCAAAACGCATGGCGGTTTTGGCGGGGTAAATAGTTAGGCCACGCGCGGTAAATGAAGTGTCTGCTTTTATATCAATGGTAAATGTTTTATTGTCGGGCAGTACTAAAACGGTATTTTCATTACCATCCATGATGTTGGTGACATTACCCACTGAAGGTTGAGCACTGATTACCGGCTTTAAATCGCCAATTGTTAAATCATTATCCTGCGGTGCAGGATAGGCTAACAGCTTAACATCCTGGAACTGATTGGCAGGTTTGCTCAATTTTGCGTTGAAAACGATGGGGCCTTTTACCTGTATCACCGATGATGTAAGATAGCGCATGGCCTGCTCCGGCTTAACCCATGGACCGCCAGACTGGCTCCATCCCGGGCCATTAAAAATCCCGATATCAATACCAAGTTTTGTGGCGGTTTTTAACGCGGTATGCATAATATCCCACCACTCGGCCGAGAATAATTTCACTTTGCCATATGGAGTTTCGGGGATACCGATATTACCAATGAATGCCCGGTTGATACCTACCCGCTTCATTGATTCCAGGTCTTTGATAACCCCCTGTTTCGAGATATTATCCGACATCCAGTACCAGTATATACTGGTTTGGATAGAATCGGGCGGCATTTTAAACCCGGAGAGTAGTTTTTGCGAATAGTTTTTTTGTTGCTGTTTCACCTGGGTTATACCGGGCAAATTGGTAACAAACAAAACAGCGAGGGTTAAAAATAACCTAAAAACGTTTTTATAGATATACTGCATGTAATGCGGATAAGTGATTTATTAGCTAAATGAGAATAATTGAATCTTTACAAATCCACCGCTAACCGGCGTTATGTTTTAGGTTGAAATATCTTCGGTTTATAATTCAGCTATTTTAAATCATTAAAATAAAACCGGCAACCTCAACTGTCTGCTTCGCCTATCTGTTTTCTTAAATGATATATCTTTTTGAGTCAGCCGGAGCACATTGGGTCGATTAGCGCCGAAGGCTAAACAATTACTTCTTTAAACAAGCAAATCCCGGGTGCAAGTAGCATCCGGGATTCGTCTGTGTATATATATATGTAACGGTGTCGGAAATAAATCAACAGCTATTATCGGTATGCTTTTACACCCACGCCGTTAATTCCAAACAAATACAAATCATTTACTTTTAAAACCGCCCTTACATCGCCGGGTAATTTAAACCCGGATTTTTGCTGAGGCAAATAGTTAAATGTTCCGTTGCTATTTCCTTTGAGTAATACTCCATAGTTGGCGTCGTACTTACCAAACTTTACCCTTGCATGGTTAATATTTCCGCACAATAAAAGATCAACCTGCCCATCTTTGTCATAGTCCAACGTAGTTATAGTAAACACAGGCGCGTACTGTGCCTGCAATGGCAAGGCTATTGGGTGTAGTTTACCCTTGTTGTTACTTACAAAGCACATGGTTGACAGGCAATTTGCCGACAGGTGCCCAGCTCCTTTCATTTCTTCGGGGGTAAAAATCTTGTCAATAGTTGCATCAGCATAACTGTTATAGTCCGGGAACCGGCCACGCATCATGCTAATCTGGTCAAGCATTTCATCGCGGCTAACATAAGGGTAACTTTTATGCTGAATGTAAAAACATAGTATGGGGTCAATTGATCCGTTGTCGTCAAAATCTTTATAATACATTTCGGCCGGCTCTTTGTCGGTTGCTTTGCATTGTGTATTGAGGCCCATGTTACCGGCAATGATATCTGGGTGACCGTCGTGGTTAACGTCGCTCACGGTTAAACAATTCCACCAGCCAGCGTATTTTTTGTCAAAATACTTAGCGGTGGCATCGGTGAGTTTACCGTTGTTGTTTTCAAAAACGGTTATTGGCATCCATTCGCCAACTACCACCAGATCGGGCTTGTTGTCGCCATTCATGTCTACCCAGGCGGCATCAGTAACCATCCCTATCCTTTTCAAAGCAGGATTTAATTTTGTTGTGGCATCTGTAAAATGGCCTTTACCATCATTTAGCAGCACATAACTTTCGGGCGCCTCGGGGTACCGGCCTGGTATTACCCTGCCGCCGACAAACAAATCGGGGTAGCCATCGCCATTAATATCGGCCACTTTAACACAGCTTTTGCTGCTTTTCATTTTAGGCAGTGCATTAGTTGATTCTGTAAAATTCCCCGAACCATCATTTATATATAACCTATCTTGTAAAGCGGCATCATCGGGCATATAATTGTGGTACCCACCGGCGCACACATATAAATCGGGCTTACCATCGTTATTGGCATCAAAAAAAACCGTGGCAGCATCGGTACTGGTTTTACGGGATTCAAAAGCAATTTCTTTTTTCAATGTGAAACCACCGTTTTTTTGCTGAAGATATAAGGCACCGGGGCTACCGTTGTCGCCGCCTACGTAAACATCCTCCAGCCCATCGTGATTTACATCGGCCTTGGCCATGCATGGACCGTTGTAAGATAGCGGATTAACCAGCAAGGGCTGTCGTTTAAAATCATTAACCAGGCTCATGGCGCTATGATATTTGACCGGGGATGGCACTTCGGTAAATAAAGGTTTTATTATATTTTGCTCGATATAAGGCGCCGTGGCGTCTTTTTCGGATAGTGTAATAATTTGGTTTGATTTGATATTTTTAACTACCTGCGCCTTACCGCTTTGCCATATAATGTGTAGCGAATCCAGTTCCTTAGCGCTGCCTAAGCCAAAATGCAATACCGCCGATACAGTAGATTCATACCCACGGGTGGGCATTTGTTCAAGATATTGCTTTTTATCGGCTGCATAAATTATAACTTTTGCGCCAATACCCTCGGTGTTTTTATTTGACCCTTTTAGCCGTACCGACAGGTAATGATTTTTATTTTGCTGTACCGACTGGTTTTCGTAGATGAATGCCGGCTTATTCACATTGTTAATCACCAGGTCAAGGTCGCCATCGTTATCCAGGTCGGCGTATGCGGCGCCATTGCTGTTTGATGGTTGGGTTATCCCCCATTGTGCGCTTGTGTTGGTAAAAGTAAGATCAGCGTTATTTTTGAAAAAGTAACTCTTTACTTCCGACGATGGCATTTGGCTAACCAGGTTCAAAAGATCCTGCCGCATTACACGCCTGTCGCTTAATTTATCGCCGGCATATTTCAAAAAATCCATGTTGGTGTAATCGCGGGTATAACCGTTGCTTACAAAAAGATCTTTCCAGCCGTCGTTGTCATAATCTGCAAATAAGGGAGCCCAGCTCCAATCGGTATTCGATATTCCGGATAGTTGCCCAATTTCGCTGAATGTGTTGTTACCATTATTCATATGCAACATATTACGCATATACTGGTAGTAAAAACCAACTTTAAGGTTAAGATTAAAAGCTTCGTAATTATCCGATGCGAATAACATTTTTTGCCTTTTGTTATCTTCCGGCAGCATATCCAATGTGTAGATATCGGGGCTAAGGTCATTATTAATATCTGCTACATCGTTACCCATTGATGAAAACGACGTGTGTCCCAGTTGCCTGGGCAGTTCGTCGGTAAATTTGCCATTTTTATTATTGAGGTACAGCCTATCCGGCACATTGTAATCATTGGATATGTATATGTCGGGGTAGCCATCACCATTAATATCGGCAATACCTGCGCCCAAGCCATACGATAACGAAGTGTTTACAATACCCGACTCGCTGGTTATATCCTGAAAATGTCCGTTATCATTGCGGAACAACCTAATGCCCGACTCAAGGTCGGTTTTACTCATGAGACTGCTTATGGTAATCTCATCAATGCTATTTGGGCGTTTAGGATTGTGGTTTACCAGTAACATATCCAGGTCGCCATCTCTGTCATAATCAAAAAAATAGGCCTGTGTGCTAAAAGAAGGAAAATTGAGACCATAATCTGCCGCCATTTCTTTAAATACCGGCGTGCCGTTACTATCATTCCCCTGGTTTATAAACAGCTCATTAACTCTTTTTTCGGCGCTTAATTTCCCCGAATAGCAAACGTAAATATCAATTTTTCCGTCGCCATTAATGTCAACCAAACTTACACCCGTTTTCCAGGGGCCTGGGCGCCCTGCCACGCCTGCAGCGGCGGTAACATCGGTAAACTGTAAATGACCTTTGTTCAAATACAATTTATTATCGGTCATGTTACCAGTAAAGTACAAGTCTTGTAAGCCATCGCCGTTCAGATCGCCAATGGCGACCCCTCCACCGTTATAAAAATACTCATACATTAACACGTTGGTATTTAAGCCTTCGGTTAAAGTATTGCTGAAATCGACATGGGTTTCTTCTGGTTTTAGCAAACGAAACAATGTATCACCTGGCTTATCGGCGCTGGATGACGATTTACAACCTGCCAAAACAATAAAAGCAAGCAATACCAGGAGATACCCCTGCTTTTGCCTGCTTTGCTTACCTGATATTTTTAACATTTGATGAGTTACTGAAGCTGGTCAAGAATTGGTTTATCCAACCCGTCTATCACATTTACCGACGGTTTAATCAGTTCTAAAACTACAATATTATTGTTACTTTTTTTCAACCACTCGGCAGGTAAATATAATGTTTGTTGCGGCCCGTTATTCCAATAACGCCCTAAGTTATGTCCGTTTACCCAAACCACGCCTTTACCCCATTTACTCATATCCAAATAGGTATCGGCAACTTCGGCCAGTTTAAAAGTTCCAGTTTTAATTACCGGCTCATTTGCCCTTAGTTTGCCTGCTTTGGGCTTTATTTTGCTGATATCGTCAAACGGTAAACCAAACATTTTCCAGTTGGTTATTTCGGTTCCCGCAAAAGTTACATTTTCGGTTATACCCTTGGTATTCTTCAATAAATAAGGCCCAAAATTGATACGGCCCAGATTTTCGACCAGGATATCCAGTTGTATTTTTCCTTTTGGCAAATTAGCTAACAGGCTATCCTGTTTCAGCCTCCTGTCCAGGATACCTACGCGTTTGCCGTTTACAAATACAATCCCATAATCGCGCAGACCATTTACTTTGATGATACCTTTTTTACCACCATTGATGGTAGTACGGTACAAAACAAAACCATAGGCCTGGTTAAGATCTTCAAAAGTTAAGGGTGTTTTGCTAAGTTTGGCAGCTGGCAGTATATCAAACAAACCTGTTGTTTGCGTGAGCTTAACGGCCGGAAGGTTCATAACCGGTTTGGCAGCTGGTACATCAGGCAGTGTTTGGCCGGCCGGAAGGTGTTTCTTGATTACCTCTCTAAACTTGTTATATTTATCGGTAGCATTACCAGCCTCATTTAACGGGGCATCATAGTCATAGCTGCTAATTTGCGGCTCATAGGGATCCTTGTCGTTGTAGTTGGCGCCGTTCATGAAGCCACGGGTTGTACCACCATGAAACATGTACATGTTGATAGAAAGCCCTGCGGACAAAACCGAGTCTAATTTACCCAGGTATTTTTCTGCAGGTACGGTATGGTGTTTTGTTCCCCACCAATCAAACCAGGCAGGGTACCATTCGGCAATAAAGAACGGGCCTTTACCATCGTGGTTTTCTTTAATCAACCTTTTTACTTTTGCCACATCATCGACACCGTTAATTGCCGGTAATAAGCCGGGCAGGTGCCCATCTTTAATAGCCGCCTCGGGGTCGCAGGTATACAGCTGTCCATCAAAACCGGCGTCGATAAACATTTTACGGTTTAGCGCCAGATAATCTTTATCGTTGGAATATGATCCGTATTCATTTTCTATTTGCACCATTAAAACGTTGCCGCCATGGTTTACCTGTAAGGGGGCAAGCTGTTTACCCACCTCTTTAATATATTGCTCATATTCTTTCAAATATGTCGGTTCTTTACTGCGCACTACCAGGCCTTTTTCTTTTTCGAGCCAGTAAGGATATCCGCCAAATTCCCATTCGGCGCAAACGTACGGGCTTGGGCGTAAAATAACCCACAAGCCTTCTTCCTTCGCCATTTTTACAAACGCAGCTACATCATTGTTACCGGTAAAATCAAAATGGCCTTTTTGGGGTTCATGAACATTCCAGAAAACGTAGGTACCTATTGTGTTTAACCCCATTGCTTTTGCCATTTTCATACGCTGGCGCCAGGCTTCGCGGGGTACGCGGGGGTAATGCATTTCGCCGGATATAATTTGCAATAGCTTGCCATCCAGCAAAAATGTGCTATCGGTTAATGCAAAAGTATGTTTGGCTATTTGCGCATTCGCGCTGATGCCACATAGTAGAATAACGGGTAAAATTAATAGTTTAAAAAATTTCATAAATTAAAAAAATGCAGGCAATTGTTTATTAGGGTTGACGATAGAAGCTATTTTGTGGTTAAAGTGATTGATGCAGACTTAAGCCCGGCAGCGCTAAACTGCACGGTGGTTTTGCCCGGCTTGCCGGTTATTTGTATATAGGCCAACAGGCGGCCTTTCAAAACCTTGCGGGTATTTGACTGATAGTTTTCATGACTGGTGGTGCTCCCGCTTTCTAATCCCAGTAATTTAGCGGGACCGGTTAGCTTTACCACAACTTCATTGTCGGCATTAGCTACCAAGACTCCATTTTTATCGGTAACCTGTACCTCTACCTGGCTTAATCCTTTTGTTTTGGTGTTAAATATTGTGCCATCGGCAATTATTTTGATATCAGAAGCTTCACCGGCTGTTTTTAAAGTGTAGCTGGCTGCTTCAATTCCGTTATTATAGCCTTTTACCAGTAGTTCGCCCGGCTCATAATCAACCGCCCACGATGGTATTTGGCCTTTAGCATCGACGCGTGAAATTTTACCGAGCGATTTGCCATTTAAAAACAATTCTGTTTCCTGGCAATTGGTAAAACAATCAACCCTTATTTTACTGCCGGCCGGCCAGTTCCATACGGGCTCAATGGCTTTGTGGCTCCAGATACCTTTATCTTCCAGTTGCGTAACAGGCTTGGCGCCAATAAAAACCATCGGCTTATAAGCCCAAAGGCTTTGCCTGTAAAAGTATTCGGGCTTTTTAAAGCCTGCCAGGTTAATAAGCCCGGCGCCATTACTGCGCTGCGGCCATTTACCGGCCTCGCCCAGGTAATCAATCCCCGTCCAAAGGTATTGGGCAGATATGTATTCGATACTGTCAACCGCGGTCCAGGCCTGGCGCTGCATGCCGTTTTCGCTGCCATAAATAATGCGGTTTGGATATTTTTTATGATCATCGGCATAACGGTACTCCTGGTAATTATAGCCTACAACATCAAGTTCTTCCGGGTAACCTACCTCGTTCGACATCACTACTCCCGCAAGCGCTGCAGTAACCGGGCGGGTAGTATCAATTGCCTTAACAGCCTTAACCAGCTGTTTGGCAATTACGGTTAACCCACTTGCAGCAGGATGATCAGGCAGGTAGCCTTTACCATAAATCTGCGGATTTTTACCTGTGTTTAATACTTCGTGTGTGTATGGATCATTTGGGTAATCAATTTCGTTACCAATACTCCACATAATAATGGACGGATGGTTGCGGGCACGTAATACCATATCGGATAGATCGCGAGTAGCCCATTCTTTAAAATATTCGTGATAGCCATCTTTAGAAGGGGTACCTACATTCCACCCTTTAACCCATTTATTTTTGCCCAGTTCCCACTCGTCAAAGGCTTCATCCATTACCAAAAAGCCCATTTTATCGCACAAGTCGTATAAATAATCGGCGTGAGGGTTATGGCTAAGGCGCAGTGAGTTAACGCCGGCGTCTTTTAATATTTTTAAACGGCGCACCCAAACTTCCCGCGGAACGGCTACGCCCAAAGCACCTGCGTCGTCATGGATGCATACGCCTTTCAGTTTGGTGCTTTTATCATTTAAAAAGAAACCATTATCCTTATCAAAACGAATGCTGCGGATGCCGACCGTCTGGTTTACAGCATCAATTTGTTTGCCGTTGCGGCTTAGCTGTACCTGTAATTGGTATAGTTCCGGGTGTTCGACATCCCATAAACGGGGAGACGATACTTCGGCATCAAAACTTGTTTCGTGTTTGCCAGGTTTTACCTTAACCTGCTTTTGTATAGCTGCGGCAATCTTACCTGCTTTATCAACCAGGTTTATTTTAATGCCGATAGCTGCCTGGGTTGCTGTGCCGTTGCTGATGTTTACTTTTACGTTGATGTCCGCTTTATCTGCAGATATTTTTGGCGTAGTAAAAGCCACATCCCATAGATCCACATGGACCGAATTTTTAACCACCAGGTAAACGTTGCGGTAGATTCCAGAACCGGTATACCACCTTGAATCGGCAAACTCACTATGATCTGCCTTTACAGTTACTATATTTTGTCCCTTGTAATTAAGGTATTTTGAAAGTTCATACTGAAACGGAATAAATCCGTTGGGGCGCTTGCCCAGGTAATGGCCGTTTATCCAAACTTCGCTGTTTTTGTAAACGCCATCAAAATAAATGTAAACCTGTTTGCCTTGCCATCCGGCTTCGGCATTAAATGTCTTTTTGTACCAGCCTATGCCGCCGGGTAAATAGCCCGTGGCGCTGGCCCAGTCCTCACTAAAGGGTCCTTCAATACTCCAATCGTGCGGCAAATCAACGGCTTTCCATAAAACACCGGCTGCGCCGCCTTTATCGCCATTGGTAATATCCCCTTTATGGAACCCCCATCCCGAATTAAACAATATCGGCCTGGATTTATCTTGCGCAAACAAAGCCACCGGAAGCGTTACCAGTAAAAAAAAGCAGATGACGTTTTTAATATTCATGTTTAGTAACCGTATTATTTTTTGTTTAAAGTGTTGAGTTATGAGTATCGAGTCAAAAAACAACAAATCAAATTTGCGGCTTAAGACCAAATACTCATTACTCAAAATTCAGAACTCAACATTCAAGACTCAGAACTTAAAATTTACTGTTGTACAATTTGCCATTGCTGGTTATTACCGCCATTCCATGGCCACTGAATAATGCCGGCACCATTGGTGGTTACGCCGCCATTAACATCCAACACAAGCCCGCTATTGCGGTTAATTACTTTGTAAACGCCATCGGTTACGGCTGTAAACTGCCACTGTTGGTTATTGCCGCCATTCCACGGCCACTGAATAATGCTTGCGCCGTTGGCGGTTGAGGCGCTGTTAACATCAAGTGCCAGTGTACTGTTACGGTTGGTTACTTTGTAGTATCCGCCGCCATTGCTGGTTATTATCCATTGCTGGTTATTGCCTCCGTTTTGCGGCCATTGTATAATACCCGCCCCATTAGCTGTCGACGAGCCATTTACATCTAAAGCCGAACCGCTGTTGACGTTTAACAAACGGTAGTAAGCTGTTGGGTAAAAGGTATCGGTACCACCTGCGCCCACGCCCCAGCCATATTTTAGCCGGCTTAAACCCGAAGCATTGGTGTTTGAAACGGTAAGGCTTGTACCTGTACCGCCCAAAGTTTCCATGGCGTAGCTATCACCGGTGCGGATGCCAGGCCAGTAAACGCTGCCCATGCCAAATGCCCGTACCTGGTTGGTTAAGCCCTGCAGGTACGCAATTTCCTGATCGCCGCCTATGGCGCCGGTGTAATTTTTACCACCCGTCATGGGTACGCCAAACTCGGTTAATACCGCTCGGCTGCTGTAGCTGCCGATATTGCCCCGCAGCCTGCTTTCCCATTGCGCGGCAGTGGTGTTGGTGCCGTTGCTGAAAAAAGTATAATCATGTATAGATAACAAGCAACCACTAAAACGGCTATCGGCCCCAACGCCGGTAATATCCTGCGAGTAGGAAGTTCCGCTAACCAAAATGCGGCCTTGTGGTATGGATGGATAATTGCTTAGCCATTGCGCGCAAATGGTTGTCCACGCGCTTAAGGTATAACCATGAGGCTCGTTAAATATCTCGAAGTAAACGTGTGTGTTGCTGCCATATTTATTGACGATGGTTTGCCACATAGACCAAAACTGGGTTGTATTATCTATTACCCCATCCGCAGCCGACTTTGACTCCCAGCAACCTAATATTACGTTCATACCCTTGCTGAGGGCTTTATCAATTACTCCTGTATAGGAGTTCCACCAGGTTTGTGATACTGTTGGGTAATTTACCGGCAACCGCAGCGTATTTGCACCTGTGTTGGTTTGAAGGCCTGATATTACAGCATCGGCCTTTGCCGATACGGTGGCATAACTATCGGTTGATGCCAGGCCGCTTAAAACCAATATCCCATCGCTAAAGTTATCACCATCGCAAGCCCAGTTAACCCCTTTTAGCGCGCTTGCCGGGGTTGAATCAACAGTGAGGGGCTTATCCGGAGTGGTCACCTCTGTTTTTACAGGTTGAGTTGCAGGACTATTATCTTTTTTACAGCCGGTTATTAAAATACCCGCTGCGATTAGTAAACTAAATATTTTTTTCATGATTGATGTAGTTTTTTAGCCCCGTTAAAACAGAAGGGAGCAAGTAATACTCCCTTCTGTTTAGCCTCACCCTGCCCTCTCCAAAGGAGAGGGTTCTTGATTAGCCCATTTTTTAAGTCCTCTCCTTTGGAGAGGATTTAGGTGATGCTCTTTTTAGTAACCTGCATTTTGCTGTAACTGACCTCCAGATGCCTGGATCTCGGTGCGTGGTATTGGCAACCAATAATGTTTGGTTTGGAAACTGCGCCCATCCAATGCCACTTTAGGCGTATATGAAAATGTACCATTGGCATTTTTGGTGATTATTACACCTCCCGCCGGCTTGTTTTCGGTAACATCGGCAATTTTCCAACGGCGTACATCATAAAAACGATGTTCTTCAAATGCCAGCTCAACACGCCTTTCGTATCTAACAGCATCGCGCATTTGTGATTGGTTTAATCCGGCGGCCAATGCAGGCATATTAACACCCGGCCTTGCCCTGATCATATTGATGGCCTGCCTTGCCGACATGGTTGAACCAGCCGGAATAACATCGGCTCCGTAAGCTTCGTTGGCTGCTTCGGCAAAGTTCAGCAGGATTTCGGCGTAACGGAAATATATCCATGGATGGAACCCGGCATTGCCCCATGGGTTTTGAAGCGGGTAAGCATCGTCCATATATTTGCGTAAATAGTAACCTGTTTTAGTGGTATTCCAGTTGCTATCGCCATCTTTACTGTCTTTTCCACCTGGAATAAATGCTTCAACAGTACGCTCTCTGTATGGGGATCCGTTGTGTAATACAGTTGCATCAAACCTTGGGTCACGATGATCATAAGGATGAGTAGGATCGTATCCGGATGCAGGATCGGTAATTGCTTTACCATTATCCATCTCATAATCATCAACTAAGTTTTGCAGCGGCGTATTACCAGCCCAACCTCCATAGCCATTTGGCCCGTTGGCAATTTCCATGTGGGTATGGTTGGCATTTTTGGTGTACAGACGCTCAAAAATCACCTCGTTGGTTTCGTTAACCAAAAACATGTTATCATAACCGCCTGAATAAATACCGTATTTATTTAAGCTGATAACCGCTTGTGCCGCTGTTGCAGCATCGGCCCATGTGCCGGCATTATACAACGGACTTGCAGCATAGAGCTTTAGTCGTGATTTTAAAGCCAATGCAGCACCTTTGGTAGCACGGCCTAACAACCAGGTTCCGTCATTATTTAAAGGAAGCTTAGCAGCGGCATCATCAAGCTGAGCTGTAACATAATCAATGCTTTCTTTAATGGTTGCTCTTTTGAATAGGGATGGATCCTGCAAATTATCACCCAGATTTACCACCTTGTCGCCCATTAGCACTACCCCGCCATAGTTGCGGATAAGGTCCTGGTAACGGAAAGCCCTGATAAATTTCAACTCACCTTCAATATGTGTTTTATGCCCGGCGCTTAAAGGCAGGTTTGGTAAAATGCTTAAAGCATAGTTACATTCCCTTATACTACGGTAACTCCGGGCCCAAAGCACGCCTGCTCCACCTAAATTTTCGGGGGCCAATTGTCCGCGCTGTATGAGCCACGTAGCGTCATCATTATTGTAAATAGATTCATCTGTAAGTGAGCTCCACATACTGTACTCAAAACCGCGGCCAAAACCGGGGTTTGATCCGTCGCCCTCTTTATCCTGTAACTTGGCACCGATATAACGATTGGTTACATAAGCCTCGAAAACAGCTGTATCCGATTGAATGGCCGATGTAGCAATCCTGTCTGTAGGTTGCACATTTAAAAGGTCTTTTTTACATGCCGTTGTGAACAGCATGCCGCATACGATGAAATATAGCGGGGTTTTATATTGTAATTTCATGATCTGTTCTAATTAAAATTTAACGTTTGCACCTAAGTTGATAATTCGCTGCTGCGGATAAAACTGACCGCTGCCACTGGTTCCTTCAGGGTCATAATCCTTCACCTTGGTGATGGTGAACAAGTTGAACGCGCTTGCATACACCCTTAAGCCGCCTAATTTAATTTTTGAAAGGAAAGCTGTATTGAAATTATAACCTAACTGAACGTTTTTCAACCTGAAGAACGAAGCATCATTAAGCCAAAACGTACTGTTGTACTGACCACCGCTGATAGCGTTAGATGCACGATCTGTTACCCTTGGATAGGTTCCGTTTGGATTCGAGGCGCTAAACCTGTTATCGGCCCAGCTGCTGTAAAAGTTACCAATGCTTCCCGATTCAGGTAAAACATATTGGCTAACCTGCGCCTGGCCTGAAAACAATACCGAAAGATCAAAATTACTGTAAGCCGCGTTCAGCGTAAATCCATAAGTAATTTGTGGGATGTTACCATATTTGGTGCGTGTTTGGTCGTCGGCATTTATTTGGCCGTCGCCGTTAAAGTCCTGGTATTTTAAGTCGCCAATTTTGGCGCCTGTAACATGCGGATAACTGTCAAGATCTGCCTGGGTACGGAAAATACCTATGGCATTGTAAAGCAGGTAGGTGTTCAAAGGCCTGCCGGTTTGGCGCTGATAACTTATAGCGCCACTGGCTTCATCGATAAAAATGATTTTGCTTTTAGCATAGGTTACGTTACCGCTTATACCCCAGCTAAATTTATTGCTGGTGTGGTTGTAGCCGAGGGTTGCCTCAAAACCTTCGCTGTTTACTTTACCAATATTTTCCGACGGAACCAAAGGATCAGAACCGTATGGATTTACGATACCCGAAGTACCTGGCAACGACGCGTTCCTTGCAGCAAGGATGTCAGAACGTTTTTGTTTAAAGTATATGGCCTCAACTGTAAAGTCGTGCAGGAATGTAGCATTTACACCAATATCCAGCTTTTTGGCAACTTCCCAGGTAATGTTAGGGTTAGCCAGTTTTACCAGGTTAACGTTTGGCTGAATGGTATTTGACCCGCTGCCCGGAACGCTGGCTACAAAACCGTTGTTAACCAAAACATAATTGTCAAAATACTGGAAGCCGTTTACGTTGTCGTTACCTAACGAACCGTACGATGCCCTTAGTTTTAGATCATCAAAAAAGCTAACATTATCTTTAAACCAATTTTCTTTGGTGATCCTCCATCCTACCGATGCCGATGGGAAATAACCCCATTGCTTGCCAGAAGGGAATATCGAACTACCATCAGCACGAAGCTGGCCTTCAAATAAGTATTTTTCATCAAAGGCATATGCTAAACGGCTTATTACACTACGACGGTTATAGTTTGAGCTATAGCCCGAGTTCAGGTAATCTGTTGCGGCACTGCCACCCTGTGAAAGCTCGGGCAGTTGTGATGATAAATAGTTGTAGCGCGTGGCATCAAAATATTCAAGGTGATTTTTACTTTGCTCATAACCAACAAAAGCATTTACATCGTGCTTGCCAAATTTGCGTACATAATTCAGCTTAATGTTTGAGGTAAGTAATGCCTGGTTGGTTTGCGACTCAAACAGTGTTGGAGCGTTGTTATTACCGCCAACCACATTTTTGTTGTAAGTTTTTGCATTGGCATCATAGCTGTACAGAATATAAGGCTTACTGAAGTTTTTGTCAAACGCATATGATTTATCAACAGAAAAGAAACCATCCAAAGACAAACCTTCAATACCCGGAAGTGCGTAGCTGCCCTTTAAAATACCGTTAAACACCTGGGTGGGATTATTGTTAACACCACCAATATCGGTTACCTGAACGGCCGGGTTGTTGTTTTCGATACCTGTTGTTGGCAATCCGTTTGGATAGTAGGCTGCAACAATAGGTTTTGCGCGGTACACAGAACGGAATACGTCGCCGGCGCCTACTTCAGGAAACTGCCTGTCTTCTTCCCTGCCTGAAAGTGACAAGCCTACTTTTAAACGTTTGGTAACATTAGCATCAATATTTGAACGGAAATTATACTGGTGATATTTGGTAACACCATTTTTGTATAAGCCATCCTGGTAAATAGTACCCAGCGAAACAAAGTATTTTACATCTTCGCTACCACCGGCAACCGAAAGACTATGCTGATTTTGTAAGGCAGTGCTTTTAAGTGTTTGCTTTTCCCAATCGGTATTAGGGTAATTTAATGGATCTGAACCGTCTTTAAATTTCTGGATCTGGTCTGCCGAGTATGACTGGTTTGGGCCTCCGCCAGGATTCGAGTCAAGGCTTATCTCGTTCATGATTTGGGCATAAGTTGCAGCATCGGCCATTTTTGGCAAACGCGTTGGCGAACTGAAGCCCTGGTTAAAGCTGTAGTTAATGGTTGGCTTACCCGATTTACCACGTTTAGTGGTAACCAGGATAACACCATTTGCCGCCCTGTTACCGTATATGGCCGCCGATGCATCCTTCAACACCGACATACTTTCGATGTCATTAGGATCAAGCCTTTCCAAACCACCTATCTGGCCTGGCACGCCGTCAACCACTATTAGCACGTTGTTGCTTCCGGTAGTAGCCAAACCACGAATGGTGATGTTTGATCCATCGTATCCAGGCTCGCCGCTGCGGTTGTTAACAATAACGCCTGAGAATCTTCCGGCTAATGCGTTTGAAAGGTTGGGCTGCGGGCTTTTAACCAATTCCGAGCCCTTAACCTGGGAAATAGAACCGGTTAATGTAGCTTTCTTTTGTGTGCCGTAACCGACAACCACAACTTCGTTTAGTGATTTTGCATCGGCCTCTAATTTTACGTTGATAATTGTTTGGCCGTTAACGGGTACCTCCTGCCTGGTATAACCGATATAGGTAAAAACTAATGTGGCCGAAGCATCGGGCACGTTTAGTGTAAACTTACCGTTAATGTCGGTAATAACACCGGTAGTAGTACCTTTTAAAGTTACTGATACGCCTGGCAGGGTTTCACCTTTTTCGTCGGTTACAACACCGCTTATTTTAAGGTCTTGCTTGTTAACGTTTTTAACTCCCGCATATACCTGGGTTGGTATTGCAGTAGTAGTTAAACAAGCAATGGCCATACTTGTGGCTAATAAGAAAAGCCGGGGTAATCTTTTCCGGTGAGGGGAATGCTTTACGTGTAAATTTGATTTCATATTTTACTGGGTTTTCTAAATTCAGGATGTCGATCGAACGCATTTTCCGGGCAATTAAAACAGCTGCATCAAGCCGCGTAAACTCATGATTTTACAAAGCTTTTTACATGTTATTAAAATGGCCGGTAATGAATTACGATTTATCTCCGGTTAATTGGTAAGGCCAAAATGGGGTTAAATAGCAAAATTGAGTGAGGGGTAAATTCTCAATTAAATAGGGGGTAAATAAGCAAAACCCGCTTAAATACGTGATTTAAGTGGGTTTTGCTTAGGGGGTAAATTAATCACCATCAATTTTCTTTAATTACATCGCGGTTTACGTTGTAATTATTATGGAATGGTTTTCGGTATTTCTTGATGTAATCTGACGGGTTTACTCCAAACAGCTTATGAAACTGTTCCCTGAAATATTTAAGGTCATTTAGGCCCACTTTATAGGCGGTTTCATAAATGGTGCTATCGGTAGTTAACAGGATCTCGGCGGCCTTCCTTAACCGGATAAACCGGATAAAACTATTGGCCGATTGCCCCGAAATAGACTTAATACGCCGGTACAAATTGGAGTGGCTCATCCCTATTTCGGCAGCCAGTGTTTTTATACTGAACTCGGGGTCGGTTAAATGTCGTTCTACAATAACCAGGCACTTTTCTAAAAACTCTTTGTATTCCTGCGATATCTTCAGATCGTTTGATTTGAGGGTTATCTCGTTATAAAAGTATTTTTGCAGGTTGTTCCTGCTTTTCAAAATGCCGTTAACACGGGCTATCAATATTTCTTTTTCAAATGGCTTTGTAATATAATCGTCGGCACCGCCTTCAATCCCTTTTAATTTTATCTCGGCAGATGAACTTGCTGTTAACAAAATTACCGGTATGTGATTTAAAATAGGATCTTCCTTCACCCTATGGCAAACTTCGATACCGCTTAAACCCTGCATCATTACATCGCTGATAACAATATCCGGCACAAGCTGATAAACCAGCGCAAGCCCATCTGTACCATTGTCCGCCTCAAAAATCTCAAAGTCATCATTAAATATTTGCTTAAGGTAATCGCGGATTTGCTGATTATCTTCTATAAGCAGCATGGTTTTGGTATCAGAGCTCAGCAGATCGGCATTTTTGGCTTTTGCCTGTTTACCACCTGGGGCATCCGGTGTTAACTCCCCTTTATTTTCTATCAGTTCATCTAAAAAAACAGAGGTTTCAGCAACATCCTCAAAAACAAATTGCTGCCCAAAATGGGCTTTCCCCTTTAATAAACAAATATTGAAAACGGTGCCGCTACCGGGTTTACTTTCATAAGCAATTTTACCCTTATGGTTTTCAACAAACACTTTAACCAGGTACAAGCCAATACCAAACCCACCTGCCATGGGGGCAGCATTTTCAACCTGGTAAAACCTGTTAAATAGTTGCTCGCCCGTGCCTTCGGTTATGCCGCAGCCGTTGTCACGTATCTCAATCCTTACGTTGTCGGCTTCGTTTATTACCGTACAGCTTACAGCGCCGCGCTCCGGTGTAAACTTAAGGGCGTTTGATATCAAATTAAACAAAACAATCTCTATCTTCTCGCGGTCGGCAAATATTTCAATCGCGTCTGTTTGGCTTATAAAATCAAACTGTATTTGTTTTGTTTTGGCCTGGTGGTTAAAGCATAAAAAAACTTCGCGGCATAGGTTTACAATATTTAGCTTAACTAATTTTAGTTTATCGGTATCGCTTTCTGCTTTTCTGAACAGCAGTAACTGGTCAACAAGGCTTAATAGCCGCCTCGCATTCCTGTAAACAATGTGCAGGTTGCCCACATCGCCCTTATCTGCCGGACCAAACAACATATCCTTTACGGGGTTAATAATTAAGGTTAGCGGTGTTCTGAACTCGTGGGATATGTTAGTAAAAAACGAAAGCTTCCGCTCATTCAGCTCTTTATCTTTTTCGGCCGAGAGCTGAGCTATTTTAATATCATATTTTAGCTTCGACTGGTTGGCCCTATATTGTATATAGTAATAAATAATAACTCCTATTGTAGCCAGGTAGCATAAATAAGCCCACCATGTTTTGTACCATGGCGGCAAAATTTTTATATGCAATGTTGCATAGTCATCCATCCAGATACCGTCCTGGTCGGCTGCTTTTACCTTAAAAACATAATCGCCGGCCCCCAGGTAACGATAGGTTGCCGACCGCTGGTTACCCACATAGTTCCATGATTTATCAAGCCCATCCAGCCGATACGCAAAATTGCCTTTTTGAGGATAAACATAATTTAAAGCAGTGTATTGAATTGAAAACACCGATTGGTCTGGCTGAAGCGTAAGTAGAGCAGTTTCACTAATGGTTTTTGATAATACGGTTTCGTCCTTGCCCTGGATGCCTACCTCTATCTGCTTATCAAAAATCTGCAAACCGGTTATCATTATCGGCGATTTGTAATGATTTTGATTTACTTTTTCGGGATCGAAAATATTAAGCCCTTCAGTTCCGCCAAAATACATCAGTTTACCCACGGTATCCATTACAACCGACCCGGCATTAAATTGCCCTGATTGTAATCCATCCGATTTATCGTAGTTGATTATTTTATTGGTATAAGTGTCAATACATGATAAACCCTGGTTGGTGCTAATCCAAACCGTGCCATTACCTGCTTCTTTTATAGCATTTATGGTATTGTTTGCCAGTCCGTTTTTTTCATTGAATTTTTTAAACGTTTTTGACTTAAGATTATACACAATCAGTCCATCGCCTTCGGTACCTATCCATAATTGATTTTTCTTATCAGGATAAAGTGAAAAAATGATCTGGCTCGGGAAATTCCTTTTTTCGGCATCATCCTTAAACAGCCGCGAAAACTTTTTTTGCGCAACATCATAGTATATCAATCCATTACCATAGGTACCTACAAACAAATTCCCTTTTTCGTCTTCGGCTATGGCCCGTACGTCATATGACCCAAAGCCACTGTTGGCCGGGGTGTAATTGGTAAACGTTTTGGTAGCAGGATTAAAAAGGCTCAACCCACCTCCGTTGGTACCAACCCACAAATTTTTATGTATATCCTGGTAAATAGCTCTTACATCATTCCCCCCGATACTTTTATTATCTGCTGCGTCATGGCTAAAGTTTGTGAACGAGTCTGTTTTTTTATTGTATAAAAAAAGCCCCCGTGCATAAGTGCCAAACCAAACATTCTTATTCCTATCCGTATAGCCGTACAAAAAAGCGCTATCCGTAAGGCCTCCAGGGCGGTTGTTGGCTTTGTATTGTTTAACCAGGCTTCCATCGGTCCGCATTTTAAAAATACCGTCGCCATCGGTACCAAGCCATAAATAGCCATCGCCGTCCTGGCACATTCCGTAAAACCGGACCCAACTTTCGCCACTTTTCTCAACCCTTTTCTTTTGGATATTGGTAAACCGCGCCTTGATATTACTTATCATTCCAATACCATCATCATAGGTGCCAAGCCAGGTATTTTTGTCCTTATCTATAAACAGGGTTTGAACAGAACGTTGTGTTATGTGATGATCATCATCGCCGGTAATTGGCAAAAGCGAAAAATTTATTGACGTTGGGTCCCGGTCTGTCAAAACCTTGTACACGCCGCCATCCTGTAAGCCAACCAGCAACTGGTTACTGCCATCTTCAATTATGGATAAATATCTTTTATTTTTAAAAGCAGGCTGGGCAGTTTGCAATTGCGAAAACATGTTTTTATCGCGGTTATAATATATAATACCCTTGCCTGTAGCTATCCATACATTGTGAAAATGATCTTCGAAAATATCGTTTATGCGCCCAACCATAAAGTTGTTTATAGGCACAGGCAGGTTTGCCTTATTGGCAACTACGCCATTTTTTTGATTAACTATATTGATACCGGCATTATCTGTACCTAACCAGAGCAAACCTTTTGAATCTTCGAGCAAGGCGGTTATCCGGTAACTTGACAACCCCGGCAGCGACTTGCTGTTGTAATTTTTAAATTTTAACGTTTGCGTATTAAAATAGGAAAAGCCTACGCCATATGATGCTATCCAAAGATTACCGTTGGTACTTTTGGCAATGTTGTTTACGGCATTTTTAACATTATTGCCATACGTGAATTTATAATGCGAGAATTTTTCGGTACGGGTATCAAGCCTGCTCAGGCCGCTCCTGGACGAAACCCAGATATATCCCTGTTTTCCTAAAATTATACTTTGTACAAAGTTGCTTGCCAATGAAGTTGAATCGCCCTGGCGAGATCTGAAAACCTTAAAGGTGGTACCATCAAAACGGTTAAGCCCCTCATTGGTGGCAAACCACATAAACCCTTTATTATCCTGCGTAATACTATTTACGATGCCAAAAGAAAGCCCATCTTTTAACGAATATTTAAGCACCTTATTTTTTATAGGTGATTGGGCATAACCCCAAAGCGCAAAAATCAGTAAAGCAAATAGTATAATTATTTTCTTCATAAAAAATCAGGCGTCAACTACACTCCATACTGCCCAATAACACACAATAACATAACCGCAAGTTACCAATTTACAAATCGGCATGAAACCATTACGGCCACGAATTTTAGGTTCAACTGGTTTTAGTTTAATTGTGTAAGCTACACTTAATGTTGAAATAAAAAAAATAATTATCAATTTTTGGTTTTATAAAAGGTAACAGCCAACCACCGCAACTATCCCGGTTGGTAAGTTGTTTTGAATTAGCGGGAGCGGCTAAATATTATTTTACCGCAGCAATTGCCGGATAAACCAATAAGGGCATGCCGATATGCTTAGCAAGTTTTTGTGTGTAGCTACCTGAAAAAAATCGTTCTAAAAAATTTTGTCGACGGTGCACGGTAGCAATCATATCAATTTGCCCATGTTTACATATCCAATCAAGTCCCTGATCTACATCGGCGCTTTTTATGTTTCTGTAGTAAATTTTAGGGTAGTTAATTTTATCCGTTACATCACTTAAAAATTTATTCACCTGCTTATTATCCAAATGGGCATCCTTATCCTGGCTGGTAATGTGTGTTATCAAAATTTCGGCATTAAAATATCTGGCTATTTCGGCAACGGAATTTAATACATCAATATCTCCGGCCAGCATATCGGTAGTGAAAGCTATTTTTTTAAAGGGTTTAAATTTAACTTTAGGCGGCACCAGCAGCACCGGGAATTTTGCATGATCAATTACCGACCGGCTATTACTGCCCATGAATAGCCTACTCAATGCGCCCGCACCCGACATCCCCATTACAACCAACGATAGCCGCCTTTCCTGAACAATTTCGCCAACCACATCGGCTACCAAACCCATTTGGCACGAATAACCAACATGGGGTTTAAAATTGCCCGCGTTAGGGGCAAGTTCACGCGCCATCTCATGCTCCATTTCAATCGCGGTAACGCTTAAGGCGTCCATAGTGGCTGTTTCCAGGTGCGAGTAGTCGGCTGTTGCCCAAGCATCCGGATTGGCTACCAATGTTTGCACAGGCAATAATATAGCATGACAGATGTGTACACCGGTCCTTAGCCCCGCGGCGAGTTGTAAAGCATAATGGCTTGCATTTACCGCGCAGGGAGAAAAATCCGTAGGCACCAGTATTGTGTTCATAACCAAAACTTTAAGTTGTTATCAAATATCAGTTTGCTGTGCATTATAATAAATGACAGCGGGCATAATCATAGGTGATATCAGTCATTCGGGTTCAAAATTAGTTTCGCCACAACAATTCCACAGGTGCAGGTTAGCGCTTCAAATGATATAGCATCATAATAAAAAGTGACAGGCGTCACTTTTTAAACACCCTCATTTCCTGAGCTTTACTCAAAAATAATTAAACCGTAAAAGCCATGAAAAAAATACTGATTGGTACCGATTTTTCAGAGAATGCTAAAAATGCCGCCATTTTTGGTTACAAACTGGCAGTGCAAACCAAAAGCGATATAGAAATATGTACAGCGATGATAATCCCGGCCGAAATTCCGCAAGCTGGCGTAATTGTGTGGCCTATGGAAGAATATCACGTTATTGAAGAAGGCGCACTAGCCGAACTAAAGCTGCTAAAAAAAGCACTTGAAGCACAACACGCCGATGGCGATTTTAAACCCCACATAAGCCTTAAGGCCCAACCAGGCACAGCTACTGATGTGTTAAAAACACTGGCCGAGCAGGATCATGCTGACTTGATAGTTGCCGGAACACATGGCGCCGGGGGCATAAGCAGCTTAATGCTTGGTAACCATGCACGCAATATGATTGATGCCACACCAACCCCATTATTGCTTATCCCATCGGGCTTCAGGTATACCCATATTAAAACCATTGCTATTGCACTTGATATGAAACATAAGGCCGAAGATTTTACGACCATTACAGGCATACTGCCGCTGGCAACTTTATTAAATGCAACCATACAATTGATACACATTTGCCACGAAGGCGAAGACACCGCCGAAGCAGGATTATACCTGACCGAAATGGTGCAAGAGGTTAAACAAATTGCAGGATATGCTAAAACAGGTTCATTAATTATTAAACAGGCCCCAACCGAAACCGGGCTTAACTGGTTATGTAACTACGGGAATGTTGATATGCTGGCTATGGTGCACCACCATCGCGGTTTACTTGCCTCGCTGTTTACCGGCAGCCATACTAAAAAAATGGCAGGGCACATTGCATCGCCCTTATTAGTAATACCAGCAAAATCTTAACAATTACTTTAATAAAAATTACCACCATGAATAAGTTAACACCCGATACCGGGTTAGAAGATGAAATACAGGAGCTTTATATTTTAGCCGGCCAGTGGATGAAAGATGTTTGTTTTATGGAGGATGAAATCCGTTTTTTTAATAACATTCTTTGTAAATATAACAACGCTGAACTTACTCCTGATATGATGATAAAAAAGGAAGAATTTGAACAGGAAGTATCCAAACAGGCAAAAAAAATCGATAGTCTTAAATCCGATATACCTGCATTTCTCGTATTTCTTAAACCGTTTGTAGGTAATGAGAAAGAAGCGATGAACCTTCATTTTATTGAAAAATATAGTGAACTGGCAAGTGGCTTAACCGAAGCTATGAATGCCTTAAAGGCAACAAAAAATAAGTTATTTACCTATGCGGAAAGAATTATGGCATCCGGCAAAATTATTCCAGTATTAAAAGATAACTAAATGAAGACGATAGCAGTTTTGACCGACCTTTCAGAAAAATCTGCCCATGCGGCCAAGTATGCGTTACACCTTGCCAGAAAGATGAGGGTTAATGTTAAATTTTATCACTTGCAACTGGTACCGGCGATATTTCATGCGCAGCCGGTTTTAAGCGGAGAGGATTATCCTGAAGAATTGATGATTGATAGCAAGCTGGCAGCGTTTTCAGAAATATTGGAAGCCGACTTAATGAAACGGGTTTTTCCGGGATCATTTATGCCGCAAACATCTGTTTACACCGGCAGTACGGATATGGTAGATGTGATGACAGAAATCATAAACGATACGGAGATAGCCTTTATTGTTATGGCCCCGCTTGAAACTGATGACTTGGCATCTTTTATAATGAGCGACGCATGCTGCAGGATAATAGACTGGACAACTGTACCCGTTTTGGTAGTGCCTCAAAACACCCCGCTGCGCAATATTGAAAAAATGGCATTTGCCACTACCCTGGACGCCGGAGATATCCTATCAATAGCAGAACTTGGCAGCCTGATGGATGGTTTCCACGCCGAATTGATGGTTGCTCACCTGAACAATAAGCCAGCCGACAATGATACAAAAGCTGCGGAAAAAGAAATTAACCGCAAACTTTATACCGACCTGCGTTGCGGAGGCGTATACTTTCGTAGTGTACCCGATATAAAGCATCAAAAAGATTGGGAATGGCTAAAAGCCAATAAACGGGCAGACTTGTTGGCCGTTGCTAAACAGCCGAAAGAACAAATGATATCTTTTTTTAAACGCGGCCAAAGTAGCCACGTAACCCACCATATAACCATCCCGGTTATGGTATTACCTAAAAGGCCCTGAACATTTAATAAATAAAAAGGCAGCCCTCACAAAAAAGGGCTGCCCATATATTCCACTTTGGCTATAACTATATGGCTATTCCGCTCAACTGCTCTTCTGAAGTGGTCAAATCATTTATCCAATCCTGCACTATACCAGATGTTTGATTTGCCGAACTGGCGAACAATTCTTTGTAATAGGCAACTCCATCCTGCAGCTGTAACTTAAATTTGCTCAATTGTTTCTTCTTTTTTTCGGTGATATCTTTCAGTTGCGATTGTAAATCGTTTTGAAGATAATCGATATAAAGGTTCAATTCCTTTATAAACATGTGCGGCCGCTTTATTTTATCAAGCAAATCCGTGGCGCCATAAATATGTTGCACCATTTCATCCAATGAGTAAGCCCGAGAAAAATAAGCGAGGTTAGGGCCCGGACAAATGGCAACCGCTTTATTTTCCCTTGGTTTTAACAAATCGTATTTTATATAAGCAGATGCGCAAAGCCCCTCGCACAGGCATATTTTTTCGGTAACTGCCTGGTACTGCTGCTCATATTCGTCGGCTGTAAGTTCCAGGGTTTGCAGCTGTTCAATTTTCAAATGCTGATACTCTCTTGAGGCCGTACAAATCGGTGTTTCGGTAAACTCGGTATTGCTTACCAAATACTTTTTAGTACATGGGCTGCCAGGCCGGCCTCTTTCTAAACGACTCATTCTCAATTCTTCCGAGGTACTTTTTTTAAAGTTATTGAACTGAATCCCTAATGGCGATGATCCGCTTAGGTAAAAATCATCTTCGGTAGCGGTTTCTAATTGGGTAAGCGTGTTTTCATCAACGTTGGTTACTTCAGGTACCAGCAAAAAAGGACTTCCCCACCCGGTAGCGTCCATATCATAATAATCTAACAAAAAACGGTTTTCATACGCCGTACCAATACCTCCCTGTACGGTAAGCTTTTGTTTTGGTGGGTGGGCTATAACTATTTGCTTTTGTAACAACACGGCCTGGTAAGTACTAAACAGCTCGTCAAGCATCTCCTGCCTTTTTTGTTTAAACTCCTCCAATATAGGCCCAAGTAAAAAGCCCTCGGTTGCAAACGCATGCCCGCCGCAGTTAAGGCCCGATTCTATCCTGAATTCAGATACCCACAAGCCTTTTTTAACCAAAAATTTGGCCTGTATGAACGCCGACCTGAAATCGCTTACTTTTAAAACAACTTTTTTAGTCAACTGCCCGTCATCGTCAGGAAAAAAAACGGGAAAAGCCTCCAGGTAACTATATAAACGAGGGTTCATACCTGCCGATAAAATAATTGACGAACGGAGTTTACTATTCGCAAAGCCCCGCAACGCTGCCAGGGCATCTGTAAAGGTATCACCACTGTAATCGCCGTTGGCGGTGTAATTCATTTTATCCAGTTTCGACATGATGTTTACATCAATGCTTCCCGGCTCCATCTCTTTAATCAGCCTTTGCTGAAATAATTTCTTTTGCATTCCTTCGGGATAATCGAGCATCAGGTCATACCCCTGCCTTAATCTTGACTGCTCAGGCAGCAGCTCAAAATACCGACAAAGGTCGTTTCCTTTGTCAAAGTCCATGGCCCGCAAATGATCAAACTGCCGCGAGGCCAACAGGTTAACCAGGTCGAGATACGCGGTAATCCGCTTTGCCCTGTAATCAGGTTCTTTTTTGGTTATCGCGGTATAGGGCTCATTATTTAGCTGGCTGTGGTAAGCCCGCATTCTTTCAATCAGCTCATCGTCTACAATAGATATAACAGACGATATGCCATAACGGGCAACTTTTAGCGGGGTATCAATGGAGTAACCAAGGCCCAAAACCGGGATATGAAATGTGTGAATCATAATATAAAATATTTAAGAGCAGAATTATTTGACATCAGTGTTTATAAATAGGTAACTAAGGGAATATTTAGGTTGATCGCATTTTATCGCGGATCGCTATCACTTTAGGAAAAAGCAAATTGTTTTCAAGATGAAAATTGAATAGCAAATCGTCCTCATAGTCCTGCAAAAGCTTGTATAATATATTGTAGGATGGAGAAACATAACGTGGAACCTGGTAATTATTGGTTAGCTGCCTGATAAGGCGAAAATCGGCTGCTATCTTTTCGTGCGAAGCCATTATATCGTAAAAAGCACTTAAAACAGCTCCCGTTTCATCCTCTGCAAGCGTACGTCCTTTAACATAACATTCTGATAGCTTTACAACATCCGGAAACAACGAGGACTCTTCAATTGATACATCATGCATCAAAACCTTCCCCGCGTTAAAAAAAATTGTGCTAATCTGGCCAATCTGCGGATGGCTTTCTCCATAACTAACAGCCATTTTTTGGGCAAGTTCGGTTATGAATGGCGTATTTATTTTGATGTATTGGTGATTTAGATTAACAAGGTAACGGCACAAAAAAGCAGGCGCCCAGCTTAATAGGTTTATAGTTTGTATCATGGGCTGGTTTAAGCACTGTGCCAGCTGCTGGCGCAGGTCATTTATATCCAAATGATCATCAAGACAAACCTCTTCCAACGTCCTCTTTCCGTTGCAGCTGAAGTCAATGCCCAACCTTTTAAACACCGTGGCATGCCGGTAATCTTTAGATACTATATCGCCTATGGTTTCATTATTTACCCAGGCCGTTTTCCGGGTGACCTGAACACGCCAAACTTCGGGCCCATCATGCAGTGTTTCCCAGCCAAACGCATACTTACACTCTGCCAGTAAACGAAAATAAAGCGGCCGCGGGTTTTGGTCATGATTTATTACTATTGATTGACCAATCTCCAACGCACTTAGCTTTTCAAAAATATCAACGTGCGTTGTGTCTGGAACAATCATCCTAACATCAAAAGTTTCCGGCCTATTCATCAACAACAAATCTATCAGCGTTCATGCTCCCAAAAAATGACGAGGGTCACTTTAGCCCATAACGTCCATCATTTAAACTCCCGCCCTGAAAATGGACTTTTGATAAACCAGAATAAAAAGATGACGAACGACACAATTCTTGTTAAAACATTATGCTACCATTGCGGCGATGAATGTTTAACTACCTCATTTGTAGCAGATGAAAAACAGTTTTGCTGCCAGGGCTGTAAAAGCGTGTACCAGATTTTGGCAGGCAGCGGCCTTGGCAGTTATTATAATTACAACGATCACCCGGGTGCAACCCGGGCACGGGTTAGCAAACGATTTGATTATTTAAGCGAATCATCTATAGTTAACGATTTGTTGGATTATACCGATGAGCATATCACTATCATCACTTTATATATACCTCACATTCATTGCAGCTCGTGTTTGTGGCTGCTTGAACAATTAAACAGGTTTAACCCTGCCATACATTACTCCAGGGTCGACTTTTTAAAAAAGCAATTAATAGTACGTTTTGATCATCGTATTTGCAGCTTGCAACAGTTGGTAGAGTTGCTTTATGATATCGGTTACGAACCATTAATCAGCCTGCAGGATGTTATCAAAAAGCAAAACTCAGCCAATAAAGGCAACCTGGTTCAAAAAATAGCTGTGGCCGGTTTTTGCTTTGGCAATGTTATGTTGCTAAGCTTTCCCGAATATTTTGGCCTTTCGGCCTTTGAGCAAACTTTTAAACATTTTTTTGGCTACCTGAATATAGTATTCACATTGCCCGTGGTATTTTTTTGTGGTCGCGATTATTTTGTTTCTGCCTTTAATAATTTAAAAGCCAGGACCCTCAATATTGATTTTCCATTAGCGCTGGGCATCGCTGTACTTTTCATTCGCACCGTAGCCGAAGTATTAGCCCATACCGGGGCCGGATATGCCGATACCCTTTGCGGCCTGGTTTTCTTTTTACTGGTGGGCAAATTTGTACAGCAAAAAACATATCACCATATTTCGTTCGAGCGCGACTACCGCTCATTTTTTCCCGTTGCAGTACAGGTATTAACCGGCGATACTGAAAAACCTATACCCCTGGCACAGCTTGTTACCGGCCAAAGGATATTGATACGCCATAATGAAATTATTCCGGCTGATGCTATCCTGCTAAAAGGAGATGCGCTCATTGATTTTAGTTTTGTTACCGGCGAAGCAATCCCTGTAAATAAAACATGGGGCGAAATTATTTACGCGGGAGGGCGGCAAACCGGCGATGCCATTGAGCTGGAAGTAGTGAAGCCGGTATCGCAAAGCTACCTTACACAGCTTTGGAATAACGAAGCTTTTACCCGGAAACAGGATAGCAGAACGAAGACCTTTAGTGAAACAATTAGCAAATACTTTACAATAGCGCTGCTGATTATTGCATTTGGGGCATTATTGGCTTGGCTATTTACCGATTACCGGCGGGGAATTGATGCTTTTACTGCCGTACTTATAATTGCCTGCCCCTGCGCCCTTGCCCTAAGCACGCCCTTTACCATGGCCGCGGCACTAAGCATATTTGACAGGAACCTTTTTTACCTTAAAAATACCCGGATTGTTGAACAACTGGCCGCCATTGACACTATTGTAATGGATAAAACCGGCACTATATCAACAGGTAACAGCAAAAGCGTAGTAATACAAGGCCAGCTTACCGAAAAACAAAAACAGTTGATATACAGTGCCTGCCGTAACTCGATACATCCCCTAAGCCGAATGATCTGTCAATTTTTAGGCGACTATAAAAAGCTGCCGGTAGCAGATTATAAAGAGATTCCCGGTAAGGGAATTACAGCAACTGTAGAAAGCAATACTTTACGCATGGGTAGCGGGGCCTTCGTATTTGGCTTTGCCGAAGGTGGCGTGCGCAATACCAGTGTGCATATAATGATTAATAACCATTACCTGGGGTATTTTCAATTTGCGCAGGAATACAGGGCGGGGATGGAAAACATCGGCTCGCTAACTAATAACTATGACCTGTTTTTGCTTTCAGGCGATCATGATCATGAACGTACAGACCTGGTACAATTTTTTAAGGCAGATAAAGCCATGCATTTTAACCAGTCGCCCCAGGATAAGCTGGAGTTTATAAAAGCGCTTCAGCAAAAAGGGAAACAAGTTTTAATGCTGGGCGATGGATTAAATGATTCGGGTGCACTAAAACAAAGCGATGCCGGGATAGCGGTTACAGACGATGTAAACAACTTTTCGCCGGGCTGTGATGCTATTTTAGATGGAAAATCATTTAGCAAACTGCCAGCTTTCCTTCGCTTTGCCAGGGATACGGTAAACGTTATCCGCCTGTCGTTCCTCATCTCCCTTACTTACAATATCATAGGCCTTAGTTACGCGGTTACCGGTCATTTATCTCCTTTAATAGCCGCCATATTAATGCCATTGAGTACTGTTACCATTATTTCATTTACTACGCTGGCAACCCATTTTGCAGCCAAAAAACGAAAACTCATATGAACATCATTTATTTTTTAATTGGCTGCAGCGTTTTGCTCGCGCTGATATTTTTAGCCGCCTTTTTCTGGGCGCAGCGCAGCGGTCAAAATGATGACCTGTACACACCATCTATGCGTATCCTGCTTGATGATGACGATGCTGAAGCCGATAAAAAGTGATGCTAATCACTTTTAAAGCAAACTGTCATCATTCTGTCACCCATTGCACTTCAATAATTTTACACCCATAAAAAGATAACATTTTATGCAGCCCGAAAAATTTTACTATGACAACAAAATCGTCCGGAATTTTGGTATCGCTACCGTAATCTGGGGGATAATCGGCATGACTGTAGGCTTAATTGTAGCCATTCAGCTTTATCACCCGGCCGCCAACATGGGTAACCAGTACACTACATACGGTCGTATCCGTCCGTTACATACCAATGCGGTAATATTTGCCTTTGTGGGCAATGCCATTTTTATGGGCGTTTATTATTCGCTGCAACGCCTGCTCAAAGCAAGGATGTTTAGCGATGTACTTAGCCAAATCCATTTTTGGGGATGGCAGCTTATTATTTTATCGGCAGTTATTACACTTCCCTTAGGTTTAACTACATCACATGAATATGCCGAACTGGAATGGCCTATAGATATTGCCATCACCGTAATTTGGGTGGTGTTTGGCTGGAACATGTTTGGCACCATATTTAAACGCCGCGAAAGACATTTATACGTAGCCATTTGGTTTTACATAGCCACTTTTGTTACCATAGCCGTGTTACACATTGTAAACTCATTTGAGTTACCGGTATCTGCATTTAAAAGCTATATGGTTTATGCCGGCGTTCAGGATGCATTAGTGCAATGGTGGTATGGCCACAATGCTGTTGCGTTTTTCCTGACCACCCCTTACCTGGGTATGATGTATTACTTTTTGCCCAAAATGGCCAACCGCCCTATTTACTCCTATAAATTAAGTATCCTGCACTTTTGGGCGCTTATATTTATCTACATATGGGCCGGCCCTCACCACCTTTTATATACCACCTTACCCGGCTGGGCACAATCATTAGGTGTAGCTTTTTCTATAATGCTGATAGCGCCAAGCTGGGGCGGTATGATAAACGGATTATTAACCCTGCGCGGTTCATGGGATAAGGTAAGGGACGATGTGATCCTTAAATTTATGGTTGTAGGTTTAACCGCCTACGGTATGGCCACTTTTGAAGGCCCTATGCTTTCGCTTAAACAAGTAAACGGTATAGCGCACTTTAGCGACTGGATTATTGCACACGTGCACGTTGGCGCTTTAGGCTGGAATGGTTTCTTAACCTTTGCTATCCTGTACTGGTTAATCCCACGTATTTATAAAACAGAGTTGTTCTCTAAAAAAATGGCTTCGTTCCACTTCTGGATAGGCACACTGGGTATCCTATTTTATGCCATACCCATGTACTGGGCCGGTTTTACACAAAGCCTGATGCTGAAAGAGTTTACCGCCGAAGGCATGCTGAAATATCCAAACTTTTTGGAGTCTACATTGCAGATATTGCCTATGCACATGATGCGGTCTGCAGGCGGCGCTATGTATTTATTGGGTGTAATAGTAATGGCTTATAACCTTACCCGCACAGCCTTGCAAGGCAAGCTGGTTGCCGATGAAGCAGCGCAGGCAATGCCACTTGAGCCCGTTCATATGATTGCGAGGGAAAACAGCTGGCATCGCAGGCTGGAACGTAAACCCATACAAATGCTCATTGCTGCCCTGTTGGTTATCCTTGTAGGCACCTTTATCGAACTGATGCCAACGCTAACTGTATCTTCAAATATCCCAACCATTGCCGCTGTAAAACCTTATACACCACTTGAACTTCAGGGCCGCGACTTATACATTCGCGAGGGTTGTGTTGGCTGCCACTCGCAAACTATCCGCCCTTTCAGGTCTGAAACAGAACGGTATGGGGAATATAGCAAGGCCGGCGAATTTGTGTACGATCACCCGTTTTTATGGGGATCGAAACGTACCGGACCCGACCTGGCCCGCGAAGGTCAAAAATATGGTAACGCATGGCACTACAATCACCTGATGGATCCGCGCCTGATGTCGCCGGGAAGCATCATGCCTAATTACGACTGGCTGATAACCCAAAACCTGGATACGGCATCAACCCGCGCAAAAATAAACGCTATGCGCAAATTAGGTGTACCATATCCGGCAGGTTATGAAAACATAGCTAACCAGGACCTCGAAAAACAGGAAAAAGAAATTAGGGACAACCTTTATGCCGACCACATTAAGGTTAAAAGCAACAAGGAAATCATCGCCCTAATTGCTTACCTGCAACGGTTAGGAACAGACATTAAAGCAAACAAAACTGCCAATAAATAATCACCATCATGTTTAAGCAATTTACAGAAAACATCAACGCAAACCAGGCATACCTGCTGTTCTCGTTGGGGATATTCTTTGTGTTTTTTATTGTAGTAACCATTATGCTCATTCGCATCAGGAAGCCACATGTTCAATATATGAGCGATTTGCCATTAGAAGATAGTTTAACAGATCAACAACCTTTTCAGTCATGAAGTACCAACGCATTATATTAATATCAGCATTTGTATTATTTATTCAGCCCGTTATGGCTGATGGTCTTATTCCGGGTGATGTAATGAATTATATTGCTTATGGAGTTGTTGTTGGCATGTTGCTGCTTTTTTTAATAGCTATGCTGGTACTGGTAAAAACCTTTAACGTTTTAGCACGTGTAATGCTTAAACAGCAGGGATTATCAGAAGCCGAAATAGCCGAGCAAATGAACCCTGTTAAGGAAAAGAAAGCCAGGAAACCAAAAGCAGAAGTTTGGCAAAAGCTTCTTTCACTCAGGCCCCTGGAAGAGGAACATGAACTCCTTATACAGCATGATTACGATGGCATACAGGAACTTGACAACCCAATACCCGGCTGGTTTATGTATCTTTTTTATGGCACCATTATTTTTGGAGCAGGCTACCTGCTTAACTACCATGTATTTAAAACCGGGCAGTTGCAATATGCCGAGTATAAAACAGAAATGGCACAGGCCGACATCGAAAAAAAGGCGTTCCTGAGCAAAGCCGCCAACCGGGTTGATGAAAACACGGTAAAACTGGTGAAAGATCCGGCGGTACTTGCAGCTGGCGAGGGGATATTTAAAACCAATTGCGTTGCTTGTCACGGCGATCATGCCCAGGGAAATGTTGGCCCCAACCTTACAGATGATTTTTGGCTGCACGGCAGCAAAATAAACGATTTGTTTAAAACCATTAAATACGGAGTGCTTGCCAAAGGGATGCCAACCTGGGAAAAACAATTATCGCCAAAGCAAATTGCCGATGTGGCCAACTACGTTAAATCATTACACGGTACTCACCCCGCTGGCGCAAAAGAGCCGCAGGGAACAAAAGAGACCGATACAGACGATAAACTTGCAGCAAATAAATAACCATGGACGGATTACTGGTAGCGAAAGAGACGAATAAGCGCAAGTGGATATACCCGCTAATCCGTAAAGGAAAACTATATAAATGGCGCTCGTGGATTAGCTATGGCTACCTGCTGCTATTTTTTGCAGGCCCGCTTATCAGGATCAACGGGCAACCATTGCTGCTGCTGAATTTTATGGAGAGGCATTTTGTTATCCTGGGGCAGGTTTTCTGGCCCCAGGATATCTTCCTGTTTGTTTTGGCATCGCTGGTATTTGTGGTGTGCGTGGTATTGTTTACTATCGCTTTCGGCCGTGTTTTTTGCGGCTGGATTTGTCCGCAAACCATCTTTATGGAAATGTTTTTCAGAAAGATTGAGAACTGGATTGAAGGAGATGGCAGCAAACAAAAAAAATTAGACGCAGGCCCCTGGACCAAAGAAAAAATACTGAAAAAGGGGAGCAAACATTTGCTGTTCATCATATTCTCGTTCCTGATAGCTAACACCTTTTTAGCTTACCTTGTAGGCAGCGATGTATTATTTAAAATAATAACCGAACCGGTACAGCTGCACCTGGTTGGCTTTTTAAGCATCTGGGTTTTTACTATTGTTTTTTACCTGGTTTACAGCCAGGTAAGGGAGCTGGTTTGTACGGTAGCATGCCCCTACGGACGCCTGCAAGGTGTACTACTGGATAGGGATACCCTGGTGGTAGCCTATGATGAGGTGCGCGGAGAACCAAGGGGAAAGCTTTCAAAAACAGCCAATAATGGCCCCAAAAAAGGCGATTGCGTAGATTGTGGCCTGTGCGTATCTGTATGCCCTACCGGCATAGATATAAGGCAGGGCACACAAATGGAATGTATTAACTGTACTGCGTGTATTGATGTTTGCAACGAGGTAATGGATAAAATCCATAAACCGCTTAACTTGATTGGATTTTACTCGGAAAACATGATCCACAAGCAGCAGAAACCGTCGTTTACCGGCAGGATGATGGGCTATAGCGGAATCATTATTGTTTTAATGACGGTGCTTTGTTACTTCATTTTCAGCAGGGGCGATATGGACCTTGCGGTTATGCGCAGCGCCGGCATGTTGTACCAGGAACAAAAAAATGGTATTATAAGTAATATTTATAATGCCGAGGTTATAAACAAATCAAACCAAAGCCGCGATATTACCATACAACCTAACGATCCGGCTATAAAGATAAAATACATCCAGACACCCGGAAAAATAGCTGCCGGAAGCTCGGTTAAAACCGTGTTTTTCCTGATGATCCCGGCCACGCATATCAAATCGGCAAAAACGGATGTCAAAATCAACCTGGTATTAAATAACAAAGTAATTCAAACGGTCAGTACAGCGTTTGTAGGGCCACCAAATGATTAAAAAGATGAATTGGGGAAAAGGATTAATTGCGGGCATGGCCATGTTCATGCTGTTTATCATATTTATGTGCGTAAAAATGTTTGCTTTACCAGCCGATGAATATGACCACCATTATTATGAAAAAGGGCTTAATTTTGATAAAGATTATGCAAAAGAAAAACAGGTTGTTACAGACCATGCCCAACCGGTAATACGCATAAACGGCAAACAGGTAAGCATAACCTTTATAGCGCCCGCAACAGGCAGCGTTAAATTCATTCGCCCTTCCAGCCAGGCGCTCGATAAAACCTTCTCCATAAACACCGAACTCGGCAAAACTGCCAATCTCGATGCTGCTGCTCTTGTTAAAGGCCGTTGGAATATGGTATTGGAATGGAAGAGCGACCGAAAATTGTACCTGTACGAAAAGGAAGTAGATATAGAATGAGCAGCAACCAGGTAGCTTTTTTTATTGGCCTGTTTGGCAGCGTGCACTGCATTGGCATGTGCGGCCCGCTTGCTTTTGCAGTACCATCGTTTCATTCGCAGTGGTGGATGGTAGTGGTTGATAAATTTGTATACAACGCCGGGCGCGTTATTACTTATACCCTGCTGGGTTTGCTGATAGGCTTATTGGGCAGGCAGCTTTGGCTGGCCGGTTTACAACAAAGTGTCAGTATAATAAGCGGCTTATTAATTATCATGGCCGGCTTTTCGCGTATGTTTAAAATTAAGTTTAGCCAAAGTAAGCTGATGCCCAAAATGTTGGCCCCAATTAACAAGCTTATAGGTTTCGCGCTGAAACATAAGGCAGGTCATTTCGCGGTAGGTTTGCTTAACGGTTTCCTGCCCTGCGGCTTTGTATACCTGGCCCTTATTGGCGCGGTAAATACAAGTTCGCCCTATTCATCCGCGCAGTATATGTTCTGGTTCGGGATAGGTACTTTTCCGTTAATGCTACTGGCCACGGTAAGTATGGGTTTTATCGGGCCGCGGGTTCGCAACCGTATTAATAAAGCCATGCCTTACCTAATGGTATGTTTAGGGTTGTGGTTTGTGCTGCGCGGGTTGGGTTTAAACATCCCCTACCTAAGCCCTGCTACACAATCGCAGGAAATAAACAATTGCCGTTAGGATAGTTCTTAGTCGAAAGTTTTAAGTTCTAAGTCAAAAATGACAATTCAAGCTCAGAACTTAAGGCTTCGGGCTTAGTACTTAAGACTTATTTATAACAAATGCTGAGACACCTGGGTAATAAAAGAACGTACAAGCATAACGTAAAACTTGCTTCGCTGCTTGGGCTTACTGCAGGTTTTGTAAATGCAGCCGGTCTTCTTGGCTTTAGCGTGCTTACCACCAATGTAACAGGGCATGCGGCACTATTTGCCGAGCAAATTGCCCTGCAAAACTGGAAAACAGCCCGGGTAATTGCCTTATGGATGTTCCTTTTTTTAGCCGGAGCATTTGTGTCGAGTTTTATTATTTCCCGGATAGGCAAAAATCAGCGTTATTCTTACGTAATACCTATTTTAATTGAAACTACCATACTGCTCAGCGTTGCACTATTGGGCCACCGGTATGATCATAGCTTAGTGGGAAAAGAAATATTTGCCGGTAGCCTGCTATTTGCCATGGGGCTGCAAAACGCGCTTGTATCAATGGTGTCGGGTTCGGTTGTACGTACCACCCACCTTACCGGTACATTTACCGACCTTGGAATTGAACTCGCCCAGCTTTTCAGGCGTAAAGCAGAGGATAGGACAGCCTTAAAAGCTAAAATAAAATTACGCATGGCTATTATCCTCTTTTTTATGTGCGGCGCGTTGGCAGGTGCCTATATTTTTCGCTGGCTGCATTTTTATTGTTTTTTCGTCCCTGTTATCATATTAATATACACCTTGTTGTATGATATTTTTCGCATTGCGGTTAAGCAATATTACCGGAGTATGCAAGGCCGTTTGAAAGGGCCGATTTAAATACTGCAATCGAATATTTTTTAATTACTTCCAACGGGCTACTGTAATTTTTTTACATCCTACTGGTACCATGTTTAGTCAAACATCGACTTTGAACGCTGGCCGAGACTCACCCGGTGAGGCTACGCCCGCCACCCTCTCTTCGGCTTCCCCGGAAAGAGGGGCTTGAAAATTTATTATTTATTTTTTCTATATAATATATTGATATTCAGCATTCAAGCCCCTCTTTCCACCGCAGGTGAAGAGAGGGTGACAAGCGCAGCGATGTCGGGTGAGTCTTAGTCGCCATGTGATATACCTCCTTCCCCCAATAACGAATCGCACACCCCCTCCTTTTTATTTCCTCCAAACACCCATGGTGTGACGATCATCACTTTTTGCAGTGCCTGTTGTCATGGTGCTCCCTGTTAATTCCAGGGATATTTGCGGTATAAAAATAAATTGAATCATGGAAACTACAATGAGTACCCGTGTCCAATGGACCACCAAACCAACAACAGAAAAAAACACCCAAAGTTTAACTTACAAATGGAACACCTTTGTAAATAGCCAGGCCGATAGTAAAACATTATGGTTTCTGGTATCACTGGTTTTTCAGGGTGTATTTTTTTTACCGGTACCCGCCATATTGTTATATTATTTTAACGCCCCTATACTTGTTTTGGTTGTAACCTTAACGTTATTTTTTGCCAACATTATTGCGGGTATGGGCGGCGCCGGCATTAAAACCTTGCTTACCCTGTTTGCTGCAAGCATAGCGCTTCATGCCCTGATGCTTATTGTGTTTACTATTTAATATACCTATGATACCTCAAAAAATGAAAGCAGCCGTAATACGTGAGTTTGGCGCACCACTACAAATTGAAGACGTGGAGGTTAAAACCCCGAACGCAAACCAGATATTGGTTAAAGTAATTTCCTGTGGTGTTTGCCACACCGACTTGCACGCCTGCAATGGCGACTGGCCGGTAAAACCCAAACTCCCCCTTATTCCGGGTCATGAAGCTATTGGCTATGTTGTGGCCCTGGGCGCCGAGGTGAAGAACGTAAAAGAAGGAGATATTGTAGGTGTGCCCTGGCTGCACAGCGCCTGCGGCTGTTGCGAGTTTTGTATTACAGGCTGGGAAACCCTTTGCGGAACCCAGCAAAACGGCGGCTACAGTGTAGATGGCGGCTTTGCCGAGTACGTTTTGGCCGATCCGCGTTATGTGGCGCACTTCCCTGCGGGCATTAATTTTACCGAGATGGCGCCTATTATTTGTGCCGGTGTAACGGTGTATAAAGGATTAAAAGAAACGGAAGTGAAACCTGGCGAATGGGTAGCTATATCCGGCGTTGGCGGCTTAGGCCACCTTGCTGTACAATATGCCAAGGCCATGGGCATGCACGTGGCGGCAATTGATGTTGCTGATGATAAACTGGCACTTGCCCAAAAATTAGGCGCCGAACTGATTGTTAATGCTAAAGAACAAGATCCCGGCGCGTACCTGCAAAAAGAAACCGGCGGTATGCATGGTGTTTTGGTTACGGCAGTATCGCCAATAGCTTTTAGCCAGGGGATATCGGCGCTGCGCCGCAAAGGTACCATAGCGCTTAACGGCTTGCCCAAAGGTGCCTTTGACCTGCCGATATTTGAAACCGTGCTTAACCGCTATACCGTAAGAGGATCAATAGTTGGTACCCGTAAAGATATGGAAGAAGCCATTGCGTTTGCAGTTGAGGGCAAGGTTAAAGCAACGGTACACGCCGCTAAATTAGAGGATATCAACACGGTGTTTGACGATATGAAAGCCGGCAAAATTGACGGCCGCGTTGTATTAGAGATAGCCAAACCATAAAATATCGCCCCAAAAATCAACATCATAATCCAAACAAAAGCCAGGAACCTAAAAGTTACCTGGTTTTTATTTGGGCTAAAAAATACTATGGACATAAGCTTAAGGCAGAATGCGAAAATCAGGCTGAAGCCAACGGCAATGAATTAATGCATAAAGCTACCGTGTACCAACATCTTTTCAACAAAAAATGTCATTTCGATAGAGCAAGGGAGGGAAAAGAGCAGGGCGCGAAAAAGAAATCTTTTACGCCCTGCTATACTTACAATGCTTCGTGGAATGCAGGGTGTAAAAGATTTTTCGCTGCGCTCAAGAGATAGTTTCTCCTCTCCCCCTGTACACAATCCCCTTCAGATTCGTCGAAATGACATTTTGTTTTTAATTAATTGACACTCAATATTTATATAGCCATACTAAACAGCTGCGACGCAGGTTTATCGGCCCATAGGCGGGCATCAAGGCACATACAAATATTGCGCAGGTAGCGTTTGCCAATTTCGGTAACAGTCATCCCCAGGGCAGTTAGTTCAACCAGGCCGTCATCTGCCAGGGCATTTAATCGCTCCAGGCCATCAGCTACGGCAGCGCAAGGCTGGCCATGATGGTTCCACACTGTTTGGCCTTTGCACATAATGTTCAGGATATGTTTCCTTACAATCAAATCCTCTGCAGTTAAAATATGGCCTTTAAACACCGGCAGTTGCCCTGCAGTTGTAAGTTGCAGGTACTCGTCAACCGTTTTTACATTTTGGGCAAAAGCATACCATGAATCGCTTATAGATGATACGCCCAAGCCAATTTGCAACTGTGTATGCTGGTGGGTGTACCCCATAAAATTACGATGCAGTTTGCCATTTTGTTCTGCGTGTAAAAGCTCATCGCCAGGCAGTGCAAAATGATCCATACCAATTTCATGGTAGCCGTAGTGCATTAGCAAAGCCCTGCCGGTTTCGTGCAGTTTGGTTTTGGCGGCGGCATCGGGCAGGTCACGCTCGGTAAAACGCCTTTGGCCGGGTTTTATCCATGGCACGTGGGCATAACTGTAAAAAGCAATCCTATCCGGCCTGAATAAGGCAACTTTGTTCATAGTATCGGCAAGGCCGGCCAAAGTTTGCAAAGGCAGTCCGTATATTAAATCGTAATTGACTGATGTATAACCTATCCGGCGGGCCTGCTGGGTTACGGCCATTACCTGGTCGGCGGTTTGATGCCGGTTGATGATAAACTGCACCTTAGGATCAAAATCCTGTATCCCCAATGAAAGCCTCCTGAAACCAAGATCATACAAAACCTGCAGATGATCGACCGTTGTATTTGCCGGGTGCGCCTCAAAACTAAATTCGGCATCAGGATGAACTTTGGCTTTTTTAATAATGCCATTTATCAGCATTTGCAGGTTTTTGGGGGCAAAAAAAGTAGGTGTACCCCCGCCCAGGTGAATTTCCCTTATTACGGGCATATCGTTAAACATTGCTAAATAAATAGCCCATTCTTTTAAAACAGCCGCTATGTAAGGTTCCTCCACCCTGTGGTTTTTGGTGATACGGGTATTGCAGCCGCAATAGGTACACAGGCTTTCGCAATAAGGTAAATGAATATATAAACTGATGCCCGATTGGGCATGGCTTTCTGTAAACGAAAATTTAACCGATTGCTGCCACAATTCGGGGCTAAAGGTATTGGCATCCCAATAAGGCATTGTTGGATAACTGGTGTAGCGCGGAACAGCTACATTATATTTATCAGTTAGCAGGAGCGATTTATTTTCCATTATTAACGTCTGTCGTTATGTTGTTGGTTACCGTTTTCCGGCATTCTTTTGAACATGCGCAGGCTTTGCCTACGCATTTATTTTGCTGCCACAAATCAAGGCTTGATATGGTTGAGTTGGCAATTTCCTGCAATGCCTCGCGGGTAAGATATGCCTGGTGCGGGGTTACCAGCACATTGGGATGCTCCATCAGCTTATTTAGCAAAGGATCTTTTACAGCATCTTTTTGATGGTCTTCAAAAAATAAACCTTTCTCAAATTCATACACATCAATACCCAGGTATCCTATTTTGCCGCTTTCAATTGCCGAAAGCGCATCGGCGGTATTAATAAGCAAGCCGCGCGAGGTATTTATCAGCATCACGCCGTTTTTCATTTTCGAAATACTTTCGGCGTTTATCAAATGCTTTGTTCCTGTCATTAACGGAACGTGCAGGGTTATGATATCTGCATTTTGCAGTAAATAATCAAGCGATACCGGTTTAGCGTAAATTTCATCGGCCGGAAAAAATGGGTCGTAGCCAATAACGTTGCAGGCCAGCCCATGATAAACAGCCGCCGCGGCCCGGCCGGTATTACCTAATCCTATTATCCCTACGGTTTTTCCGGCAAAGTTAAAGCCGATGAGGCCGTCGTTCCTGAAATCAAACGCGTGGCTATGCTGATCGGCCTTCACAACCTGCCTGTTAAGGGCAAAGGCCATAGCTACGGCATGCTCGGCAATGGCTTGCGGCGAATAAGAAGGTACGTTTGCAATTTTTATATGATGCGCGGCGGCGGCATCTTTATCGATATGATCGGTACCGGACGATCGGGTAACGATATATTTTACCCCAAGTGCAGCCAGTTTTCCTATTACAACGGACGAAACATCATCATTGGTAAATACAATAACAGCATCTTTACCTTCGGCATAAACAGCAGTATCGGGCCCCAATGGATTTGAAATCAGGGTGATATCGTGCTTTTTTTGATTGGCCTTGGCCAGGTATTCTTTTTCGAAAGGTTTTATACTGTAGGCTACCGCTTTCATCGTATCTTGTTTATAAAAACAAAACTACAATTGCATAAGCAGCAATAGAATGAGCACTATCAACTCAATAAATGATTATTATCAGTTTTTCATTTTAGATAACTTTTCGGGCTGAAGAATTGTAATCAGGCTGCCTTTTTTTTCTATTATTCCTTCGTCTTTAAAGTCAGACAGCGTGCGGCTTACCGTTTCGGTAGCCATGCCGGCCATGGCGGCCAGGTCTTCGCGGGTAATTTTAATCCCCTCATTATCCGCATGCTGCCGGTGCAGTCGGCATAACGCTTCGGCCATTCTTTTACGTACCGAGTGATAAGCCAGCTGCATCAACTGATCTTCTTTATCACGAATATCATTGGCAAGTAACTTTATAAATTCCCGGGCCACTTCGGGGTAATGGCTCAGCAAGTGATCTATCTGGTCTTTAGGGATAAGGCAAAGTGTGCTATCTTCAAGCGCAGTGGCCGTATCTGAATAGGGCTCGTTAGATAAAATAGCATTAATACCCAGGTAATCTTCACCAACGTAAATACCAGTCATCAGTTCGCGTCCGTCCTCGGCAAGTTTTATTGTTTTTATACGGCCGGTTATTACAAGGTAAAGGCCGTTACCTTTATCACTCTCGTAATAAATTACCTGGTTCTTTTTAAAATGGCGGCTTTTACGCTCGCTGATTATCTTCCTTAATTCGGCCAGGCCGTCATTTTTTGCTATCAGGCCGCCCAGCCTGTCTAACGATTTACTGTAAAAGGTTTCGTGCAGTTCTTTTTTCTTCAACCGGCTTTCAATAGCATTTAAAAGTTCCATGTCATCAAAAGGCTTGGTAAGGTAATCATCAGCGCCCATTTCCATGCCTTTACGCAAATCCAGCCTTTCGGCTTTAGCCGTTAAAAATATAAAAGGAATGGCGGCTGTTTCCGGGTTTTTGTTCAGCATATATAATACGCCATAACCGTCCAGTTCGGGCATCATGATATCGCATAAAATAATATCCGGTAACTCTTTTACGGCAATCTCTACCCCTTTTTTGCCATTATTGGCATCAAAAACCTGGTAGTTGGCAAGCTCCAGAATTTCAACCACGTTTTCGCGGATGTCGTTATTATCTTCAATGATCAAAACTTTTTTATTCATGATATTGGAAAAGTTATTGTGAACAATGTACCCTGGTTAATATTGCTTTTAAACTCAACACGGCCATTCATTAAACTGGTATAGCGTGCAACAATATTAAGGCCCAATCCCGTACCGGGAATATTGCCCGTATTATGCGCACGAAAAAATGCCTCAAACAAATGTTTCTGATCGGTATCAGGTATGCCAATGCCGTTATCTTTTATAGTTATAATACAGTTGCTATCGGCAATTTCGGTATTAAACTCGATAAAAGTATTCTCGCCCGAATATTTGATGGCATTTGACATCAGGTTAATAACACAATTTTTAAGCAGGTTAGGGTCGAGGTTTACTATACTGCGCGTGCCGGTGTGCTGATAAATAATACTTTGGTTTTGCTTGGCAACCATTTGCAGCTCTTCGGTTATTTCTTCCGAAAATTTCACCAGGTCAAACGGTGTACAGGTTGGCTCAACCCGGCCGGCCTCCAATTTCTCAAGCGACAGAAAATCGTTAAGGATGGTTGTTAAATTGCCAACCGCGTTTTTAATTTTTGCTACATGCTTGCGGATGTTGGCATTATCATAAGGCTGGGCATATTTTTCTATTAGCGACGCCGATAGCTGCACGGCGCTTAAAGGCGTCCTGAACTCGTGCGAGGCCATAGATACAAAACGGCTTTTTAAATGCCCCAGTTCCTTCTCTTTTTCAAGCGAAACACTCACCTCTTCTTTTGCCTGTTGCAGTGCGCCTACTGTATTTTTAAGTGTTTGTGTACGCTGCTCAACCAAATCTTCCAGGTGGGCGGCATAATCCCGCAACTGCTCCTCGGCTTCTTTTTCCCTTGAAAGGTCGTGTATAAAACCGGCGTAAATCTTTCTGCCGGCAAAATCAACTTCGCTTACTGCAAGTCTGAAGGGGAAGGTTGTACCATCTGTTCGCAAACCTGTAACCTCCCGTCCAATGCCTATAATATGAGGATCGTTTGTTTGTTGATAACGGTGGATGTACTCGTCATGTTGTGCCTTATATGGCTGCGGCATCAGTACCGATATATTTTTGCCAATAACATCTTCCGGCGTACACAAAAACAGCTTGCAAGCCGAAGGGTTAATCGTTTCTACGATGCCCCGTCCGTTGATAGTTATTATACCATCAATAGCGTTTTCAATAATAGCTTTTAGTAAGGCCGCATTTTCCATATACAGGTGTTTTCCATAAACTGATAAACATCACAAATATTAGCATAAACAGCCGATTAAAATATAATTGTTTTCATGTATAAATGTGACGATGATCATTTTTTATTCGTTTACGCTATAGTGCCTGGCCCGGCCGCCCGGTAAACTGACAACAAACATGTACTATAATGTTCGTTGTCATGTTTTGAGCAATAAATAACTTAAACCTTTACGTTGTATTTGATGGATATTAACCTAATAAAAATAAACATGAATAATGCAGAGATACAATTTCTTGAAGGCCCGCAATCAAGGTTAAGCGAACTCAAATTTACGTTTAAAACCATGGCCGATCTGATACACGGCGTTAGGGCCCTGCATTTTATTGGCCCGTGTATAACCGTTTTCGGATCGGCCAGGTACCCGGAAGATCACCCTTACTACCAGCTTACCAGGAAGGCGGCCGGCGAATTTGCCAGGCTTGGTTTTACTATTCTTACGGGTGGCGGCCCCGGATTGATGGAAGCTGCCAACCGTGGCGCCAAAGACGTTGGGGGCCGCTCGGTTGGCTGTAATATTCAGCTGCCAGTTGAACAAAAACCCAATCCCTACCTGGATAAGTGGGTGTACATGAAGCACTTTTTTTTGCGTAAGGTTTTACTGGTAAAATACTCGTTTGCATTTATAGTGATGCCTGGCGGCTACGGCACTTTAGATGAATATTTTGAAGCGCTTACCCTTATCCAAACACATAAAATAAACAATTTTCCGGTAATCATTTTCGGTACAGAATACCACAAAGAACTGGTTAAGCATATACAGGTTATGAAAGAGAACGCCACAATAGGCGAACTTGACGCCAGCCTTTGCCTGGTTACCGATGATATTGAAGAGGCTGTAAACCTTATCAAAGAAAAAAGCATTAAACAATATGGCCTGAAAGCAAAAGCTAAGCCTAAACCAATTAAATGGTTGTTTGAGCGTGCTCTTAATTAACTTAAAGATGACCACGATCATTTTTTATGTATAAAAGGCCGGCTAATTTTACCGGCGAAGCAATAATGCAATCTTAAATAATTAGTAAATTAAATATGCAATCTACCACATCAATGTCTGCACGTTCTTTACAGTACTACGTAATAGCGCGGCGCTGGTTATCCGATCTTGAGTTTTTTAAGATAGAAACATCGTTCCTGCAAAGGTTATTGGATAAGCATATTGCCAATTTGCAGGATGCCAATCATATCCATAAATTAATTGCCGCCGGGAAAGCTTTAAAACACCTCCAGGATACAGAAGTTGAAGAGTTGCTGACAAGACAGGTAAGGCTGCTGGAACTCATGTCTGAAGATATTATACCCGAAGATACCGATGCACTTGCGCCTACCCAGGTAAAGCTGGCCTATTTTATGACCAACCTTACCCGCGAATTCAGGCAGGTTAAGCAAGACCTGTTTAATTTGGTACTGGATACTGCACAAGTTAATAAAACTATTACCACCTAACTGACGCCTTATTATTAACAGTTAAAGCGCCTGTTTATACGGGCGCTTTTTTATTTCCAGGCAACAACGTTATATTTAAGCATCTGCCTATTATGGGTACCAAAAATTCATGGATGGTAACTTCAAATGGTAAAATAAAAAAACACAACCGGCAAAGCTGCTATCCTTCCTTTAGGCATCCGATTATTGCATTCTACCGCCTCCTCTCAAAACCGGCAAAATCATTAATCGGGACGTTTGGGGTTACAAAAGGTATATTTTATATCAGCACCTTCAGGCAGGTACACTGAATTTTGTTAACTTTCAAGCATGAATAAACCGGGCCTGTTTAAACTTTTGATCTTCTTTATTATCTCACTGGGGGTATTATTATCCGTTTACCAGTTTCTTTACAACAGAAGTTTATGGAATGATGAAGCTACATTATCTTTAAATATTATCCATAAAAGCCCTGCTAAATTACTTAAACCGTTAGATCTTGCCCAGGTTGCCCCTTTGTTGTTTTTGGAAATTGAGCATTTCACCTTTTATTTTATTTCAGGAACCGAATACGGATTAAGGTTGTTCCCTTTATTGAGTTTTATAGCCTCCATATTCTTTTTATATCAGATTCTTAAAATTGCGTTTAAAAATCGCGCAACACATATTTTTGCTTTATCGTTATTTGTATTTAATTCTGTTTTACTTTACTATTCAAGTGAGGTTAAGCAGTATATGAGCGATGTACTGGTTGCCAATGTGCTATATTATTGTTTACTAAAAACCTATAAGCGCGATTTCAACAGGTACATTACCCTGGCTATTGTTGGCGCGGTATCTATCTTTTTATCAAACATCTCCATTATCATATTATTTACATTTGGCTTATACCTCATTTTTAATAGTTACAAAAAAAAGGCATGGCATCCGGGTATTATCTATGTATTTTTAACATGGTCAATAACGTTTGGAATATATTATTTTTCCTTCATCCTAAATCACCCAACAAGAGATTATATGGTAGGGTATTGGTCAAGAGAGCAGGCGTTCCTTCCCCTAAACCCATTAAGCCGGAGTTTTTATCTTTTCCTTTTCGCAAAAAGCCAGATGATTTTTTACTTTTTGTTCGGGTATGGCAACCTTGGGAAGATTTTTTTTCCTTTACTATTTTTAACTGGCATTTTTAATTTATACAGCAGAAAAGCATTTGGCAGTATCATGCTCATCACATTGCCAATTATGGTGCATTTAGCACTATCCGGGCTCAAAATGTATCCTTTTGATAAGCGCCTGATATTGTATCTGTATCCAATTTTTATTATCACAATAGCTTTTGGATTCGATTTTTGCAGGGTAAAGCTGGCAGGCATAGTAAAACCTAAAGTACTTGCGAAGCTGGCACCTGTTGTGGTAGTTATACCCATCTATTTTTGCTCCTTCGTTTACTTTAATTCTTTCCCAATGGTGCATACGGAGATAAAACAGAGCATTAATTTTATCAAATCCAGGCTGGAAGATAACCAGCGGGTGTATGTTTACTATGATTTAGTGCCGGCTTTTACATATTATAACCAAACCCGGTTTATGAACCTAAAGAATCCTGTTACTTATGGATTTTACGACCCGGACCGAAATAACTATATAAACCAGTTGAAACTATTGAAAGGTAAAAATTGGCTTTTGCTAAGTTATGAAGGTACGGATGCAGAAAAATTTATAATTGGTACATTAGATAAATTGAAATACAAAAAAATTGAATCATATACATTTGGCGGCGCAAGCGCATATTTATATGACTTTGGTAACCAATAACGTATCCCCGACAATGGCCCGCACATGGGGCTGGTTGTTGTAACAACCCGGTCGGGATGGCTATGGCTTTTATCCCTGTGCATCAGAAACAGTTAAATACCGCACAAGTTTAATAACGCTATTACAACCTAATTGAAGCCTTATTATTAACAGTTTGAGTGCCTGCTTATGTGGGTATTTTTCATTTTCCCCGGAGTTTTATCGTGTTTAAAATCAAAATTAAACATGCCCAAAGTCATTATTTAAGGGCGTTCAATCATCCATTTTTACGCTATAATCCCATTAGCATGAAATCGAATTTAACCAAGTGCATTTTGTTGGCAGGCATAACCATGTTCATGCTATCAGGTGCCCGCGTTGAAAGTGCATTTGCGTTCAACAATAACATTAACCCTGTTGATAGCTTAGGCAACGAGATTCAAAAGCAATTAGCCGATAAGGATGTAAGGCTGCAATTATACTACCCCAAATCGGTAAGCCGCTTATATACACAAACGGGCTTTATGCCGGTGTGGATAAAACCGCAAAACTATGAAGGGCCAGCCTGGCAAGCCATGCAAATGATTGATTGCGTTTTGCAATTCGGACTTTCGCATGCCGACTACCATCCTAAAGAATTGATTAATGACCAATTACATAACATATTGGATACCCCAAAAAAGGTGCGAATTCAGCAACAGGCCATGTTTGATATTATGCTGACGGATGCCATCATTAACCTGATTAATAACCTGCATTACGGAAAGCTAAACCCCGAGTACCCGGCAAGCAAAATTGACGCTTTGACCGATGCGGCCTTCATGGCCGATAAAACACTGACGCTTGCCCTGCTGCAAAAAAAATTAATAACAGCCATAGCTGCAGTTCAGCCTGCCATGCCTGAATACGCAGACCTGCGCCGAAAACTTTACCTGCTTGAAGGCCTCCGCCAAAATAATTGTTACGAGCTTCCGCAAGCGCAGGAACGCAAGATTGCCATTAATATGGAACGACTGAGATGGATAAATACCGGCGACAGGTATTACATACATATCAATATTCCATCGTACACTTTAAAATTGCATATTAAAGATTCGACCTGTAGTTTTAAAGTTATTGTAGGCAGGCCAGAAACGCCAACACCAACCCTGCAAAGCGCCGTTAACTATTTAACAACTGCCCCCGAATGGAAAGTTCCTGCAGCAATGTTCGCCGGCACCGTATTGCCAAACGCTATTAATGATACCGCGTACCTTAACAATAACAATTACGGCATATATAGCCAGGCCGGCGACTTTATTGACCCAACCCCGGCGAACCTAACCAAAATAAAAAACAACCCCACGCAATACTATGCCAGGCAAACCATCGGCTGCGACAATGCGCTTGGGCTGGTGGTATTCCGTTTTGATAACGTTTATAAAATATACCTGCATGATACCCCGCAGCTATCGTTATTTGCCAAAAAGAACCGGGCTTTAAGCAACGGCTGTATCCGCATTGAACAAGCACGCCGGTTTGCAATACTTTTATTAAAAAATGACGACTCGGCCGACAAGATCAAGGTACTGGATAAAGGGCTGAACACTTATTTTAAGCAAAACATCTACCTTAAGAAAGCCATGCCCATCAAAATCACTTATTTAACCTGCGAAATAAAAGATGGTGAACTGATAAGCCTTACCGACATCTATAACTTAGATAACAGCCTGGAGATGGCTTTGTATGGCACCGATAAACTTTTATAAGTTTCCTTAATGTGCAGGATTTGGAAAAACGTTAAACTCAATCGCTCAATATGTACTTACCGTTTTTTCAATCCCCTATCTACTTTCCAATTATCCTTTACAGCTTTCGCCTGGCAAATCGATTTGGTTAATATTCTCCCCTATCCTACCTTCACCAGGAAACTTCCGTTTAATAACGATGGTTTGTTGTATTCAAATGGCTGACCATCGGGCCTGGTCATTACGGCGCCACTATAAATGGCAATGGCCTGGCCGGCGGCGGTATCCCACTCCATGGTGGGGCCATGGCGGTAGTAAATATGGGCTTTACCTTCGGCTATCAGGCAAAACTTAATGGAACTGCCAATGGAAATAGTAGCCGAAACAGGGTATCGCGCCAGCAGCTCCGCTTCCTCAGCTGATGCATGCGACCGGCTGCCTACAGATATCCATTCCTTCGCGTTCACGTCGGCATAAATTTGCGTTTTTCCGCCTTCGGCTGTTTCTTTCCAGCTGCCAATCCCTTCACCTCCATAATAAAGCACATCGGTTACCGGTACGTAGATGATGCCTAAAACGGGGATATTGTTATGCATAAGCGCAATGTTCACGGTAAACTCGCCGTTGCGTTTAATAAACTCCCTGGTGCCGTCAAGCGGATCAACACACCAGTAGTACTCCCAATTTTTCCTGGTCTCATAGGGAATATCCTTGCCTTCTTCAGAAATTATAGGGATATCGGGAGTAAGCGCGGTTAAACCTTCGGTAATAATATCATGTGATACCTTATCTGCCAGCGTTAAGGGCGACAAGTCATCTTTCAGCGTTACCTCGATGTGCGTATTGTAAACTGTTAAAATACCGGCGCCGGCTTGCTTTGCCAATAACAATAACGCGGTAAGTTCGGCTGGCGAGATGATTGAGGTGCTATTTTCCATATGGCTTCACAAAACGTTAGGTTTGATTTTTAATCAACGCCCTCTTCAATAAATGCTTTCATATCGGCTTTTGTGCTGATGGTTTTCTTTTCATGATGTTCATAATGAAAATCTTCCAGCTTTTGAAGCAGGTGCTGCAGCGTAAGTTTCTCGGGAATACTGAGTTTGCCGGTTATCATTTTGCCTGCATAGCTGGTATCCACAAAAACCTCGTATAATAACTGCTTGCCCTTATCGGTAATACCCACGTATTTGCCGCGTTTGTCTTCAGGGTTGTCCCATTGCCTGGCCAGGCCAGCAGCTATCAGCCTCCTGATCACCTCTGTGCCCGATGTTTTTTCCTGCAGGTTATAATTAATCAACTCGCTTTTTGTTAAATGATCATGCGTAAGCAAAATAGCCAGCCCGGTAAATTCCTCGGCGGTTTGCAGGGGGGTGCCATCCAGCGCTTTTTTAATATAGAATTTGGCATAACGGCTCATGAAAACAAACAGCCTGCCTATATTATTATCAAGCTGGTACGCCACTTCAAGAGCCATTTTTTCGCTTTTACCAAAACGGACATCACCATTAACATATTCGTCTGTTGGGTCGGCTACATGGTTAAGTAAAAAACCGGTAAAATCCTGAATAGAAACTTCATCGCCTTTATGCTCTTTCTCCATCTCTTCTACAAGGCTTATCAATTGATGAATGAGTTTGTATGATTTCATGATTTTTCTATTTACCGGTTACTACCATTTGTTGCCAAATTTATAAGTTTTATCTTGTTATGCTGTTTTCTGCTTTTTGAACTCCGAATAGGCTCTACTATAAGCCGTTTGCGGATCTTTTTCGGGCTTAAAGCCTTTGAACAAATTTATAGTGCGCAACAGCGTTAATTTATAAGCGGGCAAAACAGGCGCATCAATGCCCAGTATATCGGCAACATCAGCACCCAGTAAATAACGCATTAGCCCAAGTATCTCTTTGGCTGTGGCTTTACCCTCGTTAACCGATACGATATGTGTTGTAAGTGTTTGTGTAAGCCGGCGGCCATGTTCCGAAACGCAAAACTGGCGGGCATTAATGGTATGGTCAAGCAGCTGGGCCATTTTTGAGGTTGTGGGGATTAAATCCTCCTGAAGGCCTGATAAATAGCCGATAACATTCCATAAGTGAATATAGGCTTCCTGGTCGGCCTCACTCACGGTAAAGCCCATAAGACGCAGACCACGGATAACGATTAGGGAAAACGAAAGATTAGTACCGGCCATATCTTCCTGGTTGATAGGAAATCCCCAGGCATCGTCCCATTTACCGCTTTGCAGCGTATAGTAGCGTACGGCGGCATGCATTAGCCTTACCTTCAGTATTTCGGTAAAACCATTCCCATCGCCTGCAAAAGCGCCGGGCGCCATTATTTCCCAAACAAATACTGCGGTTTCGTGCAGTCTTTTACTGGTTTCATTTCTCATCCGCTCCGAAAGATAGAGCACCATGGCGCCATTGGCAGCGGTGTAACAATACGGAAGCGAAAGCAGGCCCAGCAAAGTCATAATAGTTTCGGCATGCCTTGCAAAAAAAGCAGCCCCGATTTTCATTAGCCTGGGACTGGCCCATGCCGGCAAACAATTGGCTTCATTTATGAATGCCACACCCGGAAATTGCTCAGTTAACCGGCTATAGCCCGCGGCACCACTTAACCAAAGCTGCAAATCCTTTTTCAAACCGGCATCCTTAAAAGCCTGGGCAATAAACGCATCGGCAGGCTGGTCGCCCAGCAATCTTTTGCCGTTCAAAAACTCGTTGGTATAAGTATGGTGCCCACTCATTTTAATTCATTGATTGAATAATAGCTCCTGCTGCAAGCCTTCTGCTCTTCATTGCTGCATTAATCGAGCCATTCATTTGCCCGTTTATAATTCTATTTCTTTAGGTTGAACACCCGGTTTTGCGTACGCCAGGCGGCCCAAAGGCTGCGGCAGGTAATAGCTATCCAATCCAGACACCGTCATGGTGCCCGCGGCAACATGATTCACCGTTCCGTCATCGGCTATCAGGCTATCATCGGCCATTAGTAATACTACCTCGCCTATCACCATGGTAGTGCCATTTATTGCCAGCTCTGTCATCTCCCGCAGTTCGAGCCCCATCCGCAAGGTGGAGTTTGCAACAAAGGGTGCCAGGAAACCCCGGCTATACATTTTTTTAAATCCGCACTCGTCAAATTCCGACACGCCAGACGGGTAGCTTGCACTGGTTTGATGCGCCTGCTTGTACCATGCCGGCAGCACATTGTTAAGGGTATATTGCCCCACCTGGCTAATGTTACGCAGGGTATCATTATGTTCGCGCTCGGGCCGGATGATCATACCGAACAACGGCGGGTTTGACCCAAGGTGAAAAACCGAACTAACCAAACACAGGTTGGTTATACCATTGGGGTTAATGGTACCCAACAGGTTAAGCGATTTAAAGCCGTTTAAACTATTTACCAGGTTAACCCGGTACCGTTTTTCCATAGCCGCAAATTGCCCGCTATTAATACTTGCCATATCAGTTTGTTTTCAATTTACCCAATCCGCCATCAATACCTATAACCTGGCCCGTTATCCAGCTGCTATCGTCCGACAATAAAAAAGCAATGGCCTGGCTAATATCTTCGGGCTGCCCATATTTACCCATGGGGTGCCTTTTTGCTGATGCTTCCTTTTTTTCGGGGGTACTTAACAGGTTTTGCGCCATGGGGGTATCTGTTAACGATGGCGCAACAACGTTTACCCTTATTTTTTGACCGGCCAGTTCGGCCGCCAAGGACAGGGCCATCCCTTCGAGCCCGCTTTTAGCTGCCGCTATACTGGCGTGATATGGCATACCTGTTTTTGCCGCTACCGAACTTACAAATACTACAGATGATGAACCCGAGGCCTTTAACGCTTTTAGCGCCTGCTGTACAACCCGGGCCGCACCTACCACGTTTAGCTGGTAATCATTCAAAAAATCAACATCGGTAAGCCTGCCGAATGGCTTTAAATTGATGCTGCCAACAGCGTAAACTACGCCGTGCAATACTTCGGGAAAAAAAGTGGCTGCAGTTTCCAGATTGCCGGTAACATCAGCTGCCAGGTGCTTAACACCCTGCGGCAAACTGGCAGACAGGTTCCTGGAGATAACATAAACCTGTGCCCCGGCCTGGCTAAGCTGTTTAACCAGGGCCAGCCCGATGCCCGAGCTGCCGCCCGCTACCACAATATTTTTGCCATGAAAATTCATGAGCCTATGTGTTTAAGAAATTCATTTTTTGTTTCGGGATTAAGGAATTTGCCGCTGTACTCGGCCGTAATAGTTGTACTGCCTGTATCCCTTGCACCCCGGCTGGAAACGCAATGGTGGTAAGCATCTACTATTACCGCCACATCTTCTGTCCCCAGTGCCTCTTTTATCAGGCCTGCAATTTGTATCGTAAGCCTTTCCTGTACCTGCGGCCTTTGCGAGCAGTATTGAACAATCCTGTTAAGTTTTGACAAGCCAATTACCTGCCCGTTGCTGATATAAGCAACATGAGCTTTGCCCACAATAGGCACAAAGTGATGCTCACAATTGCTAAATACCGCTATATTTTTTTCAACCAGCATCTGGTTGTAATTAAATGGGTTTTTAAAAAGCGTGGGCACAGGCTTGTTAGCCGGGTTTAAGCCGCTAAATATCTCCTTAACATACATTTTGGCAACCCGCTTAGGCGTATCTTTCAGGCTATCATCGTCCAGGTCCATGCCTAACACATGCATAATGCCGGCAAAATGCTTTTCAATCAATTCTATTTTAGTTTCATCGTCAAGCTCAAAAGCGTCGCTGCGCAAAGGTGTATCAAATGCCGAACCAGCATGTTCCAGTGCAGCATCGGCAAAATCGTTGCCCCTATCGTTTTTAATTAAAGTATCGTTGTTTATCATTAATATATTTGAGTGTTCGGTGTACAATTCAACCCAGGTTTATAACTGGCGCCATTTTTTTAGCAAGTTCATTGTGGCGGCGTTGCTTATCCCCTATCCATGAATAAATTATTACGTTTAAAAGTATCAGGTCCATACCATAAAAAACATCTTCAACGGGTATGGTCAGGATGCGGATATTGAGCATTTGTGCCGGGTTATACCAAACAACCGGCTGCTGCAAACCTGTGCCAGTAAGCAACCCGTTCACAATTAAAAATGGCAATAATAATATAAGGTAACTCACATAAAAACCGGGTAACCAGGTTACCTGCAAAACAAACCTTGCTACAAAAACCAGGATGGCCAGCGCCGTAAAAGTGAAGGTTGTGTAGCTTAAATTCCTGAAAAACACCGCCATAAAAACCGATGAAGCTACCAGGGCAATGCTAATGGCAGATTCCAGCGCCTTTGGTATATTTTTTTTGATGAGCATATTAAGGCACACGTAAGAAAAAACACAGGAATAAGGAATACATACAAAAAACAGCACTTCCTCAATGGGCAGGTTACCAACATTTATGCCGATAAGGTAAGCCGGATTAAACCCCCATATTTTCAGGTGCGTAAAATACATGTCCCACCCAATAAAAAGCAAACCCGTAATAAGCACTGCCGGAAAAAAGGCCGGCCAGCTTTTGTAAAACTTTAGCTTTGGATGAAACGAAAACAGAAAAGGTACCAGGATTGAAAAAAAATCAATCAACAGATAAGTGTTTTTCATGCGGGCTGACTGTTTTTGTTTTCGCGGAAATATTTAAGAGGAACCCATAGCATGCCAAAACATTCGCCTTCTTCTTTCCCAATATGCTTATGGTGCATTTTATGCGCCCTGCGAATGGCCTTTAAATACCTGTTTTGCGAGTTGCGCAATACTTTGATGCGCTGATGTATAAATAAATCGTGCACAAAAAAGTAACAGGCACCATAAAGCGTTATACCGGTACCCACCCAAGTAAAAACCGGCATAGCTCCTAAGGTACCCACAGCCAGGCAACTGATACCCGGTATAGCGAAGATGAGAAAAAACAGGTCATTTTTTTCCAGGTATCCGGGCTGTTCTTTTTTATGATGATCACGGTGCCATACCCATAACAAACCGTGCATTACATATTTGTGGGTGAGCCAGGCAACACCCTCCATGCCCATAAAAGTGATTATGATAATTAGAGCGTTCATTATTGCAGATTAATTGGGGTTATTGGTAATAATTTGCGCGCACCTGCTCAAAGCATATCTTTAGCCATTCGGTATAATCGGCAGGATGTTCATACAGCTCCCGGGCAAGGTCTTCAAGGCTGATGTACCTGTAGGCTTCTACCTCGCCGGGCGATGGATTGGGCGCTGTATTGCTTACGCCAAAAAATACGTGGTCATATTCGTTTTCAACAATGTTTGCCTGCAATACCGAGCGATAGCTGAAACTAAAAACGTGGTTTAGCGGGCAATCCATACCCATCTCTTCCATCAAGCGGCGATGGGCAGCCTCAAGTGTATCCTCACCAGGCCGCGGATGGCTGCAGCAGGTGTTTGTCCATTTACCGCCCGAGTGGTACTTATCCAGTGCCCGTTGCTGCAACAGCAACTCGCCTTTGAGGTTAAAAACAAATACCGAAAATGCACGGTGCTTTTTATCCTTCAGGTGGGCCTCCATCTTTTCCATGGTACCCACCTGGTTATCATCATCATCAACCAAAATAACACGCTCTTCCATCGTACCTGTATTAAATTATCATTTGCTTTTGGGGGCCGCCAAAGCTTTATTTACCATCAGTTTTAAATCGGTATCATCAAGTTTGTAACGGTTGGCCCTTAAAAATGCTCCGTCTTTTTGCAAACTACCATTGTATCCTAAAAACGCCGGGGCATTTGCCTGTATGTTGTAACGCAACAACCGCATCTCTACATTCAGTGTATCGCGGACTATGGCGTTTTCCATTATTAATTTACCAGCGTTGAATTTTTTGAACTTACTGAAAGGGCTGCCGGTAAACCTGGCCTGTAAAACCTGGGCCACACCTTTGTAACAACTCAGTATAGGCGCCGCGCTGCTATCAACTGTTGTGGTAAGCTGCAGCAATTTTGCCGACGAGTCTTTGTCGGTTACCGCATACCTGTAAAGCGACCGCAACTGTTTTAGCGGCGGCCCCTGCTGCTGCGGGCTAAGTAAGGGAAGCATCAGCGTAATATATAGGGCAAGCTTCATAACACGTTTAACTTGTAGCGCACCAGCGAATCAAACATCAGCCAAAATTTATGCCCGTTTGATACCCGGATCCGTTTGTCCAATACTTTTTCGGCCGGTACATTGGCTATTTTACGAAACAGCTGCCTGTAATAAACATAGGCCAGGTAAACCCCTTTCCGGCATGACCGCGGCAGCTGCCTGATACCGGCCAGGGCCTCATTAAACTCGCGATGTATATCCTCCTCAATAGCCTTTTTATCACTATCAGAAAAAGCAGACAGGTTTACCTCCGGAAAATAGGTGCGGTTAAGTTCCCGGTAATCGGCGTTGATATCACGCAAAAAATTTACTTTTTGAAAAGCCGACCCCAGCTTCATAGCCGGCAGGCGCAGCCGCTCAAAATCGGCAGCGTTGCCGTTGGTAAACACATGCAGGCACATCAGCCCCACCACCTGAGCCGATCCAAGGATGTATTCTTCATACTTATCCGGTGTATATTCCTGTGCGGCCAGGTCCATTTCCATACTTTTTAAAAACTGCCTTATAAGGCCGTGTTCAATGCGGTACTTATTAACCACCTGCTGAAACGAATTAAGCACCGGGTTTATGCTGATGCCGCGGCTAATGGCCAGGAAAGTTTCTTCCTTAAATTCTTCCAGCAAGGCAGCTTTGGGGTACTCATGAAAACTATCTACAATTTCGTCGGCCAGCCTCACAAAGCCATAAATGGCGTAAATGGGCGCCCGCAGCTCCTTCTTCAAAAAATAGATGCCCAGCGAAAAACTGGTACTATACAGCCGGGTAGTTTCCCTGCTGCATGTGGCAGATAACTTGTCGAATGTCGCTTTCATTTATTTTGGTTGATGTAGTTGATCAGTTGACGGGCCGAAACCTTGCCCGATATGATTGACGGCGGCACACCGGGGCCCGGCACGGTAAGCTGCCCGGCATAAAACAAATTATTTACCCGGCGGTTGCTGATGGATGGTTTTAAGTTGGCCGTTTGCATCAGCGTGTTGGCCAGCCCATAGGCATTCCCTTTGTATGAATTATAATCGGCCATAAAATCATTTACGCAATAGCTTTTTTTATAATCAAGCTGTTTGCGGATAGCCATGCCCGTAAAATCTTCCAGTCTATCCATAATCAAATCAAAATATTTGGCCCTCAGGGTATCATCATCCTTAATTCCCGGCGCAAGCGGCATCAGGATAAACAGGTTTTCGTGACCGGGCGGCGCCACGGCATCATCCGATTTTGAAGGACAGCAAACATAAAAAAGCGGTTTCGACGGCCATTGCGGTTCCTTATATATTTCCACCGCGTGTTGTTCAAGGTCGGCATCAAAAAAAAGGGTGTGGTGGTCAAGGCGGTCAATTTTGCAGGTTACGCCAAGGTAAAAAATGAGGCTCGATGGCGCCATCACCCGCTTATCCCAATAAGCTTCTTTATAGTTTCTTAACCGGGGCTCCAGCAGCTTCTCTTCCACATGGTGGTAATCGGCGGCGGCTATAACGCCATCATAAGCCTTACTGTCATCGCCGGTAACAACGGCCGAAATCCGGTTTTTATCAACCCTGATAGCAGTAACCGCAGTACCGGTTTTAAATTTTACCCCCTGCGATGCGCAAACTTGCTGCATGGCATCTATTACTTTGCCAAAACCACCTTTTGGGTACCAGGTACCCAACTGCAGGCCCGCATAATTCATAAGGCTGTATAAAGCCGGAGTATCCTGGGGCATGGCGCCCAAAAACAATACCGGGAACTCCATAAGCGCAATTAGCCTGGGGTTTTTAAAAAACCCGCGCACATGCTTGCTAAAAGCGGTGAACACCTGCAGTTTAAAAACACCTTTAAACAGGTCCCAATCCAAAAATTCGGTAAGCGACAAACCCGGCTTGTAAACCAGTTTATCCATCCCTGTTTTATATTTATAAGCGGCCTCGGCCAAAAACGCCTTTAATTGCGCCGCGCTACCCGTTTCTATCGATTCAAACAGCCGGCATAAAGCATCAAAATCGGCAGGTATGGCCAATACATCATTTTTGCCAAACACTACCGTAAAACCGGGATCCAGTTGCTGTAGTTCATAAAAATCTGCCGGTTTGCAGCCAAAGTCGGCGAAGAATTTTTCGAACACTTCGGGCATCCAGTACCAGCTTGGCCCCATATCAAACATATACCCGTTATCGGTAGTTAACTGCCTTGCCCTGCCACCAGTTACCAAATTTTTTTCAATCACATCCACCTGGTAACCGGCTTTGGCCAGGTACGCAGCAGCACTTAACCCGGCAAAACCCGAGCCTATAACAGCAATGTTGGTAGTATCGTTCAAAATCACTTAAATGATTGTTTATGTAAATATGGATTATCGTTGGGGATAAACCAATTATTGAATAAACAAATATAGTACTTAATTGTATTTAATAGCAATAAAATAATACAATTAAGTACTAAAAAAATGAATATAGCAGATGATGCAGGAATAAATGGATTTTAATTGCTTAAGCTACCCATGTTTTAAAAGAAAAACTTTAAAAACAGTGTTTGTATGCCCAAGCTTTACCAGGTAAGTCAGGATAGCCCTATATTTGCATAGATTACAGCGTTTAACATTCGTTTTAATTTTCCGGCGACGAAGTTATATGAAAAAACACCTGCCTATCCTGTTAATAATTGTATCCCTGTTTCTTGTAATTACAGGAGTTTGGGCGCGGCCGGGCAAACCAGTAAACCCTATTTTATTTAAAATATCACACCAGGCCGAAACCGCCACGCCACAGCTTATCATTGGCGAGGTAACCGGGGCTATTTCTGCCTGCGCCGGTACCGCGTCTGCAAGTCCGGCCATTCAGCAATTTACGGTCTCGGCAAGCGGCTTATCTGCCGATGTACTGGTTACAGCACCCGCAGATTTCGAGGTATCGCTTACTGCCGATGGCACTTTTAGCGCAAGTGTTATGCTTACGCAAACATCCGGCTTAATATCCAGCCAGGTGGTTTATGTACGTTCATCGGCACAGGCGGTAGCGGGTAATATTTCGGGCGATGTCGCGCTAACTTCCGGCGATGTAACGCAAACGGCAAGAGTAACCGGGCACATTAACCCCCTGCCCCTGGTTAGCCCAATTCCCGATCAAACCCTGCAAAACGGACAGCTTACCATGGGCGTTATTTTCACCGGCACCGCCCGCAACTTCAGCTGGACAAATGACAACACCAGCATCGGCCTGGCCGCCAGCGGAAACCAGGGTATACCTTCGTTTACAGCCGTAAACACGGGTGCTGCGCCTGTTACAGCACATATTACCGTTACCCCGGCGCCGGCAAGCTATGCCTATGCAGCCAACAGCCCGGCCAACTCGGTTTCGCTTATCAATACCATTACCGGCAATACCGAGCAGGTTATTACCGAAGGGATGCCTGCAAACTCCAGCCCGCAGCGGCTGTTGTTTAACCCCGATAAAAGCCTGCTGTATGTAGAAAACGAGGGCTCGCATACCATAGCCGTAATCAATACCGTCACCAATAAGGTAGTCACTACCTTCCCGGCCGGGTTTGATCCTGTTGGCATGGTCATAAGCCCCGACGGCAGTAAGTTATATGTTACCGATGGCAGCACCAACCAGTTAACCACCATCAGCACGGCTAATTACGCCGTTATAAAAACCGTTACCACGGGCGATACCCCGTATGATTTAACCATCAGCGCCGACGGTAAAAAACTGTACATCATCAATGCCGGCTCAAACCTGGTGCAGTTTTATGATACCGCCACCGGTTATTTTGAATATGCCATCATTACCGGCACAACGCCCAACAGTATTATCATCAGCCCGGATAATAAAACGCTGTACGTGGCCAATTATAACTCGCGCGATGTAGCCGTAATAGATATTGCCGCCAGGCGTATCCTGTATAAAATAGATGTTGGCACGGCCGCCAATTGCCTGGCCATAAGCCCCGATGGCGCAAGGCTTTACGTATCCCTGATTAACGACAAAAAAGTCATCGTCATCAACACCCTCAGCCGCAGCATTGTAACCCCTATTGATGTAGGCCAAAACCCGGCAGGCATCACCACCAACAGCGATGGCAGCAAGGTTTATGTGGTTAATTCCCTTTCGCCGTATATATCCGTCATCAACGCGGCTACCAACGCGGTTACCCAACAAATCCCCGTTCAGTCCGGTGGCAGGTTTATGGCTATTTTGAGCGATAACGAATGCCCCGGTTTGCCGGTTCAGTTTTCCATTACCGTAAACCCGTCGGCGGTTCCGGTTGATATCAGCATCCCCAACAGCTTCTCGCCCAATGGCGATGGCAGCAACGATCTGTGGGCCATCACCGGCTTAAGCGCCTACCCCCAAAACACGGTAGAAGTATTTAACCGGTACGGCCAGCGGATATTCCGTTCTGCCGGCTATAACACCTCCTGGGACGGTACCTTCAACGGTCAGCCCGTTCCGCCCGCCACCTATTACTACATCGTAAACCTGAAAAACGGCAAGAAGGCGCTATCGGGCAGTGTAACGGTGGTGAAGTAGTTTGCAGTTTTGAGTGGGTTGTATCGCATGGCGGCGAAGACTCACCCGGCAACGCTGCGCTGGCCACCCTCTCTTCGGCTTCGCCGGAAAGAGGGGCTTGAAAATTTATTATTTATTTTTTCTATAATATATTGATATTGAACGTTCAAGCCCCTCTTTCCACCGCAGGTGAAGAGAGGGTGGTCGGGCGTAGCCCGTCTGCCCCTCCGCTTCGCGCATAGAGGGGCCAAAAAATTATTTTTCTTTCCTCAACCCTCTTTGCGGCGCAGCCGGAGAGAGGGTCGGCCAGCGAAGCGTAGCCGGGGTGAGTCGTAGCCGGCGTTCAACCGAAGGTTTATGCCCCCCGAACACGTCATGTATAACCCTAAAATTTCGCAAAATTCTGAAAGAAAGACAGCACACCGGCGTCCCCTGCCCAGCCCTGAAAGGGCGACATCCGTCTGCGATGGGCATCGCCCATCGATTAAACCATGCCAACCAAACAGCACAGGGCGATGCCCGGTGCTGAGAGATTAGTCCCTTTCAGGGCCGGGAAAATTCAAAAATTTACCTGGGTACTAAAAATATGCCGCAACGCCCCTGGCCAGCCCTGAAAGGGCAATATCCGCCTGCGATGGGCATAGCCCATCGATTAAAATACACCAACCAAATAGCCATGAAAGGGCGGCACATCAGCCGCAGTGGCAAGAGCACAGGGCGCAAATATTCGTCGGCCGGTATTACGATACTGGCAAAGAGGGTTCGGTTTTCTGCGACGTTATAACGGGTAACGAGTTTGTTGGAGGACAACTCTAACAAAGTGCGGGGAGGAATATCAACAAGGGCGGAGGAGTATCCCGCACAGTTCGGCATTAACGCACAATGGCAGCGAAAGCACGTATAGCCCTGTTCCGTTTGATTTTAAGTATTAGGGTTTGGGGCGAGTAAGCATTTAGTACTTCCTTTCGAAATTAAAATAATGGCGTTACCCCCGCTGGTAGAAGCGGCGGTCAGGCTTTACGTTACAAGTCCTCGCCATGCCTTTGCAGCCGGGGCCTGCGCGCTGCGGGCTTTTCACTGCAATCCTTAACGCGAGCTGCGGGTAAATTAAAAAACGGGTGTAACTTAACATCCGGGATTTGCATTTTTCAATACTAAGCATGGCGTTTACCTATCATCGGGGCACACGCGATACGCGTGCGCCAGCTTTGGGGGAGAGCGCAAATATTCGTCGGCCCGGTAGTATGATACAGGCAAAGAAGGTTTGGTTTTATGCATCATCATTTGGGTAACGAGTAGAACAAGGTGGATGAACATATTATTTATCAGTGGGTAAATAATATGTTTTTACTTTTACAATTTTTCCCATATCAACAGTTGTCGCTATCGTTTTACTGTTGTTTTTAACCTTACAAATAGCATAATCCGGATATAACTCCTTTATTATGAGGTCGAAATTTTTTGTTCGGCCAACATCAGGCAGATATAATTCAAAGTTATCCATCAACCCCTGGTTTCTGCCTATATTTATCTTAACCAATTTAGCCTCATCCTTTTTACTATTTCGTTCCGTAATTTCAGTGATGCTTCCTGTAATTGGAAAACTTCCTATCAAATAAATCCCTATTGTTGGTATTAGTTCTGAGTTAACAAACGCATTTTCTGATTCCTGCTTTGAAGAGTATGCCGTGGCCAACAGGCTAAAATTTGTTAATTTAAAACTATTAAAACAGCTTGTCTGATTGGTTTTTGTATTTAAAAATGATAACTCAACAACGGCATCCGTAAAAAAAGCCAACTTGGTATTAGTAGAATAATCCCGGCTTGACAGGTTAACTTTTGCAACTAATTTTAACGTATCCGCCAAACCTTCCAGGGTACGATCAAGAATTTTATCATTCGCCAAAAATTTAACCAACTTAGATATTACATAATTAGCATTGGTAGCAGCATCGGTAACATCAATGCTTTTTACTTTAACAATGTAATTTTTTTCATCGGCTATCATTCTACCTAACACATTTGTCAAATTTACGGGTGGGGCGGTGTACGATACAGCAGGTGCAGCTCCATTTTCAGTTTGTTGTGCGGCGATATTTGATACACTCCTTACACCCAGATCTTTTACAGTACTGATATGTCTTTTTTTAATCTGATACCCATTATCTGAACTTTCAAGGGTAATCTCACCTGTAAAAACCAAAACGGTACCTACGGGCACAAATTTAACATCATACAAAAATTGTTGCCCCGTTGCATATAGATCTGGTTTTTGCGGTGATAAACTAAAATCCTGCCAATATCCTACCATCCCATTCCCTGTCTTATACCCGCCTCGTTGCGTTTGTATCGTTATCTCAAAATCAATTTCATATACGTATTGCCCCATCACATTACGCATAATGCCATTGGTTTTTTTAAATGAAATTAAGTTGTAACTATGAGTAGGATCGTTCCCAAAAAAATTCTTATAATAGTTATTTACCATTTCAACTGCCATGGCTTTTTTCTCGTCTTCTGCCGATGTCGGCACAGGTGCAACAGCAACAGGGGATGTTTGATTAAACACGTCCTTGCTGCCGTTTTTGTACTTTATCATGAAAACATTACTTTTATCTTCCGTATAAGATGGGCCATCTAAATTGTCCCACTTTTTATATTTTATGGCATCGAGTAATACTTCAAGTACTTTTACCTGTATCTCGTTGCCGTTTTTCATAATCATCTGGTCTTGACCATATGCATTTAAGAGTAACGCGGTAAAAAAGCTGAGCAGCAAAAAGTGTTTTTTTTTCATTGTGACTATTTAGGTATAAGGAGTTAGTGGTTTATATTATAAATATATCATTAATCAAACGCTATTTGCAAACGTTTTATTAAATTATTGTATCACGATATGCTGCCATACAAAATTTTCTATTTTCACATATAATAAACACCGTTGTCATTACTAACCCAATTCCTTAACAAGTTAGCACGGTTAAACCGTGGTAATACCGCTTATGGCAAGGCACCGCACAAACCTGTGCTGTTAGTTACCATGGTGGAGTTATTTGAAAAAGGAATAATAACCAACAACCAGTTATTTGTCGATACCGACCTTGTGGGCACTTTCCAGGAAAACTGGCGCTTGCTGGTTACCACCCTCAATACGCCCGACTTTACCCTGCCCTTTTACCACCTGCAAAACGAAAAATTTAACGGCCAGCCATTCTGGTTTCTGCAAGCCAAACCGGGCTGCCAGATAAACGCCTACATAGGCAGCGTAAACACCCTAGCCAATGTGTTAAATTTTGGCTATTTCTCGCCCGAAGTTTATTTGTTATTGCAGGATGCCGTTTCGCGGACTGCCATCAAAGCCCTGTTATTAGATACCTATTTCCCCGGCACCAAAGCCAATTACCTGCAAAGCAAGCAAACCGGCTATGGTTACCTGCATGCCCTGGAAGGCTACGTTTTAAACGAACCCGAACCCGTATACCGCAAAATAAAAATTGAAACCGAGGAAGACGAGTTTGTACGCGGCGGCCTGTTTAAAAAACTGATCCCCAAAGTTTACAACAACACCTGCTGCATTACCGGCATGCGCCTGGCATCTTCCTTTGGGCATAATTTTATCGATGCCTGCCACATTGTACCCTTTAGCATTACTCACGATGATAAGGTTAGCAACGGCATTGCCCTTTGCCCCAACCTGCACCGCGCCTTCGACCGTGGACTTATCAGCATCGACGCCAATTACCGGGTAATGGTATCGGCCCATATTATTGAAGATGCCGAACATCCCTACAGCCTGAAACATCTGCATGGTACGCCTATTAAATTGCCTAACCACGAAGTTTATTATCCTGATTTAGGGAATGTGGAATGGCATAATAGGAATGTTTTTAAGAAGGGTTTAAGTAAGTACGCGATCTAATAAATTGTGATTGACCATATTTCATTTTGTTGAACTCAATTAGATAAGTAGACCCATCCAAAATAAACTTTACATTTTTTAATGCCCCACCAAATTACTAACCAAGATTGCCAACACAGGCCACCACGCTTTATCATAATTTATTAGAAATATTGTAAAACTTCACTGCGTGTTCGATTAGTAATTCTGTTCCCAAGGGGGCGAGTTTTTCGTAACTCTTTCTATGGCAATAACGATATTTTATCCCACTACCACAAAAGCACAAACTCGTTCTATCAGGTTTAAGTATCGTAGCGATACCATGTAAAAGCCTTGCAATTTGAGTTAAATTCCCTGTCTTCAAGAGTTGCGAATAGTACTCGTAAAACCCCAAACTACCATGACTGTACTCGCCATTTACATAATACCCTTCTACTTTTCGATGCGTTTGATTAAAGAGGTATGGTAATACTACTTCCGTCACATATTGTTCTAATGAGATACCTTTGATGCATCGCAAAATCTCCTCAGGCAAAATTTTAACGCAACAAGATAAAGTATCTTCATATATATGCCAATCTGCTATCTTTGGTATTTTGCCACCTACTTCATATAAGTTAGGAAATCTGTTTGGAAAACCATCACTACAAAATATCTCAACATTGTATGTTTCCCAAAATTTGTCGTTTCTGTCTACAACATCGATTTCCCCTGCTAAAATGGATTTCCCATCTCTTTCAATTTGAAAGAGTTTAGGGTATTTATTTAACACGGCAGGTATTTGAGCAAGAAACAACTCATACCCCATTAATAAACCAATTTCCCCCATGGCCTTGAACTTGCAGCACCAGCCGCTAAGCCGGCAGAGCCAATATTAAAACTTGTACTATTTATAGAATTCTCACAAGAAAACCTGTCCCCCAAGCTTTTTTGCCAGTGGCCACATGCTATTTTTTGGTTTGGTTCCTCAAGAGCCTTTTTTGCATTTTCGATAAACTGTCCGATGTAGTTCATAAAAGCATCTTTGTTCTTATAATTCCCGAGCAAATCTTCTCCCTTTGGCGTAGTAGGACGTGTACATTCAAATTTTCGTTGTAGGGAAGCTTGCATATTTACCAACGTTTCTTTTAAAGCTATATCGTCCCGTTCGTGCGGATGATAATGGTTAGTAGCAAGGATAGTCATAATCAAACCACAGGGCATTTCCTCTCTGCGTAAATCCCCCCAACTTTTAAGATATCGTACAATCCTACGCAATTGATGATCTTGCTTGCGAATGTCGGTTATCCATCTGCGGTACTCATCATACATTGCAGCTTCTAAGAGGTATGATTTTTTGAAGCCTGACTGTATTTTATCTTCAAACCATGCGATGAATTCTATTGGGTTACTTAATATCCATCCTAAAGCTTTATTTGCAAGGTCTGGATGGTCCAAATTATCTGCATAATAGATGGGGATATCAACGTGAAACCCTTTTTTATAGATTACCCTTACACAAGTTTCTTTATCAACAATTTTTTCAATATCATCATACCCGTGATCAATTGCTCTGATGACATATTCATGAAAAACTGCCGGGGCAGGCCTCTGTTCTTTAGATATGTTGCCTATGAAATAAACCCCATCGTCTAAATCGTAATCATCGTGGATAGGTACTATGATTGTATCCATGACAAATGAGCCTTGGCTTTGAAACTCTATGCGATGGTACTGAGCTAATGCGTGGCTAAATAAATTGTAGCCATTAATGATCCTTGCTCGCAAATCATCTCTTACGGTTATCAATTCTATTCGCTTGGCATCAGAAAGTTTGATTTTACCATTATAATCTTGAAATAAATTATGACAATTAGCCATTTAGTTGATATTAAAATGTTTACGACTTTTAAAAAACTTAGCTATATTTTGATCATTTTGAACAAGGAAGCCTCTGTCATTACCTTTTCCTCTAATAAATCTTATAGCGTGGGGAGTTGCACAATCCAGTTGTACAAGATGTTGTTGTTCTGCTGATATTGTTTCGGATGGTATACGAATGTATTTAATATTTATATTGTTCAGCTCACAAAGCTTTTCCATCATGTAGTTGGTAAAATAGCTTTGTCCTATCAATGAGGTTTCAAATAAATCATTACGCCATTGTAAAAAAGACCGTTCCCTCTTCAAGTTAAGTGGCTTACCGGATGCATTATTTAAACTACTTACAGATAATACTTCAATTGAGTCAAAATCTCTATCTTTTCCAACAAAATATGTTAATGCTTCAATTACCCCGACCATTGTAGGATTGTTAGCCCATACTCCGCCATCTATGAACTGTCGATTGTCAAGTGATTCAATTTCACAAAGGGGGAAATAAGTCGGTGCTGCTGATGTTGCCAATGCAACGTCTACGCAAGAGAGATTGTTATCTCTGCCGGGCAAGTGATTATGGTCAAACTTAAAAACTCTTGGAATAGCATTAGTAAAATTATAGGACGGTATACAAAGCAAATTTGAGCTATCGCCAATTTTAGCATCACCAAAAAGGCTTGTCAACACATCTTTTAAAGGCTTGTCACTATATTTTCCCTTCCACATAATTTGCTTTAAAATTCCTGCTATCTTGCTTTGTGTTGGAAAAATCACACCTCCTTTATCCTGATACATTTTACATATTGTTGATATAGGTATTTTTTGTGCCAAAGCCAACGCAATTAACCCACCCGTAGAAGTGCCACATATCATATCAAAATAATCGGATATCTGACCATGTTTTTTCTCAAGGTGTTCCAATATAGTTGCACTATATAGACCTTTGATACCGCCACCATCTATCGATAGAATCTTAAATGCAGTTTTGTCTTTTTCCATTATCACTTATTTAAAGATTAGCTCAACTTCTATCATCCATAAGGTATTACAAATAATAATTTATAATCCCTACATTGACCATGGTAAAAAGTATTGATGTTATAAAACATCGATACTTAATTTAACCATTTGCCTCCAATTAAGCTTTTCTCCATTGATCAGGTTTGCCGACACTCGTATGTCGAACCCGTTCTACATTTGGAGAGTGACCGGGATTTAATTCCCGCGCTCTTTCAATCGCCTCCCCCTGGGTAGGTAAAACATCCGATGCTCTCTGAGAACCTTGCCTTCTAACGGCGTAATCACCCTGATCACGGCGTTCAACATACACTCTTTTGTTCATTTCGTAACAGTTAATTTTTATTGAAATTTATTTGCACCGAATGTTGTTTTATTAATACATTCGTTTCATCAAAGATACAAAACAGATATGTATCACAAGTGAAACATTTGTTTAATTACTAACACATTTATGCAAGTTATCAACATATGAGTACTGTACTCGATACATCGAAGTTGGCAGATATGCTCAAATCAAAAAGAGGTAACAAGGGCTTGCGAGCAATTGCGGCAGAAATTGGGACTGTTAGCGCTCCCACATTATCACGAATAGAACAAGGCAGAGTTCCTGATGTAGATACTTTTGTAAGTATATGTAAATGGCTCAAAGTATCGACTGATTTTTTCATCATCGGCCAGTCTGATAACGAGTCGTCAAATCAAGAACGTGTAGTCGCTCATCTTCGCGCAGATAAGGAGTTGAACAAAGAAACTGTTGATATGCTTGTCAAAATGATTGATATGGCTTATAATTCAAAATAATATTGACGTGGCGGGCAAAGATTTACTCAAGTATGGTTTTAAAGCAAAAGCTGAAAGGTTATCAGTAGAGTTTCGGACAAAAATGTCCATACACCCTTGTGCACCTCTTTGCGCTTTTAAACTTGCCGAGCACCTAAATATACCTATTTATAGTGCTACCGAGTTTTTGAATTTGCCTAATGAGATAGATAAACTTTCTAATGAGAATTTTGGCTGGAGCGCATTAACGATGGTTACCCGCGCGAACAATAGAATCATAATTCACAATCCATACCATTCTCAAGCTCGGCAACAAAGTGATATAATGCATGAATTAGCACATGCTATATGTGAGCATAAACAATCACTGGACATCTACGATTTCAATATACCTTTAGGTATGAGACATTTTGATGAGTTACAGGAAGAAGAAGCAATTTGTCTTGGCTCTACTCTTCAAATAGCGCGACCAGGCCTGCAATGGGCATTAAAGCGGGGCTATACAGTTGAACAAATTGCTCATCACTTTAATTCAAGCGTTGAGATGGCCACGTATCGGCTGCGAATTAGCGGCGTTGCTAAACAACAAGCTTTTAGAAGTAAAATAAGTGCTTAATTAGATTCAATCGAACGAGTCCCCCCCCCCGCTGCCGCAAGGCTCCAGCCTTGTGGCCCACATGCTAAGTTTACGCCGTGCCTTTAGGACAATCAACAATGTTTGTTGTTAACCTTAAGTTCTTCTATTACTCTTATGCTCTGTTTAAAATACAAAATCCTGGATGAAATTAAACATCCGGGATTTGCATATTCATTACTTATCATGGCGTTTACCTATCAGCGGGCCACAAGGCTGGAGCCTTGCGGCAGCGACAAAACGCTTGCGGTAGCTATCTACGCGGTAGTGCGCATAGTGAGCTCTTGCATTCTGTGTTATATTATTTATAGTTTACAATTATCGGTTAAGATAATCCCTATACTCTTCTTGAATCATTCCAGCCGAAACATATTTAGTATTTGATGCATTATATGTTTGAGTTGCGAATTCCAAGGCTTCATCTATTGATGCAAACGTATTTATTACTCCGAAAGGCTCATCAGGATCTAATAATAAAAACTCGTAAATGTCTAATAAGTCTTCATTTCCTTCGTCGAAGGATTCAAAATATGATACTGAATAGCCTTGATTTTTCTCCTTATCGATCCTTAACCATTTAAGTATCACGCAATCATCTTCCCCGGTAAAACCTAACCACTGTTCTATGGATTTGCCAAGTCTTACGTTGGATTTAATCTGCTCTTCGGTTAAATACTGTTTCATAATTCAATTTAATTATTTATTCCCCATTTCCAATCCTCTCATATACCAATGTAATTGTGAGTCTTGTTGTTTCATTTAGCTTCTGGTCGGTGTTATCACACTGCCCACAGGTTGAAACACGTGCGCAATTTATAAATCGTTTTAGCATCCCAGGCTATCACCGATTTTATCCTATGCTGACCTATCCGTTTCGTGTGTGCTACTGATAGGTAAACGCCATGACACAGTATATATTTTCCAGTTCGATACCGGCAATTGGATAACGACACACGTGCGTAAGCAAAAAGGTGGGCAATTTGTAAACCGTTTTAGCTTGTCAACCTATGGCCGATCTTATCAACAACGCTCCCATCCGATAGCGCACGCGAATATGCCATACTTTCGCCTGGTTCGCTAACGCCTCAAAACGTCAGTTAACAACAAAACGCCAGGCTCAAGTGAACCTGGCGTTGCATTTAGCCGGCAAAAACCAGCGCCGCATTAAAAAGCGCCGTCGTCGATAGTTATCGTCACTTTTCTTTTTTTATCCTGCAGGTATTTGGTAAGGCAAAATAATGTTGGGCGGTTATCGTAAAAATACGACCGTTGAACAATGATGTCTTCAGGCACATCAACACCTTTTGCAAGCAAATATTCCTTGTTTATCAGTTGCTCTTTTACAAATTCAAAGCGCCCGCTTCTATCGGGTATTGAAAAAAGTTCGGCAACCACTTTTTGAAACGGTTCATCGTTGTAAAAAGAGATCAGCTCGGCATAAACACTTTTTAATTCGTCTTCGGTGTACGTTACTAAGGATTGTGTCATATGTCAAAAAAAAATTTAGGTTATTGAGGTGTATCGGTTGCAGGCCACGAGTAACCGTAGGTAGCGCAGGCAATATAGCCAACAGAACCACAAATGGTATGCGTGCCTCCTATCCTTAAGGCATCATCATCTTTAGCGGGGTTATAATCAAATGATGCCAGCGGATGTGAGGGATCTTCAAAAGTGCGTAACGTGATCCTGAATTTCTCGTTGATGGGAATATGCCTTTTTCTCATTTCATCGATATTAGTAATTTTACGGGCATAATCAAGCCGCTCTGCTTCGGGCTGCGCCTCGATATCCGAAATAAACTTTTTAAAGTTAGGATGATTGATGGTTTCGATTAAACTGTTGGTCATTTCCGGATCAACTTCATACTGTTTGTGTTTCATGGTTTTTGTTTTTTTGATTATTTAAATTAAGAGCAATAAATACCACCAATTCAGTTAATTAATTAACCATAAGTGTCATTTATTTCTCTACAAATAAACTTAGTCGACCAAAGAAAACACCTACTCATATGTTGCAAATTCGTTCGACTTTGTTGCATATGCTGTAGAAAAGCAACCTTTAATGCTGCGGCAGGCCGGTGTACCCGCGTGCAAACCTGGATTCTATTGGGAGGCCTTAGGTTTACAATTTCCCGGCGTTTGCGTTAGGGATTGAAATGGGTACCGGCCCACGAGCGTAATGCCTGCAGGCGTATGAATGTAAAGCCCGGCCCGCAGGGAACGCCCGGAAGAAGAATTCAAGAGGTTAGAATCAAGAGTTAAGACTTTTTTGGCTTGTGTGCGGGGATGGGGTTTTAGTATCAGGTAGTAAGTATCAGGTAGCAAGATTTTTTTGGGCTTGTGTGCGGGGATGGGGAGTTTTAGTATCAAGTAGTAAGTAGCAGGTAGCAAGACTTTTTTAGTTTCACCGGCGGGTTGGTTGCTTTTAAATTGGCGACACGCAGCACATGATACGCAACAGAATTATGTTATATTTGGCGTCTGAACCAAGTCGCACTATGTATTTGAAGCCTTTTTGCCTTATCCTGTTAATAGCTTTTCCGCTGGCTATTTTTGCACAATCAAACTATCATGCGGGTTATATTTTAAAAAATAACGGCGATACCGTAAAAGGGTATATTAATTACCGCGACTGGCAGCAATCGCCCATACTTGTCGACTTTAAGGTTGAGAAAACGGGTAACCAGGTGCAGCAGCTTGATGCTAAGGCTATTAAAGGGTTTGGGATAAGCGGCGCGGAAACCTACATGAGCTATACCGGCCCGGTAAGTATGGATAAAACCAGTTTCCCCGATTTGCCCGATGGTTTTGATACCACCCAAACGGTGGCTTCGATATTTTTAAAGCGCCTGGCAACGGGCGAGCATTTAACGCTTTTTAAGCACCGCGACGATATTAAAACCCGCTTTTTTATTGCCGAAACAGCCGCCGAACCGGCCGAGCTGAGGTACCAGACGTAAACCTCAAAACAATCATCCTTATAACGCCTGGTTCGGTTCTATATCTTCAAATGCACTGTCGCGACAGGGTACTTACCCGCCGCAATTCTGTTAACAGAAATTACCAATATAACAAGATGGATTTTCCCACTCAGCCCCCGCCAAAAACAGCCCACACCCAAACCCCGGTACCCGAAGGGTACATATTGACGGCATTAAGGTAGGCGATGGCGACCTAACGGTGGCAGATAAGGAGCCGACGAGGTGCCGGCAGGGATACCCCTATTCCGCTGTGCTATTCTGAAGATTGATGGATTATAACATGGCTATGCCTGCGAACGGAGGCGTTGATCAGCCTGTGAATTGCATGTTCTATGATTGCCCGAACACTTAACCTACTGTCTATAAACCATATAAGCGTTCAGTGCCGAACACCCGAACGGTACGGTATCCAACCGAACACCAATGAACCAGTGAACCAATGAAACGCAAAAAAGCCCTTGACTGTTTCCAGCAAGGGCTTGATTTAAGATTTGGCACCGACCTACTCTCCCACGTTTTACCGCAGTACCATCGGCTC
>NZ_FODR01000021.1 GCF_900110415.1 Mucilaginibacter sp. OK283
CAGCATGATCCTGAGTTGAAGGGCTATGCAGAAAGTAAACTAAAACATAAAGAATATGGGCTGGTATTAAACAACGTGAAATTCAAGCTAATCCTACGGATGTTTTCGTTAGTAAAGAGGCAGGAAATGTATGTGGAAAACTACCGGAGATCAGCCTGAAAAAACTTATTTTTAATTAAATTTGGAATTGTTGGAAACCTAGAATACGAACGAATCGGGGTGGCATCGAGCACTGGCGTGAGGAGAAATCTTATACGCCCTGCATAACACTAAGCTTATCAGAATGTAAGGCATATAAGATTTCTCCTCGTACCTCGTTCGAAATGACATTTTTTTCGTCTTAAGATGTGTGCAAAACTACAGTCCTTAGATGAGGCTACTTCTTTTACCTGTAGTTTTCGTAATCCAATAAATTTTACACTATTTTTAACCGTTGCTTATAAACAACGGCTACCTATGCTAAGGCAATCAAAAGAAGAACGCACACTTAAACAAAATTTATTGCTGGCGTCGTCAACAGCTTTTGTCTCGGGTGTTACCAACGTGGCCGGTATGGTTGCGTTTTTGGCCTTTACATCCAACATTACCGGCCATGTGGCTAACCTGGCCAAACATATTGTGGAGCAAAACTTCAGAGAGATCATCGTATTTGTAATTTGGCTGCTGCTGTTTTTTGCCGGTGCCTTTTTATCTAACTTTATTGTGCGTTCGCTGGAGTATAAGAGCAGGTACAAGGCGCATTCTACACCAATAATTATCGAGATCGTTTTGCTCTTATTCGTGGCTATTTACGGGCATAATTTTTATAAAGAGACTGACCTGGAACGCGAAATAGTTATAGGTGTTATTATCTTTTGTATGGGCTTGCAAAATAGCCTGGTGTCTACCATATCGGGCGGGTTGATAAAATCTACCCATTTAACCGGCTTGTTTACCGACCTCGGGGGCGATGTTTCAGAATGGGTACATCCTAATGTAGAGAAAACAACGGTTATCCGAAATAAGATTATCGTTCGGCTAACGGTGCTTTCTTTTTATTTTATCGGGGCCATTGCCGGCGGATTTTTATTTAATCTGTACGATTTTGCAATTTTTTACTTCATTCCATTAATTTTGCTTACGATATTATATTATGATTTATCGCCCGTTGCGCTGCACAAAATAACCCGTTTGTTTTGGGCCGATAAAGGCAGATCGATATAAAAACTATCTAACAATAATCTACGAAAAACTATGTGTGCCAAAAAATTAATACACGACACAAGCCATATTACTTACGAAAGCCTTTTAGAAGGTAACGAGCAATTTATTGCCGATGCTTTGGCCGAAGATCCTGACTATTTTAAAAAATTGGCCAACGGCCAAACACCGCCGGTACTTTGGATAGGTTGCGCTGATAGCCGGGTACCTGCAAACCAGATTACTAATACATCGCCGGGCGAAATATTTGTACACCGTAACATTGCCAATATGGTGATACACTCGGATATGAATATGTTATCGGTATTGGATTATGCGGTAAATGTGTTGAAAGTAAAACACGTTATTGTAACAGGCCATTACGGTTGCGGAGGTGTTATTGCCGCTATGAGTAATCACGAATTTGGTTTGATAGATAACTGGCTGCGCCACATTAAAGACGTTTACCGCCTGCACGCCGAGGAACTTGACGCGATTGAAAATGAGCAGGAACGTACCAATCGCCTGGTTGAATTAAATGTGGTTGAAAACGTTTATAACCTTTGCAAAACATCAATAGTGCAAAATGCCTGGAAACAGGGACAGCCGCTGGCCGTGCACGGCTGGGTATACAGCATAAGCACCGGAAAAATTAAAGATATGAAAGTGAGCACCAGCGATAACGCCAACCTGGGCGATGTTTTTAAGTTTGAATAATATTATAGCTGCTACAAAATAACTTTAAACGGAAAGGGCTGTCGCAAATGTGACAGCCCTTTCCGTTTAAAAATAAATGATATACTTTTTTGTGCTATGTTAATCCAGTATTGACGTATAATGTGAAGTTAAAGGAAAAAATTTGACTTTTGACTCAATACTTAGCACTATTAACTTAACATTAGTCTACTTTACTCACTCTACCCGACCCCATATATTTCGTTTCGCCGGTTGTGGCGTTGCCCGAGTATAAAACACTGCCCGAGCCTGCTATACGTGCCGACACAGTTTTATTGGCGATGATATTAACACTGCCCGAACCTGCAATCCTGGCTTCTACGGTTTCAGTTTTCAGTTCTTTGCCATTTACCTCGCCAGAACCTGCTATGTTTACATCGGCCATGCCGGTGCTTCCTTTAATATCGATAGAACCAGAACCGCTTAAACGTAAATCGAGTGTTGACGACTTAACCGCGGTTTTAACATTGCCCGAACCGCTCAATGCTACTTTGGCGTTATCGCCGGTTAATACGCCATCTACGGTTGCATTACCCGATCCGCTGTTGGCCAAATATTTTAGCGTTTTGGCTGTAATATAAATATTGGCGCGTTTAATATTGTTGTGCTTATTCCAATGATCTTTAAATTCAACCTTTAGTACTCCGTTTTCTACTTCGGTTTTAATATCGTTCACTACATCGGCATCTACATCAAGCTTAATGCTTTCTGTGCCGTCAATTTTTATAAACACATTGAACGGGCCACCGCAGGCAATACCTGTATAGCCCGATACATTTCGTGTAACCACTTGCGCTGATGCATTAACAGCTATGAAAGCGGTAAGCAGCAATGCCATTCCAGAGAAGATAAGTTTTTTCATGATCATCTTTTTTGTTTATAAGACGCAGCAGGAAACAAAAACGTTGCATGTTTTTATTGGCTGCCATTAACCACTCACCTCTCTCTACTCACCACTCACTATTTCTCCTTCACGTTGCTTCCGTTCCTTATTTCATCGCTGGCAACTTTTACCAGTTTATCCCCGGGTTTAAGATCGCCAAATATCTCCATCATATCGCCCGAGGTAAGGCCTTTTTTTACATCAACCCACTGGGCTTTATTGTTTACCACTTTTATTACAAATACTTTTTCTGTCGAGGTTGCAACTGCTGTTTTGGCTACCACAAAAGTGCTGTCGCCATCAGGCAGCGGAACGTTAACTTCGGCAAACATATGCGGCAGTAGCTTTTTGCTTTTGTTGTAAACATCCATTTCCAAACGCTCGGCTCTTAGCTTTTCATCAAGCGCGCCGGCCATTCGTTTTACCTGGGCAGTGAATTTTTCATTGGGTAAAGCTTTTATGGTAAAATTTACTTCGCTTTTATTGCTTAATGACCCGGTGTAGTTTTCGGGTACCGATACCACCAAACGCAGCCTGTTTTGATCCTGTAAAGTAAACAATGGATCAGATCCTTTACCACCGGGGCCTACATAAGCACCCAGGTTTACATTACGGCTGGTTATAACGCCATCAAAAGGGGCCCTTATCTCCAGGTAAGCCAGATTTGCTGATACTTCTTTTAAGGCAGATTTGGCAGCTTCTACGTTAGCCATATCCGCGTTCTTTTTAGCTTCGGCCTGTTCCAGGTCGTTAAGCGAAATAGTTCCTGGGGTTTTGCTGGTGCTTACCAACCTGTCGTAAGTTGCTTTGCTGGCATAATAAACGGCCTCATATTGCTTAATGCGCGATTGCGCACCTGCAAGTTGTGAGTTTATTTCGGGCGCCTCTAACACCACCAGCAACTGACCTGCATGTACTTCAGACCCTATATCAACTAAAAGTTTTTTAACGTAACTGTTAACTTTTGCATAAAGATCCACCTGCTGGTAAGGGATCAGTTCGCCGGGGATGGAAATGCTGCTGCTTAATTTACCTTTGGCTACAGTCACCAGTTCAACGGTTGGTGTTTCGGCAGCTGCCTGCGTTTGCTCTTCAGCCTGCTGGTCCTGTTTTTCCTTATCATCAGAGTGGCAAGCACTTAATGAGCTTAAAGCAATAGCAAAAGCGGCAAGGATAAGTATCGGTTTATTTTTAAATTTATTCATGATGATGTAAAGGGACATAAAATTTACTTTCTTTATCTTCTGGGTCTAACGAAACGGATTGGGTTGTGGCATCGGCTTGTACCCAGGCAAAAACCAGGGGTAACACCAGTAAAGCTGCAAAGGTTGAGGCTATAAGCCCGCCAATAACGGCACGGCCTAATGGCGATGTTTGATCGCCCCCTTCGCCCAGGCCCGATGCCATGGGCACCATCCCTACAATCATGGCCAAACTGGTCATTAAAATAGGGCGTAAACGTAGGGCAACTGCTTCGCGGGCTGATTTTAATGCATCGCCATTATGCTTGCGTAATTCTTCGGCGTTGGTTATCAGCAATACCGCGTTGGAGATGGATACACCTACCGACATGATCATACCCATGTACGATTGCAGGTTGAGCGTTGATCCCATTATTTTTACTAAAAACAATGATCCAAACAACACCGCCGGTACTGTTGATAATACGACCAATGACATTTTAAACGACTGAAAGTTAGCAGCCAGCATCAGGAATATTACCAGGATGGCCACTATCAAGCCCGATTGCAGGCTATCCAGCGTAGCTGTTAGTGTTTGGCTCATACCGCGCATTTCAATAGTTAAACCGCGGGGCGGTTTCCCTAAAGCGTCAATTGCCTTTTGTACATCGGTTGTTGCGGTACCCAGGTCTTTATTGTATAAGTTGGCCGTTACCGATAGGGTAGGGATAGCGCCAATATTATCGTTTTCGCCATTGGTAACCCCAGTTTTAATATCGGCAACGTCGCCAAGTACCGGGCGGGCCTGGTTGGCCAGTACGGGTATCTCGCGCACATCGTTCAGGCTGCTCATTTGGTACTCTGGCACCTGTACCTGTACCAGGTAGCTTAGGCCCGCCTTTTCATCAATCCAGTTGTTTTTTTCGGTAAACCTTGATGATGATGTAGAAGCTACTAACGATCGGGAAATGTCGTTGAGCCCAACACCCAATTGTGCAGCACGCTGCCTGTCGATATTGATATCGATGGTAGGGTAATTAAATGACTGCCCTATTTGGGCATCGCGCAGGTATTTGATATCCTTAAGCTTATCTAAAATTTTAAAGGCATATTCCTGGTTTTGCTTTTTGTTTTTGCCGGATAAGGCAATTTCGATAGGCGTAGGCGAGCCCTGGCTTAAAATTTTATCAGTAAGTTCTATCGGCTCGAAAGATAGTTTTACCCCCGGTATTTGTTTAGCAACCTGGTAGCGTATTTTTTCTTTCAGGTCATCAAGGTTTACTTTGTAATCCTCGGTTAAGCTTATCTGCATAACTGCTTCCTGCGGGCCGGCCATGAACAGGTATATCGGGTTGGTTGAGAATGACGACGGGTGCGAGCCAACGAATGTTGAGGTGATGGCAATGTGGTTTTTGCCCACAATGTCGCCCAATATATGCTGGGCTTTAACCGCTATAATCTCGGTACGTTCAAGCCTTGTACCATCCGGCGCACGTAAACGCACCTGGAATGTGCCGGAGTTTACTTTAGGCAGTACATCGCGCCCAATGATGTTAAACAGTAAAAAAGCCAAGGCGAATGCACCTATCACATATGCGGTTACAATAAGCTTGCGGGCCGGCAGCATACGGTCCATCAGGCGCATAAAACTTTCCCTGAACTTGTCAAACCTGGTAGCCTTTTCGCTGTGATGCTCTAACGCAAGCTTCATCGCTTTTTCTTTTTGCTCCCATGGTTCGCCTTCATCCTCCAACGCGAAGCCGTCGGGATGGCTATGGTCTTCGTGCTTGTTCACCATAATCCAGTTGGCCATGATGGGTACAAACGTTTGGGCCAAAAAGTAAGAAATGATCATGGAGAAACCGATGGCTAATGCCAATGGCAGAAATAAAGCGCCTGGGATACCCGTCATGGTAAAGGCCGGTGCAAACACCGCCAGGATACAAAAAAGGATCAATAATTTGGGGAAAGCAATCTCCTTACAGGCATCCCAGATAGCCAATGCCTTGGGTTTGCCCATATCAAAGTGCTGGTGAATATTTTCGATAGTCACCGTTGATTCATCCACCAGGATCCCGATAGCCAGCGATAGTCCGCTCAGCGTCATGATATTGATGGTTTGATGGAACAGCGAAAGGAAGAATATTGCCGAGATAATACAGGTTGGGATAGTTAATATTACAATTAACGCCCCGCGCCTGTCGCCCAGGAACAGCAATACCATTAAGCCGGTAAGTACCGCGCCAATAGCACCTTCCTCGGCCAAACTCTTAACAGCGTTTATCACGTAAATCGATTGATCGAACACAAAAGACAGCTTTACATCCGGTGGTACCAGGGCCTGGAATCGTGGTAATGCCTTCTTTAAATTCTGCACTACCTCCCAGGTTGATGCCGTGGCCGATTTGGTAATAGGCAGGTAAACAGATCGCTTGCCGTTGATAAGCGCGTAACCGTTGGTAATATCAGCCCCATCCTCAATGGTGGCCACATCGCGCATAAATACAGTTTGGATGCCGTTTTTATACAGCGGGATATCCCCAAAATCCTTTACATTTTTAATGGTGGTATTTGATGGCGCCAGGTAATTATAATCGCCTATACGCACGTTACCCGCCGGGGTATTCTGGTTGTTTTCGCGCAGGGCTGCAACAATCTGGTCGGGTGTTAAATTGTGGGTCCTTAACGCGGTCGGATCTATTTTAATCAAAATGGTGCGCTGGTTACCTCCAAAGGGCGCAGGTGCAACCAAACCCGGTATTGAGGTAAACGACGAGCGGATATAAACCGAAGCATAATCAAGCAATTCATTATTGGTACGAGTGGCGCTGCTTAATACCAGCTGGCCAACCGGCAGGGTAGAGGCATCAAACCTGAGGATGAACGGTGGTTGCGACCCCTGCGGGAACGCCGACTGCGCCCTGTTGGTGTACGCCGTGACCTCCGCCGCGGCCTGTGCCATGTTGGTACCTTCGTAAAAAGTAACTTTTATTAGTGTTAAGCCTTGTATGTTTTTTGTTTCGATGCTTTTTACACCCGATACAAATAGCAGCAAGTTAACATATTGCTTACCAAAGTAAGCCTCCATTTGGTTTGGGGTAAAACCACCGTATGGGTGAGATACATAGATAACCGGCAGGTTCAAATCCGGAAAAATGTCGATCTTGATAGTACGCACCGCATTTATCCCGAAAAAAAACAACCCGGCTACTATAACCAATATGGTAATTGGTTTTTGAAGCGCCCCTTTTATCATTCCCATTATATAATGTGTATCAGTTTTAAAAATTATTAATGAATAAGCCAAAATCGCCGGTGGCGGCTGCTTTGTAAAGCAATGCCTGCCAAACGTTGTTAGATGCTATGTACTTATCAACTTCGGCACGGTTTAGTGTGTAAAGTGCCTGTGTAAAATCAACAATGTTCGATAGCCCGTTTTTGTACAGGGCGTATTTTTGGGTATAGGCATCGCTGGCTGCTTTTACTTCAACAGGTACTTCGTTGTAGTTTTTAAGGGCGTTGCTGATGCGGGTTTCGGCCAATGATTGTTGGGCCTGTAGCTGCTGGGCTACCAGGTCATAATCATTTTTATATTGTGCCGATGTGAATTTTTGCGATTGTACCTGGTAATGCGTCCTGAAAATAGTTGTAAAATTCCAAACCATAGCCACCCCAAACAGATAATTATAGCGGGTAGGATCTGCACCGGCGCCGTAGCTGCTGCTGAAGCTGTTTTGGTTGGTGCCATAATCGGAATTAAAGCCCGAGCCGCGGCCCTGGTAAACGCCAAACAGGCTAAAAGTTGGCAAGGCAAACGTTTTGAGGTATTTGGTCTGCTCATCGCTTACGCCTATCCGGTTTTGGTAATAACGCAAAGTAGGATGATCTGTAACAGCAACCGCGCTTTGCGCGGCCAGGGTTGTTGGCGCTTTGGTAATAAAGGCGCTATCCAGTTCAAACTCCTGCGCCGGGATACCTAAGTAAACTGATAGCTGGTTGCTTTGATCCTGTACTGTTTGCCGGGTGTTGGTTAAAGCTATGCGGGCGTTTGATACTTCGGCGTTAGCCAACGATGAATCAACACCGGCATTAAGGCCGTTTTTTACACGGGCGGTAACTACTTTTTGCAATTCGATAGCCCGGCTAAGGTTATCTTCCTGCGCTTTTTGCAACTGCTGGGCGGCTAATAAGTTAAGATAGGTACTCGCAACGCGTATCTGGTGCTGAAAAGTTTCCTGGGTCAGGTCGGCCTGTTCACGGTTAACCACTTGGCTTTGCACCTTAACTTTTTCCTTCGCTTTGCCAAAGCTGAAAAAATCCCAGCTTACGTTGCTTAGGTAGAGGGAGCCAAATGCCGAATTCCAGTTCTGCTTAGGCAGTGCAGGGCCCGACGATGCCGCCGAAAGACCATGATAGCCATACAACGGGCCGTTTTGGCCATTGGCGGTTCCGTAGTCTTGCTGTGCCGAGATGCTTACATCCGGTAAATATTCTGTGCGTGTTTCTTTTAAATATGCCCTGGCAGCGTTTAACTGATTAGCTTTCGACTTGATGGTACCGTAATTAGCGAGCGCCATTTGTTCAGCATCTTTAATATTGAGAACCTTTTGCTGAGCCTGAGCCTGGATGACATAAAAAACACCTAAAAACAGAAGTAATTGTTTTGAAGGTATCTGTAACATTGTAGTGTAATTTGTACACGGCAAATGTAGATGTATCATATATATTAGAAAAATGAATTAATTTTGTCATAATCATTAGAAAAACTAATATATGAATATTGCACTGCATCATTTCCGTTTGGTTGATACAATTTCTAAAGAAGGATCGCTTACAAAAGCAGCCGCAACTTTGCATTTAACACAGTCGGCGCTGAGCCATCAGTTGAAGGAATTGGAGCGCGAAATGGATATTGAAGTTTTTCACCGGCAGGGTAAAAAACTCCATCTTAGCGAGCAGGGGTATCGCTTCCTGCGGAGCGCCGAAAAGATCCTGGCCGAGCTGAATTCGCTTGAAGAAGACATACAGAATTACAAGAACGGCAAGACAGGGAAACTTACCATCAGCATGCAATGTTACACGGCTTATCATTGGTTGCCGGGCATCATCAAATATTACAAAAACCGCTGGCCTGATATCAATATCCACATTTTATCGGATGCGACGCGCCGCCCGCTGGAGTATTTAATGCGCGGCGAACTGGATATTGGCATAGTGCGTACGCAGATGATAAATACCAAAATTGTATACGAGCCTATCTTTGAAGATCAGCTTGTGGCCGTAATTTGTACCGATCATCCGCTGGCAAAAAAGGACATTATCAGCGTATCGGATTTCCAGGACGAAGAACTCATTTTACCATTGTATGATCCATCATACCAGGACACGCCGGTGATTGAAGCCCTCATCCAGGCGCAGCAGGTAAAGCCCAAAACGTTGCACCGCATTCACTATACCGATGCTACTATCGAGATGGTGAACGCAGGCCTTGGCATCAGCGTTATGGCCGACTGGATTGTTAAACCATACCTCAATGGTCGCAACATTGTGACAAAACCCCTGCATCATACCATTGCCCAACGCACCTGGTATGCAGCAACTATCAAGCAAACACCTGCCATCCAAAACTTTTTGGAGTGCCTGAAAATGCATTTTTCAATAAATGGAGTGATAGGGAAACCGGCCGAAGAAGTATTGGCAGATATGGCCGAAGTGGTTTAATTACCGCTATGTTTGGAGTATGGTTTTAAGCGTTCTTTTTTCTATGCCTTTGTAAAACTATTTGATGATATTTTCCTTTACCTATTTGTATTGATAGCTACCTGGCAGGAGACAAAAAATAAACAACAAAGCTTAAAACTGCATTTAAACCTATAGCTTTGAAGCTAATCTATACTGACATGTTAAACAAAGCTAAAAGCTGGTCGTTACCTTTTTAAAATGTTTTATAAATCTGTTTTACTACTATCGTTCTTATTAGGTTTTCAATTGTCTGTACAGGCAAATTTTGTATTCAATAACAATTCAATAGCGGCTTATAAAGCCATATATGAGTTAAAATTTAATGATGCTAAAAAGTATATCCAGGACGAAAAACTAAGAAATCCGCAAAATGGCATTACAGTTTTGCTTGATAATTACGCCGATTATTTACACCTGCTTACTTCAGAAAATAAAAGCGAATATGAAAAATTAAAAGACCTGAAGTCGGACAGGATTGATGTCATAAAAGATAACGACGAAAATTCACCTTATTATTTGTTTGCCCAGGCCGAGATCTATCTTCAATGGGGAATGTTAAAAGCCAAATTTGGCGATTTTACGGCCTCTACCCTTGATTTAAACAAGGCCAAAAACCTGCTGAACGAAAACAACAAGAAATACAAAGATTTTTTACCCAACCAAAAAAGCCTGGCTTTACTGGATGTGATCTTTGGAGCCATTCCATCTAACTTAAGAGGAATAGCGAATTTTTTCGGCATTCGGGGCGATATCGCAAGCGGGTATAAACAGCTGGAAAAATTCAGGGCCCAGATAGCAGGTTCGCCCTATAGTTATTATAATGATGAGGCTGTTTTTTTGATATGCTTTACTGATATAGATGTATTACACAGCCGGAACAACTATGCACACCTGGCACAGCTGTTAGATGGGATGAATGATAAAAGCCTTTTGAAAGCTTATTTGCAAGGCTATGTTGCCTATAAAACCGGGCATAATGACGAGGCTATCAATTACCTTCAAAACGCACCAAAATCAAACCTGTATCCGGCCTTGCCGGCAATAAGTTATTTATTAGGTAATGCAAAATTATGCCGTATGGATACCGATGCCAATATTTACTTATTAAAGTTTTTAAAAGATACCAGGGGGATCAATTATATTAAAGACTCCTACCAAAAACTGGCCTACTATTATCTTTTGAGGAATGATTTAAACAATTATAACAATTATATAAAGCTGACACGTACCAAAGGTTACACCACCGACGAAAAAGACAAACAGGCTTTAAAGGAAGCCAATGATGTTAAACCCGATCTGGAGCTTTTAAAAGCAAGGCTGTATTTTGATGGCGGCTATTATAACAATGCATTGGCGCAATTAAAATCGAAACAGGTAAACGATCTTAAAAACATAAGGGATAAAATTGAGCTTTATTACAGGTTTGGACGTACCTATGACCGTATGAATGTTTTCAATGATGCTTTAACCAACTACCAAAAGGCAATTAACATTGGCAAAAAAGAAACCTATTATTATGCGGCCAATTCGGCATTGTTCTCCGGTGTTATTTACGAACAGAAAAAGGATTATAAAAAAGCTGCCGACTATTACAACCAGGCCCTGCAGATGAAGAACCATGAATATCAAAACAGCATAGATACCCAGGCAAAAGAAGGCCTGAACAGGATAAAACAATAATAGAATCAAGAAATAAGAATCAAGAAAAGTATTGATAATCTGTGCGATCATAAAAGCTACTAGTATACAGGCTTTTTAAATGCAGCCAGGTAAAAAGAGCTTGCTTATCAGCTTTTCAAATTATCGAAATAAAGATAAATACATAGTATGTATTAGCATATAACCTGCTAATAGCCAGTTCGCAATATTTGTCTTGATTCTTGACTCTTGATTCCTGGCTCTTATTTAAATCGAAGTACAGTTTATTATTTTAATGGTAAATCGGGCCAAACAGTTTATAGAATTGCAATTTAAAACTTACATTTGAAATACATATTCACTATTGAGTATAATAATGTATTGGTAAGTTATTGTTCCTAACCACAATTGAGGTTACGTTAATTTAATCATCTATGGGTTAACGTAATACAAGCATTGAAAATACATCTACCTAAATAACTTTTAATTGATACGTAAAAAATCGTTTAACAAATGGTTGAAAAAAAGATATTGATAACCGGAGCAAGCAGGGGTTTGGGCCTGGCAATATCAAAAATACTTTCAAAAGAATATACTTTAATATTACATGCTACCCGCAAAGAAAGTTTTACCCATATTGAGCCCGGAAGCCATTTACTTTGTGCCGATCTGAACGATAGGCAGGAGCTTAATGAGTTTTGTAACCGCTTAAAAAAAGAGCATGGGGATACCTTGGTAGCCGTAATTAATAATGCGGGCATAACGTTAGACAAATCTTTAATTTACCAGCCCGAAAATGATATTGACAGGATACTGCAGGTAAACCTTAAAGCCCCTGTCATGATCTGTAAGGCTGCAATGAAAATTTTCACTTTAAAAAAACGGGGTGTAATTATCAATGTAAGTTCGGTTGTTGGCGAAACGGGCAATGCGTTCCAGGCTGTTTATGCGGCCACAAAAGCAGGTTTGATAGCGTTTTCAAAATCGTTGGCCAAAGAAGTGGCAGCGCTTAATCAAGAGCATGCAATAAGGATACTCAGCATTTCGCCGGGTTTTATTGAAACAGATATGACTGACCGGATCCCGGAAGCCGAAAAGCAAAAATTCCTTACAGCTATACCGGCTAACCGCTTTGGCAGCGTAAATGAAGTGGCAGAAGTAGTGGCTTTCCTGGTTTCAGACAAAGCATCTTATATAAACGGAACTAACATACATATTAATGGCGGGTTATTATGATCAGGGAGTACTGATACACAATTTATGTGATTCGGACCCGAAGGATGTACTGGTTAACCACGGACCAACAAAGTTGCTGATTGATAATTATCACTGGCATTCGCCAAATGTAGGTATTGTTGCAAGCTACACCCCGAAGGATCGGGATGTGGAAGACCATTTTAATATTTTTAGAGGGGTTGACCAGATAGAAGCATTTGCACAGGCCACTTCCGGTTCATGCAGCGTATTTTTAGAATGCCAGAAATTGGCCTCTACTCCGGTAGAGTTATCCGAAAAATTCGTGCCCAGGTTTTTAAGTATTGGCCAGGTAAATTTTATAGGTTATTTAGAAAAGGGTGACACATTTATAAGTATCGGGAACATAAAATTTTATAAATTCAGGCAGATAGTTTGCGACGGAAGGATTTATAAATGTCCCACAGGCATTAACCTGGATAAGCATTTTGAAGATTTTACCGAAGAACGTTTGCTGGCATATGATATAGGGGCCGGTTTTACGCTTATTGCCGAATTTAATGACATAACAGGAAGATCAATTAAAAAAGAATTAATTTAACAGCAATTAAAATATTAATGGAAAGACAAGAAATTATTGATGGTTTGGTAGAGATACTTAAAACCGTAAGAACAATAAATCCGGATAAATTGGTGGGCGTAACAGAAGAAACTGATTTTATAAAAGATCTGAACACCCCATCAACAGAGATGATAAATATTGTGGCTAAAACCGAGCAGAAGTTTGATGTTGAGTTTGAAGACGATGACATTGATGATTTAGGGTCGCAGGTTAAAGATATTGTTGATCTGATATTGAAGTCAAAAGAAAAAGATTAATATGAAAGGCAGGAAAGTAGCGGTTGTAGGAATGGGCGGAGCTTTCCCTGCCTGTGAAAATCTGGACGATTTTAGCCGGAAGATATTTGCAGATCAAAGCCTGATCAGGTCATGGGACCAGGCGTTGGCCTATGGCAAAAATATCCGGTCGTCTGTATCTGGTTATATAACAGAACAGGAGATGAATATTGATGTGATATATTCATCATTAGCCGCAAACTACCCGGAAACCTATGTTGATAATTTGGACAGGATACCGCCTGCCAATTTAGCCACTGCCGATGTTGGGAGTATCTGGGCGATGCTGGCCACCTTAGATGCCATAAAAATGGCCGGATGGTCGGACGCAGAAACCCAGTCAGAGCAAACCGGTGTGGTTATAGGCTCTGGTGGAGCTGGCAACGTTATTTTACGCAACGCCTGGCATAATTTTTATGAACTGGGTAAAAAAACACGCCTAAGCGGAGGACACACTGTTGACCGTACCATGGTTTTTCGCGAAGCCGCCAATGTATCTATACTCATAAAAAATAAAGGCGTTTGCGAAGCTATCGGGTCGGCCTGTGCAACCGGGCTTGGTAATATAGGTTACGCGTACCGTTTAATTAAATTTGGTTTACAGGACAGGGTTATTGCCGGCGGGGTTGAAGGTACATCGTTAGAAACCTTTATTGGTTTTGATGGTATGCAGGTGCTGAGCAAAGGCTTTAGTCCCGAAGAAAGTTCCCGCCCTTTTGACATAAACAGGAACGGGTTCGTATGCTCATTTGGCGCAGGGATAGTAGCACTTGAAGAATATGAACAGGCTATAGCCAGGGGTGCTGAGATATTAGGTGTAATTGATGAGTATTTTAATAACTCTGATGGCGATGGTGATATGTTTTTTCCATCCTTTGCCGGCCAGAAACGCTTATGGAAAGGTTTGCTTTCTGAGTCGGAAGGTAAACCGGATGTTGTAAAGGTACATGGCACTTCCACACCGGCAGGCGATGCCATTGAACTGTTAAGCGTAGTAGATGTTTTAGGTGAGGATGGCTATCATATTTCGGCGCCAAAATCGCAATTCGGGCACATGTTGGGCGCCGCGGGGGGAGTTGAGTTTATTACGGCTTTGCTGATGCTTAAAGAGCAGAAAGTTTTGCCTTGCTTAAATTCGGTACAACTTAATCCCGAACTGGAAAGTTACCAGAAAACAAGCCAATGGACCGGCCCAACCAAACCTTTGGAAGCTTACCGGAACCTTATTCCACAAAAAAGCTTTTCAAAAGAAATTAACAGTATTGTTTGCCTTAATTACGGGTTTGGCGGTACAAACAGCGCTTTAAAAGTATCGAAGCATAACATATGATTAGTAACAACAATAAAGTTGCCGTTATATTTGGTGTAAGGAACGATAGCTCCATAGCTTATGATGTTGCCTTAAAACTAAATCAATCTGGTTGCAGGCTTGCCCTTAGCTATGTTGAGGATACTAAGGACGATGTACTTTACCTGATGGAAAGGCTGAATATTGATACCCGCTTTGCCAAACAGGTTGATGTAAGGAATGAAGAACAAATTACAACGTTTTTAAATTTTGTACACCAGGAATTAGGCCCCATTGACTATATACTGCATGCCGTAGCTTTTGGCAATCAAAAAGTGATGTGTTCCTCCTTGCCGGGTAGTAAAGAGCCTGCACCATCATATATCGATATCCCGTTTGAAGACCTGATGGATTCCTTCAATATCAGCGCCTATTCGCTGTTAAGAATAGCGCGGGTGGCCGAAAACCTGCTGCAAAAAAATGCATCTATCCTAACACTTACTTATAATGCCGGAAGCAGGGTGTTCCCCGAATATGCGGGTATGGCCATTAACAAAGCAGCCCTTGAAACCATTGTATTATATCTTGCCAGTTATTTCAGGACCAAGCAGGTGAGGGTGAACGCAATTTCTGCCGGTTTGGTCATGACATCATCAGCAGGGGGCATAAACGGGATCCGTAAGATCAGGAAATTAGGAAAAATTACGGCGCCGTTAGGCAATATTGATGCGGGGGATGTTGGCGATACAGCATTGTATTACTTTTCGGATCTTTCAAAAAAGGTAACCGGAAATATTCATTTTGTTGATGGCGGCTTTAATATAATGGCAATACCCGTAGATGGAGCATAAAATAGAGTCATCGGTCAAGGAATTAACAGCCTTGCAGCGATTTGCAGTGGGCAACGACCTGGTATGTTTAGCCGATTTTAAAACTTCTTTAACCGACTTGTTTAAAAATAAAGTTTATACCGCTGCCGAGATTGACTACTGCGATAGTTTTAGCGATCCAATTCTCCGTTACGCATCTACCTGGGCAGCCAAAGAGGCCGTTTACAAGGCGGTTAAGCAAATTGACCCGGCACCTTTAAGCTGGAAAAAAATAGAAATTATCAGGACAAAAGCTTCCGGTCGCCCGCATGTGGTTTTACAACCTAATCTTAAATGTTACCAGGTAAGCCTTACCATATCGCACGATGGCGACTATGCCTGGGCTTTGGCCTTAATTGATAAAATAGCTTAAGCCATTGACCTCACATTACTACCGAACCGACTTAGTAGATCTCCATTATTATAAATTTGGAACGGGAAAAGCGCATATGTTATGTTTTCATGGTTTTGGTATGCACGGCAAACAGTTTTTAGCTTTAGAGCCCGAACTTGGCAACAAATATACCTTTTGGGGGTTTGACCTTTTCTTTCATAAAGAAACAAAATTGAAGGATAATAGTTTAGCAGCTGTAAAAACCGGGCTTACCAAAAAACAACTCGCTGATTTAATAGTTTCCTTTTGCAAAGCAATGCAGATAGACCGGTTTTCGGTTATAGGTTATTCTATGGGGTCGCATTATGCAACAGCGGTTGTTGAAGAACTTCCGTTTTTGATTAACGAATATATTGTTGCGGCGCCATCGTCTATTAAACCGGGCCGTATGGTTAGTTTTTTTAGCAGGAATGCGGCCGGTAATAAAATTTTAGAAAAAATAGTTTTAAGTAAAAACGCCATGGTAAACCTGTTGGTTACCTGCAAAAGGGTAGGACTTATAGATGCCGAAGGCTACAATATTTTGTTAAAAGAAATTGAAACAGAGGAGTTAAGATTTAACATGTATGCATGCTTTACTTATTTACGGTTTTTAATAACCGATGAAGCAAAGTTGACCAGGTCGCTTAACGATTATGATATAAGGAGCATTTTTATTTTTGGTAAGCGCGATAAAAAGTATCCGCTTGCTATCGGAAAAGCCTTTTTACCCCGGATAAAAAACGCCGAAATAATAGATATGGATGAAAGCCACGAAATAATTAATAAACGTTTTGCTGCGGTTTTAGGAGGCCTGTTATTATGATCATTAAATCAAAGCCACTACCTTTTTTTTTATTAAAAATGGCCGGGTACCTGGTCGAAAGGGTTTTAAAATCGCGTTTAAATAAACTGGTTATTAACCCAATTGAAATTAAGCCCGGTCATTCCTATATTTTATTATGCAATCACTTTGGCTTTGGTGATGGTTTTTTAGGTTTTTATTTAGCCTGGAAGGTAATTTTAAAGCAGGGGCAGATGAAGCGTTTATACATCATGTCGGTAAAAAAACAAATGCAAAAGAACCGTTGGCTCAGGTATTGTGGTAGTTTTTCTGTTGAGCCGGGTAAAGTATCTATCAGGGAAAGTTTTGCATATGCTGCCGAACAACTGGCCGAACCGGGTAACCTGTTGCTGTTTTTTCCGCAGGGCAACCTGGAAAGCTGCCATATCCGGTCAATTAAGTTCCAGGAGGGTATTGCCGAAATAATCCCGCTGATTAAGGGGAACTGCCAAATCATCTGGACCAGCAATATTATCGAATACTTTGAAAGTTTAAGTCCCTCGGTATATTTCAATATGCTTGATTGTGGTACAAATCACAACTTCGACTTCGATACATTGAAACAACAGGTTAACCAACACCACCTTCAATCAATTAAGCAAAATATACGTTTTACTGACGAAGAAAATTAACAGGATACAACCGCAGTATGCCGGGCGTTTCCACCAACGGTAGAAGTGGTGGCCGTGCTACCTGCTCATACTGCGCCCCCGGTGCTGTGCCCACAACCGGCCTTAGGCGCAGGCCGGTATCCGCGCTATCACTAACGCGAACCTGCGGGTAATTGTGGGCCGGCAGCTATTGCCGTGTAAACGGCCTTCAGCTCGAATGCCTGATTTGGAAAAGTTGCTCCACATCATCATGGTTAACAAAACTCCCTGCTTCAATTGCGGCATCGGCCTGTTCAATCTCGGCATTGTATTCATCAATAAATTCGCTGTTGAACTCATCCGCACTTTTGCGAACATCGGCCTGGTAGTTATAACGCAGGCTATCCAAAAAAGCCAATAGTACTTTCTCTTCCTGCTCGTTTTTCGTGTTTCCCAATACGCTCATAAATCAAATTTAACCCAATATTTTTATAAAAACCAAACTATAAGGCCGGCTATCCGATACGATAGTAAATACAAAGAAACAGTTCCGGTTTGTACAATTTTGTCACCATTAGCAACAATAGCTTTGTATCATCAATCAAATATTGTTGTTATGTTTAAAATCACCCTTATTATTACCCTGGCCTTATCATCGGTATTTTATACCGGCAATGCCCAGCAAAAAAGTAAAAACCAAGATCTGGCCGAAGCTAAAAAAGCGATAGCGGAAAGTAACCGCGTTTACTTCCAGTCTTTTGTTAAAAACGATCCGGCTATATTTATCAACCGGTATGCAAAAGATTGCTGGATAATGCCGCCAAATGCTCCGGCCATGAAGGGAGCCGATGCACCGCTTAAGTTTTTTAAGATAGCTTATGACAAAATAGGACTGCGGAACGGAAAATTTATTACCCTTGATGTATTTGGCGACGGTGAGCATTATGTCACCGAAGTAGGACTTTGGAAATCGTACGATGTGAATAATAAGCTGTTTGACGAAGGTAAATTCCTGGTGTTGTGGAAGAAGACACCCGCAGGCTGGAAAATGTTTCGCGATTCATTCAGCAGCGACCGCCACAAATAATGCAATAAATTAGGAATGATGTTACAGAAGAACCGTAAATTCACATTATGGAATTTAAACACTTTTTTCCATCGGATATTTTAAAGCCTTATGTAAGGCATTATTATATTTTTGAATCAGATTCGGACGCGGAATTTGAGGATACCGTATTTCCGAGCGGCGATATGGAAGTTATCTTTAACCTGGGTAGTGGTACCTGGGAATCGCTGGTTGATCACGAATTTCTGAAAACGCCGCCCATTGAGCTATGGGGACAAATTACAAAACCCCTGGCCATCCGGTCCAAGGGGCGGCATACTATGCTGGGCATTAAGTTTTTTACACATTCGGCGGCCTATTTTTTCAACGATGAAATGGGCGCGTTTAACGACCGGATAACCGATTTTACAGATGTTATTGGCAGTCCCGGCAAAATACTGCACGCCCGGCTGCTGGAAACAACAGACCAGCTAAAAAGAATAACACTGATAGAAAACTTCCTGGTAAAACGGCTGATGGACAGCGAAAAAAGAGCACCCGGAATCGACAGGGTAGCCCATATTTTATCAAGCATAAAAAAAGAGCCCGCCGAAAATAACCTGGGCAATATCGCTTCAAAATATGGTATCACTCCGCGGTACCTGCACAAACTAATTTACAGACATACCGGCTTGTCGCCATCATCATTCAATAAAATTATTCGTTTTCAGTACAGTCTTAAACTTATCACCAAAAACGAGCAGCCCTTTACTGCTATCGCTTATGATAGCGGGTATTTTGACCAATCGCATTTTATTCGCGATTTTAAATCTTTTACAGGCTTTACACCCTCGGCCTACCTGCAAAATATAACCCCGGTTAACCAGCTTTTACAGCAATAATTTAAACCGTTCCGGTTTGTACAATTTTGGCATTTGCAGCCGCCATACCTTTGTTTCAACAATTAAAACAAAGGTACAACATGAATAATTTCGAAACATTTTCGCAACTGCACCAAAATCCAACCCCGCTTATTTTAGCGAACATTTGGGATGTAAAGAGTGCACAAATTTTTGAGGCCAATGGTTACAAGGCTATTGGTGTTTCCAGCCAGGCGCTATCAAATGCAATGGGTTACCAGGATGGCGAGAACCTGCCCTTTGAAGTGCTGCTGCAACTGGCCAAACGGGTTGTTGAAGTGGTTAACATCCCATTTTCGGTAGATATGGAAGGGGGGTACAGCCGCACTATCGAAGGCATTATTGCCAACATTGATAAACTTCACGACGCAGGCGTGGTTGGCATAAACCTGGAGGATACTATTGCCGGTGACAGCCGGTATCTGCAGCCTGTAGATGAATTTCAAAAGACGCTGTCGGCCGTGGCAAACCACATCAGCAGGAACAACTTAAAGCTGTTTTTAAACATCCGCACAGATGGTTTCCTGCTGGGCCTGCCGTCGGCATTGCCCGAAACACTTATCCGCGTTAAAAACTATGAAAACGCGGGCGCCAGCGGAGTTTTTGTGCCCTGTATTATCCATATTGACGATGTTAAAGCGGTTGTAAATGCTACCAGCTTGCCTGTTAATGTAATGTGCATGCCTGCACTGCCCGATTTTGAAGCGCTGGCTTCGCTGGGTGTAAAACGCGTTAGCATGGGGCCGTTTCTTTTTAATAAGGCCTATGATAATGTTAGCCGGCTTGCAGCCGCGGTCATCAGCGATAAAAACTTCCTGTCAATTCTTTAACAATTTCAATTCACTCATAAATTTAATAAACCATGAACTTACCAAAAAGGGCCGAAGATGCCCACGCAACACTGGCCGCTGCTTTTAATACTGGCGATGTAGCCACCGTAATGAGTATGTATGATGTAACCGGCATTATTGTACCCGAACCAAACAAGCCCGTATCGGGCAGGCAACAGTTTGAAGATTCGATAAAAGCTATTTTATCCATCAAAGGAAAAATGGAGATTAAAACCGTGTATTGCCTTCAAACAGGAAATATAGCCCTGGGTCGCTCTGAATGGAGCATTACCGATGGCGACGAAGTAAAAGTGGCTGCCAAAGGCATCGAAGTGATGCAGCAGCAAACCGATGGTACCTGGAAAATAATCATCGACCAGGCCTTTGGTGCCGAAGCTAACCTGGTAGCTTAAAAACCAGCCCATACATGCTTTAACCGGCCCTGTCTCCTTACGGAGCAGGGCCAGTTTATTTTATGGCTGCCTGGCAACATGTTAACGCCGGTTCTTCAGTGCTGATAGGTCGCATTGCAAGGTTTTGTCCCAGTTGCCGGTTGTTGCAGCGGCATCATAGGTAGATTGCATAAACTCAAGCAAAACAGCTTCGGGGTTTGCAGCTCGTTGCACCGATTCATAGGTGAGCAGGAATTCACCCATTTCGGTGCTGTAAAACGCCTCGGTTGGTGCTACCTGCTGTGTGCCAAAATCGTCCGGGGTAGGGTAACAATACGAATAGAATGTTGGGTGCGGAAATGCATCCGAACCCGCCCAAAAACCGCATGAACTTACTTCTTGTGAATAAGCCTCCTGCATTACCGCTTTGGGCATATTAGGCATAGCACCCTGGTGCAGGGGCGCCGGCCTGCCCGAAAAACGGGTAACAGCCAAATCAAAACCACCCCAGAAAAAGTGTACCGGGCTGTTCTTGCCCTGGAAACCGGCCCTGAAATCGGTAAATACATTATGGATACGCACCAGTGCCTGCCAAAAATTGTGCATTACAGCAGCATCATAGCCGCAGGGCGCATGGTTTTGGGCAAAAGGTATGGCTGGGTCAACCTCGTTGGGTACCGCGTATATAGTTACATTTACTCCGGCCTGTTGCAGGGTATTTATCAAATCCGTATAAAATTCGGCTACCGTTTTACCGCCTATGGCAAAATAAAGCTTTGCCCCTTGGCTGGTAGTTACCTGTACCTGGTGGCTGATGAAATCAAGGTCGATCTGGAAAACACCACCGGCATATGGCATGCTGCCGGTTGTTAACCCTGTAGGGCTTACATACAAAGTAACCTGCCATGAATGGTTGATCCAGGGCATTTGCTGCAGCCTTATTTTGCCAACTACCTGGGTGTACATGTGTACGGTAGCTATAGTTTCTTTCAGATCGTGATAATCTAAAACGGGCCAGTTAGAGGTTGCTTGATTGTTCATTTGCTTGGGTTTTTTAAGGAACAATGGGTGAGAGTTTATGTTTTTAACGATGGTTAATCTGTAGCCGCGGGGTATTTATAAATACCACCCTCTCAAAGATGTTTTTAATGATTAAAATAGATCATAAAAAACACCACACTCATATACAGCCACAAAATAGAAAAAACAATGTGTACAGCGCTTTCCATGCGTTTCCCCCTCCACAAATCTGCGGAGTAACCAAAAAATTGAATTACTAACCTTGCCGTCCAGAATATTCCCAACCCGAAAGCGATACGGTTACCCAATTTGGTTGCAACCAGGTCATGGGCCGAGGTAAGGCATAGGCAGCTCATTAAGCCAAGGGTAAGGGCTATAAAAAAAGTATGCACATACATCATTTGCCGGTTAACAAGGCTTACATCCCTAAGTTCGGTTACCCAGTTAAAATACCTGGGGAACACACTGTGCAGCAAAGCCAGGAGCATTAAAATTATGCCAACTATTTTAATTTGTGTTTCCATTTTTACTGAGCACAAAGTTGGTAATAAAAGGCGTGAATTTTGTTTCGCGGGCGATGTTAAATCCAGTGTTGGCAAACGTGCTCAACCAGGATTGCCTGGACATAAAGTGGAAGAAACCCAGGTTGTAAGCCATAAAGTTTGGCACATCCCGCAGATGCTCAAGCAATACCACTTTGCCGCCAGGTTTTAAAACCCGGTAAAGCTCCCCAAAAAATTGATTGCGCCCGGCCTTATCCCTTATTTCATGGGCGGCAAATATTAAAAACACAACATCGGCATAGTTATCCGGCAAGGGTATTGCCGCCGTGCTTACATGTATTGTTCCATCAAAAGCGGGGTAGGCCTTTCTCGCCCGTTTTATAGAAACCTCGGTATGCTTTTGAGGATCATAAAAATCGTAAACTGTTAATGATGCGCCGGGGTATTTAAGCTGTAACAGCTCAGTGGTTTCATCAAATCCCGCATTGATATTTACAAGGATAGCAGGTGAGGTAATGGGCAGGGTGTTCAGCCAGTTCAGTTTGTACAGACCCGAAAGGTCATAGATATACAAAGAAACAGCAAGCGATACCAACGTTGATATGGCAACCAGGTAGCTAAAGATAACTATTAAAATGTTGAACGAAGAGTTGAAATAGGGGGCTGCTAAAAGCAAACCTGTTATCAATACGGTCGCAATGATATAAAAGTGTCGGTTAAAGCAGATAATGTTCCATACGCCCTGCAATGGTTTTCTTAATGGTTCCATTGCTCAGTCCTTCCTTTTTTCCAATAATACGGAATGTTGTTAATGATAAAAGCATTGGCTAAAATTCCACCAGCTAATTCCATATCATTAAAAAACGAAATGTGCTGACTGACAACCTCAACAGGTTTCGGAATCCAATCTTCTCTTACACCTTCAATAATCAACACCTTTTTGGTTTGCTTATCATAGGTAAAAGTAAACGGCAGCGGGCCGGCAAATTTGCGGGCTTCTTTCCAGTCTGCAAAGGGAGAGCCGGCAGGCAGCGCGATGTACTCTTCTTTTACCTTTAAATGCAGATTGAGGCCGGATTTGGCGGATTGGATGTAAAGCTGACCGTCATGCTGTCGTTGTACAATATCTGTAGTGGTGTAAGCATAGTGTGTAAACAGGTTGCCCAGGTACTCCATCATCTTTTTGTCCGTTTCGGATTTTAATATATACAGGCCGCGTAAACGCTTGCCGGCATTGTTTGTATAACGGACAAATACACGGTACCCTATCAACGTAAAATCATTCCCCATAAACTTAGGGAAGCCCTTTGGTCGCAACCCTGTGGTGTTAACCAGCGCAATGGCTATAAACGCCCACTTATCCTGGTAGGTATCCAGCGTTAAACATTCGGGAATCAAATGCGCTAATTGTTGCTTCGGAAATGCGAATGTTAATACAACAGAATACTCAAAAAAAGCCTCGACAGCAAAAGGATGGTCTTTTAAAAATGCACGCATATGATTTAAATGACCAGGTTTTTACGCAATTTGAATTCGTTGTAATAAATCAACGCGATGAACATAAATGCGAATGCCGAATTTGCCTTGCCCCACAATAACAAATCGGGTGCTAAAACAAACTCAATGCAGTTCATGATGGCTATAATAAGCATTTGTGTTACCGCATTCAAGCGCGATTTGATGCCGCTCATGATCCATACGGCCATCAATATTTCTGAAACGCCTATCAGTTTGGTTAACAGCCCGGCATGTGTTTCGCCCAAAATCCTCCCCACAATTTGCTGGTGCCGCGGAACCAGGTTAAGCACCTTACAAAGCAAGCCATTGGCAAGCCACACCAGGGCAATCATGATGGTTAGTATTTTATGAATGGTGGCCTTGGTCATTTATATTTTTTTGATGGCTTAAATATAAATGATAAAAACGGTGGTTGGGTAATGTTGTCATCAAACCGTTCCCTTAAACAATCTTCCATGCAAATTATCGAGGCTGTTGATATCGTCAGGATTGCGCAGGCGGCAGATACCAACAAGGAATGGTTTGCCAAGTTCGCCATAGATGGGTCCGGTTTCCGGGGAGGGATGTTCCATAACGCCTCCATTATGATGAAGAAATAATGAACCTTTAAAAACCTTTTAAACCACATGTTTTGTTTTTTGTCACTATTAAAACAGTAAAAGATTACTTATGAAAAGGATATTCAGAAACATGGTTTTAATTGCGGGCCTGGCAGCTGCAGCCCCGCAGGTTAATGCACAGGTGAGTGTAGGCATCAGTATATCTGCACATATTGCGCCTCCGGCACTACCGGTTTATACACAGCCGGTTTGCCCCGGCGATGGTTATATATGGACACCGGGATATTGGGCATACGCCGATCCTGATGGCTATTACTGGGTGCCCGGCGTTTGGGTTAGGCCACCGCATTTTGGGTTGCTGTGGACACCGGCCTATTGGGGCTTTGAGGGCGGGGTGTACGGTTTTCACGCAGGTTATTGGGGGCCTCATGTTGGTTTCTATGGCGGCATTAACTACGGCTACGGTTATGGCGGTGTAGGTTTTGGCGGCGGTATTTGGGCCGGCAACGTATTCAGGTACAATACCGCTGCGGCAAACGTAAACACCACCATTGTGCATAATACTTACGTAAACAATACGGTTATTAATAATACTACTATAAACCGCACCAGCTTTAACGGCCAGGGCGGGGTTAATGCCAGGCCAAACGAGCAGGAACGTAGCGCTATGAACGAGCGCCACGTACAGCCAACATCAAACCAGTTGGACCATGAACGAACTGCCAGCCATGATCGCAGCCAGTTTGCCTCAACAAACCACGGCGTACCGGGTACCGTGGCCATGAACAGGGTAGGCGGTCGCCAGTTTGATCAGCAGGGTCGTATTGCCAATGGCGTATCATCTGGTAAACTAACTGCCGGCGAAACCAAAAACCTGGAAAACCGCGAAGCTAACCTGAACAAAGAGGTGCGCGCCGATAGGGCTAATAACGATGGGCATTTAACCAACCAGGAAAAAAGCCAGGTAAACCGGCAGCAAAACAGGATAAGTAATTCTATCTATGCTGATAAACACAACAATAGCAATGCCCACTATGGCGATAACCCCATAGGCGACAGAAGAGCCAATCAGCAGCAAAGGATAGCACAGGGCATTCGTAACGGACAAATGAATGCCGGTGAAGCCGCCAGCGCCGAAAACCGGCAGCAAAATATTAACCGTACTATCCGCGCCGACCGCCAGGCCAGCGGGGGGAGCTTAAACCGCCAACAATTCAGGCAGGTTTACCGCCAGCAAAACCGTGCCGGCAGGCAAATTAGCCGCCAGCGCCACGGCTAAACTATAGCCTAATATTAGGTAACAAAAAAGAGCCTGTATCAGAAATGATAACCGGCTCTTTTTTGTTTGGGGGCTGTTTTTACCATTGTTTTTAATTTACCCGGATAATGTTGGAAAAATAAACTGATGCTATGAAACAGATAGCCAGTATTTTGCGTAGTAAGATAGGGCGTTGGTAATAGCGCAAAAAAGTTATAAATACTAACTATTGATTGATTTTACTGAATATAAAATGAGTGTCGATCCGATATTTTCTTTTAATGAAGATCAATTTAACCAGTTATTCCCATTTTATATTTTAATTAACCAGGACCTTACCATACAATCATGTGGTAACAGTTTAAAAAAGATTTTTGAACAGCCTCCTGAGCGCTTATTTTATGATCACTTTAGCTTAAAACGCCCAGCCAATGTACCGGCAACATTTGTATCGCTGTGTGGGGTTTGCAAGCAACTGGTAATAGTTGAAGTGAATAACGCATTTAATGATATATTGAGAGGGCAATTTGAACTGCTGCAAAACTCAAACCAGTTACTTTTTATCGGTTCGCCCTGGTTTGATAACATGACAGAAGTAAAACAGCACAAGCTTACCCTGCATGATTTTGCCTTTCACGATCCGTTAATTGACCTTTTGCATGTACTTAAGACCAAAGATATTGTAAACGACGATTTAAAGCAGTTACTAATCACCCTTCACCGCAAAAAAAGCGAGTTGAAAAAGGCAACAGATGAAATTCGCGATATAGCGCTTTTTGCTTTACAAAACCCCGATCCATTGTTTAGGATTGCAACAGATGGTCGTGTTTTAATGAGTAACCCTGCAGCAGATCATATCGCTTATTTTAATTTCGAGGGAAATAGGTACTGCCGCGAAGAATTCTGGAAGCTTATTGTCAGGATTCAAACATCTTTTGATACCCCGTTTGAGGCGGCTTATGAAAACAAGATATACTCTTTTGTTTGCCGTTACATTGCCGACCACAACTATATTAATGTTTATGGCAGGGATGTTACCGAAAAAGAAGAGGTAAAGCACGATAACCGGCATAAAAGCATGGTTTTGGCAAAAGTTGCGTTCGACCAAACCCACCTGATAAGGGCACCATTGGCCAATATTTTAGGCCTGATAAACTTGTTGGAGATGAATAAATCTGAAGATGAGGCCGATCCGGCTGTATTATCACATTTGCTACAGAGTGCAAAAAAACTGGATGCTGTAATTAATGAAATAGTAAATTTGATATAGATGTTATTAATCTTGTTTATTGTGTTCATATATAGTAACTTATAGCAGGTTGTCTGCGTTAAAAATGTCATTTGGCAACCCGTAGTTTCTTTAATACTAAGAAAAACGATAACACAAATGCAGATCCTCTGACGAGACCGGATAATATCGCGGGGCATGGCATTTTTTAGTCTAAACTTAAACTTTTAACCATGTACGGAATAGTTAACAAAGCGATAGAAGACTTAGTAGTGGCAAACTTTGGAGAGGATAAGTGGGAAGCGGTAAAACTGCGCACGAAGCTTGATATAGATTTTTTCATCAGCAGCGAACCCTATGACGATGACCTGACCTATAGCCTGGCCAACGCGGTGGGCGACGAGATGGATATGCCTGTTGCCGACGTGCTGGAGGCCTTTGGCGAGTGGTGGATACTGAAAACCGGGAAAGAAAAATACGGAGATTTGATGGAAGCCGGCGGCGAGCATCTGAAAGCTTTTTTAATTAATTTGCCGATGTTCCATAACCGCATTATGCTGATATATCCTAAGCTCACCCCGCCGGAATTCCAGGTTACAGATATTGAAGAAAATAGCATCTCTGTACATTATTTTTCAAAACGGATTGGCCTTAAATCATTTGTAAAAGGCTTATTACTGGGCCTGGGTAAAATGTACGGCACACCTGCACAGGTTTCGCTTTTAGCCGATAGGGATAACGGCGACGATCATGAAATTTTCCGGGTAAGCTGGTAGGGGAGGAAGCTTAAAGCCGAAAGCTTAAAGCGAAAAGCTGATTCACAGCTAGTACACGAAATTATAATGTGTTACGTAACGAAGAAATATTACACCCAAGCTTAAAAAAACAGGTTCTCCTGTAAAAAGAGAACCTGTTTTTTTAAATCTGCTTTTTGCTTTTCGCCTTAAGCTTTACAGCGTGGCCATGTCAATTACAAACCTGTAATGCACGTCTCCGGCAAGGGTACGTTCGTAAGCTTCGTTAATTTTATCAATGCTAATCACTTCAACATCCGATGTAATGTTATGCTCGGCGCAGTAATCCAGCATTTCCTGGGTTTCTTTTATGCCGCCAACTAATGATCCAACCAAACTTCTGCGTCCCATAATGAACGGGAAAGCAGCTACTGGTGTAGGCTGTGGCGGGGCACCCAATAAAACCATCACGCCATCGGTGGTTAACAAGTTCAGGTATTCGTTATAATCATGGGCGGCCGAAACCGTATCAATAATAAAATTGAAGCTATTGGTCAGTTCGGCCATGATATCTTTATCAGTTGTTAGTTTAAAGTGGTGCGCACCCAATTCGGCAGCATCTTTTTCTTTACTTTTTGATCGGCTTAGCATTGTCACCTCGGCACCCATTGATGCTGCAAGTTTAACAGCCATGTGGCCCAGGCCTCCTAAACCAACTACGGCAACCTTGTCACCGGCTTTTACTCCCCAATGGCGTAACGGCGAATAGGTGGTGATACCGGCACACAACAAAGGCGCTACTTTTTCGAGCGGTAATTTGTCGGATACCGATAGCACAAAGTGTTGTGTAACCACAATATGGCTTGAGTAGCCACCCATCGTGATGGTTTTTTTATCCTGGCTAAGCGAGTTGTAGGTTTGGGTATGGCCGTTTTGGCAGTATTGCTCCAGTCGTTTTTGCAATTGGCGCAATGCATGCATGAGTCTACAAAGCAGCCCACGCCCACGGTATCGCCAGCTTTAAACCGGGTAACGTTAGCACCTACGCGAGTAACCTTGCCCACAATTTCGTGGCCGGGTACGGCAGGGTAAATGGTGCCTCCCCATTCGTTACGGGCCGTATGGATATCTGAATGGCAAACGCCACAATATAAAATTTTAATTTCAACATCGTCGGCTGCGGGTTCGCGCCTGTCAATTGAAAACGGAGCCAGGGGCGTTGCTGCTCCCTGCGCTGCATAGGCTTTTACTGATGTCATGGATTGATGTTTTTGTGTGTTACAAAAATGCAACGTACTTACCAATAAATATGTTTTTGGACTAAAATTTTTTTAACAGCCACGCGCATAGTAACTACCGAAGATTGCAGCTACGATTAAAAAGTATGCCAGGTTAACTGTTGATACATCCTATGCGGGGGGCTCCTGCCTAAATGGGTTTTGCGGCAGACTGCACCAGGGGCCCGGGAGAATTATAGGTGATTGTTGCCTGCGGGCTATAATTAAGGCTGATAAAAAAGGTACTGCCCAGCCCTGGTTCGCTCTTGAACCAAATGTTGCCCCCCTGTAGTTCTACAAAGTTTTTGCAAAGCACCAGGCCAAGGCCGGCCCCTTTTTCTTTACCTGTGCCATAAGTAACCTGTTCGCTTATCGAAAATAATTTAGCCTGTTTTTCGGCCGGGATCCCGATGCCATTGTCGGCTATCGCGATAGTGCATTTGCCATCGCTTGTAGTGGCGCTTATAATAACCTTACCGCCCGGGAAGGTAAATTTAATGGCATTCATTACCACGTTCCTGACAACCAGTTGCAGCATGTCGGTATCGGCAGTAACCCAAATGGCCTCGTCTATATCATGCTGTAGCTCAATCTGCTTCTCGGCCGAAATACTTTTTAGTAATTGTAAAGTACCATCCAGTGCACGCAATAACTGCAAAGGCATCAACTGCACCTGTACACCTCCCATCTGGCTTTTTGTCCAGGAAAGCACGTTACCCAGCATTTGCGAGGTATCCCGGGTACGGTTTAGCAATTCATTCTCAATGTTCCGCCTTTCTGTCTCTTCCAGTTTATAATAGGTAAGTAATTCCAGGAAACCCTGTACCGAGGCTAAGGGGTCCTTAAGGTCATGTGCCAGGATAGATAGTAATTTGTTCTTGGTTTCGTTGCTGGCAGCCAGTTCTGTAGCTTCGTGCTCGGCCCGGCGGCGTTCGTGGTGGTAAGCACTCCGGATAAAAGCAATGATAAAAAAAATAAGCGCGGCTATAATAATGTAGCTATACCCAAAATCTGCAAAGCGATTGGTTTTGTTAGGGTAGGTATCCCTGATCCAGCCGGGGTGAGCCGCTTCCCAGTATATGAGCAAAAGCATTACCGATATGTTTAATGGCAGCCATATAGCGTATTGTTTTTGCGGGATAATTGATACTGCTATAATAAACGATAGCAGGAATATAGCCAGGGTAGGGCCATTGAGGCCCGAATTGTCGTAATAATTGGCTATTAGCATCAGGTTGTTAATAACCTGGAACGCCACAATTGCCAGGCTGAGCATTTTATGAAAACGGGATATATAGTAGGCCACAGCTACAACCAGCAATACCACAAACATAAGCCCGGCCAGTTTGGGCAGCCCAATCATATAATTGAAAGGGATGTTGAGCCCAAGCCCAAACATTACAATAATACAAACAGAATGGAAGATACGCCCTTCTAAAGCGAAGTCGGGTTTATCGCCAATTAATTTATTCCACAGAACATTCACCTTATAGTAATCAAACTTTACAGTTAAACGGAATTAACATGCCAAAGGTTGAACATACGAAAGGCTGTTACCTTATCGGCATCCCAATTTACTTGTTTTAGTTGAAAGCTGGTTTGAAATAATAAGGAAAATTGATTTAATGTTTTGGAGGATTGGCTCGTGCTCACTCTTTTACCTCATGCGGGCAATGTTACCAGTTTGTTCCGGCATCATGTAATACTTCTTTATTCATCCGGATGTACTCGGCATTGTTTTCGTCCGATGCAAGCTTAAGCCCCTCATTGGCCGATATGATGGCCGATTTTTTATCGCCGGTTTTTAGCTGTAACCTGGCCAGCCAGTATTTAATATTGTAGGCGGTTGGGTTGGTTTTATTGGCTTCCTGCATCCAGGTAAGGGCCTGTGCCAGGTTTCGGTTGTGGTTGTAACACCACACCGCCGACATGTAGTAAGGTTTCTTTTCGCCTTTCATGGCCTCTTGTATATTGGCCATAATACGGTTATCAACATCGGTTTTTAAATGGATGTTGATGCCTGTGTTTTCCCATAATATTTGCAGCAGGCAGTCGTCTTGCTTTACGTCTGCAAATTGGATAGTAAGGGTCTCCACTTTATTGGCCAGTTTGATTGGTTTTACCTTAAAACGGAGCACATCCTGTTTTTGGTCATAGGCATAGGCTCCCCATTGGTTAATGGTTTTATTAAATATAATTGTCCACTCATCTGCGCCGGGAATACTAAAAAGCGAATACGAACCGGGTGCAAGGGTATTGCCTTCTACCTGAACGCTATCGGTAAGGGTTACAACAGTGGCGTTATTGGCCCCGGTTCGCCAAACAATGCCGTAGGGCTCCATGCCATTAAAAATTTTGCGGCCTTTGGTATTAGGCCGGTAATATTTCACCGATATAGTGCCAAGTCCAAAATCCTGTTCAATGCGCTGTCCCAAGCTTGCTGCCGGTATTTTAAAAGGCAATTCCTGCGCCTGTGCATCATAAAAATGAAAGGTTATAAAAATGAGCAGGCAAAATAAGGTTGTTTTCATGGTTTTAATATTGATGGTTTCTTCATGTATTTAGAAGATTTTTAATTCCCTTTCCTTTGGCTACCGTATGTACACATCTTTAAAACAAAAGAAAATGTCATTTCGAACGAGGTACGAGGAGAAATCCTATACGTTATGCATTCAACCATGCAAATTTGCAAGCATGACGTATAGGATTTCTCCTCACGCCAACACCCAAGCCCTCCCCGGTTCGTTCGAAATGACATTTTTTTTATTATTGGTACGTTTCCAAAAGATGTGTATACACAGTAGCTCAATGGGGGGGGGCGCCGCGTAATTATCGAGCGTGTAACTAAACGCTTGATTTAACCCCTACCTCCTCCTTCCCCAAGGAAGGAACCGCACACTCCTCCGCTTTTTTACTTCTTCAGAATACATACGATGGTTTCACAAAGCGACCGCGCTTTATATTATAAAATTATTCTTTATTTTTAATAAGGCCAAATAACTACAAAACAGTTGCCTGCGCGTTTTTTAACAAAGCCGCCAACCTGTTGCGTGGTGGCCTGGTTTGTACAGTATCAATTTGATACTACCTGTTGTTTGCGGTATGGGGTCCCGCTTCCGGTGGTTAAAAAAGCATGCAGGCTATCTATAAAATAATCCCAGCCAGCCTCGCATACGTTATAGCATTCAAAACCTGGGTTTAAGCCCTCGTGTAAAAAAATCAGGGTTGCGCCCTGGTTATCGACGCTTATGGTCCATATCAGTTTGGTGCCTACCCATTCTGCCTTGTTTGTTAGGGCAGCCATATCTATATGTGCTTTGTCGCACCGCCATACTACACGGTTATTGGGCACTGCTTCAATGATACTGAAGGTTTTTTTGGTTTTTCCAAAGGCAATATCATATTGGTCGCCGGTGCGGGCGGCGGTGCCGTTTAGGTCATCGCTCCACCAATCGGCAATATGCCTGGTAATGGCGGCGTAAACTTCATCGGCTGATTTGTTTACGGTGATGCTTTTTTGATAATTGTTCATGGTGTATTGAAGATAATGTGGTTTGCCGGCTTATTTTTTTTCGGCCAGGAGTTTCTCTTCGTCTTCTGTTCGTGCGGTACCGGCTGCGTTAGGCAATCCTTTACCTGTAGCAATCAGGCTGGCCAGGCTGTTCTGGATATAATTTGTCCACGCGCCCCGGCAAATTTCGAAACACTCATATTCGGGCACCAGGCCATGATGGGTGAAAACGATTTTGGTTTTACCATCTTGTTCCGAAATCCCGAAACTAATTTTTGTGCCTGTCCATTCGGTTTTATCCCGTGTAAATTTAAAATAGTTATCCAGCACCAGCCAAACTACTTTTTGGTTGGGAATAACTTCTACCAGTTTTATTTTGCAGGTATGAATGTCTTCAAAATGGTAATTAAACTCATCATTCAGTTTGCTGGTATCGCCTTCAATTTCTTCCGACCACCATCCGCGAACGTTGTTGATGGCATTAAATGCTTCCTCGGGGCTTTGGTCAACCAACAGGGTGGTTGAAAAATCTGCTGTTGTCATTTTTAATAGGTTATTGATTTGATTTGGAATTGAATATAGCAAATTTAACGCCCTGATATTGTAAACGCAGGGTGTAATATGGACATTGTGACGGGTTGATTTGGACGGGAAGGTTAGCTATCTTTATTCAAAATAAATGTCATGAAGCAAGTGATCATCATAGTTCCCAAAGGGTATGCCAACCTGGCCAGCGTAGTGGGTACTTTCCAAATCCTTAACCGCGCCAATGGCTATTGGCAGCAACTGGGGCACCGGCCTATGATGGAAGTGCGCATAGCCGGTTTTGAAACAGAACTGAAACTGGATGGCGGCTTCTTTTCCATTTTTCCGGTAAGTATTGAAGAGATACAAAAAACGGATTTGCTTATCATTCCCTCAGTTTCGCATGAGTACGACCGGGTACTTAAAGCGAACGCCGGCCTTATCAGCTGGATTGGCGAACAATATGAACGCGGAGCCGAAATAGCCAGTATTTGCACCGGCGCTTTTTTGTTGGCTGCTACCGGCCTGCTTGATGGCAAAACCTGTTCCACCCATTGGAATGCGGCAACTGCTTTTAAGCGCCTGTTCCCCAACGTCGACCTGCATACCGATAAACTGCTTACGGTTGGGCAGGGCATTTACACCAATGGTGGTGCTTACTCCTTTTTGAACCTGGTACTTTTCCTGGTCGAAAAATATTTTGACAGGCAAACGGCTATTTACTGCTCCAAAGTATTCCAGATTGATATGGACCGGACATCGCAATCGCCCTTTAACATTTTTCAAACACAGAAAAACCATGGCGATGAGCTGATTGGCAAAGCCCAATCTTTTATAGAAGAAAACTTGCGCGAAAAAATTTCTTTCGAAGGATTAGCCGCTAAACTGGCCATCAGCCGCCGGAATTTCGACAGGCGCTTTATTAAAGCCACAGGCAACACCCCGGTAGAGTACCTGCAGCGTGTAAAGGTAGAAGTAGCCAAAAGCACCCTGGAAAAAGGCCGCAAAAGTATTTTTGAAGTAATGAATGAAGTTGGCTATGCCGATGATAAAGCCTTCAGGGAGGTGTTTAAAAAAATTACCGGCCTGTCGCCGTTGGATTATAGGGCGAAGTATAACAGGGAAGGGGTGGGGGTGTAGGATATTGTGATTGTTTGGTGTAAAGGGGGCTTTTAGGGGGACTTAAACTACCGACGCTAATCTACAAGAACAAGCGTATCTAATACATCGTTCCTGTGCTTAATAATGCTGTCAATATTTTTATATCTGCGAACACTATCGGCGCCGTAATGGTTGCCATATTCCAGGTAAATTTTGATGATATGGTTGCCTACGGCTGTATCCGGGTTTTGCTGATAGCTTTTACATAAACAATGCGCTAATTTATTTTGTGACGCCCGGTACAGATCCGGGCCTGGTTCGCGACTGTTATATTTAAAATGTACGACGCAGTTTTTGAAGGCGAGGGTTTGCGTACTGTTATCATTAATTGCGGGCAGTATCACGGTAAAGAAAATAACAATTAAAGCAATAATGCCTAACACAACAGCTGCCGTTTTTCGTTCCTCCATAAAAGTATTTGATCTTAATACCGTGAGAGATAATTAGGTAACCCGTTTGGGTAAGCTTAATAAATATTAGAAACAACAAATTGGCCATTATCATTTAATGAATTTACCGACTTAAATTCAATTAAATTAACATTTAGGTTAAATAAGCACTACTCAAGGTTAATAGTTAGCAAATGCCTGGTTAACACGGCAAGTACACCTTTGCGGCTAACTAATACTTAAGAAATGCTGACTTTATACAAAACTATCCTGCAGAAAATATGCCTGTTAGGCATAGCCTGCTTCCTGTTGGTTACAACGGGCCAGGCACAAACTAACCTGGCCGGTATTTCCGGCAAAGTATCCGGCCCTGGCGGCACGCTTTTATCTAATGCAACCGTTACGGTGAAAAATGAGTCGACTGGGTTCATGATCAAAACTACAACCAATTCAAAAGGAGCTTTCCTTTTAAAGGAGCTTCCACTCGGTTCGCCCTATAGCATTACTGTAGAAGCTATGGGTATGGCGCCGCAAAAACAAACCGACTTTGCACTTAACCAGGGCGACCTGCTACAGGTTGCGTTTGTGATGGAAGACAAAGTTCATGAGCTTAACGTGGTCGAAATTAAATCGGCCACCACGCGCAACAAAATTGAAAATATAGGCTCATCTACAGCCGTTACCGCTAAAGACATCGCGAAGCTGCCTGTAAACGGGCGTAATTTTACCACCCTGGCAGATTTATCGCCACTCAGTTCGGGCGGCAGCTTAAATGGCCAGCTGGCATCGGCAACCAATTATACTATTGACGGTATGGCGGCACGCGGTACTATATCTGGTGGCCAGCCAACCGGCGCTTACTCTATATCGCTGGAAGCCGTGCGCGAATTCCAGGTGGTTACCAATGCCTATGATGTTACTTACGGTAATGCCGGTGGGGGTACTATCAGTACGGTAACCAAATCGGGTACCAACGTACTTTCGGGAAGCGCTTTTACCTACGCGCGTGCCAACTGGCTTTCAAGCCCCTATGGCTTAAACGGCTTAAAACGTAACCAGGCGTTCTCTACTTATCAATATGGCTTTTCTTTGGGTGGCCCTATAGTTAAAGATAAGGCGCAGTTTTTTATCGCCTGGGACCACCAGGCAGATTCACGGCCATTATATATAGCCAATATTCAATCTGCCGATGATGAAAAACGTTACAACGTAACCCAGGCTACGCTGGATAACTTTTTATCAATAGCACGTACAAAATACGGTGTTGCCAATTCGCCGCAGGTGGGCCAGTTTGATAAATTTAAAAATACCCATGCGGGTTTCGCCCGGATTGACTGGCAGATTAACGCTAAAAACCTGCTTACCATTCGCGATAACTTTATTTACGACCTGGATAACCAATCGGATGGCGATAACACGGCCATTAACATTTACGAGGTGTATAGCACCCGTAAAAGTTTGAACAATAGTGTAATGGCCTCGTTGCGCAGTATCCTGAGCCCAACCTTAACCAACGAACTGAAAGTACAGCACTATTGGGAATACAATAAAATGTTTGCCAACAGCCAGCTGCCTGCCGACAATATTCCGCGCGCTATAGTACAGAATATCTCTTCGACAGCGGCAAACGGATCAACCTATTCAACGGCCATACAATTGGGCGGGCAACGTTACGGCGGCGATTATTTTAACAATAACGTAGCACAGCTTACTGATAACGTATACTGGACAAAAGGCAAATTTAACTTTACTTTAGGAGGCGGCTTGTCATTTACCAACCAGAATTCGATTTATGGCAGCGAAACCAACGGGCGTTTTTATTTTACCGGGCTAACCAATTTCAATAACCTTACACCTTACCGTTTTGCCAGGGATATTTATGTTTCGGCAGATCATAATATCAAATTCAACATTCTTGCCCCCAACCTGTATGTACAGGCCCAAACCACGTTATTTCCCGGGTTTGATTTAACCGCCGGTATCCGGGCAGATTATACCGATTATCTTGATAAGGCGAATTTTAATGATGTAGTTTACCGCACATTGGGCTTAAACACATCTAACAAGCTGGCTACGCTGCAAATTCAGCCCCGCATACAGGCAACCTGGGATTTAGGGCAAAACGGGAAAGATATTGTGAGGCTTGGAGGCGGCATATTAGGATCTGCGCTTAACCCGTATTCCATGATTAACAATATGTTGTTTGATGGCTCGCATATCCAAAGCGTTGATATTACCAGTAACCTGCCAACGCCCAATTTTCCGGCTTATCGTAAAGATCCGTCGACAGCGCCTGGCCAGGACTTGCTCAATAATCCTGCGATACCAAAGATGGCAACCATTAACATGAATGGGAAAGATGCCAAAGTACCTACGGTTTACAAGGCCAATGCCTCATATTCTCACTTTTTTGCGCAAAACTTTCGTGTTACCGCCAGCGCTTACCTAAGCCTTGGCCGCAATAACTACACCTACGTGGATAAAAATATGGTAGATGAACCCTATTTCCGCATTGCGGCCGAAGATAACAGGGGCGTATACGTTCCGGCAGGTACAATTAACGCCGCAAACGGATCGGCCGATTGGACACAAGGCCGCAAAACTACCGAAGTTGGCCGGGTGCTGGAATTGGAAAGCCTGGGAAAAGTAAACCAGGTGGCGTTTGTTATTGATGCCGATTACAGGTACTATAAGCAGGGTGAAATATCTTTCTCTTACACCTGGAACCAAACCAAAGATAATACCTCGTACAACGGAAACGTGGCAAACACCGCAACCCTGGTGCAATATGTAAAAGACGATCCGCGCAACCTAAGCAGCATGAACTATTCGGACAACCAGTTTCGCAATAAGGTGGTGTTTTATGGCAGCTCGCCAACGTTCCATGGTTTTAGCGCCGGTTTACGGTTCTCGGGCATAAGCGGCACCAGGTATTCATTAACAGTAAACGGCAACGTTAATGGCGACTTTGTGGCCAGTAACGATCTTGCTTACATCTATAATCCTAACTCCGCATCTACGCCGCAATATTTAAAAGATGGAATCAATGCCATATTAAATAACCCCAAAGTTGAAAAAGGGATGAAAGATTATATCGAGAAAAGCTTTGGCAAAATAGCAGAACGTAACGGCGGCGTTAATCCGTTTTACGGTGTAATAGACCTGAGGCTGATTAAACGGATACAAATCCTGAAAAAACAATACCTGGAGATATCAGTCGACCTGTTTAACGTCAGCAATTTAATCGACAAAAACTGGGGCGTAAATCATAATCTTGGCACTACATCAATTTACACCATCAAAAGCTTCGACGCTGTAAATAAACAGTACGCCTATACCGTAAACACCAATGCAGGTGTATCCGGCTTGAGCGGTAACCCGTACCAGTTCCAGGTAGGGTTACGATATGGGTTTTAAGTAGACTATATAAGTTCAGAATGGCATTGCCCTGCAATAGCGAAAAGCTGTTGCAGGGCAATTTTTTTGATTTATATACTGTTTATTTTCAGTAATTTATAATTATTAATGGCGTTTGTAGCATGGCGGCTAAGACTCACCCCGACGAGGCTAAGCCCGTCTTCCCCTCCTCTCCGACTGCGTCGCATAGAGGGCTGAAAAATTAAAAAGATAAGAAAATAAAAAATGGGCTTCACCCTCCATGCGGTTTTAGCCGGAGAGAGGGTGGTCGGGCGCAGCCTCGACCGGGTGAGTCTTAGCCGACATGCGATAACCGCTATAAATGCGCCTAAATTGAGATCAGTTCAGTGTTAACCATGTTAAAATATAAAATATTGATTGATAGGTATTTATATAAAAATATAGTTGAAATATGTTAAGTTATGTTAACCCAATTTGATGCGTTTGCCCTGATACAACATCACTATAATTTCTCCCCTAATGCAACGTTGTATATATTTGCACGTATACACCCCCGTAAAACTTAAATGGAACCAGCCCGCAACAACTTTCACTTCGAGGACCTGCTGAACAGGCACCATTTAAAAAAAACTGCCCCCCGGCTTCGGGTGCTGTCTATGATGTCGGCCCGCAACGCTGCCACCTCACAGCCCGATCTGGAGAGTGTTATGAACGATATTGACAGGGTTACCCTATACCGCATCCTGAATGCCTTTGAAGAAAAAGGTATTATTCATAAAGTATTTGATTTAAACGGCACGGCCAACTACGCCCTCTGTTCATCCAGCTGCGATGAAGGTCATCACCATGATGAGCACCTGCACTTCAACTGTACCCAATGCAAAAACGTGTACTGCCTTGACGATTTGCACCTGCCGGCCATAACCCTGCCCGCTGGTTTTGAGCCACAGGGCTTTACCTTATACGCAACCGGCCTGTGCCCCAAATGCAGTAAAAAGGCGGTGAAAAAATGAGGGTTCGTATAAAACTTTTTTCGGTATCAATCATCAGCTTAGGGCTTTGCCTGTGCTGTTGTTTTAGTTCATGGGCCCAGCAAACGGATTCCATCCCAGCGACCTCGGGCTTCCGTTTTAAAACGGTAATTATTGATGCCGGGCACGGCGGTAAAGACCCCGGTGCCCGCGGATCATACTCGGTTGAAAAAAATGTTACCCTGGCCATTGCCAAAAAACTGAAACTTTATATTGATACCGGCATGAAGGGCGTTACCGCCCTGATGACCCGTACCGACGATACGTTTATCCCCCTTAATCAACGGTCAAACATAGCCAACCAGGCGCATGGGAACCTGTTTGTCTCTATCCACTGCAACTCATCTCCCGAGGGAAATGCGGCTTCGGCCCATAAGCGAAAAGGAGTGTTGTTACTGGTTTATGGTTTCCACAGGCTTAAAGAGCAGGAGGAGGCCGTGCGTGAAAACGCTTCTATCTTCCAGGAAAAAGATTATAAACAAAACTACGAAAGCTATGACGAAACCGACCCGTCAAACGCCATCATTCTGAATGCCTATATTCAAAAATATCGCAAGCAAAGTATCCTCTTCGGTGATCTGCTTAATGCCGAATTTACCGATTTTGACGGCCGCCCCAGCGAAGGGGTGAAAGAGCAGGGCGTATTGGTATTGGCCCATAGCGCCATGCCTGCCGTCCTTATCGAAACAGGTTTTATCAACAATCCCGAAGAGGAAGATTACCTCAATTCGCCCGGCGGGCAGGATGCTATCGTGAAATCTATTGTTACCGCTATTACCAACTATCGCAAAGCTATTGGCAGCTTGTAATTTTCATAATTAGTGTGTAAATAGCTATAATCAGCTATATTAGGCTCTGCAAATCCGCATCCATGATAAAGCTAATACATCTGTACAAATTCCTGTTAACTACTTTAAGCCTGATATTAATTGCCGGTTATTCATCGGCACAAATTAAGCAGCAGGGGGTGATACCGCAACCGTATCAGTTTGAAAGGAATGGCGGATCGTTTACCTTTTCGGCAGCGACTGGTATAACTATCGGGCCTGGAATCAAAACAGGTAACCTTATATTTTTCAATCAATATTTTAAGTCGCTTGCCGGCTATCAGCTTAAGGTGAAAAACAAAGGCACTATCATCCTGAAAGTCGACTCTTCTAAAGTCGCTGGTCCTGAGGGTTATGAGGTGGTGGTGACATCAAAGCAAATTAACATCTGCGGTCATGACGAGGCTGGCGTATTTTATGGATTGCAGTCACTTATTCAGCTGTTACACTCGTCTGACGGAAAAATAACCGTTGAGGGCTGTACCATTCAAGATCATCCACGCTTTGCCTACCGGGGTATGCTGCTGGATGTGAGCCGCCACTTTTTTGCTGCGGAGGACATCAAAAAGTGGATTGATATGCTGGCCCTGTACAAGATCAACACCTTTCACTGGCACCTTACCGACGACCAGGGCTGGCGCATAGAAATAAAAAAGTACCCGCTTTTACAAAGTATATCGGCCTATAGAGATGAAACCATCATAGGCCATAAGCGCGATAGCCCTCACCTTTTTGATGGCAAACGGTATGGCGGCTATTACACCCAGGAAGATGTTAAAGCCATTGTAAAATATGCAACAGACAGGCACATCACCATTATCCCGGAAATTGAAATGCCGGGGCACGCGCTGGCGGCATTGGCGGCTTATCCGCAACTGGGTTGCACAGGCGGTCCGTATAAAGCGGCTACATATTGGGGCATATTTGATGACGTATATTGCGCCGGTAACGATGAAACCTTTACCTTTCTGCAAAACGTGCTTGACGAAGTATTGCCACTTTTCCCTTCAAAATATATTCACATAGGTGGCGACGAATGTCCCAAAACCAAATGGAAAACATGCCCTAAATGCCAGAAACGTATTAAGGATGAGCATTTAAAAGACGAGCACGAACTGCAAAGCTATTTCATAGGCCGCGTGGAAAAATACCTGAATAGCAAAGGCCGCCAGATTATTGGTTGGGACGAGATCCTGGAAGGCGGCTTAACCCCTGGCGCAACCGTAATGAGCTGGACGGGCGAGGAAGGTGGTATAGCTGCTGCCAAACAACACCACAATGCCATCATGACGCCCGAAAAATATGTTTACCTGGACTATTATCAGTCGTTATACCCAGGCGAACCGATAACAGCCGGCGGCTATACCCCGCTAAGCAAAGTGTATAACTACGAACCTTTAACAAACCAACTATCTGGCGATGAAGCCCGGTACATCAAAGGCGTGCAGGCCAATGCCTGGAGCGAATACCTGCCCAGCCCCGCCCGGGCCGAGCGACAACTGTTCCCCAGGATGCTGGCTTTGGCCGAGGTAGCCTGGTCGGCTAAAGAAAACAAGGATTACGATGGCTTTTTGAAGCGGTTAAGGTACGAGCAGCCGATGCTTAAAAAGCTGAACATTAACGCAGCTAATACCTTTGATGAGATAACAGATAACGTAAGCGAAACCGCAGGCCACCAGGTGTCGCTTAGCTTAAGCACCACTTTGCCCGGCGGAAAAATATTTTATACCACCGATGGATCGGCACCGGGCTTAGGTAGCAAAGTTTATAGCAAGGCCTTAACTATAACCCAATCGTGTACCATAAAAGCCGCGGTATTTGGTAATGGCAAAATAACCGGGCGGGTGTACGAAAAAAGTTTTGCCATTCACAAAGGCATTGGTAAAACCGTAACCCTTGCCAACCAGCCGCAGGGAGGCTATAACCCCGGCAATACCTTTGGTTTAGTGAATGGTGTTTTTGGCAGCAAATTATACAACGATGGCCAATGGTATGGCTTCAATGGAAATGACCTGGACGCCGTGGTCGACCTGGGTTCGGTTCAAAAAATATCGCAGTTGGGTATCAATATTTTAAAATACCACTGGCAAAAAATGTGGGAGCCAACATTACTGACTTTTGAAGTATCTGAAGACGGAAAAAACTACACCGAAGTTTACCGGCAAACCGAGTTTAACGCTAATGGCATTAACACGGTGAGGGCCGATATTAAACCAACGCAGGGCCGCTATGTCAGAGTAAAAGGTACCAACAAAGGCATTATCCCACCCGGCGAATACATTGCCGGAGCTAAGGCCTGGTTATTGGTAGATGAAATAGTTATAAAATGATGTGCAGATTTCAGATGTGCAAATGAAAAAGGAGATGTGGAGATATGCAAATTTCAAATGTGCAGACGAGAGGCAGTATTTTAGATAAGTAGATCTTATTTTCAAATTTTCAAATCCTCAAATTTTCAAACTGATTTAAATCATCTGAAATCTGCACATCTGAAATCTGCACATCCACATAAATTTTCATATTTTTATAACCAAACGCCAACATGTGCGTTATGTTGAGATAACAAAGCTTAACCAATTGTTATTTATGTTTACAGCACTGCAAGTATAACTCAATGAGCAAAGTATTTACAATTACCGAAGGTTTGGAGAATATGGGGGCTTTGCGAACGGGCGGACAAGGCTCTGTTTATAAAGGCAGGCGCTACGGCCCTATCATTACAGCGGTAAAATTATTACCCACCCCAATCCATACGGAGAGTACCGACGATAAAAATTTCAGAAATTTTCAGAACGAGGTTGAAAAACTAAAGAAGGTAAACGAAGAGCCCAATCCCAATGTGGTTAAAATCCTCAACTCGGGTATTACCGAAAGCGGCTCGTTTCCTTTTATCGAAATGGAATATATTGATGGCCCCGACCTGGAGGATTTGTTGAAGCCACCGCATGAGGCTATTTTTACCATCAAGGAGATCATCAAACTGGCCGATCAGCTGGCCAATGCACTCTCGCATTGCCACAAGGTATCTGTAAAGCATGGCGATATTAAAAGCAATAATGTAAAGTTCAATATCCACACGGGCAACTATGTGCTGCTTGATTTTGGCCTCTCGGCTATGTCTGACGATCAGCGCCGCACCAGTATCAGGCATGCCGGGGCTATTGAATTTATGGCACCCGAGCAAAATGAGGGGCTGATGTATTTTCAGACAGATGTGTACAGCTACGGTATTATCCTGTATGAATTGATTGCCGGCCAGGTACCTTTCCCGCTTAACGATAACGGCGAAACCGCCCGCAACGCGGTAATGCTGTCGCATATGGAAAAAGAAGTTCCTGATGTGATGGAACTACGCAAAAAGAATTTGCCTGCCAGCTGGACCGACGAAAAGAAACAATACGAAATGCAGGTGCCCGCCTGGCTGCTTAAAATTGTAGCCAAATGCCTGGAAAAAGAGCCCGAAAATCGCTATGCAAACGGCATCGAATTGCAGGAGGTATTGGTTTATAGCAGTATATCGGCAGTAAACAGTACGGATGTTGATGATTCCTGGAATGCTTCGGTATTGTTAAAGGAAAATGAGCGCCTTCAGGGGCTGTTACTTTACTACCAGGAGGCCGAAAGCGCAAGGGGCGTACATGTGGTAAATCCAGCCGCCGAAACACCTGTTGTTGTAGGCAAGCATGCAGTACGCATTTCCAAGCCGCTGTTTATCAGTTTAATTGTAGTGTTGGTAGCGCTTACCGGGTTTTCGTCTGTTATGGCCATTAAACACCGTAAGGGTATTTATGATACTTTTTTTAAATCAACACCGCCGCCAAGGGATACTTTAAGCCAGGGCAGTACACAGGCCAAACCAGATAACCAGGTTAAAAAGGATACGCAGGCAGAAACACAGCCGGTTAATAATGATCCTGCTGCCAGCATTCCGCCCGAGGTGGATTCATTGGCAGATTCGATACTGCGTGGCGTAAAACACAAGTCTAAATCCGACCCGCAGTTTTATCGCGATAGCATAAAAAACGCTGATACATCAAAGTTGAGTTTTTAGTTAATGATAATTAACATCTAAAAAAAGATTTACCTAATGGAATCCAAATCTACATTTTGGCAAAAAATAGGTCTGCAGGACTGGTTTCTGCCGAATGGGAAGGCGGCTGCGGTGGCTGCTGTAGCAAATAAAACGCTCACTCCCGATGATGTGTACCTGTACATTATCGAAAAATTTAAAGAATCTGTTGCTCAGCTATCATTTGCTGACAGGGTTGTTTTTTATCACGAATACATTATCAGCTTTAACGAAGAAGACTACCAGGAGTTTATCAACAATAGGTCGGGTTTGTTTGGCATTATTGTGCATGAATCGGTAAAAAAGTTTTACGAGTTGCTACGCGAACACCAGGAAGTGGGCAAAAAGGTTGAGCCATCAAGTTCAAAATGGGTGTTCAGGCTGGTTTCACATCCCGATTATAAAAAGGGCGACAAAGGCTTTATAGGCAAACTATTGCCCGGGAGCAATAAAAAAGAAGAGAACCTGCGCGTTACCTTTATACCCCGCCATACCGGCGTTGCCCAAACTTTGGATATTAGTAATGATATTTTAAAAGGCTTTACCTATTACAGCGAAGGCTATTACGAACTACCTTACGCTAACGACCTGCATTATAACGAAAAGGATGTGGTAAAACCCGGACAAACCGTTTTAGCCCGGCTGGATACTATTATGCCAGATAAGCAGTTTGTAGGGCGTAAAGTGGAGTTTTTGATGAAGAATGAAGACATAGTGGTATCGGGCAACGAAGAAACGCGCGAAGATGCCGCCGTATTTAAAATTCCGAGCGATTGGGTAAACACACCGCACCTGCGCATCCGCATGAATAAAGCCGATGGTAAGCTTTACCTTTCATCATTTGGCGAATTGACCATGATTAACGAGCAGGAAATTACCCGCAGCGATGTAAACTCGCCGCAATGGGTAGAATTGCCTTTTAACTCAAAAATATTGCTGAATGGTATCATTGGCATCAACATATTTAAACCCGAAGCATAATGTCACAAATATTATCAATAGGCCTGCTGGCAATATGTGTTTTGTTATTGCTGGCCCATTTTATCGACATAAAAAGATCAAGCCATGGCAAATAATTATTTCGGACTAACCGATACCGGCAGGCAGAGGGATAATAATGAGGATACCTTTATTGCCCAAAAAGCCAATGATGGCAATTTTATTTTGGCCTGCGTAATTGATGGGGTAGGCGGTTATGTAGGCGGCGAGGTTGCTGCCGAAATTGCGCGCGAGACCATTATTAAAGATCTATCGTACATAGCGGGCAATGTGAGCACCTTGTTGGTGAATACTTTTGTTGATGCCAACAAACAAATTTATGATAAAAAAATAGCCGATAAAGAGTTGCAGAACATGGCCTGCGTACTTACGCTTGCGGTGGTCGACCTGGAAAATAACCAGTTTTATTATGCCCATGTGGGCGATACCCGTTTGTATTTGCTGCGCGATAATTCGCTTATTAAAATTTCAAAAGATCACTCCTTTGTAGGCTTCCTGGAAGACTCGGGCAGGTTGAGCGAAGAAGCCGCCATGGACCACCCTAAGCGCAATGAAATTAATAAAGCCCTGGGTTTTGACCCTAATATTGCTAAAGACGCTGACTTTGTAGAAACAGGCCATTCGCCATTTTTACCCGGCGATATGTTATTGGTTTGCAGCGATGGCCTTACCGATATGGTAGATAAAAACCTAATAAAAAGTATTCTGACAGGGGAAGGCGAATTAGAAGATAAGGCCGCTAAACTGATACAAGCTGCCAATAATAAAGGTGGCAAAGATAACGTGACCGTGGTGTTGGTACATAACAACAAGGCTCCGCGTGTTCAAAATGTAACCCGGCCGGTAGTTTCGTCAAAAGCAGCGGAAGAAGTTATAGACCCTAAGCATCAGCCTAAACTACCCGATGGGCCCGAAACGGTGCCTGTAAAGCAAAAAAGTAACCGCGGCACAGTAGTTTTGCTTGCCATACTGTTCCTGGTAGTTTTGTGCGGATTTGTGTGGCAATACTGGATAAACCAGCAGCTAAAGCACGACGACAGGAAACCGGTTGCCACCGCGCCTGTTGCCAGGCCGAAAAGTGCAGGCGAAATAAAGCTGCAGGATACACTCAACAAGTTAAAGGGTAACTCGTTGGTGCTTTCTGCTACCGATTTTAAAGAGCCAATAGTATTAAGCGATTCTATTTTTATTGGGAGGGATAGCCTGTATATAAAAGCTAAAGGCAAAATTGTTTTTAAACCCGATTCGGGTTATAAAGGGCCGGCTTTTATGTTATCGCCAAAAACCAAATATGTGGTGCTGGATAGTGTTGCCTTTGACGGCTTTAAAACCGGCGTGGTTACGCAGAACGATGCCCTGGTGTTAAAATATGTGCAGTTTAATAATTGTGCCATACCGGTACAAACCACTTATCTGTTTCCCGATAAAAAATATGTATCGGGCAGGTTGTTTGGTGGCATGTTCAAAATAGATTCGTTACCCAAAGCCATCAAACAATAATGGATAAGGGCACACCCAAACCTCCAGGCAGGCGATTGGAGCGATTGTTTTTATTGCTCGCGGGTATTTTGCTGGCCACGCTGTTTGGTAGGTTGTATGTTGTTTTGCAGCAAAAATTTACCGATGTTGATAAGCGCCTGCAGGATGGCACCATCGTAAATCTGAATGCCCCAAACAGGGCCGGAAACGTAGCCGCGCTGCTAAAAAAAGGCTACTATTTTGATGACCCGAGGGATGTGGATTATATTCAATCTGTTATTGCCGCCAAAGCAAATTCAGCAGGTGCTTTTGATAATGCGGGCGAACTGAATAAACGCAAATATTATGTTAATGCAGATGAGGCTATAGAACAAGGCGGCGAATCATTCAGGCAGCGGGTATTGGATTCGCGCGAGCTGTTGGGTTATACCGGGGATGATTCCATCCGGTTTAGCCAGGAAAAAAATCACCCGCCCGAAATTCCAGCCCAAAACGATCTTGGGCTGGGCGATTATAGCATTAGTGGCAAGATAACCCACAAGGAACAGCCGGTTGCCGGTGTTTTGGTGAGGTTGAATATGATATTGCCAAGAGACAGTATTTATTCCGACGAGGAAACGGCCGCCAAAAACACCACCACTGAAAATTCGCCAACGGCTAAAAAGGTATTTGTCGCCAACGCCGATAAAAAGCGGCAATTGCAATCGCTTACAGCATTTGCCCGTACAGATGCCGGCGGTCGTTATCAATTTAAAAACCTCCCTACCGATAAGGCTTTTGAGTTATTACCGCTGCAGCCGGGCTTTGAGTTTGGCCGTTCGCAGGGCGTAGTAGACCTGGATGGCGATAAAAAGATAAATTTTGTGCAGGCGCCGCACAGCATTAAGCTGCTGTCAACCCGCGATTTCAATATCCTTAAAAAAGAGGGGGCGTTTATTGTACGTACTATCGACGATTTTAACACCTGGTATTGGATTATTGCGGCCAGCTTTTTTGCCGGATTTATTGTTATCCATATCCTGTTAAGTTACCGTTATCCCCAGGCCGATCAAATTATAGTGCCCCTGGTAATGATACTTACCGGGATCTCGTTTCTCACTTTATTAAGCCTGCAGGACCCTTTACGAGATAGATTTTTAGCAAAGGATACGCTTATTTACCTGGGCATTGGCGTAGGTATTATCTGCATTATACTGTTTATCAACCTGCGCAAACTTACTGCCGACTCGGGTTTATACCGTTTGCTGGTATTTAAAAACACGCGCAGCGCGGCAAATGGCTGGCCTTGGGTTGTTGTGGCCATGGGCATTTTGTTTAGCACTATTTTGTTTGGTACCGGTCCCGAGGGCAGCGGGGTTAAGGTAAACCTGTTGGGCTTTCAGCCAAGTGAGATTGTAAAATACCTGGTGATTATTTTCCTTGCGGGATTTTTCGCCGCGAATGAAAAATTTATCAGCCAGTATGCCAGCTGGAGTAAACGCTTGTCGTTCTTTTCATCGGCGCTGGTGGCCACTTTGGTAACGCTGCTGTTGTTTTTAGTTTTGGGCGATCTGGGGCCTGCCATGGTAATCTGTTTTACTTTTATCATCCTTTTCTCTTTTTCCCGTGGCGATTTTTTATCAATGGCCGGTTTTGTGGTGCTTTTTGTACTTATTACCTGGTTTTTTGATAATGTTTGGCTAAGTGCCGGTGTTACTTTTGGTATATTAGGTTTGGTTGGTTTTTGGAAACCGAAATATCTGAGCGAATCGGCCGTAATGGCGTTGATTGTGATTAGCGCTTTTTTAACCATCGATAAAATTCCCGGCCTGGATAAAATTATTCCCGGCCCGGTTGAACGTTTGGTTGAGCGTAAAGCCATCTGGCAGGATCCCTGGAACAATGAAGTTTATGGTGGCGACCAGGTGGCCAACGGCCTCTGGGCTATGGCCGGGGGCGGCTTAACCGGCGAAGGCGTTGGTCAGGGCTTTGCCAAAACCATTCCCGAGGCGCATACCGACATGATTTTGCCATCAATAGGCGAGGAGTTTGGCTGGGCTGGCATGGCAGCCGTATTTATATTGTTTCTGCTGTTTTTACACCGGTCGATAATTATTGGCCGGCAAACGGGTACGCCCTTGTTGTTTTACTTAAGCGCCGGTATTGGGGTATGTACCTTTGTGCAATTTTTACTGATTGCAGGCGGCTCTATTGGGGCATTGCCCTTGTCGGGCGTATCGCTGCCGTTTGAAAGTTACGGTGGCTCGTCGTTGGTAATTAATTTATTGGCAACCGGTTTTTTACTGTCGGTATCATTGGTAAAAGGCAGCCAGATACAAATGGATTACATTACCAAACAACAGGATAAAAACCTGGTGCCCGCTTTGGCGGCAGCATTAGCAGGCGTAGTGTTGTTAACCGTAAATGTATCGCGCTACAGCGCCGATAATAAAAAATGGGTGGTGAAACCCGCCCTGGTTGCCGATAAAAGCGGGCTGCGGATGTTTAGCTATAACCCAAGGATTGCCATTTTGATGAACAGGCTGCAAGCCGGATCATTACTTGACAGGAACGGATTGATCCTGGCTACCAGTAAGCCAGAACTTATTGCGAAGCAACAGAAGAAACTGGCTGTAGCAGGCGTAAAAGATTATAACCTCGATTCGGCAGTGCACAAGCGGCTGGAACGGTTTTATCCCTTTGAAGAACAAATGTTTTTTTGGACGGGTGATGTAAACACCGGTGTATTTAATGGCAGTACCAACGGCTACTTTGCCGAGTATGAACATGCGGCCGAATTACGTGGTTTTAAAATGCCCATCAGCAGTTATAATGTAAAAGCCTCGCGCTACCAGGAAGACAGGTTTTTGCCCCGTGGCGTAAAGGAAATGACGGTAGCTAAGAAGGATTATAGCGAACTGGCGACATTGCTGTTGGCCGATATTAACGGTCCCGAAGTGGCAGCGTTTAAAAACCGTAACCGGGATGTAAAACTGACGATGGATGCTGATTTGCAAACAAAAATTCAGCAGTCTATCGCTACCGATACCTCGCTATACGATAACCGCGTATCCGTTGTAGTGATGGAGGCCAATACCGGCGACGTGCTGGTATCGGCGCAGTACCCGCTGCCACCGGTGCACAACTGGGATCAGTTAACCATGTCGCAAGCCGATCAGAATAAATTATCTAACTGGATGACCACTACCGATCTGGGCTTTACTTATGCCTCGCAGCCGGGTTCAACCGCCAAGGTATTAACAGCCATGTCGGCATTTAATAAGCTGGGCATTGATGCATCTAAAGTAACCTACCATGTAAGTATGGAAGAGCGTATCCGTACCAAGGGAATCGAGCCGGACGAAACCGGTATCATTACCATGGAACGGGCGATAGCCAAATCGAACAACGTATATTTTATTAAACTGGCCAACCAGCAGCACCTGGAGGAGTATATGGTAAACCTGTACATGAAAACCGGGATGTTTTTGCATGGGGTAGGCGGGTACTATTATAATAAACCTGCCGAAAACGATGCGCAGGAAGAAAAATGGCGCAACCTGTGGCGTAAAACCGAGTTTAATACCAAGCCCCGATACGATCCTAACAATATTCATAAAACCAGGGCCAAAGGTATTTCGGGTATGGCCTGGGGGCAGGGCGAGCTGATTGCTACCCCCGCATCTGTTGCCCGGCTGGTATCGGGCGTAGCCAATAATGGTGTGTTATTAGCCAATCGGTTTGTATTAAATGTTGGCAAAACAAAAATGCCGGTAAAGGCCGGCATTACCCTGGCCGATAAACCAGATTATGCCGCCCTGCTGAAGCAATACATGATAACGCAAAGCGCGCCAAAGGTGCCCATACTGGGTATAGCGGTTGCTGGTAAAAGCGGTACACCCGAGCGTATTGTTAAAAATAAAAGCGTAAACGATGGCTGGTATGTGTTTTTTGCGCCAGAGGCAAACGGAAAAGGCAATATGGTTGTTTGTATCCGTGTAGAATCAACCAAAGGATCGTCAGATGCGGTGCATTTAGCCGGGAAACATGTGATCCCTTTCCTTTTGGAGAAGGGTTATATGAAGAGTATAGTACCGGGAGAAGTCGCCGAGCCTACGGATCAGCAATAAATAATTTTATCAAATTCGTGCAATTCGATAAGATTTGCGCAATTAGTGTAATTAAAACTTGAAAACATGGCATTTAGTTTTTTTAGTAAAAGCGGCGGAGAAAAGGGACAGGTTGATGTAAAGGGCCTGCGCGAAGCCGTACTACGTTTTATAAAAGAGGCCCTGCAAAAGGTTGAAGGCGGCGAAGGCAGGCACATCAAAGAGCTACTGCTTTACCTGGCGCCCGATCCCGACGACAAACATCTTTACGAAGGTGCGGTTTACGTGCACGAAAAGGAAGTATTCAGGAACGAGATTCAGCGGATTGCCGATGACTACGCGATAGAGTTGCCCGATGACTGGACCATTGACGTGAATTTTGCAGATAAGCTTCCCGCCGATGTGCCAAAGATTCCCGAGATTGAGGCCGCTTTCCAGATGCATACCCGCAGGCAGGTGGCGCATAACGCATCATCGGCCATTGCTTATATCAGGATACTTAGCGGCGAAGCCGAAAAGGAAGAATACCTGATTAAGGCTACCGACGGCAAGATTAATATTGGCCGGGATAAAAAAGTGATAACGGAGAACGGATCATACCGGCTGAACAAGATTATATTCCCGGCCGATAGTAACGACCCCAGCAACAAATTTATCAGCAGGCAGCATGCCCATATCGAATGGAATAAAGACGCGGAATGTTTTATGATTTTTGCCGATGAGGGTGGTGTACCGCCGCGTAATAAAACCAAGATCAGCATAGCGGCCGACGATAAGCTAATTAAGCTTAACTCGACCCAGATTGGCCACCCCATGAACGAAGGCGACCAGGTAATATTGGGCGAATCGGTGGTGTTTTTATTTAGTGTTAAGGCAGAAGTTTAGGAAGGCCAATAAAACATAGTGTTGTATCAATGATAAAGTGGCAGTTAGTCCTAAGCCGACAGCCTTAAGTTTTAAGCCGGCAAAAGATAAACTTTGACTTTGGGCTTCAGGCTAAAGACCTGACCTTAGCGCGTTAGCATATTCAATCTTTGGTAATAATAATTTAAATAGGCTTTTTTGATAGGGTCGCTCAGATAAGAGTTCGCTGTAAGCAGTGCAACCTTGTTCTGCCTGGTTAGCAACGGAAGGACAAGTTTTTCGATCCTTTTGGATTGAATTCCTATTGCTGTTCCGAATTTAAAAAAATCATCTGTTGTTGGATGCCCCGTCCTTTTCCAGGTGTTTGACCGTGATGCATCAGCAAACAGCCCTTTTTTCAACGCGAAATCGGTGTCATCTACGTGTATCCTGGTATTGAGCAGATCATATGCCGGACTAAGCATAAAGTCGCCATGCTCGGTTTCCAGCAACCCGAAGTTTTTCATATGGGCATCGCCATTGCCGAAAAGAAAGTTAAAAAGGATTAATACAAAATATTTTTCTACCTCAACCCTCCATGCGGGCACAAATCGTTGGATGAGCAGGCCTATTTCTTCGTAGCTGGATTCATACTTAAAATCCGGCCCTCCGTTATCTTTACTCATGCCTGCCAGGCTGGCAAAATCTTCTTTTCTCCACTTATTTCCATCGGGTTTTACATCAAATCTTTTTGTGATATACGCTGGTTCACCATTTTTAAAGAAAGCCAACGCGTTTTCCGCCGTAGGAATACCATATACCTGCCTGGCAATCTGCATCGTAAGGTGCTCATTCGCGGGTACCATAGCTGCTTTTTTAACGTCGCGGGGAATTGGCTTTAAAATATAGGTCCCTTGTTCTTTAGTTGTTGTTAATCTTAAGGTTTTGTTATCAAGCAGCAACGACATTTTTTCCTGAACCCCTGAAATGGACAGTCGCTTTCTGTTTTCAATAAACTTTTCTGCGTCTTCTTCGCTTGTTTTTGGTGATTCATAGGGCAAAATATGGCTTACACGCTTTTTGCCGAACATGCGTTTCAACCCCAATGGACTATAAGTACTATACCCTGCAGCAAGCACGGCCGGGCATATGTTAATCAGTGGTATCATCTTCAACAGGTTTTACAGTAATGGCGCCAACTGTGTCATACCGGGCGGTAGCCAGTAAAAATCCAAATGAATCATTCTCGTCAATCTTCAATTGTGTACTTTGTAGTTTTCTGTTTACGCCCTCGGCCAGCATGTTAAAAAAAAATGGAAATAAGAAAGATGAATGGTATACCTGTTTTGATTTTGGTAATGTCAGGCTGATGGCTGGGAGTCCCTTGTCTTTAAAATAGGCCTCATCATATGTAAACAAATAATTATGCCTGTCATTTTCCTGTAGAATACCTGCAGGAATATTGTTGTAAAATACTTGCGCCGTTCTCATTATACTAATCAATTTGTTTAACTGTCATTTGTAACTCCATCCCCAATACAGCCGCAACCTGATTTAATACCGATAATGTCGGATTAGCTTCATTTCTCTCTATTTTATAAATGGTATTTATATTTACCGCAGACAATTCGGCCAAATGCCGTTGAGTTATCCCGAGTTGCTTTCGCCTTTGTTGAATAACTGTTCCAATTGATAATAACATTATAATGGGATTTTTATTTAAAGTTAATTAAAAATAGAATTTTAATCATCATAAATCTTATTAAAATAGGATTTATGATGACCCTGCTTTTTAAATGATAGATTTTTAGCGCAAATCCCATTATAATATGCTTTTTTGTAGCGTCAGTCGGCCCATAAAATAAATTATTGGGGATGATAACATTTTCTTAGTTGATAAGTTAGTATTTCAAATAATCCGGCGATATATTTAAAAATCTATGCTTAAGAAAGCTATTTTGTTTCTGATACTTGTCACAACGGCTACGTTTGCCCATGCTCAAACGACCGAAGAGGTTTATGATAGTTATCTTGATTTTAATGTGGCAAAGCTTAATGATGACGCTGCTCAGTCAATTGCTCTTGCCCAAAAGATTTTGCCTGATACAGCCAAGCTAACGCCCAAAGTGCGGGTTGCATTTTATAACTCGCTGGCAAAACTTTACGAAGACGATAACCAAAGCATCAATGCAATTAAATATTACAAAATAGTTGTGGCCGCCCAGCCAGATTATTACGTGGCGCACCGTGCTTTAGGCTACCTGTATATCAAAGATATTTCGGGAAAGCCCGTGGTAATGAACCTGAATTACATTGAAAAAGCACGATTGGCTTTGCCCCACCTTGAAAAAGCCCAGGCTTGCGATCCGGATGAAAATACCCTGAAAATTATTAAAGTACTCTATAACAACTTAAATAACGAAGCCGCGCTTGGTACCCTGCCCGTCCGCCTGGCTAAATTGAGTAAGAACTGTATTGATTTGTTGAGTGACCAGTAGATTTAGATGTGCAGATTTCAGATTACAGATGTGCAGATGATTAATCAATTTGAAAATCTGAGGATTTGAGAATTTCAAAATGAGATTCCGAATATCTGAAATTTATCCTTTTCATCTGCACATCTGAAATTTGCACATCTGCACATCCGCTCCTTCATCTGCACATCCGCTGCCTATTTCTGTCTAAAACTATCCCCGATAAAGTTTAATGCATCAATGATGCCGGTGCGCCAGTAGGTCCAGTTGTGGGCACCGTCGCGGATGCGGAACTCGTGGGGGACTTTCTTGTCCATCAGGGCAACGTGCAACAGGGAGTTGCCTTTGCTTAGGGCATCATCATCACCGCAATCAATCCAGTAACGCACATCGTTAAGGTCGTCGGCTGTTTTGCCTTGAATTAATCCTAAAATCGAGTTTGCTTTCCATGTATCATTTAACCGTTCGGCGCCTTTAAGGTTGGGGCCGAAAACTTTAGCGTACGCCTCGGCCCAGCGGGCATCGGTAATGCCCATAAAGTCTTCCTCGTTGCGTACCGCTGCACTTAAAGCTGCCGCTGCCGAGAACATTTCGGGATGTTTAATGCTATAAATTAATGTTCCGAATCCGCCCATAGATAAACCGGCTACGGCACGGTACTTTTTGGTTCCCTTTATGCGGTAATCTTTTTCGATGGTAGGGATAAATTCTTTGAAAAAGAAATCTTCATAATTACGTTTACCATCGTACGAGTTAATGTAAAATGTAGTTTTTGCATCGGGCATTACAATAATCATCGGCGGAATTTTACCTTCGGCGATGGCTTTATCAGCATAACGGTTAATCTCGCCAAATTGCAGCCAGCCGGTTTGGTCGTCGCCGTAGCCATGCAACAGGTACACTACCGGGTAAGTACGGTTTGATGTTTCATAATCGGCAGGCAGGTAAATGGCGTATTTTACGTTGTAATCCAAAATGTCGCTCTTTACATTTTGTTCCTCTATCACCTTGCCGGCCGGAATATGCTGTGCAAATGCCATGGAAGTAGAGAGGAGTAAGCAGATCAGAATAAGTTTTTTCATAGTATCTTAATCAATTTGAAAATTTGAGGATTTGAAAATTTGAAAATAAAATCTATAGATCTGAAATGTTTCCATTTTCATCTGCACATCTGAAATTTGCATATCTGCACATTTAAAATCAATCCGCATCCCACACCCATGGTTCTTCGCCTACAAAAGCAATGGTTAAGCCTACCCCGTCAATTTTAAATTTCCAGGTTATGTTTTCGCGTTTATCGTTTTTAATATCACTGCAGGTGAAAAAATAATACACCGTGAATATGCATTTGAATGATCCCGTTAAGTCTCGGGTACTAAACTTAGCATCGACTATATCAAATTCCCGCACTTCGGGCGATCCTCCGTTATCATAAAAATAAGAAGCGAGGCCCTGCCGCATGTTGGCGTTGTTTTGATCGTCGCCCAAAAAAACGCTCAAAAATTCTGCTATCGGTAGCGTGCCATCCGCAAGTTTTTCCAGACGGTCTGTCGAAACCGTCAACTTAAAATCCTTTGCCATTTATCAACAGTGAAACATTATCTCATCTATCTTTTCAATCCATCTGCACATCTGAAATCTGCATATCTGCACATCTGCCGCACATCTATCACTTCTGCCTGAAACCATCGCCTATAAAGCTGAGGGCATTGGTGATGCCGGTGCGCCAGTACGTCCAGTTGTGGGCACCATCGCGCATCCTAAATTCATGGGGCACTTTCTTTTCTGTCAGGGTTATATGCAGCATGCTGTTGCCTATGGTTAAAAAGTCATCATCGCCGCAATCAATCCAGTAGCGCACTTTGCTCAAATCGTCTGCCGTTTTATTTTGTACCAGGTTCAACACCGAATTTGCTTGCCAGTCTTTAGTCAGCCTGTCTTTACCTTTCAATCCACGGCCAAATAACTGGCCAAAAACGTGTTCGTAATTATCATCTGGCTGGTTAACCATTTGGTCGTCGGGGAATACCGCCGCGCTTAATGCCGCTGCTGCCGAAAAAAGCTGCGGGTATTTAATAGCGTAAATCAGCGTGCCGTAGCCACCCATGGAAAGGCCGGCAACTCCGCGGTATTGTCTTTCGGTTTTTATGCGATAGGCCTGCTCAACGTGGGGTATAAATTCTTTTATAAAAAAATCCTCGTATTTTTCCTTCCCATCATAGGAGTTAATATACCAGCTGGTACCGCCATCCGGCATTACAATAATCATTGGCGGAATAGTACCATCTAAAATGGCCTGGTCGGCATAACGGTTTACTTCGCCAAATTGTAACCAGCCGGTGTTGTCGTCGGAGTATCCGTGTAAAAGGTATACCACAGGGTAGGTACGGTTAGCCGTTTCATAATCGGCAGGCAGGTAAATGGTGTATTTAACGTTGCGTTTTAAAATTTTGCTTTTAATGGTCTGCTCTTCAATTACTTTGCCTTGTTGGGCAAATGTGCTGCCGGCGCTTACCAGGAAGCAAAGGAGCAGGCACGTTTTCAAAGTATTTTTCATATATCCTAAATTGGGGTTGGTAGCTGTTAAAAAGTAAGCGGTTTGCCTTGCTGCGGGTAAACCAGGCTTAGTTGTAATTTATTTTCAACTTTTAATTCGTTTTTTATTTTCACAATGCTGTTTGCCGGTGGTTTTAAATGTGTAACAACAATGTTTAACCCTTTGACGGCATCCGGGCCGGTTAATGAGGCCAGTTTGTCCATTTCGACCATTAGCCAATGGGGGGTAAGGTGGCCAAATAACGTTTTATCAGGCTGTTCGCTTGGGAACGAAACCTCAATCATGATGGCTTTTAATTGTTTGTTTTTAACCAGGGGGGTAACAGCTTCCCAAAGCTTTTGCAGGTTGGTGCTTTTTTCAACAGCATCGGGGCCGGTATCGCCTAAATATAATATATAGGCCTCATTGCTGTGCACCAAAAAGGCGGTGCTGGTGAGGTTTGAATGGCTTAGTGGGAATGCCTGCACTTTTAGCGCGGTGTTTTTTATAGCCACCTCGTTTCCAGGCTCAAGTGGTTTATAATGAAACTTTTTTAAAGCGGGGCTTTCCCCTTCGTCGGCAAAGTTGGCCCAACTTGCCCAGGTAAAGTAATGGGTTTTGAGTGTTTGGAGTGTGCTTTGCAGGCCATAAATGTTTTTAGTGCTATCCTCTGGCGAGTTAATGATTAGGCCGGCAAGGTGGTCGAGGTGCGCATGCGAGATGAAATATCCTTTAATGTATTGCCTCAATACTTTCTCCTGCGAAACATGGAAAGCCTTGTTTTCGACGGTTTTTTTTATGCCGTAGTGCAGCGTGCCGGCATCTAAGCATATGTAATCATTACTGCCGGTTGCTGCCAGCATGTAAGCCGATAGGTTGCTTTCATCAATGCCGCCGAGCACGCCCAAAGGCACCAGCCTGAATGAAGGCGCCGGTTTAACTTGTGCCTTTACCCCAAAAGGCACCAAAGCACATAGAATAGCACTTAAAGCAAGGAATTTACGGATCATTAAAGGTAGATTTTCAATTGCAGTACAGCACAATTGTTATGGTGCTAAATTAATGATATACCCATCAATTAAACAAAAATAAAAGCTGTTTTAAATGATAGCTGAAGTAACAACTCCCACAAAACTCAATGTCACATGATTTAATGCCTGAACTGATATTATTCAACTTTCAGCTTTTCGGCAGCTTTTTTATTTGACTCATAGTCGCCTCCTAGTAGGTAACCCCAGGGTTTAAGACTCTCAATACGATCAAATATGATTTTGAAAATAGCAATAACAGGTATGGAAAGGAACATGCCCGAAAGCCCCCAGATCATCTCGCCAAGAATAATGCCGATGAACGAGATCAGGGCGTTCAGCCTCACCTTTGAACCCACAATAGTTGGCAGCAAAAAGTTGGCATCTACTGCGTGTATTACAATTACACTAACAGCCACTGTTACAGTTTTGCCAATATTGCCGGTAGCAAAAGTGATGATGGTGCTTAATAGCAACGCTGTGAAAATACCGATATAGGGAATGATGTTAAATAAACCTACAATGATACCCAGTAACGCCGCGTATTTTATGCCGATTAATAAAAAAACGGTAATGGCAACACTGGCTACAATAAACATTTCAAGCAATAGCCCCAGTATATACTGCCTCATGATAGATTGAACGTTTTCTACAATGTCCATCACTACCGCCGAGTTCTCGTCCCTGAATACCCAGATGATAAACCGAAGAAGAAGCCGCCTGTAAAGCAAAATAAAAAACGTGAAGATCATGATAAACACATAAAATATCATGAGCGACGAGATTGCGCCGAAAGCAGTGCTTACCACATCGGTTCCCGATTCCATTATTTTTTTGGAGGCATCATCTACATATTTTAGCTGTTTGGCCGCGTTGATGTGGAAGGCTGATTGTACCCAACTCTGCAAATCATGAATTGATTGCGATACCTGGCTTTTAAGCATTGGCCAATCATTGGCAAGGTTTGATATTTGGGAACCTACCAGGTAAAGTATGCCGCCAACCAGGGCCACCAGCAAAAGGATAGATGCCAATGACGACATGCTGCGCGGCAGGTGTAGTTTTTTTTCAAGAAAGTTGGAAACCGGCAGCAACAGGATAGCAAATATAAACCCGAAGATTAATGGGTCGAGTATATCTTTGCCTACGATGATGAGGTAGCCAAGGGCCAGAAAACCCAGCAGAGTAAGCGCAAGTCGTTCATAAAAAGGGGCTATAATTTTTTTTGCCGGCATAGGGTAGATGATTATCTGGTGTTGTTCAGGTACCTTAACACAAAGCGGTACCCGAGGTTTGAAGATACATAATTATTAGGCAAAAAGCCATCTTTTCTTCTGTAATGGCAGGCAAACGCATTTAATCGCGTTAACATAACTTAACATATTTTAGATATGTTTTTTATAAATATTTGATAATCAATATTTTGTATTTTAACATGGTTAACACTAAACTGATCGCCCAATTTAGGCGCATCCAAATATTTGTGCCCGTTGTTGGCCAATACGAGCCCTTTAGTACCTGGATCATTTAACCAGGATCAGCCAATAGAAACAAGGTATCGTTTGATGCTTATATCTTCCCGACGCTATAAGTTTATTCCGTTAGCTATTATTAAATAGCAGCTTATTGCCGTTAACTACTTAGATGCGTTTGCCCTGTTCGCAACAGCTTGTTGTAAATTTATATCCACTGGTAACAGGTGAAACTTACTTTGATGATTGAACCCATCGGCCGGCTTAATCGTTTTACTCGTCCTCGGCAAACGTAAGTACGTAATTGTTATTGTCTTTAATCGAAAACTCAGTAGCCCCATAAAAAGTTGTTTCTAAGCCTTTCAAAACAGGCACCAGATCTTTTACAGATTCGAAAAAAGCCCGGATGTTTTTGAGTTTGATATAGAGCAGCATCGACGCTCCATCCTGCCGGCTGATATCGGGAAGTTCTTCGCCCAGGCTTGCCATGGTTTGAAACATCATGGTTACGTTACCTTTGGCCATCATAGCCCAAACCAGGTCGGCGCCGGTTTCGGGTACGGTTACTACCAGTTCGAAACCCAGCAGGTGAAAAAATTTGATAGTTTCGTTAATATCCTTAACAAAAATATTGGGCGATAAGCTTTCCATTGTTTTTAATTAAGCTGTAAAAGTTGAAATAAATGCTGCGATAAAAATAAATATTTATATTGAAAATGCTAAATAATTTAGTAAAATTGTCAAAAATAAATGAAATCGATAATTCAGTAAATCACTAATTCAATAATTAAAAAAGTGGGAAAACTTGTAGAAGAATTTGACAGCTATCGCACCAAAATGAACGATAGGATAATGGAAACTGCCAACACCAATATTAAACGTTTTTTTGCGCTGGATACCACCAGCTATGCCGATGGCGCCCTCGATGTAAAAACCAAAGAAATGCTTGGCCTGGTAGCCAGTATGGTGCTGCGCTGCGACGATTGCATTAAATACCACCTGGGTAAATGTTATGACGCAGGGGTTAAGCACGATGAAATGAATGAGATATTTATGATAGCCAATTTGGTAGGCGGATCTATAGTTATTCCGCATTACCGTAGGGCGGTTGAATATTGGGACGAGTTAAACGAAGCTTAGCTTTAAGTCGTAAGTCTTTAGTTCGAAGTCTTAAGCCAAAAGTTGGTTTTATGAAAACGTCCATTGCATTTAAAACTATGCACACTTTCTACTTAATTTAAAAATTTGAGCTCATTTAGAGATTTGATTGCTTACAAAAAAGCATTCGCCCTGTCAATGGAAATTTTCTGGCTAACGAAAACGTTTCCCAAAGAAGAAACCTATAGTCTTATTGACCAAATACGAAGGTCATCGAGGTCGGTTTTTGCTTCAATTGCAGAATCCTATAAAAAGCGGAAATACCCCAATCACTTTATAAGCAAGCTTACCGATGCGGAAATGGAAAATGCAGAAACGCAAGCTTGGCTGGATGCTTCTTTAGCATGCAATTATATTACACAAGAGAAATTTTACGAGCTTAACAAGCAAAGCGAAGAAATTTCATTTCTGTTGATCTACATGATAAATAACTCAGATAAATTCAAATAGCCAATAATTACGACCTATTTTACTTAAAGACAAAAAAAATGACTTCAGACTTAGAACTCAATACTTCAGACTTAATCCGCTGCTCCTGGGCCGGAACCGACCCACTATATAACAAATACCACGACGAAGAGTGGGGCAAAGAAGTACACGATGACCATACCCTTTTTGAATTCCTGATCCTTGAATCTGCCCAGGCTGGTTTAAGCTGGATAACTATTTTACGCAGGAGGGAGGGCTACCGCAAAGCTTTTGCCAATTTTGACGTACGCAAAGTAGCGGCCTTTACCGATGAGGATGTAGAGCGCCTGATGCAGGATACAGGCATCATTCGTAACCGGTTAAAAATACTGGCAGCTATCAACAATGCCAAATTATTTATTGACATACAACAGGAATTTGGTTCGTTTGATAAATACCTGTACAGCTTTATGCCCGGCGGAAGACCGATTATCAACCATCACCATAAAATCCCCGCCAGTACGCCCGAATCGGATGCTATCAGCAAGGATATGAAAAAGCGGGGCTTCAAGTTTTTTGGCACCACCATTTGTTACGCCCATATGCAAGCAACGGGTATGGTGAATGATCATATCCCGGAGTGTAGTTTCAAGTATACACACGAATAGTTACGAATTTAATCGAATTGCACGAATTTTTTTAGACACGAATTATCGCTGATTTAATCGGATTACACGAATTTTAATTGGCGATAATTATCATGGATTTAATTCTATTTTTGCATAGAGCCATTGCAGGTAATTCGTGAAATTCGATTAAATCCGTGCAATTAGTGTTAATATAATTATGAAAAAACTATTTCTTTTGGATGGCATGGCCCTTATTTACCGGGCGCATTTTGCTTTGAGTAAAAGTCCGCGGTTTACCTCGGGCGGGATGAATACATCAGCGGTGATGGGCTTTACCAATACCCTGCTGGATGTTTTGAAAAAAGAAAAACCAACCCACATGGCCGTGGTTTTTGATACCGAAGCGCCAACCGAACGCCATACAGATTATGAACATTACAAGGCCCACCGCGAGGCTATGCCCGAAGATTTATCAAAGGCATTACCCTATGTAGTGAAACTGATACTTGGTTTCAACATCCCGGTGATCACATCAGATGGCTACGAGGCCGATGATATTATAGGCACCCTGGCCAAAAAGGCTGAGCAAAAGGGCTACCAGGTTTATTGTATGACACCCGATAAGGATTTCGCTCAGCTGGTATCCGATAACATCCGCATTTACAAGCCCGCCCGCATGGGGAACGAGATGGAGATTTTGGGCGTGAAGGAAGTGCTGGAGAAATGGGAAATAGAAAAGGTTGAACAGGTTATAGATATTTTAGGCCTTTGGGGCGATGCGGTGGATAATATTCCCGGCATCCCCGGCATTGGCGAGAAAACGGCCAAATCGCTCATTAAACAATACGGCTCGATGGAAAACATCATTGCCCATAGTCACGAGCTTAAAGGCAAGCAGCGCGAAAATGTTGAGCAGTTTGCCGAGCAGGGTTTACTGTCAAAAAAACTGGCTACTATATTATTAAATGTACCTGTTGAACTGGACGAGGAAGGACTGGAAGTTGGCGCGCCAAGTAAAGAGCTGTTAGAGCCCCTTTTTGCCGAACTGGAATTCCGCACGCTGGGCAGGCGTGTGTTTGGCGATGATTTTACCATCACTGAGTTTAAATCTGCCGGTACCCAAACCGACCTGTTTGGCGAGCCTGTTGCTACGGCCCGCACAACCATGACGGTGGATGTAGAAGATATCCGCGAAGACTTTGTAACAGCATCTAAAAATATAGATAACGTACCACACGAATATCACTTGGCCGATACGGCTGAAAAACGCGCTGAGCTGATAGCCATCCTTGAAAAACAGGAAAGCTTTTGCTTTGATACCGAAACCACCGGTACTGATGCTAATTATTGCGAATTGGTTGGCCTGTCGTTTTCGATAAAGCCAGGCGAGGCCTGGTATGTGCCGGTGCCCGAAGACCAGGAAGCAGTTAAAGCGATAGTTAATGAGTTTAAACCGGTGCTGGAAAACGAAAATATTGGCAAAATAGGGCAGAATATTAAGTTTGATATCCTGATACTGAAATGGTATGAGGTGCAGGTTAAAGGCCCCCTATTTGATACCATGATGGCGCATTATATTATCGACCCGGATACCCGCCACGGCATGGATATCCTGTCCGAAAATTACCTGGGCTATAAGCCGGTTTCCATCACCTCGCTTATTGGCCCCAAGGGTAAAAACCAGGGCAGCATGCGCGATGTGGAGATAGAAAAAATAAAGGAATACGCCGCGGAGGATGCCGATATCACCCTTCAGTTAAAATCTGTATTCGAACCGAAATTGAAAGAGGTGGAAAGCGAAAAGCTGATTCACGAGATAGAGCATCCATTGATTTACGTTTTGGCCGACATTGAATTTGAAGGCGTGAAAATAGACCATTTTACGCTGGGCGAATTCAGTAAAGAGCTGGAGACCGATATTAGTAAACTGGAAAAAACTGTATACGAAAAAGCAGGGGTAAGGTTCAACATCGCATCGCCAAAACAGTTGGGCGAGGTGTTGTTTGAAAAACTGATGCTTGATCCCAAGGCCAAGAAAACTAAAACCGGCCAATATCAAACCGGCGAGGATGTGTTACTGTCGTTAGCAGCTAAAAGTGATATCGTAAGAGATATATTAGATTTTAGGCAGCTGCAAAAACTGAAATCAACTTATGTTGATGCTTTGCCAACTATGGTGAATCCTAAAACGGGCAGGGTGCATACTTCGTACAACCAGGCGGTAGCCGCTACCGGCAGGTTAAGCAGCGTTAATCCCAACCTGCAAAATATCCCTATCCGTACTGAGCGGGGCAGGGAGGTGCGTAAAGCATTTATTCCCAGAAATGCAGGCCACAGCATTGTATCTGCCGATTATTCGCAGATAGAATTGCGTATTATAGCCGAGATCAGCAAAGATCCCAACATGATGCAGGCCTTTGTTGATAACCTGGATATCCACACCGCCACGGCCGCAAACGTTTATGGCGTAGCTTTGGATGAAGTAACCGGCGAACAGCGCCGCAACGCCAAAGCCGTTAACTTTGGTATTATTTACGGGCAATCGGCCTTTGGTTTATCACAAAGTTTAGGCATCCCGCGTAAAGAGGCTGCAGATATTATTGAGCAGTACTTTGCACAATTTCCGGGTATTAAGCAATACATGAGCGATACTATGAACTTTGCCCGCGAAAACGGCTATGTATGTACGTTGATGGGCCGCCGCCGCTATCTGCGCGATATCAATTCGGCAAATGCAACAGTACGTGGTTTTGCCGAGCGAAATGCCATCAATGCCCCCATACAAGGTTCGGCTGCAGATATGATCAAGATAGCCATGATCAATATTCACCGCGAATTTAAAGCCCAAAAGCTGGATGCCCGCATGACCATGCAGGTACATGATGAGTTGGTGTTTGATGTGCCTTATGACGAAATTGAAATTGTGAAACCCATCATTATGCATAATATGAAAACCGCCATTAAAACAACGGTGCCTATTATGGTAGAGATTGGTACTGGGTTGAATTGGCTGGAGGCACATTGATAATGGTCAATAGTTGATTGAGTTAGATTGGGTTGATTAAGTTAGAAATTCGATCGGGCATAATTATCAATATGCCACTTAAAATAAAAACGTGCTGCTGTCGTAAACAGACAGTGGCACGTTTTTTTCTAAAATCAATTGAAAAATAGAAGTTAATCTTTTTACAACACAATTAATTATATTTGTGTTATAGCTATAAGATTACCGGGATCATGGACGAAAAACATAAATATCAAAACTTTATAACGGAGATCCCATCTACCGCTGTTGATATTTATCGTATGTTGCCCGAAGGTACCCGCTGTGAAGTTATTTTCAATGAATTAAGTATGTCGCCGTCGCCATCCCGTGAACATCAAAAATTATTAATAAAGTTAACTTCCCTCTTATTCGAATATTTAACCAGTAACCCAATAGCCGAATTATTTACTGCTCCTTTTGATGTTTACTTCGAAAAACAAAAATCCGTAGTACAACCAGATCTGTTTGTTGTTTTAAATGACCAAATGGATATTGTTGAAAAAAATGGTGTTCATGGTGTGCCACGATTAATTATTGAGATTGTTTCGACAAACAGGGCGTACGATACCCAAAAAAAACGTTCGCTTTATGAATCGGCAGGCGTTAAGGAATACTTTATTATCGATCCTGAAAACAATAAAGTTATTTTGCTTACTCTCGGTGTTACTGGTTTATATGAGCAAACATACGAGGAAACCGGTGTTTTAAAATCGGCGATTCTATCCTGCCGGATATCTTTCTGATGGTGTAATGATGTTGTTTCAACGATGCTTTCTGCGGCTTTTGCAAATTTTACGTATAATCCATCGGTATACATCCCATAAATCCGGCGTCCTGCCAATAAAAATCCGTTTCAAGTAAATAATTCCACCTTAGTGTACTCAATACTCAACGTTGTTTAAGTTCAATTTAGCTGTTTTTGCTATCATTTTTACAACTATTCCGTCTAAACGTTAATAACATTTTTACAATCTTCTCTGTAAATTTAAAAAACTATATTAATGATTATAGGTTTCTCTTTTGGTAATCTTTCCTTAAATTGAGCCAATAAAACCTGAATGAAAATATTCCATTTGAGTGCCGAATGTTATCCCGTTGCCAAAGTTGGCGGCCTTGCAGATGTTGTTGGCGCACTGCCTAAATATCAAAACCTGGCAGGCTTGCAGGCAGCAGTTGTAATGCCCTACTATGATCGCAAGTTTACCCAGGAAAACGAATTTGATGTTGTTTTTACTGCGGTAACTTTACTAAACACCCGTCGCCTTTACTTTGAAATTTTAAAAGAAAAAACCGATAAGCTGGGTTTCGAATTGTTTTTAGTCCGCATACCCGGGCTGCTTGACAGGGAAAATGTATACAGCTATCCCGACGAACGGGAGCAGTTTATTGCTTTCCAGCTGGCTTTTTTAGATTGGATCAGCTACTCGCAGCAAACACCGGACATTATCCACTGTCACGATCATCACTCAGGCCTGGTACCCTTCCTGCTTTACCATTCCAAATTGTACAAACGGCTGGCCAATGTACCTACGGTATTTACCATACATAATGGCCAGTATCATGGCGCTTTTGGCTGGGAGCATTTTCAATACCTGCCCGAAATTGATCCGGCTTCAACAGGCCTGCTTGATTGGGCCGGTGGTATAAACCCGCTGGCCGCGGCCGTAAAATGTAGCTGGCTATATACCACGGTTTCGCCAACTTACCTGCGCGAGCTTACCATTAACTCAAACGGCTTGGAATATCTCTTTTATATCGAAAGAGCCAAAGGCTACGGTATAATAAACGGTATAGATACCGAAGTTTGGAATCCTTTGAAAGATCCCATGATTCCGAGCCATTTTAATACTAAAACACTGGCGAAGGGAAAGCAATTAAACAAAGAAACTCTTTGCACCCGTTTTGGCTTGGATGCCTCGAAACCCCTGTTTACCTTCATCGGCCGGCTGGTGATTGAAAAGGGCGCCGACCTGCTGCCCGAAGCTATTGACCGCACACTGGCGCAATATGGCGATGAGGTTAACTTTTTTATCCTTGGCTCGGGTGACAAAGATATGGAACTGGCCTTGCTTGAACTTAAGGCAAAATACCCGGGCAGATGCAATGTGTTTATCGGTTATGATGAATCACTGGCGCACGTGGTTTATGCCGGTGCCGATTTCCTGATGATGCCATCGCGGGTAGAACCCTGCGGGCTTAACCAGCTTTATTCCTTACGTTATGGCACCATGCCGCTGGTACGCAGCACGGGCGGCTTAATCGATTCGGTAATTGATTTTGGCGACGAAGGCGGCTACGGTATCCGGTTTAACCAGGTTTCGGTAGATGATATTTGCCACGCCATAAACCGTGCTGCCGCGCTTTATCAAAACCAGCCACAACTACAAATACTCCGCAAGCGCATGATGGCCCTCGATTTTTCGTGGGACAGATCGGCCAAAGAATATATAAACCTTTATGAAAGTTTAAACCCTCTGATATGACATCTAAAGTAATTTCAATTGTGCTTGGCGGTGGCCAGGGCAGTCGTTTATCGCCCCTAACGGCAACACGTTCAAAACCGGCTGTGCCAATTGCCGGTAAGTACCGTTTAGTTGATATTCCCATTTCCAATTGCCTGCACTCGGGTATTACACGTATTTATGTGTTAACGCAGTTTAACTCGGCTTCGCTAAACAAACACATTAAAAACACGTATCATTTTAGCAGCTTTAGCGATGCTTTTGTTGATATTTTGGCTGCTGAGCAAACACCATCAAGCGTATCATGGTTTCAAGGTACGGCCGATGCGGTAAGGCAAAGTTTACACCACCTGGCTGTACATGAGTTTGAGTATGTACTGATTCTATCGGGCGACCAATTGTACCAGATGGATTTTGACGACATGATAACCAAGCACATCGATGCTGGTGCCGAAATTTCCATCGCTACTATCCCCGTTGACGCGGCTGATGTTCCTGGATTTGGTATTTTGAAAGCAGATGACGATAGCATGGTTACGGCGTTTATCGAAAAACCAAAATCGAACTTTGAAAGCTGGGCCTCTGATGTAAGCGATGAGATGAAAGCCGAAGGCAGGGTTTACCTGGCATCGATGGGGATTTACATTTTTAACCGTAAACTGTTGTATGAATTATTGGAAGGTAACGACCGTACCGATTTTGGTAAAGAGATTATCCCGCAATCTATAGTTAATCATAAGGTTTTGAGCTACCAGTACGAGGGCTACTGGACAGATATTGGTACCATCCCATCATTTTTTGATGCTAACCTGGGCCTTACCGACGAGATACCTAAGTTTAACCTTTTTGGCGAAAATCATATTTATACCCGTGCGCGTATGCTGCCGCCATCAAAAGTGTCTGGCACTACATTAAATAAATCTATTATCGCCGACGGTTGTATCATCAGCGCTAAAACAATTACCCGCTCTATTATTGGTATCCGTACCCGGATAGGAGTTGATACCGAAATTGAAAATTGCTATGTAATGGGCAGCGATAACTACCAAACGCTTGAGCAAATTGCCGAACTGAAGTTGAGCAGTTCGCCGATTATGGGTATAGGCGACAGGGTAAAGATAAAAAATGCCATCATCGATAAAAACACCTATATAGGCGACGATGTGAGCATCAACTGTGGCGAATTGCTGCCCGATGGCGATTACGGTACACATACCGTGCAGGATGGTATTGTAGTTGTTAAAAAACGCGCGATTATTCCTAATGGTACAATTATTTAATTAAACGAAATAAAAAACAATCCATAGTTAATTTGTTATTGATGGTATAAAAACTATAAAACATAACAACTATGAAAAAAGCACTTTGTATGATTGCTTTAGCAGCAGTCTCTTTCGGAAGCGTTTTTGCATTTGCCGGTAACGCAACAGTGAAAACTACGCATGGTATTATGCAAACAGATACTACAAAGAAGAAAATGAAGAAGAAAAAAATGAAGAAGGATTCGACAATGAAAAAAGACACGATGAAGATGAGAAAGTAACCTTCAACAGCAACAAAAGAAGCCTCCTGAGTATTTCGGGAGGCTTTTTCATTTATTAATTCCGTCATTGCGAGGTACGAAGCAATCCCCGAAATGCTAAGTCCCACATAGTTCGGGATTGCTTCGTACCTCGCAATGACGTTAGTATCGGATATGCGCAATAACACAGCTGTAAGCAAAGTTCGTTCGCTTACAAATCCATTGTTTCGCCAATAACAGGCAGCTTCAAATTCAATCCTGCTTTAATAAATTTTTCCCTTACCTCGTCCTTATCAATTTTAATCACATCAAAAGAATCGTAATGAATACCAATGATGTTTTTGCAGTTAATAAAACCTGCGGCCTTAATGGCGTCATCGGCGCCCATGGTGTAGTTATCGCCGATAGGCAGGTAAGCCCAGTCAAGGTTTTCATCTTCCAGCAGTTTCATATCGTAGGTAAGGGCGGTATCGCCGGCAAAATAGATTTTTTTACCTTCGATAGTTAACAGGAAACCCGCGGGGTTGCCACCAGCGGCGCCGTCAGGCATGGTGCTGGAGTGTACGGCGTTCACCATTTTAACCCGGCCAAAATCAAAGTTAAAACCACCACCTATGTTCATCCCGTGTACATTGTCAATGCCTTTGCTGTTTAGCCAGTTGGCAATTTCGGCGATGCAGATAACTTTGGCACCGCTGTTTTTTTGCACCTCTATCAGGTCGGCAACATGGTCGCCGTGGCCGTGTGATAGCAGGATATAATCCGGTTTCAGGCTTTGTAAATCAACATCCTTAGCTAACGGATTGTATGTCACAAAAGGATCAAACAAAAGTTTGGTACCGCTGCTCAATTCTATCTCAACGGTTGATTGGCCGTAATAAGTCGTTTTCATAGTAAATATTGTTAAAAATCTATCCGAGCTATCGTTCCCCCTTCAGGGGGTTAGGGGGCTTTATTTTCCAAACAAGTTCCCCAAACCTGGCATGCCGCCAAACATATCTTTGGTCATGGCAGCCATTTCGGCCTGGCTTACGTTATCGGCTTGTTCCATGGCTTTGTTAAAAGCTACAACTAATAACTCTTCCAGTTCTTCCTTATCGGCGTCAGCCAAAAAATCGGGGTTGATAGCAATTGATTTAACCACTTTGTTGGCATTTGCCGTTACCACAATTTTGCCACCCTCGGCACTGCCTGTTACCGTAATAGCATCCAGGCGTTTTTTCGATTCGCCAGCCTTTTGCTGGGCTTCCATTATTTTATCAAACATAACTTTATAGATGTGCAGATATGCAAATGTGCAGATTACAGATGTGCAAATATGCAGATGGATAATTATTTAATATTGCTGATTCTTAAATTTTACAAATTCAAAACCAAAAGGTTTAATCCGAAGTTGCTTTACTCACCACTCACCACTCACCACTCACCACTCACCACTCACCACTCACCACTCACCACTCACCACTCACCACTCACCACTCACCACTCACCACTCACCACT
>NZ_FODR01000029.1 GCF_900110415.1 Mucilaginibacter sp. OK283
TAAATGAAACCATCACATTTTCAGCTATCTAAAACTTAATAATCTTTTTTTTTAATTATTAATCATTAATTTTAACCCAACACTTATCACTTCCCAGGATGATCAAAAACCTTACCACCAAAACCCTGCTTATTATCCTTTTATTATCGGCTATAAATGCTTTGGCGATGCCGGTAAACGGGTTGTTATTGAATAGAAAAACAAATAACGTATTAAACAAAACAACATCCCCCACAAAAATAAAATCGGCCTCGTATAACCATTTAGGTGGTTTAAACCTAAGCAAGGTAAGGGCAATAAGTAATACTTATAGCAATATCCAAATATCCCCCAATCCACTAAGGGCAGGGAATAACATTACGGTGTCTATGACGATAACAGGTCATTCAGCGGTAACTACAAATACTGTCGATGTATATATTTCATCAGACCAAATACTGACCAAAGTAGCAGCCGATGGCGATTTTTACCTCGGACAGCTTACCTTACCGAATGTGGCCGATGGCGGACAGGTAAACTTTTCACAACAATTGGCCACCGCGGTTGGTACTTATGTAAAAAACGGCACCACATGGTACGTGGTACTCAGCGATCCATCAGGCGCAACGCCGCCAATTTTTAACCCGGTAACCATTGGTGCCGCGCCGGTAATTACAACCACGCCTCAATGTTTTGGCCTTTCAAGCAGGGTATTAATAAAATGGCCGGCGGCAAAAAATGCAACATCCTATGATATCCTGCGCGATAACATCCATATTGCCAGTGCAAGCGCCGCTGCCGTATCATACCTCGATAGCACCGTTGTGGCCAATTCCACTTACACTTATGAGGTAAAGCCAATAGGCGGTTCGGGCTTTAGCGGCCTCGCTGTTCAAACCGCTAATGCAGCCAGTTGTACCGTGCCTTTGCCTGTAAAGCCGGTGTTAACGGTTACACCATTTTGCGTTAACACAATGGCACACAGCGTCTATAAAAGCTATATCCAAATTGCATTTACGGTAGAAAACCCTACTACCACTTATTCAATTTTTGTTAACGGTGTAAGCCGCGGGCATATTTCTGGTATTACCAAACCAGTTAATACTTACAACGAGGAGGTTATTACCCCCGGTACGTTTTATAATATAATTGTAAAGGCAGAAAATAGCTCGGGTTATATTTATTCAAGTACAGATACGGTTACGGCTATTACCTGCGGTAGCGGCAATCCGGGCCCTGTAATGCTTACGGCTACACCCCAATGCAGCGGTATTGCGTCGCAGGTGCTGCTTAACTGGAATGCACCGGCCAACGTTGTGAATTATGATATTTATAAAGATGGGGCATTGTATAAAGCCAACTATGTAGGTAACCAATTAATTGATAATAGTAACATAGCCGATACCACATCATACAGTTACTATGTAGTGGCAAAGGGGGGCGATTTTGGCACCGCTACAAATTCAAATACGGTGCAGGTTAAAACGTCATATTGTTCGGTAGGTGGGCCGCCCGGGCCGTTCAAATTAGTTGCCAGTGGCGGTTGTAATGGATCGGAATTATTTAGTTCACTTCTCTGGACAGACGGGGGTAGGCCGTATGCGGCGTCTTATGATATTTACCGGCAAGGTGTATTAATAAAAGCTAACTACGTTTTGGGGCTGGCTTATCAAGATAAAACGGTGCTACCCAATACCTTGTATAGCTACTACATTGTAGCAAAAAATTCCGTCGGAAGCGTTACTTCAAATACTGTACAGTTTACCACGCCAACCTGTGCGCCGGTGCCGCCCGTTGTACAAAATATAAGCCCGCTTATCAATAAAACCGGCGATGTGGTAACCATAAGTGGTAATGGTTTCACAAACACCAGCACCGTAAGTTTTGGCGGTGTTGCGGCTGCTTCGGTTACTTATGTATCACAAGATACCTTAAAGGCAACGGTAGGGGCCGGGGCATCGGGAAATACTACCGTAACAACAGCGGTAGGCACATCCAGTCTTCCGGGTTTTTTATATGATACCGGGATTCAATTAGGGATTACCGCCCAGGCCATCTGCAATCACCAAACAAGCCAGGTGCAACTTACCTGGACTGCAGCAAGCGATGCGACATCTTATGATATTTTTAGGGATACCACATTGATTGCCACGCAAACTCCTGCCCGGGGCGTTACTTTTATTGATAGCAATACACGGATCATAACCGGCAGAACGTATGTTTACCAGGTAAGGGCAAATACGCCAGTCGGTTTAAAAATCTCGCCGCCACAATCGGTGGTTGCAGTGGAATGTATTAAGCCTTTTTTGAGGTTGGTAACTGGCTTTTGCGATGTTAACCCGGTAAGAAGCAATGTGATGGTTTATTGGCAACATAAAAACAATGCCACAGCATACCGCATTTACCGTGATAGCGTTTTGTTAACAACCATAACTGATACAAGTGAAATTTATACCGACCATAGTGCTGAAGCCGACTCTACCTATACTTATTACATAAGCGAGGAAACACCCTTTGGCATTATGACCTCCGATCTGAAAACGATTACTGCGAGCGATTGCGGAATTAACAGGCCCGACATTACCAAGGTCTCATCTCTTTACTTAGCCAAGGGAGACACGGTGACCATAACAGGAACAAAATTTACCGGCGTAACCTCGGTAACTTTTGGTGGGGTAAACGCCAAATCGTTCACGGTAGTTTCGCCCACAACCATAACCGCTATTGTCGACTCGGCCGCCCCGGCTGGAAGTGTGGTGGTTACCTCGCGTTTTGGGGCTGCATCCATTAATTACACCCAGTTTGGTTTACCCCAAACCATTATCATGAAGCCGGAAGCCACCGTAGTTTATGGTACCGATCCTAATCGTTACAACCCGGCAATTTCAACGGCAGCTTTACCTATAAGGTATTCGGCCAGTAGCAATTCCATAGTTAACATTTTTACAACTTATTTTTCGGTGCAGGCTGCGGGGCGTGTTATTATAACCGCTACCCAGCCCGGCAACACCACCTATTTACCGGCGCAGCCGGTTACCCAAATCTTAACCGTAATGCCGGCCCAGTTAACCATAATCGCCAACGATCAAACAAGGGCATATAATACCGCGAATCTGCCGTTAACAGCAAGTTATAAAGGTTTTTACCGCATTGAAGATAGCCTGTCAATCAATAATACGTTCCCGGTTTTAAGCACCACCGCCACAGCCACATCATTGCCGGGCACCTACCCTATTGTGGCAAGCGGCGCGGTAATTCCAAATTATACGGTTACCTACGTTGCCGGTACGTTAACCATAACCCCGCCACCGGCACCGGTTATCACATCTTTTACACCGCAAAACGCCATAGCAGG
>NZ_FODR01000023.1 GCF_900110415.1 Mucilaginibacter sp. OK283
TTGATGGTATAATAAGAGCCGTATGAAGTGAGAGCTTCACGTACGGTTCTGTGAGAGGCTTGGGCTGAAATGCCCTTGCCTACTCGACCCTCCAGGCCTGTGTGCCCGCATGCAAATCACGATGTTGTTGTAAAGTCCTCGGCTCACAATTACCCCACAGCCCGCGTTAGTAATGGCAGTGGATACCGGCCAAGCGCCTAAGGCCTGTGCAGTATGAACGTACAGCACGGCCCGCAGGGAACGCCATTTTTAAAAGGCAAAAGTTAAAACTGCGCAGCACTCTTGAACACCTAAAAAAACAATTAAACAGTGAAAAATTCAAAAGTCAAAAAAATATCGGGTCGCAAAGTTTTGGCGTTAGTACCGAGTTGTAATTACCCAATGTTACGATTTTTAAACCCCAGCTGCAGACTACGCGCTTAGTTTTGTGAAGTCGGGTATAGCATTTAATACGGACAAAACTTATTAAATTTATTACTATAGCATAATCATTCGAAGTCTTCAAAACAGGGTAGGGAGCGCCAACAAGTGCCAGATGTCTTTAGTCGTCCTCATGCCTTTGTTTTGCTATAGCCTTCACTATTGTGCGCTGCGTGTTCTTGTTAAGTAATTACCATCAAAAACATTAATTTAGCCTACTAACTAACGCCCTTAGCTATCAACTTTAAAATTATGGATACTTCGTTCACCTGTATGTGCTGTGGTAAAAGTTATGAAGGGGTTCCGCTGTGTTTCGGTACCGATTTCCCATACCATTATTTCGCTATACCGGAAGATGAAATAGCTGCTCGGGTAGAAATTACAGAAAGCTTATGCGTAATTGACGAAACTTATTTTTTTCATAGGGGAAGGATAACTATACCGATTATTGACCATGATGAGAATTTGATATTCAATGTATGGACAACAATTAGCAGGGAAAATTTCGAAATACGGAATACTATCTGGAATGATGCCGAAAGAATAAACCACCCGCCTTATTTCGGCTGGCTGCAAACCAACATACCTGCCTACGGCAATACTATCAATATTAAAACTATGGTTCACGAAAATGAAGTTGGTTTAATCCCTGATGTAGAGGTGGATCCGGAACATCCGATTGGACAAAATCAGCTAAACGGGATAACTTATCAAACTGCTCTCGAAAAGGTACAGCTTATTCTCAGCTCGCTTCATGCCGGGTAGTTGATGCCGTTACTTTGTAAGCATCTTTTGTTAAGCCGCAAGTATCAGGTACACGGATTTTTTAGACCGGGAAGTCCACAAATCTTAGCATCCGGGAAATATGGATGCTGCTTCAAATTTCCCTCACCACCCCTTCACATAATGCAACCCCACGCATCCCGATTTAAAAACCTTGGCATCCACCAGTTTCCAGTTTAGTTTTTCCGGCAGGGGGAAATCTTCCATCAGCTTTTTCCTTTCGCCAATAATTACCGGGTGAATTACAATATGCATTTCGTCGACCAGGCCGAGCGCCATGAGTTGCGAACGCAGGCTTACGCCGGCGATGGAGATTTTTTTGCCGGGCTGCTGTTTCAGGTCCAGGATTTCGGCTTCCAGGTTGTCGCGCACAATGCGTGTATTGCCTTCCACGCTTTGGAGGGTGCGCGAAAAAACAATTTTATCAACGTCGACAACGGTTTGCGCAAACGCATTGCCCGCTGCCGTGCCCGACTGGGTTTTGGCCACCTCGGTCCAATACGGAACTATCAAATCGTACATTTTACGTCCGTATACCACCAGGTCTACGTCGTGCGCCAGGTCGGCAAAATATTGGTGAATTTCTTCATCGCCATTAAATTTGGTGTGGTCGTAACAGCCATCTATGCTGATATTCATGCCAAAAGTTACAGTTCTCATGGGGGTGGTTTTAAGGTTAATTCTTATTGACCGGTTTTGCTAAATAAATATCAAAAATAAAATACGGCATTTATAGCGGTGAGGGTAGTTCGCGACAAAAAAAGGGGCGTTTAAGTCGGAAGTCTGAAGTCTTTAGTCGGAAGTCAGATTTTTCAGGACTCAGGACTTTAGACTCAAGGCTCCCCCCGTGCATAGTTGATAAGTGGTTTCGTTGAAAGATAAAATTTATACAAAACATAAAAAATTTTCCCGACGCTTGGGGGCTGAGCCCCGCTGGCAGCATCCTACTATTATAAACCAATTGAAAAACAATACCATAAGCCGGGCAGGCGGGCGCTTTTAGCGTTTGCAGCAGCCGGGCTAAACCAACATTCGTGATTTTTTTAAGGGGCAGTTTTTACTGGCTGGGCGGGAGCGTGGCGTATGGTGGGGAAGACTCACCCGGCGAGGCTGCGCCCGCCACCCTCTCTCTTCACCTGCGGTGGAAAGAGGGGCTTGAACGAGGGATATACTGTTGAGGGGAATTAAATGGGGCAAGATGGGCTTGAAACGCGGGATATGCTGTTGACGGGGGATTAAACTCGGAAAGAGAAGTCCGAGTGCTGACCAACCCGATATGCTAAATTGATTCAGCACTTCAAGCCCCTCTTTCCGGCGAAGCCGAAGAGAGGGTGGCCAGCGCAGCGTAGCCGGGTGAGTGTTGGCCAGCGTTCAACAGGTTTTTAATAATGCCTTGGGCTATGGATGGCGTGTAGGGTATGGAGGTGAAGACTCACCCGGCGAGGCTACGCCCGCCACCCTCTCTTCACCTGCGGTGGAAAGAGGGGCTTGAACGGGGGATATACTGTTGAAGGGGATTAGATGGGGCAAGAGGGCTTGAAACGCCGGCTAAACCCGATATGCTAAATGCATTCAGCACTTCAAGCCCCTCTTTCCGGCGAAGCCGAAGAGAGGGTGGCCAGCGCAGCGTAGCCGGGTGAGTGTTGGCCAGCGTTCAACAGGTTTTTAATAATGCAACAAACAGGGGCGGGCTTTATATAAACCAATTAAACAAAATCAATTTCTATGAAAATTATGAAAAACAATGTTAAACAAACCGGCGGCGCGTTGGGCGTGCTGCGTGCTTTTAAATTGATGGGCCGGGCCGGGCGCGGCTTGTTGCTGGCGGCGATGGGCTGTATGGCGGTGGCATCGGGCTGTAAAAAGGAGGGGCAGTTGGCGGCTGGGTCGCCGGCTTCGGTAGCGGTGGCCGGCCGAAAGCTGGTAACCAATGCAACCCTGCCTACCCGTGCCGAGGCGCTGGTGGCTATGCAGGTGTACAATAATACGTTTTACAACCAGTATGGCACCTACGGCCCCAGCTATAAGGCCTACTACTGGAAAGACCAGAACCACACCGGCCGTATGGACTTTTGGACGCAGGCCGAGGCTATTGAAACCCTCATTGATGCCTACAATATAAACCCCAATGTAGATTTGAAGAACAAAATTAGCTACCTGTATAACGGCATGCGCGATGGTTACGGCCTTACCTGGGAAAGCAACATTTATAATGATGATATTATTTGGGGCAGCCTCATGTGCGTGCGCGCCTATGCCATTACCAACGATGGCGGCATGCTGGACATGGCCAAAAACAACTTCGCCATTGTGTGGAACCGTGCCTATGATACCGCCCTGGGCGGCGGCCTGTGGTGGACTACCGCCAAGCAAACCAAAAACGCCTGCGTAAACGCGCCGGCCATTATTTGCGCTATGAAGCTGTACGCTGCCACCGGCGATGCCAGTTACCAAACCAAAGCCAAGCTGCTGATGGATTGGATGGTGGCCACCCTGTATACCAGCAGCGGCGAGGTTAAGGGCGCTATAAACGCGGCCGGCACCATTACCGAAGGCAGCCGCTCATACACACAAGGCACTTTCATAGGCGCCTGCGATGCCCTGCGCCTGCAATACCCTGCCGTAAACTACGCCGCCATGGCCAATAACGTAATGAACTACAGTAAAAACAACATGTGCCAAACTCCCGGCGGAATTTTGCTTGATGAGTACGACACGGCCGATACCCAGGGCTTTAAGGGCATATTTGCCCGCTGGGCCTGTATTTATGTGCATTCGGCCGGGTTACAAAGCACTTATGGCAACTGGCTGGATGCCAACGCCACGCAGGCATGGTCGATACGCAACAGCAGCGGACAAATGTGGGGCAAATGGGCCACCCGCACCCCCGACGGCACCATCCTGAACGCCTTTGAAACCACACCCGGCGTAGCCATGGTGAATGGCATTTACTGGTACCGCTAAATTAATTTAGCATGTCCCTGTTTGTTTTATAGTTTTTTGTTTGATGATGCTTTTTGATGCTCCCGGAAGTTTAAATAATTGTGAATTAGAATTTTTAGCTGCAGGTAAATGTCTGAACCGGAATTTATCGAATTAAGGAATTAGCAGAATTTTTAGCTGCAAATTATTTGTCTGAATCAGAATTTGAGAATTAGCAGAATTTTAGCTGCAAATTTCATTACAGAAAAAACACCATGTTATCCCAAAAGTGTCAGCAGAGGGAGCTTCGGGCGAAAACGGCCAAAACGATGATGGGCTGTGCGGTGGCAGGGCATAGGATGTTTTTGCACGCGTGAGGGCCGACCGTGCCGGGGCAAAATAAATCCAGCCCAGGTTTTGGCCGTTTTGCAGGGCAAAGGCCCGTGCGGCAAAGAAGCATTTCTGCTGACTTGATTTTTGGTTACTTTGTATCAAGACAAAGTAACAGCCCTCCCGCGGCGAATGAGCGGGCCGATGTAGTAGTTTCTACAAAGTAATTTCGTAAATCAGAATTTTTCACACGTAAATGATTTTTCAAAGGTGTTCAAGAGGGCTGCGCCGTTTTCAGAATTAAAGAATTAGCAGAATTTTAGTTGCAAATTTCATTACAGAAAAACACCTCGTCGTCCCAAAAGTGTCAGCAGAGGGAGCTTCGGGCGAAAACGTCCAAAACGATGATGGGTGGTGCAGTGGCAGGGCATAGGATGTTTTTGCACGTGTGAGGGCCGACCGCGCCGGGGGGCAAAATAAATCCAGCCCAGGTTTTGTCCGTTTTGCAGGGCAAAGGCCCGTGCGGCAAAGAAGCATTCCTGCTGACTTGAATTTTGGTTACTTTGTTTCAAGACAAAGTAACAGCCCTCCCGTGGCGAATGAGCGGGCCGATGCTGTAGCTTCTACAAAGTAATTTCGTAAATCAGAATTTTTCACATGTAAATGATTTTTCAAAGGTGTTCAAGAGGGCTGCGCCGTTTTCAGAATTTGAGAATTGGCAGAATTTTAGCTGCAAATTTCATTACAGAAAAAACACCTCGTCGTCCCAAAAGTGTCAGCAGAGGGAGCTTCGGGTGAAAACGGCCAAAACGATGGTGGGTTGTGCGGTGGCAGGGCATAGGATGTTTTTGCACGTGTGAGGGCCGACCGCGCCGGGGCAAAATAAATCCAGCCCAGGTTTTGGCCGTTTTGCAGGGCAAAGGCCCGTGCGGCAAAGAAGCATTTCTGCTGACGGCCATTTTGGTTACTTTTGGGGCTTCAAAAGTAACAAGCCCCCCGCGGCGAATGAGCGGGCCGATGTTGTAGTTTCTACAAAATAATTTCGTAAATCAGAATTTTTCACATGTAAATGATTTTTCAAAGGTGTTCAAGAGGGCTGCGCCGTTTTCAGAATTTGAGAATTAGCAGAATTTTACGGTGCCCAACGAGTGCTTTACGTGGGGTGGCAGGTATGTAATAAGGGTGTAACAAGGTGCTAACAGAACCTGGCAGGGTGTTCACGGGTACAAACATCCACAGGCCACCCACCTCCGGCAAAACAGGACCAATTTACCTCGCCCCGAAATTATTCGAACACCTAATTATCTGATATATAATATTTTAAGTGTTCGGCCCCGAACACCTGTTTATTCCTGTAAAAAACCGAACACCTTGCGGTAGTATCAAACCCCAGGTTGTAACCGATGCTTCAAAAATCTTGATACCTGATACTTGCGACTTGATACTAAAATCTTGCTACTAAACTTTACATTTGCACCATGAGTAAGTTATGGCAAAAAACTACTAATGTAAATCAGCTGGTAGAGGATTTCACCGTAGGCAAGGATAGGGAATTTGACCAGGAAATGGCTGCGTTTGATGTGCTTGGCTCGCTGGCCCATACCCGTATGCTCCAAAGCATCGGCCTGATGGATAGTGCTGACCTTGAGCTTGTTCAGCGCGAGTTAAAGGCCATTTATGCCGATATTGAGGCCGGTAATTTCACCATTGAAGATGGGGTGGAGGATGTACACTCGCAGGTAGAAATGCTGCTAACCCAACGCATTGGCGATGCCGGCAAAAAGATCCATTCCGGCCGCTCCCGTAACGACCAGGTGTTGGTCGATCTCAAATTATTCTTCCGTCACCAGCTGCAACAGGTAGTTGAGGAAACAGAAACCCTTTTCCGCCAGTTGATTACACTAAGTGAGCAGCATAAAGATGTGCTGCTGCCTGGCTATACCCACCTGCAGGTGGCCATGCCATCCTCGTTCGGCCTGTGGTTTGGTGCCTATGCCGAAAGCCTTGCCGATGACCTGGAACTTGTATTGGCTGCTTATAAAATCACCAATAAAAACCCCTTGGGTTCGGCAGCCGGTTATGGCTCGTCGTTCCCGCTTAACCGTACGCTAACTACCCAATTATTAGGGTTTGATAGCCTGAATTACAACGTAGTATACGCCCAGATGGGCCGCGGTAAAACCGAGCGGATCATTGCCCAGGCCTTATCAAGTATAGCCGCCACCCTTGCCAAAATGGCTATGGACCAGGCGCTTTACCTGAGCCAGAACTTTGCCTTTGTAAGCTACCCCGATACACTAACTACCGGCAGCAGCATTATGCCACACAAAAAAAATCCGGATGTTTGGGAAATTATGCGTGGCAAATGCAACCGCCTGCAAGCCCTGCCAACCGATGTAGCCATGATGACCACCAACCTGCCATCCGGCTATCACCGCGAGCTGCAACTGCTTAAAGAACTCCTTTTCCCCGCCTTTGCTGACCTAAAGAAATGCCTGCATATGGCCACCTTCATGCTCCAAAATATAACGGTAAATGCTGATATACTGAAGGATCCCAAGTATGCCTACCTGTTTAGCGTTGAGGAAGTTAACCGTATGGTATTAAGTGGAACACCGTTCCGTGATGCTTACAAACAGGTGGGCTTAGCTATTGAGCAAGGCGATTTTAACCCCGACAAAACTGTAAACCACACCCACGAAGGCAGTATAGGCAACCTGGGTAACCAGCATATTACCGCCGCCTTTGATAAGCTGCTTACTAACTTTGATTTTGGGAAAGTTGAAACGGCAATAAAGGAGCTGGTGGCCTAACAAAATGGTAATCCTGCTGGATATAGATGGAGTATTGGTGACCGAACCGTCCTGGAAAAAGGTAGAAATTGGTGCCGATGGGTTCATGCTGTTTAACAAACAATCGGCAGAAAATCTGGTTGATATTTTGTCGCTAACAGGTGCCGACGTGGTTTTAGCCAGTACACATAGGATTAGCTTTACTATTGAACGTTGGCTGGAAATCTTCAAAATCAGGGGGATAGCTATTAATAAATTATCTAAACTTAACGATAGGCAATCCCTGTCGGATATGCAGGATCGTGGTAGCGAAATTCAGGAGTGGATACATAAGAACGGTGAGGCGAACTACGTCATTATAGATGATGACTTGTCAATAAATAACTTGCCAAATGCTATAAAGCAAAGGTGGGTTACCATCAAACCCTATCTTGGAATTGATATTGAGGCCAAACAAAAGGCTTTGGATATCCTTTTAAATAATCGGTGAAATCACCCTATAAATCAGTGTAATCCTAAAAATGAACGGACAAAACAGAAGCGATATCTTCCCCGGCCTGGAGGTGGATATTATCCTAAAAAAGACCAGCGCACGGGCGCCCTTACGCGCGGCATTGTGAAAAGGCTGTTAACCAGTGCATCATACCATTCCCGCGGCATTAAGGTACAGCTAGATGATGGCCAGGTTGGCCGCGTAGCCTGGATTGTTGAGGAGGAAGATTAATTCATAATTTCTACACAATTGTTTACCATATTTACCTTGTACTTACCATAGTACAATCCTATATGCCTGCAAACCCTCAACGAAAATCAAAATTATGGTTACGGTTAGATACGCATCACCGTTTATTAATTTCGTTTATTGTAGCTATTGCCACCCTAGCTTTTATTTGGGAACGTTTTAGTATACCAGCAATCGTCTTGGTTACGTGGTCGGCATTTGGGTTGAGCGTTATAGTGATGGATTGGATTATCATCCTGTCGTCGCACCCAATGGAGGTTAGGCACATAGCCAAAATCGAGGATTCCAGCCGGGTGTTGATATTTGCTTTTGTAATTGTAGCATCCATCATTAGTCTCCTGGCAATTTTTTTCCTGCTCAAATCATCTAAACAGCTATCGCCTGCCGTAGTTACAGGGCATGTGTTGTTAGGAATGACGTCGGTAATCATTTCCTGGATATTGGTGCACACCATATTTACCCTGCGTTATGCCCATATGTATTACGCCACAGATACCGACGGTGATAACAAGACTAAACCTTTGGGCGGATTGGAGTTTCCAGGCGATGATAAGGGTTTTGAGCCTGATTATCTTGATTTTGTTTACTTTTCCTTTGTGTTGGGGATGACTTTCCAGGTATCGGATATCGAGATCTCATCCCGGCAAATCCGCCGCCTGGCCTGGATTCACGGCATGATATCTTTTGCCTTTAATACTGCTATTGTGGCTTTGAGTATCAACGTGATATCAGGACTGGTATCAAACTAAAATAAACCGCCTTGCTGATCAATAAATTTGGGGCGAAGTAAATTGGTGCCAAGGGCCGCGTTTAATTTTTTGGTTACATAATCTGACAGTATGGGCGAAAACCGTTCGTCATGCTGATGCATAAAAAACCAAACCGATTTTAAACCTTCCTGCTGCCATTTTTTTATCCTTTCTACCCACATATCCAGGCGGGCTTCATCAATACTGTATTCGCCTATTTTATCGGTACAGCCCACAAAACGGATGAAGGCGTGAGGCGTGGGCAAACTCATGTGTATTACGTCCCGGCGTCCGGAGGCATCGGTTATTACGGCGCCAATATTAAGATCGCGAAACAGGCTGAATACTTTGTCGCTGTTTTCCTGTTGGGCAAACCATTCTTTATGCCGCAGCTCTACAAAAACGGGTACATCTTTGGGCAAAGCCTCCAGGTATGCTTTCAGTTCGGGGAAGCTTTTGGGCGTATAGTTATCGCTCAATTGCAAAAATAGTGGTCCCAGCTTTTCGCCAAATGCCATGATGCCTTCATAGTAAGTTGTTGTAACATCGTCGGCATTTTTTAACCTGCGGATGTGGCTGATACTTTGTGAAAATTTAGGGCAGAATTTAAAACCGGGGTTGCTTTCGGCTTTGGCTTTCCATTTGGCAATGGTATCCGGGCCGTAAACGTTATAAAATGTGGCATTCAGTTCAATGCAATCAAAGTGTTTTACGTATTCATCTAAAAAGTTAGCCTCTTTGGTTTTTGGGGGATAGATTTGCCCAATCCACTCCTTGCGGCCCCATTTGGCACAACCTACGTGAACCTGTATTGGCTCACTGTTTTTAGCTGTTGTTAATACCTTAGTGGTGAGTTCTGTATCGGGCGGAAGGGTGAAATCTATTAGGTGTAATTCTTCGGGTGCTACTTTGCCAAATTCCATGGTAAGCTTATTGGTGAACGGTTGGGCTAAGTTAGAAAAAGTTAAAATAAAAGTGCCGTAATTCGGCGCATTACTCAGGGCAAACGCATCAAAACAGGTGATGGAATGAGCTTATGGCGTCGGGAAGATATAAGCATCAAACGATACACTGTTTTTATTGGCTGATCGTGGTTAAATGATCCATGTACTAAAGGGACTTGTATTGACCAACAACAGGCACAAATATTTGGATCTGCCTAAATTGCGCCATCAGTTCCGTGTTAACCATGATAAAATATAAAATATTGATTATCAAATATTTAAAAATATTTTACCTGGAATGTGTTAAGTTATGTTAACCCAATTAGATGCGTTTGCCCTGGCACATTATCACTGAACGAGTTTAAACCTAATCAACCACTCTCCCAATCAACCACTCACTATTACCCCAACAAATCCACTTTAAACAAAGGCTTAACCCTTTTTTTACTCGCCTGCTCGTAAGCATATCCCAGCTTAATAATATCGCCTTCTTTCCAGGCAGTGCTAAAAAATGACAAACCAATGGGCAAGCCATGTAGTAATCCCATGGGTACGGTAATGTGCGGATAGCCCGCCATAGCTGCCGGGCTGGAAAAGCCGAAACCGTTGTCGTAATCGCCATTTACAAGGTCGATGCAAACTGCTGGGCCGTTGGTTGGGCCTATGATGGCATCCAGTTTGTTATCCGTTAAAATATTATCTATCGCTTTGCGGGTGCCGGTATTGGTTTGCTTTATTGCTTTCAGGTATTCTTCGGTATTTAAGTCGCCTTTGGCCTGGGCCAGTTCAAGGGTTTCCTGTTTAAAAAATGGCATCGCTTTGGCTTCGTTTTGCTTGTTATAGGTAATTACATCGGCCAGGGTTTTTACTTTGCTGTTGGCATTGCTTAAATATTGGTTCAGCCCATCTTTAAATTCATATAATAAAACAGGGAACTCGCTTTTGCCGATATCTTTCAGTTCTTTATTCAGTTCAACTTCAATTACGGTAGCGCCTTTACTTTCCAGGGTTTTAATGGCATCTTTTAGTAAAGCCACCATGCCTGGGTTACCCTCCATTGCCGATTTTTCGACCCCGAGACGTTTGCCTTTTAAGCCATCGGCATCCAAAAATTTGGTGTAGTCAGCCTCGGCCTTGCCTTTGCCGGCCAGGGTAAAACTATCTTGTGGGTCAACGCCGGCCAAGGCACCTAAAAAAATGGCCGCATCCTTAACGGTGCGGGCCATAGGCCCGGCGGTGTCCTGCGTTTTGGAGATAGGAATAATACCCGATCTGCTCCATAACCCCACAGTAGGTTTAATGCCCACCAGCCCGTTTACTGACGATGGCGATACTATTGAACCATCGGTTTCGGTGCCAATGGCTATGGTGCATAAGTTGGCCGCTACAGCAGTCCCCGAACCTGCGCTTGAGCCGCTGGGGTTGCGATCGAGAATGTAGGGGCATTTGGTTTGCCCGCCCCGGCTGCTCCATGCACTGGTAGAGTGTGTTGAACGGAAGTTGGCCCACTCGCTTAAATTGGTTTTGCCCAATAAAACCGCGCCGGCCTCGCGTAATTTGTGTACGATAAAAGCGTCCTGTTTGGCAAAATTGTCACTCAGGGCCAGCGAACCGGCAGTGGTGTGCATATTATCGCCGGTATTTATGTTATCTTTTATCAACACGGGTATGCCGTGTAAGGGGCCGCGTACTTTGCCTTTCTCCCGCTCTTTATCCATGGCATCAGCCATGTTTAAAGCATCCTTATTTAATTCAATAACGGAGTTTAGCTTAGGACCATTCTTGTCAATCTCGTCAATTCGTTTCAGGTAAAGTTCGGTAAGCAGGCGCGATGTATATTGCTTTGCCTTCATTTTTTCCTGTAAATCGGTTATGGTAGCTTCCGAAAGCTCGAACAGGTCATCCTTACTATCCGTAGCGGTGGTATCTGGTTTTTTATCGTCTGTTGCTGGCTGGCTGCATGATGCAGTAACCAATGTTGATAACGTAAGGCCAGCTAATGACCCTGTTTTAAGAAAATTTCGTCTGTGCATAACCGGTTGTTGAAAAGCATCTACAAGTAACAAAATATTTGTGGGATAAAAAATTATCAACCTGAAATGTTACAACATGTATTCATGTACAGCCGGTTTATGCACACACGTTTAGCAATTAACGTTTGGCATATATAATTAATGATGCTTTTGCGATAACATTCTGGTTTAACATAAAGCCAACCAATGCGGGTGATGCCTTATCGCCAATGCCAAGCTTATCTGTTTTTAAGGCGAAAATGGTGATGACATAGCCGTGCGCAGCATCATTTACCGGTGGGCAGGGGCCGCCATAACCTGGAACACCAAAATCGGTGTTGCCTTGTATGGTGCCAGCGGGCAACTCATTTGCAGATTGACTGCCCGCGCCTTGTTTAAGTTGATGAACACTGGCAGGGATATCAAAAACAACCCAGTGCCACCATCCACTGCCGGTAGGGGCGTTGGGATCGTACATGGTGATAGCGAAGCTTTTGGTGCCTTGTGGTGCATTTTGCCATTCCAGCTGCGGCGATTTGTTTAGCCCCGTGCAGCCAAATGTATTTGATGCAAATTCATTGGTGAATTGCCCGCCCAGGTCGGCGCTTTTTAATGTAAATGTTTGTGCTTTGGTGCTTAAGCAGCTTAGGGCAGCAAATAAAAATAAGAAGAACTTTTTCATGATTTTTTGGATATAAATAATATCCAAATGTGGCTTATTTTCGGTGGCAGGCGTTAATGCCGGCGGCTCAAAAACTATTGAAAACAGCTCATGCTTCTTGTGCGCTCACCTGGTATTGTTTTGGGCTTACGCCGAATTTTCTTTTAAATGCCGATGAAAAGTTCGAAAGGTTATCGTACCCAAAATCAATATAAAGCGATGTGGCATTTTTACCTTGTTCCAACTCCTGCCGGGCTACCTCAAGCTTTCTCTCGCGAATGTATTTGCCGGGGGCCATGTGGTAAACCTTTTCAAAGTCGCGTTTAAATGATGCCAGGCTCTTGTTGGCCAAAAAGGCCAGCTCATCAAGCGTAAGGTTATTGAAGAGGTTGTTCTCCACTACGTTTTTCAGCAGCAATTCGGGCGAGGGGGTGTTGCTGCGCAACAGGCCGGTCAATTGGCTACCGTAACTATCCAGCAAAACTAAAAGCAGCTCTTCTACTTTATTGGCCGCCAGCAGGTATGGCAAATTTTGCCCTTCGTCTATCAGCGTTTTCAGACTTTTAATATAGCCGGCAATGTAATTAGTTTGCCTGAACTTAATATAGTCTGGTGCTAACTGGACTGGCCGCGAGTTCAGTTTATGCCGGTTTAAAAAATCCTGGGCGAAAGCCGACGAAAAAAATACCAAAATACTGCTATATTGATGGTCGTTTAAAGTATGCTCGGCCATAATGGAATTTCCTTCGGGAATCACAATCCCCTCGCCGGTGCCTACAATAGTATTATTGGCCGGGCGAAAAATTGCTTTCTCGCCATTAATTACAAAGCTGATGGCATAGCAGTTAAATACTACCCTGCTGTTTTGCAGGCTATCCTTTTCGGTATAATGTACAAATGAGATATCACCGGCGGTTATTCGCCGTTGGTTTTCGGTAGCCTGGGGTATGTAAATGTTGGTCATAAATTCGTCTCTTTGTACGTAAATCTGGCAGTGAAGCCGTCAAAATCAACTACAGTATTTGCTCGGTAGTTGATTTTGGGATTTGTAAAGCCGGGTTAAAATCAGGGATCAGCTGTTTTATTTTATCGCTGGTGGAGTTGCTTAAATCCAAAAAAGACCATGTTTTGCCACCGTCCTTACTTATTGCCAGTAGATAGCTGTGGCTGATTATATGAGCGTTTGGCAGTTTAATGGTTAAGTTCTCCGGCACAAGGCAATGGGTTTCGGCACCTGCCTTGTAAAATTTTCCTGGGGAGCCTACTGTGGCGCTTTCAAAAATTACTCCCTGGGTTTTCATTTGTGCCATACCCTTGTTAACTATCGATACCATTTTTTGCTTACCACCCGCCATTTGCACAGCTTTAGGATAAGTATGGTTTATAATAGTTGCATAATCGCCGGCTATCATGGCCTGGGCCAAAATATTTGCCTGCTGTTTTACCGTAGCAGTGTCCTGGGCTAATGCGGTTAACGGCAAAATTGTAATGACGAACAGGTGAAATATGATTTTTTTCATGGCGTATATTTAAAAGTCTTTTTTATGGATGCAACTTGAATCTAATATAGGCTTTCGATAGGGTATAAAAAATATATTTTAGTTTGAGTACGGTTTAATATCGTTATCAATATCGAAGCAGGTTTGCTAATACTGCAAACCGGTACTTTACCTAAGCGATAGTAGCTGCAAAAGGGAGGCGGCACTATATCTGTATAAATTCCATTACAAAATGCAGGCGGCGTTAATTTTAGGTAACTTCATATTTAAAAACATAACTGCTTCCTGATGATGTTAAAATGTCTGATCAAAATAGTATCTCCGGTCATTTTAACGGCAAGTTTGCTGGGCTGCAGCCATGGTAAACAGGTGTTTAAGAGCGATTGCAATGATGATTTCTCGCCCGTTTATAAGCGTGTTCCTTTTACCGAGCTGGTAAAAAACCTAAAAAAGTATGATAGGCAATATGTAGAGGTTACCGGCAAATATATAGAAGCGCCAGAGCAATCCGCTTTGTTTAATGATAGCCTTTTTGCCGATCACTCGGCAGGGCATGCCATCTGGATAAATTTTAACCCCGATTGTCCGCTTTATTTAGAGGGAACGCGAATAGGTCTTTTTCAATATAATAACGGCCAGTTTACGCAGATAAATGATAAACATGTAACTATAAAGGGGCGGGTTGATGCCCACGATACCGGGCACCTGAACCAATACAAAGGAGCTATTGAAAGAATTAGTTATATCGATTTATAAATAAGCCTTGCCGGGCTGTTTAATATCATTAAAACAAAGTCTTAAACATCGTCATTGCGAGGTACGAAGCAATCCCCGATATGCTAAGTCCTACATAGTTCGGGATTGCTTCGTACCTCGCAATGACGCATGAATATTGCTTCATTCGAAGTCTAAAAATATTAATAAACCATTTTTAGATAGCTTCTAAGCCCTTCTTTTAAATCTCCAGCTTTAAACCATCGTAAGCAAGCCGGATATTGGGTGACAGCTCGGCCGATATATCCTGGTGTTTGCCCAGGCGGTGGCTTATATGGGTAAGATACGTAGTTTCGGCGCCAATTTCATTGGCGAAATCAATGGCTTCGTCGAGTGTAAAGTGCGAGATATGGGTTTGTTTTTGCAGGGCATTAATCACCAATATTTTTGAGCCTTTTATTTTTTCTTTTTCGGCCTCTGATACCGTTTTGGCATCGGTGATATAGGTAAAATCATTAATCCTGAAGCCCAGTACCGGCAGCCGGTAATGCAAAACCTCGATAGGGGTAAATTTTACACTGCCGATATTAAAAGGATCTAAACTGATGGGGTGCACAGTAACCTGCGGAATACCCGGATATCCGGTACCATCAAACACATAAGGAAACTCGCGGGCAAGCGCGCGTTGAACCCTAAAATCGGCGTAAACATCTACAGGGCCTTGTTGAAAATAGTTGAATGCCCGGATATCATCCATCCCGGCTATATGATCTTTATGCTCGTGGGTGTATACAATGGCATCCAAACGTTTTACACCTGCACGCAACATCTGGTACCTGAAATCGGGGCCCGAATCAATAACGATAGTTTTATCTTCGGCTCCAATTAAAATAGAGGTGCGTAAACGCTTATCGTATGCATCGGCAGATGTGCAGACCTCGCACCCGCAGGCAATAACAGGTACGCCCTGCGATGTTCCGGTACCTAAAAATGTTATGGTCACAGCTGCAATTTTGTTTGTTTTATTTCCTGTAAAAATGCAACCTGTTTTTCGTCAAGCAATCTAAAATCTACTTCCAGTTCGCGGAGCAGTTCAACCAGGGCCAGAATTTTGCTTTCCAGGTTCGAAAACCGGTTTACAATCACCATACGGCTGTTTAATAGCAGGCAGGCCCCGGTTTTAAAGTTACCTTTCTCATACCGCACCTTGTAGCCTGCTGTTTTGAGCAGCATCTCTAATTTTTCGAGTGTATGGTTGGTAGCGGGTAGCATTATTTCAAAAGTAGTAAATTAAGTGTAATTACAGGTTCATTTTTGGATATCGATGCCTTTGGTTTAAATAGCTTGTATAGGTATATTTATAAACCAATTGCAACCTTGTACCATCATGAAAAAAAATATCTTTTTGGCTGTTTGCATAATTTGCCATACCGTAGCTTTTGCACAGCAAACAAAAACCTATGCCGAAAAGCTGGGCTGGCCCAAAGGCGCACGTGTAATTATTTTGCATGTTGACGATGCCGGGATGTCGCATGAATCGAACGATGGGGTAGAGACAGCTATTGAAAAGGGTGTAGCTACCTCAACCAGTGTTATGATGCCTTGCCCATGGGTGCCCGAATTTGTAAAATACCTGGATAAGCACCCCAATACCGATGCCGGCCTGCATTTAACCTTAACATCCGAATGGGATAACTATCGCTGGGGTCCTTTAGCGGGTAAAACCATTGTGCCCGGCCTTACCGATAAACAAGGATGTTTATACCCCAGTGTTGTGGCTGTTTATTTTAATGCATCGGCCGATGAAGTTGACAAGGAAATAAGGGCACAACTGGACAGGGCTTTAAAAATGGGCTTTAAGCCCACCCACCTTGATTCGCACATGGGGACCTTGTTTGCCAAGCCGGCATTTACTGAAAAGTATATTAAGCTTGGAATTGAAAAGCAAATTCCGGTAATGTTTCCCGGCGGCGAAGATTTGTTTTACCGTGCCGAAGCCCGGGCCGCTACTATAGCCGAATTAAAACAACAAGGTAAATATACTGAAGGTATGCCGATACCCGATCCGGCGGTATTGGCCAATGTCAAAGAAACCGGGGCTATGATCTGGAAGGCTGGCCTGCCGGTACTCGACGATCTGCATAACTCAAGTTACGACTGGCAGATGCCTAATATCGATAAAATGAGCGACGCCCAAATTCAAAAATGGTATACCGATCACTATATCGAAAGCATTGGCCGCCTCTCGCCGGGGCTAACCATGGTAATTATGCATTGTACCAATCCCTCACCAAATTTCGACCAGATATCCGATACCGGAAAAAAGCGCAAAGGCGACTTGCTGGCCATGCTCGATCCACGATTAAAAGCATTTTTAAAAGATAAAGGATTTATACTAACCACCTGGCGCGAGGTAATGGAAAGAAGGGTGAAAGCCGGGGATCTTTAGATGTGCAGATGTGCAGATTTCAGATGTGCAGATTTCAGGTGTGCAAATGTGCAGATTTCAGATGTGCAGATTTTAAATCTGTAGATTCAGAAATGTAATAACAGACTGCATATCGGTACAACAAATGTTTCATCATTGGCACCCGCATATTTTTACGTCTGCTATTTCATCTGCACATCTGAAATCTGCATATCAAAGAATCAATTCTGTATCAGCTTATACTTTCCGGATTTGATTAGCTTTTGTTGCTCGGTCGAAAACGAGGTGCGACCGCCAAAATCCTGTACCCAATAGCTTTTATACTCTGCTACGCCAACTTCCTTAAAGTCGGGGTTCATCAGGTTTCGGCAATGTCCTTCGCTTTTAAACCAGCCGTCCATTACCTCGGCTATACTTTGCTGGCCCTGTGCAATGTTTTCGCCTATGGCAAAGCTTTTAAAACCTTTAAACTTATAGCCTGCCAAAACTATCCTATCCTCCATACTGCGGCCGTCTTTGCTGGTATGGCTAAAATAACTGCGTTTGGCCATATCCTTTGCATGGCCGGTGGCTGCATTAAACAATTTATCGTTCCAGGTTAGGGCAGGAGCGGGCGGAAAATACTTATCGCCGCAATTGCAGCCCTTAGTGCGGGTTTGGTTTGTCCGGTTTAAAAACTCGCTTTTAAATTCTTCGGTTTGCCCATAGGCCTTGCCACAGATTAACAATGTGGCAAACAAATATATAGTGCTTAAAAATGATTTAGTCATAACTTATCAGACAAACAAAAATGGCTGAGGTTTAGTATAATGTAACAGTGTTTTGAAGAAATAAAAAAGACTGTACAGGATAGCGCGTCGAAATCAAAGAACTACTTTTAAAACAACCAGTTATTATAACCATTAAATCTGCCTGGCGGAGGTGTGATATGTTCTCATTTAATTTATACCGGATAATAATGAATAAAACCAAATTGTTGCTTTGTTTAGCGCTTATGCAGGCATGTTTTTTTGTTTTTAAGGCAAATGGCCAAAGCCCTGCTAAACATTATGACGTGGCCGCGTTTTATTGGCCAGCCTACCACCCCGATGCCAGGTTTAAGGATATTGGCGTTTTTCCGGATGGAAAAGGGGAGTGGGAGGCTATTTACAAGGCAAAGCCCAAGTTTGCAGGCCACGAAGTGCCCAAGGTGCCACTTTGGGGCTACGAAGATGAAACAGACCCTGCAGTGATGGGTAAAAAAATAGCTACGGCTGCAAAGTATGGCGTTAACGTAATGATATTTGACTGGTACTGGTACGATAAAAAACCTTTTTTGGAGGATGCCCTGAACAAGGGTTTCCTGAAGGCTAAAAACACCAACGATATGAAGTTTTACCTGATGTGGGCCAACCATGATCATAACTCGTATTTAGATCCATCGAACCCCGATAAAAGCAAGGTGTACTTTTATGGTGGAGTAGATAAGAAAACTTTTGAGGAGATGGTTGCGCATATCATTAACGATTACTTTAAAAAGCCCAACTATTATAAAATAAATGGCCGGCCGGTGTTCAGCATTTACGAACTGTCGACCTTTATCAAAGGCATAGGTGGCTCCGAAAAAGCAAAAGAGGCTATAGATTACTTCCGTAAAAAGACGGTAGACGCTGGTTTCCCCGGTTTGCATTTGCAGGCTACACTTTGGGGTAATATCCCGTCGACGTTAAAAGATGTGCCCGGCGATAAGGTACAAACACAAAATTCGACGCTGGAGTATTTTGGATTTAACAGCATGACCAATTACCAGTGGTGCCATTTTGTAGCGCCAAGCGGCGATTATATTCCCTGGGGCCAAAAAGCCATAGCCAAATGGGCCGAGTGGGATACTACCTTTAAAATTCCGTACTGCCCGCATGTTTCTATAGGCTGGGACAGCAACCCGCGTTTCCCGGTACAAAAGCAAGACCTGGTTGTAAACAACAAGCCCGAATATTTTCAGGTGTATCTTCAAAAAGCTAAAGAATATGTTGACGCGCACCCTAACCAGCCGCCACTAATTACCATAAACGCCTGGAACGAGTGGGCCGAAGGCAGCTACCTTGAACCGGATAAAAAACACGGCTACGGTTACCTGGAGGCTGTTAAAAATGTGTTTTTAAAATGAAAGGTTTTGTGACCGGGCGCTCTTTAAAAAAGCGTTGGAAATGTGCGGTTTTCCTCTCTCGGGCTGTCCTGTGAGCACCTCTTTTAAATAAGAAGCTGTCTAAAAATAAAACAACAGACCGTCGTTGCGAGATACGAAGCAATCCCCGACTATGGAGACCGGACTTGCAAAGCTACCGGGTAAGTAGGGCCGATGCCCGTTGTTAATGTATTACGCCTTTTAATACTGTGAGCATTTACCTTATCCATAAATACAAGCCGGCGGCTATCGCTGCGCCTGCTATTGGGCCTAAAACGGGGATCCAGGCGTAGGGCCAGTCGCTGGTGCCTTTGTTTTTGATGGGGAGTATCATGTGCATAATGCGCGGGCCAAGGTCGCGGCAGGGGTTAATGGCGTAGCCGGTAGTACCTCCCAGCGATAAGCCTATTACCCATACCAGCAATGCCACGGGTATGGCGCCAACGGAGCCGAGGCCTATAGGCGTATTTGTAGGCACAATTTGCGCGCCCGCAATGTAAAATATGGTAAATAACAGTACAAAGGCGCCAATAACTTCGCTGGTAATGTTGGAGATGTAATTGCGTACGGCCGGGCCGGTGCAAAACACGGCCAGTATCGAGGCCGGATCATTGGTGCGTTTAAAATGATCATAATACATCATCCATACCAGGAACGAGCCTATCATAGCACCTAAAAATTGCGCGGCTATATACAATGGCACCTGCGCCCAGGCAAACTTACCCGCTATGGCCAGCGCTATGGTAACCGCGGGATTAAGGTGAGCGCCGCTGTAGGGCCCCGCAACCACCACCCCAACAAATACGGCCAGGCCCCAGGCCGTGGTAATAACTATCCAGCCGCTGTTATTTCCCTTAGTATCTTTTAATACTACGTTGGCCACAACGCCATCGCCTAAAAGTATGAGTAACATGGTGCCAATCAGTTCGGCAATAAATGGAGACATGGTAATAAAATTTATAGGTTTAAATAATTTTAACGGGTTATAATAAAATATTCCAGATGCATCAGCCTACCGCTTTGATAATTAATCCCTCTTGCTTCCAGGCTTTCTGCTTTCTGCCTTTTGCTTTTAGCCTTTATCGGCCCAACTCTTAGCCGCATGAATGGCCCTTTTCCATCCTTCAATATCCGCTTTAATATCCTCCGGGTTGCCGGCGGGGATAAATTCCTTTTCGGATTGCCACAGTTGTTGTATTTCGGCCACATCTTTCCAAAAACCTACTGCCAGGCCGGCAAGGTATGCCGCGCCCAAAGCGGTTGTTTCTACTACGTTTGGCCTTATCACCTTGCAATTCAATACATCGGCCTGGTACTGCATCAGCAAATCGTTGGCAGTAGCGCCGCCATCTACCCGCAATTCTTTAATAGGCATTCCGGCATCGGCCTCCATGGCTTTTAGTACATCCATAGTTTGGTAGGCTATTGATGCCAGGGCCGCACGGGCCAGGTGACCGGCGGTAGTTCCGCGTGTAAGGCCAACTATAGTGCCCCGGGCTTCGGGATCCCAATAAGGGGCACCCAGGCCTGCAAAGGCCGGTACAAAAAATACACCGCCGGTATCTTTAACACTGGTTGCCAGCTCTTCAACATCGGCAGATGTTTTGATGATGCCTAAGCCATCGCGCAGCCACTGTACCACCGCGCCGCCAATAAATATGCTCCCTTCAAAGGCGTACTGTATTTCGCCGTTAATTTTCCAGGCAATGGTGGTAAGCAGGTTGTTTTTTGATTCGATAAACTGGTTGCCAATGTTCATCAGCATAAAACAACCGGTGCCATACGTATTTTTAACCATGGCCTTGTCAATACACATTTGCCCAAACAGCGCGGCATGCTGATCGCCGGCTATACCCGCGATAGGTATTTTGCTGGCGAATATGGTGGTGGCTGTTTCGCCATAAACCTCGCTTGATTGCTTTACCTCGGGCAGCATGCTTTTGGGGATGTCCAGCAGCTGCAGCAGTTCATCATCCCATTGCTGGGTGCGAATATTGAATAACATGGTACGGCTGGCGTTGGTTACATCGGTAACGTGCACCTGGCCGCGGGTAAATTTCCATACCAGCCAGCTATCAACCGTGCCAAAGGCCAGTTTACCGGTGTCGGCCAGCGCTCGTGCGCCATCCACATTATCCAGGATCCACTTTATTTTGGAGCCCGAAAAATAGGCATCTATTACCAGCCCGGTTTTAGAGCGGATCATATTACTGTGTCCGTCTTGTTTCAATTTATCGCAGTAAGCCGCGGTGCGCCTGTCCTGCCAAACTATGGCGTGGTAAATGGCTTCGCCGGTTTCACGGTTCCATACTATGGTGGTTTCGCGCTGGTTGGTGATGCCTATGGCCTTAATGTTTTTGCCGTTAAGCCCCGCCTTAACGGTGGCCTCGGCAGCAACACCCGCCTGGGTCGACCAGATCTCGTTCGGATCGTGCTCAACCCAGCCCGGTTTTGGGAAATACTGTTTGAATTCTTTTTGCGACAGCGCTATAATTTGCCCCGCATGATCAAATATGATCGCCCTCGAACTGGTTGTCCCCTGGTCGAGGGCCAAAATGTATTGTTCCATTACTAAGTGTTTATAATTGGTTGGTTATTTGAGAGTCAAGAATCAAGAGTCAGGAATCAAGAGAAAAAGCTGTTCGTTTATTGCAATACTCCGGGTACCTATTAATAGATTCCTATCCGGTCCGATTTTTTTCCTGATTATTGACTCTTAACTCTTGATTCTTTTCTATGCTAATATATAGTTTCCGGCCACCTTATTAAAGGCTTCTGTCTGTTCTTTCTCCCATTGGGCATCTTTATTTAATTCGCCAGCCATTAACCGGGCAACTTCGGGCGCCATGACTATGGCCAGGCGGGCATTTAAAAATAATACCCGGGTGCGGCGGGCCAGTATATCCTCAACGGTACGCGCCATCTCGTACCGTACCGACCAGATCACCTCGCCTTTGGTGTACTCATCATCCGGGTGCACCGGGTTTTTCCAGTCGTCATCCCCATTTGCCAGGGCCAGCACCTTTTCTATATCATCGCCATAAACGTACATATGATTGCTTCTATCCGGGTTCGGCCTGCTGCCATGGATTGCCAAGCCGGCGGTGTGGCAAAGGTTGGCTGGCAATTTGCCCACCTCTATGGCTTTATCAATGGTATCCTCGCCCATTTTTCGATAGGTGGTCCACTTGCCACCGGTGATGGTGATGAGATTTGATTTAGAAACTATCAGTTTATGGCTACGCGAAATTTCTTTTGTTTTGGATGAATCGTCCTGCGGGGCAGCCAATGGTCTTAGTCCGGCAAAAACGCTTAGCACATCCGCACTTGCGGGTATCTTTTTCAGGTACTTAGCCGCAGTGCGCAAAATAAAATCTATTTCGGCATCGAGGGCTACAGGCTCCAGGCTATGTTCGTCAATAGGTGTATCGGTGGTGCCTACCAAAAGCTTGTTATGCCAGGGCACTACAAATAGCACCCGGCCATCCTCGGTTTTGGGGATCATGATGGCATCCTCGCCAGGCATAAACCGCCTATCCAATACCAGGTGCACGCCCTGGCTTGGCCTTACTAAAGGTTTTTTATCGGGCACATCCATTTTAAGCACATCATCTACAAAAACCCCGGTAGCGTTAATCACGGTTTTGGCTTTTAGCTCGTAATTAATCCCGGTTTCTGCATCGGTGGCTCTAACACCAGCTATTTTTTGGTTGCCATCTTTTATCAGGCCGGTAACCTTAAAATAGTTTAACACGGTTGCGCCTTGCTCCAAGGCGGTTTGCGCCAGGTTTATAGCAAGTCGCGAATCATCAAACTGCCCGTCGTGGTATACAACGCCGCCATGCAGGCCCTTCTCTTCAATTCCGGGCAGCCTGTTTATGGTTTCTTTTTTGGAGATATGTTTCGCCCTGCCAAAGCCAAGCTTGCCGGCCAATAAATCATATATAGTTAGCCCTACGGTATAAAACACACCATCAAACCAACTGTAATTAGGAATAATAAAACTTTCGTTTTTTACCAGGTGCGGCGCGTTCTTTAACAGTAAGCCCCGTTCGTGCAGTGCCTCTCGCACCAGGCCAATATCGCCCTGCGCCAGGTAACGTACGCCGCCATGTACCAGTTTGGTAGCGCGGCTGGATGTGCCTTTGGCAAAGTCAGCCTGTTCCAGCAGCAGGGTTGATAGTCCTCTCGAGGCTGCATCAACCGCGGCGCCAAGGCCGGTTGCGCCACCCCCAATAATAATGATATCCCAAACTTTATCCTGATAACTGACGGATTGCAAAATGGAATCTCTGTTGAAAATACTCATTTCTGTTATTTTGTATTTCGATAATGTTTCAAATATACAATATCGAAACATAAAATAACAAATCGAAACTTATTTTTTGTTTCAATTTAGCCCATGTCGGTTTTTTACTTATTTTTGTTTGTTATGAATAAAAATACCGACAGGCATAAAATCATACTTAGGCAACTGGAAGACGGCGGCTTTGTAAACGTACAGGAATTGGGCAAGCAGTTAAATGTTTCGGAAGTGACCATCCGAAAGGATCTGAAACTTTTGGAGGATAAAAAGCTACTATTCCGTACACACGGCGGGGCTACCAAAAGTAACCCATATACCAACGACAGGCCCGTTGCCGAAAAGGAAAAGCTGAATGCTGCCGAAAAGCAACAGATAGGTATAGCCGCCGCGGCGCTTATTGGCAATAACGATTCTATCATTATTGCATCGGGCACTACCATGCTGGCCCTGGCCCGGTCGGTTAATGCGGGGAAGCATTTAACGGTGATCACATCGGCCCTCAATGTGGCTATCGAACTATCGCATCACCCCAATATAGAGGTAATTCAGTTAGGCGGCCAGTTGCGCAGCTCGTCATCATCGGTAACCGGATCATATGCCGAAGTGATGCTGCAGGATATGGCATGCAGCATGCTTTTTTTAGGTGTCGACGGCATCGACCCCGAAATTGGCCTTACCACCACCAATTTAATGGAAGCCCGCCTGAACCAAAAAATGATAGAAGCCGCCCAAACCGTAGTTGTACTGGCCGACAGCACCAAATTTGGCAAACGCGGCTTAGGCAAAATCTGTCCTCTCGACCAGGTCCAGCATATTATTACCGATAGCGGCATCAGCCCGGCCATGCTGAAAGTAATGCAGGAAAAGGGGATAGCCGTTACGGTGGTGAAATAGGTTGGTGAAGAAGATGCAAGAGTCAAGAATCAAGAATTAAGACTTTTTTATGGTTGGAAGATTTAGGGGTAAAGGATACTGCGCCGATCAGTTATCCAACTATCCAACGATGAACCAGTGAACCAATGAACAATGGCCTAATTGTTAAAATTTGTTAATTCTACGAAAGTTTCGTAGTTTAACTATTATGTTAGTTATATTTGATCTGTAATTAATAAAAAACAGATATAACCTTATAGCCATCATGAAAAAAACAATATTCTCTTTAGCCTGCCTGCTTGGTTTTGCACTTGGGGCACAGGCGCAAAACCCAGATACCGCCAGGGCTGTTGTGCATTACAAGTTTTCGCACCTGCGGGATACTGCGCATCGCGATAAGCCATATACCGAAAATATGGTACTGTTTGTGGGCGCAACTTCCAGTGCCTACAAAAGTTACGACCGTAAGTTGCAGGAGGCCCTAATGAAAAAGCAGGTTGCCGACCAGATGGCCGAGCAAAAGGGAAGTGGTAGCGTCAATATTAAAATAACCGGCGGCGCGCCTACCACGCGGAACGAGTTTTACCAGTTTCCGTTGCAACATAAACTGGTACGTAAAGAGCGGCTGATAACCCCGTATATGATTGAAGAGCCCATGCCGGTGATTGACTGGAAGATAAGCGCCGATACGGCCAGTTTTTCAGGGCTGCATTGCCAAAAGGCTACCGGCCATTTCAAGGGCAGGGATTATACGGCCTGGTTTTGCCCGGATCTGCCTTTTCACGCCGGGCCGTGGAAACTGAACGGTTTGCCGGGCTTAATTGTGGAGGCTTATGATGCCAATAAAGAAGTAGTATTTAAGTTTGACGGACTCGACGAGGTAACTAACACGCCAAAACCGGCCGCAGAGACCCCGGTTCCGGGTGGCGCAACAATTAAACTAATTGGCATGGACGATGACAACGACGATCCTAACGTAATAGCCTTGCCAACCGACGCGGTTAAAACCACCGAAAAGGAATTTAAAAACCTGGAAGCCGCCATGCGGAAAGACCCCAATGCTTTTGCACAGTCGGCCATGGCAGGCTCGGGTGGCGGCATGCGGGTCGGCGGGCCAGGCCAGGGCCCGGGTGGTGGCGACCAGGTAAAAATTCGAATAAATGGCACAGGACCGGTGATTAATAATCCTTTAGAGCTTCCCGAAAAAAAATGAGTGGCCTGCATAAAAGCGCCGGGGTATTCATATTTTGGATGCTCACGGGCATGGTATGCCTTGGCCAAAACATTAAAGGCAAAGTAACTGATAGCCTGGGCAAGCCAATAAGCTACGCCGGCATCAACCTTAAAAACAGCGCCGGATTAATTGTAGCCTATACCACCAGTGATGCCGGGGGGCTATACAGCCTTGGCATTCCCGCTAATGCCGATAAAAGCGGCCTTACTTTAGAGGCCAGTTGCATAGGCTTTAAAAAGGCGGGGCTACCGGTAAGCAGCTTTACAACACCCTACAACTTTAAGCTTGCAGGCGCGGTGCATCAGCTGCAGGGTGTTACCATAAAAAATAACCGGCCGCGGCTGCGGGTTAGCGGCGATACTACCAGCTACAAGGTATCAGATTTTAGCAGCCCGCAGGATAGGGTTATTGGCGATGTAATTAAAAAACTGCCTGGCATTGATGTAGCCAAGGACGGCAAAATAAGCTACAACGGCAAGGCCATATCCAACCTGTACATAGGCGGTGATAACCTGCTGGACGATAAATATAATATTGCTACCGGCACCATACCCCATGGCGTGGTTGACCAGGTGCAGGTGATGGAAAATCATCAGCCCGTAAAAATGCTGCGCGATAAGGTGGTAAGCGAGGATGTGGCCCTTAACCTCACCATAAAAAAAGACGCCAAACTACAATTGATAGGGCAGGAAACCATAGGCGCGGGCTTACCCAAAAAGTACGATGAAGACCTTAATGCCATGATGTTTAAGGATAAATACAAGGCCATTAATTACCTGCGCGGCAACAACACGGGCTATGATGTGGCCGGCGATTTAGTGTCGCACAATTCGGCCGAGCACATGCAACGCCTGGATAATGATCAGCCTGGTACGGTATTGTCCTTAGGTACTGCCGGCGACCCGGATCTGCCACGCAACAGGTATTTGTTTAACCAATCGGGTATAGTTAACCTGAATAACCTGGTTAACCTGAAAAAAGATGTGCAACTGCGGGCCAATATATCATACCTGCGGGATAGCCAACACCAGGATTACAGCCGCCTGAGCGAGGTTTACCTGCCCGGCGATACCATACGTTACACCGAAAAGCAAAACAACAAATGGCGGCCCGATTTAATTCATACCCAGTTTACCCTGAACGTTAACCAAAACAAATATTACCTGAACGATAACCTGGTAACCGATTATAACCACAATACCTCGTACTCAAACCTGGTGAGCAATGGCGTACCCGTAAACCAAACGTTTAAGGATAATTTGTTCAATTTTTCAAACGAGCTTAATTGGATGAAAACCTTCCATTCCGATAAAATTATGGAGGTGTACAGCTACATTAACCGCACATCTGAACCTGAGAGTAGGGTTATTGAGCCAAACCTTAATCCGGATATTTTTAACAATGGTGTTAATTATTCGCTGCTTACTCAAACGGTGAATATCCCTACCTGGTTCAGCAATAATTACCTGGCTTATAAAATACCGGGCCAGCATATAACACAAAGCTATAAGGCAGGATTCAGCAGCCAGTCGCAAACCTTAAATTCGGCGCTATCAGCTACCCAGCAAAACAATACGGTTAACCCGGTTGGCGATAGTACCCGCAATAGCTTAAACTGGAGCCGTAACAAGGCATACGCCGAGGCGGATTTTGACGTACCCGGCAAAATCCTGAAGATAGAGGCCAGCCTGCCCCTGAACTGGCAGCAAACCCATTACAGTGATGATTATTACCAGTTAAGCAACAGCCTTAACCGCTTGTACTTTAACCCGCGGCTGTATGTAAAATATCAAAGCGGCATCGAAAACTATTTTACCCTGAATTATGGCCTGCGCAATAACATTGGCAGCATCCAGGATGTGTACCGTGGCTATATCCTGACCAATTACCGCACGCTGTACGCCAACAGCGCCGACCTTACCGAGCGGCAGAGCCAAAATGCAGGACTGGGCTTTAACTACCGCAAAGCCATTACGCTGTTCTTTTTTAGCCTGAATGTTAATTACAGCCATATTTACGCCAACAATATTGCATCCAGCACATTAACCAATAATCTGCAGCAACGGGTTGTATTGCCCTATGATAATAAAACGGACGCCTGGGCGGTTAGCGGCTACATCAGCAAGTATAATTTTGATTTACAAACCACTTTCAGCGCTGGGGCTTCCTGGCAAACCGCCCGGCTAAACCAGCTGCAAAACGGGCTTGTCTTGCCTTTCAATACCGTAGGCGAAACACTGAACGTGGGTGCCGAAAGCAAACTGAGCAGTAAAGTTAATTTAAGCTATAAGGCCAATTACAGCCAAACCACCAGCAAATCAACAGCGGTTGCTGGCAGCAGCAAATTTCAGCGGCTTATCCAAACCGCCGCTATCGAATATAATCCGCTTAATACCCTGCAGTTTAACCTTGCTGCCGATCATTATTATACCCACCAGCAGCAGGCCAATGGTCTTAAATACTTTTTTGCCGATGCAACCATACGCTACAAATTCAGCAAGCCCAAAATAGATGTACAGCTAACTGCCCAAAACCTGTTCAACGTAAAAAACTATACTTCGCTGTACCTATCGGCCAACGTGTTTACGTCAAGCACATACAGTATTCCTGGCAGAATGGTGCTGGCTAAGGTGATGTTTAATTTGTGATAGGGGGAGGTTATCAGTTGATTATCACGATAAATATCCAGCATTATCTCCCCTTTTTTCTCGTGGTTGTGTTTAATTACACTTAAGCCAGAAAAGCTGCACTACTAATAAAACACGCTGTGTGTATAATTACCCCACAACATTTATATTAGCCGCAATAAATAAATCGCCGATGGAAAACACAGCCCAAACCGTTATGGAACAAGTGGTAAAAAAACAGCTTGATGCCTATAATTCAAAAGATATTGATTTGTTCATGACCTGTTGGGCCGACGATGCCTTGTATTATGAATTTCCGGATACTCTGCTGGCCAGCGGCGCTGCAGCCATCCGCGAAAGGCACCTGGTAAGGTTTCAGGAGCCAAATTTATTCGGTAAGCTGATTAGCCGAACAGTACTCCATAATAAAGTTGTCGACTTTGAGCTGGTATCCCGTACTTTTCCTGATGGGCCGGGCTATATTGATGCGCTTTGTATTTATGAGGTGGCCGGTGATAAAATTACCAAAGCCTGGTTTGTAATGGGCACGCCAATACCGGATACTGCAGCCTGAAATGGATTGCCTTTAAACATAAAAGACCTGCTTTGTGGAGCAGGTCTTAGTTAATATAAGTCAGTCAACAGTTAATAGTTCGGCTTTATTGAATAGAGATGATCTTGTACAGTACCCAGTTGTCGCTTTCGTGCACACGCCTGTAGTTTATACCACTGTTTACAATGCGTATGGCCGGGATGTACTTATTATTGAGCTGCGTATAGCCGGTAAATGGATTTTTTGCTGTGGCAATCAGAATATAATCATCATAGCGGTAAGGCGTTTCTATAGCACTTAAAAACAAGTCCTGGTAAGGCAGGGTCAGCTTTCTGATGTCGTTTGTAAATGCTGCAACCGGATAAGCTACGGCATCGTCCATGAGCACGTGCGAACTTTTGGGCAGGGTATTGATGTATCCAGCCATGTCCATAATTTCGGCCTGGTCCATATTATGCTTACCGCTGAAGAGCGTGGTGATAAATGCTTTTTCATCATGAATGAATGACCCCTTGAGGAATACATAGCCTGTATAAAGCTGGGCGAGCACGGCAACCGACACAATTATTTTAAATACCTTTTGATTTTTAACTACCAGCGCTTTAAAAGTAAGGCAAAGCAATGATAGCACCAGGAAAATGAGATAGTACTCGTAGGTAATATATAGTTTATCGTATTTGATATGTAAAAACTCGATAAAAGCGAATGGGCTTAAAATGGTTAAAGCCTGGTAGGTGCTTTCGCGGAAAAGATATATAGCAACCAAAATGAGCGGGCAAAAATAAACAACCCTTACCGATACCAGTACCGAAAGCTCGGGCAACTGGTAATTGGTAGCGGCTGTGGTGATGTCATAATTAAGTTTATCAACCAATACATTCCAGGTTGCGTAAGGGCTTTCAATAAAGTAATTAAGATCGCTGGCGTGGGTTAAATTGAGTAGTTTATAACAAATGATAGATGCTATGGGCAAAATAAACAGGATGATATAAATAGCAAAGGTTTTGCTTACCAGCTTACGGCGCAATGATGGGCTGTTAAAGCTTAAAAACAGCCGGAAGATGGATTCCTTTTCGCCCAGGTTTAAGCTTTGTAAAGTAATGGCCAATACCAGCGGGATAAAGAACAGGCAAAGCCATACAAACTTATAATCGCAAAAAATAAGGGTAACCAGCGCTATACTGGCCAACGACACATGGAAGGTTGTATTTGACCGGTAAAACTTTAACAGGTTAAAAAAGAACAGGAAAAAACTGATAAGCACCAGGTAAATGGCCTTGCCCGACGTGGCCACATACAGCAAACCGGGATGTAAAAAAAACAGGGCTATTAAAAGGTAAAAATAAAAGTCGTCATTTGGTATGCGGGTGCGCAGCGTGGATGCAAGGATGTAAAATAAAGCGGCTGTACCCAATGCAGATGCTATTACCGGGGCCAGGAAAGTGCTGATGGAGCTAAATATGATGGAACAATAAAAAGGCAATAGCGGCGATGTAAGCCCCATTACTTTGATGCGGTTGCCAAGGCCTTCAAAAATAATTTTGGTTTTTTCGATATAAAAAATACTCTCCTGGTTATAATAGCCCAAATGGTTCATATAAATGCCGGCTGCCAGGTAATAAACGGCAAGCACTGCAGTTATTATAAACAGATATTGACTTTTAGAGATCCTCATTTTTTATTTAACAACGTTTGTAGGGTTATTAACTTTGCTTAAACCATGATTGGTTTTTTCCCAATAAAACGGATTGGTTATCAATTGGTATAAGCCCATGTAAGCGGCTGCCGAGTGCATTAACCAGTAAACGGGGTTGGCAAGGGCAAACAATATCAGTTCAAAATAGCGGCGTTTAAATACAGCCATCATGTTTACATAAATCATCAGGATGTTGCCTACCATCAAATTAAATATAGCCATAAACAAAACCCAATCAGGAAACAGGGTGCGGATGGTTGAAAAATCAAATATTAGGTAACTGATAAATATGGCCAGCAACAGCGGGTAAACTAAAAACGTGGCCGATGTGGCGCCGATAAAAAAGTTAAAGCCTAAAAAGCCTTTAAAACCAATCTTTCTTATTAATTCGGCGGGATTGCGCATGTGCACCAGGTAAGTTTGCATATAACCTTTTATCCATCTTGAGCGCTGCCTTATCCAGTTAAAAGGCTCATTATTGGCCTCTTCGTAAGTGGTTGAATTGATAATGGCTATTTTATAGCCTTTGGCATAGGCGCGCACGCCAAGGTCGGCATCTTCGGTTACGTTAAAGGGATCCCAGGCACCAAGCTCAACAAGGGCATCCATTTTAAAGTGGTTGCTGGTGCCGCCCAATGGGATAGGGATATCAAGGGTATCTAATCCGGGCAGCATATAATCAAACCAATACGAATATTCCAGTGTAAACATGCGGGTAAGGAAGTTCTCGTTACGGTTAAAGTAGTTAAGTGCGCTTTGGATACAAATATAATGATCAGGCAGTTTGCCAAACAGGGTAACTACTTTTTTAAGCTGGTCGGTATCCGGGATATCCTCGGCATCATAAATGGTTAAAAATTTGCCTTTTGAAAAATGCAGGCCGTAATTGCAAGCCTTGGGCTTGGTTTTGGGCATGTGAAAAGGTACCACAATTACTTCAAATACAGCCGGGAAATCAAGGTTTTGAACAGCTTTTAATGTTTTATCATCATCTTCCTCAATCAATAGCTTTATATCCAGCATTTCGCGCGGATAGTCAAGACTTTGCAAGTTCCAAATGAGCTTTTTGATAAGCTTATCCTCTTTGTACACCGGCAATAATACGGTGTATAGCGGCAGGTCGGTATTAACAACATCGCGCACTTCATCCTTTGTTACGGCCTGGTGCAATTCAAACCGCGAGCCAACCAGTGCCAAAAATAATTTGAAGGTGATGGCAACCAGGAAAAACATACTGATAACCACATTGATGGCGATGGATGTATTTTTAAAATTCAAAACCATTCCGGCGGCTACGATACCCAGTAGTATAAACAGGAATGCAAGTTGCGGGGTTGTAAAAGTGGTAGAGGCCGAACTTTTAGGATCGCGCCTCATAAGCTCATAAACGGAAGCTTTAACATACTTTTCGCCTAATAGTTTGTGACTAAGCCAGGTAATATCCAAATCATAGGCAACAATAATATCGGGTTCCATATCATAAGTAAACCTTACGAAGTCTACAAAAAGCTGGTCGGAGGGATCGGCCATAAGCGTAACCACCCGGTTGTTCTCGATACGCAGGGGTAGGGCAAGGTGGTCATTGGCAAATTTGAGTTCAACTTTTTTTAATACTTCGGTATCAAAAGCTTCCTCCCTTATTTGTTCAAAATGATAACCTGCGTTAGTTAATGAGCGTTCATAGTTTTTGCGCGAAATGTAACCGAAGTTTAGCGCTATTTTAATATAGGCCATTCCAGATCTTTCCGCAAAACTTTTAATTTTTACCTGATCGCCTGGTGTTATAAACCCGTCATTAACCAAAAGTTCAGGAATTGAAATACTCATTATATATAATGTAAGATTAGTATCAAGTAGTAAGTATCAAGTAGCTAGTACTGAAGGCAGCTTTTGCAGCTATCTTACTACTTGATACTTACTACTTGATACTTAAAAAGTTAATCGTTAAACAAATCCTGTGACCTTTGAACTCTTGAACGAACGTACAGGAACGATAGCAATATCAATATAAGTATCCCCAGCAAAATGTACAGGTTATAACTATCCCAGAAACGGGTTAAACCACTTTTAGTATCAATATACTCCAGGTTTTCGCTCGATTTATTGATATTAAACAGGTATTTGTTGGAGTTTACATCAGATATACATACGTTGCTTGACAGGGTTGAAAGCTGCTCGGTGATTGATTTTGACGCGGCCAGAAAAGCTTCGGCTATGTGTGTTCCGGTTGCGGTGAGTACCAGCGTGGCGTTATTGCTGCGGCCATAAAATATTTGCGCAAGCCCATTTGATACGGTATCATTTAAGGAGTATACTACAGTGTTATCGTCGGTTTTATATAGCCTGAAATCCTTGTCGAAGCGGATGGGGGCATCAGGAAATTCTTTCATTAACTTGTCATTTTTGGATAACAACGCAATGATATTATATTTTTTCAGGTCGTTTGACGGAAAATCGGCTGAGTAAGCAAACTCTGGGAAGTTGTTGGCGTTAATGTTGTTGTTTAGTTCATAAATAATTTCGCCCATAGCGCCGGCCGCGTATTTTGCATATTCTTTAGATACGATGATGCGTGTTGTGCCGGTATTAAATGCCTCGGGGTATTGGTAAAAGCTCAGATCGGTGGTTATAAAAGGATTTTTTGATTCCAGGTATGATTTGTCTACATCAACTTCGGCAAAAAAGTTGGTGAAGCTATCCTTGCAATGGCCACTGGTTGGGTAAAACCTGAATTCGGCTTCCAGCGTGTTGTACTTGTGGTGCTGATAACGGTTAATGGTAATGGCTGTATTTAATTTACCGGTACCATCAAGCTTTTCGCTGTTAATAAGCAGGCCGTTAAGGTATATATTAAAGAAACCACGGTCGCCTGCGCTTAAAGCGCTGTAATTGGCCACAAAACGAATCTCCACCTCTTTTGGAGTAAAACTAAAATCGCTGTTTTTAAATGAGTATGCACTTTTTAACGATCCTATACCCGATAAAAAGTCGGCTACACCGCCAATTTGTTTTAATGAAAGTTTTGAACGGTTTTCGTCGATAGTTTTTGAAAAGGTGTTTTGTGCTTTTTCTATCAGCAGGTAATCGCCAAAGGTCGAATTTAAAATATTCATGTTACCCAGGGCGGTAATGGCTTTTTCGTAGCCAGCATCGTCGCCGCCGGTTACAAATAAAATCTCTTTTGGCTGCATTTCCTGCGTTGCGGTTTTTACCGCTGTAAGTACACCTTTAACATCAACCAGGCGGGTATTGGTATCAGTAACCAAACTCATTGATTTATGCAGGTAAAATAAACCCTGGTCATTTTGTGGGGTTACTTTTATCAGTTGGCGTGCATCGGCATTCAACTTGCCAACCAAACCAACTTTAATATAGTTCCGTAAAGTATCGGGCATATGGGCTTCGTCATAAACCATAATGTCTCTGGTTTGTGTCTTTTTTAACCTGGAGTAGGCCCATGCAACCGCTTTAAGATCGGAAAGGGTTGGGTTTGCAGGGTAAACAATGGCCTTTTTTGAATCGAAGCAATTGCTAATGTTTACATTATCAAAAAAACCTTTATTGCTGCGTAATAATGATAGGTATGAATAATTTTTAATTTTCAGCCACATGCCCGGGTTGTCAAGATCGCGGCACTCATCATCGGTGATGGTTAGCAGTGTTTTAATCTGAATTTTAAGGAACTTATCGTTCGATAAATCGGCCCTGGTTAAGGTAAGTACTATTTTTTGGATAGAATCCTTAGTCATCCGGGCGCTATAAGCGGGTTTGTTGTTTATAACGATGTTAATGTACGAATGATCTTTAAGCAGGGCCTGAGAGGGCTCAAAAAACAACACCACTTTGCTTCCGTTCATCTCGGTAAGCGGCGTAATTTTAAAATAAAATGAGTTGGCACCGCTCATGCCGTATATCATATCATCATCGTGGCCCAGCGACTTAAAGGTTAAAAGCTGCTGTGCTTTTGACGCCGTACTAATAACAAATACAAAGGCTAAGAGGGAAAAAAATTTATTCATCTGATTGTAAATAATTAACTTATAACATAAAATTCTACCCGGAAATAATTGCCATTTTCATCGCTGCGGTATGATAAATCGCCGCCCATTTCCTGGGCCATTAATTTGGCTATTGACAGGCCAAGCCCCAAACGGCTTTCGGTTATGCCCGATGTATCGTTTAATGTTTTTAATTTATTAAACATCATATCCAATTCGCTTTGCCCTATGGCAATACCTTCGTCAATAATTTCAAAAACAAAGCGTTGGCGCTGCAGGCTGGTTACAACTTTGATGGTATTATTGGTTTGCGAAAACTTAATGGCATTTGATAAAAGGTTTTGGAATACCTGCCCGGCAAATACTTTATCAAGTTTTACGTTTAAAGGCAGTTTTAATATGTTATCAACCAGGTGGATATTTTTCATTTGAGCGGTATCATACAGGCCCCTGAAAACGTGCATTACCTCAACATTAATATCAAAAATCTCGGTGTTGAACTTAATCTCCGGCGATTCGATCTCTTTAACATCCATCAGCTTATTAAGCATATATTGCATTTTATCGGCCGATTCGGCTATGTAGCCCACATATTCTTTCTGATCATTGCTCAAGCGGTAATCCTCTTCTTTGATCATGTTGTTGCTCATGGTGATTGAACCGATCAGGTTTTTTAAATCATGCCCTGCTATATTAATGAAGCTGTTTTTTTGCTCATCCAGTTTGCGCAGTTCTGCATACTGTAAATCAATAAGGTTGTTTTTCTCGTTGATAGATGTATTTTGCTCCTTCAGTTGCTCGTTTGACTTCTCGATAAGTATTGCCGAACGCGCATCGCGCTTCATTATCTTAAAGCGGGTATTAGGCACAATACACGAAATGGCCGATATAATGAAAAAAAGCTGCCCGCCACCGTTTATCACAATATCCAGGTTGTACTCGTGCTGCATGTTAAAAAACACAGCAAGCAACAAAATGGCCAGCAAAAACTGGATGATTGAATGTATAGGCTCCCAAAAAACCTGCAGGTTAAAAAACAGTACAAGTGTAGCAAAAAGCGAATAATATATATTTAAATTGGACACTCCTACTATATTACAAAGCAGTGCCGATGTTACCGATAACAGTAACATACTAACATGTAACAATATGCGATAGTCGTATTTTTTGTATTGAATGTAAGTATATAAAGCATAAATTATAAGGCAGGTAATTATCCTTACAATAAAAAACTGTATCCAGATGTCGGGCGCGTAAATAAAATCGACTATGCTAAAAAGCGGGTAAAGAAATATGATCATCCAAACAATATTGTTGGTTTGGAACCATGCTTTTTTTGAGGTCTCTTTTATTAATTCTTCTTTTGTAATTTGAACAAACATTATTCGTTATCTTGAAATTATGATCAAAAATAAAAGCTTTAAGTTAATCGGTGTAAATGCTTTATTGTGAAAAATAAAATTATGTGTTATACGCGGTTATTATACTGTTTGTTAATATTATTATGTATAGCAACAACATGCCCGATTGCAAAAAGCAGTCCAAAAAATATGAACGCGCGTGCACTGGTCTTTAAACGGGCCGCAACCCTCAACAACGGCATTAGCTTTTCATGGCTCGAGCAAACCTGGAATAAAAATTCATTGAGGCAGGGCGCTATAAACGATACCGATTTTAAACTAATAAAAAGGTTGGGGTTTAGGAGTATCAGGCTCCCGGTAGCTTTTACATATTTTGAATCTGCAGGCGTGCCGGCTGCCGAAATATTGGAATACATTGATAACGTAGTTAAGCAATGCCATAGGTACGGATTTAAATTGGTATTGGATTACCATTATGGCAATTTAAATGATATAAACGGCAATGCCGAAACCGTTAAAATTATCACTTTGTGGACAAAACTGGCCAAAAGGTATAAACATATCGATGCCGGCGAGCTGTTTTTTGAGTTATACAACGAGCCGCCCCACATGAACCCCGATGTGTGGAAAGACGTAGCATATAACGTTGTAACCGCACTGCGAAAAGTTGATAAAACGCGTACATTTATCATAGGTGCCAGTAACTACAACAGTATATATGAGTTAAGCCGCTTTGCGCGGCTTGCCGATGATAACATTATATACACATTTCACTTTTACGAACCTTTCTTTTTTACCCACCAGGGGGCCAGCTGGGTAGGTAACCAGGTTGCCACAACCGGGGTATCATTTCCTTATAGTGCGGAAAATTTTCCAGCCCTTGATCCCAGGGCAAACGGAACGCCGGGCGAAAGCAACCACGAAATGTATAAACGTGATGGTAACGAACAGTCGGTAAATGATAAGCTGCAAATTGTGAAGGCCTGGGGCGATAAATATGGCGTACCAATAATTTGCGGCGAGTATGGCGTATATAATAAATACGCAGATTTAGACAGCCGCTGCAGGTATATTAAAGCGGTAAGGGCGGCACTAAAAAAGCTGGGTATCCCAGGGATGCTTTGGGACTATAATGATTCGTTCTCGATATTCACGGGCAAGCCCTCGATGGATAATTTGCCTGCGTGTATGAAAGACGCAATAGCTTATTAAGCCTTAAAATGATGTAACTTTATTGTGGTTTAAATGTTACCTTTGAACACTAATAATTTGTTATGGAATTTTTTGTAGAAAAACGCAGGGAAGTAATGAGCCACATTGAAAAATTCATGCTCGAAAAGATGTATGATTTTTTAAAACCTGTTGATACGATATGGCAGCCCTCAGATTTTTTACCCGATTCTTCAAGAGATACCTTCTTTAACGAAATTAAAGAACTGCAGGAAAGCGCACAGGGATTAAGCTATGACCTTATTGCGGTATTGATAGGTGATACCATTACAGAAGAAGCGTTGCCAACCTACGAATCATGGTTAACCATGGTTGATGGTGTTTCAAAAAACGAAGAAGGTGGCTGGATGAAATGGACACGCCATTGGACTGCCGAAGAAAACCGCCACGGCGATTTGCTTAACAAGTACCTTTATTTATCGGGCCGGGTTAATATGCGCATGATGGAGGTATCTACCCAATACCTTATTGCCGATGGTTTTGATATAGGCACCGGTACCGACCCGTACCGCAATTTTATATATACATCTTTCCAGGAGCTGGCAACCAACGTATCGCACAGGCGTGTGGCATCGCAGGCTAAAAAAGATGGCGATACTTTATTGTCAAAAATGTGCGGCGTAATTGCAGGCGATGAGGCCCGCCACGCCAAAGCCTACAAGTACTTTATCGAAAAAATATTTGAGGTTGACCCTAACGAAGCCATGATAGCCTTTGAGGATATGATGCGCAAAAAAATTGTAATGCCAGCCCACTTCCTGCGCGAAGTAGGTTTAAAAATAGGTCAAACTTTTGGCCACTTTACCGATGCCGCCCAGCGTTTAGGTATTTACACCGCAATTGATTATGTTGACATATTAAAAGAGTTGATTGAAGACTGGCATATTGAAAGTGTTACCGACCTTAATGAAAGCGGCGAAAAAGCCCGTGATTATATTATGAACCTACCCGGCCGCTTACTACGCGTTGCCGATAGGATGAAAAACCCGATGCTGGAGTACAAGTTTAGCTGGATAAACGGATAAGTTTTTAAACCGATAAGATTTTTAAAGAGACGCATTATATGCGTCTTTTTTTGTTTAGGGGGTGGTTTGAAAATATTTACCTTCAAAAAGACCCATTGTCATTTAATATTCCTACTCCACCTTAAACCCTGGTTTAACATACCCGTCGGCCACATAGCCATCCGGAATCTGGATATGGTTGCCATCCCGTAACGATGTATAATGCGGCGACATGATCTCGACCCCCGCCTCGTTAAACTTGTCCTGTATGTTTTGGTGTAATCGCGAATAGATGGCGGCCATTTGGTTTGATAAGGCTGTGTATGCATTCAACTGGTAGCTCACGTTAAAATCGTTTAATTCGGTTTGCAGTACAAAAGGTTTTTTATCGGCCATAATGCCTTCGGTGGCTTCGGCTGCGCTGATTAAAAGATGATGTACCGTTTGCCAGGACACATCGTAACCAATGGTAACTGTGGTGTTCAATATCAGGCCCATTGTATTAGCCACGGTTGTATAGTTGGTGGTGTGGCCGCTTAATATAGTGGCGTTGGGTATGGTGATATCTTCATTTTTGATGGTGCGCAGGCGCGTTACCAATAAGTTTTTTTCTACCACATCGCCCATAACATCGCCTACTTTGATGCGGTCGCCAATTTTATAGGGGCGCATATAGGTAAGTACAATGCCCGATACCATGTTGGATATGGCTGATGATGACCCTAACGAAAACAATATCCCCAGGAATACGGTAACCCCCTGGAAAATCTTTGAATCAGAGCCCGGCAAATAAGGGAATATCACCACAAACATAAACGCGAAAAGCAATACCCTGATGATGTTATAGGTTGGCATGGCCCACTCGGCATAAAAGCCTTTAATAGTAAAATTGCCCAGGGCTATTTCGTTGGCTATAAATTTTACCAGTTTAACTATGTAACGGGTTACCAGGTAAATAACGGCAATGGTAAGCAGGTTGGGAATATAATGTACAATGGCAAGTAATATGCTTTTAAAAGGTGTAACCACATAGCCCAGCAACTGTACCGAAATGGGTTTTGACGAAGGGAAAATATAAAACAAAACCGGGAGTGCAAGATACACCAGCATAATAATAACAATGATGCGTGCTATGCGTAGCAGGCCGGTGATAACGGGCAGCAGCCGGTGTGCGTAAACCACGGGTGCGCCCTGCGATGCCAGTTTATCCATCCGGGTTTCCCAAGCCGTTAATAGTTTCAGCTTTAACCATCGCGAGGCTTTAAATAGTGCCCAAATAAGCGCTATTAACAATACAATAACGGCTATGGCTTCTAAAATATTAACTATAACCTGTTGGGTGCCATTATTGGTAAAGTAGTTGCCAAGTTTTTGTTTAAGGATGAGTAAATAGCTGGCGGCAAGTTGCGGGCGGTTAAGTTCGGTAAAAGTTGCATCCTGGTTATTTACGGCCATCACAATTTGCGAGTTGTAATAAATAACCGATAATGTGCTGTCGTTTTTTAAAGTGAGCGAATCGGGATTAAAATTCATCCGTGCTACAAGGGCCTCTATCCGTTTGGTAACTATGGCGGCACGTTCCTGCACGTTAAACAAGCCCTGGCCGGCATATAATTTAAGCAGGGTATCGCGGTTGATAATAACCGGTTGGCCTTGCGGAGGCGCAGGGGTCGGGGTTTTGGCTTTAACAGGCGCTTGCGCGTTCAGGTTGACAGATGTTAATAAAAAACAGATCAACAGGTACCAAATATTACGCATAGGTAGTTTTTCTGTTAAAGCTAAAAATTATATTTCAAATTTTCGCTTAGCCTTCCTGCACAAGATCGGTGCCGTACTTGCCCGCCACATCGGCAAACAACTCGTTCAGGATAGATTCCACCGTGAGCGAATTTACATCATCCACATAATGCTCATTACGGGTAATATGCAGTTCGTGATCAACTATTTCCAGCTTAAACAAAACCCCTTCGTACAAATCCGGCTGACTTATTTCAATAATATCATTATGCCCGCTGATGGTGAAGTTAATGGCACTTTGCCTGCGTTCGTGAAAAAGCGCATTCAGCTTATGTTGCAGTATGTTAAATAACTCGTGGATATGTATTGGGGTATGGAGTGTTATAATTTTCATGGTAATACATTTGTATTGTTTAATATTACAAAGCACCTTTGTTATTGTTTGAGCATCCTGGTTAAGGAAGGCGGTTATACTCACCCGCCCGACGCTGCGCTGGGGCACGCTTCTCTCTTCACCTGCGGTGGAAAGATGGGCTTGAACAATGTTAAAAGAATTAATAACAATATAAGCAAACTTTCAAGCCCCTCTTTCCTGCGCAGGTGGTCGTTGCGCAACTATTGAGACTATTATACAGACGTGAGCCTGTTCGTCCGTTCTTTGAACTATTGATTAAAACGAAGTTAGGAAGTTCA
>NZ_FODR01000022.1 GCF_900110415.1 Mucilaginibacter sp. OK283
GAGCCGATGGTACTGCGGTAAAACGTGGGAGAGTAGGTCGGTGCCAAATCTTAAATCAAGCCCTTGCTGGAAACAGTCAAGGGCTTTTTTGCGTTCCTTTAGTTCACTCGTTCATGGGTTCACTGGTTCATTGGTGTTCGGTTGGATACCGTACCGTTCGGGTGTTCGGGGGCGAACGCTTATATGGTTTATAGACAGTAGGTTAAGTGTTCGGGCAATCCAAAAACATGAACTTTACAGGCTGATCAACGCCTCTGTTCGCAGGCATAACCATGTTATAATCCATCAATCTTCAGAATAGCACAGGGGAATAGGGTATCCCTGCCGGCACCTCATCAGCTCCTTATCTGCCATCATCAGGCCACTATCGGTTACCCTTGATGCTGCCAATATGCACCTTCCGGGTACCGGGGTTTGGGTGTGGGCTGTTTTTGGCGGGGGCTGAGTAGGAAAATCCATCATGTTATATTGGTAATTCCTGTTAACAGAATTGCGGAGGGATAAGTACCCTGTAGCGACGGGGCATTTGAAGATATAGAACCGAACCACGCGTCACAAATCAATCCCCGCCTCCGCTGTTTCGCCCTCTTGTTTTTCAGGCTCGCCGTTATTTAGGTGTGCGGGTATCTGTTTTCATGGCAACTTTACATTAAGAAATTTAAAGCACAATGAAAAAGATCATTTTATTTATAGCCATCAGCGCCGGGGTGGCCTTGACAGCCGAAGCGCAAACCAGGGTAGTAGTACGTACGCCTGCTCGCAGGGTAGTAGTTGCGGCCAGGCCGCGGGTTGTAGTTGTGCCGGCGAGGCCGGTTGTAGTAGTGCGGCCCGCTGTGCCGGTTGTGGCACGCAGGGTTGTTGTACGCAGGCGGGTGTTGTAACCCGCCTGCACTGATATAAAATATCGTGACTACAAAGACAGGATGAAGGTACTTTGTTAAATAAAACTTAAACTAAATTGATTTAGCATTTAGGGTACTTAGTTTACTAAGCTGTTAAAGTATTCGGCATGGCGTTTGGTAAATGGCATTATTGCTGCCTGGGTTTCCGGGGCCTTATACGCCAGCGGCTTCGCTTTTTACGTAGCAGGTAATAAACTATTACGGCTATTGCCATTATTGCAAGCGCAATAATAAGCGTTATAACGAGACTATATGCCTTGCCGAGGCGAGTTTGGAGCCGCGTTTGAAGCTGGAGGTATATACTTTTTTTTTGACGATGATGGAGTCTTGTTTTTTGATTTGAACAGAATCTTTTTTGTTGACCATTGCCAGTTTGGCTTCCTCAGCTTTTTGGATGCTGTCGTCTAAAAATTCATGTCGTTTTATGGCAACGGCTGCTTTGTCGTAATTCTTCATGTGCCGGTATAAATCGGCATAACCCACCTGTACTGCCGATTCATTCCTGGGATCTTTATTTTTTACCGCAATTTTTAAGGCTTCGTTTAAATCGCCCATGGCAAGGGTATAATCCTTGATGTCGCTTTTTATGGCCGATAGCTCAATTAGCGATGCAATGATGTTGGGAACATCATGTTTTAAACGGGATATAGTGTTTGATTGCAGTATAAACCATTTAGCCTGGCTATAAATATGCTGAGACCGGTATATTTTTGAAAGGGTATTGTAGCAGGTACGCATACCCAAAGAATCGTTCATGCCTGAATACACATGCAAAGCAAGCATCGAATAATTTAACGCTTCGTTTTTGTAATAATGTCTTAAATTTCTGTTGCTAACCGTGTCATAGTGCATGTACTCTTGGGCAATAGCTATATAGATAGGGCCCTTTAATGAATCGCTTGTGAGCTGTAATTTTTGCTTAAGGCTATCCAGGTCACCAGCGTAGGCTGATGATTTGGATACGGCTAAGAACGTAAAGATGAGGCAGGTAAGCAATTTTTTCATATAGGGGTTACCGAATATAGCAATATATTTTAATATTACTTAGTCAAATAATGTGCCTGATTAGCCCTAACTGCCTGCTACCCAAATAAAATAACTGTGAAATATTAATTGCTGCGCAGTAATGGCACTTTTTGTATTAAACGCGGGCAAGTTTTTTTTTAAACAGCGCCCCGTTTTTTTTGCACATTTCATTTGGTACACAAAACAGGACAGCATTTACGCCCGGTATAAGTAATTATGTACTAAACAATAGTCTGTTCGTAACGGGTGATGAAGTGCTGTAGCGCCTTTGATCGCGCCAGCAAAAAATTGAAAAGAAAGATGCCGATAGCGGCGCAGGTTATACCTGCCAGTACATCAAGCACATAGTGGTGGCTGGCATATACGGCGGTAAACCATATGCCCAGCATTACTACAGCAAAAAACAAATTTGCTTTGCCCAGGCGGTTTTTAATGCCATAGTATAAAACAATAACAGGGTACGATGAATGTAATGATGGCATAGCTGCAAATACATTTGAGCCTTTGGCATAAATAGACTTGAAAACACCGGCATGAAAAAATGCATCAAACTTGGCCAGCCCGGCGGTGTTGCCCTGGGTTAAGGGATGAAATTGCAGGCCATGATATTGCACATACCAGGGCGGGGCTGCAGGGAAGGCGTAATAAACTACAAAGCCTATTAAATTAACCAGTACAAAGGTGAGCGAAAATTTAAGGAACTGCTTTTTGTTTTTAAAAAACAAAAAGGTTGCAAAGGCAAGCGGTACAGGTATCCAGCACAGGTAAAAAATACCGGCCATAACATCAATAACTGTATTGCCGTTTGCACGCCAGTATTCATTTGGTGTAAGCAGGTTGCCTTTGTAATGGATGCCGAACAGGCGTTTTTCGAAATTATAAATATCGGCTATGTGTACGGTATTGAAATTATAGTTGGGGAAGGCCTTCATATAGTCAAATATGATCCAGTATACAACGAAGATGCTGAAGCCAAGGATAAATTTGCGGGTAACGGCCGATGCGTAAAAAAGAGAGTTAAATATCAGTACAAGCGTTAACTCATCGCTTTTGTAACCGATTAAAAAGTAGGAGAGTACTAAATACCCTATTGAAATAAGCGTAACAATAAGTACCGATTTGGTATTAATTGTTACACCGTGATGCGCGGCAGTATTCACCTTATTTTTTTAAGAATCCGGAACGGAATATTTTATCCCACAGCGGCGAACTAACCCCGTAACCCCTGTCGGGATCCTGGTAGTGGTGCAGCATGTGGTGTTGTTTTATTTTTTTAAACAGGCCGCTTTTAAAGTTAAAATGATGCATAGCATAGTGCGATATATCATAAAACAGGTAACCTAATATAAAGCCCGGGAAAAAGCCAAAAACATTATCGGCGGGCAATATCCATTTAAACAAAAAATAAAAACCGGTGGCCAGCGGAATGCTCAATGATGGCGGCAATACCAAACGTTTGGCATCACTCGGATAATCATGATGTACACCATGCATAATAAAATGCAGCCTTTTTGCCCATTCCCAGTTTTCGTTGGGTTTAAGGTGAAAAACAAAGCGGTGCATAATGTACTCGGTAATTGTCCAGACGAACAAGCCCAGGATAAACAGTTCGGTATATTTTATAAAACCAATACCCGCGTTAAAGGCCAGGTAGGTTGAGTAAATGATAACCGGTACAAAAATATACAAGGGTACGGTATAATGCACCTTTGATAAACCCTCTAAAAAGTTGCTTTTAAACATCCTCACAGACTCCTGCGAGTTAGATACATAATTCTTTTTTGCCATAATATATCAGGTTTAAAATTTTTTAACGATTTCTTCGCCTGTTATTTTGATGTTTTGTTTGATATAATTTATTGTCAGCTGCAGTAATACAGCCTTTGCACGAAGGTACGATATTTTGGCCGGGGTCTCAAGTTGTTAACTCAAAGTCTTCAGCCGGTAGCCATAAGTTAAATTTTCTATGACAATGCCTAATCAAACTTAGGACTAAGAAGCTGCGATTTATATAGAAACATGTTGGCTTTAAGCTTTGAGCATTCTGCTTTCAGCTTCTATAATACTTACGATCCCTCTTCCTCTTGTTTTATCAAGGCTTTTTTTGCTTCCCTTAACCGGTTAAACGCGGTAATATTGGTTAGCACAGCCAGCAATACCAATGGGAAGGTAAATATCGATATCGGTTCAAATACGTGAAATTTAACACCCGGTACAAACAACTTATAATTGCCGCCAATATATTGAGCAACTATACCGCTTATTAAGGCGCAAACACCTATGGTAACCACACGCTCCGGCCGTTGCATTAAACCACCTTTAACTTCAACACCTAAACCTTCGGCACGGGCTCTTACATAGCTTACCATCATGGAGCCTATGAGGGCTATAAACGCAGCTATCGAACTTATAAAATAGTGGTGCCCTACCAGGTAATAGCAAATACCAAGAAACATGATCAATTCGCTGTAACGGTCAAGAACCGAGTCGTACAGCGCGCCAAAGGTCGATTTCATGTTACCTAAGCGGGCTACCTGGCCATCAAGCATATCAAACAGGCCCGCAAACAGGATTAAGCCCCCTGCCCAGCCAACATAGCGTAAATCGCCGCGGTTGCCTTCTTCGGCACCTAAAATAAAAATGGCCGCAACACCCACGTTAAGCACAAACCCGATTGATGTAACCGCGTTTGGTGTTAACCCAATCTTGATCAGAATTTTTACAACGGGATCAATCACCCGGTAAATCCCTAATTGCAGGTTTGTTCTAAGCGATATTTTTTGTTCCATTTTTGTAATAGTTTGATGTACAAAATTAAAAATCAAATTTAATTCTGGTGCGTATACCCCAATTTGCTACGTTCGGATGATTAAGGTAGTTAAACCTTTCCACAAAATCAACACGAATTAGCTTAAATATGTTTTCGATACCAACGCTTCCCTCAACATAAGGAGTTCGTCCTAATGAATAAGTTAGCGGCACTCCATTGGCATCAACAGGCAGCTGGTACAATGATGGGTGTATCGAAGGATTATTACCATCGCTCAAACCACCCCATAGCACCTTAAAGGAAGCTGTTTCGCGCCATTTTAACTTTTTAAATAGTGGCACCTTGTTAAAAAAGAAACCCATAAAATGCTGATCGATCCTTATACCTTCATAATGGTCATATACAAACTCCAAAAAGTTCATCAGGTTATATGAATCAATATCATAAGCATAAGTTTGATTGGCACGCGGAATTGATAATAGCGGATATGGAACAGTACCAAACACTTTACCACCATAAACGGCCACATCGGCATAACCCAACTGCGATTCGTAAACACGTTTATCAATACGTGCATCAATCTTTTGGTAGTTATATTCGCCGCCAAAAATGTTTTTTAAGCCGGCGGTAAATTGTACCTGGTAAATAGGATATTTGTTAGGGAGTGGGGTACGGTAAATTTTACCCTGGTAAAATTCTTCGTTGGGTGCATACCTTAATCCCGCGGTTAATTCGGTTGTAGTTAAATCATGAACAGGGTGGGTAAGGTCATTTCCCGGCCTGAAGTATAATGAGCCGGCCGGTTCCTGTTTCCAGTTGTTAAAACCGGCGCTGTATGAAAAATGACTATCAAACTCATGTACATAATCAATTCTATAATTATCGTTGTACAGGTATTTGTCATTTACACCACGCTTAAATGATAGCAGGAAGTTATCCTCCTGAACAAACTGAAGATTAGCCCCCGGTATTTTTGTATCGCGCTGAAAACTCGCTCTTATATAATTTTGCGGGAATTTATAGATCGATTTATTATTAAGCGAATAGGTGGCGCTCAGGAAGTACTTCCATCGTTCGTCCTTAAAGCCATAAGCGGCATAGGTTTCAAAATAATAGCGCCTGCTCAGGTTAGGGGTTGTACGGCCGCCAAACCTTAATTTAAAACCTTCAACCGGGTTAAAGCTGTAAAAAGTGTTGGCAGGGCCAATCTCAAACTTATCAAAGCCTTTATAGCCCGCAAGTAATATGGTTGCAATATCCACCGTACGTTTAAACGATGGCATATCTTTTAAACTATCAATGTTTTTATAAACTTTTGATTCGGCCGTAGTTAACGTATCCAGGCGATTTTTTTGCCAGAATGCATCGCTGCGGTTGCGGGCTTCGTCTGATGACTCTTCCGATTGTTTGGTATACGCAGTATCAGGCCTTGGCTTGTTTACTACGTAGTTACCATAAGTAATGGTACGCATGCCAAACAGGCTGCTTTTTGCATCCTTTTTTGATGCACCAAAATCGGCTGTTGTAACGCTTTTGCTCAAATGGTACCTGTTGTCGGGATTTTGCTCAAAATCCAGGTCAACCTGGATAGACCTGATGAAGTTGATATTGATATGCTTGTTTACCAGTAGCGATGCTTTTTGAACCGCATAATTGCCATCCAGCGTTATATAAATGCTGCCCTCAAATAAAACATCGTTGGTATTGCGGGGGGTAAAGCTTAATTGTACCAGTTTTTGACCTTTACTATCGGTAATGGTATCGGTAATAAAAAACTTGTAATAGTTGGGCGAGTTATCTGATATCGGGCTTAAAAACTGGCTGGTTATCAGTAAAACATTATTATCATATATATTAACCTTGGTATAAAGGTGCTTAAAATACTGTGCAAGGCCTGCATTATCCACAGCCGGGCCGAAATTCACATTTTTTTCGCCTATTACAATTTCCCTGTTTTTCTCGGGATTTTTACGGTAATAGTTTTGTACAAGCTTTTCATTAAGGAAAATAGGTAATATCGATTTGCCCGGGATAGACGTGCTGTCGCGGTTATCTAATATAAATTTATACTTCCTGAAAAATTTGCGGTCGGAGAACTGGGCCGAAACGTTGGCGGCGCCAAACATCATTTTATCATATTCCCGGTACTCTACATAATCATAGGCTTCGGGGCGGTTTTTTTCTTTATTTTCAATAACCTTACGAATCAGCTCAACCGCCGGATTATCCTTATTACGGTATTTAGGCTTTTTACCGGCTTTAATAGTAACCTGGGCCAGCTGTTGCGCCGCAGGGAAAAGCTTTACATTAATAACCTGTTCTTTACCAGGCACCACGGCCAAAAACGCATCCTTGTATCCTAAAAAAGATATTTTTATTTGCTTGTAAGTTTGATTGGTTGTTGACAGGCGGTAATTTCCATTATTATCTGTAGTAACCCCGGTTGTGGTTCCGGTAAAGCTAACTACTACATAAGGAAGGGTTTGTTTATTGCCCGCATCAGTAACCCTACCTGTAATAATGGTGGTTTGGGCAAATATTGAGGTGACAGAAAAAAAGAATATTGAAAAGAATAGACTTTTGTAAATTTTTTTAAACTTCATGTACTTTATGCAATTATGCAAATACAAACCTTTTTTTGATTGATAATATAATCCCGCCCCGCTATAGCTAACCTTTTGGTTACCGATATTATTAAATATCAGTTTAAATTATCGTGCCGATCAATCATACGCCCTTATCCACTTTCGGCCTGTTTAGGCGATAAACCTATTTTAAATGGGTTTAATGCACCTTTTATAACTCCTATATCACGCTTGTAACTGCGCTCCAAAGGTAAAAAAAATCCCTACAGACTAATGTGGTCAAAAAGTCAAATATTACCCGTGGCAATTACAACAACGGTAATCATTGAAATAAATTACCCTGAAATTATACTAATAGCTAAATAACGATAATAATATATATCAGGGCATACTTATCAGTATTTGTACAAACGTAACCTGTATAATTACAGATTTTTAAAAAAATATTCGTTACAAGGGTACTAAAAATTGCAGGCCTGCTATACACCTATACAGGTATTTAACATTTATTAACAGCTTAATTGATATCAGCAGCGTAACAGTTAATAAACTTAGGTTTAAGGATGGCTTATAAACAAATCAGCCGCATAAAGATCGGACTTTATACGGCTGATTTGCATTTTATTACAATTTATTATGCTTCTGCGGCAAACATATCGTCATAATAATCTAAACCAAGGTGGGTTATCAAATCTTCGCCCATTAAATAACGAAGTGTGTTCTCTAACTTTATCAATTGTTTAAATATATCATTCTCGGGATGTAAACCGGCAGCGGTTTGCGGCGATTTAAGATAAAACGATAACCACTCCTGGATACCACTCATACCGGCACGCTTGGCCATGTCGCTAAATAAAGCAAGGTCGAGCGCGATAGGGGCGGCAAGGATGGAGTCGCGGCAAAGGAAGTTAATTTTGATTTGCATTTTATAGCCCAGCCAGCCAAAAATATCAATGTTGTCCCAGCTTTCTTTGTTATCGCCATGAGGGGGGTAATAATTGATACGGATTTTGTGGTAAATATTACCATACAGTTCCTGGTTATCTTCGGGTTTAAAAATATCTTCCAGTACGCCTAATTTTGATACTTCTTTAGTTTTAAAGTTGTCCGGATCATCTAATACCAAACCATCGCGGTTACCTAATATATTGGTTGAAAACCAACCGTGTACACCTAACGAACGTGCAGCAAGGCCCGGTGCCAAAACTGTTTTCATTAAAGTTTGGCCGGTTTTAAAATCTTTGCCTGCAATAGGGGTTTTGGTTAATTTTGATAGCTCAATTAAAGCGGGGATATCAACGGTTAGGTTAGGGGCGCCGTTTGAGAAAGGTACGCCTAATTTTAAAGCCGCGTAAGCATATATCATGCTTGGTGCTATCAGTTTGTCGTCATCTTTTAAGGCTTGTTCAAAAGCTGCAAGCGACTGGTGGATGGCCGACGCTTCGTAATAAATCTCTGTCGATCCGCACCATACCAATACAACACGGTCTAAACCGTTTTGCTCTTTAAAGTTTTTAATATCCTCCATTACCTGTTGTGCCAGCTCATAACGTGTGCCGGTTTTAACGTGGGTACCTGTAAGGTTTTTAGCGTAATTTTGATCGAAAGCGGCCTTCATCGGCACAATGGCTTCCAGTGCCGGTTTTACAGCATCCAATAACGACGATTCCAATACTTTTGCATTTGATGCAGCCTGGTAAACGTTATCTTCGTACACATCCCATCCGCCAAAAACGATATCGTTTAACTGGGCAAGCGGCACAAACTCATTAATTTTAGGGTTACGGTTTTCGGTACGTTTACCTAAACGGATGTGCCCCATTTGTGTAAGGGAGCCAATTGGTTGCGAAATGCCTTTTTTTACAGCTTCAACGCCGGCAATCAACGTGGTGGCTACTGCGCCCAAACCAGGGATAAGGATACCCAGTTTACCTTCGGCAGGAGAAATTTTGATTTTCATTATACTTATTTATTGTTTAATTGTTGGGATAAAACGGCTGTTTATTTAATTGCTCCGTTGTTATCATCTGTTGTTTTATTTATTAGTAAGTGCCTGATTATTAATTTACTTAAACGTTTAAGTAAATTGCTTTGATTTTGTTTTATTTCAATTTTAATGCTCCATGTATTAATGTTTAGTTTGCCTGGCGGTTATAACCAGTCGTTGGCCCTGTACCACTTTAGTGTTTCTATTAACCCGGTTTGCAAATTATACGTTGGATAAAATCCAAGGTGCGATTTGGCTTTCTCGATATCAACCGACCAGTTTACGGCCATGAGTTCGTTTAGCTTCTCCATGTTAATGATGGCGGCTTTGTTGCTCAAAGAACTAACTTTTTCTGATACCAGGGCTATTATTTTTACAAATATTACAGGTAAATGAAATTTAAAGGTTTTTAAGCTCAAAGCTTCCTTGGCTAAATTAGCTAACTCATATTTACTGTAATAGTTGCCATCGCTAAGGTTATAATCGGTATTATTTCCGTCGTATAGCGATTTTATGGAAGCTTTGGCTACATCCTTTACATATATAAAGGTTAACTTTTGGTCGGCCTTGCCCATGTATGGCTCAAGGCCGCGGGTAAGCTGCTTAAAAAATATAAATATCCCGGTATCCCTTGGGCCATAAATAGCCGTTGGGCGCAATATAGTATAGTTTAAATTTTCAACCGTCCTTAACTGTTCTTCGGCCAGTAGTTTGCTGCGGCCGTAAGCAGTAACCGGGTTTGGCTTGATAGTTTCGCTGATAGTGCCGGATAATGTTTTAAGTGGGCCAAGCGCTGCCAGGCTGCTGATGAGTACAAACTTTTTAAGGTTGATGCCTGCCTGTACAGCGGCAGAAGCAAGGTTGAAAGTATGGGTGGCATTAATATAGTTATAAGCCGCCTGTGATTTGGCTGCTGTAACACCGGCCGCATGGATGATATAATGGGGCTTAATATCTGCAAGCTGTTGCTTTAACGCAGTAAGATCGCGGTAGTTAAGGTTAACAAATTTGATATCGAGATTTTTCAGGTGGTCTGTTTTGCTGCTTTTACGCACGGCGGCATATACCTCAAAATTGTTGTGTAACGCCTCTTCGATAATGTGAAACCCCGCAAAACCGCTTGCCCCGGTTATTAAAACCTTTTCCCTCATATCGCTTTTTGGTACATCCTGTATGTTTTGTACGGATCGCCTTTGATGGCTTCTATAGCCCGGTTTACCATGTCATTATGCTCTAAAGTCCAGCCGGCTTCGGCATGTTTAAAACCTTTGGCTTTGTACTCTCTTATGATAGTACCATATAAACAGGCTTCGATACCCATTTTACGGTAACCATCTATTACCCCTAACGCATAAATGCGGATGCTTTGTATGTTTTTTTTACCAAACAGCAGCTTAAAAATGCCGGTTGGCAACAAACGGCCACGTTTTATTTTCTGAAAAATCTCGTTATAGTTTGGCAGGGCCAAACCAAAGGCTACTATTTTGCCATTTTGCTCGGCAACCAATGCAAAATCAGGGTCGAGGATCAGCTTAAGGTCTTTGGCCAGGTAATCAAATTCCTCGTTGGTTAAAGGCACAAAACCGGTATTGCTATCCCAGGCCGAGTTATATACCTCGCGAAGCTTGGCCGCCTCCTCTTTGAATTTTTTTAAATTTACTTTGCGAATGATGATATTGCTCCGTTTTAAACGCTCCTCTAAAGAGTTTAATAACCTTACCGATTTATCGTCATATTCCTGCCCGTCCCAGTGCCAGGCTATCATGTCTACATCTTTACCAAAGCCATAGCTTTCAATAAGGTTGGCGTAATATGGTTTATTGTAGGTGTTCATTAAAAACGCCGGGCTATCAAAACCTTTAATCAACAATCCGCAGGGCTCATTTGTGCTAAAGTTTACCGGGCCTAAAAGCTGGCCGGTTATACCTTTGTTTTTAAGCCAGCCGGTAACCACATCAAACAGCAGGTTTGAAACCTCGGTGCTGTCTATACAATCAAAAAAGCCAAAAAAACCATCGTTTTTCTGATTGTATTCGTTGTGGGCATTGTTCAGGATGGCTGCAATACGGCCTACAATTTTATCGCCGTCGTAGGCTAAAAATGGCTGTACCTTGTTGTGCTTATGAAAAGGGTGAATAGTTAGCAGGTCGCGCTGGGCGATAAACAGTTCTGGCACATAGTTTGGGTCGCCCTCATACAAATCATGCGGAAAATCAATAAATGAAGCCAGTTCTTTTTTTGAACTAACTGTTACAATTTTTATCATGAGTGGTTTGCACTAATTGGTTGCCCTAAGGCTATATGAAACGTAAAAGTCCGTGTGTATACGGTTGCTTTAATAAAACAGCAGCCAAATATGCACACGGACACTTTATAAGATTATATTTTTTCTTTAACGGAAGTAACGCCTACGTCTTTAAAAATTTTAGTCAGTTTCTCAACAGCTTCCTCAATTTGCTCAAATGTATGGGTAGCCATTAAGGAGAAGCGCAGCAACGATGAATCTGAAGGCACAGCGGGCGAAACAACCGGGTTAACAAATATGCCAGCCGCCTGCAGCTGTTTGGTTACCAGGAAAGTTTTCTCGTTATCGCGTACATAAATAGGCAATATCGGGCTTTCGGTTGGGCCAAGGTCAAAACCTTCGTCAAGCAAAAGTTTCATGGCGTAATTGGTATTATCCCAAAGTTTCTGAATCCTTTCGGGTTCCGATTCCATGATATCCAGGGCCGCAATTACGCTGCCAACTGATCCTGGTGTCATACTCGCGCTAAACATCAACGAACGGCCGCGGTGCTTAATAAAGTCAACCGTATCCTTATCGGCAGCTATGAAACCACCCAACGAGGCTAATGACTTACTAAAGGTACCCATAATAAGGTCAACATCCTTGGTAAGGCCAAAGTGCGATGCAGTACCTGCTCCATTATGACCGATAACCCCCAGGCTATGTGCATCATCAACCATGATGTTTGCACCATATTGGTCGGCAAGCTGCACTATTTCAGGTAGCTTAACAATATCACCTTCCATGCTGAAAATACCATCAACAGCAATAACCTTTACAGCTTCTTCGGGCAATAATGCCAGTTTGCGCTGCAGGTCATTCATGTCGTTGTGGGCGTATTTTAACACTTTTGAAAACGAAAGGCGGCTGCCGTCAATGATGCAGGCATGATCGTACTCGTCTAAAATAATGTAATCATTACGGCCCGTAATGCAGGATAGTACGCCAAGATTTACCTGGTAGCCTGTGCTGAATAAAACGGCGGCCTCTTTGCCAACTAAAGCGGCAAGCCTGTTTTCTAACTCAATATGAATATCCAGTGTACCATTTAAAAAACGCGATCCGGCACAGCCTGTGCCATATTTATCAATCGCTTTTTTTGAAGCTTCTTTAATTTTTGGGTGATTGGTAAGGCCTAAGTATGAGTTAGAACCAAACATTAACACCCTTTTGTTGTCAATTAATACTTCAGTGTCCTGAGCAGACTCAATAGGCCTGAAATAAGGATACAATCCCTTCTCCCGGAGCATATTTGCAACCTGGAACTCGGCGATCTTCCCATGTAGTTTTTTAACCATGTATTAACTCTGCTTTAATTTTGCGTAAAAATACCATGAATAAGTGTATAACTTATACGGTAAATGTAATTTTTTTTAAATAAGGCTACAGAACATGTAAGTTCTGCCAAAGCCACATTAAACCACATGGCAAATTAATTAATTTTTTTATTTATTTGCTATCCCTTATTTTCATTTTTTTGTAAAAACGGCCAAAGCTGGTTTTTTACCGCATTTTTTATAAAGTTTACGTAAAATTTTTGTGGTTGGGGCTATTTTGCTAATATTAACCACATATTCGCGTATCCCCTATGCAATTTGGCTAAAACTATAACATCGCCGTATTTGTAGTTTAAGTCGGCGATCATTGGCACCCATTCTTCCGTATGAAAAAACTAAAGTACTTATCCCTCTTAACGATTGTCAATTTAACATTAATTTTACATTCACCGGCTTTCGCACAAACAGGTGTTGATACAATTACCGGGCCAGTTACGCTTAAGCAAGCTGTTGACTACGCGCTGCGCAACCAGCCGGCTGTAAGGCAGGCCGCTATTGACGAGCAAATAAACGAGCGCGATATCAGGATCGGCTTATCGGGATGGCTGCCCCAGGTAAATTCATCGGGCCTTTATAATTACTATTTTAAAGGACAACCGCAGGCGGGTGCATCGGGGGCCAATATTCCATCAAACGCAGGCAGCATCCGTAACCTGTCAACTTTAGGCGTTACCGCATCGCAGGTTATTTATAATAACGATGTGCTGCTGGCTTCAAAGGCCTCAAAATATTCGCGGGAGTATTATAAGGATAACACGTTAAGCAGCCAGATAAATGTAGTATCGGATGTAAGCAAAGCTTTTTTTGATGTACTGTTATCGCAAAAGCAGCTGGATATTACCAATGAGGACATTACCAGGCTGCAGCGTAGCTTAAAGGATGCAACCAACCGTTACCAGGCAGGCGTATCTGATAAAACAGATTTTAAACAGGCAACCATCGCCCTTAATAATTCTATCGCTACACGTAAAGCGACGGAGGAATCTATCAAAAGTAAAACCGCTTATTTAAAACAAATTATGGGTGTAGGCGGCCCGGGTAACATTACCCTGGCTTATGATTCGTCCCGATATGAGCAGGAGGCTGCCATTGATACCAACCAGGTGCTTGATGTAAATAACCGGATTGAGTACCGCTTGCTGCAAGCCAGTAAAGTGCTAAAAAATTTAAATGTTGATTATTACCATTATGGCTTTTTGCCTTCGTTATCGGCGGTGGGCAGTTATAATTATGCCTACTTTAACCACAATTTTAGTCCGTTATATAGCAATGCCTACCCTACAGGCTATGTGGGCTTAACGTTAAACCTGCCCATTTTTCAGGGCGGCAAACGCCTTCAAAATTTAAGCAAGGCACGTTTGCAGGTTGAACGTACCGACCTGGATATTGCAAATACCAAAAACAGCCTTAACACCGAATATGTACAGGCCCTTGCCGGTTATAAAAGCAATTACACCAGCTATAAACTGGTACGCGAAAACGTCGACCTTGCAAAGGATGTATATAAAATAGTAAGCCTGCAATACCGCGAAGGCGTTAAAACATACCTTGATGTTATTGTAGCACAATCAGACCTGCGCACAGCCGAATTGAATTATTATAACGCCCTGTTCCAACTGCTGGCCAGCAAAATTGACCTGCAAAAAGCGTTGGGCACGTTGCCGGTACAATAATAATATGGCTTTCAGCATGCTTTTTTAAGAAGATACTCAAACGAACAAATTACTATAATGAAGAACAGATATATATATTGGTTAGCCCCGGCGGCATTATTAGCATGGGCATCATGCGGTAAACACGATAAAAAGGGCGCAGCCGCCCCGCCGCCAATCCCGGTTTCAATTGCCGAAGCAAAAGATGGTAATGCTACCTATTATGATAGTTACCAGGGGACGGTTATATCCGTTAACACTGTTGAACTGCGCAGCCAGGTGCCGGGTTTTGTAACCGGTATATTTTTTAAGGAAGGCGACGTTGTTGAAAAAGGCAAAGTGCTTTACGAAATTGATAAGCGCAAATATGAAGCGGCTTATCAGCAGGCGGCTGCCAATGTATTGAGCGCGCAGGCCAACCTTACCAAAGCCCAAAAAGATGTTGACCGCTACAATATGTTGTTAAAAAACGACGCTATTGCACGCCAAACTGTCGACCAGGCTGTTGCCGCTTATGAAACCAATAAGAGCGCTGTAGCAGTGGCTAAAGCGGGCCTTGCGTCGGCAGCTACTGATCTTTCTTACGCTACTATACGGGCGCCTTTTACGGGCCGTATAGGTATATCGCAGGTAAGGTTGGGGGCGCAGGTAGCCGTTGGTACTACGCTGATGAACACCATATCGGCGGAGCACCCTATTGGCGTGGATGTGGTGATTAACGAGCAGGATATTAACCGTTTTTATGGCCTGCAGAAATCAAGCAGCGATACCACTTTTAAATTACAATTACCCGATGGTAAAACCTACAATAAAACAGGCAAAGTTTTAGCTATTGACAGGGGGGTAAGCAGTGGTACCGGCAGCATTAAAGTAAGGATTCAATTTCCTAATGAGGATGATGTATTGAAAGATGGCATGAGCTGCGTTTTACAGGTGCTCAACAACCAATCGGGTAACAGGGTTCAAATACCTAATAAAGCCGTGACCGAGCAAATGGGCGAGTTTTTTGTTTTTGTAACCAGGGATACCACAGTTAAAGATACCGCCGACGATAAAACCATAAAAGACAGGCGGGATACTATTGCCAAACAAGTAAAAGTGAAGCTTGGCCCGCGTGTAAATACCAGCATTGTAGTAATGGACGGTATTAAAGCCGGCGATAAAGTAGTAACTGACGGTTTCCAGCGTTTGCGCGATGGCGGCCGCATTACACTTGGTGCAGGTGGCCCGCCGGCTGGCGCAGCACCCAAAAAATAGTATGAACAGATAAGGAAAAATTTAAGCGATTGGCAGGATAATCCCCTGCAAAACTTAATAATAAAAAGAATGATTGCAGATACTTTTATAAAACGACCGGTTACCGCGATAGTGATCTCCCTGGTGATTGTTATTGTTGGTTTACTGTCAATGAGCAGCCTGCCTATCGGGCAATATCCTGATATAACCCCGCCCACGGTTTCGGTTACAGGTACTTATACCGGTGCCGATGCCCTCACTGTTGAGCAAACTGTTGCAACCCCTGTAGAGGTGCAGGTAAATGGTGTGCCCGGCATGACCTACCTGCAAAGTAACAGCAGCAGCAACGGCCAGATGAGCATGACCGTTAACTTTGATGTAGGTACCGATATTAATATAGCCGCGCTTGATGTGCAAAACCGGGTTGGTATTGCTACACCCACTTTACCGCAGGAGGTGCAGCGCCTGGGCCTTGTCGTGCGTAAACGTAACCCCAGTATATTAATGCTGGTGGCCATGTTTTCGCCAAAAGGGACGCATGACGTTACATTTACTGACAACTATGCCAACGTTTTTATAAAAGATGCTATACTGCGTACCAAGGGCGTAGGTGATGTTGTGAGCCGTGCCGATGATTTTAGTATGCGTATCTGGCTTAACCCTGCCAAGCTGGCTTCATTAGGTATGAGCGCTGCCGATGTTACCGCTGCCCTGGCCGAGCAGAACGCCCAGGTAGCCCCCGGCACGGTTGGCGCCACACCGCAACAAGCGTCTCAAACCTTTGAATATTCGGTACTGGTTAAAGGCCGTTTAAGCAAACCCGAAGAATTTGGCAATGTAATTATTAAAACGGTGCCCGCTACCGGCGCCATTGTGCACTTGAAGGATGTGGCACGTATTGAACTGGGTAAGTTTAACTACTCTGGTAATTCGTTTGTTGATGGCAAAAGGGCATCGTACCTGCTGGTTTACCAGGCGCCAAACAGCAACTCGCTCGAGACTGCCGAGAATGTATATGCCACCATGAACGAGCTTAAAAAAAGCTTCCCCGCCGATATTGATTATGTTGTGCCTTTTGAAGCGGTTACTGTGGTAAAAGTATCGGTAAGCGAAGTTGTTGATACCTTACTTATTGCTTTGGGGCTGGTTATTGTGGTTGTATTTTTATTCCTGCAAAACTGGCGCTCTACGTTAATTCCTGTTTTGGCCATACCTGTATCTATTATAGGTACTTTCATTTTCTTTATACCCTTGCACTTTACTATCAATACCCTAACCTTGTTTGGTTTTGTGCTTGCTATTGGTATTGTGGTTGACGATGCCATTGTGGTGGTTGAGGCTGTGCAGCATTATATGGATGAGGAAGGCATGACGCCGACAGAGGCTACAAAACACGCCATGGCCGATATATCGGCACCGGTAATTGCCATCGCTTTAATCCTGGCGGCTGTATTTGTGCCGGTAGGTTTTGTACCCGGCATTGTCGGGCGGCTTTATCAGCAATTTGCTATCACTATTGCTATATCTGTACTGATATCGGCTTTTGTGGCGCTTTCGTTAACCCCCGCGTTGTGTACGTTGTTGCTTCGCCCGCATAAAATAGATAATAAATCAAAGGGGCTCAATAAATTCTTCTTTGTATTTAATGAATGGTTTACCCGCGTAACCGGCAAGTACCGCAATACAGTTGATAAGGGAATAAAGCACTCCAAATTTGTTATTATTATACTGGTATGTATTATTGTTGGCGCGGTATTGCTATTTCATAACAAACCATCGGGCTTTATTCCGCTGGAGGATGACGGCCGTATTTATATTACCTATGATTTGCCCGAAGCTTCATCAACCGTACGTACAGTTGACGTATTGCACCAGATGATGAAAACACTGGATAGCATCCCCGAAATTGCACACTACGCAGCATTGGGAGGCTTAAATGTTATCAGCTTTGCCAGTAAGGCCAATAGCGCCACCATGTTTGTGCAGCTTAAACCCTGGGACGAACGTAAAGAAAAAGAACACCAGATAACGGCGCTGGTTGCCAAACTAAACCAAAAGTTGGCCCGGTTTAAGGAGGCCAACGTGGTGGTTATTCAGCCGCCTGCTATACCTGGTTTAGGTAGCACCGGTGGTTTCTCGTTTATCCTGGAAGAAAAACAGGCCGGCGGGGATATTAAGGTATTTGAAAAAACGTTGCGCACATTTATTACCGAATTAAACAAACGGCAGGAAATTGCACGGGCTTTCTCCTTTTTTACGGCAAGTACACCCGCTTACCAACTAACCATTGACAGGGAAAAGGCAAAAAAATTAGGCGTATCCATATCTGATGTTAACAGCGCCCTGCAAACTTACCTGGGCAGTACCTATATTAACGATTTTACCATTTACGGGCGAAATTTCAGGGTGCTTGCGCAAGCCGATACTGCCTTTAGGACCAACGTAAGCAACATTGGGCAGTACTTTGTGCGTAACCAGTTTGGCACCATGGTACCCTTAAGTACCCTTACATCCTATAAGGTTATTGAAAATTCGCCGTTAATTGCGCATTATAACCTGTTCCGTTCGGCCGAGATCAATGGCAGCACCAAACCGGGTTACAGTAGTGGTGATGCTATAACTGCCTTAAAAGAAGTTGCGGCCAAATCATTGCCACAAGGTTTTGGGTACGAATTTTCGGGATTGAGCCGCGAGGAATTACTATCGGGATCAAAAACGGTTTACATATTTGCCCTCTCAATTGGGTTTGTATTCCTGTTTCTTGCCGCCTTGTATGAAAGCTGGTCGGTGCCATTCTCGGTATTGTTATCGGTGCCATTAGGCGCGTTTGGGGCCATCCTTTTCCTTAGTTTCTGGCCCGACCTTACTAATAACGTTTACGCCCAGATTGGTTTGATAACCTTGATTGGGCTGGCCGCCAAAAACGCCATCCTGATTGTTGAGTTTGCCAAAGAACGGGTAGATAGAGGGATGAACCTTGAAAAAGCTACCCTCGAGGCGGTAAGGCTAAGGCTGAGGCCGATCATCATGACTTCAATGGCCTTTATATTGGGTGTTGTGCCACTGATGATAGCATCCGGTGCGGGCGCCGAAGCCAGGAAAACCATCGGCTGGACGGTATTTGGAGGGATGTTAACCGCTACGTCGCTGGCTATATTTATAGTGCCGGTGTTGTACTACCTGATAACCAAATTTGCTTACGGTAAAGAGAAGCTTGCCGAAATGGAAAAAAATTACAAACCCGAAAATGGGCACGGGCCACAAGCTTGATAAATTAGCAAAAGCTAATACACAAAAATGGCCGGAAGAAATTCCGGCCATTTTTGCTAAAAAAACATCGTAGTTTTAGCAACTAATTAAAAACGATTTAGCAATCTGATGCAGAGGTCTAATTTATTTTAGCGCATAGTTAATAAAGCCACCATCGGCCAATAGCTCTGCACCGTTTATAAAGCTTGCATCGTCCGAGGCGAGGAACAACACTGCCTTCGCAATTTCATCGGCATCGCCCAACCTTTGCAGCGCCGTGGCGGCAGCTAAATATGTCTTTGCTTCAGGAGGTACTGCATAATCTAATCCTGGTGTTTGAACTGGCCCCGGGCTAATAATATTTACGCGGATCTTTCTGTCGGCCAATTCATTTGCGGCAATCTGGGCAATTTTATTTAACGCCCCCTTGGTGGCAGAATACACGCTGGTGCCTAAATTTGAAGCTGTTGCTACCGTTGAGGAAGTGAATATTACAGATGCCCCATTTGCCAGGTGCGGAATTAATTTTTGCAGCGTGAAAAACAGGCCTTTCACATTGGTGTTAAATTGGGCGTCAAAATCTGCCTCTGTTGCCTGTTCAATTGGGGCAAAAACAGCTATTCCTGCGTTAAGGAAAAGTACGTCTAATTTGTTTCCGCTTGCAGTAACTGCTTTTTCAAGAATCGAAATCTCTGCCAGTTTTGAAGTGTCCGACACTACGGTTTGCAAATTTGGGCTATCGATCTCTGTGGCAGCTTTTTGCATATTACCGGCACTTCTGCCGGTAATCCAAACGTTTGCCCCGGCATTGATAAATGCTTTTGCGGTTGCTAATCCAATTCCGGTGCTACCCCCGGTTATAACTACATTTTTACCTTTAAAGTTCATGACTTAATTTTTAATATTTACGGAGCAAACTTAGGATATAGAAATTTATTTTAGTTACTTTGTAACTAAAAGTAACAGTAACATTTGGGTAACAAGGTAACTTATGGCTGACTATGTATGTGTGCCAGGGCACAAAAAAGAAATTATGGCCGTGCATGATGCAATGGACGTGCTGAACGGCAAATGGAAAATCTCCATTATCTCATCTATCTGCTATTATAATAAAAGGAGGTTCTCTGATATTTTGAACGATGTAAACGGCATATCAAACAAAATGCTGAGTAAGGAATTAAAGGAGCTGGAAATAAATAAGCTGATAAAGCGGACTGTTTTAGACACTCAGCCTGTAACCGTTCAATATAACCTGACCGAGTACGGACAAACACTGCAGACTATTATCAACAACCTGGCCGATTGGGGAATGAAACACCGACAGGTAATTATAGATGATATGTAAAAATAAAGTAGGAGAGGCTCAAAACCTCTCCTTTTTGTTTTTGGCAAAGCCATATGGCTCGCCGCGAGCCGCTGTTTTTACATCATTTTAGTTTAAACCAAACAGAAATTCTTTAATAGGATACACTATGCTGAACAGTAGTGCTCCTGTTTTCTGAACATTAATTTGATGTTAAGTTTATTTCATAAATAGATAAAAAGTGGGTATTTGAGAGTGAAATAGTGTGCTGATAATCAATATATAAGCGCATGTTTTTTGTAACATACCTGTTGTAAAAATTGATTTTTGAATAGTCATGCCAATCTCACAAGCGCCAAAAAATGCAACAATGGCAAAGTATTTGTAAAAGGGGTATCAACGCGGTTGAAATTTTTACCGCGGACTATTTACAAAAAAATACAACTATGAAAACAATGACAAAAATTATAGCGGGTGCTTTTACAGCAGCAGCTATATTTATCGGAACAAATGTTAAAGCGCAAACTACCCCAGCTAACAAATTACGTTTAGGTATAGGTATTACCGGTGGTATTCCAACCGGAAACGCGCATGATGGCTCTAACTTTTTATTAGGTGGTGATGCCCGTTTGCAATATGGTGTTTCTAATAATGTAGCCCTTACATTAACCTCTGGTTATTATAACTTTTTTGCTAAAACATACGACCAGGTAGATGGTACCACCGTTAAGGGGAAAGATCAGGGCTTAATTCCTATTAAAGCAGGTGTTAAAGCCTTTGTAGCCGAAAACTTTTATTTAGGTGCGGAGGCCGGTGTTGGTTTTGAAACACAGGCGCACCTTTACGGTAATAAGGATACTAAACTGATCCTATCTCCTGGAATAGGTTACGCTAATAAATCATGGGATATAGGCGCCCGTTATGAAAACTATTCAGGCCAAAGTAATTCCTATGGGTTTGTAGGTTTACGCGTAGCCTACGGTTTCGGATTATAACACTCCAAATACCACCAAAAAGAAAGCCCCTCGTCGTGATGATGAGGGGCTTTCTTGTTATTGTCTGAATCAGAATTTACAGAATTAGTGAATTAGCAGAATTTAAGTTGAAACGTTCTTCATTTTCAAATCTTCAAATTAATTATTTCATCTGCACATTTAAAATCTGAAATCTGCACATCTTATACCAGTTTCCCCAGCGCTTCTTTAATCCTTCTTACGGCTTCAATCAGCTTATCTTCGGCCGCAGCGTACGATAAACGGATAGCAGTAGGGTCGCCAAACGAATCGCCGCCAACAGTGGCAACATGGGCTTCTTCTAAAAGATAAATGCTCAGTTCATCAGCATCTTTAATGGTTTTGCCATTATAGCTTTTACCAAAGAACGAAGTTACCTCGGGGAAGAAATAGAAAGCGCCATCCGGCAGGTTTACTTTTAACCCTTCAATTTCACTTAGTAGCTTGTATACTATATCGCGGCGTTTTTTAAATGCGGCGCGCATTTCCAGTACAGTTTCTAAACCACCTTCGTAAGCGGCAACACCGGCACGTTGGGTTATAGAGCAGGTACCAGAGGTTATTTGTCCCTGCATTTTATCGCAGGCAATGGCTATCTCTTTGTTTGATGCCGTGTAACCAATTCTCCAGCCGGTCATGGCAAATGCTTTCGACCAGCCGTTGATGATGATGACACGATCTTTAATATAATCAAACTGCGCTATTGATTCATGTTTATCAACGTAGTTAATGTGCTCATAAATCTCGTCGCTTAAAATATATACATGCGGGTGTTTTTCAAACACTTTGGCCAGGCCTTCCAATTCATCCTTACTGTAAACGCTGCCTGTAGGGTTACAAGGCGACGAGAACATAAACAATTTGGTTTTGGGGGTTATGGCTGCCTCTAATTGCTCAGGGGTAATTTTAAAGTTTTGTTCAACAGTAGTGTTTATAAAAACACTTACGCCTTCGGCCAGTTTAACCACCTCGCTGTACGATACCCAGTAAGGGGTAGGGATAATTACTTCTTCGCCCGGATTAACCAAACACAATACCGCGTTGGCAATGGCTTGTTTGGCACCGGTTGAAACTACTATCTGGCTAAAATCATAATCAAGTCCGTTTTCGTTCTTCAGTTTGGCAACAACAGCCTTACGCAGTTCAGGATAGCCTGCTACGGGTGTGTAGTAGGTAAAGTTTTTATCCATGGCCTGCTTGGCAGCTTCTTTAATGTGTTCAGGGGTATGAAAATCAGGCTCGCCAAAGCTCAAACTGATTACATCCACGCCTTTTGCGGCAAGTTCACGGCCCAATTTGGCCATTTTAATTGTTGCTGATTCGGACAGGTTATTTATCCGGTTACTTAATGCGCTCATATAAATTATGTTATCGCGGCAAATATAGAAAATAACTTTACTGCTACTTACGCTTGTTATTTATAAATTTGCTGCCTAATAAAGATTGTTTTGAAGGAACAAAAAAGGATCATATTAATTTCGCTGATTACGGGTATAGTGTTGATGATGGCGAAATTCGGGGCTTACTTTTTAACCGGTTCCAATTTTGTATTAAGTGATGCCGCCGAAAGTATTGTTAATGTAATTGCCAGTTCCTTCGCTTTTTTTAGCATTTACCTTGCTGCACAGCCTCGCGATGAAAATCACCCCTACGGGCATGGCAAGGTAGAGTACTTTTCGGTATTTATCGAAGGATCGCTTATAGGCATTGCCGGGCTCATCATTATCGGAAAATCGATATATAGTTTAATTCATCCCGAAAATATTCATGATTTGCTCACCGGCGCGGTTATTATTGGTGCCACGGGCGCTGTTAACGGCGCTCTGGGTTATTATATGATTTATAAGGGGAAAGTATTGCGGTCGATAACGCTTGACGCAGACGGGCATCATTTATTAGCCGACATGGTAACCAGCATTGGCCTGGTGGCAGGTTTACTACTGATTCATTTTGTGGGTTTAATATGGCTTGATAGCGCGTTATCAATTTTGGTAGCCTTGTATTTAATTTATAGCGCCTACAAACTGGTACGTCGCTCTGTTGGCGGACTTATGGACGAGGCCGACATAGATGTAGTTAATGAAGTAATAAAGGTACTAAGCGATAAACGCCGCGATGCCTGGATAGATGTGCATAACCTGCGTGCTCAAAAATATGGTCATGAACTGCATATTGACTGCCACCTTACGCTACCCAGTTATTTTGATTTGAATACGGTGCATACCGAGGTATCGTTGGTTGATAAAATGATTAACCAGGAGGTAGGTATAAAAACCGAACTGTTTATCCACACCGACCCATGTTTGCCCAATTGCTGCCACTATTGCAGCATGCCCAATTGCCCCATCAGGAGCGAGGCCAAAACAGAAACCATTGAGTGGACGATGGATATTGTAGTACGAAATAAAAAACACTTTGAATAATGGCAGAGTATTTTAATGTAAGGGTTTACGGCCTGTTGCTTAATGATAACGACGAATTGCTGGTAAGCGATGAACAGGAATATGGGATGCAGTTTACCAAATTCCCCGGCGGCGGCCTTGAATTGGGCGAAGGCCTGGTTGACGGCCTGAAGCGCGAATTTATGGAGGAGTGTAACCTGGAAATTGAGATTGTAGGACATTTTTACACAACTGATTTTTTTGTGAAATCGGCCTTTAACAATTCGCAGGTCATCAGCGTTTACTATTTGGTACGGAGCATAAGCCCGGTAAATTTAGTTACCAAAACCATAGCCTTTGATTTTGACGGCGAAGGCGAAGTGCTGCAGTCATTCAGGTGGATAAACTTAACTGCCCTAAGTATAGCCGATTTTGCATTCCCTACAGATAAGCGGGTAGTTGAACTTTTACAGGATGAGTTATGAATCTTACCGAACGTGACCTTAAAGTTATCTGGCACCCCTATACCCAAATGAAAACCGCGCCGCCGCCTGTACCCATTGTAAGGGGGGCGGGTGCTTTATTGTTTGATGAAACGGGCAAACAATATATTGATGCCGTATCGTCCTGGTGGGTAAACATTCATGGGCACTCGCATCCTTATATCGCCAAAAAAGTGGCCGAACAACTGCAGAAACTGGAGCATGTGATCTTCGCCGGCTTTACCCATGAAGGCGCTGTTGAATTAGCCGAGCGGTTATTGACCCATTTACCCGATAACCAGCAAAAAGCATTTTACTCAGATAATGGTTCAACCGCCATCGAAGTAGCCATAAAAATGTGCCTGCAATACTGGAATAACAACGGCCAGCAACGCACCAAAATACTGGCTTTTAACAATGCCTACCACGGCGATACCTTTGGTGCCATGGCTGTAAGCGGCCGCAGCGCATTTACAAAAGCCTTTGATAGTTTATTGTTCGAGGTCGAATTTATCGATACCCCCAACAAAGAAAACATCCAAAGTCTCAAATCTCAAATCTCACACCTCAAATCTCAACTGGCTTGTTTTATTTTCGAGCCACTGGTGCAAGGATCTGCAGGCATGCTGATGTACGAGGCTGAATACTTGAATGAACTGATGGCCCATTGCAAACAGGAAGGTGTGCTGATGATTGACGACGAGATTTTCACCGGGTTTGGCCGAACAGGAAAATCATTTGCATGCGATTATCTTAATGTACAGCCCGATATTATGTGCTTTTCAAAAGGCTTAACGGGTGGCACCATGGCATTAGGCTTAACAACGTGTACCCAGCACATCTACGATGCTTTTTTATCTGATGATCGGTTGAAAACGCTTTTTCACGGCCATTCGTTCACGGCCAACCCGGTAGCCTGCGCATCGGCACTGGCAAGCCTGGATTTGTTTGAACAACCCCAAACAGCCGCAAATATTGAACGGATAGTTAACGCGCATGCATTGTTTGCCGGTAAAATTAAACATCACCCTAAAATAAAAAACCTGAGGCAAACCGGTACCATACTTGCAATGGAGTGGGAAACCGGGGATAATACCTCTTATTTTAGCTCGCTTCGCGATAAATTATACCATTACTTTTTAGCTGCCGGTGTTATATTACGCCCCCTGGGCAACGTAATTTACATTTTACCGCCGTATTGCATTACTGATGATGAACTACAGTATGTTTACAGCAAAATAGAGCAGGCATTACAAGAAATATAACATGTTATTAAACAAACTTTTACCGCAAATAATAGCCGATAACCAGTTGCACGCCCGCTGGCTGAACACGCTGTCGCTGATGGAAAACACCGGGGCCCGCAAAATTTCAGCAAGTGAAGACCCGCTTACGGTGACCTATATTATCCTGAAACATGCTGCCGAAGAGCATCGCCATGCCTTTTACCTCAAAAAACAACTTGAAAAAACAGGTGTTGAGCTGCCAACCTACGCCGCCGAATACCTGCTGGCCCCCGGCTCAAGCAAATACTACTTAAACCAGCTGGATATTGATGTTTGCCGCTACCTGAAAAGCGAATTGAACCTTACAGGCCCCGAACTTCGTTTTGCGGCTTATTTGCTGGTAACATATGCTATTGAAGTTCGTGCCGATGAACTTTACCCCATTTACCAATCGGCCCTTGACGAAGCCGGCAGCAAGGTAAACGTAAAATCAATTATCCTGGAAGAAGAAGGGCACCTGGAAGAAATGCTTAACCAACTGCACAAATTTTCGCCCGATTGGGAAAAACACGCCAATAAAGCGGTAGCTTTTGAAACCAGGTTGTTTGAAATGTGGGTGAAGCAGTTGGGAGCTTCGTTAAATTCAAAATTCAAAAGTTAAAATTCAAAATTTATTTCTGAACCGGAATTTGTTGAATTTAGGAATGTGCAGAATTTTTTAATTGGCCTGCTGACGAAATCCGACGTTTTTCATCGAGTATTTTGAATGCGTCTTCAATTGGGATGGAGGGTTCGTTAAGTAATTTCACTTCGTCATATAACCGAATATCTTCCAATTCGTCTAATTCTTCTTCTGTAGGCATATTCAAATTACGGCTATTAAAAATAAAAAAGCAAACCTGGAGCAATCAATATAGCGTGTTTGTCAATCTAAATTCTGCCAATTCTTTAATTCTGAATTCCGGTTCAGAAAAAATCCTGTTAATCCTGCAAAATCCTGAAAATCGTGTTTAGTACCTCATATACTCCGTATAAACCTCCTGTAAAAAAGCCTTGCCGTATAATAGTGCTCTATAGGTGGCTTTTGCATCCGCGTTTTTATTGCCGGTGTAAACTACCCTGCGGCCGGAGTTATCGTACGATACCACTTGTTGGGGTGCCATAAAACAAAAGCCATTGTCCCAGTCAAAAAAAGCAAAATCTTTGGTAGTAGGGTTTAGCAGATCTTTGGACCATTTGAACTGGTGATGGGGCAGGCCAAGCTGGGTAAGCAGGGTGGCGGCAATATCAGTTTGCCCGCCCAGTTTATTGATTTTTTTGCCCCGGTATTCGGGTTTTATTACTTCGCCAAAAAACAGCAGCGGGATATGGTATTTTACAGGGTTATAAGCTTCAGATACATTGCGTGGAAGGCGATGACCATGGTCGGCCACTAAAATAAACAGGGTGTTTTTATACCAGGCCTGCTTTTTAGCTTGTTCAAAATAGGCGTTGAGGCATGAGTCGGTAAAGTAGGCGGTACTCCTGAACTTATTGCTGGCATCACCCGCCTCATCGTCTTCCGGAAAATGTCCTTTTACGGGCAGCACAAAAGGCTCGTGATTGGTTGATGTTTGCAGGTAGGTAAAAAAAGGCTGCTTTTGTTGTTGGGCAAAATCCAGGTGTTTAGCAAAAAGCACATCGTCATAAACACCCCATTGGGTTTTTACCAGGTTTTGATCAAAGGCGGCTTCGTCGGTAATATGATCAACCTGGTGGTTTTTCATAAACAGGTCAAAATGCATATAATTGCTTTTGCCGCCGTAAAAATATGACGTTGGATACCCCGCCGTCTTAAGCGATGACGCTATGGCCGGCAGCTTTTTATTTTTTAAAGTATCGGCAACAATGGTACGAATGGCCTGCGACGGAAAGCCGCTCATGATGGATACGATGCCTTTGTCGGTCCTGTCGGCAGATGAATAAATGTTGTTGAACAGGATGCCGTTTTTAATGAATTTTTCAAAATTGGGCGCTACGCCTTTATCGCCCCCTAATGACTCAATCACATCAGCCGTATAGCTCTCTATCTGGATAATGACAATGTTTGGCCTGTTGGTGGTAAGTATGTTTACCGCGCTGTCACTATTATAGCTATAAGCCTCCTGCACAAGCCGGGTAGCGTTGCCTGGCTGCATAAATACAAATGGGTTGTACGGGCGGCCAAGGTTTTCAACTACGTTGTTAAACAGGTTCCATTCGGTATTAAGAGCTGCCTGGTTTAAAAATTCATGATCAGAAAAATAGGCTGAGTTTTGATCGACAGGTACTGGTTGTAAACCGCCCCTCATGAGCAAAAAATTGGAAAAAAGGAGTAAGGCTATAACCACGGCTTTTAGCCTGGGTTCGAGCACGGGCTTTTTAAAGTTAAAATCAATGATCTTTAATGACAGGAAGATACCCGATGCCAATATTATAATACATATAAAAACGCTCCTGCCCACCGGTGATGATCCTGTTGAGGCAAATGCTTCGGACGGTGCGTCGTACAATGATTTAAATACCCTGAACACCACTTTGGTGCCCCACTCGCGGAAAATGTTGAAATTGAGCCCGGTATTTAACGAGATAAAAAACAGGCAAACCCAAACATATACTTTAAGCCAGATAGGTTTAACATGCGTTTTTGGTATGCACCAGTTAACCAGGAAAACCAACAGGGGGATGGCGCTGATATAGGCTGCTGCCGAAGCATCAAGCCGGAGGCCGTAAAAATAGGTCTGTATAATGTCGCTTAGGCCGGCATCTTTAAGCTTGGGCAGAAAATATAGCTCAAACGCCAAACGGGTTATTGCGAAGAACAATAACCAGAATAAAAAAAATCTGACTAAACTAAAAAGGTTTCTTAACATACAGGGGTACAAAAGTAAGTACTTTACTGCAATGTTAAGAAACCTTTAGCTTTTTGTTAAAGTAATTGCTTACCTGCCGCCGCGCATGGCTTTCAAATCGTCCATCGTGATTTTTTCAAAATCGGCGGGGATACCAAAGGTGCCGGCAGGTAGTTTTTGCTCGGTTACACTTTTAACTGTAACCTCAGTTGACTGGCCCTGTGCAAATGAAGTATACTGCACCGGGAAACCACCGATGCCCGCGTAATATTTAGCTATACCAGTAGAAGGTATTTCAATATCATTGGTAATCCATATGTCGTAAGTTTTGCTGGTTTTTTTATCGGTAGCAACTACTTTTTTACAGTTAAAGCCATTGATAACCTTAGTTTCGGTGCCCGGGGCAAAAGTAAATTGTGGTAAAGCTGCCATTGCCTGGTCAATATCATCCGGACTGGCTACTGCCGCTTTTTTAATGTTGGCAACAGCTACGTCAACTAAAACCACCATCGATGTAGCATCGGCGTTTGTTAAAATTTTGATATTGGCCGGTCCGTTTGAAAAAGCAAATGCACTTGAATCGGCCCTGAAATAGTTTTTAGCTTCAACGGGGCGTCCCATCATCTGGGTAGTGAAATCTATAACGCCCTCGCTGTACTTTTTTTGTGCGTTTGCACTCATTGCGGTTGCCGTAAGGGCAAGGCCCAAAGCAATACTTAAAGTTTTTATGCTCATTGTTTTAATTTGATTATTACCAATTTACCTGTTTTTAACTTAAAGACAAATTTATTGGCAGTTAGTTTAATGTTGTTAATTAGATACGGTAATAAGTGAATTGTTACGTTTTAATATTTTATAGTGTATGCTCAACGTTTTTGCAGTTGCCGCAAATCTTTCAATGGTTTGGCTACTGTTACTGCCATCAATGATCAATGTTTGGTAGCCATAGTTGCTATTTACCTCCTGTAAATTGGTGTGCGGGTTACCGGTAATATATAAATAATTGGTCATCAGTTTGCCCGGTAGCTGCTGGTTTTGTAAATGCTTATCAAATATAATTAACCTTTTATTATAAAACTGCATTAACGCGCCGCGTTTTTTAAACCATGTTGAACTGATGTTTTGGCCTAATCCTATAATGCTGATATGCTGCACCTGTGCGCTATCTAAATAAGGTTGTACCGAATATTTGTAATTTTTATCAGTATCGGCAAGGTTGGTAAGTACAATCGCGCTGCTGCCGTTTTTAAATACAATGCCCGTGTTTTTACGCAGGTTTAAAAATGCGATAGAATGGGTGTTTTCGGCCCGGTACCTTTTCAGGCTGATGCTTGTGGCAAATAGCAGCAGGCTGGCCAGGCTAAGCTTTATAAGCCATATTTTTTTATTATACAAATAGTAAAACGCGCTTATAATGATTACATAAAGCAGTAAATACTCCGGCACGGTAAGCCATATTTTACCAATGCCGGCAAAAGGTGTATGTTCAATAATTGCCAGTGCTTTATTCATGAACAGGATGGTGTACTCCAATAGCCGCGCCTGTAAAGTTGATAGTAGGGGCACCCATGAAAGCGCCAGGTAGGCAACACCGCTATACATAATAACCGATGTAGGTATAATAATGAGCAGGTTACTCAGCAAAAAATAAACCGGGAACTGGTGAAAATACAATGCGCTTAACGGAAATGTAATAACCTGCGCCGCTATTGATACCGAGCAAGCCATCCAAACTTTATTGGCCCATTTATTTTTAAACTCCAGCCATTGATAAACAACCGGCTGTAACACTACCAGCCCCGCCACAGCCAGGTACGATAACTGGAAACCAACATCTGTTATTAAAAGCGGGTTGTACAACAACAGCGCGAATGCCGATACGGCCAGGATGTTGAGTAAATTAATGTACCGTGCATAGGTTTTACCAATAATAACCATACTGATCATCACCGCTGCCCGGCAAACGGCAGGCGAGAAGCCGCTGAGCAGCGAATAGTACCAGATTAGCGCGATAATGATAACCGCTTTTATTACCCGGCCATGCCGGTAGCCGTTTAAAAAGCCAAGCGTAAATTGTAACAGAATATAAATGATGGCTACGTGCGCACCCGAAACCGATAATACATGAATAGTACCTGTTTTGGAATAGGCCTGCAAAATATCGCTGCTCAAATCGGCTTTGTACCCGAGTATTAGGGTTGATGCTACGGCTATGGCGGCCGGGTCATGCATTTGCTGCTTAAACCGGTTAATCATTTGCTGCCGCAGCCGCAACGAAAAGGCGATGAGCGGGTTACCGGTACCATGCATTACAACCCGGTACATCTCCGGGTATAAAAATGCCTGGTAGTATATATTTTGATGCGCCAGGTATTTTTTGTAATTGAATTCTCCTGGGTTAAAAGGGGGATCGATAGGGTTATATTTGGCCGGGATAACTAACTCATCGCCATATTGCAGGGATATGGCTGCACTGTCTTTAATGGTGATTAATATTGTGCCGGTAACTGGTTTTGATTGCTTATTGTTAATGCTTTGCCCAACCGTTGCTGTAAATCTTAGCAGGCCGTTTTTGAGCTGCGGTTCGGTGGTAACTTTTATCGAAAGATATTGCGCCGGCCATCTGGAAAAATGTTGCCCATTGTTCAACTCGTTGTTATTGATTGCTGCGATGCAGCCTGCCAAAAACAGGATGAGTGTGACTAATAACCCGCCAAGCCACCTGTTTTTATAAATAGCCAGCCGTTGGTAGGCTAAATTCAGGAAGATAAATGCAATGCCCAACCCGCAGAAAATGCCCCAAAGTAAAGGCAGGTATGCAGCTGTGATAAAGCCGATACCTAAGGATATCCCTGATAAAAAGGGCAGGAGCAATACAACAAACGGGATCTCGCCTTTATGATTCGCGATCATTTATGATATAGAAAACAATAAAGATATGTTTTAGGAGGATATCTACAACTGGTCCCTTACTTCCAGCAGGAATTTTTTGATGTTTTCGAGCGAATCAATCACCCGTTGGTTTTCTTTATGGTCGCCCAGGTTGCTTTTCAGGTGTTCTTTGGCGCCGTTGAGGGTATAGCCTTTATCGCGGATGAGGTGGAAGATGATCTTGAAATTCTCGATATCTTCCGGTGTAAAATAGCGGTTGCCTTTTTTATTTTTTTTAGGCTGAAGTACATCAAACTCCTTTTCATAAAAACGGATAAGCGATTGGTTTACATCAAACATGGCCGATACCTCGCCCATGGTGTAATACATCTTGCTTATTTCACGTTCTTTGTAAGCCATATGCAAAGGTATCTTTTTGATTTTGGATTTGGGAGCCGGGATTTGGGATTTTTTGCCTGAGCCCGATTAATCAGATTATCAGATTTCGACAGGAACTCAAATTCATTACAATCCGGTCAATCCTGCAAAATCCCTAAACTGTATTAGCTTTTCATCTTCTTCAGCAATGCTTCCACAACTTTTGGAAAATGCAGGTGTTCCAGCTGCTGGCCTTTGAATTTGATCATCTCAAGGTTGTCGCCTGGTTCAATTTTGAATTTCGACTGATGGATAACTTCACCTTCATCAAACTGTTCGTTTACAAAATGAATGGTTATACCACTTTCTTCTTCCCCGGCATCTAAAATAGCTTTGTGTACATGATCTCCGTACATGCCTTTACCACCATATTTGGGCAGCAGGGCAGGGTGCAGGTTGATGATTTTGTTGGGGAATGCCTTTAATAATGACGCCGGAATCAGCCATAAAAAGCCGGCCAGTACGATAAGGTCTACCTGCAGGTTTTTGAGCAGGCGGATTACATCATCGGTCTCAAAAAATTCATGACGTGTAAATACGTGCGATGGCACTTCAAAATTGTCGGCTCGCTGTAACACAAAAGCTTGCGGGTTGTTGGTGAGTATCAATACAACTTCGGCCTCGGCATTGCGTTTAAAATACTCCATTATTTTTTGGGCGTTTGATCCCGAACCTGAAGCAAAAATGGCAATTCGTTTCTTCATTAAAGTTTTTCAAAGGTGATGAAACTGCCTCAAACGGTAATTAATATGTTAAGGGCAATTTATAAACCGTTCAATAATATTCAAATATAATTTTTTATGTGATTTAATTGCTACTTGTTATAGCTTTTTGCCTGATAAATCCATAGCGTACCACCGTGCGGGCCTTAGTTGCCGAATAATTGGGTTCAACGTCGCCGGTTTGTAATACCAGCGAGTAATTGCCAAGGGTTTCAATCTGTGTGTAGTCAAATGGTTTTTCGGTACTCATGGTGCCACCTGCTACCGTATCTTTAGCCACCATATCTGATGAGAAGTATAACCTGTTTTCGGTCAACGTCCAGGTGCCGGTTGATGTTTGCTCAATACAATCAAAATTGGTGTAGCTGCAGGTATTATCGCTTTTGAAAGTAAAATACTGGTTTTTATCACAATCGGTATTTAAGGTGTCAGGGTTGCCTACCTGCGTATTCCCTGTGTAATGGTAAACCTGTATCGAGGCCAGTTGCCAAACACCGCTGGCTAAAAGGGCCGGAATATTGCTGTTTTTATCTTTTTTGCAGGAGTTTACCAGTGCCCCAACGACAACTAAGGCAAGTATAAAGAGTAATGGAAATTTTTTTTTCATGAAATAATGTACGCGCAAAAATATGAAATCCTGCAGTTATTAATCCACCGGCAGGGGGTATATTTAAATAACTGTTTTAAACGTTTTTTATTTTATTGGAACGGCCAACATCTTCAAGCCGATGTAGCGGTTTTAACTTTGAATTTTTACTTTTAACTTTTGAAATTAAAATCATGCGTATCCCATTCCCGCTGCTTAAAGCCGAATTTAAACGTGTTTTACTAAGCCTCGACTTTACAGATGACAAGGCCGACAAGTGTGCTGTTATTTTTGCTGAAAACAGCAGAGACGGCATATATACGCATGGATTAAACCGTTTTCCGTTTTTTGTGCAGCACGTAAAAGATGGGCTGGTTAAACCGGATAACCAACCCAACCGGCAAGCTGGTTTTGGTGCCATGGAACAATGGAATGGCAATTTGGGTCCCGGGATGCTGAACGCCAGGTTTTGTATGGATAGGGCTATCCAACTTGCAAGTGATAACGGAATAGGATGTGTGGCACTAAAAAATACCAACCACTGGATGCGCGGTGGCACCTACGGCTGGCAGGCTGCCAATGCCGGTTACATAGGTTTATGCTTTACCAATACCATTGCCAACCTGCCACCCTGGGGCGGCCTTGAGCCACGTTTGGGCAATAACCCCCTGGTGATAGCTGTGCCACGTAAAGATGGGCATGTGGTGTTGGATATGGCCATATCGCAATACTCGTTGGGGAAGTTGAAGCAATACGAAAATAGTAACGAGCCATTGCCCTTACCGGGCGGATATGATAGTGAAGGTAATTTAAGTACTAATCCGGCAGCCATCCTTGGGGCAAAAAGGCTACTTCCTATTGGGTTTTGGAAAGGATCGGGGCTTGCCCTGGTGCTCGATCTTTTGGCTACTGTATTAAGCGGTGGAAACTCCACAGCAAGAATAACCGAAAGCGGGGCCGATTCCGGCATATCGCAGGTATTTATCTGCATAAAACCTGCAAACGATCAGCAAACAGCCACCTTAATTGAAGAGATCATCGCTTACACCAAAACCAGTACCCCTGAGCAAGAGGGTGGTACAATAAGCTATCCCGGCGAAAATACCCTGAAAACCCGTGAAAGAAATTTATCCGAAGGGGTTTTGGTTGATGAGCGGATTTGGGATGTGGTGAGGGGGCTATAAAGCCGCTCCTCTATTTTTGAATTTTGAATTTTTACTTTTGAATTTACCCAACCATCATCCCCTCAAATTTCTCCCAAAAGCCATCGCGCGGAACCGGGGCTATAATTTCGACAGGCTCGTTTTTTACCGGGTGAATAAAGGTAAGCTTACGGGCATGAAGGCAGATGCTCTTACGCAGGCTGCCACGCGGATATCCGTACTTATTATCGCCTACTATAGGTGAGCCCAGCGTTGATAGCTGCACGCGGATTTGGTGCGGCCGGCCGGTTATCGGGTCAACTTCTACCAGGTAGTACCCGTTAAGCTCGGCAACCAGTTTGTAGCTCAGTTCAGATCGTAAACTGCCTTGCACCTCTTTGTCGTGAGCTTTGGTTACGTTTTTTTGCGGATTTTTTACCAGCCAATGTACCAATGTGCCCGATTCAGGATACGGTTTTTTGCGCACCACGGCATAATAGGTTTTATGCATTTCGCGGCCTTTAAACATTTTATTGATCCGTTCAAGCGCTTTACTGGTTTTGGCAAAAAGTATAACGCCGCTCACGGGCCTGTCAAGCCGGTGTACTACGCCTAAAAACGCACCGTTAGGCTTATTGTATTTTTGGGCAATGTACTTTTTAACTTTATCGTCTAATGACTCGTCGCCGGTATCATCAACCTGCACAATATCGCCGGCACGTTTGTTCACCGCAATAAGGTGATTATCCTCATAAAGGATATCCTTATCAGTAACATCAAAACTGGTATAATTAAACTCGGGGCGGGCCATTTTATTATTTCGGATTTGGGATGTTCGATTTCGGATTTGCTGATTTAATAGCGGAGATGGTTCTTCCTTCTCATTTTCAAATTTTCAAATCCTCAAATTTTCAAATCATTTGCATATCTGCACATCTGAAATCTGCACATCTGCTTAATATTGTTCCTTATCACTCGGGAAGCTTTTTGATTTTACATCGCTGATGTAGTTTTTGAAAGCGCCGTTCATCTGCTCATATAAATTAGAATACTGGCGTAAAAAACGCGGCTTAAAATCGTTGTTAATCCCCAGCATATCGTGTATTACCAAAACCTGGCCGTCGCACTGGCCGGCACCGATACCTATAATAGGGATTTGTACGCTTTGGCTAACTTCTGTTGCCAGCTTGGCCGGTATTTTTTCAAGCACAATAGCAAAGCAGCCAAGCTCCTGTAATTTAAGCGCATCTTCACGCAGCTTTTGGGCCTCAACTTCCTCCTTGGCGCGTACTGTGTAGGTGCCAAATTTATAAATAGATTGCGGTGTTAAGCCCAAATGGCCCATTACCGGGATTCCCGCCGTAAGGATACGGCTTACAGATTCGGCTATTTCTATGCCTCCTTCCATTTTAACGGCATGCGCACCAGACTCTTTCATGATCCGGATAGATGAGTTAAGCGCCTCTTTGGAATTACCCTGGTATGATCCGAAAGGCAAATCAACAACAACCAATGCGCGTTTGGCCGCGCGAACAACTGACGATGCATGGTATATCATCTGATCGAGCGTTATCGGAAGCGTGGTTTCGTGCCCTGCCATCACGTTTGAGGCCGAATCGCCTACCAGGATGATGTCCATACCGGCTTCATCTACAATGGTAGCCATGGAGTAATCGTATGCGGTAAGCATGGCAATTTTTTCGCCACGGTTTTTCATCTCCTGCAAAATATGCGTGGTAATCCTTTTAACTTCTTTGTTTACAGACATAGTTAAATGTATTAAAGAAAGCACAAAGGTAATTTTTTTTATTTCGGATTTCGGATGTTCAAATTCGGATTTAATAAGGCTAAATGAAGGTTAATTCAAAATAAAATTTCAAAATAAAAAAATCCGAAATCCCAATTCTGAAATCCGAAATATTCTTGTACTTTTGCACCGTGAATCCGGAAGTTCCTTACTTCAATATTTCTATTAGTTTTCACGGGGCTTTGAACCAGGCGATCCGATTTAATAATCCATTCAATTTTTTTGCTAAATGACGCACTTCACCAAATTACCGGCAGTACTTTTATTGGCTGATGGCACCGTATTTTACGGTAAAGCCGCAGGAAAGATAGGTACTACTACCGGCGAAATCTGTTTTAATACAGGAATGACCGGTTACCAGGAAATTTTTACCGACCCATCATACTTCGGGCAAATAATGGTTGCTACCAATGCGCACATTGGTAATTATGGCATTGCCGATAGCGAAGTTGAATCGGGTAATATCCAGATTGCAGGCCTGGTTTGTAAAAACTACAACATTGCTTACAGCCGCAAACAGGCTAACGAATCTATCCAGGACTATTTTCAGCAGCAAAATATAGTAGGCATCAGCGATGTTGATACCCGCCAGATAGTACGCCATATCCGCGATAAGGGAGCCATGAATGCTATCATTTCTTCGGAGATATTAGATATCGAAGAGCTGAAAGCCAGGCTGGCCGAAGTGCCTTCAATGGACGGATTGGAACTATCGTCGCAGGTATCAACCACCGAAACTTACACTTTTGGTAGCGAGGATGCCGCCTATCGTGTAGCGGTACTTGATTTGGGTGTAAAGAAAAACATCCTGCGCAACTTTGACGACCGTGATGTTTACGCCAAAGTTTTCCCCGCAAAAACTACTTATGCCGAAATGGAAAAGGATTTTGCGCCAAACGGATATTTTATATCAAACGGCCCCGGCGATCCATCGGCTATGCCTTACGCCATTGATACCGTAAAAGAAATTTTAGCCGCCGATAAACCGATGTTTGGTATCTGCTTAGGCCACCAGTTGCTGGCTCTGGCTAACGATATCCCAACTAAAAAAATGTTTAACGGTCACCGTGGCTTAAACCATCCGGTAAAAAATATCATTATCAATCATTGCGAGGTAACATCGCAAAACCATGGTTTTGGCGTGATCCCCGAAGCCGTACGTGCATCTGATAAAGTAGAAATTACCCATGTAAACCTTAACGATCAATCGATAGAAGGTATCCGTGTAAAAGATAAAAGAGCATTCTCGGTACAGTATCACCCGGAGTCGTCACCTGGCCCGCACGATTCAAGGTATTTGTTTGATGATTTTATCAACCTGATGAAATAAGCTGCGGATGTGCAGATTTTAGATGTGCAGATGATTTTGGAAGCCTTTTGAGTGTTAAACTTGAAAGGCTTTTTTATTGTTGGTTTATGCCTCGGCCGGTGTGGCAACGGCTACAGCCGGTAGCGTAAACATAAATTCGGTACCTACTCCGGGCTCGCTGGTTACCCATATTTTGCCGTGGCATTTTTCGACCAGATCCTTGCAAAACAACATGCCCATGCCGGTGCCCGATTCATTTTTGGTGCCAATCTTACTGTTTACCTTGCCTTTAAACAGTTTATCGCGCTGATCGGCAGACATGCCCACCCCGGTATCTTTTACCTTTACAATAATTCTTTTATTATCTTCTATCGTTGCCGAAATCTCTATGGTATCACCTTCTCGGCAAAATTTAAGTGCATTGGTAATCAGGTTACGAATAACAATGCGGATAGAGTTTGGATCGGCCCAGGCGGATAAATTGGCGGGGATACTATCCACCAGGGTAATACCTTTTAATTGGGCTTGCTCATGATAGCTCTCAATCTCCAAACTCACCAGCCCTTTTATCGAAAAGTTTTTTACCGATGCTTCAAAGTTTTCCATTTGGCTGTTTATCCAGAATAGCAGGGTATCAAGAAAATCAGAAGTATATTCCAGCTTTTTTAATACGCCGGGTATCATTTCCAGCAATTCTTCGTGGCTGATGCTGTCGTCCTGTAATAAACTGAAAAGCCCACGCAGTGTGCTTAATGGCGCGCGCAGGTCATGTGCTAAAATAGATATCAGCCTGTCTTTTAAAACATTTAAATCGTTTAGCTTTTCGGCCTGGTCGTCAATGTTGGCTTTTTGTTTCAATATCTCGTGGTTACGGTCTTCCAAAAGGGCGTTAATCTTTTGCTGCTTTCGTTTTTGCCGGTAATAAATACCCACAGTAACAATCATGCCCACAATGATGATAGAAAATATGGCGTTAACCAGGCGTTGGCTTTTTATTTTCTGTTGATATATCAGGTCGCGTTCGCGTTGTTGTTGGGCAAGCTGACGCTTCTTTTCGGCAAAGCCCAGTTCGTAATTATATGACGTTAGCTTTTGAATGCTTTCATTATCGTTAATTTGATTTTTAAGGTTGATATACTCATTCAACATCCGGTTGGCATCCTCAAATTTGCCAAGGCCGGCCATCGCTTTGTTAAGTTGTAATGCGGAGTTTGAGCGTACCGATATATTCCCCAGTTTAATAGCCTGCGCCTGCCCGTCCACGGCGTATTTATACGCATTTTTATAATCGCCCAACAAATTATAAACGGTGGCATAACCGTTTGAAGCATAGGCCTGGTTGTAAACAATCTGGTATTTTGTGGCTATCCGTAATGAAGTATCCAGGTATGATTTGGCAAGCGGAATTTGATTTTTATGCGCATAACACATGCCCAGATCTGTATAAACCGAACTTAGCCCGTCTTTATCATCCTGCTGTTTGGCGGTTTTTAACGATTTTAATAAATACACTATAGCCTCGTCGTACTTATGCTGGGCAAGCAGTACTTCGCCAATGTTTTCATTTATGGTGCCAACAGCTTGTTTGTTATTGGTGGCCTCAAATACCTGTATAGCTTTTTTGAAATATTCGAGGGCGTTTGGAAACACCTCCATGTTTTGCAATACCACACCAATATCATTATAAATTTCGGCCGAGGTTGTTACATAGTTGTTTTTTAACGCAATAAAAAGGCCCTTGTAGTAAAAGTCGAGCGCATTTGAAAGCTGGCCTTTGCTAAAGTATGTTATACCTATGTTTTTATAGCAATCTGTTAAGGTAGGCTCGTCCTGGTTGCGCAGGCAAATCAGGCGTACTTTATCTAAATAGCCTAACGCGAGTTTGTATTCGGCCAGTTGGTTATACATCCGCCCGTACGAAATGTAGGCCTTACTAAGGCCCCTATCGTTATGCAAGCTTTTGAAGATGGCTATAGCTTCGTCGAAATTTTGTTTAGCTTGTTTGGAGTTGCCTTTAAAATAATTTACGTGCCCGGTTTCCAGCAAACCATTAGCTATGCCTTCCGGATATTTAATTTTGCGCGATAGCTCAATGCTTTTTTTGCCATAATAGTAAGCGCTATCGGGGTTCGATTTAAAGTAACCCGATGCTATTTTATTGAGTTTGTTAATGGTAGCGGTATCCGGATTTTTTTGATATGCAGACGCAGGCAATAACAGGTTTTTAATGCTGTCAACTTCGGGATGTGATTTGGCAAATGCCGGAAGGCTTAAGAATATAAAAAAGACCGCCGATATTAACCCCCGTGTACCATTGTTATCTACAATATGTTTTTTTAATCTCAAGATCAGTTAATAGTTAATGCTTTATACGAGACAAACAACGAAATTGATTTGGTTTATTTTAATTATTAAATATAGGGTATTTTAGTAGTGGGCTTAATTAATTCCCTTTAATTAATTTTAATGCTTTAACAGGCGCTATGAAAAAGAATATCGACCTCAAATTAAATGCCGGTGAAAAGGCAATACTTAAAAGCCAAAAAATAAAGATAAATACGTTAACCGGCTACGCTCCTGATGAAATAGCGGCTATCCTGAAAGCATCGGCCCAAAGGAGTCAGGAAATTGCCGCGCTGATGGAATTTCAAAGCATCCCATCGTTAGGCATTAACTTTGCAACCGAACTTATTGAACAAGGGTATTATTCATTAAAGCAGCTTGAGGGGAAAGATCCGGTTGAACTGTACAATGCATTTGAAAAACATTGCGGCGCCTGGGCCGACCCCTGTGTTGAGGATTCGTACCGTTTGTTGGCCCATTATATTGTACACCGCGACGATAGCAAACGCTGGTGGCACTTCACAGCCGAACGCAAAGCCTACCGCGCCCAATACGGCTTCCCCGCCGATAGGCCAAAAAGCCCATGGTACGATTTACCACAATATCCCAAAATGAAACAGTATGCCGATAGCCTGAACAAAGGTAATACTGCTGTTAAGTCATAGGTACTTAGTTGTGAGCCCTGAGTCAATTCGTTATTTTTGACTTAAACTTTAGGGCTTTCGGCTAAGACTATCCATTATTTGATACCTAACATAGGAGATCGCTTTAAAAACTTGATGTAGAAAGGTAGCCCCCCACGGGGCAAAAGATACATTTTAGCATTGTTCTACAAACAGGTAGCCTCTACGAGGCAAGGCAGTATTAACAAAAGCCTGGTGCCTCGTAGAGACTACCTGTTTGTAGCAATATTTATCTAAAATTCTTTATGCCCCGTATGGGGCTACCTATTTCAGCATTAAAAGCTATTACATAGGTAATAAAGTCTAAACATGATTTTCCTAACTGTTTACACTGCAGTGTGTCTTTAACTCTTGATTCTTACATCTTGATTCCGATTTATTTGTTATTTTTATTTGGATTTATTCTAAATAAGGATTTACTTTGCTTTTGTTCTTAAAAGGGAAATACGCTTCCTGCAAAGTAATTGACGTTTAAGTTGAAAAAACACTTTAAAATATAAAGCCCTGCTCTGCGATAAATGCCGTGATGGCTTTATTACAGGGCAGGCACCAATTAAATCTATCTATTTATGTGCGACGCAAAAGTATTGAGCCAGGTTGGTGCATCGGTTATAAGCCGGTGCCAGGAGTGCCGTTGTATCTTCATCTGGAATAATAACCTTATCCTGAGTTTTACGCCCGAGCAGTTTGTACAATTCCGGGATTTTACCCTTGAGCTTAATTTTGAGAATTATACTTTCCCGTTTCCCGACGGGCAGGAACGTATGGTAATGCGTACCCCGGTAAATGATGTACAGTTTACCTTCAGCAGCGATGAATGGGAAGATTTTCATGCCGCCATGAACGAAGCCGTTTACATGCAGGAAGTATACAGCCTGATGGAAGGGGGGGAGTAGATGTGCAGATTTCAGATGATTTGAAAATTTGAGAATTTGAAGATTTGAAAATGAAAAAAATCGAAAATTATGAATTTACAAATCCGAAATCAAAATTAGCAAATCCGAAATCGAAATTCCGAAATCAAAGATTACACCAGTAAGTCCACTTAACTACCAGCTGGCGGTTTTTAACGGTATAGGGTGATGGGATGGAGTTATCCCCATAAACAATAAAAAAATCTGATGCCGGTTTGTAGCGCCATTGCAGGCGCACGTTGGTATTAATGTTTTTTACCTGGCCGTTGTATTGTACATAAGTGGTAAAATATAGGGTGTTGCTTAAGGTAATATCTGCCTTTGGGCCAATCAGCCAAAATTGGGTATCGCCATAAGGCTGGGGCAGGCGCAAATCATTAAATGAGGAGTTTACAAACAGGTTAACATAAGGCTGAAAGCGGTAGCCCAGTTGTGCAATCAGGCTGGTACGGTATCCATCGTAATAACCACCGTGCAAGCCCTCTAAAAGGTAAGTAAATAGCGCCTGCGGTTTCGATACAAACTGCATGTCAACCGTATTCCAATGATGTTGCGAGCCAATAGGCAGCGGTGTTTTGCCTGTATTTGTTGGATCAAACGGTACCAATAATTTGATATAGGTATCAATCCCCGATATCGTAAATGTACTTTTGTTACGCAGTGTCATGATATAGGCTAAGGTGCTTTCGTTATCGGTGCGCTTAAAATTCTCGTCAAAATAATAGTTGCTGGTTAGCTGGATGCCATGGATAAGCACATCGCCGCCTTTGGGGAAAAAATTATGTAATAGCAGCGGACTGATTTTATTATAGCCAACCCTGGGTACGTAGCCAACCCCCGCAGTATAGTTTTTGCCAACATACTCATCTTGCAAATAGGCCGTCCAGTATTTGCTCAGGTATTGCACATGGGCTGCTGCCACCAGGTCGTGTCCCTTAAGGCCGGGTGTAAATGATTTTAGGCCTAAAAGCTTGCCGGTCCATAAATTGCTTGGCGAGGCCAGGTTGTACTCCATGCCAAAGTTGCGGTTATAGGCATTGCCCGGGGTTGATGTCCCTGTAGCATCCTTATTAATAAACATAAAGCCGATGTTTGAACGGCCAAAAACGCGCCGCTGAAGCGTGAGTACACCATAGTTTTGGGCAGGGGTAAGGGCATCGTTTGATGTTCCGGTTTGTATATCCATCAGCCCAACGCGCCAATCTTTATCCAGCTTGCCCGTTAGCCTGGCGCCAAACCTGATAGGTGCATTGAGCCCAATTCTGCGCGAAAAAAACGGCCTGATATCGGCGTAGCCAAAATTGGCAAACAGGTCGCCGTTCTCTAAAAAAAACTGCCTCTTCTCGGGAAAAAACAATTCATACCTGTTCAAATTTACCACCTGCTGGTCTACATCAACCTGCGAAAAATCGGGGTTAACGGTAAGGTCGAGGTTGAGGGACGAGGTAAGGCCTATTTTGGCATCGCCGCCTATTTCTTTTTTCCAGTCGGTTTTGGTTCCGGCTATGTAATCTTTAGATAGGCCGGTAAGCGCGTAGGGGATGAGCGAAATGTTGGTGCCGGCATCGGGCGGTAATTCGTCCCAAACCAATAGGCCTGTATACGCCAGCGACGCCGTGGGGAACTGCCTTGGCACCGGCGCCCAGCTCGATTTTTCGGTAGATATCAGGTCGTTCCGGCTAAAGTTAATGCCCCATTGGCCAACGCCTTTTTTATAGCGGATACTTTTAAAGGGGATGGCCGCTTCAAATACCCACTTATCAGGATAGTTTTTTACTACCGATATCCATTTGTTATCCCAGCTAAGGTCAACCTTGCCACCCTCGTACATGGTACCATCCCATTGAGCGCCGGCGGCGTTGGCGCCAAAGCTAAAGCCATCTGTGCGGGCGTCAAAGGGGTCGAGAAAAAATATAAAATTATCGTTTTTTTGAAAGGCGAAATCTCGCTTCAGCGATTCAACCATGTATTCGCCGGGCCCTGCGGTATAGCAAACGGCAATAATGTACAGGTTGTTGTTATCGAAGGTCATCCGCACCTCGGTATGTAATTTGGCCCGGCTGGTATCCATAGGCATCACCATAAAAAAGTTAGCAGCCGAATCGGCGCTATGCCAGGCCTCGTCCATAACCCCGTCAATAGTAATGGGCGCTGTGGTTTTACGAATATGATATTGAAACGCCGAATTCTTTTTTTGCGCCGATGCAGGTAACCTGAACAAACAAATAGCCAGTATCAGTAGCTCTATTTTAAAAAATATGTACGGGTTTACTTTGTTCAAGTTTGATGAAGATGAAAGGTTTAAACACAACTTAGCCCGCTGTTGTAGCGGGCCAGGTTATATTATTGAGCAAGATAATAATTAGGTGTTAGAATCAAAAATTCGGATAAGATTGTTACCATTATAAAAACGGGTTGTCATTGCGAACGAACCAGCGGGGGGCTGCGCGCACGAGTGAGGAGAAATCTTCGACAATATGCTATACTACATGCAATGTAAAGCAGGGCGTCGAAGATTTCTCCTCGTACCTCGTTCGAAATGACACCGTCTTTTGCTAACTACATATTTACTACCATCGCTTTACCACTGTATTTAACCACTTTATCGGCTTTGGCTGTAATCTCCACATCCGAGCCGTGTGCGCCCTTAACCAGCACAATATTAAAGGTGCGGCTTTTTAACATGCCCTTAAAATGGCCTTTGGTATCTGATATAGTCAGTTTATGGGTTTTATCATTCCAGTTAAAGCTGATGATGGCAAAGGCTCCTTTTTCGTAGTTGTAATTTTCGTTTTCGTCTTCGTACAGCTTAAAGGTACCGTCTGCGCCGGGGTATATCCTTAACTCGATATTGCTGGCGGGTTTTTCGGTAGCGTACTCCATGTGCGGGCCCATTGGGATGATAGAACCAGCTTTTACATAAAGCGGTAATATCTCGATAGGGGCTGCAGCGCTGATGGTTTGGCCACCTTCGAGCACTTCGCCTGTCCAAAAGTTGTACCATTTGGCTGCAGCGGGCAGGTAAACCTGGCGAGCTTTAGCTTTTTTATCAGCATCGGCCGATGTATACAGCTGTTCGGTAACCGGGTTAACCATAAAGGCGGGGCCAAACATATATTGGTCTGGTATGCCATAGGCTTTTTCATCGTTCCTGAAATCAAATGTCAGGGCACGCATCATGGTGTAGTTTTCGGTAGTTACCTTGCCGGCCAGCGAGTAGATGTATGGCAGCAGGCGGTAACGCAGTTTATCAAAGTTTAACAGGATGGCTTTGGTATTGGCATCCCAATTGTCGCTAAACAATGCACGCTCGCCTTTACCGTGGATACGGAAAATAGGGCAAAATGCGCCAAACTGGAACCAGCGTGTAAACAGCTCGCGCTTATCCGGCTGCGACCAGTCGGCAGCTTTCCAATGGAAGTGGTAACCGCCGATATCTGATGTCCAATAGGGGATACCCGATGCGCAGGCGTTAATACCCTGCGGCACCTGGTTTTTATAGTTCCAGAAGGTACATTCAATATCGCTTGACCATAAGGTGGCTGCATTACGCTGTTCGCCGGCAAATGATTGCCTTACCAAAAAGAAAGCGCGTTTGCCCGGAATATCCCTGCGCCAGCCTTCATAAACACCTTTGGTGTGCTGCAACGAGTAGGTATTAAAATAATCAATCCCTTTACCTATGCTAAAGTTGCTTTGGCGGCGGGCATCAAGCAAAGCGCCATTATCCGGCTCGCACTGGTCAATCCACCAGGCATCAAAACCGTAGCGTTTTACCAGGCTATCGCGTGCCTGGTCCCAATACAATTCGCGGGCTTTAGGGTTGTGGGCATCGTAATAAGTATCAAAAGTGTGGGTAACCACGTTATCCCAGGTAATATCGGTTAAGCCGCCCATTTTTTCTAATGCATCATAGTTGGGGGTGCCTTTACCAAATACAGGCCATATCGAAATCATGGCATGGATGTTTGCCTTGTGCAGTTCATCAACCATTTGTTTTGGGTGAGGGTAACGCTCGGGCTTCATCACGTGCGAGCCAATTGGCAACGGATCCCAGTAGTACCAGTCCTGTACAATTACGTCAACAGGGATGTGATTATCGCGATATTTATCTTTAACAGTCAATATTTCCTTTTCGCTCATGTACCTATCCTGCGATTGGAAAAGCCCGTAAGCCCATTTGCCAAACATTGGCGCACGGCCGGTTGCTATACGATATGAATCGATAATATGATCAAAAGAAGGGCCGTAGAAGAAGAAGTAATCAACCTGTTTACCACTTTCGGATACATACTTAAATTTGGTGTTATCAGCCTCGGCGCCATAAAAGTTTGATGCCGAATAGTTGTCCCAAAGCAAGCCATAGCCCTTGGTTGATAATAATACCGGGATAGCACCGGTAAGGTACTTGATTAGCAACTCCTGGTTGCGGCCTTTATAGTTAATGGATAAAGAATCTAAGGGGTGGCAGCCCAAACCGTAAAGCGCTTCGTTTACCGGCGAGGTAAACTGTGTGCTTACATTATAGGTGCTGATGCCGGCAATAGTTGCAGGAGTTATCGTTTTGTTTTCGCTGTCTTCGGAAGTAATTACGTTGCCTTTTAAATCGGTATAAGTAATAGCATTGCTGGCCTTGTTCACTATTACCTTCATTTTTGCCGTGGTAATTATTACTTCGGTTTTGGTTGCTGTTACCTGGTAGGCAGTTGGTGTTTTCCAGCTGTTAACCACCACCAGCGATGGCTTGGTTTCAAAGGCATCAAAAATGGTATATTTTACTTCGATGATGTCGGCACTGCGCACAAGCACCTTCATCAGGCCTTTATCTAAAGAAAAGGTAACGCCATCGGGGCCTTTTTTAAAGGATTTAACAGTAGCGTTTGCGGTGAGTGTGGCCATAGCGCCTGCCAGCAAAATAAACAACGCAATCGATTGTTTTATTTTTGCATTTAAGGTGGGTAACATTTTAAACATATTGAACAGCAATAAATTAGTTTATAATAAGTGTAAGAATAACACCTGTTTTGAAAACGTGAATATAGATACTTTTTTTAATTGAAGAAAAAATATTTGCAGTAAGGCTGAGACACACCCGACAGGCATAATCCCGTGCTGTTGGAAGTCTCTGACTTCGAACCATTATGCCGGTAGTCTCCAGACTACAGGATTGTGAGAGAACGTGTTAATGTTATGTTGTTCTTCGTCGCGCTGGACTGAACCACTGTAGTTTTAAACTACAGGCATAGTGATTCGAAGTCAGAGACTTCGAATAGCGGAGGGTATTTGTTGATAGCTAAAACATTTTAGCATTTGTGATAGCGATTGAGTTGGCCGACATAAATAAACAGCTATTCAAGCCCCTCTTTACGCGCAGCGAAGAGAGGGTGACGAGCGCAGCGATGTCGGGTGAGTATTTGCCCGCGTTCAAGGCCGAGGTTTGTTGGTAGCTAAACCATTTTAGCATTCTTTATAGCGATGGTGAGTTTTTAACTTCATTGCATGAGCAGGCTCAACGCTTCTGCAAACACCACGTAGTCATGCATCGCAGGTTTTGTACGTTGGTTGTTTTTATGGGTTCGTAAAGCGTACCGTTTAGCGCAAAGCCATAGCGCAGCAAGATTTGTTCATCTACTAAAAAACGTTCAGAACCGTCGGCGAGCAAGAAACGGTTGTTATTATCAACAGGCTTCACCAGGTTTTCAATCCCGATATCCGATGCAAGACGGGCAAAAAAATATCCTCCGGGCTTAAGTACGCGCCAAAGCGAGTGTATCATGTTGTCGAAATGTTCGATACTTTTTGCAAAATGTAAAACTGCGCTGCAAATCACCAGGTCGAAAGTGTTATCAATATAAGGCAGATCTTCAACACCCGATACCGCGAAGTTTGACAGGGGATTAGCCGGCGCTAACATGGCGGATAATTGCTTAACCGCATCAACAGCCGCCTCGCTTTGATCAACCCCATAAACATCAAACCCGTTTTGTAAAAAGTAAACCAGGTTTCGGCCGCTGCCGCAGCCGGCATCCAATACGGTTTTGCAGTCATCAAACCGGCCTTTCAATAACTGATCGAACAGGTAAATGTCAATATTGCCAAATGTTTGCTGAAGCTGATTTTGCATGCCGAAAATTAAGAATAATATGAAAATTACCTAACTTTAATTATGGCCACAGATATGTCGATCTTCATGCAGTTTCTGCGCAGCATACTGCTCCCTTTGCCTGGCGTTACCGAGGGAATGCATTTTGAATACCCGGCCTTTTATGTAAATAAAAAGATTTTTACCAACGTAAAACTGGCGCAGGAACTGCTTGCAGTGTATACTACCGAACGTGAAAAATGGATGGCGCGCGATTCGCATACCTTCTTTATTACCAATCATTACATCAATTACAAATACATGGTGGTACGCCTTGAAACTGTATCGCCTGATGATCTTAAAACCCTGTTGATAACCGCCTATCGTGCACGGGCAACAAAAAAACTGTTAAAAGAATACGATGTAATGATGTCAGCCGGGTAAATACTGCTTTTCGCCCCAACTTGTTACCAAAACACAACGCACATTTAGCGTTAAAACAACTACTTTTGCCTACCTATTTGACTATATGATAAAATTGTACCTGAGCTGCTTTCTCGTCCTCGCCACAACTATAAATGCCACCGCTCAAAGCCAAAAAACGGAAAAAATAGATACAACGCACCTAAAAACCGCAATTGTGCGCGGTTACCTGAGCGAACAACCTGTGTTAAGTGTACCGGCTTCGGTAAGTGTATTGGGTGCCGCACAACTAAAATTACAGCCCGATAATTCATTTGTAACGGCATTAAATACCGTTCCGGGTATCCGGGCCGAGGAGCGTTCGCCTGGGAGCTACCGTTTATCCATCCGCGGGAGCCTGTTGCGGTCGCCGTTTGGGGTTAGGGATGTAAAAATTTATTTTGATGAAATTCCCTTAACGGATGCCGGGGGCAATACTTACCTGAATGCTATTGATATAGGCAGCATAGGCAGTATCGAAATACTAAAAGGCCCCGATGGCAGCTTGTTCGGCGCCAACTCCGGCGGGGTAGTTTTGCTGAGTTCTATTAACCGCTATAATGATGGTAGTTATTTAACGGCGGGCGTTAATACCGGCAGCTATGGCTTGTTCCACGAAAAAGTTACGCTTCAGCAGCGTTCGGGGGCAAATCTGTTTAATATCAGCCAAAGTTTTCAAACCTATCATGGTTACAGGCAACATAGCGATACGCACCGCAATTACATACAACTGGCCGACAAATGGAACTATAGCGGTAAAAACGAGTTAAAAGTGCTGGGGCTATATTCCAACCTGGCCTACCAAACGCCCGGCGGCTTAAACCTGGCGCAGTTTACAGCCAACCCAACACTGGCGCGGCAGCCAACTGCAACTTTACCCGGAGCTATACAACAGCAAATTGGTATCACCACTAAAATGTATTTAGGCGGATTGACCAACGAATACCATTTAAGCGACAGGATCAGGAACGTGCTGTCTGTTTTTGGCAGCCATGTTGATTTTGCCAACCCATTTATTACCAATTATGAGCAACGTAAGGAAAATACTTATGGATTGCGCACTTATTTTGAATTGGCCGGCAATCACCAGGAAAACCTGGATTGGAAAGCCGATTTAGGAATTGAGTGGCAGCAAACCAATTCGCTGATTAGCAATTATGGCAATAAAAAAGGCGTAAAGGACACCACCCAAACCAGCGATAATATCCACACCAACCAGCATTTTATCTTCGGGCGCTATTCGGCAGACCTATTTAAACGCCTCCATGCGGAAGCCGCGCTGAGCTTGAATTGGTACGACTATGATTTTAAAAATATTTACCCGCTTAACCAAAGCGGTTTTACCAACCGCAATTTTACGTCGCAGTTAATGCCAAGGCTGGCCTTAAGCTACCAGCTTACCAATAACTTTATCTGGCGGGCGTCGGTAAGCCGCGGCTACTCTACACCAACCACCGCCGAGGTGCGGCCTACTGATAATATTGTAAATACCAGCCTGCAGGCACAAACCGGGTGGAATTACGAAACCGGTTTCCGCCTGCGCAACCAGGACGAAACTTTGCTGCTCGACGCTTCTGTATTTTATTACCGCATCAGCAATGCCATTGTGCGCCGTTTAAATGCCGACGAAACCGAGCACTATATCAATGCCGGCGGCACCAATCAGCCAGGTTTTGAATTATCGTTTACAGATTGGATTATTCGCCAGAATAGTACACATTTTATCCGTGGCCTTCAGTTTAATGAATCATATACTTACAGCGGGTTTACTTTTCGCGATTATACGGTTACCAGCACCAGCTATTCGGGCAATAGGCTAACGGGTGTGCCCAGGCATGTGTTTGTATCCAGCCTGCAACTCAAATTCCCGGCAGATCTTTCGTTGTTTGCACAGCATAACTACACTTCAAAAATTCCGCTCAACGATGCCAATACAATATATGCCGGGCATTATAACCTGTTACAAGCCAGGGTTAGCTGGCAACCAACAATTGGGCATAAAACACGATTGGAGATTTTTGCTGCCGCAGATAACATCCTGAACCAAAAATACAGCCTTGGGAACGATTTAAATGCAGTAGGCAACAGGTATTATAACGCTTCGCCTTTAAGGAATTATAATGTGGGGATGAATGTGAGGTTGTAAGGGGTTTTGATTTTAAAAACAATTCATCTTAAACTCTTTTAGTGTTGCTATTTTCAATTCCCCAATTTGAACTTTAATCTTACTTAAATCTATAAACCCCTGTTATTGCCGCCCATTGGTGCGAATGTATCATCGTCTTAACTTCGCGGGTGTGGAAAATAGCGGCAACATCAAAAGTGAAACGGGTAAAGCTAAAACCTACGCCAAATTGCTGGCTAAAAACAAAGGGCTTTTTGGTCCCGGTAATTTCCAGGCTATTAGGGTTGTGGCTGCTAAAAAGGCCGCCTTGTACGGTGGCATCGTAAACTATGGCGTTTATTTGCGGTTTGTAGTAAAAAAATAACTCTTGCTTGTGCAGTAAATTGCTTTGAGGAGTCAACGAGGCCGTGCTTTGCGTACTTATTGAACTGAATAGCTGGTTAAAGTTGCCCAGGCGAAACAGCGGTCCTAATCCGGCCCCGGTAAAGCCGGTACCTAAATTGGCATAGCTGGCCAGGCTTACATCTGCCCATGACCCACGGGCAAGCAGCTTGTTATATTCGGCAGATAAATTAAGCTCAACATCATTCCTGATCTGGTATTGCCAGCCGTTTAGCGTGTAAAAGCCAAAAGTGTTATGAATAAGTTTTTGAACGGGTTCGCCACCGGCCGCCGGGCCAACCAGCCCTATTTGCGCCCCAAGTTTAAGGGTGCTTTCGTTTTTATATAACAGGTTTAAGGTACCGCCAATATAGGTGTATGCGGCAAAAGGCCTGTCAACATCGCCTGCATCCCTAACGTAGCCCGATTGTGGATTAAACATCTTTTGCCCTAATTCGATGCCCAAAATTTTGTTTTGAAGGTTCCCTGATTCTGCAACTTTTAAGGCCTTACGGTAATAAAAAAAAATACCATTGGTGTAATACCTATCAGACCCCTGGCCCAGGTACGAGTCGTTATCAGTTTGGATGCCAAATTCCTGGCTATGTTGCTGGGCAAATAATGTGGTACAGCCCAACAGGCATACCAGCGTAAAAAAAAGCTTGTTTAGCATTTAGTATGAATATTTCTGCGGCCAATATATAAATTTTGAGTGGTTTATATCATAGTTCATCGTATTATGAAAAATGTTGTAAACAATTGTAAATATGTGAGAAATCAAAATTAAAACGTTGAAAGAAAATCGGTAAAAAAAAGATTGCCAGGGCGGTTCGGTTGTGCCAGGCTGGCGGCTGTGGGACATTTTTATATTCAAATTTTATTGCTTTGAAAAGGGTTTATTTATATAAACTTAATGTATTTTACAAATAAGAAAATAAAACTTATCTGAGTAAAAGTTGTTGCCTATAAAAACATAAATAAATCACTACTATGAAAAAGTTAAGTTTAATGGCGATGATGGCAATTGCTGCCTTATCATTCCAATCATGCGGCGGTGCCAAAGACAGTAAAGATGCTGCCGACAGTACCAATGCCGTTAAAGACACATCAACAATGGCGGTTAACGATACTACCGGCGTAACCGGCGCAAAAGGCATTGCTGTTGATAAAGATGATGCAAAATTTGCTGTTGACGCTGCCAACGGTGGTATGACCGAAGTTGCGGCAGGTAAAGTTGCCGAAACCAAAGCCTTAAATCAAAAAGTTAAAGATTTTGCAGCAATGATGGTGGCCGATCATGGCAAAGCTAATGAGGAATTAATGGCTATTGCCAAAACCAAAAACATTACATTGCCAGCCGCACCAAGTGAAGAAAAGCAAAAGGAGTTGGCAGATCTTTCAAAAAAATCGGCCAGCGATTTTGACAAAGCTTATGTAGATGCCATGGTTGACGGGCACAAAAAAACAATATCGATGTTTGAAGATGCTGCCAAAAACTGTAAAGACGCAGATTTGAAGGCTTTTGCCGAAAAGACTTTACCTACTATAAAAGGTCATCTTACCGAAATAGAGGCGATAAAAAAAGGCATGAAATAATTAATGCTGATTTTATAACAATGGAAGGGAGGTAATTTTACCTCCTTTTCTGTTTTTATACCTATTTTAGGGCATAACAACAGATTAGCCTCCCTATGAAAAAAGTTTACCTGCTCTTTTTTGCCTTATTAGTTTTTGTTTTGAATGTTAAAGCCCAACAAACCGATGAGATTGGTGCCAAAACAAAAGGCTTTACCAAATACACCGGTTATTTTAACTTCTATTGGGACGAGAAAACCGGGAAGATTTTTTTAGAGATAGATAAATTCGACCAGGAATTTCTTTACGTAAACTCGATGCCTGCTGGGGTTGGATCAAACGACCTGGGTTTGGACAGAGGGCAAATTGGTGGTAGTCGCATTGTGAAATTCATAAAAAGCGGTCCTAAGGTATTATTGATGCAGCCCAATTACAGCTACCGGGCTATCAGCAATAATGCCGAAGAACGAAAATCTGTAGAAGAAGCCTTTGCACAATCGGCTATTTGGGGCACAACGGTTGTAGCCCAGGATGGCAATAGGGTTTTGGTTGATTTTACCCCCTTTTTGCTGCGCGACAGCCATAAAATTGCTGATAGGTTGAATGATGCCAACCAGGGTAATTTTGGCTTTGACGATAGCCGGTCGGCTGTGTATTTACCCAATACAAAAAGCTTTCCGTATAATTCAGAATTTGAGGCCACTATCACCCTGGCCGGAAAAGGCAAAGGTTACGAGATTAGCTCGGTAACTCCTGACGCTAATGCCGTTACAGTAAGGATGCACCAATCCTTTATTAAGCTACCCGACGATGGCTATAAAAAACGCAACTTCGATCCACGGTCTGGTTTTTACGATGTGGACTATATGGATTACGCAACGCCTATTGATGAGCCTATCATGAAAAGGATGCTTACCCGCCACCGGTTGGAAAAAAAGGACCCTACTGCGGCAATTAGTGAACCCGTAAAACCCATTATATATTATGTTGACCGTGGGGCGCCCGAACTTGTGCGTAACGCCCTGATTGAAGGAGCCGGCTGGTGGAACCAGGCCTTTGAGGCTACCGGTTATAAAAACGCTTTCCAGGTTAAACTACTGCCCGAGGATGCCGACCCAATGGACATCCGTTATAATATTATCCAATGGATTCACCGCTCAACCAGAGGATGGTCATACGGTGCATCAATTGATGATCCGCGTACAGGCGAAATAATTAAAGGCCAGGTTTCCCTTGGCTCCCTGCGCGACAGGCAGGATTTCCTGATTGCCGAAGGATTGGTTCAACCTTATGAAGATGGTAAACCAACAAGCGATAAAATGATGAAAATGGCCCTTGCCCGTTTAAGGCAATTGGCGGCCCATGAGGTTGGCCATACCCTGGGCTTGCAGCATAATTTTACTGCAAGTGTAAACGGCAGGGCATCGGTAATGGATTATCCGCCACCGGTTATCAGCCTGAATGCTGATGGTACAATTGACTTAAGCAAAGCCTATCGCACCGGAATTGGCGAATACGATAAACGCGCCATCCTGTATGGCTACCAGGATTTTGCCAAAGGCACTAATGAAGATGAGGCATTAAAAGGCATCATTACAGAAACCATTAAACAAGGCTTTTTATTTATATCTGATGATGATGCCCGCCCTGCAGGCAGCGCCCATCCGCAGGCCCATTTATGGGATAGCGGTACCAATGCTGCCGATGAACTGAACAGGCTGATGGTTTTACGTAAACATGTGCTGGATAATTTTTCGGAAAAAGCCATCCGCCAGGACGCGCCAATGGCTACGCTGGAAGAGGTATTGGTGCCGATGTACTTGATTCACCGTTTCCAGGCCGAGGCTGCTTCGAAAATGTTGGGCGGATTGTATTATACTTTCGCACTTAAAAACGATGGACAAACCATTACCAAATTTGTGCCCCCTGCCGAGCAATGGAAGGCTTTTAATGCGCTGATGGGTACCATCAGCCCAGATGCATTGGCACTGCCCGAAAAGTTGATAGAGAAAATACCACCGCGACCAATTGGTTATCCGCGTACAAGGGAAACCTTTAAATCGCATACCGGCCTCACTTTTGATCCGATGGCCGCTGCAGAATCTGCCGCTGCTGCAACCTTATCGTTCATGTTACAGCCCGAGCGCGCCGCCAGGCTGGTTGAATACCAATCGCGCGATAATGCCCAGCCGGGCCTTTTACCTGTTTTGAATAAACTGGTAGCCCAAACCTGGAAAGCCCCGCAACCGGCAGGCTATAAAGGCGAACTGCAACGCCTGGTAAATAACCTTGCCCTGAGGCAGATACTAACCCTGGCTGCCACAACCAGCGCCCCCGAAAGCGTGCGCGGTATTGCGTTACTACAGATAGATGACCTTAAAAAATGGATGAAAACAGCGGCGCTTACTGCTACGGGTAGCAATAAAGCTAATTTGCTGTTCGGTTTATCACAAATCAATGAGTTTGAGAAAAACCCCGATAAATTTCAACCGACACCAGTGTTGAATATGCCGGATGGATCGCCGATTGGGATGGATTAGGGATGATTTAAAATCTACGATTGCAAGTCGTATTTGTAGAGACGCAATACTTTGCGTCTCCCGCATGCAACTCAATCATGCAAATTCCCGGATTTTCAATTGCTAACTATCGAGCGTTGAAAATTCGGGCCTAAACGCGGGAGACGCAAAGTATTGCGTCTCTACATTGGGAAACCAACGGCAATAAAATTGTGTTGCAATCAATGGATCGCGATAACGATTTAAAAAAGACCTTGAAAATCTTTGCTCTTTTTCATGGCATTCCCTGCGGGCCGCGCTTTACGCTCATACGCGCACAAGGCCTTAAGCGCGAGGCCGGTACCCGCTGCAATCGCTAATGCTTTGTCTGAACCGGAATTAAACAAATTATAGAATTAGCAGAATTTTAAAAGCAATTTCGAGAAAATCTAAAAATTCGTTTAGTAATTTCGGTTCGGGCAAAATTCTGTTAATTATCTGATTTTGAAAATTCCGATTCAGACAAACCTTACCGCCATCTCCTCCTTCATAAAATCAACAACCTTATCATTCACCCCTCTTTCAAATCCATGCCAAACAATACTCAGTTTATCAAACCTCGAAAAAAACGTTCCCTCAACTGCCGATAAGGTGACGCTTTTTTTCTTCGGATCAAACCTAATAATCCGTTTATAATAAACACCCCGCTCATAATCGTAAGTGGCTCCGTCATCTTCATAATAAACAAATTCGTTAGCCTCTTTACCTGCCCAGATGTGAATTTGCAATATCCCATCGCCTTTAGCGGCGGTACTTTGCATGACGCTTTGCATCGGTATAATGGAGCCTGCTTTTACAAAAACAGGCAAATCGGTTAAAGGCGAGGCTACATTTACAATTTTACCACCTTTAAGTTTTTCATTGGTACTTAAGCGGTACCAGTCACCGTTGGGCAGGTAAATATCGGTTGTAAATTTATCGCTTTCAACCGGCGCAACCAACAATGCATCGCCAAACATAAACTGGTTTTGGAAGCGTTCGAAATATACTTTTTCGTCAAAAGGATATCCAATGGCCAGCGTGCGGCTAATGGGTAAGCCTGTTTGTGTGGATTGATGAAAGGCCGAATAAATATAGGGCAACAGCTTATATCGTTGTTCAATATCTTTTTTGATGAGCTGCTCGTTGACATCTCCCCATTCCCATGGCTCGCGCATTTTGCTGCCCTGTATAGCGTGGTTTCGAAACATTGGCGTATAAACTCCTAACGAATTCCAGCGTACCATTAGCTCCGGCGTCGGGTTGGCGCTAAAGCCACCGATATCTACGCCGGTAAAAGATATGCCGGTTATACCAAGGCTGTTTACTAAACGCTGCCCCAAAAGCATGTGCTCATCAGTGCCGGTGTTATCGCCCGTCCACACGGCCGAATAGCGCTGTGTGCCGGCGTATGCGGCCCGGGTGAGTACAAATGGTCGTTTGTTATTCAGGATTTTTCTTGTGCCCTCGCAAGTAGCCCTGGCCATTTGCATGCCATAAGCATTACGTACTTCGGGCATATATTTATCTCCAAACTTTACCATCCATGGGATGTTTTGCCCCCAGGCTGCAGGTTCGTTCATGTCATTCCAGAAACCATCAACGCCAACATCTGTCAAAGCGGTAAACGCTGCGCCCCACCACTCCCGCACATCATCCTTGAAAAAATCGGGAAAGTGACAGCGGCCCGGCCAAACATACCCTGTATAGTTTTCGCCATCGGGATATTTGGCAAAGTAGTCGTTAGCTACTCCTTCATCGTATTGCTTGTAGCCTTCTTCAATCTTTATTCCCGGATCAACTATCGTAACCAAATGAAAACCCATCGCCTTTAGCTCGTTCATCATGGCCCGCGGATTAGCAAAGGTTTTCTTATTCCAGGTAAAAATTTTGAAGCCCTCCATATAATCAATGTCGCAATACATCACGTCGGCCGGAATTTTCTTTTTGCGGAAGGTTTTGGCAATTTTTAATACTTCTTTGGCACTCATATAGCTCCAGCGGCATTGCTGGTAACCCAGGCTCCATAGTGGCGGCATTTCCATGCGGCCAGTGAGCCAGGTATAATCTTCAATAATTTTGGCTACGCCCTGTGCGCCAAAAAAATAATAGTTCATATCGCCGCCATCGGCACCAAACCAGCTCATTTCATCGTCGGTGGTGGCGCCAAAGTCGAAATAGCTTTTGTGGGTATTGTCCAGAAACAAACCATAGGTTAGCACGCTGTGCAGGCCTATAAAAAACGGAAAGGTTTTATATAAAGGGTCGCTTTTGTTGTTATAGTCAACCGCATCGGTATTCCAGTTAACGTACGATGCTCCGCGCCGGTTAAGGTTGCCGGCTTTCTCGCCCAGTCCAATAAATTTTTCATCGGCATATAATTTACGATAGGTAATTACGCGCTCGCCCTGCCAGTTGGTGCCAAAACGACTATCGTCTTCGCTTAGGGGTTTGCCGTCAGCCGTAGAAAAGTTAAACCTCAAGGGAGATTTATTGATGCTGAGTTTTAATGCCGGGGTGTTGATTTCGATTGCATCAGCCGATTCATCAAATTCAAATTTGCCGATAGGTTGTTGTATAACAGCATAAGAACTATCCGGGGCACTGTGCCTTCTACTGATATTAACCCGGATGATTGTCGGGCTGTATACACATACCCTTGCTTCTGCTTCTATCGTTTTAATAGTTAGCAGGCCGCCCTGTTGTTTAAAACTTTTTACGTTCCCTAATATTTCTACTTCCATATGGTAACATGCCGGCGCGATTAGTAGCAGGGCACAAAAAGGCAACGCCATTAAGTTTCAATGGTTTTTATAAAAGTAAAGTAGCCAATTATACCCGCATAACCGATGAACAGCAAAAACGCATCGATGAACAGCGGCTATTGAACTATAAAACCACGGTGAGTAGCCATTTTGTGGATTTTTAGCAGTTTGAAGATCGTTATAAGCTGTTGGTCTATAACTACTTATGGATGGTCTATTTGGTTTTGGCAATTGCAAAAGATGTTGTTGTTTTGGATATTGAAAATAACAAACACATTTAAAAACAACATTTAAAAAATAAAAAGATCATGAAAAATTCAATCAAATTATCAGCATTATTCTTGTTATTAAGCGCCGGTATTTTCACTTCAGCTGCTGCCAATGCCAAAGGCCATACCGAAAAAGCTAAAGACGTAATCACTGTATCATCATTAAAACACGACCGTGGTGTAGCAGTAATGATTTCAAAAAACGAAGCCAGCAAATCATATGTAACCATTTTTGACCAGGCCAATAATATTTTGATGGAAGACTTTTTGCCCAGCAAAGTTGAAGTAGAGAAAGGTTACGTACTAACCAACCTGGATAACGGCGATTATAAATTCGAGATCAAATCAAACGATCAGATGGTTACAAAAACCGTTCACGTTTACGATGAAGACAACAAAAAAAGATTCTTCTTTATAGACTAATCCAAAACGTATAAAAGCAAAAAGTCTGGCGATCTGCCAGACTTTTTGCTTTTTATATAGCTGTAACTTAATCCCAAAGTGTAGCCGGGTAGGTGCCATTGGCAACCAGTTCTGAAATGCTTTTTTGTACAATAGGCTTATCTTCTTTATAAGTAACACCAAACCATTTTGAGCCTGTTGGGATAACTTTAAATGATGCAATATTTTCTTTGATCAGCTTATCGGCCACCAACGGGATAAAAAACTCCGATTTTGGATTGTTTTCATTAGCGGCAACAAACTCTCTGAACATTTCTTCGCTTTGTTTGAAAACAGCGGGTGTAAAGCCCCAGAAATTCATAGATACACGGGTATCATTGCTTAAGGCGTGTTCGCCGGTACCATCTTTGTAAGCCACACTGCCATCTTCTTTAAAGTAAACTTCGGTACGCTCATTAATCTCGACCATGTTGCCGGCATCATCAACTTTACAAACACCGCGCGATACGGATCCGTAGTCGGACAATGTCCTGTCAATCTGGTAACCTATTAACGAATAAGTATCGTCAGCAACTTCGGTAGTTAAAAATTTGGCCATTTTTTCAAACGAATCGTAACCATAAAAGTCGTCGGCATTAATCACACAAAAAGGTTCATTTACCTGGTTGCGTGCGGCAAGTACCGCGTGGGCAGTGCCCCAGGGTTTTGCGCGTTCAATTTCTTTATCAATGCCAAATGGTTTCAGGTCGAAGCTTTGAAAAACGTAATCAGTTTCAATGCGGCCTTTTAGTTTGGGTTCAAAGATAGCTTTAAAATTATCTGCAAATTCTTCGCGAATGATAAAACTTACCTTACCAAAACCTGCTTTTATAGCATCATATATTGAATAATCGATTATGGTTTCTCCGTTGGGGCCAAAGCCGTCAACCTGTTTCATACTGCCGTAACGGCTGGCCATCCCGGCGGCCAAAATAAGTAGTGTGGGTTTCATAAGGATGTATATAGGGAGTACTTAATTGCTAATTTTTTAATAGAATAAGGAAATGGTTTGAAATCGAAATTGTTTTAACCGGATTAATTATTTGATATACCTGAAATCCTGGCCGGCTGTAATATTTAACAATGTTTCGTAAATTAAACGGATCACATTATCTACATCTTGTTTGTGAATCATCTCTACAGTGGTATGCATATAGCGTAACGGCAAAGAAATTAATACCGATGGCACGCCATCATTAGAGTAAGCAAATGCATCCGTATCGGTACCTGTCGACCGTGAGGAAGCCTGGCGCTGGAAAGGTATTTCGGCTTTTTGGGCAGTTTCTATCAGCAATTTATTCAGGTTATTTTGTACTGCCGGAGCATATGATACAACGGGGCCGCGACCGCAAGCCAGGTCGCCCTGGGTAATCTTGTTAATCATGGGCGTTTGGGTATCATGGGTTACATCGGTAACTATTGCCACATTTGGTTTTATTTTATGGGCTATCATTTCGGCACCGCGCAAACCAATTTCTTCCTGAACAGCGTTTACAATATACAAGCCAAAGGGTAATTTAATGTTGTTTTCTTTCAACAAACGGGCTACCTCGGCAATCATGAAGCCACCGGCGCGGTTATCCAAAGCGCGGCCAACATAGTAGCGGTCGTTCAGGATCATAAACTCATCTTCATAAGTGATAACGCAACCTACGTGAATGCCCAATTTTTCAACCTCTTCTTTTGAGGTGCATCCGCAATCTAAAAAGATATTTTTAAGTGTCGGGGCTTCTTCCTTATCGCCGCCAGTGCGGGTATGGATTGCGGGCCAGCCAAATACGGCTTTTACAATACCATTGTCGGTATGGATGTTTACCCGCTTTGAAGGCGCTATCTGGTGATCAGACCCACCGTTACGGATAACGTATATTAATCCATCACTGGTGATGTAGTTTACAAACCACGAAATTTCATCGGCATGTGCTTCAATAACAACCTTATAATCGGCTTTGGGGTTAATGATGCCAACCGCGGTACCATAATTATCTACATAATGTGTGTCGATATATGGTTTCATGTATTCCAGCCATAATTCCTGGCCTTTCCATTCAAAACCGGTAGGCGAGGGGTTGTTTATGTATTTTTCGAAAAAAGCCAGTGAAGTTTCGTTTACAACTGAAATATGCGGAGCGGGATCTGATTTCTTTTTAGCCATGTTGTTTGAGTAACCTATATTAAGCAATAAAGCAAATATAATAAAGCCATTGATAATGCTTCAAAATAACTTGCCATAATGGAAATAAATTAACGTTTTTATTGTTAATTTAATACTTCTACATCGATAATTAACGTTTTTTTTAATTTAAGGGGCAATTAAACCTTTTAATTATTTTTTTGTCATTAACTGTATACCCTACAGTAATCTGTAAGTTTGGGTTATTTACAATATTTTTGGACTTTATTACCTTAATAAACCACATCGTGAAACGCTTTGCGCCCCTTTTTATCCTGATTATCGTTTTTTTGACATCCTGTAGCGTGCCTCAATACGTTACTGTACCGGTTAATTATGGTCCTAAAATGGGCTTTAGCCGCGACAGTACTATCATTGTAGTGGCAAACCGTTACCGGCCGGATTCTGTGAAGATCAGGGATTACAGAAGAATAAGCGTTTTGAAAAAGATGGCAGTTGTATCACTTCAAACTGCCGCCAACCAGTTAAAATATTTAAAAGGTGTACACATCATCAACCTTGTCGATTCGATAAACTACACCGTAAATACCGACTCGGTTAAATTTTTGGCCGCTGCACACAAAGCCAACTATGTATTGGTGTTAAATGACATCGGCGCGGGTATTTATCCCGAAACGGTTTATTACAATGGCATTCCATCTAACTATTATACTACAAAAATAAAGACCAGCCTCGCGCTATTTGAAAGTAACGGAATTTATTCAAAAAAGCTGGCAGGGATGGCCGAAGTGCCCCAGGATGAAACATATTCAGGTGGTTTTGGGTCTTTATTTAATAAGCCATCCTACAGAAGCAGTATTCCTGCGATGACAGCAGCCACACGTGATGCTACCCTGGATGCCTTAAAAGATTATTTGCCTTTTTCAATATCAAACGAACGTCCCTTGTACGCCGACGGCGGCGCACTTGAATCGTCGGTAACGCAAATTAAGGCCGGCAAATTTGATGTGGCTTTTAAAATATTAAACCCATTGATAGATGGTGCTGATACCAAACTTGCCAGCAAAGCAGCCTATAACCTGGCAGTAGTTTATGAAGCCCAGGGCGATATTGATGAGGCGCTTAAAACCGCCAAACTATCTAACGAAAAACACCCCAACGATTACGCAAAAGCGATAATTGTGGATTTGATGAAGGAGTAGTTGGATGTGCTTGTCCATCAGGCAAGTTGTTGATAAGGCTTATTAATTAAAATAAATGCAAATAGAACAAATACGCCCTGAATTAACCTGGCGGCTGCGCCAAACAGTTTTATATCCGCAGCAAAAGCTTTATGAAATGGAAATGGAGGAGGACCAGGATGGCCTTCATTTTGCGGCTTTTAAAGATAATGCGATAATAGGCGTAGTTTCCTTGTTTCAGCGCGGCGAAGATTTTCAGTTCAGAAAGTTTGCCGTTGATGAATCGCAGCAAAATATGGGAATCGGGAGCGCAATGCTCAGACATATAACCGATTTTGCTGTGCGCAATGGCGGCATACGCATATGGTGTAACGCGCGTATATCGGCTATAAACTTTTATTTGAAGGCTGACTTTAAGCAAACCGGGCAAATTTTTTCAAAGAATGGGTTCGATTATGAAATATTGGAGAAGTTAATCTGAAATATATATCCCGCTATCTTTACCGGCCCAAAAAATCGTCCCAGCTCTGGTTTGACCATGAAAGCGTTTCAATCGGGGTAATAGTAGTTACTATTGGTGTTATGGGTTTTATCACCGGCATAAAAATTGGTGCTACCCTATCTAATGGAGGCAGTGTGATGGGCCCGCCCGATGCGCCACGTACCCAGGCAACAGCATTCCCTGTTTTATCGCGAAAAAAGCCATTATGAAACTGCCCTAAGTAAGCATTGCCATATGCAAATGAAAAAACATCCTGTTTGTCTATAAAAGCTAAGGCTTTGTTACCCTCGTAATTGAATACAATGGCGTCTTTTATCCATCCTATCACAACTCCGACCCGGTTGTAAACAGCAGTTTCGTCGCCCGAAAACTTAATATTTGATATCCCAACGCTTGAAATGGCGCCGCCACGTGTATGCGGTGGTTGTAAGTGATTAACTGCACCATTAAAATTAAGCCAGGCGGCAGTTATAGCAAGGATGATGAGGTAGCGCATGAGTTTAAGTTTTGTTACAATGACTACAACAACAATAAAAAGTTTAATTACTATTAATTTTTTTATCGCAGACGACGGTTATCACAACGGCATATTCCCATGCTTTTTCCTCGGGTTGTTTACCACTTTATTTTCCAGCATTTTAAAGGCATGGATGAGTTTAAGGCGGGTTTCGGCGGGTTCAATTACCTCATCAATAAATCCGCGTTCGGCGGCGCGGTATGGGTTGGCAAAGGTGTCGGAGTATAGTTGCTCCTTTTCTTTCCATTTGGCTTCCTTGTCTTCGGCTGTGCTGATTTCCCGCTTAAAAATAATTTCGGCAGCGCCTTTGGCCCCCATCACAGCAATCTCGGCCGATGGCCATGCATAGTTCATATCGGCACCAATGTGTTTAGAGTTCATCACATCGTAAGCGCCACCATAGGCTTTGCGGGTAATTACAGTAACACGCGGAACGGTAGCCTCGCAAAAGGCGTAAAGCAGTTTGGCGCCGTTGGTGATAATGGCATTCCATTCCTGGTCGGTACCCGGTAAAAAGCCGGGCACATCTTCAAATACCAGCAAAGGTATATTGAAGCTATCGCAAAAGCGCACAAAGCGGGCAGCTTTAGTAGAACTGTTAATGTCCAGTACTCCGGCCAAAAATACGGGCTGGTTGGCCACGATGCCTATGCTGCGGCCGGCAAGGCGGGCAAAGCCAACAACAATATTTTCAGCAAAATCTTTATGGATCTCCAGAAACGAGCCTGTATCAATTACATGATCAATAATCTCGCGGATATCATAAGGAGTTGATGCTATTTCGGGCAAAAGTGTATCTAATTCGGGGCGAAGCTCGTTGCCAATATCATAAGCCAGGGCGGGGGCCCTGTCCTCGCAATTCTGTGGCATATAGCTTAGCAGTTTTTTGATGTTTTGGATAGCCTCAATCTCGTTTGTGCAGGCAAAATGGGTAACGCCCGATTTGGTGGCATGGGTTGTTGCACCGCCCAGTTCTTCGGATGTTACAATTTCATGGGTAACCGTCTTAACCACATTCGGCCCGGTTACAAACATGTATGAGGTATGCTCAACCATTAAAATAAAATCGGTAATGGCCGGGGAGTATACCGCACCTCCGGCACAAGGGCCCATAATTGCCGAAATTTGAGGCACCACACCCGATGCCATGGTGTTTTTATAAAATATATCGGCATAACCGCCTAAGGATACAACCCCTTCCTGGATGCGGGCACCGCCAGAATCATTAAGGCCTACAACCGGTGCGCCGTTTTTTATGGCCAGGTCCATGATCTTCACAATCTTTTCGGCATGTGTTTCTGACAATGAGCCGCCAAAAACGGTAAAATCCTGCGAAAAAACATAAACCAATCGCCCGTTAATAGTGCCATAACCGGTTACAACACCATCGCCGGGATATTTTTCTTTCTCCATCCCAAAATCTGTGGAACGATGAGAAACCAGCATGCCAATCTCCTGGAACGAGCCTTCGTCCATTAAAAAATGGAGCCGCTCACGTGCTGTTAATTTCCCTTTTTTATGCTGACTTTCAATACGTACCGCACCACCGCCTTCAAATGCCTTCTGGCGTTTTTGTCTTAATACTCCGAGCTTTTTATTCACAATTCAGATTGTTTGTAACATGCTAAAAATAGTAATTAAATTGTAAGATGTACATAAAACTGCTGTGACATGCTTTCTCAGGAAGGATTTTTCATTATATTTGTGATAATGAAGATCAGGAAATTTAAAATACTGGTAGTTGCAATGTTTATGGGGGTCTTTATGCTAAAGATGACCCTATCACTTGCGCCTGTATTTTTATATCTTGACAGCAAAGCCGTAAGCGCGGTAATTTTGCAATTAGAGCAGGAATCAAAAGCCGAAAAGGATACGCCCGATAAGGATGTATTTAAAGAGAAAAAGGTTTTTGACGAGTACGATTTACACAGTATTGATTTCATTACTTTTGTTGCAGAAACTAAAGTGCTTCACAATATGGAGCATGCCCTGTATATACAAACCTACCATCCGGTAGTGCCAACTCCCCCGCCCAACGTTTAAATGATTTAACCGGATATTTCTTATCCGGGCTGTAACGCTTTACAATTCATTTAAATTTTTATTCAAACACATTTCTTATGTCAATTAAGCAAGGTGGATTTGCCATGGGCAATCTTAACCTAAAAAAATACTTTTTGCCCAAAAACTTAAAACGCGATCTTCCGGCCAGTCTGGTTGTATTCCTGGTAGCGTTACCCTTATGTCTTGGTATAGCTTTAGCATCGGGCGCACCATTATTTGCCGGTGTGCTTACCGGTATTATTGGCGGTGTAGTTGTAGGCTCGTTGAGCGGTTCGCAGCTTAGCGTGGCCGGCCCGGCCGCTGGTTTAACCGTTATTGTATTAAACGCAATAACCAGCCTTGGTGCATATGAGACATTTTTATTGGCGCTTGTACTGGCTGGCATTTTCCAGATTTTGCTGGGTATTTTAAAGGCCGGAACGATAGCCAATTACTTTCCGTCGGCGGTAATTGAAGGCATGCTAGCCGCTATCGGCATCATCCTGATCATGAAGCAGTTTCCGCACGCGGTGGGCTACGATGCCGATTTTGAAGGTGATGAAGGCTTTAACCAGGCCGATGAACACAATAGTTTTTCGGGTGTGCTGGGCGCGTTGAGTAAAATTAACTACGGGGCAGTAATTATCAGCATAGTTTCATTGGCTTTGATGATATATTGGCCAAAATTCAAAAAAATGGCTATGGTGCCCGCGCCTTTGCTGGTTGTATTGGCGGGCATTGCCTTAAGCCTGGCATTTAAAAATACAGGTTTGGCACTGCTTGACAAGCAATTTGTACACATACCTATTGTAAACAGCAGTACCGAGTTTTTTGCCCTTTTTAAAACGGCAGATTTTAGCAGCATTGGTAACAAGCAGGTTTGGATAACCGCCTTTACAATTGCCGTGGTTGCCAGCCTTGAAACTTTGCTTAGCTTGGAAGCCGTTGATAAGATAGACCCGATTAAACGCATTTCGCCAACTAACCGCGAGCTTGTAGCCCAGGGTATAGGTAACATTACCAGCGGCCTTTTAGGTGGTTTGCCTATGACAGCTGTTATCGTTCGGTCGTCTGCCAACGTTAATTCGGGCGCGCGTACCAAAACCAGCGCCGTGGTTCACGGCTTACTTTTATTAATATCGCTGTTATTTATCCCGGTATTAATCAATTTAATCCCTTTATCCTGTTTGGCTGCTATCCTGCTCATGACAGGGTATAAGCTGGCGCGTATTGCCCTGTTTAAACACATGTGGCACCAGGGGCTTAGCCAGTTTATTCCGTTTGTGGTAACCATTGTGGCCGTTGTTTTAACCGACCTGTTGATAGGTGTTGGCATTGGCATGCTTGTAGGTATCTTTTACATACTGCGCACCAATTTACGCAACCCGTATTTTTACCAGATTACTAAAAACGGCGATAAAAAGGTGATCAGGATTAAACTGGCCGAGGAGGTATCCTTTTTAAATAAAGCGGCCATACAAATTACGCTTACCAGTCTGCCAAGCGGAACTGACGTGATCATCGACGGCTCCAACTCGCGTTACATAGATCCGGATGTGCTCGAGATCATCCACAATTACAAACACAATGCCTATACCAAGGGCATAGTGGTGCAACTACTTGAAATAAAGGACAAGTACGATGTACCTCCTTTAAAAGAATTAATGTATAACCCTAATTAGTTTTGAGTATTGCGTTATCAGTTTTAAGTTGCGGCACATCGCCGTTAAACAGATTTAGCAATACCAGTAATTAACAATTAAAAAAGAAAAACATCATGGCACTTATAGAAAATAAAAAGAACGAAAAACCGGTAATTGATACCACCAACATACAACTGGCCCAGGCCGATAGTTATAAAGCGCTTATTCGTGGCAATGCCGAGTGGGTTGATAAAAAGTTAAAAGAAGACAGCAACTTTTTTACTAACCTGGCTAAAGGCCAGCATCCGCAGGTTTTATGGATAGGCTGCTCCGACAGCCGTGTACCTGCCAACGAGGTTACAGGCACCAAAGCGGGCGAGGTATTTGTGCATCGTAATATTGCGAATGTATGCGTACACTCGGATATGAATATGCTGAGCGTGCTTGACTATGCCGTTAACGTGCTTAAAGTAAAGCATGTGATAGTTGCCGGTCATTACGGCTGCGGCGGCGTTGCCGCGGCAATGAGCAACAAACAGTTTGGCTTAATTGATAACTGGTTGCGCCATATTAAAGATGTGTACCGCCTGCACAGTCATGAGCTTGACCGTATTACCGACGAAACCCAAAAGCAAAACCGGTTGGTGGAGCTGAATGTAAGTGAGCAGGTGTATAACCTGTGCAAAACATCCATTATCCAAAATGCCTGGATGGAGCGCCACGACCTGGAAGTACACGGTTGGGTAATAGATTTAGGTACCGGTTTGGTGAAGGATATTAAAGTGAGCAGTAGCAGTCCGCATAATTTAGGTTATGTGTATGAGCTGGATAGCGTTGAAGCTGTGGCCTCGCATTAATTTTTTGTTTGATTGAAATAGCCTCCCTTTGTTTGATTGGCATCTGGGGTTTATTATGTTTGATTAGCCCCGGCTCATGAAAATGGCCGGGGTTTTTTATTGCCTTTTTGATTTGTGCCCAGGTTGTGGTTTCTCACCATAAAATGGAAAAGTTGTCATTTCCTTTGGTCTTAAGAAAGCAATTAGACACTGATTGTTATTATTGGAAGGGGGGGTGGAGGGGGGGGTTAAAAACTAAAAAGTTTGTGGATAAGTTATAAAAAAGGCAGGGTGAACTTTTGTCATTTCTGGTTTTGGAGAACCA